>JAXLUR010000001.1:0-834494 GCA_046329435.1 Saprospiraceae bacterium
GTAAAAGAACTTGGTGCCGATACTGACCATCACGTCCACTGCGCCGGTTTTGACCAGTTTTTCCCGGATGTCGCGCTCGGAGTGCCCGGCATCGCTGGCCGATGAGGCCATCACGAAGCCCGCCCGTCCCTTAGGATTGAGGTAGGCATAGAAATACGAAATCCAGAGGTAGTTGGCGTTGTCGGTCTTCGGCAGGCCGAAGGGCAGGCGGCGGTCGTTTTTCACGCCGTCCTTGCTTTTGTCCACGCCGTCCACGTTGAACGGCGGATTGGCCATCACAAAATCGCACTTGCCGGCCAGGTTGTGGTGGTCTTCGTAGAAGGTGTTGCCTTGCAGGATGCTGGCTTCCAGGCCGTGCACGGCCACGTTCATTTTGGCGAGCCGGGTGTTGGTGTCGGCTTTTTCCTGTCCGAAGAAAGAGACTTTCGCGGCGGGGTTTTCGCCTTCCTCTTCGATGAAATGGCCCGTCTGCACGAACATGCCCGCCGATCCGCAGGCCGGGTCGAATACGATGCCGTGATCGGGTTCGATAATAGCGACAATCGTATTGACCAGTGAGGGCGGGGTGAAAAACTCGCCGCCTTCCTGGGCGCCGCTTTTGGCAAATTCGTTGAGGAAGTATTCGTAGATGCGCCCGAACACGTCGCCCGGCATGCGGTCGAGTTCTTCGGCGTTGAAAATGCGGATCAGGCGGTGCAGCAGGTCCTTTTCAAACTGCTGATAATCTTTCGGCAGCACCCCGGAAAGGGCTTCGTGTTGCTGCTCGATCTGGCGCATCGCCTCGTTGATGGCTTCGCCGATGTCGTGACTTTCGGGCAGTGCGACGAGGTAATCCCAACGCGCCGGTTCGGGTAAAAAAATGGCTTTGGCTTCCTTGAAGTCGTCGGGCGTGACCGCCCGGCGGCCGCGCTGCGGGTGAACGGGCAGGGCGGATTCGATCTTCGTTTTTGCGTCGGAAAAGCGCCGAAAGGCATGGCGCAGGAAGAGGAGGCCAAGAACAGGGAAAGAGTATTCGGTTGCGGTAAGTTTGGAGTTGGCGCGGAGTTGGTCGGCCGCTGCCCAAAGCCGGGTTTCAAGTTCTTTAAGTTGATTGGCGGTCATGCAGGTATTGGATGATTTTCACTGTTTAATCGGGAGGCTAAATTACACGAAGGCGCAAAATCAGGTCGCGTTTGGGCGGATAGATTTTGCAAGGCCGTGCCTCTTGGCAATTAATCTTATGGAATAAGGAATACCTTTTTAAGAATCCGTGCCAATCCGCCTCATCCGGGTCATCCGTATTGCCATCCTGTCCCGGGAGTCCGTCAGTTGTGTGTTTGCCCGGGGCGGAGTCGGTGCTTTACGGTACCGAAAGCGGACAAAAAAAGGGTTGCAACGAGCGTTGCAACCCTTTTATTTTCAATGATTTGAATCTGTCGGGATACCAGGATTCGAACCTGGGACCCCCTGCTCCCAAAGCAGGTGCGCTACCGGACTGCGCTACATCCCGAAAAAGAATGGCAGTCGCCGCAACAGATTGCAGAAAAAACTGCCGACTGCTACTGCTACTGCCACTCAAATTTGCGGAGAGTGAGGGATTCGAACCCTCGGTACGAGTTAACCCCGTACGACGGTTTAGCAAACCGTTGGTTTCAGCCACTCACCCAACTCTCCAGGGGCTGTGCCAAAAGCGAGCGCAAAGGTAAGGTGGTCGCCAGAAAATCCCCAAACCTTTTTTGCTTTCTTTTCGCTTATTCGTTCAAACTCATCTTGATTTTCTTTTCCAGCTCGGAGACGGTGTCCTTGAAAATCAGGTCGGTGTCCATCATGTCCTGCACGGCTTTGCAGGAGTAAATGACGGTGCTGTGGTCGCGTCCGCCGAACATTTCACCGATGGATTTCAGCGATTTGTTGGTCAGTTTTTTGGCCAGGAACATCGACAACTGCCGGGCAATCACGATGTTGCGCTTGCGGGTTTCCTGATGGAGCCGCTCGACCGGCACCTTGAAGTGCTCCGCGACCAGTTGCTGGATGGATTCAACCGTGATTTCCTTGTTGAGTGTGACCACAAAGTTGCGGATCACCTCTTTGGCCAGATCGATGTCGATGTTGCGGCGAATCAGCGTCGATTGCGCCAGCAGCGAGATCATCACCCCTTCCAGCTCGCGAATATTGTTTTTGATGTTGTAGCAGATGAATTCGAGTACATCCTGATCTACTTCCACGCCTTCGCTGTTCATTTTGCTGTCCAGAATAGCCATGCGGGTTTCCAGGTCGGGTGCTTGCAGATCGGCGCTCAGGCCCCATTTGAACCGCGAAATCAGGCGGTCTTCGATGCCTTCCAGGTTTTTGGGCGCGCGGTCGGAGGTCAGGATGATCTGTTTACCGTTTTGGTGCAACTGGTTGAAGATGTGGAAGAAGATCTCCTGGGTTTTTTGCTTGCCGCTCAGAAACTGTATGTCGTCGAGAATCAGCACGTCGATGAGCTGATAAAAATTGACGAAGTCGTTGACGGCGTTGTTTTTGATCGCCTGAATGATTTGGTTGGTGAATTTTTCCGCGGAAACGTAGAGAACTGCTTTATGCTCGAAATTTTTGACGACCTCGTTGCCAATGGCTTGCGCAAGGTGGGTTTTGCCCAGCCCTACATCGCCAAACACTACGAGTGGGTTGAACGCCGTGCCGCCGGGTTTTTTGGCAATGGCCAGCCCTGCGTTGCGCGCCAGACGGTTGCAGTCGCCTTCGATGAAATTATCAAAGGTGTAATGGGCGTTCAACTGCGGCTCCACCTTGATGCGGCGAATACCCGGGATAACGAAAGGGTTTTTGATCATTTCGGCATCGAACACGCCAGGCACGGGCTCGTTGTCTTTTTCCGCAGAAGGTTTTCCGGATGCCTTCGGCGGAGCGGGAGGATTGAACGGCGATCCGTTCTCGGGGATGTGGTACACAAGCCGGCCACGTTCGCCAAGTTCCTGACGAATGCTGGTCTTCAACAGCTGAACATAGTGCTCCTCCAGCCATTCGAAGAAAAACTTGTTGGGCACCTGAATGGTCAGCACGTTGTTGTCCAATAACACGGGTTTGATGGGCTCAAACCATGTTTTGAAACTTTGCGGGCTTACGTTTTTTTTGATGATACGCAGACAGCTGTCCCATACCATCTGGCAGTCGTTAGTCATACCGGAATGGTGCATTTGGATAATGGGCGAAGGCCTGGATGATATAATCGAGAGATACTTTTCTGTAAAGACAGGACAACAAAGTTTCTGCTTTTATCTTAATCGAAGAAGCGCAAACGGGTTTTTTCGACAAAAAAATTTGGAAAAAAATGCCGCGCATTTAAAGTCCTTCAATAGCAGGGTAAAGGAAATTATTAAAAAATTATATACATATTAAATTTTAAGGCGAAAACAATGCCTGAATTTTTTGTATTAAAATAGGGGAGTGGTCAAAATTTATGAATGCTTTTCGGGTCAATTGCAGTTGGCTGCTTGTGAGGCGCAAGATGGCGGCGCGAAGGGTTTTGATTGCAAAAACCTGAGTATCAGACAGTAAACCCTGTCCATTTTACATTACCCAAAAACGACGAAAAAACATACTCCCGTCGAGGCGCTGATGGGGGAGCGGAAAGGCAAAAAGCCGGAGGTGAGAATTCGTAAATGTATTGTTATGGTCTTGTCGCGACGTAATCACAGGGTTATCAGCAACTTACATCCAAAAGTCCTAGAAGAGTTGGCTGGCTTCGGCGCGCAATGCCATTATTGCCCTTTGGAGCGGGGAGGGCTGGCCCTGGTCTGCAGCCAAACGCAGCAGGTTGTCGATCAGTTGTTCGTCATCGGCCTGCGGATCTAGACCGGATGCAGCCAGCACCACGAGGTTCATGGTTTCGTCTTTGGCAAGGGTAATAATTTTCCAAAGCGTGTCGGAGACGTAAAGTTGCTGGGAGGTATTGTGGTCAAATTCCTGTCGAATGGCGAGCAAGAGAGCGCCTTTCAGGGCGGAAACTGTCATGCCTTCCATACGAATACGGAGCAACACGTTGGTGATCTCCAGACGGTCGCAAAGCAGCGTCAGCCTTTCATAGGCTTGCAAACGCAGCGGAATGGTCACTTTTTGCGCTTCGGTGCGCGCCGCCAGCTGATGGGTACGCTGCATGTCGTCGAGGTACAGTTTGAGCAAAAAATACGCCGTTGCAAAAACGATGAGTCCTGGAATGGTAAATTTCAGGATGTCGAGAAGCGTCTCCATATTCGTCAGGAATGGTTGGTGGGCAGAAGGGGGGCAAAGGTAGCATTCACCCCCTTAAACTTTTCGCGGCGGCTATTGTTTTAGGAATTATTTTTGCACGCAATTAATCGCGTTACTGACATGGAAAATATACTTGAGGCCCCTGCTGCCGTACAACCGATCTCACTGACCGACGGCGCTGCCGAACAACTGAAACTGATTCGCGATCAGGAAAATATTCCTGCCGATTATTGCCTTCGCGTGGGTGTGAAAGGCGGCGGATGCTCCGGCTTTTCCTACGTGCTTGGCTTCGACCAAAAACAGGACAACGACGATGTTTTTGAACTGAACGGTATTCAGGTCGTGATGAACAAGGCGCATGCCATTTACCTGCTCGGTATGGAAATCGACTTCGTCAACGGGCTTGACAATCGCGGGTTTACTTTCAACAACCCCAACGCGACCTCGACCTGCGGCTGCGGTACTTCATTTTCCGCCTGATTCGATCGATACTTCCGAAACAACAAAGGAGGCCCGGAAAAACCGGGCCTCCTTTGTTGTTTCGGGTAATTGCGTTTTAAATCTGGCTGAGATCGACCACAAAACATTTCGAATAGCCTTTTTTAAGGGCTTCGCGTCGTGCCTTGTCGGCGGCAGCGCGGTCGGAGAAGGGGCCGACTACCAGTTTGTAAACGGTGTTTTCCGTCGCTTCAGGCATGGGCTGCATACTGACCATCACTTTGCCGGGCCATATTTTTTGAAGCTTGGCTACTTCCGGAAAAACATTGGGCGCGTTGTACAGCGTCGTGACCTGCACGCCAAAGCCCTGTTTGGCTGTTTTTTCTGCGCCAATCTGGTACAATTCGGCGCCGCCCGTCGAGGCGCTTTTGGCTGGAGCCAGTTGGGCTGCGCTGGCGTTTGACGGGGCGACGGTTTTATTGGCCGAGGCGGTTGTCGGGGCCGCGGTTTTGGTCGTGGCCGTGGGCTTGGTCGAGCCGGGGGTATTGTATTGAGCCGGTTTTGCATCGGCGGCGCCTGCGGCCGGTCGGCTCGATTTGGGGGCGAGGCTGGCCGATGACGTTACCGTTTCTTCCTCGGTCGGCTTTTCAATGACTTCCACTTTGACTTTGGTGGAGCCCACCTTGATCAGATCGAGTTCTTCCGCACCGCGGCGCGATACTTCGATGACATAGCCGTCGCGATAGGGGCCTCGGTCGTTGACGCGAACAACCACGGAAAGTTTGTTGTCGAGCCGGGTAATCCGCACCAAGGTGCCGAACGGCAGCGTTTTGTGCGCGCAGGTGAGCAAATTTTTATCGTATTTTTCGCCGCTTGCGGTTTTGCGACCTTGTAATGCGTCGGAGTAATAGCCGACCTTGCCGTATTCTTCCCGGTCAAGTTCAAACGATGTCAGACCGAGTAACATGCTGGTCAGGCTGCCAAAAAGTAAGGTTAGCAATAAGCGTTGGCGGATCATGTTTGCGGAATTTGCGTGAAAGTTAAATGGTTGTTGGACAAAGGTAAGAACGAACGCCCGCCAAACTTCCGTTATTGTATCGAAAAAAAAATCAGCAAGACTTGATAAATTATTGAAAATCAATTTCAACCAGCATGAAAAAACCTGGCGCGCTCGACCGGCAGCGCACTGTTTATCTGGATGGCGCCCTCGGACGGATGCAATCCATCCCGTTTAGTTACCCTGAACTTGAGCGGCTGGCACAGCAAAAAATGACACCCCGGGCATGGGCTTACATCGCCGGTAGCGCTGGGCTGGAGCGCACTGCCGTGGCCAACGAACAGGCTTTCGACCGCTGGCGCATCGTGCCCAGAATGCTGCGCAATGTGGAAGAGCGCGACCTGAGTGCTTCTCTTTTGGGGCGCCCGATTCCCGCGCCTTTTTTCCTCGCCCCCATCGGCGTGTTGGAAATGGCTCATCCGGACGCCGACCTTGCCGTGGCACGCGCCGCCGGCGCGTTGGGTATTCCCTATGTTTTTTCCAACCAGGCGTCGGTGCCTATGGAGGCCGCGGCCGCGGCAATGGGCAATACGCCGCGTTTTTTTCAACTCTACTGGAGCCGCTCCGACGATTTGGCGCTCAGTTTTTTGCAAAGAGCGGAGGCCTCCGGCTGTTCGGGTATCATGGTGACCCTCGATACCACCATGCTCGGCTGGCGCACCCGCGACCTCGACCTGGGCTATTTGCCTTTTTTGCAAGGCATGGGAATCGCCCAGTACACTTCCGACCCGGTATTCCAGCGTCTTATCGACGAACCGGATGCCACCGCCGCGGCCCAGAGCAACAGGGGCGTTACCTATGATGCCATCAGGACCCTGATCTCGGCAGCCGGGCATTACCCCGGCAACTTTTGGCAAAACCTGCGCTCCGGCCGCGGATTGAAAGCGGTCCGGAAATTCACTCAAATCTACTCGCGACCGAATATTACCTGGGGCGACCTGCCTTTTTTGCGCAAAAACACTCGCTTGCCCATCATCCTGAAAGGCATTTTGCATCCCGATGATGCCAAAAAGGCGCTGGATTATGGTATGGATGGCATTTATGTATCCAACCACGGCGGCAGACAGGTGGATGGCGCTATTGCTGCCATAGAAGCCCTGCCGGGCGTTGTCGAAGCGGTGCGGGAGAAGGCGCCCGTCTTGTTCGACAGCGGCGTGCGCGGGGGCGCCCATGCGTTCAAAGCCCTGGCGCTTGGCGCAACGGCAGTCGGAATCGGCCGCCCTTATTGCTATGCCCTGGGTATCGGCGGACAAAGTGGGGTGGAGACCTTCCTACAAAACTGGATGGCCGATCTCGAACTGACCATGGGGCTGTCGGGCTGTAAAAACATCGCTGAAATACGAGCCGCCGAGTTGATAAAAACCTGAGGTTTTTATTGATACACCAGTTTGCCGCTAAATGTTTTTTGCCCTGCCACGAGGCGCCATATATACAATCCGTGTTGCGGAAAAATGTCTGCCGGAAGGTAGCAAGGGCTGTCCAGTTCTTCCCTGGAAAAGGTTTTTTTCAGCAGCAGACGCCCCTGAGCGTCCTGTATTTCCAGCGTAGCGGCGGTACTGATTTGAGCCGGGAAATTCAGCCAGGTTCCTTCCAGGCCGAAAGGGTTGGGGCGTGCGCCTTCGCGGGCAACGGCCTGGGTCTGGTCAAATCGCAGATACGGCTTTTGTGGCGCTCCGTCCGGCCTGAAATACCAGGAAGGAGTCGGCCAGTCCTGCAAAGCGAGGACCTGATGTAAGGCGCCGCCAGTCCTGGACCGGAACACGACCCTGAAAATGGGCAGATCGCCGGTCGGCTTGTTGCCGGCAAACGCATTTTCAAAAGCGAAACCGATCAGGCCGGCATTGGTGCGGTTGACTGCAAAATTGTCTTCTGAAATACCAGGATGAAGCAGCTCTATTTTTTCGAAGACGAGTATGGCAGGGTCGAAATGCAGGGTAAACTGGAGGCCCGCGGCATTGAGCCATTCGCCCGAAAAATCGGCGGTCACCCTTTCGCCTGCACCGAATTGCTGGTCTTGCGCCGTGAGTGCCCAGTCGGAGCGATCATCCACGACCGATTGCTGCAGCGAAGCGGTCGCCGACCCGTTGACATCTCCGACTTTTATGCCGATGAAATTGATGCCGCCAGCCGGATTCCCCTGTAACACAATATCCACGGAATCGGGAAATGGCGCGACAGTAAACGGATTTTGAGGGTCTGGAAAGTTGAAGTCTGCCGGAATGAAACGCCAGGAAGTGTTTTCGAGCAATACCGAATCTACCCCCAGGATCAGCTTTCTTAGTTTGACGATATCAAAAGTGGTGACACTGTTCGATTTGTTTACATCGGCTGCAACAATCCGGTAGGGTGTCGGCAGGATATCAATACCCAGAATATGTTTGCTGATCAAAGCCAGATCAAAGGTGCTGACGCCGTTTAGCAGGTTGTCGTTGCGATAAGGTTTCACTGTAAATGTTTGGCAGTCGTTGACATTGGGGATGGCAAAGTTGCCATCGTTTCCTGTTGTCGTGGTTGCCACCTGAACCTGGGCAACATTGTTGTCGGCATCCGTACGGATATGTCCGCTTATGCTGACGACCGGGGGCGTTTGCAAAAGCAGAAAACTGTCTATCGGAATCGTCCACAGTCCACGGGCATGCGTGGCTGCGACCAACTGGTTTTTGACGGGATTGTGTTCGAGGTCGAAAACCGGAATATAAGGCATGTTGTTGCCCAGCCGGTTCCACAACTCGCCGCTGCTCAGGCTGAAATAGACGCCTGCGTCGGTTGCTGCGAAAAGGATGCTATCGCCATGGCCGGGCAGCACAAACAGGTCATTAACAGGTACTTGTGGCAAATTCCCCGAAATATCGACCCAGGACACGCCATTGTTGTCGCTGCGGTGGATGTGCGGTATGTTCTCATTGTCTCGGAACCCGGAATGGGTGACAAAAAAGCGGTTACCGAAGGTTGGCGATCCCGAGACGGAAGTGACATAGCGGTTGGGAAGGACGTTGGTGGTAATAATGTACCACTCGTTGTCGGTATCGCGCCAGCAAATATTGCCATCGGAGGTGCCGACGATGAGTTTGCCGGCTATCAATGGCGACTCTGCCAGCGTCGAAATATTGTGAAAGCGGGCGCCGTAGATGACCCCGTCTGTCAGGTCTGTTGAAATGGGCGTCCAGCCAGACCCGCCGATACTGGAATAAACGCGGTAGGTGCCTGCGTAAAAAAGTTCGGGGTTGTGCTTGCTGGTAAATACGGGCATGTCCCAGTTACAGCGGTCGCCGGTGCCCAGCGCGGCCTGCCCGAATTGCCACGAATCGCCGCCATCGCTTGTCTTGTGAATGGTGCCGTTTTGAATTTCGATCCAGAAGGTATTGGAATCGGTCGGGTGGAAAAGGCTTCGGAAGCCATCTGCTGAAAATACGGAAATCCAATTGTTGATATTTTGGGCATTGCCGGTTTGTATGCCGTTGTCCTGTGCGCCTGCCCAGTAAATGTCGGGGGTGTGAGGGTTGAAATTGGTGCGGTAAAATTGCGTGGTAGGCAGGTTTTTGCTTTTGGTCCAGGGGATCTGATTGGTGTCGTTGCGGTAAACGCCGCCGTCGGTTGCCAGGTAACGTCGTCCGGAAGAGACGAATACGAGGTCGTGGGTGTCGGCATGCGCGCCTGCGCCGACCTGCCATGCGTTGCTGCCCGAAGCCTTGCGCCATAACAGAACGCCCAGAATGTACACCTCCTCGTCGTTTGCAGGATTGATCCGGACTTTGCCAAAGTACCAGCCAAAATCGCTGAAAGCGTCATCGATAGCATTGGTATTCATCTGGGTCCAGTTCTGGCCTCCGTCCGTTGTTTTGTACAAGCCGCCTACGGTCGAAAGCGAATCCACATATATGGCGTACAATTTATCGGGGTTTTGTTGTGAGATGGCCAGTCCGGTGCGCCCCATTACTCCGGTGGGGAGCCCGCCGCTCAGCGGGGTCCAGGTCGTGCCGCCATCAGTTGTTTTATACACTTTAGCATGGGTTCCGTAGATCACCGACTCCTGGTTATTGCGTATGCGATCCCAAAACGAGGCGTAAAGAATTTGCGGGTTGGCAGGGTTCATCACCAGGTCGCTGGCGCCGGCCTGATTGCTGACAAACAACACTTTCGCCCAGCTGACGCCGCCGTTCGTGCTTTTATAGATGCCGCGGTTTTCGTCACGCACGTACGGATTGCCCATTACAGCGACATAAAGCGTCTGGGAATTGCCGGGATCGACCAGTACCTTGGAAATAATACCTTGTTGACCCAGCCCGAGGTAGGCCCATGTTTCTCCGGCATCCGAACTTTTGTACAGGCCGTTCCCATTAAACACTACAGATGGGACATTCGGGTCGCCGGTGCCTGCGTAAACGATATTTGGGTTGGAAGGGTCGTAGGTAATATCCCCGATGGACAATTCGGGCTGCTCATCGAAGACCGGCCGCCAATTGATGCCGCCATCCGTGGTTTTAAATATCCCTCCGCCCGAGAAGCCGGCCAGCAGGGTCATCTCGTTATTGGGCTGAACCGCCAGGGTATTTACCCGTCCGGCCACATTTGACGCGCCCTGGAGGGTCCATCCAATGGACTGTCCGGGGCAATTGCTGCGCTCGGCAGCCGTTGCGCTTTCCATCTGACGGGTTTGCTGAATGGCTTTGCGCCATCCCTGCCAGTCAAAATCCACGTCGGGGTAAGAGCGCTGGAAAGAAAAGAGGTCGTACGGTTCGGTTTTGCTTTCCAGCGCATTCCCTTCATACGCCTCTTTTTCTTCCTGGTTTCGGAAAGAACGAATACTCTGGCAGCCCAACAGGAAAATCAGCCCTCCCAATAGGGCGACGTTAGTGTAGTAGTTTCTCATAATCGGTTTGTTTTGATTAAAAGCGTACAAAAATACCAATTTAAAGGCACCTTTGCTTAAACCGCCGGACAGGCAGGTTTGTTAACAGCAAATTTGTTGCCGAACACAGAAGCACGCTGCTTTTTCTTCCTGCACCTATATACATAGTATGGTAAATATGCCGAACAACGCTCCTCCACGGCAATCCGAAAACCTGGCCTTTCATCCTGGCAATGTCATGCTGGTCGTGTTGCTGCTGGGCCTTTCCTTTCTTTTTCTGGCGCTCACGGCGGCTTATGTCTATACGCGGGTGACGATGAAAGTGCCGCCGGTACGTTTGCCGGCGCTTTTTTTGTTCAACACCCTGATTCTTTTGGGCAGCAGTTTCACCCTGATTCGGGCAAAGCGTTGTTATCTGGCGGATGACACGGATGGCTATCAGCAAAATCTGAAACAGACGATTTGGCTGTCGGTCGCATTTATGGTGATGCAATTTGTGGCCTGGGCGCTATTGTTCAGCAACAATGTGTTCTTGAACAGTTCTACCACTACTGCATACCTGTACCTCATTTCTTTCGTACATCTGGTGCACGTCATTGGCGGGTTACCGTTTCTGATCCGGTTTTACCGTACGGCAAAAAAAAGGATGGTGGACCCCGTTACGGTGCTGGTTTATTTCTCGGACCCCGACAAGCGCCTCAAACTGCGGCTTTTGACACTCTACTGGCATTTTTTGGATGGCCTTTGGATTTATCTTGTCCTGTTTTTCGGCATCAATGCTTTGATTTAGGCGTAAAAACTGTGTTATATTATAACTATTGTTAAATTTATGGGGAAACCGAAGTGATATTTCCCGAGCCTATATATTTGCAAGGCATTTATTATTGTTTCACTTTTTTAAATCTATTCCTATGCAACACGCCAAAAACAGTACTGACGAGTTTTGGACAGTCATTTACCGCAAGCCGAATGAGTTTGTTACCTACTCCGAAGTGACTACTGATGTTCGTGCTACCGTATCTCGCCTGGATGCCCAGGGTTTCATCGTTGTTGACATTGTCGACGGCGCCTGAATCCTGCCGGGCCAAATTTGTCAAAAGCCCGTTGTCAGAAAAGTCAACGGGCTTTTGTTTTTAAGAACAATTGAAAACAAAAGCCGCCCCCTGCATTCAGGTGGCGGCTTTCAATAGTATGCCAAGATATGAATTTGCTGGACGGGTGCTAACGGGCAATCTGGAATTTTTTGGTGACCTGACCGGTAGCCGTACGTGCGCTTACAACGTAAAAACCTTCCGGCAAATTGCCCACATTGATTTCGGCGTGCTCCCACTGGACCTGGCCGGATTGGTAAACAACCCTTCCCATAGCATCCAGAATGACTACGTTTTCCATATTGTCTTCGCCATTCAAATGAAGGCTGAGCAAGTCGCTGACAGGCGAAGGGTAAACAATAAAGTCGCTGCTTGTGACTATTTTAGAGTAGTCGCGATCCAAAGCGATAGGTATCTGCAAGATATGGTTTTCGCCGACAGTGCTACTTCCGTCGGACCACATCATGGTAGGAGTGTCAAATGTTAGTACTGCATATGCCTGCTCACCTGGTTTGCCTCCATCAAGAATATCGATGATAACAAAATCAAACTCTCCAACCAAGCCATACCCGCTCACCGATGTGCCGTTTATTCTGGTGAATGCGGATTCCACCCTGCCCTGGGATGGTCGTTTGGACATGCAGAGGTAAGGGGCATTCATATTCAACCAGGTATTGGCAAAATACTGCATTTGAAACAGGCTGTCCTGTATCTGCGAACTGAGGCTAACATCCAGGGTAAACCCGTACAGGTTTGTGACAGGGAGACTGCTGTTGCCGAGGTACACCTCAACCTGCACCAAATCACCGATTCCCGGATTGGGGGTCAAAACATTGAAAAAGAAAGGCAGGGCTTTGGAGGTAGGCGGTACAACGGGCGTCAGGTTGTGCGTCTGACCGTAAAACACCATCAAAGCCAGGGTATCTTCTGCAGTGATCAGGCCATTGCCATCGGTGTCCGCGTGTTTCAAATCAGTCGGACTCCCGGTATAGGGGTTGTTCCAGTTGTCGGCATACTGTCCGTACCATTCCAGGCTTGCATCGTTGCGCATCTCGCCATCCATACCCATGAAGTAGCCCAGCGGCAGCAAGTCTTTGTTGTTGACTCTGCCGTCGTTGTTGATATCGCCTGCCCATACGCAATCATCCACGCAATAAGGGCCCGATGTACTCACAACATCGACAACACTGGCAGTGATTTTCACCAGTTGGCATTGGCCATTGGAGGTCACGCAATAATTGATCTCCATTTGATCCGTACCCACAAAACCGCTTTGCGGTGTGTAGATGAGCAAATTGTTGCCGGAAACGGTTTGACCGTTGATGGTCTGGGTAGTGTAGCCCGGATAAAACTGGCAAGTCCCGTGATCGGGTGCGTCGGCTATGGCAAAATCAAATCCAATAAACGGGATTTGATAATTGATAACCATAGGGGTGTTTTTCGGGGTAGTGAGATCGAAGGTCGCGGCAGATGGCGGCAGGTTTCCAACTACAACATTAACAGCGGCCATTTCGAGGTCGCTGACAAACATGTTTCCAATCTTGTAATAAAAAGTGGCGACTCCTGAAAAATTGTTGTTGGGTGTGAACGTCACGGTGCCGTTAGGGGTGGCCGGGGTTATGGTGCCAGCCAGATTGGCCGGGGTTACCCAGCTTTTTACCGACAGGTTTCCGATGTCGTTATCCCGTACATTAAATGTAATCGGGGTATTTTTGGGCGTAAAAACGTAATCATCCATAGCCATGGTGTTTTGCGTCGGCGTATTCAGCACAGTTATATTTACTGTTTTAAATACGGTTGGGCCGTTCGACAAAACAAACTGGTCAGAACCTGTAAAATTGAGATTGGGCGTATAGCGGAACGATTGGCCATTCTGAATGGCTACCGAACCATTTGTCGGGCTTTGAAACAGCGAATAACCGTTGTACGTCAACGGCATGTTCAGTGGTGTGTTTTTGGCCGTTGCCACCTGCAGGGTGTCGCTTGTCGGCGCCATATTGTTGTTGACGCCTATCGTGACTGGTGCGGATTTGCAATTCAGCAAAGCATCACAAACCGTATAACTGACGTGTGCGACTCCCGTGTATCCCGGATCGGGAGTAAATACGACGTTGTTGCCGGCGATGCTTGCCGAACCATGATTTGTCAGCGTCAGTGCGCTCAGCGCAAGGGGACCGTTGGTGCCGGAGTCGTTGGACAATACGTCGATGCTTACAGGAGCGCCGACAGTCGTGATGGCAAAGTCAGATCGCGGATTGAGCAGGGACGGGAAAACAGAAACCCTGTAAGCCTGGTAAACCTGAAAAGGGTAATTTCCGGTGTAGATCAGCTCGACAGTTATGGTGTCGACTCCGGTGAATCCGGCATCCGGCTGATATTTCAACTGGATAGTCGCAGGATTGCCGTTACCGCCTGGCGAAAGCACGGTTTTGGTCACCGTACCGTGTTTGGGCGCCGGGCTGGAAACATAAACATTGAGATTCAGGCCGGATAGCGTGTCGAAAACAGGCGTGTTGACAGCAGTTACCAGATTTTTGTAGGGTCCTGAGCTCTGGCTTTGTAACACCAAAGGCAAACCTGCAACAAAAACAAGCGAAAACAAAAAAGACCGGGCTAGTGCTAAGCGTAAATTCACATTCATGGCTGCGGTATTAAAAAGACCTCCAAAATTAGAAATCTTCCGGCAAACCTACCAAGTGTGGGGGCGAAAAAAGTAATTTTGTGGAGAAAATCTCTTTAAAGCATTGGTTTTCAGACGCATAAATGTTTTAACAAAACTTTTGTTTGTCTTTAAATTTTAACGCCACATTGCAATGTCTAAGTCGAGAAAAACGGAATCAAGTGCTTTGCAAAGCAACAAGGTGTATCAGGTACTTTGTCAGCTCGGTCCAACGGAATTGAAACGCTTTTCAAAATATCTGCAATCACCCTATTTTAATCAGAGTAAGATTCTCAATAAGTTATACGAAAACCTTTTACGCTTTGCAGAGACCTCAAAAGAGGGTTTTGACCGCCATGAGATTTGGAAAAAGATGTTTCCTAACGAGAATTATGATGACACGAATTTTCGAAAGTATTGCTCTGATCTTCTGAAATTGTTGGAAAACTTTATGGCACATGAAAATTTGGAATCAGATGTATTGAAATTGAAAACTAACACATTAGAATATGTGGTGAAGAATAAAATTGAATCGTTATTTGTAAGCTCTCTTAGAAATGCCAAAAACCAAGTTGAGTCAAAGGTTTACAATAATGTTTACGATTATTATACTTCATATTTTATTGAAAGACAATATTATATAATGTACGATTTTGATGTTAAACTGGATGTGAGGCCAAACATCGAAGAGATTTCGCATAATCTTGACATATTCTATTGGATTGAAAAATTAAAAATACAGATAGCGGTGTTAAGTCAAAAGAAAACAAGAAGCTATCAATATAATGTAAGGTTTATAGATGAAATAATTGCTTTCCTTGAAAAATACCCTATCGAAAAGACTCCGGAATTATCTCTTTATTATTATTCATTCCTGACTTTATATGATGAAGGAAATATAGAAAATTATTACAAGCTAAGAACTTCACTTGATGAATATGGAAGTAACATGCCACAAAAAGAGGCTGTCGAGTTCTATGATTTAGCGCTGCATTACTGTATTGCAAAGGGGAACCAAGGCAACCGTTTCTTTTTGCAAGAATATTTTGATGTGCTTGATGAGGCAATGATGAGAAAAGTATTTATATTGAATGGGGAGCTTGCTTCATGGCGTTTTAACAATGCAATTGGCGTTGCTTTACGATTAGGTAAATTGGATTGGGCTGAAAAATTTATTGAATCTTACAAGATATATCTGCCCTTTGAATCAAGAGAAAACACATCTACTTTTAACTTGGCAAGGGTATATAGATACCAGAAAAAATTTGACAAAGTACTCTACTTGCTTAGAAACGTTGAATATGAAGACATTGGATATAATTTAATCAGCAAGGCTGTTTTGATTATAACTTACTATGAAATGGACGAATATGAAACACTCGACTCTTTCCTCGAATCGTTTCGTGTTTTTCTGAACCGACACAAAAACATTCCTTCACAACGTAGAAAAATTTACCTCAACCTTATCAAATACGTCCGCCGCCTCACTCGCTTACTCCCTGATGACAAGGCCGGCATAGCTAAACTTCGCGAAGAAATCATCAGGGAAAAGGCATCCATCGTCAACCATGAATGGCTGCTTGAAAAACTGGCCGAATTCGACTGATTCAGAGCATGCCACCCCGGCAAAACAATTTTACGCCCAGGCGCCGCGTTTCTCTTGCCGTTCATTCTGCAAGTCAACCTCGCCATGGATCTGAAAATTAACAAATTGCACGGAGTCGGCCTTATTACACTCCTTTTGCTGCCGTTCCTTTCTTCCGCACAGTCTAAAAACAAGAAGGCTGCCGGCCCTCTGACCAAAGATGCGATCGAGCGCCTGCATACCGGAGAGGATACTCTGGCCATTCTGGCATTTGCCGTAGTCAATGACTCCCTCGAGTCCAATCGTTTCGGCGCCTGCCATGCCCTGATCACTTGCCTGGTTCGCACCCTGAAAACCGAAAACTCGTTCAATTATCCCTTCGAACGGCTTAAAAGCATGTCTATTCTGGCACCGCCGGACAGCAGTTTCCGGATTTTTACCTGGCAATTGTTTGTCAATGACTCCACCTACCGGTATTACGGAGCCATCCAGATGAATCATAAGGAACTGGAACTTTACCCGCTGATCGACCGCAGCTTCGAATTTGAAACTCCGCCCCCCTTTACCGACCGCCTGAGCGCGGAAAAGTGGTACGGCGCCCTGTATTACAACCTTCGCCAGTTCGATACCCGCGAGGGGCATAAATACCTGCTTTTCGGCTTCGATGCCATCTCTTTTTTCGAACGCAGGAAGGTGGTGGAGGTGTTGAGTTTTGACGCTGCGGGCAAACCGATTTTCGGCGCCGAGGTATTCTCCGGGTTGCCCGGGCGGGAGCGGGGCCCTCAAGTATCGAGGCTGATATTCGATTATGCCGCCGATGCATCTGTCCGGGTCAACTGGGACGATCAATATCAAATGGTGCTGTTCGATCACCTCGTTCCTATGGCGAGCCCTTACGGCCGCGGCATGGCCTATGTGCCGGACGGCAGCTATGATGGCCTGAAACTGGATAAATCGGGCCGCTGGGTATGGGTCGACAAGGTATTTAATGATGTCATGGACGAAGTGCCCCGACCTGAACCCATCCTTGATGATCGCAAAAGCAAAGATATTTTGGGAAAGGACAAAAAAGCCAAAGGCAACCGACCGTAAATGACCTGCCTGCTCTTTTGTATTCCGGGGCCGTTTGATCAAAAAAAAGCAGCGCCATCCCGTGAGGGACGGCGCTGCTTTTTTTTGATCACAAATCCTTGTTTTTCAACGGACTACCGTTACGTCGCCGCGGTATAGAAGGACCTTGTTGTCGAGGAATTTGACTTCGATGATGTAGATGTACACACCTGGCTCAACCCAGTCGCCGCGATAGCGGCCGTCCCAGCCTTCCGAATCCTGGTTGTTGGGCTTAAAGTCCTTGGTATCATACATCAACTCGCCCCAACGGTTGTACACTTGCATATAGTTCACCTTATCCACGCCATTGCCGACCCAGGGGCCGAAGTGGGTGCTTGTCCCTTCTTCATTGCTGGGCTTAAACGCGTTGGGAATGTAAACGTTGCGGTTGGGATCGACTTCGAGCAGCATCGAGCCGGTGCCCGTACAACCGCTGGTATCGTAAACGGTCAGGATAAACTCCGTGGTCGTAAACGGATAGGCAGTAGGCGACAGGCTGCCCGGATTGAGCAGGGCCGATGCCGGTTCCCAAAGGAATGTGTCGATGGCAAGACCGATAGGCGTTACGGTCGGGAACAGGTCATAGGTTTCACCCAGTTCGATTTCGTCCACGGCCGGGGTGAATTGTACCTTGATCTCGCCTGGCTCGGCTACGGTGATTTCTTCATCATAGGAGCAACCTTGTCCGTCGATGTAGGTGATCGTGTGCTGGCCACCATTCATATTGACCCCGATGCCTGCGGGCAGTGGAGCGCCATAATCGAGCGTAAAACTGTATTCGCCACCCGAACCACCGAAGATCGTATCGATATACAAAATGGTATTGTCGCCAAAACAGATCAACGGCTCCCACGGCTCGTATGAACCTTGAACAGGAGGCGGATTCGTCAGCAGAATGGCCGTATTCACACCAGTACAACCCAGTGCATCGGTTACCGTAACACTGTAGTTGCCGGCCGGCAGGTTTTTGACGATCGGTTGTTCATCGTTAGCCACAATATTGCCGGTAGCATCGGCCCAGGTGTAGTTGTAACCGCCTGCGTTGCCGCCGCTTGCCGTTACTGCAACAATACCCGTAGAGTCGCCATAGCACTTGTTATTAAGCGAGTTGGTCGCATCTGGCACCACGACGATAGGGGAGGGTTCGCCCACAGTAACCGGGAACACGCTGGCGCAGCCTTTATTGTCTTTTACCGTAACACTGTAACTACCTGCTTCCAGGCCATTTACAATCGAGGTTGTCGCTCCATTGTTCCACATGTACATGAAGGGGCCACCGTTGCCGGCCGAACCCAGTGCGGTGGCAGAGCCATTGTCTCCACCGTTGCAGCTGGCTGGTGTCGACGAAACCGTCGCATCGACAGGCGGCGGGGCGGCAATGTTCACCGATTGTACAAGGAAACACTGGTTGGCATCGGTGATCGTTACCTGGGCGGCGCCCGGGCAAAGGTCTATCCGCAGAGAGTCGGTGTCGCCGTCGTCCCACATGAAGTTGAAATTACCATTTGAGGGCGGCGTGGAAGCGTAATTGACAATCAAGGTTGCGTGGCCGTTGCAACTGTCGGTGCAAGTGGCAGCCATCAAACCGCTGACTACCGCGGCAATGGCGGGCGGATCCTGCAGGGTAAAGGTGCCTGAAACGGTGCAACCTTTGCTGTCGGTCACCGTAACAGTATGCGGGCCGGCGCCCAGGGCCGGGTTGATCGGGCCGTTGGTGCCGTTATCCCAAACAAAAGTATAGTTCGGGTTGCCATCGCTGGCGCCCACGGCAATACTGCCGTCCTGATAGCCGTTGCAATTGGGGTTGGTCAGGGTGGTGTCGCTGATATTGAGCGGCACGACGCCAGCCAGCGTAACGGTATCGGTATTGGTGCAGCCTTTGTTATCGCTGACCAATACCACATAGGTGTCGCCCGGGAGGTTGCATACTTGTGCCGTACTGCCAACGGCCCCTCCTGCAAGCGTTGTCCAGTTGAAAATTGTCGCTACCGGCGAAGTGTTTACCGTCAGGCATCCATCGCTGCCGCATTTGACGGAGGTGGAATCAATGCTGGTAATGGCCGGAGGAATGGGCAGGGCGAGCGTCACAACGATCGAATCGACGCAGCCGTTCAGGTCGGTAACCGTCGGAACGTAGGTGCCCGGGCCCAGGTTGTTCTGACTGGAGCCGTTGGGCAAACCGTTGCCCCAGGTATAGACAAAGTTGGGGCCGATACCCGTACCGCCCGTGGCAACCAGTGTGATGGAGCCATCCGTCTGGAAAGTACACGAAGGCTGCGTAACACTCAGGGTATCAAGCGACAGTGGACTGGGCTCATTAATGGTAAAGGAAGCCGTGTCCCTGCAACCCGTTGTCACATCGACGGCAAGCACCGAATAGGTGCCGATGTCGAGGTTGGAATACGTGGAAGAATTGTTGTTGTTCACCTGGTTGTATCCCGTGGGCGTCCAGAAAAACTGGTACGCCGGGTTGGTAAACGCCGGGTTGGAGTTCAGTTCCACGGTCAAGGCTCCGGTGGCGCCTCCCGAACAAAGCACGTTTTGTTGCGTCACGAGGTCCACAGTAACCTCGCGGGCATTGTTGACGACATACTCTGCAAGGGGCACGAACGTGCAACCGTTGGCATCGGAAACCGTGACGTAATAGTTGCCCGCGGCAAGGCCGGAGATCACGGAGGGGTTGGTCGTTTGCGTCGTAAAAGCGGTAGGCGCACTTTGGTCCGGCGAGTATTCCCATACAAAGACGTATTCCGTGCCGGGAAGCGGTGTGCCGCCCTGGATCGTAAGCGAAATCGATCCATCGTTGATGCCCTGGCAGGATGCCGGAACGATCTGAATGTTGTTTTGTGCAATGGCAGAGGGGGCCGTCAGGGTGCCCGAAGCGGAAGCAGTGCAACCGTTGGGAGCCGTAACCGTGACGAAATAGGCGCCGGCAGGAACGTTGTTCTGTACCGCTGCCCCGGGACTGGGGATGCTGGGGCCGGTCCAAGAGAACGTATAACCCGTTGCCGGAACGGCAACGCCGTCAACCGAAACCACTGCCGTTACGATACCGTCGGAGTACCCGTTGCAGGTGGGCGATTGGGTAAGGCCGAGCGAAGCGCCTAGCTGGGAAAGCGTCAGGCTGACCGTGTCGGCAAAAGAGGCCCCGATACCGTTGTCGTCGGTGATGATAAATTCATAATTGCCGTTGGCAAAATTGGGCAGCACCAGCATATCGCCGGAGTTGAGGATGGGGCCTTCAATATTGACCGGGCCGCTTGGCAACGAACGCCAGATCACCTCATAGGGAGGCATACCGCCATTTGCCGTAACCTTGATACTGGCCGTTCCCGTACACGTTGTATCGATCACTTCGACTGAAGCGGTAAAGGGATCAAAATCAGCGCAGATGATACCCGTATCCACGGTTACGGCGTAGTTGCCGCCCATGGAGTTCTCCACTTGAACACCGGAAGGCAGGTTGGTGATACCGATGCCGGAGCAATCGCCCAGCTGACCTGTGACGATAAAGCATACTTCGAAAAGGGTATCTCCTGCAGGAAGGGTCGAGCCGGCGGCCGACTGGTTGTAATACAGCACACCCAGTGCGCCTTGCCCAACGAGGTTTTCGTTCAGGTTGCTGTTGTTGAAAATCGGGTTGATCAGAACAGAATTGGGATTTTGCACGCCCGTGTAAAAGAGCTTCGAAGGATCCCACTCCACGCTAAACGAGAAACCGACTACGTCGTTATAGTTGGTAACCGTGACCGGAACGCAGATCGTTTCGCCAGGCAAGGCGTTGTCATCGGGGAAGGCGATGTTGACGCTGTTAGAAGCGTCGCAGGCTGCCATCGTAATCTGGAAGGAATAACCGCAGCTTTTGCCATCCTCAACCGTCACATTGTAGGTGCCCGATTGCGGGACAGAGAAAATGATATTCGCATTGTTGAACCACTGGGTCGGCGCAATGTGAATAATCCCTTTCACATTGGGATCGCTTGCCAGTGAAATGTCGATCGAAGTGTAGGTAGCCAACGGGTCGAATTCAGGGTAACCGCCGCTGATCTGGAACTTGCCGCGGCAATCGTCGCCGAAGCTCGTATTCACGCCGGATTCCTGGATTGGATTAAGGTAAACAACTTCAAACTCGGCTGAAACGCCGACGTTGACGCAAGGGCCGGGAGGGAAACCAACCTGTACGGATTCGAAACCCACCGTATCGGGACTGGCGGCGATGTTGAAAATGTCGAACGTGACGGGGGCAAAATGGAGCGCTACCGGCTGCCCCATGTTGTACAAACCGGGCAGGGTGCCGTTGTTGAAAAACCACATGTCGCCGCTGGGATCGTTGCCATAGGCGATAATGGGCTGGTTCATCGAACCCAGAATCATGCAGTTGTCGGTAATAATGGTCTGGAGGTTGTCGCCGACGATGGTGGGCGCACATTTGTAAAAAATGTAACCCAGTCCGGGCGGCGTGGCAGGATTCGGGTCGCCACTCAAATCGGCATCACCGTTGTGATCGATGAAAATGGAATCCTGATAACAAAGAAAGATGATGGGAAGCGCGACGTCGTTACTCTGGGTAGTGACGCCCGCCGGTCCGATGGTAACGGTGCCCGCGTTGTTGCAAAGGGCTTCCGGACTGGCATTTGAGGGATTAGGCTTGATTTCGGAGGGTGTGTAAGTGGTCGAAGGCGTCTGGGCATACGAAACCGTGGCCGCGAGACCAATAAGCAGGGGGATTAGAAGTCTGTACATGCGGTGAGAAAATTTACAATGGTTGCTGGATATGTTCGAACTACGGGATAAAAAATAATCAACCAAAGATGCAGCCGGGCTTTCGCATGCTGCCGTAATCGGGAGTTTTAACAACTGCCGGGTTCATGGGTGGATTAACTTTACCCCAAAGCTAGATTATGGGCAAGTGGACGCAAAATTAGACATTCGCCGCGCATCCGACCTATCAGAACGACGCCAAATGTTTGAAAACCGGGTTTTTTAACAAAAATGGGGGATGCTTTTAAAACGCCTTGTTTGACCGCTTCTTGTCAATTCTGCCATATTTTTCCGTTTAAAATGACCGTTTCTATCCAATCGCTGCCAAAAGCGTAAGGTAAATACGCCAAATTGGGTACAGGCTTCGTCACGAACAAATTGGCCCTTTTCCCTGCCGCAATGCTCCCCAAGTCGTCTTCCATCTCCATCGCGCGCGCGCCGTTGAGGGTTGCCGCATTGATGGCTTCCTCCGGAAGCATCTTCATTTTGATGCAGGCCAGCGACACGACCAGCGGCATTCGACCGGAGGGGGTGGAGCCGGGATTGTAATCGCTGGCCAGCACCACCGGCAGCCCCGCATCGATCATTTTGCGTGCAGGCGCATAAGGAATACCAAGAAAAAAAGCACAGGAAGGCAACAGAGTGGGCAGCGTCTGGCTGTTTTGCAAGGCCTTGATTTCTGCTTCCCCAGTGTATTCCAGGTGATCCACCGAAATGGCGTGGTTGGCCACGCCGACCTGCACACCGCCGGAATAATCCAGTTCGTTGGCGTGAATCTTGGGCTTCAACCCGTATGCCCAGGCTGCTTTTAAAATACGGTCGGTTTCGGCAACGGTATAAAAACCGCGGTCGCAAAACACATCGCAATACTCAGCCAGTTGCTGCTCGGCAATCAGGGGCAGCATCTTTTGGATAATCAGGTCGATGTACTCGTTGCGACGCGAGGCGTATTCGGCCGGCACGGCATGCGCGCCCAAAAAAGTCGCCCTGATCGGTATCGGACTGACGGCGCTCAGCCGTTTGATCACCCGCAGCATCTTGATCTCGCTATCGACACTGAGGCCGTAGCCGCTTTTGATCTCGATGGCGCCGGTGCCAAAGCCGATGACTTCGTGCAAACGCTGCCTCGCGCTTTCAAACAGACTGTCTTCCGTGGCTGCCTGCATCTTGCGGGCCGAATTGAGAATGCCGCCGCCTCTGCGCGCGATCTCTTCGTACGATAAACCGCGTATGCGGTCCACGAATTCTTCTTCACGACTGGCGGCAAATACAATATGGGTATGCGAATCGCACCAGGAGGGCAACACCAGCCGGCCGCTCGCATCGACAACCTGATCGGCCCGTTGCGGGCACTTGTCCATAGAACCGAAGGCCGCAATGCGATCGTTCTCAAGCAGCAGGTATGCGTCGTTTACACAGGGCAAAATGGCCATGTCGGCGCCTTTTACCACTTTCCGGAGGGTCGTCTCGGCTTGTACGAGGGTTTTGATGTTTCGAAGCAACAGCGAACTCATGGCGCAAAATTAGGCAGAAGATTGTGCTATTTTTACCGCCGATTTGAACAGGACGACACATGAAATATTTTCTTAGCCTGAGTCTGCTCGCTTGCCTGCTCGCTTGCAACAGCAACAAAATTTGCAAATACAAACCGGCTCCCATTTTTGAAAAAGACCTGCCCCATGTGCAGGAATACGAATACGAGGTGCAAGGCCAGCAATCGCGCGAGGCGTTTATGACCGACCGGGGGGTGTTTGTCGAGATTTATCAGGAAGTATGCGAAACCAGCCGTCAGGAGTACCGTTTTACCGCGCCGGGAGATGGTTTTTTACAAATGCCCGACTCTGTTTGGCTGAAAGAGGTGAGCCGCGAATTTGTTTACCTGAGCAGTTTTTCGTCCCGACAGGCCGCGCTGAAAAACTGGGCCGACCTGATCGAATCATCCCGCTCCGATCTGCACATGGGAGAAGAACTGGAAATAAATCCCGGCATTTTTATCAAGGTGAACAAAGTTGCCGCGCCCGATAAAGGCATGTTGGTGGTCGAACTTTTCCAGAAATAAATAAGGCAGGAGGCGCTTTACTTTTTCTTTTTTACGCCGATTTTCTCGAGAACAAGGTCGCCCAGATCCGCCAGATCGGGGGCTACCCTGAACCGGTACACCAGCGCGCACAGTACGGCAAAATAAATCCCCGAGCGAACAATGAGGTCGAACCAGGGCCTGCCGCTGATCGGTATCAGGCTGGCCGTGACGAATGCCGCCGACGCCAGACCAATCGCCCGAAGGGTCAGGCGGGAAAATGGCTGTAGCCGAAATTTGAGCCAGACCAGGGCCAGGTTGACGGCGTTGTTGCAAAAAATGGAAAGCAGCGTAGCCATGGCGGCGCCGGTAATGCCCCAGCGCGGAATGAGCCAGAGGTTAAAACCGATATTGGCCACGGCCAACACGCACAGCGACAGCAGCGACCAGGTGTAATAACGGGAGTAGTAAATCAGGTAATTGTTGAGGCTGGACGTCATTTCCACCAGGCGCGACAACCCGATGATCAGCAGTACGTATTTGCCTTCCACCAGTTCCTGTCCGTTGGGTAGCAGCGCGTAAAAACTATCGACCGAAATCCATACCGACCCGAAAAGCAATAGGCCCACGGTCAATAAATTGATCGATACCTTTTTATACAGGTTGTCGAGCTCGTCGTGCTTGTCTTCCGCCAGGTATTGCGCCACGGAAGACACGCTGGCCGAATAAAGGCTTTTGGTTGGAATGTCGATGGCCGACCCGATAAAAGCGGCAATCGCGTACACCCCGGTTGATTTCAGCGTACTCAAAGAACCGACAAACAGCAGGTCGGCCTTGTAGGCAATAAGTAGAGAGAACCCGCCCAGGGAGCCGAATACCATGAACCGCCCTATTTCCCGCCGGCGCTCCGGCGTGAGAAACGCCTTGTTGGGCTGCCAAAACCATTGTCCGATGCTGCGCAGGTAAAACGCCATTCCGGCGGGCACCAGCGCGCTGTACAACAACAACAGCCAAACCATTGCATTGAGGGAGATCCAGCCCTGCCAGAGCGAGAAAAGCAGGATGGGTAAGGCAATCTTTTGGGAAAAATCAATCAGCAGCGATGGAACGACGATGCGTTTGAAATTGGCCGAATATTGCCCCATCACCACGCTCATCACATAAAAAAGCGACATCGGCGCTGCCATCCAGAGATAGTCGCGCAACATCGGCGAACGGTCTTGCAGCACCTGCACCAGACTGTCGCGGGCAAACGCGGCAATGATGACCGCAACCAGCCAGCCGATCATACAAAGGGTCAACAACAAAGGCAACAGGCCGTTGTGCCCGTTGCCTTTGTTGTCGAATTGCGGGAAAAACCGAATGGCCAGCGTGTTGCCGCCAAGCGATAGAACGGGCAAGCCTACTACGCCGAACCACAACAGCAATTGCACCAGCCCGTAGGCTTCCAATGCATGCGGATAAACGAACAGCGTACTGGCTGCGCCAATTCCCAGGCCGACGAAATTGACGACCGTATATTTGAAACTTTGCCGGCGAATGACGCCCATGCCTGATTAATCTGTCACAGCGAGGCGTTTGATCAAAGCGCCTTTTTCGTTTTCCAATGTTACAATATACAGACCTGCCTGCAAGTTGGCGGTCGGAATTTCAAACTGGTTCTGACCAAACGACAAACGCAGGTTTTGTTGTTGACAAAGCCGGCCTGAAGCATCTGTGACGCGAATCTGAACGTCCATATTGTCGTTCGATTCGATCATCATTTGTGCGGGAAGGCCGCCGGCTACCGGGTTGGGCGCCAGCTCGACCGAAACGTTTTGTTCCAGTTCGTTGGTCGCCGTGAAATTGTGCGTTTTGAACACCCCTACCTGGTTGTAGTTGTCGGGTTGGCAAACATCCCAGTAATTGTAGGCACGAACGCGCCAGTATAACACGCGGTTGTTCGGAATGCCTTTCGTAATATTTACCGAAGTGGCATTTTCGATGGTGCCGTTGTACAAAATGATGGAGAAAGTGGGCGTCATGCCGACCTGCACATGATACATCGTAGCATTGGGCACGGCATTCCACACAACGGTGAAATTGTTGTATTGCACCACCTGCGAGTCGATCGGGCTGGCCAGTTCCACCGAAGCGTCGTCGGCAATTTCGGCGCCTGGCTCGAAAGTGACGAGGTATTGTGCGTGCTCGGTGTACAGGTTGGTACGCATGGCCTCGATTTGTTCGGGCGTGAAACGCGACTGGCAGGCATCATAGGCATAACCCATAATCAGGCTGCCATCGGAGCGGAACGGCACGCCGTTCGGATCGTGCTGGAGTTCGAGGCTTTGAGCGCTTTCGTCGCAAGGCCAGCGGTAGTTCAGATAATCGGGGCGGGTATCGCAGAAGCGGTCGCCTGCATCGTAGCAGTTGCTGGTATCGGTTCGCTCCACCGGGTAGCCGTCCCAGTTGTCGGGCGCCGGACTACCATAGTCGTAGTTATCGTGGCCTTCCCAGCCATAGAAAGGGTGGGGAAGAGAGAAATGGTGACCTGCTTCGTGGGCCCAGGTGCTGTTGCCGGCACCAGAACAGCTTTTGGCCAGCACGATGGCGTCTTTCCACGAGTAGCCGCAATTGCCTGCCGGATCATCTACAACAAAAGCATTCAGGCGGTCTTCCAGCCCCGGGTAAACCGCGTCGATCATCTCGGCGCCGGCGCTCCAGTCGTGCTGGTACCAGTCGGAATTGTTGTGGTATTGAACCGGGTCGCCCGGCATGAAGTAGAACCGGATATGTGCCGGCGCATACTGTGCATTCATTTCACACAGGACGCGGATGGCCTGATCGAAGCGAAAATAGCCCGTACCGTTGGTATTGCCTACGATGTGTACGGTGACCGGCGCATACAACCAGGTGGTGTCGCCGCTGCCTCTTTGCTGGGCAATTTCAGCGCGGTTATCCTGATACCACGTCAGCCAGGGCGAATAGCCGGTGTAGCCGCAGAAGTTCTTGTCGTGCTGCTGGGCCGAAACGGCTTGCCCGAAAAAAGCGACCAGGATTAAGACAAAGTAAAATTTACAATTCATTACACACAGAGGTTTGAGTCGTTGGTTTGTTCCGACAAATGTCAGGTTTCTGCGGAATAATTTTGTTGTATCGTTTGAAATTGCGCCAGCTGGCGACACAAAAAATCGGCGTTTGCGCTTATTCCGGCTGAACGATAAAACTGGCCGCGCGGACGCTGCCGGCGTTGGTCCAGACAAGCCGGTACAATCCGGCCGGCAGGCCCCCCGTAGGCAGGTCAAGCGGAAAACGCAGCGCTGACGGTGTGAGGCGCGCCGCCCAAACTGTCCGTCCCGCCGCATCGAAAACCTGGCATTGCGCCGTTTTGTTCAGCCATTCCTCCGGAATTTCCACATAGAGCGACTGACCGGCCGTCAGTGAAGCCGGAAAACAACGGAACGGCGCTTCATCCGGCTTTTCGTCCGTTGCGCTCGTCGGCAAGGCAAAAAAACTTTCATTGGCCGTAAAAGACGTGCAGGTGTACCAGTAATTAAAGGGTCGTACGCGCCAGTAATAGGTGTATCCGGGCGGCAGGGTTGCCGCTACGAAACTCGTGTCGGTTACCACCTGGTCGTAGTTTTTGATCAGATAATTACTGAATCGGGCGACCTGAACCAGATAATGCGTGGCGCCGGGCACAGCACTCCAGTGCAGCGTCACATTGGTGGACGGCGTGTTTTCGCCGCCCGAAGGCGATAGCAACTGCGGCAAGTCGGTGACATCGGGCTCCGGCGGACCAGGGCTGAGCCATGCCGCTTTTTCGGTCAGCAAATTGGCCCGCAGGGCCGCAATCTGGTCGTCGGTAAAACGGTTGGAGCACACGTCGTTGGAGTACGACATGAACAGGGTGCCGTCGGCCTTGAAATTGTTGCCGTTTTGATCTTTCAGCAATACCAGGCTCTCGCCCTGCGCGTCGCAATCCCAGCGATAACTCAGGTAGTCGGGCCGCGAATCGCAGAACAAATCGGCCGCAATGCCGCAGTTGCTGCCGTCAAAACGCTCCACGAGGGCGGTGTCGAGCGGCGCTGGCACTGTAGTTTCCAGGGTGTCGTGAAAATAGGTGTAATCGTAGGTAAGCGTGTCGGGGGTAGGGACGGCATAATTGTACACCTTGCCCTCCCAGCCGATAAACGGGTGCGGCAGCGACAGTGCGTGCCCTACCTCATGTGTCCAGGTGTGCTCATTGGGGTCGGCGCAGCTGTGCGCGATGGCCACGCCGGCATAGGGCAGGTTGTAGCCGCAGTTGCCGGCCGGGTCGCTGACGAAGTATGCGTTCAGGGCGTCGGGCACGTTGTTGGTCAGCATCATATCGATGCCGGCGGGGATGTCGTTGTGGTCGTACCAGGCGGTGTTGTTGGGCAAAAGCCAGTCATGTTTGAAATAAAAACGCACCATTGCAGGGCCGTAATCTTCATTCAAACGGCAGAACGCATCGAGCAGGCGCTCGGGCGGGAAACGCCCCGTCCCGTTGTTGCGGGCCACCAGGTGCACCTGAATGCCGGCGTACAAGGTGTCGGCCGATCGAAAAGCCATTTGCTCGCGCTGGGCTTGCCAACTGACCAGCCAGGGATCGATCACGGGCAACGTGCCACAGGGATTCAGGTCCTGGGCGCGCAGGTTGGATATCAATAAAAGAAACAAGAGGCTGTAATTCAATCTATTGCGCATAAGTTATTATTTTTTGGAAAGATGAATCAGGTCAGTGCGCGAAAAATCTGTTTTCGGTGGCGTGCGAAATGAGTATGGAAAAACTGCAGGGTTTGAACCCATCCCAGTCGGCCGGCGCGCGGATGGCGGTACACGGCTTTGTCGAACAGTTCGTCGGGCAGTTGTTCGAAAAAAACGGTCCATTCCTCCCTGATCTGGTTCCATCGGCTTCGGAGCTCGTCCATGCCGGCAGATTCCGGCAGGTTTTCGGGCACGGTTGTCGGCGGGGCCTTGAATTTGAAGGGCAGGGAAAGTGAAAGCCAGAGTAAAAATCCGCGCCAGCGGGCGGGCCATCCTGCGCGATCGAAATGCCCGGGCGACGACAGTTTTTTGCGCAGGTATTTCATGGAGCCTTCTTCGGCCAGCAGCAGATGGTACGCCGTTTGTACGGCCGACCAGCCTCCGTCGGCGGGCTTCCTGTTGAGCCGGGCCGCATCGTAGCGCGCCAGGTCGTCGAGCAGTTGGTTTACCCGTTCCGAATAGCGTTTGTTCAGGGCTATGATCCTGTTTTTCATGGTGTTAGAAGAAATTTCCATTTGTTAATATTCGCCAAAAATCTGTGCTTTGCGGTGAACTGAAAAGTTTTTGCCCAATTTTGCCAAAAATGCCCCTGCATGCGCCCGTCGAACATAACCCTGTATTGTCTGCCGCTGGTCTTGTTGCTGATGTCCGGCTTTCAGTCGGCCAAACCTGTTAAAGTCAGTTTGCCGCCCGAACCTGTGTGGCTGCAGGTGCTGACCCGGCAGGGCGACGACGTGCCCAGGCTGCTGGCCCGCTATGGCCTCGAAGAGTTCGAATGCAACGTGACCCAGTTTTTCAAAATCAATAAAATAAAGGAAGACTATCGCCTGCTGGCCAACAAGATGTACAAAATCCCCGTGCAGGAGGTCATGTACAATGGCAAAAGCATTCGTTCAACTTTGAACATCACTGATTGGGAAACGGCCAAACGCATCCAGACCTATAACGAGAATGCCAAAAAACAGGGCTTGCGCGCCGACGATTTCATTGTCAGCAAAAAACTCTGGGTGCCCTGGCACGAATTGAACTGCCCGCCCGGCGGCGAAGTGGCGGCGGCCAGCGTGCCCAAACCGACCAAAGAGACCATCGTGGGCCTCGACGAAGCCGGCGCCGTCAAAGGAAGCCGCGTATTCCCCATTTTTGGCTCCAAATACGCCAAAACGCCCCTCGTGAGCAACCGCCTGCGCGGCAAGGTTTTTTACATCATCAGCGGCCACGGCGGCCCCGATTCGGGAGCGCAGGGCCAACGGGCCGGCAGTACCCTTTGCGAAGATGAATATGCCTACGATGTCGCTCTTCGTCTGGTGCGGCTGCTGGTGAGCCACGGCGCCACGACCTACATGATCGTCCGCGACCCCGACGACGGCATTCGCGACGAGTCGTTTTTGCGTTGCGATCAGGACGAACAGGTATGGGGAAACCGCGTGATTCCGCGCGACCAGAAAGAACGCCTGCAACAAAGAACCGATCTCATCAATGCGCTCACCGAACGGCACCGTAAGGCCGGCGTTACCGATCAGACCATTATCGAAATCCATGTGGATTCAAGGTCGAGGCATACCAAAACAGACGTGTTTTTTTACCACCGCCCCGACAGCGAACCCAGCGCCAGACTGGCAAAAAAGTTCCATCAGACTTTTTTACAAAAATACCTCAAAGTGCGCGGCCAGCAGCGTTACAACGGCACCGTGAGCCCCAGGGGCCTGTTCACCCTGCGCGAAACCAACGCCCCGGTCGCCGTGTACATCGAACTCGGCAATATCCGCAACGACTGGGATCAGCAGCGGCTCGTGTTGAAAAACAATCGTCAGGCGCTTGCCAACTGGTTGTGCGAGGCTTTGCTGGCCAAATAAATTTTAAAAAGTTCCCAGCGCTTCATACACCAGGTCAACCGGCAAGCCCATGACATTGGCATAGGTGCCCTCGATGCGTACGACTTTGCAGAGGCCGATCCAGTCCTGCACACCGTACGAACCCGCTTTGTCATACGGCTGGTATTCTTTCAGGTAAAATTCGATTTCAGCGTCGTTGAGCGCGGCAAAGGTTACTTTCGATACGCCTGCGAAGCTTTTTTGTTTCTCTCTGTTCATCAGACAGACGCCGGTAATCACCGTATGTGTCTGGCCCGACAGCCGGCGCAGCATGCGAAAGGCGTCGTCGTAATCACGGGGTTTGCCGAAGATTTCGCCGTCGAGGATCACCACGCTGTCGGCGGTCAGCAACACTTCGCCTTCCCGAAGATCAGCGGCACCTGCGCCGGCTTTTTTCCGGGCCAGGTAAACGGCGACTTCCTCTGCGGGCATATCGTCGGGATAAGTCTCCTCCACGTCGTACGTGCGGATGCTGAACTGGAAACCGGCCTCTGCCAGCAGTTGGCGGCGGCGCGGACTTTGTGAGGCCAATACTAGGGGAGGGTGTTGGTGCATACCATCTATTTATTCGATACCGTTGGGTTGTTTGGGTAAAGAATCGCGCTCGGGCGGCAATAGGACGGGCGTGGGCGCCTGTGCCGGCGGGCGGCGCGGAAATTCGACAGGCTGTACTTCTTCGGGTTGCAACAAAGGTTTGTAGTCGCCGTGATACATCTTTGGCGAACAGCCGGTTGCGTACCAGTTCATCACCGAATAAAACAGCAGGGCGACCAGTACCCAGCCCAGCCAGCCCGGCAGCGGCGTCAGGGCAGGAGGGGGCAAGGCTTTTGGCGCCGGCCGGTTGAAATCATCGAGCGGAAGGCCATCCTGGTGATAACGTTCCATCCAGTTGCGACGCAGGGTTTCGATAAGGGGTTGCAACTGGTTGATCAGCTCGCGATAACCCTCTTCCTTGGGCTGGCTTTCTTCCAGACTTTTTTTCGGGCCCAAAGTCGGAAAGTGCGCCAGCCTGGAATAGGTTTTCCAGTGAGATGGCGTCACCAGCACAGGGTGAATGCGGATCAGGGTTGGTCCCAGATCGTGGTAGCGGGTTGTGGCCGCGGGAATTTCAACCTGGTTGATGTGCGGCGTGGCCAGCGAACGATGACTCGTGAGAAACAGGTAAATATGCCCTTGCTCCAGTTCCACGGGCGGATGCGGGCGGAACGGCGCGCCAGGCTGGGGCGGCGAATACCAGAACAACAGAATGTTCCAGGGCAAGGGCAGGGAAGGAGCGCGGGGCGGCGGCCGGTTGTACCAGATGCGCAAAAAATATTTTTCCTCCAAAGGCTTCAGCCATTCGAGCAAGGTGGCGAGGTATTTGGTATCGCCGGCAGCATGGGAAATATAAATCCGAAGCATATTGGAGCACCCGGCGCGCAGATGAGCCGTTGGTCCGGCAAAAAAACGCATTTCTTGCCAACGAACCGCAAAGTCTGTCTGTACCGAAACAGATGAATTTCGGTTATTTGCCCCCGTTCGTCGCATTTATTGTTTACAACGCGAACAAAACCCGCTTCTTCGCTTTTCACAGATCAATATCGGACCACAAAATATGCTTACCACCAAATCACTTTTTTCTGCCGAAGGGCTCGACGACCGCAGCCTCGAATTTCTCACCGGCGCAATTGAAAAAAACAATCTGCCGGGTTTTGATTACCTCGAATTCAAACGCGCGGTAGTAGCCCTTCAGGAACTCAAACTCGACGAAACAACAGCCTACAAAAGCGCTTTCACCACCGCCGCAACGCTGGGCCTGACCAAGGAAAAACTCGTCGAAACCGCCGGCTATTACCGCAATGTCGTGGCTAAGGAAAAAGAGCAGTTCGACCAGGCCCTGCAAAACCAGACGACTACCAAGGTGGCTGCCCGAAAAGACGAGGTCAAACGTCTGCAGGACCAGATTGAACGGCACAAAGCCGAAATCGCCCGTTTGCAGGACGAAATCGCTGGCTACCTGAACCAGATGGAGCAGGCCGAATCATCGGCCAAACTGGAAAGCGAAAAGATTGAAAAGAGTCGGGGCGCTTTTGAAAAAACTCATCAGGCCCTGTTGCTGCACATCGATCGCGATATCGAAAACATTCACAAGATGCTTTGAGCCGCATGTCGTCTAAATCATTTTGGCAAAGGCCGGAAGGGAAAACCGGCGGTATTTTTTTTGCAGCCTTGCTGGTCGGCGGCGGCTTGTTGCTGAGCCGTTTTTTGCCTTTCCTGATCCAGCAGGCAGAAAACACGCTTTACCTCACGAGTTACCTCGCGGCGCTTGCTGCCCTTGTCTACGTTTTGCTCGACCCCCGCGCCCGCAACCTGGTGTGGTACGGTTACAAGTCGCTCATGCGCTGGATCACCGGCATTTTTGTCAGAATTGACCCCATTTCCATCCTGAAATCCTATATTGAAGACCTGGAAAAAAGCCTTCGCAACCTCAGCAAACAGATCGGCGCGCTGCGCGGCCAAATGCGCCAGCTCAAAGGACTGATGGAAGGCAACACGGCTGAAATTCAGCGCAATATGAGCGTGGCTGAACAGGCAAAGAATCAAAACGACGACAAAAATCTTACCCTTTCCGCCCGCAAGGCCGGCCGGCTTCAGGAAGCCAATGCCAAGTACGAGGTACTGCTTAAGCGCATGGAAGTGCTCTACCGCGTGCTCACCCGCATGTACGAAAACGCCGAGATTATGCTCGACGACACCAAGGATCAGGTCAAAATCAAGGAGCAGGAATACCAGGCCATACATGCCAGCCATTCGGCTATTCGTTCGGCCATGAGCATCGTCAGCGGCGACCCCGACAAGCGTGCGCTGTTCGATCAGGCCCTCGAATCGATGGCCGAGGAAGTGGGCAACAAAGTGGGTGAAATGGAACGTTTTATGGATACGAGCAAAAACCTGCTGGCCTCTATCGACCTCCAGAACGGGGTCTTTGAAGAAGAGGGCCTGCAATTGCTCGAACAGTGGGAGAAAAAAAGCCCGCTTCTGGTGGAAAAACCGGCTGCCGCCGCAGAAAAACCGCTTGATCTTAACAAGCCCCCCAAGCAAATGCTGCGGGAGGAAAATGAGTACGACCGTTTGTTCGACTAATTTTTTACTGCTCCTGCTCCATCGCTTTTCGCTCCGCTTCTTCCTGGCTCAACGGCCTGTGTGAGCGCACGATCCGCGTGTCCGGTATGCCGCTGTCGCCCAGGGCGATGGTCATTTTGTACACATTGCCCGCTTCCAGCACGTACTGTTGGGCCCGAAAAGTGTTTTTGCCCGTGTAGCGGATTTCCAGGTCATAAGCGCCGGGCGGCAGGTTTTTGTTGAAGGTCCCGTTTTCGCCCGTGATTCCGGCGAGCGCCGTGCGTTCCTCCGATTTGTTAAAAATAAGCACCGTGCTGCGCATCGGCTCGTTGGTTTCGAGATCGATCACCGTGCAGCGCACCGTGGCTTCGGCCGGGCTGTCGTTGGCGCCGGTTTTTTCGAACTCGGTCATCCCGCTGGGATGCGAGCCGGCCGGCACCGTCACCTTGTACGTGTAAACACCTGACGCACAAGCGCCCAGGAAAACCGAGGGGAACAACAAAAGCAAGAAGCGTCGCATAAACGGCAAAAATAATACATCCCTATTTTTCTCCCCAACGGTAACTGTCAAGTTCGAAGCCGGCCAGGTCGAGCACCCGGTCAACTACCGTGGCTGCAATTTCCTCGGGGGTTTGCGGCCGGGAGTAGTACGAGGGGCAGGCCGGACAAATGATGGCCCCCGCTTCGGTCGCAGCCGTCATATTGCGCAGATGGATCAGGCTGAGTGGCGTTTCACGCGGCACAAGGATGAGCCGGCGGCGCTCCTTGAGCGCCACATCGGCGGCGCGTGTGATCAGATCGGTACTTTGTCCCGTGGCTATTCGGGCCAGGGTCCCCATCGAACAGGGGCAAACGATCATTGTCTCGTAACGGGCCGAACCGGAAGCAAAAGGGGCATTGAAGTCGTTTTTTCCGTAAAAATCAAAGGGATAGGCGGAAAAATCGGCTGCCCCGAGTTCAATTTCCCAGTTCAGGCGCGCATTGTCCGACAACACGACGCCCACCGCCGCACACTGGTTGCGGAGGCCGAGCAGTTTGTCAAGCAACAGTTTGGCGTAAATGGAGCCGGAAGAGCCGGCTATTCCGATCACTACTTTTTTCATCATTTACCAAAGGTAATTGTCAATTTTGACCCGAAAAATTGACACTGCCAATACATGAATCGCGTACTACAATCAATTTCACCTGTTTTTGTTCTGCTTGTCCTCCTTTTGTTGTCAAGTTCATGCGGCAAGGACGCCCCCACGCAGGGCTGGGGCGACCATTCGGAGGCAACGCCGCCGGCCGACGCGCTCTTCAAAAGGGTGACCGGCCCGGAAAGCGGACTCACGTTCGCCAATCAGGTAACGGAGGATTTTGAACAAAACGTCATCAGCAACCCGTACTACTACAACGGCGGCGGCGTGGGCGTTATTGATGTCAACAAGGACGGGAAACCGGACCTTTTTTTCTCGGCTACGACCGGGGCCTGCAAACTTTACCTCAACGAAGGCAATCTGAAATTCCGCGACATCACCCGAGAAGCCGGTGTGGAAGCCGCCGAGGGCAATAAAACCGGCGTGTCGGTCGCTGATGTCAACGGCGACGGCTGGCAGGATATTTATGTGTGCAAAGCCAGCCTAAAACCCGGCGACGCATGCCGCAACCTGTTGTTTATCAATAACAAGAACAACACGTTCAGCGAACTGGCCAAAGCATACGGCCTCGACGACCCTTCGGCCAGCAACCATGCCAACTTCTTCGATTACGACCTCGACGGCGACCTGGATGCTTACGTGATCAACTTCCCGGTGGATTTCAGCTTTTCCACCCAAATGGATTTGCAACAAACGGAAAGCGGACAAATCTTCCGGCGCACCGCACCGACCACACCCTACGACTCCGACAGACTGTACCGCAACAACGGCAACGGCACTTTTACCGATGTGAGCAAAACTGCCGGCATTGAAAACCGCGCTTTCGGACTGAGCTGCACCGCTACTGATTTTAACCAGGACGGCCGCCCCGACCTGTACATCGCTAATGACTACCTGGAGCCTGATTTTCAATACATTAATCAGGGCGACGGCACTTTTCGCGACGCCCGTGAATCGGCTTTCCGCCACATGGCCAACCACACCATGGGCGCCGATATTGCCGACGTCAACGGCGACGGCCTGCCCGATCTGATGGCGCTCGACATGCTTGCAGAAGACGTCAGGCGCCAAAAAACGCTGGGGACCACGATGCAATACGACCGTTACAACACACTCGTCACTTATGGCTACGGGCACCAGGTGATGCGCAATGTGTTGCAACTCAACAACGGCAACGGCACGTACAGCGACATCGGTTGCCTGGCCGGCGTTTTCCAGACCGACTGGAGCTGGGCGCCGCTGATGCAGGATTACGACCTTGACGGCTTCACCGATTTGTTTATCACCAATGGCTACCGCCGCGATGTCACCAATCTGGACTACGCCCAGTTTACCGCCGACTCTGTGCAGCGCAATTTTGGCGGACTCAATCCCGGCCATTTCAAAACCGTTTACGACTACCTCAACCTCATCCCCAATACGCCCCTGAACAACTATTGCTATCGCAACACCGGCAACCTGCGCTTTGAAGACGTCACGACGGCATGGGGCATCACGGCAAAGGGCTATTCCAACGGCTCCGCTTATGCCGACCTCGATGCCGACGGCGACCTCGACCTGATCATCAACCGGGTGGAAGGCGAGGTGTTACTTTACAAAAACACCGCGGCAGACACCAAAAAGGGCAACTGGCTGCAAATCAAACTGCAAGGCCCTGCCGGAAATCCCGATGCTTTTGGCGCCGTGGTGCGCGTGACTGCCGGAGGGAAGGTCTGGCAACAGGAAATGACGCCCTACCGCGGCTTTTTCTCCAGTTCGGAGCCCTTGCTGCAATTCGGTTTGGGCAATGTTGCACAGATAGACAAAGTAGAGGCTCAATTCCCCGGCGGCCGATTACTGACCCTCAATGCCCAGGCGCCCAACCAGCGGCTCACGCTCGACGTATCGGCGGCAAAGCCGGGCAAACTGCTCCCCTTGCCGGCCGGCGGCAAAACGCTGGTTGCCGAAATCAGCGGCAAAAACGGCCTCAATTACCAGCACAAAGACGACGGTTTTGCCGATTTCAACCGCGAACGCCTGCTGCCCTGGCGCCTCTCGACACCCGGCCCGCAGATCGCGGTGGGCGACGTCAACGGCGACGGGATCGAAGATTGTTTCTTCGGCGGGGCGCCCGGAACCCCTGGCGGCTTGTTCGTACAACAGAAAAACGGCCAATTCGCCCGCTTGCCCGATCCCGGTCAGGCCGACAAGGTTTGTGAAGATGGCGGCTCGGTGCTGTTCGATGCCGACGGCGACGGTGACAAAGATCTTTTTGTGACCAGCGGCGGCTCGGCTGCCCCCGCCGGCCGCGACGAATATCAGCCGCGCCTGTATTTGAACGACGGGACGGGCAAGTTCACCAGGGCCGCCGATGCTTTGCCCAAAATCACCGACAGCGGTTTTTCTGTGGCGACCTTCGATTATGATTCTGATGGCGACCTCGACCTGTTCGTGGGCGGATGGTGCGTGCCCGGTTCGTATCCGTCTCCGCCGGCCAGTCATATTTTGCGCAACGACAAGGGAAAATTCACCGATGTGACGCAACAGGTAGCGCCTGCGTTTGCTTACTGCGGCATGGTCAGGGGTATTGTTTTCGGCGATGTAAACGGCGACCAGCAAGCCGACATGATCGTAAGCGGCGAATGGATGCCGATTACTGTGTTCCGCAAGGAAGGAAGTTCGTTCAGGGAAGCCACGGCAGAGTCCGGGCTGGCCAATACGGCAGGCTTTTGGCGGAGCCTGGCCGCTGCCGACCTCGACGGCGATGGCGACCTTGACCTGGTGGCGGGCAATCTGGGTTTAAACACCCGCCTGAAAGCGACTCCGCAGGAACCCTTGTTTGAATATTATCGTGATTTCGATGCCAACGGCAGCACGGATGCCCTCATGGGTTATACCAAAAACGGTGTTGAGTACACCCTGGCTTACCGCGACGTGCTGTTGAAACAATTACCCGGTTTGAAGAAGAAATTTGTGCGCAACGAGCCTTACGCCCTTGCCACGCTGGAAGATGTTTTTTCCCGCAACGACCTGAAATCGGCCAAATACCTGAAAGCCGAAACCCTTTCGACGACGTGGTTTGAAAACCAGGGCGGCAAATTCATCGCCCATGAACTGCCGGTGGAAGCGCAAATCGCGCCTGTCTGGGGCATTGCCGTCACCGACATGGATTCCAACGGCGCCCCCGACCTCGTACTCGCGGGCAACGAGATGGGCATGCAGGCGGAAACCGGCCCGGTCGATTCTGGCAACGGGTTGATTCTGCTGAACGACGGCAAAGGGAATTTCACACCTGTTGCGCCGCGGCAGTCCGGATTCTGGGCGACGCGTGAGGCGCACAGCCTTGCTTTAATGCGCCAGTCTGACGGCAAAAAACTGCTGCTTGTCGGCAACCAGAACGGAATTGCCCAGGTTTATGAACTGATAAATAAATAAGAACATGCGTTATCTGCTGATTTTCCCGGGTATATTGCTTTGCTGTTGCTTGACTGCGCAGCAGCCAGTCGATTCTTTTGCCCGGGAAATTGCATTGCATCGATTACGCTACAAGCAGGAGTTCATTACCGAGCCGCGCTCGCCCTTGACTGCGCAGGACACCGCATTCCTTGATTTTTACCCTGCCGACCCTGCCTGGCGCATACCTGCCCGTGTGACGCTGACCAATGATGCCGAGCCTTTCGAGTTGCCTACATACAGCGGCAAAACAAGGTTGCACCGTCAATATGCCAGGCTGGAATTCGAGATCGACGGCCGCCAGCGCGTATTATTGCTGTATCAAAACCTCAACCTGATTGCCCGCGATTCTTCCTACAAAGACTACCTGTTCCTGCCTTTCAAGGATGGGAGCAACGGCGAATCGACCTATGGCGGCGGCCGTTACCTTGATTTTCGGATCGGCGATATTCAGAACGGCGTGCTGACCCTTGATTTTAACAAGTGCTACAATCCGTATTGTGCGTACAGCGACGGGTATAATTGCCCCATTCCGCCCAGAGAAAATCACCTTGGAATGGAGGTAAGGGCCGGGGAGAAGGTTTTCAGAGGAGAGAAAAAGCACTGATGAATCATGGTGTCAGAACCACTAAGCGTTGTATTACTCCATAGTCGGTTTTTAACCAAACCGAAATAGTTTTTGAATAGCCTGACAAGTTAGTATCAAATTCATATGTTCCCGGCAAATTTTCGCCCGACCAGAGGATCTGAGGCAGGCTTGGTCGGCCTAAATCCACTATTTTTAACAAAACGTTGCATTTGGCATTAAGTTCGACCGAGATACGTAAGTGACCATCTGTTGGATTCGGAGAAATAAAGAGCCTATGTACATCATTACGTAGTGTTTGTGCCGGTTCCTGTGTTTTGATTGGATTGGAATCATGCTGATAAAGAAAAAGTCCATTTCCTGAAGCGAAAGCCGTATTATTGTCTATACGCCAAAAGCGGTTCAGGTTAAAGAAATTAAAATTCGTCACTTGTGCCCAGCTTTCTGCTCCATCCGAAGTTTTGAATAGGATATCGTCACCTGCAAATCCTGTTAAAGAGTCTAGAAAACCTACCATTTGAAGCCTGTAATACAGATTACTTACCAGTTGGGGTTGCCAATTAACACCTCCGTCCGTGGATTTCAATATTTGCGTTGAGACCGAACCTGAACTGCTTAAAAACCGTTCAACCGATGCGAAGAAGTGTATTGAATCGGGAGTCTGTATTTTCCAGACATAATCTTCCGGAAACATGGTTTTTATTTTGGTATGCCAAGTAAGCCCGCCGTCAGAGGTTGAAAGGATGATTCCTCCTTCGGCAGATAAAGGTGCTACGCCTGTAACCCAGCCGCTATCCGGAGAAATGAAAAAAATGTCAACAAGCGCCGAAGCATATCCACTCATGTCAATTTTTTCCCAAGTTTGTCCGCTATTGTTGCTTTTTATTAAATAAGCTTCACCGGACCAGACGCCGCAACCGTATACTTTGCCATTACCGGGACAAGACAGACCACAAATACCGTTATTCAAGCCGGGAACTTCATCGGTAATATTATGCCAGGTTTGGCCCCCGTTCGTAGTCTTGAAAAGATTAAGTCCAGAATTGAGTCCACCGCAAAATCCAGTATCCGTATTAACAAATTCAATACTTCGGAGATAACCGTCTACAGAAGTCTGTTCCACCCAAGTACTGCCGGAGTCTACGGTATGAAGTATTGCTCCAATATCATTACATGCCCAGCCCTCTGAAGCAGTTATAAAAAAAATATCATCGTAACGACCGGAACCCGACGGAGCATTAAGAATAGTCCAGTTTTGCGTAATGGCCTGAACGGGCAGTAGTATGAGAAATAGTATGGATAAAAACTGACTCATGTTTTTTCCAGAAATATAAGCCAGCGTATCAAATAAGACAACTGCGTTGTGTGAAAGCAAAGCAGAGATTGGTGAATTGGCCGGATAACCTAGCGACCGAACCCGATGCCCCTGCGCTGGAATACCTGCAATTTATCCTTGTCGAAGGTGAACGTTGCGACATCGTCGAGGGTGATGGTGTGCATCTCTTCTTCGTTGTCGGGTTTGTTCTGCGCGATCCGCAGGTTCTGGTTTTTGATGGCTTCCAGCACGACTTGCCGCACGGTGCGGGCATTGCCGAAATACTTGTCGCGGAACTGGTGCAGGAATGCCAGGTATTTGCCCAGGTGTTCGCGGGCTTCCTCGGTCACCCGGAAATGCTCTTGCTGGAACATGTGCAGGGCGATTTCGAGGAGTTCTTCCGGTTCGTAATCGTCGAAACGCAGGATTTTATCGAACCTGCTGCCCAGGCCGGGATTGGCTTTGAGGAAGTTCTCCATATTTTCGGGATAGCCGGCGACGAACACGAAGAATTCGCCTCGGTGATCTTCCATACGTTTGAGGAGGGTCTGGATGGCTTCGTCGCCAAAATCGCCGTGTGAGCCCCTGCCGCTGTTGGTCAGGGCGTAGGCTTCGTCGATGAACAGCACGCCGCCCATCGCTTCCTCGATCCGTTCGGCGGTTTTGATCGCGGTTTGGCCGACGTAGCCTGCCACCAGTCCCTGGCGGTCGGTTTCGATCATGTGGCCACGTTCAAGCACGCCGAGCGCTTTGTATATTTTGGTCAAAATGCGCGCGACGGTGGTTTTGCCCGTCCCTGGATTGCCTACGAAAACCGTGTGCAGGTAGAAACGTCCGAGCACGTCGCGACCGTGATCGCGATAAAAACGAACAAGCCGCACCAGTTCGCGAATGTCCTTTTTGATGTTTTGCATGCCGATCATGGCATCCAGCTCATGCAGGGCCGCGTGGAGCAGGCCTTCATCGACCGGGATGTTGGGCAAGGGGCGCTTGCGGTTGATCTGGGCGTTGTTGACGTCTTCGGCGAGCACAACTTTCAGGGCTTCCGCGCTCAGCTGACGCACCTCGGGGTGCGCCATAACGCGGAGACCGAGCTGGATTTTGGCCTTGTCGATCAGGTCGTACACGAAGCGCGCATTGCCGAAAGTACGGTCGCGTTTGCGGAAGGCGTCGGTGATGACCTCGTCAACCAGTATTTTGGCTTCGGCAGCCAACACGACTTCTTTTTCGCGGGCAGCATAGTCGGCGATCTGGCTGAGCTCCTGCGGCAGGTAATCGGGGAACTCGTAGGTCATTTTAAAGCGGCTGCGCAGGCCGGGGTTGGAGTCGAGGAAGGTTTTCATTTCCTTCGGATAACCCGCTACGATCACCGCCAGGTCGCCGGGGCCATTGGACAGTTCTTTTACCAGAATCTCGATCACTTCCTTGCCGAAATCCTTCGAATCTTCGGCGGAACGGGCCAGGGAGTAGGCTTCGTCGATAAACAGCACGCCGCCACGGGCCATTTCAATGGCGTCTTTCACTTTCGGGGCCGTCTGACCGATATATTCACCAACCAGGTCGGTACGATCCACTTCATGGACGTGACCTTTGGTAAGCAAACCCATTTTTTTATAAAGTCGGCCCATCATTTTGGCCACGGTGGTCTTTCCCGTGCCCGGATTGCCGATAAAGACGGAATGAACGTTGATGCCGTCGCGTTCGGCAAAGCCTTTTTCTTTTCTAAGTTGAAGAAACTGAATGTATTGAGCGTGTTCGCGTACTTTGTTTTTGATCTCGCCGAGGCCGATCAGCGCATCGAGTTTGGTGAGCACTTCTTCGAATGTTTCGGCGTCGTCGGCTTCGGGTAGCAGATAGATTTGCTGGCCCTTGTCGGGCACCCAAACGCCGTTGGTGCCTTCTTCCCAGTCGGCGCCGACTTCGAAGGGCATGACGGCCAGCAACTGGTCCATGAAAACAATTTCGGCGGTGTAGCGGTCTTCCCGCCAGGAGCCTTTCACATTGGAGCCCCAGCCGGCTGTTATTTTGATGTTTTCGTCGCCTTTTTCCACGCGATGCAGGCGTACGACCTGTCCTTTGAGTTCGCGGGCGTCGTTGTAGAATTTGATAAAGAGCTCACATTGCCACTGTTTGCTCAACAGCAGGTTGCGCAGCACGACTTCGGCATAGATGTAGCGGGTTTCTTCGCCGTTGAAGCGTTTCAGGTACTGGCGCTCGAACTCGGGAGTGTCGTCGTACGGCCCTTCATACATGCGAAGGGTGCTGATCTGGGTGTAGGGGTTTTCATTTTTGGTGAGTGCTTTGCCGGCATCCTCGATATAGAAATATTTCGTGCCGACTTTTTCGCCTTCGATCCAGGCCTCCCAGTAATACGTGCCTTTTTTCCAGAAAATACCTTCCTGTTTGTTGCCCCAGCCCTCGCGGATGTAGCCGACAGGGTCGTATTTGCTCACTTTGCGGCGAAAAGGCAGCACGCAGATTTCTTTTCTTTGTTTTTTGACCGAATAGCATCGCAGTTCGACGGTCACTTCCCAGTCTTCAACATCGAAGCTTTTATTGTAAAAGGACAGTTCGGCATACACGTAGGTGGTCTCGTGCCGGTCGAAGACCTGCCGGTATTTTTTCTTGTTGTCAGCCAGCCACTCGGTGGAAGCATACACTTTAAGTTCGCGGAACTTCCAGCGTTTTTGTTCAGGATTGTCTTGCGGGGGCTGTGATTGTTGGGTTCCGTAGTACATATGAGGCAATGTTCCTTGGCAGATTTTTAAGGCGGGATTAGGAAGGGAGTCGGATAAAACGAAATATCCGCTGGTTGAGTTGCCGAAATGTACGGGATTTTCGGTCGGCCCGGAAAATACTTGCGACGAAAGTTCGCAACCCGGGAGTGTTCGGCAAAATCATTCGTTGTAAACAGGTCTTGCGGTTCCTGCGTGCAAAAAAGGCCGCTTTGCCCGAACCCTTGTCCCGGCTGCTTGTTAATGGGCTGAACACGCAGAAAACAGCGAGATACGTATTGTTAACGTACAGAACGCTACTTTTGCGCCCCGTAAAGAACAACGGCTCTTTCCCGTGCCGTAAACGCTTGTTTTTGAGCATTCTATCGCGAACAATGGCTACTGTCAAATTTTTATTTGAAGATACTTCCATCTCTCCCAAAACGGTCAGCGGCCAGTTTGAGGACCTGTCGATCCTCGAACTGACCGAAGCGTTCGATATTCACCTCAACCACAACTGCGGCGGCGTTTGCGCCTGCTCGACCTGTCATCTTTACGTGGAAAGCGGTGATGAATTTCTCGAGGAAATCTCCGACAAGGAAGAGGATTTTATCGATCGCGCCATCAATCCGCGGCTCGAAAGCCGTCTGGGTTGTCAGTGCATCATTCTCGACGACAAGGCCGAAATAACAGTCACTATCCCTGATCAAAGCCGTATAATCGGACACGAACACTAGTGACTGCCCTGTAACCTTCTACGTTCATTTATTTATACATACCCGATGCCTTTTCAGGATTTCGACAATCTGCCCATTCACTGGCCCGATCATGAAGACATTGCCATGGCGCTTTACGAGCGTTTTGGCGACGAGTTTGATGAAGGAAAAATTTACCGCATTCGTTTTACGGATTTGTTGCAATGGATACTTGAAATCCCCAATTTCGCAGGGAAAAAAGAGGAGTCGAATGAAGGCCACCTCGAACAGATCCAGGCCAAATGGGTGTACGAGTGGCGCGCCAACAACCGCTGATTCTTTTCCTTCTCAACCACTTGCAAATTTTGGACAACTTCCCGCTTTCCCCCGACCCGTCGTCGCAAGAGGCAGTTCCGCTCTTGCCCGACCCGCTGCCGCCGCTCGAACTGGTGCATCTGTTTGACAAGATGTGCGCCGTTAAGGCCTTTGTATTTGATGTGGACGGCGTGTTGACCGATAATTCCATCCAGATCACCGAGGCGGGCGAATTGTTGCGCACCATGCACGTGCGCGACGGACAGGCCATTAAGTGGGCGCTGAAAGCAGGGCTTCCCATTGGCGTCATCACGGGAGGGCGCTCTGCCGGCGTCACCAAACGCCTGGCGGAACTTGGCCTCGAACAAATTTATTCCGGGGTGGCGGAGAAAGCCGTCCCTTTTGCCCAGTTTCTTGAACGATACAGCCTGATTGCCCCGGAAGTCTGCTATATCGGCGATGATTTGCCCGATCTCCCCGTTTTGCGCAAAGTGGGATTTGCCTGCTGCCCGGCCGATGCCGTGCCGGAAATTCTGGAAGTTGTCGACTATGTTTCGCCTTTCAGGGGAGGGCAGGGCTGCGTCAGGGAGGTCATTGAAAAAGTGCTGAAACTTCAGCATAAATGGCCAGAATACTAGACGCGCGCAGTTTGTGACCCGCGCCTTTTGATTTTGTGCCTGCATTTCTTTCGTATTCCCGTTAAATAACGGATTTTTCCCGCATGAACCGGTTACTGGCATACCCCCGGCTGTTGCGGCTGCCCAATTTGCTGATTGTCTTTCTGACGCAGTGGATGCCTTACTGGTATGCGCTTCGGCCGGCCATTCTCCGGGCTGGCGGCCTTCCTGTGTTGAACGAACATTCCTTTCGCCTGCTGGCCATTACCACCGTCCTGACTACGCTTGGCGGCTATCTGATCAACGATTATTTTGACCGGGATATCGATGCGATCAACAAACCAACGCGCCGCGTGGTCGGGCGATTTATGCCGCCCTGGATGGCGCTGGCGCTGTACGGCATCGTGCTGGCGGCGACTGCCTGGTACATGATTCGCCTCGATGCAGCGCTGCCGCCGCCGCACAAACCCTGGGTTTTTGTGGTGTTTCCGGTCGTTTCGCTGTTGTTGTTTCTGTATGCCTGGTTGCTGAAATGCACACCTGTGCTAGGCAACCTGTTGGTCGCAGTATTGTGTGCGGCTGTGCCGGTTATTCCGCTTTTTCCAGAAAACAGGCCCCTCTGGATTGTTTCTTTCGAACACGGCGATGAGGTGCACCAGGCCATAGGTTTGGTCTGGCTGTATGCGCTGTTTGCATTCGTGACCACCCTGCTGCGTGAACAGGTCAAGGATATTGAAGACTTCCCCGGCGATTCGGCCTGCGGCTGCAATACCCTGGCGGTGATAAAAGGCGTGCGTTATGCCCGGCTGCCCGCGGGTTTTACCGCCATGACGGTGATTGTCCTGACTGGCATCCTGTTGTTTTTCTGGATTCAAACCGACGCCCCCGACTGGCAGATGATTGCCGGCGTTTTATTGCTTTTATTGCCTGCTGCCGCCATTGCGGGGCTTATCTACGGCGCCAAAACAAGGCTGCATTTCCGCTGGGCCAGCATGCTGATCAAATTTGTGATGCTGGCCGGTATTTTTCTGCTGCTGCGTTCCTGGCCGGAAGACCTCCTGGGCGCCATTGAAACGGCTTTGCAGACAGGTGCGCGTTGAACAGCTTTTGCCCGGTCGGGTTTTATTTTGGCAAATAAGAGCCTTGGCGTTTTTGGGGCTGTTCAGCTGCCGGCGAACATGCATCTTTGCCACCGCATTGCATTTACCAAACACTTTGCATCATTTTTCATGACGAAAAAACTACACCTTTTCGCCGTCCTGTACCTGTGCGTCTTGTCGGCTTCGGCGCAAACATCTCCGCAGGACACAGCCTGGTGGAATACCCCGAGGTCGTACGCGCCGATGGTTTCGTACGGCCGGTTGCTGGGTGCGATCCCGCCGGTTCGAGACCTGACTCCCCTGCAACCTTCTTCGCTGGAAGCCCACCCCGACAAGGTGTGGCACAAGTCCAATTATTTCAAAAGGAATGAATTGAACAACCCGAATCCGCAGCCGCAAAACGGCGACCCGGTCATTCAAACGGGCAACAGCGCAGAAAGGAGCAGCAGTAGCGGTCCTCAACTCAATCTGCTACACAGCATTCAGGGCCTGAACTCGGACATTACACCGCCCGACCCCAACGGCGATATTGGCAAGGACCATTATGTACAAATGTGCAATGCACCAGGCGGCGCTATTTTTCAGGTGTGGGATAAAATGGGTAACTCGGTTTACGGCCCGGCGGCAACCAGTACAATCTGGTCCCAGATAGGTTCGGGCAGCTACAACGACCCTATTATTCAATATGACCCCGGCTCGGAACGCTGGGTCATGATGGAACTGAAAGGCGGGCTCGGAACCAATGAATTGCTCATCGCGGTGTCGGACAGCAGCGATCCCACCGGCTCCTGGAAAGCTTACGAGTTTCAAACCCTCGGATTTCCCGATTACCCGAAACTCTACATCTGGCCCGACGCGTTTTACGTCACGGTCAACGAACTCGTCAATGGCAACCAATGCTCCGGCTACGCGCTGGAAAAAGCCGCATTGCTGGCCGGCGATCCCGAATTCAAGGTGTATCGGTTTGAATTGCCGGCTTACATGGGTGTCACTTTTCAGCCCGGTACGGGCGCCGACTGGGAAGGGGGCGCGCCGCCGCCGCCCGGCAGCCCGGGTTACATTTTTCGAATGTACGACGATGCCTGGAATGGCGGCGCCGATCAGTTGCAGGTATGGGAAATCCATGTTGACTGGCAAAATGTGGACGACAGCCATGCCGATGGCCCACAGATTATTTACACGGCGCCGTTTGAAGCGACCGTCTGCTGGGGGTTCAACGACTGCATCGAGCAAGCAAGCGGCCCGAGGCTGGCTGCCCTGGAAAATATCATCATGCACCGGGCCCCGTACCGCAATTTCGGCGACCATGAATCGGTGGTGCTGAACCACGTCGTCGATGTGTCGGGTCAAATCGGCAACGGCGGTGATGCCCAGCTGCGCTGGTACGAATTGCGCCGCACGGCAGGAGGCCCCTGGACCATCTTTCAACAAGGCACCTACGCGCCCGACGTTGTCACCAACCGTTTTATGGGCACCATTTCGATGGATGTACAGGGCAATATCGGGCTGGGCTACTCCGTGTGCAGCAACCAGACCTTCCCGGGGCTACGGCTTACAGGGCGCCGCGAGGCAGACCCGCCGAACCTCCTGCCGGTGGAGGAATATACCCTACAGGCCGGCCAAACCAATCATACCCTTACCAGCCGCTGGGGCGATTACAGCAGCATGACGGTGGATCCCGAAGACGGGCTTACTTTCTGGTTTACAGGCGAATACCAGCCTGCCGGAGACGGAAGCCACTGGGGCACCTGGATCGGCGCATTTCGGATTGGCCGCGACACCTTCGATGTGACGCCCGAAATCCTCGTTGCGCCGCAGGCTTCCGCAACCCTGGGCGATGCGGAAAACGTCACGGTCTCCATCCTCAACGGCGGTCTGATGCCGGCTTACGGTATTGGCGCAACCCTTCGGTTTGAAGGGAATACCATCGTGACGGATATGCTGACCGATACCATTTACCCGGGTGAAAGCCGATTGCACACCTTTTCCCAACCCGTGCCGATGGGACAGGTCGGGAAAAATTATGCCTTCGAGGTCATTACCCACTGGGCGCAAGACGCGTTCGCTTCGAACGATACTTTGCGCGCCAATGTCCGAAAACTCACCAGCAACGACGCCGGCATAGTCGGAAAGACCAATTTGCCCGGCCTTGTTTGCGGAACGGAACGTACGGTTGGCATTATTCTGAAAAACACCTCCGGCCTGCCCATGCAAAGCGCCGAAGTGCACTGGCGCCTCAATACGCAGGCTTTTCAGGTTTATCCCTGGACGGGCAATCTGGCCCCCGGCGCCAGCGATACGATCTACGTCATGCTCAATGGTATTACCAACGGCCTGAACGGCCTGAGAGCGATTTCCAAATTTCCAAACGGCTTTGACGACCAAAACAAATCGAATGACACCCTCATCGTCAAGTTTTTCGGCAACCTCGACGGCACCTACCTCACACTCGAAGGGCAAACCGATTTTGGCGTTTTGCACTGGGAACTGCGCAACCAGGCCAATCAGATCCTTTTGCTCGACGACCTGCCGCCCGGGAGCAGCACCGTCCAGATTTGCAGCGACGACAACACCTGTTACCGGCTCTATGTCAAATCAACCACCCTCAACTGGCAGGGCCATTTCCGCCTGCTCGATATTTTTGACAATGTGCTGGTCGAACTCGGATCGGCGTCTCCAATGACTGATACCATCCTGTTTTGTACGCCTGAACGCGATCCGAACGACGTCGGCGCGCTGACGCTGCTGGCGCCGGTTTCTTCTCCTGATCTGAGTGCGAGCGAGCCGGTGACGGTCGGTCTGCGCAATTTTGGCACCCTTGCCCAAAGCAATATCGAAGTGTCGTACAGGGTCAACGGAGGCGCATGGGTGACCGAGCCTTTCGCCAGTACGCTTTCGCCCGGCGGGTCGGCCACCCATACCTTCGCGACACCCGTGGACGTGAGCGACCCTGAATTGCTGTATTACTTTGATTTCAAAGCAACTGTACCCAATGACGAAAACACCGCCAATGACTCTGCCAGCGCGCTGGTCCAGCGCCGCTGGGAACGCGATCTCGCAGTGGAGGGACTCACGCTTTCGCAGGGCTGCAGCGATACCGGCCAGGTGTTTGCCATCGTCAAACTGCGCAATGAAGGGTTGGCTACCGTAAACTATTTCCAGCTGGACATCAAAACCAATGGCGTGCCGCAGGTCAGCCTGCCGGTCGATATCGGCTTGCTGCCAGGTACAGTTGAAGACTACTATATTCAGGTGTACGGAACAGCTTTCGGACAAAATACCCTGGCAGTGGATGTGACCGACATCAATCATGCCGGCGAAGATTTTGCCACAAAAAACGACACGGCCTCCCTGCAATTCAGCCTCGACCCCGACGCCAAATCCTACGCGCTTTCCCTGCTGACCGATGACAAGCCCGGCGAAACAAGCTGGGAACTGCGCGACGACTCCGGCAACCTGCTCGCCAGCGGAGGGCCCTATGATCAGCCCGAATATTTCTACTACGAGCCCTGGTGTTTGAAACAAAACGCCTGTTATCAGTTTATCCTCCACGATTCCGGCGGCGATGGCATGAACGGCGCGGTTTCGATCACCGATGAATTTGGAACCATCATCTGGATACTGAACGATCCTGCTTTCGGAAGCGAGACCATTGCCAACTTTTGTTTCAATGTATCGACGCAGCAAGCGCCCGGCCTGCCCCGTATCCTGAAAGTGTTCCCCAATCCGACCACCGCGCTGTTGCAGGTGAGCGTTGCTGCGCGGGAAAAGGAAAAAGAAGCCTTTTGCGAGGTGTACAGTGCCGAAGGACGGCTTCTTCAGACCGCGCGTCTGGCACGGTGGGATGAGGAACTTAGCGGGGTCGTGTCGCTGGAACCTTATCCGCCCGGGCATTATTTCCTCAAAATATTGGGCCTCGACAATGTGATGGCAGCCAGGGTAGTGAAGTCGGGGCGTTAATTTTTGTGACAAATAGAAAAATTTAACCAAGTGCTGCCCGATTTGGCACGGTTTTTCGAAAACACTTGCTTACAAAGGCAGAACATTAGATTGGTTAATTGTTTTCATGGTTATGTTGTAACCGTCCTGTCGAAAAGACAGGACGGTTTTTTTATCCCTTTTAGTCTCGGTAAAGCCCGAATGTTACCAGATATTCACTTCGGGTTCGAGCCGTATGCCGAAAGTTTTTTCCACACTATCGATGATGGTATAGGCCAGGTCTTTGACCTCAGATCCTGTTGCGCCGCCGTAGTTGACCAGCACCAGCGCCTGTTTTTCATAAGCGCCCGTATTGCCCACGCGTTTTCCTTTCCAGCCGCATTGCTCGATGAGCCAGCCTGCCGGCACTTTCACTTTTCCTCCAGGTGTGTCGTAATGGGGCATTTCGGGGTGCCTGGCATGTATTTTTTCAAAAAATGAAGCCTCGATTTCAGGGTTTTTAAAAAAAGAGCCGCAGTTGCCGATGCTGGCAGGGTCGGGCAATTTGGAAGACCGTATCCGGATTACGGCCTGGCTGACTTCCTGGATGCCGGGCGTTTCCCCGGCCCCCATTTCCTTCAAAGTACGCTGAATGTCGCCGTAGGAAATATGCAGGCGGTGTGCTCTGCGGGTCAGCCGGAGACTGACCCGGGTAATGCAGAACTTTCCTTTGGCCGCTCGTTTGAACACCGAGTCGCGATACCCGAATGCACAGGCGGCTTTGTCAAAAATATGTACCTGGCCTGTTTCGAGGTCGATCGCTTCCAGTTGGACAAATACGTCTTTCAGTTCGACTCCGTAAGCTCCAATGTTTTGCACGGGCGCTGCTCCGACGGTGCCCGGAATCAGGCTGAGGTTTTCGAGCCCGCCCAGGCCGTGCTGAAGCGTCCAAATCACGACGTCGTGCCAGGTCTCGCCGCCATTCGCCGTCACAATAGCCTCATTATCATTGCTTTCCGTTATTTCTATGCCTTTGATTTCATTTCTGATGACCAGGCCGGGCTGCCTGCCGGTAAAAAGAATATTGCTGCCGCCGCCGAGGATAGCAATGGGCCGGATGCCGCTGCCGATTGCGTCGCGCAGCGTTTCGACGCTATCGCAGCGCACAAAATGTTCGGCAATGGCCGACAGGCCGAAGGTGTTGTAGGGTAAAAGGTCGACGTTTCGTTGCATGGTCGGGAAATCGCGGATCGAGTCTTACAGGCAGGAAGCCTGACGGCGGAGCAGGTTGAGGTTTTGTACGTCGTAATCTTCGTAGCCGGTAGCCCATGCAACCCGGATTTTGTCCAGTTCGGTGCGTTGGATTTTTTTCAGGATTTCGCGATCCAGGCTGTATTGCGCTCTGAAAATCAGGGTATTGCCTGATGCGTCCGCTACGCCTTCGTCGGCCCGGATGTTGTACACGGTGATGGTCTGGCCGTCGATAAATTTTAAAACGGCCTGACTGTTTTTGTTGAATCCGCCGAAGGTTTTACGGGCGTTCGGGTCGTGTATGGTAAAGGTGAGCCATAGGGTAGGGGTGGTTCCTTTCTGGGCAAGGGCCGCCTCGCAGATCACGTGTGCCTGACCGGGGGGGATGACCTTTTTTACATAGTCATTGGTAAAGCGAAAGAGCTCTTCCCGCTGGAGTTCCCGATAGGTTTCTCCCGAAAACTCGTCGCGCACGTCGCGCATCAGCACGCAGGGAGGGGCCGGCGGGTTGAGCATAACGTCTTTCGACGGATTGTACTGTGCATACTGGCGGGTCGGGGGCAATGATTTGGCTTTGGTTTTTCGATTGGGGGCAGGCGTAATGGAAGAATCGGCAGGCGGGCTGGCAGCCAGCGCGGTATCAACGGGTGCAGCGGGGGGGATTTCGGAAACCGACGGAGCGCCGAGAATTTCGGCAATGGGTTTTTCCAGGGGAGCGGGTGCCAGGCCGGCCTGTTGTTCGAGAGCAAGCACCTGTTCGCCAATTTTTACCAGATCTTTTTCAACAGGGGCAGCCTGTTGCTTTTGCAAGCGGGCCAGTAAGCGGGCCGACTGTTTTTTTTGCGCATCGGCCGATTTGCTGGCTTTTTGCGCTGTTTTTAACGCCGTGTCGAGCGATTTGAGTTCTTCTTTCGTGCGGGTGCTGTCTTTTTTGGCTGCTTTCAGGTTGTCAGCGGCGAGCTCGCGCAAGCTGTCGGCGGCGCTTGTATGCCATCCGAAAAGACTGTCGAGCACAATAGTGCGTTGATACAAGTCGGACCAGTTGCGCGCCAAAGCCACACTGTGCAGACTGTCGGCAACAACAAGAGAATCAACCGGTTCCTGTGCGGCAGCCGGAATGGCCCCAAGGATGCTCATTACACAAACAAGAATTGAAAAATGGTATTTCATGGTAAAAAATGCCATCTCAGGCGATTCGTTGGATAAACGGTGGAGCGGTGTGCTATATTTCCGTTTAATTAAGGCAACAATGTACTTTGCGCCGCGAAAATAGGGCGATTTGCCCGCGCTTCGCATTATCAAGAACAGCACTCCTTCATTTCCATCACGTTTCCAACGGAAAATCTGAAAGAATATGTCTAAATTCAGTTTTTGTGCCCTGCTTTCAAGCATCATCATGACCGCTCTATCCTGTAATCAAAGCGCCTCAACCCAACCGAAAACCTCTAATATGGACTTTAAACCTATACCTGTCACGTATCCGGCAACGCGCCAGGATACGACTGTCTCCGATGACTATTTCGGGCAAAAGATTCGCGATCCCTTTCGCTGGCTTGAAGATGATCAGAGTGAAGAAACCAAAGACTGGGTACGCCGCCAAAACCTTGTGACTCAGGGATACCTGTCCCAGATTCCTTATCGCGGAAAGATCAAGGCCCGCCTTGAACAGATCTGGAATTTTGAAAAATACACCACCCCCTTCAAAAAGGCCGGACGATACTTTTTCTTCAAAAACGACGGCCTTCAAAACCAGAGCGTCTTTTACGTTCAGGACCAACTCGACAGCCAGCCGCAGGTTGTTCTCGATCCGAACGGATTCAGCGCCGACGGCACCACCTCGCTTGGCGAAATCGGGTTTTCAAAAGACGGCCGTTACCTGGCCTATTCCACCTCGGAAGGAGGCTCCGACTGGCGCACCGTTTTTGTCAAAGACCTCCAGAATGGCCAACTGCTTTCCGACCAGCTGAAATGGGTGAAATTTTCGGGCATTGCCTGGGCCGGCAACGGATTTTATTACAGCCGCTACCCCGAACCCAAGGCCGGCGGCGCCCTGACGGAAACCAACCGTTTCGGTGCGATCTGGTACCATGCGCTCGGCACTCCGCAGTCGAACGACAAGCTGGTGTATGACGATAAAAAACACCCGGACTATTATTTCGGCGCCCAGACGACCGAAGACGAGCGCTTTTTGTTGCTGACCAGTAGCGAAAGCACCAGCGGCAATACCCTGTCGTTCAAGGATTTGTCCAAAAACCAGGATCGGTTTACGCCGCTGGCCACCACTTTCGACAACGATTTCGTCGTCGTAGATAACCTGGACGGCAAGCTGATCGTCATGACCAATCAGGGAGCCCCCAACCAGCGTTTGCTGTTGATCGATTCGGAACACCCCGAGCAGAAAAACTGGCAAACCCTGATTCCAGAAGATTCGAGTGATGTCATGCAAAGCGCTGCTGTGTGCGGCGGCAAGATCGTTTGCTCCTATTTGCACAATGCAGCCGGGGCGCTCAAGGTATTTACCCTGGAAGGCAAGTTGATCAAGGAGGTGCCCATGCCCGAACTCGGCAGCATCGGCGCAGTCAGCGGCAAACAGGACGACCCTCAGGCATTTATTTCCTTTACTTCCTTCCTGCGGCCGACGACGATCTATTCGCTCGACATGAATAGCCTGGAAATCAAGGTGTTCAAAGCCCCCAAACTGGACTTTAACCCCGACGCCTACACCACCGAACAGGTCTGGTTTACCAGCAAAGACGGCACCAGGGTGCCAATGTTCATTACACGGAAAAAGAACATTGCCTTTGACGGAAACAACCCGACCCTGCTGTACGGCTACGGCGGATTCAACATCCCTGTGACGCCGGCCTTTTCAGCCTCGCGCGCGGCTTTGCTCGAAAACAATGGCATTTATGCCGTGGCGAGCATTCGTGGAGGCGGCGAGTTTGGCGAAAAATGGCACAAAGCTGGCACCAAATGCCAGAAGCAAAATGTCTTTGACGATTTCATCTCGGCAGCCGAATACCTGGTGGCGCAGAAATACACATCGCCTGCCCGGCTGGCCATTCAGGGTGGTTCCAACGGCGGCTTGCTCATCGGGGCCTGCATGACGCAGCGCCCCGACCTCTTCGGTGTGTGTTTCCCGCAGGTGGGCGTGCTGGATATGTTGCGCTACCACAAGTTTACAATCGGCTACGCCTGGGCAGTTGACTATGGCCGAAGCGACAACAAGGAAGAGTTCAATTGCCTGATCAAATATTCGCCCTTGCACAACGTCAAAAAGACGGCATATCCGGCTACGCTGATCACCACGGCCGATCATGACGACCGCGTGGTGCCGGCGCATTCTTTCAAATTTGCCGCTGCCTTGCAGGAGCACCAACAAGGCGACAAGCCGGTGCTGATCCGCGTCGAAACCAGCGCCGGGCACGGCGCCGGCAAACCCACTTCAAAATTGCTCGAAGAAGCCGCCGACGTCCTCGCATTCATGCTTTACCAGATGAAGATGCCGGTCATTTATTGAGGTAAAAGTTACAGGTTTAAAGTTCCGGATTCAAAGATCGAAGCGGTTTCAGGCAGGATGCAGGGCTACCCGGGATCATATTTGGGTGGTACAAATTGCGGAAAGCCAGTCGCTCTGAACGTTGAATCCGGAACGTTGAATGTTAAACCTTAAATCCACCTTTTGCGGCGGAAATACCAGAGCATGCTCACCATTGCTGCCAGCATTACCAATAAAACGATGTAATACCCGTATTTTGTATGTAATTCGGGCATGTTGTCGAAGTTCATTCCATAGAGGCCGGCAACAAAGGACAGTGGAATAAAAATGGTACTGATTACGGTGAGCAGGCGCATGACGTTGTTGAGGCGGTTGCTCACTTCGGCCTGATAAAGGGCTTCGATGTTGTTGAGCAGGTCGCGGCTGTTGTCGAGGCTGTCCAGGATTTGGGTGACGTGATCGGATACATCGCGGAGGTAAGGCCGGGTGCTGTCGTCCACCAGCTCGCTGTCGGTTCGATAGTAGCGTAGCGTCGCGTCGCGGAGCGGCAGGAGGAAATGTCGAATCTGGCCGGCAGTTCGTTTGATCTGAAAGATTCGGGCCTTGTCGGGCGAGCCAATCTGGTCGGCCTGGTGGTGAAATTTCTCTTCCAGCGCCTCAATGGCGCCTTCCAGTTCGTCGAGCACGATGTAATAATGATCGACAACCATGTCGATCATGCTGTATGACAGGAAATCGGGGTTTTTCTTTCGCAGCCTGCCAACTTTTTCACAAACCCTTTTTCGGATATTTTGAAAAGTGTCGTCGGCGTCTTCCTGAAAGGACACCAGAAAATTTTTGCCAATAAAAAGGGCGATTTGTTCAGAGCCGAGTTCCAGCGTCGTACTGTTGAGGTTGAGGCTGTGCAGGATAAAAAACAGCCCGTTGTCGTATTCTTCCAGTTTGGAGCGCTGCTGCGTATCGAGCACGTCTTCCTGAGCCAGCGGGTGTATATTAAAATCCTGCCCGACCCGGGCGATGAAGTCGGTGTCGCCCAGGCTGCGAATATCCACCCAGGTCACTCCGTCGGGCCGCGACAGGTATTCGGGGGTGTAATCCTCGACGACCTGATGCTCTTCTTCTCCATACCAAACGGTGGTCACGTGGCGCACTGCGGTTTGCGGACGGGTGCCCGTATATACCAGCGTGCCGGGGGGCATACCTTTTTTGCGAAGATGACGGTGTTTCTTTTTCGACATGGCAGTGTGGCATTCAGCCTTTCGGAAAGCAGTATGAACGCGTTGTTGGATCGACAAAAGTAAGTACAGGCAACATCACAAACCCCTTCCTTACCGTGTAAGGCAGGTTTTTAAAAAAAAAATCGCCCGCTTCGAAACATCGAAGCGGGCGATCGGTAGTAACAATGTACGTTTCGTCAGGTTATTTACCCGTAGCAATCATCTTGCGCACCAGGCGGCCCGAAGGTGTGCTGAGTTCGTAGAACATCACACCATAGTCGGAAGCATTGGTTACGCGGAACATAACTTCGTGGTAACCAGCCTGGTAGAAACGTTTGTGCATGGTGATTTCCCGTCCGCTCAGGTCGTACACGCGGAGCGTTGCTTCACAATCTTCAGGCAGTACAAAACCGATGGTTGTCTCCTCGTTGAAGGGGTTCGGACGGTTTTGCAGCAATTGCAGGCGACTCTGCAGCGGCGCGGCGAACGTGGAAGTGCTCACATCGCTGAACGAAAGTACGACGCTGGATTCGGCCAGGGCGGTGTTGAACACCTTGCCGGGCAGAATATCGTCGCTCAGTTGCAAAAGATCGCTGAGTTTGGCGCCCGAAGTCAGTGCCTTGAAGCGCACCTTGAACACCGGCGTACCGATGCTCAGGTTGAGGCCCGTTGCGTTTGACCAGGCGGTGCGAATCTCGCCGTTTTCGGCGTTGAAGGCGCCAAAGTTGTCGGCAGTGCTGAGCGGAAGCGATCCGAGTGACTGAATATCAAGCAACTGCAATTGCGTCGGATCGAAATCGATACCAAACTGGTAAGCCGCGACGTCGCTGAACTGTACGGCCGTAAAGACGGCTTCAACGGTTTCATTTGCCTGAATGGTCTGATCCTGCACCATCCAGATCAGCGGAGATGCCGGGGCAAATACAGGCGCCGGAGAGCCGTTGACGTTGCCGCTCTTGATGCCGATGAAGTCCTTGTTCAGCTGGTCGGTCGAAACCGTTCCAGGAATAGTAATCTTCTTGTTTGCATTGTACAGGGCAAACGGAGAAGCCGGCGGGTTGGGCAATACCGTGGCAGCATTGATAAATTTCCAGGAAGGCTCGAATGCCGCCAGGGCGAGCGGGTTGCCCATGAGGGCAGACGTAATCACACTGGCATCCACGGTAGTAACGGTGTTCGTACTGTTTACGTCGGCCGCAATCAGTTTGTACGGGTCGGTAATCGGGATGGTATTGTTCAGGTGCGCCTGAATGGCCTGGGCATCGGCAATGGTCACGCCGTCGAGTTTCTGCGCATTGTTCAGTGCAGGTTTCGTCGGTTCGATCATCAGGTCTTTACCCATAGGCAAGTTGAACATATACATTCCCGAGTTGTCTGTCAGCGTTGTCAGCGGGCTGGCCGGCATAGGCGGAACGCCCGTGCTCATCAGGGTAACCGTGGCGTTTTTGACGCCGATCGGGTTGCTGACCCGGTTGTGTTCCCAAATGATTTTACCTGCCACTTTGATACAAATCACAGACACATGGTACGTGCAAACAGCGGAGTTGTTGCTGGCATCGGTTGCGGTAAAGGTGACCGTTGTCACACCTGAATTGAACACGGTGTTGGCCGGTAACGGACCGGATCCGCTGCCAGTCGTGGCGCCGCTGAGCACCCAGTTGAGCGAGAACGCGCAGTTGTCGCTTACCTCGGGCGCTTCGGTAGAGCCATACTGGCCGGTGCAACCGCCTTCAACGTTGTTGAGGGTCAGGTCGGCCGGGCATTTGGTAAATACCGGCGGCTGGTTGTCGGTCACGGTAATGGTCGTCGTACACAAAGCGGTGTTGCCGCTGTTGTCGGATGCCGTACCGGTCAGCAAGGTCGTTCCGATCGGGAAGAAGTTGTTCATCGGGATCGGCCCGAATGTAGAGGAAGCAATACCGCAGTTGTCGGTTGCGCCGAGTGTGCCCGGGTTGACGGTCGCGCCGCAAGCGTTGGAGGCGGCATTGACCGATTGGCTCGGCGGGCAGGATACAACTGGCGGACGCGTATCGTTCACCTGAACGATGAAGGAACAGATCGCCGTGTTGCCTCCTGCATCGGTGGCGGTCCAGTTCACTGTATTGGTCCCTTTGTTCAGTTGAACGCCGGTCAGTGAAGTGCCGGTGCCGGTAGTTGCGCCGCTCAGGGTGTAGGTGACGGTCGGCGTTCCGCAGTTGTCGGCGCCGGTAGCATTGAATTCGTTACCTGAAACCGTGTAGAAGCAGTTGTTGACGTTGGTCGGGCGAACAACAGTACCCGAAACCGGGCAGTTGATCGTCGGATTCTGGCTATCCGTCACCGTAACGGTGAAGGCGCAGGTCGTCATGTTCATGGCTGCATCCGTCGCTTTCCAGGTTACGGTCGAAGTGCCGGTAAAGGAGGAACCGCTTGCGCCGCCGCTCACGAGTGTCGGGGTGACCGAACCGCCGCAATTATCGGTAGCCGTAACGTTGTAAGTGACCGTAGCAGAACAGCCGCCGTTCGTAGCCGGCGTCGTGATGTTGGCAGGGCAAACGATATTGGGTGCTTGCGTGTCATTGACCGTCACCGAGAACGAGCAATTGGCAGAATTGCCGGCGCCATCGGTTGCACGCCACTGGATCGGTCCCGTCGTGCCGAGCGGGAAAGTGGAGCCGCTGGCCGGACCATTGATCAGCACCGGCGTCAACGTGCCGCCGCAGTTGTCGGTAGCCGTGACGTTGTAGTTGACCACAGCATTGCACTGACCCGCCGTATTGCCGACCGTGATGTTGGCCGGGCAGCTGATCGAGGGCGCCTGGGTATCGTTGACCTTAACATTGAACGAACAGTAGGCCGAATTGCCCGACATGTCGACTACCTGGAAGGTATTGACCGTCGTGCCGACCGGGAATGAACTGCCGCTGGCCAGGCCAGCTGTTTGCGTTACCGTGTACATGCAGTTGTCGGAAGCCGTCACTGCATAGGTCGTCACAGCGCCGCAGGCATTGTTGTCGTTGGATTTGACAATATTGGCCGGGCAGCTGATGGTCGGCATTTGCGTGTCGTTCACCGTCACAGTGAATGCGCAGGATGTCGAAGCATTATTGGCATCCGTAACCGTCCAGGAAATGGTCGAGTTGCCTTTTTCCAGATCAACACCCGTCAGGCTGGTACCGCTGGTCGACGGCGGGGTATTGTCGGTCAATACATAACTCAGGTTGTACGGAGCGCAACCGCCGCTAACGGTCGGTGTGAACGGATCGTTGGCAAGTACCGTGTAGTTGCATTCGTTCGGATCGGTGCTGCGGGTAGCCGGCGCCGGGCAGCTGATGGCCAGCGGCGTTGAATTGATGCTGGTAAAGCAGGACACCGAACTGGTATTGCCGCATGCGTCGGCAAATACGAGCGTTACAATGGCATTGCAGGTACCAACCGTGTAGGCATTGACAAGGCTGTGCGGACCCGGGCAATTGTCCTGATATGTGGTCAGCAGGAACATCGCATTCTGGGCGGCCGTTGCAGTCGGGTAGGAGGGCGCCATGCCGTTGCAATTGGCAATCAGCGTCGGCGCTTCGCCATCTACACGGGTAGAGAATGTAAATTCTGTCTGGTTATCGTTGCAGTCAAGCGCATAAACGTTGATGTCAACACCGCAGTCAGGCAGGTTGTTGATGATAAACGTGTAGTCGAGGTCTTCGCTTGCCGTGCAATTGTCGGAAGCGTTGGCCTGTACGGTTGCCAATGCGTCTGCTACAGCGTCGTCGATGTTGTCGTAGCAAGAAGCGATCGGCTCGATGCCTTCCTCGTCGATGACCGGCGGCGTATCGTCGATGACCTCGTAGTTGCGGATGAGCAATTGAGGCAACACGTTGCCGCAGTCGTCTTCCAGCAGGAAGGAGACCGAGATCGTACGGTTGCAATTGTCCTCGTTCATGTAACTCTCGATATCGGCGACGGTCACCTTGATCGAGCCGGAGGGGCTGCAAGCGTCCTGTATGCAACCGTTAAGGTTCGCGACAGGCAGGCCTGCAACGGTCCACGTAGTTTGATCGTTGATCACCTGTCCTTCGGTCAGGGAAATGGCAGCATTGGCCGGGCAATCGAAGCCTTCGGAAGTGGGCAAATCGATCGACAGCTGCTGACAGCCGGAACTGAAAGTCGGCGGATCGAGGTCGATCACATGAATGGTTTGCGTGTAGATCGGCGAGTCGCTGTTGCCACACTGGTCGTAAGCAAACCAGGTCCGTGTAATCGTGTATTCGCCTGCGCAATCACCCGCGGTTTCCACATAAGACGGGGAAGACAGCGTAGCACCGTTGTCGCATTCATCGACGGGTACGGGCGCAAGTTCAAGTGCATCGTCCAGTTCGCCGGGGATGTTGCAATCCACCACGCGATCGAGTGCGCCGGCCTGGGTTTGCCACACAGGGGCACTGTCGTCAAAGATGTTGTATATGCAGATAAATGGCACGGGTTGCACGTTGCCGCATTCGTCGGTCAGCGAGAACGTGACGGTGATCGTGCGCACGCAGGGCAGACCTTCGCCGTTGATACCGTAGTCGATGCTTTCCACAACGATGTCGATGTTCTCTGGTGCGCTGCAATTGTCGCCGACACAGCCCAGCAGCGATTCCACCTCGTAGCCGGCTATGGTCCAGGTCGAGTTGACATCGATGTGCTGGCCGACATAAAGCGAAATCGAAGGCTCGCCCGGGCATTCATAGCCGTCGGAGGTGAAAATATTCAACGGCATGAACTGGCACTCCGGATCGAAAACCGGCGGCTCGTTATCGGTGACATGAACGATACGGGTAAAGGTGCTGGCATTGCCGCACTGATCCACCGCCGTCCATGTTCTGGTAATGGAATAGCCATTCGGGCAGTCTTCCTCAGCCACGGGCGGGAAGGTTTCGTCTGTCACCGTGATATACACCACGTTTTCATCGGAGCCTTCGCAGTTGTCGCTCACGGCAGGCGGATCGACGTTCAGCGCGCTTTGCACCAGTTCTTCGAGGCTGATTTCTTCATCACCTGCACTGCAGGAGATGTACAAATCTTCAGTCGAGTTCTGGGCATCCCATACCGGCGCTTCATTGTCGTTGATCTCGATGCGCTGCGTGATGGTGCTGGACAGGCCGCATTCGTCGGTAGCCACGAAGCTGCGGATAAACACACAGGTGTTTTCATCCGCCAGCGCCTGGCCTTCGTAGGTCAGGTCAATAGTGCCGGGGCAATTATCCTGCAATTGCATCAATACGCCTTCCAGGTCAACAACGGCATCACCGATGCAACTGAACGCCTGTGCGGGCAATCCTTCCGGATCGATCGTGCTCGGGGGCGTAGCGTCGATTTTGATGTCAAAGTCAACGGAGGTGCTGTGTCCACACAGATCGACCGCTGTGATGGTAACGATGCCGAACTCGCATTCGTCATCGGGATTCGGGTCGCCGGCGTTCGAATAGCTGGCTGTCTCGTACATGAGGGGGAAACCGCATTCGTCTTCCCAGCCGACCAAATCCAGCAAGGCAGTTTTGGCGTCGGTATCATTGCGGAAGCAAAGCGGACCCTGCGGCTCGTCGTACACGGGTACCGGGCCGTCGGCGTCAATTTTTACATTGGTAAATTGATACAGGGCAAAGTTGCCGCATTCGTCGGTTACCCGTACGGTGAGGGTGTAGGGGCAAGTCGCTTCGGGCGCCAGTTCGTCCGTTTCAACGATCAGGTCGGCCACGTCCGAACAATTGTCGCCAGCTTCAATAGCTGCTTCCGCTGCGGCAGCAGCCTGATCAAATGTTTCGAAGCAGGTATTGGCCAGCAGCTGCGGATTGTTGTTGAAAATGAGCGGCGATGTGCCGTCGATCCGCACGGGGCCGTAGGTGTCGGTGGAAACATTGCCGCAGTCGTCGGTTGCCGTCACCACGATCATGGCTTCGCACAAATCCGTATTGTCTGCCAGCTCGGCTGCAACCGTTAACGGGCCACTGCAATTGTCTTCAACTATGGTAAATTCCGGATTGACCGCGGCAGCAATAGCGTCGGCGATGGTTTCATAGCAATCGTCAATATCGGTCAGCGTAAGCGTGGGCGCTGTACCGTCAATTTTGATATTGTTGAAAACAAAAATGGAAGCATTGGCCGGTGTACATCCGTCGATGGCGCCCACCGTCACAGAGGCCTCGCAGCTAATCTCGTCGAACACCACGTTGAAGTCTTCAATTGGCTGTACTTCAATGCCGTTGGGGTGGCATTCATCGGTGATGTATTCGAGCACGTAATCGCGAATGGCGTTCAGGGCTTCCGTTTCATCGTCGAAACAGTTGCTGTCGAACTCGGGCGCGTCTTCGGCAAGTACCGGACCATCCTGATCGACGAGCGTAATCTGCTGAATGCAGTTGGTCGAATTGCCGGCGCCGTCCGTAGCGATGTACGAACGCGTGATAATCAGCGGATTGCCAAAGCAACCGTATCCTTCATTATTGCTTTCCGAACTTGTCACCGTGACATCGTCGCAGTTGTCGGTCACGACGACTGCATTCAGGTCAACCGGCGGAATGTCGCAGGAAACCGTGACGTCTTCCGGGCAATAGGTGATCTGGGGCGGAATGTTGTCGATGATCACGGCGATGGACGTGGAGCCCGAACAACCCGTCTCGGAATTGTACACCGTAAGCGTACCGCCGTAGGTACCTGCTGCAAGGCCGCAGGGAATGGCCACTGTAAATTGTCCGTTGGAAAAGTCGAGATCGGCTTCTTCAAAATTGACAAACCCTGCATCTTCCGCCGCCTGCCCCCAGATAAGATCATATTGGTCCGGGTTGCCGGTCGCAAAAAATCCATAGGTCACCAATTGTCCCTGAGCATCCTGACAATCTACCGGGCAAACCGGGTCTTCCGGATACTCCAGTACGATCTGGATGGGGGTGACGCTCATGGTGCCGTCGTTCGTATTGATCGGAACATCTGAGATCGAAGTATTGGTTGCTACCGGACTGTCAAAGAGGATCGCCGTTGTGCCGCTGTTTTGCAATACAGTGAAATTCAGGGTCAGCAACACATGGTCGTTCAGCGGCAGGCCGGTGTATTCGCCGCCCCAGTAGAAACCGAGTTGGCCAAGGTTGGCATTGGTCGCATCAATCGTCGGGCTGGCGCCGCCCAGCGAGGGCGCCGAACTGCCGGCGTAGGCGAGTTCGGAGGGATTCCAGTTTAGGTTGTAGGCCAGTTCAATCAGGTCAACCAGATTGTCGGCTTCAATATTGACGGTAAGTTCGTCGCCGCAGGAGAGTGTCAGATCGGACGGTATGGCGCTGAGCGTCAGTTTGTCCAGTACCGTCAGGGTAACCTGGTCCGTACCCGTACAACCGGCGTTGTCGGTCGCCTGATAGGTAATGGTAACGGTGCCCGGAGTGCCGCCGGTGACGACGAAGTTGTAATCATCCGAAAAGAAGACGCTGACTGTGCCGGGGCCGCCGGAGGCTACCCAGGTGCCGCCGGCGAAGGTGGCCGGGGCGGAAACGCCCGGGTCGCCCAGATAGGATACCGACGCCATGGAATTGACGTAAATCGGGCCGGAAATGACGGGCGTAATCGCCGGCTGAACCGTCAGGGCAACAGGATCGGAAAATACGTTGCCACAACCGGGAACATCCGCGCGAAGGCGAACCTGAATGCTGTTGCCCGGCGCCGGCCATTGGGGCCATGCACTGGTCAGGTTCAGCGGGTTGACGTTGCCGCCGAACGCATTGGAGATATTTTGCCAGCCCGAACCGTTGTTGTATTGCCAGCGAAGGTCGGGGGCGGGGCCGGAAGGACTGCTGACCACCGCGGTAAACGTGGCAGTCTGCGCAGCCGGCGGAGCACAAACGGTTACCGGCAAGGGATTCGTGATCGTCAACGGACCATTGACGAACAAGGTAAACGGCTGGGATGTGACCGAGCAGGCTGCATACGAGAGAACAACCCGGTACTGGTAGCCATTCAGGGTGTTGGGGGCATTGTTGACCCGCAGTCGTGTAGAACCAGGGTTGCCAGCCAGCAGCACGGAATATTGCGGCCCAACGGGGATAGGAAGCCAGCCGTTCACACCGTCGTTGTATTGCCAGCTGCGGGTGACAGCGCCCAGGGGGTTGGTGGTAAAGTCAACTGTGAAAGTGGGGGAATCGCCATCACAAACTGTTCGCGTACCGGCAGAAGCCGTGCTACCCGGGTTATAATTGGTGATTTTCAGATCATATACCGTAAAGCCGTCGGTTGCCGAGTTGACGCAACCGTTACCGTCGGTGTAGGTATAAGTGAGCGTATGACTTCCGGCGCCTGCGTTTGCAGGGTCGAATGTCGGGCTGGTCGTGATACCTGCACCGCTGTACAGGCCGCCGCCAGGCGAGCCGCCTGCAAGCGCCAGCGGAGCATCACCGATACAGGCCACATCGGGGCTCAGATTGAGACTGACCGCGGGCAGCGGATTGACGGTAATAGCCTGGCTGGTAGAGGAAGCGCAATTGTTGGCCGTAACGGTCACTGTATAAACAGTGTTGCTGCCGGGGCTGGCGGTGATGGAAGCGGTCGTTGCCGCGGTACTCCACAGGTAGGTTCCGCCGCCGGAAGCGGTCAGCGTGACGGGTGCGCCGGCACAAATGATGCCGTCGTTTGGTGTCGTGCCCGAATTTTCACTTACCGAAATAACAGGTGTCGGGATTGGATTGACCGTGATGGTGTAAACCACCCAGTCGTTCGGGCATTCGTCGGCGTCGATAGCGTTGTTGTTGTTCAGGTCGTTGAATACCCGGAAACTGAGTGTTACGGTGCCGGGCAGAGTCGGATTGACCAGAGTGGCTGCACCGCTGGCGCCCGGGAAGACCGTTACAGGCGCAGCGCAGTTGTTGCAGAAAGACAGGCTGACATTACTCAGGCTGACCGTCTGGTAAGCCTTGATATTGCCGGAAGCGCCTGCAGCGTCAGTGAAAGCATCGAAAGTGATATTGCTGCCATTACACAGGGCGAAAGCGCCGCTTTCATTCTGGCCGTCGTTATTGTTGCTGAGGCTCACGCCGTTGAGCGTAGCGTTGAGGGTAGGCATCGGCGTGACATTGATCACCGTACTGGTCGAGGTCGAGCAGCCGTTGTCCGTGACAGTCACCGTGTAGGTGGTCGTACTGGTTGGGCTGACGGTAATGGAGGCCGTCGTGGCTGTGGTGCTCCACAAATAGGTGCCGCCGCCCGAAGCTGTCAGCGTGACCGATGCGCCGGAGCAGATGGTTCCGTCGTCATTCGCAGCGCCGGAGGTTTCGGCCACCGAGATGGCAGCCGAGGGGAGTGGAGTGACATTTACCGTACCGCATACACGGGCCGAGGTGCAGCCCATCGTGTTATAAGAAATAATGATTTGGCCGTTTCCGGCGCGAACGCCATTGGATACGAGGGCATTGGCAACACCGCCGATGTACGACGATCCGCCGCCACCGCCGCCGCCAGCGCCTTTGCTATTGCCGGAGCAGCCGGTAGTGCCCGCCGAGCCGCCGCCAGCGCCGCCGCCGCCGATTTGGCCGCCGCCGCCGCCGCCGCCGCCGGGGGTTGAATTTCCGCTAAAACAGCAGCAAGCTTGACCGCCGCCGCCAACACCACCTGCAGAGATGACAGTTGTCGTGCCGGGATTGCCCAGGAAACCGGCACAGCCGATACCAGCAGCGCCCATTGCGCCCTGAACGCCGCCAAAATTTCCTCCTTTGCCCCCACCGGCAAACCCGCCGGCAGTAGCTGTGTCATCGCCATTTATGCCGATACCGCCGCCGCCGACGCCGCCATTGCCGCCGTTGCCGCCCGTAGTACCGTTTTCATGGCAACCGCCGCGACCGCCGCCGCCGCCGCCGCCGGCAGTCAGCACCCGGTCGGCATCGGCCGTGCCGCCTATCCGAACATCGGTTGCGCCGCCGCCGCCGCCGGAATCTTGCGTGCCGCCATTGGCGCCACCGTTGTAACCGCCGTTGGGACCGGAACCAGCGCCACCGACAAATAGATTCAATACTTGTCCGGGCGTCACTGCCAGATCGCCCTGGGCCAGACCGCCCAGGCCGCCTGTGCCGCCCACAGCGCCGCCGGTTCCTCCGTTTCCATTACCCCCCTGAGCGCCATAAGCCTGAATATTGATAGATGTGACGCCCGGCGGCACCGTAAAGGTTTGCATGGCGCCGGTGTAATCGAATACCAGCGAGGTTTGGCTTGAAATCGTTTGTTGTTCCACACAGTAGGTAGTGGTTGCAGCAAGCGGGTCCGTAGTGAACGGATTGCCCGTGCCGACGAGATTGCCACCTGTCGGAGCGTCGTACCAATTGTAGGTTTCACCAGGGGTGCCCCCGATTGCCGTCATGGTTGTAGTGCTGCCGGCACAGATCGGGTCTGGCGACACCGTTACGCTGGTCAGGGGCTCGAGGGAAACGCTTACCGCCGAGGTGGCTGTGTTGACGCAGCCGTTACCGTCCGTAACGGTTACCGTGTAGGTGGTAGCCGTGACCGGTGAAACGGTGATGTCGGCAGTCGTAGCCGTGGTATTCCACAGATACGATACACCTCCCGAGGCCATCAAAACAGTTGGGCTTCCGGGGCAAATTGTAATGCTTGAAGGCAGTACGGAAGCCGTTGGCAAACTGTTGACCGTGACAACCTGCATAACGGATGTCGAACAGCCGCCGGGGCTGGTCACCGTTACGGTATAGGTAGTGGTTGAAGTCGGAGATACAGTAATGGAAGAAGTGGTAGCAGTTGTGCTCCACAAATAGGTGCCGCCGCCCGAAGTCGTCAGGGTGATGTCATCACCTGTGCAGATGATTCCGTCATTTTCTATGCCGGAGTCTTCTGTGATAGAAATACCTGGCGTGACAGGCGTCAGATTAATATCCGCGTCATTATTGAGCGAAATATTGATATCGCATAATTGCCAGGTTACGCCTTCAATAGTAGTCGGAGCGCCCGTAATGTCTATACTTTCCGCTCCGGAACTATTTAGAACATTGAATGTCATGGTTAATAACACAGTTCCGTCCGGTAAATCTTCACCAAAACTGCCAGACGGATCGAACCATGAATAGGTCAAAGTGCCCATGCCGGTTGCAACAGAAGGCGTACCTCCGCCAATAGGTGTAGCGGACTGGCTGAGCAAACTGAACGCCGATGCATTCCAGTTGACGCTGTATTGCAGCGAATTGAGGCCGTTAAAACCTTCTTCTACTTTCAGGGTAACCGTAACTGTTTCATTACAGGTTGCCGTAGTGGTAGAAGCATTGGCCGAAAGGGTCATAACCGGCGCAAAATCATAGCTAATAACCACATCGTCGCTGACCGGACAGGGGCCGTCGGTGGTCAGCGTCAGGGTAATAGGATTGGTATTGTTTAAAGGAGGGGTATAGTATGCGTTCAATGTATTGGCATTCGGCAGAAATACTCCGCCTGCGCCATTGTCCGACCAGGAAGCGCCGGTTGCCGTACCGCCAAACGAACCGGCCAGCAGCACAGAGCCGTTGACGCAAGTCGATTGGTCAGGGCCGGCATTGGCGGTTTCCGGGGCGGTCACCTGGATCGTTTGTGAAGCGGTTTGCTGACAACCGAGGTTGGTGACGGTGACGCTGTAGGTCGTCGTGACTGCGGGCGAAACTGTTATAGAGGATGTTGTTCCCGAGGTGCTCCACAGATACGTCTGCCCCCCCGAACCGGCACTGAGCGTTACGTCATCGCCGGGGCAAATGATGCCATCGTTATTGCTGACACCGGAAGTTTCTGTAACAGTTATGTTGAAAACGGGCAGCGGGTTGATGGTCACCAAATTGTTGAATGGCGTAACTGTACTAACCCCGCAACTGTTGGTCAGCGTCAGTGTGCCAGAATAAACGCCATCCGGGCTCATGGCCGTTGAAATGCTCAAAACCGAAGGCAGCGGACCCGGAGAAGGCAGGGTACCACTTACGTCGGGGATACCTGACGGCGAAAAACTGAGCGAATAACTCGTAATATCGGTACTGCTGGAAGTAACCGGAATATCGTAAGAAGTTGTGCCTTCGCAAAAACTTACCGGGCTCAGGCTGGCCGAAGGCGTAGAAGAGCACACAAAGCCACTGACTATGACATTGCGAAGAAACAGATCGCCGGTCATGTTGGCGCCGCTCGACAGGCCGTATATCCGGAAAGTAATTGTTTCGGACCCTGAAACCGATACGCTCGGAAAGGATGTCCAGACTCGTGTAACCCCCAGACTTCCGCAGGTACTGCTGGCCTGCGGGTTGCCCGGATTGACGAAGGTCCAGCTGCCGGGCGCCCCGGTTTTGCTGTAGGCGTATCGCAGCGAGGTGGGGCCGTCGTTGGTGGTGCCGCTGGGGTTTTCCCGGCGGGAGTTGGCCGCAAATCCCGTGATGAGCAGCGAGTAGCCGGCTTGCGGATCAAGGGTGAATTCGATGTAGTCGCCGGATGAATTGAAGGCGTCCACATCAAAAGTGTTGGTGGTAGGCCAGCCGTCCGACCCGAAGCCTTGATTGGCCGAGCAGTTGATGGTGGTATCCACGCCACCGCCTCGTTTGAGGTCTTCGATCGTCCCCATCGTTTCGATGCCGGGGGCTACGATAGCAGGGATGCCGCTCGTGGCATTGGTGTAGTAGTAAAGGGTACCTTGAGCGTGCGTTGCGGCATGTTGAAAACCTGCCAGAAACAGGAAAGCAGCGCAACAGGATTTTAGCCAGCCGAATCGCCTGACTTGGTTCAGTGGTAAGGTTGTGTTCATGCGGAGAAAATTAATCGGTTAAGAAACAAGGAACGGGATTAGGGTTGTGGCAAACATAAATTTCACCAGTCCATGCAAGTGGAAAGATGAATCACAACAATTGGCATAAGGAATATGGATGGGTGGGGGGGGATTGCAGAAATCCGGAGGGGTTTCCGACGAAAAGAAGCGTTCGAGGCGAGGAAAATTTGAGGATTAAAAATAATTTGTTCAAATACCTTGCCAAAGGTAGGGCAAGCATGTGACTCTTGCTCACTTTTAACGTAAAATGTGAAATCACGGCAGAAAACGGCGGCATTGGGAAGTAAACGGCAGGGGTACCCCAAAATTGGTACGGTTTTTGGCGTATGCTGGCACGAACACTATCGAACCCAAATTTATTTGAATGGTTCTGACTTTTCGCCTTAAACTTGCGGCGTTTTTTAAATCCTTTAATCCGTCGTCCTCGCGGTTGGTTCCGACTTCCGGCCGGTTTCCCGATATATATGTAATGCAGCAAATGCACAGCCGGCGGAATCTGCGTAAAACAACATTTTTTAATTCCAAACCGATCGCTTGATGAAGAAATCTCAACCCTTCTTCAGACATCTCTCCACATCTTATTTCCCATCATCAAATCTGTTGACCATGAACAGCAACCCGACTCTGCGTTGGCTGACGTCCTGTTGCATGGCTATGTTGTTGCTCCTCGGAGCGCAACAGGCTCATGCCCAGTGCGACATCGCCTTTCCGGCGACCCCAGCCACGATTGGTCTGACCCTGGACCCCATTACCGGCACAGCGAGCCTGACTCGACTGATGATCAATGGCGCCGGTTACAGTACCGGCACTTGCACGCCGATGACCAGTGCCAAAACCCGGCTGTACGCCGATCAGGCAAAAACGATTTACCTGGGCACTCCGCCCTACACACTGAGCTGCTCCGACCTGAGCAGTCCGCAGCCGCTTGAGTTCTGGGTGGCTTTCGCTCAAAATGGCGGCGATCCGCCCAACGATCCCAACGAGAGCGAAGCTAAAAAGTTCTTTGTTCAACTTGAAGATATTACACCGCCGGTAGTTACCTGCCCGGCGAACGCCCTGCGCAACACCAACCCGGCAGCCTGCACCTATTCGGCCGTAGGCGCCGAATTTGATGCAACCGCTACCGACAACTGTGGCCCGATCACTTATTCCTATGTGCTGTCGGGCGCTACCACCGGCTCTGGCTCCGGTTCCCTTTCCGGAGTAGCCCTCAACCAGGGCACGACCACCATTACGTGGACGGCTATGGACGGCAAGGGCAATACGGATGATTGCTCCTTTTCCGTTACCGTTAGCGATGCGCAAGCGCCGAACCCGATCACCTGCCCCACGCCTTTGAATCCTTATGGCACCGACAATGGCGTTTGCTATGCCGACCTCAGTTTTGCCGCGCCGGCCGCAACGGATAACTGCCCCGGCGTCGTCGTGACCTGGGCCGCTCCGGGCGCTGTACCGGCTTCCGGCTCTGGCAGCCTTTCCGGCGTACGATTCGCCGAAGGTCTGCTGACGACCGTGACCTTTACGGCTACCGATGCAGCCATGAATACGGCCACCTGCAACTTTAATGTATTGGTACAGGACGACGAAAAGCCTGTCATCACCTGCCCGAGCTCTCCGCTCGTTCGTTCGGCCTCACTCCCCGCATCCTGCAGTTATACGGCTGCCGGCAGTGAGTTCGACGCTACCGCTGTAGATAATTGTGTGATCCCGACTCTTGTCAACAACTACGACGCCACCTCTTCCCTGGCCGGTTCGGTCTTCCCGATTGGCACCACCAACGTGATCTGGACGGCGCTGGACGGGGATGGCAATACCGCGTCATGCACCATTGTTGTTAAGGTCAATGATAATACCGCTCCGAGTGTTACGCCTTCTCCCGTTGGTCAAAACTTCAGTTTCCCCGTAACGGCGGGCGACTGCTCGAAAGTCGTGACCTTCACCCGGCCTTCGATCGGAACGGTTTCGGACTGCAGTGCCGTAACCTTTACCGAAACGGTGCTCTCCGGTCCCGACCCCAACGTCCTGACGGGCGCTCCGGCATTTCCCCCGACTGGCGGCGGTTCCATCACGGTTCAGTTTCCTGCCGGCGTGACGGTGGTACGCTACCAGTGGACCGATGCCTTTAACAATGAAATCCATGTCGATTATACTTTTGACATTGATGAAAACGAAGCCCCGGATGCCGAATGTGTCGGCTCTTCCGTACTGCTTACCCTCGACCCCCAAATCGGTGTAGTTCTGCTCGATCCGTCTGTCATCGACAACGGTTCGTCCGACAACTGCGCCATCGATACGATCATTGTTTCGCCCAGCCTGTTTGATTGCACCAACCTGGGCAACAATACGGTTACGCTGACGGTGAAAGACGAATCGGGCAATACCGACAATTGTACGGCCACCGTGTATATCACCGACAATACATCACCGATCGTTTCCTGCCCCACAAACGTGACGATTCCGTCCAACGCTTCTTGCACAGCTTCGATCGCCGATCTGATCTTTAACCAGGCCGCACCAGTGATCCCTATCACGGTAGGCCCGAAAGAATACTATGACAACGCTCTGGATCCCTGCGGCGTTACGTTCGAATATAAAATCAACTCCGGCTCTTTCACTTCGGTATCGCCGGGTATTTTCAACGAATTCGATCTGAGCGGTCTGGTGTTCAACACCGGCCTCACGACGGTTACCGTCCGCGTGCTCGACGGCAGCCTGAATTCCGGTACCTGTTCGTTCAGTGTCAATGTGACCGACCAGGCAGGACCTGTGTTCAACGATAGCCCGGCCAACGTGCCGGACAATGGTTCGACCGTCAACCTCAATACCGTGACGAACGGCTGTTTCGCTCAATACAGCTGGACCTGGCCCGCTGTCTCCGATGCCTGCAGCCCGCCCGTAACCACCTTGTTCCAAAGCCATCAACCGGGCGCCATTTTCCCGCTCGGAACCACAACGGTTTCCTGGCTGGCCAAGGATGCCCTGGGCAACATCGGTACCTACACTTTCAATGTTGTAGTTGCCGACAACCAAAACCCGGTTGCAAAATGCAAAAATGCAACCGTCCAGCTCGATGGAACGGGCAATGCCACCATCCCTGTTTCTTCCATCGACAATGGTTCGACGGACAACTGCAGCTTTACGCTGTCGCCTTCGACTTTTGCCTTCGACTGCATTCCGCTCGGCGCCAATATCGTGACCATGACCGCTACGGATTTTGGCGGCCGGACCAGCACCTGTACGGCTACTGTGACGGTTCAGGATCTTATCGCCCCGAACGTTACCTGCCAGTCGGGTACGCTGACGGTCAATCTGACCGGCGCCACGGCAACCATCCTGCCCAATCAGATTTATGCCACTTCGACGGACAACTGTTCCAAAACCGACAGCATTAAACTCGATGTGGGCGGTGCATACGCCACTTCGCTGACGGTAGGTTGCCCGCAAATCGGCTTGCATACGGTATTTCTCAAAGTTACCGACCCGGCCGGCAACGTCAATACAAGCTGTTCGCGCCAGGTAAATGTTGTTGACGCAGGCGCTCCGGCCATTACGGCGCCGGGCCCCCTGACGGTCAGCTGCGATGTGTACTATGCACAGTCGCCTTTCAATTCCGGCACTGCCACGGCGACGGATAACTGTGCCGCGCCGACGATTACCTACACGGATGGCCCGATCACGGCCACTTGTGCCAACGGCTTCACCTTCGTTCGCACCTGGAAGGCTTCCGACGGCGTCAACATGAGTACGGCAACGCAAGCGATTACGGTTCAGGATATTATCAAGCCCGTCCTTTCGCTCAGTTCCCCGATTGTTGTCAACTCGACGCAAGGTCCCGGCGGTTCGCCGGCATGTTCGGCACAGGTTAATCTGGCCGTACAGGGCAACCAGGTGTCGGACAACTGTACGGATGATGCCGACATGACCTACTCTTACTACATTCAGTATCCGGCTCCTCCGAACAACTATGGTTTCACGAATGTTGGTTCGGCCATGTCGCCCGTCAATGGTAACCCCGGCTTGACGAATTTCCCGATCGGGATTTCTACGGTGACCTACATTGCCAAAGACGAATGCGGCAACACGACGGCTCAAACGATCACGGTGGAAGTGAAGGACGCTATTGCACCGGCTTTCAACTATCCTAAATGCGGCGAACACGTCGTATTGCCGAATACCTCCGGCGCCTGCTCCAACCTGTACTCCTGGATTCGCCCCTGGTCTTCGGTCCCGAACGTATCGGATTGCAACAGTTTTTCCGTTACCGAGACGATCAGCAACCCGACCGTACAGCAGGCCGTCAACCTGTCTAATCCGTTCAATTACAACGGATTCTTCTTCCAGGTATTTGTGACCGCACAATTCCCGGTTGGCGTTACCACGGTGTCGTACACCGCGACGGATGCCAGCAACAACGTTTCCGTCTGCTCCTTCACGGTTGAGATCAAAGACACACAAAAGCCTCAGCTGACTTGCCCCGGTAACCAGGTGCTTACGGCGACTTGCCCCACGGCTCAGGTGCCCGACTACCGCAACCTCGTGCTGGTGTCCGACAACTGTCCGGGTAATGTGGTCCTGACGCAGAAATTTGCTCCCGGCACCACCCTGGGTTCCATCTTCGCACCCAACCCGCCGCTTGCAGGCAATACTTTCCCGATTACGATCAAAGGCCAGGATGCCTACAACGCCGACAGTTGCACGTTTAACGTGACGCTTCAGGACGGTCAGGCTCCGATCCCGACTGTTGCAGTACTGCCGATGTTGACCGACTCCTGCGGCGGATTTGTGATCGAAGCGCCTTCGGCAACCGATCCCTGCAACCCGAACGCGCCGATTATTTACGGTACTCCCTCGACGCCGGTAGGCACTTTTATCCCCGGCACGCCGCCCAAATACAACCTGATGCCCGGTAACTATGTGATTACCTGGCTGTACGACGACGGCAACGGGAACGTAACCACCCAACCGCAGAATATTACGGTTCTGGTCGATGTATTCCCGCCGCAGGCCCTCTGCAAACCTCCGTTTACGGTACACCTCAACAGCCAGGGTCTTGCTACGGTCACCACTGCCCAACTGGACAACGGCAGCAATGATCCCAACGATTGCGGCCCTGTCACGCTTTCTTTGATCAACCCGATCCTTGATTGCTCGGAACTGGGCGACGCCATTGTTTCGCTGGTTGTTACCGACCATACGGGCAACCACGACACCTGCTCTGTCACGATCAATGTGGTTGACCCGGTTGTTCCGGTGCTGCAAACAGAGCCGAATGATACGACCATTCAGGCTTGCCAGCTCATTCCTGACGCTGTGACGCTCTCGGCCACCGACAACTGTGACGACGATGTCGAAATTGAATTTACCGAAACATCCACCCAAACGGCGTCCGGCTATGGTTTCTACAACTATACCATCACCCGCCTTTGGGTAGCAACGGATACTTCCGGCAATTCTTCGTCGGCTACTCAGATTGTTACGGTAGCAGATACGGAGGCGCCGACTTTCCTGGCCGGCACGCCGGATACCCTGATTATTGCCACTACACCAGACGACCTTTCCTGCACGGCCCTGCTGGAATTTGACCTTCGTGATTACGTCGAAGATTGTGCCACGGGCGATGATATCATCATCACCAGCATTGGTGGCGCAGGCTCCGGTTCCGATGTGACGGGCTACTACGATCTCGGTACGCACACCATTACTTTCACCGTGCGTGATTCGAGCCTGAATCAATCGACCCATCAACTCACGGTTATTGTGGAAGATGCCACACCGCCGAATGCGGTTTGTATCAATGGCCTCAGTGCTGCCCTACAGCCCTCCGGGACAGTATCGGTAGCCGACTTCCAGTTCAATAACCTCAGCTTTGACAATTGCTACGGCTTCTTTGTCGATCTGGCAGTGCAACGACTCGATGAAGTGCCGCTCCAGGCGCCCAGTGATCTGCTCACCTTTGATTGCTCCGATGCCGACGGCGTGACGCAGCATCCGGTAAAACTGTACGTGACCGATCCGGAAGGCAATACTTCTTCCTGCCTGACCTATATCGTGATTCAGGACAACGTCGCGCCGGTGATTACGTTCTGCCCGCCGAGCAAAACGGTCGTTTGCTCCGACAACCTTTCTCCCGACACGCACCAGTATGCGCTGGCTACCGATAACTGCTCCTCGCCCGACTATCCCGCCATCTCGTACTCCGATACTCAGGATACTGCCGATGCCAACTCGATGGCTTGCTACCTGATTCACCGTACCTGGAAGGCAACCGACCTGTCTGGCAATACCTCGACCTGCGTACAAACGTTCTCGGTGATCGATACCATTGCGCCGGTGCTGAGCGCTTATAACCCGGATATTACGGTGTCTTGCGAAGCAGGCGTACCCAGTCCGCTCAGCATCACGGCAACCGACAACTGCTCGCTCAACGTAACGGTGGAGTTGCAGGAAGATACGATCAACGTAGCCCAGGGCCCCTGCGGTAATTACAGCTACACCATCGTACGCACCCGAACGGCAGTGGACGATTGCGGAAACGTGACGGTTCACGTGCGCAATATCACTGTGGTAGATACAACGGCGCCGAGTTTCCCGGGCTTGCAGGATACGCTAAAGGTCTATTCGGCCAACAGTGCTCCCAACACCAATTGCACGGTACCGGTCAACTTTGCCGTAACGCCGTTCGATTGCTCGACAACGGCTGAAATGCTGATTACCAACGACGCGCCGTTTGGCGACGGTTCGATGGATATCAGCGGCAATTACCCGGTTGGCACGTACAAGATTTTCTTCTCGGCAGTCGATGCCTGTGGCAACACTGGTGTTGATTCTCTCGTCCTTGAAGTGATCGACAACAGCATTCCGACTGTGGTCTGCAACAACAACGTGGTTGTTTCGCTGGGCAGTAACGGCTCCGCGACCATCCAGCCGGACGATATCGACCTGGGCAGCGTTGATAACTGTGCCATCGATACCATGTATCTCGACCTTGCCACCTTCGATTGCAGTAATCTGGGCCTCAATCCGGTTACGCTCTCGGTTGTGGATGTGAACGGCAATCTCAACACTTGCACAGTAAATGTAAATGTGACGCTTGGCGTAGGCAGCGGCCTCTCTATCGACGTACAGGGAAGCAATGAATCGTTCTTTGGCGCCGAAGACGGCGAGGCAACGGTGGTCATCACCGGCGGCTCGGGCAACGTTACTTACGAATGGAGCACCGACGAAACGACCTCTACTATCTCTAGCCTGACACCCGGCACCTATTATGTGACAGTTTACGATCAAGGCAGCGGTTGTCAACAGGTTGATTCTGTGACGATTGTCGAAGGCGCCAAAATCAAATTGACGATTGGCGACCAGGGCGGCGCACAAGGCGAAACAGTTTCTGTGCCGGTTTCTGTGGAAAACTTCACTTCCGTCTCCGGATTTACGTTCACGGTGAACGTGCTCGACCCGGCTGTCGGTACGGTGGTTGGCGTTTCGGGTATTGATCCGAACCTTTCCTCCAGCCTGCAGACCAACCTGCTGGCCGGCAACAATATCGGTGTACTGTGGACGGATATCAACCCGCTCACACTGCCCGACGGCACGATCCTGTTCTACGTCGATGTCCAACTCGGCACGGCCCCGTTGGGCTCCAATACTCCTGTGGCTGCCGTTGGCGCCCCGGTCGTACTCAACTTTACTGTGGAAGGCGCCAATGGCCCTGTGGATGTCACGATCGATCAAATGACCGGCTCGGTTGAAATTACGCAACTGGTCAACACCGACGTCACCCTGGCCGGCGACATCAAGACCTGGATCAATCCGGAAAACCCGAACAGTATTGAAAAACCGGTGGCCAATGTCACGGTCAGCCTGACCGGTACGGTGACCAATTCCGAAATTACGACGGCTGCCGGCACCTACGATTTCGACGTGCCGCTCAATGCCAATACCACTACTGCCTGCAGCAAAGTAACGGTTGGCCCGCCCTACAACGCGGGTGTTACGGCCGGCGACTTGCTTCGTATCGTCAACCATATTTTTGGCGACACCCTGCCTTCGCCGTACCAATGGATTGCTGCCGACGTGAACAACACCAAAACAGTTACGCTGGCCGACTATCTGTTGATCCAGCGCCTGGCACTGGGTACCGATCAGCATATTATGAACTCGCCCGACTGGAAATTCGTGCCGAAGAGCCACTTGTTCCCGGCCAACAGCACGGCGCCGTTTGGTCCGCTGACGCTCCCGTATCCGCAAACGATCCAGCACAACCCGGCTGACCAGGATTTCCTCGACGACGACTTCGTAGCCATCCGCATGGGCGACGTGAACGGCAACACGCCGGTAACGCTCACCAATGACGATGTGGAAGACCGCAGCGGCGAAACCTTCCGTTTCCGCGTGACCGACCGCGCCTTCCAGGCCGGCGAACTGGTGACCATTCCGTTCAAAGCGAGCGATTTCACCAACCGCCACGCCTACCAGATGACGATCGATTTCGACCCGGCAGTGTTCGAACTCGCCGATATGAAAGGCGCCAAACTCGAACTGACCGACGATAACTTCGGTACCGCACACCTCTCCGACGGTCACCTGACCACCTTGTGGGTCAGCCGCGAACCGGTTACGGTGAATGACGACGAAGTGCTCTTCACGGTGACGTTCCGCGCCCTGCAAAGCAGCAGCAACCTGTCGAAGGTCATGCATGTGGGATCCGACATTACCCGTGCAGAAGCATACAACCCCGACGGCAGTACGATGAAGGTCGATCTTGAATTTGTACAGCCGCTCAACGGTCTGAACGAAGCCGATTTCGCGCTGTACCAAAACCAGCCCAACCCCTTCCGCGAGGGTACAGTCATCGGTTTCCGCCTGCCGGAATCCGGTCGCGCCTCCCTGCGCGTGTACAATGCAGCGGGTCAGTTGGTCAAACTGGTTGTCGGCAACTTCGAACAAGGCTACAACGAAGTGCGCTTCCAGAAAGGCGACTTCGGTACGCCGGGCGTTTACTGGTACGAACTGGAAACGCCGACGCACAGCGATCGCAAAAAGATGATCCTCATTGATTAAAAAAGCAGCCCTGTAACGAAGGATTCAGGTTGAAAAAAGTTGATAAACGGTTTATAAGGTTCAATAAATTTTATAATGCGTGTTTATCAACTTTTTCAACCGCTGCCATGCAGCCGTTGGGCTTTTTAATTCGCTCTGAACCATGAGAAATATTTTATTAATCCTGATCTTTTTTGCGTCGTTGATGGGCTCCGGCCGGTCGTCGGCACAAGTGGTACTGAAAACCGATACCATTACGGTGCCCTGTTCTTCGACCGACACGTTTCTGGTGCCGTTGCGCGTTCTGAATTTTACCGACGTAGGTTCTTTTCAGTTCACGCTCTCCTGGAACTCCCAAAATCTCGATTACATCGCCACCGGCCCTCTGCAAACTGAATTTACAAGCGGGCCGGTCAATTTCGGTTTTGATACATCGGCTGTTTTTGTCAACAGCGGCAAACTGACTTTCAACTGGACCAGATTCGGCGGCGCCACCGTTCCGGATTCCACGATTATTTTTCAAATCGCTTTCGTACGGATCGGCGGCCCTTACACAACCGTAGGGTTTTCCAATGACCCGGTTATTGTGGAGGTCACCGACCCCGACGGCAACGAAGTGCCCTGGATGGTGATGAACGGCGGCGTGAAACCCGTCGATACCGAAGGGCCCTCCATTACCTGCCCGGCCAATGTGACTGTGCCCGGCGCCGGCCCTACTCCTGTGCCCGGCATAGCGCCGGCCAGCCTGACCGACAACTGCGGCGTGCCGGCAGCAGGATTTGCTGTCACCGGCGCCACGACATTCAATGCGCCCAACGACCCCGATGCAAGCGGTACTTCATTCAATCTTGGACAAAGCACCGTAACCTACACGGCAACCGATGTGGGCGGTCAAACTGCCTCTTGCTCTTTTACCGTCACCGTTGAGCCTGCCCTGACGGATGATTTTACGCTCATCGCCGGCAACGTCAACGGCTCCTGTAATACAACACTTGTCGTCCCGATCACTACGCTGAATTTCGACTCCCTCGGATCACTTCAGTTTTCCCTGGGCTGGAATCCGCAAGTGCTTGGCTATCAATCGGTAGGCAATTTCAACCCTTCTCTTATGCTTGCTCCGAGCAACTTCGGCGTAGCACAGGTGAACTCCGGGTTTCTTTCTTTTAACTGGACAACCGGCCAGCCCCTCACGGGGGGCACCAGCCTGCCGGACGGCGCTGTGCTGTTTACCATCCAGTTTACGGTTGCCGGCACCGCCGGGACGAATAGTTCGATTGCATTTGGCGATTTTCCTTCTGTCAAGGAGGCCTATCAGGTTAGCGACCTGATCAACGAACTCCCCATTGTGACGATCAATGGCCAAAGCAATATTTCCGACAACGTAGCGCCCGTGCTGACTTGCCCGTTGAGTGTGGCTGTACCCGCCGATCCCGGTTTTACCACCGCGACGGTGAACGGCCTCTCGCCCCTGGCGCTCAGCGACAACTGCGCCGGCGTTGTTGGCCTGACCTACACTGCCACGGGCGCTACGCCCGGTACGGGTACAGGCCCCGCAAACGGCATTTACAATGCCGGTACCACAACGGTTACCTACACGGCTACCGACGCTTCCGGAAACACTGCCACCTGCTCGTTTACGGTACTGGTGGATGCCGGTCAAACCCTGAATCTGTACCTCGACACGATCGCGGTGGATTGCCAGGGCGCAGGCGACACGGTGTCCTTTCAGGTTACTGTTGAAAACTTTGTTGACATCTGGGGGCTTCAGTTTTCCGTAAACTGGGATGAAGCCGTCTTGAAATGGATCAGCGTATCTAACCTGAACCCGGGCCTCAACCTGGATGCCACCAGTTTCATCGGCTATGTAGGCACCCAAAACGGTATTCTTCGTTTTCTCGACGGCGACGGCAGCTTCGGCTGGCCCGACCTGCCGGACGGCGATACGCTTTTTACGATCAATTTCGTGGTGCTCGATCCCGATGCCACCACAGATATCGCCTTTATTCCGCCCTTTGACGCTGTGAACGGTTCATTCGCATCCGTTCCGCTGTCAACCACGGGCGGCTATTTCCAAAGTGCCGATCAATCGCCGCCCTCCATCACTTGCCCGACGGTGACACCGGTGGATGCTGCTGTCGGTTTGTGCTCGGCAAACGTACAGATTCCTTCGCCCACGGTGAACGACGCCTGTTCGGGCGTAGCAGGGGTAACTCAGGTGCCGCCCGGCAACACTTTCAATACGGGCACCACACAGGTATTTTTTACAGCGACAGACAATGCCGGCAACTCGGCGGTTTGTTCGCTGACAGTTACGGTTAATGATGTTACGCCGCCGCAGATTGCAGGTTGCCCGACCGACTTTAGCGTCAATGCGTCCGGCGTCAACTGCGAAGGCATTGGCGAATGGACGGCGCCGACTGCAACTGACGCCTGCGGACAAGCTACGCTGCAGCAACCGAATTTCACTCCCGGCTCTTCGTTCCCGGTCGGCTCGACGACGGTGATCTACACGGCTGTCGACGCTGCCAACAACTCCGCCACCTGTTCTTTCACCGTTACGGTAAAAGATAATCAGGCGCCGACCATCGTTTGCCCTGGCGACGTTGTCACGAACGCGGTTTCGGGCAACGGCAACTGCTCCGGCATTGCCCAGTTTGCAGATGCGACCGGTACCGACAACTGCGACCAAGCGCTTGATTTCACGAGTGATTATGGCTCGGGCGATACGTTCCCGGTGGGTACGACCACCGTTACGTTCGAGGCAGAGGACGATTACGGCAATACGGCAAGCTGCCAGTTTACCGTCACCGTGCTGGATGCCAGCGCGCCGACCCTGCTCTGCCCGGTCAGCATCGTTGATACCAGCGACGCCAATGTTTGCGGCGCCAATATCGACTGGGCCGCGCCCTCCGCTGCTGATGATTGCGATCCCGCAGTAGTGGTAACTTCCGATCCGGTTGTTGCCCCGGGTGCATTCTTCCCGAGCGGCATCACTACGGTAACTTACACTGCAACCGATAACTCGGGCAATACCAGCACCTGCAGTTTCAGTATCACCGTGGTAGAAACGATTCCGCCTGTGCTCAGCGCTTGCCCCAACCTGATCATCATCGATCTGCCGCCGGCAGATTGTGATACGGTAGTCAACTGGACGCCGCCCACGGCCACCGACAACTGTGACCTGGATACCATCATCACCAACATCGCGCCCGGATCGATCTTTGTCTCGGGCCAAACTACGGTGACCTATACCGCTATCGATGCCGCCGGCAACACTGCTACCTGCAGTTTTGATGTCTTTGTGATCGATCAAATTCCGCCGGTAATTACGTCCTGCCCGCCGAACGATACGGTGAATGTGAGCGGATCATGCGGAATCGTATATCCGTGGACGCTTCCCGACGTGACCGACAACTGCGATCCGCAGCCGGAAATTACAGCTACACCCATGCCCGGAGACACGTTTAATATCGGGTTGACCAATGTGGTGATTTATGCCGAGGATAACAGCGGCAACCGCGATACCTGTGCGTTCTCCGTACTGGTAGTCGGCTCTTCCGTACCCGGCTGGATGAATACACCGGACGATGTTGTGTTAAATATTCAAAGCGGCTGCGATACCGTGTACAGCTGGCAACCGCCTACGGCCATGGGCTTTTGCCAGGACCCGGTCGTCACCTCGACACATCAGCCCGGCGATACGTTCGGTACCGGCGTGACAACTGTCACGTACACGGCGACGGATGTCAACGGCATCCAGATCAATACCTCTTTTACCGTAACGGTGCATGAAAGCACAGCGCCTTCACTCGATTGCCCGGAAAGCCTTGTCGTCAGTACTGGCGCCATCGTTATCACTGACCCGAGCGCTATTGTTCAGGAAATCGATACGATCGCGGGTTGCGACGGCGTACGGCTGTTCTTCTCTTCGCCCATCGGGATTGACAATTGTCCGGGCGTTGAAGTTGCCCAGACCGTCGGACCACTGACCGGAGAAGTATTCCCGACGGGTGTAACAACGGTGAATTTTGTGGCGACCGATGCTTCCGGCAATACAGCGCTTTGCTCTTTTGCCGTTACCGTTGCTCCGCTTCTGCCCGTGGATCTTTCCGTCGCGCCGGTCGTTGCCTGTATGGAAGGTGAAATCGATACGCTCACGGCATTCCCGATACCGGGCGCTACCTACACCTGGACTGGCCCCGACGGCAGTACGATTGCCGATACGGACAACCAGATCCTTGTGATTGCAGGTGGCGGCAACAGTGGCACTTACACGGTCTCGGCCGATATCAACGGTTGCCCGACCCCCCCGGCCAGTGCGCAAGTGGTGGTTGCATCGGCGCTGGAAGCCGTCAACGATACGTTCACTATTGCAGCGGGGACACTCGACACCCTGCCTGTATTGACGAATGATATTTTCATACCGGCTGACGGAGGCATAACGGACTTTTTCCCGGATAACAACCCTGACCTGATACTGCTCGACGACGGCTCCTTTGCCTATGCGATGGGCGAGGCCAATTTTACCTTTACCTACCTGCTTTGCTCCAAGACCTGTCCGGATTTGTGCAGTGAGGCAACGGTAACGGTACTGCTGAAAACAGAAGGTTGTCAGTTTATTCCGAACATCTTTACCCCCAATTCAGACGGCGACCACGACACTTTCGTGATTCCGTGTCTGGAAGGAGGTACTTTGCGCAACAGCGAGATTGTGATCTACAATCAATGGGGTGACAAGGTTTACGAGGCGGCGCCTTACCAGAATGCCTGGGACGGTACGCTCAACGGCGAAGCAGGTAAAGACCTTCCGGACGGCACCTACTTCTATATTTTCAAACCGCGTCCGAACGATCCGCCACAAAAAGGCTTCGTGGAAATCTTCCGTTAACTTTTTCGGGTGCGCTGCCCGGAAACAACTTTTCCGGGCAGCGAAAACCCGACAAAACAATTGGACATCATGAAAAAAATGATACTTCCGCTCCTTTTGGTGGCATTGGCCACGCTGCGCGTACAGGCTCAGCAGGAGCATCATTACACGCAGTTTATGTACAATAAACTGATCATCAACCCGGCCTATGCAGGTGCGCGCGGTATTCCGTTTCTCACGGCCATCTACCGCAACCAGTGGATTGGCTTCGACGGCTCGCCCAAGTCGGCCCTGTTGAGTTTTAACGGCCCTTTCCTGTCGCCGAGGGTAGGCGTCGGGGCGACCATTTCGCACCAGCAAATCGGTTTGCAACGCGATTTCTACGGCGCACTGGCTTATTCTTATGACCTGATTTCCAACGATGTCATGTCGATCCGGGTCGGGATCATGGGTTCGGTGCGTTCCCGCGGGATGAACTTTGCCGACGCGCAGGCCGATCCCAGCCAGGCCAATAACGACCCCTCCCTCGACAATGGAAATGTCAATATTACCTATGCCAACGTAGGGGCCGGGGTTTACGGCACGTTCAACGAGCAGTTTTATGTGGGCTTTTCGGTGCCGCATATCTACTCCAACACGATCGGGTTCAACACCAATCCTTTCAGCGCACCCAATTTTACGCAAACAGCCAAAGGTTTGCCCCACATGTACGGCATGGCCGGCGCCATTTTGCCTATCAGCGACAATGTCAACCTGATGCCGGCGGTACTGGCTAAATACGTAAAAAATGCGCCCTTCGATGTCGATCTCAACCTGAGCCTTGATCTCAACCAGAAGTTTACGGCAGGCCTTTCCTATCGGGTAGGCGGCGATGGCCCGGGCGAATCGATAGATCTGCTCGCGTACTGGCAAGCAACACCGCAACTGGGTTTGGGCGCAGCGTATGATTTTTCTCTCTCTCAAGTTCGCGATTACAACGCCGGCTCGGTGGAAGTGCTCGCCCAAATTGACCTGAAGAAGAAAAAACGCAATATGTCCAACCCGCGCTTTTTCCTCTAAACAGGTTTGCATAAGCAGGATTGGCATGATTTTCAGGACATAAAAATTGAGACATCCCGATTACATGTCAATTCTGCCCAGGCAATCCGTTAATCAACATCCCAATTCAGGAATCATGAACGCCTCCAAGCATATTTCCGCCCTGTTCGCCTTTTTGTTTTGTTCAGTTTTTTTACACGCCCAGACCGAACCGCTCCAGGTAGAGCCGGTGAAAGTCGAGGTCAAGAATGAAGAAGCGATCAACACGGCCGGACTGGAATTCAGCCCAACTTTTTACGAGGATGGAATTGTGTTCATTTCGACCAACACTGCCGGTCTGAAAAAAGAAATGGACCAACGGCTCAAACTCCCGGCCATGTCGATTCTTCGCTCCCGCCGCAGTACCGACGGTGCACTGTTGCCCCCCGAGCCCTTTGCAAAAGAAATTTCGACTTTGTATAACGATGGCCCGGTCTGCTTCGATCGAACCGCCGAAACCGTGTTTTTTTCGAGAAACAACATGGTCAAAGGCAAACCCAAACTGGCCAAGGACAAAACCCAAAAGCAGCGCCTTTATTTCTCCAAAAAGGAAAACGGCGTCTGGTCGGAACCTCAGCCGCTTCCTTTCGGCAACGACCAGTGGGACGACGTGCACCCGGCAATCAGCATCGATGGCGACAAACTGTTCTTTTCATCCAACCGCCCCGGCGGTTCGGGCGGGATGGATCTGTACGTTTCCTACCGCGTTGGCGATATGTGGAGCGAACCTGTCAACCTTGGGTCCACCATCAACACTTCGGGCAATGAGGCATTCCCTTTCGTACATGCCGACAATACCCTTTATTTCGCTTCAACCGGCCATGAAGGCGGTATGGGCGGCTTTGATTTGTACTATGCCATTCCGGAAGGCGCCAACACCTGGACGAAACCAATCAACCTCGGCGCTCCCTTTAACACCAAAGGCGATGACCTGGGGCTGATCGTCGATCTGAACAAGATCAACGGCTACTACGCTTCCAACGGTAACGGCGGAAAGGGTAGCGACGATCTTTTCAGTTTTCATACCGAAAATGGCAACCTGGACGATTATCTCCTTCAAAATCAGCGCGTTCCGGACCGTAATCTCGATCTGGTCGTGTCGGCTACCGAAAAAATATCCGGAGCGCCTATCGTCTCCGCTTCGGTAACCATTCTCAACCTTGAAACCAACAATGCCATCGGCCGCGATGAAAACGGCAACCTCATCACGATCCAGAATGTGAACGGACAGGATGTGATGCGCGCCACGCAACCCGACAAGGGCATTTCCGGAATGACCGACAGCAAGGGCAAATTCACCACTGAACTGAAACCGGGCAATTATGCTGTCACGGTGGCCAAAGATGGTTTTCAGCCCAAGCAATTCCGCATGTCGATCTCCAAACCCGGCAACCAGTTGCAGGCGGCCCTCGAAAAAGTGAACATGTCGGGAAAAGTCCACTGGAACGCCACGGCTTTCAACTATGTCACCAACGCTCCACTGGCCGGCGCCACGCTGGTATTGACCAACCAGAAAAACGGCGAAAAAGACACCCTCGTGGCCGACCCGAACGGCATGGTGGATTATTACCTGAACGAAAACACGGCCTACAAGGTCGACTTTTATCAGGGCGGACGAATGATCGGTTCTGCCGACGTGGACACCCACGACTGGAATCTTCCCAACCAGATCATGTTGCAAAACTTCTCCGTTGCGCCCTTGCTCCCCGGCACTGTGATCGATTTGCCGAGCGTGTATTACAATTTTAACGATGCCACCTTGCGCCCCGATTCGCGCAAAGACCTCGCCATGGTGGTGGCGCTGATGAAACAACAGCCCACAATCACTGTCGAGATTGCCAGCCATACCGATTGCCGGGGCAACTCGGCCTATAACCAGGAGCTGAGCCAGCGCCGCGCCAACGGCGTTGTGGAATACCTTGTCAGTCAGGGCATTCCGCGCGAACGGCTGCGGCCGGTTGGTTATGGCGAAAGCGAACCGCGCAACCGCTGCACCGACGGCGTGCCTTGCACGGATCAGGAACATGCGCGTAATCGCCGCACGGAACTTCGTATCCTCACGGGTGTCCAGGGCGCATCGGTGGTTTATGTGGACGGTGAAATCTCCGGCAACGACAAACAACCGCAAAGCGCCAATACCGGCAGCAAGCCCAACGTCAACACGGCGCCTTCAGCACCCTCCTCTGGCGGCGGTTCGGTCACGGTGCGCAACGGCGCCAAATCGGCTTACTATGTTATCGCCGGCTCTTTCGCTTCCGAGGCCAATGCCCAAAAACGCACGGCCGAACTGCAAAAACTTGGTTATTCGGAAGCGCAGGTCGTTCAGTTTGAAGGCTCTCCTTATTTCTCGGTTAGCGTTCGGAAGTTCGACAACAACAAGGACGCCCTTGCACTGAAAAAACAACTCGACAGCAAAGACAAAATCGATTCCTTCATCCGCCCCATGCCGGCCAACGGAAACTAGCCGATTTTGTTTGGATTCGTTCTAATTTAACGAACCAGTCCCCTCTTTGTGTCTTAGAAGTGAAAGTCCGGCGGGCGCTATTTCGGCGCTCGCCGGACTCTTTTTATTTTTGCGGCCAACTTCCGGGTGGATTTATTGTTTACCCTATTAACTGGAATTACTGCACCAAGCATGGCTATTATTATTACCGACGAATGTATCAACTGTGGCGCCTGCGAGCCGGAATGTCCCAACAATGCTATTTATGAGGGTGGGGTGGAATGGGCTGTCAACGACGGCAATACGGTGAAAGGTTCTTATACGCTCGAAGACGGCACCGTAGTGGATGCTTCCGTTAAAAACAAACCGGTTTCCAACGAATACTATTACATCGTGCCCGATAAATGCACGGAATGCGTGGGTTTCCATGAGGAGCCTCAATGCGCAGCGGTATGTCCTGTTGATTGTTGTGTTCCAGATCCCGACCGGGTGGAGTCAAAGGACGAATTGCTGGTCAAAAAAGAGCGTTTGCACCTTTGATGTCGGCGCGTCGGCGCAAATTTTCAAGTCAATGCCTTCCTGAGCGGTCGATCACCGTCGAACTGGCCTGTTGGGTGCCAAAAAGCCAGATATCCTGAATATTGACGTGCGCCGGGCGGGTTGCAATGAAGTAAATCACTTCCGCCACATCCGAAGATTTCAGGGGCTGGAAATCGTTGTAGATTTTCGCCTTTTCCTGATCGCCGTCGAAACGCGTAAGTGCAAATTCGGTTTCCTCCACATGTCCCGGGCTGACCTGGCTGACGCGTATATTGTACGCGTGCAGATCAAGACGCATGGCCCGTGTCAACGCTTCCACGGCAAATTTGGTGGCGCAATACACGTTTCCTTTCGGGTAAACTTCTTTTCCCGCACTGGAACTCAGGTTGATGATATGCCCTTTGCGCCGTTGCACCATGCCGGGTGCAATGCAGCGCGTGACGTAAAGCAAGCCTTTCAAATTGGTGTCGATCATCGTTTCCCAATGATCGAGATCGCCCTCATGAATGGGCGACAGGCCTTTGGCCAGTCCGGCGTTGTTCAGCAGCACGTCTATGTCTTGCCAGTCGGCTGGCAAATTGCCCAACACCTGCCGAACTGCCTGCGAATCGCGTACATCCAGTTGCAGGAGCAAGACTTCCGTTTGCCAGTTGTTTTGCAATTCAGCGGCCAGTTCGTCCAGTTTTTCCTTGCGGCGTGCTACCAGAATCAAACGATGGCCGTTTTGCGCAAAAAGCCTCGATGTGGCGCGCCCAATACCTGAGCTGGCGCCCGTGACCAAGACCGTCAGCTGCTTTTCGCTTCTGACCGGGGAGACCGCAGGGGCAGGTTGTTCCGCCTCTTTTTCAACAGGGCTGTCGTCAGCAGGAGCCTCGGCGGGCTCGCTAATCGGCTCGAAGACAGGCTCTTCCACTATACCGGGTGTTTCCTGTATGGCTGCCGGCTCGGCCGGCAGCACAGCGTTATTCAGCAACGCCGCCATTTTTTCCCGCACTTCCTGATCTTCCGGATTTTGTTCAAGCGCTTTATCGAGATAATGCACCGCCGTTTCGCGGTAATCGCGCAGATGCGCACTGGTCATCAGGCCCAGTTTGCGGTAAATCCCGGGATAATTGGGCGACAACTCGACAACGCGGTCCCAGCAGAATTTGGCAAACAGATAATCGCCTTTCTCCATGGCTTCATCGCCGATTTGTTCGAACGACCGGGCTTCCGATACATCTGGCGTGCCGACCTGGCTGGTATCGATTTCCGGCAGCTCCATGCCTTCCTCGTCGGGCGGGCTGAATTTTGAGAGGGCATTCTCATAATGCGCCCGCAATTCAGCGTGCTGTGGATGCTCTTCCAGGGCGAGTTGAAAAACCTGCAAGCCCCGTTCCACATGCCCGTTTTCCAGCCAGAACCATGCGTCGCGAATGGTCTGGCGAATGTCCTCGTCGGTCAAGGTGCCGGTGTTCGTTTCAACAGGTTCTTCTGCGGGCAGCGCCTGCCCGGGTTGTTCGCTTTCAGTGTCGGCGAGCAAATGATCGATGTGTTGGAAAGCGGGTTCCGATTCGATCGCCGGCGGCACTTCATCGGGCCATTGCAGGGGCTCGCTCACCGCGGGAGCCGGCGCCAGCGGGCCAGACACGGGCGGCGTTTGCGCCGGCTTGACTTCTTCAGCCGAGGGGGGAGGGGAGGCAAGTTTTCGGTATTGTTCGTGCCATTCTCTTAACCCGAAATGTACAAAGAACAGCTCGAAATCGTTGGCAGTCAATTGATTCCAGGTGATGCAATTGCTTTCCCGAAGGGCTGTGATCAGATCGAAAACCTCGTTGGAGATGTCGCGGATTACGGCCAGGTCGGCATCAAATTGCGTCCGTTCTTCCGGAGAAACATGAGACTGGCGACCGCTCATGTCCAGGTAAATGCTCTGCCAGTGATTGGTGTACTGAATGGCATTGACCATTCGTTCGATATGCGTTTCCACGCGCCCGCCCTGCGCATCCACACCGTCGGCAATGACGGTCAACAGGCGTTGCTGGCGCGATAGTGTCTGCATAGTTTCCAGCGCGCCGGCCATGCAGTTTTTGTCGTGCAGAAAATTGTCGGTGATCAGCAGCAGCACGGGTTCCTGCGTACCGCGCAAATAGCGTTCAAAAGAACCCGGCGGATTGGAGGGTTCGGCGGTGATGAGGTCGAAAGGCACGCCAAGACGCGAAATCGGTTGTTCCACTGCAGTGGCCAGCTCAGCATTGGCGGGGCAATAGGCGAGGATGATCTTATTCATGTCGGGCAATTCCAGGTAATCGGTTGAAACTGTGGTGTCGGAATTGGGTAACGATGCAGGGCGGCCGGCAATTACTCTTGCCTTAATTTTTCCACAAAGTCTGCAAATTCCTGTTTGAATGCGGCGTATTTGGAAGTGGCGGGGCCATCGAATCCCGTGTGGATTCGACGCACCCTGTTATTTTTATCAAGAATAATCATGGTCGGGAATGCCATTACCTTATTGAGCGAAGGGAAAATTTTCTCCGCTTCGGCGACGCCGGCTTTGCCGGCATACACCAGTTGGTAGGGCAGGCCCATTTGTTTTTTGTACGATTTGAGGTGTGACAATATTTGTGCCGTATCGTTGCCGCGCTCAAAGGCAAAGCCGATTATGGATAAATCTTTGGCCGCCTCCGGGTTTTTCTGACAAAACTCGCTCAGAAAAACGCCCTCGTCCCGGCAGTTGGGGCACCAGGTGCCCATGATGGTGAAAATCTTGATTTTGCCGTCGAATTGAGGTGAGGGGAACTGAATGATTTCCCCTTCGGGTGTCGTCAGGCGGAACGAGATGGCGGCGCCCGGCGTTTTCAGGGTGGTCAGAGAGTCGGCGTTGCCGAGATGAAATGCGGGATCACGCCAGGCCGTCCAAAGGGATTTGTGGTGAATGCCGGATAAAAACTCGCCTTGCAGGCTGTCGCCCTGAATATTGCCTGAAAACAAAAAAGCGTGGGCTCCGTCGAAACAAGAGAGCCAGAATTTTCTCCCCTGAATGGTGCCATCCAGAAATCGATAATCGCCTGTCTCGGTCCGGAAAGTACCCTCCAGATGATTGCCGTCCTGCTTGAACTCGCCGATCGCTTTTTCCTGTCCATCCTGGTCGATGCCGAACAGTGTAGCCCATTCGCCGGTCAGATCGCCTGCGGGAGGCACTTTAAGCGGGGTAAAGCGGTGCGATTGCCCGGCTTTGGCATAGAAAGGAATGCGGTAATTGTCTTTTGTCGTGACGACCCATTCGCCCTGCATCACGCCGCCGCGCACCTCGGCATGCAGGTAAGACTGGTATTCGGGGAACCAGATTGTCAGCGTATCGCGGGCGGTCCGGCGATCGCGGCCAAAACCAATGCTGTCGCAATGAATTCGCTCGGAGCCGTTGAGCAAGTCGATGTAAAATTGATCTTCGCCGGTGTAAACCACTTCAAAATTGAAAGGCAGATCCCCTTCCTTGAATTGATCGTAGAGGATATACACCGTGTCTTTTTTGGATACGGCAACCTGGTATTTTTTCAATTCAAGCACACCCCGCCAGGGGCCGGGAGCAATTTGGGTGTAGGCGTTATCTGCACTGACGCAGGATTCACCGGCTGAAATCATCAGAAGCAACAATACAGGTAGCGGAAATAATCTGAGATACATGTCGAAAAGTTGAAATGAGCCCTGAAAAATACCGTGCGGCTGTGCCAATCGGGCGTGCAAATGTAGTGTGCCCGCCGATTGTTACGCCGCTGCGTTTTATTCGACATGAAACCGGGAAAAGTGCAGCTTGTTTGGGAAAACGTTTCGAAAAGCCGGCTGATGCCGGCTTTTTCGGAACGCGATTACGCAGGTGAGAGAGCGATAAACAAGGCGGGGGCCATTTTTAGAAAAATACCCCTCAGGATTGCTTGTGGATTTACCAAGAACAATGCCAAACTTTGCGTGCTTGCACAAAACCGTTTCGTCTGCCTATGAAAATGTTCCGCGCTATCGTTTTTGTTTTCCTGCCGCTGCTCGCTTCCGCACAGCAACATGCCCGTTTGTACGTGCCGCCGGCCGACAGCCTGGTTCAAAAAAACCTTTCCGAGTGGCAGGGGCTGAAATTCGGATTGCTCATGCACTGGGGGACTTATAGCGAATGGGGAATTGTGGAATCGTGGAGCCTTTGCCCGGAAGATGAGGGCTGGTGCGAACGACGCGGACCGGCTTCGGCCAACTGGTACGAGTACAAAAAGGCCTATGAAGGTCTGCAAACCACTTTTAATCCGGTCCAATTCAATCCGGAACGTTGGGCCGATGCCGCTCAGGCCGCTGGCATGCGCTACGTGGTGTTTACCACCAAGCACCACGACGGGTTTTGCATGTTCGATACCCGCCAGACGGATTATAAAGTTACTTCTCCCAACTGCCCGTTCTCCACCAACCCGAAAGCCGATGTCGCGAAAGAGATATTTGCCGCCTTTCGCGACAGAAATTTCAAGGTCGGGGCATATTTTTCAAAACCGGACTGGCATTCGGAGGACTTCTGGTGGCCCTATTTCCCGCCCAAAGACCGCAATATCAATTATGATTTGCGCAAATATCCGGAGCGATACCAGCGTTTTCGCGACTTCTCCTACAATCAACTGGAAGAACTTTGCACCCGTTATGGCCGGCTCGATCTGCTTTGGCTCGACGGCGCCTGGGTGCGGCCGGCAGCCACCATCGATCGCAACGAATCGTGGCAACGCGGTATTCCCGATGGGCAAGACCTCGATATGGACAGAATAGCAGCGATGGCTCGCCGCAACCAGCCCGGTATTATGATCGTAGATCGCTGGATACCAGGCAAATACGAAAACTACCTGACTCCCGAACAGGGCATTCCATCGGCTCCGCTGGGCGTTCCCTGGGAAACCTGCATGACGATGGGTGACTCCTGGTCCTACATTGTTCATGAAAATTACAAATCGCTCCGCCGGCTGATACATACCCTCTGCGACGTGGTGAGCAAGGGGGGCAATCTGTTGCTCAATATCGCGCCTGGCCCCGACGGAGCGTGGCATCCGGAGGCCTACCAGCGCCTGCAAGAGATCGGGGCATGGATGAAAGTGAACCAGTCGGCTATTTATGACACACATACGCCCGACAGCGGTGTTTTTCATAGCGGCAACTTCGCTTTTACCCAACGGGCAAAAACGATTCATGCGATTTACCTGGCGAAAGAAGGCGAAGAACTGATGCCTGAACAAGTTGTCGTTCCTGATGTTAAACCTCTTTCAGGCTCGGAAGTGCGCTTGCTGGGTTACGACCGACCGTTGAAATGGCGACAGACTGAAAAGGATATCCTCGTCTGGTTGCCATCCGACGTCAGTCAGCACCCGCCTTGCCAATACGCCTGGACTTTTGTCGTTCAAGTGCCATAAAACCCGCCGGGTACTTGACAGGATGAAAAGCCAGGCCTAATTTTGTCTTCTGAAAAAGCATTGCACCGGACTCCCTTTATGCTGCAAAACTGGTTTAAAGACCTCGTTGAACGACACGCTTTCGGCGTCTGTCAGTACCTCGGCGACCGCATGCATGTCGCGCCGGGAGAAGTACGCAAGTACTTCATCTACACCTCTTTTATAGGAATGGGATCGCCGCTTGTTTTGTACCTGGTGATTGCATTCTGGGTCAATCTCCGCCGGTACATTCGCCGCGGCAAAAACATTTTATGGGAGTAATTCAGTCCTGATTCAGAACCTGATCTTCCTGAAATTTTCTCTTGCTCTTTTGACACCGTTCAGAGGGGTAGTGGCGTAGTGCTCCAGTTCGATCACGTAATACTGCAGGCCTGCCAGTTTGCTGTCCTTGAATATAGCAGCAAAATCGATGCTGCCGTCGCCGACTTCCACGGTTTGCCTTTGGGGTGTTTTGGCCATATCCTTGACGTGGCATAGCCGGAAACGGCCGGGATATTTGTGAAACAGGTCGGCTGGTTTCTGGCCCGCATAAACAGCCCAGTAAAGATCAAGTTCCATCGTCATCAGGGCAGGATCGACTTCCTGCAACAGCCACTCGTATACCATCCTGCCATCGCCGGCCTTGATGTTGAATTCAAAATCGTGGTTATGGTAGCCAAAGTGAATGCCTGCCTTTTGTGCGTACTGGCCGGCGGCCTGGCACAGACTAACCAGTTTTTCGGGCTTTGAACGGTCCGCTTCACCGATCCAGGGGCAAATGGCATAGCGAACGCCTGCGCCCGCCAGTGTGTCGATCGACTTTTTGGCGCGGTCCGACAAACTGCCGTCCTTTTCGTTGAGGTCGCTCACACCCAGGTCGAAATGGGTGGAATACATCTTCATCCCGTTGCTTTTCAGCAGCCCAGTGAACTCAAGCAGAGGCATGTTGAATATTTTCCCCTCCCTGAAGCCAAAACCTTCCACCTCGCGATAACCCATGTCCGCCAGTGCTTTCAGGGTGCCTGAGGCCGACTTGCCCATGTCGTCGCGTACACTCCATAATTGCAGGCCGAGGTGTTTGGGTTTGGCCATGCGGCTGGCAAATGGCAGGTGGCGCTCGGCCCAAAATGCGGCCATTGCCAAAGAGCTTTGCTGTATGAAACGTCGGCGGGAATTGCTGTTAGACATGTCTGTTCCAATTTTGTTTTGTGAATCTTGCAAAAAACTTCACGCAAATTTCAAATGCCTTTGGCAGGAACAAAACCTTTGTGTGTATTTTTCCCCGAAAATAAACAAACTGTGATTCCCAAAAGGAATTCGGCCTAATCCGTTCCCGTTATTGTATGATTCAGGTATTAAACATATCCGCCGAATGTTACCCTGCTGCCAAAACCGGCGGCCTGGGCGACGTGGTCGGCTCATTGCCCAAATATTTTACGAAAGCCGGCATTCTGGCAGCTTCCATTCTGCCGAAATACGACCTTAAATGGATTCGCAACCGCGAATGGATTACGGTGTATCAGGGCACGCTCTGGATGAATTGGCGACAAATCCCGTTCAGGGTCCAGCAGGAAGCCGGCAACACCCAGGGGTATCCGCTTTTTGTCGTGGATATTCCCGGGCTGTACGACAGGCCGGGTATTTACAACGACCCCGACGGGCGCCCCTACGGCGACGAGGTGCAGCGCTATATCGCGTTTCAGCAGGCGGTGCTCGAGTGGCTGTTGTCTTTTCCCTGGCATGATCGCCCGCGTGTGCTGCATTGCCACGACCATCATACCGGCCTGATTCCCTGGATGGTTAAGTATTGCCCGGCCTATCAGCAGCTGGCGCCCATTCCGACCGTTTTCACCATTCACAACGGCCAGTATCAGGGCATGTTCAGTTGGGCCAACGGCGATTATTTACCCCCTTTCGAGGCATCGTCGAAGTGGCTGCTCGACTGGAATGGCGTGATCAACCCGATGGCTACCGCCATCAAATGCGCATGGGCGGTGACCACCGTATCGGAGAGTTATTTGTACGAATTGCATCAAAATTCCCTCGGCCTTGAAAAACTTCTGCGGCAGGAATGGCGCAAGGAAGCGGGTATAGTCAACGGCATCGACGCCCAGGTGTGGGATCCGCACACCGACCCCATGATCGTCGAACGACTCGAAGGCGACGATATCGATACCTTTAAAATGCGCAACAAAGCCGCATTGTGCGAATGGTTCGGATTCCCGATGGAATACCCGCTAATCAGTTTTATCGGTCGTATCGTTTCGGAAAAAGGCGCCGATATTTTGCCCGACACATACCGGCGGTTCATTCACAACGGCGGCAAAGCCAGCTTCCTGGTGCTGGGCACCGGCGAAGCCTGGACGCAAAATGAATTTCGCCGGATGGCCTACGATTACGGCGGCCGTTTCAATGCCGTGATCGATTACAACGAGGCTTTGTCGCACCAGATCTACGCAGGCTCGGATTTTCTCATCATGCCTTCCCGGGTGGAGCCTTGCGGACTCAACCAGATGTATGCCATGCGATACGGCACGATCCCCATTGTTCGCTCGGTCGGAGGTTTGAAAGACACGGTGCCGGATATCGGCGAGCCGGACGGTTCGGGCCGCGGGATTCGTTTCGATCAATTCAGCATTGAAGATGCCTACTATGCCATCTACCGCGGTGTTTCGATGTGGCACAACGAACCGGACATTATTCGCTGGCTGCGACACAAGATCATGACCGTTGACTTTTCCTGGGAACACACGATCGAGCGCTACATTGCGGTCTATCATCGAATTGGCGCCAGTGTTGCGCCCGAACGCCCGGCCGTGAGGGCCGAAAAGGTGGAAGAACAACCTTCCGCTCCGGCCCCGGAAACGAAGAAACGGGCGCCCCGCAGCACTTCCGCCAACCCATCGAAGACAAAAAAGAATAAAACTTAAACGAAACAATAGACCATTATCCAACACAACACCCGCAATCCGATCACCATGATAAAAATGATCAGTCTTATTCTCGGCGGCGGCGCAGGCTCGCGTTTGTTTCCACTCACGGAAAAACGGTCTAAACCCGCCGTCCCCATCGGCGGTAAATACCGCCTGATCGACATTCCGATCTCCAATTGTATTCATTCCGGCGTCAAACGCATGTTTGTATTGACTCAGTACAACTCTGCTTCCCTGAACGCCCATATCAAAAACACGTATAATTTCGACGTTTTTACCCCGGGTTTTGTAGATATCCTCGCCGCCGAACAGACACCCGGCAACAAGGAATGGTTTCAGGGTACCGCCGATGCCGTGCGCCAGAGTCAGCAACATTTTATGCGCCACGATTTTGATTATGTGCTGATTCTTTCCGGCGATCAGCTGTATCAAATGGATTTTGAAGAGATGGCAAAGCATCATATTACAACCAACGCCGACATCACGATCGCCTGCCTTCCGGTAGATGCCCGCGATGCAACCGGCTTCGGCATTATGAAGGTCAATGAAAAAGGCTATATCCCTCGATTTATCGAAAAACCCGATGCCGATCAGCTGCCCGATTGGATCAGCGAGGTAAGTGCTGCCAATGCCAAGCGCGGAAGGCATTTCCTCGCCTCTATGGGTATTTATATTTTCAGCCGTAAGGCGCTTGACGAACTGTTCGCCGAGCATCCCGACGCGACCGATTTTGGCAAGGAGATCATTCCGGCAGCCATCGGCGCAGGGCGCAAGGTGGCGGCCTATCAGTACAACGGCTACTGGACCGATATCGGTACCATCCGCTCTTTCTTCGAGGCCAATATTGAACTGACCGACCACATCCCTTCCTTCAACCTGTTTGACAACACGCGCTACATCTACACCCGCGGCCGGATGCTGCCGCCGGCCAAATTTTACGGCGGCACGCAGGTCAATCGGGCGCTCGTTGCAGAAGGCTCCATCATCCATGCTCGCGTGATAGAGGGCTCGATCGTCGGTTTGCGCTCCCGAATCGGCGAAAATACCGTCATTAAAGACTCGATTGTCATGGGCAACGACTCCTACCAAACACTCCGGGAAATCGCCACCAATCCTGATGAAATCCCGATGGGGGTCGGTCATTATTGCCATATCGAACATGCCATCCTCGACAAGGACTGCCGCATCGGCAACAACGTGGTAATCAAAGGCGGCGACCATTTGCCCGATACCGACAACGAACACTTCACGATTCGTGACGGTATCGTGGTGGTCAAAAAAGGCGCTGTCATTCCCGAGGGGGCGAGAATTATGTGACGTATGCAACGCTACTGCCTGGCACTTGATCTGAAACCCGACCCGCAGCTGATCGCCGAATACGAATCCTGGCACCGGGCGGTGTGGCCCGAAATCCTGGACAGTATTCGCAATTCCGGCATCACCTCACTGGAAATCTACCGGGTGGAACAGCGCCTGTTCATGATACTGGAGGCGACGGACGACTTTTCTTTTGAAAAAAAGAATGCTATGGACGCTGCCAATCCAAAAGTCGGAGAATGGGAAAACCTGATGTGGAATTACCAGCAAGCCCTTCCAAGCGCCGCGCCTGGCGAAAAATGGGTGTTGTGCGAAAAAATTTTTGAATTGTAAAACAAGCGCCCTTTCCACATCATGGAAAGGGCGCTTGTTTTTATGCATCCGTTTCATTTTGGGCGCTGCAATCGCGACGGATCAATTGAAACAACTGGATGGTCTCTGGGCTTGGTTTGCTCTGAAACTCGTGCTCCATCATGGTGCAGCAGCGGCGATATTGTTCCAGCGCCTTGTCGCACATGCCCAGGCGATAATAACAGTCCATCAGCCGGCGATGGATGACTTCCAGGCAGTTGTCCCTTTGCAGAATATCACGGCATACGGCTGCCGTTTTGGTGTAATCGCCCTGGCGGTACAGTTGCTCGCCGTAGCACAAGGCCAGTTCAAGAAAGTCATTGCTCAGTCGGTGCCGCTCGATCTCCACCCAGCTGTGGCTTTCCACGGCGCAATTTTCCATAAAATTGCCGTGGTAAATCAGCAAGGCTTCCCGAAACAGGTCGTTCGATACTTCCCGGCCTTCCCAGACAGCCTTTTTCACTTCTGAGAGGATTGCCTTGAAACGATCGATGTCCGACGCAATTTCCAGCGTATCCTCCATTTGGTAGCGCTGGTTTTGGTGGACGATGAACTCGCGTTTTTGGCCGCAGGTGGTGCGCAGCGATTTGCGTATCTTGGTAATTTCGACGTTGAGGCTTCTGCGGGCGCCCTCCGGGGAAAATTCGTGCTTTTCCGGCCAGAACACTTTTCCCAGGTGTTCGCGGCTCAACGCTTTTCCTCTGTGGTGGTACACCAGGTAGGCAAATATCTGTTCGGCCTGTTTGGTCAGCACCACGGGTTTGCCAAACAGACGCGCGGTGAATGCGCCGAAGAAATTGACTTCCAGTCCGCGAAATACGGCTTCGGATACTTCCACGTCGGGCCGTAGCGGCAGATCGGAGGACGCGGCAGGCGGAAGCGTTTCCAGCGGCAAGGCGATCAGGCCCGGCACAGTGGCTGCCATCATCGACAGGAGGGCGTTGTTTCTGACGCCTACGGAAGAAGCCGTCGGATGGGCAACCATCTGGAAGCCCGAACAATACGCTTCCAGGCAACTCAAAATCTGCTCTTCGTTGCTCGTCAGCGACAGCACATCGCAGGCGCCTGCCCGCCAGATCTGGTTGGTGGTTTGAAAAGATGTGTCGCTGGTCGCGACGATAACAGCGGCATGCGGGTACCGCCTTTTCCATTCGCGCAGGCCCGACAATCCGTCCGATTCCGGCGGGTTGTGCAGTACGAGCACCATCCCGATGTCGTCGTGCTGCAAGTCCGGTATGGATTTTGGGCTGGCAGAGATGACTTCTGCCCGCGGATGATGAGCTGCTGTTTTGCGAAGGGTGTTGAGCAGGCCATTGTGGTGGCCTGTCATCAGAATTTTCAGGGCTGGGGTGGACATGTTGTGGTGGTTGGGGGTGATAAAATCAGTTGCGGGCCTTGTTGCCCGAGCTGCAACAAAGCCAATGCGGTGATTAAACCCCGAAGGGTCGAGTGGGGCAATTCCAACTTGTCCGGAGAATGCAGCGACCGTCAGATAAACAATAGAATGGGATGGCTAAGGCGCCGTAACTGTCGCGTGGTTGGTTTTTTCGGGGCTGCTGGTCTCCTTGGGGTGGGCAATTGCCCGGGGGTCTCGAAGGAAGGGATTAGGCCACAAAGGTATAATTGAAATAAATTATGAAACAAATTTAAGTGTGGTAAAAAGTGTTAATGTTCGGAATTTGGTTCCAGGAGCCTTGTAGAACGACGGATTTTGCATTATTTCACAACGCTTTTCACTATTTTATTTCAATCAAATATGGATCAATTGAATTTTGCCGGTTTGCCCCCAAATGTACACCACTGCACCAGCCGCCGCGACGGCGACTGGATCATCTGGAGTTGTCCGCATTGTTCCGGGTATGAACGCAGACTCAACTGGGTTAGCGGCGAAATGCGCGTCAGACGGGGCGACTCCCCGGCCCAACATGTCGGCGCTGCTGACCACGGCGAAGTTTCTGATCCCTTGTCCGCCCGGGTTTGCCTCAATTAGACTGATCGGTTTGCAGTTCGGGAAACTGCCGGTAAAAATCCTGCTCGACCCGTTTGGCCAGGCGCAGATGCGGCGCCACTGGTTCGGGCGCTGCCTTGATTGTCGGAATTTTCCGGGTTGACGGCCTCGTTTCCGCAAGGACAGGGGCCCTGTCGGCTTCGTTTTTTTCTTCCTGAACGAACTGCCCTACGAACGCCTGAATGATCGCGTGGCCGTCGCCCTCGAACGTCTTTTTTTGCCTCGAAGGCAAATGTTCGAGGACGCCCTTTAAAGGGCCGTCGTGGCTGATCCGATAAAAATCGAGCCGGAAAGGAATTTTGGTGGACGGCAGGGCTTCTTCCAGTTGCCCGGCCCCCGGGTTTTCGTTGCGTTTGCGCAATTCTTCTACCTGGGCTTGCAAGTCGGCGATTTGCTCCGACAGTTTTTCTTCCTGAACCAGGGCGTTGTCGAGCAACAACAGGAGCTGATCCTTGGTGCGTTTGTCTTTTTTGGAGGTATTCATCTGGCTATTATTTAAGGGGTTATCAAACGGGTAAAACCGCCCGCCGGTGCAGGCAGGGCGGTTTTACGCAATCGTTGGCAGGACCGAAGGCCCGATCAGGCTGCTTCGTACACCTGTACTTTTTCCAGTTCGACAAAACCGGCCAGCGGAAGCGGCTTTTTGCCGGTGCTTTGCAGGCGGAGCACCACCACGATGTCGTACACACCTTCGGGAATCGTGTTGGCCGGAATGGTGATGGTGACATTGTAGTTGTTGGGGCCTTGTACGAAATTGACCGTGCGCGGGCTGAACGGCGAGGTGGGGCTCCATTCGGTGCTGCCCCATTTTTCGAAGAGCACCTCGATGCGCCATTCGAGGCCGGCGAGGTAATTGGTCAGTTCGCCGCTTTGTTCCCAGTACACGTGTACGTGGGAGTCTTGCTCGCACTGAATGATGGTGGGCTCGTTCGGCGTCACTGGCAAGGTCGGCGGGTTGATCTCGTGGGTGTACGCGCCGGCGCCTTTGACGTAAAAGCCTTTCATGCCGGGGAAGCCGTTTTCTACTTTCATGGTTGCCATGATAAAAAGGGAGGTTTTGGTTTGGGGTTACGCCCGCACTGTCCAAACATGTTCAGCATCGGAGCTCTTTTTCCGGATTGGAGCAGGTGTCGTACCCGCGTTGTTTTTGGAGAACATTGAATGCGTTTGCTGAACACAGTGCAAAGGTTGGGGGGCTGCGCTAAACAAGCGACTAAGCAGCCCTTACCCGGGGATTAATTGACGGTCAACAAAAACAAAATTGAAGAGTAGCAGTGATTTTGGGTTCAAAATTTTCCCTCCGGACGGCCTTTTCTATCTTTGCCGCTCACCCATCTTTTTAGAAAAAATGATACTCAAAGGGAAAAAAGGCATTATTACCGGCGCACTGGACGATCAAAGCATCGCCTGGAAAGTCGCCGAGCGCGCCGTTGCCGAAGGCGCCGAGATCGTTCTGACCAACGCGCCCGTCGCCATGCGAATGGGCGTAATCAACGAACTGGCTGAAAAATGCAAAGCCCCCGTCATTCCCGCCGACGCCACATCAATTGAAGACCTGGAAACGCTCATCCGTCAGAGCATGGAACATTTCGGCGGTCAGATCGACTTTGTGCTGCACTCCATCGGCATGTCGGTCAATGTACGCAAAAACAAGGCCTATACCGACCTGAACTACGAATGGATGCAGAAAACCTTCGATGTCAGCGCCATTTCCTTCCACAAAATGCTTCAAACGCTCTGGAAACTTGACGGCATGCGCGAATGGGGCAGCGTTGTCGGCCTTTCCTACATCGCCGCCCAGCGGGTATTCCCCGACTACTCCGAAATGGCTGAGTCGAAAGCACTGCTCGAATCGTTTGCACGCAGCTTCGGTTACCATTACGGCACTGCCAAAAATGTGCGGGTCAATACGGTCAGCCAGTCGCCGACGATGACTACCGCCGGCAAGGGTATCAAGGGCTTCCAGGAGTTTTACGACTATGCCGACAAGATGTCGCCGCTGGGCAATGCCTCGGCCGAAGCCTGCGCCGACTACTGCGTGATGCTTTTCAGCGATTTTACCCGCTACATCACGATGCAAAATCTTTATCACGACGGCGGTTTTTCCACCATGGGCATGAACCCTGCCGTGATCGGTCTTTGAACCAGACAGACGAGGCAACGAAACTACCCGTGCAGCGTTCTGTTGAAAAGTGCCGTACCTTGAAAAAAGAATACCGGACCCGATACAAGCATGAATTTCCGAAGTTGTCTGTACGACTTCGGAAATTTTGCTTTTTCCTGCTTTGCCTGTTCCCCTTTGCTGCCGGCGCCCAGCAAATCCGGCGCGATTCTGTGCCTGCGCGACCCCGGCCTGCCGCGCCGGTTGTGCCCGACTCGCTCAAACCCTTGACCTATATTCTCGCCAACCAGCCGGAAAAGGTGTATCCGGGACCCGACACCATGCCCGATTTTCAGTTCCGAATGTATGACCCGGCGCGCCGCCAGGCCATCGATTGGGGTACGCTCGGCAGCCTGGCCACCCCGGCCCGCCCCCTTTGGTTTGCCGTGCCGGCCCGGAAGGGATTCGACCCCGGCATTCATAATTTTGATCTTTACCGGCTGAATGCCAGTGATCTGCGTTTTTACCAAAACACCCGCTCATACAGCGAAGTGTTTTTTTCGCAGGGGCAGTCGCAGGACAATCTGATGTTCTCGGCCCAGATGGCGCGCACTTTTTCAGGAGGCTCCACTTTTTCTTTTGATTACCGAAGCTACAACAACCTGGGCCAGTTTCGATATCAGCAGGCGCAGCACAACAGTCTGGCCGCCGGCATGCGCGTGCCAGTGGGCAAACGCTACGAAGGTTATATCGTTTTCTGCCAGAATGTCTTCCGGCAAAAAGACAACGGCGGCATTGTGACCGATACAATTTTCGGGAAAGGCCAGTTTCAGCGCACTATCGACGCGGAGATTCGATTGCCGGGCGAAAGCGCCCAGACGCGCGTATCTGACCGGACCCTCCAGCTGACCCAACACTTTCGCTTCGCTGGCGAGGATACCGGTAAACGCGCCTACCGCGCAACGCATTCCATCGCCTGGACGAAGAGTTTTTGGAAATTTTCAGACACGGAAGTGGATGCAAACCAGGATTTCTATGGTCCATTTTTTATTACCGAAACGAGAGGACTGCGCGACCACATAAGGCTGAATCGGCTCGATAACTCTTTTACAATCAGCACTTTCAAACAAAAAAAAGCGGGCCAGCCCTCCGATCTGCTGGCTTTCGGGCTGACGCATTCCTGGTTCGATCTGTATCAGGAACCGCTCGATTCGTCTTTTTCCAACCTGTTTCTCAACGCCCGTATTGGCATCACGCCTTCCGAACGTTTCGCGCTGACGGCACAGGGCGATCTGGGCATGCTTAATAATTTTGGAGAATATCAGCTGAGTGGCGCCCTTTCGTTGAGCCTCGGCAAAGCCGGCCGTATCAGCGCTTCCGTGCTCAGCCAACGCCGCCCGCCATCGCTGCTGCAATACCGCAACTGGGTGAGCTTCCGCGAATTATGGCGCAACGACAACCTGAAAAAACCGCTCGAAAACGCTTTGTCCTTTACCTATGCCTTGCCACTGGCCGGGCTGGAACTGACCGGCCAAACGCACGTAATCAGCAATTATATCTACTTCGATCAGGACGCAAAACCCGTACAAACCACCAGCCCCTTGCAGGTCGGACAATTACTGATCTCCGAAAACCTGCACGTGGGGCGCCTGCATTTTGACAACACGCTGGGTTTGCAACAATTGAACAGAAGCGACGTCGTGCGCCTGCCTTCGTGGTTTTCCAAAAACAGCCTCTATTATTCCGGCAAAGTGTTCAAAAAGAACATGGACCTGAGCGCCGGCGCCGATTTCAGAATCAACAGCGAATTTCGGCCGGATGCCTATATGCCTCTGACCGGACAATTTCATTTGCAGGACTCGCTAACCCAGAAGCCCTATCCCTGGGTCGATCTTTTTGTCGCGTTCAAGGTGCGCAGCTTCCGCTTTTTCTTCCGTTACGAGAACCTGACCGCTATTTGGAAGCCGGAAAATGTTTTTTACCAGACAGCCTACCATCCGCAGAATTTCAACACCCTGCGCTTCGGCATCCGATGGCGGTTTATGGACAGTAATTTGCCGGATGCCAACCAAAACGGCAACAAACCGAGCGATACGGCTCCGGGTTCCATCGGCCCGAAAGGGTTCTAGCGTTATTGTTTCAGCACTTTTTCCAGGTCTGCCAGCAGCTGTTTGCCTCCTGGCGAGAACCGCGCTGTAATGGCGGGGTTCGCTTTCGATTGCATCAGGTAGGCAAAATTGTCGGCCAACACTTCATCGGGGTGAATGATGTAGCCGGTATTGTCTTTTATTTGACGGTAAAAATCGGTTAAACTGCTGACATTCAGCGGACTGGACAAGCTGTCGGCTTTGGTAACGAGGTTCCATTTGCCGTCGGCCTGTGCTTCGACGGGGAATAGGTTAAATTGCAGATAATCGAAAAACGTGGGTTGCTGGGCGATAAATCCGTCGTGGTTGGCATAGATCACGGGCACGGCGTAAATCGTACGCCCGTCGTCAAGTTTGAGCGTGATTTTTTGGGCAAAATCTACGCCGTCCGGGTTATACAAAACCCGCGAGGCCAGTTTTTCAGGCAGCCTAAGGTTGTCGAGTCCGATACTTTCAAACCCGATCAGGCGGTAGAGCGCTTTTCTTTTCTCCGGATTGAGTCGGGAGTACACATGAAACAGCTCATGGTACATCGTCGAAGAAAACGCGGATTTGTTCCGGGCCCTCAGGGCGTCGGCCGGTATTATGATGCAATTAGCCCGGGTATAGTACACGCCGTCGCCGTAATGGCGCCCTTTGGTTTTGATCAACAGCAGGGTATCGGGGCATATCCGCGGCGAAACCGATTCGATGGTTTTATAGACGTCGCGCATCACTTTTTCCACAAACTGGCTCTCCTGTGCGGTAAAGTTATCGACATCCTGTTTCAAAAAATCCTGGTATGCGGCCTGCATGGCCTTGCGGTCGGGCGTGGGCGGCAGCGCCTGTTTCATTTGGATCGACATTTCAACAGGGCGAACCAGCTCGAAAAAATGATCGAGGGGGTCCGTGGTGATCGCTCCCGCGGCCTGGGCGCTGTCGAGGAGGAAAATGACCTGTCTGGAAAAATGAATGGCCGTTACGGGCGCTTGTTGTGCATTGCAGGACAACTGCACGAAGAGGAATAAAAAGAACAGGGTAGCACGCATGGGAAAAGACAAGTTTTGGCCGAACGGGACTTGGTCGTTCGGGGATAAACAAATGAAAGAAACGAAGGAGGAACGCGGACTAAAAAAGGTTGGAGAAACCGGGCGCAAGTGTCGGGCATTTTTTTCTAAAAAAGGTGAAAAGTCGATATGCCACGCCAAAAAAATCAGGAATGACCTGTGAAAACCAGGGTAAATTCGGCCCCGCCGCCCGGCCTGTTGCTGGCTTCGATACTTATTCGATGCAGGTCGAGGATGCTGCGGGTGAGCGACAAGCCCACGCCTGTGCCTTTGAGGTTACGGTGCCGCGGGCTCCTGTAAAAAGGTTCGAAGATCAGGTTGCGCTCTTCCTCCGGAATGCCCGGGCCATTGTCGCAGATGCTGATCCTATGTGCGCCATTGTTGGAAAACACTGCCACGACTTCTGTGCTGTGATCGGGTGCGTATTTGCAGGCGTTGTTCATGAGATTGAGCAAGGCGGTCCGGAGCAAGGGTTCGTTAGCATCGACCAGCAAAAGGTCCGCATGCTCGGGCAGTGCTTTCAGGTCGATGGAAACATGGTATTCCGGGTGGTTTTTTTGCAATTGCTCTTTGGCCAGCCACAACAATTCGTCGAGACGGACGGCTTCCATCGGAATGCCGGAAGGGTCGTTGTACAGGCGAGCCAACTGGAGCAGCTTTTCTTCCACTTCCCCGATCAAAGTGATGTCATCGAGCACACTTTTCAACGCTTTTTGATATGCTGCGGGCTCGCGCTCGCGTTGCAATGCCACCTCGATTTGCGCCCTGATGGCAGTGAGCGGGTTTTTCAGCTCATGCGATACATTGGACAAAAACATACGCTGCATCCCGAAGGCCTTTTCGACCCGGTCGAGCATCTCGTTGAATTTTTCAGCCAGACGCGCGATTTCATGCGTTTCGCCCTGAATTTCAAGCCGTCGTTCGGGTCGGGCAGGGGAGAGGCTTTCCACTTGTTCCATAAACAGATTGACTGGCCTGAGTGCGCGGCCGGCAAAATGCCAGGTGGTGGCAAGCAGGATCAGCAAGCCAATTAAAAAACTGAAAATGAGTAAGTTGCGCAGTCGATCGGTATTAGATTTGTCAAAAAAACCTTCCACAACCAGCACATAGGGTTGCCCTTTGTCGGTGTAGATCAATCGGGCCAGCGCCTCCAGATTGTGGTGTTCGGTTCTGATTTCCTGGCCGGCCAATGCCGACTGGATCACTTTTACCCCGATTTCCGGAGCCTCTGATTGAGCGGAAAAAACCCTTTGATAAGCCTGATTGTACAGACTGATGTTGTCGCGATAGGGCAGGGTGTCTTCATCGTTGCCAATAACCGGCGGTAGCGCGGCGAGGCGGGGCGCATCCTGGATCAGGGTCTGTTCTGCAACGGTAGCTTTGGAACGCAGGGTCTGGAAAAAAACGTCTTGCGCATCTTTTTTGAACATCCAGTACACATACGCGAACAAGCCGGCCAGAATGCAGGCAGCAATCGCAAAAAACGACAAGCTGAGTCGGGTACGAATCTGCATGGCGTCAGGTATCGAGCAGGTCGGCAACCCGCCTGACGCCGGTACTGGCGGGTTCTGCAACGACGGTAAGGTGATTCAATTGATCGAGGGAAAAGTTGGTTTGCGGCCTCGGATCGACATAATACACAGGAATCTCGGGCGGCGCATAAAGAATCAGTCCGGCGGCAGGATACACTTGCAGCGATGTGCCGATGATCAGGAAAATATCGGCCCGGGAGGCTAGTTCCCTGGCTTTTTCGAGCATGGGGACCGATTCGCCGAACCAGACGATATGCGGGCGCAATTGCGCGCCGCGCTCGCAACGGTCGCCCAGGTGCAGGTCGCCATCCCAGTCGTATACCAGGTGTTCGTAGCGTTCGGAGCGCACCTTGCGCAATTCACCGTGCAGATGGAGTACATTTTTACTGCCGGCCCGTTCATGCAGGTCGTCCACATTTTGCGTAATCACCCGTACGTCGTAGCGCTTTTCAAGATCGACCAGTGCCAGGTGACCGGCGTTTGGCGCTACTTCGAACAACTGGCGGCGGCGCTGATTGTAAAAATCGAGCACAAGTTGCGGGTTGCGCCGCCAGGCCTCCGGGGTTGCTACATCTTCGATCCGATGGTTGTGCCACAGCCCGTTTGCATCGCGAAAAGTCTGGATGCCACTCTCTGCCGAAATGCCGGCGCCGGTAAGCACGACGAGTTTTTTCATGGTCCGGTTCAGGCTGCCGCCCTGCGCAACTTGCTGTTTTTATAACCGTAGGTGAAATAAATCCCCAAACCGATCACCAGCCAGATGAAGAAACCAAACCAGCTTTTGGCAGGTATTTGGGCCATCATGTAGAAACAAAAAACGAGACCGAGCACCGGGATGAGCGAGAGTTTTTGACGGAAGCTCATCACAACCAGTGAAATACAGGTCAAAATAAACAGCCACATGGGTATTTTGTGCTGAAACAGCGACCAGCCCGACTCGAATTTTTCTTCTTCCGGTATGGGCATGTGGGCTACGGCAGCGGCATAGGCGTCGGTATCCAGTCCGTCCAGATAAGCCGAGAGGTCGCCTTTCGCAGTGGCAAAAACAGCACTGTCCTGTTGGGCATAGATGCTTTTTACCGATTCGATCTGGGCTTCGGACAACCTGCCGAACAACATCTCCGCATCGCACATCTGGGGGGCGTTGGTCAGCCAGTCGCGGGTATCTTTCGGGTACTGAACATACAGGTAAACGGCGGTCAGGAGCACCAGTCCCGGGAAAATCCATTGCGCGTTGATATACGGCGTTTTGAATTTGCCACGCGGAGCGTTGGGCGTGCGTTGCAATTTCAACACCCCTGCACACACCAGCACGAAAGCGAACAAAGTGCCCATGCTGCACAGGTCAAGCACCGTGTCGCTGGGAATGAACAGCATGGGAATGACCACGAACAAGCCGGTGATGATCGTGGAGAAATCGGGTGTCCTGAACTTGGGGTGGATGTGGGCGAAGCGTTTGGGCAAAAGACCGTCGCGGCTCATCGTCATCCAGATGCGCGGTTGGCCCAACTGGAACACCAGAAATACGCCAGCCATTGCCACCACTGCGCTCACGGCGATCACGCCGGAGAACCATTTGAGGCCAATCTGTTCGAAAACGAAGGCAAGCGGGTCGTCCACTTTGAGTTTGGTATAACTGACCATTCCGGTGAGCACCAGCGCGATCAGGATGTACAACACCGTGCAAATAATGATCGAGTAAACCATGGCCCGCGGCAAGTCGCGCTGCGGATTTTTGCATTCCTCCGCGGTGGTCGACAATGCATCGAACCCGATGTAGGCGAAAAATACCGAGGAAACGCCCGCCATTACGCCGCCGAAGCCATTGGGCACAAAGGGGTGCCAGTTGGCAGTATCGACGTAAAATGCACCGACCACGATAACCAGCAATACCACGATCATTTTCAGGGCGACCATCATATTGCCTGCATTTTTCGATTCTTTCATGCCGATATAAACCAGGCCGGTGATGAGAATCGACATAATAATGGCCGGAATATCCATGATGAGGCGCAACCCGCCGATCATGGGCGCGCCCGACCAGGCATGGTAGGCTTCCTGTTCGAAACTCGACAGCTCGGCCATCGGCGTACCCGCTTTCATCAGCCCGGTCGCCACTGCGAAGCCGTCGCGCGCCGACGGGTAATCGATGGTAGCCCAGGCAGGAATATGCCAGCCCGAACTTTCACATAAGCTGGTAAAATAACCCGACCACGAGACCGCAACGGTAATGTTGCCGACGGCATATTCCATGATGAGCGCCCAGCCGATGATCCAGGCAATGAGCTCGCCGAAAGCCACGTACGAGTAGGTGTAAGCGCTTCCTGACACCGGAATAAGCGACGCGAACTCGGCATAGGCAAAAGCGGCAAAACCGCAGGCCAGGGCCGTAAAAATGAAAAGAAAAAGCACGGCCGGACCACCTTCGAAACTGGCCTTACCGATCGTGCTGAAAATCCCTGCGCCGATGATGGCGGCGATACCCAGGGCGGTCAGGTCGGTGACGCCGAGAGTTTTGTCCAGCCCGCCGGCGTGTTCGGTTGCATCGGCCGAGGCAAGGGCATCCTCGACGGTTTTTTTACGGAAGAGATGTTGAAAGATCGACATTCGGATTCGGTGTTTGGCGTCCCGTTTTGAGCAAAATGGTGGAGAATTATAATACAATTCGACTGCTATTTTGCCAATAGCGGGGGAAAAGTAGGGCTTTCGATTATTTTGAAAAATATTTTTATCAATACCGCGGCCATAAAAAACGGGGCGATGCCGGCATCACGCCCGCATCGCCCCGACAGATTGCCTGCCGCGGCAGGGTTCATGTTTTGGTTGCCTTGATGCTGTACACCATCGGCAATATATTTTCAAGGCCTTTGATTCGGTAATTACCGTCTTCGCCTTTCACGGTTTTGTCAAAACAATCGTAGGGCGAGTAGGGGTATTCATTCAAAAAATCGATGCGCAATCCGTGCCGGATCAGACTGTTGATGATTTCGCTCAGGCTGTGGTTCCAGCCGAATTCCTTGTATTCGATTTCTGCGTAGCGATCGGCATAGCTGCCGGTCTGTTCCGTCTCGATCACGCCGGCGTTGTGGTAGGCGTACTTGATCATTTCCATCCGTTCGTCGAGCATCCAGAGCACGGGATGGAAGTCGGCGATGTAAAAAACGCCGCCGGGCCGGAGAAAATGGCCGATGACAGCGCCCCAGCGATCCAGGTCGGGCAGCCATCCGATGGTACCGTACGACGTGAATACGATGTCGAACTCGCCTTCCAGATGTTGGGGCAAGTCGTAAAGATTGCAACACACAAAATCGGCGGGGATGTTCAGTTCTGCCGACAATTCACGGGCATAGCTGATGGCCGAGTCCGAAAAATCGCAACCGGTCACATCGGCGCCGAGCCGGGCCCACGACAGGGTATCCTGGCCGAAATGACATTGCAGGTGCAGCAATTTTTTGTTCTTCACCTCGCCGAGCTCCCGAAGTTCAATTTCCGTGAGACTCAGGCCGCCTTTTTTCCAGTTATCGACATCGTAGAAAGACGACTTTTTGTGCACCTCCGTCCGGAGATTCCAGCCTTGCCGGTTCGCTTCGAAATAATCTTGATGGTTGTTCATGTTAGATGGTTTGACACGGACACCCTTAAAACCAGCCGCGGCCTAAAAGTTCCGGATGCGGGCAACGTATTTGCCTTTGGTCTGCCATCTTGGATCGTTGCCGGCCAAATAATATTGCATGATCCGGGCAGGGTCGCTCAGGTTGGCGTACGATTCGGCCCGTGTTTCCACGCTGTTGCCAAAATTGTAGGTGCGCAAGGAAAAGGAAAGCGCGGCCACCGCATCGGGCAGATCTGGCAGGCGGTAACTGACGATTCCGCCCGGATCGGCGGCGATCAGGGCTTCCCATTTGATTCCGGGCAGGCCTGCATGTGTGCGGGTGAACGACACGAGGTCCATGTCGCCGTTGCAGCGGGCTGCAGCATAGCGGGTATTAGCCGGCACTGCCGCCTGGATATCGAACGGAGGTTCGGAAAGAAACGAGGGCAGACTTGCATAGTAGCCATCCGAAACATAGCCGTACCCCGCCGAACCTATCGGCGCCGACATCCGGACGCGATAGCCTGAATAGGGCTTCACTTCCGGCTCGAAAACAGCCAGCTGATCGAAAATCGGTATCGCGCCCCCAGGCGCGCGAAGCAGGTCGCCCAGCGGCATGAATTTCAGGGTGGAAGTGTCAACCAGCCCTTCTATTTCGTATTTCCAGGGGCCATTGTAGGGCAATCCAATGTATTTACTCGGTGCATTGAGCAATTTGGGGAGAATAGTCGCATCGATGGAGGCGGCCTGCGTGGGCCCCGCGACATTGTCGAAAAACATGTACCGCCAGGTACTTTCGCCATTGATCAGAATACGCAGCCAGATTTTGCCGGTGTGTAAAATGCGGTACTGGCCGGTGTAATTGTTGGCCAGCTGGGGCCGTGCAAAGGTCAGACCGTCGGGCACAATGATGGAATCCAGCGAATTGATATTGGTAAACTGGATCAGCAGGTCGATGCTTTGCCGGAATTCCTGATCGCTCAAACGGATATTTTGGCCGCTGGAAATATTGGTGTAGGTGGTAAGCGAGATAGTGGTATCGACCACCCCCGAGCCGGAGGCGTCGATATTGGTAATTTTTACGATCGTGCAATCAAAGCGATCGCCCGAAGCGGTTCGGGATACGGAGAGGGACGCCGTATCGAGCCCCTCGAGCCAGCGGAAAGCGCGAACACGACCGTCGGCGTCGGAAATGAACGCGCCGTATCGAGCCTGAAGGGAGTTGAATTCGTTGTCAAAATAAAGCGTAAAAGATTCCTCGGGTTGCACAGGCACAGGGTCGTCTTTTCGACAAGCCACGAGGGCCAGGGCAAACATTGCGATAACAATAAGTGTACGAGTCGGCATGGGTAAAAATGGGTTAGTGTACAAAAACAATGAAGCGGATTACTGCGGCAAAAATAGACCTCGAGCAAGGAACGTGCCGTTAAAACTTTTTAAGCAAAAAACAGTCTCTGACGAGCGAAGGGCTGAATTTTTTTAAAAACTTTGACTGGAAGCGCAACCTTGTTCGAAATTTCTCCGTGTTGTGTCCGTAGTGAATCATTCCGATCTCGAAGAAATCCTCGAAGGCTGCCGCCGCAACAGTCGTACGAGTCAGTACCGGCTTTTCAGTCGGTTCTACAACTATGCCATGTCGGTAGCCAGCCGTTATGTTTCCAACACGGAAGCGGCGGAAGAGGTTACGAATGATGCCTTTTTCAAGGTGTTTACCAAAATCCACCTGTTTGAGCCTCGTGACGAAGGCGGTTTTCGTGCCTGGCTTCGGCGTATTGTCATCAACACCGCTATCGACCGGCTCAGGTCGGCGATTCATTTGCCACCCACCCAGGAGTGGCGCGCCGAGATGGACCCACAAATGGAACCGGGTATCATCGAGCAATTGACCGAAGAACAAATTTTTTCCCTGCTCGACCAACTTTCGCCGGCCTACCGGGCTGTCTTTAATCTGTTTGTTGTGGACGGGTATTCGCACGAGGAAATTGCCGAAACACTCGGCATTAGCGTGGGGACGTCCAAATCTAATCTGGCCCGTGCAAGACAAAGACTGAAAAGCCTGCTTGCAGATGAACTTGACCTAAGTTACAACGTATGAAAGACTTCGACCAATTTTTCAAGGATCGACTGGAAGGGGAGCGCCCTCATCCCCGACGCGATGAAAACTGGCGGCAACTGTCTCGCCGGCTCGAGGCATTTGAATCCGGCATACAACGCAAACCCGGCTCTCCGAGGCGTTGGACGAAACTCGTCTGGCAGTTCGCAGCCGGTGTTGCCGCGGCTGGCACCATTTGGGTCGCCAGCCAAAACCACACCCTGCGCCTCGAAAATCAGGCCCTGCGCGAACAATTAGCCCAATCAAGCCCGGTCCTGTCTTCCCGACCGGATATTACGACCACGGCCCCGTTTGAAGGCGCTGTGTCTTCCGGCACCTTGCCGCACAACGCGCCCCCGGCATCATCCGTGCAGGCGGGTTCCAGCGATTCCGATCATCAGATTTTTGCCGAATCAAAACCCGCTGAACGCCAATCTGCCGACCGCCAGCAGGCAGATGAAAGGCCTCTGGCTGCGCGCCGTCAGGCAAACGAGGCTGGGTCAAACCGAAAAACAGCCGGCAGCAACCATAAAAAACAGCCGATCCGCCCGGCCGCTATCGACCCGGCGGCAAGGCCAACTGCTCCGAACAGCCAATCCAATGTTCCAGATGATATAAAAAACCCTGCCACCGATCAGCAAACGATACTGGAGGAAGCGCTTCCTAAGGCCGGAAGCGACTGCATTCTCACCCCTCCAGTAACCGTGGCGCTTTTGCCGACCGGCATGCCCGACAGCGTGCATTCGCAGACTGATCAAAAGCCCCGGCACTTGCCTGTGTTGGAAACGAACGCCAATTCCGCATTGCCTCAGGCCGCCGCTCCGCAGATGATCAAGCCGGCGCGCCAGCCGATGCGTTACCGCGTAGGCATACAGGCTTTGGCCGGCGCCAGTTCGCCCGAAGAAGACGGCGTTTCATACTTGCTGGGCCAGTCGTTTAGCGCCGAGGCAAGGCTTTGGAAGGATGTCTGGTTGGGCGCATCGGTCGATCTGATGCATTACGAGGTCGATACCAAAGACTTGCCCGCTCGTTTCGGATTGCCGCGGGAAGCAGAGCCCTATCCGCCGGGCGGGCCGGTACCGCATGATCCTTCACGGCTTGTCAGGGTCGAATCGGAGATGAAGCAGCGACGGTTCAGTGCGCAACTGCGTTATTCCATTCCTTTTCAGGGGCGCGTCAGGCCATACGTTCAGACCGGGTATGTCTGGACGCAACAACCTTCGTCAATGGTCCTGTACGAATTCAAAATCGAGCAACACCACGGCGGCGGACCGGGGCATGATCCTTTTGAAGTCAGTAAATTCTATTCCCGCAGAACGACACAGCGCTGGGAGAAAAATACCTGGCGTCTGGGCGCCGGAGTTGAATTTGATGCCGGCCGCTGGGCCTTTGGCCTGTCTGCCAGCTACGATAAAAATTTCACCTCGAACGACCCTTTATTCGATGCCCTGCTGTTGAAGGGCGGCGCCAGTTACCAGTTTTAACATTTTTTTAAGGATAGAATTTTCAAAGTGAAGCAACCCGATTGGACAGTTCTCCGTGTGGTAATGTCGAATGGGTAATTCCGCCCGGATTAAAAATATTTTTTACCAGACATGAAGAACATCCTTCTTTTTGCTGCCTTCGGACTGCTTGCTTTCATGTACGCTTGCCAGAAAGATACCCTGACCGATACCTATGCCAGCGACGGTACTCTCGTGACCGAGCGCGGCGGTCACGGCCATTTTTTCGGCGACTCCCTGCATCATGCCTGCGATTCGTTGCAAAACGACTCGCTCGGCCATCCGCCGCACCACGCGCATGATTCGCTTTGGCATGTACTGGATTCGCTGCACACGCACCATCCGCACGATTCCATTCCCGGCGGTCCGCACCCCGACAGCACGGGCCACCCCGAGCCTGACTCCACGGGCGGTGGTCACGGCGGACCGGGCGGCGGCCACGGCGGCCACGGCGGCCACGGTGGTCACGGCGGCCATTGATTCGAAAATGAAATTTGAGAAGTATTTTTTCTTAATGGTCTCCTGGAAGAAATTTCAGGAGACTTTTTTCTTCAATCAAGTTAAACCTGGATATGAAACATATTTTTCTGGTGGGTTTTATCCTCGCACTCACGGCGCTGGCCTGCAACAAAGACAGTTCATCCTCCGATTATCTGGACCAGGCGGATTGCAGCGGTATCGATGCCAGCACCAATACCTACAGTTTGTCTATCAAAACCATCCTGAACAACAACTGCGCTACCTCCGGCTGTCACAATGCCGCTACGGCAGCGGAAGGCATTGACCTGAGCAGTTATTCTGCTGCGAAAGACGCCTTCGAGCGCACCGAATGCCTTTGCTCTATTCACCACGGCAGCGGCTGCAAGCCCATGCCCGACGGTGGCGGCAAACTCAGCGATGCCCTGATTCAGAAAATCGATTGCTGGGCAAAAAACGGCTACGCACAGTAACGCGATTGTGCGGCGTAGCGGCGGGTATATTACCCCGCTTCAAAAACCATGGCTTCATGCCCGAGCTGGCGGAAATCGACAGGCGTAACGGCCGAAACGCCTTGCTCGGGCATGTACACGCCGTAAATCGTATCGACCGCCGCCATAGTCGCCTTGTTGTGTGTGACGACGATAAACTGCGACTCTTTTGAAAACTCGCGGATGATGCGGTTGAATTTTTCAATATTGGCGTCATCGAGCGGGGCATCCACCTCGTCGAATATACAAAATGGCGCCGGCTTGAGCAGATAGAGGGCGAAAAGCAGGGCTGTGGCCGTCAGGGTTTTTTCCCCGCCGGAAAGTTGGGCGATGGTTTGCGGGCGCTTGCCTTTGGGTTTGGCAATGATGTTGATGTCCGATTCGAGCGGGTCTTCGGGCCGGGTGAGCACCAGGTCGGCGGTGTCCTCTTCGGTAAACAGGGTGCGGAATACCCGGATGAAGTTTTCGCGGACCTGTTCGAACGACTCGATGAAGCGCTGCGTGGCCGTCTCCTCGATCTCCCGCATGGTTTGCAACAGGTTGTCTTTTGCTTTCAGGATGTCGTCGCGTTGCGAGGCAATGCTGTCGTGCCTTTCCTTTATTTCATTGTACGCCTCGATGGCCAGCGGGTTGATTTCTCCGTAAGAATCGAGCCTGCGTTTGAGGTTGCTGACGTCTTTTTCGAGGGTTTCGCGGTCGTAGGAAGGGTTGGGTTCGTCGTTGATCACGTCGTTGACGCCCATGCCAAATTCGGCGCGCAGGCGTTCGCCGATGGCGGTGATGTCGAATTTGACATCGTTGAATTTTTCTTTCAGCCGGTTGACGAGGATTTGCAATTCCTGCTGTTTGCGGAAGTTTTCGCGGGTCTGGTTTTCCAGTTCGTGGATTTCGTTGCGCGCCTTGAAATAGGTTTGTTCCACCTCGGAGAGTTCAGCTTCCCGGGCTTTTTTCTCTTCGTAGGCGGCACTGAGTTCGAAGGCAAGCCGGTCGATTTCCGCCCGTACGTAATTGATTTCTTCCTGGTTGCGGGTTTGCGTGACCTCGTTCTGGGCCACCTGGGCGCGCAATTCGCCCAGTCTTTTTTCGCGAAAACTGAGTTCCTGCTGGAATGCGCTGACCTTGTTTTGCTGTCGGATAAACTCGATGTGTTGCTGGTTGTAAGCGGCGCTGGCCTGGCTGAGTTGCTCGGCTACGTCGCGAAAGCTGCCATCGGCACTGGCCAGGCGTTCGCGAATGGACGCGGCTTCCTGTTGTTTGGCCTCGAGTTCTTTTTCAATGGCGGCATTCGATGCGATGAGTTGCTCGATGAGTTGCCCGCTTTCGCCGGCTTTGGCGTCGAAATTCAGGACGAAAGCGGCGATATTATCGAGGCGGGCCCGCAAGCCGGCGCTTTCCTGCTGCAGTTTGTTCAGCACTTCGCGTTCGCGTTGAAGCGTCGCGCTTTGATCGGCATTTTTCAGGGCCTGAAGATGGGTGCGCAGCGTGGCCAGGCGATTGTTCATGTCGGCCTCGCTTTTTTCCAGTTTCCTGATTTCGGTTTCAAGGATTTCGAGGTTCTTTTTACGGCCGATTTTTTTGCCTTCAAAAAGCCCCACGGAGCCGCCTGAAAGGGCATACCTGCGGCGGGCGAAGGTGCCCGATTGCGAGAGGATGACCGCGTCAGGAAAGTCTTTCAACAGGTCGGCCCTGGCGGCGGCATTGTCGTCGTGGGTGATGAACACATTTTGCAGGAGGTATTCTAACAGAGGCCGGTAGCGCGGCTCCACTTCCACGAGGTCAGTCGCGCGAATGCCTTCGGGGGCAAACAGCAGGTCGTTGCCCTGTGCCTGAAATGCATCGAGCAGGAAGAAATTGGCGCGCCCTTTCTGGCTGCGGCCGAGCAGCTGAATGGCTTCGACCGCGGTGTCGGCATTGGGGACGACGTAGTAGCTCAGGTAGGGTTCGAGGTAATTTTCAATGACCACACGGTATTCTTCCCGCACGTACAACAGGTCGCTGAGCAAGGGGCAGTTTTGCGCCCATTCTTTCTGCTGGCTCAGGAATTTGATACTTTCAGGAAAACCTTCCAGGCTTTCCACCATACTTTTGGTGAGTTTGTATTCGTTGCGGCGGGCATCGAGTTGACGGTGGCAATCGGCAATTTTTCGCGTCAGTTCGTCCGTGTTTTTCTCGGTTTCCGCGATGGATGCGCGGCGTTTTTCCTCGGCGTGGTCCAGATCGTCAATTTTGACAGACTGGGCGTTTTCGGATTTGGCTATCTCGCTGATTTTCTGTTCGATAGCCTTCATATCTTCCCGTCTTGCCGCTACATCGGCGAGGGTTCTTTCCTGGTCGCGGCGAAGGTTTTCGATCTGGTTGGCCTGCACGGCTTTTTGTTTTTCCAGTTCGACGATGGTCCGTTCGATGGCCTGCTGCGCCTGCACAAACTCGTCGAGGTTACCTTTAAGCAGGTTGTGGTCGCTGCGCACCTGTTCGAGGCGATGTTTGGCCTTTTCAAGGGCCGCTTCCAGTTCCGTTTCGAGGTTTTTCTCGTAGTTGAGGTCGGTTTGGTAGCCTTCCACTTCCGCCTGTAACTGACGGATCTGGTCGGCTGCGCGCGTCACCTGATCTTCGATGCGGCGAATGTCCTGTTCTACGAAAGACAGTTTCTGGGCGAGCATGTTTTTTTCATTCTCTTTACCCCTTATTCGCCCCGTGAGTCGGTTGACGTCCTGTTGTTGTTCGCTGAGCGTGCTTTCCTTATCGGTATGGTGTTTGCGTTTTTCTTCCAGCGCGGCATCCAGAGTGCGGGATTGCACTTCTGCGGCCCTGTAATTGTCTTCCTCCCGGCTGATCTGACTTTCGAGTTCGCGGTAGGTTTTTTTATGCCGGGCGAGGTTGTGTACGGCCAGTTCGATACTCAGGCGTTTGTATTCGTCCTTGAGTTCGTAGAAGCGCTGAGTGCGCTGAGCCTGTTTTTCCAGTTTTTTCAGTTGGTCCTCGATTTCGTAAAGCAGGTCTTCTATACGATCGAGGTCGGCGGCCGTCGCTTCCAGTTTTTGCTGGGTTTCGTGCTTGCGGGCCTTGTATTTGGACACGCCGGCCGCCTGTTCGAACATTTTGCGGCGGGCTTGCTCGCGGTCGCTGAGCAGGTCTTCCACCATGTTGAGGGCAATAATAGCGTAGGAGTCGGCCCCGATGCCGGTATCGAGAAAAAGGGAAGTGATGTCTTTTAAACGGCAACTGACGCCATTGAGGCGGTACTCGCTTTCGCCGGAGCGGTATAGGATACGACTGATCGTAACCGTCTGGTAATCAACCGGCAGGATGTTGCGGGTGTTCTCGAACGTGAGCGACACCTGGGCCATTTGGGCTTCCTTGCGCTTTTTGGTGCCGTTGAATATGACCGACGCCATTTTATCAAGGCGCAGCTGGCCGGTTTTTTGTTCGCCCAATACCCAACGCACGGCGTCCACCACGTTGCTTTTGCCCGAGCCGTTGGGGCCAACCACGCCCGTGACGTCGTCGTTAAAGTGCAGCACCGTTTCGTTGGCAAAACTTTTAAAGCCTTTGAGCTCCAAGGTTTTAAGTCGCATACTCCTCTTTTTTTCAGCGGAAAACGGGCGAAAGTAGGGAAAATGCCCGGAGTGCAAATCCAATTAATCCGCAGATTTCATTGCCGGTCCGATAATTCGTTCAGGATGGGTGTAAACATTGAACCGTTCGCCGCGCAAAAAACCCACCAGCGTCAGTCCGCCGGCCTCGGCCAGTTCGACAGACAAGCTCGACGGGGCGCCCACTGCGGCGAGCATGGGGAGCCCGGCCATGGTCGCTTTTTGCACCAGTTCAAAACCGGCCCTGCCGCTGACCATCAGCATCAGGTCGCGGAAAGGAAGCGCCATTTTTTGGGCCAATGCAGCGCCAATCACCTTGTCAACGGCATTGTGCCGGCCGATATCTTCGCGAAGCAGGAGCAGCCGCCCCTCAGTGTCGAAAAGGGCCGCGGCGTGCAAACCGCCGGTCAGTTCGAATGTAGCCTGTGCGGACCGCAGACGTTCGGGCAGGCTGTATAATATCGCAGCCGGTATCTGCGGACTCCCGGGAACGGGGTAGTGGCAGGCCACGGTCTGAACGGCATCCAGCGACGCTTTTCCGCAAACACCACAACTGGAAGAAGTAAAAAGATGCCGGGTCAGTCGCGCCATATCCACTTCCACGCCGGGTTGCAGGGTGGCCAGAAGGGTGTCGGCGTCAACCTGCCTGATTTGCAACACCTGGTCCGGCGTAGCAATGATGCCTTCGGTAAACAAAAAACCCAGCGCCAGGTCGGCGTCCTGTCCGGGGGTGCGCATCGTGACCGCCAGCGATTGCCGATGCTGCGCGGCGCCGGCGCCGAAAGCGACCCGTATTTCCAGCGGTTCTTCGCGGGCCACGACGTCGTCGCGCCATTGGACACCCTCGGGCGTCACTGTGTGCATTTTCACCTTTTCGATCATGGTGCAGCGGTATGGAGGATCCTGGGTTGTGTGCAGCTAATGTACTTTGCAGCCCGATACGATATGGATACGCCGCAGCTGGAACATCAATTCCGCAACAGTGTTCGCTGGTCGCTGGCCGGCGCTGTGGGGGCAACGGTTTTTCAGTTTTTACAAATGCTGGTATTTGCCCGTTTGTCGGGTCCCGAACAGGCCGGCGATTACGCTTTGGCCGCCACGTTCATCGGGCTGCTCTCTCCACTTGCCGAAGCCGGGCTGAGTCAGGCTTTAATATCGGCCCGTACGCTTGCCCCTAGGCATTTTACCACGCTGTCCTGGATCAATTTTTCGGTATCGGCACTGGTCTTGTTTCTGCTGATGGCCACGAGTTCCTTTATTGCCAACTGGTATGGCCGGTCGGCCCTGGCCGGCCTGTTGCCTTGCATGGGGAGCGTGCTGTTGCTTACCCCTTTCGGCGCACAATACGGCGCCCTGCTTGCCCGCGAACTGCATTTTGACCTTGTCGCAAAAATCCAGGTTTATTCGGGAGCAGCTTCTTTTGTTACAGTCACCTGGATGGCCTGGGCGGGTTGGGGCGCCTGGGCTATGGCGGCGGGTTTTGTGGTCAAAAGTGCAACTTTTTCGCTGGGTTGCTGGTGGACAGGGCGCCGTATATTGGCTGTCAAGTGGCTGGAAATCAGTTGTTTGCGCGACATCAAGCCGTTTTTGCAATTTGGCTTTTATGACCTTTCCTCCCGATGGACCGATTTTTTGGCCAACTGGCTCGACAAATTTATTGTCGGCAAATGGCTGGGCGCTTCTGCATTGGGTTTTTATCACCTGGCTTTTACCATCGGGACCCTGCCGACGGCGCGACTGGGCTATGTCGTCACCAGGGTGGCGTTTCCCCTGTTTGCAAAAGCAGGGGATGATTTGGTGCGGCGCGAACAGATTTTCCGGAACGCGAGCCGCGATGTCTGCCTGATGCTTTTTCCCGTCTATCTCACCATGTTTCTCTTCGCCCGTGAGATGATTGTCTTGTTTTACGGGGAAAAATGGCTGCCGGCAACCGTGTTGCTGCAAGCTTTCAGCGCAGCCGGACTCATTCGAACCCTGGCAGCGGTGTTTCCACAGCTTGCCCTGGGTATTGGCAAGCCGCAATGGCAATTTTTCTGGCTTTTAGGCTGGGCCGCCGCCGCCAATGCGACACTCTGCGCGGCGCTAGTGTGGCATCCCTCGGTAGAACTCGCCGCGTGGAGTCGCTTTGCGGGCAAATTGCTGTTCGAATTGCCTTTGCTGGCCTGGCTGGCGAGGCATTGCGGTGTGTCTTTCCGGCAATTGCTGCGCTATGCCGGCGCGATGCTGGCCTGGCTCGTCCCGGCAGCCGGCATTGTTGATGGGATCGCCCTGTACTTCGACACAAGCCAGAGCACTTCGCTGCTGAAATTGTCGCTTTGGGGTGCCTTTTTGCTCTGGTTTTACCTGAAAGGGCCTTTCAAAAACGAGTATAAAAAACTGACGGGCAGTTTGTTATCAAAAAAAGACGCCTAGCGTTTTTTCCTGATCCGCCAGACCGCCGGTTTTTGATGGCCGTGTCGCTCGTTGGCAACCAGCCACCATTCGTCGCGGACGTGTACGACCGATTCAAATTGCCTGGAAATCATGAATTTGGGCAAACGTCTGCGCGATTTTTTGCCGTGAAAAAAATCGCTGCCACTAAAACCCGTAAAAAAATACACTTCCGCCCTGGTTTGCGGAAAAATGCCCCATTTGCGCTGCACGATGTAAGCCGTCAGGGCAAGGGTGCGACCGTCGCGACTCAAAGCGGCGCCGGTAACTACCCGGTTGCGCAGCAAAAAACTGTCGCGCAGTTCGGCTACCACTTCGTGGTTTGCGCCGTTGCTGGCAAATGCGGCGTTTCCGGCGGGCAGGGCATAGTGTTTGGTGATAAAATTACCCCGGAAACTGTTTTTGGAAAAAAGGTGCAGGGTGTCGTTGAGCCAGACCATGGCTTCGCAATTGAAATTCCAGTCGTGATCGGATGCAGGCGGAAACGCCGTCTGGTCGGGGTAGCGGAACAGCAGGGAGTCGAGTTGACCCGTGTCAGGGTTGTATCGATAAATGCGCAGGTTGTGCCGTGCGTTGCGGTTGTTGCCGAAGTCGCCGATGTACAGGTTGCCGGCCGGATCGACGGTCAGGTCTTCCCAGTCGCGGTTGAGGGCAGGCAGCGTGCGGGCTTCAAAAACGCGGCCGCTCACTCGCCCGGTCAGAAATAATTGCGGTGGGTTGTGGCTGTCGTTGAGCAGCCAGAGCTCGCTGTTGTGGCGAATGGCCATGCCCGACACCTCCCGGATGGATTCAGGCAGGTTGACACGGCGTTTGGGCTTGTTTTGGGCAAAAAGAAAACCAGGAACAAGCAGGAGAGGAAGAAGGCGTAGATGGAGCATTCAAAACAGGATTGTTTTCAAAAGCCGGCAAAGGAACAAAAAGCGTACCGTGATCTGCCGGATAAAAAATGGCCTGGCACACCCAATGTGCCAGGCCATAGCAGTCTGTTGAAGCGACTGTTTTACATTTTGACGACAGGCGTCGTCCAGGCGGCATTGTCTTTCACGAAGCGAAGGAAATACGTGCCGGCCGGCAGCTCGCTCACCGAGATTCGGGTTTGTTGCCCGGGTTGCTCGACCACGCGCAACAGGCGGCCCGTTGCGGAGAACATTTGCACGCGTTCGAAAAGAACCTCCGTCCGGATCGTGATTAGTTCGCTGGCCGGGTTGGGGCTGATGCTGATCTGCGCGCTGAAATCGGTATTTTTAACATTTACCAGCGGCATGAGGTCGGCTGTGTAGCGCGGAGCGATCTGGTAATCGCCCGTGAACGGGGTAGAAGTATCGAACTGGCCGCCGATGCCGGCGAGGTCGAAAGGACCGGTCGGAGCGGCTGCGTTGTAGAGGTCCACGTCGTTGTCGATACGAACAAGAACCGTGTCTTGCGGGTGGTCGTCCGATACGGCGCGTACGGTGAAGCCCGGGCCGGTTGCGGTGGCCCATTCGGCCGGATCGACCAGGTGCAGGTTGCGGATGATGATCAGGCGCGACTCGGTGCTTTCATTGGGCGCAATCACTTCTGCGGGCTGTGCGAGCGGTGCGTTTTGCGATTGTACGGTGATGCTGGCGGGCGAGATCTGGGTCAGGCCGTTGAACTGGCCAAGGACGCCGTTGATCGCCAGTACGTCGCCTTCCTGAACCGTGTAACCGTAGGTTTGCTGCGGGCTGAAAACGTTGATGCCGGCAGAGTTATCGTCGTTGATGAGTGTGAACTGCAGGCCGGTTGCGCTGGCGCGGGTATTTACACCGTACACCGTGCCTACGAGTTTGGCGCTCACATTGAGCGAGTCTGCCACGCCATCGGCGTTTTCGGTGGTGGCCACGGCGATAGACAGCGGCTGGAAGCATTGCACGTTGAGGTGCACTACGGCTGTATCGCAACCGCCGGCATCGCAAATCTGGTAGATAAACTGATCGGGACCGCAATAGCCGCTGGTCGGCGTGTAGGTGACCGTGTTATTGGCGTTGGCCGTCGCGCTGCCGTGTGCGGGGTTGGCCGTGATGGTGAAACTGAGAATCGGATTGGGCGCCACGTCGTTGGCCTGCACCTGCAAGGTGGAGGGTTGATCCTGCGGCACCGCGAAGTTGTCGGGTTTGGCGCTGATGGCCGTCGCGCAGCCGGCTGCTGCGAAGGGATTGGCCAGCACTTCTTTCCCGTTGATGAACTTGCCGGTGCCTGTGGTGGCATCCTGCCAGCTGGCGGCCAGCGAATTGTCCGAGTTCGGGTCGCACAGCACCAGCGAGCTGCCGTTGCCGTTGGAGCCGAGCGGCCAGGGAGCGGTGTTCATGTAATCGACATAATCGACCACGTTGCCGGCCACGTCGCGCAGTTCGATGTCTTCACCGGGGTTGTTGGTCAGGGCCCCGTTAACGTTCCAGACGTAGCTGGGCGGCGTATTGAACACCGACTGGAAGGCTGATGCCGATTTTGCAATGACCACATAGGCATTGGCATTGATGGTGCTGCTGGCGGGGAAAACGAATTCAAATCCCTGGGTGAAATTCCAGCCGGACACATCCACCACATTGTTGGTATTGTTGTAAAGTTCGATGTATTCGAGTGAATCCGTGCCGCTTTCCGGCGGATTGTACATGATTTCAGTAATGACGATCTGGGCATTGATCGTGCCGCCTGCCAGTATGGCAAGCGCGAGTGTCCAAAGTGCTTTTTTCATGTTTGTGCGGTATTGTTGGTTAATCAACAGGAAAAATTACGGGCCCAAAAGTAGGCAAATGCCGTGGGAGCCAACAGGAAAAACAAGCAGGACGCCGAGAATTGGCGCACTCATATTTTTTACAGTAGCGGCAATTGAAAAATTATGTTCTAAACCTTCGCCTTTATACCTGAAAATTAAAAATTTTCTGCGGCCGAATACCCCCTTAAACCGTCGAAAACTTAACCGGAAATTAACTTCCGCTCTGTAATTTCGCCGGCAAATCACGCTGCTTTCGAGCAGCCAACATTTTCACTAAATCCGTTTGCAGTATGAACAAACTTACCCACTGTTTGCCGTCAACCAGGGCGTTTTTTACAGTCGCCCTGCTGTTGTTCGGGCTGACGGCCTTTGCTCAGGTAACCACCTCGACCATTTCCGGAACGGTTACCGACACCAAAGGCGAAGCCTTGATCGGTGCGACCGTCGTCGCCACGCACGTCCCCTCCGGAACGCGTTACGGCACGGCGACCAACGCCATCGGTCGCTATGTGCTCCCGGCAGTTCGTGTCGGCGGTCCGTTTACCATCACGGTAACGTACACCGGTTTCGAACCCATGTCGCGCGAGAATGTGTACACCAACCTGGGTGTGTCTTCCAACGTTGATTTCCAGCTCCAGGAGTCGGGCGTTTCGATGGAAGAGGTCGTAATTTCCGCCACGCGCAACGACATCTTCTCCAGCCAGCGCACGGGCGCTGCCCAGACGTTCAGCAATGCCCAGGTGGCCTCGCTGCCGGTGATCGGCAGCCGTTCGATCAACGGGATCACCAAGTACAGCCCGAACGGCACCGGCACCGGCTCGTTCGGCGCTCAGGACAGCCGCCTGAACAACTTTACCATCGACGGTTCGGTGTTCAACAACGGTTTCGGTCTGGGCTCTGAAACCCAGGCAGGCGGCCGTACCGGCTCCACGGCCATTTCGCTCGATGCCATCGAGGAACTCCAGCTCAACGTGGCCCCTTTCGATGTGCGTCAGTCGGGCTTCGTCGGCTCGGGTATCAACGCCGTTACGCGCGCAGGTACCAACAATTACAGCGGTTCGGCCTATTACAACTGGCGCAACAACTCCTCCACTTTTAACGGCGACAAAGCAGCCGGCAATCCCGTTCAAATCGGCAAATTTGACGAATATGTCGTCGGCGCCCGCCTCGGCGGCGCTATCGTAAAAGACAAGTTGTTCTACTTTGTGAACGGTGAAATCGTACGTCGTACCGAGCCTGCTACCACCTTTGTCGCCGACGGCTCCTCGCTGCCCGGCACGGTTACCCGGGTGAAAAAAAGCGATCTGGACGAACTGCGCCGCTTCCTGAAGAACGAATTCGGCTACGAAACTGGCGAGTACGAAGGTTACAACAACGAAACGACCAGCGACAAATTCCTCGTGCGTCTCGACTACAACCTCAACGACCGCAACAAATTCACCCTTCGCTATACGCACCACAACTCGCTGGCCGATCAGCTGATCAGCAACTCCAGCTCCGCCGGTGAAGGCCCGCGCCGCACGACAACTGCGGCCATGTCGTACCAAAACTCCGGCTACTATATCGGCGACAACACCCGCTCGGTTGTGGCAGAGTGGAACGGCACCTTCTCCGACAAAGTGTCCAACAACCTGATCGTGGGGTATGATTATCAGGACGAAGACCGCAAATACAAAGGCGCGCTCTTCCCGACGATCGACATCCAACAGGGCGGCAGCACCTACATTACGGCCGGTTTCGATCCGTTTACGCCCGCCAACAAACTCGACTACGGCACTTTCCACGTGACCGACAACGTGTCGTTGTACCTGAAAAAACACACGATTACGCTTGGTGTCAACTACGAAAAATACAAGTCGAACAACTCTTTCTTCCCGGCTTCCAATGGCGTGTATGTGTTCAACTCGCTGCAGGATTTCTACAATGCCGCTACGTATGACGGCGATACTTCGCCGGTGAAAGTCAAATTGTTCCAATACCGCTATTCCGCACTCCCTGGTGGCGCTGATCCGCTTCAGGTGCTGAAAGTGAGCAAATACGACTTCTATGCACAGGATGAATGGCAGGTATCGAACGGTTTCCGCCTGCTCTTCGGCGTACGCGCCAGCCTGATCGACATGGGCCAAACGGAAGCCCTGCGCAACAACGCACTGGCTGATTCCGTGTTCCTCAGCCTCGAAGGCCAACGCAATTACAAAATTCTGACCGACCAGCTGCCTGGTACCAACATCATCTGGGAACCGCGCCTCGGTTTCAACTGGGATGTAAACGGCAAAAAATCGACGCAGATCCGCGGTGGTACCGGTATTTTCACCGGCCGCCCGCCCTACGTATGGCTGTCCAACCAGATCGGCAACAACGGCGTACTCACCGGGTTCATTGAAGGCCGCAACACGACGGCTTACAAATTCAGCCCCGATGCCAGCATCTTCACACCGGCTACGCCCACTTTGCCTTCCACCTTCGATATCGCAGTTACCGACAAAGACTACCGCTTCCCGCAGGTCTGGAAAAGCAACCTTGCTATCGACCAAAAACTGCCCTTTGGTTTTGTTTTAACGGGTGAAGTCCTGTACAACAAAAACATCAATGCCGTGCTGTACTACGACGCGAACCTCGAACCCGCTAACCGCAATTTCACCGGCCCCGACACGCGTCCGCGTTTCCCGGGCTCGGGTCTGACGGGCAGCAACCAGGCCAAGGCCATCCGTGCTGTCGACAACGTTTCCCGCGCAGCCGTAATGACCAGCACCAACGAAGGCTACTTCTGGTCGGGTACAGTCAAACTCGAATACCCGGTGAAGCGTGGCCTGTACGGTATGTTTGCCTATACGCGCAGCGAAGCAAAAGACCTGATGAGCGCAGGCTCGATCGCTTCCGGCTCGTACACCAGCGTACGTACGCTTAACGGCAACAACCTGCTTGAGCTCGCCTACGCAGACCAGGATATGCCCGATCGTATGGTCGGCGTACTGGGCTATCGCCTCGAGTATGGCGGCAAATACAACGGCGCCACCCAGTTTTCGCTGGGCTATGTCGGCGAACGCCGCGGTTTGAACCCCTCGGCCGGTATTATCACCTCCCGCTACTCTTACTCGTACGCCGGCGATATGAACGGCGACGGTATCTCGAACAACGACCTGCTCTATGTGCCGAACTCGGCCAGCGACCTGACGTTCGATCTGCTCGAAATCAAGAACTCGCAGGGTACGGTGATTGCTTCCTTTACGCCCGAACAACAACGCGATGCTTACGAGGCCTTCATTCAACAGGATGAATACCTGAACAGCAACCGCGGCAAATACCTCGAACGCAACGGCGCACTCTTCCCCATGCTCCACCGCCTCGACCTGTCCGTCATGCAGGAATTCGGCGTGAAAGTGGGTGAAAAACACAACACGATCCAGTTCCGCGTGGATATCATCAACTTCGGCAACCTGATCAACAACGATTGGGGCGTGGGCAACGTGCTTGTCACCGACCGCCCGCTTTCGTTCAGCAAAGTATCGGCCGATGGCTTGCCTTCTTACAAAATGGCAACAACGACCATCAACGGCCAGCCCTCGCTGATCAAGAGCACCTACGTCAAAGGCGCTTCCGCTTTCGATGTCTGGAACGCTCAGTTCAGCATCCGCTACACCTTCAACTAATCGTCCGAAGGCAAATTTCTGGAAGCCGCCCCGGGTCGCCGGGGCGGCTTCTTTTTTGTCGCCCGCCCTCATTTTGACGACAGTGGCCGAAATACGGAAGGGAAATAAGGGGCTAGCCTTTCCTGTGTTTATTTTCGCGGCGCACAACCGCTCTACTTATGCAAAAATTGCTTCTCCCCCTGTTATTCCTTTTGCCCGCCGCCGCCTATGGGCAGGGCATGTGGCTGCCTTCCATGCTGGAAAAAAACAATGAAAAAGACATGAAGGCGCTCGGTCTTCGGCTCGATGCCGACGACATTTATTCGCCCGTCCAGCCAAGTATCAAGGATGCAGTCTGCTGGTTCGACGGAGGTTGCACGGGCGAAATCATCTCGCCCAAAGGCCTCATCCTGACCAACCACCACTGCGGCTTCGACGCCATTCAGAGCCACTCCACACTCGAACACAATTATGTAGATAACGGTTTTTGGGCCAAAAACAACGCCGAAGAACTGCCCTGCCCGGGTATGTGGATCATGTTCATCGTCCGGATGGAAGACGTCACCACCCTGGCCTTGCAAGGCGTAGCCGAGGGCATGTCGGAACGCGACCGGCAGTCGCTGATCGACAAAAACCTCAACCAGATCAAGGTCGGCACCAAAAAGGAAGCCTGGGAAGACATTATGTTCAAACCCATGTACAATGGTAACCAGTACTACATGTACGTTACCGTCACGTACAAGGACATCCGGCTGGTCGGCGCGCCGCCCAGCAGCATCGGCAAATTCGGCTCGGATACCGACAACTGGGTATGGCCGCGCCATACGGGCGACTTCTCCCTGTTCCGTGTGTATGCCGGAAAAGACAACCGCCCGGCCGATTATTCGCCCGACAACCAGCCCTATCAACCCAGGCATTTTCTGCCCGTCTCGCTTGATGGTGCGGATGAAGGCGATTTTACCATGGTGTACGGCTTCCCCGGCACGACCAACGAATACCTGCCCGCCATTGCCGTTCAACAAACCGCTGAAGTGCTCGACCCCGCCAAAGTTGCCATTCGCGATCGCGCCCTGAAAATCATGGACGGCTTCATGCGCCGCGATCCGGCCATCAAAATTGCCTACATTGCCAAATATGCCTCCATCGCCAATGCCTGGAAAAAATGGCTCGGCGAAATGGAAGGACTTAAAAAATACAAGGCGCTGGACAAAAAACGCGAATATGAAGCAGAATTCAGTCGCCGTGTCAGCCTGAACACCAACTGGCAATACCGCTACGGCAACCTCCTGCCCAGGCTCGAACAGAACTACCGCGAAATCGAGCCTTATGCCCGCGCCCGCGATTACTACCTCGAAATATTTGTCCGCAATACCGAGTTGCTCAGCGCCGTCTCTTCGCTCAACAACTGGATGAAATCCTACGACGAGCAGGGCGTTTCGGCCTTTGCCGCCAAATTGCCCGACGTAAAAGACGGCATGTCAGGCTTTTATAAAGACTATCGGCCGGAAGTGGACCAGGCTGTATTTACTGCCCTCGTTGAAATGTACGCCGTCAATATTCGCGACGACTGGGGCGCCGGATACATCAAAAGCGAGGCTGCCAAATACGGTGGCTATGCAGGATTGTCCGATTATATTTACCAGAACAGCGCCCTGGCCAGCGAGGAAAAATGGAACAAACTGATGGCCAGCGATGCCAAATCGATGGGCGAGACCCTGAAAAACGACCCTGCGGTCGTCTTCTGGCGGGGCGTTACCAGCGCTTATCAGGCCAATGTTGCGCCAAAGTTGCAGGAAATTCAGCCTCAGATCACCATGCTGCAGCGCATGTACATGGCCGCCCAACTCGAGGTGTACAAGGAAAAACGCTTTTTCCCCGACGCCAACAGCACCCTGCGCCTTACCTATGGCCGTGTGAAGGATTATTCGCCGCGCGATGCCGTCGAGTACGAAGAACGCACGTACCTCGACGGGGTAATGGAGAAATACGTGCCTGGAGATTATGAATTCGACGTGCCGCAAAAACTCATCATGCTGTGGCAAAAGAAAGACTACGGCCCTTACGCCGACGCAGATGGCCGTATGCCCGTCGCCTTTATTGCAACCAACCATACGACCGGCGGCAACTCGGGCAGCCCTGCGCTGGATGCCAACGGCAACCTGGTCGGTCTCAATTTCGACCGCGTCTGGGAAGGCACGATGAGCGATCTTAACTACGACCCGGCGATTTGCCGAAACATCATGGTGGACGCGCGCTACATCCTGTTTATCATTGACAAATACGGCGAAGCGCACTGGCTGATCGAAGAAATGAAACTGGTCAAAGGCCAGAAAAAGAAGAAAAAACGCGACCGCGACTAAACCCTTGACCAATGTCTCTCAATGAAATTCTCACACACCTCGGCGAAGACCGCGAACGGTATTTCAATGCCGTAGCGCCGCCGGTTATCCAGTCGAGCAACTTTGTTTTCCCCGACTTGAAAAGTTTCAGGGAAGTCTTTTCAGACGAGTTGTCGCATCATGTTTACACGCGTGGCAACAACCCCACGGTGGAAATTTTGCGCCAAAAACTCGCCGCCTTGGAAGGCACGGAAGATGCACTGGTGTTTTCGAGCGGCGCAGGTGCAATAGCAGCAGCAGTACTGGGCAATGTGGCGGCCGGCGATCACGTGATCTGTCAGAAGGCGCCGTACTCCTGGACGTCGGCTTTGCTGCGCAAATTCCTCGACCGTTTCGGCGTGACGCACACTTTTGTCGATGGCGCCGATATCGACAACATCAAAGCCGCCGCACAACCCAATACACGGGTGCTTTTTCTGGAAAGCCCGAATACCATGACCTTCGAATGCCAGGACCTTGCCGCCTGTGCCGCCCTGGCCGGGGAAAAAGGCTGGGTGACGATCATCGACAACTCGTACAGCTCTCCGATTTATCAAAATCCGGCCGTATTTGGAATCGATATCGTGGTGCATTCGGGCACCAAGTACCTGAACGGCCACTCCGACGTGGTGGTGGGTGTGTTGTGCGCGAGCAAGGCGATGGTCAAAAAAATATTCGAGTCGGAACTGATGACCCTTGGCGGCATTTTGGGCCCGCACGACGCAGCCCTGGTCATTCGCGGACTGCGCACCCTGCCTTTGCGTATGCAGCGAAGCGATGAAAGCGCCCGATACCTGATCGAGCGACTGGACGGTCACCCGAAAGTCGAACGAATATGGTACCCGTTTCATCCCTCCTTTCCACAAGTCGAACTGGCACGTCGGCAAATGCGCGGTTGCGGTGGCCTGTTTTCCATTCAATTTAAAACAGATTCACGGGAAAAAATGGAAGATTTCGTTCACCGCCTGCGCCGTTTTCTGATGGCAGTATCCTGGGGCGGTCACGAATCGCTGATTATGCCCAGTATCGGTTTTTACAATATCCCAGGCCGGCCGGATTCGACCATGCCCTGGACATTCTGCCGTTTTTACATCGGCCTGGAAGAGCCCGAGTGGCTCTGGGAAGACCTGCAGCAGGCCATGGAAGCGCTGTGAAAAAAAATGCGGCAGCGGGCGGAACAGGGGCTCAACTCCTTTGACCTGTTTCGCCCGCTGCGCTGCTTAGCTGACCTGCCCGCCGCAACTCGATCCTGCGCCTGCGGTGCAACCATAGCAATGCTGATTGAGCACAATATCACGTTGTTCCAGCAGATGAAGGTCGAAATGGTCGAGGTGTTTTTGTAGGTCAGGCAGGGCAATTTTGAGGTCTAGCATTTGATTGAAATCGCAGTCGTAGAGGTAGCCGTCCCAGCTGACGGAAATCGTATTGCGGCACATGACCCCCTGAACGGCGGCGGGATTGAACGCATCTACCAGGGTTTGCATGTAGTGTTCGTATTGACCGTTTTCGAGCAAAAAGTCGAGAAAACGACTGATCGGCATGTTGGTGATGGCGTAAAGCTGATTAAAGTCGATATCGTATTTGCGCTTCAGTTGCCGCTTGAAATCCGCTTCCAGCGATGCCTGGTTGCCCGGCAGAAACAGGCCGGTCGGATTGTACACCAGATTGATTTTCAGACCGGAGCCTTCCTTTCCGTAGCCGACGGCATTCAACAGTTGCAGGGCCTTGATCGAATCTTCGAACACCCCTTCGCCGCGCTGTGCGTCGGTGCGGTGCGCGCTGTAATGCGGCAGGGAGGACACCACTTCCACGCGGTTGGCGGCAAACCATTCGGGTAGATCGTGGTACTTGCGGTTGGACATGATGATCGTCAGGTTGCAGCGTACCATGACGTGTTTGCCCAGTCGCCGGCATTCTTCAACAAACCAGCGGAAATGAGGATTCATTTCCGGCGCCCCCCCCGTGATATCCACCGTTGGAATATCGCAGCGCGCGAGTATGTCGAGGCATTTTTCAAAATGCTCGCGCGACATGTTTTCGGCCTTGCGGTCGGGCCCCGCGTCCACGTGACAGTGTGCGCAGGACTGGTTGCACAGTTTGCCCACATTGACCTGAAAGATCTCGATGCGCGAGGGATTCAATTTCCCTCCCGGGTAACCCGCCGACGCGATTTTGTCGGCAAATGCCGGAAACCGCGCTTGCGTAAGCGCCGAGCCGTTGAGTACTTTTAATTGAAAAAATGTGTCGGACAAGTCGCTGTGCCGTGCAGACAGCGACTTGCTGCGTTGATGGATGCCCATTTTGCAGGGTTGAGTGAAAAATGAATAAAAAAACAGCCTGGAAACGCCCCGTGTTTACATGGTGAGGTCTTTGGCGTGATTCATCATCTGGGTGGAGAACACCAGACTGCTGCCCGCGCGGATGGCTGCTGCTACATGCACGGCTTCCATCATTTGTTCTTCGTCGGCGCCTTTTTCCAGACAGGTCGTTGTGTAGGCGTCGATGCAATACGGGCATTGGACGGTATGGGCGACAGCAAGGGCGATCAGGGATTTTTCCCGTTCGGTCAGCGCGCCTTCCTTAAACACTTCGCCATACCAGGCAAAAAACTTGTCGGCCATCGGCTTCTGCCAGTCGCTGATGTTGCCGAATTTTTTCAGGTCTTCCGGGTCAAAATACTTTTTCTGAGACATGGGTATAAAATGAGTTAATTGAATTATGCTTGCTCGTCGTTCAGGAATTCCTTTTGGGCAAATAAAATTCAAATTCCCAAGAGGGCGCAACATCTTTACGGTTCAGGTAACAAATTTTAAAACTTGCAGTTTGCTTCTTCTCAGAATATGGCCAACATCAACCTGCTCGAACTACCTTCATTTACTGCTGACGGCTTGCTGCAGGGCGTCATCGAAATCCCTGCCGGCACCAGCCACAAATTTGAATACAACAAACAAACCTTTGAATTTCAAAACGATATACGCGACGGCCGGCCGCGGGTGATCGACTTTTTGCCCTACCCGGTCAATTACGGTTTTATTCCTTCAACCAAAATGGACAAACCGCGCGGCGGCGATGGCGACCCGCTCGATGTGCTCGTGGTGGCGGAGTCGTTGCCCACTGGCACCGTCATAGCCGTGCAGCCCATCGGTCTGATGCTGTTGAAAGACCTGGGGGAATGGGACAACAAGGTGCTCGCCATTCCGGCCGACCCCGCGCTGCGCATTATAAGGGCGACAAACTGGCAGGAATTTCAGCGCGATTACAGTGCGGCCCGTCATTTGCTTGAGACATTTTTTCTGTACTACGATGGCCTCGGCACCCTGACGCCGATGGGGTGGGCCGATGAGCAAGCCGCACTCGACGAAGTGCGAAAATGGATGATGACGCGTTAATGTCCAACCATTTGTGTTTTATGGTGTTTTTCTTTGTCCTGACTATGCACTCAATCTGTACCACCATGGATCCCGAAGCCCTTGTGTCGAATCAGCCTGTTTTGCCAACGGAAAAGACGGCTACAGCCTTTCGCTATGCTTTTTTTCGCTCCATTGAAGCGGCCGGAGCGGATTGGGACCAGGCTGCGCCGCCCGACAACCTTTTTTTGCAGCGCCCGTATTTGTCGGTGCTGGAAAGCAACCCGCCGCAGGGCATGCGCTTCGGGTACCTCGTTTTTTATCAGGATGGCGACCCGATTGGTATCGCAGTTTGCCAGATCAAGTTTTTCAAGGGCGACGACAACATCAACGAAGAAGAGCATGGCAACTCAAAGGACCCCTGTTTTTTCAACGGCCTTGCAAAGTGGTTCAAACGCTGGGTAGCGGGAAAAGTAGCCGCCGACATCCTTATTTGCGGCAACATGCTGCTGACCGGCGAACACGGGTTTTGGTTTAAAGCCGGCAGCATCAGCCCCGAGGCATCGGCGGAGTTGTTGCAGCAGGCGCTGGCCAATGTGGTGGCTACCATGGAATTCGAGGGCAATCGCATACCTGTCACACTGGTCAAAGACCTGGCGCCCCAACGCGGGCCCGAGCGGGATTTTCTGGCGCAAAAAGGCTATACCGAGTTCTGTATTCAGCCCAACATGGTCATGGACTTGCCTTATGCCGGCTTTGATGACTACCTGTCGGCTATGTCCACCAAATACCGGACCCGGGCGAAACGGGCCTTTAAAAAGGCAAACGGCATTGAAAAACGCGAACTTGGCCTGGCCGACATTCAACGCGAATTGCCCCGCATCTACGCCTTGTATTCCGAAATAGCCCGCAATGCGGGTTTCAACATGGTTGACCTGAACGAGAACTACATCCCGGCGCTCAAACGCGAATTGCCGGAACAGTTCAGGCTTTTCGCCTACTATCTCGACGGCAAACTGATCGCTTTTTTCACCACCCTGCGCAATTACGACGAACTGGACGCCCACTATCTGGGGCTCGACAAGCACCTCAACCACGAACATCAGTTGTACCTCAACATTTTATACGATATCGTGCGGGCAGGGCTCGATGCAGGAGCAAAGCGGATTGTATTTGCCCGCACGGCGCTTGAAATCAAGAGCTCCGTCGGGGCGGTCGCAGAGGAACTGTACTGCTACCTGCGGCACCAAAACAGCCTGGCCAACAAGTTTACAGGAAAATTGCTCGATTATCTCAAGCCGGTGGAAGAATGGCAGCCCAGGCATCCGTTCAAACATGGCGCCGATGGGGACGAGATAGCTAGCGAATAACGGTAAATTGTTCGACGTCGAGGCGCGAACCTTCCTTTACCCACAACAAATACAGCCCCGGAGAGGGCCTTTCGAGCATCACTGCGGCATCGGCGCCCGAAGCCTGCTCCACCGACCCGTTCCAGACGGTTTTTCCGTGAATATCGGTGATCCACCAGATTGCGTCAGGGCCAGGTACATTTATCTGCTGGTTTGCATCGATGTGGCGTACGTCAAACTGGCCATAGTTCGGGTTGGGCACGACGCGAAAATCAGACTTCGGGAAAGGTTCGTCGGTCACGGCGCCGTCGTCGATCCATACATACGCATCATTGGTGACCACAACGGGTTCCTGTTCCATGCTGATCACGGCGTGATTGGAAATGACCTGACCAGGCGCAAGAAAAGTCTTGGGCTGAACGGTAAACAGGACGAACCCGAGCGACTCAGGGTTATTGCTGGCGCTGTCGGGCAAATAAATGTCGTTGAAGTACCATCGCACCACTTCGCCATTTCCGTCGCGCAGCAAATTATATTCGTGACTGGAGGCGACCATCGTAAACGTGGAGGGGTCGAGCCGGGGATCGAGAGTGTCCCGCACGATCACCTGTTTGCTGGTGTCGTCGCCAGTGTTTTGGAAACGTATGAAATAAGTGATGGTAGCGCCCCCTGCGATCTCCTCAGGGGTAAAAACAGCGTCTCCAATGACTTGTTTGTCATTTTGAGCAATTGCAGGTGAGGCAAGAGACAGGCCAAGGAAGAGGATCAAAGGTGCAACACGGATAAGAGTCTGCATGGCCAAAACAGTTTGAATTTGGTGACAGCAAAAAATCTGGCCGGATTAAACTGTATTTTTTAAAAGCCGAAGGTAGTAAAATTATCTTTGCCTCTACCCGAATTTAACACCTCCTGACATGAGCGCCCGCTGGCGAACTGCCCAATTTTTCGAACTGCTCTGGTGGCGTCAGTACCTCGCCCGAAAGCGAAAAGCGGACTACCTGAACTGGAAAAAAAACTACTGGACCCGGCTTTTTGACCGTTTTGCCCTCTGGCCGCCGGCCGGGGCCTCGGTCCTCGATGCGGGCTGCGGGCCGGCCGGCGCCTTTCTGGTGCTGGACAATTGCAGCGTGGATGCCGTCGATCCGCTGATCGAAGCGTACGAAAGGCGGCTGAGGCATTTTTCCAGACAAGACAACCCGCAGGTGTGTTTTATCAATGCACCGCTTGAAAAATTCAAAGCGGCCCGACACTATGACCGGGTTTTTTGCTTCAATGCCCTGAACCACGTCGGCGACCTGAACCTTTGCATCCTTCGGCTCGAGCAGTGCCTTGCTCAGGAGGGTATGCTGGTTTGCTCCATCGATGTGCATCGCCGAGGCTGGCTTCGGCGCATTTTCCAGCGTTTGCCCGGCGATATTCTGCACCCTCAGCAACTGACAATCGTGGAATACGAGCGGCGGTTCGAACTTTCGGGCCTCGAATGTTATGAGCGTCAGGTCTTGAAGAAAGGATTGATTTTCAATTACATACTTATGAAATTGCGCCATCGGGCGGAAAACCGTGGCGGGCATTCGTCGTGACGTTCTCGAGCGTCCAGTGCAGCCGGTTTTCAAAAGGCGCCAGCCGGGCCTTGCAATCCTGGATGGAGCACACCCGGCAGGAATGCGGCGGAATACAATCGTCCATATGGATGAACATTTCCAGCGTTTGCGGAAAATTGTCGCGGATCAGGGCGTCCAGATCGTCCATCTCCCGGTGGGCGTCGCGTACGCTGAGGTACCAGGGCACAGTCAGGTGGCAGTCGAGGTGAAGGACTGCGCCGTATTTGATGATGCGCAGGTTGTGCAGGTCGATCCAGTTGTCTCTCTTATGCGAATCGAGCACTTCGACCAGTGATTTGATCAAGGCCAGATCGGCTTCGTCCATAATGCCGGAGGTCGTTTCGCGAATAATCTTGTAACCCTCGTAAATGATAAATACGGCAAAAATCAGGGCCACCGCGCTATCGAGCCAGCTGATACGGGTCAGGTAGATCAAACCCAGCCCGACGATAATGCCGGCGGTAGTCCAGGTATCGGTATGCAGGTGCTTGCCGCTGGCCTGCAGCGCGATGGAGTTGTTTTTTCGGCCCGTACGGATGCAAAGCCAGCCCATGCCGTAGTTGATGGCTGCCGTCGTGGCAATCAGTATGATACCATAATCGAGTTGCTGAATAGGATGCTGGTGAATGAGGTTGATAATTGATTCATAAATAATGACCACGCCGGCGATCAAAATCAGTATGGCTTCGAAAGAGGCGGAAATCAGTTCGGCTTTGCCGTGGCCGTAAGGGTGATCCAGGTCACGAGGTTTGGCAGCTACCCTGAGGCTGTAAAGTCCTGTAAATCCGGAAATTACATTGACGATTCCTTCCAGCGCATCGGTGAGGATCGCTACGGAATTGGTCAAAAAATAAGCAAGTAGTTTTATGACAAACAGTGCGATGGCGACAACGACGACCAGTCGCTGGATACGCAAATTGTGTTGGGCGGTTTCGAGCATAAGACAAATGTGGGCCAAAATGGGGGGACAATTGTACGGATGTGAAGCGCACATTTCCTGTAATTTGCGCCAAAATAAAGCCAACCCGTATTTACGATTTCATGAACTCTCGTCGCCGATTTTTAAAACAAGGCTTCTGGGGCGCTCTTTCTGCCGGATCGCTCGATTTTTGGGCCAACACACCGCATTTTTTTTCCCAGAATCCGCGTCCAGGTGCGTTGCCGGTCGTAATTGCTACCTGGGACAACCGCAGGGCCACGGCGGCAGCCTGGGAGGTCCTGGCTGCCAACGGACGCGCCCTGGATGCCGTGGAAGCCGGCGTTCACATTCCCGAAGCAGACCCGAATGACACCAGCGTAGGGTACGGCGGCTTTCCTGACCGCGACGGCAACGTGACCCTTGATGCCTGCATCATGGACGAATTTGGCAATGCAGGGTCCGTCTGTTTTTTGCAACACATCAAACACCCGATCAGCGTGGCGAGAAGGGTAATGGAGCGCACGCCGCACGTCATGCTGGCCGGCGACGGCGCCCTGGAGTTTGCCCTGAGCGAGGGTTTCCCAAAGGAGGATTTACTTACGGAAACCGCCCGCAAAGCCTGGGAGGAATGGAAAATCAAGTCCGAATACAAGCCGGTCATCAACTTTGAACGGCATGACACTATCGGCATGGTGGCGATCGACAGCCAGCATCGTATCGCAGGCGCCTGCAGCACCAGCGGCCTGGCATTTAAAATGCGGGGCAGGGTAGGCGACAGCCCGGTCATCGGCGCAGGCATGTTTGCCGACAATGAAGTCGGCGCCGCGGCCGCTACCGGCCTTGGCGAAATGGTGTTGCGCACACTGGGCAGCTTTTTGGTGGTCGAAGAAATGAGGCGGGGGAAACATCCGCAAAGCGCGGTGGAGCTCGCCATCCGGCGCATAGCCCGGAAGTACCCCAAACAGTCGGCCGAAAACCAGATCGGGTTTGTCGCTCTCGACAAAAAAGGCCGCCACGGCGCCTACGGCCTGCAACCCGGGTTCAACTATGCCATTTATCAAAACGGCCAGAACCAGCTTTTCGAAGCCGGACATTTGCTTTCAGGGATTAAATAAAAAGCAAGAGGGGGGATCGCTGCGAAGCGTCCCCCCTCTTGCCTGAATTATGCCCCGGGTCGTTTGCCGGCATTCAGAAAGTCCTGATAGGCTTTGAGGTTGTCCCACTCGCCATTGGCGGCGAGCAGCGCCTGTGCCGACCAGGTGCCCGGGTCGTGCATGGCAAAACGGGAGCCTGCATTGTTCAGGATGGTGCGAATATCTTCAACGGGGGTTTCGGCGAGTTGCTGATACGTATAAACGCCGTTCTGGAACAGCAATTCCTCGATTTTAGGGCCGATACCTTCCACGATCTTCAGATCGTCGCGGTGTGCGCCTGCTGCGGCAAACACCACCGCCGGCGCTTCTTCTTTTACCGGTTCGGCAGGTTCGTCGGCCGTTTCCGTGCCCTGATCGGCCGATTCCACTACGGCAAAGCTGTCCTCTGCCGGCTCGTCGCTGAGTTGAAATGCCGGAAGGGCATCGCCGTATTCCGCCACCAGATCGGCTTCGGCCGTAGCCTCTTCGACGGCCATGCCGGCGAGTTCGGTTTCGGGGTCGGCTACCCAGACGTCGTCGTCGGATGCCGGGGCATCCGTATTGATTTCAAGCGGAATGGCGGCAGCATCCTGTTCGACCACGTTGGAAAGGCCGAGTTCGGTTTCGAGTTGCAGGTTGCGGTCGCGCGTGCGGGTATTTTCCTGTTCGATACCGCTAAGGCGTTGCCGCAGATCGGTGTTTTCACGTTCGAGGATGTCGTAGCGAATATTCCACTCCGAACGTTCCGAGTCGAAAGCCGCGACTTTGCCGCGCAAGGTTTCCAGTTCCGCGCGCAGGTTATTGACGGTGAGGGTGAGGCTGTCGTTTTCGGTACGCAGCCGGTCCGACATTTGGCGGAAGCGGTTCCACAGTGCCCAGCCCATCCAGAGCCCCATCAGGAAGGCTACGAAGAGCATGATAAAGATTTCAAACGTGTGGGTGGTGAAAGTACCCGTACCGGGGCCCAGGGTGATATCTTGTTGAAACATTTTGGCGAAAGTTGATGGAGGTAATGAGTGTTTGAAGGTGTCGGGCCGATTGATATTAATCGAGGCGAATGACAACCCGCCTGTTTTTGTAACGGCCGGCGGGGGTATCGTTGGTGGCCACGGGCTTACTTTCGCCGTAAGCAACCAGTTTGATCTGCTCGTTTTTGACGCCTTTGGCCATCAAAATGCGTTTGATGTTTTTAGCGCGCAGCAGGGAAAGTTCCTTGTTCGAACGGGCGTCGCCGATGCCGTCGGTATGACCGGCAATGGTCACTTTGCCGCCGGAGGTACGAAGTGTTTCCGACAGCCGGTTGAGGTAGTCGTCGATGGCATCGTTTTCTTCCTTCTGTACGGAACTGTACGGGAAGTAAATTTCCACGCGATCGGGCAATTCAACCACCTGCACGGAGTTGATATTTCCTTCTTCCAGTTGTGTCTGTTTCGGCGCGTTTGCTTTTGTTGCGCTTGAATTGCTGGCGGTTGCAGCGGGCTCGTTTGCCGGAGCGGCAGGGAGCGGTTCCGGCTCGATAGCCGGCGTTGTTACGGCGGCCTGGGCGGCAGGATGGCAGGCATCCTTGATGCCGCAGACATACCAGCGCCAGCAGATCAGGCTCCACACGGCGAAAGCGATCCAAATGATTGTTTTTGAGTGCATAAAGTCGGGTTTGGTGCAAGATTTCCCTTCTGCAAATGTAGGCTACACAAGTATTTTTCAACACTTTGTTGCAACATTTTCAAAAAAATAGACACTTGTACGACCTTTGTTTCTTGTTTTTTAACCAAAATCCGGTGCAATGGCAGAAATAAGTTTCGACGATTTTTGGAAAGTGGAACTCCGCACAGGGACGATACTGGAGGCCCGTGAATTCCCGCAGGCCCGCAAACCAGCCTATCAACTGCGCATCGACTTCGGTCCGGAAACAGGCATCAAACAAAGCAGCGCCCAGATTACGCATCTTTATTCGCCTGCCGAACTGGTTGGGCGTCAGGTAGTTGCAGTTTGCAATTTTCCCAAAAAACAGATCGCCAATTTCTTTTCCGAAGTTTTGGTGCTGGGTTTTGAACAATCGGACGGTTCTGTGGTCTTGTTGCAGCCCGATCGGAATGTTCCGAACGGGAGCCGTGTGAGTTAATGTGCGGTTTTTTTAAAGTAAAAAGCGCCTTTGTTCGTCTCCCGTTTCGGTGCCGTATATGTTGCAAACATGACACGTATAACGGCCATTACTTCTAATTTCGCCCCCTCTAATCCTTTTAGTCAATTGTTATATGGATCAGCAAGAACCAGCCCGCCCCAAATTATCCCGTGAAAACCTGCGCGAAGCGCTCAAAATATTTGCCTTTGTCAAGCCGTACCGATGGCAATTTATTTCCGGTTTGCTGTTGTTGTTTTTGTCCAGCACGGTTTTTCTCGTTTTTCCCAAAATTATTGGTCAGATGCTCGATGTTGCGCAGGGCGCTGCGCCCAATGTCGATCTCAGGGAGATCGGCGCCTGGCTCATCGGTATCCTCGTTTTTCAGGGCATAGTGTCGTACCTGCGGGTGATGATGTTTGCGCAGGTAAGCGAAAAAGGGACGGCGGACATCAGGGTTGCCCTGTACAGGCGACTCATCTCGCAGCCCATCGTTTTTTTTGAAAAAAGCAGGGTAGGGGAACTGGTCAGCCGTGTGACCAACGATGTTGAAAAACTGTACAACACCTTTTACTTCATTCTGGCAGAGTTTATCCGGCAGATTATCATTCTGGTCGGCGGTATTGCCGTGCTCCTTTTTATGTCGCCCAAACTGGCCGGCGTGATGCTGGCCACCTTCCCGCTGATCGTGGTTGGCGCCATGTTTTTCGGTCGCTGGGTGCGCAAATTGTCCAAAGAACGGCAGAGCCAGTTGGGTGAAGCCAATACGATACTCGACGAAACGCTACAAAGTATTCACGCCGTGAAGGCTTTTACCAACGAGTTGTTCGAGAGCCGCCGATATGCCAAAGCCAACGACACGGTGGTGAAAGTATCCATGCGATATGCCAAGGGCCGGGCAGTATTTTCGGTGTTCATCATCACCATGCTGTTTGGCGCCCTGTTTTTTGTGATCGGTTTTGGCATGTACATGGTGCAAACGGGCCAGATCACCGCAGGCCAGCTGATTTCCTTTGTCACCTACACCGCCATTATCGGCGGCGCGATAGCCGGTTTGGGCAATTTTTACACCGAACTGGTTGGCGCTGTCGGCGCAACGGAGCGGGTTCGGGAGATTTTGAATTCAAAAAGCGAAGCGGAACTCCGCCCGCCTACCAACCACCCGGCAGGCCACCTGAAAGGTGTCGTTTCTTTTGACAATGTGCATTTTTCCTATCCGACGCGCTCCGATGTCGAGGTGTTGAAAGGCGTCAGTTTTGATATTCCCGCAGGGAAAAAAGTGGCCCTGGTGGGGCAAAGCGGCGCCGGCAAGAGCACCATTATGCAATTGTTGCTGCAGTTTCATTACCCCCTTAAAGGGCAGATCACCGTGGACGGCCAGAGCATTGAAGGCTACGACCTCGAATCGTATCGCGGCAATTTTGCCATCGTGCCCCAGGAAGTGATTCTTTTCGGCGGCACCATTCGGGAAAACATCCTCTACGGCAAGCCCGAGGCGACCGAGGCGGAAATCATCGCCGCAGCCCAAAAGGCCAATGCCTGGGATTTTATCAAGATGTTTCCGGAAGGGCTCGACACGGTGGTCGGGGAGCGCGGCATCAAACTCTCCGGCGGACAACGCCAGCGCATTGCCATTGCCCGGGCCATCCTGCGCGATCCGGCGGTGCTGCTGCTCGACGAAGCCACCTCCTCGCTCGACGCGGAAAGCGAAAAAATCGTACAGGAAGCGCTCAACAACCTGATGGAGGGCCGCACCAGTATCATTATTGCGCATCGCCTGGCGACCATTCGTGATGTCGATAGGATTTATGTTCTGGAAGGCGGAAAAATCGTGGAGGAAGGCACGCATGAAGAACTTTCCGGCCGCGCCAATGGCGCATACAGCAGCCTTGCCAAATTGCAATTCGACCTGGTTCTCAACTGAACGGGGCCGTGCCCGGTATTTTCGGCATGATTTTTTACAGCGCTTCAAACAAGCCTTCGATATTTAACGTTAGACCTGTTCCTTAACTAAATAAAACCCATGCTGAGAAAACTTGCCCTGCACCTGCTTCTGGGCGCTGTTGCCTTTTTGTCCGGCACCAGCGCGTCCAGCGCCCAGTCGAACGACGGATGGGTGCTTAAAAATGACAAAGACGCCGTAAAGGTGTACATCCGCAGAACGGCCGATGTCCACGAAATCAAACTGGTGACTTCCCTCAAAGCCCCTTTGTCGGGCCTTGTACAATTGTTGTCGGAAGTGGATCAATACCCTGCCTGGGGTTACAAAGTGGCAGAGTCGAGGCTGGTGCGTCGGGTGAACGACCACGAATGCTATTATTATTCCAAGCTCGATTTTCCCTGGCCCATCAACGACCGCGACGTGATTATGCACTCGACGCTGCAACAAGACCCCGTCACCAAAGCGATCACGGCGGCAAGCGAGGCTACGCCCGATATGTTGCCGGAGACGAAAGACGTCGTTCGCATCCGCAAGTGCAATACGCGCTGGACCATGATCCCCGGCGCCGGCGGCTGGGTGTATGTGGAGTATTATATCTACTCCAACCCTGGCGGCAACCTGCCCGACTGGCTGGTCAACATGGCGGTAGATTCGGGTCCGCGAGAAACGATTAAAAACATGCGCCAGATTTTGCAACAGCCTAAATATCAGGACGCCAAGCTGGCCTACATCAAGGATTGAGACAGCCTGGATAAAAAATAAACAACAACCCCGAGGCCAACAATGCGGCCCCGGGGCTGTTGTTTTGCGGCGTAAATTTTGTGATCGTATGGCTTATAAATGCTTGCGGGACGCCGTCAATGACCTCGAAAAACACGGGCATTTGCTGCGCATTCGCGAAGAAGTCGACCCCAACCTTGAAATGGCCGAGATTCATCGGCAAGTGTACGACCGGGGCGGGCCGGCCATATTTTATGAAAGGGTGAAAGGAAGTCCCTTTCAGGCAGTCAGCAACCTGTACGGAACGTTTGAACGGACGGCATTTCTGTTTAGGCACACGCTTGAACGGGTGAAACGCGTGCTGGAACTGAAAAAAGACCCTGCCAATTTTTTTAAAAAACCGGGCCGCTATCTTTCTGCTCCCTTCACTGCCCTTTCTGCATTGCCCCAAAAGAGCCTGTTCGGCTCGGCGGTCACCTGGGGGACCACCACGATCGACCAGTTGCCCTGTGTAAAAAGCTGGCCGCTCGACGGAGGCGGGTTTGTCACCCTCCCGCAGGTCTATACCGAAGACCCGGACACGCCTGGCGTCATGCATTCCAATCTGGGCATGTACCGCATCCAGCTGTCGGGCAACGACTACCTGCCCAACCAGGAGATCGGAATGCACTACCAGTTGCATCGTGGCATTGGTGTGCACCATGAAAAATACAACCGCAGGCAGGAGCCGTTTCATTGCTCGATTTTTGTCGGCGGCCTGCCCAGTCATGCCTTTGCGGCCATTATGCCCCTGCCGGAAGGTTTGAGCGAGCTCACATTTGCCGGTATGCTGGCCGGGCGCCGTTTCCGTTATCTGCGCCGCGACGGCCATGTGCTCAGCAGCGACGCAGATTTTGTCATTACCGGCGAGATTCTTAAAAACATCAAAAAACCGGAGGGGCCTTTTGGCGACCACCTGGGGTATTATTCGCTGGCGCACGATTTCCCGGTTATGAAGGTGCACAAGGTGTACCACCGCAAGGACCCGATCTGGCACTTTACCGCGGTAGGCCGCCCGCCGCAGGAGGACAGCAGTTTTGGCTGGCTCATACACGAACTGGTGGCGCCGCTGACGCCCCAGGAATTTCCCGGCCTGAAAGAACTGCATGCCGTCGATGCCGCAGGTGTGCATCCGCTTTTACTGGCCATAGGGCACGAGCGTTACATGCCTTTCCGCGAGCGCCAGCCCGAGGAGATTCTGACCATAGCCAACCGTATTCTGGGCACCGGCCAGACCTCGCTGGCCAAATTCCTCATCATCGCGGCATCCGACGACAACCCGCAACTGGATACCCACGACATCCCGCATTTTTTCCGGCACGTGCTGGAACGGGTCGACTGGACGCGCGACCTGCATTTCCAGACCCGAACGACCATCGACACGCTCGATTATTCGGGCTCCGGCTGGAACGAAGGCTCCAAGGTGGTGATCGCCTGCCGGGGCGAGCAGCGCCGAAGCCTGCGCGCCCAACTGCCTGCCAATTTTCGCCTGCCAGCCGGCTTTACGGGGCCGGAGTTTTGTCTGCCGGGCGTATTGGCCGTTCAGGCGCCGCCGTACCAGACCGTACAGGAGGCATTGCAGCAGGTCGAATCGCTGGGCCAGGCCTTGCAGGGCGTTGATATGCAACATATTCCGCTGATTCTGCTGGTTGACGACAGCAAATTTTCCGCTGCAACGCTGAATAACTTTCTGTGGGTCGCCTTTACCCGTGCCAACCCGAGCCACGACGTGCATGGGGTAGGGGCTTTTATGGAAAACAAACATTGGGGTTGCACGGGACCATTGATGATCGATGCACGCAAAAAGCCGCATCATGCTCCCGAACTGGTGGTCGATCCTGATGTGCAGCGCCGCGTGGCCGGTTTGCTGGAACGCTATCTTTGAATGGACAGGTTTTTATCGGACAGGATGAACAAGATTTACAGGATGAAGAAACAGTGGCGAAGCCGTAAAATTTTGTAAATCTTGTTCATCCTGTCCAACACTTTTTGTCCTGTTCATTACATTTCATATTCCGTCTCTAATTTTGTCACATGGAACGTTACGGACAAGTTTTGCTCATCGCCATGCCCATCTTTCTGGGGCTGGTGTTTTTTGAAAAATGGTATGGCTGGCGCAAGGGGAAAGACACGCTTCGGACTATGGACATGATCTCGAGCCTCAGTTCGGGCATTACCAATGTGGTAAAAGACGTGCTCGGGCTCAGTGTGTCGATTCTGACGTACAGCTGGTTGCTCGGCAAAGTTGCCCTCTACCACATCGAATCCTCCTGGCTGACCTATCTGGTTGCGTTCATCGTGCTCGATTTTCAAGGCTACTGGGTGCATCGCTGGAGTCACGAGATCAACTTGTTCTGGAATAAACACGCCATTCACCATAGCAGCGAGGACTACAACCTGGCTTGCGCCTTGCGGCAGAGCATATCCTCGTTTGTCAACCTCTTTACTTTTTTTCTGCTGCCCGCGGCCCTGCTCGGCGTGCCGGCCAATGTAATCGCCGTGGTGGCGCCCATTCACCTGTTTATGCAGTTCTGGTACCATACCCAGCACATCGGCAAAATGGGTTTTCTGGAAAAAATCATCGTGACGCCCTCGCATCATCGGGTGCACCATGCCCTCAATCCCGAGTACATGGACCGGAATCACTCGCAGATTTTTATCATTTGGGATAAATTGTTTGGCACTTTTCAGGAAGAGCTGCCCGAGGTGCCGCCGGTGTACGGTATCACCCGTCCGGCACACACCTGGAATCCTGTCAAGATCAATTTCCAACACCTGTGGCTGCTCTTTAAAGATGCCTGGCGCGCCCGCAGTTGGCGGGACAAATTGCGCATCTGGTGGATGCCTACGGGCTGGCGCCCGGCCGATGTGGCCGCCCGTTTTCCCGTCGGCAAGATTGACGATATCTACCATTTTGAAAAATACGAACCCCGGCATTCTGCGCGTATGCAGGTCTGGGTGTGGGCACAGTTTGTGTTCACCATGCTGATGGTGTTCCATTTTTTCGCCAATCTGGGGCCGATTGGCTCTCCAGGCATCTTCTGGTATGGCGCGTTTGTCTTTCTTAGCGTGTACAGTTACGCCGAGCTAATGGACCGCAACCCCGCCGCCCTGGCCTGGGAAACACTGAAGAACGGCGTTGGCATCTTCTGGATCGTGCGTACGGGCGACTGGTTCGGCCTGAATTCCTGGTGGTCGGGTGCGTCCATGCTGTTGTTGGTTTGGTTTCTGGCGGCTACTGCAATAACAGCCTGGCTGGTATGGACGGAAATTTTGCCCGATGCGCGGAACCAAAACGGGCTGAAATGGAGTTTGTAGGACGGAATCTGGTTTTTTGAAAAAAATTTGAAACAGGTATTTGGAAATAAAAACGATCCACGCTTACCTTTGCCCCGCTTTCGACAGAAGGCCCGTTCGTCTAGGGGTTAGGACGCATCCCTTTCACGGATGAAACACGGGTTCGATTCCCGTACGGGCTACCATCAAAATTCGGATAAACCCTTGTAGGTCAATGACTTACGAGGGTTTTTTCTTTGGCGAAATGGCAAGCGGGGGGTAAAATGGGGGGTGAAATTGTGGTTGACTCAAACAGCACTACCCGCCTATAACTGCCGGAAATCGTTCTTGGTGAAAATTTTCTTTATTGCACATGCGTGTGTGTACAGGTAGCGGCGGTCTTGATGCGAAGGGTGTTAGAGATGAACTACCACCCCCCGGGGCCTCTCATTTGCTCATCATGCGTAACAAATACGCACTCCTAGCTTCACTATGCAAATACGCCTGGTAGTATTTGAGGTAGCGCTTCGTCGGCTTGCCCCGGTAATGTGTTTTCCGGATTTGAGGTCTTCGTAGAGGGTAGGGTAGGAACGGTATCGGCCCATTGGCAAATACTTGGAATAGCCTAAATTCTTTGAGAAAAGATGAGGCCGAATCTTTATGAAGATTCGGCCTCATAAACATTAAAAATTGACTAGCAATTTTTCCTATTGCGCAGATTCCAAGGTAAACGGATTAGCAATAGTTCGACGACCAAAGCGCTTCAAAAGCACCACCACATTTTCTTTTTCTTGTGAAATGGAGCCTTTCATCTGACCCTTCCCAGGAATACGTTGTGCAAAAAATGGGTGAAGGGGAATTGATTTGTATTCTTGATTAATGTTAGGAAAATCTGGTAGAGGCTTGACTACTTCTTGATGTTTGAATTCATTTTCGTAACGAAAATGCCAAATCCCGTTGTGCAAGGTCAAGCTACCAATCATAAGAGCATTGTAGCGAAGGATGAATTTTGCATCCACATTTTGAGGTGTGAAAAACTCCTCCTGCTCTTCTGAGCGCCAGAAACTTGAAATAAATTTCCAGGTAAGTTTCATACAGGAGATTTTTTATTAATAACAGAAAGCAAAGTTGCAAATCGAATCTCTAAGGTTTTCTTCATAAGGGCAGCCCTTTCCTTACTAAATAGTCCCTTGAAGTCTGTGTCAATCAAAGTTTTAAACGCAATAAGATTGTCGTTAGTAATTAGTTGGTGACAAAGGTGGTTGAATCTGCCATCAGTGTGATAAAGCAGTTCAATGAATCTGAAATGGTTAACTGACTTCTCACCCTCCCATCGCATTTTGGGAACTGAATTCTTGGTGTATTTGGCTAAAAACAAATCTGCGCGAGCCGTATTTTTAGATAAATCCATAACTTTAGACTCTGATTCGTTCCAAAGTAACCCTCTCGCAGTGTCAAATATCGGTGAAAAAATAGGTTTAGTGCGACCTTTAATATTTGTCACAACACCCCAATTATAAAAATGACGGTCATTGTTGCCAATAATTGCATCAAATATCAATAGTTTAACTAAATCTTGAAGAATTTGGGTAGCCTCTAATGGAAACGTAAACCTAATGGCACGTTCGGCCTCCTGAAATGGGAATAGGTCACTTTCCATTTTTTTCTCCTCAACCTCCCGCATGAATTCAAAGCCGTCATCGAGCAAATATGTAGCATAAATTTGAGCACCATGAACTAAACTTTCGTCTTTCTTCAAGAAATAACGGCTTAAAAAGCGAATTTGTTCATTTGCTATCCTTAATTCAGATGGCGCCATTCGTAAGCCTGCCAGGCTTCCCATTTGATTTAGCAGGTGTTCTGTTATGCATTCATTTGGGTACCATTTTTCAGCGGATTTTGCCAAATAAGCTGGCCAAAATTTTCGATTTGCCTTATTGGCAAAACCATACCTATACCACTTTATAAATTCCTTAGGAGCATCACCTCCCATTGATATTTCATTTAATATGTAATATTGGCATGGCCGAAGTTGAGGTATAAGGCCTTGCCATTTTGCCTTAAACCCTGTTTGGTTTTCTGACTTAACCTTATCTAATCGCACGCACTTTTGCATATTGAATGTGTTGAAATTAAAATCCTTTCATCCTCCCCACCAACCCCATCAATTCCCCCAAATCCCTCTCAATCCGCGCAATCAACACCGCCGGCTCCTCCAAAATCTCTTCCTGCACCGCGTTCGGGTGTTTGATGTCGAGATCGTAGCCGCGCGCGGCGATGTCGGCGATGGGTACGCGCCAGGCGTATTCGTTTTCTTCCCGGTGGTGCCACCACGCGCGCAGCAGGTCGAAGTCTTTGTCCTGCATGGGTTTGGTTTTGGAGTAGCCTTTCAGGCCCTCGGGCAGCGGGTTTTGGAAGTACCACACTTCTTTGGTGGGTTCGCCCTTGGTGAAAAACAGCAGGTTGGTTTTAACGCTGGCGTAGGGTTTGAACACCGAATTGTCGAGCCGGACAATCGTGTGCAGGTTGCATTCTTCGAGGAGTTTTTGCCGGATGCGGCTTTTGACGCCTTCGCCGGAAAGCGAGCCGTCGGGCAGCACGATGCCGGCGCGCCCGCCGTTGCGCAGCAGTTCGATGATGAGCACGAGAAAGAGGTCGGCGGTTTCTTTGGTGCGGTAGGCCGTGGAAAAATTGCTGTTGGTGGATTGGTCCACGGTGCCGCCGAACGGCGGATTGGCGACGATGCAATGCACCCGGTCTTCCATCGTGTAGGAGCTCAGCGGACGGGAAAAGGCGTCGTCTTTGACGATGAGCGGCCGGGTGAGCAGGTGGAGCCGCAGGTTGATGGATGCCAGGGCGTACGGCAGCGTTTTCCATTCGATGCCGCGCAGGTACTCTTCGAGGGCGAGTTCCTGTTCGGTGGTCAGGTCTTGCCGGCGCAAGTGCTCCACGGCCGACACTAAAAAGCCGCCGGTGCCGCAAGCGGGGTCGAGCACGATTTCTCCGACGGTGGGGTTGACTTGCTCCACGATCAGATTCGTCAGCGGGCGCGGGGTGTAGAATTCGCCGTAGCTGCCGGCGCTTTGGAGTTCGCGCAGCATGCCTTCGTAAATGTCGTTGAAGAGGTGCCGTTCTGCCTGGTTGTTAAAGTCGATCTGGTTGAGCAGGTTGATGACCTTTGCGAGCACCACGCCGTTTTTCATGTAGTTGTTCACGTCGGTGAACAGCGTGCGCAGCGTTTCGGCGATGCTGCGCGCTACCTCATCGGGTTGGTCAGCCGTGCGCAGGCGACGTAGGGTAGGGAATAGCTCGTTGTCGATGAAGGTGATGAGGTCAGCCCCAGTGAGTTTTTCTTTGTCGCTGGCTTCGGCCCAAGTACGCCAGCGCAGCGGCTCCGGGATGGGTGAGGTGTAGCCGTCGAGGTCGAGTTCGTATTCGGCTTCGTTGGCGTCCAAGAGTTTCAGGAAGATGAGCCAGGACAGTTGCTCCAGGCGCTGCCCGTCGCCGTTGACGCCCGCATCTTCGCGCATGACGTTGCGAATGCTCGAAATGATGGAGCCTATGTTTTTAGCCCCGTTGCCGTTGGCCGGTTTTTCAGTTGCTTGCTTTGCCATGGGTTCAGAGGGTGTAATGCACAAAATTCAGTTCGTCTATTCGGGAAAAAACGCCGTCTGCAGAAAGCAGGGCCAGGTTGAGATGCAGGGCGGTTGCCGCGATAATGGCATCGGGCAGTTTCAAATTGTGCCGTTGCCGGATCGCGATGGCCTTTTCCTTGATGTCCGCATTGATGTCGATGAGGAGGCAGTCATTCAGGAAACTCTTGATCCGCTCCTGCTCTTGCGGCGTAATACCCGGATAGCCCAACAGCTCCATCTCAGTGATGGCGGAAATGTAAACCTCCTGTTGGTCCAGCATGGCTGCCAGCACCCGGTCGCCACCGAGCAGGTACAGCGCGATATTGGTGTCGAGAAGCAGTTTAGTTCCATTCATCGCGGACGCGCTTTTGATAAAGCAAGGGGTCTTCTCGCAGGGTCAGCACGCCGCAGTGTTTGCTTGCCCGCAACAGTTTTCCGGCGGGCAACCGTTCGAGCGCTTTGCGGATTTCTTCTGCGCTCATGTTTCTGGAAATGGTGATGGACATATTTTTTTGATTTTGACAGTACAAGTTACGGTTAAACGAAGACAACCCTGTTTCCGTTCGCCTTACGAAGCATTTCAAATTTGAAGATTTGCTGCATTTCGCTTTGCCAGAGACTCGAAAGCCTAACATCAACTTTTTCCAATCCGACGCTAAAATTTTGCGACTGGTTGAATTGCTGGTTCACACATTTGAGAATTAGATTTTGAATGGACAAAGCCGGCAATGGGATTATCAAATTTGATAATTCGGTGCTATTGATGTTATTAACTCCAACAGTTGTTCGTAACGGCCCCTCAATTTGCTTTCGCAGCATCGTTGACTCGAAAACAAGGTTGACAAACGCTGGATTTATTTTTGACGAGAAAAGTCGAAGCCTGATAAGATACCCTGCAAAGCAGAAGCCAACGAATTTTGCACTTGCTCTCGCCATCTTTCCAACTAATTCGCGGCTACCATTCGACCTGATTACCAATAAGTCATCTTCTGCAAGACTAAGGTCAAGTATTTCAGTCGCCGTTAAGTCAGTAAATTTCAAATCATCGTCATTCATTACTCCCGTTACAACATTCGGTATTCTCAGAACTTTTGCATTTTGGCTGCTATCATAATTGCAAGGTTTTGAGGTTCCATATTTTAGGTCGACTAAGATCTCCCCCAACCTACACCACACCCACCCCTCCGGCAATTCAAACGGCATTTCCGCTTCGGTGACAGGTGGCAGCGGCTTGTCCGGCTTTTTGCCTTGCTCCCTGGCGCGGCGTTCTTTTTCGGCGCGGATGTCGGCGAGCAGTTCGGCCCCGGTCTTTTCGCCGGGTGGCAGGGTGTTGTCCACTAATTTGCCCTGAATGGCTTGCTGCAAGATGCTTTGGCGCAAGCGCTTCACGTCTGCTTGCAGGCGGGCGAGGGTGGCGTTGGCCTGGGTGTGGAGGGTGGAAAGTTCATTTAGGCGTTCAACGATTTGATTTTGAACATCCAATGGCGGGAATATTACTTCAACTGTTTTTACCTTTTCAACTGACATACTGACATTGGCCGTGCCAGTCATCAAAGGAATAAACAGGGCGTCCTTAAGCGCTGATAAATACCAATGCAAATATTTGGGACTAACCTTTTTCTTGTCTTTGGGGATGCAGGCACAAAGGATGTTTCCCAATGCGAATTTTCCCTCCTGATAGTGGACATAGTTTAGAGTAGCACTTCCATGTCCAGTTGAAGAAATCAAAGGAACGCAAATGGCTTCACAATCAAATTGGTACTCGTTATGTGAAAGTCGGTTTTGCCCTGTTGTGACTAATGGATAGCATCCTTGGACTGCTTTCGAAATACCAATATTCCCTTTGACGACTTCGCAGATCTCGCCTAACCGCAGTTTTTGGATTTTCATTATCTAAGATGAAAGTTTTACAGTCGTTCATCCACACCCTGGGTGAATGCCTCGATGCCTTCTATGGCCGTCCGGATGTCAGACAAGTATTTCCTGGCTTGTTCCGTCATAGAGGAGGACTTTGGTACTGTTGATTTGGCGCAGGAGGAAGGGGTTTTGCACCGCCGTGTCGGTCAGCAGATCGACGGGGCGACCGAACAGGCTTTCCAGTTCGTTCCAGAGCCGGAGCAGGTTTTCGCCGCGTTCGAGGGGTGGTAGCGAAGCTGCCATTTCGACGTAAAAATCAAGGTCGCTGGCGTGTTTCTGGTCGAACCTTTCGGTGAGTGCCGATCCGAAAAGATACAGGCCGCGCACGGCATTGGCCCGGCAGATGGCGGCCAGCCGGCTTTGTGTGGCGTGGGTAAGTGGAAGGAAAGTATTCATCGGTAGCGACAAAATTAAGGAAAAACGGGCTCAGGCCGATTGTTTGTACAGTTCCGCTTTCAAATCGTGCAGCATTCGATAATAACCCTCTTTCCCGCCGAACAACCGCACGATTTCCACGGGCGTGCCAATGTCGGTAAAAGGTTTGGTTTTCAGCCCTTGCGCGTCTTCGATGGGCGCGATGCCTTCGTCGGCGTATTTCTGCAACAGTGCGTCGAGCACTTGCCGGGCACGGCCCTGGTAGCGGGTGTAGAGGTCGCGTTTCTGCACGTCGCGGGCGCGTTCGTCGCGGGTGAGGGGCTTGGCTCCGAATGCGAGGTGGCAAATCAAATCAAAATCGTCGAGCGCGCGGTACTGTTGCCCCATTTCGTCTTTGATAATGCCCGTCAGGATGCCCTGGGCCTGCAATTCGCGCAGGAGGGCTTCCTTGCGGTCGGCATCGTGCCAACGGGTCAGGAAGTCTTCGAGGGAGGAGAATGCCTGGTTGATGTTTTTGCGGGTGTAGTCCACGAGGTTTTCCGACATGAGGCGGCCCTGGCCGTCGTAGTAGCGCACGGTTTCGGCCACCACGCGCACGGGTACGTCGTCGATGACGAATTTGCGCTGGCCGACTTCTTCCGGTTCGGGTCGTTTTTCGCGTTCGGTAGGTTCGGGCTCGTTTCCAAATTCCACATCCTGCATGGGCAGTCCGTCGAAGTCCGGGTCGTAAAATTGTTGGGTGCTGCCCCGGAAATCCATGATGGTAAAATACAGTTTGCCGAATTTTTCCGCCAGTCGGGTGCCGCGTCCGATGATTTGCTTGAATTCGGTGGGGGAGTTGATGAAGGTGTCGAGCACGATGAGTTTTACCGTCGGGGCGTCTACGCCGGTGGTCAGTAGTTTGGAGGTGGTGACGAGCACCGGGTAGGGCTTTTCGATGCTTTGGAAATTCTCCAGTTCGGTGCGGCCAGCTTCGCCCTCTTCTCCCGACGTGATCTGCATAACGTACTTGCGGTTTTGCTCCCAGAGGTCGAGGTTTTCGGCAATGAGCGCTATTTTCATTCGTTCGGCGTGGTCGATGTCGCGGCAAAAGATGATCGCCTTTTGCATCCGGTCGCCGGAAGCGCGCAGGTAATCGCTGACGTGTTGGGCCACCAATTGCGTGCGCTCTTCGATGACGAGGTTGCGGTCGAAGTCGAGCGTGTTGTACACGCGCGGCGGGATGAGTTCGCCGGAGAGTTTGTCCGTTTTGCCGGCTTCGGGGGCGTAGCCTTCGCGGTCTTTGTCCACGATTTTTTCAATGACCTTGTAGGGTGCGAGAAAGCCGTCGTCGATGCCCCGGTAGAGTGAGTAGGTGTAGACGGGTTCGCCGAAATAGTCGATATTCGACACGGTGCGGGTTTCCTTGGGCGTCGCCGTCAGGCCGATTTGTACGGCCGGCTCGAACCAGTTGAGTATTTCGCGCCAGGCGGCGTCTTCGGCGGCGCTGCCCCGGTGGCATTCGTCGACGATAACCACGTCAAAAAAGTCGGGCGTGAATTCCTTGTAGATGTTACGGATGTCTTCGGTGCCGCTGACAGCCTGGTAGAGGGCAACGTACACCTCATACTCCTTTTCGATGGTCCTGTTTTTGATCTTGGTGGCCACCTTGGAGAACATCTTAAAATCATTGCGGAGGGTTTGATCTGCCAGCGTGTTTCGGTCCACGAGAAACAGGAAACGGCGGGCGAGTTTGGCTTCACGCAGGCGGTAGATGATTTGAGAGGCCATGTAGGTTTTGCCGGTGCCGGTAGCCATGACGAGCAAAACGCGGGATTGGCCGCGCAGCACGGCTTCGAGGGTGCGGTTGACGGCGATGAGTTGGTAGTAGCGGGGCGTTTTGCCGTCGTAAAACGGCGTTTCGAGTTGACGGCCCTGTTCGGGCGTCAGTCCTTTGGCCGTCAGGTAGCGCGTCCAAAGTTCGTGTGGGGTGGGGAATTGTTCCAGGGCGATCAAACGCTGTTCGCCGGTGCTTTTGTCCACTTCGATGAAGCCGTCGCCGTTGGTGGCGTACACGAAAGGCACGTCGAGCCCGCCGTTGTCAGTATCGGCATAACCCAGGGCTTGTTCGACACCGTGGTCGATGGTCAGGTTATTTTCCTTGGTTTCGATAATGGCAAGCGGCAAATGCGCTTCGTGGTAGAGCACAAAGTCGGGGCGTTGGGGTTGGCCGCGCGTCCACAGGTTTTGTCGCACGTTGCGAATGATGACGCGGCCGATCGTATAGGCGTCTTGCCGCCGGATTTGGCGCGGGTGCCAACCGGAACTAAGCAGCGCGGGAACGATAACGAGGTCTTCGAGTTCCTTCTCGGATAGGATTTTTTTGTCAGGAAGGCTCATTTGCTTTCAGGCGTTTGCCGTCGTTGTTAGGGGCAGCGAGGCGTATTATTGGGAAAACGGGGGCAATTTAAGGGAAAAATGCCTTTGAGCCGGGTATTTATTGATATTTACTACCTGTAATAAATACCATCTGGTTTGGCAGATAGGGCAAACTTATGATTCACATTCATGGTCTTCCCTGTCGCCATCCTGACCGCAATCATATTCTTCCGTAAAAGTGTCGCACTCGGAGCAGGGTTCCTTGTATTTGTCTGTATTGTATCTGGTAATACATCCGCAACAATACTCGTAAAATGTGGCGCTATATCCACAACAACTGCAGGTTTCCGTCCAGGAGTCGATTTGATGTGCCATATTGTTAATTATTTAATGTTTAGAGATGCAGATCATAATTTTCCTCAGGCATTCTACCTCACCACCATAATATCCCCGCTTTGCCTCAACACCCGCCCATCAACCGTTTCCAGTTCGCATACCCATACCAGAACTCCGGGCGGTACCCATTCGCCGCGGAATTTTCCATCCCAGGCGCTGGGCACATTGGCCGGCGGGTCTTTTTGCTCGAAAAGTTTGTTACCCCAGCGGTCGAATAACTGTATCCATCGAATGCTGCTGACTTCCGGTCCCGTGAAAACCGTCAGACTGGCATTCGGACCGTCGCTGTCCGGACGGATGGCATTGGCGACGTACACCCGTACCCCTTGTTCCACCCGGACGGAAAGCGAGGCACTGGTCGAACAGCCATTTTCGTCGAATACCGTCAACGTGTATTGTCCTGATCGCTCTGGCGATAGATAGGTGCCCGGACAAGTGTCGCATTTCACACCAAGTGACGGCGTCCACAGGGCTTCTTCGATCTGGAAGTCCGTTGCCGGCTCCACCCATGTACTGTCGCCCAAATGCAGCATGATCGAGGTTTGGGCAAAATCGAGGTGCAGTACGTTGCCTTCGGCAATGCCGACCTCCCTGGCCATCGTGCAACCTTCCGAATTCGTGGCGACAAGCGAATAAACACCGGCAGGAAGGTTTTCCCAAACAATCGGTGTACCAGTGTACAAACGGGCAGGATAGTTGCCCAACGCCAAGCTTACCGGGACAAAAGATGTCAGTACAGTGTCGATCTGAATCATCCCGTCTTTGCCGCCAAAACAAAACACATCCTGCGCGGAAGGCTGGAAGTCGAGGCCGGAAAAAGTCGTGGTGGTGATGATGAGGCTGTCGCAGCCGTAGGAGTTGGACAGGATCAGCGTGTCGGTCCCCACCAGGTTTGGATTGCAGGACGCGGCGCTGAGAAAAGTCTGGCTGGTAGGCGCAAGCGTGGTGGTGGTGACCACCAGACTGTCGCAGCCCGCCACGGAACTGAGTACCAACGTGTCCACACCAACGGCTGCCGGGTCGCAGTTTTGAACAAAAATGGGGGTGATGGCGACGGCCGTCGGGTCGAATGTCGTGGTGGTGATGATGAGGCTGTCGCAGCCGTAGGAGTTGGAGAGGACCAGCGTATCAGTCCCCACCAGATTGGGATTGCAGGACGCGGCGCTGAGAAAAGTCTGGCTGGTAGGGGCAAGCGTGGTGTTGGTGATGACCAGGCTGTCGCAACCCGCCACGGAACTGAGTACCAGCGTGTCCACACCAACGGCAGCCGGGTCGCAACTGGTTGTTACAACCTGACTTTGGCTCGTGGCCCAGTAAGTCAGGCTGACGTTAATAATACTGTCACAACCGCTAGCAGCCATGTTGGCCAAAATGACTTGCCCCGTAGGATGTTGCTCGTCGAACGTTTCACCCGCCAACAGATAGGCTTCACCAGGACATAATTTGGGCTGAACCGCACTGGTTGCATCAATCTGCGACACCTGTATCGTATCCGTTGCAGAACAACCATCCAGATTTACGGTCACCCAATACTGTCCTGCCGCGGCCACACTATGGGTAGAAGTGTTGCTGCCATCGTACCACTGATAACCGGCGCCCGCCAAGGTGGCATCGAGCACAGCCGTACCCGAATTGCAGATTACAGCATCCTCCGGCTCGAAGCCGAGCAAGCGGTCGGGGGTCGCGAATGCAAAATCGACGTAAGCGCTGTTGCCTTGCGGGCAAACGCTCTGAATTTGCATTTCGTAACTGGTGCAGCCCGGCAGAGTGTTGACATCCCAGGTGGTTTGAGTTGTTGAAAGGTCTGTCCAGACCGGGTCGCCCACTTTTCGGTACAGGATGTGATAACCGCTTGCGTATTGCTGACTGATCCAGTTGACAGCAGGCGCCGAGACCGGGTTGGCAACGGCCAGCCCCGAGGGTTCCGAACATGGGCCCGTAGGGGTAAAAAAGGCGGTAACTATGCCCGTCGTCTGGAAGGCCATGCTGATGGCCTCCGCATTTTGGTTGGGCCCGAACACATTGCCACTCACTTCCCAGTGGTCGAACACCCAACCGGGCGCCGCTTTGGCGACGAGATCGATATTGAGCCCGCCGAAATATTCAGCCACAAACGGATAAACGCCAGGAGTGATCGTGTTCACCATGACCTGATTGGGCGAGCCGGCGGGGGAAATTTGCACCGTCAGTCCGAACGGCCCGCTCACGTCGTAGCAATCCGCAATACTTTGATCAATCAACTGGCAACGGGTGTTGATAAAATCATGGATTGCATCGACGTGTTGCTGCCACTGGCCCACCGTACCGCCCCAGCGTGCGCAATGCTGGGCCATTTCAGGCGCGATGACGTTGGTCATGGAATCCAGCAGCGCATTCATGTAATCACAGGAAAGAAAGGTGTTGAGCAGGTCGGCGTAGCGATTGATATACAGCGTTTTAAAATCCGGGTTGGCGTACAGCGCCATAAAAATGTCGATGTGGTTCTGCGGGTCGCCCGAATTGGGAATCTCTTCCACGTCGCAGGGGTCGGCTGTGGGGCCAATGTCGGGAATATTGGTATAATTGATGTAATGCCCGAAGGTGGCGTCCATGTCCCAAAGGGCGTAGCGCCAGCGTTTTGCTCCGCCGGCGGGGTTGCGGCCGCGCCACCAGGCGGTGTTCCAGTTCAACCAGTCCTTGCAGACACTGTGTTGGTTGATGATGACATAGTCCACCAGGCTTTGCAGGTCGAATTGCTGCTGAACGTAGTCGTAATTGGCAGGAATGGCCATATTGTTGTTCAGGATGAAGGATTTCAGGGCATACCAGTCCGCCCATGAACCGTATTCCTGCCAGGTGTTGCCCCAGGTTTTGATATAGTCGATATCCTCTTCGTCCTGGTCGTAGTAATAAGAGGTAAAATCTGCGTCATCCACCTTTTCCCGCAAATCGTACACGCCCCAATACTGTCCGTTGACGTACAGGATGCAGGAGCGGTGCGTTCGGACATCCACGTCCATCCCGCTTTTCAAGGCCAGGGTGTGTACATAAGAATCGCGGATATGGGCGCCGCCGCTGGAGGACGGATAGTTGTCGTTGGCTGCCGCTTTCAGGATAAGCCGCTGAAACTTGGTTCGGGAGCGTTCCGGAAAAAACTGGTGTTTCACTTCGTCCTTGTACCCCAGTTGGTCGCGCGTGATCCAGTCAACTCCACGTTGAGGGTAGCCCCAGGAATCGTTGCCGTGTTCGTTGAATTCGCCGTACGCTTCTGTTTGAAGCTGGTTGTTTTCAAAGTATTCGAAAGAGCCAAAAGGGCGAATCTGGGAGCCGTTCAGAAGCGTCATCACCTTGTCGCCTGCGATGGAAATGACTGGAATGGTGTGGTTGACGTTGATAAAATATGTGTTTGCCGTCACAAAACCCGGCAGAATAAGCGGGTTTGCACTAAACGTGCGCGCCTTCAAGACGGTCGTTGCAGTGATACTGATCGGCCCCTGGTAGAGCGTCGAGGCGGTATCGGGTTCGTAGCCGTTGGTCGTGTACCGAATCTGGTAACCAGGATTGGCGCTCAGACTGACCAGGATGCTGTCGGCATAAAACCCGGAGGCCTGTGATGCCAGTACGCCGGGGCCATACCCCAGATAGGCCGTCGTATCATTGGCCGCGTTGGGGGTCGGCAAGTAATAAATCCGCCAGAGCGGGCCTGCGTTGGGCGAGCGCCCGTAACTGTGGTTGCCCTGGTTGGGCACGACAAAGGTGTACGTATCGGCGGTCGTGCCATTGGGGCGGGTCAAAACGACGGATTCGCCCTTCGTCTGCGTGATTTTAAAATTGGTGTGCAGGTATATGCCGGCTACTTTATCCTTTCCCGAGCAAAAAACAAGCCGGTAGGCGCCCGGCGCGATGGTCTGCCCGCTCGGGATGACCCATTTTTGGGGGTTTGCCGGGTTGTCGCTCAAAAACCAGCCGCCGAGATTGACCGTCGTGGGGCCGGCATTGTACAATTCGATCCAGTCTTCGCGGTCGCCGTCGCCGTCGGTGATGCCGTTCATGTTCGCGGCGGAAATTTCATTGATGATGACTTGCGCAGAGAGGGCGGAAGCCAACAGGCACAGGGCCAGTGGGAGTAGTAGTCTGGTCATTTTGTCTGACGTGCTTGGTGTGCGGACGGCTAAAATTAGTAAAATAATTTGTCGGGTCAAGCCTTCGAAGAATACCCTGCGTGACAAATGTTACTTTATTAAAAGATGAAAGTCTCCTGCAATTATTGCCGGCTCAGCCCCCGCGACATGCCCAAAAAGCAACAAGAGCCGCTCCGAATTCCGGGGCGACTCTTGTTGTTAAAAAAACTGTTTTTGTTTGAAGCGATTACCGCTGCAACAGCAGTTTTTCACGACCGTGCATCTCGGCCGACTGTACGTCGATGAGGTACACGCCCGGAGACAGTTCGCCCAGTTCCAGCACAACCGAATTGTCGCCCGGATACCCGTGGAAGTCCAGATCCAGGATCTGGCGGCCATTCAAATCGAACAGGCGCAGGCGGTAATCCTGTTCTTTCGGCAGGCTGAACATCACCGTTGAGGCATCCTGCGTCGGGTTGGGGAACACCGAAAGGTCGAGCCGCTCCACACCCTGCCAGGAGTCGTGGGCGATCTCGTGTGTTTCGGCCTGGTCGGAACTTGTGGGCGGAGCGGGCATGTTGCTGCCGTAGGGAAGCACTGTAATCTGCGAGACGCAGGCGTCGCTGTTGCCGCTAAAATCCTTGACAGTGATCGTCAGGTTGTTCACGCCGATGTTGGCCGCGGTGTACACCTTGGCTACCGGACTGTAAGAAGTCACCGAACAGTTGTCTGTGCTGTTGGCGGCCAGCGGCGCTGTTTGTACGGTGGCGAAGCCCGTAGCGCTCAGCGTTACAGTGGTGTTGGTGCAGACTGCATTGGGCGCAATGGCATCTTTGACGTACACACTGGCCAGGCAAGACGAGGTGTTGTTGCTGGCGTCTTTGAGCGTCAGTTGCACGTACACGGGCGACCCGCCGATTTGTCCGCAATCGAACTGGTTGTAGTTGATCGACATGCTGGAAATACCGCAGGCGTCGTAGCTGTTGTTGTTCACATCAGCCGCCGTTATGCTGGCATGACCCGTTTCGTTGAGGTACACGTTGATCGTTTTACACAGGGCTGTGGGCGCCGTTGCATCCTTTATGGTTACCACGGCGGTGCAGGTGCTGGTGTTGCCGCCCGCATCGGTGGCTTTGAGCGTCACGGTCGTGTTGCCCAGGTTGCTGCAACCAAAGGTATTCGGGGTAACGCTCAGCGTGAAGGCACAGTTGTCGGTCGAGCCATTGTTCACCGAGCCCGGCTGCAGGGTAAGGGCGCCGTTGGCGCCAAGGTTGATCGTGGCGTTTTTGCATTTGGCCACTGGCGGCGTCACGTCTTTGAGGGTTACGGTAAATGAACAGCTGGCCGTGTTTCCACTGGCGTCCGTGGCCGTCAGGGTCACGGTTTTAGAATCGTTATGCCCTGAAAGGCCGGTCGAAGCGACGGGCGATTGCGCGAAGGTCGGCGCCGGGCTGCAATTGTCTGTGAGCGACAGGGGCGACCAACTGCCCACGGTGCCCGTGCAAGTGGAACTGGCAAAAATATTCTGGTTGGCCGGGCAGACGATCGTGGGAGGCGTGACATCCTTGACCATTATCGTAAACGAGCAGGTGGAAGAATTGCCCGCCCCGTCGGTGGCCCTGAACGTGACCGAAGTAGTGCCGACTGGGAAGAACGAACCCGAAGCGGCGCCCAGGTTGGTAATGGTGGGCGAAGCCGTGCAATTGTCCGTTGCGGTGGCATTGGCGAAGCTGACGTTCGCGCCGCACTGGTTGGTTGTATTAGCCTGTGTAATGCTATTCGGGCAGGTGATCGAAGGCGCCGTCTGGTCGGTTACTGTGACAGTGAAGGAGCAGGTTCCAGGGTTGCCCGCGGCATCGGTGGCCGTGAGGGTCACGATCTGAGCGCCTAATGGCAGAACGGTGCCGGTTGCCGGGCTCTGGGTTTTGGCCGGGCTGGCCGTACAGTTGTCCGAAGCCGTTGCAGCAGCCGTGTAACTGGCCAGGGTAGCCGAGCAGTTCGCGCCGGCCGCTACCGTGGCATTGGCCGGACAAGTGATCGAAGGCGGCGTCTGGTCGGTTACTGTGACAGTGAAGGAGCAGGTTCCAGGGTTGCCCGCGGCATCGGTGGCCGTGAGGGTCACGATCTGAGCGCCTAATGGCAGAACGGTGCCGGTTGCCGGGCTCTGGGTTTTGGTCGGGCTGGCCGTACAGTTGTCCGAAGCCGTTGCAGCAGCCGTGTAACTGGCAAGGGTAGCCGAGCAGTTCGCGCCGGCCGCTACCGTGGCATTGGCCGGACAAGTGATCGAAGGCGGCGTCTGGTCGGTTACTGTGACAGTGAAGGAGCAGGTTCCAGGGTTGCCCGCGGCATCGGTGGCCGTGAGGGTCACGGTCTGAGCGCCTAATGGCAGAACGGTGCCGGTTGCCGGGCTCTGGGTTTTGGCCGGGCTGGCCGTACAGTTGTCCGAAGCCGTGGCAGCAGCCGTGTAACTGGCCAGGGTAGCCGAGCAGTTCGCGCCGGTCGCTACCGTGGCATTGGCCGGGCAAGTGATCGAAGGCGGCGTCTGGTCGGTTACTGTGACAGTGAAGGAGCAGGTTCCAGGGTTGCCCGCGGCATCGGTGGCTGTCAGGGTCACGATCTGAGCGCCTAATGGCAGAACGGTGCCGGTTGCCGGGCTCTGGGTTTTGGCCGGGCTGGCCGTACAGTTGTCCGAAGCCGTGGCAGCGGCCGTGTAACTGGCCAGGGTAGCCGAGCAGTTCGCGCCGGCCGCTACCGTGGCATTGGCCGGACAAGTGATCGAAGGCGGCGTCTGGTCGGTTACTGTGACAGTGAAGGAGCAGGTTCCAGGGTTGCCCGCGGCATCGGTGGCTGTCAGGGTCACAATCTGAGCGCCTAATGGCAGAACGGTGCCGGTTGCCGGGCTCTGGGTTTTGGCCGGGCTGGCCGTACAGTTGTCCGAAGCCGTTGCAGCGGCCGTGTAACTGGCCAGGGTAGCCGAGCAGTTCGCGCCGGCCGCTACCGTGGCATTGGCCGGACAAGTGATCGAAGGCGGAGTTTGGTCGGTCACCGTGACGGTGATCAGGCAGGTGGCCGTATTGCTGTTGGCATCCGTAGCGCGCATGGTCACGGTCGTAGCGCCCAGACCCAGGACTGTGCCGACTGCCGGTGTCTGGCTGATGGTCGGCGTGCCACAGTTGTCGCTGGATGTTGTGGCAGCGCTCAGATTTGCCAGCACATACTGGCAACTGCTGTTGGCAGCTGCGGAAAAGGTGCCGGCGCCACATTGAATACTCGGCGGCGTATTATCTGCCACCTGAACAGTGAATGTGCAGGTGCCGGTGTTGCTCGAGGCGTCGGTTGCCGACAAGGTGACGATGGTTGTGCCCGTGAATGTCGAGCCCGCCGCCGGACTTTGTGTAACGGCCCCTACGCCGGGGCAGTTATCCGAAGCCGTTACTCCGCCGGTGTAGTTGGCCAACACGCCCTGACAATTTCCATTGACCGAAGCCGTCTGGTTGCCGGGGCAGTTGCTCAATGTAGGAGGAGTGACGTCCACTGGCGTGGCGGTAAAGGAACAGGTCGCAGTATTACCGGCCACATCGGTGGCAGTCAGCACCACGGTGGTCGTGCCGAGGAGCATTCCGCCGGCCGTCGGTGACTGACTGATGTTGATGGTGCCCGGGCAGTTGTCGCTGGTAGTCGGCACACCCGTATAATCGGGCAAGGTGGCTGTGCAGGAAGCATCGCGGTTCACATTCTGGTTGGCGGGGCAGTTGCTCAACGTTGGCGGGGTGGCGTCCACCGGCGTAGCGGTGAAGGAGCAGGTAGCGGTATTTCCTGCTGCATCGGTCGCGGTCAGCACAACGGTAGTCGTGCCGTTGAGGGTGGTGCCGGCCGTCGGTGACTGACTGATGTTGATGGCGCCAGGGCAGTTGTCGCTGGTAGTCGGCACACCCGTATAATCGGGCAAAATGGCCACGCAGGAGGCATTGCGGTTCACATTCTGGTTGGCGGGGCAGTTGGAAATCGTCGGGGCTACAAGGTCGACGGTAAATGACCAGATCGTACAGCCGCTGGCCGTACCGTTGGCATTGACCGGCCGGATTTGCCAGTAATAGGTGCCTTTTGCAAGGTTACCGACCGAATAACTGGTCGAAGCAGTATTGGCGACAAAAGGCGGTGTCGGCGAGGCGCCGAAGTACACATCATAACTCGTGGCGCCCGAGGAAGTCGGCCATGACAAGGTGCCGGGGCCCGGCAGGCAAAGGGCGGCGCTGTTAGCAGGGGAAGTGGGAGATGCCAGGCACGGCGGCAAGGCAGGATTGGTTACACAAATGGTGAAATTTCCCGTTGTGCCGGCCCAGCCGTAAACACGAACATAATACGTGTCCCCGACCGTCAGGCCAGTTAACGAAACGGTTTCTGTACCGCCCCCTGAGGTAATGTCCGAACAGGCAATGTTGGTGCCGTTGCAAGCGCCCGAACGCACATCAACGACCGCGTCAAAGGTGCTCTGACCGGTTACTGTGACAGTATGTGAACTGGTTACCGCGGTAAAACTGTACCATACGTCCAGCGCTGAACTGCTGGTAAAACTGGCACAGGTGATCGGCGCAATACTCTGCGAAGCGCCCGAACTCGTACCAGTAGTCGTCACGCAGGTCGTGTTGGACGTCAGGGGCGTGGCCGTGGCGCATTCGTCATTCGAGGGTGGCGCTGCATTGGTTCGCAGACAGACATTTTGCACCGTACTCACCCCGGACGACCAGGTGTACAACCGGATATAATAGGTTGCTCCGACAGTCAGGCCCGTTATGGTGCCGCCGGCATTGGTATCCGTACACAACACGGAAGTCATGGTCGATCCGCAGGACCCTGAAAACACCTGCCAATAGACATCAGTCACCCCCGAGACAAAAGTACCTTCCAGAATAACGGTAGTGGCCGGCGCTACGAAGGAAAACCAGATATCATCGTCCGGTGTACCCGAGTTGCTGCTACATGCGCCGGTAGGGGTCACGTTGGAGTTGGTGGCATTGGCAGTGTTTTGGTTGGAAAGCGTCACGCAGGCTCCCGTCGTCGGAATGGTCGGGAAGGCCGTAGCCGTAGCGCAGTTGTCATTGGCCGGCGGCGGCGGCGGGGGGGCTATGCTCAGATCGAAACTGGGAATGCAGGTCGGCGAAGGCCAGGTATCCACGACCAGGTAATAGGTCGTCCCGGCGGTCACGCTCACCGTCATGCTTTTGGAGCCGGTGCTGCTCTGAACGTTGCTCACACAGGAGCCGCCCTGGCCCAGAAAAGGACAGCCGTTGTACAACATCATCCCGATCCACCCACTGCTACTGGTCAACGAGATGACCTGATTGCCTGTCGTCGTAGGAGTGAAAATAAAGACCAGGTCCTCACCGCCGTAGTAATTACTGCTGCCGCAAATAGTGGCATTGCTGCCGGTAATGTCGTTGCCGGCGCCGCAGGTGGTCAGGCCGGTGCCACTGTACGGCAGCGAGGCAATGTTGATGGTGGTGCCGAGGTTGGCAGGACAGGTTTGGGCCTGTGCGCCGAAGCAGTTCAGGCATGTCCAAACTATGAATAATGTTTTTGTAAAATGTTTAATCATTTGAATAAAAAGTGATTAATGAACGGGAGATATTGGGTGCCGATAAACCGTACTTTGCCGAAATCGATTTTCAGCACCACCAAACTTATTGAGGGACGAAATGTAATCGGGAAAGGCGCCAAAGGGCAACTCCTTATTTTTCAGGGAAGCAAGGCGAATGTATGAAAACAATATTATTGCTTCTCCCTCTCCTGTCACCTTGGCTGTTATAAAGCGCAAAAGTCATGTTTGGTCAAGTTGAGCACACCCGTCCATTACCCCTCTTTCACCACAACACCACCCCAAACCACAGCCCGAAATACACATCCACCAAACGGGTGCTGCCGGGCTCTACCTCGAAGGTGATCAAGGCTCGTTCCGGTATCAGCAGCTCCGCATCGGGCGGCAGTTTGCGGCTTACTTCGAAAAACTGCACGCCCAGCCCAACCACGGGTTCTACGATAAATTGCTTTTTGCGCCCAAAAAAAGTCGGCCCCCCAGCCCGCAGGGAGATCCCGTAATTCAGCACTTTTCGGTGAACGGGCAGGATCTGTACATACTGCTGCCCCTGCCGGAAGGCTTCCCGATAACTCAGGTGCCGGATGTAGTTAAACTTGCTGTCCAGTCCCAGGAAGAATATTCCCTTTTCCCGCTTGGGGAAATAGTATTTCGCGCCGGCTCTAAGCCCCAGGCCCTGATAATATTCTCCTTCCCTGCCTGCCAAAAAGGACGAGTTGAAATACCAGCCCAGCCCTGCATCGACCGCCATACGCGGGGATACCCGGAAATCGCCCGCAGCGATCAGACCTTGTTTGGTGGCACTCAGGAGGGGGAACAGGTTGAATTTCACCGTTGCGCGCGGCAACTCCACTGGCGGCCTAAGTGCTCTCTGGGCTTGCACAAAGCCGGTCAGCAACAAAAATCCGAAGAACAGAAGGCGTTTCATTTGGCAATGGAACCTACCCGGGTCACAAGGGGCAACTGGCTGATGTCGAAAATCTGGAAGTCGGTCTTGGTCGAAACGATCATCCGCTGATTGTCGATGATCAGGTCAACAGGGTCGGTAATGGCCACATCTAGGCTCGATTGCCGCAGAGGCCGCGCCGGGTCGGTCAGGTCATACACCGCCAGCAAGTCGTCGCCTTCGTCGCAGACGAACAAATATCCGTCTCTCACCCCTAGTCCGTTGGGCAGGTTCATGTCGGTTCGGCTGGTATTGACCGGGTTTTCCGGATCGCCCACATTATAGGTCAGCAGGGCGCTGAATGCCGATACGTTGCCACAGATGTTTTGAATAATCTTTACCGTGGAATAGGCATAGGACCCTTCCACTACAACCGGATCACAACCCCTGAACAGGGCTTCGGGGCGGTCTGCTTGTGAAATGATCGTCGGTGCGGCCGGATTGCCGATGTCGAGGATGTACAACGCCGTGCGGGAACCCAGGTAAATGCGCCCTTCATACACGACGATGGTTTCCAGTCCGTAATCGGTCGAAAGCCGGTGCACCAGCTGCGGATGATCCGGGTCGGTCAGGCTGTACGTCAGCACCTCGTTCGGGTTGAGGGCATACATATAGCCGTTATGGACGGCAAACCGGGTGATCGAACCAGATTTGCCGGTTTCAACGGATACAGAGGCTTCCTTGCTGCACGCGACAGCAAGTCCGAGGAGCAAAAGAGCGAGCAGGCAGAATTTGTGTGTCATAAGGGACAGGTTTATTGGAAGGGATTAACAAGATTTACAGGTTAAAAGCGCTGAGGTTAATCCCATCCAAAATTTGCGGCATGTCAATTACAGTCGATTATTGAACCGTTGTACAACGCACATCGTCCAGCATTGCGTCCTCCCAGCCGATTACGGCGCCTTTGCTTTCATCCACGCACTCGAAAATACCATTGTACAAGGGTGGAAACAGCAGCGGCGAAAACACGTCTTTCTGGCGGTCGAGCACTCGGATGTCATAAAGGTTGCCGATGTCGATTGTCAACAGGTCGCGCCAGCTGTCGGCATACAGGCGCTGACCCGATATGGTAAAATCAGTGACGGCAGGTATCTGGAAGAAGGTGAGTTGCTGTACGTTGGCGGAATCCCGGACGTTGTAAATGTGAATTCCCTTTTTCTGTTCCAGCATAAAAAACAGGGTGTCGCGCAGGAAGATCGTCCCCGTCAGGCCGATCGGCTGGGGCGGCAGGTTTTTGATGTCGTCGAGTGCGGAGAGGGGGAGATACACGGGGCGTTTGCCCTGGCCGCTGTAGGTGTCCAATGGTTCTTTTTGGCAGCTCAGTTCAAACAGGGCAATCAAGCCTGTCAGGCATAGAAGCATCAGGACTTTCAATTGGAGCATAGGTCAAAGTGTTTTGCTGAGATAAATGTACATGTCTGCCTTGTTCTTGAAGCCGTAAATGGAAAGCGATTTACATCTGCGCCTCTTTTCGGAATGCATCCAGACTTTTCCATACATCCTCGTACTCAAACGCTTCCAGATTCCGCCAAAAATCGAGGGTTTCTTTCAACTGCGCCACCGTCGAAACACCCAGAATGATGCCCCCTATGGCCGGATGCAACCCGGCATGGATGAGCCCTGCATGGTTCATGGTGAGCACGGGCGGGCGCACGAATGCGGTATTGAGGCGGGGCAGCAAGGCGCGCAGTCGTTCGATCTGGCCGGCGAGTTTTTCAGGATCGCCACCCCGGGCCAGCAAGGTGCTGGCAGCAGGGTAGGGGCCTTCCAGTTTAATGCCCCCGGCATTGATGCCATAGGCCAAAAAACGATGTTGCGCCCGGTGAAATGGCGAATATCGCTCGTAGTCGCTGTGAAAAATGTTGTGTTTGATTTCGATGTCGAAACTCAGCCCGAGTTCCGTGTTGGCAGCGGCATACAAGTCGGGCCGCGCAATACCCGACAAACCCGGCCTCAATCCGAACTCCTCCTGGCAAATAGCCAGGGCGTTGAGGGTGGCGCGTATGGCCTGTAGTTCGTCGCGGTTGTCCCAGTGCAGCATCAGCCCCCGCAGGTTGTCGCCCAGCAGCCGGCGGTATTCGTCGGCCATCATCAGTATGAAAGAAGGGGAGAGATTGATTTCCGGCGTGCGCATGTTGTTGAGGCTGCCGACCTTCATGGTCACCTGTGCGTCGTTTATGCCGTGAGCGTCGAGGTATTCGCACAGGATATGCTCGGCAGCCCTGAAATCGGCGGCCTGCTTGTTGATAGGGTAGTTGGTGGCGGTATCAATTTCGCGAAACCCGGCTGCCAGCCATGCGTCGAGCAGCCGGAAGGCGTCGTCGCGCGGAACGTTCCAGCCCCATTGGGCCGTGCCCAGTATCAAGGTTGGGGGGGTGAGGGTCATTTTTGTTGCGCTTTGGCGAGCAAATCCAGCGTATGGGTCAGCAGTTCGGGGCCGCCCCAGGCCTGATGGCCGGGTATAAAGGTATTGGCGCCGGGGAATCGTATCCGCAATCTGCGGATGGAATTGGGCCATTCGGCCAGGTTGGCATCATCGATATAGCCCATTCCCGTGGCCTCCAGACTTTTCACCAGACAACCGCCGAACAGGACGCCGCCGTTTTCGAGGAAAAAAACCATGTTGTCGGTCGTATGGCCGGGGCCCGGATAGAAATACTGCAAGCGCTGATTGGTCAGCATTTCGTAGCCATCATCGGAAAGCGCATCGAACGACGGTACTTTCAACCCGTGGGCTTCCATGGCTTCGGCCGTTCGAATATTCATTCGGATGGGTATTTTTTTCTTTTCAAAATATGTCAGCCCGCCGGTCCGGTCATCGTGCCAGTGCGAAATAAAAATAGCGCCTACGGGTTTGTGCAGGTGTTTGCGCACCCAGTGCAGCAATTTGCGCGTCGGTTTTTTGCCCCAGCCTGTATCGACGATCAGCACACGGTCGCCGTCTTCTATGATGAGGCCGTTGGAGGGAATGCCTTTTTGGTAAGTGGTGTGTACCCAGACGCCGGGCGCCAGAGGGGCGACGGTCAGCCGCTTGTTTTGCGCCGGCAGGCCGGCGACCCACAGGAGACCCAGCAGGAGAAGGGCAAAATGATTCATGAGCGCGGTTTGCGTTTTTTCAGGACGGACATAGCCAGCAGGTATTGTTTGGCAAGACGCGGAATATTCACCTTGCTGTTGGCGGCATCGTCGGTCCATTTTACAGGTAATTCACAGATATTCAGCCCGTTCCATTCTGCGACGGCCAGCAGCTCCGTGCTGAAAAACCAGCCGTTCGACACGGCGCCGCCTTCCATTAGCGGCCCTACGTGTTCGCGGCGCAGCCATTTAAAGCCGCACATGCCGTCGGAGAAACGGGTGCCCAGGTAGGCGCCGGCAATCAGATTGAATACCCGGGAAGTGATCTCGCGTTTGAGGGTTCGGCCGACCACTTTTGACTGCCGGTGCAGGCGAGTGCCGTACACCAGGTCGAATCCCTCGGTTGCAATGGCGTGATAGGCCTGAATGAAGTGCTGCAAATCAGTCGCGAGGTCAAGGTCCATATAACCGACCATATCCGCCTGGCTTTGTCCCCAGGAAGTTTTCAGGGCCAGTCCAACGCCCTTCTCCGGCATGCGCACCAGTTGCACCTCTGGCAGTTCGGCGCCCAGGCGCATGGCGATGTCGGCAGTGCCGTCGGTGCTGCCGTTGTCGGCGATGACGATTCGCCACTGGTTGTGACTCGGGAAGTTTCTGTTCAGGAAGGCATGGAGCAGGCGCACCTGGCGATCCAGGGTTTCCGCTTCGTTCAGCACGGGTATGGTAACGTCGAAGGTCATTTTCTTACGGGCGATCACGGTTGGCAGCAGGTGCAGGAGCAGTGTGCGCAAAAGTAAGGATAACTGTCCATCGATCTGCTTCCTGAGCCACTTGTCGGCGGTTAGTTGAAAAATTCCCCTGCTGTTTATCGGTCGTTTTGAGTTTCTTTGTCGGAAATTCCCGGATTGTCGCCGACGAATTTGGGACGGCGGGGCAAACCCCCTTCACATTTGGCGGGTCAATCGAAAATCAACTTTTTATCAGGATATTCAGACTGGTTCATGAGCGACTTTTTGAAAAAATTTAAATCCATTTTTGTTGTTGAGGAAGAAGGAACAGCAACGGCCAACCCGGCACCCGCTTCGCCTGAAAAGTCATCTGCCCCGGCAAACGAACAGTTTGCCGCTCCCGCGCCTGTCAGTGGCTCGGTGAGCGACAAGTTTCTGGAAATCCTGCTGGGCGCCCTGGATAAAAACAATCAGGAAGGATTCGATTACCTCGAATTCAGACAGGCTTTGAAAAACCTCGCCAAGATGCCGATGGATGAAGCGACACGTTTTCATTCGGCGTACGCCATGGCGCAAACCATGGGCATAACACCTGCGAAACTGGTCGAATCGGGCAAATTCTACCTCAATGTGCTGGGCGCCGAACAGGCCCGTTTCAACGAGGCCCATGCCCAGCAACGCGCCAAACTCATCGGCAACCGCGAAGAGGAGATCAAAAACCTGGAAGCGGCTATCGAACAAAAAGCCGAACAGATCAAACAACTGACCCAACAAATCGAAGAACACCGTCAGCGAAGCGAACTGGTGCGTCGCGAAATCAGCGAAAGCACGATAAAAATCGAAAACACCAAAGCCGATTTCGAAGCGACCTACACGACGGTTACCGGCCAAATCGAAGCCGACCTGGCTAAAATCCAGGAATACCTGAAGTAAGCGGTAACAAACCACCTTTTACACTGATTCTTAACAACTACCACCATGAGTGACAACGCTTTGAAAAATCCTCTCGTTGTTTTTGCAGCAGGCCTGCTCGTCCTTTGGCTGATCTATTATTTGCTGAAACTGACGATCGGCTTCTTCTGGATCATCGTGCTGGCTTTCATCGTCCTGTTTTTTGTAAACAATCGTTTCCGGCGCTCCGTACGCGCTTTTTTAAACGGGATTTTTAACCGTTAATTTCAAACAAAACTTAACAACCCACTGATTATCTTAATTCTATGAGTACTGAAATGCAACCGATCAAGCCCAAGAACTTCTGGGAACGCCCCGAAGGTGTAACGGGCGGAATTTTTATGGCAGCGCTAGCCCTCGGAGGCGGCTTCCTGCTTTATAAAGCCTTGCCGACATTGATCGCCCTGGCGGAAAATACCCTTTACCTGGCCGGCATACTCGCTGCGCTGGCGGCCCTCGTTTATGTCGTGCTCGACCCCAAAATGCGCAACCTGATCTGGTACATGTATAAATCCTTCATGCGCTGGATCACGGGCATGTTCGTCCAGATCGACCCCATCGGCATCCTTAAAAGCTACATCGAGGACCTGAAAGACAACCTGGGCAATATGAACACCCAGATCAGCAAACTCAAAGGCCAGATGTACAAACTGGGTGAAATGATCAAACAAAACCAGCGCAATATCCAGAACAACCTCGGCCTTGCCAGCAAAGCCAAAGAAACCGGCCGCGACGCCATTATGGTGCTTCAGGCCCGTAAGGCAGGCCGTCTGCAGGAATCGAACGTCAAACTCGAGGATTTGTACAAAAAAATGGAGGTACTCTACCGCGTCCTCACCAAAATGTACGAAAACTCCGAGATCATGCTCGAAGACCTGCAAGACCAGGTCATGGTCAAAGAGCAGGAATACAAGGCCATCAAGGCCAGCCATTCGGCCATCCGTTCGGCCATGAACATCATGAGCGGCAACTCCGACAAAAAATACATGTACGACATGGCCCTCGAAGCCATGGCCGAAGATGTGGGTCAGAAAGTCGGTGAAATGGAGCGCTTTATGGATATGTCCAAAAACTTTATGGATTCCATCGATCTGCAAAACGGCGTGTTTGAGGAAGAAGGCATGGCCATGCTCGAAAAATGGGAAAAAGAGGGCGTATCCTTCCTGCTCGGCGGCGACAAGGCCAAAATCATGGCCAAAGCCAACAACCCCACTGATGTGCTCGACCTGAATGCGCCCGTCAAGGTGCCTACCAAACAAGAGCGCGGCGGCAACCAGTATGACACTTTTTTTGAACAATAAGGTTCATAAAAACCTGATACCCAAATCCAATAACCAACGCTGAAGAACAAATCATGGCAAAACTCACATCATTTTCCAAATTTCTGCTGACCCTCGGCATCGTCGGGGGACTCTACTTCGCCGGCAGTTATTTTTTTAAAAATACCAAAACAGGAAAGGAACTCCGCGACAAGGCAAAAACCGAAGCGACCGATTCGGGCGCCGACGACAATACCATCAGCGTCGGGGTAGTCACCTGGGGTGGTTATGCCGGCGGCCAATACTGGAACAAAGGCTTCAAGGCCAATACCGACAGCCGTTTTTACAAGGACAACGGCTTCAAGGTCGAGTTCAAAATCCTCGACGACCCCACCGCCAGCCGCAATGCCTGGAAAAACGACGAAGTGCAACTGCTCTGGGCCACCGTGGAGTCGTTGCCCACGGAAATGCCGGGCCTGGCAGAATACGACCCCGTGGTGGTCTTTCAGGCCGACTGGTCGCGTGGCGGCGATGCCATCGTGGTACGCCGCGGCCTGAGCGCCGTGGCCGATTTGCGCGGCAAAAAAGTAGCCGTGGCCGAAATGTCGCCTTCTCATTCCTTCCTCATCTGGCTGCTCAATGCAGGCGGCATGACCACCAACGACGTTCAGATCGTCGGCGTGCCCTCGCCGGTGGAAGCCGCCGAAGCGTTCAAGGCAGGCAACGTTGACGCTGCCGTCGTCTGGTCGCCTTTCGATGAAGAATGCGTACAAAAAGTGCCCGGCGCCCGTATGCTCCAAAGCACCCGCAACGCTTCCAACATCATTGCCGACGTGTTTATCGCCAAACGCAAATGGGTGGAAGCCAACCGCGAAAAGGTGCAGCAACTGTACGAAGGCTGGATGAAAGGCGCGGCCGAAATCAACAGCAGCAGCAGCGCAAAACAGGAAGCCGCCACCATTCTTGCCGATGCCTTCGACGGCTTTACCAAAGAAGACGCCCTGAAGGCAATCGACAACGTTCGCCTTTGTACCCACGGCGACAACGTCAACTTCTTCGGCCTCAACCGAAGCGGCTACAAAGGGGTGACAGGAGAAGAACTCTACACCCGAATGACCAAGGAATACCGCAACATCGGCGTGATTCAGAGCGGCGACGTGGTGCCTCCGTTTACCAAAACTGCCTGGTTTAGCGCGGTTGAACGCACAAACCTGACTGGCGCGGCCGATGCGGCGGAAGGGCAAAAATCCTTTGCCGGCCTGTCGGAAAACGAGGCCAAAACGAAAGGCGCCGTAGCCACCAAACGCGTCAGTATTTCATTCCGCTCGGGCGAATACCTGCTCGACGACAATGCCAAATACATTGTTGACAATGAAATGGTGCCCGTTGCCAAAACCTTCGCCAACAGCCGCATCCGTGTGGAAGGAAACACCGACAACGTAGGCAACCGCGCCGCCAACGTCGCCCTGTCGAAAAAACGCGCCCAGTCGGTTGTCGATTATCTGGTGACGCAATACGGCATGCCCCGCAACCGCTTCGTGGTGATCGGCAACGGCCCCGACAAGCCGGTTGCGGACAATGGCTCCGACGACGGCAAAGGCAAAAACCGCCGCACGGATTTTGAATTGATCGAAGAATAAACCAGCCGGTTTTTTTCGCCCGAATCGTCCTGCAACGCCCGTTGCAGGACGATTCTTTTTGGTATTTGACAGCACTGTGTCGCCAAAACGACCTTTCACGCCGAAATTAGCCCTACCTTCGCCCGAAATCTCGATACGCTTTTATGGCAGTAACCTCCGCTCATCTTCGCGGATGCATTTTTGATCTCGACGGAGTGGTCGTCGACACCTTCAGGTATCACTACCTGGCATGGCGGCGTGTGGCCCAAAGCCTGGGTTTCGAGTTTACCGAAGCCCATCACTATCTTCTTGAAGGAATGAGCCGCATGCAGAGTCTGGAGAAAATCCTCGAACTGGGGCATATTTACCTGCCAGATGCAGAAAAACTCTACTGGGCCGACGTCAAAAACAGCTGGTACATCGAACTGCTGGCACAAATGACCCCCGATGAAGTACTGCCCGGGGTGCGCCGTATTTTGGAAGAAATGGCCGACAATGCCTTGCCTACGGCGCTGGTTTCCTCTTCCCGCAACGCCCGCATCGTTCTGGAATCGCTTCAACTCGACAGATTGTTTCAGGTGGTGATCGACGGCAACATGATCAAAAAGCCCAAGCCTGACCCTGAGCGTTATTTGCTCGCTGCACAAACCTTTCAGGTCAGCCCGCCCGAATGCCTCGTTTTTGAAGATACGCTTCCGGGTGTAATCGGGGCTGTTTACGGCGGGTTTGTGGTAGGAGGCGTGGGCGATCCTCAATACCTGGGGGCTGCTACTTTTACGATCCCCAATTTTGAAACGCTAACTTTCGATCATTTACAAGCCATAACGGAAAGGGCAACCTTGTCCTGAATGTTCCTGCTAATATCTTAATTCTATCGGTTTCACCATGAAATTGCGTTTTTTCATCCTTTTTGTCGTCGCTGCCGCGGGATTTGCCGCCTGTAAAAATGCCCAAAAAACAACTCCTCCGGTCGATTCCACGGCCCCTGCCCAGCAGTCGCAGGAAGGCCAGTTGAGCAACTGGAATGCCTCGCACGTAACCGATGCGGAGCAGCCCGATTCCGCCTACCCTTACCAGGCCAAACGCGCGCCCCAGAGAGTGGAAGTTCCCTGGGACAAACTGCCACGGCCGAGCACCAGCCGTCGTGCTTTTATGGCCACCGGCTACTGGTCGGCCATCATGGCATTTCAGCCTTCCGACACGACTGTCCACCGTAATTTTCTTGGCAAATACCTGAAATTCAGGGAAGACCAGACCTTCGATATTATTGTTAACAACAAGGTGGTCGATACCGGACACTGGAATTTTGACGAACAAAAAATGATCGTCTATATCTCCTGTCAGGATCCCTATTTCAACAACAGCTGGGCTGTGCAGGAGCGCGGTTTCAGGATGGTCTGGAAAGGGAATACCGAGTTGAATGTCACCGGAATACAGGTCCGAATGGATAATTCCGCCAATTTGCCGGCAGGCAACTGAACCCCTTCGACCTGTCGTCAACACGGTCATAAACATGAGAATTGCTCTTTTCCCCATTGCCTTATTGTTGTTGTTCATCGCCTGTCAACCCTCACCGCAACCGATGACCGTCACGGCAAAAAGCGCTGCTACCCGGCCTTCAGCACCTGATTGGGCCAAAAATGCCGTGTTGTACCAGTGCAACGTGCGGCAATTTTCACCCTCCGGCAGGCTTTCCGCAGTGCAACAGGCGCTTCCGCGCCTCAAAACGCTGGGCATCGACGTACTTTGGCTCATGCCTGTGCACCCTGTCGGCAAAGAACGCCGCAAAGGTTCGCTGGGCAGCCCCTACTCGGTGCAGGATTATTTTGCCGTCAACCCCGACCTGGGTACGTTCGACGATTTCAAGGCGCTCGTTCAGGCGGCTCATGCCGAAGGAATCAAAGTGATCCTCGACTGGGTGCCCAACCATACTTCCTGGGATGCCGTCTGGAAATCGAAACACCCGGAATATTACAGCCGTTACAACGGCGATTTTACCGTCCCGCTCAACGAGCACGGCGAACCGATCACCGACTGGTCGGATGTGTGCGATCTTGATTACGGCAATCCAGCCCTGCGGCGCGCCATGATCGACGCCATGCAATTCTGGCTTCGACAAGCCGACATCGACGGCTTCCGGGTCGATATGGCCGGTCTCGTGCCCAACGACTTCTGGGCGGAAGCCCGGCCTGCGCTCGACTCCGTCAAACAAGTCTTCATGCTGGCCGAATGGCAGGATGAGCCTGCCCATTTCCGCTCGGCTTTTAATGCCAACTATGGCTGGAAATGGAAAGATGTGACCAGGGATATTGCCGCGGGCAAAAGGACGGCTCATGCGCTGGATTCCCTGCTGGAGGAGCTCGACCATTTTTATCCGGAAGGCTATTACCAGTTGTATTTTACCCAGAACCACGACGAAAACGCCCACAACGGCACGGAGGCCGAGCTGTACGGCCCAGCCGCAGATGCCTTTAACGTCCTGGAATTCACCTGGCAGGGCATACCTATGTTGTACAACGGGCAGGAAGACAATCTGAACAAGCGGCTGGCTTTTTTTGACAAAGACCCCATTTCGTGGGGGGCCATGGATAAAACATCGTTTTATCAAAAACTGACCGGCCTCCGCCACAACAACCAGGCCGTCTGGTCGGGCAACGACGGCGGCAAACTGCTCAAAATACCCTCGAACTCCGACGATTATACCTACGTGTTTTTCAGGGAAAAGAACGGCGACAAACTTTTGGTGATTCTGAACCTGAGCGCGGAAAGCCGGGTATGCGCCCTTCAGGCGCCTGAAATAGCGCGCGGCGCCTATACCGATTTGTTTGGAAACAGCACGGTACAGGTCACCAAAGACATGGACTTGCGGCTCAATCCGTGGGGCTACCTGGTGCTGACCAATAAATAGACAGTTCCCGGTACCGAGACATGAAAATTCTCTGCCTTCGTTTTTCTTCCATCGGCGATATCGTGCTGACTTCGCCCGTGACCAGAGCTCTGCACCAACAAATCGGGGCCGAGGTACATTTCGTGACCAAAAAATCGTTTGAGCCGATCGTTGCGTCCAACCCGCATATCGCCCGGGTTTTCAGTTTTGACAAAGACATCCGTCCAATCGTTCCCGACCTGCGAAAGGAGCGATATGACTGGATCATCGACCTGCACCACAACCTGCGCAGTCAGCAATTGAAAATGTTGCTTTGCCGCCCTTCCCGCGCCTTCAACAAACTCAACGTCGAAAAGTGGCTGCTGGTCAATACGGGCCTCAACCTGCTGCCGAAAACACATATCGTGGAACGGTACATGGCGACAGTGGCGCATCTCGGCGCACATTACGATGGCAAGGGGCTTGATTTTTTTATACCTGAAAATCAGGAGATTAAGCTTGCCGATTTGTCGCCGCACCTCAGCCCGGGCAATTATGTGGCCCTGGTGCTGGGCGCGACGCATGCCACCAAGCGCATGCCGAAAGAGAAAATAGCGGCGCTGATTCGCCTGATCGATGCGCCCGTCGTTCTGCTTGGCGGAAAGGCAGAAGCGGAAACCGGCCGCTGGATTGGCGCGCAATCTGGCATCAGGGTCATCGACACCTGCGGGCAATTGTCGCTCCTGCAATCAGCTTCGGTGGTCGCGCAGGCAGGCAAGGTCGTGACCCACGACACCGGCTTGATGCACATTGCGGCAGCCCTGGGCAAAGACATCGTTTCGATCTGGGGGAGCACTATTCCCGGCTTCGGGATGTACCCGTTTCTGGCCGATGGGAAAGGAAGCAATGTGACGATGGAGGTGGAGGGATTGCGCTGCCGACCCTGCTCAAAAATTGGCCATGAACGCTGTCCGAAAGGACATTTTCGCTGTATGAATTTGCTCGACGAAAACGCTTTGGCGCGTGCGGCAAGCCTGCATTTGGACGAAAAAAATTGACGCGTCCTTTCCAAAAGATGGTTTTTATCAAATTCAGTGCAGGCCGACGTGCTTGCTTTTCCAATTTTGCCCTACTTTTCGCCGACGAACCCCTTTCGCAGTCTTCAAACTACTTGGCTCATGCACGTTAAAAAACTACTTCTTCCTTTTTTCGTCTTCTTCTTGTTGGGCGCCTTGTCCGCTCAGGACGTCCATTTTACGCAATACTACATGGCCCCCACCAGCCTGAACCCGGCTATGATCGGCAAGTTTGAGGGGACCGCCCGTATCGGTGGTATTTATCGCGACCAATGGCGCAGCATTCTTAACAGCAATCGCTACGGCACGCCCTCCGCATTCATCGACGCCCCGATCATCCCTGGCTTCCGCAAAAAAGACTGGATCGGCGCCGGCCTGACGTTCGTCAGCGACCGCGTGGGTTCGGGCGCCCTGCGCACCACGGTCGGCAAACTCGGCGCTTCCTATCACCTTTCGCTCGACAAAAAAGGGAACACCTACGTCTCGATCGGCGGCGACTACGGCCGAACCAACCGCCGCGTCAATGACAACTTCGACTTCGAAGATGAACTGACCATGGGCTTCCCTAGCAGCGCCGATGATCAACGCCTGGGCCAAACCAATAAAAAAGACTGGAGCGACATCAGCGCCGGCATCGTTCTGAGCTCGCGCCTCAACAAACAAATGGATTTCAATATCGGCTTCTCCATGTTCCACCTGGGCAAACCGAACTACGGCATCCTTAACCAAACGGAAAAAATTCCGCAACGCTCGGTTGTGCACGGCCAGTTCAATATCGGCCTCACCGACCGCTGGACGGTCAGCCCAGCGTTTTTCTACCAAACGATGGGCGGCGCCAATGAAATCGACGTACAGGGCCTTGCCGGCTACCTCCTGAACCCGGAAAAAGACATCCGTGTCAATATCGGCGTGGGTTATCGCTTCCGCGACGCTCTCAACGCCCTTGCCGGCATTCAGTACAAGGACCTGCGTGTAGGCCTGGCTTACGATATCAACACCTCCGACCTCACTTCGGTGACCAACGGACGCGGCGGTTTCGAACTGGCAGCCAATTATATCATCAAGATTTACAAACCGGCCAAGATCAAGCCGCGCGTGCTTTGCCCGCGTTTCTGATCCGGCGCAACCCATTTTGCCCCGCCGCAAACTTGCCAAGTTCAGCGGCAACTTCTAAAACGATTACTATTTCCAAGTAATATGAAAAAAACAATCCTGTTCATTCTTACCCTGACCGGCCTTGCGCTCGGCTATCATGCCGGCGCGCAGCCTATCAACCGCTCTACACCGGAAAAACTGTTGAAATCAGCCAAGGAGGCCGAAGCCACCGGCAACCCTTACGAAGCGCTCGATCTGTATCAGAAAGTGTACGAAGAGACCAAAGACAAGGCCGTGGCTGTCAAAATTGCACTGCTCAATTACGAGTTGCGCGACTATGAACAGGCCGAACGCCGCCTCGAACGCATCGTCACCCGCGACCGCAAAAAAGAATACACCGAGTTGAAATACTACCTCGGCATGAGCCTGAAATACAACGGCAAATACGCGGAGTCGATTGATATGTTCAATCAATACATCACCGACGGACAGGATTCCACCTTGTTGGCCAACAGTAAACGGGAAGTGGCAGGCGCCGAACTGGCGCGCAAAGCCAAACAACCCGACAACCTGATGGTCAACAACGCAGGTAAAACCATCAACTCTCCCCAGACTGAAGCATCGCCCGTGTACAGCGGCGGAGAACTGTACTATACCTCGCTCAACGCCAAAGAGGTCATCACACTGGATGGCAAAGAGGGCGATTGGTACGCCAAAGTTTATACGGCTGCCAAATCGGGACAGGGCGAATACAATGATCCGACCGCACTGGGCACCCAGATCAATCGTGAAGGCTGGCACCAGGGCAACGTAAGCATTTCGCCCGACGGCCGTACGATGTACTTTACCCGCATCGAACTTGAAAATAACGTTATGAAAACCAGCCGCATCTATTATGCCTCCAAAGGCGCCGACGGCTGGGGCGCCGCCAATGAAGTTGCCGGCGTGAATGGCGACTATATCGCCAAACATCCCTGCGAAGGCGAACTGTTCGGCGAAAAAGTATTGTTTTTCGCCGCACAAATGCCCGGCGGCAAGGGCGGATTCGATATCTATTATGCCACTAAAAAAGGCGAAGGCCAGTTCGGGTTGCCGGTCAATCTCGGTACTGTTATCAATACGCCTGGCGACGAGGTCAGTCCTTTCTATCGCGACGGCAAACTGTATTTCAGCAGCAACGGCCGCGCTACTTTCGGAGGCCTCGACGTGTTCGAAAGCCAGTGGAACGGCTCGGTATGGAGTGAACCCAAGGGCTTGCCGATGGGTATCAACAGCAGTGTCGATGACCAGTACTATTCCCAAACGCCCGATGGCATGACGGGCTATCTCGTCAGCAATCGCCCGGGCCCCAATAACCTCAAAAGCAAAACCTGCTGCGATGATATTTACAGCTGGGAAATCGAACGCGTCAAGGTAAATCTTGCTGCCAAAACCTACACCTTCAAGCGTAAAAACGAAAAAGAGAACCCCGCGCTCACGGGCTGCAACGTACAGTTGATCGATGTGACCGATAAGAACCCGGCCAACGTGGACAACCGCACCAACCCCTCGGGCAACGATTTCTCCTTCGTGCTCCAGCCTGAAAAGTCGTATATCGCTATCGCCACGCGCGACGGATATTATCCCGACACGGTGAAAGTCAATACGGTTGGCATTAAAAAAAGCCAGAACGTGGAGCGCAAGTTCACCCTGCGCGCCATTAAAAAAGAGCCTGACAGCATTGTGGTTAAAATCAACGAGCCTATCGTGCTGAACAGCATTTACTACGATTTCAACGACGACAAAATTTTGCCTGATGCCGAAAAGGATCTCCAGTTCCTGGTCGATCTGATGAACAAGTATCCGGACATGAAAATCGAATTGTCGTCGCACACCGACTCCCGGGGCAAGGATGATTACAACATTGCACTTTCACAACGCCGTGCCGACAGCGCCAAGCGGTGGATCGTTGCAAAAGGTATCAATACAGACAGAATTGTCGCCAAAGGGTACGGAGAAACCCAGTTACGCAACGGGTGCGCCAACGGCGTGGAATGCGATGAGGAGCAACACCGCCTGAACCGTCGTACCGAATTCAAGATCATCGCAGGCCCGACGAGCATCACGATCGAACGCAAGGAAAAGCGTCCGATTGAGGAAGAAAAGCCGAAAAGCGGCGGCCGCAACTGATTGGCCATAGCAATAAAAAAACGGGGCAGTCAATCAGACTGGCCCCGTTTTTTTATTACCCGACATTACCTCAATATGGCCACTTCACCGGTTTTGACCAGTGTTTGCCCGTCGGCTCGGATGATTTCAGCGCGGAAACCGTACACGCCGTTGGGCGCCCAGTCGCCCCTGAATTTGCCGTCCCAGCCTTCCTCCGGGATGTTTGGTGAAATGTCTTCGCGACTGTACATAAGGTCGCCCCAGCGATCCAGAATGACCATTCGACGGATGGAGGCTATCCCCGCATCAGTGCTCAGGTAAAAGTAATTGTTGCGTGCGTCGCTGCTGCCGGGCCGAAAGGCATTAGGCGCATAGACGAAACCGGCCGTACTGGGGCAAAATTCGCGAAAGTGCAGATCGATCATCAGCACCGAATCGCAGCCGTTGAACGATGCGCCGGGGAGAATCTCCATCCCGCCGGGGTTGTTGCGATCATAACGCACCCCGTTAATCATTACAAAATCACCCGGGCAAAGCGAGTCGGCTAGCATTCCTTCGCCGCCTGCAATCACTTCCAGATCGATGTGAACGATACTGTCGCAGCCGTTCAGCGCGCCGTCTTCAATTATTTCTTCGCCCAGATAGTGACCGGCATGGTAAGCCACATTATTGACCCAGATGGTGTCGCCTTTACAAATCGATCCGTCGAGCAGCGCCATTTGAGCGGAAAAAAAGGTCAAATCGACGTGGATAATGCTATCGCCGCCGTTGGCAGCGGCGCCGTGCAGGGTATCGGTGCCCGACGGCATGTCGGGGCCGTAAAACTGGCCGTTGAAAAGGATAATCTGATTGCTGCAGAAAGTATCGCGGTAAAAATAGTGGCCCGGAATGGTGTCGAGGGGGCTGGCTTCGAGGCGAGAGCAAATAGCAAGTAAGGCCAGGAGAAATATTCCTTTTACCGGCCAGTTTGAAGAGCTCATGTTGTTTTCCGTTTTTAAAATAAAAATCGCATACCCTTCCAGGCCTGTTCATCCGTCAAACAATCGTGTCTGGATGAACAGGTGGCGGCGGAAAGGTATGCGATTAATAAAAAGGGTTTTGAGGAGGCTGAATTACTGCTTTTTCAACAGTTGTTCAAGTTTGGACAGCCGTGCTTCCAGTTCGTCTGTGCGTTGGCGCAAAGCTGCGTTTTCGTTTTGCAGGGTTTCGATCTGGGTTTGTTGTTCCTGTATGGCTTTGACCGTCAGTACACTGAAGCCGGCGTAGTTGAGCGCGAGGTATTGCTGACCGTCGAGGCTGTTGGTGTGTCCCACCAGTTCGGGGAACAAACCCTGGACATCTTGTGCCAGGAAGCCGATGGAGCGGTTGGCGTCGGGGTTTTCGAAGTTATAGTGATAGCTGACGGGTTGCAGGAGCATCATACGATCCAGCACTTTGTCGAGTCCCAAAACGTCGCGTTTCAGGCGGCGGTCAGAAGCCGTATAGACGCCATTGATGGCAAAGGAGCCGACCGGGTTGCTACCGGAGAAGCTGTTGTACAGTTCGAGCGAGCCGTCGAATTCGCTGACGCCCATCGTCCAGTTGGAGCCGGTGCCGGCATTCTGGAGCGTCAGGCCGCCTTTTTCGTGGTAAATGGTCAGGCGGGAGGTGGCGGAGGGGAAACCCGCGATGCCGACATTGCCCTCCATACCATCCATGACGATGCCTGCCGAGCCGCTGCTGCGCAGGGTAATATTGGAGCCGTCGTTGGCGCCGAGAATTACGCCGGTGGCGCCGTGCTGCAGATAGGCATCGGGTGCGCCGGGGCCATTGGACAGGCCGATCATAGGATTGGTGCCTTCTACACGCACGATCTCGTTGCTGCCGCCTTTTACGTGAAGCTTGACAGCAGGGGCGGTGGTGCCGATTCCGACGTTGGCGCTGTTGGTATTGTTGATGTTGTTGCCTGCTGCTTCCCAAAGATTCAAGCCGGCGCCGGCCAGGATGGTGTCCAGTTTGACCGTGCTGTTGGTTTGTGAAATTTTCAGTGTGGTACCGTTGAGGCTGAGCGTTTGGAGCTCGTTGGTGGCATTGTTATCGGCATCGCCAGTGTTGTTAATGGTGAGGTTGGGCGCCGAGCCGGTGATGCTGATACCCGTACCGGCGGTATAGGTATTGGCAATAGGCAGGTTGACGCTGCCGCCGCCATTAGAGAGGCTCAATACGTTGCCAGCGAGGCCAAGTATTTGAATTTCATTGGTCTCATCGAGGTCGCCCGTATTGTTGATTACGAAATTGGGCGAAGAACCAGTGATGTCGATGCCAACGCCGGCGCTATACACATCGCTGCTGCCGCCACCGCCACCGCCGGTTTGGTCGTCGGCAGGCGCCCATTTTGCGCCGTCCCATTTGAGCACCTGGCCTGTGGAAGCCCCTTGCTGGGCGAGGTTGAGCGGGGAGCCGGACGTACCGTTGCCCGACAATGCATTGCCTTTTTGAACGGTTTGTGTGCCCCAGTTGTCGCCTCCGTCGGTGTCGGGCGCCCATTTTGCGCCATCCCATTTTAACACCTCGCCGGTGCTTGCGCCTTGCTGGGCAAGGTTGAGCGGAGCGCCGGCAGTACCGTTGCCGGAAAGAGCGGAGCCGGTTTGGACAGTTTGAGCGCCCCAGTCGTCGCCGGGAATGCTGGCGGGCGCCCAGGTAGTGCCGTTCCAGCGCAAAACCTGTCCATTGGTAGCCCCTTGTTGGGCGATGCCAAGAACGTTGCCATTGATACCTGTTCCGCTCAGTGTGCTGTTGGTTGCCACGACCTGCGTACCCCAGTTGTCGCCACCGCCGCCGCCAGCGAGGTCATCGGCGGGCGCCCAGGTCGTGCCGTTCCATTTGAGCACTTTGCCGTTGGTAGCACCCATCTGGGCGATTTTCGCACCGGTTACTGCTCCCGGGGCGATGTTGTTCGTTGCCACACCGTTGAGCATAATCTCGAACGAGCCTACGGTGCCGTTTTTAATCTGAAGGTTATTGAAAGGGCCGCTGATGTCGCCATCGGCTTGCGAGAAGATTGTGATATCATTGGAGCCGTCGGTGTCGCCGGTATTGATAATGGTATAAACGCCGTTGGCTACATCGACATCGATGCCGTTGCCCTGAACGATGTTGGTCACACCTTTTTCGTCGGCAGCGGGCGCCCAGGTGGTGCCGTTCCATTTGAGCACCTGACCGTTGGTGGCATTCATGTTGTCAATCTTGGCGCCAGTTACTGCGGCATTGGCAATTTTTCCGGTAGTAACGCCATTGTCGGCGATTTTGGCATTGGTGACTGCCAGGTCGGCCAGATCGGCCGTGGCGACGCCTCCGTTGGCGATTTCGGCGGTGCCTACAACGCCGGCCCCGATCTGAAGATTGCTGAACGGTCCAGTCACATCACCATTGGCCTGGGAACCGGTCGTCAGATCATCGGCGCCGTTGGTGTCGCCGGTATTGGTTACCGTGAAGTTGGGCGAAGTGCCACTCACATTGATGCCTGTGCCCGCGGTGATGCTGACGCTGGTAATCCCTTGTGCGTCGTTGCTTGCTACCCAGGCGGCGCCATTCCACTTGAGCACCTGGCCGTTGCTGGCGCCCATATCGTCGAGTTTGGCTGCTGTAACCGCGCCATCAGCAATTTTTGAGGTACTGACTGCATTGTCTGCCAGATCAAGATTGCCCACCGAGTTGTTGGCTATTTCGGTGCTTCCGACGGCGCTTGCATTGATTTGAAGGTTGGAAAATGTGCCGCTAACATCGCCGCTGGCTGTCGAAAAGATGGTAACATCGTCGCCTGCATTGACATCGCCGGTGTTGGTCAGCACGAAGTTGAAACCGTTTTGCTGTACCATGATACCGGTGCCGCCATCGATGTTAACCGTGCCGGGCTGGGGCACAACGGTGAATACATCGGTTACCCGTCCGCTGGCATCAATCTGAATGACAGGGATTTGCGTGGCGCTGCCGTATATGCCCGGCGTGACGCCGGTGGTGCTGAGGGCGATGGTGCCGCTGCTGGTGATCGGGCCGCCCGTGAGGCCGGAACCCGTATTGATTTGTGTGACGGTGCCGTTGAAACCGTTGTCGTTGAGGTCGTTGGCCGGCGCCCACTTCGAACCGTCCCATTTCAGGGTTTGGCCGGCTTGCGCCCCCTGCTGGGCGATGCTGAGCGGATTGCCGCTTGTGCCATTTCCGCTCAAGACAGCTGAGGTTTGAACGGTTTGCGTACCCCAGTCGTCGCCGCCGCCCTGACCGCCGTTGGCGGAGGTTTGTGCGTACAGAGCGTAGGGCACGCTCATTAGCTGCGTGGCGCCAAGGTCGTCGAATGCACCCGGAGAGGTTTCGATGGCTACCGACAAATATTTGGCGCCGCCGCCCCAGTTGATGGCGGCAAAGTCGCCCAATTGCGGTTGCCCGCCTTGTCCGATGATCAGATTGACCAGACCGAATTCGTTGGTCGAAACCGTTTGCTTTTCGGCATAGGCGATCGGGCCGTTAGGCGCGCCACTGCGAATCGCAAAAAGCAGGGTGATCGTCTGATTGGACAGCGCAGTGCCATCCGGACTGCGTACAACGCTTTGATAATTAAAGCCTTGTGGCGTGAATTGGGCAAAAAGATGAAGCGCGAAGCCAAAGACAAGCGCCGTTACGAGCAGTAATTTCTGTCTCATGAACAATACAGTTTTGGAATGATCATGCAAATTGAGGAAGAGCAAGATGCCTGTGCTCAAGGGTGTGGATTATACCTTACAAACGAATAAACCGGATAGTGGCCGTCGCAGAAGTGCGGGCATCGACCAGCTGCAAAAAATAAACTCCGGCTTGCCAGTCGGCGCAATCGAGCATACTGCCTTCGGGCGAATCGAGCACCAGATCGGACAAGACCGGACGGCCCATCAGATCGAATACCCTGGCGTGTAAGTCGCCGCTGGAAACATCATAAAATCGTACGAAAAGCCGGTCGGTGGCAGGATTCGGAAAAACCTCGATCGACCATTCGGCCAGACTGGCCTCCTCGGTGGAGACCGGGAGACAAAGATCGGGTTGGTGAAAACCCTGCGTCAGCAAGTGGTTGCCGATGGGGCCAAGAGTGAAAATAACGGGTTCGCCAACCGTCCAGGCCCAGGTGTTGCCCTGTTGAACGATTTGTTTTCCGCCAGATGCCAGCACCTGGTTGCAGAGTGAAATGTTTTGGCTGAACAATGCCCCGGATAAAGCCCAAAAGGCGGCAAGGAGAGTAAGAAATCGGTTCATGGTACGGATGAATTGGAAAACAGGTTTGCCGCCGGCGGGAATCGGCAGCCGTCAGAATACACCAAAAACCCTGCCGGATTCGCTCGATTCCCGAATGCACGCTAAAATTGCGGCAAATCGTACGCGGATTTATACGTTTGTGGTAAAATCAGGTCACGACTATCATGAAAATCTACCTTCCATTTGCCTTTTTCCTGCTCATCTCATTACAACAAACCTTCGCGCAGACCGCTTCTCCGGTTTCTTCCAAAGACCAGCGCGTGCTCGACACCGAACAGCGCCGCTTCGAGCTGATGGTCAAACGTGATACGGTCCTGTTGGCCGGTATGCTGGACAAAGACCTCGTGTATATTCATTCCAACGGGCTTGTAGAATCCAAAAAACAACACATTCAGGCCATTGCTGCGGGCCGTCTGGTGTACAACACCATGCAACGGGAAGAAGCTACCGTAAGGCTGTATGGCAAAACTGCCTTGACCAATGGAATCGTGCATGCCGCAGGCCTGATCAACGGAACAACGTTCGATATTCGCCTGCGCTACACGGCTGTTTATGTGCACAAAAAAGGAGAATGGTTGTTGGCCAATTGGCAATCGACGCGCATTTAGACGGCAGACCATCGAAAATGGCTACCTTTGCGGCCCGTTATAAAAAAGATTCGCCCAACCGAATTCATGCCCACCACAACGAAGAAAAAATCGGCACCCGCGCTGGCTGAAAAGCCTCTAATAGCAATTCCGCAGTACCAAAAGACCGCTTTCCAACTCATGGCTACGGCCAAGGCAATGACGGAATGCTACGAAGACAATTTTAAATTCGTTTCCAAATACGTTCACGCTACATCCCGCGGGCACGAAGCCATTCAACTGGCTGTTGGCATGCAGCTGCTGCCTCAGGATTACGTTTACCCCTACTATCGCGACGATTCCATGTTGCTGGGCATCGGCCTGCGCCCTTTTGAGCTCATGCTGCAATTGATGGCTAAACGCGACGACCCCTTTTCCGGCGGCCGTTCCTATTATTGCCACCCCAGCCTGCGTCGTGCCGACAAACCCAAAATTCCGCATCAAAGCAGTGCTACCGGGATGCAGGCGATCCCGGCTACAGGCGCCGCTATGGGGTTTTGGTACAAGGAAAAAATGGATATGCTAACGGCGGCAGAACGCGAAAACCTTCCGGTCGTGGTTTGTTCGCTTGGCGATGCTTCCGTCACCGAAGGCGAAGTTGCCGAGGCATTGCAAATGGCTGTTTTGAAAAAACTGCCCATCCTTTACCTCGTGCAGGACAACGGCTGGGACATTTCGGCCAATGCCGCTGAAACGCGTGTCGCCAATGCCGCACAGTATGCCAGGGGCTTTCCTGGTCTCGAGGTTGTGAGCATTGAGGGCAATGATTTCGAATTGTGCTGGCAAACGGTGCGCAAGGCGCTGGAAACCATGCGCCGCGAACGACGTCCTTTCCTGATTCACGCAAGAGTACCTTTGCTCAATCACCACACTTCCGGCGTGCGCAAAGAGTGGTACCGCGACGACCTGGCCGAACACCAAAGCCGCGATCCTTACCCCTTGCTGCGCGCTTATCTTGCAGAACAAGGCATGCCCGAAGCGGAAATTGCTGCACTGGAGCAAGAGGCTGCGCGGGTGGTGATCAGTGATTTTAACTCGGCTAAAGCGGCAGAAGATCCGCAGGCTTCCGACCTCTATCTGCACGACCTCGCTCCTACGGATGTGCAGCAGGAATCGGGCGAACGCTCGCCCGCCGGCCGCGAGACCAAAGTGATGGTCGATAGCGCGCTTTTTGCGATTGATGAATTGATGCGCCGCCATCCGGAGTGTTTGTTGTACGGACAAGACGTGGGCAGGCGCCTGGGTGGCGTATTTCGCGAAGCTGCTACGCTCGCCGAGAAATTTGGCGATCACAGGGTGTTCAATACCCCCATTCAAGAGGCATTCATCATTGGCAGCACGGCCGGTATGAGTGCAGTGGGTCTGAAACCCATCGTCGAGGTGCAGTTTGCCGATTATATCTGGCCGGGACTCAACCAACTGTTTACGGAAATCAGCCGTTCGTGTTATTTGACCAACGGCAAATGGCCTGTTTCATGCATTATTCGCGTTCCTATCGGCGCCTACGGGAGCGGAGGCCCTTATCACAGCACCAGCGTCGAGAGCGTGGTCGCCAATATTCGCGGCATAAAAATCGCTTATCCCAGCAATGGCGCTGACTTGAAAGGCCTGCTGAAATCGGCCTATTACGACCCTAATCCGGTCGTGATTTTCGAACACAAGGGCCTCTACTGGAGCAAGGTGAGGGGCACGGAGCAAGCGCGTACGGTAGAGCCTTCGGAGGACTACATTTTGCCCTTCGGCAAATCGCGCATTGCGCTGGAAGCTGATACCGATCAGGTTGAGGCAGGCAACACGCTCGGCATTGTCACCTATGGCATGGGCGTGCATTGGGCGATAAATGCCGCCGCAGGCTATCAGGGCAGGGTAGAGGTGCTTGATTTGCGCACCCTTGCACCCCTCGATGAAACGGCCATGTTCGACCTGGCCCGGCGTCATGGCCGTGTGCTGGTCGTGACCGAAGAGCCCGTACACAATAGTTTCGCCCAAAGCCTTGCGGCTCGAATCGGCGAGCATTGTTTCCGCTGGCTCGATGCGCCAGTGCGGACCATCGGAGCAGCCGACATGCCTGCAGTGCCGCTCAATGCTACGCTCGAAGCCGAAATGATTCCTTCCATTGAAAAAGTGGCAGACGCAATCGAGTCGCTCCTGAAATGGTAAAAATGCGCTACAAAAAATTGATTGTCAATTAGAAACAAGCCTTGCTCCTAAACTCGTGGCGTGGCTTGTTCGGCTTTCGTCTTCACTGAGGCAAAGCGGGTACAGGAACCGTTTTTATTATTTTACCATCGAGATAAAAAGTTACCTGCTTTGCGTCGCCGCGCTGAACGTCCACAATGCCTGTCGGCTTTACTGACACAGATTGCTCCGCGCCTTCTTTTTGGGTAAACAGGACTTTCATGTCTCCGTTTTCAATGGCCGCCGATTCGAAACGCAGTTCGGTCGCTTTTTGCGTTTGCGGCAGTGCAATTGCCACCACAATTTCCTTGCTGAAATCGGGGCTGACAAAAGTGGTGGAGTTGGGAGCGATCAATGCAGCGTCGAATTCGGCCTGCGAGCCGATCACGGTGCAGTAGATATTGCCGCTTTTTACCACATTTTCCTTGAAAAAATAGTTCGGCATGATCGTGCTGCCGTTGCCGGGGTTACTTGCGCCAGCCGGAGCGGGCACAGGATAACTGCTGACCGGAACTTTGTTTTGTACGAAAGTGACGGTTTTGAGCCCCGCCATACGCGGAAAACTGAACAGCAGCAGCGGCTGCGAGGTCCAGGTAAGCTCATCCGCGCCTTCGACAATGACGAAATGCACGTAGGCCGTGTCGCCCGTTATTTTCAGTTCGCTGACGCGAATGTCGGTCAGGCGATTGGCTGGCGGCACAGCGATGGCCGCTACGATGCTCGAATCGAAATTTGGGTTGATAATATCGTTGTTGAGGGTTTTGCCCATGCCAAAGGTCTGTCCGAAACTTGCCGGATTGTCGATCAGCCAGCATTGCCGCTCCTTGATTTCCACAGAGTTGAGTAAAAAATAGTTTTTCAGGATACGGATCTCGGGTTTTTGCCCGGTATTCGACGCCAGTTGGCCTGCCGACGAGGAATTCGAGCTTCCGTTGCAAGCGGCAAGTAGGGCCAGCCCTCCGATAAAGATGATATTTTTAAACATCATATTTTAAGTATTTACGCTTTGTTTGTTATTCAGAAACTTCTTTTTGCGTTTTTTGAAAAGCGATCAGCAGATAACCTGCGAGCCCGGCAACCAGCGATGCCGCAAGAATTGCAGATTTGGCGCTAACCACATCTTCCGGCCTGTCGAAAGCCAGCAAGGTGATAAAAATGGACATGGTAAATCCGATGCCCGCGAGCACGCCGCCCGCTGCAAGCGCGCGCCAGTTCAGGTCGTCGGGGAGCCGGGCCCCTGCGAACAGGGCCAGCCTGACGCCCGTCAAGACGCCTAGGGGTTTGCCCAGCACCAGTCCCCAGAATATTCCCCTGGGAATCTGTCCGTTCAGGGTGCTGAACCAGCCTGATTCGAACGGCAGCCCGGCATTGGCCATTGCGAAAACGGGCATGATGGCAAACGCGACGGGCTTGTGCAAAAAATGTTGCAGACGCCAGGACGGGCTGGTTTCGCCGCCATCGCCAAACGGCAGGGCAAACGCCGTCAAGACGCCAGCAATAGTGGCATGTATGCCGGCTTCGTGCAGGGCATACCAAAGGCCGGCGCCGAGTAAAAGATAGGGAGCTATTTTGTTGATTTTCAGGCGATTTAAAAGGACCATGCTGCCAAAAATGGCTGCCGAGACGAGCAGCCAGAGCCAGGAAAATCCCTCGCCGTAAAACAGGGCGATTACGAGAATGGCGCCGAGATCGTCGATGATGGCCAGCGCAGTGAGGAATATTTTCAGCGACGTGGGCGCCTTTTTGCCGGCCAGCGACAAGACGCCCAGGGCAAAAGCGATGTCGGTTGCCATCGGAATGCCAAATCCGCTTTGGGAAGGCTGGCCGGCATTGAATGCCCAGTAAATCAGGGCGGGCGCCACCATGCCGCCAATGGCAGCGGCGACGGGGAGCATTGCGTTACGCCAGTCGGATAATTCGCCCTGGTACAACTCGCGTTCTATTTCAAGGCCGATGAGCAGAAAAAAAATGGCCATCAGGCCGTCGTTGATCCAGAATTCGAGGCTCCCGCCGGGAATAGGCCGATGCCAGAAATGCAAAAAATCGACGCCAATGGCCGAATTTGCCAGCGCTATAGCCAAAACAGCGCAACCCATCAGCAAAAAGCCGCCGGCTTTTTCACTGTCAAAAAATTCGCGGAACAGTTTGGTGACCTTGTAAACCATAGCAATAAGTTTGTTCGTTCGAAACCGGCAAACACCCAATTCTGGCGCCGGTTTTTTATCTCAACCATCTCGATTCATATGCCGGCCGATCAATCGCGCCGGCCAAAAGTAGTGCGCCAAATCGACCCAACATGCGGTATTTAAAGGAAACAGCCCCTTTTATCATTGTGATTTGCCTGGGTATCGGCATTTTTCTGATCGATCTTTTCGAGTTTTCGAGCGTGTCGGCGCGAATCGGCATTCTGCTGCCCATTTCGCTGTTCAAAGCGGCCTACTTCCTCTGGTTGCTGGTCAGCAGATTGAAACGCACAGCAGGCCAGGAGTTCCTTTTCTTTCAATTCGCCAACTTCATCGCCCTGAGCGTTTTTTTGGTAATAGTTTCATTTTCAATGGATTATTACTGTCTCCATCGGATAGACGACACAGCATTCAAGGGTGTACGTACCGATTTGTCGATCGGTCAGGCATTTCTGACCTTCTTTTATTTCTCTGTAAGCACCTTCACAACTGCCGGGCTGGGCGATATCACCCCGCAGGGAACGGTGGCGCAGGTCATGGTTGCCCTGCAGTTGTGCATCGGCTGGCTGACCACGGTACTGATTATCGGGAATATCGTCCACCTGAGGGATGCGTTGACAAAGTACCGGCCCTGAACGCCTTATTTCCCCCGACCCTGCAATAAAACGAGCGCGGTATAAAACATGATTTTGAAATCAAGCGCCAGCGACATGTTTTCGATGTAAAGCAGGTCGAATTTGAGGCGTTGTAACATTTCCTCTACCGTGGAAGCGTAGCCGTATTTTACCTGCCCCCAGGAAGTGATGCCGGGGCGAACCTTGAGCAGGTGTTTATACAGCGGATTGCGTGCCATGATCTGTTCGATAAAATGCCGCCTTTCCGGCCTGGGGCCGACGAGCGACATGTCGCCCCGCAGCACATTCCAGAAATTCGGAATCTCGTCGAGCCGCCACTTGCGCATGGTAGCGCCCCAGGGCGTGCAACGCGGATCGTTTTCTCCGGTGGACAATTGCGGGCCGAATTTTTCGGCATCCACATACATGGAGCGGAATTTTATGATGGTAAAAGGGTGCCCGTGCAGTCCAAGCCTTTCCTGCCGGTAAAAGATAGGCCCGGGAGAAGAGAGCCGAACCCGAATCGCGATGAGCAGAATAAGAGGGGAAAGAAGGAGCAGCACGATAGCGCTGACGGCAAAATCAATCGTTCTTTTCAAGGCCCTTTGCCATCGGGGCATCAATCCTTGCTGAATTTCGATCAAAACGGCGCCGTAGAGGTGATTCATTTTGACCGTACCCAGCAAAATATCGTACATGTCCGGTATGATTTTGACCAGTAATTGCTCGCTGAAGTCGAACAGTACGTTGAGAATATCTCTGACCAGGTTGTGCTCCGAGGTTTCAATGGCAATGATTACTTCTTCAATCTCGTTAGCCTTGATGACATTTTCCAGGTCGTCGAGCCCGCCCAGGCGAGGCAGATGCTGACTGAGTTCGCCCATCTGATCGCCATTGGTGTCGAGAAAACCCCTGAGATTGTATCCGAGGCTTTGGCGCCTGCCGGTAATGTCGCGGTAGAGATCGAGTGCGTTCTGGTTGCCGCCGATGAGCAAGGTATTGAAGGTTACCTTGCCTGCCTTGATTCGCCTGCTGGCCCGGGTCAGCAGAATCATTCTGCTGGTTGCCGTCAGGATGAAATGCAGGGAAAAAAGCACCAGAAACGAACGGTAATAGGTATGGTAGTCACGCACCACATCGTCCAGTACCAGGGTAAAAAACAGGAACATTACCCCGAAAAAACTGAGAAAGAATGTGCGCATAAGCACGGTCAGCCGCGACATTCGGTAGATGTCGGTATGGTGGTCGAAAATGCCGTACAGGAAGGTCCAGCCAAACGGCACCAGAATCGTGCCGAGGTAAAAATTGGGGTCGGTAAAGACCGCAGAATTTAAGGGGACCCCTTCCAGGTACTTTCTAAACATGAAAAAGAGCGCCCAGGCGAGCATCGCCATGAAAAAGTCGGCGAGTCCGTAGTAGAAAGTATCGCGTTGGCGGAGTTGGCGGGACATCGAAGTTGTTTGATGTATGTCGGCCGGAATCAAACGAACGGCCGGTCAGGTCTGTTGGTTAAAAATGCATCAGCCGGATATTGTCGAGCCGAACGACACCTGTGTTCTGGATAAACTGATTCTGGTCGTTGCGCGGCAGGCTGACGTAAAAGAATAGCCGGTATTTTTCCTGATTAAGGCTGATCAGAAAATCGGCCAGATTGATGTAAATTTTGTTCCAGTTGCCATCGGTGGAGGTAAAGGCATACACGGGTTGCTCGATCTCGTTCAGACCGCCGCTTTGCCCGATCAGGTACATGGTGAACGGCATGTCACAGGCATAGTTGAGTTCGAGCCATGCCTGATTTTCATAGGTGGCGGGCAATGCAACTGCCTCGGTAGCGACCTGCATGAGGCTGTGGGCCGTATCTACTTCGAGGCGAACCGAATTGCCTGAAAAGGCGCCTTCCGTACTGATTTTGAATGTGTTGTCCGGATCGCTGTCGCGGTTTTCCAGCGCGATGGCAGAGCCGCCGTCGAAACTCGTGCGGTTGAGAGCCCAAGGGAACACCGCGGCATTGTCATAGGCGGTTTGCGGCTGAATGAGGACCGTTTCTCCCGGAGTCAGGTTTTTTCGGACGGAATATCTGGTCAGGAAGGGGTAAATATTGGGGGTGGAGATAATGCCGTTTTCCTTAACACCCGGGTAAACGAGGATTTCAGAATCGCCTTCGGCCAGTATCGGCGCATTGGCAGGAAGGTGGTAGGCGCCCAGAAATTCGCCATTGACGTACAGCCAGCCCTCCGTGATCTCTTGCCAGGCAGCGCCGCCATCTTCGTTGACGACAAAAGGCTCGATGTGGAGGTAGGCCGGGATTTGCTCCGGATCGTCTTTGCAAGCGGAAAGGGCAAGCAGGGAAAGAGCGAGCAGTCTTTTCATGTGTGTTGTATTTGTTCGGTCAGTATATGCGGTAAAACGCGCCAAACGCTTCGAATGATGCCCGCAAAAGGCAGTCAAAATTATTTGGAACGCATATAGACCTCAATGGATACTCCCTTGAAATTGAAGTGTTTACGCAATTGATTCTCCAAAAACTGCTTGTACGAATCTCTCACATAATTCGGGTTATTGACAAAAAAAGCAAAAGAAGGGTAGTGGGTAGGGAGCTGGGTGATGTATTTGAATTTCGGGTATCGGCCTTTTACCGAAGGAGGAGGCGTCGCTTCGATAATCGGCAGGAGCAGGTCGTTCAGTTCGGACGTTTTTATTTTGCGCAAACGGTTGTTGTACACCTCCATCGCCGCTTCCACCGCCTGAAAAATGCGTTGTTTTTCGGTAGCGGAGATAAATACGACCGGCACGTCGTCGAACGGCGCCATGCGAGCCTTGATGTGTTGTTCGTAATCCCGTGCCGTATTGGTTTCCTTTTCCATCAGGTCCCACTTGTTGACGAGGATCACGATGCCTTTGTGCCGTTTTTGCGCCAGACGCAGAATACTGAGGTCCTGTGCTTCAATTCCCTGTTCGGCATCCAGTACCAGCAGGCATACATCGGCTTCTTCAACGGCTTTTACCGCGCGCATGACGGAATAAAATTCCAGGTCTTCTTCCACCTTGGCTTTTTTTCGGATGCCCGCCGTATCAATCAGCATGAACTCCATGCCGAACTTGTTGTAATGCGCGTGAATGGGATCGCGTGTGGTGCCGGCGATGGGCGTCACGATGTTACGTTCTTCCCCCAGCAGAGCATTGGTAAGCGATGATTTGCCGACATTCGGACGGCCGACGATGGCAAATTTGGGCAGTTCCGTTTCCAGTTCCGGCTCGTTGTCGATATGCTCCACGACGGCGTCGAGCAAATCGCCTGTGCCGCTTCCGCTGATGGAGGCAACGAAAAACACCTGTTCAAAACCAAGGCTCCAGAACTCGTTGGCATCCAGCAGGTTGTGGTGATTGTCAACCTTGTTGACCACAACAAACACAGGTTTGGTGGTACGGCGCAGGCGTTTGGCTATGTCTTCGTCCAGGTCGGTGATGCCGGTTTGGGCATCCACCATAAAGAGGATAACTGCGGCTTCTTCAATGGCGATGCCGACCTGGTTGCGAATGGCCGATTCGAAAACATCGTCGGAGCCATGAACAAAACCGCCGGTATCCACGACGGTAAAACGTTTGCCGTTCCATTCGGAAAACCCGTATTTGCGATCGCGGGTCACACCGGAAAAATCGTCTGTTATAGCGTCCCGCTGACCGACAAGGCGATTGTAAAGAGTAGATTTGCCGACATTCGGGCGGCCTACGATGGCTACGATATTTCCCATGAGTTCTCTAATTTTCTCCGTCTGATTTCGCTGCAAAAGTAGGATTTTCGCCCGACAAAGCCTGCTGTGTCCCCGAACAGGGTGCGGATTTCTGAACTTCTGTTCCTTTGCCTGGTTACACAGCAGGAAAATTGCTCTAATTTGCCACTTCTCCCGTCATCCGCTAAAAGACCAGGCCATGAATCGAATCATTTATCGAGACCCGAACATCTCTATTTTCCAGAGTGCACTTTTCCAGACCAACTCAACAGTCATAAAAACCGACGACGTCGTGCTGGTGGTTGACCCCGCCTGGCTTCCCGACGAAGTGCTGGCAATCCGGCAATACGTAGATTTGATCCGGGAAGACCGGGCCGTCTTTCTCATTTTTACGCACTCCGATTACGATCATATCATCGGTTACCGCGCTTTTGATGCCGACAAGGTGTTTATGTCCGAAGCGTTCGCAAACAACCCAGGAAAGGAAGATATCATCGAGCAGATTTATGATTTCGATGAAAAATACTACATCGACCGCCCGTATCCGATCGAGTACCCCAAGGGCGATTTTCTGGTGTTCAGGGATGGCGTGCACTACCGCCACGGCAATACCAAAATGACGTTTTACCTCGCTCCCGGCCATACTGCCGACAGTATGATGGTGGTGGTTTGGCAGCTTGGGCTCTGTATTGCCGGCGATTACCTGTCTAATGTGGAGTTCCCTTTTATCTACCACAGCAGCATAGAGTACGAACGTACCCTCGACAAATTGCCGCGAATTCACGACCGCAACTGGTTTACCCGCCTTATCCCAGGGCATGGCGATCCGGCGCTCAATATCAATGACTGGCTGCGCCGCAGAACCGAAAGCCTGGCCTATATATATGCCTTGCGTGAAAGTATTGCAACCGATGTGCCTTTCGACGATGATTCGCTCTGGACGCGATACCGCTACCCACGATTGCAACAGCAATACCATACCAACAACATGATCCTGATGCGCCGTGAATATGAGCAGGGGTTATGGGCCTGGGATCCAGATATGATGGCTGAATTGCCGGAAACCGATATGACTGAACCCGGCACCGATGCTGACGAAGGTGAAGACTAGCGTGACTCCTGATCAGGATGGAGGTCGTCGGGTTTGAGAAATTTCCACAAGTCTTCGTAGGGGATGATTTCCACCGCGAAGGTTTGGCCTGCAACGCGGGGGCCTTCTGCTGCCAGCACTTCGAGTTCCTTGACGATTTTGCGGTCGGCGGGCCCGGGCCGAAAAGGTCGGTCCGACAACGCAAAAAGGATTTTCATAAATGACGCGCTGCGGCGATTGAGGTCGTTGTTGAGGTAGCGGATGCGATATTTTTCGAGCGCTTCAACAGACCGCCCGTACTCCTGGTGGTCGCCTGTGGCCAGGCTGAACAATACCGGCAGCAAAACCAGGGGAATGTTCATGCCCAGTTTGTCTTTGTCCAGTACTTTGAAGTCGTTGGAAAATTTGGCGTAACGATAAATGCCGACAACTTTTTCAACTTCTGCTTTGGGCAATTGGCCCAACGCTGCCAGCAGGTGCAGATAGCCGCCGAAAAGCTGCCACTCGTCGCGAATATTGTCGCTCAGCAGTTTATAACGCTGGTGGCTAATGGCCTTGGCGTAAATTTCAAGAGCCTTTTCGTATTTCTTGCCGTAAATGGCATAGTAGAAATAAAGGCTCATGGCTTTAAACCAGTTGTAACTGCCTTCATCGGTCAGATCGAGGCAGGCGTGTGCAGTCCGGTCATCTTCCTCTTCCATGTGCAACTGCGTAAGGCAGGCGAGCTGGTTCAGGGCGATTGCGGCAAGCGAACCGCGATTGCCGGTTTTACGGCCCGTGAGCAGCGGCAAGGCCTCCTGACAAATTTCAAGCGCATTCACGCAGTCATTGGCTGAAAAATACATGATCAGACCAATGGAGAAGGTGTTGTAATAAAACTCATAGGTGTCCACCTCCTTGAGTTTGGGTTTCAATTCGGCGTAATATTCGGATGCGTCTTTGTGAATCTCGTGGTCGGGCGATCTTTTTGAAATGTAATGGTTGATCAATCGGTCATGATAATCGAACGCGATGTTTTCCCAATACCGTTTCTTCTCATACTGGTTGTGCAAGGCAGCAATTTGTTCGTGCTGAACGCGATCGGCCACCGACCTCGCATATTGCATTCGTATGGCGCGGGTTATTTCGCAGGTCAGTTCGGTGAGTTCGTATTTGATGGATTGCTCCAGGATTTGTTGCAAAAGGTAAACACCCGCTTTGGTGGCGCCTTTCCCGATCAGAATCTTCGCGGCGGCCAGGTCTCGGTAACAATTGACAAAAGCGCTATTGCGGTCACTGAACTGCGATTGCTGGGTGTCTATGAAAAACGACGTATTAACCAGCTGCCGGATCAGTTTGAGCCGGGCCTTTCGGTATGATGCATCCTTGGCGTTGGTTTGGAATAGTTTCACGGCGGCCTCTTCGTCAGAATTGTAGTCCCCTTTTGAAATGCCGTTATACAGTTGCTCCGTCCGACTGTTTTCCTGTCCCGGGTTTCCGAGCACTTCGATCTGTTTGACCTTGTTTTTAGTGATAACTTGAATCAAATCACGCAAAACTTCAAATTCCATTGATAACGAGTATTTTAAATGTTTTCACCCCTTCGACATATTGGAATTTACTGTGAAATCTGCATGGGTTGAAAACGTGATTTTTGTCCTGTTTTTTGGGTTTTCGGTACTTGACCTTTGTACCTCGATAATTTTGTAAAAGTACAGCTTTTCCTTTTTAACAAGAGGAGGCATCCTTTGTCAGAATCAGGATCGACACTTTGAAAAAAAACAGAGGGCTCAAAAAAAAACGAGCCTCGCTGGCTGTACTTTTTTAGAAAAGCCAATTCAAGATATTTGTTAAAATTAAAATTTGAACTAAGAAACAATTAACCCGTATTGTAAATGTAAAAATCTCTGATAATCAAAAAAGCAGGATAAAATCGTCCTTCGGTAATCCATAGTTTTTAGGGTGTTTTTGGGCCGACTCGTGAGATGAGCGAGGAACGGAAGAGTATTGTTTTTGACTCAATCTGCATGGGTCAAAAGCCTGTAGTTTGTCATATTTTTCGGGAGTGGCGCTGCGGACCTTTGTATCACATTCGAAAAGGTCACAACAAAATTAAAAGCGCCATGACACTCGTTACTCTCGCTCTCAGCCTTCTCCTCTCCGCATTCGGTCCCGACAGCAGCAGCACTTCTGCTCAAACCCAAAGCGAACAACAGTCCATGCAAAGCCAAAGCGGCTGCGATTATATTATCGGCGATCCCAACGAAATGTAAAACCCAGGGTGGAGCAATTTCAATCCAGGGTATTTCCAGATTGGTTTGGAAAGATAATCAGGATAGCCTGATCAAAGCTGAACTTTAACAAATGCCTGTTAATCACCCTCGGATCAGGGGTATTACCATCATCGGCATTTGAAATTTACCGCTGCGATCGTGCTTAATTCCGGGTTGGAATGAGATACAGCCCCTGATTTTTATATTAAAAAAATATACAAATCGAATCATAAAATATATTGAAAATATATATTTTTTAAATCGTTTTTTTTCAATTACAAAGCCTCGTTTTTGATGCTTTGTGATCCCTCTTCCTAATCGATCTCCCGTCCACCGGTTTGCGCCGGAACGCCTTCGGGTACACCTCAATCTGCATGGGTTGAAACAGGTGAAATTGTCCTGTTTTCAGCTGGCTGGGTGCCACACCTTTGCCTCAGGTTTTGATCGAAATCATTATTCGAATCTTTCTTTCAAAGTACGCTTCATCGGAGTGCCCCCGCCTCATTTGTTTAATCCGGCCTTCATCGCTGTTTAGCGAACCATATTTAATCTCGTTTTACCCGCAAACCCGTCAAGATAACCCTCACCTAAAAAATCCCTTTGCTAAAGAAACAGGCGCCGAAGTGGCGCTGAAAAGATATCAACCTGGTCATGCGATCCAAATCCGCTGTCGTAAGATGGCATGACGATTTAATCCATTTCCTACCAATCCACGCTTTTTTCTCTCCTTTTTGCACGAGAGAATTCGACAGGTTTTCTCATTACGCTGAGTCGGTATATCGTCAGGTATGCCGGCTCTTATTTTTTACACTGCGTAGCCCTACCTTTGCGACGCTCAAACGAACACATCCGTCATTAAGATATGTCTACTCCGTCCAGATACAATCCTGCAGAAACTGAAGAACGCTGGTATGCTCACTGGGAGCAACAAGGTTATTTTCGCTCCATACCCGATGACCGCGAAGCTTTTACGATCGTCATTCCGCCGCCCAACGTCACCGGGGTGTTGCACATGGGGCACATGTTGAACAATACCATTCAGGATATTCTGATCCGCAAAGCACGACTTGATGGCAAAAATGCCTGCTGGGTACCCGGCACCGACCACGCCAGTATAGCCACCGAAGCCAAGGTGGTTCGCTGGCTGCGTGATGAAAAGGGCTTGCGCAAGGCCGACCTTTCCCGCGAAGCGTTTCTCGATTACGCCTATCAGTGGAAAGACAAATACGGTGGCATCATCCTGAAACAGCTGCGCAAACTTGGCGCCTCCTGCGACTGGGACCGCACGGCGTTTACGATGGATCCTGGCTATTACAACGATGTCATCCGCGTTTTTGTGGAATTGTACCGCCGTGGCAAGCTGTACCGCGGCTTGCGAATGGTCAACTGGGACCCTGAAGCCCGTACAGTTTTGTCGAACGAGGAAGTGCTGTACAAAGAGGAACAATCACAATTGTTTTACATCCACTACCGGCAAGAAGATGGCTCAGACGGCGTAGTAATCGCAACGCAGCGCCCGGAAACCATTTTTGCCGATGTCGCCATTTGCGTACACCCCAAAGACGCCCGTTACAGCCATTTGGTAGGCAAAAAAGTGCTGATTCCATTGATCGATCGCGCCATACCAATTATTGCCGACGACTATGTCGACGTTGAGTTCGGTACGGGAGCCTTGAAAATTACGCCTGCTCATGATCCCAATGACTACGAAATCGGCCTGCGCTATAAACTGGAAGTGCTGGATACCATCAACGACGATGGCACCATAAATTCGGTTTGCGCCTACGAGCCGATTGTCGGGCTGGATCGTTTTGAGGCGCGCAAACGCATGAAACCTGCACTCGAATCGAGCGGTGCGCTGGTCAGGATTGAAGATTATACCACCAGTATCGGCCGTTCGGAACGGACCAATAGTGTGGTGGAGCCCAAACTTTCCTTGCAATGGTTCGTTCGGATGACCGATCTGCGCGATCCCGCTGTTGACGCCGTCGAGTCGCGCGAAGTGCGCTTTTATCCCGACAATTTCCGGAATATGTATCGATCCTGGATGGACGGCCTGCGCGACTGGTGCATCAGCCGCCAGTTGTGGTGGGGGCATCGAATTCCGGCCTGGTATGGCCCCTCGCGCGATGGTAGCAAGGACGAAGCGGTATTTGTGGCCGAAACAGCAGAAGGCGCTTTGGCCCAGGCCAGGGAATATTACGGCAATCCCGATCTGGGCCTCGATGTGCTTCGGCAAGACGAAGATGTGCTCGATACCTGGGCCTCCTCGTGGCTTTGGCCGATTAGTGTGTTCGACGGGTTCAATAACCCGGACGGGGAGTTCAAATATTACTATCCGACAAACGTGCTGGTAACTGCCCCGGAAATTATCTTTTTCTGGGTTGCGCGCATGATTATGGCCGGCTTCGAATTTACCGGCCAAAAGCCGTTCAGCCACGTTTATTTCAATGGCATTGTGCGCGACAAACTGCGCCGCAAAATGTCTAAATCGCTGGGCAACTCGCCTGATCCACTGGATTATATCGCCGAACACGGCGCCGATGCCGTTCGGTATGGCATGTTATCCTGCGCATCTGCCGGCAACGATATCCTTTTCGACGATAAAATGGTCGAAAACGGCCGCAACTTCTGTAACAAACTCTGGAATGCTTCGGTTGGCCTCGTAAAAAGCTGGCAGATCAGTGATACTGCCGAAAATGAAGAAGTTGCACTAAAAAATGCCCTCGCGGTTCACTGGATTCAGGAGAAGTTCAACCAGACGGCCAATGAGATTGAAGAAAATTTCAACAACTTCCGGCTCAGCGAGGCCCTGCTTACCCTTTACGGCTTTATTTGGGACGACTTTTTTAATTTTTACCTGGAAGCCGTCAAGCCCACTTTCGGCCAGCCTATCGATCGCAAAACCTATGAGGCTACGGTGGATGTTTTCTCCGATCTGATGATTGTGCTGCATCCGTTCATGCCTTTTGTGACCGAGGAAATCTGGCACCAGCTGCGCGACCGCAGCCAGCAGGGCGATTGCATCGTACAGCACTGGCCTTCCGCAAAAGCCTGGGACGCCGACCTGGTCAATGTCATGGAAACCGCCAAAGACGTCATCGGCAAAATTCGCGATGTGCGCAACCAAAACCAGATCAAACCGAGGGAAGAACTCAAGGTTTTGGTGCAGGACAGCGAGTCGGCGCGCAAACTTTATGCAAGGGATGGCCTGCGTGAACTGGTAGTGAAAATGGCCGTTTTGTCCGAACTCACGTTCACCAATACGGAAGCCGCCAATGCAAAATCCTTTATTGCGGGCACTGAAAAATACTACGTCGAACTCAATCAGGAGATCGACGCCGAAGCGGAACGTGAGAAAATTGAAAAGGAACTGGAGTACCAACGCGGCTTTGTTCGCTCGATAGAGGCCAAACTGTCCAACGAACGTTTCGTGAGCGGGGCGCCTGCACAAGTTGTTGAAAATGAGCGGAAAAAACTGGCCGACGGCCTTGCGAGAATCCAGATTCTTGAAGAGTCGCTGACCAAACTCGGTTAACCCCCAGGCGGTATAAGGCAACGGCAGCAGGCGGCAATCGTTCCGGAATTCAACGGACGGTCTCCTGTTGCCCTTGTCCGTCGCCCTTACGATTTGCTCTGCCCATGCCACGCCCGCTTATCGTTGTCGGATTGATGTTGTTCGCGCTGGCGTTCACCCTGGAGAGCGGACAGGCCCCGCCTCCCTACGGCCTGAGCTTCCGTTTCAAAAATCAGCATATCCATTTGACCAAACGCATGGGCTTGAGCCCGGGCTCTCTTCGGCAACGCGGCGGCCTGACGGATGCACAACTCGACACGCTGAGCAATGTGTTTTACCAGTCGAGACAGTATGTCGAAATCGTGCGGCAAGACCATGAATACCGCCCTACGCTCGGGCTAGCCATTGGATTCGAGTTCGATGAACATAACGGCGAATACCCCTACACACCGGCCTACGCGGTGATGCAATTAAAAGACTTCGGATGGGGCGGGGTAGAGTTTAGTCAGGTAGATACCCTGAATTACACTGGCGTTTCGGACAGCGTAAGCGACGACATTTTCATCGAGGTGGATACCTTTTACCGCGATACGATCATCGGGCGCTATTCCGGGCTGTTGTTAAGCGGAGCGGGGCCGATGATGCCTGTTGACAGCGGTTATTTCCGGCTGCGTTTGTACCGGAAAAAATAGGTTTACTTGCGTTTCAGGATGAAAAAGTAAACTGGAAGGTGGTCGCTGTACCCGTTAATAAAGACATCGCCGACGAAGGTTCGGAAAGGATAGCCTTTAAACGCGCCCTCCGTTTGCAACAACCAGGGTTCTTTGAACACGATGGATTTGTACACCTGCCAGCCGCCTGATTTTTTATTGATAAACGGCCGGGTGACCATCATTTGGTCAAACAGGTTCCAGGCATCGCGATAGGCGAGTGTGCCGTTGCCGTTTTTGTAATGACTGTACATCAGGTTGTAAAACTCGCCGGTTTTGACCTCGTCGAGGTCGCCTTTGCTGCGCACACCTTCGGTTAGACTCTTGTTGTTGGGGTCGTCGTTCAGGTCGCCCATGATGATAATTTTGGCTTCAGGTTCGAAACGCCGGATGCTGTCGGCAACCTCCCGGCAACGCAATGCCGCGGCCATACGCGACCATTCTGATGCTTTCTCGCCGCCGCGCCTGGATGGCCAGTGACACACCATGACGTGGATCGGCTCGCCATCGAAACGACCGGCGACATAGAGAATGTCGCGGGTCAGGTCGGGTACGGTATCTTTTGGGTTTTTAAGTACGACGGGTACGGCCCTGCTACCGAGTACAGTGAAATATTTGGGATTGTAGAGCAAACCGCAATCGATGCCCCTTTCGTCGGGGGAGTCGTAATGTACGATTTGGTAATTGCGGGCTTTGAGCGGCTCCTGGGCTACTAGGTCCTCCAGCACCTTGCGATTTTCGACCTCTGCCACGCCAAGCAAGGCGACTCCGTCGGGGTTCAGTTCAGTGCCCAACAGGCTGATCACTTTGGCCATGTTCGCCTCTTTCGATACGTATTTCTCTGTATTCCACAACAAACGCCCGCCAGGGGTGAAATCTGCGTCGTTGGTAGTTGGGCTGTCGATGGTATCGAAAAGATTTTCAAGGTTATAGAAGCCGATTGCCGCGACTTTGTATTCGTCGGTTTTTTGCGCCCACGAGCATGCCGGAAGCAGCAGAACAGCCAAAAAGAACAGAGACTTTTGCATAAAAGAGAAAATTTCGGCGGCAAAGGAACGCAATTGCCCCAATGTCCGCCTCGCTTTGCAATAAATTAACAGGCAGAATCGAGATGCCTTGCCGAGCTCTTTGCCTACTTTTGTGGCCCATTTCTCCCTCCGGTTTATTTGTCTCATCTCAACCCTGCGCTTTTACACTGTAAATGATTCGACACTACTTAACGGCCGGCTTGCTGTTGCTGCTGGCTTTGCCCCTGTCGGCGCAAAAAGGTACAGTCAGCGGACGTGTTACCGACGCTGAAGACTCCCGTCCGATCGCCAACGTATCGGTCGTGCTCGCCCAAACCGGCCTTTTCGCCGCCACCGACGCCGAAGGAAAATTTCGTATTGAAAACGCCCCCGCCGGCTCGTTGCAGCTGGTTGTAAGCGCCAGCGGATTCCTTCCGTCCGAACAAAATTTTGAACTCAAACCCGGAGAGGATAAATCGGTGGACATTGCGCTGCGCCGCGATCCGACCAACCAGTCCGGCGAAATTCCGACCGTGACGCTCGACGAAGCCGAAGCGGAAACCGAGGGCGCCGGTGAAGTCGCCAACCTCCTGCACGCCAGTCGGGATGTGTTCCAGAGCATTTCCAACTTCGGCTGGGGATTCTTCCGCTTTCGCGAACGCGGATATGAATCCGAACACTTTCCCCTGTTTCTCAATGGCGTAAGCATCAATGACCCGGAAACCGGGATCGCCTTTTTCGGCGAATTCGGCGGCCTCAACGACGTCCTGCGCCAGCGCGAAACAGTGATCGGCCTCGATGCGGCCGACTTTGCTTTTTCGGAAGTAGGCGGCGCCACCCGGATCGATACTCGCGCCAGCGTGCAACGCAAACAAATCCGCGCCACCTATGCCCTCAGCAACCGGGCCTACAACCAGCGCGTCATGCTGACTGCCAGCACCGGCCTGATGCCAGGCGGATGGGCAGTGTCCGTCTCGGGCAGCCGCCGCTGGGCCGAAGAGGGCTGGTACGACGGCACGTTCTTCGACGGGTACTCGTATTTCCTGTCGGTCGACAAGAAATTTGGCGACAAACACAGCCTCAACCTCACCTTTCTGGGCGCACCCAGCACGCGTGGCCGCAACGGCGATACTTTTCAGGAAATGTACGACCTCGCCGGTACCACCCGCTACAACCCCAACTGGGGCTACTGGAACGGAGAAAAACGCAATGCCAGCGTCAATCACAGCCATCAGCCGATTGCGCTGTTGCGTTACGACTGGACGCCCGGCGTCCGTACCGGCATGACGCTGACCGCCTACGGTCAGGCAGGCGAACGCGGCCAAACCCGCCTCGACTGGTTTGATAACAACAACCCTTTCCCCGACTACTACCGCCGCCTGCCCTCCACCTATCCGGACAGTGCCTCACAGGCTGCCTGGGCGCAAATGCTTCGTGAAAACGAAACCTTGCGTCAGATCGACTGGGTAAATATCTACCAGGGCAATACCAACGGCATCGACGAACAAACGAATGCCAATGGCGTGTCCGGCAATACGGTGACGGGCAATCGCTCCTCCACCATTCTTGCCGATTTCCGTGAAGACAGCCGCGAACTGGGCTTCAACGGCGTAATCCGCCACTCCCTGACCGACCGCGTTACCCTCAACGGCGGCGGCAATTACCTTTGGTACGAAGGCCAAAACTTTAAAATTGCCCAGGACCTGCTCGGGGGTGATTTTATTGTCGATAAAAACACCTTTGCCGATGAAGGTTTGCAGGACAATGACATTCGTACGCCCAACCGCATTATCCGCGAAGGCGACCGCTTCGGCTGGGATTATGACGAAAACATCCGCCGTGCCGGCGGCTGGGCGCAAGCGCAATTCAGCCTGCCGCGCTTTACGATTTTTGCCGGCGGCGAATACAACTACCTGAAATTCTGGCGCACAGGCTACATGCAAAATGGGCGCGCCGTAAACAATTCCCTCGGTGAATCCGAAAAACTATCGTTCAATACCTGGGGCGCCAAGGCCGGAATTGTTTTTAAAGCCAATGGCCGCAACTACCTGTATGCCAACGGATTCTATGGAACGCGCCCGCCACAATTCCGCGATGTATTCCTGTCGCCGCGCACGCGCAACAGTGTGCTGGCCGACCCCGAAGTCTCCGAAATCAAAAGTGTGGAAGGCGGCTATATCCTGCGCGCTCCGCGCGTGAAGGCGCGCCTGACAGGCTATGCCACCCAGTTCTCCAACGAGACGGAGGCACTGATTCTGTTCGGCCAGGTTGCCAACGTATTCGGCACCGAAGTTCGCCGCGGCGTCGATCACCTGCACACGGGTATCGAGGCTGCCGTTGAATGGAAAGCCACTTCAGCCCTGACTTTCTCGGCTGCGACCAACCTGGGCTACTATCGCTACAATTCCCGGCCGCTGATTTCTTTTTATGAAGACAATACCAATCAGGCGGCCTTTCAAAACTACATCGTTTACCAAAAGAATTTCCTGATCGCGCGTACGCCGCAAACCGCCGCTTCGGCCGCCGTTCGGTATGAAGGCAAGAAATTCTGGTTTGCCACGCTGACCTTCAACTGGATCGATGACGTGTGGTACGATTTCGACAGGGCGCGCCGCACCGACGACTACGCTTCACAGCTGCTGGTCAACGGCATTGCTCCCGGTTCGAGCACCTGGAACCAGATCATGGACCAGACGAAAGCGCCCGCGGCTTATACGCTCGATTTCTTCGGCGGCAAGTCGTGGCGCGTTCGTTCGAAGTACTTTATTTACCTGAATGCGGGTGTAAACAACCTGCTGGACAATCGTGACATCATTTTGTCGGGGCGTGAAGCTTATTTTCGCAACTTCCAGGATGTCAATGATACCCGTTTGTACTCCAACGAAATCTCCTATGCCATCGGCCTCAATTACTTCATCAGCCTCGGGCTGCGTATTTGATCGTCTAATTTGTTGAAAACCAATTTAAAAAATACAAAAATCATTCGACAATGATGTTTTCAAACTATAAAATCTGGCTTGCTCCGGTACTCTTTACCGCTCTGCTCAGCCTTGTCGGCGGCGCCTGCGTCAAACAGGATTTCGATGAACCGCCTGTTGGTGGCTCGGTCGTCAATATCACGCCCAACATCACCATCAAGGCCCTGAAAGCGCTGCACGTTACGCCCGATGAAGGCTTCGACTACATTGCCGACAGCCTGGTGGTAGGCGGCGTGGTCGTCATGGACGACCGCTCTGGCAACTACTACAAAACGCTGGTTATTCAGGACGAAACCGGTGGCATCGAGGTGAAATTTAACGATGGCTACCTCTACAACCAGTTCCCGGTGGGCCGCCAGATCTACATCAACTGCAAAGGTATGTACCTGACCGACTATGCCGGGCTGACCCAACTCGTCGGAAGCGTTGTGGAAGAAAACGGCCAGAAACGCAGTATCGGCCTGACCGAGGCCCAGGTGCGTACTTCGGTTAAAAAAGGTACGCTGGGCAACGCTCCAGCACCCAAAGTAGTGAGCATCGGCGATTTCAACGACGACATGCTCAGTACGCTGATTCAACTGCAAGACGTTGAATTTACCAAAGCCGATACGGCGAAAACCTACGCTGATCCGGTGACCAAAAACAGCCTGAACCGCACGCTGGAAGATTGCAGCGGTTTGCTGACGCTCGTGCGCACCAGCGGCTACGCCGACTTTGCCGGGGCGCTGACGCCGGGCAAAAAAGGCACTTTTACCGGCGTATTGGGCGTGTACAATGGTGATTATCAACTGTATATGCGCGATCTGAACGACGTCAAAATGGATACCCTCCGTTGCGGCGCCATCGATCCGAACGGCCCTGGCCTCTCGGTGCTCGACGAAAAATTCGACGCCACATCCAGCAATGTCGATATCGATCTGGCAGGCTGGCAGAACATCGCGGTACAAGGCACCCGCTACTGGCGCGGTTCTTCCTTCTCGGGCAATAAATTTGCTTCGGCAACTGCCTTCGGCACAACGAATCCTGACCCGGTCAATGAAACCTGGCTTATTACGCCGCCGCTCGACCTCAAAACCCAAAAAACGCTGACCTTCACGAGTTCTTCCGGCTACTATCGCCACGACGGCCTCTCGGTTTGGGTGTCGACGAATTTCAACGGCTCTAACTTTGCCACGGCCACCTGGACCGAGCTGAGCTTTGCCAAACCGGCGCCCAACGCCAACGGTTACACGGATTTTGTTCCTTCCGGCAACATCGCCCTCCCGATTTTCAACGGCAAAGGTTTTGTCGCGTTCAAATACACCGGCGACAAAACCACCAACACTACGACCTGGCGTTTCGACGACGTGAAGGTGCAATAACACCCGCAATTGCACTTTTTTGCGAATAATTGACAGGAAACGGGCCCGATGCGCAAACGCCGGGCCCGTTTCTTTCGTTCTGGTGCTACTTCACGTTATTTTTGCCTCATGCGGACCCTGTTCCTACTGTTTGGTTTTTTCCTTTCGATTACCCTTCGCGCCCAGCAGCCCGATTCGGCGAGCACCTTGCCGGCGAGAGACTCCGTCGTTTCAAAAAAGGCCGCCAAAATGCAGGCCCGGCAACAGCCGGCAGTTGCCCGGGCCGATACAGCGGGTACTACCATCCTTCTTCCCGACACGATTCTGCCGGCCGGTACGCACAAACAAGGCTTTGTCGGACGGTTTTTTACCAAAAAATACCCCGACCCCCGAAAAGCGGCACTCCTGTCTGTGGTATTGCCCGGCGCCGGCCAAATGTATAACCGCAAATGGTGGAAGCTGCCGATCGTGTACGCAGGGCTGGGAGGGCTAACCTGGCTTGAAATCAGAAATGCAAACAACTACCGGGAAGCGCGCGACAACTACAAATGGCTTGTCGATGGCGACCCTAACACCAACGTCATCCCCGATTACGAGGGGGTGGACGCAACCAGTTTGAAAAATTACCGCGACGTTTTGAGGCGGTACCTCGAACAAAGTTCGCTGATCCTTGGTTTGGCCTATTTGCTGACTGCAACCGACGCATACGTGGACGCCCATTTGTCGCGTTTCGATGTGAGCGAAGACCTCAGTATGAAAGTAATCCCCAGCACTCAGTCAACGTATGGCATGGGCCTTGCATTCGGAGTAGGCGTGCAACTGGAATTCGGCGGACCGAAAAAGCCCAACAAGCCGGTTCCCATGCGTTATTTTATACAGCCCTGAGCCCAGGGCCAATCTAACTTGCTGTGAGACAATATTTTGAAAGTGAGTCCGATAGCCTGGAAGCGACCCGCAAACACTTTGTGGAAAGCCTGCGGTTTCCTTTTATGGTTGTCGCGCTTATCTGGGCAGTACATTTCTGGCAAATGGCGGCAGGATGGGACCCCGCCGATTACGGCATCATTTCGCGCCGCGTGTACGGATTGCGCGGCATCGTAACCGGGCCGCTGGTGCACGGGAGCTGGGGCCACATTTTCTCCAACACCTTCCCCTTGTTGATCCTGACCTGGATGATGGCCTATTTTTACCGGCGGGTCGCCCAGCAGGCATTTTTTGCTATCTACTTTCTTACAGGCACCATGGTCTGGATGTTTGCGCGCGCTGTTTCGCACATCGGGGCGAGCGGGGTGATTTACGGCCTGGTTGCTTTTATTTTCTGGAACGGCATATTTCGCCGCAGTATGCGCTCGATCATCCTTGGCGGCATCGTGATGCTGCTGTACAGCGGTATGTTTCTCGGCGTTTTGCCCGATCAGGAGGGTATCTCCTGGGAAAGCCACTTGCTGGGAGGATTGGTGGGCATAGCCGTGTCGTATTATTTCCGCGACCAGCTGGAAGACGGCGAAAATGAAGGTGAACAGGACCCGTTTGCAGACGAGCGCGATGTCGAAAAACAATATTTCCTGCCGCGCGACACGTTTGACAAAACAAAAGCGCAACGCCAGGAAGAAGCCGAAGAGGAAGCACGACAGCGGGCCGAACAGGCGCGGCACTTTCCGCCGCCATTCTGGAACCAGAGTTCTACGTTCTGATTCTGCTACATTTTTTCAAAATTCAACACGCCGCTGCCGGTTTTTCCTGTCAGAACAACCCAGTAGTGGCCATTGGGTAGTTGATCGACCCGAAGCAACTGCTTTTGGGTAGAGAAGAAATTCCATTCTGCGACTTGCTGGCCTTTTGAATTGAATATCAATACTTTGTCAAAAGGAGCATCTGCTTCTATCGAACATTCGTCCGATACGGGATTAGGACTGAGCCGCCCTGAAAAGGGGCGCTGGGAGGGTTCTGCCACACGCACAGTCGTCGCTCCTTTGGCAATGGTGTATTCTCCGGGTTGCACATGATCGATACGCAAAAATCCGTAGCGGTTGTTGGCCGAGCCAAGCGTGTTTTTGACGTAGGTCGGCCACTCCGTCCACGGATTGCCTGGCCCTGTTCGGTAAAGCACGATAACACTGTCTTCCGAAGCCGAGGTTTGCGCAAAGAGTTCGGTGTCCAGCTGGTCCATTTCCCCTTGTCCGTCGTAAAATATGCTGGCCTGCGCATCGAACCCGGGTGGTAAATCGCCGTCGATCGTCCAGTAACGATTGGTGAGGCGGTAACCCAGCGCGTTGGCTATTCCCGCCGTATCGGGCATCACCCAGTGGTGCTCGATACGGACAAGCGCCGAGTCGCCCGTAGGTATGGCATTGATTTTCAAATCCATACGGGCAGGCATAAAGCTGGATGAGCCCAGTGTTTTGATTACTTTTTCCTTTTCTGCACGGGCGAAAGTGAGCAATCCGTTGGTATTGACCCAGATGTAGGCAGGCAGGGGTTGCCACGCGGAAAAGTCGAATTCAACCACGCTGTACTCACCTGAAAGCACGGCCGTACGCGTTTCGCGGCTCCAGTCGGGCGCTACGAAGGTGAATTCGACGGGCACATTGTGGTAAAAATGCGCTGCGCCGCGCAGCTTCTGCCGGACGAACAGGTAAACCTTGGTCGGGGCATCAACCGGGGAAAATTCCACTGCGACGGAATCGATGGAAAAATGGGTAAAACCGGGCTGGAAGACCCAATCTTCGAAAAAATCATGCAGGTCAATCCCGGATGCGGCAGATAAACGGTCGCGCAGATCCGCGCTGCTCCAGTCTTCGAAAGCCGTCTCGTCGAGCGCAGTACGCAGGCCCTGACGGAAAAGGGTATCGCCCATATAAGCGCGCAGGTTGTGCACGACGACGGCCCCTTTGTTGTACACGTGCTGGCCATAGGTCAAGTCATGCGGAAGCCCCGAAACTGCCCGGTACCCGCCTTCGGCGACATGTGTTTTTTGCAAAACATCGAGAAAATTGGCGTTGACAACATCGAGATATGCCTTGCGGCCATACACCCATTCTGTAAACAGGTGCTCGGAATAGACGGCCCAGCCTTCGTTCAGCCACATGTCTTCCGCCGTGCGGCAAGTCGCCAGGTCGCCCCACCAGTGGTGGCTGAACTCGTGCGCCATCAGGGTTTCGTAGGCGGTAGTGCCGTCGACGGCAAATTTGGGATAGGCAATGTTGGTGGCGTGTTCCATAGCCCCGCCATTGAACGGCACAACCGAATAGCCGATTTTATTCCAGCGGTAAGGGCCATACCAGTGTTCAAAACACGCCAGCGCGTCGGGCAGGTGGGTAAAGGAGTTTTTCAGGTTGTTGGAATCAACCGCCGCTACGGCAATTTGAACCGGAACCGGCCCTTGCTCTCCGTTGTAAGTCCTTGTAAATGAAGTATATGGACCAACTGCGACGCAGGCCAGATAGGATGGGATTGCTTCGTTAATTTCCCAGGTGCGCTGGCGTTTTCCGTTATCGAGCAGTGAGTCGGAAACCATTCCGCCGTTGCAAAAGGCAGGCTTTTCAACATCGCTGGTGATGGTAAAGGAAAAAGTGCAGCGTTCGACAAAATTGTCGAAGCAGGGATACCAGGCCCGCCCGTAATTATGCGGATCAGCGGCAAAACCCACTCCCAGATTGTAGGCGAAGGGCGATTGCCAGTACCAGCCACCCCAGCTGGAGGCATCCTGCACGGGTTGGCCCTGATAGCTGATGGAGAGGGGAGGGTAGTCGGCCCCCGCAACAAACGGCTGATTAAAAAACACGCGCAGCAGCTGGCCATCATAGTTCCAGCTGAGCAAGCCCGGCCCATTCCACGACACATTGGTGATGCTCATGTTCAGCAAATCGAAGCGCAACTCGCTGACGTTGGGCAGTTTAGCCTTGAAGGTGATGCTGGCCGTACCTGATATTTTTTTACCGCTGAAATCCGTTACGGTCAAATGAATATCGGTGTGTAAAATATCGATTGAATCGCTGCGCGGGTCGAGAGCCGCGGCTGCCGAAGGCTGAACGGGAATACACCAGGCGCCGCTGCCGGGCGCTGTCTGGGCATGAGAGAACTGCCAGGAAAAGGCGAGGCAGAAGGCGACCGGCAGAAGCCGGAGGGAAGTTGCCATGTCGTGCTGTGAAAGTGAGAAATGCAGCAAATTTAGTCGTAAGATCAGTGATTTGCGCCGCGAAATTTGCTCGTGCGGGGCACGACAGTTCAATTGTCGCGTTGCGTCAATGCTCTTCGGCGCCAACTTCCGCAATTGCCCCCGAGTTTAATTTATTGGCCGTGTAGGCGAACAAACAGGCCGTCCAGAAGGAGTACAAAGAGTACACGAGGGCCGGTTTCACCATGTCCTGATTGCCGATAAGCGTAGCGATCAGAAACGCCAGCGTTGTGTTCTGCACCCCGCTTTCCATCGCGGCTGTAAGGCGCGAGGAGTGCCCGAGTCCCATCCATTGCAGGAAAAAATAGCCGAAAAACAGGCAGGACGCGTTTTGGATCAAGGCTACCGGCGAGATAATCAAAAAGTCGCGCCAGGTGAGGCCGGCACCGCCGTAATTCTCCCCGGCAAACATTTTGATCATAAATACCACGCCCAGCAAGACCAGCATGACGTATTTGGCCGGTTTGCTCAGCCGTTCTGCCGCGTCGGGGTAATGCCGCCGAACCAGCAACCCCAGGGTTGCGGGCAGAATGGTGATGAAAAATATATGGCTGACGGTATTCAGGAAAGGCAGGTGGAGGTCGGTTTCACGGCTCAGGAAGATTTTCAGCCCGATATTGACAACAATGGGGATGGAAAAAAGGGTCAGAAAACTGTTTACCGAGGTAATTGACAGCGAAAGCGCGACGTTGCCGCGCCAGAGATAGGTCAGAAAGCCGGATGTCGCACCGCCAGGACTGGCCGCCAGAATGATAAACCCGACTTTGAGCTCGGCAGGCAAAGGCGCGATCAGGCTGATGGTCATGGCAATGATCGGCAACCCGATCATCTGAGCGCCCAGGGCCGAAAAAAAAGCGCGGGGATACCGAACGACACGTGTAAAGTCGTTTGCCGTCAACGACAATCCGACCCCGAACATGATCAGCCCCAATACCGAACTGACTGCGACATCAACAATTTGAGACGGTGACAAAGCCCTCTGAGTTTTGGTGCGCCAAAGGTAGGCGCTTTGCTTTTAGTTTGACGCGCGGCTTAAATCTTGTTGATGGATAAAAGCTTTCGCCATACGTGTAAATTTGCATGCGTCATGACCATCTCCGCATTTTACCTCGCCGAACAAATCAACCTGCGGGCCCTCAAGGAGGCCTATGCAGGCAACCTTTTACAGGAAAACCCCTCCGAATTGTTCTACCGCACCGGCGAAGACCAGTTTTTTTATGCGCTGGACTACGGCGCCGTGGTGTTTGCCAACCATAGCAGCGTCGAAATCAGCCAGAACCTGTCGTTTTTGCAGCCTTTTTGCCTCAAGCCGCTCGCCGAAAAACTGCGCGACGATTTCGAAATCACGATCGATCCGTCTGCGCCCATCACGTTCAACTTCGACAGTCTTACCCTGCCGAGGCTCGACGACAACGTCTTGCGAATTGTCATGCACAACATCGCACATTCCGTTGCGCTCGACTTTTTTTCCCAGCGCGCCGACACCTTGCTGGCTGAAATCCACCATTTTACCAAACAACTCGAGCAGGAAGGGGCTATCCGCATCAGCAGAAAGAACATGTTGCGGTTTATTGGCCGTACCCTCAACAACAAAAACAGCGTGGTTGAAAACCTGTTTATTTTCGACGGCCCCGATTTGATCTGGGATGATGAATACCTCGACCGCATCTACCGCGGACTCTCCCGCACGTTCGAGTTGCAAAGCCGTTTCAAGGAGGTCGAGTACACGTTCAAAGTGATTGAAGACAACCTTGCCGTGTTCCGCGAATTGTACCTGCACCGTGAAAGCAGTCAACTCGAATGGATCATCATTGCGCTGATTTGCATCGAGGTATTCGACCTGTTGATTTCCAAATTATTGTAAATCAATTATTTGAAAACAATTTCCCCGGGCGCTATGCCGGCGGCAAAAGAAGTGATGCGCTGCCCGGCCGGTGTGTAAACGACAATCTCCCCGCTGGAAGCAAAGTCTCTGGCATCGGCGCAGTACAGATTGCCGCTTTGCGGATCTACACCCAGTCCGTAGGCCGCTTGATCAAAAAGGCGGACCGGCCCCGCAGGATATTCGAGTTTCCAGATACTTCCACCTGCACTGAAATAAAGCAGCTGAGCGCCCGGCGCAGCAACCAGATCGTCGCCGTAGGGAGCGGTGTCGAAGCCCGTCGTGCCATCGAGTGGCCCGACCCAGCCTTTGGGCGGGTTGTCGAGAAATGTGCCCCGGCAGTGCGCGTAAGGCAGCACTTGACCTCCTGAAACAGTTTGCAGCGCAATGGAGCCAGGGTTTTTGCCCTTTGTCAAAATTCTCGACAATTCAAGTGTCCCCTGAGCATTGAGCACGGAAACGGTCGAATCGGTGCCAAAGCCGCCTGAATTGGCAACGAGGATCTGAGCGTCAGGCATGCGAACCATTTTTTCCGGTCCCGCGCCAATCGGGGTGGCGCCCAGAATTGTATTCGTTTTCAGATCAACCCTCGCCACACTTCCGCTCAGGCCGTCGGCGCCCCACTGGCTGACCAGCGCCGTTTCGTCGTCGAGCGGCAGGAAAAAACGCGGCAGCGCGAATCCGTCTATGGTCGCCTGATACTTAAATGTTTCAGCGTCAACAACATACACCTTATTAGCGCCATTCACGACAATATACCCCTTGCCGTTGTGGAAATAAAGGGATTGTACGAACTGCCCCAGTACGGCGCTGTTGTTTTCCCTGGCAAATACGTCCTGGATGGTTTCTCCCGTAGTCGGGTCGTGCCAGGTAATACTGCCAGAACCGCCAAAAGGCCCCTCGTTGACGACGAATACGCCGTGAGCGTACTTTCCTGCCGCGGGCGGGAGCGGGTTGGCGTCATGGGTACAGGAAAAAAAAACGGAAAGGACTGCCAGCAACAGCAGTGCAGTGAAGATTGGATTGGCTTTCATTTTTTGCCACTGTAAAAGGTGAAATGAAAGGCCGGGGATCAAAAGGACGAATAAGGAAATTGACATGCAGCAGGTTGCGCCGCTATGACGCACCCTTTTGCAAGGCATCCCGACACGCCGGCTTTCACCCGAAGCCCGTTGATTCGACGGTTTGGGCAGGTCTTCTGGCTTGTTCCATCAAAAAGCGCCTTCCCGGTTGCCCAGTGGCCTTCTGCTTTTGATCGATACGGAACATACAGCAGCGGGGACTGCCCCGGATTCGCACCGGGTTCCCTTTTCATTCCGGCGGCGGACCGACGGAAACCAAAACCGTGACAAAGGTAGCGGATCGGGGCTGCTCAGTGAGCGGATTTTTGAATGATCGCCAGTACTTGCCGAAGGTGTCGCCGTTGGTGCGTCACCAGGTATTCCAGCAGGTTGCCCAGCGGATAGTTGCCGGTCCAGGCGTGGGCTTTGCGCACTTTTGGGCGGTTCAGATCTACATCGCGGGCGATCTGGATGGTGCGCAGCAGGCGTTCTGCATTGATAATGAAGGTTTTAACCACCTCGTTGCCCAGTTGTTTTTCGAAAAAATTATAGACTTTGGGCGACTTCAGCCATTTCCCGTTATCCAGGTCGGCGCGGCGAATGGCGCGGCGGCCCCGGCCGGAATATTTCACCGGGGCATCGTTTGTCGCCAGCCATTTGCGCGCCTTTGCCTTGTGAATGGCCAGGTCGATCCGGGAAAAATAATTTTCGGAAAAGGCATTTACGTGTGCAAGACACTCGAGAATATTCCAGCTTTCCCTGGCTTTCGGCCTGTCGGGCGCCGGCCTGAACAGGAGCGCTTCCAGCGGCAGCGGGGCGATTTGGGTACGAGCCATTTCGAGAATTTCCCGCAGTTCCGTCTCCAGGCGATCAAGCAGGGTTTGTTGTGTCAACATGTTGTGGAGGGTGTACGAGTAATCTCGTTGTGTTGGGTAGTCGTGAAGGGAGGGGCAAAAATAAGCGCCGGTTTTGAACCTTGGGGCAGTGAGCTGTTTCAAAATTTTTGCCAAAAACCTGACCTTTGCACAAACTTTGATTTTGGACGGTTCCTAACAACGGGCTTCCGTCCAAAAATCATCCTGCTATTCGATATGCGCACCAAATCGCTTCGCCCTGATAAAATCAATGTGATAACACTGGGCTGTTCCAAAAACCTGGTTGACAGCGAAAACCTGATCACCCAGTTGCGGGCCAACGATTACGCCGTTAGTCACGACCGCGAAGAGGCCGACGCCAATGTCGTGATTATCAATACCTGCGGCTTCATCGACCTCGCCAAACAGGAGAGTATCGACACGATTCTCGAACACGCCGAACTGAAAAAGGCAGGCCAGATCGACAAGTTGTACGTCACCGGCTGCCTTTCGCAACGGTATAAAGACGACCTGGAACAGGAAATTCCCGAGGTGGACGCCTTTTTCGGCACGCTTGAAATGCCGGCCCTGCTGGCGCGACTCCAGGCCGACTACCGCCAGGAACTGCTCGGCGAACGCCAGATCACGACCCTGCCGCACTACGCTTACCTGAAAATTTCGGAAGGCTGTAACCGCACCTGCTCGTTCTGCGCCATTCCGCTGATGCGCGGCCAGCATGTGAGCCGCCCCGTGGAAGAACTGGTGGGCGAAGCCAGAAACCTGGCCCGGAGAGGGGTGAAAGAACTCCTGCTCATAGCGCAGGAACTGACCTACTACGGCCTCGATCTGTACAAAAAACGCGAATTGCCCCGGCTGCTTCATGCGCTGGCCGATGTGGAGGGCATCGACTGGATACGCCTGCACTATGCCTACCCGTCCAAATTTCCGCTCGAAATACTGGACGTTATGGCCGAACGCCCCGAAATCTGCAACTACCTCGATCTGCCGCTCCAACACGCCAGCGATCGTGTACTCGACCTGATGCGTCGGCAGATCAGTCGCGCCGAAACCGAAGATTTGCTGGCCGCTATTCGCGAAAAAGTGCCCGGGATCGCCCTGCGCACCACATTCCTCGTAGGCCACCCGGGTGAAACGGACGCCGATTTTGAGGAATTGCTTGACTTTGTCGGCCGTCAGCAGTTCGAACGGGTTGGCGTGTTTCAGTACTCGCACGAAGAAAACACCCGCGCTTACGAATTGTCCGACGACGTTCCGGCAGAAATCAAAGCCGGTCGCGCACAACGCCTGATGGAATTGCAACAGGACATTTCGCTCCGGAAAAACGAAGCCAAGGTGGGTCAAACCTTCAAAACATTGTTCGATCGCAAGGAGGGCAAGTATTTTATTGGCAGAACCGAGGCCGACTCGCCCGAAGTGGACAACGAGGTCTTGGTGGATGCGCGAAAAAACTACGTTCGGCTGGGCGATTTTGCCAACGTGCGTATCACACGCGCCGAAGAGTTCGATCTTTTTGGTGAAGTGGTCTGAGCGGCCGCGCCGTCAATACCAGCCCCAGATGGCGCGCACCAGTAAAAAAGCCAGGATAAGACCGATCAGAATGGACAGCCCCAAAAGAATGAGGTGACTGTTCGAGGTAGAAGTAGGCGACAGGTTATCGATGGCGGCCTCGTCGAGTATCTCTCTGGCACGCGCGGCATCGACTGGCCGCACGTGCAGGCGGATCAGCGCTTGCAAATGCGGCAGCACCGAACGGCTGGTCGTATTGGCCAGAAAACACGGAATGCCTTCCGAACGAAGCCGGGCGGCGGCTACCTCCGCTTCGAGAGACGAAAAAAACTTGGCTACCACCTCGCCGTCGCCCTCCTTCGTGGGGAAAGCACTGTCGTCGAACTCAAAATTGTCCAGAATGTCGTTGGATTGACTCATGACGGGTCCGTTTGTTCAGCGCGGAGCATCTCAGGCCACCGCAAATCCTTGAAACGGTAAAAAACGGCAATTATGCTGACTAAAAAAAGCAGCCAGACCAGGCGGCCCTGATAACGGGATACCACGGTGGAAAATGCGCTGCAAATCAGGGCATTGACAACGAGGCAAACGAGCGTGTATGCATAAAAATGCCGCACGGCAGCGGGCACTTTGCGTTTCCAGGAGCTGGCGCTCCTCAACAATACACCGATGAACAGACTGAGCAAAAAGAACAATTCCTGCCGGGCAGCATCGCGCTTGAAGTCCAGATATTCGTTGAAATGGTTCTGCCTGCCAATGCTGTATGTGTAACGTTCGTACTGAAATTTTGACTTTATCGCCTCATAAGGCATGGAGTTTTGCAACATTGGCTGCACATGTTCCGCTTCTATTCGAACGAACTGGACTGCTGCTCCGTTCAGGGTCTGCACCAGATAGGTTTTCAGGTAAAACGGGTCGGTCAAAATGTCTGCAATGATCTGGTTGTATTCGTCCTTGTTGGCTTCCCAGCCGCCCGTTTTGTTCACCGGGCTGTCCGGATTCCACAGGAAATCGTCTGGAATCTGGTCTTTAAATGCGCAAATACGGTAGTTTTTACCCTCTGCACAGGCCTTGTCGAGGTAATTTTTCAGAATCCCCATTTCATTCAGTCGTGCCATCATGAACATGTGGCGTCCATTCATCGAAGTAAATCCTCCGCCGTAGGCATAGTGAATGGTTTGGCCGCCCAGCCAGGACAGCAGCACGACCCCGAGCGCCAGCGCTCCTTTTTTCCAGTGGAGCGAGGCCCTATTGGCAGGCAACATGCGCCAACCCAGGGCCAGTACGGCGACCAGGGCTGCTCCCATCTGGTTGGAATTGTGCATCATCAGGGAAATCAGGGCCAACAATGAAACTACCAGTGTTTTTCTGAATGTCAGCGGAGCGAACATCAACAAACCCAGGGCGCCATAAGCCAGTGGCGTAAACAGGTCGGGCATCAGGTACGAAACGTACACGGATATGTCGCTAAAAACGAGCAGGAGCAAAATGATTCCAATGAAAAGGCGGGGTGTTACCTTTTCCACAAAAGCACCTAAAAACCAGTAAATGAACAGGCTGGTGAGTATGCCCTGGGCGAAAATGACCCAGAATGCGCTTTCCATCATACTGATGTGGCGTACAAACAATCCGTACGCCAGCGGCCGGTCGGGCGGCACCGCGCCATCAAATCCGTGAAAAATGTAGGAACCAGTATCGGGATAAACAAACGGATAGCCATTGTGCAGTCCGGAAAAGGTCAGTAAAAGGCCTCCCAACAGGATCCAGGTAATACGATCGATAGTTGTTTTCATGGAACAGGTGTTTTAATGCTTTGTAAAGAAAGGGATTTCTTTTTACCCAGTCGAGGGATCATGCCGTACTTTTACGCCATAAACAGACAGATATGATTCAATTTGTTCTTGCCGACGCATCGCACACCGAAACTGTTGCAGCCATGCTTGAAGGGCTTTTTCAGGATGTGGAACACGACCTGAAAGCTGATGAAATTGCCGAGCGTTTCGAAGAAATCGACAGCGATGATCGCCATTCCACCGTGCTGGCCTATGTAGAGGAAAAGGATGAGTACGTGGGCGTTATTACCGTCACGGAATCGCTGGCCCTGTATGCCGGCGGGCGCATCGGCGTGATCAATGAACTGTACGTGGAGCCGCAATACCGCTCCGAAGGAGTAGGTAAAATGCTGTTGGACGCCGTCAAAGACCTGGCCCGTGAACGCGGCTGGGTGCGACTCGAACTGACCACTCCCGGCGATGAATTTGAAAAAACCCTGCGTTTTTACCAGCGCGAAGGGTTCATGCGCATCGGGCCGCGATTTAAATACCATGTCGGCGCCGACGACGAAGAATAAACCCCTTTCAAAGGAATGGATATTTTACTCACCGTCCCCTGCATTATTGGGTTGGCGTATTCCTGCATGATTATCAGCGCATGGCAGGCTTACGTCAGGGGCAACCAGGGTCTGGTTGTATTGGCCAGGGTATGTGCCCTGATTTCACTGCTGGCGACAGCCTGGTACGTTGTTACGGGCCAGTTTTGGCTTATCCCATTCCACCTCGGGGCGATCTGGGCTTGCTGGCAATTGAGCGCCCGTATCAAAAACTAGGATCGCAGCCACCCGCTGCACCTGGCCTCGACGGTCAAATTTCTGCCCTGTGCTACCACCCGTCGAAACGAATTTGGACACAGCACGCGAATTGCCGTATTTATGCGCCCAAATTCGATTCCCTATGCGTTCGCTCTCCTTTCTTCTTTTGCTGTTACCAGCACTGCTTTTTGCCCAAAAAGACAAAAAATGGGATGTCAACAACCCCGAAGGCATCCCTTACAAAGACGTTGAATTTCAGGTAAATGAAGGCACCTGGATGAATCTCGATGTGTCGCCTGACGGCTCCACACTGGTATTCGACCTGCTTGGCGATATTTATTCCATGCCTGTTTCGGGCGGCACGGCGAGCTGCCTGCGCAACGGCATTGCCTGGGAGGTGCAGCCCCGTTTTTCACCCGACGGCAAACAAATCCTTTTTACCTCCGACGCCGGCGGCGGCGACAATGTATGGGTCATGAATGCCGACGGAAGCAAGGCCAGGCAGGTGACCAAGGAAAATTTCCGCCTGCTCAACAACGGCGTCTGGCTGGGCAACGATTACATCGTGGCGCGCAAACACTTCACCAGCACACGTTCGCTCGGCGCAGGTGAAATGTGGATGTACCATATATCCGGCGGCGATGGCGTACAACTGACCAAGCGTAAAAATGATCAGCAGGACGTCAATGAACCCAGTGTATCGCCCGATGGCCGCTATGTCTATTTTTCCGAAGACATGTACCCTGGCGGCTATTTTCAGTATAATAAAGACCCGCTCAACCAGATTTTCGTCATCCGCCGTTACGACCGGCAGGAAGGCAAAATCGAGGAAGTAACCGGCGGTTCGGGCGGCGCCTGTCGGCCACAGATCAGTCGCGACGGCAAATGGCTGGCATTTGTTCGCCGGGTTGACACCAAATCGGTGTTGTTTATCCGCAACCTGGAAAGCGGCCTGGAATATCCCTTGTACAACGAACTGGACAAGGACCAGCAGGAAGCCTGGACGATTTTTGGCATCTATCCCGGCTTTGCCTGGCTCGACGATCACCCGAGCCGAGCCGGCGCCCTTTCCGAAATTGTGATCTGGGCCGGCGGAAAAATCAAAAAGATCAGCTGGCACTGGACACAGATTGCCCCCGACGACCGAAATACGCCTTCCGCCGTGCCGCAAGTATCGGTGTCGGAAATCCCGTTTTCCTGCACCGTCAAAACCAGGGTGGCCGAAACCCTGCGTTACGAAAACAAGGTTTTTGAAGAGCAGTTCAAGGCCCGCGCAGTCCGTCAGGCAGCGACTTCGCCCGACGGCAAAACACTGGTGTTCAATGCCGCAGGCATGCTGTATCGCAAGTCGTTGCCCGATGGCGCTCCGGCTGAAATACTTTCCGGCGTATTCCAGCCGCCGGCAATCGCCAAAGGCTCCTCCGAACCTGCGCCGGTTTATCTGCAGTTTGAACCCGCTTTTGCGCCGCAAGGCAACAAGCTGGTGTTTGTCGGCTGGAACGACCTGAATGCCGGCGCCCTGTTTCTCATCGACAACTGGGGCGTGAAAGGGGCAACTTTGAGCCGACTGACAACCGAAAGAGGCATTTATCGTACGCCGCAATTTTCTCCCGATGGAACCAAAATTGTATTCCGCCTGCAAGACGGCGACGACGAAACCGGCCCCATGCCTGCCCGCAAACCGGGTATTTACGTACTTGATCTGCTCAATCGTTCGGAGCCTCCCCGTTTCATTACCGAAGAAGGGGAGAACCCGCATTTCTCCGCCGATGGCAAGCGCATTCTGGTCAATACCGGCGGTTATCTGTTTGGCGCGCTCGACAAGCAACTGGTTTCTTTCGACCTCAACGGTCAGGACAAAAAAGTACTGTTCAAAAGCAAATACGTCAACCAGTGGGCCCTGTCGCCCGACGGCCGCTGGCTGGCTTTCTCCGAATTGCACAAGGCCTACGTGTGCGCCATGCCCGGCCCCGGCCAGACTATCGACCTCAGCGCCGACATCAAATCGGTACCTGTTGCGCCCATCACACGCGATGCGGGCTACAGCCTGCACTGGAGCGCCGATTCCAAAAAAGTACATTACACCCTGGGGGCCGAGTATTTTACGATTGACCTGAGCAATCGTTTCAATTTTTTGCCCGGAGCGCCAGACTCCTTGCCCGACCTGCCCGAGCACGGCCTCGACATTGGCCTGAACCTCGGTTCCGATATCCCGAAAGGGCATGTTGTTTTCCAAAACGCCAGAATTATCACGGCCGATGGCGACAAGGTGATTGAAAACGGCGTAATCCGGGTAATTGATAATAAAATTGAATTTGTCGGTACTGCTGCCGAATTTGAAAATGCACGCCGCTACAAAACCAGCGACCCGATCAAATACATCGACTGCAAGGGCAAAACCATCATGCCGGGCCTGGTCGACGTTCACTCGCACAGCGGCAACTTCCGCTACGGCCTCAACCCCCAGAAACAATGGGAATACTACGCCAACCTGGCCTATGGTGTGACGACGATGCACGACCCTTCCGTCAACTCTGAAATGGCCTTTTCCAATGCGGAAATGATTCGTTCGGGCCGAATGGTCGGTCCGCGTCTGTACTCCACAGGCACCATTCTCTACGGCGCCGACGGCGACTTCAAGGCGCCGATCAATTCGCTCGACGACGCACGCGCCACCCTGCGCCGCACCAAGGCGTGGGGGGCTTTTTCGGTCAAAAGTTACAACCAGCCCCGTCGCGAGCAACGCCAGCAGGTCATTGCAGCCGCCCGCGAGCTGAACATGGAGGTTGTGCCCGAAGGCGGTTCGTTCTTCTACCACAACCTTTCGCAGGTGGTGGACGGGCACTCCAGTATCGAACACAACCTGCCGGTCGCCACGGTTTACTCGGATGTGCTCCAACTCTGGTCAAAAACCAATACGCACAATACGCCGACCCTGATCGTCTGCTACGGCGCCATGAACGGTGAAAATTATTTTTACCAGAAATCGGAGGTGTGGAAAAACAAGCGCCTGCTGACCTTCACGCCCGGCCATATACTTGCGGAGCGCTCGCGGCACCGCGAAATGATCCCCGATGAAGAATACGACAACGGACATATTCAGGTCAGCCGGCAGTTGAAAAAAATGCAGGATGCGGGCATTAACATCAACCTCGGCTCGCACGGCCAATTGCAGGGCCTGGGCGCTCACTGGGAACTCTGGATGCTCGCCCAGGGCGGCATGAGTAACCTTCAGGTGATCAGATGCGGCACCATCAACGGCGCTAAACACCTGGGAATGGACAAGGAAATCGGGTCGATCACGCCTGGCAAACTGGCCGATCTGGTCGTGCTCGACGCCAACCCGCTCGACGACATTCGCAACACGGAAAAAATCAGCATGGTGATGGTCAATGGCCGCCTTTATGATGCGGCCAACCTCAATGAAATTGGCAATTACGACCGTAAACGCGAGAAATTCTGGTTCGAATTGCCGGGCAGCCAAACCAATGGGGCCGGCATGACCCACACTTGCCAGGAGACCCGCTGCGTTTGCGGGCACTGAACAAACAAAGGCCCGCGGCAGGAACGATTCCTGCCGCGGGCCTTTGTACCCTGCCTGGTATATTCACTCGCTCTTTGGCAATATGTCAGGTTCCCCAAGAAGCTTGCGTGGCGAAACACCAAGCGCGGGAAAAAGAAATCGCCCCTGTCCTTTGTTGCTGCCGGAAGAAATAAAAAAACTCCGGCGGGGCATTTCCGCCGGAGTTTCGACATGTATCATTTAAGCGTCAGGGCTGATTAGGCGCGCTGAACGTTGACTGCATTGATACCTTTTTTGCCGCGGGCCGTTTCGAAGGTTACTACGTCTCCTTCGCGGATTTTGTCCACAAGGCCGCTTACGTGCACGAAAATTTCCTGCCCGCTGGCACTGTCGATGATGAAGCCAAAACCCTTGGTTTCATTGAAGAACTTGACTGTTCCTTTGTACATTAGAAAAAATTTAAAAAAGAAAAAATGGTGATACTGGCTTTTCGCCAACGCAAAGGTAAGCGAAAATCATTTTAATGGGAAGAGGGCGGGCGTTAAGAGTCAAATTTCATTTCCTATGATCAAAATTTTTCACAATAACCGATGCGGCAAAAGCCGCTGCGCGTTTGATCTGCTTTCGGCGGAAAAAGCCCCTTTTGAAACGGTAGAATACCTCAAAAATCCGCCATCCGAGGCGGAAATTCGCGATTTGTTGCGCTTGTTGGACAAAAAGCCGCTGGACATCATTCGCCAGAAAGAGCCTGTTTTTCAGGAAAACTTCAAAGGAAAAAATTTTTCGGACGACGAATGGATAGCCGTAATCGCTGCTCATCCGATTTTGCTCGAACGCCCCATCGTGGTGGTGGATGGTAAGGCCTGGGTCGCGCGCGACGAGGCAGCATTGGCGGCCATTCGCCAAAAACTCGAAGCGATTTGAAGAGCAGCGCTTAAAAAATCACTTCTTTTACGGCCAATTGCGCAATACTATCGACGGTGTATATGATCAGCCCGCAGAAACGATATCAATTTGTTGCCATCGGGATTGCTCTCGGGGTTTTCTTTTTATACCTGTTCACCCTTAGCAACGGCACCATGTGGGGCGATGACTGGGCCATGTACGTCAATCACGCCGTCAACATTGCGAAGGGGCGCCCTTATGCCTATCCAGGTTACATTTTCAATCCGATGTACCCTACCTATGCGCCATCTGCCTACCCGGCAGGCTACCCCCTGATGCTGGCTCCGGCCGCAGCGATCTGGGGGATTAACCTGACTGCTTTTAAAATTATCAATCTCCTTTGCCTGTCGGCCGGCCTTTACCTGAGCTGGTATTGGCTCCGCAATCGGGTCAGTCCTGCTGCGGCTCTGCTGATTCCGCTGGTCATCGGAATTTCGCCCTATTTCTGGTTCATGCGCGACCATATCCTGAGCGATGTGCCGCACATGACATTTACGGTGTTGTTTTTTGTGTTGCTCGATCGTTGGCAGGAACGTGCAGACTGGAAAACTGCCATCTGGCTGGGGCTTACGCTTTTTTATGTTTATGCCTTGCGCTCGATCGGCCTTGTTCTGATGGGCGCTTTTGCGCTTCATGTCCTTTTCGGGCCGGCGCGTTTGCGCAAAACCGGCGCTTTGGCAATCGGCTTGGCAGTGGCTTTGTGGGCATTGCATAATGCGATTGTACCGTCAGACAGCTATTATCAGATGATTGCCGGCCAGAAATTCAGGGTAATCGACCGCTTGTACGATGGTTTGCGGCCCTACGCCCAGGAGTTTGGCGCGCTGGTGCGCATCTGGGAAAACAACGACCTGCTGGCTTTCGGAAAAATATTTGCAGCCTTGCTGCCAGTGTTTATCGTTTCGGGGCTGGTCGGTGTGCGGCGCTGGACGATACTGGAAACTTTCTGCGCGACCTATTTGCTGGCCATTACGTTTTTTCCGGGTTTTCAGGGCTTTCGTTACCTGGTGGGCGTCTTCCCGTTTTTCCTGTATTATGCAGCCCTTTTTGTTGAAAACCTGCCGGTCAAACAGGTAAAGTATGCCTTGTCTGTCATCTTGCTCGTGACGTTTTTCGGGGTGACCATTCAATGGTACGTTCAGAACCGAAATGCCCCCATGCTGGGTAATATTTACGAAGAAAACGCCCAAAAATTCTTCGCATTCGTGCGCGACAGCGTTCCGCACGATGCTGTTCTGGTTGCCGACCGCCCGAGGATACTGGCGCTTTACACCGAGCATAAAGGCACGGTTTATCCAGATGTCAACCACGAACAGGAATGGCTCGGCTGGCTTGACCAAAATCAGGTGACATACGCCACCAAAGCGGCCTGGGACAACGACAAGCCGGACCGCTACTGGGCGCGTTTCATGGATGCGAATCCCCTGCGATTTGAGAAAATTTTTGACAGTGGAGGGCTGCAGGTGTACAAATACCACCAGACGCCTGTCGAATAAGTTTTCAAACGAGTCTTCTTAAAAATTGCCCTTTCCCGCACAATAGGCCTATTTTTGCGCCCTATTGAACTTCTGACACATGGTTGCTACACAAAACATCCTTTCCCAGCGCGTAATGGGGCTGGCAGAATCCGAAACGCTCAAAATGGCCCGCATGGCCCGCGAACTGCGCGCACTGGGCCACGACGTCATCAGCCTCAGCCTTGGCGAACCCGATTTCGATACGCCCGACCACATTAAAGACGCGGCCTATCAGGCGCTGAAAGACGGTTATACGAAATACACACCCGTTGCGGGCCTGCCTGAATTGACCAAAGCAATCAGTGAGAAGTTCCTCCGCGACAATCAACTGGAATACAAACCCGAGCAAATTGTCGTCAGCAACGGCGCCAAGCAGACGGTGTACAATATTTGCCAGGCCCTGCTCGACCCGGGCGACGAAGTGGTCGTTTTCGCGCCATACTGGGTATCTTACTGGGAAATTATCAAATTGTCGGGCGGCGTGCCTGTCCCTGTTTACGCTGGCGTCGATCAGGATTTCAAACCCACGCCGCAGCAGGTGGCTGCCGCTATCACGGAGCGCACCAAGTTTGTTCTCTTCTCTTCGCCCTGCAACCCCACGGGCTCGGTGTTCACGAGGGAAGAATTGCAGGCAATTGCCGACGCAATCGAGCCATTTGAGCATGTGCTGGTGGTGAGTGATGAGATCTACGAATACATCAACTTTACCCATGAACACGTCAGTTTCGGGAGCTTCCCGAACATGAAGAACCGCACGATTACCATCAACGGTTTTGCCAAAGGTTTTGCTATGACCGGCTGGCGCCTCGGCTACATGGGCGCCCCGAAATTTATAGCTGATGCCTGCGCCAAAATTCAAGGCCAGGTGACGAGCGGCGCTTCCTCCTTCGGGCAAAAGGCCGGCGCTGTCGCCCTTACGTCCGACCTTGAACCGACGTACGCCATGCGGGAAGCTTTCCGCGAGCGCCGCGACATTGTGATCTCCATGCTGGAGGAAATACCCGGTATCAAAACCAATCATCCCGACGGCGCTTTCTACATTTTTCCCGACATCAGCGCCTATTTCGGCAAATCCGACGGCAATATACAGATCAATAGCGCCGACGATTTTTGCGATTATGTGATGAGCAATGCCTATGTCGGACTGGTATCCGGCTCGGCTTTTGGCGACGACAAATGTTTCCGCCTCAGCTATGCGGCATCCGAGGCAGAACTTCGCGAGGCTGTACGCCGCATGCGCGATGTGCTCAGCCGCTTGAAATAAGAGCGATTCACACGGGTGTGCCGATCGGAAACTCGGCACACACTTCCCAATGCCCTGCGCGAAGTTCCAGCAAACTGATGTGCCTGACCGGAAATCTCCGGACGTAAGACTCGTTTCTGAAATGACTCCATACAGCCGGGAAATCCTCCTCCGCCAGATCGCGGTGCGCAATCGTCATGTGCGGGTGGTAGGCTCGGCGGTTGCGAGGGTCTTCAAAGCCCAGTTCTGATTTCAGGGCCGCAATCAGTCGTTTGAACATACGATCCAGGGCCTCCGACGGATACGGTTTTACAAACACCACGCGGGGGGCGAAAGCCCCGAAATTGTCGAGACTCAGCATAAAAGCCGGCTCGTTGCGGGCAAATTTTTCAAGAAAAGACCTCAGTGGCGCCAACTCCCCCTGCGGCCACTCGAAAGGCGGCACAAGCGTCAGGTGCGGCGGACTTTTCAGGGCATGGCGCGCATGCCAGCCATCTGCAATAAAGTTTTTGAAATCAGTCACTTCCCTCTGAATGTCGGGCGGCGGCAGCAGCGCTATGAAAAAAAGCGGATGCCTTTTCATGACGAGAGGCGAGGGGGCGGGTTGTTGAGGAGCAGGGTATTTTCGCCGAAATACTCCTTAAACGCCAGGGCAAAGGTGCCCGGGTTGCTGAAACCGACCAGTTCGGCGATCGCCTGCGGGGTGCCAGCGCGTTTTTCCAGCAGGATTTTGGCTTTTTCCAGGCGCATTTCACGGATCAGTTGAACGGGTTCCTTGCCCGTCAGTACCCCGAGTTTTTTCACAAAATGATGCCGCGGAAGTTGCATCTTTCTGGCCAGGTCGTCGGCCATAAAATCCGGATCGGATAGATTTTGCTCGATCAGCTGCATGGTCTGGCCGAGAAAGCGGTTGTCGAGCGCCTCGCGATGGTCGGTAAACCACAGGTGGAGCACACGCGCAAAGCGGTCGTGGTTGTCTTTGCGTGCATCAAGCAGGCGGGAGACGGTTGCGCCGAACTCATCGTCGAGTACAGGGCGGGTAAACCACGCTTCGGCGCCAGCGCGCAAGGCATCCAGTTTGCCTTCGTTGCCAAAACGGTCGCTGAGCAGGATAACCGGAATGTGATTGGTGCGTTCCGAAAGCTTGATCTGGCGCGCCACGTCGATACCCGTTTTGCCGTTCAGCACGGCATCGCAAACGATCAGGTCGGGCAGCAGGTCGGCGGCGCGTTGCATGCCTTCATTGGCCGTGAAGGCCGTCTCAACGCGGAAACGGTCGCTCAACAGCGATTTCAGGTAAATAACGACCTGGCGGTTGGGCTCGATCAGCAGGGCGATTTTGTCGGGGGAGCCCACATTGTCGGGCGCGAATTCAAGCGGATCGGCGACAGATTTCGAAGCGACGGGCGCGGAGACAACGGCACTGGCCAGCATTTGTTCGTACGCCAGTTTGTCATTGGCACGTTCGATTTCCATTTCCAGCTCGCGTTGCAGCAGTTTTTTTCGCCACTTGCTCCCTGTTCGAAAAATGGCCACGATCAGCAGCAAGAGCAGCAAGGCGACTGCGCCGGCCATCAGCAGGGCATCCCGCTTGCTCATTTTGACAATATCAGGATTGCCGTAGCCTTCTGCCAGTCGCAGGGCCTGCAGCGAATCCACCTGGTGCTGTAGCATTGCCGCATATTCGATGGTCGCGCGTGCAGCCAGTGTGTCTTTCACAATTGCCAGGCTGCGCATCGTTGCGATGGCCCGAGCTGGCTGCCGCCAGCGTTCGTATGCCGCGGCAATCTGGCTGTACATCGCTGCCCGATTGTTGTAATCAGGATCAAGTCGGGCGTCGCGTTCGGCAGCCGCAAGCAAGCCAAGGGCGCTGGCGCTGTCTTTGTTGGCCTGGTAGATGTTGGACAATACGCTAATGGAAACGGCGGGGATTGCCAGTTTGTAGCGCGAGAGGAAACTTTTGAAGGATTCAGCCTCGACCTGCGCCTGTTCAAAATTGCCCGCCTGGGCAAGGGTGCTCAATACATCCAGCCTAAGTTGTAAGGAGTCTTTGACCATGCGAGATTGCGCATGGATGTTTTTACCTGTCAGGGAAAACAGGAAAAAAAGACAACAACAAAGGGCGAATCGGAGCATGGGGAAAAGGAGACTTTGGGCAAATGTAATGGCAAAAGACCATACTGCCGCGCCCCGATCAGCGTGCCAGCTCTTTTTTGGGTGAAATCCTGGGCTTTTTCCAGGGCTTGATCACCAGTCGAAGGCTTTGATCATAGGTGATGTAATTGGCTACCCAGTTGAGGAATACAAAGAGTTTGTTCTTGGCGCCCAACAGCGAAAAGAGGTGTACGAACAACCAAACGAACCAGGCAAATGCACCCTGAAAACGCCAGAACGGCAGGTCGGCAACGGCTCGGTGGCGACCGATCGTGGCCATAGCGCCCAGGTCGCGGTATCGGAAAGGCCTGGGAGCGTGGTTCAATTGCCAGCGTTTCAGATTGTCGGCCAGACATTTGGCCTGCTGCAGGGCTACTTGCGCCACCTGCGGGTACCCGTTCGGGTAGGCGGCGTCGCTGGTCTGAAATGCTATATCGCCCAGGGCAAAAATATTATTCGTGCCTTCCACCAGGTTGAATTCATTCACTTTCAGGCGATTACCGCGAACGTAAGCGGTTACGGGCAGGCCTTCGATGCGATTGCCGGTGACGCCGGCCGCCCAGATCACTTTGTCGGTGCGAATCGTGGAGCCGTCGCTCACGGTCACGGTTTCTCCGTCGTAATCGGTCACGACCTTGTCGAGCCAGATCTGAACGCCGAGGTCTTTCAAAAAATCTTCCGCTTTCTGCGAGGCTTTGGGCGACATGCTGTTGAGCAGTTTCGGATCGCCGTGAATGAGGTGGATCTTGATGTTTTCTCCGCCGATATCGCCGTAATCTTTCGGAATGACATATTTTTTCATTTCCGCCAGGGCGCCGGCTACTTCCACGCCTGTGGGGCCGCCACCCACCACCACGATGTCGAGCAGGGGCTGGCGTTGTTCGGCAGTTTCGGCAGTTACGGCCCGTTCGTAGTCTTCAAAAATGGTATTGCGCAGGAACAGGGCTTCGCTCACCGATTTCATGGGAATCGCATTGGCCCGGATGCGGTCGTTGCCGTACCAGTTGGTGTTGGTGCCGATGGCGACGACGAGATAATCGTAGCGCAATTCGCCAATCCCTGTCGAGATGGTGTTGCGCTTCGGATCGATGCTTTCCACTTCAGTGACGCGTATGAAAATGTTGCCTTTGCCCTGAAAGACCTTGCGCAGCGGAAACACGATACTGGAGGGCTCCAGGCCAGCCATTGCGACCTGGTAAAACAGGGGCTGAAACTGGTGGTAATTGTTTTTGTCGATCAGAACAACCTGAAAATCAGATTTTTCAAGTTTGCGCGCCAGGGTAAGCCCGGCAAAGCCGCCGCCGATAATGACAATACGTTTCTGATTTGTTTCGGGAATATTGAAAGTCATGGCAGGGTGAGTTTGGTGCAGAATCCGATTTGCTGTCGTGCAAACCAGTCACCCTGTTAAACACCCCCTTTTTCCTAAGGTTTGCCAATTTTCAATTTTTTTTGAAAATTAACGGGACTGCCTGAATAGCGCCCTCGATGGCGCTTTTCACCTGCTGGAATTCAGGTTTGGCGATACCACATCAAGACAGCGCCGAAAGCCGTGATGAGCGCGATCAGCACCGTGGCCATCCGGATGGAATAGCGCATGTGGCGGATAAAAGTCTCGATTTCTTCGCGAAATTGCGGGTAGCGGGGCAGGATTTCCTCTTCCAGTTTTTGCCGGTTGAAGATGTGCGATGCGCCGAACTGCACGCGGTTGCGCACCAGCACGCCGTACACTTTCAGCACCTTGGCGCGGAAATACAGATTCAGAAACAGCAGGGCAATAAAAAGACCGGCGATGATGGAAATCAGGAGGATGTACATAGTCTGGATGGCTTACGCTTGCTGCAAAAGTCGGCAAAAACACCCAATCACAGTTCTGGTTACTTCCTTTTCCGCTTTTTATAATTTTCCAGGACGAAGGAACCGAGGCCTTCCAGGGAGGAGTAAAATGCCTTTCCGTTGTTGGTACCGGTAAATGCTTCGACAAACCTGACCAGATACGGATCGCGGGCGATCATAAACGTTGTGATGGGCACATCGAGTTTGCGGCAACGCAGCGCGAGGTTGAGGCATCGGTTGATGATTTTCCGATCGAGGCCGAAGGAGTTTTTGTAATAGTTCTTTCCGATTTTCAGGCAGGTAGGCTTGCCGTCGGTAATCATGAAGATCTGTTTGTTCGGGTTTCGGCGGCGTTTGAGAAGATCGAGCGCCAGTTCGAGCCCGGCCACGGTATTGGTGTGGTAGGGGCCAACCTGCAGGTAGGGAATGTCTTTCAGTTCGATGGGCCAGGCATCGTCGCCAAACACGATGATGTCGAGGGTGTCTTTGGGGAAACGGGTCTGAATGAACTCGGCCAGCGCAAGTGCCACTTTTTTGGCCGGTGTGATGCGGTCTTCGCCGTAGAGAATCATCGAGTGCGAGATGTCGATCATCAGGACCGACGACATTTGGCTCTGGTTGTAGGTTTCGTGCACTTCGAGGTCGTCCTGCGTCAGGTTGAATTCCTCGATACCGTGGTTGATGTAAGCGTTGCGCAGCGAATTGGTAACCGCCAGCTGTTCGAGGCTGTCGCCGAATTCGAAAGGCTTTACATCGGCGGTATGTTCGTCGCCTTGCCCGATGCTGGAGGTGTTGTGACGGCCGCTTTTGGCTTTTTTCAGGTCGCCGAAAATGTCTTCGAGGCTTTTTTGCCGGATGCTGATCTCCAGTTTACGTGTGGGGCCGGGGTTGCCTTCACCGTCGCCGTCGCGGCGAATAAATCCGCGTTCCTCGAGTTCACGGATAAAATCGGCCATTCCGTAGTCGTCGGTGGTGAGTTTGTATTCGCGGTCGAGTTCGTTGAGCCACGACAGCGCCTCCTGCACGTCGCCGGAAGTGTAGAGCATCAGCTCCTGAAATATTTTAAACAGCCGGTCAAAAACGGACTGGTTGGCGTCGCCGGTAAATTCTGAAAAGCGGAATCCGATCATAACAGGCTCTCAAACAGCGCACAGGGCTGCTTTGTTTTGCCAAATTTTTGACAGTTAAAATCTTGTTCATTCAGGCCGGTAACATCAAAAAATCGCCTGCCGAAATGCGGGTTGAACACCAGGGCCTGTTACTCCGCAATGATTTTCACACTTTCCTGCTTGCTCCGGCCGGCAACGAGGTCGATCGTTTGCTCGCGCACGCCGTCGTTGATCAGGACCATGGCCGTATTGGGTTCCGCTTTGCCAAAATCATCAGCGTACACGGTCAGGTAGTGTTCTTTGCCTTCGGGCAGTTCCACTTCAAATTCGTAGGGCTTGGTGCGCAGATACTGGTGATCGAGAATCTTTTTGTCGTCGAGGTAGATGGAGATGACGTCGCCGTCTTCAATCTGGCTGTCCCAGATTTTGATTTTGACCTTGCGGCTTTTGACCTTAATAGTTTCATTGACCTGAACGTCGCGACCGCCGATCTGAGTCGGGGGCGTTTTGGCAGGCGCCGGGGCAGGTGTGGCGGGTTTGGGCGCCGGCCTGGGCGTTTCTTTGGGTTTGGGCGGCGTGGCAACGGGCTTTTTCTCTTCGTCGCATGGCAACATGGCGCTGCCGCCGAAACGAATGCTGAACCCGGGACCTTTGGTCGTCACATTGCTGACCAGGATCACGTATTTCTCTCCGGCCACGACGCGCAAGGGCGCCAGCCAGGTGTTGTCGCCCGCATCTGCGCAGCCGGCGTCTTCGCTGGAATCCGTTTCGCCGTCGCGCAGGCCCGTTTCACCCATGCAAGGGCTGGTGAGGGCGCGGTCGGGGCTGTCGCCGGCAGCCATGCAACGCACGATCTGTTTGTACTGGCAATCGCCGTCGGCCGGCAATTTGTACACGACAAAATCGATGTCGTCGTCGAGGCGATGCGGGGTGATGGCGAAGGTAAGCGTGCCGCTTTTTTTGATTTCGAAGCGAATCCAGGTCGAGTTTTCTTCGGCCTGACCGAAATTGTCGCCGTTCATGAAACAGGAGGTGAAATCTGCTTCCTGATTGTTGGTGCCTTCGCCTCCTGCGCGGTCGATGTGATACACCTGTTTTTTACAAATTTCCTTAGCGTTCCAGCAGTCGGCATTGCCCTGGGCAGGCAGGACGGCAGAAAAAGACAATAGGCAGAAAAAGACAAATAAACGCGTCATATCGCTGATCTTACGGGATAAATGGGTCGAATCAATGCAGTAAAACGCACGATTCTCAAAAAACGTTTATCAACCACTTTTCGCCGATCGACAAAAAAACGCCGGACAATTGCTTGCCCGGCGTTCCATTGTTGATGATGTCTTGAACAATGTTGTACTCTTTTTAACGCGCAACCGTAAGTTTGGTTACTTCGGCGGCCCCTGTATTTTTATTTTCCAGTCGCACGAAATAGGTCCCGGCCGGTAGAGTCGCCACATCGAGGTAGTAAGAATTGCTTCCGACGCTGACCTGCACCGAATTGGCGTACACCAGCGAGCCTCCCAGACTGTGCAGGGAAAGCCGTGCCGCATACGTTTGTTTGCTGTCGAAGATGACCTCCACGTTGTAGGCCGCCGGATTGGGAAATAATTGCAGCGGGCGCACCTGCTGGGCGAGTTCCCAGGCCGCCGTGCTGCCTCCTCCGAAGTAGCAGTCGGGGTCGACTACGAAGGCCGAATCCACCAGGCCCACTTTGTTGTAACCATCGAACATGGCCTGCTCCATAACGTACCCGTCGGCGCCCAGCCAGTCTTGCAGGAGCGTAGCGAATACCTGCCGGTAGTCGTGTTGCAGGCCTTGTAACTGGTTGTCCTGGGTCAGATTCGACAGGTTGACGTTGGTGCCCAGCACACCCGCCTGGGCGTTTTTGCCAAAGACAAACATGGGGGCCAGCGTGCCGTGGTCGGTGCCGATGGAGCCGTTTTCGGCCGCACAGCGGCCAAATTCGGAGAAGGTGCATCCCATGACCTGATCGGCGATGCCCAGCGCGTCCAGATCGTCGTTGAACGCCTTGATGGCGTCGGAGAGTTCGAGCAGCAATTCGGCGTGGTTGCCGGTTGAGGAATCGAGGGTGTCGGCCTGCGAGCTGTGATTGTCGAAGCCGCCCATCGAGCAGAGGTAAATTTTGGTTTTGCAACCGCCCTTGATCATTCGGGCGATGGTTTTCAACTGGTTGGCCAGGCTGGTTTCCGGATAGGTAATGGCGTTGGAGCCGGCGTTGAACACCTGGGTGATGCGCTGAGCGTAGAGGTTGACGCTTTGCTCCACGCCCATGATGAAGGCCAGTTCGTCGCCCTGCTCGGTGTCGGGAATGTTCAGAATTGGCGCGCCGCCAATGGTTTGCACGAGCGAAAAGAAACCTGCGGGGTCCTGACCACTCAGGTTGATCACGTTTTGGTGCTCGGTTTCGGTATGAAAACCCAGTGAAGGGCTGCTGTCGCCAACCTGAATGCCGAGCGGGTCGGGCATGTTGGTGGTTGGCGCGCCGGTCACGTCGGGGTAGAATGCCTGCAGCGCGCGGCCCATCCATCCCGAAGGGATGTTGAAATTGTCGGGCGTGCCGTCGCCGCCGGAAAGCCAAAGGTCGGTGCTTTTGAAGTGCGACTGATTAGGCTGTGCATAGCCGACGCCCTGCACCAGCGCCAGCCGGCCGTCGTCGTACAGGGCTTTGAAGCCCGTCATGGCCGGGTGAAGGCCGACCTGATCGGCCACCGGCAGGGTGTTGTCGAGGTCGATGAACTTGTTGTTGCCGGAATTGGGCAAATGGATCAAGGGGCGAAGATTGGCGTACACATCGTACTGGTTGACTGGCACTACGGTATTGATGCCGTCGTTGCCGCCCTTGAGTTGCACGAGCACCAGCACGCGGTCTTCCACGCCGTCGCAGCTGCTCAGCAACTGAGCAAGCCGGTGATTGGCGTAAGGTTTGAGCGGGAAACCGTTGACGACGAAGGGCGTGATGGTCAACGGGGGAAATATTTTGAGAAAATTACGACGTTTCATGTTTGGAATGATTTCGAAATTGAACAATCAGAAGGCGCTCAATATTTGACTTTGCCATCAGGAGGTCTGGTATTCAGGCGAGTACATGATGGCATTAATCAGTCTTTCGAGCGGAATGGTCACCTCGGCCGCGTTGTTGGTGGCCAGGTAATTTTGCCATTCGTAGGTCCAGTCGTCGGCCGGCAGGCCGTTCAGGAAAACGTCGTTGAGGAAATATTCGAAGCGGTCGTTGTCCACTTCTTCCGGAAGCAGGTAGTTCAGCAAATCCTGAACGACCACGTAGGAATCTTCCGGGTCGCTCACCACGCCGCTGTTTTTAAGCCAGGGCGCAATGTTCAGTTTGGTGCCCAGCAAGCCGTTGGGATTGCCGCCGATCTGGTATTTACCGCTCAGCAGCATCTGCGGGAGCTTGTACCTTGCGATGATGGTACTGGAATTGAACCATTGACGGTTGAATTCGGGATTTTGATAAAAACCTGGATAACCTGCCACATCGGAAGGAAAAAACAGGTTCAATCCGCTGAGCGCCAGCATCCGATCCAGCACGCCGCGCGAGTAGAGCACGATGTAATGCAGCGTATTTTGCGTCAAAGGGTCTGGAATCGGCACGCCGAAGAACGACATGGCCGGCAAAACCAGATCGAGCGGGGTTTTGATCAGTCCGCCGACAATCTCGTCGGCATTGTCGGAATCGTCGAGGTCGAAAAAATGCTCGCTTTGCAGCAATTGCAGGAGCACGGGTTTGATCTCGTAGTTGTTGTTGCGGAATGTCGTGGCGAGCGGGGCGATGATGTCGTTTTCAATTTCATCGGTAATGTTTCGGCTGACGAAATAGCGATACAGCCGCCGGCAAGTCAGTTTGGCCGTTTCATCCTGGGCAAAAATCATGTTGACGAAAGCGTTCAGTTCGTCGAACATAGCCGCCGAGTTGCTCGAACCCTGAATGATTGTGTTTTGAAAACGGGCACTGAATTCTTTGTCGCCAGAGTCGTGCTGTTGCACGCCGCCGAGACCAAAAAAATTCGCATCACCCCGCGGCAACCCCGTTTCGGCATCGATCACATTGCGGTTGATCCTGGTGCGAAACCCGGTAAATACCCGCGCTGCCTGCACGATGTCGGCTTCGGTATAGTTGGTATAATCGCCGTCGCCTGCCTGCGGACCTTTGCCAATGGTAAACAGTTCGAAAAATTCACGGGCAAAATTCTCGTTCGGGTTGCCGGCCACGTTTTCCTGGTTGTTCAGGTAGCGCAGCATGCAGTTGTCGGTGACCATTTTGGTGGCCAGTTTTTTGAAATTGCCCAGGGCGCCCCAGCGCAAAAGCGCCAGGTAGTCGAAGTAGTGCGAAGTACCCAGCGTATTGGCTGTCGTGATGAAATACTGATGGAAAAAGAACGACATTTTATGCCCGATTCCGGGGTCCTGCAGGGCTTCGTTGAGCCACCAGCCCATGAGCCAGCGGCGCAACTGGAAATCTTCTGCGCCAAAAGAGGCCGGATCTACCTGCGGATTGATCCATTTGATGTTTTCCACCACATCGGTAGTCGTAGGATCGTCGTACACCGGCTGGTCGAGTTGTTGCGGGTACAGCTGCAAAAGAGAAGCCAGGGCCTGGGCCGCCGTTTGGCCGGCCATTTGATCGATTTTGGGCTTTGTGTAGCGAAAAGAGGCCCGGCGCAGCAGGTGCGCTGCACGGCGGTGACCCAATACGCCGGTAAAAGGTGCGAGTGATGCCATGAGGACTACAAGTTTTGGTGATGGAAAAAGGCGGTAATCAGGATTGGCGGCCACTTTTTGACCGGCTTGTTTCGCAGAGGTTTAACGATACGTTTAAAAAAAACAGCGCCCTGCCGGCTGATCCGGCAAGGCGCTTGATGTATCGATATTCAGGATTAAAATCAGTTTCTGATAACATTCAGCCGGCTGAGCTCGGCGACGCCGTTCTGGCGGTTTTCAATTCGAACAAAATACGGGCCTGCCGGCAGGCTGTGCACGTTGAGGTAAAAAAGATTGTTGCCCGGCTGTATCTGAACCTGCATGCCCGATACCAGCCTCCCGCCCAGACTGTGCAGCGTCAGCATGGCGGGAAATCCGTTTTCGCTCCGGAAACTGACTTCGGTACTCACCGCCGCCGGGTTGGGATACAACATCAGCCGCTTTTGGCTCACAAACGGATCGAACACCGAAACGGCTCCGCCGATGTAACAATCGGGGTTTACCACAAAACTGCTGTTGACAATGGGCAGCTTGTTGTACCCGTCGAACATGGCTTGTTCCATGGCGTAGTTGTTGGCGCCCAGCCAGTCCTGCACCAGCGTGCCGAACACCTGGCGGTAGTCGTATTGCATGCCCTGCAACTGCCCGTCGTCCGACACGTTACCCATGTTGACGTTGGTGCCCACGACGCCCGCTTGCGCGCCTTTCCCGAAAACAAGCATGGGGGCCAGCGTACCGTGGTCGGTGCCGTAGGAGCCGTTTTCGCGGGCGCAGCGGCCAAATTCGGAGAAGGTACAGGCCATGACCTGGTCGGAAAGCCCCATCGCGTCGAGGTCGTCGAAAAATGCCTTGACCGCCTCCGACAGGGCCTGCAACAGTTCGGGATGCCGGCCCAGCAGCACCGAGTCGCCGGTTTGCGAGCCATGCGTGTCATAGCCGCCCATGGAGCAGAGGAAAATTTTGGTTCTGCAACCGCCTTTGATGAGCCGGGCCACGGTTTTGAGCTGATTGGCCAGGTCGGAATCGGGATAACTCAACGCATTGGCGCCGTCGTTGAACGTCTGCGTAATCCGTTGAGAATAAAGGTCCACGCTGTTTTCAACCCCCATGATGTATTCCAGCTCCACGCCGTATTCGGAGTCGGGGACGTTCAGGATGGGCGCGCCCCCGATCGACTGGATAAGGGTGTAAAATCCTTCGGGGTCCTGACCGCTCAGGTTGATCGAATTCTGGTGCTCCGTTTCAGTATGGAAGCCGAGGGAAGGGTAGGGGTCGCCTACCTGAATACCCAGCGGGTCGGGATAATCGGGGGTAGGCGCGCCGAGCACGTCGGGGTACATGGCATTGAGCGTCCGGCCCATCCAGCCGGAGTGGATATTGAAATTTTCGGGGGTGCCGTCGCCAGCCGACAGCCACAGGTCAGTGCCTTTGAAATGCGACTGGTTGAGGTTTTCATACCCGACGCCTTGCACAATCGAGACCCAGCCCTGGTCGTACAGGGCCTTCATGGCCGTCATGACGGGGTGCAAACCCACCTGGTCGGCCGCGGGCAGGGTGTTGTCGAGGGTGATGTATTTTTCCAACCCGCTGTCGGGCACACGGATGAATGGCCGCAGGTTGGCGTAATCGTCGTACTGGGCAATGGGAATGATGGTATTGATGCCGTCGTTGCCGCCTTTGAGTTGAATAAGAATGAGGGTGCGGTCGGCAACACCGTCGCAGGTGGAGAGCAGGTGGGCCATTTTACGATTGGCAAAGGGTCGAAACCGGAAGCCGTTGACCATGAAAGGCGTTACACCGGCCGAGCATATTTTCAGGAAGTTGCGTCGTTTCATCGATGAAAGAATTAAAAATTTGCCCGCCGATTGGCCGGCAAACGAAGGAGAAGGAATGGAAGGAGATTAGCAGGTCTGATATTCCGGCGCGTACATCAGGGCATTGACAAGGCGCTGGAGGGGAATTTTGACCTCGCTGTCGTTGCCGGTACCGACAAAGTTTTGCCATTCGTAGGTCCAGTCGGCCGTGGGCAGCTGATCGAGGAAAATGGTGTCGTGGAAATAGGCGAAACGATCGTCGTCGGGCTCTTCCGGAAACAGGTATTTGAGCATTTCCTTGACAAGAACATAGGAGTCGGAAGGATCGCTGACCACGTTGCTGTCGCGCATCCACGCGGCCACATTCAGTTGAGTGCCAATGCTTTCCGATGAGCCGCCCAACACCTGTGTGCCGGTCAGCAACATTTGCGGCAACTTGTAGCGAGCAATGATGGTAGCCGAGTTGAACCACATACGGTTGTGCACGGGCACCTGGAAATAACCCGGATAACCGGCTACATCGGGCGGGAAAAACAGCTCCATGCCTGCCTGGCCCAGCATACGGTTGATTACCCCGCCGTTCCAGAAAGCCAGGTAATGGTCCGAATTGGCGCTCACGGGATCAGGTACCGGCACCTCGAAAAACGAGAGGGAATGAAGGGCCAGTTCGAGCGGTGGCCGGATGAGCGCGCCCAGCGATTCGTCGGCGGGATCGTCGTCGTCGGCATCGTAAAAATGCTCGCTCGCAAGCAGACTTTGCAAGACTGGCTTGACCTCGAAATTATTGCTGCGGAAGGTTTGCGCAAGCGGCGCAATGACCTCGTTTTCAACTTCATCGGTGATGGGCCGCGTGACGAAATATCGGTGCAGCCGGCGACAGAAATTGCGAGCGGTTTCTTCCTGTGCAAACACCATATCGATAAAAGCATTCAACTCATTCAGCATATCCGCTTCCGAATCTCCGCCGGAGGCCAGTGTGACATTGCCGAAGCGGTGACTGAATGTTTTGGGATCGAAATCGTGCTGACCGGGAATACCCCTGCCCGAGGGCAACTGCGTGTCGGGGTCGATCGTTTGGCCCCGCAGGGTGCGGTTGAAACCCGTAAACACACGGGCTGCCTGCACGATGTCGTCTTCGGTATAATTGGTATAGTCGCCTGCACCTGCCGGTTCGCCGGTGCCGATGGTAAACAGTTCGAAAAATTCCCGCGCGAAGTTTTCGTTGGGGTTGTCCTTGAAATTTTGATCGTTGTTGAGGTAGCGCAGCATACAATTGTCGAGCACCAGTTTGGTCACCAGCTGTTTGAAATTGCCCAGCGCACCCCATCGCATCAGCCCGAGGTAATCGAAATAGTTGGTGTTGCGGAGTGTACCGATCTGTACGACCATGTACTGGTGAAAGAAAAAAGTCATTTTATGGCCGATTCCCGGGTCGTTCAGCGCCTCATTGAGCCACCAGCCCATGATGTAGCGCTGCAATACGTCGTCATCGGCCGGGTCGGTGCCGCCCGGCGGATTGATCCAGGTGGAGGCGCCTGCGCCGTACACGGGCTGATCGAGTTGAAAAGGGTGAAGGGTCAGCAAGGAGACAGCTGCGTCGGCTGCGGTCATGGCCGCAAGCTCGTCGATACGTTGTTTGGTGTAGCGGAAGCTGGCTCTTCGCAAAAGGTGGGCAGCGCGTCGGTGGCCCAACGCGCCCGAAAGCGGATTAAGTGATGCCATGGTAAATCGATTTTGGTTGAATAAAACGATTGAGTGAGCAGGTTGACGAAGTTGATAAAAAAGGTCAGTTGCCGAGAGCAGCAATACCTTTTTTGTCAACCTTTTCAACCACCGCACTTGCTCTTGTAATCAGATAACTACAGCTAAACAGGCAGGAATTTTTGGGAAGGCGGTTCGCGCGCAGGTGCTGCGGCTTCGAACGGAGAGGGATTAAAGCAGTAATGCGCTTACAAATGCTGAAAAGCGGAAAAAATTTTCCGGGTGTTAAAATTTAATCTTTCCGCGCCAAATAAAAAGCGGGAACGGCGACGAGCCGTTCCCGCTTGTACAGGTTTCCAGGCGTTTTATCAGAGTTTGATCAGTTTGGCAGCGCCGTTCTGGCGGCCGTTCGTGACGCGGACGACGTACGTGCCGGCGGGCCACTGATCGGTGGCAAACTGGATCGACTGCGCGCCGGTACCCACGCTGTTGCGCTGCATGTGCACCCGGCTTCCGAAGAGGTCGAACACTTCGACGAGTGCGGCGCCGCTGTTTTCCGACTCGAACTGAATACGGGCAAAATTGCCGGCCGGGTTGGGTGCTATCTGCAGATTGATGGGTTGCACTTTGGGCTCATTAGCTGCCAGGGGGAACATCGAAAGCGGATAGGCAACATAAAGAATATTGTTGTCTTCAGCAGGCTGGTTGTTGGCAAGGCGAAGCGTGATGCCGAAACCGCCATCCTGTTGCACCAGCACGTGCGCATGGTCGTCCACATCGCGGGCCATTACGGTGAAATAGTGCTCCCAGAAGCCGAGCGTAGTCGAATCGGAGAAGGTCTGGTTGTTCAAAACCGGCTGGGCCTCCTGCCAGGCCGTGAAGTCGCCGGGCGCCGTGCGCGCAATAAACGGATGCTTGTGGTACAAAAGGTCCACCAGATCATAATACTGTTCGTGGTTGGAGGTAAACGCCACGTACAAACGCCCCTCGGCATCGATGCCCGCGGTCGGGCCGGTACTGAACGCGTCGCCGTATCCGTCGGTGTAGATGTTGTCCAGCGACAAGGGGTTGTTTTCCTGATCCCCCCAGACGTCGTCGTTGTTGATGTCGGGAGAAGTACCGGCGATCACGCCCGAGTTGTCGGCCATGGTTTCGTTCCAGTAAATGATGCCCAGATCGTAAATCGGCCACCAGGTAAAAGTGTTGTTGTTGGTGGTGTCGGCGTCTTTGACAAACAGGGAGGAAAACCACACGTGCGCCAGGCCATTGTCGTCCACCAGAACGGCGCCAGTTTCATCGGTGGTCAGGATGGCCAGCGAATCGGGGTAGTAGGTTGAGTCGTAGAGCATGCCGACCTGATCGAAGGTGTAGCCGTCGTCGAAGGACCATTTGGTCAGCGGGAAATCGTTGACGACGCGCGGATTTGACCAGGTGTTGCCGTTATCGGTGGATTTGTAGAGCAGGCAGTCGTTGGTTTGGGAAAACAGGGCGATGGCCACGTTGTTGCCATTGGCGTCGATGGCATAGCCTTCGGCCGACATGGATTTGTACACGTCGCTGGTAATGCCGGGCAGGGTGATGTCGATTTTGTCCCAGGTTTGGCCACCGTCGGTCGAGCGGCAATATTTGACCATGCCGTCGATGCCTTCCACCGGTTCGCCGCCGAAGGAAGCGCCGGTCGGGTTGGTGTAATAAATGACGTGAATCGTGTTGCCGTCGGCGCCGCCGGCGCAGGCGCGGGCCCAAAGGCCGCCTTTGGGTACCGTGATCGGTACGTTGCCCTGGGTCCAGGTCGTGGCGGATGCTGCTTTGTGCGCGTAATGAATGGTAAAGGCGCCAAGACCGCCGCCATGCGAGAATACCCATTCTTCACCGGCATCGGTCACGAAATAGGAGGGCGCGCCGGTACGGATGCTGGCGCCTTCGATGCGCGCACTGGGGATAGGGCCGAATGCGCCGCCCGTTGTTTTGTTGTAGCCGGTGCCGCGATCGGAAAATCCGATGGCTTCCGAGCCGGTACGCGACATGCACCAGGTGGCGCTGACTTCGCCGTTGCCCCAGTTGTGGACGCGCGGGCCCATCGAGCCGTTGGATTGAAGGTCGTAAACCGTGACGCCGGGGTTGAGTTCAGCCAGAATACTGGAAGAAGGAGGAACCGATACGTCGTTATTTTGAGTGCCGTCGAGGCCGTTGTCCAGGTGCCGCACAGAAGTGGTAGCCGCCTCGCCAAAACGAATTGATTGATTGGGCGCCAGTTTCAGCGACCGCTGCATTTGGGCGAATAAGAAGCAGGGTCCCAGAAGCAGGAACGGGAGCAAAATTCTTTTCATGGTCGAAAAATTTAATTGTGTAAGTATTTAGTTGGGAATGTATTGAAATATGACGGGGTGAATGTCGGCATTTGCGCGAAGCGCAGGACAAAAAGGTAGCCGAAGTGCCAAAAATAGAGATTTGGATTTTCGACAAAAGGTAAAAATTTGACCGTATTAGCAGAAAAAAAATTGGCATTTTGCGGAAGCCTCTATATTTGCCGCCAAACATTTCATGAAAATTCAAACCGAACGTGTTATGAAAAAAATTCTTACATCATTCCTCGGTACTGCATGCGCAGCACTGTTGACTTTCGCTTTCGCGACGTCGGCACAGGCTCAGGACGGTACGCAAAATGACGATTTCCTCTTCCGTGTAACTACCTCGAACGGCAACTCCGACTACAGCAACGGCGCTTGCGGCTACGGCCACTCGCTGTTCGGCGCAGGCATCACCGAAGAAATCTGCGGCGAAATCGTATGGGCTTTCGATGAAACGCCCGACTCCCTCGTGTGCGACACCATCATTACGCAAGACCTGACGGGCAAAATCGCTCTGATTCGTCGCGGCGTTTGCAACTTCAGCCTTAAAGTATGGTATGCCCAGCAAGCAGGCGCCAAAGCCGTCATCATTGCCAACCACTACAATACGGCTACTGACGACGGTTGCTCCATCATCAACATGGCTGCCGGTACCAACGCTGCCCTGGACACCATCCCGTCCATCTTCGTATGCCGCAACATTGTTGAAGAAATCGACAACGCGCTGAAAGCCGGTGAAACGGTCAATGTTTGCTTCCTGCTCCCGCGCTTCTACGACGCAGCCGGTCCGTACCACTACGCTACGCCGGTCAGCCAGGTCGATAGCCTCCTCAACATGGGCGTTCGCTTCGTCAACCGCTCGGGCGCTACGCTTGAAAACGTTGAACTGAAAGCCGAAATCACCGAACCGGGTGGCAACCTGGTTACGCTGACCTCCACGATCCCGACGATCGACCCGGGCGTTTCGACCTACCAGTACTTCCCCGGCTACTTGCCCCCGGCCGTTACAGGCGATTTTGATGTGCTGTACACCAACAGCGTGTACAACGAATCGCGCGACTCGATCCGCCGCACCTTTACCCAAACGGACTACACCTTCGCTGCCGACAACTTCGTGAATGATCCGGGCGGTGTAGGCACGACCAATGCCAACTTCATCTCCGGCGGCTTCGTTCACCAGGAAGGCGCGATCTGCATCACCGGCCCGAACGGCGGCAATGCAACCTACGTTACCTTCGGTGTTTCCAACATCGACTCGGTATTTGTTGCCAACGTACCTCCGGGCGGCACGGCCAACGACATCAACGTATTCGTGTATGACGGCGACGTGGACGAAGACGGCACGATCGACCTCAGCAGCTCCTTCGACGACCTCACGCAGGTTGGCTACGGCGTTTACACCATGAACGGCACGGAAGAAGACGGCGTTACCATCGACGTTCCGGTCGCTGACCTCGTTACGGGCCAGCCCATCGAACTCAAACCGCGCCACGTGTACTACGTATCGCTGTACTACAACGGCCTCGAAGCCGGTTATGGCCGCGACATCCGCTTCATGAACACCGTAGAAGACTGGTTCTACCTCAACTTCCCCTCGACGCCGCTGGCTATCGGTAACGGTACCGCTCTGACCTTCTTCGACGGCGGCTGGGCTGGCGCCAACGTGGTGAACCGCCTCCAGCTCGAAGGCTACGCTTCGGGCACGAGCGAAAAACCCAACACGCTGGGCCTCGACCAGGTAGTGGTTACGCCGAACCCGGCTATCGATCAGGTTCGTGTAAACCTCGACCTCACTGAAATGAGCGATGTGGTTACGCTGACGCTGTTCGACGCTCGCGGTCGCGAAGTTGCCCGCCAGACGGCTAAAAACATCGAAGACGGCCAGGTGACCATGAATGTGGCCAACCAGGCTTCCGGCATGTACCTCCTGTGGGTTCGCACCGCCGAAGGCTCCGCCATGCGCAAAGTGGCAATTTGCCACTAATCTCTTGATTAGCGCTATATTATAAACTGCCCGCCCGGATCTCCCGGGCGGGCAGTTTGCTGTTGAGCCGAGCCATTTTGCGTATCAAGCTGTTTGTTCAAACGAACTTTGCGTTTTGCCAGTTTTGGGCAAAAAGGCAGGTCAGGAGCCGCAGACCCCCCTCATGCGGCTTCAACTGGCTACATTTGCTGAATTGGTATATGAAAATTAAAACAAACAGACCTACAACATGAAAAAGCACTTACCTCAACTCATTGCTCTGCTTTTTGCCATCGCGCCTTTCGGCTTGCGCGCTCAGGTCGGTACCTGGGACGATGATTTTATCTTCCAGATTCTGAGCCCGAACAGCATTGCCGCCAACTACTCTTCTGCCGACGCCTGCTCCTTTGGCGGAACCAGCGGATGGGGTATCGACCTTACGGAAGAAGTAGAAGGCGAACTCGTGTGGGCTTACGATGCCGCCGGTGATTCGCTCGGCTGCTCCACGGTCACGACCGACCTGACGGGTAAAATCGCCCTGATTCGCCGCGGCACCTGCTCGTTCAGCCTCAAGGTGTATAACGCCCAGCAAGCCGGCGCCAAGGCTGTAATTATTGTCAATCATTACAACACCGCCGCTGACGGCCCCTGCACCCTCTACAATATGACCGGCCTCGATTCGGCAGCGCTGGTCACCATCCCGGCTATTTTCATCCCGCGTTCCACGGGCGAACTGATCACGCCGGTACTTGATGCAGGCCAGTCGGTGTATGTTAAATTTGCCCTCCCGCGTTTCTACGACGCAGCCGGTCCGTACCACTACGCTACGCCGGTCAGCCAGGTCGACAGCCTCCTCAACATGGGTGTCCGCTTTGTCAACCGCACCAACGCAACCCTTGAAGATGTTGTGTTGAAGGCCGAAATCACCGAGCCGGGTGGCAACCTGGTCACGTTGACCACAACTATCGACACGATCAGCGCAGGCGGTACCACCTTCCAATACTTCCCCGGCTACCTGCCTCCTGCTGTTACTGGTGAGTTCAACGTGCTTTACACCAATAGTGTGTACACCGAATCGCGCGACTCGCTCCAGCGTAAATTTATTCAAACCGACTATACTTTCGGCACCGATAACCAGGAAGAAGACCCGGGCGGCATCGGCACGACCAATGCCAACTTTATCTCCGGCGGCTTCGTTCACCAGGAAGGCGCCATTTGTATCACCGGTCCCAATGGCGGCACAGCAACCTACGTTACCTTCGGCATTTCCAACATTGACTCGGTCTTTGTCGCCAATGTGCCGCCGGGCGGTACGGCCAACGACATCAACATCTTCGTTTACGACGGCGATGTGGACGAAGACGGCACGATCGACCTGGGCAGCTCCTTCGACGACCTCACTCAGGTAGGCTACGGCGTGTACACCATGAACGGCGACGAACAGGACGGCCAGCTGATCGATGTTCCGGTGGCCGACCTCGTGACCGGCCAGCCGGTTGAACTGAAACCGCGCCACGTGTACTACGTTTCGCTGTACTACAACGGCCTCGAAGCCGGTTACGGCCGCGATATCCGCTTCATGAACACACCCGATGAATGGTTCTACCTGAACTTCCCGTCAACGCCGCTGGCTATCGGCAACGGCACCGCTCTCACCTTCTTCGACGGCGGCTGGTCGGGCGGCGACGTGATCAACCGTCTACAGCTGGATGGTTACACGCCCAATACCATCAGCGTGAAATCCGAACCGCTGAATGACATGCAGGTTTCGATCAACCCGAACCCGGCAATCGATCAGATCCGCGTCAACCTCGATCTTACCGATGTGAGCGATGTGGTGACGATGACCCTGTTCGACGCTCGCGGCCGCGAAGTAGCCCGTCAGACGGCTCAAAACATCGAAGACGGCCAGGTTACGATGAATGTGGCCAACCAACCCTCCGGCATGTACCTCCTGTGGGTTCGCACTGCCGAAGGCTCGGCCATGCGCAAAGTGGCTATTTGCCACTAATCACGGCGCCTATTAAGCAAAAAAGGCCGGTAGCCCTCTCGCTACCGGCCTTTTTTATGCCTGCTCGGCGGCCGTCAGGCGCGCGGTATGGCCTCGATCAACTTGCGTACATAATCCGTTTCAGGTTGGGCAAACACCTGATCGGGATAGCCGATTTGTTCGATTTTGCCGCGATTCATAATCATCAGGCGGTCGCACATTTGTTTAATCACACTCAGGTCGTGGGAAATAAACACGTAGGTCAGGCCGAATTTTTCCTGCAAATCCATCAACAAATTCAGCACTGTAGCCTGCACGGATACGTCGAGGGCCGATACGATTTCGTCGCAGATCAGCAACCTGGGTTCGAGGGCGAGGGTGCGGGCGATGCAAATGCGTTGGCGCTGGCCGCCGGAAAACTCGTGCGGATAACGGCTGGCGTGGTCTGCCTCCAGCCCAACGGTGGTCAACAGTTCAGCGACTTTTTCGCGGCGAAGCCGGTCATTTGAATGCAAATCGTGCACTTTCATGGGTTCCAGAATGGCCTCTCCGATCGTCATTCGCGGATTGAGCGAGGAAAAAGGGTCTTGAAACACCATCTGTATATGTTTTCTGAACGGCCGGAACTCCTTGTTGTCGAGATCTGAAATGACTTGGCCTTCAAAACGGACGACTCCTTCCCGGGGCGTCACCAGTTTGGCCAGCGTGCGCCCAAGCGTGGTTTTTCCACAACCCGATTCGCCGGCCAGCCCGAAGGTTTCGCCCGGAAACACCTCGAAGCTCACCCTGTCCACCGCCCGGGTCCATTCTACTGCACGGCCGAGCCAGTTTTTGCGTGCGGGATATCGGACGCTGAGCTGCTCAACAGAGAGGATGGGGCTGGCCGCGCCGAGTTGCGCTTGCCGCGCAGTTGTTTCGGCTGTTGTAACGACCCGGGCTTCGAACCCGCCTTTTTCCAGAAAATCGGGCACGGTGGGCATGCGGTACAGTTTTCTGCCCAGCGAAGGCCGGCAAGCGACAAGGCCCTGTGTATAAGGGTGTTGCGGGCGCTGAAGGATTTGTTCGACGGAGCCGCTTTCCACAATTTTTCCCTTGTGCATCACCACGGCGCGGTCGGCAATCTCTCCGATCACGCCCAGGTCGTGACTGATAAAAATCATCGAGAGTTGTCGTTCTTCGCGCAATTCCCGCATCAGGTCGAGGATGGCTTTCTGGACGGTTACGTCGAGCGCGGTGGTGGGCTCGTCGGCAATCAGCAGCGAGGGCTGGCACGACATGGCCATAGCGATCATCACTCTTTGCTTTTGCCCTCCGCTGATCTGATGGGGGTAGGCCTGAAAAATACGCGCGGGGTCGGGCAGTTTGACCCGTTCGAACAGTGCCAGCGCCCGCTCGCGCGCTTCGGCGAAAGAGACATTCTGATGCAGCTGGATGGCTTCGGTCACCTGTTTGCCACAACGAAACACCGGGTTGAGCGAGGTCATGGGCTCCTGAAAAATCATGGCGATTTGTGCGCCCCTGACTTTCCTCAGGTCTTCTTCCGGCATGGCCAGCAAATCAAGCGGCGTATCTGTTTCCCTGTTTTGAAACAGGATTTGTCCGCCAGAATAGCGCGCAGGAGGCGTGGACAGCAGCCGCATGACCGACAAGGCGGTTACGGATTTTCCCGAACCTGATTCGCCGACGATGCCGAGGGTTTCGCCACGCCCAAGGTCGAGAGAAATGCCTCCCACGGCGTTTGTCCAGCCGTTTTCGCCTTCAAAATCAATTTGCAGGTCCTTTATTTCCAGCAGTTTGTTCATGGGTCAGGGCATAGTAAGCTCGCAGACGCCGTCTTTCCACGACATATTGATCGGATGGCGTTTGAGGAGCCAGTTGACGAGGTTTTCGCCAAGCAGGGTGGCGCGCCATCCGCTCAGGAGGTTTTCATCGAAATTGTTGCCTTCTTTCAGGCGGTTAAAATCGCCTTTGGGCAGCAGCAATGCCGCGCTGATCTCGTGTTCAATGCATTGTTTTTTGACGAAATGGTACAGCAATTCCATGGCCCACTCCAGCTCAGGGTCATCGGGTGCGGGTGCGGGCAAAGCATTGATAAAAATCGTCTCTTTTTCGGTGACCGGCATTTTCCATAATTCCTGCCACTCGGGCAAAAATTTCCGCCAGATACCCTCGGCCAGGGTGCGGTTGGACCGAAATCCGTTGGGGCCGTCTTTGGTGGAGCGCAGCACCGTGGAAATGTGGCGGCTTTGTAAAACCGTCTCTTTCGGAATGTTCAACTCGGCTGCTTTCTCCCGCCGCCAGGCATAAATCCGCAACAGAAAGACCTTTTCCCGAAAGTTTAATTGATGAATGTGGTCGTTGGCAATGGCCTCTTTGTACGGATCGACCGTGTAGAACGAGGCGGCTTCCCACTTGCGGTTTTCTTCCCGCGCCCAGGATTCCCGCTGCTGGCGCCGCAGTTTGCCCGACAGCCGATGGTGCAGCGAAGGCAGGTATTTGACGTCTTCAACGGCGTATTCCACCGCCTTGGGATCGAGCGGGCGGGATTCCCAGTCGGCAACCGTATGGCTCTTGGCCAGGGTGACGCGCAGTTCGCGTTCCACGATTTTGCCGAAGCCGGCGGGATAATTGTAGCCGACAAAGCCTGCGGCGATCTGTGTGTCAAACGTGTTTTGCGGCACCGTGCCGTACAAGGTAAACAACAGACGGTAGTCATTGTCGCCGGCGTGCGTAATTTTGAGCACGTTTGGATCGGCGACGATCGATAAAAAGCGGCTCAAATCCTTGATTTTCATCGTATCGACCAGGAAAATGTCCTGTTCGATCACGATTTGAATAAGACAGAGCACGGGTATGAAGGTCTTTTCACCGACAAACTCCGTATCGAATCCGATCCAGGGCGACTGCGCGATGGCGTCCATCTGCCGGTCAAATTCATCCTGCCGGTCGAGGAAGTGTACTTGATAATTCATGCCTCAAAGGTAAGTCTGAAAAATTTTCCTGACAGATGTGAAAAGCGAAACCCTTCGAACATCGTTATTGCATTATTAAATCTTGTCCCAACGGAAATTACACTAGCCATGAAAAAAGTATTGTTCAGTATTGCGATCCTGCTTGTGCTGTTACTCGGGTCCTTGCTGATTCTTCCCTACCTGTTCAAAGATGAAATAGTTGCGCAGGTCAAAACTGCGGCCAACGAGAACCTGAATGCCAAGGTGGATTTCAAGGATGTCAACGTGTCCTTTTTCCGCCATTTCCCGCGCTTGTCAGTAGGCCTGGAAGGACTTGAGGTGACAGGTATGGAAGAATTCGAGGGCGTAAAACTCGTGCAATGCGAACGCCTCGACGTCGCAGTCAACCTCTGGTCCGCCATTTTTGGCGATGCTGTTGAAATCAACGGCCTGTACCTCCAACGCCCCATTCTCAAAGTTTACGTCCTGTCCAACGGCAAAGCCAACTACGATATTACAAAGCCCGACGACAGCGCCAAAACAACCACTACTTCGGAAAGCGGCGGCAAAATAAAACTCGACCATTACGCCATCAACGACGGCTCGCTCTATTACGACGACCGCTCGCTCGGCATGGAAGTGGAGATCGACGGGCTCGACCACGAAGGCAGCGGCGAACTTTACAACGATCTGTACGACCTGGCCATGGAAACCCATGCCGGCGCACTGTCCGTCAATTACGGCGGCATTCAATACCTGCGCAATGCGCGCACCGACTGGACAACGACACTCTCGGCCGACATGAAGAACATGAAGTTTACACTTCAAAACAACAACTTGAAAGTCAACGATTTGCGCCTCTTGCTCGATGGCTGGGTACAAATGCCGGAAAATACCGAGGATATTCTCATGGACCTGAAATTCGGCACCCCGGAAAACACCTTCAAAAGCCTGCTTTCCATCGTGCCCGGCGCCTATACCAAGGATTTTGGCGATGTACAGGCCAACGGCTCGGTTCAGTTTGGCGGCATGGCAAAGGGGAAATACAATGAAAAAAGTTACCCGGCATTCAAACTGGATTTCAAGGTGGCCAATGCCGATTTCAAATACCCCTCGCTCCCGCTGGGGGTGAGCAACATCAACGTGGACATGTCGGTCAACAACCCCGACGCCACGCTCAACGGCCTGACGGTCAATATTCCCAAATTTTCGCTCCGCATCGGCTCCAATCCGCTCGAAGGCTATTTTAACCTGAAAACTCCCGTAACCGACCCGACGGTGGACACCAAAATCAACGGGACGCTCAACCTGGGCGAATTGTCCAGGGCATTCCCCGTCGAAGGCATCCAGGAGCTGGCCGGCATCATCCGCGCGAATATGATGATCAAGGCGTCGATGAGCCAGATCGACCGCCAGCAATACGATCAGGTACAAATGGCGGGCGATTTCGGTATGCAGGGCGTGTCCTACAAGGCTACCGATATGCCCGCAGTGAAGATCAACAACCTGTCGACCAGCCTTACGCCGCAAAGGGTCAATATTCAGCATTTCGACGCCAAACTCGGCAAGAGCGACATGCGCGCCTCGGGCAGTATCGACAACCTGCTGGCGTATTTTTCCACCACCAAAACCATGACGGGCGCCCTTAATTTCAACTCGGCCTATTTCGACGCCAACGAATGGATGACAGAAGAACCTGCTGACGCCAGCGCCGGCAAAGTGCCGACCGACGTGCCGCCCGCCGCTGCCGAAAAGGTGTTCGACCGCTGGGATTTTATCGTGGATGGCCATATCGGACGCCTCAAATACGACACCTACGACCTCTCCGACCTCAATATGAAGGGCCATTTTATGCCCAACAAGATGTCGGTGGATAATTTCGGCCTGAAACTCGGCGAAAGCGACCTCTCAGGCAACGGCCAAATCCTCAATGCCTGGAACTATCTCTTTGATAATCAAACTGTTTCGGGGGCGGTCAATCTTCGTTCCAACTATTTTGACCTCAACCAGTTCATGACCGACGAGACGACCGCCGCGCCTGCTGCCTCCGCCGCCCCGGCCGCGCCTGCCGCCGCAGAGGTCATTCCCGTGCCGGAAAACATGGACATGACCCTGAATGCGAATTTCGCGCAGGTCAAATACACCAACCTGACCCTTAATAATCTCGACGGGCAGGTTGTCGTCAAAAACAGCGCGGCAACGCTCAACAATTGTACGGCTGATTTGCTGGGCGGACAGGTGGCGCTCAACGGCGCATACGACACGAAAAACCCGGCCAAACCCGCGTTCAATATGGACATGGCCATGCAAAACATAGGATTCCGCGATGCCTACCAGAGTTTTTCCACGGTGAAAACATTCGCTCCCATCGCACAATCGATCGACGGACGTTTTAATACCACCCTCTCGATTGCCGGCATCCTTGGCCGCGACATGACACCCGACTTCAGTACGCTTTCCGCGGCGGGCTTCCTCGAAACGCTCAATGCCATTGTCAACAACTTCAAACCGCTCAACGAAATCGGTACCAAGCTGAATCTCAACTACATGAACAAGCTGGAGTTGAAAAATACCCGCAATTGGTTCGAGATCAAAAACGGGATGGTGACCGTCAAGCCCTTCAATGTACAGATGCAGGACGTTGCCATGCAGATCGGCGGCTCACACGGGCTTGCCAGCGACATGAGTTACCAGATTCTGACCAAAGTGCCCCGCTCTGCACTGGAAAAAAGCGGACTGGGCAGCGCAGCCAATTCGGGCCTGAATCTGCTTTCTTCCGAAGCTTCCAAAATGGGCGCCAACATCGCGCAGGGCGAGTTTATCAATGTCCGTTTCGATGTGACAGGCACCTATTCCAACCCCAAACTGGCCATGAAAGTATTGGGCAGCGATGGTCAGGCCACCATCAAGGACCAGGCTTCCGCAACGGCAGGCGCCGCTTACCAGCAAGCCAAAGATTCGATCACCCACGTGGTCAACCAGAAAGTAGAGGAGGCAAAAGACAAGGCCAGGGAGGCCGCTCAAAAAGCGGAAGACAGTCTGCGCAATCTGGCCAACCAGAAAGCCGAAGAAGCCAAAAGAAAGGCGGAAGAAGAGGCAAAAAAGGCGCTTGGCAACGAAGGTCAAAAGAAAGTGGACGACGTGAAAGACAAACTGAACAAGTGGGACCCCTTCAACAAGAAAAAGAAAGACTAATCATTGCATCTTGCGGCCGCTTGTATCAGGCGGCCGCAAGTCTTTTCAGACCCGGCATTTTTCGATCGTGAAAATACCTTTTTGGAAAAAATGGCTTTCCTATCTCCAGCCCCAGGTGCTGGAAATGACCGGCTCCGAGCAAAACCCGGAGTTGACTGTGCTCCTGTATCGCGGCCGCTTGCAATTGCTGAGCGGCAATGCTGTGTATTCCTGGGATGACCTGTACCGCAACTTTAACCGCGCCTTTGCCAGGCTCGACCTGGAGCAAAGGCCTTATGAAGATGTGCTGTTGCTGGGCCTGGGGCTCGGAAGCGTCCCTTTTATTCTCGAAAAAGTTTACGGCCGCCATTACCGCTACACTGCCGTGGAGTGGGATGAAACCGTGGCGGAATTGGCCACGAGGTACACCTTTTCCCGCCTCGACAGTCCAGTGGAAATTGTGGTTGCCGACGCAGCAATTTTTACTGAAGTCAATGAGGATCAATATGATATGCTGATCGTCGATATTTTTGAAGACGATCTTACCCCGCCGCAATTTCTGACCCGCGAGTTTCTGGAATGTTGCGACGAGCGTTTGCGCCACGGCGGCGTCCTTTTGTTCAACTGCCTCTACAACCGCTCGCACGAACGCTCTGCAACCAAACGTTTTTTCGAACATACTTTTAAGGCGGTATTTCCTGGCGCCGAAGCATTCGACACCGACGGCAACTGGGTGTTGTGCTACACCAAACCCGACTGATTACAGGTGTTTGCCTTGCGTCCAGCCCTGATCGCCAAGCCATTGCCGGCCGCTTTCCGCAGCGGGGGGCTCCAGTCGGGTGGCAATGCTGTCGTTCCAGCGATTGAGGTAGCCAAAAAGGGCAATGACACCCAGTATTTCGACAATTTCTCCTTCGTCCCAGTGGGCGTGCAACCGCTCGGCTATTGCCTCATCGACGGCATTGGGCACTGAAGAGGCCGCAATGGCGAAGTCCAGGGCTGCCCGTTCAGCATCGCTGAATGCCGGGTGGGTGCTGTATTCCCAGATGTGTTCCAGTTTGTCGATAGCGGCGCCGTATCGCTCAGCGGCACGTATGGTGTGCGCCTGGCAATAGCGGCAGCCCGCAGTCAGGCTGGACAAGTAACCGATCATGCGTTTCAGGTCGCTGGTCACGCGGCCCTGGTTTTCCATGACCGCCTTGTTCAACTGGATAAAAGCCTTCGCAATGGCCGGCCGCCGCTGCATGGTGAGCACGCTATTGGGGCAAAAACCGAGCGTTTCATTAAAAAAAGTAGCCAGTTCGGCGACTTCTGCATTAAAATCGGAGGGCAAAGGAGTGACTAGCGCCATGTTGAAAGAAGGGTGAAATGCGGGTTGGAATTGCTGCTGCAATGAAGGAAAAAGTATCTTTATCGACCAATTAAAAATAAAGGCGGTCTCAAAAAAACTGTTTTATGGATTTTCTGGACTACTACGGCAAACTGCGGGCCCGCACACGACGCGTTGTGCTTTGCATACCGCCCGCCCAGCTCGAATGGACCTATAGGGAGGGCAAATTTACCCTCGGCGATCTGGTGCGGCACCTGGCGACCATCGAACGCTGGCTGTACGCGGAAACGGTGCAGGGAAGGCAGCCTGCGTACCCGGGCGCCGGCGCCGAACTGGCGCCGGGTTTCGATGCCACGCTTGCCTTTTTTGATGAATTGCACCGCCAGTCGATGGACATTTTCAGCAGCCTGAGCCCGGAGGACATGGAGAAAAAAGTCATGACGCCGGCGGGTACGCCCATCACCTGCTGGAAGTGGTTGCGCGCGCTGACCGAACACGAAATACACCATCGCGGGCAGATTTATCTGTATCTCAACATGTTGGGCGTCAGTACGCCGCCTTTGTTCGGCCTGACCTCGGAAGAGGTATTCGAGCGTTCCATTCATTTTAAACAGGGAGAATGATCTATACGCAAGTCAGTAATGCAACGGAGGTCGCGCAAATTTTGGCCCTGCAATCGCTCAACCATCTCTCGGCCGTAGATGCCGACGTGGCGGCCGACCAGGGTTTTCTCACAGTGCGGCACGATCCAGATGTGCTGGGCAGGATGAATGCCGCCTATCCCAGTGTCGTTGCGAAGGACGGCGCCGAACTGGCGGGCTATTGCCTGGTCATGCCGCCTTCTTTTGCCGGCGAACTGCCGATTTTGGCGCCCATGTTCGATCTGCTGGGCAAACTGGAGTGGAACGGCCGGCGCATACACGAATGGCGCTGGTTTGTGATGGGGCAGGTTTGTGTGGCAGAGAAGTATCGGGGGCAGGGTGTTTTTGACGGTTTGTATCGCAAATTGCGCGAGTGCTGTGCGCCCGATTTCGATCTTGTCGTCACGGAAATTGCCGTGCGCAATGCCCGTTCATTGCGGGCGCACGAGCGGGTCGGATTTGAACGGCTGCATCGCTATTTTGATCCTGAAAATGGCGAGGAATGGTGGGTCGTGGTGTTGAAACTACCCTGATTGCCGGGCTTTTCTGCTTGCCTTGCGGCCATCAAAACCTTTCAAAAAGCGCTCCGCGATATTGAGGGGCCGGAAAACGTAGCGCTTCTTTGCGTGATGCCCGCCGCTGCGCCGTAGGATGTCGCGCAGGGTGGCCAGTACCAGCAACATGTGTTTGCCTTTGTTCACCATGATGCATTCTGCCTGCGCAGCACGTGCGGCGTCGGTGACCTCCGAACGTGTAGCCAGGCCGCTTTTATTCAGTGTTTCAAGCACTTGCGTCGCCCAGATGACCGGCACATGGCCCGCTTCGCAAATCCAGAGAATCTCCTCCTGGATCTCGCTCAATCGCTCGAACCCGATTTCAACGGCCAGGTCGCCGCGGGCGATCATCACGCCGAACGCCGGTTCGAGCATGCCCTGCAGCAGCAAGGCCGGCAGGTTTTGCACGGCTTCGAGGGTTTCGATTTTCAGGACGAGGTGAACCGGCTTTTCCGTGCGCTGGCCCAGCAGTTGCTGCAGTTCCGCCACTTCCTGCGGCTGGCGTACAAAAGAAAACCCGATCAGGTCGGCATGTTCGAGGGCAAAAGGCAAAACCGATTTGTCGAAATCGGTCAGCGAACGGGCGCTGATTTCCGTATCCGGGAAATTCATGCCCTTTTCGGCTTTGATACGCGGCTTGGACGCGGAAATGCGGGTGACGCGCAACAAGGCAGCATGTACGAATTTCCGCTCCACAACCGCCTCTACAACGCCGTCGTCGAACAGCACGCGGTCGCCTTTCGACAGGTCGCCAACGATGCCTTTCATCGTACAACCGATCACCTTTTCATATTTCAGGCTGTCTTCCGGGCGCTCGATGAAATAAAAACATTCGTTCAATTCGATCTTCAAACGGCCTTTGTTCCGAGCTTTGCCAAACAATACAGTCCGGATTTTGGGTCCCGCCAGGTCCATATAAATCTTGCAGGATTGTCCGGTCGTTTGCGCCGCCTTCCTGATGTTATTCACCATTCGTTGCCATGTTTTCTGGTCGTCGTGTGCGCAGTTGATGCGCGCGACGGTCATGCCGGCCTGTACCAGCGCCTTGACTGCCAGAAAGTCGTCGGCCATGTTCGTATCGAAGGTGATCATCAGATGCGGGCTTTCCGGCAAGTTGCCGTGGCCGAAGAGGGCTGCCGTTTGCCGGCGGATCATTTGAGTAGCGTATGGGTAATCGCAACGCGACAATTCGTTGTCTTTAATGGCAACCCCCAGGCGTTTCAGCACCATTTGTACCTGCCGCATGGCATGACTTTCCGCACTGGCAAGCGACGACAGTCCGGCATTGTGCAACTCGTCCTGCACTTCCCGCAAATCTTCGCGGCGCAGAGAGAGATAGTGGATCAGGTTGGCAGCGCCAAGTCCCTGGAGGGGATGCACCTGTTGAATGGCCGCTGTCCAACGGGCCTCGTCTTCCTGCATTTTTTGGTAAATACGCTGCAGTTTGTGCTTCAAATAGGTGGTTTGCTCCTTCATGGCAAAACGGTTTTGCAACGGACAAGTTAGGGGTCAAAAACAGAGAAATATAATGATACAATCAACCTGACCCCCATGATTTAAAACAGCGCTATTTGCCGGCAAAACCGGCTTTTGCCGGCCTCGATACATAAAAAATGTATGCCACGCGGGTATTCTCCGGGAGCAATTTCCATGCGGGTCAGCCCTTTGGGAAGGGGTGTCGCGCCGCTCGACCACCATTGATGGCCAGATGGATCGGTCAAGCTGAGCTTGACATCGAGCGCCTTGTTCAACGCGATTTGAACGTAAAACCGACCGGGCGCGGGATTGGGATACACGCCAAGCACCACTAGCGAAGGCTGCACCAGCGGAATCGAGGATGTGCCATAGGGCATTTGGGGCGTTTCCGGGTCTTGAACCAATTTGGGAGCGGAAGGCGAGTCGCTGAGTTGCAAGCGTGTACTGCCCTGCACGACGAAAACCCCTTGCCCGAAATTCTCCGCCAGGGTATCTGCATACTGGGAAGGGATGTAGTAATAATTGGCCTGAACGGTGTCGGGTTTCAGGTCCAGCAAGATGTAGCCATGCCGGTCTAGATCGACGTATTTGAGGTGCGGATTGTACTCCAGGTTCAGGCCCGGAAGCGGGTGGTTGATCAATTGCTCGAATTGCGCAGTCAGGTCCGTTCCGATCACTTCGTCAAAATTGGGCGATGAAATAGAAGGTGTTCCGAATTCAACGGCCCAGCTGCCTTCCGAGGTCGCGGGGTTGTAACCCTCTTGTGTCGCGGGATTGTATGGGTTGGGCTGAACCAGGTTGAAAAAACTCGCGGCCGGATAAATAACCGGCTTTTTCGTGACCTCGAAGGCCCAGCTGGCATGGGAGTCGCCCGACACAATCACCACGTTTTCAATGTTTTCTTCGCGGATGGTATCAATCAGGGCGTTGCGTTGCGTAGGATATGACTCCCAGTTGTCTATAAAAATATCCTCCGCGATGCGGATAGAATCGAGGTTGGTCGGATCCGGCGAACCGTCGAATGCCCCGCCGGCAAAGCCAACGTTGAAATCGGTGAAGAGTACCTGATTGCCAATGAGTTTCCATTGGGCTGCGGAATTTTTAAGGTGCTCCGTCAGCCATTCGAACTGCTGGGGACTGATCATGTTGCGAGCCGGATTGTCGGGCGTATCGAAATGTGGCGGCGGCTCGTCGCGGCCTTCGAGACGGGTATCGAGCATGATCAGGTCGCAGAGATTGCTGTAAGGAATGGTGCGGTACACGTCCTGCGTGGGCGAATTGCGCACGGGCATCCATTCAAAATAAACCTGTTTGGAAATGGCTTTTCGCACCGACCACTCGCCTTCGTCGGGCTGGTGATTTTGCGCTCCGTCCTTGTAGGCGTCGTTGGCCGACTCGTGGTCGTCCCACACGCTGATCATCGTGTGTTGCTGGTGCAGGCGAATCAGATCGGGGTCGAGATGGTACAGGGAGTAGCGTGTACGGTAGTCGGCCAGTGTAAGGATTTCATTGGGCGGCTCATTGGTGCGCCCTGGCAAATCGACACTGTACACGCCCGTGCCGTATTCATAGATATAATCGCCGAGGTGGATGATTGCATCGAGATCGTTGCGTGCGGCCAGCATGCCGTACGCGTTGAAATAGCCGCCTTCATAATTGGAGCACGACACCACCCCGAAGCGAAGGTGATCGACGGGGCCGGCGGGCGTGGTTTTCGCCCGCCCGATCAGGGAATTGGCGCCGAGCGCAGAAAAATAGTAATAGTAAGTGCTCCCGGCCTGCAACCCGCCCAGGTCTATTTTAACCGTATAATCCACGGATTCATCGGTTACCACCTGACCGGAAGTCACGATTTGCTGAAACCCAGGATCCGTGGCTACCCGGTAATCTACATTCACGGCCCCTGCCTGTTCAGGGGTCACCCTCGTCCAGAGGATGACGCTTTCGTTCGTGGGATCGCCCGAGGCAACACCGTGGTAAAACGGTTTCAATGCCGGATTGAAAGCAAGGTCGCGCGGGGCGGCTTGTGGCGCCGAGGGGTCGCGACGGGGAGCAAAAGCCTGGGCGTGCGAACAACAGGCAATAAGGACAGCAAGCAGGGAAAAAAGCAGACGTGACATGGCGAACCGGTCTTTTGACTGACAGGGAATAGGCAAATGTCGGCCAGGCCGTCCGTTTTTAGTATTAATTTAAGGTCAATCTACTCCTCGTCGTCAAACCAGACCTTGTAATATTTCTTGCCTTTTTCCTCGTCGAAACCGCGCTCAATCAGGTCGCGGCGGCCATGCACGTAGATGTGGAAGTTTTTATCCAGTTTGATGACGCTTTTCAGCACCTTGAATTCTTTCTTGAAAGCCTGTCCGCTGATATCGAATTTCGACTCGAGCGGAATGGCATAGGCCTTGGCGTATTCGTCGCGAAATTCACGGAAAGCCTCCTGTTGCTCCTGTTCCGGAAAAACCGTGTCGGAGTAGTCTTCCAGTTCGAATGCCTCATTCTCTTTGAAATACAGCGCGGTACGATTGAGCAGGTCGATCTGGTCGGTGCGGTCGAGCCCGAATTTGTAGGGCATTTTCTGGGTAATGAATTCACTCGACAGGTTGATGTAATGGCGGGTATTAAAATAGTTGTCTTCGATGGGGCGAAGGCGCAAAAAGCCGTCTTTCCAGAAAGAATGTTCGTCGCGTTTGCTGACCGAATCGATGGCGCAAATACGGAAGCCCTCGGTTTCGTCGAGGTTGAACACCAGCGCGGCCACCTCCAGTTTGTCGAGCGAAATGCCTTCGGCGACATTGAGGGTGAACGCTTCCGTGCTTCGTTCGGTGCGCAAATAGGGGTCTTTGGTTTGGATTTTGACCAGCGCCAAGGCGCTGACCGGCTCGTCCTGCAGCATAAGGTTGTCAAAATAGGCGACAAAAAACTCGCCGCCGCGAATTTTGGGCAATTCGCTGTGCAGGTAGAGGAGTTGAGTCAGTTTGCCAGCCTCTTCGTGGATCGTCTCGGGGTTTTGAAAAATAGTGTGGCAGGACTGAAAAACCGGGTGATTGCTCACGTCTTCTTCGTGAAAAAAGAAAAAGAACTCTTCCGTTTTTTCGAAAGGCCGCAGGAATGCCGACGTCAGCAGCTCTTCTGCAAATGCGTCGGGCGGCACGAGTGTATGTTTGGGCACCGAAATGCCTTCGTTGCGGTTTTTGTTGCCCACCCAGGTGATCGCGAGGCGGCGCAGGTTGGCGGCTGAAAAATCTAGCACAGGAAAGGAGTTATGTTGATAAAGGAAATGATGAATTTTGGCCCGCAAAAATAAGCGGCGGCGGCCAACACCGAGCCTCCGCACGAAGCCTTGACCTTTAATTTTTTCAGACCATCAGAATCGCAGTCAATACCCGTTTTTTGTTGACCGGCCGCCTGGAAGGGCTGGGCTGGTACACGCATGAGATTATGCGGCGTATGGTACTGCAACACCCTGAAGACGAGTTCATTTTTCTTTTCGACCGTCCGTACGACCCCGCATTTCTGTATGGTCCCAACGTTACGCCCCTGGTATTGTTCCCCCCCGCTCGCCATCCTTTGTTGTGGTACTGGTGGTTCGAATGGTCAGTGGCCGGCGCTTTGCGCCGCTTGCGCCCCGACGTGTTTTTTTCTCCCGACAGTTACCTGAGCCTTCGTTCCGCAACCCCCGTCGTGATGACCTGCCACGACCTGGTACCGCTCCATCAACCCGGGCAGGTGCCTTTCGCCCCCAGAAACTATTATCGTTTTTTCTTGCCCAGATTTCTCCGCCGGGCCGATCACCTTGTTACAGTCTCCGAATTTGTTCGCCGTGATATTGAACAGACCTGCAATGTCGATCCCGGCCGAATAAGCGCGGTGTACAATGGCTGCCGGGAGGGTTTTTCTCCTTTAAATGAATTTGTAAAACAAGAAGTTAGATCGAAATATGCCAATGGCGAGCACTATTTTTTTTATGCCGGCGCCATTCATCCGAGAAAAAATATCCCCCGACTGATCCGTGCTTTTGACCAGTTTAAAAAAAGCTCCGGATCACCGCAAAAACTCCTTTTGGCGGGGCGTTTTGCCTGGCAAACCGGAGAAGTCCGAACGGCTGTCGAGTCATCGGAATATCGTCAGGATATTGTCCTGCTCGGCTATGTGGACGACCAGACTTTGCCGCTGCTTTTGGGGGCGTCGACGGCTCTGGTGTATGTTTCTCAGTCGGAGGGCTTCGGGCTGCCTGTGCTCGAGGCTTTTCACGCGGAGGCGCCGGTAATCACTTCCAACGCCACGGCGCTCCCGGAGGTAGCCGGCGATGCCGCAATGCTGGTGGACCCCATGTCGGAACATGAAATCGCAGCGGCAATGGTCCAGATTGTGAGTGAGCCTGGCTTGGGGGAGCGACTGGTGGAAAAAGGCAGGATGCAGCGCAAACAGTTTGACTGGGACGTGGCGGCGGAAAAAATTTATCAAATTCTGCTTTCCACCGCGCAAGGGAACAAAATCACTCGGCCATGATGAAGGTAGTACACCTGTTCGACTGGTACCTGCCCTCCACGCTCAGCTGGACAAGCCGATTGCTCGACCGGCTGAAACCCCGTGTTGAACTCGCCATCGCCGCTCCCTGGATCGTCGACGGGCCTTTTGCGCATCCTGATCTGCAGCAATTTCGGTTTCCTGCCCAAAACTGGTTTTTTCCAAGGGTGAAAACAGAGTGGGAGTATCCGTTCTGGCAGCGGATTTTTGCCCGCAGCCAACGGTTTTTACCCAGCTACCCGCAATGGCTGCACCGCCGCCTTGCAAAGTCGCCGCCAGATATCCTGCACGCTCATTTCGGCCCCACGGGATGTTTGTATGTATCCATGGCGAAAAAACTGGGTCGCCCCCTGGTCGTTACGTTCTACGGGTTTGATTATCAAAAGATTCTGAACCGTCGCCCCGTTTTTAAAACCAGGTATAAACGCCTTTTTGAGGTAGCGGAAAGCGTTGTGACGGCCAGCCCCACCGGCGCTTCAGCCCTCGAAAAACTGGGTTGCCCTCCACAAAAAATCGCCATTGTGCCACCAAGTCCCGATCTCGACCGCTTCTCCTTTTTACCCCGCTCGAAGCAAGCAGGGCAACTGCGACTCGTGCAGGCTGCCACTTTTACGCCCAAAAAAGGCCACCGTACCACACTCGAAGCCTTCGCCCTGGCAGTACGCCGATGCCCGGGCCTGCATCTGACCCTGGTGGGCGAGCGCTATGATGCTGCGACCGTTGCGACTGTGGCGGGTTTGATCCGAAAATACGCGCTCGACAAGCACATCGACTGGCTCGATTTTGTCCCGCATGCCGATATGCCCGCTTTTTTGGGCCGCTTCGACGCTTTTGTGCAACCCAGTGAAACGACGCCGGAAGGCGATCACGAAGCCACGCCGGTCGCCCTCCTCGAAGCAATGGCAACCGGCTTGCCTGTGCTGACGACCCGGCATTTCGACCTGCCCGATCTTGTGCCCCACGGGCAAACGGGTTATTTGTCCGACGAAAAAGACGCCCCCGGGCTGGCCAGCTCGATGGAATGTTTTTTGAACATGAAACCTTCTGAATATCAAATGTTTAGTCACAATGCCAGACGGCATGTCGAACAGCATTTCAATATCGGGCTCAGTGCAGCGCGACTACTGCGTGTGTACGAGCAAATTTGCCCATGAGCCGGATTTTGATCATTACCGCCCGATATGCCCCCTTTATCGGGCCGCGCGCGCATCGCTGGACAGCCCTGGCAGAATATTGGGCCCAACAGGGGCACGAAGTGCACGTGGTTTGTCCGGCTTATGACGGCCTGCCTGCCGAAGGTTTTATAAACGGCGTACAGGTCCATCGGACAGGGGTTGATTCCCTGAAAGAACTGGCCTACAGATGGCTGGCAGGCGCTGGCGCCCGCGGCAGGGTAGGAGAGCGCCCGTCGCAGCCCGGTCGCTGTGAAAGGATTGGAAACTGGCTGTACGATCATGTCTGGAAAAAAATATATTTCCCGGACGATGCCCTGTTCTGGTATCGCCCGGCCTTGAAAAAGGCTTTGCAACTAATTGACAAACAGTATTTTGATGCCATGTTTACCGTGGCATTGCCTTTCGCTGCGCACCTCGTCGGCTGGTCGGTCAGGAAGCGCTATCCCGGACTGAAATGGCTGGCAGACACAGGCGACCCGTTTGTATTGCAGCCGCGGTTCAGGAAACAGCGATGGAATCTGTATGCCGGGCGGGCGAAAAAACTGGAAAAGGGGGTGCTCCTTGCGGCCGATCACACGGTAGTCACCACGGAGGCCGCAAGGGTTGCGTACCAGGATCTTTTCGGGGCAGAGGCTGTGCGCAAAATGAGTGTCATACCTCCGTTGTTGCACCCCGGGCCGGGCGCTCGGGAGCGAAAACCCGAGCCGGTGGAGCCCTTGCGCCTGGGCTATTTCGGGACGTTTTACAACCCCGTCCGCACGCCCGATGCTTTCCTGCGCCTGCTGGAAGAAGGTTTTCGGCTGCAGCCGGAATGGCGCAATCGGGTAGTCATTCATTTTTACGGAGAAATCTTTCCGGAATTCCTCGCCCGTTTGTCGGATTCCCCGCAGATCATACTGCACGGCCTTCGGAGCCGGGAGGAATCGCGATTGGCCATGCTTCGAATGCACGGACTGGTCCACATCGGCAATGCCACCGATTTTCAGTTGCCCAGTAAAATTGTCGAATACCTCGCTGCGCAAAAGCCGGTTTTTCATCTGTCCTACGTTGCCAGCGATCCGTTTGTGACATTCTGGGGACAAGCCAGGGGCCTCGAAACAGCAAGCGTGGACCGCAACGGCAATGCAGACACACAACAGTGGCTGAACTGGTTGCAATATGTGGATCGCGAACGGCCTCATTTCGAGCGGGAAATTGCGCCGTATTTGATTGATTCGATCGGAGACGCCTATCTTCGGGCGTTACATTGCTCCGTTTGACAAGCCTATGCTGCACGACCTTTTGCGCAACAATATTGCCCGATACATTCAACTCGATGCTGCGGAGGAAGCACATTTCGCTTCGCTGCTGACGACAAAATCGTTGAAAAAAAAGGCATTTTTACTCCACGAAAACGAGGTGTGCCGGCATTCGGCCTTTGTCATAAAAGGCTGTTTGAGAGGATATACGGTGGACGAGAACGGTTTTGAACACATCCTCCAGTTTGCACCGCCCGACTGGTGGATTGCCGATATGTACAGTTTGTTGTCGGGGCAGCCCGGCTCTTTGCAAATCGATGCCCTGGAAGAAACGGAAGTACTGTTGTTGTCGAAAAAAGACCAGGAGCAACTTTACCTGGACATTCCGAAATTCGAGCGTTTCTTCCGTATTATCACTGAAAATTCGCTGGTCAGCAGCCGCCAAAGGGTGCTTGACAACCTCAGCCTGACGGCCCGGCAGCGGTATGAGGCCTTCTGTACGCGGTATCCAACCCTGATCAATTGTCTGCCGCAAAAACAAATTGCGGCCTATATCGGCGTCACGCCGGAGTTTTTGAGCAAAATGCGGGCAAACTGGTGAACCGCTTTTGGCGGTAGCCTGTCGGTCATTACTTAATCTAGATTATTGGAAGGGCGCCGTCGAGGGATGCAATTTTGCCTTGTCAAAACAGCAAAACACCCTCGATCATGAACAGAAAGGAATTTCTCAAGAAAAGCGTCCTGGGCGCCGGCGCGCTGGCAACAACTGGTATCGGCAGCGCGGTCATTACCAATAACATCGACGAATTGAAACCCCTTGACCTGCTGGGCTTCAACCATTTACCCAATACAAATTCAAAAATTATGAGCAATAGCGTTTTGCATCGCGCCGATTCGCGCGGTCAGGCCAATCACGGTTGGCTCCAGTCCTACCACACGTTTTCCTTTGCCAATTACTACAATCCCGAACGTATGAATTTCGGCGTGCTCCGGGTATTAAATGACGATACCGTGCAGGCGGGCCGGGGCTTTGGCACCCATCCGCACGACAATATGGAAATCATTTCCATTCCGCTCGAAGGCGACCTGGAGCACAAAGACAGCATGGGCAATGTGGCGGTGATTCGCAATGGCGACGTACAGGTGATGAGCGCAGGAACCGGTATTTATCACTCGGAATACAACAAAAACAGCGATAAAACGGTCAAATTTTTGCAAATTTGGGTATTTCCGAACAAACGCAACGTAACGCCGCGATACGACCAAATCACCCTTAACCTCGCCGATCGCAAGAACAAACTCCAGCAAATCCTTTCGCCCAACCCCGACGACGAAGGGGTCTGGATTTACCAGCATGCCTGGTTTCATATCGGTACGCTCGACCAGGGTTTCGAAACGAGCTATACGCTGAAAGGCGGCGCTGGCAATGGCGTATATGTTTTCGTACTGAACGGAGATGTGACAGTCAACGGGCAGGCCCTGCACACGCGCGACGGCTACGGCATCTGGAACACGGAGCAGTTCAGCCTCAAAGCCGACTCTGCGGCTGAAGTTTTGCTGATCGAAGTGCCCATGCAAATCTAATCCAAACGGGTCCTACAAAAAACAGCCTGCAAGGGGAAACCCTTGCAGGCTGTTTTTTATTGCCGAATAAAAAAACGGCATCAACCTTTTCGGTTGATGCCGTCAAGGGGGGGGAAGAGGAGTTACGAATGAAGACCGCGACCGGAATCCTGAAATCCTGGGCCACAATCGGCAAGCAGTCTCATCTGCTCCAGCGTATATTGTCGAACAAGCAAATCGTACACTTCAAGCGCCTGGTCGCGTGTAATGGACGGAAATTCATCCAAAAACTCATTGACACTGACGCCAATACGCATGAAGTCTAAAAAAGTTTCGACTCTGATACGCGTCCCGCTGAACACGGGCGCTCCATCCTGGATCTCGGGGTGAACACTGATTGAAGAAAGGGTGCGCATTATCCGGTGCTGTTTGTAAGTGCTACAAATTGAACCGGGACTATACAAATTCAGGGAGGATTAAACAAAAGTATTACAGGCGCTAATGTAGGCAGCCGCTTTTAATGGCCAAGTTTTTTGCTCAATTTTTTTTTAAGTACCTGATTTTAAAGGAATTTATCACCATACAATGCTTTAACCTGTGCCGTCAGCTGCTTGATTTCCTGCTCCTTCGACCTGGGGTGAATCAGCAGCACATCGCCGGTATCGACCACGATGAAATCGCTGAGATCCTTGACGACCACCAGTTTGCCGGCCGGCGCGCGGACGAGGCAATTGTCCGAGTCGATTGCCAGGATGTGATCGCCCTGCAAGAGGTTGTCGTTTTCGTCCTTGGGGCGTTCGGCATGCAAACTGGCCCATGTACCCAGATCGGACCAACCGAACTCGCTGGGGATGGTGTACACGTTGTTCGCTTTTTCAAGAATGGCAAAATCAACGGAAATATTCGGGGTAGTGGGGTAGTGCTGGTCGATAAATGCCTGTTCCTCGGCAGTATTGTATTTGCCGATTCCTTTGCGCAAAATATCGAAAATATCGGGGGCCAGCTGTTCGAATGCTTTCAGGATAGCGCCCACATTCCAGATAAAAATACCGGCATTCCACAGGTATTCCCCCGAATCGACAAACTGCCTGGCCGTCGCCAGATCGGGTTTTTCGGTAAAGCGCATCACTTTGTGGACGCCGTTTGGCGCCTCCGGCTGAAACTGGATGTACCCATAGCCGGTGTCGGGGCGGGAGGGCTGAATGCCAAGGGTCACCAGCGCTTCATGCGATGCGGCAAAATCAAGACCCTGGCTGATTTTTTCGAGAAACGTTTTTTCCTTGACTACAACGTGGTCGCTGGGCGCAATCACGATGTTGGCTTTCGGGTCGAGCGCGCTGATCTTGAACGACGCGTAGGCCACACAGGGCGCCGTATTGTTCCGGCTGGGTTCGCACAGAATCTGGTGCTCGCCGAGTTCGGGCAATTGTTCTTTCACCAGGTCGCGGTACGCTGCATTGGTAACGATGAAAAACCGTTCCGGCGAACAAATGGGCAGGAAGCGTTCAAAAGTGAGCCGCAGCAGGCTTTTCCCGACGCCCAGCATATCGAGAAACTGTTTGGGGCATGCCTCACGGCTGCCCGGCCAGAAACGGCTGCCGACTCCGCCGGCCATGATGGCCACATAGGTATGTTCGTTGTTCATATTTTCAAAATAGATGTTTGACTTCCTGATAAACCTCCCGTACACCGGCTTCCAGTCCGATGCGGGCTTTCCAGCCCATTGCGTGCAACTTGCTCACATCCATCAACTTACGCGGAGTGCCGTCTGGTTTGGACAGGTCGTGGCGAATTTCGCCGCCAAAGCCGGTAATGCGCGCCACCATCCGGGCCAGTTCAAGGATGGAAATATCTTCTCCCACGCCGATATTGACGAGGCCAGGCTCGTTGTAATGTTGCATCAGATAAAAACAGGCGTCGGCGAGGTCGTCCACGTGCAAAAACTCCCTCCGAGGCGTGCCGGTCCCCCAGATCGTGACGGAGGCCTCGTCGTTTTTGACGGCTTCGTGAAAGCGGCGCAACATGGCCGGCAAGACGTGACTGTTCTGCGGGTGGTAATTGTCGTTCGGGCCGTACAGATTGGTGGGCATTACCGAGACAAAGTTGCAACCGTACTGGTCGCGATATGCGTCGCAGAGTTTGATGCCGGCAATTTTGGCAATGGCGTAAGGTTCGTTGGTGGGCTCGAGGAGCCCCGTGAGCAAACTGTCTTCCTGCAAAGGTTGCGGCGCCATTTTGGGGTAAATGCAGGAGGAGCCTAAAAACATGAGTTTTTTGACGCCGTATCGGTAAGCCGAATGAATGACATTGGCTTCGATCATCAGATTGTCGTATAAAAACTCGGCCCGGTATGTGTTGTTGGCCAGAATACCGCCCACTCTGGCCGCTGCCAGAAAAATATAGTCCGGCGTTTCACGGCGGAAAAACTCATCGACTTCCAGCTGGTTGCGCAGATCGAGTTGCGCCGAATCGCGCAGAGCGAAATTCGAATACCCTTTCGCCTTCAGTTTTCGCAGTATGGCCGAACCGACCATGCCCCGATGACCGGCGACGAATATTTTGGCTGTTTTTTCCATAGAACCCTTACTCAAACTGGTTTCTGATATCAAATCCGCCTTCTTTCAAAAAGCGTTCGCGGTGAAACAGGGTCAGGTCGTGCTGCACCATTTCCCGAACGAGGTCGGAGAGGCTGTGTTGCGGTTGCCAGCCCAGTTTTTGTCGCGCTTTGGCGGCATCGCCGACCAAAAGGTCAACTTCGGCGGGCCGGAAATAACGCGGATCAATGCTGATGACTTCCTGGCCCGGTTTGAAATGAAAGCCGCTGGCCTTGATGTCGGCCACGAAGCCTTTTTCATCGACTCCTTCGCCCCTGAAATCCAGTTCCACACCAAGTTCCCGGAAGGCCATTCGGCAAAAGTCGCGCACGGAAGTTGTGATCCCCGTGGCAATGACGAAATCCTCCGGCTGGTCATGTTGTAAAATGAGCCACATGGCTTCGGCATAATCACGGGCATGGCCCCAGTCGCGTTTTGCGTCGAGGTTGCCGAGCCAGAGTTTGTCTTGCAGGCCGAGGGCAATTTTTGCCGCGGCCCGGGTGATTTTGCGAGTCACAAACGTCTCGCCGCGGATCGGGCTTTCATGATTGAACAGGATGCCGTTGCAGGCGTACAGGTCGTAGGCTTCTCGATAGTTGACGGTGATCCAGTAGGCGTACAATTTCGCCACCCCGTAAGGGGAGCGCGGATAAAAGGGCGTTTTTTCCGTTTGCGGGGTTTCCTGCACGAGGCCGTACATTTCCGAAGTGGAGGCCTGGTAAAAGCGGGTTTTGTCGGAAAGGCCCAGCAAACGAATGGCCTCCAGCAAACGCAAGGCGCCTACGGCGTCGGCATTGGCCGTGTACTCGGGCGTCTCGAAACTGACCTGTACGTGACTTTGTGCGCCAAGGTTGTAAATTTCATCGGGCTGCACCTGCTGCACGATTCGGATGAGGTTGGTCGAATCGGTAAGGTCGCCGTAATGCAGGATGAAATTGCGGCCCAGTTCGTGCGGGTCCTGATACAAGTGGTCGATGCGGTCGGTATTGAACAGCGAACTGCGCCGTTTGATGCCGTGCACCTGATACCCTTTTTTCAGCAGGAATTCAGCCAGATAGGCGCCATCCTGTCCGGTTATCCCGGTTATTAAAGCGGTTTTCATGAATCGAGTATGTCCAGGTATTTTTGGATGATCAATTGTTCGTCAAAGGTATGCTGCGCTTTTGATCGCCCTTCCCGGCCCATGGCGGCGCGAAGTTGCGGCGACATTTGACAAAACGCAAACATTGCCCGGAATAAGGCGTCGGTGTCGCGGGGCGGCACGAGCCAGCCGTTGCGCCCTGGCTCGACGGTGTCTTTGCAACCGGGCATATCGCTGGTAATCAGCGGCAATCCCTTGGCAAGGGCCTCAAGCAGGATGCGCGGCACGCCCTCGCCGTAGTAAGAGGGCAAAACCACACAGTCCACGGTGTCGAGCAGGCCGGCCATGTCGTCGGTAGGAACCAGCAATCCGACGCCACTCCCTTCCAGATGGGCTTCCAGGGCAGCCCAGGTTACCGCGCGCGGGTTTTCAGCGGGCAGGCCGGAAAGCAGACAACGCGCATCCGGGCACATGGATTGCAACTTGCGGGCGGCCTCGATGTACTCCCGCACGCCCTTCTCCGCGATAAGCCGTCCGGCAAATAAAAATACCGGCGCCCGGTCGAACTGTTTGCCGGGCAAAGGCCGAAAGGCCGACAAATCGATGCCCGACCCGGCTACCTGAATGGCTTTTTCCGGCGAAACCAAACCGTTTTCTTCAAAAAAACGGCGATCGTCAGCATTCTGAAAAACAACCCGCTGTGCGCTGCGAAACGACCAACGGTACAGGCCGGCCGCCAGCCTCGACAGCAGATTTTTTTGTAAAAAAACAACTCCCAATCCGTTCACCGTGGGCAGCCAGCAGGCGCACGACCAGCGCAACGCCAGGCCGGTGTACAGGTTGGGTTTGATGGTGTAGGATAGAATCCAGCGGTAATTGCCCCGCCGGTAATAATCGTATAATTCCCTGATCAGCAGCAGGTCCTGATAAAATTTCTTCCCTTTCGGCGCCAAATGCCGCAAGGGCAAAAAGCGACAACCCAATCGCTCGATCTGCGCTGTGAACGGCCCGGGAGGGGCAAGCACATCCACCTGCCATCCTGCCTGTAACAGCGCGATAATCAGGCCTTTGCGGAAGTTCCATACGCTCCAGGCCGTGTTTGATACCAGGGCTAGTTTTTTGTGTGCCGGCATGCGTACTTCAAGACTACGACCAGGGCCGGGCAAGTTCCGGATGCTTTTGTTCCCAAAATAAATATTCCTCAGTCAAAATTTCCTTTACTGTTTTTAATTGTAAAACAGACATCTTTTCCGATGAAGCGAACCATTTCTCGCGCATCCAGATTTTCAGCACATCAGGCGCGAGCCTTTTGGCCCGGTCGTACCAACCGCTACGGGCCAGCCGGTTCAGCCAGGCGGAGCCCGAAGCGTTGTAGTTTTTGTTGCGGTTGTGGGGGAGGGATAGGGGAATGTCTGGCGGAAGTTGCAGGAAGGCCGACAATCTGCCGAGTTCCCGTTCAGGGTCTTCAACGAGGTTTTCAAAAATCATGATGTGCGTGTCGGCCGCATCGAGCCAGGGCGACAGGAACCTGCTGTACATCGACTCGCCTGCATACCGGAAGAAAGCAAAAGTATCCATGCCTTCCGTTTCGAAAGGCGCCCCGTAATGCCGACGGTGGTACTGATTCGACAGGTCGCGCAGATTGATGCGTCCTTGTCGGGCCGCCTGGTCGAGCATTTTTTGTTCCGCCTGCCAAAGCGCATTGCCGGCGGCTGGTTGCAGTCCTTCAAGTATTTCGTCGAAGCTGCGTTGTTCGATGCCGCCAGGCTTGGCGCGCTGATGCCAGTAGGCCGAAAAAAAACGTTTGGCCGGATCGCGAAGACAAATGATAAAACGCGGATTTTCAACGTATTGTCTGATCCTTGGCCTTGCTTCCGCATCGGTTATGTACAAAGTGGAGCCGTCGAGAATCGGGCTTTGTTGCCCGCCTTCGAAAAGGCGTTCGTACCAGTGGATATGTTGGTCAACGATTGCATCTGGCAGGCAAAAAAACTGCGGCTCCTTGTAGCGCGCCACGCGGAACATCCCGGTTTGCGCCAAAAAATCGTACACGCTGGTGGTTCCGCATTTGCGAAACCCCGCCACGAAAACACCTGATTCAAATCGTTGTTTCACCGCTTTTTTTGATAAAAACAAAACAGGGTGACCAGCAAAAATACCCACGACCAGCGCTCGCGGAGATAGAGGTGGGTCAGGTTCATGACCATGAACAACAGATAATTTCCCACAACAAAGAGCCGGAGTTGCCAGGGCGCTCCGGCCGATACGATCTGCCAGAATACGGCCCCGAAAAACAACATCAGGGCTATAAAACCGATTATTCCGGCCTCGATGAGGATGGCGCCGAAGGTATTATGGAGTTCGTGACGTTTGTGATAAGCTTTGAAATTGGCCAGGCCAACCCCGAGAATGGGGTGCTCGGGAAACAAATCGGCTGCTTCTTCCAGTTGCGAAACCCTGACGTCGATGTTGCTTTCCGATTGTGAAGGGTCGCCTTCCACGATCAGGCTCACGATTTTGGCGGCCCGCCTGACCCCGCCGATGTCTTCCATCGACAGCAGGATCTGCTTGTAATTGGCCGCCAAATAGCCCAGTAAAGCCAGCGCGGGCAAAACCAGCATGGCTTTTTTCCACCATCTCAAATACAAAAAACGGTAGAACAGGTAGTTGCCGATGAGCGCCACCATGATTACGAAAGCCGTCTGGGAACCCGTACCAAATGCCGGCAAGGTGACCAGGGCGAGCAAGGCATAGGCCCACCAGCGCCGTCCGGGATAAAACCTTTCGATGATCAGTAAAAGGGTAAAAGTGGTCGTCAGTACGTAGGCTGCATATTGATTTGGATTGCCCGTCATGAAAGTGTACCTGATCCAGTCGAACATGCCCGGAAAACGTATTCCGGCCAGAAAATTCAGGTACAAAGGCAAGGTGGACAGCACCAGCGAAGCGGCAGAAAACCGCAGCACCGTTTTGATAAAAGCCAGTCTGTGTTTTTCATACAAAAGCGCCGACAACAACAAAAACAACCCGATATAAAGCCAGGGCAGGAGTGACACAAAAAACCTGAATTGATCCACCGCCACAAAAAAAGTGCTCAACAGGATGACGAACAGCAGCAAAAACAGCAAGCCTATCCCTGTAAAACGCGCCGGCACCCGCCAGTCGCCCTTGCGCAGCCGGGCAATACCTGTGACCGCGACCGAAAGCAGCAAGAAAAAGTCGGAAACGATAAATTTGAACAGGCCCAAAGGGATGCCCAGTTGGGTGTAGGGCAAAAAGAACAGGCACAACCCGTAGAAGGTCAATGCATTGATACGAATCCGGTCGGTGATGCTCATATCCGTATCGTGGAGAAACCGAGTTTGCGGCGGATGAAATACCAGGCCAGTCCGTTCAGCACCACCAGACCGGCCGAACTTCCCGTTGCGGCGCCCGCAGCACCCCAGGAAGGCGCCAGCCAGGCAGAAACAACGAAATTGACTGCCACACTGATCAAAGCAAGTTTGTTCATCAGCCGGTCATAGCGGGTCATGTTCAATACCGCGCCGGTAGGCCCTACCAGCACATTGCAAAACTGCCCGATTATCAGGATACGCATGGCCAGCGCGCCTTCGGGAAAATCGCGGCCAAAAAGATGCAGCAAAGGGCCTGCAAACACCAATACTACCAGGAAAATCGGCGCCGAAGACCAAATAATCAATCGGGTGGCTTGCCGGGCTGCTTTTCGAAGGCCATCCTGATCGTGCTGCGCCCAGCAACGGGCCAGTTTGGGCGCCACGATCGAGTTGACGGCCATCAGTGGAATGGTCACAAGATTGACCACCCTGTTGCCGGCCGCATAAATGCCCAGATCGTAACTGCCCCTCGCGCTTTTCAGCACCAGTTGATCAATCCAGTGGTTGAAAAACATGACTGATCCGGTCAGCAAAAATGGCCAGGATTGCCGGATCATGTCTCTGTACACCCTCCAATCGGCGGGTGCATGCACATACTGCCCGGAAGGAGGCGCCAACTTTTTCCAAAGCAACAGCGCCCCTGCAATAGCCAGCCATAACGAGCCCACCTGCGCCCAGCCGGCGGCATGTAAAGGATCGGCGTACAACAAGGCCCAGAGCAACAACAGGGCAAACAAGGGAGAAGCAACGTAGTTGAAGATGGCGTACCAGCGTATTTGCCGAAACGCTTTAAACGCCTGGGCGTGGTATTTCAGCAGTGTCTGTGGCAGTATGCCAAGGGCAATCATCAGAAAAACAAAGGCATTGCCAAAGGCGGTCAACCAGCCTGATTGCTGTGCCAGCATCAAAACTGCACCGAGCAGCAGCGATGCCGCTATTTGGAGCTTTACCGCCTGCCGATGGAAGGTCATGATGCCTTGCCAGTCGTCCAGCGCTTGTCGCGCTGCTACATGCCTGACCACCAGGCCGTCGAAGCCCAGGGCGGAAAAAACAGATAACACATTGATCAACAGGACCAAAAATGAATAATCGCCAAATGCTGCGGGGCCGAGCAAATTGGTCACCATCAGGCTGAACGCATAGGCGAATACGATGCCGGCCACCCGGATAAATAGGGTTTGCCCGCTGCCGCGCACCAGATCGTGACGGGTCAACCGGCTGATTTTTTCAAGCCAGCGCTGCGCCTTCTGGCCGCTATCGCCCATGTTCCCGGATCATTGATTCAAACAGGTCATAAAATTGCGCTTGCATTGCCCCGGCTGAAAAATGTTGAACAAATCGCTCGCGACCCCTGAGGCCCAACGCAAGGCGCAAATCCGGCTGCTGCAACAGCACGGTCAATTGCCGGGCGAGGTCTTCGGCGCTCCCGGCCTCAAAGGACCATCCGCTTTGCCCGTGTTCGACTACTTCGCGCAGCCCGTAGGTAGCGGCTGCCAGTACGGCGACGCCGGCCCGCATGCCTTCGAGTGCTACCAGATTGAAGCCCTCTTTCCAGTGCACGGTTTTCTGCCCGTCCTGCGTTTCCGCAAACGCGGCATGTTCAACCGAGGGTACAACGACAAGATCGGCCTGCGCAAGCAAGTCGGGCACATCGCGGCGATAACCCAGAAACTGCACCGGCAGGCCGGCCGCTTTTTTTCGTACAATGGCCTCGTACCACGCTTCCCTGCTTTCGCCCGCTATGTGCAGTTCGAGTTCCCGGCGCAGTACTGCGGGCAGCAGATACAGGGCGTCGAGCAACACGTGCAACCCCTTTTCCGGCGTAATGGCGCCTGCATACATCAAACGAATAGCAGATGTCTGACGCCCGCTAAACCGAGGCCCGGAATCTTCCAATCCGTTGTAAATCAATCTTATATTTTTGGATAATTTCGAAGGAAGCACGCGCTGTGCGTCTTTGCGCACGGCATCCGACACAGCCACGGCGCGTGTGGCGATCAGGCCGGCCAGCCAGTGCATCCAGGGTTTACCCATGCGAAAACCCGACTGAATATGCCACAACACGGGCACCCCGGCCAGGCGCGCCGGCAGGCCGATCTGAAACAGGCAGCGCTCATTGGAGGCATACAACAAATCGAATTTTTCCTTTCTTAAGGTGCGCCACAGGCGCCACCAATAGGGTAGCACGCGGAACAACAAAGCGAACGGGTTGCTGTGCAACAGTTTTCCGCGAAACACGCGAAACGCCCCGGGTAGCCTGCAATCCACACGGCGACCTGGCGTGGCGGCTTCTTGTAAAAAAGCCGTTTCGAAGGGCGCGGCGGCCCAAACCTCCCATTGTTCCGGCGGCAGGCCGGATATGAGCAGCAAGGCCATCGTTTGCGAACCGTGTATGCCCGGATAGGAGTTGTGAAACAAAATCTTTCGGCGCGGCGTCGTACTCATTCCCAGGCGCGCAGGTCGAGTTGAAATTCGCGGGCCAAAGCCTCGTTGGCTTCGCGATAACGCGTTTTCATGGCTGCAAGGGCCACATTTTCCTCCTGCACAAGCGCAGCGCTTTTGCCCTTGTCCGTATTGAGCCGGTGGTAGAGGGATTTGAGTTTCTTGCGAAATGCCCCCTTCGGGACGAGGTGCCTGAGCCGTACCACGCCCGAATGCAGGGCTTGCCAACGTACTTTGTAGGAATAGTTTTCCTTGACAAACCGAAATGACTCGTCAAAAAAGCCCGGATTGATGCCCAAATCCACACTCAGACGTTGCATAAAAGCCCGCGGGTCGCGCTGGAGGTCATCAAACACATACACCAGCATGCGTTCGCGGCCGCAGGCTTCCGCCCAGCGCCGCAGATAGTTGATATAAGCGCCGTGCTGGATGGCATCGCGCAAATACTCGTGCCGGATCAGTTCCGGGTCGCCGGCCTGCACTTTTTCGAGAAATGTTGCAAAACTCAGGCGCCGGTCGAGGTCGCGCCGGTTTTGGGAAAAATACTGATAAGCCGACAACAGGCGCCGGGCGGGCTCCCGCAGGATGAATACGAGCCGCGTCTGCGTCAGTTCACGGGCAAAAACGCGCAAGGCAGTTTCCTGGTACAAATACCCGGGTGTGGCTTCCAGAACGATCGCCGGGCGCGGCTCGCCCTGCTCGGCCTCGAAATGCCGGGCGTAAGCAGCCAATCCGTGATCGTGGTAATTCAGGGCCGGCCGAAAGGTGGAGGAATCCCGGTCCATCAGAAATTGGGTCTCTTTTTTGACCGATCCCAGTACCTGCGGATGCTGCTGCAACCAGTAAAACACCGACGAAGTGCCCGATTTGGGCGCGCCGGCAATCACGACGTTGGGCAGCAGCATGTCGGGCGAAACGGCAGCCTGCCCGTCCGGGTTTTTAACGGTAGTCGATGCCATAATCTTCAAACAACAGTCGGTTCTCTTCCCGGTACCGTTCGCGGAGCCGCTCACGCAGGGGCGCCGGCAATTCGGGCGCGGAACGATCGGAGGTATTCCAGCCTTTTACCTTCTTTTTCAAATACTTGTGTAAGGGTCGGGGCAATATTTTAATCAAGGGTTTAGCCCAAAACTGCAATCGCGCCATCCATCCGAAACGAGGCATCCGCGTGGGATTTTCCGCCCTTAGCGCAATGGGGTGGGAGGGGAGTTGCAAAAATTCAAAAACCCGGTCGCAAACGGCCTGTGGCGACGATTTCAAGGCTTCGAACGTGAGGATGCAGCATTGTTCCGGAGAAAAAAACTGCTCCATCTGCCGCAGATTGTGGTGGTAAAATCCTTTGCCTACATAATCGGTGCTTCTTCTTTGAAAAGGACTTTCAAAAAAATCAGCCGCCCGCCGGAAAGCCGCTTTTTCAAAATCGCTTTCCGGTTCAAAGCCCTTACTTCGGGCATACCAGAATGCCGACCAGGCGCGCGAGGCGGGTTCGCGGAGCACAACGATGAGTTTCATCTCCGGATTGTGCCGCTTCAACAGGCGCAGGGCTTGCGCGTTTTCAAACAGCCCGACGTGTTTCATCAGGGCCTTGCGCCCGCTCGCCTCGTTGCCCGGGAATTCGCGTTCCAGCACGGCAGCAAGTTCTTCTAAATCAATAGCCTCACGATCAATGAAATACGTTAGTTCCATGCTTTGCTGCGCCTGAATAGCCGGGTGTTGACCCAGCCAGCGCAACAGAGAAGTGGTGCCTGCTTTTTGCACGCCCGCAATGGCCACGTCGATGCTCATAAAATCATACCTGCCGCAACGGTATTGTTGCTTTGCTCGTCGATCAGAATGAAACTGCCGGTCGTTCTGTTTTGACGGTACTCGTCGAAAAACAGCGGCTGCGTAGTGCGCAGCACGACCCGGCCAATGTCGTTCATAGCCAGGTTGGTATCTTCAAGATTGCGGTGCAAGGTGTTGACATCCAGTTTGTAACGCACTTCTTTCACCATTGCCCTGACCTCCCTGGTGGTGTGTCGGAGCAAGTATTTGCCACCCGGCTGCAAGGCGCGCCGGGAGTCGAACCAGCAAATGGTCGCTTCGAGGTCCTGACCCACATTGGGTTGGTTATTGGGCCGCACGATCATGTCGCCACGACCGAGGTCGTGGTCGCCTTCGAGCAAAATAGTGACCGACATGGGCGGGAAAGCCTCCTGTACCGGCCCGTCGAACGTATCGATGCGTTCGATCCGCGTGGTAAAGCCGCTGGGGAGCAGCATCACCTCGTCGCCAGGCTTGAACACCCCGCCGGCAACCCGTCCGGCATAGCCCCTGTAATCATGAAACTCGTCGGTATTGGGCCGAAGCACATTTTGCACCGGGAAACGGGCGTCGATCAAATTATGATCGCTCGCAATGTGCACATTTTCAAGATAATAGAGCAAGGTCGGTCCCTGGTACCACGCCATCGGGGCGGAGCGTTCCACTACATTGTCGCCGTGCAAGGCCGAAATGGGAATGAAAAACAGGTCGTGTACGTCGAGCTTGGCGGCAAATGCCTCGAACTCGTGCCGTATTTCCTGAAAAACCTGCTCCGAATAACCCGCCAGATCCATTTTATTGATACACAAGACGAGGTGCGGAATGCGCAGCAGCGAGGCAATAATGGCGTGACGGCGCGTTTGTTCCACAACACCCTGGCGGGCATCCACGAGGATAAGGGCAACGTTGGCCGTGCTGGCGCCGGTGACCATATTGCGCACATACTGAATGTGCCCGGGGGTGTCGGCTACAATGAATTTGCGCCTCGGCGTGGAAAAATAACGATAAGCCACGTCGATTGTAATGCCTTGTTCCCGTTCTGCGCGCAAGCCATCGGTAAGCAACGCCAGATTGACGCCGCTCTCGCCTCTGCGCAGACTGCTCACTTCGAGCGCTTCGTACTGATCCTGAAAAATACTTTTTGAATCGTATAAAAGCCGCCCGATCAGGGTGCTTTTGCCGTCGTCGACCGAACCGGCAGTCGTAAATCGTAGTAATTCCACTGTTTTGTCGGGCTTTTTTAAAAATAACCTTCTCGTTTTCGGTCTTCCATAGCTGTTTCGGAGCGTTTGTCGTCGGCGCGACTGCCGCGTTCGGTCAGCCGGCTGGCGGCCACTTCGGCAATAATATCTTCTATGGTTGCTGCCTGCGAAGGCCAGAGGCCCGTGCAGGTCAGGTCGCCGATGGTGCGGCAGCGCACACTCATTTCGCGGGGTACTTCGCCGGGCTTTTTGGGGATTACCGGGCTGTCGGCCAGCAACATCCCGTCGCGTTCGATGATGCTGCGCCGATGCGAGAAGTAGAGACTGGGCAAGGGCACATTTTCCGCGGCCAGGTATTGCCAGACATCCAGTTCCGTCCAGTTGGAAATGGGGAACACCCTGAAATGCTCGCCCGGCGCTTTCCGGCCGTTGAAGAGGTTCCACAATTCGGGACGCTGATTTTTGGGGTCCCATTGCCCGAACTCGTCGCGGTGACTGAAAAACCGCTCTTTGGCGCGGGCTTTTTCCTCGTCGCGCCGGGCGCCGCCGATGGCGCAGTCAAAACCGTTTTTTTCCAGCATATCGAGCAGCACGGGAGTTTGCAGGATGTTTCTGCTGGCGTAGTAACCCGTTTCGTCTTGCAGGCGGCCTTCATCGATCCATTGTTGCACGGAGCCGATCAACAGGCGAACACCCAGTTTTTCCACCAGCCAGTCGCGGTATTCGAGCGCCTCCTGAAAGTTGTGCCCGGTGTCGATGTGTACCAGCGGAAAGGGTATCCGGGCCGGAAAGAATGCTTTTTGAGCCAGCCAGGCGACCAGTATGGAGTCTTTCCCTCCTGAAAACAACAAACAAGGGCGCTCGAACTGCGCTGTCAGTTCCCGAAGCACAAAAATGGACTCGCTTTCCAGTTCTTTTAAATAATCAAGCGTGTATGGCATCTGCTTTTTGAATAAAAATCATGACGATCATTGAGACAAGTCATTACCCCGCAGGGCCAATCACATGATTTTTGTCTCAAATAGTGTAGTGAAAGTTTAATCCTGCTTCCTATCCCGTTTCACGCTTTCAATGTGGCTCAATAAGGCATCTAGTACAAGAGTCACGCTTTCTCCGACGCTTAATTGGTGCGTCGGGATTTCTAACCACGGGTTCCGAGGGATTTCATAGGGCGCGCTGATTCCGGTAAATTCGGGCAGCGCGCCCTCCCGTGCTTTTTGATACAGCCCCTTCACGTCGCGTTGTTCGCACACTTCGAGGGGCGTGCTCACGTAAATTTCCAGAAAGTCGTTTGCCCCGATGATTCGCCGCGCCAGTGCCCGCAATTCTTCTGTCGGACTGACGAAAGCGCAAATCGTTATGATGCCGGCTTCGCAAAACAGCCTGGATACCTCGGCGATTCTGCGAATATTTTCACGCCGGTCGGCATCCGAAAAACCGAGGTCGTGGTTGAGCCCCATGCGGATGTTGTCGCCGTCGAGTACCTGGGCGAAATAGCCGTGGCCGAAAAGATCCCGTTCCAGTTGAATGGCGAGCGTGCTTTTGCCCGAACCCGACAAGCCGGTGAACCACAACACCTTGCCGTGTTGCCCCAAATATTGTTCGCGCTCGGCACGCGACAGCATTTTGTCAAAAACGGGGTGAATATTCATGCTAAAAAAGCCGTCAGGGGGTGAAAGGGTGGCCGGAAGCCGGCAACTGAACGAATGGATGCGGCGCCTCGGGCCGTTGCAGCGGCGCTGTGTTTCTGATGTCGTGCGCCAGGGCTACACCCGGCAAGGCATCACTCAGGCCCCAGCCGGCCCCGGCAAGAATATGCCGGTAACTCTCGGTATGCAGATCAGTAAACCCTTCCGAAAACTCGAACGCATCTCCGTCGATATGAACTGCCCGGTAGGTGCGCCCGCCTTTTTCCTGCACTGCTGTCGGCAAAGTGTCGGCCGAAATACTCAAAAACCATTTTACGCGGGCCTTTTCGAGGTGCAGCAGGCCGGCTTCCCGGTCGTGACTGCGCTGGTGTATTTCCAGATGTTTCACCCCGCCAAATACCCAGAGCAGCATGTCGAAAAAATGAATGCCGATGTTGGTGGCAATGCCGCCGCTTTTCGAAGGATCGCCCTTCCAACTGGCGTAATACCAGGGGCCTCTCGACGTGATATAGCTCAGCTCGACGTCGAAAACATGGCTCTCGGGGCTGTTTTCCACCATTTCCTTCAACTGAATCACGCTGGGATGGTGCCTGAGCTGCAAGATGGTAAACACCTTTTTACCGGTTTCTGCTTCAATTTCTGCCAGCGCTTCCACATTCCAGGGATTCAGGGCCAGCGGTTTTTCACAGATCACATCGGCGCCGTAACGCAGGCCGTAGCGGGCGTGCGCGTCGTGCAGATAGTTGGGCGAACAAATGGAAAGCCAGTCGATAGCTTCCTGCCGGCGTTTCAGTTTTTCGAGATGCCGGTCAAAACGTTCGAATTCCGTAAAAAACGCGGCATCTGGGAAATAACTGTCCAGAATGCCGACGGAATCCGACTTGTCAAGCGCGGCAACAAGCCGATGGCCGGTGGCCCGTATGGCCTGCATATGCCTAGGCGCCACGTACCCGCCGGCCCCGATCAGGGCAAAGGATTTCATTTATTTGAAAAATGATTTGACTGCTTCGATAATGCGCTCCTGGGTGGCTGCATCCATTTCCGTGTGCATGGGCAATGAAATTACCCTGCTGCACAATTGCTCCGTCACTGGCAAAACGCCTCCCGGCCAATAATGGGCGAAGGCCTCCTGACTGTACAGGGGAACGGGATAATAGATCATCGACGGCACGCCCTTGCCAGCCAGGTATTGTTGCAATGCGCCGCGATCGCCTTCGAGCACCTGCAGGGTGTACTGATGGAACACGTGCGTCGATTGCAGGTCGCGGAAGGGCGTTGCCAGTTGGGGCACTTCGGCAAAAGCGGCGTCGTAGCGGTCGGCAGCCGCGGCACGAGCGGCGTTGTATTGGTCGAGGTGGCGAAGTTTTATGTCGAGCACCACGGCCTGCAGCGCATCGAGCCGGCTGTTGACGCCAATGACGTCGTGGTAGTACTGCCGCGACTGGCCGTGGTTGGCAACCATACGCAGCCGTGCAGCCAGGTTGTCATCGTTGGTCATCATAGCGCCTCCGTCGCCGTAACAACCGAGGTTTTTGGAAGGGAAAAAGGAAGTGCAGCCGATGTGCCCGATTGCGCCCGTCTTTTTTTGCGTACCGTCGGGAAAAGTGTAGGTCGCGCCGATGGCCTGCGCGTTGTCTTCGATCACCACCAGATTATGCCGCTCCGCAAGGCTCATGATGGCAGCCATGTCTGCGCTTTGGCCAAACAAATGCACGGGAACGATGGCTTTCGTCCGGGCAGTAATGGCCGGTTCGATCAGCTCGGGTTTGATGTTGAAAGTATGCGGATCAACATCAACCATTACTGGCGTCAGCCCCAACAGGGCGATCACTTCCGCGGTGGCCACGTAGGTAAAAGCCGGAACGATCACTTCGTCGCCCGGTTTCAAACCCAGCGCCATCATGGCGATCTGGAGGGCGTCGGTGCCGTTGGCGCAGGGGATCACGTGTTTAACCCCCAGGTATTCTTCCAGGTTTCGGGCAAAGGCGTCCACCTTGGGTCCGCCGATGAATCGGGTGGACTCGAGCACCTCGATCAGGGCGGCATCGAGTTCGGCTTTGATGTGGTGGTACTGGGTTTTGAGGTCCACCATTTGGAGGGGAGAAGTAGTCGTCATGTGTTGGAAAGTTCTTGAATCAATATGTCGGCTACCCTGAAAGCGGCCTTTCCGTCCCACAGAGGCGGCACATTTTCGGGATAAGTCGTGTGTTCGGGCTGGGCAAGAATGGCACGCGCAATGCGCACGATCTCCTGTGCAGTTTGATGATAGACCAGTTGATTGCTGCCGAAAGCCAGTGTCACCGGGCGTTCCGTAGTCGGGCGGTAGGTCAGGCAGGGTACTTGTAAAAACGCGCTTTCTTCCTGTACGCCGCCAGAGTCGGTAATGACCAGCGCCGCATTTTCCTGCAGGTTCAGAAACTCGAGGTAGCCTTGTGGCGGAAGGATTCGGATGCCCGTCGCTTGCAGCAGCGCATCCATCAAGCCAAATTTTTGCAGCCGGAAAGCCGTGTTCGGATGCACGGGAAATACAACGGAAAAATCGCTGGCCAGTTGGCGCAGTACTTCGCAAATTTTAGTCAGGGCTTCGCGGTTTCCAATGTTGAAATCCCTGTGAATCGTGCACAGGATATACTTTTTGGGTTGCAAACCGAGTGTTTGCAGGCTTTTTTGCGCCCTGCTGAGGGGCAGGTAACGGAGCAGCGAATCGATCATTACATTGCCCGTAAAATGTACCCGCGTATCGGGTACGCCTTCCTTTCGCAAATTGTCGGTGGCAGAAGACTCCGTGGTGAACAACCAGCGTGCAATCCGGTCGGTCAGCACCCTGTTCGATTCTTCGGGCATTTTCGGGTCGCCGCAACGCAGGCCGGCCTCGACGTGCGCTACCGGAACGCCTGTTTTCAAGGCCGCCATGGCGCCGGCCAGGGTAGAATTGACATCACCCACCAGTACGACCGCATCCGGCTGCTCGTTCAGCAGCAGGTCGCCAAACTCATGGATGATCTGGGCGGTCATTCGGTGCGGTATTTTGCTGTGCAAGGTGATTTCACGATGCGGCCCGGGCAACTGGAGCTGTTCAAAAAAACGACTGTACATCTCCTGCCCGGAATGCTGGCCGGTGTGGATGATTTTAAAATTGACTTTTTCGTGTTGTCGAAACGCATGTTCCAGGGCTGCAGCTTTGATAAAATTGGGCCGGGCGCCGACCAGGGCGAAGAGTTTCATGGCAGAATGTTACAAGGCTTCGCCGCCGATATGTCGCAGGGGACTTATCGCAACATGTTGATTCAGCGCGGATAATACAGGCTTCAAGTCCTGGCGGATGTTCAGGTTAAAAAGGTGGTTTTCATTGGAAAAAGCATGGGGACGCAAGGATAGCGCTACAGGCGCCAATATTCGAACTCGGGCTCGAATCGGTCGCGCTCGTACAACGCTTTAAGGTCGAAAAGAATAGGTTCCGAAGCCGACAATGCGCGGAAATAGGCGCAATCGAGGTCGCGGAACTGTTGGTGCCCGACCGCCACCACGATGGCATCGTAGGGCCCTTTGGGCTGCCCGTGCAATTCGAGTCCGTATTCTTTCCTGACATCGGAGGGGTCGGCCAGCGGGTCGATAATATCGACACTGACCTTGAAATCGCGGAGCTCCTGTACCAGATCCACTACCCTGGAGTTGCGGATATCGGGTACATTTTCCTTGAATGCCACCCCCATGACCAGCACCCGGCTGTGTTGCGGGGTTTTGCCGCGGCGGATCAGGGTTTGCACCAGTTTTTTGGCGATATGGCCGGGCATGCTGTCGTTGACGCGCCGGCCGCTGAGAATTACCTGCGGGTCATAGCCCGACTGGCGGGCTTTGTGCAACAGGTAATAAGGATCGACCGCGATACAATGCCCGCCGACAAGTCCCGGGGTGAAACGAGCAAAATTCCATTTCGTACCGGCTGCGCGCAGTACTTCCTGGGTGTCGATGCCGAGCCGGTCAAAAAGGATTGACAGCTCGTTCATGAGTGAAATATTCAGGTCGCGCTGCGTGTTTTCGATCACCTTTGCCGCTTCGGCTACCCGGATGGAGGGCGCCTGGTAAATGCCGGCTCTGATGATGTCGCCATATACTTTTGCAAGGGTTTCAAGGGCTTCGGGGTCGCTGCCGGCTACAATTTTGAGAATGTCGGCCACGCCTTTTTCGCGGTTGCCGGGGTCGATGCGCTCCGGCGAGTAGCCGACTTTAAAATCGACATTCAATTGCAGGCCCGAGCCCGATTCGAGGCGCGGAATGCACTCTTCTTCCGTACAACCCGGATAAGTCGTGGACTCAAATACCACGTAATCGCCGGGTTTGAGGTAGCGGGAGATCGTTTCAGACGCGCCGAACAGCGGTTTCAGGTCGGGCACTTTGTGGTCGTCGACGGCAGTCGGCACGGCAACAATAAAAAAATGGGCCGAGCGCAAAACTTCGGGATCAGCACTGAAGCGAATATCCTTGTTTACAAAGCCTTCTTTATTGATCTGACTGGCAGCGTCGATATGTTGATTCAACTGGTCCACCCGCGCTTTTTTTACATCGAAACCAATGACGCGCATGCGGCCGGCAAATTCGAGCGCCAGGGGCAAGCCGACATAACCCAGGCCGATGACAGCGATGGATTTTTCTTTTTTCAGCAATGCTTCGTACATGTCGGCCGTGGCGCCGGGTGTCGCGAGCGTGGTTAAAGTTGGGTTCATGTCGATAATTCTTTCCATCAGAACTGTTCCGTTTGGGCAGCAATCAGTTGGTAGCCGGCCCTTGCATGGCTTCCCGCCAAAGCAAGCGAAGGCTTAGCACAATGCAAACCAAAAAGCCGCCCAAAACGCTGCCAAGGACAGCGAATTGCAACGGATTTTTTTGACTTGGAGAGAGCGGAGAGAATGGTTTGTCGATGATTTGCAGGATGGGCGTGGCATTTTGCAGGGCAAAATCGGCGATCTCGCGATTTTTTACCGCCTCGCCGTACATCAGGCCCAGCATTTGCCGGTCGCGTTCGTATCGCACGCCCGGTAAACGGTCTTCCTGAAACAAAAGGGCATTGTCCTGATCCTGAAAACGCGCCAGCGAGCGCTCTTTGCCTTCCAGCACCCGCCGCAGAGAATCAGTTTTGACCGTGACCAGTTCGAGGGTGCGTGCCTGGGCTTCGGTGCTGCTGCGCAGGTAGGATTCGTTCAGGGCGGCAAACAGCTCGACCGGAAAAGCCGCCGCAACGGGTTCTTTGTGGGCGGTAAACGAAATGCTCATGATCCCCGTCTCGTCGTTGTAATCGCAGATCAACAGCTGGTCGCGACCGGCCGGCAGCCCCAAAAGGGCATTGTAAAGACTTTTGATCGCCACCTGTTCCTGCCGCGTAAACGAGTCGATCGCCGAACGGGTAAAATAAAAATCGCTGAGCGTAAATCCCCGGTCTTCATCCTTGTCGGAAGGCGCCCAAAGCGTTTCGTGCAGGTTTTCGGAACGGATCAAATGGTTGGCAATGAAATCATTCTGGCCGTTGAGGGTTGCTTTTTGCAGCAAAACACCCGACACCACCCTGAACGATTTTGAAATTTCGGTGAGTTGGGCAAAAGTTTGTCCGCCCGGCGCCGACACGCCCAGCAGGCTGGAAAATTGCGACAAAAAACTGCCGCTCCGCCCGGCCTGGTTGTCGTTGAGCATATACGTCAACGATCCTGTAAACTGCGGCGGACTCAACCAGGCATACAGGCCCAGCGCGAGCCCCATGAGCAACCCGCTGCCGCCGACCCATAGCCATTTGCGCCGGTATTCGGCGAAATGACTGCGCAGCAGCAGAACAATCTCCCGGAAACTGAGCGAATCGTCAGCGCCTGGCGTGTTGGAGTCGGTCATTTCGTTGTGCATATCGGGTTGTCTTTTGGGCTATTACTGAACGGCAGGCTCGTAATTCAGAACGGGCGCCAGCCAGCGTTCCGCCTCCGTTATGGCCATGTCTTTTCTTTGTGCATAGTCTTCTATCTGGTCTTTGCCGATCTGACCCAGCCCGAAATACCGCGCTTCAGGATGAGCGAAATACCAGCCACTGACCGCTGCCGCCGGCGACATGGCGCAACTTTCCGTCAGCGTAATGCCGAGTTTATCGGGTTGCAACAGCGACCAGATGCCGCGCTTTTCGGTATGATCGGGGCAGGCAGGGTAGCCCGGGGCGGGTCGTATGCCCGTATATTTTTCATCAATAAGGTCCTGGTTGCCCAACTGCTCAGCGGCAGCATACCCCCAAAATTCGGTCCTGACCCGTTCATGCATACGTTCTGCGAGGGCTTCGGCCAAACGGTCGGCCAGGGCTTTGAGCAGTATGGCAGAATAATCATCGTGGCGGCTTTCAAAATGGGCCACCCATTTTTCCAGTCCGATGCCTGTCGTGACGGCAAAAGCGCCGATCCAGTCGGGTTGTTCCGATGAAACGAAATCACTGAGGCAATAATTGGGTTGACCGGCTGCCTTTTGGTTTTGCTGGCGCAAATGCCGCGCCCGGACGGCGATTTGGCCGCTTTTCGGGTCGAAAATTTCGATGTCGTCGCCGGCATTGCGCGCCGGAAAGATACCGATGACCGCGTTGGCCGAAAGCCAGTGTTCTGAAATGATGCGCTCCAGCAGTTGTTCGGCATCCTGGTACAATTTTTTGGCCTCGGCGCCGATGGTCGGGTCGTCGAAGATCAGGGGGTATTTGCCGTACAATTGCCAGCTCTGAAAAAAGGGCGTCCAGTCGATGTAGCCCGCTATTTCGGCCAGGTCGTAGTTTTCAAACGTTTTTACGCCGGTGAATTTGGGCGCCACAGGCTGGTTTTTACTCCAGTCGGGCCGGAACCTGTTCGCTCTGGCGTTGGCCAGGCTCAGGTAATTTTTGGCAGCCTGCCTGCCGGCGCGTTCGGTTCGTATTTTTTGGTATTCCGTCCGGATTTGATCGACGAAACCTTCTTTGTCTGCTTCATTTTCGGTGAGCAAGGCGCTCACCACTGCCACGGCGCGACTGGCGTCGAGCACATGGACGACCGGCGCGCGCCGGTATTGCGGCTCGATTTTGACGGCGGTGTGCGTACGCGAGGTGGTGGCCCCGCCGATCAGCAACGGGAGGTTCATTGCGCGGCGTTCCATTTCTCTGGCTACGTACACCATTTCGTCGAGCGAAGGCGTGATCAGGCCGGAAAGGCCTATGGCGTCGGCGCCGACTTCCAGGGCAGTTTGTAAAATACGGTCGGCGGGCACCATGACGCCCAGATCGACCACTTCATAGTTGTTGCAACCCAGCACGACACCCACGATGTTTTTACCAATGTCGTGTACATCGCCCTTGACGGTCGCCATCACAATTTTTCCTTTCGTGCGGGCTGAATACGACTTCCCGGCCTGGATATAAGGCTCCAGGTAGGCGACCGCTTTTTTCATCACCCGTGCCGATTTGACCACCTGGGGCAAAAACATTTTACCGGCGCCGAACAGATCGCCCACAATGTTCATGCCTGCCATGAGTGGCCCTTCGATCACCTGCAAGGGGGCGGGGTATTGCTGCCTTGCCGCCTCCGTGTCTTCTTCGATGTATTTGTCGATGCCCTTTACCAGCGCATGGGCGATGCGTTCCTCCACCGTTCCCTTGCGCCATTCGAGGTCTTCGCCTTGTGTTTTTGGGCCGCTTCCTTTGACCGATTCGGCGTATTTGACGAGTTCCTCCGTCGCATTGGGGTGCCGGTTGAACAACACGTCCTCGATTTTTTGCAGCAAAGCGGGTGGTATGGCCTCATACACTTCAATCATGCCGGCATTGACAATGCCCATATCCATACCCGCCTGAATGGCATGGTACAAAAACGCCGCATGCATGGCTTCCCGCACGGTATTGTTGCCGCGGAAGGAAAAAGAAAGGTTGCTTACGCCGCCGCTGATCTTTGCGCCCGGACAGGTCTGTTTAATGATGCGTGTGGCTTCGATAAAAGCCATGGCGTAGTCATTGTGTTCGTCGATGCCTGTGGCGACGGCAAAAATATTGGGGTCGAAAATAATGTCGGTCGGGTCGAAGCCTGCCTGCCCGATCAGCAAACGGTAGGCGCGCTGGCAAATTGCTACCTTACGGGCGGTCGTATCTGCCTGTCCTTGTTCATCGAAGGCCATGACCACCACGGCAGCGCCGTAACGGCGGCACAGTCTTGCTTGTCGCAAAAACTCGGTTTCTCCTTCTTTCAGGGAAATGGAATTGACCACACTTTTTCCCTGCAAGCACTTCAAACCAGCCTCGATGACGGCAAATTTGGAGGAGTCCACCATAACAGGAAGTCGTGCAATGTCGGGTTCGGCAGCCATCAGATTCAGAAAATCAACCATGGCGCGTTCAGAGTCGAGCAAACCTTCGTCCATGTTGACGTCCAGGATTTGCGCACCGCCTTCCACTTGCTGGCGGGCTACAGTAAGCGCTTCAGCATACTGTCCGCTGCGGATATAGGCGGCGAATTTGGAAGAGCCGGTCACATTGGTGCGCTCACCGACATTGACAAAATTCAGATCGGGCCTGAACACAAGCGGTTCGAGGCCCGAAAGGGTAGTCAGGCGATTGAACTCAAACGCGGGTCCTGGCGTCGCGGTTTCTTCGGACGAGGCCTGCTGCTCGACGGGCGGTTTGCGCGGCGGTATGTTTTTGACGTGACTGGCGATGTGCCGGATGTGATCAGGTGTGGTGCCGCAACATCCGCCAACGATATTGACCAGCCCGGAACGCGCAAAATCCTCGATAAAGCCGCACATCTGGTGCGGCGTCTGGTCGTATTCTCCAAATTCATTGGGCAAGCCGGCATTGGGATAGGCGCTGACGAAGCAATCCGACATGGCGGCGAGGGTTTCGAGGTGAGGGCGCATTTCCCGGGCGCCCAGGGCGCAATTAAGACCGATGGCGAACGGGCGTGCATGGCGCACGCTGACCCAAAAGGCCTCTACGGTCTGGCCGCTCAGTGTGCGGCCGGAAGCGTCGGTGATGGTGCCGGAAATCATAACCGGCACGCGAATGCCCTGATTTTCAAACACTTCCTCGATAGCAAAAATTGCTGCCTTGGCGTTCAGCGTGTCAAAAATCGTTTCGATCAGCAGGAGGTGCGCGCCGCCGTCGAGCAATCCGCGAACCTGTTCTGCGTAGGCATTTTTCACCTCGTCGAAACTGACCGCCCGATAACCCGGATTGTTTACATCCGGAGAAAGGCTGAGCGTTTTGTTGAGCGGTCCAATGGCTCCTGCCACAAAACGGGGCTTGTCGGGCGCCTTGTAGCCGGCTGCCGTCGCTTCTTCGTTGAAGGCATCGGCCGCCCGGCGCGCGATCTGTGCCGCCCTTAGGTTGATTTCGTAAGCCAGATCGCTGGTATCGTAATCGGCCTGTGAGATACTGGTCGCGTTGAACGTGTTGGTTTCGATTATATCTGCGCCGGCATCGAGATATGCCCTGTGGATCGCCTCGATAATATCGGGACGGGTCAGGCATAGCAGGTCGTTGTTGCCTTTCAGATCGCGGTGGTGCTGCAAAAAACGTTCTCCGCGAAAATCTGCTTCTTCAAGGCTGTATTGCTGGATCATCGTGCCCATAGCACCGTCGATTACCAGAATGCGCTCCATGGCGGCCCGCGTCAGCTGGGCAAGTACAATATCAGAGGGATTTGTCAAGGTCCAAACAATTTGCTCCGCAAAGGTAGGCATTATGCAGCCTTACAAGGGGCATGCTTGATCGACTCAGTGCAGGGAAAATTTTCTCAGCAGGTTCGAATCCACCGTTATCAGCAGGCTGTAACCGAGCCTTTCCAACGCAATCTGGACGCGCTTTTTGTCCGAAACACGCAATAAACGCCCTTGCAAACCGGCAAGCGTTCCGGCTGAAATTTCCACCAGATCACCTTCTGCCAATACGCCTTCGACTGCTTCCAGTTCCAGTCCTTTTTCCAGGGTAACGCGTCGCAAAACAGCAATTTCCCCTTCCGGGATCGACAGCAGATCGGCGCCGTTTTTGACAAAACCGGCGACATGAGGAGTTGATACCACAGTGAGGTATTGCCCTTTGTTGATTCGGACAAAAACAAAACCCGGAATAAGCGGCAAGGATACGGTCCGGGTTTTTCTTTCATACTGACGCACAAACGATTGCAGCGGTACATAGGCCGTCACCTCCTGTCGCTCGAGTTGCTGCCGGACGGATTTTTCGCACCGTGCCCGCGTACGAATGGCAAACCATCGCGAATCGGTTTCGTGGAGATGATTGATGGCCATAAACAGTTCAGGACTCGATTTTGCTCACCAGGCCGTTTTCCAATGCATATTGCTCGCCGCTTTCAGGGCACGTTGCAAACCCCGCCTCGTCGAAATGCAGGCGCAGCCCGCGTTCGCTCACCCAGCCCACCTGTTCGGCCGGATTACCCAGCACGAGCGCATACGGAGGCACGTCGCGCGTGACGACGGCGCCGGCGCCGACGAAGGCATATTCGCCGATCGTTATCCCGCAAACGATGGTGGCATTGGCGCCGATGGTGCAGCCCCGGCGAAGCAGGGTGGGGCGGTATTCGGTTTTGCGTTCGATAAAGGCCCTGGGATTGCGCACATTGGTAAACACAGCCGAAGGCCCAATGAAAACATAGTCTTCGCAGGTGACGCCGGTGTACAACGACACGTTGTTTTGCACCTTGACGCCATTGCCCAGCACCACGCCGTCGGCTACAAATACATTTTGCCCGAGAATGCAGCGGGCGCCGAGCCGGGCGCCGGGCATGAGGTGGCAAAAATGCCAGATTCGGGAGCCCGCGCCGACAACACAGCCTTCATCCAGGATTGCGCTGGGATGCGCATAGTAGTCGCTATTCATATTGATCAGCCTTTCGGTACAAAGATCATATCTTCCGGAAAGATGGTTAACCGGTAATGATTCCCTTTGTTTTCCAAAAAGTCGTGCAAGTTGTGTTTTTTCCCTTCCACGAGGATGGGGTCGCGGTGTTTTTTCAAATAATCGATAAAGCCTTCCATGGTCGAACTGGCTTTGAAAAACTGGACAAAACGCCGAAACAGTTTGGGCATGATGATCGCTTCCTGCTGGATGGTATCCGGGTTCCACATCCGGAAGCCGTGCGTGCGGTCGATGGCCCAAAGGCCCCGCGAGTTGCTGCGCGCCGTTTTGGCGATTTCCCGCAAGCGGGCTATGATGCCGTCTTCGAGCGAGTCGTAAAATGTGGGGTAAACGATGGCCTCTTTCAGCAAAAAGTAATTGAGCGACATCTCCAGCGGCAGGTCGTCGGAGGAAAACTCGGCGCCGTCGGTCAGATTGGCAGATTCCGGAAAAACGAAAGAAATGGGCCGGTTGAAGGGGTCCACGCCGTTGGTCGCAATATACCCCGGCACACCGTCCTTGGCTGCAGTAATCTCTGTGACCAGCAGATTGTATTCGACATCAGTGATGCCGATGAGTTCGAGAATACGTTCGAGGGCCGCTACGGCAAACGAGCGGGGCTGGCGCAGCTCTTCGTAATGGGTTTCGAGCGAATCGATGGCTTCCACCCGCAGTTGTTTGCGTTTGGCCTTGCGCGCCGAGGCTTTTTCCCAGTGAAAAAAGTCCCAGTGCACGTCGTTGTCGGCCTGAAAACGAATGGAGTCGCCGTCGGGCGCATATCCTTTGACATGAAAGGTGCCGCGAATAATTTTGTAAGTACCCACTTTTAAAATGATAACAGGGTGAGGGAAACAATATCAGTTTGGCGACATGCCGAAAACGTTTTTCGACACATCTAGAAATCAAGTTGTTGTCTCCAAATATTGAGCCGAATTCCGCCGCCGATGGCCAGCGTGCTTTGGTCGCGCAGCTGGTCCTGGCTGTTTTTTTGCCGCCAAAGCAGGTTAAAGTCGATAAAAAGGTTGTGATACAGTTCCCAGGACGCATCGAGCCCGGCGATTTGCAACTCGCTTTTGACGCCCTGCCCGATAAAATTGCCATAATCCTGCACCCGGTCGCGATTGGCGCGCAAGGGGTCGGCGCCCCAGTTTTGCAGCGCGGTGTCTTCGCCTTGCCAGGCGTGCAGGTAGCGCAGGTTGAGTTGCAGGCGGCTGACCGGCCGATAACGCAGCAACAGTATGCCCTCGCGGAAGTTGGCCCCAAGCGGGTGCCCCAGTGTTTGATTGTAGTGCGTCCAGCTGTTCAGCGAATCACGGTGCGACCAGGTGTAGGGGCGCGCAGTATTCCATTCCAGCTGGCAGTCCAGGTGGTCGAGCCCGAAGGCGTTGAGGTATTTCAGGCCGATCTGGCCGGCAAACTTATTGCCCCACCAACCCTTTTCACGGGGTTTGTACAGGGCATCGAACCGAAATTCATCAAATAAAAACTGGCCGTACAACTGGCAGCGACCAAAGAGGTTCCAGCGTGCATCCAACCCGATCAGCACGTTGTCAGGGCTGCCGAGCGCGGCCTCCACCGTGCGGTAGAGAATGATGGGGTTGAGGTATTGCCACTCAAACTGCTCGCTGCGATTAAAAACAGTTGCTTCAAAAAAGCCGAACGCCAGCCGGGGTGTCGCCTTGAAGTTGAGGTAGTGTATGGCAGCGTACTTTTTGGGCAGCAGGCGGTTGGGGCGGGCGGCATCGGCCGATGTCGGATGAAGTTCCAGAAAAAGATTCTGATAATGAAAGCGCCATACCCTCGTACTGATCTGCAGGTAAAAAGCCGGCGCGCCGAAATCGGACAAAAACACCGAACGGTAGCCATTCCCGATGAAATGTTTCCCGTGACCGAGTTGTATGCCGATGTGCCGGGTGGCATAAAATCCGATATAAGCTTGTGCCACGTTAAAATCGTAACCTTGTTTGGCGCCGAACAACTTGCTGTTGTAGTCCTTGTAACGCAAGGCGCCCGGCACGGCGTCGTGTTCGCCGATTCGGGCGTTGACGTAAGCTGGAAATCGCGCCTGGGTTTCCAGCACGCTGGTGTAAAAATAGACCTTGCCGTCCACGTCGCCGCGCAGTTCCAGTCCGCGCTGGTTGGTAAAAAGCGTTTGGTTGCTGTCGATATCCTTTCCTGCGCTGAAATATAGTAAAGGATTGACTTTCAGCCTGAAATATGGCTTGTCCAGTTCGAAGAAATAGCCGGGGGTTTGGTAGAAAATGCCAAACAGCGGATGCTCATTGCGAGTTGTGCGCGAAAGCGGCGGCGCATAGGGGTCAGAAAGTTTGTAAAAAGTGCGACTGCTGTCGGTGTACATCGGCACCCGCTGGGCCGCGGTGGCAGGCGAAGCCCCGCGCACCCATTCGTTGTTGTCGTCAAACAAATATTGCAGGTCCCGTCGGTCGAGCCGCCCTTTGTCCGGCCAAAGGGAATCGCTGGCAACGGCAAGCTCCGCAACGTCGCGTCGGGAAAACGGTTTCAGTTCAGGATGCAACGGGTTGGGCGCATTTCCCAGGATGTCGAGCCGGTCGACAAGATGGTAAGCATCGGCCTGAAACGGCACGGCGCTGTCTTGCGCCGACAGAAAACAGGGAGAAAGCAGAAGGGCAATAAGCAGGCGTTTCATAGCCGGGAGGTAATCAAGCGTGGACAAATGTTTCGTAAACAGGCTTCCAATGGCGCCAGAAATAATCGTCGAGGGAGGAGTTGTGCCAAAGCAGAGTAAAAACACCCCTGTGTTTGCGCACTTGTTCGCGCAAACGACCGAGTAAATGCGCCGCTTCTTCCGGCGAATCATTTCGGTAGAGCGCAAAACTGACATCCATAGCGACGAGCGGCAGTTCGCGAAGCGGCAAGACTTGCCGGGTGAGAAAATTGAATACAGGGAAAGAATGACAGGTGCCGCAACGAAACCCTGGCGTTTCGGCATACCCCAGTGTGCTGTCGGTCTCCATGCCGGCATCCGACCACATTTGCCAGGTAAACGGGGCAGCAAAACGGAGGTAATGCTGCCGGCCGGAGCGGACGGTCGCGGGGGCTGCCGCCTGTCGAACAGAGCCGAGCTCCTGCCGGAACCTTTGTTTGTCGTCGAACGCCTCGTACGAGGGATGAAAACCAATTTCGTGCCCTCTTTGGGCAATTTTTTTGATCAATTGCTGCACAAAAGGATGCGCGAAAGGGTACCAGCAATCGGAGTCCGGCGCTCTTTCTCCTAAAAAATTAAAGTGGCTGACCAGTCCACGGCGTTCGGACACATCCATCAACCAATCGAAGGAGTCGAAAGGGTCCGGCCTTCCCCTGCGCAGCCAGAATGCAAACTCCCGAGGGTTTTTTCTTTTTAAAAGACTGCCACTCAGGGTTTTAATCCGGTCGGCAGCGCGCCACCACAACAGCGGATGATCCACGTCATGCGAAAGATGGAGGGTGTAGTGCGACTCGTTCGGAGGCAAGTGAAAGCCCCTCCGTGACAGCCAGTTGGCCAGCAAGGCCACGTATTCATCCACGACGGGTATTTCTAGAAAACCGTTTTGAGCGGCCAGCGAGGCGGCGGCAGGAAAACGCCCGTGCCGGTCGCGCTCCGGCCTGACAAATTCTTCCCAGCGAGTCAGCATAAAAAAAGCCGAAGCCACTAGATCGATCCCGCAGCGGTTATCGCCAAAAACAGGCTGCCCGAACAGCAAAGTGAGCGCCTCGCCGGGGGTAAAAGGGTGGGGGAGTCGTTCGGTTTTTGCCGGAATCCGGTGCAGTTCGAGGTATCCGCCTTGTTCCATCTGCCCGAAGAAATGATCTTCAATGGTCAACAGGATTTTGCCCTCGGGAGTCGTAATCGTATAATCCTGCTTGCCGGCAACCGGCGAAATCCGGAAAGGAATACGCAGGCGCTCCCGCAGCAATATGCCCAGGGCGTATTCTTTTTCCGGCAGAAACACGGGTGCGGTTTCGACGACAAGCATGGGGCAAAAATCCACAAATCCGGCCATCCTTTATCTGCCAGCTGCCGAAATGCGTCATTCTGCGGTTTTTGTCCGCCTATTTCTTTTCAGGGTAGAATGAAATACCAGGCCGAATCTATCTTTGCCGCCGCCAAAACAAATTTTCACGATGCGCAATCTGCTTCTACTGCTTACTATCGTCCTGTTTTCCACCACGGCTTTGCTGGCGCAAAAAGGCGTCGTTCGCGGTACTGTTTACGACAAGGAAACCACCCAGCCCGTCTCGTTTGCCACGGTGCAACTGGAAGGCGCCGGCATCGGCGTCACCACCGACATCAACGGCTTTTTTACCCTGGCCAACGTGCCGGCGGGCAATTACCAACTACTGGTTACCTATGTCGGTTACGATTCTTCCCGCACGGCCGTCACGGTGCGCGCCAATGAAATCAATTACCAGAACGTCTATATCGATGAAGCCGGCAGCAAACTGGGCGAAGTAGTGATCAGCGGCCGCAGGGAGCAAGCGCGCAACGATGTTCAGATCTCGAAACTTTCCGTCACGCCCAAGCAAATCCGCTCGCTGCCATCTACCGGCGGCCAGGCCGATATTGCCCAATACCTCACCGTTTTGCCCGGGGTGATCTTTACGGGCGACCAGGGCGGGCAGTTGTACATCCGGGGTGGTTCTCCAGTGCAAAACCGCATCCTGCTCGACGGGATGACTATATTCAACCCCTTTCACAGCATCGGTTTTTTCTCCGTATTCGAGACGGAATTGATCCGCAACGTGGATGTTCTGACCGGCGGTTTTAATGCCGACTATGGCGGCCGTATCTCGGCCATCGTGGATGTAAAAACCCGTGAAGGCAACCGCAAACGCATGTCGGGGCTTGTTTCGGCCAGCCCGTTTCAGGCGAAGGCGCTTATCGAAGGCCCCATTGTGCCTTTGAAAACCGAAGGCGGCGGCAGCGTTTCTTTTGTCCTGACCGGCAAAAAAGCCCTGATCAACCAAACCGATAAAACCTTCTATTCCTACGTCAACGACACGATCGGGATTCCTTTTGACTACCAGGATGTTTACGGAAAACTATCCCTGCTGACCGGCAACGGCAGTAAGCTCAACTTTTTCGGCTTTAAATACGACGACGGTGTGAAGTACCCGATCACGGAGTACGGCTGGCAAAGCGGCGGCGGCGGCATGGATTTTACCCTGATCCCCAGCAATTCCAATACCATCGTGAGCGGTGTGCTGACCTTCACCAACTACAAGTCAAACATCGTGGAAGCCGATCGCAAACCGCGCAGCAGCTCGATTTCGGGGTACAATGCCGTGTTGAACTTCACCAATTTCGGCCGCAACAACGAGGTGCGCTACGGCCTCGAACTCAACGGCATGCGCACGGTTTTCCAGTACGTCAACTTCCGCAACTACGATTTCAGCCGCAAGGATGACAATACGGAAATTACGGGCTTTATCCGCTGGAAGCGCAAGATTGGTCCTCTCGTAATCGAACCGGGCTTCCGCATTCAGTATTACGCCTCGCTGCCCGCGTTTTCACCCGAACCCCGCCTGGGTCTCAAATACAACATTACCGACTTCCTGCGCGTCAAGGCGGCAGGTGGTCTGTATTCTCAAAACCTGCTTTCCACGGTCAACGAACGCGACATCGTTAACCTTTTTGTCGGCTTCCTGTCCACCCCCGACGAACAGGTGTACGACCCGGTCACCCTTTTGCCCAAAGACGACCGCCTGCAAAAAGCCTGGCACGCGGTAGGTGGTTTCGAGGTGGATCTTTCCGACAATTTCGACCTCAACCTGGAAGGATACTACAAGGATTTTACGCAGCTGGTGGCTTTGAACCGCAATAAAACCGCGGCAAACGACCCGAACTACGTCGCCGAGACCGGCGACGCCTACGGCTTCGATATTTCCGGTAAAATCGAATGGCGCAAAGCGTATTTGTGGGGCGCCTATTCGCTCGGGTTCGTCAATCGCAACGACGGCGAACAGACCTATCCGCCGGTGTTCGACCGCCGTCACAACATCAACCTCGTGGGCACTTACCAGCTGGGTAAAAAAGACGAATGGGAGTTCGGGGCCCGTTTCAATTTCGGTTCCGGCTTCCCCTTCACGCTTACCCAGGGCTTTTACTCGGCGTACAACTTCGGCGATATCCTCAATACCGACGTTTACAGCGGCAACCCGGACTACGGCATTGTGTACGATTCGGTTCGCAACGGCGGCCGCTTGCCTTATTACCATCGCCTCGATATCTCTCTGAAACGTACGTTTGAATTTGGCAAACACGGCAAGGCGGAGATTACGGCTTCCTGCACCAACGTGTACGATCGCCCGAACATCTTCTATTTCGACCGCGTGCGTTATACCCGCATCAACCAGCTGCCCATTCTGCCCAGCCTCAGTTTTACTGTACAATGGTAAAAGACGATTCGTCAGCATACAAGCTCACCCAGTATTCACACGGCGCCGGCTGCGGCTGCAAGATTGCACCGCGTGTGCTGGACCATATCCTGAAAAGCCACGAAACGGTACACCAACCTTTTCCGGGTCTGCTGGTAGGCAATGAAGAACGGGACGATGCTGCCGTGATGGACCTCGGCGACGGCACTGCTGTAGTCAGCACCACCGATTTTTTCATGCCCATTGTGGATGATCCGACTGATTTTGGCCGCATTGCCTCCGTCAATGCCATCAGCGATATTTATGCAATGGGCGGCACGCCGCTGCTGGCCATCGCTATCCTCGGCTGGCCCATAAACACCCTTCCGCCGGAAGTTGCCAACAAAGTGATCGAAGGCGGGCGTCAGGCTTGCGCAGAAGCCGGTATTCCGCTTGCAGGCGGCCACAGCATCGACAGCCCTGAGCCTATTTTCGGGCTTGCTGTGACCGGCCGTGTCAAACTCGAGCACCTGAAAAAAAATGGCGGCGCCACACCCGGCGCCAAATTGTACCTGACCAAAGCCCTGGGCGTGGGCATCCTGACAACAGCCCAGAAAAAAGGCCTGCTCAAACCCGAACATGCCCAGCTCGCCCCCGACAGCATGAAACGCCTGAACAAGGCTGGCGAGCGCTTCGGCGCCCTGCCTTTCGTGCAGGCTATGACCGACGTGACCGGCTTCGGCTTGCTCGGCCACCTCGTCGAAATGTGCGAAGCAAGTAATACGAGTGCTATTGTGGAATTTGCAAAAACGCCTGTTTTCCCGCCGGATGTGCTGGATTATTACCTGGAAAACAAGTGCATCCCCGGTGGGACCAACCGCAACTGGGACAGCTATGGCGAAAAAGTGGCGGGCGCAGAAGGGAAGAAACGCCATCTGCTGGCCGATCCGCAAACCAGCGGCGGCCTGCTTGTCGCTGTGGCGCCCGGGCATGAAGCGGAATTCGAATCCGCCGCCGCCGAAGCAGGTTTTCAATTGCAACCCTTCGGTTTCATGACCGAACGACAGGACGTCACCGTGACGGTAGTTTGACCTGTATTCATTCTTCCGGGTTATTTTCGCCCTGTGATTGCCTTTGTACTCCGACGTCTGGCCTATGGCCTTTTGGTCATGTTGGTAGTGGTAACGACCATTGCCGGCATCATTTTTCTTGCCCCGGTCGATCCGGCTCGACTCACCTTTGGCCAACGCAGCGATGTATCCACAGTAAAGGCAAAAACAGCGGAGTTGGGCCTCGATCAGCCGTTGTACGTGCAGCTGGGCCGCTACCTGCACGATCTCTCTCCGGTATCGACACACGACAATACGGTTGAAAATCAACGGAAATACAACTACAATGTGTTGTTTTCGCTATCGAAAGGGCGGGTGCTCGTGTTCAAATGGCCTTATTTGCGCGAGTCCTTCCAGAGCGGGCGGAAGGTGTCGGAAATTTTATCGGACGCCATCCCGGCCACCGCCTTGCTCGCAGTTACTGCGCTGGCTATCGCCCTGTTATTCGGGCTCATCCTCGGCATCCTCTCGGCCTTGAAGGTGCATACCTGGGTTGACAACCTGGTTGCCGTACTGGCGGTGCTCGGTTATTCCCTGCCATCGTATGTCGCCGCGATTTTGCTGGCGCTGGTGTTTGGGTACTGGCTTGAAAACTGGACCGGGCTGGAAGTGCAGGGCAGCCTGTACGCCCTCGATGATTTTGGCGACTGGGAGTTGCGCTGGCGCAACCTCGTTTTGCCGGCCATTGCACTGGGGCTGCGGCCTGTTGCGCTGATTGCCCAGTTGACCCGCAGCGCCATGCTCGAAGTGTTGTCGCAGGATTATGTCCGCACGGCCCGCGCAAAAGGCCTTCCGGCCCGCACGGTGGTGCTGCGACATGCCTTGCGCAATGCGCTCAATCCGGTCGCATCGGCGGTTTCCGGATGGTTTGCAGCCTTGCTTACAGGGGCGTTTTTTGTGGAAAATGTTTTCAATTTCAAAGGCCTGGGTGATGTCACGGTAACAGCCCTGCTTAATTTCGACCTGCCGGTAGTACTCGGTTGCGTCCTTTTTACTTCGGTCGTTTTTATCCTGATCAATCTCTTGTCAGACCTCTTGTACGCCTGGCTTGATCCGAGAATCAGAATGGACGGCAAGCAATAAAAAAACAGGCGGGCAGCAGGCGCTCACGCCCGTTGCCCGCCTGTCGTAGAATCTTTCGGGGATTAGCGCCCCTGCTTCTTTTTCTCTTCCTGAAAGCGCATCACTTCTTCCATGACTTCCGGGAGTTGCTCGGCGCCGATACGTTTCATCAGAATTTCGTGCTTGCGATCGAGAATGAAGATTTGTGGCGTGGTTTTGACGTCGTAAAGCGTCTTGTAACGACTCTGGATGTACGGGTCGTAAGTGTTGAGGAATAGAAAATCAGAGAAGCCTTTTTCTTCCACGCTTTTCCAGCACTCGGGGCCTTTATCCGTAACGGCGGTGCAGACTGCAAAAATCTTCACCCCGCGATCCTTGAATTTGTTGGCAAATTCGACCATAAAAGGCGCCGCCTTTTTGCAGTGGCTGCACTCGGGGTCCCAAAAGAAGAGCACGGTGTAGTCGGCATCCACGTCCCAGAGCGACATGGGCTGGTTGTTGCGGTCTTTTACCGTGATGTTGGGCGCAATTTTGCCAATCAGGATGGGTTCGAGGCGATCCGCGTTGTCGCAGATTTTTTCCAGGTCTTCTTTTTTCATCCAGGGCGCCTGGTTGGTGCAGTAGTAGTTTTTGGCCAGGTGCACGTAGCAGGCATCCATGCCGACGAAAGTTGACTTGGCGTAGTAGTTGAGAAAATGGATCAGGAAGTATTTGTAGTTCTCCGGAGAGGACTTCATTTTGTCCAGAATAAAATCCAGCGCGACGTTGATGCTGTCGGGGTGCTGTGGCACCATTTTGGTGACATAATAATCCACCTTGTTGAACAGGATGGGGCTGTGCAGCAGGCAGGGGTCGGCCAGGTCGATGTTGTCGAAATAGTGCCCCCGCGCCCAGTAATATTTGTTGCGTTGCACGGTTTTTTCGTCGCCGGTGTATTCCGGTATTTCCGGTTCGAGCGAGCCTTTGACAATCTTGGCCGACAGGGTGCCGGGGTGTTTGGCAATCAGATCAGTCTGGTATTTTCTGACCTTTTTATCGATTCCCATAATTTCCTGGGCAATCCGCGTGGAATCGGCCTTGTTGCCTTTGGCGCGTGCCAGTTGGGCGCGGAGGGTATCCGATTCGGGGCGTTGCTGATTGAGGTATCGCAAATAGGTGTAGAACAGGTCGTTGTCGGCCGAGCCTTTGAATTTTAGCGTGTTGACTGCGTCCTTGGCATCGCCTGTGACAGTGATGTTTTGTTCGTTACCATTGATCAGCAGCTGGATGAAATTGTTGTCGGGCTTCAGCACCAGCAGGTAAACGCCACAGGGAAGCAGGGTATCGGCCTGGAAGGTAAACCATCCGTCGGAGCCGAGGGCAACCGTGTCTTTTACGTATTGTTTTTCACCGTAGTGCCAGCCCAGGATGAGCTCCTGCTGGTTGTAATTGTCCAATTTTACCCTGATTTTGTAACCGGGCGGAGTAGCAAATGCCAGAAGGGAAAGGCAGGTTGAAAAAAGCAGCGTAGCGAATGTGCGTTTCATTCGTGACAGGTTTTAGAACTTAATTTGGTAAGAAAGAGACGGGCAAATATCCCAAAGGGAACATATTCTGCGCCGGGGTTTGTCATTCGTTAACACCCGAGCAGCAAGACGCCGTATGCCGATACCGCGCTGCCGGCCCGCTGTTAAGGAAAACATAAAGTTTTAAGGGTTTTATTGCAGGTTGTATTCCTTGATTTTGCGATAAAGAGTGCGCTCCGAAATCTTCAATTCCTCTGCGGCTTCCTTGCGTCGGCCATTGTATTTTTTCAAAGCTTTGCGGATGGCTTCCTTTTCAATTTCGTCCATGGCCAGCGGCGCGTCTTCCACTTCCGATTTGTCAAAATTGGCGCCGTTGCGGGACGGGTCGATGATGATCGGCGTAACGCGCCCGGCGGGTTCCTCTTCGGTAAAGAACGACGGCTTTTCCGACACGACGTCAAAATTGTCGCGGGTGGTGGTTAGCCCTGACGGAAACGAGGGTTGAATCTGACGGAAATTGCCGAGCTCTGGCATGCGCAAATTGTTGCTGCGCACGAGTTCATATATCAGCGATTTCAGGTCGTTCAGGTCGCTTTTCATTTCAAACAGCACCTTGTAGAGGATTTCCCGTTCCTGAAATTCCTGATTGCCGTGCCCGTGTCCGGCGCCCTGATCGACCCGCATGGGCAGGTTGCGCGCAAACATTTGCGGCATGATCTGCTGCAGGGCTTCGGCCGTAATCAGGCGTTCTTCGGACAGCACCGAGAGTTGTTCGGCCACATTTTTGAGTTCGCGGATATTGCCCGGCCAGCGGTAGTTTTCAAACACGAGATCCGCGCGCTCGTCGAGCCGAACGGGTTGCATGCGGTAGCGTTCGGCAAAATCAGTGGCAAACTTTCGGAACAGTACAGGAATGTCTTCGCGGCGTTCGTAAAGGGCCGGTACGCGAATCGGTACGGTATTCAGGCGGTAGAAAAGGTCTTCCCTGAATTTGCCTTTGCGCACGCGCTCCTGCAAATCCACATTGGTGGCAGCGATCACCCGCACGTCGGTGCGCTCCACTTTGGAGGCGCCCACACGGATGAATTCGCCTGTTTCTAGTACCCTGAGCAGGTAGGCTTGCGTATCTGACGGCATTTCGCCGATTTCATCCAGAAAAATGGTGCCGCCGTTGACCGTCTCGAAGTAGCCCTTTCGGTCGCTTACCGCCCCGGTGAACGCGCCTTTTTCATGGCCGAACAATTCCGAATTGATCGTGCCCTCCGGTATGGCGCCGCAGTTGATCGCGATAAAATCGCTGTGTTTGCGGGCACTTAGAGCGTGAATAACCTTGGAAAAAACTTCTTTGCCCACGCCGCTCTCTCCATTGATGAGCACCGTAAGATCGGTCGGCGCCACGCGCACGGCCGTTTCGAGCGCTGCATCGAGCAACGGGGAATTGCCGACGATACCAAAGCGCGCTTTTATGGATTGGAGGTTTACTGCCATATGTTTAATCGGTATCTACACCGAGGTTTCGGGCCGCGTCTTGGGAAAAAAAGAAATAGGTGATTTTCCAGTTTCCTTCATACCTGTAAAACAGGAAGCGGAAATAAACCGGGATTTCATACCTGAAAATGCAGTTGTAGGAGATGAGGTTGTCAGAAAATCTGTTTTTGTCGATGATGTCGTATCCCTCGGATTTGCCGAAATTGTCGTGCAGGAACCTGAACTGCTTGTTGAAATTGTCACGCGACTCCTTGTCTCTCGCAAGATCGCCGAGGTAGGTAGTCGTGACCGATTCGGGCGATTCGCTGATCAGCAATCTGTGAAAATCAGCGATGAGTTCTTCCGGGGATTTTGACTGGCTGAATGCCTGCGCTGTACAGGCTAGCCACAGGAGGGCGAAAAACAAGATTCGCAAACGCATGTCAACTGAATTAAGGAGTTAAACAATATTGCCGAGCAGGGTGGCACTGGTTGCCTCGCGCACCCTGACGTGCACGTAATCACCCGGTTTCAGGCCTTCTTTTTTGGGAAAAACCACCATTTTGTTCTGACTGTTCCGTCCGCAAAAGTCAGCTGCCGATTTTCGGGAGTTGCCTTCTATCAACACTTTGAACGTCTTGCCGATGTCGTTGCGGTTGTGTTGCAGCGATATGGCTGTCTGGAGACGAATCACTTCATTCAGCCGGCGCTTTTTGACGTCTTCAGGAATGTCGTCCGGGTATTTGCGCGCAGCCAGCGTACCCGGGCGTTCGGAATAAAAAAACATGTAGGACATCGAAAAACCGGCCCATTCGATGATCGAGAGCGTGTCCTGATGTTCTTCCTCGGTTTCGGAGCAAAAGCCCGTGATGATATCGCTCGACACAGCCGCATCGGGCAAAATGGCGCGGATGGCGCGGATGCGATCTTCGTACCAGGCACGGTCGTACGTGCGGTTCATCAGCTCGAGGATGCGCGAATTGCCGGATTGGACCGGAAGGTGGATGTATTTGCAGATATTATCGTGGCGTGCCATGACGTGCAGCACGTCGTCCGTCATGTCTTTCGGGTGACTGGTACTGAAACGCACGCGGAGGTCGGGATGAACCGAGGCCGTCATGTCGAGCAACTGAGCGAAGTTGACCACCTGCGCCGTTTCCGGGTTTTCCCATTTGTACGAATCGACATTCTGGCCCAGCAGCGTCACCTCCCTGTAGCCTTTTGCAAACAGGTCGGCTGCTTCCGCAACAATGCTGAACGCATCGCGGGAGCGCTCGCGACCGCGGGTAAAAGGCACGACGCAGAACGAACACATATTGTCGCAGCCCCGCATGATGGATATAAAGGCCGTCACACCGTTGGATTCGAGTCGTACGGGGCTGATATCGGCATAGGTTTCCTCCCGGCTGAGCAAAACATTGACCATGCGGTCGCCGTCTTCGGCGCCGCCGATCAGCGAGGGCAGATCACGGTAGGCATCGGGGCCTACGACCAGATCAACGAGTTTTTCCTCCTCGAGCAGTTTCTTCTTCAGGCGTTCGGCCATGCACCCCAAAATCCCCACCAGCGCGCCGGGACGTTGTTGTTTCACCGTTTCAAAAACACGCAGGCGCTTGCGCACCGTTTCTTCGGCCTTTTCGCGGATGGAACAGGTGTTGATCAGGATCAGGTCGCTTTCTTCCATGTTGCGGGTGGAGGAATAACCCATTTCGCCGAGGATGCTGGCAACAATTTCCGAATCGCTGAAATTCATCTGGCAGCCGTAGCTTTCGATGTAAAACCTTTTCCCCCCTTCCGGCTGAACATCCGTCGGTTGTTGTTGATAAAAAACGCTGCCCTGCTTGGCTTCGTCGATGGTCTTAATCCCCTCAATCGTAGGATTGCTGTCGTACATAGCGGTGTTGTGTTGCGATTTTGCGCCGCAAAGGTAGGTAAATCTGGCCGATAAAATGACAAAATGTCAGATTGCCGGCCGCATAACAAATAAATCTTGCCGGGTGTTCGCTACTCCAGCCAGACCAGCACCCGGCTTTGGCGATAAAAGGGCGGAGCAGTCACCTGTACCCAGTAAATGCCGGGCAAAAGGGTAGGGTAAAGGTGGTTTTCGCCCTGTACCAGTCGGGAAGAAAAAACCGGCCTTCCCATGGTGTCGAACAGCTCCACGCGGCTGTCGCTTGCCGAAACGCTGAGGTTGATCTGCGACCTGGCGGGGTTGGGGCAAATCTGGAAATCGAGCGCGAACGGCTCGGTGCTGGCCAGGGCTTTCCACTCATCGTACAGGTGCTGGAGTGAGTCGATAGGCTCCATTCCGGCGGGCAGGGAGGGCACGTTGAGGTCGAGCCAGTACTGGCCATCGTTGTCGCCGGGCTGCGCTACGCGAAGAAAAGCCGAGAGGGAGGAAGTGCCATTGTCGGTGCAACGCGTGTCGGCGCCCACCATGTTCGCCCCCTGAAGAGCGGCCATCAACTTGTCTGACAAGGAGCCTTCGGCGGCGAGAAAACGCGCTTCCATACTGTCGACGACCTCGGGGCCCAGCAAGATATTGCCCTGAATGGCGTAATTGGCGCCGACACGGTGCCCTTTCCAGTCGAAACAGCTGTTGCCGGTAAAAGCGGCGGAACGCGGATGCCCCTGCGGGTCGAAATCGACAATGCCGTACTGCCTTTTTTGCGCGCCGAAAGGCCCCTCCGGGTCATTTTGTTTCAGCCAAAGCAGAATGTCAGCGGGCGACAGGCCCTCCTGCATTTTTTGACGGGCATTGTTCTGGTTGGCTTCCAGCCAGAACGACTGGGTATGAATAGCGCCTTTTCCGGGCAGCAAATCACTGATGATGATGGCGCCGCCGCTGCCGGGAAACGTATTGTCGTCGAGGCAGGACGCGCCTGCACTGCCGACCTCGCCGGTAATAGTGTCGATGGCAACGATTGAAAAGGTGTGCTGTGCAAGCAGACCGGTTGCAAACAGGAACAAAACGAGGGAAGTATAGATTTTCATGGCCGGATTGCGTTTATAAAAACGGCCCGCTGTACCAGCGGGCCGAAAATATGCTTGGTTGTAGCGATGGACATGGAAGGTTTACAAAGCGCCCAACACAATGGGAATCAGTGTTTTGGCGACTTTGATCGCAACCTTTTCCACCAGTTCGTCAAATTTGGCTCGCGACACTACCGACTGCTCGAGGATGTGGATTTTGGCTTCCGCAGCGCTTTGTTTGATGAGCATCTGGAAAAGATCGACGGTGATCTTCCCCTCGGCCAGCAGTTCGCTGAACTCGATGGCTTGTTTTTCCATGCGGCTGCGCAATTCCTGGGCCGCTTTCACGTATGCTTTTTTGCGGCGGTTGACAAACTCGTCGACCATGCCAACGAGTTGATCGTCAACATCCTGCAACGCTTTTTTGATGTCGTCGTCGCTGTATTTTCTTTTTGCCATGACTGGGTGTTGATTTTGAGTAATAAAAGGGATTACAAGTCTATTTTTTGTCGTCGGGCATTGCCTTGCAATCACCGCGTTTCGATTTTTCCGCCCGGGCGATGGAATTAAGACTGCGCTCCACCTGACCCTGGGAAACTTTCACATAATCGGCGTCGAGTTTGCCTTTTTCCTTCCACATGTTGAAGAACGGCAAGACGAGATCATCCTGCAAAAGTCGCCATTGTTCGGCGGAGTCCTTGTTGCGGGATGTGGCTTTGGCGCGTTCCAGGGCAGCCGCCAGGGGTTTCAGCACCTTGTCAGCATCTTCCTGGCTGTATTTTTTGCTGGAGGCTTTCGCCATCAGCGCCGGTAATTCGGTGGCGAGATTGACCGCCGTGGTGATATTATCGGGGTCGCATTTGGGCGAGCAGGATTGCAGCACGAGGCCCAATCCGAGCAACAAAAATGTCAGGGAAAACAGCCAGCCGCGCAGGCCTGTCAAACTCATTGAGTTCATAATGCTGGTCAATTTGATGGTGAATAATGGTGTGATTTTCAGCGCCGGGCAAGGGCTGCGAGCCGCCGCCGCATTGCGCCTGAAATCCGTCGTGAAGTTAGGCGCTGACGGGCAATCCGTCTGAAATTTTTTCCAGCACGCGATCGATCAATCGCTCTACTGCCCGATCCGGATCCGTGCTGAATGAGCCGTCGGCGCGGTTGGCCAGCACCACGCTCAGGGATGCGGCGCGGTGCCCCAAAAGGGCGGACAGGCCTAATAATGCAGATGTTTCCATTTCAAGGTTGACAAATCTGCGACCTTCATAATCAAAACTTTGCAACAGGTCAATGTAATCGGGTATCCGAAGCGGCGCCCTGAGCCATCGGCCTTGCGGGCCATAAAATCCGGGGTTGGTGGCAGTAAGGCCAAAGGCAAAACCGCCGGCAAAATGATTCAGCAGGGCCGGATCGCTTTCCACGAAATAAGGCGCGACGGGAAATTGCCAGTCAAACCGCTTCTCGCCGTGGGCACGCAAGGCAGTGAGCAGGGGATGATCGTGCTGCTGAGGGGCATCATAAAAATGAAGGAGGCCGTCGAAACCAACGGCGCCGTGGCTGGCGACCAGGCTTTCCACGGGAATGTCGGCCTGCAGTCCTCCGGTCGTGCCCACACGGATCAAGGTCAGGCCGGTGTGTCGGTCGAGGGGCGCCCTGGTGGCAAAATCAATGTTGACGAGGGCGTCCAGTTCGTTCAGCACAATGTCGATATTGTCGGGGCCGATCCCTGTGGACAACACGCTGATGCGTTGCCGGCCGAGGCGGCCGGTGTGCGTGACAAATTCCCGGTGCGCGGCGCGATGTTCTATGGCGTCGAAACGCCGGCTGATTTTTTCCACGCGGTTCTGGTCGCCCACGGTAATAATGATCGGGGCGACCTCTTCCGGCCGCAAGGCAAGATGGTAGATGCTGCCGTCCGGGTTTATAATCAGCTCAGAATCCTTTATTTGTGTCATACTCAGTCGAAATATTCCTTACAGGTTGGTTTCAAATAAAACGCAAATCATAACACATACTTGCGTCGTACAAAGATACCCATCCTATCTTTCGCGCCGTCAATCGCTTGTCTGCAAACGGAATGCCATCATGTCCGAATCTTCCAAATCTCCGCTGTTACCCATATTCCTGACGGTCTTTCTGGATATGCTGGGTGTCGGCATCATTATTCCGGTTCTGCCGGCCTTGTTTTTGTCGCCCGAAACCAGCATTCTTGCTGCCGATACCAGTCAGGCGCAGCGTTCCATTTTGTACGGCTATCTCATCGCCGTTTATCCGTTTATGCAATTTTTCGGCGCTCCGGCGCTGGGGGCCATGTCGGATCGTTACGGGCGCCGGCCGATGTTGCTCATTTCGCTGGCCGGCACGCTGATCGGGTATTTGCTGTTCGGGGTGGCTATTTTGCGCAAAGACCTATTGTTGTTGTTCATCAGCCGCGCTTTGCCAGGTTTTACGGGGGGCAATGTCAGCATCATTTATTCCGCGATTTCGGACATTACCAGTGAAAACCAGGAATTGAGGCCGCGTTATTTCGGCTTTATCGGCATGGCTTTCGGCCTTGGGTTTATTCTTGGGCCGGCGATCGGCGGTATTCTGGCCGACAGCAATATTTCCTCCTGGTTCAATCACGCCACGCCGTTCTGGTTTACCGCGGGCCTAACTGCGCTGAACATCCTTTTATTGCTCAAAAATTTTCCGGAAACCAATCAGCACCCCCGGCAATCGAGCGTCAGTTTTCTGACCGGTCTGCTGAATGTTCGCAAGGCCTTTACATCACCCAACCTGAAAGGCGTTTTCACCGTTTCCCTGCTGTTTTCGCTGAGTTTTTCCTTTTTCACGCAGTTTTTTTCGGTGTATCTGTTACAGCGCTTCGGCATGAAGGAAAAAGAAATCGGCCTGATTTTCGGGTGGATCGGCATCTGGCTGGTCATTACCCAGGCCATCGTGGTGCGCAAACTTTCGCAAAAAATATCCTCGGTCGTCATTTTGCGCTACTCCCTGATTCTGCTGGCCGTCACCATGCCGTCGATATTGCTGGCGCAAAATCTTTGGCAAATCATGCTGATCAACCCGTTCATCGCACTTTTTCAGGGGCTTTCTTCTCCCAACCTGACTACCGTAGTGAGCAGCTTTGCCCAAAAACAGGAACAAGGGGAGGTGCTGGGCATCAACCAAAGCATGGTTTCCGTCGGCCAAATGATTCCGCCGGTCATCGCCGGCTATCTCAACAGTGTAAACGGATCGCTTCCCATTCTCACTTCCGGATTCACGCTTCTTTTGGGCTGGATCGTGTACCTTTCGCTGAGAAAAAGGGCCTGATGCCACTGCCATGCGCAAGAAAAACGATGTTACCTTACAGGAAGCCCTGCAGGACATGCTGCGGGAGATGCGCCTCAAGCCGGGTCTGGACGAAACGCGCCTGAAAACTGCCTGGGAGAAGGTCATGGGCAAAACCATTACGACGTACACGTCCAATATCGCCGTGCGAAAAAACGTACTCTACCTCACCATTCTGTCGGCCCCCCTGAAACAGGAACTGCTTTTTTCGCGCGACAGGATCAAACAGATGCTCAACGAAGAAATGGGGGAGGAGTACATCCGGGAAGTCGTCATCCGGTAAGGCGAAACCAAATTCCCTTTCCCTTGTTCTGAGGCTTTTAACCGTACGATGAAACAAAAAATCGCCGTCTGCTGGCTGCGTCGCGACCTGCGATTGCACGATAATGCCGCCCTTTACCATGCCCTGCGTTCGCCTTATCCGGTTTTACTGCTTTTTATTTTCGACCGCGAAATTCTCGATGACCTGAGCGACCGCAACGATGCCCGGGTGACGTTCATTCACCGGCAAACAGAACAGCTGGGCAGGCAATTGGCCGAAATGGGCAGCTCGATCGTCGTGCGGCACGGAAGCCCGTCAGCGGTGTGGCAACAGCTCCTCGAAACCTATGACATTGCGGCCGTATTCACCAACTGCGATTACGAGCCGTATGCCAAACGCCGCGACGAAGCGGTTGCCGGGCTGTTGTCGGCGCGGAATATTCCGTTCAGGACGTACAAGGATCATGTCATTTTTGAGGCAGGCGAAGTGTTGAAAGACGACGGCCATCCGTACACGGTATTTACCCCTTACAGCCGGAAATGGCGCGCCAAACTCGACAGCAGGCTGGAAGAAACCAGTGACGGCCCCTTGTCTTTTTACCTGAAATCCTATCCCACAGAGCGCTATTTCACCGCTTTTTACAAAACTGCGCCACTGCCGTCGCCGACCCTCGCCGAAATGGGTTTTGGGCCTTCGGAACGCACCTTTCCGCCAGATTCCGTGCCGCGAGGCCTCATCCGGCAATACGACAAAACGCGCGACCTTCCCGCGCTGGAAAACGGAACTTCCAAATTGGGCATTCATTTCCGCTTCGGCACGATCAGCATCCGGGAAAAAGCCCGCGCTGCTCGCGCATTGAACGACACCTATCTGAACGAATTGATCTGGCGCGACTTTTACAGTCAGATTCTTGCCCATTTTCCGCACGTTGTCGATGGCCCTTTCAAGGCCCAATATGCGCGCATACCCTGGCGCGATTCGCAGGAGGATTTCCGGAAATGGTGCGAAGGTCGCACCGGCTACCCGCTGGTCGATGCCGGCATGCGCCAGCTCAACGCGACCGGCTATATGCACAACCGTGTTCGTATGGTAGTTGCCAGTTTTCTGACCAAACACTTGCTCCTCAACTGGCAGCTGGGCGAGGCATATTTTGCCCAAAAACTGCTCGATTTTGACCTTGCCAGCAATTCAGGCGGCTGGCAATGGGCGGCGGGTTGCGGTACCGATGCGGCGCCGTATTTCCGGGTGTTCAATCCGCTGGAGCAAGCGAAAAAGTTCGACCCCGAAGGCCGCTATATCCGGCGTTGGGTGCCCGAATTCGGCACGGCTGCCTATCCGAAACCCATTGTCGATCACGCCTTTGCGCGCGCCCGCTGTCTCGATGTGTTCAAAAAGGCGCTGGACGGTGCGTCCACATAGCATCCAGAAAAAATTTGGCCGCCCAGTTGGGGTAACGAAACCGGAGATAGGGCCCCCGAAACGGCCGCGACCCCGGCAGGGCTCCGTACGCGCCTTTTATCAAGCCCATGTATTGCGCGTCGATGGTTGTTTGCAGCAGTTTTTTTGAAAAATCCTCGAATTCCGGGCTGCTCGTTTCCCGCGCCAGGCGCGCATACAGCACCGACAACTGTGCATGGCCAGTGATGCAGATGAAAGAATAATCACCTTTCCATTGCTCGTCGTAGCGGCCCGCTACCTGCCAGTTGTTTCGCTGCGCCTGCTGTAAAAAAACATGTGCCGAATGAAGCGTCAGATCGAGCACCGGCTTTGCGTCGAGGAGTGAGGCGCTCTCCCAAAAGCCTTCCAGCGTGTAGGCAATGGTATGGGTAAATGCCGCTTCGCCTGCCCGGAACCCCCAGTCTCGTATCGCTCCGCCGGGCAAAAAACGGCGCGTGTAAAATTCGAGGGATTTTCGCATACTGCCCTCTATTTCAGCAGATTGAATAATTTTATTGGCCAACAAAACCGCCCAGACAGCCCGGGTGTAGTAGCTCGGCGTAAAACCTTCGACATAGGCGGCTTTTCGCCAGGCGCCGTCGGGTTCGAGTTGCGCCATCAGCCATCGAACGGCACGCCGGAGGGTAGATTCGAGCCGTTCAGGCGGCGTTTCACCTGCCAGGCAGGCGCTTAACCCGAACAGAATCTGGCTGGTGTTGAACACACTTGGGGCAGGGGAGCGGGCGCCCAGTTTGCCGCCCGGGAAAGCGCCTTCTTCCAGCTGAATTTCGGACAGCCAGTCAGCGAGCAGCAAGGCATGGGCGCGCAGGTTTTTCCCTGTGAAAACCGCATCGTAGCACAACAAGGTCTCGATCAGGTAGCCGCTGGTTTCGGGATAGGCAGGCGCCCAGCCGCGAAAGGGCGAAAAATGATGGGCAGATCCCCGACGGCCTGTCGCCTCGATACTTCGAAGCAGCCAGTCGATCGCAGCGCCGCATCGGAGCATCCATTCCTGTTTGGACAGCATGGGCGAAAAATACGCAGGCGGGATTTGATATTTTTGTCCAAAAATTGGCTCGTTTCAGTATGCGGTCTTGGTCTGTTTTCTTCTTGCTTCATTGCTTTTTGCCTACTTCCGTTTTTTCGCAAATGTGGAACGGACAGGATACGCTCTACGGCAACGAATGGATTGATTTTTCGAAAACCTATTTCAGGATCAAAGTGGCGGAAGACGGCATTTACCGCGTCAACTATCAGGCGCTTGCCGATGCCGGCTTCCCGCTCGATCAGGTGCCCGCCGGACAATTCCGCCTCCTGGCCTACGGGCAGCAGGTGGCTATTTTTACCAGCACCGACGGCTTCTTCGGCCCGGGTGATTTTATCGAGTTTTATGGTGAAAAAAACCGGGATCAGGTAGATCGTTATCTTTTCGAACAGCCTGGTTTTCAGAATCTTAACCCCGAAATCAGTTTGTTCAACGACACTTGCACCTACTACCTCTGTTGGGATGCAGGGAGCGCTCCGCTTCGGTTTTCGGTTTTGAACAACGACCTCTCTAATCTGCCGCCCAAAGAGCTCTGGTGCTGGTATGAAGCGCAAACCACTTACGCGCTGAAGCACCTCAAACGGCGGATTACCGAAGAAATAACCTTTTCCTGGTTCAACGGCGACGGCTTCGGTCGGGCCTACAACCTCACGACCACCGTGCCCCTGCCGATCAAAAAACTATTCGCAGCAGGCCCGCCGGCACGGGTAAACATCCGTTATGCCAGCGATCTGGGCGCCCACGAGCAAAAAGTCTCCGTCAATGATTCCCTGTTTTTCACCGATCAGTTTGAAGGATGGAAGGTCATGGAGCATACGTTCGAAGTGGGTAACAGCCTGCTCACCGGCACGACACGGATCGAAGTGGAATCGGCGCTCGGTGGCTCCGACCGGCACATGGTTAGCGGCGGCAGTATCCGGTATTCACGACAGTTTGCCTTTGAAAACGCGGCTTCCGTTTTTTTCGAACTGGACTCGTCGAGCAACTCGAAATACCTTGAAATTCAGGCTTTTAACCTCAATGGCGGCGCACCTGTTTTGTATGATCTCACCAATTTGACTCGCCTGACAACTACTGTGGCCGGCAACCTGGCCAAAGTCAGGCTGCCGGCCGACAACCACCCGACGCGGCGTTTTGCACTCGTGAATCCGGCAGAGGGGGTCAAGGCTGCCGCGGTGATGGCGCCGTTCCAGTTTCATGATTTCCGGCCCGATGATGCGGAATATGTCATCCTGAGCCATCCGGCGTTTTTTGCTGACCCGCTGTCGGGCGGCGCGAACCACGTTGAGGAGTACGCGGCTTACCGAAGCAGCGCGGCAGGCGGGAATTTCAAGACGACCATCGTCGATGTCAATCAGTTGTACGAGCAGTTCGGATACGGCGTACGTTATCATCCGATAGCCGTGCGCAATTTTTGTCATTACATTAAAAAGCACTGGAGCAATCCGGAGTACCTATTTATCATTGGTAAAGGGCTGGATTACAGCCTTTTCCGCGATCCGGCCACACAATCGGCGCTGGCAGACTCCCTGTTTTTCGTGCCGACCTTCGGCGCACCCGGCGCAGACATGCTGTTTGTCATGCAGGGGCCTGACCTCTCCGAGCCGATTTTTCCGACAGGCCGTATTGCAGTCACCCGCCCGGTCGAGATTCGTTATTATCTCGACAAAGTGATGGAGCACGAGCAGCAATTGCAAAATGCGCCCCAGACTATTGCTGGTAAAAGCCGTTTTAAAAAAGTGCTGCACCTCAGCGGGGGATTGCTCAGCGAATCGGCCACCATCAAGGATTTTACCCAGCAAATGGCCGGCATACTGGCCAACGGCCGCCTTGGCGCCGATGTAACGACCTTTTACAAAACCTCCGCCGACCCGGTACAACAATCGGCCTACGAGAAAATACTGGGCACGGTAAACGGTGGGGTCGCGTTGTGGATGATATTCGGGCATTCGTCTTCCAACGCCATCGACTTTGACATCGGCTCGCCCGACGCCTACCAAAACACCGGCAGATACCCTGTGATGATGGTCATGGGTTGCTTTTCCGGGCAATGTTCGAATACGCAGCAAGGACTTGGCGAACAGTTCGTGTTGGCTCCGCAAAAAGGCGCTGTTGCCTGGTTCGCTTCGGTAAATTTCAGTGAAATCGACGCCCTGCACCAGTTCGGCAGCCGGTATTACGAATTGTTGGGAGGCCCCGACTACCATGCAACAACCGGCCAGATCATGCGCCATACGATCGGGTCTCTGCTCGGCGCCAACAACAGCAACGCGCTGACCGCCATGCTGCACCAAAACCTGTTGCAGGGCGATCCGGCCTTGCGGCTGAATACGCCGGAAGGTCCGGACTATACCATCGATCCCGCCTCTTTCAAGGTCAGCCCGAACCCCGTAGGCCTGGAAGCCGGCAGTTTCCAGTTGCAATTCGATGTGCTCAATCTCGGAGAAAACACGGGCGATGCATTGAAGATTCAGATCGGACAGCGAAGGCCCGACAACAACTTGACAGACCGGATAAGCGACACCGTCGCAGCGCCGGCCTGGCGGCTGCAGCGCGCTTACGATCTGTCCACAACGGACGACAAGGCTGGCGTCAACCGATTCTTTTTGACCCTCGACCCCGACAACACAGTGGCAGAACAGCCCGCCGGCGCTGAAATGAACAATGCATTGACCGATGCCGGCGGCGCGCCCGGCGCCGAGGTTTATTTCTACGCCGACGATGTGCAACCGCTGTGGCCGCTCGACTACGGCATTGTGTCCAAACCACAAATCCGGCTGCTGGCGTCCACCCTCAACAGCAGTCCGGTTGTCCGTCGTTATTTGTTTGAAATGGATACGACGGCGGGTTTTGACAGTCCGGCGAGACAATTTGCAACGCTGGAACAACGTGGCGGCCTGTTGCAATGGCAACCGCAGGGCAGCTTGCAGGACAGCACCGTTTATTACTGGCGCATCGCACGCGACAGTCTCGTCAACGGCGCCGTCGTGTGGCATACCCGTTCGTTCACCTGTCTGACGGGCAGCAGCCCGGGCTGGAATCAGCAGCATATCGGGCAATGGCAAAGCAACCGGCTGGTCAACCTGCGGATTGATTCCTTGTCGAGGCGATTCGAGTTTCCGGATAACGCAGGTTTTGTCTCGGTGTCGGTTGCATGGAGAGGCATGAACCGCTATCCAGGCTTGCAAAATATTCATTATGAAGGCAGTACAGGCGACTACGGCTGGAATCAGGAAGGTATTCAGCGCGGCGTGCTGCTGATGTTGCAGGAGCCGAACGGGGGGCACGTGGCGCCCAACCCGGCCGGAGGCCCGCACAATCCGGACAGTACGGCTTCGAAGTTTTTCTACTGGTTCGATACGGCCGATACCTTGCAACGGCTCGCGCTGATTCAGTTTGTTGACAATGAGATCCCGGACGGGTATTATGTCGGCCTGCTCGCGTTTAACCGGCCCACCGATACCCTCGGATATGCCCCAAGGCGTTGGGCGGCGGATTCGTTGCTGGCAGGCAAAAACCTTTTTCAGGTGTTTGAAGATCAGGGTGCGCAAAAGGTCAGGCAACTGACGCAGTACAGTATGTCGCCCCCGGCTTACGGGTTTATTTTTCGCAAAAACGACTTGTCTTTTCCCCCGGTTGATACGATCGTATTCAACCCGGATTCGGCAGCACTTATCCGCAGGAATTTCACGGCAAAATGGGCACAGGGGTATTTCGAAAGCCCGCCCCTCGGTCCGGCGCTGCACTGGGACTCGCTCTACTGGAACATCTCCGGCATCGACAACGCTTCCGACCGGGCTTCCTTGCTGGTGTTGGGCGTGAGGCCGGAGCAAACCGACACTTTGTTGTCGAAACTGAACTTCGGGCAAGACACCGATTTGTCCGGCATTTCAGCGCAGCAATTTCCGCAACTCCGCCTGCGCTACGAGGCGTCGGACACTTTGCTGCGCACGGCTGTTCAGCCGGAATTCGTCAGGATACAGTTTGCGCCCGTGCCGGAAGGCGGACTTGATCCCGCTTCTTCGTACGAGTTTTACAAAGACACCTTGCAGGAGGGCGACGCGCTGCGGCTGAAAACTGTATTTCACAATGCTTCCGACAGCCCTTTCGACAGTTTGCAAGTACGGTTTCGTTTTGAAAACGAGCAAGGCTCCGGCCCAGTGATTACCCGGCTTTATCCGCCCTTGCCGGCCGGCGACACCCTGGGTATTGCGCTCAACTACGATTCTCGCGGGTTAGGCGGCGCGCAACGACTTTTGATCGACGTCAATCCGACGCCCGGGCAGGCAGAGCAGTTTCATTTTAACAACGTGGCGGTGCAGTCCTTTTATGTGGTGCGCGATCAGCGCAATCCCTTCCTCGACGTCACGTTTGACGGGGTTCACCTGCTCGACGGCGATTTGGTATCGCCCGAACCGCGGGTCGTGTTGACCCTCAAAGACGAGAACCCGTTTCTGGCCATGCAAGACACGACGGCCTTTCAGTTATCCCTGGTTTACCCAAACGGTTCCATCGTCAATCTTGACCCGGGCGGGCCGGACTTCCTGTTTTTTCCGGCCGGCGCCTCTTCATTGCCCCAAAAGAACCAGGCCCGGCTGGAATGGAGCCCGGTTTTCAGCGCCGATGGCATGTATCAGTTGCGGGCCAACGGCAGGGATGCCAGCGGAAACCCTGCCGGGAAATTGCAATACACAGTGAATTTCAAGGTCATTACGGCCTCCTCCCTGTCCAACATTATGAATTACCCCAATCCTTTTTCAAGTTCCACCTGCTTCGTTTACACCATGACCGGAGCGGAGCCGCCGGCTTATTTCAACCTCCGTATTATGACAGTGAGCGGCAAGGTGGTGAGGGAAATTTCCGGGGCAGAGTTCGGCCCAATGTGGGCGGGCACGCACCAAAGCAGTTTTTGCTGGGACGGGCGGGATATGTACGGCGATCAACTGGCCAATGGCGTGTATTTTTACCAAATTATTGCGAAAAAAGCCGATGGCAGCGACTTCGATTTGTTTGGCAACGACGCAGTTGACGGGTATTTCAAAAACGGGATAGGCAAGATGGTGCTGATCCGATGAGATTCGCCGCACTCAACTTTTTTCGTCATTGATCGTTAGGATAAACTATGTCGAAAACAGACTCGTCCGGACCGCCCGTTTTGCCCCTCATTGAAGGCCGGGATTATTATCTGGAGAGAGGTTACCTGGTTTTTACCGAAGCCTACTTGCTGCGCAGGGGAAGGTGTTGCGGCAGCGGTTGCCGGCATTGTCCTTATCGGAAAAAGAAGGAAGAGAAAAAGACGGACAAGGGTTCCTAGAGCCATTTTTCCACTTCAACCATCGGCTGTGGATAGCCGTTGAGGCCGAACTGTTTGCGTTCGGCGCCGTGGACCAGATCGGGACGGTGGATCAGGTCTGCCGGGATTTGGGCGAGTTCGGGGCACCAGAGCCGCACATATTCGCCTTTGGGATCATAATGTTTTGCCTGTGTGAGCGTATTGAAGTAGCGGTCTTCCCGAGGGTCGGAGCCCACGCCGGCTACGTAATTCCAGTTGCCCCAGTTGCTGGTCGGGTCGTAGTCGATGAGCAATGATTCGAACCATTCGGCCCCCATTTGCCAGTTGACTTTGAGGTCTTTGACCAGAAAACAGGCGACATTCTGACGGCCGCGGTTGCTCATAAAACCAGTGGCGGCCAGTTCGCGCATGTTGGCATCGATGAAGGGAATGCCGGTTTTGCCAGCCGACCATTTTTCAAAAGCCGTGCGATCGTTTTTCAGGGAAGCGTCCGGTTTGTTTTGCGGACCACCCTTTAGAAAAATTCGGTCGATATGTTTTTTGCCCATAAGGCGGAAAAAATCGCGCCATAACAACTCAAAATAGATCCAGTAGGTGCTGTCGTTGCTCACCCGCTCGCGTTCGTAGCGTTTGAGTTCGTGATAGATCATTTTGGGTGAAAGGCAACCCTGTGCCAGCCAGGCGGAGAATTTGGTGGAGTAGTCGCCCCCGATCATGCCGTTGCGCGTCTCTTTGTACGTTGCAGCCAGGTCTTTTTCCCAAAAATAATAACGCAGGCGGCGGAGGCCTTCCGTCTCGCCGCCCTTGAACGGCAAAACGGTTCTGGGGTCGGGTTCGAACGGCGAATGGCCCCAGTCAGAAAGGTCGGGCAGCAAGCCGGGGTCGATACCCGGCGGGAGCGCCGGCAGAGCAATAGGAGAGGGCAGCGGCGGTCGAACGGGCGTAATTTGCTCGTTTTCTTTTCGGAACTGGGAGAAAACATCCGGCGTGTGTTGTACCGGCATGGGCAAATCCTGGGTGTGAAACAGCATTTTGCCGCGGGAGTAGAGCAGTTCGACGCCGATTCCCCACAATTTTTGTTCAAGCAGGTCCTGAACGGCTACTTCTTCCCGGGTTCGTTCGCGGTTGCATAGTACCCATGACACCTTGAACTGGCCGGCCAGTTCGGGCAGAATGGTTTCGGGGAGGCCGTTTCTGACGATCAGTTCACTGCCCAGAGAGCGGAGGTTCTGACGGAGGTCGGCCACACTTTCAAGGATGAACTTTGCACGGAACTTGCCGACTTTGGGGAAACCAAATCGTGTTTGGCCCTGGAAAATACGAGGGTCGAAGATGAAAACAGGAATGACTTCGTCTGCCATACGGAGCGCATTCGTGAGCGCTTCATTGTCATGCACGCGAAGATCCTGTCTAAACCAAACTATTGCACGGCGTTTCATACAACTCGTCAATGTGAAATCTGGTGGCAGATGTAGGATTTGTCAGACACACCCTAAACTTTGCACCCAGGCTTTTGTTTGGCGGAATCGCATCTTTTTTGCCATTTCGCTGAACGAAGGAACGCAAATTTCCGCTTACCGTTTTTGATATGTCCATACTTCGAAAAATTGCAGGCAACGTCCGTCAGCAGGAACTGGGATTTGGCAACAACGCCACGACCAACAACCGGGTCATGAACTCTGATGGTTCATTCAACGTCAAACGCCAAAGTCTCAGCATCTGGGACAACACTTACTATTACCTTATTACCATGCCTGGCTGGGCTTTTTTGAGTGTAGTGGTGTGCAGTTTTGTCCTGATCAACATGTTTTTTGCCTCCCTGTATATCGCACTCGGGATCGAACATCTCAACGGCGTACCGCCAGGTGGATGGTGGCACAATTTCATGTGGGCGTATTTTTTCAGCAGCCAAACCCTCACGACGGTCGGGTACGGACATGTATCTCCGGGGAATCTGCCGACCAATATCGTTGCCTCATTCGAGTCGTTTCTGGGGCTGTTGACCTTTGCATTGGTTTCCGGACTGCTGTATGGCAGGTTTTCCAGGCCCTCGGCCCGGCTGGTGTTCAGCGAGAACGTACTGATTGCTCCCTATCGCGAAGGGCGGGGACTGATGATCCGCATGGGCAACGCCCGAAAAAGCGAACTCGTGGAAACGGAGGCGCAGATGATTCTGATGGCCAATCAGCGTGACGAAAACGGCAATGTCATCCGCAAATTCTACACTTTGCCGCTGGAAATCAGCAAGGTATCCTTCTTTTCCCTGTCCTGGACCATCGTTCATGCCCTGAACGACGACAGTCCGCTGGCAGGCTTTTCCGAACAGGATTTTCTGGAAGCGAACGTCGAAATACTGGTGCTGGTGAAAGGCGTTGACGAGACTAATCACCAGCTGACCTACGCGCGGCGCTCTTATTCTGCCGAAGAGGTCGTCTGGAATGCGCGTTTCAAACCGGTGATCGGGCGTACTTCAAAAGGGATGCCGCACATGATGACGCGGCAACTCGGGGTGTTTGAAAAACTGGATCAGATCGGCGCCTGAGCGCTCCTGAACTTGTGCAAATCTTCGGGCGTATCAATGCCGCTAGTTTCCATTTCGGTAATGCCAATAGCAATACGGAGCCCGTTTTCAAGCCAGCGAAGTTGTTCGAGCGATTCGGCTTTCTCCAAAGGAGTAGGGGAGAGGCGGGCTATTTTCAGCAGCGAGGCGCGTTTGAATGCGTACATGCCGATGTGTTTGAAGTACGTGTGACGGTCTAGCCACTCTTCGGGCGGCGCGTCGCGAAAATAGGGTACCGGATGACGGCTGAAATACAGGGCGCCATGCCCCGGAGCATGCACGGCTTTCACGACGTTCGGGTTGTGCAGCAAGGCGGGGTCGTCAATTCTTTTCAACAAGGTTGCAATGCCCAACCGAGGTGTAGCAAGCAATGTAGCGGTCAGAAAATCAATTTGTTCCGGCTGGATAAAAGGTTCGTCGCCTTGCACGTTGAGAATGACCCGCGCTTCCTTGTACCGGCGGGCAACTTCGGCGCAGCGATCCGTCCCGCTGGCGTGGTCGCCTCGGGTCATCACCACCTCTCCTCCAAACTCCCTGACGTGCTGAAAAATGCGCTCGTCGTCGGTAGCCACAACGGCGCGGTCCACCAGTCTGGCGGCGCTGACCTGTTCCCAGGTTCGCCGGATCATGCTTTTGCCATGAATATCGACCAAAGGTTTGCCCGGGAAGCGTGTGGAACCGTATCGAGCCGGGATGACTGCAAGTATCATAACAAATCGTTCGTTTATGAGGCTTTGATCCGTAGCGCAAAAGCATCGTACTTTTGCCGCAAACAGAGAAAACTATGCTTCGAATAACCCTTTTATGCCTGTTGCTGTCGCATTTTGCTGCTGCGGGTGCGCAACAAACCGCCGGCAAGTCGCCTGCCGCCGCACCGGCGGAAAAAATGCCCGCTTACCTGAGCTACAAGGACACCGTCTGGCTGACGGTGAGCAATGGCAAAAAATTCATCCACCACCTCGTCAAACCCAAACAAACCATGTTCTCGCTTGCCAGGTTTTACGGGTTGAGTCTGGAAGAACTCTACGAACACAATCCGCAATTTCAAACCGACCCGACTTTGCAGGTGGGGAAAAGGGTCAAAATTCCGGTGCCGAACAGGGCCATCAAGCGCTACAAAGGTAAGGATTTCTCTCCCCGCAAATTTGCGCCCATTTGCTACGTCGTGCAGGACGGCGACAACCTGTTTACCATTTGCAAGCGATATTTCGACATGCCGGTAGACTCGATTATCAAACGCAACCACTTGAAAAACAACAATATAAAACCTGGGCAATTGATTCATATGGGTTGGCTCAGCATCGACGGCATACCTGCCGAATGGCGGCCGGCCCGCAGCGCAGCGCCTGCCAATGCCATGGCGGAGAAATACGAACAGCAAAAAAACGGCCGGAAAGAGCAACTCGGTCAGGGCGTATGTTTCTGGCAACGCGACAGCAAGGAAGAAGGCGCTTTTTATGCCCTTCACCGCGAGGCCGACATCGGAACCGTGATGGCTGTCACCAACCCCATGAGCCGCCGGACGGTGTACGTCAAGGTCATCGGACGAATACCCGCGGGTTACGAATCCAATATTGAAGTGGTGCTGGCGCCGGCAGCGGCGCGTTACCTGGGTGCTCGCGATCCCCGTTTTTTTGTCAAGGTCAAGTTTTTGAAATAACCTTTCAATTGTCGTTTTGAACGAGGCAAATCCTAATTTTGCGCCGCTTTTTCTGAAAATTAGTCATAAACTTCCATTCAATGTACACAAAATACCTGCTTTTCGCCGCCCTCATTGCCAGCATCGCCTTTGCCGCCTGCAAACAGGATAAAACCGGCGGCGCGCAACAAAGCAGCGCACAGCCAACTGCAGATATCACCCACCTGACGGGCCACTGGATCGCCATGGATTTTATCTCCCGCGCCAACCAGTACGGATCGGTACTTGCCGCCATGAACAACGCCCACGCCCCCTATGCCTTCACGGTAACTTTCGACTCGGCTTTCGGCGACAGCGTGATGTGCTACAACGGCATGGAAAGCTACAAACTGCCTTATACCATTCGCGTCGATACAATCGAGTTGAAAGGCGCACGTCAGGGCAAATCTATTTTCATGATCTATGATTCGCAGGCACAAGGGCAAAAGGACATGACGATGTTCGACGGCACGATGGCCAAAACGCAGATTGACCGATTTATTCGCTCCAATTCAACGGTGCGCGACGGTTATCTGGCGTTTCTGCTCGCCCTCAACCACAACCTTTTTTCGGGGCAGTTTACCTCCCTGCGGAAAAGCAATATCAAAGGCCCAGTGGTGTTTGCCCCGACCGGCGCCCTGCAAAACCTGCCGGAATACGACCGCTATGAACTCTGCACCGCAGGAGATTGTTTCGTTACCGGCGACGAAATCGATGTCATCGAATTATACAACTCCAAACAACCCGATAACCGGAATTTCTTTGGCTACCGCTACGGCATCGACAATGATACGCTGACCATTTACAACCTCATCAACGAAAAACCTGACGAAAAAGGCGCGTACAAGGTGGGCGGCGTAGCCTACCAGTTCCTTCGCAAAAAACCGCAGTAATTCTTTTTTCAAGACATAAATCCCTTTCCGAGATGGCCTCAGCGCTTAAAAATCTGTCGGATTACCGGGACGACAACATGCCGAACGCCAGTGACATGACGTTCGGCATTGTCGTGGCCGAATACAATGCCCACATCACCCATGCGCTGTATGAAGGCTGCTACGATACCCTGGTGAAACACGGCGCCAAACCTGAAAACATCCACACCATGCAGGTTCCCGGCGCTTTCGAACTTCCCTCGGGCGCCCGGCTGATCGCTTCAAAGCACAATCCCGACGCCGTGATTTGCCTGGGCTGCGTCATCAAGGGCGACACCAGTCACAACGAATACATCAACCAGGCCGTGGCCAACGGCCTGATCAATCTGGGCATCGCCACTGGCCGCCCCTTTATTTTCGGGGTACTGACGCCCAACAACGAGCAGCAGGCGCTCGAACGGGCCGGCGGCGTACATGGCAACAAAGGTGTGGAAGCGGCTGTGACGGCTATTCGGATGGCAGCGCTGAAAAGCGAAAGCAAAAGCAGCAAAAAAACCATCGGGTTCTGAGCCATGAAGGTAAGCGTCATTCATACCGGCTTTTTCAAACTCGACGGCGGCCCCATGTTCGGCGTGGTGCCCAAACGCATGTGGGAGAAAATGAACCCGCCCGACGAACAAAATATGTGCACCTGGGCCATGCGCGCCTTGCTCGTGGAAGTCGCCGATCGTAAAATCCTGATCGACACGGGGATAGGAAACAAACAGGACGACAAATTCAGGGCTCATTTTATGCCCTTCGGGCAAGAAACCCTTTTCGGCTCTCTGCAAAAGGCTGGGGTAACAAGAGAAGAAATCACCGATGTGTTTCTGACGCACCTGCATTTCGACCATTGCGGCGGTGCGCTCTGGAAAAATGAACAAACGGGAACCGTGGAGTTGTCGTTTCCCAATGCCACGTATTGGTCCAATCGCCAACACTGGGACTGGGCCATTCACCCGAACGCTCGTGAAAAAGCTTCTTTTCTTGCCGAGAACTTCCAGCCACTCCTTGACTTGGGCAAGTTGCAATTTGTTGATGTTCAACAAAATATAAACTTCTGTCCGGGTCTCGACGTTCGCTTTTTGTACGGTCATACGGAAGCCATGATGGCGCCCCTAATCGACCTCGGCGCCAAAAGGCTGATCTATTGTGCCGACCTGATTCCCTCCCAGTGGCATATCGGAATGCCTTATGTGATGGCGTACGATGTGCGTCCGCTGGCAACCCTCGAAGAAAAGGAACAACTATTGTCAGAAGCGGCGGAGCGGGGCGATATTTTGCTCTTCGAGCACGACCCCGTGGCCGATGGCGGCCTGGTGCACCGCGATGAAAAGGGGCGGATTGTGCTGGAAAGGGTAGGGGCGCTGTCCGAATTATTGGCCTGATTGACGGTACAAAAACAGGACCTGCTCCTTCCCGTCTTTTCCCATTTTGATTTTCAGCGTATCGCTGGAAAGGTATAACACCTTGATCTTTCTTGTTTTAGAAGGCGTAGCCGTTGTGTCGGTCAGGTAAAGAAAATGTCCCGATTCGCGGAATTGGCCGGCTTCGCTGTAATGGGCCGAAGAGCGGAAGACATAGCGGCCGTCGGGCGTAAAATCAAGGCTTACCTGTGCCGTTTCTGCCGGGGCAGTTTGACCGTTTTCATAAAAAGCGCTGGCTTGCCAGTGGCCGCACAGCAAACCCATGTCGAGGGTGCAGGAAGCAATAAACAGTATTGCAGCAAAAGGGACGTATTTCATAAGCAAGGGCGCAAGAATAGAAAAACTCTTCTATTTCACTGTGACACAATTTTTTAAAATATTTGCGACTCCTTTGTACACGGCTTGTAAACCTGCCCATACCGACACAAAAACATGAACCGTATTGCTTTGATCATCGCCACAGGCGCTTTGTTGAGTGCAGCTGCCTGCGTTAAACCCAAGGTGTACCGCGCCGAATTCGCCGCCCGCAACCAGGCCGAGGCCAGGGAAAAAGTGCTGCTGCAGGAATTGCTCGAACGCCGATTGGAAACGACCAACCTCATCAAACAGGTTGCCGACCTGAACCTGACCATCGGCGGCCAAAACGAGGAACTCAATGACCTGCGCAACGAACTGAACGCCCGCACCCGCCAGATGGGCGAGTCGTCGAGCAAACTCAGCACCCAGCTCTCGCAAATGGAAAATGAACTGGCCGCCAAAAACAGCCTGCTCGATCAACGGACGGCTGTGCTCCAGAAAGTACAATCGGCGCAAAAAGAACGCAAAAGGATACTCGGCGACCTGAAAACCAACCTCACCAAAGCATTTGCCAACACTGCCGGCGTGGTCGTCGAGCTGACGCAAGACGAAGCAGTGAGCGTTTCGCTGCCCGACAAAACCCTATTCAATTCTGACGCCATCACCGTTAGCGCAACCGGTAAAAACCTGCTCAAACCCCTGGCCGATCTGCTGGGCGAGCACCCGGAATACGACGTCGAAGTGATCGCCTACACCGATAATTCCCTGCCCAAAGACAAGTCGATCAAAGACACCTGGGACTGGAGCCTCCTGCGTGCCACCAATATCGTCCGGCTGCTGATCCGCGATTTCAACACCAATGCCAATCAGTTGACGCCCATCGGCCGCGGCGAATTTTACCCGGTAAGCTCAAATGCCACTCCCGACGGGCGCCTGGCCAACCGGCGTACCATCGTAATGATCCATCCCTCTCTGCCGGCCGTGCCTGCCGCAGAGTAAGGCGGCAGGTTAAGTTTTGGTAAATTCGTGGCGAGGGCCTATACGCTTTGCTTGCCTGGTCTAAGTTTGAGGCGCAAATGACAGGTGAACGAATCATTCCTTTTTCTGGCAAGGATCGCCGTTACCTCCGGCAGGTACTGGCGAAACAAATCCTGAAGCAATGCGCGCAACTGGCAGCCGTATTGTTGTTGGTGCTGGCATTGACCTGTTTCCGTTCGCAAAACTATTTCCGCTTTCTGATCGGCGCTTCGGTCGTCCTGTACGCCGCTTTGCTGGTGTTGCTATTTGTGCAGGAAGGATCGCCCCGGCTGCTCGTCAGGCTCTTGCGCGACTGGTACCTGGGCAAAAAGCGGGTGATTCAGGGCAAGGTCGAACATGCTTCCTACGCAGAGGCCGGCGATGGTTCGGCCGCGGTCACGTACGATATCGGCCCTTACCGCTTTTCCCTGAAAGAACTGTCGCCGCTGTTGAAAAAATTCAAACAGGTAATGCCCGGCGAGACGGTCGAGGTTCACCAATGCCTGCACTCGGGGTTTATTCTAAGAATCGAGAGCCCCAAAAACAAGGAATAAAAAAAGGAGATCGTACAACGCCCTGTTGTATGATCTCCATAAAGGAAACCTGGTTATTGGCACAGAACTAGCCTTCGGTGCTTTCTTCCGATTCCTCTTCCGACTCCATCTCTTCCTCTTCTACTTCGATTTCTTCGGGATCTTCTTCCGTTTCTTCTTCATCGCCGGGTTCGTCGCCCTGCGCTTCGATTTCGACAATGGCAACGTCCTGATTTTCTTCGGTTTCGATGCGTTCCGTTTCTTCGTTGAAGATGGTCATGGCTGAGTGCTTTTTTTAATGAACAATGAATTGATCTTGTTCAACAAAGAAACCGGGAAAAAACACAGCGGTCGCAAAGCGGCCAGCTAAGTTGTCGTGAAGAAAATATGAACTCAACGTAAGGCAACGGCAAGGGCGAAGTAGTCCAGTCCCTCCACTTTTTGAATGCTGAACTCATAGCGAAACATTTTGCCGACTACTACGGTCTGTCCGCCTGCTTCGGGGTGGCGGTCGCCAACCGCTTCGCGGAGGAGCTGGTAGTGTTCCTGATTGAGCGTCAGGAACATGACGGTGTTCTGCGTGACATTCCAGATGAGCTTTTGCTCAAAAATAGCCTGCCCGTTTAGGGTGGTTTGCCAGCATTTGTTGTAGCCTTTGAACGTCGCGCCATTCCGCACGAACTCGTTGTGGGCATCGAAACCGAGGGCCAGAATTTTGGCTTCCTTGTAGGCGGGTTCGGTCTTTTGCAGGTATTGCAGGTCGTTTAATTGAATTTGGGGACACTGAGCGAACAGGACGCCGGAAAAGACCATTAGGCCGAGAAAAAGCAGGATGGATTTCACTTTAATTTTTGAGTGAATGTAGGGGTCTTTAGGTGTTGAAAAAGCTTGATTTAGAATGCGGTACCATTCTGCGAGCAAACGAAGCGCCGCATCAGTGAATCAACATGCGCTCCCTGAACCGCTCCATCTGAACCGGGCTCCCGAGCACGACAATCTCCCGCTCGGGCAACAACAGGGTGGACGGCAGCGGATTGAGCTCGTAGTGGCCTCCTGCTTCCCTGACAGCGACCAGCGTGACCTGCGACAATTCCAGAAACTTAGATTCCGCAATCGTCCTGTGTTGAAATTCGGCGCGCAACTGGCCCACCGGCACCTCCTCGAACACCACCCCTGAAGAACCCATATTGGCCAGCAGGCTGAAAAACTCGACCAGATGAGGCTTGTTGATGAGAGTGGCCATGTAAAAGCCGCCGATACGTTCAGGAATGACCGTGTGGTCGGCGCCCGCCCGTCGGATCTTAATCTCGTCGGCTTCGTTGTTTGCCCGGCAAATGATCCGGAGGGCAGGGTTGATTTGCCGGGCCGACATGGTAATGAAAAGGTTTCCTGCATCGTCGGGCAGGGTAATCACAATGACCGACGCGCGTTCAATGCCGGCTTCCGCCAGCACTTCATCGTGCGTGGCGTCGCCTTCCACGTAGAGAAAAGGCGTTTCGTAGCGCAGTTTGGCTATTTTTTCAGGATTCTTTTCAATAATGACAAAAGGCATTTCCTGTTTGGCCAGTTCCTGCGATACCTCCGTGGCATGGCGCCCGAACCCGCAAATGATGGTATGCCTGTTTAACTCACCGATGCGCTTGTTCATGTGAAAATCAATCAGAAGTTTGGAAAAACCGCCCCCGGCAAATACGTCGGTGATGGTCGAAATAGCGTAGGCAAACAAGCCGATATTGAAGATAATCAGCAGGGAAGTAAACAGGCGGCCGGCCGTGCTCAGCGGATGTATTTCGCCAAAACCAACCGACGCCAGGGTAATAACCGACATGTAGTAGGCATCGAACCACGGATACCCCTCAATCACCACATAGCCGACCATACCCACCGCGATAGAAAAAATCACCAGCAAAAATGCCGTGCGCAGCCGCCGAACCACCTGATGTATGCGGTAAAAACGACTCTGCCTGTCATGCCCCTGTTTTGAAATTCGCAAAAACAGCAGGGCGATGTCAAAAAAATTGGCTCTCATAAGGATTGAACCAAACGCTCATAAAGGTTCAAATATCGGTGTGCAACGACCGCATTTTTATACTCCCGCTCAACTTTCTCTCTCGCCCTGCGGCGCAGATGTTCATAGTCGGTGGCCGTTAAACCGAACACCCATTCGATACCTTTGGCCAACCCCTCGACGTCTTTTTGTTCGGCAATAAAACCTTCCTGCAGATGCCCGGCCATTTCAGGGATGCCGCCAGTCCGAAAACCTGCAACCGGCGTGCCGCAGGCCAGCGATTCCATGACGGTATTGGGCAAATTATCTTCCAGGGAAGGGATCACAAACAGATCGGATGCGGCGTAAAGCGTAGCGAGCCGGGCCGGGTCCGAAATCAGGCCGGGCGTCACGGTTTCAAAGGGCAATTGCGCCCGTGCCGCCTGATCTATTTGCCCCAGGACCAGGATTTTGAGGGGCAAATCAGGGCGACTTTTTTTCAGGCATTGCAGCGCGCTTTGCAAATAAGAGAATCCCTTGCGTTCATCCGAAACCTTCATGGCAGCAAACAGCAGCACTTTGTCATCGTCCTGAAAACCAAGATGTTGTCTGGCCTGTTGGCGCTCCAGTGCCGGCAAAGGCTGGAAAAGCCGAGTATCGATGGGGTTTGGGATCGCTTCCACGGGCCTGTCGTTCAGGAGCGCGCTGCTCCGCGCTACGCCCGCCAGCCATTCGCTGCACGTGACGAAATGAATATTGCGCGGGAAAAGGCGCTGTTTGTTGATCCAAATACGGTGCGACAGATCAGACGCCCCGGGGCGTCGCACATACAAACAGCGACCGCAACGATCGAGATAATGGTCGCATCCTCTGCTGTAATGGCATCCGCCGGTGAAGGCCCACATATCGTGCAGGGTCCAGACGACGGGTTTGCCAAGGCCTGCGAGGTCGCGAATATTTTCGAGCGACAAAAAACCCTGATTGATCCAGTGCAGATGAAGCACATCGGCTTCCCCGACGAGCGGATGGCGCCGCAGATCGTGCCCGAAATTGGCCAGGGAGAAGGCAAAACGGACCGATTTGTCGCGTTCGTAAGGCAGAAAGGAAAGCCTTTCTGCATAAAACGGCCAGCGGCTTCTGACATCTGCCGCCGTGAGCAGATCTGCCTGGGTTCCTGATTCCTGCAAAGCCGACATCAGTCGCCGGCAAGCAATGCCAGCGCCGCCGTGGGCATAGGTATTGAGTAAAAGAACTTTCATGAACGCAGACGGCGCTGGTGCACGAGGGTGTAATTGTGGCAGTTGCTTTCTCTGGCAATAACACGGAAACCCGCCTGTATCAGACTTTGCAGCGAATGCTCAATCCGGGTGATATACGCCCCGTCGAGGTGATTGCTTGCTGTTTCGTCGTATTCAATGCACAAGACATCAACTTCGATATTGTCGGCCAACATGGCTTCAAGCACTTGATATTCAGCGCCTTCTACATCAATTTTGAGTAAATCGATGCGCGAGTGGCCCAATTCCTTCATCAGGGTGCCCAGTTTCTTTACCGGCACCTCGATGTGCTTTTCTGATCGTTGCAGATTGACCAGCGAGTGCGACACGTATGCTTCGTTGCGGGGCGCAAAAAAGCGAAGCGTGGTATCTTCATTCCACAAGCCTACGGGACAAAATGTAATTTGCCCGATCAGATCGGCCGGGAAAGGGGGGTAGTGGCCGCCCGGACAAGTGGAGCATTCGCCTGGCTGACCGATTTCCGTCTGATTTTTCCAGCGCTCAAAATGGTTCTCGGCCCGCGGCGTAGGGTCGATAATCCATGCCCGGGATTGGTAACGAGCTACCAGCGCCAGGTCAAACGAAATATCTTCGCCGGCGCCTACCAGGTAACAGATGGAATGCCGGTCAAACCAGTTTTCCGGTACGATCCAGCCGCCATACGGCGATCCCAGGCGTTCCGTTTTTACCAAAGGTTCGATGGGAATGCGCAATTTGCGTTCCGTCCACTTGTAAAATTTCGCGCGCACGCGCCGCATCAGTTCTTGCATCCAAAAATTGCCGTTATTTCGGCCCAAAGCTCGGACTTTTTTTTGGTTGATTGGCATGGATAAGCATCGTTGTACAGTACCTGTCTTGTTTTTGGTGTTCAACAGACCTGGGCACACCCGGGCAACGCTTGGCCGGCTGCGCGAGGTAAAGCCACCCAGATTGTACGTTCACTGCGACGGTCCCAGGCCGGAGGTCGCGAATGATGCTGAAAAAGTGAAATCTGTACGCGCGTTGATCGAACAGGAAATCGACTGGCCCTGTGACGTATTTACTTTGTTCAGAGACGAAAATATGGGCCTGAGAAAAGGCGTTTACGGCGCCATATCCTGGTTTTTTGAAGCAGAGGAAAAGGGCATTGTTCTGGAAGACGATTGTGTACCCGACCCGTCTTTTTTCCCTTTTTGCGCCGAATTACTCGATCGTTACAGCCACGACGAACAAATCATGCACATCGGAGGTTCCAATCTCGTGGCTGCTGTGACGGAGCATTTGCAGGAGAGTTATGTTTTTTCCCGGTTTTCTTTCGTTTGGGGCTGGGCGGGCTGGCGCAGGGCCTGGACCAAGATGTCGCCGGCACTCGATGGCCTCGAGGACTTTGATCTGGGGCGCTACATTCCCGGTAAAATGTCGCAAGCATACATGAAAGATAAATTTGAAGCGACCAGGGGCGGGCGCAATAATTCCTGGGCTTATGCCTGGTTTTACTCTATAATTAAAAATAATGGAATATGTATCGTTCCAAAAGTCAATCTTGTGCAAAACACGGGGGTAGGGGAGGAGGGTGCTACCAATACGACCGGGCGAAACGCTGCCGCCCGCCTTGCCGCACAATCTGTTTCTTTTCCGCTGCAACACCCGGCCGGCAAAAAAATTGACGTCAAACTGGAACAAAGGTTTTTCTTCGCAACACAAAAGCGGCAGGTGCGGCTCTGGTTGTGGTATCTGCTTCACTGGTTGGGACTGCGTTAAGCGCCCATATACTCCACATAATGAATGAATTACATTGTTTATGACCTCGAAGCCACATGTTGGGAAAACATGCCCATCGGCTACGTGCAGGAAACCATCGAAATCGGCGCATTCAGAGTCAATGCATATGGCGAAGTGCGGGGAAAATTCAATCGCTTCATCAAGCCGGTCGTTCACCCGGTACTGTCTCCGTTTTGCCGGCAGCTCACCAGCATTACCCAGGAAGACGTCAATCGCGCTAAAACCTTTCCGGATGTGATTGAGGAATTTCAGAACTGGGCGCGCATCGACGAGGAAGACTATCTGCTTTGCTCCTGGGGTTCTTTTGATAAAAAGATGTTTATCAACGACTGCCGCCTTCACCGCCTCGACACCGACTGGGCTGAGCAACACGTCAACCTGAAAGAACAATATCGCATCAGCAACCGGATGCGGCATGGCATCGGCCTGCGCAAAGCGGTAGAGAAAGAGGGTATCCTCTTTACAGGCATGCACCACCGCGGCATTTCCGACGCGGAAAACCTGGTGAAACTTTTTCTCAAATACCTCGGGACATGGAGTCTTTAGGAAGCGTACGGCGAATCGTACCCTAGGATGCGCAACATTGAGTTGGCGTCCTGCTCCTGGAACACCTCCCAGTCGGTAAACTCGCCGTAGTAATTTCTGTCGATCAGAATATGCTTGGGCGCGGGCAAAAGGCAGTGTTTCAGGCCGCCATAGCCGCTGAGCGACTCCTGATAAGCGCCTGTATGGAAGAAGCCGATGTACAGGGGATTTTCTTTTTTCTCGTCAAAAACGGGCAGATAAACCTGATTGATATGCGCTTCCGAATTGTAGTAATCGGCATTGTCGCAGCTGATTCCGCCGATGTTGACCCTTTGATATTCCTTTTCCCAGTGGTTGATAGGGAGTAAAATAAAACGCTCTTTGATCCCCCAACTGTCTGGTAATGTGTTGATTAGAGAGTTGTCGAGCATGTACCACTGTTCGGCGTCGTTCTGTTGTTTTTTGCCAATGACGGAAAAGATTGTTGCGCCGCTTTCGCCGACCGTGTATTTGCCAAACTCGGAGTAAATATCGGGTTCCGGAACACCCTCGCTATCGCAGGATTCCTTGATTTGCCGAACGATTTCGGCCACCATATAGGGGTAGTCGTATTCAAAACTCAACGAATTGCGAATGGGCATGCCCCCGCCAATATTGAGCGCGGATAGGGTAGGGCACACTTTGCGAAGTTCACAGTAGGTTTTGATCCCCTTTTTTAACTCGCTCCAGTAGTAAATCGTGTCTTTTATGCCGGTATCGACAAAAAAGTGGAGCATTTTGAGTTCGAATTTGGGGTTGTTGGCGATTTTTTCCTTGTAAAAAGACAACACTTCGGACTGCCGAATACCCAGGCGGGAAGTATAAAATTCAAAGTTGGGCTCTTCCTCGGTGGCCATTCGGAGGCCGATGTTGCATTTGGACGCGTGAACGAGCGAAGCGTATTGGTCCAGTTCATCGACGTTGTCGCAAACGGGTATGACATTGGTAAAACCTTCGTTGATCAGGTCGGCAACGCGTTGCACGTATGCCTGGGGTTTGTAACCGTTGTTGACGATCGTGGTGCTCTTGTTAATTTTACCAAGCTTGTACAGCCGCCAAACGAGGTCAATATCAAACGCAGAGGAAGTTTCGAGTTGCGTCCCGTTTTCGAGCACTTCGTTGAGCACAAAAGCGAAGTGCGAACTTTTGGTGCAGTAGCAATAAATGTATTTGCCGTTGTAGTCGTACCGCTGTATGGCATCGCGGAACAATTTTCGGGCGGTCTGGATTTTCTCGCCGATTTTGGGCAGGTAAGTGAGTTTGAGCGGAGTACCGTATTTTTTGATCAGTTCAAAAAGATCGATTTCATTGAATAACAGTTGATTGTTGCGAAGGCTGAAACCGTCTTGCGGGAAATCAAAGGTTTGTGTAACGAGATCGTAATACGCGTTTTTCATCAATCGGATCAAGAAAGGTGTTCGAATAAATGGCGGGTAAAATTAGCGGGATTTCAACTGGAATCCGGGTATTTTTTTACCTTACTTAACATAATATAAATTATGGAACAAAACTTACGCAAAATTCTCTTGTTTCCAAAGCCCGGATCGCTTGATAAAACCCGACCTTGGCCTTGAATCACTCTGTCATGAATACATATCGTCATTTATTTCCCGAACTGGAAGAAGCACTTGTTGAAGAATTGTTGGAAAAAGGCAGGATTGTTCACATCGAAGCCGGCGCTACACTGCTGAAAGCCGGGCAAAATATTCGCAATACCATTATCGTCCTGGAAGGCCTCGTCAAACTCTACCGCGAGAACGACGAAGGCAGCGAGTTTTTTATGTATCACCTGCATCCTGGCGACACCTGCGCCTTGTCGCTCGTCTGCGACCGTACGTTCAGGGCCAGCGCCGTTACGGCACGCGCCGTCAGCAACGCTACCCTGCTGGTCGTGCCGATCGAACAAACCGAACACTGGATGCGGCAATACCGCACCTGGTATCATTTCGTCGTGGGCACGTACCGCAAACGTTACGAAGAACTGCTGGAAACGATTGACCATATCGCCTTCCGAAACATGGACGAGCGCCTTGAATTTTATTTACGAAGGCACCGTGACTCGCTGAAATCCAATATTTTACACATCACCAATACGGAAATAGCCCAGGAATTGAATTCCTCCCGCGAGGTAATTTCCAGGCTCATGAAAAAGCTGTCGGAAGCTGGAAAAGTACGCCTGTTGAAAAGCGGCATTGAGATTTTAAGGCTCTGAACAGTGTAATTACGTCGTGATAAAAGTCACAAAAAATTGCCGTCCCCTACCCCACCTTTGTCGATCATTTAACTATCCGAACTCTTGAAATGGCAATTTTGGGTTATTTCGCTTCCGCACTTATTGGAATTTCACTGGGGCTGATCGGCGGCGGCGGCAGCATTCTCACCGTACCTGTTTTGGTATATTTGTTTGGCGTAGAGCCAGTTATGGCAACTGCATATTCCTTATTCATTGTGGGGTCCACCAGTTTGGTGGGGGCTGTTCCGAAATATCGGGACAATCAGGTTAACCTCAAAACAGCAGCCATTTTCGGCATTCCATCCATTGCGGCAGTGTACGCTACACGGGCGTGGCTGGTGCCGCTGATTCCGAACCCGGTCACAACAATCGGGGATTTCACCGTCACCAAGGCGATGCTGATGATGGGGTTGTTTGCCTTGCTGATGGTTTTTGCGTCGGTGTCGATGATTCGCGATAAAAAAGTGGCGGCAGAAAACGGCGGCCCTCAGCAATTCAACTATCCGATGATCCTGCTTGAAGGCGCCGTGGTCGGCGTGCTGACCGGTCTGGTCGGCGCAGGCGGAGGTTTTTTGATCATTCCGGCGCTGGTTTTGTTTAGTAAATTGCCGATGAAACAGGCTGTCGGAACTTCATTGCTGATCATTGCCGCCAAGTCGCTGTTCGGCTTTACCGGCGATCTTGGCCACTACAAAATGGACTGGACTTTGCTGGGCACCGTAACAGTTTTGGCTATTGCCGGTATTTTTGTGGGCAACCGCCTGAGCAGAAGCATCGACGGCGACAAGCTGAAAAAAGCCTTCGGGTGGTTCGTGCTGGTTATGGGTATTTATATTCTGGCAAAAGAACTCATATTTACCAGCCCGGCCGTTGCCGCTCATTGAATTGTCCTGTTTCTCCCCCGAAAAACACAGGCGCCTTGTGACTCATGTCACGCGCTGCCAAAGGGCAAAAACCTCAATTTTGCACCGTAAATAATCATTTCAAATGTTGTAAAAAGAAAAACTGCCTGTCTTATGAAGATTGAACAAATTTATACGGGATGCCTCGCACAAGGCGCGTATTACGTTGAAAGTGAGGGAGAAGCGGTTGTGATCGACCCCCTGCGCGAAGTGGCCTCCTACCTTGACAAAGCGGAAAAAGACGGTGCTGTGATCAAATACGTTTTTGAAACGCACTTTCACGCCGATTTTGTCAGCGGGCACCTCGACCTGTCGCAAAAAACCGGCGCGCCCATCGTTTACGGCCCGACAGCCAGGCCCGACTTCGAAGCACACATTGCGCACGACGGTGAAGAGTTCAAAGTAGGAAAACTTACCTTCCGCGTACTGCACACGCCGGGACACACCATCGAGAGCGCTTGTTATTTGCTGCTCGACGAAAACGGCAAGGAAAAGGCGCTTTTTTCCGGCGACACGCTCTTTATCGGCGACGTAGGCCGACCCGACCTCGCCCAGAAAGCAGCGCACATGACCCAGGAACAACTGGCGGAAACGCTCTTCGACTCCCTGCGCAACAAGGTCATGACCCTGCCCGATGACGTGATCGTATATCCGGCTCATGGCGCTGGCTCCGCCTGCGGCAAAAAAATGTCGAAAGAAACCTTCGATACGCTCGGCAACCAGAAGGCAACCAACTATGCCCTGCGCGCCAATATGACCAAAGCCGAGTTTGTCAAGGAAGTCACTACCGGCCTGACGCCCCCGCCGGCCTATTTCCCGCTCAATGTTGCGCTCAACAAAAAAGGCTACGACAGCATCGATGTCGTGATGCAACGCGGCACGCGGGCGCTTTCTCCCCGTGCTTTCGAGGCAGCAGCAAACGAAACCGGCGCCTTGTTGCTCGATACCCGTGATGCGGAAACCTTCGCCAAAGGGTTTATTCCAAATTCCATCAACATCGGCATCGACGGGCAGTTTGCTCCCTGGGTGGGCGCACTGATACCCGATGTGAAGCAGGAATTGCTCATCATTGCCGAGCCCGGCCGCGAAGAAGAAGTGGTAACACGCCTGGCTCGTGTCGGCTACGATTACTGCCTGGGCTACCTTGAAGGCGGTTTTGAAGCCTGGAAATCCGCCGGCCTTGAAACCGATCAGATTCAGCGGGTGTCGGCCGACGAACTGGCAGAAATCAAGGATGCCGTTATCGTCGATGTTCGCAAGGAAAGCGAATACAGCAGCGAGCATCTGCTCCATGTCGAAAATGCCCCGCTGGATTATCTCAACGAATCCATGACCCGCATTCCCAGAGACAAAACCGTGTACATCCACTGCGCAGGCGGATATCGCTCCATGATTTTTGCCAGCGCCCTGCGCGCCAGAGGTTTCGATAACCTGGTCGATGTTCGAGGCGGTTTTAAAGCGATCAAGGACAGCGGACGATTCGAAATGACCGAATATGTGTGCCCCAGCACCTTGCTCTGATGAAAAAATAAAAAGTTGGTTTTATTGATGTGGCTGCCGGGCAAATAGTCCGGCAGCCATTTTTATGTCCGCTCCCCTACCCTATGATGTTTACGGTTTCCCAATGTGATAAATGTCACGCATGGCATGGGTTCAAAGTCAATAATTTTGTGCATTAATTATTGATAATCAATTGTTTATGTCAATATTAAAAATTGTAGTATGGGCCATCGGGATGCTTCCCGTAACTGTATTGACGGCTCAGTCGCAGTCCCCTGAATGGAGTACCGACACATTGGAAGCGCCAACCTTGCGCAAGGCATTTACCCGGGGAGAATATGGTGGTACATTCCGTTCCTACCTCATGGCCACCGATAATAAAAACGGCCTTACCGACTACTACGCCTGGGCAGCCGGAGGCTCTCTCCATTTCCAGTCGGCGCCTTATCACGGCTTTCAAATGGGCATTGGCGGTATGTTCAATTTTAACCTCTTGTCATCCGATCTGAGCAAAAAAGACCCCAAAACCGGCGCCGTCAATCGCTACGAGATCGGCCTGTTTGACGTGGAGGATGCTTCAAATAAAAACGACCTCGACCGAATGGATGAGTTTTGGCTCCGCTATCGGTGGCGCAAAAGCAGGCTGACCATCGGGAAACAAACCCTCCAGACACCTTTTATCAATGCGCAGGACGGCCGCATGCGCCCTACGACCGAAGCCGCCTTCTGGCTCGAATCCGAACAATGGCGCGATACCCGTATCGAGGGCGGCTGGATTTGGAAAATTTCGCCCCGCAGCACCGTCCGCTGGTATGATATCGGCACATCGATCGGCTTGTACCCGCGTGGCCTCAACCCCGACGGCACAGCCAGCGGCTATGCCGAAAACCTGAGCAGCAAGGGTATCGCACTGCTCGGTATCACGAAAAAAATCAATGGTAAAACCAGGGTTCAGGTATGGGACCAGTTTGTTGAAAATATTTTTAACACCGCCTTCGCACAAGTCGATTACAAACAACCGCTGGGAGGTGGCCACCACCTTCTTGCCGGGGTACTGGCCCTGCATCAAAACGCCGTCTCCGACGGGGGCAATACGGATGCATCCAAAACCTATTTTCAAAAAAATGGCCGATCCAGCGCGGTTTCCGCACAGGTTGGCTGGCAAAAAGGCGGCTGGCAGGTATTGGGCGCCTATACGCACATTACCGATGAGGGCCGTTTCCTGTCGCCCCGTGAATGGGGCCGCGAACCGTTTTACACCTTCCTGTCGCGCGAGCGCGTCGAAGGCAGCGGCCGCCTGGATGCCGCAACCCTCCGCGCCAACTGGACCGACCGGACAAAGGCCTGGAACATCGGGCTTGCAGGCGGGTATTTTTCACTACCCGACGTCAAACAGGTAAGTTTGAATAAATATGCTTTTCCGGGTTTTTATCAGATCAATGCAGACCTGCGCTACAGTTTTCGCGGTCTGCTGGAAGGCCTCAGGGTTCAGTTCCTTTATGTGTACAAAGGTAAAGCAGACAGCACCTACGGCAACGACAAACTCGTCATCAACCGGGTTGACATGTCGCATGTCAACCTGATCATCAACTACTCCTACTGAATTTCAGGTTTGTGACAATTGTCACACCCGCGGCCCTCGCCCGGGGTGCAAATTTGCATGGAACTAACTGATACTGTCCAATGGAACTACTCTCCCAACCCTGGCCCTGGTGGGCGGCAGGTATTATCATCGGTTTAACCGTACCGGCCCTTCTGATGCTGGGCAACAAACATTTCGGTATTTCGGCCAATCTGCGGCACATCTGCGCTGCCTGCGTTCCGGCCAACATCAAGTTTTTTCAATACGAATGGAAAAAGGAGGTGTGGAACTTCTTCTTTGTCGGCGGCATTCTTTTCGGCTCGGTTGCGGCAACGTTGTGGTTTCAAAACCCAGAACCTGTTCAAATTCACCCGCAACTGGCGGCAGACCTCGGCGAAAAAGGAATTGCCAATATCGAAGGCCTGGTGCCGGAAGACCTGTTCAGCTGGAAAAGCCTGTTTACCCTGCGAGGATTTATCCTGATGGTAATTGGCGGATTTCTGGTTGGATTTGGCACCAGGTATGCCGGCGGCTGCACTTCCGGCCATGCGATCATGGGGCTTTCCGATCTTCAAATGCCTTCTCTGATCGCCACGATCTCATTTATGGCCGGCGGATTCATCATGGCTAATTTGATTCTGCCGTTTATCCTCAGTTTATAAACCGAAAATTATGTCAAATAATATTGATTATCAGATACCTGCGCCAGTCGAGGCGATAAATACCGACCTGGAAGTGCGATCGCTCGACACCATGTGTGTCAACGAGTCGCAGTTGAAACACCCCTGGTGGTACAACCTGAAATATTCGGCCATTGGCGCTTTTTTCGGACTGGCCTTCGTAAAGGCCGAAATCGTGTCGTGGTATCGTATTCAGGAAATGTTCCGGCTCGAATCCTTTCACATGTATGGTGTGATCGGTACGGCTGTCGTGATCGGAGCAACGTCGGTCTTTTTGATCAAAAAGCTCCATATCAAAAGTATTTACGGAGAAGAAATCCTCTTCCACCCGAAAAAATTCAACAAGGGGCAAATCTACGGCGGCTTGTTGTTCGGCCTCGGCTGGGCCATGACCGGTGCATGCCCGGGTCCGCTGTTTGCCCAGATCGGCACTGGCGCCCTGGCCATTTCGGTGACCCTGCTGAGCGCTGTCGCCGGCACCTGGGTGTATGGGTATTTTCGGGAAAAACTGCCCCATTGATTCACCAGCATTGTTAAAAACATCATTCTGCCATGAAATTCCAAAGTATTCTTATCCTTATTACCCTGCTCGGTTTTGCATCGTGTTCGCAACCGGGCAAGGTCGAACATATTGACGTACAAACTGCTGTAAAACTGATCGACACGGAGAAAGACCTCCAGGTTGTAGACCTGCGTACCCCCGGCGAAGTCAATGCGACCGGCATGCTGCCACATGCGCAGCCCATCAATTTTGTAGCGCCGGATTTTATGGCAAAAGTGGCCGGCCTTGACAAAAACAAACCAGTACTGCTGTATTGCGCCACTGGCAGCCGCAGCGCCCAGGCCTCCGCCATGCTGGAGAAGGAAGGGTTTAAAACCATTTACGATCTCGCGCCCGGCATCAGCGGCTGGTTGCGCGCCAATCAAAAGACCGTTACACACAACTAACAAAACGATGACTGCAATTTTCAGAAACTGGCATTTTATGCGCATCATGCGCGCTTTGATCGCCGGCTGGGCTTTTTTCGAAGCCTTCCGCACCGGTGAATGGCTGCTGATTATGCCCGGCAGTTTGTTTGCGATGCAGGCCATATTCGACATCGGCTGCTGCGGAAGCGCCGGCTGTGGCGTGCCGTACGAACAGCACGCCAGCGAAATAAGAAAAGATGAACTGGTGGTGGAAGAAGTCAGGGCTGAAAAGTCCTGACGCTCCCCTACCCGACCGGTTTGTTATCTTTGGCAGCAGATATGCCTACCGATAACGCACCCATCGACCCGTCCGCATTGCGGAGTATATTCCCGGCTTTCGACCAGCACGACCTGATCGAGTGGTTGCTGGAAAAGACTGTTTACAAGGAAATTGCTGTCAATCAACAAATTATGCAAGTCGGCGGCCCTGTTCGTTTTGTGCCGCTGGTGCTTCAGGGCTCTATCAAGGTATCCACCGAGGATGCCGATGGCAGGGAGATTTTTCTGTACTACATCCTGCCTGGCGAAACCTGCGCCATAACCCTCAATACCTGTTATAAAAACGAAGGGAGCCGCATCAATGCGCTTACCCAGGAGCCTGCGCGGGTGCTTTTATTGCCCGCTGCCGAAGTGTACGAAGCCGCCCGGCGCTACCCTTCCTGGCAACGTTTTGCTTTCGACAGTTTTGGAAGACGCTACGACGAACTGTTGCAAACCCTTGAAAGCGTGGTATTCCAGCGGCTCGACGAGCGCCTGCTCGGTTATTTGCGCGAAAAAGCCGCCGCCCTGCAAACCCGCGAAATCCGGATATCGCAGCAGCAGATCGCCGACGACCTGAACAGTTCCAGGGAGGCTATTTCCCGGCTGATTCGTCAGTTGGAAGATCGGGGCGACCTCACGCACGCCCGGGGGATTATCACTCTAAGTGCCTGAACAACAAATTTTTATAATTTTTTTCGCGATTTTGTTTCAATGTGATCGAGATCACATTTCCGGACAGCCAGTTGGTCGAACTTTGAGTGATTAAATCGCCGAAGCAATGAAAAACGCATCCACCGCACTGAAACTGATTCTGGTCTGTATCCTGTGTGCTGGGTTGGTAGCCCTCATTGCCGGACTCATACAACTCATTCGTTAAACAAACCAGCTTTGATCCGCCATGAAAAAGAACATGGGAAACGTTGACCGCATCATCCGGCTCGTTGTAGCCGCCATCGCCGCCTTTCTGTATTTTAACGGCACCCTGACCGGTACGCTGGGCATCGTTGCCCTTGTTGTGGCCGTCATTTTTGCACTCACCAGCCTCATCAGTTTTTGCCCCCTTTATGCCATCGTCGGCCTTTCTACCTGCCCTGCCGACGCGAAAAAATAACTTTGCCCGGCCTGTTGCGGCAAGGCAGCCACCACTGGATGGCTGCCTTATTTTTTTTGAAAAAACTGCTCTACAAAGGCTGTCAACTCCGCACCGTGCAGGTTTTTAGCTAACACCGTGCCTTTTTCATCGAGGATAAAATTGGCCGGGATGGTGGTGATGCGAAGCCGGTCGAGAAACGGGCTGACGTCGCCCTGCAAATGGGAAGCCTGGCGCCAGCTGGCGCCGTCCTTCGCGATGGCTGCCGACCACGCCGGGCGGTTGCTGTCGAGCGAATAACCGATGATCTGGAGACCCTGCTCCCGGTATTTGGGGTACAAATTGGCCAGCACTTCCCGGTTTTCCTTGCGGCAGGGTGCACACCAGGATGCCCACAAATCAATGATTGTCAATTTTTTACCCAATAATTGATACAGATCACTCGTGTCGCCTGACAGCATGGGCAGATCGAAATCGGGCATGGGGTCGCCTGTTTGCACGGGCAATTGTCCGGGGTCGGCCAGGGTGCACAGTTGCTGTACAAAAGCGTTTTCGGGCGCTATTTCCCGCCAGCGATTGCATTGGCGTGTAATGAACTCCGGCATTCGTTCGTAGTCGCCCTCTGGGCTGGCCCAGCGGATAGCTGTCAGCGCGGGGAAAAGGGCATTGGTCGTGTCGGCAAAAGCCATCAGAGTGGCCTGGTAGGCTGCGCGTGCCTGCTCATGCTCAAGAATAGCGTTTTCGTCGTGTTCCTCAATTGATTGTTCGCGAAGCTGGCGTTGTTGCCAGGCTGCGAGCCTTGTTTTTTGCAATTGCAGCATGATTTGTTGTTCAGCCGAAGCCCGTTCGAAAGCTACACTGGCCTGAAAGCGCTCCGCATTGGCGCGCAGGACGATGGATTCTCCCGAATGAAGGATCAGGGGGATGTAATTGGAATGCGCAGGATCTTCCTCGTCCAGTTTGTTGGCGAATCGGCTGCCCGATTGCTGCACGCATATTTCCAGCAAAACCGCCTGCTGCAAAGCCGGCAAGCGGGTGAAACTAAAAGAGCCGTCGGCTCCGATCGCTGCCGAATCAATGACTTTTCCGGTGAAGCTGCCGGCGATTTCCTCGAAAGAACCCGGCATTATGAGATAAACTATTGGTTTCCAGTCATTCGTGCGCTGAATATTTCCTTCGATGGAGGGGTTGCCTGCCGTTGTCTGGCATTGCGCGGCCCACATGCCCAGCAGGATAAAAAATGGTAATGCGATGAGGGACAACCGGTTGTAGTTCATGGATAATCAAACGTTTCAGGAGGGCAAAAGTAGGCGCAGCAATATAAAAACCCGCCCTACCAATTCCGGCTGGGCGGGTCGTCTATGGAAGACTACTCTGTCAAGTACACATTTCTTACAGTTCGGTGATTTGCTCCACGAACTGGGTCAGCTGGGCTTTGCCCGAAGCTTTGATGGCGGAGAAGCCGCCGTCCACATCGACGACGTTGTCAAACCCGCGGCTTTTGAGTATGCTGGCAGCGATAGCCGAGCGGTAGCCGCCTGCGCAATGGATCAGGTAGGTCTGATTGCGGTTGATCTCGGCCATGTTGCGGTTGATGAAGTCGAGCGGGAAGTTGCGGGCGCCCACGAGATGTTCGGCGTCGTATTCGCTTTTGCGGCGTACGTCGAGGGTGATTTCCGAACTTTTGCCGTGGCGGCCGAGGAATTCATCCACTGTGATGGTTTCGAGCGTATCGACTTCGCGGTTGTCGGCTTTCCATGCGGCCATTCCACCTTTCAGGAAGCCCTGGCAGTTGTCGTAACCGACGCGGGCAAGGCGGGTAACGGCTTCTTCTTCCGTGCCTTCATCGCAAACCAGTAAGAGGGACTGCTGCAGGTCGGTAACCAGCGTGCCAACCCAGGAGGCAAACTGGCCGTCGAGGCCGATGAAAATAGCGCCGGGAATGAAACCCTTGATGAAGTCTTCTTTCTTGCGTGTGTCGAGGATCAGGGCGCCTGTCGATTCGGCTACGGTGACAAATTCGCGCACGTTGAGCGGCGTGCTGCCCTGTTGCATCACATTGTCGATGCTTTCGTAGCCCATGCGGTTCATTACGGCATTTTTGGGGAAATACTGCGGCGGATCGACAAGGCCTTCGGTCACTTCCCTGACAAACTCGGCCTTGCTCATATCGGCACGCAAAGCATAGTTGAACTGTTTTTGGAGGCCGATGGTGCTTTCCGTTTCCTTGGCCATTTTTTTGCCGCAGGCGGAACCTGCGCCGTGGCCTGGATAAACCACCACATCGTCGGGCAGGGTCATGATTTTGTTGCGGAGGGAGTCGAACAGAAGTCCGGCCAGGTCCTCGCGGGAGAGGTCGCTTTTTACGGCAAGGTCGGGGCGACCCACGTCGCCGATAAAGAGCGTATCGCCGGTAAATACAGCGACATCCTTGCCGTTTTCATCGCGGAGCAGGAAGCTGGACGATTCCATGGTATGCCCCGGCGTATGCAATACGACCAGGCTGAGTTTGCCGATTTTCAGCACTTCGCCGTCAGCGGCGACGTGCGCTTCGAAGTTGGGCTTCGCCGTGGGGCCGAACACGATGGTGGCGCCTGTTTTTTTCGCCAGATCGAGGTGGCCGCTGACAAAATCCGCATGGAAGTGGGTTTCGAGCACGTATTTGATCCTGGCGCCGTCGGCCGTGGCACGGTCAATGTAGGGCGCGGTTTCACGGAGCGGGTCGATGATTGCGGCCTCGCCGTCCGACTCGATATAATATGCTGCTTCTGCCAGGCAACCGGTATAGAGTTGTTCAACTTTCATAATGCGTGAGAAGTGTAATTGGTGATGTAAAAAACGTGGTCAGTTCCTTTGTCCGAATGGCATATCATCGGAACGAGAGCAAAAGTCAGGCCGCTGCCGACACCCGGGCAATGACCAAAGTCGGGCCATAAAAAAATCTGCGTCATTGGATTATTATGATAGATTTTGTATAGAGAAATAAAAAGTGCCAAATAGTATTTGAAAAGTACAACACCTGCCTTTTTTCCTTGAAAAGTGCCAAACGATCCGCCAATCGGTCAATGCCAGCCCTCCGTCTGGTGGCGACCTTTGCATTCCACTATCTTATATCACATTTATGGAAACCACTGCTTTGACAACCATGCCCCGCATCGGCGACCTTGCCCCCGATTTTGAAGCGATGACGACCACTGGCAAGCTTCGTTTTTCGGATTACGCCAAAGGGACGTGGACCATCCTTTTTTCGCACCCCGCTGATTTTACGCCCGTCTGCACAACGGAGATGTCCGGCTTCGCGCAGGAAAAAGACTTTTTTGCCGCCCGCGGCGCCAAACTGATTGGCCTCAGCATCGACAGCATCCATGCCCACATCGCCTGGGTGCAGAATGTGCGCGAAAAAACAGGCGTCTTGTTTGAATTCCCCATCATTGCCGACCTCGACATGTCGGTCGCCAAACTTTACGGCATGCTGCAGCCCGGCGAAAGCGAAACGGCGGCTGTGCGCGCGGTCTTTTTCATCGACCCGAACTTCAAAATCCGCCTCATCATGTACTACCCGCTGAACGTGGGCCGCAATATGGAGGAAATCAAACGGGTACTCATTGCGCTGCAAACCGCCGACGAACACAAATGCGCGCTGCCGCTCAACTGGAAACCCGGTGAAAAAGCCATCGTGCCACCGCCCAAAACCCTCGACGAACTCGATACGCGCCTGAAAAGCAACTATGAAATGGTTGACTTCTACCTGGCCAAACGCGATCTTAATTGATTTACTTCTTCAATGTTGTTGTTTTGAGCGCCGCTTCCGATCCCGGGGGCGGCGCACTTTTTGTATCGACGGCACTCGGGTAAATTGTATTTCACTTTTATAGCACAACAGCAGTCTAATATTGCCAACAAAACACGGCAAGCGTAATTTAATTTTAAAACACCTGATAAATCCAATTTTGCATTTGAAAAGTACCATTGCGCCGTTGACAGGAAGGGGATTTTTGTCGCTGTATTAACCAAGCTGACGTACCATCATGAAGAATCACCACCAAATTGTAGTCATCGGAGGCGGGAACGCGGGCATATCCGTTTCGGCGCAATTGCTCCGCAAGAACAAAAAACTCGATATCGCTATCGTAGATCCGGCCGACAAACACTATTACCAGCCTGCCTGGACGCTGGTCGGAGGCGGCGCTTTCGATATCAACGACACCGTACGCGATGAAGCGGAGGTGATGCCTAATAATGTAACCTGGATCAAGGAAAAAGCGAACGGTTTTGTGCCGGAAGAAAACAAGGTGTTGCTGGCACACGGGGCGCTTACCTACGATTACCTCATCGTTTGTCCGGGTATTCAGCTCAACTGGGGCGCAATCAAGGGTTTGCCCGAAACGCTTGGGAAAAACAATGTCTGCAGCAATTATTCCTTCGAAACGGCGCCCTACACCTTCGAGTGCGTCAAAAACTTCAAAGGAGGCAAGGCTATTTTTCATAACCCATCCACGCCGGTAAAATGCGGTGGCGCCCCGCACAAGATCATGTACCTGGCCACCGATTATTTCCGCAAACACGGCGTATTGCCCAGGGCAGATGTGCAATACTGGAGCGGAGCCGGAAAACTCTTCGCGGTACCGCGCTACGAATCCACCCTGCTCGACGTATGCAAGCGCGGCAATATCAAGTTGAATTTCAATGTCAACCTGACGGAGATCGACGGCCCGAACCACAAGGCAACTTTTGTGGGTTTCGGTGAAAACAACAAGGATCAAGTGTACGAGGTGGCATTTGATATGATCCACGTCACGCCGCCGCAAAGCGCCCCCGATTTTATTCGCAACAGCCCGCTTGCCAACCCGGCAGGCTGGGTGGAGGTGGACAAAGGCACGCTTCAGCACGTACGCCACGCCAATGTCTTTTCGCTGGGCGATGCCGCCGGCCTGCCGATTTCCAAAACTGGCGCCGCTATTCGCAAACAGGCGCCCGTGGTGGTACAAAACCTGCACGATGTGATGAACGGTCAGAAACCCTCGGCAACCTATCTGGGATATACTTCCTGCCCCCTCGTAACCGGCTACGGCAAGCTGGTGCTTGCCGAATTCGACTACAACAATACCCCCATGGAAACCTTCCCCTTCGACCAGTCGAAGGAACGTTGGTCGATGTATCAACTCAAAAAGCAGGTGCTGCCCAGAATGTACTGGTCGGCAATTCTGAAAGGCCTGGCCTGACCCCCGCATAAAATATCTCCAAAGGAACGCCTGTTTGTACGACGGGCGTTTTTCTTTTGTGTGAGAAATGTCACGCTGCCCCGCCGGCATAGTGCCAAACTTTGTATCAGAATTCCATTCCTTTCTGATCTACCCTTTCGCATTCATGGATATCGGTGCTTTTTACTTCCCCGTCTTCTGGCTTTTGATCGCAGTTTTGGTGATTGGCCTGATGGTCGTTTCTACCGGCATGGCATTTTACAGGCAAAAAATCCTGCTTGATCCATTGCACGGATGGGCCATCCAGAAGCAATTGCATTTTTTAAATCTGTTGCGCAACGGCATTCGAATACTGGCCGCCTTGCTCATCATTTTTGGCAGCTTGCTGTGGTGGGCCGACCGGCAGGCCGAAATCCGCGTAGTAAGCGAGCATCGCGCCCGCTTGATTCCCGCCTACGAAGCTTCGACCCTGTGGCATGCCCCCGACCCCTATCTGGCCCAGACCGACGAACACCGCGAGCTGATTGCCTACGGACGCGATTTGATCGCGCATACGCAGGATTATTACGGCGAAAGCGGCATCGTAAGGCCTGGCAGCATCAACAAACTCAATTGCCAGAGCTGCCACCTGGAGGCCGGCTCCAAACCTTTCGGCAACAATTATTTTGCAGTGGCCAGCACCTACCCGCAAATGCGCGCTCGTTCCGGCTCGCTGGAAACCATGTCCAAACGTGTCAACGACTGTTTTCAACGCAGCTTGAACGGACAGGCCATCGATACCACCAGCCGGGAAATGCGCGCCATTCTCGCTTATATGAAATGGCTGGGCACTGGCGTGCCCAAAGGCGAAAAACCCAAAGGCACAGGACCGGTCGAGCTGGCCATGCTCGACCGCGCGGCCGACCCCGAACGGGGCAAATACGTGTACCAAAGCAAATGTTCGAGCTGCCACGGCGCCAATGGCCAGGGCGGCCCCATGCCCGACAGTCCGCGCGACTACCCGCCGCTATGGGGCGACCAGAGTTATAACGAAGCGGCGGGTTTGTTCCGGCTGTCTCGTCTGGCAGGATATGTGAAAGCCAACATGCCGTTTGGCGCCAGCTTCGACAATCCCCAACTGAGTGATGAAGAGGCCTGGGATGTAGCGGCCTTTATCAATAGCCAAGCCCGGCCGCCCCACCCTTTCCTGACTACCGACTGGCCCGATATCGGCAAAAAGCCGTTCGACCATCCATTTGGCCCATACAAAGATACTTTCCCCGAAATCATGCATAAATACGGCCCTTTCGGCCCCATCGTCGCATTTCAAAAACAAAACCGGAAATAACGCTATGCCTGTCAATCGCCGAAAATTCCTGCGCAACACCCTGATCGGGGGGCTGGGCGCGGGGCTCTCTCCTTTGTCCGTTTCGAACGGTTTGCCATCTGTTTTACACGACCAGTCAGGCGTAGCCGATGACCCCGCGGCAGCTGGAACAGGGACGATTACGCTGTTACAAACCACGGATGTTCATTGTCAAATTCACCCCCACGACGAGTTGTTTTGGGAAAATGACACGGCAGTATTTCGTCAGACGGCCGGCTACGCCCACCTTGCCACGCTTTTCGACAAAGTCAGGAGAAAAAACCCGAACACCTTCATCGTTGACACCGGCGACATGTTTCAGGGCAGCGAATTGTCGGTAAAAACGACCGGAAAAGCCATTTCTCCCATTCTCAACAGGCTGGGCTACGATCTTTACCTGCCTGGCAACTGGGAGGTGATTTATTACAAACACAATATGCAGACCCTGTTGGGCGGCCTGTACGCGCCGAAAGTGTGCGCCAATATGTACCACGATGCAGGCGACGGCAAGAAAGGAGAATTGATCTTCCCGCCCTACTACACCTGGTCGAGGCTGGGGGTCAAAATCGGCTTTCTGGGTTACACCGACCCGCTGGTCCCCATCCGCCAATCGCCCAATATGTCAAAAGGGATTGTTTATACCAAACCCGAAGAAAACCTCGCCTACTACATCAAGGTGCTCAGAGAGCAGGAACAGTGTGATTTCGTCATTCTGTTGTCGCACCTGGGTTTGTCGCAGCAGATCGCCCTTGCCAACCTGCCCGAATGCGAAGGCGTCGATTACATTTTCGGAGGCGACACCCACGAACGGGTGCGCAAACCCATCCAGTGCAAATACGCCAGGGTTGTGGAGCCAGGCGCGTTCGGATCGTTTGTCGGGCGCCTCGATTTGAACGTGGTGGACGGCAAAATCACAGGCGATCACTACGAACTGCTCGAAGTGGACGCGCGTCGATACAAACCCCGCAAAGACATTGCGCAACTGATCGAGGGCCTGGAAGCCCCGTTTGTCGAAGACATCAACACGGTTGTCGGATACAGCAAAGTACCCCTGTATCGCTATTTCGTGGTGGAAAACACGATCGACACCCTGATTCTCGATGCCCTGAGCTGGCGGGTAAACGCAGATGTGGTGCTGTCCAACGGTTTCCGGTTTTGCCCGCCGCGCAGCACGCCCAATGCGGAAGGATTGATTCCGATCACCCGGGGCTATATTTTCGATATGCTTCCGGTGGATGCGACCATTCGGACGGCCAAAGCCAGCGGCGAGCAATTGCTCACCTGGCTGGAAAAAGAACTGAACAATGTGTTTTCGAAAGACGCTTCCAAACGATTCGGCGGCTGGGTGGTCAAATTCCGCGGCATGGAAGTGAGTTTTTACGCCTATGGCGAACAAGGGAAACGGGTCAAAAGCGTCGCCATCGGCGGTCAACCACTCGACCCTGCCCGCATCTACTCCCTCGTTGCCTGCGAACGCGACGGCGACCCCGACACGATGCTCTGCCGTATTGCCAACGTGAAAGACGGCAAAAATACGCCTTACACGATGCACAGCGTCCTGAAAGACTACCTCGCCGAACATTCGCCGGTGTCGCCGACGCCCAGGGGCGCAGCCAAAGTGCTGGATGCGCCGCAAACCCTGCTGAGTCAGGTGTCGGGCGTCGATTACAGCTTCCGCTGAGTACAGAAATTGCTGCATGTGATTTAAGTCACAGCATTGTAGCGTGCCGCCGGTGGAACTTTGCGCCACAAGAAAGTATGGAAACGTATTGGTCAATTTTTCAGCAAAGTTTCACCGGCTACGCCGCGTATTTGTGGCACGAGGTATTTCATCCGCATTGGGGCAATTATTTTTATTGGTTGATCGCCCTGTCTGTTTTTGTCTATGCCCTTGAACTGCTTTTCCCCTGGCGGAAAAAGCAATCTCCCGTACGGGAAGATTTCTGGCTGGACATTTTTTACATGTTTTTCAATTTTTTCCTCTTCGGCCTGGTCGGCTATGCCGCGCTTTCCGATGTCGCGGTCAGGGCATTCAATGATTTTCTGGCCGGCGCCTTCGGCATTCACAATCTGGTCGCTATCCATGTCGCCGCACTGCCCCACTGGGCCCAATTGTTGATTCTGTTCCTGGTGCGCGATTTTATTCAATGGAATACACATCGTATTCTACACCGTGTACCCTGGCTTTGGGAAGTACACAAGGTGCATCATTCCGTCAGGCAAATGGGGTTTGCGGCGCACATGCGTTATCATTTTGTAGAGACCCTCGTGTACCGCAGCATGGAGTATATTCCACTGGCCATGATTGGTTTTGGTATTCAGGATTTTATTCTGGTGCACCTGTTCACCATCCTGATCGGCCACCTCAACCACGCCAATATCTACCTGCCGCTCGGTCCCTTGAAATATGTTTTGAATACCCCCCAGATGCACATCTGGCACCATGCCAAAGAGTTGCCGGAGGGCAATTACGGGATCAATTACGGCATCACACTTTCACTTTGGGACTACCTTTTCGGCACGGTATGGATGCCCGGCAGCGGCCGCGACATCAAACTCGGGTTCGAGGAGGTAGACCGCTATCCGCATGGCTTTTTTGATCAATTAATAAAACCCTTCCGCCGAAAATGAAACCCTGGAACGACTGGAAATTTGTACTGATGGCTTGCCTGACACTTGGTCTGGCGCCTTTTGTCCCCGAGCCGCATGTTTGGGGGAAATTGCGCTGGGTGGCCGGCGGCGCCATTGGGATGCAGCCGATCGACTGGTTCGATCTGATTATGCACGGTACGCCCTGGTTGTTATTACTCAGGCTTGTTTTGATCTTTCTTGTTGGGAAAATGAAGCCTGAGTAACCGAGCGGAAGGGCATATAAAAACGCTACCATCATGATGCCCGCCAAACGTTTTTTGCTCCTTATTACCCTGTTCGTATGGGTTTATACGCCCGGCCTGAATGCTCAGGCGAATGACTTCAGTCTGTCGCTTGAAAAAATGGAACTTCCAGATTTGCCCGGCTTCCAGTCCTCGGCTGTTGCCCGCGTCGATGGCAGGATTGTGGTGTTGGGCGGGCGGACCGACGGATTGCACCGCAGGCAGCCATTTGCCTCCTTCGCGCCCGATGGCGGCAATCCGTCAATTCTGGTGATCAACCCGGCCCAGGGCACATTTGTTTCTGCCTCTATCGAAGGCCTGCCTGTTGCGCAAAAAGAACAGATGCTCGCCACCAATATTCAGTTTTGCCAGGACGGCCCCTGGTGGTTCCTGGCTGGAGGCTACGGTTACAGCACGACCGCAGACGATCACATCACCCATCCTTTACTGACCATTGTGCGGCTCGACAGCCTCGTACAGGCCATCGAGAACGGCACACCGATCGCTCCCTGGTTCGAATCTGTTGTCGATGAGCAAATGGCAGTCACTGGCGGCCAGCTCGTCAGGCAAGGCGCTGTTTTTTACCTGGCAGGCGGCCACCGTTTCGAAGGTCGCTACAATCCGATGAATCACCCCACGTTCGTACAAACCTATACCAACTCGATCCGCCGTTTCACTGCGACCCAAACGGCCCAGGGATGGGCGCTCAATCATTTGCCGGCCTGGACCGACGAGGTCAACCTGCAACGCAGGGACTACAATCTGCTCCAGCAGGTCTTTCCCCAAAACGGAACCCTAGGTTTTACGCTTTTTTCCGGCGTATTTACGCCGATCAGCGAACTTCCCTATCTCAATTCGGTTGATTTTGACAGCAGCGGATATGCGGTCAATAACACTTTTCAGCAACGCCTGAACCAGTACCATTGCGCCAAAATTGCCCTCTTCGACGCTGCTGCCAACCAGATGCATGCCGTCTTTTTCGGAGGGATAGCCCAGTTTTTCATCGACGACAACGGCGCCTTGCAACAAGACGACAACGTGCCCTTTGTGCGCACCATCGGGCGCATCACCCGAAAACCCGATGGATCAGCACAGGAGGAAAAAATAGGAGACCTGCCGGGCCTGCTCGGCGCCGGCGCCGAATTCGTGCCCCTGGACAACCTGCCTTTCGTGGCAGGTACGGACATCATTCGCCTCGACCAGCTCTCCGGCGACAGCGTGCTGATCGGCTATATGCTCGGCGGGATTGAAAGCGATCTGCCCAATGTATTTTTCGACATTCCAGAAGAGCAAAGCCGCGCCCACACCGCATTTTACAAAATCTGGCTGAAACCTGGCGCCGCATCCGGCGTCCCTGTGCCGGCGCTCGCTTCGCCGCTGCGGAAGGCGGAACTGACGCCCAACCCGGCCCGAAATGCGAGCGAACTTCGCTTCTCCCTCGAAGGCCCGGCCCAGACCAGCGTGGTGCTTCAAACACCAAGCGCGCAAACCATCGTCGTAGAAGATTTGGGTACCTTGGCCGCGGGCGAGCACCTGCTCGAATTCAGGTTGGACAATTTTCCGAACGGTGTGTATCCTGTCACGATCTTTGCCAACCAGTTTGTCCAAACCCTCAACCTGATCATCACCCGGTAACAAACACCACCCACAACGCGATTTTTAAACATGAAACACATCCTTTCGCTCGCCCTGTTTTTATTGTTCGCCGCCACCATGCAGGCCCAATCGGAGGCCCCTGTTGTTGTAAGTTTGAAAAAACACAAAGTCGTTTTTCAACTGACCAGCAACGACACCCTCGTGCACAAATCGCTGATCAAACAACTGCACAATTTCCTCAACGCCGCGCCCAATGCGCACCTGGAAGTAGTTTGCCACAACAACGGCATCTCCTTTCTGCAACAGGACGTGACAAAACAAGGCGACAAAATCCGTGAATTGAAAGCCAAGGGCGTCGATTTTGTCGCCTGTGAAAATACCATGCGCGAAAGGAAAATCAAAAGGGAAAGCCTTGTGGCCGAATGCCGTACCGTCCCTTCCGGGCTGGTGGAAATTGTAATGAAACAGGAAAAGGGCTGGTCGTACATCAAGGCGGGATTCTAGCCTCGCGCCCTAGTTTTTCTTTCTGAACCAGCCTGAAATGCCGTCCATCATGTCTTCGAAGGAATCGAAGTCCTTGCGGAAACTCAGACCGAAGCCATAGCGCGAGCGCAACTGCCCGATCGCAATGTCGGGCTCGGTACGCTGGTAAATTTTCGCCCGCCACTGGCGGCTTTCTGTCAACTGGATCTCCACGGTAACGTCTTCTCCCAGGAAGCCGTCCTGAACGGCCGTGCCTGGTCGGCTCAGTCCGAACTGCGAGCCGAATTGCACCGTGATGCGGTCGTTGGCAAAACCGCTGGTCAGGCGCACCTGCAATTCCCGGCCGATCTGGCTCAGGTTGGGGTCGCTGAGTGAATTTTGATATTCATTGTAGGCCACGTCAAGGTCGATGCTCGAGACGGTGCCTCCAAACCATTCTGCCGCCAGCCCCGTCAGGTAGTTGGAAAACTGATTGCTCAATACCTGCGTGAGCGTGTTAAAGGCGGAAGTCTGAATGAGGGTCTGGGTGTTTGCAGAACTGGAAGGCAGAAACGAGCCTACCACGACCAGTCCGAACACCTGCCGGTTCAATTCGTTCTGATCCTGTTGCATTTGTCTCAACTTGTTGTCAACCAGTGTTTTAACCTGTCCGGTCATATTGGGAAACTCCAGATCGAAAGTGATGGTGGGTTGCAGCAGGCTGCCTTTCAGGTGCATGGTCACCAGTACGCGCGTCGCCTTGGTGGCCTCGCGCAGCAGGTTTTGGTCGGAGCTGATCAGGGCCAGTTCGCTGCTGATGAAATTGTACACCGAGGTGTTTTCGTCGTAGGTTGCGTCCAGATTGATCTGCGCGCCGTATGGGTCGCCCGACCAGTGCACGGTGCCGCCATTGGCCACGGTAAACGGCTTGTTGACCAGGTTCAGCAGGGTAAACAGGTACGCGCCTCGCCGGATGGTGTAGCCGCCGTACATCTTGAACTCCCCTTCCCGGTTAATGGTCAGGGTTATATCCCCTTCTCCATTGCCCCGAATGATATCGCCTGCCTGTTCGTCAAAGATGAGCTGAATCTCGGCGTCGTCGTTCACGGTGATATTCATTTCAAAATTCAGGCCTTTAAGGTCCTTGATCCTGAAAGTGCCGTCTTCTTCGGCGTCTGTAGAATCCGTGTCTGTTTTGTCTTTAAACTTGATAAAGGAAATTTCTTCGGCGTCGGCAGTGGTGCTCAGCGGAATAAAAAGCCGGGTTTGCGGCCCGGTCACGGCGACAATGTCGATATTGGTTTTGGCGAAAGAGCCGGTAAATCGGGCCTTGAAATAGCCGATTCCCTGGCCATAGTAAAGATCGTTGTCCTCCTTGTAGGTATTGAGCACCATGAAATTGTTGCCCTCCGTCTCGATGGTGCAGTCGAGTCGCCAGTCCTGGAAAAAGTTGTGCCGCAGGCCACCCGTCACGAAGGCCCTGTGCTTGTCGCTGCCGTCCCAAATGGTCACGGTATCCGTCCAGACCTGGTAATTGTTCAACGTAACCCGTTGCTGGTGAATGTGGTACATCGTTTTGAGGTAATCGATCTGGAATTGAGCCTCATGAATTTCCACATAGCCTTTCATGCCGATGCGTTTGGGTGGCCCGCCCAGGCGAACTTCCGCACTGAACACCCCGGCAGTTTTGGAGATGTTCGGAATAAACCGTTCGAGGATGTTGGCCGGAAAACGGGCGGCGCTGACATTCAGCTGGACTTCCCCGGGTTTCAGCGGGTCCAGTTCCTCGATGGTTTGCGCCTTTCCGCCATCCGGCAGCCAGGCGCCGACGACCCGCAGCTGATGTTTTTTCCCCTGAAGGAAAATTTTGCCGGTCAGGGGCGAATTGAGGTCGGCCATTTCGAAGTTGCCGGTGATCTCGCCGAATGGCGCATCGTCGAGGAACAACGTGTCGCTGGTGACGTACATTTCGAAACCTTTCAGGTTGTAAATATCCTGGATATGGACCTCGAAATCGTACAGTTTGGCGCGATAGGAAATATCGTTGACGGTGTAGAACTTGTTCAGTTCGCCCAGATCGAAATTGGTCAAGCTGAACACCAGTCCCTTCCCGTCGTTTTCGCTGTCGAGCAGGACGCGCTGGTTCAGGTTGTTGAACAATTGAAAATCTCGGGTTATAAATTTTCCGTGCCCGAAGCGCACAAAGTTGTTTTCCTCCATTGCCCAGACCTGATTGAAAAGCGTCAGGTTGGAAGGGTCGAATTGAACCTGCCAGAGCGAGTCTTCCGTGGCGGAAAGGGTGCCGTTCAGGTTAATATGGTTGACCATTTGCCTGTTGCTGCGCGATTCGAGGGTAAAATCCAGTGCATTGGGGTTTACGGTGCCGTGCAGGCTGATGGTGTCGAGTTGCTGTTTGTTGGACAGTGTAATTCGTGGAGCGACAAGCGAATAACTGGATTCGCTGTTTCGGCCATCCCACACAAATGACAGGCTGTCGATCTGGGTGCCGTCGTACCTGATCCAGGGCGCTCTCATGCGCAGACGGGTTCGGCCCGCAGCCGCGCGCACCTCGCCATCGATGTTGATGTTTTGCAACGTATCGAGGTCGGGCGCAAAAAGGCGGGTCAGGTTCCTGGTGTTTTTGATTCTGACTGTTAGTTCGTAACTGTCGTTGAGCAGCAGCGTGGAATCGTAGGGGGCCAGCCCGATCTGGCGGGTCAACTCGGGATATTGCTTGCTCAGGAGGGCGAACAGGTTGGAGGGGGCGGTGGCAAAATTGAAACGGCCTTCGATATAGGCGTCGGCGGCGTCGGAGCGGAGCAGCATGTAGCGGTCGCCGTTGGGCCGGAACAGCGAAGCGAGGTGCAGCGAATCCATTTTATACACGGTGGTTTGGTCTTCCACCAGCCGCAGTTTGCGCAAAGTGACCTGACCTGCCAGGTCATCGAGCGTTTTGGCGCGCATTCGTATGCGCTCTACCTGCCCGGAAAGTATCCAGTCTTTTTCCGTCAGGTGCAAGGCTTTCATGTCGAGCAGGTTCAGGTTGGCGCTGAACATGTAGATCGGAATGGAATCCCTGAAATTGACCGAACCATCGAAATTGAAGTCGATATTGGGGTCCTGAATGCCCAGTTTGCCGTTGAACACGAACTGCTCGAAGGTGCCGTTCATGTCGATGTTGCGATAATTGTACCCTTTGTAGTACATGGTATCGATCACACCGGAAAGGGTTGTGTTGACGGTGGGCAGGGTGAGGCCGGTACCGTTGGCGATTCGAACATGGAAGGTGGTATTGCCAAAGTCTTTGTCGCCGGTCCAGGAAGCCAGATTGAACGCCTGCATGTTGAGAAAGCCCGAATATTTGGCCTTATCGAGCCCTTTGGTCAGATCGAGCGACATGTCCATGTTGCCATGCCCGATATCGGTAGAGAAATCGCCATAGACCACATGGTTGTAGCCGAAGATCATCTGGTACTTGCCGCTGAACAGGATGTTGCCGAGTTTGCCGAATTGCCGGGGCGCCGAGAAGCCCGGAATGATCTCCGAGATCGTGCGCATATTGGATTGCAGGGGTTGAAAATCAAAATCCAGCACCAGTTGGTCCTGCCCGTCATTGAGGTTTTCTCCGATAAAATCGCCGCGCATGTAGGTGTCTTCGCCCAGCTGAATGTGAAGGTTGCGGCCTTTGATGCGGCTCACTTTCCCCTCCACCACGCCGGCCACTTTGGCTTGCAACTGGCGGTTGCGGATAAAGAATTTGTTTTCTTCCAGGTTGGGGCTGAAAAACATGATATCGCCCAGCGTAAGGGTCGAACCTTCGGCAAAATGCCCTTCCATACGCACCTTGCTGTTGAAATGGTTGAAGTCGCGGTAGGTGTTGTAATGGAAGGCAATGGTATCGCCGAGCGAGCTGCCTGCGGTTTGAATTTTTACGCCGTAAAGGGCTGCCACCGTATCGCAAACGACGACTTCGCGCGCTTCGCCGTGGGCCAGCTGGAAGCCGCATTGTTCTCTGGCGGCCAGGTGCTGAAGGTGTCCGCGGAAGCTCAGGTCGTCGTCGAAGGATATGTTTTCTGCCTGGAAACTGATGTCGCGTACAGCCATATGCTCGTAATCCATTACCGCGGCCGGCGTTGTACGGCCGGCCGAATCCTGAAACTTGTCGAGGCTGAATCGGCCGTTTTCAAGCGAGAACCGGCCTATTTTAAACCTGAATGGTTCTTTTTTGCGCGCGGCCGAGTCGGGCACGGCGAGCGAAACCGGCTGTGCATTGTTCTTTTTGGCGCCGGGCAGGGGTTTGGATTCGTACTCTTCAATTTTTACCTGCAGGCCTTCCAGGTTGATGTACTGCACGTCGGCAATTTTGGAGGGGCCGTCAAAATTGTTGATGCGGGCCGAGCCGGAAGGCACCCTGAAAAACATGCGTTGCCCGCGCACACGGTCGTCCTGTAGGAATTCAACGTCGGTGAGCCTCAGGTTCTGGATGCGAATCTGAAACGGCGCTTTTTGCTTCTTTTGTTTGGGCTGGGGGCTGGAGAAATAATCGAGGATGAACTGCAGGTTATTGTCGGCCTGTCCTTCGGGTCGGCGAATGTTGATTCTGGCCTTGTCAAGCGTTATTTCATTGAATTCCAATTTGTTGCGAAACAAAGTAAAAATGTTGGAATTCAGGCCGGCCGTCAACTGTCCTGCATACAGCAGGGTGTCGCCATTCAGGTCTTCCACATAAAAACCCTCGAGCACGAGGTTGTCAAACAGGGAGATATCGACATGTCTGATTTCAACCCTGGTTTGCAGTTCGTCCGAAAGGTAGCCGGTTATTTTACCGATCAACCAGTTTTGAACCGCCGGCAATTGCAGGATGAAGTACAGCACAACGAGGGTAAGCGCTACCCCAAACACAAAATTTTCGATACGCCTCCACCCCCGCCGCGCGTACGATAGCATTCGCAGCATTGGGCGTCGCCAGCGAAAATTGGAAGCGGGCTGTGTTTGTTTGTTCATGCAAGGGTATAACGCTTCACAGCAAAAAGGTTCGGTCTTTCAGGGTGGTTTTTTGAAAGGCTTAACAAGGCTTGGATAAACCGGAAAGAGGCCGGTAAAAGTTGAGCGCCTCAACCTTTACGGACCTCTTTCCGTAAGTATCGGATAAAAATGCCTGAGGCATTTTTGCGGAAAATGGAATATCAGCTCAGGCGGAAACTGGACGCTCCAAGCAGGCCTTTGTCGCAGTAAATGGCGACCACATAGTTGCCGGCTTTCAGGCGGTCGTCGAATTTGTGTACAAACGAAAGGCGTTGGGTATTTTCCAGTACTACGGCTTTTACCTGCTGTGCCATGATTTCGACCGGGCCGGTGGGAGCATACACCGTGGCTTTCACCGGGTTGTCCGTCGCGATCGGGTTGCCCTTTTCGTCGGTGATCACCATGTACAGTTTTTGCGGGCCCTGGTACTGCTGGGGCACGTCGGCCAGGTCGAAACTGACCATCAGTTCGCGGGCTTTGCGGGCGCGGGTGGTCAGTTTATCATTGCGACGCTCGATTTCCACGCGGAACGAGGTGGCTTTGAAACTGGCCGACTGGGTTTTTCTGATCTGATCCTCGAGTTGTTTGGCCAGGCCAGTTACCTGATCGGCGAGTTGCATTTTTTCGCCGCGGAGGGTCTCGTTTTCGCCAGTCAGGCGCTGGTTTTCATTGCGGAGGGTTTCATTTTCGCCTTTCAGCACCATGATCACGGTTTCGTATTCCGTTTTTGCCTTTTGCAGGTTTTCCACCTGTGCTTTCAGGGCGGCAAGGTCTTTGGCATTCGAGGCTTTGATTTGCTGAATGACAATTTCTTTTTGTTCGACGATGGCTGCCGTACTGGTCACTTTACCCTGCAGGGTTTCGTTTTCGGTGCGCAGATCGGAGTAGGAAACAGACAGGCTGTCGAGATCGTGTTCGATCTGTGTTTTTTGTTTCAACAGCTCGGCGTACTGCTCTTGCTCGGCCTTGCGTTCGCGCATGACGTTTTGCGAACGGTTCCAGAAGAACCAGCCCAGTACAGCTGAAAGCAGCAGTAATACGGTCACGATAATGCCGTATAGCCGGGAATTCGAATTTTCATTCATAACCAGGGAGTGCGAGTTTTAAAATTGAAACTGTAATTGAGAGGGGGTAACGTCGATACGGCCCGAACAAGGCCGATGCGTTGCTATTTAATATCGGCAAAAGTACACGAGCAGGTCATGAATTTCTGGAAATAAAACGCAAAAACTCCCGATTTTTCAACAAGAAGGAGGTGTGGTCTCGGCTAGTTCTTCAAAAAAATCTGATTTGTCTTCGCCCGGGCGGTCCTTGCAGGGAAAATCTTTTTCCACCAGAAGATGGAGTTGCTCGCCCTGTTTCAGGGCAAGGTGCATTTCAAGCCCGACCTGATCGGATTGCATCCAGTGCCTGGCGGCCTCGTCGGGCAGCGTGATCCGAATGGTGTGGTTGCTGAATTCTGCCTGCAAATTGGGCGAATGATCGGCAATGCCCAGTTCCCAGGTGATCTCGTTGCCATCGGGGAAATGTATGCTCGTGCGCAAGCAGCCTTCATTGCGGAGCTGTGCCAGCTCAGATTTTCGGATACGCAGACGTATGCTGTTGTGTTCGCATCGAATTTTCATGTTCACAACATTTTTTCCATATAAAAATGAGGAATGGTTACCTCTTCAAAACGCTCTCCCTTCCGTCGATAGTCCAGTTTTTCATAAAAAGGCACAGCCGTTTCGCGGGCGTGCAGCATCATGCGTAAAAAACCCCGTTCGCGTGCCAGGTTTTCGGAATGCCGGACCAGGGCCTGTCCCACTCCCCTGCCCTGCCAGTCGGGCGCCACTGCTACCTGCCGCATTTTTACGTCCCGTTCATCTTTCGGGGTAAGATTCAGGTAGGCAATCAGCGCGCCGCTGCGCTCGAATGCCGCTAAATGCAACTGGTCGTATTCTTCCGCCAGTTGTTCGGCGGTATAATCAAGACCCAGCGGGCGTCGGAGCACTTCATACCGAAGGCGCACCGCGGCATCGAACTCCGGCGTGCCGAACTCGATAGGAACGATAAAAAACATGCCTTTTTTAATTGCGGCGGCTTCCGAAGAGGCGCAGCAGGTAGAGGAAAAGGTTGATAAAATCGAGATACAAGGCCAGGGCGCCCATGATCGCTTCCTTGCGATCCTCCTCGGTGCCTTCGTTGCCCAGTTCATTCATGTTTTTGATCTTCTGGGTGTCGTAGGCAACAAGCCCGGTAAAAATGAGCACTCCAGCGTAAGTAGTGATCCAGTAGAAGGTGCTGTTTTGCCAAAATATATTGACTACGGAGGCGATAATGAGGCCGATCAGGGCCATCAGCAACAGGTTGCCCAGGGAGGTCAGGTCGCGTTTGGTAAAATAACCGTACAGACTCATGGCGGCGAAGGTGCCGGCCGTGATCAGAAATGTGGAGAAAATGGACCCTGCCGTGTACACCAGGAATATGACGGACAAGGTCAGGCCGTTCAATGCCGAATAGCCCAGGTATAACAGGGTCGCCTGACTGGCCGACATGCGTCCGATCGCCGCGGAGAGCCACACTACGAGGGCGATTTCGCCAATCAGAAGACCATAAAAGATCAGGCGGTTGCCAAAAATAACCTGAAAAATGGCAGGCGTCGAAGCAGTCACCAGCGATACCAGTGCGGTGATGACAAGAGCCAAAGACATCCATGCATACACGCGCGACATGAATGCCGCGGTTTCGCGCTGCGCCTGTTGTTCGTCGAGAATAGTGCGGTAGTTTTCCATCAGGTAAAAGCCGGGCAAAAATTGCCCTTTGTGCCGGAGCGTAACCAGCGGTTTAAAAAAAGGAAATGATCAGCCGGAAATACGCGCTGCTTCCAAATTGTTACCGGCGAAAGTAGAAGCAATATACGACAAGCAAAGGAAAAAAAAGTTTGAGCCCGAGCAGCCCAGACCAGTTGACAAATCCGATCCAGGTAAGGGACAGGAAGCCTGCCAGCACGGCTACGGCTGCGAGCAGCGCCAGCACCTTCCCTACCCTGCCGGCCGACCACAAAAACACCGCCGCGCCTGCCAGTAACAGGAGCAGACCGAGCCCTTTGGATGCAACCCAGAAGTGCATTTGTTTCATTTGCACCTGCCAGTCGGGCGCCCGTAAATGATCCAGCAGGCGTATGGTCAGGGTGTTTTCCATGAAGTCAGACAGTCCCACCCATACGGCCAGGAGCGCCATCATCCAATAGGTTTTTTTCCTGGTAATGGCCCAGCAACTGACGGCAAAAACCAGCATGAACAGGGTGTACGAAGCGGCGAAAAAATTGTCGCGCATCAGGGCGCTGCGCATGGCGCCGATGCTGGACGAGCGCTGGGGTTCGCTGGCCCCGAAAAACACCTCGAGCGCCGACGAATCCGGCAGGAATTCAAGTCCAAGCATTTTTTGAGGATAATCGGGCGGCACTTCATATCGGTGCGGTTTGAGCGGCAGCTGGACCGTCGCGCCAACCGTTACAGCCAAAATTCCGACGACGCCTGCGAGCAAAAGAGGATATTTCATGAGATGGCAAAGCGTTTAAATCAAGCCAAATGTAACATCGCTGTCAGGCATTCGGGAAAAAAACACACGACAGGCAACCCTCTCCCGTGAAATCAGCGTTTTGAAATCAAAGATAATTTTTTGCCAATAGGCGGCATTACGACCGATCTTTTGATCTTTTAAAAAAAACTACTGGTGACCTTGTGGCCGGATCTCTTCTCCCTTGCTCCGCCTGCGTAAAAATCTAGATAATCAAATTCCATGTCGGACATACGTACTTCCGTTGTTAAGGCCGTCCTTTATTTCGGAGCCGGCTCAGTAATCACTTTTTTTCTCCTCAAACATTATTCTTCGGTTGCGGCGACAAATGAGACGCCTCCTCCCGTCGAGCAGGCTCCTCCCTGCGACCTCGCCAGCCGGCGCCTTTCGGGATACGAATTTGTTCGCCCGCTTCTTTTCGTCGATCCCGCTTGCGAATCGGCCCAGCTGGCTTCCCTGAAACACAGCCTGGTGCAGAAAATCGGTGACTTGAAAGCGGATGGCGCTGTCGAAGACTGTTCCGTTTACGTGCGCGTTTTTGAACATGCCATCTGGACGGGCGTCAACATCGATGCCCCTTATCACCCGGGTTCCCTTTTCAAACTGCCTATCCTGATCGCGTATTTGCGTATGGCGCAAACCGATCCCACAGTGCTCGAACGGAGCTACGTGTTTCATTCGCCGAAAGGCAAGGAATGGCCGGTCCAGAATTACCTCGGCCCTACATTGCAGGAAGGCCAATCGTACACCGTCAGTCAGTTGCTGAAATATTCCGTCGCTTATTCCGATAATAAAGCCCATTACGTGCTCACCCAGCACCTTGACAATCAGGTGCTCGAACGGGTCTTTATCGATCTGGGTATTGGCGTGCCGCTGCCCGACGAATCAGACGGGCTGATGCGGATTTCAGCCCGCGATTATTCGGTATTCATGAAAGCGCTTTACAATTCCTCCTACCTCAACCCGCAATTGTCCGAATTCGCGTTGTCGTTGCTCAGTCAGAGTAATTTTGAAAACGGGTTTCTCAGAGGGTTGCCGCACAACAGCAAGGTGGCGCACAAATTCGGCGAATGGGACAATACCGAAACATTCGAGCTGCACGAATCGGGTATTATCTACATCAAAAATGGCCCCATCCTTTTGACCATCATGACGCGCGGCAAAAAACGGGAAGATCTGCCAAGAGTGATCGCCACGCTGACGCAGGCGGTCTACACCGAGTTGCTGGGTAGCTGACAACCGGACATTTCCATTTTATTTCCATACGAGTTCCAGCGTCAAGGCCAGCATCGAGGGCATTTTTGCAGGGATATTTCCAATGATCTCCTCACAAAAATCAACCTCAAAAAATGGCTACAATTGGAATCGAATGGGTCAACCAGTATCACGGCAGAGCTGGTGACCTCTCCAACAACGACAACAACGCAGAAGGGTTTTACAAAAAACTCTCCGGCGTTAAAAGCTTCAACTGGGGCGACGACCTGGCCTGGGATCAGGACTTCGAATCCTCCGGCACGGGCTCTCCTTCCACAGGAACGGACACGGCCTGGATCGACAATGTTGACATCGCCTTTTTCTCCGGGCACGGCAGCCCGGGTGGCATTTTATTCGGCCGCGACACCCTCGACGACGGCTGGGCCAAAAACACAGAAGTGCGTCTGGGCGACTATAACCTGGAATGGATCGTTTTCGACGCCTGCCAGGTGCTCGAGTTTTCAGGCGTATTCGACCGCTGGGGCTGGCCGGTTTTTCAAGGCCTCCATTACATCCTCGGCTTCCATACGACGTGCCTGGATGTCGGCGACCGCGGGGAAAAATTTGCCGACCGCCTCAACAACGGGTGGAGCATCCGCGATGCTTGGATTCGCGCCTGCCAGGAAACGGAGAGCGCCTCCACCGAGCTGGCCTACCTGCGCGCCGACAACACCAGCCTGGGCACCGACACCTTCAATGACCACTGGTGGGGCCAGGGTTCGGTCAGCGGCGACCCGTTCAATCCCAACATCCTCTTTCACCTTCGCACTACCTGCTAACCCCTCAACCATTGTAAAACATGAAAAACAGTATTTTTCAACTGCCGAAAACCATGCCGGGCCCGGCTCGTTCCGTCCCCGCTTTTCGGACGGCCTACACCCCCGAATACTTTCGCAAACGCAGCTACATCCAGCATAAAACGGCAATCATCCGTTCTTTGGCCAACTTGTTCGAAGTGGAAGGCGAGCCCCTAGAACAGGGGCCGCGTATGATCCTGCTCAATTCCAGGCAAGCCCTGGAAGTGTACCATGCGAGCGATTCACTGTGGTACACCGAACGCAGCCTCGCCAACAATGAAAATATCGAATGGTCGAAAAACCTGCCCGACGAACGCACGGCTGCCGCTATGGCGGTGGAGCAACTGGAAAAACTGGGCCTTGCCAATTCAGCATTGCGGCAGCATTCGGTCAGTTATACGACTCTGGCCGTAGCTCGTTCGCGCCGGGAAAAGCCCGTAGAATACAAAACCGAACTGCACAACAACTTTGTGTTCGAACTGGAAAAACTGCCTGTTTTCGGGCCCGGCGCCAAAGTCAAGGTGTCGTACGCCAACGGCCGGCAACTCAGCGACCTGTACTATTTCTGGCGAATTCCGGAAATGACCGGCGAAACCCGCATCATTTCGCCCGAACGGGCCCTCGATATTTTGAGCCGCAATGCCCGATTCGCCCGTCTAAAGGAAGGCTGCCAGGTGCAGTACGCCTCCATTCAACTCGGTTATTACGCCGCCAGTCCCGATAAAATTCAGACGACTTTGATCCCCGTTTATTGCGTCAAAGGACAAGTGCGCACGCCTGCCCTGCCCCACTACGAATTCACCTTGTATGTGCACGCCGCCGCTTCCGGCAAAACGGATGCGGCCAAAACAAACGGCTCGATCCTCGGACCGACGATGCAGAAAGTCTTTTAGACTGAAGCGCTCTGGCCGTACCCTCGCGGGTTTTGTTGCACCCCTTCGACGGTCAACAGCCGTGGCTGAAAATGTTCAGGGGTTGATGCAGACCAACTGCATCAACCCCTTTTTATATACACCTGCAAAGTGTTTTTCGCGCTTAAAGGATGTGTTTCACCTTCGGACGGTGCGGTGTGATGTCGCCCAGTCGCGCTTTTTTGGCTTCTTCGTAATCGGTAAAGTTGCCTTCGAAGAACACCACTTCGGCATTGTCTTCAAACGCCAGGATATGCGTTGCCAGGCGGTCGATAAACCAGCGGTCGTGGCTGATGATGAGGGCGCAGCCGGCGAAATCGTCGAGGGCGTCTTCGAGTGCGCGCAGCGTGTTCACGTCGATATCGTTGGTGGGCTCGTCGAGCAGGAGTACGTTGCCGCCCTCTTTGAGGGTCATGGCCAGGTGCACGCGGTTGCGCTCGCCGCCGGAGCACACGCCCAGTTTTTTCTGCTGGTCGGCGCCAGTGAAGTTGAAGCGGGAGATGTAGGCGCGGGCGTTCACCGAGGTGTTGCCCACCTGGATGAGGTCGTTGCCCTCGGATATGATCTCGTAGATCGACTTTTCAGGGAGCAGGGCTTCGTGGCTTTGGTCCACGTAGCTCATTTTCACCGTATTGCCGACGACGACTTCTCCGCTGTCGGGTTTTTCCCTGCCCATCAGCATTTTGAACAGGGTGGATTTACCCACGCCGTTGGGACCGATGATGCCCACGATGGCATTGGGCGGGATGCTGAACGAAAGGTTTTCAAACAGGATGCGGTCGCCGAACGATTTGGTCAGGTTACGCACGTCGATCACCTGGTCGCCGAGGCGCGGGCCGTTGGGAATCCAGAGTTCGAGTTTGGCTTCTTTTTCGCGGGCTTCCTCGCCGGCCATTTTTTCGTAGGCGTTCAGACGGGCCTTGCCCTTGGCCTGGCGGCCTTTGGCGCCCATGCGCACCCATTCGAGTTCTCGTTCAAGTTGTTTGCGGCGTTTGTCTTCCTGGCGCTCTTCCTGGGCCAGGCGTTTGGCTTTCTGGTCGAGCCAGGAGGAGTAGTTGCCCTGCCAGGGAATGCCTTCGCCGCGGTCGAGTTCGAGAATCCAGCCGGCCACGTTGTCGAGGAAGTAGCGGTCGTGCGTCACGGCGATGACCGTGCCGGGGAAGTTTTGCAGGTATTGTTCGAGCCAGGCCACCGACTCTGCGTCGAGGTGGTTGGTGGGTTCGTCGAGCAGCAGGATGTCGGGCTGGCTGAGCAACAGGCGGGCCAGGGCCACGCGGCGGCGTTCGCCACCCGAGCAGATTTTGATGGGGGTTTCGTCGGGCGGGCAGCGCAGGGCGTCGAGGAAGACGCCGAGGCGGTAGTCGAGTTCCCAGCCGCCGAGGTGTTCGATCTGTTCGAGCACTTCGCCCTGGCGATCGATGAGTTTCATCATCTCGTCGTCGTCGGTGACTTCGCCGAGTTTCGTGCCGATGTCTTCGTTTTCCTGCAGGAGGTCGACGATGTGCTGCACGGCCTCCTCGACGATCTGGCGCACGGTTTTGGTGTCGTCGAGTTCGGGTTCCTGGGCCAGGTAGCCGATTTTGTATTGTTTTTCGAATTCGATTTTGCCCTCGTAGTTCTGGTCGAGGCCGGCGATGATTTTCAGCAGGGTGGATTTACCCGAGCCGTTGAGACCGAGCACGCCGATTTTGGCGCCGTAGAAGAAAGATAGCCAGATGTTTTTGAGCACCTGTTTTTGCGGGGGGAAGGTTTTGGATACCCCCGACATGGAGAAGATAATTTTTTCGGACATTATTTTTTTAAAGTGCTGATGCAGGAATGTGCCAATGCGCTTTCGATGGCGGGCGCAAAGGTCGGGAAAAGTCGCGGACTTGTACGCATGGGCTTATTCTTTGTCGGGGGATCGGGGCTGGAATTTTTCTTCGTAAATGGTGTCTTTAAAATTGGCGGTGTCGAATTTGAAATGGCCTTCTCTCAAACAAGCTTTGTAGCGGGCAAGGTAGTCTTCTATTGATTTTTCCTAACCCAAAAGGCATTATCCTTGTCTCCGATAAATTAACACTCAAATATTGTATATATCAGCAATTCATTCTTTCTTGCGTACCTATTTTCCGAGTTCTTTTTTCATCTGGTATAAAACTTATTCAACGCAACCTATGCCTGCCGCCACCCTTCCTCCGTCACGCCCCCCTTCTGAACCACCCTGTTTTACGGTCAAATTACCCCGACTGCGACAGTAGTATTTCCTTCAAGTCTTGTTTTATTCCTCTTCGTTGGCTCTGGTTGTATGGCCCCTTTCGGCTACAACCAGCTGCCGGAAACCTTATTCATTTAATACGCTTCTATATGAACTTTTCCCTCGAACTGATCAGACGATTCGTGCGCCTGCACGACCTTATTAAACGAAAATCCACTGGCGACCCCCAGGCTTTTGCCGACAGAATGGGGGTGTCGCGCGCCACGCTTTTTCGCTACCTGGACGAGCTCCGCGACTTGAATGCGGATATTGATTACGACAAGGAACGGCCATCTTATTTCTATAAAGAGCCGCCTGATTTCAGCGAATTGAAAAAAATTTTGACCAGTCTCAACGATTGAGACCCCACGGCCGGAGGTTTGTGCCATGGTTTGTAACGAGAAAGGAAGGCAAGTTGTCCGGACACTTTCTTCCCCATCGGGACGGCTATGCAAAAGAGACGAGTAGTCTGCCGTCTCTGCTCTCCATTTTTGCTCACCTCCAACTTGTTTCAACATGAAAAATGCAATCTTCCTTCTGCTGGCCGTAGGCCTCGTTTCGTTCGGTGTTTACTCCTGCCAAAAGGAATCCGTCGATCAAGTAACAAAATCGACCCCCACCAGTGTTACCGCAACGGAACGGGCTGATTATGCCAACTGTGACGACTGTGCCGAAAACTGCAATGATTGTTGCCTGAAACTGACCTGCAACAGCGGTGTTGTCGGTTTCTACTTTACCAACCCGGCCACAGGCAATGTGACCACCCGCGCGCTTACCTCCCCCGGCTCGATCTACGTTTGTGCTGCAGGTGGCTGGATCGGCATCAATGGCAGCGGCAGCTCGGGCTCCATTACAGTGTGCTCGACTGGCGAAACAATTACCAAGCCGGTTGGCCCCGTCAGCCTTCAAAAACAATTGACGTGGGATTGCGATATCCTCTAATAGCTGATCTCACGATTATCCGTACCAAGTATGATTTTTTCCGGGCCAGCCGAATATGTCGGCTGGCCCGGTTTTTATTTGGTGGAACCGGGTATCGAGGGTGTCCTCATCCGGAACAATCAGAGTCCTGTATTGTTATTTTGCCTTCATTTTCCCGCTATGCACAAAACCCTCCTGCCCTACCCTCGTATCCCCCAACTCTCCAAAACCGACCTTGCCTACGTTACCGAAGATGCCGGGCTTCGGCCTTTTTATCGTTACAAGCCTGATATTCAGTCGTTTGAATCTATTATTGCGGATAAAAGCAAAGCCCAATTTCCGCGCGCCGATCTGGTCGAAGTGTTGCGGTCTCAATACGCCGGCCTGGCGGAAACGCACCCCGTTCACCAGCAAATAGCATCCCTGTCGTCGCCGGATACCTTCACGATAGTCACGGCCCACCAGCCCAGCCTGTTGCTCGGGCCGCTTTATTTTATCTATAAAGCCATTACGACGATCAATCTGGCAGAAGCTGTGCAGGCAAAAAGCGGCAAGCGGATCGTCCCGGTTTTTGTACTGGGCAGCGAAGACCACGATCTGGATGAACTGAACCACATCAACCTCTTTGGTAAAAGACTGGAGTGGCAACCCGGCGAACACGGGTCGGTGGGCGCCATGCGGTCCGACAGCCTGGGGCCTGTGCTGGAATCCTTGAATAGTATCCTTGGCGGCAGCGAGCCTGCGCAAGCCTTGTACGAACGCATTGAAAAGGCCTACACTTCACGAAACACCTTTTCGGAAGTGACGCAAGCGTTGTTGCACGAATTTTTGGGGCGCTTCGGATTGGTGGTGCTCGACATGAACCACCCCGCGCTCAAACGGCATTTCATCCCGGTAATGCGTGAAGAATTGCTCGATAAAACAGCTCAGCGGCTGGTCAACGCAACAATCGAACAACTCAACCAGTCCGGTTTCAAAACCCAGGCAGCGCCCAGAGAGATCAATCTGTTCTACCTGTCTCCCGGCTCCCGTGAACGAATTGTTTGGGAAGCAGGCACCTATAAAGTGCTGAATACCAGCCTCGTATTTTCCGAAAATGAAATCCTTCACGAGCTGGAAGAACATCCAGAGCGCTTTTCTCCCAATGTGGTGCTGCGCCCCCTGTATCAGGAGCTGATATTGCCTAACCTGGCCTATGTCGGCGGCGGAGGCGAGCTGGCTTACTGGCTCGAACGCAAAAGCCTTTTCGAGCATTTCGGCGTCAATTTCCCGATGCTTGTCCGGCGCAATTCCGTGTTATGGCTCGACCGTGATGCGGTGAAAAAACTGCACAAATTCGGATTCAGCACAACCGAGTTTTTCGCTGACACGGAATCGCTGCTGCGCGAATACGTCGCCCGGCACGCCGCCGCAGAGGTGAGTCTGGAATCCGAAATTCAGGCGTTAAAAGCCCTTTACGAGCGTCTGGCGCAAAAAGCTACCGCAATTGACCCTACCCTGGAGCAAGCCGTAAAAGCCGACACAGTGAAGGCGACAGGGAATTTTGAGCAATGGCAAAATCGCCTGGTGCGCGCCGAAAAACAAAAACACGAGGTCACGCTCAATCAGATACGCGCCGGCAAGGAAAAATATTTTCCCGGCGGCGGCTTGCAGGAGCGGCACGATAACTTCCTTTCCTACCAATTGAAATACGGGGAGTTGTTTCTGGACGCACTTAAATCGAATCTGAACCCCTTCGACAAGGGAATAGTGATTCTGGAAGAAACTCTATAAAGAAAGCCGTACAAAATGAGAGGGGTGTTGCCGGAATCGGCAACACCCCTCTTTTATTCAGGAACTAATCAGGGTTAGTTCCGGGCAAGAACAACCGGCTTGGTTTGGACCAAACCGCCGGCAGTTACCCGCACGAAATAAAGACCGGGTTGTGCTTTGCCGGCTTGCCATTGGTATTGGCCGGGCGCCGCCAGATTGCCCTGATTGAGTTGGGTCACTTCCTGGCCCAGCGAGTTCAGGATGGAAATCTGAACATCGGCAGCCGACGTGTTTACCGTGATCGTCAGGTTGTCGCTGAACGGAACCGGGAAGCATTGTACGTCGAGGCCTTTCATTTGCACAACGGCATCGTTGTCGGTGCGCGGACGGGAAGCGTCGGCATCGGCGCAGAGGCCTTCATAGAAGTAAACAGAGCCTTTGTTGACCTCCGATCCGCTGTCATCGTTCGGAATACCTGCCAGGACGATGCGATTGCTGATGGCCACGCTGAAGCCGAGTTCGTCGTTGGCCTGGCCGCCGCCGTCGGTCAACTGACCAACTTGTGCAAGACCCTGATCCACGATCAGATACACGTAAACCTTACCCGAATTGTCGCCAAAAGGATCGTCGCCGGGAGCACCAACAGCCACATAATCGCCGTCGATGGATACGGAATAGCCGAAGTGATCGCCGTTTTCGCCGTTGTAGTTGACAGCGAAGCTGGTCTGGCCGATCGAGTTGAAGAGGAATACCGCGCCGGCATCTTCTTCACCGAGGTCGTTGTAGGGAGCGCCTACCACGGCATATTGGCCGCTGGCGGCCACGCTGTGACCGAATTCGTCGCCTGCCTGGGTTTGCGTGCCAAGCAATTTGGCTACCTGGCCCCAGTTGTCGGCGCCGCCCTGATTGCGGCTGAAGCGGTAAGCTGCGCCTGCTTCTGCGCCTTTGTCGTCGTCGCCGGGAGCGCCAACCACTGCATTGTTGCCGCTGATGGCCACGCTGTGGCCGAAGTGGTCGTTCGATTCGATACCGTTGCCGGTGAGTTTGGCCGCCTGGCCCCAGTTGTCGGCGCCGCCAGTGTTGCGGCCCATGACGTATGCGGCTCCCGCATCAATGCCTGCGCCGTCGTTCAACGGAGCGCCTGCGATCAGCCAGTCGCCGTCAACATCAACATCGGAACCGAAGTTGTCGCCTTGTTCGGGCGTATCAGCGAAAAGTTTTTTCACCTGTGTCCAGTTGTTCGGGTTGTCGGGGCTTTGCTGGTACACATAAACAGCGCCGGCATTGCCAGCCATTTCGTCGTCAGACGGTGCGCCGATGGCAACGATGTTGCCGTCGATGGCTACACTGGAGCCAAATTGCGTGCCTGCGGGCAACTGGTCGGGCTGGATGCGCAGAACGCCCGTCCAAACGCCGTTGGTACGGTGCAGGATGTAGGCGCTGCCTACGGACTGGCCGTTCGAATTTTTCTTGTTGGAACCCACAACGGCCCAATCGCCGTCGATGTCAACAGAAATACCGTAAAGGTCGAAGGCGTTGCCGTCTTTCGCGGTGCGCTTGGCAACGCGCTGCCAGTCTTCGGCTTCGTCGGCGTAGCCATCGCAGTCGTCGTCGTAACCGTTGCAGATTTCAGCGCGAGGCGTCACTTTGATCTGGAAGGTGCAATTGACCGAGTTGCCGGAAGCATCTGTCACCGTGGCCGTTACGTTGGTAAAGCCGAGTTCAAATGAAGAGTTCGGGGCAACACTGTAATCGATCGAATAACCCGGGCAGTTGTCGCTGGCCGTGGCGGTGTAATCCACCGTTGCCGAACAATTGAATTCATCGGTCGGGACAGTGATGAGCGAAGGACAGCTGATGTTCGGGTATTGGTAATCGACTACCGTTACCGACATCGAACAGGTGCTGGAGTTGCCTGCATTGTCGGTGCCGGTGTAGGTGACGGTTGTCGTGCCGATCGGGAAGAAGCCAGGAGAATCATTGGTAAAATCAAGGCCTACGCAGTTGTCCTGAATCAAGGCATTGCCCAGGTAATCGATCTGGCGTCCGCACTGGTTGGGATCGTTGGGTTTGGTGATTGCCGGCGGGCAGGTAACAGCAGGCGCTTCCGTATCCTTGATCGTGATGGTAAAGGAGCAAGTGCTCGAGTTGCTGCTCGGGTCGGTTGCGCGCCATACGTTGGTGGTGGTGCCTACGGGGAAAAATCCACCGCTGGGCAGGCCGCTGACCAGTGTAACTGACTGAACCGCACAGTTGTCGGATGTCGAAGGCGTGGCATAAGACCTTACCGCGCCGCATTCGCCCGGATCTGTACCGGCCGTTTGGTTGGCCGGGCAGGTGATCGTCGGAGGCGTCACGTCCTTGACGGTCACGGTGAAACTGCAAGTAGCTGTATTGCCGCTGTTGTCCGTTGCTTTGTAAACAATGGTGTTTACGCCAACCGGGTAGGTAGAGCCGCTGGGCAAGCCGCTAAGCAGCGTAAGACTGGGCGCGCCGCAAGCGTCGGACCCTGAAATCGATCCATAGAAAGCGACCGCGCTGCAAGCCGTTGCAGGGCTGTTGTTGACAACAACATTGGCCGGGCAGGTGATCGTCGGAGCCGTTACGTCGATTTTGGTAAAGTTCCAGACCGTACAACCTGCTGCAGTGCCGCCGGGGCCTACCGGGCGAATTTGCCAGTAATACGTTCCGTTCGTGGGCGTATTTACGGTTGCGGATGTGCTGGTTGTGTTAAGCAGGAAGGGCGGAGTGGTGCTGGTTCCGAAGTACACATCGTAACTGGTCGCGCCAGCAGAGGCGGGCCAGCTCAGGGTCTGCGTAGCGGACGGACAAATATTCGTTTGGCCGTTGGTCGGGCTGGTCGGGCTGGCCACGCAGGGCGGCGCCGCCGTCGGGCAAATCACCTGGAAAGTATGCGTGACGGAAGTGCTCGTTTCCGGGTCGAGCAACAAGTAGTAGGTCGTACCGCCTGCCACCGTAAAAGTCCAGGAGCCAGTGGAGAATACATCCTTGATGCAAGTCCAACCCGTGGAGTTGCAACCGCCCGAAGCGGCCTTGAAGAAGTAGTCAATATAACCGGTTGCGCTGGTCGAACTGACCTGCAAGGTAGCCGTGCCGGAGAGGGTCGGTGTAAAGGAGTAGATCTTCTCCTGGCCGGGCGTAGTGAAACCGCAGCTGGTCGAGGGCGGGCTCCAGGCGCCAATGCCGCTTTGCGTCGTGGTCGTCGAAGTGCCGCACGCCAAGGCTGTAATGCTGGCGCAGGGATCGAAAGCGACCGGGCAGTTGATCTGGAAGTTTTGCGTTACCGAAGTGGTTGTTTCCGGATCGAGCAACAGGTAGTAAGTCGTACCGCCCGTGACGGCAAACGTCCAGGAGCCGGTAGAAAATACATCCTTGATGCAGGTCCAACCCGTAGAATTGCAACCGCCCGAGGCAGCTTTGTAGAAATAGTCGATATAACCGGTTGCGCTGGTCGAATTGACCTGCAAGGTTGCCGTGCCGGAGCTGGCGGGCGTGAAGGAGTAGATCTTCTCCTGACCGGGTGTAGTGAAACCGCAGCTGGTCGAGGGCGGACTCCAGGCGCCACTGCCGCTTTGCGTCGTGCTGACAGCAGTGCCGCAGGTAAGCGTGCTGATGCTGGAGCAGGGATCGAAAGTGGGCGAAGTGATAGAAAGGTTGTAACTGGGGTGGCAGGTCGGCGTAGGCCATGAATCGACGATCAGATAATATGTCACACCCGCGGTTACAGTCGCGTTAATGGTCTGGTTGCCAGCGCTCGACTGTGCATAGTTAACACAGGTGCCGCCTGCGCCGGCAAGCGGGCAACCATTGTACAGCATAAGGCCTACCCAGGAGCTGGTGCTGGTAAAGGTGATCGTGATAGGCCCGGAAGCGGTGGGGGTGAAAATATACACCTGGTCTTCACCGCCGTAGTAGGACGAACTGCCGCAAACCGTGGTGTTCGAACTGGTCAGGTCGTTGCCGGCGCCGCAGTTCGTCAGGCCTACGCCATTGTAAGGAAGCGTAACGTTGACAAAGGAACCCAGGCCGCCCGGACAAGATGGCGGAGCCGTGGGCGCCGTGATCGTCAGGTTAAAACTGGGAATACAGGTCGGTGTAGGCCAGGTGTCCACCACCAGGTAGTAGGTCACGCCCGCTGTCACAGCAGCCGTCATCGAAGGGCTACCCGAGCTGGACTGAATCTGGTTAACACACGCGCCGCCCTGGCCAATGAACGGACACCCGTTGTACAACATCATCCCGATCCAGGAACTGGAGCTGGAAATGCTGAGCGTAATCGATCCGCTCGTCGCAGGGGTGAACTTGAAAACCAGGTCTTCGCCGCCATAATAGGATGAACTGCCGCAAATGGTGGCATTGCTCGCCGTTATGTCGTCGCCTGCGCCACAAGTAGTGAGCGCAGTACCTGTGTAGGGCAACGAGGCAATATTGACCGTCGTGCCGAGGTTCGCAGGGCAGGTTTGAGCCCGCAAATCAATCGAAGCCAGGCAGGTGGTCAGCACAAACGCCAGTAACCCGAGTCCGATTTTGTTGAAAAATGGTACATTTTTCATCATGTCGCAAAAATTGGTTAGTTATGAAATCTTTATCCCGAAGAAGTTAGCTTCGGAAACAGTGAGGTATGCAGGAAAGAGGCTGAATCGGATAATCACTCAGCGCTTTTGGCGCAGGCTACAAAAGCGTTAGTGCTGGGGTATTAAAGGCCGCGGGAGAAGCAAGGCGGTGTTTTCAGTAAATCACTAGCAAATGTGACAATTTGAGCCAATGTTGTACGCAAAATGTCAAAAAAAATTTTCCTCTGATGTCGGCAGGGCGACATGTACAATATTTCGGTTAGAGCAGGTGAACAAAAGCATCATTATAGTTCCCGGGTGAATTGTGAAAGAAAATAGTTCTTCTCCCCAAGCGGCTCCGGCATGCAGTGGCGCCCCGGCATCGTCTGTCTTTTCGACTGTCATTTCGAGGTTTTACAGGACGAATTGAACAGGTCGGAGCCTTGGCGCATGTCAAGGGAACTCATACGGGACAAACTCAAATTATCCTCCATTTTCTTTTTTGACATTTTGAGTTACGCCCGGCTCATTATCCCTCAAATATGCCCCCTTTTCATATTGAACACAATGACGATACCCATGCCCAATCTTGTTTTAGATCATCGCCGACTTGCGTTGCAAGCCCCTTTGGGGCCTGTAACTTTGAAGAATAAACAACCCAATCATCCGGCCCCCGTGCCAATGAGGGTTGCTTAAGTTCATGCTCACCCTAAAACACATTCACCCATGAAATATCTCTTTTTTCCATTACTGCTGGTTGTATTCTGGAGTAAAATGGCTTGTGCCCAGCCGGGCAGCCTGGACTCCGCTTTTGGCAATGCGGGTGTGCTTTTTTGCGAAAAGGGTTTCCCCTTATCCATTTCAAACGGACCTTTATACGCCGATTTCAACCGGTTGGTGTCAACTTTGGACGCCGAAAACAAGGTGCTGGTATGTCATTCGGCTGAATACAATGCCGGCCTTACCCTAGCACGGTTTCTCCCGGACGGTTCCACGGATGCCGGCTTTGGCAACAACGGCGTGGCAACGGTGGATGCAGGCGCCGTTGCGCAGTGCAATTTTCTCCTGACCCAGGAAGACGGGAAAATACTGTCCGCCGGTACCGTCCGTCATGACACTGCCGGATACAACACCTACGACTTTTTTATTGTCCGTTTACTGCCGAACGGCAACCCCGACCCCGGCTTTGGCAATGAGGGCAAGGTGGCGATTGACCTGGGTATGAACGAAATTACCCAGGGGCTTGCGCTGCAGGCCGACGGGAAAATTTTATTGTCGGGCAGTACTGGCTACTACGATTGGGTAATCGGGCATACCGATGTGGTTTTGCTTCGCCTGCTGCCCAATGGCTCGCCGGACCTCTCTTTTGGCAATGCGGGGCAAGTGCTCACCAACCTTTCCTGGCAAGCCTGGGATGCCGACGAGGGCGGCCCGATAGCCGTTCAGGAAGACGGAAGAATCCTGGTCGCCGCCAAAAACGGACCGGGCTATAATTTCGAAGGGCACTTCGCGCTGTTGTGTTACGAAGCTTCGGGTACATTGGACAGTACTTTTGGCGTCAATGGTGTTTCCGTTGAATGGGACACGCCCGTTCCGATTTCCACCAGCATCACCCTTAAAGGTGACCAGACCATTCTGATTGCAGGCAAAGGGGGCGATGTGTTTTATGGCGGTATTTTCCTCACTTTGCGGCACTATTCTCCTGACGGGAAAATTGATTCTTCCTTTGCGACAAATGGCATCTACCGCTCTCAAATGAATGACTTCGCGAGAATTTTCACTTCTGTTCAAATCCAGAGCGATGAAAAAATCCTGGCCGCAGGCCAGGACTCGGGCCGCGTTGTCCTCATGCGTTTCACTCCGAATGGTCAGCCTGATCCCTCCTTTGCCGTGCAAGGCCGGGCTGTTACTCCTCTGCCCTATCTGGATATTTACAACAGCCGCCTGTTTCAGTACCCGACAGGAAAAATCACCCTTGTTTGCACCAGTTCCGATACCTATATCGATTCTGTCGATCGGGTTCTGCTGCTCCGTTACCACACCGATTACAGTGATGCCGTACAGGACCCGACAGCTTTGGCTGGCATGACGGTGCAAATTGTACCCAATCCTGCGTATGACCGGTTTGCCGTTTGCGCTGTTGAATCTGTCAGCGGATGGTTCACGTTATACCGTGCCGACGGGGCTCCCGTTTTCCGGGAAAAACTGGAAAGTTGTACGAGGCAGGAGTTTTCCGTAGCGGCAGTACCTGCAGGGACTTATTTCTGGAAATGGGAGCCTTTTGTAAAGGGCAGGGCCAGGTCGGGCAAGGTAGTGGTGCAGCATTAGAATGAAGAGGGCGCATTTTCCCGGGAACACATTGATCAGCCGGGTTCTACTTGAATAAAACCCGGCTGAAATGCCCTGAACGGAGCGTCCCCACGACCCCGTCAATTTTGGAGGTGATTGCCGGTCAGTCTGGCTGTTTTTGAAAGAATTTTTCAACAACTACTGCTCTGTCCTTCAAAAGATTTGCTTTCGATGTCGAGTTTTTGGCTTTCGCTGCCATTTGCCACCGCTTCAGGACATCGCGATAAAACCAGGAGAACCAGCCCAGCAGGGGCAGCAGCAAGACTGCGCCGATAAACCAGGCCCGCAGACTGATTATGGCCGCGATAAAGAGCAAGGGGTAGTAAATCCAGCCGAGGAAATAACCCAGACCGATCTGAACCGTCATCTTGAACTCTCTCTTTTTGACTTTCTTTTTGGAAACCCAATCGGCAGGAATGGAGATGGGCAGGTTTCCGAGCCAGCCCAGGAAAGCAGGCAGGGCGCCAATCACCAGGAAACGCAACCACCAGGCCGAAGCCCATTGAGGATTTTTCAATCCCTCGTCTTCAATGCCTGCCGATTTCAATGCCGCGAAATAGTGTTTCGTTTCTTTGTTGAGCTGTTCTTTTTGATCGGCAGGCAAGGCATTCAAGCTGTCGAGTACCGCCTTCTCCGCTTCGAAACGATTGCCGTCGTACACCGTGAAAGGCCAGATGGGCTGCGGATGGTCGCTGCGAAACAGGGTCAGCAGATGCTCCGCCAGCAGGTCGTCAGCCGGGTTTTCTACGTGATAGCACACTTTTTTAAGCGCCAGTTCGATATCCCTGCAAAGCCGTAGCAGGGTGCCGTTCGGGTCGTTTTGAAAATCAGTCCAGTAGTCGCGAATAAAAATGGGTTGCCCGATATTCATAAAAGCCTCGTCGCGCATACGGTCTCCAAAGGCATAGTTGCAGCCGGCAGGGATGATCTGGAGATTTTCGTTGCGTTGGCGCTCATACGCGGCGAAAGCGATGCGCGCAATGCCTTTTTGCACCGTTCGCACCCGCTTGACCAGTTTGTGCTCGCCTTCCACATATATGGTCACTACCCTCCCCTGTCCGAGTTTGTCGATACAGAATTCAAAAACGCCGTCGTTGCGGTCTTTTTCATTGTACCCGTCTCGCTTGCGAAACACCGGGAACATGTTGATGCTTTCCAAAAATTTGCGAATCAGGGGTTTGCTGAAGATGTCGCCCCTCGTCATGTTATAAATAGGAGGATCGAGGTAAATCGTCAGCAAAAACGGTTCCATGGCAGCGCTGGGGTGATTGGCCGCCAAAAGGACCGGCTGATTGGCCGGTACGCCATGCCGGTTATTGATGTGTATTTTGCGGAAGGCCATCCAGTGCATGGCATACCCGGCTACTGCCAAAATCGGATACAATTTGCCGGTCGATTGATGTCGCAGACTTAGTTTCACAAGAACAACAGGTTGATGATGGCTTCGTCGTTTCTTTGCGCGGCGAAGAAAAGCAGCCTTTTTAAACTCTGCAACTATTCCAGCCAGAAGGAAGATGAACTACCTGATTGTCATAGGCGGCGCTACGGCTACCGGAAAGTCTGACCTTGCCGTTCGGCTGGCCCGTCAATTCGATACGGCAGTCTTGTCGGCCGACAGCAGGCAGTTTTATCGCGAGATGAGTATCGGCACTGCCAAGCCGAGCCTGGAAGAGCGCCAGGGGATAACACACTATTTCATTGATTTTCTGAGTGTTGCAGACGAATATAGCGTAGGCGGTTTCGAACGACAGGCGATCGAGTTGCTCGATCAGCTTTTCCTCAAAAACAAGGTGGTCGTCATGGCTGGCGGTTCGGGATTATTCATTCGGGCCGTTTGTGAAGGGCTTGATGATTTCCCCGACGTGCCGGGCGCCGTGCGTAAAAAAGTTGAATCAGGTGAACAAACAAACGGGATCAGATGGCTTCAGCAGGAACTTGAACGGCTTGATCCCGAGTATTTTACCAGGGTGGACCACAACAACCCTGCCCGCCTACGAAGGGCGCTCGAAGTGTGCCTCGCTTCTGGGTTGCCTTATTCGCACTTCCTTTCCAGAGAAAAGCCGGTCAGAAACTTTACGTCAATATTCATACAGCTCGATCTGCCACGGGCCGAACTTTATTCACGCATCGAGCGACGGGTTGACAACATGGTTGAGCAGGGTCTGGAGGAAGAAGCGCGGCTTTTGCTGCCGTATCGCGACCGACCGGCCTTGCACACCGTCGGTTACGAGGAGTTTTTTGACTATTTTGACCAAAAAATCACCCGTGAAGAAGCCATTTTAAAAATAAAACAGCACAGCCGGAACTATGCCAAACGCCAGGGGACCTGGTTCAGAAAATATGGACACTGGGCAGTATTTCATCCTGAAGACTGGCCGGGCATACTTCGTTTCGTGCAATTGAAAATGGAATCGCCGGCCACGTGATTTATGTGGCCGGCGATTTTTCTGTTAGCGCAGGTGCGCCACTTTCATCACGGCCTTCCTGCCGCTCGCAATGTCGAGCAATTGAATAAAATACAGGCCGGATGCATGGCCTGAAAAGTCGAGGGTTTGAACAGTCTTGCCGCCATTCCATTTGGACTCCTCCACCAGAATGCCGTCGCCGGCAAAGACACTCAGGATAAATTCGCCTCCCGGGGCGAGGTTTTCGATATTCAGTACATCGCCAAAAGGATTGGGATACACCCTGAACAGGGCGTTGTCGGGCTCATTCGTATCGATGGTTTCGTCGATCAGTCCGTCGCAATCATTGTCGAGATTATCGATCAGCTCGGGCGCTCCAGGATAAACAAACACATTGTTGTCGTCGCAATCCAGCCCTGTCACCGTATAACCGGCAGGCGCATTCAGTTCGCAGCTGGATAGCGTAACAGCTTCATTACCAAAAGAATCGCCGTCGGCATCAGCATAATAGGTGAACGTTGCCAGGTTTTCATCTGCGATGCCGTTGCAATTGTTGTCCAATCCGTCGCAAACTTCGCTGGCTTGCGGATTCAGTTCGGGGTCGGAATCGTCGCAGTCCTGATTGTTGTCCACATAGCCGCCCGGAGCCGTCGTCAGGCAGGTGTCCAGTTCGAAGCTGGCATCACCAAAGCCGTCGCCGTCGAAGTCGCGGAAATAGGCCAGTACGGGCAGATCGTCCACCAGCCCGTTGCAATCGTTGTCGAGGCCGTCACAGATTTCGGCGGCGGCGGGATTGAGTTGCGGGTTGTTGTCGTTGCAATCGGAATTGTTGTCCACAAAGCCGGCCGGGGCCGTCGTCAGGCAGGTGTCCAGACTGGTTGCTGCCGCATCGCCGAAGCCGTCGCCGTCCTGATCCACATAGTAGGAATAGGTTGTGAGGTCGTCCACCAGCCCGTCACAGTTGTTGTCGAGGCCGTCGCAAATTTCAAGCGCGCCCGGGTTGAGCAGCGGATTATGGTCGTCGCAGTCTTCATAGCTGTAATACCCATCGCCATCGGCATCGGGATAATAAATTTCGCGGGCATGGTAGAAAGCATCCTGTCCGACCTCCATACCGATCAGTCGTCCAGGAATATCGTCCATAGGCGGGTGGATGCCGCCCCAGATACGCGACAGACTGGTCTGGTCGGAGGCGTCGCGATAGGTGGCCCATTGAAGGGTGACATCGACGCTCGGGCCCTTTTCAAGGCCAAGGAAGTTGCTGTTGGCTGCAACGTGGAATTCGCCGAGCCCGCCGGGGAAATACTCGCTGCCGGTCACCAGCGTCAGTACTTCGGCAGCAGCCCTCGAATAGGTGGAGTGGCCGGAGATATAGCCCGGGAAAGGCGGCGTTACGAAGGTTTTGCGCTGAAAAGGCCACCAGTTATCGGCCAGAATCCAGCCAACTCCAGCGGTTTCGGTAGTCGGGTCGGTAATGGTTTGCGGGCCGCGCCAGGTGTACAATTTGATCTTTCCAACGTTGAAGTTGGCAAAGCCTGCCAGCGGGTCGCCCGGTTCGATCAATTCGATCAGTCCGGGTCGCAGGGTAATGCCGGCAGGATCGAAGGAGGGCAATTCCGGGTCGCTGCTCTGGCCTTTGCCGGCCATGTAGCGAAGCGCCGATACGGGGCGAACGCCGTCGTACCAGCCTTTGGCGCCCCATGCGCTGATGGCGGCATCGTGAACCGCGCCACCCAGTGCAAAGTAGGCTTTCACATCCCACTCCAGGTCGGGCAGAATGGGGCCTTTGCCATTGAATCTTTTTTCAAAACCAGGCTGGTCCATCACATAATTCAGGATGGCGTACCAGTGCCCGGGGGGTGTTTCGGAGTTCGGGCCATCAGCCCAGAACTGGGCCAAAACGCGGGTGTAATCACCGCGCGGCACGATTTGCGGTTCATAAGGCTGGCCGGTGATCGGGTTCATTACGCGGCCCGGGCTGTGGTCGCCGCCGTTTTCAAAATCATAAAAATCATGAAGTTCGGCCAGCGAGTGCGGGTAACTTTGGTTGTTGCCAAAACCACGTGGGGAAATGTCCCACATGACACTGTCGTCGGGCGTCAGGTGTGCGCCCCAGGCCGACACCAGTTCAAAATTCCAGCGGTATTCATCCGACAGGCCACCGCCGTCGGCGGTATCCAGTGTGGGGAATGGGCCGGGGTCGTGGTAAACGTAGTACGTGTTGCCATTGCGCTGGTAGGTGGTGCGGTCGGCTTCGGTCATGGCAAACGGCGCCACATTGCCCCATTCCGGGCTTTGAGCCACTTGCACGGAAGGGATCGGATTGCCGTTCTGGTCGATGGCTGTGCTCAGTTCAAGTGGCTGCCAGCGATTGGGGTCCAGAATATTCGGGTTGCCCGGCATTTCCATTTTTAAAGGCGGATTGACCGGGTAATAGTACTGGCTGCTGTAATTGTATTGCTGGTTGGAACCATCCTGGTACCCCATAAGAATGATGCAGGCGCCCAGGTAGTTGCCAAGGGCGGCGGGGTTGCCGGAAGCATAGTCAACACTGTTATAACTGATGTCATAGCCCAGGGAAGTCATCAAATTGTCGTACCGGGTGAGGGCATTGAAAGCATTGGGCGAGCCGATAAATCTGTTGCGCAATACGCGGTAGGCAGCGTAGCTCATGGCCATTTCGCGGGCGGCTTCAATATCGGCAGGGACGGGAACGCCGGTAAACTCGCAGGTGTAGCCGCCAACCGTTTTGCCCAGCAGATAGGTTTGCGCTACGGTATCGTATGCTGCCCAGGCATCGTACAAGGCCAGGGAAACATGGAACAAATTGCGGGCATGAACGGGCGGGCGGGCAAAATCCTCGCGGATGGATTGTATCAATGCTTCGTTCCAAAGCCTGGCTACCGACTGGGACTGCAGGCTTCCGGCCGATACCATGAACAACAAAGAAAAGGTCAGGACACGGAAAGTTATTGTCATAAAGAGCAGTATTTACGCCCGTCGAGCAACAGACAGGCAAGGATGAAGCGGTAAAACTACTCCGAACACCCCACAAAGACTCCTTAGAAATTACTTAAAACGCCGAGCTAACCCTGCACCTGGCGGGGGGCAAGCCCCAGTTTTTTCCCTTCTTCGACCATGCGGGCAAATGCCGGCTCGAACTCATTGGGGATCTCGCCGTCCAGTATGGCTTCGCGGATGGCAGTCTTGATAACGCCTACCGATCTGGAGGGCCCTATTCCGAAGGTTTCCATGATCAGTTCGCCTGTAATCGGCGGCTGCCAGAGTCTGAGCCGATCGGCTTCCCCGACTTCTCCCATGCGCAGTTTCAGCAATTCGTAACCTTCGAGAAAACGAACCATTTTGCGCGGGTTTTTGGTTGTAATATCCGATTCGCACAGCAGCATCAGGTCTTCGATATCCGGACCTGCATCGAAAAGCAAACGGCGCACGGCGCTGTCGGTCACCTGTTCTTTGGTCAGGCTGATCGGCCGCAGGTGCATGCGGATCATTTTTTGGACGTATTCCAGTTCGGCGCCCAGGGGCAGGCGCAGGTTTCTGAAAATACGGGCAGCCATAGTAGCGCCAAGCCACTCGTGGCCGTGAAAGGTCCAGCCAGATTCCGGGTCGTATTTTTTAGTCGGCGGCTTGGCAATGTCGTGCAAAAGAGCCGCCCACCGGAGCCAAATCTTCGGGCTGCGCCGGCAAAGGTTGTCGAGTACTTCGAGCGTATGGTAAAAGTTGTCCTTGTGGCCGCGCCCGTCGCGATCTTCCACGCCCTGCAATGCAGCCAGTTCGGGCATAATCAGTTGTAGCAGCCCGGTATTGAAAAGCAGGTTGAAGCCAATCGAGGGTTTGGGGGCCAGCAGGATTTTTTCCAGTTCTCCGGCAATCCTTTCTTTTGAAATAATGTGGATGCGGGAGCGGTTTTGGGCAATACCTTCAAGCGTATTGGGGTCGATTGCGAAACCGAGCTGGGTGGAAAACCGTATGGCACGCAGCATGCGCAAGGGATCGTCGGAAAAGGTTTTCCCTGGCTCGAGGGGTGTTTTGAGGACCTTTTCTTCGAGGTGCTGAAGGCCGCCGAAGGGGTCGAGGATAAGCCCGAAATCTTCTTCCGAAAGGCTGACAGCCAGAGCGTTGATCGTAAAATCGCGGCGGTTTTGATCGTCTTCCAGGGAGCCGCTTTCCACATCGGGTTTTCGGCTGTCGTGGCGATAACTTTCTTTCCGGGCGCCGACGAACTCGATCTCGAAGTCTTCATAGCGAAGCATGGCGGTGCCGAAGCGGGAGTAAACGGCGACTTTCGGGCGGGGATAAAGGTAGGAGGCGACGTTTTCAGCCAGCCGGATGCCATCGCCCACACACACGATATCGATGTCTTTGCAGGGCCGCCCGAGCAGCCGGTCGCGCACGTAGCCGCCCACGACAAAAGCCGGCACGCCCATTTTGCGCGCAGTTTGGCCGATCAGTTCGAAAAGCCTGCGTTCTTCCGGAAAGATGTTGAAAATCATGGATGTTGAATCGTTCGGGCGCCCAGGGCTGTTATCCGGCGGGCTCAAGAGTAAAATCCGCGTGGCTGTACGTTTCCTCGATTTCGTCGAGAATGCCGAATAACACCTCGGGCTCCATTTCTGTTACCAGACGCGCGCGGAAAGTTTTGATATGCGGCAAATCGCGGAAATAGGGGGCGTAATGCCTGCGCATTTCCAGCACACCGAGTTTTGGGCCCTTCCACTCCAGGCTGTCGCGCAAATGCCGCCGGGCCGCTTCGACGCGTTCGCTGACGGTTGGCGGGTCGAGCAGTTCACCCGTGGCAAAATAATGTTTGATCTCGCGAAAAACCCAGGGATAACCAATGCTTGCACGGCCGATCATGATGCCGTCAACGCCGTATTTGCGCCGGTAATCAAGCGCTTTTACCGGATTGTCAACATCTCCGTTGCCAAATATGGGGATGGTGATACGCGGATTGTCTTTCACTCGCGCGATCCACGACCAGTCGGCTTCGCCCTTGTACATCTGCTGACGGGTTCGCGCATGAATCGTAAGCGCCTGAATACCAACATCCTGCAAGCGCTCTGCCACTTCAAGGATATTGATACTGCCGGTATCCCAGCCCAGGCGGGTTTTGACGGTCACCGGTCGTTTGGTGCTTTTGACGACGGCTTCTGTGAGCCGAACCATGTGCGGCACGTCGCGCAGCAAACCGGCGCCTGCCAGCCGGCAAGCCACTTTGGCTACCGGGCAACCGAAATTGATGTCGATCACATCCGGGTTTTTCGCTTCGATGATTTCGGCCGCCTCGATCATGTTTTCGAGCTGACCGCCAAAGTATTGAATTCCGATGGGGCGCTCGTAATCGAAAATATCCAGCTTTTGAAAGGTGTTCTTGGCTTCGTGCACGAGGCCGTCGGCGCTAATGAACTCCGTGTAAACCATGTCCGCGCCTTGCTCCTTGCACAACTTGCGGAAAGGCGGATCACTCACATCTTCCATCGGAGCGAGCAAGAGTGGAAATTCTCCCAATTCAACCGGGCCTATTCTGACCATTTTTATCGTATTTCGCCGCGAAGATACTGCTTTCTGCCAGATTGAAGGGGGCTACCCCACTGGACGGCAGACGGATTCATTCGCAAAACGCACTTTTTTTGATGTTTTTCAGGGTTTCTATTCCGGTCAGCCTTTTACTCGTCGCCTTATTGACACAATGCAAAGACGGCGCATCGCCCGACGAGCCGATTTCGCCTACGCCATACAGCCTGCACATTCCGGCCGGTATGCCTGCCATGGATATCCCGGCCGGCAATCCGCTGAGCGTAGAAGGGATTGCCCTCGGCCGCAAACTGTTTTACGATCCCATCCTGAGCGCCGACAGCACGCAGGCCTGCGCCGCCTGCCATCGGCAAAACTGGGCATTCGTGGATTCGAGCCTGCAGTTCAGCATCGGCATCACGGGCGCAAAAGGTACGAGAAACGCCATGCCGCTGTTCAATCTGGGCTGGCAAGACAATTTCTTTTGGGATGGCGGCGCTGCCGATCTCGAAAGCCAGGTATTGGGCCCCATTACCAACCCTTTGGAAATGAATGAGTTGTTGAGTAATGTTGCCATAAAACTCAATCGCCATCCCGAATACCCGGCCTTGTTTCGCGTCGCCTTCGGCTTGAGCGACACTGCATCGGTGACCATTCCGATGTTGATGCGCGCCATTGCGCAATTCGAGCGATCGATCATCAGCGCCGACAGCCGATACGATCGCTGGAAGCGCGGCGAGGCAAGCCTCAGCGACCAGGAACTGCGCGGCCTTGCCCTGTTTGAAAACCCGGAAAAAGGCGATTGCAACCACTGCCATGTTACCGGCAGCACGTTTTCGGATTTTGTTTTTCGAAACAATGGCCTCGACAGCATAGGAAGCGATCCTGGGCGGTACAGAATTACCCTGCTGGAAAGCGACCGGGGAAAATTCAAGACGCCGAGTTTGCGCAACATTGGGCTGACCGCCCCGTACATGCACGACGGCCGTTTCCAAACCCTGGAAGAAGTGCTGGATTTCTACAATACCGGGTTTAAAGACTCCCCTACCCTTGATCCCAACCTCAAGCACGCGGTGAAGGGCCGTTTGAGCGCCCAGGATAAGGCCGATCTGATTGCTTTTTTAAAAACACTCGACGATCCGGGCCTGCTGAGCAATCCCGCTTTTGAAAAGCCCCGTTGAAATGTGCAACCATACGGCCGCTTGTCCGTTATTTGCACCCTTTCAATTGCCCCAATTACCCTGTAAAATCGATATGACATGTATAGCCTACTGGCGGGCAGCATTATCCTGAGTGTATTTCACGCCTTGATTCCGAGTCACTGGTTGCCGGTGCTCGCCGTTGGGCGGCAAGGCGGATGGAGCATGGGGCGTACTATGCTCGTCACTTTCTGGGCGGGCTTTGCACACGTACTGAGTACCGTCCTGTTGGGTTTTGCCCTTGCTTTTGCGGGCAGCAGCCTTTCTGTGGAAGTTGAATCTTTCACGCACTGGATCGCGCCGGGCCTGTTGATGCTGCTGGGGGTATATTTTCTGTACCGGCACTATTACCACCACCACTTTCACCTGACCGGCGAGCACTTCAAATGGGGGGTGATCGGTTCTCTTATGGTAGCCATGTTTTTTTCTCCCTGTCTGGAAATTGAAGGTTTTTTCCTGGCTGCCGGTCAATACGGCTGGTCGTTTACCGTGCTTTTGGCGCTTACCTATGCCGTTGTCAGCATTTCGGGTATGCTCATCTGGGTACGGCTGGCGCTTGCGGGGCTGAAAAAACTGGACTGGCATGCCTGGGAGCACAACGCAGGGCTGGTTACCGGTTGTACGCTCATCCTGTCGGGGCTGGCGATGATGATCTGGCACTGATTACATCTGCGCCAAGGCTTCTTTTTCAGCCTTTTTAAGGCTCAATACCACCCTTTCGTACGAATGGTCGATCAAATGGCGCAGCAGGCTTTCTTCGAGGGAACCTTCGAAATCAACCGTATTCCAGTGGATTTTATTCATGTGCCAACCCGGCTGTATTTCGGAGTAGCGTTCGCGCAGTTCGGTACCGTAGTCGGGTTCGCATTTTAAATTGACGGTAAAACGCTCGGCATCGAGTCCGGTAATGGCAAATATTTTGCCCATGACCCGCATGCAAAGCGTCACTTCGTCGAAGGGGAAATCTTCCGAAGTGCCTTTTTTAGCCAGGCAGTATTCGCGGAATTGTTCGATATCCATGTGGTTTGTGGTTTACCATTCCTGCACCATGGGGTGCAACATTAACTCGTCGATAATAACGTGCGGCGGGGCGTTGAGCACATAGGCGACAGCATCGGCAATATCGGTTGGCTGCAGATAGGCGGCGCGGTGCGGCTGCCCGGGCGAGCCGTCGTGAAAAAACGTATCGACCAGCCCGGGGTAGATCACGCTGACTTTGATGCCGAGGGAACGCACTTCTCTTCTGAGCGACTCAAAAAAGGCGTGTTGCGCGTATTTGCTGGCTGTGTAAAGGGAGCCGCTGGCAAAAGTCCTTTTCGAAACATCGGAGGCAATGCCCACGATATGCCCCTTTCCCGCGGCTTTCAGCGTGGGAAGCGTCGCTTTGGTCAGCAAAAAAGAGCCTTTTACATTGACATCCATCACCCGCTCCCAGTCGTCGGCGCTGAGTTCTTCCGCGTTTTTGAATACCCCGACTCCGGCGTTGTTGATCACATTGTCGATGCGGCCGAAATCGCGCAGCACTTGCGCAACGACCTGATTCACTTGTGTTTCGCTGGAAATATCGATCGGAAACGACAGCGATTTGCCTCCGGCCTGGTCTATTTCGAATTCGAGTTCGGTCAGTTCCTCGGCATTGCGTGCGAAGAGCATGACGAAATGATTTTCGCGTGCCAGGCGGGTAGCGACGGCGCGGCCGATGCCGCGTGAAGCGCCGGAAATAAGCGTGACGGGTTTTTCCATAACGGGAAAGTTCTTGTAAGATGGGTATTAAAACAAGCCGTGCAGTTCGGCCTGCACCATTTCGAGCACCCTGCCCGAGTCTTCCGGACTGTTCTGAAAGTCCAGATTATCGACGTTGATAACGAGCAGCTTGCCTTCGCGATAGCCGTTGATCCAGTTGTCGTAGCGTTCGTTGAGGCGTTTCAGGTAATCGAGGCTGATGCTGCCTTCGTAGTCGCGGCCGCGCATTTGAATATGATCGACGAGGGTCGGAATACTGGCTTTGAGGTAGATCAGGAGGTCCGGCGGTTTGATTTGCGAGACGATCGACTGGAAAAGCGTGGTGTAGTTTTCAAAATCGCGCCGTTCCATCAGGCCCATGTCGGCGAGGTTGGGGGCAAAGATGAAGGCGTCTTCGTAGATCGTGCGGTCCTGAATAACAGTGCGGTTGCCCTGCTGGATACGCAATACCTGCTGGTATCGGCTCGACAGAAAAAAAACCTGCAGGTTGAACGACCAGCGTTTCATGTCAACATAAAAGTCGGCCAGATAGGGGTTGTTTTCGGTGTTTTCGTAGTGAACGTCCCAGCCAAAATGATGGCTGAGCATCTCAGTCAGGGTTGTTTTGCCGGCGCCGATGTTGCCGGCAATCGCGACGTGACGGATAAGGGGTTTGTCAGACGGTAAACTAGAGTTCATTCCTTTACTTTTGTGCGCTGCGAAAATAGGCGTTCGTTTGGCGTTGGTGCATCCATTGGTCGACGTTTTTTCCTGACCGCTCAACGGATAACTTGAAACGTTCAACGAGCAAGGCCTAGCAATCATCTAAGCTTTTTTTCAAATTATGGAAGAGCAACTTATTTCGGACCTTGAAAAACTGGCCCGCCTGCAACTTGATGGCGAAGAGCGCAACGCCCTCGGCAACGATCTTCAAAAGATACTCGATATGGTGGACCGGCTTCGCCAGCTGAACACCGACCATGTGGCTCCGCTGGTTTACCTGAGCGAAGGACAAACCGATGCGAGGGAAGATGAAGTCGAGGGCCAGCTCGATACCAGGGCCGCTTTGAAAAATGCGCCCCTACACGACGAACAGTTTTTCAGGGTGCCCAAAGTCATTGAATGAACCCGGGCGATTTAGCTCATTACCGGATAAAAAAACTATGCTGATTTCCATCGAACACCTCAACAAAACGTACATCATGGGCGCCGAAAAAGTGGAAGCCCTCAAGGACGTTTCGCTCAATATCAACCGCAACGAATACGTCGCCCTGATGGGCCCTTCCGGCAGTGGCAAATCCACCCTTATGAATCTTCTGGGTTGTCTCGACTCGCCCACCAGCGGCCAATATTACCTGAATGATATCGAGGTCAGCACGATGGACGACGGCGACCTGGCCGAGGTGCGCAATCGCCAGATCGGTTTTGTTTTTCAAACCTTCAACCTGCTGCCTCGTTTGTCGGCGCTGGAAAATGTGGCGCTTCCGCTGGTTTATGCGGGTGTGCCGAAAGAAGAACGTCTGGAAAAAGCCCGTAAAGTGCTTAGTTCTGTCGGCCTGGGCGACCGGGTGATGCACAAACCCAACGAGTTGTCGGGGGGGCAACGACAACGCGTCGCCATTGCGCGCGCACTCGTCAACGACCCGGCAATTATTCTTGCCGACGAGCCTACCGGCAACCTCGATACCAAAACCTCCTACGAAATCATGTCCTTGTTCGAGCAAATCCACCAAAACGGCAACACCATCATCCTCGTGACGCACGAACAGGATATCGCCTTGTATGCGCACCGCATCGTACGACTGCGCGACGGCCTCATCGAATCGGATATGAAAAACGACAACATTCTGAGTCTTGCCAATACACCCGTGCCGGCAGGCGACTGAAGCTTCGCCATTTTGAAGAGAAAACGGCCCGCGGAGACAGTCTCCGCGGGCCGTTTTCTCTTCAAAATGCCCTGATTGTTACAGTACTTTCAGCAATTCGGTTTCCAGGTTGTTGCGCGGGTTGACGGCAACAACCTTTCCGTCGCGGCCGATCAGGAAGGTTTGCGGAATGGCCCGAACGCCGTACGTGGCAGCCGGAGCGCTGTTCCAGAACTGGAGATCGCTGACGTGGTTGGGCCACACCAGGCCGTCGTCTTCAATGGCTTTTTTCCAGTTTTCCTTGCCGTCGGGCCGGTCGAGCGACACGCTGAATACTTCAAAACCCTTGCTGTTGTACTTGTTGTACACAGCCACGACGTGCGGGTTTTCCCGGCGGCAGGGGCCGCACCAGCTGGCCCAGAAATCGAGCAGTACTACTTTGCCTTTGAGGCTCGACAGGCTGCGCACTTTTCCGTTGGGATCGGGTAGTGAAATATCGGGCGCCTGCTGGCCTACGCGAATTGTGCCGTTGCCGGTTGCTGGCTGTTGCTGTTCGGCAGCGCCGCTGGCAATCTGTTTTTCAAGCTGGCTGACCATGTTGGCATACACCGTGGCGTATTTGGAGGCGGGCATGTAGTCGTTCAACTCGGTGCTGGCGCTTTTAAATTCAGCGAGGTGTTGGTCGGCTACCCGGCCCAGCAGTTGGGAGGTGAAAAACGCCCGCAACAAGGGGTTGCAGCCTTTGTCGGCGATCACCTGCTTGGATTCTTCGGGTGTTTTGGGCGGCGAATTGAACAGCCCCTGAACAAACGTGGCATAACAGCTCATCGTTTCTGAGCCGTCCACCTCGATCTGGAGTTTGTCGATGGTTGCGAGATCACCTTTGAACGACACGACGTGCTCCTGCCCGTCGAGCATGAAGTACATTTTTTTATCGCCTACAGTCAGGACGTAAAGGCCGCGTTCAAAAGGTTTTTCAACTTTAATGGAAAACTTGCCGTCGCCATCGCATTTGGCCGAACCGAGCGGAATGGTGGTGCGGTCAAAAAAGGACTGCTCCAGTTTTGCCTGAAGGTCGCCGGCATTTTTTACGTTCCCTTTCAAAACGTAGCCATCTTCACCGTTGCAGGATGAAAAGAGTGCCAGCGCGGGAAGCAAAAGCAGTAGAAGTGATTTTATTAATTTCATAATAAACTAATTGTCAAATAGATAAACAATATTATTGCATAATGCCGGACAGCAGCGTATCGTAGGTGCGTTTCCATTCGGCGATATTGCCCCAGTCGCCGCCGTTCACTACCACGACGTCGCCCACGACATCGCCAAGGTATTCGTAGGCCTGGTTTTCGTCAATAAGAAAACGTTCGAAAACAGCAGCTTGTTCGGGGCGAACGCTTACAATCGCGCGGCTTTGCGACTCGCCGAACAACCAGGCATCGGCACGAAGGCCGACGGGCGTGTTCAGGTGGAAACCCATGCCGGCCGGCATGGCACTTTCAAGCAAGGCGGTGAACAAGCCCCCGTCGCTCACGTCGTGTACGGATTGCAACAGGCCGTCCTGAATGGCTTTTTTCAATACCTGTTGCAGAGCATATTCTTCTTCAAGGTCGAAATGCGGGCAGGGGCTGTGCTCCGTGCCATGCACCACGCGCAGGTATTCGCTGCTGCCGAGGTCTTCGCGGCTGGTTCCCAGCAGGTAAATTTTATCCCCTTCATTTTTAAAATCGAGGGTCATCATCTGCTCGTAATCGTCCAGAATGCCCAACATGCCGATGGTGGGCGTCGGGTACACAGGGATGACCTGGCCGTCTTTTGCGTACTGGTTGTAAAAACTGACATTGCCGCCCGTCACAGGTGTGCCAAAGCGCCGGCAGGCGTCGCCCATGCCGCGAATGGCTTCTGCAAACTGGTAATAAACTTCCGGGTTGTAGGGGTTGCCGAAGTTGAGGCAGTTGGTGATGGCGACCGGCTCGCCGCCTGCGCAAACGATGTTGCGCGCGGCCTCGGCCACAGCGATCATGGCGCCGCGATGCGGATCGGCATACACATAGGCCGAATTGCAGTCGGTCGTCACGGCCAGCGCCTTCCGCGTTCCTTTCACATACACTACTGCTGCGTCCGACGGGCGGTTGGTCGTCATAGTGCCGGTGCGTACCATAGAGTCGTACTGGCGGGTGATCCAGTTTTTGGCGGCGAGGTTGGGCGAGTGCCAGAGTTTTTTCGCGGCGGCTTTCAGATCGGCGGGCACCTTGATTTTGGCAAGATCGAATTTTGCAATCTCGGCCAGGTAGGCGGGCGCTTTTTGCTCCCGCACGTAAACGGGCGCGCCGCCGCCCAGCACCAGCGATTCAGCCGGCACGGTGGCCACCAGTTCTCCGTGGTGAAAATATTCGAGCAGGCCCGTGTCGGTCGTCACGCCGATTTGTTCGCAGGGCAGGTCCCATTTATCAAAAACCGCCAGGATTTCCTGTTCGCGGCCCGGTGCGCAAACGATGAGCATACGCTCCTGGCTTTCCGACAACAGGATTTCCCAGGCTTTCATGTTTTGCTGGCGGGTCGGCACTTTATCGAGGTCGATGCGCATGCCTACGCCCGATTTGGCGCTCATTTCGGACGTGGAACAGGTGATACCTGCCGCGCCCATGTCCTGCATACCGATCACGGCGCCTGTTTGAATTGCCTCCAGCGACGCTTCGAGTAGCAGTTTTTCCTGAAAAGGGTCGCCCACCTGCACGGCGGGCAGGTCTTCATGCGAATCTTCGGTCAGGTCGGCCGATGCGAAAGTGGCGCCGTGGATGCCGTCTTTACCTGTGGCAGAGCCTACGATAAAAACCGGATTGCCGGGTTTGCCGGCTGTTGCGCTGACGGTTTCGCCCACACGGACGATGCCGACCGACATCGCGTTGACAAGAATGTCGTGGTTGTAACAATCGTAAAAATAAACTTCGCCGCCCACGGTCGGCACCCCGAAACAGTTGCCGTAATCGCCGATTCCTTTGACCACGCCGGCAATGAGCCGTTTCATGCGCGGGTCGTCGGGGCGTCCGAATCGCAGTGAATTGAGTGCGGCAATAGGGCGGGCGCCCATGGTGAAAATATCGCGGTGAATACCGCCCACGCCCGTTGCGGCGCCCTGATAGGGTTCGATGGCGGAGGGGTGGTTGTGGCTCTCGATTTTGAAGGCGCAGCCAAGTCCGTCGCCGATATCGACCAATCCGGCGTTCTCCTCCCCCGCCCCCACCAGCAGGCGCTGGCCGGTTCTGGGCAAGGTTTTCAACTGGATGATGGAGTTTTTATACGAACAGTGTTCGCTCCACATCACGGAATACACGGAGAGTTCGGTAAAGTTGGGAGTTCTGCCCAGAATTTCTTTAATTTTGTCAAATTCGGCGGGCGTGAGGCCCAGACTCTGGGCGGTTTCGGGAGTGGGTAAAGGCTCGGCTGTGGCCATTTAAGCAGGCTGCGAATGGAAAGTGAACGATTGTTTGAATCTGGCCGCAAAAGTAGCAAATGAGCAACCAATATCACTGTATCTGTTAAGCGTTGTCATTGTACAACCTGTTGCCAAAAGAGCAGATTTGTAACGTAAAAAATTGATAATCAAATAAAAACAAGTGTCGTGACTATTCGTATTCAACCGGAAATGACTGTTGCGGAAGTATGTGATTCGTTTCATTCCGCCTATCCTTACCTGAAACTCGAGTTTTTCTCGGTTTCGCACCGCGCCTTTCAGGGAAGTTTGGCGCAATACATGATCAAAGATCACAGCACCCGCCTCTCGGCCCTCAACGCCGGCATTGCAGAAGGCGATCTGGATTGCCGTCCCGAGGTGACAGTCAGGGTGCTCGAAGATAATATGGAACGGCAGTTCGGGCTTCACATCCAGGTTTTTCGCCTTTCGCACGACCTCTGGCTGGTATCGAGCGCCACCGACAACCTTACCCTTTTTGAACAAAACCGCCGGGGCAAGTCGTCGGAACACCCCACGTCTTTTGAAACTGAACAACCTATGGACTATCGCGAACAGGATTGAACCGGATTTCGACGCACCATTCATGTTTTCAAAAAATTGTAGTCATGAAAACCATCCTCGTACCAACCGATTTTTCCAGTGCCTCTGCCAATGCTTTGCGGTATGCCGGCGCCATTGCAGGGCAAACCGGTGCAGAACTGGTCGTGCTGCATGTGGTCTTTCCCAATGAAGGCGTGGATAACAATGTTTATGCCGCGTTCTGGACCGACGATTACCTCGTTCAACGCGAAAAAGAACTGAACGACTGGGTAAAACGCCAGCGCAGGGGACAGTCCAGCCCTGAAATCAAAACGCACTGCGAATGCCTGGTAGGCTTCCCGATCCCCTCTATCGTCGAAACCTCGGATAAATACCACGCCGATCTCATCGTCATGGGCACAACGGGCGCCACAGGACTGCGGGGCGTCCTGCTCGGCAGCGTAGCTGCGGGTATGATCGGGCGGACAAACGTGCCGGTGCTGGTGGTGCCTAAAAAAGCGCAGTTTTATCCGGGCAGCGCGGCTGTTTTTGCCACCGACTTCCATTTCCGGATCGAACCGATGGGCCTGAAAACCCTCCACGAATTACTGGGCCTGCATCAAAAAGCGCTGAAAGTGGTGCATATTCTCGACAAACCCGGCGACCACAAGGACAAGGAAAAAGAAGCCGCACTGGTGCGCAAACTCGGCGATATCCCCTTCGATCTGCATTACCTGCATGATCGGGACGCCGCACAGGCCATTTCCAATTTTATCGAAACGACTGATGCCGGCCTGCTTATCGCCGTAGCGCACGAACACAGTCTGCTGTACAAAATATTCAACGAAAGCCTGACCCGCAAACTCGCGCACCGCATCGATGTGCCGCTGCTGGCCTTGCACGACAACAAACGCGACTAGCCACCTCGTTTTCATAACTCCTTTGGAGGCGCCTCCCGGCATTGCCGGGAGGCGCCTCTTTTTGTCGTACTTTTCGGCCGAAATACGACGCCATGCCGCATAAAAGCCCGGAACCGATCGCCAAATGCCTGATTGTCAGCATTCTGTTGCTAGCCTCGTTTGCTGCGAAGGCTCAAAACAGGGAGCCTTCGGCTGCGCCGGATTCTTCGGTGAGGATTTTTGCGGTACCGCTGGTGTATTTCAGTCCCGATACCTACTGGGCGTTCGGCGGCGCGGGGATACTGACCTTTCGCGGGCGCCCGCAACGGTCGAGCATTTCGTTCAGCGGGGCATATACCCAACGCAAGCAAATATTGATCAGCCTGCCCTACCAGTGGTTTAGCCCCAAGGGACACTGGCGCGCATATGGCGAGGTGGCATGGTACCGCTATTTGTACCAGTATTTTGGCATTGGCAACGATTATCCCAACGATTTCAAGGAAACCTACGTCGCAAAATACCCGCGCATACGCATCAATGCGCTGCACCGCCTGCGCAAACATGAAATGGCCGGCCTGCGTTACGGGCTCGATGTCTTTCGAATCCTTTCCATTCAGGAAGGCGGCGAACTGGCTTCCGGAACGATTACCGGGACGGGCGGCGGCGTTTCCTCGGCTTTTGGCCCTGTGTGGCTGTACGACTCGAGGGACAATCAGTTTTACCCGCGGTCGGGAGGGATGATCGAGTCCACTGTTTTTGCAGAAATACCGCTCTGGGGCAGCGATTTTCGCTACCTGCGTTTTTTCACAGAAGCCAGTCGATACCTCAGTTTTTGGAAAAAAAACGTGCTGGTATTGCATTTCCTCGGCCAGGCGACCATCGGCGACCCGCCATTTTTCAGCATGGCGCAAATGGGCGGAGCCCGATGGCTGCGGGGCTACCCCGCCGGTAAATTCCGCGACAAACACCTGCTCTTGTTTCAAACAGAATGGCGCTTTCCGCTGCTGTGGCGCTTCAAGGGCGCTTTGTTTGCGGGCGCGGGCAGCGTGTTCGGTACGCCGGGCGAACGCCTGCTCTGGCGATACAACGCCGGAGGGGGCATCCGCTTTGAGTTCGATACGCGCCAGCATATTCATTTGCGGCTCGACTATGGCCTCGGCGCCGATAATTCGGGCTTTTATCTCACCGTCGGTGAAGCATTTTAAATTATGAAAAAAGGAGTTGTGATTGGCCGGTTTATGCCTTTGCACAAGGGACATGAACACCTGATCAATACCGCGCGGGCAGCCTGCGAACAGCTGATGATACTGGTTGTCAGCCACGAAGGCGAGCCGATTCCCGGATGGCAGCGGTACGCCTGGGTGAAAAACACCTGGCCCGAACTGGATGTACGCCACCTTGTCGTGCCGGCCGACAACCGGCCCGCCGACCAGGCCGGGCTACTCGGCCAAGTCGGAGTCGGCCCCGATGGTACCTGTACGGTTTATTACGGTGAAAATCAGGCGGCATATTGGTCGGAACATCCTGAAACGTCAGGCGCTTGCATCCCGATGTGGCCGCAGGAAAGCCCGTTCCTTTCATCGGATATCAGAAATAATCCTGCTCTTTTCCAGACCGCGCTGTCGCCCCTGGTTCGCGCATTTTACATTCTCCGGGTAGCCCTGGTCGGGCCCGAATCCTGTGGCAAAAGTTACCTGGCGGAAGCGCTTGCGGCGCATTTTCAAACGGTTTTTGTAGAAGAATACGGCCGTACCTATTGTGAAAAATACGGCATGGACCTTTCCGAACTGGATTTTGCGCACATTGCCGGCGGCCAGTTGTACCGCGAAGATGAAATGGCGCAGCAAGCCAATCAAATCCTGTTTTGCGATACCGACCTGATGATCACCCAGGTGTGGAGCGAGATCTATTTTCAGGGACGGTGCCAGTCCTGGATCATGCAGGCCGACCACGAGCGCCGCTACGCCCTGTATCTTCTGCTGGCGCCCGACATTCCGTGGGTCAACGATGGCCTTCGGGAATACGAAGCACAGCGCGAATGGATGTTCGACCGGCTGAAAAACGAACTGGAGGCGCGCTGGCTGCCGCACGTGATCATCCGCGGCAATTACGAACACCGTACGCGCCAGGCAATCGAGGCGGTGGCCAAACTGCTGGATCGTTAAGCGGCGCTGTTTTCCACGAAGTTCAAAACCTGGCCACCACGGAGACCGCTTTTTTCTCCTTCTTCACAGCGCCGTTCGGTTCAAATATCTCCGCATAGAGGACATAAATGCCCGGGCGAACACGCGTGCCGTCGTCACTGTCGCCATCCCAGCGGATTTGTCCGGCGGTGCCGATCAGTTCTTGCCTGACCAGTCGTTTTACAGGTATGCCTTCCGAATCGTACAGCGTAAAGGTGGCAAAATAGCCGGGGCCCGGTAATTGGTACAGGATAGGCAGATAGTCTTCGAAGCCGTCGTCGTCGGGCGAAAGGCGCGCCTGTGGCAGTTGAATAATGTCGTCGGCAGGGTCGTGCTGCACCGTCAGGCGTTGCGAATTGGGTTGCGTGGGGGTGCCGGGGTCGCTGCCGTTTTTTTGCGCTGCCGAAGTCCAGTTAAAAGCGCTGTTGGTCGGCCCGTCCGGTCTGATGCGCTCCAGCGCTACCCCTTCGCGTTCGCTTATACTCAACAGGGCATTGTGCCAGTCATCGGAATAATCGAGCGAATCGACCGTGACCCGTGAATTGCCGTCGCTCCACAAAACGGTAAAGTTGTCATTACGGTCGTCCAGCGAAGGCAATTCCTGATACAGCAGCCAGCCGGCGCGAATGTCTGTGTAATGCAGGGCGAGGTAAAGCGGTTCTTTGGTAAATACGAGGTATTCTCCGGGCAAGAATAAACGCGCGAGCGTAAGCGGCATCAATTCGCCCGTCGAACGGGCATTGTCGAAGGTAAACTGGGAGAGGTCGAATATCTTGTCGCTGCGATTCAGCAGTTCAACATATCTCGAGCTGCCCGCAGCAGGATTGAACAGTATTTCGTTGATCACAACATCCGCAGGCTCGGGCCGCTCGGGCAGGCCGATAAAGACCGTGTCGGTTGCGGCGGCGGGGTTGCCGCTGCAATCGGTCAGCGCGGCCCCGAAACTCAGGGCGTACAGTGTGCGGGGTTGCAAGGGGCTGTTCAGTGTGATTTCAACCCGGCTTTTGTCGCCATCCTGAAAATCGGCTGAAACTGCCTGTACTGCCGGAGAAAGATGAAAAACCGAGGGGTCCTGAATGGCATTATCGTCGAGCCCCTCCGAAAAAATCAGTAACACGGTGGAAGCGTCCACGGTGTAGGCGCGGACCACCGCGGGCGGCGTATCGTCGGGCGTGAGGCTGTAAGAGGCGTTTTGCCGCCCGGGAGTTCCGCCGATAGCGGCCGGACAACTTTGCCAGTTTTCCTTGCCAATACAAGGCAATGTCGGGTTTATCCTTTCAATCGACCAGCCGCCATCCCGCTTGTTGGCATCGGTGTGCCATGCGGCTGAATAGACGATACGATCGAGTATTGCGCCCGAGGCGGTGCGCAGGTTGAGCGCGTCCTGATCGTCATTGAGACTCGGAAAGCCGCCGGGCGCCAGCAGATTGTCGCTAAAAGGGGCCAGCGCGGCCAAATTTGCGGCCGAACAAAGGACCAGTACCGAATCGGGCTCCAGCACATACTCGGGCAGGGTGTACTGCGTTGTGCCGGCATCCGAAAACAACAGGCCGTTCAGTTGCAAAAATTTGCCCGAACGGTTGACAATCTCTACCCATTCCACCTCGGGCAAGCCCTGTGAAGGAGCAGGTTTGAACATAATTTCATTAAAAATGAGGTCCTGCCCCTGCGGCGCCTCGGCCAGCCCGAAGTACGCGATGTTTCCAGGGTCAGCCCCGTTTCCGCTGCAATCGCGCACCAGAGAATCAACGCTCAAACCATAACGGACACCCGATTCCAGCGGCTCGGCCAGGCTTAATTGAACAACGCTGCGGTCATCGCCGGGAAAAGACACCGTCAGTATTTGCCGGTCCGGCGTGATGTGGTAGCGATCGGATGCGAGGGCTTCTTCCTGATCGAGTCCTTCTGAAAACTGCAGGCGTACCGTAGTCGCATTGTCTGCCACCGCACTGGCCAGCGCCGGCTGTTGCGTGTCGGGAGCGGTTTGCAGGCCGGAATTGGCCCGCCCTGGAGTCCCTCCTGAGGGCGCACTGCTGGATTGCCAGTTGTCGCTGCCCAGGCAGGGCCGGTTGGGGTTGATGCGTTCGAGCGACCAGCCGCCGTCTTCCTTGTCCGGATCGGTATGCCAGTTGAGCTGATAGGACACCTGATTGATAACGACACCGCCGGCGTCGGCCAGAATCAGCCAGTCGCCAGTGTTGTTCAAAGAAGGAAACCCGCTGATACCCAGCGTGTTGGGCACAAGGGGTTTCAAACTTAATGCCGAGGCCGGCGCGCACAACACGACGAATGAATCGGGCGCCAGTACGTACGAGGGCAACGCGGCCGGCGTGCCCCCTGAATCATAAAACCGCAGTTGTTGAAGGTCGATGTATTTGCCCGAGCGATTGAACAACTCCGCCCATTCCACTTCGGGCAAACCGACCGAAGGGCTGGGATCGGCCATAATTTCATTGATCAAAATGTCGTACTGCCCCGCCGATTCCAGTAAAATAAATTGAAAATCAGTCGATTGAATAGCGCTGACATTGCCTGCAAGGTCGGCGATCTGGCTGGTTTGCAGCTGATACACGCCGGACTGGGTCAGTGGGCCGGAAAGCCCGACGATTACTTTTGTCGGGTTGCCCGGCGCCAGCGCGGCAGTTACCGCTTGCCCGGCCCCCTGGACGGAATAATTGGCCGGGTTTTCGGCGGAAACAACATCCAGCGCTTCATCGAAAGATACTTCGAGTGTGGAGTCGTTTACAATGCCTGCGCCCAGCAACACTGGCGGCGCGGTATCCGGCGCATCGGGCTGTATCGACAAATTATCAAAGTAAAATTTGTCTTTCCGCGTAGCGGAGTAAACACATTGTACGCCAAACCAGCGGTCGGGGCCGCCCGCGTAGGTAGCATCGGTGACTGCCAGTTCGGGCTGAAACGGGTTGGCGCCGGGCGCCACGTCGAGCGACCACAGGCCGCTGGCCGAACGCCGCATGCGCAGGGAGCCGACGACGGGCTCGTTGGCCACGAGGCCGGGGGTGCCCGTCGCCAAAAGGGTTTTCACGGGGCCGTCCTGACGGTAAAAACGAATAGCGTCATTGGAGCCATTCTCTCCGATCTCCAGGAAATAACCGTTGGCCTGCGTCAGATCGGCCTGATCGGCCAACAGATAGATTCTCAACAGGTTGGCAGCCGAGGGGGCGAATTCCAGCCGCACGTCGAGCAGCCAGATCGCACTGTCCGCAATGTTGCCCTGAACGCTCAGCATCGAGGTGCCGGCATCGGGGGCGTTGAGTTGCAACTGGCCGCTTGTGTTTACGATAAAGTTGGCGGCATCGCCACTCCAGGCGGGGTTTTGGGTAAAATCACCGTCTGAAAAATCATCGGCAATTTGAGCCAAAGCACATTGAAAAACGCCCATCGCGAAGAGCAGGGGCAGGCAACGCCGGAGAACAGGGTGCATAAACGGACCTTTTTTTGTCCCGGCAAGTTACGGCAAGCCGAAGGTTTGCATCATTTTTGCCGCATGCGATCTTCCTTATTTTTGATCCTGCTACTGGCATTGTGCTCCTGTGGCAATGAAATACCCGAAGGGCAGCAACTCACGGTCTGCGTCGGTAAAATAGCCGTCAGGGAACAGGCCGGAGAAAAAAGTCGTGCGTTGCGCACGGTTTCTGCCGGCGAAAACCTCGTTGCACTGGGCAGGGTAAGCAATTTTATCAGTGCTATCCGGCTGGGCGATTCGCTTTTGCAGGCGCCCTGGATCGAGGTGTCTGGCAAAGGCCTGCCCTCGGGTTGGGTCTTTGCGGCAGCCGTCAGGCCGCGGGGGGCGGATTTTGATGAATGGTTTTTGCAACAGCAAATGCGCTGTTTTTGGGGCGCCGACCTTGCCGAACGCCGCAACAAATGGCTGGCCGCCCGTTCGGCACTTAAAACAGCCGACGATGCGGCCGCTTACTACCGCGAGACGGTGGCCCTTCGCGATGCCTGCATGGCCCGATTGTCGAGCCGTTCGGAGCCCAACGAAGCCGATGTCGATCCGGATTTTTTCTGGCTCAATAAAGCGTTACCCGGGTGCATTACTCAACGCGGTAGTGGCAAAAACGAAGTGTTCAGTTTTATCGATTATCACGTCTGGCAGCAAATCGCCGGCTCCACTGCCGGCAATCAGGATGATATTTTTATTAATTTTTGCCTGACTGAATTTCCGCTCGACAGCATCGAATCGCCCTACCCTTCCTGGACGATTCAGACGGCGGAAAAAGAAGGCAGCAGCCGACTCGGTTCGGGAAAACACCTCGATATGCTGCAACTGATCGAAGACGGACTTGTCATCAGTCCCCTGTTTACGAAAGAATATCTTGCTTGTAAAAAACTGATAATGAACGACATATTAAACCAGGGCAATACCTACTGGCTCCCCGCCGACAAAATCCGCGGGGAGATCGACCAAATTGCCGCCAGGGGCTTCAAATGCCTCGACGAACGCGACCTGCTGGCCTTGCAGGAGCGCCGAAAACAGTTCGACGACCCGGCCGCCAACGGAATTCGCGTCAATCTTCGCGCAGGCGAGTGATCGCATTGATGTATTTTTGCGGCGCCCTGGCCCCATTTCAAACAATAAACTTTTCCCTCTGCTATGGATAAGATGATTGCCCGCTTCCCCGCGCAACTGGAGGAGGCGCTCGCTCAATCCCAAAATGTCGTAATCAAAAAACACAGTTCACCAATTCGCACCGTACTGATCTCGGGTCTTGGCGGCAGCGGCATCGGCGGCAACTTTGTGCAGGAACTGGTACGCGCCGAATGCAAGGCGCCTGTGGTGGTCAGCAAAGGTTATCACGCACCCAACTGGGTCAACAAACACACGCTGGCAATTTGCTCCTCGTACAGCGGCAACACTGAAGAAACCATCAGCACCTTCGAGCAACTGCTGGGCACCGGCGCCAAGATCGTCGTCGTGTCGTCGGGCGGCAAACTGATCGAACTGGCCAAACAACACGGCCTCGATTACGTACAGCTGGCCGGCGGCTGGAGCAGCCCGCGCGCTTGCCTGGGCTATTCCATTGTGGCTCAACTGGCCGTCTTGCGGGGCGCCCGGCTGATTTCCGGCAAGATGTTCAAACAAATAGAAAACGCCCGCAAACTTCTCGTCAAAGACGAGGCCGACATTCGCAAACGCGCGCACAAACTGGCCGGTTTTCTGGCCGGCAAAACGCCGGTCATCTACGCTGCCGACCACATCGAATCGGTGGCCGTACGCTGGCGTCAGCAAATCAATGAAAACGCCAAACAACTCTGCTGGCACCACGTCGTGCCGGAAATGAACCACAATGAACTGGTGGGCTGGCGCGACCAACGCCCCGACCTGGCGGTGATCTGGCTGCGCAATCGCGATGATTTCCAACGCACAGCTGTCCGGATCGACATCAACAAGGACATTGTCGAGCACTATGCCGGCGCCTCCATCGAGTTGTATTCCAAGGGCAAATCGCTGGCCGAAAAAATGTTTTATTTCGTCCATCTGGGCGACTGGCTGTCCGTTTACCTCGCCGAAGCCCGCAAGGTGGACCCCGTCGAGATCCGTGTAATCGATTTTCTCAAATCCGAACTCGCCAAGCTCTGAACCAAGTTTTTAAACACTCCCGACAATGAACACACTACAATTTGATCTGGAGCCGGCCGGACGATTTATTGGCGGGCACGAACTTGCTGCCATCGAACCGCAAGCCCTTGCAGCGGCCAAATTGCTCGAAAGCCGTCGCGGACCAGGCAATGATTTTCTTGGCTGGCTGGATTTGCCCCTGAAATACGACCGGACCGAATTTCGGCGCATAAAAACTGCGGCCAAAAGAATACAAAAACAAGCCGAAGTGCTCGTTGTAATCGGCATCGGCGGCTCATACCTGGGCGCAAAGGCCGCCATTGAATTTTGCAGCCACGGGTTTTACAACAACCTGCCCCGAAAGAAGCGTAAAACGCCCGAGATCTATTTCGCCGGAACTAATATTTCCGGCACCTATCTTACACATTTACTGGATGTTATCGGCGATCGTGATTTTTCTGTCAATGTAATTTCCAAATCGGGCACGACGACCGAACCAGCCATTGCATTCCGGATTTTTAAACAAAAACTGGAGGAAAAATACGGCAAGGAAGGCGCCCGCAGCCGCATTTACGCCACGACTGATGCGCAGCGCGGCGCGCTCAAACACCTGTCGGATCAGGAAGGCTATGAGACCTTTATCGTACCCGACGACGTGGGCGGGCGCTTTTCCGTACTGACGGCCGTGGGCCTCTTGCCCATCGCCGCGGCCGGTATCGACATCGACGCCCTGATGCGCGGCGCTGCCGATGCGCGCGCAACTTACCGCGCGGCCGATTTCGGGAGCAACGACGTGCTTCGGTACGCCGCTGTGCGCAATATTCTGCTGCGCAAGGGCAAACACGTCGAATTGCTCGTCAACTACGAGCCGCGCTGCCACTTTATCGCGGAATGGTGGAAGCAACTCTTTGGCGAAAGCGAGGGCAAGGATGGCAAAGGTATTTTCCCGGCAGCTGCCGATTTTACCTGCGATCTGCACTCGCTCGGTCAGTACGTGCAGGACGGCAGCCGGATGTTGTTTGAAACCGTGCTCGAAATCGGCGCGCCAGAGCACGACATTACGCTCGAAAAAACAGCCGAAGACCTCGACGGCCTCAATTACCTCGCCGGCAAAACCCTCGACTTTATCAATTCCAAAGCCGCAGAAGGCACCCGCCAGGCGCATATCGACGGCGGGGTGCCCAACCTGACAATCCGTTTGCCCGAAGCGACGCCCTACCACCTGGGCTGGCTGTTTTATTTTTTTGAAAAATCTTGCGCCGTCAGCGGTTACCTGCTCGGGGTCAATCCTTTCGATCAGCCGGGCGTGGAGGCCTACAAAAAGAACATGTTTGCATTGTTGGGAAAAAAGTGACCCGCCAAGACGGCAGTTTACAGCATCTTGCATAAAAAAGACTAGCAATGACTGCTTCAAAACTGCGTAAAATCAGCACCCGCTCGGTAGTCCTTCTGCTGATCGGGTGCTTTCTTTTGACCTTCCTGCTTCGCGTCGCCTATGTGCTTACCCGTGACACCCGGGAAGAGGAAGTCTATGTGTCGTCCAACGCCAACGACCTGAGCCTGGGCAGCTGGGCCAGCGAACAAGGCCCGCTCAGGAAAAACTACGCCAGTGAAAAAAGCCTGAAAATAGATGCCCCCGTCTCTGCTTCTGAACCTTCCCAGAAGTACGAAAAGACAGCCACGCTCAACGCCCGAACGGAGCGTTTCGACCAGGAAGAAAAACACCTGCGGAGTATGACGAGCGACTTCAACGCCATCATTCAGTACGAGAATAAAAACGGCAATCCGGGCAACCGCAGTTTGCAACTCATGATCGGTGTGCGGCCCGAGTTGTTCGATTCTTTTTACGTGGCAGCACAGGGCGTCGGGCGTATTTTTGTCAACTCGGTGGTCAAAGTGGACAAAACCACAGAATTCCGCGAGCTCAATGCCAAAAAAGCGAGTCTGGAAAAAGCCCTCGCCAGCCTCAATGAACTCAAAAGCCACGCTGGAACGATTAGCGATCTGGTGGGCTTGCACGACAAAATCCTCGACATCGAACGCCAGATGCAGGAACTGGGCGTGGAACTGGGCAACTTTTCGGCTGAAAACGAATTTTGCACCGTCCGTTTCGCGCTCTTCGAAAACGCCGCGGCGCCGGCCATTCCCCTGCTCAGTATTCTGTTCAAGGCACTTGTCTGGACCTTCGAATACTACATCATGGCGCTCATCGGCTTCGCCGTGGTGCTCCTTGTCGCTTTGCTGGCGATAACGGTGGTCGGTAAAATCGGAGAAGTGAGCAAAAAAGATTGATTTACAACGCCTTAGCGCTCCGGAAAATACTGCTGTTGCACGGTCAGGCCATGCGCAGACAGGGTGATTATTCTTGCATCAGACACGCCTGACACCATCGGAATATCCGTCTTGTTGTTGCCTTTCGGAAAGTTTTTCGTGTCGGACCAGACCACTGTTCCGTCGATGTTGTTCATCGAAAACGATGCATCGCCTGCTTCGGGCAGGTGAAATTCCACCTTGATGGTGGATGTGCTTAAATCGAAGGAAGCCGAAAGCAGCCGCAATTGCTTGTCGGGCGGGCTGTTCAGGGGCGCGTAGGAGGGGTAAAGGAGCGTTTTGTTGTCGTCAGACTTGACATCGAGTACAAACTCGACAAAGCCCAGGTCGGATTTGCCGGCCCGTATGTCGCTGATGGTGATGGTTTCGTACTTTTTGAGTGTTTTTTCTATTTGGTCGGCGAATTCTGGCGGGCAGCGACCGTTTTCAATCCGTGTGATACGGTCGTGATACCTCAGGTTGAAGCTCAGCGGTTCCAGCGGCTGTTTGTTTTTGTCCAAAACAACAGCCGGATTGCGCAGCATGTCCAGAATTTCTCCCCGGGTAAGGCTTTTGGCACTGGCCATCTGTCGCTGACCGCGCAGTGCGGAGCCGTCGATTTTTAAAAAAGACTGATCGTGGACGCTCAAAAAATTGAATTCATAGGCGCCCCAGGAAAAGGTAAGGCTTTTGCGGTCCGAGCGCCGCAACGATACCCTCGGGTCGCCGTCTTCGACCAACGTGAAAGAAGCCACACGGATACGGCCCAATTCTTCCATATTGTATATTGTACTGTCGATCCTTACGAGAGCGGAACCACTGGCAGCCGGGAATAACAAATACAGGGTGTCGCTCGCCGGTTGATGCACGGTTGCGCTGGCGGTGTCCCAGGCATAAATATCGACAGCGGTACCCGGTTTTATCTCATTCTCCATGCTGCGCAGCTGGCTGCGCAGTTCGGAGAGTGAAAATTGTTGGGAGGAGCCTCCGCTGTCTTTTCTGAACTGGCGAAATCCTTTGTTGCTATTGAACGCGAACTCCCACTGTTCGGGGCGTTCGACCCTGCCGTTTGGGAAAAACCATAGGGGCTCGGCATCCAGGATATTCCAAAATTCATCAGGCGTAAAAAATTCGCGGCTTTTTTCATCAAAGCGTTCGGTTCCCCACTGGACATACCCTACATCGAGCCGGGTCGAATTGCCGTCACCAGGCACAGGAATCCTCTTCCCGTCGGGTTTGATTATTTTTTCCCTGACGGGAAAAATGACCCGCACCATGCCGGTATGATTGTCGGGCAATGCGATCTGGCTGATGAGGACCACCGTGGAATCGGTCCAGGACTGGGACAACTCGATGATTTTCGGGCGGATGGAGTCGTATATTCCTGGATTGTAGTACGCGCTCCGAACCGGCAGATCGCCAAGCATAAAAGAGCATTCGGGTCGCAAGGCCTGGCCGTCCCAAATCCTGGGTTCGCGTTTGATGGCGTTGCAAAAATCGTTGAGGGAGGTCCGAATTTCGCCCTGGTATTGTCCGCTGCTTTCGTCGAAAGTGAAGCGGCTCTGCACGGTACCCCAGTAGAAGATGTAAGGGCTGTCGTGGCGCGAATCACGGGAAAATGCCGGCAGCAACAGGCAAATGGCTACGGCACAAAAGGCCAACAGGAACAGGCGATTGTTTGTCATGTTTGAACGGTCTGGCGGTGGAAGGAAGCGCTTGTATTGCTACAAACTTTCAACAAAAAAATGGCAGGCAACCTGTTTTTGTCTCGTTTAACCAAAGGTTTGCAAATAGCTGCGAACCCGGTCGGACGGCCAGTCCGGGTGTTTTTCAGGGGGGCATAACGGGAAATAAAAAGGGCGAACGCAGTTGCTGCTGCGTTCGCCCCTGTCTTTTTTGTGTCGATGTTACACCCGTTCGATCACAATCGCAGTGGCGCCGCCGCCGCCGTTGCAAATGGCTGCCAGGCCCAGCGAGCCATCTTTGCGGTGCAGCACATTGTTGAGGGTGGTTACGATACGTGCGCCGGAAGCGCCCAGCGGGTGGCCCAGCGACACGGCGCCGCCGAACACATTGGTCTGATCGTGGCGGATGCCCATTTCCTGTTCAAAAGCGAGGGCTACCACCGAAAAGGCTTCGTTGACCTCGAAAAAGTCGATATCGCTGGCCAGGAGGCCGGCCATTTTGAGCGCTTTGGGCGCTGCGATGGTTGGCGTGGTGGTGAACCACTCGGGCGCCTGTTCGGCGTCGGCGAATCCGCGAATCCTGGCCACTGGTTTCAGGCCGTAACGCTGCACGGCTTCGGCACTGGCGAGCATCAGCGCCGCAGCGCCGTCGTTGATCGTACTGGCGTTGGCAGCGGTCACCGTACCATCTGGCGTAAAAGCGGGTCGCAGTCCAGGGATTTTATCAAACATGACCTTTTTGTACTCCTCATCGGTCGTGATCTGCAAGGGATCCCCCTTTTTCTGCGGAATCTCCACGGGCACAATTTCCGTCTGAAACATGCCCGATTCGGTAGCCGCGGCCGCGCGCTGGTAGGAGTCGATGGCGAAAGCGTCCTGGGCTTCCCGGCTGATGCCGAATTTCACAGCCGTTGCGTCGGCGCAGACGCCCATTGCTTTTTGGTTGTACACATCGGTCAGGCCGTCCTTGGCAAGGCCATCGACCAGTTCGGCATTGCCGTATTTGTAGCCCCAGCGGGCATTGGGCAGGTAGTACGGAATCTGCGACATGTTTTCCATGCCGCCGGCCACGACGATGTCGTTGAGGCCCAGCATGATGGATTGCGCGCCGAAAGTGATGGCTTTCATCCCTGAAGCGCACACCTTGTTGATCGTGGTGCAGGGAACATGGTCGGGCAAGCCGGCGAAGCGGGCAGCCTGCCTGGCCGGCGCCTGGCCGAGATTGGCGCTGACAACATTGCCCATCAGCACTTCATTTACCTGGTCGGGTTGGATGCCTGCCTGCGCGAGCGCGCCCTTGATCGCCGCGGCGCCCAGCTGGGTGGCGCCCACGCCCGACAAGTTCCCGCCGAAACTTCCGATCGGCGTACGTACGGCAGCAACGATGAATACTTCTTTCATGAAAAGAGTTGTGGTGGTGAAATATCTTTGGCGCAAAGGTAGGACGTTTGAAAGCCAACCCGTGCCATGACAACTTGTAAAAACTGCGGGGCAGCGTTTGAAGGCAAATATTGCCCCGAATGCAGTCAGAAAGCCAGTACAAGGCGTATTGTGACCCGCGATCTTTTTACCGATCTGTTTAAAAAACTCATTCCGTGGGACAAAGGTTTTTTGTTCACCTTGCGGCGGCTCTTGAGTTCGCCGGGCAAGATGGTGCGCAGTTATCTGGACGGCCACAGGGTAGCCTATTCGAAACCGCTGAGTTTTTTGTTTTTCGTCACGGCCGTAGTTCTTCTGGCTTTCGATCAGGATCTGTTCGTGCGCAGCATGGAAGCCAATTCCGGGCAGAACATACAAGGCAACCAGCAGGTTATGCACCTGGCCAACTGGGTCTTTTCGCACATGTCGCTGGTCATGCTGGGCCTGATTCCATTTCTGGCGCTTTGTTCCAAACTGTTTTTTCGACGCGAATCCGTCAATTACGCCGAGCATCTCGTGTTCAATGTTTACCTTATGGCCGGTTGCATGTTGTTGAGTATTCCCCTGCTGATTTGGGTCGATCTCTTTGGAATGATTAAGCCCAGCCCTCTTGTTGGTTTTGTCGGCGCTTTACCGTATCTTATTTTTTTCGGCTGGGGTTACGCGCAATTTTTTACCAGCGGCGGACCCTGGCTGCGCGCATTCAAATCCATGCTGGTGTACAGCATCGGTTACTTGCTATATATCTTTTTTATTGGCATTGCCGTCGCAATCGGGCTGTTGTTGAGCATGGCCTTCTAAATGGCAAGCCCCCGGCAGGGGCAATATGTCGTTTTTGATTTCAGAAAAAAATTTGGGGATAACTTGATTTGACAAAGGGGTTTCGGCTGAACAAGTCCGAGCCCTTTTTTTATATTGAATTTTGTTTTTACACAAAATATTGATTTTATATTTTGGCCAAAACGCGGTATGATAAATATCTTTGCTGTTGTAATTCAGATTTTTATTTTAGATTTTTATAAAATACCACAACATCATGTCTATCGCCATTCAACGCCTCTCCCCTCGCGAAGCCTATGCAGAATACATCCTCGGGGGTGTGCTCGTCGATGTGCGCAACCGCGAAGAATCTTCCATCAAAGCCTTGGGTATCAAACAATTGTACTCGGTGCCCATGAATGAACTCGGCGAGCGCCTGTCGGAAATTCCGGCCAATCGCACCATCATTCTGGTTTCCCGCTACGGGAACACCGGCCGCGACGCCGCCAATTACCTGGCCGAACATGGTTATGAGCACGTGGCACTCGTCGAGGGCGGTTTTTCTGCCTGGGAAAGCGAGGGTTTGCCTGTCAGTTATTCCGCATAAACAAAACACACTCAGCGGCAGTTTAGCGGCGCGCCGGGGCGACCTTTTTGTCTCCGGCGCGCCGTTTTTTATTCCGTAGAAATGCTTCGTCTGATAATTTTTTCAAAAACAGGCAGGTACTCGGGCCTGTTTTCGCACCAGCGTGGCGCCTGGCCGGTTGAAAGACGGAAGTAGTCGGCTACGATGTCGCCCTGTTGTTCGTAATTGAAGGCTTCCAGCCCCTGGCCTTGTCGGGCTGCGCGATACAGCGCATCCATGCCGCCGTAGTTGTAGCCCCGGGCAGTTCGTTGCGCCCACAAGGCGCAGGCAATATACCCGGCCCCATGTCGCTGAAACTGCCAGATATGCACCATTTCATGGATAAAATGCGCTGCAGACAAAGGCCCCCAGCTGTTGATTACCTGAAACCCCACATAAGCAAAATTCCCCCGTCGACAGCCGACGACAGCCTTTTCATCTATCCGTACACGACTGTAATCGATCGAGTTACCCAGAATGCTTCGGGCCAGGCGTATTTCTTCTTCCGACAAAAGACGGGTATTTCTTTTGATCCGGCCGTTCAGCCAGACGACCAAAACTGGTATGCCCATGCATTCGGCCGCGATCAGCAGGCGTTCGAACAAAATCCAGGCTGGATGAGCGGTGAAAACCCCGTGTCTGGGGCGCTTCCGCAACAAACGACGCCAGCGCTCTATCATTTGAACTGAATGGCGCGCACGGGCGCGATGCGCGATACCACAAGGGAGGGAATCAGAAGGAAGATCAGGGTGATGAGCAAGGTACCTGCATTGACGCCGATAACCGACCACCATTGCACCTCGACGGGGGCGTAGGACAAATAATAGTCGGCCTCGTTCAGCCGGATCAGGTGGAAATGGTCCTGCAGGTAACAAAAGCCCAGGCCGATCAGGTTGCCCCAGAACATGCCCGTCAGGGTAATCACGGCTGCGTGGTACAGGAAAATCTGCCGGATACGGCCATTGGTTTCACCCAACGCTTTCAGGATGCCGATCATGGTGGTGCGTTCGAGTACCAGCACCAGCAATGCGGTAATCATGTTGATGATCGCTACGGCCAGCATCAGGGTCAGGATGACGATCTCGTTGTAATCCTGCAATTGCAGCCACTCGAAAATAGCCGGAAACTTGTCGCGAATGCTCACGCTGAGCAGGTCATCAGGCAATACTTCACTGTAAATGTAGCAGTTGTACGCGTCGATATCGCGGATGTCGTCGAGCCAAACCTCAAAGCCTGCCACTTCGTTTTCTTTCCAGCCGAGCAGGCTTTGCACATGGCGGAGGTCGCAGAGCGCGAATTTCCGGTCGTATTCTTCCAGGCCTGTTTTATAAATCCCGCAGACCTGAAACAGTCGTTTCAACTGCTCGCCTTCCTTGACGAAATAGACGACAAACTTGTCGCCCACGCCTACCTGCAGGCGGTCGGCCGTTTGCCGGCTGATCAAAATATCGCGGGAAGGAAGGCTGTCGTTCCAGGCAATGGGCTGGCCTTCGAGCAGGTAGGGGCGAAGGTTTTCCCAGTCAAAATCGGAACCGACGCCTTTGAGCAAAATGCCTTCCATATCCGTTTTTGTGCGAATAATGCCCGGTTTGTGCGCAAAAACCTGGATATGCCGCACCCCGCCATAGGTTCGGGTCCGATGCAGATCGGGGCACACTTCGTCGTCTTTCAATTCGCGCAGCAATTCGGAAGAAATACCTCTGATGGTGTCGATCGACGGGTAAAATTCCTGGTCGCGGGGAATAGCGCGCGGTTCGAAAGAAAGGGAGTAGCCCGTGTCGGAAATATGGATATGGCCCCAGAACTCGAATATTTTACGGCTGATCTCGTTTTTGAAACCTGCGATCAGGGCTGTAGCTACGATCATGACAGCCACGCTGAGCGCTACCGCCACGATGGCAATACGAATGATCAGGCGGGAAAAATTGCGGCCGCTGGCAAAAGCAATGCGGCGGGCCAAAAAGAATGGAAGATTCAAAACAGCCTTTATGAATCGTGGGTCAAACGGATCGGGACAAAGGTAATGGGCATTTTGACGGGAAAGAATACGCACTTAATTTTGCGCCCCGGCGACGAAACTTTTTTCTGCCAAATAAAATTTTATCCGGACACTACAAACGCTGTCGCCGTCACCTGACTCATGCATAACTTTCTCGAAGAACTCCGCTGGCGCGGCCTGATCCACGACATGACCCCCGGTCTGGAAGAACACCTGAAACAAAACGCTCCTGTCAAGGGCTATATCGGTTTCGACCCGACCGCCCCCTCCCTGACCATCGGCAACTACGTCCAGATCATGCTGCTCACTTTCCTGCAACGCGCCGGCCATCAGCCGGTTGTGCTCATGGGCGGCGCCACCGGCCGCATCGGCGACCCTTCCGGAAAAGACGCAGAACGCGAGTTGAAAAGCTACGACGAACTCGACCGCAACACTGCCCATCAGGTGGAGCAAATGAAAGCCTTGCTCCAGTTCGATCCGGCCACGCCCAACCACGCCGTAATGGTCAATAACCTGGATTTTTACCAGAACATGAACGTGCTGGCTTTTCTGCGCGACGTGGGCAAGTACCTGACGGTCAACTACATGATGTCCAAAGAAAGCGTCAAACGCCGTATCGAATCCGAATCGGGCATTTCTTTCACGGAGTTCAGCTATCAGCTGCTCCAGGGCTACGATTTTGTGCTGCTCAACCGCCAGCACGGTGTGACCCTGCAAATGGGCGGCAGCGACCAGTTTGGCAATATCACCGCCGGCGTTGAACTGGCCCGAAAGATCGACGATACAAAAGTGTTCGCCGTTACCACCCCTTTGCTTACCAAAGCCGACGGCACCAAATTCGGCAAAAGCACCTCGGGCAATATTTGGCTCGATGCCAAACTGACCAGCCCCTACCGCTTCTACCAGTTCTGGATCAATGCAGATGACCGCGATTTGCCCAAATTTTTGCGTTATTTCTCCCTGAAAACCCGCGAAGAAATCGAGGCGCTGGAATCAAGCGAAAGCCCTACCGCCCTGAAACGAATTTTTGCCGAAGAAATCACCCGCCGCATCCACGGCGACAAGGCCTTCGAATCGGTCCTGGCCGTGTCCGAATTGCTCTTCGACCCCAAGGCCGGCCCGGAGACCCTCGCCCGTCTCGATGCCGATACCCTGGCCCAGGTCGCCGAAGAAATCCCCTCGCCTTCCGTTGCCGCAGGCATACTCGACGGCGGCATTGCGCTGCTTGATTTTTTGTCCGAGCACACGGGCATTCTGAGCAGCCGCAGCGAGGCCAAGAAAGCCATCCAGGGCAATGCCATTTCCGTCAACAAGCACAAAATCAGCGCATTGGATGCGCTGATTTCCCGCGAGGATCTGCTGCATGGCGTTTATATCATGATCGAGAACGGGAAAAAGAACAAGTTTTTGGTAAAAGTGAATTAATGCTCCCGTTCAGGCTACAAACAGCAATGCCCCGCAGTACGACTGCGGGGCATTGCTGTTTGTAGCGACTCTGCGTTTTAGAACCTTGCCGTAATGCCGCCGAGCACGTTCAGCCCGTAAATCGGGTAGTTGAGCCAGCGTTCGCGTTTGTTATTCAACAGGTTATTGATATCGAGGAAAACGCCGATGTTTTTGGTGAAATAGTAGGAGCCGCCGAGGCCGATATCGAACAAGGCCTGCCCGCTGACCACTTTGCCTTCCGTGTTGCGGAACGCGATCTGGTCGGCAATGTAGGCATTGGCGCGCAGGCTGGCCTTGCCGCCCATCGCGGTGTAAACGGCGCTGAAATTGCCTTCCAGTTCCGGCAGCCCCCAGTGACTGGTTTCGCGTTCAAGCGTGTAGAAATTTTGGCTCAGCGTACCCAGGATGGTGAGTTCTTTCATCGGCTGGATCTTGATCGTACCCTGCACATTGAAAATCTGGGCGGTGTCGTACACGAGTTTGAACTGCGTAAGTTCGGAAGAGGTAAATGTGGCCTGATACAAGGCGATGTTGTCGGCGGTGCTGAACCCCGCCTGCGCCGTATAACTCAGGAAACCGAGGTCGCCGCGAATACCGCCGAAGTAGTTGCGCCACACAGTGTTGCGAATTTTGGATTCGCGAATCTGAAGCCAGGGATTGTACTCCGAGGAGTTGCGATAGACGTTTTTGCGCAGGTCGCCATCGAGGCCACCGTAAATCTGAAGGCCGTCGCCGAAGATGCGCAGGTTGAGTTCTACGTCGGGAAAGACGTAGAAAATATCGCGGTTGCTGGCGAAGTTGCCCCCAACTTTAAGGCGCAGCACATCAGCATGGAAAGTGAAAGACGGCTGCAGGTAAATGTTGTTGAGCGTTTCCTTGTCGTTGGTGTTCAGGGTCGTGAAGTCGGTCCTGATCACCATTTTCAGCGGGTGTTTTTCATTGAACCACTTCGTGGCGCCGAGGCGCAGGTCGAAGCCTGTTTCCTTGTTGGAAAAATAGTCGTTGAGCAGGTAGAAAGAGGGCGCTACGGAAAAACTGAAGTCCGATTCCGTCCGCTCGGTATTGTACAGGCGGCCGCTCAAATCGAATACTTTGAAATCCTGTTGAACGCCCTGCGCATCAAACGACAACGAGTCGTGGTCGTAACCATAGTAATGCACGCGGTCGTAGCTGTACCCCAGATTGCCTTCCACGGCCAGGTTGTTTTCCAGGTAGTAATTGCCGTTGATACGGGCATCGTTATTGAAAAAACGCTGATTTTCAAGGTCTTTGAAATTGGCGCTGTGATGCCGCAGCCAGAGCCGGCCGTCAAATTTGTCGCCTTTCCCGAAGTAATATCCACCTTCGCCGAGGAAAGAGGTCGGAATGCCTGCGCCGAGTTTTAAATAGCCGTCGTACGACTCTTCCTTGCCCGTCGATTTCATGCCGATGGGGCGAAGTTTGGGGGCGTCATACGTGACGTTGAGCGGCCGTGGCGGCACGACGTAGTTCTGGCGCTGCGTAGCCGTGTCGAGCGGCGGAAGCGAGGGCGTGACATTCAGTTTGTTGGATTCGAGCAGGCGGGCATCGAAATCCTTGACGATATTGACGCTTTCACCAGGCAGATCCTGGGCAAGGAGCGCGCTTGCCGAGCACAGGGCGAAAGCGAGGGCGAGCGACAATTTATGATTCAAACACATTGGTTTTCAATTTTTTAATGTTGAAAAAACTGGATTTAAAAGCTTGGCTCAATTGCCGTCCTCAATCAGTTCGACGCCTTTGGAGCCGCTGTCGGAGGGGCGTGGCGTGGTCGAGCCGCCCAAACGGGCATATTTCTCCTGCGCCAGTTTTTTGATCGATTCGTCTTCGCCGGAATAGTTTTCGAGTACGACCTCCAGGGCTGCGGATGCGCTGTTTTTGTCACCCTGCTCGTAGTACACATCGGAGAGCAGGATCAGGTTGCGGGCGATCCAGTCGTCGTAGCCTGCACTGGCCTGATTGGCATTGCCAACAGTTTCCTCCGCTTCTGCGTAGCGTTTTTGTTTGAACTGCATTTGCGCGATGAGGTGCCAGGCTTCCGCACTCAGTTCGGATTGCGAAGTTTGCGTCACCTTTTGCAGGGCGGGCGTAGCCCTGGCGTAATCGTTGCGATCGTAGGCCATTTTGCCAAGGAAGAAGTTGGCGGTTGCGATTTGCTCGCTCGAAGCCGCGTTCGAGCTGTTGATTTTGGTCGCGTATTCGGTGACGGTTGCCGTGTTATTCGTTTGATAAGCCGAGCGGAGCACCATCACCTGCGCATCAGTGCGTGCAGCATCCGTGGTGGCGCCTTCTTCCCATTTGCGGCCCAGTTCGAGGGCGCGGGGATAATCTTTTTCCGTATAGAAAGCCAGGAGGGTGGACTTTTCAGCGGCCTTGGAGAAAAATTTGCCAGGCCCTTTATTGACCACAACTGCGTAGTCGGCGAGGGCTTGCGAGTACTTTTTCACCGGGTCGGAAGCATAGGATTCGCCGCGATAGAAGTAGGCGGAGGTGGCATTGGGGCCATTCGGGTATTTACTGATGTAATTGGTAAAGCCCTCGATCGCCTGCTGATAACGGCCGTTTGAAAACTGGGATTCGGCTGCCTGATAGGTCTTTTGTTCCTTTTCCGAGTTGTCAACTTTGTAGCCGGGAACCGTTTCGAGAAAAGCGAAATACTCGTCGGGGCGGTTGAGGTCTTTCACGTAAATCTCTTCCAGCGCTGCGAGGGCGTCCTTGGCCTCTTCGTTTTCAGGGTTGTTCGCAAACACCTGCTTGTAGTAATTGATGGCGGCGCTGGTATTGCCCTGGTTGTAGGAAATCAGGCCAAGTTTGAGCAACGACTGGTTCACGAGGTTCGATTTGCCGCGAAAATCGGCCACCAGGCGTTTGAGCGGCGGAATAGCCTCGTTGTACTTGCCCATTTCCTGGTAAGTGTCGCCGATCTGGAACAAGGCCTCGTCGGTGTAGCGGCCGTTCGGGTACTTGTCCACGAGGGTTTCCAGGTCGATGATCTTGTCGAGCGGGCTGCCCTGAAGGCCGCGAATAATGGCCTTCTGATACAGCGCGTACTCAAAGCCTTCGTACTTTTTATTAACCGCTTCGTTGTAATAGGTCAGGGCGTCGCCGTACTGGTTTTTCTTGAAGTAGCAATCGCCGAGACGAAGCACGGCATCGCCCAGCACGCCAGATTTGACCTGATCGGATTGAATGCGGTTATAGTTTTTCTTGATTCCGTCAACAGAAGCCTTGAAATTGGCCTGGGCAAGGTTGTAATCTTTGAGTTTCAGGTGGTTGTACCCCTGAACATAGTGCCCCATCCACAGGCTGCTTTCGTCGGGAAGGTCGTTGTAGTTTTTGGCGTTGCCGATAAAGGAAGCCATGTGCTGTTTGGAGATGGCATATTCGCCTTCTTCATTGGAAATGGCGCCCAGCCAGTAGGAGCACAGCGTGCTGGTCCGTTTGTCGACAGGATAATCCATGGCGCGGTTGAAATACTGGCGGGCTTCGTTTTTCTGGCCGTTCTGGTACAATTGGAGGCCGCGCAAATAACACACCTGCTGATAGGTTTCGTTGAGGCGCGCGGGGCGGTTTTTCATACCTTCCAGCGTGGTGATGGCGCGGTCGTAGTCTCTGGTATTCAGGAAGATATCGCTCATCAGCACCTGCGCATCGTTGTAGTACGTTGATCCGGGCTGGATGCGCTGGAGGGCGTCGAGGGCGTCGCGGTCGTACTTGAGTTCGTAGCTGAGTTTGGCGTAATTGAAGAGTGCGTCTTCTTTCACGCTTTTATCGAAGTTCAGGTTGGCCGCCTGGCCGAAAGCGTTGCGGGCGGCAAATTTGTTGCCTGTTTTGAGGTAGCAATCGCCGAGGTGATACAGGCCGTTTTGCCCCAGAAGGCTGTCCTGTTTGTTCAGTTGTTCAAAATTTTCGATTGCCGACTTGTACCGGGCGGTCTGGTATTGCGCGTAGCCCATCTGGTAATAGTCGGAAGCGCGCAAGGTCGCGCCGTTCTGAGCGGCATATTCGAGGAAAGGAAGCGCACTGGCATAATCGCCGCGCTCGAAATAGGCCTGGCCGACCAGTTGGTTCATTTCGGGTCGGTTGCGGTAGCCGTCCACTTTTGCTTTCGGTTCGCCATAGGCGATCACCTGGTCGTACTGCTTTTTGGCGGCGTAGATCTGGGTGACGTAATACGGGATATAAGCCTTGTATTTGTCCGAGTTTTCGCACTTCTGGAATGCTTTCAGCGCTTCGTCGTACTTTTTTTCGTAAAATGCGCAGCATCCATAGTAGTAATTGGCCGGATAAAACCACTCGTTGCGCGGGTTTTCCTTGAGTGGCGCGAACTCACTCTTGGCTTGCGAGAATTTTTTGGTAACAAAATAGGCGTAGCCCCTTTTGAAACGCATTTCGTCGGCCGTGGGCCCCGAACTTTCGGGCGCCATGTCATAATATGTCAGGGCCTTGTCGTACTCTTTGGCGTTGAAATAATAATTGCCGATCTCGAGTGCGGCCTGACTGGCGACGGGCGACGGCGCGTGGTTGCGCAGGATGTCGAGCGTCAGTTTTTCTGCTTCCGGCTGGTCGAGCCGGACGGCGCATTTGGCGAAATACAATTCTGCGTCCGTTTTAAGCGGCCGCCATTCGGGCTCGTTGACAGGGCGCAACAGCTTGATCGCGTTCTCAAATTCCAGTTGCGCCAGGCCGTAAACGCCCTGGTTGAATAAGTCCACACCGCGTTTGTAGGAAGCCGTTGCTTCGGTGTACACAGTGGTTTGCTGGGCTGCCAAACCTGTGGCAAAGAAGCAGCAAAGCAGGAAGGAAAAAATGCCTTTCCGAAGGTTCATGATAAATTGGATTTTAGTTCGGGAGTGCAATGTTGATTCGACAAATGCAAATGACGAACGCCCGGTTCTCCGGCAGGCATGCCCGGACGCACAAGGTTTAGCAGAATTTTAACTGCCGGAGTTTTGCTGGCACAAGAACGTGCAAAGCGCCGGCGAAAATATGGAAAGGGGGCAAATTGTGTTAAAATGCTGCACCAACATCATACCAAATGGGGGCAGTGCGGTTCCCCGGAATTGTCTATTTTTGCCCATACCCCAGCCGGTGAACGCTATGGAATTTTTTCTCGCTACCCTTTTTTCCCTGTTTTCCATCGTCGATCCGCCGGGCGCCATACCAGTTTACGTGGCGCTCACCCGCGATCGGCCCAAGCCCGAGCGCGACAAGATCGCGCTGCACACCAGCTTGTATTTTTTACTCATCCTGGTCAGTTTCTTTTTGGCCGGCTCCTACATTCTGAGCTTTTTTGGCCTGACCGTGCACGCGCTCCGCATTGCCGGCGGCATGGCTTTGCTGATGAGCGGATTCAGCCTGATGTCGGGCAATTTCGCACGACAGCGCGGCTACGACAAACAAGCCGAAAAACAGGCGGAAACCCGAAAAGACATCGCGTTTTCGCCCATGGCTATGCCCATGCTTTCCGGGCCGGGCGCTATTTCCTACCTGATCACGCAGTTCAATCAGCACCAGCTGTGGAGCGAAAGACTCAGCATCATGGCCGCGATTTTGGCTGTCACGGTGCTGGTATGGGCTTCTTTGCGGATAGCGCCTTTTCTGTTCAGGGTATTTGGCACCGGCGGCCTCAATGCCGTAGCCAGAATCATGGGTTTTATCGTTGTGGCTATCGGTGTGCAGTTTATCGTAAGTGGCCTGGTGCAACTGGTCAAGGAGATGTAATGCTAAGTTTTGATGAATTTTAGGCTAAATCTTCGTCCTTCAATGGCAAAATGAACAACTTGCCCCCGCAACGGCCGCTGAAATACCATGAACGAATTGCTCTCGCTCGCACAAACCAAGCTGAATGACGCCAAAGTCACGCTGGTGCTCGACGATTATGACCGCCGGCTGCTGATGAAAAGTCCGGACGCAGTGTTCGTGTGCAACCGACTGTTGCCGGGCCTCGACGAATGGATACTGCTCAGCCTGATGGCCCAAAAAAGCGAGCAGGCCAAAATCCTGCACCCCTACCCTTCCGCGCTGCCCAAATCGCTACGCCCTTCGGTCATCCGGCCGGCCAGAAAACGCCTGGAAGATCGCTTGCTGCGGGTCAATTTTGCCAAAAAAATAGCCAAATCGGTGCAAAAAGGCTTTTCGATAGGCCTGGCCATTGATTTTTCAGACCACCCTTTCGGCGACCTCGGGAAAAACCTGCTGCGCCCGCAAATCCTGAAACAACTCCGCAAAAGCAAACAAAACGTCGTGCCTGTGCACCTGAGTGCGGAGCGCTTGCCCGGAGGTTTGTTGCGCAAAGCCCTGCCCGGCCTGCCCTATCATTTCACCAGCGAACCCGTAAAAATTCATGTGCGGCTGGGCAGCCCCATCGGCCCCGACGACATAGGCCGGCTGCCCAAAAACCGGCTCTGGGGCAAATTTTTGCAGGCACGGATTTTTTCGCTCGGCTCGCCGCTCGACATCAAACCGGAACACATTGCGCCATCCTCTTCCGCGAAGGACGAGCCCCTGGCCGACCCCGTTCCCGAGCACCTGGTCGCGGCCGACATTGAAGCGCTGCCGGCTACTGCAAAAATCGCGAGCCGCGGGCCTTTCGATGTGTTTGTCGCGCCGTTTGGCGATTTGCCCAACGCCATGTTCGAGATCGGACGCCTGAGGGAATGCACGTTCAGGGCCGTCGGCGAAGGCACCGGCAAAAGCCGCGACCTCGACGAGCACGATATTTATTATTTGCAACTGGTAATCTGGGACCGCGATGCGCGCCGAATCGTCGGCGGCTACCGGCTTGGACAGGGCGACCAAATCTTCAAACGCTTCGGAATCAACGGATTCTACACCAACTCGCTGTTCAAGATGTCGCCGGGGCTTTACCCCGTGTTGCAACACGCCGTCGAACTGGGCCGCACCTACGTCGTGCCCGAATATCAGCGTCACCGCCTTTCCCTGTTTCTGCTGTGGAAGGGAATCCTGCATTTTCTGCTCGATAACCCGCAATACCGATACCTGATCGGGCCGGTGAGCATCAGCAAATACTACACTGATGTATCGAAAGGCGTTATCGTAGAATTTCTAAAACAACATTGTTTCGACGCGCATCTGGCCCAGTACGTACAGCCGCGCAAACCGTTTCGGCCCCAGACAAAGGCAGTCAATACCCGTTTGCTGGCCGGAAACCTGGAGGCCTTCGAAGCGCTTGAACACTTTGTGGAAGATGCCGAGCCGGCCCATGCCAGCGTACCAGTGCTGCTCCGGCAATACCTGCGGCAAAACGCCCGCTTTATTGCTTTCAATGTCGATCCCAATTTTTCCGACTGCCTCGACGGCCTTATGCTGCTGGATATGAAAGACCTCCCCCCCGAAACCATCGAAACGCTGAAGCAGGAAAAACACTGATTTCTAATTTTTTTACCTTGTCAAGAAATTTTTAACTGAGGATAATTTTTATAAATTATTGTTTTAAAATTTTTGAACCAATTTAAAACGTTTTATTTTTGTCGCACGTTAAGTCATTCTAAGACAATTGATTGCCCGATTCAAATAATCGTGTTATGAAAAAGCAACCTGGTCATCGACAGCACAACGTTTCGGATGCCGACCTCTATGTTCAGTGTGTCACAGCCATCCGCAACGCCCAGCGCGACCTTGATTTTTTTACCCAGTATGGCTACGGCCCCGACCGTCTGAAGGCATTTATGAGCCTCTGCCAGCAATTTCACGACATGCCCGACGACGACGAAATGGTCGGCGATCAAATGATCGGTACGGAAAAAAAGAATCAGGCCGCAGAAAAACTGAAAACGGCCATTCGCTCCCTCATGACCCGTGTGGCCATGAAATACCACGACCGGACAGGGCGCTACCGCAAATTTGGCACCGCCAAACTCGGCGACATGAGCGACCCTCAACTGCTGTTTTGCGGCCGCAGGGTAGCGCGGGTGGCGCGCCAACAGATTGATTTTCTGGCCGATGTCGGCGTAAATGAAAACATCATTCAGCGCGTGCTCGACGCCTGTTCGGAATTCGAAACGGCGATGAACATCCAGCAGGACAAACTGCACGACCGTGATATTGCCGTGGAACGCCGGGTCGAGCAGGGGAATAAAATCTACAAGGAACTCGTTGTTTTGTGCGATATCGGTAAGGATATCTGGGTCGAGCGCGACCCGGTGAAATACGAGCAATATTGCCTTTACGAAAGCAATGCCGATCAAAAGCGGGCCCGGAAAGTCCGCGAAGCGGCAGCGCGCCAAGCCTGAGTACGATGGAAAACTCATTCAGGATCGAATGTCCGAAATGCGGCTGGGAGCCCGCTCCCCATGACCTGTGGGGCTGTTCCTGTGGCCACATGTGGCACACTTTCGACACGGCGGGGCGTTGCCCCAATTGCAACCGCCAGTGGGAAGACACGCAATGCCACGGCCCGGAGGTGGGCGGGTGTTTGGGCTGGTCGCCGCATCTCGACTGGTACAAAGGGCTTGACGAGGCCTTGCGACTGGCCCTTGAAGAACTTCGGGCGAGGGTGCGCGAAAAGGAACTCGGCGCTAGTTGAGGTGTACAGCCATATTGTTTACCTCCTTGATTCTCACGTCGATATCATCTTTTAGGGTGGTAAACAAGGACAGCCCGACATAGTCTGCCTTGATCGGAAACGACTTGTGTTTTCGGTCCACCAGTACAGCGACTTCCACTTTTTTGGGGATTACTTTCAACAGCGGTTGCACGGCGTAGAAAATGGTACGGCCGGTGTTGGCCACATCGTCAACGATGATGATGACCTTGTTGCGCAGCGACTCGGCAGGCATTTCGATATAGGGATCGTATTCTACCGGATTGGCCGGATTGAGGCGAATACGTGTGAGGGTGAGCGAGAGTCCTTCGGGGGCGAAAGCAAGCAGTTCGGACATCAGCAATTCGGCGAAACCTACGCCGTTGTTGTTGAGGCCCGCCAAAATAATCTCCTCTTCGCCGAAATTGTTTTCCAGGATTTCGATAGCCAGCCGCTTGATTTTCCGGCGGATTTGCCGGTCGTCCAGGATTTTCATGTGAAATTGATTTGAGCGCAAAATTCCATTGCACGCGCCGTATTTTCGCCCCGAATCGAAAAAAAAGACTGATGTTCCAATCTCTTTTATTTGTTTTGGTTTTGGCCGGATCGGGCTGGCTGGCGCTGCGGGGCTTTCGCCGTGTCGCGCGGGGCATCCACCTCGGCAAACCGGAAGTCATCAACGGAACCCGCGCACAACGATGGCGCAACCTGTTGCTGGTGGCTTTCGGGCAGAAAAAAATGTTCAAAAACATGCTGCCGGCCGTTTTGCACTTGTTTATCTACGTTGCTTTTGTGATTACGCAGATCGAACTGGTCGAGATTATGGTGGACGGGCTGAGCGGTTCACACCGGTTCTTTGCGCCGCACCTGGGCGGTTTTTACACGTTCGTAATCAGTTTCATAGAAATACTGTCGGTGCTGGCTTTCGTGGCTACGATTGCGTTTTTGTCGCGGCGCAACCTGCTCCGCGTGCCGCGATTCTGGAAACCCGAAATGAAAGGTTGGCCGTTTCGCGATGCCAACCTGATCCTGCTCGGTGAAATCATCCTCATCATCGGGATATTCAGCATGAACGGCGCCGACAAGGTGCTGCAAACCCGCGGACTGGAACACTACCACCCTACCGGCGCTTTTGCCGTCAGCAGCTGGCTGGGTCCGGCGCTTTTCGGTTCGATGGGCAATTCTGCACTTGTCGTGATCGAGCGTTTCGGCTGGTGGCTGCATATCCTGACCGTGTTCGGTTTCCTTTGCTATCTGCCCTACTCCAAGCACTTGCATATCCTCCTGGCATTCCCTAATACCTGGTACGCCCGGCAGACGCCCAAGGGCGAGATGAGCAATATGCCCGATGTGCAGCGCGCCGTCAGGCAAATGATGGGGCTGGACGAACCCGATGCCAATGCTGGCGGCGACCTGCCGGAGTTTGGCGCCAACGACGTGTTTACGCTCAGCTGGAAAAACCTGCTCGACGCCTATTCCTGCACCGAATGCGGACGCTGCACGGCTGCTTGCCCGGCCAATTTGACGGGCAAAAAACTGTCGCCCCGCAAAGTCATGATGGATGTGCGCGACCGCGCCGAAGAAGTATCGCTGGCGCTCGAGAAAAACCCGGCGGCGCCCGCGGAATACAAGGACGACAAAAGTCTCTTCGACCGCATCACGCCAGAGGAATTGCATGCCTGCACCACCTGCAATGCCTGCGTGGAAGCCTGCCCGGTGCTGATCAATCCGCTCGACATCATTCTCAAAATGCGCCGCTACGAAATTCTGACGCTCAGCGCCGGCCCCAACGAATGGCTGCCGATGTTCAACGCCATCGAAAATAACGGAGCCGCCTGGGCCATGAGCGAAGCCCGCGATGGCTGGCGTTATGAATAAAGCGCCCTTTTTTCCAAAATCTGACCAATCGACATGCTTGCTAAAACCATAGCTGAATATCAGGCCGAAGGCCAGCAACCCGAAATCCTTTTCTGGGTGGGTTGCGCAGGGTCATTCGATGCCCGCGCACAAAAAGTGACCCGTGCCCTGTGCGAAATCCTGAACCACGCGGGTATTCAATTTGCCATTCTGGGCCACGAAGAACGCTGCACAGGCGACCCCGCCCGCCGGGCCGGCAATGAATTTCTGTTTCAGATGACAGCTGCCATGAATATTGAGACGCTCAATATGTACGGGGTGAAAAAGATCGTCACGGCTTGCCCCCACTGTTTCAATATTTTGAAAAATGAGTACCCTGCGCTGGGCGGCCAGTACGAGGTCGTGCACCACACGCAGTTGCTCAACGAATTGATCGCTGCCGGCAAATTGAAAATAAAAGAAGGCGGTGAATTCAAGGGGCGCCGGATCACTTACCACGACTCTTGCTACCTGGGCCGCGCCAACGATGTGTACGAAGCCCCGCGCGCCCTGCTCGAAGCACTCGACGTCGATCTCGTGGAAATGAAACGCTCGCGCCAAAACGGCCTTTGCTGCGGCGCAGGCGGCGCCCAAATGTGGAAAGAAGACGAGCCCGGCGACAAACGTATCAACCTCGAACGAACCGACGAAGCGCTCGCCACCAACCCGGGCGCCGTGGCAGCCAATTGCCCGTTCTGCATCACCATGTTGCAGGACGGCCTTAAAGCCCGGGAGAAAAACGAACAAATTCCGGTGTACGATCTTTCCGAATTGATCCTCAACAACCTCGCCTGAACATGAGCACTGCAACATCCGTTTCGAACACCCTGATCCCCCAAACGGCCTTCGAGCCAACGCTCGGGCCCGAGTCAAGACTCTGGATTTTCCTCGCCGAACGCCCACTCGATGCCTCCGAAACTGCCGAAGTGCAGGCGGCGCTCGACATATTTACCCGGCAATGGACCGCCCACAACCAGGCTTTGCTCGCTCGTGGCGAAGTATTTCAAAACCAAATCATTGTGCTTGCGGTGGATGAATCGCAAGCCGGCGCCAGCGGATGCTCCATCGACAAGTCCGTTCATTTTCTCGAAACACTGGGCCGGCAAACGGGGGTCGATTTTTTGGAAAAAATGCGCTTCGCATGGCTCGACAACGAACGCTGGAATATTTGCAGCCGTCAGGAGTTTGCACAATTGCTTCAGGAAGGGCGCATCACGCCGCAAACCCTCGTTGCCAATACACTGGTCGCCACCAAACGAGAACTGCCCGAAAAATGGATGGCGCCACTGGAACAAAGCTGGCATAAAAGATTATTCCCCTCATTTGTATAGTATTGTTTTACCAAAAAATACGTAGAAAACATGATCCAACCACTTCCATTACCCCAAGATGAAAATGTAAAAAAAGCAGCAATTGATGGAGCTGTTTCCCCTTTAGACTCCTACATCAATATTATTCGAGAACAAATCAGTCTTGACCTCTGGGACGATGCGCTCAAAAGCCTTTCTAACCTGAATCAAAGAACAAATGCCGGATATGAAAACGATATAGCTCAATATTCTGCTATATACAGAGGCGCACTAAGAGATAGAGGTATTTTAATCGATGCGGCACAATTTAGATTGGCCATTGCTGCTCCAAGAATGGGATTATTGGGGATCCTAGCTGAATTGCCCGATCGTTTAAGGTTAAGAGAGAGCGCGGGGATTTTAAAAAGTTCACCTTTTTCCTTCAAAGTATTGCGGTCTACTACCCTGGAAAAAGTACTGCCGGGCAGCGACAACCTCTACAAAATCAGCTGGGTCGAACAGGCCCTGAAATACGCCAAATCCATTTGTCGGGTGGTCACTCCCGACGACAAAGGCTCCGGTTTTCTGTGCAGCAACGGTTACCTGTTTACCAACCATCACGTGATTGCCGATGCCGCCACAGCCGCACAAACAAAGGTGGAATTCAATTTCCGAACCGACATGAACGGCAAAGCGCTCGATATCAAGTCCTACGACCTCGACGCCAGCACCTTCTATGCCAGCGAGGAACTGGATTTTGCCTACGTACGGATCAAAGACCGGGCTGACGCGCCGCTGGATGACTGGGGCGCCGTGGAATTCGACACCGAAGCGGCCATTTCCAAAGGCGACGCCATGACGATTATTCAGCATGCCGGCGGCAAAGAGCTGCAAATTGCACTGGATGCCAACAAGGTATTGAGCATCTGGGAGCAATACCTGTTCTACGACACCCCTACCCTCGGCGGCAGCAGCGGATCTCCTGTGTTCAATCAAGCCTGGAAAGTGGTCGCCCTGCACCATGCCGGTTTTGAAGACACGGTGATCGATGCCCAGGGGAATCGCAGGGGCGCGAATCGCGGTATTTTGTTCAAGGATATATTCGAACACCTCCAAAGCGTCAAAAAGCCTTTGCCCGTTTGAGTCTATGCCGCTGGATTTCAACGCCTTGCGAACGCTGACTGCACAGGGAGACATGACCCTGGCGCTGCAATTGCTTTCCCAACACCTGATTGTACACGGGCCGGCACAGGCACGCAATCAGGTGCTGGGATTGCAGGGCCGGCTGGCCGATCATCAGAAAAATTTGGCAACCGGGATAAGCACAAATCCTCACACCGTCGCCGAGGTGCGAATGGGCTTGCTCGCCCTGCTCGATGAACTCGAAAAAGCCGGAATAGTGGCCCAAAACGAAGCGGCAGCAAACGCAACTCCGCTCTTTGTCGTGGTGTACGATTCGGCCGACGCAGAACAGTTCAAATTGTTAAGCCGTCATTTACGGGTGCTGGTTTTTGCCAGGAAAATCGCTGTTTACGATGTGCACGACAGCCGTTTTGAGGCCGGGTATCTCGAAGAAGCGAAAAGTGCCGTTGGGAATGCCGCTTTCGTTATTGCGCTGGTTTCCAACAACTTGTTCGGGACCGAATGGTTTGTCCTGATCGAAGAAGCCCGCCTGGCCGGAAAAAAAATCATTCCCGTCCTGCTGGAGCCGGTCTTGGGCTACGAAGCATTCGAACTGGCCAAACTGCGTTCACTGCCCGCGCAAAAACACACGGTCAGGGACTTTTCCAATGCGGAAGAAGCTTTCACCGACATTGTCAGGGAAATCAGCAAGCGGCTGAATTGAGCGATTTATTTGCCAAAAAGACGCTCCGCTTTTTCCAGGACCATCGCTTCCAGTTTCTTCTTGTATTCGGCCACGCGCTCATACAACGCAGGGTCGGCTGTGGACAACATCTGGGCGGCCAGAATACCTGCATTTCGCGCCGCATTCAAGGCAACGGTAGCGACCGGCACGCCCTCCGGCATTTGCAAAATGGAGAGGATGCTGTCCCATCCATCGATCGAATTGGACGATTTAACCGGCACTCCGATGACCGGCAAGGGCGTGATGGCAGCCACCATGCCCGGCAAATGAGCCGCGCCACCGGCCCCGGCGATGATGACACGCAGCCCGCGTTCGTACGCTGTTTGCGCAAAATGGAACATGCGTTCCGGCGTGCGATGGGCCGACACGATGGTCATTTCAAACGGCACCTGCAACTCGCTCAGAATATCTGCCGCCTTTTGCATAACCGGAAGGTCGGAGTCGGAACCCATAATGATGGCTACCATATTTTTCCTTTTAATTAGCTGTCAATCAGGAAATTACTTTCAATTTTTCTTTCACGAGCCGCGCTTTGTCCAAAGCCTCGGCCAGGCTTTGTCCGGTAACGGTGACATGCCCCATTTTCCGGAAAGGCGAGGTAAGCGCCTTGCCGTACAAATGAATGTGCACGCCTCCGATTGCAAGGCACTCCTCTACGCCGTCGTAACGGACCGGGCCTTTATAGCCGGGCTCGCCCAGCAGGTTGATCATGACCGCAGGGCAGAGTTGTTCTGTAGGCCCGAGGGGCAAGCCGCAAATGGCGCGCAAATGCTGCTCGAACTGGCTGGTCGGCGCACTGTTGATCGTGTGATGGCCGCTGTTGTGCGGTCTTGGGGCCACTTCATTGATCAGGATTTGCCCCTCTTCGGTCAAAAACATTTCCACCGCGAGCAGCCCGCAGATGTCGAAAGCCCGGATAACTTCCTCTGCCAGCGCTTCGGCTTGCGCTGCCACCAGTACAGGTATTCTGGCCGGACAAATCAGCCACTCCACCAGATTGGCGTCCGGGTGAAAATCCATTTCCACTGCCGGGAACACCCGTACTTCGCCCAGTGTACTTCGTGCTGCAATAACGGCGATTTCGGTGCGGACCGGCACCAAACGTTCTGCCAGGCATGGCCCGGGCAACAATTTGCTATCGAGGTCGGCAGCGGTGCGTAGGATGGCGACACCGCGGCCGTCGTAGCCGGCGGTGCGGGTTTTCTGCACCAGCGGCAGCGGCCAGCGACCCGACTCGATGGCCTGCCGAAGCGCCGTCTCGTTTTCAAAAAGTTCGAATTCGGCGGTTGGCAGCTGATTTTGCTGGAAAAAAGCCTTTTGAAGCCCCTTGTCTTTGATCAAATCGAGGGCATCGGGGCGCGGATGAACGGCCTTGCCCTGGCGTTCGAGAGCCCGCAAGGCGTCGGTGTTGACGTGTTCAATCTCGATGGTCAGCACCGATTTGTCTTGCCCGAAAGCGAGTACATCTTCGTAATTGTTGAAGTTGCCACTTGTAAATTCGGAAGCAACCGGCCCGGCCGGATAGTCGGCCTCGGCATCGAGCACGCAGGTTTTGAAATCCCAATTGGCAGCGGCCAGACACAGCATTTTGCCCAACTGACCGCCTCCCAGAATCCCTATTTTTTGTGTGGTATCGAACATGGAGCAAAGGTAGGCCAAGCCCGCCGGACAAAACGCTTCGCCCGGCAATTTCGATCGAATGAAATTCAGGAAGGAGTATTGGCTACGACCATGCGGTCGGCGCCGGCCAGGTCGCGCTGGAGTTCAACATGGACAAACCCTTTTTCCTGCAACAAATGCGCTACTTCCGCAGCATTGAATTCGTTGCATTCGAACAGCAAAAAAGTGCCTGAGGGAGTGTTTTTTAAAGCAAAATCGGCAATTTTTCGATAAAAAAGCAAAGGATCGTCATTGGATACGAACAAGGCCAGATGCGGCTCATGCTGCCACACGTGTTCGGGCATCATGGCCATTTCCCGTTCGGGGATGTAGGGTGGGTTGCTCAGAATGACATCAAAGACGGGGAGTTGCGGCCAGCTGTTTTCATCGAGTATATCGGCCTGGTGAAAATTCACTTCGGCCCCGTTTTGCGCGGCGTTTTCGCGTGCAATGGCGAGCGCGGCAGGGCTTACATCGAGCGCCCAGACTTCCGCAGCCCGGCATTTTGCCGCGATTGTAACGGCGATGCATCCGCTACCTGTGCCGATATCGAGCACCCTGACGGTTTGCCTGCCGATGATCCGGATGGCACGGTCGACCAGTTCTTCCGTTTCTTGCCTCGGGATGAGCACGGCCGGCGTCACCCTGAATTTGTAGCCGAAAAAATCAGCTTCGCCCAACACATATTGCAGGGGAGTTCCGTCGATCAGTTTTTGCCGGATTTGTCGAAAGAGCGTTTCCTGCGCTTGCGATTCGAAATGAAAAGCGTCGGGCTGGCGGGTATGAAAAGCATCCTCAAATACGATTCTGGCGATGCTGCGCGCTTCGCCGGCGCCGTATCGCGGCGTCAGATCGACGATCAATTGTGCAAAAGCATTGTTCGCCTGGGCGCTTTTATCGGGCGGTTTCATGTTGTTTACATCTCGATGGACATGATGGTGCCCCGCGGCTGGTTGTCGAGCACCTGGATGTGCCCACCGTGGGCTTTTACGACCTGTTGAACAATATACAGCCCGAGGCCCGTCCCTTTTGTTTTCCGGGTTTCTTCATTGCCAAGTCGGTAAAACTTTTCAAAAATAGCGGTCTTTTCTGCTTCCGGCACACCAGACCCTTCATCTTTTACCTTGATAATCAAGCGATTGGAAGCAGCCCGATCGGCAAAAAACTCGACCGGGGAGCCTTCCGGGGAATATTTCAGGGCATTTTCGAGCAGGTTTTGCACAACCGACAGCAATCCTGAGCGGTCGGCAGATACAGGGGCGAAGTTTTCCGGAATATTGACTGAAATATTGGCTTGCGGGAAGCGGATTTTCAGGTTGGCGATCACCTCTTTCACCAGCGCGCACAGGTCGAGCGGTTCGATTAAGGGTTGCCAGTTGGATTCCAGCCGGGCGGCCAGCAACATATCTTCGACAAGGCTGGAAAGTCTGCTCGTTTCGCGCAGCCCGTTAGCGGCCAGTTTTTCCACCTGTTCACGCGGCAGTTCGCGACGGCCGAATGTTTCCATGGTCAGTTTCAGGGCCGCCAGCGGCGATTTCAGTTCGTGCGTAATGCTCAACAGGAAATTTCTCCGCTGACGCGCCAGGGCAAGTTCACGGTTGGCCGAGCGATTGACGATCCAGAGCCCCATGACCAGGCAGGCAGTAAAAAAAATACCCTCGCCCAATATCATCCTCCGGCGGGCATTCCATTTTCGAACAATTGTTTGATATTCAACAGTTTGGTGCAACTCGGTCAGGTTCACGCCTCGTGTGTCGTTTTTACTGAAACGGCATTCCAGCAATTCCGTTTGCTTTTCCAGCAGCAGGTCGTTCTGGCGCCACAAATGCACCGCCCACCAAAAAAAAGCCAGCAGCATATACCCCACGACAAAACGCGACAAGGCCCGAAGCGAGAGATTTTTAAACATATGGATCAAACTTTAAACAAACGTCTGCCAAAAATTTGCCTTAAATTGAAGTAGAACAGCACGGCAGCCAGGCCCAGCCATATGTATGTCCAGATTTGAGCCGGAAAAATGCCGACCACCTGTTCATAACGCGCGAGATCACTCTGCGGCCCAACCCTGAAATCCTGGATGATGTACAGCACGGCAGCCAGGCCCAGAAACATGAGCAGGTCCTGATCCCAATTGGTGCGGCTGGCAATCAGCCAAAGCGACGCTGCAAAAGCGAACTGCAGGCCGGTGCTGGTGAAGGATTCGAACCATACGATTCCGCTGAAAGCCATCAGTCCGGCAAGTACCTTGAGGGTAAGATCGGTCATCGTTTTCTTACGTACGCCGATGTAAAACAGCACGTTACCCAAAACAGCGCTACCCAGGTAGCCGCCCATGAGGATAATTGCGGCGTTGCCGCCACGCGTCGTGGTGTAGCCGCTGCCGTCGGGGGCGATTTGCAGGCCTTCCACGGTGCCGCCCGTCAGCAAAGCGCCCAGCGCATGGCCGAGTTCGTGCAAAAAGGTAACCAGCAGCGTAACGGGATACAAAATCAATTGGCCAAAAGAGCCGCCCAGGAACCGAAGGATCAGATAGATGACCACCATGACCAGGGCGCGATAATGAGCTTGTTGCATGAGATATGAAAGTAGGGGTAAAAAGAAGGATATTCGGGCGGAATTGCAAATTTTTGCCGTCACAAAACCGTGATATGAAACCTGATACCCAGCGCGTTCGCGAAATGATTGGTGAAAACGAGGTCGAGAAAGCCTTTCAATGGCTCCTCGAGCAGTGCAATACGGCCTTGTACCGCGACCTGCTCGATCAGGTGTATTTACAAAAGGGGAACTGGGCGGAATTCAAACGCCGGCAACTGGCAGGCATCGCCGAGGAAAAGGAGTTCAATGCGCTGAAACTCGCCCTGTTCAATATCGCGCGCGAGATCGACGACCGTCCCGAAGAGGCAGAAAAGCCGATAAGACCCGAACCGCCGCCACCGCCACCCCCGCCGCCCGCGCAGTACGTGGCCCGTTGCTATTTCAACGGCGACATGAATGCCTACTACGTTACGCCGGCCAATCAAATCGTGATGCTTAACCCCCTCACCAATTTTTCAACAGTCGTTGCTGTACGCACCCCGTCGATGAATCCTGCCTTTGCATGGTTTTACATGTTTCCCAACGGGTTTTATTACAGTATCGACCACGCGGGCGCCATTTGGGGGCTCAATGCCTTTGGTATGCCCATGCAAATGGGGTATGTGCAATATTTGTAAAAGTGCCCGCTGTTTCAAAAATCAAAAGGCGCCGTGTGACGACGGCGCCTTTTGATTTTCAGGCACGAACTGCTTCGGTATTAGTTGGCCGGATTGATTTCCAGCAGTTCAACCTCGAAAATCAGCGTCGAATTCGGCTTGATTTTCGGGCTGGGCGAACGGTCGCCGTAGGCCAGATCGCTGGGAATGAAGAACTTGAATTTGTCGCCCACATGCATCAGCTGAACGCCTTCCGTCCATCCTTTGATCACCTGATTGAGACCGAAAGTGATGGGTTGGCCGCGCTCGACACTGCTGTCGAACACCGAGCCGTCGATGTTGGTGCCGTGGTAGTGCACTTTCACCTTGTCGGTGGCTGCAGGATGAGTGGTACCAGTGCCGTTTTTCAGGATTTCATATTGCAGGCCGCTGGCTGTCGTTACCACGCCCGGGCGTTTTTTGTTTTCCTCCAGGAATTTGGCCCCGGCCACTTTGCTGGCTTCGGCAGCCTTGGTCTGCGCCTGGCGGTTAAAATCGCTGAAAATGCGGTTGGCGTCTTCCGGTTTGATGAGCGTGGAGTCTGCGTTGAGCGATGCGCGGAGGCCTTCGAGCAGCGCTTCCGTGTTGAGTTCGGCACTCATTTGCCGGCGGACGCTGCTGGCCAGTACAATACCATAGGCATAGCTGGCGCTGTCGGCTGCCGTTTTCAAAATGGGCCTGGCAGATGCCTGGGCGGCTTTTTTATCGTTTTTTTTCTGGGCCTGGGCGCTCAAAGCCACAGAGGCAAGCAATACCAGCAGGAATACTTTTTTCATGTTTGGTGATGTTAATGCAGTAGTTTGTAGTGAATTATTTCTTTTTCAATGCGGCATAATACTGGTAGAAATACGGAATTGTCTCAATGCCTTTGTAATAATTGAACAACCCGTAATGCTCGTTGGGCGAGTGAATATCGTCCGAATCGAGGCCGAAGCCCATGAGTACCGAACGGGCATCGAGCACCTGGTCGAACATGGCGACAATCGGAATGCTGCCACCTCCGCGCTGGGGCAAGGGCTTTTTGCCAAAAGCGGTTTCCATGGCTTTTTCGGCGGCTTTGTATTCCACGGAATTGGTCGGCACCACAACGGGGTAACCGCCGTGGTGGGCCTTTACTTTCACCTTGACGGATTCAGGAGCCAGTTTTTCAAAATGTTTGGCAAACAGTTTCTCGATCTTTTTCGGGTCCTGATTCGGTACGAGGCGCATGGAAATTTTGGCAAAAGCTTTCGAAGGCAGCACGGTTTTGGCGCCTTCGCCAATGTAACCGCCCCAGATGCCGTTGACATCGAGTGTAGGGCGAATGCCGGTGCGTTCGATCGTGGTGAACCCTTTTTCCCCCATTAATTCCGCTACACCGAGGCTTTTCATATATTGTTTTTCGTCGTAAGGCGCCTCGTTCATGGCCTTTCGTTCTTTGTTGCTGACCTTTTCAACGTCGTCGTAGAAGCCTTCCACCGTGACGCGGCGTTTGGCGTCGTGCAAAGACGCGATCATCTGGCAAAGTACGTTGACAGGGTTGGCCACTGCGCCGCCATAAACGCCGGAATGGAGGTCTTTATTGGGGCCGGTCACTTCCACTTCCATGTAGCAAAGGCCGCGCAAGCCCACCGTCAGGCTGGGCGTTTGGTTATCGATGATGCTGGTGTCGGAAATCAGCACGACATCGCAGGCCAGTTTCTTCTTGTTGTCGCGGCAGAATTTTTCCAGGTTTTTGGAGCCCACTTCTTCTTCCCCCTCGATCATGAACTTCACGTTGCAGGGAAGCGCATTCTGACGCATCATCATTTCAAAAGCCTTGACGTGCATAAAGAACTGCCCTTTGTCGTCGCACGAGCCGCGGGCAAAAATGGCGCCTTGCGGATGTAGTTTGGTCTTTTTTACCACTGGCTCGAAGGGCGGGCTGTCCCAGAGGTCGAGCGGATCGGGTGGCTGGACGTCGTAGTGGCCATAGACCAGTACGGTCGGCGCTTTGGGGTGCACCATTTTTTCGCCGTAAACGATCGGGTGGCCGGCCGTTTTAAAAATTTCCACTTCGTCGGCGCCCACTTTTTTGAGGTGTTCGGCAGTCGCTTCCGCCATCCTGCGCACATCGCCGGCGTATTTGGGGTCGGCACTGATCGAAGGAATGCGCAACAGTTCGAGCAACTCTTCCAGGAAGCGTTCCTTGTTGGCTTCAAAATAAGACTTCAGTTCTTTCATGATCAAATTGATTTCGTTTGTCGCAAAGCGACCGGCAAAGGTAGAAATGGAGGGTTTAACACTTCAGAAGGCGGCGATTTTTCGACAATTATGTGGTTATCGGGAGCGATTGAACAAAAGACGCTCGCCCGTTTTAAGTTCATTGAACTGTCCTTCATGCCAGGCCAGGTGCCCGCTTACGATAGTTGTTTTGATGCGGCCCCTGAATGTTTTTCCTGCAAAGGGAGACCATTGGCACTTATAATAAATGTTGTCGGGCTCCACTTTCCAGCGTTCTTCGGGATCGACAATGCTCAGGTCGGCCCAGTAGCCCTCGTCCAGAAAGCCCCTTTCCCTGACCTGGAAAGCGATTGCCGGGGCATGGCACATTTTTTCAACAATTTTTTCAAGGCTGATGCGGCCCTGGTGGTAAAATTCGAGCATAACATTCAGGCTGTGCTGGATGAGCGGCAGGCCGGCCGGCGCCTGCAGATAAGGCCGGGATTTTTCTTCCCGGGTGTGCGGCGCATGGTCCGTAGCAATCACGTCGAGGCGGTCGTCGAGCAAGGCCGGAAACAGGGCGTCGCGTTCCTTTTTGCCTTTTATGGCGGGATTGCACTTGATCAGATTACCGAGGCGTTTGTAATCACCGCTGTGAAACCAAAGGTGATGCACACATACTTCGGAGGTGATTTTTTTCTTTTCGAGCGGAATGGTGTTATCGAAAAGATCGAGTTCGCGCGCGGTAGTAAGGTGCAGGATGTGCAGGCGGGTGCCGTGCCTTTTGGCGAGCCCAACAGCCAGCGACGACGACAGGAAACAAGCTTTCGCATTGCGGATGCGGGGATGGAATGAGGCGGTAAGCGCGGTTCCGTATTTTTCCTGATACCGTTCAAGGTTGGCCCTGACCGTATGTTCGTCTTCACAATGCGTTGCGATCAAAACCGGGGCGTTGGCAAACAGTTTGTCGAGCGTATTGGCATCGTCGACCAGCATATTGCCGGTGCTGCTGCCCATAAAGATTTTGATACCGCAGACCGTTGCGGGGTCGGTACGCATGACTTCTTCCAGGTTGTCGTTGGTCGCGCCCATATAGAAGGAGTAATTGGCCAGTGAAGTAGCCTGGGCAATGCGGTATTTTTCTTCCAGCAATTCCTGCGTAACCGACGGAGGGTGCACATTCGGCATTTCCATAAATGAAGTGACTCCGCCTGCAACAGCCGCCCGGCTCTCCGTATAAATGGATGCTTTGTGCGTGAGGCCCGGTTCGCGAAAATGGACCTGGTCATCAATAATGCCGGGAAGAACCAACCGGCCGCCAGCATCGATCTCCAGGTCGGCATTCGAATTGATGGCGCCTGAAATTTTCTCGATTCGCCCATTTTTGATCAAAACATCTGCAATTCTGCTCGTTCCACGATTTATCAATCGGCCCTGCCGTATTAAGATCGAATTCATGCTTGTTTGTTTTCCGTGCAAAGGTACGATGTGCAATAAAAAAACCGCTGTTTATTGTCAGGACGGGGCATAGAGACTCAAAATACACAAAAAGGAAACCACTCTTCTTTTTCACTAATAATCAATGTATTTTACATTTTAAAATAAAATATTTACAAACCTGTATCATTATAGTATTGCAAATACAAAAAAGCCATGCCTATCTTCGCGGCGTAATCCGGTGAACGTTGTGCCGACAATGGCATTCCTTCTGCAAATTGGGGCTCTTTTGTCTTTCCTTCCTACCCCATAATCCCAATTTGGATTCCTTCTGACTTTAATGACAAGAATTTTGTGTTCCATGCCCCTGAGTTTTTTAAATAAAAACCTCAAGTTTCGGAGCAAACTTTCTACCTTTGCAAGCGTCTGCCTTTGAAATAAAGGCCGACATAACTACGAGATATATGCCTTTTCAGGCATTCAAGATAAAGGTTTAAAATGAAGCGTGTTTTGATGACGTCCTTCTCCATAAACGTATGGGGAGGGACTTTTTTTTATGATTATTTTTTTGACAAAGAACTTGCACAAGCTAATTGCACAACCTAACTTTGTCTTAGGTTTTTTGGGGTTATATTTCTGACGGTAACGTTTTCGAACGTTGCCGTCTTTTTTTTATCAACATGAATTTACCGGAAACAGCCCGTCTTGACTACAGAACCGTCGATCCGCAATCCGATTTGATGGAAATCTTCCGCATGCAAAGCGATCCGGAGGTCATGCGATACATACGGGCGCCCGTAAGGGAAATTGAAGCGGTTGTTGAGCGGATAGGCCTTTGGACGGATTACCAGTCGAAGCACCCGGGGTTGGGCGTGTGGATGGCCCTCTGGAAAGAAAATAACGAAATAGCGGGCCACTGCCTGCTGCGCGAGGCCGAATGGAAAGCAGGAGGCGACCTGGAGATCGGCTATGTACTGCATAAAAAATACTGGGGCAAAGGCCTGGCAACTGAAATGGCGGACGGATTGTGCCGATATGCCTTTGAGCATTTTCCGGTCGACTCGATTATTGCGTTCATCGACCCGGAAAACCAGGCCTCCAGGCGGGTGCTCGAAAAGTGCGGCTTTGAACCAGAAGGTCTTGTCCCTGCTTTCGAGGGCATCAGCCTGAGGCTGAGATTGTTAAAGGCGTCATATCAGAGATAACCGAATTGCTGCAACAGGCGCTCGTCGTCGCGCCAGTTTCCTTTTACCTTGACGGTCAGTTCAAGATAGGCTTTGGAGCCGATAAATCGTTCGATGTCGGCTCGGGCCAGTGTGCCCAGTTTTTTAATCGAGAGGCCGTTGCGCCCCAGCAAAATCGCTTTTTGGCTTTCGCGCAACACAAAGATCGAGGCCCTGATCCGGGCCAGGGGTTCCCCGGTTTTTGTCGTTGTTTCCTTGTATTCCTCTATGGCTACCTCGCAGGAGTAAGGCACTTCGTCGCTGTACAAAAGGAATATTTTTTCACGAATAATCTCGCTGACGAAGAATCGTTCGGCCCTGTCGGTAAGTTGATCGGGAGGAAAATAGGCCGGGCCTTCTGGCAAATAACGCAGCAAGATGCCCAGCAACTCCGCTGTACCGGCGCCTGTAAGGGCCGAAATTGGGATAGACTCGGCAATTTTTGCCCGTTTTGCCCACCAGTTGCCAACATCCTGCGCGCGCTGGGGATCCACTTTGTCCAGTTTGTTCAGCACAAGCACGACCGGAGCTTCCGCTTTTTGAAGTATGGCGAGCAGCGGGTCCTCATTGTCCAGCTCTTCTGTCAGATCGACTACGCAAAGCAGGACATCAGCGTCTTCCAGCGTGCCTTCCACGGCAGAATTCATGGCCCGGTGCATGGCGTAACCCGGATTTTTAACAAAGCCGGGGGTGTCGGAAAAAACGATCTGGAAATAATCTCCGCCCAGAATGCCTAAAATACGATGGCGCGTAGTTTGCGGCTTGGGTGTGATGATGCTCATGCGCTCTCCGACCAAGGCATTCATCAGGGTCGATTTGCCGGCATTGGGTTTGCCGACGATATTGATAAAGCCGCTTTGAAAAGGCGGTTGGTCAGTTTTTTCCACGAGACAAAAAATAGTTTAGTCTGAAATTTGCCGGATGCGGCCGTCGACAAGTGCCTGAACAAGCATAAAAACTGTCGCTGGTTTTTGCGGGTGCCAAATGATATTGTTGTATTGGTCGCCGAAATGGATATAATGCTGTAGGTGGGCGCCGGCCATTTCCTCATCCACATGCTGACGGATATTGAGCAGTGCGATCCAGCCCCTTTCATCATGCACTTCTTCGGCCCATTCGGCATAGTAATCGTCTTCTCCGGCGTGAAAGTTGAGGATATTTTCCCCAAAAAGGACGAATTTGGTGATGCCCTGTTTCATCAGCGGGTCAGCCACATTGCGCTTCAGGTACATGATGTCGTCATGCAGGGTGTCGTTCCATTCGCCGATCAGTTCGATCAGGGCATACTGTTCGTCGTAATCGGCGTAAAGAATTTTCCCGTACAGCGTGGAGGAGCCAAATTCGTCCCATTGCGGATGCAGATAATAGTTGTACAGGCGGTGCGAAAATTCAAATTCACTGTACGTACGACCGAAAAAGGGGGAACGTTCATCTTCTTCGGCAGTGTAAAAGTCACGCCAGCGAAAAAAAGGTTCGATATTATGCATAAGGCCACAAAAATAAGGCTTTGCATCTTTGTGGCTGTGAAAGAAATGCCGCTCAAAATAGTTACCACGGGTCCGGAGTCTGCCGGCAAAACCGCCCTCGCCAGTGCACTGGCCTCAGCATTGCACGAACCATGCGTGCCGGAATTTGCCCGACCCTATCTGGAACACCTCGGCCATTCGTACCAGGTGGAAGACCTTCGGGCAATAGGCGCCGGGCAAAAAGCCTGGGAAAACTGGTATGCCGGCAGGAGCGACACCTTTCTTGTGCTGGACACCGACTGGACCGTGTTGCACATCTGGGAGACGTTCCGCTTCGGAAGCGACCGGCACTGGCGGGAAGGCTACGGCATTGCTCCTTCGGCCGACCTCTACTTGCTGTGCCGGCCCGATTTCCCCTGGGCGCCCGATCCGTTGAGGGAAAACCCCGGGGAGCGCGAGCAGTTGTTTGAGTTATATCATCAGTTGTTGCAAGGCATCGGAGCAGCTTTTGTCATTGTGAAAAACACGCCCGAAGAGCGGCTTGAAACTGCGCTTGCTGCAATTGCAAATCTTTCCCGAACTTTGCAGCAATAACACTCATTGGGGTGTCTGCCTTCCATCGGCGGACTGAGATTATACCCATCGAACCTGCCCGGGTCATGCCGGGAAGGGAATTGAGACGGGTAGTGGCATCACTACACTTGCGAAGCCCCTTCACAGGTGGATGTTTCACTCATTCATTTTCACCATGTTTTTTATTGTTTTCCGGATGCAAGGGCGCAAGCGATTCAGCCTTGTCTTGTCCATGCTGCTGACCACTCTGGCGCCTGTTGTCGAATCGCTGCAGGCACAAAGCGGCGTACCCGATTCTATGCTGTTGCGCACGGTTGTTATACAAAGTACCCGCGCCGGGAGCGAAGTGCCCGTACCGCACACCAATTTTTCTGCGGAAAAAATCAGACGGCTCAATCAGGCACAGGATGTGCCCTTTTTGCTTTCCGGGGCCCCTTCCCTTGTTGAAAGCTCCGATGCCGGCAATGGTATAGGATACACCGGCCTGCGCATCAGGGGCAGCGACCCGACACGGGTTAATGTTACACTCAACGGTATTCCGCTGAACGATGCGGAAAGCCAGGGGCTTTTCTGGGTCGATCTGCCCGATATAGCCGCCTCGGCGAGCGAAATCCAAATACAACGCGGCGTAGGCACAAGCACCAATGGCGCCGGCGCCTTTGGCGCCACCGTAAATATCGACCTGTCGCAGGTAGAACCCGAGCCGTTCGCACAAATCAGTACTGCGTTAGGCTCTTTCAATACCCAAAAATATTCAGCCTTTGCCGGCACAGGCCTGCTGAACGGCAGGTTTGCGTTCAGCGGCCGAATTTCGCAACTGAAATCCGACGGCTACATCGACAGAGCCCGTTCGAATCTGAATTCTATCCACCTGACAGGCACTTACATCGATGATAATCAATCCGTTCAGATGCATTTGCTTTCCGGACACGAACTGACGTACCAGGCATGGAACGGCGTTCCTGCGCAATATATCGGGGTTGATTCGCTCAGAACATATAACACGGCAGGTACGGAACAGCCTTCTGTCCCCTACCCTGACGAAGTGGACGACTACACCCAGCGCCACCTGCTGTTGCACTATAAACGAATGATGAATCATGGCCTTAGCCTGCAATTAAACGGCCATTACACAAGAGGATTTGGTTTTTATGAGCAATATCGAGGAGGGGAAATTTTGGCTGAGTACAATATGCCTTCCATTGTACTGCCTGATACAGTGCTGGGCGTCAGCGATTTGGTGCGCAGACGCTGGCTCGACAATCATTTTTACGGCGCCACATTTGCCTTGCGCTGGTCGCCTCCTGTCAATCCGCCCGGCTTGTCAGGCCCGCCTTCATTTATGTTGGGCGGCGCACTGAGCCGGTACGACGGGGCACATTTCGGAGAAGTCATCTGGGCGCAGCTGGCCACGGCGCCCAACAACCACCGTTATTACGACAATGATGCCCGTAAAACAGACGGCAACGTTTTTTTCAAGTCGGAAATCAATCTGAGCAAAGGCTGGGGTGTTTTCCTCGACCTGCAATACCGGGCAGTCCTGTACCGCTTTCTCGGTTACGATGCCGGGCGCAATAATGTCGAACAACAAGTCAGTCTGCATTTTTTCAACCCCAAAGCAGGAATCAACTGGAAAATTAACCCGACTTGGGTCGCCTATGGCTTTTTTGGCGTCGGCAACCGCGAGCCCAACCGCGACGATTACACCCAATCCACACCTGACAGCCGGCCCAGGCGGGAAAGGCTGTATGACTGGGAACTGGGAATCAAGTCGCGCAAGTCAGCTGCCTGGTCTTTTGCCGCCAACCTGTTTTATATGTATTACCGGGACCAACTGGTGCTCGACGGGCGGCTCAACGACGTGGGCGCCTATATACGAACGAATGTGAAGTCGAGCTTTCGCGCAGGGGTGGAACTCGAAAGCACGTTCCGGCCCGTCCGCCAACTTGATCTGAATGCAAGCGCTACGTTCAGCGACAACCGCGTCAGGGAATTTGTGGAATACCGCGACAACTGGGATACGGGTTTGCAGGATCAATTTGTTTTCCGAAACAGTTTCCTGGCTTTTTCGCCGTCCGTCATAGCGCGCGGCGAAGCGATTTATCATGTCCTGGCTGCTGAAAATCGCAACCGGCTGTCCATTTCCCTGGCCGGCAAATACGTCGGCCGTCAGTATCTGGACAATACTTCCAACGAGAACACGTCCCTTCCTGCTTACTTTTTTACCGATTTGAGGATTAATTACGACCTGACATTGAAATACGGCAACCAAATCGGCTTGATGCTGGCGGCATACAACCTTGCCGACGCGAAGTACAGTTCCAATGGATGGACATACCGCTACACTTCGTCATTCGACAACCGGCCCTACGACCCCTACACCCGACTGGAGCGCGACAATATTTACAATCAAACAGGGTTTTTCCCCCAGGCAGGTCGCAACTGGATGTTGAGCCTGAATATCAGGTTTTAAAAACAAAAGCGCCCTGACAGATACCACTGTCAGGGCGCTTTTGTTTAGAGATCAAACCTGCCAACGGGCATTACTGACGCGGGATCAGCAAGCGTTTGCCCGGGATCAGCGATTCGTTCGGGTCCAGTCCGTTGGTGACAGCCAGTTCCGATTCGTTTACCTTGTATTTGATTGCAATGGAACGCAGGGTATCGCCCTGTTTGACCACATACTCCTGTAAGGGCGCATTGCCGGTTGAAGGAGCCGGGGTGTTGTTTTGCGGTGTCGTGACGGGGGCATTGCGATTCGTCGGCGTCACGGTACGAGCGCCCGGGGGCACGTAGCCGCCTTCCTTACCCGTATCGATCACAGAATTTTCGAGAAACTGATTGCTGGGTACCGAGCTGGAAGGCGTCGGCGTGGCGCCTGCTGCCGAAGGCGAACTCAACGGCGTGGGTGCCGGATTGGACCAGGGTGTATTGTTTGAATGCGTGATCGGCACAACGGAAGAAGGGGCCGTGGTTCCGCCGCTCATTTTTTGCTTTTTCTGGTCCGTATTAGGCGTCAGAATTTGCGGCGGCGTCATCGTACTGCCGGGTGGCGTGGTAATAATGGTGGTAGGCGAAGGCGTGTTGATGTCGTACTCGCAATCGGACACGATCACCTGCTGCCCTTCTTGCAGGCGATAGTCCCCTACGGTCGGGAAGCCGTTCATCCGGCGGAAGCGGTCATCGGTATAGCCATATTGCTTGGCGAGGCCGCTAAGGGTTTCGCCTTTTTGTACCACGTGAATCAATACAGGACGCGAGCTGCCCGAAATCTGTCCCCAATAATCTGACTGCCCGGGTGCGCCTGCGGGCACATTGGGCTGCAATACAGGTGCGGTATTGTCGGTTTGTCCCCAATAGACCGATTGATCGACTACGGTTCGGCCGGGCTGATTCTTAGGTTTGGCCGGGATGCTGCCACCCTTGGGTGTCGAAGTGGCATTGGCAGGCGGTTTTTGCAGCCAGATTTTTTGACAAACCTCGATTTTGTCCGGGTTCTTGATCTTGTTCCAGGTCATGAGGTTTTGTATCGACACGTTGTACGTGCGGGAGATGGCCAGCAGGCTCTCTCCGGGTTGGACGATATGATAGCCTTTGCCAAAGGGTTCGGGGCAATTGGCAAATCCCGTTTGCGGGTTGATCGAAGGAGTGCCGGGCTGGGGTTGCGGTTGGGGTTGCGGTTGTACGCCTCCCTGGTTGCCGTAGCGAATGGAAGCCTCCTCCTTGTCCGTCACCGTTCCGGCCGGGTATCCGGAGTATTGCGGCACGCCGGAGGTCGCGCTGCCGGGCTGGCGACCGCAGATGGCTGCCAGGTAATCGTCGAGCGGACGTCCGTTGACTGCCCAAAGTTTGGTCTGATTGGTCTCGGCCTCCGTGGCGGTCATGCCGGGTTTGTCCAGCACAATACCTACCCCGGGGATAAAATCGAAGTCTGATTTTTCCATATTGGGGCGCGTCGGTTCGCGGCGGAAAGAATACTGAAAACGGCAGTTGTAAATATCTTTCAGGCCGGTGAAGTAAACAGCCGAAGGCGATCCGATACTGGCCAGGTTGGCGCCGTACATCAGGCGGGTCGTATCCAGCGCGAAACTGTAGGTATTGGCCCTGAAAATATAATAGGTAGCACTGCGAGAAATGTGTGTAATCCCGATGATGGGCGTCAGCACATAGCCCTGTTGCGTTTGCTGCACGACATACATCTGTTTGGTCAGGTTGTTCACCGATTCAACCAGCGCGTCGTCGAGCACCAGATCGCGGCAGTCCTTCGTGTTGCGCGGGAGCGTGCCGGCCGTAATGCCGCCTGTTCCGCCGCTCAGAATATAGTATTCGTTGGCATTGGGGCGAAACAGGAAACTGAGCGAACTAGAACCCGAGTAAGCGGCCCGGTATTCCAGTTGGTCCATGCACGCGAGGTTGAACATGAGGTAAAATGGGCCTTGTTGGGCGTTGGCAGAAGCCAGGGAAAACAACGCTGCACAAACAAGAAGAATTCGTTTCATGATAAAAGGATTGGTGAGCAGTAAGGGTCTTTTCTAGCGAAGTGCCAATTTGGACTTCAATTAAGGGTTGAGAGCCAACAATTTATGTGCAAGGTTAGGGCAAAAATTTAAAAATCCGTTTTAAAAACAGCAGATTCTGGCAAAATATCCTGACAATGAAGCTGAAACGGATCAGGAACAGGCTGCTACAACCAATTTCTTAACGCAAATTGTATTAAATCCGTATTTCTACACACGAAAATCCTCTGCCAAAGCCGTTAATTTTGCCGCATGTACAAACCGCTCATTCTGGTCACCAACGACGACGGCATCGTCGCCCCGGGCATCAAAGCCCTTGTCGAAGTCGCGTCCGAACTGGGGGAGGTCGTAGTTGTCGCACCTGATTCGCCGCAAAGCGGAAAAGGGCACGCCATTACCATCCATGATCCCCTGCGCCTCAAAAAAGTGCGCCCTTTTCCGGGCATAGAAGCCTGGGAATGCTCCGGCACGCCGGTCGATTGTGTCAAACTTGCCAAACACGTGGTGCTGAAAAGCCGCAAGATCGACCTTTGTGTTTCCGGCATCAACCACGGCAGCAATGCTTCGATCAACATCATTTATTCCGGCACCTTGTCGGCGGCGATGGAGGCTTCGCTGGAAGGAATCAAAAGCATCGGGTTTTCTCTGCTCGATTTTAGTTTCGATGCCAATTTCGAGCCGGCCAAACCCTGGGTGCACGAAATCATGGCCTATGCCCTGACACAGCCTTTCGCGCATGGCAACCTCCTGAATGTCAATATCCCCAATACCCCGATCAAGGGAGTGCGCATCTGCCGGCAAGCAGAAGCCCGGTGGATCGAAGAGTTTGTGGAAGGCAGAGACCCCAACGGACAACCCTACTACTGGCTCAGCGGCAAGTTTGTCAACGACGACACTGCCGAAGATTCGGACGTGCTGGCGCTCGACGAAGGTTTCATTTCAGTCGTACCTTCGATGCACGACCTGACCAACTACAAGGCCATCGCCGGTCTGAAATCTTTGGAAACCTTAAACATTCCCGTCGATCATGCTCAACCGCAATGAAATCTGGGCCGGATTGCTCTTCGGCATCTTGCTTCCCCTACTGAGTTATGCACTGCTTTACCAGGTATTTTCCATGCTCGAAATGAAAGGCGCGGCCAGCGGCGCAGGCTTTTCACCCAATTTTCGGGAGCGTACGCTGGCCATTGTGGCCATTGCTTTCAACCTGATCCCGCTCAATATCTTCCGTCGTCGTCGCTGGGATTTGAGCATGAGAGGCGTGGTCATTGCAACAGGCGTTTTGGCAATCATCTGGGTAATCAAATACGGCGTCCATATGTTTTAACAAAGTCAGCGCTCAAACCCGTAATCGCGCTCCACGCGGCAAATACGGGTTTTGTAGGCGCTGTACCAGACAGATCGCCCTGTTTCCTGAGCGATGCGGTGTTCGGCAACCAGTTTCCAGTTGCGAATGTTTTCCAGGCTGTCCCAATAGGAGACGGTGATTCCGAGCTCGTTCCTGGCTGATTCGACACCCAGAAAACCGGGCTGCGAAGCAGCCATTTCCACCATTTTTTCAGCCGTTTCGACATAACCCTGGTCGACTTCGGTGCGAATGGAGGTAAATATAACGGCGTAATAGGGCGGCTGTGGCGTACTTGCGATGGGCATACAAACTTTTCCCCTTCCAACACCCTCAACGGTTTTAAAAGTTCATCATTTCAATACATTCAAGTCAATTGTACAACATGGAATATCGACGTTTGGGGAAATCCGGTTTGCAACTCAGCGTATTGTCGCTGGGTTCCTGGCTGACCTTCGGCAAACAAATCGGCGATGACGTAGCCGAAAAACTGATGATCCTGGCTTATGAAAACGGCGTTAATTTTTTCGACAATGCCGAAATCTATGCCCGCGGCCAGAGTGAAATCGTCATGGGTAATATTTTGAAAAAACTGAACTGGACACGCAGCAGCTGGGTAGTCTCGTCCAAGGTATTCTGGGGCGACGGCGGCAAACTGCCCAATCAAACGGGGCTGAGCCGAAAACATATTTTCGAAGCCTGCCACGCCAGCCTGAACCGCTTGCAGGTCGATTACATTGACCTGTATTTTTGTCACCGGCCCGACAAAAACACCCCGATGGAAGAAACGGTGTGGGCCATGAACCACCTGATCGCGCAAGGCAAAATTCTGTATTGGGGCACCTCGGAATGGAGCGCCCAGGAAATCATGGCTGCGCACATGGTCGCCCGCGACAATAAGCTGATCGGCCCGGTGATGGAGCAACCGCAGTACAACATGTTTGTACGCGACAAGGTCGAGGTCGAATTTTCCCACATTTACAAAACGGTCGGGCTGGGTACCACCATCTGGTCGCCGCTGTTTTCTGGCGTTCTGACAGAAAAATACCTCGATAAATTTCCGGCCGATACCCGGTTCGGCATCGAAGGCATGGAATGGCTCAAAGAGCGCAACCTGACCCCGCAACACATTGAAAAAGTGCGCGCGCTGAGTCGTCTCGCCGGCGAGCTCGGCACGACCCTGCCCAAACTGGCCATTGCCTGGTGTGCGCAAAACCCGAATGTCACGTCGGTTATCCTGGGCGCTTCCCGGGCGGAGCAGCTTCGGGAAAACCTGGATTCGCTCGAGGTTGTCCCCTTGCTGACTGATGCGGTAAAGCAGCAGATCGAAGCGATTCTCGACAACAAACCTGTCGGGCCGGCACTGTAGGCGCTAACTGTATGACATTGAAAAACAAAGGGTTGGTCCGTTGTCTCGGACCAACCCTTTCTTATTGTATTTCGTTTCACTTAAATCAGGCCGGAATACCCACTTCTTCGCCGCCTTGCACCAGTTCCCAAACACCCGAGTTGTCGCAGGTGGTGAGCCAGCCGTACTTGTCTTCTTCAAGACCCATACGCAGGCGGTTGATATGTTCTTTCAGTCGGGTTGCAACCGGGCGGTGCTGGGCATCGACGGGCGGCAGTTCGAGTTTGCGGTCGCGCCACGTAATTTCACTTACATGGCTGACCACGGCGGCAGTGCCGGCGCCAAAGCATTCCTGCAGTGTACCGCGCCAGTAGGCGTCGGCAATTTCGGAAATGCTGAGTAGGCGGTCTTCAACGGTATAACCCCAGTCTTTCAACAAGGTGATGAAGGAATCGCGAGTAACGCCGCGCAGAATTGTGCCGGTGGTGGCAGGCGTCACGACTTTGCCGTCGATGACGAAGAAAAGGTTCATGGTGCCTACTTCCTGCACGTATTTTTTCTCGGTCGCGTCCATCCACATCACCTGATCGTAGCCGGCTTTTTTGGCGCGCATGGCCGGGAGGAGGGATGCGCCGTAGTTGCCGGCGCATTTGGCTTCGCCGACACCGCCCTGGGCGGCGCGGGTGAAGACTTCCTCGACCCACAGTTTAACGGGCTTTGGATAATAAGGGCCTACAGGGCCGGTAAATATGAGGAAACGATATTTCTCGGAAGCGTGAACGCCAAAGTATTCGTCGGTTGCAAACATCAGCGGACGAATATACAGGGCGTGATCTTCTTTCTCGGGAATCCAGTCGCGGTCGAGATCGACCAGCATCTGCAATCCCTGCATAAACAATTCTTCGGGCAAATGGGGCATACACATGCGTTCGGCTGACACATTCAGCCGGCGTGCATGCAATTCGGGACGGAACAACACGGGCTCGCCGTTGCGCTTGGAGGCCTTCATGCCTTCAAAGATGCTCTGGCCATAATGAAGGGCCAGGTTGGCGGGCGAAATCTCGAAACGGTGAAAAGCTTCAATGCGGGGGTTAACCCACTGTTTGCCGTCGAAATCGACGATAAACATGTGGTCGGAAATCACCTTCCCAAACGGAATGTTGGTGAAGTCAACATCGTGCAGTCCGGTCTGGGTTGTCGGGGTGACTGTAATCGAATACTTGACAGCCATGAGTGGAGAGAGAGTGGTTATGCGGTGAAAACCTATTAGTTTCGCGATACAAAGGTAGAAAATAAAATTTTAAACGGCAAATTTATTTTTCGGCCATTCAGAACTAAATTTTACAGACCTTAGCTTTACGTGCAAAAAATATTTATTACTTTCTTGCGCAGCCAAGTCGACTACCTATCTTTATTGTCATGTTTTCAAATGATGATCTGATTTTTCTGGCTCCCGAATTTCCCTTGCTTGAACACGCCGAGGGCAATTTCGCACGGCGCGTACTGCTCGTACTGGCCGCCGCCGATCAATCTGCGGAAGAGCGGCAGTTCCTCTCCAAAGTGCTCGCCGCCGCCAACCTCAATCTCCTTCAGGATACGCTTCTGGTGGAATTGCCCGACGAGACGACGCCCGTCTCCCTGCTTCCCGCATTAAAAACGAAACAACCCGGGCACGTACTTGTTTTCGGCCGGACGCCCGAATCGCTCGGCCTGTCAATCCAGGCAAACTGGTACCAACCTTTCCTTTTTTATCACACAACCTTTTTATTTGCCGAAAAACTTTCGACGCTCGAACCCGACAAGGCCCGGAAAGGCCAGCTCTGGCGAGCGTTGCAAACCATGTTTCTTTGATCAAAATTAACGCTCGATTTGCATTTTGTATGAAAGCTTACGTATTCCCCGGACAAGGATCGCAGTTTGAAGGTATGGGCAAGGAGCTGTACGAATCCAATGCCCAGGCCCGTGAATTACTGGAACAGGCCAATGATATACTGGGCTGGCGCATTACCGATGTTATGTTTGAAGGCACGAAAGAAGACCTTACCCAGACCAGGGTCACCCAGCCGGCCGTATTCCTCGAAAGTATCGTACGCGCCCGCATTGCCGGCGACGCCTTCCGCCCCGACGCTGTTGCGGGCCATTCCCTCGGGGAATTCACCGCACTGGCCGCCGCAGGTGCGCTGGCTTTTGAAGACGCCCTCCGCCTCGTCAGTCAACGCGCATTCGCCATGCAAAAAGCCTGTGAACTGACCGACAGCACCATGGCGGCGGTGCTGGGCATGGACGATGCGGTCGTGGAAGAAATCTGCGCGGGCATCACCGAAGAGATCGTGGTGCCGGCCAACTACAACTCGCCCGGCCAACTGGTCATTTCGGGCTCCAAAAAAGGTATCGAACTGGCCGTTGCCAAATTGCAGGAAGCCGGCGCCCGGCGTGTCGTGGTATTGGCCGTCGGCGGCGCATTCCACTCGCCCCTGATGCAGCCTGCGCAGGACGAACTGGCTGCCGCCATCAATGCCACCCGATTCGAACGGCCCAGCTGCCCGGTTTATCAGAACGTACATGCCAAAGCCGTCAGCGACCCGGAAGAAATCCGCCGCAACCTTGTCGCCCAGCTGACATCGCCCGTGCGCTGGACGCAAACCGTCGAAAACATGATTGCCGACGGCGTCACGGAATTTATCGAAGTGGGCGGCTCGGGCGCAGTTCTGCGGGGAATGATCCGCAAAATCAACAAGGAAATTGCGACAGAAGCGTTATGATTGCAGCGGACTTTTATCGTCCGGTCATACCTTCAACTAACAACCTGTTTTCGTGTCATTTACGATAATCCCGCACCATGGCAGCCCAGGAAGAAGTCAAGAGCGGTCAGGTTTTGCTGGCCGAACCTTTTATGCAGGACCCCTATTTCAGGCGGTCGGTCGTTTTGTTGTGTGAACACCACGATGAGGGTAGTATCGGTTTTATTTTGAATAAAAGCATCGATATGCCCCTGAACGACCTGATGTCGGAATTTCCGAAATTCGATGCGGAAGTCTTTTACGGCGGTCCTGTACAGACGGATACGCTTCATTACGTGCACAACATCGGCGAGCTGCTGGACGACAGCGTGAAAGTCGCGGATGGTGTGTGGTGGGGCGGCGATTTCGACAAACTGAAGTTCCTGATCACCTCGGGTCTGATCGAACCGCCCAACATCCGCTTTTTCGTCGGCTACTCCGGCTGGTCGTCGGGCCAGTTGTCCGAAGAACTGGGCTATGGCTCCTGGGTGCAGGCTGATATGGACGCCAATTACCTTTTCAAAATCCAGCCGGACAAGCTTTGGAGCCAGGTCATGTATAATAAAGGCAACCTGTATGAAGTGATTGCCGACCTGCCCGAGCATATGAGCTGGAATTAGGACAAACGCCATCTACGCTTCCGCATCCTGCGGAAAAACAATACGGGTTTCAAACGGCCGGAGTGACATCCGGCCGTTTGTTATGGGCACGGACACTGCTCTTGCATTCAGATTGACCAACGCGTAGCGGGTTGCTCCATCCAGTTCGAAGACAATCCGGAAAACATCCTGCAACAATTCCGCGACTTGTACGACACGCGCTTCGGCCAGCAGCAAAGCCGCTTGCACTTCGCTTTTTTGTTCTTCTGAATAGGCCGACAAATCGTCGGAAGTAAAAAGCAAAGCGCCCAGCAAGGCATTGATAATCAGCACTGTGTGTTGTTGATCGGCGCCAAGTTGTTGATGGTCGTTGCGCAGTATAAAGACGTCGGGGTCGTTGCCGAAAGCCCGGCGTTGTAATTGCCAGCGGTGCAGTGTTGACCGGAGCGACGCCACAGTACTTACCCGTTCGCGGTGCCGCAACCAGGCCAAAAGCCTGTGTTCCCACGACAGGTGAATGTCGCCGCCGATCCGGCAGTATTCCGATATGCCGAAGGCGGTTCCCAAAGGCGCTCCGCAGGCCAGCATAGCGGAGTTGCCCAACTGCCGCCGCAAAAATTCCATGGCATCCGCCATGACCTGCCCGCGGGTTTTGCCTTTTGGCGGCGCAAGGCAGGCGGCAAACAGAAAATCAAGTTTAAACAACTCATAGCCCCATTTATCCCTGGCCATGTGAAATACGCCGCTCAGATATTCCTGCACCCTGGGGTGATAAATATCGAGCGCATAAAACCAGCCTCCCCACAGGGGATTCCAGCCTGCGCGCAGGGGGCGGCCGCGTCGGTCTTTGAGCAACCAGTCGGGGTGTTGAGTAGCCAGTTCGGAGTGCCTGGAGGCCACAAACGGCGCAAGCCACAATCCGGCCTGCAGGCCCTTGTTCCTGATTTCGGCGGCCAGACGATACATGCCTCCCGAAAACCCGTTGCTGACTGAGAGCCAGTCCCCGACTGACTTTTGCCACCCGTCGTCGATCTGGAAGTATTGAAAAGGAAGACCAGAGGCGGCCACTGCGTTCAAATCCGACAAAATGCCCTGCTCGGAAATCTTGTTAAAATGCCTGTACCAGCTCGTCCAGCCCAAAATGCCGCGTTTTTTGGGCGGAGTAATGGCGTGGTAGGGCGCATTTTCCATAAACATGGTAAAATACCGGTCGTAGAGTTCCTTTTCACTCCCCTCTCCTATCCAGACGTCGAGCCCTGGAAATGAATGCGTCAGGTGAAGCCCGGCGAGGTCTTTGCGCACGGTCAGGACGGCGTTGTGGTGGTCGTAGAGCCAAAGTGTAAATCCCGTGTGTTCGTTGAGCGAGCCCATGAGGAGGCATTGCCCGGCTTCCGTCAGGGTGCTATACGTCCAGGAATGCAGATAGCCCTGTCCACGCGGAATGCCGTCGATATATTCATCGCCGTAAAAACCCATTCTTTTTCGGGCCAGAAAGCGCAGACGAGGGATTTTCTCGTGGGGATGGAAACTTCGCGTTTCGCTCCACGACTGAAACCCGTTGGCCAGAAACCGGGCGGTCGGCCCCGTTTGAAGGGAGAACTGCAGTTCGAGGCTGCGCAGGTCGAGGTCTTGTTTGGGGTGGAGAAAAACGGTGTAGCGCTCGCCATATCGCTCCGTATTTTGCTGAAAATCAACATGTAACTCCGGAAAAGAGTTGCTTTTGCCGGGTTGAAGATGGTAGGATTTGCCGTTCGTTTCGAGAATAGCCTGGCGCAGGTGCAGCATGGCGTGGCTGGAATATTTTGGCTGGCAAGTTAGTGTGCATTTGTCTTAAGACGACACGGGCAGAACGGAAACACATGCAGCGCTATGAAAACTGTGCTGAAAAACTACCTTTGCCCGGCTTTTTGACACTGCTGTGAAATCTTCTTCCGAACGTCTTCATCCGCTGCTGGTTCGCACTGTAGCCCAGGCGCTGCAAGCCATTTTCCGCGGCAACCGCCACGCCGACAAAGTAATTGAAAATGCCCTCCGGCAAAATCCCAAGGCAGGCAGCCGCGACCGGGCATTTATCGCCGAAACGACTTACGAAATCGTTCGATACTATCGGCTTTACACCGAAATCCTGGGCATGACACCCAATGCAGAAGCCGAGTTCTGGCTGCTGTGCGGCGTCCATTTTCTGGTCAAGGAAAATCCCTTGCCATTGCCCAACTGGATCGAGTTCAAATCACTCAATCCGCCGTTTATTCTTAAAAAAGCGGCCGAACTCCGCAACATTCGCAAATTCAGGGAAAGCATTCCCGACTGGCTCGACGAACTGGGCGAAGTCGAACTGGGCGACAAATGGGACGAGACCCTCTCCTGGCTCAACCGCCCGGCTTCGGTCGTGCTGCGCGTTAATCGCCTCAAAACCGACCGCCTGACCCTGCGACAGGCGCTGCGCTCCGAGGGCATCGAAACCGAACCCTACGGCGAAGACAGCGACGCCCTCGTGCTTCAACGCCGTCAGAATGTCTTTCAAACCAAAGCTTTTCAGGACGGCTGGTTCGAGGTGCAGGATTACAGCAGCCAGCAAGTGGCGCCCATACTTGCACCCTGGCCCGGCCAGCGCGTCGTCGATGCCTGTGCGGGCGGCGGCGGCAAATCGCTCCATCTGGCAGCGCTGATGCAAAATCGCGGCACCCTGATCGCCCTCGACACCCTGGGCTGGAAACTGGAAGAACTGCGTACCCGGGCTCGCCGGGCAGGCGTGGCCAACATAGAAACCCGGGTGATCGAAAACAACAAGGTGATTAAAAGGCTGCACGATTCGGCTGACCGACTGCTGCTCGACGTGCCCTGCAGCGGCCTGGGCGTGCTGCGGCGCAACCCGGACTCCAAATGGAAAATGACGCCTGACACCATCGCCAAACTGCGAATTACCCAGCAGGAAATTCTTCAAACGTACAGCCTCATGCTCAAAAGCGGCGGGCGAATGGTGTATGCAACCTGCAGTATTCTTCCTTCCGAAAACGAACAGCAGGTCGCCGCTTTTCTCGCCAGCGAAGCGGGGCACGATTTCAGCCTCGTGAAAGACCTGAAAATCCTGCCGCAAGACGAAGGATTCGATGGTTTTTACATGGCCTTATTGCAGAAAAAACGCAGCGATATGCCCGCAGAAGAATAGCAGGCACTAACTTGTACACAGAATCAAATCCAACCAGGCTATGACACTCCCTGAACTGCTTCGCGATTACGCCGCCTGCAACCACTGGGCCAATCAACGAATGGTCGACTGGGTTTCGGCTTACGAACCCGAACTCATGGACCGCGAACTTCCATCCAGTTTCCCAACCCTGCGCCATACTTTATTGCACATCTGGGATGCCCAGTACCTATGGTACGAAAGGCTGCAAGGCGCCTCGCCCGCCGTTTTTCCGTCCAAACAGTACGACGGCCTGATCCAGGACGTTTACGAAGGACTCCTGCGTTCGTCGGAAAAACTCACCCAGTTGCTGATCGACCTGCCCGATGCATTTTTCGCCGGCACCGTGGTGTACAAAAACGTCGCGGGCAAGGAATTCACCAACCTGGCCGCTGAAATAATCCTGCAGGTACTCCAGCACAGCGCCTACCACCGCGGGCAGATCGTAACCATGGGCCGCGCGCTGGGCTTCACCGAGCCGCCGCAAACCGACTACATTGCCTTCGTGCGCCTCAAGTCGGGGTCCGTAAACTGAGTGCTGCCGGCTGCAAGAAACTGCCCGGCTTTGCTTTTGCACCAATCCGGCTTCGTACTTTTGACCGGGCTGCTCCACAGCTCTCGGAGGTATGAAAATTGTCCATTTTTCAGATACGCACCTGGGCTACCAGGCTTTCGACGTCGTCAATCAACGCGGCATCAACGCCCGCGAACAGGATATGTACGACGCCTTCGTGTCGGTCATCGACCGGATTCTCCAAATCCGCCCCGACGTGGTGGTGCACTCCGGCGACTTTTTTCACCGCCCCAGCCCCAGCAATCGCGCACTCACCCTCGGTCTCGAACAACTCCGCCGCCTGTGCGATGCCAAAATCCCGACCGTGCTGATCGCCGGCAACCACGAAACACCCAAGACAATTTATACCAGCCCGATTCTCAGGGCTTTGCGCAGCCTCGACTGCGTTGTGCCGGTATTCAATGAACAATACGAGGTGCATGAATTTGGCGAACTGGCCGTGCACGGCATTCCGCACATCAACGACGACCGCATCCTCCAGCAGGAACTTGCACGGCTGGCCCCGCTGCCCAATCGATGGAACCTGCTGCTTTTGCATACTTCTCTGGGTAAAACCTACCTTATGGAAGAGTACGGCGAACAGATTTATCCGCCTGAATTTATCCAAAGCCTCGAAGGTTTTCAGTATGTAGCGCTGGGGCACTGGCACAATTTTCAGCAAACAACCGTCGCGGCAAATGCCTGGTACGCCGGCTCGACCGAGCGGATGAGCGAAACGGAGATCGGCGCGGAAAAGGGGTTCGTTCTGCTGGAAACCCTGCCCAACGGGAAATACGATCTGCAGTTTGAACCAATCAAAACCCGCCCCTGGCTCAAACTCGACCTGCTGCAATGCCAACACAAAATAATTGCCGAAATCCGCGAGGAACTGCTGCTGTTCAGGGCTTCCAACCCTACGAACGGGGCAATTCTGAGCCTTAATTTTCTCGATATCAAAGCGGAGCAGGCGCTGGAACTGTCCAACCTTCACCTGCGCCAGGTTTTTCCCGACAGTTTCCAGATTTTGCCCAAACGACGGATTGTCGCCGAACGGAATTTTGCCCATCGCATCGAAGCCAGCCAGTTCGACCGCCTCGACGCCGTATTTGCCGATTACATCAGGAGCCGCTATCCCGACGACATCGCACTCGCCGACAAACTGGTGGAAAAAGCGCGGCACTATTTCCATCCTTTTCAATCCTGAAAACCATGATAATCAATACTTTGCATCTGGAAAACTTCAAGCAGTACGGCTTGCTGGACCTGGAATTCAGGGAGGGCCTGGTCGGTGTCGTGGGGCGCAACGGAGCGGGCAAATCCACCCTGTTCGAGGCGATCATGTACTGCCTTTTCGGCCAGGGAATAGAAAAAGAGATGGTTCGTTCGGCATTTGCCGACCCGAAAGCGACAGTTCAACTCAGCCTGAGTTTCACGCTGGGACTCGAACGTTATCTCGTAAAACGGGAGTTCAGGGGTAAAATCCTCACGGCAGGGGCCGAATTGTACAAAAATGACGAGCTGATCGCCAAAGGGGTTACGCCCGTAAATGAAGAGGTTGCGAAACTGTTGAATATGGAACGCGACGGGTTTCGCCGCTCTGTCTTTTCCGGACAAAAAGAACTGGCAGAGTTGTCGGACGCCACCGGCTCTGAAAGGCAGCGCATGGTGCGAAAAATGCTGGGACTCGACAACCTCGACGACATCAAAAAACGAATCAATGAAGACACCCGCGCCTTGCGTCAGCAGATCAGCGGACAAGCGCAACTGCTTTTAAATGAAGAAATTGTCTCTTCACTTGAAAGCGAAATCAAGGACCTTTCCGCTGAAAAAAAACGAATCGCCGCCGAGATAGAAAGGGAGCAAAAAAGCCTCGATGAAATAGCGGCCACGCAGCGCAAGGCACATGCCGGTTTTGAGGAGCAGGAGCAGTTGTTCAGAACCTTCAACGAACTGCGCCGCGAAATAGACCGCAGCCAGGAACGCCAGTCGAGCCTGCAACAACAAAATACGGAGTTGGCCCGGCGACTTGATCAACTGCAACAATCACGCGCCGAGCTCGAAGAACGCAGGCCCCTGTTTGTCAATCATCCCGCTGAAAAACAACAACTTGGCCTTCTGGAAGAACTGCGTCAGCGCAAAACCAACCAGGAGGCCAATGCCCGAATGCTTGCCGATGTGCAGGAGCAAATCGAAGCGCTCGACAGGGAAATTTCAGCGGCGGCAGAGGGGCCGGATCAGGCAGCCATCGAACTCGAAATCGAGGCGCAACGCCGCTCACTGGCCGAGGTGGGTGCGCAAATCGAGGCGCAGATCGAACAATTCCGCGCCATCGAAAAGGATATCAGCGCCCTGCACGAGCGTGTCAGGGAACGCGAGTCGAAAATCGCCGACCTGAAAGCCATCGGCAAAGACGGCGCCTGTCCGACCTGCTTCCAGCCGGTTCGCGACGCCTACGAGCAGGTTTTGCAACACCTAGACTCGGAAATCAGCGGCATCCAAAACAACCAGTTGGCTGTTTTGGAAACACAAAAAGAACAAATACTCCAGGCAGGCAACACCCTCAGGGCGCAGGAAACATCGCTACGAAGCCAGCTCGAAGCGCTCCGCAAGGCGCAAAGCCGCCGGGAAGAGCACACGAGGCAGCAAAAAATATTTGCCGAACAACGCCTGAAACTCGAAGCGCAAGCGACCCGTTACCGGCAAATTCTGCATCAGATCGGTGCGGTGCAGTTCGATGACGAAGCCTATTCCCTGCTCAAACAAAAGGTGGAAAACCGGGAAGCGCCCTACCTCGAGTTTGTAAAATCGGAGGCTTATCTGAGCAGGGAGTTGCCATCCGTTCAGGCCGCACTGGCTGAAAACCAGGCGGCGCAAACCGCAGAACAGGCTGATTATCAGGTCAGATTAACGGCATTGAACGCGATAGGGTTCGATCAGGCGGCCTACGAACAGGCAAGGGCCAGACTGGCAGGTTTCGACGAGGCCTACGCAAGCCAATCGGCTGTAACTGCCGAATTGGTGCGCAAACAACAGGAACTGGACAACGAAATCGGCCGCCGCCGCGAGAAAATCAGCAACAATGCACGCATCCGCGACCTGATCGGCGACAAACAGGCCGAAACCGAACTGCTCGACAAACTCTCCCTCTCCCTCGACGGTTTTCGAAACGAGATTCTTGAAAAAGTCAGCCCTTCCATTTCCCGCGAAGCCAGTTTGCTGTTCAACCGCATCACCAAAGGCAAGTACGAAAACATTCTGGTCGATGAAAATTTCGATTTTCAAATCGCCGACGGCGGCGCTTACTACCCCATCCGGCGGTTTTCGGGAGGCGAAATTGACCTGGCCAATTTCTGCCTGCGTATCGCAATCACCAAGGCGATCATGGAACTCAGCGGTTCGGCGCAAGGCATTGAATTTTTGGCATTTGATGAAATTTTCGGCAGTCAGGACGAAGAACGCCGCATGGAAATCATGCTTGCCCTCAACTTTTTGCAGGAGCAGTTTCGGCAGATCTATATCGTCTCTCATATAGAAAGTTTACGGGATTATTTTCCCAACATCCTGGAAGTCAAATCCTTACAGGAAGGCGGCAGTACCGCCGTCTGGGTCTAATCAAACACGCCATGAAAAACAACAAGGATCAAGCGATTGCCGTGCTGACGGGCCTTAACGATGAAGAAGTGCTTCAAAACAGAGCCACCTGGGGCAGCAACACCCTGTATTTGCATCCCAAACGCCACCTGGGCAAGCTGCTGTTCGAAGTGGCGGGAGAGCCCATGTTTTTCCTGCTGGTGCTGGGCTGTGTGCTGTATTTTTTTCTGGGTGATCAAACCGAGGCATGGCTGATGGCAGCCTCCATCGTTTTTGTCATTGCTATCGAGATTGTCCAGGAGTTGCGCTCTGAAAATGCATTGCGCGCCTTGCGCGAATTTTCCCAGCCCAAAGTCACCGTCATCCGAAGCGGGTTCCGAATCGAAATTCCTTCCTCCGATGTAGTGGTGGGCGACCTCCTTGTTTTTGCCGAAGGTGAACGCCTCGCTGCCGATGCCAGGGTGATTCAATACAACGACCTCAGCATCGACGAGGCAATATTGACGGGCGAATCCTTGCCGGTCAGTAAAACGCAGGCCGAAGGGGAAAACCTGCTGCATCAAGGCACGGTGGTGGCGAGTGGGCAGGGGGTTGGCGTGGTGACGGCTGTCGGTCAACAAACCGCGTTTGGCAAACTGGGGAAATCCATCGAATCGATCGAGTCGGAACCCACGCCCCTGCAACACCAGATCAACCGTTTTGTAAGGTTGATGATGCTGGTCGGACTGGTGGCATTTCTGCTCGTTTTTGTCGTCAATTACTATTATGTCGGGTCGATCGTGGCCGCTTTGTTGTTTTCCCTGTCATTTGGCCTGGCCCTGATTCCAGAGGAAATACCCGTCGCTTTCACCACTTTTATGGCTCTGGGCGCCTTCCGTATGACACGTAAAAACGTTTTGGTGAAACAACCCAAAACCGTGGAAAGCCTGGGGTCCGCTACCGTGATTTGTCTGGATAAAACCGGCACCATTACCGAAAACCAGATGACTGTGGCAGAAGTGGTGGACTTTGCCGGCGAAGGCAAGGTGCTGGAATATGCCATGTGGGCCAGCGAACCCGAACCTTTTGACGCGATGGAGAAGGCCATCCACGGCGCGTATGCAGAGCAAGCCCTCGTCGACCGCCGGCCTCTTTTCAAACTTTATCACGAATACCCGCTGGGCGGGCAGCCGCCCATGATGACCCATATTCATCAAAACAAGGATGGCTTGCGCGTCGTGGCGACCAAAGGGGCCGTGGAGCGTATTCTGCGCGTCTGCAAACTGCCCGAGGCCGCCCGGTCCGTGATAATGGAACGGGTCAACGCGCTTTCGTCTTCCGGGTACCGCGTTTTAGGGGTGGCGCGTGCCGAATGGCCTGGCGAACAATTTCCTGCCGATCAGGACGATTTTCCGTGGCTTTTTCAGGGGCTTGTGGCGCTGTTCGATCCTCCCAAACGCAACATCCACGAGGTGTTCAGACAATTTTATCAGGCTGGCATACAGGTAAAAATGATCACGGGCGATCACGCAGGAACCGCCCTCAACATTGCCCGCGAAAGCGGGCTGCGCACCGGCCATACCGCACCGCTCACTGGTGAAGCCGTGATGAATCTGCCGGAAGAAGACCTGCGCAAAAAAGTCGGTGAGACGGTCGTATTCGCACGAATGTTTCCGGAAGCCAAACTCAAGGTGGTGCAAGCCTTGAAAGCCAACGGCGAAGTGGTCGCCATGACAGGCGACGGGGTCAACGACGGGCCCGCCCTCAAAGCCGCTCAAATCGGCGTGGCCATGGGCCGGCGCGGCACGGAAGTCGCCAAGGGCGCTGCGTCGATGGTGCTGATGAACGACGACCTCGGCGGCATGGCCATCGCCATCGAAAACGGACGACGCATCTACGCCAACCTGCGCAAGGCCATCCGCTACATCATTTCCATCCACATCCCGATTGTACTGACGGTGGTTTTGCCACTTGTATTTGGCTGGAAATACCTGCACATGCTCACGCCGATCCACGTGATTTTTCTCGAACTGATCATGGACCCTACCTGCGCCATTGCCTTTGAAAACGAGCCCACCGAACCAGGCATGATGAAAAAGTCGCCGAGAAAGGCGAACAGTCCGCTATTCTCCAATAAAGAATTGTGGTTCAGTGTGTTACAAGGGCTTATTTTGACACTGGGGATTTTAGGTATGTATCAGTACGCCCTCCTGGCCGGCGCCGACGAAGCCACTACGCGCACTTTCGTTTTCACGACCATGCTGGCCGGCAACTTGTTCCTGACCTTTGCCAACCGCTCGTTTGAACATACCATTGTCCGGACATTTTTATACAAAAACGCCAACATACCCATCATTGCCGCTGTGACGCTGGCTTTGATGGCCGCGGTGCTGTTCATCCCCTGGGTCAACGGTTTGTTCAAACTGGCGCCCGTCTCCATGGCCGATGCCGGGCTTTGCGTGCTGACCGCCCTGGTGTCGGTCGGCTGGTTCGAGGTATGGAAGGCCCTCAAAGCCCTTTCACGTCGAGGTTCAGCTTCCCTTTCGAAAACAGATTGACGCGAATGCTTGACGGCGTCAGGTAGGTATTTTCCACCACAACACTATCGACCGTGCCGGTGAGCACGATCCCGGGCTGCAACTCGTAGTGGTTGAGCGAGTTTTGCACTTCGCCCCGTAGCTCGCGGATGTTTTCTTCCAGGGGAAAGACCATTGCTTCTGCCATTTGTCGCCTGATGGTGCCCTTGAACATCCAGGCGGCTGTTTTGTGCAGAAAATTGCGGGTGTCCACATGAAAATCAAGGTCAGTTACTTCGACCTGGTTTTTCTGCGGATTAAAAACAGGCCGGCCGATAAAGTAGATATTGCCGTTGAAGGAGCCGGAAAGCCGCGAGTTGACCACCAGTTTGTCGTTGTTGCCCCAAAGTTGAATATCCTCAACCCTGACCTTTCGCCGGCCCGACTGGAAAACCTGCCCGACCATGACGTTTCGGGCCATACGCTCCGCTTCCGGAAACGGGATATCGGTCGCGATACGGACCTGATAGTCGCCGGGCGTGTCGTCGTTGATGTAATGAAGATTGGGCAGGGTCGAGTTTTCACGAAAAAAAGGCTTTTCGCCGAAGCTCACGTCGTTCTGGCATTCTACCGAGATGGTCGCATAAATCGAGTTCCAGTCGGTGCGAAGCGGCGTGATGCCGATGCTGATCGGGGTGGTTTTTACCCAGGTTTTGTATTCTTCCGACAATAAAACCGGCTCCTGCAAGGCCGTCCAGGCTTCCTGTACGTAAGGCCGCAGGCTGAATTGTTGGCCCACGACCCTGTCCAGGGTTTGTGTGAGGGTTTTGCGGCTCTGGTTGATGGCGATGTTGGAAATGGTTTCGATGCTGATATCTCCGATACCGGTTTTGAGCACTGGTTTGTTGATCCATTCGTAGTATTCGAGGTCTGTGACTGTCGCAATGGACCAGTCGGCATTCAGGCTGAACGTAGTTTTCAGGTTCAGGGCCAGTTCGCCTTCCGCTTCTGCCGAGCCGATAAACAGGCTTTTGCGCAGCCATATTTTCAACGGCACCCGGTATTTGATGGTTTGTCCAGAAAGGAACAAACTGATCGGCTGGGTTTTGGTGGCGCGAAACATCAGCCCGTCGTTATTATTGTCGTAGAAGGAGTTGTCTTCGTAAAGCACTCCGTTGAGCCGTTTGTTGAGGCTGGCGGTAAGGTCGTTGATGGAGATGGTGACCGGAATGGAGATCGTCGAGAGCAGGGGTGCTTCCGGGGTGTAAGCGTATTGCTCGGGCGGCTTTGGCGCGTCGGCATACCTGGCTGATTTGCAGAAAGAAAGCAGGCTCATAGCCATCAAAAGGCAGATTCGGGAAAGTATTTTCATGTCGGTAAAATTGAGGAGCAAAGGTAGGCGGAAGCCAGCACTCCTGTATCAAAAACAACTGCCGTCAAAAGCCGCGTCGGCAGGGAAAGCGCGTAATTTTACAGCCCGAAACACAAGCCCATTGCTGCCATGACACCGCTTGCCGAAAGAATGCGCCCGCAACTCCTGTCCGAATACGTCGGGCAGCAACACCTCGTCGGAGAAGGCGCTGTGCTGCGGCAGGCCATCGAAAGCGGGCGTATTCCGTCTTTTATTCTATGGGGGCCGCCGGGCGTGGGCAAAACCACGCTGGCGCAATTGATTGCCAAATTGCTGAACAAGCCGTTTTATCAATTATCGGCCATCAATGCGGGGGTCAAAGACATCCGTGACGCCATCGAAAGCGCTGAAAAACAAACCCTGTTTCAGCAAAAAGGCGCCATTTTATTCATCGACGAAATACACCGTTTTTCCAAAAGCCAGCAGGACGCCTTGCTCGGCGCCGTGGAGAAAGGCGTGGTGACCCTGATTGGCGCCACCACTGAAAACCCTTCGTTTGAAGTCATTCCGGCACTTTTATCGCGTTGCCAGGTCTATGTATTGCAGCATCTGGGCAAAGATGAACTGATCGGCCTGGTGCAACGCGCCCTTCGCGACGACGAGCAACTGAAAAACCTGGACATCGAAATCGCCGAATACGACGCCCTCTTGCTCTATTCCGGAGGCGACGCCCGCCGCCTGCTCAACGCCCTGGAACTGATCGTCAACTACCGAAAACCCGGCGAGCCTTTTCGCATTACCAATGATCTGGTGCGCGAACTGATTCAGCAGAACGCCGCTTTGTACGACAAAACCGGCGAACAGCACTACGACATTATCTCAGCATTTATCAAAAGTATGCGCGGCTCCGACCCGAATGCGGCTGTGTATTGGCTGGCCCGCATGCTCGACGGCGGAGAAGACATCGAATTTATCGCGCGCCGAATGGTCATTCTGGCGGCGGAAGACGTAGGCCTGGCCAACCCCAACGCCCTCCTGCTGGCCACTACCACGATGGACGCGATCCGGATGATCGGCATGCCGGAAGCCCGTATTATCCTTTCCCAGTGCGCCATTTATCTGGCGACTTCGCCCAAAAGCAATTCAGCCTACATGGCTATCGACAACGCCCTGGCGCTGGTGCGGCAAACCGGCAGCTTGCCCGTGCCCCTGCATTTGCGCAACGCTCCCACCAAACTAATGAAGGAATTGAACTATGGATCGGGGTATCAGTACGCCCACGATTTCGCCGGAAACTTCGTGCAACAGGACAATTTGCCTGCAGACATCGACGGTAAAGTGCTGTACGAGCCGGGCGACAACCCGACCGAGGAAAAGACAAGGCAAAAACTGCGTTCAGACTGGACAGGCAAATACAATTATTAACTTGCTGATTTTTAATGTTAATTATATTGGTTAATATTTGTATTCTTTCTTGTTAAAGCCTTCATAAGGGTTAAATCCATGCTAAACTCCGGACCGGCCCTTGCCAGCGAATGGGGCTGCCGGTACGTTTGCTGAAAAAAGATCCATATGAAGCACCTGTTGTTTTTCGGCGCCATGGCGCTGTTATTGTCCTCCTGCGAGCCCGACCCTTTTCCGCTCGAACTTACTCGTTTTGATGTTACCTGGTTTGATGTTGATGAATCCGGCAATCAGACCCTCGACGACCGCATCCATTTCGACGTACTGGTCAGCATAACCGATCCCGAAAGCGACGAACAGTTCATTACACAATGGGAATTTGCCTATTTCGTCAACGGCAGTTTCGGCGGCGTGTTGCTCGGCGACGACCGCACCAATGCCAACAGCGTAACCGCTCAGCTCGACGTAACGCCGAGGTATCTGCAAGGTCCCGGCCAGACGGTCATCAAACCTGGAGATATTATCGAATTTCGTTTGTGGGCCGTTGACAATCACGGCACGCAACTGGAGCAATTCCACACCATAGCTCTTCAACCCTGAGCCCCGGCGGCACTTTCTGAAAACCTCGTTCCTGCTCTCGCACCTGAATTGCCTCGCCTGAAATATAGCAGCCGTTAACCAGTCTGTTCAATACACCTTTGCCCTGCCAGGGCGCCGCCACGCACCTTCGGGTGCGCTCAGTGCGGCGCCTTTTTATTTTTTCAGAAAAAGCATGAACCCGCATCCAATTTCAGCGTTTGCCGAATCGTCGGTAAAGGCGAGAGTTTTGCTGTACCTTTGACCGGCCGGTACGACACCCACCACGTATTAGTCGCCGCAATGATCACCTGACACAAATAAATCCATTTATGTTGAGCACGGCCGCACACACGGACAATCATCAGCTCATTCGCGAAAGCGCACGCGATTTTGCCGAAACCCATATCCGACCCTATGTGATGGAATGGGATGAAGCGCAGCATTTTCCCGTCGAACTTTTTCACGCCATGGGCCAACATGGTTTTTTGGGCGTACTCGTGCCGCACGAATATCATGGCGCAGGACTCGGTTATCAGGAGTACATCACTGTAATCGAGGAAATCGCCAAGGTCTGCGGCTCCATCGGATTGAGTGTCGCAGCACACAACTCGCTGTGTACCAACCACATACTCACTTTTGGCAACGAAGAACAAAAACAAAAATACCTGCCCAAACTGGCTACCGGCGAATGGATCGGCGCCTGGGGGCTCACCGAGGCCAACACGGGTTCGGATGCCGGCCGGATGCAATGCGTCGCCGAACGCGACGGCGATTACTACGTGCTGAACGGAGCCAAAAACTGGATCACGCACGGCAAAAGCGGCCAGGTCGCCGTGGTGATTGTCCGCACCGGCGCCTTGCTCGACAGCCGCGGCATGACGGCTTTCATTGTCGAAAGAGGCACGCCAGGTTTCCATGCAGGTAAAAAAGAGAACAAACTCGGCATGCGCGCCAGCGAAACCGCCGAGATGATTTTCGACAACTGCCGTTTGCACAAAAGCCAGATGCTGGGCAATGAAGGTGAAGGTTTTATCCAGTCGATGAAAATCCTCGACGGAGGTCGTATTTCCATCGCGGCGCTCTCGCTGGGCATTGCCAAGGGCGCCTACGAGGCTTCCGTGCGGTACGCCAAGGAGCGCCAGCAGTTTGGCCAGCCCATTGCCAATTTTCAGGCGATCAGCTTCAAACTGGCCGACATGGCAACCTCCATCGAAGCCGCAGAGCTGCTCACCCGCAATGCAGCAGACTTGAAAAACCACAAAAAACCACACACCCGTGAAGCGGCTATGGCCAAATATTATGCTTCCGAAGTGGCGGTCAGGGTGAGCACGGAAGCCGTTCAGGTCCACGGCGGCTACGGCTACACAAAAGATTTCCCCGTGGAAAAATTCTACCGCGACTCCAAACTCTGCACCATTGGAGAGGGCACTTCCGAAATCCAGAAACTGGTGATTTCACGTGAAGTGATGAAAGGTTGAAGTAAAATAATTTCCCATACTTTGTTTTGTTTTGCTGCCCTTGCCGTCTCCCGGCAAGGGCAATTTTATTTCCGATTCCCCGGTGTGCTTCGGACATTTGCGCCGCTATCTGCCTACGACAATGACTATCCATACTCTCGATCTGGAATTTCTGGGCCTCGAACACGCCATCGCTGTATTTGTGGTGGAAGGCCCGCAGGGGCTGGCCCTTGTGGAATGCGGCCCCCACTCCACCCTGCCCCACCTCGATGCGGCTTTGGCCCAAAAAGGCATTCCTGCTTCAGATATCCGGCAGGTGTTCCTGAGCCATATCCACTTCGACCACGCCGGGGCCGCCTGGGCCTGGGCACAGCGCGGCGCCGACATCTATGTGCACCCCAAGGGACTGCCGCACCTGGCCGCCCCGGAACGTCTGTACAATTCGGCCCGCCAGATTTACGGTGACGATATGGATCGCCTGTGGGGCGCCATGCACCCCATCGACGCAGCGCGCCTGCATGCCCCCGAACACGGCCAAACGATTCACGCCGCCGGGCTGCCTTTTACAGCCCATTACACGCCCGGGCACGCGGTTCATCACATCGCATGGCAAGCGGGAGAAGGCGCCGATTCGATTGTATTTACCGGCGATGTTGCAGGTGTAAGAATTGAAACCGGCCCTGTACAGCCGCCTTGTCCGCCGCCCGACATCGATGTGGAGGCCTGGCAGCAGTCGATACAATTGTTGCGCGGTCTGCCCTCGCAGCGCCTTTACCTGACGCATTATGGCATGGTTGAAGACAAAAACACTCATCTTGATACCCTGGAGGCCGAACTGCTGACCTGGGCAGAATGGATGAAACCCTACGCGCTCATGCCCGAACAGCCGGCCGGATTGGTGGACGATTTCAAGGCGTTTGTCGCCAGTCGACTGGAAGCCGGCGGCGCCGGCGAATCGATCAGGAAACGTTACGAGGCAGCCAATCCGGCTTTTATGTCGGTAGCCGGCCTGTTGCGGTATTGGCGCAAAAAAATGGCGCAATAAGGCCGTACGAACGGGTATTTTCAGCAGATAAAAAAATTTGAACTTGGAGGCAACAGAAATATTGCAACAACTTGAAAACCAGCATATTCTGGTCGTTGGCGACATCATGCTGGATCGTTACCTGACCGGATCAGTCAGTCGTATTTCGCCGGAAGCGCCCGTTCCGGTTGTGCTGCACAGGGCCACGGAAGACCGGCTGGGCGGCGCGGCCAACGTTGCGCTCAACATACGCGCACTGGGCTCCAACCCGGTTTTGTGCAGCGTGATCGGAGAAGATCAGGACGGTGAGATTTTCCGCAGACTATTGCCAGGGTTTGGAATCAGCGACGAAGGTCTGGTGTCCTCTCCCGCTCGCCGAACGACTGTAAAAACCCGCATTCTGGGCAACAACCAGCAAATGCTTCGCATCGACCAGGAAGACACGCACGACATTTCAGGCGCCGAGAGCGATGCCTTGATCCATAGGATCGGCGAGTTGATGGACCGGCTCCCGATCAGGGCGCTCATTTTTCAGGATTACAACAAAGGCGTGCTCACCGAATCGCTCATCCGGACAGTTATTGGCATGGCCCAAAGCCGGGGTATTTTGACCACCGTCGATCCCAAACGCGCCAATTTTTTCGCCTATGAAGGCGTCGATCTGTTCAAACCCAACCTGAAAGAAATTCGCGACAGCGCCCCTTTTCCGGTTTATGCCACCCGGGAATCGCTCGACGAAGCAGCCGCCATGCTCCGCAGCCGTTTGAATAATCGAACGACTATGATCACTCTTTCTGAAAAAGGCTTATATTTGAATGTCGGGCAGGAGACCGGCCGGATTTATCCCACCGTTGCACGAAATATTGCGGATGTCAGCGGGGCCGGTGATACGGTGATCAGCATTGCAACGCTTGCTCTCGCAGCGCAACTGGATAATCAAGTCATGGCAGCGCTTTCCAATCTGGCAGGCGGGCAGGTTTGCGAATTCCCTGGAGTCGTGCCCGTCGACAAAGCCATTCTTGAAAAAGAACTGGATCGCTGGCTGCATCAAATCGAGTAACATATGAAAGCCTTTTTTACCTCCGTTGTACTTCTGGCCGGCTTCGTGCAGGTTGGAGGGCAGTCTTTTTACGCGCCCGACACTATTTTTTCGCAGCATTTCCAAATCGACCCTTCCGATGAAATGCTGCCATTTCCCAACGGCGACGACGACCTTTGGGTAAATTTCAATCAGGACGGCGGTATCACGACCTGCGCCCAAAATTTTGGCCTTACGCCCGGCGACTGGTATTTCGAAAGCGACCTGGGCACCAATGAGCCGACCGACAACAGTTGTTTTACCAGCTGTTCTTTCCGCAACGGCGTCTATCTGCAAAACAGAAACTGGCTGATTACTCCCCCGGTTTTCATCACCGATGAAAGCTGCCATTTGTCGTGGAAATCGCTGGCCTTACAGGGCCCGCTGTACATGGACGGTTATAAAGTGCTGATTTCCAATGGTTCCAACTCGCCTTACGACAATGAATACGACACTGTTTTTGTCGCGGCGCAAATGGTATCAACTGATTCGGCAGGTTCGCTGGACCTGTCGCAGTATGCGTTTTCGCCGGGTTACATGCATGCCAACTCGTTTACCGACACCAATTACTATTTTATCGACAGTACGGAATTGCCGGACGGCACCCTGGCGCCCTATTTCCACGGCCGCCTCGAACCCCACAGCATCAGCCTGGCCCAATATGTCGGCCAGTCGGTTTACATCGCTTTTTTGCACGATTCGCGCGACGACTACATTCTTCAGATCGACGATATTGCGGTCGTGAAGGAAGCCCTTGGCGTGAGTGAAACGCATCCGGGCGTACGGGCTTTCGGGCTCAGTCCCAATCCGGCATCCGATTATGTTATGGTCAATTGGGTGCTAGAATCGCCCGAAACCGTATGGCTTACGTTGCTCAACAGTTCGGGAGCCCCGCTGCTGGAAAAACGAAGTTCGGACAGCAGCATCAGGCTTGATCTTGGAGAGATCGCTTCCGGCGTGTATTTTTTGCAGTTGAGAACAGCCGGGGGGCAGTCGGTAAGAAGGTTTGTAAAAATCTGACTATCAGTTTTTTAAAAAAAATAATACCGAAGTCGAAGTATAATTCAACTTAAATGGCAAAGAATTTCCGTTTCTTTGCGGCAGAAGTATTTATTACCAACACAAAAGTTTTTTGACAGTCTTATGCTTAGCCGTCGTAGCGTCCGCATTAAAGTAATGCAGCTGCTGTATATGCTCAACCGAGATGAGCAACTCTCTTTTCCCGACCTGTTAAAAGAATACAACGACGGCATTTGGAAAGCCTTCGAAATTTACGTCTATCAGTTGTACCTGTTGCTGCGCATCACGCAACAGGCCGAAAAAGACGCAGAAACCCGTGCCGCGAAGTTGCTTCCCAGCGAAGACGACAAAACCTTCACCCCCCGGCTGTACAACAACCCCCTGGTTAAAAGCCTTGCCAATCACACGGATTTTCTGAATATCGTTGCCCGGTTCAAGTCCAACGAAAACCTGGACGACGACATGCTGCGCCGTATTTATCAGTCGTTCGCAGAAACGCCCGAATACAAGGCTTATCTGGATATCCCCGAGCCGACCGATCAGGACCACAACAAAATTCTGCTCGAGTTATATCGATTCCTTGTCAACAACGACTTGTTTACCGAACTGACGGAAGACCGGTACAATAACTGGCAGGACGATGAATCGCTGGTGGTGGGCGCCATGAAAAAAACCATCAAGGCAATGCCCCTTCAAGGGGATTTTTACAAAGAATTCGAACCTTCGGACGAAACTGTTCGCGACTTCGGTGAACAACTGCTGCGCAAAACCTGCCAGGAAGACCAGGCTCTGCTGACCCAGATTGAGCCAATGCTCAAAAACTGGGATTCCGACCGGGTAGCCATTCTGGATATGATTATGCTGAAAATGGCTTTGTGCGAATTGCTGCACTTCCCCACTATTCCGACCAAGGTTACGCTCAACGAATTTGTAGAAATCTCGAAAATTTATTCTACCGACAAAAGCAAGGATTTCATCAATGGCATTCTCGACCGCCTGATGAAAAAACTGGTGAAAGAAGATAAAATCGTGAAAGAAGGCCGGGGTTTGATCGAATAAACCTGTTTGCCTTTTGTTTTTCAAAAAAAGAAGCCGCCGGATCTGTCGATCCGGCGGCTTCTTTTTTGATCGTATCCGGCTGACGCCGGGTTTTATTTGAGCAAGGTGACATTGCCTTTGCTTTCATATACGGCGCCGTTGCCGCAAGTCGCTCTCAGGTACCAGCCATAAGCATCGGGAGTCAGTTCCCGTCCGTTGAAGGTGCCGTCCCAGCCGGTATGGGCCGGGTCGTTGGTTTCGTACACCTTTTCTCCCCAGCGGTCGAATACCACAAAATAGATTTCCTTGATATTCACGCCTCTTACTCGGAAGAAGTCGTTGTTGCCGTCATTGTTGGGCGTGAATGCCTTGGGAACAAAAATGTAGGGCTCGACGCATTCGCCCGACATCACATTGACCGTGACTTCCGATGTTGCGGTGCAATCGGAGTTCGAAGCCGTCACGGTTACGAAATACGTGGTCGTCTCCACCGGGAAGGCGTAGGTCACCGAATCGAACGGATTGGACAATGAGCCCGCAGGCTCCCATTCATATGAGTAATCAGTCCCGCCGGAAGGAATTACCACCAGCAAGGTCGAATCACCAGGACAGATCGATGCTTTCCCGGTGATCTGCGCTTCCGCAGCGACCTGAATGACATTGACCTGGAAGACCGCAGTGTCTGCGCAACCGGCCTGGTTGGTCACGATAACCATGTAGGTAGTACTGTCTGTCGGCGTCACCGTAGGATTCGGAATCGAGGGCAAATTGGGCGCCCAGTGATACGTCAAGTTATCATCCGGATTCAGGTTTGTCACCGTCAGTTCTGCCGAGGAACCCAGGCAGAGGTCTCGTTGCGCAGGTTCATAATCGATTGCTACATCTGCATTTTGCACCCAGACGGAGTCAACGGCAGTACAGTTGAACTCGTTAATCGCCTGCGCATAATAGAACTGGCCGGGACCCGGAACCACAACAATTGTATCATTCGTTGACAACACCGGGTTAAAATCTGGCGAAATCGACCACTGGAATTGATTGGCATTGCTGTTGACAATCGTCAGATTCAACGGATCGGCGTTGCAAGTATGAATATCTGCCGGAAGTTCAATTGTTGCGCCAGGAGCCGGCACGACCAGCGCCGTATCGTAAAAGACGCAAGTGCCGTTCACAATAGTGACGAAATAAGTCGTTTCAACATCGGGCGACACCACAGGGTTGGGAATATTGGCCACCAGATCAGGGTCGGCCGGGTTGGCGCTCCATTGGTAATTGTAGTTGTTGTTAAATACCTGATTCAACTGAACTGAGTCGCCAGGACAGAAATTGCCGGGATTGATCTCTGTATCATCGATCAGGTAATAAACGATAGAAATCGTCGTAGTATCCGTGCAACCGTTGGCATTGGAAACCACGAGGGTACCCGTTACCGAACCATCCTGATTAAATTCCAGCGTCGGGTTCTGCTCGATGGAAGTTTGATTGCCAGGCGTAAACGTCCATTGCCAGGAGCTCGGATTGCCAAGACTTTGGTTGCCGGTGAACTGAATCACTGCGGAGCCCAGGCAATTGGTCTGGGAAACGCCTGCTATGGCGGTAGGCGTAGTCAACACCGTCACCACCGCCGAATCCGTCACCACGCAGGCGCCGTTGCTGATCGTCACGTAGTACGTCGTCGTGCCAGAGGGCGACACCACGGGGTTCGGACTGCTGCCCGACAGGTTCGGGTCGACAGGCGACGAGGTCCACACGTACGTGTAATCAGGGTTGCCGTCGGGGTTCAATGGCACCGAACTGCCGGCGCAGATCGCAGCAGGGTCGCTGATCTCATCGTCCAGGATATTGATCTGTACATCCAGCGTCGTCGTGTCCGAGCAAACGCCGTTGCTCACCACCAGCGTCACCGTTACCGTGCCGTCCTGGTTGAACGTCACCGTCGGGTTCTGTTGCGTCGAGGTCGAGGGCGTGCCGCCCGGGAAGGTCCAGGTCCAACTCGTCGGATTGCCCGTCGACTGATCCGTGAACTGCACCGTGGCTTCGCCAACGCAGTTTTGCAAAATGGCTACAAAAGCCATCGGGCTGCGGAAGTACCGTCACCACCGCCGAATCCGTCACCACGCAGGCGCCGTTGCTGATCGTCACGTAGTATGTCGTCGTGCCAGAGGGCGACACCACGGGGTTCGGACTGCTGCCCGACAGGTTCGGGTCGACAGGCGACGAGGTCCACACGTACGTGTAATCAGGGTTGCCGTCGGGGTTCAACGGCACCGAACTGCCGGCGCAGATCGCAGCAGGGTCGCTGATCTCATCGTCCAGGATATTGATCTGTACATCCAGCGTCGTCGTGTCCGAGCAAACGCCGTTGCTCACCACCAGCGTCACCGTTACCGTGCCGTCCTGGTTGAACGTCACCGTCGGGTTCTGTTGCGTCGAGGTCGAGGGCGTGCCGCCCGGGAAAGTCCAGGTCAACTCGTCGGATTGCCGTCGACTGGTCCGTGAACTGCACCGTGGCTTCGCCAACGCAGTTTTGCAAAATGGCTACAAAAGCCGCATCGGGCTGCGGAAGTACCGTCACCACCGCCGAATCCGTCACCACGCAGGCGCCGTTGCTGATCGTCACGTAGTACGTCGTCGTGCCAGAGGGCGACACCACGGGGTTCGGACTGCTGCCCGACAGGTTCGGGTCGACAGGCGACGAGGTCCACACGTACGTGTAATCAGGGTTGCCGTCGGGGTTCAAAGGCACCGAACTGCCGGCGCAGATCGCAGCAGGGTCGCTGATCTCATCGTCCAGGATATTGATCTGTACATCCAGCGTCGTCGTGTCCGAGCAAACGCCGTTGCTCACCACCAGCGTCACCGTTACCGTGCCGTCCTGGTTGAACGTCACCGTCGGGTTCGTGCGTCGAGGTCGAGGGCGTGCCGCCGGGAAAGTCCAGTCCAACTCGTCGGATTGCCCGTCGACTGGTCCGTGAACTGCACCGTGGCTTCGCCAACGCAGTTTTGCAAAATGGCTACAAAAGCCGCATCGGGCTGCGGAAGTACCGTCACCACCGCCGAATCCGTCACCACACAGGCGCCGTTGCTGATCGTCACGTAGTACGTCGTCGTGCCAGAGGGCGACACCACGGGGTTCGGACTGCTGCCCGACAGGTTCGGGTCGACAGGCGACGAGGTCCACACGTACGTGTAATCGGGGTTGCCGTCGGGGTTCAGCGGCACCGAACTGCCGGCGCAGATCGCGGCAGGGTCGCTGATCTCATCGTCCAGGATATTGATCTGTACATCCAGCGTCGTTGTCCGAGCAAACGCCGTTGCTCACCACCAGTGTCACCGTTACCGTGCCGTCCTGGTTGAACGTCACCGTCGGGTTCTGTTGCGTCGAGGTCGAGGGCGTGCCGCCGAAGGTCCAGGTCAACTCGTCGGATTGCCCGTCGAGTCCGTGACGCACCGTGGCTTCGCCAACGCCGTTTGCAAAATGGCTACAAAAGCCGCATCGGGCTGCGGAAGTACCGTACCGCCGAATCCGTCACCCGCAGGCGCCGTTGCTGATCGTCACGTAATACGTCGTCGTGCCAGAGGGCGACACCACGGGTTCGGACTGCTGCCCGACAGGTTCGGGTCGACAGGCGACGGGTCCACACGTACGTGTAATCAGGGTTGCCGTCGGGGTTCAAAGGCACCGAACTGCCGGCGCAGATCGCAGCAGGGTCGCTGATCTCATCGTCCAGGATATTGATCTGTACATCCAGCGTCGTCGTGTCCGAGCAAACGCCGTTGCTCACCACCAGCGTCACCGTTACCGTGCCGTCCTGGTTGAACGTCACCGTCGGGTTCTGTTGCGTCGAGGTCGAGGGCGTGCCGCCCGGGAAAGTCCAGGTCCAACTCGTCGGATTGCCCGTCGACTGGTCCGTGAACTGCACCGTGGCTTCGCCAACGCAGTTTTGCAAAATGGCTACAAAAGCCGCATCGGGCTGCGGAAGTACCGTCACCACCGCCGAATCCGTCACCACACAGGCGCCGTTGCTGATCGTCACGTAGTACGTCGTCGTGCCAGAGGGCGACACCACGGGGTTCGGACTGCTGCCCGACAGGTTCGGGTCGACAGGCGACGAGGTCCACACGTACGTGTAATCAGGGTTGCCGTCGGGGTTCAGCGGCACCGAACTGCCGGCGCAGATCGCGGCAGGGTCGCTGATCTCATCGTCCAGGATATTGATCTGTACATCCAGCGTCGTTGTGTCCGAGCAAACGCCGTTGCTCACCACCAGTGTCACCGTTACCGTGCCGTCCTGGTTGAACGTCACCGTCGGGTTCTGTTGCGTCGAGGTCGAGGGCGTGCCGCCCGGGAAAGTCCAGGTCCAACTCGTCGGATTGCCCGTCGACTGATCCGTGAACTGCACCGTGGCTTCGCCAACGCAGTTTTGCAAAATGGCTACAAAAGCCGCATCGGGCTGCGGAAGTACCGTCACCACCGCCGAATCCGTCACCACGCAGGCGCCGTTGCTGATCGTCACGTAATACGTCGTCGTGCCAGAGGGCGACACCACGGGGTTCGGACTGCTGCCCGACAGGTTCGGGTCGACAGGCGACGAGGTCCACACGTACGTGTAATCGGGGTTGCCGTCGGGGTTCAACGGCAATGCACCGCCTTCACAAACGCCCACCAGGTCGCCGATTTCGTCATCAATAAAGCCAATATCGAGGGTTTGACTGGTCGTATCGGCACAGCCGCCGCCGCTGGTTACCACGAGGGTTACTGTCACGCTGCCTTCCTGATTGAAGGTCACCGTCGGGTTGGCCTGGGTAGAAATTGCAGGGTTGCCGCCCGGGAATATCCAGTGCCAGTTGGTTGGGTTGCCGGTTGATTGGTCTGTAAACTGGAAGGTTGCATTGCCGGAACAATTGATCTGGCTGAAAGCAAACGCGGCGCTGGGGGCTGGCTCAACGATGGCCAACGCCGAATCCACGATGGAACAGGAACCGTTGGTGATCGTCACATAATACGTGGTCGTCACAGCCGGTGTCACCACCGGATTGGGGCTGTTGGCGCTCAAGGTCGGGTCGGCGGGGTTGGACGACCATTGATAGGTATAAACCGCACTGCCATCGGGATTCAGTTCAACCGATTCGCCGGGGCAGAAATTACCGGGGTTGGAGATTTCGTCGTCGATAACCACGACATCCAGCGTTAAGGTTGCCGTATCGGCGCAGCCAATGGCATTTTCCACGATCAAGGTGGCTGTTACGGTGCCTTGATTGACAAAAGTGATGAGCGGATTTTGTTCAGAGGAAGTTTGATTGCCAGGCTGGAAATGCCATTGCCATGATACCGGGTTGCCGGTCGTCTGATCTGTAAACTGAACCACGGCGTCGTGCAGGCAGCTCAATTGCGAGGCTTCGATTGCGGCATTCAGGGATAGTGTGTCAGACACTGTAATCGTGTCGGTAAACGTCTGCACGCAACCCTGTGTCGGTATGAATTGAATGATATAATCTCCGGCTTGCGGATAAGTATAGGTTGGGTTCTGTACCGTAGTCGTATCGCCGGTGCCAAAATGCCATGTACCAAAAACATTGCTGGAATTGGTAAACGTGACCGTCAGGCCATGACAAATATCGGCATCGATCTGGCCATCCAGCGAAGCGCCGGGTAACACATCGAGCGGAACGGAGAGATCAGCTACGCAATCGTATTGATTGGTCAGGTGCAATGTCACGACGTAACTGCCGGCCTGAGCCGTGGCAACAGGATTGGCCACGTTGGCATTGGGAGAAAAGAGGATCGTCGGGGGTTGAGCGGCCCACTGATAGGTTAGTATCTGGCCGGGGTTGAGGTTGATTGCCTGCAATACAAACGGGGTGTTCTCGCAAAGCGAATCTTGACCCAAAATGGCAATTTCCACGTTTATTCCGCCGCCCTGAACGGTTGCAGCAGCCGTATCGGCACAGCCGTAGGCATCGGTAGCAACAGCATAATAGGTGGTCAGCGGCCCGGCAGGTACCGTCAGGGATAAACCTGAGCCCAGCAATTGCCCTTGCTGGTTGTACCAGTTGACGGTTGCCGTTGTATTGATGCTGGCCTGGAGCGTGGCGAGGCTATCGCAGGTAACGATCGAAACATCCTGCAGGGTCAGTTCAAGCGGCGTAATCCGGATAACTGTCACCTCGGCAGTGCCGGTGCAGCCACCGCCACTCACAGTCAAAGTGTAGGTGGTCGTTTGATCCGGGTCGGCAATCACGTTCGTCGGATCGCCGTTTACAAAGGTCAGTCCGGTAGTCGGCGACCACTGATAAGTTTGTCCGGGAGTGCCTGTGACGGTAATCGGAATCGGGCCATTCTGGCAATCCACCGTCGGGTTGGGGGCATTAATGGTAAAGGTTGGAATGCCGGTCACATTGAATGGCAACTGCAAGGAATCCTGACAGCCTGCTGCCGAAGTAATCACCAGTGTAGCAGTACCGTTTTCATTCTGCGTAAATTGTAAAGGCGGCGGATTCTGAAGATCGGATTGTGCAGCGCCATTGCTCCAGACAAATTCCCAATGCCAGGAAACGATCGGGCTCAGGTTGTCTGTCGAGGCATCGACAAATTGAACCGTCACCTGATTGTCGACACAAGCCAGGGTGTTCAACGTAAAATCAGCAACGGGGTTCGACAACGCGCCGATATCCGCTACACTGAGCGCAGTACAGCCATGACTGTCGGTCACCCACACAGCATAAGCGCCGGCCGGCAGGTTGGAAATGGTATTTCCGCTGACCTGACTGCTGTCGGGGAAGGTCCATACATAGTTATAAGGAGCCGTGCCGCCCGAAGCGAACGCCGAAGCCATGCCTGTGCTGTCGCCTACGCACACTACATCGGTCGTATCCACAACTTGCACATTTACAATGGTGTGCGTGCCAATTACTGCGCATGCGGTATCAGAACAACCGGTGATGACATCCGTCACCGTTACACAAACGACCGTGCCGGCCGGAATGCCGTTCAGCTGGGCAACCGGCGGACTGTTCTGAATGTTCCACTGATAAATATAGTTGCCGCCAGGCGGATTGACGATAGCCGTCGCAGTGCCATCATCGACACCCTGACACTCGGCCTTGGTTGTAACAAGCGTGACGTTCAGGTTGCTGATAGAATCTATATTGACGGTAAAGTCGTGCTGACAATGGTTAGCATCAAACACACACACGTAGTACGAGCCGGGCGCCAAACCACATATGGTTTGTCCGCTAACGCCCAAAACGGGCCACATATAGGTATAGGGGGGCACGCCGCCGACACCCTGAACCGTGACGCAGCCGGTGCTGTCGCCGCAGGAAGGCGTCACTGATACCAGTTCCACATTGAGCGGGGGCGGGATATTGACGGTATCGCCATCGATGGTGGTACAGCCGTTTTGATCGGTCACGGTGACGGCATAATAACCGGCCGGAATATTCATTTGGCCGGAAACGTTGCCGGCATTATTGTTCCAGGTATAAGAATAGGGCGGAAACCCGCCGGTTGCATTGGCTGCTACAGCCCCTCCGTTGATGTATATAGCGCAGGGAATATCGGTTGCCACCACATCGACGGAGAGATGATTGGGTCCTTCCAGCGTCACATGGTCGGTGAATGTGCAGTTTTGAGCATTGGTGATGGTAAGGTCATACATTCCGGACGGAATGTTGGCATTGGTCGCGCCGGTGACGCCATTGCTCCATTGATAGGTAAAGGGCGGAAAATTACCAAAAGTCACCGCTGTGATACTGCCATTGGGAATACCACTGCAATCAGGCGTAACATATTGATAACCAACAAAAAACTCAGAACCTGGATAAACCTGAATTACCTCGTTGTCGATGCAACCATTGGCATCAGTCAGGGTGACACCGTAGTTGCCCTGCGTGTTGGCGGTGATCGAACTGCCGGTTGCGCCGGTATTCCAGGAATAGGAATATGCGCCGGTGCCGCCGGTGCCGGAAGCGTTGAGCGTAACAGGTGGGCCATCACAATCGACATCCGTTGCGGTAATGGCTGCAATGAGCTGGTCAGGTTGCGTCACAAAAACGCTTCCGATAGCCACTTCGCCGGTGGCATCAGTCACTGTAACAAAATAGGTTCCACTGCCAACGCCATAGGTGGTTTGTCCGCCTTGCGCATTGCTCCATGCATAGGAATATGGTGCGGTGCCATTGGTCGGTGTCACCGTTGCGGTACCATTGGTGTATCCGAAACAGGTGGGCTGGCTGAAAGAAAAGGTCAATTGAATGGGCGGATTGGCAGCCGAAAGTCCATAAACCTGTACCATCAGGAGAGCCATCCAGATGCCTTTTGTCACATGACGCATAAATAAGTATCCAGTATTCATCGCGATTGTTCGTTCAAGGTAATTTCGATCTTTTGAAGGGGGAAGATTAAGTATTTGATATTCAACAGGTTGGGTCAAAAAATCAATTTCCGTTCGTCAGTCTCACCTCCAGAATTTCAGCCCTGCGTTCAAGAGAAGCATCGACGCTGTATATCGACTTCCGCTGATCTTTTGGGTTGTCGCTGACGCTGTTTCCGGAAGTCGTTTCTCCGTAGGGCACCGTAGAAACCTTCAACTGGCCATTCTGAATGTAGCCCTCGAAAATGCCGTTGTTGTATTTGCGCAGGAAGTTGAGCACACATACAATACGGCGTTTGGTCAGGGCCATGTTGTATTCGGCCGTCGCGAGGGGGCTGGCATAGGCCTTTACCATAATTTCGATGCTCGATCCGCTTTCAAGGAACAGGGTCAGGTTGCTGGCAAACGAATCGAGGCGCATGTAACCGCCATGCACATTCATGTCGAAAAAGGCGTTCATTTTCGCTTCGGCAGCTTCTTTTTCTGCTCCTTGCAGATTTCGAGTCGCTTTTTCAAGGAAGAACGCCCTGCGGTCCATATAGGCTCGGTAGGCCTGGTCGTAACTGGTGAATGTTTCTTCCGGCTTTACCGTCCAGGTGGGTTTGTCGTTGTCGAAATAGATGGTGAGCGGCAAGTACATTTCCATCGTTGCCGGCGTAAGGCGCAGCTTTTTCAGGATGATCTCGCCGGGTTTGGCATTGCTGAGTTCACCCGCTTGCACATAGGTCGTATCGCCGGTAAAACCTTCCTTGTTCCCGATAATCATGTACTGGCGTTTGCGTTCAACCCGAAGATCGCTCTGGTTGCCTTCTTCGCCGGTGCTGGACTCGGTGGAAAATGTGCCGGTTACTTCGATCAGACGAATATGGACGCCGTACAGCGGGGCATCCGTGCGTTTGTTGAAAGTACGCACCTGCAAACCCACATCGGGCTGCAAATAGAGTTTTTCGAGAAACTTGCGCCCGGGAGGAATCGGATTGGTCAGGACCGTAACCGTGTCGGGCAGATAGCCGTCGCGGTTGGCAATAATCATATAGGATCGCTGGCGTTTGACGTCGAACTCCGCGCTGTTCCCGTCGCCGGAAAAAGCGGAAATCGGCGCTGCCTCACGCGGAAGTTCCGTCAGCGAGAAGATTACCTCGTCGAGCGGCTCTTTGGTCAAATCCGAAAAAGCCAGTGCTTCCAGGCTGATCGGCAGGGCAGTTGATTTGTACAGATCGAAGCAGCAAGCCTCTTCTGCAAAAATCATGGAGCCGGCGCGGTTGGAGGCAAAGTAAGCCGTCTCCTCATTTTGCGGAGCATAGTACACATCGTGGTAGCTGCTGTTGACCGGCGCCGCCAGATGCTCCGGCGCATGGAAGCCTTCTGCGCCGAGCACAGACTTGTAAATATCGTACCCCCCCAAAGTCGGGTAGCCCAAACTGCTGAAATACAACGTTTTGGCTTTATTATCAAAATAGGGGGTCATCTCGTTTTCTGCCGTATTGAGGCTCATCAGGTTCACAGGCGTCGCAAAATTACCTGCTGCTGAAAATTGTACCTTCCAGAGATCGGTGCCGCCCTTGCCGCCAGCCCGGTCGCTGACGAAATAGAGGTCGTAATACCCGTCGTCTGTACGGGCGATACTCGGCTGGGTGGCGGTATGGCCGGAGACATTGACCGTTGCCGGCAATTTCACCGGCTCCGACCAGTCGCCGGAAGCCAGGCGATGCGCCATGTACAACTCGCAGTCCACCTCGGTTTCACCTTTATAATCGCATTCGTTGTAAATCATGATTTGGCCGTCGGGGCTGAAAGCGGTGTTGGCCGTATGGCGGTTTTCAGCATTGAAAGAGGCTTGCTCTGCCTCCCTGCCGGGTACCAGTTCCATTACCCTCGCGAGTGGCCGGACGGGATAATGGCGGTCTTTCCAGTTTACTTCTCGGAAAGAAGAATAAAAGAGCGTGTCGCCGATCATCGTAGCGCCAAAGTCCGACTGGTTGGTATTGGGCATGTCTGGCAGGCGTTCTACCAGCGTATTGGGGTCGGGGTTGGCGATCTGTTCCATAGCCCATTCGCACTCTTCCAGTTCGGTTTGGGCAGTGTGGCGCAGTGTCGCATCAGTTTTAGGACCCGAGAGGTACTGCTTGAACAGGTTGATGGCTGCGTAATAATCAGTCGTCGTTTTTTTGAGTTGAGCCATCCAGTACACCGCCTCGGGCAGCTGGTTTTTGGTATCCAGTTCGAGTGTTTTGGCATAAGCCTCGCCTGCCAGCTGGTAGGATCCCAGAAAATGGGCCGATTGTGCATAGCCAAACCAGGTATCTGCCCGGCTCGAATCAAAAGACAGGGCGCTGCGATAGTACTGGAGCGCAGCGTAATAGTCTTTTGCGGCGAAAGATTTTTCAGCAGCGCGTTCGTACTGTTTGGGCGATTGCGCGGCCAGGGGCCAGGCAACCGCCAACAGTAACGCTATGCTGAATAATCGTGTGAGTGCATTCATGTTGTGAATTAGTGTTTCCTCGTAGACTATTTGGGACAGGTTTTCAAGGTTTTGGTAACGAAAGTCAACGCTTGATCTCTACGCCAATTATTTCCACCCTTCTTTCCTTGGAAGCTTTGACGCTGTAAATGGATCCGCGTTCTTCGGTGTCTTCGATGCCTTTCGGCGCCTCGTTTTCACCGGTCGGTTCTTCGGTCACGACCAATTGGCCGCTCTCGATATATTTATTCAGGTAGCCGCTCTCGAAATCCGAGAAGTGGTTCATCACGCTGGAAATACGGCGCGCCGTGAGGCGCATGTTGTAGGCGCTGGCGGCGCGCGGCGAGGCGTGCCCACGAATGGTGATATGCACCTCGTCGCCACGGCGCAACATATCATACAAGACTTCGGTGAAAATGCGCAGGCGGTTCCAGCCGCCTTTTACATCCTGTTCGAAAAACAGGTCGATTTCCGCAAGGGCCGAATCGCGCGCCGAGCCCGTCAATCCTTCGGTATAACGATCGATAAACTCCTGTTTGCGAGGATAATACGCGAAGTAGGACTCGCTGTACAGTTTTTTCGTAGTGGTCTGCAGGGTGCGTTTGTCGGGCTCGTCGTTGTCGAAATACAGGTTAAACGGCAGGTAGGCCGAGAGATCGAGCGGACGCAGGAAAAGTTCCTTGTGCAGCATCGTGAAGTCCACGGAGCCGATATCCGGCGTGACAAATTCGAGCGAGTCGGTCGAATACCCCGGGCGGCTGGCAATGATCTTGTAGCGTTTTTCAAAACCCAGGGTCGAGTGGTAGTCGTTGCGGGTCGTATTGGTCACCTTGTCGGTTTTGCCGCTTGGTATTTCGACGAGTTGGAAGGTCACGTCAGGCAGAGGCTCCTTCGTAATTTCATTAAATACTACGGCTTCGAGGCTAATCCCGCGGGTGAGGTACAACTGCTTTTCGATAGTGGTGCTGCGGGTCAGCCCTTCGGTTGTAACGCTCGTAGAATCAAGCGTATAGCCAAACTTTTGTACAACGACCTTGTAATTGTGGTCAAAGTCAAGTTTGTAAGGGAAACGATTGTCTTTTTCGTTGTACTTGTCGGGGCGCTGCTGCGGCGCTACCGGCCCCAGGTCATAAAAACGGGCGGTCACCCCTGGCAGGGGTTTCCTGGTTTCCTTGTCGAATACCGTAACGAGCAGCTTCACCTCGGCCGGCGGCAAGTACAGTTTTTTTACCAAAACATCGTTCCAAACGACTGCAGGGGTCTCGAATTGGATCGTATCGGGCTCGAAATACGGTTTCGATGCAACGAGCATATACTTTTTGCCGGGGTCGAGCGGGAACGGAAAGTTGTTGCCGGCCACCTGGATTTTGACGATGCTTTTCGGCCCTTCAGGCGTTATTTCGAACAGCTGCATGTCTGTTTTCGACAGTGAGTCGCCGCTTTCCTTGTTGAACGTCACGGCGATCATTTCCGGCTTTACCAGATTGGCCTGGTAAATGTCGTAACAGCAGGCTTCTTCCGAATAATTGGTCTGGCCGCGGCGGTTGGAAGCGAAAAAGGCCGTTTTCCCGCTGATATTCAGCGTGTAATATACATCGTTGGCGCTTCCGTTGATGGCAGGGCCGAGGTTCTGCGGCGTGCTCCACGCCTGCCCTTGTCCAATGGCTTTGTAAATATCGAAACCGCCCAGCGACGGGAGCCCCATTGTGCTGTAATACAGGGTTTGCGTGCGATTGTGGTAGAAGGGCGTAACGTCGTCTTCTGCGGTGTTCAGGGAATCAAGGTTGACGGGCATCAAAAAAGAGTCGCGCCCCATGCTGTCGCGCAGAATAGAACTGACCCAAATGTCGCGCTTGCCCTTGCCGCCGGGCCGGTCGCTTACGAACAACAATACCTCTTTGCCGCCGTCAGCAGTAAAGTAGGCCAGATTGGGCTCGGTCGCGGTGTAGCCCGGCGTATTGACCGAGGCGGGCAGTTTGACCGACGGCCCCCAGGAGTTGTCCTTTTTCTTTCGGCGCTCGTAAATTTCAAACTGTATTTCGGCAGCATTGACAAAATGGCCCACCGTGTAGAACATGGCATCCCCGTCGCGATTAAAAGCGACATGACCCACATGCGCCTTGGGCTCATTTAAAAAATCCACATCACTGACCGTCAGGTAATTATCTTTAAAAATGGCGCGTTTGGCATGAATCAAATGGCGCTGGGGCACGTGTTTATCGCCTTTAAACGGCGCGCTGTAAGACGAATACCAAAGGGTGTCGCCGGCCGGAAAGGGCGAATATTCGGAATACTGACGCGTGTTGATGGTAGAATCAAGTTCGATCAGGGTCACCGAGCCACTTTGGCTTTCCTTGAGTTTTTGAGCCCATTCTGCGTTGGCCAGGCCCATTTGGGCATCTTTCAGCGCTTCGGCAGTCATGCCGGTCGGTGTGTCGATGTACAAAAAGCGGCGGTACAGTTGCTGGGCTTCGGCGTATTTGCCAAGTCGGTGTTTGGCTTCGGCCAGGCGCAATAATGGAAGTCCGTCGGTTCCGATCAGTTTGTTGTCGACCAGGCGCTGGAACGCCCATTCCGCCCTTTCCGGCGCGGACGTGGCGAGGGCCATATCGCCATACCCGCGCAGTGCCTGCACATGAAGGCTGTCGCCCCTCAGAATCCAGGAATAATATTGCATGGCCGCCGCGTAGTCGCCCTGAGCGCGCACCTCCGCGGCTTTCCGCTCAAGTGCTGCCATCGACGGGCCGCGTTGTGCGCCGCCGTCGATGCGGTTTTCAGCGCCGGAATTTACCTGGGCGTACGCGGTTTGTACGCCAAGTAGTAACAGGAAAAACGATGTCCGAATGGTTTTATTCATGGTTTTCGTAATCGTACAAAGGCGGAATAACCCGCTCAGGCTTAGATAAGCGGGCAGGATTTGAAAACAGAAACGGGTTTTACCCGGTAAAGACGATAAATCAGGGATACTTCCGGGCCGCCGCGGCGGTTGGTCGCTAACGTAAAGTCGGAAAGATTGACGTCGTAGGTCAGGCCGAGCGTCCAGGTGCGCCAGTTAACCTCAAACTGAGGCAGAATGGCATCGCTGTAGCGGTGGCGGAAATTGGCGCCAACCTGCAGGGAGAGTTCGTGGTAAGGCTGGCGATTGAGGTGGAAACGCATGCCAAGGCCGTAAACCACTTCGCGGTAACCGCCCTGAAGTTGGTACAAAGCCTGGCCGGCCACATCCACATTGTCGGCAATCTGGAGCAAACCCAGGCCGTAAACCGACCATTTTTGCTGGAGGCGCACTTCGCCAGGGTTGCTGAGCGTCGAAGACCAGAAATCGTGATAGGGTTCGTTGATGTGGTGCAATCCGACACCAATGTCGAAACGCGAACGTTTGCGAGCCGACTGCGTGCGGAAATTCAGGCCGGCGCCCAGGTCGAAATACTGGAGGTTGTCGCTTGTAAACAATTGATCCTCACGGGTATCGGCTGCCGGGTCGTAAATACAATCCTGCCATTGCGCATCGAAAGACAGACGGTTGGTGCTGAATGCGCGTTGGCCAAAGGCAGGGGTGAATCCCAGCGTAATGAAATTGTTTTTCGCCACCGGAATGGTCAGTGAGATCGGGATGCCGATCTGAAGCGACGTCAGTTCGAGATCGCCCTGGCGGTCATAATTGAGCAACACGCCGCCGGAAATGTAGCGATCGTAACGTCCTTTTTGATAATAGAACTTGTTGTCGAGGGTGCCCGAAAACGTCGTATAGGGCACCGGAACGGTGCGCCACTGGTTGCGATAATTGCCGACAAATCGCAAATCGCCGCCAAAAACGCCGTTTAGTCCGGGGCTCAGGTTGATCGGTGAATTGCCGAATTGCGAGAAATGAATGTCCTGTGCGGGCAGGATTGCCAGCGTGAACAGTCCGAAAGCCAGCGTGCAAAGCGTACGTGCGTAGAGTAGCGTCTTTTTCACAAGCGCCTGTTTTGGTTAAATTATTAGATGTGTAACCAGAGATCGGGATGAAACTAAAACCGGCGGTAGGCGAAATGATGCTGCCATAGATTTTTTGGCCAATACCAGTTATGCGCATTGCGCATGTGTCCAGCAAAAATTGCGAGACATGCTACAAACAGCAAAATCAATGCCGAAAAGTTTGCACCGGAAGATGAGACTAGAAGCGGGAAGCGGGGTAAAAGTAGTGTTTTCCCGAATTTGAAAAAATCAGGCCCGCTGAAAAATGAAAAAAGGCCTGCCCTTATGGGCAAGCCTTTTTTGTTTTGTGCTGAAAAAAGGCTCGTCAAGCCAGTTTTTCCAGCAACCGGCGCATATCTGTTTTTTCACCGACAATACGGGAAACCTCGGAAATCGGCACCCTGATCTGCTCCATGGAGTCGCGTTCGCGGATGGTCACCGTGTCGTCCTGCAGCGTATCAAAGTCAATCGTGACACAGTACGGCGTACCGATGGCGTCCTGTCGGCGGTAACGACGGCCAATGGCGTCTTTGTCGTCATACTGACACAAAAAGTCGAATTTCAGTGTATTGAAGACCGAGCGGGCCTTTTCCACCAGTTCTTCCTTGTTGCGCAGCAGCGGCAAAACAGCGCATTTGACCGGCGCCAGCGGGGCTGGAATGCGGAGAACGACCCGTTTGGCGTCTTCGCCCTGGGCATCGGGCACGGTTTCTTCCACCAGGGCATTGGACAAAACGGAAAGGAACATACGATCGCAACCTACCGAGGTTTCGACGACGTAGGGCACGTAGCTCTCGTTGAGTTCGGGGTCGAAATACTGCATTTTTTTGCCCGACAACTCCTGGTGCGCACCCAGGTCAAAATCGGTGCGCGAGTGAATTCCTTCCAGTTCCTTGAAACCGAAGGGGAATTCGAACTGCACATCGACGGCGGCATTGGCGTAGTGCGCGAGGTTGTCGTGGTCTTTAAAGCGCAGCTTTTCGGCAGGACCGATCGCCTGGTGCCAGGCCATACGGGCTTTTTTCCAGTAATTGTACCACTCCATCTCGGCGCCGGGACGTACGAAGAACTGCATTTCCATTTGTTCAAATTCGCGCATGCGGAAAATGAACTGGCGGGCAATGATCTCGTTGCGGAAGGCCTTGCCGATCTGGGCGATACCAAACGGAATGCGTTGGCGCGAGGTGCGCAGCACGTTGTTGAAATTGACAAAAATACCCTGTGCCGTTTCGGGACGGAGGTAGAGCTTGCCCTCGTCGCCGGCGATGTTGCCCAACTGGGTGGAGAACATCAGGTTGAACTGGCGGACTTCCGTCCAGTTGCGGGAGCCGGTATCCGGATCGGCAATCTCCAGTTCTTCGATCAGGCTTTTCAGCGCGGCCATGTCGTTGGCTTTCATAGCCGCAGCAAGCCGTTTTTCTGTGTCGAGGGCTTTTTGAGTGTATTCGACGACGCGCGGGTTGGTTTCGCGGAACAATTTTTCGTCAAAACTCTCGCCGAATCTTTTGGCTGCTTTCGTCACCTCTTTTTCGGCTTTATCGTTCATTTTGTCGATTTCGCCTTCGATCAGCACGTCGGCGCGGTAGCGCTTTTTCGAGTCCTTGTTGTCGATCAGCGGATCGTTGAAAGCGTCAACGTGCCCCGAAGCTTTCCAGATTTTGGGGTGCATAAAAATGGCGGAGTCGAGCCCGACAATATTCTCGTGCATCTGAACCATCGCTTTCCACCAGTATTCCTTGATGTTGCTTTTGAGTTCGGCGCCCATGGGGCCGTAGTCGTACACGCCGCCGAGGCCGTCGTACACTTCGGAGGAAGGATAGATGAAGCCGTATTCTTTACAGTGCGAAACGAGTCGTTTGAAGAGTTCTTCTTGCATGTGTTCAGGGAATAAAATGGGCAAATACCGCCTGTCGGCGTGCATTCTCGTAAAAAGAGGCGCAAAGGTGCGGAAAAAGCAGGAATTTCAGGGGCTCCTGCCGGTTTTTTACCAAAAAATGCAAGACGCGATGCCAGTCCGCATAATGCCTCCTGAAACAGGTTTCCCCAAAAAAAGCCACCCCGAATGTTCGGCATTCGGGGTGGCGAATCAGGCGATTTAATTCCGAAATTTTACTTTCGGCCTTTGCCGGCGGCCGGTTTCGTTGTCGTCGCCGGGCGTTCCTTTTTTTCTTCACCCGGCATATCGGACAAGTTGGAATGGCTGCTCAGCGGATGTTTGCGAAACCACCAGAACATGCCGCCAAAAAAGAAGAGTATGGCGACAATCGAGGCGATCATCGAGATTTTTTCGCCCAGGTAATACGAGCGGGGTTCAAAGCGCATTTCGAGTTGCATCTTCTCTCCCGCCGGCAAACGCATGCCCCTCAACAGGTAGTCCACCTTGATAAAATCGGGCGCAGGCTGGCCGTTGAGATAGCATTTCCAACCTTTGGACGGCGGGTAGTACACCTCGGGGAACACGGCAAACTGCTCCGTTTTGGCGCTGTATTCGTACACCATTTTGTCGGGGTGGTAGCTGACCAGGTCGATTTTGGCCGTGCTGTCGGGTTGTATCGTAAAGCCGCTGACCGCAGTGGCAAATGATTGCTGCAACACGGCAGTATCGCGCGGATTCAGGGTGTGGAGGGCGTTGAATTCGGCGTCGCCATTGGGTACGACCTCCAGTTGTTTGACAAACCACGCATGCCCGAGGGCTTTCGGGTTGGAGACCAGTTCGCCTTTGGTGGAAATAATGTATTTGGCGTTGAACATGCCCAGCACGTGCAGGTTCTGGCCCACGTTCCCGGTAAAGAATGTGTCGATAACTTCCTGATAACGTTGAAGTTTTGCGGCATGGTAACCGCTCATGTTCTTGTAGAAGAACGAAGGCGTATAGTTGGTCGTGGCATCGCCCCGCGCCATATCGAACACGCGGAAATGAATGTCGGGGTCGCGTTTGATTTGCGCATCGAAAGTTTCTTCCTTGGGCGGCGCCGTTACCGAACGTTTGGATTCATACTGATCGGCAGTGATCGTCCGGGTGCAAACCATCCAGTTGTCGAGTAAAGAGACCGCTGCAAGCGCCCCGACCGTAAGCCCGGCTTTGAGCATTCCGCGCAAATACAGCCAGATCAGCGCCGAAGCGGCGAGGATGAAGCCCAGCGAACGGAAGGCGTCCGAACGGGCCATGCTTTCGCGGTCGCGGATCAGCATCTCGGAAAGGTTGGGAATATTGATCTGCTCGGCCAGTTTGGCATCGCGCGGGCCGGGGCCAGCGCCCATGAATGCCACATAAAGGCAAACCACGGCCGTAGCGCCCAGCGCGACGTACAAAGCCTGCATTTTTTTCTCCCGGCTGATGTCCGGATCGCACAACTTTTGCAAACCCAACGCCGAAAGGGCGGCTACACACAACATGCTCAGGCCGAGTGCCATCGACACCGCCCTGAACTTGTTGAACATGGGCAGAATGTCGTAAAAGATATCATTGAGGAAAAAGTTTTTGCCCCAGGCCAGGCTCAGGCTGAACAGGCCGCCGGCCAGCAACCACCATTTGGTGCCGCCCGGCGCCAGCCAGGCGCCGAAAATGAAGAGAAATACGACCACTGCGCCAAAATAGATGGCCGTGCCCACAAAAGGTTGTTCTCCCCAATAAAAGGCCGATGAAATCTGACGCCCCAACTGGCGTTTTTCGGCTTCGGAACGGCCTTTGGCCAGCATGTCGTAGAACTCGCCCTTGCGAATGGTTTCGCTCGCACCGCCACCGAATGCGTGCGGAACCAGCAACGTGAGGCTTTCGCCGACTCCGTAACTCCATCCGAAAAGATACTCTTTATCGAGGCCGTCGCCTTTGCCGGAACGCTGCGATAACTCTGATTTGCCGCGTATCGTTTCCTGGCTGTACTCATAGGTCGGCCAGATACGCGACAGGTTGCAGGCAAAACCAATGGCAATGGCCAGGCCGCACGCAACGATCCCTCTGCCCCAAAGGGCGAAACTTTTGTGGCGAACCGCCTCCACCAGCTGAACAAGGAAATAGATGCCGATGATCAGCAGGGAGTAATAGGTGATTTGCACGTGATTGACGTACACCTGCATGGCGGTAAACAACGCCAGCATGCCTGCGCCCAGCAACCATCGGCCGTTGAAAGCCATCACCACGCCCGCCAGCATTGCCGGAGTGAGGGCCAGGGCGGCCATTTTAGTCGAGTGGCCGGCTTCGATGATATCGATGTTGTAGGTGGAAATGCCGAAGGCCAGTGCGCCAAAAACCGCAACGCGCCAGTCCAGTTTCAACACGCTCAAAAAGAGGTACATGCAAAACATGGCGGCAAAAACCTGCGTCCAGACCGAAGTGTAATCGCCAAACAAAAACATCGCCTTGGTCAGGAAGCGTGTGTAGTTGCCTTCCACCGGCGAATAAATCTGGTAGGATGGCATCCCGCTGAATGCGCTGTTGGTCCACAGAGGGGCGTGTCCGTCTTTTTTCAGATAAGCCTGTATCTCCGTTTGCATGGCCCGCGCCTTGTCGTTGTCAGGCTGTGGCAACACCTTGCCGCTGAATGCGTTGGGGGCAAAAAAGAACATGGCGACAGCCAGCATAATGCCGGCGGCGATCAAATGGGGCAGCAGTTTTTTAAAATCCATGGATATGAATATTAATTTGGCAGGTGGCGAAGGTAGGTAATTGCTTTGGTTCGCGGCGCTTCACGCACGCCAGGGAATGCGTCATGGACGATCAATTCATCTTTTTCAACAAATCCCGCAGCGCTTCGTCCGGTATCTCATGGCCTCCGGGAAAGCGGGTTTCTTCAAAATCCACCCCGTTTTTATCTTCTATTTCGTGTATCTGATCCAGGCGATCGGGCGTAAGAAAGGGATCGGTTGTGCCATACAACAGGTAAAGATTTTTGTCTTTCAGGTATTCCTGATGCGCGGCGTAATCCAGGTCTTCGGGGGGCATGCCGGCCCACAGCACGAGGTCGTGAAAGTGCGGCTGGTTGCGCAAAATCCAGCGACAAACCGTGGCGGTGCCCTGGGAAAAACCGAGCAGCACAATCCGAACCTGTTCGGGCAACTGGCTCAGGCAATGATTGTACAAGGTCTGGAGGTAAAGGGCATTGTCCTGAATGGCACTTTCCCTGAAACGACGCGTCATCCAGTTGGCGCCCACATCGCCGGCAAAACCTTTTTTGTAAAAATGATTCAAACCTTCGGGCGCAACCACCCAGTTGCTGCCGTTGTCGAGTAATTGAAAATCGTTGAGAAACTCGTCGGCCAGCTGGGCATAGCCATGACAAACGATCCACAATTGCCGGACGTGCGGCCCGGGTTCTCCCAGAGAAAAAAAGTGGGCAGTTCTGGAAACGACGAGAGACTGGCTGCGCATGGGTACAATTTTTGTCAGAAGATGCGGCGAAAGGTAGGCAGCTAGGCGAATTTTGCATAAAACCCGATAAAATTTGCCTAATTTTGCTCGTCTCCTGTTGTTTTCTGACTATTCAAAAGCCGATTTCATCCCATGTCCCGTGTTGTTCGTGCAGGATTAATCACCTTATTCTGCCTAAATTTTTTTGCTCCCCGGGCCCGCGCCTGCGGGTACGATTTCATCGGAGATTGCTCTACCAGCATCGGTTTGAAAATCAACGGCACGCTGGACAGTTTCATCGTCGCCGAATGTCCGTTCGGCAAGGTGTTCAACGGCCTCGATCTGGGCGTCATCCAAAATCTTAACCTCGCCCATGCCAAAGGAGTGACCTGGGAAAGCTGTCAGAACAACGTCAGCGGACTGGCACTCTACTACAGGGTGTACGAGCAGGGCCAAAACGGCCCCTCCTGGCAAACACTTCAACTGGCTCAGGATTATTTCACCCTCGTCGGACCGTACACCACGCGGTACAGGAGTAAAAACACCAATGTCAGTTTGTCAAACGGCCTTACTTCCGGCAAACACTACGTGCTGGAAATTTACTGGCGTGCAGAAATCGATACGATCGGCGATGATTTCGTTCCAGAAACCTTCATTGTCCAGAACAACAACGGCCAGAACTACAAACTCCTTTTCGAATACGGTGGAGCCTCCGCACCCCCCTTCTCGGTAGTTGAAACGCAGCATCAGAACATCCGCTGCTACGGCGATTCCACGGGCATCGCAGGGGTATCGGTGTACGGCAATCAAAGTAACCTGTTCTACACCTGGTCAGGTTATAACAACAATTTCCCGGCCTTGTCCAACTTGTCGGCAGGCACCTACACTGTCACGGTGTCGGGCGTCAACGGGTACACCCAAAGTCGAAGTATCCAGATTACGCAGCCGCCGCAGATACAGAATCAATTTGTTGATATACAACCAATTGCATGCAACGGCCAGGGCGGTTCGGCAACGGCCCTTAGCACGGGCGGCGTTGCGCCGCTGCAATACCTGTGGAGCACAGGCGCGACGACCCAATCCAGTCCCATCCCCTTTGCCGGCGCCTGGCAGCTCACGGTGACCGACGCAAATGCCTGCAACAAGGTTTTTTCCGTGCAAGTCCCCGGAGGAATAGGCGCGGAACTCAACTTATACCGCGAGATATGCGCCGGCGAAAGCCTGTTTTTTGAAGGCAATACTTACACGCAGGCAGGGCTGTACGACATCATCGACAGCGGTCCGGGCGGCTGCGACACGATCAAACACCTGACGCTGGCAGTATTGGCGCCCGCAGGTTTGCTGGCGGGCCTGCCCTCCGACGTTTCGCTCGATTGCAATCAGGCGACTGTGGAATTGTGCATGGCTCAACAAGCCGGCGCCGCGTATCTGTGGACGGATGCACAAAACGGCGCCCTGGCCAATTCCGCCTGTCTGGAAATCAATTCTGATGGCTACCTGACCGCCGCCGCATGGCTGTCGGGGCAAAATATTGCCTGCGTCGCTTCGGCTACCATAGCGGTGCAAGCCGATTTTCAGCAGCCGGCTTTTGCATTCACCGTTTTTAATGCTTCAGGGCCTTCCGAAGCGGACGGTTCGATTTGGGTCAAAGCAAGCGGCGGCGCCCCGCCCTATGCGATCATTTGGGACGCAGGCAGCGTAACGGATTCCGTCCTGGTGGTCGAAGGTCTGCAGCCGGGGCAGTATTGCTTTACAGTCGAAGGCGCAAATGGCTGTACGACAACCGATTGCGCTACTGTGTCGTTCAGCAGCGCGGTTGAGGAGGCTAGTGAACTGGCGGCACTCCCCTATCCCAATCCGGCTCGAGCGGGTGAAACCGTGCATCTGTCCCTGCTGAAAAATCGGTCTTTCGAGTACACACTGATCGACGCACAGGGCAGGTTGTTGAACCTCCACGCAATCGCCACAGACGGAGGCAACCGGGCTGTTGTCATCCCCGATCAGGCTGGAGCCGGGCCGGCATTTCTGCAGATCAAGGCAGGCTCGGTTCGATTCGGCCTTCCTTTATTGATCCTTCCTAAATAAGCATTTTTGGTGTCTGCTGGGCACAAGTTTTTTTCAATATGAACGTTAGATGGGCGGGTTTTCAAGCACACATTAATGTCGGAGCACTGTTGGGCATCCGATGATTTGTGTAACTTTGCCCCGTATTACTTCAAAACTATCATTCTATCACCGACTCAAAAGTTTCAAATCATGAGCAAAAAACTGTTTCTGCTGCCTGTTCTTATGCTGGTACTTGCTGCAGGCGCCCTGACCACCTCCTGCAACAAAGACTGTAAAACCGATCAAAAAGATTTCACGGGTACTTACCTCGTTACTGAAGACTGCTCGCTGAGCAATCCGACTTCCTATCCCGCCGTTATTTCGGCCGGTGCTGCTGACAACGAAGTGTTGATCACCAATGTCTGGGGTGCTTTCCAGAACAGCGTTAAAGCTACGATCGACTGCGACAATATCACCATCGCCCGTCAGGAGCCGGATGGCGACAAATTCTTCGTTGAAGGTTCGGGTACCCGCACCAAAGACGGCGACCGCGTAACCATCACGTTCTCCTACTCCGTAAGCGACGAAACCGGCGCTACTGTCCTTACCGACAACTGCTCCAGCACGGTTTACACCCGCCAGTAAGCAAACGGTAATTTACCGACAATAAAAAAACGGCCGCTCTCGACGAGAGCGGCCGTTTTTATTTGGGATGATCGGGAGGGCATTAGTTGCCGCCGCCGCCTTGCATCTTTTTCTTCTTTTCGGAAGTATTGGGCTGGGCCTGCATTTTGTCCTGCTTCTCCGTCGTATTGGAGTTGCCCTGCATTTTGTCCGACTTCGGATTGGTCGGGGCCGGCGGTTGCGGTTGCGGGAGCGGCTGCGAGGTGCCAGGCTTGGTCGTCGTTTTGCCTTTGCCGCCGCCAGCCGGTTTTTTACCCGGGGTAGCAGCTGCCTTGGCTTCTTCTTCGGCCTGCCATTGCGTGAACTGGCTTTGTGCTTCGGCGGTTACGCGGGCGTTGCACTCCTCGTCTTTCGATGCGCGGAGCTCTTCCAGCTTTGCTTTCACGGCGGTATCGATTTCCGCTTTTTGTTGTTCAAGCGTTTTGCCGCCGAAAGCCGTCAGGGTTACAAAGCCGGCGACGGCAAGAGCACCGGCAAAGAGCAATTTCTTATTCATAGATTCTAGAATTTTTTTTCGGTTAAAAAATGATGCAAAAATGCATTAGGGACAATGCCGCGGATTAGCGGGAAGCGCCGGGTTGTACCGTGGCGCCATTGCCGGCAGACTGGAATTGAGCTTTCATGTTTTCCAGTTCGGCCGATACGCGTGCCTGAAACTCGGCATCGCATTTGGCGTTCATTTCGCTTTCAACGGCAGCTTTGCCAGCGTCGAAGCCTTTCTGGATTTCTGCCTGCACCTGCTCGTCGGTGAGCAGTTTTTCGCCGCAGGAAGCCAGGGAAAACATCAAAGCCGCTCCGGCAAGCATTCCTAAAACAGTTTTTTTCATGTGACAAAAGAGTTTTGATTGGTGAAAAAGATAGGCAAAAGTAGGGGATGTGCAGGAAGTTGACACGACCCTGAATGAAATTTTCATTCAATGCGCTTTGTCGCTCCTTTAATTCCGATTACTTTTTTCGCCCAAACAAACGGTAATTTCGCCAGATAATTGTCTGAACGGAATCCTCGTTTCCAGGCGAATCAAAGGATGCCTTTAACTGCCAGTTTTACACACATGCAAAGCCGTTTTTTTTTCTTCACTCTTGTCCTGTTTCTCCTGACCCTCAGCGCCAGGGGTGTCGCGCAGAATGAAGAAACCTCGGCGGCAGAGATTCTTGAAAACTACATCCGGGAAAGCGCCCAGCCGGCCGAAAGCAATATCCAGGAGTTCGTGGAATACCTGGAGCGCCTGCAAAATAAGCCTCTGGACCTGAACAGGGCCGGCCGCGACGAACTGATCGACCTGCATTTGTTAAATGAAATGCAGGTCGAAAACCTCTTGCAATATCGTTCGGCTTACGGCCCCCTGCTGAGCGAGCACGAATTGCAGGCCGTTCCAGGGTGGGAGATCAGCGACATACGGCGCATCTTGCCTTTCGTAAAAGTCAGCGGCGATGTGGACCAGCGTTTTACCCCCGTCCTGCACGGGTTCTGGCAGGGCAAGAATCAGCTTTTGATGCGCTGGGGGCAAAGCGACCCGGTAAATTTTCCCGGCAATTCGGAAGGCGGGCCTTCGGCGCTGGCTTTCCGTTATCAGCACAATTTCGACAACCGGCTTCGGTTTGGCATTACGGCGGAAAAAGACCCGGGCGAGGCATTTTTCGCCAAAAGCAATAGGCAAGGATTCGATTTTTACAGCGCCCACTTGTATGTCTCGCGCGCCAACAATTGGTTGCAGGCTCTTGCGCTCGGCGATTTTACGGCGCGGTTTGGACAGGGTTTGCTGCTTCAAAACGGTTTTGCCCTGGGAAAAACCGCCGAAACAAGCGCCATCATACGAAGTGGCGTCAAAATCAAGCCCTATGCCTCTTTCGGCGAAGCGTTTTTTCTGCGCGGAGGAGCGGCAAGCGCCAGACTGGGCAGGCATTGGGATGTCACCGTGCTTTATGCCAACCGCAAACGGGATGCAAACACGCAAACCGTCGTCGATGCCAGCGGTTTCGAGTCGCCCGAAGAGCTGCTATTTACCACCCTCCAGTCTTCCGGCCTGCACCGAACGCCGTCCGAGATCGCCGATGAAAAAGCCATCCGGGAAGAAGTGGGCGGCCTTTCCATCGCGTACCAGTTCCGAGAGGGCCATGTTGCCGTCAATGGCCTGAATATCCGTTATGACCGCCCTCGACTGGCAGGAGACGAGCCCTACAACAGGTTCGATTTTTCGGGCCGTCAACTGACCGGCGCCAGTATCGACTATTCGTGGCACCGACGCAATTTTTACTTTTTCGGGGAAACGGCTGGCAGCGACAACAAGGCGATCGCCACGCTCAACGGCCTGCTGGTCGGCGCCGACCGGCGGGTGACGCTTTCCATTCTGCATCGCTATTTACCGGCTGATTATCAGTCGATTCACGCCGCGCCTTTTGCCGAAACCAGCGGCGCGGCCAACGAACACGGCCTGTATCTGGGCGCCGATATCCGGCCCAGCCGCCCCTGGCAAATCAATGCCTATGCCGATGTATGGCGCAATCCCTGGCTCAGTTTCAGGGCAGACGCGCCTTCGTTCGGCAGAGAATACCTGGCGCGAATCATGTGGACCAAACGGAAAGTCATGTCGGCCTACCTCTACTGGAAATGGGAAACCAAAGCGCTGAATACTGCCGGCTGGGAGGGTCTGGCAGAGCAGCACACCACACGTTTTCGCATTCATGCGCAATACCGCGTCAGCCCCGCGGTCGAGCTGAGGAGCCGGGCCGAATGGGCCTTTTTCCGGGTGGAGGATCAAGCGCGGAGCCAGGGTTTTATGGTTTATCAGGAAGCCGTGTACCGCCAGTTGGGCTTCCCCTTGTCGGCCGTTTTTCGCTTTGGCATATTCGACACCGACAATTTCGAGACAAGGGTGTTTGCTTATGAAAACGACATCTTTTCAGCCTATTCAGTACCGTCTTTTTCAGGAAGGGGGACGCGCTGGTACCTTAATTTGAACTGGCGGGTGGCCAATGGATTGCGGCTTGAGGCGCGCTACGACGAGACGCGCAAACTACCATCGGCGGCCAACGATACAGGACCGGAAACACAACGAGGGCTGCGGGTACTTGCCCGACTGGATTTTTGATACTCAACCAGGTGAAAAATCAGCGGCCGTTGATGGCCTCTACCCCTGCGATTTCGGGGATTTTGATCCGAATTGCCTCGGCAATGCCTGCACGCAAGGTCATATCCGACATATGGCAGGTTTCGCACATGCCGATCCAACGAATCTTCACATGCAGGTCGTCGGTAATATCAACCAGTTCCACATCTCCTCCATCGACATTGAGGTGGGGCCGGATGGTTCGAAGCGCGTCTTCGACCCTGAGGAAGAGTTGTTCTTTTTCCGTTGCGATCATAAGTGCTATTTGGCGCGAAAATAATGCTTGATCTGTCTTTCTGCGTTAATCCTTCAAACGATCGCGGTATTTCTCGCGCAATTTTTTCACTTTGGGAGAGATTACGTAGGCGCAGTAAGGCTGGTAGGTATTGTCCTTGTAATAATTCTGATGGTAGGTTTCGGCTTTGTAAAAGGGGCGAGCCGGCGAAATTTCGGTCACAACGGGCGCGTCCCACTCCTTCTGGATCTCGGCCTTTACCGCTTCGGCAGTGGCTTGTTGCTCGGGAGAATGATAAAAAATGACCGAGCGGTATTGCGTGCCGACATCGTTTCCCTGCCGATTAAGCGTCGTTGGGTCGTGAAAGGCAAAGAAAATTTCCAGCAAGTCATGATAACTGATGACCGAGGGCTCGAAGGTCACTTGCACCACTTCGGCATGGCCGGTGGCGCCAGTGCACACTTCCCTGTAACTCGGATTGACGACGGTGCCGCCGGAGTAGCCGCTTTCAACCTTTACGACGCCTTTCAAATCCTGCAAAACGGCTTCAATGCACCAGAAACAGCCGCCTCCAAGCGTTGCAATTTCGGTCATGAGTGTTTTGTTCAGTGTATCCTGGGCCGAAATCGAGGTTTGATGATCTGTCATGTTGGTGCGGGTTGGTTGATTGCTTTGTCCCATCAAGGCAAGTGCCGATAACATGGAACAGCAGAACAGCGGGATTGCCTTTTTCATGGTATAAAAACAGCAACAGGCACAAATAGTTGTCGGGCGGGCGGCTCAGGCGGGTGTGCCCTGGGCCTGCCGGTGCAGTACGTAGCCGCCAGGGCCCGCAATCGAAGAAAGGAAACGATTGAGTGCCAGCCATTTGGCCTCGTCCAGGTCATAGCTGATGTTGTGGCGGTAATAGTCGTTTAGATCGAAGCCCGGCATGGTCGGCAGTACCTTGATCAGTTCGGGCACCAGTGCGATGCCGGCCTGCAAAGCCTGGTTGAACCGGGCGACAAATTCAGGATCGAGGGGCCGAATGCTCACCCATGCAGCAAAAACGAAGGGCAGGCCGGTCCAGGCCGTCCAGGCTTCTCCAAGGTCGTACACGTAGGGGTATTTTTTTTCTTTGCCGATCGCGCGGTCGCCGATGATGAGGCCGGCCGTTTCGCCGCCGATCTGTTGTTCAAATCCTTCGGTGGCAGGCAAAAACACGGGCGCAATCTGCCAGTACTCCCTGCACAGCAGCTGCGTGAGCGCGACGGAGGTGCGGGAGTGAAAATCGAGGTAAATACGTTTTATCTCGTGAAGGGGTTTTTCCGAAAATATACACACCGTTCGCACGGCGCCTGTTGCGCCGATACAGTATTCGCTCACAAGGCGAGCCTCCGGGAGTTCGGGGATGATGGCCACAGGCGTCAGTACCAGATCGGCTTCTCCGTGCAGCAGTTTTTGCGCGCAGACGGAGGGAATGTCGAGCGATAAATCAATCCAGTCCGCCAGTTCACTGCGGAAAATACCATAAATAAAGGGTTTGGTATTCAGGTAACTAACGGCACTGAGACGGACTTTTTCCATACCGGCTTGAGCGGAGCGTGATGAATATATTGCGCTGGGAGATCAATTGTTGGCCACCACAGGCAGTTCGTAGTAGCCGCGCCACTGGCGGTCCTCTTCAAAACTGACGTCGGTGTAATCCTTGACCACATTGTACAGGGTGTCCCGTTCGACGGCCCGGCGACCGACCCGGCGGATCAGGTCAACCAGTTGCTGCGTGGTGAGGGCCGGGTTTTGTTCTTCTGCGCCGGCCATGGAGTAGATTTTGGTAGTGTCATCGACGGTGCCGTCGATGTCGTCGACGCCAAAAGCCAGCGACATCTGGGCCAGGGTGCGGCCGATCATAGGCCAGTACGCCTTGACATGATCGAAATTGTCGAGGTAAATACGGCTGACGGCATAATTGCGGAGGTCTTCCACCGGCGTGCTTTCGGCAACATGGCTCATTTGATTGTCCTTGTTGCGGAATTTGAGCGGGATAAACGTCTGAAATCCGCTGGTTTTGTCCTGCAATTGCCGCAATTGCTCCATGTGGTCGATGCGGTGCCAGAACGATTCGATGTGGCCGTAGAGCATTGTGGCATTCGAACGCATACCCATCTGATGCCACACTTCATGAATCGCAAGCCATTGCTCGGCAGTGCATTTGTCGGCGGCAATCCGGGCCCTGATGTCGGGGTGAAAAATTTCCGCGCCGCCGCCCGGCATACTGTCGAGGCCGGCTTCTTTCATGATAGCCATTCCTTCGGCGTAGCCGACTTTTGCCTTTTTAAAAATGTAGTGGTATTCAACGGGTGTGAGTGCCTTGATGTGCAGGTCGGGGCGGTGCGCCTTGATTTTTTTGAAAAATTCGGTATAAAACGCCATGTCATACTGCGGCAAAACGCCGCCGACGATATGCACTTCCGTCACTGGCTGATCATCGTAGCGTTTCACCATGTCGAACATTTCTTCCATCGAAAACGCCCAGGCATCGGCATCGCTGCGCTGTTTGATCAGGCGTGAATAGGAGCAAAACTTGCAATCGTACACGCAGAGGTTGGTCGGCTCGATATGGAAGTTGCGGTTGAAAAACACCACGTCGCCGTTTTTGCGCTCACGCACCACATTGGCCAGAACGCCGAGGTAGTCCAGTTCGCATTTTTCATACAAAAAAACGCCCTCGTCAAAACTGAGCCGTTTGCCATCGGCCACTTTTTGGGCAATGGCGCGATGGGCTTCGCTCAAACCAGGGGTGTTCAGCAAAATATCGAGTTGTTCGGTTCCGCGCATGGTCTGCGATTTTTTCACAAAACAAGCCCGACAGGGGTTTGTTTTGAATTTTCAAATATTTTTGAAAACAGGTGTTTGCCTTTATTGCTGGTTAAATTTGATCAGTTCGATCAGTTTCAGGGCATTCTGCGTATTGGAATACTCCGTTTCGAGCAAGGCTCTTCTTTCTTCTATCCGGGCCTGTTCGAACGGCGCATTGATCAGCGCCTCTACCGTCTGGCGGATTGCCGCGGCGGAATTGCGGACGTAGCAAAGTTTGTCGAGCCCGGTACCGCTCACCATGTGCTCGTTGCAAATGCAGAATCTGCCGCGGAAAAGGGCGTTGAGCAGTTTGAGTTTGATACCCGCCGTCTGGAACGACACCAGCAGGTTGATCTGGGCATCGCGGATGAGTTCGGTCATCGTTCGGTCGTCCGGATTTTCGACCAGTGTGATATGGTCAAAGCGGGCGACATGCTCACGCAGTGCCCAGGAGGGGTCCATGCCCGCAATTTTAAACGGAATGTCGAGATCGGCAAAGACATTGTCGATCAGCCAGATGGCGGCCCTTTCATTGTCGGGCACGCTGAGTTTGCCGTGAAAAAGCACGTATCCGCCCTTGCCGGTTGGCGAGTCCACACGGCTGTTGGCGTGAAAGGCAGGCAGGTAATGCGCGTGCGCTTTCATTTCGCGGTAGTAGGCCCTGTCGTTGGTGGAAAGGGTCAGAATTTCATCGGCATAGAGCACCACTTTCGGCTCGGTGCGCTGCAGTTTGATGCTTTCGATAAAGTAATAAACACGTTCGATTACTTCGTCGGTCAGTCTGGAGAGGTTTTCGTAATACTGCCACTCGATATTGTGCATCCGTACGATCTTCTGCCGGCCGCGCAGTTTGGGGTGCCAGACCAGGGCGGCCGTGTGCATTCCTTCGAACAGAATGGGGTGATTGTCTTTCCTGAGGCGCTTGAGCAGGGTGCTGCTCTTTCGGGTGCGCATGATAAAAGGCAGCAAACTCAGCTGGTACCACCAGGAGCGGCTGCGCTTGTAGTAGTAAACCTCTTCACAATATTCAGCCAGCTGGGGTTGCGGTTGGCGGTCGCCATACTGGTAGCAGTGCAAAATGACCTTGACGCCCTGCGCGTGCAGAGCCTTGATCTGGTTATAAATGACGATGATTCCGCCGTAGTTGGCCGGATAGGGTATATCGAAAGATACGACGTGCAGGTACATACGGATCTTGTAGTGGGGAATGAGCGGACAAAGATATATTGTTTTTTAACGACGGGGGGCCTTGGCCCCGAAACCGAACAAAATTCATACAAGCCGCCTATCGTCGCGTTAAAATTTCGAAAGAAGCAAGGCCGGAAAACCCGCTCCCAGACAATATGACAAAACCATGATACGCCCTCCTGCAACGAACGGGCGGCCGGATCGTTTCCTGTGCAATTGCCGCCCTATACGGAGTCATAGCCCGGCAAAAATTATCAATATAAAAGCTTGCTTGTTCTTTGGCAACGTTACTACCTTAGGCAAACAAAGTGAGGTCGTTTTCGACTTTTCAATGATTATTGTTCACCAAAATCTAGGGATTATGAACATTACTTTCGATGAACTTCGCCGCATCAAACATGCCTTGCCCTCGGGCAGCATCACCCGCATTGCACAAGACCTGAACGTGGACGAGCAGACGGTTCGAAATTATTTCGGCGCGCACAATTACAAGGACGGCAGTCTGGTGGACTGGCACATCGAGCCCGGCCCCGAAGGCGGCATCGTTCATATTGAAGACACCACTATTTACGACCGCGCGATCCAACTCATCGAGGAGCATCGCGTGGCCCAACAGTAGGCTGACGCCAACTACCTAAGTGATCATTTTTTCAAAAGAAAAGGGGAAGATGCCAGGTGGCGCTTCCCCTTTTCTTTTTTTAGAAAAACAGATAAAAATCGGAGGTTAGTTGCTGATAATCAGATGTATAAACCTCTCCCGTCTCGTAAATACTCAAAGCCTCCCGCCGGAAGCGGTGCGGTACGCGCTCCAACAGGAGCAAACAACGCTCCACCGGCTTGTCGCTACGGGCGCGCACCGCCGTTTCAACGGTGCAGTACAGGCCCAGCGGCACCGCCATCTCGCACAAACGGCGGGCCTCCACGGGCGGCAAAATGACCGCCAGTTTTCCTGCAGGCCTCAACAGACTTTCCGCCGCCGCCAGAAACGCTCCCGGCCGCAAAGTATCGGTATTGCGCCCCAGGCGCCGGCGCGCATCGGGCGACACCACCGTTTCGGAAAAAAACGGCGGGTTGCTGACAATCAGATCAAATGACTCTGCACTATCCCCCGCCAACTCCTGAACGCTTTTGCAGACAACAGAAAGCCGAGTGGCCCAGAGCGATGCCGCAAAATTGGCGGCCGCACAGCGCGCCGTGGGCTCGTCCAGCTCGACGCCTGTAATTAACACATTGTCAAACAGTTCGGTGCGTTGGGCGAGCATAAGCGCAACAATTCCCGTGCCCGTGCCCACGTCTAGTATGCGGCAATCGGGCGATACAGGCGCCCAGGCGCCCAGCAAAACGCTGTCGGTGCCCGCCGGGTGCACCGCGGCATCCTGCCTGATCTCAAATCTTTTGAAACGAAAGGGCGGCGACGCCATGCGAAGTCAGAATAGTCAGGTAATATACTCCGCTATCGAGCATTTGAACATCGATGCCGGCGCCAGGCAGGGCGCGACCCTCCATCAGACGGCGCCCCAGCGCATCAGTAATATGCCAGCCCGATACGATATCCTCCGATTGAACCGATAAAGTTTCTCTTACCGGGTTGGTAATCAGGCGAATAGCATGGCTTTCGGCGCCTGCCTCGCCAACGGCCGTGGTGTTTTCGGCCCATCGGCTGGCAAATTCCGCGGCATACATTCTTGCGATGTCGGCACTATGGATGCGCAGGGTATTTTCGTCGTTGGAAGATTCGGCAGTGTACGACCAGTTGTGCGACCCCGTCAGTACCATCGGATCGGAAGCGGGCGAAAATGCGTCCACCACGAGGTATTTGTGGTGCAACAGGGCCGATGCCGGGTGATCGACGACAGGAACGCCGTTGGCAGCCAAATAATCGTATTCGCAGCCCGAATCATCGATGTTTTCAATGATTCCGCGCACGACCGTGCCGCTGTTGAATGCAGCCAGCAAGGCATCGCCGGGGTCGTTGTGCGTAAAGGTAAAAAGGGCGAAATCGGCCTGATATTGCGCTGATTGAATGGTCTGGACAATCTCGTCGGTCACCTCGTCGGAGGGCGAAAACCAGCATTCCACGGGTATGCCGCCAATGATAAAATTATGGGGCGTGTTGTCCAGTTTTTGCGATCCGAAACGGCTGTTTGCATAAACGGGATAGGCGCCGTCGCTGCCCCACATTTCCTCGAATTCCAGTTCGTAGGTTTTTGCAAGTGATTGATCCTGAATAGACAACATGTTGTTGTAGTCATCGGTCATATTGGAATAGGTCCAGTTCATCGATCCGCTCATGACCCAGGCGGCATCGGGCAGGTCGGCATCGATCACCAGAAATTTGTTGTGCATCAGGGCCTCGTCGTTGCCATACAACACGGAGAAATTCGGCGAAGGGCTCAACGCCGTATTGTTGGTGGCCTCCGCTGCTATGTAACGCACCCGCACCCCACGTGCATAGGCCTGTTTGAGCGCGTTGACCAGTTCCGTGCGATTATTGTTGTACATGGCGACATCGATGGTCTGTTGCGCGGCATCGATGCGGGCCAGTATTTCGTCGCGACAGGCATTATAATCCTGCCCGAAAGGCACGGTACTGCCCAGCAGAGACTCGTCTATGCTGTGGTTGAAAAACACTTTTATCTGGCCTGAAGACAGCGATACCGTGGCGCATGGCAAAACATCGGACAGCAGGGTCGTGCCGTTTTGCGTCACTTCAACGCGCACCCAGTAGATCGTGCCGGGTTGCAGGCCGCTCAACGGCCAGTCGAACACCTGGCTTTCGCCGGGCAGCGACACCACACTGCCCAGATCGGGCGAGGCCCCGTAGTGCAATTTGGCAGTGGAAGGCTGACTGGTAGCCCAGTGAACGGTAAAACCCGTGGTTTGCAGCCCTGTGAAGGTAGGCGCATCGGTAAAAAAGAGGCTCGACGCCTGCTGCGTGACCGCTTCGGCAGGCATGGCCGGCCGAAAAGTCTGGGCATTGAAACTGAGGGGCAACAGGGCGATTAAAACGGAACAAAGCGGACGTATCAACATTTGAGAAGAGAATGTTTGGCAGGCTTCTCTTATGTAAAGGGTAAACAGTTAATTCATTCTTTTTTGCGCTCGCCAAAGATCAGGCTGCCGATGCGGACCATCGTGCTTCCTTCCTCCACGGCAATTTCCCAGTCGCCCGACATCCCCATCGATATTTCGCGAAAGTGTTCGTTGTGTGGGAAAAATTGCGCTTTTAGTTGGTCAAAAATGCGTTTCAGGACCCTGAATTCGTGGCGAACAAGCGTCGTATCGTCGGTAAATGTAGCCATGCCCATGACGCCACAAATCCGGACGTGTTGCATAGCCCGGTACTCGGCGCTATCGAGCAAAGCCTGCGCTTCCGCTTCGCTGAGTCCAAACTTGGTGTCTTCGGAAGCAATATGGAACTGAAGCAGGCAATCGATCACCCGCTTGCAGGCGGAGGCCTGTTTTTCAATTTCGAGCAGCAAACGCAGGCTGTCAACCGAATGGATCATGGCGACAAAAGGGGCGATCATTTTGACCTTGTTGGTCTGCAAATGACCGATCAGATGCCATCGAATATCCTTGGGCAGCGATTCGAATTTGGCCAGCATCTCCTGAGGGCGGTTTTCGCCAAAAACACGCTGCCCGGCGGCATATATCTCTTGCACCCGTTGGGGCGGGTGGGTCTTCGACACTGCCACCAGCGTGACATTTTTCGAAGTCAAAAAAGATTGTAGTCGGGACAAATCCATACGGCAGCATGAACAGGAGGGCAAACATACGCATTTGGACAGCGACATGCCGTGCGGAAAACAGATTTGGCCTAATGGAGGAAAATTGACCTACCTTAGCAGCGTTGTTTTTCCCTCCCCATAGATTACGTAAAAAATCACGGTTTCCTGCTTCATCCTTCCATGATTTTCCGCTTGTACAAGTTTGCCGTTACCCTGATTCTTTGTAGCGCAATGACTCCTGCCATTTGGGGTCAGCCCTGCCCTACCCTCAATTCCAACGCAACGCTTACTTCTCCGGATTGTGCCTCGGGCATCACGCCTTGCACCGTATGCCCCGGCGACCAGATCACCCTGACGGCCAGCGGCACCAGTTTGCAGCCGGGCACCTGTGTGAACTGGTATTACGGCACAACCAATAATTTCAATCCGTACGACGGGGAGGGTATTCTCCTGGGTTGTTCACAGATCCAGTCCACGCCACCCAATCCGTGTGCCGGAGGATGCCCGCTGACGCTGGGCCTGGTCGTCAACGCCTGCGGGACGGAGGAGAACAACGAATTCATGGCTATTCTGTCGGGAGGCGGTTTTTACGTCGATGACCTGATCGTTGATTTTGACGGTTCCGGCAGCGACATCGGCAGCGATTGCGGCTGGCAACAGCCTTCCGCCAATGCCCTGGCGAGCATTCAGACGTTTTGCCCCAACGGCACCGTGGTCGGGGTCGGGCCAGGCGAATCCGTGCCGGCAGGCGTGCCCGTGATCATTTTTAGCAGCGCGGCCTTTGATTTTAACTACAATTTCGGCGGTCTGTGCCCGCTTTCTCCGGTCATCTATGTCATGCAAAGCAGTTGCAGCCCCGGCGGCGACGTTTTTCCCCAGAGCGGCGGGAGTATCAGCACCACCGTGAGCGTCAGCTGCGGTTGCAGCGACAATACGACCTACAACACTGGTTCGCTGGTCGGGGGTGACGGCGCTTTCGTGACCGACGCAGGTTTTCCTCCTTTTTACGGCAATGCAGGTTGCGGCTTCCCCTCCTTTCCCGGCGGTGGCGGCGGCGGTGGCGGAACGCCGCCGATTCAGGTCGTACCTTTCACATTTACGGTGAGCGAAGACATGTGCAATGGCGGCCCCTATTATGTTGTCGGCGTTGTGCAACCGCTCCAGTCCAATTGCAACGAAACATTTACCAACTACCTGGGCTTCAATGTGCCCTGTCCGATGCCCGATCTCAGTAGCGCGGATCTTTGTCAAAATTCGGGAATTTATGATTTGAACCAACTGGTCAGCCCGGCCGGCCTGCAAGGTGTCTGGGCCGGAACGGGCGTTACCGGCAACAACTTCAATCCTGCCGGGCAACTGGGCGCCATCGACCTGACTTTTACGCCCAATGGCTCCTGCACGACGCCGGCGGCCACCACCATCAATGTGTTTCAGTCTCCGACGGCCAGTTTTCAGCCACTGACTCCGGTCTGCGTCGGTCAGAGCACCAATATGACGATCAATTTTACAGGTAATGCCCCCTGGAATTTTGACCTCTCGGCCAATGGCGTGCCTATGGGCAATTATACCGCCGACGACACACCGTTTACCATCAGTGTATCGCCCACAGGACCAACCAATTACCTGCTCAGCGGGCTCACCGACCTGAATTGCAGCGGCCCGAATGCCTTTACCTCCGTATCCGTGGTCGCGCCGCCAACCGGCGCCTTGTCGCTGGCAGGTGTCAACACCATCTGTTCGGGTCAACCCACCCAGTTGAGTATTGATTTTGGCAATGCCAGCGCGCCATACACCTACCAGCTGGCGGCCAACAACGTTGCGGGGCCGGTTTTGACCACCAATAGCGACCCGTTCATTCTGACCGTCAGCCCTTCCGTAACGACCATCTATACGCTCGTGCAGGTTGGGTCGAACGGCTGCACCAACACGGGCGCCGGCAGCGCCCAGGTGACCGTTAATACAGCCCCTACCGCCTCCATTCCTACCGACACCCTGCCCTATTGTGCGGGGCAATCCGTCAATGTGCCCGTGCATTTTACCGGCCCAGGCCCCTACAACCTTTACTATACGGTGAACGGCGTACTGCAAGCGCCCATTACCGTGCCGGACTCGGTAAAAAACTACAATTTGCCGCTCGTGCCGCCTACCGACACGACCATCATCCGGCTCGACAGTTTGCACAACGGCGCCTGCGAGGGCGCCGTGACGGGAACGCTGACGTTTATCGTTTCTCCGCCGCCCACAGCCACGCTCAGCAGTGGCGGCATCACCTTGTGTGGCCCCGGAAACGTGGATTTGAGTATCAATTTCACAGGAACAGGCCCTTTTATTTTCAACGCTACGGCCAACGGCAGCCCACTGGGCACCGACACTTCTTTCACCAACAGTTTTGTTTGGACGGTACCGGTCATGGCGAACACGACATTTGCCCTGACATCGGTCAGTTCCAACGGTTGCCAGGGAACGGCCTCCGGGCAAGCGGCCGTTAGTGTCGAGCCGGCTGTTTCAGCCATTATTTCGGGAGGGGGCCAGATTTGTACCAACGGTTCGGACAGTATTGCAGTGCAGGTCAGTTTTATGGGCAACGGGCCGTACACGTTTGTAATGACCGTCAACAACATGGTGCAAGCGCCCATAACGACATCGGCTAATCCATACATTTTCAAGGTGAAACCCAATATCGGCACCTTTTACCAGTTGCAAAGCGTCAGCAATGCCAATTGCCCCGGCACCGTGAGCGGGCTGGCTACGGTTTTTGTGTTTACGCCGCCCACTGCCGACATGTCGGGCGACGCCACATTCTGCAACAGCGCACAGACGGATGTGATTGTAGATTTTACCGGAACCGGGCCATTTTCCATTGTCTGGAGCCAGGATGGCGCTGTGCAACCCCAGGTGACAACTTTTGACGACCCTTACCTGATCCCTGTTTCCACCACGACCACCACCGTGTTTGAACTGATCGACGTGCAGTCGCCGGGCTGTATCGGCGACCCCGACGGCACGGCAACCATCACGGTCAACTACCCGCCTTCGTATGCCAACCTTGACTTCAATTGCAACCCTGCGCAGAATAATTACACGGTTGAATTCGATGTGATCGGCGCCGCATTACCATTGACACTCGTCACGGGAAGCGGAAGTTTTTCGGGCACGCATTTTACAAGCAACCCGCTTTCGCAGGCTGTCGGGTTCAATTTTGTTTTTCACGACGCCAACAACTGCGGCAATGTCACGGTCAGCGGGGTTGCGGGCTGCAACTGCGTCAGCGATGCTGGCGACATGAGCCTTGCGCCGGCCCTGGAAGTTTGCGCATTTCAGACTGCCACGGCAACTCATCTGGGTGGCCAGAACCTGGATGCCAACGACGCGCTTCGTTTTATTTTGCACTCGAACGCGGCTACGCCTGTCGGGACCATTTTCGGATGGAGCAACACCCCGACGTTTGGGCTGGTGCCGCCGATGCAGGAAGGCGTTACCTATTACATTTCCGCCATAGCCGGCAACCTGTTGCCCGACGGAACGATCGACCTGACAGACCCCTGTCTTTCGGTTGCCCAGGGCACGCCTGTTGTGTTTTACCCGCCCCCGGCGGCATCACTCGACACGGTGGCCCAGATTTGTGCAGGTGATCATTTTGATCTGCCGGTCAATTTCACCGGCGTGGCGCCATTCACCCTTGAATATTCGATCGACGGCGTAGCGCAAGCGCCCGTCGCCGGCATTACGGCCAATCCCTACGTATTGAGTTTGCAACCGATGGACAGCATAGTGGTCGGCATCGTATCGGTGACCGACCAGCGCTGCATGGTGACAGGCAACAGCACGGCTACGATCAATGCCGGCGCCGTGCCGCAGATCGACAACGTGGTGACCAATTGCGATTTTGACAACAATACCTACACCGTCGAATTTGATCTGGGCGGGCAACCGCCTTTTGTGATTACTGGCGTTGCGGGTTTTGTGGTCAACAACCATTTCACCAGCATCCCGATATCCAGCACCACGCCGGCTTTCAACATTGTCCTTACCGACGGGCTGAACTGCGGGCAAGCCAGTTACACGGGTACGGCCAACTGCTCCTGCCAGACCATGGCGGGTACCATGGCGACCAATCTGGTGGAGGCTTGCACGGGCAGCAACCTCACGGCCGTACACAACGGGGATCAGTTTGTTCAGGCCAATGATGTACTGGTTTATGTGCTGCATACCAACCTTGGTTTCCCCTTCGGCGTAGTGTTGGCAACGAGCCCGACGCCCGATTTCGCATTCCTGGCAGGCCTGACCATACCCGGCACTACCTATTACGTATCCGCCGTAGCCGGCAACAACGACGGCAATGGCATGCCCGACCCCAACGACCCCTGCTACTCGGTATCCAACAGCGCCCCTGTTCGCTGGAAAATACCACCTTCAGGGTCGCTTGCCGGCAACTTCGACATCTGCCCGGGGCAAGACCAGAACCTGACCCTTAATTTCGTCGGCGCCGCGCCATTTAACTATACCTACAACGCCAACGGACAGCCCAATAACGGCACTGCCCTCGGCAATTCCGCAACCATCGCGACACAGGTCAGCAGCACGACAATTTATACGCTGAGTGCAATGAGCGACTCGGCAGGCTGTACCGGCACCGTCAACGGACTGGCGGTGATAACCGTGCACACGACGCCAAACATTGTCAATTTCGATTTGAACTGCTCGCCGGACAATTCGACCTATACCATTGAATTTGATGTTACCAATGCCGACCTTCCTATCGTAAACGTCACGTTACCAGGCACCTACAACCCGTCAACAGGGCATTACATCAGTGCGCCAATACCCACGCCGACACCTTATACGGTCATCGTGACCGATAACTGGCTTTGCGGGCGCGACTCGATCAGCGGGGTGCCTGTTTGCAATTGCCTGACCGACGCCGGCGTCATGGACCAAACACCGCAAACCCTTTGCTGGGGAACCGACGTTTCCGCCACCCCGGCTACCGGCGGCTTTCTGGAGGGCGACGACGAGCGGCTTTATTTTTTGGTCAACAACCCGAATCCGGCGGTCTGGACGGTGCTGGACACCAACACCGTCCCGCAATTTACCTTTAATGAAAACCTGATCACTGCCAACGTACCCTATTTCATCGTGGCAGCCGCAGCCAATGCCACTCCGACCGGCATCGACATCGACGACCCCTGTTTGTCCATTGCAGTCGGTCCGCCCGTGATCTGGCATCCGAAAGTAACCGCCACGCTCAACGGGTACGAACAGATATGCGGGGGCGACACGATTTATTTTGTCGTGCACCTCACAGGCGGGGCGCCGTACCAGCTGAATTATGCAGCAAACGGAATTACGCAGACCCCGCAAATTGCGCTGGGCAACTCATTTGGCATCCAGGTCATTCCAGTCAATACCGTTACGTTTTCGCTGGTTAATGTGAGTTCCTCTTTCGGTTGCCCGGGCACCGTGTCGGGCTCCGCCACCGTTGAAGTCGTGCCGCCGCCGCAAATTCTCGACGTGGTGCAGATCTGCGATTATGACAATGAGACCTATACCGTTGAATTTCAGATCGGTAACGGCGCATCGCCCAATCCTGCGTACACCGTGACAGGACTCGGAGGCACCCTGAACGACAGTACGTTCACGTCCGTGGTACTGCCTGCCGATCAGGGATTTTCCTTCACCGTGAGCAATCCGACGGGTTGCAGCAGCGACTACGCGGCGCAGTCGATGTGTGTGTGCAATTCCGACGCCGGGGTGCTGAACACCGCGCCGATCAATGCCTGCGCAGGTCAGCTGGTCACCCTTAACCAAACAACCGCACCCAGCCTCGACACCAACGACATCGTGACCTATGTCTTGTGCGAAGATCCCGCCCTGCTGCCGGCTGGCGTGGTAAGCGTGAGTCTCACTCCCCAGTTCAGTTTTCAAAGTAATCTGCAAACGGAGACGACCTACTATGCCGTAGCCGTAGTGGGCAATGCGGCCGGCAACGGGCTGGTTGATCCGAACGATCCCTGCATGTCCATGTCATCGGCTGTTCCCGTCACCTTCCATGCGATTCCGACGGCCAGCCTGGTCGGCGACACTACCGTATGCCAGGGCGGCAATGCGGTGTTTAAAATACAATTTACCGGCGTCGCGCCCTTCAATTTTGTGTATGCGAACAACGGCATCAATCAGAGCCCGATAGCAGCGCCGCAAGCCTCTTTTAACCTGACGAGCAACAATATTCAAAATCCGCAGGTTTTCACCCTCGTTTCCTTACAGGATGCGTGGTGCCCTGGCACGGTGTCCGGTCAGGCCAACGTCGATATTATCAAACCCGGCGCGATACTGGGCGGCGGAGAGACCATCTGTACGGGAGAATCCGCCACGCTGACCCTCGACCTGGAAGGCGCCGATTACTACAACCTCACGATCAATGGCGGCGCCTCCCCCATCCAATTGAGCAATGTGCACCAGGATACCAGCATCGTTGTGACGGTGGGGGCCAATACGACCTTCACTATTGGCAACCTCGCCTCGGTTCAACCCGCCTGTCCCGGCCAAACCAGCGGAAGCGCCCAGGTCATACTCGACGTGCCCGACTTCACGGCTACCTTGACCGACTACAACGGCTATCAGGTCAGTTGTCCGTTCGACAGCGACGGCTCGATACAACTGACTCCGGGCGCTGGTATCGCGCCCTTCAACGCAGTCTGGAGCACGGGAGATAACGGACTGGCGATCAACGACTTGCCGACAGGAAGCTATCAGGTCACCCTAACAGACAGTGAAGGCTGTACGGCTATCGATTCTTTTATGCTGACTGCCCCGCCGCCGTTTTTCACCGAAGCCAGCGGCCAGGCTCCGCTTTGTTTTGGCGACGAAAACGGCTCGGTTACGATTGTCAACGTTTCAGGTAACATTGACCCTTATATATTCAGTTTGAACGGTGAAGTGGTTGGTAATTCTGACAGTTTGCCGGTCGTGGCCAGCCAACTGGCGAGCGGCCCCTACGTGCTTGTCACTACCGACGCCAACGGCTGCCAGCGCACCGACACCGTCACAGTGCCCGAAACCTTGCCGCTGAGCCTCGACCTGGGGCCCGATACGACGATCCATTGGGGCGACAGTATATATATTATCGGCTCAACCAATGCTGCGGGCATCGATTCGCTGTTATGGTCGCCCAACACGTCATTGAAAACCCCCGATCAGATCGAGAGCTGGTCGAAGCCAGAAAGAAGCATCCGTTACCATTTGTGGATACGCGACGAAAATCATTGCATTGCCGAAGACGACGTAGTCATCAGGGTCAACAGAAAAGGGCGGGTATATGTGCCCAATGCGATAAAGCCGGGCGCAGGCGCCAATGGTATTCTGGCGGTTTACACCGGGTCGGAGGTAAGCAATATTAACTTCCTCAGGGTGTACGACCGCTGGGGCGAGTGTGTTTACGAAGGGCAGGATTTGCGGCCCAATTCCGGTACAGGATGGGACGGCACCTACCGGGGCCACGAATTATTGCCGGGAGTGTACGTTTATGTAGTCGAAGTACGATACATCGACGGCACGACGGAATTGTTCAAGGGCGACGTCACTTTGACCAAATAGGCCAGGTCCAAACAAAGCCTTCGTTCGGGGGGCACATGGAATTCAGTCTTTCGAAGCAGTAATGTTGCCGAACAGGGCCATCAGTTATTGGAAATATCGAAAGCAACCCCTGTGGGGGTGAAATTCGTTGTTCCTTTGCATCCCCTTTGAATGCAAGCGGTGTTATGCGCTCGCCCTGCAACTTGCAGCGTGGAGCGAAGACTTTTAAATTTAATTCGTTGATTTTCATGAAAATCTCAGCTTTTACCTCTGCGGGGCCAAGATCCTTTTGGTTCCCGGTACTGCTTTTTTGCCTTCCCGTTTTCCTGCATGCTCAAAATCCGCAAGGCGGGCGCCCTGGCGGCGGCCAACAAATGAATATCGGACGTTTTTACGGCCGCGTTGTCGACGACGCCAACGGTAAAGGGATCGGCTATGCTTCCGTTCAACTGATTGGCCCGCGTTTCGATACAGTATCGCGAAAAATGGAGCAGGTATTGATTGCCGGACAGCTCTCCGAAGAAAACGGCGATTTCAGCCTCGAAAATCTCCCGGTTCGCGGCGAGTTTACCCTGAAAGTCAGTTTCATGGGTTACGCATCTGTGGAGAAAAAAGTCAGCTTCGGAGTCAGTGGCCGACCCGGCCAGAATGGCGGCGGCATGGAAAACATGGCTGCAAAATTCGACAAGGACCTGGGCAATATCCGGCTGGCGTTCTCCGAACAGGTACTGCGCGAGGTGACGGTACAGGGCGAGGCATCCGGCTTCTCGCTGGCTTTGGACAAAAAAGTGTATCGCGTGGAACAAAACGGCATTGCTGCCGGCGGCACCGCCGAAGACGCTTTGAAAAACATCCCCTCGCTGGCTGTCGATATCGATGGCAACGTCACGCTGCGCAATGCCGCGCCCCAGATTTTCGTCGATGGCCGCCCGACGACCCTTACCATGGATCAAATCCCTGCAGATGCCATCGACAATGTCGAGGTAATCACCAATCCTTCGGCCAAATACGATGCTTCCGGCGGCAATGCGGGCATCGTGAATATTGTTTTGAAGAAAAACCGCAAGATTGGTTACAACGGCTCCGTGCGCGCCGGCATCGATATGCGCGGACGCACCAATCTCGGCGGCGATGTAAATGCCCGGGAAGGGAAAATCAATGCTTTCCTCGGCGGCAACCTCAACCTGCGCCGTTCGCTGGGCACCGGGTCCACGGATCGCACCAACCTTTTCGGTACGCCTTCAACCCATATTTTGCAAAGCAGCGAATCGGAGAACAACGGTTTTTTTGCCGGTGGAAGGGCCGGGATCGACTGGTTTGCCAGTAACCGGAACACTTTTACACTGAGCGCCAACTACAATCGCGGACGCTTTCAGCCGGAAGACCAGCTGAATATTCACACCGATACCATTTATGAGGCGTACACCCGCTCGTCCGATGCCTTGCGCATTTCGGAGAGCGAACGCAATTTCCGTAACCTGGGCGGCCAGCTTGCCTTTAAACACCTGTTCCCCAAAGACGGGAAAGAATGGACGGCCGACCTGAACTACAATGGCAGCCGCTCCGAAGGAGCCGGTAATTTCAACACGCAGTATCCCACTTTCGAGACGCTTCAAAAGCAGGAAAACGAAGGCGAAAACCGCTTTTTTACTGCCCAGACGGATTTTACCACCCCGCTCAATGCAAATATGAAACTGGAGGCAGGCGGCAGGGCAGCCATTCGAGACTACCGCAGTGAAAACGCCAATTATCAGTACGACAACATCGCGGGAGCGTATGTTCGGGTGCCCGGCTTCGCCGACCGCTACCAGTACAACGATCAGGTTTACGCGGCTTATACGACCTTTAGCCACTCTTTTGCCACCTGGGGGTATCAGGTAGGGCTCCGCGCAGAAAGTTCGGTTTATACCGGCGAACTGCTCGACTCGGACTCCACATTTTCGAACGAGTATCCGCTCAGCCTGTTTCCCAGTGCGTTTGTCACCTACAAACTGAATGATCAGGACAACATTCAGCTGAGTTACACCCGACGGGTCAATCGCCCCGGCTTTTTCCAGTTGATCCCGTTCCCCGACTTTTCCGATTCGCTCACGGTATCAGTTGGTAACCCTGGACTGAAACCGGAGTTCACCAATTCGCTGGAACTCTCCTACCAGAACATATTTGCCAAAGGGCACAACCTCCTCGTTTCGGCATATTACAAGTACGCCACCGACCTCGTCACGCGGTATCAGTACACGGAATTCAACGCCATACTCGACCGCGAGGCCGTGGTATCCACTTTCCGCAACGCCAATTCGAGCACGGCGTACGGGGTTGAATTTACCCTCAAAAACACGCTTTGGAAAAAACTGGAACTGACGACCAACCTGAATACGTATAATTCCATTGTGGACGCCACCAACGTCGAAAGCAACCTGAAAAACGAACAATTCAGCTGGTTTGCCAAGGAAAACCTCTCGCTGAAATTGCCCGCCAGTTTCACGGTACAGGTATCCGGCGAGTATCAAAGCCGCACTGCTTTTGCCATCGATGCGGGCGGCGGCGGCGGCGGTGGCCGCGGCGGCATGGGCGGCGGCGGTGGTTATTACGGTGGCCCCAGTTCGACGGCGCAAGGCTATTCCTTGCCCAACTGGTTTGTCGATTGCTCGATCAGGAAAGATCTTTGGAAACGCACTGCTTCGATCACCCTGAGCATGCAGGATATCTTCCGCTCGCGCCGCACGGGGCAGCACACCGAATCGGCGCTCTTCATTCAGGACAGCTGGCGTCGTCGCGACCCCCAACTGGTGCGGCTGAATTTCTCCTACCGCTTCGGCAAATTTGATGTTTCGCTGTTCAAGCGCAAAAACACGAGGATCAATACCGAGGGCCAGGAAGGTTTTTAAGCCTTTCATTTTCCACCAGCCGGGCATGAGCAAAAAATGCCCGTCTGGTGGAAAAACCTCGAACGGATAATATTTTTGCGGAACAAAACATTTCCTGTCCGTGCAAATCATCAAACGCCTGCTCCGACGCTGGTATCGAACCATTCCCCAGGACGAACGCGGGCGTTTGCTGTGGGGTCGCTGGATTCGCAAAATCGTAATCAGACTCACCCTGTGGTTCCTTGGGCTCAGCATCGGATTTGTGGTCCTGTACAGTTTTTTGCCCGTGCCCGCCACCCCGCTGATGTTCATTCGATGTATCGAGCAGATGGGCGATTCCAATCGAGACCTTTCCTGGAAAAAGGACTGGGTTCCGCTGAACCAGATTTCTCCCAACCTGCAACTGGCAGTCGTCTGCGCCGAGGATCAGGAGTTTCTCGAACATGAAGGGTTTGATTTTGAGGCAATTGAAAAAGCCTACAAATACAACCAAACGCATAAAAAGAAAAGAGGCGCCAGCACGATCAGCCAGCAAACCGCCAAAAACGTATTTCTCTGGCCCTCGCGCTCGTGGTTGCGAAAAGGGCTTGAGGTGTATTTTACCTTTCTCATCGAAACGATCTGGAGCAAGGAAAGGATCATGACAGTGTACCTTAATGTGGTGGAATTTGGCGACGGAATTTATGGCGCAGAAGCCGCGGCGCAGCATTTTTTCAACAAACCCGCCAGCAAGCTGAATGCCCGGGAAGCCGCGTTGATGGCCTCCTCCCTGCGCAACCCGTTTATCTTTTCGATTGCCAACCCCAATAACGACGCCCGCCAGCGGCAATACTGGATCATGAGCCAAATGCGCATGTGGGGCGGAAAAATTGATTACGAGGAGCCCAATACGCCCAAAAAATTGAAATAAAGCGAAGCCGGCCGTTCGGTCAATGCCCAAACGCTTTGTTAAATGCCCCTCGATTTGATGCAGGAGGGGCTACTTTTGCCGGCGTTTTCCGCAACATTACAACCGAACAGTCTTCCCATGAAAAAAACATTACTCGCCCTGATCGGCTGGATCGCACTTCTTCCGGTGCTTTTCGGACAAAAAAACTATGAATTTAAAAACGGCCAGTGGTTCAATGGCGCCGATTTCGTCCAGGAAACCTGGTATAGCGTAGGTGGCAACCTCACGCGCAAAGCGCCTTCGCGCATCGATTCGGTTTTCAACCTCGACGGGCGCTGGGTCATTCCGCCGGTGGCCGACGCCAACGTAGGCAGCCTGGCAGGCAACCCCACCGCCCCGCAAGTGCTGAAAATGTACCGCGAAGACGGCGTATTCTACCTGCAAATCCTCAGCAACTCTAAAGCAGGACGTGAAGCCATTCAAAACGACCTCAACCGCCCCGGCGAACTTGATGCGACCTTTGCCAATGGCGGCCTTACCTGCACCTTCGGGCAGCCTTTCACCCGTTATGAAGGCCCGGCCCAGGGCCTCAAAACGCCCAAGATGATCGCCGAACGCTACGAGGTGCTCAAAACCATCGACCACACGCTGCTGGGCGACGCCTACTGGTTTATCGACAATAAAACGGCCCTTGATCAAAACTGGGACAAAATCAAGGCCCAAAAGCCGGCATCCATTACGATCTACCTGCTCGATGTCGCTAAAAACGGCGGCAAGGAAGGCTTTGGCCTGAGCGAGGAAGTAGCCAAATCGGTTGTAAAAAAGGCACACAAAAATGACCTCCGCGTATTTGCCTACGTCCTCAATGCCGACGACATGCGGGCCGGCATCAGGATCGGCGTGGACGGATTCGCCAACCTGCCCGGGCACGATTGGGACGGCAATGGCGACACCAAAGCGTTCGAACTCGGCGACGAGGACCTGAAAAAAATGGCCAAGAAAAAAATGGTGGTCGTTCCGCTCTTTTCCCATGCCATGGGCGCCGCAAACCGCGCCGCAGTGCAGGAATACCAGGGCAAAACCCTTAAAAGAATGAACGAGGCCGGCGTCGTGATTGCTATCGGCTCTGACGATCCGCAACGCACCATCCGCAACGAACTGAACTACTGGTACCAGCTCGGCTCGCTCAGCAACCTCGACTTGCTGAAAGTACTGTGCGAAAACACGCCTCGGGCAATCTATCCCAAACGCAAAATCGGCAAATTCGACGAAGGCTATGAAGCCAGCTTTCTCGTGCTTAACGACAATCCGCTCCAGAACATCCTGAAAGTCAGGTTGATTTCGATGAAAGTCAAAAAGGGAGAATTGATGAAATAGCCAGCGCGCAAAAGGATGCTAATTTCCAGCGGCCAATTATGGACATCACAAGTGCCATAGTTGGCCGCTTGTTTTGATGCCGAAAGGAGTGAAGTGTGAAGCCCCGGGCGGGGCGCAAAATCATACTGGGTGAGTTTTTCGAAAAAATTAAGGGCGTCCCGTTATTTTACCGTTTCAAACGAGAAAACTTATGCACATCGAACGACCCTTTCATTTGTTGCAAGCCCTGGTTTTATCTGCCTTTCCCATATTGCTTGCTGCCCAATCGTACACCCTGACTGTTGCTTGCCCAGCCAACCAAAGTCTGGAAGAATGCCCGGAATACAATTTTTCAGGCCCTGTTTGTCTCAATTGTCACCCCATCGTGTTTCCCACTGCAGTTACCGATTGTCCTGACGGGCAGGTAACGGTCGAATTCATCGGTTCGGAGGTCCTGTCCGGCCCGCAAGATTCCTTTCCCCTCGTTCATGCGATGGACACCGTCAGCACAAGCGGCTTGTCGGCTTATCAGACTGCAGGATTTGGCCTGATTGCCCTGCGGTTTCGGATAACGGATGCCTGCGGCAACGAACAATTCTGCGAATACACATTTGAAAACACTCCCGTCAATCCGGTCCCCCATTACACATTTTGCCCCACGGACATCAGCGTGTCCGTGGCAGGCGGCGACAATACGGCTATTGTTGATTTTCCCGACCCTGTTTTTCAGTCGAACTGCCTCCCTTATAGTTTATACCAGGCAGTGGGGCCTCCTTCCGGTTCGCCTTTTCCTATCGGCACTACCCAGGTGTTGTGGGTCGCCAGTCATGTACTTGGCGCCGAACTGTGTCAATTCAACATAACGGTATGGCCGCCAGGTTATGGAGGCGACACCCTTTGTCAGACAAACTATCCCTTTGAAACTTCCGAAGTTATCTGCGCAAGCCCCGAGGGCGACGGCTATAATCTGGTCACTTTTAAAAACGGAGTCTTCACGAGCCAACTCCTGACCAACTCGGGTCAGCTACTCGGCGCGACGCCCATATCCGTTGACAGCAGCGCACAAGGAATTTTTGATTGGGTAGATTTGAACCCCGGCAGTTTTTCTGCAGGTACCGAAATACGCAAACTCAATGCCGACGGTTCGGTAGCCTACACGGTTTACCAGCCCGGATCTTTGCTTGGATTTTACCGTTCTCCCTGTGTGTCAAATCGTTACATCTTTTACACCAGCCGCACTTCGGGCGGAGGCCCCGGGGGTACCGTCATCGAAAAATTCAAGACGGAATACTCCTTTGACTCCGATAATGCAGTCAAAGGGTACGATTGCGCCATCCATATACAACTCAGCAACCAGCAGGCTGCATACGCCTACACTACTGGCAGCAACCTGACCGACGACGGCGGCCGCTTGTATGTTTACCAAAAAAACGTCTCATCCAGCAACGACCCTGTTAATTTTCCCCTGGGCAAAACCCTGCGGGTTTACAAAAATGACGTCGATGGCAACCTGCTGTGGGAACAATACCTGTCGCCAGATCTTCCGGAAATCGGCTGCGCCCAAATATTCGAAAGGCCGGGTTATCAGTTCCTGCTGATGTCTGCTCTTGAACCCCAGCAACAATTCTGGACCTACCAGAGCGACTGCCCGGCAAATGCGGCTTTTCCCGACTTGAATTTGGGAGCATTGTCTTTTCAAAACGCCAATTTGACCAACGGCGAGGTTTTTTATTATCAGTTTGACATACACAACAGCGGCCAGGCTGCCGCGGCCGGCGAATTCAAGGTATCTGCATGGTTTTCCACCGACAACGTGTTGTCGCCAGATGACTGGCAAGATGGGGTCGTCAATACCGGCAACTTCGAAGCCGGCCAAACCTTGTCCCAGATCAGCGGCGCATCCACCATTCCGGCCGATTTGCCGCCAGGAAATTATTTCCTGATCCTGAAAGTTGACTCCGATAATTTGATCGCTGAAAACAATGAGAGCAACAATTTGCTTGTCAGCGCATCCGCGGTTGTAAAAATATTTGCCCTGGTGAATGAAACCGGCAATGCCAGTTGCGAAAAATGGCTGGGCGAGGGTCCGATCCAGTGCATCGAACCTTCCGACAGCAGTAATATTCTTGTACTGAGCGGCCCCGACGCCGCAAACCAATGGATCGTTCAAACCTGGACGAATGAGGGGATTTCCGCGGGCGCGCCCTTTATGTTTAACGCACCGACAGACACCATTTTTATTGAAAATCAGAAGGTTATAAAAAAATCTGCAGGCATCGTAGTTTTTGAAAAAAACCTGCCTGTTTCCCTCCTACAATTGTTCAACCCTACGGTAGTGTGTGAGCAGGCTGGAAGCGACCGGTTTTTTGTCGGCGGTTTTGACGGGGTACACCCCGTGTGCGCGTTGCTGGACAACGATTTGCAGCTGCTGGATACGGCACAGGGTCAGGGACAAATCATTCGCGCCATACAGCCTACGTCCTTCGGCGGGGCGGTATTGGCCGCCGATATTCCCGGCACGTTCCCGCAGGGGACCCTTGGCAGTTTCCTCAATGTGGTGGGGCCTGATATGCAAACCTTGTATGCCCATCATATCGATGGCGAACAGGTCGAATTACAAGCCCTGCCCTGTCAGGCTCCCGATGTTTTCAGGGTGAAGAGTGTGTTTATTGTCGGCGGGGGCGGTTCACTGGCAAATTTTGAATGGACGGAAGATTACAGGGTTTCGCCCGTTGAAGCCAATTTATTGCGTGCAAGGCGTGCCGGTTTTTCCCTGAGTTCGCCCACGCCGCCGGTGTTCGACACTTTGCACATCTTTACACGGGCAGACGGTTCTCAATGGGAAATCATCCGGCGGGTGCAAGAAAGTTCGCCAGCGTTGGGGCTGCCCGGGACAGACACCCTTTATTACCGAAAACGAGATACTACCGGCCTGATTACTTTCCAGGTTTCACTTGATCCTGTTGTTTCGCTTGGCGAAGTCTTTGCCGTGACGGAAAGCGCACCCGGCGAGCTCATATTCTGGAGTGAAAAGGAAGGTCAGTCCTGGTACTATGATCCGTTTAGGAACTGCGCGGCATCGGGAGCGCAAAACCTGCCGGGCGCCCAATCAGGATTTTCCATATACCCCAATCCTGCAAGCGGCACAGTTTATCTGAACCGGCTTGGCGCCGAAGACCTGGGCAGCGTACAGGTGACTTTTTTCAACAATTTAGGGCAAAAAACAGCGTGCCGCCAACTGGAAGCCGACGCCTTTCAGGGTGCAGCGGTGGAAATACCCCTGGGGTGTTTGCCAACAGGCCCGTACTGGATAGTACTCACACCTGCGAAAGGGCAACCGGTTGTGAAAAAATTGTGGGTCGTAATCCCCTGATTTCTAAGCGAATCAGATTGCCCTGATCAGGTCATATTGCGTCACGATGTGCAGTCCCCCCGATCGGTCTTTGGCGATCACAGCCGGTATTTCCTTGCTGATGAAACGATTGAGCTGACTGATTGGCAAGTCGTCTTTCACAATGGGGAATGCCTCGCCCATGATTTCGCGAAGGGGTTTTTCCGAATGATTGAGCGGGTTTTCCAGCAAAAAGTGCAGCACCTGGGTTTCGGTTATGGAGCCTACGATCTGATCGCCTTCGACGACCGGCATCTGGCTGATGTCGTGCGATTTCATGGTATTGAATGCGTTTCTGACAGTATCGCTCACTTGCGCTGCGATGAATTGACGGTCTTTTTTACGGGAAAGCAAGTCGCTGATTTTCAATTCGTCATCGAGGAAGCCGCGTTCACGCATCCAGTCGTCGTTGTAAATTTTACCCACATAACGGCTGCCGTGGTCGTGGAAAATTACCACTACGACATCGTCAGGTTTCAGGCGTGCGCGCATTTGCCAAAGCGCCCCAAATGCGCTGCCGGCCGAATAACCCAGGAGAAGGCCTTCTTCTCTGGCCAATCGCCGCGCCCAAATAGCGGCATCCTTGTCCGATACTTTTTCAAAATGATCGATCACGGAGAAATCTACATTTTCGGGCAAAATGTCTTCGCCGATGCCTTCAGTGATGTACGGGTAAATTTCCTTGGGGTCGAAAACGCCGGTTTCGTGGTATTTTTTGAACACCGAACCGTACGTGTCGGCGCCCCATATCTGAATATTTGGGTTCTTTTCTTTCAGGTAACGCGACACGCCCGACACCGTGCCGCCAGTACCTACGCCGACCACGAGGTGCGTGATTTTGCCATCGGTCTGTTCCCAGATTTCCGGCCCCGTGCTTTCGTAGTGCGCCTGGCGGTTGGAAAGGTTATCGTACTGGTTGCACCAGAAAGAGTTGGGAATTTCCGTGCTGAGCCGGCGCGCAACCGAATAATAGGAACGGGGGTCTTCGGGCTCCACATTGGTCGGGCAAACAATGACCTCTGCGCCAAGCGCCTTGAGCATGTCCACCTTTTCCTTGCTTTGTTTGTCTGTGGTGGTAAAAATGCAGCGATAGCCTCGTACGCAGCCTACGAGGGCCAGCCCCATGCCGGTGTTGCCCGAAGTGCATTCTATGATGGTGCCGCCGGGCTTGAGATCGCCGCGCGCCTCGGCGTCGTTGATCATTTTGACGGCCATCCTGTCTTTGATCGAATGCCCGGGATTGAATGTTTCCACTTTGCCCAGCACGAGTGCCGGGATGCCATTGGTTACTTTATTCAACTGAACCAGGGGGGTGCGCCCGATGGTTTCAAGAATATTCTTTTTGTAATCCATTGAAAAGGAGTTGTTGCTGTTTGAAATGCAATTTATTCAAGCCTGAAGATGAGCCAGCATGCGGCGGCGGACTTCTTCTTTCAGGTTGTTGATGTCGTCCGAGCCGAGTTGGCCCGTCGGGATGGGCTCCGACCACACAATCCGGAGGGTGCCGGGCCACAAATCGACAGCCCGCGCGCTGGCCGTCACTTGATGGATGTTGCACACTGTCTGTACGGCAATCGGGGCTTTGGTCTGAATGGCGATGCGAAAAGCGCCGTCGAAAAACGGCCCCAGGGGGTCTTCCGTACGGTTTCTTCCGCCTTCGGGGTATATAAAAATACTCCAGCCGGCTGCCAGCTGGTTTTTCAGATCGACCACGCTTCGGGCCCTGCTCATGGCGCTGCTGCGGTCAACAGTCAGACACATTTTTTTTACCACCCACCCGAACACTGGGATTTTTTGCAGTTCCTGTTTGGCCAGGAAGCGAAAAATACCTGGAAATGCGGCTGCATTGACAATAAAATCGAGCGAGGTGCGGTGGTTGGACACGATCACATAAGACTGCCGGGGGTCGAGGTGCTGTTTCCCTTCGACTTTCAGCCGGATACCGACCAAAGTCAAAAAAAGCGGCGTGAATACATGATGCAGGAAAGCAATGTTTCTTCTCAGCGCCCGCGGGCCGGGGGTGAGCACCATATTCACGAGTAATACAGGCACTCCCAGAACCAACATCATCAGGAGAAACAAAAAGACGCCCCAAATGGCCCAAATTTTGCGCAATATGATCATATTCTTGACTAAGCGGCCGCGAAATTAGGCATTCCCGCCCTTCCGGCGTACACAGGGACCATTCATTTGGCCTACAGACTTTTGTCGAGCCATTCGCGGCGCTGAAAAAAGGGCAGCTGGCCCAGTTGCCAGGCCAGCCAGGCCAGCATGAGGCCCAGCACAGCGCCGCCCAGCACGTCGCGCAAAAAATGTTGTACCAGAAATATCCTGGAAAATCCCACCATGACCGCCAGAAGCGCCAACGGGAGGCCCCAGCGCCGCGCGCGTGGGTCGAGCATGAGGGCAATGAGTCCGTACAGGGCAAAAGCGGCTGTCGTGTGCCCCGAAGGGAAGCTGGTACGGCCGATATTCAGGCGCTCGTCCGGCACGACAACCAACGTATCCAGTTTGCCGCTTTTTTCGAAATAGGTTTTGGGACGATCCATGGCAATCTGATCTTTCAGGGTGTACACCAGCGGCGATGTGAACAAACCGACCAGCGCGATCAGAACAGTGAACCTGAACCGCCAGAACATCGCTGCCACGCCAGCCAGCACAAAAGCCGGGGCTTCGCCCAAATGTGTTACCCGACGGAAAAACGGATTGAGCCAGCCTTCCCGCCAGGGATTGAGGTAAAGAATTTCTTCACCGTAGGGAGTTATCGCGGCCAACACAATCGCAAGGGCGAAAAAAATCAGCACAGGAACCACAAACCAGGGATTGATCCACACTCTTTTCATGTCTGCGGCATCGTGTTTGTTTGTTTTTTACCAAACCGCGACCGTAAACGGTACATCAACCGGTCGAGCCGGTCGGTATTGAACATTTGAGAATCGTTCATGGCCCTGCGTGTTAGGAACGCGGCCACGGGTATGAGAATCAGACAAGGCATCATGGCCGCCCAGAAAGGCGTGACGATATAGCGGTCCGACAATTTGCGGCACAATATGGTCAGCATGATGAACAGCACAAAAAAGATGATCGACACCAAAATCGGGTAACCGAATCCGCCTTTCCGGATAATGGCGCCCATCGGTGCGCCGATGAAAAGGAAAATGAAACAGACCAGCGCGAAACTGTACTTGGTGTACAGTTCATAACCTGTTTTGGCGGCTTCTTTCCTGCGGTTTTCGATTTGCGAATTACGCGTTTCGAGCGTGGTTTTTGTTGCTCCGGCGCGGGCGTGCGCCTCTCTCAGAAGGGAAGGCCGATCGGCAGTTCGAAACGTCTCGTCAAAACTCGCGTACTCCGTTAAAGGTTTGCTCAATTCCTGTTTGGGCAAACGGGCAAAAGGATCGATCGCGGGTGTCGCAGGTGCAGAGGCATTGCTCTTCGGCTTTTTTCCAATGATACTCGCTTTTTTTTGCGCAATCGAATCCGCCGAAGGATTGGCGGCGGGCAGGGTTTTTACGGGCTGGCGCTTGAGGCTGGTCGTCAGGTCGGTGACGAGACTGCGACGCGTTTCATCCACCCCTCTTTTCAGCGAGTCGATACTTTGTCGCAACTGCTTCATACTCAACATGGAGCGCTGGCTTTTGAAACGATCCTCATCCGTAGCGTTCAGTTCGAACTCCTTCATGTCCCAGACCTTCGTCCAGGATTCGAAATGAGTACGCACAAAGGGATATTTTTGTTTCGGGCCTTCACCAGCCGAAGGCGTCGGCTCCTGATACTGGTTGCCATCGAACAGGTGCATCACGAAATACCGCCCGTCGCGCGTGGTAAACATCTGGCCGCTGTCGGCCAGTATCTGGCTGAATTTGAGTTTTTGAATGTTGCTCTGGTCCTCGATCATCACATTTTTGATCGTTTCACCATCGCGTTCTTTGTCGCCAATACGAATGACAAACTGCCTGAAATCTTCGTTGAAAATGCCCTTTTCAAGTGTAAGGGCAGGTTTTTGGCGGCGAATGTCGTATAGCCTTGATTTGAATTTCAGGTTCGAAATAGGAATGATAAAATCGGAGCAGGCGTAAGAGAAAAAGGCAATGGCTGCTGCGCAAATAATCAGCGCACGCATGACACGAAGCAGGGAAATGCCGGCCGATTTCATGCTCGACAGTTCGTAGCGTTCGGCCAGGTTGCCCAGCACCATGACGGAAGAGATCAGCACGGCAATGGGCAAGGCCATAGGGAAAGTCGAGATGGACAAATAACCGATCAGCTCAAACAGCACCAGTATGCTGACACCTTTGCCGGCAATTTCGTCGATGTACAGCCACAAAAACTGCATTACCAGCACGAAAAGTGCGATACCAAAAGCCACTGCGAAAGGTCCCAGGAAACTCCTGAACAAGAGCTGATCAATTTTTTTCATTCCAGATGCCGGCTGTTGTTTTACAACACAACGGATTTAAACGCTTTTAACGCCTCAATCGTTGCGACAGGGTCCTTGGCGCCGAAAACACTGCTGCCGGCCACCAGCACATCCGCCCCTGCCTGCAACAGGACCTCCGCGTTCTGGAGCCCTACCCCGCCGTCAATTTCGATCAAGGCAGAAGCGTGTGTGGAAAGGATCATTTCTTTTAACTGGCGGGTTTTGGCCAGACTGTTGTGTATGAATTTCTGGCCGCCAAAGCCGGGATTGACCGACATCAGGCACACCAGATCAATGTCTTCAATCACGTCGCGCAGCAATTCGACGGAAGTATGCGGGTTCAACGCCACCCCTGCCAGCGCACCCGTCTCCTTGATCTGGTGAATGGTGCGATGCAAATGCGGACAGGCTTCGTAATGTACCGTAATGACGTGGGCGCCCGCCTTGCGGAACGCCTCGATGTACTTTTCCGGCTCCACGATCATCAGGTGCACGTCAAGCGGTTTGCGGGCAAGGCGGCCGATGGCTTCCACGATGAACATACCGAAGGTAATGTTCGGCACGAAACGGCCATCCATGACATCGAGGTGAAACCAGTCGGCTTCACTGCGGTTGACCATGTCAATTTCGTCGGACAGCCGCGTGAAATCGGCAGCCAATACGGAGGGAGCGATAAGGTGTTCTTTCACAGTTGATTGATTTTTAAAATCATCGGACGACAACGATCTGTTCGGGCAGCAAAAGCGGCAGGCGTTTCATGCGCAAAAACAACTGGACGGTCGCCAGCACGTCTTTTTCGCAATAAGAAGCGATGCGGTCGAGGTCGCGGTCTTCCCAGTACACCGTAGCCACGTCTCCGCCGGCTATATCATCCTTGGGAGAAGGGAAATCAAACACTGCCGCCAGCAGGCGCAGGGAGGTAAAGCTTTTGGAATCGCCAAACTTCCACATTTCCATCGTGTCGAGCAGGTGTTTGGTTTCCCAGGGCTTGCGGCCGGCAATGTCGAGCATTCGGGGCAATGCCAGCTGATTCACAAGCATACGGCGGCAGAGGTACGGAATATCAAACTCCTTGATATTGTGCCCGCAGATGGCAAAACGCTCGGGGCTGCCAAAGTGTTTGTCGAGCAAATGGTTGAAATCTTCCAGCAGGTGCGCTTCGGAATGGCTGGCGAACGATTTGAGCCGCAGCAAGGGGCCTTCACCATTGGGCGAGCGCGTCAGAAAACCCACTGAGACGCAAATGATTTTTCCGAATTCGGCGTAGATGCCGGCTCTCGATGCAAAAAGTTCGGCTATTTGATCGAACTCCAGCTCGCCCTCGAAGTTGCGCAACAGGGATTTGCTTTTGATCGCCCACAATTCCTGCATTTCTTCCGAAAGTTCGTCAAAATCCCGAACGGCCGGCACGGTTTCAATGTCGAGAAAGAGAATGTTGTAAAGATCGTAGGAATCGAAAACAGACATGGTTCAAATGCGTTTTGTGAAGCGCAATTGTGAGTCACGCAAAGGTAGAAACTTCCGGCAAGCGGGGCTCGGGCGAAAAAATTTTTCAAAAAATCGACAGGTAAAACAAGGCTGAAAATCAAATACTTGCATGTTTTGCCAGAAAAAAAATTTCAAAAACTACCGACTCAAAAGGCAATAAAGCGAGGCCTTCCGCGGTTTATTGCGGGTCTTTTTTGAATACAATAAACGAAAACGAAACCAACACGACTGAAGGGTTGCCTATGATGCAAGATCAACATCATTTTAAAACGTTAAACCTTTCACTTTTAACATTATGAGCACTCCCACCAATTTCAATCAGCCCACCAGCCCCGCGCCCTACGGATCCAACAACGAAGGCAACAATTCGAAACGCATGCTCACCATGGCAGGCGTTGCGATCGCGGTGTTGCTCGTGGCCTGTATCGGCTTGCTAATCAGCAAATATCGCACCGGCCAGCAACTCGAATCCGCTTCGCTCGAACTGACCGAACAACGCTCCGCCTACAACGAACTCGACACCCAGTACAAAGACATTGTTGCACAACTCGAGCAACAAAAAGGGATCAGCGTCGAGCTCGACAACAAAATCAACGAACAACTGAAAGAACTGGCTGATCAGAAAACCCAGATCGAACAGCTGATCCGCGATAACAAAGACTACCGCAACGGCATGGCCTCGCTGCAACGCCAAAAGAAAGAATTCCTTGCTGAAATCGACAAACTCAAGCAGCAAGTCGGTGTGCTGACGGACGCCAATACCCAGCTGACCAGCGAAAATCAAAACCTGAATACTTCGCTGACGGAAACCAAAGCCCGTCTCGACGAAGAATCTTCGGCCAAGGCAGCCCTGATCTCCGAAAAAACCCAGCTGGAAAGCGAGCGCAACACGCTCGGCAAAAAAGTTGACGTCGCTTCCGCTATCAAAGTGAGCAACGTACAGGTTTCTTCGGTGAAGGTGACCAACAGCGGCAAGGAGAAAACCCGCTCGAAGGCAAAAAATGTGGACAAACTGAAAATCTGCTTCCACACCGAAGCCAACGAAGTAACTCCGGCCGGTGAAGAAACCTTCTACCTCCGCATCATCGACCCGACGGGCGCTCCGCTGGCCATCGAAAGCCTCGGCTCGGGCGTAGCCCAGGACAAGCGCAACCAGTCCGATGTACGCTACACTACCACGGCCACGACCAACTACAACAACCAGGAAACCGACGTGTGCGGCTACTGGCAGCCGGGTCAGAACTTCGTAAAAGGCAAATACTCCGTGGAAGTTTACAACAAAGGCTACCTCGTCGGCAAAGGCGCTTTCAAACTCAACTGATCGCTCCCGAAGCCCTAAAACCAGAAAGCGGCTGCCTATCCCGGGCAGCCGCTTTCTTTTTGCCCCCGGCCTTCAATCCCAGAATGCTTCCCGCGCACGGTCCAGCGACCCGTGAATCAAGCTGAAATTCTCCTGTACGGCGCGCAGATCGACATAGCGATCGACAATCCTGCCATTTCGAAAGAGGATGAATGTATTGGCAACATCCGGTGAAATTTTGCTGAACGATATTTCACTTTCCTCGTCGTGAAAAGAGGGCACGTACGTAAGGGCTACGTTTTTCAGGGTTAGTGAGGCAGCCATTGCTGCCAGTTGCTGCCTGGTTTTGAGCGGATGGTAATCCTTGTCGTTGCCGTACACGAAGTAGGCTTTCAGGTATTTTCCGCGCACCATGCTTTCTTTTTCCAGAAACACCAGCCACTGTTCGATGTCGGCCCAGTCGGGGTTCCTGCCGACGAAATACAGTACGCCTTCATATTTTCCATATTTACACACAGGACATGCCCGACTACCTTTGTCAGGGCCGGCTGCGTGAAAGGGCATGAAAGATGGCTGGTCTTCGCCGATTTCAAGCCCTGAAACAGGGGCCGCCGGGCGCTCCGGATAGTTCGGGATGTTCAGGCCAAGAATCACATCATGCCCTGCAATTTGAAGGTCGCCCTTGCTTGTCACGCGCAAAATGCCGCTTCCTCCACGGTTTTCAAGTCTCCGGCGCCGATCGGCAGTCAGGTTTTTGTCATCATCGAAAACAAACTCATCCAGGTAGTATTCCTTGTCAATTTCGGGCTCCTTGACGGCCGGGTGAATGTGCGCGGGCAAATCGGAGCCGGGGTAAGGCGCCGGCCTGGACGTGTAAATGGCATACCTGCCCTGTTCGTCCGACTTGACCCAGCCCCTGATATAGCCATGCCGCACTACCCTTCTGTCCAGCCCCTCGCGGTCGGCATACAGGCCATTCCTGTCGGTGTGATAATAGTAGAGCATTACGCCGGGGGCGGGCGTCTTCCCGTCGCGCCGGAAGATCGTGCCGGTAATGAGCAACTTTTGGCCGCCTTTCTGATACCAGGCCGGGCTGGTGTCGATGGCGTTGACGACACTCGGCAAGCCAATGTACATAAATTCTCCGTTCTCAAACGGACCGCCCACCACCCCTACGCCAGTCGGTTCAGGCCGAGCCGCTTCGGGTTTGGGTAAAGCGGGCGAATTGGAACAACTTAGCAGGATAAATGCCATCCCGACGAAAGGGACAGCCGTTAATGTGTTTTTCATTTGAATTGTATTTATAAAAATTAGTAAGGAAAATTTTGTCTGAGTATTATTAAATTTTAAGATAAACCCTGTCTGTCACGGCTTCCGCAGCCAGTGGGTCGGTCGCTCTTTTTCAGCCCCCTGCAACCTTGCTTCGGGGTGCAGGCGCAGGTAATCGCGGGTGGGCATTCAATTCTTTTCGATCATGTCGGCACAACGTTCGAGCGTTTCCAGACGCGCATCTTCAGGCATTTTACCAAAAGTGTTGAAATTCAATTCTTTACGCCCACCCGACACATGCCGTTCGATCCACCACCCTACCGGCTGTACATTGGCGTACCAGGGCCATTGCGTCTGGTTGGAAGGCAGTCGTAACAGGCCTTTTTCAACGAAGCCGCGATCTGATCAGGCGGGGCATTAGTTGTTGAACATCCAGTTCGGGAACAGTTGGGGGTGGCGTTTTTTCTACGGGGAAAAACTGCAGCATGAGCAGCACGCCAAAAGAGACGAAAAGCCAAAGTGTTGTTTTCATAATTTTTACAGGCAAAACTGGGCCGCCAGGCCAAACAGAAAATGGTTTGTAGCCCGCGGTCGCGCGATCGGCGACACTGTACGCCATCCGGTCGCTCAATGGCTTTGATCGCCGATTTTTTGCATTGCAGAGCCTGTTCGCGTTACAGAGCGACTATTGGTATTCGTCGGGGCAATGCCCGTTATCTTTGGGCAACCATGCTGAAAAGGATCATTTTACACCTTCTGCTATGGTGTTCTGGTCGAGCTGGTGGCCAACCTTCCGCACTACGCCGACAAACGCGAACTGCTCCTGCAAATCCTGTGGTATTTGCCGGTTATCGCCCTGCCTTTTTATCTCGTTGCCTATGTCATGGTGCCGCGGCTCTTGTGGCGGCAAAAGAAACTGGCTTTCTGGCTATTATCCGCGGGGGTGCTTCTGCTGGTCATCCTGTTCCGTTTGGAGTGGTCGCGCCTTTATTATCTGGTGTTCGAACAGGAGGAATTCCGTTTACCACTTACGAAAATCACCAAGAACCTGTTTCGGGACTATGCCGTCATCGCGCTCGGTGTTTGCCTGAAAATTATCCGCGACTGGGATCGCAAAGACCGGCTGACCGAACAATTACAGGGAGAAAAGAGAACTGCCGAACTGCAATTCCTGCGGGCGCAGATTCATCCGCATTTTTTGTTCAACACCCTGAACAACCTGTACGGACTGGCCATCCGGCAGTCGGCGTTTACCCCTGATTACATACTCAAAATCAGCGGGTTGCTCGATTTTATCCTGTACGAATGCAACGAGGATTTCATCCCGCTGCAACGAGAAGCCGAGCTAATCGGGCGCTACATCGAACTGGAAAAGCTGCGTTACAGTCCCGAGCGGCTCTGCCTTCGTTTCAGGTGCGCCGAACCGATCCCCGCGGCAGTCCGGATTGCCCCCCTGCTCCTGTTGCCATTTGTGGAAAATGCCTTCAAACACGGGTCCAGTGCTTCGGGGGAGCAAATTTCCATTGATATTTCGCTGCAATTGCTTGAGCAAACCCTGTATTTTCAGGTTGAAAACAGCCGTTTTGCCGGCGCGGTGGATGGGTTGCCGCGTATCGGTTCCGGCAAAGGGCTTGGACTTAAAAACGTAGAGAAACGCCTCGATCTGTTTTACCCCGGCCGGTATGAGCTGAGCAGAATAAGTGGAGAACACAATTTCGTCATTGCCTTGAAAATCAATCTTTCATGAGTTATCAATGCCTGCTGATCGACGACGAGCCCATCGCGCTCGACATTCTGGAAACGTACCTCGGCCGCCTCGGCGGGTTCTCGGTCGCCGCGAGGTTCACCAGCCCTGTCAAGGCATTCGAAGCCTTGCAAACCCTGAAAATCGACCTGATTTTCCTCGATATACAGATGCCCGGCCTGAACGGACTGGCGTTTGTCCAGGCCTTGCGCAACCGGCCGGAGATCATTCTGACCACGGCTTACCGCGAATTCGCACTGGAAGGTTTTGAACTCGACGTGGCCGACTACCTCCTGAAACCCGTCAGTTTCGAGCGTTTTTTAAAAGCAATCGGCAAGTTTCAGGCACGGGTCGAGCATTCCAACAAAACCGAAACACTGCAACCGTCTTCTGTGGGCGACATGGCCCATCTTTTTGTACGTGCCGATCGCAAACAGGTAAAAATTTTGCTTGATGACATTCTTTATCTCGAAAGCCTGAAAGATTACGTCCGATTTGTCACCACCTCGGGCAAGGTTGTCACCAAACAAAGCATTCGCCACTTTGAGGAGACCTTGCCTGCGGAGCATTTTTTGCGCGTACACCGCTCTTTTATCGTTGCCCGCAACAAGATCACAGCCTGGTCGGCCGACGGACTGGAACTGGGCGCTCACAGCCTGCCCATAGGCAGACAGTACAGGCAACTGGTGGAAAAAGCGCTTAGAGCAGGTTGAGGTTTCGACTGTCGGGCAGCGCTGGAAGGAACAGGCCGGATATCGCCCAAACGAACCGCGGGTTGGCTGAGACAGCCAACCCGCGGTTGTATTCAGACCTTTCGAAAACGTTTTTTACAAACTCAGCAAGAAGCCGATGGTGAAATTGGCGTCCCAGTCAAACACAAATTGCTGGCAGCCGGTAGCGTCGGCAATAGCCTTGTAAATATTCAGGCCGGCCCGCTGCTTTTCGCCTTTGGCCTGGTAGGCGCCCGGCGACATCAGCGGCGTGTAGCGTTCTTTTTTGTCTTTGCGCACCTGATCGGCCAGTTCGAACGGCACACCGCCAATGATGAAACAGGTAGAACGCAGGTTTGCAGGCACCTGATTGGCCTTGGATTTGATCTCCTGATAGACCTGCGAATCGTTCATATTGTTTTGATAATACTTGGCGCCGGGGCATTCGATGCCGGTAATCCAGGAGCCCTGTTTGTAGGAAATTTTCGTGTTGCCGGAGCCGATATCCACGACAAAAGCCTTGCTGTCGAATCCGTTGGGCATGGCCGCCTTGTAGGCATATTGCGCTTCCTGTTGCGGGGTTACGACGTTGACGAAATAGTTCATGGTACGTAGCACGCGGGTGATTTTTTCCGTCACTTCGGCTTTGGCTGCCCCGGAGCTGACCACAAAGTGGATATCCTTGCCTTGCACGCCAAAATCGAGCATTTTGGCGATGTAGCGTTTCAAACCCTGACGCACATCTTCATCGGTTGCCATGTTTTCATGCACGAGGCTGGCGCCGAATTCGGAGTTTTCGAGTTTCCAGTTTTTCTGGCCGTCGATTCGAACGATGAAAGAGTTGAAGCCGGTAGCGCCCAGTTCCACCACGCCTTTCAGTTTGCCATTGACCGGCAAGGGGGCATTGAAATTAAAACTTGTGCTGAACGTATTGCTGCTGGGCGCCGCCGCCGTAGCGTTGTCGCTTCCGGAAGAGGCGTTGCCGGTCGGGGTCGTCGTCTCGGTTTGAGCCGGAGCGCCGCCATCTGTTTTAAACTTGGGGAGAAAAGTTTTGACCGCAAAATAAACGCCGGCCACAATAGCGAGCGCAATCAGCAATCGGGAAAAGCCAGTGAGTCGAGCCATGTGTTTTCTGATTTTATGTTTCAATAATTAAGGAGTGACATTACCGTTCAGGGGCGAGGGTAAATCTCGCCCTTTGCGGCTTTCAATGTGTTGAGCATGAGGGCGGTGACCGTCATTGCCCCTACCCCGCCGGGGACCGGCGTGATGTAGCTAGAACGCGGCGCCGCCGAGTCGAAATCGACATCGCCGACGATTCTGGAGCCCGATTTTCTGCTCGGATCGGCAATACGGTTGATGCCGACGTCGATGACTACGGCGCCCTCTTTCAGCCATTCTCCCTTGACGAATTCCGGAATACCTATTGCGGCTACCACGATGTCGGCACGGCCGATTTCACCGGGCAGGTCGGCCGTGCGCGAATGGGTCAGCGTTACTGTGCAGTCGCCAGGGTAGCCCTTACGCGACAACAGGATGCTGATCGGTGTGCCGACAATGTTGGAGCGGCCGACCACGACGCAGTGTTTCCCGCTGGTTTCGATGTTGTAGCGCCGAAGGATTTCAAGAATACCGAAAGGCGTGGCGGGCAAAAAAGCGGGCATTCCCTGTGCCATTCGGCCGAAATTGACCGGGTGAAACCCGTCGACATCCTTGCGGTGATCGATGGCCAGCGTGATTTTTTCTTCTTCGATATGTTTGGGCAGGGGCAATTGCACGATAAACCCGTCGATGTCGGGGTCGTTGTTGAGCTGATGTACGATGCTCAGCAATTCTGTTTGAGAAAGCTCGGCCGGGCGCCGAATAAGGGTGCTCTTGAACCCGACTTGTTCACAACTTTTGATTTTATTGCTTACGTAAACTTCGCTGGCGGGGTTTTCGCCGACGAGCACCGCGGCGAGGTGCGGGATTTTGCCGCCACGGGCACGAATTTGATCAACTTCGGCCGCGATCTCGGCCTTGATGTTTTCGGAAAGGAGCTTGCCGTCTAGGAGGGTCATGCAGGTGGGTGTTTTTTTGCGGCAAACTTAATCAAATTGCCGTTGCAGGCGGAAACAGGCACACATGATTAAAGCCTTATTTACAACTGTTCTTGTTTTTTACGGGGCAGCTTGTTCTTGACCAGTTCGTACGATTTGAGAACAAGGCGGTACCATTCCTGCGGACTCAGGCGGGAGAAATCAAGCACATATACCCATCTGGCGCGGGCCAGATAAGGCGCGGGAATGATACCCTCTCGCTGGACCAGTGCGGCATATTCTTCCTCCCCGGCTTTAAACGAGGCGCCCTGATCAGCGTCAGCCGAAGTGATGCAAAACATTTTTTCGCCGACCAGAAAACAAAGGTCGTTGCCCCATTTGATCTCCTCCGTGACGCCGGGAAAGGAAAGGCAGAGCGTACGGAGTTGTTCGACATTCATCATGTTGGCAAAATTAGGCTCCCGGGCGAGCTATTGCAAGCCCAGCTTGCCAAAAATGCCCGCATCAATCCAGCCCCGGTTTTTATCCTCGCCGGCAACGGCGACATTGCCGATAAAATGTTCGCGTTCGGGCGAGTGGTCGTTGTCGCAATACGCCAGCGCGAAACCCAGCACCTTGCCGGATTTCAACATTTTGGGCACGTTTTCGGCGCCGTCCTGATAGCGATTGCCATCGAAAACCCTGACTGCCACCTCCCACACACTGGTGTTGCCGGTGCTGACGCGGCGGGTCAGGCAATGGTCGTTGTAGTACTGGTAGGAGCTGTCCGGGGCAATGTCCACCACCTTGCCGTCGAGGGCAATGTGGTAGGCAAAAGCATTGTAATTGTATTGGTGGTTGCCGCCGGAAGCGTCTTCGTCGATGAAAATTTCGAGGCAATCGTCGTCCCAGTAATGGTCGAGGCCGTCCGGATGAATATCGATCAGCGTATCGTCGGTTATTTCCGCCAACACATAAAGGTTGTTTTCATCCCAGGCCAGTTTGTAGCGGCCGTTAAAATCATCGGCCGAGAGGTCTTTTCCAATCCAGACCTGATCGAGCGGGAGCCATTCGGACATTTCCCAGACTGCATCATCGCCTTTGCCGTCGATCACAGGCGAACCGTAGGGAGCCAGTTGATCGACTTCCACGGGGGGCGCGGCGTTGGAAAATTCGGTTGGGGGCTGTTGGGGGCTGCGAAGAAACCAGACGAACAGCGCCAGGAGCAGCGCCATGGAAAAGCCGACAAAGGAATCGCGGGACATAGTTGAAAAAGAGTGGTTTCGGCAAATGTTCAACTTTTTCTGCAAACGGCAAGATCTGTTTTCGCCCCCGCTTGGAATGATTCTAAAAAGGGAGGATGTCGGACTAAGTGTTCAAGATACAATTTTTAGTTCGTCCAAATTTGAAGTGAATTTAAATACCTTTGCCGCGCTCAAACGCGGCGGTTTGCGGGGCTTTTCTGCACTTTTTTTTCAACCAACCGAACCCTGCAGCCGTTTAAAATCAAACTTTACGACATATGGAACCATCAGGTTACCTGCCTATCGTCCTCCAGTCTCTTGTCGCCCTTGGATTTGTGGCTATTGTACTCATCGTCGTTCCGATGCTCGGTCCGCGCCGCAAAAGCGCCAAGAAGAACGAAAACTTCGAATGCGGTATCGAAAGCCAGGGCAATGCACGCATTCCGGTCTCCATCAAGTACTTCATGACAGCCATTCTCTTCGTTCTTTTCGACGTGGAGGTGATCTTTTTCTATCCTTATGCCGTGAATTTCCGGGCCATGGGGATGGAAGGATTCCTGGCGGTACTGCTTTTCGTGGCAGTGTTTTTGGTGGGCTTTGTTTACGTGTTGCGAAAAGGTGCGCTGGACTGGGAAAAATGAACTATTAATTGCTGATTGCCAGACATTTAAGACCCTCGACAATCATCAATCCAATTACTTGCTCAAACGATGATCAATCAAGCAGAAATGCCCGAAGGTTACGGCGGCGAAGGTTTTTTCGCCACCAAACTGAGCCAGGCCGTGGGGCTGGCGCGCTCCAATTCGATTTGGCCCCTGCCATTTGCCACCTCCTGCTGCGGCATCGAATTTATGGCCACCATGGGCACCAACTACGACCTCGCCCGATTCGGCATGGAGCGGCTTTCCTTTTCGCCTCGCCAGGCCGACCTGCTCATGGTCATGGGTACCATTGCGAAAAAAATGGGCCCCATTCTCAAACAGGTGTACACACAAATGGCGGAACCGAAATGGGTCATTGCCGTCGGCGCCTGCGCCAGTTCGGGCGGTATTTTCGATACCTATTCCGTGCTGCAGGGCATCGACAAGGTGATTCCGGTCGATGTGTACGTGCCCGGCTGCCCGCCCCGCCCCGAGCAAATTATCGACGGCATCCTGAAAATTCAGGAACTGGTCAGAAACGAACCACTGCGCCGCCGCCATTCGCCTGAATACCAGCACCTTCTGGAGAAATATCAAATTGCATAACGATGCATTTCAATAACGAAACGGTACTCGCCCGCATCGAACAACAAAAACCCGGCCTCCTGCTCGGCAGCGAAACGGGTTACGACGGTGTGCTGAATGTGGAAACCTCGCGGGAAAAAGCGCATGAACTTTTGCAGTTTCTGCGCGACGACAGCGAACTTAACTACCATTTTCTGACCACCCTTTGCGGAATGCATTACCCCGACAATACCGGCCGCGAACTCGGCGTAGTGTACCACCTCCACAACTGGCCGGACAACCGCCGCATCCGCGTGAAAGCCTGGGTACCCGTGGAAGAAGCCCATATCGCCACCATCACCGACCTCTGGCCTTCGGCCAACTGGATGGAACGCCAGGAATACGATTTCTTCGGCATCATCTTCAACGGACACCCCAGACTGACCCGCATCCTCAACGTGGAAGACCTCGACGTGTTCCCGATGCGCAAGGAATACCGCCTCGAAGATGGCACCCGAACCGACAAAGACGACCGCTTCTTCGGCCGGGATGGCCATGAAGGGCGGAGTTTTGATTGATTTTTAGCGAATTAACTCCTTGCACATGCAAGTTCAATCCTACTTTTCCCAACTCGACAGCCTTGAAGGCGAATTGGCCACCCTCAACCTGGGGCCAACCCACCCGGCTACCCACGGCATTTTCCAAAATGTGCTGAAAATGGATGGCGAACGCATCGTCTCCGCCGAGCCGACCATCGGTTACATCCACCGGGCCTTCGAGAAACTCGCCGAACACCGGCCCTACGGCCAGATCACGCCGATCACCGACCGCCTCAACTACTGCTCCTCTCCCATCAACAACATGGGCTGGCACATGACGGTCGAAAAACTCGCCAAAATCGAGCTGCCCAAACGCGCCGATTACATGCGGGTGATCATCATGGAACTGGCCCGCATCGCCGACCACCTGGTCTGCAACTCCGTCATCGGGGTGGATACCGGGGCTTTGACCGGCTTTACCTACGTGTTCCAGGAGCGGGAAAAGATTTATGAAATGTTCGAGGAAGTTTGCGGCACCCGCCTGACGACCAATATCGGCCGTATCGGCGGTATGGAACGCGATTTCTCTCCTGCTTTCCACCAAAAACTGCGCACTTTCCTCAAAACCTTCCCGGCGATCTTCGAGGAGTTCAACAACTTGCTCGAACGCAACCGGATCTTTATGGACCGCTGCATCGGCGCAGGCCCGATCTCTGCCGACCGCGCCCTGGCCTACGGCTTCACCGGCCCCAACCTCCGCGCTGCCGGCATCGACTACGACGTCCGCGTCATGAACCCGTACTCTTCCTATCAGGATTTTGAGTTCGATATCCCGGTAGGTAGCGGTCAAGGCGATACCTACGACCGTTTTATGGTGCGTCAGGAAGAAATCCGCCAAAGCCTCCGCATTATCAACCAGGCTTACAACAACCTCCCTGAAGGTCCCTACCACGCCGACGTACCCGACTTCTATTTGCCTGAAAAACCCGACGTGTACACCAAAATGGAAGCCCTGATCTACCACTTCAAGATCGTGATGGGCGAAACGCCGATACCCGCCGGCGAGGTATACCACTCCGTGGAGGCCGGCAATGGCGAACTCGGCTACTACCTGATCAGCGACGGCGGCCGCCAGCCCTATAGGTTGCACTTCCGCCGCCCCTGTTTCATTTACTATCAGGCTTACCCGGAAATGATCAAAGGCGCGATGTTGTCTGATGCCATTCTGACCATGTCGAGTATGAATGTGATCGCCGGCGAACTGGACGCCTGATGCTTTCAAGCGCCTGCAAGCCCTGTTCATCCTGTTTTAACACATACTATAATACTTGTCCATAATGCACGCCACAACGCAAAACGGAGCCCCTTTCAAATTTTCATCCGAAGCCCTCGCAGAGGTGCAGGGCCTCACCAGAAAATACCCGGAAGGCCGCGGCAAAAGCGCCATTCTTCGCGCCTTGCATATTGCACAGGAAGAAAACGGTGGCTGGCTCAGTGTTTCGGCCATGGATCAGGTTGCCGAGGTACTGGGCGTCACCCCCATCGAAGTGTACGAAGTAGCAAGCTTCTACTCCATGTACAACCTCGAACCGGTGGGTAAATACGTGCTCGAATTTTGCCATACCGGCCCCTGCGCCATCGAAGGTGCCGAGCGCATTATCGAATATACCAAACTCAAACTCGGCATTGGCAAAAACCAGACGACGCCCGACGGCCTTTTCACGATCAAGGAAGTAGAATGCCTCGGCGCCTGCGGCTATGCCCCGATGATGCAGGTAGGCGAGTTTTTCCACGAACACCTCGACGAAGCGAAAATCGATCAGTTTCTCGACGATTGCCGCGCCGGAAAGATCAATAAGGGCACCTGGAAAATGCATTGAATGTTAAGGGGTTGATGAGGGTTTATCAGGTTTGTAAAATTTATAAATCTGCTCCTCATAAACCTTTATATACCCTTATAAACCTTCATCAACCATAAAAAAATGTCTCAACTCACTGCTGCCGACATCGAAAAGGTTTTCAAAAAACCGGGCGAAAAACGCTACGACTACTTCGTGAAGACCGTGGCCGACACCGAAGAAGTGTACGGACTGGCCGACGACGAAGGCTGGGCCCTGCTCGGCGACGACGACGATGCCGACATCATCCCTTTCTTCCCGCATGCCGAAATGGCCGAGGTGTTTCGTCTGGCTGCCGGCTTCGAGGAGTATCAGGTGAACGTCATCGACCTGAATGAACTTCTTGCCTGGCTCGATGATATGCCAGAAGACAATATGCTGGTCGCCGTTTTGCCCAATACCGAATTCAACGGCGCCGTGATCGACCCCGGACACCTGAAAGCCGATTTGCTCAAAGAACTGGATAAATACGACGAAGAAGGCCGGAAAATCAACAAAGCCTGAACTTCCATCCTACTTCGCCGCAACCATACGAACACTCGCAACTTGCTATAAATGAGTCGCAAACTTCTCCTTGAACACGCCCGCATCGAAGGCATCAACACCTACGAGGTGTACCGCAAACAGGGCGGCTACCGCTCCGTTGAAAAGGCGCTGAAAACCATGACGCCCGACGAAGTCGTGGAAGAAGTCAAAAAATCGGGTCTCCGCGGTCGCGGCGGCGCGGGCTTCCCCACGGGTATGAAATGGTCCTTTCTCGCCAAACCCGAAGGTGTGCCCCGCTACTTGCTCTGCAACGCCGACGAATCGGAGCCAGGTACCTTCAAGGATCGCTTCCTGATGGAAAAAATCCCGCACCTGCTGATCGAAGGCATGATCACTTCTTCGTATGCGCTGGGCGCCAATACTTCCTACATCTATATCCGCGGCGAGTATTCCTGGATCGTTTTTATCCTCGAAAAAGCCATTGCCGAGGCCTACGCCAACGGCTGGCTGGGTAAAAACATTCTGGGCACGGGGTACAACCTCGACCTGTACGTCAACCCCGGCGCCGGCGCCTACATCTGCGGCGAGGAAACCGCGCTGATCGAAAGCCTCGAAGGCAAACGCGGCAATCCGCGGATCAAGCCGCCTTTCCCGGCCGTCAAAGGCCTGTGGCAATGCCCCACCGTGGTCAACAACGTGGAAACCATCGCCGCTGTAGTGCCGATCATCAACGACGGCGGCGACGAGTACGCCAAAATCGGCATCGGCAAAAGCACAGGCACCAAACTGATTTCCGCGAGCGGCAACATCAACAAACCCGGCGTGTATGAAATCGAACTCGGCGTTTCGGTAGAGGAATTCATCTACTCCGACGAGTGGTGCGGCGGCATCAAAAACGGCAAACGCATCAAAGCCTGCGTGCCGGGCGGCTCTTCGGTGCCCATTCTCCCCCACTTCCTCATCACGAAAACCGCCAATGGCGAGAACCGCCTCATGACCTACGAAAGCCTGGCCGACGGCGGATTCGCCACCGGCTCCATGCTGGGTTCGGGCGGCTTTATCGTGTACGACGAAGACCAGTGCATCGTGCGCAACACCTGGAACTTCGCCCGCTTCTACCACCACGAATCCTGCGGCCAGTGCTCGCCCTGCCGTGAAGGAACCGGCTGGATGGAAAAAGTACTCTGGCGCCTCGAAAACGGCCAGGGCAAAATGAGCGACATCGACCTGCTGGCCGACGTAGCCAAAAAGATTGAAGGCAATACCATCTGCCCGCTCGGCGACGCCGCGGCCTGGCCCGTCAGCGCAGCCATCCGCCACTTCCGCGAGGAGTTCGAATGGCACGTGAACAAACCTAAGGATTGTATGGAGCGAAATTACGGGCTGGTGAAGGAGCCTGTGGCGACGGTATAATCTTCATCCTCATGCCCAACTTGAAATATTGTAATTGAATGCTATGACTCTCGAGAATATAAAAAACAAACTGATCCAGGAAAAATCCGAGTTGCATCGCCGATTCGGGGTGTCGGAGATCGGTGTGTTTGGCTCCTGGGTCAGAGGCGAACAAAAAAAGTCAAGCGATATCGATGTGCTGGTCGACTTTGATCGTGAAATCGGATTGTTTGAGATCATGGAACTGGAAGAATACCTCTCCGATATTTTTCATTGCAAGGTCGATGTTGCTGTAAAGCGCAGTCTTCGAAAATATATCGGACAACATATCTTGTCGGAAGTAGAATATTTATGAAAAGGGATATTCGCGACTTTCTGAATGACATAATCGCCTACTCGGAAAAGGCACAAGAAGTGCTCGACCGGGGGTGAAGCAAATTGATCAATTTTCAGACGAAGGCATGACTCTAATCCTTTGCCTTCAGATAATCGGGGAAGCTGTAAAGCAAATCCCGGAAGAAATTAGAGCAAATTACCCGGATATACCCTGGAAAAGAGTTGCCGGACTTCGCGATAAGTTGATTCACGATTATTGGGGCACTGATATGCCAATCGTCATGTTCGTTGTACGGGAAAACCTCCCCAAATTGAAATCAACAGTGAAGCAAATTTTGCAAGACATTGAAAATTAAAGCATTATCAATACAATGCCTAAAGTAAAAATAGACAACTTCGAAGTCGAAGTACCCGAAGGCACCACCATCCTGAATGCCGCCCGCCAGATTGGCGGCGACATCGTGCCGCCGGCCATGTGCTACTACTCCACCCTCAAAGGCTCGGGTGGCAAATGCCGCACCTGCCTGGTAAAGGTGACCAAGGGCTCTGAAAAAGACCCCCGCCCCATGCCCAAACTCGTGGCTTCCTGCCAAACGACGGTTATGGACGGTATGGAAGTGGCCAATATCACCAGCGACGAGGTGCAAAAAGCCCGTGCCGGCGTAGTCGAATTTCTGTTGCTCAACCACCCGCTTGACTGCCCGATCTGCGACCAGGCCGGCGAATGCCACCTGCAGGACCTCGCCTTCGAACACGGCGCAGAAAGCACCCGTTACGAATTCGAACGCCGCACCTTTGAAAAGATCGATATCGGCCCATATATCAAACTGCACATGACGCGCTGCATCCTGTGCTACCGCTGCGTGTACACCGCCCAGCAACTGACCGACGGCCGCGTACACGGCATCATCGGCCGGGGCGATCACGCCGAGATCAGCACGTTTATCGAAAGGGCCATCGACAATGATTTTTCGGGCAATGTGATCGATGTGTGCCCCGTAGGCGCCCTGACCGACCGCACTTTCCGTTTCAAAAGCCGCGTCTGGTTCCTCAACCCCATGGACGCACACCGCGACTGCCCCACCTGCTCCGGCAAAGCCGTAGTCTGGATGTACGGCAAGGAAATTTTCCGCGTCACGGCCCGTAAAGACCGCTACGGCGAAGTGCATGATTTCATTTGCAATACCTGCCGCTTTGAGAAAAAAGACCTCAAAGACTGGACCATCGAGGGGCCGCGCGACATCGACCGCCACTCCGTTATTTCCCAAAACCATTATGAAGGCGCCACCACGGTGCGTTGATTATTGTGCCTTAATACAAAGAAAATGAGCGTTTTATTACTCTTCTCGGCAGCCTTTATCACGGAAAAAATAATCCTGATCAGTGTGTTGTTTCTCGTCACGCTGGGCGTGGCGGCTTACTCCACTTACGGCGAGCGCAAATTTGCCGCTTTCTTTCAGGATCGCCTCGGTCCTGACCGTGCAGGCCCCTGGGGCATTCTCCAGCCCATCGCCGACGGGGTCAAGATGTTTACCAAAGAAGATTTCCGCCCCAACGAGGCCGAACGCTGGCTGTACATTCTGGCGCCAGGCGCTTTTATGTTCGTCGCCTGCATGACCAGCGCGGTGATTCCCTGGGGCACACAACTGACGATTTTCGGCAAACCCGTCGATCTGCAGGTAGCCGACTTGAATATCGGTATTCTGTACATCCTTGGGTTGTCGTCGCTGGGCGTGTACGGCATTATGATCGGCGGCTGGTCGTCAAACAACAAATTCTCGCTGTACGGCGCTATTCGGGCCAGTTCGCAGATGATTTCGTACGAACTGGCAATGGGGCTTTCCGTCATCGCCGTGGTGATGATGACCGGTACGCTCAGCCTGAAAGAGATTGCCGCACAACAGACGGGCTTTCACTGGAACGTCATTTATCAGCCCCTTGGCTTCCTGATCTTTTTTGTGTGCTCGCTGGCCGAATGCAACCGCGCTCCGTTTGATATGGCCGAATGCGAAACCGAACTCATCGGGGGCTATCACACAGAATACAGCTCGATGAAACTCGGCTTCTTTCTTTTTGCCGAATACATCAACATGTTCATTTCCAGCGCCGTAACGGCCACGATGTTCTTTGGCGGCTACAATTTCCCCGGCCTCGATCCGAGCTGGCTGGGCGGCTTTATGGGCCCCATCGTGCTGTTTGCCAAAATTGTATTCTTCATTTTTGTCTTCATGTGGATTCGCTGGACCATCCCGCGTTTCCGCTACGACCAACTGATGCACCTGGGATGGAAATCCCTGATTCCACTCGCTATCGTCAACATGGTGCTGACCGGCGCAGGCGTACTGATGTTTGGAAAATAATTGTTTGACTATCACTTAATTGGACAATATGCAGTCTTTGACCAACCGCTCGAAAAACGTCGTCAACAAAAAAATGACCTTCGGCGAACGCATCTACCTGATTGCGATCTTCAAGGGCATGTGGACGACCCTCAAGCACTTCCTGCGGGTTATGTTCGGCAAATCGCACACGGTGCGGTACCCCGAGGTAAAACGGCCGTTTGCCCCGGTTTGGCGGGGCTGGCACGTGCTCAAACGCGACGACAAAGGCGCTGAACGCTGCACTGCCTGCGGCCTTTGCGCCGTGGCTTGTCCGGCTGAAGCCATCACCATGACGGCAGCCGAGCGCAAAAAAGGAGAAGAGCACCTCTACCGCGAAGAGAAATATGCCGCTGTGTATGAAATCAATATGCTGCGCTGCATTTTCTGTGGCCTCTGCGAAGAAGCCTGCCCGAAAGAAGCCATCTTCCTGACCGACAGGATCGTGCCGAGCGATTATGCGCGGCAGGGTTTTGTCTTTGGTAAAGACAAACTCGTGGAAGGTGTCGAACCTGAAAAGCGCGTTGACGTCAGCGTGCGTCAAAAACACATTCAGGAGAAAAAGTGGGCCGAAGTCCGGTAAACACCGCGGCGGCGACCATTTCATTTCAAACAGATACCCATTTTCCGAAAGACCTTAAACGGACTAACCGACGACAATGACACTTCCGATTTTTTTGACCCTGGCGGTCATTTCCGTCATCACGGCACTGCTGATGGTGTTTTCCAGAAACCCCGTGCACAGTGTGCTGTATCTGATTCTGACCTTTTTCACCATTGCCGGGCAATACGTGTTGCTGAACGCGCAATTCCTTGCTGTTGTGCACATTATCGTGTATGCCGGCGCCATCATGGTGTTGTTCCTTTTCGTACTCATGTTGCTCAACCTGAACAAGGACACGGAGCCTCAAAAGTCGGCAACCTGGCGACTGGCCGGGGCTATTGCCGCCGGCTGTCTGCTGGTCACGCTCGCCGGAGCCCTGCACGGCACTGTACAGGTCAGTGCAAGCGGACAACCCGACCCGCAGGTTGGCCTGGTTCAGAATCTTGGCAAAGTATTGTTCACCGATTTTGTCGTGCCTTTTGAAATTGCGGGCATCCTCTTCCTTGCCGCGATGGTAGGAGCCGTTTTGGTGGGCAAAAAAGACTTAAAAGTTTAAAAAAACTGCGCGATATGCTCGAGGTTATCCGCTCCGTTCCGATCGAATACTATGTTTACCTCTCTTCGGTACTGTTCAGTATCGGAGTTTTCGGGGTACTTACACGCCGCAATGCCATCGTGGTGCTCATGTGCATCGAACTGATGCTGAATGCAGTCAACCTGTTGCTGGCGGCTTTTTCCACCTATCTGGGAGACGCGCAAGGGCAAATCATGGTGTTTTTCATCATGGTTGTCGCCGCTGCCGAAGCAGCCGTAGGTCTTGGGATTCTGGTGATGATCTACCGGAATACCAAATCCACCGATATTTCCCTGCTGGATAAATTGAGAAACTAAGCGAACAAGACACAAACGATGCAACAACTTATACCTCTCATACCCTTCCTTCCGCTGGTCGGTTTTGCGATCAATGGCTTGTTCGGGCGAAACCTGGGAAAAACGCTGGTCGGCGTCATCGGCTCCGGCACCGTACTGATTTCGTTTTTGCTCAGCGTGGCATGTTTCAACCAGGTATCGGCCTCGGGGCCCATTCACCAGGTGGTGTACAATTTCTTCACGGTTGACAGCCTCCGCGTCGATTTTTCCTTCCTTGTCGACCAATTGTCGGTCTGGATGATGCTGATCGTCACCGGGGTGGGCTTCCTGATCCATGTGTATTCCATCGGCTACATGCACGACGATGAAGGCTTCTGGAAGTTTTTCGCGTATCTCAACCTGTTCATTTTCAGCATGTTGTTGCTCGTTATGGGCGACAATTTCCTGATGTTGTTCTTCGGTTGGGAAGGCGTGGGCCTGTGCTCCTACCTGTTGATCGGCTTTTGGTACCAAAACCGTGAATACGGCCATGCTGCCCGCAAGGCTTTTATCATGAACCGTATCGGCGACCTTGGGCTTTTGCTGGGTATTTTCCTGATTTACAATACGTTCGGCAGTATTGCCTTCGCCGATGTTTTCTCCGCCGCCAAAAATTTGAGCGCAGGCGATGCGACCATTACTGTCATTTGCCTCCTGTTGTTCGTCGGCGCCATCGGCAAAAGCGCGCAGATTCCACTGTACACCTGGCTCCCTGATGCCATGGCCGGCCCGACGCCGGTGTCGGCACTCATCCACGCCGCCACGATGGTAACTGCGGGCATTTACCTCATTGCCCGCTGCAACGGCCTGTATTCGCTTTCGCCCGACGCCCTGCATGTTGTGGCGGTTGTCGGGTTGGTCACGTCGATCTTCGCTGCCCTGATCGGTCTTCGTCAGAACGACATTAAAAAAGTACTCGCCTATTCCACTGTATCGCAGCTGGGGCTGATGTTCGTTGCGCTGGGCATGGGCGCTTACACCAGCGCCATGTTTCATGTGACCACGCACGCGTTTTTCAAGGCGCTGCTGTTCCTGGGCGCCGGCTCGGTGATTCACGCAATGGGTGGCGAACAGGACATTCGCAATATGGGCGGGCTTCGCAAGGCGCTTCCGATCACTTTCTGGGTATTTCTGATCGGCACTTTCGCCATTGCAGGCTTCCCCTTGCTCGCAGGCTTTTTCTCGAAAGACGAAATTTTTGCCAATACCTGGGCCGCCGGGGGCAAACTCTGGTGGGGCCTTGCCGGCCTGGGCGGTATGCTGACCGCCATTTATATGTGTCGTTTGTTGTTTGTCACTTTCTTCGGCGAATTCCGGGGCACTGCCGAGCAAAAACACCATTTGCACGAAAGCCCGCTGGTGATGACGCTTCCGCTGATGGTGCTGGCAGTGCTTTCCGCAGTGGGCGGCTTTTTGAACATCCCGCATTTTATGGAATTCGGCACGCCGCAATGGCTGGCGCATTTCTTCGAACCTGTGGTACAGAATGTTAATCCGCACGGCGGCGAAATGCATCACCTCGAAGCCGGCACGGAATGGTCGCTCATGATCTTTACGACATCGCTGGCATTGCTTGTCATCGGCGTTTCGTATTACATCTACGCCGTACGTGGCAGCCGGCCTGTTGCCGATACCGAGCAAAGCGGTCTGACCAAGGTGCTTGCCCATAAATTTTACGTGGATGAAATCTACGACACGCTCTTCGTCCGGCCGTTGTCGCAATTGTCCAAACTGTTCCACTACTATGTGGACATCTGGGGCATCGACGGCGCCGTGAACAGCGTAGGAAACGGTATACAGGCCCTGGGGGCGCAATTTCGCCGATTGCAAAACGGCAACATCGAATACTACCTGCTGAGCATGGTAGCAGGCGTTGTGTTGATCCTGCTGGCGATATTTTTGTAAATAGCATACTGATTATCAAGCGACTATGTCCCTATTACTTATACTCATCCCCATTTTATCTTCCCTGGCAGTCTTCGCGCTGCGCGGCAACAATGTGCGTTTCATCGCACTTGCTGCGGCGGTAGCCAACCTGGCAGTGACGGCAGCGGCCTGGGCCGGATTCGATCCCAATGCTGTTACGAACCACGCATTTTCTGCTGCCTGGGTACCTCAAGCCGGCATTTCGTTCAGCCTGGGCATGGACGGCATCAGTTTGCTGCTGGTCGTGCTGACCAATTTGCTGGCGCCGCTGATCGTGCTCACGAGTTTCAATCGCTCGTTTGGCAACGACGCCCGCTACTACGGCCTGGTGTTGCTGATGCTCGGCGCGCTCAACGGCGTTTTCCTGGCAGAAGACGGCTTGCTGTTTTATATCTTTTACGAACTGGCACTCATTCCGATCTACTTCATCTGTGCCATTTGGGGCGGCGACGACCGTATCCGGGTCACCCTGAAGTTCTTCATTTATACTTTCATCGGCTCGTTGTTTATGCTGGTCGCCCTGCTCTGGGTTTATCTGCAAACCGACGTCGAAGGGCGCCACTCTTTTGCATGGGCCGATCTGGTTCAGGTGCAACTTACGCCCACTGCCGCTGCATGGGTGATCACTGGCTTTTTCCTCGCTTTTGCAGTCAAAATGCCGATTTTCCCCTTTCATACCTGGCAGCCCGATACCTATGTGAGCGCCCCAGCCGGCGGCACCATGTTGTTGTCTGGGATTATGCTCAAAATGGGTATTTACGGTGTTATCCGCTGGATGGTTCCACTGGCGCCCGAAGCCATGCACTCGCTTGCTCCGGCATTTATCACACTTGCCGTCATTGGTATCGTTTACGCCAGCATTATTGCGATCAAACAAAGTGATCTGAAAAGGCTGATTGCCTATTCATCCATTGCGCACGTGGGCCTCATTGCTGCCGGCGTACTGGCCTGGAACAAAACCGGCGTACAGGGTGGACTCATCCAGATGCTGAACCACGGTATCAATGTCGTGGGGTTGTTTTATGTGGTTGATTTGCTCGAGCGCCGGCTGGGCACACGATCGCTCACCGAAATGGGCGGCATTGCCAAATCGGCGCCCAAACTGGCCACATTGTTTATGATCGTCACGCTCGGCGCAGTAGCCGTACCATTGACCAATGGTTTCCCAGGAGAATTCATGCTGCTGAACGGCGTTTGGAAATATAATTTCTGGGCCGGCCTTGCCGCGGGCTTTACGATCATCTTTGGCGCGGTGTATATGCTGCGTGCCTATGGACTGGCCATGTTCGGCGAGCCGAATGCCCAAACGGAACGCTTCGCTGATGTGGAACGCAACGACTGGCTGGTGCTCGGCATCATCGCCGCTTTGGTGTTGCTGCTGGGTTTCTTCCCGCAGATCATCCTGAATCTGACAGATGCCAGCGTCAATCGAATTCTTGGAGCCGTGCAGTTTTGAACCTTTTTAACTGACTGACAATGAAGTCTTTGCTTATACTATTTATTGGCGCTATCGTTGTTCTTTTTTCGGGCCTCGGCAAGAAAAAAGGTCTGCTTCAGCCGCTTGCGCTGGTCTGCAGCCTGCTTGCCCTCGGAGCGGCAGTGCTCGACCTCAACAACGGCGACAGCACCGGCTGGAACGAACAGTTTTCCGCCATGTTCCGTTTTGACGGCTATGCACTGGCATTCAGCGCCATCACGCTGGTCGCCGTCAGCCTGCTCATGGGTCTTTCGGGCTGGGGTTTCCGTACGCTGACCGATACGCTGGGCGACAATCTCGGCCTTATCCTGTTCAGCGTTTGCGGGGCACTGGTCATGTATTCCTTTACCAATCTGACCATGCTGTTTCTCGGGATCGAGATTCTCTCCATTCCGTTGTACGTACTGGCCGGCAGCCGTCGCAACGACCTGTCGTCCAACGAAGCCGCTTTGAAATACTTTTTGATGGGGTCTTTCGCAACGGGGATTTTGCTGTTTGGCATGGCGCTGGTGTACGGCGCAACGGGCAGTTTCGACCTGGGCGCAGTAGCATCTGCTGTGAGCGACGGTCGTCATTCGGCTGGCATGCTGAATGTGGGTATCCTGTTGATTCTCATCGGGTTGAGTTTTAAAATTTCGGCCGCACCTTTCCATTTCTGGGCGCCAGATGTGTATGAAGGCAGCCCTAACCTGATCACGGCATTCATGGCCACCGTCGTAAAAACAGCGGGCATTGCAGCATTTTACCGTCTTTTTTCGGGTGCGTTTGCGGGAGCAGAAGGATTCTGGGGTACAGTAGTGGCCGCTGTTGCCGCCATGACAATGCTGCTGGCCAATACCACCGCCATTTTCCAGACCAATTTCAAGCGCATGATGGCCTACTCGTCCATCTCGCACGCAGGCTATCTGCTACTGGGCATTCTGGCCATCGGCAGCGCCGGCGGGTCGGGCGCTTTGCTGTTTTACACCCTCACCTACTCTATCGCGACCATCTGTGCATTTGCAGCCTTCATGATCGTAGCAGAACAAAATCAGGACGGCAGCTTTTCCGCGTTCAACGGGCTGGGTAAAAAAGAGCCTTTGCTGGCGTTTGTCATGACCATCGCCATGCTTTCACTGGCTGGTATTCCGCCTACGGCGGGTTTTTTCGGCAAATATTTTCTCTTTACCGCAGCGCTTGAAAAATACCCCTGGCTGGTCGTGCTGGCTGTGATCAACTCCGCCGTTTCGATTTACTACTATTTCAAGGTCATCATTGCCATGTATTTCTCAAAAGAGGAAAACACGTATTCGGCCCCTGTGCCGGCGGGATTCCGCTGGGTCATGCTGGCCGGCCTGGCACTGATCGTTTTACTGACCATTCTTCCGGGCAGTGTATATGATTTGATTTAACAACTGGCAACACAGCCATAGTCCCTCCAATCCGGCCGGGCGTAAAGTTCTGACAACTTTGCGCCCGGCTTTTTATTTTCGTGCAATTGTTTCAATCAATTCATACTACCATGCGCGTGTTATTCTTTGCAATTCTTGCGGGTATTACCCTTTTTCAGGCCTGTCAGTCACAAACGGCCCAGAACGATACCAAAACTTCGGCCGTTGTTGCTGAAGAAACGCCGCCGCCGCCTTCGCCCAAACCTGAGCTGTACCTCTATCTCGTTACCACCGACAACCTTTTGCTGCGCGACCAGCCCACCCAAAAAGGTTCGAAGTCGCTGGGTAAATTCAAAATGGGGGATATCGTGCAAGGCAACGGAGAGGTTTCCGACAACAAGGAAGAAGCCAATATCGGCGGTATTCCCTTCACCGCCCCCTACGTAAAAGTGAGCTCCACCTCGGCAGATGAAAAAACGGGCTGGCTTTTCGGCCGCGGAATCCATCCGCTGTATGCCGGGCCGCGCAGTACCATGCCCGACCTCGGCAGGCTGGCGCAGTTATCGACCTATTTGCAAAGCCTCGACGGCAGCGATTTCGAAAGCGGCAAAAAAGCCTGGGATTATATCAATACCAACTTTGCCAATGCCAAGGGCACCCTTGCCGATGGCGTTTACATCCTGTTTCAACAGTTTATGCATCGATTAGAACTCAAAAACGATTATTTCTATGCAACACTGGAGAAAGCCAAAATCAGCGATGAAGATGTAAACCTGATTTATGAAGGCAAGTTTGACGACAACAAATTCCCCGTCACCCGGCAATTGGCAGCCAGCGGCTTTCGGCTGCAAGTCGCGGAAGGCTCCGTTTTTGCAACGGCAGATCTGCGCGATTTTGAAAATTTCTTTGCCCCCAACGTGACGCCGCCAATGAAAAACTACCTGCACCAAACGCGGGTCGAACAAGAGAAGGTCACTTTTGACGACGGCGGGATTATCATTCCGCTGGAAGAACTGGCCGACCGGGCAGCTTTTTGGGAAAAATTCAACCGCGACAACCCCTATTTCGTTCTGCACGAAGAAACCGCTCAGTCGGCGCAATGGATGCTCGCCGCTTTGATGAATGGCGCCGATAACACCCCGGCATTCGATTATGAAAGCGGAAAGCCGGCAGATGACTTTAAAAAAGTGTGGGAATACGCTGCGCGGCAGTACGGGGGGTATAAGGTCGGCAAGTCGGCGAAACAAATGCTCGATCTGCTGGCTGCCGAAGGCAATGTTCAGACAAAAAAAGTGGAAGAATTCCGAACGAGCTTCCACCAGCAGTAAAGCAGTGGTCTAGTGCCTGCACACGAGCCTGCGCACATCGTCCAGCAAGGACGCCGAATCGGAATATGATGGGGCAGGTAATTCGAGCAGGCGCGCCACCCGTCCATATACAAACGCCGGCCCCGCGCCGCTTTCCCTCAATGCGCGAAGGGAGGCAGCGCCGGCGCTTTTGGACAGTTTTTCGCCGGAAGCTCCCAGTATCAAAGGGTGATGCAAAAATCTTATTCTCTGAAAATCAACAAGTTGAAGCAGATCGGACAGATATAATTGCGCAACGGTGGAGGCATGCAGGTCCTCGCCCCTGATGACATGGGTGATGCCGAATTCCACATCGTCGGAGAGCGAAGCGATCTGGTAGGCCGGCATGCCGTCGCGCCGACGCACTACAAAATCGGGCATGGGAAATCCCTCCGGCGTCAGGACGCGCCAGGCAACATCCGGCTCTTCGAGGGCCAGCCCCTGCTGCCTGAATTCGGGCGGATAAGCGCCTGACCAGGCTTCCAGGTCGCGGCGCGATTTACGGCAGGCAAACAGACGGCCATCGGCGGCCAGCATGTCCAGCAATGCCCGATACCCGTCGAGCCGGTGTTGTTGCGACCACTTCGTATCAAGATCGGCCGGCGACCGCGGCCCTTCGTCCCAGTCCAGCCCCATCCATTGCAAGGTGTCGAAGATGTCCTGGACATATTCCGCTCTCTTGCGGTCGGCATCGAGATCGTCGATTCGCAGAAGGACCTTGCCTTCGTGCGTCAGGCGCGCCACCAGCCAGTTGAGCATAAAATTGAGCCCGTTGCCGGCGTGCAAAAAGCCGGAGGGCGTCGGCGCAATGCGCAGACGCCCTCCGGGCATGGCCGAACGTGCAAAAGCCACAAATTCAGCCTGGAAGCTCATTATTGCGGGTTTTGTTCGCCTTTTTTATTCTTCTCAAATTCCCGGATGATTTCTTCCGGCGACTTGCCGAGCAGTTTCAGGGCGTTCTGCGCGTCGTCGGCGTAATCAGGGTCATTGGGGTATTTCTGGAGAAAACTTTCGTAGGTCGCCTTGGCTTTTTCCAGGTCGTTCATGTCGTTTTCATAGGTAAAACCCATCATGAACAGCGCTGTCGGGGCCTTGGGATGCTCCGGCATCTTTTCAGCAACGGCATAGTACAATTGGATGGCAAGGTTGGGATTGCCGATCGTTTTGGCAACACCCGCAGCTTTCATCATGAGGTCGGCGTATTTGTCGGGGTTGCTTGGGCGCACGGCTATGGCATACCCTTCGGAAGTTTCGATGAATGCCTCGGCTTTTTTCTTGTCGGTCAACTGTCCGCTGGCATCCGTCATTTCCTTGTCGATTCGCACGAGGCTGGAGTCGATCCAGGCCTGATTGCCCAGTAAAAAAGACTGAATGAGGTCGATTTCATCGGGTTTGAACCGTGAAGCCGCCTGTTTGTGGTAGTCGCGGGCAATCCACATACGGGCAAAAAGTCCTGCCAGTTCGGTCAGGTTTTGGCCTTTGCCGTACCTGTCCAGTGCATCATTGGCCGTTTTGACGGCAAGCGGGCCGTCTTCCTTGACGAAGAACTGGATGTTGGCTGAACGCACCAGATAACGGAAATTTGCCGCCTCGTCATCGGGGTGTTTTTTTACTGCCGCTGCGTACAAAAGCAACAAGGAATCGGCTTGCGCCCTCGTGCCCGAGGCAGCATAGGATTTTTCCAGCGCCTCGATCTGTTGGTCAATTTTGTCCGATTTACAAGCGATAAACTGGGTGGACAAAGCCAGCAAGAAGAGATAAACGGGCAGATTTCTCATTGAATATCAATATCTTATTTACTGAATTGCAACCCGATCATTGGGGTTGCATACACTCATTCCTATTCATATTCAAAATCGCCATACGGGCTTACAACCCGCACGCGCGCTTTGTCGGAGGTCTCTACCCGCCCGACGACCCGGGCGGAAATGCCATATTGCTCCGAGATGGCGATAATCTTGTCGGCGTAGCGCGGCGCCACGTAAATTTCCATTCGGTGCCCCATATTGAACACCTGGTACATTTCGCGCCATTCGGTGCCGCTGGACGCCTGAATAAGGCGAAATAACGGCGGAAGGTCAAAAAGGTTGTCCTTGATCACTTTTACGCCGGGGGCAAATTTCATCACCTTCGTTTGGCCGCCGCCTGTGCAGTGAATCACGCCGTGCAGATGGCGACGGTATCCGGCAAAAATATCGCGCAACACAGGCAGATAGGTTCGGGTAGGCGACAGTACCAGTTTGCCGACAGGCACTGACATATTGCCTTTATCAGATTGAATATCAATCTTTTCTGTCAGGTTTCTGGTTCCGGTATAGACTACTTCCCGGGGCAGATTGGGGTCGTAACTTTCCGGATATTTGTCAGCGTAGGCATGATTCAACACATCGTGCCGGGCGGCGGTAAGGCCATTGCTGCCCATGCCTCCGTTGTAGGCGTCTTCGTAGGTAGCTTGCCCGAAAGAGGCCAGCCCGACGACCACATCGCCCGGCTGGATATGGTTGACCAGTACATTTTTGCGTTTCATACGGGCAAATGCCGTGAACCCCACATCGATGGTGCGAACGATGTCGCCTACGTCGGCGGTTTCGCCGCCTGCCAGGTGGATTCGAACGCCGTGCGCTGCCATTTTTTCGGCAAAATCGGTTGTGCCCTTGATGACTGCCGCGATGACATCGCCCGGAATAAGTGTTTTGTTTCGACCGATCGTGCTCGACAGCACAATATCGTCGGTACAACCCACACAGGCCATGTCGTCGAGGTTCATGACGATGGCATCCTGCGCAACGCCGGGCCAGACCGAAAGATCGCCCGTTTCGCGCCAGTACAGGTAAGCCAGGCTGGTTTTTGTGCCGGCCGTATCGGCATGCAGCAGGTTGCAATAATTGGGATTTCCGGCGGCCACATCGGGCAAAATTTTACAGAAAGCGTTGGGATACAGGCCTTTATCCAAATGCTTGATCGCCGCATGCACTTCGTCTTTGGATGCGGAAACACCCCTTAAATCGTATTTCAGTTTGTTGTTCGACATGCGGTGCGGAAGTTCTATTTCTCCCAGGCCCGGTATTTGGCCGTTCGGTCGTAAATATGGTAGAGGATGGCTTTATCCAGTTCTGTAAAAGCGACTCCGCGGCGAGCCATCACGCGCTCGGCGGTTTCGCAGGCATCGGAAAATTTGTAGGTCCGGTAACCGCCCTCGGTACCGCCCCAGGCAAAATCAGGGATAAAATTGCGCGGATAGCCCGACCCGAATACATTGGCAAAAGCGCCCACTACCGTGCCGGTGTTGAACATGATATTGATCCCGCATTTGGCATGGTCGCCCATGTACAGCCCGCAAAATTGCTGCCCGGTGGGCACAAAGCGCTCGCGCTCATAGTCCCAAAGTTTGATTTCGCCATAGTTATTCTTGAGGTTGGAGGTGTTGGTGCCGGCGCCGATGTTGCACCATTCGCCCAGGACCGAATCGCCGAGGTAACCGTCGTGCGATTTGTTGGAATTGGCCAGCAAGATGGAGCGTTCGATTTCACCCCCTGCCCGGCAACCAGGGCCGATCGTGACAGGGCCGTAAATATGTGCGCCCATTTTTACGATTGCCTTGGCGCCAACAGCCACAGGCCCGCGAAGTATGCTGCCTTCCATGATCTGCGCGCCCTCCCCTATGTAAATCGGGCCGTTTTGGGTATTCAGAATACAGCATTCCAACGAAGCGCCTTTTTCAATAAAAACGCGGTCGGCAGGCCCGACGACACGGTTGGACTCCCGCAAGGGTTCCGACTGGCGCCCTTTGGTGACCAGGTCGAAATCGGAGGCAATGGCATCGGCATTCAGCAGCGTCAGTTGCCAAAGATGCTCCAGCGCGATCAGTTGAACGCTCGCGCCGAGTTCGATGCCCTGCAACTCGCGCACTTCCTCGTCTTCGATGAGGTGCTCGAATTGCCCTTCGTCGAGGCGGGCAGCGACCAGTTCGCCATTGTTGAGCAGCGCCTCGTTGCGGCCGAGCTCCTCGATACGGCGGCAGAGGGCGGGTGTAGGCAGGTATCCGCTGCTGATAATCAGGTTTTCGTCCTCGATCCTGATGGGGTATTTTTCCTGTAAATACTCCTGAGTTATGTAAGATGCGGAGGCGCGGAGCTGGCGCTCCCATTTTTCCCGAAGGGTAAGAATGCCCAGACGCAGCTCACCCATCGGCCGGGTGGCCGTGAGGGGCATCAGGTGGTTTCTGGCATCGGTATCAAAAAGAATGATATTCAACACGAGGTTTCGAGTTCAAGTGTATGAGGACCTGTTTCCAGGGTCAAAATTCTCTAAAAACCAGCTTTTTGCAATAAAAAAAGTCCCAAAGTGCAAAATGCGCTGTAGGGACTTTTTGTAGCCGCTTTGGAGCCATGCAGACACAGCGGCAGCCTGGGCAAGCGGAATTACTTCGCGAACTTGGTGTTGGCGAATTTTTTGTTGAATTTGTCGATACGGCCGGCCGTGTCAACGAATTTCATTTTGCCGGTGAAGAACGGGTGGCTGTAAGCCGAGATTTCCATTTTGATCAGCGGATAGTCTTTACCGTCTTCCCAGGTTGTCGTTTCTTTCGAAGGAGCGCAGGATTTGCCCAGAAATGCTTCATCCGTAGAAATGTCTTTGAACACCACAAGACGATAGTTGGCCGGATGGATGTCTTTTTTCATATCAGTGGTACTAAAAATTTTTACAAAAGGATAAATCACAAAATTCGGGTTGCAAAGGTAGCGCAAAAAGGCTGCTCTGCAAAACATTTATTCAAAATATCCACAAAAACTATTTTTTCGGAGCATGGCCACCCTTACGCTGCAACAATGCGTGGTGAATGGCCAGCACTTGCGGGATGAGCGCCTTTTTTCCGTCGTTGTCGATGAGATAATCGGCATATCCGCACTTTTCCGATTCGGGCATTTGCTGCCTGATTCTTGCCTGCACAGCTTCCCCGGTCACCTTATCACGCGACATAACACGCTGAATACGAATATTTTCCGGAGCCGTTACAACTATCAGGGCATCGAGAAAACGATAGGCCCCGCTCTCGATCAACAGTGCTGCCTCCCGCAAGGTGTAGGGCGCTCCCTGCTCGATTTGCCGCAGGTGCCAGTCGCGGCTGTGCCGTTCGACGGCCGGGTGAACCAGCGCATTGAGCGACGCCAGTTTTTCGGGATTTGCAAAAACGATCTGACCAACCCAGGGCCTATTGTATGTGCCGTCAGGGTTGTACGCCTCTGGGCCCAGCAAAGCAATGATCCCTTCACGCAGTGCGGAGTCGTGTTGAATAAGCCATTTTGCCCAGTCGTCGGCCGAATACACTGGAATGCCGAGCGTTTTGAAAATAGCGCAAACTGTGCTTTTCCCGCTGCCAATGCCGCCGGTGATGCCGACCCGCAGGGCTGTTTTGTCGCCGGAGGTGCTGCTTTCTTCCATGTCTAAACCTGATAATAGCGCGGAATTTGCCGAAACGCCGCCACTAAAAATGGCAAAACAGGCGGCGCACTCACTACGCGAAGAATATCGGCAAAAGTAGCATCTTCATCCAGAAACCGGAGTACCGTGGGCGCCGGCAGCCGTTGAAACAGGCGCCTGAAAACGTCGTGACCCAGTTCGCCCCGGTCGGCGAGCACCCTTAAAAAGATGCTGTCGAGTATGCGAAAACGTTTTTGCGAACGCAGCAGGCTTTCATCGGGCCGGCCAGTCTGTTCCCAGTGGTCCAGAAAAGCCCGCAAACGGCGCTGCGTACGCAAAAAAGCATATCCGCTCGACGCTTTTACAAAACCTCCGGCAGTGCCGATGTGAAATACGCGCCCCTCGCGCCGGGGCCCGAACGACCAGTCGGTCATCGGAATGACCCCGAATTCTTCTTCCACCACTGTAAAATCATGCAGCTGCAGATACTGGCGAAGATAAACGGCAAGGGCTTCGTCATAAGCATCGGGTGGAAGCAGTGCGGGCGAAAAAACCGTGAATTCTACCAGTGCTTCCGTGGCTGAGAACGGCAGTACATATACGAAACGCGTTTCTCCCTGTTGCGATACCCGAAAATCCATAAAAGTCGGATGCTCCGGGTCAAACGCCGCTTGCTTTGTGCGCACCACCCAGCCTTTGAAATGCTGAAGCAGGTAGATGGCGTTTAAGGCTTTGGCTGAGCCGGCCACGCTGAATGGCGAATGGAAGAGGGCGTTTTGGCTCGGCACCAGCTCTTTTTTTACCAACGCGCTGTTGAAGACCATATCTCCCTGAAATCTGCCGGCCGAAGTATCGACTGTTCCATTTTGCGCGTCGATATGCAACACATCTGCCCGAACAAGGTCTATACCGGCATGACTGGCCAGGCGGGATTTGGCCCATTGATAAAAATCGCTGCCGCGAATCATGTGATAGCGGTAGGGGTAAAAATCAAGCAAAGACGCAAAGCCCGGGCTGTAAAAATGGCACTTTTCCCATCGCCGGAACACCACAGGCGGCAGCGGCTCCGATTCGCTGGCCCAAAAACACCAGGTCCGGTCGTTACGCGTTTTGTCGTCGCGATCGATCAACAGCATCCTGCGATTGCGGAACGCAGGGCGCTCGGCCATCTCCGTCGCAAGGGTCAGGCCGGCCAAACCGGCGCCGGCAAAAATGTAGTCGTATGGCGTAACGTTTACAGGGGGCATGTGTCGAATGCGTTGACGAGCTTGCTCCGCATAAATGGCCTTTTATATAGTTTGGTTCATGATTTAGGCAAAAATCCTCGAAATTTGCATTGTGCAAACATCTCCCTTAATATATTCAAAATCAAATTATTATGCACCTAGCCCAATTTATCCGCCAGTCTTTCATCGTGCTGAACATGGTTTTGGTCAGTCTGCTGGCCCTTCCTTCCTGCATGCCTTCCGCCAGCACCACTGTGTTGCAACCGGCGCGGTTCAAATTGCCCGAACACATTGCCAAAGTAGCGGTGGTTGACCGCAGTAAACCTTCCGATGGCTGGCTCAACGTACTGGAAGGCGTTTTTACCGGCGAAAGTATCGGTCAGGACCGCACCAGCCGCCAAAAAGCGGTGGAAGGCCTCAGCGATGTTTTGCAGCGTACGCCTCGTTTCAAAGTCATCAACACGGGCATTGAAATGTCGGGCAGCCGTGCCGGCGTCAACCTTCCGGCCCCGCTCGAATGGTCGGAAGTGGAACGCATTTGCGCCGATTTTGGCGCCGATGCACTGGTAACAATCGAGTCATTCGATACCGACAACAACGTAAGCACCCGCCGCGAACAGGAAAAACGCAAGGACAAAAACGGCAAACAATACACGGTAAGCCGCTATTATTCCAGAATGCGGACCAATGTGCGCACCGGCTGGCGCATGTATGATCCAAAAACACATACCATTCTGGACGAGACGGTTACCGACGACGAAGCCTCTGACGATAGTAGCGGCGATACTGAAAGGCAGGCCGTTTCCAATTTGCCGGCGCCGGTCAAAGTGTCGCGTAAAATTGCCTACGTCTGCGGCCAGGAGTACGGCATGCGAATCGCGCCGACCTACGTACAGGTAGAGCGCCAGTATTACGGCAAAGCCAAAGGGTACAAGGAACAAATGCGCCGCGCCAACCGCTTTGCCGAAAGCCATGACTGGGACAAAGCCGTGGCCGAATGGCAGGCAATCGAAATGCATGCCAAGGGCCATCGCAATCCGAAAGCCGCCGGCCGGGCTGCTTACAACATCGCCGTGGCCGCCGAAATGCAAGGCAAGGTGGATGTCGCGATCGAATGGGCCAAACTGGCCTGGCAGGATTATGGCAACAAAAAAGCCCGCGATTACATACAGGTTTTACAACAGCGCCAAAGCGAGGACGAACGCGCCGCCGATCAGATGAACAAGAAAGTTTGAGCAGTGCGGTAACTTGCGCTAATTTTCGCGCTGATCGCTCACATGGAACTCCAGCCTTTTCCTCCTCCAACCGGACCATTCCGCCCGCCGCCCGCATCCTTTATCAGCGAGGATGCGATCAAAAAGGCTTTTCTGCCCTTTTTGAAGCATTTTTATAAATACAGGTATGAATTTCAGCCGGACACCATTACGACCGAACTCGACAACGTGAGCACGGAAGGATGGGTGGCCGACGGAATGGTCCGTTTTAAAAAAGAGAACGGCGCACTATTTACCTGCACCTACGAAGCCACTTCGCTCGACAAGGCCGGTGAAGTCAAATTTACCCAGAACGTCCCCTATTTCCTCTGGGATTGCGCGGCTTTCGGCGCCGTGGCAGCAGCGATTTTTTACGGAATCTCGTATGTTCTTAGGTTCAAATGGCTGGTCAATCTGCACTGGAACGGCAACGCAGGCCTCTTGCTCGGCATAGGCCTGATCGGTTTCCTTGGCTGGTTTTTCACCATGCGCAACTGGAAAAAATACCGCTACATCTACGCAATCGAACAATTCAAACGCTATTTCGCCGACGAACAATGGGTCGCACTCGGAGAAGATGTGTTTCCGGTACCGCACGACCCCTATTTGCTCGAACTCAAGGACCAGTGTATCTACAACGGCTTTGGTCTGGCGCTCGTCGGGCGCGACGGGCAGGTCAGATCGCTCGCAACGCCTTCTCGTTTAGGCATTTATGGCAAAGACCGCAAGATGACCCAATGGGTTACGCGTACCGTTTTTTACCAGACCATGTCAAAAAATTTTCAGACGCTGGCTGGCAACCGACCCAAACCGCCTGCCGAAATGCGCGTCTTGTGGAACAAGATCTGGCGCCCTGTGCAAAGGCTGGTTATCGACCCCGTCCGACAGCAGATCTGGCGGGTGGCCGGCTCTCCCGCTGAAAAAACTTCCGAAGCATTCAACCGCTTCATGCGCGCCAACCCCGTGCAAAAATGGATATTAGCCATCGCACTGGCCATCATCTGCACTCTGAGTTACCGGGTGCTGAGTTTTCGGGAAGAAGCGCGCTTCGGCGACATCAAAGACTATCGCAGCGACCGTCTGGTGGGCAATCCGGAAGACGAAGCTTACTCCCTGGGCGAGCACGACGAACCCGTCCCTTACGTCAGCATCGACCGCAGCGGCATTCCCAAACAAAACCCCGTTCCCGTGACATCTCCGCAGCGCACCACCAGCGCGCCCGACGACGAGGAAGCGGTGCAAACCATCAACCTGACTGTGGAGGAGGAAGAAGAAAGCCCCAAACAACAGGCCCTGTCGTCTCAGGGGACGGTAAAACAGAAGACCGCAGCGCCCAAAAGCGCGGCTTCGGCGCCCAAAACCGCCGCACAAGCCGCCCCTGCCGCCAAAGACCCCTGTGCTGCCTTGCGGAAAGGCTGGTTTGTTCAGGATAATGTTTTTTCCTCCGAAAGTTTTGCCGGCGAGCGCCTGACTGCCTTGCGGAAAGCAGGTATTACCTGCGCAAGCGCACCGCGCAATTGTGTGGAAAAAGGCAAAAACGGCTATCTGGTTTACCTGGGCGCACCACAGTCCAGCGAGTCAACAGCGCGTCAAAAAGCCGATTCCTATGAAAAGATCCTGAAAAAGGCCGGACTTTTGCGGGGCCCGCTTATGGTGCGTCATATTGCTCAGTAAGAGCCTGTTTAAATTTCCCTGATCTTGAAAAAAACTTTGCTCTGGCAACTCCGCCCCAGGTCGGGCGGCCCTGATTCCTGGTTGTTCGGCACCATGCACGTGCAGGAAGCGCGCGCATTCGGCCGGCTCGACGAGGTCATGCGCTACATCGATCGTTGTGAAACCTTCGCTACCGAATTTGACTTTGCCGACCTCGACCAGCAGGCAATGGCCGAGGTGCTGCAGCTCCCGCCCGGCGCTACACTCGACACACTGCTGGGCCGTGGCGCCTGGAAAAATCTCGATCGCTATGCCCGTAAAAAAATCGGTTTGCCCGTGGAGGCGTTGCGCAACCAGCACCCGATGAGTGTCAGCGCCATGCTCACTGCCGCGCTCATGGAAGAAAGCGCTCCTGCGTCGCTCGACGAAACCCTTTGGCAACACGCCCGCGCCATGGAAAAAACAACAACGGGAGTAGAAACCTTTGAGGATCAAATTGCTATCCTGCGGAAAATCCCGTTCGAAGCCCATGTCAAAAACCTCGTCTGGCTGCTCAAAAACTTTGGTCGCCAAAAACGCCGCTTGCGCAAAATGCTCGACCACTATGAAGCCGGCGACCTCAAAGCCTTGTATCGATCCGCCAAAAAAGAATCAAAAGGCCTTCGACGGACGCTGCTCTACGAACGCAACCAACTGATGGTCAAACGATTTGCTGATATTGCCGGCGAGCGCTCGCTTTTTTGCGCCGTCGGGGCCGGCCACCTGGCCGGTGAAAAAGGCATGCTTCGACTCCTGAAAAAAGCGGGCTTTCGCGTTCGCCCCGTGCTGTAAACCGTCCCGACAATGCTGCCAATCATTGCACCCCTGCCTTGTTTCCCGCCGGTTTCCTGGCTGTCGCTTTGGGCCCGCGAAGGCGAATTGTGCATCGAGGCCCATGAAAATTACCAAAAAGGGAGCCTCAGGAACCGCTATTTTATTGCAGGGCCCAACGGCGTACAGCGCATGAGCGTGCCCCTGGTCAAAGGCAAAAACCAGCAACAGGCCATTCGTGAAGTCAGGATTGCCTTTGACGAACCCTGGCAGCGGCAACACTGGCGCAGCATTCGCACCGCTTACGGAAATGCGCCCTATTGGGACTTTTTTTCCGACACGCTTGCTCCTTTTTTTGAAAAAAAGTACACTTTTCTGTTCGATTTCAACCTCGACGCCCTGCACTGGTGGCTGCGGCACAGTGGCCATACGGCGCGAATCGTCCTGAGCGAACGTTACCTCGCCGCAGAAGCGGGTGACCGATACCGCCCTCTCCCGTCCAATGACGGGCAGTTTTTTGAAAATACCAAGGCAAGGCCCTATCCACAGGTTTTTCTGGAAAAAAGCGGCTTTCTCCCCAACCTGTCCTGCATCGACCTGCTCTTCTGTATGGGCAAACAAGCCGCAGAAATTCTCTAAAAATCTATGGCCATCGCTTAGTTTTGGCGCAGCCAATACACCGACGAAATGATCCTCAACCAACGCACCCTCGCCCTCCGCGCCCAGGTAGAAGACGCAGTAAAAGACCTTCAAACGCTTACTCAGGAAATCGGACATGCCGAACTGGCAGCCATGGTCGGCGAGCTGAGGCTCCGCATGACGGAGCCGTACATGTTTGTTGTCGTGGGCGAAGTGAAAGCCGGAAAGAGCAGTTTCATCAATGCCTTGCTCGATGCCGGGCGCGAAATCTGTGCAGTGGCGCCACAGCCCATGACCGACACCATTCAGCAAATCCTGTATGGCGAGCACGAGGAGGTGATTGTGGTCAATCCTTACCTGAAAAAAGTGCTCTTGCCGGTTGATATCCTCCGCGACATCGCCATTGTCGATACGCCGGGCACCAACTCCATCGTCGAAAAACACCAGGAAATCACCGAACGTTTCATTCCGGCCAGCGATCTGGTCATCTTTGTTTTTGAAGCTAAAAACCCCTACCGGCAATCCGCCTGGGATTTTTTTGACTACATCCACCACGACTGGCACAAGAAGATCATCTTCGTCTTGCAGCAAAAAGACCTGATGACGCCCGAAGACCTTGCCGTAAACGAACGCGGCCTGTTTGATTTTGCCCAGAAAAAAGGGCTAAATCAGCCGGTTATCTTTTCTGTAAGTGCCAAAGCCGAACTGGACGGCAAGTTTGATCAAAGCGGCTTTTCCAACGTGCGCGATTACATCCGCACCCACGTAACCGGCGGCCGGGGGGCAGCGCTCAAATTGCAGAACAACATCCTTACTTCCCGCCAGATTCTGACCCGTATCCGCGAGGGACTCGATACCCGCACGGCACAGTACAAAGCCGACATCGACTTTCAGGCAGATATTCACCAAACGCTTGAAAATCAGGAAAAAAAATCGAACCATCAGAGCGATATCCTGATCGAAAACATCCTGAACGGCTACGACCGCATTACCAAAAACGTCGGCAAGGAGCTCGAAAACGGGCTGTCGTTCCCTTCCCTGCTCAAACGTTCCGTGCTCGGTATTTTCTCCCGGCAGGCGTCGATCAAAGACTGGCTTGATGAACTGGCGAAAAAACTGGAAACCCACCTCAACGCCGAGTTGCGCGCCAAGCTCAGCGACGGCGTGGTCGATCTGGCCGATTCCATCCAGCAAATGGCCAAAATGATCGATTTGAAAATCCGGAACAGCAGTACGGTTGTCAAAAGCGATTCCTATATTTTTGAGGACATCGCGGAAAAACGGGCAGCGGTCATGCGCGAATTGCAGGAGGCGTTTGCGCGGTTTATGTCGCGTTCGGAAAGTTTTACCGACGAACGGCTTTTCCCCGAAAATGCCAGTGTTTCGCCGAATATTGCTGCCGGCAGTGGCGTGGCAATCGTGGGACTGATTCTTGCCGGCGTCACCAAAACGGCGGTCTTCGACATCACTGGCGGCGTACTCACGGCGGTTGGCCTGTTGTTCGCGGGCATCACAGCCGGTCTGCAGCGCCGCAAGATCATGAACGGCTACCACGAAGAAATCGCCCGCGGCCGCGAGCGTATGTCGGATGCCCTCGACAGCAAACTGAAAGGTTATGTCCGTACCATTAAAGGGCGTATTGCCGCCAATTTTTCCGAATTCGAAGCGCTGCTGGCCAATGAGCAGGAACAGATCGGACATTTCGAAGAACATTATGCCGTGCTGAGCAAACGTTTCGACGAACTGGACAAAACACTGGAAGTCAACTAACTATCTTCCGGTCAATAGCGGCGGCGTACCTGGCGGAGGGGCAACAAAGTTTATTTTTTTCAGATTTGAAACAAATTACCCCTTAACGGGTATTTTCGACAGGCCTGCGCGCCCTACTTTTGTCGTCATAATCGCATACCCGCATACCAACAAATTATAATCCCTGACATTTTTTCCCGCGGACAGCCTGCCTTCACCCACCCACCTCCCACTGTCCATATTCACGGGAATTTGCACTAACATACCTGATATTTCCCCAGAACGACGGGCCTCCGCCTGAGGCGCTTCGCGTCGTTTTGTCGCGATAAAGAATGTAATCGGTTTTTGGGATGGCCCTCGCTCCGCGAAATGCTGGAGGGGGGCTTTTTTGTCGGGCTCGATTTGGCGAATGCCGGTTTTGCCGCGATGCTTATTACGCCACATCGCGGCAAAACGACAAATCAAGCTGGTTTACTCAGGGCATTTTCAGGGTTTGTTCCAGCCAGTCAAAGAAGGTTCGTTGCCAGAGAATGCTGTTTTGCGGCTTTTGCATCCAGTGGCCTTCATCGGGAAAACTGAGAAATTTGGAAGGAATGCCCCGCATTTGAGCCGCCTGGAAGGCTTGCATACCTTCTGAAAACGGTACCCTGAAATCCAGTTCGTTGTGGATGACGAGGATGGGCGTGTCCCAGTTTTGCACATACTGATGGGGACTGAATTTGGTCCAGGCCGGGTCGTTGGGCGTTTCCCAATAATTGACGTCCAGGTCGTTTTTGGCAAACCACATTTCTTCGGTAGTGCCCCACCAGCTGGTCGTATTGAACATGCCGCAGTGTGCGATAAAGGATTTGAATCGTTTCTGGTGATTGCCGGCCAGCCAGTAAACGGAATATCCGCCGAAACTGGCGCCGACGGCGCCCATGCGTTTGCTGTCAACATAGGGCTGTTGAGCCAGGTAATCCGTCGCGGAGAGCAGATCCTGCATGGCTTGCCCGCCCCAGTCGCCCGAAATCGCGTCGTTCCAGGCCTGACCTTCCGGGCCGCCCGGCATGCCGCGCCGGCAGGGCGCTATGATGACGTAGCCGTTGGCAGCCATGAGCTGGAAATTCCAGCGAAAGGAAAAGAACTGGCTGACCGGCGACTGCGGCCCTCCCTGGCAGTACAGCAGCGCAGGGTATTTTTTGTTCGGGTCAAAATCAGGGGGCAGGATTACCCAGGCGTTCATGTCTTTGCCGTCGGTGGTTTTGACGGTGTGGCGCTCCACTTTCGCTTTGGAAATGTCATCCCAGGGGTCTTTGGTGGCGAAAGAAAGCTGGCGCGCCTGGCCATTTTTCGGATTAACGGAGTACACCTCTGGCGGAGCCGACATCGAGTTTCGGGTTGTAATCAATTGATTGCCCGTCACTTCCAACGTTGTGTAATCATGCTGACCTTCCGTGACGCGGCGAATCTTTTTGTCGGCCACCGTAATCTGATGAATCTGGTAGGTGAAATCACTGGAGCTCAAAAAGTACAGCGACTTGCTGTCGGCGGCCCATTGCGGATGATTGGCTTCAAACTTCCAGTTTTCGGTCAGTTCTTCGCGGAAAGAGGTTTGGGTGTCGAGAATCATAAGACGGGTACGGTCGGCTTCGTTGCCGGCACGGGCCATGCTCGTCCAGGCCAGGTAGCGACCGTCGGGTGAAAACACCGGGTCGATGTCGTATCCGGGCAGGTCGGCGGTAAAATTGAGTGTTTTGCCGGAAGCCAGTTCATAGGCGTACAGATCGGAATTGGTGCTTTGCGCCTCGGCTGTTCCTTGCAATTTGCGGCAAGTGTAAACGATAAAACGGCTGTCGGGCGACCAGGTGATCTGTTCCATACCTCCCATGGGGCGAAGGGGGCAGTCGAACTTTTCATTGGGCATCAGGTCCACTGGTTCGCCGGCAAAGGCGCCGTTGTCGTATCCGACCCAGAACACATGGCTGTATTGATAGTCGTGCCACGATTTCCAGTGCCGGTACATCAGGCCATCGGAGACCCGGCCGCTGGTTTGCGGCAGGTCCGGGTTGGCATCGACAGGAGTGATATCCAGTTTTACATCGCGGGCGAAAAGGATCTTTTTACCGTCGGGCGCATAGTGAAACCCGTTGATTTCCATGTCATTCACTTTACTGATGGCGCCTGTTTTAAGGTCGATCTCGTGCAGTTTTCCATCTTTTAAAAAGCCGATTCGCCGGGCATCCGGCCGGAATTCGGCATCGCTGGCAGAGCCTTCAGATTCCTGGGTGAGCGCTTTGGTTTCGCCGTTGGTCAGGTCGACGAGAAAGAGCGTCCGGACGCCTTTGTTGGCTTTAAGATCGAATCGTTGCACCCCGTAAACGGCCGAACGACCGTCGGGCGAGACGTCGTCGAGCGAGACGCGCCCGATTTGCCAGAGCAGTTCCGGCGTCAGCAGGCGGGTTTGGGCATTCAGGCCGGGAGTGGCAACGGCAAACATGTTCAGCATAATGAGGAGGGAAATACGCATAGGATATTCTTGTGGTGGAGAATGACGACTGATTTACATTAGCGCGTAAAATTCGACATTTCGCCATTAATTGACTGCATCATGAAAAAGTACCTTACCGAAGGCATAGGCGCCTTCTTTTGGGTTTTCACCCTGGTCCTTACCGCCAACAACGGTACGGGCTCACTGGCGCCGCTGGCCCTTGGGGCCGTCGTGGCAGCAATGATGTACGCTTCCGAGTCATCCGGCGGCCATTTCAACCCTGCCGTCTCGCTGGCCCTGCTCATGCGAGGGCGGCTCGACCGGCTCGATTTGCCATATTATGCGCTGGCACAGGCACTGGGCGGGTTTGTTGCTGCCCTGATCGGAGTTTTTCTTTTAGGCTGCGGCAACGCGGGGGCGACCAATATCCAGATGCGTGTAAACGACCCTATTTGCGCCTTATTGGCCGAGTTTGTCGGCACGTTTGCCCTGGTTTATGTATTTCTGCAAACCCTGCCCGAGCCTGGTCAGATACGCCATTCGTTGCACGGACTGGTCACCGGGCTTGCTGTCATGGCGGCGCATTACGCGCTGGGCCCGGTATCGGGCGGCCTGCTCAATCCTGCCGCCGGGGTTGGCGCCATTGCCTCGGGCATGGCCGTATGGAGCGACATCTGGCTGTACATCGTAGGACCTGTGCTGGGCGCCGCAGCCGCGGTAACGGCCGTTCAGGCAATTCGCGGACCGGAAAGTTAATCCCAATAACCAGCCCTTTTCAAGCGTTTTTTTTCAATTTTGTCCCCTACAAGCATGTTTAAAAGCGACCCTGAAATTTGAACATGCTCAAATAACCATCAGACATCATGCGAGTAATCGGCTACATCGACCACCCGGATTTAAAAATTTCGGTTTTCAAAATGGATAACCGGCTCAGCGTCAAATTTGAAAATGCCTGGTACGAACAGACCTACAAATTTGGATCGGACGACCGTGTCAGCACGCTGGAATCGGTGCAAAACATCGTGAATGAGGGTTTTATCAACGAAGTGCTGGCACAGATGCAGCACATGCACCGTGTCCGGCTCGAAGCGCTTGCTCGCGCCTTCCCGGTAGCGACGGAAGAACCTTTTGAAGAAATTATCTAAAATGGCAAACATTGTGGTACTCCACCCCGAGCACCATGTAGTTTTTGTATCATTGCACCCGCTAATCCGAGACCTTCTATTTTCCAAAATTTGATCATAAAGTTTGTTATGAATCGACTCCTTCTTCTCCTGTTGATTGCATCATCCCCCTTCGTGCTGTCAGCGCAAAGCGGCAAAGGCCGCCCTTTTTTCGATAAAAAAACCATCGGCGAGATACGCATTAGCCTGGCAGAAAAAAACTGGAGTGACCAACTCGACTCTATGCGCCTTTACGGCACAGGTATGCTTACAGGCACGGCAATAATCGACGGCAGCCGTTATGAGGGTGTGGGGATTCGTTTCCGCGGTGATAAATCCTATGTGGTCGGGCAGAAACGCAACCCTTTCACCATCAAGCTGGACTACTCCATGTCGGGGCAGAACCACCAGGGCTATACGTCCATAAAACTGTCGTCGGCCATGCGCGATCCGAGCATGGTTCGCGAGGTGCTGTTTTATGAAATAGCCTCCAAATACATGCCCTCGCCTCAAGCCAATTATACCAAACTGTACATCAACGACGAGTATGTTGGTCTGTTTGTAAACGTCGAAAGCATTGACACACAGTTTTTTAGCAGCCATTACGGCTCCGACACCGGCCCATCTTTCAAGGCAGGCGTTGACTATCCGGCAAAAGACATTCCCGCCGGCTGCAAGCAAAATATTTTCGGCAGCCTGGAATTCGAAGACAACCTGAATTGCTACAAACACAACTACGAAAGCAATGTGGACTGGGCCTGGGGCGACCTGCAAAACCTGACCAAGGTGCTGGCCAATGAACCCGCGAAAGCCGGTACCGTACTCGATGTGGATCGCGCCCTCTGGATGCTGGCGCTCAATAACGTCATGATCAACCTCAGCAGCTACTCCGGCTACCGCAGCATCAACTACTATCTCTACAAAGACGACAACGGACATTTCCAGGTGATTCCCTGGGACCTGAACCTGTCGTTTGGCAGTTATAAAAATCCGGGCATCGGGCTTGGCAGCGACCTTGAACTGAAAGACCTGCAAACCCTCGACCCCCTGCTCCACTCCAACAACCCGTACAAACCCCTAATCAGCCAGCTGTTGCAGGATCCGCTCAACAAAAAGATCTACCTCGCGCACATCCGCCAGATCAACGAAGAGAACTTCCTCAACGGCGACTACGAAAAACGCGCCAAGGAACTCCAGGGCATGATTGTCATCCCCTTCAACGAAGACAAAAACAAACTGTACTCGCTCGACGAGTTTCAGCGCAGCTTGAAAGAAACGATTGGCAAACGTTCGAAAATTCCGGGAATCGTGGAACTCATGAGCAAACGCTCGCGCTACCTGAAAACCCATCCCGACCTGACGGCTTTGCCTTCAGCCGTTACCGACGTGAACGTGCAGGGCCGCGGCAAGTTTGACAATCAGCGCCTCAACACCTTCAATATCAGCTGCAAGGTGGATCGTTTCCCCAAACGGGTACTGGTGTACTACCGTTTCAACGACAAGTCGCCGTACATGGTCATGCCGATGAACGAAGAATCGGCCAACGGCCTTCCTTCCGGCGTAAAAATGTTCAGCGTCGCCATCGAAGCCAAAAACGAAGAGGCCGTACTGGATTATTATCTGCTGGCCGAAAACGCCGGAACGGTGTCGTTCATGCCGAGCAACTACATGCAAAAGCCTTACAAGGTCAGGTTGAAAGACCTGAATAAATAAAGCGCCCTTGGGCCTGTTTTTCTGCAATGACACAAAGTGCGCAAAGAATTCATGACTCTTTGCGCGCTTTGCGTCTTAACGTGCATAAACTCGATCATTCCCAACCCTCCAACATGCATTCCAAAATCGTACGGCTGCTTGTTTGCAGCGTTTTTGTCGCCCTCATTGCCCCGGCAGTTTCCGCTCAGGATTTTTATGGCTCCGGCATTCAGGAAGTCCGCATCGAACTCCCCATGCGCGACTACGACCGCAAACTCGATTCCTTAAAAAATGCCAACCCCGAAGCGCGCCTCACCGGCACGGCGTGGGTCAACGGCGTCCGCTTCGACAGTGTTGGAGTGCGTTACAAAGGCAACAGTTCTTACTTCCGATCCCGAAAGGATACCTTTAAAAAACTGCCGATCAATATCAAACTGGACTACAAGATCAAAAGCCAGAAGCTGGCGTCGGGCCATACGACCGTCAAACTGTCCAACGCCTTCCTTGATCCCAGTTTTATCCGCGACCCGCTGGCTTACGAAATGATTCGCCAGTACATGCCGGCCCCTCAGTGCAATTTCACGAAGGTTTTTATTAATAAGAAATACTACGGTGTATATGTGAACACCGAATCCATCGATGCCCAGTTTTTGCAAAAACATTTCGGCACGACCACCGGCCATCTCGTGAAATGCGACCCCGACGACTGGAAACGGACACGCAGCCAAAGCGGATGCCCGAAGGGTGAAAATGCCTCGCTGATGTATCTCAACGACAGCCCGGGCTGCTACGACCTTTTTTACGAAGTCGACGACCCTGCGGCCTGGAAACCGTTGCTCAACCTGATCAAAACGCTCAACAGAAAACCTGCCGACATCGACAAGGTGCTCGACGTGGATCAGACGCTCTGGATGCTCGCCCTGAACAACGCGATTGTCAACCTGGACAGTTACAACGGATCACTGTCGCACAATTATTACCTCTGGTTCGACACCTCCGGCGTAGCGCACCCCCTGATTTGGGACCTCAACATGGCTTTTGGCGGCTGGCGCCGCAACTTCAGTTTTGAAGAAATTCCGGACGAGCAATTGATCCAGTATTCGCCGCTGGCCGAGTTCGACAACGCCAAACGGCCGCTGATCTCGCAATTGCTTAAAAACCCCTTGAACCGCAAGATCTACCTGGCTCACCTGAAAACCATTTCCAACGACTGGCTGCAAAATGGCAAATGGCTTGCCCGTGCACAGGCCATGAGCAAGGAAATTGACCCGCTGGTGAAACAGGACACGGTCAAATTGTACTCCTATCAGGATTTTCAGCAGTCTTATGACAAGACCCTCACTTACGGGCGCGACAACGTCATAGGGCTCCGTCAGCTGATGGACAAACGGGCCGCCTGGCTGGCAAAACACCCCTTGCTGACCAAAACGCAGCCTGTGATTGCAGATGTCAAATGCAAAAAGACCGACACACAGTGGATTGTGACCGCCAAACTGGGCTCCGCTACCGCCGGATGGCTCTACTTCCGTAAAGATGCCCCGGCTGCCTTTTCCCGCTTTGCGATGCGGGACGACGGGCAGGCCGGCGACGCAACCGCCGGCGACGGCATTTTCACAGCCGCTGTGCCGCTGGCCGTAATGAAGCATTATTACATTGTGGCTGAAAATGAAGAAGCCGCTGCCTTGTTTCCCGAGCGCGCATCCAGGGAGTTTCTGAAAGCCGAATGACCAGTGAAAGAGCCCAAAAACAAAGCCCTTGCAGTTGTAAACTGCAAGGGCTTTTGTCTAGTAGTAGCCCCAAGAGGAATCGAACCTCTATCTGAAGTTCCGGAAACTTCCATTCTATCCGTTGAACTATGGAGCCGTAAAGAGGCGCAAAGGTAGTAAAAGGCCGGCGATTCCAGCCAAAAGTTTTTCAGGACATTGCCGAAGAATACCCGGGCATCATATGCACCTCCCGTAATTGCGCATCGATCCATGCACGGGTTTGCGTCATCAGTTCCTTCGCGTCGGTACCGAGCAAAGGCGGGCCATAGCGTACAAATACACGGACCCTTTTTTCGCCGAAACGGCGGAAGAAGTGGGGCAAAAAAGTATCGTTGCCGATCCAGTAATCAGCCGTTTCACCATATTCGATCATGGCGGGCACGATCGGGAAGCCCTGATCGGCCGCCAGTTGAAAGCCCCCTCTTTTGAGGTCGATGCACGCCGGCTCGTCGTGTGTGGTTCCTTCCGGAAACAAAATGACCGGAAATCCTTCCCGCACTTTTTCACCAATCCCGTTCAAGGTTTTTTTCCGGCTGCTCATGTTTTCCCGCTTCAGGAACAAGACCCCGCTAACCCTGGCGCCGTAACCGATGATGGGCCAGTGGGCTACTTCGGCTTTCGAAACCGGGTATCCGAGCACGTCCATAATCAGCACGATGGGATCGAGGTACGAGCGGTGGTTGGACATGATGATGCAAGGAAAATCAGGCGGGACGCCCTCTACCCTGGCCGCTACGCCTATTCGGGGCAAAAGCCACCTCGCCCAGGCCCTGCGGATGCGCAACGCTTTCCGTATCGAATCGCCGGGCAACAAACTGACAAACACTATTTGCATGATGCGGCAAACGGTGTAAAGGGCAAACAGTACAAGTCGCCACAAGGCGCGCAATTTTTTCATGGATAAGGTTGCGGTGACAGATTCAATGCCGGTTCCAGTGGGCAGCCAGGCGTTGCTCGATCCAGTTTTTACAATTGTCGTGCAACACCGAGGCATCGGCATCCCGGTAAACAGGTCCGAAATGTACTTTTACTCGTATAGTTTTTTCCTGAAATCTGCGATAAGCGTGCTCCAGGAAGCCCTCCTCCCCTACCCAGAAATCCTCGGGGCTGGCAAAACACAAGGCCACCGGCGACACTGCCAGGCGGTGCTCCGCCGCGGCCCGGAAACCTCCTTTTTTGAAAGGCAAAAGCCCGTCAACGATTCCCGAAGTCGTGCCTTCGGGAAACAGCAGGACCTGATGCCCTGCCTCGATTGCCGAGGCAATTTCCCGCAAGATAGAAGCCCGGCTGTTGGCACTTTCCCGTCTGAGATATAAAATACCTGCGAGCCGGGCGCCCTTGCCCAGCAGGGGCCAATTGGCCAGTTCGGCCTTTGCAACAGGAAAAGCGTCCTGAAAAGCCAGAATGATGATCGGATCGAGATAGGAACGGTGATTGCAAACCAGCAAACAGGGCTGATCGATCACCTCGCCGGACGATTCGATCAGCACCCCGACGCCGCGCAACAGCCGCCTTGCCCAGCGCCTGCGAATCCGCATTGCATCGTGAATGTCCTTTTTCAGGACGACCTTTCTGGTGTAAATAGTGACAACAATTGAAGCCGTGTAGGCAACAAAAAACAAGAAGCGCCAGCTTATTCGCAGCAGTTTCATGGACAGGGCGGATCAAAAGCAGTTGCAAAAATAAACATGGGGCTTCCCATTATATGGAATGCCCCATGTAGAAAACTGTAATTGATCAGCTTATGGGTGGAGACCGGAAAGCGCTTCCTTGATCTCGTCGACCTGAACATCGAGGTGAGATGCATCATAAACGCATTCTCCATCGACGATCAGAAGCACTTGCGGTGATTCGTGGTGCACCTGAAAAACCTCGGCAACAGCGTTCGAAACCGAACGGTATTGAATCAGGTCTAAATAGTAGGGTTCAACTTCGCCGGGAGCAAACGTCCAGTCATCTTCCAGGCGATAATGCGCAATTGAACTGATGTTGCAGCGCGTACTGTGTTTAAAAATCAAACACGGAACCTGCTGTGAACGCTCCCGAATCGATGCTATTTCCTGTTCTTCCTTCAACGGAATCCAAAGTGGCATAATATCGCTGATTTAAAAATATCCCACAGAACAGGGCCGGCACCGGATTGTTTACAGGTCGCTGCCGGGGCATCCGTAGCCGCGGTGGCAAGCTTCGAGCAGGAACAGGGCTGCGAAGAACGCGAAAGCGAGGATTTTCTTCCAGTTTTTCATTGTATGTTAAATTTATGGTCGTGAAAGAATAGCGTTGAAAAACGAGACAAAAAACGGAATTGCTGCGTGCTTATTGTTGCAAAACCTGTGCCAGCCCCTATTTTCGCCACAAAACTCTAAAAAATTGTTGTGACAAACCAAATATTTGTTCGATTTCGATATAAAAAGCCCTGCAATCCAAACATGATTCGGAGTATTTGTTAAGGGCGTTTTAAAATTTCCATGCGTATCCATTTCATTGCCATCGGCGGGGCCGCCATGCACAACCTCGCGCTTGCACTTAAGCAAAACGGGAACCTTATTACGGGCTCCGACGACGAAATTTACAACCCCGCGCTCGACCGCCTGGCCTCGGCCGGCTTGCTTCCCGAACGGTTCGGATGGTTTCCCGGGCGTATCACGCCCGAACTGGATGCCATTGTGCTGGGCATGCACGCCCGGGCCGACAACCCGGAACTGCTTCGCGCTCAATCGCTGGGCCTGCCCGTTTACTCGTATCCGGACTTTATTTATCAGCAGTCGCTCAACAAAAAGAGGTTCGTTGTCGCCGGCAGCCACGGCAAAACCACCACTACCGCCATGGCCATGCATGTGCTTCGCAAACTGGACGCCGCCTTCGACTATCTGGTGGGCGCTCAGGTGCAAGGATTCGATACGATGGTTCGCCTGTCCGATGCGCCTGCCTTGCTGGTGGAGGGCGACGAGTACTTTGCTTCTCCGCTCGACCATACCCCGAAAATGGTGCGCTACAGACCGCATCATGCGGTGCTGACCGGGATTGCCTGGGATCACATCAACGTTTTTCCCACTTTCGAGCAGTATTGCGCACAGTTCAACCTCCTGCTGGAAGCCGTCGAGACGGGAGGAAGCGTGATCTGGTATGCCCATGACCCTGAAATACAAGCGCTTATTCAAAAAAGCACGTCAAAAAGCCGATGGAAAAGTAAACCTTTTTCACCGTTTGAAGCGCAGGTGGAAGAAGGCCGAACCTTGGTCTCTACGGCAGGTCGTGCGCCGGTAGCGCTCCGGATTTTCGGTACGCACAATCTGCTGAATGCCAGAGCGGCCAGCCTTATTTGCAGCGAATTCGGTATTGGCGAATATGAGTTCCTGCTGGCCCTGTCCGATTTTGAAGGCGCGGCGAAACGCCTTCAGTTGCTGGCCGGCAACAAACATTTTAACGCCTGGCTCGATTTTGCCCACGCCCCTTCCAAAGTAAGGGCAACGGTGGCAGCAGTACACGAGCAGTACCCCGACCGGCCTTTGACAGCCTGTCTCGAATTGCACACGTTCAGCAGCCTCAACCGCGATTTTTTGCCCCAATACCGCGACAGCCTCCACCTGGCCGACGAAGCCGCAGTCTATTTCAGCCCACATACGCTAGAAATGAAAAAAATGCCGCCGCTCGACGCCAATCAGATCCGACAGGCCTTCGGACACCCACAATTACAGGTATTTACCGACTCTTCAGAACTGTCTCAATGGCTCAGCAGGCGCAGCTGGCAAGAGCGCAATTTGCTGCTGATGAGTTCGGGAACTTTTGACGGAATGGACGCCCGCTCGCTCGCCCGAGGCTTTGCAGATCAGGCCTTGTAACGCCGAAAAACCAGCCCCTCGCCGGGCAGCAAGTCAAGGCTGCCTGCCCCTCCCGCGCCTGCATCAATCTGTTCCCGCTCCGTCGAAAAATCAATCTGCCAGTCGCCTGCTGCAATTCCGGTCAAGGAAATACTTTGTTGTGGCTGCCGGGTATCCATATTGGCGACAAACAAAAATTCTTCGCCGCCTGCCGGCGTCCATGCAATTACTTTTTGCCCGCCTTCGGGATCGGGCGGCAATATCCAGCGAACAGACTGCCCGGCAATCGACGCGAAGATGTTATCTGCATATTGCTTTTGCCGGCCCAGTTTGCGGTACAGGCTGTGGTTTTGCCCCCAACGATAGGGGCCTGTTGTCGATTTGGGGCCATCCTGAACGTGGAAAACATACAGTTTGGAATAAAATTCATTGGGAGCCGGTATGGGATGCGGGTCGCGGCATTCATAACCAAGCCCCATGTAAGCCGGCATATCGGTCAAAAACAGCGCTATAAAATAACGGACCTCATTCCCGTCGAGATAGTAGGCGTCGAAGCGCGGATCGTCCTTGTCGGCTGTGATCAGGGTAAAGCACGGGGTGCATTTTCCGGCTTCTAGCAGTTGGCGATACCTCGCAAATTCGCTTACAAATTCGCGTGAGCCCATCGGTTCCGACTGCAAATTACCCAGGGTCGAATCGGCCAGACTGGCCTCCAGGTGTTCGCATTCGTCTCCGTAAGCCATCGTGTTCGGAGGCGCCAGGAAACTTTCGGCGAAATAGGCAAACTGCGGCACCCTTTGTGCCACGGTTTGTTTAACAGCGCCCAACAAATCATACCAGTGGTCGCGAACGGGCGGCACCCCCTCCGGGCGCATCTGCACATGCGACATGTCGCCACGCATAAAATCAAACCCGAACGCTTTCTGAATCGCCTCGTAATGCCGGCACACATATTCCCAGGCAGGTTTGTTCGGGCGATCAAAATCGAGTGCCCAGTCCCGGTTATCGTCGAGTGAATGGTAGAGTTTGTACCTCGCCAGGGGGCCAAACACCCTCGACATGGGCTGCGGATGGGTCAGCCTGTAATCGCGCCACTCGCGGCCGTCGTCGTCGACAACGCGTGCATCGGGAGCCGGATCAACTTCGAGCCCCCGATAGGGCGGGCCCATGGTGGCGGGAACCGTCTCAAAACCTTGCTCATATAAACTTTGAACCAGTTTTTTTCGGCGGGTCAATCGGCCCTGATAGTCGTATTTTTCTCCAAAAAGAGCCAACAGGCGCTCCTCTTCGGTCTGCCCGGAAAAAAAGTCGCCCGCGCGGTCGGGCAACGACACGCCGGGAACCGCCGGCCCGTTCGATTGTAAAAAACGGAATATCAGTTCCTGCACGTCAATGCTCAGCGCTTCGTCGTGCCGGATAATGTGTAATTTTTTTCGCTGAAGCCATTCAAAAAACGAAGGGTTGGCCAGCGCCATTTCCGAATACCGGTCGGTGTGCGGCACTACGTCCATGCCCACGACCCGGCCGCCGAGATGCAAGAGATTGACAACCACTTTGAGTTGTTTTTCAACCGTGTCCAGTTCAGGAAAATAACGCGCCAGTTCGCTGCTGTAAAATTCCGGATTGATGTTCCAGCTGGCCGGGCCGTACAAACTAGCCACTACCCCGGGCTCCCATATCGGGAGGATATGCACGGCATCGAAAACGGCCGGCTGAGTCAGCATATAGGGGATAATTTGCCAGAACGAACCTATCGTGCGCACATTAATGCCCACTGTTCGGGCTCTTTTTACCCAGCCCGGCCCCTGCTCTCCCCAAACCGGACTGGCGACTTCGTGGCGGTAATCAAAAGCAGGATACAGGCGATCGCCAAAACGTTCGTACAGCCAGTGCATTTGCTGTTCAAACGGCGCTTTCAAGACATCTTCGGGATGCACCCAGATGAGTTCCGACACAGGATGCGAATTCAGATTTTTCACGTAACAAATGTGTATTTTAGGGATATATACACTATGGTTAAAGCATATATTTCACAGAATCGCCTTGCTTTTTTCTTAAATAATGGCGAGTTTTGTAGGGGCGAATATAGTGGAGAATCAGGGCAGGGAAATTAAAACCGCCTTGTTCAAAACCTGTTCGCCACTACAACAACGCCATGGTTCTGTCTGCTAAATTACTGCCCCCTCCGTGACAGATCTGTGGGAATAATCCATCCGCACACTTTTCAAGTGTTGTTTCAGACGCTATGACTCACTATTCAATCAAATCCAAACGCCGTGATTTACAAAATCAAATTGAAAAACGCCGACGACACTGTTCTGTTGGACGATCATGTTTTCGAATGGCTTAGCACAGATCCCTACCTGGTTAAAGTGGATTTGGTCAATAATCTTCGTAAACACTCCAGCGGTTGCGCAGTGTTTCAAAAAACCTGGAAAAAAGCGGACGGAAAGTTCAAAACGGAGACGCTTTACCTCCACAAGCTGATTGCCGAGAAATTTCTGTCTGACCAAAAACAGGGTAAGAATCGCCTTGTTGGAGCAAAAAACGGCAACAAACTGGACTGCCGTGTCGAGAACCTTGTTTACCGATCCCGTTCCGTAGCCAGCCGACAACGCAAAACCACCAGCGGGACGGGCTACACAGGTGTTTACCGCGAGCACAATCGCTACCGGGCAGTTATTTCAGTAAAGGGCAAATCGGTTCACATCGGCATGTTCGACACTCCGGAAGATGCCGCGGCAGCCTACAACAAAGTGTCGCGGGAGATTTACGGAGAGGAAGGAAAGATCAATAAAATCAAAGGCGGCCACTGAGTACGCGACAATCAGTGCATACGGTCGCCCCGCACGTCGAGTCCCCGCATGATCTCGACTTCCTGCCGAAGATATTCCTGCCAGCGCTGCCAGGTTTTTTCTTTGCCGAAATAGCGCTCCGCCAGATCGAGAAACTGTCGGTAGTGCCCCGCTTCGGCAACCATAAACTTGTGATACCAGCCGCGCAGGGCCTCGTCGGCGCAATGCAACGACAACAGTCGGAAACGTTCGCAGCTGCGTGCCTCGATCAGGGCGCAGGTAAGCAGGCGTTCGAGCAATGCCTCGTCGCGCGAGACGCCTTTTTTCTGAAAAGCAAGCAGCGCATTCACGTAGGCGTCCTTGCGCTGGCGGCCAAGGTAAAGCCCGCGTTTTTTGAGCTCGCTCAACACCATTCGAAAATGCCCCCATTCCTCCGTCACGATCGGCGATAATTCCTCTACCAGTTCCAAACGTTCGGGATAGGCCTGTATCAGTGAAATGCAGGAGGTGGCTGCCTTCTGCTCGCAGTACGCATGATCGGTCAGGATTTCTTCCAGGTCCATTTCAGCCAGGTTGACCCAGCGCGGGTCGGTGGGCAATTTTAACCCCAGGGTGGTGTTGTGCAGTTGCTCTTCCATGATAGGCGCAAAATTAGCAAGCACAGAACGAGTTGCCGAAACAGGTTTCTACTTTTGCCAATATGGAAAAACAAAGCATGCAGGATTTGGGACGTTTGACGGTCGAAGCGTTCAAATCGGCAGAAAAAACGCCGGTAATTCTTCTGCTCGACAACATCAGGTCGGGGCTCAACGTCGGCTCTGTTTTTCGAACAGCCGACGCTTTTGCCCTCGATAAACTGATACTGTGCGGCATTACCGCCCAGCCGCCCCATCGCGAAATTTTAAAAACGGCACTGGGCAGCACCGACAGTGTCAACTGGCTCTTTTACGAACAAGCCATCGACGCCGTCAAAGCCCTGAAACAGTCGAACTGGTCCGTCTGGGCGGTAGAGCAAACCACCGGCAGTACGTTTTTGCACGACTTTGAACCACAACCAGGGCACAGGTACGCATTTATCCTCGGTAATGAAGTACATGGCGTTGACGAGGCGCTTCTTCCGCTTTGTGACGGCGCCATCGAAATTCCGCAATTCGGCACCAAACACTCACTGAATGTTGCCGTGGCTGCCGGTATTGTCGCCTGGGAGGTGGCGCAAAAGATGCGACTGCCCCCTTCCATTATCAAATAATTCAATCTTCAACCATTTGACTTCGATTTTATGCACAACACCTGTACAAACTCCCTCATTCGCCTGGTTGCGAGCGCGCTGTTTATTTTGCTCACCAGTCAGCTGCTGACGGCTCAAATTTCGGTCAGCATCGTTGCCACGCCTGTAAGTTGCTACGGCGGCAATGATGGTTCGGCTTCTGCCAATGTGAGCGGCGGCGCGTCTCCTTACAGTTTTTCGTGGTCAAATGGTCAAACGACGGCACTCGTTACCGATTTGGCAGCCGGCGTTTATACACTGATCGTGACCGATGCAGCCGGCCAGTCTGTTACCACAGTGGCCAATATTAACCAGCCCTCGGCCTTGCAGGTCACGGCTTTCGGCGCCAGTCAGATTTGCGATATCGTGCCCGACGGCTCGGCTACTGCCGTACCTTTTGGCGGCACGCCGCCGTACAGTTATTTGTGGAGCAATGGCACGGCCTCCGCCCAAAACAATGGGCTGTACGCCGGAACGTACATTATTACCGTCACCGACGCACACGGATGCACGGCCAGCGGCGCGGCAGTGGTCGATTATTTTAGTGAGGGCCTTTGGCTGACGCCGCATTCGACAAATGCCTCCTGTGGCCAATCGGACGGAACGGCCGGCGTTTCCGTCATGTCGGGCGCCCCGCCCTATTACTATGTCTGGAATACCGGCGCGACAGCCAGTGAGATCAGCAATTTGTCGCCAGGCGTGTACTCCGTCACGGTTGTGGATGCCAATGGCTGCTCCAATGCCGCAGAAGCAATCGTCGGCACAGCGCCGCAGTTTTCCATGACGCCCGAAATCGCCTTTGAAACCTGCATGAACGCCCACGACGGCGCCATCAGCCTGCACCTGAGCGGCGGCCAGCCTCCCTATGGCACGCTTTGGTCAACCGGCGACACCAGCGACAACATCACGAACCTTGCTGCCGGAAACTACACCGTAACGGTGAGCGACAACAGCGGCTGCTCTTCTATCGCCACGATATGGGTGTCGAGTATCTATTACGGCAGTTGCGGCGATACCGCTACGGCAATTGTCGACACCTGCGGCATGTGCCCCCTGTTTATTCCAGATGGAGGATTTGCAGAAGTTCCTATAGTGGTCTCCTGCGCGCTCAACGACGACCTGTCGAGCCCGATACAGGGCCTTTGCGCCGTACACCTGAAATTCGACCATGAATATATCGGCGACCTTTCTGTCCGGCTTATTTCCCCGGCCGGGCAATCCGTCAACCTGCTGGGGCCGGTAGGTTTTTTCGGAGCAACTGATTTTACCAATTTCGACTTGCTGTTTGTGCCTTGTTCCAGTCCGGCGGCGCCCGATCCCGGGGCGGCGTCAACCTGGACCAACAATTATCCGTTTGGCATATCGGGCAATTTTACCGGCAACTATTACCCCAACGTGGGCTGTCTTGAAGATTTCAACACAGGAGTCATCAACGGCACCTGGACACTGGAAATCACTGACAATCAATCCGTTGATGTAGGTAATCTGCTTGATGTCGATCTGATTTTCTGCGACGATACAGCCATCGACTCCTGTGGCAACATCGCACCTCCGCCAGTCAGTGCAAGCTTCACTTACTCCGTTTCGGGCGACAGCATTTATTGCTTCGGCAACATGACCAACCAGACCGGCTTTGTCTGGAATTTTGACAACGGCAGTCAGACTTCCACTTCGATCAACCCTGTCTTTGTCGCCGATGGCCCGGGCATCTACCCGATCAGTCTGACAGCCTGGAATACCACGGATACTGTGTATGCCAATGCCGCGGCGGTGGTTGTGGCGAGTTCGGCGCAGAGCCCGGCCGGCTCTGTTGCCTGGGGCGTCGGGCCCAATCCCTTTACGGGTCAGGTGGTTATCAACTGGAACGATCCGGCGCCAGGTCGGGCTGTTTACAGCATAACCGACCCACTGGGCAGGCCTATCCGGCGCGGGCTATTGCAAGGCCGTCGCACGATGGTTGACACCCGCGATTTGCCGGGCGGCGCCTATTTCATTTGTATTGAAACGGACAAAGGACTGGAAACCCGAAAAATTGTCAAACGCTGAACCAGCGGGGCCTGACCAGCGTTTGAGGGCCTGAATATGCAACAGTGCTGCAGCATTTCATACGATCTGGCAACTGCCGTTCGTTAAAAATGCTGCGGCATTTCTACTTTTGCCGGCTCATTACACCCATTTTTTAAAACATGAAAGTTTTCAAATTCGGCGGCGCCAGCCTCAAAGATGCTGCGGGAGTGCGCAATGTTGCCGCTATTTTACAACGTTACCAACAGGATTCCCTCGTCGTGGTGGTCTCGGCTATGGGCAAAACAACCAATGCCCTCGAAGAAGTCGTGGCAGCGCATGCCAAACAGACCGGAAAGGCCCAGGAATTGTACGAAGCGCTTAAAGAGCGCCATTATAGCATCATGCGCGAATTGTTCGAAGAAGGCGACGAGGCTTTCAACGCCGTAAACGACACTTTCGTGGAAGGTGAATGGGTGCTTGATGACAAACCGGCCGACAACTACGACTATATGTACGATCAGATCGTCTGCATGGGCGAACTGGTTTCCTCCAAAATCGTGGCCGCCTACCTCAACAAGATCGGCCTGAAAACTGCATGGCTCGATGCCCGCGACGTGGTTGCGACCGACAACACCTACCGCGAAGGCTGGGTAATCTGGGATAAAACCAGGGCCAGTGCGCAAAAAATCGTGACGCCCCTGCTGGCCAACGGCGGTTTTGTGCTCACCCAGGGTTTTATCGGCTCCACTTCGGAAAACTTCACCACCACGCTAGGCCGCGAAGGTTCCGACTATTCGGCCGCCATCTTTTCGCATTGCCTCGACGCCGACAGCATGACCATCTGGAAAGACGTGCCCGGCGTGCTGAATGCGGATCCCCGGCTGTTCGAAAACGTCATAAAACTCGACCGGCTTTCGTACAAGGAAGCCATCGAAATGACTTATTACGGCGCACAGGTCATCCACCCGAAGACGATCAAACCGCTGCAGAACAAGAACATTCCCATGTTTGTCAAATCTTTCCTCGATCCCGAGGCGGCCGGCACGGAAATCAGCAGCGACAATGAGGATACCTACCCGCCGATTGTCGTGGTGGAAAAAAACCAGACCCTGCTGCACATCAGCACGAACGACTACTCTTTCGTTGCCGAACAGCACATGGCCAGGTTGTTTGCCAAACTGGCTGACCTGCGCCTGTTTGTCAATATGATGCAGAACACCGCCATCAGTTTTACTATTTGCGTGCCCAGCATTGCCGACCGGGTGGCCAGTTTTATCAAAGACGTTTCCGACGAATTCAAGGTCAAAATGGAAGACGGACTCGAACTGATTACTGTTCGTCATTTCATGCCCGAAACCATTGACAACCTTAAAAAGGGCAAAATGGTCCTGTTTGAAGAACGCATCGGCAACACCATGCAAATGGTGGTCAAAAACATCCCGCCCATCGAACGACGCGAAGTCGAACTCGAACGGGCCAAAGGTTGATCTCTTTCATCAATTACCATAAAATCAAAATGGTTCAAAAACTCGTTTTACCGCTGCTTTTCCTGTCCGTTTCAGTGCTCTCGGCCCATGCCCAAAACTGGGTAAAGCAAGATTTGTACGGCATCGCCACCATCTCGTTCTCCGGTACGCCCGAAGCAGAAACGCAGGACAACATGCGCGCCTACAACTTTCTCTCCGACAACGGTTTGCAATATGTCGTGGTGCAGCAAATGGATATGCTCAAAGACCTTCCCGACAGCGAGATCGACAACTTTTACAACGGTTTTATCGGCGGCTTTCTCGGTTCGCTCGACCGCGAAAGCGCCAACGATACCAAGCCGTTTAAAGCAGGCAAATATGAAGGCCGCTCTTTCTCTTCGGTGAAGGATGGGGCTGTCGACTACCTGCATTACCACCGTGTTATCCTGATCGGGGATGTGGTTATCGTTTACAATTACGCCCTTCTGGAAAAGGAAAACGACACTATTCAGGCCGAGAAAGATGCTTTTTTCAATTCTTTCTCCTTGAAAAACTAACCTTGCAGCACATAAAAAAGCCCGCCGAAGTTGCTTCGGCGGGCTTTTTTTATGCCTTGCAGATCAGGTTTAGTGGCTGACCACCAGTCTCCTGACCCCAAAGTCCTGACCGGTGCGGAATTGCACGAAGTACACGCCTTCGGGCAATGCGCCGCAATCCAGTTCGACCATGTTTTGATGATCGGCGGTTTGCGTCATGACAACACGACCCGTTGCATCGGACAGTTGAATATCGAGCGAGTTGTCGGGCGTGATATTGAAGACAACACGTGTGATGCCGCTGGTCGGGTTGGGGCGCAATTGTACGCCACGCAGCCACTCCGGCTCGGTCGTAGCAGAGGTGTTGCTCACGACATACTCGGCGCTTTTGAAGGAGCATCCGTTGGCATCCGTGATCTCAACCGAGTACGTGCCGGCGCCGAGGTTGGCAATATCTTCCGTGGAAGCAAACGGCGCGCCGTCTTTGTACCACTGGAAGGAATAAGGCGACGTGCCGCCGCTGACAACGATGTCGATGGAACCAACGCCCTGGTTGTTCAGATCATTGACCACGAGGGAAGCAACAACCGAAGCAGGAGCCAGAATAATCACATCGAAGGCGCAGGAACCTGTGTTGCCGCTCGGATCGGTATAAGCATACGTCTGCGTGGTCACGCCCACCGGGAACTCGGAACCGCTGGGCAAGCCGTTCAGCAACTGCCAGTTGCCGCCGCCTTCGGCGATACAGTTGTCGACTGCTACCGGCAGGTCGTAAGCGACGATGTTGTTTTCTTCACATTCTGTGATACTTGCCGGGCAGGTAAGCACAGGTGCAAGGTTGTCAACGATGTCCACGGTAGTAGTGGCCGTCGTGCTGTTGCCGGATTCGTCGGTTGCAGTTACCGTCACTTCGTGTTCACCCAGTTGATCGCAATCGAACACAGCCGGGTTGATGACCACGTTGGCAACGGCGCAATTGTCGGTCAGCGTTGCGCCGAGGTTTTGCAAACTGACTTCCACGGTGCCGTCGGAAGCGAGCGGCAGGGTAACGTGCTGCAAGTCAAGGGCCGGGGCTTCGGTATCATTGCTGGTGATACTGATGCTGGCGGTTTGAGAACAGCCGTTGGCATCGGTTGCAACCACGGCATAGGTTCCGGCAACAAGGCCCGAGGCCACAGGGCCTGTGGCATTATTACTCCAGGTGTACTGGTAACCCGCGGTGCCGCCGCTGGCAGCAACTTCTGCAACACCCGACGGATCGTCGGCGCAGATGACATTGGTTGTCGAAACCACGGCGAGCGCGAGGGCTTGCGGCTCGGTGATGATAACCGTCTGAACCACCGGGCAGTCGTTGTCGTCCGTAATGGTAAAGCTGTACGTGCCGGCTGCCAGTTGGGAAGCGGTAGCCGTCTGTACACCGTTCGACCATTCGTAGGAATACGGCGCCGCGCCGCCGAGCGGAACGGCGGTTGCGATACCGTCGTTGAGGCCGAAACAGCTCACATTGGAAGACGTTACCTGGGCCGAAATGGCGCAATCGAAGGAATTGACATTTACCGTCTGAATCGATACGCAGCCATTGGCATCCGTTACCGACACGGTGTAAGCGCCGGGGGCAAGGCCCGAGATGCTTTGGGTAGTGGCGTCGTTGCTCCACAGGTAAGTGTAAGCGCCTGCGCCGCCGGTCGGGTTGGCCTGGGCAGTACCGTCGCTGGCGCCGGCTGCCGATTCAGGCGTAGCCGTAGCATTGGTAGCCAGCACTTGCGGTTCGACGATCGTAATGTTCAGCGCAGCGGGGCAATTGTTGCCGTCCGTCAGGTTGACCGTATAATCGCCGGGGCCGATATTGGCAATACTCGAGGTAGAAGCGCCATTGCTCCATGCATAGTTCACCGGTTCGACTGCGCCGATCAGGGTAACCGCAGCGGTGCCGTTGGAAGCGCCTGCACAGGTTACGTTGGTGCCGGAAATACTGGCCGACAACGCGCAGTTGAAAGAATTGACCGTCACTGTTTGGACCGACAGGCATCCGTTGGCATCCGTTACCGAAACGGTATAGGTGCCAGGGGCAAGGCCCGAGATAGTCTGAGTGGTGGAGTCATTGCTCCACAGGAAGTTGTATGCGCCGGAACCGCCGCTCGGATTGGCGTTTGCGGTACCATCGTTGATGCCATTGGCCGACTGCGCCGTTGCCGTTGCATTGGCAGCAAGTACTGCCGGTTGGGTAATTTCCACAGTTGCGGAGGACGAGCAAGATTCGCCGTCGGTCACCGACACCAGGTAGGTACCGGCCGGGAGGTTGTCTATTGATGCAGCAGATACGCCATTGCTCCACACATACGTGTATGCGCCATTGCCGCCTGCGGCGGCGGCAGTAGCGGTGCCATTGGAGGCGCCGAAGCAACTGACGTTGGTCTGGGTCGTAATACTGGCCAGAACCGGAGCACTTTGTACAACAGCCGTCGCGGCAGTGCCGGTACAACCGTTGTCGTTGTTGGTGACAAGAAGCGTGTATTCGCCCGAGGCATCCACCAGCGGCGTAAGCGAGTTTTCACCAGAAACGATGTTGCCGTTGGTCGTCGTCCAGGCATATGCAAAGTTATTGCCCTGCGAAGAGCCTGTGCCGTTCAGCTGGACTTGTGCTGCATTGCAATTGAGGTTGCCCGGCGTAATTGCACTGGCTACCGGAGCGGTATTGTTGAGTGCGACAGCGGCCGTAGCGGAAGACGTACAACCATTTGTCGAATCCAAAACAACGAGTACATAGTCGCCGGAGGCGGTTACGCTCGGGTTTTGCGTGTTGGCAGTGAAGCCGCCGGGGCCGGTCCAGGCATAGCCCACCGTGGCGCCGTTGGACGTGCCGTTCAGCGTGACGGAACTGACCGTGCAGGTAAGCGTGCCGCCGGCAGCGGTTGCGCCCGGGGCAGTTGTATTGGCTGCGACGTTGGCCGTTGCCGTATTGGTGCAGCCCGTCGTGGAGTCGGCAACCGTGAGCGTGTAGGCGCCGGAAGCATTGACCGTGGGGCTTTGAGCCGTCGAGGTAAAGCCGTTGGGGCCCGTCCAGGCAAAGCCGGGGTTGGAGGCGCCGGTTGTCGTGGCAAGCGTGACGGAGCTGCTGGCGCAGGTGATCGTACCGCCGGAAGTATTGACGCTCGGAGGCGTATTGTTGCCTGTCACCGCTGTTGCCGCGGTCGCACTGCAACCGTTGGAAGCATCCGTTACCTGGAGGGTGTAAGTGCCGGAAGCATTGACGACGGGCGTCAGCGAGCCGGCGCCGGATACGATATTGCCGCCGTTCGCGGCCGTCCAGAGGTAGGAAATGCCGTTGCCGCTTGTGCCCGAGCCCTGCAGGGTAGTCGTCGGCTGGGCACAGGAAACAGCCATCGACGGGCCGGCATTGGCCGTCGGTTGGGCGATATTGGCCGATACGGAAACGGTGGTAAGCGCCTTGCAGGTCGACTGCGTATTGGTGACCTGCAGGATGTAATTACCTGCAGCGTTAATTGTCGGCGTCAGCGTGTTGGCGCCCGACACGATATTGCCACCATTGCTTGCAAACCACTGGTAGGCGTATTCATCGCCTTGCGACGAAGCCGTGCCGTTCAGCTGGAAGGAAGGCAGGGTGCAGGTGATGGTTTGCGGTGTCGCCACAGATGCCGTGGGCAGCACGGCCGGCGGCAGGTTGGCGACCAGGGATTTTGTGCACTGATTGCCATCGGTGACCACGACGTTGTAGTTACCTGCCGGGAGGTTATAAGCCGTTTCGCCCTGCTGGCCGTTTTGCCAGACATAGGTATAGTTGTCGCTCCAGCCGCCAAAAGCTTGTACAGTAATCGATCCGAGAATACCGTTGCAACCCACTGGCGTGGTTTCTATCACTTCCATGCTCAGGGGATTATCGGGGCCCGGCACGTCGATCGGGTCGGTGGTTGCCGAAAGACCGTTGCTGCCAGTTACCATGCAGGTGTAAGTGCCTGCCGGCACGTTGTTCAGGTCCTGCGTGGTAGCGCCATTACTCCACAAATAGGTAAATGGCGGCGGCGGGCCCGAGGGCGAGATGTCTATACCGCCGGTATTGCTACCGTAGCATTTTACACTTTTCACGTTATTGACCGTAATCGAAACCGGTACGGCCAGGCAGTGTGTTTGTTTGAAACTCCACAGACCCGACGTGGTGAGCTGCCCGCATTCATATACTTTTTTATCTGCGGGGCAAATACAAAAGATGGTAGGGAAATAAGTGATCTGATACGCAGAAGCGACATCGGCGGCGTCCGCAATGGGGTATGGCGTGCCTGCCGTCCAGTTGCCTTGCGTACTGTTGTTGCAACCCGAAGGACCGAAAATACAGTTGGTATTGGTCGCCCCGTCACCCTCAATTGCGATGACGAATGCCTCGTCGGTACCCGGCGGGCCGTATTGATCCCAAATCCCTTCAAGGGCGCCGGAATTGTGATAAGCCCAGCATGGGCCGCACCAGGTAGCAAAGACATCGAGGTAAACGGTCTTGCCCTGATCGAGCAAATCGTACAAGTTGTACGTGTTACCGCTTACGACATCCGTCACTGTAAAGTCGGGGGCAATGGACCCGTCTGGGATCTGTGCCTCCACAGCCGTCCAGCCCAATGTCAAAAAGGCGAGTAGCAGTAAAAGTCTGTTCATAAATGTTGGATAATTAATAAAGGATTCAGAAAGGCGAAATGTACAAAACCGTTGCTCAAGGCGACAATTTTGACAAGGAATAATTTTCGAAAATCCCCACCTGTTCAGTGGATTATTTTACAAAATACCACATTTCAGGTAACTTAATTTTCCATTTTGACCAATCTCTGTGGCCCTACCGAACTTTATACGCATATACACTTGCGCCATTGCCGACGATCAGCACCTGCTCGTGCCGGCCCGGAAACAGCTGGCCGAAGACAAAGGGAGTATCTCCTGCAAGAGGGAAATCAGGGTGCGTTTTACCTGCCTGGTCGAGTAAAAAAACCTGCCGTTTGCTTTTCACAAGCGCCCCCAGGCAGTTGCCGGGCAAGGCGAAAAGCGTATCCGGCGCCGCCTCGAATTTGACCTGTGCCAGGGTGGCAATTTCCGCGCCGGCGTAGGCAGCAATTTTCAGGTTTTTACCTTTCAGCACAGCATAGTCGAAGCGATTGTCGCCGGAAAGCGGCGCAAAGACGAACTGCGCCCTGGCATTCGCCTCGGCAGCCGGGGCAAGCGCCAGGGAAAAACTTTTCCCGTCCAGCGTGCAGACATAGACCTTGCCCAGACTGTTGGCAGCCGCGATTCTTGGCGATCGCGACACTGCGTCGGCCTGCGGCGGCCCTGCAAATTTGCCCTCCCATTGCAGGGGCGCAAAACGCGCACTGCCATCGCGCCCAAATACCGACAGGCGCCCCGTCCGGCTGAGCGTCACCAGATAATCCTTGTCTTCCCGTTCGAAGTGCAAAACGGGTTGGTCCACGCGCCCTGCCCCGCTTTGCGGGTTCCAGCCGGGCAAAGGCCTGGCATACTGGTCATATCCGTACACATTGCCGTTGGCGCAGGCCACGAAAAAACTGTATCGCCGGTTGTCATCAAAATCGACAACGGTCAGGCCATTGGTTGCTGCCGATTGCAATTTGACCGGGAAACCTTCCACATCGTGCCCCTCTTCGTCGAGCAGCCAAATATGCGTAGGGGTATTGAACAGGAAACAACAGGCGCCATTGTTGCGAAAATCGATGCCCTGAACCGTAGAGAGCAGTGGTTGGTCAAAGTTGCGCCGCCAGGCAATCGAGCCATTGGCGCGCAGGCAATACAGCACATTTTGACTGTCCTGAATACAGATAAAGGTCTCATTGTCAGCAGGTCGGGCGACTATGCTCGGCCGGGTAGCCGCCGCTGCCGCCAGGGGTGTTTTCCAAAGAATCATGCTGCCGGATGCCGCTGCCTGCGCCGGGCCGGCCGCCTGGGTCCCCAGGTCGGCGTCGAGCCAGCCGGTATGCGCTCCCGGCTTGAGCTCGCTTCTGATCATTCCCGCCCTGGCCATCAGCGCGGCGCCGTCGGCCGCCTGGTAGGCGGGGCGTTCGGAAAACAGCCTTTTGACGAGTTGCGGCAAATAAGCGGCATTAAAAAACAGGGTGAGCGGGCCGGCCTGCGCCATCTTTTGCCTTTGCAACAAAAATTCAGGGGAATTGGCCAGGGTTTGATTCACGACGTACTTGTCGATCCAAAGTTCGAGCGCCGAGGGCGACGTAGCGAAAACGATATAGTCGCCAACCGCTGCACAGGCCGGGTTGACAAACACCGGCTCGCGGTTGTCGAGCATGGGCGACAGTGCCGAGGCGCTCAAAAAGTGCCGGATGGTAAAGGTCTGGTAGTCGTATTGCCGCAGCTGACCGCGCTGGGTGGCATACGCTTCGAGGCGCTGGCGCGCCATCGCGGCATCGCTCACCGACAATACCAGAAATTGCTCTTCCTTCAAATCGGCAGAAAATGGCTCGGTGAGTACGAAGGACGCTTCCTGCCCGAGCCAGGGCAGAATGTATTGTTGAAAATCGGCGGCGCCATCGGCGAAAAGGTCGCCGAAAGCCGAGCGGCGCGCAACCCTGCCGGCGGCCAGAAATGCGGTATTTTCAGGGCAAATGGCAAATATACCCGGGGAACTGACGTCGGAAGAACGGCCGAATTGCTCCAGAAAACCCGCAGTTTTAATGGAGGAACGGGTTTGCTGACCATCCCAGGAGACGCTCGCCCAGCGAACGTTTTTCTCGATGCGTTCGGGCAGTGCTCGCCATTGCGGTCCCAGATAAGCGGCCAGGGGGCCCGAAATGGGCCGAAAGCTGAATTTCAGCGGCGCCCCGTCGTCCACACGGCCGCGCCAGTCGGCGTCGGCCCACCAGTTGTCGCCCTTGTCCAGTTGCACGAGGGCATCTTCGATCAGGTAGGAAAATCTGGAACAGAGCAGCAGATTTTTCTCCGAGGCAACGACAAGGCGTTCTTTTTTTGAAAAATAAACCGTGTAAATCGTGTGGCCGTGGAAGTTGGTCGGGAAAAATTTTTGGGCCAACGGACTGTCTTTCAGCAAGGCCTCCAGATTGCAGGGGCGGCGCATTTCCAGCGCGAGCAGGGGATGCAGGCTGTCGGCAGGGTTCAGGGTAAGCGCTGCAGCCAGCCGATTGCCGGCAAAGTCGGTATGGAGGGCTTCATCCTGGCGAAAGAGTTGTTCGGCCAGCGCGGCATCCTGCCAGGTGGCCTCCAGCAGAGTGCTTTGAAGGATGGCCTTCCAGTCGGCATCGGGGTGCCGGGTGACCAATTGACCGGCCCTGGCCAATCCATTGAACTCGATTACACAAACGGCCTGTGGGGGTATGGCATCCAGTGCTCCCAGACCGTGGTGATTGCGCCGCCACCATAACAGCACAATTAAAAGGGCAATTGATGGCACTATCCATTTCCAGGAAGCGGAAAGCAAGTTTTTGTTCATCGGGTCGGAAATTTGCCTGCGAAATACCCGATTTTTCAAGACTTTGCGTGCAACTGACGGCAATTTGCCTCGAAACTATTACCAATTATTTCATTTTCAAATAATTATGACACTCGGCTCAAAGAATATCATCGGACTGGCCGCAATTTTCGGGGCTTCGGCGGTGGCGTTGGGCGCCTTCGGAGCGCACGGCCTGAAACCCCACCTGGACGCGTACCAGGCAGGCATTTATGAAAAAGCGGTGCATTACCAGTTTTTTCACACGCTGGCGCTGCTGGGCTGCGGCATCCTTTCGGCCAAACATCCCGGAAGCAAATACCTCGGCCGCGCTGCCTGGATGTTTATGATCGGCATACTTTGTTTTTCAGGTTCCTTGTACCTGCTGGCCTGCGCGCATCTGCTGCCTTTTCCGGTTGGCTGGGCCGGGCCGGTCACGCCGCTTGGCGGGCTTTGTTTTATCTTCGGCTGGTTATGGATCAGTTTGAGTGCGTGGAAAGAGATGGCTTGATCTTTTAAGTCAATAAAAACAGCAGGGGTGGCTTTACGGCCACCCCTGCTGTTTTTATTGACTTAATCCCGCCCGCTGCGGGTATGCTTGCTGATTAGCGGGAAATAATCAGTTTGCGCGCTGCGCGGCCGTGTTCGTTTTCCAGCACGACATAGTACATGCCGTTGGGCGCGTTATCCAGCGGCAATTGCAGGATGGAATCGCCGGCCAGGAACTGCAGGGCCGTTTGCCGGTACACCATGCGGCCGGCCACGTCGTACACCGTCAGGTTGGCGTCGAAGCCCTGGTCGGCTTTGACGGCGATACGGGCCGTTTGGCCGGCAGTCAGCGGATTGGGCGAAACCACCCAGCCGGCCAGGCCGGCGATATTGTCGGTGCCCGAAACACCCGAAGTGCGGAAGGTGCGTTGCTTGGCGCCGTTGCAGGTGTAGTATTCGTTGAAAGGCCGTACGCGCCAGTAGTAAGTGCGGTTGGCTTGCAGGTTGGTCAGGGTCAGCGAGGTACCTGAGCTGACGATTTCCTGCGAGAAGGGGCTGGTGTAGGTGCTGTTGATGTCAATTTCGAAGAGGTAGTAGGTTGCGCCTGCTACCGATTGCCACTCAAAATACACCGTATTATAGTAATCGACCGTATCGCCAAGGGCAGGCAGGGTGAGCAGGTCGTCGGGGGTAATGACCGTTTCGGCAGCCGGCGTAAAGGTATTGTCGAGGTAATTGCGCGCGGCGGAGTTGAGGTTGGTGGTCACCTGGGAAAACTGACCGGGGGTAAATTCGTAGTCGCAGTTGGAAAAATAACCCATGTAGTTGTTTTCCATCGGATCGACCAGTACGCCCATGGGGTCTTTGGCGCCGCCATTATACTGGCAGCCGCTCACCAGCAGACCGAAGTTGTAATCGGGAGGCGTGTCGCAGATGTAGTCGCCTGCGGTGGTGCAGTTGGAGCCGTCCATTTTTTCGGTGGGGATGCCGCCCGGCGACACGCTCGGGGCAATGGGCCAGCCTGCGCTTCCGGGTTGAAAAGGAGCGCTTTCCCAGCCGTAAAAGGTGTGTTTGAGGCTGAAAAAGTGGCCAACTTCGTGCGGAATCGTGCCGTTTCCGGTGCCGTTTATCTGGTCTTTGCGGCTCACCACCCAGTCGTAGGTGGGGCTGTAATAGGCCAGTACGATGCCGATCGGGTTCGGATTGCCCGAGTCGGCGATGTTGGTTACGTAAACGTTCAGCGCGTTGTTCAACCGGCGATTGTTCATGGTGAAGATGTTCGACTGGTTGCTGTACACGTTGTCGCTGTTGATCGATTTGTCGAACAGGCCGTAGGTGGGGTGCGGGCGCAGGAAGTAGCGCATATCGTTGGGCTCGTAAGCCACATTGAGATCGCAGAGTTGGTCGAGAGCGCGGCTGATCTTGTGGCGGCCGTTGCCGTCGGAATCGGCTACAAGGTGGAAGTGAATAGGCACGTATTGTACGGCGTTGCTGCGTTCGGCGGCTACAGGTACAAGTTCACTGGCGGGCATGAGTTCATCCATCAGCTGCTGATCGGCAATGGTAGTGCCGCAAACGCCTTGCTGAGGCGTTTGTGCGAAGGAAACAGTGGCCAGCATCAGCAGGGCTGTCAGGGTAAAGAAAATTCTTGTCATTAGTCGAAAGTTGAATTGATCCCGAAAATCTTTATGGTCAGGGTGCAAAATTAGCAAACAAAACGGCGCGGGCTTGTCGGTCTCCGACATTTCTTCTGATTTTACCGGTTGAATCTAAAATTTCAGGCCGCAGGACCGGGAACTTCTACACCCCTTTAAAAAGTTTTTTCATCGAAAAATTTTGGGCGCTCCCGCAGGATGACGAAGTTTGCAATAATTCTGTCGGTCCAATTTTTTCCAAAGCCCTTCCAAACAAAATTCCCCCATCATCCCTCATATTTAATATTCATTGGTTGAGTTGAATCATCAGCCCGGACACGCCGGAAGAATTCCGAATGAAATTTTTTTCGTATGAATCTTAGCAAATTATCCCTGCTCCAACGGTTTGCCCTGATCGCTTTTCTCCTGATCGGACAACTCGCTTTCGCCCAACCCAACGGCCTCCGGGTGCCCAGCGTGTTCGACCGGCTCACCCAGGAAGAAGGCGCCAAGCTGACCCTGGAGATGGACTATACCACCTTGCTCGAAAACCGCAAGAGCAATCAGTATTTTCCCGCCACCCTGACCGACGCCAATGGCAAAACCTATCAGGTGGAGATCAAACCACGCGGCAAATACCGCCGAAAAGTGTGCGAAGAACCGCCGCTGAAGGTCAAATTTTCAAAAAAAGCCCTGCGGGCCGACGGCCTCGACACCCTCAACGAAGTCAAGATCGTTATGCCTTGCTTCGACAACCCCGAGGGCGACGAACTCATCGTGAAAGAATACGTGGCTTACCGAATGTTCGAACACATCACTGCGGCCAGCGTGCGCGCGCGCCTCATCCGCCTGACGCTCAAAGACACCCACGTCGAATCCAAACGCACCATGTTCTGCCTGCTGGTGGAAGACGAGGAAGAAACCGTAGCGCGCATTGGCGGTACGCTGGTGGAGGAATACGGCATATCGCCCGATAGCCTCATCACCAACCAGGCCGCCCTCGTTTCGATGTTTCAGTACATGATCGGCAACACCGACTGGGATGTGTCCATGATGCGCAACGTACGCCTGATTCGCTCTGCAGAAACGGGTAAAGTGCTGGTCATTCCCTATGATTTCGACTTTTCGGGGCTCGTCAGCGCGCCCTACTCCAGCCCGTCAAGCGACACTGGCCTGCGCACGGTGCGCGATCGGTTTCTGATGGCCAACGGTATTCCACAAGATGCGCTCAAACGCGCTACCGGCATGCTGCGCAGTACCCGCAAGGATTTTATCGGCATGTGTCGCAACAAATACCTCTCGCGCCAGTCGTCGGAAGATATGATCCGTTACCTCGAACTTTTTTTCAGCCAGATCGAGCAAAAGGACAATGTGCCGGCTGTGATGAAAATGCCGACAGATTGACCGGAATACCTATCTTTGCCGCGCTTTTAAAGGAGGGGTGCCAGAGTGGTTGAATGGAGCGGTCTTGAAAACCGCCGTACTCGTAAGGGTACCGGGGGTTCGAATCCCTCCCCCTCCGCCAATGATCAAACGACATGACCGAACGGTCGTGTCGTTTTTGTTTCGGGCAAGATTTTTTGCAATTTTTTCGTTCCAATCCCGGTTTTTGAGGCCAAACTCGCCCAAGCACAGCCGGTTTCAAAAAAGCATACACCTGAAAAGATGGAAAGCAACAATTTCGAACGCAACTCAACATCCGCAAGCCCGTTTTCCCAAACTTTCTTCCACGGAACAAAAGCCGATTTAAAGCCCGGCGACCTTATCGAAACCGGGCAAAATTCAAATTTCGGGCAAAATAACAAGGCGAAATACATCTACCTCACCGCCACCCTGGATGCCGCGATTTGGGGCGCCGAACTTGCCCTAGGCAAAGGGCGTGAAAGAATCTATCTGGTAGAACCGACAGGCCCCATCGAAGACGATCCCAATTTGACCGACAAAAAACACCCCGGCAACCCTACCCTCTCGTACCGGTCGCAACATCCGTTCAGGGTTGTTGGAGAAGTTGCTGTTTGGCAAGGTCATCCGGCGGAGCAGCTAGCAGCCATGAAAGAAGGATTGGCCAAACTGAAAGCACAGGGTGTCGAGGCGATAGAGGATTAACCAAAGCAACGATCAATCGTGCAAAATATTGACTATCAAAACATTATTAAGCCGTGAACAACACAGACAAACACGACGAGCGTATTGCAAAAATGACCTTCGCCTCGGTGTTTCCGCATTATCTCGCAAAAATTGAGAAGAAAGGCCGGACAAGAGCGGAGTTGTTTCAGGTAATGGAATGGCTGACGGGTTATGATCAGAATCAGGTGCAGGCGCTCCTCGATCAAAAAGCGACTTTTGAGCAGTTTTTTGAAAATGCCTCTTTGAATCCCGATGCCCGACTCATTACAGGCGTGATTTGTGGCTACCGGGTGGAAGAAATTGAAAATCCCCTGACCCGACAGGTCAGGTACCTGGACAAACTCGTGGACGAGCTCGCCAAAGGCCGAAAAATAGCGTCGATTCTGCGGACCAGCTGATGAGAAAACACGTCATCCAGGGCCTTTGTCATACACGCAGCCCGGCCGGAGAATATCCGGTCGGGCTGCGCACATTTTGCTGCTTCCTGCAATTTGCTAAGTTACGGATGAAGGATCAGTTTTCCGATGTACGTACGTCCAGTGGAATCTGTCAGGGTGTAATAATAGACGCCCTGCTGCAAATCAAGTTGTTCAAACCGGTATTCGGCGCCGGAAAACTCGCCGGTTCGCACCACCCGGCCTTGTCCGTCAGCCAACACAAAGTGCCCTCCCTGGTGCCCCGCAGGCAATTGAAAATCTACCGGACCAAGGGCTGGATTGGGAAAAACGTTCAACCCAAACATTTCATTATCAGGCACATCTGACACAATTTCAATAAAATTGGCGCCTATAACGTGCTGTACAGGGTTGGTCACCACAGGGAGCTGACTTGCAAATTGAATCTGTGCGTATTGTTCGATGCTCGACCCTTCGGGCAAGTCCGGCATCTGCGAAATATGATAACTGATAAACCCTTGCGAGTTCCCGGCGCCGGTTGCACTGTCAGGCAGATTGATTTGATCGAAACGGAACCGCACAAACCCGGGATATGCATCGAAATCATAGGGGTGCGAGCCCGCACCGGGCACAATTGAATTGGCATCCAGCTCCGAGGGCAGCCATACATATACCGAAAGGTTTTGAACCGTGTCAATCGACACATTCTGAAAATGAACGGTGTATTCGAGGGTGGTATTTTGGGGAATCAGGTGCTGTGGGCCATACCCTACTGGGAACGCCGACAGGTAGTTGCCAGGCATGGGCAGATCGCTTGCCTGGCAATCGTAGGCTGCAAACGGACTGTTCGATCCCACGGGAAGCACCAGACTCGCGCCGGGTAGGTTCAATCCGCCGCAACCTTCAATCTGTGCTGCCACGATACCGCCAAACGGGTGACCTTCTACCTGCGGCGACTGGATATAAAATGTCGAGCCATTGGCAGGCAGAGTGACCTCGACATATTCGCCGACACCCAATTGAAACGGTGTGGGTTGCATATACATGATCAGGTCTTCAACCACCACAAAATCAAGGGGTTGATCCATGTTTCCCGAACCGATATTGGTCAGGATAAGGTGTACCGAGTCGCCGTCGCAGACGGCCGATGCTTCCAGCCAGGCCCCCGACCAAACGCCGTTCATATCACATGCAGCGATCGGAGTGATGTGCGCTTCCGAGCAAAATGTAGCGCCTGCTTCCGGATTGCAATCCGTCGTGAATGCCAACACCATTTCTCCGCAACGGCCGGCGTCCAGGTCGCCGACAGAAAATTCGTAGGCGTTGTTGCCCAAGTCCGTTGCAGGTAATGTACTACCGGTAAATGCAAAGTAATTGTCCAGGTTTACGGTAACCTTCGCGTCGGGCACCATGATGCTGCTCAGGTTGCAATACGATACTGCATATTTCCCAACGGCACAGGGATGAATGGGGGCGGAAGAAAGATCTACAGACAAAATCGGGCAACTTTGTTCCAAATGAACGGGTATGTCTTGCGAAACCGTCTGTCCGGCAGGCGGCATTGACACCTGATACACCATCGGGCAGTTGCCGCCGTAATTGTAAGGGAGATCGAGGCTGATCTCGGCAGCGGTATCGGTCAGGCAAATGCCGATTTCATAAAATCCGTTGGCATCGGTAGTATCTATCCACACATAGCCGCTTGGTTGGGCCACGGCTTTGACAACCCAGTTGGCCAGCAGCGGCTCTGTACCGTCGAGCGAGCAATCGCCATTGGCATCATCGAATACCTTGCCTACGTATTCGACCGGCGGAGCCAGATAGTCCCATTTCAACACCTGATAGTAGTATAAAAAACCGGATTTGGGCGCCAGGGCCGGGCCTTGCGCGCCATCGACCAGCAGATACAGGGTGTCGCCGAAAACCTGTGCATCGAAAGCATCCCCGAAAATACCGTCATTGTTGATATCCATAAGGGGAATGGGATATTCCGGGCCTGTATATGATATCCAGTCGAGCAAATGATAGATACGAATTGATTTTACCGTTTGCCCGATACAATTGTCGTTGAAATCCAACTGATCGTAGTACGAAAACCAGTTTTCGTTGCCGGTATTATCGATGACAAGCGAATCGGTTTCCGTGTCGTAGGGCAAACGGTGGGCCGGGAAATGAATGATGGAGGTGCCAGGTGTTTGACCCATAAGTGCCTGATTATTAGAGCAAAACAAAAGCAACAAAGCCAAGACGCCCCAGAGTCCTTTTTTGTTTTTTTTCGGTTTCTGAAAACGAGTAAACCTAGTCATAGGATGAGATTTGTTGGATGAAGGAATGAAAACCTGAGTTTGTGCACAAATTCACGGGACAAACGTCAGGCAACTTCTTTCTTTCTCAAAAATCAAAAAAGGCAAATAGTTGAGCCTAAATGTTGTATTTTTCGCCATAAATTATTGTTTTTCAGTTAATTAAAATATCAGCTATTGAACCAAAGTGGAAACAAGCCACCTACGCCAGCTCATTTCATCCTTCAATTCGACTGAGAAAAAGGAAATCCGGCGTTTTCTGGAGTCGCCCTACTTTAACCAGCGCAGGGACGTGGTATTGCTGTTCGACTGGTTTTGCCAAACGGCAGCGCCGGAGAAGGAATCTGCCAAACGACGCTTGTTTGGCGACAGCGCCGTGCATGACCAGGAGTTGCGCCTTCGCATGAGTTATCTGAGCAGGCTGCTTGAAAAATATCTGGCCCAAAAAGAATTCGAATCCAGGGACATCGAAGTGCGTTTGCAAACCCTCACCGGCATGCGGCGGCGGGGTCTCGACAAGCATTTTGAAAAAATGCGCCGCGGCATTGAAAATGCCTTGAAAACCGGTTTGTTGCGAGACGCTACGTATCACGAATCGCATTTTCATCTCCACTGGGAAAACTACCAGATGCGTTATGCCGTCAACCAGACCGAGCTGGCCAGTTTGCAGGCAGCATCGCTGGCGGCAGATGTGGCTTACCTCTCGCAAAAGTTGCGGCTGATCTGCCTCTCGGCGGCGTACAAAATGGTTTACTCGATGGAGGATCAGGCGATCTGGGAAAAGGAAGTCCTTGCATTTGCGGAGCAGCACGTCGCGCAATCCCATCTCTCCATCGCGATTTACCTGTATTGCTACCGAATGTTGTCAAACCCGTCGGAAGAGGCACACTTTTATGCCTTCAAATCGATGTTGCTCGACAGCGGGCCGGTCTTTTCTGAGGAAGAACGCAGGAGTCTGTTCATTTGGGCCATCAATTATTGCGTCAGACGTATCAATGCCGGGGAAAAACGATATTTCGCCGAGGTTTCCGATCTTTACAAGGCAGGGCTGGAAAGCGGCGTTCTACTCGAAAACGGGCTGCTCACGCCCTACATTTATTCCAATGTCGTTGCATCCGGCCTGCAAACAGGAGACCTGGAGTGGGTCAGTTACTTTATCCATCAGTACAAAAACGCCCTTGAAAAACAGCACAGGGAAAGCGCATTCAGTTTCAACCTGGCCCGGCTGGAATTTGCCCGAAAGCATTTTCAGGCAGTACTTGAATTGCTGCAAAAAGCCAACTACCGCGACCCTTTGCTCAACCTTTCTGCCAAAACCCTGTTGCTCAAAACCTGGTTCGAACTCGGAGAATTCGACATTTTACAGAGTCACCTCGACGCCATGCGCAATTATATCCACCGCAAACGCATCCTTGGCTATCACCGCACCAACGCGCTCAATATTATCAAGTACACAGATAAAATATTGAATATCAACCCAAACGATGAGTCAGGGCTGGCAAAGTTGCAGGATAGAATATTGACAGAAGAGGTGCTTTCTGAAAGGGAGTGGTTGCTGACGGCCATCCTGACATAGCCACATCAACCATCTGCCATTTTCCCTTCGACAATCAGTTTGGCGAGCCTGGTCTTCTTTTTACTGAAATCCCGGTCATTCTGATTGGTAATCTCATGTGTCATAATATAGGAGCATAATTTATATAAATCCGAGGATTTGCTATGCTGGCCTTTATGGATGACCTGCTCCGTAAACCGGTCTTCGTTATTGACTTGGCTCAGCGCCGTATAATACCAGTTTACTGATTCAACGACATCCGCAGGGTTATTAAACAGCGTTTCGTTGACAATACGACCCTGAATGATGGCGGCTGTAAGCGCCGACTGACTTTGCAGCCTGTATGCGTCAGGCGCAGAGTCATAATATGCTTTTTTGATATAATCCATGGCAACACGCAACATGGGCACTTCGCGGTCTTTGAGATACAAAATACTCTTCGCGCGTTGTACCCAGTAATGGCTTTCCTCGTAGAGAAGGTCCTGTAGTTTGGCGTATACCTCAAAAATAAGGTTGACAACGCCAGGGTCTCTTCGATAGAATATCTGGTTCAGGTTATCAAACAGAATCAGCGACTTGTAACTAAACAATACGTTTTCGTCGTTATTGATGGCCTTAATAATATCGTAAAAGCATTCGGAAATAATCGTGGAGTTTTTCTGCCTTTTTTGAATATCCAGGAAGTTACCCAGTAATGCAAAGAGCATGTTCTTCGAGTTGGTAATGATTTTGTAACTCGAGTGCATTTTCAGGTCTATGGCAGATTTAAGATATTCAATCTCGATTGCGCCATTTAGTTTGTTGCAACATTGGTCAACTGTCTCCTTGTTGATGTTGATATATCGCAAAACCGAAGAATACACCTTGTCAAAGGTTGAACAAAGCAGGACTATTTTGATATCATCACTCGTCAGGTCTTGCGCAATCACCTGTAATTTATTCTGGAAGGAAGAGTCATATTGCCTTCTCAGTCGCAGGAGATTTTCAATCATATTTTCATGCTCCTTGAACTTGATCAGGCCCGAGCGGTCCAGTTCTTTGTTCAATTGTTCCAGTTCGGATTGAGAAAAGCGGTTGGTCAGTTCTCTGATCGGAGCGTCCGGCATAGAGTTGGGCACAGAAAGCAATAGTTTGTTGGAGGCATTAAGCACTACTACTACTTTCAGTTTATTTTTCTTTATTACGCCAATGGAATTGGATATTTTGAACAATGAATCCGCGTCGATAGAATTGGAATCAAATATCAGGGTCGCATTTTCCATCTGGAAAAGGAGATCAAGTTCGTTTTCTCCTATGGAAATATTGGATGGAAAGTAAAAAACATCTTCGTTTTGAATGGTTCGAAGCAGCGAAAGCGCGAAGAAGGTTTTGCCTGAAAGGCGCTTTCCGATAACGAAAGATACAGGATAGCTTGACAAGTCATGCAAAACTTTCTTTTTCATGACCTGGCGTTCGATATAAAACGAAGGTAGCAGGATTGTCGGGCGGTCGCCTTCTATTTCTACTTCTCTTGTCCCCAGCAAAAAACCCTTGTTCGCATCATTATCAGTAAAAGCAGCCTGCGTAATCTGAATATTTCTAAATCGCTCGAACATTGAATTTTGGTAAAATTCAATGGACGAAAACAGTTCAACTATTGTACGATAAAAATCGTCATAATTATCCAGAATCAGATATTTGGTAATTCCAAATTTTTCAAATTTCTTTTTTCGAAAAATATCAGGCGGAGCATCGGCAACAAATACTCTTTCTACTTGCAAGCCTTCTGATTTCAGTTTATTGGATTCAATAGCGTACTCCAGGTCAATTTCGTTTTCGAGGCTACATCCGATAAAGAAAATGTTCTTGGAGAAAAAATCTTCCGTAAAATAATTAAGCAAACTTCTGTTTTCATTCAGGCTGCGGATGTACTGTGCGCGGCTGAATATGATAGAATCGCTCTCGGGATAGGTAATTTCATGGTAGGCATCTCCGTGCAGTTTGAAGACGCAGTTCATGAGATACTTCCTGTTTTTGTTCAATACTTTGTAAGGAGTGATCTTCTCGTAACCGGTTGCTTTTTCGATAGCATCATCGATATTCAGCGTATAAATAAAGGGCCACTTGAGCGTAATGAAACTTTTTAACAGGTTATTCAACCTGACATTGGTAAAGTAATCATACAGAAAATTATGAACATTGGACCGTTCAACGTTTTCAAAGAAAAACTCGGAAACCTGGTCCAGGTCCTTACCCTCGAATTCATGCGGTTGGTACTCCGGGTTGTTTTTCAAAATCACCGTCACCATTTGTCGGGTAACTTCACTCACGGAGGGCACCAGTCTGTTTTTTGCCTGGCTGTTTCTGGAAAAACCTGAACCTATAAACGGAATCAGGTTTCCGTTACGGTACATAGGCACCAGCTTTGCTTTAAAGAAGTCGATGATTTGATCGCGATCACTCAGGATTTCCATTTCTTCGGGCGGATTTGGTTGAACAACTAGGAAAGGTACTGTGGCAATTATTGTACCACCAGTCGGAATCACAGAAGCAAAAGTGGAATTTTTTGCCCATCGGCAAAAATGTTTTGTCAAAATTGCACACTGAACCGACAAGCGTTCGAAATTCAAATACCAAAGCAGTCCTCAAAATTGAAGTATCTCTTATTCGATTCTTTGATAAAAATCTCGGCGGCAATCATCTTACACTAGAAGCAGCTCTGATGTGCCCCCTATCTTTGCCCCCAACACCATGCCACAACCGCAAGACATCCTGCGCCAATACTGGGGCTATTCCTCGTTCAGGCCATTGCAAGAGGAGATCATCCATGCCGTTCTGGGCGGGCATGATACCCTCGCGCTTTTGCCGACCGGAGGGGGTAAATCACTGTGTTATCAGGTGCCTGCCTTGTGCCGCGATGGCATTTGTATCGTCGTTTCTCCCCTGATTGCCTTGATGAAAGACCAGGTGCTCAACCTGCGAAAAAGAGGGATTGCAGCAGCTGCGGTTTATTCAGGCATGAGCCGCCGGGAAGTGGATATCGTTTTGGAAAATGCCTGTCACGGTGCGTACAAGTTGCTGTATCTCAGCCCCGAACGCCTGCTGACCGATATCGCTCAGGAACGTATTCGCCGAATGAACGTCAACCTGCTGGCTGTCGATGAGGCCCATTGCGTCAGTCAATGGGGATATGATTTTCGCCCGCCATATCTGCGCATTGCTGAGCTCCGGCAATTGTTGCCTGCTGTGCCCCTCATGGCCCTGACAGCCACCGCCACGCCGGAAGTTGTTATAGATATTCAGGAAAAACTGGGTTTCCGGCAGGCGAAAGTATTCCGGCAAAGTTTTCAGCGCAGCAATTTGTCCTACTCCGTACTTTACGAATCGCACAAGCATGCCAAACTGCTGGATGTACTGAAACGTGTGCCAGGCTCCGGTATCGTGTACGTGCGCAGCCGGGGAGAAACCAGGGAAATCGCTGATTTTTTGAGAAAAAACGGCATCAGTGCCGACTTCTATCACGCGGGATTAAGCCATCAGGAGCGAAACGCACGCCAGGAAGCCTGGATTGACAACAACATTCGGGTCATCGTGTGCACCAATGCTTTCGGAATGGGGATCGACAAACCCGACGTCCGTACGGTCGTTCATTTGCAAATGCCGGACAGCCTGGAAGCCTATTTCCAGGAAGCAGGCCGAGGCGGACGCGACGGCCAAAAATCGTACGCCGTATTGTTCTATGTCCCGTCTGATGCCCAAACGCTGAGGGCCCATGTCCAATCGGCCTATCCGGAAATGGAGTTGATACGACGGGTCTATCAGGCACTGGGCAATTTCAGTCAGATAGCTGTGGGTGGCGGCGCGGGCGAATGTTTCGATTTCGACCTGAGCCTTTTTTGCGCCAATTACAAACTGGATCATGCGCCAACCCACGCAGCGCTGCGCCTCCTCGAACAGGAGGGCTGGATTGCCCTTTCGGATGCGGCCGCCCTACCCTCCCGACTGCTGATCAGCGCCAGCCGCGAAGCCCTGTATGACTATCAGTTGCGCCATCCGCAGGCTGATGTTGTCATCAAGGTATTGCTCCGGGCTTACCCGGGCGTCCACCATGATTTTGTAGACATCAGTGAAGCTACGTTGGCAAAGTATGCCAAAATGACGTCGGATGCACTGATACAAACTTTACAACATGCTGAAAAAGAAGGAATTATAAAATACGAGCCTCGACGGGAAAGCCCTCAACTCATTTTTTTACGGGAGCGAGTGGCGGCTGGAAACCTGACCATAGATCAACAGAAATTCCAGTTTCGGAAGTCGCGCGCCGAAGAACGCGTGGAGGCGTCGGTTCGCTATGCGGAAACCCGTCGTTGCCGAAGCCAATTGCTGCTGGATTATTTCGGAGAAAACGACTCGCCTGCTTGCGGCATCTGCGACGTCTGCACCGGCCGCAACAAGGCGGAAATCGACAGCGAAACCTTCGACAATCTTGCAAGAAAAATACGGGAAGTCCTCCGACACGAACCGCTTGGTTTTGAGCAAATTCTGGAGGCCTTTGCCATGAAACGCCACGAAGCGGTGGCAAAAACGCTGAGCTACATGCTCGATGAACAAATGCTGGAAACAACCGGCGATGGCAAATTGAAATTGCCAGGTTGAAGCGCCTAATCCCGCTGTTTTTCAAACAATCGAACGGCTTCTTCCAGTATTAGATCAAAACCTTCCTCCTGTTGACCACTGAAGATGACCTGCGCTTGCCGGTAAAATAGCCGTCGGGCAACGAGCCTGGTTTTGACATAATCGAACAGCGCATCCCTGTCCAGCCCTGTAAGCAAGGGTCGTGGTGCGGGATCGGATTGAAGCCTTGAAACCAGCAGGGCAAGGGGGACATCGAGAAAAATGGTCAGCCCATGACGGTTCATCCAGTCCATATTGTCGAAAAAACAGGGCGTTCCGCCGCCGGTGGCCACAACAGGCCCCGTTTGAGGGTCAATTTTCCTCAGGCATTCGGCTTCTGTGTTTCTAAAAAAAGGTTCACCCTTTTCGGCAAAAATCCGGGGAATATCGGTTCCCGCCTCCGCCGCTATACTGGCATCGAGGTCGACAAAAGGCCTTCCCAGGCGAGCTGCAAGCCTGCGGCCCCAGAAGGATTTTCCGCTACCCATAAAACCGATCAGGTATATTCCGCTAGACATGTCTGTTTGAAGTGTTTTAACAATTGCAGGCGATGGACAGGCAGTGAAGGGGTGTAAATTTGCCCGAAATATTCACACAATTCAACCATGAAAATTACTTACAGGATACTCATTTTTAGCAGTCTGGCATTTTTTATTGCATGTCAGAATGACAGTGGCGTGCAGGAAATCAAAAGTGGCCCCAATGCCGACCTTATCCGCAATCCTGCCTCTGCCAACCAGCCGCTCGACACTAATCAACTGGCACGCATCACTTATCAGGAGCCTGAATTCAATTTCGGTGAAGCCAGGGAAGGCGATATTGTGGAGCACAAGTTCCGGTTTACCAACACGGGGAAAGTGCCTTTGATCATCCAGAAAGCTCGTTCCACCTGCGGCTGCACCATCCCCGAATGGCCGCAAGAACCGATTCCACCCGGCGGGAGTGGTGAAATCACGGCCAAATTCAATACAGAAGGCAAAAGCGGCGACCAAACCAAACAAATCAGGGTCACAGCCAATACCTATCCTAACGAAACCAAAGTAGCGCTTTCGGGCAAAGTTATTCCGACCAAGTCCAATTGACAGCCTCACCAGTTTTTAAAAGCAGAAAAGCCAACGCGCGGTCGCACGTTGGCTTTTTTGCTTTTTCCGTCCAGTTTTCGGCAACTAAACCTGCAAGTGCCAGGCCGGTCAGGGGAATAAAAAATGGCGTTATCGAAACCGACAACGCCATCAGGAGGGAGGATGATGGGGCTCGAACCCACGACCTTCGGAACCACAATCCGACGCTCTAACCAGCTGAGCTACAACCTCCGTGTCAAAAGTGGCGCAAAGATACATGACTGTATCACAATTTGCCAAACGGATTAAGCGTACAAAGTGCGAAAAAGTTTCCTGCGCGTTTTTTCAGGTCGTTTCGTAATGAGCGCCAACGGGCTTCCAGCCCCGCAGTTTTTTCAATAATTTGCACATTTTCAGGTTCATAGAAGGGTTGACCGTAAAAAACGCCCCGTTGATGAGCAGCCAGTTTTTCTCTTTGCGCAATTCATGCAGCTGGTGATACAGCGCTTTCTGCGCTTTACCGTACGGCGTTCGCCAATAGATGCCCCGATCGGTCATGGCAAATCCTTCCTTGCAGTTGCCTTTGAGGGACAAATCGCACAGAAAATAGACCCTTTCGCGGCGGTCGGCGAACAAATAGTTTTTACATGCGTTGGCCAGCAAAGCTTCGGGCATGGTGATGAAATCGAAGTAAAAGGACTCGGTTTCACGAGGAAAATCGAGAAAATCGCGAATCATATGCCATAAATCCGTTTTCCCGGGCGAGACGCTGTCGTATTTCAGGATCGTTTCGGGCAAAATGATGCCGTTGAGATCAGGGCAAAACTGAATCACAAAATAATCGAGCAGCCCTTCGAAGGCGTGATCGATACGACGGTCGATTTCCGGCAAGGCATTTTGCCCGAAACGCTGCCATTGCAACTGGGCATCTTCTGCGATCTGGCGGGAACGGGAATCGTAAACAGTGCGAAAGGCCGAAGTGTAAAACCGTTCTACGTAATCGCTGTACCGCTCGATATCGTGCTCGTCTTCAACGCGTTTGCGCAAACTGCGAAAAAAAAGGGCCTTGACCTGACTGGTGAGATCAGCGCTGTGAAAATCAAGCACATACATGGGCTGATAAGCAACATCGTGGCGCTGACGGCCTTCAAAATGAAACCCGCAATGATGGCAAAACACCGAGGCATAAGGGTTGGTCTCCTGGCAGGCAGGGCACAATTTGGTCTTCTCGGCAATCTTGTCGCCACAGCGATGGCAAAACTTGGCGCCGGGAATGATTTCAGCCGCACAATTGGGACAGCCTTTCATGTTGCAGAGCGATCAGGATACATTTAGATGCACAAAAGTAAAACATTTTGTTTTTTAAATAAAATAATTTGTTCGAAATATTTTATCTGAGTATATAAAATAAACAAGCAGTGAAAAAAGCAAACAAAGCGGACCTGCCAGAAAAAACATGCCCGGTTTGCGGCCGGCCCTTTGCCTGGCGCAAACGATGGGAGAAAAACTGGGAAACGGTAAAATATTGCAGTGAACGCTGCCGACGCACCAAGCCTGCGGCTACTCCGCCTGCCCCCTGACGTACTTTTCATACAGGTCGGGGCGACGCTGCAGGGTTCGCTCCAGGCTTTGCTCGTGACGCCACTCTTCAATAAGCTTGTCGTTGCCCGACAACAGCACCTCCGGCACCTTCATGCCACGCCATTCGGCAGGACGGGTGTACACAGGCGGCGCCAGCAGATCATCCTGAAAACTGTCGAATAAAGCCGAGGTTTCGTCGTTCAATACTCCCGGGATCAGCCTGCCCACAGCATCGACGATAACAGCTGCCGCCAGCTCTCCGCCCGACAAAACGTAGTCGCCAATGCTGATTTCCATTGTAACAAATTGATTTCTAATGCGTTCGTCGATACCTTTGTAATGCCCGCAAATGATCAACAGGTTTTCGCCCAAAGAAAGCCGATTGCACATCTGCTGGTTCAATTGCGTGCCGTCGGGAGTTACGTAGATCACTTCGTCGTACTGCCGCTCGCTGCAAAGCTGCTCGATACAGGCCGCCAGCGGTTCGACTTTCATCACCATGCCCGCGCCGCCGCCAAACTGGTAATCGTCCACATGACGGTGTTTGCCGGTGGCAAAATCGCGCAATTGATGACAGTGCACTTCCAGCAGGTTCTTGTCTCTGGCGCGTTTCAGGATGGAATGACTGAAAGGACTTTCCAACAGTTCGGGCAAAACAGTTATTATATCGAATCGCATCGTTTTAATTTGCCGCAAAATTGAGCATTCAGAATCAAATCATTGCCAACATGCTGCCTATTACGCTTGATTTGTTGACCAACAACCGCAATCGGCCCTACCTGCGCAACGCGCAGGAGTATGCTATCAGGCAGCTGAGGGGGATTGTGGTTCATGCAACGGATCAATTCCGGCTGGCGGAAGGTTCTGCACAGGCAGTTCGGCAATATTTCAACAGTTCTGCCATGTTTGTGTCGGCGCATTATGTCGTCGATGCGCACCAAATCATACAATGCGTGCCCGACAACGAGGTGGCCTACCACGTGGGCGCCAACCAGTACCGCCCCGACGGCGAACGGGTGCGCGGCGCCAGTACCCTGTCGCCCAACTATTTTCTCATCGGGCTGATAATATGTACCCAAAATGCCGCCGAATGGGACAAAACCTGTCAAAATGCCGTCGATCTGGCGGCCCGGCTCCTGCGAAAATACCGCTTCACCATCACCGACCTGTATCGCCAGTACGATATCACCGGCAAAGGCAGTCCGCAAGTACTGTTGGCTGCTGCCGACTGGTCGAAATTTCGCACCGACGTCATCAGGGCCATGAGTGAATTGCCCAAATCAAGGATGGCCCAGGGACGCGTAATCGCCGAAGAAGCCGCCGTTCGTACGGGACCTGGGTTCGAAAATCCGGCGCTCAGCAGAATGTACCGGGGCGATTTGTGCGACATCATCGACGCCTCCGAAGGCTGGCTTCACCTCGGTGAACGGCGCTGGATCAGACAGGATACTGTAGAAATGTTGTACCATACTCGTTTGGGGCGCGTCACTGAACGAACTGGCATCAACCTGCGTTCCGGCCCCGGCGCTAATTTCCCTGTCGTCGATGCCCTGCCCCATCTGGCTTTTACCGACGTGATCGGCCAGCAGGACAAATGGCTCGAACTGAGTCCGCGGCGCTGGGCACATGGCTCTATGGTAGAAGTAGTACAGGTGCGGTATGGCGAAGTAGTCGGCACCGACGCGCTGAACGTGCGCTCCGGGCCAGGTACTACGTACCCTGTCGTCAAACGTCTGGGCCGTTTAGAAAAAGTGCAAATATTTGATATTCAGGACAAATGGTTGCTGATCGGCAACAGCGAATGGGTCTATGCCGGCTTCGTACAGGAAGCAGGCCGCCCGTCGGTCAAAGATCCGTCAGAAAACGCATGACATCGACGCCGTCGGCATAGTCGGACAAGCCGGGCTCCTGCGACTGTCCGAAACGCAGGGTGTCAATGCCGGGCAGCGGCGATTTCGCAACAACGCATTGTATCTCCTCGCGGTGTTCGGTCAAAAGCGCCGCCACTTCCTCCCGGTCTTCATAATATTCATAGTGTACCGCGGCAATCCGGGACGTAAAAGAGGGATCTTCGCGCAACAAAATGCAGCCGTTGTTGCGGTAAGGCATGTTGTTGAGGATGTACAGGGTGAGGTTGTAGTCGAAGTTATTTTTGTATTTGTGGTGATGGATGATATCACGGTATTCGTGCAAGGCTTCCAGCAGAATGTCGAAGTTGTAGCCGTGCGGCACGTAAATCTTGCTCACATTGCGGCAACCCAGGCCGAAATAGGTAAAAATATCGCGCCCCAGCGCAAACAGATCAGCCATGCTTTCACTCCCGTCGATAACGGCAACCCCGTTTCGGTTGCGACGAATGAGATGAGGGTATTGGGCAAAATATTGCTCGAAATACCGGGCCGTATTATTGCTTCCCGTGGCGATGACGGCATCAAAACCACGCAACTGTTCGGACTCTCCCGTAAATTCGGTGTATTCCCATGATTCGAAAGCCCAGTCACCCATTTGCCTGACCAGAAAAGGGAGCAGCCTTTTGTCCTTGTCCGACAACTTGACCTGCGCCTTGTGTCCCGCAACAAACACACAAAGCCAGTCGTGAAAACCCACGAGCGGAATATTGCCGGCCATTACCAGGCCAATTGTTTTTTCGGGATGAAGGCTCTGGCTGGCCGGATACCCTGCAGCCCATTGGGTCAGTTTGTCTTTATCGAGCCATTGCCCGGCAATCGCAGCGATGGCATTACGCACATTTTCCGGCGTAAACCATTGATTTTCAACATACGATTGGCGCACAACAGTTTCAAGCGCCTCATCGGGCGCCTGGCGCAGATAATGGCCAAGTTCGGCCAGCAGATTGATGCGTTCTGAGAGGGTCAAGACAAATAAATTTTGAGGCAAAAGTAGGATTTGGAGCCGCCTGACGGAGCAAGTCAATTATTTATTGCAACAATTTTTAAACAAAAAAACCGCCCGGCCGTTGCGCTGCAAAAAAAGAAAATGCCTGAAACGACTTTGAATACGCTTACCCCGCTGCAACGGCTGGTCCGTTTGCTCGGGCAGTTCAAACGAGAAATCCGGCTGGTCATACTTTATGCCGTAGTAATCGGCGGTATCAACCTGTCTTTGCCGCTGGGAGTACAGGCCCTGATCGGGCTGATTGCAGGTGGCAGTATTTCTGCATCCTGGGGCGTCATGATTCTGTTTATCGGAACGGGCGCTCTGCTGGTGGGTTTGCTGCGCATCATGCAGTTGTCGATCATGGAGTACTTGCAGCGCCGTGTGTTTACCGAATCGGCCATCGAATTTGCCATCCGCATACCGCGCCTTAACCTCGGCACGCTGCGCAGGGAGCACCTGCCGGAACTGGTCAATCGTTTTTTCGATACGCTCACCATTCAAAAAGGCGTACCCAAACTGGTGATCGAAGGCAGCACAGCTGCCCTGCAAATCCTGTTCAGCCTGCTTTTGCTTTCTTTTTACCACGCTTCCTTCGTGATGTTTTCGCTCATGTTGTTGGCTGTCGTAGGGGTGTTGTTTGCCTGGACGGTGCCCAATGGTCTGCAAAGCAGTCTCAAGGAATCGAAGCACAAGTATCGACTGGCCTATTGGCTAGAAGAGGTGGGCCGCGTGGCTGCGACGTTCAAACTCGCCGGCGAAAACCGCTACCCGGTTGAAAAAGCCGACTCCATTACTACCGAATACCTCGATGCGCGCGCCAAACACTGGCGCATTTTGCTGATCCAGTTTGCCAGCAGCGTGGCATTCAGGGTATTGGTACTGGTTGGTTTTCTGGTACTGGGAAGTTTGCTGGTCATGGAAAACCAGCTGAACATCGGGCAGTTCGTCGCCGCAGAGATCCTCATCATCTTTGTCGTGGATTCGCTTGAAAAACTCATCCTGTTGCACGAAACTGGCTACGACGTGCTCACTGCCATTGAAAAAATCGGGCAGGTTGCCGACCTCGAACTGGAACGCGAAGACGGCATCCGCGTAGAGGAATTTTGCCCAGGCGGCCCTTTCGAAGTTGAGCTCCGCAACTTTTCCTACCGCTTCAGCGATCGCGAACGCCCTGTACTGGATGATCTCAACCTCAAAATCACGGCGGGCGAACGCGTGGTGGTTTGCGGCTACAACGGCTCCGGCAAAAGCACCCTGATGCAGGTGCTGGCGGTATTGCGCCGCGATTTCAGCGGTTCGCTGTTGTTCAACGGCTTGCCCAAACAAAACATCAACCTGCGCAGCCTGCGCAACCATATCGGCGATTTTTCTTCGCAGGAAGACCTGTTTAAAGGCAGTATTCTGGAAAATATCACCCTGGGCAGGCCGGATGTTCCGCTGGCCAAAGTGTTGAAAACCATCGAAGAAGTCGGACTGACCGATTTCGTCAGGGAGCAGGCGGCCGGTATTCAAACGGAGTTGCTGCCTACCGGAAAAAACCTGCCCGGCAGCGTGGTGAGTAAAATGGTCGTCGCCCGCGCGGTGGTTACGGAGCCCAATTTGCTGGTCATGGAAGATCCCACTCAATCGCTCAATTACCGCGACCGCCTGCGCATCAGCCAGCTCCTGACCGATCGCAGTCACCCCTGGACACTGGTGACCGTCACCGAGGATCCCGTGCTGGCCGCTCTTTGCGAACGGGTGCTTGTTTTGCGCGAAGGCCGCATTGTGTTCGATGGCAGCTTCGACGAGGTGTGCAAAACCGATCATTTCTCCAAAATATTCAGAACCAACGCCGATCTTGAGGAGATTCGTTGAACCCACTTAAACCCTTTTCACTACATGCTCAATATTTCCGACAACCAACCCGCCTGGAAACAGGATATCGAAGGCTTGAAAGCGCCGTCCAAAAACAGGCTTTCGCACTGGCACTTGAGTTTTCGAAACCTGCTTCTGGTGCTGCTGGGCATTTTCATCATTTTTTTGCTGCTGCCCTGGACCCAAAACGTGCAGGCCACAGGAAAGGTCACCACCCTGCGCCCCGAGCAAAGGCCGCAAACCATACATGCCACCATCGCGGGCCGCATTGAAAAATGGTATGTCACCGAAGGCCAAATGGTGAAAAAGGGCGATACCATCGTTCATATTTCAGAGGTCAAATCCGACTATTTCGACCCGGCACTCGTGGACCGTGTGGACAACCAGCTCGACGCCAAAACAGGAGCAATCGCTTCCTACGGCGGCAAAGCCCAGGCGCTCGAATCGCAGATGTCGGCCATGACACGTGAGCTGGAGAGCAAAACCGGCCAGATCGAACGGAAAATCGAACAGGCCCGTTTGAAGATCGTCAGCGACAGTTTGAAGGTGGTGCAAGCCCAGATCGATCTTCAGGTGGCGCGCCGTCAGTTTGACGGCACCAAAGCCCTCTACGACAAAGGCCTCAAATCGCTGACGGATTTTGAGGAAAAACGCCTGAAACTGCAGGAAGCGGAAACCAAATCGGTAGCCGCCCAAAACCAGCTGGCCAGTTCGCGCAACGACCTGAGCATCTATCTGGGCGAACGCACGCTGGCACGCAACGAATACGACAATAAAATTGCCAAGACGCAAAGCGAACGGTACAGCACGCTTTCGGAGCAATACGACACCCGCGCTACCGTCAGCAAATTGCAGATCGACCGCGAGAACTACGCACGCCGGGCCAGTTTTTACTACATCGTGGCGCCCCAGGATGCCTATATCGTAAAAGCAGTGACGCCCGGCATCGGCGAGATCGTAAAGGAAGGAGAACCCATTGTCACCATCCAGCCCGCTGATTATCAACTCGCTGTGGAAATGTACGTGCGCCCGATTGACCTGCCGCTGCTCTCGGTTGGCCATTCCGTTCGTTTCATTTTCGACGGGTGGCCGGCCTTCTTTTTCAGCGGATGGCCGGGCGCTTCCCTCGGTACATTCGGCGGAAAAGTGGTGGCCATCGACCGCAACATCAGTTCCAACGGCAAATTCCGCGTGCTGGTGGCGCCCGACCCCGCCGAACAAGCCTGGCCCGAAGCCATACAGCCGGGCGGCGGGGCAAAAGGCATTGCACTCCTCAACGATGTGCCCCTGTGGTATGAAATCTGGCGGGTGCTCAATGGTTTTCCGCCCGACCTGTATCAGGAAAACGACAGCCCCCCCGGAAAAAAAGAGGACGGTATTGCACCCAAGGCTCCCATTAAAAGCGCAAAATGATGCGGTTTGGTCTGAACATGAAATTCCATCGCAAATGCCTGATATTGAATTGCCTGGCTGGTATTTTCCTGTTGGTTTCACCCCGACAGCTCAGCGCCCAGAACCCTCCCCCGCCACTCGACTGGCCCACATTCCGCAGTCAGGTGCTGGCGCAGCACCCCGCCGCGCGCCAGGCAGATCTTCGTTTGGCGCAGGCGCAGGCTTATCTTTTGAAAGCAAAGGGCGGTTTTGATATAAAAGCCTATGCCGATCTGAACGGCAAAAATTTTAGCGGAAAAGACTACTTTCTATATTCGGAAGCCGGCCTGAAATGGCCCAGCTGGATGGGTCTTGAATTTAAAAGCGCCTTCAACCAGACCGGCGGCGCTTACCTCAACCCCGAGTCGGGATTGCCCGAAAACGGCCAGCTCAGCGCCGGATTCAGCTGGAATCTGGGGCAAGGTTTGCTGTTCGATGCCCGGAGAGCCGAGCTTGCCCAGGCGCGTATCGGTCTTCGGGCGGCCGAAGCCGAGCGGCGGCTGTTGCTCAACGATCTCCTTCTAGCTGCCGCGAAAGCCTACTGGACCTGGGTCATCGCCGACAACCAGTTGAGGGTGTACGAGGCGGCGCTCGAACAGGCGCGACTCCGGCACAATGCCTTAAAGGAAAGCGTGTTGCAGGGCGATAAACCGGCCATCGATACCGTCGAAACCATGCTGCAGGTACAGAGCAGGTTGCTCGACGTAAACTTTGCCCGGGTAGAACGGCGAAATGCCGCACTGGAAGTCGCCAACTTCTGGTGGGTCGATGAATCCGGCACCATTTTGCCCGAACTCCTGCCGCCCGCTCCCCTGATCGAAGTGTTTGCACTCCCCCCCGTACCGGCAGCCGGCGAACGGAGTGATCTGCGCAGGCGAGCGCTCGATGCTCACCCGGAAATCCTGCTTTACGACGCCAAAATACAAACCCTCGACGTGGAGCGCCGCCTCGCTGGTGAGGCGCGGAAACCAGGTATTGAATTGAATTACAACATTTTGGGAAAAGGGTGGACGTTTTTCCCGGCTCCCTACCCCGGTGAAGGGCTGGGCGTGCTGACCAACAACGTAAAGTTTGGCGTCAGCGTCAGTTATCCCCTGCTCAACCGCAAGGCAAGGGGCGCCTGGCAGGTTTCGAGGCTGAAATGGCAGGACAGCAAACTCGCCCTCGACCAGAAAAGGCGTGCAGTGGACCTGAAATTTGGTCAATATGCCAACGAACTCGACAACTATGCCGCGCAGTTGCTGGTTTTCAATGACCTGAGAACCAGCTATCGTGTGCTGCTCGATGCCGAACAGGAAAAATTCCGTTTCGGAGAGAGCTCCGTATTTCTCATCAATACACGGGAACAACGCTGGCTCGACGCCCAGATCAAGTACCAGAAACTGCTGGGTGAATATTTTAAAACCGAAGCGGCCCTGCGTTGGTCGGCAGGTGTTTTGGATGAATAAGAGCGCGGCACACGGTTAACTTTACCGCAAAAAATGAATGTTATCTGGAAACAGGCGGCCACCGTAGAAGGGCTTAACGACCTGAATAACAACACAATGGGGCAAACACTCGGGATTCGCTTTCTGGAAATAGGCCCCGACTACCTGGTGGCGGAAATGCCCGTCGGGCCGTCCACCGTACAACCCTTCCGTATTTTGCACGGCGGCGCAAGTGTGGCGCTGGCAGAAACCCTCGGCAGCGTGGCAAGCACGCTTTGCATCGAAGACCTCGGCAGCTACACGGCTGTCGGGCTTGAAATCAATGCCAACCACCTGAAAAGCGTAAAAGAAGGCGGAAAGGTGACCGGAACGGTCCGGCCGGTCCGCACAGGGCGTCAGGTGCATGTCTGGAGCATAGAAATCAGGGATGAACGTGGCGAAATGTCGTGTATTAGCCGTCTGACCGTCGCAATTGTCGAAAGGCGATAGCCGAAGCCGACAGCTACGGTTACTTTTGTCCGCCTTTCTCCGCTTATTCGTTTGTCAATGGTTTTTTGAACTTATTTACCAAATCTACTTGCTCGTTTTCATGAAAAAGGTATTTCATTGCCTGCTCACGCTTGTGCTGCTCGCAAGCGCCCTGTCATCCTTCGCACAAAATTTTAATTTAGTGTCCAGGGCTACCATGGACTTCCCTGGTCAGACCCTGGCCAACATCTGTGGCTACACGCAAAACGGCCGCGAATATGCCCTGCTCGGCGCTTCCCAGGGGATGATTGTTGTGGACGTAACCGACCCCGACAATCCGGTCAACATCGTACAGATTCCGGGGCCGAACAACCTCTGGAAAGAGATCAAAGTTTATCAACACTATGCTTACGTCACCTCCGAAGGCGGTCAGGGCCTCCAGATCGTCGATCTGAGCCCGTTGCCCAGCGCCGCCCTGCCCTACCATCACTATACCGGCGACGGCGCGATCGCCAATCAGTTGAATACGATTCACGCGTTGCATATCGACGTTACCAAAGGTTTTGTTTATCTGCACGGCAGCAACCTGTTCAGCGGCGGGCCGGTGGTGCTCGACCTGAACAATGACCCCTACAACCCCGTCTATGCCGGCAAATTCAACCAGCTCGGTTATGTACACGATGGTTACGTGGACAACGACACCCTCTACGGCTCGCATATTTACGACGGCATCCTGTCGATCGTGGATATGAGCGACAAACAGAACCCGGTCGTGCTCGGTACAATCGAAACGCCTGGTCAGTTTACCCACAACTCCTGGCTGCTCGACAACCACAAGGTCGTACTGACGACCGACGAAGCCACGCCTTCCTACGTTACGTCTTACGATGTGTCCGATCCGACCGACATCAAGGAACTCGACCGCGTTTCGACCAACGACGGGAATGGCTCCATCGGGCACAACACGCACGTTCGTAACGACTGGGCCATTACGTCGTGGTACACCGATGGCGTCGTCATCATTGATGCGCACAAGCCCGACAACCTGGTGATTACCGGCTGGTACGACACCTGGGCGCCGCCGCTGACCGGCGACTTTTTTCAGGGCGCTTGGGGAGCATTCCCCTTCTTCCCGTCCGGCACCATCGTCGCCAGCAATATTGAAAACCAGGCCCGCCTGACCGTGCTCACGCCCACTTATGTGCGGGCTGCCTATCTGGAAGGCACCGTAACCAACGGTTGCAATGGTCAGCCTTTGGCTGATGTCGCCGTGTCGGTAAGCAGTAACGACCCTTTCATCAACACGTCAACCAGCCTCAACGGCGTATTCAAAACCGGCCAGGCAGCCGCAGGCAATTTCACGGTCACATTCAGCAAGCCGGGCTACACGCCCTTGAGTGTGCCGATTACCCTCACCAACGGCGAAGTGACGGAAATCAATGTTACGCTCGAAGCCAATGCCTTCTCCGTCAATGGAGTCGTATTCGACGAAAGCACCAATGCGCCGATCGCCAACGCACAGGTTTCACTCAGCGGCATTGCTTCCTATACGGTGCAAACGAGCGGAACCGGCACATTCAGCCTCGATTGTGTCCCGGCCGGCACATACGACGTGGAAGTCGGCCAGTGGGGCTATCTGCCTTCCACCCTAACGGTCAACAGCGCCGGCGGCGCCACTATTTACCTCAAAAAAGGCTATTACGACGGCTTCGCGCTCAACCTTGGCTGGACGAGCAACAACACCTCCAACTCGGGCCACTGGGAACGCGGCGAGCCGATCGGAACGAACTTTCAGGGTGAAGCATCAAACCCGGGCAATGACTCTGATGACGATCTGAATACCGAATGCTATGTCACCGGCAATGGCGGCGGCGATGCCGGCACCGACGATGTCGATAACGGCACCAATACGCTCACTTGTCCGGCCATGAACCTCGCAGGCTACGACGATGCCGTGCTCAACTTCAATTACTGGTTTTACAACGACGGCGGCAACGGATCGCCCAACGACAACTTTACCGTAACCGTCAGCAACGGCTCGCAAACCGCTACCCTGCTCACGGAAACAGTGTCGGAAAGCGGCTGGCGCAACTCCGGCGACATCCACCTGATTGATTATATCACGCTGACGAACAACGTCAAGGTTTCTTTCGCCGCCACCGACCAGCAGCCCGGCCACCTGGTAGAAGCCGCGGTGGATGTTTTCCAGGTCACCCCCGTCGCGGCATCGTCCAGTATCGATATCGACCCGGCCGCCGTAGTTCAGGTATCGCCAAACCCCAGCAGCAGCGATTTCGTGCTGCGTTATGAGTGGCCGAACGCCGTAAACACGGTTGTGGAAGTACGCAATCTCCTTGGCCAGGTCGTCATGACCCGCACACTGGGCAGTTCGAGCGGTTCGGCCCGCTTCGGCGCCGAATGGCCCTCAGGCGTTTATCAACTTGTGCTGAAAACCAATGGCCACCGCAGCCAGCCGGTCAACATGGTAAAACAGTAATGACGGAAACCGGCCATTTAGGCCAGGTTGCGCTGCCGATTCAACGCAAACAGGATAAAAAAGACAAGGGCCGTTCCTCCAATGAGGAGCGGCCCTTGTTGTTATTTTCAGGAACACATGGGGCTCAACGCACCCTGTTGGGCCAGTTGCTTTCCACGTGTTCGATGCTGCGCAATTGTTTCTTATGACGCAAATGGTGCCTTAAAGCCAGCATTGCCGCTACCGCCGCCTGGTTCTGGTGCGATTCGATCAGTTTGTCGGCAGAGAAGTAGAGGTTGACAAAACGGGTATCGAAATTGGCGCTCACAAACGCTTCATGATCCAGGACGAAGCGGCCGAAGGGCAGCGTGGTCGCTACGCCCTCCACCTCGAAATCGGCAATGGCTTCTTTCATCCGCTGGATGGCTTCTGCCCGGGTAGCGCCATGCACGACAAGTTTGGCCAGCATGGGGTCGTAGTAAATCGGCACGTCCATGCCTTCTTCAAAGCCGTCATCTACGCGGATGCCTTCGCCAACCGGCGGGCGATAACGCTCCAGTTTGCCTACCGAGGGAAGGAAAGTGTTGAGCGGATCTTCGGCATACACCCGCAGTTCGAGGGCATGTCCATTGATTTTGAGGTCATCTTGCGCGAAAGGCAGCTTTTCGCCCCTCGCTACACGGATTTGCAATTCCACCAGATCGAGTCCGCTGATGTATTCCGTAACAGGGTGCTCCACCTGGAGGCGAGTATTCATTTCGAGGAAATAGAAGTTGCGCTGGTCGTCGACAAGGAATTCGACCGTACCTGCGCCGACGTAATTGCAAGCCTGCGCAACGCGTACGGCGGCTTCGCCCATCGCCTTACGCATCTCCGGCGTCAGAATGGCGCAGGGCGCCTCCTCTACCACTTTCTGGTGGCGGCGCTGGATCGAGCATTCCCGCTCGAAAATATACACGGTATTGCCATGCGTATCGGCCATGATCTGGATTTCGATATGGCGGGGTGAGGTCACGTATTTTTCAATAAAAACCGAACCGTCGCCGAAAGCCGATTGCGCTTCGCTGATGGCGCGTTCCATCTGTTCCTGCAAATCTTCTTCTTGTTCTACAATACGCATGCCCTTGCCGCCGCCGCCGGCAGAAGCCTTGATCAGGATGGGGTACCCCACGCGGCGGCCGATTTCCTTGGCCATGTTCACGTCGGTGATCGCTTCTTCGATACCCGGAACCATGGGCACTTCAAATTTTTTCGCCGCCTCCTTGGCCGCCAGCTTGCTGCCCATCATTTCGATGCTATGCGGGCTGGGACCGATGAATGTAATCCCCGCTTCGGCAACGGCGGCGGCAAAACCTGCATTTTCACTCAAAAAACCATAGCCCGGGTGAATGCCGTCCACGCCGATTCGTTTGGCGATTTCGATGATCTTTTCGCCGCGCAGATAACTCTGGCTGGAAGGCGCCGGGCCAATGCAATAGGCCTCGTCGGCAAATCGTACGTGCGGAGAATGACGATCCACCTCCGAGTAAACAGCAACCGTCCGAATGCCCATCCGCCGGGCAGTACGCATGACGCGCAAGGCAATTTCGCCGCGATTGGCGACCAGTATTTTTTTCATGTCAAAGGAAAAATTATTGTCCGGCCCTGCTACATCTCATCTGCGCCGGCAGCCCGGAGCGCATTGATGACGGTTTGTATTTTGTCAAATACAAGCCTCGTCCGATCATGTGGCAAAGACTTGCCGGCAAAAATGCGAACCGGAACGATGCCTTGTATGGCGTTGGTCAGAAATATTTCGTCAGCTTCGGAAATTACATCCTCCGGCAGCATTTTTTCCACTGCAACCTGCTCTGTTTCTCCGGCAGCGCGAATGATCAGATCCCGCATGGTGCCCGCCACACATCCTTCGGCGAGCGGTGGCGTGAACAAACACTCCTTTTCCCACCAGAAAACATTGCTGCTCGTCGCTTCCGCGATCCTGCCGGCTGTGTTGCGCACCAAGCCGTCGTCCCAGTGCGACGAACGCGCTTCCAGCGCAGCAGCGACGTACCGGGCTCCGTTGAGCGTTTTAAAGCGGGAAAAATCGTCGATCGGCAAACGGACCGTTTCACAAATGCCCAGGCGGATGCCTTCTTCCCGCCAGATCAGTTGTGACGAGTTCAGTTCGCTCGCCGTAATCAGAAACTGCGGGGTGGAATTTTCGGGGTAATAAAGCCCCCCTGGCGAACGCCAGACAGTGAGCCTGATTCTCGCATTGCCGCCTGCAATCTTCCCGATTTCGCCGGCAAAAAAACGGACAGACCAGTGATCCGGAACCTGATAACCCAGCGCCTTGAGTCCGGAAAAAAGCCGCTCAAGGTGCCTGTCGAGCAGCAGCAAACTGCCGTCGAACATCCGGATGGTTTCGAACAGGCAATCGCCATAAAATACGGCGCGTTGGGCGAGCTCCAGTTCGGGAGGCAGGTGAGACAGCAGTTTTGCGTTCAGGTTGAAGTTCATATCGGCAATGGCGCAGGTGTAGCGGGCGGAAAATTAGCGCGCAAACGGCAACTATCCCGCTCCTGTTTCCCCGGGTTGTTCACCGGCCGGGTCGGTTTGGCCGTGACTTTTTCGAAATTCTGTGGGTGTCATGCCCGTTGTTTTTTTAAACGCGGCATTGAAAGAAACTTTGTTGTTAAAGCCGACTTTATAGGCGATTTCGATGACGTGCAGGTCGCGCCGCCGGGTTTCAATCAACAGTTTTTGCGCCTCTTCTACGCGCAATTGATTGATATAGTCAAAAAAACTGCATCCCATACGGGCATTGATCACCTGCGACACATGGTGTTTGCTGGCATCGAGCCGTGCCGCCAGCAGGTCGAGCCCCAGTTCGGGGTCAAGAAACAATTTCTCTTGCGCCATCAGTTTATTGAGCCGCCGTACAAGACTGCCTTCGGCATCGCTTGTCAGGCCAGAATGCCTGTATTTGACCGGCGCGGCCGGCTCGGTCCAGTCAAATCCGTCAAAAATCGCCGGTTGCACATAGCCTGCATACGCGATCAGGTAAATAAACGCCGTCATGGTGGCCGAGATGTGGTAATCCCAGGAGGAATTGAAGAAAGGGAAGCGGATGAGGATGAAATACGACAGGTAGGCCAGCGCGAATCCGGCGTAAAAACCGTTGAGCAGCAAAGCCCAGCGGGTGGTGGCCCCCACCACGGGTTGCCGGCGGATGTAGTAAAAATTCCAGGCAGCGTAGGCGAGCAGGTGGGCATTGCGCAGCCACATGATGGCGCGGGCCAGTCCAATGGCAACAGGGAATTGCCCGCCGTTGATCAAAAAACCGCTCTTTTCCGCGGCTGAAAGCCCGTACCAGGGCGCAAATGCCATAACCGCCAGCGCAAACGGCACGGCATGCAACCAATCGGCGGCAGACAGGGCTTTTTTTTCATAAATCCCGCGCAAATACAACCACATCACCGGCCCGAACAAAAACGGCAACTGCGTACTCAGGTGCGCAATATGCGGGTACCGGCTGATCGCATGGCTCCAGTACAATACGTATTCGCTCATCGTCAGGGCAAACAGCAAAAGCAGACCGGCCAGCAAACGGTTGGTTTGCGAGCGGCCGCGTTTCCATACGAGCAGCATCAGGGCAATAAAATAGCCCTGAATCGCAGCGACGAGAAACACCAGCGTCCAGGCATCGAAAGTGAGTTTATCCGGCATGAGGTCGAAGCATATTCCGTGAGAGACAAAGGTATCGGCAAGCTTCGTCAGGTCAAGTGACAATCCCCTTCGGAAAAGGGTAATCTTGATCGGAATTACCACATTTAATCCGGACAGAGGGCAGTTTTGGGTATCAATCACGACCAAACAATACACAATATGAAAAAAATCGCACTCCTGCTGCTCGCCTGCTCACCCTGGTATTTTCAGGCGCAAACCTTGTTTACCCAGGTAACAGACCCCAACAATCCGCTCACCAATTTTGCCAACACGCCCGCCGTGTACAAGGGCGCCGCCTGGATCGACCTCGACGGCGACAACCTGCCCGATCTTTTTGCCAGCCAACGATTTTTGTTCCACAACGACGGCAACGGACAGTTTTCGGTATTGCCCAACGTGCAGGGTGCAACAACTGGGCAAAACGCCGCAGGTTCGAGCTGGGGCGACATCAACAACGATGGTTTCCCGGACGCCATTACGGCCAGCCTGTTTTCCGGCCTGCACCTGAACGCCGGCGACCAGACATTCAGCCCGGGAAACGACAGTCTGGACAATTTCGACGCCTATTCGGGCTGGGACTGCGCCCTGGCGGATGCCGACCAGAACGGTCTGCTCGACCTGGTGTATGTGCACGCCTGCTGTGGTTTCCACCCCAGCGGCCCCTTTTCCTGCCGTTTTTACCTACAGATGCCGGGCGGCTCGTTTGTTCTGCAAACAGGGTATGAATTCACTGATCAAACCGCGCCATACACCATTCCCGTCTGGTCCGACTACGACCTCGACGGCGACCTCGACCTCTTTATCGGAAGCGGGCCAGCCAGCTCGGCCGGCCCTGATTTTTGTTATAAAAACCTGCTGAAAGAAACAGGAACGTTCAGTTTAAGCCGACTGACCGAGCCGCCATTCGACGCCTTGCAGAACGGACAGACCTACAATTTTCCGGATTTTGACAACGACGGCGACCTGGATATTTGCCTGACCAACTACTCCGGCGTGCCGACGCGCATGTGGCGCAACGACGGCAACGGCGCATACACCAGCCTCGTCACGCCATTTACTCCTGCAGACGGTTTTCTCGCCAATACCTGGGGCGACCTCGACAACGACGGCGACCTCGACGTGCTCATCTCGCTCGATGGCAGCGCAGCGGTGCGTTGCTACCGAAACCTCGGCAATGGCGCTTTTGGCAACCTGGAAACGGCGGGCAATGCCGGCGCTGGCGTTTGCGGTATCGCCCTGGCCGACTACGACAACGATGGCGACCTCGATTTTTTCACCCACGGCGGCGGGGCTGCGCGCGCTTTGTTTCGCAACGACAACCTGGCAGCAGGCCGTCATTGGGCGCAATTCACTTTGCAGGGTACGGCCAGCAACCGTTCCGCCATCGGGGCGCTGGTACGTGTAAAAGCCGTGATCGGCGGCGCACCCGTGTGGCAAATGCGCGAAGTGTCGGCGCATAATTCGTTTCAAAGCCAGAACGACCTGCGCCAGCATTTCGGGTTGAACGACGCCATCCTGATCGATTCCGTTCAGGTGCGCTGGCCCTCGGGTCTGGTGGAAAATTTTGCAGGTCTGTCAGCCGACCATTTTTACAAAATCATTGAGGGCGAAGGTATCAGCCAAATTCTCGCCCAAAAGGAAACAAGCGGCGCGCCGGAATTCGACATTTCGCCCAACCCGGTCGACGCCAGTTTCCGCATTACCAGCGCCGATGCCATACAGTCCGTGTCGGTATTCGACAGTTCCGGCAAGGGCATGTTGCTGCAGTTCGAGCGGCAAATTGACGGCGCGCGCTGCGTTTTGCCCGAGACATTGCCGGCGGGCAACTGGATGCTTCGGGTACAATTCCGAAATGGCCGTTGGGCGAGCAAACCCCTGATCAAACTGTAAAGCAAGCTGTGAAAACGACACAAGCGCCGGTCGCAATGACCGGCGCTTGCCTGTTGTGTATGAAATGGCCCGGCGTATTTATACCCCGTCGCCATCGAGAATATTGCCGAGGCCGCCGAGAATGCTGCCCTGCTCCTTGTTTTTCACCGTGCCGTACTGCAGAATACGGGAGGCCAGCCGGCTGACAGGCAAGGACTGGAGCCAAACCTTGCCGGGGCCGCGCAGTGTAGCGTAAAAAAGGCCTTCGCCGCCGAAGACCATGTTTTTGATGCCCTTGACAAACTGGATGTCGTAGTCGATGCGTTGGGTGAAAGCCACGATGCAGCCCGTATCGACACGCAACATCTCGCCTACGGCCAGTTCGCGTTCGAGGACGAAACCGCCGGCGTGCACGAATGCCATGCCGTCGCCTTCAAGTTTTTGCATAATGAAGCCTTCGCCGCCGAAAAGGCCTGTGCCCAGTTTGCGCTGAAATTCGATACCAATCTGAACGCCCTTGGCTGCGCAGAGAAAAGCGTCTTTCTGGCAGATCACTTTTGCGCCCAATTGCGACAGGTCGAGTGCGATGATTTTGCCGGCATAGGGCGCGGCGAAAGTGACCCGCTGTTTGTCGTGGCCATTGTTGGTAAACGTGGTAATGAACAGGCTTTCGCCCGTCAGCAGGCGTTTGCCGGCGTCCATCAATTTGCCGAAAAAGCCTTCGGCGCGTCCGCTGCCGTCGCCGAAAACCGTTGCCATTTCAATGTGTTCGTCCATGAACATGAAACTGCCCGATTCCGCGATGACGGTTTCCTGCGGATCCAGTTCAATTTCAACACATTGCATTTCTTCTCCCCAAATCCGGTAATCAATTTCGTGATTGCTTTTCATCCTGTAGTGTTTTGTTGTGCAGAAAGGATGGGCAAATGTGGATCAAAATGGAGGAGCCGGGTCGATTTTTAACGACGAGTGTCCGGGAGTTTTCGGCAAAAAGAGCCGGGAGGGGCATCAGACAAAAAGGAACAGGGTTGCGGGAGCCGGTTTAGCCTTTGAATTCGCCGGTAATGGATTGTTTGACTACCTTGATAAAGGTTTTTTCATCCACCATCAGGCGCACCACGTTGCCGTCGATTTTGGTAATCCGGCCGATGATGCCGGCCTGTGTCAGCACTTCCATGCCTTCACGCAGACTATCGATGAACTTTTGCTGCTCGCGCTGACGCTTTACCTGCGGGCGGATCAGGAAAAAATAAAACACAACGGCGATCAAGAGCGGAAACAGCATGTTCAGCGACCAGGATGAGCCGCCGCCGGCCGGAGCCTGAAGAAAAATAAATTGCAACATAAAAACGGTTAAGTTATTGACAATCAATAAAAAACACCCTGCCGTAGTTCGGCAGGGTGCGCAAAAATACAGGTTCTTGATAGCAGGAGCACGAATGCGCCGGCTTATTTCACTTCGAAGGTTTTGTCGTCAAGGCCGGCATTGACTTTCAGCTCCGTCACGACGGCTTTCATTGGCACGGGGAAAATACCGCCCAGGATCATGGTATGCGGGAATTGTACGCCGCCCACTTCTTTGTAATCCGAGAAATCGGAGGTTACGGTTGTCGCCTCGCCGTTCGGGCCGGTTTCGATGCGCACTTCGCGCACTTTGAGGCTGGTTGTTATGTCGTAGTATTCCGTCGTTTTTTCGCCGTCGGGGCGTTGCACGTCAAGGACAAAAGCATTGCTTCCGTTGACTTCCTCCACGCCTTTCAGCGTGAGCTGGTAGCCGCCCGACAGATAACTTGCTTCCTTGACAAAGGCAGCCTGCTCCTTCATGTCGGTCAGTTCGGGCCCTTCGATGGGGCGCGTAGCGCCGCCCATGCCATATTCGATGCCTGCCTTGCCGTCGTACACCTGTTTGGTCACTTGCTGGCCGTTCATGGTCATTTCCATAGCAAACTTGTCGCCGCCTTTCTGGAAGGTTTTGATCACCAGTTCGGGGCCGCGGCCTTTCATGACGGCCGTCGTTTGCACGTCTTTCACAGCAGCAAGCCTTGCGCTGCCGCCGATGGCATTGACGTAGTTTTCGATTACCGATTGCGCGGTAACGCCTGCGGGCACGGGGCTGCTCATTTTGACCGGGTAGCCGTAAGTGTCGTAGTAGTTGACCTTGCCGTCGGGGGCAAACCTTTTCAGTTTGTCGGCCACTTCCTCCCTGTTGCCGACAACCAGAATGTGCGCCTTGTCGGGACGCAGGTATTTCTTGGCCATGAGCAACACCTCTTCGGGTGTGACGGCGTTGAGCACCTCCAGGTATTTTTCATAATAATCGGCCGGAAGTTTGAAACGCGCGGTGGCCAATGCGAACTGGCCCACCGTGCCGGGCTCTTCCAGGCTGCGGGAGAACTGGCCGGTCATCACATTTTTAACGACCTGAAGTTCTTCCTGCGAAACCTTTTCCGTGCGCATGCGCTCGATTTCCTTCAAGAATTCGACCACAGCGCTGTCGGTCACAGCGTTGCGTACGCTGGCGCTGGCATCGAACCAGCCGACGAGCTCGTTCGGATTGAGCGAGGTGCCGGCGCCGTAGGTCCAGCCGTGCCCTTCTCGCAAATTGTCGTTCACCCGGTTGTTGAAATAGACGCCACCGCCGAGGATGGTATTCATCACCCTTGCGCGAATGACATCATCGTTACCGGGCTGCAATTCAACGGGATACGTGATCGTGATAAGCGATTGCACGGCGCCGGGTTTGTTGACAAAACTCACCTGGGTGGTTTCCGGAGCGCGGGGGATCGGGTACTTGTGTTGCGGCACATCACCCTTTGTCCAGCTGCCGAAGTATTTTTTGGCTTGTTGCTCGGCCTTTGCCTTCGTCACGTCGCCGACGATGATAAGGTAGGAAATATTGGGTTTGAAATACGTGCTGTAATGGGCTTTGATCTGGTCGAGCGTCACCTTTTGCAGGGTTTCCTCGGTCATCACTTCGCCGTAGGGGTGCATGCGGGAGTTGCGGAGCACAGAAGCGACATTGGCGGCAATGGCGTCGGGGTCGTCCTTGCTTTGGGCCAGGTTGCTTTCCTGACGGACTTTGGCTTTTTCCAGTTCCTCGGCAGGGAAAGAGGGGTTCAGCAAGGCATCCGACATCAAGGTGAGCAGTTTGTCGGAATGTTTGGTCAGGCAGCGGCCCGAAAAACCGTTCGGGTCGGAGCTGAGGCTGGCGCCCATGAAATCGACTTCTTCGTCGATCTGGGCTTTGGTGCGGGTCTGTGTGCCTTTGGTCAGCATTTCGCCTGTGAGCTGGACGTAGCCCGCGGCGTCTTTTTCAAGTACCGGGTCGTAATCGACGAAAAGGCGATAGGACACTTTCGGCAGTTTGTGGTTTTCCACCACGATGACGGTCAGGCCGTTGTCGAGGGTAAAAGTTTCGGCTTTGCCGATCTGGATTTTCGGCGCCGGGCCGGGTTGCGGCGCTTTGGCGCGCACATTGCCGGTCGGAATCGGAATCGCCGGCGCCTTGCCGGAGGAAGCCATTGAGCCGGCTTTTTCGCCTGTTTTAGGCGAGCAGGCGGCAAGGCCAAGTGACAGAAGTATGAAGAAAAAAAGCGATTTTTTCATAAAAAATAAAAAAGTTAGCATCAGGGCTGAGCCGTTTTGGGCAGCCAGTACAGCACAACGCGGTTGTCTTTTGAGAAATATTGATTGGCTACCCGTTTGAGGTCTTCACGGGTTACTTTGCGATACCGTTCGAGTTCGGTGTTGATCAGGTTGGCATCGCCAAAGTACATTTCATAGTTGGCCAGGTTTTCTGCCACGCCAGCCACGGTGTTGTTGGCGCCGACGAAATCGTTTTCCAGTTGATTTTGCAGTTTCTGGAATTCTTTTTCCGGAACCAGGTTGGTTTGAACATCGGACAGAACGGCGTCCATCGATTTCTCGAGTTCGACCGGCTCCACACCCATGTTGCCGATCGCGAACATGATGACGACGCCGGGGTCTTCGAGGTTGAGGGGAAACGAACCGGCATAAACTGCTTTCTGCTGTTCATCCACGATGGTCTTTTGCATACGGCTGCTCTCGCCCTGGCTCAGCAGTTGAGACAGCATGTTGACGGCGTAATAATCCGGCGTACCCTGTGCCGGAATACGATAGGTCAGCACGACAGCGGGCAACTGAACGTTGTCGAACACGGTGTCGCGTTTTTCGCCGCCCAGCGGGGGCTCGACTACTTTCGGGCGGAAAATTTCGCCTTTGCCACGCGGAATGTCTTTGAAATAAACATCGATCAGGGCTTTTGTCTGCTCGATATCAATATCGCCGGCAATGGAAAGAATGGCATTATCCGGGCGGTAGAACGCGTGGTAAAAATCCACGTAATCCTGCTCCTGTGCCGCATCCAGGTGCTCCATGGAGCCGATCACCGAATGTTTGTAGGGGTGCACCGTGTAAGCGCGCGACATGGCTTCTTCCAGAATGCGGCCGTACGGCTGGTTGTCGATACGCAGGCGGCGCTCTTCTTTTACCACCTGCCGTTGCGTTTCGATGCCGGTATTTTCCACCTTGGCATGCAGCATACGTTCGCTTTCGAGCCACAGGCCGAGCGCGAGCTGGTTGCTGGGCAACACTTCATAGTAGTAAGTGCGGTCGTACCAGGTGTTGGCATTGTTCATACCGCCTGCTTTGTTGATATGATCGTCGAATTCGCCCCGGGCAATATTGTCGGAGCCTTCAAAAAGCAGGTGTTCGAAAAAATGCGCGAAGCCCGTGCGGTCGGGTTTTTCATTTTTTGAGCCTACGTGGTACATGACTGAAACAGCCACGATCGGCGTGGAATGATCTTCGTGCAGGAGCACTTTCAGGCCGTTGGGGAGCTCGTACTCGACATACTTGATGTTCTGTGCGAAGCTGCCCGCCAAACCGGCCAACAGAAATAAAAACAGGAAAAGTAGCCTTGGCATACCCGTTAGGTTGAATGAATAAATATGGGTCTGAATCAGGGCGCAAAAATGGGCAAATCCCGGCCTTTGCGGTATGGCAATCGATAAAGATTGTCGTGTATTCGGCCAAATGCAAGGAAACGGACAAAAAACAGGGGCGGCAAATTGCCGCCCCTTATGTCGCATAAGAGTCAATATAAATATCAAAACCGCGGCAGCGCAATCAGATGACCTTGTCGGCGCACGACGACGACGCGAAAGCGTCGGGTTTGGCCTTGAACACGAAACCCATGCACAGGATGTAGCCCATCGCTTCCTTCAGCGCTGTGTTGCTTTCAAATGCGGGGTCGGTATTGATGTCGGCGTGTACTTCCAGTGCGACATCGTACTCGTCGAGCAGGTGGCACAACGCGTAGGCCACCTCTACCGAACGGCCGACTTCCAGGATCATCCGTTCGCGCAGGGTCATTTTCCGGGCGTTTTTTTCATTCGAAATGAACATAAAACCTCCCCGTTTTTCGCGCAGAAAAACGATCACTGTGGCAAAATGTACTTCTTCGCCGATCACTTGCGAATCGGTACCGATGCATACTTTCAGGCGAAAGCCGGCTGCCTTTTCCCGTTTGATGGTTTCTTCAACGGCGTTTAATAGCGGTTGCGTAATCCGTTGACCGTTAAGCCTTCTCCACTCCATATCTGAACAATTTAAATTTTGTAACGAGTGAATGTATGTTGGCTGGCGTCTTTGCCAAATCTTCGGTTTGGCATTTCAAAGATATACTCAAAAAAATGCCGCGCCACGCAAATGACACAGAATTAACGATTTGATAAACAATACATTTGCCCGGGCGGTTCCCTGCCCGGCCCGATTGCAGTTCGCGTATGAAAAAACAACAATTTCTCAGGCAGATCAATTCGCCCTGGAAAATGGCGCTCTACCTGTTGTGGAAACTTCCGGCAGCCTGGTTTATGGGCATCAGGGTGCAAACCTGTACCGATGAAAAAGCCGTCGTAAAACTGCCCTACGGCTGGCGCGCGCAAAATCCTTTCCGCTCCACTTATTTCGCCGCACAATGCGCAGCCGGCGAACTGTCCACCGGGCTGCTGGCACTGGCTGCCTTGCAGGATATGCCTCCCGTTTCCATGCTCGTCGTCAACATCGAAGCGGAATTTTATAAAAAAGCCGACAGCACGCTGTTGTTTACCTGCGAGGAAGGAAAATTGCTGGAACTCGCCATCCGGCAAGCCGTGGAATCGGGTGAATCCCTGACCTGCCGGGCTTGCTCGACAGGCCGGCTGCCAGATGGCGCCGAAGCCGCCAGGATATGGATCACCTGGTCGTTTAAACGGAAAAAAACTGCACGCTAAATCTTTCCAAGAACCTGAAGTACGCGTTCCATACCGGCTGCATCACGGGTGCCGATGAGCACCTTCGAGCCATCACTCAGGATCAGTTGGAGGCCCTGATCGCCCTGCACCGTATAGGCGATATTACAGTGGTAGCCCCAGGATATTTTTTGGGTCAAATCACGGGGCCATCGCTTCCGATAACCCCAGCCTCCGTATTCTCCGATCGGTCTGTATTGGCGCAGGTATATCTGGTGAATTTCGTGCCAGGCGAACAACTCATAATCGCCGGAAAAGGGCATGTACTTTACGCTAACTCCTTGATTGTCAATTAAAATATCGAGAAAAAAGCCAAAGTAAAGGACCAAACACGTCGCGATCCATACCGGCAGAACGATCAGGCCCCCCGATGCATGCGCGGAGGGGTCGTTGGCAGCAGACCGGTAAAATTGAATGTCGATGAATGCACTGTGCAGCAACGGCGCAAGGGGAAGCAGCATCAGCCCCATCCACCAGGGCCTGAACCGCTGTCGTTCCCGGAAAACTGTTTCATCGGCAGCTTGCATCGTCAAATGTAGTTCAAAAAGCAATCGGGCCACCTTTTCTGCAAAGGTGGCCCGAAGCGTGTTTACTCAAAAAATGACCAGGTCGTAGGGCAATCTGGCCTGTATGCCCTGGTTTTTTCTGAAATCGCGCAGGGTTTTGTACATCGGGTACATATCGCCCAGTTCGCTTCGTACGACCCAGGCTTTTATGCCCTCGTCGTCGTCGTCCTTTTTGGTAAACTGTTCGACAAATTGCTCGAACCCTTTATTTGTGCGCGGGTATTCCACGGTACGGTATTTTTCCAGATTGGCCAGCCTGGCGGCGGAGGCCATTGCGCGATCGAGCCCTCCGATGCCGTCCACCAGGCCGATTTGTTGCGCACGGGTGCCGGTCCAGACCCTCCCCTGGGCTATTTCATGCACCTGATCGCGGGTCATATGGCGGCCGGTGGCCACTTTTTGAAGGAAATCTTCATAGATCTGGTCAACGCTGGCCTGCATGATTCGTTCTTCTTCGGGAGAGAACTGGATGAACGGCGTACCAAACGCGGAATACTTGCCTGTCCGCACGGTATCGACGGTCACCCCGAGGTTTTCCTTCATGGTTTTTTGCAGGTTGGGCACCATGCCGAACACGCCGATCGAGCCGGTGATGGTATTGGGTTCGGCAAAAATACTGTCGGCCTGGCAGGCGATGTAGTAGCCGCCGGAAGCCGCCAGGTCGCCCATGCTGACGACCACAGGTTTTCCGGCTTCGCGGCACAGTTGTATTTCGCGGAGGATGTTTTCGCTGGCCAGCACGCTGCCGCCGGGCGAATTGATGCGCAGCACAATGGCTTTGATGTTGTCGTCCTGACGAATCTTGCGAAGAATTTTGACGTATTTGCCGTCGTACACATCGCCGGCTTCGCCATCGGCGCCATCGGCAATCGTGCCTTCGGCATACACCACCGCGATCTTGTCTTTGACCGTGAAATTGGTCTTTTTGCCATTGACCGAGGCGTAGTCTTCGATGCTGATGCGGTTCAGTTTTTCTTTCTTCTCCAGACCGATTTTGTTTTTCATGAGGTCGAAAGCCTCGTCTTCGTAGGCGATACGATCGACCAAACGGCTTTCGAGCGCTGTTTTTGCTTCGCGGCCTGCATAGGAATCGGCCAGGTGCCGGAGATCAGGTTCGGAGATGTTGCGGCCGGTAGCAATGTCGTGGATAAAGACATCATACAAGCCCGTGAGGTATTCGCGGATTTGGAGGCGGTTTTCGTCGCTCATCTTGTCGAGGCGGAACGGCTCGGTCGCGCTTTTGAATTTGCCCGCATAAAAGACCTTCATTTCGATGTCCATCTTGTCCAGAAGGCCTTTGTAGAACATAATGGTACTGGACAAGCCCCTGAAATCGACCATGCCCACGGGATTGAGCAAAACGCTGTCAGAAACAGAGGCGATGTAATAGGCATTCTGGGTGTAGAAATTGGCGTACGACACCACAAATTTACCCGACGATTTGAAATCGGCCAGCGCTGCGCGCAAGACGGACGAGGTGGCCTTGCCGGCATTGAGGTAGGAGGCGTTGATGTAAATTCCCTTGATATCGGGGTCCGTTTTTGCATGCCGGATGGCCTCCACCATATCGGTCAGCCCGAGCACATCATCCTGCTCGAAAGCGAAGGGGTCCATCGGCAGGTTATTCGTTTTTTCGGGGATGGGATTTTTAAATTTGATTTCGAGCACGGAATTGGGTTTCACCGACACTTTTTCCTTGCTGGTTGCGCTGCTGGCAAGGCTTCCAAGCATGCCGATACCCAGAAAAAACAACAGGACGAGTGCCAATGTGGTACCGAGGCAGGAAGCGAAAAGGAACTTGAAAAACTGGTTCATAACCGATTTGAAACGAAAAGTTAGAGGGGGGAATTATTCAAAACTGGTCAGTGTTTGAGGGCTCCGACAGATGTGCTGCAAAGGAAGAAAGCCCCTGCCGCAGGATGTTAAAATTTAGATTAATTGCTGTTTTTTCGGGACGGCCAATAGATTCCGGCGGGTGTTTTTTGTCGAAGGGCGACATAGTGGGCATCGTTTAACAGCAGAAATGACTCTTTACCGGAATTTTGATCCGATGCACAAGGAAGGGAATGTCGTAAAAACTCCTACTTTTCGGCGGCAGAAGTCGATTATTCGGCTCATGAGCCCCGAACGTTTAATCTCGCCTCCTTCCGGAGCAAAACCATCCCGTGCTTTGATCATGAAAACACCGGCGTTTTTGCCTGGACATACACACTAATTTACTACCCGGATGAATTGCTCACTACCTTTTTCGCTGCAAAAACTGTTGTTTTTCGCATTCCTATTCATGGTCCCCTTGGGGACGCAGGCCCAGTTCCTGCAAGTTACGGGCGGTAATACGCCGCCATTTACGCCTGAAAACCTGATCTCCAATATTTTTCTCGGAGACGGTGTTGAGGTGACATCCATTGTGTACAACGGCGACCCGCTTGCCGTCGGGTATTTTACCGGCGGCACGCAAAGCATCGGCCTCGAACGCGGTATCGTCATGACTTCCGGCCGGGCAGCCAGCCAGGGCGCCAATATCGGCTGCAACGATGTCGGTTCGCAGTTTGCGTCCAGCAATAACGGCGGCAATATTTTCGACCCAGACCTGGCCGACCAGACCACTGCCGGCATTCAGGATGTTGCGGTGTATGAAATTACGTTTATCCCGACTGCGGACACGCTTCGATTCCGTTACGTTTTCGGTTCGGAAGAATACCCGGAATACGCTTGCAGCCCTTTCAACGACGTTTTCGGCTTTTTTATCACCGGCCCCAACCCGCTTGACCCGCCGAACCCATATGTGGCCTACAATATTGCCCGGGTGCCAGGAACCAACCTGCCAGTGACAATCAATAACGTCCACCCGGCCAATCCGAACTACAACTGCGGCCCTTTCAACGATCAATATTACAACAACAACAACGGCACCAACCTGCAACCCAGTTACGACGGCTTTACCGATATTTTTGTCGCAGAAGCCATTGTGGTGCCTTGTCAGGAATACACTATCAAACTGGCCATTGCAGATGCCAGCGACGAAGTGTTCGATTCGGGCGTTTTTCTGGAAGCTAAAAGTTTCGGCACCGGCTCCCTGAAAGTCGAACTGGCGACGATCAGCCAGGACGGAACGGTCACCGAGGGCTGTTCGCAGGGTATGCTGACCATCAGCCTGCCCTCCGAAGTTACCCAGGATTATCCGGTCGATTACCATATCTGGGGCACTGCCACCAACGGTGTTGATTATCAGGCCATTCCTACCAACCTGAGTATCGTTGCGGGTCAATCCCAGATTCAGATTCCGATTATTGCTTTCGAAGATAATGTCGCAGAGGGGTCAGAATATATCGCGGTAGATGTTCAGCGCGACCCCTGCAATCGTGACACGATCTATATTTATCTTCGTGAAAACGGCCTGGTGCCGCCCACGCTCCGCGGCGACACCAGTATCTGTACAGGTGGCGACCCGCTCGAACTGGACGGCACGCTGCCCATCCAGCTGCCCGCTCCGCCCACATTCACTAACACCACCGACTACCAGATTTTCCCGACCAATACGGCTATTTTTTCCGATGTCAATGTGTTCGGCGTTCAGCCTGTACTGCTCGGGCCTGGCGTGATCCGTTCGGTGTGCGTGAATTTGACTCACGTGTGGGTCGACGATCTGGACCTTTACCTGATCTCTCCGGGCGGCCAATTCCTCGAACTCACCACCGACAACGGCGCCAATGGCGACAATTATACCAATACCTGCTTTACCCCAACGGCAAGCACGGTGATCAGCTCGCCCGGCCCCTTCGCACCAGCCAGTGCAGCGCCGTTCACAGGCGACTGGCTGCCGGAAGGCGTGTGGAGCGACCTTTGGGACGGAGACAATCCTTCCAACGGGACCTGGCGGCTCCAGGTAGTGGATGACGCCAACGGTTTCGTGGGCTATCTGCGCGACTGGACGATCACATTCGAACCTTCCTACAAGGTCAATTACCAATGGTCGCCTGCCGCCGGGCTGGACTGCCCGACCTGCCCTGTTGCCAACGCCAGTCCGACCCAGTCCACTACCTACCATTTGCAGGCAACGGATTCGTATGGCTGCGTCGTGCAGGATTCCGTGGTCATCGATGTGCAACTGGCACTCGACGCGCCGCTGGTTGCCTGTACAGGAATTACCAGCAACAGTATCGGGTTCAGCTGGAACCCTGTTCCGGGCGCTTCCGGATACGAAGTGAATGTAAACGGCGCAGGGTGGATGCCTGCCAGCGGGGCGACATCGCACGATGTGACCGGCCTGGCGCCCAACACCACGGTAAATATTGAAGTGCGCGCGATCGGCAATTTCCTCTGCCCCGCCAACATCGGTACGGCTTCCTGTACCAATTGTCAGGTGCCGGTTGTGAACGCACAGGCCACAGGCGTGACCTGTTATAACGGCACGAACGGAGCGGTAACGCTCGTCCCGGACGGCCTGAATCCGCCTTATACCTTCGCCGTAGCCAGCCAAACCAACAATACCGGCGTATTCCAGAACCTGACCGCCGGCAATTACATCGCGTCGGTGACCGACGCAGGCGGGTGCCAGGCACAGATACCGTTCAACGTCCCTACCCCCAACCAAATGACGATCACGCCTGTCGTACAACAGCAGGTATCCTGTTTCGGGGGCGATAACGGCTCAATCAGTACGACGATCAACGGCGGCACCAGCGGATACACCTATCAGTGGAGTAATATGCAGGCAACCCCCTCGGCGCAAAATCTGGTTGCCGGAACGTACATCGTGACCGTTACGGATGCGAACAACTGTTCGGCCACTGCTACCGCAACCATTACACAACCCACTGATATTCAATTAAGCGCAAGCGCCGTTAACGTGAAATGTTTTGGCGATTCGACCGGCTCAGGATCGGCGTCAGCCATCGGAGGCGTTCAGCCATACATCTTTGCCTGGAGCAGCGGCCAGAGCGGCCCCAGTGCGCCCGACCTGCCGGCAGGCAGTTTCACGGTGACCGTCACAGACGGCAATAATTGCAAAAAAACAACCGTCATCTTTGTTACCCAACCCAACCTGTTGACGGCCGACGCAGCCTCGACCGATGTGAATTGCGGCGGCGGTTCGGACGGCACGGTCAGTGTGACGGCCGGCGGAGGCTTTGGCGCATACAGTTACCAATGGAGCAGCGGCCAATTAACGCCAAACGTAAGCGGCCTGCCCGCCCAGGTGTACACCGTAACCGTGAGCGATGCCAATAACTGCACTGCCACCGACCAGGTTACCATCACCGCGCCGGAAGTGCTGGCTGTCAGCGCCAGCAGCAACGACGCCGCCTGCTATGGCACGCCGACTGGCTCCGCAACAGCCACCGTCAGCGGCGGCACGATCGGCTATTCCTACCTGTGGAGCAATGCCCAGACGAATGCCACGGCCCAAAATCTGCCGGCAGGCGCTTACACGGTTCTGATAACCGATGCACATAATTGCACGGCGACGGCATCCGTCACGATAGGCCAGCCGGAAGCGATCGGGCTAAACGCCACGCCGACGGATGCCAGTTGTTTCGGCGCGGCTACCGGCGCCGTCGATGTGACCGTTACGGGTGGCACAGCGCCGCTCGATTATTTGTGGGATTCTGGCGAAACCACGGAAGATATTTCCGGGAAAACTGCCGGTATTTACGTGCTGACCATATCAGATGCCAACAATTGCACGGCCACCATAGCCCAGACAATCAACCAGCCACAGGGGCTGAATGCCACGCTTAACCAGCAAAATGTGCGCTGTTTTGAAGGCAACGACGGCACGCTGCAAATCAGCGTTTCCGGCGGCGTTGCCGGTTACGACGTCGAATGGAGCGGCCCCAACGGTTTTACGGCTAACGGATCGTCCCTGGCGAATTTGCTGGCCGGCAACTACATCGCTACGATAACCGATGCAAACAACTGTACGCTAGTGCAGTCGGCTACGCTGACCCAGCCCAGCGAAGGCATTACCATCGCATTGCCCGACATCTCCGATACCATCTGTTTCGGCGCTACCAACGGTGTCGCGACGGTAGTACCGCAAGGCGGCTCGCTGCCTTACCAGTACCAGTGGAGCAACGGACAACTCACTGCAACCGCCAACAACCTCAATTCGAATCAGTACAGCGTAACCGTTACCGATGCCAATAATTGCTCCAAAACAGACTCCACCTTTATTGTTCAAAAACAGGAGTTGAATATGTGGGCCCAGGCCATCGACCCGCTTTGTCACGACGGCCAGGACGGCGGCGGGCAGGTCACGGTGGTGTATTATGGCGCAGATCAGGCCAGTTTGAACGACTTCGTATTTTCCTGGAATACCAATCCCGTACAAAACGGGGCCACTGCGGCCAATCTGGTTGCCGGCCAGACTTATACGGTAACAGCCGTCGATCCGATCGGCTGTACTGCCTCCAACACGATCACCGTTGGCAATCCGGCGGCGCTTTCCGCACAAATCGACTCCTCTTCCAACGTGCGCTGCAACGGCGACAGGAACGGTTGGGCGGAGGCGAAAATTCTGGGCGGCGTCGGGCCCTACACGTATTTCTGGAACAGTTCGCCCTCGCAAAACACCCAACGGGCGATCAATTTGCCAGCCGGCACGTACCGCGTCACAATCACAGACCTCAACGGATGCACCGCGGGCGTGCAGGTCCAGATCACCGAACCGCCGGTACTGGAAGTGAGTTTCACCGCTCAGGCTGTAAAATGTTTTGGAGAAAACACCGGCGCAGCCGCTTCGCAGGTCAACGGCGGCGTCAGCCCGTACACCTACCTTTGGGAAAACGGCCAGCAAACGGCTAACGCAAGCCAGCTGTCCGCCGGCTTTGCCCAATTGTTGCTCACCGATAAAAACGGCTGCCAACTGCTCGACTCCGTTGAGATCAAACAACCCGACAGCTTGCTGGGCGGCACGACCGACAAACGGGATGTCATTTGTTTTGGCGAACAGGATGGACGCATTTACATCCACGGCGCTGGCGGCACACCACCCTACCGTTTCGCACTCGACAACAAACCCTGGAACGGTTCCTCCACGCAAATTGCCCTGAAAGCCGGTATCTATGTGCCGCATATTCTGGATGCCAACGGGTGCACCGCCGAGTTGCCGGCCGTTGAAATAGAACAACGCGACCCCGTGGACCTTGATCTGGGCCCTGATATTACCATCAACCTCGGGCAAACGACCCAGTTATTTGCCCAGATAGCCAACGCATACGGCCCCGTAATATATGCATGGAGTCCGGAAGACAGCACCTGGCTGAGTTGCCTCGATTGCCCCGATCCGCTCGTCGACACCTTGTATTACGCCAACAGTTTTACGCTGCACGTGGTGGATTCGCTCGGTTGTGAAGCCGAGGACCGCATCACCGTACTGGTCGAGAAACCGCGCCGCATATTTGTCCCCACAGGATTTACCCCCAACGGCGACAACGAGAATGACTTTCTGTTCGTCCACGGACAAAAATCGGCTCGCGTATTGACCTTCAGGGTGTACGACCGCTGGGGTGAAATGCTGTACGAAGCGACGGATTTTCCTGTCAACGACTACTCAACAGGCTGGGACGGCAATTTCAGGGGCAACCCGGTTGATCCGGGCGTTTATATCTGGACGCTCGAAGTGGAATATCTCGACAAAACGAGGGAGGTTTTCAAAGGCAGCACAAATTTGCTGCGCTAAACCCCTCAAAAAAGATTTTTTCAACATTGCATACACAACCCGTGTCCGGCCTCCCGGCGCGGGTTGTACTTTTGCGGCGCATTTGAACTAAATTGCCGCCGTTTGGGGTTGTCCAAAAATCTGCAAACAAAGGCTATCAGCATTTTATGAACATAGTTTCCCTGCTCCAGAACGCCGTCAGCCAGGCTGTCGAACAATTGTACGGCGAGCAACCCGAGGTTGCAAAGATTTCGGTTAGTCCCACACCGGGCGATTTTACGGGTGATTACACGGTTGTGGTGTTCCCGTTTGTCAAACTGTCGAAAAAATCACCGGAACTCACCGGCGTCGAACTCGGGGAATACCTGACCCGCGAAGTGCCCGAAGTAGCCGATTTTAACGTCATTAAAGGCTTTTTGAACCTTGAAATCGGCGCCGCTTACTGGCAAAAATTCCTCGACGAAGCCCTTTCCAACCCATCATTCGGCCGTCAGCCCCGCTCCGGTCACAAGGTGATGGTGGAATATTCGTCGCCCAACACCAACAAACCGCTTCACCTCGGGCACGTACGCAACATCCTGCTTGGCTGGTCGTGCAGCCAGATTCTGGAAGCGGCAGGCCATGAAGTCGTCAAGGTTCAGGTGGTCAACGACCGCGGCGTGGCGATCTGCAAGAGCATGTACTCCTGGCTCACCTTCGGCGAAGGCAAAACGCCGCAGAATTCGGGTGTGAAAGGCGACCACATGGTGGGCTATTTTTACGTATTGTTCGAACAAAAAAGCAAGGAAGAATACGCTGCCTGGCAACAAACGCCGCAGGGTCAAAGTGTGCTGGAAGAAAAAAGAAAGCCGGGCCAGCCAGACAAGGATTTTTTCAAAGAGTTTAAAAATCAATGGTTTAACACCTATTCCAGGCTCGGCGCCGATGTGCGGGAAATGCTGCGCAAATGGGAAGCCGGCGACCCCGAAACCGTTGCCCTCTGGAAACAAATGAACGCCTGGGTGTACGAAGGTTTTGACCAAACCTATGCCGAACTGGGCGTGGCCTTCGACAAACTCTATTACGAAAGCGACACCTACCTGCTCGGCAAGGAAATCGTGGAAGAAGGCCTTCAAAAAGGTATTTTTTACCGGAAAGACGATGGCTCCGTTTGGGTTGATCTGACCGATATCGGGCAGGACCACAAACTCGTGCTTCGCTCCGACGGCACGTCCGTGTACATCACCCAGGACCTCGGCACGGCGCGCATGCGCTACCACGAGTTCGGCTGCGACCGGGTGGTTTATGTGGTTGCCGACGAACAGAATTATCACTTTACCGTGTTGTTCGAAGTGCTCAAACGCCTCGGCGAACCCTATGCGGGTGGGCTGCACCACCTTTCCTACGGGCTGGTCGAACTTCCGGCCGGTCGTATGAAAACAAGCGAAGGCACTGTCGTAGATGCCGACGAATTGATGGAAGAGGTCATCACGCTGGCGCGTCAGCAAGCTTCGGAGCGCGGCGACGTGACCAGTTTTCCGGCGGAAGAACAAGACAAACTCTACCGGCAAATCGGGCTCGGCGCACTCAAATTTTTTATGATCAAGGTGCATCCGAAGAAAAAAATGACCTTCAATCCGGAAGAGTCCGTCGATTTGCAGGGGCAGACCGGCCCTTATATCCAGTACTCCTTCGTACGCATCAATGGCTTGATGCAACGTATTGAAAAAGAACAAATTGACCTGAGCGGCTGGAATGCCTACAGCGACTATCAGGCGCAGGAAAAAGAACTTTTAAAACTGCTGCACGAATACCCCGGCGTCGTGGTGCAGGCAGCAGCCGATTACGACCCTTCGCACATTGCCAATTACTGTTACACTTTGGCTAAAAGTTATCACCGTTTCTGGCACGACCTCTCCGTTTTCAACGCCGACCAGCCCCAAACGAGGGCATTTCGCCTGCAGTTGAGCAAAATGACTGGTCTGGTCCTGAAATCGGCCATGCTATTGCTGGGAATCGAAATGCCGACAAGAATGTAAGAAAAACGCTCTAACCAATGCTAACCGACATCGAAATTGCACAACAAGCACAGCTCAAAAAGATCATTCCGCTTGCAGAAGAATCCCTTGGCATCCCGGATGAAGTACTGGAACCCTTCGGCCACTACAAAGCAAAAGTAGCGCTCGACTATCTCGATCGCTTGCCCGAACGCCCGGGCAGCAAACTGATCCTAGTCACTGCCATCAGCCCGACCCCCGCCGGCGAAGGCAAAACCACCACTTCCGTCGGCCTCGGCGACGGCCTGAGCAGAATCGGGAAAAAAGCGATGATTTGTCTGCGGGAACCCAGCCTGGGCCCTGTTTTCGGCATGAAAGGCGGAGCGGCAGGCGGTGGTTATGCGCAGGTAGTGCCGATGGAAGACATCAATTTGCATTTTACCGGCGATTTCAACGCCATTGCACTGGCCAACAACCTGCTGGCAGCCATGATCGACAACCACATCCATCAGGGCAACGAACTGGGTATCGACGTGCGGCGCATCAGCTGGAAACGGGTCGTCGATATGAACGACCGCGCCCTGCGCGACATTGTCGTCGGGCTCGGCGGTACAGGCAATGGCTATCCGCGTGAAAACGGTTTCGATATCGTCGTGGCCTCAGAAGTAATGGCCATTTTCTGCCTTTCCACTTCTCTCAGCGACCTGAAAGAACGCTTGGGCAATATCGTAATCGGCTATACCCACGACCGCAAGCCCGTGCACGCCCGCGACCTGAAAGCCCACGGCGCAATGGCCGTGTTGCTCAAGGATGCTTTGAAGCCGAACCTTGTGCAAACCCTCGAACACACCCCGGCATTCATCCACGGCGGCCCGTTTGCCAATATCGCTCACGGCTGCAATACCGTTATTGCCACTAAAAACGCCCTGAAAATGGCCGATTACGTGGTCACGGAAGCGGGTTTTGGCGCCGATCTCGGGGCCGAAAAGTTCATCGACATCAAATGCCGCAAATCCGGATTGCGCCCCAGCGCCGTAGTCGTGGTGGCCACGCTCCGCGCTTTGAAGTACCACGGGGGAGTAGATCTGAAAGAACTCAACCAGGAAAACCTGCCGGCCCTCGAAAAAGGCTTTGCCAACCTCGAGCGACACGTCAACAATGTTCGCAGCCACTACGGACTGCCGTGCATCGTGGCCGTCAACCATTTTACGTTCGACACCGATGCCGAAATTGCGCTTTTGCGCGATAAACTGGCCCCCTACGGCGTGCCGCTGGTCGTTTCACGCCATTGGGCCGAAGGCGGTAAAGGCGCCGAAGACCTCGCCCGTGCCGTAGTGGCGGCTACCGAAGGCGAAGTGCCGGCCCCCACTTTCGTGTACGACGACAACCTCACCTTGTGGGATAAAATGAAAGCCATTGCTACCAAAATATATGGCGCATCGGACATTACCGCCGATACGGACGTGCGCACGCGGATCAAAAAATTGCAGGAAGAGGGCTACGGCCATTACCCGGTTTGTGTAGCCAAAACGCAATATTCTTTCTCGACAGACCCGAAATTGCGGGGCGCCCCCTCGGGCCATGTCGTCAATATCCGGGAAGTACGCCTTTCCGCCGGCGCAGAATTCATCGTCATGGTTTGTGGCGACATCATGACCATGCCCGGCCTGCCCAAAGTCCCTTCTGCCGAAAAAATCGATATCGATGAAAACGGCAAGATTGTAGGACTCTTTTAAACTAGTGTTCGGCCACAGATTGACAATAGTTTTTAAATAACTGAAAATCAACTATTTAAAAACCATCGTCAATCTGTGGCCTTTATTATTTTACGGCTACCTTTTGCACGCATTTTCGGTCCTGCAGGGTAACAAACAGGCTTTGCTGACTGGCATCGCAAAAAGCAAGGTTGCTAACCTGCTTGCCTCCTGCTTTTATCTCTCTCAATAATTCACCGCGGGGCGACACGACAGCAACTGTTCCCCTGCCCCATCTTGCTACATACAGGTTACCTTGCTGGTCGCACTTCATTCCGTCGAGGCCGTCCTGGGCAAAATGAATCAACAGCCGTTTGTTGGCCAGGTTGCCGTCGGACAGCACGTCGTACGCCCAGATATTCTGCTGGATGGATTCGTTTACGTATAAAATTTTTTCATCGGGGCTCAGTTCGATTCCGTTGGTCGTGCCCATGTTTGACTCCAGGAGGGTAGCATTGCCGTCGGACGATATTCGCCACAACTGGCCCGTAGCATCGGCCCATTTGGGGTCGGAGGCGTAAAGCACGTCTTTGCGTGTGATACAGATGTCGTTGGGCTGGTTGAAACGGGCGTCGTGGCAATGCACCGTCACCTTACGGGTTTCAGGGTTCAGCCTCAGGATATTGTGCCCCGAAAAATCGGCCAGGAGCAAATCGCCCTTGCTGTCGAAACGAATGGCGTTCGCGGTGCTGCCGTCCGGCAGGGTGACGAACAACTCGGCGTTGCCCTCGGGGCCGAAGCGGCCGATCGTGCCGTCTTTTTGGTAATTCACGACATACAAATAGCCTTTGTGATCTACCGCTGGGCCTTCACAGTTTTGTGTAAAAGTACCCGGAGCGGAAATATCTTTTGGGGTTAAAAAATGGTTGTTTTTACACGAAAAGGCGAGAAAAACAAGCATTAACAAGTAAAATACATAATTCATTTTTTGAAATAAATTTTACTGTGAGGAATATTAGGCGCCTGCAAAGCGGCCTAATTTCAGGTAAAAAATGGCGCACTCCAAGGTCAGGAACTGGGTTCATATCGTATTCAGTACCAAATATCGCAATGCACAGATTCTACCATCCATTGAGAAAAGGATACATCGGATGCTCTTTCATCAGTTGACTCAATCAGGTTGTTTTGTCGAAGCGTTGAATGGCATGCCGGATCATATTCACCTATTGGTTTTGTTGCCGCCCGAGCGTTCCTTGTCGGAAGTCGTTCAAATTTGCAAAGGCGGCAGCTCGCACGAGATAAACGGGCAAAGTCTGTTGCCGGTCAAATTTGCCTGGCAAACCGGGTATTATGCGTTTTCCGTCAGTGAATCGAAAGTGCCCGTGATAAGGCGTTATATACAACAACAAAAAGCGCATCATCGCATTCAGGACATGGCAGAGGAGCTGGCATGGCTGGAACGCCTGCATGGATTGATCCCCTGAGCCACCTTGCCGACTGGCCGACTGCTCCCATGACTGTGCCCGGTCCCTGCCTGCCTAGCCTGCCCACCCCATGGTTTTAACCATGGGTTAATAACCGCAATCGAAATAACAGCCCATGGCTTCAGCCATGGGTCCTCGAAATGGCCCACGTTTGGGCACACGGTTGGCATTCATACGGTTTTTATCAAAAAACACTGGTGTATCCGTTTATTCCGGAAATCTTCGGGCACTGTCTTTTTGCTGACATCCTGGATCTCGACGTTAGTCAGCGCGTCATAATCAAGTTTGAAGCGGCGGAAATTGGTTGAAAAAAACAACTGTCCTCCGGGCGCCATGTGGCGAAATACCAGGTTCAGCAGGTCCACATGGTCTCTTTGAATATCAAGCGTGCCTTTCATTCGTTTGCTGTTGGAAAATGTCGGCGGGTCCAGCACAACCAGGTCCCATTTCTCCTGCACAGGCGCCTGCAGCCAGGCCAGTACATCGGCCTGCATCAGCCGATTGCGGTCGTCGGCTAATCCGTTGATCGACAGGTTGCGGTCGGCCCATTGCAGGTAGGTATTAGACATATCCAGGGTAAGCGTCGTGCTGGCGCCACCGGCGGCGGCGTACACGGAAAAAGAGCCCGTATAGGCAAAGAGATTGAGCACACGTTTGCCGGCGGCGGCCAGGCGCACCATTTGACGGGTATTTCGGTGGTCGAGGAAAAGGCCGGCGTCGAGATAATCGCTCGGATTGACGATGAATTTCAGGCCATTTTCCCTGACGATGTATTCGGCGCCGGTTCGGGCAAACCGTTCATATTGCTGCAGGCCCTTTTGTCGTTGCCGAAACTTGAGGTAAACCAGTTTGGGGTGCACGTCAAACACCGTCGACAAGGTCTGGATACAGCCGTCGAGCCAGGCCGCATGTTCTTCGGGCGACATGCCGTGGTCACGGGCATATTCGGCCACGTGAAGGATGTTTTCATACACATCCACAGCCAGCGGGAATTCGGGAATATCGTTGTCGTACACCCGGTAACAGGTGATTCCTTGCCGCCGCGCCCATTTTCCCCAATGCTTTTGCATTTTGGCCAGCCGGTTGGCAAACATGTCGAATTTTGAATCTCCACTCATAATCAGGGTTTGAACAGGCGCGCCGCTTTTACCGCCATCTGCCAGCCTTTATACAGTCTTTTTACTTCTTTTTTGTCCAATAACGGTTTGAAACTGCGCTCGAGTTGCCAGTTGCGGGCGATATCCGATTCATCTTTCCAAAAGCCGACTGCCAGGCCTGCAAGATAGGCTGCGCCGAGGGCGGTCGTTTCCTGTGTGACCGGCCGCTCCACCTTTGTTCCCAGCACATCTGCCTGAAACTGCATCAGGAAATCGTTGCGGACAGCGCCGCCATCAACGCGCAAGGATTTCAGCTTAATGCCCGCATCCTTCTCCATCACAGCAAGAACATCTTTTGTCTGATAGGCGATGCTTTCGAGTGTGGCCCTGATGACGTGGGCTTTCCCGGCGCCGCGGGTCAGCCCGAAAATAGCGCCCCGCATGGCGCTGTCCCAGTAAGGCGTGCCCATCCCGACAAACGCAGGCACTACGTACACGCCATCGTTCGATTCGATGCTTTTGGCATAACCTTCGGTATCGGCAGCCTCTCTGACCAGTTCCAGGGCATCTCGCAGCCATTTTACCGCCGATCCGGCTACAAAAATAGAACCTTCAAGGGCGTATTCCACCCTGCCGCCGACTCCCCAGGCAATCGTGGTAAGCAACCCGTTTTTAGAGGTCACGGCCTTGGAACCTGTGTTCATCAGCATAAAACAGCCGGTACCGTAGGTGTTTTTGGCCATACCTTCCAAAAAACAAGCCTGACCGAACAAAGCCGCTTGCTGATCGCCCGCCATGCCGCTCACCGGAATACCGTTTCTGCCGACAATGTCAGGCCGGGCATTGCCATACACATGACTGCTGTCCAGCACTGCGGGCAGCATGTTTTCAGGCACATCGAGCGCCTGGCAGAGTTCCTTGTCCCAGTTCAGTGTATGAATATTATACAGCATGGTCCGGGAAGCATTGGTATAGTCGGTAGCGTGCGTTTTTTCCTCCGTGAGGTTCCACAACAACCAGGTATCGATCGTTCCGAACAACAAATGCCCGGCTTCGGCGTCGTGGCGGGCGCCCGGCACGTGGTCCAGAATCCATTTGATTTTGGAGCCGGAGAAATAGGCGTCGACAACCAGCCCTGTTTTTTGCCGGACGGCGGGTTCGAAGCCTCTTTTTTTCAGGTCTTGGCAGATGTCCATGGTCTGGCGGCTTTGCCACACGATAGCCCTGTAAACCGGCTTGCCCGTCCTCTTGTCCCACACCACGGTTGTCTCGCGCTGGTTGGTAATGCCGATCGCAGCGAGGTCGGACAGGTTAATTTCCCGAAGTACCTGCCGGACGACCTGTTGGACCGATTGCCAGATTTCGTCGGCATCGTGCTCCACCCAGCCGGGCTGCGGGAAATATTGGGTAAACTCCTGCTGTGCGACGGCGATGATATTGCCTTTGCGATCGAAAACAATAGCCCGGCTGCTGGTCGTGCCCTGGTCGATGGCGAGAACGTATTTCATGGTCGGGAAAATGAGCCGTTTTTACGGGCTGGCTCGATTCGCGAATGTATTCCGGTTTTATGGCTTAACGGAGGGCGACCCGTGAAAAAAGCATGAGCCGCTCTTTTCGGAGCGGCTCATGTGTATAAAATCGGGGTATGTTCGTGTCTATTCTCCTTCTGAAAAGCGTTTCTCGTAGGTATCCCAGGGCGTGGTGTAGTGGCTGTTGGTGCCGAAATAATTGAGAATGGCCTCCAGTTTGGCGGGGTCCAGAAAACCCGGCAGGGGCTGGATCACGCTGAAATTTTCATCCAGAAAGACGACCGTTGGATAACTCAGCCGGTTGTTGAGCCATTCGATGGCCAGTTCGTGCGTACCGCGGGCGCCGTTGCGTTTAAAGTGATAGGTTTTGTCTTTGAACACGATATCCTTTTGTTGCTCGGCGTTGAATTTTACGGGGTAATAATGATCGTTGAGGTATTGCGCCACGAAAGGATCGGCAAATGTGCTGTCGTCCATCCGTTTGCACCAGCCGCACCAGTCGGTATAAACATCCACAAAGATTTTGCGCTTTTCCGTTTTTGATTTTTCCAGGGCTTCATCAAGACTCATCCAGTTGACTTTTACGGGCACCGAGGGAATCACCCTGCCCCTGCGGCCGATTTTGGGGGCCGATTTGGGTGCTGCAGCTGTTGTTGTCGTGCGTGTGCCAGGTCGGATGGTGGCGTTGGAGCCGGTGCTTTGCGCGCCAGGTTGCGTACGGGTCGTGCCCGTCGTATTCGAAGGCGTCAGGCTACCCGTGCGGGTAGTGCTCGGGCTGGCCGTGCGGGTCGTCTGACCGGAACGGGTGTTGGCCGTGCCGGACGGCGCAGTGCCGGCAGGTTTGGCCGGTGCGAGTCTTGTCGATTTGGCGGCAGCCGTATTGTTCGAGCCGCTGCGCGGCTGAGCGCTGTTCGTTTTGGTGGTTTTGGAGGAAGCGGGCGTGAGATTACCTGTACCTGACGAAGGCGTCTGAGCCGTCAGGGAGGCACAAGCAAAGGCAATCAGGGCGATAATCAGATTTTTGCGCATGGCGAAAACCAATAGTTTTTGGTTCGATAAACAAAAATAGTACCTGTAAAACCGAATAACCAAAGCCGGGCTTTTCCCTGCCCGCTATTTTAGGATAAGTTTAACCGCCCGGACGGGAAATGGAGGGAAAATAAAGGCAAAGGGTTAAATTTCAGGTAACCGGTTTCGCCGCCGCAGCCCGTCACACCCATTTTTTCACTGCACTGTATTCGTAGGCTGCCATTTTGTCGAGCAGCTCTGTTACCGAATGCGAGTCGATGCAAAGGCCGCGATTGTCCGCCTTTAAAAAGCCTTTCTCTACCATACGATCGAGCATGGACAGCATGGGGTCGTAATAGCCTCCTACGTTGAGCAATCCGACCGGCTTGCGGTATTGATGCAACTGGGCCAGGGTAAGCGCCTCGAAATGTTCGTCCATGGAGCCATAGCCGCCAGGCATGGTAATGACGCCGTCGGTTCCTTTGATCAGGAGGGTACGTCGTTCGGCCATCGACTCCACGACGATCATGTCGTGTACGCCAGGGTGCCCGAGTTCAAGGTCGTTCAATTGGTGGGTGATGACCCCTGTGATAGGGCCGCCATGGGCCAGGACGGCATCGGCCAGGACGCCCATCAGGCCCACGCTTCCGCCGCCGAACAGCACGCGGATATTGCGTTCCGCAAGCGTTTTCCCCAGGAGGGTCGCCTGTTCGGTGAAAACGGGATCGTTGCCGGTATTGGCGCCGCAAAAAACTGCTACTGAGTGCATACGTCTGTGTTTTATGCGGGCGAAAAAACGGCAATTGGCGCATTTCAGGTTAAAAAAATCATTTTCAGGGAGGGCTTCGTGGACCCGATTCTAATCTTTCGGCTTGCACAGTTGTTATTATTCGTCAGCATCCCTGTCCAATCTGCCTATTTTTGCGCCATGCCTGAGCAAAAAGACGACGCATTTGTCAACCCGATCGACCGCGACAAAATTGCCGAAACACCCGGTTTGTTGCCTTATGCCCACAGCGTGGGCGGTGCCGTCATTCGCCCCGAAGACAAGGGGCGCATTCGCGGCAATGCCATGACGGCCATGTACGACCAGACCGACCGCCAAATGGAACAACTCCGCCGGCAGATGGAGACGCTCGTACAACAGGCTAAATCGCTGCAGCAACGCGTCGGCGTTTCGGAAATCATTTACCAGGCGGAAATTCCCTTCCAGCCGGTCATTCACCATCTGTACTACCTTTATCAGCGCAAAAAAGACGGCAAACACGTGCTGTCCATGGTTGCTCCGTCGGAATGGGGCCAGCGTTTGCCCTACGAACACCTCGCCACAGTTCGCCTGCTGGGCGATCATACCTGGGAAGTACTGGAAGGCGGGGTTTGAGATTTCCGGGTTTTGCGGAGGAGTTAAACAGGTTTTCACCGGAAGAAATCGCGCTTTTATCCAAACTTTTCAGGCTTCCAGCGAAATTGATGCAGCTTCGTTGCGTTTAGACGCACCATTGTAACGAGTAATTGTTGCCAATGGCCGGCGAAACCATTTTCAACATGCCTTCACACACGAAAACAATTCAATTCACCAATCAATTGTACAGGAACTTATGAAAAGGCTATTCCTGCTAACCTTACTTCTCTTACCCTCCTTCTTACTGTTCTCCCAGATCGACATTCCCAAGTACAACCCCGACGCTATTGACATCCCGTATCGCAAGTTTACGCTGCCCAACGGCCTCCGTCTGCTCGTTCACGAAGACCACAAAGCCCCTATTGTAGCAGTCAACGTATGGTATCACGTGGGTTCGAAAAACGAAAAGCCCGGCAAATCCGGTTTCGCCCACCTTTTCGAACACCTGATGTTCAACGGTTCCGAAAACTTCAACACCGACTACTTCCAGGCGCTTGAAGCCATCGGCGCTACCGACCTCAACGGCACGACCAATGAAGATCGCACCAACTATTTCCAGAATGTACCGGTCAATGCGCTCGACCAGGTGCTCTGGCTGGAAAGCGATCGCATGGGACACCTCATCGGCGCTATCGATCAGGCCAAACTCGATGAACAGCGCGGTGTCGTGCAGAACGAAAAACGCCAGGGCGAAAACCAGCCCTATTCGCGCAGCTACGACATTATGCAGAAGGAAATGTTCCCGCCGTATCACCCCTATGGCCACACGGTGATCGGCGAAATGGAAGACCTCAATGCAGCCAGTCTCGAAGACGTACATGAATGGTTCAAAACCTACTACGGCGCCGCCAATGCCGTTCTGGTGATCGCCGGCGACGTCAATACCGAAGATGTTTACCAAAGAGTATTGAAATATTTCGGCAACATCCCCGCCGGCCCCACGCTGGCTCGCCCGGGCGTAAACATTCCCAAACGCTTCGGCAATACCCGCGCAGAGTACCAGGACCGCGTGCCGGAATCGCAGATCATGATGGTATGGAACACGCCGCAATGGGGCACCCAGGAAGGCGTTTACCTCGACCTGGCTTCGGATGTGCTGGCCGCCGGCAAAAACAGCCGCCTGTACAAAAAACTGGTGTATGAAAAACAAATTTGTACCCAGGCCTACGCCTATTTCGGCCCCTCCGAAATCGCCGGCAACTTCGTGGTGGTCGCCAATGTGAAAAACGGCCATACCGTGGAAGAAGTTGAAACCGCGGTAAACGAAGTCATGGACGAATTTATCGCCAAAGGCCCGACCGACGAGGAAGTCAATCGCGTAAAAGCAGCCTATTTTGCCAATTTCATCAAAGGCCTCGAACGCATCGGCGGCTTTGGCGGCAAAAGCGACATCCTGGCCGAAAATGAAGTGTTTGGCGGAAGCGGCGATTATTACAAGAAAAAACTGCGCTGGTACGACCAAACCACGGCAAAAGACATTCACATGGTGAGCCAAAAATGGCTCAGCGATGGCAAATTCACGCTCGTTTGCACGCCGTTCCCCGAATATTCCGTGACGGGCAACGAAGCCGACCGCAGCAAAGCCCCGGATGTGGCAGGCAAGATCGACGCCAAATTCCCCGCTCTTGAAAAACGCACCCTGAGCAACGGCATGAAAGTCGTGCTCGCCCGCCGGACAGAAAGCCCCACCATAGTCATGAGCATGATGTTCGACGCAGGTTTCTGCACCGACAAGTTCGGCGGCAAACCGGGCCTGGCCTCGCTCTCCATGAACATGCTCGATGAAGGCACCAAAAGCCTGAGCTCGTTGCAGATCAACGAACGCCTGCAATTGCTGGGCGCCAGCTTGAATACCACGAGCGACCTGGATTATTCCTACGTGAACCTCAACACCCTCAAACCCTCGCTCGATCCCAGCCTCGACCTGATGGCCGACGTGGTATTGAACCCGTCTTTCCCGGAAACGGATTTCAACCGCCTCAAAAGCCAGCAAATCAGCCAGATCAACAACGAGAAAAAGAATCCGCAAACCATGGTCATGCGCGTCATGCCCAAATTCCTCTACGGCGAAGACCACCCCTACGGCATGCCTATGACCGGCACGGGCGAGGAAGAGTCGGTGCAGGCCATGTCGCTCGACGATGTTCGCGGTTTTTACGGCCGCTGGCTGAAACCCAACAACGCAACCATCGTAGTGACGGGCGATATCACCATGGACGAACTGGTGGCCAAACTCGAAAAACGCTTCGGCAAATGGGGCAAAGGCGAAGTACCCAAAAAAGTCATTCCCGAGGTCAAAACCGCCAACAACGGCAAAATTTTCCTGATCGACCGCCCGGAAAGCCAGCAGAGCATGATCATCGCTGGCTATCTCACCAAGCCGTACGGCCAAATGGATGAAGCTGCAATCGAGCAAATGAACAACGTGCTCGGCGGTGACTTCACCAGCCGGATCAACATGAATATCCGCGAAGACAAACACTGGGCTTACGGCGCAGGTTCGGGTATCATGGGCACCCGCGGCCAGCGCCCGTTCTTTGTGTTTGCCCCTGTGCAAACCGACAAAACCAAGGAAAGCATCCAGGAAGTAATGAAAGAGGTCAACATGTTTGTCGGCGACAAACCCATGACCCAGGCCGAGTTTGACAAAACCAAACAGAACACCGTAATGGGCATGGCAGGCATGTGGGAAACCAATTCCGCCGTAGCCGGCAGTGTAAAAATGCAGGTGCGCTACGGCCTGCCCGACGATTACTGGCAGAAATACAGCGGCCGCGTTCAGGCGCTTACGCTGAAAGATGTACAGAACACCGCCAAATCCATCATTCAGCCCAACAACCTGGGCTGGTTCATGGCCGGCGATGCCGAAAAGGTCATGCCCGGTCTGCAGCAACTCGGTATGGAAGTAATCCAGATCGATGCCAATGGCCAGCCGGTTGCCAAAAAAGCCAAGCCGTAAGTGTTTTTCACAAGGCTGTAAAACAAACGAGCGCGCTGGAATCATCCGGCGCGCTCGCTGTTTTCAAGGAAAAAATATCAGAACAGCCAGGGTTCGTTGCCCAAAACAGCCTGCCAAACGATGGCTACGACCGACATTACAGGGTATAAAATTCGCCGTACCAACAGTTTCACGCGGCTCCTGTTAAAATGAAACCCCATTCTTTCCAGCAGATGAGAATAAAAAGTGGCGTTCGCCTCTTCCTCGAGCGCATGTTCCCGGTTGAGCAGGCAACGTCCGAATATCGCAAACTGGAGCATCACCATTGCATAAGCCGGCACCAGTATTTGCCAACTGAAGCAGAACGGCGCGACCCACGCCAGCAGGGTGACAAAAAGATGCGACCAGAACGCAAATTCGTGGCGGAAGGTAGCCAGGTTCATAAACTAGGATTCTTTTGCAATGATTTCTGTCTTTTCGCCGAAATAGTGTGCAAAACGAGCCATTTCCTCGGCCAGTTCCTTGTTTTGAGTGGCTTTCAAATAGGTTTGGCTCAGGGAGCGGATGATCTGGTACATGAAACGGTCCATCTCCACCACCTGCAGTTCTTTCGTCCAAAGATCGATGCGCAAGGTATCACGGCTTGCCTTGTCGAACAGCGCGATAGCCATTGCCTTGCATTCTTCAGCATTGCCGGACGGGTGCATGTCGCTTGCCGCCCAGTCGATCCGAATGGGAACGTTTTGGGCATCCAGGCCCACCTGAATGGTGATATTGCTGGTCCTAACGACTTCGTTTGATTCCATTTTCACAACAATTGTTTTAAAAAGCGGCCAAAAGTACGCAAATTGTAATCGCCATTTGTGCTTCGGCACGTAAAGCGTTTCTAATTTTGTGCATACCATGACACTCCATTTCGGCCTCGAATTCGACGGTATCCTTCACTCCCCCGCGGCAGTTTTTTCGGCGGGCGAATGGTATGCAGGACCAAAAAAATTGCTGGCCTGGCTGGAACCCAGGCTCGGGCTGAGCGGGTATCCCGACAACACGGATTATTTGCGCATCGAATTGTACCGCCAGGCACTGGGCCAGTGCAGCGAAGGCGCTTTTTATGAGGCTTCGTTTGCATCGGACCGCTTCGCCACTGCCAGCGCACTGTTGAGCTGGCGCGACGAATTGTTGCTGAGCGGCTGGGACTTTTTCGCCGCCGAGGGTTGCCCGGAGCGCCTCGCCACGCTCTCGCGTGTGGAAGCGCTGTTTCTGAAAAAACGATCCGACCCTTCCCTGGGCGCCCGCGCCTTCGGATGGGCCGACCGTTTTCAGCAGGTTCTGGAGCATTTGCCGTTCGCCCGGATTGATCTCGATACACTCAATTTGCACGAGCAGGAAGCGTTATATCCTCCTCATTTTCAACGCCTTTTTACAATATTGAGGCAAAAAGGCGTCGCGATACACCAGCTGTCTTTCCAGTGTGGCGCAGCGGCCGACACCCGTTTGGGCGCTTTGCAAAGGCGGCTTTCCGGACTAGCGGCCGAGGCCGCAGACTTCGCCGACGACGACCGTTCCCTTTTGATACTCCGTTCGCGCCGCGACAGCGATGCTGCCATCGCCGTCGCCCGACTGATAGCCGACAACCCGGATTTCAGGCCGCTGATGCTGCTGCCCGAGATGGAACGTACTTTAGAAAACGCCACCATTCTCGAGCAACAACCCGCTATGGGTATTCTGTCCAGTTCGCTGGCCCGTCCTTCTTTGCAAGTACTGAAACTCGCGCCGGCATTTTTGTGGGAACCCGTGGATGTGTTCAAGATCATGGAGTTCGCTACCCTGTCGGTTAAGCCGCTCGACGATGGTCTGGCGCTCGAAATCGCGCGCGTCCTGGCCGAAAAGCCGGGGCTTTTCAGCGACACCTGGTATGCCGCCGTGTATGGCTACCTGGAGCAGGGCGAACTGCCCGCCGAAACCCGAAGGCAATATGAGTTCTGGTTCGACCGGCGGCGTTACCGCCCCGAAACGGGCGCTCCCGTACGCGACGCGATCGGCATTTACGCCTACCTTCAGACCTGGGCCCTGCAGTATTTTGACCAGACGGGCAGTAAAAACACTTCACTGCTGGTGCTGGCCGAGCAGGCCCGCCGAATCAGGGAATTGCTCGAGACACTCCCTGAACAACGGGTTGGCTTTCTTGAACTGGAGCGTATCGTCCGTACCATTTATGAACCCGCTCCGGTACAAATCACAACTGCCGAGGCCGGAAGCCTGACTTACATCCACCAGGCGGGCGCCATGGCGGATTACTGCGATAAACTGTTGTGGTGGAATTGCACGTTCAACGACCCTACCCCACCCCCGTTTAAATGGAGAGCCAATGAGTATCAATACCTTGCAACACTCGGCATAGACATCGACACGCCGGAAAAACAAAGCCGCCGCAACCTATTCCGCCAATACAAGCCGGTGCTCATGACCCGCCGGCAACTCGTGCTGGCGTTGCCCGAACAAATCAGGGGCGCCGATGTGGTGCCCAATCTGCTGCTGGGTGATATCGAAGCGGCATTCCCGCGGGTAGCCGATTTCAGTTTTCAGATCGATCACGAAGCCGATATAATCCGGTTGCGCGACCTTTGGAATCTGCCGACCAAACAGGAGCATTCGGTAAGGCCTGCACACCCGACTCCGCCTTTTTTGTTGCTGCGCCACCCTGAATTCATACCGGAAAGCGAATACGAAACCCCGACCAACCTCGAAGCGCTTTTTTATCACCCGCATCGCTGGTTCTTCCGGCAAAAGTTGAAACTGTACCCAGCCAGTTTGCTCAGCGTAAAACCAGACTCCACACTTTTGGGCAATCTGGCCCACCGTTTTTTTGAAATTTTACTCAAGGAAAACCTGGACGGGCTCAACCGAACGGATATCAGTCGCTGGGTAGACGACCAAGCCGACAAACTGCTCAGTCGTGAAGGCGCCACGCTGCTTTTGTACGGCCGCGAACCCGAGCGCAATGCCTTTCTTAACAGTGTAAAAAATGCGGCATGGAGCCTTGTTTCCATGTTGCGCGCCAACCACTGGACGGTAGAAGGCACCGAAATCGAACTGGAAGGCGAACTGGCCGGCATGCCGGTACGCGGCAAAGCCGACCTTGTGTTGCGCAGGGGCGAACACGAACGCGCCATCGTCGATTTTAAATGGAGCGGCGCCAACCGCCGGCGTGAAATGATTCGCAACGGCGAAGACCTTCAACTGGTGCTGTACGCTCGCCTGCTCCCGCCGGTCGAGCAGTGGGCGCACACGGCTTATTTTATATTGTCGGAAGGCAAAATGATCGCCCGCAACCGGGCGGCTTTTACCGATGCCATCGTGCCCGACGGGGCCGATGCCGATCATGTGGCGGCTTTTTCAGCCATTTTTGCCAAAATGGAACGCACTTTCCAATGGCGGATCGAACAGATCCGGCAAGGACGCCTCGAATTGCGCACGGCGCAAAATGCGGACGAACTGGACGAATGGTACAGCGAAGACAACCTTTTCGAGTTGCTGGAAATGAAAAAGGAGGACGCCCGCTGGGACGACTACGGTACGCTGCTGGAATTTCGCGGCCGCGAATGATTACTCCGCCTCGGGCGCCAGGTGAACTTTCAGGCCGTCGAGCGAATCACTCAACCTGATCTGACAGCCCAGCCGGCTGTTTCCTTTTACAAAAAATGCCTGGTCGAGCATCGCGATTTCGTCGTCGGACGGCTCGGACAATTCATGGTCGCTGAGCACGTACACGTGGCAGGAAGCGCAAAGCGCCATGCCGCCACAAGTACCTTTGACAGGCAGCTCGTAGCTTTTGCACAATTCCATGAGGTTCAGGTTCATATCAGTCGGCGCATCGAGCTCGTGCGTCACTTCTTCCCGGTCAATTACGGTTACTTTGATCATTGTCACAATCCTTCGATCCCGGTAACGGTCGTGTATTTAAATGATAGTTTTTTGTCGGGGTAAACATATTTGAAAGCCGACTGGCAGGCCAGCGTAGCTTCGTGGAAACCGCAGAGGATCAGTTTCAATTTACCCGGATAGGTATTAATGTCGCCAATGGCATACACGCCCGGCACGTTGGTGGAATAATCGAACGTATTCACCTCGATGGCGTTGCCTTTATCGACCTGGAGGCCCCAGTCGCCGATCGGGCCAAGTTTGGGAGTCAGGCCGAACAAGGGCACGAAATGATCGGTCGGCAGGTGAAATTCGCCTTCCGTATCGTGCAGGACCGTAATGCTGTCAAGTTTTCCATTGCCTTGCAAACCAGTGACTTGCGCGTTGGTGACGAGGCGAATTTTGCCCGACTGGGCGAGGTGTTGCACTTTTTCGACCGAATCCAGCGCTCCGCGAAACTCGGTGCGTCGGTGGATCAGAGTGAGTTCGCCCGCCACTTCGGCGAGGTAAATCGACCAGTCGAGTGCCGAGTCGCCGCCGCCGGCAATTACCACACGTTTGTTGCGGTACAGCTCCGGGTTTCGGACGAAATACTCCACACCCTTTTCCTCAAAATCGGCAATATTGTCGATCGGCGGTTTGCGCGGTTCGAAGCTGCCCAGTCCGCCGGCAATAAAAATAGCCGGCGCCAGCAGCCTGGTGCCGCGATGCGTCGTTACCATCCAGCGGCCGTCGGCCTGTTTTTCCAGGGTTTCGGCGCGCTCGCCAAGGGTGAAGCCCGGCTGGAAAGGTTCTATTTGCTTAAGCAGGTTCTGCACCAGATCGCCGGCCAGTACGCTTGGGTAGCCGGGGATGTCGTAGATGGGCTTTTTCGGATAGATTTCCGTCAGCTGGCCGCCTGGTTGAGGCAATACGTCCACCAGATGGCAGCGCATTTTGAGCAGGCCGGCTTCAAAAACGGCAAAAAGCCCGACAGGGCCGGCTCCAATGATCAGGATGTCGGTTTCAACGGGATTCGATGCGGCAGCGTCCATTTTTCTGAAAACAGATACTCGGGGCGAAAGTTGTTAATGATCAACCGCAGGCTCATTTGCCCCTGAACTGAGCCGGTCGTTTTTCAAGAAAAGCAGCCGCGCCTTCGCGAAAATCGCTGGTATCGCAGCATTCTCCAAATGCTGACACCTCGGCGACATAACCGCCGTGGGCCGCTTCGTAATAGGCGTTGACGGCTTCGATCACTTTTGCGATAGCGACCGGCGCTTTGGCGGCAATTTTTTCAATCAGTTCCTTGGCTCTGGCGATTTCAGCGCCCGAAGGAACGACGTAGTTGACCAGGCCAAGCTGATGAGCCTCATTCGCGCCGATGATTTCTGCAGTCATGAGCAGTTCCAGCGCTTTGGTTTTGCCGATCAGCTGGATCAGACGTTGCGTGCCGCCATAGCCGGGAATCAGCCCGAGATTGACTTCCGGCTGGCCGAAAAAGGCTTTTTCGCCCGCGATCCGCAGGTGACAGGCCATTGCCAGCTCACATCCGCCGCCCAGGGCATAGCCGTTGACCGCGGCCACCACGGGCCTGTGAAAACGTTCGATGAGGAAAAAGATCTGCTGGCCGCGACGCGCAAAATCGGCGCCCTGCTGACTGTCGAGATCGCGAAACTCGGTGATGTCGGCGCCTGCCACGAATGCCTTGTCGCCGGCGCCCGTCAGCACAACGCCTTTCAGGCCTTCTATGGCGAGGGCATGATCGCCGAAAAAGTCGCGCAATTCTAGCATGGTTTCGGTATTCAGCGCATTCCGCGCCTTTTCGCGGTTGATGGTGACAACAGCGATGCCTTCTTCAAGGGAGATTTGCAGATTTTTGTATGTCATGGCCAACGTTTTTGCTGTAATGCATTAATTGTCAATCAATTTTGAGCACTTCGATTTCCTGTGCCTTCCAATGCACGGCTTTTTCGAGGCTGTAATGCCCCAGCCGGTTGTGGTAATAATACAGCACGCGGAAATTGGAAGAAACGATCTCGCCTTCCTTGGTAAAACTCAGGGGTTTTTCGCGGTGCAGGGTGCCGAGGTTTTTAACGCCGTCTTTCACGAGTTCGTGAACGGGCAGGTGAATCTGCGGGGCAAGTTTGATCCTGCCCTGTTGTTCCATCTGAAACAGGCGGGTCTGCATCTGTTCCACCACTTCCTCCACGGCTCGGGCCGGGAAAATATAGTCGTCGGGCGGAAGGCGAAGAATACCGTAAATATCGAGTTTGGGGTTGTCGTGAATCAGCATTTCAAACACGGCAAACGCAATCAGGTGGCTCGAAAGCACCACGTTTTCAAGGTGATAGCGTTCGGTGATGCGCTCGGCAAGTATTTTCGTGTACTCCTCCTCCCGCTGGCGGTCTTCGTTGACCGCGCCTTTTGAAACAAAATACTCCCTGATATCGATTTCATGACCGAAACGGTCGAAACTTCTGCCCTGGCCATCGACAAAGTTGCCCAGTACATCCATCGGTTTTCCCACGCTAAGTGTGATGTCGTTGGTTGTCGAAAGAAAACGCCAGACGAAGTGGAACCAGCTCCTGACGCTTTTGCCTTCGTCTTTCAGGCGGATATAATTCTCTTTGCCGGTGCTTCGAAGGTACTGTTCGATCAGGAAGGGCGCTTCCAGCACAAAATGGTAGCCAATAACCATTGGCACCACGAATATTTTTTTGTCGCTGTTGTTTTGGCAAAGCGCGCGCTGCGCCTGGACGGTGGTGCCCAAAAGGCCCATTTTCAATTCGGTCTCCAGAGCGCCCGAACGCGAACGCGTACCGCCGGGGAAAAACAGGCTGTTCACGCCCCGCTGGATACTCAGGTTGCTCATCGCCTTGAGCGTTTCCAGATAGACGTAGTTTTTTTTGCGCCGGTCGACCCGGTAGGCGCCCAGTCGGTTCATAAAGTAGGCAGCCGGCCCGAAATTGTACAGATTGAGCCCCGCGCCATAGGAAAAGGACGGCAGGCCCATGATCTGGTCCATGGCATAGCCCACGAGGATGGAATCGAGGTTGCTGAAGTGCGTGGGCACAACCACCACGGTGCCTTTTTCAAACAACGAACGTACGGTATCGACATCGCCGACCACGTTGAGGCGCTCGTACAACTGACGGCGCCCGCGCCAGAGGCCGCGGATACTTTTGGAAACGGCGGCGTTGAACAGACGGTTAAAAAGCACCGTGAGAAAGCGCACGGCAAAACGGTGCGTCGATATCTGAAAAGTGCCGACGATCTCTTCCGAATAACGGTGGATAATCTTTCGCAAGATATCCTCGGCTGCCGCCTGCGCCTCGTCGTCGTCGCGGTCCAGCGATTTTTTAATCAGTTTTTTGCTGACACGGTTCCAGAATGAGCGGTCGTTGGGCGGGTCCACTTTCCAGGGGTCTTCCTTGATGCGGATGCGTTCCTGATAAATGGTTTTGACGATCACGTCCGACAAATCGCGCCGATGTTGTTCAACCACACGTTTGAAAGTGTACTCGTCAATTTCCCGTATGAAGTTCGCGCGATCCTCACTGAGCCGGTAAATCGGCCAGTCTTCAACATTTTCGATGATGCGCGAGTATGTTTTTACCTGTTTCACGGTGCTGACGCGGAACGATGCCGTCTTTACTGTTGGAGGATGGTTTCGATATAATCCAGCAAATCCTGTCTGCCGGTTCGGTGCTCGGACGAGGTCACAAAATAAGGCGGCAGGGTTTCCCAGGTTTTGGATAATTCAGCAAAAAAAGCCTGGATATTCTTCTCCAGATTGACTTTGCCGATGCGGTCGCATTTCGTAAACACCAGGGCGAAGGGCACCCCCTGAGTGCCGAGGCTGTTGATAAATCCGAGGTCGATACGGGTAGGCGGTATGTTCGAATCGATCAGCACAAAAGCCAGTTGCAAGGTCGGGCGATGCAAAAGGTAATCGTCGATCATCAGGGCCAATTTTTGCTGCTCTTTTTTTGATACCCTCGCATAGCCGTAGCCGGGCAAATCGACCAGGTACCAGACCTGATTGATCAGAAAGTAGTTCAGCAAACGGGTTTTGCCGGGCGTCCCCGAAACTTTTGCCAGCCCCTTGCGGCCGGTGAGCATATTGATGAGCGACGACTTGCCCACATTGGAGCGCCCGATAAAGGCGAATTCCGGCAATCCGTCCTTCGGGCAAAGGCTCTCCTTCGGGTAGCTGGCTACAAAATCGGCGCGTGTGATTTCCATAAAAGCGGGCAAAAGTACACATTCTGGCCGTCGTTGGTTAGAGAGAGTTGCCGGGGCATATTGTTTTAAAGTTGCCGGGGCATATTGTTTTAAAGCTAGGTTAAAACGATCGGCTCGGCCACCACGGCGCCGCGCGCCGCGTTTTTTCAGCATCAAAACCATTGTCGTATGAAAAATCTGATTGTTGTTTCCCTGTTACTCCTCTTCAGCGCCAACGCCGCCCTGGCCCAGTTTTCCTTCGGTATCAAAGGCGGCGTCAATTCTCAAATCAAAAAACCCGACGATATCCAGGTGCTGGCCGACACCGCTTTCAATTTCGGGGTTAAAGACTTCAAGTTCGGCACCCAGTTCGGCGCCTATTTCCGGTTTGGGGAAAAGGTCTTTTTACAGCCGGAAGTCATTTTCAATTCCAACCGCACCGACTACAAGATCAAGGAAACCAGCCTCGGTGAAATTGTCAAAAACGAGAAGTATCAATACCTCGATTTCCCGATTCTGGCAGGTTTCACCGCCGGCCCTGTCCGATTCAGCGGTGGCCCCGTCGGGCATTACTTTTTAAGCAGCAAATCCGAACTCACCGATTTTGAAGGCTACTCGGCCCGTTTCAAGCAATTTACCTGGGGCTGGCAGGCCGGCCTGACCATTGGCACCGGCGTATTTTCCGTCGATGCCCGCTACGAAGGCAATTTCAACAAAGCCGGCGACCACGTCAATTTCTTCGGTCAGCCCTATCATTTCAGCAACACGCCGGCGCGTCTCATCGTCGGACTCAATATCCGCATCTTTTAAAGACTGTTTTCGGCAGTAATCGAGGGGGAAGTTGTATTTTTCGGACCAATTCACGCTTGTTTGTCCGTATAACACCCTGTCATTCAACCATCTCCCTAGCCGCGGAAAACAACTGTCATGCCTTCAATTGCTGCTTTGCTTAGCGCTGCCCGCCGCCGCTCCTTCATAGGCCGGGAAAGCGAGATCCGCTTATTTGAAAGCTTGTTAAAAAGCCCAAAACCGGAATATGTCCTGGTGCATGTTTTCGGACCCGGGGGCCAGGGCAAATCGACACTGGCCCGGCACCTGGCAGATATTTGTATCGAACAGGGCGCGTACCAGCTGCTGGTCGACGCCCGCGAAATAGAACCCCACCCGATTGCTTTTCTGGATGCTGTAAAAACAGCGCTCGGAAAAGCCGCCGGGCAGGCCGCAAGCCTCGAATCAAGCGTTTTTGAGGAATTGGGTCGTTTAAACGGGCGTACCGTTCTATTTATCGATACCTACGAAAAAATCGCCCCGCTCGACGACTGGATTCGCCTCGACTTCTTGCCGCAACTGCCGTCCAATGTGTTGACGGTGATTACCGGCCGCAACGCTCCCAGCTTGTCGTGGACCACCGATGCCGGCTGGCGGATGCTGATGCGTACGGTCCAGCTGCGCAATTTTACCCCTGCCGAAAGCGAAGCCTATTTGCGCCAGCGCAAACTTCCTGAAGACAAAATCAGGCCGATCATCGAATTCACCCACGGGCACCCGCTCGCGATTTCGGTCGTGGCCGATATTTACGAACAGTATCCGGATAAAAATTTTAGCCCCGACCAGTCGCCCGACCTTATTCGAACCCTGCTACAGTTGTTTGTGCGGCAGGTGCCCAGCCCGATGCACCGGGCCGCCCTCGAAGTGTGCGCACTGGTCAATTTGCTGACCGAATCGCTGCTGGCCGATGTCATGGGCGTCGAAGACGTCAGCGAATTGTTCAACTGGCTATGCGGCCTTTCCTTCATTTCCATTGGAAAAGACGGCATCTACCCGCATGATATAGCACGGGAAGCCCTTTGCGCCGACCTGCGCTGGCGGCACCCCGACTGGTATGCCGAATTACACAACAGAATACGCCACTACTACCACCGCAAACTGCGTGAAACGACCGGCGAAGGGCAGCGCAAAGTGTTGTTCGATCTGCTCTACCTCCACCGGCTGAACGCCGTGGTGAAGCCTTATTTCGACTGGCAGGAGAGCGGCAGTTTTTGGGTCGATATTGCGCAGGATTCCGATTTGACGATCCTGCGCGACATGGTTCGCCGACACGAAGACGCCGACAGCCTGAGCGCCTTCGATTACTGGGCAAGCCACCCGGCCAGCCAGATATGGGTTTGGCGAGACGGCGCCCGGCAGGCCAATGCTTTTGTCCTGAAAATCAACCTGCATGAAATAGGGCCCGAGCAACCTGTGAAAGACCCGGTTGTTCTGCAACTGCTCGCTTATCAAAAAAAACACCTGCACCTGAGGCAAGGCGAGCAAATGGCAGCCTTCCGCTTCTGGATGGCCAGTGAAACGCATCAGGGCATATCTCCTTTGCAGAGCAGCATGTTTCTGACCATCGTGCAATACTATTTCACGCCCGGCCTGGCCGTCAGCATGTTATCGGTATCCCAGCCAGAATTCTGGAAACCCGGCTTCAATTATGCCGATCTGCATCATTTGCCCGAGCTCGATTATTCGGTCAACAGCATGACTTTTGGCTGGTACCTGCACGACTGGAGGGTCAGGCCGCCGCTGGCCTGGCTCGAATTGCTCGGCAAACGGGAGATCGACGCGGAAGCGGCTGCCGGCATTGAAGCGATAGACGCGCCTCCTCCCCCCATCCTGGTGTTGAGTGAGGAAGAATTTGGAGAGAGCCTGTCGGATGCCCTGAAAAACCTGCACAACAACAATCAGCTGGTGCAGAACCCCTTGTTGAGGGCCAAACTCGTGGTGCAGGAAGCCGGGGAAGATGCCCCCGACGCCCGTCGCATCGCCGTGTTGAAAGAAAAAATCCTGACCCTGCTAAAAGACATAGAGGCCTCTCCCGTCGATGGCAAATACCATCGGGTGCTTTACCGCACCTTTGTCAATCCAGTGGGCAGTCAGGAAAAAACAGCCGATTTCCTCAATATGTCGTTCAGCACCTACCGGCGCTACCTGCAGGCCGGGGTACAACGAATGATCGAACTGATGTGGGCCAGGGAATTGGCCTGAACCATATTACAGGTGAATCACTTCACCGTAGGCGGCAGCTACCGCTTCCATGATGGCTTCACTCATGGTCGGGTGTGGGTGCACGGATTTGATGATCTCGTGGCCCGTCGTTTCCAGTTTGCGCGCCACGACAACTTCCGCGACCATTTCCGTCACGTTGTAGCCGATCATGTGCGCGCCCAGCCATTCGCCATATTTTTTATCAAAGATGACCTTGACAAAGCCTTCGGGATGGCCCGCAGCCTTGGCCTTGCCGGATGCGGTAAAGGGGAATTTGCCCACGAGTATCTCGTAGCCAGCTTCTTTGGCCGATTGCTCGGTATGGCCCACCGAGGCGATTTCAGGGGTGCAATACGTGCAACCGGGAATGTTATTGTAGTCGATCGGCTCGGGGGAATGGCCGGCAATAGCCTCAACGCAGGTGATGGCTTCTGCGCTGGCCACGTGCGCCAGGGCCTGGGTGGCCAGTACGTCGCCGATGGCGTACACGCCCGGCACGTTGGTGCGGTAATAGTCGTCAACCTTGATATAGCCGCGCTCGACGGTCACGCCAAGCGTTTCAAGGCCGATGTTTTCGGTGTTGGGCGCAACGCCGGCAGCGCTCAGCACGACATCGCAATCGATGGTTTGCGTGCTGCCGTCTTTTCGGTTTTTGACCAGCACTTTGATTTCCTTGCCGGAAGTATCGACAGATTCGACAGCCCAGCCGCCATATACTTTAATGCCTTTTTTGGTAAAATTTTTGGCCAGTTCCTTGGACACATCGGGGTCTTCGCGCGGCACGAGGCCCTGTTCCATAAATTCGACAATGCTTACCTCGGTGCCCATGGCATGATAAAAATAGCCGAATTCAACGCCGATTGCGCCTGCGCCGACAACGACCATGCGTTTGGGCTGCTTTTCGAGCGACATTGCCTTGCGGTATTCAATGATTTTTTGACCGTCAATTTTGAGGTTGGGCAATTCCTTGGCGCGGCCGCCTGTCGCGACAATGATGTGTTTGGCGGAATATTCGGTCACCTTGCCTTCGGCGTCGGTCACCGATACTTTCGGGCCAGCCACCAGTTTGGCATTGCCCATGATCACGGTGATCTTGTTCTTTTTCATCAAAAACTGAACCCCCTTGCTCATGCCGTCGGCAACACCCCGGCTGCGTTTGATCACTGCATTGAAATCCGCTTCGGCCTTTCCAACCTTGATTCCGAAGTCCTCCGCATGGTGCAGATAGTCGAACACCTGGGCGCTTTTCAACAGCGCCTTGGTCGGGATGCAACCCCAGTTGAGGCAGATACCGCCGAGGTTTTCCCGTTCGATAATAGCCGTGTTGAGGCCCAGCTGCGAAGCGCGAATTGCGGCAACGTAGCCACCGGGACCGGAACCAATGACAATCAGATCAAAATTCATATTCAAGAGTATTGTGTGGTTAGCGTGAAAAAGGCCTCGACAATTCAAAATTTGGAATAGCCCGGACAAAGGTAGGGCTTGCGCCGAAGTTATTTGGAAAAAACAGGAAAAAGCCGAATGATCGTATTTGACGCGAGTAAGCGGACAATTGACTCAGATGTCTTCCACATAGTCGAGGTCGGCGTCGAAAGTCTCTTTCATACCGAAAAGCGCGAGAAAGGCGATGCCCAGGCAAACCGCCCCGACGATATAGGAAGCAGTGAGCACACTGCCGGTAACCGCCGCACTTTTCAGGTATTTGAAAGATTCATTGATCGGCACCTGCATACCTCTGGCAAAGTTGGGCACGGAGGTGGCAACAGTGGAACGCAAATTGGTGCCGAACTGTTCGGCGCCGATGGTCACAAAGATCACCCAGAAGCCGACCGATATGCCGAGGAAAAAATGCGTCAGGTAAAAAGCCGTGTTGCTGGAAAAAGGCATCCACAGGTAAAACATCACCGCGACCACGTCGAGCAGCAGGAAGAGCCACATCACTTTCAAGCGGCTTTTTAAAGCCTGGCTGAGCAGGCCCGAGGCAATGTCGCCGAGGATCAGGCCAGTGTAGCAAGCTGCAATGGCGTTGCCGGCCGTGATGCCCGCGAGCCCCTTTACCTTGCCGAATTCAGGGGCAAAGAATACCAGAATGCCCACGACAAACCAGGTGGAAGTGCCAATAAATATGCATCGCAGGAAACGCACCGCGCGGTCCCAACTGGTAAACAAAGCCAGAAAATTGCCCCGGCCAACCTGCGTCTCCCGCCTGACCCGGTTGAAAATTCCAGACTCCGACACGCTGATACGCAACAACAACAGCAAAATACCCAACCCGCCGCCAATAAAATAACACACCCGCCAGGGAAAATAGAACTCGATTACCCAGGCCAGCAAGGCTCCCGACAGGCCGATGGCAGCCACCAGCGTAGTGCCGTAGCCGCGTTTTTCTTTGGGCAACACCTCCGCTACCAGCGTAATGCCGGCCCCCAGTTCGCCGGCCAGACCGATGCCGGCAATGAAGCGAAACAGCGCATAATCTGTGTACCCGCTGACGAATCCGTTGAGAATGTTGGCCAGCGAATACAGGGCGATGGAGAAATAAAGCACCTTGACCCTCCCGCGCTTGTCGCCCAGCACACCCCACAAAATACCGCCGACCAGCAAACCAAACATTTGCCAGTTCTGCAACGAAAGGCCGATGTCGAATGCCTGCTCGGCGGTGAATCCGAGCGAGAGCAAACTTTTTTGCCGCACAAAGCCAAACAGCAGCAAATCATAAATATCGACAAAGTAGCCCAGGGCCGCTACGATTACCGCGGCATTCAGCAGGCGGTAGGAAGAAGAAGATACGGGAGCATCCAGCATATGGCAAATTTATAGGGGAAAGATCAGGCGATTTTGTTCAAATCTGCGGCGATTTTTTTTCAGTTTTTTCCCTGTGTCGCCAGTTTTAGGCAATTCTCCGCCTTTTAGGCAAGCCACCTTAAACCCGATTGGCCCTATTCTGTTTAACCTTTAACCTTGCAAGGATCAAATTAATTAAACAAAAATTTCTCAAACCAGACAATCTCCACACCATGTTTCTCTTCACCCGTCCTGCCGGACGCGTACTGCGCCTGGCCCTGCTCCCCGTTGCCGTTTTGTTTGTTATGACCGCCTGCCAGAAGGATAACCTGGTCGATTCGGTCACGACGGAAACTTCCGGACTGGCTACCGATCGCCAGAGCAATACCATTGTTGACATCGCATTGTCCAACCCCGATTTCAGTACGCTGGTCGCCGCAGTTGTAAAAACCAATCAGGTCGCTTTTCTGAGCGGTACAGGCCTCGACGCAACGGTCTTCGCCCCGACCAATGCGGCTTTTGCCAACCTGCCTGCGCCGTTCAACAATGCACAAAACATTTCCGCTATCAGCGATCCCCGCCAGATCAACCAGTTGCGCCAGATCCTGCGTTACCACGTGGCGCTCGGCGCGCGGACTGCCAGCCAGCTCAGCAACGGCAGCTATCCGACCTATAAAAACGCCGTAACCCCCAATGACAACGTGCTGTACGTGGGCCGCGATGCGGCAGGCGCCGTATTCATCAACGGCAACACCAAAGTTGTTGCAGCCGACGTGCAGGCCAGCAACGGCGTTATTCATGTTATCGACAAAGTACTGTTGTTCCCCACGCAGGACATTGCGCAGATTGCCATTTCGAACGGCAACTTCACCGCGCTGGTTGCCGCCGTTCAAAAAACCGGCCTGACCAACGCCCTGATGGCGCCGACCAATAACTTCACGGTATTCGCACCCACGGACGCTGCTTTCGCCAACCTGCCCGCTCCGCTCAACAATGCGGCCAATATCAAATCGATCACCGACCCGGCGACCATCAACCTGCTGCGCAACGTGTTGCAATACCACCTGATCGGTGCGCGCGTATTCTCCGCCGACTTGCGTGAGGGCATCTCCGCTCCTACCCTGCTGGCTGGCAACAACGTAAGCATCACCCTGGCCGGCGGCCCGAAAGTGAAGGGCAGCGGCAACACGAACGGTTCCAACATCGTCGCTACCGATATCCTTGCCCGCAACGGTGTGATCCATGTGATCGACCAGGTACTGCTTCCCTGAACCAATTTCGAGTAGTTCGGTTCGTATGAACCGGCCATAATGCAAAAGGCTTGATTGTCAAACAAATACCTGTATTGAAACAAGGTATTGACAATCAAGCCTTTTTTCATTTGTTCAATAAAAGTCGCATCTGTCAGGCACGCGCCTTTTCATCGTCCAGTTCGCCTTCCCAGCGGGCCACAACGGCCGAAGCCAGACAGTTGCCCATCAGGTTGACGGAGGTGCGGCCCATGTCCATCAGGGCATCGATACCGAGGATCACCGCGATCGGCCATTCGGGTATCTGGAACTGATTTACCGTGCCGGCCAGGATGACCAGCGACGCGCGCGGTACGCCGGCCACGCCTTTGGAAGTGAGGAGGAGCGTGCCCATCAGGGCCAGCTGGGTCTCCCAGCTGAGGTTGATCCCCGCAGCCTGGGCGCAAAAAATGGATGCCAGCGACAGGTAGAGGGTGGAACCGTCGAGGTTGAAACTATAGCCCGTCGGCAGTACAAACGAAACGATTTTGCGAGGAACGCCGAAGTTTTCCATCGCCGTCATGGCTTTCGGAAAGGCTGCTTCGGAACTGGCCGTGGCAAAAGCCAGCGAAGCGGGTTCGTACACTGCCCGGAAGAAGTTTTTGATCGGTATTTTGAAAAAAAGCAAGACAGGAATGAATACCAGCAGGATGAATACGATCAGCGCCGCGTACAGGGTGCCGAGCAATTTGATCAGGTTCCAGACCACATCGAAACCCATGGTGCCGATGGTGTAAGCCATGGCGCCACCCACCGCGAAGGGGGCGAAATACATGATGATGTTGGTGAATTTGAACATCACTTCTCCCAGGCTTTCCAGCCAGTCGATCATCACTTTGCGGTGCATTTCGGACACTTGCCGGAGGGCAAAGCCGAAGATCAGACTGAACACCACGATTTGCAAGACAGCGCCTTCATGTACGGCTTTGGCAATGTTTTCGGGAAAAATATGCAGCACGACATATTTCCAGTCCTGTTTGATGACCGGCGTCGGGGCGCCCAGCAATTTTTGGCCGTAATACAGTTGAACGGTGCTTTTCACCGAGTCAACCCTGGCCGTCAGTTGTCCGGCGGCCATATCGACCGGCGCAGATACAGGCGCCTGCGTTTTGGCGGTAATATCGACCCCCGCCTTGCTCAGATTGATGGCGACGAGACCAATCACGAGCGCAATGGAGGTGGCGATAATAAAATATGTAAATGCCTTGGCACTCATGCGTCCCACAGCCTTCGAATTGCTCTGGCCGGCAATACCCACCACCAGGGTGGCCAGCAGGAGCGGTGCAATGACCGTCTTGATGAGCTGGATAAATATTTTGCTCAATACTTCGAGCTGGCTGGCTACCTGGGGAAAATCCACCCCCACTTCCATACCGACAACCATGCTGATCAAAATCCAGGTGGTGAGCGAACTGCGCTGATAACCGAAGTAAGCCAGGGCGCCGATGGCATACCAGCGCAGCCCGGTCAGAAAACCCGGATCGACGGCCAGATTGAGATACCGGGCGGCCAGGTGAATACCGCCAACTGCAAGAAGGCTGACAACGACCAGCCAAAAAGATTTTTTTGATTCCATACAACAGGGTTTGGCGAGCCGAATTTCCCGCCCTTGTTTTGTGCGGGCAAAATACGCCAATTATTTATGCAAGACCCACAACACTGGCAGGTGTTAAAAAGCAATTACCTGCTCGACCGACAGCCCTACATGACCCTGCGGGAAGACCAGGTGCGACTGCCCAACGGCGTCGTACTCGATCATTATTTCGTTTTTGAATACCCCGACTGGGCTTCCGTGCTGGCCATCACGCCTGACAATCGTATCGTCATGATCCGGCAATACCGGCATGCGCGGGGCGGTGTTCATTATGAATTACCGGCCGGCGTGATCGACCCGGGTGAGGCCCCCCTGCAAAGCGCCCGGCGTGAATTGCTGGAAGAAACCGGCTACGGCGGCGGCGAATGGGAAGAATACATGGCATTGAGCGCCAACCCGGCCACGCATACCAATACCTGCCACATCTTTCTGGCTCGCGGCGTGCAGCCTGTTCAGGCGCCCGACTATGACCATTCGGAAGACATGACCGTTCACCTGCTCACCCCCGGAGAGGCACTGGATGTTTTAAAAAACGGCGGCATCATGCAAGCCCTGCATGCCGCGGCACTCTGGCGCTGGTTTTCAGAGTTATAACATTGACAACCAACAAATTAAAACATAGCCCGCACCAGCGGAAGCATACGGCTTACCCATTCGGCATATTGCCCGGCGGAAGGATGCAAGCCGTCCGAAGCGACTAGTCCTGGCTCAGCGAGGCCCCGCCGCGAGATGCCGGTCACATCGATATAGGCAACGCCGTACTGAGCGCTGATGGCCTGGTTGGCGGCGTTGTATGCATCGATTTCCTGCGAATTGAGCGCGGGATTGGAAAAACTCTGGCCGTAGGGCGTGTACGACCAGTCGGGTATCGACAAGACGATCACCCTGTCTTTTCGGCCGCCTGCTCGTTCGATCGCGATGCCAAGCAGTGTTTCAAACTGGTTTTTGTACAACTCAAAACTGCCGTGCTGGTACTGGTTATTGACCCCTATACAAAGGGTCACCAGGGAAAAAATGCTGTCGCCGATCTCCGTATCGGCAGCGGCAACGGCATTGAGCAGGTCTTGTGTTCGCCAGCCCGTTTGAGCGATGACGCTGACGCCGTTCAGCTGCCTTCCTTCGGCGCGCAGGCTGTCGGCCAGCTGGTTGGGAAAATTGCGGTTCCAGGGCACGCTTTCTCCTTTGGTATAGGAATCGCCCAGCGCCAGTATGTCGATTTGCTCGGCGGCGGGCGGCGGCGGTACAACTTCCGGCAGCGGGTCAGGTTTACACATCAGCAGAGAAAAAGCGAGAAAAAGCAAGGACATCAAATTTCGCAAGTGCATAAAATTTCGCGGAGGGCTCAGTAAATTTACCAAACGTGCAGTTTACATAACATCTTTACCGGTCAATTGTTGGTCGGATGGCATCCCCCCATTTCGGGTTTTGGTTGAAAAAACATGCAAAAACTACTTACGCTCGCCTTTCTCTCCCTGCTGTTTTGCCAACGTTTACAGGCAACACATATCGTTGGAGGGGAAATCACGTACAATTGTCTTGGCAACGATCAATACGAGATCACGCTGTCCGTTTATCGCGACTGTTACAACGGTCAGCCCTATTTTGACCAGCCAGCGATCATCGGCATTTACCGCGCCGACTGGACGCTGTATAAAAAAGACACCATCCGCATCGATTTTGTCAGCGGGGTGCTGCCCATCGTGCTCACCAATCCGTGCCTGACCGACCCGCCCGATGTGTGCGTGCACATGGCGATGTACCGGAAAGTCGTCACCCTGCCTTTCTCCCCCGGGGGATATACCCTTGTTTATCAGCGCTGTTGCCGCAACATGCTGATCCAGAACCTGCCCGATCCGCTGAATACAGGGATTTCCTACACCGCCACCATTACGGAAGAAAGTATGCTGGCTTGCAACAACGCCGCGGTGTTCAACAACTGGCCGCCCGTTGCCATCTGTATCCACGAGCCGGTCAATTTCGAACACAGCGCCACCGACCCCGACGGCGACTCGCTCGTGTACCGGCTTTGCACGCCGCTCAACGGCCCCGACTCGCTTACCCCTGTGCCCAACCCGCCGTTCAAAGGTCCTTACGAGGAACTGGTCTGGCTCGATCCGCCCTACAATCTGGGCAACCTGCTGGGCGGCGATCCGCTGACCATTGATCCGCACACGGGGTGGCTCAACGGCGTGCCGAATACGATCGGAAATTTCGTCGTCGGCGTTTGCGTCGATGAATATCGAAACGACACGATTATTTCCACGACGCGGCGCGATTTCCAGTTCAACGTGGCCGATTGCGGCAAACCAACGGCGGCGTGGTACGTGCCCGACCCGATCTGTAATACCACCACTGTTCCCTTCCAGAACCTGAGCCTTGCGGCCACAGATTACCTGTGGTTTTTCGACTGGCCTGATCATCCCGGGCAATTTTCAACGTCGTTCAGCCCCTCGCATACCTATCCGGATACGGGCCTGTACACCGTGGCCCTGATCGTCAACCCCGGCACTCCATGCGCCGATACCGCACTGCAGCAAATACACCTGACGCAAAGTTTTGTAGATGCAGGTATGGATGTGGTTTTCCCGGATTGCGACGACAATGGACTGTTGATCCAGGGATTGGATTTCAGCAGCGATACAATTTACGGAGTCATGTCGTGGTTCTGGACGCTAAATCTGCCCAATGGCAGCCTCAAAAGTTCCAGTCAGCAAAACCCGGTTTTCGACGTTAACCTGCCGGGCAATTACCAGTTGCGCCTGATCGCTAAATCGTTCAACGGATGCCGCGACACCCTGATCTTTCCGTTCACCGCCCCTTTGCCTCCGCTCAACCTGCTTCCCGATGAAGTGGCTATTTGCCTCGGCGACTCGGTGGAATTGTACCCGCAGAACAGCCCTCTTTACCAGTATGTCTGGTCGCCGGCGGCCAGTTTGTCCGATTCGACGGCAGCCAGCCCTTTTGCATCGCCGGCAATCAGCACGACCTATTCCGTTACGGTTAGCGGCAACGGCCCTTGTGTTCGAACCGATTCGATCACCGTGGATGTGGTGGAGGCCGGCGCACTTGAAGCCTTAGCCAACCCGGACACGATTTATCAGGGCCACAGCAGCCAGCTGACGGCTAGTCTGCCGTTCAATGCAAATTTTTCATGGTTTCCGCCCAACACCCTGAGCAACAGCAGCATAGCCACCCCCGAGGCATCCCCTTATGAAACAACCACCTATACGGTCACGGCAAGTTTGCCCGGCAGTTGCGAACTGACGGATTCGGTTCGTGTCGTAGTCATCATACCGATTTGTGAAGAGCCCTACGTATTCTTCCCCACCGGCTTTTCTCCCAACAACGACGGTTTCAACGACGCCTTGAAGCCGGAAAGCCGATTTATCGAAACGCTGTACTGGGTTATTTACAACCGATGGGGTGAGAAAGTTTTTGAAACGACCGACCCCGAACAAGCCTGGGACGGCACCTACAAAGGACAACCCCTGCCCGCCGAGACCTTCGGGTATTACATCCGCGTCAGCTGCATCGGCGGGGAGCAATGGGAGAAAAAAGGAAATGTGACCCTGCTTCGGTAGCCCGTCACCGGACGAGCGTAACGAATCCCCGGTATTCAAGGGGTTTTCCGCGCGGTTCGGTAAAAGTGACCACATACACATACACCCCGGCAGGAGAAATTTCTCCCTGGTTGTGCGCCCGGCCATTCCACTGCTCCAGCGGGTTATCGGTGGCGAACACCTGTTCACCCCAGCGGTTCCAAATGCTCAGGTGAAAGTCGGTGACCTCTTCCAGAAAACCCTTACCGAAAAAGGTGTCGTTTTGCCCGTCGCCGTTGGGCGTAAATGCGTTGGGCATAAACCAGCGGGTCTCGGGGCGAATATCGAGGTAACGGGTGAGTGAGTCCTTGCAGCCCTTAAGGTGCGTTACGATCAGTCGGATAGCCACAAGGCCGGTATCCGGAAAGGTAAAACTCGGGTTTCGATCTGTAAGCGTTGCATATTGATCCATCTGCCAGTTCCAGTGCGCGGCGCCTTGCGAATGGTCGGTAAACTGCACCGTACTGTTCAGATTGGTCAAGCCTTCGGATGGATCCATGGAAAAATCCGCCGTGGGCGAAGGTTCGACACGAATCAGGTGTGGAAACGTATCCGAGGTAAAACAGCCGATGGGAGACGTGATGGCGATCTGGATATCGTACAGCCCGGGCTCGTCGAACACGTGGCTCGGACTGATCACATTGACCGTTGAATCACCGTCGCCAAAATCCCAGACGATGTGATAGGTCGAATCGATGGGCGAGGAAAGGTTGTTGAAATAAATTTCTGCGGGAATACAGCCCAGGAAACTGCTCGGCTGTATGATAATCAGCGGCGGCACCGGGTACCATTCTATGTTTTTCGTGACCAGATCATAACAGGCATGGGCGTCGAAAACCTGCAGCCTGACCGGGTGATTGCCCGGGCTGGAATATAAATACGACGGGTTTTGGTCCTCCGCCAGGCCATTGGGCACGCCGAAATTCCATTTCCAGCGCAATAGATTGATCCCTCCTTCGCTGCTCGACTGGTCGGCAAACAACACGGGGCCTGCCACGCAGGTATCGTAGTCGTATGAGAAGTCGGCGTGCACTTCAGGATAAATATCTACCGTAATAAAAGCCGTATCTGCGCAGGGGTCTCCGGCATTCAGAATCAGAGAGCCGATGTAGCGGCCCGTGTCGGGAAAGGCAACAGTGGGGTTCCAGTTCACACTGTCGCGAAACATCTGTCCGTTGCCAAAATTAAACTCCCAGCGGAATGAGGTAATGAAGTTCGGGTCTTCACTCAGGTTTTCCAGCAGCAAGGTTTTTTCGCCGCAAGAGCGGATGAAATACTTCTGGCCAATGACTTTAAGCGTATCGCCGCCGCCGTTCGCCTCCCTGCTCAGTTTGGCCAGCACTGTAGGGTCGCAGTCGGCTACATTGAACTGGAAGTCCCTCTTGATGGTCGACAAGAGCTGGCCGTTGCGAAATTCCTGCACGCAAACGCCCACGACGAATTGCCCGAGTTGATTGGGCGTACCTGTGATAAGCCCGTCCAGCGGATCGATGACGATTTGAGGATTCCCCCCCATCGGGTTGCCGGGACTATAACTGCCCAGGACGTAAATCACATCATCAAATGGCGGCTTACAGGGCGGAATAGGCGTAGCACCATCACAACTGTTGGCCAAAGGGCCGTTGGTGATATTTCCCCCGCCCATAAACGGCGCGCAAAAACTGTACAGCAGGTTGTCGCCGTCGGGGTCGGAAGCGGAGTGGTCGAATTCGAGCGGCACCTTGTTGCAGATTACGATCGGGGGAAAATCGTTGAACACGGGGCTGCTGTTCTTCAGTTGCTGGGCCAAAGGGGTGATTTCAACAAAATAGGTTGCGCCTACATCGCCTGGCGTCAAAATATTGGATATGGTGGTATTTCGGCAACAGCGTTGATAAACAATGAAATAACTCTGGTCGGAAATCGGCAGATCTTTCGTGAAGACATATTTGCCTTGCTGTACACAGACGTTGGGAACATTCTGCACACAGGCCGGCGTATCGATCGGAATAAAAGAAGTGGAGGCCAGCGAAATCGCATTGGGGCCCGTGTACGCGGCGTAAAGCGAGTTGGCGGAATACGTTCCGCGGTACACCGCGATGTTCGCTTTGTTGTCAAGCGGAGCGCCGCCGCTGTTGCAATCGCGGTACACATACATGGTGAAGCGGTAGCGATTGCTGCCATTAAACTCCCCCAGATACTCATAGGTCAACTCCCCGCCAATGATATGCATGGCCGAAAGCAGAGAAGGGGCTGCACAAATCAGCAACAAAAGCAGCCTAAGTTTTTTATCAAGGACGGACAGGTTGAACCTCATCATGGACATATCGTAATCTGTCTTGCAGGTTTATTCGCGGCAAACAGCGACCGCTATCTGAACAGGCTTCCCGGCGAAATGGCAAATGTATCAGGAAATTTATCCGGGCAAAAGACGTTCTTTTGGTTCTATCGACTGAATTTTGCCTCGGCAATCCGATTTCTCTAACGCATTCCACCGCTTTATTGTTGGGTATGTTCCTGCTACGCGACGACATTTCAGACATTGTTCGTATTCTCCAAAACGACGGAATCATCTGCTACCCCACCGATACCATCTGGGGGGTCGGCTGCGATGCCACCAACGAGGTAGCCATCGCCCGCATCACCAATCTCAAGGGCAGGGCGCCGGAGAAAGGCTATATCGTACTGGTCAACAGCATTGAAATGCTGAAACAATACGTGCCCAAAATCCACCCCAGGCTTGAGACCCTGTTGGCTTACCACCAGCGCCCCCTGACGGTCATCTACGACCATACCGTCGGGCTCCCCGGCAGCATCAAGGCGCCCGACGGATCGGTAGGCATACGACTGGTGCAAGACGAATTCTGCCAGGCCCTCATCGAAGAACTCGGAAAACCCCTGCTCAGTACTTCCGCCAATAAAAGCGGCCAGTCTTACCCGCCCACATTCGGCGCTATCAGCTCCGATATTCTCATGAATGTCGACTATGTGGTCAAACACCGGCAAGACGACAAGGAGCCCCAGCAGCCGTCTTCGGTGGCAAAACTCGACCGGCACAAGGAACTGGAGTTTTTGCGAGATTAACAACAGCGGGCAGCCCCTTGTGGCAGCCACTGCCCGCTGTTTGCGGCCTGCCTTACTGCGCCAGCGGTTTTCCTTCCGACAGCTGTTTTACCATGTTGTCCACACTTTTGCGGTTGATTTCGTCGGGAGCCTGTTGTTGAGCAATTTTGGCGTGCTCCAGCGCTTTTTTCAGGTCGCCGGTGGCCGAATAGCCGCGCGCCAGACCGACGTGAACCGGCCATGCATCGCCATTTTTCTTGTGGTTGAGCTCAAATACTTCCAGCGCTTTTTGCGGATTTTTTTCGGCGATCAGCTGCCGCCCGTACAGGTGCAACTCGAGTACAGAGGCCCGCCCCATGGCATCCGTCATGGTTTTTTCCGCCTCGGCCGAGCGCCCGAGTTTGGCTAAAATCTCGGCTTTCAAACGGTAATTGGCAAAATTCGGCCCGCTTTGGGTCGCCCGTTCGGCCCAGCCCAGGGCTTCTTCCAGGTTGTAATCGTGCTGGAGGCAAAAAGAAGCGGCGGCATTGAGGTTTTGCTCATAAAAGCCGGGGCTGTTGGCCATCTCCTGCCGCAGCGCTTCCACCACGGTCTTTTTCAGGTCAAACTCAACCCGGAAAGGAATACGCCAGCGCTCCCACACCAGCGCTATGGACGTTCCGTTCTCTTTTTGATCAAAAAACTCGTACCCCAGCCACTCGCGCAACGCCGGCTGATTTTTTTGTTGCCGCACCGTCACCCGCAGCGCATCCTGGGCAGGATCGTAGAAAAAACTGCCCCAGGAGGTGCTGGTTTTGGAAAAAATAAGCACGCAGCTGTCGGGGTAGAGCGCTACGAAAAAACCGTAAACACCGGCAGCCAGGGGCTTTCCTTCCACGAGTACGTCGGTGCTGAACGATATCGTGGTGTTTTCGTTGGCGCCGGCCCGCCAGGGCGCCTGTTTGGTCGTACCAAAACCGAGATCGACGAAACCATAATGTGCCACGGTAGTGCCCCAAATGGCGCCTTCACGGCCTTTTACTCCGGGCGCGTCCCAGTGGATTTCAATGTCGGTGACCCCGATTCTTTGCGACACAGCGCTTTTCAAATTGCCGCCGCTGGCGGGCAGCGAGCGCATCACCTGCGCAGACAAGGTGGAGCCTGCCAGCAAAAGACAGACGAGTAAACCGGTTGTTTTCATAGCAAATCCATGTTTTTTTAATGAAAAAATGTCTTTGCTGAAAATTAGACCGCCCCGAAAAGCCCCTCCTCTTTTTTTGACCAACAGCCTGCCCCATGAAGGCAAACGACCAATACCACAAGCCCGCCACTGTCTGTTGCAGCGACGGGCTTGCGAGTTGCAGCCACCGTTTTTTTATTGTACCCGGGGAGATTTTGCTGGCCGGATGACCAGGCAGGCCTCGTCATTTCGGGCCAGGATAAAGCAAATTTGCCCTTTGATCGTAACGGGGCGTATGCGCCTGACCTGCCCTTTTATGCGCAGGTCGCCCAGCGGCGCAACTTGCATGGCGCCATCCTTTCCGATCGACAATACGTTGCCGTAGTTGTTGTCATAACGCCCCATTTCGATGTTGCATTCATAAAAATTGCCGCCGAGGATTACCTCTTTTCGCCCGTCCCCATCCAGGTCGGCCAGCGCGGTGGCATTGAGTGTGCTCCACTGAAGTTCGTCGGGCAGGACATGTACCTTGAAATTCAGACCCGGGCCGATATTTTCGAGGTAAACACTCTCGAAAGCATCGGCTGTTCTTACAATGGATTTTTCCATCTTTTCCTTGCCCAGCAAATCGGCAGCCGAAGCTTTGGCAAAATTGCTGGCCAGCAGGTAGTGCTTTTTGATGATTGGCAAAGCCTTCGTCATCTCCTCGTAGTTGGAGAAAGGAATTTCGCGGCCTTTCACGTAGTAGGTCATCACCGTTTCCGTCTGGCCGTTGCCGTCGAAATCATTGACGTACAGGTGGACAGGCTCTTTGGCGCCGGGTTTCAGGCGTGAATTGGTGCCGGTATTGCCGGCCAGCAGATCAACATCGCCGTCGCCGTCAAAATCGTAGGGCAGAACGAAATTCCACCAGCCGCTGCCGGAAGCGAGGTTTTTACGCTCGAATTTGCCGCCATTGTTCAAAAATACGCACAGCGGGTCCCATTCCAGCGCCAGCACGAGGTCCTGGTCGCCATCCATATCCATGTCGGCCCAGGCGCCGTTTTTGACAAATCCCGCCGACTGCAGATCCGGGGCCACAGCGGGCGTTACGATTTCAAAATGCCCGCCGCCCTTGTTTTCCAGCAAATAGGAATTGGGCGTAACACCGTATTTCCAGGGGATGGCCCGCCCGCCGAAAAACAAATCCACCAGACCATCCTTGTTGTAATCGCAGGGCAATACGCAGGAAGCCGTCATGTACATGTCCGGAAAGCCTTCCAGGCGGGTGAAATTGCCTTTGCCGTCGTTGAGATAAGCCCGTTGTTTGAGCGGGTCATCCTTGCCACGGTATTCATTGCCGCCGGTCGCAATGACCAGGTCGAGGTCCTGATCGTTGTCGATATCGACCAGAACGGCGTCAACATCTTCAAAAATACTGTCTTGCAAAATGGCCGGTGAAGTCCGCAACAAGAAGCGTCCGTCGGGTTGTTGCAGGTAAAGCGCGCTTTTTTCACGCTTGGCTGAGCCGAAAAACACATCGTCGAGGTGGTCACCGTTGACGTCGCCGACTGCCAGCGCAGGCCCTTCGGAAGAGACCATGTTAGGGATCAGGGGTTCGCGATTGAACTCCACAAAAGGGTTTTCATTGTGCGTGTAATCGAGCGCACAGGAGCGGGTTACGTCTTCAAAAGCATAGGGGCTGCTTTTTTTGGCGCCCAGACGGCTGAAATCGAAGCGCGGCAGGCCGGCCTTCCATTGCAGGTCAATTCGGGTATTGAATTGCAGCGGCGTCAGTTTTTGATAACCCCGATCGGGCCAGACGACCAGCATGGAATCCACCGCCGAGCCGTCGCCAATGCCGGCGTACAACGGTGTCAGGGCGCTCGACTGATAGCCCCGAACGGGGAAGAAATCCTCGGTTTGGCGGGAGCCATCCTTTTTGTACACGATCAGTTTGGCTCCGATGCCGTCGATGTTGCCGGGTTGCCCCTTGAACCTGATCGACAGCCAGTCGGACGGACGGACAGGCGGGTTTTCGCGCAGCAGGTTTTGATAGATAAATGGCTCGTCTTCAAGGTTATTGACCACCACATCGAGGTCGCCATCGTTGTCGAGGTCGGCATAGACGGCGCCATTGGAAAAGGTAGGCAGCCCATCCTGTACCAGGTCGGTACAATCGTCAAATTTCAGGTTTCCTTTGTTGTGAAAAAGTTTGTTGGGCCATTTGATCTTGGGCATGTTGTCGATGACTTTTAACTCGCTTTCATCCACTGTTATGCCGTTTGGCCGCAGCAAAAGGCCTTTTTCTTCCTGAAATTTGACAAAATCGATGTCATTCATACGACGCGGAATGCCATTGCTGACAAAAATGTCTTTGTATCCGTCGCAATCGTAGTCCATGAGCAGGGGCGTCCACGACCAGTCGGTAGCGGCGACGCCGGCGAAAAGCCCGATTTCGCTGAATGTGCCATCGCCGTTATTGAGTTGCAGGTTGTTTCTGGCAAACTGATAGCTGTAACCGAAGCCGAGTTTGAAATGGTAGAGGTCCCAGGTGTCTTCGCCCAGCGAACTTTTCAGAATGTAGGGGTCTTCGGGCAACATGTCGAGGGAATAGACGTCCGTCCAGCCGTCGTTGTTGATGTCGGCCATGTCAACACCCATCGAAAACTGGCTGGTGTGCATCAGCAGGTCGTTGGCGACTTCCTTGAAAGTGCCATCTTTCTGGTTGATGTACACGTAATCGTTTTCGTGGAAGTCGTTTCCAATGTAAATATCCGGATAGCCGTCGTTGTTGAGGTCGCCCGTGGCGATGCCCAGGCCGTAGCCGATCACGGTGCTGTTGATGTTTGCTTCTTTCGTGACGTTGACGAACTTCCCGTTGTCGTTGCGCATCAATTTGTCGCCGGCCAGGGGATGGAAAGTGCCGACGAAGGTTTTTTTCTGCCCGAAAGTGCCGTTTTGATGCAGGGAATGATTGAGCTGGAACATGTCCAGGTCGCCGTCGAGGTCGTAGTCGAAAAAGGCGGCCTGGGTGGAAAAGCCGACCAGGTCGAGGTTGTAGCGGATAGCCTGGTCTTCATACACCGGCACGCCGTTTTCGATGCCTTTGCAGACGAACAACTGGTTTTGTCCGCGTATATTCTGGTATTCGCCCAGCCTGCCGATGTACAGGTCGAGCAAGCCATCGTTGTTGATATCGACCACACTCACGCCAGTGGTCCAGCCGTTGGGGCTGCTGATGCCGGTTTCAGGGGTGACGTCCTTGAATGTCAAACCGCCCTGGTTGAGAAACATCTTGCTCTCCCCCATATTGCTGGTAAAGAAAAGATCCGTCTGCCCGTCGTTGTTAAAATCCCCCGCGCCGACACCCCCGCCGTTGAAAAAGTACATGTAATTGAAAATGTTGAACTCGCCGCTTTGGTGCAGCACATTTTCAAAATTGAGGCCGGTTGCGTCCTTTCGCAAGAGCCGGAAAGCCGGTTGGGCGTTTTCCTTTTTTTGCGTTGAACACGACAGGAACAGCGTTGCCGGGAAAAGGACAAGTAAGCCGTAAAGCAGTTTCATAGCACAGTACGAGGTAGTTTCTTTTGTTTTTGCTTATAAATCAGCGCAAAAAGCATGTTGATCTGTTCAGGGAAAACTCAACAAGCTTTTTTAATTCACAGGTTTTTCAGCAGCCAGCTGAAAAAGGTGCGGCGCCTGGTTGTTGATGCCCACAAGCAAATAATCACGCCCTTTGATCCGCACTTTCTGGATGGAACGCACGTCTCCGCGGACAAAAAATCCGCTCTGACGGTGTTCCAGGCAATCGTATCTGCCTTGCCCGGCATTGATCAGAACCTGGCCAAAACTGGCGTCCTGCCGCCCGAACTGAGGCATGTAGCCGCTGTTGTTGCCAGCCACCACGAGGTCGTTTTTGCCGTCGCCGTTGAGGTCGCCGCACCAGATGGCGCACACACACGACAGTTGCACGGGCGTCGGCAAAGGGATCAAATCAAATTTGCCGTTGCCCTGATTGATAGCCACGGCCGATGAAAAATAATTGCCGGCAAATACGGCCGCTTTTTTCAGCACCTCGACAGAAAACAGGTCCTGGATGGCTTTCTGCGCGTAATCGGCGTGTTTCAGGTTTTGTTTTTTGAGTGATGGGATTTGCCCGGTCAACTCTTTTTTGAGCGGAACGGGCATGTCGCGCCCGTCGATCCGACGCGTCATGATTTTTTCGATGGTTCCGTTGTTATCGTAATCCTCGACCCAGAGTTTGGCGGGCTGTTCGGCAGTTCCTTTTATGTAAAAATTCTCGCCCAGGTTGCCAAGAATCAGGTCCTGGTCGCCATCGCCGTCCACATCGTCGGCAACAAGGGCGTTCCACCAGCCCGAATACTGGTCGAGGCTGGAACTGATGGGCGTGAACCGTCCGTTTTTTATGTCAAAAATGCGCGGCGTGCGCCATTCGCCGATGACGACCAGTTCGGGGGCGGTATCGCCCGTCAAATTGACGAGCCGGGCGTCGGTCACCATGCCCAGCGGCAAAAAGTCGGGCATTGCGGTTTTGGTGACGTCCTGGAAATGTCCTTTTCCGTCATTCTGAAAGACAAAATGTTTGGGTGGAGCGCCGTAGATGCCGGGTGCGCTGCGGCTCCCGATGAAAAGGTCGAGATCGTCGTCCTGATCGAAATCCACCGCTACCGCGACGGCAGCGTTGAAGCCCGTCATGGGCAGGGCGTCGTCAGAACGCGAGAAATGCCCTTTTCCGTCGTTGAAATAAAGGCGGCATTGCATGTAGCGCGATCCGATGGCCTGTTCGTTGCCGCCCGATCCGACGAGCAGGTCGGGGTCTTTGTCGCCATCGGCATCAAAAAACAACACGGCGGTGTCTTCGTAGGTGGAGTCGGGGTCGAAGGTTTTGCGATCGGCGCGGGCAAACGTTCCGGTCGCCGTCTGCAGGTACAATTGCCCCGGCTGGCCGCTGGCGCCGCCGATGAAAATATCGTCGCGGCCATCGCGATTGACGTCGGCAACAGCCGATTTGGGGCCTTCGCGGGAGAGCATTTTAAAACTCAGACCTTCATTGTAATAATCCACGAAGGCGTCTTCCCTGTGCGCTTCAAACGTGCAGGGCGTCTCGTGCAGCAGCGGTGTGGCGGCGGCGGCAGGTATGTCATAGGGATTGGTCAGCGGGGCTGCCGTTGCGCTCGCCCAGGAGAGCGACAACACGGTGTCGATGGCCGGCTGTTGGATCATCGTCACGGTTTGGTCGGGCCAGATGATCTGCAGGGAGTCCACACGGGTATTTTGGCCGAGGCCAAAAATCATTTTATAATCAACCGAAGACTGGAAACCGCGGCTGGGAAAAAGTTGGACATTCTGGCGTTCGGCGCCGCAAAAAGCCGTTGCCTGAGCGCCGACGGCAAAGGTGTTTTGCCCCTTGCCCTGAAGTTTTACGCCGAGGTAGTGGGCGCCTTTTTGTTCGCGGCTGTTGTTGCGGAACACAAAAGCCTGCATGTTCACGTTGTTGACCACCAGATCGAGGTCGCCGTCGTTGTCGAGATCGCCGTAAGCGGCGCCATTGGAAAAAGAGGGCTGATCAAAACCCCAGGCCGGGCCGGCATCGTCGAAGTGCAGGTCGCCCCTGTTGTGAAAGACCTTGTTGGGCAAAGGCACCGAAGGCATTTTGTTCAGAATTTCATTGATCTGTTCCTTTTTGCCGGTGAGCGCCATTTTTTGCACAACTTCGTCTGCAAAAAAATCAATAAAATCCTGGTCTATAACGTCTTTATAAATTCCGTTACAGACATATATGTCGCGATAGCCGTCGTTGTCCATATCGAACAGGAGTGCGCCCCAGCTCCAGTCGGTGGCTGCGACGCCGGCAAAATGGGCGATCTCGCTGAACGTTTTGTCTTTGTTGTTGAGTTGAAGGCAGTTTTGCATGTACTGGTGATAAAAACCGCGTTCCTGCTTCAACTGGTAGATGTTGTAATTTTCAAATAAAGTGGTGGTTTTCAGTCGTTTTTCATCGCCGGGCAACATTTCGGTGGTGAAAATTTCCGGAAACCCGTCGTTGTTGATGTCGGCCATGTCGGCGCCCATGGAAGCCAGGCTAAGGTGCTGCATCCATTGTTCGATCTCTTCCTTGAAGGTGCCGTTTTTCTGGTTGATGTAGAGGTAGTCGCGTTCGTAAAAGTCGTTGGAGATATACAGGTCGGGCCAGTGGTCGCCGTTCACATCGCCAACGGTAACGCCGAGGCCAAACCCGATCAGGCTGCCGTAGATACCCGAGCTGCGCGTTACGTCCACGTATTTGCCGCCGTCGTTGCGCAGCAGTTTGTCGCCGCCGCCTTTCAGGAAATCGGCGACCGGCCAGTCTTCTGCGTACAGTTCCCGGTTGTTGCTGTAATTAAGGGTATTTACCGGCATGAAACTGTTGTTGAGTATGTAACAGTCGAGGTCGCCGTCGAGGTCGTAATCGAAAAAGGCGGCATGGGTGGTGTAGCCAGGTTCATTGAGTCCGTATTCAGCAGCTTTTTCTGCAAAAACAGGAATGCCGTTTTGTACCCCCTGGTTGATAAAAAGTTCATTTTCAGGCTTTTCATCTTTTTTATATCCGGCATTGCAGACATAAATATCCAGCAGGCCGTCTGCGTTGACATCGGCGAAAACGACGCCTGTGCTCCAGAATTTCGAGCCTTTTACCCCCGCTTTTTCCGTAACGTCTTCAAACTGGAAATTGCCTTTGTTCAAAAAAAGTTGGTTGTCGCCCATATTGGAGCTGAGGTACACATCCGCCAGTCCGTCGTTGTTCAGGTCGCCAATCGCCACCCCGCCGCCGTTGTAAAAATTGCGGTAACTAAAAATATTGAACTCCTCCGTGTTATCCACCTTGTTGATAAAGTTGATACCGGTTTGAGCCGAATTGAGTTGTTCGAACAGGCGCGCTGGCTGTTTTTTGCCGCAGGCAGAAGCCAGAAGAGACAACAACAACCAGGCGGCAGCCGTCAATCGGGAATATGGACGCATATCGCAGAAGAATTTTGGCGAAAGTACGACATGGAAAACAACAGGCCGTTGCCCGGAGGTAACGGCCTGTTGCACTACAAAAACCGGAGATCAATTGTCAGGCTGGAGTCCTGATAATCAATTGTTTGCCGGAGATAATCAAATTAATAGCCGGAGTTCTGTTTCAGGTTCGGGTTGGAATCCAGCGCCTGTTGCGGAATCGGGTACAGTACGCGGTACTTGTCAGTAACCGTTTTGTCCGACCAAGTATCGGAGAAGGTGCCGAAACGAACCTGATCGGTACGGCGGTAGCCTTCCCAGTACAGTTCGCGGCCGCGTTCGTCGAGCATGGAAGTGTTATCCAGCGAACCCAGCGGGGCGGCGCCGCGCACGGAGCGAAGCGAATTGACCGTGGCAAGCGCGCCAGCAGCGTCGCCGCTGCGCAGTTGGGCTTCCGCTTTCATGAGCACAACCTCGCCGTAACGCATCAGGATGTATTTGCCAAATTCGCCGGCATGGTATTTCATGACGCGGATACCTTTATCGGTAGCAGCGCCTGAAAGCGGGCAGTCGGCCGTGAAGGCCAGCGGTTGGCCCGTACGGGAATTGATGATGGGCGTACCGTTGTCGCTGTATTGCTGACCGATCAGGAAGCCGTAGCCAACACCGGAGTACTGGGTGCCGTTCTGGGCGCCGGGTTTGCCTTTGCGCTGATCGCCGTCGGCAAATTTGGCATAGAAATCAGCAAGCGTGGCAAAGCCGTTCCAGCCGCTCGGGTTCTGGTCGTAGTGCAACGTCATGTAAACGCGGTTCTGCGGCGTTCCTTCGGGGCTGTTGAGGATAACCTCGGATGCCTCGCCGGCCTTGAAAATACCGAAGTAGTCAGCATTGAGGGTATAACCGTCGGCCGTAACGGCATCGCAGTACTGGATGACTTTGGCCATGTCAGCATTGTCGAATGCGTACGGGCCTTCCGGGCTGGATGCTTTGTACACAGCCTTGTTCAGGTAAAGGCGGGCCAGCAACGTATTGGCAGCGGCTTTGGAAGCCACGGTATTGTTGCCGACCGGGCCGATCGTGGGCAGATTGGGCAATGCTTCCAGCAGGTCTTTTTCGACAAAATCGAAAGCTTCGGAGCGGGAGAGCACGCGCGGATTCACATCAACGCCTTCGTCCACGTTGCGGAAGGGCACCTGACCCCAGAGGTCCATTACGTGGTACATGTAAAATGCACGGAGGAATTTGATTTGAGCGGCCTGCTCGGGCGTGGGATTGGCAGCCAAACCCTGGTTGCATTTGAAAACGCGCTCGTTGAGGCGGTTCCAGCTGCCGGTTACGTAGGTGTGGGGGCATCCCAGGTATGGGCGTGAAGGGTACGCCATACACCGTTGTCGCCCCAGTCAACACCGCGGGTCGGAGGAATCATTTCGTCGGACACGTGCTCATAGAGCGAGTACGTATAGTCCTGGTTGGTGAATTCACCGAGGCCGGTGTAGGATGCGGCCAAGAGGTCGGCGGCATTGCCGGCAGGGGTAGGACCGCCCGTGTTGGTAACGGGGATGGAATCTGTTTCCTTCACTTCGAGTTTGGTGCAAGCCTGTACAAGCAGCAGCGCGAGCAAACCCGGAAAGAGGAAAAGGAAAAATTTACTACTCTTCATATTGCGTAAATTTTTGTGTTGCTTTTAGAAAGAGATGTTAGCACCGATCGAATACGTTCTGGCACGCGGATATGCGTTGTAGTCGATACCCAAAGAAGGCACGTCGTCAATTTGTTTGTTGACGTTAACTTCGGGATCAAGGCCGCTGTACTTGGTGAACAGCGCCAGGTTCTGACCGCTGGCAAATACGCGGAGGTTCGAAACATACTTGCTCTTGATCGGCAGGTTGTAGCCGATCGTCACGTCTTGCAAACGGATGAAGTTGGCTTTTTCGAGGAAGCGAGTCGATACGTCCGGAGCATTGAGGCGGCTTTCGCCGTTGCCGATAACATCGGAAGTCACGTTACGGCCGTTGCCCAGGGCGCCAGCAGTAAACAGGGCGTTAGCTGTATTGTTGTACACGTAGTGGCCAAATTGTCCGTAGAAGAAGATGCTCAGGTCGAGGTCGCCATAGCTGAGTTGGTTGGTCAGACCTGCAGTGTACTTGGGAATCGGGCTTGCGCCGACAAATTTCTGGAAGTCACCGTTGTAGATGGTTACGCCGTTTTCGTCGAAGCCGACGAATTCGCGAACGAAGAAAGCAAACAGGGGTTGACCTTCGGCGATACGCTCTGCGAAAGCTTCGGAGAGGCCCTGGCCGTTGATACGGCCGGTGTTGATCAGGCCGGAGAAGTCTTTAACCTCGTTTTTGTTGTAGGCGCCGTTGGCGGAGATGCGCCAGTTGAGCTTGTCTTTGTCGATAGCAACCACGCTCAGGCTGAGTTCCACACCCGAGTTTTGCACGTTGGCGTCCAGGTTTTTCCAAACGAAGGGGTTCACGGCCGGCTGGGCGCTCACCACTTTGATCAGGAGGTCTTTGGTGTTTTTCTGGTACAGATCAAGGCTACCCGAGATGCGGAAGTTCCAGAAAGCGAAATCAAGACCGATGTTGGTTTGCGTCGTCGTTTCCCATTTCAGATCAGGGTTGGGGAACGCGACCGAGGAAAGGCCGCCGCCGCCGACGGAGTTGCCGTTGTCGATGTTCCAGTCGCCATAGCGCTGGCGTTCCTGATAGAGGTTGTGCGGGATAGCCTGGTTGCCCGTTTCACCGTAACCGAGGCGCAGGGCCAGGTCGGAGAAGGCGTCGGGGATGAAGCTTTCCTCAGCCATACGCCATTTGAAGGCGAAGGAGGGGAAGTAACCGTACTTGTTGCCCGAGCCGAACTTGGTGGAACCGTCGGCGCGGAGCGTTGCAGTGATCAGGTACTTGTCGCGGATACCGAGGTTGACGCGGCCGAAGTACGACTGAAGTTCGTCGGTGTACAGGCTCGAGTTGATCGGAACGATGGAAGGCTGAAGGTTGCCATTGGGATCTTTCACTGCGGCAGCAGCGAAGTTGTTGATCATCAGGTTGACGTCAGCCGTACGGAAGTTGGTAAACTGGTAGCGCTCCTGACCGAACTGGAATTTCTGGTAGGAGTAGCCGAGCAATGCCGTAAGATCAACGGCGCCGAAATCATTGGTGTAGGTGAAGTAGTTCTCCCACAGTTTGTTGCCGTTGTCGATGTTGTTGATAAACAGGCTGCCGTGGCCGAAGAAGTCCTGGCCGGCGAGCAGGTCGCGGGAGTAAGCCGTTTTACGGCCGGAGAACGAGCGGTCGTAGCCCAACAGGGTTTTGAACGTAAGGCCGTCGATGATTTTGACTTCGGCGTTGATGTTGCCCAGTGCGCGGATCGTGTTGGTGTAGTCCTTGCTCAGGGTGTACATAGCCACCGGGTTGGGCTCGGAGTTCGACACCTGACGGAGGCTTCCGTCGGTGTTGTAAACCGGAGCGGTCGGGTTGGCTTTCAGTGCGTTGGCCCAGAGGTCGCCTTCGAAGCCTGCGTTTTCCGTGATCGGAACGCCGTCGTCATGCGTTTGCGAAACGACGAAGTTGGTGCCCAGTTTCAGGCGATCGTCGAGGAATTTGCGCGAACCGTTGAAACGACCCGAAAGACGTTTGATACCGCTGTTGATGATGATACCGTCCTGATCCAGGTAACCCAGCGAGAAACGATAGTCGCCTTTGCTGTCGCCGCTTCCGAAGGAAAGGTTGTGGTTGCTGGAGAAACCGGTGCGGGTTACTTCATCCTGCCAATCGGTGCTTTCGCCGAAATCCACGGTGCTGGTAGCCACACCCGGATTAAGGTTCGACCAGCCGCGTACGAACTCGTCGCGGCCCAGCACGTCGTATTTTTTGGCAATCTGCGAGATACCGAGCGTGTAGCCGTATTCCAGAACACCCTTGCCGGACTGACCGCTCTTGGTGGTGATGATCACCACACCGTTGGCGCCGCGCGAACCGTAGATGGCCGTAGCGGAGGCATCCTTCAAGATGTCGATGCTGGCGATATCGTTGGGATTCAGGAAGTTGAGCGGGTTGCGGGCCGCAGTGGAGCCGATACCGCCGTCGTTCACGTTGCCCGTGGTCTCGTCGCCGCTGAGCGGCACACCGTCCACTACGAAGAGCGGGTTGTTGCCGCTGCGAACGGAGGTCGTACCGCGGATACGGAGTTGATACCGCCGCCGGGTTCGCCGTTGTTGTTGGTGACGCTCACACCGGCTGCGCGGCCCTGGATCAGTTGCTCGGGCGCGACAACGTTGCGGTTGAAATTCTGTTCGGTGATCGATGTAACGGCGCCGGTCGCGTCGCTCTTTTTCACCGTGCCGTAGCCTACGACCACGACTTCATCCAGCAGAGTACCAGGCTTCAGAGCAGCCAGCACTTCATTGGAAGAGCCGAGCGTGATCGTCATTTCGGCGTAGCCCGTGTAGGCAAAACGCAGCTGCTGCGCGCCATCCGGAACTTCAACGGTATAGTTACCGTCAATGTCGGTGGTCGTGCCACGCGTTGTGCCAACGACGGAAACCGTCGCGCCAATCAGCGCTTCACCGGATTCTGCGTCTGTGACCTTGCCCCTTACGGTGCGTTGCGACCAAGCAGCGCTGGCCAGCAGCATCAGCAATGCCACCAGCAACCCAGACTTGGAAAGGGTGTGCAAAAACTTCATACTAAAGTGAGTTAAGTTTAGTGAAAGAATATGATTCACACGAAGTGAAGTTCCTCACGATTTAGGGAGCTAATTAAAAATCGAACTTTCAAAACCTTCATTATCAAGGTAATGAAAAATTCAGATTAAAAACGGTCGGAGGGGGAAACAACAGGCTTATGTGTGCGCATTACACTAAGGCGGGGCTAAGGTAGCAATTCAATTATGATTTGTGCAATGCCTTTTTTTGCAAAGTTTTTGGTGGTCAATTCCGCAATAAAATTAATGATGTTTTGAATTACCAAACCATACAAAATGATCTCCAATACCGCTCGCCCCTTTTTTATACAAATCGGACAGACTGCCCGCTTTCTGCTACATTTGCCCGCAAATTCAAGCAATATGCCCTCAACAATTCCCTCACGTCGGCTGCCCGCCGAATGGGAAGCGCAAAGCGCCGTGCAACTTACTTTTCCCCATGAAAATTCGGACTGGGCAGATTCGCTTTCGGATGTCCTGCCCTGTTTCTACCAGATCGCCGAAACCGTCAGCCGTTATCAGGATGTCCTGATCGTTTGCCCCGACCCCGAGGCCATTGCCAGTCATTTGCCGAAACAGCATCGACACCGCTTTCAATTGCTGAACATCCCTTCCAACGATACCTGGGCCCGCGATCACGGAGGCATCACCATACTGGAAAACAATCAGCCGGTGGTGCTCGATTTCATGTTCAACGGCTGGGGACTCAAATTCCCGGCCGACAAAGACAACCTGATCACTGGCGCCATGCAACAGGCGGGCGTGTTCAATGCCCCTGTCCGCCACGGCGGCCTTGTGCTCGAAGGCGGCGGGATCGAAAGCGACGGCGCTGGCACCCTGCTGACCACAGCCGAATGCCTGCTTTCGCCCAACCGCAATCCGCACCTGTCCAAAGCAGAAATCGAAAACCGCCTGAAAGAACTTTTCGGCATCCAGAGGGTTCTCTGGCTCCACCACGGCTATCTCGCCGGCGACGATACCGATTCGCACATCGATACGCTGGCCCGTTTTTGCGCGCCCGATACGATTGCCTATGTCAAATGCGACAACCCGGCCGACGAACATTTCGAAGCCCTGAACCGCATGGAAGCCGAACTCAGGGAATTTCGGACCTTCGAAGGACAGCCCTACAGACTCTTTCCGTTGCCCTGGCCGGAAGCCATCCTTGCCCCCGACGGGCATCGGTTGCCGGCTACCTATGCCAATTTCCTGATAATCAATGGCGCCGTTCTGATGCCAACCTATCGCGTCCCGCAAGATGCCGAGGCGCTTCGTATTTTTCAACAGATTTTCCCCGACCGCGATATCATCGGAATCGATTGCAGGCCACTTATCCTGCAACATGGTTCGCTACATTGTGTTACTATGCAATATCCCGCAACGGTGATTCGATCCGCCGCCGACCAATAAATCCGAATTTTTACCCCTACCTTTTTTAATAATGAGCAAGATCCTGAAAGTCGGCCTCGTGCAACAGGCCAATTCGCCCGATCAACACGCCAACATCCGCAAATCGCTGAACGGCATCGCGGAATGTGCGGCCAACGGCGCACAACTCGTGGTGCTGCAGGAATTGCACTGCGGCATTTATTTCTGCCAGGCCGAAGACACGTCCATGTTCGACCTTGCCCAACCCATACCTGGCCCGGAAACTGATATTTTCTCCGCCGCGGCAAAAGAACACGGCATTGTTCTGGTCACCTCGCTTTTTGAAAAACGCGCGCCGGGCCTGTACCACAACACTGCTGTTGTTTTTGAAAAAGACGGCAGCATAGCCGGCAAATACCGCAAAATGCACATCCCCGACGACCCGGCCTACTACGAAAAATTCTACTTCACCCCAGGCGACTTGGGATTCAAGCCGATCCAGACCTCCGTGGGCAAACTCGGCGTGCTGGTCTGCTGGGACCAATGGTACCCCGAAGCAGCCCGCCTCATGGCCCTGGCCGGCGCAGAAATCCTGATCTACCCCACCGCCATCGGCTGGGAAAGCACCGACCCCCAGGCGGAAAAAGACCGCCAGCACGGCGCCTGGTTTACGATCCAGCGCGGCCATGCCGTGGCCAACGGTTTGCCCGTCGTAACTGTCAACCGTACCGGCCATGAACCCGACTGGTCAGGCGTGACCGGCGGTATTCAGTTCTGGGGGCAAAGTTTTGTCGCCGGGCCGCAAGGCGAAGTGTTGTACCTGGCTCCGCCCGACCGGGAAGTCAACCAGATTGTAGCCCTCGATTTGCAACGCAGCGAGGATGTGCGACGCATCTGGCCCTTCCTTCGCGACCGGCGGATCGACTTTTACGGCGACCTGACCAAAAGATTTATCGATTGAAACCTGCCTCTTGTTTGTCCCTAACCACCACAACTCATGTCCGAACCGAATAAGCTCAGCATCGAACAGGAAAAAAATACCGACGCCTTCAAACTGGCCGTATCGGGCCTGAGCCGGCGGCTCGACAAAATACACGCCGGCGGCGGACCCAAACGGCTTGAAAAACTCCACGCGGAAGGCAAAATGTCGGCGCGCGAACGCATCGACTATCTGCTCGACTCCGGCACGCCGCGCATCGAGATCGGCGCATTTGCCGGCTATGAAATGTACGAAGAACACGGCGGCTGCCCTGCCGGCGGGGTAGTGGTGGTCATCGGCTATATCAAAGGCCGGCAAGCCATTGTCGTCGCCAACGATGCCACGGTGAAAGCCGGCGCATGGTTTCCGATCACAGGCAAAAAAAACCTCCGCGCACAGGAAATCGCCATGGAGAACCGCTTGCCGATCATCTATCTGGTGGATTCGGCGGGGGTTTACCTGCCCATGCAGGACGAGATATTTCCCGACAAGGAACATTTCGGGCGTATTTTTCGCAACAACGCCCGGCTGTCGTCGGCAGGCATCCCGCAAATCGCCGCCATTATGGGCTCCTGCGTGGCCGGCGGCGCTTATCTGCCGATCATGTCGGACGAGGCCCTGATCGTTGAAAAAACCGGGTCGGTTTTCCTCGCAGGCCCCTACCTCGTCAAAGCCGCCATTGGGGAAGATGTGGACAAGGAAACCCTGGGCGGCGCAGGCACGCACTCCGAAATCTCGGGCGTCACCGATTACAAAATGCCGGACGATCGCACTTGTCTCGACACGATCAAAGACCTGATGGACAAATTCGGCCGCTTCGAAACGGCCGGCTTCGATCGTGCGACGCCGCGCCTGCCGCTGGGGCAACCCGACGATATTTTTTCCATTTACCCGGAAAACGGCGCCAAACCCTACGACACCGCTGAATTGTTGCGGCGGCTGGTTGACGGCGGCGAAATGACCCTTTACAAAGAACATTACGGTAAAACCATCCTTTGCGCCTATGCGCGCATCGACGGCTGGGCGGTGGGTATTGTGGCCAACAACCGGCAGGTCGTCAAAAATGCCAAGGGCGAGATCCAGTTCGGCGGGGTTATTTATTCTGATTCGGCCGACAAAGCAACCCGTTTTATCCTCAATTGCAACCAAAAGAAAATCCCCCTCGTATTTCTGCACGACGTTACAGGGTTTATGGTAGGCACCCGATCCGAACACGGCGGCATCATCAAGGACGGCGCCAAAATGGTCAATGCCGTGGCCAATTCCACGGTGCCGAAATTCTCGGTCATTATCGGCAATTCATACGGTGCCGGCAACTATGCCATGTGCGGCAAAGCCTATGACCCGCGCCTGATCGTAGCCTGGCCGACTGCCAAAATAGCGGTGATGGGCGGCGAGCAAGCTGCGAAGGTGCTGACCCAAATCCAGGTGGCTTCGCTCAAAGACAAGGGCGATGCACCCGATCCGGCGGCAGAAAAAGCGCTTTTTGAAAAAATAAAAGCCCGTTACGACGCCCAAACCACACCCTGGTACGCCGCCGCGCGGCTTTGGGTGGACGCGATCATCGACCCGCGTGACACACGGCGCTGGATTTCGATGGGTATCGAAGCAGCCAATAACGCCCCTGTGGAGAAGTTCAACGTGGGGGTTATTCAAAGCTAGATGAAGGTTGAACACTAGGCCGGACATCGTTTTCAGGCCCCGCGGCAACGCGTTTTTGGGCGTTATTCATCAATTTTTCCGTCGGGCAGAGCATGCCCGGGCAACCAACACTTTTCTGTAATATGCTTGATATTCGCCGGGTTGATTCATCAGAGCTGGGGCTTCTGCTCGAATTTGCAGAACGGACTTTCCGCGTCGCCTTTCAACAGTTGAACGACCCTCGGGCGTTCGAACTCTATTGTTCCACCGTATTCACGCCGGAGCATTTCCAGGCTCAATTTGACAATCCCCTTGCGCAGTTCTGGTTTGTTTTTTCTGACAATCGGCTGGCCGCCTACTTCAAACTGAATCTGGATGTCGCACCGGCCGGCATGGACGCTCCGAGAGGCACCCAAGTGGAGCGGCTGTACGTCGACGCCGCATTTCAGGGCCAAAGAATCGGCGAGCAGATGCTGCACCACACGGAGGAGCAAGCCAGGGGTCGAAAAGAGGAGTGGGTATGGCTGAGCACCTGGAAAAAAGTGCCTGCCGCCATTAGGTTTTACCAACGCTGCGGGTACGAAATATTTGGAGAAGAGGTCTTTTGGGTAGGCGACGATCCGCAAATGGACTGGCTGATGCGCAAACGGGTCATGTAAAAAAGGCCCTGACCGATCTTTCGACCAGTCAGGGCTGTCTTCCAGAATGAAGTCGGGGATGGGTAATTTACATCACCAACTCCTGCATATACCAGTAGATCAGAATCCCCAGGCCACGCCGAGGTTGACATTGATGTTGCGGTTGTAGGATGCGCTGCCGTTTTTAGGCAAATCGACCAGCCCGTGGGTGTAAGCCACGTCGAAGTTCAGCCAGGTTGAGGAGGCAATGCGGTAGTTGAAACCTGCGCCTGCGACGAGCCCCATATCGAATTTTTCGAAGAGATCCCTGGAATCGACGGTGGTGGTCAGGCCTTCGAACGAGGCAATTTCTGTGTCGCCGCCGACGAGGAAACCCAGCGAGGGGCCGGCATAAATTTTCGGGCGAAAATCATCTTCAAGTTCATTGAAAAAGTAGTGAAACTTGAATGGAAGGCGGAGGTAATTCAGTTCGGAGGTATAGGTTTTGTTGCCTTGTTCGAGGCGCATACCTTCTTCCGAATAACGCAGATCGACGCCGAGTCCGCCTTTTTCAAAGATGGAATACGTGTAAGTAAGGCCGACATTGAACCCCGGACGGCCGCTTGTGTTGTCGCGGTTATTCATCCAGGCATAATTGAAACCGGCTGTCGGTCCGAGCGAGTTGACCTGCGCATGCAGCGAATGGTGCAGGAACGAAAAAGCGATGACAAAAAAAACAGGGTATTTCATACGATAAAGTTTTTGTTTGTGTTGATTGTCCGTTTGTTTCCTGTCTGGATAAAAATCCCGCGCCAAGCCTTTTCCGCTCTTTTTTGGGGCAGCCGCGCCCCAAATTGTGGAACACAGGCCGGCGCACGTCACATGCTGTGGAAGAACAGAATACTTCGGGCATATTATCTTGGCCCGAAAACCGCGCATACGCATGACTATGATTCGTCATTTTTTAGGGATTGCAGCAATGATTTCGGCTGCCGTCGCCGCTTTTGCCCAGCAACCCGCCCCTACCCCTGCCGAAAGCAGACTTGAAGGGTTCGAACGACACAAAGCGCTCGTTGCCAATTCATTGATCGCACAGCTGCCTGCCACCAATATCGGTCCGAGCATCTTCTCATGCCGCGTAACCGACGTGGATGTCAACCCCGCCGACCCGACGGAAATGTACGTGGCCTACGCATCGGGCGGCCTTTGGCATACGATCAACAACGGAACTTCCTTTACCCCGGTTTTCGACCACGAAGCAGCCATGACTATAGGCGACATTGCCGTTGACTGGGCATCAGACGTGATTTGGGTAGGCACCGGCGAAAGCAATTCCAGCCGTTCGTCTTATGCCGGCACAGGCCTCTATCGGAGCGCCGACGGCGGCAAAACCTGGGAATGGCGTGGCCTGCCCGAAAGCCATCACATCGGCAGGATCATCCTGCATCCCGGCCAGCCCGACGTGCTTTGGGTCGCCGTATTGGGCCATTTGTACTCGCCCAATCAGGAGCGGGGCGTGTACAAAAGCACGGATGGAGGCAAAACCTGGGCCCGTACACTTTTTGTGGATGAAAACAGCGGCGCCATCGACCTCTGCCTCGACCCGAACAACCCCGATATTGTGTTTGCTGCCACCTGGCAACGCGAACGCAGAGCCTGGAATTTCAGCGGCGCAGGCGCAGGCTCGGGCATCTGGAAAAGCACGGACGCGGGACAAACCTGGACCCGCCTGAATACCCCCGACAGCGGATTTCCCACAGGGCCTTACGTCGGCAGAATCGGTTTGAGCGCCGGAACATCCAAAGGGCAAACAGTGCTGTACGCCAGCCTCGACAACCAGCAACCCAAGCCCAAAAAGGAAGAAAATAAGGACGATGCCCTCACGAAGGATGCTTTGCGCACCATGAGCAAGGCCGATTTTCTGAAACTCGCGGACAGTCAGCTGGGCGATTTTTTGACCAACAACGGCTTTCCGGAAAAATACACGGCAAAAAAAATCAAAGGCCTCGTCGAGAAAGACAAAATAACGCCGCTCACCCTGGTCGAATACCTGGAAGACGCCAACAGCAACCTGTTTGAAACCAACTACACCGGCGCCGAAGTGTATCGAAGCGACGACGGTGGCTTGCACTGGCATAAAACCCACGACAAAGCGCTCGACGGAATCAACTTTACCTACGGCTACTATTTTTCCAATATCCGTTGCCTGCCCAACGAACCCGACAAAGTGTATTTGCTTGGTTTTTACATCATTAGCAGCGAAGACGGGGGACAAAACTGGAAAAATATCAATGGCGACAACGTTCATGTCGATCACCATGCGCTGTGGCTGGACCCGGCCCGGCCCGGGCACCTCGTCAACGGCAACGACGGCGGCCTCAACATCAGTTGGGACAACGGCGCCTCCTGGATCAAATGCAACAATCCGCCAGTAGGCCAGTTTTATGCTGTCGCTGTCGACAACGCCGAGCAATATCGCGTTTACGGCGGCGCGCAGGATAACGGCGTTTGGGTCGGCCCTTCCGATTACGAAGCATCGACCAGCTGGCACCAAACCGGCCGCTACCCGTATGAAGAACTCATCAGCGGCGACGGCATGCAGGTGGCCGTTGACACCCGCGACAACCAGACGGTGTACGCGGGTTTCCAGTTTGGCAATTATTTCAGGTTCGACCGCAACACGGGCGCCTCGAAATACATCAGCCCTAAACACGACCTGGGCGAACGGCCGCTGCGATTCAACTGGCAATCCCCCATCTGGCTCAGCCGCCACAACCAGGATGTTTTGTACCTGGGCGCACACAAACTTTACCGCTCTTTCGACAAAGGCAACAATTGGGAGGCCATCAGCGGCGACCTGACCCAGGGCGGCAAGCCCGGCAATGTTCCCTACGGCACCCTGACGAGCATTTGTGAAAGCCCGCTCAGGTTCGGATTGTTGTACGCCGGCTCCGACGACGGCCTCATCCACCTGAGCCGCGACGGCGGCGATACCTGGGCGCGCATCTCCGACTCCCTGCCGCAAAACCTCTGGGTTTCGCGTGTGATCGCTTCCGCCCATGTGAAAAGTCGCGTTTACACCAGCCTCAACGGTTACCGCTGGGACGATTTTGCTGCCTATTTGTACAGTTCCGACGACTTTGGCCAGCACTGGAAACGCATCGGTCTCGATCTCCCGGCCGAGCCGATCAATATCGTTCGGGAAGACCCCGTAAACCCCGACCTGCTTTATGTCGGCACCGACCACGGCCTGTATATCTCGCTCGACCGCGGGCAACATTTTCACGCCCTGAGTAAAGACTTCCCGGCAGTCGCCGTACACGATCTGGCCCTTCAGCCCGTGACCAACGACCTGATCATAGGCACCCACGGCAGGTCGATGTTCAGGGTCAGTATGGCGCACATACAACAACTGGATTCCGGGGCCCTGGCCAGCGCACTCTACCTGTTTGACTTTCCCGCCACCACCTATTCCAAAAACTGGGGCAAAAAGCGCCCCTGGCAGGAACTTAAAGGGCCCGAGCTTCCGGTCGAATTTTACAGCCCTGACGCCGGAAAAGTGAACTGGCAGGTGCGCACAAAAGATGGGCTGGTCTTAAATTATGGTACGGTGGATTGTGTTAAAGGATTTAACTCTTTTACCTTCGCCTTGGATATCCGTGAAGAGGCTTTGAAAAAATACCAGAAATTTCTCGAAACCAATCGCAAAGACGACGTCAAACCTGTCGATATTAGCAAAGCTGACACAGGCAAATATTACCTTCAAAAGGGGGGGTATATCCTTGAACTGGAAAAAAGCAATTTTAGGACAGACAAGGAATTTGTTATTGAATAAGCTTGTTACAAACCGGAATCAATCACAAAACCAGTTCATTTACAATGAAAAATTCAAAAAATCTGCTTTCCCTCCTTTTCCTGACCCTCAGCACCCTGGTCCTGACCAGCTGCCTCCATATCGTCGAGGAAGTCACGCTTCGCAACGACAATACCGGCAACTATAAAATGACCATCGACATGAGCGAAATCAAAAGCATGATGGACGCGCTCAAAGACGTCGGCGGCGACTCGACCGCAACCGACGGCAGCACCGACGAGACGACAACCGAAGAACCTGCCGAAGAAAACTCGATGGCCGATATGGGTGAAGAACTCTCCGGCGTATCCAAATCGCTCCGCGGCGTGGCCGGCATTTCCAACATTCAGGAAATGAACGATACCGCCAATTACAAGTTCGGCTATTCCTTCGACTTTGCCAATGTTGACGCGCTGAACAAGGCCATGAAAATCATCAACAAGGAAAAATACGATGCCAGCGCCAACGAATACTTCAAGTTCAAAGGCAAAAACTTTGAACGCCTGGGCGTAGGCGACATCGGCGCTCAACTCAAACAAACATTGCTGGAAGGCGAAGACGAAGACGAAGAAAACACCGAAATGATGAAGGTTTTCTTTGCTGAAATGGATTACAAGCAAATCTATACCTTCCCCGACCGCATGGTTAAAAAGTCGAGCAACCCGCTGTCGGAAGTCAGCCCCGACGGTCACAGCGTCACCATCACGCTCAAGCCCTTCGACGAAGAACAAGCCAAGCAAAAAGCCAGTGTTGCCACCACGGTAAAACTGAAATAATGCCGGGTTTAAACCTTTTTTAAAAGAAAAGGCGCTGCAATTGCAGCGCCTTTTCTTTTTATGTTTTCACTGGGCCGGGGGCCATTGCTCAATCAGGTTGTCCCAACGCCGCACAGGCACCCTGGGCCGGGGGTGCCAAATCCCGGTTTTCCAGTCCATTGATTCCAGGTTGTGAAAATTCATTTTGTAATCAAATTGCGAAGGCACGTCGTAGCAGTAGCCGTGGTAGTAAAAATGCTTGCCCATTTCCCGCGCCTTTAGCAATTCGAGCAACATGGTAAACGTACCCAGACTGCGCTGCCGCGAGGCTTCAGGCTCGAAAAAACAATAAGTGCCCGACATGGCCTCATCGCCCAGGTGTACGTAACTGCAGGCCAGCAGTTGCTCGCCTTCAAACAGGGTCATCTCCATGCCGCGGACAGGCTTGGAACCCGCCTGCGGGCTCAAAAATGAGTACACCGATTCGGGTTGGCGTTCGCGGAAGCGGCTGGTGTGCCGTTTGAACAACTCTTCTTTCTCCGGCGTGAGTTGCACCTTGCCCCATTTCACCGTAAGATCATTGTTGCGACGGAGGATTTGTCGCTGGCTTTTGGAAAAAACAAGCCCTTCCAGTCGGATACGCAGCGGAATGGTGTAACAAAGGCGGCCTCTACAAGCGGCATAGTTGTGCCGGATGATGGAATAACCCAGCAAGCGCCAGCCTTCGGCCAGGTGCTCATCGAAAAGCGTCGGGTGCATGGGGCGCAACTCGATGCTTTCGTCGATGATGTCTTCAAAAAGAATTTGCTGTGTTTGCATATCAGGCACTTGCAGTGCGCAAGTTTAGGGCTTTTTGGCAAGCATAGCAAACACCTTTATTGCTTGGCGATGGCCGACACGGCAATTTTATCCTTTCCGGCAATCCGAATCACATAGCGCCCGGCAGGCCACTCGTCGGCCAGCGGCAAATAGGTTGCGCCGGCAGGCAGCTGTGCCGACCAAAGCAGGCGGCCCTGCTGGTCGTACACCTGGGCAAGGCGTTCTTCTTCCAGCGGCCGGGAGAAAAACACGATGTCGTGAGCGGGATTGGGGTAAATCCCCAGTTTTTCAACCGGCAAAAGGCTCGTATGCGTCCCGATCGTTCCGCCGGGATAAAAGCTCAGCACGAGGTTGACAGACGGCGGCCCCGAGCAACCGAAAGGCGGCTGGTCCTCATCCTCATAATCGTACAAAATGGTGTCGGCCGGCGCGCTGGCATCGCCGACGACCCAGTGGCTGTATCCGATCGTGTAGTTCACGTCTTCATCGTAATCGACCATGAGCCCGATCAGCGGCGAACTGCCGTTGAAAAAGGCCAGTTCGGGTTCGACCACATCGGAAGAACCCATGCGGATATCGATACGGTTGCTGGTTTCGTACAGCCAGATTTGAAAACTGACCGTCCCGTCGGAATCGGTGAACCCGGCCTTGTACCATTCGATTTTACAAATCCGGTTGGGCGCCGTGCCTTCTGTTTTATAGCGCACTTCCGTGCCGTTGATATTGGCCAGCGAATAGGCGCCGTACCCAAAAATGGCGTCCATGCCGGAATTGAATTCAGCATTGCTGACCAGGGCGCCCAAATAGCCCAGCACGTAAAACTGGTCGAGCGTTTCGTCGTCAAAATTGAAATCAAAGCCCAGGGGCACCGACGCGTACTCATCGTCCCAGACCGCCACGGGATCGAGCGCAGTAGCATTGTTGAGGGAAACATAGGTTTCGTGCGTAACCACGAAATCGTAGGGCTGGCTTTGGCCGAAAAGTCCAATGAAGGATACCAGCGCAAAAAGCGCACTGAGAACAGATTTTTTCATGTCAGGAAAGTTTTAGTAAAGGATGTGTGCAGCAAAGAGAGTTGAAGTTTGATTGAAGTTGGAAAAACAGGTGTCTTTTAACCTGAATTTAAAACTTTCGCTTCCCGAAGAGGTTTTACCTTGCCTCTGCCCTTGCCGTTCAACCCTGTTGTCATTATGAACGTCGATTCGCCCACTGCGCTGCTTTACCACACCTACAACAGCTTGTTCCTCAGCCTTCCTTTTCAGGGTATTCAGGAAACAGGAACTCACCTGGCCCTGTTTGCCCAGGCTTGCCAGAACGGGCTCAGGGAAGGCCTGACACCCGAAGAAATCATCCGGCAGTTTGGAGATGATTATTATGAAAAATCGAGCCCGGAAGAGCGCCTCGATATCCTTTTCAATTTTATCAAATACATTGAACGTCAGGTTGTTCTGTTTGATGCCGTGGAAGACGCCCGTTTTGAACAACGGCACCGTTCCGACACCGCCCGCCCTTTGGTGCGTTTGCTCGGGCGGCTTGAAAACGACGACGACTTGCGCGAAAAACTGCTGAAAAAACTCGGCAGTTTCAGCCTTCGGCTCGTGCTCACAGCCCACCCCACGCAGTTTTATCCGGGAAAGGTGCTGGGCATCCTCAACGACCTGGGCACAGCCATTCAGGGGCACGACCTCGAACAAATCCGGCTCTATCTGATGCAACTGGGCAAAACCGCGTTTTACAATCGCGAACGCCCGACGCCCTACAGCGAAGCCGTAAGCCTGGGCTGGTACCTCGAAAATGTTTTTTACCATGCCTTGCCCGATATCCTGTTCCGCCTGCTGAAAGCGCTGCGGCAGGATGTGACACAATTTGATAATCCGCAACTCCTCTCGCTCGGCTTCTGGCCCGGCGGCGACCGCGACGGCAACCCGTACGTCGATTCGGATGTGACCCTGCTCGTTGCGCAACGGCTTCGGGAATCGGTACTCCGAGGGTATTATCGCGACATCCGTCAACTGAAGCGCCGGCTGACTTTTCGCGGCGTGGAAGAACTGATCGGCCGCATGGAGGATTGCCTCAAAAACACGCTCTACCCTACTGAGTCAAGTACTGAGCGGTATGCCGGGGCAAACGATTTGTTGTCCGATCTTTATCGGACGAGGAGTATCCTGCTAAGCGATCACGAGGGCCTGTTCCTCGACGAGCTCGACCTTTTCATCCTGAAAGTCAGGGTATTCGGTTTTTATTTCGCCAGCCTCGATATTCGGCAAAACAGCGCCAGGATTGCCGAGGTGTGGCAGGACATCCTGTCGCAGCACGGCGAAAGGCAAGCCGATTTTACCGACCCAGCGCTAGACGAACCAGTACGGATAGATCGCCTGCTGTCGCGTCATTTCGACCTGAACCCCGAGCGGTTCAGCACCCCTTTTACCCGCGAAACCTTGCGGTCTTTCCAGGCCGTCTCCACCATTCAGCAAAACAATGGCCCGCTGGGTTGTCACCGCTACATCATCAGCAATTGTGCGAGCGCCTTCGACGTAGCCAGCGTGCTGGCGCTGGCCAGCGGCGTCAATCCGTACGAGCAGGCGCCTCCGCTCGACATCGTCCCCCTGTTCGAAACCGTAGAAGACCTGGCGGCAGCAGGCGGCATCATGGCGGAACTTTACCAAAACCCGCATTACGCTGCGCACCTGGCTTCACGCGGCAAGGTGCAGCACATCATGCTCGGGTTTTCGGACGGCACCAAAGACGGGGGCTACCTGCGGGCCAACTGGAGTATCTACCGGGCCAAAGAAGACCTGACGGGCATCAGTCGCCAGTACGGCATTACCGCTGTCTTTTTCGACGGGCGCGGCGGCCCCCCGGGGCGCGGCGGCGGCAACAATGCCAGTTATTATGCGGCACAGGGCAAAAGCATCGAGAACCACGCCATCCACGTCACGATTCAGGGCCAGACGGTGAGCAGTACCTATGGAACCATTGTGGCGGCGCAGTTCAATATTGAAAAACTGCTCACGGCCGCACTCGAAGGCGAATTATTCCCCTCCAGGGCGCATCATTTGACCAATGAAGACCGGCAACTGCTCGACGAACTCGCCGAGGCAGCCTTGAAAGCTTATCTGGCGATTAAAAACCATCCTGATTTTGTGCCCTATCTCGAGCAAATGACGCCCTTGAAATGGTACGGCGAGACCAATATCGCCAGCCGGCCGACCAAGCGCAACGCCGACGAAGCCTTGCGCTTCGAGGACTTGCGCGCCATCCCCTTCGTGGGAGCCTGGGCGCAGATGAAACAAAATATTCCGGGATATTATGGCTTGGGAGCGGCCCTGGAGCAATTGTCGACAGAAGGCCGCTGGGAAGCTCTTGAACAGTTATATCGCAATTCCCTGTTTTTCAGAACCTTGCTGGAAAACTCCATGCAATCGCTCAGCAAATCCAATTTTGAACTGACGCAATACATCCGGAAACATCCGCGCTTTGGCGCATTCTGGACCCTGCTGGCAGACGAATACCAGCGCACCTCGCGCTACATCATCAGTATTTCCGGCCAAAAAGGTTTGCTGGCCGACAATATGGAATCGAGGGTGAGCATCGCGCTCAGGGAGGAGATCGTATTGCCGTTGAGCACCATACAGCAATACGGCTTGCAACGGCTGGCGACAGGCGGGCTGACGGAGGAAGAATACAGACTGTTCAGCCGGCTGGTTTTGCGCGCCATGTTCGGCATTATCAATGCCGCCAGAAACGCCGCCTGAGCAGACGGCGTTGAACAATTATTCTGCGCCGCCTTTCAGTTCGCGCTCGAGTTCTTCCATTTTTACGTAATCAACGGCTTCGCTGACCGTAGGGATGATGGTAAGAATGGAATCAAGGCGACTGATTTCGATCAGTTTGGATACCATGGGCTGCAAGCGACCCGCGATAACGAACGAACCCGTATCTTTCCAAAGGCGGTGAGCTGTCAGAATGGCACTCAAACCGCTCGAATCAACAAATTTGACATTGGAAAGATCGAGGATCAGGTTGCGCGTACCTTCCTGGTTGAGGAAAATGAAATCACTTTTAAGGCCCGGCGCGATGGTCGAGTTGAGGTTTTCCTCGTCGAGAGACAGCACGGCGTGCGTGTCCTGTTTTTCAATCCGATATTTCATAGCGGGCTGATTTTCAGAGTAATTATGGAGGGAGCAGATTTGATTTTCTGTTCACACATTGGCTGGAGCGGGGGCAAATGTAACCATTGCCGACGGGTTTTCCCCAAACTTTAGAACTGGTTTTTTCGAGCCTCCCTGTGCCTGACAGCCCGTCAGGTTGCGGGTAAATGGCACTGTTTTTTAGGACATAAGGGGGTTCGTGCGCCATTCCGGAAAGGATAACAGGCACTCCCCGGCAATGCGTTACGAGTTGGCAACTATTTTGATACATGTTTTGTTAAAGAGCCGTTTTTAGCTGGAGAAAACTTGCCCCTTATTGTTCTTTTCGGCTAAACTTGCCGCTGGATAGCGACCTGGTTTTTTATCAATACCACCTACCTCAACAATGAATAAAAAGTTTTCTCCCGTTGTCAAACAAATCATCCGGCAAAGTGGTCAGGAAGCCCGCCGCCTCGGTCATGATTATATCGGCGCAGAGCACCTGCTGCTGGGTATCATCACGGAGCGCGATTCCCTTCCCGTTCGTGTGCTCGATGCTTTGCTGGTCGATGTCAACGAACTCAAAAAAAGACTCGAGCGCAATATTCCCCGCCAGAGCGCATACCCGCCTGCCGAAAACCTGTTCGTAGACGACTTTCAGGTGACGACACAAGTGCAACGCGTCTTAAAGGTGACATTCCTCGAAGCCAAACTGATGAAAAGCGAGGAAATATACCCCGAGCATCTGATGCTCTCCCTGCTCAAACATACCGACACATTCGCCACAAAACTGCTCAACGAATTCGACGTGGACTACGAATCATTCAAAAAGGAACTCGAATACGTGCGTTCGGAACAAGACCTTACGCACCCCAACCTCTTCAACCAAACCCCCAGTGAGGGCGCTGGCGATTACGAAGACGAAGAAGAACGCAATTACCGCGGCGGCGCCGGTCAGAAAGGCCAGCAGAAAAGCCGTACGCCGGTACTGGATAATTTCGGCCGCGACATCACCAAACTCGCCGAAGAAGGCAAACTCGACCCCATCATCGGCCGGGAAACCGAGATCGAGCGCGTCAGCCAGATCCTCAGCCGCCGCAAGAAGAACAATCCCATCCTGATCGGCGAGCCCGGCGTGGGCAAAACCGCCATCGTGGAAGGCCTTGCCTTGCGCATTATCCAGAAAAAAGTAAGCCGTACGCTGTTCAACAAGCGTATCGTCATGCTCGACCTTGCAGCGCTCGTCGCCGGCACCAAATACCGCGGCCAGTTTGAAGAACGCATCAAGGCCATCATGAACGAACTGGAAAAAAGCCGCGACGTGATTCTCTTCATCGACGAGATTCACACCATCGTCGGCGCCGGCGGCGCTACAGGTTCGCTCGATGCATCCAACATTTTCAAACCGGCGCTGGCACGCGGCGAACTCCAGTGCATCGGCGCCAGCACCCTCGACGAATACCGCCAGTACATCGAAAAAGACGGCGCGCTCGACCGCCGTTTTCAAAAAGTCATGGTGGATCCGCCGAGCCAGGAGGATACCATCCATATCCTCCAGAACATTCAGCCGAAATACGAGGAATTCCACAACGTAACCTACTCGCCAGAGGCCATCAAAGCCTGCGTCCGGCTCAGCGACCGGTATATCACCGATCGTTTCCTGCCCGATAAGGCCATCGACGTGCTCGACGAGGTGGGCGCACGCGTTCACCTCAAGAACATCGTGGTGCCCAAGCACATCGAAGAACTTGAAAAAGACATCGAAACGCTGAAGGAACAGAAAAACCAGGCTGTAAAAAGCCAGCAATACGAAGAAGCCGCCAACCTGCGCGATAAGGAAAGCAAACTGGTCCGCCAACTCGAATTTGCCAAGGTGGAATGGGAAGAGGAAAGCAAAACGCGGCGTTTCCCCGTGGAAGAAGACGATATCGCCGAAGTCGTCGCCATGATGACCGGTATTCCGGTGCGCAAGGTCGGCCAAAGCGAAAGCAAGAAACTGGTGAACATGTCGGACGACCTCAACAAGATGGTCATCGGACAGGAAGAAGCCATCATCAAAATCACAAAAGCCATTCAACGCAATCGGGTTGGACTGAAAGATCCGAAAAAACCCATCGGCTCCTTTATTTTCCTTGGCCCGACGGGCGTCGGCAAAACCGAACTGGCTCGCGCACTGGCGCGTTACCTCTTCGACTCCGACGATGCACTCGTACGCATTGATATGTCTGAATACATGGAAAAATTCTCCGTCAGCCGCCTCATCGGCGCGCCTCCCGGCTATGTCGGCTACGAAGAAGGCGGCCAGCTGACCGAACGGGTGCGCCGCAAACCCTACTCCGTCGTTTTGCTCGACGAGATTGAAAAAGCCCACCCCGATGTGTTCAACATCCTCCTCCAGGTACTCGACGACGGTCAGCTGACCGATGGCTTGGGCCGCAAGGTCGACTTCAAGAACACGCTGGTCATCATGACTTCCAACATCGGCGTGCGCCAGTTGAAAGACTTCGGCCAGGGTGTTGGCTTCGCTACCAAGGCGCGCCTTGAAGCAGCAGAAGACAACAGCAAGGCCGTGATTCAGAACGCGTTGAAACGTACCTTCTCGCCCGAATTCCTCAACCGGATCGACGATGTGATCGTGTTCAACTCGCTGGGCCGCGAGCAGATCTTCCAGATCATCGACAATGCACTGGCCGGCCTGATGAAACGCCTGAGCAATATGAAGTACAGCCTCGTCCTGTCGGAAGAAGCCAAAGACTTCGTGGCAGAAAAAGGCTACGACCCGCAGTTCGGCGCACGGCCTTTGCACCGCGCGATCCAGAAATATGTGGAAGATCCGCTGGCAGAGTACATTCTCAACGAGAATCCGGCAGAAGGCGCCACGCTGCAAGCTACGCTCAACACCGACAAGGATGGCCTGGTCATTTCGCCAGCGGTACCGGAAAAGAAGAAAAAAGAGAACAAGGAAAGCGATAAGCTGAGCACCTGAACATCAGGTAGTCAGTGCCGAACATAAAAAAACAGGAGCCCGCCGTGTATTCGGTTGGCTCCTGTTTTTTATGCGTTAAAACCGTACGACAACTACTGTTTTACCAATTGCCGTACCGGGTAACTTTTAGCCGGTTGCTCCGGATTGTTGAGGTAAACCTGATAAATACCCGCCGAAAGGTCTTTCAGCAGCAGCTGGCCGCCGTCGTTGACCGTCAACTGTCCAACCATTTTGCCGTTTACATCCACAATCCTGAGCTGCGCCATGGCAAGCCCCGAGGGCAAATAGCAAAATACCGCGTCGCCGGCAACCGGGTTGGGGCCGAGCGCCCAGTAATCGGGATCGTCGGCCGGGAAAGTTTCTTTCGTATCGGTAGAGGTACAGACCAGCGATTCCAGCAGATCGGTGGCATGTACGATAAAGGAATTCAGATAGGAAGAAAATGCGGGGTCGTCGTAAATATCGCTGTGCCCGCCGCCCGGAACCGTTTCCAGGTAATTCCAGATACCTGCGTTTTCTGCCGACTGATGCACCAGGCTGCTGCCTTCCAGATAGGCAATATCCGCGGCGATACCCGAGATGTATGGGACTGTTTCGTCGGCGGTCCCGTGAATGCTGACCAGCGGGACGCCCTGGGCATCCACCCAGTCACTTCGGTACAGCCCGCCCGACATATTGGCCACCGCCTTGCCGAACGAAGAATAGGTATGGTTGGAGGCCGAGCCGCTGACACCTTCCAGGCCGCCGTTGTTGTTCAGGATGGCCTGCATAAACGGCGGGATGTCGTCGTTGGCATCGAGATAAGCCGCGTGCAGGGCCGTTACGGCGCCGGCGGAATAACCTCCGATGAAAATGTTGTTCGGATCGACGCGAAAGACATTGGCCGTGGCCGCATCCTCACGGAAATAACGTACGGCTGCCTTCATGTCGCCGACGGCCTTGATGGCAGAATCGAAAATATCGATCGAATCGGGAAAGCCCAGTGTGAAGACCGGATAAATGCGGTACTGAATCGAAGCGGCAACGTATCCCTTCTGGGCGAGCAGTTCGCACCAGCTTTGCATCATGGATTTGTCGCCGAAGATGAAGCTGCCGCCGTGCGCAAGAATGATAGCAGGGCGCGCCTGGGCCGGGTCGTCCTGCGGTTCGTACACATCCATTTTTAAAACAATGGCAAGCCCGGTATGACTTACCGTTGGCGCATAATCCACCGTTGTCTTTTTTACGGCGGTAAAAGTGTTGTTTTTATACCGGCTGCCATCGCAGCCCATGTCTGGCGCCTGGGCAAACAAAAGTGCCGGCAGGCAGAAAATCATAATAGCGAATAGGTGTAGTGCGTCTTTTTTCATAATAAAAAGAGGGATAGTTGAGCAGCAAAAGTATTATTTTTTGAAACATGTGAGTCCGTTCATCAAAATGCGCAGGGCACAAAGCGTGACTTTGTGCCCTTCGAAAAGACCGTTTGCAAGCGGGGACGGCTATTATTTTTTCTTCTTCCACTCAGCGATTGACTTGTCGTTCATGCGCGGATAGTCGGCATTGCCTTCCGCTTTGGCCAGAGCCGTGCTGCGCTCGGCCGTGGCAATAGCGTCTTTGTACATACCGAGTTCGGCCTGAATATTGGCTTTGAGGCGAAGTATCCAGAATTTTTCGCCGCCTTTTTCAAGAGCGACATTGACCCAGTCCAGCGCCTGTTTCATGTCTTTCTTTTCCTCGAAATAATAACGTGCGGCGGAATAGTAGGTATTGGCCGAAGGACCTTCCATCTGGGTTTTGATATCGGCCATCACACGGCTGTCGACGTCGAAACTTACCGGTACGGAGACCTGGGTGTTCTCCCAGCGAATATCGATCGAAGCGCTGTTGTTGCGAAGGTTGTTGACGTCGATGGTGAGCGTTTCTTCCAGTTCGGCAAGCGGAGTGACCGGAGCGACAACCTTCACGGCCACATCTTCCTCTTTCCAGTCTTTGGATTCCGGGGCGCCCCAGAAAGTGGTATTTTTATAAAAAATCACGGTCCATTCTTTTTCGGAGGGAATCGTGTAGAGCGCATAGGTGCCTGCTTTAATGTCCTGACCGCCGACCTTGGCATCGTCGCCGAACGTAACTTTGGTGGAGGCGTTGGCGCCCGTACGCCACAATTCACCGAACGGAACCAGGTCGCCGAAAATTTTGCGGCCTTTCACACTGGGGCGGGAGTATTCAAACTCGATTTTGGTAAGGCCTACCTCCTGGGAAAATTTGCATAGCGGGCTGGGCGCCGGGGTCTTGATTTGGGCAGAAGCGGCCGTAGCGGCCAGCAACAAGGCAAACAGGGTAAAACAGCGTAGTTGGTTGAACATGACAAGAATGTTTTTGGCCTGAAACAAGCCGTTTGATAATTGGTTCGCAAAAGTAGGACCTTCGACAGCTTGCCCGTACTATTTTGACGAATACAATACTTTTGTTGCAAAGCGCATAATATGATCCATTTTTCATGCAAAACATTTGCCCAACTGACGGTTTTTGAACTGTATGACATCCTGGCCTTGCGTCAGGAAGTATTTGTAGTCGAGCAAAACTGCCCTTATCTCGACTGTGATGGCAAGGATCAGGCCTCCTGGCACCTTTGCGGTAAAGACGACGGGGGCCGTCTAGTGGTTTACACGCGGCTTTTGCCCAAAGGCGTGTCGTACCCCGATTATTGTTCGATCGGGCGGGTGGTGAGCAGTCCGTCCGTTCGCGGCACTGGCGCCGGCCGTTTATTGATGCACCGAAGTATCGAAATAATCAGGCAACTGTTTGATAATGAGCCGATAAAAATTGGTGCACAAACCTACTTGCTGCGCTTTTATGAAAGCTTCGGCTTCCGTTCAACCGGTGAGGAATACCTGGAAGACGGGATTCCGCACACCAAAATGACTTTGCACCCTGATCGGTGAATTATCCTGCCCTCAACCCACATAACATGAAAAAAAATCTGTTCAGCCTCCTGATTTTTTGTGCCTGCTGCCGACTGGGCGCGCAAAACCGATACCTCGAACCTGTTTTTGATCAGGTAAAGGTCACGCATGACCTTGTCTATGCCAAAAATGCAACCGTGGAAACCATACCGCTTACAGGCCAGGCCATTCCCGTTGATCTGCTGTTTGATTTTTACGAACCGGAAGGCGATACGGCCACCACGCGCCCAGTGGTCATTGTCGTTCATCGGGGAGACTACCTGTATTACCTGCAAGGAAGTTGCCTGCCCTGGTACCAGGACTCACTCCCGATCGAGTTGTGTACCAGACTAGCCAGAATGGGTTATGCCGTGGCTGCCATCGATATCAGAACCGGCTGGTCGCCACTCGACCCTTTGTATGCCAAGCGAGTGGCGACCTGGATAAATGCTTATTACCGAAGTATTCAGGACCTCCGAACGGCGGTGCGTTTTTTCAAAAAAACCGCTGCGGAAGATGCCAATCCTTTTCGGATCGATACGGCTAAAATTGTTGTATGGGGTGAAAATACCGGCGGTATGACCGTCCTCGGGGCCTCTTACGCCAACAGTTTTCCGGATTGGGTCAACCCGGCCATGATGATTGCCCCGGGTGGTATGCCGGCTGTTTTGGAAAGTGTAAATGGCAATATAGAGGGCAGCAGTTATGGCGTCGTACCGCCCAATTACTGGTTATTCCCTGCAGGCGACACGCTTTGTTATCCCAACTGGCCAGGTTATTCGAGCCACTTTCAAATGGCGGTCAGTCTGGCCGGGGCCATTCCCAACCTGCCCTGGGTCGATCCCGGGGAGCCGCCGGCCCTTCTGTTTCATGCATTTTCCGACGCATACATCCCTTGTAATACCGGGCTCTGGGTGCCTCAATACGCACCTTTTGCCTTTGAACTGACCGGGAGTTGCACCCTTGCCCCAATACTCGAAAGCAGCGGCTGCAACCAGGTATTTGAAGGCCTCGGACTAAGCGACCCGATCAGCCAGCAAGCCAGTCTTTATAACAACGGGCATGACGGATTTTACCCGTTTACGGGCCTTTCTCCCGAGAGTGCCGAACCCTGGTACTGGGGAACGCCCTGCATGGCAATTCAAAACGTCAATACGGACGGCGCCACAGCCAGGCTGTATCTGGATACGGTTATCGCCTATTTCGCGCCCAGGGCTTGCGCCGTCCTGAATTTGAATTGCTCCGGCAGCAGTACAATCGGGGGGCCTTCGGCCGCTCCGAGGTTTTTTATTTCGCCAAATCCAGCAACCGAAACGATAACGATGAACTTGGCGGAAGGGGCAAATCCAGGGCCATACAGCATCCGGATTTTGAACGCGCAGGGAGAACAGGTTTTGCAGGCAGCGCGATATTATCCTGGCAAAGAAATTGACATAAAAAACTGGCCATCAGGATATTATGTCATAATATTTACCGACGACATACATACGATGGGAGGTAAGTTCGTCAAGCACTAAGCAGTCGGCACCTGGCGTGCCAGCACCTGCATATCGCCCACGACTTCCAGGCCGGCACAACGGCCTACGCCTTCGAAAATGCGCTTGCCATTGTCGTACAGTTCGGTTTCGATGCTGGCCAGCAGGCTTTCCTGCACCTTGCCGGTCATATCACCTGAGACAGGCGACTGGAGGGCTGTGCCTGGCGCCTGCCGGGCGCGGAGGCGAAGCTCCGTTTTGGGGTTTCGGAAAATGATTTCGATGGCGTCGTCGCGCAGGGTCAGTATTTTTTTTGCGCCTGTATAGGTGGCAAATTTGAAAAGCCTGCCCTCAATCCAGAAACCGCTGATAAAACCGATAAAATAACTGCGCAACCACGGAATATGCGCCACAGAGGCCATCAGTGAAATACGGTCGGTCGCGTCGTAATGACTGGACTGCATCCAGACATATGCTCTCGGAAACGAGCGCCCCCAGTCTTTTTCAATGTAGCCGGTTCCTCCGGAAAAATCAATCAGTTCCGCGCCCCTTGTGAGTTGCCCCGACAAGCGATGGTGCAAGCTGACCACGCCATGAAAACACTCCATGAACGGCACGAAAGAATACCAACCCATGATGCCCGGCGCGCCTAACATTCGGGGCCAGGGCGTCGGATGATGGAAGGTGATCTGGCCGCTCAGGTCCGGAAGTTCGAGGCGGAGCTGATCGGCGGAAAAACTGTTTGGCCCGATCCTGAGTGAAAACCGGTCGGGGGCAGGCACAAAATCGTTGGCTGCAAAACGATGAAATGCCGACGTGCAGGCTTTGCCATCCATCACCTGTACGAAAGCCTGGTGCTGGTCGGCTTCGGGCATGGAAATGCCCGGAATGACAGCCATGGCGTATCGTTCGTCGGCCGATACGAGTTTGTAATACCAGCCTTCAAAATACCGCCGGCTGCGTCCCCATCCGTGATAGCGCTCAGGGTGCCACACGGCACGCAAACGATTGATAATGTGCACGTTTCTGATTATTTCTTAACAATAAACCTTTGCACTTTGAGTACATTAATACACTAGACCCTGTCGCTTCTGGCCATCAAAATATGGTCTGCGAGCACCAGCGCCGCCATTGCTTCGACAATGGGCACGGCGCGAGGCAGTACGCAGGGATCGTGGCGGCCTTTCCCCTTGATCGTCACGGCGGCGCCCTGCTCGTCGACGCTAGGCTGATCGCGCATGATGGTGGCAACGGGTTTGAATGCAACCCTGAAATAGATGTCCATTCCGTTGGAAATGCCCCCCTGAATCCCCCCTGAATGGTTGGACAGTGTTTTGACCCGGCCCGAAACATGATCGGTATAAAACGGGTCGTTGTGCGCGCTGCCCGGCATAACGACGCCGGCAAAGCCGGAACCGTATTCAAAACCTTTTGCCGCGTTGATGCTCAACATGGCCTTCCCAAGGTCGGCGTGCAATTTGTCAAAAACCGGTTGCCCCAGCCCTGTCGGGCAGCCGCGGACAAGGCCCGTGACCACGCCGCCGATCGTGTCGCCCGCCTTGCGCACTTTCTGGATCAGCCGGATCATTTTTGCCGCCATTTCAGGGTCTGGACAGCGGACGTCGTTGCTTTCCGTCAACGACAAATCCAGTTCCGTATATTCTTTTTTCAACACGAGATGGCCTACCTGACTTACATAGGACAGAATATCGATGCCGTAATGTTTCAAAAATAGCTTGGCCAAAGCCCCCGCGGCTACGCGGCCCGCCGTTTCGCGGGCGCTGCTGCGCCCGCCTCCCCTGTGGTCGCGCAATCCGAATTTTTGTTGCCAGGTAAAATCGGCGTGACTCGGCCGGAATGCTACCGCGAGATGATCATAGTCGCGCGAGCGCTGGTCTTCGTTGGGGATGACAAGCGCGATCGGCGCGCCCGTTGTGCGTGATTCAAACACGCCGCTCAGCACCTGCACGGTATCGCTTTCCTTGCGTTGCGTGACGATTCTGCTTTGACCGGGCCGGCGTCGGTCGAGTTCCTGCTGGATGAAACCGAGGTCAAAATCGATTCCGGCAGGGCAACCGTCGATAACGCATCCGATTGCGGCGCCATGCGATTCGCCGAAAGTTGCCACGCGGAATATTTGTCCAAATATGTTACCAGACATGCAGCGACAAGGGAGTTTGAGGGCCGGGCGGCTAAAATTGTTTAAAAATGACGTACAGGGAACCCGCCAACAACACGACGAAGATAAAGGTCATGCCCATAATATACGCCGTGCCCACGCCTGGGCCTTTTTCCGAATGCGCTTCCAGGCTTTTGGTCAACACATAATTACCCCCGACGATGCCGGCCGCCCAGATGCGCAACAGCAGCCAGTGCGGCGAAACCAGTGGGCAAAAATGCAACGCAAACGTCAGGGGTATAAAGCAAAAAGGAACGATATAGTTCATGCGCAGCCAAAAAGCATCCAGCCTCGCTTTGGGAGCGCCGCTGAGATAAATGGTCAGGCGGGTGAACAAGGCCAGTAACAGCCAAAGGAGTTCGGGCCCGACAATAAAGTTGGCTAATACATCCATGTCGCCGTCGCGATTATCGCCGGGCATAATACATGCCGACATTTTTTAAGCGGTTGAAATTGCCTGCACTCAGCCAGGGGTATTTTCGTTTGGCTTGAAAATGAATATCGCTTTCCAGGATTTTCCCTTCACATTCCTCTTCACACAGGCCGTACACGTAGGATCGCACCTCGCGCGCCAGGCGGTCCAGTTCGTCGGCTTCTTCGTCGCTCAGACCCGGATATTGGGCTTTCATACGATCCTGCGTGGGTTTGTTGAACATTTCGCCCCATTCGAGGCAAAAGTCAAGGGCAACATTGCGAAGGTCATCATTCAGGGAAGCATCGACGACAGGCGCCTGTACGGTCTGTTCGTCTTTGAAAACATCCCATATCTGCCGGGCCAGTTTTTGCCAGGGTTTCTCCGGCGCCGGCGGGATATTGTCGGGGTCCACCAGCATGGGGAATTGTTTGACAAAACGCACGGAATGGTACCAGCCACCCGGAAACCAAACCTGCAAGGCATAAAAACCAGGGCGCAGATCGGAAACGTCCCAGTCGAGGCGGGTATCTGCACTGGTATAATTGCGCAAGACGTACTCCATCACCTGCTCTTTGCGCAGAACGTCGTAGAGCACCATTTTTTCCGCTACTTCATCAAACGGAGGCAGGTCGATCAGGATTTGCCATCTTTTTTGTTCCGGAATTTCGTGCAAGGACACCTGTTCGCGGGCGAGCTGGCCGCAGGGCGGCAGATCGCCGTCAAATTCAGCGTGCTCGCAACGGGTTTGCACCAGGGTAATTTTGGGGACGCCCAGACGCAACTCGACCCCTTCGAACAGGTGCTCGGGGCATACCTGAACATTGTTGAGCAACAGCGCAATCGGGTTGCCTTTGCCGTCGTCGGGCAGTATGTAGGCCCTTTTACCTGAAAAATTCTGCCGCTCCCGCAGGCGTTCGTCTTCCGGCCAGTCTTCGATAACGATCTCGTCGGACAATTCGAACACGGTGCCGACTGCGAAATGATAGAGGGGCGATTTCAGTGCGACTCGAATGGTATTCATATGCAGGAGAAATTCAGCAGCGAAGAACGGAGTTTTGTGCAATTTTACCTTGTAAATCGCAACCCCGGCTTTGCCCGAATCATGCTGAATAATGACTGTAAGAGCCTTTTTGTTGCTATCGCTGACCTTCGGGACACTTTTTTGCCTGCTGACGCCGCCGTTCCAGTCGCCCGACGAGTACAATCATTTTTTCAGGGCCTGGCAGGTCAGCGAAGGGCATTTCAGGCCTGACATCACCCCGGACAAGCGGCTGGGCGGAACACTCCCGGCCAGCCTCGATACGCTCAAAAGAAGGTTCGTTTACCTGAAAAACAACTACGCAGCGCGTACAAGCATAAGTACCCTGGCCGCCGGCCTGTCGCTGCGCACACAGGCGAAAGATAGAACGTTTATCGACTTTCCCAACACAGCCATTTATGCGCCCGCCGCCTATTTTCCGCAAGCCCTTGGCATCATCGCAGGCCGGTGTATGACCGACCGCGTGCTGGTCGTTTTTTACCTGGCTCGACTCGCCAACCTGTTTTGCTGGACCGGACTGGTTGCCCTGGCCCTGAACACCCTGCCTTTTTTGCGAAAAACACTGTTTGTTCTGGCTCTTTTGCCCGCTTCCCTGTGTATTTCGGCCTCGTTGAACGCCGACGTGGCCAGCAACGGCCTGGCTTTCTGGCTCATCGCGCGGCTTTGTCGGGACGTTTATGAAAAACGATCGGGCAACAGGATTGCGGCCCTGCTGGCCGGCACCCTGCTTTCTTTACAAAAACTGATTCTGATGCCTTTTTTCGCGCTGTTCGGCCTGCGGGCCAAAAGCGTTTCATCGGCTATCCGATCTGTTTCCATTCCATTGATACTCTTTTTGCTGGCTGCATTTTTCTGGGGCCGGATTGCCAACGGATGGTTCATCCCCTACGACCGGTATTCAGCCGAATACCGCGCGGAGCAAACCTTGAATCCAGGTGTTGACCCGCCGGCTCAAATGCAATTCATACTGGAACATCCACTGGCGTTTTCCAGGTTGGTCGGCCAGTCTGCTCTTGCCTCCCTGCCTTCGATGGCGGCGCATTTTACTGGAAAATTCGGTTGGGAGAAAAACTACTTGCCCTGGTGGCTCATCGGCCTGCTATGGCTGGCGGTGGCAGCGACTGTTTGCCTTGAAAACAACCCTTTCGGCAAGACGCGCCGGCTCGTGCTACTGGCAACGGGCCTGTCGTGCGTGGCACTATGGGCGATCACCATGTACGCGCTGTGGTGCCCGGTCGGGGGCCAGCGGCTCGACAACTGGCAGGGGCGTTACTTTTTTGCAACAGGGCCCTTGTTCGCGTTTGCTGTTGCCAACGGCTTTTTAATGCCGCACCGTAAATGGACGGAACGCGGCATTTGGGCGACTCTGCTGGCGGGCAATATCGGTATGGCAGCCAGCATACTTGTTCGTTATTGGCTGTAAATCAGGCGTTTGGCAATTTGGCAATAATGGTACGGTTGCCTTGTACCTTTTGATTAAGCGTCACTTGTACCTGGGCGTCGAGGGGCAAATAGAGGTCAACGCGCGAACCGAATTTGATAAATCCCATGTCGGCGCCCTGCGTCACCTGGTCCCCTTCCTGAACGTACCATTTGATCCGTTTGGCCAGCGCTCCGGCGATCTGACGCATGAGGATTTGAAAAGAACCCGTGTCGTAAACCACCGTTGTGCGTTCGTTTTCCGTACTGCTTTTGGGGTGCCAGGCGACCAGGTATTTGCCCGGGTGGTACCGGAAATACGGCACACTGCCACTGACCGGGTTGCGGTTGACGTGCACATTGACCGGCGACATAAAAATGGACACCAGCAGGCGTTTCTCCTTGAAATATTCGGGTTCGAACGACTCTTCTATCACCACGACCTTGCCGTCGGCGGGCGCAAAAACCACCCTGTTGTCAACGGTTTTTATCGCCCTGGGCGGATTGCGGAAAAACTGCAGGAACAACAGAAACAACACCCCGCAGACCAACAGCGTCGGCCAGAAGGCGACGGGAGCAAACGAACGGACCAGCAGGCAAATGGCAATAAAAGACAGGAATGAAACCAGCAGCAACAGGCGGCCTTCCTTGTGAATGAGCGACAACATAATAGTGTAAGCAGAGACAGAATTGGGCGTAAAACGGCGCAAAAGTAAGAACTTAAGCGCTGCAAAAGACCCCACAATTGAAGTGTCGGCAAATCCCCCTCATGTTACCCTGCAAACCCGTATCTTTGCAGCGCGTATTTATTCTGCTTAACCCTTAATTATTTTAGACATCCATGAAAGTAGCGGTAGTTGGCGCAACCGGCCTGGTCGGATCCAAAATGCTCCAGGTATTGGAAGAACGCAATTTCCCCGTGACCAAACTCCTCCCCGTCGCTTCCGAACGCTCGGTTGGCAAATCGGTAAAATTCAAGGGACGCCGGTATAAAATCATCGGATTGGCCGATGCAGTTGATAAAAAGCCCGATGTGGCCATCTTTTCGGCCGGCGGCTCGGTATCGAAAGAATGGGCGCCCAAATTTGCCGAAAAAGGCACTGTAGTGATCGACAATTCGAGCGCATGGCGCATGGAGCCCGATCGCCCGCTCGTCGTACCCGAGGTAAATGCCGGCATCCTGACCAAAAAAGACAAGATTATTGCCAACCCGAACTGCTCGACGATCCAGATGGTTGTGGCGCTCAAACCGCTGCACGACGCCTACAAAATCAAACGGGTGGTGGTCAGCACGTACCAGTCTGTCACCGGCACGGGCGTCAAGGCCGTCAACCAATTGATGAACGAAAGAAAAGGCAAAGCCGGCGACAAAGCCTACCCCTACCCCATCGACCTCAACCTGCTGCCGCACATCGACGTATTTACCGACAACGGCTACACCAAGGAGGAAATGAAAATGGTCAACGAGACCAAAAAAATCATGGGCGACAACAGCATCCGTGTCACATCCACCACGGTACGGGTGCCTGTAATGGGCGGGCACTCAGAGGCCGTCAATGTCGAATTTGAGCAAGATTTCGATCTTGTAGAAGTGCGGCGATTGCTCGAAAATGCGCCCGGCATTATTGTTGTCGATGACCCTGCCCAACTCAAGTATCCGATGCCGCTCGACGCGCACGACCGCGACGAGGTGCTCGTTGGGCGCATACGCCGCGATGAAAGCCAGCCTAATACATTGAATCTGTGGATTGTAGCCGACAACCTTCGCAAGGGAGCCGCGACGAATGCCGTCCAGATTGCCGAATACCTGCTCGAACGCGGTATTTTAAAAGTAAGAAAGCCAAAAACAAAAAAAGATGCTGTTAGCGTGTAGTTTTGCACGCAAATTTTCCACAAAGCCCTCGAAAACAGGGTAGTCAAGACTGATTTACATGAAGAACAAAGTCGTTATCTGGGGAACCAACGCACAAGACGAAAAAGTACTGATCGCCTTGGAACTTCAGGCCGCCACCAACAAAGTGCTGTTGTACACCTTTCCCGAAGCCATCACTTCCGAAGATTTCGTCGAACAAATGATGAATCAATGGCGCAACGGCAACGAGGTCGCATTACCCGAGGGATATTCAGTGCTTGAGCGCGAACTAAGCGTCACCGAAAATCTTCTGCCCGATGATCTAAAGGTTGATCGCACCGATATCATCCATCGCGCCCAGACGGAATGGCATTTCGCTATTCTCTCGGCCAAACTGCATGCAGCCTACCAACAGGAACTGGCAGAGTTCAAAGAAAAAATCGACTCGCTGAATGCTTACGACCACCATCTTTGGGATAATCTGCGCAACTTTTGGAACAAGGTACAGGACCAGGCCCGCGACCGCAACCTCTTCCGCGAGCATGCTGACAACCTGCGCGACAATATCAACGGACTGTTCGATGTGCTCAAACAAATGCGCTCGAAGGTGCAGGATGAGTTCATGAACAGCTCACAAAAGGTTTACGACGAGTTCAACAAAACCCTGGAAGACGTAGAAGCCCGTATCGCCGCCGGCGGCAATCGGCTCAATAGCGTGTTTGAAGACCTCAAGCAAATGCAGCGCCGCTACCGCGACGCCAAAATGAGCAACGAACACCGCAATGCACTCTGGACCCGCCTCGACGGCGCTTTCAAATCCGCCAAAGCCCGCAAATTCGGCGCCGCCGTCAACGAAGGCTCTATCGTCGAACGCCACGAACGCCGCCTCAGCGGCCTGCTCGATGCCGTCCGGCGTATGGAAGACAGCATTCGTCGCGATGAAGACGAACTGAATTTCCAGCAGAAAAAAATCGCTGCCACCGAAGGCCAACTGGAAGCACAATTGCGCTCTGCCAAAATCAAAATGGTAGAAGAACGCATCGCCTCCAAACGCGAAAAACTCGCCGAAATGCTCCAGACCCGCAACGATGTGCAAAAGCAGATCGAAAACGCGAAAAACAAGGAGGCCAAACGGCAGAAAATGGAAGCGGCCAAGGAAGCGGCCAAATCGGAGATTGCAGCAGAGATCAAAACCAAAACATCGCCGGCGGAAGAGCAGGAAACTGCCCCGCCTGCGGATAAAAATGAATCCATGCTGGACGCTCTCGGCGCCGTAGTCGGAGAAACCCTGGAAGATGTTGTCGATACTGCAAAGGCTGTCGGCTCGGTGCTCGGCGAAAAAGCCGGCGACCTGCTCGAACAACTCGCTGAAAAGGCCGATGAAGTGTTGGAAACCCTGACCAAAAAATCGCCCGAAGCGGAAAAACACGAGGAGCCTGCCGCCCCTGCGGAAGAAACAACGGCTTCAGCCGAACAACCTGCCGCCGATGCAGACGCCACCGCCCCGGCAGAAACGCCCAAAAAAGGCGGCCGGAAAAAGAAGGAAGAATAATATTCCTGTAATACACTATATATCGAAGCCCTGATCTTCCCGAGGAGATCAGGGCTTTTCATTTTCTGCCTCGTCTTCCAGATGAAAACGGTGCAACATGCGATGCGCCGCGGGCGCCAGCATGATTCCAACAGTGGAAATAAAAACCACCCCCGAAAAAATTGCATAGCCGGAGGCAAACCACTTTCCCCCGTCGGTCATTTGATCCGGCTGAACCACCGGCCCCATACCCGACAGAATCATACTCGCATTGAGCAGGCTATCGACCCAGGAAAGCCTTGTCGTCCAGCCCGCATCGGAATAGCAGGTGTAATGATACCCTATTGTGCCGCATACAAGACTTGTCACCAGGATCAAGATCGCGATAAGCAGATTGTTGACCAGGCGGCCGTAGTATTTACCGGGAGCCAGCAGCGGATGTTTTTTGTGTTCGTAACGCAGAAAGCCGGACATACTTCGTCTATTGATTGAGCCTCAAATTTCTCGATTAGATGGCTCTGTTTTGCCTTTATTTTCAAACGAAAAACCGGCCCCGGAAATTTATCCGGGGCCGGTTTCAGTTTGTCCAGCGTAAAAACGTCGAATTATTTCGCGACCGGTTTTTTACCTGCTTTGGCTGCCGGCTCTTCTTTCGGTGCTTCAACGGCCTTGCCGCTAAGAATCTCGTTGCGGGTCAGGTCGACCACAAATGCGGAAGCGATAAAGATAGAAGAGTAGGTACCAAAGAACATACCGATCACCATACCGAAGGCGAAGCCTTTGATGGCGCTGCCGCCGAAAATGAACAACAGCAACACCACGAAAATAACCGTGCCGGAAGTGATCAGCGTACGGCTAAGGGTGGTATTGATAGCGGCGTTGAACACCTCCTGTTTGGGTCGGCCGGAATACAGGTTGATGAATTCCCGGATACGGTCGTAAACGATTACCGTATCGTTTACCGAGAAACCGATTACCGTCAGGATACAGGCGATGATGGCCTGGTCGATTTCCAGCGAGAACGGAACGATACCGTGCAGCAGCGCGAAGAAACCGAGCGTAATCAATACGTCGTGCGCAAGCGACAACACGGCGCCGAGCGAGAACTGCCAGCGACGGAAACGGATCAACAGGTAAAGGAAGATGGCTGCAAGGGCCCAAATGGCTGCTTTGAACGACGAATTGCGTATATCATCGGCCACCGTTGCGCTTACCTGGTTGGAGGAAATGATGTGCGTGGTGGAAGAGCTCGTGTTTTTCAGATCTGTAAGGCTAACGTCGATACCGCCGTTTTTCAATCCTTCGTGCAGTTTGGCGATCACATTGTCCATCGCCGTCGCGCTGCGGTCATCGATGCCATAGGCCGTCGTGATGTTGAGCGTATTGTTGGTGCTAACCGATTTGATGATCGGGTTGGCGCCAAATGCCTGGGTCAAGGGTGCGCGCAGTTGCTCGCCATCCACCGGACGATCGAATTGGACGTTGAAAGAGTAACCGCCTTTAAAATCGACACCGAGTTCGAAGCCTCGGGTAACCATTGCAAAGACGCCGATACCAATCAGAATGGCGGAGAAAGCGTATGCAATCTTCCGCTTACCCATCCAGTCGTAATGGAAACCCACCAGCCAGTGTTCCGACCAGGGGAAACTGTATTTCATTTCCGTACGGGCCGACCACCAGTCGGTGATGTAACGGCCCATCAGTACCGCGGTGAACAAGGAAGTCAGAATACCGACAGCCAGAACCGTACCGAAACCTTTGATCGGGCCGAGGCCGAAGTAAATCAGTACAACAGCCGTGAGGAAGGTCGTTACGTTGGCGTCGATGATAGAGGGAAGTGCATGGGTAAAGCCTTCTTTAATAGCCTTCAACACCGGCAGTCCGGCGCGCAATTCTTCCCGGATACGTTCGTAGATAATTACGTTGGCGTCCACGGCAGCAGCCAGGGTCAGCACGATACCGGCAATACCCGGGAGCGTCAGTACCGTACCCATGGAGGCAAGCGTACCGAGAATGAAGAAGATGTTGGCCAACAGGGCTACGACACTCACCAGACCACCTTTGTTGTAATAGGCGAACATAAAGGCGCACAACAGACCCACCGACAAAAGCATCGTGGTGAGAGATTTCGTGATATTCTCGGCGCCGAGAGAGGGACCGACCTGGCTTTCCTGAACGATGTGAGTGCCGGCGGGGAGTTTACCAACCTGAAGGATATTGGCAAGGTCTTTTGCTTCTTCGAGCGTAAAGTTGCCCGTAATGGACGAATTACCGCCTTCAATCGGGTTGATTACGCGGGGGGCGCTGGCGACCTCGTCGTCGAGTACGATAGCGATTTCGCGGTTGCCGTTCTGGGCAGCGACCGTCGTCATGTCGGCCCAGGTACGAGCGCCCTCGTTGTTCATGCTGAGGCTTACCCCTACTTCGCCGGTCGTCGGGTCGGGCTGGGCGCTGGCATTGGTAACAACGGAGCCGTCGATGCGCGGTTTGTCTTGATTGCGGAATTTTTTGATCCCGTACAGTTCGTATTTGCCCGTGGTGCCGCCTGCTTTTTCACCGGTCTCTTCAACCGGCTTCATGCTCCAGCGGAATTCGATATCGGCGGGGAAGACCTGTTTTACCTCCGGACGGGCGAGGAACTCGGAGATGGTTTTCATTTTATTCTTGTCGGCATAAGCCAGGATCGCGCTCTGATCGTAGCCACTCATGGCCATGAGGGTGAGCAGCGGACCTTTTTTCGGATCGGACGTGGCCGGACGCTCCGTGATCTTCATTTCCTTCGCCTTCGTCGTGTCGGGTTGGCCGTCGGCGCCCAAGGGGTACACGTAAGAGGTGTCTTTGACCATCTGCGGCTTGGTGGTCGCGGAGGTGTCATTGTTGGCGAGGTTCGCCAGTTTGAGGTCGGCGGCGATAAAGCCGTCTTTTACGCCGGGGTCGCCGTAGCGGTACGTTTCCCAGAACTCAAGCTTGGCAGAACGCTGCAACATGGAGCGTGCGCGTTCGGGGTTGTCGATACCCGGCAGTTCGACGAGGATAAGGTCGCGTGCTGCGTCGAGGCTGACGTTGGGCTGAACCACGCCGAATTTATCGATACGTTCTTTCAGGCGCTTGTAGGTCTGATCAACCGTGCCGTTGGCAAGCGTGCGCACTGCCCGGATAACGTCGGCGTCCGGCGAATCGAAATTGATTTGTCCTTTGAGCGATTCGTTGCGGGCAAACACGGAAGCCAGGGGTTTGCCGCCGCTGGTTTCTTTCCAGGCTTGCGCAAACAGGGTAATGAAGTCCGTTTGCTGCGTCTTTTGCATTTCAGACGCTTTGGCAATGGCCTGCTGGAAAGCCGGATCGGGGTTATTGCCCGACAAGCTTTTCAGAAAGTCCTGAAGATCCACCTGCAGCAAAACGCTCATGCCGCCTTTGAGGTCGAGGCCCAGCGCCAGCTGGCTCTTTTTCAACTCGGCATAGCTGAATTTCTTAAGTGGCCACAGATTAAGAACCGTCTCGCTGGACATGGAGTCCAGATACGATTGATAAAAAGAGTTCCAACTCGTGTTAGGATCTTTTGCCACCATGTCATGGGCATAACTCCGGGCGTCATTCTCCACGCTGTTGGTCGGGAGAATGAGCAGATACTGGAACAGACACACCAAAGTCAGCGCAATCACAAAAAAGCGCACGACACCTTTACTTTGCATACCTCGGGATAATAATGTTTGAATGAGTAGGATTCACGAACGGAAGCGAAACAACGACCGTTCGGCCAAATTGCATTTCTGCAAAAAAGCCCGCAAATATAGGCAGCCTCCCCAATTCAAAAGGTTTTAAGCAAATAAATGTCCGAGATACTGCGATAAAACCGTCCAATTGCCGGTTTCAGGACAGGAAAATCAGCGCTGAAATCAGTTCGACTGAATCCTCCGGATTTGTGCGTACGTGCGATAGGCCGGTTGAGCCGGAGAAAAAATCAGGAAAATATCGGCCTGGCCGTCGGTCTCGATTTGAATCTCGGCGCTTTCCCTGACCACGGCAAAATCGCGCCGGGTCATATTTTCGCCGTTGATACGCGCTTCGCCTTCCAGCAGGTACGCGGACAAGAGCCCTCCGGCACGCAAAGGCATCCGAAAGGACGTTCGGGCGAGCATGAGCCTTTCCACCCCTATACCCTCCGTTTCCATGTGAAACGGACTGCCTTCTCCGGCCAGGATGGTACGCGCCACGCCTTCGGCCGGCCGGAGCACCGGAAAATCCGCAGCCCGGTAATCATCGTAGCTCGCCGGCTGCGCCAGCGTTTTAGCCAAATCGGGATCAAACCAGATCTGGAAGATCTCCGCTCCTTCGCCCATCCATTCCGAATGACTGATGCCCGAGCCGGCGCGGATGATCTGCACATCGCCGGTTTCCAGCGGTTTCCAGTCGTTCAATTTCGTGTCGAAGTGCCGGATTGGGCCTTTGAGCACAAAAGAACAAATCTCAAAACCCTGGTGCGGATGGAGCCCGATCGTGCTGTCGGTCACCGCCCGTGCGTGCGCCCAGTAAAAAAGGTTGGAATAGGGTCGCAGCTCAGAGCCGTCCTGCGGAAAACCGATCGGTTTGTTTTCCACGATCTCGCCGCCGTTGAAGGCGCCGCGCCCCTGGCTCGACTCCGGAAAAATGTGTACAGCCATCGATGGAGATTTTTTAATTAAACTGCTTTCTGAAACAGGATGGCAGGTAAAACGCCGAAAACTTCAACTTGTTTGCCTTTTGCTATTATTGCCCTTACCTATCGGCGTGAAAACGACAGCACTCTTCCTATATTGGCTGCAAAAATTCGGAGTATTCATGAAAGGACTATACACACTTTTGCCCTTGGCCGGACTGGCCTTTTTATCCTTTTGGTTTGTCAACCGCGGACAAGATGTATTTCTGCAAGAAAAAAAAGCGGCGCCGGCCCTGCGGATGCCCGGCGGCGAGAACGAGGAAAACCGCGAACGCCGAGAAGCCTGGGAAAAACTGCGCCTTGCCGACCCTGTTACCGGTCAAATTCCGGTCGGCATCACTTTTCAGGAGCGCTGGTTTGCCGCTGGCCTGCCTTCGGCCGAAACGGGTTTGCGCTCCGCTCCCGACTGGACGGCCAGGGGGCCTTGGAACTACGGTGGTCGCACCCGCGGGCTGGCCATCGACGTCACCGATGAAAACCGTTTGCTCGCGGGTGGCGTGTCGGGCGGTTTGTGGCTGAGCAACGACGGCGGGCAATCATGGGCCCGCAAAACGCCCCTCAATGCCCACCCGGGCTGCATCAGCATTGCGCAGGATGTTCGACCCGGACATACCAATACCTGGTACTACCTGTCGGGAGAACTCTACGGCACCAGCGCCTCGGGCGGTTCGGCCAACGTGTCGTTTTACCTGGGAGACGGCCTTTTCAAAAGCACCGACAATGGCGAAACCTGGGCGCCCGTCGCCTCCACCGACGATGGCAACCCGCAGGATTTCAGCACCCTGTTTCAAGGGGGCTGGCGAGTGGTCACCGGCCCGACCGATTCGCTCGATGTCTTGTACATGGCGACTGTCGGCGCCATTTACCGCAGCGCCAACGGCGGCAACAGCTGGACGGCAGTGCGCGGCGGTGACCTCAGCAACTTCTCCTATTTCACCGATATCGCCGTGAGCTCGACCGGTGTGTTATACGCCACATTGAGCAACGACGGCCCTCAGAAAGGCATTTGGCGCAGCACCAACGGCACCAGCTGGACCAACATCACGCCGGCCAATTTCCCGCCGGTTTACGATCGGGTCGTTATCGGAATCAACCCGAACAACGAGAACGAAGTGTACTTTCTTGGGTCAACTCCGGGCTATGGTCATTTCAATGCATACCTCGGGAGCAACGACTGGTCCAGCCTCTGGAAGTACACCTATATTAGCGGCAACGGCGCCGGCGCCAACGGGTCCTGGGAAAACCTGACCGACAACCTTCCTTCAACAGGCACTGAATTCGACCAGTTCGCCTGTCAGGGTGGCTATGATCTGGTGGTCAAAGTTCAACCCGGCACCAACCATGTATTTATCGGCGGCACCAATATTTACCGTTCGACCGACGGGTTCAGCACGCCGAACAATACGACCCAGATCGGCGGCTACAAACCCGGCACTTTTCTGCCTTTCTTCGAACTCTACCCCGGACACCACCCCGACCAGCACGACCTGCTGTTTTTGCCCAGCAACCCCAATGTCATGATCACCGCCAGCGATGGCGGTCTGCACCGCAGCGAAGATTGCAACGCGCCCACGGTCGTCTGGAACACCCTCAATCGAGGCTACCTGACCACACAGTTTTACACGGCAATCATCGACCACAGCACCCCTGACGACAACATGCTGATCGGGGGCTTGCAGGATAACGGCAACTTTTTCGTCAACAGCGACGACCCCACCGCGCCCTGGCGACAAACCGTCAACGGCGATGGCTCCTTCGGCGCGGTTGCGCCCGGCAAGGCGTATTACATTCTGTCCATCCAGCAGGGGCGCGTCGCCAAATGCTCCCTGGATGCTGCCGGCAACGTACTCGCTTTCCGCCGTATCGACCCGATCGGCCCGCTCAAAGACGACTACGAATTTATCAACCCGCTGGCGCTGGACCCCAACGACGCCAATGTTCTTTATCTCCCGGCTGGCAGAAAAGTGTATCGGCAAAACGAACTCGGCGCCATCAGCCTGACCGGCGAATGGGATTCGATCAGCCAGGGCTGGGTACAATATCCCGACACGCTGACCCCTGCTCAGGGCACCTTTACGGCAATTGCCGTGTCTCAAAGTAATCCGGCGCACCGCATGTACCTGGGCACGAGCAACAACAAATTGTTCAAGGTGGACAATGCGCATACCGGGCAGCCGAGTTTCACTTCCATTACGCCACCGCTGGCCGGCACAGCAGGGTATATCAACTGCATCGCCATCGATCCGGACAACGCCGACGATATTGTGATCGTGTATTCAAATTACAAAGTGTACAGCCTCTTCCGCAGTCTCAATGGCGGACAAAACTGGATCAAAGTCGGCGGCAACCTGGAAGGCAGCGTAGGCGGCACCGGCGCAGGGCCCTCCCTCCGCTGGTTGAGCATTTTGCCATATCCGAACGGCGCCAAAAAATATTTCTGCGGCACCAGCGTCGGGCTCTTCTCGGCCGACACCCTGAAATTGCATGCAGCCGGTCAGGCAGGCACGCTCTGGACGCTTGAAGGACCCAACGAAATCGGAAGTACGGTCGTGGACTTCGTCGACGTAAGACCCTCCGACGGCCTGGTGGTCGCCGCCACTCATGGAAACGGCATGTTCAGCGCCAATTTTTTGCAGAATTCGGCGCAGCACCAGCCCGTTCAGCAGCACTCGGTGAGCGTAAGTCCCAACCCCGCCGATGCTTACGCGGTATTTGACGTGCAGGGCAATGCCGGGAAAAAGTTCGACATCCGGCTCTACGATTTGCAAGGCCGGCTGGTAAGACAAATTCAAACAGACAACAGCAGGCAAAGAGTCGAAACAGGCGATTTACCCAACGGCGTTTATGTGTATGGCATTCAAGGCGTTGGGTGGTCAAAAAGCGGAAAACTGATCGTCGGGCATTGAGCGCCGGAGCGGCAAATCATCGTTTTTGAAGCGCCCCGCACACCTACCTTCTGCGGGGTACCCGGAAAAATTATTTTTTTTAATGCGAATGCCAATATTTTTGCAAGCCGCTCGTTTGTAGAAACATCGTAAAAAATCTTGGAAATCCCCCCTTCCGGTTGTTCATGGGATTATAACAGTTAGGCCGTGCTGCGTTTGCAGTACGGCTTAACCGTTTTAAGGGCGGTAGTTCAGCCAGATCAAAATGTTTTGTAAAAAACTTTGCCCCCCACCCAACCCCGGCTTCGATATTCCGTGTCTTGGCAAGCAAACACCATTCTGTTCACAAAAACTGTTTGCCATGCGATACCCGTTTTACTACCCTGTTGCACTGGGTTTATTGGCCCTTCTGCTTTTCCCCGGTTGCCTGCGCGACAAATGCACCACTCAAAAAACCTACAAGCGTTACGACCCCGTTTATAAAACCGCTGCCGAATGCAATCGCGGATTTCAGGTTCAGCCGGTTCGCGACCTCGTCAATCCCGGTAAAATTTACTACTTCGACCACTACCTGCTCATCAACGAACGAAACGAAGGTATCCATGTGATCGACAACAGCGATCCGGCCAACCCGGTAAAAATCGCTTTCTGGAGCATTCCCGGCAATGTTGACATGGCTGTTCGCGGTCATTACCTGTATGCCGATCAATACATCAATTTGATGACGATCGACATTGAAAATATCGCCTCGCCGCAAACGGTATGCTATCGTGAAAACGCTTTTTCACTGTATGGTTTTAACCCTCAACAAGGCTGGCTGGTGGGCTATGATGTTTCAGAAGTAACGGAAGAACTTCCGTGCGACGAGGTCGGGAACAATCCCTGGTGGTTTGAGGGCGATGTTATCATGGTTGACGCGCAATTCGACGGCGTCAACAGCAATGGCAGTTCAAGCGTCCCGACAGGCATTGCCGGCTCCTTTTCCCGCTTCGGGCTGGTTGACGAATATCTTTACACCGTTGATAATTCCACCCTCAAATCATGGTCGCTGGCGCAACCGGATTGCCCTGCGACAACCGATTCGGTACTTGTCGGCTGGAACATAGAAACGCTTTTCCCCTGGAAAGACCGCTTGTTTATCGGCTCCCAGCAGGGTGTTTTTATCTTCAACAACAGCAACCCAAAACACCCTGTGCTGGAATCGACGTTCTGGCACGCAACCGGCTGTGACCCCGTCGTTTGCGACGACAACCACGCCTATGTAACCCTTCACGACGGCACCACCTGCAACGGAACACTCAATCAACTTGACGTTATCAATATTGAAAACCTGCCGGTTGCAACGCTCGAAGCGACCTATTCCATGCAACGGCCCTTCGGTCTGGCAGTCCGCGATCAATACCTGTATCTGTGCGACGACGGCCTGAAAATCTATGACAAATCACAAGCCACCAACCTGCAACAGCTGGCACACCTCGACAAACTAAAAGCTACCGATGTGATTTCTCTGGACAGCAACCACCTGCTCGTCATTGGCGACGACGGTTTCTTTCAGATCGACGTCACCAACCCTTCCGAGCCCAAGCTCATCAGCCAGATTCGGAAATAACCCGGGTGCGGCCGGGGCGGCAGTCGTTTTGCACAACTGCGGCCCCGGCCCGTTTCACAAGGATAACCCATCATTTTTATCATGAGATCCTGTATCGCCTTACTCTTCATCTTGTTTTCGGCAATTCTGCATGCCCAGCAACACGACGCAACTACCGGCTGCACGGATATCGTGTATCTCAAAAATGGCAGCGTGTACCGGGGAAAGGTGCTGGAATTTCCCGAAAACGGCCCGCTGGTGATCCAAACCTGGAGCGGGCTCACCCTGCACCTGCCTGCCTCGGAAATCAGGCGAATGGTGCAGCGCTGCCCTGACAGTCCGAAAGTTCGCGCCGGCGGTTTTGCTTCTCAGCCCTATACTTTCAAGGAAAAAGGCTGGTACAATGCTACGGGCATGTCGGTGCTGACCGGGCGTACCTGGTGGAATGAAAGCGTCACGGGTTTTTCGTTGTACAACAGTACCGGCTATCTTTTTTCCAGATGGCTGGGTGTTGGCCTCGGTCTGGGCATAGATGCCTATTCGCCTTATGTCAATCAGATCAATCAGGCCACCTATCCTGTTTTTATCGAAGCCAGGGGGTATCTGATGGCCAGCAACATGGCGCCGTTTTACAATTTCTCAGCCGGTTGGGGATTTGCCGGCGGCAGAAGCAATGCCCGGTTCGGATACGACGACCAGTGGCGCGGCGGTTGGCTCCTGCACGGGCGACTGGGTTACCGGCTGGGCAACCATTTCACTATTTTTGGCGGGCTAAGGTTTCAACGCCAGGATCGGGTCTGGACTCATTTTCAGGACCAATCCGAAGGAAAAGACCGGATTTTGCATCGCCGTTTTGAATTAGGTTTAGGACTTTTGCTCTGATGATGAACCTGTTCGGAAAGAAACAATACACGGATGAAGAACTCGTAGCCGCTTGCGCGGCCAACGACCGACGCGCACAGGAGGCGTTGTACCGGCGTTTTTTCCCGGAAATGCTGCGCATGTGCCGGCGCCATACGCGCGACGACGATACCGCGCTCGACATACTGAACAGGGGCTTCCTGCGTGTTTTCCAGAAAATTCACACGTTTGCTTTCCGGGGCAGCCTGGAAGGCTGGGTGCGTCGGTTGGTCTGGCACAGCCTGGCCGATTATTTTCGCGACAACGCGCGCTATTCGCACTTTCTGATCTTTGAAGAACGCGATGAAACCGTGCCGGAGCGATCGTCGGACGTATTCCACGAAGAGGAAATCCTGCGCGCCGTAAAAGCACTACCCCATATGTCGCAGGAAGTCTTCCGGCTTTACGCCATCGAGGGTTATACCCATGCCGAAATTGCCCAAAACCTCAACATCAGTGAAGGCACCTCCAAGTGGCACCTCTCTACGGCCCGCCAGAAACTGCGCGAGCACCTCGACGAAATCGAACGCAGGGAGAACCTGCGCGTAGCCGGCGCCTATAACTCCCGAACAAACTGAACCACTGCAAGAGATTGACTATGAAATACATAGGTTCCAATAAAGACAATAAACTCGCCGACAAAGGCTGGGTCGACATGCGCCGCGCGCTCGACCGGGAGATGCCCCGCGAACGCCGCCGGCGCCGCTTCCTTTGGTGGTGGTTTGCTCCCGTTTTGCTGGCCGGCATCGGGCTCGCCATCTGGCAAGGGATGGGGCATGATCTCCGGCCCGCGCAGGTTCAGCCTCCGGCGCTTTTTGTTCCGATCGGCCCCGTTGCGGCAAAACCGCAGGAGCCGGCCTCACCAGCGGCCGGTCTTTCGGAAAACGGCCCGTCCCGTGTTACGAAGGCCGATGCTGCCCCGGCAGCGTCGCTCGCCTCAACGGAATCAGCAGCTGCCCGGCGCAGCCTGGTCGCAGTGACAAAACCTGAAGCCCGAACAGTTGCCGGAGCCCTGCCCGAATCGAAGGTATTGTTGCCCGACCCAACTGCAACTGCGAACGCCGAGGCGGCCGACAAGTCCCCGGCAAAAGCAATCCAGTTCATTGATAATCAGCCAAAAAAAATTACATTATCCTCTCCTGTCGGTGCACTGCCCCTGCCGTTTGGCATGGCGGCATCCCAAGAAGTTCGGGTTTTTCCCCGACCCTCAAATGTCGGTGTTCAACCGGCACCGTCACGAAAAGAGAAGGACGTGTGGGACTTTGGCGCAAGTGCCAGTGTAGGCACACGTGATTTTTCGGGTTTTCACGATGCCGGCATCGGCATGGTGGCCGATTTTAAACGCTCGCGGCATTGGGGCCTTCGTTCGGGCATCGCCTATGGATACGAACAATTGCCGTTTACCAGCGCCACGCTCGTCAGCGCCCCGGCTGTGTACGACACCTCCGCCCCTGATATCATCATTGTCGATGACCTGGTGACCGACCCTTCGTATTCGGGACCCAATTATGTTCCGGCGCAGGTTCAAACCCAGGTTTCGGCCGTACACCGCCTGGATTTACCGCTGATGATATGGTGGCAACCCGCGCGCCGCTGGCGGGTGTATGCGGGCGGCTCCTTGTCGCACACCTTGAAGGTGCAAACGGGAAGTACGACCGTAGCCGTCGGTAATTTCCAGGTAAATAACGGCGCCATCAGCGATCCGGATAACCGCATCGAGCAACTGGCCAACCAGAAGATAGCCCGCTGGCGCGGCGCCGTGCAAAGCGGTATTTCCTACCGGCCGACGAAACATCTGGAGATCGGTTTTATGGCGCAAAACCGTTTTACCGATCCGAGCAACAAAAACGCCGAACTCGCATTCAGCGGCTCGGGCTCGGGAGCGTCGTTACTCACCCAGCAGGCTTCACGCTGGCGTTTTCATTTGTCGGCAACCCTGCTATTTTGAGTAAAAATGTGTTGTCGCACAACTTCATGGCCGGTTTCAATCCAATCTTGACGGAAAGAGCAGATTTTTGGGGCTGTAAACCGAAACTATGCAGGAGAACGACGAAACCAGCCCCGCTTTGCCCCCCGAACCGCCTGTTCCTGTGCCGCCCTCCGAAATTGATTATGCCGGCGCCGACGTCAGCACGCGTTATGATGACATCTATCAGGTTGTCACGGCCGACGAGATAGCCACGGTGCGCTGGCGGGAAGGCGCGTACGAATTCGTGTGCCGCAACGGTATTGCCCTGCGCTTGCAGTTTGTAACGGCAGGCGTCGTCAGGTTGCGGTACAGCCCCGACGGGCTGTTTGCCCGCGACCATTCCTATGCCATCGATCCCGCTTTTCAGCCAGAAAAAGTCACGATAACCCTGGATGAAACCGACAGCGAGTACCTGCTCAACTCGGAATCGCTGCAAATCGTGATCCTGAAACAGGGCATGCGCATTCGTTTTTACGATCAAAGTGACCGCGCACTTTGCGAGGATGCAGGCGGTTTTTCGGCCAAACGGACGATCATGCGCGGCTGGTGCGAATTGCGTATGAGCAAAAAGTGCCACCGAAAGGAGGCCTTTTACGGACTTGGCGACAAAAGTTGCAGTGCCAATCTTCACGGCAAAAAATTCGAACTCTGGTGCACCGACGCTTACGCATACGGCCGCGAAACCGATCCTTTGTACCGGGCAATCCCCTTTTATTACAGTTTTAACCTCGGGATTGCCTACGGCATTTTTCTCGACAACAGCTTCAAAACCCATTTTGATTTCAACAGCGCAGACAGCGAAACCACCGAATTCTGGGCCGAAGGCGGCGAACTCAACTACTATTTTATCAGCGGGCCGGCCCCCGACGAGGTCAGCCGCGCATACGCCCGCCTGACCGGCCGTTTCGAACTCCCGCCGCTCTGGGCGCTGGGTTACCATCAATGCCGCTGGTCGTATTATCCGCATGGCCGGGTCAGGCGGCTGGCGCATACTTTTCGCGAAAAATCCATCCCCTGCGACGCTATTTACCTCGACATCGACTACATGGACGGGTTTCGGTGTTTCACCTGGGACAACAATCACTTCCCCGATCCGAAGCAACTGATCGACGACCTTCGCGACCTGGGTTTCGCCACAGTTTGTATGATCGATCCCGGGATCAAGGAAGACCCCGGCTATGAAATTTACAAAGAAGGTATTGAAAATGAATATTTTGTAAAAACAGCCGACGGCGACGTTGCCAAAGGCCCCGTATGGCCGGGCTTCTGCGCCTTCCCTGATTTTACCGATGAGCGCGTCCGCAGCTGGTGGGGCAGCCTGTACGACAAACTGTATGTGCAGGACGGTATCGCCGGGTTCTGGAACGACATGAACGAACCGGCCGTGTTTCACGTCAACCACAAAACCCTGCCCGATCAGGTGATGCACCATTTCGATGGAAATCCGGCCAGCCATCGAAAGGGTCACAATGTGTACGGCATGCTCATGACGCGGGCCTCCTTCGAAGGCTTGCGGCGTTTGAAGCCGGGAAAACGGCCTTTTTTGCTCACCAGAGCGAGTTTCAGCGGAGGACAACGATACGGGGCCGTGTGGACCGGAGACAACGTATCCAGTTGGGAACACCTTCTGATTGCCAACATTCAATGTCAGCGCCTGTCGGTATCGGGTTTTTCCTTCTGTGGCACCGACATCGGCGGGTTTGCCGGAGAACTCGACCCTGAATTATACGTCCGCTGGCTGCAACTGGCTGTATTTCACCCGCTCATGCGCATGCACAGCATGGGAGGCCACCAGGCGGGCGATACCGCGATAACCGACGAGGCCCAGCTGACCGACCCGTCTCTGCATACTTTCGACCGCGAACCCTGGTCGTTTGGGGATAAAATCACGGATTTGGCCAAAAAGGCAATCGAACTGCGCTATGCCTTGCTACCTTGCCTTTACACAGCTTTCCGAAAGCATGCTCAAGACGGTACGCCGGTCATTCGCCACGCCGCTTTTGCCGACCCGGCCGACCCGAAACTGATCGATCAGGAGCGCGATTTTCTGTTTGGCGACCATATCTGGGTTAGCCCCGTCGTACAAGCCAAACAGCAGCGCCAGATGGTGTACTTGCCGCAGGGCAACTGGTATTATTTCTGGACCGGCCAGGCTGCCAACGGAGAAATGTTTATCAACCTGATGCCCGACCAGCTGCCGTTTTTCGTCAGAGAAGGTGCCGTTCTGCCCGTTTATCCAGTGCGGCAATGGACCGGCGAGCGCCCGGTAGATGAATTGACGCTTTACGTTTATTACAAAAACGGCAATGAAACCAGCCATTTGTACGAAGACGAAGGCGAAGGCTATGCCTACCAGGAGGGCCAATACAGCCACAAAACATTTGAAACCAGGGGCCAGAACGGCAATTTCAGCCTTAGTCAGCAGAAAAGCGGCGACTGGGAACCGACCTACAAAACCGTGAAAATCTATCTCGTCGGGTTTCCGGCATTTGTCAGAAGCTGCCTGCTCGACGGCGAAGAAATACCCATTAAAGAAATACGCCTGCGCGATCGCTCGCTTTACACCCTGACTGCGGCCGCGGGCTTCAACACAGTTGAATGGCACGCTTGAACTGGAGTCGGATCGGATTGCACGTATTGTTCTGGGCAGTTTACCTGCCGCTGAACGCAGCGCTTACCTGTACGGTGTACAGGCAGCCGCTGGAAACAGCGTTTTGGGGCATACTGATCGGCGAGACGTTCAGTATGCCGGTCAAAATGGCCTTTACCTATTTCATTTTCTACTACATCATCCCGCTTTACCTGGAGCGCAACAAACTGACACAGCTGTTGCTGACGCTAATCGGCGCTTTTTTGGTAACGCTGCTCGTGTACCGCCTGGTGCTGGGCTATGTTTATATCCCCCTGATAAGGCCCGGGCACCAGTTCGACGTGTTCGAAGCCCGGGGCATGTTACTGTCCGTGTTCGATATTTTTATCACGGCCGCGGCCGCCAGTACCATCAAACTGATTCGGGTGCATTACGAAAGCCGCGATTTCGAGCAGCAGTTGATCCGGGAGAAACTTCAGTCCGAAATCAATTTTCTCAGGGCCCAAACCAACCCCCATTTTTTGTTCAATACGCTGAACAACCTCTTCGTCCTGGCCCGGAAAAAATCGGACCGCACGCCCGACGCCATCATGATGCTCTCGAAAATCATGCGCTTCATGTTGTACGATTGCCGTTCGCCGCGTATTTCGCTCACCGATGAGGCCCGGGTCATTCAGGATTACATCGAACTGGAAAAACTGCGCTATACCGAGCGCCTGTCGGTCACTTACGTGTCGGAAATGGATCAGGCCGATGCCTCCATTGCGCCGTTGTTGCTACTGCCCTTTGTAGAAAACAGTTTCAAACACGGGGCGCACAGCACAACGGGCGAAGCGAGCATTCATATTCACTTGCGGCTCAAAAACAATGTGCTGGATTTTACCGTTGAAAACACGGTAGCGTCTGATCGAGATATTCCGAACCCGCATGGCGAAGGCATTGGTCTGAAAAATATCCGCCGCCAGCTCGACCTGATCTACCCCAGCCAGCACCGCCTCACGCTGCAACGGGAAAAAGGAACATTTACCGCCCGATTGCGCGTCCAACTGACCGACAACTGATCGCCCCCCGCGCCGAATTTGGTCAAATGCCCGATTTGTAAAACAAAGCGGCTTCACAGCAACCTGCAACACCGAACTTTACACCCGGATTCGACTTTGTAAAAAATTTTTTTTCTACCCAGGCAACCCATTCTTTCCCTTGCTCATCAACACTAGCATCCGCAAGACCTTATGCAGCAACTGAGTGACCAGGAACTGGTAAGCGGCATTCTGCGCGGCAGCCCGCAACATCAGACCGCTTTGTACAAACAGTACAGCGTACCGATGTTTCGTGTTTTGCTTCGCTTTGCACGCGACCGCGCCGAAGCCGAGGATATGCTGCAGGACGGTTTCGTCCGGGTTTATCGAGACATGGCTCAATTCCGGGGCGAAGGCGCCCTGGGTGGCTGGATTCGACGAATTATGGTCAATACAGCCCTGAGTCACCTCCGCCGACAACGTGATTTTTTGCGCGACACCGGCGATTTTATGCCTTTCGAAAACCGTTTCCGCACCGAAGAGGACTTTGCTGCCAACCTCGACGCCGAAACCCTGATGAAATACCTGCAAAAACTGCCGCCAGGCTACCGAACCGTGTTCAACCTGTATGCTATCGAAGGTTACAGTCACGAGGAAATAGCCGAACAGTTGAATATTTCTATCGGTACCAGTAAAAGCCAGCTGTTTAAGGCACGCGAGTTTTTAAAACGAATGCTGGATAAATCTTTTATCGTCTGACACCGCAAGACCCTTTCGCTAAAAAACCTTTTGCGCAATACTAATCACTCCCCCGGCCGTCAATTACGGCCGGAACCGACCCACATGGCTGAACAAAAAGATTTTCATTCGCTCGACGAATTATTTCGCAAATCATTCGACAACCTGCCCGACACGCCCGATGCATCCGGATGGGATACCCCCTCCGACCGCGTTTGGCAACAGGTGCAGACTCGTATCAAACCGCCTCATCAGGGCTGGTCATCCAGTCAAATCCTGCTGGTCGCTTCGGGCGCCATCGCTATTGCAATCGGCCTATACCTGGCATTCGCCCGGCCGCAGCAGCCAGCAACGAATCAACAGGGCGCACCGGAACAAGCCAACCAACCTGCCGCAGAAATGCCGGTCACTACTGCAACACCGTCAGAACCTGCCCAACCCTACAACCCTCCCGCTGTCCGCTACCATCCTGCGGAGCACGTAAAAACCACCCCGAACCTCGCCAACCCGGAGCAACCCGCCGTCGCGCCAGCAGTCGAGCAGCCGGTAGAACAACCGCTTCAAACAGCTGCGCCGGCGACAGGCTCATCCGAGCCCTCGACCGGAAAAATGGTCAACTCTTCGGGTCGTCGCGCTGAAAGGACTGGCGCCCTGCCTTTGCCGGGCAGCGACCCGTCTGAGCCCAACAGCACTGTGCTGCGCCACAAAAGACGTTTGTGGACCAATCCGTTGCCCACACTGCGCACCACCCGCAAACAAAACGCGGCGCCTTCGCTGCCCCCGCTTGCCCCTCCGGCCGATACCGGCGGAAATGATGGCAAGCAATAAATTCAGTCTTCTCTTTTTAGCAGTAAATAGCAAGCCCGGCGGTGCAACACCGCCGGGCTTTTCATTACGATCAAATCTAACCTGAATTATTGCTTTACAATGCGTTGTACTCCCGTTTTGCCCGACTGGGTCACTTCGAGGAGATACATGCCCGTCGGCCATGCGCCCGTTTCGATGCGGAATGCGCCGGTGGGTTGGTGGTCGATCATGATTTTACCGTTGAGATCGGCAACCCGTACGCGATAAACGCCCGACTCCGAAGGCTGGAGCAGCAACATGTTCGTCACAGGGTTCGGGCCAAATGTGAAGCCCATTTCACTCAATTCGGTGGTGCTGCTTGCGCCGATGTTGACCACAAACTGCGTCGTGTCGGAGCAGCAGTAGTTGGAAGTCACCAGCGTGACGACATACGTGGTGCGTTCGTCGCCATTGGGGCCAAACTGGGGATAGGTATGCGGGGCGGGATAACGTTCGTTGCTGGACGTGCCATCGCCGAAATCCCAGTGCCAGGCGGTGCCGTAACGGCTGGTATTGACAAAAGAAACGGTATTGCCATCCACAATCGGGGCCAGCATTTCGGCTACGGGCGCCAGCAGGCTGTCGCCGCCGAGCGAGTTGATAGCGATGAAAACGCCGGAGTCGAAGATGCCGTCGCCAGAGTCGGCGATCGCGAGTTTGACATGGTAGCTTTCACCGGGTTGCACCACGAATTTGGCCGGCAAGGTCGTGGTAAAACCATCGTAAACTGCGTCTTCTCCCAGGCTGTCATAGGGTACGTAGTACTGCGAGTTTAAATCAAAGTTGATATTGTTGATGGCAACCGGGGTGGAAGAATTCGGCACAAGGGCAATGTTCGTATTGTCGGCATAACCGGGGCCGCTGACGAAAAAGCCGAACACATCGTTGAAACTCGAACCGACGTACTCGGGGTATTCCTCCGAGCCGAAACGATAGATGAAGCACAGGGTGTCTTCCTGGGAAACCATATCAAATTCGAGCGAGGCGGCGTCGAAAGTAACGATGCCACTTAGGCCGGTCAGCAGGGAGTCGCCATTAGAGCCATAAAAGCCCGAGGCAAAATAATCGGGCGAGCCGGGGGCCTCCGTGCAGTGGCCGCTGCTCAACATGATGCCGGCCAGCAGGTCGAGATCCGTATTGGCGGCTTCGAAATAGGCACAGGACCCGTCGGCGCCGGTGAACGCGACGTTGGATACCGTCACCTGGCCTGTGTTGAAAAAGTCGGCAACCATTTGCTGGGGTGTGACGGTTGTGTCAACGAACAAGGGACTTTGTGCCCTCAGCCCGGAGCAGATAGCAACCGCAAGGAGTAAGGTGTTGAAAAGTTTTTTCATAAAAACCGGTAGTGAAGAATGAACGATTGGTCAGGAGATACAGCATTGACCCAATTTGCTGTTAGAAAGGTAATATTTTTTTGCTCAATTGCCGTCCCGGGCCGACAATGCAGCCAGCCCGGGAGTATTTCAGGCTTATAATCGGTCAAAATCCTTGAACAGGGAGTATTGCAGGCGCTCCACTTTTGCCCGGTAATCTTTCCAGGGCCCATCGAACAAGGCGTTGATACGTTCCAGCAATTTATCGGTTTCTACCCTGGCTTCGTCGATAGCGACCCGGGCATTGGCGTCCGGCGCCTCCAGTCCCGGTTGCATGTAACCCATTGCTTTCCAGTACCTGGCATTTAGGTTATCGGGGTTCCGCTGGATGCCCTTTCCTTCTTTTTGATTAAAAAAGGCTTCTTTTAGCACCCCTATGCTGTCGCGCAAGGTTTTGCCGAGTTTGATGACCTCTTTTTTGGTGCTGTCGGGTGTATTGGCCAACTGGTCTTCCACCAGTTTGATTGTCTTTTCAGCCTCTTTCAGCCGGTCATACGCTTTGGAGGCGCGTTCTATTTGTTTGTAAAGGTCGCGGGTGGCGTTCTGCTGCGCCACTCGCTGGTCGAGGGTGTAGTCCAGCCGCTGGTCTGCGAGCACATTGACGGTCGTGGAATCGCGATAATCGCCCCAGAGCATGGTCACCTTGTAGGTGCCGGGCAACACAGCGGGGCCGCCGCCGGGCTCCAGTTGATCGGGGCCGGGCGCGTTGTTGGAGGGAAAACGCACGCCTTTGGTGTCGAATCCCCAGAAAACATAGTTAAAGCAGGTGTCAATGTCTGTTTTAAAGCGGCGCAGCGTGTCGCCGTTCATCGACTGGATCATGACGATGGCCTTGTCGGGACGGTTGTCTTCATCCGTTTTGCCGTTGCCCCTGGCTGATTTGTCCTTTTTGTCGGCTTCCTCCCGGTTCTTTTTCTTCTTTTTTTCTTTGGCTGCCATCACTTCGTCCGGCTTCACCCAAACAATAAATCGCGCACCGCCGCCCTTGTTGTCGCCGGCATACAGGGCATCGGCACCAAAGCGCTGACCGCTGAATGATTGCCAGGCTGCCATAACGGCGTCTTGCGGCGGAAACAATTTGAAGGGCTGCTGCAAGGCTGCGCCTCCGGACCGGGCGATTTCGCGCAGCGGGCGAATATCATCCCACACCCAGATGCCGCGACCGAAGGTGGCCAGCACCAGATCGCCGTCCCGCGGATGAATTTTCATGTCCTGTACCGGGACGCAGGGGAAACCGCCCTCTTCATCACGCGGCATTTGCGTCCAGTTTTCGCCATAATCAATGCTGATGTAAAGCCCCTGATCGGTGCCCAGGAAGAGCAGATTCGGCACTTCGGGGTCTTGCACGACGGAAAGGCAGAAACTGCCGATATTTTTGCTGTTGGCCAGTCGCCGCCACTTTTTCCCAAAGTCGGTGGTGTGGTAGAGGTAAGGTTGCCAATCATTCTGGCGGTAATTATTGACCACCACAAAGGCTTCCCCTGCATTTTTTACCGATACTTCAATCTGGGGTATCCAGGCGTTTTCGGGGCAATCGGGCAAGCGGCCGCTCAGGTTATTCCAGGTTTTTCCGCCGTCGAGGGTGAGTTGCAGTCGCCCGTCGTCGGTGCCTACCCAAATGACGCCTTCCTGCACAGGAGACGGCGCGATGGCGATGATAGTGCAATAGTTTTCAGCGTTGGTGGCGTCGAGTGTCAGGCCTCCTGAGCGGTCCTGGTGCAATTTCGAGGTATCGTTGGAAGTCAGGTCCGGCGAGAGAATCTGCCAGTGGTTGCCCAGGTCGGGAGAGTAGTGCAAAAACTGGCTCCCGAAGAACAAGCCCAGATCGTGGAAGGGATCCTGGGCCAGTGCCGCATTCCAGTTGAAACGCAAATCGATACCGGCGGGGTGCAAAGGTTTGATGTAGCGGGTGTCGCCGGTCTGTCGGTCGATGTAGTTGAGTTCGCCGCCTTGCGACATGGCAATTGCATAGCGGCTGTTGTCGCGTCGGGGCATGGCGTCGAAGCCGTCGCCAAACAGTATTTCCTGCCATTCGGCATTGCGCAGGCCGCCGTATTTCCATACGGACGAGGGCCCGACCCAGGAGCCATTGTCCTGCAAACCGCCGTAGATGTTGTAAGGGCGTTCGTTGTCGAGATTGAGGTGATAAAACTGTCCGACAGGGATGTTTTCGGCATAGCGCCAGGTGCGGCCGCCGTCGTGGGTAATGTTGAGGCCGCCGTCGTTGCCGTCGATCATGTAATCGGGGTCTTTCGGATGAATCCAGAAGGCATGGTGGTCGGGGTGAATGTCCCAAAAACCGACAAAGCGTTCAAAGGATTTTCCGCCATCGAGGCTGCGGGTAATTTGGGAGTGAACGGAGTAAACCATGTGCTCGTTTTGAGGATTCACATAGATTTCGGAGTAGTAAAACGGCCGGTCGCCCATGCTTTTATCTGCCATTTTTTGCCAGTGGCGTCCCCCGTCGGTACTTTTATACAAGGCATTGTCCTTTGCTTCGACGAGGGCATACACAACGGCGGGGTTGCTGGGCGCTACGGCGATGCCGATACGACCGAGTTCGCCTTCCGGCAGGCCGTCCTTGTCGGTGCGGCGCGTCCAGGTTTCGCCGCCGTCGTAGGAGACGTACAAACCGGAGCCTTTACCGCCACTGTTGAAAAACCAGGGCCAGCGGCGGTATTCCCACATTGCAGCGAACAATTTATTCGGGTTGGAAGGATCTGCCACCAAATCGGCGCAGCCCGTTAAATCATTGACATACAAAACCTTACGCCAGGTATGGCCGCCATCGGCGCTTTTAAACACCCCGCGATCTTCATTGGGGCCGTACGCCGAGCCGAGCGATGCGGCAAAAACGATCTCGGGGTTGTCGCGGTGTACCACGATACGATGGATCGTGCGCGTTTTTTCGAGCCCCATCTGCGTCCATTTTTTTCCGCCGTCGATACTTTTGAAAATCCCTGCGCCGAAGTTTTGAGAGTTGCGCGGATTGCCCTCGCCGGTTCCGACCCAGATTTCATCGGGGTTTTGGGGATTGATGGCAATCGCGCCGATACTTTGAGTCGGAGCGCTGTCGAAAACAGGCTCCCAGTGGGTGCCGCCGCTGACCGAGCGCCAGACGCCGCCCGACGCTGCGCCGGCGTAAATTACTTCCGGCCGCTCGGGGTCGCAGGCCAGTGCCGTGATCCGTCCCGACATCGCTCCCGGCCCGATATTGCGGACCCAGCTGGTGCGCAGGTAATCGGCTTTAAGTTGCTGACTCCAGACAGCAGAGAACGGAAAGCATAAAAGGGGGATGAGTAAACGAAAGGTAAAACGCATTGCAATGAGTTGTTTTTTGCCTAAAAGGTGGACAAAATTGAAAAATTTGACTGCGGAATTCGATCATCTGGCATCCAGCACGGCTCAAAAACGAGATTGCCGGAGCCGGAGTTGAAACGGGCAAAGAAAACAATTTAAAAATTTGCCCTGGCATCTCTGCAATTTTGCGCCACAATGGCTTCGGTATTCGGACATATTGTTGCATCCACGGCGCTCGGGTATGCATTCTTTCCCAAACAGGTAAAACCTGCCACATTGCTGCTGGCCGGCTTTTGCGCTTTTGCCCCTGATCTTGACGTCATGGCTTTTCATTTCGGCATTCCCTACCAGAGTCAATGGGGGCATCGGGGTTGGACCCATTCCGCTGTTTTTACCCTGCTGCTGGGCTGTTTGTCGGGTTTGGCTTTATTTCGTAAAGCCGACAGCCGGCATCTGATTGCGCTCTGGTGCGCCTTGTCGGCCCTCTCCCACCCTTTGCTCGACATGATGACGACCGGCGGACTGGGTTGCGCCATCTGGTGGCCGTTCGATGACATGCGGTATTTTTTGCCGTTTCGACCAATCAGGGTTTCGCCGCTCGGCGCCGGCGCTTTTTTCAGTCAATGGGGCCTTCGAGTGCTGGAAAGCGAAGCAATCTGGATAGGTTTGCCGGCAATTGGCCTGGTTTTGGCCAGCAAACTCGTTCACAAGGCCAGCCAGGATTGACCATTATCACAAGACTCCTTATCATTGTTGTCTGTTTTTGATCATTTTTATGCAAGTAGATACTTATACCTGTCGCGATTTAATCAACCAGGGCCAACTGGAACAAGCCCTCAAACACTTGTCTAACTCCGCTTTACCGGGCGAAGAACGGAACATACTGGTGCTGCTCAACGGCCAATGGGAAGAAAGCGAGCGCGATTTCAATCAGAATCTGATTCCGTACGAGCAGCACTCGCGCGACCGCAGCAGAATCATGGCGAGCCTTCTCGATCTGCTCGATCAGATGGAAGGCGAGTTTTTGCAAAACAGTGCGGTCAACCGGCAACTTGAGTTTTTCGAGGCGGGCGGGGTGCTGCCCGATAAGGGCGGGCGGCATTACAAGGCGGAATTTGCCGATGCGGAAACCCGATACATTTATTGGGAACTGCGCCTGATGCATACCGCTGTGATCGGTAAAATCGAGTTCGATCTTCGTTACGAGCTTTTCCGCCCCGACGGGTCGCTCCTGGCCAACATTCAAAAACGGCGCAGTATCGAGCCGGGCTGGATCAATTCCTTTTTTACCGACGGCTGGGGGGCCGAGAACCCCGGCAGCTACCAGCCGGGCACCTACACCGTAAAAGAATATGTGAACGGGAAAGCGGTTGCAGAAGGCCGGTTTACCATCGTTTAAGCCTGGTTTCAGGCAATCCTCAGGACGATCTTGCCAAACTGATCGCCTCTTTCCATTTTTTTAAGCGCCTCGTTTCCATCGGACAGCGCAAAAACCGAATCGATTACCGGCACTATTTCATGTTTCGACACGAATGCCAGCATTCGCCGGAAATCCAGCCGGGTTCCCATCGTGGAGCCCAGGATGCTGACCTGTTTCCAGAACAAAGGCTGCGGGCTCAGCCCGTTGATCTTGCCCAGCGTACCACCGTACACACCGATACGGGCGCCCGGGTTGCAAAGGCCCAGCAGCGCGCCGAAGCCATCGCCGCCGGCGGAGTCGATCACTACGTCAAAACCGCCGGCGTCCTTTTTCAGGGTTTTGTCCCAGTCGGCCAGCCGGTAGTTGGCGCCGCCCTTTGCGCCGAGAGCCACGGCTTTGGCGATTTTTTCGTCGGAGCCGGAACTCACAAACACCTCGGCGCCGGCCGCCACGGCCATTTGCAGGGCCGTAAGCGCTACTCCTCCGCCGATCCCTGTAATCAGCACGCGCTCGCCGGCTTTTAGCTGACAACGGGTGAACAAGGCCCGCCACGCTGTAACGCCCGCCAATGGCAAGGCGGCGGCCTGCTCCCAGTTCAAGTGTTCGGGTTTGGGGTGAACGTTGCTCCGCACAACCGCGATCTGTGCGGCAAAAGTGCCGTCGTCCGGCATGCCAAGCACCTTGAAACTGCGCCCCTGGGCGCTCGGGTCGTTGCCCCAATCCAGTGAAGGGTCGATTACCACGGCTTTGCCCCTGTATTCCCCTGCCCCGTCGGAGCCGAGAATGGTGGGGAATTTGATGCCGGCATATAAACCCTGCGTAATGAACAAATCGCGGTGATTGAGCGCTGCCGCCCACACATGCACCAGGGCCTCCTGTTTGCCGGCATGGGGCGCTGGCATCTCCTGATAATCGAGCCCCTGATGGAGCGTATTCAAGACAAGTGCTTTCATGGCGGAAAGGTAATTTTTGATTTTTTAATAAAATTAATGCCTCGTTAGAAAACCTTAGGGATAACTTTGCGTTGTCTTTACGTCTATGCTTAAAAGTCGCGTCCTCAATTGCCTGCTGATTTTTGCAGTCGCCAGCCTGGTGCTGAACGATGTGGCGCGCCTTTCCTTTCCCGAGGTTTTCCAGATTGCTTTCGTCCGTACGGTCAACACCCAGGAGGATGACGAAAACAGCAACAACAACCCGACCAATACCATTTTTGAAGAGGAAGTAAAGCATAAAGACGCCAGGGAGCGCATCGAAACGGCTTTATTGCCTCTCCAGGAGGAACTGGACGTTCAATCGGCACACCTGATTTCCGACGATGAAGTTCGCCACCTGGCTTTCCTGCCTATTTTCTCTCCCCCTCCCAACCGGGCCTGATTCTTTTTTCCAATTTTTTTAAGCAGCCGGTACTGACAATCAGTCAATTACCCGTTTGCCGGCTGATTTGTTTCATCCTGTCAGGACACTCCTTTACCGTGAGTTTTCTGCTGCTATTTTTATTCAATCATGGAAAAAACGAATTACTGGTCCAGTCTTAAGTACGACCTTCCTTCCGGCCTTGTCATATTTCTGATCGCGGTGCCGCTTTGTCTGGGCATTGCGCTCGCATCCGGCGCGCCGCTGTTTTCGGGCATGATTGCCGGTATCATCGGCGGCATTGTCATCGGTTACCTCAGCGGATCGCATACCAGTGTAAGCGGTCCTGCTGCCGGCCTCACCGCCGTTGTTTTGGTTGCCATTCAGCAACTCGGCAGTTTTGAAGTGTTTTTGCTGGCCGTGGCGATGGCGGGCGTTTTTCAGATTGCCCTGGGTTTTGCAAGAGCCGGCACCATTGCCAATTTTTTCCCGACCAATGTCATCAAAGGCATGCTCACCGCCATCGGGATCATCATTATTCTCAAACAAATTCCCCACGCGATTGGCTACGACAGCGACAGCGAGGGCGATGAAGCATTTTTACAATCTGACGGCGGCAACACCTTTTCGGCCCTTTGGCAATCCCTCACAGAATTTATTCACCCCGGCGCTACCCTTGTTGCACTTGTTTCGATAGCAATTCTGTTGTTTTGGGAGCGCCCTTCCATCAAAAAAATGTCTGGCCCCATACCGGGCGCACTGGTCGCAGTGATCGCCGCGGTATTGCTCAATGAAGGGTTCAAACTCATCGGCGGCGCCTGGGTCATCACCCCGGCCCACCTGGTCAACATGCCGGTTGCCGATAGTTTCAACGGGTTTTTCAAGCAATTTACCCTGCCCGATTTCAGTCAGTGGAACAACCCCAAGGTGCTGACTACGGCGTTGACGATCTGTGCTGTCGCCTCGATTGAAACCTTGCTGTGCATCGAGGCTGTTGATAAAATCGATCCGCAAAATCGGACCAGCAATCCCAACCGCGAACTGAAAGCGCAGGGCGTCGGCAACCTCCTTTCGGGTTTGATCGGTGGGCTGCCCATTACTTCGGTCATCGTGCGCAGCTCGGCCAATGTCAACGCCGGCGCGCGCACCAAAATGTCGGCTATTTTTCACGGTTTGCTGATCTTCGTCTGCGTATTGTTCATCCCTGGCATACTCAACCTGATCCCGCTCGCCGCGCTGGCCGCCGTGCTGATCCTGACCGGCTACAAACTGGCTAAAATATCGATTTTCAAAGAGATGTGGAGCAATGGCAAATACCAGTGGTGGCCTTTTATCATTACGGTAACGGCCGTAGTTGTCACCGATCTGCTGACGGGCGTAGCCATCGGCCTCTGCGCAAGTATATTCGCCATTTTACGTGGCAACATGAAAAATGCCTACTATTTTCACCGGAAAGAATACCACGAAGGGGATGTCATCTACATCAAACTTTCGCAGGAAGTTTCTTTTTTGAACAAAGGCAGCATTAAATTGACCCTCGACCACCTGCCGGAAGGCTCAAAAGTTGTGCTCGACGCAACCGACACGGCCTATATCGATTATGATGTGCTGGAAAGCATCCGCGACTTCCTCCGCGTCAACGCTCCTGCCAGAAACATACAGTTTACCCTCAGGGGTTTCAAGGATAAATACAAGTATTGGGTGGCCGATTTCGTACATGTCGAGTCAGCCTCCGCGAACAGGGCAAAAACTGTCAAACAGGATCTCCAACTTTCTGAACCCTCCACCTTAAATTGAAAAAGACCGGCAACATGCGCACACTCACCAAAGAAATGCAAGATAACATCTTGCCCTCTCAGGCCCTTCAACTGCTTCGGGAAGGCAACCACCGCTTTATAAACAACCTAAAAGCGCACCGCAACCTGCTCGAACAAGTAAACGAAACGAAGGAAGGACAGCACCCTTTTGCCGTCATTCTGAGTTGCATGGATTCGCGTACTTCGGCAGAATTGATTTTCGATCAGGGGCTGGGCGATATTTTCAGCATACGGATTGCAGGCAATGTGTTGAATGAAGACATCGTCGGGTCGATGGAATTTGCCTGCAAGGTGGCGGGCGCCAAAATTATCGTCGTGCTGGGCCATACCAAGTGCGGCGCAATCAAAGGCGCCTGCGACAAGGTGGAAATGGGCAACCTGACCCCCTTGCTGCGCAAAATCGAACCGGCCTTGCTGAGCACGCCGTTTACGGCATACAACCCGGCCGATTCGTACGAATTCGTCAATGCCGTGGCAGCCGGCAATGTCCACCATGTCATGGACGAAATTCCGCGTGCAAGCCCCATTTTATCCGGCATGATCGACAATGGCCAAATTGCCGTGGTCGGCGGCATGTACGATATTGAAACCGGCAAGGTCGATTTCTTCGAGCACCCCGGCCTTTTTCACCCCGAACTGGAAAATACCGAAATCATGGCTGTTTCAGCCTGAAGATAAAGCAGTAGATTATTTGAAGGATGTTCTTTTTACCCGCCCGCTGCAAAAGTTGGGCGGGTTATTTTTTCCCCTGTACAAAACCCGGCCAGGATAAAACACACTTGTATTAAAAAAGCAGATCCGCAGACAAGGCTACGGATCTGCTCATCGTCAAATCTGTCACTGATTATTACACTCTTGAAGCACCTACCTTGATTTCTTCCACCACTTCGGGGTTCAACAAGGTTGAAATATCCCCCAGGTTGGAAGTGTCGCCCTCGGCAACCTTGCGCAGAATGCGGCGCATGATTTTGCCGGAACGGGTTTTGGGCAAGCCGGAAACGATCTGAATTTTGTCGGGCTTTGCAATGGGCCCGATTTGTTTGGTCACCGTATCGAGCACTTTTTGCCGGAAGGCAACGGGGTCTTCGAGGCGCTCGCTGACGATCACATAGGCATAAATGCCCTGGCCTTTGATATCGTGCGGGTAACCGACCACGGCCGATTCCACCACGCCGGGCGTTTTATTGATGGCATCCTCGACTTCTGCCGTGCCGATGCGGTGGCCGGATACGTTGATGACATCGTCGACGCGGCCGATGATGCGGTAATAACCGTCGGCATCGCGACGGGCGCCGTCGCCGGTGAAGTAGAGGTTTTTGAAAGTGGCGAAGTAGTTCACCCGGCAACGTTCGTGATCGCCATAAGTCGTGCGCAGGATGCTGGGCCAGGGGTATTTGATACACAGCATGCCCTCCACGTCATTGCCTGTAATCTCCTTGCCGTTGGCATCCACGAGGCAGGGTTGCACGCCTGGCAGCGGGAGGGTTGCGAAGCAGGGTTTGGTGGGCGTCACATTGGCGATGGGCGAGATCAGAATACCGCCAGTTTCCGTTTGCCACCAGGTGTCGACGATGGGGCAGCGTTTTTTGCCCACTTTTTCATTGTACCAATGCCAGGCTTCCTCGTTGATGGGCTCCCCAACTGTGCCGAGAACGCGGAGAGAAGGCAAGCGGCGGTTGTTGATCCATTGGTCGCCGGCAGCCATCAGGGCGCGGATGGCCGTGGGAGCCGTGTAGAAGATATTGACCTTATGCCGCTGTATGACGTCCCAGAAACGTCCGGCATCGGGGTAAGTCGGCACACCTTCAAACATCATGGTCGTTGCGCCGGCGAGCAGCGGGCCGTAAAGGATATAAGAGTGGCCGGTGATCCAGCCGATATCGGCCGTACACCAGTAAATATCGCCTTCCTGATACTGAAACACGTTGCGGAACGTAAAATCCGTGTACACCATGTAACCACCGTGGGTATGCACCACGCCTTTGGGCTTGCCGGTGGAGCCTGAAGTGTAGAGGATAAACAACATATCCTCGGAGTCCATGGTCGTGGCCTTACACGATTTGCGTTTGCCTTTGATGACGTCGTGCCACCACTGGTCGCGGCCTTCTGTCATGGTAACGGGATCGCCGGTATGCTGGTGAACGATCACCGTCCGGACGCTGTCGCAACCGAGGGCGAGGGCTTCGTCCACCACGGTTTTTACCGGGATGTTTTTGGCGCCTCGGGCATTGTAATCGGAAGTCAGCACCACGGATGCCTGGGCATCCTTGATGCGGTCGGCCAGCGAAACAGCCGAAAAACCGGCAAATACCACCGAGTGAACAGCGCCGATGCGGGCGCAAGCCAGCAGGGCTACTGCCAGTTCGGGCGTCATGGGCATATAGATGCAGACGCGGTCGCCTTTTTTTACGCCTTGTGCCTTGAGGGCATTGGCAAACTGGCAGACCTGGTTGTACAGTTGTTTGTAGGTAATTTTTTTGGCTTTCTGAGCGGGGTTGTTGGGTTCCCATATCATGGCAACCTGTTTGCCGCGTTTTTCGAGATGCCGGTCGAGGCAGTTTTCCGTAATGTTCAGTTTTCCGCCCAGAAACCATTTGACACGAGGTTCGCGAAAGTTCCATTTCAACACCTGTTTCCAGGGCTTTTTCCAATAAAATTCCGAGGCCTGTTCGGCCCAGAAGCCTTCCGGATCGGCTACCGAGCGGGCATATACCTGCCGGTATTCGTCAAGGGATGTAATTTGTAAGCTCATAACGGGTTAGGCATTGGCAAAGTAAAGATGTTCGATAAAGCTGTTTGTTGAACTATTTTCCTTCTTGTACAAGTTGGTTGAATTCGTCGAGTACCGTAGGGTCTTCGATGGTGGAAGGCGCTGCGTAGGGCTTTCCGTCCACAATATTGCGCATGGTGCGGCGCAGAATCTTGCCCGAACGGGTTTTGGGGAGGCGTTTGACCACCCGGGCGTTTTTGAAACAGGCTACGGCCCCCAGTTTGTCGCGCACCATTTTGACCAAATCTGCTTCCAGCTGGTCTTCTCCGATGCCTGCACCTGTTTTCAAAACCACGTAGCCGACCGGCACCTGTCCTTTCAGTTCATCCGCCACTCCGATCACCGCACATTCGGCCACTGCCGGGTGTGAAGCGACGATCTCTTCCATATCGGCGGTACTGAGCCGGTGGCCGGCCACATTGATCACGTCGTCGATGCGGCCGGTGATGTAGAAATAACCTTCCTCATCGCAATAACCGCCGTCGCCGGTGAAGTAATACCCCGGGTAGGCACTCAGGTAACTGTCGCGGAATTGTTCGGGATTTTGCCAGAGCGTGGGCAGGCACCCGGGCGGGAGGGGCAACTTGATCGCAACCACGCCTTCATGATTGGGTGGCACAGGCACGCCATCGGCATCAAGAATCTGAATATCGAAACCGGGCACCGGTTTGGTGGAAGAGCCGGGCTTGATGGGAAACAGCCCGGTGCCCACCATATTGGCCAGCATGGGCCATCCGCTTTCGGTCTGCCACCAGTGATCGATCACCGGAATCCGAAGCAGGTCGCGCGCCCATTGCAGCGTGGCGGCATCACAGCGTTCGCCCGCGAGGAACAACTGGCGCAGGCTGCTCAAATCATAGCCTTGACGCAGGGAGCCCTCGGGATCCTCTTTTTTTACCGCCCGAAAGCCCGTCGGTGCGGTGAAGAAAACATTGACGCCGTATTGTTCGATGATGCGCCAGTAGGCGCCTGCATCGGGGGTCCGTACGGGTTTGCCTTCATAAAGAATTGTGGTACAGCCGGTCAACAAGGGCGCATATACGATGTAAGAATGCCCCACCGCCCAGCCGATGTCGCTGGCAGCCCAGTACACTTCGCCGGGTTCGACGGCGTACACATATTTCATGGAGAAACACTGGGCGACGGCGTGCCCGCCGTTGTCGCGAACGATACCCTTGGGTTTGCCCGTGGTGCCGCTGGTATAAAGAATGTACAGGGGGTCGGTGGCATCTACCGGCACGCAATCAACTTCCCGGGCGCTGGCGCGCAGGGTCTCCCAGTCGTGGTAACCCGGCAAGGACATATCGACCTCGCCAAAAGCGCGCTGGTACAGCACCACGTGCTCTATCTTGTGTTGCGCAGCGGCAAGTGCTTCGTTTACGATGGGTTGGTAAGGAATTACTTTGTCAAATTCCTTGCCGGCGCTGGCCGTGAGCAGTACTTTGGGTTTGGCGTCGTCAATGCGAAGCGCCAGCTCGTGGGCAGCAAAACCGCCGAATACGACCGAGTGTACCGCGCCAAGCCGCGCGCAAGCCAGCATGGCAAAAACAACCTGCGGAATCATGGGCATGTAAATAATCACGCCGTCGCCTTTTTTGACGCCCAGGTCGGACAAAACGCCGGCAAACCGGGCAGTTTCCGCCAGCAGTTCGCGGTAGGTGAACTTTTGATAAGTCTGTGTTACGGGAGAATCGTAGATCAGGGCCACTTGCCCGGCGCGCCCGTTGGCCACATGATAATCGAGCGCCAGGTGGCAGGTGTTGAGTTTGCCGCCTTTGAACCAGCGATAAAAACCGTGTTCATCGGTGCTCAGAATTTCGGGAGGGAAAGTGTACCAGTCCACCGCCCGGGCTTGCTCTTCCCAAAATGCGGCCGGATTTTCCAGACTGCTGCGATATAGCGTTTCGTACGTCATGGTTACGCTTGGCATAATTTGGTTAATAACCTTGCGAAGATACGAAACAAAACATATAGATACCTATATTTATAGAGATAACTTTTTCAAAAAATCAATTTTTCTCGAAAGAAGATAGCGGGAAAAGCGGCCGGACAAAATTGGACCCAAACAGGGATTTTTTGATGAACAGCACCTTAGCCGTAGGCCATGATTTCGTTGATGGTGTGCACAAACACTTCATTATCAAAGGGTTTAATGAGGTAGTATTCTCCGCCGCTGGCATAGCCGGTTTCTTTGTCGCGCTGTGTTCCCTTGGCAGTCAGGAACACGATTTTGGTCATTTCCAGCCGGTCGATCTGACGCATGCGCCTTGCAACTTCAAAGCCATCCATGCCCGGCATCATCACGTCGAGCACAACAATATCGGGTGAAAAGGCCGCTGCAAGTTCGAGGGCCTGAAGACCATTATAGGCTTTTTCTACCTGATAGCCTTCCCGTTGCAAGAGAAATTCCAGGGCTATGACGATGTTGGGTTCGTCATCGACGATCAGAACCTTCGCGGCAGACTCGGATGTATTCACGGCGCATTTTTTTTGTGAACTTTGATTTCGGTATAAAAGTAGGCAATCTTGGTATGGGCAATCAAAGTGTGTCTGATTTTTTGCAATCACCGTTGTAGATTTGGGAAAAACGGCGCTTTGCCTGCGCGTACCCTACGGTTCATTGCAGCGGTAGCCTGACTTCGAAAGTAGCGCCCTCCCCTACCCGGCTCTGTACGCGAACGGACCCGCCATGTTGCTCGACAATGGTTTTGGTAATGAACAAGCCGAGCCCGCTTCCTTCGGGCTTGCCCGTTTCGCGACGGCTCAGCTGCGTGAATTTTTCAAAAATCAAGTCCTGTTTTTCCGGCGGAATGCCGGGGCCATTGTCCTGAATTCGCAGCACGAGCAGCCCATGCTGGCGGTGCAAACTGGCCGTCACTTCTCCATTGCCCTGCGGGGCGAATTTGAGGGCATTCGACAACAAATTCGTTACAACCTGCACCAGGCGGTCGTGGTCGCCGGGCACTTCACAGTTGTCGTGGCTATCATTGTTAAAATAAAATGCGACTTCTTTCTCCCTGAACAGCTGTTCCATCCCTGCCGCGGTCCGGTTGACGAGCGCGTCCATATCGACCAGGTTTCCAGGCGGCGGTGCGCCCGACTCTCCCTGTATTTTTTCAAGATCAAGCACCTGATTGATCAGACGGCTGATGCGGTCGCTTTCACTCACGAGGATTTGCAGGTATTCCTGGATTTTTGCTTCCGGCAATTCCGAACGGTAATCGAGCAGGATTTTGGTCAGCGATCGGATACTGGTCACGGGTGTTCGCAGTTCGTGCGTCACGGTCGTGATAAAATCCGCCTTGAGACGATCCAGGTTTTTCAGTTGTTCATTGGCTTCGGTAAGCCGGAGTGCAAGTATCTTCAGTTCCGTATTTTTTTCTTCCACCACCCGGCTGTGTTCCACGGCCTCGCGGGTTTGTTCAAGAATACGCATCACCTCGTCAAGCGTGATGGTTTCTTCTTTCACGATGCTGTCCATCACCAGCCTGGCCGAAGCAGCGCCGATGGCGCCCGCCAGCTGGGTTTCCGCAAAATTGACCAGGTCGGCCTGTGCCAGTTTGTTGTTTTCGAGCGAAACGCGGTTGGCACGTTCGTACTCCTGAAACAGGACAATCGTCCGTGTTTCGCCCAGAAACCGGTTGAGTACGCTGCGCAGGTCGCCGATTTTGGCTTCCCGCTTGAGAATATCGGAATCCTGCCAGCCTATGTATTTATGAATATTGACAAAAAGGTCGGCCTGGGTCAGGTTGAGGGTGGTGGGTTTGGTATTGATCGACACAATGGTATACACCCAGGCGTTGAGCAGGAGGCTCCAGAATGCGCCATGCGATACAGGGTCGGCGCCGCTGAATCCGAACAGTGCGTAGGGCTTCAGCGCGGCAATGCCGAAAAGGCCGTGATCGATAAAATCGCGCGAAATAATGCCGGCCTGCGCCATACTCGGCAGCGGCAGGCAATAGGCCCAGATGACAAATCCCACAATCAGGCCGGCTACTGCGCCCTGGTGCGTCGCCCGTTTCCAGTACATGGCACCGATAAAAGCAGGCGCCAGCTGCGCGGCGGCGGCAAAAGAGATCAGCCCAACTGACACCAGATCGTAGGTGGAGCCGACCGAACGCTGATACAGATAGGCCAGGAACAGGATGACCATGATGCTGACCCGGCGAATATCCAGCAGCCTGTTGGCCCCACTGACCAGGTCGTTGCTGCGGCCGATGTTGCGCGTTTTGATCAAAAGCGGCACAACGATGTGGTTGCTGAACATGATGCTCAGGGCGGTAGCCTCAACTACCACCATACTCGTCGCGGCCGAAAAACCGCCGATAAAAGCCAGCAGCGCAATTCCTTTGGCCCCGTTGGCCAGGGGCAAACTCAGTACATAAGTGTCGGGGTGAATACTGGCATCGAACGACATTTTGCCGGCCAGCGCCACCGGGAATACAAACACATTGATCAGCAGCAAATAAAGCGGGAAGACCCACATTGCCTTCGCAATATGGCGCGGCGAGGTGTTTTCCACCACTGAAATATGAAACTGGCGCGGCAGCAGCATGATGGCAAATAGCGACAGCATCATGAGCATGTTCCAGGCAAAAGGCGTGATGCCGGTTTCATGAAACGTGAACATCTTCTGGGTGCTTTCCACTGCCTGAGCCCGGTTGAACAGGTCGTCAAAACCATGATACAACCCGTAGGTGACATACAGGCCCACAGCCAGAAATGCACCCAGTTTGACTATACTTTCGAATGCAACGGCAGCAACCAGCCCTTCATGGCGCTCGTTGGGATCCAGTTTACGGGTGCCGAAAAAGGCAGTGAACGCGGCCATGGCCACAGTGACCCAAAAACCGATGTCGAGCCACAATTCGCCGGGCGGCGGGGGCGGCGACTGTCCGAAATGCGTAAGCGTATTGATCCCGAACATGACCGCCTTCAACTGTATCGAAATATACGGTACGATGCCCAATACGGCGATCAGCGTGACGATGACCCCCAAAGTGGCACTTTTCCCGTACCTGGAGGATATGAAGTCGGCAATACTCGTGATCCGCTGGTTTTTGGAGATCAATATCATTTTGCGCAGCAAAACAAACCACAGCGGCGCCAGTAACGAAGGCCCCAGATAGACCCCCAAAAAACTCAAACCGCCGGTCGTAGCGCGACCGACGGAGCCGAAAAACGTCCAGGCAGTGCAATATACCGCCAGCGACAATGCATAGATGTAAGGGCTGTTGACCAGGCTTTTGCCGCGATCGGCAGACTGATCGACCCGCCACGCGATGTAAAACAACAACATCACGTAGGCCAGCGAGCAAAGCACGATCAGACTCAAAGACATGAAAAGCCGCTATTTTTTTCTTTTTCGAACCACCAAAGCTACTGCGACGATCAGCGCCAGCCAAACAAAAAACAGGTAAAAATACAGGGCGGGAAATCCAAGCCAGCGTTCGCTGTCATCGACGAGGTGCAGAATGGGGAAATTGAGCAGCACGACTGCCGTCACAAAAATAAAAACCAGGTTGCCTTCGCGATTGTCTGACATGGCCTCTGAAGCGAATGTTCCCTGCGGCAGTCATGGGCCGGCAAAAAGCCGGCCCATGCGCCGTCAAGGAATCGTCAACATTAGTTACTCCCTTTAACTCCCTAATTAACTGAGTATCGGTGTTGATTACAGGAAAATGTGGGTTTGCAGAATCATCTCGCCTTTCGAACCGTTGGACACGATATCGGTGCCGTCGAGTTTGTACACCGGGCGGGTCTGGTACTCGAGGGTCAGTTTGGCATTGTGGCCAGTCACGAAGTAGTTGATACCGACGCCGAACTGCGTGGAAGGATCTTTCAGGCGGTCAAAATCCTTGTACGTAGCCGTTACATAGGGCATAAAAGCCGTACCGTTTTTCAGTTTGGGCAGCAGGAAACCGGCCTGGGCATAAATGATGCTGCCGGTGCCGATTGCCGGTTGCGTATTGCCGCCACCGGCCCAGCTTTGATCCGTGGGCGGAGGGGTGGCATGGAGGTTCAGAATGCCCAGATTGCGGAGGTAGTTGGTGCCGAAATCGAAATTGTAGTACGTTGCGAGGAAGTTGAGAGCAGTGCCTTTAGCCTTGTTGATGGGCATGTCGAGGTACACGTCGGCGCCCAGAAGCAGGTGATCCTGGTAGCTCGAGTCGCGACCGTCAGCTGATTTGTAAAGCGAAGCGCCGGCCTGGTGATAAAAGCCTGCACCGACATTGAGCACTTTTTTGGAGCCCAGGTGTGTGCCTACATAATAGGGCAGCTTGTTGCTCTCTTTGTCCCAGAACATCCAGTTGACATAACCGGCCTGCGACCAGGTTTCGGTCAGCACGTTGACGGCAATGCCGTTTTTGGCAACCGCGGCAGGGGCAGTACCGTTGGCAAAGGGCTTGTTCAAGGCCAGGCGGTAATCGAGGCGGCCCAACTGGCCTTTGGCATAAACGCCGAACTGACGGGCAAACTGGTCACCAGCTTCGATAGTCGGCCAGTTGAAAATCGGCGCATCAAGGGTCATGAAATTGAGCGTGCTCTGACTGGTCAGGCGGCTGATACCGTTCCAGTAGATCAAACCCGCGCCGAGGTACAGTTTGTCCTTGACAATTTCATATTCCGTCCAGGCATCATGCAAAAACAACTGGGGTTTTTTGCCGCCGTTGCTGGCGCCCGTGGTTGCGGAGGACGCAAAGCCAACCGCACCGACACCGCCGCCGATAAAGCTTTGATTATTAATGCCCCAGTGCGTGAGGATCAGCGCGCGCGGCGAAATCTGGGCGTACACCAGAAAACGGGAACGACGCAGAGCGATATCGGTCGACCATTCGCCTTTGGAACCCTCGGAGCCATCGATCAGTTCGCCTTTCACGTTGCGCGTGCCGGGGTTGTTTTGGGTCGCAGTCAGCCAGAACTGGTGCCACATGATAAAACGAACGTATTTGCTGCCGTCCTCATTGAGTTTGAGGGTCAAGGGTTTGTAGGTATGGTCGGCCGGTTTGGGCGGAGCCGGCGGCGGTGGAGCCGGAGTAGCCGGAGTGGTCGGCTGTGCCTGCAACATGCCGGCTGCGAACAGAAGGAAAAAGAAAAGTAAACGAGATTTCATGATTGTGCGCAGTATGGTTGAAAGAATGATTCAGGAATGAGCAAGGCTTCCCCGGGCCAGCCACGCACTGCATACATGGCTGGCAACGGGTACGAAGCCTGATAGCAAAAAAGGAAGTGCCGGACCGATTGCCGGCCAAACGGATTAATTCAAATGGTCGGAATCGCGTGCGATGACGTCATATTCGCCTTTCCAGGCATACCAGCCGAACAGGCAAAGCCCGGCCATGATGGGCGTAAAAATCGGGATGATGATGTACCAGAACATTTTTGTGTCGAGCACGGCCTTGTTATCCGCAATGGCTTTCGAGATTTCGTGGCCGGCCCGCTGAAACATCAGATAAACCGCGGCTACCCCCAAGGCAATCCAGAAAAATCCTACAATTCTTTTAAGAGAGTTCATATTGTGGAAAGGTTGTAGTTAGTTGGAAATGAGATATTTATTCTAAAAAATCCTCCGCCTGGGGGGGATCAGTCCATGACGTTCTCGTCGTTTTTCGACGGCAGGTACAGCAAGCCCAGAATGAAACACACACTGGCAATCAGAATCGGGTACCAAAGGCCCACGTAAGGGTCGCCGGTCGGGTTGTCGGCCGTTTTGGAAGCATCGAACAAACGGGTTGCGATAAAAGGCGTAAGACCGCCGAAAATACCGTTGCCGATGTGGTAAGGCAACGACATGGAGGTGTAGCGGATTCGCGTCGGGAACAACTCGACCAGGAAAGCGGCAATCGGGCCGTACACCATCGTCACGTAAATGATCTGAATGAATACGAACAGGGTCATCATCCAGAAGCCGTAACTCGACAGCCAGAAGGTTTTGGTGGTTTCAGGCTTGACGGCCGGTTTGGATTTGTCGGCGAGTTTGGTCTCCTTTTTCACCACTTTCAAGGTAGAACCGTCGGTGAAAGCCTGTACCGTGGTGGTCGTAACGGTGGAGTCGCCGGCAGCATTCACTGCCACAGCCAGGCCCTTGGTGCTTTGTTCGGCGATTTCCGTTTTGGCCTTGGGGTCGGCCAGGCTGTACATAGCCTTGTAGATCGGGCGATACGACAGGATGGCCAGCAACATACCGCCCAGCATGATCGTCTTGCGGCCGATTTTGTCGGACCAGGCGCCGAACACCAGGAAGAAAGGCGTTACAAAAAGAATGGCGATGCAAAGCAGGTAACGTACCTGTTCAAACTCCACCGACAAGGTGCGTTCGATGAATGTCTGGGCATAAAACTGCCCCGTGTACCACACCACGCCCTGGCCCATCACAGCGGCAAAAAGTGCCAGCAAAACCATTTTCAGGTTGGATTTGTGCGCAAACGACTCTTTCAAGGGGTTTTTGGAAATCTTGCCTTCACTTTTGATTTTGGCAAACAACGGCGATTCGGCCATGCGCAAACGGATGTACACCGAAATGGCAATCAGGAAAATGGAAACGATAAACGGAATCCGCCAGCCCCACTCGTTGAACCCGTCGACACCCATGATCTTGCGCGTGCTGAGAATGACGCCCAGCGACAGGAAAAACCCGAGCGTAGCCGTCGTCTGGATATATGCCGTGTAGTAGCCGCGGCGACTGGCAGGCGCGTGTTCTGCCACATAAGTGGCTGCGCCGCCATATTCACCGCCCAGGGCAAGGCCCTGTATAAAACGGAGCAGAAGAATCAAAATTGGAGCCCAGATGCCAATTTTGGCATAGCCGGGAATCAGGCCGATGGCAAAAGTGGAACCACCCATGAGCAGCAGGGTGAGCAGAAAAGTGTACTTGCGGCCAATCAGGTCGCCGATACGTCCGAAAACCAGCGCGCCAAAAGGACGCACCACAAAACCGGCGGCAAAAGTGGCCAGTGCAGCCAAAAACGCAGCCGTCGGATTGTCTTGCGGGAAAAACTGCTTGGCAATGATGACCGCCATGGCGCCGTAGATGTAAAAGTCGTACCACTCGATCAGGGTACCTACCGATGATGCCGTAATCACCTTCATCAGGCCTTTGGTCTCGGCGGTTTCTTTTGTAGAAGTACTGGTCATACCGTCAATATTGTTTTTGATGTGGTAAAATGAAAATTAGTCAAGTGATAATTTGGAATTAACTTGGACGAACAAAAGTATGTAAACATCTATATACGTTTATCTTTTCATGAAATTTTTTTTCGCCGGTTTGAAATTTTTACCTCGATTGGCCTTTTTGCGGGAAATATTTTGCCTTTGTTTCGACCGGGAGCCAAATAATGTTCAGTTTTGAAATTTCATTTGGCGCAAATCCCCTTTGCACGGGAAATAAAAAACGGGAAGGTGCAAGCCTGATCAAGGCACGCACCTTCCCGTTTTTTATTTTGTTATCAATAATCAGCGCCGGCCGATTCCAAATATTCGTCTGCCCTCCATTAAAGCACCTTGTTCAACACTTCCAGAATCGTAAAATATTCTTCACTGGTAAGCGAGTAATAACTGTTCTTGCCATCGCGCCGCACCTGCACCACGCCCCGGTCTTTCAGTATTCTCAAATGATGGCTCGCCACCGCCTGCTCGATACCGAGGCATTCGTAAATTTCCGTCACGTTCATCGATTTTTTTTGAAACAGCATCTCCACGATCAGCAAACGCTGCGGGTGAGCAATTGCCCGGAGCGTCTCCGTCGCAGATTCCAAAAAAGCAAAACTGTAGGGTAGTTCGGGCGTCATAGCATTCAGTTTATCCCACAAATGTAAATATGTGCATATTTTTTTGCAAGACAAACCGGCCCCAAGCGGGCAAAAACTGGCTGAAATCTTCAAAAGTTAAGCGGAGCAATCAAACTATTGGCAGATAACGCGTATCCGCTACCTTTGCCGCTGCATGAAAAATTACCTTGGACAAACTTTCTGGCTGGTCGCCATCCTGATCGGATTACTTACTGCCTTGTCGTTTTTTTCCCGCGAAACGACCCTTAACGGGCTGACAATCCGCCGAATGGATATTTTTTCGGATATCAGGGATTCGAGCCAAACCGTCGCCAGCCTTGAATCGTCCGGGGGAAACCTGACCGAATGGCAACCCGATACCGCATGGCTTGCCGAAGCGCCGATTGACTCCTCGGCCTTGTCGCCCGACACCGTCAAAATTGGCCCGCTTCCGCCCAAAGATTCCGCATACTACGGCGAAATCATCGAAGATTACACCTTCGACCAAAGCGGGCTCAATGCTTTTTTCGCAGCCATCGACTCCATCCGGTACGGCCGCACGGTGCGCGTCGCCTTTTATGGCGACTCCTTCGTGGAAGGCGACATAATTCTCGGCGACCTGCGCGATACCCTGCAATCCCTGTGGGGTGGCAATGGCGTGGGTTTCGTGCCTGTCACTTCCGAAGTGGCCAAGTTCAAACGCACCCTCACGCACGATTTCAGCGGCTTTGCAACCGCCTCCATCATTAAAAAAAGCGAATCGAAGCCCCAATACGGAGTCAACGGATACGTCTATTTTCCGGAGCCGGGCGCTTCACTGCGCTATGCCGGTACGGGCCAGTTTTTTCAGCACACCAAATCCTGGACCCGGCTGCGGCTTTTTTACAGCAGCGATTCCCTGTCGCATGAGATCAGCCTGAGCATCAATGGCGGTGAAGCAGAAACGGCGCTTCTGCCGCGCTCCCGCAACAAACTGGGCGTTTTCGACTATAAATCAGCGGGAATATCCAGCGCAAAATTCCGCTTTCCCGAAACACGCGGCCTCCGGCTTTACGGAGCCTCTCTCGAAAGCGGCCCCGGCTTTTACCTCGACAATTTCTCCATGCGGGGCAACAGCGGCGGCCCGCTGACCTTGCTCAAACCCGCGTTTATCCAACAATTTGACGCCAGCCTTCATTACGACCTGGTGGTCGTGCAATACGGGCTGAATGCAGCCAGCACCTCGCTCAGAAATATCTCGTGGTACCGGCAGGAACTGGACCGGACGTATAAACATCTGCGCAATCTTTATCCGCATACGCCCATCCTGATTATCAGTGTGCCCGACCGCGCGGGCAAAATCGGGGGCGAACTCACCACCCTGCCCAGCGTAGGCGCCATTGCAGCCATGCAAAGGGACCTGGCCCGGCAACACGGCTTCCTGTTCTACGACCTTTATCACGGCATGGGCGGCCCTGGCACGATGATCTCTTTTGCAGAACACCGCCCGCACTGGGCCAACCTCGATTACACACACCTGACCCATGAAGGCGGCAAAATTATCGGATACCAGCTGGCCCGCTTGCTCCTCAACGAACAAAAAAAGTGGTCGGCAGAGCACCGCTGAAAAGGGTTGGGGGTAATTTTATTCATACTGTGACTTTTAGCAGCAACGAGCGTGACAAATGTCATCCCCGTGAATTACCGTAGTGCCGGAACTTGCACCCAGTTTCAAAAACATAAAACTCCGGCGCAATGCATACCGAGCGCACCCCTGTCAATGATTTTTTTGAGGAAAGTGATGAATTTCGCGATCACCTTGCCACTGTAGATCAGGAAGGCAACCGGATATGGATGTATCCAAAAAAACCGGAAGGCCGATTCTACAATGCACGTATCTGGGTGAGCATCGCCTTTGTCGCTGTTTTCCTCACGCTTCCCTTTATCAAGGTTCACGGCGAGCAACTGCTTCTGTTCAACGTTATTGAACGGAAATTTGTCATTTTCGGCCTCATCTTCACCGCCCAGGATTTCTACATCTTCGGCCTGATCATGCTGACCTTTCTGGTCTTCATTATCCTGTTTACCGTTGTTTACGGTCGCCTGTTCTGCGGATGGGTATGCCCGCAAACGGTGTTCATGGAAATGATATTCCGGCGGATCGAATACTGGATCGAAGGCAACTCCAACGAACAACGCAAACTGGATCAAGGCCCCTGGACAAAGGAAAAAGTGCGAAAAAAGGCCTTGAAGCACCTCATTTTCTTTGTCATTGCCGTCGTTGTTTCCAACTATTTCCTTGCCTATATTATTGGCATGGACAGTGTGCTGGCGATCATTCGTTCGCCGTTTTCCGAGCACCTGGGCGGCTTTTTTGCCATGATCGGGTTTTCGGGAGCGTTTTATGGTGTGTACAGCCGCTTGCGCGAGCAGGTTTGCACCACAATTTGTCCCTATGGCCGTCTGCAAGGCGTATTGCTGGTAAAAGATTCCATCGTAATCGCCTACGACAACAAACGCGGCGAACCGCGGGGCAAGCTGAAAAAACAAAAAGCCGGCGAGCCCGAATATCCGCTGCCGGTACTCGGCGATTGTGTCGATTGCAAACTCTGCATCGCCGTTTGTCCCACCGGTATCGATATCCGCAACGGCACCCAACTCGAATGCGTCAACTGCACGGCCTGCATCGACGCCTGCGACGAGGTAATGGATAAAGTCGGGCGCAAACGCGGTCTGATCCGCTACGACTCGATGGTAGGCATCGAAACTGGCCATCGGCGCATTTTCACCCCGCGCGTACTGGCCTACACGGCTGTCCTCAGCCTGCTCGTTATCATCGACTTGGCGTTGCTCGTCAGTCGTTCAGATGTGGAAACGATTATTCTTCGCTCACCTGGCCAGCTGTATCAGGAGGTGGACGCCACGCACCTTTCCAACCTGTACACGTATCAGATGATCAACAAGACCGCCAGCACCATACCGGTTGAGTTGAAACTGGTGTCGCCCGAAGGACAGATCAAATACGTAGGTTCCGCTCCCGATTCGCTGTACAAGGAAAAAGTCATTCAGGGCGCCATGTTCATAACCCTTGAAACGAGCCATCTGACCGGCCGAAAAACCCCGATCAGGTTCGAGGTATATTCCAACGGGAAAAAAGTTGACGAAGTCAAAACCAATTTCATGGGCCCCGGACGGTAACTTTTATACCTTACGAAGTCATACCTTGTTTTGTCATCTTAAAATAAATCAACCATGAAAATCAGTTGGGGCACAGGAATAGCGCTTGTTTATGCGGCCTTTGCACTGTCGATGGTCGCCATGGTGCTGGTCTCTCGTCAGTATGACCCGCGACTGGTACAGAAAGATTACTACGCGCTCGACCTTAATTATCAGGAACGCCTGGAACGAAAACAAAATGCTGCGGCCTTGCCACAGGATTTGGAAGTCAGTTTTGACCAGCAAAACAAAGTCGTGGTATTCAAATTTCCCGTAGCGGCTGGAAAGCCGGCGGGTTCGGTCAAGTTTTCACAAGCTGCCGCCGGCAATGATGATTTCAATACCGACGTAAGCGCCGATGTCGACGGCATCATGCAGGTGCCTGCCGACAAGCTGCCCCAGGGCCGTTGGCATGTGGAAGTTATCTGGGATGCCAACGGAAGCAAATACTACAAGGAAACCGTCGTAACGATCATACACGTCTGACCCATTATGTACGCCGCCTTCTTACTCGGCCTTGCGGGAAGCCTCCACTGTGTGGGTATGTGCGGCCCGATCGTGCTGGCGCTGCCTTTGCCGGCAGCCGCGAGGAGACAGGTAGCGATGCAATCGATGGCCTATCATGCCGGCCGGATTCTGACGTACACAATGCTCGGACTGGGCTTCGGGTTGCTGGGAAAAGGCCTGCTGCTGGCCGGTATGCAACAAATTGCATCCATCGTGGCCGGCGCGCTGATGCTCTTCGCCGCAGTCTTTATCACCCGCTGGGAACGCTGGCTGGTCAGCGGTTCGCTGGCTTCGCTGGCCCGTCCGGTTCAAAACAAACTGGGTCGTCTCCTGCACAAGCGGCCCAACGGGGCGTCTTTTTCCGTCGGCCTGCTCAATGGTTTGTTGCCCTGCGGCATGGTTTATCTGGCATTGGCCGGCGCGATCAGCAGCACGGATGCCTACCACGGAGCGTTGTTCATGATGCTTTTCGGATTGGGGACCGCCCCGCTGATGATCGCGGTGAGCGTTGCCGGACATACCTTTAAAAAAGAATTCAAACAGCGATTCAGGGTCGTTCAACCTGTACTACTCGCCATTGCGGGTGTTTTGTTGCTCGTACGCGGCCTCCATCTCGACCTTTCCCTGTTCGAGTCGGCCGTGCCGCCCGCCAACCTGGATTGCCATTAAGACATAAGGGGTTTTTGTTTTTGACCTGCTCTTGCGCTTCTGCGCAGGGCAGGTTTTTTTAATCGATGCCCGATGGAAAAACCTCAAAACCTGAGTGCCCCCCTCTTTTTTGCCGGCGCCCGCAACGTATTGTTCAACTCAAACAGCGTAAGCTGCGCTACCTGGAACACCTGCGCTGCGGTTTACTTTTGAAAAGCCATGCCAGGACATGAGATTGTGCTTCCAGCCTACATCAAACACTACCTCGGGCGCCGGAAATGGCTGACTTGAGCATCATGCCACGAACAATCGCCAGATCGCTGCAAAATGTGCCTTTTTTCTGCAAAAAATGCCCCCCAACGTTCATATGTCGGAGGGCATTTTTTGCAATAAAACGGTTGTAAAACCTTACTGGATGCCGAGGCGGCGGGCTGCCAGATTGCTGCCGATCGTACCGAAAATAATAATCGTAACGGAACTGACCGGCATTAAAACAGCCGCAATAACGGGCGAAAGTGTGCCACTGATAGCGAAGCTGAGCCCGATGAAATTGTAGATCGAAGCAACGAAGAAGGAATAGTTGACCACCTTGACGCCGGACTTTGCCAGCGACAAAAACTGGGGCAGGCGCTGAAATTCATCCGCATGCAGGATCGCGTCGCAGGCAGGTGTGAAATTGTTGGTGTTTTCCGTCACCACAATGCCCACGTCGCTTTGGCGCAGGGCGCCTGCATCGTTGAGGCCGTCGCCGAGCATAAGGACCGTTTGGCCTTCCTGGCGGAGTTTTTTTACAAAATCCAGTTTGTCTTGTGGGCTTTGCTCGAAACGCATGTGCGCTTTCCCTTCAAAATACGCAGCCATGGTGTCGGCCGCCCGGTCGTTATCGCCCGAAAGGAGCCAGGTGCTTTCACCTTGCCGACGGAAGTAGGACATCACGCCGCCAATACCCTCCCGCAGGTGATTGCCCGTTGAGAAATATCCGCGAAGCGTGCCGTTGATTTCTACAAACACCCCTTCTCCGCGCATCGTGTCAGGTACGCCAATAAATTCACGGGAGCCCAATCTGACCCGGGCGCCTCCAACTTTTCCTGAAATGCCTCGGCCCGTAAATTCCTCAAAATCAGACACTTCGGCAACCGCAACTTCGGGACAACACTGTACGATCTGACGGCTTTTGGGGTGCGCCGATTGTGCAGCCAATGATTTGACAATGGCTTTTTCACCGGATGAAAGCGGTGCGGTTTGAGCGAGGTGTGTGAACACAACCGTGCCCTCTCCCACCCTGGTCAGCGTGCCTGTTTTGTCGAGCACCACTGCGTCCACATCGGGGAATGCTTCTAGTACCTGTGTGTTTTTGACATAAAACCTGTTGCGGCCCAGAATTCGAAGCACGTTGGCGAGTGTAAACGGAATCGACAGCGCCACCGCGCAGGGGCAGGCTACGATCAGAATGGCCGTGGCAGCATTGATTGCCGTGGCCATATCGCCCCGATAGCCCCACCAGTAAGCGACGGCGACCACGGATAGGGTCAAAATCAGCCGGGTGAAATAACGGCCGGCCCGGTCGGCCAGTTTGCTGGCATGGCCTTTATGCGAGGCCTTGAAAGACTCGTCGTTCCACAATTGGGTCAGGTAACTTTGGCTGACTCTGCGGGTCAGGCTGATCTCGATCGCGCTGCCGCGTTGCTTGCCGCCGGCAAACACGCGTTCGCCGGAGGCAACAGGCACGGGTTCGGCTTCGCCGGTCACGAAAGCATAGTCGATACGGGCGTTGCCTTTCAGCAAAATACCGTCGGCCGGGATCAGTTCTTCATTTCGCACGACCAGAATATCGCCGGGTTCGAGCTTTTGAACCGGCACGGTCGTTTCCTCCCCACCCGATCGCCGAACGGTGGCCGCCACAGGGAAATAGGATTTGTAATCGCGTTCGAAGGAGAGGTGGTAAAATGTTTTTTGCTGGAACCATTTGCCGGTCAGCAGAAAAAAGAGCAGGCCGGCGAAACTATCCATAAAGCCTGCGCCTGTTCCTGTCAGGATTTCCCAGGCGGAGCGGCCGAACAAAACGGCCATGCCGAGCGCCAGCGGAACATCGATATTGAGGTGGCGCTGACGGATGCCCTGCCATGCGGAGGTGAAATAGTCGCGGGCGCTGTACAACAATACAGGAAGGGCCAAAACCAGGTTGAGGTAGCCGAAAATGCCAAAAAACCAGGCTTCACGTTCTTTGTCGAGGCCCAGATATTCGGGGAAGCTGAGCAGCATGATATTGCCGAAGGCAAATCCTGCGACGCCGATTTTGTAATAAAGGGATTTGTCGACGGCTGCCGGCGCGGCGCCGTCCACGTCGCCGAGATTGATTTCGGGCGGGTATCCGAGGCTGTCGAGTAAAGCGGCCAGCCGGCGGAGGGAGGTTTGTTGGGGGTCGAAATGAATATTGACCTGTTTCTGGAGAAAATTAACGGTGGAGCGCTGGACGCCTGCGTCGAGCCGATAGAGGTGTTCAAGGAGCCAAATACAGGATGCACAGTGCATACCCGGCAGGTAAAATTCCACACGGGCAGTATGTTCATCGGCGTAACGCAGGAGTTTGTCGCTCACTTCCTTGTCATCGAGCCAGGCATAGGCCCTCGAGTCGCGGCGGTGCTTGAGTGTATTGCCGGGGCGGTCGTCGATGGTGTAGTACTGGCACAGGTCGTTGGTGTTCAGGATTTGATACACCATCTGGCAACCTTCACAACAAAAGACCTTGTCGTCCAGCCGAAGCCGGTCGTCGGGGCACACATCGTGGCAATGGTAGCATTCCAGTAGTACGCTGTTCTTTTTGGTCGCCGGGGCGGGCGACGGTGATGCGAGGGCAGCCATGACAGAGGAGTTTTTATTTGTTGTTTATCAACACGCTCCAAAAACGGCCCGTCGGGATCTTAGTCCCGACAGGCCGTCAATGGCGTGAATTGTAGCATTAACGGCCAGGTGCAGCCGTTTTGGTCGTGTCGGTGGTCGCGTTGGTAGAATCCGGAGCTGCTGTGGCGCCTTCTTCTTTCCAGATATCGCCCTGAGGCGCTTTCGGGTTGGCCGGATTGGTGCCTTTCAGCGTCAGAATGTAGGAGGCTACTTTCTGCATGTCGGAAGGTTTCAATTGTGCCGACCATGCAATCATACCTTTTTCGGGCACGCCGTACTTGATGGTTTTGAACACATTTTTGATACCGCCGCCGTGAATCCAGTAGTCGTCGGTGAGGTTGGGGCCTACGCCGCCTTCGCCGGCCTGGCCGTGGCAAGCTACACAGTTGGATTTGAAGATCAGTTCGCCTTCACCCACCATGGCGCCGTCGGTCAGCGCCGTTACATTCGATTCGTCGACAGCATTGGCCTGGCCGGCCAGTGCTATGGCCATTTCTTTTTTGGCTTTGTCCACCTTCATGCGGTATTCTTCCTCGGAAGACGGGCCGCCACCTCCCCAGTGGTAGTAGAACATGTAGCCTACTGCCCAAAGGATAGTGATATAGAAGAGGTTGAGCCACCACGGCGGCATGCTGTTGTCCAGTTCGTGGATGCCGTCGTAATCGTGGTGCAGCATAATTTCCTGCTCCCGTTCGACCGGTACGACGTCTTCCCAGTACTTTTTGCGGAGGGTCGTCCAGAAGCTGTCGCCGCTGTAAAGCCGGGCTGCATCTTCCGGAAGGTTGATGCCTGATTTGGCGGCCTCCATTTGCATGACGCGTTTGTAGAGGAACTGATTGACTTTGACCACGTAGATCATGGCAACCAGAAAGACAATACCACCGGCCAAGGCGAGAGACCAGGTCATGTATTGTGGCAGCAGGGCTGCACTTTCGTTAGCAGCTGCCGGCGCCGTGGTGGCGGCTTGTGCTAGCAGGGCACCACCGGGAACAGCCAACAGAAAAAGGAAGAGCAAATATTTCATGATTTTTCCTTTTGCTGCCTGTGGCTTTTAGGGCCACAGGCAGATAAGTATTCATAATGGTTAGTTCTGTTTGCGCGGCTTGTTAGCGCAAACCCGATTCGGATGAAGGTGTGTCTTCCAATGGGAGCCGGGCAGTCGCTTCCAGTTCGGCATTGTTGGTAAAAAACACGCGGAACAAGGCGACGCAGAAAGTGCAGAAGAAAATCAGCAGGGCCGTTACGCCGAACCATTGCACCCCATCAACCGATTCTAAAAGATATTTGTACATAATTTATCTTTTTTATACCGCCAGGCGGTTTTGAACGGGATCGACAAGTCTTATTTCGATCCTTGTTTTTCCACTTTGATATCGGTGCCGAGACGCTGGAGATAAGCGATGATAGCGATGATTTCCTTGTCTTCGATGCCTTGGTCCTTGATACCCTGATCAGCCAGGTTTTTGGCCACTTTCTGTGCCTGGGCTTGCAGGTCGGCCAAGGCCTGTTTTTCATAACCTGCTTCGTACGGAACACCCAGCGTGCGCAGTGCCTTGATCTTGCCGGCCAGGTCGTCGGTTTTCATCTTGTTGTCGAGCAACCAAGGGTACTGCGGCATGATGGAGCCCGGCGACATGGTACGCGGATCGAGCATGTGGTTATAGTGCCAGCTGTCGGGATACTTGCCGCCTTCGCGGTGCAGATCCGGGCCGGTACGCTTGCTACCCCAGAGGAACGGGTGGTCATACACATACTCGCCCGATTTGGAGTATTCGCCGTAGCGTTCGGTTTCGTCGCGGAACGGACGGACCAGCTGCGAGTGGCAGCTGACGCAGCCTTCGCGGATGTAAAGATCGCGGCCAACGAGTTCGAGCGGAGTATAGGGTTTCACCGAGGAAATTTTCGGTACCTGACTGTCGATGAACACCATCGGAAGGATCTGAATCAGACCGCCGATACTGATCAGGATCGTAGCCCAGAACAACATGGCGAACGGGCGGCGTTCGATCAGTTTGTGCCAGTATTCGCCTGCAACGCGGCCGTGGGCAGCCGGGCGAGCAGGCGCTTCGGCATCTTCCTGAGCCAGGAAATTGCCCTGGGCAGCGGTTTTGGCCAGGTTGTACACCCCGATACAGGTGCCGAGGAAGAACAACAGACCACCCAGCGAACGCATGATGTAGAGCGGACGGAGCTGGAGCAGCGTGTCGAGGAAGTTACCCCATTTCAAAGTGCCTTCCGGCGTAAATTCTTTCCACATCATGGCCTGCGTCCAACCCGACCAGTACATCGGAACGGCGTAGAAAATGATGCCGAGGGTGCCCACCCAGAAGTGGGTATTGGCAAGGCTGCGGCTGTACAGTTCGGTGCGATAAAGGCGCGGCCACAGCCAGTAGAGTACGCCAAAGGTCAGGAAGCCGTTCCAGCCCAGTGCGCCGACGTGTACGTGGGCGATGGTCCAGTCGGTAAAGTGGCTGATGGCGTTGACGGATTTGATCGACAGCATCGGGCCTTCAAACGTGGCCATACCGTAAGCAGTGACGGCAACCACCATGAATTTGAGCACAGGATCCTGACGAACACGGTCCCAAGCGCCGCGCAACGTGAGCAGACCGTTCAGCATACCACCCCAGGAGGGAGCGATCAGCATGACGGAGAATACCGTACCCAGCGACTGTACCCAGTCGGGCAGCGAGGAATACAGCAAGTGGTGCGGGCCGGCCCAGATGTAGATGAAGATCAGGGCCCAGAAGTGCACGATAGACAGTTTGTAGGAGAATACCGGGCGGTTGGCGGCTTTCGGCAGGAAGTAATACATCATGCCGAGGTAGGGCGTCGTCAGGAAGAATGCCACAGCATTGTGGCCATACCACCATTGCACGAGCGCGTCCTGAACGCCGGAGAAAGCCGAATAGCTTTTGAAAAGATTGACCGGCAATTCAAAGCTGCGCACGATGTGCAACACGGCCACCGTCACCCAGGTGGCGATGTAAAACCAGATGGCGACGTAGAGGTGTTGCTCGCGGCGTTTGATAATGGTACCGAACATGTTTACGCCGAAGACCACCCAGGTAAGGGTAATCAGAAGGTCGATCGGCCACTCGAGTTCGGCATATTCCAGGCTGGTAGTGATACCGGCCGGTAGGGTCAGCGCAGCGCACAGAATAATGATCTGCCACATCCAGAAGTGCATCCAGGAGAGCGTATCATTAAACATGCGGGCTTTGAGCAGGCGTTGTAGCGAGTAGTAAACGCCCATAAAAATGCCGTTACCGACGAAAGCGAAAATAACGGCATTGGTGTGAAGTGGCCGCAAACGGCCGAAAGTGGTGATCGGAAGCCCGAGGTTTAGCTCAGGCCAAATTAGCTGTAGGGTCAGTATAAAACCGACCAGCATCCCGACCAAGCCCCAGATAAACGAGGCCATCCCAAAAGCGCGTACGATCTTGTTGTCGTACTTGAATTGTTGAACGTTGCTCATGAGTTATGATAAGTTGGTCTTAGTCTCAGATTCTTCATTGGCGCCTTCGGCTTGTTTCGAGGGAGTTATTAGCTCGTCGTCGAACAACATGCGCACCGAGGGGGTGTAGGAGTCGTCGAACTGCCCCGAACGCGTTGCCCAGAGGTAGGCCAGCAAAAAGCCTGAAGCAACGATGAGACTGACGAGAATTAAAAAGAAAACAATTGCCATAACACGTTTTGATTTTTACCGGAATTGGCAGCAAGGTCTGAATGGCGTCCGGCCGCAAGCATGACCTTTGTCAGGTACCCTGTTGATGTTTGTCAGCAATGTGTCAGAATCAGCTGGCGGCATCTTCCAGATCATTGCCCTGATGCATGACCAGCAGGGGCGTGTCGGTATGCAAAAGCATTTTTTTGGTCGCACTGGGATGCAGCAGATTTTGCCACAAACCCCGATGATGGGTGACGAACACGTAGAGGTCGTTTTTATGCCTGAAAGCGTATTCGTGAAGCTTGTCCACCAGATCATCCCCCGTTATTTTTTCAAAAATAAAAGGCTTGCTTGCTTCACTAAACTTGTAGTGAATTTCGAACAGCATACGCTCCACCGCCAGGTCTTTTTCTGCCGGCGGCCCTACGTGCACAAAATGCATCTGGGCGTCAAATTGCTGGGCAAAAGCCGCAACCTGCTGTATTTTATCTGGGTCGTTGCTTTCAAAGTTGCTGGCGTATAGAATGTTCCGGAAATCGTGCCATTCTGCCATGCGCGGCACGATGAGCACCGGACAATGGGCGTTTTGCGACACCCATGCGCTGACCGTTCCGAAAAGACGGGTCGCCAGATTGCCCTTGCCCGTAGCCCCCATGATCAGGAGATCGAATTTGGCCGACAGGCCTTCCAAAACCTCTTCGGGGGCGCCAAAAATGACTTTCGTGCGCACACGCGGGACGCTTATTCCCTGCCCGGGCCCCGAGTCAGCAGGCTGCAGACTGGCAGACCACTTTTTGGGGGTCTCTGCGGCGAACGCATCCAACTCTTCCCGCAAAGTATTGAGGTAATTGCTGAGAAAGCCGGAGGACGATGCCTTGCCGCCGTCAAAAAGGTCGCTCATGGCATGCACCAGTTCGATCGAAGAACCGAACTTGAGGGCCAGTTTCCACGCAAATTGATAGGCATTTTCAGCCGAAGGGCTAAAATCAACAGGTACCAGAATCCGCCTGAGCCTGTAAAGCTTGGCCCGGTACAACGATCTGCGGCGCAGCATTCGGGTCAATTCGGATACGCTGGGCACCTCCCCTTCCGACATAATCTGTCCGTCAACCACCAGTGCCGGCGTACGGCTCACTCCCGACGAAGTAATTTGATTGACTTCAGTAACTTCTTCCACGCTGCCAATCAGCGGGCACAGGCGCAATGCCGCGGCGACATTCTCGCGCAAGGCACGGGTTTTGGCATCTCCTATACCGAATATTTGAATGGTTGTCATGGTTGGATCAGGCTGTGAACTTGATTCGGGCAGATACAGAGTCGTCTTGAATTCCTCCCTGAATCGGGTATTTAAATCTAATTTTTGGCTAAATATTCCAAGGAGGGCCCGCAAGCCCTCCTCTCAGTCCGATCGCCCTTAATGTCCTTCCGGCTGTGACGAGTAGACGTCTTCCGGGTGTTCGGGCTTTTCGTTCAGCAGCGCTTTCATGATGTCAAAAGGCGTCAGGATCCCGACCAGTTCGCCATTGTCGACAACCGGCAGCGCATGAAAACGGTTGAGGCTGAATACCTCGAGCGCTACATTGATGCGATCGTCGCTTTCCAGTTTGGCCAGGCGGCGCGTCATGATGTCTTCTACCTTTGCATGTTCAAGACGGGATTCGTAAGCGGCGTCGGCCTTGTTCATGCCGGCGATAAAACAGTCAAAATCATTTCGGCTCAACAGCCCGACAATCTGGCGGGAATGCACCACCGGAATATGGTGAATACGGTGTTCGGTAAAAATTTCTTTCGCCGCCAACAGGCTGTCCTCCGGATGGATGGTCCACATCTGACTGGTCATGATTGTGGAAACAGGGGCAAATGCGTTCATAAATAAGGATTGTTTGTTTTGATAGCAAAAGTGCCGCTACCCCCTACTTCATCGAATGACGGTTGTCAATGCCTGCCATGATTACCGTCAGGATGATCTTAATAAGCTCAATTTTTAACTTTGCCCAATGGAAAGCAGGAAAACCGATGAACTCTTCCTCCGTTACAGGGCAATGGTGGAGTCGGCAGTCGATGGAATTATCAATATTGACCGTTGCGGCATTATTGAAAGCGTCAATCCGGCGACGTGTAAGTTGTTCGGCTATTCCGAACAGGAAATGGTTGGCCAAACCATCAATATGCTCATGCCCTCGCCCTATCGCGAACACCACGACGGCTATATTCAGAACTATCTCAGCACGGGGGTAAAGAAAATTATCGGCATCGGCCGGGAGGTCACGGGCATCCGGAAAAACGGCACGACCTTCCCTTTCTGGCTGAGTGTGGTGGAAGTCATTTTCGAAGGCATGGTTTCATTCACCGGCTTTGTCCACGACATCACCGATCTCAAAAACGCCGAGTCGGAAGTGCGCCGCCTGAACGCAGACCTTGAAAAAAAGGTCAATGAACGCACCGAGCAGCTGGCAGAAGTGGTCAATCAACTGCTGTCGTCCAACAAATTGCTCAAAAACGAAATTCGCGAACGCCAGGCAGCCGAAGAAGCCCTGAGCAAAAACCGCGACGAGCTCCTGCGCGCGCTCGACCGCGAGCGCGAACTCAGCGAACTGAAAAGCCGTTTTGTCGCCCTGGCCTCCCATGAATTTCGCACCCCCCTGAGTACCATACTCTCCTCTGCATCGCTGGTGAAGCGTTATGCAGAAATAGGCAATGCCGAAAAACAGGACTTTCACCTTGAAAAAATCAGGATGGGCGTCAATCACCTGACTGGTATTCTCAACGATTTTCTCAACCTCAGCAAACTGGAAGAAGGCCTGGTGGTGAGCCATCCCGAAAGCTTCAACCTGACTGATTTTGCCGCCGAAATCACCGATGAAATGAGCGGACTGGCCAAACCCGGGCAGCGCATCCTCTGGACCGACCGCACCGACGGCCGAGAGGTCAGTCTCGACCGGCGCATTCTCAAAAACGTTTTGTACAACCTCATCTCCAATGCCCTGAAATACAGCGAACGGGATGTGCAATGCCGCACTGGCTTCAATTCCGGATGGCTGGAAATCGAAGTGCGCGACCACGGCATCGGTATCCCGGAAAGCGACCAGAAACATATGTTCGACCGCTTCTTTCGCGCCAAAAATGCCTTGCACATTCAGGGCACCGGCCTTGGCCTGAATATCGTCCGGCGCTATCTCGACCTCCTCGGCGGCGACATCACATTTGTCAGCCGCGAAGGCGAAGGCACGACCTTTTCCGTGCGGCTGCCCATCGCGCAAATCTGATTTTTGTCGCGGCAATACGCCCCGCGCACGGAAAACCAATACATTTATCGCCGAAATTACAAGCCCTGTCAGCAGAACATAAACGTCTCCCTTTTCGTGTCGTATGAAAAAAATCCTGGTTATTGAAGACAATTCCGATGTCCGCGAAAACCTGGCTGAAATCCTGGAACTCAGTGGTTTTCAACCCATTACTGCCGAAAACGGCAAAATCGGTGTGGAGAAAGCCATGCAGGAACAACCAGATCTGATTCTTTGCGATGTCATGATGCCTGAACTGGACGGATTTGGCGTACTCCATATCCTGAGCCGCAACCAGCGCACTGCCGATATTCCCTTTATTTTCCTCACCGCCAAAGCCGAACGCGATGATTTTCGCCGCGGCATGTCGCTGGGCGCAGACGATTACATCACCAAACCCTTCGACGAGACCGTTCTGCTGCAAACCATCGAGACACGCCTGCGAAAAAGCGAACGCCTGCGCTCCGCCTCCGGCCCCAACGGCGCCGGCTCGCTCGAACGTTTCATCAACGAAGCCAAGGCCCTCGAAGCCATCCGGCACCTGTCGGACAACCGCGAAGTCCGTATTTACCGCAAAAAAGACCCGATTTTCCGCGAAGGCGATACGCCCCGCTGGCTTTTTTATCTCGAAAAAGGCCAGGCCAAAGTGTTCAAGACCGCCGAAGACGGCCGCGAATTTATCACCCGTGTGGCGCAGGCCGGCGATTTTCTGGGCTACCTGGCCCTGCTCAACGACGCGAATTATACCGAAAGCGCCACCGCCCTCGATGCCTGCGAAATCAAACTCATCCCCAAACAGGAGTTTTACGGCCTCGTGTATGGCCACAGGGACGTGACGGCCCGCTTCCTTAAACTGCTCGCTCACCACGTCGCCGATCAGGAACAACAATTGCTCGACCTGGCCTACAACTCCGTTCGCAGGCGCGTCGCCAGCGCCCTTGTGTACCTCTATGACCAGGGCAACAAGGAAATCAACCTGCTTCGGGAAGATCTCGCGGCCCTCGCTGGCACCGCCAAGGAAACCCTCATTCGTACGCTGACCGATTTTCGCGAATCCGGCCTGATCGAGATTCACGAAGGCATCATCACGGTTCGTAAAATCGACAACCTGAGGACCATGCCCAACTGACCAAAGTCAGAAATCGCCCCGGAATGACTTACTTTCGCTGCTGCAAAAGCCTGACAGGCTTCTTCGGAAGCCGTTTAAAGCACTGAAACAGAACGAAATACGTCATATGCACCTCCCGATTCCATCCTTACCCAGAGTGTCTGCATTCCGACTCCGGCTGATAGCCTGTTTGTCATTCTGCCTGCTGGTCATCAGTCAGTGCCAGTCGCAGTTCCGGCCGCCGCAGGTTGAAATTACCAACAAGGATACGGTCGGTTACGGCTTCCTGCAGATGGAAAACAATTCGATTGAAAACAGCGCTCATCTCGAGCCGTTTTTTCAAAAATTGTACATCCAGCGCACCCGCGGTGGCCAAAAGGTAAACGTCGTACACATTGGAGATTCTCACGTACTGGGCAATTTTCTGACCCAGGAAGTGCGCACAAGGCTGCAAAAAAACTTCGGCGACGCCGGCCGCGGGCTGATTTTTCCATATAAACTGGCAGGTTCAAACGGCCCGCGAGATTTTCTGGTGGAAAGCAATTGCAGGAGCTGGCGTTCGGCCAATTGCCAAAACGACCTGAGTGAAACCACCAGTTTCGGCATTTCCGGGTTCAGCCTCGAAACCGTCAATCCGGCCTGCGACCTGACCTTCCGGCTCCGCGACACGGCCACCGCCGAAACGAGGCTTTTTACCAAAATCACTCTTTTTTACAGAAAATCGCCTGAAACGCCGCAAATCGAGATCAGCGACGACATTACCAACCAGAAAGCGCAACTTTTCCTCGAAGACGAATTTTCCAGCTCCTTTTATTTCGACCGGCCGGTCGGGCAATTTACGTTGAAGCAAATCCGTACGGATGCACGGCAAAAATCGCTCGTTCTGGACGGCATCGAACTTGAAAATGAACTTTCCGGGGTGCTTTACCACTCCATAGGGGTCAATGGCGGCAAGTACAACGACTTTGCCCGCGCACAGCATTTTGCCGCCGAAGTGGGCGCCCTGAAACCCGACCTGATTATTCTCTCCTTCGGCACCAACGAAGCGCAAGGCCGTATGGAATCCCGAACGTTTTACCGGCAAATTGACGAGCTCGTCAAACAACTCAGGGAGCAAGCGCCCAATGCCTGCTTCCTCTTCACTACGCCGGCCGACTCCTACCTGCGCGGCAAGGGCTTTAACCCCTATATGCCCGACGTGAGCGCCACGATTGCCAAATATGCCGAAGACCACGGCTATGCCTACTGGGACTTTTTCAGCCTCACAGGCGGCGAAAACTCGGCGCAGCGCTGGAAAGCAAGCGGCCTTATGAGCACCGATTCGGTGCATTACACCAAGTTCGGCTATTCCGCCCAAGGCAAGCTTTTTTATCAAAGTATTATCAAAGGTTACAACGAATTTGTACAAACGCGGCCATGAGTTCAATTAGGCTAACATCATAAAATATTGAAAATGAAAAATTTGCCACTAGCATTTGCTTTTTCAGTCCTGTTCATATCGCCGCTCGCAGCCCAGATTACCGATCCTAAAGCCACGGAAGTCTGGACGCCCGAGCCCCGCGTCGTCACCCCTGGAAAAGCCCTGAGCACCCCGGCGCCCGACGATGCCATCGTGCTGTTCGACGGCAGCTGGCTGTCCGAATGGTACAGCGGAAAAGACTCCACGGCCGCCGGCTGGACGATCAACTCCGACGGCAGCATGACCGTAAAGCCGGGGGCGGGCGATATCGTCACCCAGCGTTCGTTCGGCGACTGTCAGCTGCACCTCGAATTTCGTACCCCCGCAACGGTCAAAGGTGAAGGCCAGGGCCGGGGCAACAGTGGCGTATTTCTTCAGAACCGCTACGAGGTGCAGGTACTCGATTCGTACCAGAATCGCACTTATTCCAACGGGCAGTGCGGCGCCGTTTACAAACAGCACATCCCGCTCGTCAATGCCTGCCGCCCGCCCGGCGAATGGCAGAGCTACGATATCCTGTTCACGGCGCCCCGTTTCAATACCGACGGCATCCTGCTGGCCCCCGGCCGGCTGACCGTTTTTCAAAACGGCATCCTGATTCAGAACAATGTGGAAATCAAAGGGACAACCGAATACATAGGCCTTCCCAAAAACGTAGCGCACGGCAAGGCGCCGATCCGCCTGCAGGACCACGGCGATCTGGTGAGTTACCGGAATATTTGGATTCGGGAGCTCTGACGAAAAATGGGTAGATTTGCGTTGTAATGAGACCCTTCCGCCTAGTCAGCCATGCTTCTGCTCGATAATTTCCCCTTTTACAAACAACACGATGCCTCCGATTGCGGCGCCAGCTGCCTGCGAATGGTAGCCCGGCATTACGGCCGGCATTATTCGCTGGAATACCTGCGCGAGCTCACCTATCTCGACCGGCAAGGCGTAACGATGATCGGCCTTTCCGATGCGGCAGAACGCGTAGGACTGCGCACCCTTGGCGCCAAGGTGGGTTTCGCACGGCTGAAAAAAGACCTGCCGCTGCCTTTGATCGCGCATTGGGAGCAGAATCACTTTGTCGTGGTTTACCGAATCGCCAACGGCAGAGTTTGGGTGGCCGACCCCAAAGTGGGCAAACTCCGGCTTTCGGAACAGGAATTCCTCAACGGCTGGATCAGCGATGTGAGCAATTATGAAGCCCAGGGGATTGTTCTGTTGCTCGAAACCACTCCCGACTTTTTCGACCGCGAAGGCGAAAAACGCAGCCGTACTGGTTTCGCTTTTTTATGGACCTACCTGCATCGCTACAAAAAACTGATCTGGCAACTGGGCATCGGCCTGCTTTTGGGCAGTTTTATCCAGTTGGTCTTCCCGTTCCTGATGCAAGCCCTGGTCGATAAAGGCGTGCAACTCAGCGACCCCAACTTCGTGTATCTCATCCTTGGCGCGCAAGGCATGCTGTTTTTCAGCCAGGTCGCTGTGGAGTTTATCAGGGGCTGGATTTTGCTCAATATCGGTACGAGGGTCAACATCAACCTGGTGTCCGATTTTCTGATCAAACTCATGCGCCTGCCCATGGCATTTTTCGATGCCAAAATGACGGGCGACCTGCTGCAACGCATCTACGACAACGAACGGGTGGAGCGATTCCTCACCTCTTCGTCGCTCGTCACGCTTTTTTCGGTTGTCAGTCTAGCGGTGTTCGGCTTTGTGCTGTTGTTTTATAACACGCTGATTTTCTGGATTTTCTTTGGCGCGGCGGCCTTGTATTTCGGCTGGATCGCGCTTTTCATGCACCGACGGCGCATTCTCGATTACCGGAAATTCGAACAGATGGCCGAGAACCAGAATACCCTGATCCAGTTGGTCAACGGTATGCAGGAAATCAAACTGGCCAATGCCGAAAAACAAAAACGCTGGGCCTGGGAGCGCATCCAGGCACGGCTGTTCAGGGTGAATACCCAATACCTGGCTACCGACCAGATACAACGCGCAGGCGCGGCTTTTATCAATGAAGGGAAAAACATCCTGATCTCTGTAATCGCCGCCCGTGCCGTCATCAGCGGCGACATGAGCCTGGGCATGATGCTGGCGGTCCAGTACATTATCGGCCACATGAACGCCCCGCTCGAATCGCTCGTGCAATTCATCCTGGCCGCACAGGAAGCCAAAATCAGTCTGGAGCGGATGAATGAAATTCATCAAAGAGCCGACGAAGAGCCCGCCGACAGCCCGAAAGTCACCGTATTGCCGGCCAACGGAGGCATCTCGCTCGAAAACGTCTCTTTCCGATACGGCGGTCCGCACGACCCCTGGGTGCTGCGCAACATCAAATTGCATTTCCCGGAAGGAAAAACCACGGCCATCGTAGGCACCAGCGGCAGCGGCAAAACCACCCTGCTCAAACTGATGCTCAATTTTTATCCGCCCAGCGAAGGAATCGTACGCCTCGGCGACCTGGCCTTGTCCAACGTCCAATCCAAACTCTGGCGCAGCCACTGTGGCGTGGTGATGCAGGACGGGTTCATTTTTTCCGATACCATAGCCCGCAATATTGCCCTGGGTGAAGAATACATCGACCGGCGACGGCTCCTCTACGCCGCCAAAGCGGCCAATATTCAGACCTTTATCGAAGGTCTGCCACTTGGATACAACACCAAGATCGGGCAAGACGGCATCGGCATCAGCCAGGGCCAGCGGCAGCGTTTGCTGATCGCAAGAGCCGTATATAAAAACCCGGACTACTTCTTCTTCGACGAGGCCACCAACGCCCTCGACGCCTACAACGAGCGGGTGATCATGCACAACCTCGAGCACGTATTCCGCAACAAAACAGTCATCATTGTCGCCCACAGGCTGAGTACCGTACGCCATGCCGACAATATCATCGTGCTGGAAAAAGGCGAGGTGGTGGAACAAGGCCGCCACGAAGAGCTCACTGCCCGCCGCGGCGCCTATTATCATCTGGTTAAAAATCAACTGGAACTAGGGGTATAAACCATGCCGGAAAACGAACTCATACCCACCGACAGGGACCGGATCGAACTGCGTTCCGACGACGTACAGGAAATACTGGGCACGCCGCCCGGCTGGCTGGTGCGCTGGGGCACCACCGTTATCCTCATCGGCTTCATTATGATGTTGCTGGCAGGGTGGTTCATTCGCTACCCCGACGTCATCGACGCCGACATCATGCTGACCACGACCGCGCCGCCAGTCGAGGTGGTTGCCCGCACCGATGGGCATATCACGCGGCTTTTTGTGCGCGATACCCAGCAGGTACGGCGCGATTCGGTCCTTGCCCTTATTCAAAGCACGGCCAGGTATTCCGATATTCAGTGGCTCGACAAAGCACTGGTACAGTGGCAGGCGATGGGGCTCGACGAACTGCAATTACTCGACGCACCGCGCACGCTCAACCTTGGGGAGTTGCAATCGGATTACTCCACGTTTGTACAAAACCTGGAAAATTTCCAGTTCGGCGCCATCGACAAAAATGCTTCGGTCAACTCCAATATCGGGTCCATCAACCAGCAAATCGCCCGCTTGCGAACCAGCATTGAATACGACGAAAAATCCAAACAACGCATTCAGAAACAGCTCGACAATGCCCGCGATTTGTTCGACAAGCAGGAAGACCTGTACCGAAACGGACTGATATCGAAGTCCGATTTTGAAAAAGAACGCCAGCGCGTCGACGACATCGAGCGGCAGTACGATATTCTGGAAGACGGCATCATCCGCAAGCAAAACGAGATTATCAGCCTGCGCAAAAGCATTAACGAGGTTGCTTTTGGCGAAAAGGAAGACGTCGCCTCCGCGACGGTTCGCCTGCGCGAAAGCCTCAGCGCCCTGCGAAGCGGCCTCGACAAGTGGAAACAGACCTACCTGCTCACCGCCCCCATCGACGGCCGCGTTTCGCTGAATGCCGGTTTTTTCAGCGTTCAGCAATATGTCAAACAAGGCGAACAGGTCATGGCAATCGTGCCCCCGGAAAGCAAGGAAATCATCGGACGGCTGGCCTTGCCGATCAATGGCAGCGGCAAGGTCATTGCAGGCCAAAAGGTCATTATCAAGTTGTACGGCTACCCCTACCCTGAATACGGCACCCTGCGCGGCGAAGTCGTCTCCAAAGCCCTGGTGCCCAAAGACAACCAGTACTCCATTCTGGTCAGTCTGCCGGCAGGTCTGCGCACCAGCTACAACAAAACCATTCCTTTCGAGCAACGCCTGCAGGGCAAAGCGGAGATCGTGACGGAGGACAAGCGTTTTTTACAGCGCATTACCGAACAGATCTTTGCCAGTATCAGATAGCAACTATCTGATTAACAGGCAGTTGACACTAATTTTAGGCTTTTTTGATTATCGTTAACAGCGCATCTGTTTCCCGGCAGGGTTGCTGCACCTACTTTTGTCCCATCATTCAACAGACGATTATTCCTTTCACCAAAACTTGGTTCAATTCTGATGAAACAACTGCTCTCTATCCTTGCCTTTGTTGTTGCCGGCTCTTTCGCCCTCAACGCTCAAACTACCACGGGCCCGGTCATGACGTTCCAACAAACGACCATTGACTACGGCACCATCGAAAAAGGTTCCGAGCCGCTGCGCAAATTCTCCTTCACCAACACGGGCAATGAACCCCTGATCATCAAAAGCGCCAAAGGCTCCTGCGGTTGCACGGTTCCGACCTATCCGAAAGAACCCATCATGCCCGGCGAAACCAACGTAATCGAAGTTCGCTACGACACCCAGCGCGTTGGTATGTTCACCAAAACTGTTACCCTCACCACCAACGAAACTTCCGACACCCACACGCTCACCATCAAAGGTGAAGTTAAAGCCCCGGCTACCCAGGAAAGCGTACCGGCTGGCAACGGCGGTCTGAAACAATAAGACTGATTGATTTTTGGTTTGACGATACGAACCCGGCGGTGTAATACCGCCGGGTTCTTTTTTTTAAAAAAAACGGACTGCGCTGCAACCTTTTATACCCGACATTCGTCTGTAGCTTTGATTTTTTCGTCGGTTATTTCCCTTCGTTCGAAGAAACGTACATAATTTAGGGCGCTAATTTGCCATGCCATGAAACAAAATATTACACCAAAATCATTCCTTATCATCGCAGCGATTGTCAGTGGTTGCTGTTTCCTTTTTGTCAATCTGCACGCTGTCTGGACCAATCCGGCAGGTATTGCCGCACCGACCGAGCTCATCGACAAAGACAAACAGCCGGCCGTACAAAAAGACGACGATGAAGCCGCGAACAGCCTCCCTGTGCCGGATGTCACCTTGGTAGAACGCATCTTCCATCTGGCTCAACGACTGGCCAGCCGAGGTTGACACCCGCCTCATAACATAAAAAAAGCCGGCTCTTGAAGAGCCGGCTTTTTTTATGCCAAACCCCTTGTATCCAGCAGTTTTTTTGCTCCTCGAGCAACCAGCCAGCCCAGCAAAGACCCCAAGATTGCACCAGCCAATACATCAAAAGGATAATGCACGCCGACATACACCTGCGACAGCGCAATCAGCCCGGCCCAACCCAGTAAAGCGGGTCGCACTCCTTTTGCAAAAGCGCCAAACATTCCGATCAGAAAAAATGCCGCGGCAAAATGGTTGGCTGAATGAGACGAGGTAAAACTGTAGCCGCTTCCGCAGTGATCGACCCGCAATACCAGATCATCCTGCATGACAGGGTCGTTGCAGGGGCGCAAACGCTGCACGTTTTTTTTGATGAGCGTACTGCTGGTAAAATCGGCCAGCCCGGCAGCAAGCACCATTCCCAGCACAATCACCCAACCCTTTTTCCCGTAATTCATCCAGGAAAACGCCGCTATAAACACGTAAAACGGCGCCCATATCCACTTTTCGCGGCACCAGGGCAGAAGCGCATCAAAAACGGGATTGCCCAAGCCGGTGTTTATCAGGTGGAAAAGCGTTCTGTCGATGGAAAGAATGGGGTCGATCCAATTCATAAGGTGTTGATTTTTTGACCGATAATGATCAGCCGCCTGGATTGCCCGGCATCGAATGCCTCCAGAGCATAACTGCCAAATGTATTCCGAATTTGAAACCCGGCCTGCTCAAACAGGGCATTAAAATCGTTCAGCGTGAAAAGCCGGACCCTTTCCCTGAACGCGAAATGGCGGCCGCCGGTGACAAAATCGATGGTTTTATACACATGACCGCCTCGTACAGTGCGCCTGATTTCAAACGGAATGCCGTCAACCGTCTTCGCTTCCCTGCGAACAAGGGTGCTTTTGACCCATTCAGCATTGAAATAATCGAGTAAAAACAACCCGCCGGGGCGCAAATTCCGGCACACATTTTTGAGCGTTCGCACATGGTCGCGGTCGTGCTGAAAATAGCCGAAACTGGTAAAGAAATTGACCACCGCATCGAAGTAATTGACCCTGAATGGCAAACGCATGTCGTGCTGGTAAAAGTGCAGTTTTTCGTGCTCGAATTGCCGGGCAAAGGTGATGCTGGAGGCGGAAATATCCAGTCCGGTCACGTCGAAGCCTTTTTCAGCCAGATAACGGGCGTGCCGCCCCTTGCCGCAGGCCAGGTCGAGTATTCGGGCCTCGGCAGGGAGGTCGAGCGCGCGCAACAGGTTGTCGAGCACACGGCGCGCTTCATTCTCGTCTCTGTTTTTGTAAAGCGTGTGGTAGTAAGGCGAATCAAACCACTCCGCAAACCATTCGCGTTTCATAACGCGCAAAGAAACTCAGATTTTACAGGAAGCAATAATGCTGGCTACCTTTGCCGCAAACGCCAGTATGGACATCCTGCTTGTTTCCGCAACTCCTTTTGAAATCGCGCCAGCAACCAGCTGGCTGCAACAGACGTTTGAGCAAAACGGGGAAGGCATTTTCTCCAGAAAAACAATTCATCTGAAAATACTGGTAACCGGCGTTGGCCCGGTGTTTACGGCTTGGTCGCTTGGGCAGTTTCTGGCCCGTTTTCGCGCCGACTGGGTGCTCAATGCCGGAGTAGCCGGCGCTTTCGACAACAGTTTGCGACCGGGCGATGTGGTTCAGGTGGTCCGCGAACGGTTCGGCGATCTTGGTGTGGAAGAAAACGACGGCCGGTTTACCGATCTGTTCGAACTCGGTTTGAGTGAAGCGGACGCGCCTCCGTTTCAACGAGGCGAATTACACCACCCTGCCGTTTCGCTCACCGACTTTTTACCCAAAGTGAACGGCCTGACCGTCAGCAAAGTACACGGAACGGCCGCGTCGATCGCCGCCATACGGTCCAAATACCCAGATGTTCAAATCGAGACCATGGAAGGCGCCGCCGTTTTTTATGCCTGCCTGATGAATGAAGTGCCCTTTACTCAAATCCGGGCCATCTCCAATTACGTGGAGCCGCGCAACCGCGCGGGCTGGCGACTGCAGGAGGCCATAGGCAATCTTAACAGCGTGTTGATCAATCTGTTACAGGCGCTTGTGGATCAGGACGGCTGATCACTCTTCGTGCTCGACGAAGCGGACGCCCATGCCTTCCAGTTCCTGCATGACGGGTTCGTACACTTCGGGCATGGTCGGAATATTGACGCCTGTTGTGGAGATTTTCCCAAGCATAAGCAGTTTTACAAAAATGCCGAGCGGCAAACCGACCAGCTTCGACATGGCGGTGCTTTCGCTGTTTTCGCCTTTCATGACCAAGGTAGAGGTCAGTTTGCGTTTGCGGCGATTGATCTCGTATTCGAAAACGTGCTGCATTATGACCATATCCCGGTCGTTAGGCTTGAGGGCCCATTTTTCCAGCAACAGGTTTTCAAGGATCAGGGCCGGTGTGGCATTTTGGACCTTGATGCGTTTTTTGCTGAAAAGGCCGAGCCATTCGAGTTTTTTCATCACATCGCCGTCGGGCGGGAGTTCGATCAGGCGCGCGATACGATCCTTGACAGAGCCCGTGTGTTCGCTGTTGCCCAGGAAAGCTTCCATCAGATCGTGGTAAGTCAGTTTGTCCGAATCCACGATGGGGAAAGTGGCATCGGTCAGGCCGATACGAACGAGCGCATTCCAGGCATCGCAAAAGCCGCGGTGGCGAATGGTGCCCCTGACGAGGGTTTTGATGTCTTTCAGTCCATACGCTTCGCGATAGAGGAGCGAATCGCGATTGGCATACACCTCCCATTGCCCCATGGAAGGGATGTCGATGAGTTTGTATTGTTTAAACAGCCGACGGTACGGAATGTACTTGAGTTTGCCGTCTTCCAGAAACTGGGCCGTTCCCTGCCCGGCCAGCACGACGTTGCGGGGATTCCAGCTAAACTTGTAGTGCCAGGGATTGTCGTCGCTTTCAGGGGCCACCAAGCCGCCCGTGTAGGAGTAAAACGCGGTGATTTTCCCGCCGGCAGCCTGTATCTGATGGATACGCTGCATGGCGCTCATGTGGTCGATGCCGGGGTCGAGGCCTATTTCATTCATGAATACCAGCGCGCGCTGGCGGGCGTCGTCGCCGAGGCGGAGCACCTGTTTGGACACGTAGCTGGCTGTCACCATGTGTTTGCCCAGCGCGATGCAATCCTGCGCCAGATCAAGGTGCATTTGCGGCGGAAGTAGCGAAACCACCACATCGTGCCGTTGAATGATGTCGCGGCGGTCATTGGTTTTGGAAGCATCCAGCCAGATGGCGCGCCCGTTGGGCCGGCCCGCAACTTTGTGTTGCGCCATCTCGAGGTTAGCGTCGGCAACGGTGACAAAAAAATTGTGCTGCCGCGCAGCGTCCAGAATATAATTGATCAATGCAGTGGCCGAACGGCCAGCCCCGATAATCAGTAGATTGTTCATTGTCTTTCGTCCTTATTTCGATGAGCAAAGAAAAATGTCCGGCGCTTGTCCTGCGGTCGGTGAAGATTTTTTTTGCAAAATATTTACACATTCATCAAACAAAATGCTCACAAAGAAGATTCGGAATAATTATACAAACACTTGTTTATCAGTAATTTGAATTTATTTTTTTATAAAAACCTCCAAAAATGATCTTCACAACAAGGAAAAAATGTTATTGCTGCGCCAGGAAGGAACCCGCACTTTTGTATCATCAAAAAAACATCAACGCTGATTCAAACGAGAGCGGCAATGAGTTTTTGGATATGTTCATGGGATTTCAACTCATAGCGCAAACCACGTGCTGAAAGCCGTTCGCCTCGGCTGAGTGGCTTTCAGCCGGCGCTTAAAGGCACCCTGACCTGCAAAAAAAAAGGTCAGTCCTGACGACTGACCCCCATTCCGTACCGGAAATGTACATGGGATTACAACGGGAAAGATGCCATAATGAAGGGATTAGATATGGCGAGAAAATCTTAGGTTCGTTTTGGTTTCAGCTCCAAAAGTAAGCCACAATTTTTTTAGTACAAATTCCTCGCCAAAAAAATCGACCATGTCCTGTCCGAAAACGCTTTTTTTCAAATCAACAAGCGGCCGACCCCGCCGAGCGAAACAAATTTACGGTTAACAAATTCATTTCGTTCACCCTCAAATTTTGAATCTTCCTATGCGTACACCGGTTACGATCAAGATTAAAAACGGCACGGTTCGCGTTTCTGCGCACTAATGACCCGCCGCCTTTGAAACCTTTCCTTCGCAATATTTCATGAGATTATACTGTCAAAAAGTTCGGCCAACAGTGGCCGGACTTTTTGTTTTGGCGCGATACCGATACATTTATCGCCAATATACAGTTTTGAAGATGCCAAAATCCTTGCTTTGGGCGCTGCTGATGTTGCCCGCCCTGATGAGTTCCGCGCAAAACACGACCGATACCACAATTTACACGGTCGTCGAGCAATTGCCCATTCCCCTTTTCAAATCCTGCCGCCCCGATCAGCACCCCGGGTGGGATGCCGACAGCATCCGGCGCTGCGCAGAGACGCAATTGCTCACCATCATTGCCCAGAATATTATTTATCCGGAACAAGCCCGGCAGTCCAATATCCAGGGCACCGTGGTCACCACCTTCGTAGTGGAACCCAACGGCCGCATCACGCAGGTGGGCATTCTGAAAGATATTGGCGGCGGCTGCGGCGACGAAGCCGTGCGCATCCTGAAAGCGCTTGACGACGCAGGCATGCGGTGGGAGCCCGCGCGAATCGGAGGAAAAGCCGTGCGAATGAAACAGGTTTTGCCGCTCCGCTTCAGGCTGGAAGAGGAAGACCCTTTCCACATCACTTCCGAAGGCGACACCATTTATGTCGTTTATGAAAAAGGGCCCGAATACAACCAGGGATGGGATTCGCTGGCACGTTTTGTGATCAACCGGCTCGAATACCCCGACAACTGGGTTGACAGCTGCAAAACAGGAATTATTGAAATGGCCCTGCTGATTCGCCCCGACGGCAGTGTCGAGGTTGCCAGCCAGCTCGATTACAACAGCCTGGGCATGGATTTCCAGTGGCAGGCGATCCGGTTGGCCAACCGCAGCTCCGGCCAATGGCTTCCGGCCCAATACAACGGGCAGCCCGTTACCACAACTTTTCCGCTGCGGGTCATGTTCAAATCGCCGGCAGACGGTTGCAGCAAAGCCAATGAACGGTTCGATCAGGCCATGTTGCTGGCCGATGAAGGCGCCGCGCTTTCAGAAAAAGAGGACAACGAAGGCGCCATTGCCAAATGGACCCAGGCGCTGGCCCTGCATCCGGGCAACACCGAAATCTTGTACTACCGCGGCACCGCCCTGCTGCAACTCAACCGGCGCGAAGAAGCCTGTCAGGACTGGAACGAAATCAAAAAAAGAATGGGCGTCACCTGGTTCGAACAAATCAGGCGGCTGATCTGCGGCTGGTAATGTCCGCCAAACTTAACACTAACTTAAACCCCCGATAAAACCACCGCCCTGAAGCAGACCTCTACCTTTGCCCAAAATTGATCCTCATGAAAGGAAATGCGCCTGCGAAGAAAATTCTCATCGTGGACGACGAGCCGGATATCCTCGAATTCCTGCGCTATAACCTCAAAAAAGAAGGTTTCGACGTCGTGACCGCCAATGATGGCCGGCAAGCACTGACCCTCGCCGAACAGGAGAAACCGCAGCTGATTATCCTGGATATCATGATGCCCGAGCTCGACGGCGTGGAAACCTGCCGGATGTTGCGCTCACGCAAGGAATTCGACGACACCCCGGTTGCTTTCCTGACTGCCCGCGACGAAGATTTTTCACATATCACCGCCCTGGATGTCGGCGGCGACGACTATATCACCAAACCCATCAAACCCCGCGTACTGATCAGCCGGATCAATGCCTTGCTGCGTCGGTCGGGGCGCCAGGAAGCGGAAGAAGGAACGGCGATCAGGGTACATGACCTGGTGATCGATCGCGAAAAAGTGCTGGTTTTCAGGGGCGAACAAGCCATCGAACTGCCCAGAAAAGAATTTGAAATCCTGTGGCTGCTGGCTTCCAAACCGGGCAGGGTTTTTACCCGGGAAGAGATTTTTGACAAAATCTGGGGCAATGATGTGATCGTGGGCAACCGAACCATCGATGTGCATATTCGCAAACTCCGCGAACGACTGGGGGAAGACTACATCAAAACCATGAAAGGGATCGGCTATAAATTCGACTTCTGAGCCGTCAAACTTTACCGAATTTTGCCTCGCCGAAAAGGGCGTAGCCTTGCCATGTTTAAAAATCAAACACCACTCCAACTCTCTGTTTACGCCGCCCTGACCTCGGCGACAATCGTGACCCTCCTGGCCACCTTCCTTGGCCTTAGCCACTTGTTTGTCATCACCGGCATTGACCTGATTCTGTTGTTTGGCGGCGTTTTTATCATTGTTTTTACCTCCAATTTCTACTTCATCCGCTACTATATTTTCCGCAAGATCAAACTGATTTACAAAGTCATTCACCGGCACAAAATGTCGTCCGACTTCAAAGCGGATAAAATCGAGATGGACAAAAACATACTCGACCAGGTGGAAAACGAGGTAAGCCAATGGGCGGAGGAAAACGACCGGGAAATTGAAGAACTGGAAAAACTGGCCAGTTACCGCCGGCGTTTCATCGGCGACGTTTCGCACGAATTAAAAACCCCTATCTTTAATATTCAGGGTTTTGTGCACACCCTGCTCGACGGTGCACTGGAAGACCCCGAGGTCAACAAACTTTACCTCCAGCGCGCGGCACGCAACATCGACCGGCTGCAGGCCATCGTGGAAGACCTCGAAACCATCAACAAACTCGAGGCCGGCCAAATGGTGCTCGACCTGCGGGAGTTCGATATTCACGACCTGACCGACGAAGTGTTCGCAGACCTCGAAATGCGGGCTGTCGAAAGAAACATCCGGCTCATGTACAAGGACGGCGCTAACCAGCACTTCCGCGTACGAGCTGACAAGGAAAGTATCCGGCAGGTCCTGATCAATCTGGTGCACAACTCGATCAAATACGGCCGGGAAGGCGGCATGACCAAAATCAGTTTCTACGATATGGAAACCTACGTACTCGTGGAAATCAGCGATAACGGCATCGGTATTCAGCCGGAACACCTGACCCACGTGTTCGACCGCTTTTACCGGGTGGATAAAAGCCGCTCCCGCGACGCGGGCGGCACCGGCCTGGGCCTCTCGATCGTGAAACACATCATCGAGGCCCACAAACAAACAGTCACCGTGCGCAGCACGGTCGGGCAAGGTTCCACTTTCGGCTTTACCCTTGAAAAAGCCTGACCCAGCCAATCAGCGGCTCTGCACTCTGCCGGACTACATTTGGCCCCAAAGGGTGGAATAAAAATCGGGCTTGTTCATGCCTTTTTCGCCGAACAAGCCCGATGTATTTAAACTCAAGTTGCCGCCTTAATCTACTTTTACGCGGATGCCTTCCGAATGGCTGGTGAATTCGGGCGCATACATGCATTGAATCGTGGTAATGCCATTTGACATTTCGCCCCGATGGCTTACGCGCAGCGGATATTCAAACACATACGTGCCCTGCGGGAGATAGTCGATGAAGAAATGGGTAGCCAGATCTTTTGTGCTTTCGTAGTAGCCCAGCCCGCCTTGCCAATGGTAGCTGCTGAGCACGTTTAGCGGTTCAAAACCGGCGGCGCGCATGTCTTTCAGGTGCACAAATTCCATAGGCCGGTCCACCCTGATCTCGATACGAACCTTGACCTTGTCGCCAACGTGCAGTACGGAACCGTTGGCCAGCGGAACCAGTTTGGGGCCGGTCGGGCTGTTTTCTTCCTTGTACAATTGTTTGACGATGGTGAGCGGCGTTTTTTTAAAGCCCGTGATTTTATCCAGGTCTTCAAAATACTGCCAGTAGGCAGCGCCCCAGACCAGGTTGGAATTCGGATTTTCCACCGTCACTTTGCTCCACGAGGGTTTCACCTCTGCGCCGGTCCATTGTTGTTTGAAATAGCCGGTGCCAGGTTCCACTTCTGCGGGTTGCAGGGATTTTCCGCCGACCTGTACTTTCACAGTTTGTGCATTATTGAGCCAGTTGTCGCCATGCAGCAACAGGGCGTATGCCGCTTCTGCCGTAGCCTTGGTGCTTTCCCAGCGGTTGGTCTGTTTGTTTTTAAGCAACCAGATGCGCAATTCTTCCACTGCCTTGCGGTCGTTGGCCACTTCGTCGAACACTTCCACCATGAGTGCCTGGGTCTCGATCGGTAGCTGGTACCAATAATAGCCCCAGTCGAAAGCCCAGTACATACCCAGTTCTTCTTTCATGCGGGCGCGTTCACGCAGACTGGCCACGATCTTCTGGGCTGCCTCGGTGCGTCCGGCGCGGTGGAGCGCCAGCGCCAGCATACCTTCCTGATACAAACCCTTGCCCAGCCAGTATTGCTGCGCCTGATCGAGGTAATAGGCATTGATCTTGCTTCCCCGATCGAGGGAGAAGAAGGAGCGGGCATACAAATAATGAATCACCATAGGGTCGAGGTGGTCGTCTTCCCATTTGGTCTGGCCTTTGGCAACCGCCTTCTCGAGTTCGCGGTAGTGCTCCTGCAGGCGCGCGTCACAGAACGCAAGGGCCTTGTCAACCATTTGCGAAGTGCTGCGGTCGTTTTGCAGGTCGATGGCGCCGAGGTGCTGCAAATGCCCGAAGCCGGCCACGATATGCTGGGTAATGTACCAGCTTTCCTGTCCGCCGGGGAACCACGACCATCCGCCGTTCGACGACTGGCGTTCGCTGAGGGTGTTCAGGGCGCGGCTTTGTTCGTCGGCCATGCGGTTGAGATCGAACAGCAAGGCGATATTCTGCTTTTGTTGTTCTTCACTCTGGGCATCAAGTACCCAGGGCGTTTCTTCCAGCAAAGCGTATTTGAGTTCCTGGTTTTTGCTCAAATTGGATTTCATCGCATCCGTGCCTTTCCAGCGGTCGTACACCTTTCGGATTTGCGGCAATTTCTGCGTCACACTGGATGCCAGCGTATTGGCATAATACCGGCTGAACACCTGTTCGCTGCACTCGTGCGGGTACTCCATGAGGTAAGGCAGCGACTGCACGACATACCACGCAGGGTTGCTGGTAAATTCGAGGGTGTAGCGCAGGGTGGTCTGGTCGGGATTGCGCGCACCGATCCGGTAATCGTCGAAATTGAAGGTTTTGGTCTGACCGCCGCGCACCGTCACGGGCATGGTTTCGGTCACCAGCATTCGGTTGGTCACCACAGGAAGCGTGCTTTCTTCGCCGTCGCGGAATTGATTGCCATCGGCAAAAACCTGCCAGGTGACTGCGCCGGTAAAGTCGGCAGGAATGCTGATTTTCCACGCAACAGGCGCGCTTTGACCGGGTGGCGCACTAAAAGGCACGCCGCGGTGGTTGCTCAGACCCAGCCGGGCGTCGAGTGGCTGCATGGTGGCTGCGTCGAACAGGCTCAGCGTAGCCGTTCCGCTCAGTGTCTGTTGTGACAGGTTGCTCACTTTCGCCGAAAATTCCAGCACATCACCTGCGCGCAGGAATCGTGGCGGATTGGTGATGACCATGAGTTCTTTCTGGGTCACCACTTCGCGGGTGGTCAGGGCCGTCTGAAGTTCTTTGGTGTGGGCGAAAGCGAGGAATTTCCATCGCGTCAATGCCTCGTTCATTTTGAAACTGAGCACGACGTTGCCTTCCGCATCAGTGCGAAGCACAGGGAAAAAGAAGACGGTTTCATTCAAATTACTGCGCAGGGCAGGTGGGCCCGAGGGCTTGCCGGCGTCGACGTTTTCAACCAGACTTTCTTCCAAAGCTGGCGGCTCATCGTCTTTTCCGGCAACCTGCTTCGTTTCGATATCCATATTTTCTTCTTCCTGACGCTGGGCTTTGGCCTTTCTCCTGACTGGCGCTCCACCCGGAGCGGGCGCCATGGCCGGCGCAGCCCTCAAGGCTTCGCCATCCATCATCATGTAGAAATCGCGACCTCCCCAAAGCGGGAAACCAAACCAGTTGAGGGCGCGATAGCTGCGCTCGTTGATATTGATAAAATTGGGCGTGCCCATAAAACTGACATCCCCGTGATTCATACCGAACCCGAAGGAGGAAGAGAGCATCTGGACCGTAGGTGTAAACGGAAAATCAATCCCGGACCAGCTGTGTGGCAAAAACTGGTCGAGCGAGGCGTCGTACATGGCTGCCACCATTTCGGCAGCGACGCGGTCTTTGTTGGGTCCGCTGATTTTCAGGCGCCATTCTTCCTGCTGCCCCGGCTCCAGTTTGTCGCGGAAGGTTTCGAAGCGGATATCCAGTTGTTTGTTCGTCCAGGGCACGGAGAGTCCGAGCGGGTTGGCTGGCACAAAAACGCGGTTGTCGTACACTGAAAATGCGTACACACTGACGCCGCCGCGGTCATTTTCTGTGATCGGAATGTTGACTTGCTCCATGCCGCCGGCGCTGACCCAGTGCATGTTTTTCATGCCGTCGCGGTGGCGGGTGGCGAAGAAAAAGTGCAGCCCGGGGAGGCGGCTGCCCAGTTGGATCGTCGCGGTTTCGCCAGGCTGGAGCACCGATTTCACGGCGGCAGCCGAAGGCTCGTTGAAACGGGTTTGCGGCGAGCGGTCGTCCCATATCCGCACGACTTTTTTCAATTCAACAGGTGTTCCGAAGGCATCCTTTGTTTTTAAAACAATGCGATAATAGCCGGCTTCCATGCGGTTGCCGTTCAGGTCTGCTGTTTTGGCGTTGCCGGTGTTGAAGGGTACCGTGCGGGCAAAATCCGGGCCGCCCCATTGATCGGGATTGTCCTCCCCTTTCCAGGCATATTCAGGAAAATCACGGCGAAAATCTGCCTCCGGGATCGTCCAGACGTCCGGCTTCTCCCAGAGCCGCTGACGGAAAAATTGTTTGGGCGCAGCCAGTTTTTGGATGCTGATTTCTCCCGATGCCGCCTGAAACTGACCGGCCAGGTTGCTGGTTGTCAGGGTGATATTCCGCAGGCTGTCGAGTTCCATCTCGTCATCGAGGTTCCACGATACGGCCAGCGCCACGTAAGCCGCCGAAACGGACTGCTGACCCGAGCGGGTCTCGCCATTCACATCCGTCACATCGGCAAAGATGGTGTAGTCGAACACCGGCTGGTCTTTTTTGGGAATGGCACGGTCGGGCAAAGCAGCAAACTTTACTTCAAAATTGCCGTTTGCATCGGTTTGTGCAGTGCCATTGGCGATTTCCATTTGCTCGGTGCGCCAGGGCATGCGGCGCCACCAGCCGCCGTCCCAGAACGGGAATCGCGCCATACGCACCACCCGGTATTTCACCATAGCGCCATCCACGACGTTGCCGGCATAGTTTCTGGCTTCGCCTGTCAAAGTAATCTTGTCGTCGACCCGGTATGCGCCTTCCACAGGTTTGAACTTGACTTCAAAACGCGGCCGCTTATACTCTTCCACATTGAAATAAGCCGCGCCGGAATAACCGGACACTGCAATGTGCATCTGGCCTGTCAGGCCCCCGGTCGGTGCGGTGAATGAACCATTTATCGTTCCGAACTCATTGGATTTCAGGCTTAAACTGCCTTTTTCCTGCTGATTGACATCAAAAAACTTGACCTCCACAGTTTGGTTGGGCACGATGGCCGGCATATCGTCAGGGTCTTTGCTGAACAACAACCCTTTGAAATAAACCGTCTGGCCGGGGCGATATAGAGAGCGGTCGGTGAAAAAACGCGCCTCGTAAGTTGTCCGGCGTTCGGAACGATCGTTATAATTGTAAAAACGGCCGGCCCAGAGCGTATCCTTGCCTTTGGAGAACATGGCAACCAGGCTGTACTCCGTTTTTATCTTCGGATCGATCATTCCGTTGGCGTCGCTCTGCGCGCTGCCCAGATGCCGGTACGCCGATTTGGAAGCATTGTAGTCCCAGTCCTGGCGATAAAAATCGCCCTTGACGCCTTCAAGCGGCTCGCCGGTAGCCCGGTGCGCCACGACGAATTTGCTGGCGACATCTGTATGAATGGCCAGCGGCGCCAGATTGGTAACCGTAAATTCACTGAACGCCACATAGCCTTTTTTATCGTTAAACGACTCATTTTCTGAGGCTACAATGACGTAGGTGCCGACAGGCAGGGCCGTCAGCGACAGTTCTGTCTGGTGCTGGTAGTAATCGCCCGGGTTGGCAAGCGTCCAGGTTTTTTGCTGTACCGGCCGAATGCTGTTGAGTTTTTCGATACGAGCCTCCCAGGCGACGTTTTCTTTCCAGTCGGCAAAGCCCGCAACAGGAACGAGTTTTACCCAAACCTTCGAGAGGTTCTTATACTCCAGTTGAAACAGTACGGGCCGTTCGGGCAAATTCGTTTCCTCCACGCCCACACGGATGGAAGTAGCTTCGATTTCCTGAATCGTACGTTTGCAATGCGTCGTGTAAAAACTGTTGGGGTGGCGCTGCATCACATCGTTCAGCTCGCCGACGGCCTGGCGCAGGTTGTCGCGGGGGCCATCTGCCGGCAACGTGCGGTTGCGCAGGTATTCGGCATGCCGAAGGACGATTTCTGCATCGGAAGGATGGTTGTAGTATTTTTTGTGAAGGGCCATCAAGGCGTTTTCATACAACTGGTCCTTGTTTTCCTGAATGGAATTGTTGTAGGCGAAATTGAGCCGTTTCAATTCGGCATCAATCAGTGCCGCCTCGTTCTTGCCGGCTGAGAGCGCCGAAGTCACGCGTTGGAACAGGCTGATTGCCAGCCACTTGCCCGAAGTCGAGTCGCGCGTGGGGAAGCTGGCTTTCACAAAAGTCTCGGCCGGCGCGAAGGCCGCTTCGTTGTCGAGATAAAACTTGTAAGCCGGCTGGGTAAGGTAGCTGCGTTCGTTGGTGTAGTGATCGAGCGCGCGGTATGCCAGAAAATCATACAAAGTGGGGCGCAAGGGCGTCGTGCCGACACTGTCGTACTGTCCGGCAATACTGATGTCCTTGATGAAATCGACCTGCACGGCGCGCAGGGCCGCCTCATCGCTCACCGACAATCCGTACCATTCCAGCGCTTTGCGTTCGATCTGATCGGCCGACCAGGTCAGGATATCGCCGCCTTCGCCATCGGGGATGGGCGTGCGGTCGCTGATTCGCCAGTACTGATTGCTCACATAGGTGGCGTACACCTGACCCAGCATACTTTGCAGGATTGCCTTTTCCGGCTGAACGGCGGTTTTCTCTTCCGCTTCGAAGAGCTGGATGGCCTTGATGAGGCCGTCATCTTCGAGCATGATCGCAAATTTCCCCCTGTATATCAGGGTTTTAAGGATCTGGGGCTGGTTGTTGTCGGCTTTGGCGCGCTGATACAAAGCTTCCACTTTCTGGAGTGCGCTTTGCGGCAAACCCGCAACTTCAAGGCTGTCGATTTCAGCCCATTGGGCAAGATAGTCGCCGGTGTGGTAATCGGCGGCACGGTCGGGTACGGGCGGCATGGCCGGAGGGGGCGGGGGGGCTAGTTTACAGGACAGGTGAACGGAGAAAAGGCTGCCGATGATCAGCAGGCTGAGCAAAAACGTCAGCCGAAACGGGGCATTTCGCAAAAAAAAGGCGTTGAACATGCTGGAAAATCTGGTTTTAAAATACGGGTTCGTGTGGCCGAACCGAATGCGACGGATTAGATGCGGGCCGGGACAAAAAATGCACAGGTGTCAGCAGTAAAAACGCCGGCAGGGGTACTTAAAATATTGTTAAAGGGAGAAAAGTCGGGTTTGGGGCCGATTATTCAGGGGCGGCGGTCGATTTGCAATCGCCCGCCGCCTGTATGCTGTGTTTTAACCGAACATGGCTTTCTCGTATCGGGCGCCAACTTCTTTCCAGTTGACGAGATTCCAGAAAGCCGTAATATAATCCGGCCGCTTGTTCTGGTATTTCAGGTAGTAGGCATGTTCCCATACATCGAGGCCCAGGATGGGTGTGCCGGTTTTGGAGGCCACCTGCAGCATGAGCGGATTGTCCTGATTGGGTGTGGTCATGACGAAGAGCGATTTGTCCTTGCCTACGCAAAGCCAGGCCCATCCCGAGCCGAACACGCTTTTGGCAGCCGTATTGAACTGTTCCTTCAACTGGTCGAGCGACCCGAAAGTGGCGTTGATCGAAGTGGCCAGGTTGCCCGAAGGCGCCCCGGACGAAGCCGCTGGACTGAGTGATTGCCAGAAGAAACTGTGGTTCCAGTGCCCGCCGGCATTGTTACGGATCTTTTTATCGGCGTCGGCCGTACTGATGCGGTAAAGAATGTCGTCCAGTTCGTAGTCGGCATAAGGAGTATCTTTCACGGCGTCGTTGAGGTTGTTGACGTAAGCCTGGTGGTGTTTGCCGTGGTGAATTTCCATGGTCATTTTGTCGATGTGCGGTTCGAGCGCGGCAACATCGTAAGGGAGTGCGGGGAGCGAAAAGGGAGTGCTGCGTCGCATTTTGGGCGGCGGCAATACCGGCGCAGCGGCCGTCGTTTTGACCGCGCTTTTGCACGCAGCCCAGAAAGATGATGACGCGGCGGCTACCCCCAACAGCAAGCCGGTTTTGAGAAAGGTACGCTTTTGCATAATGGATTGAATTAAAAAGATTTAATAAAAAAGATATTTTCACATATCACATTTCATTCGGCCCGATAAAGGAACGAAAAAAACTGTTGGCCGTTTCAGGTGTTCCATAATTTAGAAAAGGCAAAAGTGCCTAATTTTTAAACGGACATTCTTCAAACGGGTCGTAAGGCCTTCCGGGGATTTTACCGTAAAACCCGCGGATTAGCCCTAATTTTGCGATGCCACCCTCTTTTAAAACCTTGTCGCCACTATGAACCAGACCATATCCTCACAACCAGACGATCCGCTCGACGGCCTTCCAAATGACGCTGCCCCAATTTCGGAGCACCCGGAAGAAGATCAATCCGCAGCAGATGAAGAGCTTTACGAACGGCACGAGATGGTGGCCGACCCGAAGCAAACACTGATCCGCCTGGACAAGTTTTTGATCGACCGCCTCAGCCACCGTTCCAGAAGCAAGGTGCAAACCGCTATCCGGGCCGGCTCCGTACTGGTCAACGACAAAGAGGTCAAACCCAATTACAAAGTCAAACCCGGCAACCGGATCAGCATCATTTTGCCGCGCAGCCCCGACGACAGCTACGAGATCGTTGCGCAAAACATTCCGCTCAACATCGTGTATGAAGACGAGGATGTCATGGTCATCAACAAACCCTTTAAAATGGCGGTACACCCCGGCGTGGGCATTCCGAACGGCACGCTCGTCAACGCCGTAGCCTGGCATTTGGGCGAAAAAATGGCCAATATGCCGATAAAGGAAGGTAATGAACCCGACCGGCCCGGCATTGTGCACCGCATCGATAAAGACACTACGGGCCTGATGGTCGTAGCCAAAAACCAGTATGCCATGACGCATCTGGCCAATCAGTTTTTTCACCACACCATCGAACGCCGGTACCAGGCTATCGTATGGGGCGACCCCGACGCCGACAGCGGCACCGTCACAGGCAATATCGGGCGCAATCCCAACGACCGGCGCATATTCATGGTCTTCCCTGAAGGCGAAGAAGGCAAACATGCCGTTACCCACTGGCGGGTGCTCGAACGGTTTCATTACGTCACACTCATCGAATGCCAGCTGGAAACGGGCCGCACACACCAGATCAGGGTACACATGAAAAGCATCGGGCATACCTTGTTCGGCGATCCGCGCTACGGCGGCAACCAGATACTGAAAGGCACCGTGTACAGCAAATACAAGCAATTCGTCGAGGATTGCCTCGCGCTGCTGCCCCGACAGGCGCTCCACGCCAAGGTCCTGGGCTTTACGCACCCCCGCACCGGAGAACATGTGCGCTTCGAATCCCAATTGCCCGACGACATGCAGACGGTACTCGATAAATGGCGCACGTACGTGCATGCCAGGAAAGAACTTTTGTAATCATGGAAGAAAACAAGGATTCCCATCCCGTCATCAAAAACGCTTTCCTGGAAGAACTGATGCGCCCGCAACGTATCGTGTTCATAGTCAATCCCAAAGCGGGCGTCAATATCCAACGCCGCATCCGGACGAGCGTCGATCAACACCTCAATCACCGGCGCTTCGAATACGGTATCTGGCATACGGAATTTGCCGGACACGGCACCCAACTCGCGCAAAAAGCCATAGCCGAGCAATACGACATCGTCGTGGCAGTAGGCGGCGACGGCTCGATCAACGAAATCGCCGGCGCGCTCATCGGCTCGGAGGCGACACTCGGCATCCTGCCCGCAGGCTCCGGCAACGGGCTGGCCACCCACCTCGGCTACGGCCGCAACCTCGATCAGGCCATCAAAAAGATCAACCTGGCAGAAACCCGGGTGATCGATTCGGGCACGCTCAACGGCCGCCCCTTTTTCAATGTAGCCGGCATCGGCTTCGACGGACTGGTGTCGAACCTCATGCGAAAGCAGGAAAAACGCGGCCTTTTGCCTTACTTTCTCAAATCGCTGGAAGCAGGACTGAGCTACACCTCCCGCGAATGCGAAATCGAAATGGACGGCCAGGTGGTACGCGAAAAATGTTTTGTCGTCGCCGTGGCCAATGGCCCCATGTACGGTTATCATTTTCAAATTGCGCCCGATGCCCAGCTCGACGATGGGCTTTTCAACGTCGTACTGCTGAAAGACGCCCCGCGCTGGCAATATTTTGCCGCCCTGCCCGCCACCCTCAACGGCAGCCTCTACGACGCCTCTTTTGTCGAGCATTTCCAGGCCCGCAAAGTGACGATCCGCTGCGCAGGAGAAAACCACGTGCACCTTGACGGAGAAGGCATGGTCATCAGCGGCGATCTGCACTTCGAAATGAAACCCCGAAGCCTCAAAATCCTCGTGCCAAAGTCTCCCGAATCCTGAACCCTACCGAGATATCATGAGTAAAAACAACAAACATTCGTCCGGCGGCTTCGTCTTTTCCACCAATCCCGACTTTCGTCCCGACACCGGCGACTCCGACCCCACCGAAACCCCGGAGCCCGGGCGGCAAAACCTGCGTATCTGGCTGGAAAGAATCAAGGGCGGGAAAGAAGCCACGGTGATCAAAGGCTTCGCCGGCAACGACGACGATCTTGATCAGCTGGCCCGTTTGCTCAAAAACAAATGCGCCACCGGCGGCAATGCCAAAGACGGCATCATCCTGATACAGGGCGACCACCGCGACAAAGTGCTGAAACTTCTGGTAGATATGGGCTATAAAAACACCAAAAAAGCGGGCGGTTAAAGCCTCGACCCCTCGCGCCCGACAACCCGTTACCTTGTCAAACTTTCCGCTTATGAAAAACAGCCATTTGGGCATAGTGCTTTTTCTGTGCGTGCTGTGCGGCGCCTTGCTGCCCGCTTGCTCGACCGGCCGTTCGACGCCCTCCAGCCCCAACCCGGCCCAGCCCGGCAAGCCCAATGCCGGGCGCCCGGGAAATGAAACCATGGACACCGTCCGCTGGTCAACTCCGCCGCAAGCAAGGCCGCCCATCGGCAACGATAAAAAACAGGAGGAAAACGCCCCCCGGCCCGGCCAGACTTATCAGATCGGCCTGCTGCTGCCATTTTTGAGCAACCAGTTCGACGGCAGCACCCTACCCGAGAAGAGCCGACTGGCCGTGCAGTTTTACGGCGGCGCCAAACTCGCGCTCCAGCAACTTTCGTCGGAAGACCGCCTCAACCTGGTCGTTGATGTGTACGACACACAGGCTGCCGACGCTGATTTTCAAACGGTTATGAATGGTTCGCGTTTTGACAAGCCCCAGGTGTACATCGGCCCCATCCGCAGCAGCCATGTGGAGTTGCTGGCCGCACGGACGAAGCTCAATCACAAAATCCTGCTCTCGCCGGAAAGCCCCAACGAAAACCTGACCACCCAGAATCCCGGCTTTTTACAAACCAACCCTTCCTTAAAAACACACTGCGAAGCCATCACCCAATACGTCAGGCGCACCCACCGCCCCGAGGAAGTGGTGCTGGTTTGCAAGCAGAAAGAAGCGACGAGGCTCAGTTATTTTCAGGAAGCCAACCGGCAACTGGGCAGCGGCAAATTTGCCGAAATCATTGTGCCCGACGCTGCCGCCAATTTTGACAATGTCAACCTCGCTTCCTATCTGAAAGCGGGGCGCACCACCGTTTTCATCCTCCCGTCGTGGTCGAACCAGGATTTTGTTATGGCTTTCCTGCGCAAACTGCGCGCCGTAAAAGGCGCCGCCCGGGTGGAAGTGTACGGCATGCCGCAATGGCTGAACTACGAAAACATCGAACCCGAGTTTTACAGCGCCCTCGACGTACACGTCTCTTCGGCGGCCTATATCGACTACGGCGCGCCCGATGTACAGGCCTTTCAACAGGCATTTTACGACGCCTACGGCACCCTGCCCGACGACGACGCCTTCAATGGCTACGATGTGACCCTGTTCACGGGCAAAATGCTGCGCAAATACGGGCTCAGTTTTCCCGAAAAACTGGCCAGGGAGCAATACAAAGGCTTGCGCACCCGCTTCCAGTTCGGCCCGAACTACCAGTCCGGCACGCCCGCAGATACGAGGGCTGGCGCCTGCGATTATCTGGAAAACAAGTTTGTCTTTATCCTTAAATTTGAAAACGGTCGTTTCGTCCCCGCTTTCGACTAACCAGACTACCGGCGCATGCAACCCGAACGCGAAAGAAAGATCCGCTCCGTGATCCGGCAAAGTCAGCCCGATCTGACGGTTGTGCTCGAAAACATTTTCGACCCCTTGAACATCAGCGCCGTACTTCGGTCATGCGATGCGGTAGGCGTGCGGGAAGTCTTCGTGGTGTACACCAAAAAGTACCTCGACAAACGCGGCCTGATTCTCGGAAAACGCACCTCGGGCGGTACCTTCAAGTGGATCGACGTTTATATTTTCGAAGACCTGGAGGAGTGTTTCAAGCGGGTGCGGGAGCGCTATGGCCGCATACTGGCGACCCGCCTGGGCGAACACAGCGAATCGCTGTACGCCCTCGACCTGACGCAGCCGACCGCCCTGCTGTTCGGCAACGAAGACGAAGGCATCAGTGCGGAAGCGCTGGCCATGGCCGACGGCAATTTTCTGATTCCGCAAGCGGGCTTTGCCGAAAGCCTCAATATTTCGGTCGCCTGTGCCGTTTCCCTGTTCGAAGCGCGCCGCCAGCGTGCAGAAAAAGGGTTTTACGACCGGCATCCGAAGTTCAGCGAGGCCGAGCAGGAACAGCTTTTTGAGCGCTGGAACGGCATGTTAAAGGAAAAATCGTGGCATCGGCAATTTGCCATCCCGGTTGGGAAAGATTCCGCACCTTTGCTGCCTGTTTTTGTAGAACGCAATGAAAATGCCCCGAAAAAAGCCATTCGGCCCAACCCTTTGACCAAGTTTGAACTATGATTTTTTCCTGAAATACCTGTTGATTCAGCGACTCTTGCCATGCATTTATCTCTCGTCATTCCCCTGCTCAACGAAGCAGAAAGCCTGCCGGAACTGGAAGCCTGGATACGCCGGGTTTGCGAAAAAGAACACCTGGATTACGAAATTCTGTTCATTGACGACGGCAGCACGGATGATTCCTGGAAGACCATCGAGGCGTTGCAGGCTGCTAACCCGCGGGTGCGGGGGCTCAAATTTCGGCGCAACTACGGCAAATCGGCCGCCTTGCACACCGGTTTTCATGCCTCCCGAGGCCATGTAGTCATCACGATGGACGCCGACTTGCAAGACAGTCCCGACGAAATACCAGACCTCCACCGAATGATCGCCGTTGAAGGGTACGACCTGGTCAGCGGCTGGAAAAAGAAGCGCTACGACCCGGTCAGCAAGACCATCCCGACCAAACTCTTCAATGCCGTCACCCGATGGATGAGCGGCATCCAGCTACATGATTTCAACTGCGGCCTCAAAGCATATCGCTCCGACGTGGTCAAAACCGTGGAGGTGTATGGCGAAATGCACCGCTACATCCCGGTGATCGCGAAATGGGCCGGTTTCCGGCGGATCGGCGAAAAGGTGGTGGAACATCGGGCGCGCAAATACGGCCATTCCAAGTTCGGCTGGGAGCGCTTTGTCAACGGCTTTCTCGACCTGCTGTCGATCTATTTTGTCGGCAAATTCGGCAAACGCCCGATGCATTTTTTCGGCACCATGGGCGTGTTGTCGTTTCTCGCCGGCTTCTGCAGCCTGCTTTGGCTGAGCATATCGAAGGTATTTTACCAACAATGGGGCATCGCCGACCGGCCGGCTTTCTTCTTCGGCATTCTGGCGCTGATTGTGGGCACCCAGCTGTTTCTGGCGGGTTTTTTAGCTGAAATGATCAATCGCAACTCGCCGCGCCGCGACGAATACCTGGTTGAAAAAGAAATCTGAGTTCCGTGAAAATTGTACTTATCTCTCCTGCCCATCCCTTGCGCGGCGGCATTGCCGCCTCGTCGGAGCGGCTTGCCCAAGCCCTGCAGGAAGCGGGGCATGAGGTGGTGTTGTACAGTTTCAGGGTTCAATACCCTTCTTTTTTGTTTCCGGGAAAAAGCCAGTACACCGACGATCCGCCACCCGACGGGCTTCGCATAGAGACCAAACTGAACTCGATTAACCCGATCAACTGGCTTTTTAGCGGTATCGGCCTGGCCCGCGAATTGCCCGACCGCATCGTGGTGCGTTTCTGGCTGCCGTTTATGGGCCCCTGTCTGGGCACCGTACTTCGGGTAGCCCGCCGGTTCGGGCGCAAGGGGTTCAGGATTACAGCACTGGTGGACAACATCATTCCGCATGAAAAACGGCCGGGCGACCGCCTTTTCGCGCGTTATTTCGTCCGTGCCTGCAACGACTTTGTGGTCATGTCGCGGTCCGTCGGCGAGGAGATCAAAACGTTTTTGCCGGCAAAAAAAAGAGACGACCGTCGCGTCCGGTTTGCCCCCCACCCTATTTATGACAATTATGGCGTGGCCGTCAGCCAGCCGCTGGCGCGCCGCGAACTGGGCGTACCCGAAACTGCACGGACCGTCCTGTTTTTCGGCTTTATCCGGGCCTACAAAGGGCTGGACCTATTGCTAAAAGCCCTTGCACAAACAACTGATATTCATGCCATTATCGCCGGCGAACCTTATGAGGACTGGTCGGCTTACCAATCGATTATCGAGGAAAAAAACCTGACCGGCCGGGTGCATGTTTTTACCGATTTCATTCCTGCCGAGCGGGTCCGTTATTTTTTCTCGGCGGCCGATCTGGTGGTTCAACCGTACAAAACGGCTACTCAGAGCGGCATTTCACAGATCGCCTATCATTTCGACAAGCCGATGGTGGTGACCGCGGTCGGCGGCCTTCCGGAAATCGTCCGCCACGGCGTTTCTGGTTATGTGGTAGCGCCCGAACCGGAGGCGCTGGCGGCGGCCATGCAGGATTTTTTCGATCAGGACCGTGGAGAGGCCATGGTTGAAGGCGTGAGGCAGGAAAAAGCGCGCTTTTCCTGGGAAAATTTGGTAGCGGCGATCCTGGGATAATCAAAGGGCAGATTCGTAGGTTCGCTGCCATATTTATTCACCAGACACCCGTTCATCCACCCATGGAAGAGAACCATTACAACATCCTCGATCAACCCGAACAAACGGTTGCCGTGCGTTACGGCGGCTTTTGGGAGCGCTTCGCTGCCGCTTTTATCGACAGCATCATCCTCATGATCGCTTCCAAAATCCTGAGCATGGCTTTTTTCGCCCAGCCGCACCTCAACCTGGACCCGTACGGAGAAGAAAACGTGTGGAGCGCCATCGGCCAGTTCTACATGGAGTCTTTGCCCAGCATTGTTACCTCCGTTGCCATCAACTGGCTGTACTTCGCCTACATGGAATCGTCGGTCAACCAGGGCACAATCGGCAAAATGGCGCTTAACCTGAAAGTGACCGACCTCAACGGCGAACGCATCAGCTTCGGGCGTGCCACGGGGCGCTTTTTTGCCAAATACATTTCGAGCATTACCCTGCTGATCGGTTATATCATGGCTGCTTTTACGGAAAGAAAACAAGCCCTGCACGATATGATTGCAGGCACTTACGTAATCAAGAAGTAATTGATAATCAATACTTAAAAAAGCCTGCTCCGTGATCCGGGGCGGGCTTTTGCTTTGTGATCCCAACAGGGGTCGAACCTGTAACCGCCTGCTTAGAAGGCAGGTGCTCTATCCATTGAGCTATGGGACCATTTTTTTAACGGCGCAAAAGTAAGCGCTTGCCCCCACTACTTCAACACCAACTTTTGAATGAAAGTGCCTTGTGCCGTGTTCAGCGAGCAAAAATACAAACCGCCCGAGCTGCCTATCTGCGTTCTGTTCAGGGTCACGCTGTGCATTCCTGCCTCGTAGCGACCGGCCTGCTCAAACAACAATCGCCCGCTGCAATCGTGCACCCTCAGTGTGGCGCCGGATGCCGAATCCAGGTAAAATCTCAGGGTGGTGGCGTCATCGGCGGGGTTGGGTTCGGGAGGGAAAAGACAGGAGCGAGAAAGTTCCTGCTGTGTTTGCACGGCAGAAACCAGGGCGTTCACGACAAGCAGGTATTCACAAACAGTCTGGTTGCCACAGGCGTCGTCGATGGTCCAGCGAATGCGGTGACTGCCCGGGGGCAATTGCGGCTGCATGGTATTGGCGCTCCCCCCGGCAGCGCCCCAGCGGATGCTGAGAGAACGCTCGCCGCCAGTTACAATCCATTGGTTTACAAACACATACAACTGATCTTCGGGCAATGTTCTTTGATCGAAGCGGCGCAATTCGCCACCCGCCAGCCCGGGCGTACTGGCGTTGCCAAACCGAATCATGCCCGGAGGCAGGAGGGCGTTATTACTGACGACCGACTCCTGAACACCATCCTGATCCAGGTCGAGGAAAAGCAGGTAACCGATGCCAATATTTGACCCGGTACAAATGTCGGACGCTGTCAGTTGCAGGTCCACTCCGGCTTCGCGCAGGTCGTGGTTGTTGGTGAAAGGGTCTTGCCAGTACGCGGCGTTCCACAGTTGCGGGTCGTTGCCGGAGGAATCATTTACCTCTTGCGGGAGCGTATTGCAGAAAGGCAAAACGACCGGCGCTTCGGTATCGGATACCTTGATGTGCTGCGTATATTGGTAACAATTCGCATAGTTGGACCAGAAGCTGCTGTACGAGGTCGGAGCGGGGTCGGCAGCTTGTATTTTGACCCAGCTCGGCTCCCAGGGTGCGGCGGTTCCGAGCGGCGCGACAACCGGGCCGGGCAGGTTCTGCGGGTTGTTGGGCAGGGCAAAAGGCATTGGATTGGGAACATACACGCAGGGCTGTGCAGGGTCGTAAACATTTGGATTGCGGATCAGCCAGTTTCTTTCAATGATGATGCAGGCGTCAGGCACCGGAAAAATTTCAGAGTCCTCATATATCACTTCGATGTTGCTGCTGTCCGGTTGCTGGAAAACCGGGGCGCCGAAATCAAACGATCCGTCGCAGGTACTGGCTGAAATATCGTCGGGAAACTTGATGTACACATCGTGCAGGCCGCCCGGCGTAGGCAGGGGCGATGTGATGGTAAATACGTATTGACAGGTTGAGGAATTGCCGCATCCGTCGGTTATTATCCACTCTATTTTGTGGGTCCCTGGCGGCAATTGCGGGGTTACGTAGGTGTTGGGCGCGGCATTGGTGTACCAGCCGAGGGAAAAAACAGCCTGTTGGCCCGACAGCGTTCGGACAACGCCAAAGCGATACTTTTGACCGGAAGGAACGGGGCGCCGGTCAAAAACACGCGGTTCTCCGCCCGAATAATTGGCGTTGTTGGCATTGTTAAAACCGAGGCTGCCCGGCGGATAGTAATTATTGGAAGACACCACGGTTTCCTGTGTCCCGTTCTGATCGAGATCGAGGAAAAGCAGATACTCTCCCCCAATGTTGCCCCCACTGCAGAGATCGGTGGCAGCGAAACTGATGTCTGCCGCTCCTTCCCGCAGGTCGTGCCCCGGCAAGCCGGGTTCAGCCCAATAGGCCTCATGCCACAACAGCGTATCATTATCCGACAGGTCGGCTACATGGACCGTGTCCATTGGACAATTGGCTATTTCCGGAGGAAGTGAATCCAGCACATATAGTTTTTGCGTGTAGTGGTAAGCGTGTATTGCGCCCGTCCAGAAGGTGTTGAAATGTACCGCTTGGGTATCGGTGTAAAACAACACCGACACCGTGGCGCTCCAGGGGTTGCCTGCCGTGTCAACAGGTGAGACGGTAGGCCCCGGAAGGTTTTCAGGCGCATCGTATTGCAGTTTGGGCCTCGGGTTGGGCACTGCGATGACCGTGTCGCCGGGGTGCCATGACAGGCTGTCATACACCAGCCAGGTGCGGGTAAGGGTAAAACAGGTACCAGGCGGGGTCACCCCGAACACCTCGTCCTCGTATTGCGCAACCAGGTGAAGGCTGTCGTTAGAGAAAAATTCCGGTTGCCCGACGGCCATCAGGTCGGAGAACGAACAAACGCCTCCCAAAATCTGGTCGTCAGGGAAGCGGACATTAAAATTCTGGGCCTCGCTTTTGAGCAAAAAAAAGCAGGCAAAGAGGAACAGGACGGTGCGCATGACGGAGAAATTTTATCTGAAATTCTTTCAAATGTACCGGTTTATCCCCTGTAACTTGCCGCACAAAGCCGAATTTTTATGTCCGGGAAAATCGAAAACGTCCAGATTGAAGCCAGTTGGAAAGCCGTACTGGCCGATGAGTTTGCACAGCCATATTTCAGTGCCATCAAAACATTTCTTGTGGAAGAAAAGCGCGCCGGCAAAATCATCTACCCGCCTGGTCCGCTGATTTTCAATGCATTCAATCATACGCCCTTCGACAAGGTCAAGGTGGTGATTCTCGGGCAAGACCCCTACCACAACCCCGGCGAAGCCATGGGGCTTTGTTTTTCCGTACCAAAAGGTGTGCGCGTACCGCCTTCACTGGTCAATATTTACAAGGAAATCAATGCCGACCTGGGCTTGCCCATTCCGAATCATGGCGACCTCACGGCCTGGGCGGATCAGGGCGTCCTCTTGCTCAATGCCATGCTTACCGTCGAAGCCAATCAACCTGCCTCGCACCAAAAAATAGGCTGGCAAACTTTTACGGATGCCGTTATCCGGCGTATTTCAGACCAAAAGGACGGCATTGTCTTTTTGCTGTGGGGACGTTTTGCGCAAGGCAAAAAAGCGTTGATCGATGAAATGCGCCACTATGTGCTCGAAGCCGCCCACCCTTCGCCGCTGGCCGGCAATGCATTTTCGGGTTGCCGGCATTTTTCCCGAACCAACGAGTTGCTGGAAAAACAGGGCAAAACGCCTGTTGACTGGTCGCTGTAGCGCCGGCTAGAACCTGTTTATCGCATCCAGGTTGTTCTTCTTGTACGGCACTTTCAGGAAGTCGAGCGAGCCCGGTTTCACAGCAATATAAAAGTTGTAAGTGCCCCTGTCCGGCTGGAAAAACACGCTCATTTCCCAGCAATGCAGATCGCGGGTAAGGCCGAAATCCGGGTAAACGAGGGATTTGGATGGAAAGTCATACGTCACGTTGCGAATGCTGAGCGACCACTTGGACGTGAGCGGAATGCTGCCCGAAAGGCGCAAACTATGCGAATTGATCCGAAACGTATCGCGGTCGGTACCCGGCACCAGCGAACGCACGTATCCGATATTATAGCTGATATTGAAGGAATTGAACCAGCCCAGAAAATCGTCGGAGGGCGGACCCGAACTGGCCGCCGCCTGTATTTTGCCGGCTGTTCCGCCGCCTGTTTCCTGCTGCCCCGAGAATATTGATCGTATTTGCCCAACGGTAAAACCCGTGGTAACATCGAAGCCAAAATTGCTGACCCGTACCAGTTTGCCGTTCTCTTTCAGGGTCGTCTTGTTGACCCTCACACCTTTTTCATTGACCATATAAGGGTCAAACTGGGTGCGCCAGTTGAGCGTCACCAGGCCTTTGAAAAAGCGGAACACGCCGCCTGTACTGATGGGGCTCCAGTTGAGCGAATCGGCCGTCAGGCTATAGGAACCGGTAAAGGTCAGGTTGTCGAAAATACGGGTATTTTTTCCCTTTCCGGTCGTATCCTGCTTTGAACGGTGCTTGATTTCCAACACATTGGACAAACTGTAAGACAAGGACACATCCCGTTTGCTGTAACTCGGCTTGCCAAAAAGGTTGTCGTCAAAAATGCCGTAGCGCTGGGGCTTGTTTTTGTCGGGTCGCAGGTCGGTATCGACGAATTTGAAATAACGGTCGTAACGCGAGCTGGTGAAATCGGGCCCGAATCCGATCGAGGCCGACGGTTTGAACGTATGCCGGATGCCCCTCAGCCATCCGTGTTTGTAGCGTTGGGTCATAAACAGCGCCGTGCCCATACTCACCCCGGCATTGAACGTCCGGAAGGTATTGAAGCCCCACAAGCGCCGGGTAGTGTCCACCCCGTACTGGAGCGTGTCGGTCGTTATGATCAGTTCGCCGTTGTCGTCGAAGGTGTCGCGCTTGACGACATACTGATCCAGCAGGTCTTTTTCAATGACGTAGGGATACCAGTTTTCTTCGTAACTGACGCTGGGTGCAACGTTGATGTATTTGAACAATTTGAAGTTGAAATCCGTGTTTGCCTTGTGCTGGATGCCCATGCGCGCACTGTTGAGCGTCTGCTGGGTAAACAAAAGCGTATCGACGGTCCTGAATTCGTTGCGCAGCGTCGAAGTATTCTGAAAGGAGATTTTTTCATACCAGCGCTCCTTCCCTACGGGGTTTTTTCGCTTGAACGGAAACACCCGTTGCACGGTGAACGTCGCCGTCGGAAAGGTGATGTTCATGGCCCGTGTTTGTGTGTTCTGGGAGTGCGACAAGCCTGCCGTGAGATTGAACGGCTTGCCCGGAAAAACCTGCGTGTAATTGATGTTGGAGGTCAGGGTATTTTGATATACTCTGTTGAAATCGTTGTAGTTGCGATTTTGGTCGCGATTCGTTTCGATGTTCACGCTGCCGTTGAACTTGCGCGTCGGGTGTGCATTGGCCGCCTGGGCGTGCGTCCAGGTGATGCCGAACGACTTGGCCCGGAGTTTTTCCGCACGGCCGTTCTCGGTCACCCGCACGTTGCGCCGTATCTGGAAATTGCCGTCGTAATAATAGCGTCGTTTGTAGCGCACATTGCCGTTCAGGCCCCAGGAGCCGCTGGTGTAGGCATTGAACAGCACCTGCGCATCGAAATAGGGCGAGATTGGCTGGTACCATCCGAAATCGCGAATGCCAAGGCCTTCCTGATCGGCAAACTCAAAGTCTCTTGGAATGATAAGTCCCGCCTTTCGGGTTTTGGTAATGGGGAAAAAACCGAAAGGAATCACCAGCGGCGTCGGCACGCCGCCTACTTCCAGGCTCGAAAGGCTGGTGACGACGAGTTTGTCGGGGATGACCTTCAACTTGCGGGTGCGGAAGCCGTAGTGCGGGTGTTCGGCATCGCAGGTCGTGATGATGGCGTCCTGGTTGTAAATAGTATTCCTGACCCTGGCAAGCGAGTCTTCCGTGACGGGGGCGCCGATAAATTTTGCCTTGGCGCCCAGTACGTACAGGTCCTCCTGCTTGGTACGGGCTTCGTAAATGATGCCTTTGCGGGTTTTGAAATTGTAGCGAAGTTTTCCCGCTGTGAAGTTTTGATCGCCGTCCTGAAACTCGGGCAGGCCCGTTTGCCGTCCCAGGCTGTCGGTTCCAGGCTCGGCCGAAACCTCGTTTTTGGCGTAATCGAGCAGGATGTAATCGGCTTTGAGTTTGATGCTCGTATAATTCAGGAAAGCACTGCCGTAAAGGTGCAACTGCTTGTTTTTGACGTCGAACCACATCGAGTCGCGGGCGCCGTAATCGACTACGCCGTCGAGGCCGCTTTCCGAAAAGCGCACCCTGCTCAGGTCCACCACTGCCGAATCGCGTCGGGCGGGCGGCAATGAATCGCTGCGGAGGCCGGCATTGGCGCGCAAACTGTCGAGCAAAGCGGGAGAAATGGAATCGCGTACGGGCGCCGGCGCCGTCACCTGTGCCACGGCAACCGAATGGTGCAGTAGCAGAAGGACGGCGATTTGGAAGAAAAGGCGATATTTGCCCAATAATTGTTTCACGATTCGGATGCAGAAGCGGAGATGAATTCGGCAGCGTCCCTGGTCGGTCGCTGCAGATTTATCAGGTGGAAGATGAGTCGATTGTTGAGAAAAAAGATTGGCTGTCAGATATTTGCAGCTAAATTTTTACCGTTACACCGCATCGATAAACCTGACTGCAAACCATTGGCCAAAACTGGTTTATGCACATAAAATCAACCCTGCAAACGCTACTACTCCTTCCGGCGTGGCTCGTTTTACAAAATTTTAACGTTGCCGGCCATTCGGAACTCCTGCTTGCAGACGGCGGCAAAAGTAAATATTCCCCGTCAGCCACACACAGCCCGGGCGAGAATGCCTACCGAATTAAAAAGGTCGTGCTCGATGCCGGGCATGGCGGCAAAGACCCCGGCTGCATCGGCGCCATCTCACGGGAAAAGAACAATACGCTTGCCATCGTCCTCAAACTGGGCGCTCTCATCACTGAAAACTGCCCCGATGTTCAGGTGATTTACACCCGTACTACCGACGATTTTATCGAACTGAAAGAACGCGCCGCCATTGCCAACCGCAACAAGGCCGACCTGTTTATCAGCGTACATTGCAATGCGATCAGCGCGCCCTCGTTCCACGGCGCAGAAACCTACGTACTGGGCCTGCACCGCGCCGCCGACAACCTGGAAGTGGCCAAACGCGAAAACGCGGTGATCGTCATGGAAGAAAACTACCAGAAAAACTACGACGGCTACGACCCGGCCAGTCCGGAAGCCCACATCCTGGGCAGTATGTGGCAAAGCGCGTATCTGGAACAAAGCATCCTGTTTGCCAGTCTGGTTCAGCAACATGTGACGACCACCGCGGGCCGCTACGACAAAGGTGTGAAACAAGCCGGCTTTCTTGTGCTGCGCGAAACCGCCATGCCGGCCGTGCTGATCGAAACAGGCTTTTTGACCAACCGAACGGAAGAACAGTATATCGCCTCGGAGGAGGGACAAAACCAGATGGCGATCTCCATTCTGGATGCTTTCCTTTCCTACCGCTCGCAAATGGAGGGCACCCCCCTGGTGGCCAAAAAAACCGGCGCCATCAGCAAACCTCCAACAACAACGGCACAAGCAACTGTCAAACCCGCCGCTGAAACGCCGCAAACAACCACTGGCGCCCCAACGACAACTGCCGCCAAAACAACGCCCGGCCAAACCGCGACCAAACCGGCGCAGGCGCCCAAACCCGTCAATGCCAAGCCGGCCGGCAGTATGGCCTCCACTAATGCCGGGCCAGCCAAAACGCCGGCAGCCAAACCGGTCAGCGCGCCGGCAGGCACAGTCAAAACCCCTTCGCCACCCAAAACAGACTTCCGTATCCTGCTGTTCGTATGGCCGGCGCGGATGGATATGAACAGCGGGCTGCTGGGGCTCCTGGGCAATGTCGAAGAAGAAAAGGCAGAGGGAGAATACCGCTATTACACCGGCCATTTTGCCACCCGCGCCGAAGCGGAACAAACATTGCCCGAATTGCGCAACCTGGGTTTTCGGACGGCCTCCGTGGTAGCTGCCACGGAACAGCCGAATAATTGAACCGCGCTCCATCTATTGTAACAATTTAAACGTCCGGCGCTCGCCGCCCATCATGTTCAAACTTAGCAACGAAACAAAAATCGGCATCCTCGCTATTGCTGCTATTGCCCTGGCTATTTTCGGATTTAAGTACCTGAAAGGTATCAACGTCCTGAAAACCTCCCGCACGTTCAAAGTCCGTTATGAAAACGTGGACCAGCTGCGTACCTCTGCGCCCGTTTTCGTCAGCGGCCTTCAGGTGGGCATGGTCAAACAGCTGTATGTCGATCCCAAAGACGGCAAAACCATCATCGCCGAACTGAACATCGACGCCGATGTGGACATTCCCAAAGATGCCGTTGCCACCATCGTAGGGCTCACGCTGATGGGTGGAAAAGCCATCCGGCTCGACAATACGCACCCCTGCGAGGGCGACGGCTGCGCCCGCAGCGGCGACTTTCTGACGGGTTCGCAAGAGTCGTTTATCGGCACGCTGGTCGGCGACCCGGCCCAACTCGACCCCTATTTCGAACGCCTGCGCACCGGCCTCGGCAGCGTAGTGGATTCGCTTGCCGATCCCAACGATCCCAAGGGCATCGGCCGCTCCATCGTCGCCCTCAATCGCTCGCTGGAAAATATCGCCATCCTGACGGGCAAACTCAACGTTTTTCTCGATCGAACCACCAGCGGCTTTGCCGCAACGGCAAACAATACCGCCGAGATCACCCGGGGCCTGCGCGAAAGCAACAAGGACATCGCTGCTACCCTCGCCAACTTTTCAGCCATCAGCGCCCAGCTCAAAAATGCCAACCTCGATCAGGGAGCGCAAAAAGCAGCCATGGCGCTCGATACGCTCGTATATGCGATGAACGACCTTCGTCAAACGCTCGGCACTACCGAGTCTGCTCTGTCGAGGGTCGATACGCTTGCCCAGGGACTGAGCTCCGGCAAGGGAACCGCCGGCAAACTGCTGACCGACGACGCCTTGTATTACAACCTCGTCGATGCTACGCGCCACCTCGAACTGCTCACGCAGGACCTGCGCCTGAATCCCAAACGCTACACCACCGTCAAACTCAAGGTGTTTGGTAAAAACAAGACCAAAGGCTACGTAAACCCATTGGACGATCCTGCTTATCAGCTGGTACAAGACAGCCTCGAACGCGATTACTACCTGCGCCTCAAACAACGCTACGAAGGCAAACAATAGCACGGAAAGCCGGTGAAAGCCATTCGTCATTTGTATGAAGCGCACGGGGCAGAATCGTATTACCGCGAACACTCCGGCGAATACGCCAACCCGCACTACCCGCAAATTGAAGCCCTGCTGGCCGCCAATATGCACCGCCTCGATTGTTCGGGCGGGGTGCTCGATTTTTCAGCAGGCGGCGGCGAAGTGACCCGTGCGCTGGCGCAGGCCGGCATCATCAGCGTGACGGGCTGCGATCCTTTCACCCACGAACTATACGAAACAAACACCGGGCGGCCTTGCCTCAGGTATTCTTTCAAGGATATCATTCGGGGCGCGCAGCCCGGCAGTTTCTCCCTGATTATCAGTTCTTTCGCCCTGCATCTTTGCCCGCCCAAAGACCTTTTTCCACTTTGCCAGGCCCTGTTTTTTGCTGCGCCGACCCTTGTCGTCATCACACCGCACAAACGACCCGAACTGGAACAACTGCCCGCCTTTCAATTGCTCTGGGAAGACGCGGCCCTGACCGAACGGGGCAAGAAAGTCAGGTTGAAAACCTACGCCCTCAAAGACTGATGTGCGAGAATTGATGAGGATTTTTCAACACTTCTTCTTTTTCCGTGTTTGTTGGGCATTGAACTACCCTGTCAACAATTTTTAATTCTTTACCCACTCTTTTTCCATGGCTTCTTTCAAAAGAACTGCATCCGCTGTATGGCAAGGAACCGGTGCAGAAGGCTCGGGCGCCCTCGACGGGCCCTCCGGCGTACTCTCCGGCACCCCCTACTCCGCCAAAGCCCGTTTTCAAAATGAAGACGGTCGCGCCGGCACCAACCCGGAAGAACTGATTGCCGCCGCTCATGCAGGCTGTTATATCATGGCCCTCAGTTTCCGCCTGAGCGGGGCGGGGTTTGCGCCCGAAGAATTGCGCTGCTCCGCAACGATCGATATGGACAACAGCAGCGGCGGATGGTCTTTCAACCACATCACTCTCCGCCTGGAAGGCAAGGTGCCCGGCATTGAAGAAAGCCAGTTTCTGGAACATGCCGAAGCAGCAAAAGCAGGCTGCCCGGTCAGCAAGGCCCTGAGCGCCGTTCCGATCTCGCTGGAAGCAAAACTGGTGTAAATCGCGGGCCAGCAGCCTGATTCAAGTGTCGCACGAAATCGTTGATTGTCAACATCGTGCGACATTTTTATTTTCCTCCGTCTAGAACTGGAAATAAATAAACGGTTGCACGTCGGCCGACTTGATCTGCATGACCAGTACGGCGATCAAGGCGATCAGTGTCGCCTTGAAAAACAGGGGCAGTCTGACGACCACTTCCTGGGCTTTTTGCTCCGCGCTGGCCGGAAGCAAATGCAGGAAAAAACCGATCGCCATCCAAAACATTACCGGCGCGTAACCGGCCAGAAATTCGGGGAACAAACCCAGGTTGAAGTCGGTGCCAATCTGCGTGAGTATTTCCCCCACCCGGTCGAGGCCCTGCGCACGGAAAAATATCCAGCAGAAACAAACGAAGTGAAAGGTGATCAGCCCGCCCAGCGCGCGGCGCCAGGGACCCGGCACACCCGGGAAATAGCCTTTCCACATGCGTTCCACCGCCAGGGCGAGGCCGTGCAAGCCGCCCCAGATGATGTAGCGCAGCGCGGCGCCGTGCCAGAGCCCGCCCAACAACATGGTCAACATAAGGTTCACATAGGTGCGAACACGGCCGTGCCGATTGCCGCCGAGCGGAATGTAGAGGTAGTCGCGCAGCCAGGTAGAGAGGGAAATATGCCAGCGCCGCCAGAATTCCGTTACACTCAGCGACTGGTAGGGCGAGTTGAAGTTGATGGGAAAATGGAAGCCCAGCAGCAAGGCCAGACCGATAGCCATGTCGGAGTATCCGCTGAAATCGCAGTAAATCTGCATGGCATAGCCGTACACGCCAAACAGGTTTTCAAGCCCCGTATATTTTGTGGGAGTGTCGAAAATCCGGTCAACAAAGTTCAGACTGATGTAATCGGAAATGACAGCCTTTTTGAACAGGCCGGTACAAATCAGGAATACCGCCCTGCCGAAATCCTCCCGCGACACAAAGAGCGGGCGGCGTATCTGCGGCAAAAAATCGGCGGCGCGCACAATCGGTCCGGCCAGCATTTGGGGGAAAAAAGTCACGAAAAATGCATAATCCAGCATATTCGTTTCCGCTTTCAAATGCCTGCGGTACACATCGATGGTGTAGCTCAGCGACTGAAATGTGAAAAAGGAAATACCGGCCGGCAGAAAGACTTTTTTGGGATCAAATTCGGCTCCTGTCAGTTCGCACCACAACTCGGAATACACGTTGAATTTGAAATACACCAGCATGCCAAGATTGACCGCAAGGCTGACCAGCAATAAAGCCAGTCGCCCGGCTTTTTGCCGTGTGCGTTCCATGACAAGCGCCAGTGAAAAATCCACCACCACGATCACCACATGCAACAGCCAGAAAATGCCCGCGCATTTGTAGTAAAAATACAGGGAAAAAAAGGTGACCCAGACGAGGCGCAGGCCGTCTTTGCGACGCAACAGCCAGTACAGCGAAAAGAACCCCAGAAACAGAAACAAAAAAAGCCCGCTGCTGAACAACAGTGGGTTCTTCGTTTCAAACTGGCCCGCCTCGTTGAGGAAAAGCGGGTCCCGAATTATCTCGCTCAGGATTTTGTCAAGGTCAAACTGAAACACGGCATGTAAAAAGAGCGGCAAAAGTAGTCAGGCGTTTCAGATTCCTTACCTTGCAAGCCGAATTAATCCTGTGAACATCAATCCAAAAACTTTCGATTATGCAATCCCGCCTGTTCGCCATGATTTTCATGGCCTGCCTTCCATTTGCCGCTCTCCTTTCCCAATCTGAATTTCTCGACCCTGCATTCGGCCAGAACGGCCGCCAACTGGTCCATTTTTTACCCTCCGACGACCAGGGCTTTGCCGTCGTACAGCACCCCGATGGCCGTATTCTGGTTGTTGGCCGTTCGGTAATCGACTCGGCCAATCAATTTGCCATCACGCAATACCTGCCCGATGGCCGCCCCGACCTCACGTTCGACATTGACGGAAAAAAAACGGTCAACTTCGGCAACGGTCAGGAAATTGCTTACGCAGCCGCGCTATTGCCCGACGGCAGGAGTGTCGTTGCTGGGTTTGCCGGCCCGGGTGGGCTGGAAGATTTTGCCGTCGCCCGGCTGATGCCCGACGGACTGCCCGACCTCAGTTTTGCCGGCACCGGCCGCGCAACGTTTGATTTCAATTTCGGGATGGACTATGCCTACTCCGTGCTGTACCAGCCCGACGGAAAAACAGTATTGGCCGGCTATACCAGCCCCGACGGGTTCGAGTCCGACTTTGCCCTGATCCGCCTTTTGCCCGACGGCCAGCCCGACCCTGATTTTGGCACCGACGGCCGGGTTGTGCAGTCGTTCAGCACGGTTTCCGACCTCATTTTCGACGCCAAACTGCAGCCGGACGGCAAAATCGTCGTGGCCGGACAAGCCTATGCCGAGGATTTCAGTTCCGATTTTATCGTCGCGCGTTACCGGCCCGACGGAACCCTCGACAGCACATTTGCCGACAATGGCGTGGCACTGTTAAACCTCGGCGACGATGACCTCGCCCGCGGATTGTCGATTCAAAACGACGGCAAGATTGTCGTCGCAGGCGTATCGGTCACCGACTTCCTCCCCAGGGTTGGGGTAACAAGATTGCAGCCCGACGGTCAGCCCGACATGAATTTTGGCAGCAATGGCATCCTCTTGCTCGAACCCGGCCCGGCAGGCAACTTCTGCACCGATGTACTCGTGCAACCCAACGGCGGCATACTGCTTTCCGGCATGATCGAAAACGTGGATTTCCGCGACTTTTTCCTCATGCGCCGCTTGCCCAATGGAGCACCCGATCTCAATTTCGGCGACGCCGGACTGGTTGTCACATCAGTGAGCAATACCAACGATAACGCGTATCGGCTGGCCCTTCAGAATGACGGTAAAATCCTGTTGGCAGGTACGTCCGAACGCCTCGTCAATGCCGACATCACCCTGCTTCGTTATTCTTCTGACGGCAAGGCAGACCTTTCTTTCGGTCAAAACGGCGTCGTGCTGACCGATGTCGGCGCTTCCCGCGATGTGCTCTCGAAACTGCTCGTACTGCCCGATCAAAAAATTCTCTGCGCCGGCCTTGCCTACAAAACCGTTGCCGGCGAGCTGACCGCCTATCCCGGTATTTTGCAACTGCATCCCGACGGGCGTCCCGATACGGATTTTGGCGACGGCATTTCTTTTCTGAACCCGGCCGAGGCGGGGCTGCTGGCCGACATTGTCCGGCTTCCGAACGGTCAGATTGCCGGCGCCGGCCTTTTCGATGGCAAAGCCGGACTGATTCGGCTGAATCAAAACGGCTTGCCCGACGCAACATTTGGCGTCAGTGGTATTGCGACAAGCAGCTTTGCTCCGCTCAGCAGTTTCCACACCCTGGCGCTCACCCCCAACGGCAAAATGCTGGCAGGCGGGGCTTCGCCGCTGCCGCAACAGGAGGGCATTCTCGTGCGCTATCAGGCCAATGGTAACTACGACCTCGGGTTTGGCCTGAATGGACAGGCACAGGCCCCGGCAGGTTTCCTTTCCTGGGAGCAGCTGGTTTCCCTCACCGATGGCAATTTTCTGGCCCTGGGCACACGCTGGGTAAACGGCGCAAGCCGCGATTACCTGGTCAAGTTTCTTGAAAACGGCTCCCCCGACCTCAATTTTGGCAGCGGCGGCCTGGTAATCGACGCCGGCTTGCCGGCCGGTCTGCACCGAGCCCGCACCTTTATTCGACTGGAATCGGGTAAATTGCTGGTTGCCGGCGGCGGCAATGCCCTTGCTTTTGCCCAGCTGCTGCCCAATGGCGCTCCGGATCCCGACTTCGGCGTATCCGGTTTTATTGCCCATCAATTTGGCGCCGATGGAATCGCTTTTGTAAATGCCCTGGCTATACAGGACAACGGCCGGATCGTAGCAGCCGGAACGAGCGGAGCAAGCATCAACCCCGACCTGAACAATCAATTTGTGCTGCTTCGACTGCACCCAAATGGCAATCTGGACACCAATTTCGGCCTCGACGGCTTCATCCGTCTAAATGGCAGGGGCGCCGACCAGGTCGTCCGTCTCGACAACGGCCAGTTGCTGGCCGGAGGCATACAATACAATGGCTTGAACGACGATGTGCTGCTGGTCCGAATTATCGATATTCCAACGGTAGGCGTGATCGATGCGGCTTCTGCCGGCGATATTTCGGTAGCCTTGTTCCCCAATCCTGTGCAACATTCGATACAGATCAGCTACGAACTGGAAGAGCCGCAAACGGTTCTTATCGATTGCTTTGACGAAGGCGGGCGTTTGCGCACAACATTTTTGACGGGCAGTACCCGTCAGGCCGGGCCGCAACAGGAAACACTGGAATTGCCCGCCGACTGGCCGGCCGGGGTGTACACCCTGGTGGTGCAGGCCGGGGCAGGCAGAAAATCGTTGAAATTTGTAAAACTGTAGCGCTACTGCAGCGCCGACCCTCAGGACAGGGTCGGCGCTGCAATTATGTAAACACGTCAAGCGACATCGTCAGACTTCGGCCGAATGCCTGCCGGTTGAGTCCATGTTCTGCATGCATTTCATCGAGAAAAAAGACCAGGTTTTCGGTAGCCATATTGCCGGTAAGATCGTCTTTGGCCATCGGGCAACCGCCGTAGCCGCGCATGGCGCCGTCGAAACGGCGGCAACCGCTTTGCCACGCTGCTTCAATTTTTTCACGCCAGTTATGCGGCTGGGTGTGCAGGTGGGCGCCAAATTCCACATCGGGGAATGCCGGAATCAGGTTGCCAAACAGGTAGGCAATGTTTTCCGGGTTGGAGCAACCGATGGTGTCGGACAGCGAAAAAATCCGGATGCCCATCGGCGCCAGCGCCGACACCCATTTCTGCACCGTTTCCACGTTCCAGGGGTCGCCGTAGGGGTTGCCAAAACCCATGGAGATGTACAGCACCAGTTCCTTGCCGTGCCGGCTGCAAAGTTCCTGAATGGCCTGCGTACGTTCGACACTTTCGGCAATCGTTGCATTGGTATTGCGCAGCTGAAAGGTTTCGCTGATGCTGAACGGATAGCCCAGATAGCGTATTTCGGGAAATTGGCAGGCATCCTCGGCGCCACGCTGGTTGGCCACGATGGCCAGCAGTTTGGTCGCGGTGCCGGAAAGGTCTAATTTTGCCAAAACTTCGGCGGTATCGCGCATTTGCGGAATGGCTTTGGGGCTCACAAAAGACCCGAAATCGAGCGAATCAAAACCGACCTGCAACAACTGGTTGATGTAGGCCGCCTTGGTCTCCGTCGGGATAAAATGATGCAGGCCCTGCATCGCATCGCGAGGGCATTCGATTAATTTGACAAAATCTGAATCGCGGGTGGTAACAGACAAGGGTGTAAACGGATTTGTTTAGGACTGAACAAATTTGGCTTGCCAAAGTTAGGGGCTCTGTTATTTCACCCGTTTTAAATTGTACAATCTTACTTTGATTTGACGATGAAAAATAAAGGACTCTGGTATTTGCTCGGATTTGCCTTCATCATTCTCGGGCTTTCAGCCATTTTTCTGCAAGTGGTCGGCACGCACTGGGCTTTTCTCGGTTTTTTGGAAAAACCCGGACACCTGTTTTCCCTGATCATCAAAATTGTGATGGTCATGGTCGGATTTGCGGTCGTCGCCCTTGCCAGTATGGACTGGGAGCGCGACCGGCGCGAAAGCCGAGGCGAATAATTCTGTATGCTACTCAACCCATTTTACCATGTTTGAACTTCTCAGCCGCTACTTCTGGATCCTGGGCCTCCTTTCCGGAGTGATCAATTATTATTTCCTGAAAAAGAACATCCAGACTCATATCGAGGAAGACCCGTCCCGGGAGCCGGGCTACAATCAGTTCCTGACTTATTTCCTGGGCTACAACTTCTTTTTATGGCTGTTGATAGGTGCAATCCTCATGAGCCAGCCACAAGAAACTATTTTCACTTTGTTATGGGAGCCAACTTCGAACTGGGTGCATCAGTTGTTCTGGGCCTTGTTTATCACCAGCTGGTGTGTTTTGTCGTGGTGGATTATTATGGGTCAAGGAGCGGAATTTCTGGAAAGTCATCCCGGACTTATTCGTATAAACGTGCCTGGCGTTGATTCGCAACGGCCGAGCGCCAAAGCGATCCGAACGGTATGGATCGGGGCAGTTGTTGTTTCTCTGTTGGTATTTTCGTTGTTTTTTACCCAAAAAAACATGCCAACACACCACAAGGAACTCCCGGAGCATCATATCCGTTGAATTCGTCCTATGGAAAACCTGACCATTTTTGGCGCGCCCATAATCGATACAAACGCCATTGAACAAATCAAACGCTGTCCGGCATCGCCCGACGACCGCGCTGCCCTCACAGCCGATGCTCACTACGGCTACGGGCACCCTATCGGGGGCGTGGTGGCTTACCGCGATAAAATCAGCCTTTCGGGCGTGGGCTTCGACATTGCCTGCGGCAACAAAGCCGTGCAAACCAATATAAAAGCCGCCGAGATGGACCGGGAAAAGATCATGGACGAGATTTTCAAACAGATCGGTTTCGGTGTCGGGCGGCCCAACCCCAGGCCCATCGATCACCCGGTGTTCGATCACATTGCCAAAGCCGAATTTGCCCCGCAAAGGGCCATGATGCGACTGGCCATGGACCAACTCGGCACGGTGGGCTCTGGCAATCATTTCGTCGATCTTTTTGAAGACGAAGCAGGCTGGCTCTGGATCGGCGTTCACTTCGGATCGCGCGGTTTCGGGCACAAAACCACAACCGGCTTCATTGCCTTGTCCAAAGGAAAGTCATTTGCCGATCATGTTCCCGAAGGCGGCATGGACGCTCCGCCCATCCTGTTCGATGCCGACAGCGAACTCGGTCGCGACTACCTGGCCGCCATGCGGCTTGCGGGCGAGTACGCCTATGCAGGGCGCGATGTGGTGGTGAATAAAGTGCTGGAAATACTCGGCGCGCAATCCGTATTCGAAGTGCACAACCACCACAACTTTCTGTGGGAAGAAGAGCACTTTGGTGAAAAATACTATGTGGTGCGCAAGGGCGCTACCCCTGCATTTCCTGGGCAATACGGATTTATCGGCGCCAATATGGCCGACAATTCGGTTATTATCCGTGGGATTGACTCGCCGCTGAGCCGCGACGGGCTTTACTCCACCGTACACGGCGCCGGCCGGGTGATGAGCCGCAACCAGGCTGCCGGCAAAAAACGCTGGAAAAACGGCAAGGTCCAGTACCTCAGCAAAGGGCTGGTCGACTGGCAGGCGTGGAAAAAAAGCATGAAAAACAAAGGCATTGCACTGCGCGGCGGCGGCGCCGACGAAGCGCCCGAATGTTATAAAAAATTGCAGGAAGTACTGGGTTATCACGAAGGCACCATCGAGGTGGTACACAGGCTGCGCCCGATCGGGGTGGCCATGGCGGCGCCGGAGATGTTCGACCCTTACAAAGACTGATTGTTCACTTCAACCCGAAATTATTAAACCATGAGAAAATTGTTTTTTTCGGCGCTTGTGTTTTGCGCCGTCCTCTCCAATGCACAAACACCGCAGGGCGAGCCGCAGGATTCCTCCCGGCAAATTGTGGAAGCCCCCTCCGCGCCGGTGGTCGGCGAAACAACCTACGAACTGTTCGACCTCGAAAACCCGCCCGAATTCCCCGGTGGCGAGGCAGGGCTCATGCAAATGATCGCCCAAAATCTGAACTACCCCGACTCGGCTGCCGAGTCCAACATTTCCGGACTGGTTGTCGCCACTTTCGTGATCGACAAAGAAGGCGCCATCACCAATATTCAGATCATTCGGGACATTGGCTACGGCTGCGGCGACGAAGTGCGGCGCATTCTGATGCTCCTGCCCCGCTGGAAGCCCGGTATTGCCAACGGCCACCCGGTCAAAGTGCGCTACACTTTGCCCGTCCGGTTCAAACTGGAGTAATTTCGTCGAACAGGGCAACGCCGGCCGTAACAAAAGCTTGCGGCCGGCGTTTCATGCTTCCGCCTTACATTTGGGCCACCCGAACAGGCTACACCACAACGACGCATTATGAATCAGGTACTGGAATCGCAGGACATACGCGCCCTCGGAAGCAACCTCGAACTGCTCGCACAGCAGGTCGTGGAAGGTTTTATCGTGGGCCTGCACCGCAGCCCTTTTCACGGTTTTTCGGTCGAATTTGCCGAACACCGCCTTTACAATGCCGGTGAAACCACCCGCAATATCGACTGGAAAGTGTATGGCCGCACCGACCGTCTTTTCAGCAAACGTTTCGAGGAAGAAACCAACCTGCGCTGCCAGCTGGTAATCGACGCCTCTTCGACCATGTACTACCCCTGGGATGATAAACATCCTGAAAAATTCAAGTACGCCAACAAGTTCTGCTTCTCGGCACAATCGGCTGCCGTACTGATGAATGTGCTGCGCAAACAACGCGACGCCTTCGGCCTTACGCTGTTCGACGATGAAATCCGGGTAAACACCCACTGCAAATCGAGCACGATGCACTACCGCCTCTTGCTCGCCAACCTGGCCGAACGCATCGAACAACCGGCGCTCAACCGGCCGACCGACCTGGCGGCAAGCCTCCACCTGGTTGCAGAATCCATCCATCGCCGCTCGCTGGTCGTCATTTTCACCGACGTGATGGAGCATCCGGACCAGGCCGAAGCCATTTTTTCAGCCTTGCAACACCTGCGCCACAACAAACACGAGGTCATTCTTTTCCACGTTACCGACAAAAAACACGAACTGGATTTCGAGTTCGAAAACCGGCCCTACATTTTTATCGATATGGAATCGGGCGAGCAAGTGCGCCTGCAACCCGGCCAGGTGAAGGAATTTTACACCAAACAGGTCAATACCTTCAAGGAACAACTCAAACTCCGCTGCCTGCAGTTCAAAATCGATTTTGTGGAAGCCGATATTAACCAGGGCTTCTACCCCATTCTGCAAACCTGGATGGCCAAACGCGCCAAAATGGGTTGACAACCAATATTTTGCCAAATCTGCCAACTTCCGACCCTATGTCACGCACTGCGATCAAACTGTCCGAAATACCCACCACAGCCCCTTCCGACGTAAAAGAAAAACACATCAAGGAAGCAACGGAAGATCTGGTAGAACGCCTCGGCGACCTCCAGCAACGACTCTATGCCGACGGCAAACACAGTGTGCTCGTGGTGTTGCAAGGCATGGATGCCAGCGGAAAAGACGGCGCCGCCCACAAGGTTTTTGACCAATGCCGCATCACCGGACTGACGTACCACGCCTTTAAAAAACCGACGGAGGAAGAATTTGCCCATGATTTCCTCTGGCGTGTGCACAAGGTGGTGCCGCAAAAAGGCATGATCGGTATTTTTAACCGCAGCCACTACGAAGACATCCTGATCCAGCGGGTACACAACTGGATCGACGAAACCCGGGTGCATCGCCGCATGGCCGCCATCAACGCCTTTGAAGAAAACCTGCAATACGACAACAACACGCTGATTTTCAAATTCTATATGCACATCTCCAAAGAGGAGCAGGAGAAACAACTGACCCAGCGCATGCAGGAGCCCGACAAATACTGGAAACACAATCCGGGTGACTGGGAAGAGCGAAAACTCTGGGACGAATACATGAAGGCCTACGAGTACGCGATCAACAGCAGCAGCATTCCCTGGTACATTTGTCCGGTCGATGATCGCTGGTGGCGCGATTATTTTATCGCCAAAACACTGGTGGACAGCCTCGAAAAACTGCACATCCAGATGCCGCCGCTGCCCAAGCAATAAGCGTGCGCCGCTCCGGCTGCCATATAAAGAAGCGCCGCGGTCCCGTTTTAGGATCGCGGCGCTTCTTTTTGATTGTCAGGCTATTGCAGTGTCAATGCCCGCCGGGACTCGGGTAAAAAGGGTCCTCTTTTTTCTGAAAAAGACTGAAGCGTAGGAACACATGCACGCCGGCATTGGTCATACGGGCTGCGCCTTCGCGGGCCACTTTGTCGGTCAGGTCGAGCTCGCCATACACTTCGGCGCCGGCCAGGAGGGTTTCGGCTTCATCGAGGCTTTTGGCCAGGCTCAGGTGCAGCGTAAACAGGTTGCCCTTTTGGGTGCCGAGGGGTTTTTTCGGGTCGAACCATTCGGAAGCATACTCCCGGGCGGTTTTGTGGCCGATGCTGTTGGTCAGCGTGTTGGCGCCAAACCCTTTGTCGTACACAAACTTGTAGCCGCCGAGGAAAGAGAAATAAAGGCCGATGTTGTCGCCGATCGGCAGGTCTTTCCCAAGGCCGACAAGGCCGCCGTAGGCCATTTTTTCATAGCCGGAAGGGGAGCTCATGGCCTGCGCTTCGAGGATGAGCGGCCAGTCTTTGTAGCGAAAACGGGCGGAAACGCCGAAGTGAGGCTGTTCGTATTTCTCGCGCAGCTGGTACGTTTCGGCGAATTGTTCCCAGGTGTAACCTTCCGGGTGGGAGATCTCCACAAATTTGTAGAGGCCGTTCATTTTGGTCGTTTCGAAGTTGGTGTTGTGGTAAAGCCTGCACATCCCAACGTTGAGGTTGAGATCGACTTTTAACTTCTGGGCTTGAACGGCAGTGAAAACGGTCAAAAGGAGCGCGACGGTAGCGTAAATTCTCGTCTGCATGAATTGGAGTGAATGGTGAAAGGTATGTTAAAGCGACTTTTCACCGAAGACATACGCGGAACTGATTAAAGGAGGGCAAAGAAGCGTTGACGTCAGGAAGTAACGACCGGCGAAATTACATTTTTCCGCCAACTAATTTTCCTTAAAAATCGGCCTTTTCGCAAAAATAACCCTTCCATGGGAGTAAAAACCGCGCGTCGGTGAAAGCAGGTTTCCGACGTTTCCGGCCGGTTTTCGTCACGAAAGCCATCTGTCAAATATTTCTTAAAGACGAATACCCGCGGCAATAGGAACGCGTCGGACGGCATTTATGTGGCGTATTCTTTTGAATCGCTATTTTCTTTTAACCCATTCTTCATCTCAAACACTGTGAATCTAAACATGAAAAAGTCAGCCTTCATCCCGGTTATCGTAATGTTTGCGGCCCTCGCCTTCACCGCCTGCAAAAAGGACGAAGTCAAAACACTGGAAGAACAGGCTACTGGAACCTGGTCGTCTCAAAGCGTCAAAATTGACAATGCCGATGCGACCTCGTTTTTCAGTTCTGTTCTGACGCTCAACGACGGCAGTTATTTCAACCTCCGTGTGGTATCCACCAACCCGTTCACACTCCAGTCCACGACCACCAACGAGTCGGGCAACTGGCGCACCAACGAAGACGCCCAAACGATTGTCCTGAATTTCGACAATTCGCCGACCCAGGAATGGAAGATTACCAGCATCAACCAGAACAGCCTGACGGCACAATACACCGACGCCGAAAACCATCAGTACGTGATCGGATTCAGCAAACAGTAAACACAAACAGGATACTACTTCGGGCCGGGCAGCATTGCGCTGTCCGGCTTTTTTTATTCAATCAGCCTGAAAATCAGGCGATTGAAACAACTTTTTGCCGCATCAGCCGCTTTTATCTGCCTGAGCCGCCGCCCAAATAAACCCCGCTGATAAATCCTACCTTTGTATCGAAATTATTGATCAAAAGTATGACCCTTCAACAACTGGAGTACGCCGTGGCGGTGGCGCGGGAAAGGCATTTTGCCCGTGCAGCGGAAAGCTGCCATGTGACGCAGCCCACCCTGAGCATGATGATCCAGAAACTCGAAGACGAGCTCGGCCTCCGGCTCTTCGACCGCAGCCGTCAGCCGGTATCGCCGACCCGCGAAGGCGAGGTGGTGCTCGAGCGCGCCAGGCAGATACTGGCCGACGTAAGCCGCCTGCGCGATGCCGTGGCCGAATTGCGCGGGAGCGTGATCGGAGATGTTCATCTGGGCATTATCCCCACTCTGGCGCCTTACCTGCTCCCGATTCTGTTGCCCCGATTGCAACAGCGCTACCCTTCCCTGAGCATACATGTGCACGAAATGCAAACCGTTCGCGTACATCAGGCGCTTCGCGAAGGGTTGATCGATCTGGCCTTTCTGGCCACGCCGGTTGACGAAGAGCCTTCGCTGGCCTCCATTTCCTTGTTCGAAGAAGAATTTGTCGCTTACGTATCGCCCCGGGAGGCTGTGTTTCACAAGACCTACATGCTCCCTGAAGACCTCAGTCTGACCCGGCTCTGGCTGCTGGAAGAAGGCCATTGCCTGCGCGGACAGGTGCAACAGCTTTGCGCCCTGCGCCCCAAAACAATGGAACAGCAGAACCTTGTGTATGAAGCAGGAAGCCTGGAGACCCTGATCAATCTGGTGGATGCCCAGGGAGGAATCACCGTTCTGCCTTGCCTGGCCACCCGTTTCATGGACGCCGGGCGCCTTGCCCGCGTGAGGGCTTTCGCCAGCCCGGCGCCCGTGCGGGAAGTTCGGCTGGCCACTGCAAAAAGTTATGCACGGACGGGTGTGGTAACGGCATTAAAAGAAGAAATTACCGCCTTGTTTGGCGACCTTGCCCGTCCGAAAAACAAGGGTGTGCCCGAATAATACACCGGCCGCAGCAGTCCCGTATTGTTCAAACACCCTCCAAACACCCCTTTTATGAAAGTCCGCATTGACAAATGGCTGTGGAGCGTGCGCATTTACCGGAGCCGCACCATTGCCACCGATGCCTGCAAGGCCGGTAAAATAAAAATTGGAGAAACGCTTGCCAAACCGGCTTCACTGGTGAGCGAAGGCGACGCTGTGACCGTCCGGAAAGACGGCTTCAATTTTCAGTTTCGCGTAGTAAAAACGATTGAGAAAAGGGTCGGCGCCCCAATCGCGGTGACTTGCTACGAAGATTTGACACCGCCCGAAGAGCGCAACAAGTATCAGGTTTGGTTTATCAGCGCGCATTCCAACGTTGAAAAACGCGAAAAAGGCGCAGGCCGGCCGACCAAAAAAGAACGCCGCGAACTGGACGAGTTCAAAGACGTTTACGACTGGGAAGATTAAACGGCGGCAGCTGCACCCATTGTTTTCGCAGCATCTGCACAGAATGGATTTTCCGTGCAGATGCTGCGTCGAGGCCAAGCCGGCGACAGCGGAAGATTACATCAGTCCGAAGATTTTGGCGTATTTCAGCATTTCGCCGGGGTTGCTGATTTTGAGTTTACCGGTCATCATCGCCATCATGGGATTGAGGTCGCCGCTGACAAGTTTGGAAAAGGATTCGGCCGAGGTTTTCACCGTGCAGGCTGCTTCGCCCTCGAAGCCTTCCGACACGCTCAGTTTGCCGTCTTCCAGGCGTACGGTGTACTGGCCGGAGTCGGCTACGTCGAAGTGAAAAAGGGTGCTCAAACCTTCCAGCGCGTCGGGGTTGGCCTTTTGCGGAAGAGAAAAAAGAAATTCTTTTGCGTCGATCATCTTAATTGACTTCAAATTAGGTTAACACAGGTCGGATTACCTTCGCTCAAAGGTACGCCTTCGGCGGTGTGCCGGCTTTTTTCTGACTTAAAGTTTTCCGTTCTTGCCCGACATGGACTTCACTCGATTTTTATCTGCCCTGCTTATGTTGTTCACCCTCGCCCTCGGCTGTAAAACCATCCCGAAAGCGGAATCTTCGGACCATCCGGCTCCCGTCGGAGCGCCCCAGTCCATTGCGCCGTTTTTCGACTGGCAGGGGCACCGTGGTTGCCGCGGCCTGATGCCGGAAAACACCATCCCGGCCTTTCTTCGCGCCGCGGCCATACCGGAAGTGACGACGCTCGAACTCGATCTGGCCGTTTCAAAAGACAACAAATTGATTGTCAGTCACGAACCCTGGTTCCATCCCGAAATATGCCGTTTGCCCAACGGCGATACCATCCCGCAACAAGACGCGGAGCGTTACCTGATCTACCAGATGACGCAACAGGAGATCAAAGCCTGGGACTGCGGTTCGTGGGGGCACCCGCGTTTTCCGCAGCAGGAAAAGGTCAAGGCGTTCAAACCGGCGTTTCGCGATGTGGTATTTGCCGTACGGCGCGCTCACCAGGAGCGCCCGATCCGCTGGAACATAGAGATCAAAAGCGAGCCTGCCTGGGATGGGGTACGGCACCCGCCGGTTGCCGATTTTGCCCGCCTGGTAGTGGACGAGATCAAGTATCTGCGCATCGATACGCTGTGCACCATCCAGTCATTCGATATCAGGGCACTGAAAGAGGTGAAAAAACTGGCCCCCTATCTTCCGCTCGCCCTGCTGGTGGAAAACGAACAGGGCTTGCAATGGAACCTGGATGCGCTCGGATTCCAGCCCGACATTTACAGCCCGTACTACAAGTTTGTTGACCAAAAACTGGTCAATGATTGCCATAAACGCGGCATACGGGTCATTCCCTGGACGGTCAACGACAAAAGCGCCATGCGGGAACTCAGGGCGTTGGGCGTTGACGGCATCATCACCGACTATCCGAACCTGATCACGGAACTCGGGAATTGAACGGGCGCAGGCCTGTGTCGGAAACGCCGATTTATTGTGCTGCGGGCTGGCCCTGGGCGGCAAGCAGGTACAAGACCGCCATCCGGATGGCCACGCCGTTTTCCACCTGCTGTAAAATAATGCTGTGGGGGCTGTCGGCCACATCGGAAGTCAGTTCGACCCCCCGGTTGATGGGGCCGGGGTGCATGATGACGATCTCGCGGTCGAGTTCGTCGAGCATTTGCCGGGTGATTCCGAAATACTGGTGGTATTCGCGCAGACTGGGGAAATATTTGATGTCCTGCCGTTCGAGCTGAATGCGCAGCACATTGGCCACGTCGCACCAGCGCAGGGTGTCGCGCACATCGTAGGAAATCTCGACACCCAGTTCGCGGTAATGGTGCGGAATCAGCGTGGGCGGGCCGCAGACCCTGACCTTGGCGCCGAGTTTCTGGAGGCAAAAAACATTGCTCAATGCCACTCGGCTGTGCAGGATATCGCCGATAATGGCCACGTTTTTGCCGGCCACATCGCCCAGTTTTTCGCGAATGGAAAAAGCGTCGAGCAGTGCCTGGGTGGGGTGTTCGTGGGTGCCGTCGCCGGCATTGACGACGTTGGCCGGGATGCGCTGGGCCAGGTAAACGCAGGCGCCGGGCGCCGGGTGGCGCATGACCACCATATCGACCTTCATAGCCAGGATGTTGTTGACCGTATCGAGCAGGGTTTCGCCCTTGCTCACGCTCGACGAGGACGCGGCGAAATTGACGATGTCGGCGCTCAGACGGCGTTCTGCCAGTTCGAAGGAAATCCGGGTGCGCGTACTGCTCTCGAAAAAGATATTGGCCACGGTGATGTCGCGCAGGGAGGGCACTTTTTTGATGGGCCGGTTGATCACCTCCTTGAAGTTGTCGGCGGTTTCAAAAATAAGCCGGATGTCGTCGGCGGTGATGTCCTTGATACCGATCAGGTGGCGCGTCGAGAGTTTTTTTGACATCGGATACGGGTATTTCTTGTGTTTTTGTGTGGTTTGATGTTATAAAAACACCCCGCTTGGTGCTGCTGTCAAGAGGGGTGTTTTTTGTCAAAAAGGCGGATTTCATCGGCGCCGTGGTTGTCTTCCCAATGCACCTTGACATAGGCTTCGTCGAGTGCGTCCACGCTGATACCGACGTAATCGGCCTGGATAGGCAGCTGCCTGTTGAAGCGGCGATCGACCAGTACGAGGAGTTCGACTGCCCGGGCGCGGCCGTAGTGCTGCAAGGCAGCAAAGGCGGCCTGAATGGTGCGGCCGGTGTACAGTACATCGTCGATGAGCAGCACTTTTTTATCGGCCACGATAAAATCCATTTCGTTGGGGTGCGGCGCGAGGGGCTGGTCGTGCAGGCGGAAATCGTCGCGGTAAAAGGTAATGTCGAGTTTGCCGTAGGGGATGTTCGGGTTGCCGGCCAGTTCGCTGATCCGGCGATGGATGCGGTCGGCCAGGGGCACGCCCCTGGGCTGAATGCCGACGATGCAGGCGTCGGAGAAATCGTCCCAATCCTCGATCAGCTGGCAGCAAAGCCGCTCGATGGTGAGGGCGAATCGTTCGGAGGGAAGCAGCAATTTTCCGGTTGCCATAGCGGCAGCAAAGGTAAAACAATGGAGAACAGGGCAAACGCCCGCCCGAGAATTTATCTGCGCCCGCGGCTTTTAACAAAGTTTTAAAGAATGCCGTTTTAAACCCGGCTCCGTCCCTCCGGTCTATATCTTCGTTCCACGGCCGGAACAGGAACGATCAAAAACTACGAAGCACACATTCACCCAACACAACACTCATTCCGACCATGAAAAAGTCGCTCTTTTATCTCTCCCTTATTTTCTTCTCCGCCGCGGTGTTCTTTACCGCCTGCAAAAAATCCGACAACGCCAAAAACCTCGAACAGGACGTCATGACCTCCGAAGACCTCGCCGAAAGCGAAGACTTCGATCAGCAACTCGACTTCGACGCCGACATCGCGATTGAAGAACGCGGCGGCACGGCCACTTGCCCCGTCGTGACGATGGACCAGCCCTACGGCACCTGGCCCAATACCATCACGGTCGATTTCGGAACGGGCTGCGACTTCAACGGCCGCCATTTTACCGGCAAGATCATCATCAGTCAAACCGCTGACATTCTGAGCGCCGGCGCCGTGCGTACCCGCACTTTCGACGGCTTCTCGGTGGACGATATTCAGATCGAGGGCACCAAAACCTGGACCAACAACGGCCTCAACGCCGATGGCAACTGGTCGTACACCAAAACGGCAACCGGCATGAAGCATACTTTCTCCGACGGCACTTCCCGGAGCTGGAATGCCAACCACACCAGCGTGCTGTTTGAAGGCACCGCCACCCCGACGCACTGGGACAATGCCTGGAGCACCACAGGCTCCGCTTCGGGCGTCAACCGCGCCGGCCAGGCCTACACCGCTACCATCACCGAGCCGCTCATCAAACGCGCTACCTGCCGCTGGATCTCCCAGGGCGTGGTGGAATTCACCCGCGACGACCGCAGCGCCACCCTCGACTACGGCGACGGCTCCTGCGACCGTTTCGGCACGCTGACGACCGACAACGGCAATACCGTGACGATCCGCCTGCGCCAGTAAACGGTCAGGGTTTCAGGCAAAAAACAGATGTTGCGCGGCTGCCGCTGCGCAACATCTGTTTTTTTTCAGCCGGGTCTGATCAAAACGTTGTGTTAAACCCGGGCTGCCGCGAACAACGCAGCCGATTTAATAACCGGGTTCCGGTAACTTTGAGGCGACTTGACTGTCTATAGGTATGTTGTCTGATTAAACATCTCTTCCACATGCGATATAAAGCGGTTTGGAGCCGGCTGACTGGCTTGTTTCTGTTGTTGGTTCCTGTGTTGCTTTTTGCCCAAAAAACCGCGCTTACCATCGTGCAAGGCACGGTCAACGACGCCGAAACGCACACCGCCATTCCATTTGCGACCGTATCGGTTCCGGGCGTCTCGCTGGGCGTCACAACCGATGAAAACGGCAAATACCTGCTCAAAACCGAACGGCGTATTACCGAGATCAAATTTACCGTCATCGGATACAACGGCGTGGTCAAAGCGGTCAAACCCGGCAAAACCCAAACCATCGACGTAGAACTTTCGCCTGCCACGGAACTGCTGCAGGAAGTCGTGATCAAACCCGAGAAATACAAGAAAAAAGACAACCCGGCCCGTGAACTGATCGAGGAAGTTATCGCTCACCGCGCCGAAAACCACATCGAAAACCTGCGCACCTACCGCGACGAACAGTACGAAAAGATCTTTTTCGGACTCAGCAACCTCGGCGACAAACTCGAACGGAAACGCATGATGCGGCAGGCGCGTTTCGTGCTCGAAAACCGCGACACCAGCAAGTTTAACGGCTTGTCGGTCGTGCCTGTGTTCTTGCAGGAAAACGTGGCAGACTGCTATCGGCGCTCCGACCCAAAACGCAAAAAAACCTACATCAAAGCCACACAATCGGTCACCTTCCCCGGCACCCTCGATCAGAAAGGCATCAACAACAGCCTGCAGTACCTCTACGAGGAAATCGACATTTACGACAATTACATCACCCTGCTTACCGACAAATTTCTCAGCCCCATCGCGCCGTCCGGTCCCTTGTTTTACCGCTACTACCCGGCCGATACCTTGCTGGAAGACGGTAGAAAAATTGTCAAACTCGAATTTTTTCCCAAAAACAAAACCGACATGCTGTTGCAGGGCGAACTGTACGTGGCCCTCGACAGCAGCTTTGCCATTACCAAAATCAACTTCACCGTCGGGGAAGGCGTCAACCTCAACTGGGTGCAGGATTTGCAGGTGGAGCAGGCGTTTCAGCGGCTGCCGGCCGGAAAATGGATCATCCGCACCGAAGATTACCGGCTGCATTTCGGCGTGCTGGAAGGCAGCCTGGGTCTCGTCGGCCAGCGATACGTGGTGCACCGCGATGCGCTGATCAATGAGCCGGTTGCCGATTCGTTGTTTGCCGCGCCCGACGACGTGGTGATGTTGCCCGGCGCCGAACAGACGAGTAATCCCGAGTTTTGGGTGCAAAACCGACCAATGCCCCTCAACGAAGCCGAGGCAGTCACTTATTCCAATCTCGACAGCCTGCAAAACACCCGTTTTTACAAAAATGCGCGCTTCTGGATGCATACCCTGATCGGAGGCTATGCGCCGGCTGGAAAAGTCCTTGAAATCGGTCCGCTGGCCTCCTTTTATGCCTACAACGATGTAGAAGGCTGGCGTTTCAGGGTAGGCGGCCGCACCCGCGAGGAATTCAGCCGCCGCTACCGCGTGGAAGGCTACCTGGGCTACGGCTTGCTCGATAATAAATGGAAATACTCGATTGCGGGCCGTTATGCCCTGGGCAACAGCGTGCACAATGAATTTCCGCTCAACATCGTGCGGGCCAGCTACACCAGCGACGTCATGTTGCCCATGCAGATTTTCCAGGGCAGCGCCCCGACGAGCAATATCTTCGGATCGGTGGTACGCGGCGCCAATGATAAATTTTTCTATTTCCAGCGCTTCAACGCCCACTACGAACGCGAATACCGCAACCATTTCAGCTGGCAGGCGGGCGTTATGCGGCAACAATTCCAGCCCGCCGGCGCCCTGCGTTTCGAGCCGGCAACAGGCGGCCCGGCCGTGTACGACCCGGTGATCGAAGGCGCGCCTTACCTGATGCTGCGCTACGCGCCGGGCGAAAAATCATACCAGGGCAGTAGCGGCCGTATGGTGGTCGATTTCAATTATATCGCCACCGTGCAGTACAATATGGGAAAAAAAGGCTTTCTCGACGGGCAATACGACTTTCATCAGGTCACGGCAAGTATTTATAAATACATGGATACACCGCCCTTCGGCTACAACACGACCTATCTCGAAGCCGGCGGTATTTTTGGCAAAGGCCTGCCCTACCCTTTGCTGGCCATGCACCCGGGCAATCAAAGCTATATTTATCAACAGTACTCTTACAACATGATGAATTTTATGGAATTCATCAGCGACCGCTACGTCACCCTGATCACCGATCATTATTTCAACGGCTTTTTTCTCAATAAAATCCCGCTCCTGCGCCGCCTGAAACTGCGCGAAGTGGCCACCGTCAAGGTGCTTTACGGCGGCGTGTCGCGCGGCAACCGCCCCGACGAGACCAACGGCCTGTACCGCTTTCCCGTTGCCCCCGACGGCAAGCCCATCACCTACACGCTCGAAGACAAACCCTATGTGGAGGCCAGTATCGGGGTCAGCAATATTTTTAAAGTATTTCGGATCGATTTCATGCGGCGTTTTACCTACCTCGACCATCCTGGTGCGGCGCGGTTTGGTGTAAAAGCGGGGATATTGATGACATTTTGATCCATTTTTCAGTCGGCATAGGGGCCGCCTCAGCCTGTGGCGCCCTTGTTTTCCGTCGAGTCGTCGGCAGATAAAATGGCATGCGTACCTTCGCGGCTATCCTTTCAATTTTATCGATCTGCCTTCTGTTCGCCATGCGTTTCCTGCTGCCTTTTCTGCTGCTTTCCAGTGCCCTTGGGGCCACGACGTTTTCCGTCGGCGCCACGCGCAACTACGTGTCGCCCAATGCCTTGTACCTCGCCAACGTCGTCCAGAACGGCGACACCATCGACATCGACGCCGAAGACTTTGTCGGCGTCGCGGCACTGGCCCGCTGGAGCGCCCACAACCTGCTCATCCGGGGCGTGGGCGGGCGCCCGCACCTGATCGCCAACGGTCAGGCCTTGCAGGGAAAAGCGATCTGGATCGTCGCCGGCGATAACAACACGATAGAAAACATCGAATTTTCAGGCGCCACCGTGCCCGACCACAACGGCGCGGGCATCCGGCAGGAAGGCATCGGCGTGACGCTGCGGCACTGCTACTTTCACGACAATGAAACGGGCATTCTGACCAATAATCCGGGCACGGGCGATATCCTGATCGAGTATTGCGAGTTCAATGCCAACAGCTATGGCGACGGCTATTCGCACAACCTGTACATCGGACACGTCAACAGCCTCACGTTTCGTTTCAATTACTCCCACCACGCCAAAATCGGCCACAACCTGAAATCGCGGGCCACCTACAATTACATCCTGTACAACCGCATCATGGATGAAGAAAGCGGCAATTCCAGCCGCCTGATCGACCTGCCCAACGGCGGCGCCTCGGTTGTGATGGGCAATTTGCTCATGCAGGGGCCGCTGGCCGAAAACAGCAACCTGGTGGGTTACGGACTGGAAGGCCTGGTCAATCCGTCCCCGCACGAACTCTATTTCGTACACAATACCTGCGTCAACAAACGCCCCAATTCGGGCATATTCGTACAAATACAAAACGGAACCGCCGTTGCACAGATCGTCAACAACATCTTCACCGGCGCCGGTACGCTGGTGAGCGGCGTCACCACACAATTGTCGAACAATATCGTCGAGCCGAATATCGCCAGCCTCCTGTTCGCCGACGAACCCAACTATGATTACCATCTCACGGCGGGTTCTCCGGCCATCGACCAGGGCATCGCGCTGAGTGCGGCGGGCGGCTATTCGCTCGTGCCCGACAGCGCCTATTTCCACCCGACCGCGGCAGAAAACCGCACCAATACAGGGGCCATCGATCTCGGGGCGTACGAATACAACCCGCCCAGCGCCGTGTATTCCGCTCAGGAAAAAAAGCCGTTGCTCTTTCCCAACCCGCTCGGCGAGGTATTGTATTTTCCTGTCGAATGGGCCGGCCTGCCTTATCGCCTGGTGCGTGCGGATGGCCGCCTGGTCGTCGGAGGAATATTGGAAGACGGGCGGCTTGCGCTGCCGGATTTGCCGAGGGGTGCGTATTTTCTGGTGTTGGAAAAGGCGACGGGAGCTGAGCGGTTTGCTTTGGTCAGGTAGCCTTACCCAATGCTGTCGGGATCCGGTCGGGATTCCATCTTGTTTGTGCAAGGCAGTACCTGCCGGCGCAGGCGCAAACCGACTGGAGCATTTGGCTTATGAATTGGTGTCGAGCCAGTTTTTTACGGCGAGCCGGCATTTTTTCAATGTTTTTTCATAGGATTTACTGCGTTCCGTGTTCGCTCTTTCCGGAGCTTCTGTCGCCAGCGCGGCTTGCAATTTTAACATGCCGGGCCTGAATTCCTTTGCATAGTTTTTGAATTGCTCGTCCAGTAACAGGCATACCAGTTCGATGTCCAGGACGCCCAATTCGAGGGCATAAGGGTCGGCAAGGTCTTTTTCCGCCCGAATCGCCAATACCTGAAGACTGTACTGGATCGCCTGAACAAATTTTTCAGGGTGCTCCACCTTGTTCACATACAAAAAAGGATAGACATAGCGGGTATTGTCATAATAAACATAGACCGTTTCCAGGTCTTTTTTGGATAAAATCGCGATCAGGTCGTTCTCCCAATTGGGGAAAGATTTCAGTTTGGCCGTAGCGTTGATTCGCAGCTGCTTGTCGTAGCGAGTGGCGTATTGTAAAAGTCCCTCTATGGTTGAGTCGTTATAGGTCTCGACGAAATCCAGCTCGGCTTTATATTTTTCCTGGTTTTCCGAATTCCACACGCTTTTCATCTGGAAAGTTTCCAGGCGTTTCTGCACCCAAAATTTGCCAAAGCCCCAAAAAACACTCAGGGCGATCAGCAGGCAGACCGCAAAACCTGTTTTCGCAGTCAGCCTTACCCAGTCAGGCGGAAAATCGGCAACACGCCGGGCATTGACCAGATACAGGCAGGCGCCAAACACCAGAACCGGCAACCAAACATACACCTTGCTGATCGCGAGCCAGCGCAAAAACGGCCAAAACTCGCCTTCAATCCACTTCGTGTGGTATTCCAGGCTCCAAAAGGCACTTACGACAAAGGATAACCAGGCCATAAAAACCAGCCCGTTGCGATAGCGCAGGAAAGGCGCAGACAACCAGTCGAAGCAATGGCTGGCGTTCATAGTCCAGGCAAGCAGGCCCGTGGACACAACAAAGCCCAGCTGATAGATCAGCATCACGAAGGAATATCCCACGCCGTAATCGCCCCCCGGCCGCGCGCCCAGCAGAAGTTTGGCGAGAAGGATGTAGATTAAGACGGATAAGGCGAGTAAGATATTGGCGAGCATATTTTTAAGTCGTAGCGATTGGAATTGGTGTAAACCCTTCGGCCCCTCTCTTTTTATGACGAACGAAAAGCAGGAATTTGGTTATCGTCGAGGGGTGATAAGTTCGTTAAGAGAGCGGAGAAAAGGGCGGAATGGCCGGGCGGGGTAATGGGTCAAATATAGCTGGTTTGGGTGGTTGGGGAAGGGGAAATGGGGATTTTTCTCACAACCCTTTACGTATTGGCGATGATGGGGCATTTGAAAAACGTCAACCCAACCTTTGCACACAAGCTAAATAGAATTACAAATGTTGAGTTTACAACTGTCCCCCCCCTATTGCCAATACGATGTTAGCGAGCCGTTGTTTTTCCTTTCGTATTTTCGTTTAACTGTCTTTCGATTTGTTCTTAACTATAAACCAAGCTGCCAAGGCAATAGCAACAAAAGCCCTGCGAAAACAGATATGTTCATAATTACTATATTTAGTTAACAAAATAATTTATAACCACCTGTTTACTGTTTTATAATACGTTTCATATTCTTTCCCAAAGTCTTTCATTAAGCGAGGTTCTTCTCTATACACTACAAACAGGTTGAACAACACAAATATACCAACTGAATAAAAGAGCAAATAAACAGATGATGTTAAGGCAATTTCCCCAAACAGAATTAGCATTACGCCAACGTACATAGGGTTTCTTGAAAATTTGTAAAACCCCGATACAACCAATCGCTTTGTCGGGTCTGCCGGCGATAATGTTCCCAAACCGTCAATTGTAAACCTGACAACGCAATGAGTGACAATAAGTACTCCCACAAGGGATATTATCAGTCCAACATAGTGATGTAATAAAAGAGGGTTTGCAATAGTAATAATAAAATTGCTTTTTGCAATCAAAAAAGGTAGCAATCCGGTCACAACTCCAGGTTTAAGAAGTACAAAGAAAAGACTTCTAGAAGCCATCTCAAAAATGGCATTTATTAACTTAGCGTAGAAAAGGCTACGCTATTATGGAATTAAAAGACGAACAATGGGCTCTAATTGAAGCACTTATACCTGTTCAACGTCGTTCGGATGGTCGTGGGCGCCCACCTCGTGATCCACGTGAAGTGCTGGATGGCATTTTGTGGATTTTGCGAACTGGTGCCCGCTGGCAAGACCTTCCCGCTCGATACCCACCGTACCAAACCTGTCACCGAATCTTTCAAAAATGGGCGAAAAGTGGGGTGTTTTCGACCATTTTAGAAGTTCTGGCTGAGGACTTACGGCAACGGGGTGGATTAGATTTATCCGAGTGTTTCATCGACGGCACCTTTGTGCCGGCAAAAAAAGGGGACTCTGTGTTGGGAAAACCAAGCGGGGCAAAGGGACCAAGATCATGGCCCTTGCAGACCGCGCTGGTTTACCTCTCGCCATTTACCTGGCAAGCGCTTCACCACACGAAGTCACCCTTGTTGAAGACACTTTGGCGAATCGATTCGTGGCGCAAGTCCCTCAACGAGTAATTGGCGACAAAGCATATGACAGCGATCCATTAGATCAAAATCTTGAAAATCAGGGTGTTGAGATGATCGCCCCACACCGTTCGAATCGCAAAAAGCCTAAAACCCAGGATGGTAGGGTCTTGAGACGATATAAACGCCGCTGGAAAATCGAACGCCTCTTTGCCTGGCTTTTCAACTTCCGACGCCTCTTGGTTCGACACGAGTATTATTCAGAGAACTTTTTTGCTTTTGTTTCACTTGGTTGTATCAAAATCTTGCTCAGGTATTTTTGAGATGACTTCTAGTAACTCCTCGCCCCGAACGAGTAAAATTCCCAACCAATTGCTCCAAGAAACCATTTAGGTCGCCCTCTTTCGCTCCCCATACATTGCCGATGGTTGGGCGATTGATGTCATTGCAGAAGTAAAAAACTTCAACCTTCAATTTGCCACTTCTGTCAAAGTAGAATTCTTTTTGGATAGAAATTTTTGACTGGCTGTCAAGTGCTAATGAATTGACTGTAACCGAAGGCTCAAATCTTATTTTTATTTCTACTCTCTCATTTTCTCCGATTCCCTGAAAAACATCTTCGGGTTTAATTTTTTCAGAGAAAAATGCAACCACCGCTTTTACTATTGACGATTTGCCTGCATCGTTTTTGCCAACAATCGTATTTATACTGCCGCACCGCAGGTTTTGGATGTTTTTTATTCCCCGGAAATTTGAAATTGAAATGTCAAATATTTTCATAGAGGTTTTATTGCTATTTATTTTTTCTTTTCGTTACCGAGAACGTAGGCACTACTTGCGTGCCGCCGCTTAGGCGGCATGAAAAGTAGTGCAAAGTTAGGCGATTTTATCATTTCACAATTTTCTCACGGGTGTCAAAAAAAATAAAACAAATTATTGCATTTTTGCTTAGAGCGCTTACCTTTGCCCCAAAATATACGGGTTGATACGGGTATGAAAAAAATGCTGATAAACGAGGCCGCAAGAGAAATAGGGGTTGCCCCTGTTACTCTGAAACGTTGGTTTTTAGATGGGAAAATTCCTGAGGTAACAAAGGATAGGAACGGCTGGCGAACTTTTTCACAGGGCGACATTGAACGCATTCGAGCATATGCAAACTCTGCGCAATCCGAGCATAGCAATAGTGGTCGCTTCAAAGTTGCATCATTCTTTGCAGGTATCGGCGGTTTTGATTTAGGATTTGAAAAGGCTGGGTTTGATGTTACCTTCCAATGTGAAATCGAGCCATTCTGCCAAGGAATATTAAAAAAACATTGGCCTCAAATTCCGCTTTGGGGTGATATAACAAATTTGAAATATGCAGACATCCCTGTTTCCGACGTCTGGGTCGGAGGTTTCCCGTGCCAAGACCTTTCTCTTGCAAGAATGGGTAAAAGAGATGGGCTTAGAGGCTCAAAGTCTCGACTCTTTCATGAGTTTGCTCGATTGGTTGGAGAAGCAAAGCCCAGAGTTATTGTCATTGAAAACGTCGCAGGTTTACTCAGTTCCCACGAAGGAAAAGATTTTGGAACCCTCATTCACACGTTGGCCGAACTCGGGTATGCTGTTGGATGGCGTACTCTTAACAGCAAACACTTCGGAGTCCCCCAATCACGTCAAAGAGTCTACATTGTCGGAAGTTATCGAGACTGGCGAGGTCCAGGAACGATACTTTTTGAGCCCGAATGCGGCAAGAGGGATATTGAGGAGAGCCAAACAGGTGGGGCGAAATCTCCGTCCCCATTTCAAAAAGTCATTGGAGATATTAGCGGAGATGGACCAGTAATTCAGTCTATTGCTTATTGCCTTTATGCTACTTCTGCTCGCCATACTGGGACTGATTGGAGTAGAAACTACGTTTGTTACCCTAATCAAGGGCGCATTCGTCGCCTAACACCGAATGAATGTGAAGGAGTTATGGCTTTCCCCAATGGGTGGACGATTCCGGAAAAATCTAATTTATCATACAACGACTTAGATTCTGCTCGTTATCATGCGTTAGGTAATGCTGTCACTCCTCCTGTGGCAGAGTGGATTGCTAAAAGAATTGCACATTATTTGAATCAATTCGATTAGTTACCATGTTTCATTGAACTTATTGATAAATTCGGGGCTTGGCCATAAATCTTGGTTAAACGGCAAGTTGTCACGTGGTATGGCACCTTGTATTTTTATAAAATACGACAAATCGATTTTATTTTCCCTGTGTAAATCTATAAAATTATCAGGAACGTTAACAGTATATTGATTTGACTTTGAATCAAAGTTCATTCGTAGTATCCCACTATCAAAAGCCCAATGACATAGTTTATTTAAACAGATTCCGTTCTGAACTTTGTTTATATTGTGGATTGACCAAGGAAGTATGTGTGCTGCATCCACACCTGGCAACGGATTTAGTATAGTGGAAGGAAGATATGAGCCAGTAAATATACATTTCGAACCATACGCCTCATGAACAAGACGCCTGAACCTTTCGCCACCTGCGCCTCTAACTGCCAACAATCTCCATTTTTTTATTATTTCTGACTTTATTTCATCCGAACTTCTATCATCATCTTCTGGAACCTCTGCAAATTCTGGATGAATCCCCATTGTGTACGTATTATCTCCACTTATTCCAAAATCATGAAGCATTTGTCTTAGAGGGTCATTCTCGCTATGTGTATATTTTCTAATACCATTTGCACTTTTTTCAAGTTCTTTTAAGTTTCCGGTCAGGACAGATTGTTCATGGGTCAAAATATAGTTGTTTATATCAGCGGTTTTTGTTGAACTATTTTTCACGACATCCCAAAGGCTAAAAACAAGTTGAAGTCGTTCAGCAAAGTCTATTTTTGAAGATATGTTTTCATAATTTTGTAGAATAATCTCGGTCGGCCTAATAGTTATTTTTTCATTGGTTAACTTAGAGATTGCAAAGTTAATCACTGTAATTGAGAAAGTGCTATCTCGTATTTGAAGCCTTCCGCCTCCAATAGTTTTGCCTAATTCCCTTATTGGCTTAGGAAGTAAGAGCAAAGATGCTATTGTCAAATAAGAATGCTCACCCCATTTTTCAACTAATCTAATTCTCGGCTTACCATCTTTACGCATTAGTTCTGAACCAGTATCAATAAGAAGACCCGGAACGAGTTCTAATATTATTCTCTTATTAAATACATTTGCTAATGTAATGTCGCCTTGGCTTCCAGCCATTTCGTATTCCCCCCTACCGCCACTTGTTCTTAATGCTATTCTCATCTTGAAATTATTTTTTATTATCTGTTATCTTTCGCCTAACGGTTGGCTTGCTGCCGTGCCGCCGTGTGTTGGGTTTGCGGGTTGGCTTTGGGCGGCATGGTCGGCAGTGCGTTGTTCTTGCCTTTTTGTTTATTTGTCGAGTTCGCGTCGGCTGCCCCGATTTTTCCACCTGATGCCGCGACTGCTTTTTCGAAGTCGAGTTTTTACCTGCTGAACTCGAAGCGGAATTTTTGGGGCGACTGTCCCGCTCGAATCTTATTTGCTCCAAGTTTTCAATCATTCGCCTGACAAAGATAAAATCCCTATTATTATTTATTTATTTGTAACTGGTTAGCCTGTAATCCCCCTGAATTCAGTGAGATTGCAGGCTAACCAGTTTCGTTTTTTCTTGTAGTTCTATTCTCATTGTAACCTTCGGACCAGCCAATAAAAATGCCAAGTATTGTAATTAAAAAATAAAAAACATATCCCCATTTTAACGGAGGTAAATTTTTTCCGTGTTCAGCTGTAAAGAGTGTACAGATAACAACTCTGCAAACTTTTATTATTTCAAATAATACAAAAGCTATAATGAAACTTATAACACCCCGATACCCTGCGAATAATATCCCCATTAATATAGCATGTTTATAATTACTTCTGTCACTTTTTTCTGCTTCGATGTCGGCAGAAATTTTGGCATCTAATTTTTTTTCTAATTTTTCTAAACTATTCATAGATTTTCAAGCTTTATAAGTGTGTTTAATGAATCATCGAATCCAAAGTAGGTTTCAGTTCGGAAATCTTCCTCTGCTTTTTGAAACAACTTAAATAATTTATTGAATTCAATTAAGAATTCTTCATATTGCGAAATATTTTTTATTTTTAATCGCTCAATAATATTCTTGACCTTGTCAAGTTTGTATTTTGCGCTATCTCTCTTTTCATTTGTTAGACGTACAATTAGGTTTTGAAGAATCTTTTTTTTATTCTCAAATGCTTTGTCATAGTAGATGAGGTTTCTTGAATCTACTGAAAACAAATAATTTCTATCCTGTTCAACCGCTCGTCGGAAATTTAATACGATTTTTTCCTCTGTTTTTTTGTCTTGAAAATTGTTAAACTTACTAATTCCATATGCATAATATTTCGCAAGATGATAAAACCCTTGCGACAGGTTAGGATTAAGCGATATAGATTCTTCACAATATTGAATTGCGTTTTTTAGCAAGTCGGAGTCGTGTGAAGAATTGGTTCCCTTTAATTGATAATAGTATGATTGTGAAAGAAATAATTTACAAGTAGCCAACATTGAAGCAAAAGAATTATCTATTTTCCACAAAGCAGTTCCTAACTCGTTGGCTTTTAGTAGGTAATTATTTGCTTCTTGGGGATTAATAATATCTATACAATCTCCTTCACCCATTAAATATAATAGTCCAAGTTTGTAATGAGCAGGAAAAAAGGTGTGCCCCGTTTTGTTCGTAATGGATTCTTTTAAGTAACCAATTGCATAATTCAATAGTCCACCTTTTGCTTGCAAGCACCCTTCATTGTATAATTCTATAACCTTTGTCCGTTCCGGAGTTTTGAGCGTGCCAATAATATCTATTAATAATTCGCTATGAAATTCCAGTTCTTGAATAACACTTGCAGAGCAAAAAAGCAAATCACTATGCAAATCTTTAATAGCGTTGGTAACTTGAGAAAACCCCATTTCATTAATTTCAGCAAGGCGGCTGAACCCTCTGTCAAGTACTGAAATTATTTGGACGTTTGAAGCAATCAGTTTTTGTGTTTGGTCTGTATAAGCTGCTGTTTGCTGTTGAAATGACTTTTTTAAATCCGATGTCTGTTCTTTAACAGCTGCAACTTGGTCACGCCCAATGAACACTCTGTCCAAATGTTCTTTATAGCCTTTTTCTCCTGGTATCCAAATTCGATAAATTGACATTTTGGTATTAGATTAAGAGCATGATAAAAACTAATTGTTTTTCAATTGGCAAGAACGGGCGCATGGACGACGTGGCGGCGAACGTTGGCTTTGCGGGTTGGGCTTTCGCCGCCATGTGCGACCATGCTTTGTTCTGCGAATTTCATCATTTTATTGATTTTCAATTATTTATACTGATGGGGTCAAATGTTCCATTCTACAAAATCAGAGTTTGCTCGGTAAACTTCATACAATCTTTTAGCAAAAGGTGAATTTTTGTCTTTTATCGTAATTATCAATGTGTCAATGGCTCTTGTTAAAGGAATTAAAGCCCATAAATTGATATACTTTTCTCTCTTTTCATCATAAGTTTCCAAAGCCAAAGTTGTTTGTTCTTTTTCTTCTTCTTCTTTAAAATATTTAGTCTTAAAATTTATAAAATCGTCTAAATCCATGCAAACTACCGTCCAACCTTCTAATCCTCTACATGCCTCGTAACCAATAATTCTATGTTGGTCAACTTTTACTGGATATTCCCTTCGTAGTTCTTTATTTGTTCCATCCCAAAAATCAATTTTCCCAGCAAAATCATCAACTAATTTGCAATAAGACGTTTTTATTGTTTTTGTGATTACATCATCGTCAAATCCTTCTGACTTAATATTTATGGTTTTATGCCCTTTAATTATTAACGAATTTGGAACAATAAACATCATTTCATAGGCTCTATTCCCATTTTCTTTGCATCTTTCATACTCAATTTGATGTAATTCGTAGTTGTATTGAGATGTTATTATTACCCTTCCTCCAACAAATTCTTCGTTCGGTTCTAACTCCCAGCCCGGCAAATTAAATTTTTCAGCGAATGAATTCACAAACTTCACAAGATTTACTTTCTGACGATAAGACTTTTTCTCATTGGTCTGTACATAATCAATATTTGGCTTCCACTTTGGTCTAATCCATTTCGCAGAACTACCACTTCTAACCATTTGGTCTGGTGCTCTTGCAATAATTATTTTAGAGTGGCCAAATATTTTATACAATAATTCTATTTCTTCGTTAAGCCAATCTTGTGCTTCGTCAATTAATACATAATCCCAGTATAGTGATTGTTGATTTTCCTTCATTTCAAGTTCTAAGCCCGCTTGTTGCTTTTGCTCGATGTATTCTACTAATGACTTGCAATATTTTGGATAATTATTAAAAAGTTCTTGGTCATCTGGCAAATCAGCCTTTTTGAATATCTCAAAGCCCTCCAATAAATCAATGAAAAACTTGTATAGGGTTGTAATTCTTACACTTTCTTCACCTGCGCTATCTGGTATTCCTGCGAGGGTTAAAGTCCTTCTCAAATCAGCGACAAGTGCAAAATTGAAAGTCAAAATTAAGCATCTGTAACCATGATTTACACATAAATCACTTGCTACTGTAAGTAGTTTTACAGTTTTGCCCGTTCCCGCTCTTCCTGAAAAAATTACAAATTTTCCATTTTCTTGTCTGTTTAAAATAGCATCAGCATAGTTTTGACCTCTTAATATTTTTTTGTTTAGACGCTCAAAATGTTGTCGTGTTATATTCCCTACTTTACTTTTAACTTCTGTAAACAAGTTAAAGGCTTTTTCAAAATTTGAAAAATCGCCACCACTTAAATTTTTGTGAGCATTAAAAGTATAGTATTCTTTCCCTTCGTTTTTTGTAGAGTGGTAAGGCTTATTTTGAACGCATAGCAATTGCAACAGCCAATCAATCTTGAACTCAGAAGGCAAGTAGTTATGCTCTCTACTCCCAGCCAAATTTATCAAATCGCCACTATTTATTTTGTTTAGCCAAATTAAATTCACTATGTATGGGGAATAGCCAATTTCATCGAAGTTTTTAAAAAATCTCAAAAGAGAGTATTTCTGTTTTTCACTTTGATAGGTTACATCGTGGAATTTATCATTGTAGGAGACAAGCAGATGAGATAAATTATTAAATCCAACGTCTTCTTTAAGATGACTTTTTAACTCAATAACAAGACAAAATGAATTGAAGTACACATTGTTAAACTTAAAATCATCTTCGTTTTTAGGTCTAAATTTCAGTTTTTTGAAAAATCCTTTCCCAAACTTCCCTAAAACAATAATGTCTATATCTTTTACTTCTTGCCCAAAAAGTGTAATGTTTGTTGCTATCAGGATGCTGCCGCTTTCGGTTGTTTGAGGTGTTTGCTCCTCAAATAACTTTTTAAGTTGCAACCCTGCTTCATATTCAGGCGTGTCTTTATGTCCAATTATTTTTACTTCAATGGGCATGATTTGGATTATTTCTTGGTATTAGATTGACTTTTTAGTTCTTTAATTACACGAATAGACACACGAGCATCATTATAAACCGAAGAATGTAGAAGCCTATCACAGTTTGGGCAATTGACATCTTCGCTTTCAGCGCATCCAGGGTTAGTACCTTCTGAAATCTCAACTTCAAGTTCTGTACCGCATTCACATTGTAGTTTCATATTTTTATTTTTTTGATTCTGACTAACGGCTCATAATTCGTTGATTATCAAATTTTTGAAAGATTTAATTTCCCGTTAGCCAAGGTTTTCTACGACCTTTTTATCGTGTTCTAATTTCGCAGAACGTGCCGCGTATTGGCGATGGGCGGGATTTTTAGCACTGAACTTTAATCGAAGAACAGAAGTTGAATTTTGCACTTCCGTTGATACGAAGCCGTTCAGCCCGCCTATTGCCAATACGATGTTGTACGACGTAGTTATGTTTTGGGTTTTAGTCCAGCTAAATATTTTCGTATGTCATTTTCTAATTTATCCGGGTATTTGTACTCTAATTTTTTTGACAATTCAGTTCCTATTTCTGAAACTAAATCAGTCATTGAAAATAGAGCAGTCCAATTTTCCTTTATATCGCTCCCTGAAAATGTTTGTTCTGTTTTAGCCCACATTTCCTGGTTAAGATACTTTTTGAAAAGTCGTCCATATTTATTGGTCGTTATGTTCCAATTGTGTTCACTTGCAATGTGCCATTCAATTAAAGGAATTAAATATTCTGTGCGAATAACGGTTTCCGACATAAATTTCGCATAGAATATTTCATCTCTCACAAGACACTTTGCCACGTAAGTTGTGTCCCACCAAAAATCGTTTATTAGATTTTGAAACTCTTTTTCAGACGGTTTTTTGATAATGGAAATTTGATAAGTTGGTTTCAGCATTTGCTTTGTAATACCATCTTTATCAATTAAAATTTTATAACCAATATCCCAATCTTCTGGTAATTCTTTCTCTTGCGTTTCCTTTATAAATTTTGATTTGCTGTAAAGTTTAAAATCTACTTTCACACCGTCTTCATAAAGTAGCATTTTCATTGCGTGTTTATGGTTAAAACAACTTTCGTCTTCTTCAATCATAGCAATTGGATTTCCGAATTTAAGCGTCCAGCTTTTGTCTGAAATGTAATTTGTATTATCCTCAAAAACAAATTCAATGTCTAAATCACTAAATTCGTCAACAAGTGCTAAAGGATTTACAAGTGAACTTGTCAGAAGAAGAACTCTTACATCTTCGTTTTTCTCCGACCATTCTATAATTGTTCTTAACTTTTCTTCTCTGACTTTCATTTTGTTTGGTTCGGTTTTACTATGTCGTACAACGGTTTGCAGCTTGGCGAAGTGGCGGAAATCGAAGCACAAATGTTCAGTTTTGCACTAAAGTTCAATCGAAGAACTGCAGTTGAATTTAGCACTGAACCCGCCATTTTGCCAAACTGCTGTTATGTGCCGTTTTTCTTGTGTTTCCAATTCCACCATTTCAGTTTTTCTGCTTCGTGTTCGTCTGTCGGTGTGTTCGCAAAATATACTGCACACTTAAAAACATACAAAACGCATCTGTCTTGAACTGTTCCTGCATAAGCGTTTGAAAGGTCATAAAGTTTGTTAGGGTTTTGTCCTTTTAAGTCGGCAATTGATGTAATACCAATATTCCAAAGGTCGGTAGCCAATGACTTACCAACCCCTGGAATAATTGTTAGTTCTTTTATCGTTTGCTCTTTTGTCATTTACTTTTTTGAAAATTTCTTTCGTCTTCAATTAAATGGTTGTCCCAT
>JAXLUR010000010.1:0-171773 GCA_046329435.1 Saprospiraceae bacterium
CGATCAGTTGCTCCACCGAAAACTGTGGGGCAAAATCGCGGGCTGCCTTGCCCAGGTCGCCCAGCCCGAGTATGTCGGCGCCCAGGTATTGCCCGAGCCTGTAATAGGCTTCCCATTGCACGGGGTCGAAAAACTGGTCGCCGGTCGATTCGTGCGGGAATTCCGGGTGGTAGATTTTGTAGTAATAAGTGCTGTATTTCAATTCCGCATCGGGCTGGTCGGGCGGCGGCTGGGTAGGCGCCGTGACCGATGATTTCACGTACACGAAGGTGCCGATCTTGCGCGGGAAACCCTGCCGGCGATACATCTCGGGCACATCCACCTTGCCGGCGTCCCAGTGCTGAATGACGTCGGCTACTGCAAAACGCCGTTCGGAATACACCTTGGAGGGTTTCGGAGCGATGAGATCCTCCGGCTGGGCTTCTTTGGGAAAACGAATCTCCAGGCCCAGTTCGTTGCGGGCCCTCAGAATCAGGTTGTTGAGGTCGGAGAACGCGTAGAAACCGTCTTCGCCGGCATCCATGCAAATGATGAGCCGGCAGCCGCGGCGCAGCAATTCGTATGCGCCCAGGTTCTCGATATGGCCGCCGTCGGAGATGTTGACCATTTGTTTTTGCGTGCCGATTCGGCCCAGCAGCTCGCTGAAAAAGTAAAACGGCCACCACACCGGCGGACTTTTTTTCGTGCGGCTCAGCGGATTGCTGACCCAAAAGCCCAGGCGAGCATTGAAAAGTGTCAGCAAAGCGCTCTTAACCTTGCTGGAATAGATACCCAGACCTGGATTGACCGCCGCTGCCGAAACGGTCACTGCCGCCGGCAGGGTCATCCCCTTCCAGTCGCCATACGCTGTGGTAGGGGCATATCCCGTGATCTTGGACCCGCAAAACAGGGGGCTGAGCAGGAAATAATCGCTGGCTTTTACCCCCTGAAACTTGTAGTCGCCCTTCGGATTTTGAAGATTCATGCAAGTGTTGATGAGCGGGTAGGGCGCCAGAAAATCTGCCTCCCGTTCGGAATCGATCTGGGCAAAACGGTGCAGGGCATGGTTCTTATAAGCGCCTGAAAAGCGCAGAAAAAGGTCGGCCAGTTGCTTGCGGTAGTATCGGTGAAAACTCAGGCCGTTCGGGTTAGCGGCAAAACCCAGGCCGATCAGGCCCAGCATGATCAGCAGCGATTGCCACCATTCGAAATCAGCCTGTCGGGGTACCAGATTGACCAGATAGATCCAGCTCAGCAACGCCACGCCCAGCACCGCCAGCACCGCCTCGATGCGGTTGAATATCTTGGACAAATTCAGTTTGAACGTAAACAACACATTGACTGCAAAGTGAACCGCGAGCAGCAACCCCAGGCTGCACCAGTACCAGTTGCTCAGCTGACCCGAATGCGCCTTTTCACGCAAGGCGCCGCTTTCCGGGAAATGGAACAGGTCGGCCAGCGTTTCATAGGCAAAATACAACACGCCGGCCGCGATAACGAGGCTGATCAGGCTCATCACCCAGCTGACCACGAATGCGATAATCAGGACGAACAGGTTGCGGTTTTTGGCAAAACCCTGCCCGGGCGTCATGTATTCGCCGTGCTGGCGGAATTCGGCCGCATGCGCATCGGAAAACAATTCGGCGTACGAGCCGGTATTTTTCAATGTGCCTTGTACGTACGAATGGGTGTAGCCCCCGCCCGAAACGGTGCTCAGGTAGTCGGCCCGGCGCAGTATGCCGAAGCGATTGAGCGTTCGCAGGAAACCCATGTTGATCGTAGCGGAACGGATGCCTCCCCCCGACATGGCGATGCCGAACCAGTTGGGTTGTTTTTCGTCGCCGTGCTGTTGGCGGAGGCGATCGCGACGGGTATTCAGCAGTTTTTTTTCCTGGGCGATGATGTCGAGCAGTTTCATTCGGAGACGATCGGATAAAAAGTGAACAATGAGTGCGACAAAGGGTGTCGGCGCGAAGATTTGGCTGCCGCAATGCCTGATTTTGGTCCTACCTTGTGGCAAATTTGAACAAGCTTCGGCAAATGGCCGCATACCGGCCCGAGAAATCCGACAGCGGGCCTCAGGTTTTTTTGCCGCCCCATTTTTATTCCAACGGTTCAGCACCATGCAAGTAGTCGTTTTTGGCAAACAATACCGCGATAAAGACCAGCCGTTTGTACAGGCGCTGTTCGATGCCTTGCACGCGGAAGGCATCACCGCCTACGTGTACGCGCCCTACCTCGACGACCTGGCCGATACGATCAACTTCGCCGGCCCCTACGGCCGCTTCGACGATTACCGCGATTTTCGGGTACACCGCATTGATTTTGTGATTGTTCTGGGAGGCGACGGCACCATGCTGAGCGCCGTCACGCTCGTGCGCGACGCCGGCGTACCCATGCTCGGCATCAACCTCGGGCGCATGGGCTTTCTCAACACCATTGAAAAGGTACACGTGGCCGATGCCGTGCAAAAACTCAAGAGGGGTCAGTATGCCGTTCACGAACGCACGATGCTCTACCTCGAAAGCCACCCGGCCCTGTTCGGCGACGTGCCTTTCGCGCTCAACGATTGCACCCTGCTGAAGCGCGATACGTCCTCCATGATCACCATCCATACTTTTCTCAATGGCGATTTTCTCAATTCGTATTGGGCCGACGGCATCATCATCGCCACACCAACCGGCAGCACCGGCTACTCCCTGTCGTGCGGCGGCCCGGTCGTTTTCCCCAATTCGGGCAATTTCGTACTGACGCCCGTCGCGCCGCACAACCTCAACGTGCGCCCAATCGTGATCTCCGACGAATCGGTGCTTTCCTTCGAAATCGAGGGCCGGGGAGAAGCTTTTATCTGCACGCTCGATTCCCGCTTCGAGCTCATCAGCGCCCATCACCAGCTGGCCGTGCGCCGCAACGATTTCCCCATCCGCCTCGTGCAGTTGCAGGACGTCACCTTCCTCCACACCATTCGGCAAAAACTGGCCTGGGGCGCCGACATCCGGAACTGAGTGCGGGATTGATGTGAAAAACAAGTTTATTTCTAAATATCAGGACATGAAAAGGTTAATTGTCATTCTGCTATTGCTGAGCGGGATCGGGCTGCCCGTTTTTGCTCAAAAAACGCTTCGCACCCTCAACTCTCCCGGGAAAAACACTGTGGTGACCGTGGGCTTGAACAAATCGGGCGAACCGTTTTACAAGATTACATTCAATGGCGCCACCGTGGTCGACTGGTCGAGGCTGGGTATCGCGGCGCGGGAACACAACTACAGCAGCGGCTTCCGGCTGGTGGCCGCCAACACCGGCAGCCACGATGAAACCTGGAAGCCGGTATGGGGAGAAGAGTCGAAAATCCGCGACCACTACAACGAACTCTCCTACCAGCTGGCCAACGACAAGGACGCCATGACCATTCACTTCCGCGCCTACGACAACGGCGTGGGTTTTCGCTATGAATTTCCCGCCAGGGAGAGCGCTCCGAAAGTCACCGTAACCGACGAACTCACCGAGTTTCAAATGACCGGCGACCATACCGCCTGGTGGATTCCGGGCGACTACGACTCCAACGAACACGTGTACAGCACCACCGCCCTGAGCGCGATCAATACGGCGCCTTATATGGCCGAAAAGTCAATCGTCACCCAGCATATTGTGGATGCCTACAACGTGCAAACCCCGCTGACCATGCGGGCCAAAAACGGCACGCACATCAGCATAGCCGAAGCGGCGCTGGTCGATTTTGGCGCCCTTCACCTGACGATCGACCCCAAGGCCCTCAAGTTCAAGGCATTCCTCATCGCATCGCCCGACCCGGCGGTCAAGTCGATCAATACGCTGCCGTTTCACACACCCTGGCGGGCCGTTTTGTTGAGCCGCGACGCAGCCGGCATTCTGACCAATCGCCTGATTCTCAACCTCAACGAACCCTGCAAACTCAGTGATGTATCCTGGATCAAACCCATGAAATACTGCGGCGTCTGGTGGGAAATGCACGTGGGCAAAGGCACCTGGGACTACTCGGGCAGCCAGAACGGCGACGGTTTTAAAAACGGCCAGCCTTCGGGCAAACACTCCGCTACCACCGCCAATACGAAAAAATACATTGACTTCGCCGCCAACAACGGCCTCGACGGCGTGCTGGTCGAAGGCTGGAATATCGGCTGGGAAAACTGGTTCAACCAACAGAAGGAAGAAGTATTCAGTTTCACCACGCCATACCCCGATTATGATGTGGAAGAACTGTCGCGCTACGCAAAATCAAAAGGCGTAAAACTGATCATGCACCACGAAACCTCCTCTGCAGTGACCAGTTACGAGCGGCAAATGGACTCGGCCTATGCCTTTATGAACCGCTATGGCTACCCGGCTGTCAAGACGGGCTATGTCGGCAAAATCATTCCCAAAGGCGAATGGCACGACGGACAATGGATGGTCAACCACTACGTCCGCGTGGCCGAACGAACGGCCAAATACCGCGTCATGCTCGACGCCCACGAACCCGTACGCCCCAGCGGCCTGCAACGCACCTACCCCAACTGGCTGGCTTGCGAGGCCTCGCGCGGACAGGAATTCAACGCCTGGAGCAAGGGCAATCCGCCGGAACACGAGTGCATTTTGCCATTTACACGCATTTTGGGCGGCCCGATGGATTATACGCCGGGCATTTTCCAGATCGAAGTGAACCAGTTTGACCCCAACAAAAAAGAGCGGGTGCACACCACGGTAGCCAAACAACTGGCCCTCTACGTCACCCTGTACAGTCCGCTGCAAATGGCGGCCGACCTGCCGGAGAACTACGAGAAACGCCTCGATGTGTTCCAGTTCATCCGCGACGTGCCGGTCGATTGGGATGAATCGCGGGTGCTCAACGCTTCCATTGGCGACTACCTCACCATGGCGCGCAAGGAAAAAGGCAAGCCTAACTGGTTTATCGGCAGTATTACCGACGAAAACCCGCGCGACTTTACGTTCAGACTCGACTTCCTCGATGCGGGCAAAACCTACGAAGCAACCCTGTACGAAGACGGCCCAGGCGCCGATTGGCTCAGCAACCCGTACCCGGTCAGCATCCGCAAAGTAAGCGTCCGCAAGGGCGATACCCTGCGCGTTCACCTGGCTGCCAGCGGCGGCTGCGCCATTTCGATCAAACAGTAGGTCAGGCCGGTTTTCAGGAGTACGGAGGGCAAAAAAACGGCCTCGGCCAGACAGGATGGGCAGTACGGCCAGGATCGCGAAAAAAAACCATAAAATTTTGATCCTGAATGTATTGCCCATTCTTTTTGCCTCAAAAACCGGCTCGGGATTTCGAGCCGGAAAGGGCTCGTTCGGCCAATTCGGACAAGCGTCCGGCCGTCTGTTGAAAAATTGATTCTCAGGCCTTTTCGGGCCGCTGTTTTCAGGTCTTTCCGACTCGGGCCAGGGCCGCGAGATGGGCAAACAGGACAGTGCCGACCACGATGGACGGCAACCATACAAAGGGAAAATACAGGACCGCCACATTGGGTTGCTCGAAAGCGAGTTGCTGGAAAGGGGAGGGCGCCGACAGGACGCCGCGAACGACGACGTTCAGCAGAAGAATCAGCGCCGCGATATTCCACCAGCGCAAGCTACGCACCGATAACAGCTGGCGGTCGAACACCAGCCAGGCCATCAGCGGCGCGCTCAGGCCGGCCAGGATATCGAAATTCTGTCCTTCGAAGGTCATGCCGACCGGCACCAGCCGGGCGCCGGCCAGTCCCCAAAGCACCATTTCCACGGCGATGCGGATGGTGTGGAGGTAGGTCAGGGAGCGCAGATTGATCCCGAGGAGCAATTTTTTTCCCGAAGGGGTAAAAAACACCAGCGCGACAAGCGCAAGGCTGGGCGCCACCAGCAAGGGAAAACGCGGCGGGGTGGAGGGGCGGAGGTAAAAGCCGCTCAGGCCGAACAAGGCCTGCACGAGCATCAGCAACAATGCGGCCAGCAGAACGGTGCGGTTGCGGCCGGTGGCGAAATAAAGCATCAACACGGTGAGGAGCGTGATGGCGATAAAAGACAGCGATAGGAACGTAGAGGCAGGCGCCATAAGTAATGAAGGATGCAGGGTGAAGGAAAGGCGATCTTGGACAATGGAATGGCCCCGGAGGTTGCAGTCGAACGACCAACACGGAAATCTCGGCAATTCCCCGGATATTGGCCCGACAAAATTCCCGGCTTATGTCTTCCCTTCAACGCAATTTGCTCTGGATTGCCGGCCTGCTTTGCTTCGGAGCGGTGGCCTACTATTTCGCCGATATTGTGTCGTACCTGCTCATCGCCTGGGTGCTTTCCATGCTGGGCAAGCCCCTGATGATCTTTTTTCTGAAGCGGGTCAGAATCCGGAAATTCCGGATCGGGACAAACGGCGCGGCCATGCTGACCATTCTGACGTTCTTCCTGATCGTGCTTGGCGTGATCATGATGTTCGTGCCGACGCTGGTGGAACAGGCCAGGGTACTGACGACGGTTGATTATCAGGCAGTAGGGGAGAAGTGGCGAGGGCCTTTTGCATGGCTCGACACCGAATTGCACCAGTTGGGCATGCTCGGGCCGCAGGAATCGCTGGCCGACCGCACGCAATCGGTTTTGCTGCAAACATTCAGGCCGGCGCTGGTCGGCAATTTTGTCGGCAGTTTCCTTGCGACGGCCGGCAATGTGGTGGCCGCTATTTTTTCCATCACTTTCATCCTGTTCTTTTTTTTGAAAGAAAACAGGCTGTTCATCGACATTCTTCACGCTTTTGTGCCCGACGAATACGAGCCCAAGGTGCGCCATGCCGTGGAAGAATCGAGCGAAGTGCTGACGCGGTATTTCCGCGGTTTGTTGACGCAGGTTGTGTCTTTCGTCCTGATTTGCACCATTTTATTGTGGATCATGGGCGTCAATAACGCGCTGTTGATCGGCGCTTTCGGCGGTTTGCTGAACGTAGTGCCTTACGTGGGGCCGATCCTCGGAGCGCTGTTCGGCATATTTATCACCGTGTCGTCGCACCTCGATTACGAGGTTGCCGCCATGATGCCCCTCATCGGCAAGGTGGCCGGGGCTTTTCTGCTGACGCAGTTTATCGACAACAACTTTGTGGGGCCGCTTATTTTTTCAAAAAGCATCAAGGCGCACCCGCTCGAGATATTTATCGTGACGCTTGCATCGGCCAAAATCGGCGGGGTGGTGGGTATGGTGATCGGCATCCCCGTGTACACGGTGTTACGGGTGATTGCCCGTACTTTTTTCAGTGAATTCAAACTGGTGCAACGGCTTACCGATCACATGGAAACGGACGAAAAAGACGCCTAGCGATGCTTCGCCGGCTCAGTCGCCCGGTTTGTGGAATAAACGCCTTAACCTTACTTTTCGTGGTAAAATAACCTGCTGTGAAGATCCGCCTTCTTATTCCTTTCCTGCTTTTGGCAGGCGCCATCGGGGCGCAGCCCGACAGTGCCATGTTGCTTCGACCAGAGCGTCTGAAAAACGAGAATATTCTCGATCGCGACCCGACCCTCCAAAAAACGCAGGCGATCTCCGCCACGCGTTCGCCGGAAGACGTGGATCAGCTGCCCTATACCGTTTGGGTGATTACAGCCGATGAAATTCTGCGCTACGGTTTTGTCACGCTCGGCGACGTCCTTCGGGCGGCGCCCGGCATCAGGGTGTCGCAGCCCGGCAATGCGATGGAAGGGGAGACCTTTCTGATGCGCGGCCTGAACGGCAACGAGTACGTCAAGATCCTGATTAACGACGTGCCGGTCAAATCCTCGCTGGCCTATGGCATGTCGATTGGCTCACAACTGCCTGTGCGACAGGCGGAAAGAATTGAAATTATGTATGGACCGGCTTCGTCCATATATGGCAATGAAGCCTGCGCAGGGGTGGTCAATATTATTTTGAAAGAAACCGAACGGCCGGTTTACACACAGGCTGATCTGTCGTTCGGTCGTTTTGGTTACAACAATCTGGACCTTATGTTTGGCGGAAAAATAGGTCGCGACAAACGCATTTTCCGCTTCAGTTTGTATGGAAGCAGCACGGTGCGCGACGACAACGACCTGTTCTACGATTCGAACCTGTTCAATGTGGATAACTACCTGTCAAGCCGCATCGATACCAGTTTCTACCTGCGCAACCCCAATTACCGGGGCACCACTCCCGGCAGCCATCAGGCCAAGGTGGCGCCCATCCCGCACGAAAGCAGGCTTTTCGGCATCAACCTGACCTGGCGGGGTATTCACTTTACGTATCATCGCATGGGCAGGTTCGACCACAGCGCACTGGGCCTCAACCCCCTGGCGGTGGGCTGGTACAACCCGTCCAACCGGCTTGCCGAACGGGTAGAGACCTTTTCCCTGGGTTTTCAGCGCAAACGCAAAGCCCGCACGACCTACAATACCTTCTCCGCCATCCGCTACAAGATCGACAATACCTCGACCACCACGTACGTGTACGACCGGCTGAGCGCGGCGGTGTATTACACCAATTCCGCGTTTCTGACCACCGATTCGGCCAAACAGGCCTTGCGCAACGATATTTATAAAATGCTGGCTGCCGACGAGCGCTACACCACCGCCAACGGGATCGACCTGCGTTTCGAATCGCGCATGACGGCTGCCCTGCGACCCAATTTTTTTCTGGAAGCCGGCACACAGATTAACCTCAGCCAGGGAGTGCCCGCCCACTCCTATTACAGCATTCCGGTGGAAGTAAGGGTGGATGGCGGCAGCAACCCGCCCGAGGTCAGGCCCTTCGGGGCATACAGCGACGGCGATATCGATGTAGCGGGCTATGCGCAGTTCGAGTATCGCGGCAAACGGTTGTTTGTGGTGGGGGGAAGTATGATCGACTGGATGTTCGACTACGGCGTGGTGCCCGCGCCGCGCCTCGGCGCCCAGTACCGCATCGACAGCACCTGGTCGGTTCGGGCCAATTTTGCATCCGGTTATCGCCGGCCGTCCTTGTATGCGGCCAATGATGCCTATTTGATTTCTCCCCTGTATGCCGAAAATGTACAACGGTACAGCGCCCCGTTCTTTTTCGGCAAGGCGGAAAAAACCTACTCGGGCGAGTTGGGATTAAGGTACCGGGAAGCAGGATTTCAGGCAGACGGGGTGATGTTTTATCAAGAGGCCCATGAATTGCTCCGGGGCGGGTACCTGAGCATTCAACCCGGTATCATTCCGACCTGGCGCTACGGTTATGCGAATGCGCCGGGCCGCGCGATGCTGCTCTGGGGCGCTCAAGCCATGTTGCGCTGGGAGAATACCCTCCAGATTGCCAGGGGGGCCAAGGAACCGGCCAACCTGATCTGGCGAATAGACATGTATGCGCAATATTGCAAGGGAAAAGAATGGTTCGGACCGGAGTTTCCGGCGGCCGACGATGTGCGCAACCAGCCCCGCTGGATGTTTCAGTTCCGCACATCATGGCGGACCGACCGGTTCGAACTGATGCTGAGTTCCAACCGGCAACAATCGGCGCTCAGCAAGGCCGTCACCTGGCAGGCCGAGGCCGCCCGCCCCACCATCCTGACCCGTACGCCGGCATTTCGCACCTGGGATGCGGCGATTCGGTTCAACCTTAGCGACCATTTTCTGGTTTATGTACAAGCCCAGAATTTGTTCAACAAACGTTATGCGGGCCTTGATGCGACCGGAACGCCCGACGACCTCCTGTACAACCCGCAACCCGGCCGGCAAATCAGGCTGGGGGTCAATTACAACATGAACCTGCGCGTCAAACAGTCGGTTAAAAACAACGCCGAACGCAAAAATACCCGTACGGAAGACGACTCGGAATAAGCGCCCGGGCACTCCGTTCGTTCAATAAAAATGTACAAATGCGGCATTTGGGAAAAAAGGAACCGATCTTCGTTTCCCTAACCGATACTTTTTTGGAATTTTGGCCACTCAAATCATGATTCAAACTGTTAACCAAAAAGATGTTCTCATGACTAAAACACTGACTTACAGAAGCTTGGTAATGGCTTTTCTGCTTGCCATTGGCTTCCAAAGCGCTTTTTCCCAGACGTTTTGGACGGAAACCTTTTCCGACGAAGCTTCTTCCACCACAAACTGGGTTAGCGGAGGGGACAACCTCGGCGCCGAAGTGTGGACCTGGACCAACGACCCGCTCGCCGGCTATCAGGACCCGGCGGTGCCCGCGTTTGGCGCAACGAGCGCCGGCGACGGATACTTCCTGTTCAACTCCGATGCCAACGGTGAAAATAACGCACACGACGTGACGCTCACCGGCGTTGGCGTACCGGCCAACTGCTCGGGCCAGAACAACGTTCACCTCAAGTTCTACACCCAGTATTTCTACTTCGGTATCAACAACGCCCGTGTAGGCGTGAGCACCAACGGTATGGACTTTACCTACTACCAGATCCTGTCCGACCTGCCCGACAACACCATCTTCGACGGTGAAATCGACCTCGCTCTGCCCGAAGCCAACAACCAGCCGCAGGTTTGGATCCAGTTCCGCTGGGAAGGCAACTGGGAGTACCACTGGAAAGTGGACGACCTCGAACTGTCCGGCCAGTCCGGCGCTGTTTCCTGCATCGACAACCCGGACAAAATCATTTGCGATGATTTTGAATCCTACAACGTCGGCAACCTCAGCTCCCAGTCGCCCTACTGGATTCCGTGGGATCTCAACGACGCTGCCAACAACATCGTCAGCGCTGAAGTATCGACCGAACAAGCCTCCAACGGCACGAAGTCGATGAAAGTAAAACCCGACGGCGCTTCCGGCGACGACCAGCTGCTCAAACTCGGCAACCGCACCAGCGGCCGCTACAGCCTCAAATGGAAATACTACATCCCGACGGGCAAAGCCGCTTACTTCAACATCCAGACGGACGAAAACGACCCGGGCGGTACCCCCGACGGCACGCCGGAAAACTTCTCCCTGCAAGTGTATTTCCGCACAACGGGCGTGGTTGATGTGACCGACCCGACCCCTGCCACCGCCGGCACCTACCCGCAAGGCGTATGGTTCCCGATCGAGCTGGTTATGGACCTCGACAACAACCTGGCCAAGTTCTTCGTCAATGGCGCCCTCGTGAAAGCCTGGGGCTACGATCAGGATTTCGGCGCTATCGACTTCTACGCCGAAAACAACAACACTTATCTGGCTTATGTCGACGAAGTGGAGTTCATCTCCCTGCCCGCCATCGTGTACAATGTGGACGATTGCGCCAATGCAGTTGACCTGACCCAGTACTTCGGCCAGACGCCCGATGTTCCGCAAACGACCGGTCTGTACGACAACACCAACGCTACGGTTGCTGCTACCGACCCGGCTGTTACCTGCTGGAACGAAAACGCTTCGGGCGCTAACGACATAGTCAATGGTTCCATGTGGTACACTTTCACCGGCGACGGCGCCAACTACCACATCGAAACGGTACCCTGCAACGCTACCAACTACATCGGTACGGCTCAGCAAGACCCGGGCGACACGCAAATGGCCATCTATGAAGGCTCCGGCTGCGGCGACCTGACGCTGGTTGCCTGCAACGACGACCTCTTCACCACCGGCGAACCCGACTGGCGCTCGGGCCTCGATCTCCAGACGGAATCGGGCACGAACTACTACATGCTGATCGATGGCTTCGAATTCCAGGGCACTGTGGCGCTTGGCGAATACTGCGTTGAAATCACGCAAACGCCGAGCGTTACCTGCGACAACGGCGCTGTTGGCACCTACACCGTCGCCAACGACGGTTTCGTGTGCAACCTCGCCAACCTCGGCGCACTGATCACGATGAACACCGACGAATTCGCTATCCCGACCGTTGGTCCGGTTTACGGTATGCTGTGGGCGATCAGCTCCGCTCCCGTTGCTCCGGGCGAGTGGCCGGCTGATGCTGCCGGCTTCCTCGGCGGTACCGGCGTGCTGCAAAACGTATTTGCAGTAGGCCTCGTCAACGACAACGATCCGTTCGCTTATGGCACTTACTATGTTACGCCCGTGGTACTGGGCGGCGCTACCGATACCGACCCGAGCAATGGCCCGAGCGTATTCGACGTAGACCCGAGCACCGGCTGCTACTTTGTAGGCGCTTCCACCCTCGTTACCCTGATGCCGCCGCTGAACGACCTCTCCATCGACAATGCAGACGTTACCAGCAGCTCCATCGACATCACCGTTTCGGGTGGTCTGGCAGAATTCCTGGCTGATCCTTCGCTGTACATTTTCAGCTGGACCGGCCCGGGCGGCTTCACCGCCAGCACCGAAGACATCAGCGGCCTCACGGTCAGCGGCGCTTACTCGGTAGTTATCTCCGACCCGAGCGGTTGCATTGACCCGTACACGCAAACCTTCGACGTATCGACGGGTACCGAAGATCCTTCTTCGATCAAAACGCTCACGATCAGTCCGAACCCGACGCGCAACACCGTTGTGATGAACCTCTCGCTGGTGCAAGCTGGCGAAGTCCGCATCGACGTGGTGAACACGATCGGTCAGGTGCTGCAAACCCTCAACGTCGGCCAGGTGAGCAACCTCAGCCAGACGGTTGATCTCGGCAACCTCAGCGACGGCACGTACTTCCTGCGCATTTCGGTCGACGGCGACGTGACCCAGCGCAGCGTTGTGCTGCAGCGCTAATCAGGCAAGCAGACCGACCGATTGACGGTTGGCCCGGTTTTGCCGCGAACGGGAAGCGAATCACTCGCTTCCCGTTTTTTATTTTTCAAAAACAAAGGAAGGTGTACCGGTTTTCGCCACATTTGCTGCCGCAGTTGACAATACCGTCAGCTGCCTGATCCGGAAGTTTTTTTACCCAGGCCATGTACGAACTCGACATCACTCCTTTCGGCGAATGGCGCCGATACGACATCCACAATCCTGCCAACGGCAACGGCTTCAGCCTCGTACCCGGCAAAGGCGCCACCTTGCTCGACCTGCGTTTCGGCGGCCGCCAGGTGCTCGACGGCTACTCTTCCCCCGAAGAACTGACTATCGGTAAATGGGGAAAAAGCGCCGTGCTTTTCCCTTTCCCCAACCGCCTTCGCGACGGACGCTACAACTGGCAGCAACAGGATTATCAATTTCCGATCAACAACGCTGATACCGGCAATGCCATTCACGGATTTGCCCGTGCCGAATCCTTTGAAGTCGTGCGGGTAGAACTTACGACCGAAAGCGCCGAAGTGGAATGCCGGCTCGAATACGCCGGAACCCATCCCGGCTACCCGTTCCCCTGCACGCTCGACCTGACTTTTTCCATGTCGAACCGACGCGACTTCAACGTGGCTTTTTTTCTGAAAAATCACCACAGCCAGGCTATCCCGGCCGGCTTCGGGTGGCATCCCTATTTCCGTTTGTGCGAACAGGCCGACGCGCATTTGCTCCATTTGCCCGAATGTGAAAAAGTCGCTATCGACGAACGCATGATCCCGACCGGGGAGAAAACGGATTTCGACGAATTTGTACACGACCGGCAACTGGACGATACACGGCTCGACAATTGTTTCAAGGTGAAAAAACCGGGCTCGTTGTACCGCCTGGGTCTTGCCGGTTCGGGCGGCCGCTTGTCGGTAGTGGCCAGCGCTTCGAGCTTTCCGTTTTTTCAGGTTTTTACCCCTCCGCACCGCGAAAGCATCGCACTCGAGCCGATGACCTGCAATGTGGATGCATTCAATAACGGGGAAGGGCTGGTGACCGTTCCGGCCGGCGGCGACTGGCTCGAGGCCTTCCGGGTCGAATATTACGACCATTGAACCCGCTTTAATTTCTGCTCTGTCCACCCATTTGTTCAACAATCGGATTCCCGACCCACCCTGTTATGTCCACCGAACTCAAACGTTCCCTGACCTTGTACGGCCTTACGATGATTGCCATTGGCAGCACGATTGGCAGCGGTATTTTTCGTACGCCCGGCAAAATTGCCTTGCAAATGCACCAGCCCGAGTTTGTCATTGCACTTTGGGTGCTGGGCGGGCTGGTGGCGCTTACCGGCGCGCTGACGTTTGCTGAAATGGGCAGCATGTTTCCGGGCGCCGGCGGTCTTTATGTGTACCTGCGGGAGGCGTACGGAGATACGGTCGGGTTTTTGTACGGATGGTTTATCCTGTTTATCAGTACTTCCGGAAGCATCGCGGCCTTGTCGGTTGTCTGTGCGGAGCATATTTTATACCTGACGGGGGAGACCGATACCGGGCTGGTGACGCCACTGGCCCTCGGAATAACCGTTTTCCTCACCATCGTCAATCTTTTCGGGGTGCGTATCGGCGGCTGGATGGCCAACCTGTTTACCGGGGCGAAACTGGCCGGACTGGCGCTCATCATCGTGGTGGGCATCTTTTATTTCCGGCCGGAAGTGCCGGCCGCCAACGCTGCCAGCAGCTTCGCCAATTCCGCTCCGACCAACTGGATGAGCGCTTTTGCAGCCGCTTTTGTAGGGGTATTGTGGTCGTACGGCGGGTTCCAGCACGCCTCCTACCTGGCCGGCGAAACCCAGCACGCGCAGCGCAACGTGCCGCGCGCCATGATACTGGGCGCTTCGGTGGTAACACTGGTTTACGTGCTTGCCAATGTAGCGTACATGCGCCTGTTGCCGATCGAAACCATCGCTCAATCCAAAACCGTGGCAGCCGATGCCATGCGCACGGCTTTCCCGTGGGGCGGTTCGCTAATGGCGTTTTTGATCGTACTGTCCACTTTCGGCACGACGGCGATCTACTGCATGTCGGCCCCGCGGATTTACTACGCCATGGCCAAAGACGGGATTTTTTTCAAACAACTCGCCGAGTTGCATCCCCGCTGGCATACGCCGGTAAAGGCCATCCTGATCCAGGCTGCCTGGTCGGTTATCCTGCTCCTGGTCTGGGGTACTTTCGGCGATTTGATTGATTACGTGACGTTTATGGACTGGATCGGCCTGGCGATGGTGGGTACTGCCATTTTTGTGTTTCGCAAGCACCGCCCCGACGCCGAACGCGGCTACCGAACGGTATTGTATCCGCTTACGCCGCTGGTGTTTATCATCCTGTCCGGCTTGTTTATCGTGCTGCAGTTTGCCGACAATCCCAAACATTCGGGCGCCGGCATCGCCGTGGTGGCTGTCGGCTGGGTGGTGTATTATTTCTTTTTCCGCCGGCAAAAAACAGCGGGTTGACCGCCTCCGCCCCATTTTAAACGGTTTTGAACCTCGCTTCCCAATACGACAGGTAGGCGAAACCCGCCAGGCTGGCTGCCGCGGCCGACCAGAACACGAGGGGCATGTGCGCCAGTTCGTTGCCATAGTACCAACCGGAGAGGGCTGCGCCGCCGCCGATCGCCATTTCCAGGGCAATGTACATGGTAGCCAGGGCGCGTCCGCGCCGCGCAGGGTCGCCGAGGTCGACCGTCCAGGCGGTGATGGCCGGTGAAAAAATGCCGATGCCGAGCCCGAAAACGGCCGACGAAACGTACACCATGCCCGGAGAGGCACTCAGGGCAAATGAACCCATTGCAGCGGCGATCAGCAGTGCAGAGGCTTTCAGCACGGGAACGCGGCCCAATTGATCCGAAATTTTTCCTGCGAAAAAACGAGTGGCCACACTCGAGAGCGTGGCGATGGTAAAAAACGTGCCCCGGTTGGCCACACCCACCGCGTCGCACAGGTCGGGCACCAGTGTCAGGATGACGCCGTAGCCGAAGTAACAGCAGAGCATGGCAATGCCGGCCGGAATGGCGAGCGGGTCGAAAATGTCATTGCGGCCGATGCGTAGCAGTTGCAGGGAAAAGGGTTGTTTGGCGTGCAGGGTTTCCTTCATTCTCAACAAAATAAGCATCGAAAGCGCGGCCAGCACGGTCGAGGCGTAAAACATGACATTGATCGAATAGGCCTTTGCCAGCCAGCTGCCCAGCGGGGGCGAGGCCGAGGCGCCGATGCTCAGGCAGATGCCGAGAATGCCCATGGCTTCGCCCCGCCGGTGCCCCGGCACGATGTCGGCCACGTAAGCCGAAGTGCCCGTGGGTTTGAACCCTGTTGAAAAACCGTGAAAAAAACGCAGCCACAGGAACCCGCTAACGAAGGTCAGGACCGGGTAAAGCAACCCGCACACCACACAGGCCAGCACGCCGATATACATCACCGGCATGCGCCCGATGGTATCGGCCAGTTTGCCGCTGAAAGGCCTCGACAGCCCGGCGGTGAGTGTGAAAACCGCGATGATCAGCCCTTTGTAATCGCCTCCTCCCAGCGATGCGAGGTAAGAGGGCAGTTCCGGCAACATCATGTTGAAACTCGCGGCAAACAGCCCGTGCGACAGGCATAACAACAAAAAGGCCGGGGTGTAGAGGGAGGTTTCGAGCGGGTCGGCGGCTTGGTTCATGCTGACCGTAAAGTCAAAAGCGGGCTGAAAAGTTTCCTGGCAATAGTAAAAACGCAAGTCATTTTATCTCCTGCAATTTGGAGCGGATAAAACCCGCCAGCACCGACAGGCCGCGCCTGAAATCGCGGTAGTCGTCGCGGTTGTTGTTGATCACGATGTCGGCTTCGTCCTTGTACGGCAAAATGTAGCGCTCGTAGGCGGGCAGTACGTGGTACTGGTATTTGTACAATACGTCGTCGATGGGGTAGCCCCGGTCGCGCTGGTCGCGGTGGATGCGGCGAATGATTTTCAGGTTTTCTTTGGCGTAGAGGAAAACCTTGAGATCGTAAAGGGGCTGGATTTTTTTGTAATGAAAGACAAACAGACCTTCCAGAATGATGACCGGCGCCGGCTTGAATTCCAGTTTCTTGGGGGCGATATCCGGATTGTTGAAGGTGTATTCCAGCCGGGTCACCGTTTCGCCGGCCAGCAGTTTCTGGACATCCCGGTAAAACTCCTTTTTATGAAACGACTTGGGCAGGTCGAAATTGAACTCGTCGTTTTCATCGCGGTGTTGCTGTTCCCGGGGCAGGTAATAGTCGTCCTGGGAAAGCACACACAATTGCTGTTCATTGAATTCGGCGCGCAGGGCGCGGATAAAACTCGTTTTGCCGGAACCGCTTCCGCCGGCAATGCCAATGAGAAAAGGGCGCACTTGAGTGAAGATCAGGTTGTGGATGTTAGGATCTGAAGTTGTTGGATGTTACCCTTCGGCAAATCCTCGCGAAAGTAGGCTTTTGGGCAAAAATTTTTGCAATCCGAACAGGTCGCGTACTTTTCGGCGCTTCGCGCAAGGTCGTGTTCTTTCCCGAAACGACTTTTTCTAACCACAACGCCACCGCACCGACACATTCTTCACCATTAGCACATTCGCACCTACTCCACATGGATCGTTTTATTGGCATACTGGGTATTATCCTGATTCTTGGCCTCGCCTACCTGTTGTCCAACAACCGCAAAGCCATCAATTACCGCACTGTGGGGACGGGCTTGTTGCTGCAGGCCGCGCTGGCGGTGTTTATTCTCAAAACTTCCGCCGGGCAGTCCATTTTCAAATGGCTCGGCGACGCGGTGACCAAGGTGCTCAGTTTTTCCGACGCCGGCGCCCAGTTTGTCTTTGGCATTCTGGCACACAGCGGCGCTTTCCAAAAAGTGGTGGACAGCGCAGTGGCGGCCAACGGCGGCCAGCCCCTGGCCTTCGACGACAAAGGCCAGGCCATGTTTTTCGGCGGCTTTATCTTTTTCTTTAAAATCATTCCGACCATCATTTTTGTCGCCTGTCTGGTCAATATCATGTACCATATCGGGCTCATGCAGAAGGTGGTGGAGGTGTTGGCCAAAGGCATGAACTATTTCATGCGCGTCAGCGGCGCCGAAGCGCTCAGTAATATCTCCAGCGCCTTTGTAGGCCAGGTGGAAGCCCAGATCATGATTCGCCCCTACCTGCGCGGCATGACCACTTCGGAACTGATGGCTTCGATGACCGGTTCCTTTGCCTGCATAGCCGGCGGGGTGATGGCCACCTATATCATGTTCGGCGTAAAAGCCGAGTACCTCATCGCGGCCAGTATCATGGCGGCGCCGGGCGCTCTGGCCATTGCCAAGATCATGCACCCCGAAACGGGCGAGCCGGAAACGAAGGGCAACGTCAAACTGAAAGTCGAAAAGGCGCATTCCAATATTGTGGACGCCATTTCGGCGGGCTGCTCCGACGGTTTGCGCGTGGGCATGAACGTACTGGCCATGCTGGTGGGCTTCCTGGCGCTTATTGCCCTCGTCGATTACGTGCTCGGCGGCGTCGGCGGCTGGTTTGGCCATTCGGAATGGAGCCTGAAAACCTTCCTGGGCTGGATATTTGCCGGCTTCGCCTGGGCAATGGGGGTTCCGTCCAACGAAATCTTTACCGCGGGTTCGCTCATGGGCCTCAAACTGGCGGCCAATGAGTTCGTCGCCTACGTTCAGCTTTCCCAAATAAAAGATACCCTAAGCCCCAAAGCCCTGGCAATCGTCAGTTTTGCCCTCTGCGGCTTCGCCAACTTCGGCTCGGTGGGTATTCAAATCGGCGGCATCGGCGCTCTCGAACCCGATCGGCGCGCCGACCTGGCCCGTCTCGGTTTCCGGGCCCTCATCGCGGGCACCCTGGCTTCTTACCTGTCGGCTACGCTGGCCGGTATGATGGTAGGGTAGGGGATACCTGAAAAGCAGCCCGACAGCGGTTTGCCACAACAGGCAGGAGCCAGCAGTTGCGAAGTTTGAATCAGGAGATAAAGGGTCGAACGGCGTTGCGCGACAACCGCCGGTACCAGAGTTCCTGATCTTCTGCTCGTCACTGGCTCCTGCCTTGTTTTTATTGATCCGGCAGCAAATCCCAGCCTTCTCCTTCCTGTGTCCACCAGCTGTAAGTAGCCGTTTTGACAATGCCGTTTTCGGCAGAATAGGCGTACCAGCTGCCCGGGCCGTCGACCGCCATCATCCTGTTATCGGTCAGGATGTTGAGATGGGCATAGAAAATGCCGAACAGGGAATACGCCGGGTCGGTGCCGGTCCAGTAGGATTCGGTGTAACCGTGATCGGTTTTCCAGCCGGTTATATTGACCTCGGGCGAGGTGATTTGTGCCAGCGGGAGTTTGAAAGGGACGTAAGTCAGGCGGTTTTCGAGCCAGGCGCCGCTTCCGGGCGCCGCTTTCTGAAAAACCGTGTCATTTTCCACTTTAAAATAATACTGGTAAACCTCCTCCGCGTTGGTGATATGGTTGGCGCCGTGCAGGGAAGCCGAGCCGGGCGCCATTTTTTCTTCCACGAGGAAGCCGTTGGCATCCGACCCGATGATGGTCAGGACGAGGGTGTCGGTGTAGTACGCGAAGTTTTGATTGCCGGGGTTGTCGTACGATTCGCCTTTGAAGAGCACGTAACGCGAGGTTTGCCCTACCGCCATGTTGTTGAAGCGGATGTGGTTGGACGAGTCGGGCTGTGCCTCTTCGCGGCGGTCGCGGCAGCTGGCGAGGAACAGGCAACAAATGCTGAAAAACAGGAGGTGTTTCATGATAGAACAGTTTTTTGATGTGAAAGACTTTCTGCCGGCCAAAAGCGTTGGGACGGCCCGTAATTTTAGGAAAATATTAAGCGCCAGCGCTCAATCCGGCAGCAGGTCCCAGCCCCGCCCTGAACCAGTCCAGGAGCTGTACGTGGCCGACTTGATCAGGCCGCTGGCAGCGGAGTAGGCGCACCAGTTGCCCGGGCCATCGGGCGACATCAACCTGTTGTCCGACAACAGGTTGACATCCGGGTAATAAATGCCGAACAGGACGTAGTCGGGGTCGATCGCCGACCAGTAAAAATCATAGTTCATCAGATCGGTTTTCCAGCCAATGATGTCCGCTTCGGGCGACTGGAAGGGCGCAAGCGGAAGGGTCAATGGAGCGATCGCCAGCCGGGTTTGGGGCCAGGCGCCCTGGCCCGGAACGGCCTTTTGATGCAGCGTATCCTGCTCGACCGAAAAGTAGTAGCGGAAGGTTTCTGCTGCATCGGGAGTGTATTGGGCTCCGTGCAGGGAGGCCGAGCCGGGCGTGAGTTTTTCTTCGATCAAAAAACCGTTCGCATCGAGGCCCACCACGGTAAGTATGAGGGTATCAGGCCGGTAAATGAAATTGAAGTTTTCGGGGTCGTAATAGGATTCGCCTTCGAAAAGCACGAACCTGGATGCCTGACCGATGGCCATTCCGGCAAAGCGGACATGGTTGGAAAGATCGCTGTGCAGTGCTTCGCGGCGGTCGCGGCAACTGATCAGAACCAGGCAGATACCTGCAAACAAAAGGTGTTTCATGGCCGGATGATTTTACTGTTTCAAGACAGGTCCTTTGTACCCGGATGGTTGGGTCGTGCGTCGGTTTTTAAGAAAAATCAGGTGCATTTATGCAGCCGGGCAGGCGGCGGCGTATCCGGGAAACACCCGGTCGGTTGCAGAGACGAACTGCCACAAGCAGCGCAAGGAACGGGAGACGCATTTTGTCCAAAATTTTCCTTGCCAAACAAGCGCCAAAATCTAACTTCGCCCCTGCTCGGACCAAATTCAACCACCACAGTTTTCCCCGTTTGCCAAAAAATGTTTTGCCGTCAGCGCTTCTGGCGCTTGCGATCTTTGGTCTTTCCACTACCCGTTCTATTGCACGATGCTAAAATCTCGTACTCTTTTTCTGCTACTTGCCGCGGGCTTGTTAGCCCTCTGGTATTTTGCCACTCGCGGCGACAAGCACGCCGACATTCCGGCCTCCGAACGCCCCAACGACCCCTGGGTGTTCCGCTCCGTGCTCGACAAACAGCCTCGTATGATCACTTTTGCCCTCGACGACCACCTTTGGGTGGCGTATTCCACCGATTCCTGCGCCTTGTACAAGGCGTGGAGCGGAAGCGCCGCCTTCGAGGGCGCTGTGTACAACATGCGGCACGGACCCCAGCCGATGAGTGTGGGGCCGGCATGGTTTGAAAATACCCACAAACGCCCCTGGCTGGTCAAAACCTCTGCCGGTATCGAAACCCCGCGCACCGACTACAAAGGCCATCGCTACACCAAGGGCGGGCATGCGGAAATCATGTACGATCTGGTGCTGGCCAGCGGCCAGCGTATTCGGATCAATGAGCAGCCCGAACTGGTGAAAGTCGATCGCCAGCGTGGTTTTCAGCGCACCTTCACGGTGTCGAACGCACCGGCCGGCGCCGAAATCATCCTTCGCACCAATGCCGCCAGTATTGCTGCCCCCTCTGCCGTTGAGACCAACGGCGCCTGGAAAACCGTGGAAAGCAAATATTTGCCGCAGGTGTCGGACAACCTCAGCGCTATGGAAATCGACGGCGAACTGACCCTGCGCAACAACGGCAGCACCACGCTGACCACCATGTTCGTGGCAATGCCCTGCATTCCCAACCCCTTCGATGCAGAACGCAGGGCCGCGGCAGAAAGCGAACAAACCGTCAGCCCCGGCGAACGCCTTATGGCCAAAAACGATTGCCGTACCTGCCACAATCCGCAGGTGCAAACCGTAGGCCCTGGTTATGCGCAAATTGCCCAGCGCTATAAAAACACCCCTGAAAACATCGAAAAACTGGCTAAAAAGGTCATGGCCGGCGGCTCCGGCGTGTGGGGCGTGGCAGCCATGAGCGCCCACCCCGATCTGCAGCCCGAAGACGCCAAGTCGATGGTTGCCTATGTGCTCTCTCTCGACGAAGGAGAAGACGATGGCGAAGGCGGTCCGGCGAAAAGCCTTGCTGACATCCCGGCCAACAAATGGCTAAGTCCCGAGAAGGTCAAGGACGCCGACCTGCTGCCCGGCCTGGTGTTTCGCCTGTTCCAGTTCAAAACAGCGCCGCACACCTTTGCAGAGATCAACTACGCCGTCAAACCCAATCAGGAGGGCGTCGTCAGCCAGATCGAGGCAGGCAATGACGGCTTCGGCGATTTTCGCGACAACTTCGGCGCACAGGCCGAGGGCTATCTGTTTTTGGAAAAAGACGACAATGTGGTGATGCAACTGAGCTCCGACGACGGCTCCCGACTGTACATCGACGGACAATTGCTGATCAACCACGACGGCTGGCACGGCTCCACGCCCAAGGAGGCCGAAGTAGCGCTGCGTGCCGGCTACCACCCCATCAGGATCGATTATTTTCAGGGCGGCGGCGGCCGCGGCCTTTTCCTGAAATGGGCGCGTTCGGGCGACCCCTTGTTCAAAACCATCCCGCCGCAACACCTGGCCCGCATCAAGGGCGCGGTGCCCGACAATGCAACCAGTTTCGGCGGCGGCTCCACGGCCATTCCGGGCGATGGCGCAGTCCTGAAAGATGTGCACCCCGCCTATACCCTCACGCAAGCCCGCCCCGACGAGTTTTTGCCCAAGGTAGCGGGCATGGACTTTCTTAGCGACGGCCGCCTCGTCGTCTCCACCTGGGACGCCATGGGCGGCGTGTACCTGCTCGACAACGTCGCCAGCGGCGACCCGAAAAAAATCAAGGTCAAACGCATCGCAAAAGGCCTTGCCGAACCGCTCGGCCTGAAAGTGGTGGACGATACCATCTTCGTCCTGCAAAAACAGGAACTCACGAAACTGATCGATACCGACGGCGACGATATCATCGACGAATACCAGTGCTTCGCAAAAGGCTGGCTGGCTTCTGCCAATTTCCATGAATTTGCCTTCGGCCTCGCCTATAAAGACGGTTATTTCTACGCTGCACTGGCCACGGCCATTATGCCCGGCGGCGCCAGTGCCCGCCCGCAGATTCTCGATCGGGGCAAATGCGTAAAAATCAGTCGTCAGGATGGCAGCATCGAGTTCGTGGCCCGCGGGCTTCGCACACCCGACGGTGTGGGGCTCGGCGCCAATGGCGAAATCTTCATCACCGACAACCAGGGCGACTGGCTGCCTTCGTCCAAACTGCTGCTCGTCAAACCGAACGCGTTTTTCGGCTCCTATTCGGTCGACAGTACTACCGTGGCAAGTATGCCCGTAACGCCGCCGGTCGTCTGGCTGCCGCAAGACGAGATCGGCAATTCACCGACCCAGCCTTCATACCTGAAAGACGGCCCCTACCAGGGGCAGGTCATCTTCGGCGACGTGTGCTACGGCGGCCTTCAGCGCGTCTTCACCGAGACCATCGACGGCGTTATGCAGGGCTGTGTCTTCCGTTTTTCACAGGGTTTCGAAGGCGCCACGCACCGCCTGGCCTGGGGCCCCGACGGAGCGCTTTATCTCGGCATGATCGGCAACCCGGGCAACTGGGGCCAGGAAGGCAAACTCTGGTATGGCCTCCAGCGTATGAAATACAACGGCACTTCCGTCTTTGAAATGCTGGCGGTCAGGGCCAAATCCAATGGCATGGAAATCGAATTTACAGAGCCGCTGCGCGAAGGCGAAGGCTGGGACGCCTACCACTACCTCGTCAAACAATGGTGGTACAAACCCACTCCTCAGTACGGCGGCCCCAAAATGGATGAAGAAACGCTCAATGTCGCATCGGCAACCGTGTCGGATGACCGCAAGAAGGTATTTCTGGAAATCCCAGGCCTCAAACCCGGCCATGTCGTGTCCATTCACCTGCGCAACCTGCCCCTCAGCGAACTGAATCACGAGATTTGGACCACGGATGCCTGGTACACCCTGAACAATATTCCCGCCAATACACCCGGTGAAATTCGCCCGCATCCGCCGGCTACCCCGCCCATGGACAACACCCTGAGCGCCAGGGAAAAAGCCGAGGGCTGGGCACTGCTTTTCGACGGCCAAACCCTCAACGGCTGGCACAATTACGGCAAAAATACCATCGGTGCAGCCTGGGTCGTTGCCGACAATGCCATCCACCTCGATGCCAAACCGCGCACCGAAGGCGAGTGGCAGCAACGCGAAGGCGGCGACATCCTGACCGCCGAATCGTACAAGGATTTCGAACTCGAACTCGACTGGAAAATCGCGTCCTGCGGCAATTCCGGCATTTTCTACAACGTCATCGAAGACCCGGCCAAATACGGTTATGGCTGGATGACCGGCCCGGAAATGCAGGTGCTCGACAATGCCTGCCACCCCGACGCGCGCATTCCGAAACACCGTGCCGGCGATCTTTACGATATGATCTCGTGCAAATACGAAACCGTACGCCCCGCGGGCGAATGGAACCACGTGCGTATCGTCTCGAAAAACGGCAAGGTCGAACACTGGCTCAACTACCGCAAACTGGTCGAGTACGACCAGAATTCTCCCGAATGGCCGAAAATGATCGCTGCCAGCAAGTTCAAGGAATGGGCAGCCTTCGGCACGGCGCGGGAAGGCAAAATTGCCTTGCAGGATCACGGCGACGCGGTTTGGTACAAAAACATCAAAATCCGCCGCCTGTAAGGTCAGTCGGACCTGCCCCATTGCGAAACAGGCAGTTTTGAAAATAAAATACAAGTAAAAATGCGGCTGAACCGGATTCCCGGTTCAGCCGCATTTACATTTTCGACAGGCTCTCGACCCTGGAAAGGGTTTAAAGTTGCGGCAGAATAACTTTGTCGATAGCGTGAATCACGCCGTTCGTTGCCTGTACATCCACGGCGATAATGTTGGCCGTGCGGTTGTTGGCATCCACGATTTTGGCGCCGCCGTCGAGGTCGATGGTCAGGTTTTGACCGCCGAAGGTGCCGACCACCTGCCCGTCGGTCAGGCTTGCCGAACGGACGTTGGCGTTGGCTACGACGTGGTACTGCAGCACCTTGTTGAGGGTAGCGGCGCTGATGTCGTTGAGGCCCGAGACGCCCAGTTCGGTGAGCAGGGCGGCAAATGCGTCATTGGTCGGGGCGAACACCGTAAACGGACCTGTGCCGGAGAGCACGCCGACGTAGTCGACGCCGAGGTCGGAGCGCGTCAGGGCAGCTACGAGCGTGCTGAAATTCGGATTGTTGAGCGCATGGTTGACAACCGTCGGCGGCACCAGCACTTTATCGATGATATGCACCACGCCGTTGTCGGCCGATACGTCGGCAGTCGTGACCCGCGCTTCGTTCACTTTCACGCCGGAAGCCGTGTTGGTGAAGAGGCTGACCGGGAAATTGCTGCCTGCAAAATTGAGCGAGGAGGGCACATAGCCGGTCGTCACGGCAGTCGAGCGCACTTCGCCCGATACAACGTGATACAACAAGATATCCTTCACGGCGCTGCTGGGCAGGTCGGTGAGTTTGCTGACGCCCAGGGAGCTCAGCAGGGCGCTGAATGCCGAATTGGTCGGGGCGAATACGGTGAATTTGCCGGAAGTCGTGCCGTTCAGTACGTCGCCCAGACCGGCGTATTCAACTGCTTCCACGAGTGTGCTGAGTTCGGGCGTGGCGGCTGCCACATCGGTGATATTGTTGGGAATAACCTTTTCATTGTCGTCTTTGCAAGCGGTAAATGCCAATGCGCCGACGCCCAGAAACAGGATGGAGAAAAGCAGATTTTTCATGATCTGTTGGAATGAATTAGGAGGTGAATGTTTGGTGATAACTGCGCCTTGAACGGCTCTTGACCTTTTCTTGTTTAATTTTTTGAATAAAAATGTTTGTAAAAATTAAACAAAACTCTCTTAACTGCCTCAAATTCAGGGCCTGTATCTTTAAAAAAATCAGCCCTTCAGTTAGTTTTTTCCCAAAACGATTCGGGCTTTTCTACATTTGGCCGTTCATTATTCTTCAAAACGAAACTGCATGAATACTTCTACCCGTGTCCAACTTTCTGCCATGATGTTCCTCGAATTTTTCATCTGGGGAGCATGGTTTGTGACGATGAGCACCTACCTGAGCAAGACGCTTTCCGCCGACGACGTCCAGATCGGCCTGGCCTATCAGACGCAAAGCATAGGCGCCATTCTTGCTCCTTTTATCATCGGTTTGATCGCCGACCGCTTTTTTGCCGCCCAGAAAATTCTGGGGGTGCTGCACCTCCTGGGCGCGGCTTTGATGTGGTATGCTGCTTCGCGCCCCGATTTTGGCGGGTTTTACCCGGTGGTACTGATTTATATGATCTTTTACATGCCTACCCTCGCGCTGGTGAACTCGATTTCTTTCCGTCAGATGGCAGACCCTGCCAGCCAGTTTCCGGGCGTACGGGTGCTGGGCACGATCGGCTGGATTGCCGCCGGGCTTACCATCGGCTGGCTGTCGTGGGAAGTCAAAGGCCTGCTGGTCAACACTTTCCGCATGGCGGCTGTCGCATCGGCGCTGTTGGGGGTGTACAGTTTTTTTCTGCCCAACACTCCGCCGCCCAAAGCAGGAAGCGACAAGGCGAGTATTTCGGATCTGCTTGGGCTGGATGCGCTGGGTTTGCTGAAAGACCGTTCTTTCCTCGTTTTTTTCCTGGGCTCGGTGCTGTTGTGTGTGCCGCTTTCATTTTATTACAACTTTACCAACCTGTTTCTCAATGAGTCGGGCATGGAAGGCGCAGCGGCCAAAATGAGTATGGGCCAGATGAGCGAAGTCGCTTTCCTGATCGCCATGCCCTGGTTTTTCAAACGGCTGGGCGTCAAGCGTATGCTGCTCGTAGGCATGGCTGCCTGGATGTTGCGCTATCTGTTGTTCTCCTGGGGCGACACTGGCGCCGGCTACTGGATGCTGATTCTGGGCATTGTGCTGCACGGCATTTGCTACGATTTCTTCTTCGTCACCGGCCAGATCTATACCGACGAGCGCGCCGGCGAACGTTTCAAAAGCGCCGCCCAGGGCCTAATCACGCTGGCTACCTACGGGGTCGGCATGCTGATCGGGTCGTACATCTCGGGTTACGTCGTGAATACGTACAAAACGGCAACGGCGCACGACTGGCACCAGGTGTGGCTGATCCCAGCCGGTATTGCTGCGGCAGTGCTGCTCGGTTTCGCCCTCCTGTTCAGGGGCGACAAAGCCCGCGCCTGAGCTGATTCTTCCCGTCAACCGGGCCCGAAAAGAGCGAGGGTCACCTCCTTTTTCCGGGCCCGGGCCACGGGCACGCGCGTACCGTCGGCCAGGAGCAAATCGTCGCCGTCGAGGCGGCGTACCGTGGTTCGGGCGACGATGTAGGATTTGTGGACGCGCAGAAAATACCCGCCCGGAAGGGTCGCTTCCAGGTTGTTGAGGCTTTCCAGGGTGATGACCTTGTCTTTCCCCGTGAATATTTTGACGTATTCTTTCCAGCCTTCGATGTAGCGAATGTCGTCGATGGGGATTTTCACCCACTGCCGGTCGGCTTTTACGGTCAAAAAACCTTCCGGCCGGCCAATTGCTGTTTCCTGCCTCGATAGCAACAGTGCCCGGGCCTTGCCCAGGGCATGTTCGAATCGTTCGAAAGAGTAGGGTTTGAGCAGGTAATCGGCGGCGTCGAGATCGAAGGCTTCGTGGGCGTGCTGGGCATAGGCGGTGGTGAAAATGGTGACGGGCCGGTGCGAGATGGCTTTCAACAGGCTCACGCCGTTGAGCAGGGGCATCTGAATGTCGAGAAAGAGCAGATCGACGGCCTGCGTTTGCAGCACTTCCACGGCTCTGATCGGGCTTTTACATTTTTCCACCACTTCCAGATCGGGCGTCCGCTGGATAAAGTTTTCCAGCAGCGCGAGGGCAAGGTGTTCGTCGTCGACCAGCAAGCATTTGATTTTCATGACATTAACTCGGGGAATATGGGTCAGGAACGAAGCGGTTTTTGGTTTTTTATGTGTAAAACAACTTCAAACACGCCCTCCGACTCGCTGGCCCTGAACGTATGCCGGCCGGGGTAATTCAGTTCGAGCCGCCGGCGGATGTTTTCCAGCCCCACGCCCCCGACGGCGTCTTTTTGCCCGTCGGCAGGATTGAACGTGTTGCTGACGTTAAACAAAATCTCTTCGGGCAGGCATTGCAGCGAAAGGTGCAGGAAGCCAGCGGGGTTGGTCTCCAGATCGCCGTGTTTCAGGGCGTTTTCGACCAGCGGAAGCAGCAAAACAGGCTCGATTTGTGCAGCCGAGGTATCGCCCTCCACCTCGAAACCGATGGGCAAGGGCTGTTCCGATTTCATCTCGTAGAGGTCGAGATAGGCTTTTATTTGCACCACCTCTTTCTCCAGCGGCACCATTTCCGCCTGGGCGTCGTAGGTGACGTAGCGCAGCAAATCGCTCAGCCGCAGCACCATGTCGGCCGTGCGCGGGTGCTGCAGGGTGGCGGCGGCGTAAATATTGTTGAGTGTGTTGAAGAGGAAATGCGGATTGATTTGCGCTTTCAGGTAATTCAGCTGAGCTTCCACATGACGGGTTTCCAGTTCGCGGTGCCGCAATTCCAGAGCATGCCGGTTTTCAACGAGTTGATATAAAGTGCTGAACAACAAGAGCAAAAAGTAGGAGATCGAGTACACGACAAACATGCGAAGCCAGCCGGGCTGCACGCCGGTACGCGCAACAAAAACGTTGCCTCCGAACGTGGACAACTCCACCCAGGTGCGAAGGGCCGCCGCGCCCAGCCAAAAGATCAGCAAATAGACAATGAGTTCGCGGTATCGCCCGGTCTCGAGGTGGCGGTTGACGAGCAGTTTGGCATTGCCGTAATACAGCGCAAGCATGAACGCGATGTTCATCAGCGTTCGCAACAAAGATTCGCCCGGCGGGCGCACCTGGCTGAACAGGTAGAAGAAGGACACAAAGACGAATGTCCAACCCGTCAGATGGGTAATCAGGCGCGCCCGCCCGGAGAGCAGCATGGAGACGAAAGAAGGCATTTCAAGGCTCCGTTTTGATAAATCGGGCGGCTTGCGGCGCGCCTCCGGCGGCCCGAATCTGTACCGTGTAATATCCTGGCGGCAGGTCGCCGATCTCGGCTTCGAGCAGTTGTGCGCCCGGGGCGACGTTGTGCTGCAGAGCAAAGATTTTCAGGATTCTGCCGTTCAGATCGGCGATGCTTGCTTCAATATCGGTTGTTTCGAGCAATTCAAACTGCACCTGAATCCGGTGGCTGGCCGGGTTGGGCGACACGTGCAGGGCGCTCAGCCTGGCATCAGGCAGCGCCGCAGTGCCGCTGCTGAGCAGGGTGCTGTCGAGCACGATATTTTCGTCGCCCGGCTGATAAAGCATGTAGGTGAAATACACCAGCATCATTTCATCCGTGGTCGCCTCGCCCTGGTACACCCATTGCGGAGGGTCGGAGGGGTTCTGGTCGTTGTTCAGGGTGTTGTCGTAGGTGGCATAGGCATGTACTTTGGTGCCGATGGGTATTTTTTGCACTTTCTGAAACAGGTACGAACCCTGCCAGTGGAAGTCCCAATCAGGAATTTTGATCAAGGGTATGGTATCGCCCTGCAGGGTTCGGGCAAAACAGGTGATACTCTGTCCGATCAGGTGCATGTGCGGCCCGACCCCGATCAACGATGCGTTGGTTGGTACCGTAAAGTCGGCGTGATAGGTTTTGACCTGATTGGGCGGAATGGAGAGCGGATAATCGTCGAGAGAGGGAGGGAAATGGTTGATGAACGGCGCGATGGCGACCTCCCTGATTCCCTGGGTGCCCGGCGTGAAAAACATATTCATGGTGGCATAGGCGCTCAATCCCTGGGCATTGCCCGGATAGTGGATTTGCAACACGAGGTGTGCCCCGGGTGTGAGTTTTACGCCCATAAACGGCGGTAAAAGGGAATTGCGCGCGCCGGGCACCCATGCGCCGACAAGCCTGGCGCCCTGCACCCCGATGCCGCCGAACTGCGCATAGCCAGGCTCCGGCGTGGCAAGGTCGTTGAGCAGCGCCTGGCCGGTGGTGTCTTCATACACGAGCACGTGGTGAATCGCCTGGTGATTGCTCGGAATGACCTCCAGACCGCGCAAAAAGGCCGTTTGGGTCAAGCCGTTGGGCACCACAAAACAGCGGTATTCGTCCACGGAAGCGGTCATGGTGTACAAAGGCGTTTGTACGATATGGTCGGGCATGCCGATTTCCGAACCGCTGGCAAACACGGGGTCGGGCGGCGCCGCGGCCAGGTCGCCCGCAGGCCCGTTGGCAGCAACCCAGTCCTGAATACGCTGGATCTCGGCCGCTGTCAGCGTGTTTTCATGGGCAAAATGCCTGTAGGCAGGGTCGGCCTTCCAGGGCGGCATCCGGCGGGCCAGCGTGGCGTCGGCAATGGCTTCCTTGTAGTTGAAAGCGTTGCTGTAGCCGATAAGCGAGAACCCCGCAATGCCGCCGTCGCGGTGGCATTTGACGCAGTGATCATAGAGCAAAGGGGCAATATCGGAAGCCCAGTTGACCGTTTGGGCCGACAGCCCCGGCATGGAAAACAGGAGCAATAGCAGCGCGACGACAGATCCTTTTTGTGAATGCGACATGGTAGATTTGTTTTTTAAATGCTTGACAGTCTTTTTATTATCATCGATGATGCGGTGGATTTCTTCCACTTTGCCGGCACTGTCGGCACGCAAGGTACCCATTAGCCGGTCCCAAAAGGTGAAATACAACCCGTAATTGCCCGTAAAACGTTCGTGGTGCTGGTTGTGGTAAATGGAGCTGTTCAGCCAGCGTCCCAGCGGGTGTTTGTACAGGCTTTTTGGGAAAATCTCGTAGCCAAGGTGCCCGTACACATTGAACCACAGCATCAGGGTAATAAAGGCAAAAAACGATATGGGGTGCATGGGCATACTGATCAACAACAGCGGCAGAATACCCGCTTCCAGCACGGCCTCGCTCGGGTGGAAGGCATATGCCGCCCAGGGTGAGGGATTGATCGAACGATGGTGCAGCAAGTGGACCCTGCGGTAAATACGCGGGTGGTGCATCAGCCGGTGCATCCAGTAGAAGTAAGCGTCGTGAATCAGCAGACTGAGCGGGATGCTGACCAGAAGCCAGGGCAGGCCGTACTGGTCGATGTGGGTATAAAACCGGGTGTAGTGTCGCAGGGGCGAACCCAGAAACAGGAAAGCCGTCAGGCCAAAAATACAGGCAGTGAGAAACGAATAACCGATCTCGCGGCGGTAGTCGCGGTCGGTCGGGAAGCGCTGCTGTATTTTTCGGTACAGCCATTCGCGTCGTTTACAGATGTAGAACAACAAAAACATGGCGCCGCTCAGCACGGCGTAGCGGCCAAAAATGATCAGCGGGGTAATGAACCAGCGCAGGGGCGAGAAATCGGTTGGGTCGAACATGGTGGCGTACGGTTTATTTGAATGAAGCACGGGGCTGAGGTTTAGCGGCCCTTCAAAATTTTTATTCAAAGTTACCGCCACGACCAAGCAGTATGCAATCCGCTTTCAACCAATGGAGGCTTGCGCTCAACGAACGGGCGGCTTTTTCCCGCTGGTTGAGCCTTCCCGACCGTTCGTTGAGCCGGTTTGGACGGGGTTGAGGACGCCCCCCAATTTTGCCTTGCGAACCACGACAAATCAAACGGTTCAGCAACATTTTTCCACTCGAAAACAAATCCTCATTCATCATGCAAATCTTCCGCTCCAAGTTCAGCATCCTCGCTTTCACGCTTTTTGCCGCCCTGTTTGTTTTTTCCTCCTGCCGCAAAGACGCCCAGGAAGTTGTCCAGTTGCTCACCGATTCAGAAGCCGCTGAAATTGCCGAATCCGCCGTGGCGGAACGCACCGCCGGCACCACGATGCCTACTATCGACATGACCGAAATTCTCGCCGCCATTCCGCAAACCTGCGACGTGCCCGGCGACACCAGTTTGCAAAAGACCGGCGGCGTGGCCGGCACGAGCTACAACTACACCTTTACCCTCGGCTGGCTCGTCGATTGCAACGATTTCAGCATTCCGCAAAGCGCCAGCGTGGATGTGACCGGCGCCGGCACCTTCTCCTCCGCCCACTGGTCGGGCAACGACCAGTGCACCGGCGACCTGGCCATCACCGGCCTTGCGCCTTCCGCGACCGACTATGTCGTCAACGGTTCTTTCGACCTCACCGGCAGCCTCACCGGCAGCCTGCGCCACAACGACCCCACCCTGAGTGTGCAGACGACCGTCAACCTGAGCAACATGACCATCCGCAAGTCCGATTACCTGATCACCGGCGGCAATGGCACTCTCGTGATCACAGCCTCCAACGCCCAGGGCAATACTCAGACGCTCAACGGCACCCTGGTATTCAACGGCGATGGCACCGTCACGGTGACCATCAATGGCCATAGCCACAATTTCCCGATCTGAGCAGGCGCTTCACCCGTGTATCCGGCGGCCGTCAAGACATCTGACGAACAGGCCGCCGGATTTTTATTTTAAACAATAGCGCAGGGCGTGCAATGAATTTTGCCACCCTGCGCTGTTTTTAATTATTGTGAAATAATATTCGGTTCTCTGCCCGCCTGACGCCCGTACCCGTCCGAAGACCGGTTTTTGTGACAGAATGGCAGCACACGGGCCGGCAAAGCGCGAATGGCACATCATTTTCTGTGCAAAACGACGCCTGTCGCTTGCCTGATACCTGAGCTGGCGGCGGGCAACATCACATGGACCTTACCATTCAAACACCTGCACTGCTTTTTCCGGCCGTTTCCCTGCTGATGCTGGCTTACACCAACAAGTTTCTGGCGATTGCCAACCTGGTGCGCAAGTTGTACAACGACTACGAGCAAAAGCAACAACAAGTGCTGCTATCCCAGATCTCCAACCTCCGCCGCCGTCTCGTACTCATCCGCTGGATGCAGGTGGCAGGTGTGGCCAGCATTCTGCTCTGCGTGGTCACCATGTTTCTGGTGTACGAGGGCTGGCAATTGTGGGCCAAACTGCTTTTTACCGCAAGTTTGCTGCTGATGATCGCCTCGCTCATCATTTGCCTCGTCGAAATTTTCCTTTCTGCCGGCGCCCTGCGGCTTTTGCTGAAAGATTTGCAGGAGAAAGAATACGGCTCCTGAGAGCCTTGCGGGTCGCGTTGCGCCCTTGGCGGCAGAAAACGCCACATGCCTTGACGCAAGCTTTGGCAGTCTGGGAAATGTACCTTACCTTTGTGTCACAAATCTGATCGCAGTAAAACGAGAGGGAACCCAAAAGTTCCCTCTTTTGTTTATATCTGCCTGACAAACAGGTCAATACGCAGCATGGACGTTACAGAACGCATCTCCCGGCTTCTTGAGGAAAAATTTGCCACCGACGAAGCATTCGCCGATTGTTTCATGGTCGAAATAGAACTCAAGGGCGGGCAGCACCTCAATGTGTTTGCCGATTCGGACTCGGGCATGACCTTTGAAAAATGCCAGGGACTCAGCCGCTATCTCGAAAAATACCTCGATGAAAACGGCTGGCTCGGCGAAAAATACGTGCTTGAAGTCAGCAGCCCGGGCGTAGGCCGACCCTTGAAATTTCCGCGCCAGTACCGCAAAAATACGGGCCGCAAACTCGCCGTCACGCTGACCGACAAATCGCTCAAAACCGGCGTGCTGAAAAGCGCCGACGACAACGGGATCGTGCTCGAAACCACCCATATCGAACGCGAAAACAACAAGAAAAAAGAAATCAAAACCGATATCCCGATCACCTACGACCAGATTGAAAAGGCCGTGGTGCAATTGGAATTTTGAATAAAGGTCGATAGGGTTGATAAGGTTTTATGCGGTTGATAAAAAGGGTTGTTCTTGCCCTCAGCCTAAACCTTGGGCCAGCTTCCGAGCGCATTCACCCTCCTTTTTATCAACCTCATACACCATATCCACCCTCATCAACCCTTCAATAACAACTCAACACATTTCCGCGATGGTAAACTTAGTAGATGTTTTCTCCGACTTTAAAACCGGCAAAAACATTGACCGCCCCACCATGGTGCGCGTGCTCGAAGACGTATTCCGCACCCTGATCAAAAAGAAATACGAAAGCGACGAAAACTTCGACGTGATCGTCAACACCCAGAAAGGTGACCTCGAAATCTGGCGTGTGCGCGAAGTGGTGCCCGATGGCGAAGTGACCGACGACAACAGCCAGATCGCTATTTCCGAAGCCCACCTCGTTGATGAAAACCTCGAAGTAGGCGAAGAATGCTACGAACAATTGTCGATCGAAGACTTCGGCCGCCGCGCTATCATGGCTGCCCGCCAGACGCTGGTGTCGCGGATCATGGAACTCGAAAAAGACGAGATTTATCGCAAATACACCGAACGCGTGGGCGACGTGGTCACCGGCGAAGTGAGCCAGATCATGAAAAAAGACCTGCTCGTACTCGATGACGCCACCGGCAACGAACTCGTGTTGCCCCGCACCGAGATGATCAAGGGCGACTACTACCGCAAGGGCGATATGGTGCGCGGTATCATCCGCAAGGTCGAAATGCGCAACAATGCGCCGTTTGTCATGATCAGCCGCACCGATCCAGGTTTCCTCGAAAAACTGCTCGAAGCCGAAGTGCCCGAAATCGAGGACGGCATCATCGAGGTCAAAAATATCGTGCGCCTGCCCGGCGAACGCGCCAAGGTAGCCGTAGAAAGCCACGACGAACGCATCGACCCCGTTGGCGCCTGCGTAGGTATGAAAGGCAGCCGCATCCACGGCATCGTGCGCGAATTGCGCAACGAAAACATCGACATCATCAACTACACCAACAACGTCTCGCTCTTCATCCAGCGCAGCCTTACCCCGGCCAAGATCACGACCATCGAACTCGACAACGAACGCAAACGCGCCGCCGTGTATCTCGATGCCGACCAGGTGAGCCTCGCCATCGGCAAGGGCGGTTCCAATATCAAACTGGCCACCAAACTCACCGGCTTCGAAATCGACGTGTACCGCAACAACCAGCAGGAATTCGAAATCGACGACGTAGATCTCGAAGAATTCGGCGACGAAATCGAACCCTGGGTCATCGAAGCTTTCAAAAGCATCGGCTGCGACACTGCCCGCCAGGTACTCGAACTCAGCATCGAAGAACTCGTGCGCCGCACCGACCTCGAAGAAGAAACCGTGCAGCATGTGGTGAACATTCTGGCCCGGGAGTTCGAAGAGGAGTCTTGATCCGCTGACGGGATTGCAAGTTTCGGGGCGATTGTTGCAGGTAAATTCCGACAAAATGAAGGACAGAAGTTCTCTGAATAGCACTGTCGAATGCAACTTGGAACTTTCAACTAGAAACTTGCAATCTTTTTTGTAGTACCTTTGCGTCGCCGATCGGAGTGTATTTGTAAAAAACACCCTCCGTACGACCACCCCCCCTTTAAAAACCCTTGAATTTGTTCATTTTTAAATTGAATAGCCTTCTAATACAGGACCTTTTACCCAACACAGCGCGTTACGTGCCTTTTATCAATAGAATACCTTTCTTTTTTTTCAGTAGAAAAACCGCTTAATGGCATTAAAACTCATCAAGGTAGCGAAGGATTTCAACGTCGGTCTGCACAGCATCGTCGAGACCCTGCATGCCCGTGGCTTTACCCACGTTGAAGAACGTCCCACTACGGAGATCACCGACGAAATGCTGGCTGTACTCCAGAAAGAGTTCCAGAAAGATCTCGCTATCAAACAGGAAGCCGACAAGCTCCTGCGCCCTGTGCTCAAAAAAGACCCTGTCCCGGCTGCTACTCCCCCGGTTGTTACGCCTCCGCCCGCCCCCCAGGCCGCCCGCCCCGTGCTGCTGCCCCGTCAGGAACCGGCGAATGCCACTCCACCACCGCCTCCTCCTCCTCCACAGGAAGAGCCCGCTGCTCCTGCGCCGCCCCAGCCCGTCGAACCTGAATTGGTAACCCCGGCCCGCGAACGCCCCGCGCTTCGCGTCGTAGGCAAGATCGACCTCGATGCCCCCAAACCGGCGCCCAAACCCGAAGAAAAGAAACCGGAGCCTGCTCCGGTAGCCGAGGAACCGGCCAGGCCGGCCGAACCACCAACCCCTCCGCCGCCGCCTGCTCCGGCTCCGCCGACACCGGCCCGTACCCCGGAGCCGCCCCAGGCACAACCCGAGCCGCCCGCAACCGAGTCGGACGACCCCGAATTCTATCGCGCCGATGCGCCTCAGCTCCGCGGCCTGAAAATTCTGGGCAAAGTCAATCTGGACAAACCCGCCCCCAGTACCAACAGCGGCGGCAACAACAGCAACAACCGCGGCGGTAACAACAGCAACAACCGCGGCGGCAACAACAGCAACAACCGCGGCGGCCGTCGCGATGATCGCCAGCAAGGTGGCGCCAACCAGCCCCAGGGCGGCGGCCAAACAGGCCAGACCGGCGGTGGCGGCGACTCCAACGCAGAACGCCGCAAACGCAAACGCAAAAAAGTACAACAGCCTGTTACGGCCGAATCCCTGCAAGCCTCCATGTCGGGCAATCAGGGCGACCGTAAAGGCCGCGGCCCCGCTACCGGCAACCGCCCCGGCGGCCCCGAAGCTCCCAAAGAGGTTTCGCTCAAGGAGATCGAGGATCAAATCCGCCAGACCATGGCCCGGCTCGGCGCCGGCGCCAGCCGCAAACGCCAGAAAATCCGCCGCGACAAACGCGACGAACGCCGCGAACGCGCCGAACTGGCCCAGATGGCTGAAACCGAAGGCAGCAAAACCCTGCAGGTAACCGAATTTATCTCGGTATCCGATCTGGCGGCACTCATGAACGTGCGCCCGACCGATATCATCAAAGCCTGTATGACGCTGGGTATCTTCGTGTCGATCAACCAACGCCTCGACGCGGAACTGATCGAAGTCGTGGCCAGCGAATTCGGCTACGAAATCCAGTTCATCAGTGCCGAAGAACAGGTCGAGGTCGAAGAAGAAGAAATCGACGATCCGGCCGATCTGCGCCCCCGCCAGCCTATCGTGACGGTCATGGGCCACGTCGACCATGGTAAAACCTCCTTGCTCGACTTTATCCGCTCCGCCAAAGTCGCCGAAGGCGAGGCCGGCGGTATTACCCAGCACATCGGCGCTTACGAAGTTACCACCGACGACGGCCGCAAGATCACCTTCCTCGATACCCCCGGTCACGAAGCCTTTACCGCCATGCGTGCGCGGGGCGCCAAAGTGACCGACGTGGCGATCATCGTGATCGCCGCTGACGACTCCATCATGCCCCAGACCCGCGAGGCCATCAGCCACGCACAGGCCGCAGGCGTACCCATCGTATTTGCCATCAACAAAATTGATAAAGCAGGCGCCGACCCCGAACGGATCAAAAACGAACTGGCGCAAATGAACCTGCTCGTGGAAGAATGGGGCGGTAAATACCAAAGCCAGGACATTTCGGCTAAAAAAGGGGTCAACGTGGACAAACTCCTCGAAAAAGTACTCCTCGAAGCCGAATTACTCGAACTTCAGGCCAATCCCAAACGCCGCGCCGTAGGCACTGTGCTCGAAGCGTCGCTCGAAAAAGGCCTGGGATACGTCGCCAAAATCCTGGTCGAAAACGGCACGCTCGATATCGGCGACCCGATCATCGCGGGCGAATTCGCCGGCCGTGTCAAAGCCCTGTTCAACGAACGCGGTAAAAAGGTGAAATCCGCCGGTCCGGCCCAGCCGGTAGTCGTGCTCGGCCTGCCGGGCGCCCCGCAAGCCGGTGAAAAAATCAAGGAAGCGGCCACCGACGCCGAAGCCAAGGAAATCGCCTCCAAACGCGCCCAGATCCTTCGCGAACAGGCAAACCGCGCCAACAAACGCATCAGCCTCGAAGAAATCGGCCGCCGCCTCGCCCTGGGCAACTTCAAGGAACTCAAACTCATCGTCAAAGGTGACGTGGACGGTTCGGTGGAGGCCCTCAGCGACTCGCTCATCAAACTGTCGATGGACAAGATCCAGGTTTCGGTCATCCACAAAGCAGTCGGCCAGATCGTCGATTCCGACGTCATGCTCGCATCCGCTTCCGACGCCATCATCATCGGCTTCCAGGTGCGCCCCTCGCTCACGGCCCGCAAACTGGCCGAAAAAGAAGGCGTGGAGATCAAATTGTACTCCATCATCTACGAAGCCATCGAAGAGATCAAGGCCGCTATGGAGGGCATGCTCGAACCCACGAAGGAAGAAGAAATCATGGGCCAGGTGGAAATCCGCGAGGTGTACAAAATCTCCAAGGTTGGTACTGTGGCCGGTTGCTACGTACAGGAAGGCAAGATCAGCCGCAACCACTACGTGCGCATCATCCGCGACGGTATCGTGGTGTACCCGGTCAATGCCAACCAACACGCCGAACTCTCCTCGCTCAAACGTTTCAAGGAAGACGCCAAGGAGGTCAAAGCCGGCCTCGAATGCGGTCTTACGATCCGCAACTTCAACGACATCAAAGTCGGCGACGTGGTCGAATCGTACGTGGTGAACGAGGTAAAAACGAAACTTTGATCAAAACGGGCTTCCTGCCGCGGTCAGCGGACTAATCCGCGTTCAACGGCGGGATTTATTATAAACTATGAAATAAGAGCCCCCGGCGACGATACAGTTGCCGGGGGCTTTTGCTTGCGTTAAAAGTTTTAAAAAAATACGTATTTTTGTAGTATTAAAAAACACGTACAAGTTGTGAATACGAAACTCACGATAACGCTCGATCCCGCCGTCATTGGGAAGGCCAAACAATATGCACGGCAAAACGGCAGAAGTTTATCCAACCTCATCGAGGATTATTTACGGGCGCTCACGAACGAGTCTACACCTGCGCCTCAACCCAAACAAGTAGCGCCTGCCTCCAAGGCCGCTCGCCTTTACGGCATATTGGAAAATTTAGGGAAGGACACCGACACGCGTGTATTACTCGAAGAGGCTTTGATCAAAAAACACCTTTAAACCGATGGAACGAGTACTGTTGGACACAGATGTCATACTCGACTACTTATTGAAGCGCCCGCCTTTTGATAAGGATACACTTGCACTATTCCAATGGGCAGAACAGGGGCGGCTTGAAATCGGCGTTTCTGCGTTGAGTTTTTCCAACATATTTTACATAGCCAATAAAATATTAAACCGGGACAAAGCACTGGATCTGCTAAACTTGCTCGATGATCTTGTCACTGCTTGTCCGGTCGGACAATCTACAATTCGATTGGCTTTGCAGTCAAAATTCACGGATTTTGAAGATGCCATTCAACATTTTTGTGCGCTCGAAGCAAATTTTGCCACATTAGTAACGCGCAATGTGCGTGACTACGCTAAAAGTGAATTAGCCATTCATACGCCGGATAGCTTTGTTAAATTATTACAGAAAAAGCCCGGCTTTTAAGATAAAACACCCATGAAAGGAATCATCCTCGCCGGCGGCCTCGGCACCCGGCTTTATCCGCTGACCCTCGCCGTGAGCAAACAGCTCATGCCGGTGTACGACAAACCCATGATTTACTACCCGCTCAGTACGCTCATGCTGGCGGGCATTCGCGACGTGCTCATCATTTCCACGCCCTACGACCTGCCCAAGTTCGAACAACTCTTCGGCGACGGCTCGGCGCTGGGCATGAATTTTTCCTATGTCGAGCAACATGAGCCCAACGGTCTGGCCCAGGCTTTCGTGCTCGGCGCGCCCTTCATCGGCAACGACTCCGCCTCGCTCATCCTCGGCGACAATATCTTTTACGGCGCCGGCCTGGGCGAACTGGTGCGCTCCTGCGATCAACCCCGCGGCGGGATCATCTTTGCCTATCAGGTGGCCGACCCAGAACGCTACGGCGTGGTCGAATTCGACGAAAATTTCCGCGCCCTCAGTATCGAGGAAAAACCCCGGCAACCCAAAAGCCACTACGCCGTGCCGGGACTTTATTTCTACGACAACTCCGTCGTGGATGTCGCCCGCAACCTGCGGCCCAGCCCGCGCGGCGAATACGAGATCACCGACGTGAACAAATATTACCTGGAAAAAGGCCTGCTCGAAGTGCGCGTCATGGGACGCGGCTACGCCTGGCTCGACACCGGCACCCACGAATCGCTCATGCAGGCCGGACAATTCATCCAGACCATCGAAACCCGGCAGGGCCTCAAAATCGGTTGCATCGAGGAAATCGCCTGGGAAATGGGCTTCATCGACGACGCCGGACTGGAACAACTGGGCCGGAAATACGTCAAAAGCGGCTACGGGGAGTATTTGCTGAATTTGTTGAAAAACCAATGAACAACCCTAAATTTGTCGGCCGCCAACCCGCCACATGACGCCCGTTGATATATTTATCGCCTACTCCCACAAAGACCTCGCCTTCAAAGACGAGCTCCGCGTACACCTCCGCCCGCTCACCCGCGCCGGCCGCGCCCGCGTGTGGGACGATCACGACATCGAAGCCGGCCGCGAATGGGACGCGGCCATCAAGGAAAAACTCTTCGCCGCGCAGATCATCCTCCTGCTCGTCAGCCCCGACTCCCTCGATTCCGATTATTTCTACGGCCAGGAAGTCGCCGTCTCGCTCGAACGCCACGCCCGCGGCGAAGCCGTGGTGGTGCCCGTCATCCTGCGCGCCTGCCTCTGGCAACAAACGCCCCTCGGCGCCCTCGAAGCCCTGCCCACCAAGGGCCGGCCCGTGAGTTCGTGGCCGGCCCGCGACGACGCCTGGCACACCGCGGCCCAGTCGATCAGCGAACTCGTCGATACCCGCCGCGCCGAACTCGAACGCCAAACCGTCCTCGAACAACAACGCCGCGCCTTCGCTGCCGCCGTGGAAGCCGCCTCCCAACTGGCCCAAAACCACAACTGGCCCGAGGCCGCCCGCGCCTACGCCGATGCCCTGCGCCTCCATCAGCCCGATTTCTCGCCCGACCCGGCCGCCCTGCAGGCCCGCATCGCCGACTGCGAGACCCAACAGCAAAACGCCCTGCTCCAGACCGAACGCGCAGAACGCAAAGCCGTGTTCGACCGCGCCCTCACCCGTGCCGGCACCCTGTTCGGACAGGAAAACTGGCCCGACGCCCTCGCCGCCTACCGCGAAGCGCTGCGCCTGCGCGAACCCGAATTTCCCCTCTCCGAGGCCGGCAGCCGTATCGAAACGCGCATCGCCCACTGCGAGGCGCAGATCAAAGCCGCCGCCGACCGGCTCCGTCATTACCAGCACCTGCTCGAAACCGCCCAAAAACACCTCCGCCGCCGCGAATTCGAGCCCGCCGAGGCGCTGGCCGAAGAAGCCCGGCAACTGAACATGGGCCCCGGCGCCGACGGACTGCTTGCCCAAATCCGCGCCGCCCGCGAACAACCCGCCCCGCCCGCCGCCCCGGGCGCCCGCCGCTGGCCCTTCGTCGTAGGCGCCGCCGTGCTCTGCGTGGCGCTGTTCCTGATCTTCCGGCCCGGCAAAACCGCCCGCACCGGGAGCCAGCCTGCCGATACCTCCCTGCGCGACAACCCGCCGACCCCTGCTGCCCAGACGCCCTCCGCTGCCGAAACGGTCGATTTCAACGCCGCCAAAACCGCCGGCCGCCTCCGGCCGCTCGAACAATTTTTGAACAAATACCCCGACAGCCGCTACAAAAAAGAGGCGCAGGCCCTGCTTGTGCCCCTGTACCTGGGCTCGGCCAAAACCCTGCTCAAGGAAGACAGCCGCGAGGCCAAAACCGCGGCCTGCGGCTACGTCAAGGCCGTCCTGGCCATCGACCCAACCCAGGCCGAAGCCCTCGATCTTCAACGACGTTTCAAATGCCAATAACCATGAAAATCATCCCCGCGATCCTCCTCCTGCTCGCCGCCCTGCTCGCCCCGGCCCTCGCCTCCGCTCAATGCTGCTGCTGCATCAAACGCGACGCCGGCCAAAAACTCTACGACCAGGGCAAATACGAAGCCGCCATCGCCAAATGGCAGGAAGGCAAAACAGAGTGCGGCGACGCCCCCGACGACTGCCCCGACCTCGACCAGCGCATCAGCAAGGCCCGCGCCAAAATCAAGGAACGCGACCAGGCCGCCGCCCAGCGCCGCCGCGAACAGGAAGCCGCCGCCCAACAACAACGCGAACGGGAAGAACGCGAAGCCGCCACCCAGCAGGCCGAACTCCAGCGCCTGCGCAACAAAGCCGACGACGACCTCTGGGACGTGCTCAAAGACGGCAATGCCGCCGACTGCGACCGATACCTGTCCAAGTACCCCGAATCCAAACCCGGCCGGCATACGCAGGAGGCGCTGAAACGAAAAAAAACGCTGACGGGGGCGGGTACCTCGACCACGCCCTCCTCCGGTTTGCCCCTGTCGGCCGATAAAATGGCATTTATTGCCGGCGGTACGTACCAGATGGGCGACGTGATGGGCGACAAACTGCAATCCGACGAGACGGTACACACCGTCACAATCAGTCCTTTTTATCTCTCCAAAACGGAGGTGACATTCGACGAGTACGACGCTTTTTGTACGGCTACCGGCCGCGAAAAACCCTCCGACTCCGGCTGGGGTCGGGGTCGCCGGCCGGTCATCAACGTGGATTGGTACGACGCCGTCGAATACTGCAACTGGCTGAGCGCCCGCGAAAACCTGCCGGCGGTGTACACCATCGACAAAACACGGCAGGACCCCAACAACCAAAACACCAGCGACTCCAAAAAATGGATCGTCACGGCCGACTGGAGCGCCAAAGGTTACCGCCTGCCCACCGAGGCCGAATGGGAATACGCGGCCCGCGAGGGCGGCAAAAAAGTGCGCTTCGGCAACGGTCGCGATGTGATCGACCCCTCGGAAATCAATTTCGACGCCCGCACCGATTACAAAAAAAGTTTTTCCATAGTGGGCGAATACCGGGGTAAAACCGTTCCCGTCGACCAACTCAGCGCCAACAGTCTCGGCCCGCGGCACATGAGCGGCAACGTGTGGGAATGGTGCTGGGACTGGTACGACGACGACTATTACAGTCAAAGCGAGGGCGCGCGCAACCCCTCGGGGCCAGGCGCCGGGAACTACCGCGTTTGTCGCGGCGGTTCGTGGGGCGATTATCCTGAGTACTGCCGGGCGTCGAACCGGAGCTGGTACGGCGCTTACTACAGGTACTACGTTCTGGGGTTCCGCGTGGCCAGAGGCTATTAACCTTTAGCCCTTTTACACTTTTACCCTTTTTAATACGTTTAGGGTGAAGCCGTTAAGGGTTTTATAAAACCCGCGCAGCGGGTCGATTTTTTTTGAAATAAAAATAAAGGGCGTCCGGGTGAGGCACTGATTCGTTTGTCGCGGCGGTTCGTGGAACAATAATCCAGAGAACTGCCGGGCGTCGAACCGGAACAGGAACAACGCAAACAACAGGAACAACAATCTGGGGTTCCGCGTGGCCAGACACTATCAGGGTGCGATCACTCACGCCGGAGTCCGGGTCGTCAAGGCGGCCTGGAGTGTGCGGGTTGATAGTCTGCCGGCCGTCCTGTCCATGCATCGCTTGAAAAGGCATGGCAAACACATCGACAGGGCGCCGGGGCTGGTAGCCGGGCTCAAGCGCGGCGAACGTCCCTGCGTTCTTTTATTTGGGCAGGCTTTTAAGCCAGCCGCCGACCATACGACCTATTTCATCTACGCGTTGCGAAAAATCTTTGTACACCAAAGAGTTGTAGTGGCCGCGTTCGTAGGCCAGTCGATAAAAATGCCGCAGTACTTCAAGTTTCAGATTGACGCGATAGAGCAGTGGGCGTTTGTCGGGAGCAGGCAGGTAATAGGCTTCGAGCAGCATTTCCAGCAAGTCGGACAAATGGTTTTGCACGCGGTCGCCCAAGGTAAATTTTTGGCTTTTGGGCAAGCGTTCGAGCACGGGTAAGGAATATTTAAGCAAATCGTAGGCTTTTGCCACGAGGGTTTCTTTTGTCGTATCCATGAAAACGTATCCGCGACTTTTTGACAAAATTACAGACTGGGACAATTTAATTCTGGCGGCTAAAAAGGCGCGGCAGGGCAAACGTTTCGATCCTTCGGCCACACGGTTTAGTTTGCGGTTGGAGAGCGAACTTCTGCGTCTTCAGCGGGAATTGCAAAGCCAAACTTACCGCCCCGGCTTGTATCACACCTTCCTCATCCACGATCCCAAACAGCGCATGATCAGCGCAGCGCCGTTTCGCGACCGGGTGGTGCACCATGCTTTGGTCAACGTGATCGAGCCGATATTTGAAAAAACGTTTGTACACGACAGTTATGCCAACCGCAAGGGTAAGGGGACGCACCGGGCCATCGAGCGGTACCAGCATTATGCCCGGCGTTACCCTTGGGTGTTGAAATGCGATATCCGGAAATTTTTCCCCAGTGTGGATCACGCCGTGCTCAAGCGGGAAATTCGCTGGAAAATTGCCTGCCCTGATACGCTTTGGTTGTGCGACCGGATCATCGACGGTTCCAACACGCAGGAGGCCCCCGGCGTGTACTGGCCGGGCGATTATTGTATGCCGGGCGCGGCGGAGGTGCAGCTTTGGCCGCGCCGGGGGCTGCCCATCGGCAACCTGACCAGCCAGTTTTGGGCCAATGTGTACCTGAATCGTTTCGACCATTTCGTGCGGGAGACGCTGCGCGCGCCCGGCTACGTGCGCTACGTCGACGATTTTGTGTTGTTTTCCGGTGATAAAAACTGGCTGCAGGCGGTGCAGGGGCAGTTGTCGGATTTTCTGCGGGCTCAGCGCCTGGCCTTGCATGCCGACAAGACGCACGTTCATGCAACGGCGAGGGGTGTGCCGTTTTTGGGTTTCCGGGTTTGGCCGCGCTACCGGGTGGTCAAAAAGGAAAAGACCAGGCGGTTCGAGCGGTATCTGCGCCATCAATTATCGGTACCTATCCTGGATGGCGCCCGGTTAGAAGCCAGTCTGAACAGCTGGCGGGGTCACGTTCGTTTCGGTCAGCACGCCCGCTTGTGTTATCGGGTGTTTTGGCGGGTCAAAGCGGCCGGCGTGCCCTTGTTCGGGCATCCGAATGATTCGTGGAGGGTGTTGTGCCGCGCCTGACCGTAAAATCTACACTCATCAGCCGCATCGCGGCTCAACGTATGTAGCCCCCCGGTCAACCCGGCGGGCGTTGTGCGCCGCATCGCGGCATAAGGTATGTTTACCGATGTTGCGTCCCTTCGGGACGGAATCCAGGCCTGCTTTGGTTTTTGCTACCGATGTTGCATCCCTCCGGGACGGAATCGCGCCATTGAATATACGCTATACAACATTTCACTCATGCCCCCACCCCATAGAGGCGTAACATCGGTAGAAATCTGCATCGCGGCATAAGGTATGTTTACCGATGTTGCGTCCCTTCGGGACGGAATCCAGGCCTGCTTTGGTTTTTGCTACCGATGTTGCATCCCTCCGGGACGGAATCGCGCCATTGAACCATACGCTATACAACATTTCACTCATGCCCCCGCCCCATAGGGGCGCAACATCGGTAGAAAAAAACGCCCCCCAGGCTCCCCGTCCCGGAGGGACGCAACATCGGTAGCAACGTATGCAATGGCCCCCGTCCCGTCACACACAATTCAGATTATCTCAAAATTAACCCAGGGGCAATGCCACACAAACCGTTGTTTTCTTCGTTATTCGACGTGTTGAACATCGGACGCCTTTACACGACATGATTTTAACCACCCTCTTCCTTCTCTTCCTCATCACCATTCAGCCGCCGGACACTCCCCCTGCCGCCATCCCCGTCCATGAAAACATGGCACTCATCCCCGGCGGTACATTTCAGATGGGCGATCTGTTCAATGAGGGCAGCAATGATGAAAAACCGGTTCACACCGTCACGGTCGATTCTTTCTATCTCTCCAAAACGGAGCTGACTTTCATTGAATACGACGCTTTTTGCAAGGCCACAGGCCGCGAAAAGCCCTCCGACAAGGGATGGGGTCGGGGGCGCCGGCCGGTCATCAACGTGGACTGGTATGATGCCGTCGAATATTGCAACTGGCTGAGCGCAAAGGAAAATCTGCTGCCGGTGTACACCATCGACAAAACGCGGCAGGACCCCGACAACCAAAGCAGCAACGACGAAAAAAAATGGATGGTCACGATCGACCGGAGCGCCAGGGGCTACCGTCTGCCCACCGAAGCCGAATGGGAATACGCGGCCCGCGAAGGCGGCAAAAAAGTACGTTTCGGCCACGGTCGCGACACGATCGCTCCTTTTGAAGCCAATTTCAACTGCAGTGATTACTACAAAACAAGCTATTCCGTCGCAGGAGAATGTGAGGAGCAAAAGACTGTGCACGTCGATGAAATGGGCGCCAACAGTTTCGGATTGAAGCACATGACGGGTAATGTCTGGGAATGGTGCCAAGACTGGTACGATGGCATGTATTATCGCCAGAGCCATAATGCGCACAACCCGATGGGGCCGGCAAAGGGCGCATACCGCGTCTGTCGTGGCGGCTCATTGGGCTACGGCCCCGAAGATTGCCGTGCGGCATCGCGGTACAGGGTTAGCGCCGATACCAGGTTTTACGTACAGGGTTTTCGCGTGGCCAGAAGCCGGTAATTCCTTTGCCTCAGCCCGCTTCCCCCCGCGCCGCATCCATCATTTCCCGCAAATTCTCGCCCACGATACGGTGTCCTTCATCCACCAGAAACAACTGCATGTTGGGCACGGCATCGGTCATTTTCTTGAGCGTTTTGAAACGGATCATTTCGTCTTTGGCGCCGAAATACACATCAACAGGAATTGCCGAGTCGTGCAAAAGGGCTTTGATGCGCCGCCGCCGCAGGTAAAACGTGCTCAGGGCAAACCAGCAACCGAAAGTGCGGCGGAAGCGGTCGGGGCGCGTAAGGTTGAATTGTAAAAAATTGACAATCAGCCCCGGCACCAGTCCGACGTGTCGGCCCCAGCGCATGAGCCGGATAAACCAGCCGGGCTTGCGCAGCAGCCGGGCAAACAAGTGCCGCACCCAGAGCGGTGTGTGCACGGCCATCCACATGCCTTTGGTGTTGATGCCGTCGGGCGAAAGCAGGTACAGTTTGTCCATCCGGTTGATAAACTCTGGCAGCAGGGCCTGAACGATGCGCGCTCCGAAGCTGAACCCCATCAGGTTGAACCGCTCCTTGCCTTCATGCGCCACGATTTGCCGGACGATGGCGGCGATTTCTTCCTTGTAAAACGTATCGTTCTGCCATTCCGTCTGGCCGTGAAAGGGCAGGTCGAAGGCTACAACCGTATAGTTTTTGGCCAAAGCTTCGGCCAGCACGGCGAAAAGCCGTGCACGGTCGCCAAACCCGTGTACGGCCACGAGCAGGCGTTCGCCGGCCCCGAAGCGCAAACAATGGATGCGATGTTGCTGAAAATCTAGATAATAGGAAGTCAATCGTCAACCCTGAATTTAAATCCTACACCGTGGATATTTTCGATCTTGATATGCTCGTCCTGCGACAGGTACTTGCGCAGGCGTGAAATAAAAACATCGAGGCTTCTGCCCAGAAAATAGTCGTCTTTGCCCCAGATGGTTTCGAGAATAAAAGAGCGTTTGACCACCTGGTTGCGGTTTTCGTTGAGGAGTTTAAGCAGGTCGGCTTCTTTCTGGGTGAGGGTTTCGGCCAGGTCGCCAAAGGCAAGGCTCAGGTTTTTGTAATCGAAGGTGTACTGGCCGATGCTGACGGGTTTGTTGCCGCGCAGGATATTGGCATATTTGGTGCGGCGCAGGAAAATGTCAATTTTCAGCAAAAGTTCTTCGATGCTGAACGGCTTGGTGATGTAATCGTCGGCGCCGATGGTCAGGCCCTGTATCTTGTCCTGCTTCATGCTTTTGGCCGTAAGGAAAATAATAGGCACCTGATCGTCGCGCTTTCGGATCTCCTGGGCCAGGGTAAAGCCGTCCACTTCGGGCAGCATCACGTCGAGAATGCAGAGGTCGAACTTTTGGCCGGAGCGAATGATATCGAGGGCTTTTTGCCCGTCTTCGGCATAAGTAACCTCGTAGCCGTTGAGTTCGAGGTTGTCGCGGGTGACGTAGCTGAGGCTTTCGTCGTCTTCGACGTAAAACAGATGCGCTTTGTTGTCGGCCATGCGGATACGGATTTGGCGGGAGAATTGATAGGGTAGGGGGCAAACATAAATAAGATACGGCAAACGGCCAATTCGCTATCGCTTGCGCACCAGCATCAATCCGTCGCGCAGGGGCAACAACAAATTTTCCACGCGCGGGTCGGCGGTAAGCGCCGTGTTGAAAACATCGAGGGCCCGGGCTGTTGCGTCGGCGACGGGCTGCTGTGCCACCTTGCCGTCCCATAGCACGTTATCGGCCAGCAAAAAGCCGCCGGGGCGCAGTTTGGGCAGCGCCAGTTCGTAATGCCGCTGATAGTCCAGTTTGCCGGCGTCGAGAAAGACGAGATCGAAGGTTTCGTCGAGGGCCGGCACGATTTGCGCGGCGTCGCCGATGTGCAGGCGTATCCTCGCTTCGAGTCCCGATTTTTCTAAATAGGTGCGAAGCAGGGGTTCAAGTTCGTCATCGATTTCGATGGTATGCAACAAGCCGTCGTCGGTCAACCCTTGTGCAAGGCAAATGGCGGAGTACCCTGTAAAGGCGCCGATTTCGAGAATCCGGCGCGGCCGTATCATCTGGCTGATGAAACGGAGGAGCATCCCTTGATAGGGCCCCGACAGCATTTGGGGGTGCAGGGTGCGAAGATGCGTCTGGCGTTGCAATTCGTCGAGCACCGGATCGACCGGCGAAGTATGCCTCAGACAGTAGTCCCAAACCTGATTATGCATATTATATAAGGTATAAAAGCCTCTAAACCGGGCCCCGGCAAAGTTTAGCTTAAATTTTCAGGCTTTTTTTAAAAATTCTTTTTCAGCTTCAAAGTAAAGCCTTACCTTTGCACACGCTTTTCGAGGGGGGTCATAAAGATCCAGTTGAAAGCAAGTTGTTTGAATCTTCTTTTCCTGAAAAACCAGCCTGTGGAGGCGAAAAACTGCCAGTGTAGCTCAGTTGGTAGAGCAGCTGATTTGTAATCAGCTGGTCGGGGGTTCGAGTCCCTCCACTGGCTCAAATCTGTGAAGATTTGAGGTACATTAATTCATGCTGTTAAAAGCCGGCTGATCGGAATTAATGTTTCTCAAAGCCTCGAAACAAGGGGGTGCCCCGGAGTTGGAGAGCCGGGCCAGACTGTAAATCTGGTGCTTGACCGCTGAGTAGGTTCGAATCCCACCACCCCCACATTTTGAGTGATGAACGATGAGTGATGACTTTAAAACAGCTCATCACTCATTGTTCATCACTCATTACTAATTCGCGGTGGTAGCTCAGTTGGTAGAGCGTCAGCCTTCCAAGCTGAATGTCGCGAGTTCGAATCTCGTCCGCCGCTCCTATCGTTGGTTGTTGTTTGTTGTTCGTTTGCGGTACGCTTTCCTTCGAGACAATAGTCCAAAAACAAACATCGACAACGAGCAGTCGAACTATTAATTTGCCGTTGTAGCTCAGGGGTAGAGCACTTCCTTGGTAAGGAAGAGGTCGTGAGTTCAAATCTCATCAACGGCTCGAAGTAATTCTTCATTTTTTCACCAAACGTTTGATTTTCAAACTTAATTACAATGGCAAAAGAGACATTTGTCCGCACCAAACCGCACGTAAATATTGGTACGATTGGCCACGTGGACCACGGTAAAACTACGCTGACTGCCGCTATTACATATGTGTTGTCGGCAAAAGGTCTGGCCAAAAAAACGGACTACGCGTCCATCGATGCTGCTCCTGAAGAAAAAGAGCGCGGTATCACGATCAACACCGCTCACGTTGAATACGAAACCGATAAGCGCCACTATGCTCACGTGGACTGCCCCGGCCACGCTGACTACGTGAAAAACATGATCACGGGTGCCGCTCAAATGGACGGCGCCATCCTCGTCTGCGCCGCTACTGACGGCCCGATGCCCCAGACCCGCGAACACATCCTGCTGGCCCGCCAGGTAGGTGTACCCAAAATCGTGGTGTTCATGAACAAAGTTGACCTTGTGGACGACCCGGAAATGCTCGAGCTGGTTGACATGGAACTCCGCGAACTGCTGAGCTCCTATGGCTTCGACGGCGACAACGCTTCCATCATCCAGGGTTCGGCACTCAAAGCCCTCGAAGGCTCGGCCGAATGGACGAAGAAAATCGAAGAGCTCATGGATGCTTGCGACAACGACATCCCCGAGCCCGTTCGCGAAGTTGAAAAACCCTTCCTCATGCCGGTGGAAGACGTGTTCACCATCACCGGTCGCGGTACCGTTGCTACGGGCCGTATCGAGCGCGGTGTAATCAACGTCGGTGACGCTGTCGAAATCATCGGTATGATGAAAGACGGCGAAAAGCCCCTCAACTCCACCATCACGGGTGTGGAAATGTTCCGCAAAATCCTTGATCGCGGTGAAGCTGGCGACAACGCCGGTCTGCTCCTCCGCGGTATCGATAAAGAGCAAATCAAGCGCGGTATGGTTATCTGCAAGCCGGGTAGCGTAAAACCGCACAAACACTTCAAGTGCTCGGTTTACGTCCTCTCGAAAGAAGAAGGTGGCCGCCACACGCCGTTCTTCAACGGCTACCGCCCGCAGTTCTACTTCCGTACGACCGACGTAACCGGCGACGTGACACTCCCGGCTAACGTAGAAATGGTTATGCCCGGTGACAACATCGAACTCGAAGTGAAACTCCTCAACACCATCGCTCTCGAAAAAGGTCTGCGCTTCGCTATCCGCGAAGGTGGCCGTACGGTAGGCGCTGGTCAGGTGACGGATATCCTCGACTAATATTAGCAAGCAGCAGCAGGCAGTAGCAGCAGACAATTCAAATTGTCTGCTGCCGCTGCCAACTGCGCTTCAAACAGGGGCATAGCTCAATTGGTAGAGTGGCGGTCTCCAAAACCGCAGGCTGCGGGTTCGAGCCCTGCTGCCCCTGCTGAGTAAAAACGTTGTTCGTTTTTCGCTGATCGATGTTCGTTGCCGCACTAAGCGACAACGAACTTTTTTAACGAAAACAGCTTGCTTCAACGAACAACTTCCAACTTTCAACCATCAACAATCTACGATGGATAAATTGACGCTTTACCTGAAAGAAAGCTACCACGAGCTGGTCAAAAACGTTTCCTGGCCCACCACGTCACAACTGATTGAAAGTACGATCGTGGTGATCGTAACGGCAGGCCTCCTCGCTCTGCTCATTTTCCTCATGGATATGATCAGCGGCCTCGTGTTCAAAAATATTTACGGCATCTGGGGCGGTATCAACTGATAAATCCCTAAAGCCCAATTGCACCCGGCACAACCATGCAAAAAGAACCGATGACGGATAACGCCGCAGGCAATACCGTCGAAGAAAAGAAATGGTATTCTCTCCGTGTCATCAGTGGCAAGGAGAAGAAAATAAAGGAACGTATCGATCTCGAGGTCGAGCGCGCCGGCTGGGCAGGCTTTATCTTCCAGGTAATCGTTCCTACCGAGAAGGTGTATAAAATTCGCAACGGCAAAAAAGTCGTTCAGGAACGAAACCTGCTGCCGGGCTATATTCTGGTCGAGGCATACGGATCCAAACTCAACGGAGACGTAGCCAAGATTATCAGCGATATGCCCAATGTCATTCACTTCCTGGGGAAGGAAACACCTATTCCCATGACTCAAAGTGAAGCGAACCGATTGCTCGGCAAAGTTGACGAAAGCAGCGAAGCCGGCGAAACGATGATCGAACCCTTCCTCGTCAACGAAACTGTCCGGATTATCGACGGCCCGTTTACCGACTTTGTTGGCGATATCCAGGAGGTTAACGAAGAGAAAAAGAAACTCAAGGTAATCGTTAAAATCTTCGGACGCGGAACGGAAGTCGAACTGAACTTTATGCAAGTTGAAAAAATCAGTTGATCCAGATCTGTTGATACCCGCTTCTCCCGGGTTCGCTTCCACAAAAGATCGACATCGGCAGGTTTTACATACTGTACAACAGGATTTTTATCTTTAACCAATCCTCCGAATTCCTCTAAATCAGGAATCCATCATGGCAAAAGAAGTAGACATTTATATTAAACTCCAGGTAAAAGGCGGTCAGGCCAACCCTGCTCCCCCGATCGGTCCGGCACTCGGTTCGAAAGGTGTGAATATCATGGAGTTCTGCAAGCGTTTCAACGCGCAGACGACTGAACAAATGGGCAAGGTATTGCCGGTAATCATCCAGGTGTACAAAGACAAAACCTTTGACTTTGTCATCAAGACACCGCCGGCCGCCATTCAGCTGTTCGAAGCCGCCAAACTGGCTCCCGGCAAAGGTTCACCCGAACCCAACCGTAAAAAAGTCGGCACCGTTACCTGGGAACAGGTGCGCGCGATCGCTGAAAACAAAATGCCCGACCTCAACTGCTTTACGGTCGAATCGGCTATGAAAATGGTCGCCGGTACGGCTCGCAGCATGGGTCTGACGATCTCCGGCACGCCGCCGTGGGGTGATCAAGCATGAAGTTAGCCGGGCATATAGCCTGTTGCTGATATAAAAGGGAGTTTCGGCCCAACCCGAAACGCAAAACCTTAAACACACAATTAATGGCACAACTGACGAAAAAACGCAAAGCCGTTGACTCGAAAGTGGACAAGGACAAGCTCTACTCCCTCAACGAGGCGATGGGTTTGGTAAAAGAAGTCAACACGACGAAGTTCAATGCATCGGTCGATGTTCACGTCCGCCTCGGCGTCGATCCCCGCAAAGCAGACCAGGCTCTGCGCGGTACGGTATCACTTCCGCATGGTACCGGCAAAACCAAACGAGTACTGGTTTTCTGTACGCCCGAGAAAGAAAACGAAGCAAAAGAAGCCGGCGCTGATTTCGTCGGCCTCGACGATTACATCCAGAAGGTCTCCGAAGGCTGGATGGATGTGGACGTCATCATCGCCACGCCTAATGTGATGGCGCAGCTGGGTAAGGTTGCGCGTATCCTCGGCCCTCGCGGCCTGATGCCCAACCCTAAAACCGGCACGGTGACCAACGATATTGCCTCCGCAGTTTCCGAAGTCAAGAAAGGTAAAATCGCCTTCCGTGTTGACAAATTCGGGATCGTACACGCTTCCATTGGCCGCGTGAGCTTCTCCCCGGATCAACTTTCCGATAACGCACACGAACTGATCGCAACGCTCGTCCGTATGAAGCCTGCCAGCGCGAAAGGGGTTTATATGAAATCCATTTCCGTTGCCAGCACCATGAGCCCGGGCATCGCCGTCGATCCGAAATCTATCAAAGTCTAATTCGGTGGACCGGGAGTTCGGCCTTTTGCAGCCATAATACTGGCTCAAACGCTCGAAAACCCTTCATCAAAATTCAACACTCACATTTCAATTCATCATAGAAATGACCAGAGAAGAAAAAACGGCGGCGATTGCGGAATTGAAAGAAGAACTCGGCAGCAGCCCGTTCTTCTACTTCACCGATTCCTCGACCCTGCCGGTCGCCAAGATCAACAAGTTCCGCCGGATGTGCTTCGAGCAGGGCATCAAAGTCAAGGTGGCGAAAAACACCCTGATTCAGAAAGCGCTTGAAGCCGAAGCAGACAGCAAAGGCTACGCCGCCTTGTTCGATGTGCTGCACGGCCCCACCACGATTCTGATTTCCTCGAATCCCAAAGCTCCGGCCAAACTGATCGAGGAATTCCGCAAATCGGAAGAGCGTCCGCTGCTCAAAGCTGCCTACATCGATACGGCAGTATTTGTCGGCGACGACCAACTGAAAGCGCTCACGCAATTGAAGAGCAAAGAAGAGATGATCGGCGAGATCATCGGCCTGCTGCAGTCGCCGATGAAACGCGTAGCCAGCCAGATTACGGCTACGGGTACCAAGATCGCCGGCATCGTCAAAACGCTCGAAGAGCGCGACGCCTGATACTTACGGCTTCCAAGTACGCACAATATGCGCGCCTGAAAAAACCTTTCATCACTCACCACATTCGCAAACAACTTTTTAAATTTTACTACAATGGCAGATTTGAAAGCACTGGCTGAAACGCTCGTGAACCTCACGATTAAAGAAGCCAATGAACTGGCCGCTATTTTGAAAGACGACTACGGCATCGAACCGGCTGCTGCCGCTGTTGCTGTGGCTGCTGCTCCGGCAGGCGGCGGTGGTGGCGAAGCTGCTCCTGCTGAAAAGACCGAATTCGACGTCATCCTGAAAGATGCCGGCGCCAACAAACTCAACGTCGTGAAAGAGGTGAAAAACATCCTCGGCCTCGGCCTGAAAGAAGCCAAAGACCTCGTCGATGGCGCTCCCAGCCCGCTGAAAAACGGCGTGAACAAAGCCGAAGCAGAGTCGATCAAATCCGCTCTCGAAGCTGCCGGCGCTGTTGTCGAAGTGAAGTAAGCAGGAAGGCGGTTCCAAAGTCTGGCGCTTTTCACAAAGCGCTGCTTTTTCCACCCTAGGCTTACTTTTCCGACATTCATGCTCGCAACGACCACATTCTTTTACAGATTATAATGATAAGGCTTAACGCTGCACCCTGCCGGGAAAAGCGTTAAGCCTATCGTTGTCTGTACCGGAAACCTGTTCGACAAAACTTTTCCGCTCTAATTTGCGTTATACACGGCTTGCGGTTGAAACGACACCCGGCCTCGTCAGTAAAAGCACTGACGTACTGCAAATCCAGCACACCAGCATACTTTGCAAAAAATGACCAATAACGGCATCTCCAAAGGAGTAGTAAAAACCGGCGTTCAGGAGCGCGTGAATTTTGGCAAAATTCGCCTCGCCGATCACTACCCCGACCTCCTCGAAATCCAACTTAAGTCCTTCCAGGAGTTTTTCCAGTTGGAAACGACTCCTGAAAACCGGGCTACGGAAGGATTGTACAAGGTGTTTAAGGAAAACTTCCCGATCACCGACGCGCGCAATATTTTCAATCTCGAATTCCTCGACTACTTCGTTGACCCCCCGCGTTACACCATCGACGAGTGTATGCAGCGTGGCCTTACCTACTCGGTGCCACTCAAAGCGAAGTTGAAACTCTCTTGCAACGATCCGGAACACATTGATTTCCAGACAATCGTGCAAGACGTGTTTCTCGGGAACATCCCTTACATGACCCCCAAAGGTACCTTTGTGATCAATGGCGCCGAACGGGTTATCGTGTCGCAGTTGCACCGCTCGCCGGGCGTATTCTTCGGTCAGTCGTATCACCCCAACGGTACGAAGATCTACTCCGCCCGCGTGATTCCGTTCAAAGGCGCATGGATGGAGTTTGCCACCGACATTAACCTGGTGATGTATGCCTACATCGACCGGAAAAAGAAATTCCCCGTCACCACCCTTCTGCGCGCAATCGGGTACGACACGGACAAGGCAATCCTCGACCTGTTCAATCTGGCCGATGAAATCGCCTGCACCCGTGAAAACCTTGAAGCCGCTGTTGGCCGCAAACTGGCCGCCCGGGTACTTAAAACCTGGACCGAAGACTTCGTTGACGAAGATACCGGTGAGGTGGTTACCATCGAGCGTAACGAGATCATCCTCGAACGCGACACCGTGCTCGACGAAGAAAACCTCGAACAGATTCTCGATGCCGGTACCACTACCATCATTCTTCAGCGCACCGATATCGACGAAGACTTCTCGATCATTTACAATACGCTGCAAAAAGACCCGACTTCGAGCGAACTCGAAGCCGTGACCTATATTTATCGTCAGCTGCGCGGCAGCGATCCGCCCGATGACGAAACCGCCCGCGGCATTATCGACAAGCTGTTTTTCTCCGACAAACGCTACAACCTCGGCGATGTCGGCCGCTTCAAGATCAACCGCAAACTCGGTCTCGACATTGATGAGAACAACCTCGTGCTGACGAAAGAGGACATCATCGCCATAGTGCGCTACATGGTGAGCCTCATCAATAGCAAGGCCGATATCGATGACATCGACCACCTCTCCAACCGCCGTGTACGCACGGTAGGCGAGCAGTTGTACGCCCAGTTCGGCGTGGGTCTGGCCCGTATGGCCCGCACCATTCGCGAACGGATGAACGTACGCGATAACGAGGTGTTCACTCCTGTGGACCTCATCAACGCCCGTACGCTGTCGTCGGTCATCAACTCGTTCTTCGGTACCAGCCAGTTGTCTCAATTCCTTGACCAGACCAACCCCCTGAGCGAGATCACGCACAAGCGGCGTATCTCCGCGCTCGGCCCGGGCGGTCTGTCGCGTGAGCGTGCCGGTTTCGAAGTGCGCGACGTGCACTATTCGCACTACGGCCGTCTGTGCACGATCGAAACGCCGGAAGGCCCGAATATCGGTCTGATTTCGACGTTGTGCACACACGCCAAGATCAACAAGATGGGCTTCCTCGAAACGCCCTACCGCCGTGTAAAAGACGGTAAAGTGGTGCTCGAAGGCTCCGCAGAATACCTTTCGGCCGAAGCCGAAGATAAGATGAAGATCGCTCAGGCCAATACGCCGGTCAGCGAAGTGGGCGCGTTCCTCAACGATCGTATCAAAGCCCGTGAAAGCGGCGACTTCCCGATTCTCACGCCCGAAGAGGTGGAATATATTGACGTGGCCCCCAACCAGATCGTGGGTGTGTCTGCTTCGTTGATTCCCTTCCTCGAAAATGACGACGCCAACCGCGCACTCATGGGCTCCAACATGCAGCGCCAGGCTGTCCCGCTTATTCGGCCGCACTCGCCGATTGTCGGTACGGGCCTGGAAGCCAAGGTTGCCCGCGACTCCCGGATGCTGATCAATGCAGAAGGCCCTGGCGTCGTGAAATATGTGGACGCCAACGAAATTACGATCAGCTACGACCGTACCGAACAGGACGAGCTCGTTTCGTTCGAAGATTCGGAAAAAACGTACAAACTGACCAAGTTCATGCGTACCAACCAGGGTACCTGCATCAACCTGAAACCGATTGTACGTCGCGGCCAGCGCGTTGAAGAAGGCGATATCCTTTGCGAAGGCTATGCTACCGAAAACGGCGAACTCGCCCTTGGCCAAAACCTGAAGGTGGCTTTCATGCCCTGGAAAGGGTACAACTTCGAGGATGCTATCGTGCTCTCCGAGCGCGTTGTACAGGAAGATATCTTTACCTCCATCCACATCGAGCACTTCGAACTCGATGTCCGTGATACCAAACTGGGTGAAGAAGAACTCACGGCGGATATTCCGAACGTGAGCGAAGACGCTACCAAGGACCTCGACGAAAACGGCATTATCCGCATCGGCGCGTGGGCCAAGGAAGGCGATATCCTTATCGGGAAGATCACGCCCAAAGGCGAAACCGACCCGACTCCCGAGGAAAAACTGCTTCGCGCTATCTTCGGCGACAAGGCAGGCGACGTCAAGGATGCTTCGCTCAAAGTGCCGCCGAGCATCAGCGGTGTGGTCATCGACAAGCAACTTTTTGCCCGCGCCAAAAAAGACAAGGTGCAAAAAGAGTCGGAGAAACTTCAACTAGACAAACTTGAAGACGAGCACCAGGTCAACCTCAACGAGTTGAAAACTCGCCTGATTGACAAGCTGTTGCAGCTGGTAAAAGATAAAGTGACCAATGGTATTCGCAGTATTTATGGCGAGGAAATGGTTCCGAAAGGCACCAAACTGACCCAGCAAGTACTTCGCGACCAGATCGATTACAGCCAGGTTGACTACAGCAAATGGGTCAGCGATGCGCCGACCAACCAATTGATTGCCCGCCTTTTGCACAACTACAGCATCAAGGTGAACGAGGAAGTCGGTCGTTACAAACGGGAAAAATTCAACATCTCCATCGGTGATGAATTGCCCGCCGGCGTATTGAAACTTGCCAAGGTTTACCTGGCCAAAAAGCGCAAACTGAAAGTAGGTGACAAGCTCGCCGGCCGTCACGGTAACAAAGGTATCGTGAGCCGTATCGTGCGTATGGAAGATATGCCCTTCCTCGAAGACGGCACCCCCGTCGACGTGGTGCTCAACCCGCTGGGCGTGCCTTCGCGTATGAATCTCGGCCAGATTTTCGAGACCGTACTCGGCTGGTCGGGCGAACGCCTCGGCCTTAAATTCGCCACTCCGATCTTCGACGGCGCCAAGACCGACGAAGTGGAGGCCTGGATTGAAAAAGCCGGCCTTCCCGAATTGGGCCAGACCTACCTTCACGATGGCGAAACGGGCGACCGCTTCCACCAGAAAGCCACAGTGGGCATCATTTACATGCTCAAACTGAGCCACATGGTTGACGACAAGATGCACGCCCGTTCGATCGGCCCGTACTCGCTGATTACGCAACAACCCCTCGGCGGTAAAGCCCAGTTCGGTGGTCAGCGTTTTGGCGAGATGGAGGTTTGGGCACTTGAAGCTTACGGCGCTTCCAATATCCTGCAAGAGTTGCTGACCTTCAAATCGGACGATATTCAGGGCCGTGCCAAGGCTTATGAAGCCATCGTCAAAGGCGATAATCTGCCGGACGCCAACATCCCCGAATCGTTCAACGTATTGGTGCACGAATTGAGGGGCCTGGCATTGGATGTGAAATTTGAATAATGCCCAAGTACAGGCTGCGGCCGAACTTGTTTCGACCGCAGCCTTTAAAAGATAAGAGACGTGAACTGTATTGCCACCTGGATTTATCTGGATAGCCCGGAAGAAAGCTCCGAGTACCCGCAGGTAGGCCAACAGTCGCACCTTGAAAAGTTTCAGCGGATCTATTGGAAGTGCGTTTCGGTGTTTTTTGGCCTGAGCACACGCCTGAATCCTGACTGCAAACACATACTGTTCTCCAATAAAAGATTGGACGAATTCCCTGATATTCAGGGGTTTGACATAAAAAAACAGCTGCGCGATGCAAATGTGGAAGTGGTGACCTTGCCGTTAACCTGGCAAACTCCGCCGGGTTATTTCGGAAAATGGAGAAACCAGTTCTACATTTTTGACGTGCTTATGTTCTTTGAAAAAAACTACCACGACAGCACGGATGCATTTGTTGTGCTCGATTCGGATTGCCTCATTAATCGTTCGCTTCATGAACTTTTTGGCGCTATCCGGGAGAAATCATTGCTGGCATTGACCATGCCGTATGACTCGAACCACAACATTAATGGCGTGACAAGGCGCGAAATGCGTACTATTTTCGCTGACCTTGACAACGGTATTGATCCCGGGCATGACCCCTTGTACTACGGCGGTGAAATTTTTGCAGCAACCTTGCCGGTTGTTCAAAAAATCAATGCCCTGGTACCGGCGGTTTGGGATAATATGATGGCAAGGTTTGAGAAAGGAAAACCCAAATTGAATGAAGAGGCCCATTTTCTCAGTTATTGCTATTACAAAATTGGCAATCCTGGCGCTCTTGAGCCTTTTATCAAACGGATTTGGACTGCTCCGCACCACAATAATGTCAAACCTGCTGATGCACAATTGCCCATCTGGCATCTGCCGTCTGAAAAAACCGGGGGTATCGCGTTGCTTTTTGAGCGCCTTCGACAAAACCCCGATGTTCTTCATACACCGGATAACATGTTGTTTGAAGCACTCGGCAAATATGTTGGTGTACCAGTTCGTACCAAGTGGCTGGGTTTGAAACATTTTTTGAAGTACACGCCGCTTTATCGCTGGCTGAAAAAACAAAAGACGAATGTTGCTCTTTGACGAAGAGGACAAAAAATACCTGAAGGGAACTGCTTTTTCAAGCATTTACCGTTTTCAATTCAAGGGAACATCCAGTCCTCTTACCCGACTGGATTGCCTTAAGAAGTTAGTGAAAGACAAAAGAGTCATTCACTTTGGCTGTGTCGACCATTTGCCGTTGATCGAACAAAGGCGAAAATCTGGCAATTGGCTGCATGAAGTACTTTCCGGAGAAGCTGCAAAAGTTGTTGGCATTGATATCAATTCCCAAGGCATTCAGTATATGAATCGCGAAGGTTTCGAATCGTATATCAGCAATGTAGTTACCGATCCAATTCCATCATCGCTGACAGAAGGCTCCCGCTGGGATTACCTGCTTGCTGGCGAGGTAGTTGAACACATCGGCAATCCGGTTGAATTTCTCGCGCACATTCGCCAGAAATATGGCCCTGTGACAGATAGAATCATTATTACAGTGCCCAATGCATGGAGTTATACCAGTGTTCGTTTCGCACTTCGCAATGAAGAAATGATCAATACAGACCACCGTTTCTGGTTTACACCATACACGTTGGCCAAAATTGCCACTGATGCCGGCATTCAAGTAGAAGGATATGAAATGTGTCTTGATGAATACCCTTCTCCTTTTAATTTGAAATACTGGCTGGCGCGCCGGCGACCCGGATTAAGAAACCGGATCGTCTTAATTGGCAAATTCTAGATTTTGAACCATTACCTGATTAACCTATCCAATACATTTTTGGCTATCACATCTCTGCAATATGCCGTTCAAAAAGAAAACTAACAAGACCGACCAAGGCTTCGACAGCATCACCATTTCGCTTGCCAGCCCGGACGAAATCCTGGAGCGCAGCTATGGCGAAGTGCTCAAGCCTGAAACCATCAACTATCGTTCGTACAAGCCCGAACGCGACGGCTTGTTCTGTGAGCGTATCTTCGGTCCGGTAAAGGACTACGAATGCTACTGCGGCAAATACAAACGTATTCGTTACAAAGGCATCGTGTGTGACCGCTGCGGCGTGGAAGTAACCGAGAAAAAGGTTCGCCGCGAACGCATGGGGCACATTCGCCTTGTGGTGCCGGTGGTGCATATCTGGTTCTTCAAAAGTTTGCCGAATAAAATCGGCTATATCCTCGGACTCTCGTCCAAGAAGCTCGAAGCCATTATTTACTACGAGCGCTATGTCGTTATTCAGCCCGGTATTAAAGGCGAAGAAGGTATCAGCAGAATGGACCTGTTGACGGAGGAAGAATATCTCGAACTGCTCGCTACCTTGCCCAAAGACAACGAGCAACTTGATGATACCCATCCCGACAAGTTCATCGCTAAAATGGGCGCCGAGGCTGTGTTCCACTTGCTGAGCACGCTCAATCTCGAAGACCTGTCGGCTCAACTGCGCCACGAAGCGGCCAACGAAAGCAGCCAGGCCAAAAAAACCGAGGCCAACAAACGTCTGCGCGTCGTGGAAGCCTTCCGCGAAGGCCTTGAAGACTCCGGCCAGCGCCCCGAATGGGCTGTGATCCAGTATCTTCCGGTCGTTCCGCCCGAGTTGCGCCCGCTCGTTCCGCTCGATGGCGGTCGCTTTGCGTCGTCCGACCTTAACGACCTGTATCGCCGCGTTATTATTCGCAACAACCGCCTCAAACGCCTGCTTGAAATCAAGGCGCCGGAGGTGATTTTGCGCAACGAAAAACGCATGTTGCAGGAGGCAGTTGACTCGCTGTTCGACAACTCGCGTAAATCCAATGCCGTCAAAGCCGAAGGCGGCCGCGCCCTGAAATCCCTGTCGGATATTCTGAAAGGTAAACAAGGCCGTTTCCGTCAAAACCTGCTCGGTAAACGCGTCGACTACTCAGGTCGTTCGGTTATTGTCGTCGGCCCAACCCTCAAACTGCACGAATGCGGTATTCCTAAGGCAATGGCCGCCGAACTGTTCAAACCGTTTATCATCCGCAAACTCATCGAACGCGGCATTGTAAAAACGGTGAAATCGGCCAAAAAACTCGTCGATCGCAAAGACCAGGTCATCTGGGAAATCCTCGAAAATATTCTTCGTGGCCACCCGGTGCTGCTCAACCGTGCCCCGACGCTGCACCGTCTCTCCATCCAGGCTTTCCAACCGCGCCTGATCGAAGGCAAGGCAATCCAGCTGCACCCGCTCGTTTGTACGGCCTTCAACGCCGACTTCGACGGTGACCAAATGGCCGTGCACGTACCGCTGAGTCATGCTGCCATCCTCGAAGCACAGGTACTGATGCTTTCGAGCCACAACATGCTCAACCCTCAGGACGGTTCGCCGATCACCCTGCCGTCGCAGGACATGGTACTTGGCCTGTACTACCTGACCAAAGAACGCCAGTCGATCGCCGACAACCCTGTGAAGGGCGAAGGCCGCCGCTTCTATTCGCCCGAAGAGGTTATTATTGCCTATAATGAAGGCCAGCTCGACCTGCATGCCGGTATCGAATGCCGCGTAGCACAGACCGAAAATGGCCAGGTTGTTCATAAACGAATCAAAACCACTGTTGGCCGTGTGCTTTTCAACCAGGCAGTGCCGGTCAATGTGCCGTTCATCAACGAACTGTTGACCAAGCGCAACCTGAAAGTTATCATCGGCGATGTGCTCGCTCGTACGAGTTTCAAGGCAACTGCCGAGTTTCTCGATGGTATCAAGGAAATGGGCTTCGGCTGGGCATTCAAAGCTGGCCTGTCCTTTAACCTGGGCGACCTTATCATACCGAAAATTAAAAAGACGGTGCTCGAATCGGCGCAGTCCGAAGTCGATGAGGTATGGGACAACTATAACATGGGTCTCATTACCTATAACGAGCGCTACAACCAGATTATCGACAAATGGACCTATGCGGATAACCGTATCACGGATCAGCTGATGAAAGAACTGAGCAGCCACAAACAAGGCTTCAACTCTGTTTTCATGATGCTCGACTCCGGCGCCCGCGGTTCCAAACAACAGATCAAGCAGCTCTGCGGCCTCCGGGGTCTTATGGCCAAACCGCGTAAATCCGGCGATACCGGCGGCGCTATCATCGAGAACCCGATTCTTTCGAACTTCCTCGAAGGGCTCTCCGTACAGGAGTACTTCATCTCCACACACGGCGCCCGTAAGGGTCTTGCCGATACGGCTCTGAAAACGGCCGACGCCGGTTACCTCACGCGCCGTCTCGTCGACGTAGCCCAGGATGTGGTTATCCGTGAAACGGATTGCAATACCCTGCGCGGTATCGACACGACTGCTCTCAAAGAAGGCGACAAAGTCATTCAGAACCTGCGCGACCGGATCAAGGGGCGTTTCAGCTTGTACGATATCTACCATCCGGAAAACGAAGAACTGCTCGTGGCTGCCGGCGAATACATTACCGATAAAATCGCTGCCGCCATCGACATTGCAGAGGTGGAAACGGTAACGATCCGTTCGGTACTGACCTGCGAAAGCCGCCACGGCGTGTGTGCAAAATGCTACGGTAAAAACCTTGCCACCGGCCGTGTTGCCGAAATGGGTGACGCCGTAGGCATCATTGCTGCCCAGTCGATCGGCGAACCGGGTACGCAGCTGACGCTCCGTACCTTCCACACTGGTGGTACGGCTATGGTCGGTCAGACGGAAAACAGCCTTATTTCCAAAAACAATGGCCGTGTTGAGTTCGACTCGATCAAAACTGTCAACGGCACCGATAACGAAGGCAATGTTGTACAGGTGGTCGTTTCGCGTACGGGTGAACTCCGTATCGTTGACCCCAAAACAGGCCGCATTTTCTCCAACAGCCACATCCAGTATGGCTCGTACCTGTTCGTGAAAGACGGTCAGGAGCTGAACAAAGGCGACAAGATCTGCGAATGGGATCCGTTCAACGCCGTGATCGTCAGCGAATTCGACGGGGTTGCCCGTTACAACTCGCTGGAAGAAGGCGTCAACTACCGCATGGAGCGCGACGATCAAACCGGTTTTGCCGAAAAAGTCGTCATCGAATCCAAAAACAAGCGGAAAATCCCGTCCATCACCATCGTTAATGCCAAAACAGGCGAAGAACTCAAAAACTACTCGCTCCCGATTGGCGCCTACATTACGGTTGAAGATGGCGATTCGGTCAAATCCGGTCAGCAAATCGTCAAGATTCCGCGTAAACTTGGTAAAATCGCCGACATCACCGGCGGTCTGCCGCGCGTAACCGAATTGTTTGAAGCCCGTAACCCGTCCAACCCGGCCGTAGTCGCCGAAATCGACGGTGTAATCACCTTCGGCTCCATCAAACGCGGCAACCGCGAATGCATGATCGAAGCCAAAGACGGCCAGAAACGCAAGTATCTCATCCCGCTCACCAAGCACATCCTCATGCAGGATGGCGACTTCGTGCGCGCCGGTACAGCCCTCACCGAGGGTACGATTGCCGTGAAAGATATTCTCGCTATCGAAGGTCCGTTTGCCGCCTCGTATTTCCTCGTCAACGGCGTACAGGAAGTGTACCGCTCGCAGGGTATCAACATCAACGACAAACACATCGAGGTGATCGTGCGCCAGATGCTCCGCCGCCTCGAAATCGTTGACCCGGGCGATACCCACTTCCTCGAAGGCGAGCCGGTCGAACGCAACGAGTTTATCGATTACAACGACTGGATTTTCGACAAGAAATTCATCACCGACCCGGGCGAGAGCACCAAGCTCAAAGCCGGGGCACTGGTTACGCTTCGTCAGGTGCGCGAGGAAAACTCCTTCCTCAAACGCAACGACAAGAAACTGGTCGAGTACCGCGACGCACTTCCCGCAACCGCGGTCTCGATGCTGCTGGGTATCACCAAAGCCTCGCTCGGTACGGAAAGCTGGATTTCGGCAGCCTCCTTCCAGGAAACTACCAAGGTGCTTTCCACCGCCGCTATCGCCGCGAAGAAAGACTACCTCATGGGCCTCAAGGAGAACGTTATCGTCGGCAAGAAAATCCCCGCCGGTACCGGTATGCGCCAGTACGACCGCATTCAGGTGACAGGCTCGGGCCGTCCTTTCCGCGAAAACCGCGAGGAGGAAGTGCTGGTGGAAGATGAGAATTGAGATTTTATTTCAAAAATATTGATCAGCGCAGCCGGAGTTTTTCGGCTGCGCTTTTTTATTCTGTATTCCGCCTATTGAAAATGCCCGTAATTAGCGCTTATCGCTTCCAACTATTCCACTACCTATTCCCGCAATCCTGTTCGTTCACTTTCGTCGCCAGTCTGCTGCTGGCTTGCAACCCGCGAAGCACGGCCTCGGAGCCGGTGGCAACCGGTTAATCACCAGGTGTTCAATGTCGCGTCAGGGTATTTCGACAGGTCCTTGTGAAAAAAATGACGGCCGTATCACTTGACTATTACGCTATTTCCCCCTTACCTTTGCCCCCGTTATGAATATTGCAATCATTCAACTGCACCATCGTCATCATTTGCCCCGCGGCAAGTGAGTGGTCGTGCATGTTGAATCGCACTGCGATTTTTGCAAAACCGGCTTGCCGAATACACCCGCGGCAAGCCGGTTTTTTATTTCCTGCCTGCCGCGAAGCAACGATCACACAACTTCCAAACAAAGAATGCTTCGCCTCGCCATTCAAAAATCCGGCCGTTTGTCCGATGATTCCGCCGCGCTACTGCGCGACGCAGGCATCGCTTTTGGCAACGGCTCAAACCGACTGCTGCGCTCGCAGGCAACCAATTTTCCGCTCGAACTGCTTTTTCTGCGTGACGACGACATACCTGAATACGTCGAAGAGGGCGTTGTGGATGCCGGCATCGTCGGGGAAAATGTCGTTCTTGAAAAAGGCAACCCTGTGCAACTCATTGAAAGACTGGGTTTTGGGCGCTGCCGGCTCAGCCTCGCTCTGCCTAAAAATGTACCCTACGAAGGCCTGAAAAGTTTAAACGGAAAGCGAATTGCGACTTCCTATCTGCGCATCCTTCAACAGTTTTTGCAGAAAAACGGCATCGAAGCCGAACTCCACGAGATCAGCGGCGCTGTTGAAATTACACCTTCACTCGGCCTGGCCGATGCAATCTGCGACCTCGTCAGCACCGGCAGCACGCTCCTGGCCAATGGCTTGCGCGAGGTGGAAACCGTGCTCGAATCGGAAGCCCTGCTCATCACTTCTCCCGCCCTCACGCCCGATAAACAGGACACGCTCGATCGCTTGCTGTTTCGCCTGCGCGCCAACCGCAACGCCAAACGCCACCGCTACATCCTGCTCAACGCGCCCAACGACCGCCTCGACCTGATCGCCGGCCTCATTCCGGGCATGAAAAGCCCGACGGTTTTGCCCCTGGCCGAACCAGGCTGGAGCAGCCTGCACAGCGTCATTTCGGAAGAGGTGTTCTGGGATGTGCTCGAGCAGTTGAAAGCCGCCGGCGCAGAGGGCATTCTCGTCGCGCCCCTGGAACGTATGATTGTATAAATGCTTGATAACATGAATATTATTCGATATCCAGACCCTGGCGCCGCTGATGCGCTGCTGACACGGCCCGCTGGCGATCTTGCCGTTTTTCGCCACCAGGTCGCCCCAATGCTGCAACAGGTCCGACTGCATGGCGACGTGGCGGTCGGCGCACTGGCCCAACAATTTGACGGTATTTATCCGCAACCTGCAGAAGTAACGGCGGCGGAGTTTGAAGCAGCCGGGGAAGCATTGAGCATCGACCTGAAAAATGCCATCACCCGGGCCTATGAAAACCTCCGGGCTTTCCATTCCCGGCAAAATGAACCTGTCAGGATCGTAGAAACGCAGCCAGGTGTGTACTGCTGGAGAAAAAGTGTGCCCATTGAAAAAGTCGGATTGTACATCCCCGGAGGCACGGCGCCGCTCTTTTCCACCGTACTCATGCTGGGCGTGCCGGCCCAAATTGCAGGCTGCCGCGAAACCGTACTGTGCACTCCTCCTCGCCGCGATGGCGCCCTCCACCCGGCCATGCTGTTTGCTGCCCGGCTTTGCGGCATTCAGCGCGTGTTCAAGATCGGGGGCGTGCAAGCCATTGCGGCGATGGCCTATGGCACCGAAACCGTGCCGCCGGTCTGGAAAATTTTCGGCCCCGGGAATCCGTGGGTGACAGCCGCCAAACAACTGGTCAGCCTCGACGGCGTAGCCATCGACTTGCCGGCAGGACCATCGGAAGTGGCAATTATCGCCGATGCATCGGCCAATCCCTCTTTTGTGGCTGCCGACCTGCTGAGCCAGGCCGAACATGGAACAGATAGTCAGGTTTTGCTATTGTCTGATAATGAATTGATTATAAAATCGACTCAGGAGGCGCTGGCTTCTCAACTGGCCACTTTGCCCCGCCGCGAACTGGCCGAAGGCGCCCTGAGCTCCAGCAAGGCACTACTGCTCGACAACCTGGACATTGCCATGGACTGGGCCAATGCCTACGCTCCCGAGCACCTGATTCTGCATGTGCAACACCCGGAGTATTGGGCAGAAAAAGTGACCAATGCAGGTTCCGTTTTTCTGGGCAGCATGACGCCTGAAAGCGCGGGCGATTACGCCTCGGGCACCAACCACACCCTGCCTACCGGCGGCTGGGCGCGGGCGGCAGCGGGCGTGTCGCTTGATAGTTTTGTCAAAAAGATCACTTTTCAGCGGATCGAGGAAGCGGGTTTGCAAACCCTCGGACCTGTTATTACCCAAATGGCGCGTGCAGAAGGCCTGGAAGCCCATGCGAGAGCCGTCGATATTCGTTTATCCAACCAGTTTTAACATGACATCTGCCTGTGAACTCGAACGGCTTGTGCGGCCCAACATCCTCGCACTCCAGCCGTACCGCTCGGCGCGCGACGAATTTCAACAAAGTGTCGAGGCTTCGATCTTTCTCGATGCCAACGAAAACAGCCTGGGCAGCCCGCTCGCGGACGATTTCAGCCGCTATCCCGACCCGCATCAGATAGCCCTGAAAACTGCTTTGGGGCAAAAAAAAGGCGTGCCGGCAGACCGGATTTTCCTGGGCAACGGCTCCGATGAAGCCATCGACCTGCTGTTGCGCGGCTTTTGTACGCCGGGTCGCGACAATATCGTGCTGTTGCCGCCAACCTATGGCATGTACGCGGTTCAGGCTGGTATTCAGGATGTTGAGGTGCGCCAGGCGCCCTTGTGCTCCGATTTCTCACCCGATGCCGAGGCAGTCATGGCGGTTTCCGATGAACACTCCAAACTGCTGTTTCTCTGTTCGCCCAACAATCCTACGGGCAACTGCCTGACAGATGAATTTCTGGCGACGATGCTCGACCGTTTCCCGGGGTTGGTAGTGGTCGATGAAGCGTATATCGATTTTGCATCGCGGCCATCGGCTTTGCGCTGGCTGGAAAAAAATCCGCGCCTGGTGGTCTTGCAAACATTTTCAAAAGCTTGGGGCCTGGCCGCGCTGCGAGTAGGCACCGCGTTCGCCAACCCTTTTATTATCAATATTTTACAAAAAATAAAGTACCCGTACAACCTGAATGCAATGAGCCTGCGTTTGGCCTTGCAAGCCCTCGAAAGGGAAGATATTGTGCACCAAAAAATCGGGCTGCTTCTAGCCGAGCGGGAACGCCTCGCGCTCGAATTGTCCAATATTTCACTGGTGCGGGAGGTGTTTCCCAGCGAAGCAAATTTTCTGCTCCTGCGGACGACCGATGCAGACGGCATTTACGCTGCCCTGTGCGAAGCCGGGATCGTGGTGCGCAATCGAAGCCGCGACCCGAATTGCCACAATTGCCTCCGCATCACGATTGGCTCTCCTGCCGAAAACGACCGCCTGCTCCGAACGCTTCAAACGCTTTCCAGCCGCCAATTATGAAAAAACTGCTTTTTATCGACCGCGACGGCACCATCATTGTCGAGCCACAACCCGACCAGCAGGTGGACGCTCTTGAAAAACTGGAGTTTTTGCCCGGCGCGATTACCGCGCTGGCGGGTATTGCCCGCGAGACTGATTTTGAGCTTGTACTGGTGACCAATCAGGACGGCCTGGGAACGGCGTCTTTTCCCGAAAACACCTTTTGGCCGGCACAGGAAAAAATGCTGAAAACACTTGAAAACGAGGGCGTTATATTTCGATCAATACACATCGACCGCTCTTTTCCACAGGAACAACTGCCCACCAGGAAGCCCGGCACGGCCATGCTGGTCGAATACCTCGACGGCTCCTTCGACCTGGCTAATTCTTTCGTGATCGGCGATCGATTGACTGATGTTCAGCTGGCTAAAAACCTGGGGGCGAAGGCCATTTTTCTTCGAAATCTCGACGACCCCTGCGGCCACGAAGACGAAATTGCCTTGGTGGCAGAAAACTGGAGGCAGATTGTTGACTTTCTCCGCCTGCCGCCCAGGCGAGCCAGCTACCGGCGTACCACGCGCGAAACGGACATTGCCGTCGACCTGAGCCTCGACGGCAGCGGGCAGGGCGATATTCAAACGGGTCTGGGCTTTTTTGACCACATGCTCGATCAACTGGTGCGCCACGGCAGCCTCGATTTGCGGCTACAAGTTCGGGGCGACTTGCACGTAGATGAGCACCACACCGTGGAAGACACCGCCCTGGCACTCGGCGAAACGCTCGCCAGGGCATTGGGCGACAAACGCGGCCTGGCGCGCTATGGTTTTTTGCTGCCAATGGACGACGCGCTGGCGCAGGTAGCCATCGATCTGGGCGGGCGCCCCTGGCTGGTTTGGGATGTTGCATTCAGACGCGAACGGATCGGCGACGTACCGACCGAACTGTTCTTCCATTTTTTCAAATCATTCTCCGACGCCGCGCGTTGCAACCTGAACATCCGTTGCGAAGGCGACAACGAACACCACAAGATCGAAGCCATTTTCAAAGCATTTGCCCGAGCCCTGCGCGGGGCCCTGCAACGCGACCCCGAGCGCCGCGAATTGCCCTCCACAAAGGGAGTATTGTAAAGAAAATCAACAATTTACAAGGCTATGACTGCCATTCTGAAATACAATGCCGGCAATGTACAATCGGTGCTGTTGGCACTGGAACGCCTCGGCGAACAAGGGGTCTGGACCGACAATCCGGCCCTGTTGCGCGCTGCCGACCGCGTCATTTTTCCCGGGGTGGGGGAGGCCTCCACGGCCATGCGCTACCTGCGCGAGCGTCGCCTCGACGAGCTGCTGACCAGCCTCCGCCAACCCGTGCTGGGCATTTGCCTGGGTTTGCAGTTGTTTTGCAGTCATTCGGAAGAAGGTGATACGGCTTGCATGGGGATATTCGATACGGTCGTGCGGCGTTTTTCGGGCAGAGAAGGATTGAAAGTGCCGCACATGGGCTGGAATACGATTGATGATTTGAAAGGGCCCTTGTTCGAAGGTGTTTCAAATGATAGTTATGCCTACTTTGTGCACAGTTTTTATGCTGAACCCAACGGCGACGCCGTTGCACTGACGGACTACGGAGAAACGTTCGGGGCGGCCTTGCAAAAAGATAATTTTTTTGCCGTGCAGTTTCACCCGGAGCGTTCCGGACAGGCAGGTCAGCAGATTTTATCCAATTTTTTACGTCTTTAAACAACAGCATCCGCCACCACAATGGAAATTATTCCTTCGTTCGATCTTATGGATGGCCGTTTGGTGCGCCTCCATCAGGGTGATTTCGATCAAAAAACCGAATATCCGGCCGATCCGCTCGAACTGGCCCGCGAACTCGAAGATGCCGGCATCAAGCGCCTGCACATGGTGGACCTCGACGGCGCCCGGTCGGGCAAACCCGCCAACCTGCACATCCTTGAACAACTGGCCGCCCGGACGCGCCTTCTGATCGACTACGGCGGGGGCTTGCGTTCCATTCCCAATTTGCGGCAGGTTTGGGATGCCGGAGCAGCCATGTTTTCGGTGGGCAGCGTTGCAGTGGTGGCGCCCGATGAATTTCGCGCCTGGGTGGAACGCTTTGGCCCCGAACGTTTTCTGGTCGGCGCCGATGTGCGCGATCGGATGATCGCCGTTCACGGATGGGTGCAGCAAACCTCGCTGGGGCTTTTCGATTTTATCGAACGCCTGCGCAAACTCGGGATTCAGCAGGTGTCGGTCACCGATATTGCGCGCGACGGGTCGCTGGGCGGGCCGGGGCTGGAGTTGTACCGCGATATTTTGCGGCAATTCCCCGGTTTGCAGCTGGTGGCCAGCGGCGGCGTCAGCAGCGTAGCCGATCTTGAAGATTTGCAGGCCCTGGGCTGTGCTGGCGCTATTGTAGGCAAAGCTTTTTTTGAGGGTAAAATATCCCTGAAATACTTCCGCGTATTTTCCCAAACCTGATGCTTGCCAAACGAATCATCCCTTGCCTCGACGTCCGGAATGGCCAGACCGTCAAAGGCGTTCGTTTCGAAGACCTGCGCCATGCCGGCGACCCGGTCGAACTGGCCGCCGCCTATGCCCGGCAGGGTGCCGACGAACTCGTTTTTCTTGATATAACAGCCACGCATGAAGGCCGGGATACTTTTGCCGAACTGGTGTTTCATGTAGCGCAAGTGCTTGATATTCCGTTTACTGTGGGTGGGGGGATCGGCTCGGTTGAACATGCGGCCCGGCTACTGAAGGCTGGCGCCGACAAGGTGAGCGTCAACTCGGCCGCTGTTCGTCAACCCGGCTTGCTCACGGCGCTGGCGCAGGAATTCGGCAGCCAGTGTGTGGTACTGGCGGTTGACGCGAAGCCTGATGAAAATGGCGTTTGGCGGGTTTGGCTCAACGGCGGGCGCATCCCTACGCCACTCGATGCGCTGGCGTGGGTGCAGGAAGCCGCACAACGCGGCGCCGGTGAAATCCTGCTGACTTCGATGGCGCATGACGGCACCAAAGGCGGTTTTGCACTTGATTTTACCCGGGCTGTTGCCAGCGCCGTGCCGGTACCTGTGATCGCTTCGGGCGGTGCAGGCAGTATGGCCGATTTTCTGGAGGTATTTACCCGCGGCGGCGCCGATGCCGCTTTGGCAGCCAGTGTTTTTCATTTTGGAGAGATCGGTATTCCGGAATTAAAATCTTATCTGTTGGATCATGGAGTCGTTGTCAGAAGCAACCCCCTTGCAGCCTGATTTTGAAAAAATGCCCGGCGGACTGGCGCCTGCTGTCGTGCAGGATGCCCGCACGGGGCGTGTGCTCATGCTGGGTTATATGAATGCAGCAGCGCTGGAGCGCACCCGGGCGTCGGGGCTGGTGACCTTTTTCAGCCGGTCGAGGCAAAAATTGTGGGTAAAAGGTGAAACCTCGGGCAATGTGTTGCGCGTCCAATCCATACTGCTCGACTGCGATGCCGACGCCTTGCTCATCAAGGCCGAGCCGGCCGGCCCTGTCTGCCATACCGGCGCGGACACCTGCTGGGGCGAGAAAAACGAAGCGGCACGCTTTTTGGACACTTTGGAACAGGTTATCCAGATGCGTCGCGACTCGGCAGAACCGGGCACCTCCTACACGGCGCAGTTAATGGCCAGGGGTATCCCCAAAATCGCGCAGAAGCTTGGAGAAGAAGCCGTGGAAACGGTGATCGAGGCCCTGCGCGACGACCGCGAACGCCTCTTGAACGAATGTGCCGACCTGATGTATCATTTTCTGGTGCTGCTGGCGGCAAAAAACATCCGGTTGAGTGAGGTGGAAGCAGTCTTGCGGGAGCGCCATCGTTGATTTGTCCGTTTTTTGCCAAAATTCGATTACAAACGAAAGAATATAAATTCTGCCGAAACGTTAAAGTGGCATTGGCAACCGACGAACGTTTTGTAACAGAAAAGTTTTTTTGTCAAAAATTCGTCATGCACTTGACAGGTGATAAACTCGCCCTTACCTTTGCACGAAATTAAATTCTAAAACGGTATCAAAACAGACCTTGGCTATCGGATAAATTTTACTTGTTTAGACTTTTTCAAAAATTTTATTTTTCAATTACTTTAAATCCGATTTTCCATGAACGCCAGGGCAATCTTCACCGCAGTATTCCTGTTCGCCGCATTCGGCATCGCCAGTGCACAATCGCGCTACCAGATGGGTTTCACCGTAGGTAGCAACTATTCCTCGCTGAATTCCGATCTGTTTACGACCGCTTCCGGCCGTTTGGCTGCCGCAGTCGGCTGCACTTTTTCCTTCGGATTCGGCGATCATTTCGAACTCAACCCCGAGATCATTCTTACGCAAAAAGGCGCCAGTGCCAAAGCCGTTTATTTCCGCCCCGAGCAAACGGCCGACCAGCGTACCTATAATTTCTACTACAATACATTCGAAGCCGGTCTTTTTGCCGGGTTTCAGCCCAGTACAAGTATTCCGGTTCGTCTTCAGGCCGGCGGATTTTTCGGCACGCATTTCCACACGCTGAACAAAAACAACCGCGACCTGATGGTAGGCGACTACGAAAACATCAACAATGCCACCCCGGCTTACCAGCTGAACGACGCTTTCTCGGGCGTTGATTTTGGTCCTGCCGTAGGCATCAGCGCCGGCGAAGGCCACTTCCGCGCCACCGCCCGCTACTATTTCGGCGCCGCCAACCTGTACAACAACCTTGATTTCGTGGAAGGTGGTCACCACATCCGCACCAATTCGCTTCGCCTCACGCTGACTTATTTCCTGTAAATAGCAGCTGAAAAGATATTAAAGCCAAAAACCGGCCCCCCGGCCGGTCCACATCTTTAAACCGTACACCCGTAGTTTGAGTAATTGAAAAGCCGGCGTCCGAAGGGATGACCGGCTTTTTGCTTTTGGGGTTGATAAGGTTGATGGGGTTTATAAAAGGAGGGTGGATGCTCTCGGGTGGATGTACATTTTGGGGAAGGCATGTTTTGTGAGGTATTATAAAAAAAGAGACCGTCCGGCAGGACAGCCTCTTTTGCTTTATTCTTCAAATAATAGCATCAGCGAAAAACTCAATCGCATCCTTAAATTCTTTCCTCTTTACACGTACAGCGCTCCGTTCAGCACATTCCGCGAGATCACGATCCGCTGCACTTCCGAGGTGCCTTCGTAGATCTGTGTGATCTTGGCGTCGCGCATGAGGCGCTCCACGTGGTATTCTTTGACGTAGCCGTAGCCGCCGTGTATTTGCACGGCCTCGACGGTGTGGCGCATGGCGGCTTCCGAAGCGATGAGTTTGGCCATGGCGGCGGCCTGGTCGTAGTCGGCGTTCTGGTCTTTCAATACGGCGGCGCGGTACACCATGAGGCGGGCAGCTTCGATATCGGTGGCCATGTCGGCGATCTTGAACGCGATAGCCTGGTGGTTGGCGATGGGTTTGCCGAAGGCCTGACGTTCCTTGGCGTAGGCGACCGAAAGTTCGTAAGCGCCGGCGGCGATACCGAGGGCTTGCGACGCGATGCCGATACGGCCGCCGGAGAGGGTTTTCATGGCGAATTTGAAGCCGAAACCGTCTTCACCGATGCGGTTGTCCTTGGGCACTTTCACGTCGTTGTACATGATGGTGTGGGTGTCGGAAGAGCGAATGCCGAGTTTGTCTTCCTTGGCGCCCACGACTACGCCGGGCCAGCTGGTTTCCACGATCAGGCAGTTGATGCCTTTATGACCTTTTTCCGGGTGGGTTTGGGCCATCACGAGGTGCACCTGCGAGGTGCCACCGTTGGTGATCCAGTTTTTGGTGCCGTTGAGGAGGTAGTGGTCGCCCATGTCCACGGCCGTTGTGCGCTGACTGGTGGCGTCGCTGCCGGCTTCGGGTTCGGACAGGCAGAAGGAGCCGATCCATTCGCCCGTGGCGAGCTTGGGCAGGTATTTGCGTTTTTGCTCTTCGGTGCCGTATGCTTCAATGCCCCAGCAAACCAGCGAGTTGTTGACCGACATGATCACGGCGCAAGAAGCATCCACTTTGGAGATTTCTTCCATGGCCAGTACGTAACTCAGGGTATCCATCCCGCCCCCGCCGTATTCGGGCGACACCATCATGCCCAGAAATCCGAGTTCGGCCATCATACGGACCTGCTCGGTGGGGTATTTCATGTGTGAGTCGCGTTCGATAACGCCGGGTTTCAGTTCATTTTGGGCAAATTGACGGGCCGCTTCCTTGACGGCCAGATGTTCTTCGGTCAGATGAAACATGATGTGGTGGTCTTTACTGCAAATACTTGGTTGATAATTGGACAGGGCATTTTCCGGAAGCCGCAAAGGTATGAATCTGCCAGCGATTCTACTCCGTCACATGTGCCTGTACCGCCTGCAAAACCTCCTTGTCGGGCGTGCCGCTGTGGTGAATAAAAGCCACCACGCTGCAATGCCTGGCCTCCCATGCCGGGTCGAGTACGACGTCGTAATCGAATGTAAACGCTTCGCCCCCCGTAAGGGCGCCGATCGGGTCGCCGTCGGTTTTAGTCACGACATCGCGCAGAACGTGGCGATGCGTGTAATTGTTCACCTTCACGAGGTTGACTTGCTGAACATCAACAATACTGTCCTGTGTAATCAGGATGCTCAGCCGCAGGTCGCCATCGAGGGTGTTTTCGGGCGTGGCATTGATCTTCATGTGCAATTTGCGGCTGCTGGAGTCGTATTCCGTGGTCAGATAAAGCCCCAGTTTGTAGTCCGTCTGCAATTGACTGGCAGCAGTGCTGGCCCAGAGGGAGGGGAGCAGAAAGGCCGAGCCGTTGACGGTGCGGCGATTAAAAGCTGCCGTAGGGAATGCCAGCGGCGCGCCAATGAAGTCGGCCATGGCGGTGCCATCGTCGGTGCGGAAGTCGTACTGACTGGTGGAGAAAGGCACTGAAAACTGCTGGGCAGCATGGATCGATACGACAATCACGTTTTCCTCGCCATAGGTTTCCACCAGGTTTTCCAGTTCGATGGAGCCGTCGGGGCACTGGGCGCACTGCACGCCGGTGAGTTCTTCCACGAGCAGGCGGTGGCTGCCGGAGCTGAGGTCGGGGATCGGAATCGGTTCTTCCTTGCAGGCGGAAAGTGCCAGCAACGACAGGGCGAAGAAGCAGAAAAAGAGATTTTTCATGATGAAAACAACAGTTTTTTATCCGAAACGGCTTGTTTTAAAAAGAAGAATTGATGCGCAATTGCACCCCGTGGAAAGTCGGTTCGTAGCGGCAAATACCGCCGGCGCAGTTGATGCCTTCCACCTGTTTGACATAAGCCAGCGAAAAACGATTGGCTTTGTGGGTGTAAACAATGCCCACGGTAGGGTAGTGGATCTTGTCGAATCGCGTAAATTCGGGTTTGTACTTGTCCGCATGCTGGTGCGGCATTTTGTACATATCGGAAGCATAAAACAACCAGTGGGGCGCCAGCCCGACCTCGGCCAGCAGGAAGGCCCAGGAGCCGAATTCTTCCTCGGTGTCGAGGTATTGGGCTTCTATGCGGATGGAGCGTTTGGCGGTGAAACGGTACAAAAACTCGGCGTACGGCGTCCGTGCCTGCACGTAGGTGCGGTCTGCCTGCCCTTTCACGTCGTACAGGGCTTTTTTACCCTGATAAATCTCCATGTTGTATTTCATGATCTGGAAACCAAACAAAGCCTGCCATTTGCGTTTTTGCTTGAAAGTAATTTCCGGGGCGATTTCGCGGTAAAGTTCGGTGCCGTCGAGCAGCCGGATATCGGACACGTTGAGGCCCACGCCCAGTTGTTTGTTCACTTTATACTTGATGTCGAGCTGGTAGGCCTGCTCGCCGAGTTCCTGGGTAGCCGGGCTGAAACGGGCCGTGAGGCGATAGGTGTTCTGGCGGGCCATGGGCGGCAGGAAGTTGATTGCGCCCTGTACCCCCGTCACGAAGGGGTTCTGGCGGAAAGAAAAATCCTTGGTGCGCTTGCCTTCCAGCGTGATGCCCAGGCCTTCTTTGGCATAGGAAACGCTGGAATAAACCGTATAGCCCTCGGCATTGCGTAGTTTGCCCTTGCCGCCGGTGGCCTTCGCTGCAAGCGGATCGTAAATGACGTCGTTGGTCTTCAGCGCGCCTTCCACATACCAGGTTACGGGGCCTGCCGTGAGGGTGTTGTACAATGTGGCGGCGTACGTATTGTATTGTGCGCCAATGCTGTCGATGGGGTTGTAACTTGCGATGGTATTGACGATCTGGTTGATCGTTTCGTCGTCGTAAGTGCGGGCCACCACGCCGATGCCGGGAGCAAGGGTGAGGCTTTTGGCCGAATCGGGCTTGATAAAACCTTCGAGCACAAGGCCGCGCACGTTGGTGCCGTATTGGCTGAATTGTTGTTTTTGTTTGCCCGTAAACGCGCGGATGTTCCAGTTGTCGTTGAATTGATAGCCCACTTTCACGCCGTGCAGGGCGTTGTCGATCATCAGCGAACGCTCTTCATAGGAGCGGTAAATGATGCCCGAGCCGATCTGGTCGTAGAGGTAGCCGCCGGCCAGGTCGAATTTGCCGACCGTTTTGTGTACGTACCAGCGCCCGATGCCTTGCCCGTTGAACGAAGCGAGCGGATTGAGCAGGTTGGAATTGTTGAACACATCGAAACGAAGGCCAAAATCAAAGCCCCAGTTGGAGTAATTGAGATTGAGCCAGCTCTCGGCGCCGAATTTCTGGTAGTCGTACTGCGGCGTGCCGAAGGCGTTGATGGTCGAATCCGACACAAAAAAGTTGCCGTTGCTTTGCAGGTTGCCGGTGATCCGGGCGTTGTTCTGTGCAAGCAGGGTGAAGGATGTAAGGCAGCAAAGGGTAGCGAGTAGAAGGTGTCTCATGCTTGTAAAGTCAGTAGAATTTAGGGCGAATGTAGCGCCTCGCCAAACCTTGTTGGTCAATCAAAGCCGGAAAATGGACTGCGGCGGACAAAAATTGGCGAAGCTGTCGTTGCAGCGACATCAGCGCTGCAGGTTTTCCAGCAACCAGTCGCGCTCGGCTACGGCCGCGGTCTGCCTGATTTTTTCGGCCAAAGCCCGCCGGCGTGCAGGGCCCTGACCCACGGTTTTGACCATTTTTTGGGTAAATTTTACAAAATTCAGGTAGCTCTCGCGGTGGTAGCCCAGGCCTTTTCTGCGCCGCAAATAGGCTTTAAAACTCTCGAGCAGACTGCTCAACGGCAGCCATTCATGCAACTCGAAATAGCTGCGCAACAACATTTTACGGGCGTCGATCTGGATAAAAACATCCGGAAACTCGACCTCCCGCAACAGTTCGAGCACCGCCCGGTAATCCGAACTGCGAAAATGCAGCACTGCTTTGGCGTAGCGGTAAATATTGTCGCGGTCGGTGTCGGGCAGGGCCACGCGGTAATTTTCGAGAAAAGCCGCTGCCCAGTCGTGTTCGCCGCAAAGCTTAGCCAGGTTGAGGATGTTGATGTAGGTGTATTTGGGGAGCACTTCGTTTTCGAGCAGGATGCCGCGTTCGAGCGCCTGCCGGTAGAGGTCGAGCGCTTCGCGGGTGTAGTTTTTTTCGCCACGGTTGTGCCGCCGGATGGCAAAATTGATCGCCGTCATGAACAGATCGCGGCTTTCGGCTGCGCGGAAAAGATGCACGTGTGCCGCAAGCAATTCTTTCAACTGCCTGAAACGGTCTTCGTTGTCGGGGTCTTGCATGGCCCGGAAGCCGGCGTGCATGAGGGCGAGCGCGGGGTTGCCGGTCGCTTCGGCGGCGATGGAAAGGGCTTCGGCTGCCAGCGGAACGGGCGGCTGGGCGTCGCGGGTCAGGGTTTCGAGCGAACGCGCCGTGCCCGACCATTTGATGTTTTCGAGCAGGTAAAAGTTGGTGAGTGCGTCGGTGACCTCCCCCAGGTTGGGCTGCCCGTCCTGGGGCGCCACGATCCAGTGGGCGAAGCGTTCTTTTTGCAGGCGGTATTCGAGCAGCCAGTAGTCGGCGTCGCGCTGCGGGGCTTCGAGGAGCTGCCGGTGCAAATGTTGGGCATTGTGCTCGAAATGGCGCGCCAGCCCCCGTTTGCGAAAGGCGCAGCAGCGCAGCAATTGCTCGTTGTGCGGGTCGTTGCGCAGTTCTTCCACGGCAAGAAACTGTTCGAGGCGTTCGGAAAACCAGTTGAGCAGCAGGTTGAAACGCAAATTATCGAAAGCTTCATTGGGGTATATTTTTTTATAAAGGTCGATTTTTGTACTTGAAATATTCAAGGCTCTTAGCTGCTCATACAGCCCGAGCATGTCTTTTCTGTGGTTGAAATAAGGCGATTGTAAGAACTTTTTGAACCTGATTTGCTCTTTTTCCGATAAAGTCTGAAAAAGCCGGACAGCGAGCGTTTGTTGCATGGTATCTTCTTTTAGCGCAGTTTACTTTTTTATAACAAGAGGAAAATGTACTGGTTTTCGATGCCCGGGTGCTGGACTTTTGTGTAAAAAATCACCGACATACAAAAGCCGTATCAAGCTCCTATGAAAAAGTCGCTCTTCTTTTCTCTCCTGGCAATCGCCCTGTTTGCAAGTCCTTTGCACGCCCAGTCTTTTTTAAAAAAATATGCCGGCCTGGGCGACCAGCGGGATGTTACTCCGCTTTTCAGCTACCCGAACGGCGACATCGGCATGGTTGTGCAGCCCGCATGGCAAAACAATAGCCTGGCGCTGCTCCGAACCGACGCCGACGGCAACCTGTTGTCCAACACGCCGCTAAACCTGCCCGATTTTTATCATCACTACCTGATGCCCGACGGGTCGCTGATCTCGGCCATCGGATTCGGCGATTACCTTGAGGTTTGGAAACGCGACGCAAACGGCAATGTGTTGTGGCACAATTTATATCCCCTGATTACGCTCGGCGAAGTGCTGGTCTATTCAGGCATATCGGCAAGCCCTGCAAACGACATATTTATTCGCGGTTTTTATTACCTCGACGGCGTACCGCATTACCAGAATTTTGTGGTCAAACTCAGTGCAAATGGCGATTTTGAATGGATCAATACGGTGATTACCAACGACTTCGAGTCGGAGATCAGTATCAAGGCTGATGCCCTCGGGGGCTGCCTGGCCGGCTGGGCCATCATCGATACTGCCATCAATCCGTTTCATAGTTACGAAGGTTTGTGGCGCTATAATGCCGACGGCAGCACTGCCTGGTCGATCGAGGCGCCCGGCGACCTGGGAGTGACCCGCGTCGAAAATGGCTACGCCTCCAATGCGGCCGGCCAAACGCTGGTTATCTCGACCAATGACCAGGAATGGATCATGGACTCGCTGTACTGGATGCTGCTGGGCCCCGCGGGCGATACCCTGTGGCAGTTTTCCTCTACAACCCACCCCGACCTTAAATGGCTGCGCCCGCATGTCGTAATACCTGTCGGCAACTCGGGATTTGTCGTAGCCGGCAACTATGAAAACAATCCGCAAAACCAGTTTATCGGCACCCTGGCCAAAGTTGACCTGAACGGCAATATCGAATGGGTGCGCACCTTCGACCCGCTCAGCAGCCCGCAGGTCGGAATCGCTAATTTTCATTCCGGCGTGGCGCTCGCCGACGGCAGTGTACTGGTTGCGGGTACCCTTTACGACGATATTTTCCTCCTTAAAGTCGCTGCCGACGGCTCTTTCTACGGCTTTCAAAACACCGTGGAAGGGACGGTCGCCTACGATGCCGATGCCAATTGCAGTATTGATCCGGCGGAAACGCCCCTCGCCGGATGGGTCGTAGCGGCCGAAGGCAACAACTACGTGCAATACGGCCTCACCGACGCCGCCGGCCATTACCAAATCCCGTATCTCGACTCCGGCTTCTACCAGATCATCCTCACTCCGCCCAGTTATCTATGGGCCGCTTGCCAGGACACCGTGCAGATTTACTTCCCCTACAGCACGACGCCGCTTGCCGACACCGTCGATTTTGCCGCCCAGACGCCGGCTTTCTGCCCCTTGCTCGAAGTGCAGCTGACTGCGCCGCCGTTCCGCATCTGCTCGCAGCGCAGCATCAATGCTACGGTTTGTAACCACGGCACGGCGCCCGCTGCGCCCATGCAACTTACGATCATCCTGGACCCGCTGCTCGAGATTACAGGCGCTACGCACCCTTACACCGTTCAGGGCGATACCGTGATTTTTAGCCCGGATACGCTTCAACCCTTTGATTGTCAATCTTATGTTTTTTATGTAAATGTCTCTTGCGATGCTCAGATCGGTCAAACCCTGTGCATGACAGCCCATATTGACCCCGACACACTCTGTCTTTTTCCGCCCGACTGGTCGGGCGCCATTGTCGAGGTGAGCGGGGCCTGCGAAGGAGATTCCGTGCGGTTCAGGATCAAAAACACAGGCAGCACACCTACCAGTCAGGACCTCGATTTTGTCATCATCGACGACCATGTGATCACCCGTATGGGGGAATTCAGCCTCGCGCCCGAGGAAATACACATTGAAACCGTACCTGCCGACGGCAGCACCTGGCGCCTCACGGCCGAACAGGAACCCGGGCATCCGTTCGGTTACCAGAATCCCAGCGTGGCCGTGGAGGCCTGCCCGACAGGCAATGGTTTTTCAACCGGCATGGTCAACCTGTTTGCCAATTACACCGGCAACCCCTTCGACGACATGGAGTGCCAACCCGTGGTGGGCAGCTATGACCCGAACGACAAAACGGGCATGCCCCTCGGACTCGATTACAACCATTGCGTGGAAGCCGCCGAGGTGCTCGATTATGTGATCCGTTTTCAAAATACGGGCAACGACACCGCCTACTATGTTGAAATTCAGGACACTTTGTCCAACTGGCTCGATCCGGCCAGTATTCAGGCGGTGTCGGCCAGTCACGGTTTCCGCTGGACACTTTCGGGCAGCGGCATCCTCAAATTCTTTTTCGACGACATCATCCTGCCCGATTCCGTAGCCAGCCAGGAGGCTTCACAAGGCTTCGTGCGGTTCCGCATTGCGCAGCGGCCGGGCAATCCGTTGGGCGCGCAAATCTTCAACCAGGCAGGCATCTATTTTGACCAAAATGCGGCGGTACTCACCAATACCACCTTCCATACCGTCTGTCAGGACTTTATCGAAGTGGCGCTTGGTACAGTACAAACTCCGGAAAACCAGGCGCCGGGGCTCATGATTTACCCCAATCCTGCGAACGACGAAGTGTTCCTGCAGTTTGACCGCTATCCCGCAGCGGGCAGTCGGATACGCCTGCTCGACGCGTTTGGGCGCGTGTTGCAGACGCAAACCGTGACGTCACCGACCGAACGCATCCGGCGCGGCGAATTGGCAGGAGGGCTCTATTTTGTTGAATTTGAAGGACTTGACGGCAGCCGGCTGGTTCGCCCACTGGTATTTGAATAGCGCCGGCCGATATGAAAAAAGGGCCTTTGTGCAACTCCGCACAAGGGCCCTTTTTACTTTCCGTTCAGAACTCGATCTCGAAACACCCCGCATCTGGTGCCACGGCATCGCGCAGTTTGCCGTCGAGGTCGTGATCGATGCCGGGCACGGGCACGGCGTAGCGGTTGGCTACCGAGCCGATGGTGTCGAGGTGATAGTCGTCGCGATTGGGGTTGACGAACAGCGTATCCGTTTGTTCGGCGAACAGGCAAGGCTGGCAGTGATCGGGGAAATCGGGATAGCCTTCCGGCTTGATCAGATCGCGCACCCGAACGACGCAATGTTCGAAACGGTAATCGAACGAGGCCGGATCGTTGCCGAGGCGGTCGAACAGGGAGATCTGGTCGGCCCTGCTGCCGAAAGCGATGCAGTTGTTGAAACGCGCTTTCAGCGGATAGGCATAAAAACTTTGACAGGCCTGGTCGAGGCAGCGCGCATTGCCGAGGTAGATGCTTTCGCCATCGACCCCGTAGCTGGCTATGGTGCAATAGGTAAACTGGTAGTCGCCTCCATAGGCCAGTTGCACGGCAAAGCTGCCGTGGTTGTAAAACAGGCAGTTTTCGGCCGTTATTTTGGCATGCACACCGATGAGCCCGCCGTTGGTGGTGTTGTAAATGCGGGTGTCTTTTACGCTGAGTTCTGCAGCGCTGTCCACGTACACCCCGATCACGCTGTTGCGGATAATGCAGTGCTGAATGCTGTGCCCTTTGGTGGCGTCGGTAAGCAGGATGCCCGTCCACTGGCCGGGTTCGTCGTCGAACTCGGATTCGAGCCGATCGCCCTCGAAAATGACCGGGTTGTCGCGGGTGCCTTCCACAATCAGGCGCCCGTTGCCATAGAAGAATAGCAGTCCGTCGTTGCGGAACGCCGTGGTGACCGAGTCCACCTTTTCTTTGGTGAGCCCCCCGTGCACATATACCCGGGCGCCTGCCGGTATGCGCACGGTGCAGTCGCCGATGCCCACTTGCCCGTACAGGACGTAAGGTTTGGGGTCGTCCCAGACCCATTCGCCCCCGTTGCAGCCGTAGTAAACGGTACTGTCGGCGTAAAAACGCGAGGGAATGTAGTTGGCGTTTTGTCCCCAGGCTTCCAGCACCACCTTTTGAGTATTGCCATTGGTTTCAAAAACGAGGTTTTCGTCGATAATGAAAGGGCTGGCGCTGAGCGGATTATCCGGATTGATCGTCACTTCGGCGAAGATGTAAAGGCTGTCGTTGGGCGCGATTTCGATATCGCGGTGCTCACGGCCCGGCAGTCCGTCCACATTGAGGTTAAACCTGGAGGCAGCCCCGTTTTCGAGGAAAATACGGCTGACCCGCAGGCTTTCCTTGTGGCGGTTGTAAATTTTCAGGGTGCGGGTAGCCGACCCGAGCTGGGTAAAAACCGTATCGAAATGCAGGGTGTCGGTAGAGAATTCGAGGCGATCGTTCGGATCGGTGGTAAAACGCTCTTTTTGGCAACAGGTCAGGAGAAGCGTCAGGGCCAGGAAGGCCGGAAAGGCGATTTTAAGCCAGTTAGTCATGGGCAGAACAATGGAATGGGTGCAAAGGTAGTCCTCGCCGGGCGAAGAGTTTGTCCGGGTTTTTCAGTTGCCCGCAAAAGAGTTATATCAGGACGCCTGGCGGCCTTTTGCGGATGCTTGCGGGCGGCTGTTTTTGTGTTAAAAAAATTAACAGATCGACCCACTGGTGGCGCCAGACCTGCTCGGATAGGGTTGGCACACATGATTTGGTGAAGGTCATTTATGGAAAATTCCGACCGAATCATCTTTGGTCGTTTTTCAAAAAAGTGAACAGGAATACCAGAACAATCCCGAACAGTCGTGCCATTTGCTAAACTTTAACATGCCCGCCGTTAAAACTTTTTAACCTTTCCTTAACGGCGTGATTATTTTTGCAGCGTCAAAAGCTGAAAACGACTGCCCGGCAGCTTCGTTTTGGCTCCGACGACAGGCCGGGGGGGAATGCTACAGCAGGGTCTTATTTGAGAAAAGAAGTGGATCGAATTGAAAATCAATTAATTAAAACCCTGTATGTCTGAAGTTTCGCCGCCGCCGCCGTTCATTGATGTCTTGATACCCGCTTTCAACGAGGAAAAATCGCTGCCGCTGGTGTTGGCCGATCTTCCCCGCGACTGGTTTCGGCACGCTGTGGTCTGCGACAACGGCTCTACCGATGCCACCGCCACACTTGCCAAAAGCCTAGGCGCGGTGGTCGTACAAGAGCCGGAAAAGGGATACGGCGCGGCATGCCTCGCGGGCATGCGTTACCTGGCGGCTTTGCCGCCGTCCGAACGGCCGGAAATCGTGGTGTTCCTCGACGGGGATTATTCCGATTACCCCGAAGACCTGCCAAAAGTGGTCGGTCCGATTTTGAACGACAACATGGACCTGGTAATCGGCTCGCGCCTGCTCGGGGGCCTCGAACCCGGCGCCATGACCCTTCCACAGCGCTTTGGCAACTGGCTCGCGCCTTTGCTCATCCGCTGGTTCTGGGGCTGCCGCTTTACCGATCTGGGACCGTTCAGGGCCATCCGCTACGAAGCCTTGCTTCGGCTCGACATGGCCGACCGCAATTTCGGCTGGACGGTCGAAATGCAGGTCAAAGCCGCAAAACTGGGCCTACGCTGTACCGAGGTGCCCATGCGTTACCGCCGGCGGGCCGGCGGCCAAAGCAAGGTGTCGGGTACGATCAAAGGCTCCGTGAAAGCAGGGTGGAAAATTTTATATACGATCTTTAAATCGTTGTAAATCTTAAAAATAAACTCAAATACCTTTCAGAAAACGCGAACTTCGCAACTCAAAACTCAATATGTACGGTCTTAATTCGCTCTTCAATGCTCTGCAGTATCAAGCTTTCGTCGATTTCGGCTACCTGATGCTGCTCATTTACTTCGTTGCCATGAGTGCGGTGACGATTTACTGCCTGCTGCAGTTTCATCTGCTGTATTTGTACAAAAAATTTCACCGCGAAAACCCGGAAATCAAATACCGCCGCTACGATGCCGACGACAACAATGTGCCGTTCGTGACGGTGCAGTTGCCGATGTACAATGAAATGTACGTCGCCGAGCGCATCATCGACTACGTTGCAGCGCAGGAATATCCGAAGGACAAGTTTGAAATCCATGTCCTCGACGACTCCACCGATGAAACCGTCAACATCGTGGCCGCCAAAGTGGCCGATATGAAAGCCAGGGGGTTCAACATCGAACACATCCACCGCGTCAACCGCCAGGGCTACAAGGCCGGCGCCCTTCAGGAAGCCATGCCCCGCGCCAAAGGCGAATACATCGCTATTTTCGACGCCGATTTTACGCCCCGCCCCGACTTCCTGCGCACCACCATGCCCCACTTTGAAGATGAAAAAGTGGGCATCGTTCAAACCCGCTGGGAACACATCAACGCCGATTACAGCCTGCTGACCAAAATGCAGGCCCTGCAACTCAACGTGCACTTTACGGTCGAACAGGCCGGCCGCTCCTACGGCAACCTGCTGCTCCAGTTCAACGGCACGGCGGGTGTTTGGCGCAAAAAAGTCATCGGCGAAGCCGGCGGCTGGCAAAGCGATACCCTCACCGAAGACCTCGACCTGAGCTTCCGCGCCCAGATCATGGGTTACAAGATCCAGTATCTGGAAAAACTCGAAAGCCCGGCTGAGCTCCCGGTGGAGATGAACGGCCTCAAGGGCCAGCAATTCCGCTGGAACAAAGGCGGCGCACAAAACGCCCGCAAACTGCTGCACCTGATCTGGAAAGAAGGCGGCAACAAACTGAACATCATGCAAAAGCTGCACGCAACCAGCCAGTTGCTGGCGTACGGCGTGTTCCTTTGGGTGTTTCTGGCCGCAGTGAGCAGCATTCCGCTGGCCTTTGCCTTCCGCGAACTGGGTATTTCCACCCACTTCCTTTCGTTCTCGGTGCTGGGCCTCTTTTCGATGGCCGCTATTTCCTACACCGCCAATATCACCGCCGCCCTCAACCGCACCGCTCCTTTTACCTTCTGGGAAAAAGTGCGTTTCTTCGGGCTCTTCCTGTCTTTCATGCCGATTTCGATGGGCCTCTCGCTGTACAATGCCGTGGCCGTCATTGAAGGCCTGATGGGCAAAGCCTCCGCCTTCGTTCGTACGCCGAAATACGGCATCGACGGGGAGCAAAAACAATTCAGCAAAGCCAGCTACGTGGCACGCAAAATCTCCTGGATCACGATTGCCGAGGGCGTCATGGCGCTCATCTTCGTGGTAGCCGTTATCCTGGGTATTCGCACCAAGAACACGGCGTTCGTGCTGTTCCACTCGATGCTTGCCGTTGGGTTCGGCACCATTTGCTACTACTCGATCAAACACTTGCGGTTCCGCTGATTGCGGGTCCGCTTTTTTCCGGAAATAAATCGAAAAATGATGCCCCGTGCCGCTTCTTGCGGCACGGGTTTTTTATTTAACCGGCCCAATCCTAAAAAAATAAAGCCCTTTTGCCAACGGGTCGGGTGAGATCAGCGGTCTTATCGCTCAAAACATCTCGCTTATGAAAAATCTTTTCTTTCTGCTCTGCGGCCTGCTGGCAATGCAGACAATTTCTGCCCAAACCCACGACCACGTGCTGGGTTTCGGTTACAGCACCAATGTTACCGCGGTTTGTGCGTTGTCCGACGGGCGCTTTATGGCAGCCGGAACCGGCGTGCCCGCGCCTGGCGCTTTGTTTGTCGACACCGTTTTTGCCGTGGTGTACAATGCCTCGGGTCAAATTCTGCATCGCAAATATGTGCCGGCGCCTGCTTCGGAAGTACGAAGGGTAACGAATGCCGAGGCCTTGCCCAATGGCGGCTTCGTCATAAGCACCAACTCTACGTTGTGTGATGTGGTGAGTGATAATGTCAGCCTTTTCTCCTACGACGCAGACTGCAACCTGCGCTGGAGCAAAACCGGGTTCAGTTCGTTTGACGGCGGCCCCCTGGCTGTTAGCCCCGACGGCGAAGTGGTTGCTGTTTTGAACAACAAACTCATGGCTTTTGACGCCGTAACGGGCGAATCACTTTGGGAATTTGCCCTGAGCGGCAGCGGGCTCATTAACGACCTGGCTTTTGTACCCGGTACCGAAGATTTTGTAGCAGTGGGCGCACCAGCCCTGCAATACTGGAAACACCTGGGCGCGCCCGGCTCGCATACCTACGCCATGACGTACGCGGCCAGTTTGCCGGCTTTCAGTTACAACACCAAAGTGCTCGTTAAAGCGGGCTACGCTTATACCCTCGATCTGTCGCAGCATCGCCTGGTGCAATTCGACGACACGGGGTTCAACATCCTGAACACTTTTTCCTGGGGCGCCAATGATTTTGCCTTGTTCGGCGACGGCTTTATTCTGGGCGGCTCTTCCAACACCAGTTATCAGTTGATCAAGGCCGATGCCAACGGCGCCGTATTGGAATCCTTGGAAAGCGATGATCTCTGGAAAATGGGGGGCGTGCTGGCCACAAACGGCGATTACATTACGATCGCAGGGCTATACGGCTCTGGACCTGAGAGCAATCCGCTTGCTCCGCAGTTTCAGGCCGCCCATGCCTGGCTGCGTACACTGAACAGTTTTTCCGTGCCGACTTCGTCGGGCCAGTCGGGCGCTTCGCTCAGCGCTGTGCAACAGCTCGCCCCTGTGCATGTCGATGAAACGGTTTTTCCTGGTGTTGCCCAGTCTTTTTACAAGCTGTCGGGTGGCGATTTTCAGGTTCAGGTGACCAATACCGGCAGCAACGTGCTGGATCGGGTGGATGTCCTGATCGAATTTAATTACAATGTTTTCTGGGACATCTGTTTTCTGCGTCCGGCCCGGCGACTGCATTATGAAGGCCTCGGGCTTGCGCCCGGACAGTCGGTCTGGTTGCCGTTTGGCGATATCGAAGCGGACGGGCAAACCTCGGTGCCGACGGAATTTTGCTTCTGGACAGCCGCGCCCAACGAACAGCCCGACGCCCATCATGAAGACGATTACTATTGCCATACCATCACGCTGGGCAGCGGCGAGCCTCAGGTGGCAGCCCTGAAGATCGCGCCCAATCCTGCCGACAGCCGCGGCTTCCGCGTTCAATTGTCGCAGGAAGCCGGGCAGCATCTCGATTACATGCTGCTGGACGCTCTCGGAAGGCCCGTTGTGCAAGGCCAACTCGAGAAGGGGAGCCAGGAAACCTGGATCGAGACGCAGGGGCTTTCGACCGGGTTGTACATTTTTCAAATTGGAAATTGGCGGTCCAAAGTGGTGGTAAACCGCTGATCTGTGCGATTTTTGGCCCGGTATGACCAAGCGCCTGTTGTATTCCTCGGCCTTTGCAGCACTCACCGTCTGGCTGGGTTTCTTCGCCCGCCGCTCGGATTTCGGGCCTTTTATCGGGGCGTACGGGCTGTTGTTCGGCCTGTACGCCCTGTTGGTTTTTAAGGAAAAGCCTGGCGGAGCCGACTTGCGCTGGTATCTGGGACTGGGCATTGCCTTGCGAATCGCCCTCCTGTTCAGCCTGCCGAACCTGTCCGACGATTATTACCGCTTTTTATGGGACGGTCGCCTGCTGGCCCAGGGCATACACCCGTTTGCGCATCCGCCGGAATACTATATGGCCCGGCCCGAGCTGCCGGCAGGTTTGAGCCGCGATTTGTACAACCACCTTAATTCTCCCCAATATTATACGGTTTACCCGCCGGTCTGCCAGGCCGTATTCGCTCTGGCGGGCTGGTTGTTTCCGTTCAGCGACCGTGGTGCAGTACTGATTATCAAACTGTTTTTGCTGGCTTGCGAGATAGCAACGATTGCGGGCTTCGGTTCCCGCCCGCTTCTCCGGGGGAGTGGAGGAGAAGGGCTGCTGTCGGCCGCCGGCCCCTCATGGGGCGACAGGGTGGGGGAGGCTTCCCTGCTTTACGCGCTCAATCCGCTTATCCTTCTGGAAATTGTTGGAAACCTGCACTTTGAAGGCGCCATGATCTGCTTCCTGCTGGCCGGCCTGAATGCCCTGCATCGCCGTCGGCTTGCAGCAGGCGCTGTCTGGTGGGCGCTTGCGACGGCATCCAAGTTGTTACCGCCCTTGTTTTTGCCGGTGTTATGGCGTTGGTTGGGGTGGCGGCGCGGGTTGAAGTTTGCGCTGCTGTTCGGGGCGATAAGCATCGGCATGTTTTTGCCATTGCTCCAGCCGGAAGTTCTGGGCAATATGGGCAGCAGTTTGCGGCTTTATTTCAGGCAATTCGAATTCAACGCCAGTGTGTACTACCTGGCCAAATTTTGGGCAAACCGGTATTCCGACTGGGAGACGGGGCGGTTGGTCGGCCCCGCACTCGGTGCGCTGACCCTGCTTGCGGTAGTTGCGCTGGCGGTTTGGAGAACCCCCAAGGGCGGCAAGCAGGTGCGACTGTACGAAGCGCTCACACTCGCTTCGGCCATCTATTTGTTTGATGCCACGACCGTGCACCCCTGGTACGTTAGCGTTCCGCTGGCTTTGTCGCTGGGCACGCGCTGGCGGTTTGCCATCGTGTGGTCGGGGCTGGCAGCCTTGTCGTACAGCCATTACCAGGGCGGTTTTTACCAGGAAAAATGGGGGCTGATCGGGCTTGAATACGGGGTAGTCTGGGTCGTTTTGATTGCCGATTTGTGCTGTGTCAGTCCTTGGAACTTTCTCCGACGAAGTAATCTTCCCTGTTTTTGAACAGCACGTTGAACGTCGTCATACTGCCGTAACAACGTGTGATGTATTGCTGGAGATTAACCTTGTCTTCGTCGTCCAGTTTTTTGTGTGCATTGATGTTCTGTTCGAGCACCCGCAGGCGGTCGCGCATCATGACGATCTTGTGGAAAAAAGTATCGATGGGTATTTCCTTGGGCTGCAGGCTGGTGTCGGAGGGTTTCATGATGAGGGTCCCTTTGATCCAGCGCTCGCCCAGGGGCACCGTTTCAAGGCTGGTGCCGGCCCATGCGCGGAGGATGCGCACGAGCGATTGTTCCGCTTCGGTAAACGAAACGGCTTCTTCCGGCGCGATGCGTTCCACGATTTGCCAGCCGGAGTAGTCCTTGCCGACCATTTTCAGACCAAATTGCATAAAACAAACTTCGTAAGCCGCGACGTGCAGCCTTACCACAACGCCGTCGCCGAAAGCGGGGTGTTTGACGCGCGAACCGATGCCAAGGAGTTCCATATTTGATTAATTTAAATTCAGATGTTTAAAGTTTGAAGTCGTCGGGAGAATGCTCTTGCGCAGGAGCAGGAAGCTGGCGGTCGAGCAAACGTACCAGGGCAAAAAGCAATGCCACGGAGATGAGGGCGCCTGCCCACGGAACGTCCACATCCTGTTCGAAATTGACATTGCTCAGGTCTTTGCTGTACAAATACTGGCCCAGTACCTGCAAGGCGTTGTTGACAAAATGGGCGAAAACGGGCACCCAGAAATTACCCGTGCGCCAGTACAGCCATCCCAGCAAAATACCCAGCAGCCAGCGCGGCAAAAATCCTTCAAATTGAAAATGTACAAAACTGAAAATTGCGGCCGAAATCAAAATTGCGGTGTAAGGATTGGCTATGCGACGCATCAGCTGCCGTTGCAACACTCCCCTGAAAACCAATTCTTCGCCGATGGCCGGCAAAACAGCCAGCAGGCTCAGGTTGGCGAGCAGTTCGAGCGGCCCGTTCATACGGAGCAAGGCTTTCAGCGCCTCGGTCGTATCGTTTTCCATTTGGTGAACCCACTCGGGCAACGGCACTAACTTGTTGATTGTGTATGAGAAAAGCACCACGGGCAGCGAAGCCAGCATGATCAGGATGCCCGTACCTAAAACCGAGCCGGAGGGCCATTGGCGCCCGCCGAGGTAGCTCGGCCAGTCGAGGCGCCACGAGCGGGAAAAATCATTGATCGGGTAAAACACCCGAACCGTGGCCCATCCGGCCAGTACGAAAGTGAACAAATGACTCAGTGCCAGCAGAAACCGCATCTGCCAGACCTGCCCGGGCGGGGCATCGGCAGAGAACGTGCTGCGCAAGGCATCCACATCCCAGCCGCAGGCAATGGCGATTGCCTGAAAGACGAGCGCGCCCAGCAGCGACCCCAGTATGCAAAAAGCCAGCTGGGCCATCAGCACCTGCCTGACTTTGGGGCCGGCCGGGGGGCGCGGCGCCGGTATTTCAAGTTCGGGTTCTTCCATGTCGGTCCGATTTCGGGGCAAAAGTAGGCTGGTTTGCTTGTTTGGAGGAATGGAATATCAACTCGTGCGTCTTTGCAGCACTCGCGACTGCGGGGTGGCCAAACCACATTGTCCAAACAATGTTTTGAATGCACATTTTTCAATGGCGCTGAAAAGTATTTTCCTTTGTGAAGTTTGCGTCCCTTCGCGAAATTGTTTTGCGCCTCGAAGTGTTGCACAGATTCATCCATTAACATTGCAATCATTTATCACCATGACTCGACTGAGTGTCAACATCAATAAAGTAGCCTTGCTGCGCAATTCGCGCGGCGGCAATTTGCCCGATCTGGTGCAGGTCGCGCGCGATTGCGAGGCTTTTGGCGCCGAAGGCATCACGGTGCATCCCCGTCCCGACCAGCGCCATATTCGCTACGACGACGTGCCTGCGCTCCGGGCAGTGGTCACCACGGAGTTCAATATCGAGGGCAATCCCACGCAGGAGTTCCTCGATCTGGTGCTCGCCAACCCGCCGCATCAGTGTACGCTGGTGCCCGACGCGCCCGATCAGCTGACTTCCGACAGCGGCTGGAATACCGTTCGTGACCAGTCGAGGCTGCGGGAAGTATGCCAGACCCTCGGCGCGGCCGGCATCAGGGTGTCGGTATTTGTCGATCCCGTGGCGGCAATGGTGGAAGCCGCGAAGGCGGCAGGCGCCGACCGCGTGGAATTTTACACCGGGCCGTATGCCAAAAACTACGTTCTCGACCCTGCCGCGGCGGTACGGGCTTATACGGAAGCTGCTCAGGAAGCGGCGAGGGTGGGTATCGGCGTCAATGCAGGGCACGATTTGAACCTCGGTAACCTGCGGTTTTTTCAACAAAACTGCCCGGGCTTACTCGAGGTAAGTATCGGTCATGCACTCATTTCCGACGCTTTGTATTACGGATTGTCCAACACGATCAGGATGTATCTGAGGCTTTTGCAGTAGGGGGAAACGGAGAAGGCAGGAGGCGAGCATAGCGAAAAATCGCCTTTAACACAATTCGCACGATGAAGCAAAAACACCTGAAAATGAGGAAATTACCAATGCCGTAATATTTTAGAAGAGATGATAAGATTTGGCACTATTGTAAAAAAACCAATCCTGACTTTACTTTTTGTTCCCGGGGCATTCTACCTTTGGTCGCAGGAATGATATTGCCAAATAATATAGGTCAATCGGTTATTGCCAAATCAAACTTTCACAGCCGCTGAGTAGAGGGCCAATCGGTACTCCGATGACCTTCGCAGGCGGTTTTTTTATGCCCGTAATCTTTCTGGTGCCCCGGAAACCCTCTGGTATGTGCTCAAATCTTTCACACAATTATTTAACCAAATCAACTTTCGTATGAAGCGTTTCCTTACAACCCTTTGTCTGCTGCTGGCAGCTACCGGGATGGCTCTCGCTCAGCGTGCGGTAACGGGTACCGTTACCGGCGACGACGGAGAAGCCCTTGTCGGCGCCTCCGTACGCGTCAAAGACGCCAATGTCGGTACTGCCACCGACGTCAACGGTCAGTACAAAATTCAGGTGCCGGCGGGCGCTACCACCCTGGTGGTGTCGTACACCGGTTATTCGACCCAGGAAGTAGCCCTCGGTGCTTCCAATGTGGTGGATGTGGTGCTGGCCTCCGGCGTTCAGCTGGGCGAGACGGTCGTCACTGCACTGGGTATCTCTCGTGAACAAAAGTCGCTGGGCTACTCCGTACAACAGATCGGAGGCGACCAGTTGACGCAATCGCGCGATGCCAACGTCGTCAACTCGCTTTCCGGTAAAATCGCGGGTGTGAACGTCGTTAGTTCAGGCGGCAACGTAGGCGCCTCTTCGCGTATCGTTATCCGTGGCAATACCTCGATCACCGGCGAAAACCAGCCGCTTTTTGTGGTCAACGGTATTCCGATGGACAACAGTTCGCGCCCCTGGTCGTCCGACCCGCGCGGCACGCAGTATGGCGGTGTCGATTTTGGCAACGCTATTGCAGACATCAACCCTGACGATATTGAAACGATTTCGGTGCTGAAAGGCCCGAACGCAGCCGCTCTTTATGGCTCCCGCGGCGCCAATGGCGTTGTGTTGATCACGACCAAAAGCGGTAAAAACGCGCAAAAAGGCCTTGGCGTTTCGTACACCGGCGACATCGGCTTCTCCAATCCTTTCCGCCTGCCGAGCTATCAGAACCGATTCGGCCAGGGCTCGGGCCAGCAATTCAACTACGTGGATGGCGCCGGCGGCGGCCTCAACGACGGTGTCGATGAAAGCTGGGGTCCTGCCTTTGATTCGGCCATCAACTCCGCCGACGGCATCGACAACGATGGCAACGGCGTGATCGACGAACCGAACGAAGCCGCTGTGCTCAATCAGTTCACGGGCGCTCAACAACCCTGGATTGCTCACCCCGACAACGTCAAGAGCATTTTCCAGACGGGAGTAACCTTCACCAACAGCATTGCCATCACGGCAGCCGGCGAAAAGGCACACGCCCGTTTCTCCTTCACCAACCTCGACCAGACTGGTATGGTGCCCAACACCGACCTGTCACGCAACACGTTCAACCTGGCATTCGGGATGAAAATGAGCGAAAAATGGACGTCGGATGGCAACGTGGCTTACACCATCGTTGATTCGAAAAACCGCCCCGCAGTAGGTTATGCCGGCGACAACATCATCCAGCAAACCATCTGGACGGGCCGTCAGGTTGACTGGGAATATCTTCGCGACAACTATCAGAACCGCGACGCCAGGGGCAATATCGTCAACTGGAACAGCAACTACCAGAACAACCCCTTCTTCACCCTCTACAACAACCTGAAGCCTCAGCACCGCGACCGCATCAACGGGTTCTACGCCCTGTCGTATCAAATGCTGCCCTGGCTGAAGGTTACGGGCCGCGTGGGTACCGATTTCTACCGCGATGCACGCGAAATCCGCTATGAAAAAGAGACGGTGGACTTCCCGAACGGTCGCTACGAAAAACTCAACTATGCCATGAACGAGACGAACAGCGATGTGCTGTTCACGGCCAACAAGTACATCTCTGACAACTTCTCCGTGCTGGCCACCGTTGGCGCAGCCCGCCGCGATTACAAATACCAGGGTATTGAACAAGTGGCTACCGCACTGGTAGTGCCCGGCCTTTTCAATTTCTCGAATGCCGACGGCCCGGTGCAGGTCAATGAATTTACCAACAAACTGCGCATCAACTCCGTATTGGGTAGCCTTTCGCTCGGTTTCTACAACTTCATCTACCTCGACGCTACGGCTCGTAACGACTGGTCTTCCACGCTTCCGGCTGAAAACCGCAGCTATTTCTACCCGGCATTCAACCTCGGCGTGGTGGTTTCTGAAAAAGTTAGCATCCCGGGCATTACCTACCTCAAAGTGCGCGGCGGTTATGCCCAGGCCGGTAAGGACACCGATCCGTATCGCCTGCTGTTCACGTATGGCGCCAACGTTCCGTGGAACGGCACGCCTTCGTTCTTCGTACCGGGCTCGCAACCCAACAACACGCTCAAGCCCGAACGTTCGAACTCGATCGAAGCAGGTATCGAATTGCGCGCCATCAAGGATCGCGTTCGCCTCGACGTAACGTACTACAACACAGACAACATCGACCAGATCATTCCGCTCAACGTCTCCTCGACGACCGGTTTCTCCAGCCGCATCATCAATGCCGGCACGATCAACAACAACGGTATCGAAGTTCAATTTGGCGTGACGCCCGTTCGTTCGCGCAACTTCCGCTGGGATCTCGATGTCAACTGGGCCAAGAACAACTCGCTGGTGAAAGACTTGCCTGATGGCGTTACCGAAATCACGATCAACACCTACTGGGGCCTGCGCCTGGTTGCCCGCGAAGGCGAACCGTACGGCGTATTGGTCGGCCGCCGCGTGAAACGCGCTCCCGATGGCCAAATTATCGTCAACCCCGCGAACGGCCGCCCGGTTCAGGATGTGGATGCAAACGGCAACAACAGTAACTTCGTACTGGGCTCCATCACCCCTGACTGGGTTGGCGGTGTGCGCAACACGTTCTCCTGGAAAGGCTTGTCCCTCAGTGCTTTGATCGATGCTCGTCAGGGCAGCGACGTGTTCTCCATGACTTACGTCTTCGGCCGCTACACCGGCGTGCTCGACGAAACGCTGGAAGGCCGCAATACGGCCGACGAAATCGCCAACGGTTACAACTTCGGTGGTGTGGTTGATAATGGCGACGGCACTTTCTCGCCCAATACGACCAAACAAAGCGCTGAACAATGGAACGCCGACTTCTACAACCGCCGCCACGACCGCGGTGTCTTCGACGGCTCCTTCGTGAAACTGCGCGAAGTAACCCTGGGCTACGACTTCCCGAAACGCTGGTTTGACAACAGCTTCATCGGTGGCTTGCGCGTGTCGGCTTATGGCCGCAACCTGGCGCTGCTGCATTCCAACATCCCGCACGTGGACCCGGAAACGGCATTTGACAACACCAATGCCATGCAAGGCGTCGAATTCGGCCAGTTGCCCTCGGCTCGTACCTACGGTCTGACCGTGAACGCCCAATTCTAAACATTCACATCCATAAAAATTGATAACATGAAAAATATCAAAATCTGGATGTTGCTGCTCCTTCTCGGTTTCACCGGCGCGGGCTGCGACAAGGATTTCGACGAAATCAATACCAATCCGAACGATCCGGAAGAAGTTCCGCTGACCAATGTTCTGGTCTCGGGTATTTCCCAGGGTGTTCGCCGTATTCATGGCGCGAGCTTCGACATGACCTATGCAGGTCTGTGGGCCCAGCACTACGCCAAAATCCAGTACATCGATGAAGACTGGTACGAATATCGTCCCGATGCTCTGGATGCCCACTGGCAAGGTCTGTATGCAGGTCCGCTGATGGATCTGACCGACATCCTGAACCGTGCGCCGAATCCCAGCAATATGCGTGCAGCTGCCATGGTGATGCGGGCGTATTATTTCTCCGTGATTACCGATATGTGGGGGGATGTGCCTTACAGCGAAGCCCTCAATATCGACCGGGTAACGACGCCGAAATATGACAAGCAATCGGATGTTTATGCTGCCCTGATCACCGAACTGCGCACCGCCGCTTCCATGTTCGATGCTTCGGGCGATGCACTCGGCGCCGGCGATGTAATCTATAACGGCGACGTAAACAAATGGCGCAAATTCGCCAACTCGCTTCGTGCTCGCATGCTCAACCACGCCAAACACAAAGATGCTGCCTATGCATCCGAGTTGCAGACCCTGTTGAGCAACCCGGCTGATCTGATCGCTTCCAATGACGAGAATGCTCAAATGTCGTATTTCGATGCAACCGCCGACGGCTCCAACCCGCTGTACAATAACAAGTACAACGATGGCCGTAACGACCATGCCGTGAGCGAAACGATGGTGACCATTTTGCAAAATGACCCGCGCCTTCCGGTGTATGCCGAACTGGCTGACGGTGGCGTGTATAAAGGTCAGCCGAACGGAACGGCAGAGCCTGTTCCGTTTACCTCGGTTTCCCAGATTGGCGCGGCCTTCCGCGACGATCCCACTGCTCCTTCGGTGCTGATGACCTATGCTGAAGTATTGTTTATCATAGCCGAAGCCAATGGCAACAAACAGGCTTATCTCGACGGTATCTCCGCTTCCTGCGCTCAGCACGGCGTGGCAGCTGACCAGGCATTCCTCGATGCGAAATCTGCTGAATACGACGCCAATTCGCTTGATGCCATCATTACGCAAAAATGGATCGCCCTGTTCGGCAACGGCGCAGAAGCATTTACCGAGTTCCGCCGCACGGGCTTCCCGAACGAAATTCAGGAAGTACCCGGCACGTCTTATCCGGGCTCTGGCGTACCGCGCCGCTTCCCCTATGCTACGCTCAGCGAATCGGGCAACAACAAGGCTAACGTAGAGGCCGCTATCCAGGCACAACATGTCGATGCCTCCGGCCTTTTTGGCGACAAAATGTGGTGGGCGCTGTAAAATCAGCCTTCTCATCAAATGACCAACTCCCGCACGGCTTCTGCTGTGCGGGAGTTTTTTTATGTAGAAATGAAGCGCATCCACCATTTCTCCCGAAATTCGCATCTTTCCATACAAACACTCGTCATTTATGTCATCCGACGACCGCATTCGAAAAAAACAAGGCCCATTCCGCACTTCCATGCTGATACTGGGCATCTCCATGACCCTGTTTTTCATCGGCTTCGGCCTGTGGTTGTTGCTGGTGCCCGGCGCAGTGCCCGACCTTCCGGCAGAATACCGCAACATTTTCGGCGTTACCGTTGTGGTGTATGGCCTTTATCGTGGCTGGCGGGTGTACGCCGACTATTTCTGACCCCACTCCGAGTGATCGAATTGTTTGATTTTTAAGCATTTGCCGTGTTATGAAACACTTGCCTCTTTTTACCGCACTCGTTATGGCCTTGTTGCTTTTTCAGGCCTGCGACCAGCCCCGCAACCCGGTAACCGGTCAGAAACTCGATACCCCAACCACCGGCGACCTCAATGTCTTGATCGATGAAGGCTACAAACCCGTGATCGAATCAGCGATAGATGTTTTTGACAGCATTTACCGACAAGCCAGGGTACATGCGCGATACGTGTCGGAAGGCGAAGCGGTCGCAGCGGTTATTCGCGACTCGGTGCAGGTGGTCGTCATTCCGCGCAAACTGACCGAAGACGAACTCAAATATTTTCGTCAGCGCGGATTTACACCCAAAATGACGCCTATTGCTTATGATGCCGTTGCTTTTATCCTCCATCCCTCGAATACCGACACGGTATTTACCCGTGATCAGTTGAAGGATTTGCTGACCGGGAAAACAGCCAAATGGAGCGATCTGAATCCCAAATCGAAACTTGGCGCCGTGCGCCTGGTGTACGATAATGCGCTTTCCGGCACGGTCAAGTATGTTAAAGATACTATTGGCGGCGGCGCGCCCCTGCCCCCCAATGCCTCCGCCCTGAACACCAATGAAGAAGTGATCGCTTATGTGGCCAAAAACCCGGCAGCGGTCGGCATTATCTCCGCCAATATTATTTCAGATACCGACGACGGCGGGGTGCAGAAATTTCTGTCGGAAATCAAATTGCTGCGCGTTTCATCCGCTGCCGGAGAGCATGGCTACGGCCCGTACCAGGCCTATCTGGCTACCGGACAATATCCGTACAAGCGCACTATCTATGTCATCAATGCACAGGCCCGGCCCGGATTGGGGCTCGGTTTTGCCTCCTACCTGGCCGGCGACGGGCAGCGCCTCATCCTGAAAGAAGGCATGCTGCCGGCCAATGCCGTTACCCGGCTCATCGAAGTACAGCGTTGAACCTTCCAAACCGCCCCTTGGCTCAATTTCAACCTGTTGAGGCAACCTCAAGGGGCTGATTGTGTTAATATTACATTAAACATTGTTGGCGGAAGCCTTTTTTTGCCAAAGCCAATGTGGATTTTTTTGAAAATAAGCGTCATAATGCCAGACCTTTGACGCGAAAACCGAATCACGAGTCCCTTACTGTTTTTTTAAACAAAAACCTTTTTTCCGAACAATGACAACGTTCTTCAAAAAAGCCCTTCTTCTTCTAACCGTAATTTTTGTCCATGCCGCGGCTCTGATGGCGCAAAGCTATGCAGACGGCCTGGCTGCCGTGCAGTTGAAAGACTGGGATAAAGCGATCGGAATTTTCTCCGCCCTTGCCCAAGCCGATGCCACCGACCAAAACGCGCGTCTGTCGCTGGGCAATGTTTACCTGGCAAAAGGCCAGAAAGATCAGGCCATGAGCACCTTTAAGGCTGCTTTTGACGCCAAACCCGAAGGTGCACTTGCCCTCGTGGCCAATGGCCGCGTGCTGCTCCTCGAAAATCGGGCCGCCGAAGCGGAAAAACAGTTCGACAAGGCAACACGCAGTGCCCGTAAGGACATGAACGCCTGGCGCCACACCGGCGAATCGTACTGGTTCTATATTGCGCCCGGCGACAACCGGCCCAACCTCACACGCGCCGAACAATACCTGAAAAACGCGCAGGACGTCAATTCTAAAGATTTTCAAACCCTGATGTCGCTGGGCTTTACCTATAAAGAACTCGGCAACGGCGGCTCTGCGGCCACATACTATGAATACGCTTCGCTCGTCGAACCCAAAAACCCGCTGCCGCTGACCATGCTGGGCCGTGTGTATCGCATTGCCAAACAATTCGATCGCTCGATCGAGTACTTTGACAAGGCAATCGCCCTCAACCCGCGTTATACGCCGGCCCTGCGCGCCAAAGCGGAGTACCTGTTCATTTCGCGCAAATGGGAACGCGCTACCCAGGCGTACAAAGACCTCGTCAACAATGGCGATGCCGTAACCATCGACGATGAAATGCAACTGGCCAACTGTCTGTACATCACCAAAGACTGCAAAGGATGTAGCGAGCTGGTTGAAAAAATCCTGAAAAAAGACGGCTCCAAAAATTACCTGCGCCGCCTCCAGGCCTACTGCGATTACGAAAACGGCGAATATCAGCGCGGCCTCGACCTGCTGAACTCCTATTTCCAAAACGTGACGCCCGATAAGGTCCTGCCCTCCGATTACGACTACCTGGGTAAACTCATGCTCAAGACCAAAGGCGATACACTCGTTGCCATCCGCAACCTGACCAAATCTATCGACGTGGACTCCAGCCATTCCCGCTGGCCCTTGTATGAAGAAATCAGCAACCTGCACTATGTCCGCAAGGAGTATTGCCTTTCGGCATCGGCCATGCAGATGTACCTCGATTCGGTGCCCTCGCCTACGGCTACCAATTACTACAACCTGGGCTTGCGCAACTATTTCTGCGGCGATTCCATCAGCTATGTGAAAGCATTGGCTGCATTTACCAAGGTGACGGAAATCAACGCCAATGCGCCAATCGGCTGGTTGTGGCGTGCAAAAACCGCCAGCAAATTTGACCCGACGCAGGAGCAAATCGAGGCCGACCCGGAAAAAGCAAAAGAATACGGCAAGGCGACCGAATCGTGGGAGAAATACACGGAAAAAGCAGAAACAGACAAGGAAAGGAACAAAAAAGACCTGCTGACGGCCTATAACTACCTTTCCTACGTGTACTTCGTGAGAAAAGATGCTGAAAAATTCAATGCCGTGACCGCAAAATGGGCACTCCTCGATCCGGCCAATACGACCATCAAGGAAATGCAGGATGCCTTCGGCAAAGACATGCCGGATCCGGTCAAACCGGGCTCAGGCTCCGACGGCAACAAACGCAATTAAGAGACGAACTGGCCCATGTTTTCGGTCAAACGTCCGTAACGCTCCGGCCACAATACAAATGACGAGGGCGATCCGGTATCTCCGGATCGCCCTCGCTTTTACATGACGATTGACTCGATTTTTCCCGATTTTCGACTTTGCTCAGCCATAAATCCCATTACATGGCTTTCTATCGAAGCATCGATGGTTGAGGTGAGCAGGGCCGGGTTTTGCTGGCTGACTGCCTGTATCCAGTCGCGAACCAGTCGCCAGTCGCCGCCACCGTGGCCAGCGTTTTTATAGTTTTCAACATCCACGATTTTGCTGTGGTCATACACGGTTGATTTACCAGTCCGGAAATCGTTAAGGGTAAAATTATCCATGTCGCCCACGATATCGCCCATGCTGCCCATCACCCGGGTGCGCCGTCCGGCATAGGAAGTAAAGGCTTCCATCGAGAAGTTGGCCGTAACGCCGCCGTCAAACTGCATGGAGCACACGTAATGGTCTTCCTGATTGTTGTCCATCCTGTAAACACAGCGCCCGTAGTTGGTCGTGCGCAGGTATTCGAGAATTGCGTCGCCGTGTTTCGCAGGGTCGTCCGGCAGGTCGAAAACATGCAGCCAGGAGCGGTTGCGGTAGTAAATTTTCATGGCGGAATAGGGGCATGATCCTTCTATTGCACAGCCGTCCATACAACGCGCTGTACTGCCAGGGGGGGCGTTTTCGGAGCGAAACCATTTCAGGCCGCCCATTGCAACGATTTGTTTGCAGGGCTTGCCGATAAGCCAGCGCAGAATATCGAGGTCGTGGCAACTTTTAGCCAGAATGATCGGAGTGGTCGCATTGCGATCGTGCCAGTTGCCCCGCACGTAGGAGTGCGACATGTGCACGTGCTCAATCGGCTCCATGTGCTGAATACTGATCAGTTCGCCGATGGCGCCCGACTGGACCAACTCCCGTAATTTGACAAAGTAAGGGGCATAGCGCAACACATGGCAAACCGCTACAATGCGGCCGGTTTTTTTGGCCAATGCCAGGATGTCGCGGCATTCCTGTTCGCTGGGAGAGATCGGTTTTTCCAGCAGGACGTCGTAGCCTGCTTTCAGGGCTGCCATGCAGGGGCCGTAGTGCAGATTGTCGGGCGTGGTGATGATGACCGCGTCGGCAAATTTGGGGCGGTCGAACACGCGTTCCCAGGTGGGGAATCTGTTGGCCTCGGGGATATTGTGTTTCTGGGTGTAACGCTCGTTGCGGATTGGAATCGGTTCGGCGACACCGACGATATCCAGTTCTTCCGGGAATTCGAGTGCGTATCCGCCATACACATTGCCCCGCGAGCCGGCGCCGAGCGTTATGGCCGTTATGGCCCTGTTTGGCTTTTTATACAGCGGGTTTTCTTCGAAAAAAGACAAGGGTGTTCGGCTGTCCAGACCTGTTGGAAAATGTCCGAGCAGGGCGGCACCGGTTGCTGCTCCAAGGGTTTTAAGGGCTTTGCGGCGGGAAACTGGCATGGCAGAAATGGTTTTAGAACGTTCCAATATTGCCTTCAAAAGTGATGAATCCCGCCGAGACCGCCAATTTTGTTTCAGATCAAAATGACCTGCCACCTCAAAAAAAGCCGCTTGCAGAGGCATGAATCCTGCACAAGCGGCGTAAACGGAGAGGGTTGAAGAGGTCTGGTTATTGCAACCTGAACCGGACCGGAAGGGTAAATCGCACCTTTACAGGGTGGCCATTGGCTTCACCGGGTATCCAGTCGGGCATCGAATTGACAACCCGTACGGCTTCTTTGCCGCAGCCGCTGCCGATGTCTTTTACGACGACGACATCGCGGATGTTGCCTTTTTCGTCCACTACAAATTGCAGCGCAACAACGCCCTGGGTATTGGTTTCACGGGCTATATCAGGGTAGCGGATATTTCGGGAGAGGTATTTCAGCAATTCTACTTCTCCGCCGGGGAACGACGGCATTTTCTGTACATCGCCCAATTCGTAGGGGCCTTCCGGTTCCTGAAATTTGGGCGTTTCTATCACAGGACCGGCCGTATTGGCAGGTGAAATCGATGGCGGCGCATCGGGATCGCCTTGCAGGTTGCGGTCGCCGATGTTATCGTCCGAGTTGGCCAGTGCCGCCACATCGGGTTGTTGCTTATCGTCGGGCACGTCGCCGTCAGGCGTTGGGGCGGGCGGCACGAAACGCACCGTACTGCGGGCCGGCGGAGGAGGGGTAGCCGCAACCGGCGGCGGGACAGGCGGTACTTCGATCACCGGCGGTGCGGAGGTTTTATACTCCGTGGTGTAAACATTTTCGGACGGCATTGCAGTCGACAAAGCGCGCAGCAGGCGTGGAATGATCAGGAACACACCGATCAGCAGCATGGCCATAAAAACGGCCCGCCCCAGCGTGTTTGGGTATTCACGGCGCAGCTGATATGCTCCGTAAGCCCGGTTTCGGTTTTCGAAAATAATGTCCAGCATGTCCCGTGGGGACAGGTTCGGTAAGTTTGCCATGACCGTGAATTTTGAGTGTGAAAAATGGGCTGAAAACCCGGGGTTCAGGCTCCGTCCTGAAAGTTGTTTGGGGATGAAAAAACAGGTTCTTCAGTTTCAGGAAGGTAGCCTAATACTATATAAGATGCTGGCAATGAGTATTTTGGTGTGCGGGGCTAAAAAATTTTTAAAAAAAAAGAGCGGTGTTGATCTTTCGATCAACACCGCTCAGCGAAATAAAATCAGGGGGCGCGAGGGCCGGAATTACTCGAGTCGGAAACGAACCGGGAGGGTAAAACGCACTTTTACCGGGTGGCCGTTGGCTTCGCCGGGAACCCATTTGGGCATGTTTTCTACCACACGGACGGCTTCTTTGCCGCAACCGCCACCGATATCTTTCACGACTTTCACATCGGAAACGCTGCCGTCCTTGTTCACCACGAAGGTGAGGGCGACGACGCCCTGGATGTTATTTTCGCGTGCCAGCGGGGGGTACTTGATGTTCTGATTCAGGTATTTAAGCAACTCGGCTTCGCCTCCGACGAAGCTCGGCGCTTTCTGAATATCGAACATTTCGTACGTTTTTTCCTCGACGACTTTGGGTTGTTCCACTACTTCGAGTTCTTGCGGGTTCTCGTCGATTGTGGGAGCCGCTTCATCATTGCCCTGCTTGGTTTCAGAGCTGATGTCTTTGTCGTCTTCCAGGATTTTTTCAATATCCTGGGGCTTTTCTTCCTGCACTTCCTCGTCTTTTTTGACGACCGGCGGAACGAATTTGACCGTCGAACGGGTCGGCGGCGGCGGCGTTTCTACCGGCGGGGGGGGCGGGGGCGGCGGTTGGTTCGGGTCAATATCCGGCGGCGGGCCGAGTTCGGCTACTACATCGATGGGTTTTTCCTTCTTGGCGAACACACCGGACACGACGTTCATGATGAAAGGCATCAGCAGGAACAGCAGGATCACTGCGACTCCATACAGCATTGCTCGCATCAGGTACTGTTTGTAAGACCGGCGGAGCTGGTAAGCGCCGTAGGCCTTATTCCGGTCGGCGAAGATGATATCCAGCATATCGCCCTGGAAGGATGTACCTTTTTCTTCTGCCATTGTTGAATGTTTTTAAGTTTGATACAAATTCTGGTCGTGCTTACTGTGTTGCGGCGTCGGCCTGTGCTTCGGGATTGAAGTTGAGGCCGGCTGCCGGGTTCTTGATAAACTTCTCCTCGTCGGGAGAGATATCAAGGATCACGTAGTAACGCACTTTGGTAATGGCCATCTCGTCGAGGGCATCCACGAGGTTTTTGTAGCGCGCTTCTTTGGTAGGCTTGATGAGCACCGTGATGAAAGAGCCTTTTTTCATCTCTTTCGTTTTGGCGTCTTCATATTCGTCCATGCCAAATTGCTGGTTCACTTTTTCCATTTTGTTCAAAATGACCTTGCGCAATCCCTCTGCGGAGTAGTCTGTCGAATCGAGTGTCGGTTTGGTAATGCCTTCGTACCAGTAAACCTTGTCGTTGGCGCCGAGCAGCAGGGTAAGCACCTTCGATTCTTTTACCGGTTCGAGGTCTTTAACTTTGACATCTTTTTCCGGCATTACCAGGGCCATGATCTGTGGCTTGGCCAACGTAGTCGTCAGCATGAAAAATGTAATCAGCAAGAACCCAAGGTCCACCATCGGCGTAAAGTCGATGCGGGTAGACATCTTTTTCGATCTTACCTTCCCACCTTTCTTATGACCACCAGTGTCGGCGGTTTGCATTTCAGCCATAGTGTGGCGTTTTTTTAGTGTTTAGAAAACTGTTTTTCAGTCAATTGCCGGCGTTCAACCCGGTTTTTTCACACCTTCCAGTTTGTTCGGATCGGCTTCCATGTTGGTGATCAGGTTGAACTTGTTGACGTTGATGTCCGTCAACGTATTGATCACTCTTTGTACAGCCGGATAGGGTGTGTCTTTGTCGGCTTTGACGACGATCACGTACTCGGACTCGACCTTGCCTTCTTTTTTCAGGTTAAACTGTTCCACACGTGCCGTGTGAATCCAGTCGGCGAGTTCGCTTTTGTTGATGTCGACCGTATCGATCGGAACGCCATTGAACTGTTTTTCGAATTCCGTGCGCTCTGGGCCAGCCAATTCAAGCCATTGTTTCAGGTTTTTAATGGGCACACCGAAGCTGCCCGAATTGGCAAAACGCTTCTGGTCTTCAATCGACAGACCCAGTTGGTAGCGGGAGTTCATGGTAGCGATCAGATTTTCGCGGGTGTGCGAACCGGCCATATCGAGCATCGGTTTGCCTTCTTTGCTGATCAGAACGGTCAGCGTGTTGGCGTCCGGCAACTTGGTCTCGGATATGGATGAGGGCGTGTCGATCACCACCGATTCCTGATTCTTCATTTTTGCGGTGAGCATGAAGAAAGTCAGGAGCAGGAAGGCGACGTCGCACATGGCCGTCATGTCGATCGTTGGGTTACTCCGTTTCGGCTTATGCTTGGGCATAGCGTAAATGAGTTATTGATGATGAGTGAAGACGGGGCCGGTTTGTCCATGTTTGGTGTTCAAAAAGGCTTCCCGTCAGGGGCTTTGGATCAGTGGTGCTTCGAAGCGAAGGTTTGCGTCAGGCTGTAGCCGGCTTCATCGATGCGGTAAGTCATGGCGTCGATACGGCCGGTGAAGAAGTTGTAGGAGATGATCGCCAGGGCCGAGGTGAAGATACCGAGGGCCGTGTTGATCAGGGCTTCGGAGATACCGGTTGCGAGAGCCGTGGAGTCCGGCGCGCCGGCGTTGGCCAGAGCGGCGAACGAACGGATCATCCCGAGTACCGTACCCAACAGACCCAACAGGGTCGCGATCGATGCGATGGTAGCCAGAATGCTGAGGTTGCGCTCGAGCATCGGAAGTTCCAGCGTTGTGGCTTCTTCTACTTCTTTCTGGATGGCCAGCACTTTCTGGTCTTTGTCCAAGTCGGTGGCTTTTTCCATTTCGGAATATTTGGCCAAACCTGCACGCACGACATTGGCAACAGCGCCTTTTTGTTTGTCGCAAGCAGCCACGGCGCCCGAGATGTCGTTGCGGTCGAGGAAGCCTTTGATGTTGCGAACAAATGCATCAGCACTGGAAGCGCCGCTGGCTTTGTTGAGGGTGATGAAGCGCTCGAACACGAATACGATTACCGTGAAGAAAGCCGTCATCAGGATAGGTACGATAGGACCACCTTTGTACACCGTACCGGCGTAGTTGCCGGGCAGCGGGTCTTTGCTGGGGTCATTGTCCACGAAGTTGGCCGGCGAGCCGAATACGAACTTGTAAATGCAATAAGCAATGGCATACAAGCCGACAATGATAAGAAAGGTCATCAACGCCGTCGAGCCGGACTTCTTCGGTTGATTGTTGGCGGTGGGTTTTGCTGCTGTCATGCTGCGTTTTTAATTTAAGTGAGTGAATGTTTTGTTCGAGAATTTACTCCGCTTGTAGCAACACATTTTTGCAAGGACAGGCAAAACGCCGTTTGGATTTCTTTATACCGACATAGATGCAGGCTTCCGAAATTTTGGCGTGCTGCCTTGAAAAATATTTTGCCTTCGGGCGAAAAAACGCCGGATTTGTAGGCCGGGCGTTGCTTTTATGCGGCGGTAAAAATAGTGTAAGACGTACAATTTCCAACAAGCCCTATTTGAAATGAATTTTTATTTTCATGACAAACAGGCAATATTATTTGTTAATTGCAGGTAAATCGGGGTTTATGGAGGTGTTTGGCCAAACACTCCGGCTGAGTCCGATGCCTTTGGCGAAACGCAAACCCCGGTTTGCCACCTTTGCGCCAAATTTGTTTGATGCCGTTTACCAAAACGGCAGTCTTGCAACTTCGCTGCCCGCAAGCCATCAATACCGGATAGCCTGCCGGATGCGGACCAGCCGTTCCAGCAGCCCTTCCAGCTTGTCGAGGGGGAGCATATTGGCTCCGTCCGACAGGGCTTCGGATGGTTTGGGGTGGGTTTCGATAAACAAACCATCTGCGCCCACCGCGATGCCTGCCCGCGCAATGGTCTCGATGAGGGCTGGCCGGCCGCCCGTTACGCCGCTGCTCTGGTTGGGTTGTTGGAGCGAATGGGTGCAATCGAGCACGACGGTGGCGCCGTATTGCTGCATGACCGGCAGCCCGCGAAAATCGACGACCAGGTCCTGATAGCCGAATGTTGTACCACGTTCGGTGAGTATGACATTGACATTGCCTTCTTCCTCTACCTTTTCCTTGGCAAAACGCATCGCTTCGGGGCTCACAAATTGCCCTTTTTTAATGTTGACGATCTTGCCGGTTTGGGCTGCCGCGACGAGCAGACTGGTTTGCCGGCATAAAAAAGCGGGTATCTGCAAGATGTCCACATAGGCGGCTGCCAGTGTGGCCTCCGGGTCGCTGTGAATGTCGGTCGTCACCGGAACATCGAAATGCCGGCCAACCGCCTGCAGGATGCCCAGCGCTTTTTCGTCGCCGATGCCGGTGAAGGAATCGCGTTTGCTGCGGTTGGCTTTTCGGTAAGAGCCTTTAAAAATATAAGGTATTTCGAGCCGCATACACATTTCATTTACTGCGCCGGCAATGTCGAAGGCCATTTGCTCCCCTTCGATTGCGCAAGGGCCTGCGATGAGAAAAAAATTACCCGAGCCGCTGTTTTTCAGCCGCGGAATGTCGGTTTGCCAATTCATATCTGATCTTCTTTTTGCCGCAAAGGTAGATGTTCGTCAGTGCAGAAGATGGTCTGCAATGTCGTTGGGTGTGAGGTTGCGCAGGCGAATACTCCAGGTAATACGCGATCCGTACTTGCCTCCGGCCTGATCGTATTGGTCTTGGAGCACCCCTGCATTGACCAGCGGGAAGTACACTTCGAAACCTCCTCCGAAAAAGCTGAGCATCAGCCCGCCGCTCCACAAAAACTGATCTTCAAAATCGGGTTTTTGCCCCGCTATTTCGGCGCTTTTAAAGTAGCCGAGATCGAAATAAGGTTTCAGCGGCAAACCCAGGGGCAGCCGGAAAGGCAGGTCGGCGCGCAGGTTGAGCGAAGCCGCGAAATCCTGCGAAAACCCGAGGTAGGGATAAGCCGATCCGAATGCGTTTTTAAAACCGCCATCGGTCTGACTGACTTGCCGGGCAAAGATGCCTTCGGGATCGGTGCGGCCGAGGAAGAGCTGATCGAAGCGGTAGTCGTTGAAGCCTTGCGGGAGCAGGGTGAGCCGTTCGGGGGTGACCCGCGAAGTGCCCCCGTCGGTGTTGTACCAGAAAACACCAGCGAAAAAACGCGCCGTGATCTTTCTTTTTTCGGTATAATAAAATTGCTGCCGGTAACTGAGGGTATTGCGCAGATACGAGCGGCCGCGTTCGTACAGGTTGTTGTCCTTGTCCTGAAATTCGAGGGCGACCGACAAGGTCCAGGGATTTGGCAATCTTTTCCGGGCGGCTTCGTAGCGCAGCTCGTAAATGGTATTGCGGTTGAAGGTGCGGCCCAGGAGATTGCCTTCCACATCGAATTTATCCACTTCCCGCCCGGTAAAAATGGTGCGCAGGTTGAGCCAGTGCCTGAAAGAAGTGGACCCGCTCCGCAGTTCGCCGCGCACCTGCGGCGCGATGCGATAGTAGCGATCATACGTTTGGGTCCCCCAATGATAATCCATCTGGCAACTTTTGGCGCTTATGCCCACGGTCAGGCGCGGGAAGGCTCCGCCAGGGTAGAGGTTGAGCCGGATGTCGGCGAGGCCCGCCGGTTTTTTGGAGCCGATGCCCAAACCGGGCGCGAGGTAATACTGGATTTTCTGACCGGGAAACGGCGGGTTGTACAACAACAGTCCTATCATGGTTTTGTCGTAGTTGTTCCAGCCCAGCCAGGGCAGAATGCCCAGCGTACGTTTGTTCGGGTGTTCGAACAAACGGGCCGCGTCAACCTGGACTCTGCTGCGCCGGCTGTTGTTCTGATGCCGTACGTCGAGGGTGCTGAAATCGCGGTCGATGACAAATTCATCCACATCTTCGGCGGCAAACACCACGGTTTCCTTTGCCGACGCAGGCGCCGGGTACCATTGTGTGCCGGCGACCTGCCCTTTACGGAGGGCCGTCACCGGAAACGGGGCGTTGAGCCTGCCCTTGTTCCGCACGGTTAGCCGGTAGCCGCCTGCCACTTTTTCTACTTTGTCAAGCGCATAATCGGTGTGCCGGCCGGTCGTCATGGTTTGCATAAACCAGCCGACATCGACGCCGGCAGCAGTCATACTTTGCTGAAAATCTTCGGGATACGGGTGCCTGAACTGCCACTCGCGGTAGTAAGCCTGCATGGCCTGGTCGAATGTTGCGGTACCGACCGATTTTTCAAGCCAGCCCATGCAAAGTGCCGTTTTCATATACACCATCAGGCCGTAGGCGGCAGGGGTGAAACGGTCGGAGCGAGTGTCGGGCGGGGTATCGTCGTGGTGCCGTGCCATGACGAGGTAACCGGTGTACAACAACGGACCGTATTGCTTCGGGTCGTAGAGTTTTTTGGGCAACATGCCGTCGCCCATGCTGCTGTTATAATACTTTTGGGTGTACCGCGTCTCGTAGTAGGTGTTGATCCCTTCGTCCATCCACGGATGTTCGCGTTCGTTGCTGGCCAGAATGCCGTAGAACCAGTTGTGCCCGACCTCGTGCGTAATCACATCGTCGAGGTCGCGCGGGCTGCCCGCATTGCCGATCACGGTGATCATGGGGTACTCCATGCCGCCGCCGGCACTCAGGGCCGAATGCACGGCCGTGGCGTGCGGCCAGGGGTATTCTCCCACGCATTCGGAGTAAAATTCGACCGCGCGGCGCACATAAAATGCACCTTTTTGCCAGGTGCGGAAGTCTTCATCGGTAAACATGGCCCAGCAATCGACCGTTCGGCCCGATGCGAGCCGCGCGGTGTCGCGCATGACGTTGAAACGCTTGTCGGCAAACCACGCAAAATCGTGCACTTTTTCCGCCTTGTAATGCAGGGTTTTGGTGTTGGCCGACGAGGGCGGAAATGATTGCGTACGAAACCTGGGCTTCTTTTCGCTCAAATCTGTTTTCATCAATTTGGCGCGGGTTTCAGTTTCTTTTTGCGCCAAAAATGCCCATTCTTCGGGGTTTTGCAAAACACCCGTGGCGCCCACGACGTAATTGGCCGGCAGGGTGATCGTCACGTCGAACGCCCCGAACTCGGAGTAAAACTCGCCTTGGTCGAGGTAGGGGATCGGGTGCCATCCCCTGGTGTCGTACACTGCGGGTTTGGGAAACCACTGCGTCATCTGGTAGGATTGGCCGACGTGTCCCAGCCGCGAAAACGAGGCCGGAATGTCGAGCACGAAAGGCGTGCTGATCGTAATGCTGCCGCCGGGCGCCAGGGGGCGAGGCAATTGCAGGCGGGCGATGTCGGGGTTTTTCGGATCGAAAGACCATTTGATCTGCTGGCCATCAACCTTGAAGTCGAGGCGGCTTAGCCCGCCCATCGAGCTGTCGGGAGCAAAATAAAACTTGCCATCCTGCTGGTCGGCTTTTTGCCGAGCAAAGGCCGAGCGGCGGCTGGCATATGCATTCGGCCAGCAATGCATCCAGATCTCCGGCAATTCATCGGGTGAATGATTGGTGTAGACCATGCTGATCTCGGCGTTCAGGCTGTGCTGCCGGTCGTCGAGCGTTGCCGTGATTGTGTAATTGACCTCTTGCTGAAAATAGGTTTTTTGGGCTGGCAGTGAAAAAGGGAATACTGCCAGCGCGACAAGTAACAGCCTCATCTGAAACGGTTTTTATCCCGAAACCGGGTTATTTGAATTTATCCTTGACAAAAACGAGTCCCCGAAAGCGCATCAGGGAGGCGTCGCCGTTTTCTCCGGGGCGCAGTTCCAGTTCTTCCACGACAATCCGCGCTTCGATGCGGTGGCCGTTGAAATCGAACGTTTCTGCGCCCGTGGGCAGGTAAATAGCGTCTTCCACCAGATCGCTGGCGAGCCATTCCTTCATTTTGGGCCTGAAATTGATGGTTTCGAGGTCTTCATAACGGCTGCCGTGGCGTTCGCGCCAAACCAGTCCGCTGCCGTCGTTGGCTATTTCAAAATAACGGCCTATGCCGGGCGGGTCCGAATACTCATTGGCTTCGACCCGATACCAGGTCTGGTAGCCGCGTATGTTGCCCGTATTGACCAGGCTATTGGGGGCTACCCGAAGCAGGTTGGAATAATCGTTGCGCGCGCTACGGATGCCGATCAGGTGAGTGAGTCGTCCGACTTTGCCGTAATTGCCCCTCGGGGCGGGCGGCAGACTGTCGATCGGCCGGTCGAGCCAGGGCTGAATTTCTTCCAGAGCGGCGTGTTGGTCAAGCCAGTAAAAAATATCGGTGACGCGCTGTGCATCGCGGCCGGTAAAATCATCGTCCGAACGGATGATTTTGCCATTGAGCATCCTGCCGTTGCGGATCAGGAGGTCTTCGAGGGCGCTCAGCTGGCTGTTTTCCGAAACACGAAACGCATTGTAAGGACCCAGAACCGACAATAAGGCAAATATGCCGAGCGAGATCGGGATGAATTTGATGTTGTCGAGGCGCGAAATGGCAAAATACAGGCCGTTGACCAGCAGCCACAGCGCTATGGCGCACACAAAGAACCGCGGCGGGGTGACCCCGTAATCACCAATCCGGCGGTAAATAGCCGCAAACAAAAGCGCCACCAGCGGCAGCAGAATCCACCAGAACCAGCGTCGGTAATTGCGAACGATAGGGCTCTGATCGAATTGTGGCAGCTGGTAGTTCAGCAAATAGGTAAAAATGCCGGCAACCGAAAACCCGATGACCAGCGAAGAAATCCAGCCGTGAGGCAGCCACCAGCCGACGATGATCCGGCCGGCATAGGCATACAAAATCAGGAAGTACAGCCCGACAATCGGGATCAAAATGTATTTGCACAGGTTTTTGAAAACGGTGTTGTACGCTGTTTCAGAGGCGTCGAGGGCAAAATGCCGCGGCACGTGGTGCAGGAAATAGGTTGTGTTGAACAGGCCGGCCAACAGGATAAACAGGTGCACGTACACCTCGTCGCGTATGTTAATATCGAACAGCCGTTTGAGGGCCACGACGGCCAGCGACAGACCGCCCCAGAGAATCAGGGTGAACACTGCGCCCACGATGAAACTGGCAAACAATTGTTTGTTGTATTCCCAAAAGTCGTTGATTTTCAGGTTGTTCAAATAAGGAGCTACCGCTACGAACAGGTGCGCAGCCAGCAGAATAACCGTGAAGCGCACGCCTTCTGTTTCGCCGAAGTTCGGCGCGAGCGGGTTGGGCAAAACCGTGTAATACAGCGTCAGCAACAAGGCGCCCGCGGCCATCAAAGCCCAGTGTCGCCAGTTGCGTTCCAGCCAGTTGCGCGATTCGGCAAGAGTGCTCAGCCCGACAAAAAGCGGAATGCCGAGTTGCGCCATCATCCAAAGCCGGACCATGTCGGGCCGGTTCTCTTGTTCGACAATTGTCATCAATGCCACGACCGCCACGACGGTCGAGACCGCAACAACCGGGAAGCGGCGGATAACTGCTCCCGTCGAGCGCAGCAGGAAAATCAACGAAGGTAATTTCATGGTTCAAAACGGCTTTGTCGGGCGGAAAATTAGGCATTTTTCATAGGCGCCGGGTTTGTTGGCTATTTTTGCCCTCAAGAAAGACTGTATATGCGAACAACACTGTTATTCTGCCTGCTGCTCGGCGCCTTTGCTCTCGGCGCACAAACAGCCGATTCACTTGCCTTCCCGGCTTCCTGGGCCGGCGACTGGTCGGGTAAACTCATGATTTACAATGCCAAAGGATTGGCGCAAAGTGTCGATATGACGGTGGAAATCCACAAGATCGACACCTCCGCTACGGGGCGTTACACCTTCGGACTGATCTACGGCTCCAAGGAGCAAGACTGGCGCCCGTACGAACTGGTGCCGGTCAAACCCGAACGGGGACTGTGGAGGGTCGATGAAAAGAATTCGATCCTCATGGAAAGTTACCTGATCGGGCCCAAACTCCTCTGCTGGTTTACGGTAGAGGGCAGCCGCATTCTCTGTACCTACGAAAAAACCGGCCCCGATACCATGACCTTCGAGGTCATGTCGGGCAGCGAAAAGCCGGCCAGCACGACCGGCAATACCAAACAGGGTGAAGAAGACATTCCGGAAGTCAACACATTTCCCTTTGTCGTTTTTCAACGGGCATTGCTGCACAAAAAATGAAAGACTTTTTTGTGCGAAAATTGATGAATAAAATTTTGATTGTCAGTTAGTTTTGCTGTAATCAACCCAAAGTATTATGGATTCCCTCACCCAAATCGTACTCGGTGCAGCCTGTGGAGAAGCCGTGGCAGGCAAAAGAATCGGCAACAGGGCCATGTTGTGGGGCGCCATAGGCGGCACCATACCCGACCTCGATGTGTTTGCCACCTTCCTGACCGACGAACTGACCGCCACCTCGTTTCACCGGGGATTTATGCATTCCATGCTCTTCGCCGCGCTGGCGCCCTGGGCCCTGGCCCGGATGGTCCAGTGGTTTTACGAAAAAGGGCACTACCGGAATCGAGGGTACAAGATCGGCGCCATGTCGGTCTGGATACTGATCTATTTTCTGGCAGCCGCGGGGATCAATTTTATCCCGGTCATGCTCGGCGAGGGACTGAGCTGGTATATTTTTCTGCCAACCCTGCTGCTCGGGCTGTGGTTCGTCCGGAAATTATGGCGCGACTACCTGCAGCGCGATTTTACCCAGGTAGAAGCGCCGTACCTGATCTGGGTGTCGCTGTTCTTCTGGAGCATTTTTACGCACCCGATTCTCGATTGTTTTACCAATTTCGGCACGCAGATCTGGCAGCCTTTTTCCGATTTCCGGGTGCAGTGGAACTCCGTTTCCGTCGTTGACCCGATGGCCACTGTGCCTTTCGGTATCTGCCTCCTCGTCGCCTCCCGCTTTTCCAGGGATTCGCGCCTGCGGGCTGGCTGGAACTGGGCGGGTATCCTGTGGTTTTGCGGCTACCTCGGCTACACCATGTGGCATAAAAGCGTGGCCGACCAAATTTTTGAAGATACGCTGGAAGCGCGCAACATCCGCTATCACCGCTATATGACCAACCCTTCTATCTTCAACAATATCGTTTGGTACGGCATTGCGGAGGGCGATACGGCGTACTATTTCGGCATGTACGGCTTCAACGATACGGGCAAACGTTTCACGCCCATATCCGTGTTGCCCAAAAACCATGAGCTGCTCGACCCGATCGGGCACGACACCCGGGCCGGGTACTTTCTGCGCTGGTTCAGCAATGGTTATTACAACGTCGGCCCGTACAACGGCGACACCCTGCAGGTCAACGACCTGCGCTTTGGCTTGCTCGGCGATTCCCTCACGGATAACAACTACGTATTCCCCTTCCTCGTGTTTAAAAACGATCGGGGCGAATGGGATATCAAGCAAAACAATCGCAACCGCAGCAGTGTAAAAGGAAGCGAGGCTTCTTTTGAAGGCTTGTGGAAGCGGATAAAAGGTGAGGGCTTTTAATCCCCAACTTCGGACTTTTTTAATTCAACAAAATGAAACAAAGAGCCATAACGGCAGTATTTTTTGCCATCGCCATGATTGGAGGGGTTTACGGGGGACTGCTGCCGTTCAGAATACTGAGTTTTTTGATCGCGGCCGGGAGCCTGTGGGAATTGCTGGGGTTGATGTTGCCGGAGGAGGCAGGCAAGCCGCTGCGCCGCGTGGTCGGTCTGATCTGGGGGCTTGCGCCATTTGTGGCTGTGCTCACTCTGGGCAATGAGAAAGTGGTGTTGCTGGCTGTTTTTCCTGCTTTCCTGTTTCTGTTGCTTCTTATCGAGTTGTTCGGCCAATCCGCGTCGCCGTTCTCCAATGTGGGCGCCTATCTGCTCGGTATGTTTTACATCGCCATGCCGATACTTCTTTTGCAGTTTTTGGCCCAGAAACCCGGCTTCGGATACGCGCCCAACCGGGTGTTCGGTTTGTTGTGGCTGGTTTGGACCAATGACACACTTGCCTACCTGATCGGCTCAAAGCTGGGGCGAACCCGGCTGTTTCCGCGAGTTTCGCCCAACAAAACCTGGGAAGGGACCATTGGGGGCGCCCTGTGTACGGTCGGCATGGCCTGGCTGTTGTCGCAGTATTTCGACGATTATTCCAGCTCGCAATGGCTGTTACTCGGCCTTGTCGTGGGCGTTTTCGGCACCCTGGGCGATCTGGTGGAAAGCATGTTGAAACGAAGCCTCGGAGTGAAAGACTCGGGCACTCTGTTGCCGGGGCACGGCGGCTTGCTCGACCGTTTCGATGCCTTTCTTTTTGTGATTCCCTTTGCCTGGCTGGCGATGGGAATACTGGATCAATAACAGGGTCAGGCCAGTTTGCGCTTCCATTCGATGTAGCCCAGCGCAGCCTGCACCAGAAACACGGCGTAGAGCGCGGCGAAGAAGTACAGCGATTTGTCGGCGTACATAAATATGTACACCTGATCGACAGCCAGCCAGAGTATCCAGTTTTCGAGGTAACGTTTGTTCATCCACCATTGCGCTATGATAGACTGCGACGTGCAAAACGCATCGCGGTAGGGGAAACTGGCGTTGGTCCAGCTGTGCATGGTATAGCCCAGTCCAAATGTACCGGCCAGCAGCAGGATGCCGGTGACCAGCCATTGTCGGTTGGAAAGCGAACGGACGGCGATGCGCTGGTCGTCGGCGCGGTCGCTGCGGCTCCAGAGCACCCAGCCCTGCACCTGCATGATGCCGAACACGCCCTGGAGCAACATGTCGGAATACAAGCGGCTTTGGTAGCACACGATGGCGGTGAGCGCGACCTGCACGAGGCCGATGGGGAAGGTCCAGATATTGCGCCGTACCACGAGCCAGACGCAGATGACGCCGAGCACGGAAGCGATGATTTCGAGCCAGTTCATGGCGGTAAAAGTAAAAAGCCTTTTGTCGTAATCGACAAAAGGCTTTGACCGGGCCGAAAGACGGAAGCGGAATTACTGCGGGATGGTATCGCCGCAGCTGGAACTGAGGTCGAAAAAATCGAGCACCGACTTGGATGCCGATTTGCCGCCGCCGAGCCTTTCCAGCTTGTTGTCATCGAGGACGTCGAGTTCGTCCTGGAGGTCGTTCAACGAGCGCTTTCCCCCTTCAGATTGCGGCTGGTTGTTCGATTCCTCTTTTTTGTTGTTACGGAAAAAGTTTCGCATAGCACGTTTTGATTTACCCGTCTCAAAGGTAGCGTGTTTTCCCAATCTGGCAATGTGGGCGGCGCTTTTTTGGACGGGTCCCCCTTTTTTAACTTAAACTTTGCAATCTGGTCGACAAATTTCATGCCGTGATACGCCCGTTCGAATATTCTTTTTTCGTTTTCGGGAGGTCTTTTTCCCGGTTGACGCTGCTTTTGCCGTTCAGGATTTCCTGCCGGCTTACTTTTAGCCCAATTCATCATGTATGGCGATCAATTTTTTATCAACACTGCTCAGCTTTTGCACCATCGGCATGCTTCATTTTTCCGTAGCGCCGGCGCAGACTGAAATTCTGCGTTGCGAAGACGGGAAAATCCAGTTCAAATCCGATGCTCCGCTCGAACTCATCGAAGCGCGCAGCAACAAACTGCGCGGCGTGATCGACCCTGTGGCTCAGACCTTTGCCTGGGCCGTGGAAATCAAAACTTTCGAAGGTTTCAACAGCCCCTTGCAGCGCGAACATTTCAATGAAAACTATATGGAAAGCCGCAAGTTTCCGAAGGCGACTTTTCAGGGGAAGATTATTGAAAAAATAGACTTTCAAAAAGACGGGGTGTACACCGTGAGGGCCAAAGGCAAACTCAACGTACACGGTGTGGAGCAGGAGCGCATTATTCGCGGGCAGGTGGAGGTGAAGGGGGCGAGGGTACGCATTACCTCCGATTTTACCGTCCTGCTGGCCGATCACAATATTTCCATCCCGAGGGTTGTGCACCAGAAGATCGCTGAGGAAATTGCGGTCAGTATGGATGCCCAATTGCTCTGGGAATCAACCGATTGATCGAACGCAGACCTGTTGCCTGCCGGCTTTTCGTATGAAAATACAACTACTCTTCGTCCTGTCTTTTTTTTGTAGCGCGCTTGGCCGGGCACAGATGCCCGTATTCAGGCAGCACGAGGTAAAGGAATTGGGCGGCACGAAATTCACGGCAATTTGTCAGGACAAGTACGGGTGGATCTGGCTGGGCGCCAAAAGCGGGCTTTTCCGCTACGACGGCAACACCTACCAGGCTGTTGCATTGCCCGACACCCTGGGCTCGGTGCCGGTCAGCGCGATCTATGAAGCGCCCGACCGGCTCTGGGTCGGTTTTGAAAACGGCTCGATCGGTTACCTGTCGCCAGGCGCTGTCTTTTTTCCGGCATCTGCGGAGCAAACGCAGGGCCCCGAAGTGCTTCCGACCTGCCTGCAACGCTGGTTGCCCGAAGAAGGGACGCCGGAAGTTGCGATCAAATCATTTGTCGCGGACCCTTCCGGCGCCTTGTGGATCGCTTCCTACGGCGAAGGATTGTATTGCTGGAAAAAAGGCCGGCTGTATTTGTTCAATCAAACGGATGAAGGGCTGGCAAGCAACGATGTGTACGCGCTTGCCTGCGATGGCAAGGGACGTATCTGGGCTGCCACCGACGGTGGGGTCAGTATTTGTACCATGAGCGACGAGGGTCGCAAAACGGTACAAAATATCGGCCGTGCAGAAGGGCTGCAGGACGAAATCATACCGGCTCTGCTGGCCGACCGGTCCGGAAATATCTGGCTCGGCGGCTACGACGGCGGCGTCAGCCGTTTTAACATCACTCAAAATACTTTCGATTTTTATACCCGCGAATGGCCGATGGGCGCCGTGACAGGGCTGGCCTGGTTTGCGGACAATGAATTGTGGATCGGTACCTCGGGTCAAGGCGTTGTCCGGCTGTCCATTGCGACCGGCGTGTTGAATACCTTGTCCGATTCGCATCCGCTGGCCCGCAACAATATTCTCGCGCTGCTGAAAGACCGGGAGGGGCTTCTGTGGCTGCTCGACGACAAGGGAGCGCCGTGGTCGGCCATGGTCAGGCTGAGCATTCTCGATATGCCCGGCGCCAACGTGCAGGCGATTTGCTTTGACCGGCAATCGAAATTGTGGGTCGGTACTGCCGACGGATTGTTCCGGCAGGACGAAACCGGCTTTACCGCTCTTTTACCCGGCCATCAAAATATTATAGCGCTCTCGGCCATGCCCGACGGCTCCATCTGGGCCGGCACTTTTGGCAACGGAGTGTTTGTGGTGAGTCCGGATGGCCGCATTGCGCGCCACCTGACCGAAAAAGACGGCCTGGCCAACGGCAGTGTACTGTCGATCGCCGGTGACGGCCAACATGCCTGGATGGCCACCCTCGGCGGTGTCACCACGGCCGATCTGAACGGCGGGGTTATTGAGCATTTCACCCACCAGAATGAACTGGGAACCAACTACATCTACAAGGTATTTGTCGATCGCCAGGGGCGTGTGTGGTTCGGCACGGATGGTAAAGGCCTGAGCATGCTTGAAAACGGTACTTTCCGGCATTATGCCGAGGCCGCCGGCGTGCCGTTAAAAACGATTTATGCCATTACGCAAGACTGGCGTGATAATATCTGGTTCAGCACGGAGAAAGAAGGACTTTTTCGCTTCGACGGCGCCGCGTTCAGCCACTACGGTACTGCACAGCGCTTGCACAGCATGACCATCACAGGCCTGTCGCTGACGGGCGAGGGCGAAATTCTGATCGCCTACGAAGAAGGTTTCGATGTTTTTAACCCCGAGTCGGGCCATATCACCTTTTTCCCGACTGCCGAATACAAAACGGCCAACCTTAACCTTAACGCAATTGGCATCGACCCTTCGGGCAACGTCTGGCTTGGCGCCCAGGGCGGGATCATTCGCCTGGCCAGCTACCAGGAGCCGTTCGTGTACGACCCGCAGACGATACTGACTTCCGTAAGCGTATTTTTACAACCTATTGATTTTGTGAATAAAAGGGTGTTCCCTTACGATCAAAATTACTTCATCTTCAACTTCACGGGCCTGTGGTACACGCATCCGGAAAGGGTCAGATACCGCTACAAACTTGAGAACTTCGACCCCGACTGGAAAGTGACCAAAGACCACGCCGCTTCCTATCCTAACCTGCCGCCGGGCCGCTACACCTTCAGAGTGCAGGCGAGCGAACACGGTACTTTCGACGGCACCCCGGAGGCGAGTTACACCTTTGTGGTCAGGCAGCCGATATGGGCGCGCTGGTGGTTCATTGCCCTCATGATCGTCGGGTTTTTAAGTTCTCTTTACGCCCTTGTCAGCAGCCGCGAGGCGCGGTTGCGGCGCGAGGCGCGGCTGCGACGGGAGTCGGTAGAGTCGCAATTTGCCGCCTTGAAAAGCCAGATCAACCCGCATTTTCTCTTCAACAGTTTCAACACCCTGATTACCATTATTGAAGAGAATCCCAAAATCGCCGTGGAATACGTGGAGCATCTCGCCGATTTTTACCGGAAGATTATGCTGTACCGCGAAAAAGACCTCATCAGCCTGGAAGAGGAACTCGAACTGGTGCGGCACTTTGATTTTTTGTTGAAAAAACGCTTTGAAGACGGATTCTCCCTCGACACGAAGCTCTCTGCGCGCAACGGCGGCCTTATCATGCCCCTAACCTTGCAAATGCTGGTGGAAAACGCGGTGAAACACAATGTCATCACCCGTTCGAATCCGCTCCTGATTGAAATCTTGACCGACCCCGAAGACCCGACCTACCTGATGGTGCGCAACAATATTCAGCGAAAAATAAAACCCGAACCCAGTACGCATTTTGGCCTGCAAAGCCTCATCAGCCGGTACAAACTATTGGGCGAACGCCCGGTGATTGTGAAAGAAGAAGCCGGCTGTTTTATTGTCAAAGTACCTGTTATCAAAAACGAACCCTAGTGCATATTACCTTGAAAGACAATCGTATGCGCAAGGTCCTAACCTGATCTGTCATGAAAGTCCTGATTATCGAAGATGAAAATGCGGCGGCCCGCCGCCTCGAAAAACTGCTCGTCGAACTGGATGCCGAAATACTGGTACTCCAGAAAATTGACACGGTCGAAATGGCCGTTACCTGGCTGCAAAGCAATCCACAGCCCGACCTGATTTTTCTCGACATCCACCTCGCTGACGGGTCGAGCTTCGATATTTTCGAGCACGTCAACGTCACATGCCCGGTCATATTTACCACCGCCTATGACGAATACGCCCTTCAGGCCTTCAAGGTGAATGCCGTGGACTATTTGCTCAAGCCCATCAAAAGCAGCGAACTGGCCGCCGCCCTGGCCAAATACAAACAGGTATTCGAGTCGCCCAAAAATGCAGACTACAGCGCTTTGCTCGACAATCTGCGACGGCAGGAAGGCGCCAACCACCTGCGCCGAATGCTGATTCGGTTTGGCAGCAGTATCCGGCTGATCGACATGAGCGACGCGGCGTATTTTTATACCAAAGACAAAATCACCTTCCTCGTGGTGCGCAGCACGGGCAAGCGTTTTCCGGTCGATTACCCGCTCGACAAGCTCGCCGTGATGCTCGATCCGAACACGTTTTTTCGCATCAACCGACAGTTTATTGTCAATGTAGCGGCTATCCGCGAAATGCATCCTTATTCCAAAAGTCGCGTTAAAGTTGAACTCGAACCGCCGATCGATCTCGAAACAATCGTCAGTACGGAGCGTTCGGCCGAGTTTAAAAAATGGCTGGTGGGCGAAAAAGCCTGATAAAATGAGCCAATCGGGGCTAAATTTTTGTTGAACAATAGCAGACTTTGCCTGTTAGCGTATTTTTGACGGCCCATGTGAATGAATCTCACCGGGCGAACGTTGGGCCGGCCTGTAACAGGGGCGGCTCCCATATTTTCGAAAAGCGGCATCAGGTTAAACAATGGCAATCTACTCCATACGTGATTTGGAGAAACTGACAGGCATCAAAGCGCACACCATTCGGATGTGGGAGCAGCGCTACAGCCTGATTGCCCCTGCCCGTACCAGTACCAATATCCGGTATTACACCGACGAACACCTGCGTCATCTGTTCAATGTCGCCTTGCTGAACCGTCACGGACTTAAAATCAGCAAACTGGCGCGCATGGGCGTTGACGAGATCGCCAACCGGGTGTCGGAAATTGCCAAAAACAACAACAGCGCGAATGCCCAGATTGATGCCCTCACGCTGGCCATGATTGATCTGGACGAAGCGACTTTTCACGATATTTTTTCCGCTTTTGTTGCTGAAAACGGTTTTGAGCGCACGATGCTCGAACTGGTTTACCCTTTCCTGAACAAGTTGAACGTGCTATGGCTGACCAACAGCGTCAGCCCTGCGCACGAGCATTTTATCGGCAACCTGATTCGCCGCAAGATCATGTGCGCCATCGACAAGGAGCCGCGCGAAATCGGGCCGGAAGCAGCTACCTTTTTGCTTTATCTACCCGAAGGCGAAACGCAGGAGCTGACCCTGCTTTTTATGCATTACCTGCTCCGCAATCGCGGACAAAAAGTCATTTATCTGGGTCTGGGCAACAGCGTCGGCGACATCAGGGATGCCTGTCAGGTAGCGCGACCCGATTTTGTTTTTACCATCCTGCAGGAGCCGCTGCCCCGGCAGTCGATCCAGAGCTATCTCGATCAGGTATCGCAACTGCTGCCCAACGGCCGCCTGTTGCTTACCGGCGCGCAATTGTACATCGGACCCTTGCGTTTGCCCGATAACGTACGGGTACTCAACGGATTGCCGGATACGCTGCAGTTGCTCGATTCGCTGCAAATCCGGCAGATATCACACCGGCAAATCCAGGGTCACTGATTTTTTTGCTCCACCATCACCAGCATGGCTGCTTCCTGCGGGCTGGGTTCCTTTATTTTTTGCAACCATTTACGCGCTACCGGCAGGTTGTCCGAACGAACGGCCATCATGGCACAGACGGAGAACAGGGCGTCGTTGAGCGTCCGGCGTACGAGGGCGCCTTTTTGCAATTCGGTGATATTTTTAAATGCCTGAAAGCCCGTGTTGCTGGAGTTTTGTTCGTCGTTGGAAAAAACATAGTTGACATCGACGCGGGCCGAGTCATCTACGGTGTAACTGCCCCAGATAACCAGATCGGCCTGGCAATGCCTGCCGTATGCTGCGGCTTCGGCCGCGTCCGGGTTGCGTTTTTCAGCGGGTAATTGATCAATAATCTGAACCTGGGCGGGGATGTTGTTGTCGCTCGTGAGTTTGCGAATGCTCGTTTGCAGTACGCTTTCGGGGTTCTGTTGCTGGCTGCCGACGTTTTGGAAGGGGAGCAGCATCACGCGCAGCCCCGGCGTTTCCTTAAAATCTGGGCATAAACGTTTGTCGCGGAACACCAGCAGCACCATCACCACAACGCAAAGCAAGGCGATGGCCGCGATCAGCCATGTGCGTCGCCTGCGTATTGTGCCGGAAGAAGGTTTTGCGGCGGGGGAATCAAGGGCGCGCAGGAGGCCAAAAATTGCGTTGTTGATTCTATTGTACTCCCGCTGCGTTTCCTCGGGCGCGAGGATGCCTTTGAATTCGTTTTGGCGGGTGGTATTGTAAGCGGCTTCGAGGGTGTTCAGCGCCTGAAGCGTGTCGGCATATTGAAGTTTGTTGTCCGTCAGAAAAAGGCGAAACGTTTCGAGGGCAGCGGCGGTGTCGCCCTGTCGCAGGAGAGCCTGTACGGCATTGATAGCAGCTTGTTGTTCCATGTGTCCGAGTTTTGGGTGGGCCGAAGCGCGGGTAAAAATGCAATTTTCTGTTCATTTCACCAGTATTTTCAGTTTTCCGCGCTTAAAAAGCAGAAAGGCGCCCTGCCTCAGCAGGGCGCCTTTCTGTGCCGGATGAAACGCAAGGGGCGGATCAGAAGAACTTGCTTCGGAAGTCTTTGATCTCCGAATTTTTCTTGATCTCCGACATCAGGTTCATCCGGACCACCGAACCTGCCATGGAAGTTGCCTGGCGACGCGGATAGTTCAGGTCGGACGGGATGGTTACCGGAGTGCGGTCCGTGATGGGTTGCACCAGGAACACGCCTGTATTGCCGATGACCGGTCCGCCCACAGCGTCCTTGTTGAGCGAGAATACCGTGCCGAACACGCGCGGTTCGGATCCAATACCCTGCGCGACGCTTTGGAAGAAGTTGGTCATCTTGGCTGTATCCACATTGACCTGCCACTGACCGGCGAAGGCCATGAGGTCGGATTTGTTGGTCGTTTTTTCGATGATGATCTTGCCTTTTTTGCGGTTGCGGATCTCGGTATCCACGCGGGGTTGTCCTTTGATGCTTTCGACGGTGGCGGGGCCGCCGGGGACCACATTTTTAAGGGCTGCAACCACATATTTGCTGTTGTAGTAAACCCCTTGTTCGCGGAGCGAGAATACTTCCTTGCTCACGTCGCCGACCTTGGTTTTTTTGTCGAAAGCCCAGCGAATAATATCGCGGATACCTTCGCCGGTAACACTCTGGCTAAGCGCGTAGTCGTTGGCCTTGAGCGATGCCGAGGTTTGCAACTGAAGACCTTGCTGCGAAGCAAGGTTTTGCAGATCGGCGAGCGATTTGGCTTGTTGCGAGATCGCAGCGGCGCGGTCTTCAAAAGTTTTTTGGGTGCCTTCGCTGGGTGCGAGTTCGCTGCTGACGAATACGCAACGAACCGATGCTTCGTTTTTGATGAATTTTTTGCCGGTAATCTCGATCAGGTGCCAGCCGTACTGCGTCGAAACCTTGTACAGTTTGCCTTGTTCGCCGGTGTTGAACAACACATTGTTGAACTCGGGCACCGTACGACCATTGGCCATGTAGCCGAGGTTGCCGCCTTTGGCAGCGGAACCGGGGTCCTGGCTGTTGCGCACGGCCAGTGAATCAAAACGGGCTTTGCCGCTTTCAATCAGGGCGCGAAGGCTGTCGATCTTGCGCTCGCTGGCGGGCGTTGCGTCGCGGATCAGGATATGGCGTGCGCTGACGGAGTCGGGCACGATTTTGCGTTCGAGTACTTTTGCGATCGTGTAGTTGCCGGCTTCGAGGAAGGGGCCCAGCACGGTGCCTACCGAAACTTTCATGAGGCTGTCGGCCACGGAGCTCGGCAATTCGGCCTTCGAACGGAAACTTTGGTCGTACACACCGTTGTTGGCGATAGCGAAGGTGGAATCGTTCGTCGTGGTGCGCAGACCTTCCACCAGTTTGGCGACGTTTTCACGGGCCACACTGCTGTCGGTTGCAGAGGGAGCGACATCGAAAACAATGAAGTTGAGCGTACGGGTTTCCTCGGGCTGGTCGTAAAGACCGGGGTATTCTTTCAGGAACTCCTTGTAGTCTTCTTCCGTGATTTGCACGTCGGTGTCCGGAACGCGTTCGAAAGGAATACGAGCATATTTGAAATCGAGGCGTTCGTTTGTTTCGCGGAATGCCATTTCAGCCTGCCAGGTAGGCGTGTAAAGGCCTTTGGTCACCATGCCAATCAACTTGTCCTGAAGGCGCTGTTTGATGACCTCTTTTTCCTGAATCGACCAGTAGGCGCGGTATTGCGGGTCGGTAAACTGACCGCCCTCGATCGCTGCCTTGATCTGCATCAGGTTGTTCAGATTGACCTGGCCATTTTCACCTTTAAAGCGATCGGTGATGATCGGGCTGAGGTTGTCGCCGAACTCAAGGTCTTTCAACTCATCTTTCGGAACACCCAGGCCAAGATCTTCTGCGATTTCAGTGACGATCGCATTTTCTACAAAGTAGTTCCATACCTGCGAGCGAACCTGGTAGGGATTGCTGCGCGAATTGGTGTACACCAACTTCTCATACGTATCAAAGTCGGAGCGTTTGATTTCATGACCATTCACCCGGCCCATGGTGTTGACATCGCCTGCGCTGTTGCGCTGAACGTTCGAATAAATCTCCATTGCGATGAACCCGCCAAGAGCAAGGGTCATGAGCACAATAAGGATCCATCCGTTTTTCCGAATCGTACCGATTAAAGCCATTTTACTTGTAATTAACTGAGTATCAGATTTTTAAATACAAAAAGCTATCCTTTCAAAAAAAGCAGGCACAAAGGTACATTTTCGGGCTTTAAAAAAGGAAGAATTTTCCAAATAGCTCGCTTTACCCCTGTTGCTCAGGGCTCGACCCTTATGATGCTCAATGCGGCACTTCCTCCTTCCCATTGAATCAAAAGTGTGTAAACGCCCTGTGGCCACTGCTCGCAGGATATGATGAAATCATGCGACCAGTCACTCGGCGGCCCGGCTGTAGGCGTCACCTCCACCGCCCGCCCCAGGGCGTCGAAACAAGCCCAGCGACCGGGTACGGCAGGCAGGCCGGATACCCGAAACCAGTTGTTGGCAGGGTTGGGCCATGCCGAAATACTCGCCGGCGGTTCGACCGCGCTCCAGCCACTCGTCTCGGGCAGCAGGATCGTGTCGCTTTGAACGCAGCCGTTTGCATCGGTGATCGTGACCGAAACGGGGCCGCCAGTGGCAATTGTATGGTTGGTCGTGGCGCCGTTCGACCATAGATAACTGGCGGGCAACGGCAACCCGGGCCCTGCATAAGCGCTCAGGGTGTATTGTGAAGAATCGAAATTGGGGTACGCCTGCAGATTGATCGACCATGCGGAAGGGCTGCTCAGGTTAAATTGCCCGGTGAACACACAGCCATATTGGTCGCTGACACTGAGCTGGTATTGCCCGACCGGCAGATTGGCAATGCTGGAATCGCCGGGCACGCCGTTCCACCAGTACGCGTATGGCGCGCCGTCGCCCGAAGGCGTGACCGAAATCCAGCCGTCGCTGGCCCCGAAACAGGAGATGTCCGATTCGGCAGTTTCATAACTGCTTACAGGCGGAATACTCAAATAAACACTGTCGTGAACGAGCTGCCCGGAAAGATTGATCACGGTCAGGCCCAGCCAGCCGCTTTCCGTGGCCTCGACTGTCTGGCTCAAGCTGCCGTTCGACCAGCTGTGGGCCAGGCCGGGCATTCCGCCGTCGATCACCAACGGCGCGCAACCGCTCAGGCTGTCGGGCAGGGGAGGGTAGAGGCAATAATCGATGCGTATGGTGTCGCTGAGGGCGCAAACACCCCCAGCTTTTACCGTATAAACACCGGCAGTTGTGATGACCCTGACCGTATCGTTGGAAAAGTCTTGCCAGGTGACTGGAACCTGCGCCGAAACAGCCGATACGACCAGGGTGTCGCCGATGCAAAGCGTAGTGTCGGGCCCCAGACTGAAAGGCTGCGGCATTTCGCCGTTGCGCCAAACATCTACCCGAAGGTGAAAATCGGCAAACGGACAGCAATGACCGGCAGGGCCGGGATTGTAGTTTTCGTACCAGAAATGCGGCCAAAGTATGTCGCCGCCGCCAGTGTAAAACGGATACCCGTTCAGGCCGACCCCGACGGAGGTTTGCATACTCCAGATCGTGTCGCCGTTTTGCGGATCGAAGAGTGTGAGGCGTTCGGCGCCAGCAGGGAAAAACCCGTTGCTCAGGCCCGAATCGTCGGTGCTCAGCAGGGGCGCGCCGTCGGACCGGAAACTGATTTTTGAGTTGTTGGGTAACAGGCGGCTCCATGCCAATTGTCCGTCCTGCCCGTCGATTCTCATGAGCCAGAGCAGGGTTGTGCCCAGCATATTTTGCCCGTCGAGGTCGCCGGAAATGGAATTGGTGGCCGAGGCGGCAATCAAATCGCCATCCGGCGTTACCGTTGTTTCGAGCCATTCATCCTGGCCTTCGCCGCCATACCATTTTGAGCCCAGCACCGCGCCCGACGAGTCAAGCCAGTACAGGCGCATGGTTTTGTCGGAAAATGTGTACTCGGCGGAATTTACGGTCACAACAATTCTGCCGTCGGGCAGCAAGTCGAGATGACGGCAGTACTCCTGGCGGTCGGGGTCGTTGATGGTAGTTGTCCAAAGGGTTTGAAACTGGGCGTCGAGCCGGATTACGATCGGCGACAGGTCATAAGCGACGACGTTGTCGCTGTGTTGCAGCAATGCCAGGTAGCCGCCATCGTCGAGAGAACGTACTTCGATCAACAAGTTGCCGGTCGGGAAATCATGCTGTTTGACCAATGCGCCGTTGCGATTGAAAATCAACAGCCGGTTGTTTTGCGCGTTCAAACCGACCACTGCGAAGGTCGTATCTTTCAAAGGCACGAGATGGCCGAACCCGGAAGGAAAGGAGTAGTCGGGCACAGTGATGTAATCGATGCGGATTTTACCGGCATACGGGTAATAATAAACCTGTGTTCCGTCGGTCAGGGCCGTGATTTTGCCGGCCCCCGAGCCCCAGCCATAGCCTGTGAACAAGGTGCCGATCGGCGGAATAAAATACCCGCCTTGCTCGGGCGCCGAGCCCGGCTCGACTTCCGGGGTGAAATGCAGGGCGCAGACCCCGTCGCTGACCGTGACCGGGTACAAGCCCGGCGACAGATGGGTGCGCAGGGTAGAATCGGCTCCGTCGGACCACTGAATTTGTACCAGACCGGCATTGTTGACCGTGCCGATCCTGATTCTGCCCCGTGCCTGCCCGCAAGTCGCGCTCTCGACCTCCAGTTTTGCGCGAAACTGATCGATGTTTATCCGCCTGCCGAGGCCAGCTTCGCAACCTTCCGCATTTCGGGCGACGCACCACAGCAGGGTATCCTGCCGGCCGACCGTCCACTGCGCCGGCAAGGGAATGTCGGGCGTCGGACAGCCGAACTGGTCGTACATACCGGCCAGGCCATCGATGCCGGGCAATACCGTGGCGCCGGGGCAAACGAGGGTGTCGGTCACCGGCAGCGGGTTGTCATCGCGAAGCAGCAACCGAAAGGCTGAAAAAGTCCAGTCGCCCAGTTTCAGGTCTCCGTTGGGCGCCTTGCCGACCACGTAAAAGGAGTCTGTACCCAGTTGAAAAAGAGACTGGCCATACAGTTTTTCGGGCAAGGTCAGGGGGCTTCCCGCGCTAAATTGAAAGGCGCTGTCGATCAGAATGACCGAGCTGCCGACCGGGTTGGTCTCGTTGGAAACCAGCATTGCCCAACCGCCCTGCTGTAGGGGAATCATGTTGGCGAAAGGCTGTGTTGCCGTCGCATCTGTGTAAGTTGAATCAAAGCCGGCAGAAGAAAAGCGGGTTATTGCCGGCCGGTATTGGCCGTTGACCCACCTGGAGTGAGCGGCCAGAAACTGACCGTCGGGCAGCGCATACAATTTGCTTCTGCCAACGTTCCAGTCGTCGAGGTACCATTGCATGGCGCCGTTTTCGTCGATCTTGAACAGGTTGATATTGGGCGGTTGCCCGTTGTTGGCTCCCTGGATTTCACAACTCAACACATACCCGCCTGCCGGGTCGGCTACGATATCGCCGCGCAGCAAGTAGGCGGTGTTTCCATAAATGTTGCTCCAGAGCAGGTTGCCGGAGGCGTCGAGGCGGGCAACCCAAACGGGAGGATTGCTACTGTTGTCCACATAACCATTGCCTGCCAAAACGATATCGCCGTTGGGGGCTTCGATCATTTTTTGAATACTGAGGTAATGCTGGCCGTCATCGATCACTTTCACATCCAGCAAGGCCCCGTCCGCGCCTGACACAAAAAGCAGGGCGGGTCTCCAGACGTTTGCGCTGTCTGAAAAAATGCCGTCGCTGGAATTGGTAGATGCGGCCAATACGATCGTGCCGTCGTTGCGCGCCAGCACAGCCACACCGCGATCGGCGCCGCTGGCGCCGTAGGTTTTGGACCAAACGAGCTGGCCTTCCCGGTCGGTTTTGACCAGCCAGATATCGATGCTGCCTTGCAGGGCGCCTACTTCGAACCCGGGTCGGGAGGCTGCGCCGACGGTGTAAAAAAATTGCCCGTCAGGACTTGACGTACTCATTAAGGGGGTATTGTCTTCCGTGTTGCCATAAGCAGACTGCCGGTAAGGGAACGCAGCTCGATCAAAACCGATCCTGATGCTGTCGATGGTGCTGCATCCCTGGTCGGTGACGGTCGCCGTGTAAGTTCCGGCCATAAGTTGCGTCTGGAGGCTGTCTGTCGAGCCATTGCTCCACAAAAACGAGTACTGTCCGCTGCCGCCTTCCACACGAAATGCTGCCCGGCCGTGCCCGGGTCCGCAGGCGATGTCGGTTGCCGGCTTCAGCAGGAGGGAAAGACAGGTGTCGGGAGGAGGAGTGTAGGATTGTGCGCCGAGCGACAAGGGGAAAAGCAGAATGCCGGCAATGTGAAGGATAAATCGGCTGGGCATAGAATAAGTTTTTAGCAAAAAAAAACGTCTTGAAAAAACCAAGGTACGGCGCCAGTTTTTGAAATAGACTGGTTCTTTCACCTTTTTAGACCAGAGAAAAGAGCCGAATATTCCGAACCGATGAGCGGAGGGTCATCTGGCCTGTATGGTCTGAACAAGAGTTGTTCCTGAAAACAGGCGAGGCTCCGGATGCCCGGAGCCTCGCTGCCTTTATTTTTTGGCCATGCCGAAAATAAAACTGAAGTCGGTTGAAATAGTATCCTTTCCCGCAATCACGCCGGCAAAGCCATGACACTGAATGCAGGACGCATTTTCCTGAATGTAGGTTTCCAGCGTCGTATTGCCCAGCCGGAAGGGTACATTGATGGTATTGCTGGTACCGCCGTCGTTCGGCACGGTCCATTGGGTGCCGACCAGCCGGTAATTGGCCCATATGGTGCCGCCTAGCTTGGTCTGCCAGAGTTGGTTGACTTGTTGCGTTCGGTAGTAGATCGGGTAGGTGCGGGTCACTTGGGTGCCGAACACCTTGCCGCCTTGCTCGCCGGGCACCCCTGTGGCATACCTGGCGGCGTAGGGCGGGGTGGGGTTCCATTTGTAATGGCCGCTGTCGGAAGCCGCAAGAACCGGCGGAGAGTCAACGGGGCAGGTCAGGCATTCCACGTTGTAAAAAGACCAGCGGCGCGCATCCTGATTTGTTTGGGCGGCCTGCACATCGTCGGGCGTATTGTCTATGTGTTCGAAAGTACTCCAGATCAGGAACGCGAAATTGCCCGTTTTCCGGATGATGTGCATGCCCACGAGGCCGACCTTGGCTTTGACCTGGAAAGCCTGGCCGGTGGCACTGTTTTGTTTGGGCACCTGAATAATTGCGTCGCGGGTGTAGTAGCGTGTGGTGTCATCGCCCAGCGCCGGGTCGAGGATGCGCCACGACGCCTTGATTTCCATGGCGCCTGCCGTTGAAGGGAAAGCGCTAGCCGGCAGGGAAAACGAGTCTTTGTGCGCCCTGTAGTAGGTATCGATGCCGGGCAGGGTGCCGAGGTGATTGTTGCGGATAAAATCGGCTTCGTCCGGATTTACACGGATTTCGAAGAGGGCAAAATTGAGGTTGCGGTCGATGAGGGCATGTCCGTCGGCTTCCTCGTCTTCATCATCGAAGGTCCGGCCCGGGGCGATTCCGTTGTTCAGGGGATGCGGACTTTTGGAGAAGCGGTAAAAGAATTTTTGACCTTTGGCCGCGGCTTCGTCGATGGCCAGCAGCAAGGGCGCATCGCCGTGTTGAAACAAAGCGGCAGCATCCACATACCTTTCCCAAACGCGGGGGGCATTGGGGTGTTCGTTCAGCGGACAGTTGAGCGGCGCTCCCCTGGCATCTGACGGCCAGTTGAGCGCGATAAAGGTCTGCCACGAAAAAATGTCGAACGGCGGCTGAAACGTTGGCGTGAGCGCCCCCGAATACCCCGGGTTGAATTTTTCCAGCACATCGATCGGCAAACTGGAACACAGATCGTTGCAACGGGTGGAGTCGGCGCAGAAACAGTTTTTGATCGGCGGGTCGCCGGATGGGGCAGTGGTCTGGGCAAGGCGTGTACAGGCGAAAACGGCTACGGCGAGCGCAGTGGCAGCGAGCAGGGAGTTTTTCATTTGATCTACAGTCGTTGGTAAATGAAGCGCTGAACCGGCCAGCGCAGTCCGGGCTGAAAGGGAGTTGCTCGCGAAAATAACAGGATATTTTTGAAAAATTTGGTCACTTGGCGCGATTTCAGTGTTTCTACGCTGACGATTTACGCATTTTCACTTGTCCAAGTCATCTGGTATTACTACCCGAAAGAATACTTTTAGCCCCGATTGACATCAACCAATTCCTCATGGATATGAAGCGTATATTTCTGTATTGGATACTCCCGGTTTTAACCCTGTTCACAGGAAGCCTGGCAAGCCCTGTTTTTGCACAAACCACCCCCGATCCGGCCTGGACGATTGTCGCGGATCACATCGACCCCTCCAATTATTACGGCATAACGGTGGCCAATGGCATGATCGGGCTGGTGTCGTCGCCCGAGCCCATGAAAATGTCGACTGTCGTGCTCAACGGCGCCTACGACAACTACCTCCGCGGCAGGGTGTCGAATATTCTCAAAGGGTTCAATTTCGTGAATATGAACCTGGATGTTGACGGCCGCCGCATCGGCCGCCGCGATATTTCCAACTACCGCCAAACGCTCGACATGCGCCACGCCGAGCTCACCACGACATTCAATGTCGGCGACCAGATTTCGGTCAAACATTCGGTCATGGCCCTGCGTCATCTGCCTTTTTGCGCCCTCAGTATCGTGGAAATTACCGCTCAAAAAGATGTGACTATCACCCCAGCGGCCGTGATCGAAGCGCCCGAAATGTTGCAAAACGTGCGCAACTACTACGCCGAAATCGACCGCCCGCACGCCCTGATCCCGCTGATGAGTTCCGTCGGCCAATCGCCCACAGGGCGCTACACCGTGGCCGCCAGCACGAGTTTTATTTTTGAAGAACAACACGGCATGGAACCCGATCTGATTCATGAAGACTGGGACTACAACATGCATTTGATGAAATTCAGCAAACGCCTGAAAGCCGGTGAAACCTACCGCTTCGCAGTGGTAGGCGCTATTATTTCCTCCGCTCACGTGGCCGATGCCCACAACGAGGCCGAACGGCTCACGATCTATGCCGCCCTCGAAAAAACCGAGCGCCTGCGCAGCCGCCACCGCATCGAATGGGACCGGCTCTGGGATTCCGATATCCTGATCGAAGGCGACGTGGAAGCGACCCGCGACGTGCATTCCGCCATGTATCACCTCTACTCGTTTGCGCGGGAAGGCACTGCGCTGAGCCTCTCGCCAATGGGGCTTTCCGGCCTGGGGTACAACGGGCATGTCTTCTGGGACACGGAGTTGTGGATGTACCCGCCTCTGCTGGTACTGCACCCCGAAATCGCGCGCTCCCTGCTCGAATTTCGCTACAACCTGCTCGACGAAGCCAAACAAAATGCCTTCGAACACGGCTACAGGGGCGCCATGTACCCCTGGGAAAGCACGACCACGGGCCAGGAGGAAACGCCGGTTTGGGCGCTTACCGGCCCCTTTCAACAGCATATCACCGGCTGCGTTGGCTGGGCAGCCTGGCAATATTACCTCGTCACCAAAGACAAAGTGTGGCTCCGCGAACGCGGCTGGCCCATATTGAAAGAAGTAGCCGACTTCTGGGCTTCAAGAGTGGAACGCAACGGCCCGGGCCACTACGACATCAACAACGTAATCGGCGCCAACGAATGGCAGGAAAACATCGACAACAACGCATTCACCAACGGCATGGCCATCACGGTGCTGCGCTACGCCGGCGACGCCGCCCGCGAACTCGGGTACGTGCCCGACCCCGACTGGGCGCATGTGGCCGACAATATCCCGATCCTGAAATTCCCCGACGGCACCACGCGCGAAAACGCTACCTACGACGGCGTCATGATCAAACAGGCCGACGTCAACCTGCTGGCCTACCCGCTCAAAGTCATTACCGACCCCGTGCAGGTCAAAAAAGACCTCGACTACTACGAACCCCGAATGGCCAAGGACGGGCCGGCTATGGGCAATGCCATCCTGGCCGTATCGGCAGCCCGCAACGGCGACGCCGAACGCGCCTATGACCTTTGGCTAAAAAGCTACAAACCCAATGAAGTGCCGCCTTTCGGGGTGCTGGCCGAAACAGCAGGCGGTACCAACCCTTACTTCGCAACTGGCGCCGGCGGCTTTCTCCAGGCCACTATCATGGGCTTCGGCGGGGTGGATATCACGCGACAGGGCATCGTGAAACTGCCCACCAAACTGCCTGAAAAATGGAAAGGAATGATGATCACCGGGGTAGGGGTGGACAAGAAAACATTTGTGATAAAAAGTGGTAATTAAAAGGCAAAAAGCATTTTTTAATTTGTCAATGAGGACAAAACAATTTTTATAATTTTATATCTATTCAAATTTTTCACCATGAAAAAACACCATTCACTCCTGCTTTTCTTTGCAGGGGCCTGCCTTTGGCCTTCTTTTTCCGGCCAGGTAAATGCCCAGAACCCCGGATCGCCCGATTCCGGCTTCGGTCAAAGCGGCCGCGTCATTCAAAACCTGAGCCAGAGCTTCGAACTGGCCTATGGCTGCGCCGTGTTGCCCGATGGCAAAATCATCGCCGGCGGTGATTTCTGGACGGGCAAAAAGGATTTTGTCTTTGCCAGCCGACACCTGCCCGACGGTTCGCTCGACGCGAGTTTTGCCAATAACGGCTATGCCTACTATGGCAACGAAACGGTGGACTTCTTGCCGTTTGCCATGACGGTGCAGCCCGATGGCAAGATCCTGAGCGCAGGATGGCAGTTCGACGGGCAAAGCACCAACGGCTTCGTGGTCAGAATGCTGCCCGACGGCAGCCCCGACCTTGCATTCGGCACAAATGGCGCCTTCATCTACGATGCTATCGGCGCATCCGACCAGTTTAATGCCATCGCGATGGATGCGAACGGCAGAATAGTGGTCGCGGGCAGGTCGAACCAGGGCGCGTCCAACGAAGCCGTCGTCGTTCGGCTTTTAGCGAACGGCGCCCTCGATACGGGTTTCGGAACCAACGGAGTAGCCACGCTAAATGCCTTGTCCGGTGTCAGCAGCATTTTTTACGGCCTGGATGTTTTGCCCAACGGGGGCCTGGTGTGTTCCGGGAGCCGTTCGGGCGGGGTAGGTATCGTGGCGCGGTTCAACAGCGACGGAACGCCATTTGTTAATTTCGGCGACGGAGGGCTGGTCACGCTGGACAATTCGCAAGGTTCCACTCAGTTGTTTGCCGTTTCGGTTCAGAACAACAGCCAGTTTGTGGCGGCCGGCTTCCGCAACATCAATATCGGCCGCGCTTTTCTGCTGGTCCGCTTGCTGGCCAACGGCACACTCGATAACACGTTTGGCAACAATGGCGAAAGCCAGCTGCTCATCGGATCTTCCAATACCCTGCGCGATGTGCTGCCCCTGGCCAACGGCAAAATTCTCGCTGCCGGCTACATGACCGGCCCCGATCAGATCAGCCGGGCTGCCCTGGTACGCTTCGACAGCGACGGCACCGTGGACTTGACGTTTAACCCCCAGCCGCCGGCCGTATCTTCCGGTTTTTACCATCTCGAAACCTTGCCCGATGGCCGCATACTCGCATCCGGTTTTCGAGCAGGCAGCACGGGCTACGACCTGGCCCTCGCAAGTTTCCTGCCCGACGGCGCTTCCGATACCGATTTTGGCGATACCGGCCTGGGCTGGCAGGTGCAAAACCTGGACAACGGCTCGGATGTCTTGCACCAAATGGCGCTCGGCACCGACGCTACACTCTGGACAAGCAACGAACTCGCTGTTCAGGGGACTTACGCCCTCGCACATTATTCAGACAACGGCAACCTGCTGTCGGCTCAGGGTATGCCGCAGCAATTGAATGGCGTACAGTTTCCATCTGATTTTATCGTTCAGCCCGATGGCAAACTGCTGTTCGGCGGCGGCCTGGGGGCCGATATGCTGGGCTTGGCCCGCTGGCTGCCCGACGGCACGCCCGACAATTCGTTTGGCGATCAGGGAACCTTGGCGACAACCGTCGGCGCCCTGGAAGGGTTGACAGTTTACAGTCTTGCTGCGCAAAACGACGGGAAAATGCTCGTCCAGTTTGAAGCCTATAATTCCGGCAACTTTTCCTATGACCAATACCTGGCCCGTTTTCTGCCGGATGGCTCTCCTGATCTCTCGTGGAATTCGACAGGGCTGCTGAATTTGAGCGAAAACCAGGACCTGCTCGGTATTTACACGCTCGAAGTGCTGCCGAACCAAAAAATACTGGTTGGCGGCTCCTACAATTATGGCGAAAAAGCCTACATCGCCCGGCTGATGCCCAACGGCTCGACCGATTACACGTTCGGCGTCAGCGGAGCATTCAAATTTGACCTCGGGCTTGGGGACTCAGAAATTGTAAGAGACCTCGCCATCGATTCCGACGGCCGTATCCTCGCCGCTTTTAACAGCGATGTGAGCGGGCATTCCACGGGCGTGCTGCGCCTGTCGCCCAACGGCAATTTGGACCTTAGTTTTGGCGATAATGGCCTGGTGCTGGTACCCAACGATCATGTTCCGACGGCTTATGAAGACTTCTACGATGGGCCTCAAGTTGCCGTACAGTCCAATGGCCGTGTTCTGCTGAGCACCTATCGCGGTAGCAACGCGGATTTTGCCCTGTATTGCTTCCTTTCCAACGGTCAGCCTGATACCGATTTTGGTTTGAACGGCTTGTCGAAACTGGATTTGCAAGGGCACAACGATTTCCCGACCGACCTGCTGATCATGCCCGATGGCGGCATCCTTCAGGGCGGTACCACCAGCAATGGGTTTGATTTCGATGTTGCACTGGTGCGCTATTTGCCCAACCTCACCGTTGGAGCGCCCTTCCCCGGCGACGGCCCGCAGGAAGTGCTGGTTTATCCGAATCCGCTCGGACCAGCGAGCATACTGACTTACCTCAATCCGGAACCCGGATCGGTAACCATCCGGCTGGAAGACAGTCAGGGCCGGACGGTTCAGACCTTTTTTTCCGGCTGGCAGCCTGCCGGCGAACAATCCGTTGAACTGCGCCCCGAATCCGGTCTGGCGGCCGGCTGGTACGTTTGCCGCGTGGCGACGGAGAAAGGAGATGTGGCGGTGAAAGTGGTGGTGCGATAATTGTGTTTGCTGCGGATACTGCTCAAAATTTTGAGCCGGGTGAACTGTTGTAGTATTTTCCACCGGGTACAAAATTTTGAGCAGTATCCTTCGGGCAAGATGTAGGATTCAGGAAATACCCCCCGACATTACCCTGCACAGCAATTCACTGCCCATGCCGCTGATCAAAAAACGCTCCTTACGGTTGCCGCTCAGCCGCTGCGTCCAGTCGGTAAAACCGCTGTCGGCGATGTCCACCTCGCGTTCGCCCCAGGGGATGCATATTTTGGCTTGTAAAAGACGGTAGTAAGGCTGCGCCGCGGGACCGAGGCGGCGTACCTCAAAAGGCCATTTCCGTCCTTCCAGTCTGGCGACAATCGCGGCCAGCAGGCGCTCTTCCCGTTCGTCGGCGCTCAGGTCAGTCAGGTGAAGGCGCAGCGGAAGTCCGAGTTTTTGTTGTAAAAAGTCATGGTAAAAATCCCAGTGCCGGAATAACGCCTCCTGTTCAAACTGCCCGTTGCCGGTGTCGCGGCCGGCCGATGTAAGGCAAAACACCTGAAAATGTGCCGTATGCCCTTTCATGAGCGGCGGCTGCGCCCGCACATGGCGATGACTGGCGCACAAATGCAGGGTTGCTTTCGGGAAAAGCTCCGACTGCCGGCGGCGCACGGATTCGAGCGCGAGCAGGTTGGTGGCGTCGGCGGAGACCTCGGTTCCGCGAAGGGCCGACACCACTTTGTGCTGGCTCGTCGGGCTGGTCACGGAACAGGCGCCGAGCGGACTGAGCGGCGATAATTCAAGGGGGGTGAAACCGCTTTGCCCGGCAGCCTGCATCAAAGCAAGATCGAGTTTGCGCAGCGCCAGAGGGTCGATCGTGGAGGGCTGTACGAAACGGTTTTGTCGAAACTGCCGGAGCAGTTCGGCCGGAGAAATTTGTCCCGCCTGCCGGCGAAAAACTTCGAGCAACACGGTATTGAGCTCTGATAAACCCAGTTTTTCGGATAAAATATCAACAAGTTCGGGGCAGCCTGCCTTTTCGGCCAGCCGGTCGGCAATGGATTTCTCTTTCATAAAAAGGCCAACGCCGGCTCAGTGAAAATGATTCCTGAACATGCCGCTCTCCGATGCGATTCGGCGCCTCCGACATGCAGATTTTTGCAGGGCAAAAGATCTTTTTCTTCGCTTTCGCGCCCGGCTGTTGAACCATAATTAGTGAATACCTTGCGCCTCCAATCCTGCCGCATCCGCCATGTCATTCCGATCCAACAGTCTTTTCCAACTGGCCGTCGTTGTCAGCGCGCTCGGTTTTTTCGTCGATGTGTATGACCTGCTGCTTTTCGGCATCGTACGCAAACCCAGCCTGAGCGCCCTCGGCCTGTCGCCCGAAGAAGTGCTTACGCAGGGCGAGTGGATCATCAGTGTGCAAATGATGGGCCTGCTGACCGGCGGTATCGTCTGGGGCATCCTGGGCGATAAAAAAGGTCGTTTGCGGGTACTTTTCGGCTCTATTTTGCTCTACTCTATCGCCAATATCCTGAACGGGCTGGTGCAGACGATCCCGCAATATGTGGCCCTGCGGTTTGTCGCCGGGGTAGGCCTTGCGGGTGAGCTGGGCGCCGGCATCACCCTGGTCAGCGAATTGTTGCCGAAGGAAAAAAGGGGCATCGCTTCGGCCATGATCGCGTCTTTCGGCATCCTGGGCGCCGTGACGGCTTTTTTGCTCAACACCGTTTTCGACTGGCGCACCTGCTACTTTATCGGCGGCGGGCTGGGCCTGGCGCTGCTGCTGCTCCGGGTATCGGTTCGCGAAAGCGCTCTGTTTGCCCAAATGGCGCAGTCCGAGGTGTCGAGAGGCAATTTTTTGATGTTTTTTCAAAAAAAGGAACGTTTCCTCCGCTATCTCCGCTGCATCCTGATCGGCTTGCCGGCCTGGTACATCATTGGGGTGCTGGCCACCTTTTCCGACCAGTTCGGCAAAGCTTTTGGCATTCCGGATATCGATCCCGCGCGGGCGATTGTGTCGCTTTATTTTGCCATCGCATTCGGCGACCTGAGCGTGGGATTGCTGGCCCAGCGGCTGCGCAGCCGCAAAAAAGCCCTGTTCGTTTTTTACGGCATCGCTATTTTTTTCACCGTACTCTTTTTCCTGCAGCAGGGCGGTTCGGCTTCCAATTTTTACCGCATCTGCATGGGCCTGGGTTATGGGACAGGTTTTACCGTGGTTTATATCACCATGAGCGCCGAACAATTTGGCACCAACCTCCGGGCTTCGGCAGCCATCAGTATCCCCAATATGGTGCGGGGCGCCTTGCCGCTGATCATGCTGCTGTTCCGGTTTTTGCGCACGGCGTTCGACAGTTACGTGACTGGCGCCTGGGTCACGGGGGCGATACTCTATGCCATTGCGCTGGCCTCGGCATGGTCTGTAAAAGAGTCGTTTGGCAAGGATCTGGATTTTGTGGAAACCTGACAGGCTGCTGTTTAACGCACCTGACCGTCGCCCCGCACCAGCCATTTGTAGCTGGTCAGTTCCGGCAAACCCATCGGGCCGCGGGCGTGCAGTTTCTGGGTGCTGATTCCGATTTCGGCCCCGAACCCGAATTCTCCCCCGTCGGTAAAGGCAGTACTGGCATTGACGTACACCACGGCAGCGTCCACCGCGCGCAGAAAACGCTCGGCCGAGGCCGAATCTTCCGTGAGAATGGCCTCTGAATGTCTGGAGCCGTAGCGGGCAACGTGATCGATGGCTTCTTCCAGCGAATCGACGGTTTTGATGGCCATTTTCATTGACAAAAATTCGGTGCCGAAGTGCTCCTCCTTTGCCGCAAACAGACAGTCGACGGGGTAATTCCCCTGTAAAACGGTCTTCGACGCGGCATCGGCGAATACCTGGCAGCGGTGTTTTTCACCCAGTTCGCGCAGCAGACCGGGCAAATCGCCCAGGCGCTCGCGGTGCACGATCAGCGTGTCCAGGGCATTGCAGACGCTGACGCGCCGGGCTTTTGCATTGGTCACAACGGCTTTGGCTTTTTCCAGGTCGGCGCTGCGATCGATGTAGGTATGAACGATGCCGGCGCCGGTTTCGATCACCGGCACCCGCGAATTGGCCCGTACGTAATCGATCAGCTGCTGGCTGCCCCTGGGGATAATGGCGTCGATAAAACGGTCGGCCTGGAGGATGTGCCCCAGGGCTTCGCGCTCGCTGGGCGCCAGCCAGCAGGCATCCTGGAGTCCGTACGGCTGCAAGACTGCCTGGATGAGCGCCGCGATGGCGAGGTTGGAATTGTGGGCGTCGCGACTCCCCTTGAGCACGCTGGCGTTGCCCGATTTGAGGGTGAGGGCAAATACGTCGAACGTTACGTTGGGGCGCGACTCGTACACGATACCGACTACCCCGATGGGCACGCTGATTTTTTGTAACAAAAGGCCGTTGGGGCGGGTCGTTTCAGCCAGTATGCGGTGGAGCGGAGAGGGGAGCGCGGCTACTGCTCGGAGGTCGGCGGCGATGGCGCGCAGACGTGCTTCGTCGAGGCGCAGGCGGTCGTATTTCGGATCGTTTGGGTCCATGCGCCCCAGGTCGAGGGCATTGGCGGAGACGAGGGCCGGAATCTGTTCGAGCGTCAGGTCGGCGAGCGCATGCAGGATGGCATTGATCGTTTCATCGCTGCAAAGCGAGAGGCGCCGGCTGGCGGTTTGTACGCGGGCCAGTTGCGATTGAATGGCCTCGGCAGTGATAGTCATGGCGTTAGTCGAGATAGAGGTAATCGTAGTGAACCAGCGGTTTTTTGCCCTTCTGGCCCATGCTTTTACGGGCAATTTCGGCCCCGTATTGCACTTTGCCGTAACCAAGCGTTGTGCCGTCTTCGGCGGCAATGGCGACAAGGTCGCCGCGTTCGAATTGGCCATCGATGCGTACGACGCCCACAGGCAGCAAACTGGAGACCCGTTCGCGAAGGGCCTGAACCGCTCCTGCATTGACGACAATCAGGCCTTTTCGGGCCGATTCGTCGTAGGCCATCCATTTTTTCAGGTTGTTGACGGCCTGCCGGGCCGTAAAACGTGTGCCGACGGGTTTTTCATCCAGCAGGTCGAGCAGCACATTCGTCCGTTTGCCGTTGGCGATCCAGGTGGTGATGCCGACGCTGGCGGCTTTTTGTGCGAAGCGGAACTTGGTCGCCATACCGCCACGCCCGAAGCTCGACCGGGTGGGCTCGATGACGTCGGGCAGGCGCCGGTCGCCGGGCAGCACTTCCGGGATCAAACGGCTGCCGGGGTGGCCCGGCGGCCCGTCGAGCAGCCCGTCCACATTGGAAAGGATGACCAGCGTATCGGCTCCGGTCAGCGCGGCGGTCAGTCCGGCCAGTTCATCGTTGTCGGTAAACATAAGTTCCGACACGCTCACCACGTCGTTTTCGTTTACGATCGGGACGATATTGTCGCGGAGCAGGGCGGAGAAACAGTTTTGCATATTGAGGTAATGCCGCCGGTCGCGAAAATCCTCTTTGGTAGCCAGCACCTGCGCGCAATGCAGCCCGTGGCCGGCAAACAACTCGGCGTACAGGGAAATCAGTTTGATTTGCCCGACAGCTGCGAGCACCTGGCGCTGCACTACGCGGCTGATGTCGCGGGGCAGTGCGATGATTGATCGGCCAGCGCCTACTGCGCCCGATGAGATGACGATAACCTCTTTGCCGGCTTTGCGCAGGGCGGTGATTTGCTCCACGAGGTGCCGGATCGTGTCCAAATCCAGCAACCCGTCGGGACGAGTCAGCACGTTGGTCCCGATTTTGATCACAAATCTGTGCATGGGAATTTGAGCGGTAGGGTGGAGGGCGGTCTCAGTAAGTTGCCACGAGTTCCTGAAGATCGCGCAGATAGCCTTGTTTGACAGGTTCGCGCAGGGCCTTGTTGGTGCGGGTATGGAAGCGGTGGGCATTGAGAAAGCTGACCTGCAGCCGGTTCCAGGCTTGTTCGTCGCCAATGAGGTGGTAAGCCTGTAGCTCTTCGTACAGCCAGTTGCCGATTTTGTAAAAGTCGTCGCGACCCAGATAATCCAGGTCGGCATCGCAAATGATTTCCTCGAGCAGGTTGCCGGGCGATTGCGGGATTTTGGTGGCCATAATCATGCCGCAAATGACCTCGATATCCTCATTGGAGTAACCGAAACGGGGCAGATCGGCTTGCGCCATCAGGCAGCCTTCGTGTTCGTGGCCGGCGTGTTTGTTTTTGACGAAACCTGCGTCATGAAACAGCGCCGCGGTTTTGACGAGCGTTACTTCATGGCCTCGAATGCCTTCGGCTGCGCACAGATCTACGGATACGCGCAACACATCCAGGGTGTGATGGAGGCCGTGGTAATGAAGTTGCCCGGAAAGCTCCGCGCGGAGTTTGGCAAGGATGAATTGTTTGGCAGCGCGATAATCCATGCAGTAGGGTCGGGATCGGGAGTAGCGTGTTCCGGGCTAAAAATCCGGCTTTTCCAGAAAAAAAGCCTGAGCGGCAAAATTATTTTGCAAGACGAGCCAAATTTGTGCCGTTTTTATGTGAAAGTGGAAAAAATCCACCCGGAAATAAAAATCTTTGCGCAAAGGTGTGACCCCGGCCCCCTTGTTCGTCTAATCGCTGCGATTAACAAACAACCCGTTGTTGCACTTGTTTCAACAACAGATTTAAACAAAATTATTTGAGACTTATGAACTTGATGGAAATCCTCCAGGGCCAGCTCTCCGACGATGTTATCGGCCAACTCAGCGAGCAAATCGGCGCGCAGCCCGAACAAACGGCCACGGCAGCCAATGGCATCTTCGCTTCGCTCCTTGGCGGTTTGGCCAATAACACGGCACAGGAAGGCGGCCTTTCCGCTCTTTCCGGCGCGCTTGACCGCAACCACGACGGCAGCGTTCTTGACGACATCATGGGCATGGTCGGCACGGTTATGAACGGTCAGGGCAGCGGCGCAACCAACGGCGTCGGCATCCTCGGCCACATCCTCGGCGGCAACCAGGACACCGTGGCAGAACAGGTAAGCCAGTCTTCGGGCCTCAGCATGAACCAGGTTTTGAAACTTATGCCTGTGCTGGCCCCCATCGTAATGGGTGTTATTGGCAAAATGCGCGGCCAGGATGGCTTCCAAATGTCCGATTTGCCCGGCATCCTGCTGGGCTCCGCTCAATCGGGCGCACAACAGTCCGGCATGGGCGACCTGCTCGGCGGCCTCCTTGGAGGCTTGCTCGGCGGCGGCGGCCAGCAGGGCGGTGGACTCGGAAATATTCTCGGGAATATTCTCGGCGGCGGCCGCTAAACCTAAGCGGTACGTGCCTTATTCAAAACGACCCGCGCCGGGCGACTTCCTGTCGTCCGGCGTTTTTTTATTGCTCCAGTCCGCTTACTGCTCCCGGATCAATACCCAGCTGCGCGCGCCATCGGCCGACCGCAGGCGCAACACGTAAGCGCCGGGCGGCAGGTTGCCGGGCACCGTGATGGTGTTGTGGCCTGCATGCAGGTCCGTCTGGCCTTGCCAGAGTTGCTGGCCGCTGGTATTGGTCAGGTCGATCTGTACCGGACCCGCTTGTTCGCTCCACACCGTCAGCCGGTCGCGAAACGGATTTGGCGCGACATTCCAGCCGGGGCCTGGATCGGGCGCTGCCGTCGCTGTCGTATTGCACAAGGCCAGCGTGACGCCGCAAGCCGTATTGTCGTTCAGCAAAGGGGCAAAGAAATCGGCGGCATGTTGGGCGCGCAGCGGACGGTTGGCAGTGTAATGGTAGGAGCCGTTGTTGACGTCGGCGTATCGCAGGCAATCAAACAGGGCAATGTTGGGGTTGAAAGCGTCGCAGTTGACGAAATCGGTCGTGAAACAGGGCGGGTTCGGCGAGGCATCGAAGAAAGCGGCCACCGAGCCGCTGCCGAAGGTGTGGGGGTAATTGCCGTGCCAGGGGGTGCAGCCGGTATTGCAGTAATAGGAAAGGGTAAAATAAGGCTGGCTGTATCCAAATGGCACAATGCCATCGCAGGTCATGTGATAAAGGTAGATCGCCGGCGTATCGGGCCCTCCCAGCCAGTCTTTGCTCAGGGCGTCGTACGGCACACCGCCGTAAAAGCTGACGACTCCCATCACGTTTGCGTCGTAGCCGTTGAGATTGTTTTCGCCGTCGATGGGGCCGAGGTCGGGCCGCGTGGTTGTGCCGGGCGGTATGGGCCACGATTTGAGGATACAATCGAGGGTGGTCTGGTTGTACAGAGCCGGGTCGGGCAGGGGCACGTCGTCGAGGGCGTAGCAGCAATCCGGTTTTTCGGAAGGACGGTCGAGGAAGCCCGTGGCCAGCGCCAGAAAACCTCCGGCGCTTTCGCCTCCCACGAGCACGCGACAGATATCGGTGGAGTCCAGTGCATGACGGGCCTTGAGCCATCGAATGGCGCTTTTTACATCCTGCTGGCCCCTGAAAATAGCCCGGAGGATCTCGCAGCTATCGGCGGCATACAGGTTTTTCTGCGTGCCGTCCAGCAGGCAATCGGGCGCGGCCACGTCGTGGTCCTTGTGCCATCCCAGGCGGTAATTGACAGCGGCCACGACATATCCGCGGCCGACCATTTCAGTGGCCAGCCAGTCCATATCCTTTTTGCAGCCGCCCAGCCAGCTGCCGCCGTGGGCCAGCACCAGCAGGGGCCGCTGCGTATTGCCGTCGTTAAGGGGTTTATACAGGTCGAGCCGGAGGGTGTCTGTGGCGCCCATGTAGTTGACAGCGGTGGCATAGACAAGGTCTTTTTCCACCCAGTAGCCGTATTGGTTGGCTTGCGTGAAAGGCAACTGAGCTGTCAGTGCAGCAGGAAAAAACAACAGGCAAAAAAGGGAAATGCGCATATCGGTCAGATCGGTAAGGTGATGCCGGAGCGGCAATGGGTGCGCAGGGAGAATACCCGAAGGTAGCAGGAAATTTTTTTCCACAAATATTTTCGCCATTGTACCATCCAAACCGCAACACATTTTTGGCTCAAAAACAAGCATTTAGCAAGTGTGGAGGCCTAACTTCACCAAATGCTTTTTAAGCGGCTCAAAAAATACCAACACGAGTTATCAACATTGTGGATAAAAAAGGCATTTTTTCTTAACATTGAAAATCAGCATTTTGTGAATTTTATTAACATAGTGTGGAAAACTTGCTGGGTAAAAAGTAAAAAACGCCCTACTTTCGCTACTGCTTTAATCGGCGCCCCAAAGCCAGAATCTCCGCCTTGCCTGACATAACGTCCCTCTGCACTTCTTGAAACTTGCCGCACCGGTACTCCCTATCGCCGGACGGCAATGCTTCGCTGCCAGCCTGTCCCTCGGGCAGTTGTGCGGGCTTGGGATAGTCGCTTTCTTTTTACGCCTTCGGGTATGTCGGCAAACCGGTTTTGAAAAATAATTTTTGTTCAAAATAAAAGTCAACACTGCCGCTGATTACCATGGCAAATACTAACGCCAACCTTGAACCGATCCTTGCGGAAAACCCCGACCGCTTCGTCCTCTTCCCGATCAAATACGCCAAAATCTGGGAGTGGTACAAAAAATCCGTCGCTTCTTTCTGGACCGTCGAAGAAGTCGACCTTACGCAGGATCTCACCGACTGGGAGAAACTCTCGGCCGATGAAAAACACTTCATCAAACACGTCCTGGCCTTCTTTGCCGCATCCGACGGCATCGTCAACGAAAACCTCGTGCTCAACTTCATGCGCGAGGTGCAAATCCCCGAAGCCCGCTGCTTTTACGGCTTTCAGATTGCCATCGAGAACATCCACTCGGAAATGTACTCGTTGCTGATCGACACCTATATCAGGGACAACAAGGAAAAGGATTATCTCTTTCATGCCCTTCGCAACCTCGACTGCGTGTCGAAAAAAGGCCAGTGGGCCCTGCGCTGGATCGAAAACGCGCCCAGCTTCGCCCATCGGCTTATCGCTTTTGCCGCCGTGGAAGGCATCTTTTTCTCCGGCTCCTTCTGCTCTATTTTCTGGCTGAAAAAACGCGGCCTCATGCCCGGCCTGGCTTTCTCCAACGAACTCATCAGCCGCGACGAAGGCATGCACTGCGATTTCGCCTGCCTGCTCTTCTCCATGATGAAAGAAAAGCCCGCACCCGCCGAAGTGGAAGCCATCATCACCGAGGCCGTAGCCTTTGAAAAAGAATTTGTGACCGATGCCCTGCCCGTGTCGCTCATCGGCATGAACGCCGAACTCATGAGCCAGTACATCGAATTCGTGGCCGACCGCCTGCTCGCGGCCCTGGGCAACGAAAAAGTGTACGGCACCGCCAACCCCTTCCCCTGGATGGACATGATCTCGATCCAGGGCAAAACCAACTTTTTCGAAAAACGTGTGGGCGACTACCAGAAAGCGGGCGTAATGGCAAAGCGGGAAGAACAGGTGTTTACGACAGATGCGGAGTTTTAACCGGCACCAGAAGCCAAAGCCCCGGGTGGACTCTATACAATCGGTATCGATAACTTAACAAATTGTCATTGAGCGATTTATGAATGCCCGAACCTTCGCCCAAGCCTGGATCAACTCCTGGAACTCGCACGATCTGGCCGACATTCTCGGCCATTATTCGGACGACATCGAGGTGACCACGCCTATGATAAAGATGGCGCTGGGTATTGAAACAGGCTCATTGAAGGGCAAGGCAGCTGTGGGTGAATACTGGCGAAAAGCCCTGGAAAAACTGCCCGACCTGCATTTTGAATTGCTCGATGTGACGGAAGGTGTCGATTCGGTGGCCTTGTACTACAAGTCTGTAATGAATAAAAAAACGATCGAAGTTATGTTTTTCAATGCCGAAGGAAAGGTAAACCGCATGTTTGCCCATTACACCTGAGGCAAAAGGATTATTAAAAACTGCTCCCGTTTATACACATCCATTATTCTTCACAACCAACAACTTAATCATGGGAAAATTTGTGATCTCCACCCGCGCCAACGGTGAATTCCAGTTCAATCTCGTTGCCGGCAACGGCCAGGTGATCCTCACCAGCCAGGGCTACAATGCGAAGGCTTCCTGCATGAACGGCGTCGAGTCGGTACGCACCAACGCTGCCGACGACAGCCGCTTCGAACGCCAGACGGCTGCCAACGGCAAATTCTACTTCACGCTCAAGGCCGGCAACGGCCAGGTCATCGGCAATAGCCAGATGTACGAAAGCGCCGCCAGCCGCGACAACGGTATCGAATCGGTAAAAAACAACGCCCCCGACGCCACTGTCGACGATCAAACGGCCGCCTGAACGGAAGTTTCCCCGTCGCTCTTCCTAAACTGATCAGCAAATGAAATCGATTTCGCCTGTTCTTTTCGCTCTCCTCCTCCTGACCGGCTGCGTTTCGGTCAAGATCGAATCCAGTCGCGACGCCGGTTTCCAAAAAGACATTCAAAAGATCTTTATCGTCGCCGTAGCCAGTCGCGAAAACACGGAACTCTACCGCTCAGCGATGACGGAGCTTCAACTGCGATTCCGGGAGCGGAACATCCAGACGGAATTTTGCCTGATCAGCGAACTCGACCTGGGCGCTCAAAAAGAGGCCTGCGGCAAAAACCTCGACGCCTTCCACCCCGATGTTGTTATGGAAATCGGGGTGGGGGCGTTCTCCAACGGGTGGCGCAGCACAGGGCCGACCTACGGCCCAAACGGCTTTTCCGGCGGCTCTTCGTCATACTCTGAAACGACCAAGATCGTGGTCGGCCTCAGAGATGCCGAAAGCCAGAAAGAAGTCTGGAAAGCAGCGCTTCGCGTCACCTCCTCACTGCCCGAACTGGGCGGCCCCATGATGGCAAAAAAGATTGTGACCCAGATGGAAAAAGACCAATTGATCAAAAAAAACAAATAACTCCTTTCAACACTTGAAAGAGAAAACCGCACGCAAAATCCAACCAGAATCATGATGCAAGTAATCAAACGCTCCGGCCGTCGCGAAGAAGTGTCGTTCGACAAGATCACGGCGCGACTCCGTAAACTCACCTACAACCTCGACACCAACTACGTCAACCTCATCGAGGTGTCCAAAAAGGTCATTATCGGCCTTTACGACGGCGTAACAACGGTCGAACTCGACAATCTCGCCGCAGAAACAGCCGCAACAATGGCTACCATTCACCCCGATTACGCCCTGCTGGCTGCGCGTATCGCTGTGTCGAACCTGCACAAGGAGACCGAAAAATCGTTTTCCAAAGTGGTGAGCGAGTTGTATCACTACATCGATCCCAAGACCGGCGAACGCGCCGGGCTGATCGGCGACGATACCTATCGTATCGTGCAGAAGCACAAGGAAAAACTCGATTCCGCCCTCATTTTCGACCGCGATTTCGATTTCGATTACTTTGGGTTCAAAACCCTCGAGCGTTCCTACCTCATGCGAATGAACGGCAAGGTGGTGGAGCGCCCTCAGCACATGTACATGCGTGTGGCCGTGGGCATACACGGTGAAAACATTGACGCTGCTATCGAAACCTACAACCTGATGTCGGAGCGCTGGTTTATCCATGCTACGCCCACGCTGTTCAATGCGGGTACCCCGAAGCCGCAATTGTCCTCCTGCTTCCTGCTTTCGATGACGGAAGACTCGATTCAGGGTATTTTCGAAACCCTGCAACGCTGTGCGCTCATCAGTCAGTCGGCAGGCGGGATCGGCCTGAGCATTCACAATATTCGGGCTACGGGCGCCTACATCAAAGGCACCGGCGGCACTTCCAACGGCATTATTCCGATGCTGCGCGTGTTCAATGATACGGCCCGCTACGTCGATCAGGGCGGCGGCAAACGCAAGGGCGCATTTGCCATCTACCTCGAACCCTGGCATGCCGACGTGTTCGAATTTCTCGAACTAAAGAAAAACCACGGCAAGGAAGAACTTCGCGCGCGTGATCTTTTCTACGCCATGTGGATCAGCGATCTGTTTATGGAGCGCGTAAAAGATGATGCCGACTGGTCGTTGTTCGACCCCAGCGAAGCCCCGGGATTGTTTGATGTGCACAGTGGCGAATTTGAAGCCCTTTACCACAAGTATGAGCAGGAAGGCCGTGCCCGCAAGGTGGTGAAAGCCCGCGAACTCTGGAATGCCATTCTGGAAAGCCAGATTGAGTCCGGTACGCCTTATATCCTGTACAAAGACGCCGCCAATCGCAAGAGCAACCAGAAAAACCTGGGCACCATTCGCTCTTCCAACCTCTGCACCGAAATACTTGAATACACCTCGCCCGACGAGGTGGCCGTGTGCAACCTGGCCTCACTGGCATTGCCCAAATTTGTGGAAAACGGCGAGTTCAACCACCAGAAATTGTACGAGATCACCCGCGTGGTCACCCGCAATCTCAACAAGGTTATCGACGTCAATTATTATCCCATTCCCGAGGCCGAGCGCTCCAATATGCGCCACCGCCCCATTGGCCTGGGTGTACAAGGTCTGGCAGATGCATTTATCTTGCTGCGCATGCCTTTTGATTCGGCCGAGGCCAAGCAATTGAATACGGAGATTTTTGAGACGATCTATTACGCCGCCATGACAGAAAGCTGCCATCTGGCAGAACAGGACGGCGCATACGAGACTTTCCAGGGCTCACCGCTGTCGCAGGGTGAATTTCAGTTCGATCTTTGGGGCGTTCAGCCTTCGAGCCGTTGGGACTGGGCTTCGCTGCGCAAAAAAGTGATGAAAACCGGTGTTCGCAACTCCCTGCTCGTGGCGCCCATGCCGACAGCCAGCACCAGCCAGATTCTCGGCAACAACGAATGTTTCGAACCCTACACTTCCAACCTGTACACCCGCCGTACGCTGGCCGGAGAACACATCGTGGTGAACAAACACCTGATGCGCGATCTGGTGCGGCTGGGCCTTTGGAACGAGGAAATGCGCGAGGCCATTATGGCTGCCAACGGCTCTGTACAAGGTATCGAAGACATTCCGGCCGAGATTCGCGCCATCTACAAAACGGCCTATGAAATCAGCCAGAAGGTCATTCTTGACATGGCAGCCGATCGTGGTGCATTCATTTGCCAGAGCCAGTCGCTCAATGTGTTTATGGAAGCGCCCACGTTTGCCAAACTTTCGTCGATGCATTTCTATGCCTGGCAAAAAGGCCTGAAAACCGGTATGTACTATCTCCGCTCGAAAGCCGCGACGGACCCGATCAAGTTCACGCTGGGGCAGAAACACCAGCAGAAATTTGTCGCCAACGCCGCGGTAGCGCCCGAAGCCACGGTCAGCGTGCCGGTCGAAGTCAAGGAAGCGCCTAAAATGGAAGCCCTCGACGTGTCGGCGCTGCAAGGCAAGGTGTGCAGTCTGGACGACCCGACCTGCGAGGCTTGTTCGGCATAATGAATGAGGTTGATGAGGGTTGATAAGGTTTATGGGGTTAATAAAAGGGTTATTGCCCAATTCTCCCGGTAATCCAAAGAAACCTCATCAACCTTATCAACCACCATAAAAAAACAGCTGCATACCGAAGGAAGACAGACCCGACGAGATCGTTTTTTAGCAGTTTTTGTTCCCTTCGCTAACGCTTTTCCCACACTTTTCCCATCCCCGCGATCCGGCGGTTCCTTTGTATGAGGCTGTAGCGCCAACCGGTTTTGGTTGGCGCTATTTTTTTGTCAACGCTGTTGAAAGGAGACGCTACCGGCCTTGCAGGTAATCTTCGAACTGCCGGACGAAATCTTCCATTTTCTGCACCGATATTTCGACTCTGTCGCCGCTCGGCAGGTGTGCGATGCCGTTTCGGCCGGTACGTTCATATCGTTCCACCCAGGCCAGATTAACCAGGTATTTATGGTGCGTACGGCAAAATTTGGGAGCAGGTAAAGATTCCTCGAAATCTTTTAAAGATTTATAGGTTATGAAATGGGAGCGTTTGTTGTTCTTCCAGACGACAATATCGACGGTCGATTGTTGTACTGCGAGGTAAAGAATGTCATCCACTTTGATGACGACATTTCCTTGTCGCGGATCGTTTAATGTGATGCCTTTCCTCTGTGGTACAGTGGGGGCGAGAAAGGGGAGTTTTTGCTCTGCCGCCTGCACGCTAGCGATTAATTCGGTCGCTTCAAAAGGTTTGAGCAAATAGCCCCAGGGTTGAATGTCTTTAATAGCCCTGAGCGCGTATTCTGCATGGGCGGTTGTGATAATTACACCGAACTGGTTGGGAGGACTGAGGCGGAAAAAATTGAATCCGTCATTAGGCGTGGACATTTCGATGTCCAGAAAAACAAGATTGGGGTGAGTTTCCTGGCTGAGTTTAAGAGCGTCGACAATATTGGTTGCCGTACCGACAATATTCACATGGGGGCAATATTCCACGAGAATTTTTTGGAGGGCGGAAAGGGCAATAGGCTCATCGTCGACCAAAATTGCTTTGATAGGCAATTTCATGAGGAACGTGATTTAAGGTGAAGCAGTGGATGATGATGCAAACTAAATACTTATCAGACAAAAAGCAAATAATAATTGTGCAATCTTTTAACTAGGTGTGACGGCCTTACACACTTATCATGCTTTTCTGCACACTTATCGGCAAAATCTGCACACTTCTAAAGTCCGATTTGCAACAAGCCTCACAGTGATGTTTCCTTTGTATTGTCAATAGCGGCACACTTTAGTAAAACATTTCAAACAGATATCACAGTTAGTAAAAGGAAGGAAATCGAGACGTCAGAAGTATACTCCCAATGAAGGTTAAAAAAAGCGGCAGACGGCAGGGCTGCTTCCTGTGGATGGCCCGTCGGTATTGATTACTTTTCTTGTGATAAGTCATCATATCGACGGAGCCACAGGTTTTTGCGGGGTTTGGGGGTGCCTGAAATAGATATCTACACGGGTGCCATGATCAAGTGGGTTACCATCAGATCTGTCTTTGACCCTGCAAACCATGTTCAAATGATACAGTTGGTTGAGTACCTCAACTTTTTGTGACACGATCTCAAGGCCTTTTGATTTTCTTTTTGATCTAACGCGTTTCTTTTCATTGGCTCTTGAACGGACTCCTGGCCCATCGTCGATGATAGCACAATGGAAGGTGTCTGCCTGCATCTCAAAGGCCACTATAATGTGGGATTTTTCTTCGTCTTTTACGCCATGTATTGTAGCATTTTCTACAAAGGGCTGTAGTATCATTACTGGCATCATTAATGATCCGGGTATTTTATCTACTCCCTTGATTTCATAGGTGAAATGGTTTCCAATCCTGAGTTGGGCCATGATCAGATAGTTTTCTATATATTCAACTTCTTCCCGGAAGGGAATAAAGCTGGTTTCCGAAAAGTCCATGGACTGACGGAGCATTCGTGTAAAAGTTGTGATGTACCTACTGGCTTTATCAAAATTAAATGGATAGAAAAATTTTTGAATGGAATTGACGCTGTTGCCAATAAAATGTGGGTTGACTTGAGACTGTAGGGCAATCAGTTTGAAGTGCAATATTTTGTTGTCGACCTTCCGAACAAAGCTTCGGTTTTTTCTGAATCTGATCGCGCTGAAGAGAATAAAGCCCAGAGCAGAAAATACGACCCAAACTGTTTCGTACCAATAGGGGGCCATTTGTATTGTCCATTCAGTAGGGTATTTGCTTCGAGCACCAGTCCCTGAAATGCCAGTAATTGAAATCTGGTACCTGCCCGGCTCGAGTTGAACACCCAGATTGAGCGTTCCTTTTTCCAGAAAAGTTGTATCGGAAGGGAAAGAAAAACCATTTAGCAGCCATTGAAATAAATTATTGGGAGTCATAAAGTACCAGGGTAGTAATTCTTGCCTGATAATATATTCGAAGTTGATCTTGCCTCGGCAGGTAAAATCCAGCGCTGACAAATCCAGTTCTATAATCCTGGCATCTGCGGTCAAGGTTGTAAAACGTCTCGTGGTAGCAGAGTCCAACAGATGATATGTGAATACTTGGTTGTCCAGGGTGAAACGCAGTGAAGAGATCATCGTTGCAAACTCTCCATCGCCGCCGAGTGTAGAGAGTACCAATCTGCTCAACCCGGCCACAGTCCCTGCCCATAAAGTGTCACCTTTAACAACAACAGCATTGACGTCGTCAGCGGCCAAACCATTTGTGTGATCAAGATGTAATACTGACCAGTCAGGGCTTAACCTATAAACACCATGGTTGGTAGCCAGCCAAAGCCTACCGTTATCTTCCCGATACATTGACTGGATATTTTCAATTGGTTTTTTGATTCGCTCATTGACAATATCCACTTTCTGAACTGTTCCATCATGTATTTGTACCCACAGCAATCCGGAAGTGGGTGTAGCAACCCAAAGGTGGTTGGAGTCGGCAGCCTGAATAGCAATGATGCGAGATTTAAGTAGTGGAAATGAGTTGCCCCAGTTGTATGCTAGGCTATCTGGGCTGAAATAGAGCCCGTCGTTTCGGCCTACCCAGATTTTTTTTGAAAAATCAATTGATATAGAAGTGAATCTTAAATAGTGTTTCCATGAGCGTATCTCCCTTCCTTCTAAATCTAACTGGCCTAAGTGTGAGAAACAAATATACCAAAGTCTTTCTTCCTGAATAAGGATGCTTTTGAAAGCGGAAAGCTTAGGTAAAATATATTCTTTATGCTCTTTGTTATATTTAACTAAATACTCATTCGATACAACCCAAATATTACCTCTTTTATCACTTTCTATTTGCTTGCAGATATTAAAGCCTGAGGAAGGGGAAAATTGCCATGACTTTATAAGGTTTTGATTGTATATCTTGTGAAAATAACCGCCATTGTCACCGCAATATAATTCGCTTTCATTGCCTATATTCAAAGCCGTTACGCTGTTAGTTGACAAACCATCCTTTACTGTAAATGTAATTGGAGATTTTTTGATTAAAATATACACGCCTTCATCAGCTGTGCAAAACCAGAATGAACCTTGTGAATCTTCTTGAATGGCCATTACCTTTTTTTCAGGTAGAAAAAAAGTAGGATTGGTTAAATCTTGGTTTCCGTTATCATAGCAAATTGCGCCAAATTTCGGGGAACATAACCAGAACCTGCCTTTTTTATCTGTATACACTTGCCCATACTGGCTACTATTTCGTTCTGTAATTTTGGTTATTCTTTTTTTATTTGTATCTAGTTCTAATAAAAGAATTTTATTTTTAAAACTGTATAGAATCCTGTTCTTGGAAACTGAACAGCCTGAGATTGGACCGACATCTTCTTTAAAAGAATATAAAATTTCTATGTTGCCGCCAGGATAACATTGGATAACGTATTTACTGGTTAAACAAATTAAAGTCGTATCGATGTAAAAAAAACGAGAAACGGCATCCAAGTAGTTTTTGGGAAATAATGAGTCTTTTTTTAATACATATACATTGGGCCTTAGCCCAGAGAAGAATATTGAACCTTCGTTGTCTTCAAGAAAAGTATATATTATTGAAGACTCTGGGAATTTGTTTAAAAGTAATGAATTCTCTTTGATAAAGAATTGGCCGTCACTTCTAAAGCAAGGCTTTTGTCGAAGGTTCGCAATCCACAACCTCTCTTTACTATCCTCCCATAATCCTAATACTTCCGGATCAGGTAGCCCGTCTTTAGTACCATAGACGTGAAACCGAATCCCGTCAAAGCTTGCCAGTCCGTTGTTTGTGCCGAACCACATTATCCCTTTTCTATCCTGGTACGCACAATAAACCAGATTGCTGGGCAAACCATCGCGAATATCATAATGGAGATAGGAAGGCGTCTGTGCATTCAGATGAAACACCCAAAACAAACAGGCAATCAGTAGATTGCGCCGTATCGAGCACGCATTAAACGGATATCTATGGCGGGGCATTGAAGGGATATATTTCGAAGCGGTGAACACAATTTACCTTGCAAAAAAGGCAAAACTCTACCTCAAATATATCTACCCTTTCACAAATGCCATAAATTGTTGCACAAAAAAGTCCATCCGCTGTACGGATATTTCGACCTTTTCTTGCCCGGGCAAATGAATGAGCCCGTTCCGGCCTGTGCGTTCCCATCGTTCGATATGAGCCATATTGACAAGAAAACTGTTGTGGGTGCGACAAAAATGAGATGCCGGTAATTCCATTTCGATTTCTTTCAGGGTCCTCGATGCCGAGATTTTCTCAATGCGACCATGCCTCAATAAAATGATGTCGGTAGTTGATCCGTCGGCCTGACAATAAAGAATATCACGTGTTCGAAGAACCAGATTCCCTTTTCTGCTATCAGCGATTATCAAACTTGAATTGTCCAGCAAGTTGCCTGCCGGCTCCGGCTGGCGCTCCCGCAAGCGCTCGCCAGCAGTACGCACAGCTGCTATAAGGTCCACTACCCTGTAGGGTTTGACCAGATAGGCCCAAGGCTGTACCATATTGATTGCCTCGACAGCATACTGTGGATAAGCCGTAGTAAAAATAACCCCAAACGGAAGTTGTTGAAAAGGCTTCAAAAAGTCGAAACCGTTGCCAAAAGGAGGCATCTCAATATCAAGAAAAACCAAATCCGGGCGATGTTGCGCCGCCGCACGCAATGCCCCTTCCACAGAATTGGCCTCGCCAACAATAGTTACTTCGGGACAAAATTCTCCAAGCATTCCTCGCAGCGTATTGATTGCGCCACTTTCATCGTCAATAATAAGGGCATTGATGTGTATCATGATGCAGGGGCCGGCGGTGGTTGAACAGGTTCAGAATTGGTTTGCTTGTAAGCTTTTTCGGTTACTTTTTGGGGAATGAAAATGACGACAGCTCGCGTGCCGTGAATGCTTTTGTCATCAGCGCCTTGCCGCCCCAGATCGTCCAGCCGGTATTCGAGATCGATGTCGTACAAACGATTTAAAGTTTCGATCTTCTTTCCCAGCATCTCCAGACCTTTGGATTTTCTCTCCGAAATACCTGCAGTTTTTTTACGAGCCAGTGATATATCGATCCCAACGCCGTTGTCACTTACAGCACAATACAATCTTGTGCCTTGCCATGCAAATTCGAGCCTCAAATGCGAAATGCCTTCTGGCGCCAAACCGTGAATGGTGGCATTTTCCAGTAATGTCTGAAGCAACATACAGGGGAATGGCGTGTCGGGCAGCACCTGATCAGCACCAATAATTTCAAATTGAAAACGATCGCCGAAACGCAGTTCTATCAATTGCAAATAGTCGCGATCATATGCTATTTCCTCTCTGAACGGTATAAAGTGCTTTTCGGAAAACAACAATGTACGGCGCAGTAACCCTGTAAAAGTTGAAATATACTCGCTTGCTCTCACAGGATCGGGCGGATAAAAGAATTGTTGTATGGCATTAATACTGTTTCCTACAAAATGAGGGTTGATCTGGGCCTGTAATGCCTGCAGCTGCAAGGCGGAAACGGATGCATTCAGATCGCGATAAGCTACTCGCGCTTTATAAATACGCCATATGAAGTAGGCGATTCCAAACCAAAAAAGAAGGCTAACCCACAAGGTTTGATACCAGTACGGCTTCATAACAAGCGTGAGGTTGGCAGGCTCCGAACTTACTACTCCGGCCGCGTTGATAGCCGACACCTGCAACCGATATGCGCCCGGGGGCAGGTGGACTCCGAAACTTATCATTGCCTCTTCGACAACCGCAGTATCTGTGCGTGCCTGAAACCCCTGCCAAAGCCATTCGATCAAATGGTCGAGCGTCCAATAAAGTACAGGCGGGGCTACTGCCGTCTGACGGCAAAGGAAGTGCAAATTTCCCCTCCCCCTGTAGTCAAGTCCAGCCAGATCCAGCTGTACAAGAGAAGCATCCGGCGGCAACGTAATACGTGCATTGGGCGGCAATGAGTCGAGCAAATCCAGGGCAATATGCTGGTCGTCGTAACGGTATCGCAACGCAGTTATGCGGGTAGCAAATGCACTGCTGGCTTCGGGGGAGCGTAAGATCATACAGCTGAGGCCATTGGCAGTGGCAGCCCAGAGCGTGTCGTTGTACACCAGCACGGCGTTTACATCGTCGTCGGCCAGGCCGTCATGCGCATCGAAATGAATAACGTGCCAGTCGCGGTCAAGCCCGAAAATGCCTTGGTTGGTGGCCATCCAAAGCCTGCCGCCGGGCTCGGGATACAAAGCCTGAATGTTGTGAATGGGGGTTTTCAACCGATTGCTTACCGCTTCGGCATCCGTAATGGCTCCGTTTGAGACGGAAGCCCTGATCAGCCCTTTTTCCGGCGTTACAACCCATAAATATCCCGGACCAGCCGGGGCAATGGCCACAATCCGGCTGTTCAGTAATGCAAATTTTTGACCCCAGTTGAAGTCGTAGCCGTCTTTTTCAGAATACAGTTCATCAATTCCTCCCGCCCAAATATTGCCTTCGTCGTCGGCTGCTACCGCAGTCTTGCGCAAAAGCCGGAGGTGGGCAGTATCCTGAAAAATGCCATCAATTCGATACAAACGAGCCGATGAGGCCAGTACGATGTGCCCCGGACGGGCATATATGGCTTTCGGATGACCTACTATGACCGGCGATTTGTACCGTTGGGGTACATCCCCTGGCTTTTTGACCGCTGACTCAAAGTATAATTCTTCATCCGTGACCACCCAGCGGCCGCCGTCGGGCATTGGCACGATCTGCCGGATACGGTTGTATCCGTCGATAGAGCCGTAATCGATTGTTTGTATTGCTCCGGCTGGAGGAATAACATACATTTTCCCCTCATCATTACCGGCAAGTATGGCGCCGGAGACATCACGCGCCACAGCAGTGATATTTCGTGCCAACAGGCCTTCATTGCGGCCATAGTTGACGGGAGAGTTTCTCGGCAGAGCATAGACGCCTTCACCAGCCGTGCAAAACCAGAAAGTGCCCTGATGATCTTCAAAAAATGTAGTGACTTTTTTGCCTGGAAGGTAAACCACCGGATTCGACAGATCTTGCCGGGTATTGTCGAAACAAACGGCCCCGCCTGCAAGCGAACAAACCCAAAAACGATTGCTTTTATCCACATAAATGCGGCCCGTAGGGCCCGGCTGACTGTCGATAATGTGCAAATCACCGTTGTGAAACTCAGTAAGGAAAAGGCCGTTTTCTGTGCTCCAGAGGATGTGATTCCCTCTTTTTTCAAAATAAATATATTTCTTGGCAGTAGCCAGTGCCGGTTCATTGTGGCGAAGTTCAGCCTTCCCGTCCGGTGTAACGAAGTAATATTCTCCTGTGTTCCCGGTGGCCCCGATCACACCTTCCGGGAAACAACATGTCTTGTTGATCGCATTCACGCTTTGAATACGACGAATGCTGGTGTCGGTCAGTACGTAAAAACGATTGGAATAGCTGCTGAGCCAGATTTGCCCCCTGTCATCTTCCGCTACATCTCCAATGGCGGTTTCAAAATCAATTTTGGCCAGGAGGGAGTCTTCCTGCGCGGTCACAATTCGGCCATACTGACGGTAACACGGCTGCTTTTGATAGCAAAACATCCACAACCGCCCGCGACTGTCTGTTTTTAAATAAAATACCTCGCTGTCGGGCAAACCATCGGACATGTCGTAATTCCGGAACCGCGAACCGTCGAACCGTGCCAACCCTTTATCGGTAGCAAACCATAGCAAGCCGTCGTGGTCTTGCAGGCCATAATAAATGAGGTTGCTTGGCAGACCGTCGCGTACACCGTAGTGCAAATAAGCTGGCGTCTGAGCAGACAACCTTAGTCCGATCAGCAACAGGATTGTTATTTGGTAGAAGAGCTTGATCACAAAGCGAGGTAATTCGCGCTGGAAAAATACGCGACAGCGCAGCAGTCGGTGGCCTTTTTTTTACAGCCATGCATCCTGAGGCAACAATCGTGTCAAAATTCGACATGGCTCAACCAAGGGGCGAAACTGCACGGTTATTGGTTCAGCCCGCACAGCTACGGGTTAGCCCTTGCATGGTAGGCCATGCCCGCCTTCTTTTGTGACATCGAACGCCACAATACCACCCGATTATTCAGGCACAGCTGTATTACTTCCAAACCAAAATGCACGCCCTAATCTCACGCTTCTTTCCCTGCTATATTTATTTAGCATCGCTATAGCCTATTCAACCTTTCCTATTGGGAAGCCTATTCAGAATCGCCTCGGACTTACCGGTTCAGGGGCGATTTTTTATTTTGTCAAATGCAACCAGACCTGCCCGGCCACCTGGCGCCCTTGCGCCTGCCCGTTTACCAGGGCGTCGCGGAAGTGAATACCGCCGTACAACCTCGAAATCGAGGCTTCGTTGGCCGCTTCCCGAAATGATTCGAAACGCCTTGGAGCCATGCCGTATAAAGTCTCCGTCTGGTCTGTAAACGGACGGTCATCGCCCAAAATTTTACTCAAGATTTCTGCCGCGGCCGTCGAAACGACGCTGTGACCGCTGACGTATTCCGGAAACGGCGGCGTTTGCAACACAGGCGTCCAGACGGGGTCCAGATACCGGTTGATGGCTGTAATGGGCCGAATTCTGTTCGTGCGATACTTTTCCTGCCAGCAAACGATGAACGCATCTGCCATGGCCAGGGCCGTCCAGGCATGCGCCTGAATCGCTTTTGCAAAAGGCGTCTGATATTGCTCGCAGGCTTCTCCGATAATGTTGATCCAGTGCCCTGCGGGCGATATTTTTTTAATGCCGATCATCATGTGCCCCGCATGGAACACTGCAAACGGGTTGCAATCCCAGTACAACGCAATGGTGCGTTGCTCTTCGCTCAACTGCTTCGAGGTGCTGTAAACTTCCTGCATTTGCTCGTAGAAAGGACTGCCTTTGACAGAATCGAAAGGAACAGGAGCGGGAATGTCGTACCGAAGCGGCGTATCGAGCAAAAAAGGTCGCAGCGTTGCCCACTGCGGTTCAACCGCCGCCATCCAGTCGGGTGGTGTAGGGACCCAGTCGCCCGGCGAATTGCCTGGCCGGTACCTCGTTTGGGCGGTAAGTCCGCTGTAGCCATCGGCTTTTGCCCAGGCCAGTATCTGACGCGATATGCAGTTGGCGGCCGCTTTTGAGCCTGCTATAAGCGTTTCAGACAATTGTTTCCGGCGGAAAAACTGCTCGAGCCCCTCTTGCTTGGGGACCAGTTCCTGTCCAGAAGGCATAATATTCCTGCCTGTTTCCAGAATAGCCCACAACACGGCAAACGGCACGCAAACCGAATCTGCCGAGACGGGCATCACCACAACCGGAAAATCATTGGCGCGACCATACAAGTCGGGAACCGAGTGGTCGTAGATTGCCAGCGTTTCGTAGCCGGCTGCCAGGGCGTATGCATAAAAACGACTCGCTGCAGGTGGGTTGGTGCCGTCATGCAGCATGACTTCCGAGAGCGAATAGGTGACGTTGCGCAATTGCCCCGAGGCAAGTTTTTCCCACTTTGGCTGCGCCAAAACGCCGAGAGGCAAAAGAAGAAGCAGTAGAATGCAGTTTTTCATTATTTCCATCGATAAATCCGCAAGGGAGCGTTGTTGACGCCCAATACATATGATTTCAGGCTTTTTCCCGTGTTGAGCGTCACACCGCTGCGCACATCGCCGGTTACGTTGAAGGGGTAATCGGCCAAATGCCACCGGCCTCCGTGCCATTCAAATACCGGCGCCCGATTGGCATCGTAGCAGCCAAAGCGCAGGCGCGCGCCGTCAAGGTTTCCGGCGAGCAGCAGTTCGGGACTGCCCCCGGGAAGAAAATCGGCGCTCATGGCCACAAAAACCGGTGCAAACTGGGCTTCCACGGGCAAGGCTTGCTCGATAAAACGCCCGCCCCGATTTTCAAAAAAGGTAGTTGCCAGCTGCTCTGCCCGCAGGGTATCGGCTCCTGCGAGTTCTTCAGCGGTAAATATATCGGACAAAGTTGCGCTGGCATACTGCTCGTAACTTCTGAAACGCGGCCGCATGGCTGTAATCTGCTCAAGCAGTTCGTCGCGGGTGAGAAAAGGGTAACTTTTCCCCTGATTATAAAAGCAAAGGATGGGGTCTATGGAGCCGTTGCCGTCGAAATCCTTGTACACCAGGGTTGCGGGTTCTTGGTCCGAAGCCCTGAGTTGGCTGTTCAGCCCCAGGTTGCCGCCGACGAGGTCGGTGTCGCCGTCGCCGTCGAGGTCGGCTGCCAGCAGACAGTTCCATAGGCCGGGCAAGGGGCGTTCAAAAAATTGCCCCGTCGTTTCTTCAAAACGTCCGTTTGCCTGTCGGGTAAAGACCCGAATCGGCATCCATTCGCCGCAAATCACCAGTTCGGTGCGGCTGTCGCGGTCGATATCTATCCATGCGGCATCGGTGACCATGCCCGGCCGAAGCAGATCCGGCGCCCAAAGGGCGGTCGCATCGCGGTAGCGCCCCGAACCATCATTTTCCAGCAAAAAACTGCGTGGCGCGAGGGGGTATTTCCCGGGAACGACCCGCCCGCCGACAAACAGATCGAGGTCGCCGTCGGCATCGCAATCGAAAGGCCGGACGCAGCTTTTGGCCACGGGCATATCGGGCAACAAGGTGTCGGTTCGGGTAAAATGCCCCTGCCCGTCGCCGAAATACAGCGCGTCGTTGAGCGCTGGATCGTTTTCAGCATAGTCTTCGTAGCCGCCTCCGACGAGGTAGAGGTCCGGCTTTTTATCGCCGTTGGCGTCAAAAAAGACCGCATCGGCCACAGTCATAAACTGATCGGCCCGGAACAGGGTGGAGTCGGGGCAAATAAAACTGCCGTCTTTCTGCTGCAGGAGCAAGCGACTGAGCTGCCACTTGGAAGCCCCGACAAACAAATCGTCGAGCCCGTCGCCGTTTACGTCGGCCCTGGCCAGGCGAGGTCCGATGCGCGACAACATCTGGGGCAATAACGGCTGGCGTTTGAAGTCGTTGTAGTCGTATTCTTCGTGCCGAAAAGGCAGCTCGCTGCGGTCCATAGCCGGCCAGTAGGATGGGGCTCCGAGGGTTGTCGCCGACAATTCAATCGGTGTAGAAACCGCGCCGACCACCAGGCGCTGGTTGTCACGGGGCTGAAAAAGCAGGGTGCTCAGGTGGTTGGCCCAAAGGATTTCCACGCTTTGAATACGTTTTTTGCCGAGGCCCAGGTGCAGAATTTCAGATACCGAAGACTGGTAGCCCCGGGTAGGCATCTGCTCGATCATTTGATAGGTGTTGTCGGTAAACAACACCCGTACGGCGGCGCCAATGCCGAATTTATTGGGCGCGCGGCCGTCGAGCTGGAGATCGAGGTAACTGTTGCCGTTGGTTTCGCGGGCGTTGTTGCGGTAGATGAATGCCGGTTCGTTGATGTTGTTGACCACAATTTCCAGATCGCCGTCGCCGTCGAGGTCGGCATAGGTTGCGCCGCTGCTGACGGCGGGCTGTTCGGCGCCCCAGGCAATGCTCATGTCGGTAAAAGTCAATAAAGGGCGGCCTTCCAGGTCGGCGCCGTCGTTGCGGAACAAATAGTTGTGCAGGCGCGAAGACGGCATTTTTTTGACCAGTTCGAGCAATGAGGGCTTTTCACCCGCCGCGGCTTTCTGGACCAGATAATCGCCCCAGAAACGCAAAAAATCGCGGTTCGTATAATCGCGTAAATAACCGTTGGTGATAAAAATATCCTTCCAGCCGTCATTGTCAAAATCGGCGATCAGGGCCGACCAGCTCCAGTCGGTACTGGAAATGCCGGCCAGTTGCCCCACCTCGCAAAACGCCGATGAAGGCGCCGTCGGGGCCATTGACGGGAAGATCTCCCAACTTTTGAGCACATGGCCGGGTGTGGTATCCGGCGGAGCGGATTCGGCCGGCGGGCGGGTTTCCGACACGTGCAACATGTTGCGCATGAACTGTTTGTGCCGCCCTGTTTTGACCATCATATCATACACCTCGTAATTTTCGGGGCCCTGTAAAAGTTTTTGCCGGCGGTTGTCGGGCGGCAGCATGTCGAGCGTCAGGAGGTCGGGGTAGCGGTCGTTGTTCACATCGGCGGCATCGCAGCCCATGGAAAAATGGCTCATGTGGGCCAGCAGGGCAGGGGCCTGGTCGGAAAAATGTCCCTGCTTGTCATTGATCAGCAGGTAATCGGGTTCGTTGTAATCGTTGCTCACGTAAATGTCTGCCCAGCCGTCGGCGTTAAAATCGGATACGGCCAGCCCGAGGCCGAAACCCAGCGGATTGCCCGGGATGCCGGCTTGTTGCGACACGTCGAAAAAATGCCCGTCGCGGTTTTCGAAAAGTTTGTCACCCGCCAGGGGGTCGCGGGTCTTTCGGATTTCGTCGTTTTCAAAATTTCGGTATTCCTTGATGTTGTGGTTGAGGATAAAGCAGTCGAGGTCGCCGTCGCGGTCGTAATCAAAAAAGGCTGCCTGGGTGCCGTAGCCGGGGTCGTCGAGGCCGTAAGCGGCGGCTTCATCCTTAAACGTGAGGTTTTTCTGATTGATTAGCAACTGGTTGCGGCGGCTGTCGTCGTTGCCGCGGCCGGAGTAGCACACATAAATATCGAGCCAGCCGTCGGCATTCACGTCTGCAAGGGTGACGCCGGTTTTCCAGCCGTTTTTTCGGCCGCCGACGCCTGCGGTTTTCGTTATGTCGCGAAACTGGAGTCCGCCGAGGTTGAGATAGAGGCGGTTAGACTCGCGGTTGGCGGTAAAGAAAAGCTCGGGCAGCCCGTCGTTATTCAAATCCCCTGCGGCCACTCCGCCGCCGTTGTAGTAGTATTCGTAAGCCAGAACGTTGTCTTCCTCGTTGTTTTCCACAATGGTGTTCTGAAATTGAACCCCTGTCTGCGCGGGTGGCAAGCGTTCGAACAAAGGTTTGTTTTGTGCCCCCAGTATGCCCAGGCAGAGGCAACATGCGAAGGTGGAAACCGCTTTAAACATGAGAAACGAGGTGGTTGGTCATGGTTGATGAGGCTGAAAAGACTGCTCTGGCGCTCAGGGGGGCTAATTTAAACAACAGGGCAGGAAGGTAAGGCTGGAAATATCCCTTTCCTTCATCACCCTTAAAAATAAGGGGCGCCCTTTCGGCGCCCCTTTCCATTGCAACATATGAAGTTTTAGATATTCCCGTGGTTATTGATCCCACCAGACATGGGTGGTATTGAGGTCGGCGCCCTGGCGGGCAAGTGCGGCCGACAGGTTGTTGCCGTTGGCGGAATATTCGCCGGTCGGGTAGCGCATCCGGCGCGGGATCTGGCCGTTGGTGATGTCGCCCGGGAAAGTAGTCGGCGTTAGCGCCGGGATACCTGTGCGGCGCCAGTTGGCAAACGCTTCGTACTCGTTGAGGAAGGTGCAGGCCCAGTATTGTTCGTTGATCTGGGTCAGTGCATTGGCATCGTCGTACGGGTTGGCCTGCAGGTAAGCGTCGGCTTGTGCCGATGTGATCGTGCCTGCGTTGTCGTACTGGCTGAGGTGCGTGAGTGCCGCGCGTACGCCCGCTTCGTAGTGACTTTGAGCAGTGCCACCCACGTTCCAGCCGCGTTTGGCGGCTTCGGCGAGCAGGAATTCAACTTCGGCGTAGGTCTGAATGAAAGTCGGACCATTGAGTTTGCCGATCACGGAGAGGCGCGGGCGGAGGTAGGCATCGACGCTGCCCGGGTAGCCCGGGGCGCTGGAAATAGGCTGGCTCGTCAGGTCGTAGCCATTGGGCATACCGATCGTGGTGGTCGGATCGGTAGTGCCGTCTGTGTTTTCGCCGAACACGAAAAGGCGCGGGTCGCTGTGGTTCTTCATCCAGGTGACGAAGGTTTGGCTGAGGCGCATGTTGGGAATTTCGTACGAAAGGTTCATCACGATCGAGTTGCGGCAGGGCGTCTGGCGGTCGGTGGAGGCATCGCCGAGGATGTAGGCGTTGTCGTCGTTGCTCGTCATGACGCCGCGGTTGGCAGCTTTTTCAGCCCATGCCTGTGCTTTGGCGATGTCGCGTTTGGTGTAGCGCATGGCGAGGCGCAGCATAAGCGAGTTGGCAAACTTTTTCCACTTGGCAATGTCGCCATTGAAGATCAGGTCGCCCGTGATGGCGTCGGCCGAAGGATCGAGGGCATTGCCGGCTTCCTCGAGTTCTTTCAGCATATCGTTGTAGATATCTGCCTGTGCGTCGTAAGCCGGGGTGTAGATCTGCTGGTAAAAGCCCAGGCCTGCCTGCGTATAGGGTACGTCGCCGTAGAGGTCGGTAAGGCGGTGGAAAATGAGTGCGCGGGTGATGCGGGCCACGTTGTGCAGGTTGGTGCGGGCTGCGTCGTCGCGGGTTGACTCTACGCAATCCACCACGTATTTCACCTGTTCGTCGAAGCAGCGTTCGAAGTAGGCATTTTCGTAGCCGAGGCTGTTGCGGGTTTTGTCGCCTACCCAGTAGCCGTTGACATTGGAAATATGCTGCATCATGGTGCTGCAGTAAATGAGGTTGACCCGCCAGGTTTCATAGGCAAAGTCGGTACTGCCGGTATAGCCCAGTTGCGCACGAGTGAGCAGGTAGTTGGGGTTGTAGAGGTCGGCACTGGCCGCGGTCGGGTCGGTGTTGATCTCTTCGAAATCCTTCGTACAGCCCTGGGCCATCAACGCCAGGACCAGCACAAGGGAGGAGAGTTTAAAGAATTTATTTTTCATGATTCTTTTTTTTAATAAAAATTCGAGGACTCGAGGAGCGTAAAGCAGGCCATTCAGCGCATTTTAAAGCCAGTCTGTCGCCTGCTTTTGTATCCTCAGAATTTAACATTCACATTCACCCCGATGGTGCGTACCGAAGGCAGGCCGGCGAGTTCGAGGCCCTGGGCATTGCCAACGCTGTAGTTGCTTTCCGGATCGATATTGTCGGTCTTTTTGTACAAAATAGCGAGGTTGCGACCTACGAGGGCGACATTGAGACCTTGAATGCCGGAGCCATCCAGCCATTTGTTCGGGACGTTGTAGCCCAGGCTCACCTGGCGGAGTTTGATGAAGCTGGCGTCGTACACAAACAGGTTGCTGATGCGCGTCAGGGCGCCGTAATAGTCTTGCGGATTGACGGCAACGGCGTTGGCTTCGCCGGTGTCTTCGTCGATACCCTGGGCCACGATCTGGCCTTCACGGCCTTCGAGCGTTGCCTGGTGCAGGCCACGGCTGTAAGCGTAGGTGTTGGTAGCGGAGAAGATTTTGCCGCCGAATTTGAAATCAACCAGCACGCCCAGGCTCAGGTTGCCGAAGTTGAATTCGTTGTTCCAGCCGCCAGTCACTTTGTGGATGCCCGAGCCGGCGCTGATGAGCGTGTCGGCGGGTTGGGGCAAACCGTTTTTGATCAGGATATTGCCGCTGGCGTCGCGTTTGTAGTCGAACACCTTGATGTTGGCGAAGGGCATACCTACCGTTTGGTGCACGAAAGCGGTGAGGGTACGCGAACCGTCCACTTGCAGCGTGTTCACGCCGTCGGCCAGTTGCACTACTTCGTTTTTGTTGGTGGCAAAGTTGAACGAGCTGGTCCAGCTGAATTTGCTGCTTTTCACCGGCGTTACCGAAAGCATGGCTTCGATGCCCTGGTTCTGGAGTTCGCCCAGGTTGTACACGGCCGTGCCGTAGCCGGAGGTGCCGGAAATCGTGGCGGCCACGATGTCGTTGGTCGTCTTTTTGTTGTACCAGGCCAGGTCGACGCCGAGGCGGTTGTTCCAGAAGCGCAGATCGACGCCGAGTTCCAGTTCGTTGACGCTGAGCGGTTTCAGGTCTTTGTTCGGGATAGAGCCGTTGCTGATGTTGCCGATGGGGTAGCCGTTGATGGAGCCGCCGATGTTGTAGTACAGCGAGGTCTGGTAGGGGCGGGTATCGCCGCCGACGGAAGCGTAGGCGACGCGAACTTTACCATAGCTCAGGATATCGCTTTGCAGCGCTTCGCTGAACACCCAGGAGGCGCTGGCCGAGGGATAGAAGTACGACGGATTGGTAAGGGTGGAATACCAGTCGTTGCGGCCGGTCAGGTTGAGGTAAAACTGGTGGTAGAGGTCTAATTCGGCGTAGCCATACACCGAGTTGGTGCGAACGCGGTCGAGCGAGTACCCGAAATTGCGGCTCAGCAGGTTGCCCAGCGAGTACAGGTAAGGAATCACGAACGTGCCGCCATTGGTGTAGATGCCTTCCACGCGGCGGTCGAGGCGGTTGGCGCCCACGCCCACGTTGAGGCCGAAGTTTTCGCCGAAATTATGCGTGGAGCCGACGAGAACGTCTGCGTTGACTTCGCTGAATTTCAGGCTGTTTTCGTTCATGCCGCCATTGGTGTTGTAGGCGGTGCCAGTAGGCGTCACCGACGTGCTGCGGTTGAGATAGTAGTCCTGACCTACGCGGCCTTGCACGTACAGCCAGTCGGTGAGGTCGTAGCGCAGCAACACGTTGCCCATGAGGCGGTCTTTATTCGTATTGTTGAAAAACTTGTAGGAGGCGAAGTACGGGTTGGTGATGTACTGGTTGTCGTTGAATTCCAGTTCCTTGCCGTCGCGGTTCGAGCCTTCGCCGTCGAAGCCCGCCAGCAGAGCCTGATCGACGTTGGCCGGGAGGAAATTGATGGCGAAGTTGGCGTTGCCCGGCGAGTCGCTCAGGTTGGGACGGTGGTCGGCCTTTTCGCGGGTGTAGTTGGCTTTGAAATCGGTTGTCAGACGGCCTGCTTTAAAGTTGATCGAGGCATTGACGTTTTTGCGGTTGAGGCCGGTTTCCGGGAGCACGCTCTGGTTGCCGGTATTGGCAAACGACACGCGATAGTTGGCGTTTTCGGTGCCGCCGCCGATAGCGAGGGTGTTGACGTGGGTAAAACCGGTCTGGTAGAAATCTTCGGCAGCGTTGCCTTTGGCGCTGTAAGCGCGCTGAACGCCGTCGAATTCGTAGGCCTGCGAGCCGTCGAGGCGGCCGCCCCAGCTGATCAGGCCGGTGTTTTTGCCCTCGTCGGGGGTGGCGGGTTTGGCGCCGAGTGTGCCCTGGCCAAACTCGGTTTGCCAGTCGGTCAGGATCACCGGCTGTTCCCAGGTCAGGTTGCTGTTGAATTCCACCCCGATACCTTTCTGGGCTTTGCCCGATTTGGTGGTGATGAGGATCACGCCGTTTTTGGCGCGGGAGCCGTAAAGTGCCGCGGCGGTAGCGCCCTTGAGCACGGAAATGTTTTCAATATCGTCGGCGTTGATGCTGGAAATGCCATCGCCGAAGTCGGCGCCGCCCCAGAGGCCTGCGCTGCCGAGGTTGGAGTTGTCCATCGGGACGCCGTTGATGACGTACAGCGGCTGGTTGTCGCCCGAGATAGAGGTGTTGCCCCGCAGGGTCACCCGGGAGGAGCCGCCGGGGCCGCTGGCAGTACTTGTGACGTTGAGGCCGGCTACACGGCCGACGAGCGAATTGGCGACGTTGAGTTCACGAGCTTGGGTGAGGCTCGAACCATCGACCTGGCTGACCGAATAGCCCACTTTTTTGGACTCCTTGCGGATGCCGAGTGCGGTCACCACCACTTCGTCGATGGCAGCGCCGGCGCTCATCGTAACGTCGATGGTGCTGCGGCCGCCGACTTCGACCGTAACGGTGGCGTAGCCGGTGTATGAAATCGTCAGTTTGCCATTCGGGTCGGTCATGCGGAGGCGATAGTCGCCGTTCACATCGGAAACCGTCCCGTTGCGGGTGCCGGCTTCTGAAACAGTGGCTCCGGCGAGTGCTTCGCCCGTTTCGGCGTCGGTCACTTTACCCGACACGGTCTGTGCCAGCAGCGAACCGGACCAGACAACGGCAAGCATAAAAAAGACGAACAATGCCGACTTTTTTAGCGCTGCTGTGTAAAAGTTGCGCTTCATAATGGAAATCAAGTTTAGTGAAAGATTGTGATTTAGCGCTCAAAACTACAGAAGCATTGTAAGTCCGTGTACGTTAACGGAAAAATTTTTTTACTGCCGTGTTCGTACACGGTAAATAATAATTAGGATTTTTGGGCTGACAAATGAATGTCGCCGCGCCTTGCCAACTTTGCTGCCATGAATCAACCGATTCGTATTAAAGATATTGCCGAACGTACCGGGGTCTCCATCGGTACGGTCGACCGCGTGCTCCACAACCGTGGACACGTATCGGCAAAAGCGCGTGAAAAAGTGCTGCGGGCCATGGAGGAAATGGGGTACAAACCCAATATTCTCGCCAGAATGCTGGTCAATAACCGCCCTTTCCGCATCGCCTGCCTGTTGCCCGACTACCGTCAGGACGCCTACTGGGTGCAGCCAAAGGAAGGAATTGAAAAAGCCGTCGAGGCCGTACGCCATTATAATGTCCAGGCCGACTGGTTTTTTTTCGACCTGTTCAATGCCGGTGAATTCCCCTCGATCGCCCGACAGGCCCTCGATTCAGCGCCCGACGCCCTTATCCTGGCGCCGGTCTTCCGGCAAGAGGGCGAAGTGTTTCTGCGAGAAGCCGCCGACCTGCAAGTGCCGGTCATCATGATCAATACCGACCTCGAAACCGGACAATATCTGTGCTATATCGGCCAGGAATCTTACCAGAGCGGCGTACTGGCAGGCCGCCTGCTCGACTTCGGCCTCGACAGCGGCGATCAGGCCCTGGTGCTCAACCTCGACCGCGGCGTGGCCAATGCACGCCATCTGCTCGACAAGGAACAAGGCTTCCGCGACTACTTTGCCGGGGTGCGCGACAAGATGATCAGCGTGCATTCCGAAATTTTCGAAGACTTCGACAACGCCGCTCTGCTGCATACCTGGATGCTGGCGCAACTCGAACGTTTCCCCCGCCTGCGCGGCATTTTTGTGACCAATTCGCGCGCCTACAAACTGGTTGCCGCCCTTGACGACGACACCATCCGCCGGGTCAGAATTGTGGGTTTTGACCTCGTGCAACCCAACTTGAAATATCTGGAGGAAAATAAAATCAGTTTTCTCATCAACCAAAATGCCTGGCACCAGGGCTACCTAGGCATTCTTTCGGCCGTCAACAACCTGATGCTCAACAAAGAAATCCACCGGCATCAGTACCTGCCTCTCGATATCGTCGTGCGGGAAAATGTCAACTATTACCTGAGCCGCACCCTCGAACTTCCCCTGGTTGCCATTTGAATGTACGCTTGCAAAAGGTCTGGCGCCTATTTCTCGTACCCGGCGGCTGACAGAAAAATGACCCTGACGCAACGCAACCCCCTGGCCTTTTATTCCGATTAGTGTTGGAGCCCCTTGCTCGAAAGGGGTAAGCAAACACCCTGTCTCTTCCATTCAACTCTGTCAAAATGAAAAGAAAAGATTTCCTGAAACTGGCCGGCCTGGCCGGCGCCTCCACCGTTGTCGGAAGTGCTGCCTCCACAGTGGCTCGCGCTGCAAGCGCCTCCCCGCCAACCGACACCTGCGTGCTGATTCCAACCGAAACCACCGGCCCCTTTCCGCTGGACCTGACAGAAAACACGACCTTTTTCCGGCAAGACATCCGTGAGAACAAAACGGGGGTTCAACTGAACCTGAAACTGAAAATCATTGGCGCCGACAATTGCCTGCCCCTGCAAAACGTACGCGTCAACATCTGGCACTGCGACAAGGATGGCGCCTACTCCGGTTACAGCCAGCCCAATAACCCCGGCCAGGCCGGCCTCACCTATCTGCGCGGCTACCAGATGACCGACGCATCGGGTATCGTCGAGTTCGTGACGATCTTTCCGGGCTGGTACACCGGTCGTATCTGCCACATTCACTTTCAGGTATATGTGAGTTCGGTTTATGCGGCTATTTCTCAGCTGACGTTTCCCATTGCCGAAAAAAATGCCCTTTACGCAGCCAACTCCGGGTTGTACACCAAAGGGGCCGACCCCTTAACTTTTAACCAGGACAATATTTTTTCCGACGGCTATGCCTACCAGCTGGCTACGTTGACGCCCAATGCCGTCACGGGTGGCTACGACAGTTACCTCGAAGTAACGGTACAGGGCTCCGGCGTATCGGGGCTGGCCCAGCTCGAACCCGAAACAGGCGGGCAGTTTAAATTGTACCAAAACTACCCCAATCCCTACACCAGCTACACGAACATTCCTTTTACCCTGGCCGAGGCTGCCGACGTAAAAATTCAGGTCTTTAATCTGCAAGGCACGAAAGTGGCCGAGGTCGTCCGGCCAGCACTGGGCAAAGGCGATCATGTCGTCGTGCTGGATGTAAATGAATTGAACATCCCGTCCGCTACCTATGCCTATCAGCTGGAAGTGTCGAACAGTGCCGGCGTATTCCGGCAGTCCAAGCTGATGACTGCGATCATCCAAAACTGATTTAATACAGTAAATCAGATAGTTACGCTCAAACGGCAAGCGCCGCTGTACGGCCGGTTTTTCCCGGTAGCACAGCGGCGCTTGCCGTTTGCCAACAGGGCGAAAGCTTACTGCCGTACGATTCTGCCGCTCAGTGTTTTTGATCCCGAAGAGAGCCGCCAGGCATACAGGCCGGGTTTGCTCAATGCTTCGGCCGGCGCCTGCAACACGCGAGCGCCTGCCTCGAACAGGCCAGTTTGGGTATAAACGCTTTGTCCCGAAACATCAAAAATCTCGAAGCGCAGCCCGGCTGCTTCCGGGAGGTAAACCGGGAGCGCGACACTGCCGAGGGTCGGATTGGGGAACGCCAGGCCAGCTGCCAGGGAGGCGCCGCCGCCTTCGGTAAAGAGCAATACCAGCGCGCTGCTGTTACCGTCGGCGTCGAAGGCGCGTGGCGCCAGCCGCCCGGACGCCATGCCGACGGCATCGTGCAGCCACACGGAAGCGAGGGCACTGACCCGAACTTTTACCAGCACTGAACCGCTTTCGAGCGCGGCCGGAATGGGTTGGTACCAAACCAGATTGACCTGTCCGCCGGGCAACTGCGCCAGCACGTTGTCGTCGGCAGTGCCGCTCAAATCGCCCATATCGACATCCAGAATACGGAGGGAAGCAGGGTCGAATAAAAGCCCCATTTGCAGGGCCAGCCATTGCTGCGGGTTGCTCAGGCGAAAACATAGTTCGGTTGTGCTGCCTGCCTCGAGAAGCCGGTCGGCCAGTTCGATACCTTCCACCGACCGGGTATCGGGCTCGGGCGCTGCAATGCCGGGTGAAGCCGAGCCGTTTACATCGCCCACTTTGATGCCCGTGAACGCATAGTCTAAAGACAAGTCAGCCATGGGGCTGAATATTTTCGATTCGATAAAAGGCACATTGTCAAATGCGTACTGCGGATTGGAAAAAGTTGTGCCGGCGTCGATGAATCGCCAGGAAGGAGCGTTGGGGAACTCCGTGATCTGGCCCAGCAGCAGATTGCGGATGGTGATGATGTCGGCGCCGGTAATCGTATTGCTTTTATTCGCATCGGCAGCGATCTGGGCGAAGGGAGACAACGGATTGGTCGCCAGAATATACTGGGAGATACGCACGAGGTCGAGCGCATCGACGCCGTTGAGCGGGTCGTTTTCGAGCTGGGGGGTGAACGTGTAGTTGGCGCCGAGTTTGATCGGCGCTGAATAGGTCAGGCACCCGGCAGCGTCCGGACTTTCATCGTACAAGGTCAGGAGCGGTAAAACCTGACTGTCGTTGTCGAGCAAGCCTGTTACATGGTTGATGGGGGCGCCGCTGTTCCATTGCCGGGCGCACAGCGTCAGGTCGAGGGTGTTGGTGGAGGTGCAGTTGCCAAACGGGTCTTCAACCAGTACATTGATCAGGCAATAGTCGGCGTTTCCGGCCGCGTCGCGGCTCCATACTTCCATTTCGTTGACACCCAAGTCGGTGCAGAAAAACGTGATCGACTTTTGGGGCTCCCCCTGATTGTCCAGCGGAAAACCCGAGCCCTGGCCGGGTTTTCGGAGGCCCAATTCTATTGCAACCAGCGGGGAGATGTTGTCTTCGGCGTATTGGATAAAATCCACACCCCACATGGTCACCATTTGTGTCGGCATGATGTTTATGCTCAACCCGTTTTTGCAAACGATCGTCGGCTCCTTGCAATCGGTCACCTTGATGTTGTAGCTGCATTCGATCTGTTCGCCGCCGGCTTCTTCGGCTACCCAGCGGATGTAGTGTTGGCCGTCGGGCAATTCGGGATCGGTGTAAGCCAGCGGATTGTCGGCCGTGTTCCAGCGGAGTCGGGCAGTATAATCATTGCCGTTCTGTACGGTTTCGAGGGCAAAGCGGTACCGCTCGCCATCAGGAATCAGCCGCGAGTCAAAAACCTCGGCTTCCTGCCCCGCCGGCGGAGGGTAAAGATTGCCGTAGTAAACGACGCCTGCCCCCGGCAAATCGCGACTATCGACCAGGGTTTCTGGCGTATTGTCGTGGTCGAGGTCGAGGAAAAGCTGATAATAGATCGTCAGGGCGCCGCCGCAGTTTTGGGAAAAGGTAAATGAAGCCGAAACCGGGGCTTCCGCATTGTCGGGACTCATGTTGGGGGCGTCCCACCAAAAGAGATCATTCCAGAAATCGGAATTGTTTTGCGTAGAATCGCAGATCTCCAGCGTTGCACCCGGGCATGGGCCGGGCGCCAGGCAGGTTTGGGCTTCGGCATTCGATAGCCAAAGCGCGCAGATCAGGAGCGAATAATATTTGAGCATGGGATGAGATTTTTAAATGTGATTGCCTTGAAGGAAGATCAGCGCACGATGATTTTACCGCCGACCATTTT
>JAXLUR010000011.1:0-126213 GCA_046329435.1 Saprospiraceae bacterium
AAGCGGCAAAACACTGGCGCTGTACGGCGCAAGCGGCCACAACCTGCACAATGTCACGCTCCATTTGCCCCTGGGTACCTTTACCTGCATTACAGGGGTGAGCGGTTCGGGCAAGTCGAGCCTGATCAATGAAACGCTCTACCCCATCCTGCAAAGCCATTTTTACAATGCGCTGAAACGCCCGTTGCCCTACGAAAAAATAGAAGGGCTCGAATGGCTCGACAAGGTGATCGAGATTGACCAAAGCCCTATCGGGCGCACTCCGCGCTCCAATCCGGCGACCTACACCAACGTGTTCGGCGACATCCGCAAGCTGTTTGCCGATACGCCGGAAGCGCGCATACGGGGGTATCAGCCCGGCCGTTTTTCGTTCAACGTCAAGGGCGGCCGCTGCGAAGTGTGCGAAGGCGGCGGCATGCGCGTCATCGAAATGAATTTTCTGCCCGACGTCTCCGTGCCCTGCGAGCGCTGCCTTGGCCGCCGCTACAACCGCGAGACCCTCGAAGTGCTCTACAAGGGCAAAAGCATCTCCGATGTGCTCGACATGACGATCGACGAAGCCGTGGAGTTTTTCGAACCGATCCCCGCTATTTTCCGCAAAATCAAAACCTTGCAAGACGTGGGCCTGGGCTACATCACCCTCGGCCAGCAGGCTACCACCCTCTCCGGCGGCGAAGCCCAGCGCGTCAAACTCGCCGAGGAACTGTCGAAAAAAGACACCGGCCGTACCATTTACATCCTCGACGAGCCTACTACCGGGCTGCATTTTGAAGACATTCGGCAACTGCTTTCCGTGCTCAACAAACTGGTGGAAAAGGGCAACACCGTGGTCGTCATCGAACACAACCTCGATGTGATCAAACAAGCCGACTACATCATCGACATCGGCCCCGACGGCGGCGCACGCGGCGGCGCCATCGTGGCAGCAGGTACGCCCGAACACGTCGCGGCAGTGGAAGAAAGCTGGACGGGGCGCTTTTTGAAAACGGAACTGGCGCAGTAGCCCGTAAAGGGGTTTAAAGCGCTTTCCTATGCGCTCACCCGCCAGGGAAAAGTGAGGATAAAGCTGCTGCCCTTGCCCGGCTCGCTTTTTACATCGATCAGGCCTTTGTGCGCCGTCATGATCGCTTTCACGTAGCTGAGTCCCAGACCGAAACCTTTCACATCGTGCAGGTTGCCCGTGTGTACGCGGTAAAATTTGTCAAAAATATGCTTGCGTGCGGCGGCGCTGATGCCAATGCCGTGATCCTGCACCGTTATTTCCACACCCATCGGCGTGGTTCGGGTACGCACGATAATGTCCGGTTTTTCCGGGCTGTATTTGTTGGCGTTGTCGAGCAGGTTGTGGATAATGCTCATGATGTGCGTGGCATCGCCTTCCACCACGGGCCGGTCGGCGCGCAGGTCGGTTTCCAGTTTGCCTTCGCGTTTTTCCACCTGCAGACTGAAATTGTCGGCCGCCTGCTGGATCAGGTCGTGCAGATTGACCTCTGCAAGGGTGAGCTGGAAGTCTTTTTTGTCGATGAGCGCCATTTGCAGCACCCGTTCCACCTGGCTGTTCATACGGCGGTTTTCCTGCCGGATGATATCAACAAAGCGTTTGATCTTGTCGGGGTTGCTCACGACCGTCGGGCTGCCGATGCTGTCGGCGGCCAGGGAAATGGTGGCGATGGGCGTTTTAAATTCGTGGGTCATGTTGTTGATGAAGTCGTTCTTCATCTCCGACAGTTTTTTCTGCTGGAAAATGACCTGAATGGTGTACCAGAAACAGAAAAGGATAATGCTGGTAAATACGATCGACAGGACGAGGGTTTTCAGGATGGGGCCGAGCACCAGGGTGGTGCGGTTGGGAAAATAAATGGAGAGGTAGCCCGGCGATTCGATGTCCTGTTGAAAAAGCGCGACCCGGTAAGGCGAGTTGTACAAGGTGGCGGCGCCGCCATGCGTGATCTGCGGACTGTTATCGACCACCACGTAGTGGTCGTTCATGACCACAAAACTGCTGCGCGTCTTGGAATAAACCCCCGACTGATAGGGCGAGTAGATGCCCCGGCTGGTGAGTTCCTCGTGCAGCGACCTGGCCAGCAGATCGAGTTGAATACGCTCCGCCAGGGGTTTGGAATTGACCAGCTGGCTGACTTTCAGGTATTCCCAGCGTTTCACGATGTCTTCAAAACCGGCGGTCGAATCCGTGGCGGAGGGGTTGGGCAGATCTTCGGTGGAAAGGTGCCGCGATGCGTAGCCGTTTTCCAAAACCTCCTCGTAATACTGGAGCTTGTCGGCCACGCGGTTGAGGGCGGCAAAAACGTTTTTATCGAATTGTTCTTCGTTCAGGCGAATGCTCCAGCCGATCCAGTATATCTGGAGACTGATGACCCCGATAAGGGCCACGGCCATCAGGCCGATGATCAGGCGTATGCGGCGGGCGTTCATGTTGCGCGTGCGGAAGGGGCTGATTTCAAAGCGTCAAAAGTATTGATAAGTGCACAGGGCGCCCCTTTGTTTAACCTCGGTTTAACGCAAAAAGCGATTATTTTTGTTCAAACTCACAGATATGAAAAGGAATAAGCGGCGGCTTTTGCTTTGCTTCTGCGCAGCAGTTTTTTGCAGCGTATCAGTGGCCCAAACCCGGCACCCTTTACTGCTCGACATGCGGGCCAGGGCCGATGCGCTCCCCTACGGCGCTTACCGGCTTACGGTGAAAGAGCACTTCCTGGGCCAGGCCGACACCAGCCGTTATTACGCTACTTGCGCTTTCTACCGCTTCCGAAAAGCCGACGACAAGCCGGCTTTGCGCTTCGATATGGCTGTCGAAGGACATGCGGGCGGCGCGGTGCACCAGCAGCGGATCGTGTTCGACGGCACGGAAAAAGCCGAATTGCGCGGCGATACGCTCGCCATGCTGTACGATACCCGCGAACTGGGCGACGAGATTGTGCTCCGCGGGCTGCAAAACTTTTTCTTCGTGCCGCTTTTCCTCCACCAGACCCAGGTGCAGCGTTTTTTGGGGCCCGACAAGTTTCTGGGTACGCCGCCCTATCAAACCCTTGCAGATACCCTGATCGGGCGTACGCCCTGCCATGCCGTCGCAGCGCGCTGGTCGCCCGATACGACTTCCATTGCCGTGCAGTACCTGGCTTTTTTTCAGGACGCCCGGACCGGCCTCGTGCGGCGTTTTATCAATATGGAATGGATCGACGACGGCATACAACCCCTCCGGCTCCAGCATTTTTTTGAAATAACGGTGGACGACTTTTCAGGCGATCTGCCCTACAACAGTTTTTATATCGATTGGCCCGGGCTGCCGGCTGGCGTGGAAGTGCGGCGCTACCACGATTGCCAGTACAAGGAATTGATCCGGCCCCGAAACGAACAGCAGGGCTTGTGAACTTGTCCCCGGGGCGCCCAACAAGCTTTATTTTCGCCGCATGACCTGGCCCGATGCCATTCGCGACTTCCGCGCCTACCTGGCCCTCGAACGCTCGCTCAGCCCCAACACGCTGGCCGCGTACGACGACGACGTGCAAAAATTTGCCAGCTACCTCGACCTGCAAGGACTCGAGATTTCGCCCCTGCAGGTGCGCCGCGAACAACTCGAAGCGTTTGTCCTCTGGGTCAACAGCCTGGGGCTGGAAGCCTCTTCGCAGGCGCGGCTGATTTCCGGGCTGCGGGCTTTTTACAAATACCTGCTCGTGGAGGACCTGCTCGACGAAGACCCCACCGAACTGCTCGAAGGGCCCCGCCTGCGGCGAAAAATCCCGGAGGTGCTGAGCGTGTATGAAATTCAGCAAATGCTTGCGGTCATCGACCTGTCGGAGCCACAGGGCCTGCGCAACCGCGCCATGGTGGAAACCCTCTACGCCTGCGGACTGCGGGTCAGCGAACTGGTGAACCTGAAACTGACCAACCTGTTTTTCGACATCGGTTTTGTCAAAGTCGTGGGCAAAAACAACAAGGAACGCATCGTGCCCATCGGCGAATCGGCCGTTAAATACGTCAGGCAATACCTCGAACATATCCGCTCCAGGCAGGAAAACATCCGCGCAGGCCACGAAAACTTTGTATTTCTCAACCGCAATGGCCGGCAACTGAGCCGCGTCATGGTTTTTCTCATCATCAAGGAACTGGCAGAAAAAGCCGGGGTGCGCAAAAACATCAGTCCGCACACCTTCCGCCATTCCTTCGCCACCCACCTTGTCGAAGGCGGCGCCGATCTCAAGGCCGTACAGGATATGCTTGGCCACGAGAGCATCACCACCACGGAGATTTACACCCACCTCGACACGGAGTACCTCAAGGAGACCATCTACCTTTACCACCCGAGACTCAAGATGGACCACCAGGGTCTGTAAACCTCAAAGTTCCTCAACCTTCATCAGCCCGCAACCATGAACTACTGGCTTGTCAAATCCGAACCCGATGTGTACAGTTACGATCAGCTGGTCGCCGAAAAACGCGGTCGCTGGGATGGCGTGCGCAACTATCAGGCCCGCAACAACCTGCGCGCCATGCGGGAAGGCGACCTCTGCCTTTTTTATCATTCCAATATCGGGCTTGAGGTAGTGGGCATTGCGCGGGTGGCGCGCGAGCACTACCCCGACCCGACCGCCGAAAAGGGCGACTGGTCGGCCGTCGATCTCGAGCCGGTGAAACCGTTTGCCCGGCCCGTGTCGCTGGCCAGCATCAAAGCCCACCCGGCCCTGCAACACTTCGGTCTGGTGCGAAACGCACGTTTGTCGGTAATGCCGGCCAGCTTCGACGAATTTTCCGTCATCCTTGCCCTTGGTCAGACGCAACTTTGACCCTGTATTATGTTTGTCTATTCCAATTTCAACAACCGCCGCGGCGGTGGCCTGGGTTGCCTGATCTTCGGCGTACTGGGCCTTGTCGTTGCCTATTACATCCTGAAAGGGCTGTTTGCCCTGTTGTGGTGGGCTGCGCCGTTTTTATTTGTGCTCACCCTTTTGATCAACTGGCGCGTCGTCGGTGAGGCAGGCGCCGGCCTGCTCAACCTGATCCGCCGCCAGCCACTGAGCGGCCTGATTGTAGCCGTGCTCGCCGCCGTGGCCTTCCCGATCACGGCGCTTTACCTGTTCCTGAGCGCCGTGGGCAGCCGCGGCCGCCGGACGCAGCAGGAATCGCCTTTCCGCGAAGAGCCCTCATTCGACCAGCCTTCCACGCCGCACAATCAGAAAGAAGGGGAGTTTATCGACTTTGAGGAAATTCGGGAGGAAGAGCCGCTTTCGCCGCCCGAACCGCCCGAAAAAGAGCCGCAACAGCCGCCCGCCAATCCGTACAACGACTTGTTTAAGTAGCCCGTTCAGGCTTTTTCCAGCAGCCACCACACCGGCCGTTTGCGTTTCACGATCCTGTAATTGGAATCGAGGTATTTGCGAATATGGTCCACGGCTTCCTGCGGGTCGTCGGTAAAAAGCAGGAGTTTGAGGTCTTCGCCCGAAATGGTACCCTGCGTGTACATAAACTGCATGTATTCCTGCAAGGGGCGGTAGTAATCGAGGCCCATGACCACGATCGGGAAATTGGTCACCTTTTTGGTCTGGATCAGCGTGAGGGTTTCGAAAAACTCGTCCATGGTGCCAAATCCGCCCGGCATGATGATGAAGGCGTAAGAGTACTTGGTCAGCAGCACCTTGCGCACGAAAAAGAGGTCGATGGTGACGAATTTGTCGAGGTAAGGGTTCTCTTTTTGTTCCATCGGCAGCTCGATGTTGCAGCCGACCGAATCGCCGCCGGCCTCTCTGGCGCCCCGGTTGGCGGCTTCCATGATGCCGGGGCCTCCGCCGGTCATGACCGCCAGCCCCAGGTCGGAAGCGATGAGCCCGCCGACCCGTCGGGCGGCTTCATAGTAGCGGTGCCCCTCGTGAAAGCGCGCCGAACCGAATACGGTGACGCTCGGCCCGACAAAATGCAGGGCCCGAAATCCCTTGATAAACTGCCAGATAACCCTGAAAAGGAACATCAATTCGAAGCCGCGGCTCTTGGGCCCGTCGAGCCAGACTTCTTCGTTGGGCTTGATAAACGGGCGTTGTTTCTTCGGTGGTAAAGACATACGGATGAAATAGTTGGCATGGGCAAATGTCACGGACAGCAGCAATAAACCGGTTTCACCGGCAGGCTATTGTACGGCAAGGGTAAGGGTTTGCTGACACAGTCCGCCGTGAAATCCGGCGGCGAATTTCGGACGCCGAAGCCGGATTTTCCCGACTCCTGCGCGCTTTTGCCCTTTTGCCCGCCAAGCTTGCCTACCTTTGCGTTTTAATTTTCCCCAAATCGGGTGCAATATGGCAGAACAGAACTTTGTCGATTACGTCAAAATCCTCTTTCGCTCGGGTAAAGGCGGGGCAGGCAGCGTACATTTTTTCCGGGGGCCGGGCATGCCCAAAGGCGGCCCCGACGGCGGCGACGGCGGTCGCGGCGGCCACATTATTTTGCAGGCCAACCCGCAGGAATGGACCCTGCTGGGCCTCAAATACACCAAACACATCTATGCAAAAGACGGCAACCCCGGTCGCGGCGGCCTCAAAACAGGCAGCGACGGCGGCGATATTGTGGTGAAAGTACCGCTCGGCACCGTGGCCAAAGACGCGGAAACGGACGAGGTGCTGCTCGAAATTACCGAACCCGGCGAACGGAAAATCCTGTTGCCCGGCGGTCGTGGCGGCAAAGGCAACAACTTTTTCAAAACGGCTACCCACCAGGCGCCGCAATACGCCCAGCCCGGCGAACCCGGCGTTGAAAAATGGATCGTACTCGAACTGAAAGTGCTGGCCGATGTAGGCCTGGTCGGGTTTCCCAATGCCGGTAAAAGCACCCTGCTGAGCGCAGTAAGCGCCGCCAAACCCAAAATCGGCGATTATCCGTTTACCACACTGGTGCCCCAGCTGGGCATCGTGCAGGCGCGCAACAACCAGTCGTTCATCATGGCCGATATCCCCGGAATTATCGAGGGCGCCCACGAAGGACGAGGTATCGGGCATCGTTTTCTGCGCCACATCGAACGCAACTCGGTCCTGTTGTTCCTCATCCCGAGCGACACCGACCGCCGCATCAGCGATGAATACGACATTCTCATCAACGAACTGCGCGAATTCAACCCCGAGCTGCTCGACAAACCCCGCCTGCTCGCCATCAGCAAATCGGACCTGATCGACGCCGACTTGGAAAAAATGCTGCGCCCAACCCTGCCCGAAGGCATCGAGGTCATTTTTATTTCGGGCGTCACGGGCAAAAATCTTCAGGCGCTCAAAGACAAACTGTGGTCCATGCTCAACCAGTAAGGTTGCTGCTGCCCCGTTCTCCGGTTTTCAGCAAATAAAAAACCCTCGCCAGTGGTGACGGCGAGGGTCAGTAGGCACGAAGCAGCCCGTCTTAACGGTATGCCTCGAGAGCCGTTTTTGTGCTGTATTGCAGGATATTATCAAGAACAGCCGGTGAGGGGTTGAACTGGACTTTGGGGAGTTGCATTTTGGCCAGCATCAGTTCGGCATACAATTGCTGCAGTTCGGGATCATCGTCGATCCATTCTGCAGTGGCAGCCGCTTCACCTGCCGGCACTTCGTGGTACAGGAATTGCACCAGCACGGATTCATATGTGTAGTTTTCTTCCATAGGCAGCAGCACGCTGTTGTTTTTTATGATGGAAAATTTTGTTGAAAAAAGTGTCCTTAAAACTTCCTGCAAGCCGGGCTTATTGCTTACAAAATGTTAATGTTCAGTTTAAAATGACAACTTTGGCAATTACGGCGTCCGGGTTGTCGAAGGTTTCCGAGCTGGTTGCAAAAACCAGGTAAACGCCCGAAGCAGCCCGGCGGCCCAGGTAATCGCGACCGTTCCAAATGGCCTGCCCGCCCAATGCCTTTCCTTCGTACACGAGGTTGCCGGAGATGTCGGTGATTTTGACATTGGCATCGCGTGCCAGCCCGTAAATCGCAATCGGGCCGTCGTAGTCGGGGCGCACAGGATTGGGATAGGCATAGGGGGCGTCGCTGTTGACGGCGCCGCCCTGCGTCGCTTCGGCGCGCACTGAGATCAGGCCTTTTTCCGTGCCGATCCAGGCTTCGCCCGTGCTTTGATTGATGGCGATATCTGTGATGGCATTGTCGAACAAGGGGCTGTTGGTCGCTGTAAAACGCGCTTCCTGCACCTCTCCGCTGCCCGACTGCACAAAAATGCCGTTGGTGGTGCCGAACCATTTGCGGTTGGCGCCGTCCACGGCGATGCTTTTTACATCTTCCGTCTCGAGCAGGTACCCGTTGAAGCCGTCCACGTTGACGATGCGGCGGGAGCCCTTGCACTGTGCGTCGAACACGTTGCTGCCGCATTCGAAACTGACGGTGCCCTGTTGGGTGCCCACCCACACGTCGCCGTCGAGATCGACGGCGAGGCAGTTGACCGTGTTGGTCGGCAAAACGGAATTGGCTGTGGTCAGCAGGCGGTAGCGGTCGTCGGAGGGGCTGTCGAGGTCGGCGCCGCTGTCGTACACAAGCACGCCGCCGTTGAAGCCGATGACAAACCATTTGTACCCGTTTTGGTCCACGACCACCTGGGTGAGGTTATTGACCGGCGCTGCCGAAAAATTGCGCAGGGTGCCGTCTGTTTTCAGCACGGCGATAGGCGCTGAAGCGTCATAGTTGCAGATCCACAGGTTGTTGGTTTTGTCGTAGGCCATGCCGCTGATGGCTGTTCGGTTGGCGCCCGAAGCGCCGGCGCTTTGCAGGATGGAATTGTCCTTGGTGTAGCATTTGGTATCGGCGCCCGAATTGGTCACTTCGACGAGGCCGCCGACAAAGCTGCCGACGTAAAATTTGTCCTCCGAAGCGTGTGGTGCGACGCGCCAAAGGTCGCGATGGCAATCGGTCGGAGTCAGTTCGGGGTGCGTTTCGCCGCTGAAACGCTGCCACAGTCCGTTGTCGAGGATGTACAGCCCGTCGGTGGAATAGAGGGCGGAGAAGTTGGCACTGGGGCCTCTGGTGGCGACGTACACGTTGTTGCGCGCAACGGCTATTTCGGCGCAATAATGGTTGTACGGGGAGTTGAAATCAAATTTGTCGCACTGGTCGATGTTTGCATCGTAAAAACGGAAATCGTCGGTGTCGTCGGCAAGCCAGAATTTTCTGGAGCCGTCTTCGATGGCGTAGAGCGGCTTGCCGGCCTGGCAGGTCCAGTGAATATCCGACTGGAAGCCTGCGGCATCGAGGTAGCTCACTTTGCCGTCGAAGTCTTTTTTCCAGCCGATCACCAGTCCGGCGCCCTCGGCCGTCAGGTAAATGACCTTAAACACCTGGTCGCTGGAAATAGCGGATGCCTGTGCGCCTTCGTAGCGATACAGCGTTTTTTCAATACCGATGAACAGGCTGCCGTTCGACACTGCCAGGGCGTTCACGGGGTCGCCTGCCGGCAGGTTTTGCGGCGCGCCCATCAATTGCCAGCGGCTGAAATCGGCGGGGTTTTCATCGTCGGCCGGGAGCCGGTAGAGGCCTTCTTCGGTGCCCGCATAGAGGTAGTTTTGATAAATGGCGAAGGAGCGCACGGGCACGTCGGTAAACGTGGTGTATTCCACTTCGGCGCGTTCCAGGTTGAGTTTGAGGATGCCGAATCCGCAGGCCAGGAAGGCGCTTTTGCCTTCGAAGGCCATGTCGTACACTTTTTTGTCGCCGGTGATGTTGGTGTTTTTGCGGATAAACGGCAGGTTCACCACGGCGCCGGTGGAAGGGTACCAGAGGTCGAGGTTGCTGTTGTTATAGGCCAGCACCAGTGCGTCGGCCGATTTGCTGAAACGGACGATGCCCATGCCCACATCGCTGAGGCCTTCCACTTTGGTGAGGAAACGCGGGGTGCGTTCGGTCTTGTCGATCTCCACGACGGCCCATTCGGTGGCGAAATACACTTTGGAATCGCTTTGCGTTACGTAGAGGGCGCGTTGCCAGGGCAGGTGCTGTCGCCATTCGCCGATTTTGAGCGGCGGGAATTCCGGGCTGATCTGGGCAGAAAGTGCGGCGCTAAATCCGCAAAACAGGAGGGTAAACAGACAAAACCGCATGGTAAATGCTTCCGGTTGGTGAATCTGCTCTTTGGCGCAGTCCGGAGGAAAAAAGTTGCCTTGCGGGTTCAGGAACGATACAAATTGCTCGATTCGAGGTAGTCGAACACGGCTTCCGGCACCAGATAGCGTACGGAGCGGCCGTTGCGCAGGCAATCGCGGATATAGGTGGCGGAGATATCGAGCAGGGGGGCTTCGCAGATTTTTACGCGGGGATGCGTGGCAAAAGGCCCCAACTCGATGCCCGGCCGGCGGTAAACATAGATGTCATAGCCGGCCAGCAGTTGCTCGTAGTTTTTCCACTGATCGAGCGTGGCCAGGTTATCGCCCCCCATGATGAGCGCAAAGTTGCGGTCGGGGTATTTTTCCTTCAAAAACGCCAGGGTGTCGATGGTGTATGAAGGTTTGGGCAGCCCGAATTCGACATTGGACGCCTCGATCAGGGGGTTGTCGCCGATGCCCAGGCGGGTCAGGTGCAGGCGGTCGAAGTCGCGTGCCAGCGACTTTTTGGGTTTGAGCGGGTTATGCGGGCTCACGACCAGCCAGACCCTGTCGAGGTCGGTCTGCGTAGCCATGTGGTTGGCAATGATGAGGTGGCCCACATGGATGGGGTTGAAGGAGCCGAAAAAAAGCCCGATTTTCATTGGTGTATTTTCTCGTCGTCGTCGTGTACGCGGTTGAGCAGGTCTTGCACGCGGTACATTTCATCGACCGTATCGTCGAGGAAAAACTCGATATCGGGCATGCGGCGCATTTGTTTGCCGATTTTGGCGGCCAGCGCCTGGCGCAGGTGGAGGTGATTGTCTTCGAGTTCGAGGATCACTTCCTGTTTGTTTTCGGTGCCGTACACGCTGATGTAGATTTTGGCCACGAGCAGGTCGGGCGTCATTTTGACGTTGGTGACGGTAACCAGTTTGTTGCGGCCGTAGATGTTGCTGCCCTCCTCGGTGAGCAGCATGCCGAAGTAGCGTCGTATCAGTTCGCCGACTTGTTTTTGGCGGATGCTTTCCATGTTGTACAACTTGATAGGTCGGGAAATTGGGTTCAAGGCCCGGGGAGCCGGTTTTGACAAACGTTTTTGCCGGCTGCAAAGTGCGTTGAAAGTAGCGTCAAAACCCCGAAAAGGAAAAAATAGTTTGTCGCTGGCTGCAAATTTACGGGCATTGCCGAAACAAATTTTGCCTTGCAGGGGTTTAAAGCCCGTCTTTCCAAATATTTATTGGAAAAACTTTTTGCGGCTGTTGGATATTCGGCAAAAATGCGTGTATCTTTGCCGCGCTTTTTCAGAAAGCAGGCCTGATCCCGTAGCTCAGTCGGTAGAGCACTTGACTTTTAATCAAGGAGTCATGGGTTCGAGTCCCATCGGGATCACAACAACAACAAATTAGCCCTTGTAAGTCAGCAACTTACGAGGGCTTTTTGTTTTTGGTTGTCGCGGGGGGTGTCGTTTTATTGGGTTTTAGAGAATAAACCCATGTTTCAAGTAGAAAGTATGCGTTGAAGTTTGGCTTCAAAATCACCCTTTTTGATCTCACATTCCCAAATCCTAACCACGTTCCAGCCTTTCCGGGTAAGAGTTTCCGTTACCTCTTGGTCTCTCCTAACGTTCCGCTCCCTCTTTTTTGCCCAATACTCTTTGTTTTGTTCCGGGCGGGTATTACGGCAGTCGTGACCATGCCAGAAACACCCATCGGCGAAAACGGCGGTTTTCAGTTTCGGAAAAACGAAATCCGGTTTCCCGGCAAGGGGGTAGTTCCGCCTCCAACCTTTTATACCGTTGGCCTTGAAAAAGGCAATGAGGCGCATTTCCGTTGACTGGTTGCGCTTGGACTTGACTTTGCGCATGATCTCGCTGCGCTTTTCCGGCAGGAAAACGTCAGCCATTTCCCAATTTTATTAAATTGGTTGGTATTTCAATCATAAGTGATTTGTCACGCTCAACGGCATCAACTCTTTGGTTATACAGTTGGAGAAGGTCAACTAAACCCCTGGTTATTCCCTTGTCACCGAATTCTCCAATTTCATCAACATTTTGCGAGATGAAGTTTTCAATGCTTACTAACTGAACCTTTCCATCAAAGGTGTCTTGTACTTGGGAGTGAATCATACCAAGCCGTTCAGCCGGAACTAATAAATATACCCTGTATCCTTCGTTTACATTCGATCTACATTTTTCGATTACCTTATCTCCCGGTGCAACCGTAACGTGAAAAATAGTAGATTGTACCATGAAATCCCCTTTCCGATTTGTAGATTCGTCGGATGAACTTACATGTTCATTTGTTATCTCAAACTCTGGAAAACGCAGTTGCAGTTTAGCGCCGACAAGGTGTTGCGCCACCGCGCCCCACTTTTTCTCCGTTTTGGCAACACTCAAAATGGCTGAAACGACTTGTACGGAAGACATTGTCGAGTTGAACACAATTTTAATCTTCTTCCGATTATGAAAATCCTTTACTCGATCAACTAAGAAGGATTGGAACTGATTAAATAGGGTAGCCCTTTGTTCAGGGCTAAAAGTGTCAAGTTTTTGATTTTCAAGAAATTCTAACAATTTTTGAATTCCACGAGGGCTGCCCCTGCTTGTTCTACCACCTTCAGATAAGAATGGCCTTGTCTCGCCAAAACGAGCCAAAATTTTTTGGGTTTTTTCCCCACTTGCACCCTTTACTTGCATTCCATCATCGGAGAGATGTTTTGAAAAATCCAAGTTGAAATCAGTTTTTAGCCTGTCCAATACAACAAGAGATACGGCAATTACTCCGTTAGTGCCTCCCTCTCCCTCTTGAGAAGATAGAGACCAAAACCAGTTTTCAAACGCTGATTGCAGTTGTTGAGTATTCATGTATAAAATCCTGCTTTGCTGTTATCCTGCTAATTTCGGCCAAAAGGGGGTTTAGGTAGTTCTCTCCAATCCACGTTACCACAGGAACGCAAACGGCATCTCCAAAACCAAACAACGCTTGGTTGATGTTCCCGGAAATGTGGTATTCATCGGCCCCCATTAACCTTGCGCATTCACGGGGAGACAGTAGGCGAATGTCAATTTTCCCTTTCCCGACACGAAGTAAAATTTGTCTTGCGCTCCCTCCTTTGGGCGTTCTCAAACATCCGGCTATTCCATCTGAACGAATTTCAGCCATTGACCGCCCTTCCCGTACCCGGCGAAATGCGGTAAAATAAGTATAATCGTTCCCTCTCTTTGCTGCTTCGATCAAAACCCTATGTCTGTCAAACGTCTGGTTTAACAGGTATTCTACCCGTTCCTCATTCCACCAATCTTTTGAAGTTTCCGGGATTTCTTCAATAATGTCAGCCAACCGGGAATTGGTTTTGGGCAGGTTGGGTAAATCCCGAATGCTCCAATTTATTTCAGGGTGCCTTAGTATGAAGTCGGCAAGTTTTGCAGGTCTTAAATCGCTTTGGTAAAAGGATAATTGCTTTTCACGTACCCTTTCAGGCTCCCCGGCGGTTTGATGCCCGACAACAAAAAGGCGTACCCGACTTTGAGGGACAAACCTAACGGCGTCAATTATGAAGGCATCAACCGAATAACCTAACTCATTCAGGGCAAGTAAGGCTTCTTTGAAGTCATTGCCGTTATGGGACGTTAAAAAACCCTCTACATTTTCAAGTAATACAATCGGCGGGCGGCGTTCCCCCATATCCTCCAATACATTGACAAACCCCCAAAAGGCAGAAGATTGGCTACCTGCCAAACCTTCCCGGCGTCCGGCTAACGATAAATCCGTACAGGGGAAAGAGGCGGTTGCCAAACTTACATTGGGTATTTGGTTTCCCTTTAATTGGTGAATGTCTCCAAGTTGGAAATGGTTTACCGAATCCTTGAAATGATTTTGATAAATCCCCTCTTTGGTTGGGTCAATGTCGTTAGCAAAGGCGATTTGCCAGCCAGCATTTTCCAAACCTAAACGCATTAGCCCGATTCCTGCGAAAAACTCTGCAAATAGTTTCGGAGAATATTCACTTGAATTACCCATCAATAAAACGTATTTTCAACAAAGATAATTTCTTTAAATAAGAAAAAACACTTTTTGTTTTACTATTCCCCCCACCAACAAAAACAGGCCGCCCCTTTCCAGAGACGGCCCGTCTGTCAATGAGGCGCAGATTGATCAAGAGGTCTATTCTTCTCCCTCGAACGCATCGAAGTCGAACAGCAGCGAGAAACGCAGCGTATTGTCGAGCGGGTTGCGCTGGTTGGTGGTGGGCACCAGGTAGGAGAAGTTGAGGCCGAAAATATTGTATTTTACGCCAAGGCCCACGCTGAAATAACGGCGGTTGCCTTTGGATTGCGATTCGTAGAAGTAGCCCATGCGCACGGCAAACTGGTCGTCGTACCAGTATTCGGCGCCGGCGCCGACGGTAATTTCCTTGAGTTCCTCGTTGAACCCGCCCGGCGCGTCGCCAAACGATTTGAACACGCCGCGCACCGACGACAGCTGTTTGTAGTCCGGAATGCCGTCGTTGTCTTCGTCGATGGCAGGGGTAGGCGTGGGCACCAGCAGTTTGTTGAAATCGCTGGTGAACGTGAGCGTGTTGAAGTCGTCGAGGTTGAATTTCCAGGCAAAACCCAGGCCCAGGTTGGTCGGGATGTAATCGCGGTTCACCGAGTTGGTGTAGGTGATTTTGGAGCCCAGGTTGGTCACAGCGCCACCGATGGTGAGTTCGCTGGGGTTTTTGGTGGATTTGATCTTCGTTTTGTAGGTAAACGAAAGGTCTGCCGCGCCGGCCACGCCGGGTTTGATTTCGGTGCGCTGGCCGTCGGCGCTGACCGTCTGACCGCTGGCGAGGTTGGAGTAGATAAATTTGGCGCCGATAGCGGCCGAAAACTTGTCGGTCAGCTTGCGGGAATACGCGCCCGTTACTTCAAATTCGTTGGGGCGGCCCTGACCGAGGGAGGTGCCGTTTTCGTCGGTAAACTCGATGTCGCCCAGCGAAAAATAACGCAGGCCCATGCCGACGGTCTGGAATTTGTCGAGCTGAACGTAGCCGGAAAGGTAGGCCAGGTACACGTCCTGCAAGCCCAGGTTGCGCATCCAGGGGGTGTAGGTAGCGGAGATGGAGACTTTTTTGTCGGCGAAAGCCAGTTTCGACTGGTTGTAGTGCATGCCGTTCGGGTCGGCCGAAGTGGCGATGCCTACGTCGCCCATGCCGCCGCCGCGGGCGTCGGGCGTAATGCGGAGAAAGGGCACGGCCGAGGTAACGGCGTTGGCGCAATCTTCCCCGGTGGGGAAACGCTGCCCGGTAACAGGGTCGTAGCTATATCCCTTACCGTCGATGCATTTGTGCTGAACCTGGGCGGGAAGAACCGTGGCAGCCAGAAGGCCCAGGGCAAGCAGCATCAACTGTACATCCATTTTTTTCATGATCGGATTCCAAAAATTTAGTGGCTAAAATTCGGTTTTGATTTTCACAGGCGGTTTTGCACTGCAAAAAGTGTGCAAAAATACGCCCTCTGCATCATTCTCCGACCGATTGTCGGGAGCTGATTCGGCTTTGACCCTTTTTTGCGGGAAAGGGTTGTCTGAAGGTCGAAAAAACGGCGAAGAAAATTTACCTGAAAAATTTGACGGCCTCGCCTGCGTCGGGTTTTCTTTTAGCCCACCCTTGCCTGAAAAAAGATTGCTCACCATACAACCAGCCCCTCGTTTTTTCAAAGCACGGCATTCGGCCAACGCGGCACAACCATCCTACCTTCCGCTTGTTGTTTTGTGGCGTTCCCGCGACTTGTATTGCTCGCCGGAGCCAGCTTGTTTTTACCAAAACTGCTCTCTGATGATGAAAAAACCTCTTCTCTTGTGGGCTGTCGTGTGGGGACTTGGCCAAATTGGCCTGGCGCAAAACAGTGTGCTCGACACCACTTTCAACGCCACGGGCATCGTCACCACCACCTTCGGAACCCAGAGTTCCGACCGCGCTTACGGCATCGTCGTGCAGCCCGACGGTAAATCCGTGGTGGCCGGCCAGACGGCAGGCGGCAGCATCGGCAGTACGCGGAGCTGCGTGTCGCGCTACAAGCCCGACGGCAGTCTCGATCCGGCGTTCAGTAGCGACGGGAAAGTGACCCTGCTGGTGGGCGACGCCTGCGAGGCCCATGCCCTGGCACTGCAACCCGATGGCATGATTGTCATTGCTGGCTTTTACGTCCTGGCCGATGAGTACCACCCTTTTGCGGCGCGCTTCAAGGCCAATGGCGCGCTCGACAATACCTTCGGAATCAATGGCGTAGCCAAGCTGCCCCTGCCGGGTTTTGCGGAATCTGTCGTCATCCAGCCCGACGGCCGGATTTTACTTGGCGGCTATTCCGACGGCCGGATGCTGCTGTTGCGCCTGCTGCCCGGCGGCTCCACCGACCCCGCTTTTGGCAATGCAGGCGTTGTGTTCGGCGACCTGGGCAACAATCGCGACGACCGCATTCAGACGCTTGCCCTGCTGCCCGACGGCAAAATTCTCGCAGGAGGGGCCAGTTCGATCTATCCCGTGAGTTCCTGGGCTCTGGTCGCTCGTTTCCTGCCCGGCGGCAGCCTCGATACAGGTTTTGGCCAAAACGGGTTCGCCCAGGTGCAAGCTGCCGAAGTGGAATATATCAACGACATGGTTCTCGACGCCGACGGCGATATTCTCGTGACCGGAAGCGTAAATCAGAACGATGTCTGGTCGCTGCTCGTCGCCCGCTTCAAGGCTGGCGGCGTGCTCGATTTGAATTTTGGCGACGATGGTTTCCTGCTCCGCAACTATGACCTCTCTACCTACGGCAAAGGGATTGGCCTGCTGCACGACGGACGTATCGTAGTGGTGGGCGCAGTGTACAAGGGCTACAAAAATGATTTTATGGCGGCGCGTTTTACGCCCGGCGGGGCCGACGACCCCAATTTCGGCGACAACGGCAAGGCGCTGCTCTCGCTCAATACCTTTTACGACGTGCTCTACGACCTGGCAGTACTGCCCGACGACCGCTTTGTGGCCGCCGGTCATTACCTGCCGTTTTATAACGGCCATGTCGTTATGCGATTTACCGACAAGGCTGTAACCAGCGGCGCCGATCTTGCTTCTGCCGCCGCGCCCGAAGCCTTTCGCGTCAGTCCCAATCCGTTACAGGACAATTCAGCGCTTTATTTTCACACTGGAGACCGTCGGCACGACATCACGGTTTGCCTGACGGATGCGGGCGGCAGCATCCTGCGGCAATACGGCCCGCTTGTTTCCGATGCGGGCGCAGGCGAACAAACCTTGCCCTTGCAGGCCGGAAACCTGCCGGCCGGCTGTTATTTCCTGATTGTTCGCACGGATACGGCACTGCATGTGCTGCCGCTCGTGCGCTGACCGATTGCCGGGAAGCAATGCCCCGGGCCGCAACAGCTGTGGTCCGGGGCATTGTTTTTATTTCAAAATAACCAGTTTTTCAAATTCGCTTTCGGCCGTCACGGTGTTTCCGCTGATATCGGTGCCGCGCACCTTGATGCGATAGACGTACACGCCGCGGGCCAGTTGGTCGCCATACTCGTCCTTGCCGTCCCACTGGATGTCGGTGACGCGGTACCCGTCGGCCGGGGCGCTGTGGATGATGGTTTTGACGAGTTTGCCCGACACCGAAAAGATGCTCACCTGTACGTCGAGCAGCTGGCCGGCCAGGTTGTGTTCAAACTGGAAATAGGTATTGGTGGTGAACGGATTGGGGTAGTTCAGCACGTGGTCGAGCGCGGCCTTGCCGTCTTCGGCTACGACAAATTCGGTGACGCCTTCGCCGGAGTTGTTGGCGATGTCCCAGCCTTTGGCTTTCAGGGTGTGACGTCCTGTGCTGAGGCTGCGCAAGGGATAGAGCGCCTGTCCGCGGCGGAAATCGTTGAGTTCACTTTCGTAAAAGTCATTAAGAATGATGGTTTCCTGCACGTTGCCGTCGAGCACGACGGTGAGATCGTGGCCCAGGCTGGTGCCGCTCACGTTCATGCCGTAGTCGTCGGCGCATTTGACGAGCACTTTGGGGTTGGCGTCGGTGATGCCGCCGGAGACGAAGTCGTCGGTATTGAGGAACACCTGAATGATGGGCGGGGTGTCGTCCTTGATCTGGTTGGCATTGCCGCCGATCACGAGGCTTTCGTCGGCGCCGGCTGCATCGAGCGGGGTGCCGTTTTCGGCGTAGTAGCTGATTTTGCCGAACCCGTAGTTGTAGTTGATGTCTTTGGGTACGATAAAATTGACCTTGAAATGCCCGTTGCTCACGGTGGCGCTGCCTTTAAAAATGACGTTGCGCTGCACGGAGAACGAAAATACGGGGCTGTCTGTGTCTTGCCCGAGGGTTTGCAGGGTTTGAGCCTTGTCGAAGATGGTGACGAACACCTTGCCGTTGAAACCGCCGAGCAGGTTGCCCAGGGTATCGTTGACCGAACCTTTCAGTTCCACGGCCATGAGTGCGCGCAGGGTATCGGGGCTGGCGGGGTCGTACACCTTGCCGTTGATCGAGTCGGTGGCTACGCGGTATTCGGGCAAGGCGAGGAACATGGCCGGGTCGCCGAGCAGCGTAAAACGGCGGGCGTTGTCTTCGTTGCCGCCGGAGAGCGTGTTTTTGCCGTCTTTCAGAATGTCGCCGATAGCGCGATATTTTCCATTAACTTTTTGAAAAATAACACTTTGCACACCGTCGGTCAGTTTGTTGTTGCCGTCGATGAACACGGGCCGCACGGTTGTAAACAAGCCGATGGCCCCGCTTTTTACTTTTTCGAGGGCCTGTTCGCCGCCGCTGAGGGTGGTGTAGTCGTCGTAGCCGCCGAAGGTACAGGTCGCCGTGATGATAAGCGGATAGCGGTCGGGGTTGTCCCAGCCGGCGATGTCGTTGTTGTCAACCACGCGTTCCTGCGCCCAGCCTCGGGGCCCGCCGTGACCGATGTACTGGGTGATGAGGGCGCCTTTGAAAATATTGGAGTTGATGGCAGCCTTGGCGTCGGGGAAGCGCTGCCCGCCGGAGGTGGCGATTTGCTGGTAGGCGTCGAAATACACTTTTTCGAGGTTGAAAAAGCGCTCGGTATTGCCGGCGGCGGTAGCCAGTTTGTCGGCCTGTTTCACGTGGGCGTTGCCGTCCTGGTCGTCGGCCAGGTAAAGCAGGCGGAGGTGCCAGTCGCCAAGCGTATTCGGGTTTTTGTCGTAATCGATGATTTTGTCCACGATGGCCTGCGCCTCGTCGGGCGTGCTCGGGGTGACGCGGCCCACGGCAATGTCGAGTGCGCCGTCGAGTGCGCCGCTCTCACCCGGGCTGAGGAGGGCGAAATAGTCGTCGGAGGGGTGCGAGTAAATAGGGTGGAATGATTCGGCGGTTTCAAAAACCGGGATAAAATCGAGGTTGTCTTCACTGCCGCTGTTGTTTTTCGGGTCGAAGGAGCCGTCGCCGAACAGGAGCAAATAATCGAATTTATTCGGGCCGCGATCCAGCAGCATGCGGGCAAAATCGCGAATGGCGGTGGGGTCTTTTGCCCCGGAAGAGAATTCGTTGAACAACTGGTTGACGTCAACCAGCTCCACGTCGAGGCCGCTGTACGCGCGGCGATGTTCGGCGAGTTGGCGGGCTGCCGACTCAAAATCGCTGTGATAAATGATGGCCATGTGCACGGCGCCGATGCCGTGCAGGTTCTGGTTGGCGATTTTGCCCACCTTGGCCTCGGGTTTGGGCAGGTTGCCGTTGTCGTAAAACGCCACGTAATTTTTCAGCACGCCCAGGGTGTTGGCGCCGAATTCGAGCGTGCCGCCCGACACGGTGGTTTGCTGGCGGGCCGGGGCTTGCGGAGCGGTCACATCCCAGATTTGCGGGGCGCTGCCGCTGAATTCGAGCCGGAAGGTGGCGGCGTCCTGCGAAAGGGTTTGCAGGTCGCGGAAACTCATGGCATTGCCCGTCATGACCAGGCGTCGGCGGGCATTCACTTCGATGTAGTCGAGCCAGCCTTCGCTGGTTTCGGAGACGTTGGGAAAATCGATCTTGAAATTGATCTGGTCGCCGTCGGGCTCAAAGCTGCCGCTCATCGTGGCGCCCGCGGCAAACGCGGCGTCGTTGTTGCTGATCGTGACGGCATTGATATTTTTGGAAAACGTGGTACCGTCGGCGATCAGGCGCACCAAGGAGCCGGCACCGCAACGGGCTGCAAAATCGGCGCGTACGCGGGCCGTGGAGCCTGCCACGAGGTTGGGAAACGTGAGGCTGTAATCGCGCTGGCGGGTCTGGTAAAAATAATCGCCAAACCAGCGTTTGCCCGAGCCCTGCGCCGAGGTGGAATAATCGAGCAGGTTGATCTTGTCTTCTTCGATACGGCCGATGTCGTCGAAGGACGTGCTCACGTAGCTGGCGGCCACGCTCGACTGGTCGGCGATGCGCAGGCCCTGTCCCTGCCCTGTTTTTAGAAAATACCAGGCATTGCGGTCGTACAAATGCGGCCGCAGGGTCAGTTCCGGGTCGGTTGTGCCGGGGCGGTACACCCAGGGGCTGGGGCCCACGGCGTAAAAAAGGATGTAGTCGCCCTGGTCGAATTTGCCGTCCTGCTCGCCGGAGATAAAAATGGCGTTCTCCGTCAGGTCGTCGGTGCGAACATCATCCGTTCGTTCGGGCAGCATGCCGCCGCCGTTGCCGTAAATACGGATGCTGCGCGGGTCGATATTGTCGAGGTTGCTGATGCCCAGCTCGTTTTTGAGGTAATTGTAATCAAGGCGGTACACGCCCGTGCCCGATACCCCGAATTTCCAGATGTCGCCGTCGTTGAGCACCGAAAGTGTGGTGAACGGCCCGTTGCGGTCGGTAGCCACGGGGGCTTTCGGCGTTACGCGGACGGTGAGCGAAAACGAAACGGCGCGCTCGTAGCTGCTGCCGTTGCGGCGCACAGGCAGAAACTTGATCCGGCCGAAAAAGCGGTTGCGTTCCTGCTCCACACTGGCGCTGAGGAGCAGTTCGTTGCCCAGTGCAGCGTCGTCGGCCGAAGGCTTTTTGGCAAAAGGCTCCCATTGCACGGCACTTACCTGTACGTCGATGAGCGACGGGCCCGCAAGGGCGAAGCGTTCGGAAAACAGCGGGAGCGCCGGCGCGGCATCGCCGCGGCTGCATCCTTCAAAACTCCAGATATCGACAAGTGTGCCGTCGGAGGCCGTCACCTGTTCGGGCGCGGCGGCCCAGTTGAGGGTGCGCTGTATGGTAAAGGTGTTTTGGGCGCCGGCGAGGCTGGCTACCAGTGCGAACAGAAGAAGAAGCCGATTTTTCATTTTTCTTGCGTATTGAAACAAAGGTCGGGGAGATGGCGCGAATCCGCCACTCCCGGTTGCCTTGGACGGGCGGTTTTGCCAATCGGCGACGGAACGCCGGGCGATGTTGAACCAAACAAAGCGGCCCGGGGGAAGGTTCGTGCGCCGCTGCCTTGCCAGGCCGCCGTCCTGCAAAAGGGGCTGTTTTGAGGTATGGCCCGTATGGCGCCCCCCGGGGTATGCCTGCTATATTTGTAGCCTTCCGGCTGCGAGGCGGTTGAACAATCAGGACAAGCGGTTCAGATTCAACCGCGTTGCGGTTGCGTGCGGGTGGTTGATGCTTCTTTCCACGGATGCAATCCGTGGCTATTCAAATTCGACCGCTTTGCGGTCTGGCAGCGGGCGGAAAATTTCGGACAATATTTTTTTCCAATGAAAATGAATTAGAATAGTTCCTGGATGCCGGTTTCGTCGGTGAGATTCTATTCGTCCCCGGCAATACCTGTGGACCCGGGACCGCGGCGCGGTCAAATTTGAATAACCCCGGATAGCTATCCGGGGCAAATTGCGGGGTCTCACAGGCTGCAACCGCGAAGCGGTTGAACAATCAGGACAAGCGGTTCAGATTCAACCGCGTTGCGGTTGCGTGCCCTTCCTTCTCCTCATAGCGATCCAGGACTATACATGTTAGACCACATCGCGGCCGCTCGACCGTAATTGGCGCAACCTGCGTCAACCGGGTGTCTATTTTTATTTTTTAAATAAAAACTATTGTTTTAAATTTGTTCAACATTTCACCATTTTTAAAACAAAAACAACTTTATTATGGAACGAAAAACAAACTGGATCGCCATTGTCGTGGCTGTCTTCGCCGCTGTCTTCGTCGGCTTTTTATGGTATGGCCCCCTGTTCGGTTAGCCCTGGATGAATGCCAACGGTTTCACCATGGACGAGGCCAACCACAAGATTTTTAAAGACGGTGTTGAAATGCCGATGACCATGACGCCGATGCTGTTCAATATCGCGGCGATGATCGCCTTCGCGCTGCTGATGAACTGGCTGACCGCCCGTGCCGGCGCCAATACCTGGGCCGAGGGCGCCAGAGTGGGCGCTGTCGTCGGGCTTATCATGGCCCTGAACATTTGGGTTGCGCTGCTTTTTGCCGCCCGCCCGTCCATCCTGCTGTCGATCGACGGCATTTACCCGATTGTACAACTGACCCTTATGGGGGCGATCACAGGCGGCTGGCGAAAAAAATAAACCTTTCCTGCCGATAGAAAAATGCGCGGGCACGGGGCGAAGGCTTCGTGCCCGCGTTGTTTTATGCCTCGTGGTTCCGGCTGCAAATTCTTTCCCCTTGCTTTGCCATACCCTCGCCTTTTCCCTTACATTTCGCCCCGAAACAGCCTTTGCCAAATTTTTACATGAAATCCGATCGTATCCTGTTAACCGGCGCCGGCGGCCAGATCGGCGCGGTGCTTACCGAAGCTTTACGCACTGTTTACGGCGACGACAATGTCGTTGCCACCGACCTGAAACCCCTCGACCGGCAGTCGGGTCCGCACGAGATTCTCGACGCGCTCGACGCGCAGAAACTGAACGAGCTGGTCGGCCGTTATCGCATCACCCAGATTTACCACCTCGCCGCCATCCTGAGCGCCACAGGGGAAAAAGACCCGATGTGGGCCTGGAACATCAACATGACGAGCCTTTTCAATGTACTGGAAACAGCCCGTCAGCAACAACTTGACAAGGTGTATTTCCCTTCTTCCATCGCCGTGTTCGGTCGGGAAGCCAACCGCGACAACACCCCGCAATTCGAAGTGCTGATCCCCGAAACCGTTTATGGCATCAGCAAGGTGGCCGGCGAAAACTGGGCCAACTACTATTACCGCCGTTACGGGCTCGATGTGCGCTCTCTGCGCTACCCCGGCATTATCGGCTACCAAAGCATGCCTGGCGGCGGCACGACCGATTACGCGGTGGATATTTACCATTACGCCGTACGGCACAAGCCTTACGAGTGTTTCCTGAAAGCCGACACACGCCTGCCCATGCTCTACATGCCCGATACCATACGGGCCACCCTGCAACTCATGGAAGCGCCGGCCGACCGGCTGAGCGTACGAACCAGCTACAACCTCGCCGGCATGAGCTTCACGCCCGAAGAAATTGCCGCCAGCATCCGGAAAGAAATGCCCGACTTCAGCATCAGCTACAAACCCGATTTCCGGCAGGCCATCGCCGACTCCTGGCCGGCCACCATCGACGACTCGGCAGCGCGGCGCGACTGGGACTGGAAGCCCGACTACGACCTCGATGCCATGACGAAGGATATGTTGTTTCACCTGCGGCTGAACGATTGATCGGTCGATCCGTATGCAATCCTCCTGTCGTTCAATTGTTTCATCCATCAATCGTTCCATCGCTATGTCAAACACCCGCAACCCGTACCTGATCCCCTTTGCCCTGGTGTGCAGCCTGTTTTTTCTGTGGGGTATTCCCAACAGCATGAACGGCTCCCTGATCCGCCACTTCCAGTTTGCCCTCGATCTGAAACGCTGGCAAGCGGGAATTGTGGATTCCGCCTTCTACTTCGGCTATTTCGTGATGGCCATTCCGGCCGGCATGTTCATGCGCCGCTACGGCTACAAGGCCGGCATCCTGACCGGGTTGCTGTTGTTTGCCGTGGGCGCCCTGTTGTTTGTGCCTGCCGGCAATATCCGGGTGTACGCCTTTTTCCTTTTTGCGCTCTTCACCATCGCTTCGGGCCTGGCATTTCTTGAAACGGCTGCCAACCTGTACGTGACGGTGCTCGGCGACCCGAAAAAAGCGGAGTGGCGCATCAATTTTGCCCAGACGTTCAACGGCATTGCCATCATTATCGGCCCGATCATCGGCGCGCGGTTTATCTTTTCCGACCTCGACACCAAACAATTGCTGGCGACAAAAACGGAAGCCGAACTTGCCGTTTACCGGGCGCAGGAAGCCCAGTCGGTCCAGATGCCCTACCTCACCATTGGCCTGATCCTGCTGGCGGTGGCGGTGGTTTTCTGGCTGACCAAAATGCCGGAAGTCGGCCGCGAGGAAGAACAGGCCGCGCATGAAAAAGTGACGGTAGGCGGCTTGCTCGGCAAATACCGCCACCTGACGCTCGGGGTGCTGGCCCAGTTTGCCAACGTGGGCGCCCAGGCTACTCTGTGGGGATATTTTGCCGATTTCAAACTGGATTTCTCTCCCAACGAACACATCGGCCTGACGGTGAGCTACGCCAATGCGCTGTTTGGCGCCGACCCGAACGTCACGCCCGAAAAAATTGCCAACTACCACGCTTCTTTTGCCATGATTCTTTTCCTGCTGGGCCGAGTGTTCGGCACCTCGCTCATGAGCAAAATGGAGCCCCGCCGCGTGATGTCGTTCTACTCCGTGGCCGCCGTGGCGCTGGTGCTTGCGGCGTTTCTGCTGGGCGGGCTGGCCGGGGTGGCCTGCATCATGCTCACCTATTTTTGCCAGAGCATTATGTTCCCGACCATTTTTGCGCTTTCGACCCGCGGGCTTTCCCCGGCTGAAAGCAAGCTGGCCTCTTCGCTGGTCATCATGGCCATTGTGGGTGGCGCTGTTTTGCCGCCCGTGGCAGGTTTGTTGTCGCAGGCCGGCGGCATGAAAATGGCGCTGCTGGTGCCCTTGTTCTGCTTCCTGTACGTCATCTGGTACGTCATGAAAGGCAGCAAGCCTGCGCAGGCCTGATGCGCGGAAACAGCTGACCGTTTTTAATGACGGATCAACAGCATTATGCCGCGATGCGGCAGGAAGTGGATTCGGAATTTCGGTACATCATCGACCGGATACATCGTAGCCAGCTGCCGCATCGCGGTTTATGTCGCTTTTCAGCGCTGCTTGCCGATCAGATCGGCATACGCGCCCAGGTATTGCGCCACGTATTTGCCGATAATATCGAATTCGAGGTTGACGGTGTCGCCGGGGCGCAGCGTTTTGAAATTGGTATGCTCCCAGGTGTAGGGAATAATGGCGACGGAAAACTGGTCGCCGCGGGGCTCCACCACGGTCAGGCTGACGCCGTTGATGCAAATCGAGCCTTTATCGACCAGCACGTGGTCGGGGCCGGGCCGGTAGCGAAACGTAAAACGCCACGACCCGCCGGTTTCGAGCGCTTCTACACATTCCGCGGTAGCATCTACGTGCCCCTGCACGATATGGCCGTCGAGCCGTCCGCCCATGGGCAGACAGCGTTCGAGGTTGACGAGTGCACCCGGCTGCCAGCTGCCGAGGTTGGTGCGCGCCAGGGTTTCGGCGACGGCTGTGACCGTATGCGTGCCCGGGCCAAGGCCCACCACGGTGAGGCACACCCCGTTGTGGCTCAGGCTTTGGTCAATTTTCAATTCACCCGAAATCGGGCTTTCCAGAGTAAAATGCACGTTGGATTGTTCGCGGGTCACTTGCCGCACGGTGCCGAATGCTTCGATAATGCCGGTAAACATGGAGATGGAATGGTAGTGCAAAAAGGAGCGTAAATGTCGAAAAACTGCCTGTGCTCCCCTGTTTTTTCGGGGAGCTGTCGGGCATATTAACAGTGTTTTAAAACTTTGCGTTTAAACAATTCGGTTAACAGACGATCCAAGGTGCCGGATTGTATGCAAGGCATCTCAAAACTTCACTCAACATACAGATTTATGAAAAAAGCATTTTTGCCTCAACTGCTCAGCTTTGCGCTGGTCGCCCTCGTTTCCATGTCGTTCAAAATGGCGGAAATGCCCGCCGCGCCTGTCAACTCGGACCAGGACCCCTGGGAAATGCTCGGCATGCGCAAGGTCAATTACGGCCTCGATCGCGATGAAATCGTGGTCACCCGTGCCGAAGGCGTGTTCACCGCCCTGCAAATCCGCGTGAAAGGCAGCCCCATCAATATGCACAAAGTGGTTGTTCATTTCGGCAACGGAGAAACCCAGGAATTCGAACTCCGCGAAAATTTCCGCGCCGGCAGCGTCAGCCGGGTGCTCGATCTGCCCGGCAACCGCCGCATCATCCGCAAGGTTGTGTTCCTCTACGACACCAAAAACCTCGCCGGCCGCAAGGCCGTTGTTCAATTGTGGGGACGGCACTGAAATTTAAACATGCTCGTACAGCAGGCAGTGGGCGCCGATACGCGGCGCCCACTGCCGCGGTTTAAAGCCCGTTGAAATTGCCTACGGTTTTCCGCCGACGACCACCACGATCTCGCCCTTGACGTCTTTGGAAGAAAAATGGGCGTGCAGCTCGACGAGCGGCGCCGTTTTGACTTCTTCGTGGAGCTTGCTGAGTTCGCGGGCCACACAGGCCGGGCGTTCGGGGCCGCAAACCGAGGCCAGTTCGTCGAGGCAGCGCACCAGGCGGTGAGGCGATTCGTAGAGCACGAAGGTGTGCGGCAGCTCGGCCAGCCAGCGCAATCGCGTCTGGCGGCCCTTTTTATGGGGCAAAAATCCTTCGAAATGGAAGGTATCGCAAGGCAGCCCGCTGGCCACCAGCGCAGGTACGAAAGCGGTCGGGCCGGGCAAACATTCGACCCGTATGCCGCGTCGCACGCAAGCCCTGACGAGCAAAAAGCCAGGGTCGCTGATGCCTGGCGTCCCCGCGTCGCTGACGAGGGCCATGGCTGTGCCCGTCGCCAGTTCGTCGGCGATTTTTTCCACTACGGCATGTTCGTTGAAGGCATGGAAGGCGCGCAGCGGCGTGCGAATCTCGTAATGATCGAGCAGTTTGCGGCTGGTGCGGGTGTCTTCCGCCAGCACGACCTTAACTTCCCGCAAGATGCGCAGGGCCCGCAACGTGATGTCTTCCAGGTTGCCGATCGGCGTGGGGACGACGTAGAGCATGTTATTGGACAACAATGACGACAGGCAGGAGGCGGTCGCCACGACGGCCTCCCGACGGCCTCACTGCTCGCTAAGGGTGTACGTGTAGGTTTCGACGATCAGGTTGGCAAACAGCTTCTGGCAGGCGGTTTCGACCTTTTCGCGGGCTTCCGCTTCGGACGAAGCTTCGAGGCTCATGCTCACGTGGCGGCCGATACGCAGGTCGCTGACGCCGGTGAGGTGCAGGTGTTTGAGGTTGTTGAGCGCGGTTTTGCCCTGGGGGTCGAGCAATTCCTTGTGGGGCATAATGTCAATTTCGGCGACGAATTTCATGGTAGGAAAGTACAGTGCTTATTGTTGGACGATAATTTTTCCGGAGGCAACTCCCTGATCGGTCAGGAGGTTCCAGTAATAGATTCCCGACGACCAACCGGCAGTCGGAATTTGAACGGCGGTAGTTTGGGTGTCGGATAATGTCTCGCCGGCGCGCTTCCAGATTAGTCTGCCCGACAGGTCGAAAACGCGCAGCGAGGCAGTCGCGGGTTTGTTTATAGAAAAAAGCAAGGTGAACTGTTCGGAAGCAGGCTGTGGGAATCCCTGGCTTTTCAGGGTCATTTGCTCGGGCAAATGCTGTACGGAAACGCTGGAAGAATCAAAGACGATTCGCGTGATGGTAACGTCCAGGTTGTAGCTGCCGAGGTTATTATTTCGGGCGAAAACGTAGCGCTGCGCCCTGAGCAACACAACTCCTCCCATATCATTTACGACCAAGGGATCGCCCATATATCCATCTGTTTGCCCGCCTGAATACTGTGTGTCCTGGCCGACATAGGAGGTGCACGACCACACGACATCGCCCGTGTACGTGCTGCCATCTGTACTGGAAAACAGGTCGTGTACCTTGCCATTGATAGAATAAAAATTGCCGGGAGGTAAGGTCACTTTGTAGTAGTCCAGGTCTTCGAAGCGGTGTATCGTGGCGCCCGGCGTTTGTATTCTGGCAATGTTGTCGATAAAATCGGCTGTGAGCGGGTAAGCCGTTTCAGGAGTGTTGTTTGCTTCGTATTGGTCGCCGGGGGTGCTTGCAATTTGCGAATTGGTGATGACCAGCCCCAACTGGTACGAGCCCATAAGGGAGTTGTTCCAGTTATTTCCATTGAGGTGAAACATCAGCGTACCGCCGTTTTGAAAAACCAGCGTATCGGAATAAAAAGGGAAAGCCGGCGAAGTCCAGCCAGTGTCCCTGTTCAAGGAGACGTTGGCGCCGGCGGTGTAGGGGCTGGTGCCGGAATAAAAGTGCTGCACCCAGCTGTGCACAATGTACTGGCTGCCGGGGGGCAGGATGATTTTGAAATAATCTTCGTCGGTCTCGGTATGAAAATTCGCGCCCTCGGTCGTGACCCTGGCTATGCCATTTACAAACACGGGGTTAAAAACATAAGCCGCTGATTCGGTGTCATTGTTTTCGTAGGGGTCGGGCAAATTGCTCAGCAGTTCAAACTGCTGATCGTTTTGCGCTCCCCCGTCGTGCACCCGTTGCCAGCTGCCGCCGGGCGTGCGATACCGCAATTCAAGCAGATAAAATCCGGCCGGCAGGCCTGGCGTTGCGGAAAAATGCAAAGGGTTGCTCAACGCACAATTGGCGCAAAGGCTCACGTTGCTCTGCACGCCCAGACTCATCAGGGAATCGCCGTAAACGGAGCGGATTACAAGGTTCACGTCGCCGGAAAATGCGCTCGACAAACTGAAGTTGCGGAGCTGCACATCAACCTCAAACAACTGGCCGGCCACGGCCTCCACCGGGTTAAGGACCATCGTATCCGCCAGGGCAAGCCCGTAATTCATCGCTTTGAGTACTGCGGAATACGCATTGATCCGGCCATAACCCATCTCGTGCTGCCAGGTACCGTAAGGCCGGTTGGGAACCTGTGCATACGGATAGCCGCCCACCTTGTCGGTGGTCGATTGCAGTATTTCTTCCAGGGCAAAACCCGGCAGCTGCGGATTGGCCGAAGCCATCAGGCCCACCACGCCTGCCGTGATCGGGCAGGAAGCCGAGGTGCCCGTAAAAGCGGGGTGGTAATCACCGTCCGAATAGCCGTCTGCGCCCGAGCGATCCGTAGTGAGCGTACGCGTCCCCGGCGCCATGACGTCCAGAGACTGCCCATAGTTCGAACTGACGTTCCTCTGATCGCTTTTGTTGCTGTTGCCCACGCCCAGTACGCTTTTTTGTTTGGCCGGCTGGTTGGGCGTATTGGACGAGCCGGAGTTTGCAGTAGAGTTCAGGATGACCGCTCCAAGCCCGCCCCTGGTGTTTTTTTGCATCAAACGGTAAGAGATGGAATTCGAACTACCCGTACTGTAACTATTGCTGACGGCAACTACATTTGGATGAGCGATCACATGGCTGGCGGCTCGGGCGATTATGGTAAGGTTGGTGGTAAATCCCCCGGTTGCGTTGGCATTAAAACCGATCGCAACGGGCATGACCATCACATTGTAGCCCGTGCCCGACACCCCCAGCCCGTTGTTGGTCGCCGCGCCGATCAGCCCCGCGCAGGGCGTGCCGTGGTTGGCAAATTCGTTTTCCGGTTCGGGCACACTGTCGTCGTTCACCGCGTCGTACGGATCGATGAATTTGCTTTGCAGGTCGGGATGGTTCATGTCGTAACCGCTGCCGTCGAGCACGGCCACTACGACCGTCGAGGAGCCGTTGGTCAGTTCCCAGGCTTCGGGCGCATCGATGTCGATGTCGTTGGCCTGATGGAGGAACCATTGGTCTGCAAACAAAGGATCGTCGGGCAGGTTATCGTTGTGGCCCGGAAAAGAAAAATCGGCTTGTGCAAAAACCGCCAGACCGCTTTCGTACAACAGATTGCCCATATCGATAGCATTGCCGCCCCGAGGCACTTCCCAGACGAGCACGGGCGCCGTCGCGGGCCCGAAACTGATGCGCTCCGACAGGCTGAGCCCGAGTTCGGCGGCGCGTTCTTCCAGATCGGCGCTTTGCTCGACGCCCGGCGCCAGGGCGATGACCGTGTTGGCAGGGATGATTGTTTCGCCGTCGGCCGTCAGGCAAAGCGGCATGACCGTCTGTACTTGCGGAGCGGAAAATAACAAGGTCCGCAGGGTTTCAATCGAACAGGCGGGCATTGTGACCAACGCCGTATGAACAGGCGCTAAATATTGGAAGGAGGCGCTGCCGGGAAGCGTTTTGGTCAAAAAAACACGCGCCGAATCGGGCGCCATGCCGTGTTCGAAAGTGACTGAAAATTTGCCCGCTTCGGGGGTAAGAACGCGCTTTTGGCCTTCGGTATCGTAGTAATAGAACGATTGCGCCCCGAGCGAAGCGCCGATCAGCAAGCCCCAACAGGTCAGCAGCGTGTTTTTAAGGAAAAAATGTTTCATTGGTCAGATGTGCTTGAACAGGTGATCACTTCAGGCGGTGATGACGGCCTTTTTATTGAAAACGGAATAGGCGATATAGACCACGATAATCGCACAAAAAGCGAGCTCTTTGATCAAAAACAACAAGACCAGAAACAACAGCAGAATCAGGATCAGGGCTTCATTGCCGCGCCAGCCGAAACCTTTGATTTTCATGCCGGCCAGCGGAATTTCGGTCACCATCAGCCACGACAGCAAGCCCGTAAACAGGTAAACCGCCCAGCTGTTGGCCAGCAGCCATTCGCCCGCTCCGAAACGGTTGTGAAAAGCCGTGAGCGCCATACCAACCACAAAAACCGTGCAGGCCGGCGTGCTGAGCCCGAGAAAATAACTCGTCTGCCGCGTATCCACGTTGAACTTGGCCAGGCGATACGCGGCTGCCATCGTCAGGATAAAAGCCGGAATAGCCGCCCAGGAGAACATAAATGCCCCGGGCTGTCCCGAGGCTTCGGGCAAAGCGGAAAGCGGCGGGTAAAACGTAAAACCCATGCTGCCGGGCAGCGGCGCCAGCAAACGGTACAACAGCGCGCCGGGCACCACCCCGAAACTCACTGCATCGGCCAGCGAATCGAGCTGAACGCCGATAGGCGACGATACCTTGAGCGCCCGGGCCACGAGGCCGTCGGCCGTATCGCAGGCAAAACAGCCCAGGGTAAACCAAAGCGCAATGTCGGGCCGGCCGGCGAGCACCCACAGGAGGGCGCAACAACCGCAAAAAAGATTGCCCAGTGTGATGAGATTGGGTATTTGCGAACGCATAGCGGCAAAAGTACCACTTTCGCCAGCAAAGGATTTTGGCTAATCCGTGCTATTTTGCAGGAAATTCAACTGGTCCGTTAAACGAAGACCGGCTGTAAATCAGTTTTTTAAGAAAATTTTGACGTTTCGGACAGCCAACAAAAAACGCTTTAAAAGCGTCTAAGTGCATGTAAAGGACCTGTTGTCCGCACAATATAATCATGAGAAAACGAGCATTTACCCTCCTGTTTTTGTGCATCGGGCTGGCTGCGGCTGCCTGGGCGCAACCAAGCAACGACGATTGCACCAATCCGATCGTACTCACCGACGTGATCGATTACTGCAGTCCGGCCGGCGCATACAGCAATGTCGGCGCAACGCCCTCCGGCTATGGCCCGCCCCAGTGCTGGAATGCAGCCAGCAACGACGTCTGGTTTGCGTTTACCGCGCAGTTTACCGACATCACTATTACCGTACGGGGCGCTACCGACAATGCGCCCGGCGGTACCCTGCAAAATCCGCAGGTGACGCTCTACCTCGGCACCTGCGGCGGCACCATCAACGAACTCGAATGCGAATCGGCTTTGCCGGGCGCCAATATCGTGCAGGCCTACGAAGGCGGGATGTTTCCGGGAACGACCTATTTTATCCGGATTCAGGGACTGGGCGGCGCAACCGGCACTTTCCAGTTGTGCCTGAACAATTACAACCCGCCCGTAGAACCTACCTCCGACTGCCCTACCGCCTCCATTCTTTGCGACAAATCGCCTTTTGTCGTGCAGCAGGTGACCGGCGCCGGCAACGATAAAACCGAACTAGACGATGCCACCTGTTTTTTCAACGGCTCGCCCAGCAACTTCGAATCCAATTCCACCTGGTTTACCTGGACCTGCGCTGTGTCGGGCACCCTGACCTTCACGCTCAGCCCCCTGAACGTGACTGACGACCTCGACTTTGCGCTCTACCGCCTGCCCAACGGCATCGGTAATTGCCAGGGCAAACAATTGCTCCGCTGCATGGCTTCGGGTACCGATCCGACCTTGTATCCCAATCCCTGCATGGGCCCCACCGGCCTGCTCGCCGGCGAAACGGATGTGTCGGAGGATGCGGGCTGTAATGACGTGGGCGACAATGCCTGGATCGCACCGCTCGACATGGTCGCCGGCGAGTCGTACGCCCTCTGTGTCAACAATTACAGCAATACGGGCAACGGCTTCTCTATCCAGTTTGGCGGTTCCGGCGAATTTCTTGGCCCGAAAGCTGATTTTACGGCTGTCCCGACCGCCTTTTGCCTCGGACAAACCGTCACCGTCACCGACGCTTCCACATTTTCCCTGGGCGCCATCACCGGCTGGAAATGGAGCTTCGGCGCCAACGCATCGCCGCTCACGGCCACAGGCCCCGGCCCGCACAACGTTGTGTTCAACACCCCCGGCACCCGCTCCATCGTGCTCACGCTGGAGACCGATCTGGGCTGCCAGGTGACCGACATTGAAAGTGTAATCGTGTATCCCGACGTGCAGGTGGATACCGTTTTTGCCGCACCCGACTGCAACGGCGCTACCAACGGCGGCATTACCATCAATAACATCCAGTCGGGTACGCCGCCTTATCTGTTCAGCTGGAACAACGGACCTTTTACTTCCGATAACACGCTGAACAACCTCGGCGTGGGCACCTATCACCTCGTCATCCGCGACGCCAACAATTGCGAAACGGAACTCGACATACCACTGGAAGAACGTGTACTGACTGCCGACGCGCTGGTGGACAAGCCCCTGTGTTTCGGCGACGACAACGGCGTGATTACCCTCGTGGTCACCAATGGCAAACCGCCCGTTCAGTTCAACTGGGGCAGCGGCTATATCCTTGATAATTCGCAGGGAGGCTTCGCCGCGGGCACCTACCCCATAACGGCCGTGGATGCCACTCTTTGCGAAGGCATGTTCGAGGTAACGGTGGAGGACAATCCGCCCCTCGCCCTGGCGCTCGACACCATCGACATCAGTTGTTACGGCCTTGACGACGGCAGCGCCGTAGCCGACCCCTCCGGCGGGGTGGGCAACTTCACCTACCACTGGAGCGACAATCAAAGCACCCAGACCGCCGTCAATTTCCCGCCGGGCGCCTATTCCGTCACCGTGACCGACGGCAACGGTTGCACCATCACAGGCGATGTGTCGATCACCGAACCGCCCGACCTTCTGCTGGACCTGCTCGACGTGGTCAACCTGCGCTGCAACGGCGTGCCCGAAGGCGAAATACGCGTCGAAGGCGCCGGCGGCCGACCGCCCTACGAGTTCAGCGCCGACGGCCTGAGTTATGTCCCGACCGACACCCTGACCAATCTCCTGGCCGGTCATTACTGGGCAAAAATCCGCGATGCCTCCGGCTGTATCGATTCGGTGGAAGCCCAGATCACCCAACCCCTGCCCCTCATCGTGCTGGCCGAGCCTGCCGATACCACGCTCGAACTCGGCTTTTCGGTTTTTATCTCCACCACCACTTTCCCGACAGGCCGGCCGGTGGAATATCAGTGGACGCCACCTTTCGGGCTCAATTGCAGCGACTGCGCCGAGCCGTATGCACAAGCTATTCAGGATCAGTTATATGTGATCAAAATTACGGATGAAGACGGATGTATGGCCCTCGATACGGTCATGATCAGGGTCAACAAAGACCGTCCGATTTACGCCCCCAACGTGTTTGCGCCCGACAAACCGGGTTTGAACGACCATTTTACCCTTTTCGGCGGCCCCGCCGCGCAAAGTATCCTGCTGCTGCGGGTGTACGACCGCTGGGGGGCGCTTGTTTTCGAGGGCCGCGACCTCGATCTGGGCGAGCTCAGCCAGGGCTGGGACGGCTCTTTCCGCGGCGACCCGGTCAACAACGGTGTGTTTACCTGGTATGCCCTCGTACGCTTTGTCGATGAGGTGGAGATTCCGTACGAAGGCGACGTGACGGTGATTCGCTAACGGAATGCATTTTTTATGGCGCAGAAAAGACGTTTTCAAACGCTTTTTCTGCGCCTTTTTTTCAGTCAGGTAATCTCGACCATCGTTAAACCTTAACAGGGTAAATTGGTCAAAAAACCATGAAAACATTCCTTGCCTTCTGCCTGCTGCTGTGTTACGGCGTCTTTTTGCGCGCCCAGAACCCCGGCGACCAGTTTTTTTCCGACTGGACGGTGCACGAGATCCGTTTTGAATTTTCCCAAACCGGCTATTGGGACAGCCTGAAAGCCAATTACCTGACCGACACGTACATGAGCTGCGAGGTGAGCATCGACGGGCAACCTTACGGCAACTCGGGGGTAAAATTCAAAGGAAACTCCTCCTACAACAACCAGGGCAAAAAGAAACCTTTCCGCATCGATCTGGCCGAATTTGTGGACGATCAGTCGCACGACGGCCTGAAAAAAATGGTGCTCAACAACGGGTTTAAAGACCCCACCCTGCTGCGGGAACGCCTCGTGCTCGACTTTCTCCAGGCCCACGGCATTGCCGCGCCGCGCGCCAGTTTTGCCCGGCTGTACATCAACGACCACTACTGGGGATTGTACACGGTGGTAGAAGATGTGGGCAAACCCTTTCTCGAACAGCGCTACGGCAACAAGGGAGGCAACCTGTTCAAAGGCGACCCCAAGGGCTCCCTGACCTGGAAAGGCACCCAGCAAAGCCTTTACGAAACCGATTACGAACTCAAAACCAACGAAGACGAAAACGACTGGAGCGACCTGATCCGCTACATCGACGTGCTCAACAACACGCCCGCGGCCCAACTGGCCGACAGCCTCGAACAATACCTCAACCTCGACAGCTGGTTCGACTATTGGGCCACGCACAGCCTGTTCGTCAACCTCGACAGTTACGTGGGCTCGGGGCATAATTATTACCTGTACCACAATACCGAAACCGGCCGTTTCGAATGGATCACCTGGGACGTCAACGAGGCGTTCGGCACTTTTCAGATGGGCCTGCAGGCCAGTGCGCTCAAAACCCTTCCTTTTACCCACATCCCGCAGCCGCCCCAGCAGCGGCCGATGATGAACAGGATGTTGCCCGACCCCGCCCTCAAACAAGCCTACGCCGATCACCTCTGCACCCTGCTGGCCGATTTCAGCAATGAAGCGCTCGACAACCGCATCGACTCGCTGGCCGACCTCATCCGGCCCTTTGTGTATGCCGACACCCTGAAATTTTACAGCAATGCACAGTTTGAACAGAACATTTCACAGGACATCAATACTGCAGGACCTGCCGGCGGAACCACGATCCTGGGGCTGAAACCCTTTATCGCTGCCCGCCGGACCTCTTTATACCAACAACTCGCGGGCTATGGCTGCGCGCCTGTTACGCAGACCACTGCCGCGCCTGCCGACGACGCCCCGCGCCTGCTGCCCAATCCGGCTACCGATCAGGTAGTGCTCGAAAGCAAAAAGGCGGGGCTCGAAGCCGCCACCTTGTGGAGCGCCGATGGCCGACGGCTGGCGCAATGGACCTTTCACGGAGCGACCCAAACGACACTGCCGCTGGACGATTTCCCGTCCGGAATTTTTTATCTGGAAATCACAACCGCGAGCTCGGTACATTTACGGCGATTGTCAATCGTCCGCTGAATGTCGTACAGAAACGCCCCGCTACACCCTGTTTTGCGTTTTATCTATGCCTGGCTGCGCCTGACTGCCTGGCTGGGTATCGTGGTTTTTTACCGCCGTCGTTTGTTGTTGGGGCGCGAGCACCTGCGTTTCGACGGGCCCGCCATCGTCATTGTCAACCACCCCAACACGCTGATGGACGTGCTGGTGCCCGGGGTGCACATCCACCAGGAAATGTTTTTTCTGGCCAATTACGGCTTGTTCAAAAATCCGGTGTCCAACTGGCTGCTGCGCCGCCTGTTTTGCATCCCTGTCAAGCGTCGCGAAGACGTGGCGGAGGGAGAAGCCCGCGATCTGGACGCAACGTTCGAGCAATGTTACCGGCACCTCGAAAAGAACGGGGTGTTGTTTATCGCTGCCGAAGGGACCAGCTGGATGAACCGTTTTGTCAGGCCCTTGAAAACCGGCACGGCCCGTATCGGTTTCGGAACCGAAGCGCGCAACGGCTGGCAGCTGGGCGTCAAAATTATCCCGATCGGGTTGTCGTATCCGGCGCCCAATCTGTTCAGGAGTACTTCGGTGGTGCAGGTCGGGGCGCCGGTTTGGCCGCGCGATTTTGCGGAAAACTGGCAGAAAAACCACGAATCAGCCGTGGACGACCTGACACAGACCCTGGAAGAGCAATTAAAAAACCTGACGATTCACACCCGCGACGAGGCGGGCGAGCAACTGACCGGCCGCCTCGAAACCCTGCTGCACAACAGCCGTCCCCTGCCCCTGCGCGACGAATTTTTCAGAAGCCGGGAACTCGCCCGCCTTTTCCTCGACGACGCGGCCCTCTCGGGCCAAACCAGCCAATATTTCGACACCCTGACCCGCGAGGGCTTGCGCGATGCGGGAATGGTGGCAGCAGCCCGGCCCAATGCCGGAGCGGCCATGCTGACCCGCGGGGCCTTGCTGCTGGCGGGTTTTCCCTTGTTTGCAGCGGGCTACCTGTTCTGGCTGCTGCCCTGCTGGCTGCCGGCCCTGCTCAACCGCAAGTTGAACCTGTACATCGGGTATAGTTCCACGGTCAAAATTCTGGCCGGCCTTGTCACCTTCCCCCTCGCAATTTGGGGCGCTTTTCGGGGAATAAAACTGTTGTTGCCCGACGCCTGGCCGGCTTATGCCCTTGCGCTGACGGCCTTCCCGCTGGGTTTGTTCGCAGAACGCTGGCTGGATGCGGCGCGGCAGTTTGATGACTGGCGCAAGGCCCGTTCTTTTGCCCGACGACAGCCCCGGCTGTTTGACCAATTGCTTCGCGACAGGCAGCTCATTTTTTCCCGCCTGCCCTGAAACTCCTCTGCCAACCTTGAACTTTCAACTTGATCTGCCTTGAACATTCAGCAGCTCTCCCGCCTCCGCGATGATACGCCCGGTTGTATCCACCGGATTCACCTCAACAACGCCGGCGCCGCCCTGCCACCTCGGGCGGTTGTGCAGGCCATGCACGATTATCTCGATCTCGAAGCGCAGATCGGCGGTTACGAGGCTGCCGATTGGCGCGCTGAAGACATAGCAGGGTTCTACTCGTCGGTGGCGCAAATGCTGCAAACGTCGGCCCGCAACATCGCTTTTGCCGGCAGCGCAACCGACGCCTACGCCCGGGCGCTGAGCGCCGTTCCGCTGCGGGAAGGCGAGGTGGTGCTCACGACCGAAAACGATTATGTGTCCAACCAGATCGCTTTTTTGTCGCTGCAAAAAAGACTGGGCATTCGGGTTGTGCGCGCTGCCGATACGCCCGAAGGCGGCGTGGATGTGGCTGATCTGGAGCGGCTGCTGAAAAAACACCGCCCTGCCCTGGTCGCCGTTACGCATGTGCCGACCAACAGCGGTTTGGTGCAGCCCGTGGAAGCAGTCGGCCGTCTGTGCAGGGCCGAAGGCGTTTGGTACCTCGTGGATGCCTGCCAGTCGGCCGGACAAATGCCGCTCGACGTGACGCGGATCGGTTGCGATTTTCTGGCGGCGACATTCCGGAAATTCCTGCGCGGCCCGCGTGGCGCGGGATTCCTCTATGTGTCCGACCGCGCCCTCGACGCCGGCCTGGAAATGCTGCTCCCCGATATGCGGGGCGCCAACTGGACCGCTCCCGACGAGTATGTCGCCCAGCCCGATGCCCGCCGTTACGAATACTGGGAAATGTCGCCGGCCCTGCTGCTCGGCAGCAAGGCAGCCGTCGAATACGCGCTGGAGCAGGGGCTCGAAGCCATTCAGGAACGGGTGGTCCGCCTGGCAGCGACCACCCGCACAATGCTGGCCGACTTGCCGGGCGTCAGGGTGCTCGACCGCGGCGCTTCCCTTTGCGGGATTGTGACGGCCTGGCGCCCCGACTGGCAGCCGCAGGCGCTGCTCCAACACCTGGCGGCGCAGCGTATCAACGGGCGCATCACTACAATCGGGTCGGCGCAACTGGATTTTTCCAGAAAAGGGGTGGGCTGGGCGCTGCGCATCTCGCCGCACTACTACAATACCGAGGCAGAAATAGCCGCCCTGGGCGAAGCCCTATCCCTCCTGTGAATTGGCCGCGGGCAACACCAGGGTGAAGGTGCATCCCTGCTCTTCGGCAGGGGCCAGCTCGATGTGGCCCCCGTGCAGCCGGGCTACTTCCTGCGCGTAACTGAGGCCGAGGCCGTGGCCTTTTACGTCGTGCGTACTGCCCTGAGCCGGCACGCGGAAAAATTTTTCAAACACCTTGTCTCTGAACGCGGCCGGAATGCCGGGCCCGTTGTCGCGCACGCTCAGGCGCACCTGGCCGCCGGACGACAGCAGACCGACCCGCACCTGTGGCTGGCCGGGAGTGTATTTCAGGGCATTGTCGAGCAGGTTGAACACGACGCTCGACAGGTGCATGCGGTCGCCGCGAACGGTAAAATCCTGTCCTTCGGCCTGAAGAAACTCAATCCGGGCGCCACGGCGCTCAGCCTGCAGCCGCAAGGCGCCGAGCACGGGCCTGAGCACATCGGCCAGGTTGAGGTTTTCCATGCGCATGCGCGGCTCCTGTTGTTCGAACATGGAGAGGCGCAGCACTTTATCGACCAGCAGCGACAGGCGTTCGAGTTCGAGTTTGGAGATGTCGAGGTATTCGCGGCTGCGGACGGGGTCGCGCCGGGCGTCGAAATCGCTGAGGGCTTCGAGCGCCACGCCCACAGTTGTGATCGGCGTTTTGAGTTCGTGGGTGATATTGGCGATGAAGTCGTTTTTGAGTTTGGCGAGCCGTTGCTGGCGCCGCAGACTTTTCCAGATGGCCCCGAAAGCGGTGGCCGTAATGCCGAACAACAGCAGTGAAAACAGGCCGTAAGGCAGGGTTTTTTGAAAAATATAGCCCTTGTAATCGGGAAATGCCGCCAGATAGGCGGTGTGGGTCAGCAACCCCGTGTGCGCCGGGAGGGTGCCGAAAATGGTGCTGTCGGGCGGTTCCCGATCGTCCATGCGGATCAATTCGAAACGAACGGGCAAACCCGCGGCCTGCAGCCGTTCGGCGTAGCTGCTGCGCAATTCATTTTCATCGAGCGAATCCTGTTCGAGTTTGAAGACGAAATGATCTTCAGCGCCCATTTCCGCGCTGCCGTCCACATGACTGATGATGCGGTCGAGGCCAGGCAGGGGCCCTGGGGCTGCGTCGGGGTTTTCTTTTACCGTTGAAATGTAAATCTGAACCTGGCTGGACGCACTTTTTTTATCCGATTCGAAGCGAAAACTGGCCGTGTCGCTCCTGACGAAGGCCCTGGTTTTGGGCGGCAACTGCATATTGCGCGGCACGGAACCGAACAGGATCGGCGGCATGGGAAAGCGGCAGCTGTCGGGCGAAACGCCGCTTCGGCGCATGGCGCGCCGGGTGAGCGAGTCCTGGAGGACCATCACCGTGCGCTGGAACACATTGTCTGCTTCCTGCCGGTAGGCTTCCTTTTGTTCGTCCCACACCTTGTGCAGCCAGAATGCCTGAAACACTGCGAGCAGCGCCAGACTGCTCACAATCAGTCCGACAAATCGGGCGGCGCCCGGGCGGTTCTTGTTTTGCATGGCACAAAAATATCCGCTTTTGACGGGTCGGTGCGGCAGACTTAACCTTAATTAACCTAATAACAAGGTCGATTAACCTGTGGCCCCCGGCGGCTGCCCTTTCTTTGTCGCGGCAAATCGCGCTCCGCCGGGTCAGCCGTCCGGAGTTGTATTGTCTTTTTTTTGATAAAAAACTAAAAATCAAAATTTTATGAAACAAATCCTGCTTGCCTTGCTGGCACTTTTGGCCGGCGATGCCATCGCTCAGCAAACGGAAGGCGACATCCAGTTCGACGAAAAAATGAACATGCACCGCAACCTGCCGCCCGATGCGGCCGATGTGCGCGCCATGATGCCCGAATGGCGGGTGTCGAAAGCCGAACTGCTGTTTTCGGCCAGCGAAAGCCTGTTTCACAACCTGCCCGATGAAGACGAAGACGAGCCGGCCGAAGGCGGCCCGATGGTGATCAAAATGCAACGGCCCGAGGCGATCTTTTACCGCAACTATTCGAGCGGCCGGAAAGTCGATTCCCGCGAATTTTTTGGCAAAGTTTACCTGATCGACGACTCGCTCGCCACGCCGGGCTGGAAAATCACCGGCCAGACCAAAACCATTCTGGGCTACAACTGCCTTGAAGCCACGACGCAGGACACCGTCCGCAAACGCCAGATCACCGCATGGTTTACCGACGCCATTGCCCTGTCGTCGGGCCCTGCCGGTTTCGGCCAGCTGCCCGGCATGATTCTCGAACTCGACATCAACAACGGTGAACTGATCTTCACGGCCACCAAGGTAAACTTCCGAAAACTCAAAAAGAACGAGCTCGCCGCGCCCAAAAAAGGCGAAAAAATCAGCGACGCCGACTTCCAGAAAATGGTGGCCGAGCGCATGCGCGAAAACGGCGGCCGACCCATGCGAATCATCCGAAACTAAATTGGGTGTTGGCAAAAGGGTTGTTGCTGCCCGCGGAGATTGTTTGCGGCGGGAACGATCTTAAACTTTCCGGCTGGCTGGCGCGGCTGGCGCGGGGCTGGCTGGCGCGGGGCTCAGCCCCGTGCCGTTGTTCCCGCTGGCAAGTCCTTTGCTTCCCTGCACCGGCTGGCGCGGGGCGGAGCCCCGCGCCATTGTTCCCGCCGGCAAGTCTTTTGCTTCCCTGCACCGGCTGGCGCGGGGCTCCGCCCCGTGCCGTTGTTCCCGCCGGCAAGTCCTTTGCTTCCCTGCACCTAAGCCCCCTTCATCCATTCCCTGAACACCGCTTCCACCTCCGGGCCGTCCCATTTTTGTTCGATGTTGTCGATGGCCAGGATGCGTTCAAAGAGGCGGTTCTGGGCGTCGTCTTCGCGCAGGGCCAGGTGATAGGGCGTATTGCTGAACGTAACCATGGAATAGACCGGCAAAAAGTCGGGATGCCGCTCGTGCAGACGGGCGGCTATTTTTTTGCGCAGCAGGAATTTGGGGTCGCCCACCAGGTCGCGCATTTCGATAAAGTTGCGCAGGGCCAGTTCGGCGATGGCGTCGCCGTCGGGTTTGCGTTGGCGGGCAAAGTCGGGGATCATGCGCGACCAGTCGCCGCTGTAGGTTTCGTACATGCCGTCGAGGATGGTGCAATCTTCAAAACCGGCGTTCATCCCCTGTCCGTAGAACGGTACGATGGCGTGCGCGGAATCGCCCAGCAGCAGGATGCGGTTTTGCCATTGCCAGGGCCCGCATTGCAGGGTCATGAGCGAGGACGTCGGGTTGGTCCGGAAATCTTCCAGGAGCGTAGGCATAAGCGGCACCGCGTCGGGGAAATATTGCTGGAAAAAGTCGAGTACGGCCTTGTCGCTGCCCAGGTGTTCGAAGGCCACTTCGCCTTCGAAGGGCAAGAACAGGGTGCAGGTAAAGGTGCCGTCGGCATTGGGCAGGGCGATCAGCATAAAGTTGCCGCGCGGCCAGATGTGCAGGGCGTTGGGGTCCATGCGGTGGCTGCCGTCGGCTGCGGGCGGGATGGTGAGTTCCTTGTAGCCGTGTTCGAGGTAGCGCTGCCGGTAATCGAAACGGTCGGTGCGTTGCAGGGCGTAGCGGACGGCGGAAAACGCCCCGTCGGTACCGAAAATCAGCGGCGCTTCGAGGGTTTTCATCTCGCCGATGCGCAGGTCTTCGAAGGTAATCAGCGGGTTTTGGAGATCAACTTCGACGCAGCGGTGTTCGAAGAAAAACTCGACGTTCGGGAAGCTGCCGGCAATGCTCAGCAGTTCGAGGTTGAGGCCGCCGCGCGACACGGAGTAGATCGCTTCGCCGGTTTTGCCGTAGGGTTGGTACGCCAGATCGCCGCCGAGGTGGTGGATCATACGGCCCGGCATCGGAATGGCCACGGGTTCGATTTTTTCGCGGATACCCGCCCGTTCGATGGCCTTCCAGCCGCGTTCCGACATGGCCAGGTTGATGGAGCGGCCGCCGGAATAGCCGGCCGCGCGCATGTCGGGACGGCGTTCGAATACTTTTACCTGGTAGCCGCGACGGGCGAGAAACACGGCCCACAGGGAGCCAACGAGGCCGGCGCCGACGACGACGGCGGTTTTATTCTGGTCAGGCATGACAAAAAAGGGCTTTAAGCGCCCTCGGCGGGCAAATTTATTGGGCAGCAGGGGAAATGTGGAGTGGAGACATTATTCGGAATTATTCTTATCTGGTTTTTTATCCGACCACCAATCTAAAAACCTGAAATCCCCGCAAGAAGGTAAAAGGAGAAAAACCTGAGTTTACTTTCCGGCTTAAAAGTAAAATTAGAAAATTTCAGGTTTACTTTCCTCGCTGAAACGCCCGCCTTGATTCAAGCAAAGTAATGCATCTTTGACAGACAAAACATTCTGCCGCATGGCGCACCGCATCTACACGGAACGGCTTTCAAACGGCTTCTCCTTCGACATGATCCTCGTCGAAAAGGGCTCATTTCTCATGGGTGGAAACGATGCAGAAGCGTTTGACCGGGAAAAACCCGTGCATCGCGTCGAAGTGCCTGATTTCTATTTGGGTAAATACCCCGTGACGCAGGGCTTGTGGAAGGCCGTGATGGGAGAGGACAACAACCCTTCCAACTTCAAAGGCGACCTGCGGCCCGTGGAAAGGGTCTCCTGGGATGAGGCGCAGGGCTTCATCCAAAAATTGAACGCTGCCACCGAAGAAAGCCGGAAAACACAAGACCTTGGCGCTTACCGCCTGCCCACCGAAGCGGAATGGGAATTTGCCGCGCGTGGCGGCGCGCATTCGGAAGGCTATCTGTACGCGGGCAGCGACAAACTGAAAGAAGTGGGCTGGTACGATGAAAACAGCAACGGCCAAACCCAGGATGTGGGCCTTTTAATGGGCAATGAATTGGGTTTTTTCGACCTGAGCGGGAACGTGTACGAATGGACGGAAGACCACTGGCACGAAAGATACAAGGGCAACCCACCGTTGGACGGCTCGGCCTGGCTGAGCGATAATCCGCGCGCTGGCCGCGTGGTGCGCGGCGGCGGCTACTTCTACTATCAGGGGTATTGCCGCGTTTCGTTTCGCGACGACTACGCACCGGACGCTCGCCTCGACAACATTGGTTTTCGTTTGGCCTTGTCTCCCAGACCAGCCGGCCGGCCCGGTCCGGCTATCCCCTAAAGCCTCACCCCCGGCTCCTCTCCAAAGGAGAGGGGAGCGCGATACGCTGGGCATTGTGGGGGGATACTTCAGAGTGAACGCATAAAAATCATCATCGGCTTGGGAACGGAAAATACGGGAAGGGGTCGGCAAGGCCCCATTCATCTTGTGGAATCAGGAACAACCCTTTTAAAATCCGCGCCAATCCGCGTCATCCGCGCGGCTATCCATTCACCGTGATCTGTATTTAACCTTCGTATTTCCTCGTTTCTTTTTCGAGGGTTTCGGAAGTATGGATGGGCACGCGGATGACGCGGGTTTGCGCGGATCGGCCCGGGTATCCCATCCCGCGAACCTTCGCTTGATTATGTACCGCGGTCATTTTCTACCGACGTTGCGCCCCTATGGGGCGGTGGGGCGGTGAGGTGCATTTGCTACCGACGTTGCGCCCCTATGGGGCGGAAGGCAGGGGCAGGGCGAACGCATTAAAATCGTCATCGGCTTGGGAACGGAAAATACGGGAAGTGGTCGGCAAGGCCCCATTGCCCATTTATCTTGTTCCATATCTCACAATTCCCCCGCCAGCAACCTCAATTGCAGCTCCCCCACCTTCAAATTATACAAGGCCAGGTTGCGCCGCAGCAGCGCCTGTTCGAGGCTGTTCTGCGCCGTCTGGGTTTCCAAAGCGTTGGTCTGGCCCAGCCGGAAGCGTTCGGTGCTCACGTTAAGGTTTTCGCGAGCGTTGCGCACATTTTCCTCTTCGAGCACCAGGGCGCTGCGCTGGGTTTGGTAAAATGCGAGCTGATCGTCGAGCGCGGTGTTCAGGTTCAGCCGCTGGGCATCGAGCCGGACAGCCGCCTGTTGAGCCTGTACTTTGGCCACATCCACCTGCCGTCGGATGTTGCCGCCCGAATACAACGGCAGCTGCAAACCCGCGCCAACGGTGAGCCCTGTGGAGAAAGTATTGAGCAAAAATCCCGCGCCGTTGTCGGTGCGCTGGCCGCCGAACTGGCCCAGCCCCGAAATGCGGGGTTTGTTGAGCGTTTGGGCTTCTTCTACGGAAAGCGCGGCCACGTCGGCGCTTTTCTGAAGTGCGAGCAGGGAAGGGTTCTGGCTTTGAATTTTTTGCAACAGTGCGTCGCGGTCGGGGTTCCAGCTGGTTTGCAGCGACTCGTCGATGCCGAATCGCGTGCCGGGGTCGCGGGCGAGCAGCCGGTTGAGTTCGCGTTTGGCGCTGGCGGTGGCGTTTTGCTGGGCCAGCAGGTCGGCGCGGCGCTGGTTGAGGTCGATGCGCGCCTGCAGGGCGTCGGTCTGGGCGGCCATGCCGGCGGCCAGCCGCGCTTCGGCGATGCGCAGGCGTTCTTCGTTGAGGGCGATGACCTCGGCCAGGGCGCGTTCCTGCTGCCGGCTGCGCACGATGTCGTAGTAGCTCAGCAAGACGGCGGCCGAGGTTTGTTGCACGGTGGCGCGCAGGTCGAGTTGTCCGAGGGCTTCCAGTTCGGCGAGGCGTTTTTTGGCGATGTACATGCGCCCGCCGTCGAAGAGCGTCCATTCGAGCTGGACGGAGGCGTTGACGGTGTTGGAAAAAACGCCGTAGGCTTCGATGTGCCGGCCGTCGGCGAGGTTTTGCACCTGAACGGCGTTGAACGTAGCGTTGTCGCCCGCGACCAGGCTCACGTTGGGCAGCATGCCCGCGTTTCCTCGGGTATTGTTGAGGCGGGCAATGTCGGCATCGGTTCGCGCCAGTTCGATATCGTAGTTGTTGGCCAGGGCGATCCGGACGGCTTCGTCGGGAAGCAGCAAAACGGAATCGGGTTGTTGGGCCGACAGGCCGAGCGACAATAAAAAGGCCGGGAGTAAAAGCGCTAGTTTTTTCATGACAATTCGACCAGGTCGAAACGGTTTGATAATCAACTTTTTAGATAAAAAGGCGAAAATAACAATTCCACCGACCTCCTTCCAACGAAGGAACCCCGCCGAGGGTTCGTCATTTGCCATTGCAAAAGAAAAAAAGACGCCGTGTAGGATTCCTAAATAACTTTGCCCCCAGACCTGTCCTGAAGTTGTAACAGGGTGGTTTCGAAGTTATGGGAGATCATATTTTTAACCCCGATGCGCAGCTCGACAAGGTGGAATTTCGCATTGTTGCGGCGCTGGAGCGCCTGTCGGAAGCTTTCCGGGTATTGCTGTGGGATCAAGCCAAGGTGCTGAATGTCAGCCCGATACAAATCCAGTTGCTCATATTTCTGCGTTATCACAAGCCGGAATACGCCACCGTCAGCAAACTGGCGGAAGAATTCAACATGACGCGCCCGACCATCAGCGACGCCGTGCGTGCACTGGAGCAAAAAGGATTGGTGGAACGCGACCCCAACCCCGCCGACGCCCGCAGCCACACCCTGGTGCTCACCGACGCGGGTCGCGCCGTGGCCGAACAAACGGCCAATTTTGCCAGCCCTTTACTTTTGCCGCTCGAACTGATGGATGACGAGCAAAAGTATAACCTGCTGGAAAACCTCCTGCACATGATCCTCAACCTCCAGCGCAAGGGGGTCGTCAGCTTGCACCGCATGTGTTTCAATTGCCAGAATTACATGACCCGCTCTTCGGGCCATTATTGCAGATTGTTGGCTAAAAAACTGGAAAACAAGGACTTGCAAATCGACTGCCCGGTGCATGTGCCGCACTGAACCCCGCTGTTTTTTGAAATAAATTTTGAGGCAAAATGCTTGTCCCGCCGTAGGCGTGAGCCGGGCCGGCTATCTTCGTGAGTCCACACGGTAGCCGATCATGTCCGAGCCTCGATCCAATGCCATCACAGCCTGGGCGGAAGAAGACCGCCCCCGCGAAAAAATGTTGCTTCGCGGCAAAAACGCGCTCACCGACGCCGAGCTGCTCGCCATCCTTATCGGGTCGGGCACCGCCGGCGAAAGCGCGGTCGCGCTGGCCCAGCGAATTTTGAACACCGTCGATCGCAACCTGCACGACCTGGGCAAACGGACCGTGGGTGAATTACAACGTTTTAAAGGCATCGGCCAGGCAAAAGCCATTGCGATCGCCGCCGCCCTCGAACTCGGCCGCCGCCGACAATTGTCCGACCTGCGTGATCGGCCGCGCATTTCCTGCAGTCAGGATGCCTACAACATCGTGGCTGCCCTGCTGACCGACCTGCCGCACGAAGAATTCTGGGTACTCCTGCTCAACAAGTCCAATGAGGTGTTCCATCGTCAGCAACTCAGCATCGGTGGGTCCGCCGGCACCGTCGTGGATGTCAAATTATTGTTTAAAACAGCCCTCGATGCCCTCGCCAAAGCAGTCATTGTGCTCCACAACCACCCTTCGGGCAACCTGCAGCCCAGCCAGGCCGATATCGACCTTACCCGCCGCATCCGAAAAGCCGGCGAATTGCTCGACCTGCCCCTGCTCGACCACCTGATTGTTTCCGAACGGGGCTATTACAGTTTTGCCGACGCGGGCATGATGTAGGCAAAACGCAGCCGCTACAAACTTTGCTCCCGGGCGCATAAATGTTCCTCATTTACGCCACCTTTGGTTCGCGCAGACTGTCTTTTTGTCGAAACAATACGCAGAACCAGGTAATTCATTATGATTCAAAACTTTACACACGTTTGCATTTTCCTGCTGACGGCGCCGCTGCTTTTTTCCGCTTGCGGCCTCGGACCCGAATGCCGCGACCTGAACGGCCGCTGGAGCACGCGGGAGGGGCAGGATATCATTTTCGACCCGGGCGGCAAGGCCCTGTGGCTCACGAGCTTCGGCAGCCGCTTCGATACCGTCAGGCTTCGCTATCAGCTCGATTGCAAACGCGCGCCGGCCACGCTCGATCTGAGCGATTTCCAGCAAGGCCCGCACAAAGGCAAAACCCTCTACGGCATTCTGGAGTGGCAAAGCGACACTTCGTTCCGTTTGCGCTACGAACCCGGCCTGCAGCCGGAAGTGCGGCCGAAGGCTTTTGACCCGGAACAAACTGTCAATTATTTCCGGGTGAAATAGCATATTCATGACCCGCTTCCGTGTCGCCCTGCTGCTGCTGAATGGCCTGCTCGCCGTCGCCTGCTCGCCCCGGCTGACCGGGCCCGTGGCCGCCCTGCAACGCTACGACTACAACTGGCCGCAGATGGGCGCCGTATTCCATTTGTCGTTTTACGCCCCTGATTCGGCGCTGGCCGGCAAGGCCGCCCGCGCCGTGATGAGCCGAATGGACAGTCTCGAAGCCGTGATGTCGGATTACCGGCCCGACAGCGAGTTGATGCGTTTGTGCGATCAGGCCGGCTCTGGCGAAAAAGTGCCGGTTTCGACCGATTTGTGGCGTGTTTTGCAGGTTTCGCAACGTTTTGCCCGCCAGTCGGACGGCGCTTTCGACGTCAGCGTAGGACCGCTGACGCGGCTTTGGCGGCGTGCCCGGCATTTGCAGGAACTGCCCGATTCGGCCAGGGTGGCAGAAGCCCGTGCGCTCGTCGGCTGGCAAAATATCCGCTTGTATCGCCGGCCCTGCCGCGTCGAACTCCTAAAACCCGGCATGAAACTCGACCTCGGCGGCATCGGACAAGGCTTTGCGGCCGATGAATGCCTGAAGATCCTGCGCGCGTTCGGCATCAGCCGTGCGCTGGCCGATGCCGGCGGCGACATCGCCCTCGGCGACCCGCCCCCGGACGCCCTGGGCTGGACGGTGGCCATTCCCGAACGTTTTTCTGCCACCCCTCTCCTGCTGGCGCGTTGTGGTATCACGACTTCCGGCGCCACGGCGCGCTACCTCGAAGCCGGCGGGCGCCGCTACTCGCATATCGTCGATCCGCGCACGGGCTGGGGACTAACCCACCGCGTGCTGGTGACCGTGCAGGCGCCCACAGCCACCGAAGCCGATGCCTGGGCGACGGCCATCAGCGTAATGGGCGAACCGGACTGGGCGGCCGGGAAACAGGCGCACAGGACAATACGCGTGTGGACCAGCGACATGCCCCTGGGCGAATAGCGCGGCAGGTTTCGCCCGAAACGATGGCCCGGTATTCCGGCTCCTTTCGGGCTGTTTTGCACCCCGATTTCTTTTGCCATATTTTCCTGACTTGCAATTGTGCTGTAAAGGGCTGAACTTATCCTGTTGATCAACCCCCCGATGTATGCCGGCAAGCAGGACAGTTTCGAGTTTGGTCGTCGCAATGGTACTCGATACCTTCGACGATGTGCGGAATGGCGCAGTCATTTCCACGCTGCGGTTTTCAGCATTCCTGGGAAAAAACGGGCACACGGTCATTCTTGTCGGCTCGGGTCAGCCCGGGCCCGACCGGGTGTTGTTGCAGCCTTTTTACCCTCCTTTTTTCAAAAAGGTCATGCAGCGGATGCATTTTATTTTCGCATGGCCCGACCGACGGCTGTTAAGGCAGGCTTTTCAGGCTGCCGACCTTGTGCACATCCAGTTTGGTTTTTACCTGGGAATGAGGGCCATCGGCATTGCGCGGGCTTTGAACAAGCCCGTGGTGGTCACTTTCCATGTGCAGGCCGAGCAATTGCTTTACAATGTCGGGCTTCGCAAACCGTGGATCGTGCGCCTGGTGTATCGCCTCTGGCTGTTGTTGTTTTACAATCGGGCAGACCTGGTTGTTTGTCCGAGCAAATTTGCTGAAGAAGAACTGCGGCGATACGGCCTCAAACGGCCCGCGGTGGTTATTTCCAACGGTATTATGCCCGAATACCGCGTTGTTTCTACTGATTTTGACCCTTGTCCCGGTTATTTCCACCTGCTCAGCGTTGGGCGCAATGCGGCCGAAAAACGCCAGGACATGCTCATTCGCGCCCTGGCGCGCTGCCGCCACAGGGAGCGGATCAGGCTGACGATAGCCGGCACAGGGCCTTTGCGCGGCGCGCTGGAGGCTTTGGCCCGACAGCTTCTGCCCGAGGGCTGCGTGCGCTTTGAATACCTGCCGCAGCACGAGCTGATTCGCTGGTACAACAGCGCGGACCTTTACGTGCACGCCTCGGCCGTGGAGGTAGAGTGTATGGCGGCCACGGAAGCGATGGCCTGCGGGCTGCCCTTGCTGATTGCCAATGCGCCATTGAGCGCTGCCCGGCAGTTTGCCCTGGGCCCGGAGTTTTTATTTGAAGATGAATCGGGTCTGGCCGAAAAGATCGACTACTGGTTCGAACACCGCGAAGCCTTGACGGCGGCCCGCGGCAACTACCTTGCCCGTGCCGAGGCGTACCGTATCGAATCTTCGGTCGAGCGCCTGCTGGCGGCTTATCGAAGCCTGCTCGAGGCATGATTTCGGCCTTCTTGCCCAAACAATTGTCCCCTGTTTTCGGGTGGTGGCCGTACTTTTGCCTTGAAATGGGCAGGTTCGGCCGGTCAAACCTGTTTATTGACCAAACCGGCAGTTTTGTTTATGTCCAACCTGACGCAAATCGAACAAAAGATACAAACCCGCGAGCAAGCGGCGGCTACCGTGGCCCAATGGCAGGCCCGCGGCGAGCGGGTGGTGTTTACCAACGGTTGCTTCGACCTCCTGCACTACGGCCACCTGCACTACCTGGCCGACGCGCGCGACCTCGGTCAACGCCTCGTGACAGGCCTTAACAGCGCCGCTTCCGTGCGCCGCCTCAAAGGCCCCGCGCGGCCCATCAACGACGAAGCCACCCGTACGCATTTGCTCGCCGCGCTCGCCGTGGTGGATTTGGTGGTGGTATTCGAGGAAGATACGCCCTATGAACTTATCCGGGCCGTACAACCCGATATTCTGGTGAAAGGCGGCGACTGGAAACCCGAACAAATCGTCGGCGCCGATCTGGTGCTGGCCCGCGGCGGCAAAGTGCTGAGCCTGCCCTTTGTCGAGGGCTATTCGACGACCAGTATCGAACAAAAAATATTGCAAAGCGGCGGGAAATGCTGAGGCAGACCCCGGCCCGCGCAAAAAAAACAGCGCGCACCCGGAAAACGGATGCGCGCGATACAGAAACGATTTAGTAGCGAGCCGATCAGCCGATAACCGAGCGGTCTTTGGCATAATTCAGCGCATACATCATGGATGCACCGGCCAGCGAAAGGTCTTTCAATAACATGGAAACGGAGTTTTGCGAGGCCTCGGTGCCGGCCATTGCGCCGGGGAGGTGTACCATCAGCACCAACAACAACAGGAAAACGGCCAGAAGCGTGGTGGCGAGCTTGTCATACTTGCCGATCAGCATACTGACCGTAGCGGCGATCAAACCAGCGCCGGAAAGATAAACCCAGATGACCTTGGCCGGCATATAGGCCGGTACAACATAGTCGGCCATCGGTTGGGCATTCATAAAATGGAACAGCCCGAAAATGGCAAACGGAATGGCAAACAGCCAGCGACCCAGGGATAAAAATGCGTTCATACACGAAGTTGGTTGGTGAAAAAATGTTGACGTTTTTAGTGTTTTGACACTGTTTTAATATGACAAATGTAGAATAGATATTCTTTTAAACAAGTTGACGACGAATAATTTTTCAGTGTTTTTATAAATGCGCCACATTTACTTTGGAAATTAAAAACGATCTGAAAGGCTAAATTCACTTCTTTGCCCTGATATGGACACCCTGGAACGCTGGAGACTGGTGCTTGGCAGTGCGGCCGACCCTGAGCAGGATATTGCGCTGTCGGCCGAACTGACGCAGATGGATCGCGTGCTCGAAGCCCTGTACGACGCCGAGCGGCGCGGCGGGCTGGGGCGTTCGGCGCCCAATGTGAACCGCTGGCTGGGCGACATTCGCCGTTATTTCCCGACGCCTGTGGTGCAGGTGATGCAGCGCGACGCCTTCGAGCGGCTCGGTTTGCACCAGTTGCTGCTCGAGCCCGAATTGCTGGCCAGCGTGGAGCCCGACGTACATCTGGTGGCCACCCTGCTCTCGCTCAACAAGGTACTGCCCGCCCAAACCCGCGAAACAGCGCGCGCCGTCGTGCGGAAAGTGGTGGAAGAACTGGAGAAAAAACTCCGCGCGCCGCTCCGGGAAGCCATCCAAAGCGCGCTCAACCGCAGCGTGCGCAACCGCCGCCCTCGGCCCAATGAAATCGACTGGCGCCGCACCATTTACCACAACCTCAAAAACTACCAGCCTTCGCTGCAAACCATCATCCCCGATACCCTGCACGGCTACGGCCGGAAAGGACAGGCCCTGCGGCATGTCATCCTGCTGGCCGACCAGAGCGGCTCGATGGCCAGCTCGGTCGTATATGCCGGTATTATGGGCGCTGTGCTGGCGTCGATCCGCTCGCTGCGCACCCATGTCGTGGCTTTCGATACGGCAGTGGCCGACCTCAGCGACCAGCTGCACGACCCGGTAGAACTCCTCTTCGGCACACAGCTGGGCGGCGGCACCGACATCCACAAAGCCCTGCTGTACGCCGAAACCCTGGTGGAACGCCCCCACGACACGATTCTGGTGCTGCTCAGCGACCTGTTCGAAGGCGGCAACCGCGCTGAAATGCTGAAAAAAGTGCAGCAACTGCGCCGCTCGGGCGTCACCGTGATCGCTCTGCTGGCCCTCAACGACGAAGGCGCCCCGGCTTACGATCATGACAATGCCGCTGCATTTTCCGCGATGGATATTCCGACCTTTGCGTGCACGCCGACCCTGTTTCCCGAACTGCTGGCCGCCGCCATTCAACGGCGCGACCTGCGGAACTGGGCCGGCCAGCACGATTTGTCCATAAAATCTTCTGTTTAAATTTTAGCCCATTATTTTATGCAACATCCTCTCCGTCTGTTGTTTGCGCTTGCAACGGTCTTCGTTTTCGCTTTTTGCAAAAACACCCCGTCCGACACCAAAGTCGCGCCTCCTGACACCAAAACCGCCGCGGCCGATACCAGCACCTTCACCACGCCCCGCGATACCCTTGTCGGGTTCAAGGGCATGGAGCGCTCCGGCTATACGCGGCCCACGCCCGGCGCTGCCGAATACCTGTACCAGCACTATAAAATTCGGACGATCGACCTGCCCAACGAACCCGGCCAGGCCATTACGATCACGCAGCTGGATTCCAGCCTGACGTACAGCGTCCCCTCGGGCATCAAGGGATTTTTTATGGGGATTTACGGCAATCGCCTGTTTATCGACATCGGCACGGGGCCCGATGTGCGGGAGTTTCTGGTGTACGACCTGAAAGCGAAAAAAGCCCTGCACAAGGCGCCCTACGTAGGCGACCCCGAGGTGCTCGACAATGGCAAGCTGTTTTACCTGCGCCCGGCCAAGGAAGAGGAAATCACCAAAATGCCCGACTGCCCTGATCGCGCCGATTGGGAGAAAAACGGCCTTGGCGTCGGTTACGGACAGGTTTGTCTCTACAACCTGACGGCCAATACAGAAATCCGCAAATCGGAATGGCGTTGCGTGCCGATGCAATAGGCGGGTGGACAGGATGTCCAGGGCGGCTTGTTTCAGCCGCCCTGAACATCCTGAACCGGCCTGTTAATAGGCTCTGCTGAACCCTGCAAAATAGAATTGTACGCCCAGCGACACGGCAAACTGATTGGTTCTGGTCGTGGTCTGGGTGGTGATACCGCCATCGGTAGTTTCAAACCGCGTGCGGGCGAAATTGTATTTGAACAGGGCTTCGAGGCCCACGGCACGGCTGGAAAAAATGGTGAAACCCGGTCCGGCGCCGACAGCAATGATGTTGCTGTTGATGCTCTGCGGGGCGCCCCCGATGATGAGGTTGTCGGAGGAATTGCCGAAGCCGAAGTTGCTTTCGAGGAAAAAAGCCTGATCCTCGCCCACGGGCAGGTAATACCGCGCGAAGGGGCCGAAAAGCAAGTCGCTATCGTCCGTTTTATCTTCATTGGGTTGTTTTTCGCGGCTGAACGTGTAATCGAGCCCGATACCCAGGTTGAAATTGTCGAACAAAAAATAGCCGATATGCGGGTTGATGTTCCATTGCAGGGAATAAGGTCCCTCCCCTTCGGTGGAGACGCCCTGGTTCGAGGATTTCAACCGCGATTCGTTGCTGGAAAACCCGACGGTGGAGCCGAGCAAAAAGTTGCCCTGTTGGGTAAAACCCGTTTGCGCCTTGCCCCAAACGACCCCACACAGCATCGATAAGATGAATAAAACAGTTCTGTTGGTCATGGCTTGCAGTACTTTTTTGGGTGAATGTGTGTACAAAATTGCAGGCGCAGCCGACCGGCCGTAATGACAGCCATCAATCTTTCGGTTGATCTGCGGAGCCGCCGTCCATCCGTTATTTGGGCGGCTGAAACGGTAGAAAAGGCCGTTTGATCGAAAAAAACAGGTTGCTCGCCAACGAGCGGGCTGTTTGCGTGTTTTCCTGTTCCATTTTTGCAGCCGCGCTGCGCTTCCGGGCGTGTATTCGGCGCGGGTCAACCGTAGCATATGTCCTTCGTTCTCAAAATGGCCTGGCGCGACAGTCGCCGCAACCGGGCCCGGCTGTTTCTCTTTATCTCCGCTATCATAGCCGGCATCGCGGCCCTCACCGCCGTGCGCTCGTTCAGCGACAATCTCACGGCCGACATCGACCGGGAAGCCAAAACCCTGCTCGGCGCCGACCTGCTGATCGAGGGCAACCAGCCTGCGCCCGACTCGGTGCTGACCCTGCTCAACAACACCCCCGGGGTGCAGCAGGCGCGCGTGTTCAACCTGCTGAACATGGCCTATTTCCCCAAAACCCGCGGTACCCGCCTCACCAATGTGCGCGCTTCCGACCCAGGCTATCCTTTTTACGGAAAATGGAAAAGCGAGCCCGAAGACGCCTGGAAAAACTGGCACGACAGCGGCCAGGCGCTGGTCGAACACGGCCTGATGCTGCAATTCGGCGTGCAACCCGGCGACAGCATTCATATCGGCAACCTCAGTTTTCCGATCGCCGGCGATTTGCTCTCCCGGCCGGGCCGCGCGGGTATCGGCTCCGCCATCGCTCCCGTGGCTTTTATTCCGTTCGAGCGGCTCGATTCGACGGGCCTCGTGCAAAAAGGCAGCCGCATCTGGTACCAGTATTATTACAAAATCGAAGCGCCGGCCAACATCGAACAGCTGACCAAAGCCATTGAAAAACCGCTCAAAACCGCCGGCCTCGACTGGGAAACGGTGGAATCGAACAAGGCTACCATTGGCAATGCCTTCGGCAATTTTTCCACCTTTCTCAACCTCGTGGGCTTCGTCGCCCTGCTGCTCGGCTGTATCGGCGTGGCCGGCGCGGTGCATATTTATATCAAAGACAAACTGCCCACGGTGGCTATTCTGCGTTGCCTCGGCGCCAGCGGCCGCAAGGCGTTTTACGTCTATCTCGTGCAGGTGACCGGCATCGGCCTGCTGGGCGCGCTGGCGGGTTCGCTGATCGGCACGCTGCTGCAAAAACTGCTGCCCGTGCTGGCCAAAGACTTTTTGCCCATCGACAACGTGAGTACCGACCTTTCCTGGGCCGCCGTGGGGCAGGGAGTGTCTCTGGGCCTGGCGGTAGCCATATTGTTTGCCTTGCTGCCGCTGTCGGGGATATTGCGGACTTCGCCGTTGCGGACGTTGAGGGCGTCGTTTGAGGAGGAAGAGGCACGGGGCAAAGCCCCGCGCCAGCGTACACGGGGCTCAGCCCCGCGCCAGCGAGGGGGCGCAGCCCCCGGGGAAAGCGGGGCACGAGGCAAAGCCTCGCGCCAGCGGGGCCAGCGCTGGCTGGTGTATGCCCTGATCGGGGCTTCGCTGCTGGGCTTCACCTGGTGGCTGACGCGGAGCTGGAAAGAAACCCTGTGGTTCATGGGCGGTATCGCGGTAGCTTTTGGCGTGTTGTACGGCCTGGCGCGACTGCTGACCTTCCTGCTGCGCCGGTTTTTTCCGCGCCGCTGGTCGTACGTGTGGCGGCAGGGCATTGCCAACCTGTTTCGCCCCGAAAACCAGACGGTTTTGCTGGTCGTGACCATCGGTCTGGGCACCATGCTGCTTTCCACCCTGTTCCTGATCCAGACGCTGCTGCTGCGCCAGGTCGAGTTTTCCGGCAGCGGCAACCAGCCCAACATGATCCTGTTCGACATCCAGACCGACCAGCGCGAGGGCGTGGCCCGGCTCGTGCGCGACAACGATATGCCCGTCATGCAGCAGGTGGCCATCGTCACCACCCGCGTGGAAGACATCGACGGGCGCACCAAGGCGCAGGACCAGGCCGACTCGACCACCGCCATGCCGCGCTGGGTGTGGGACCGCGAGTACCGCGTCACGTTCCGCGACACGCTCATCGATACCGAAACCATCATCGACGGCGTCTGGGAAGGCGTGCACCGCCCCGGCGAGCCCATCAAGGTGTCGATCTCCGACGGACTGCAACGCGCCATGAAGGCCAAAATCGGCACCAAAATCGCCTTCAACGTGCAGGGCACGCGTATCGAAACCGAGGTGGGTTCGGTGCGCAAGGTCGATTTCAACCGGGTACAGACCAATTTCCTCGTCCTGTTCCCGAAAGGTGTGCTCGAAGCCGCGCCGCAGTTTCACGTCGTCGTGTCGAAAGTCGCCGACGCCGGGCAGTCGGCCCGTTTCCAGGCTACGCTGGTGCAGCTTTACCCCAACGTGTCGGCCATTGACCTCACCCAGATTCTCAAGTCGGTGGACGAGGTGTTGAAAAAGGTCTCGTTCGTGATTCGGTTCATGGCCCTGTTCAGCATCCTGACGGGCCTGCTGGTGTTGCTCAGTTCGATTTACCAGGGCAAATACGCCCGCATCCGCGAAAGCGTGCTGCTGCGCACTTTGGGCGCCAGTCGCCGGCAGATTCTGCGCATCAACGCCATCGAATATTTCCTGCTGGGCGCCCTGGCCTGTCTGGCCGGCGTGGGCCTCTCCGTGGCAGGCGCCTGGGCACTGGCGACCTTTGCCTTCCACATCCCCTTCACGCCCGACTGGCTGCCCTTGCTCGGTATTTTTGTGCTGATCACGGCGCTCACGGTCATCATCGGGTTGCTGAACAGCCGGGAGGTGGTGCGGAAGCCGCCGCTGGAGGTGTTGCGGGAGGAGGTTTAGGGGTGAATCGGTGAATTGGTGAGGGGGGGAGAGGGTTATTCCTGAGCGGTAAATTCGTTTTCATTCATTTTAAAAGGTTCATTCAGGGTAAAGCTGCCTACCCCGGACAACAAACCTATGGGTCGGGGCGTGGTGGCGTCTTCTGTTGAATTAGCGGGCAACAGGCGGGCGATTACTTCATTGTCCTCTCCGGCAACAAGTGAAAAAGAACGCCCCTCCCTTACCTGACGGAGTACCTCACGCAAATTGTTGCGAAAAAACTCGGTCGTAATAGTGGTCATTGCATTTCTGTTTGAAGTGATAAATTTAATGCGTTTTCCGATGAATTGCCATTAGTAACTTAGTACCCTCAAATACCCGTTCCATGACCGAAACCAACTGTAAAAACTGCGCTGCCCCGCTCTCGCCGGAGCACGCGTTTTGTCCGCAATGCGGGCAGAATACCCATGTACACCGCCTCGACATGGGGCATATTTTGCATGAGCTGATCCATGTCGTCACGCATGCCGACAAGGGGGTGTTCCATCTGACGAAAGAATTGGCCCTGCGCCCCGGCCTGGTGGCCAAAGCGTACGTGGCCGGCAGCCGTAAAAAGTACTTCAACCCGTTCAGTTATTTTGTGCTGACGGTGGCGGTGTCGGCTTTCCTGACGGCCAAATTCCATCTGCTGCAATCGGACACCACGCACGCCAACCCCGTGTCGGCGCTGATCGGCAAACACATCAACCTGGTCTTTTTCGTGGCGGCGCCGGTGAGCGCTTTGTTTACCTGGGCGCTTTTTTGGCGCAGCCGTTACAACTACGCCGAAAACCTGACCCTTCACGCCTTTCTCGGCGGCTTTCGGGTCATGTTTTTTATGCTGGTTTTTACGCCGCTGATCGTGTTTTTCCGGCCCTATTATTTTTCCATGCTCACCGTTTACCTGGTCCTGTGGGCCGCTTTTACGACCTGGGCCAACTACCAGTTTTTCGGCGGCCGGCTCTGGCTCGTGGCCCTGAAAACGGTGTTGTCGCTGATGCTGACGCAGGTGGTGATTACGTTCGGGATTATCTTGTTTGTGCGGTTTTTTATGTAAAAAACAGGGCAGGTTTTGCCTGTGCGGATATTTTGTTTCCCGCAGATTGGTGCAGATTGTTCCGCAGATTTGGACCTGCTTTACTATCCGCGGAATCTGCCCTTTAATTGCGACAATCTGCGGGACATAAAAATGTCGGTGAGTGTGGCCCGAACCCCTTATTTTGCCCAAAATTCCCCGCCTGATGACGCCCCGCTACCTGACCCTCACCGTCAACCCCGAAGCGCAATTGCTCGAACGCACGGCCTTGCGCGACAAGCTGCTTGCCCTCCTGCAATCGGCCGAATCCCGCTGGATCGTGGTGCATGGCGAGAGCGGAATCGGGAAAAGCACGCTGGCCAACGCCTGTTTTCACGAGGCCGACAAACGCGACCTGTTCGGGCAATTCGGCTGGGTGACGTTTACGACCAACCTGCCCAAATCCATCGTCAAAGCCGTCAGCAACTGGGAACCCAAAGGCCATTTGCCCAAAAACGAGGCTTTTTACGAGCAGGCCGCGCGCGAAGAGGTGTTGCAACTGCGCAACTACGACACCCCTCAACTCATCATCCTCGACGGCGTGCCCGACGAGACGGCGATGCTCGATTACCTCGACCTCATCGAAATCCGCAAGGCGCGTGTGCTGATCACCACGCGACAGCCGTTCCGCGACCCGCGTTTCCTCAACTTCCGCATCCCGCCGCTCGAAGACGGCGATGTCTTGCATTTTTTCAACAAAGCCGGTCTGAAAACCGGCTGGCTCGGCGCCGGCGAACTCGACATCCTGCGCGGCAATGCCTGGCTGATGCGCCTGCTGGTGGCCCAAACGCCCCATGTTGCCGAAAAAACCGCCAAAGACTTCCTGCGCCGCGTATTCGACCACGCGCAGACCCGCGCCGAGGGGACCGACAAGGTGCTTGCCGTGGCGCAAGGGCTGTTCGAGGCCCGTCCGCCCGAGGCCGCGGCCTGCTGGACGCTGCTGCAATTCGCCACCCTGCCCTCCGGCCGCTACGACCTGGAGACCATGATCTCCTACCTCTCCCAGCCCATAACGAAAACCCCCGGCGCCGAAGCCGCGCCCGATGAAACCGATAATACCACGGACGAGGCCGATGACACGCCTCCCGATCTCCCCGACGACCTCGATCTCGCCGACTTCGCCGGTTGCCGGCTTTTTGCACGGGAATGGCGCGGCGGCGAAGCGGACGCTTCCGGCCTTCTGTCGGATCACATTGCACAACTCGTGCAGGACGGCTGGCTGAGCGAGCAGGAGGGCGAGTACAGCCTGCACGACAACACGATACGGCTGTTGCAGGCGCGCGGACTGAACCTCTCGGCCTGGTTCCCGGAGTTGTGCAACTGCTTCTCCATCAACTATTTCACCGAACAGCACAAGCGCCTGAAAGACAACCTCCTGTACGAAAGCCACCTGTTGTCCTGGCTCTATTTTGTGGTGGCCGACGCCTCCGACGGGTACCTGGGCGTTTTAGCGAAGCTGACCTCCTTGTACAAGGACATGGTGGATTACCCGCTGGAACTGGCCTGCCGTTTGAAGTATCTGGGCTTGATTGAGCGGGTGAAGGGCGCGCGGGACGTGATTGAGTGTAAAGGGGAATTGTCAGAAACCTATCGGCGACTGGGGAGGCCCCATGAGGCAAAAGCAATGGCTGAAGCAGCCCTGTCGGAAGCATTGTCCAAAGAACATTCTTTGATTGGTTATTGTCAAAATCAATTGGGGCTGGTCTGTGACGATCTGGGTGAATACGAACGTGCGCGGGACTTGCTGGAGGGCGCCTTAGCCTCGGATTTGAAAAATTTTGGCCCGGATCATCCCACCGTTGCCGTGAGCCAATCCAATTTGGCCAACGTGTATCTAAACCTTGGTCAGTACGAACGTGCGCGGGACTTGCTGGAGGGCGCCTTAGCCTCGGATTTGAAAAATTTTGGCCCGGATCATCCCACCGTTGCCGTGAGCCAATCCAATTTGGCCAACGTGTATCGAAACCTTGGTCAGTACGAACGTGCGCGGGACTTGCTGGAGGGCGCCTTAGCCTCGGATTTGAAAAATTTTGGCCCGGATCATCCCACCGTTGCCGTGAGCCAATCCAATTTGGCCAACGTGTATGACTCCCTTGGTCAGTACGAACGTGCGCGGGACTTGCTGGGAGGGCGCCTTAGCCGGCAGTGAAAAAGCCTCGGATTTGAAAATTTTGGCCCGGATCATCCCACCGTTGCGATTTGAAAAATTTTGGTGAGCCAATCCAATTTGGCCAACGTGTATGACTCCTTGGTCAGTACGAACGTGCGCGGGACTTGCTGGAGGGCTGGAGGGCGCCTTAGCCTCGGCAGTGAAAAATTTTGGCCCGGATCATCCCACCGTTGCGGTGAGCCAATCCAATTTGGCCAACGTGTATGACTCCCTTGGTCAGTACGAACGTGCGCGGGACTTGCTGGAGGGCGCCTTAGCCTCGGATTTGAAAAATTTTGGCCCGGATCATCCCACCGTTGCGGTGAGCCAATCCAATTTGGCCAACGTGTATGACTCCCTTGGTCAGTACGAACGTGCGCGGGACTTGCTGGAGGCGGCTGCCTTAGCCTCGGATTTGAAAAATTTTGGCCCCGATCATCCCAACGTTGCCGTTCGCCAATCCAATTTGGCCAACGTGTATTCCCTTGGTCAGTACGAACGTGCGCGGGACTTGCTGGAGGGCAGCCTCGGCATCCGCAATTTAAGCCAAAACCCAACCCAGCCTCGGCCGGCCCCGATCATCCCACCGTTGCCGTGAGCCAATCCAATTTGGCCAACGTGTATGACTCCTTGGTCAGTACGAACGTGCGCGGCTTTTTGACTTGCTGGAGGGCTCGGCGCAGCCTTAGCCTCGGATTTGAAAAATTTTGGCCCGGATCATCCCACCGTTGCCGTTCGCCAATCCAATTTGGCCACCGTGTATGACTCCCTTGGTCAGTACGAACGTGCGCGGGACTTGCTGGAGGCGGCCTTAGCCTCGGATTTGAAAAATTTTGGCCCCGATCATCCCACCGTTGCCGTGAGCCAACTCAACCTCGGCGTTGTTTTGTTGAATATGGAGGACAAGGGGAAAGCCCGGGAGTTGTTCGCCGGGGCTTACCGGGTTTTTCAACAACGCTTGGGTGAGCAGCATCCGGAGACGCAAAATGCGAAAGGATGGTTAGACAGCGTAGCCTGAGCTTCTTGTGCGGCACGCCACCTCCGGCCAGGGGGCGGGGTGGGCAATCGCCGCGACCGAACACGCGCAGGCGGCTGAGCGCGAAGGCGCCCGTGCGCTGTCCGCTGATTTCGATCCTGATGTAGCGGGTAGGCAGGGGTGGTGATTACGTTCGGGGTTATCTTGTTGGTGTGGTTTTTTATGTGATTCATTCTGGCAAATGCCATCCGCATATCCGCCGCAGATCATACATTAGCTGAAACCCAACCCGCCTGCACCCAACCATGATGAAATTTTTCAATGAAGCCATCAAAATCCGCAACCTGTTCGGCGTTGCGATATTCTGCCTGATTCTCGTGTACCTCCTGCGCGACACGATCGCGCGGTTCGCCGGCGAAGGCGAAAATGGCAACCTCTCCCTGCTGTTGGGCTTTTTGTTTTTTGTGATCCTGGGTGTGCTCGGCGTAGCAGGGTACTACGCCATCGTGGAAAAAGATGCCGACAAGGGCAATGTGACCGTGCAGGGCAGCAAAAAAGTGGATACCACCCTGAAAAACGGCGGCTCCGTGACCGTGCGCGACAGCGAAGAGGTAAAAACCAACATCGACAATGCCGGCCCGGCTGCCGACCCGGAAAAAAAAACTTAAGCCAGAAGGTTGAGATCAGCGGCAGCACGGCGGTGAGTGTCACCCTGGCCGGTACGATCATCCAGCAAATCAACGGACAGCCCCGCGAAATTCCCCGCCAGCTGACGCCTTATCTGCCGATCGACCCGCAGGAAGAATGCCTGGGGCGGGACGAAGACCTGCGTGTGCTGGCTTTAAAACTGGACCAATCGCAAAAAGTCGTGGTGGTCAACGGCCTGGGCGGCATCGGCAAAACCACCCTGGCAAAAGCCTGGTTTCAAAGCGTATTGCGCCAATACGAACATTTCCTCTGGATCGAACTCGCCGGAAACGACAACCTCGACGGGCAGCAATACGCCGCTTCTTTTATCGAAACCATCGCCTGGCATCCCACGCTGGCGGCCAACCTGCAACTCGAACCCGCGGCGCCAAACGAACCGCCCGAAGCGCGTTTTCATACCATTATGAACGCCTTGCGCCAACTCAAAGGCCCTAATCTTTTCGTGGTGGACAATGCGGGCGCCGAAATGGAACAGGCCGCCATACGCGCCCAGATGCCCCTGCCGCCCGAATGGCGGGTGCTGCTGACCTCCCGCAACCGCCTGAACGGCTACGAACCCATGCCGCTCGACCGACTCTCCCCGGAAGCTGCTGCCCAGCTTTTCCGCAAACACTACACCGGCGACTGTCCGCCGGATGCGCTCGACGAGCTGCTGCGCGAGGTCGATTGCCATACCCTGACCGTCGAACTGCTCGCCAAAACCCTCGAAAACCACTTCGGCAGCCTCGACCTGTCCACGCTCACCGCCAAACTGCGCCGCCGCCAGCTGGCCGACCCCGATCTCCAGCGCCGTATCAGTTCCAACCACAGCAAGGAAGAAACCGAGGTTTACATCCACCTGCTCACCGCTTTCGATTGTTCGGGCCTCGACGCGGCCGAACGGCTGCTGCTCGCGCGTTTTGTCGGGTTGCCGCCCGGCTACGCCTTTACCGCCGCCCAACTCGAAGAATGGCTGCAGGTACCCGCCGAAGAACGGCGCCATCTGCACGAAACCCTCGATCGCCTCGACCGGAAAGGCTGGCTGACCCGAAGCGAAGGCCCCCGCTTCGGGCTGCACAGGATGTTGCAACAGGCCGTGGGCTATCAGTTGACGCCGGGCATGGAGGAATGGGCGGTGCTGGTGGAGACCTTCACCCAAAAGCTGAATTTCGACGTAAGCACCAACTATCCCCTGCTGTTTCCCTGGATCACTTACGCGGAACATTTGCTGGAGATGTTAAAAGAGGAAGATCTGGAAACGGCAGCGGCGAGCCGGCTGATGAATAACCTGGGCACGTTGATTGAAAAAACGGGTCAGTACGAACGTGCGCGGGACTTGCTGGAGGGCGCCTTAGCCTCGGCAGTGAAAAATTTTGGCCCGGATCATCCCACCGTTGCCGCTTACCAATCCAATTTGGCCAACGTGTATGACTCCCTTGGTCAGTACGAACGTGCGCGGGACTTGCTGGAGGGCGCCTTAGCCTCGGCAGTGAAAAATTTTGGCCCGGATCATCCCACCGTTGCCGTGAGCCAATCCAATTTGGCCAACGTGTATCTAAACCTTGGTCAGTACGAACGTGCGCGGGACTTGCTGCCTTAGCCTCGGCAGTGAAAAATTTTGGCCCGGATCATCCCACCGTTGCCGTGAGCCAATCCAATTTGGCCAACGTGTATCGAAACCTTGGTCAGTACGAACGTGCGCGGGACTTGCTGGAGGGGCCTTAGCCTCGGATTTGAAAATTTTGGCCCGGATCATCCACCGTTGCCGTTCGCCAATCCAATTTGGCCAACGTGTATCGAAACCTTGGTCAGTACGAACGTGCGCGGGACTTGCTGGAGGCCGCCTTAGCCTCGGATTTGAAAAATTTTGGCCCGGATCATCCCACCGTTGCCGTGAGCCAATCCAATTTGGCCAACGTGTATCGAAACCTTGGTCAGTACGAACGTGCGCGGGACTTGCTGGAGGGCGCCTTAGCCTCGGCAGTGAAAAATTTTGGCCCGGATCATCCCACCGTTGCCGCTTACCAATCCAATTTGGCCAACGTGTATCGAAACCTTGGTCAGTACGAACGTGCGCGGGACTTGCTGGAGGGCGCCTTAGCCTCGGATTTGAAAAATTTTGGCCCGGATCATCCCACCGTTGCCGTTCGCCAACTCAACCTCGGCGTTGTTTTGTTGAATATGGAGGACAAGGGGAAAGCCCGGGAGTTGTTTGCCGGGGCTTACCGGGTTTTTCAACAACGCTTGGGTGAGCAGCATCCGGAGACGCAAAATGCGAAAGAATGGTTAGACAGCGTAGCCTGAGCTTCTTGTGCGGCACGCCACCTCCGGCCAGGGGGCGGGGTGGGCTGATTTCAGCATACAACAGCCCCAGTTATTTGCCGAATCGCGGCATATCATGCCCCTAAGGCGCTTTTTCTACCACCCCGCTCCTTTCCGACACCCCGTTTTCATTCACGGCCTCGATGCTGAAATAGTAGGTTTTGCGGGCGTCCATGCCCTTGAACCAGTACTCATTGGCGTCGTGCACCATGATGCAGTTGTAAAGTTTATCGGGCGCCGTGCCGAAGTAGAGGTTGTAGGCCCAGGCTTCATCGACGGGGCGCCATTTGATCCAGGCGGAGCGCGGGTCTTTTTCGGTGCGCAGCACGATGAGTTCGCGCACGGCCGGGGGCGGGGCGCCGTCGCCGCGCCCGAATACGCGCAGGCCGCTGAGCGCGAAGGCGCCCGTGCGTTGTCCGCTGAATTCGATCCTGATAAAGCGGGTGCGCAGGGGCCGGGGCAGTTCGAGGTAGTCGTGCGGGGCGTCGGCGCCCGGCTGACTGCGGTCGCTCAGGAGGCGCCATTTTTTGCCGTCGAGGGAGTGCCAGAGCTTGTAGCGGTAGTACACACCTTCGGATTTACCCATAACATCGACGCCCTGGTCGGCGTGGTTGATCTGGATGGCGTACACGGTGCAGGTGTCGCCCAGGTCGGTTTGGAACCATTCGCCGGGCTGGTTGGAAGCGGCTGCCCACCAGGTTTTGACGTTTTCGTCCACGGCGAGGTTGGCGGGGTGGCCGGGCAGGGCGGAGGAGGCTTGCACGGGTTTTTGGTAATTGAGCAGCATCCAGCCGGTGAAGCGGCTTTGGAGGTGGTCGGCCGGACCGGCGGGCAGGTAGTGGGGGTAGTCGCCGAAAGCCGTGTTGCAGTACATCACGCTGTCGGCGTCGAAGCCGGCGGGCCACAGGCCGATGCGGCGCTCGAAGTTATTTTTGACCGAAATGGCCAGGGTGGACGTATGCCAGTAATTGCCCCAGGCATCCTGAAAAGTGCTGCCGTGCCCCGCCCCGTGAATGAATCCGCCGGGTTTGGAGGAGAGGGGGTCCGACTGCGGGGTGAAGGGGCCCAGCGGGCCGGGGCCCACCAGCACGCCGTCGGCGTATCCGCTGAATTCGGTGCCCGGCGCGCCGTACTGGAGGTAGTAGCGGTTGCCGTATTGGGTCATCCAGGCGCCCTCGATGAAGGGATCGAGGAAGGTGTTGTCGAGGTGTTCGCCGAAGCGTTGCCAGCCGTAGCGCTCGGGTTCGAGGGTGTAGAGTTCCTTGCGGGCGCCGAGGGGTTGCAGGCTGCGGCGGTCCAGTTCGACGCCGTAGATCGGGTAGCGGTTGCTGCTGCCGTTGTACAGGTACAGCCGCCCGTCGGTATCGGTGAAAAAGGCGGGGTCCCAGCCGCCGATATCGAATTTATGCACGGCTTCGGTCCAGCTGTCGGCTTTTTTCGGCTCGGTGCTCATCCAGATCGGGAAATCACGGGTGTAGGTGGAACCGAACACCAGCATGGTATCGCCGATGATGCCCACGGCCGGGGCGCAGAGGTCGTCGTAGGTATCGTGGTCGGGCCGCAGGAAGCTGCGCGACACGAAGTGCCAGTCGGACAGGTTGGCGCTCCACCAGTAGCCGCGCTGGTTGGTGCTGAACAGGTAGTAATCCCCCTTGAACCGCACGATGACCGGATCAGCGGTGGCGCGGTGTGCGCCCCAGGCGGCCGCGCCGGGTATGGGCGTGTGTCCGTAGTCGATGTTGAGCGGGTTGCAGTAGGTGGTCTGGGCGGCAAGACGGCCGGCCAGCAGAATCAGGCAGAAGGAAAGAAAGCGGCGCATGGCGTTTGTGTAATGGGAAAGGACAAGATTAAAGGAGAATGGAAAGATTTATGCGAATATTGCCTCGTATTAATCGGTTACCATGCGTAATTTTCTTCTGCTCAGCATTTTTTTATTGGCAATGAGCGCCGGCCTTGCTCAACAACCGGCCGACAGTACCCTCTCCATTCTGGTCCGTGGCGACGTCCGGCAGGAAAAGGTGTTTACCCGCGCCGTGCTGGAAAAAATGGAACAAATCGAAGCAGGCGATATCCCGATAGTCAATCACCTCGGAGTGGTGAAAAAAAGCCTGAAAAATGCACGAGGCGTTCGCCTGCGCGAGGTGCTGGGCAGTGTCGAACTGAATTCGGAGAATCCGAAGGAATGGAGTGCCTACTGTTTTGTTTGTGCCGCTACGGACGGCTACACAGTGGTTTTTTCCTGGAACGAGTTGTTCAATCACCCCAACGGCGACAAGGTGCTGCTGCTGCTGGAACACGACGGCAAAACAGCCGGGCAACTTGACGACAGTATCGCCCTGATTGCGCCTGCCGACAGCCATACCGGGCGGCGCTACGTCAAAGGGTTAACAACCATTTCGGTAAAACGGCTCGACTGACAGCAGTTTCAATTCTCATCCCCGAAGCGTTCGGGGTCGGGTTTTAGCCCGGGTGTTTTGCCGTCGGCGGGTTTGGCGCCCGAGTGGGAGCCGCCTTCGTCGGCCGGGGCCTGGTCGTTGTAAATGTCGGGCGCAAATTCCTCGTCGGTCGGCGGCAGCGAGTCGCGGTAAGCGGCGCAATTGATCTCGATGCCGAGGTCGCCGGGCGGGCGTTTGAAGCGGGCATTGACATCGTAGCCCGAGGTTTTGTCTTTTTCGAGGCGCTGGATAAAACCGGCGAAAATGGGGCGCGCCATTTTCGCGCCTTGTCCGTCGCCGATGCTGAGGAAGCGAATCCAGCGGTCTTCGCCGCCCACCCAGGTGCCGACCACGAGGCGGGGCGTGACGCCCATGAACCAGCCGTCGGAATAGTCGTTGGTGGTGCCGGTTTTGCCGCCCACTTCGCTTTTGAGCGAGTTGATGCCCGGGGCGCCTTTGACGTTGTATTTGAGCATGTCGAGCAGCACGTAGTTGGCGTTGGGGGGCAGGGCGACGCGTTCTTCGGGCAGGGCGTTGTAGATGACGCGGCCGTTTTTATCCTCGATTTTTTTGATGACAAAGGGTTTGCCGTACACGCCGTTGTTGGCGAAGGTGGAATAGGCGCCGGTCATTTCGAACACGGTCAGGTCGGCCGCACCAAGGCAGATGGCGGGTTGTTTCGGGATGCGGTATTCGCCGTCGGGGCGGCGGGCGGCGGAGTCGATGCCCATGTTGTTGACCAGGCCGCGCACGGGTTCGGTGTCGCCCATTTGTTTCATGAGGAAAGCGCTGACAGAGTTGACCGAGTTTTTGAGCGCTTCTTTCAGGGTCATGAGCTGGTTGGAATAATACCCGTTGGCGTCTTTTGGCGTCCAATCGACGGAGTTGGTGAAATTCTGATAGCGGGCCGGGATGGTCACCGCCTGGTCGTACACCTGAAAGCAGGGGCTGATGCCCTGCTGGGAAATGGCGGTGGCGTACACGAAAGGTTTGAAGGTGGAGCCTACCTGGCGCTGCGAGCGCACGTGGTCGAACTGGAAATATTTGAAATTGACGCCGCCCACCCAGGCTTTGACCTCGCTGCTGAGCGGATCGACGGCCAGAATACCCGACTGGAGAAACATGCGGGAATATTTCAGGCTGTCATAGGGCGACATGAAAGTGTCTTTTTCCAGGCGTGGGTTGTTCCAGGTAAACACTTTCATTTTTGTTTTTACCTGGTATTGCTTCATAATGGCGCCCTGAAGCGCGGTCCACTGCTTTTTGATTTCGGGCCATTCGGGCCCGCTCATAATGCGGCGGTAGGTAGCGGCCTGTTCGGGGGTGACCCATTTTTTACCCACCTGTTTGCTGATCTCGCCGGCTTTTTTCTCTTCGGCGAGCATACGCTGAATGTCGATGTCGCGCAGGTCGAAATCGTATTTTTCCTGCACGCGATCTTCCATGGCGCCCAGGTATTTGGGGCGCAGCGCCTGGTAGCGGTCGCCGTCGCGCATGACGCGCAGGAGCGACTCCTGGCGCTGCTGGATCTCCTCGGGCGTGGCGTCGCCGGAGCGGTAGGTCCAGGGGTCCTTGCCTTTCCAGACGGTGAAAAAGCGCGCCTGTTCCTTTTTCATGTGCTCGGCCATGGCCTCCTCGGCACAACGCTGGTACACGGGGTCGATGGTGGTCCAGATGCGCAGACCGTCTTTGTAAATGTCGTATTTGTTGCCGTCGGGTTTGCGGCATTCGGGCTGATTCAGGATGGCGCCGACGTCTTTTTTCAATTCGGCACAGAGGTAGGGCGCTTTGTCGTCGCTAAAAGTGACCCTTTTGAAACGGCTCATGTCGATAGGCAACACTTTCAGGCTGTCGTACTGGGCTTCGGTCAGGTGGCCGTGTTTGTACATCTGATACAGCACGATCATGCGGCGGCGCATACATTTGTCGGGAAAGCGGACGGGGTTGTACAACGAGGGGTTCTGCAACATGCCGACCAGCGTGGCGGCTTCCTCGACTTTCAGTTTTTCAGGCTCGACGCCGAAATACACCTCCGACGCCGCGCGAATGCCATAGGTGTTGTTGACGAAGTTGACCTGGTTGAGGTACGTCGCCATGATTTCTTCCTTGGTGTAGCTTTTCTCCAGTTTGACGGCAGTAATCCATTCGCGCAGCTTGCGGTAAGCCAGTACGAACACTTTTTCAAAGCGGTTCATACCCTCGAAATCGCGGCTCGAATAGAGCATTTTGGCCAACTGCTGCGTAATGGTGGAGCCGCCGCCTGCCGAACGGTCCTGCAGAATAATGGTACGGCCCACGACCCGCAGCACGGCCCAGGCATCCACGCCGCAATGGTCCCAATAGCGCACATCTTCGGTGGAAACCAGCGCATTGACGAGGTGCGGGCTCAGGTCCTGGTAAGCGATCGGTACGCGGTTTTCGATAAAATAGCGCCCCAGCACTTCGCCGTTGGCGGCCAGCACCTCGCTGGCCAGGGCCGAATTCGGGTCTTCCAGCTCGCGGAATGAAGGGATGGACATAAAATTGATCCCGACCAGCACAGCGGCCACTCCGAAAATACCGACGTAGGTCAGCCGCCACATCCAGCGTACGATGCGCCGGTATTGGGGGCTGCGTTTGGCTTGCAAGGCCGCTTTGAGCGAGATCAAACTTTGCGGTTCGGACATGGCTGACTGCTGGTGTTGGTATCTGGAAATCAGGGTGATCGCTTGCTGCAAATGTAGCGCAACAATTTATCTTGAAATGCCTGCAAAAACGGGGATTTTTGCCCTGAATTGTGATGGATCAAGCCTGGTATTTATTTTCAACAGCGCTCACAGCCGCTTACGCCGCGCTCATCGGCGCATATTATCGCGGCTGGAAAAGCCTGCCGGTCTGGCAAATGCCCGCAGGTTTCCGGCCCCGCACCCGCATCAGCGTAGTCGTTCCTGCCCGCAACGAAGCGGCCAATATCGGCGCCTGCCTCGACAGCATCCTGCGGGGCGACTATCCGCCCGGGCTCCTAGAAATAATTGTGGTCGATGATTTTTCCACCGACGACACGGCGGCCATTGTCGGCCGGCTGGCGGCCAACGGGCAGCACGGCGCCTCGCTGCGCCTGGTCCGGCTGGCGGAGCTGTTGCCGGCCGACGCCTCGTTCAATGCCTACAAAAAAATCGCCCTCGAAACGGCCGTCGCCCGGGCCTCGGGCGAGCTGATCGTCACGACCGACGCCGATTGCCTGGCGCCGCCCGGCTGGCTGCGCCTGATCGCTTCGGTTTACGAGGCGAGGGCCCCGAAGGCCATTGCGGCGCCGGTGGTTTTTCACCGGGAAAAAAACCTGTTGCAGCGTTTTCAGGCCCTCGATTTTTTGGGCATGATGGGCATCACGGGGGCCGGCATCCGGCTGGGCTGGCAACGACTGGGCAACGGCGCCAACCTGGCTTATCCGAAAGCCGTGTTCGAAGCGCTGGGCGGCTATGGCGGCAACGCACCAGCCTCGGGCGACGACCTGTTTTTGTTGCAAAAAATAGCCCGGCGCTGGCCACAGGGGGTGTTTTTTTTAAAAAATGCCGATGCGGCTGTGCGCACCGAAGCGCCGGCCGACTGGCGCGCATTCGTCGGGCAACGCCTGCGCTGGGGCACTAAAAATGCAGCCTTGCCCGAACCCGGGCCCAAACTGGCTTTGCTGGCCGTCTTGCTGTTTTGTTGGTCGATATTGCTCAACCTGGCGCTCTGGCCGGGCCAGGCCGGCGGGTGTTTGCCGGCCGTTCAACTGATCGTCAAAGGGGGGTGCGACTGGCTTTTTCTGCGTGAAATGAGCCGGTTTTTCAGGCGCTCCGACCTGATGCGTTTTTTCCTGCCCGCGTTTTTCCTGCATATCGCCTACATAGCGGGCATAGGGGTCGCCAGTCTTTTCGCGCGGCGCTACGAATGGAAGGGCCGACGTGTGCATTGAAGAAAATCACCGGCCTGCGCTCAACCTTTGCGCGGCGTGGTGGTTTCACGCTCAAACGAAACGCTTGTTCTATGTTCCATCTCAAAGAAGGCGATGCCGCCCCCGACTTTTCCGCACCCAATGAAAAAGGCGAAACCGTTCGCCTATCTGATTTCCGCGGCAAAAAACTCGTGCTCTATTTTTACCCGAAAGACGATACGCCGGGCTGTACGGCCGAGTCGTGCAGCTTGCGCGACGGGTATCCCCAGTTTTTGGCAAAAGGGTATGATGTGCTGGGTGTAAGCCCTGATTCCGCGAGAAAGCACGTCAAATTCCGCGATAAATACAATCTTCCGTTCAGTTTGCTCGCCGATGAAGACCATGCAGTAGCCCTGGCTTACGGAGTCTGGGGGCCCAAAAAATTTATGGGCCGCAGCTACGACGGCATTCACCGCACGACTTTTGTGATCGACGAGTCGGGCAAGATCGAGCGGATCATCGACAAGGTGGACACCGAGGGGCACACCGAGCAGCTGCTGGGCTGAGCCGGCGCCTTTTCAAGCGAGCATTTCCAGCAGCCACTCCCGTTCGATCAGGGCGGGTTGCTGCTGCACGGTTTGCCGCAGCGCGGCCACGGCCTGGCGGTCGTTGTGGCGCAGTCGGGTGAGTTTTTGCACAAAACGAATGATGTTCAGATAATGAGCCTGGTGGTACCCCAGGCTCTTTTTTTTGCGCAGCAGGAAGATCCTGAAACTGGCGATCAGGGCGTCGAGCGCATCCCATTCGCCGGTCTCGTAGTACATTTTGAGCAGCATGACCCGGCTGTCGAGGTTGAGCATGAGGTCGCTTTCATCGACCCGGGCCAGCAGCGGCATGGCCATCTGGTATTGTTTGCGGGCATAATGGAGCCGGGCCAGGTTGTACAGCCGGTTGGGGTTGCGGTATTTTTCTTCCAGCAGCGGGGCATATTGTTCGATAAACTGCCCAACCCAGTCGAAGTGTTCGAGGCGAAGGCCCAGGGCGACGATATTTTTGAAGGCAAAGCGGCTCAGCAGGCCGTTTTCGAGCAGGATGCCAGTGTCGAGCCCCACGCCGTAGAGGTCGAACGCTTCGCGGATAAAACGCGGCTCGCCAGTGTTCAGCCTGCGGATGCAGAAATTGATGGCCAGGAGCAGGAAAATGCGGCGTTCGTCGGCGGGCAGTTGTGCCGATTGCCGTTCGAGTTCGCCACGGAAAGCCCTGAAATGGTCTTCTTCGCCGCCTTTCAGCGCTTTGTAGCAATGGTAGTACAGCGCGATCAGGGGTTCCTCTTTCAAAGGGCTTTCCTCCAGAAATTGCAGCAACAACGCTAAAAAGCTCGTATCAAAATCGGTATTGAACACCGTTCGGTGCGATTCCATGAGGCACGCGAGGCGTAGTTTCGCACCCAGCAGGTAGAGATCGAGCGAGTGGCCGACCGCCTGCAAATTGTTGTCGCGGGTGTGCCCGGCCGATTCCATGGCAGCGTACTGCTCCCATTCGAGGCGGTAACGGAGGTAGTAAAACTCGTTGTCGCGCGGGCGCTTGTCGAGCCGGCCGGCAGCGCGACGGAAAACGTGATCGAGTGCTTTTCCCTCCTTCCGGCGGCGGTACGCTTCGGCAAGGTGGAGCTCGGCCAGCACAGGGTTTTGCTCCCAGCTGCGCTGCGCAAGAAAATTTTCCACCCGTGCCAGCAAAAACGACTGCACATGTCTCCAGCGGGTATCATCGAAGGGTTCGCCGGGGTAGCAACGGGCAAATGCCTCCTGTGCGGAACGGTTTGGCATCTCCAGCAGGTATTCCCAAAGCCGGACCACGTCGTCGCGCTGATTAAAATACGGGCTTTTTAAAAAAACGCCGCACTCGCGCTTTTCAGGCCCAGTCAAAAAACTGATTATATTAAATAATTTATTTTCAAACATTTAGAAAAAAATATCAACATTTACTTTTTGACAAACCTATTGAATTGTTGTTTTTCTGCCAAGCTTCTCCCGGCATTTTTGCAGCGTTAAATTCTATTTGCGAAGGAAAAAAATCCGTTGTCACATGAACACATCACACCTTTTTGCACGACTCCTGACCGGCCTCCTATGCCTTCCGTTGCTGGCTGCCGGCCAGGGCTGGGAGCGCACCTATCCCATCAACCAAAGGCAGGCACAGGCGGCGCTGCCGACTCCCGACGGCGGCGCGCTGGTATTGGTTTCGCCCAGCAGCGGCTCGCTGGCCAGCGATTTACAATTGATAAAAACCGATGCAAACGGCTTTGAAATCTGGACGCAGAGCGTGCCTACACCGGGCTCCGATATTGCCTACGATATGATCGCCACCCCCGACGGGGGTGCCGCCATCGTGGGGGCGACGACGACCGGGCCCAACGGGTACACAGACGCCTCGGTGATCAAATACGATGCGCAGTACAACCTGGAATGGCACAGCACCTACGGCCTGGCCAACAAATACGAAAGCGGCCGTGTGCTGCTGGCCGATGCCGGCGGGTTCTGGCTGGCCGGCAGCTGGGGCGAATGGCCGGTGAACAGTTTTGTCGCCCGGCTCGATCTGCAGGGCAATGTCGTTTTTGCCACGACGGCAGGCTGCACCCGTTTTTATGCCATTGATTTGGCCCCCGCGCCCAACGGCGGCGTCCGCTTGTTCGGATATGGCAACCCTTCCGACCCTTCCGCCTATCAGCGTATTCTGACCAACACATACGATGCTGCGGGCAACCTGCTCGGCCAGGTCGAAGCAGGCACGGGCAACGTCAATTACAGCCTGGTAGATGCCGAACCGACACCCGATGGCGGCCTGTTACTGAGCGGACGCATTGGTTTTCAGTCCTTTTTAAAAAAACTGGATGCACAGGGTAATGAAGAATGGCAAAACGTGTACCCGCAAGTGCCCTCCTTATACCTGCTGGAAACAAAGCGCAAACCGGACGGAAGCGGCTACCGTTTGCTGATCAAAAATTACACCGGCAACGATGCCGTGGGTTTGATAGACCTCGCCCCGAACGGCCAGACCAACTGGCAAAAAAACTACGGCGGCGGCGCCTGGACCAGCACCTTACACATGACTCTGCTGCCCGATAATTCCTGCCTGATCGCGGGTTCGTACAATAATGCCTGGTTTACCGGCCAGGACAAGCCCTACCTGATCAAAACCGACCCCGACGGCAACTCTTTTTATTCCGGCGTGAGCGGCAAAGTGAGTTTCGACTCGACCAACAGCTGCGCGCCCGGCGCCGCGATGGTTGGCAATTTAATCCAGATCGACCGGAGTAATAACGACGTTTTCTGGGCCAGAAGCGACGCCAACGGCAACTATTATCTGCCGCTCGACTCCGGCGACTACCAGCTGAAACTCGTGGAACCCAACCCGGCCTGGGTGCTTTGCCAAACGGTTATCCCGACCGATGTTATGCAGGCGGACACTTCAAACAACCTTGATTTTGTGCTCATGTTCCAGCCGCAGGCGCTCGACAGTGTGTATGGCTACGCGTTCTACGACGTGGATGGCGATTGTTTCCGCGACTCTTTCGAAACGACCGGCTTCGAAGGCCTGACGGTGAATCTTTCTCTCTACGGCGGCGGCGCGGTCAATCAAACCTATACCACCACTACCGATTCCAACGGGTATTACTTATTCGATCAATTGACGGGCGCCGACAATTCGATGGGCGCCAACGTCATCATCGAATGGCCCTCCGATTCTTCCAACCTGTATTGTCCCTTTACCGGCTGCGCCGGAGAAGCGCTCTTTACCTTCAGCAATGAGCTGAGCCACCAGTCCGATTTCGGCTTCCAGTGCGATACCCTGCCCGAGTGCCCGATCATGGAAGTGGATATTGCCACCTGGCAGATTCGCCCCTGCTCTACCAGCTACTACGTGGTGAGCTACCGCAATATCGGGGCCGAACCGGCCACGCCGGCCACGGTAGAGGTGACGATCGACCCCAGCCTCGTCGTCACGACCAGCAGCATACCCTGGACGGCCGTCAACGGCAACGTGTACAGCTTCAATCTGGGCAATCTGAATCCGGGCCAGGGCGGCACCTTCCAGATCAATGCCGTGGCGCCCTGCGGCGACCCCGTGGGCACGACCTACTGCGTTGAGGCGCATGCCTACCCCGACACCTGTTCGCTGCCCGCCGGACCCGACTGGGATGGCTCGCAGATCGAAGTGACTGCCGAATGCGACGGCGACAACGTCATCTTTACCATTCAGAACGTGGGCAGCGGCGACATGTCGCAGGCGCTCGACTACGTGGTGGCCGAAGACAATGTCATGCTGATGATGGGGCAGTTTCAACTGATTTCCGGCCAAAGCCAGCAGGTTGTTTTGCCCGCCGACGGCTCCTTTTTCCGGCTCGTAGCCGATCAGGCGCCGGGTTTTCCGGGGCTTAATCTGCCCCTGGCCTTTATCCAGGGCTGCGGCGGCAGCGGAACCAACAGCCTGGGCTTCGTCAACCAGTACGCCCTGGGCGATCAGGAAACCTGGCTTGATATCTTCTGTCTGGAAAGCGTGAACTCCTACGATCCCAACGACAAGACGGGCTTTCCGTACGGCTATGGTAACCAGCATTTTATCGAACAAAATACCGATATCGAATACCTCGTTCGTTTCCAGAATACAGGCACGGCGCCCGCGCACAACGTCGAAATCCGCGACCCGCTGGCCGTGCAATGGCTCGACCCCGCCACGGTGCGCCCCGGCGCTTCCAGCCACCCGTACACCTGGAATATTGAAGGAAACGGCACGCTGGTGTTCCGTTTTGCAGACATCAATTTGCCCGACAGCAGCAGCAACCCGGAGTTGTCGCATGGTTTTGTCAAATTCACCGTTTCGCAACGCCCCAACGTGCCGCTGAACACGGTGATTGAAAACACAGCGGGTATTTATTTTGACCAGAACGAGGCCATCCAGACCAATACGACCTGGCATACCGTCGGCAAGGATTTTATCGAAATAGCTTCCAGCGCGACGACGGAAAACGGTACATCCGCCCTTCTGGTGTCGCTTGCACCCCAGCCGGCCGGCGGCGAAGTGCGCGTTCAGTTGCAGGGCCTCGACTCGACAGACAAGCTGAATTTCAGCCTCGTTTCGGCGCTCGGCGAGCAGTTGGTCAGCCGCCCCGTCAATAGCCTTGTATTTGACCAAAACCTGTCGGGGCTGCCGGCCGGCCTCTATTTCTACCGGGTCAGCCGAAACGGGCAAACGCTGGCCAGCGGCAAGCTCGTAAAGTTGTAGGCAGGTTTCCAGAATACATTTTCACGTAGTTGCAAACAAAAGCCGCCCGGGGAACGACCCGGGCGGCTTCATGTTTTGTGTGTCGGGCGCGCGGGGCGGCCCTTATTTTTTCGGGTACACATAAAGCTGGACGTCCTCCTCGCGCACGGTCTGGTCGCAGAGGATAATGAGTCGTTCGACGACGTTGGCCAGTTCGCGGATGTTGCCGCTCCAGTTGTAGTCCTGCATGGCTTTGATGGCTTCCGGCGAGAAAGTTTTGGGCGGGTGGCCGTAGTCGTCGCTGATGCGGCGGTTGAAGTGTTCGATCAGGAGCGGGATGTCGTCGCGGCGTTCGTTGAGCGAGGGCACGCGCACGACGATGACGGCGAGGCGGTGGTAGAGGTCTTCGCGGAAGCGGCCGGCCTCGATTTCCTTGCGGAGGTCTTTGTTGGTGGCTGCCAGCACGCGCACATCGACGCGGATTTCCTTGGTATCGCCCACGCGGGTGATTTTGCTTTCCTGCAGGGCGCGCAGCACCTTGGCCTGGGCGTCGAGGCTCATGTCGCCGATTTCGTCGAGGAAGAGGGTACCGCCGTTGGCCGATTCGAATTTGCCGGGGCGGTCGGCGATGGCGCCGGTGAAGGAACCTTTTTTATGGCCGAACAATTCGCTTTCGATCAGTTCGGAAGGGATAGCGGCGCAGTTGACTTCCACGAGGGGCCCCTCGGCGCGGTTGCTTTTGTCGTGAATCCAGCGCGCCACGAGTTCTTTGCCGGTGCCGTTGGGGCCGGTGATGAGCACGCGGCTGTCGGTGGGCGCCACTTTGTCGAGCATTCGTTTGATCTCCAGAATCGGGGCGCTTTCGCCGATCATGGTGACGCCTTTGCTGCCGGTTTTGACCTGTTTTTGAAGGGTGCGGGTGGTGGTGACCAGCTCGGCCTTTTCCATCGCGTTGCGGATGGTGATGAGCATTCGGTTGAGGTCGGGGGGCTTGGAAATATAGTCGAAAGCGCCTTTTTTGACCGCTTCGACGGCTGTATCGATATTGCCGTGGCCGCTGACCATGATGACGGGCGTTTCGGGCGAAAGGATCTGCAGGCGTTCGAGCGCTTCGATGCCGTCGAGTTTGGGCATTTTAATGTCCATGATCACGACGTCGTATTTTTCTTTTTGCACTTTGGCCAGGCATTCGAGGCCGTCGTTCGCTTCGTCAACGTCGTACTGTTCAAATTCGAGAATTTCGCGCAGGGTGCGCCGGATGGGCATTTCGTCGTCAACAATCAGGATTTTTGCCATGTCTTTGAAAAATAAGCTGTCGGGAGGGGGCTGGGGCTCAAAAATAAAAAACTGTGACGGGATGCGGCTACTGCGTCAACAGGATTACCAGGGGCGTCTCTTTCGGAGGCGGCGACAAAGAAAAAGGCTTTTCGCTATTCTCCTGTTGGGAGAAACCCATATTTTTCAATCGTAAAATTTTACTCGCTCATTTTTATTTAAAAACCACTCATTATGCGAACCAGAACTCACCTTCTTTTTTTCCTTTTCCTGGGCATTGTGCAATTCGGCCGGGCCCAGAGCTTCGGCGTTGTGCAGGAGACCGAATCCATGATGTCGCTGGGCAGCCGGCCCGGTTACCGGCTGACGTTTGTCAATGCCGAAGCGGGCATGGTGGAAGATATGTGGACGGATTTTGTGAAAAAGAACTTCGGCGGCAAACTCAAGAAAGACCGCAAGACCAAGGAACTCACCGCCACCGGCCTGAAATCGCCCATGGTCGGCATCGACCCTTTCACCCTTTATACCACGGTGGAAAAAAACGGCTCCAATGTGGTGCTGACCGCTTTTTTCGATAAAGGCGCTTCGTTCCTCAACCGCCGCGACGACCCGCGCGGCGCCCAGGAAGTCAGCAATGCCATGCGCCAGTTTTACCTCGACGTGCGCCGCGCCGTGATCGGCAAGGAGATGAAAGCCCAGGAAGAAAAAGCCAAGGAGATGGAAAGCCGGCTCAAAAAACTGCAGCGCGACAACGAAAGCCTGCACAAGGACATCGACAACTACAAAACCAAGATTAAAAAAGCCGAAGAAGACATCGTGAAAAACCAGAAAGACCAGGAAGCCACGGCCGTGGACATCGAAACCCAGCGCCGCCTGATCGAACAAACGCGCCAGCGTTTACAAAACGTTGAAAACGAGCAATAAAGACTCTTTTTTGACCTTCGGCAAAACAAAAGAGGCCGCCGGAACAACGCCTGTCAGAGGGCGTCGCGCCGGCGGCCTCTTTGCTTGGGAGTTGTTGAAAAAGTTGTTTTTGTTTGAAGCGTTTGAAAAAGCCCGGCAGCCGGAATTTTGCGCAGCAAAAAGTTTGATGTAATAACAAAAACCTGCCTGCGTCGCCCAACAAAAAATGTTAACTTTGCGAGATGAAAAGGCGCCCCAAAAATTTTTGCACAGGCAGAATTTACCTTTTTTTAACACTGGCTGAACCTGCCTTTTTGTCTGCCGCACCGTAAGCGAAAAGCCTCCGCCGAACGTAAACGTTTCCAACACACACCATTACAATGTGCGGATTTGGATGCTCGAACTGCCAAAATGAATGTGGATAAACAAAGGGCAATGTGAATAAGTGTGCGGATTTTTCGAGTTATCCACATTGAAAAAAGGTTTTTCCACAGGTTTTTGCCCCCTACGGATTGTTTTGAAATCGAAGTTCGCGGATTTGCCATTACGTTTGTCTGAGCTGTTTATTTGAATAAACCGGCGCCCATGGCCGAAACCCAAGATTACAACCCTGATCAGCAGGGCCGCAACACTGGCAAACGCCGCCCAAACACGTCGGGCGGCTCCGAAGGTTTGTCGAACTACGTGTTCGGCAAGCTCCAGCCACAGGCTTTGCCCCTTGAAGAAGCCGTGCTCGGCGCCCTTATGATCGAGCGCGATGCTCTGCCCCAGGTTATGGATATCCTGCGCGGCGAGAGTTTTTACCTTGAAGCGCACCAACTGATCTACCGGGCCATCATCAGGCTCTTCGAACGCTCGCATCCCGTCGATATTCTGACCGTGGCGGAAGAGCTGAAAAAAAGCGGCGACCTCGACAAGGTCGGCGGCAGTTACTACCTGGTCGAGCTCAGCAGCCGGGTCGCTTCGGCCGCCAACGTCGAATACCACGCCCGCATCATTGCCCAAAAACACATACAGCGCGAACTCATCCGGGTAAGCACCCGGGTAATCAAGGATGCGTATGAAGACACGACCGATGTGTTCAACCTGCTCGATGAAGCGGAAAAAGGCCTGTTCGGCATCACGCAAAACAACCTGAGCCGCACTTTTGAAAGCATGGGTTCGCTCAGCAGCCGCGTGCTCAAACAGATCGAGGAACTCACCGGCAAAGCCGACGGCCTCACCGGCGTGCCGACGGGCTTCACCGACCTCGACCGCCTGACTTCCGGCTGGCAACCCTCCGACCTGATCATCATCGCTGCCCGACCCGGTATGGGTAAAACCTCGGCCGTACTGGCCATGGCCCTCAACGCCTCCCGCGATTTTAACAAGGGCGTGGCGCTGTTCTCGCTCGAGATGGCCAGCACCCAGCTCGTGTCGCGCCTGATCTCTATGGAAGCCGAAATATCGGGCTCCAAAATGCGCAACGGCAAACTGGAAGACTACGAGTGGCAACAACTCCAGACCACCGTGGAACGGCTCAGCAGCGTGCCGATCTTTATCGACGACACGCCGGGCATCAATATCTTCGAGCTGCGCGCCAAATGCCGCCGCCTCAAAATGCAGCACGACATCCAGCTGGTCATCATCGACTACCTGCAGCTCATGAGCGGCACCTCCGAAAACAACCGCAACGCCAACCGCGAACAGGAGATTGCCGGCATCAGCCGCGCACTCAAATCGATGGCCAAGGAACTGAGCGTGCCGGTCATCGCCCTCTCGCAGCTGAGCCGGGCGGTGGAGGTACGCGGCGGGAGCAAACGACCGCAGCTGAGCGACCTTCGTGAATCGGGAAGTATCGAGCAAGATGCTGATATTGTTGCATTTATATATAGGCCGGAATACTACCAAATCCTCGAAGACGAAAACGGTCAAAGCCTCAAAGGCATTGCCGAGATCATCGTCGCCAAACACCGCCACGGCGCGCTCGATACGGTTCGGCTTAAGTTCACCGATCAGTTCGCCAAATTCGGCAACCTCGACGACCCGGCTTTTGCCGGTATGATGGACCCGCTCAGCGGGCCGTTTTCGCCCAGCATTATTACCAAACCTTCGCGCATGAACGAGGAGGATATTCCCTTCTGACAAAGGCCGGCCGACGAGCCGGCAGCCTGGCTGTGTGCCGTTTTTTCAAGCATGAATTTCACCCTTCAACATACCGACGCCCATACCAAAGCACGTACCGGGCGGATCGAAACCGATCATGGCGTGATCGAAACGCCGATTTTTATGCCGGTCGGTACCGCCGCCACCGTAAAAGCCGTGCACCAGCACGAACTGGCCAACGACATCCGCGCCCAAATCATTCTGGGCAATACCTATCACCTCTACCTCCGGCCGGGTCTCGAGGTGCTTCGGGAAGCTGGCGGCCTGCACCGCTTCAACGGCTGGAACGGTCCCATACTGACCGACAGCGGCGGTTTTCAGGTGTATTCCCTGGCCCACCGCCGCAAGATCAAGGAAGAAGGCGTCACTTTTCAAAGCCATATCGACGGCTCCCGACACACCTTTACGCCCGAAGGCGTCATGGATATTCAACGGGTCATCGGCGCGGATATCATCATGGCATTTGACGAATGCACGCCCTACCCCTGCGAGTACAAGTATGCGCAAAAATCGCTGGGCCTCACCCATCGCTGGCTGGAACGCTGCATCGGGCGCTTCGATTCGACGGAGCCGCTGTACGGGTACAGCCAGACGCTTTTCCCGATCGTGCAAGGCAGCACCTTCCCCGACCTGCGCCGGGCATCGGCCGAATTTGTGGCCGCACTCGGCCGCGAAGGCAACGCCATCGGGGGGCTGTCGGTCGGCGAACCGGCCGAAGACATGTACGCCATGACCGATCTCGTCACCGATATTCTTCCGGCCGACAAGCCCCGCTACCTCATGGGGGTGGGCACCCCGGAAAACATTCTGGAATGCATCGCGCGGGGTATCGATATGTTCGATTGCGTATTGCCCACCCGCAATGCCCGGCACGGACTTTTGTACACCTCCGAGGGCATCGTCAGCATCCGCAACCAGAAATGGCGCAATGATTTTTCGCCGATCGACGCCAACAACCCCGCCCCCACCAGCCGCACGCATACCCGGGCCTATCTGCGCCATCTTTTTATCAATGAAGAGATTTTGGGCATGCAACTGGCCACTCTGCAAAACCTCGGTTTTTTTCTCTGGCTGGTCGGAGAAGCCCGGAAACGAATTTTCGACGGCAGCTTCGGCGCCTGGAAATCAGAAATGGTCGCAAAAGTGAGCCGGCGGTTGTAGGTCGCAGAAAGCGGAAAAAACGTGCCGGGGCAGCGTTTTTTCAAGAGGCATTATCTTTAACCAAAATGCCAAAATACACGGCGAAAGCCGGCGTTTTCGAAAAGTTGGCTTTTGTTAAAGTTTGTGGACAAAACTTGCGATTGTTTTTTCGCCAAAAATCAAAGTCCTACTTTTGCACACTTTTACAGGAAAAAATTAGGCCGTTTCGGCGGCCCTGCCTAAAATTGTACGCTGTTTTCCATCCAAACAACATAGTCTGTCTGTTTATGAAAAAAACTACACTACGCATTCTATCTCTTTCTTGCGCGATCGTGCTGGCAGTGGCTGTGCAGGCCCAGGATATTCACTTTTCGCAGTTCTACATGAGCCCGCTCAACCTCAACCCGGCCATGACAGGGGTGATGAACTGCAACCACCGTTTTGTTGCCAACTACCGCAACCAATGGTCCTCCATCCTTAAGCAAAACGCATACAACACCTACTCCCTGTCGTACGACCAGAAATTGCCGGTCGGTCGTTATGATTATTTCGGTATCGGCGGCACGCTGTGGGGCGACAAGGCCGGTACTTCCGAATTTGCCACGCTGCAGGCACGCCTGTCGGGCTCCTATGCCAAAAAAATGGGCGGCTACCGCCGCAAAGCGCACTACCTGGTGCTCGGTGGCGACCTTGGCGTCAGCCAGCGCAGCATCAACAGCGCCAACCTGCAGTGGCCCAGCCAGAACAACGGCAACGGCCAGTACGACCCGACGCAAGGCACCGCCGAGATCATCGATGATCCGAACTTCCTGTTCCTCGACCTCTCGGCCGGTATCCTCTGGTTCAGCGTGTTCGATGAAGACAACAACTTCTACTTCGGCGGCGCTTTCAGCCACCTCAACCGCGCCAATGTTTCGTTCGGCAACGCCAGCATTCCGCTGTACAGCAAGTTCACCTTCCATGCCGGCGGTGAATTCATGATTGCCCAGAAACTCGGCCTGATCCCCGGCATCGTGACCTTCATCCAGGGCCCGTCTTTCCAGGTCAACGGCGGTACCTCGTTCAAATTCCTGCTCGGCAACAGCCGCCGCTACCACCAGGCCTTCCAGCTGGGCGCCTGGGCGCGCGTGTCGAACAAACTCGAGCAAGGCAAACTGATGGACGCTCTGATCATGAGCACCCGCTTCGATTACGAGCAATTCACCATCGGTTTCAGCTACGATATCAACACCTCCAGCCTGGCCCGCGCCACCAATGGCAACGGCGCATTCGAGTTCTCGCTGGTCTATAAAATTTGCGGTCCGGAGCGTCGCGGCGTGTACTGCCCCAACTTCTGATCGGCCAGACGACCCTCCCTGCGAGGGGCTTTTAACCTGAAAAAGATTTCCGATTGCTATGCAGCACCGGAAATCTTTTTCATTTTTGTGTTATCTCGAAAAAATTGACGCACTATGTTCGGAAACAATAAAACTACGGAAGATTCCAAAAAGCCAGTTGCCGCACTTCCCTCCGGCTCCGCGCTCAACGCCCTGGCCAAAGGAACAGTGGTGGAAGGGACCATCCGTTGCGACAGCGACCTGCGGGTCGATGGCGCCATAAAAGGGAAACTGGCCTGCAAGGCAAAAGTGATCATTGGCCCGACCGGCTCGGTAGAAGGCGAAATTCAGTGCCAGAATGCCGTGATCGAAGGCCGTTTCAAAGGAATACTGACGGTAACAGAACTGCTCAACGTGCGGGAAACTGCCGAAGTGGACGGCGAAATCACGACCAACAAACTGCTCGTACAAAGCGGCGCCCGCTTCAATGTGGCCTGCAAGATGGATGCCGGCAGCGCCCCGGCTAATGGCGCCGCCAAAAATTTTGACGCAAAATCCAGCAACGATGCTGCCCAGGTCGCCGGAGGAAAAGCGGAAGTCCGCAATTAAATCCGCCGCCAAATACAGTGGCATGGCGTTTCAACTGCTGGCCGCCTGCCTGATCGGCGTCTGGCTGGGCCGCTGGCTCGACGGGCGCATGGGCAACGAACGGCCATTGTTCGCCGTTTTTCTGACCATATTTTTCATGCTCGGTACGCTCTATTCGATTTACCGTCAGCTGTTGCGCGACTAGCCTGCAGGCTACACAAGGATTACCCTCTTGTGTAGCCTGTCTCATTTTGCCTATCCTGTTGTACATGGAGACCAAAACGTTTTATACCAACCTGCTCGCTATCACGGCCGGCGCCGGCGCCTTGCTGGCCGCCCTCCACTTTCTGATCCCTGCCGCGCAAACCCACTGGAAATTCGCCGTTGCATCGGTTCTGCTGTTCGTCACTATCTGCGTCGGCCTGTTTTACATGGGGCGCAACACGGCCCGCAGTAAAAACAAACTGGCGTTCAACAATGTGATTTCCCTTTCCGTGTTCGGTAAAATGGTGATTTCTGTGGCCGCACTTTTTATTTATCAAAAAGCCGCGCACCCCGCCAACGAATGGTTTGTCGCCATTTTCCTGCTGACCTATGTCGTGTACACCGTGTTCGAGGTGTGGTTTATGACCCGCCTGGCCAAAGCCTGAGCGCGCATTAAGCCGGACCAGTCGGATTCAACCCAATTGAAACATGTCAGTCAAGCGTCCCAAAAAAGGCGAGTACGCCCCTTTTCACGAAACCTACCTGAAATGCCTGCCACCCCGCGGTACGGCCAAAACCCTGCTTAAAAAAAGCTGGCGGGATGCCGTGTCCTTGCTGGGCGGGATGCCGGAAGAAGCCGGAAACTATGCCTACGAGCCGGGCAAATGGACGGTTAAACAGCTGATTATGCACCTGATCGACACGGAACGGGTTTTTTCGTTCCGCCTGCTCTCCTTTATGCGCGCCGACCGGATTGCGCTGCCCGGTTTCAACCAGGATTTCTGGATGGAGGAGGTACACGTGACCGACCGCACGATCAAAGACCTGCTAAAAGAATGGAAAGCAGTGCGGGACAACACCTTGTTTCTGCTTGCCCAGTGCACCGAACCGCAATCGCGTTTTATCGGCATGGCCAGCAACTGGAAGGTGTCGGTTCGGGCTTATTTCTATATTATCATCGGCCACCAGTTGCACCACATGCAGGTGCTCCAAGAGCGATATGGCCTGTAAAAAGATAGAAAAACGATAGAGATCCTGCAATCACAGGATGTTCTGTCCGCTCGTTCAAATTCCTCTTGCCATTTCCAGTCCTTCTGCAATGGCGCGTTTGGCGTCCAGTTCGGCGGCTTCCCTGGCGCCGCCTATGATGTGTACGCGCTGCCCGGCGGCCAGCAGAGGGGCAAGCAGATCGCGCAGGGGCTCCTGGCCGGAGCAAAGCACCACATGGTCGGCGTCGAACAGCACGGGATTGCCTTTTACGGTGGCGTGCAACCCCTCGTCGTCGATGCGCAGGTACTGCACTTCCGAAAGCATTTGAACGCCCCTGTATTTGAGCGTGAGCCGGTGCGCCCAGCCGGTGGTTTTTCCGAGCCGTTCGCCGGGTTTGCCTTTGGAGCGCTGCAGCAACCAGACCTGTCGTGGCGCGGGGCTGTGAACGGGTTCGGCAAGTCCGCCCCTTTGCCGGTAGGCCGTGTCGATGCCCCATTCGTGCTGGTAAAAACTTTGCCCATCGGCAGCTTCCGCTGCCGGGTGGGTAAGCAGTACGGCGGTGTCGAAGCCGATGCCGCCCGCGCCGATCACGGCCACTTTGCGGCCGGGTATTTTTTTGCCCGTGATGACGTCGAGGTAGGTGCAGACTTTGGGGTGATCCAGTCCGGGAATGGAAGGCGTACGCGGCAGAACGCCCGTGGCCAGCACGATATCGTCGAAGCCGCCGGCTGCCAGCATGGCCGCGCCGGCGCGGGTATTGAGGTGCAGGTGTACGCCGCTTTTTTCTATCAAAACATTGAAATAACGCAGGGTTTCATAGAACTCTTCCTTGCCGGGAATACGTTTGGCGAGGTTGAACTGGCCGCCTGTTTCGCCCGAGGCTTCAAACAGGTGCACTTCATGACCGCGCCGCGCCAGCTCGGTCGAGCACGACAGTCCGGCGGGTCCTGCCCCGATCACCGCCACTTTTTTTCGAATACCGGCGCCGGTGTCGGGTTCCGTTTCGCGGCAGGCACGCGGATTGACGAGGCAACTGGCTTCTTTTTTCGCGAAAATATGATCGAGGCAAGCCTGGTTGCAGGCGATGCAGGTGTTGATCTCGCGGCTGCGCCCGTCGCGGGCCTTGGCTACAAAATCGGGGTCGGCGAGCAGGGGGCGGGCCATAGAAACCATATCGGCGCAACCGTCGGCCAGTATTTCTTCGGCTTTTTCCGGGGTATTGATGCGGTTGGTGGTGATGAGCGGAATGCCGACCTGCCCCATCAGCCGTTTGGTGACCCATGCATAGGCGCCCCGGGGCACCAGGGTGGCAATGGTCGGGATGCGGGCTTCGTGCCAGCCGATGCCGGTGTTGAGGATGGTGGCGCCGGCCTGTTCGAGGCCCTGTGCGAGCGGAACGATTTCCTCCCAGTTGCTGCCGTCTTCCACCAGATCGAGCAGGGAAATGCGGAAAATAACGATAAAATCGGGCCCGGTTTTTTCGCGCACGGCCCGCATGATCTCGAGTGGAAACCGCCGCCGGTTTTCGGCAGAGCCGCCCCATTCATCGGTTCGTTTGTTGGTGCGCGGAGCGGTGAATTCATTGATGAGGTAGCCTTCGCTGCCCATGATTTCCACCCCGTCGTAACCCGCTTCGCGGGCCAGGGCTGCGCAATTGGCAAAATCGCGGATGGTGGCGCGAATCAGGCGGGGCGACATTTCCCAGGGGCGGATGGGCGAGATCGGCGCGCGAAGGGCGCTGGGCGCAACCGCCATCGGATGGGCCGCGTAACGTCCGGCGTGCAGGATTTGCATACAGATTTTGCCACCCTCGGCATGTACGGCTTCGGCGACCATCCGGTGTTTGGCAGCCTCGGTGCGGGAGCTGAGTTTGGCGCCGAAGGGCATGAGCCAGCCCTGCCGGTTGGGCGCGATGCCGCCCGTGACCATCAGTCCGACCCCGCCCCGTGCCCGCGCAGCGAAATAGGCTGCCAGGCGCCGCAAGTCCTTGTGGTCTTCTTCCAGTCCGGTGTGCATGGAGCCCATGAGCACACGGTTGGGAAGGGTGGTAAAACCGAGATCGAGGGGGGCGAAAAGACGAGGGTAAAGCGGATGCATGGGCGGAGCGGAATATTGGCCGTAAAGTTGGCCATTTTTTCAACGCAAAGATGCACAGCCTTGTCCCCGGCCGGCGCAGCCTTTTACACGCTGCCCGGGGCGATTGTGAAGATGGAAAGCCGAAAGCGGCTTTGCCGTTCGAGCGCGGGTCAGAAGCCCAGGTCGAGCGAGCCCAGCACCTGTTCGGCCACGCATTTGCCCGTAGTCAGGCCCTGGTCTTTGGCCCTGCGAAACGCCACGCCGCCCACAACCCGGCTTTCTGCAGCCTCTTCACCGGCCTGGCTGATGGAGGCAAAAGCGCGTTCAGACAGCAAAAAAGGCCCTCCGGAGGGCGTGTAAAGCGGGCTGCCCTGATGTGTTTTGTCGTTGAAGGCCACATCGCCCAGCAGGCTGACGAGGATGGTGGCGCCCGCGCCGCCTATTGCCGCGGAGGCGGAAATATGGTCGGGACTGGCAGGTGTGAACAGCAAGGGTTTCCAGCCCGGAGCGATAAGTTCGTTGATATAAGTGGCCGGGCGAAGGAGATAGAATTTGTACTTCATGCTCCAGCAAGTGCTGTAGGTGTCGGATGCCGCGAGGCCGAGCAGGCAATAGGTTTTGGCGCATTCGGCGAGGTTGCGATCCTGGGCTTTCAGGATTTGCCGGGCAATGCTCATCCAGTGGCCGGGGGCGGTGCCGGTACGGCCCGGGCCGTCTTCCCAGTGGTAGGCCATGGCGATGTTGGCGGGCGTGACCGGGATGTTGCGCACCTCGAGGGCTTCGGCGTAAAAAGCGCTGTTGGTCGATTCGGAGTATGGCAGCGGACCTTCGGATTCGCACAGCTGGTTGTCGGCAACCACAAAAGGATGCACGGCGCCCCAAAGCGGCTCCACGGCCGACTGGCCGGGTTGGGCGGGCGCCCAGTACCAGCGGTGGGTTGCGTCGCGCAGGGGAAGTACGGGGTCGATGTTGCGGATGATGTCACGGCCGTCGGCGCGAGCGCGGTCGACGAGGCGTTGCCCTACGCGTTCGCCCAGGCTGCGGGAGTCGAGCAAAACGTACTGGCTCAGTCCGGTTTGCATGCGCAGGTTTTCGTGCTGATCGGCCAGGGCTTCGATCTGGCTGCGTTGGGCGTCGCTCAGGTTGTCGACGAGGGCCGGGATGACCATTTCCATTGCCCTGGCGAGTACGATCACCCAGTCGTATTCCTTGTACGGGTCGATAGCGGGCGCCTGCGGGTATTCATTGATCTGGCCTTCAAGACTTTTGGCGTCGGGGATGCCGTGGCAAACCGACTCCCATACACAAAGACCCAGGTAGCCGTAGATACGCGCGGCGTGCGGTGCTTCGAGGTCGTTGTCGCGAATCAGCTGGTAGCAGGTTTGCATCCATTCGTGCGCCCAGCCGCCTTCGTAGTCGGCGGTTTTGTGGTTGAAAATACGGATTTCCTGCGGCGGGGCGGGTTCGTCCTTGTTGCACGATACAGGAACAAGCACGCTCAGGAGGAGCAGGGATGCCAGAGGGGCTGTTTTTCTCATAGTCAGGATGGATGGGCTTTCCGAGGGAGCAGCCGGATACACAAAAGTAGTCGCTCAGGGGCGCGGCAGCCAACAAAGTGTACGATTTTAAGCAATTTTAAAGGTGGTTGCGGCTTTTTTGGCCTTGCCGATCACTTTGGTATGGTAATTGGTGATATAAAGCATAATCCCGTATCTCTTGGAAAAACAATCCATCCGCCGGTTTTCGATGAAATCCCTGAATGTAGTTGTTGCTGATGGCCAACCGATTTTTATAGAGGGGTTGCGCGCCATGTTTGCTTTACCCGGCAACCGCCTGAGTTGTCGCCTCAACGGCGTAGCCCGTACGGGCAACCAGCTGGCCGATTTGTTGCGCGATCATACGACCGATATATTGCTGCTTGATCTGAATTTGCCCGAAACTGACGGGCTCCATCTCCTTCCTTCCATCAAAAAAGTCTCTGCTCAAACCCGGGTGCTCGTCATGACCAGTTTCGACGACCCTCGCCTTGTGAAAGCCGCCTTCAGGGCCGGCGCCGACGGTTACGTACTCAAAACGGCTTCCCGCGACGAACTGTTTCGCGCCATGGAAGAGGTAACCGAAGGGCGTACGTTTCTGGGGCGCGGCGTAGCGCTCGTCGATGCCCCCAACGGCCTCGGCGCCAACGGCGGATTGCCGGAAACGCGCTTTGCCCGCAAACACGGACTCACCCGCAGGGAAATCGAAATCATGCGGCTGATCGGCCAGGCACTGACCAACAAGGACATTGCCGAAAAACTGTTTATCAGCGATCAGACCGTCAGCGTGCACCGCAAAAACATTATGCGAAAGCTGAATGTTAACAGCACGGCGAGCCTTATTAAAATCGCGTTTGAGAACAATCTGGTCTGAGTGACGGCTGAAAATACCGCCACTAAGGTACTTTCCGGCACTGAATAGGCACGTCTTTTGTGCTTGTAAACGTGTATCGCGTTGTCAAATGACGCGATTGCTTGTACGCTTCGACCGAATGATATTACCTTTGTTTACCAAAGTTAACAAAGGAGATTTTTTTAATCCGTTAGTTTTGACTCTTGAACCGAATTGACGGTATTTCTATTTTTTAACCATCACCTTTATTCAACAAATTCTTTAATCTCATGAAGAAAGCTAGCTGTACGCTCTTTTCTAACATGTGGGTTTGGATGCTGACGGGAGCGCTCACTCTTTTCTTGAATCAGCAAGCCTCTGCCCAGTGTTCGTTGGTCTGCAACGACTTTATTCAAGTTTCGCTCGATGAAGATTGCTACGTTGAAATCCTCCCGGACATGGTTCTGGAGGGCGGCAACAACTGCCCCAACGGCAACCTCGTCGTTGAAATGAAAGTCAACGGCGCCTGGGTGCCTGCTGTCGCCAGCAATTCCAACATCAACCAAACCGTCCAGGTGCGTGTTCGCGATCTGAACTCCGGCAACTCCTGCTGGGGTTACATGCACGTGGAAGACAAACTGCCGCCGGTGGTTGAGTGCACCGACATTACGATCCCCTGCGCGGTGGAAAACTTCGACGCGGCATACCTGTACAATACCTTCGGCATCGACGAAGCTTATCCGTACGCCGAAGACAACTGCAGTACCCCGACGCTCACCTACATCGATACCTGGTACGACCTGCCTTGCGGCCTCTATCAGGGTCAGGACCTGAGCGCCTACGTAAAACGCGTCTGGACCGCCACCGATCCGAGCGGCAACCACTCCTCGTGCACCCAGTATATCTACTTCAAACGCTACCACGTGTATGAAGTGGATTTCCCGTCCGATGTTACGGTTGACTGCTCCGACCCGAACACCACGCCGGCCACTACCGGCGCACCCTACATTACGTTCAACGGTATCGATTTCACGCTGTATCCCGATCAGGTGTACTGCGAACTGAACGCCACCTACCAGGATCAAATCCTGCCGGTTTGCGACGGTACCTACAAAATTCTGCGCACCTGGACGGTTTACGACTGGTGCCTGCCCACTTCGCCGTTCCCGCCGACCACCAACCCGCTGTACTACATCCAGCTGATCAAGGTGCTCGACTCGGAAGGCCCCGTGGTTGATTGCCCCGAAGACATGACGGTAGGTACCAATCCGTTCGATTGCGAACGCGACCTCGACCTGCCTGATGTGATCATCGCCGACAATTGCTCGCAGATCGCTTCGATCCAGGCTCAGTGGACCGACCTCAACGGCGTCGGCCACACCATCAATGGTACGCTGACCTCTTTCCCGGGCAACAACCTCTGGAACCCGGATACGCTCGGCGTGCTGGGCTATGCCAACAACCTGCCGATCGGTACGACCCAGATGAAATACATCGTAACCGACGATTGCGGCAACAGCTCTGTCTGCCTCTTCGACATCACGGTGGAAGACGACGTGCCGCCTACCGCCGTTTGCCAGCAGGTAACCCAGGTCGCCCTCGGCTCCAACGGTATGGCGCTGGTGAATGCCAGCTCCTTCAACTCGGGTTCGTACGACAACTGCTCGCCGGTGACCTTCAAGGCCCGCCGCATGAACCTCAACAACTGCCAGGATCCGGAAGAACAATACTTCCACGATCAGGTTAAATTCTGCTGCGAAGACATCGGCGATACCATTCTCGTGGTGTTCCGCGTGTATGATGTGCCCGTTCCGGCCGGCGATGTGGACCTCGAATTCGAAGAATGGCACTCCAACGACTGCATGGTTCAGGTGCTCGTTGAAGACAAACTGAAACCGGTGTGCAACGCTCCGGCCAACAAAACCGTCTCCTGCGAAAACTTCGACCCGACCCTCTGGGCTTACGGCACGGCCACCGCAGAAGACAACTGCTGCATCGACACCATCACGGCTACTGCCAACTATTCGCTGTTCGACACGGTGTGCAACCGCGGTACGATCACGCGCACGTTCCGCGCTTACGACTGCGCCGGCCTCAGCAGCCAGTGCACGCAGCGCGTGTTCGTGAACTACGAACAGGACTACTTCATTCGCTTCCCGAACGACGTGATCGTGACGGTATGCGACGGTACGGGCAACTACGGCGAACCCCAGTTCTTCGGCGAAGACTGCGAACTGCTGGGCGTGAGCTTCCAGGATGAAGTATTCACGGTCGTACCGGACGCTTGCTTCAAAATCGAACGCACCTGGAATATCATCAACTGGTGCACGTACAACACGAACCTTCCGTGCGTGTATGTACCGAACCCGAACCCGAACCCGATCACGAACAGCACGCAGAACCTGCCCGGCCCGATCGTATCGGCGCCCGGTACGCCGGCTCCGTGGGCTCCGTCGAACATCAAGGTGAACCCGAGCGACGCCCAGGCAACGAACTACTCGGTGTTCTACACGGGCGGCACGTACAACGGTATCTCCATTCCGAGCATCGCCAACAACAACTGCTTCACCTACAAGCAGATCATCAAGGTGATCGACACGCAGGCGCCGACGGCTACCTGCCCGGCCAGCCCGGTTACTTTCTGCGACCTGACGGTGAACAACCCGCAGTTGTGGAATGAAATGTACTGGTGGGACGGCGTGATCGGCCAGCACGACCTGTGCGAAGGTCCGTCCGACCTCCAGATCACCGCAACCGACGCCTGCTCGGGCGCCAACATCAACATCGAATACCTGTTGTTCCTCGACCTGGACGGCGACGGTGTGATGGAGACGGTAGTTTCCTCGACCAACCTGCCGGGTGTGAACAACGTACAATACGGCAACGCCTCGAATCCGAACTTCTCGGGCGGCACGCCGCGCGCCTTCGACGAGCGCGGTGTACCGACGAACCAGAAGTACCGCTTCAACATCGATCGCGCCAAATCGGGCAACAACCTTGTGGCAGCCGTACGCTGGGATACGCAATCGCAGCAGATCAACCCGACGAATACCACCCTCGACGGTGTGGTACCCGAGCTGCCCTACGGCACGCACAAGATCAAGTGGATCATTTCGGACGGTTGCGGCAACCAGTCGGTATGCGAATACACGTTCGTAGTGAAAGACTGCAAAGCGCCGACGGTGGTATGCTTCAATGGTCTGAGCGTGAACATCATGCCGACGGGCATGGTAACGCTGTGGGCCACGGACTTCCTGCAATACGCCGAAGACAACTGCACGCCTCCGACGCCTTACACGCCGGGCAACCAGTTGAAATACGCGATCCGCAAGTCGGGTCAGGGCACGGGCTTCCCTGTTGACGCCTTTGGCCAGCCGATCACGAATGTGACGTTCACGTGCGACGAAGTGGGCACGCAACCGGTAGAGTTGTGGGCACAGGATGCCGCCGGCAACGCTGCATACTGCGAAACGTATGTGATCATCCAGGATCCGTTCAACAACTGCAACAACCCGAGCGGCCCGAGTGCCAACGTAGCCGGCGCTGCCAAGACCAACTTCAGCGACCCGAACATGGGTGTGGAAGAAGTCAATGTCGGCCTCAGCGGCGTTGCTCCGAACGGCCTGCCGCCAGTAAGCACCTTTATGATGACCAGCAACATCGGTCTGTACAATTTCAACGCCGTGCCGGTTGCCGGTAACTACACCGTAACGCCGCTGAAAGACGATAACCCGATGAACGGTGTATCGACGTTCGACCTGGTGCTGATGTCCAAGCACATCCTGGGCATCGAGCCGCTGAACTCGCCGTACAAAATCATTGCTGCCGACATCAACAAAAACAACAGCGTCACTACATTCGACATCGTCGAACTGCGTAAACTGATTCTGGGTATCTACTCCGAACTGCCGAACAACACGTCCTGGCGCTTCGTACAGAAAGATTTTGCCTTCGGCAACCCGAGCAACCCGTTTGCCGACAGCTGGCCTGAAGTGTACCAGATCGCCGACCTCCAGTCGGGCGGTTTCAACTCCGGCGACTTCATGGCTGTCAAAGTAGGCGACCTCAACGGTTCGGTTGTTCCGAACAGCCTTGTGTCGGCCGAAGACCGCAGCAACGGCACGATCTTCTTCGATCTGCAGGATCGCGAAGTGAAAGCCGGCGAAACCTTCGAAGTAACGCTGAAAACGGCCGACAAAACGGCTGGCTACCAGTTCACGCTTAACCTCGCCGGCCTCGAAGCTACGGGCATCGTACCGGGCGAAAACATGACCACCGACAACTTCGCCATTTTCTCCGACGCCATCACCAGCTCGGTTGACGGCAACGCTGGTGAGTTCACGGTGAAATTCCGCGCCGCCAAAGCCGGCAAACTGAGCGAAATGCTCAGCATCGGCAGCCGCATCACCCGCGCAGAAGCGTACAACGACAACGGCGACCGCTACGACGTAGCCCTCCGTTTCAATGGCGCCAACGGCTCGGTGGTAAGCGGCACGGGCTTCGAACTGATGCAAAACACGCCGAACCCGGTTCAGCAGCGCACGACCATCACGTTCAACCTGCCCGAAGCTTCCGACGCTACGCTGACGATCACCAACGCCGAAGGCCGCGTGATCAAAACCGTGCAGAACAGCTTCCAGAAAGGTCTGAACACGATTACGTTCAACCGCGCCGAACTCGAAGCAGGCATCCTGTTCTATCAGCTGGCCACTCCGACGCAAAGCGCCGTGAAGAAAATGATCGTGGTGGAATAATCCCATCGCATCTGAATACAGCGGGCGATTCCGGTTTTCCGGAATCGCCCGTTTTTATTTCCTGCGCTGCATCGCGCAGCGCCCCCGCCAACGATCTTACCCTTTCCGGGTTATTTCACAAAAAATCGTACTATCTTTGCACCGCTCATCCCGAGGGCGTGATTTTTTTAAAAAAATTTAATCCGGGGCCACAATTGGCCCGCTTTTTGAATCTCTTCCCACAGGTTCCGAAAAATTGTTGAAAAACAGTTTCTTCCTTTTAATCCCGAGTTTTTGTGCGAATGCTCTTCGTGTAATCCAAAACCAGTTGTCCCATGAATCATCGGTTACTGATTCTACTTGCCAATATTTGGCTCGCTACCGCTTATTCTCTTCCCGCGCAGGTCGGTTTCGCCCTGCCGTTCATCAACGAGGCCTCCCAGGGCCAGGTGATGAACCTGCCTGTCAACGTCTCCAATTTCGACAGCATCCTTTCCGTACAATTCGTGATCCGCTGGGACCCCGAGGTGCTCCAGTTTATTTCCGTGGGTACATACAGCCTTCCCGACCTGGGCGACGAGGATTTCGGACTGACGCAGGCGCAGGACAGCGGTATTTTCCGCTTTGCCTGGTACTCGACGGATTCGTTCGGTATCAGCAAACCCGACGATTTTACCATCTTCAAAATAAAGTTCAAGGTGATCGGCCCCCTGTTGTCCGGCACCGAGGTTTATTTCACCGAACTGCCGCCGCTTACTTTTTTCGAAGTGACTCAGAGGGGCGGCACGACCTATGGTTTTACCGAACCGGACGACGTAGCGCCGATACTCGAACAGGGTTTCGTGGCCGTCGGCTATACGGTGGCTGCCGGCGAACCGGCAACTGCGCCGGATGTTAACATTCAAATTTTTCCCAACCCGTTTTCCGACCGTACACAAGTCGTTTTTGACGCAGAAAAAGCCGCTTTTGCGCAGGTTTCGGTGTGCGATGCCCTTGGCCGCACCCTGCTTCGGAAACAAATGAACTGGTTGCCCGGCCGGAATGGCATGGAAATTGAAAGGTCGAATTTGCCCGCATCAGGTACCTGTTTTTTGGTAGTTCAATCCGAAGGAAGAACCTGGACGCGAGCCCTTGAAATAAGATAATCACGCCAGTCGAAGGATTGGCGTTACCGGGCCCGGCCCGTTTTAATTCAGTTGTTATTGTCCCATGATTAATTCATCCTCATCCCTTTACCGCTGTTAAAGATGAAGCCGATTACTAACTTCTTGATTGCCGGTCTGATGCTGCTCGCTGCTTCCGCTTTCGGGCAAGCACTCGTGACCACCATCACACCCGCTGCACCGACCGTTCAGGTAGGCCAGACGGTGGACCTCCAGTTGAAGGTTCAAAACTTCACGAACATTACTTCCATCCAGTTTTCGATCTCGTACAACAACGCTGCGTTGACGTACGTCTCGACCGATGGATTCACCTTGCCTGGTTTTGCGGCTTCCAACATCAATTCGCAGCCGGCCAATGGCAAGCTGACGGTGTCGTGGTTTCCCGATTTCGGTACTTACCCGAACGGCGTGACCCTCAACGACAACACGGCTATTTTTACCATGCACTTCACTGCACTGGCCAACGGCTCCTCGCCGGTCAACCTGACGACCTCCCCGCTGGCCATCGAAGTGACGCGCAACTTCAGCACCATCACGGTGAACTACCAGAACGGCGGTTCGGCAGTGACGGTCGGCTCCGGCGGCCCGCCGCCCGTACAGGCAGGGTTTAAAATTTTCGCCAACACCATCTACATTCCCAAAGATTCCACCCGCTGCATGCCGGTGACGGTCAACGACTTCGACAACATCGTGTCGATGCAATACGCCATGCACTGGGATAAAAACGTGTTGCAATACGTCAAAACCCAGGCTTACAACCTGCCGGGCCTCGACGGCGGCGATTTTGTAGCCAACCAGAACACGGGCACCCTGCTCTGCGGCTGGTTCGACGACGTGAGCAACCCGCCCGGCGTAACGCGCGCCGACGGCGTCAAAATTTATGAAGTTTGTTTTAAAGGCATCGGCAACGCAGGCACCAATTCGCTGATCACCATCGACGGGGTCGGCTTCCCGCCCGGCAACGGCAGCTCCGAAGCTTATAACGGCAACTCCCAAAACGTGTGGTCCAATACGCCCGGCAACCTCTCCGGCCAGACCGACACGATTTTCGTCACCGCCCCTCCTCCTCCGGTCAATAACCTCATATTGACCGCCGAAAAAGACACGGCTGCCATCGGTTCGCAAGTCTGTATCGATGTAACGGCTACCAACTTCAACGACCTGCTGTCGGTACAATTCGCCCTCAGCTACAACGCCACGCAACTGACCTACCAGTCGCTGCAACTGGGCTCCAACCCGCTCAACCTCAACGCCTCCAACTTCAACCCCTCTTCGGGCCTGGTCAAATTTATCTGGGACGACGCCTCTCTGCAAGGCATCACCCTGCCGGCCAACACGGTATTGTTCACGGTGTGTTTCACGGTTGTCGGCCCGGCCAATACCAGCTCGGCCATTACGCTGGGCACGGCGCCCGGCTTCGACGTGGAAGTCATCCGCGACCCGAACGTGCCGATCACCCCGACGCTCAACAACGGCAGCGTGTGGATGAAACAGGCTGCACAGGCTACGCTTTCTTTTTCGAATATTGTCAACCCGACTTGCAACGGCGGCTCCACGGGCACGTTGTCCGTCAACGTGCAAAACGGTACGGCCAATACGTACAGCTGGACCGGCCCCAACATGTTTACCAGCAGCCAGCAGAACCTCACGGCATTGAAAGCCGGCACTTATAATGTTACGGTGACGCTGCAGGGCGGTTCCACAATTACGGGTTCGCAAACCCTGACCCAGCCGGACGCCATCACCCTGCCCGCGGCGACGCCCACGGCAGCCAACTGCAACGGCGGCTCCGACGGCGCCATCCAGATCACGGCCAGCGGCGGCACGGGTACATTGACCTATGCCTGGACCGGCCCCAATGGTTTCGTGTCGAGTATCGAAGACCTTACCGGCCTGAAAGCCGGCAACTATACGGTGGTGGTGAAAGACGCCAACAACTGTTCGCTGACGTCCAGCCCCATCCTCGTTTCCCAGCCCAATCCGATCACGGTGCCGACGGCTACCCTCCAGGTCACCGAGGTCATCTGCTTCGGCAATGCTACCGGCGCGATCAACATCAGCCCCACGGGCGGCACGGCGCCGTACACCTTCGCCTGGAGCAACGCGGCCCAGACGGAAGACATCAGCGGCGTATCGGCCGGTTTTTACACCGTGTCGATCACCGACTCGAAAAACTGCCCCACCTACGTATCGCAGTCGATTCAGGTGCAAGGCCCGCCTTCTGCCCTGGCAGTCAGCTCTTCCAACGTACAGAACGTCAAATGTTTCGGCGAGCTGACCGGCTCTGCCCAGGCCAATGCCAACGGCGGCTGGGGCGGCTACTCCTACCTGTGGAAAGATCAAAATAACGTAACCGTCGGCGCTACCGCCGCGCTGAGCAACGTCGGCGCAGGCACCTATCACCTGACGGTAACCGATACCAAAGGCTGCTCCGTCACGCTTGGCCAGCCGGTAAGCATTCAAGGCCCGGCCAGCGCCATGACGACTTCTGTACAGACCTCCCCGGCCGCTTGCGCAGGTACGGCTACGGGTTCGATCATGGTCAACGTGGCCGGTGGCTACGGCGGCTACACGACCAGCTGGAGCCCCAGCGTGCCCGACCCGGCCCATGTGGCAGCCGGTACCTATAACCTGACGGTAACCGACTCCGGCGGCTGCTCCGACGTGGAAAACGTGACCGTCAGTGGCGCCAACCCTATCACGGCAGGCACGCCCGATGTGGACCATGTTACCTGCGCCAGCGCAGGCAACGGCTGCATCACCCTGGCCCTCAACGGCGGTACGCCCAACTACAACGTTTCCTGGTCGAATGGCCAGAGCGGTCAAAGCATTTGCGGCCTTAGCGGCGGCAACTACACTCCGACCATTACCGACGCAGCCGGCTGCACACTGGCCCTGTCGGCCATCACCGTCAACGAACCCACGGCCCTGAGCATCAGCCCGACCACGGTGAAGCAAAACGGCCAGGATCCCAACGGCTCTATCGACCTCAACTTCAACAACGGCGGCGTGGGCCCCTGGACCTTTAACTGGACCGGCCCGAACGGCTATGCCAACATTACTTCGGTGGATCAGATCTCCGGTCTGGTGGCCGGTACGTACAACGTGACGATTACCGACAACAGCGGTTGCCAACTGGTACAGTCGATTATTTTGCTAAGTGAAAACCCGCTCAGTATTTCGATTACCGGCATCACGCCCGCCTGTGGCAATGACGGTTGTGTAACGCTGGCCATTGCTGCCGGTGCGCAAAGCCCCTTTGTCATTAGCTGGAACGGTGGGACGGAGACGACAAACAGCTATGAGCCCTCGATCTGCAACCTCGCGGCCGGGCCTTATAACCTCACGGTGACGGATGTTGACAACAATACCTTCACGCTACCCTTGAACGTCCCCGGCCTCCAGCCCGCCGTGGCTGCCTCCAACGTAGTGAACCCTAACCAGGCCTTTATGAACGGCTCGATCACCATGTTGCAGGTTATCCCGGGCGTTACCATGCAATTTGCATGGAATACCGGCTCCTCGGCTTCGTCGCTCATCAACCTCGATTCGGGCTTGTACGTCGTGACCATTACCAACCCGAACTCGGGTTGCACCACGGTGCAGGAATTTCACCTGAATCGCGTTTACCAGCCGATTCAGTTTGTAGGCCTCAATGATACCGACCCCACTTGCACGGGTTCTGCAACCGGTTCGATCAGCCTGTCGGTTGTCGGCGGCGCCGAGCCTTACACATACAGCTGGGTTGGCCCGAACGGATACACTGCTGCAACGGAGGACATCAGCAACCTTGCGGCGGGTACCTATAACCTTACCCTCACAGATGCCATCGGAACGACGGCCACACAAGGCCCGATTGTACTCACCGCCCAATCCGCCCTGGCCATCACCAACGTTAATGAGCTGTCGATCTACCCCGGCGGCTACCAGGTAAGCGGTCCGGACGATTGCGATGGTGCGGCCAGCGTGGCCTTTACGGGCGGCATCGGTACGAGCTCCGTATTGTGGAGCAACGGCATCGCCGGCATCTCCACCGAAACGCTCTGTGGCGGCGCCTACTCGGTCACGGTGACCGACGGCCTCGGTTGCACCTCGGTATGGTCGGACGAACTCAACGCCCCGGCCCCGATCGCCTCCTCGGCCCTGCCGCTCACCAGCTACAATTCCTACAACGTCAAATGCAACGGCAGTTGCGACGGCGCGGCCCGTATCTCGGTCAGCAGCGGCGGCGTAGGCCCGTACATCTTCCAATGGCCGGCCTCCGTACCCTTCAACCTGATCACTTCGGGCGCCGATTTCTCGCAAGCCAGCGGCCTTTGCGGCGGCGCTTACAACGTCACGATCACCGACGCCAACGGCAACACCAAAGTACAAAGCGTTACGCTCACCGAACCTGATGCCCTCACGGCCGTGTTTACGCAAAACCTGCCCACGCCGGGCTACTGCGACGGCCAGATCATCGTGGATGTGGACGGCGGCAACGGCACTGATATCGCTGTGGAATGGACAGGCAACCAGGGCCACGACGGCACTTCCACCATCGCCGACGGCCTCTGCGCAGGCGAAGTGGTGCTCTTCCAGATCACCGACGAATTCGGCTGCGAAGCCGTGGCACAGGATACGGTCGATTACCCGCTGACCTCCTGCTTCAGCATCAGCGAAGTGGTGACGCCCAACAACGACGGCGACAACGATTACCTGAAAATCCTCTGCATCGAGGATTCGCCGTCGAGCGAAATCGAAATCTACAACCGCTGGGGCCAGCTGGTCTTCACGGTCAAGGGCTACGTCAACGGCGACCCGGCCCGCGCCTGGTACGGTACCGCCAACAACGAGCCTCTGGCCGAAGGCGTGTACTTCTACGTACTCAACTACGTGGATCCGGTCAGCGGCAATACCGAACAGAAAAAAGGTTATGTCAATCTTTTGAGATAAGGTTGATGAGGGTTGATAGGGTTTATGAGGGTTGATAAAAGGGGCGTTCCTGCTCTCGATTCAATCAATAAACCCTATCACAACCTCATAAACCCTCATCAACCCTGAAAAAACCTGTCCATTTCCATCATTCCCAACCATCGGTTACATCAATGAAAAAGGCACTCTTTACCTTCATATTCGGGCTGTCCGTTTTGGCTGCATTCGCTCAGGAGCCCGCCGTTTACTCCCAATACCACCTCTTCCCCGTACTGATCAACCCCGGTTACACCGGTTTTCAGGACAAACACGAATTTTTGCTCAATGCCCGCCGCACCTGGGCCGGCTTTCCCGGCTCGCCGGCCACCTACACCTTCATGTACAACGGCCCGGTAGGCGACAAACTGGCCCTTGGCGGCGGTTTGTTCAGTGAAAAAGCCGGCTCGGTGAATACCCTGCGCCTGCAACTCAATTACGCCTTCCGTTTCCGTATCCAGAAGGCCCGCATCGGCCTCGGCCTGTCCACCGAGTTTCTCCGCAAAAACGCCAACGGCAACCTCCTCGAACCCTCGCCCGTGCTCGACCCCAACGACGAAGTGCTGGAAAGCGCCGTGGAAGGTCAGCGTTTCTTCGATGCCTCGCTGGGCGCCCATGTGCTGTACGACGAACGTTTCTTCGCCAGCCTCTCGCTGCCCAACACCATCCGCGCCCGACTCGACGAAATCCCGACTTCCAACACCAACAACAACGGCAACAAGAGCAGCCTCTTCCAGTTCTACGTCTTCCAGATGGGCTATGTGATCGACGTGCCGGCGCAGAATTTCAAGATCATCCCCTCGCTGGCCCTCCGCAACGTGCGCGACGTGCCTTACCAGATCGACTTCAATGTGCAGGGCCGCTTCCTCGACGACAAACTGATCGGGGGCCTGACGTTCCGCCCGCAGTCGAACAACTCGATGGTCACCTGCCTGATCGGCACCAAGTACAAGGCTGCCCAGATCTACTACTCCTACGACGTATCGTTCGGCGATTTCCAGCAGTACAACGGTGGTTCGCACGAACTCAGCATCGCGTTTGCCCTCGACCGCAAGGCGCCGAAACCCGCGCCCGAAGCGACCGATATTTACAAATAAACTACCCACACACGTTCCGCGAATTTCCCCTGAACGCCACCCTGTATGCCAGTCGTCTGTCTGGCGTACAGGATGGGCGTGGGGAAAAACACGCATCGTAAAAGAAATAGATGTCTTTAACAATTGGTTTTTGGGATGGCCTCTCCGCGAAAAGTCGTCGGGGGGGCTTTTTTCCTTTGGAAACAGACGGCAACAGGGCATTCAACGAAGGGCTGTCCTGCGACAAAGGTGTTATTGAAATGAAAATTTTTTCCGAAAATGAATTTTTCGCTGAAATCAAACGTAGTTTTGCGCCATAAAGCCGGTTTGGAAATTTAAAAACCGGCTTTATGATTTTTAAAAAAGCCATTTTCGCAAAAATACCCCACTGAAAGGCTTTTTTTCGCTAACCGCATTTTGCTTTCCTTCATTTCATAACCAATCAGGACAAACTATGTCGATTGCTCGTTTTCAAGCCCTCCAGACCATCGAGAACCGAATGGAATCTCTCCCGCTCGATCTTGGTGAGTCGCAGGGCGAAAACATCGCTTCCTATTTCGGGGAAAATGTCTTCAACGACGAGGCGATGAAAAAATACCTGCCCGAGAACGCCTACCTCATGGTGAAAGCCGCCACCCAGAGCGGTCAGAAACTTAGCCGCGAGGTAGCCGACACGGTATCTGCCGGCATGAAAGAATGGGCCCAGGACAAAGGCTGCACCCACTTTGCCCACTGGTTCCAGCCGCTCACCGGCAAAACGGCCGAGAAACACGACTCTTTCTTCACCATGACCCACGACGGCCGGGTGATTGAGGAGTTTTCCGGCTCGGCGCTGGTGCAACAGGAGCCCGACGGTTCGTCTTTCCCCTCCGGCGGCTTGCGCAGCACCTTCGAAGCGCGCGGCTATACCGTGTGGGACCCCAGCAGCCCGGCTTTCATTATGGAAGTGGGCGAGGGCAAAACACTTTGCATTCCGACCATCTTTGTCACCTACGGCGGCGAAGCCCAGGATTACAAACTGCCCCTGCTTCGCTCGCAGGCGCTGCTCGACAAGGCCGCCGTGCCGGTATGCCAGTTCTTCGACACCCATGTGACCAAAGTAACCGCCACCCTGGGCTGGGAACAGGAGTATTTCGTGGTGGATGAGGCGCTTTTCAACGCGCGCCCCGACCTGGCCATGACCGGCCGTACCCTCGTCGGCCGCCCGGCCAGCAAACACCAGCAGCTGGAAGACCACTACTTCGGCTCTATCCCGGAACGCGTGTACCTCTTCATGCGCGATCTCGAAACAGAATGCCACAAACTCGGCATCCCCGTGCGTACCCGCCACAATGAGGTGGCCCCCGCGCAATACGAAGTAGCGCCGATCTTCGAAGAGATCAACGTGGCCGTTGACCACAACCAACTCCTGATGGACGTGATGGAACGCGTCGCACGCCGCCACAAACTGCGCGTGCTGCTGCACGAAAAACCCTTCGCCGGCATCAACGGCTCGGGCAAACACAACAACTGGAGCATGGGCACCAACACGGGCGTCAACCTGCTCTCGCCGGGTAAAGAGCCGAGCAAAAACCTGCGCTTCCTGACCTTCTTCGTCAATACCATCATGGCGGTGTACAAATACGCCGACGTGCTGCGCGCCAGCATTGCCCACGCTGGCAACGACCACCGCCTTGGCGCCAACGAGGCCCCGCCGGCCATTATCTCGGTGTTCATCGGCGAAGCCATGTTCAAACTGCTGGGCCAGATCGCCAACGGCAAAAAGACCGACGACGCCGCCGTCAAACGCGCCATCGACCTGATCTCCAAACTGCCCAACCTCGAACTCGACAACACCGACCGCAACCGTACCTCGCCGTTCGCTTTCACGGGCAACAAATTCGAGATTCGCGCCGTAGGCTCCTCCCAAAACTGCGCCGGCCCCATGGCAGTGATGAATACCATGATGAGCCTGCAACTCATGGAGTTTAAACGTGATGTGGACAAACTGATCGCCAAAGGCACGGAAAAAGAGGAAGCCATCCTCATGGTGCTCAAAAACTACATCCGCAAATCGAAACCGATCCTGTTCGAAGGCAACAACTACTCCGACGAGTGGAAAGAAGAAGCCGCCCGCCGCGGACTCAACAACTTCGCTACTACGCCCGAGGCCCTCGACGTGCTGGCCAAACCGCTGGGACAGGAATTTTATGGCAAATCGGGCGTCATGAACGCCACCGAACTCGACGCTTTCTACAACGTACAGCTGCACGGCTACTGCACCAAACTCGACATTGAAGCCAAAGCCCTTGAAGAAATGGTGGTGTCGCAGGTATTGCCCGCCGTATTGCGCTACCAGACCGAGCTGGCCAACAACATCAATGCCCTGCGTTCGATCGACATGGTGCAGTCGGCCCGCCTCCAGCTGGATCTGCTCAAACGTATCGTGACCGACGTAGAGGCCATCAATTCGGCGCTGAAAGCCATGCAAACGGCCTACGACAATGCGCACCATGCCGAAAATATCCGCGCCGAAGCCGATATCTTCTGCCACCAGGTGAAGCCGCAAATGGAGGCCATCCGCGCCGCCGTGGACGACCTCGAAGCCGTGGTGGACGATCAGTACTGGCCGCTCGTGAAATACCGCGAACTGCTCTTCGTGCGCTGATTTACGGCGTTCGAAACAAGGAACAGATGATACCTGCCCCCTGCGTTGACTAATGCGCAGGGGGCATTTTTGTGTATTAAACCGGCCCGGAGCGTATGTGGAAATTTCAATCGCCGGCTTGCTACTTTGCGGCCGGATTTTAGGGCAAATAATTGATATTCAACTGCTTTGCAGTTGTGGCTGGTGCGGGTGTACGGTCCCCCGGATTGCATCCGGGGCTATTCACGTTAGACCGCGAAGCGGTCTGGCGGTGAGGATTGAAGCCGGTTATAATATCCGAATAGCCCCGGAAAAAACTTGATTGCCGGAATGCAACTTGCCACATTAATACTCTTCCGAAGGAGCCCTGATTGCCTGTATCCGACCGCGAAGCGGTCAAATTTGACTAACCCCGGATGCCATCCGGGGTTAGTCGCGGGGCTTGATGTGCGCCAACCGCGAAGCGGTTGAACATAGGGCAAGGGGTTGACAGTTAACCTCTACAAGCCCTAAATCCGCCACGGCGGGTTCAGCCGGTTTTCGCCGGCATGGAACAGGATCAGCTGGTTGCCATCGGGGTCTTTCAGCCGGGCTTCCCGCCACAACCAGGGTTGGTCCACGGGCATTGCTTCGAATACGATGCCTTTGCCGGCCAGTTGCGCGACGTACGCATCAAGGTCGTCGCATTCGAAATAAACCCAGATGCCCTCGCCGGCCGGCAGTTGCCCGACCTGATGCAGGGAAAAGGTGCTGTTGCCGTCGGGGCACACAAACCGCGCGTAACGCGGCAGGGAGTTGACGATCAATTGCAACCCCAGGGTTTCATAAAAGGAAACGGACCTTTCCAGGTTGAGGGAAGGGACGGTGACCTGATTCAGATTCATAGCTAAACGATGTGTTGTTCAACGCTACACAAGGCCATTTTTGCAAAATGGTTCAATCCCCTGCCTTGTTTCAATCGATACGGGCCATTGGTACAAGCAGGATGCTATTGCAGGTCGATGATTTTGTCCGCTTCCCTGATGCCGCTCAAATAGGCCCCGTGCGCCGTTGAAAAATAATCGATTTCGGTGTGTTCGCCTGCGAAAAAGAGTTTGTCCTGCACGGCTTCTGCGAGGTCGTCGAAGTGCCGCATTTCCGTGCCGACGGCGGTGAAAGAATACGCCCCGAACGAGTTTTCGTTGGTGCTCCATTTGGTCCGGAGTATGTTGGTCGGCTCGGGAATGCCGTTGCCGTACATGTCCCTGAGGTGTTGCATGATTTCGCCGACGACCTGCGCGTCGGTCATGGTTTCGGTCAAGCGGCCGTAGTCGGCATAGGCGAACGTCATGAGCGCATTGACCGAGGGGTGGAACTTTTTGACATTGACGAAATAATTGAACTTGTCTCTGATTTCCGGCGTGTAGGAGATGTACTGGACGTCATCCCAGAACGCATTGTCCCAGGTCAGCAGGAATTTGTTGACGCAATTCATCCCGATTTTGTCGATGGCGTTCTGTTTGACGGCGGGCAGTGCGGGCGTGAACTGTATGCTGTTGTTTTTCAGGACGCCCAGTGGCGCCGTGACGATCACGTAATCGGCTTCGCTGACCTGGCTGTTGTGCGTAACGCGGACTTTATCGGTCGAGTAATCGACTTTCGTCACGCGTTCATTCAGTCGGATATCGAGCCCGCCTGCCAGATAATTGGGAATAGTGTCGTAGCCGTTGGTCGCGATTTTTTCAATGCCGGGGAATTCCTCGCCTTCGTTGTACAGCAGGGAGGAGAGTTGGTTCAGGTCGCCCGTATCGAAAGTCACGTACGTGGAAAGGAAGAAACGCCAGAGGCGGTCGTTGGCATAGGCCGGGTACTGGCTGTTGAACACGGTTTCAAAACTTTGCGCTGCATTGCCGTTGTTCATGAGCGTATCGAGTATGTCGTACAGTTCGTTTTCCGTATTGTCATAGACGCTGCTGCTTCTCAATACGCCGCCGATATCGTACGACCTGCGGCTTTCGTCGATGGTCTCGAACGTGGTCATGCCGGCTTCCTGCGCCAGGGTGCTTATCGGGTTGCCGCCGATGCCGTGTATCCAGCTGGCGCCTTCGTCGAAGGCAATGCCGAGCGTTCGGTTGCTGCGCAGGCGCCCGCCCACCCTGTCCTGGGCTTCCAGAACGGTCACGGTAAACCCTTTTTCTTTCAAACGGCGGGCGGCAGCCAGCCCGGAAATGCCGCCCCCGACGACGATAACGGATTTGTCGATGACGCTGTCGTCGTTGCGGCAGGCGGTAAACAGGGAGGGCCAAAGCGCCATCATGCTGGCGCCCTGAACGGCTTTTATGATAAAACTGCGTCTTTTCATGCGGGAAGCAGGCGGCTGTTGAAATGCCTGGGGGCAAACATACAGGGATTGGCCTGTGTTGTTTAATCTTGCTCCCTGATATTGTCCGACGCTACAAACCCATACGGCCATGACCTCCCGCACTGCCATCACTGCCATCTTCGACACCACGCTGGAACGCGCCTTCAAAACGCCCATGCTCTGCGACGTCACCCGAATACACGCCGGCTGGGGCCCTATGCCCAAACTGACACATTGCACCGACGATGCCGGCTGGGGGCAGCCCGGCGGCAGCCGCAAGGTATTTGCAGCCCCCACCTTTGGCTTCAAGGGCGGCGAAGCAGCGCTCGACGTGGTGCTCGAACGCCGCGAAAACGAATACTGGAAAATAGAAGTGCGCGAGCTGAAATACCAAATGCTGGGCCTCGACCGCTTCCAGGGCGAGTGGATCACCACGCCGCTGCCCGACGGCAAAATCCGCATCGACTACCGCTACGCCATGCTCTCGAAGGTCGCCTGGCTCTATCCGCTGCAATGGCTGTTCACCAAAACCATCTGGCGGCAATACATGAAACACGTGCTGGAAAACGTGCGGGCGCTGGCGCGGGAGGAGGCGCCGTATGTGCATGCTTAGTAAATCTGCAGTTGGATTGCAAATTTACTAAGGAATGGACAGGGGCCCCGAACGCCGCTTTCTGGCATACGCCAGGGAGCAGGAAGGCGAACTGGAAGCGGGGTATTTGCTGCAGTGGCAGAAAGGAAGCCTCTACTTTTGTATGATTTTGTTTGCCTTGTAGATATCGACAATGAAGTCGGCCAAAATCAGGCCCATCTTGTCTCGGTTTCTATACATCCACTGGCGAATATCACGATCGGCGATTTTTATGCGCACAGACACCTCTTCTTCAACATCGCCGTTAAGCCTCCTTTTTTCCGCCAATTTTATTTTTTCATCCCAACTCATTTTGATTGGCTCCTTGCTCCATTCTATTTCATCAAAGTCAGGATCATAGGCGATGTCGTCATCATCGTAGTAGATGGCTTCCTCCGGCACCTCGAAACCGGCCTTGGCGAGTTTCATGACGTCCAGCGCCTCGACTTTGATCCTGTCGAAGTCGATGGTGCAGCCTGAAACGGACTCGCCAGCTGCTATGCGTTGCAGGGCTTCGGAGACGGAGAGGGTCATTTTGTCACGATTTAATCGTTTTTACGGGGGCTGTCGGCTCAGCGCGCCGCGCCGGCGTCGGTTGTCCTTGAAGCCCGCGCCGAAGGCTCCGGTTCTGCGGAGGTCTTGACAATGTGAATGTCCATTTTATGGCGGCCCAGCAGGAAGAACAGGTGCCAGACATTAGGACAGGTATCTATCTCATTGGGCTGGAATACCTCGATATCGTTGTTAAAGACCTTGAGAAATGCCTGCCCGTCCAAATGTTCGACCTGCCCGGCAAGGGCAATCCGATCTGCCCAGATATGGGTGGCGTGCAATACATCGGTTGCGTTGATGCTTTCGATGTAGGTTCCACCGCGGAAGTATAGAATGAAGGTGTAGGTCATGTCAATTGCCATTCTATTTCTGAGTCCGGTAAAAATCGCCCAGCAGTTTTGTGACCAGTTGATCCAGGTTCACGTGGTTGGCTGCAATCCATTGCCGGGTTTCTTCCGGCAGGGTGATTTTGACCACGGTCTGTTCGGCCGACGGGGACGCGCTGCCGGTAGGGACGCGCTGCCAATCGCCCTCGAAATCTTCATCATAGGCGATGTCGTCATCATCGTAGTAGATGGCTTCCTCCGGCACCTCGAAACCGGCCTTGGCGAGTTTCATGACGTCCAGGGCCTCGACTTTGATCCTGTCGAAGTCGATGGTGCAGCCTGAAACGGACTGGCCGGCTGCTATGCGTTGCAGGGCTTCGGAGACGGATATTTTGTTGGCCATTATTTATTACGAAGGCTTCTTATCCTCCACACCAGGAATTGAAGTCGCTTTGGCATTTTTGTAAAAGTCCTTCATCAAATCGGCAAGAAGTTGATTCACATCAATATTGCTCCGCAATACCCAGTCGGCAATCTCCTTGTCCACAGCAACTTCTGCGCGAAGCACCCGTACTAATTTTTTGTTTTCAAAGTCCTCAGTGGCGATATCTGCATCATCTTCAAAATCAATGCTCTCGTCATCATAAAAAACCAGATGGCCAGGGATTGCGATTCCATTTTTTCTGAGTAGAAAAGCATCCAATGCTTCAACCTGGTCGTCGTTGAAGTGAATTTCATAATCGCTTACAGCCTGGCCGTTTCTTAGCAGTTCTACCGCTTTTTTCTGATTGATGGTCTGAGTTGCCATAAGGTAATTCGGTATCGGAAAACAAAATTACTTGATCTTATTCAGAAAGGCAACGTCAATTTGTTGTCAGAAGTTTGATATTTTAAATTGATTCCTGCCTAAGTCAAATCTGCTCTGCGCCTTTAAAAGGTTTGCGTTCCATCCACTTATTTCAATGACTTGCCCTGTACATCGCTTTCAGGGCTTGCTCCTCGCTACTTTGGTAATCAAACTCTTCTTTCTTTTCCCCTTTCATAATTGACTGTGTGAATTTGGTGAAAAATTCCTGTTTTTTTCACCTTACACAGAACTCTGAACAGTCTCGATCGCCAATGCATCATACTGTCAAGTTAAATCTAGGCTCGCTTTTCGCAACCCAATTTCTGTTGAGTATAAGAAAGATTTTAAACTTCATTAGACTTGTTTTGATGTAACCTATTGAAAATCAGTAGTTGTATTTTTACGTTCAAAAGATTCATATGGGTTTTGGTTACACAGGAATTCGCAATGAACGGCAATGGAGAGCCACGACGGGTTTGAGCCAGGCAAAATTTCTGGAATTGTCCGAGGCATTTGGCCGGGCTTGTCACGAAAGCGTTTTTGGGTGTTCTATTGAAGAACGACAGGCGAATTGAGTCAGGAGGCTATATTCCGTTCTTACGAAGATTTGTTGTTCTTTGTCTTATTCAGTTTAAAATCTGGCCTGGGCTATGATGCTTTGGGGGCTATCTTTGATTGTGATGGGTCGACGGCAAAAGCCAATCAGGCATTCGCTCTTCCCATCCTTCAAGCCGCCTTAACCCAGTTAGGCCTAATGCCCAAGCGGTCGTTTTCCTCGGTTGAAGAATTTGAGGCCTGGTTTTCCGGCACGATACTTTGTTAGGGACGGCACGGAGCAGCAAATTCATCGTTCAAAGGATAATTCCGTTCAAAAGGCTCATTTCAGCGGTAAAAAAGCCATACCGCTAAAATGCTTGTTATCAGTTCAGTCACCAAGTGAATCTTGTACGTCAGCCGTAGTTATGTCGGCTCAGCGCATGATTTTGGTATTTTGAAGCAAGAATCCCCTCCGGAAAAACCTTGGTTCACCCGCTTCGAAATTCGCCTTGATTTAGGCTTTCAGGGCTTCTGCTGACCTTTACCCCTGTCGACAACTTTACATCCCTATCAAAAAACCGAAGAAAAAGAAACTGCCCATTTGGGAAGCAAAGGATGAAAACAAAGAACAAGCCTCACAACGTGTAACCGTAGAGCATAGCATCGGTGGTCTCAAACGTTATCGTGTCCTTTCTGACCGGCTTCGATTACGTGATCCAAAACTCTATGATGCTATCGTCGGAATTTGTGCTGGACTTTGGAACTTTAATTTGATATATCATTGATTATCATAGCCAAACAAGTCTATTATTTTGACTTTACTTTATCTGAGAAATACTTGTGAAACTTATCTATCCAATCAGTCAATATACGATGTTGTCCCTCCCATTCATTTCTATCCATTGGATTTTTTTCTGGGATGATATAATTGACGTGGTGCTCCTTGCCGCCGTCTTTTTCAGCCCATTCAAGTTCATCGGATAATTCAAGTTTTGAGTTTTCTTCGTATTTCTGTCTCAATGCCCTGAAATTTTCTAGTGCATCCTTTCCATATACAACTAATTGAATGCCAATCCATTTATCCCTCGAATTTGCAATTGCACAAATTTTATAATCAGTTTTGCCAACGGCAATATTTGTCCAATGCTGGGGCAATGCTTTTTGCATTTTGAAAGACACCTTTTGTTTTTCAACGTATTCTTTTAGTGCTTGCCAATATTCTTGTTGAAGTATTTTAGTCTCGGTAAGCTGTGTAGCACTTTGAGCTGTTCTCCTAATTGTTTTACTCCAATTATTGGGCTTTGAAATAATATTAAATCGAGGCGCAGGGGAAGAGTTCCCGATTTTGTACAACTCAATTTCAACCCCAAAGAATTGAACAGTTTCGTCTGTTACGCTATTTAACCAATCCAACGTTGCTCTGTGTTCCTCAACAAATTTTTCTGCAATCCAAATAATTGTTAGGGCATTTAATCCTGACGCATAGGTAAGAACTTGACCTAAATGTGAATGATCCGTCTTGCCAAACTGATTTTCTATAACTACATATTTTTCAGTTGCAGTATCACGACAAAGTAAGTCCGCTTGAAATGGGCCAACATTTTTCTCTTGTGCAATCAGTTCCAAGCCAATATTTAATTCTTCGGCTAAAAATGTTAGGTTTTCTTCTTTTGCTAACCATGTTGTGAAATGACTGTCTTCTCTTGCCCAAACAGTCCTTAATTCAACCTTTTCGAGTTTTCCTAATTCCATAGTTTAATTATTAATTTTGGTCACGCCGAACTATTGGTTACACGCAACGAACGACTAACTAAAACCCGCATTGCGTAATAAACTCCCAACCAACCCTTATCCCGCAACGCGCCTTCCCATTAGTCGTCCATTGCCTCTATCCCGCTAAAACACAACACCCACAGCCTCCCTATCCTCAGGAAACCATGGGTGTTGCATCAAAAAACAGATTGCGGGGCATATTTCATTTGTTTTGGTAAACAAACATACACCCCAATCCTTATCCCCGCAAGCGGGCGATAGAAAAATTTTTAATTACTCCGGTCTTCTCTCGCCGGGCGCGCGGGTACGGGTTTGGCCGTTTTTTCCAGTTGTTTCAATACTTCTTGTATGGCCCGTTCCAGTTGCGGGTCGTTTCCTTTGGCCAGGGCCGTGGGGTCTTCGGGCACTTCTATATCGGGCGCTACGCCGTAGCCTTCGGGAAACCATTTGCCGTCGGGGTTGTACATGCGGAAGGTAGGCACGGTGACCGAGCCGCCGTCGATCAGGCCGGGGTTGCCGCTGATGCCGATGAGGCCGCCCCAGGTGCGGGTGCCGATGAGGGGGCCGAGGCCGGCTTTGCGGAAGTAATCGGGGAAGGCGTCGCCGCCGGAGCCGCTCCAGCCGTTGATGAGCATGGCTTTGGGCCCGAAGTGGGCCACCGTGGGCCATTGCCAGGTACGGCCGTCGCGCACGGCCCAGAAGGCCAGGGGTTTGCGGTTGAGCAGTTCGATGAAGCGGTCGGGAATCTGGCCGCCGTTGTTGAAGCGCTCGTCGATGATGAGGCCGGGTTTGTTCCATTGGGCGTAGAACATGCGCACGAGTTCGTTCTGGCCGTCGATGCCCGTGCTGGGCACGTACACGTAGCCGATGCGGCCGCCGGAGGCTTCTTCCACGCGTTTGCGGTTGCTTTCGATCCAGGCGAGGTTGCGCAGGCGGGTTTCGCTGTCGAGCGTGCCGACGCTGAGGGTGCGGGCGCCGTCCCAGCCGGGTTTGTTGTTGACGGTGAGGGCTACCGTGGCGCCGCCGAGGCCCTGGAAGGCGGTCCAGGGGTCGCTTTGGGTGTCGAGCGGGCGGCCGTTGACGGCCAGTACGTAGTCGCCTTCGCGTATGCCGAGGCCGGGCGCGTCGAGCGGGGAGCGCTGCTCGGTGTCCCAGGGGGCGGCGTGGATGATCTTTTTGATGCGGAAATAACCGTTTTCAAGGGCCCAGTCGACGCCCAGGTAGCCGGTGTTCTGCTGTTTGGCCGCGGGCGCGTCGCCGCCGCCGCGGTAGGTGTGGGAGGCGTTGAGTTCGCCGATGAGTTCGCCGATGAGGTAGTTGAGGTCGGAGCGGCTGGCGGCGTAGGGCAGCAGGTCGCCGTAGCGTTTGCGCATAGCGGGCCAATCGACGCCGTGCATTTCCTTTTCATAAAAATAGTCGCGTTCGAGCCGCCACACTTCGTTGTAGATCTGGGCCCATTCGGCGCGCGGGTCGAGGGTCATGTCGAGGCGGTCGATGGGTGCGGGTTTTTCCAGTTTCTGGTCGGGCTCGGGCGATACCATGCCGACGCTTTCTTTCTGGATAATCATGATTTTTTTGCCGTCGGCCGAAAGTTCGTAGCCATTGATGCCTTCCATCACGGTTTTGTCCTCGCGGTCTTTGAGGTGGAAATATTTCAGGGCCAGGTTGGGCTCGCCGGGCGGCGCCTGGGGCAGCACGGTGAGGTAGAGCAGTTTGTCCTCTGCGGCTGCCAGGTTACCGTAGTTGCCGGCGGGCATCGGCAGTACGACGACGCGGTTTTCGAGCCCCTCGAAATCGATCCCGACGGCTTTGACGTCGCTGCTGTCTTTTTTGGCCTCCTCGTCTTTGTCCTTGTCTTTGTCGGCTTTTTTGTCGCCGGTATCGAGTTTGACGGCCACGGTGTCGTTCTGGGGGGCGAGCAGTCCGGGCAGGTCGGCGCGCAGGGTGGCGACGGCGATCAGGTTGGATTTGTTGTAAATGAACGCGCCTTCAAACTCGCTGTAAGTGGGTGAAAACGAGCGGTTGGTGACGAAAAACAGGTATTTGCCCTCGCGGTCGAACACGGGGTTGTAATCGGCGTAAAAACCGGAGGTCACCTGCCGCGTTTTTTGCGACTGGGTGTCGTAGATAAAGATCGCGGGGTTGCTGTTGTCGGTGCCGCGTTCGTAGGCCATCCAGCGGCTGTCGGGCGACCAGGACACTTTGAAGTTCTGCAAACCGCCTTCGAAGAGGTCGGGCGCCTGGTCGACTTTCAGGGTCTTTTTCGCGTCGAGGTCGTGCACCTGGATGTTCATGGCCTGATCCACGAAGGCCAGTTTGCGGCTGTCGGGCGACCAGAAGATGGCGTAGCGGAAGCCCGTCGTGAAACTGGTCAGGGTTTGGTCTTTGTCGGGCCGGGTGAAGTCGTGCAGCACCAGCTGGTATTCGCCGCCGCGATCCGACCACCAGGCGGCGTAGCGGCCGTCGGGCGACCAGGCGGGGTAGCGTTCGGCGGAGCCGCTGCTTTGGCTGAGGTTGACGGTGTAGCCTTTCTGGGCGGGCACGCTGAACACCTCGCCGCGGGCCTCGACGAGCAGGCGGTTGCCGTCGGGCGAGGGGGTGAACCACGCCGCCCAGGGCCGGGCGTTGATCTGGCGGGGTTTGGCCTGTTCGTAGTCGGTGACGACCTGGATTTTTACTTCCGCCGTTTTTTCACTGGCCAGGTTGAGCAGGTACATCACGCCGCCGCAGGTGAACACGATGTCGTCGGGGCCCAGGGCCGGGTAGGCCACGTCGTAGTCTTTGAAGCGGGTGATCTGGCGGCGTTGTTTGGTTTTGAGGTTGTACGACCAGATGTTGAGGCGTTTTTCGGCGCCGGCGTCGGAGAGGTAGTAGATGAGGTCGCCGCGCCACATCGGGAATTCGTCGTTGGCGTCGTTTTGGGTGATATTTTCGGAGGCGAAGCTGCCCAGGTCGAAGGTGAAAATATCGGCTGCCGTGCCGCCCCGGTAGCGTTTCCAGGTGCGGAAAGCCTGCGATTTCATGACGAAGGCTATTTGTTTGCCGTCGGGCGAGAAGCAGGCGAATTCGCCGTAGGCGGGCGGCAGTTTTTCGGGCAGGCCGCCGGTGGCGGGTACTTTGTAAAACTGGGCAAAGCGCTGTTTGCCGCTGTGCATGGAGGAGGTATAGAGCAGGTTTTTGCCGTCGGGGTACCAGTCTTGCAGGATGTCGGGCATGCCGTGGTGGGTTACCCGTGTGGGCACGCCGCCGGCGATGGGGATGGTGTAGATGTCGAGGTTGCCGTCGTAGTTGCCGCTGAACGCGACGGTTTTGCCGTCGGGCGAGAAGCGGGGGAAGATTTCGGCGCCGTCGGGCGAGCTGAGTTTGACGGCCTGGCCGCCGGCTTTGGGCACGATCCAGACGTCGTCGCCGTACACGAAGGTGATGTGGGTGGCCGACACGTCGGGCATGCGGAAGAGCCGGGCTTCCGATTGGGCGCCGACACCGGCCGATAGCCCGATGAGGGCCAGCAGGAGGGTGGTCAACTGTTTCATAACTGTATTTTTAATGTTTAATGGGGTAAATGTAGGGGAATGGGGGCTTGGAAGTGTGCGTTTGAGATGGGAGGGACAGGTTTTTGTTGGATAGGATGGACAGGATGGACAGGCTTCGCCGCAGCCGCAGAGGCCAGGGCAAACGCATTAAAATAGAAATTACCAAGGTATCGGATACCATTTGCCCTGAACCCGATGGACTGTCTCTATCCCGATCAGCCGCATCGTGGCATAAGGTATGTTTACCGATGTTGCGTCCCTCCGGGACGGAGGTCTTTCGCACACACGTTCTTTTTGCTGGGTCACTGTATCCCTACGGGATGAATAGCGCCTCTGCAATAAAAAAATGGTGTGCAGCATGGCATTCAAGCCCCGTCACGTCAGGCATGCAACGTCGCTGGCAAAAATGCCCCATTGGCCCTCCGCCTCATAGGGGCGCAACGTCGGTAGCAAAAGCGACCCACCGGCCCCGCCCCATAGGGGCGCAACATCGGTAGTAAAAGCGACCCACCGGCCTCTGCCCCATAGGGGCGCAACATCGGTAGCAAAAGCGACCCACCTGGCCTCCGCCCCGATAGGGGCGCAACGTCGGTAGCAAAAGCGACCCACCGGCCCCGCCCCATAGGGGCGCAACATCGGTAGCAAAAGCGACCCACCGGCCTCTCCGCCCCATAGGGCGCAACATCGGTAGCAAAAGCGCCCCACCGGCCTCCGCCCCATAGGGGCGCAACATCGGTAGCAAAAGCGCCCCACCGGCCTCCGCCCCATAGGGGCGCAACATCGGTAGCAAAAGCGACCCACCGGCTCTCCGCCCCATAGGGGCGCAACATCGGTAAGCAAAGCGACCCACCGCCCTCCGCCCCATAGGGGCGCAACATCGGTAGCAAAAGCGACCCACCGGCCCCCGCCCCATAGGGGCGCAACATCAGGCAAGCGACCCACCGGCCTCCGCCCCATAGGGGCGCAACGTCGCGTAGCAAAAGCGACCCACCGGCCTCTGCCCCATAGGGGCGCAACATCGGTAGCAAAAGCGACCCACCGGCCTCCGCCCCATAGGGGCGCAACATCGGTAGCAAAAGCGACCCACCGGCCTCCGCCCCATAGGGGCGCAACATCGGTAGCAAAAGCGACCCACCGGCCTCCGCCCCATAGGGGCGCAACATCGGTAGCAAAAGCGACCCACCGGCCTCCGCCCCATAGGGGCGCAACGTCGGTATCATGACCGCGGCACATCATCAGGCGAAGGTTCGCGGGATTGGCGCGGATTTTAAAAAGGGTTGTTCCCTATTCCATAAGATAAATGGCCAACAGGGCCTTGCCCACCTCTTCCCCTATTTTCCTTTCCCAAGCCGATGAAGATATTAATGCATTTGCCCTGGTCCCGCCCCCCGGCGGCGAAGCCGCCCCATCCTGTTAATCCTGTCCAACAAAAACCCTGTCTCCAGACACATTCCTTTATTTCCCTCATCTTTGTCGGGCAACCCGTCGTGTCATGGCCGATATTCTCTTTACCCACTCGTATTTTTACAAATTCGACGATAAGCAGTGGAAAAACCAGCAGCCGTACCCGCCCTACGGCACGCTGTGCGCCGCTGCCGTGCTGCGCGAGTGCGGCTTTGAGGTGGCGTTGTTCGACACCAATCTGCGCGACAGTCCCGACGAAATCGGCCCGGCGCTGGCCGCCGCCCGCCCGCGCTATCTGGTCATCTACGACGACGGGTTCAACTACCTCACCAAAATGTGCCTCACCCGCATGCGCGAAGCGGCTTTCGCGATGGCCAAAACGGGCCGTGCCGCGGGCTGTACGGTGATCGTCAGCAGCAGCGACGCCACCGACCACTGCGCCGAATACCTGGCCGAGGGCGCCGATTTTATCGTGGTGGGCGAGGGGGAAATCACGCTGCGCGAACTGATCCTGACCCTCGAAGCCGGCCGCTCCGACTGCCGCGGCATTGCCGGACTGGCCTTTGCCAACCCGGCTACGGGCGAGGTCGCCAGCACCCCGCCCCGGCCGGTGCTGCACGACCTCGACCAACTCCCCGACCCTGCCTGGGACCTGGTCGAAATGGCTGATTACCAGCGTATCTGGCGGCGACACGGTTATTTTTCCCTCAACCTGGCCACCACGCGCGGCTGCCCCTACAAGTGCAACTGGTGCGCCAAACCGATCTACGGCAACCGCTACAATTCGCGCAGTCCGGAGCGTGTCGTGGCTGAAATCGAGGGGTTGATGCAGCGCTACGGCGCCACGCATTTCTGGATGTCCGACGATATTTTCGGGCTAAAACCCGGCTGGGTGCAGCGCTTTCGCGACCTGGTGAAAGCCCGCAACCTGCGTTTTTCCTATAAAATACAAAGCCGTGTCGATCTGCTGCTGAAAGAAGACAACATCGCCGCCCTGGCGGAAAGCGGCTTGCAGCAGGCCTGGGTGGGCGCGGAGAGCGGCGCACAAAAAATCCTCGACGCCATGGACAAGGGCACCACCGTGCAGGAAATCCGCGAGGCGACGCGGCTCTTGAAAAAACACGGCGTGGAAGTCTGCTTTTTCCTGCAATACGGCTACCTGGGCGAAACCCGCGACGACATCGAGGCGACCCTGCGCCTGGTGGAAGAATTGCTGCCGCACGACATCGGGGTGTCGGTGTCGTATCCGCTGCCCGGCACCAAATTCTACGACAAGGTGCGCGCCTTGCTCGGCGCCAAACACAACTGGACCGATTCGGACGACCTGGCCATGCTCTATCCGGCCACGTTTCCGCCGGCTTTTTACCGCCGCCTGCACCGCCTGACCCACAAACGCTTCCGCCTGCGGCAGGGCCTGGCGGAATGCCGCAAACTGCTCCAGGGAAAACGCCCCGACTGGCGGCGGGCCTTGCTCACGGCCTATTACGCACCGGCCGCCTGGGTGGACGGCATGAAATTGAACCGCCTGCAACGCTCCGCCTGAAACCTCTTTGGAAGCCCAAACAGGTACAAACCGTTCTGCCAGACACTTTCCCTGCCCGAAAACCGTTACCTATCTGCCTTGAAGGCATTTGTTTCAACCTATTCACAAGATGTCCTTTTATATTTATGAAAAACAGGTGGATCATCTATTGCACGCTATTATGGCCTGTTTCTATGGCCGGACAGGACTGGCTTAGAAACGGCGATCTGGAAGACAACAATACCTGCGTGGAGTTTCAGGCAACCTGCGCGCCGGAATACTGGTTCCACCTGCCGATGGGTGTGGTGGCGCAAAGCATGAACCCGGCCCCGCCGCACAGCGGGAAAATTGCGGAGCGGCTGTGTTGGGAAAATTTTTTGCACCCGATTGGTTATCGCACCTATGTCGTGACGCCCACCGCGTGCCCGCTTGTTGCCGGCGAAAAATATACCCTGAGTCTGTATGTGTATTCCGACAGCAAAACGCCTGTTGAACTGGGGGTAAGGGCCATGCGCAACTGGCCAAGTGTTTACTACGACAGTCTGCTGACCGATCGGCCGACCCTGTTGTTGACCCCAAAGACCCAATTGTCGGTGGATAAAAAGGGCTGGCGGGAAATGCGGGCGAGTTTTGTCGCCAAAGGGGGCGAAAATTTCCTGGTGCTGGGCAATTTCAGCCCCTCGCCCGGGCAACGCTCCTCCAAAGACCACAATCTCCTTTCTTACCTCATTTACCAGCTCGACGATATCAGCCTGACTGCGCCCGACCCGCCGGAATGCCCGGAACGAGAAGCGCGGCGGGAGTATTTTTACCACATGGACATCAGGCATACCGACCTCGACTCCGCGATGATCGCGCATTTGCTCGAAGGCGTCAATGCACCGCCCCCGCTTCCCGATACCATTGTGGAAGAAACCGTTGTGGCCGCCGCTGACACCATGCCGCAGCGCCTGCCTGAATTCGTCATTTCCGATATCGGTTTTGAATCCGGCTCGTATCGATTGAACGACACGGCCGAACCGTTCATGGAGGCTTGCGCTGCGCAAATCCGGGATCGACAGCCGGTGCAGGTCGTGATTACGGGCTACACAGACGACGAGGGGAGCGATGAATTCAACCGCGAGCTGTCCGAAAAACGCGCCGCTGCCGTCTGTCAATGGCTCACGGGGCGTTTTGCCCTCGACCCGGCCCTTTTCGTGGTACAGGGTATGGGAGAAAGTGCGCCTGTTGCGTCCAACGACACCGAGGAAGGGCGCCGTGCCAATCGGCGGGTCGAGATCAAATTTCTGTACCACTGATGCAAAGCGATCATTTTTCCCCGGTGGCGCGCACTTACGATGCGGCATTTACCGAAACGCTGGTCGGGCGGATGCAGCGACAGATTGTGTGGGACGCGCTCGAGGCATTGCTACAAGACCGTCCCTTGCGCGTTCTGGAGATCAATTGCGGCACGGGAGAAGATGCATGCTGGCTGGCGCGCCGGGGCTGTTGGGTGCTGGCAACCGACGCTTCCCCTGCAATGGTGGCTGTGGCACAGGAGAAAGCCCGCCAGGAGGGCCTTTCCGTAGAAACGAGGGTGTGTGATTTCTCGAGCCTGGCGCAGCTGGCCGAGCGGGATTTCGACCTGGTCTTGTCCAATTTCGGCGGTTTGAATTGTATCCCGCCCGACGAGTTGGCGGCCTTGTGGCCCGTTCTGCTCGATAAATTGCGCCCCGGCGGTCACCTGGTGGCTGTGTTGATGGGGCGTTTTTGCTGGTGGGAAACCCTGTATTTTGTATTAAAAGGTCGATGGCGGCAGGCGTTTCGCCGCTGGTCGGGCGGGCCGGTGACGGCCTCGCTGGACGGGGTGTCGTCGGTGGAGACGTGGTACGCAAGCGTCGCGTCGCCCGTCGCGCCAACCATCGCATCGCCCGTCGGCTTTTGGCTGCCTCCCTCCTATCTCAATGTGTTTTTCGAGCGCCGCCCGCGTTTGTTACAAGTGCTGTACCGGCTGGAAAAACGCTGTCGAAGCAGTTGGTGGGTCCGGGGAGCGGATCATTTTTTGATTCGTTGTCGCCAGTTGTAGTGCAGACTCGCAAGGCTGGCGCTACAGGCGAAACACCTCCGCGGTATCTACCACAACCACCGGCTTGCTGTGATCGTCCGGGTAAAATGTGTCGCGCGTCACCCGGTATTCCGGCCGGTTGAAATCGACCTGAAGGCGGCGCTGGAGCGGCAGGGCATCGAGTTGGCGGAAGGTTGAGGTGTCCACCCTTGCACCTTCGAAGGAAAAATAAACCGGCGAGCGGCCCGGCAGGCTGAATCCTGTGTTGAGCAGGACAGCCCGTTCAAAATCAAGCGAATCGGCGGCGGCCAGCGGAAACTTGGCGGCATGAAAAAACGCCTCCCGAAACACCACCCCCTGCAGCCGGGCGCCTGTAAAATTGGTGTAGGCAAACGAACCGCCGCTGAGGTCGGATGCGCGCAGCGCCGCCCGGTGAAAATTGGCAAAATTGAAATTGGCGGGAAAAGGCTGGGCGGGTGTAAACACCACATGGGCGTCGGTCCATTCCGAGCCATCGAAATTGGCATTGCGCAAGTCGGCCCCGCTCAGTGAAACCGATTCGAGTTGGGCGTACGACAGGTTGATATTGGCCAGGTAAGCCTTGTCGAGATTGACATTTTGAAGGGTCGAATAGGAAAAGTCGGCCAGTAAAAAAATCTGGTCGTAAGTATTGCGACTCAGTTTGCTCGCCAGCAGACTAAGCAGGAGCTGACCGCGCTCCGGGCTGCTCATGCGGCTCGTAATCGTATCTCCTTCGAGGTAGCGATAGGGCTTGAGGGCCTTGCTCAGCGCGACGATACGGCCGATCAGCTGGGGGGTCAGTTCCCGGGTAGCGGGGTTGCGGCGCAGCTCGTCGTCCATGCGGTCGAGCACATTGTCGAACAGAAAAACCAGCGAGCTGCGGCGTTCGGCTTCCTGCAGGTAGGTTTGTTGCTCGATGCGTTTGTTCTGGATGTCGAATTTTTCGTTCTGTTTTTTCAGGTAATAGGTTTGCAAAAGCGCCAGGGTAAGCGGCGCCAGCGCCAGCAGCAAGGTGACCGTCCCGACGCGGGTCAGGCGTTTCAGGGTGGCGTAGGCCACATCGCGGATGGTTTCGCGATCGACCCGGCGTTCCGAAAGGTCGTCGACGAGGCGGGAAATGCTGTGGTACAGCGGTTTTCCGGCAAAAGTGCCGGCCACGATCCGGACCAGCCGGTACCGAACGGCCTTCCGGGCGCCGACCAGCGTTTCGAGTTGTTCAACTTTTTCGCGGAGCCGGCGGTTTTCTTCTTCGAGTTGTTGGGTGTTGTCCTCCATGTTGATTGTACAAAATTAGCCTCTTCCATCGGAGTTCGCCAAATCCAAGACTTTGTTCGGAATTTTGCCTGCTGAAAACAGCCGCCATGGAACACTTGCTTCGCGAATTATTGATGGGCCTGCTGCGCAAGTTCTGGCCTTACAAACGAGATCCGCTTTATCCGCTGGAAGAAATTCTGGCGGAAAAACCGCGGTTTATGCGCCTGTACCGCATCCAGCTCCTGTTGTTTTTTGTCAATTGGGCGCTGATTGCCTGGGTACTGGGACAGGTTTTTCGCGTCTTGTATTTCGCCACGCTCCGCTTGCCGGCCGGTACGATTGAGTATGTGCCGCTGAGCAACTGGCAGTTTTATGTCGTCTCTTTTATCTTCGGCCTTGCCCTTGCAGGCCCTTTGTCGAATGTGTGGATTCGAAGCATGACCGACGAAGACGGCTGGCTGCGGTTCAAACAATTTTCCGAATGGAAAAACAACATGGACAGTCGCGCGGCCCTTCCCCTGGTCTGGTTCCTGCTGCTCCTTGCCATTGCAGGCTGGTGGGGGATGATTTGTACGCCCCTGATCCTTACTCAGGAGAAACTCGTGGTGCGCGACAAATGGTGGCCCGTTCATCACGAATACGCTTTCAGCGAAATTGAATCGATCGATCACTACGACGGCTATATTAACCGTGCGGGCGAGCTGCGCAAACGGGACTATTTTGAAATGGTCGGGCATGACGGCGTGCGGCGCGAATTTGCCGACGCCGACGCCCTCATGCCGGATGACCTGCTGGCCAGAAGATTAAAAATCATTGACATACTCAAGGAAAAAACAGGACTGCCCATCCGCGAAATGGGCTACGCCACCCCCTTTGCCGACGAATAACCATTCATCACTCATCACTCATCACTCCCTTGTCCCTCCTCCTCTCCCACGGTTACTTCCTTCACGAAGACCCCCGCGAACGGGTCATCATGAAGCCCTATCCGCCGCTCGGACTGCTTTACCTGTCGGCCTGGCTCGACCGGCACGGGGTGGAGCATGACGTATTCGACACGACTTTTTCCCGAAAGGACTTGCTGGAGGCCGCTCTTTTGCAAAAACAGCCTCGTATTCTGGCCCTGTACGTCAACCTGATGACCAAACTCAACATCCTGGCCATCCTGCGTTTCGTGCGGGAGCAGGCGCCCCTGCGCCACACCCTGATCGTGCTCGGCGGCCCCGACGTGACCCACAATGCGGAGGATTACCTTTCGGCAGGCGCCGACCTGATTGTGATCGGCGAAGGCGAACAGACCCTGCTCGACATTGCCCAAACGGTCGCCGCCGCGCCCGAAGGACCGCTCACAGGGACTTTCTTTGCCCATATTCCCGGCCTGGCCCTGCGACTCGACGAGGGTGCGGTGTTCAAAACACCTGCCCGGGAAAAACTCCGCGACCTCGACGAACTGCCGCAGCCCGCCCGCCATAAAATCGACCTGTCGCTTTATCTCGACGCCTGGAAAAAAGCCCACGGGCATTCGGCCATCAGCCTGAGCACGCAGCGCGGCTGCCCGTACACCTGCCGGTGGTGCTCCACGGCCGTCTATGGGCAGAGTTACCGGCGGCGCTCCCCGGCAGCCGTGGTGGAAGAAATTGAAGCCTTGCAACAGCAATACGACTTCGATCTGATCTGGTTTGTGGACGACGTGTTTACCGTGAGCCACAAATGGCTGGCCGAATTTCAGCGCGAACTGGAGCAGCGGGGCGTGCGTATCGCTTTCGAATGCATCACCCGGGCCGACCGCCTCAATGAAGACGTTGTGGCCCGACTCAAGGCCTGCGGTTGTTTCCGCGTCTGGATCGGGGCCGAAAGCGGCTCTCAGCGCATCATCGACGCCATGGACCGCCGGGTGCAGGTCGGGCAGGTGCGCGACATGATCCGTGCAGCGCGACAGGCGGGCATTCAGGCCGGCACCTTCATCATGCTGGGCTACCCCGGCGAGACGGAAGAAGACATTCGGGAGACGGTCGAACACCTCAAACAGTCTGGTCCCGACCTGTTCACCATCACGGTGGCCTACCCGATCAAGGGAACCGGCTTGTACGAAGAAGTGCAGGCCACGGCTTCCGCCGCGCTGCCCTGGGCCGAGCGCACCGACCGCGACCTGGATTTTCAGCGCAGCTACCCCAGGCGGTACTACGATTTTGCGGTGCGCTGGACGGTCAATGCCGTGCATTGGCACCAAACCCGCGCAACGGGAGGCGCGCTGGGCAGCAAGGGGCTAAAATTTTGGGTAAAAATGTGGGCGGCCCGGGCCGGCATGTGGTGGTGGCGCCGGCCTTTGTCAAAATTGCCGAACCAATAAGTCTTCAACGGCCCCTCGCAACACAGATTTCCGGCTTTCCTGAACCTGCACTGCATCGAGCTGTCGAAAGGCCTCTTCCCGGAAGCGGGCCTGTTCGGCAGCCACAAGGGCCGGGACGTTGTTGCGGTCGAAGAGTGCGCGCACGGCTTCCACTTTGCCGGGCGTGTCGGCGCCGGTTTGCATCCAGCGGCGAAGTTCGCTTTGTTCGGCCGGCGCAGCGGTTTCCAGGGTTTTGAGGACGAGGAAGGTTTTTTTGTTTTGCAAAATATCGCCTCCTACCTGTTTGCCGAATTTGGCAGGGTCGCCGTAAGTGTCGAGCAGGTCGTCCTGAATTTGAAAGGAAATGCCCGCCAGGCGGCCGAATTCGTACAGATGCCTCGCATTGTCGCCCGATGCGCCTGCTGCCAGGGCGCCCATTTCGAGTGCGCCGCCGAGCAATACGGCGGTTTTCAGTTCGATCATTCGGACGTATTCGGGCAGGCTCACGTCGTTGCGCGTCTCGAAATTGACATCCATCTGCTGCCCCTCGCACACCCCGACAGCCACGCGGTTGAACACCTCGACAAGCGCGCGGGCCGTGGCGTCGTCGCCGACGCCCAGCAGATGCCGGTAGGCATAGATCAGCATGACATCGCCGGACAGAATGCCCGTGCTGACGTTCCAGCGCGTATGCACGGTGGGGTGCCCGCGCCGGAGCGGGGCGGCATCCATGATGTCGTCGTGCATGAGGGTAAAGTTGTGAAACAGTTCTACGGCCCAGGCTGCAGGAAGCGCGGCATCCACGTCGTCGCGGAACAATTCGTAAGCCATGAGCAACAAGGCAGGGCGCAGGCGTTTGCCGCCGAGGGCGAGCAGGTAGTCGCAAGGCTCGTAGAGGCCGTGGGGCGTATCCGGGAAGGGTGAGCCGGCGGCGAAGCGGGTAATTTTGTCGAGGAGGGAAGACAGCGATGTCATGCGGCAAGAGGTGAAATGCTTTACCCGCAAAGTTTGAGAAATAATGGGAGAGGAAGGTGCAGGCGGATCACCTGGATTTTACCAGTTCGGGCACCTGCTCCAGCGTACGTTTTTTGCGGGGCAGCGATTCGCCCTGTACGTACGGATTGTCGGGGTGGTAAAGCACGTAGTTTTGGTGGTAGTCTTCTGCCGGCCAGAATTTCTGAAAGGGAATGACCTGCACGACGATCGGCGATTTGTACTGGCCTGATTGCGCGAGATCGGTCAGCGCTTTTTCCGCTTGTTGGCGTTCTGTCTCGTTGCGGTAAAAAATGATCGAACGGTACTGGGAGCCCTGGTCGGGTCCCTGGCCATTGACCTGCGTGGGGTCGATGGAAGCGAGATAGACCTTGATCAGCGCAGGAAAATCGACCTGCGACGAATCGTAATAAATTTCGATGGATTCGGCATGGCCGGTGGCGCCCGAACTGACCGTCTCGTAAGTCGGATTGGGTTCGGAACCGCCCGAATAGCCGGAAATTACTTCCTGGATGCCTTTTATGCTTTCAAAAACGCCTTCGACGCACCAAAAACACCCTCCGGCAAAAGTGGCGCGGTGATAAGCCGACAAATCGGCCGGTGTTGTGTCTGCCGGTGCGTTTGTGGCGGCCGGTTTGGAAGGAGCAGCCGTGCAAGCGGCCAGGACGATGGGTAGCAGTACGAGAAAATGGGTTGTTTTCATGTCAAAGTTTGTAATGCCGGCCATCGAGGCCGGCGGCATGGCAAATCCTTCACAAAACCCGCGAGGCGGGGAAAAGTTGCTGCCGCACCAACCCGCAAGGTTGGTGCGGCAGCAACGCTATAGTGGTCAAAGGCGCCTGTCGCGGGCTGGCGCTACAGCGAATACACGGCGGCTTCGTAAGGCCGCAAATCCAGTGATCGTGTCGCTTCGCCCGGATAGTTGCCGAGGAGTAAGGCTGCTTTCGATAGGTCGATGCCTTCGAGGTGCGCTGTTGCCGGCCGGTCTTTGAAATTGAGCAAAACGAGGATTTTCTGGCCGTTCAGTTCACGGGTGTAGGCATACACGTCGGGGTTGTTGCGGTCGAGCAAGGTGTATTTTCCATAGACCAGCGCCGGCGTTTTTTTGCGCAGCTGGACGATGTTGCGGAAATAGTGGAGGGTGGAATTGGGGTCTTTTTCGGCTTCCGCGACGTTGACCGAAGTGTAGTTGGGATTGACCGCCAGCCAGGGCGTGCCGCTCGTGAAGCCGGCATTGGGCGAGGCGTCCCACTGGAAGGGCGTTCGGCCATTGTCGCGCGCCGATATTTTTTGGGCTTCGAGGAAGGCCTGCAAGTCGCCGCCTTTTTCACGGGTTTGCTGGTACATATTGATCGACTCGATATCGCGGTAGTCTTCGATGCGGTCGAATTTGATGTTGTTCATGCCCAGTTCATCGCCGAAATAGTAATAGGGCGTAGCGCGCATGGTCATGAGGAAAGTCGTGAGCATTTTGGACGAGCGCTCGCGAAATTCCGGGCTGTCGTTGCCCCAGCGCGTCACCATCCGCGGCTGGTCGTGGTTGCCGAGGTAGATCGTTCCCCAGCCTTTTTCGGCAAACACGCTGTCCCAGCGCGAATAAATGTCCTTGAAACCCGGCAGTGCATACCCGTTCGGGTCTGGTGTTTTGAATTTGCCGGGTACGTAGCCGTAGTTGACGCCGTCGAAGTGGTACAGCATATTGAGTTCCTGCCGGTCCGGATCGACGAAGTCGTGGGCTGTTTCGGGTGTGATGCCTATGCCTTCCGCCACGGTCATGATATCGTAATTGCGCAGCACCTGTTCATTCATTTCTTTCAGGTAATCGTGCACGTGTGGGCCTTCGGCATAATAGCGGACGAAATCGCCGTGGTATTCGGCCGGCAGTTCGGGGAAGCTGGTGTCTTTGGAAATAAAGGGGATGACGTCCATCCGAAAGCCATCGACCCCTTTTTTAAACCAGAAATCCATCATGTGATAGACTTCCATTCGGACTTTCGGGTTTTCCCAGTTGAGATCGGGCTGTTTTTCGGAGAAATAGTGCAGGTACCAGGCGTTGGTTGCGGGGTCCAGTTTCCAGGCATTGTTGTTGATGTCGAAAAAGCTGAACCGTTTGGCCGGCTTGCCTTTTTCGGCAGGCCACCAGTGGAAGTAATCGCGATAGGGATTCTCGCGCGAGGAGCGCGATTGTTTGAACCAGGCGTGTTCGCTGCTGCAATGATTGACCACCAGGTCGAGCACCAGTTTGAGGCCGCGGGCGTGCATCTGTTTGACCAGCTCGTCGAAGTCGGCCATGGTGCCGAATTCTTTCATAATTTCCTGGTAATCACTGATATCGTAGCCGTTGTCGTCGTTTGGGGAGGCGAAGATCGGGTTGAGCCAGACGACATCTACGCCGAGGCTTTTGACATAATCGAGGCGGGAGATCAGGCCTTTCAGGTCGCCCACGCCGTCGCCGTTGCTGTCCTGAAAGCTGCGCGGGTAGATTTGATACACCACGGCTTCTTTCCACCACTTTTGGTCGGGGATAGCCGGGGCGTTTTCCCTGGGGGCAGGCGACTGGCAGGCGAGCATCATGAGCATAACGAGGAGAACGGGTAAGCTGGATTTCATGATTTTTATAATTTATTGTATTTCAGCCACTTTTCTTCGAGTTTGGCCAGGCGGGTGATGGCCTTGTCGTTGTAGGCATTAAAGATATCCTTGTCCGGCCATTCGCCGATGGCGTAATCGACGTTGAATTCGAGGTAGCTGAGGAATTTGCCTTTGAAATAAGGCGAACTCAGGCGGCACATTATCATATAGATATATTCCCGTTCATTACATCTTTTAGTGTTTACGTTTTTTAAAGTAAGATAATCAGATATATTGAAATATTTTGAAACAAGCATATATGCTATCAATAAGACAGGCATAGTGTTTACTATATAATCAAGATATCTATTGAATTTTCTTAATGTAAATAAATCATATTTTATGTTAATATATATTAAAATAGCGAGTAGAAAATAGAAAGATACCATTATGATATCTCCAATCGTTATTTTTGTTTTAAGCAGAAAAAATGATATGCTAAAACGAGAAATCGGCACTATTGCCAAAAACAAAATAATAGACTTGTTTTGATGTAACCTATTGAAAATCAGTAGTTGTATTTTTACGTTCAAAAGATT
>JAXLUR010000012.1:0-125998 GCA_046329435.1 Saprospiraceae bacterium
TCAGGTGATCCTGGTTTCAATCCTTCTTCTCATGGAACTGGGCCGTCAGGCCGTCTTTCCCTGCAAATATTTGATTTTCAAAATATTCCGGCACTCAACGCCCCCTTTTAATTTCTTGTAACAGCAGGTCAATGAACTTCTTAATCCGGAATTTTTAGCACGCTTCCGGAAACATATTTCGCTTATTCTTAGCAAGTTAACTGTCATTTTTTGTTGATCAAAAATAAATTACTACCAGGAATCAGCCCTACCGAACACATATATTCCGGTAAGTACAATGTTCGCACTTTTTTCTGACTTTCGTACCCCTGGGATAATAATTTTGTTCGATAATCGACTGAATCCCCCTTGCCGCTGACTTGACAACCGCTATGTCTTCAGCCTTGATATCCACCTCATGCAAATAATTCTTGCTTCTCACATACACCAGATACCCTCGCCGAACCGGCATACCGAAATTGTGTTCAATCAACCAGGCATAACACAAGAGCTGGGTATGATAGGTCTCGTATAACCGGTCCTCCCATTTGGCAAACTTGTAATCAAGCGGAGCAGCCGTACCATCATTCAAAAACAAGACTTCATCAACCTCGCCTCGCAAACCGGGATAACCATCCAGCGTTAGATATACGTTCAATTGTTTTTCATAAACACCTATACGCCGGCGCAAGTAGTCTTTGTTCTGTACCGTCTTGTTTTCATGCATTGTTCGCCCCTGCATCACTTTGAAACTTTTTTCCTCGTACTGCGGTACTCGCAATACATATTCGTAGTACGTAAACCTCGGGCAGTACAAATACTGTATGATATGAGATGGCGTAATGCTGAACATAGCGTTATTGATCAAAAAAACAGGGCTCTGACCTCATCTGTGATCATCTTTTTGTCAAAAGCCTGGCCAAGTAAAACAGTGACTTTTAACTCGGCCCGGCTCATCGGAAAAATATACACCTTGTCGGTTCCGGCATCAATTTCGGGCTCGATTTGAAGGCCGAGCGTGTCCAGTTGATGCTCATCCAGCGACCCTAAAAAGCAACTGAACTGTACACGGTACAACCCGGCTTGTTTGCAAATTTTTGCAACCCGGCTGCGCGCGCGGTCGTTTTGAATGTCGTATAATACCCAGGTGATCATACTCCTGACTCAAATGGTTTCTATCCGGATATCTGTAATTTCGGGATCTTGCCCCAGCAATTCCTGGGCAAAACGATGCGCCTCGAGCAACAAAATAGTAGCCCGTGTCCGATTGCGACCGCGATATCGTATGATCTCGTTTTCGAGGTACTCGTTGTAGTGTTCCATCAGCAGTTTTTTCCCCTCGGCATTGAGTGAGTATCCACCCGTGATGGCATCGGCATGAGCCTGATTGACTTTTTTGCCCGAAAACAGGGTAAAAACCACTTTGTCGGCCCAGACCCGGTATGGTTCGATAAAATCGTACACCAGACTTTTGTGATTGTAGTCGTCGCGATGCAAAAAACCGACATATGGGTCCAACCCGGCCAGCATGAGCGATTTTTCAACCCTGGCATAAAGCACCCCGTAAGCATAGTTGAGAAAGGCATTGAACACGTCTTTGGCAGGACGACTGCTACGGCCTGCAAATTGCCAGACGCCCGGAAGCACAAAACTCAGCGTTTCAAAATACAAACGCCCGGCAGTGCCTTCCAGCCCCTGAAACGTTCCGGCCGTTGCCTGATCGAGTACCGGGTTGTCGAGTGCCTGGATAGCCGTCCGCAGAGCATCAATTCGGGCGATTTTTTCGCTCAGGAAATCGTGATGCTGTGACCGGTGTTTTTTCAAATCGCGTATAAACCCGGCCTGGTTGTCAAGTTTTTGGCCAAGCCACTCGCGCGTCCAGCGCATGGCGCGCGCATCAAGCGAAGCTTCCAGCTGGCATTTCCGGATTCGGGTCGTACTGCCGAGTTTGGCGTGCCATATCCTGCCCAACGGCTGACCGTTGTTTTCGAGAAATACGATGTCGATATTGTTGCGCAGCGCCAGTGCCGCGGCATCGGCCGAAAGTGCGGTACCCGGCCCCAGCCAGATGCTTTTGACCTTGTGGGCGGCAATGCCCTGCGCAGCGCCCCAGGTGCCATCGGGCTGCTTGCGGCGGATGTCGAACATAGCGTCTTTCACATGAAGATAAGCGCCGTATGTGTTGAGATGAAGTTGCATGGCGTATGATCAGGGGATTCTCTCGATGGCGCCATAACCGCGCGACACGCTTTTGCCCAGGCCAATCCAGTCGGGCAACAGGGCGTTGGTCGTAAACCCGCCGTTGATGCCGGTCATCAGTTGGTCCTTGAACCCCGTCAGTCGAACTTCTTCGGGCCGTACGGTCGTCAGAATGCGCGCCTCGGGTGGCAAGAACAACTGAATGCCCTTGTAGAAACTGAGGATGTTGCCGGTAAGGATTCTGGCCAGCATGGCCCTTTTTTCATCAACATTTTTTTGCTGATACTCGGCATAGTTTTCCTGGTTGAGCGGCATCCAAAGACTACAAAAACGGTAATCCGTCAACTGATCGCTCAGCCCTGCCGTAACATTGCGAAAAGCAATGTCGCGCTCCATCACCGGGTACTCCCGTGCCCCTATCCGCAGCGTTTTGATGCGGAAAAACAGCTCCGCCAATAATTGCGCGCCTTCCTGTATGCCCACCAATACCGGCATGCCGCCCAGTACCTTGTACTGTACCAGCGGATAGGCATACCGCAGCCGCCCGTCTTCATAATGGTTGTGCAGCAACGGACTGTGCTCCTGAAAATACTGCCCGAAAAAACCGCGCAATTGCGCCGCCGCACGCTGAGGGAGGCGAATTTCGGGGAAGGAGATAGTGGAGATAGGGAGGTGGGTGGTCATAAAGAAAGCGTAATAACAGTATCAGATACAGATTGAGTACGTTCCCGGATAAATCCAGTCTCATAATCATAATCTTCCGGCATGGCCAGAAAAATATCTTTTGAAATCGTTGTTAAATGGCCGGTGTACCACTTCGGAACAGCAATAATCCGTTGATGAAAGTCTTTTTTGTATTCCTTTTCAAAACCTTCCTTACTGATTTCAAAACGTTGCCAACGATCAAATGCATCTTTCACCTCAAACGCCCTATCATCACATAACACGAAAACAGACCGGGTATGTGGCGTTTCTTTTATAACCTGAAATTCTTCGTCCAGATCGGAATACCGTAACTCCTTCATCGCCGAAAAAATTTTAAGAGATTGGCCATACCCAATATCGCTGACTTCCTGAAAATATGCCATTACCAATTTTAAATATTCAGCTTCTACAATTTCAGATTTGCCAGACAAAGCATTTCGGGCATGCCATTCCGTCACATCCCCATAAACACGTTTACAATCTTTAAAATCTACAACATATAGAGGTTTATGCGGTATTTCCGGGTTGAGTGGATTAGACTGACGGTTTATGCGCCCCGCAACTTGTACAATAGAGTCCACAGGCCCTAGATCACGAAAGCCCATATCAAAGTCTAAATCTACCCCTGCTTCAACAACCTGAGTTGCCACAAGAACAGGTTTATGCCCTGCATTAAAATCTGACTTAATTTGCTCAATTCTCAAAAGGCGATGAGCCGGAGCAATATTTGTAGAAAGACAATAAACAGGGTTGCCTATATTATTTTTTTCAAAATACTGTCTTATTATTTCAAACAAAGCAATGCTTCGATTTACTTTATTTACCACTAGAAGACATGCTTTATCAGGACTCCACTTTTCGATAAAAACCTGATTCAGAAAAACTTCCTCTCCATCATGCTGGTCCAAATTTATTTCAAGTAAAGGGACTATCTTGGTACGTCTGTATGAAGCAAAAACATGTTCAAAGTCAGGCAAAAGCTCAAACGCCAGACTTTCTTCATACGATACCGATTCTTTGGATAATATCTTATCAAAAGCAAGCCGCATTATTTCAGGTTTAGTTGCAGTCATTAATATGACTCGGGCATTCAAGAATTGAGTTAAATAATACAGGGTCGCTCCTACCACAGGTAATAACTCCAGCCTGAGTGTCTGGACTTCATCTAGAATAATAATACTATCGGCTAAGTGGTTGTATTTTTTAAGCAACTTGTTTCGATTTCCAATTAAAGTATGCAAAAACTGCACGAATGAGGTAATTACGATATCGGCTTGCCAGGTGTCAAGCCCCATGGCCTTCTGATGGTAATCCTGCTCGTTCCCCTCATAATCATCCATTCTTTCTTCCGACCTAAAAATATCTGCATACTGATAATGTGCTAATATTTCTATTCCTGCCCCTTTAAATACATTTTGATAAACCTCATAGCTCTGTTCAATAATATTAATAAACGGCAAAACATATATGATATGACCACGACGTAAACTAGGCACTTTGTCACGAAGGTGCAGGGCAAAATCCAGTGCTGTCAAGGTCTTGCCTACTCCAGTTGGGGCTGTCAACGTAAATAATCTGTTTGTTTCCAGATTAAGTTGCCTCAATTGATTCAAAACCGTATGTCTCACTCGGTTTCGAAGTTGGTTTTCATTAAATCCGGCTACATACTTGCTTACAGCATCACTTCCAGGATCTTTCCGCTGGTAAATTGGCGTTTCAGAAGCATCTAATTTATCTGCCTCAATTAATAAAGAAAACAAGTAGTTAATCTCAAAATAGTGACGAATGTTACGTTCAAACTTAACAAACTGTTTTCGGGCATCGCCAAAATCTCTTCTATCTGGGAAAGCGAGCCAGCCTCCAAGGCCCGGTTCACCTAATTCATATGATATTTGAGGTATGTCATCGAGAAGGCTGGCCAGCTGTTGTTTAAAAATATTTATCTCCTCACCTTCTTCATCTACAAGCGTCTTTATGTTGTCAAAATTAGAAAGGTCTGCGTGATGATGACGTATGATATAGAAAGATAGCATAGCCTCCTCTGCCGACCCCCCATTTTGTAAAAATTTACAGCATAGGACAAAGGCGCCAAACATTGCATGCCGCTTTAAGCGGGGATTGAAATAACCCGATTTAAGTAAGTAATTTTGAAAATGTGGCGTGTACTTGCCCAAGTCATGATACAGCCCTATTTGCTTAAAAAAATGGCTTAAATCTCGCCCAAATGCCTGCGGCGAAAGCTGCACAAGAGCTTTTTGAGTGACACCCGAAGTGTGATCCCTTAATAACTTAGGTTTAATTTCACGGCCTTTAAAATTGCCTGCGTGAGAGAAAAACTGCTTCATTCGAGGAAAAGTATATTTTGATTATCCCCCGCATGATCCGGCACAGTGTAGAAAGAGGCATTCAATTCTGCCCAATAAGGTTTACCTTCTGTACTAAACAACACTCGGATGAGTTTTGACAATTCTCGATCATTGTTACTTGCGAAATCGCATGGCATCAATTCCTCCTCAAGGTAGTTTTCTCCTGCTACACTGTTTGAAGCCTTTCGAAAGTCTAATTTTTCAATTTTGTTAGAGGGGACGGCCGAGTGTAGAGGCACAAAACCTTCTGCGCGACTTTCAACTATTTGTTCATGTAATATAGGCGTTTCAATCCATCCTGAGAAGCAGGCAACCCCAAGTGTAAGATTAAAGTGTTGCTTGCTTTGTAAAATGGCTTCTTTAATCAGTGTGAATTCTTCACTGTCCTTTTCATTGGGAGCAACAAAGAGTCGATAACGCACCCAATCCTGGCCGATATGTAACCCGCTTACGACTTCAAATGGCGTTTGAATATGACCTCCTGCTCCTGTAAAGTCTCCCGTACCCTCCAAAGCATCGCCGCGTGATTTAATGCTTAAAAAATTAAGTCTATGAAACGACTTTTTTACAGGTTGTAATATGCGCACTCCTATCCGAAGCCGATTGGAAGCAAGCCGTTCATAGTATTGGTCACGGGAGTAGCCTAATATAGCCGCTAACATACCCATAACTGTTGTTCGTGGCGGCATAGAATACGTAAAAGCCGTGTTGTTGGCGTAGTACTTTCTAAAATGCGCCAATTTTCCACAAACATCGAAGGATAAAATTTCCATGATGGATTGGTTTTCAGTGTAAATCTTACGATTCAGGAATTTTTACAGGGTAAACTGAACGCCATTGCCACATATGATTTTTACCTCCTTAACAGGCTTGTCAGTTCCAACTTGCCCGGCAAAAGCATCCTTTAATTTTGATAAATCGAGAGTAAGGTCATCAAATTTTCGAATTTGTTTTTCGTCAAGGCCATTGACGGGCATAGCTGAAACATACTGTCGTAGGTCACCAAAACGCCCATTGTTAAAGCCATCATTGTAAACTACTTCAACATAGAGCTTAGGATATTGATTGATCTTTGAGCGAGTAGGTAATGCCGGGATACTTTCCCAAATCGCTCTACGGAATTGATTCAGATCAGATTCGGATAATCCTGTACTAATAGCAGCATGTTTATTCACAGTTCCCGAAAATGCCAGCAAACTGTAATGTACACGATAATCTTTCCCAATAGTGCTTGATCCATCATTCATAATTGTAACAATGGAATTACTTTCCATTAATTGAACCTTATGTAAAGAGTAGCCCCAGTTGATTTGAATAGGCCCAATATAAGATTTGGTAAATCCGCCGATGGCAAAGGCAGAGCCGAAAAAACGAATGTCGATAAATTTCTGCTTAACTAAGTAGGCCAAGATATGCCGGTTAACTTCGCCTGATTCTTTGCCGGCTTGCATTGCTTTGATAAGGTCTTTGGCATTTGTTGCTTTTGCCTTTGACTTAATTTCTTTGAATTTTTCAGCAAGTTCAGGTCGATCTGCAAATATGCTTTCAACTTCGTCAGAATTGGCCAGCAAACGCTCCAATACAGCGATTAGTTTGCTTTCCGGGCTCACTTTGTTTTCTCCCTCCATATCAACAAAAATTTCGGAGCCGGTTGTTTTTAGATAGTCACGTATATAACGCTTCAGTCGAACATCTGTGACCAAATTGATCTGATTGTCATAATCCATACGGGGCTTGTTTTCCTGGTCAATATCGCCGTTAGGGTTGCATTGAATGGCCTCGTAAAGAAATAGGAAATCGGAATTTCGGGCGATAGAAGGGCTATTTTCCATGTTTTACAGGTTGATTTTGTGTAAATAAATATAACATTAAAGTAAAGTTAAGCTTGATGAAGATTCGATGTCTTCGTCTGACACCGCTTCCTTAGGTGTTCGGAAAGAGTAACCTGAAAGCAAGTAAAAAAGGCTTTCTTCAGGTTTCATTCTTTTATTCCAAGGATCGTCTTTTGAGTCTACAAATAAGTCGGTAAACTTAGAAAAATTTGATTCGTTATATTTAAGCACTTCATACTGTTTGCTTTTTTCAAAGAGGTCTGCATGTAGTCTTTTAAGAGCAGCTGCATCCATACCATTATAATTTACCTTTTGTAATACAGGTTTTGCTTTATGACCTTTTTTGTACTGGGCCTGGCCTATGCTATTTAGTACCCTGCCGAGGTAAAAGACTGCCTTTTGATCATCAGTATAGCTCATGCGGCTAATAAATGCGGCAATTGCAGAATTACTTTCTTCTAAAGTGGCCAATGAAGGATTTGGGTGATCTTCCATATTCAAAAGTTTAATTTTTTTCAAGAATAAAAGGAGTGCATGGTATTGAAAAACGGAATCTCTAATTGCAAAATCAAAAACAGTATTTGGCATAATGTTATATCCCGTGTAACGCCCAAACCTATGGCATTGAACGAGTTCGGAGAAATATGTTAACAAGGCATTTTTTTCAATTGGGCGCCGCTCTAATATTGCTTTAAAAAGTGCTAATGCTGCATTACGTTTTTCCTTGTCTTTTCGAACTGGAATCAAATTGTAAATTGCATTAAAGTTAAAACTAAAATATTTTTTCTCTTTACCGTAGGTCATTGTTTCGATCCACTGTTGCCCGGCAGCCTGTAACATTTCATCATTTACTTCCAACAGCACCCTGATTATCTGCTCGAAATGAGTTTTGCTTACATCTTTTATCTGATTGATTGTCTTAAAAAAGTTACCATCGGATTCATAACCCAGAAAAGTAATCCAGTAAATCTGGCCTTCTGACATTTCATTAAACTCCCAAATCAAAGTGCTAAATTCTTCATGCTCTCGCATCAAGAAAAGCAATTCAGACTTGTTTTTGATTCGAGTTGTTTGATCAGACAAATCAATAGATTGGCTGGAATAAAACTGTGGCAAAATGCAATGGTCTACTCCGGCGATCTTGACAGTTAAATTATCCAGAATATACTTGGAGCCTCGCTCCAAAAAGACTTGAGCTTCTTTACCAGCCTGATAATTATTAGAAAATAATTTATCATCAAACCCAGAAGCATAATTTTTCGTCGTGGTTACGAACATTTTATTCAAACTATATCGACTATTAAAATATGGCTCTTCAACTTTCGCTTGTAAATTTCCAGTCACATAGCAAATTTTTGGCGGCATCAAACTTGCTGGGTCCTCAGAATTAATTGTTTCAACATCAGTTTGTAAAAACTTGCGACGTAAAAGCTCATCATAACCATCTAAATGTGCCACAGGGGTAGGTACTATACAGCCTAATTCTTCGGACACTATCGAAGCAACAAGCAACACTACACGTGTTTTTTCGCTCCAATTCAATGCCTCCACCACCTTCTTCCATTCTGGAAATTCAGCAGCAAAAGCGGTTCGCATTTTAAAAATTTTGGTAACAGCTTTACAAACAGTAGAATCAGACAAATCAGGATAGTCCTTCTGAATAGCTTCCAATAATTCAGGCGCCTTGGGCGGAGTGCCAGACTTATCTTCCTTTCCAAACAAAGTCTTTTTCCAAGGCTCAAATGATTTTCGGGGATCTACGGTTAGATAAATACTCTTGTTATTTCCACCTTGAATCTTAATGCAACGTAGTGAGTAAGCTGTCCATTTAGCAGATTTGTCCAATTCATCATATACCCTGGGCTGGGGATTTAACTGAAAAATACCAACGTCCAGGTTAAAAACAACTTCTGCTATCAGGAATTGACATTCCTTTTTCTTTTCGTTCTCGTCAATAGGCGGAGGTGCAATAATATCATCAAACTCCTCGCGGGTACTATCCTGAGACAGATATTGGCCTATACGATATAAAGTGTCAAGCATGTTGAGAAAATTTCTTCTCCCACAAATATACCCATCTCTCTCTGCACTTTTTCTTCACACCAATAATTTTAACTTTGCACCGCGGCCCGTGATGACAGCACCTCACCCATTCCCCACGGGCCCGAATCGATGCCGAAGCACAAACACCCTTTCGCACGGCTCCAGCAACTAAACGAAATCTTCCAATCCCGCACCTCCGCCCGCGCCGTCGTCAAGGCAGAAGCCCTGGCCGACGAACTTGGCATCAGTTTGCGCCAGCTGCGCACCGACATGGACGTGCTGAAAGACCGGGGCGCACCACTCGAATACGATGCCGTGCTGAAAGGCTGGCGTTACCGGCCCGGCAATTTTTTTACCATTATCGACAATATCCCGCTCACCGGCGAAGACCTGGCGGCCCTCCGCATCGCCGTGGAAACCCTGGCGAAAGTGAACCACCTCAAAGGGTATGAACAATTGCCCGCGGTATTCGCCAAAATTCACCGCGCCGCTAAAAAATGGATGGGAAACGCCCCCGCCGTGGGGAAAGCAGTGTATTTCGATCCCCTCCCCTGCTACGACGGCAGCAAACACCTGCCTTTTTTCCTGGAAGCCATTGAAGCAAGCCGCCGGACAACATTCCAGTATCGCGCCTATCATGCCCAGTCCGCCAAAACCGTCACCTTCGACCCCTGGTTTTTGCGGCACTACGACCGGCGATGGTATGTCGGCGGATTTTCCCACGACCCCGACGAGCAATTCGTCCGAGTCTTCCCGCTCGAACGTATCGAGGAAAACCCGCATGCAGTGGGCTACTTCCACGACAAACCACCCGATTTCGACGCCGCTTCTTACTGGCAACATATCTACGGCATCACAGTGCCGCCCGGCGGACAAGTGGAGTCTATTGTGCTGGAGTTTTCAACCATTCAGGGAAAATACTTTCAAAGCAGTCCGTTTTTCGAACCTTTCAAGGTCATCTCCACCAGTGAACAAACCCTTACCATTGGAATGGACCTGATTGTCAACATTGACCTGATTCGCAAACTGGCTTCATTTGGCGCCGATGTTCGAGTACTGCAACCCGCCAGCCTTGCAGAACGTATGCGTTGTTTTTTCCAGGAAGCATTGGCCCGACAAACCTGACCGCGCCTGTTTTGCAACTTTCGCCTCCTGCCCGTTTATAGTCAGCACACGCGCAGATCCAGACATCCATCAATTGACAAGTAAAACCATCCGCTCCCGAGCGAACCAAGGGCTCACCAGATTTAAATTGCTCCGTTCCAGACAATAAATGGCGCGTTCCAGACCTGAAATGGCGCATCGCACACCCGGCAATGCACATTCCAGGCCTAAAGCCACGCACTCCAGACCTGAAATGGCGCATCGCACACCCGACAATGTGCGTTCCAGACCAAAAGTCACGCTCTCCAGACCTGGAATAGCGCATCGCACACCCGACAATGCGCATTCCAGACCTGAAGTCACGCTCTCCAGACCTGAAACGGAGCGTTCCGAACCCGAAAAAATGCGTTCCAGACCTGAAATGGTGCATCCAACACCCGACAATGCGCGTTCCAGACCTAAAGCCACGCACTCCAGACCTGAAAATGCCCGGACCTCGCACAACCATATGCATTTGAAACCTGGAACAGCGCACTTCAGATCTGGAACGGCGCACCAAAGATCTGAAACGGACGATTCAGGATGGCAGGGGCAGCGCAACAGACCAGAAACGGAGCGTTCCAGATCGAAGGTCGCGGTTGGGAATACGTGGGTTGGGGTACTTTAGATCTGAAATGCCCCGACTTCGATCAGGAACGGCCCACTTCAGGTGTGAGACGGGGAATTTCAGGTCAGGAACGGAAAAATCCGGTCGGCAGGGCTCCTTCATTTGGTGTGGATTGGACAAGTCCAGGTGTCAAATGGCGCATTTTTAGTCTGGAACGGGGTGTTTCAGGTTTGTATGGACGTGTTTTTGATCTGGATCAAGATGTTCCAGGTCTGGAATGGCGCCCCTTACAAAAATCAGGGCCGCCCGACCCGAAGATCAGAACAGGGAGAACCTCCCTGCCATCGGGTTTTTCCTGGCAGGTTCCTACACCGTCGGAAAGCAAGGATAAGATAGCAAGATACCGGCCAGCCAGCTGGCAAAACCCCGTTTGCCCCTACCTTTATCCCTCAAAAAACGCACACCCGACACATGCCTTCCTGTTCGCCCTTTTTGCCCGCTTTTTTGCTTCTCGCCCTCGCCACCGCTGTCCGGGCGCAGCCCGCTCCCTGTCTCACGACGGGACCCAACCTCATCGTCAACGGCGACTTTGAGCAGGGATATTTCGCTTTCACCTCCGATTTCGGGCGCGGACTCAACAACGCCACCCTGGGCAACTGCGATACCCAGGGCTGGATTCTGGTCGCGCAGGTCGATCCGCACGCCAACGGCCCGGGTTGCAAAATTTATCCCTTTTACCTGTCGGGACAATACGGCAGCCCGAACACCCCCACCAGCGCCGATCCGAACGACGTCAGCAACACCTCGGTCATCAGTAACCTCGACTGCGAATTTCCCCTGCCCGACCATACCACGGGCAACGGCTTTTTCCTGACCATCGACCCCGACGCCATACCGGGCCGGGCCTATTGGAAACAAACTATCGAGGTATGCCCGCAAACCAACTATGTATTCTCGGTGTGGGTGCGCAACGTATCGCCGGGCTGCGGGCTGCCGGCGCCCTTCTTCCACTTCGAAGTGGGCGGCGTGCCGATCAATCCGCCCACCAGCTACCCCGACTGCGAATGGGTCAATACTTCGGCACACTGGCAATCGGGCAACCTGAGCGGTCCGGTGCAGATCCAGCTCGTCAACGACCAGCCGGGCTGCATCGCCAACGATGTAGCCATCGACGACGTATTTTTCGGCATCTGTAACGGGGCCATCCTCAACAGTACGCCAGTGTTCGAGTTTTGCGGCGACAGTCTGGGCGCCGACGCGGTCTTGTCGGGCAGTTCGTACGGCTTTGTGAATCCGCAATTCCAGTGGCAACGTCTCGACGCGCAGGCTGGCGCCTGGACCAACATTGCCGGCGCAACCGACAGTATGCTGGTGTTCCTCAACGCCACGGCCGCCGACGCAGGTACCTATCGCTTTATTTCCTGGCCGGGCGGCATCCCGCTGGCCGACGCCTGCTCCTTCGCCATCAGTCCGTACAGCCGCATCATCGCGCACCCGGAGTACGACCAGGCGCTGGAAATCAACATCATCTGCGAAGGCGATTCCTACGCTGGCTACTCGGCCACCGGCCAGTACCTCGATACCTTCCAGAGCATCTACGGCTGCGACAGCATCCGCCTGCTCACGCTCCACGTGCGGCCGCACTATTACAACACAACCCGGCTCACCCTGTGCCCGGGCGCGCAGTACAATTTCAATGGCACGATCCTGTCTGAATCGGGTATTTACCTCGACTCGCTGAGCACCGTGTTCGGCTGCGACAGCCTGTTCCGCCTCGAACTGGAGATTCCGCCGGCAGCTTTCCTCGGACCCGACACGACCCTTTGCACTGCCGATTCGTACCGACTGACAGGCCCCTCTCCGCAAACGCGCTGGTCGGACGGCAGCACGGGCCCTGAATTGTTGGTCACGGAAAGCGGCGTTTACACCGCGAGTTTTACGGATACGAGCGGCTGCACGGTGCGCGACACGATCGGGGTGCAATTCCGGCCGAAAGTGTATGTACCCAACGCATTCAGTCCTAACGACGACGGAACGAACGACGCCTTTTTGCCTAGCCTCTCCGCTATCGATCTGGCCGGCTACCGCATGCAAATTTTCGACCGCTGGGGCGATGCCCTGTTTTCGTCCGAAGACCCCGGCCACGGCTGGGACGGCACGAGCCGGAGCCGGGAATGTGTGCCCGCTGTGTATATTTATCTGATCGAGGCGATCACGGCAACCTGCGGAAAGACGGTGTGGAAAGGTGATGTCTTGCTCGTGCGGTAGCTCCTGTGCCGTCGAAAACGCAACGTCAAGCAACACCCCGCACGCCCCCGTCCCGTCAGGGACGCAACGTCGGTAGAAAACGTCAAGCAACACCCCACAAGCCCCCGTCCCGTCAGGGACGCAACATCGGTAGAAAACGTCAAGCAACACACCGCAGGCCCCCGTCCCGTCAGGGACGCAACGTCGGTAGAAAACGTCAAGTAACACACCACAAGCCCCCGTCCCGTCAGGGACGCAACGTCGGTAGCAAACGTCGAACAACACAAACAGCAGATTATAACCAACCACAATCATTTTTTAACCAATCCTGCCGGACAAACCTTTTTGTTATGGCAAATACATATACACAAATCCACATTCAAGCCGTTTTCGGGGTCAAATACCGTACGGCACTCATCACCCCCAACTGGCAACATGAACTGTACAAATACATAACCGGTATTATTCAACAATATAACCATAAATTATTGGCTATCAACGGGATGCCCGACCATGTTCATATTTTTTTCGGCATGCGGCCCACACAAGCACTTTCCAAATTGATACAACAAGTCAAAGAAGACAGTACCAAATGGATCAACGAGCAGGGTTTTGTAAGGGATAAATTTCAGTGGCAAGAAGGATTCGGCGCGTTTTCGTATAGCCGCTCGCAGATTTCATCTGTGTGTAAATACGTTGAAAACCAGAAAGAACATCATCAAAAAAAGAGCTTTTTGGATGAATATGTGGAAATGTTGAAAGCGTTTGAAATCGAATATGACGAACGATTTATTTTCAAAAACCCTGTGTAATTCACCATTGCGCTTGCTACCGACGTTGCGTCCCTGACGGGACGGGGGCGTGCGGGGCGTTGTTCGACGTTGCGTTTTCTACCGACGTTGCGTCCCTGACGGGACGGCGCGTGCGGGGCGTTGTTCGACGTTGCGTTTTTTACCGACGTTGCATCCCTGACGGGACGGGGGCCTGTTCTGCCGTCGTGGCCCCCTGGCGAGGTGGGAACGGAGGATACTCCGCAGAAATCAAGCGATATTGCGCCGATTAGCAGGGTAGTCTTATGCCCATCAGAACACCAAAAACCTTTTAACTAATTGATTTTAAACCCATTATCATCATTTATGAAAATCATCGTTTCTCTATTTTTCCTTTCCTTGTTCACTTTCATCGCCTGCCGGCAGGAGCCCGATGCCTGGACGAAGTTTACGCAATGCGGCAGTACGAACTGTGTTGGCGAGGCCATCGCGGTGAAAGACGCTTTTTTACAAAACCCCAAAGACCTGCTGAGCAAATTCAACGCTACCTATCAAAAAGGCGAAGACCATGTCGTCGGCTGGTTGTTCCTGCTGCGCGACAGCGTGCTGTTGCAGGAAAAATACGGCAGCACCGAAACCAGAATAGCCATGCAACAGGCAATCGTGGCGGCAGCCAAACCGTTTGAAAACGATCCGCAATTGGGCGAAATGGCCCAATCGGTGTTGCAGGAAATCGGCGCCGCGGCCATTGCTGCCGGTGAAGAGGATGTGGAGGAAGAGGAGGCGTCAGCCGACGAATTCCTGGCCATCACGGGTACCTACGCCTTCGAATTGCCCAACAACGCCGGCGCTGGTGATGTTAAAATCAGTGTGACCGGGGCCGAGTCCATCCGTTTTGCGCTTTCCGTAGTGGCCGGCCCGCCGGCACACAATCAGGGCGAAATGGAGGGCGTGGCCAAACTGACGGGCGTCAATACCTACGAATACCAGACCAGCGAATACCTCGGCACTTGCCGCCTGCAATTCGTTTTCGGGAAGGAATCCCTGCAGATCAAAACCCTGGAAGGCGACGATGCGGCCTGCGGGTTCGGCCATAATGTGCGCGCCGACGGCGACTATGCCCAACAATCGCACAGCGACCCCTTCCTGAGTGGCGCCGACGCCCGTATGGCGAATGCCATCGAGGGAGAATGGGTCTCGACCATCGATCCGAAGTCCAGCCTGAACATCGCGAACGGAATGTACACGGAGTCGTACGACGGCAAAGTCGCCGAGCGACTGCCCTTCCAGTTTTTCCCCAAATGCCCCGCCGATTGCAACCCCGTGGCCCCGACGCCCTGCCTTTCGCTGATCGGACAGGATATGGTCTGCTACGCCATCGTCAAAGCCGACAAACAAAACCTCGAACTGTCGATGATCGGCGGGCGCGGCAATACGCTCAGCTTTAAAAAACGCTGAACCTTTTATGCGCATGGTTTTCAGAGTCGCTACTCCTGACGATATTCCCCAAATCCAGCTGGTCCGCAATGCCGTCCGCGAAAACCGCCTCTCGGACCCCGGCCTGGTGACCGATGCCGATTGCGCCGACTTCCTCACCCGTCGCGGCCGGGGCTGGGTATGCATCAGGGATGGCAGGGTGGCGGGGTTTGCCATCGTCGATCTGCTGGAACACAATGTCTGGGCTTTGTTCGTGCACCCCGACCACGAGGCCATTGGCATCGGCAAACAATTGCACCGATTGATGCTCGACTGGTATTTTGCCCAAACCGATACGCCGCTCTGGCTGGGTACCGCGCCCGGCACCCGGGCCGAGGAGTTTTATACGCGACAAGGCTGGCAACGCGCAGGGCTGGTCAATAAAGGCGAGGTAAAATTTGAAATGCGCCGCGAAAACCGGCCCCTCCCATAAGGGCATGTTTGGGATTTTCTGCCGGCGGCAAAAACGAGGGCTTTTTGCGTCAGTTTTCGCGTTTTTGAAGGAGCATAGCCGGGGCTACGTGACTGAAAAAAGGTGAAAAAGGGGGAAAAAGAACTGTTTTTGACCTGGTGAGAAAATCCTAAGAGCATGTTGAGGAATTTAATTTGGCCAGTTTTCCAGGCGATTAAGGATTACCGAACAATTGGCTAAAAGTATCCAGGATTCCGAACTTTCTACGGTTTTCTCTCGATCCTTGTCCAGTCGGCGAAAGAAATTGAACCATGCGAAGGTACGTTCGACCACCCAACGCCATCGGATGGGGACAAATCCCTGGACTGTTTCCGGACGAGAGGCATGTTCCACCACGGCCTCGGTATGCTGCTCGACCCACCTGAGAAATCGACCTTGGTAGGCGCCGTCGACCAAGACCTTGCGCAAGCGGGTCCAGCGCCTTCGGCAGCGTTCCAGGACCGTGCAGCCTTCAACGGCATCAGAAGAATTGGCTGCTCGAACAACTACGCCGATAACCAAACCCAGGGTATCTACCACCACATGCCGTTTTCGGCCGTTGACCTTTTTGAAAGGGTCCAGACCCCGATGCTGGCTGACAAAGGGCACACTCTTAATACTTTGACTATCAACACAAACCAGACTCGGGTCCGCTTCTTTATCCGATAAATAGCGCTCCATCTGCCCTAAATACAGGTTCAGCATATCAATCGTTCCGTCCCGCGTCCAGCGCCGAAAGTAGTAATACACAATCGTCCATTTGGGGTATTCCTTTGGCAAATTCCGCCATTGGAGCCCCGTTCGGGCTACAAATAACATAGCATTGCTGATCGCTCGTAAATCATGTTTGCGCTTTCGTTTGCAATTCAACACAACCTTCATAACTTCCCATTGGGAATCAGTGAGCTCAGTAAATTGAGTGACCATAACCGAAGAATTAGACACTCAAAAGGTATGGACTGATTCCCATTTTTAGGCTCCTACGAAAAGCTCAACATGCTCTAAACATGCTTTAAACCATTGTCAATCTGTTGAGCTTTTCCCGTCGAGGGAAAACGCAGCTGATCAAAAACAACAGGAGCCCTCCCGCACCCGGGAAGACTCCTGTATTGTTTTCATAGATGTGTTATTCGAAATGGCTGGGTCAGAGATTCGCGCGGAAAGCGCCGGCCGCCTCGGTTTTTACGAAGGGAATGGGCGCCTGGTTGCCGACCTGCAGGGTGTAGGTGCCCGAAGGCAGATCACTGACATCGAGCGACCAGTCGGCGGTTTTTGACGAAAAATCCTGTTGCAGAATGACATGATGCGCGGCGTCGATCACCTGTACAGCCAGGTGCTTGACCGGCAATTCGTCGGCGATGAACAAAATGCGTTTTTGGGTAATCACGACGTCGATGTCAGTAGTAACCGGAGTATTATGGGCAAACGCTGCAAAAGAAAGCGTCAGGGTAAACAGAAAGGAGAAGATCGTTTTCATATCGAAAGTGGATGATGTTTCTTTTTTGTTGGTCAATAGACAGGTCCCTAACAAGGGAGGTTGCAGGAAAGTGCCGGAAAACTGTGAATTGCGGTTTATTCCCGATTTTGGGCGGAAATTTCCCGACCAACAACATACCCGTCATGTCCACTACCCGTTTGCTGCTGTTCGTTTTTTGCCTGACCGTCGCCTCGGCACATGCGCAAAACGCCGATTCCATCTACCTCCGCGAGCATTATTACAAAAGAGAAATGATGATCCCGATGCGCGACGGGGTGCGGTTGTTCACGTCCGTTTACCTTCCGAAAGACCAGACGCGCCAGTACCCCATTGTGTTACGCCGAACGCCATATTCCTGCGCGCCCTATGGTGCGGGGGCCTTTACCGACCGTATGCAAAACATGGCCATGGTGCGCGCCGGCTACATTTTCGTGATTCAGGATGTGCGCGGCCGGTACATGAGCGAGGGTGAATTCATGGACATTCGGCCCTTTAATCCCGATAAAAAGACCACCCGCGACACCGACGAAGCAAGCGACACCTACGACACCGTGGACTGGCTGGTCAAAAACCTGCCCAACAACAACGGCCGCGTAGGCGTGTGGGGCATTTCCTACCCCGGTTTTTATGCGACCATGTGCATCCTGGCCAATCATCCGGCCATCAAAGCCGTGTCGCCGCAGGCGCCGGTGACCAACTGGTTTGTGGGCGACGATTTTCACCACAACGGGGCCTTTATGCTGATGGATGCCTTCTCCTTTTACTCCGGCTTCGGCAAACCCCGCCCTGCCCCGACCATGGACGGCGCGCCCGGCTTCTCCGACTGGAAAACTCCCGATAATTACGCCTTTTACCTGCGGGTGGGCGCGCTGCGCAATTTTACCGAACAATTGGGCATGAAAAACATCCCGTTCTGGAACGACCTCATGGCGCACCCCGACTACGATGCCTGGTGGAAAGCCCGCGACCCGCGACCGCATCTGAAAAATGTGCAGCCCGCCGTTTTGACCGTCGGCGGCCTCTTCGACGCGGAAGACTGCTGGGGCGCCTGGAACCTTTACAAGGCCATTGAATCTCAAAATGCAAGCGCCGTAAACAACCAGCTGGTAATGGGCCCCTGGGTGCACGGCGGCTGGGCGCGTACCGATGGCGACCGGCTGGGCAATGTGGTGTTCGGACAAAAAACATCGGTATTTTACCAGGATAACATCGAACTGCCGTTTTTCGAATACTACCTGAAAGACAAGGGCCCGGCGACGCTTCCGGAAGCCAGCATTTTCCTGACCGGCGCCAACCGCTGGGCCAGGTACGATCAATGGCCGCCCCGCACCGCCACGCCGGTTCAGTATTTTTTCCATTCCGACAACAGCTTGTCCACCACCCCGGCTAACAACGCCGAAAACTGGCTGGAATACGTGAGCGACCCTGCACACCCGGTACCTTACACGGAAGACGTGCATCTGGGCCGTACCCGCGAATACATGTGCGACGACCAGCGCTTCGCCTCACGGCGCCCCGATGTACTGACGTTCCAGACTGCGCCGCTCGGCAATGAAATGATCCTGGCCGGCCCCGTCAGCGTCGATCTGTGGGTCAGTACCACGGGTACCGACGCCGATTTTGTGGTCAAACTGATCGATGTATTCCCCGATACGCTGCAAGGAAGCCAAAACGGCGTGCCGCTCGGCGGTTACCAGATGCTCGTACGCGGCGAAATCTTCCGCGGGCGCTACCGCAACGGGTTCGACAAACCGGAACCTTTCACCCCCGGCCAACCTGCCCATGTCGTATTCGAACTGCCCGATGTGGCGCACGTCATTCTGCCCGGGCACCGGCTGATGGTGCAGGTGCAAAGCAGCTGGTTCCCGCTGTCCGACCGCAATCCGCAGCAATTTGTCAACATCTACGAAGCCAAGGACGCGGATTTCAAAAAAGCGACGCACAGACTCTATTGTTCCCCTGGGCAGGCGTCTTTCATCCGGCTGCCCGTGCAGCGTTAAAGCGGCTGATGGTTTCTATTGCCCGAATGTTCAACGCTGGCGCGGGATGCTGGCGCGGGGCTTCATGCTGGCACGGGGCTTCGCCCCGTGCCGCCTATTTTTCAAAAAACGGGCGCCTTGGCGGGAAAGGCGAAAAGAACTTTGCCCTTTGCAAGCAAGGCATTACTGCCGGACTTATCACGAAAGCGCCCTCCTTTTCCCTAAAACTAAAAATCCAAGGCCAGTGATCGTCAATTTATGAAACACCTGTTACTCCTCCTCTCGCTGGCGATCTTGTCGCCCCTCTTGCTTTCCGCACAGCCCCGTCCGGAGCACGATCTTGTTTTTGAAAATGTACCCCGTCGCTGGGACGAAGGGCTGCCCATGGGCAACGGGCTGCTGGGCTGCCTTCTGTGGAACCATGAGGGCAAATTGCGGCTTTCTCTCGACCGCTCCGACCTTTGGGATCTTCGCCCCATGGCCGGGCTGGAGCGCCCCGAATTTCGCTACGACTGGGTGGCCGCGCAACTGGGCAAAAATGATTACGGCGTTGTGCAAGCCTATTTCGATGCGCCCTATGAAAGCGAACCCGGGCCAACCAAACTCCCCGGCGCAGCGCTTGAATTTCCCATCTCCTCTCCCTCGACGGTTTCCTGCCGTCTCGACCTGTCCGACGGACTGGCGACGTTGAGCAGGCAGAATGAACCGTTTTTTGAAACCTTCGTACACGCCGACCGGCGCGAGGGCTGGTTCAGGGTCAAAAGTGAAGCGAACGCCGTCGCTCAACTCGTGCCGCCTGCCTATTCGGGCGACACCAAGGCTGCGCCCGGCAGCTCCGTGGAGGGCGACGACCTGGCCCGGCTCGAATACCGGCAGGGCGAAGTAAAATCACAGGGCCCGAATCTGCTGGTATATCGCCAGATCTGCTACGGCGGGTTTTCGTACGAAGTAGCTTTGGCCTGGCAGGAAAATGACGGCTGGATAGAAGGCGTGTGGAGTATCTCCAGCCATTTTGCCCAAAAACCCAATATCCCGACCGCTCATGAAATTGTGCAGGACGCCCTGTCGCGCGGTTTTTCCCGCGCCCTCGAAGAAAGCCGCAAATGGTGGGCCGGCTACTGGGGCAAATCGGCGCTGCGGCTGCCCGATCCGCTGATTGAAAAGCAGTACTACCGCGACATGTACAAATTCGGCTGCGTGGCCCGCGCTGATGCGCCCATGATCAGTCTGCAAGCCATCTGGACCGTTGACAACGGCCGGCTGCCGCCCTGGAAAGGCGACCTGCACCACGACCTGAATACGGAAATGAGCTATTGGCCGGCCTATACAGCCAACCACCTCGACGAGGCGGAAGGCCTGCTGTGGCATCTGGAAAGCAACGAACTGGCCCACTACGACTACACCAGATATTATTTCGGCACCGGCGGCCTCAATGTGCCCGGCGTCGAAACCCTGCTGGGCCAGCCGATGGGCGGTTGGATTCAGTACGCCTGCTCGCCCACGACCTCGGCCTGGTTGTCGCAGCATTTTTACTGGCAATGGCGCTACTCCGCCGACCGGCGCTTCCTGCGTTTTCATGCCTGGCCCTGGTTTAAGGGCGTGGCAACTCACCTCGAGCAACTGACTTTTATCGACGGACAAGGCATACGGGTGCTGCCCCTGTCGTCGTCGCCGGAAATACACGACAACAGCCCGCAAGCCTGGTGGCCCAATACGCTGACCAATTACGACCTGGCGCTTTGTCTTTTTGTTTTTCAAAAAACGGCTGAACTGGCCGATGAAATGAATCAGCCGAAGGAGGCCGAACACTGGCGCCGCCGGGCGGCCGAATTGCCGCCTTTGGCCGCAGAAGCCAACGGCGCCCTGATGATCGCCCCCGACCTGCCTTTTCTACAAAGCCACCGACACTTTTCACACCTGATGGCCATACATCCGCTGGGACTGATCAACCGGACCGACGGTCCCGCTGCACAACAAACGATCGGCGCCACCCTGACCCGCCTCGACTCGGCCGGCAGCTCGGAATGGACCGGCTACTCCTTTGCCTGGCTGGCCAGCCTGCGCGCCAGAGGCGGCGACGGCGACGGCGCGCGCAAGGCCCTGCGCATATTTGCCAAAGCCTTCGTGTCGGAGAATTCGTTCCACGTCAACGGCGACCAGACGGCCGAGGGATATTCCGGTTTTCACTACCGGCCTTTTACCCTGGAAGGCAATTTCGCCTTTGCCGCGGGGGTGCAGGAAATGTTGCTGCAAAGCCGAAAGGGCGAGATCGCGGTTTTCCCTGCCGTGCCCGACGACTGGCGGGATTTGTCGTTCGAGCACCTGCGTGCCGACGGCGCAGTGCTGGTCAGCGCCGCGCGCAAAGCAGGCCGGATGAGCGAATTGAGCCTGGAAGCGGAAAAAGACACCGACTGGCTTTGGCTGTACGGCGACTTTGACGGAAGGGAACTGGAGCAGGGGAAGTTGCAGCAGCGCAAGGCCGTTGTGGAGCGCTACGACCCGCAGCGCCGCGCCTGGCGGGTTAAAATGGATGCCGGCGGGTGGATCAAGCTTTTTATGTAAGCTGATGCAAATCAGGTGCAACCTGCGCTGCGCTCCAATATCTTTGAACAAAATACCCCTTCAACTTCTTGTACACCAAGCGCGGAAACCATCGTTTTGGGGCAGTTTGAAAACCTGACTTTTTCTAAAAAATGTCCGCCAGGTTTCCACAGGAAACCTGAATTTTGATAGATCAAACCAATCTTCAATACAACATAAAAATCCGGCTATGAAAACTTCCGTTTTACGCTTCGCAATGGCCACGCTGACGGCGCTTTTGTGTGCTGCCGAATCCCGCGCGCTCGACACCGGCGTCTCCTTCGCCGCCTATGCCACCCCGGAAAAAACCTATGTCGAAATCAACATCGAAGTGGCTGCCGCCACTGTCACGTTCAAACCCGTCGACAGCCTGCAACTGCAGGCCGGCGTGGAAGTTCTGATCCTCATCAAAGACGGCGAAAAGGTCGTTACCTACGAGAAATACCGCATGAGCAGTCCGCTGGTCAGCATCCCGCAGGAATTGCTCGACGTCAAAAGGCTGTTCGTACCGGCCGGCCAGTACCAACTGGAGATCAGTTTTCAAGACATCTACGACCCCAACAACCAGGACCAGTTTGCGGCGCCCCTGAACATCGCGATCGATCCTTCGCGGATCAACCTGTCCGACGTTCAATTGTTGCGCGGCTTCAAACCTGACGAATCGGAGGGGCCTTTTAACAAAAACGGCTATTTCCTCGAGCCCCTGCCGTTCCTGTTTTACGACCGTACGGCGACCCGGCTGGCTTTTTATGCCGAGATCTACCACGCCGACAAAAGCATTGCGGCCGGGGGCAATTACCTCGTGCGCTATTTTATCGAAAAGGAAAAAGGCAACGGCGTGACCGCCCTCATCTCCATCGGCACCCAGCGCAAACCGCCGTCAGAAATCGACGCCGTACTGGTACAAATGGATATTAAAAACCTGGTCAGCGGCAACTATTCGCTGACCGTTGAACTGCGCAATGCGACCAACGAATTGCTCGCCATTCGCAAAGTGCCGTTTCAGCGCAGCAATCCCTTCCTTTCCATGGAAGAAAACGAGCTGACGGAAGAACTGGTGTCCAAACAATTCGTTCAGGACCTTTCGGAAGACAACCTGCGGTACAGCCTGCGCGCCATCTCCCCCACACTTTCGGGCGATGAAAACGAAACCCTTAAAAACCTGCTCCAGTCGGGCGATTTGAAAGGGATGCGTTATTTTCTGTTCCGTCATTTCATGCAACTGGACCCCAACAATCCCGAACAGGCATTCCGCGAGTACATGGAAGTGGCAGGTCAGGTGGACCAGAAATTCAATACCGGCTTCGGCCGTGGCTTCGAATCGGCACGCGGGATCATTTACCTGCGCTATGGCCGGCCCGACGACCTGATTCACGTGGAAGACGACCCCAGCGCACCGCCGTACGAGATCTGGATTTATTACAATTTCCCAAAAACCAACCAGAAAAACGTCAAATTCCTGTTTTACAACCCTTCGCTCGCCGGGGAAGATTTCATCCTGCTGCACTCTACTGCCCGGGGCGAGATCAACAATCCGCGCTGGGAACGCGAGTTGTACAAGCGGAATGCCGGCGAACAATACCAGGGCGATAATTACCAGGATGCTACCGAAATGCAGCGCAACGTGGGCCGCAATGCCCGCACCTATTTCGAAGATTTCTGAAGTGAACGGCAGCCGGCGTCATCGGACAGGAGCCAGCATGAATTTTGACTTGGCAAACGTTTCCTGAGTTGATGCCTGCACACGTTTTTCCGCGATGCGGCCGGTTTGGGGCAAATCACTTGCATCGGGCATAACCGATGAACCCGCCTCCCCGTGCCGCATCGCGGCTAACTGTACGTAGCATGATGGGCCCAACGTGTGCCCGCATCAGGGCAAAACGCCCGAATTGAGCCCGAAATCAGGGATGGCGCCTGTTGGATGGCGTAAAAACCGGCGCTCAGTTTTTGTCGTCGTCGAGTTCTTCTCGGGCCTCTTCCCGTTTTTCGATGTAATCTTCCCAGATCGACTTGTAGTCGTAGGAAATATAAACCTCGGTGTCGAAAGCGCCCCAGGCGCCGTTTTCGAGCGCCAGATTGAGTCGTCGCATGGAACCGGCCGGCACTTCCAGAACGATGATATGGCCGTAGCCCATCGCAAGCGTCCAGGAGACGACACGGGCATCGCGGGGCGGGAACTGGTCCCAGAAACCCTGTGCTTCGAGGATGCGGCGTATTTCGGAAAGGTTTTTATCCTGCTGGTGTTTGAGGACAATGGTGACCGTCACGCTATCCGTTTTGAGGGGAACAGGTGCTACCATAGAAGGGCCGGAAGAGCCCTGCGAGGGCTGGCCGGCGGGGTTTTTATCCTTGGGTTGCTGGGCGGCAAGGGTGAAGCCGAGGCCAATCAGACAAATACTCAGGAGCAGAATTTTTTTCGACATTTCGCTGCGTTCAGGTGGCAAAATTAGGAAAGGATCAAAGGGAAGGCAAAAATAGTGTGCCGATCTGCTTTTGGCTTCTATTTTTGCCCGTCACTCAAGAATACTTTTGATCAAACGCCAGCTCAGCCTTCATGTTTAAACAACACCCGTCCGGATTACCCTATCTTTTTTTCACCGAAATGTGGGAACGCTTCGGCTATTACCTCATGATCGGCATTTTCATGCTGTACATGACCGATGCCCAGCGCGGCGGCATGGCCATGGACCGCGGCGAAGCATCCGATATTTACGGCACCTTCATTGCACTGGTGTACCTCACGCCTTTCATCGGCGGACTGCTTGCCGACCGGGTGCTGGGCTATCGCCGCTCGATTGTGATCGGCGGCAGCCTCATGGGTATCGGCTATTTGCTGCTGGCCATCCCGAACAACCTGACCACTTTTTACACTTCCCTGGGCATCATGATCCTGGGCAACGGCTTTTTCAAACCCAATATTTCGGTACTGCTCGGCAACCTGTACAACGAGGACCGCTATAAAGGCATGAAAGACACCGGCTACAACATCTTCTACATGGGGATCAACATCGGCGCTTTCATTTGCAACTTTTTCGCTGCCTGGCTGCGCTGGAACATCGGCTGGGGCGCTGCTTTTGCCGCTGCAGGCGTAGGAATGTTTATCGGCGTGGCGGTGTTCCTCATCGGCACCCGCCACTACCGGCACGCCGATGTGCGCAAAGCGCCCGAAAACGGTGAAATGGGGGTCGGCAGAATGCTGTCGTCCGTGCTGCTCCCGGCCGTCGTGACGGGTTTTGCAGGCTGGATGATCCCCGGCGATGTGTTTGGCTCCAACTCGACCGACGCTTTTATTTTCGGCAGCATGCCCGTGATCGCCTTTTATCTGTGGACCCTGAAACAGGCCAGCGCCGAAGACAAGCCGCGCATCAAATCGCTGCTGGCTATTTACGGCGTGGTCATCGTGTTTTGGGCGGTTTTCAAACAAAACGGCACGGCACTGACCACCTGGGCGGAGTTTTACACCGACCGCAGCATACCGGCCAGTGTGGAGCCCCTTGCCAACCAGCTGCGTCTGGTGCAGGTGGTCAAAAACGACACTGCGCTGGTACCCCAATACGACCACCAGTTCCGCACCACGCGCGATGCGGCAGGCAAAATTGTCAAGATCAACAACATCGATCCCTATTTCCTCAATATGCCGGAAGCAGCGCGGCCGCCCAGGGGCGAAAGCCGTTCGCTGGTATCGACCGAGTTGTACCAGTCGGTCAATCCCTTGTTTGTGATCCTGCTGACCCCGGTCGTGATCTGGGTGTTCGCCCGGCTCCGCAAACGAGGCAAGGAACCCACCACGCCCGCCAAAATCGGGTGGGGACTGGTCATTTCCGCCCTTTCTACCCTGGTTACCATCATGGCCGTTTACGCCTGCCACAACGGCGCGGTCAAGGCATCGGCCTGGTGGCTGATCGGCACCTACGCGGTCATCACTGCGGGCGAATTGTGCCTCAGCCCGATGGGGCTTTCCATGGTGTCCAAAATGGCGCCGCGTCACATTACCGGCCTGATGATGGGCGGCTGGCAACTGGCCACCTCGCTCGGCAACAAGCTGAGCGGCGTGCTGGCCACCATGTGGGACCGCTACGATGATAAAGCCAGTTTCTTTTGGGTTAATTTTGTGCTGCTGACCATTGCCTCGCTGGCCTTGTTTGCCATGTTGCGATGGCTCAACCGCCTGTTTCGGGAACAAGGCCTGGTCTGATGCCGGCCATTATTGCCTCGTACGGAGTCTTGAATCAAGACATACTACTTGTTAACCAACCATATTTACTGCTCATTTAAAAATCACCGACTTATGGCATCGAAAATGAAAGTTTCGAAGAAAAACGTGTATGCCAAACAGGACCGCGAAGACAACCGTAAATTTATGCTCGTCCTTGCCCTGGCAACCATCGCATTGATGTTGATGCTCTATTTCATCTTTGCCTGAACCCGCCGTGATCTGCCTGAACTAAACAGGAGCCAGTCTGCGCAGACTGACTCCTGTTGTTTTTTAATAACCGTCTTGTTGCCTGTTTTTTTACGACAGGCGGTTTTTGTAGTCGCGGTAGCCGAATTTACGCACCACATCGAGCCGGTCGTTTTCGCGCCAGATCGCGATGCCGGGGTGGGTGACGCCGTTGAAAGTGGTTGTTTTGACCATGGTATAGTGGATCATGTCTTCAAAAACCAGTTTTTGACCCACTTTAAGGGGTTTGTCGAAGCCGTATTCGGTCATAAAATCGCCACTCAGGCAACTCACGCCGCCCAGGCGGTAGCGGTAGCGTCCTTCCTCCGGTTCGAGATGGGCGCCGCGCACCCGCGGTCGGTACGGCATTTCGAGTGTGTCGGGCATGTGCGCCGTGAAAGACACGTCGAGAATGGCGGTTTTGATGCCTTTGTTCGACACAATATCGAGCACGGTAGCCACGAGAACGCCCGTGTCCCAGGCAAATGCGCTGCCCGGTTCGAGGATGACATGGAGATGCGGGTACCGCTGCCGAAAGGCTTTCAGTATCCGGATCAGGTGCTCGACGTCGTAGCCGGCGCGCGTCATGAGGTGGCCGCCGCCGAAATTGACCCATTTGAGTTGCGGGAAAAAGTGGCTGAACCGTTGTTCAAAATTTTCCATCACCTTTTCCAGGTCATAACTGCTTGATTCGCAAAGCACATGAACGTGCAATCCTTCGATCCCTTCCGGAAGTTTGCCTTTCAGGTTTTCGACAAGCTCGCCCAGCCGGGAGCCTGCCGAAGCCGGGTTGTACAGGGCTGTTTCGACGGGCGACCATTCGGGATTGACGCGCAGCCCGGGGCTGACGTGCTCGGGATAACGTTCGAGCCGGCGCTTGTAACGGCGGTATTGTGTCAGCGAATTGAAGGTTATATGGCTGGAAAGTTTGAGTATTTGCCCGAATTCGCGCGGCAAATAGGCCACCGAATAGGTATGCGCCCTGGTTTTCATTTCTTCAAAACACAACCGCGCTTCGCTGAGCGAGGAAGCCGTGGCGCCGTGCACATACTGGCGCACCAGCGGAAAAGCGCTCCACATGGCGAAACCCTTGAAAGCCAGAATGATCTGTACGCCGGCCTCGCGCTGCACACGGCCGATCAATTCGAGATTGCGGCGCAGCAGCGCTTCATCGAGTACGAAACAGGGGGAAGGAATTTTGGCAATATCCATATTTGACAGTCGAATTTCAGGGGGCGAAGTTGGGGTTAATTGAGGGTTTGGGAGCGTTTTGAAGCCTTCGAATTTTTCAAAACAGCCAGCAGAGCACGGGCAGTTCGCCTTTTGGGGCAAATACAAAGGCATTTTGACCAAAATCCGCGGCGAGGCGGGCGGCATTGCCCAGGGAAATCCCTGCGGCGCCAAAGATTTCTTCCGGCGGCCAGTCGCCCACATCGCCGATACCCAGGGCCGGCTCCAGGCAGGCGCAGTTGCCGGCAAGTTGTTGTTCGAGCAGGCGGTTGCGCGCTCGGTTGTCGGCCTCGGGCAGCCGAACCGAGCCGGGATTCCAGGCAGTCAGTACGGCCAGAGCGTCGGCCCGCTGCTGTGTCAGCCACTCGTCGAGGGCCGGGCAAGGGCAATTGACGCGTATATCGACAGCCGGAGCGAGCAGCCGGTAGCAGGTATGTAAATAGGCTGTTAGCAGCCGTCGGTCGAGCTGTTTCGGAGAATCTTCGAGCGTTCGTATGGGTACGACGTGTTTTATCCTACTTTTGCGGCGCTTTAAGGCGGACATCTTGCAAAGATTCCAACAAACGCCCGCCTTGCAAACAGATTACATGGAAGAAAAACAAAGCAACCTTAGCACCTACATCGGCATGGGCCTGATTTTTCTGCTCCTTTTCTTTTGGATGCAGTACTCCGCGCCGCCCAAGCCAGATCAAACGGCACAACAAACGGCGCAGCAAACGACCGGAACGAACGCCGACCCTGCTGCAGCAGCCCCTACCCCTGCCGCCGCAGTGCCTGCCGCCGCAGCGGCGCCCCCCGACTCTCTTCAGAGCGCCCTGCTGGTCGCCAAATTCGGCGCTTTCACCCCGGCGGCTACCGGTCAGGAACAACTGCTCGAACTTGAAAACGACCTGGTAAAAATTGTTTTCACCAGCAAAGGCGGTCGCATTCGCGAAATCCGGCTCAAAAAGTATGACAAAATCAATACGGATACGGCGGGTAACGACATCAAAAGCCCCGTTTACCTGCTGGAAGACGCCAAAAACCGCTTCGACTTCACGATTCCCGTGCAAGGCAGCGCCGCAGGCTCGGTCAATACCAGCGAACTGTACTTCGCAGGGGTCAAAAACGGCAACGCCGTCACGTTTCGCGCGCCGGTCAACGGCGGCGGGTATCTGGAACAAAGCTATACCCTGCGCGACGGCGATTACCACATCGACTACAAAATCGCCACGGTGGGTATGGAACAGGTGTTCCCCGCCGGGCAAGCCAACCTGCAACTGACCTGGGTGAACCACCTCGACAAACTGGAGAAAAACCAGCAGTACGAGCGCACCATGTCAACGGTGTACTTCAAACCCAACGACAAAGACCCCGACTACTGCAACTGCCGTAAAAACGACAGCGAACAACTGGGCGACCAGCCGGTCAAGTGGATGGCGCACAACAACCAGTTTTTCAATACGTCGATCATTGCGCAGGATTTCTCTTTCCGCAATTTCACCGGCGAGACCCTGATGCTGACCGACGCCGACCCGGATCTGAAAATTCTGAAAACGACGGCCGTACTTCCGGTGCAAAACCCCAACGGCGGCTCGCTCAACATGGCCATTTACTCCGGCCCCAACGAATTCAAAAAACTACGGGCCTACGATGTCAGCCTGGAAGATATCATACCCTTCGGGTCCAGCATTTTCGGCGCCATCAACCGCTGGGTGATCCGGCCGATGTTCGTTTTCCTCTCGGGCTTTATCGGCAGCAAAGGCATTGTTATCCTGATGCTTACGCTGCTGGTGAAACTGCTGGTGTATCCGCTCACCTACCGGATGGTGCACAGCCAGGCCAGAATGGCAGCCCTCAAGCCGCGTATGGAAGAACTGAAACGCAAACACGGCGACGACCAGCAGGCCATGTCGGTCGAGACGATGAAGATGTACAGCGAGTTCGGGGTCAATCCCCTGGGCGGCTGCTTCCCGATTTTGCTGCAAATGCCGATCTGGTTTGCGCTCTACCGCTTCTTCCCTGCGGCTATCGAATTCAGGCAGGAAGGTTTCCTGTGGGCGCACGACCTTTCGAGCTACGACGTGGCGTTCAAACTGCCGTTCATGATGCCCGGCTTCGGCAACCACATCAGCGCATTCACCCTGATCTGGGTAGCCACTACGCTCTGGTACACCTGGTATTCCATGAAGCAAATGGACAACTCGGCCATGCAAAATGACCAGATGAAGATCATGAAATACATGCAGTACTTCATGCCGGTCATGTTCATGTTCTTCTTCAACAGTTTTGCTTCGGGCCTTACCCTGTACCTGTGTTTCAGCAACATCCTGAACATCGGCCAGACGGTGGTGACCAAACGGTACCTGATCAACCACGATAAAATAAACGTGCAGCTGGAAAAAAACCGCCAGAAGCCCAAAAAGGAGACCGGGTTCCGCGCCCGGCTCGAACAGGCCATGAAGGAACAGCAACGCGTTCAGGAAGAACGGGCCAAACAGCAAAAAAAGAAGTAAGGTGAATCAATAAAAACAGCCCCGGCGCCTGTACAGGAACCGGGGCTGTTTTTTGAGTGTATTCTTGCAGGCGCTAATTCGACCAGACGGTGTTGTAGGTATTGTCCCAGTTGACCTTGAGGCTGTAAAGGTTGCACATGTCGAAACCGGTGAATTTGTAAACCGTTCCGTCATAGGTCACGACTTTCACATCGAAATAGCAGGTCTGGCCATAACTGGCAGGGATATCGACCCGAATCTGGTATCCCTGATACAGGTACCCGTTGCCCAGCAGGTCGTAGCCCCAGCTGTCGCTTTCGGAGGGAGAAACAAAGACGCGGGCGACGGATTGGCCGGTGTTGTTGATGAGAAAGAAATAGAGCTGTTGGGCTTGCGATTGTGCAGGGGCGAGCAGCCAGAAGCAGACCAGAAAGGCCGCTGAAAAAAGATGCTTTTTCATTTGGTATTGATGTTTGTTACAAAATTTGCACTTGGTCAAGCAATATTAGCCAACTGTTTATACATACAAGATTAATAAATAATTAATTCTGCAATGGACATCATCAATCTGATCTCGGACACCGTCACAAAACCTACCGCGGGCATGCTGAAAGCCATGTTTGCCGCCGAGGTGGGCGACGATGTTTTTCGCGACGACCCATCGGTCAATGCGCTGGAGGAAAAATGCGCGGCGCTTTTCGGGCATCAGGCCGCGCTGTTTTGCCCTTCGGGCACCATGGCCAACCAGATTGCCCTCAAGGTGCATACCCGTCCGCTGGACGAAGTGGTTTGCGACGAGATGAGCCATATTTATCAATACGAGGTCGGGGGCTACGCTTTTCACAGCGGCATTTCCGTCAACCTGCTGCGCACGCCCAACGGCATCCTGCTGCCCGAACTGGTGGACTGGTCCGTCAAGCCGCTGTTCGACTGGTTGCCGCGCACCCGTCTGGTCGTGCTGGAAAATACCTGTAACAAGGGCGGCGGCAGCATTTACCCGATCGAGACGATAAAAGCCATCCGCGAGGTGTGCCAGCGGCGCAAACTCGCGCTGCACATCGACGGGGCGCGCATCTTCAATGCCCTGGTGGAAACCGGCAACCAGCCTGCCGAGATCGGCGCGCTGACCGACAGCATCAGCGTTTGCCTGTCGAAAGGCCTGGGGGCGCCCGTGGGTTCCGTGCTGATCGGCTCTTCCGAATTTATTGCAGAAGCACGGCGGGTACGCAAGGCGATGGGCGGCGGCATGCGGCAGGCCGGTTATCTCGCCGCGGCCGGTATCTACGCGCTCGACCATCAGGTGGAGCGCCTGAAAGAAGACCACGACAATGCCCGCAGGATCGCGACGGCGCTGCTCGATCTTCCGTATGTGACCAACGTCAGGCCCGTGGAATCCAACATCCTCATTTTCGACCTGAAAGCGCCGCACACCCCGTCCGTTTTTCTCGAATACCTGGTACACAACGGCGTGGTGGCCTCCGCATTCGGGCCGCAGACGATCCGTTTTGTGACGCACCTGGATGTGACAGCCCTGATGATTGATCAAACCATCGCCGTATTGCGCAAATTCGGGCAGAATTAGGCACAGGTTTCACTCGTCCGCTTCTTCCTGTTTTTGACGGCGGAGTTCTTCCATTTCCTCGTCGGTCAGGGGCGGGGCTACCGACCATTGTTCGCGCCAGGAGCGCACGGGCAGGCGTTCGAGGGGATACCAGTTGCCCCACCAGTCGAAATATTCCAGGCCGTTGAAATTGAGTTTGTAATCGAATTCGCTGGGCAGGTCGTACACAAAACCGGGGTAATAATAGCGGCGGCCCGACAGCTGGGCCAGTTGAATTTCGAGCAGCATGGTGAGTTGGCCCAGGCTTCGTGCCGTTTCTTCGGGGCGGAAGATGCAATAATTGCCCGCCATGCTTTCCCAGCCGAGGTGGTAGAAACTGGTGGCGATCAGTTCGCCTTTGTCGTACACGTCGAGCAATTCGCCCCGGCAGGGCATGATATCGCTCCAGTTGCTGAAAAAGCCGAAGATGGATTGTGGGCGATGGTGCGGCAGGCGTTCGGCGTGCTGATGAAAAAGCGCTTCGTGCTCGGCCGTGATGACCAGGGGGCGGCGGTAAATTTTCAGGTCTTTGTTGCGGCGCAGGCATTTGCGCTGGCTTTTGGTGAGGGAAAAGTTGCGCAGGTCGATGCGCAGCAAAACCACCCGGCAGGGGTGCCCCCGCCATTCCCAGTAGTTGCGGCGAAAAATCAGGTCGGACCAGTAGCACCAGCCGTCTTCGCACAGCCGGTCGAAAACCAGCGGGTGCATCGGCTCCATCGGAATGTAGGTTTCGACAGGAGCCGGATTGAAGGAGATATTGCGAAAAACCGGCAATGTTTTTGGGTGCATGTCAGTCGGTTTTGGGTTTTAAAGGATTATCTGTGGGTAAAGTTGCGGAACAGTGTTGTGATTTGTTTTTCTTTCTTACCCCAAAAATAGCCAATCTGCCTACTTTTGCGCGCCCGAAAATTCATCTTTTCATTCACCCGATCGCTCCATGGCTTCTAAAGTATTAATCATCGGCGCCGGCGGCGTAGGTCGCGTAGTGGCCTACAAATGTGCCCAGCACCGCGATGTATTCGGCGAGATCATGCTCGCTTCCCGCACCAAATCCAAATGCGACGCCATCGCCGATGCCATTCACGCCGCTTACGGCGGCGCGCGCATCCAGACGGCCCAGCTCGATGCCGACCAGGTCCCGCAGACGGTGGCCCTGATCAAATCGTTTCAACCCGACCTCGTGGTCAACGTGGCCCTGCCCTATCAGGATTTGCCCATCATGGATGCCTGTCTCGAAACGGGGGTGAATTACATGGACACGGCCAATTACGAGCCCAAAGACGAAGCCAAGTTCGAATATTCCTGGCAATGGGCGTATCAGGACCGCTACAAAAACAAAGGCATCCTGGCCCTGCTGGGCTGCGGTTTCGACCCCGGCGTCACGTCCGTGTACACGGCCTACGCGGCCAAACACTACTTCGACGAGATCCACGAGCTCGACATCGTCGATGCCAACGCCGGCTCGCACGGCAAAGCCTTCGCCACCAACTTCAACCCGGAAATCAACATCCGCGAAGTGACGCAAAAAGGCCGCTACTGGGAAAACGGCCAGTGGATCGAAACCGAGCCGCACGAAATCTGGAAAGACATCAACTACCCGGAAATCGGCCCCAAACGCTCCTACCTGATCTTCCATGAAGAGCTCGAAAGCCTGGTCAAAAACTACCCGACCCTGCGCCGCGCCCGCTTCTGGATGACCTTCTCCGAACAATACCTGACCCACCTGCGCGTCATCCAGAACATCGGCATGGCGGGCATCGAGCCGGTCAAATACAAAGGCGTGGACATCATCCCGCTCGAATTTCTCAAAGCCGTGCTGCCCGCTCCCGAAGAACTGGGCGCCAACTATACCGGCTTTACCAGCATCGGCTGCCGCATCAAAGGCGTCAAGGACGGCAAAACCCGCACTTACTACGTCTGGAACAACTGCTCGCACCAGGATGCTTTCAGGGAAACCGGCACCCAGGCCGTGAGCTACACCACGGGTGTGCCGGCCATGATCGGGGCGCGCATGATCCTCGAAGGCAAGTGGAACGGCAAAGGCGTGTTCAACGTGGAGGAATTCAACCCCGACCCCTTCATGGAACGCCTCAACCTCGACGGCCTGCCCTGGCACGAACGGCTGGACATCGATCTGGAAATGGATTGATCAAACGGCATCGACCTTTTTACCCGCTCCGGCGGGCTTATTCATAACAAGACCGTATGTTGGGCGCGCCGGACGCAAGTTCGGACGCGCTTTTTTCTTATTTTTGTGCCTAAATTCCGCCAAAAATGATTGTCAACCTGCATATCGAAAACTTTCGAAGCCTCCGGAACGCCAGCCTGGAACTGGGGCGATTTACAGTATTGACCGGGGCGAACAACAGCGGAAAAAGCAGCGTGTTGTATGCGTTGCAGGTGTTGCGGAATGTGGTGAAGAATCCGAATCGGTCGGTAGATGAGTTGCTGAATCTGGGTTTCCTCAATTTAAGCGGATTGGGTGCCTGCATTTTTAATAAAGATAAACAGGAATCCATTTCTCTTTTTATCCATTCCATGAATCATCCGATACTTACTAGTTATGGATTTGGGATAAGAATGAGTGAAAAAGGAAGTACTCTGTTGGCAAATTCGAGTGGAGGCCCCCTGGATTATTCAATACACCTTCGGGTTAGTTTCCCCAACCCCTTGGACAAAGTTTATGTTATGCGGGATTTGGGCATCGTTTGGAACGGCATACACGCCAGTCCATTAGTTGAAAAAGCCAAAGCCAACCTACTTCAAAAACAGGTAATTGACGGTATGAACACGCCGTCGACAGATATTGCCGCCACTGATATTACCCCAACCCATCGAGGCTTCTCCAAACCCGTTTTCAACCAAATTCCCCTCAACGGCACCATCCAGACCGAAGACGAAGTTGCCACCCACCTGGCCATCGATAAAAATCTGCAGGCCAAAGTCAGCCATTATTTTGAAAAAATCACCGGCAAACGCTTTTCGGTACTGATGGGGCCCGGGGGCGGTTTTTTTTACCTTCAGGTACGGGAACCGGATTCGCCGTTTACCACTGAACTGGTCAACCAGGGCATGGGCGTCAACCAAATCCTTTTCCTGCTGGCCAAAATCCTGTACGACAAAAACCGGCTGATCGGCATCGACGAACCGGAAATACACCTGCACCCATCATTAATGGAGAAGTTTATCAGCGTGCTGGTTGAAATTGCGGAAAAAGAAGACAAACAATTCGTTTTCTCCACCCATAGCGAGCATTGGCTGATGTCGCTGCTCGCGGAAGTAAACGACAGTCATCTGAAAGCCAATGACCTGAAAGTCTATTACCTGTACAGAGAAGGTCCGGAGACCAAAATTGAATCGCAAAAAGTGGCGGACAACGGTCAACTGGAAGGCGGGTTACGTAATTTTCTGGAAGCGGAAATGCGGCTCACCCAACGTTTTCTGGACTAATCCCCCCACCGGAAGCCATGGAATTTGTGTTCAACGAATGGTTTTTGAACTGGCACAGCCCGCTCGAAGCGACGCCAGAGCAAAGAAAAACCGTACACCGGATCATTAATTGGTTGATCGGCCAGCAAGATCACCGATTAGTGGTGATGAACCGAAGCCCCTTTATGGATAAATTAAACCTGTTCAGAAAAGACTTTGACTATGACCCTTTTTGCCGAAATTCATTAAAAACGTTTTACGCCCAAATAATTATCAACCTGACCATTTGCCGGCAAGTCGAAAAACCGCCTCAATTACCACCTGACATTGAAGAATTGCTGCAACGCCCCACAGAGCCGCCGTTCACGAATATCGAAAGTGATCGTTATCTGTTTGAATCGGCCGAAACAACCCATGAGAAGATCATCATTACAACTGATGAAAAACTCATCGGGCATTTTGCCCAAAGCGAACGATTTCGTCTCTGGACTGTTGATGAATTCCTGAAGAAACTGAACATTCCCTAAGTGTCTGATACTCTGTAACATGCGCATCCTCCTCGTTGAAGACGAAGAATCCATCCGCGACCTTGTACGCCTCAACCTCGAACTGGAAGGCTACGAAGTCGTCACCACCAGCAATGGCAAAAAAGCCCTTGACCTCATCTATGGCCAGCATTTCGACCTGCTCCTCCTCGACGTCATGTTGCCCGACCTGGACGGGTTCACGATTACCGAACAGGTCCGCCTCAGCAACACGGAGGTGCCCATTCTGATGCTCACCGCCAAAGACATGGCCCAGGACCGCATCATGGGGCTGAAAAAAGGCGCCGACGACTACATCACCAAACCTTTTAACCTGGAAGAACTGCTGCTGCGCGTGCACAACCTCCTGCGGCGCAGCCAACGCGTCAAGGGTGAAGCGGCAGACGTGGTCGAATTCGGCCGCAACAAGGTGTCTTTCAACACTTTCGAGGCCATCACCTGGCGCGGCGAAACGCAGGTTTTGACCAAAAAAGAGGCCATGTTGCTCAAACTGCTCATCGAACGCCGCAACGAGGTGGTGAGCCGCAACCAGATCCTGCAGGCAGTTTGGGGCTACGATGTGTTTCCGAGCACCCGCACCATCGACAATTTTATCCTGGCCTTCCGCAAATACTTCGAGGAAGACCCCAAACAACCGAGGTTCTTCCACTCGATCCGCGGCGTGGGTTACAAGTTCACGGAGTAATGGAATTTGGCAAACTGCAGTCGCTCGAGGGCGTCGATTTTTCCCTGCCGCCCGATCCGCCCGAAAACGAGCTCGTGCTCGAACAACTTTTACCATCCGTGCAGCCCCGGGTTTATATCGGCGCCACAGGTTACAACATGAAACCCTGGGTCGGCAAATGGTATCCGGCAGGCGCGCGCGACCGCGATTTCGTGCGGCATTACGGGGCCCAGTTCAATACGATCGAACACAACACCACCCATTACCGCATCCCCGACGAAGCCACCGTGGCGCGCTGGCGGGAAGAAGTGCCGGATGATTTCCGATACTGCCCGAAAGTGCCGCAAAGCCTGAGCCATGCGCGCGATCTGGGGGTGCATAGCCCCGAACTCCCTCTGTTTTGTCGGGCGATTGCCGGACTGGGCAACCGGCTGGGTTGTTGTTTTTTGCAGGTTTCGCCCCATTTTTCGCCGCAAAATCTGCCGGTGCTGGAGCGTTTTCTCGACAAATGGGCGCCCGATATTCCGCTTGCCGTGGAAGTGCGGCACGAAGATTTTTTCCGTCCGACCGCCGCGGCACTGCGCTATTTTTCGCTGCTTGCCAGCGCCGGCGCCGCGGCCGTAATCACGGATGTGGCCGGACGCCGCGATGTTTGCCACATGCACCTGACCAACGGAACCGCCATGATCCGCTTCGTCGGCAACGGCCTGCACCCGACCGATTATTCCCGCATCGACGATTGGGCCTTGCGGCTCTCCACGTGGTTTGCAAAAGGGCTGCAAACGGCTTACGTCTTTACCCACGAACCCGACAACCTGCTCGCTCCCGAACTGGCCGCCTACGCCGCCGAGCGCTTTCAGGGCGCCGCACAAGGCCTGCAAACCCGTGGGCCCAAACCGCTCGGCCGCCCCGCGCAACAAACTTCGTTGTTTGACATTTAAGGAATGTTTCACCTGGTAAAATGTCGTACAGCACGGCGACGTTTTTACCTTTCCCGCTCCAAAATCAAGCCGGCAAAAACTCCACCGATGGCATTGTTACCCTTTGTTCACCGAGATATTTCCTGGTTATCATTCAACTACCGCGTTCTGCAGGAAGCCAAGGACCCTGCCGTGCCACTGCTCGAACGTTTGAAATTTCTCGCGATCTACTCCTCCAACCTCGACGAATTTTTCCGCATCCGCGTAGCCAACCTCCGCAACCTCAAAAAGGTGGGTAAAAAAACCAAAGCCCAGCTCGATTTCGACCCGACCGAGCTGTTGAAGGAGATTCACCGGATAGTAAATCGCCAGCAGGCCGAATTGTCAGAGGTTTTTTCCCGGCAGATCGTGCCCGAACTGGCCCGGCACCGCATCCGCATGTTGCGGCGGCTCGACCTGAACGCCGATCAGCGCGCTTTTGTAGAAGCCTATTTCCGCGACAACCTGCTGCCGTTCGTGATGCCCGTGTTGCTGGTCAAACGCCGCATCCGGCCGTTTTTGGCCAATGCACACCTTTACCTGGCCGTACACCTGCGTCAGCGCAAAAAACCGATGGCAGCCAGCGAATACGCTCTGGTCAAGATTCCCAGCGACCAGTTGCCCAGGTTTGTGCCCCTGCCTTCGGCGCCCGGCACCCACGACCTGATCCTGCTCGACGACATCGTGAGGCACTCCGTTTCCTGGCTGTTCCCCGGGTATGAAATTCAGGACACCTATTCCATCAAACTCACCCGCGACGCCGAACTGTATATCGAGGACGAATTCTCGGGCGACCTCGTGCAAAAGATCAAATCCAGCCTGCAAAAACGCCAGGTCGGGCCGGCCAGCCGTTTCGTGTACGACCGCGAAATGCCGGGGCACCTGCTGGAGTACCTGCAGGATACTTTCGACCTGGGCAAATACGACATGCTGCCGGAAGGCCGCTACCACAACAATTTCGACTTTTTCAAATTCCCCGATTTCGGGCTGACGCACCTCAAAAACAAGCCACTTCCTCCCCTGCCCCACCCTTTGTTGCACGACACGACCGATCCCTTCGGGGTCATTCGTGCAAAAGACCAGTTGTTGCACATGCCCTACCAGGCCTACGACTCGGTCGTCAATTTTTTCGAACGCGCGGCCACCGACCCTGCCGTTACCCACATCAAGGTCATACAGTACCGCGTAGCGCGCAACAGCCGCATCATGCACGCTCTCATGGACGCAGTGCGGCACGGCAAGCAGGTTTCGGCATTTGTCGAGATCAAGGCGCGGTTCGACGAGGCTGCCAACCTCGAATGGGGCGAACGGATGGAACGGGCCGGTGTTCGGGTGTATTACTCCCTGCCGGGCGTCAAGGTGCACGCCAAAGTAGGCCTGGTGCGGCGAATCGAACAGGGCGAGCCGCGCCTGTACACCTATTTCAGTACCGGCAACTTCCACGAAGACACGGCAAAAATCTACTCCGATTTCGGCCTTTTTACCGCCGATCCCCGATTGACTTCGGAGGCGAGCCTGTTGTTCAGCCACCTGGAAAACATCCAGCCCGGAGCGCTGAAATTTGAACACCTGCTGGTTGGCAAGTTCAACCTCAGGCCGGCATTTTACCACCTTATCGACCGGGAAATCGCCGCGGCAAAAAAGAAAAAGCAGGCCGGCATGATCCTGAAACTCAACAGCCTGGAAGACCGCGACATCGTCCAGAAACTATACGAGGCATCGCGCGCCGGTGTCAGGATCAAATTGATCGTACGGGGCATTTGCTGCCTGGTACCCGGCATTCGCGACATCAGCGAGAACATTGAGGTCATCAGTATTGTTGATCGTTTTCTGGAACACGCGAGGATTCTGGTTTTCCACAATGGCGGACAGGAACGCTATTACATGTCGAGCGCCGACTGGATGGAGCGCAACCTGACCCACCGTATCGAAACCACCTACCCCGTGTACGACCCCGACCTGCAAAAAGAAATTCGCGAGCTGCTCGATCTTCAACTCAACGACAACGTCAAAGCGCGCATCATCGACCGCTACAACACCAACGAATACCGGCGCAGCGCATCCGATATCCCCGTGCGGGCCCAAATCGAAACCTATTTTTATTACAAAAGAAAACTGGAAAATACCGCGGCCGGCGCCTTGCCATCGGCCAGTCCGGCAGCGGATCACTAAGCTATGAACAACCATACAATGACCGGGACCTACTTCACGCCCCAGGAAAGTGCCGACATCCGTGAGTGGTTTGGCCTTGCTCCTGAACAGATCGACGCAGAAATCCTGAAAAAAACGCTGCGCGAACTGCGCGCCAAATACCACCCCGACAATTTTGAAAAATTCGGCGACGCCACCGTAAAACAGCTGGCAACCGACCGGTTTCAGCGCATCGAGCAACTGGCTGAAAAACTGCAAGCCTGGTTCGAAGGCAAATTGCCGCAACTGCCCGACGCCCCCGCGCCGCCCGGCGCCACATTCGGCCCCGACGCACGCTTTGCTTTCCAGTCGATGAAAATCGAAATCCGCACGGGCGACAAAGACCTGAAATACCATCTGTTCGGCAGTTTTTACCGCTGGCTGACGCTGGGCGAAAAATTCAAGATCCCTCAAGCCGGCAATGCCTGGCTCATCGCCGACGAAGAATATCGGGGCCGCAACATCGGATTTCAGGAGACCATTCGTTTCTACCTGAGCTTCGATGAAAACGATCCTGTGGATGCGATTGTCGACTGGCTCTGGGGCAAAATCGAAGGCAGAGCCGACGCCCTGTTGATCGAAGGCGAGCCGGTCGCGTCCAGCTACGAGGCTATCTTGTTGAATATCAAACGCCGTTCGTATCGCCGACTGGCGTCCAGCACAGGCTGATCGGATGGCAGGCGGACAGGCCTGAAAAAAAATTTGAAAAAAATTTTTCCAAAGACTTGTCGCTTCGAAAAAACGACTCTTATCTTTGCACCCGCTAAGAACAAAGGTTCTTTACAAAAAACGAATGCGGAAGTAGCTCAGTTGGTAGAGCGCAACCTTGCCAAGGTTGAGGTCGCGAGTTCGAATCTCGTTTTCCGCTCCAAAAAGCTCGCTGGTTCAGCGGGCTTTTTTGCTTTTATGGCCTATTTTTGTGACCATGAGTTCAGGAGCCCGGGTGGTGAAAAGGTAGACACGAGGGACTTAAAATCCCTTGACCCCAAAGGTCGTGCAGGTTCGAGTCCTGTTCCGGGCACATTTGACAAGGCTCTCCTTCGGGGAGCCTTTTTTATTTTTCCTGTTAAATTTTCAGCGTACACCTAAAAGTCCCGCGCCGCGCGTTTTGGAGAAAAAAATTCCCCCTTATGCTGAGAAAACTCGCGTTGTGCAGCTTGCTAGCCCTCTTGTCCATGCCCCTGGGCGCCCAGCAGAAAAAAACTGCGCCCAAAACCGCCGTCATCGACCTGGGCGATGCGCTGAGACAGGGACTGCTGGCCATCGAGGTCAGCGGAACGGGCGGCCACCAGGGCGAATGCCTCCGCCTGAGCGCCCGCAACCTGAGCGGCAAAAGCCTGCGCGTCCGTATTCCGGTCGGACAGTTTTTCGAGCCCGGCGACAGCAGTTTGCAGACCCTGGTCGTAGCCGAACAACACACCCTGGCGCTTCAAGGCAAAACGCCCGCTTCGTTGCTCCTCAAAACTTTCTGTGCGCAAGCGGGCGACCTTTCGCCGCAGCCCAACGCCGCTTTCAGCGCAGGCGCAATGGCCCCCGAGCAACTCTGCAAGCTCCTGCTGTTCATCGCCCAATCGGGCAAAACCGATTCGCCGGCAGCGCAAAGCGCCGTCTGGTGCCTGACCAACCGCCATTCGCTGGGCGGGATCGGCGATGCCGAACTCACCAAATTTACCGCCGAATTGCTGGGGCGCACCCCGCCAGGCTACCGTATCCGCTATGAAAGCCGCGAAATCCGGCCGGGCGACCGGGCCCTGCCCGGGAAAGCCCTGGTGGTGGAAGGCAGCTATCAGTATGTGATCGCCCAAGATACCAAGGTGACCATGTTGCTGCTGCGCGAAGACGGCAGCCTGATCAAAAAACTGTCGGCCGCAGAAGACATGATTGCCGGCGAACACCGCGGCAGCCTGCACCTTGAGGTGTACAACCTTCCGCCCGGCAGATACATCGTTCGCTGGCAAACCCGCGAGGGTGAGGTCATCAAGGATATTCCGGTCGAATTTTGACAAAAAAGCCCCGCCAGCCTGGGTAGGCGACGGGGCAATGTGCAGTCGGCAGGTTGTGACGCTGCGCCGTTCGGAACGGCGCTATTTTTTTAATTCCTTGAGTTTTTCCTCGAGTTCGAGTTCGTCGCCGGGCGCGTAGCCGGTGTGTTCGAACACGATGTTGCCCGACTGGTCGAGCACCAGCATATGGGGCACGGACGAGACGTTGGCGGCCTGCTGGAATTCCTTGTTGCTGTCGACCAGCACGCGGTACTTCCAGCCTTTTTCAGCAACCATGGCGGGGATTTTGGCCGACGTTCGGGCATCATCGACACTGATTGCGATGAGTTCGACATCGTAGTCTTTTTGCCAGTCTTCGTAATAGTCTTTGATGGCGTCGAGTTCTTTTTTACAGGGCGAGCACCAGGTGGCCCAAAAACTGATGATGGTGATCTTGCCGGATTTGCCCAGTTCCTGCACGTTCAGGCTCTGTCCTTCCAGCGTTTTGACGTTGGCCGAGGGCAAGGATTTGTTTTGAGCAAATACGCTCAGGGCAACGAAACAGGCGACAAGGGCCAGCAGTGTTTTTTTCATGTTGAACAACTTGGTATAAATGATTGTAAATGACGCTCCAAAAATAGGTGGATTGTCCAATGTCGTGTCGGACTTAACCTCGGATTAACGAAAAGGGTCGTTCTGCGACAATTTCTTAACAGCCTTTCAGGGAATGCACAAACGTCGCAACGCGGCCTCGTCGCCGTAAAAAACGTTGAAATCAACCGGCTCGTTGATGCCGTTCACATTGCCGCGGTCGCTGTGTTGCCAGAAATGCCACCTGGAGTCGTCGGGCATGTCAAGATCCGTGACGTAGTAGTGCGCGATCCAGAAGCAGTAGGGCTTGAACTCCGGCTGATCGGCAAAATGGTTTTTGTAAAAATCACGGTTGGTGTACAAAATAGGTTTCACCCCATAGCGCTTTTCCAGCAGGGCGATAAACTCAAGCGTCGCTTTGCGTATCTGGTCGCGGCCCATTCCTTTTTTTTCCTCGATATCGATCACAGGGGGCAAATCGCCGGGGCGCAGGCGCACGTTTTTGGCAAAATTCAAAGCCTGGTCGCGCGGACTGACGTTCGGCAAAAAAAAATGGTAGGCGCCGCGGATAATGTTGTTCTCCCGGGCATTATCCCAGTTGCGGTCAAACTCGGGGTCTTTGATCCAGGAACCTTCCGTGGCCTTGATGAACGCGAAAGAAATACGCACGTCGTTCACCTGCATTTTGCTGACCCGCTCCCAGTCTACCCGGCGCTGATAACGGCTCACATCGATGCCGTGCACCGAATATCCGTGGGGGATACGAATGCCAAAGTGTTTGTATTCCTTGTAATGAAAGGGGTAATCGAACAGGCTGAACACCTGATAACGCAGCCAGGGGCTGAACAGCATACCCGTCATAAACGCCAGCAGAAGGCCGACCCACCAGGGCGCAGGCGGTTTGCCCGAAGAACGAAACGGCAGCAGTTTTTGGAATCCCTTGGCCATCGGCGCTTATTCCCCTTTAAACACCGGTTTGCGTTTTTCGAGGAAAGCGTTTACGCCCTCCCGATAGTCGTGCGTCTGGCCGGCGATCGACTGGAGTTCGTCTTCCAGGGCAAGCTGCGCGTTAAAGTCGTTGGAAAAGGATCGATTGAGGGCTTTTTTCGTCAGCGCAATGCCTCGCGTCGGCATCCGGGCAAGGGTCTCGGCGAGGGCGAGGCTCTCGGCCATGAAGGTCTCGTCGTGATAAACTTTCCAGATAAGGCCCATTTCAGCGGCTTCTCCGGCCGAAATTTTGTCCGACAACATCATCAGTGCCGCCGCGCGTTGCAGCCCTGCGAGGCGCGGGAGGGTCCAGGTGCCGCCACTGTCGGGTATCAGACCGATTTTGGAAAATGCCTGCGTAAAAGAAGCGGAGGCCGCCGCTACCGTAATATCGCAAGCCAGCGCAATGTTGGCCCCTGCGCCGGCCGCCACGCCGTTGACGGCGCAAACAACGGGTTTTTCCAGTTCGCGTATCTTCATGACAATGGGGTTGTACCCCGTTGAAATGATTTCGGTCAGCGAAGGCCCTTGCGGATCGATCACTTCCTGCAAATCCTCGCCGGCGCAAAAAGCGCGCCCCTCGCCGGTAAGGTACACGGCCCGGATGCCCGGGTCGGCAGCACAGCGGTCGAGTGCGGCGATGAGTTCCTGACGCATGGCGTGGTTCATCGAATTGAACACGGCCGGGCGGTTCAGGCGGATTTGAGCGACCTGATTCTCAATGGTAAAGAGGATGTATTCCATGGAAACGTTACGTTGTGGCAGGCTGGCGATATTTGGCCGGCCGGGTCGGGAGGGGTTCCTGGCTCCTCCCGGCCCGGCCGGCCACAAAGTTATGAGCTCTTCGCGATGGCGTGAATGGTCCGCACGAGTTTGTCCAGATCGTCGGTGGTGGTGTAAACGTTGGGCGTGATGCGGGCGCCCGAGACTTTTTCCCATTCGATGCCGGTGGTATGAATTTTAGCGCGCTGAAACAACTGGTCCGAAAATTCGCTGCCTTTTTTCCCTTCCAAACCAATCGTCGCGATGGCACAGCCCCATTGGGGATGCAGGGAGGTATGCAGTTTGATGCCGGGTATGTCCTTCACCTGCTCGGCCCAGTAGTTTTTGAGGTAAAAAATACGGTCCTGTTTGCGTTTGGCGCCGATAAGGTTTTGCAAATCAATGGAATAGCCGATCGCCATTTCAATTGGAAAACTGCGGGTGCCCAGCGACTCGAATTTTCGGATATCGCCGCCATCGGGCGTTCCGTTGGAGAGCAGGGGCCAGACTTTGGCAATTTTTTCCTTTTTGATCCACAACATGCCGCTGCCAAAAGGCGCGCACAGCCATTTGTGCAGGCTGGTGCCCCAATAGTCGCAACCCAGGTCGGGGATTTTGTAATCAATCAGCGCGAAGGAATGCGCACCGTCAACCAGCACATCGATACCCTGTGCATGGGCGCGGTCGGCGATGGCGCGCACCGGCAGTATCTGGCCGCACCAGTTGATCACATGCGTGATGTGCACCACCCTGGTTTTGGCCGTAAACTTCGAGGTAAAGGCGTTTACGAAATATTCCTCATCTTCGGAAGGCAGGTCAAAATCCACCCACACGAGTTTGATTCCGTCGCGTTTTTCGCGCTGTTTCCAGGCGTTGATCATATTGGGGTAATCGTATTTCGACAGCACGACCTCATCGCCGGCTTTCAGGTCGAGGCCGAAAATGATGGTATTCAGCGATTCGGTTGCGTTGCGGTTGATGGCGATCTCTTCGATATCGGCGCCGGCCAGCGTGGCCAGGCTTTCGCGCAGCGGTTCGCGGTCCTGGTCGAGCACCCGCCACATGTAATAGGATGGCGCTTCGTTGCACATGCGGTTGTAGTAGTCGAGCGCGTCCATGGTCGCCCTGGGCGCCGGGCATACCCCGCCGTTGTTGAGGTTGATGATGGTAGGACTTGCGCCGTAAGCCAGACGGATTTGTCGCCAGAAATCTTCTTCATCGCCGTTTGGCGGCGCAACGAACACCCCCCTGGGAGCGTTCAGTTGAAAAGCTGCGAAAACATCCTGATGCAGGGCCAGCCCGCCCAGCATGGCGGCGGTTCGGCGGATAAAACTTCGACGGGTGTTGAAATTGTTCATGGCGCTTTTTAAGATTTGATGAATAGTCTGGCAGGTGAAATGGTGAAAAAATCGTTAAAACCCAAGCAGTAAAGTGTCTTTCGACACCCTTGCCCGTATCAATACCGTATTTGATCAACAAAAGAAATCATATTACATGAAAAAGCATCTCGTAATCACCCTCGTTCTCGCCTTCTTCGCTTCGGCCAGCGCCTGGTCGCAAACCGAATCGAAAGCCAAAGAACAGAAATCGAAAACGGAACAAGCTGCGAAGGCAGAAGAAAAATCGCACGGCGCTGCTTTCAGTGGCCAGGGCAAAGGCGGCGAAAAAGACCAGGTAGAAAAACAAAAAGGCGCCAAGACCAAAAAAGGCAAGAAAGGCCATCCGCACAAGGCGCATCAGGACAAAGACAAGGGCAAAGACCTGAAACAGGCGGGTGAAAAAGAAGAAATGCACGGTCGGCCGAAACCCGCTACCGAGCCGCAACCGGCTCCTAAAAATACGGAGCCCGTGAAACCGGCACCGCAAACACCACCCGTGAAACCCTCGAAAGAGTCGCCGACCGAGGCAAAACCCAAACCGGCTCAAAAAAGCGGCGGCAATTAACTGACCGTGCGCTACCGATAATCAACCCCCCTGTTCGCTGCGAGGCGGGCAGGGGTTTGTTTTTTTCACCCGAGGTTGCATCAGGCAGTTTTACCGTTCTCGATTCGTTCGATTCTGTGCAGAATTTCAAGTATGAGGTCGTTCTGGTTTTCAAGGTGTTTCAAAATTGCCTCTACTTCCTGTTCTGATTTCTTATTGATCCGAAAATCCTCTTCCGCCCTTAGTTCCGCATGCCTCGATTGCAGGTTTTGCCCGATCATAATCAGCGGCATCAGAAAGATCTGGATCATGTTGGAGATGAACAGCCACAGCACAAACGCGGGGAATGGGTCGAAGCGCCATGCCTGGGGGGCCAGGGTATTCCAGCCGAGCCAGACGACCGTCCAGCAAAAGATCAAAAAGAAAAACTGCATACTGCCGACGTGGTCGGTGATCCAGAGCGCCAGCCGATCAAGCGACGACAAGCCCTGCCGATGTTTCGCATTGACATTGTGCGCAGGAGCGTGCCTTTTCTTCAAGTCTTCGAGCGACTGGATGTCCTGGTGTTTCATCGACGGCGAGTTAAGTTGTGATCGGCTTTGATATATATATTGAAGGTCAAAAATAGCATTTCCCCGCTGTTAGGCGCCTTGACGCGCAATGGTATTGTATAAATGAACGGCCCCTGCCTGACCAGTCGGTCGGCAGGGGCCGTTTTTCAGCTGACGGCCGAATCATTTTCGGCTTCAATCCAGCCATTCCATCTCGATCTGTCGCTTCGTCAGATCGACCGCCACGATACGCACCCGTACGCGGTCGCCCATTTTGATCTGGCGGCCATGACGGGTTCGGGCGCGCAGGTTGCCTTCATCGACGACCCATTGCTCGGGCAGGTACTTGAACTCCACCATACCCTCGGCATGCGAGTCGGGCAGGGTAACAAAGAAACCGCGGTCGATGATGCCGCTCACCATGCCCTCAAATTCCTCGCCGATATGGCGGCGCACCAGTTCGGCCTGTTTGTACTTGACGCTTTCGCGCTCGGCATCAGCGGCTTTTTTCTCCTGGTTGCTGATGTGTTTGCACTGTTCCTCGAGTTTGGACTTGTCCACCCGCCACGCCCGGCCGTCGAGGTTGCGCTCGAGGATGCGGTGCGCCAGCACGTCGGCGTAGCGCCGTATGGGCGAGGTGAAGTGGGCGTAGTGGGTAAATCCGAGGCCGTAGTGCCCGATGTTGTCGGTGGAATACACGGCCTTTGCCATGGTACGGATAGCCAGGGGTTCGAGCAGTTTGAGGCGTTCGTTTTTGCGGGAAGCCTGCATGAGGCTGTTGTACGACTGCGCAATCTGTTTCGGGGTATCGACTTTCATCGGATAGCCCATTTCGGCGGCGAATCGCGCAAATTCGGCCACTTTTTCCTGGTCGGGCAGGTCGTGCACGCGGTACACGTAGGGGATTTCCTGCTGGGCGCCGCCCTTCTGATCGATGAACCAGGCTACTTCCTTGTTGGCCAGCAGCATAAAATCCTCGATCAACAGGTGGGCGTCTTTGCGTTCCTTGACGTAGGCTTCGAGCGGGGCGCCGTCGGCATCGAGACGAAAACGGATTTCATCGGATTCAAACCCGATGGCGCCGTTTTTTTCGCGCTCCTTGCGCATCTTTTTCGCCAGTCGGTCAAGGGTTGTGATGGCCCATTCCAGTTGCGGGTAAATGGCCAGGTGCGTCAGCGCTTCCTCAGGCTTTTTATCCAGAATGGTCTGCGCGGCCTCGTAGGTAAAACGGTGTGCCGAATGGATCACCGTTTTGCCAAACCAGCGCTTGACCAGTTTGTCTTTGGGGTCAAATTCAAATACTGCCGAAAAAGTGAGCCTGTCCTGATACGGCACGAGGGAGCAGAGGTTGTTCGACAATTTTTCGGGCAACATAGGGTTGACGCGATCGACCAGATAAACGGACGTACTGCGCTGAAAAGCCTCCTTGTCCATCGGCGAATCGGGCTTGAGGTAATGCGTCACATCGGCGATGTGCACGCCGACTTCCAGGTTGCCGTTGTCGAGCTGGCGGATGCTGAGGGCATCGTCGAAGTCTTTGGCGTCTTCGGGGTCGATGGTAAAGGTCAGCACCTCGCGGAAGTCGCGGCGCATGGCAATCTCCGTTTCGGGGATTTGGTCGGGGATGCGGGCCGCTTCTGCGAGCGCTTCTTCGGAGTGGTCGAGTTCGAACCCTGCATTGATCAGGATTTTTTTCATCTCAAACTCATTTCCGCCTACTTCGCCGAGGGTTTGGGTGACTTTCCCGATGGGCACGCGTCCTTTCCCTTCCTGCCAGTCGGTGACCCGCACCACCACCTTGTCGCCGTCGCGGGCCTGGCCGGTAGCGTCGAGGGGGACGTAAATATCAACCGGCATGTTCGGGTTGTCGGGGAGCAGCAGGGCATACTTGCGGCTTTTGCGAAGGGTGCCGATGAAAAACTCGTTGGCCCGGCGAAGCACTTGCAGCACCTCGCCTTCGGGTTTGCGGGGCGCCTGGCCCCGGCGGCGGGGCGCCGGCGGGAAAAGCAGAATGCGTACCGTGTCGCCATGCAGGGCGCCGTTGAGGTATTTGGGCGCGACGTACACGTCGGTATCTTCGAGTTCGCTGACGATGTAAGCGGCCCCGCTTCGCGTCATATCGACGCGCCCTTCCACCGTTTTGCGATGTCTGGAGGCGATTTCTCTGGCCGGCGCTTTGCTTTTCGCCACCGCGGCGAAGCGTTCGGGCGCCGGGGCGGGTTCCTTTTTCGGAGTCGGCCTTGCCGCGGGTTCGCTTTTTTCAACTCTCTCAGGCGTTTCCTCGCGGGTAAGGCGTTCGAGGGCTACGCCGAATTTATTGTCTTCATATTCGCGTACCGAGCCGGCCTCGGCCAACTGGCGCAACGCGTATTCGACTGAATCCTTGTTATTTTCGAAGGAAAGGTGATCGATGATCTGGCGGGCAGTAAGGCGCTTTTTGGGATGGGCAAGCAGAAACCGGAGGAGGAAAATTTGCAATTCACTGGCGGTCAACTTTTTACCGCCTTTTTTCTTTTTTTTGGTCATGTTAAAATTAAAAAATCTGGGGATAGGATGAATAATCAGATTAGACGTCCGGCGCCGTGAAAGTCTCGTTTTATTGCAGGTAAAACGGTTTTGAAACGGTAAAAGTTGCAGGCCGCTCATTTTTCCGCCCCGAGCGGCGCCGGCCGTATTAGCGAATCTTTAACCAGCGCCGCTGCAACTTGGGGCAGGGAAATGCCGTTTTTTGCACTAAATTCCATTCTGCAATGACAAAACCACTTTTTTTAGCCCTGATTGCCCTTTTCACCGGCACTGTCGCGTTCGGCCAGACGGCGGGCGCCAAGGAAAAGTCCGACCCCGAAGCCAAGAAGATACTCGACAAGATTCGCAAAAAATACGAAGGGTATAAAAGTTTTGAGCTGGCTTTCAGCCTCACCGTCGAGGTGCCCGGCGAGGCGCAACAAGTGCAAAAAGGCACGACAGCCCAGGCAGACAGCCAATTCCGGCTCGATATGGACGACCAGGTGATTGTCAGCGACGGCAAAACGACCTGGGTCTATCTGAAAAAAAACAACGAGGTACAGATCAACGATGCCGACCCGAACGGACAAAGCGAATTCCTGACGCCCAAAGAACTGCTCCGCCGCTATCAGAAAGGCGATTACCTCTATGCCATCACCGAAAAAACTTCGGCTGGAGGCAAATTACTGACGCACATCGAGTTCAAGCCGGTCAGTCGCAACTCCGAATACGCAAAGATTCGGGTTAGCGTGGATGAAAAGGCGCTCACCATCGAGTCGATCAAAGCTTTCGCCAAAGACGGCTCCCGCTATACTTTCAAGGTTACCCGCCTGACACCCAACAAGGTTTTCCCGGCCAACCATTTTACCTTCGATGCAAAGAAATATCCGGGCGTGCACGTCGAAGACCTGAGAAACTAGCGCCAGATGGCAAGGGGCAGTATTTCGTCGCCGATCAAAAGCGGAATACTGCCCTGCCTTATTTTCGGATAGCCTCCACGGGATCGAGGCCACTGGCCTGAACAGCGGGAATCATGCCCGACAGGATGCCAATGATGATGGAGGTGATCACCCCGATGGAGATATTGGCCAGGGAAAGATGGATGTCGAAATCCCAAACGGCGGAAACGATCAGCGTAACCGGCCAAACCAGCATCAGGCCCATCATCCCTCCCACGACGCACAAAACGACGGCTTCGAAGAGAATTTCGAGCAAAATGAACCAGCGCTTGGCGCCAAGGGCCATTTTGATGCCGATGATGTTGGTGCGTTCCCTGACGGACACAAACATAATATTGGCCACGGAGAACATGCCCACGATGAGCGCGAAGATACCGATCACAAAGCCGGCAACATTGAGCGTGCCGAACACACTTTCCATCAAATTGCTGAGGATGGTCAGGGTGTTGAGGGCAAAATTGGACTCTTCACGCGGTTTGAGCCGTCGCTCGCCGCGCAACACGCCAGTGATTTCGTCTTTCAACTGATCGAGGTTGGCGCCGGGTTTGGCGCGCACGCCGATGGTAGCACTGCCGACCCAGGGGTTGCCGTCGCGGATATTGAAACCGCGGCGCGCCAGGGTATGGCTGATAAGTACCACATTGTCAAAGTTCATCACCTTGATAATGTCGTCGCCCGATTGTTTGGTGACGCCGATGATGCGCAGTTTGCGCCCGCCTATATTGATCTCCTTGTCGAGGGGGTCGATTCCTTCGGGGAAAAGTCCTTCGGCAATAGCATAACCGATCACGCAGACGGGCGAGCCGCTCAGGTATTCGGAGCTGGAAAAATAGCGGCCTTCGCCTTCGAACTCGAGCCGGAAGATGTTGGCGCAGGCTTCCGTACAACTCAGGAATGCCGTGTTTTCAACGCTCGACGACTGCCATTTTACGGTTTTGGAGCCCAGGTATTGCCAATACCCGATTTCGGATGCATTGTCGAGGTTGTCTTTGAGGGCTTCGTACTCTGTGAAGGTAAAATTGGGGCGGCGCATCCATTTCCAGTAGTTGGCGCCGGGGTCTTCCGACCAGGAGAATTTTTCGAGGTAGATGACGTCGTTCCCCAGCTTGGAAAAACTGCTGCGGATATTGTCTTCGAGGGAGTTGACGGCGCTTTTCACGCCGATGATGCAAAAAATACCGATCGAAATACCCAACAGCGAAAGGAAAGAGCGCAGCTTGTTGGCCATCAGCTGTTGCCAGGCCTGGGCGGCGCCTTCGAGGAGGATGCGGATGATCTGACGCATAGCGGGAGCGGGTAATGGTTACCGGCCGGCAAAACCGTACGGGTCGCTTGTTTCATACGAAGGTAATCCTGATGGGCAGCCTTCGGCATATCGTTTCGATGAAAAGGCTGCACTCATCTATGAAGGCGTGGGATTGGCGGCTTCTTTTTCGCGCAATTGATCGCTGGTCAGCGTGCTTCCGTCGTGGCTCCAGCCCGGCGCCCCGAACAGATAACGCCAGCGGTCGGTCCAGCGCGGGCTTTTGCCGAGGTCGCGGCCGATGTTGCGCCATTCGTGAAAAATGAGGTTGAACGCGTTGGGGTGATCGATATTTTTGGTAAGGCCGTAACGGATAGGCTGGTATTGCCCGGCCGGCAGCTCGGGTTGAAAAGTGCCGAACAATTTATCCCAAATAATCAGGAACATGCCCAGGTTGCGGTCGAGGTACAGGGCGTTGGAAGCATGATGCACGCGATGGTGCGAAGGCGTGACCAGGAATTTTTCCAGCCATCCCAAATGACCGATATGTTCGGTGTGCACCAGAATACCCCAGATTTGCGTGGCTGAAAATACGAACACGATATCGAGCGGTTTGAAGCCGAGCAACGCCAGGGGAATAAAGTAGAGGAAGCGGTACAGGGGTTGAAAAACGGAGGAACGAAAGCCCACCGTCAGGTTGAATTGTTCGGACGAATGATGCGTCACATGCACTGCCCAGAAGAAGCGGCTCTGGTGGTCGATGCGGTGCAGCCAGTAAAACACAAAATCTTCGGCAATGACGAGGCTGAACCAGTACCAAAAGCCGCTTGCGCTCCAGCCCACGAACTGATGTCGAAAAAACCAGTCGAGAACGAGGACATATACGCCCCTGAACAGCAGGTCGATACCGCTGTTGGCCAGCATCAGGTAAAGGTTGGACAGGGTATCGCGCCAGGTGTACGAGCGGGTGTGCCGCCAGTGGCTTAAAAGGATTTCCAGGCCGATGACAATGACATAAATCGGTGTCGAAATCAGGATCAGTAGTTGTTCGCGAAAAGCTTCCATATCAATAACGGTAAATAAAACGCTGCGCTTTCAGGCACGCCATATTTTGATGATGACACTCAACCCGACCATCATCAGCACCAGCCCGGCCAGGCGGGTGATATTGCGGGTCCAGCCCGGCGTCATCGTTTTCCCGATGCGATGCGCAATGAAAAGTTTGACCAGATCCATGCCCATCAGCATACACAGCGCAGCGAGCATGAAGTAACCAGGTTCGCCGGGTTTGCCGCTCGACATCACCTCCGCGCTGGCGGCCGTAGCCATGCCCAGCCAGAAAAACCAGTTGGATGGATTGATCAGGTTGATCGTAAGTCCTTGCATGAACGATACCCGGCGCCGGGCCAGAATAACCTCGGCTTCGGCATTTTCCAGTGCCTCGGCGTTGGCTTTGCGCGGAATCACAGCCGACAGGCCAAAGCCGAACAACAGCAGCCCGCTGGCTACTCCGAATACGGACTGGAATGTTTCCGAATGGACGACCGATGCCAGTTGGCCCGTTCCCCACCAGCCACCCAGCGCCAGTGCGGCATCGCTGACAAATGCCCCGCCAATCAGTGCCAGACCATGTCGGAGGCCGCGTTCGAGCGTCACCCGCAAGCCGGCAAAAAACATGGGGCCCAACAGCAAACCGTACGCCAAGCCGGCAGCCGCTCCTTTAAACAGGGTTTCCATAGCCAATCAGTTGTTTTTCAAAGTATTCTCAGCTCGTTGCGCAGAAACTGTGAAAAGTTTTCCTGGGTCACCCCCTTCAACACCCGCGGCACTTTGGCCTGACCATTCATTTTGCCCTGACTGTCGAGCCAGCGGTAAAAAAATTCATGTGGCAACAATTCCACCCTGACTTCCTGCAAGGCATAGCGGCGTTCCACGCAGTAGTCGTCGTTGATCCGTTGTAAATGCCGGTCGAGCACACTGGCCATCTGAACGGCGTTGTGCATTTCGGGGTGATCGGCACTGATGAACCACTGGTGGGCCCAGTGCGTGCCGTTGGGTACAGCCATCACGGCAAATTCCTTGATTCCTACGCCGAGCTCCAGATCGGTCAGCCGGATGGCCTCGTTCATATTGTCGATGGAAAGGTGTTCGCCGACAACGCTGAGGTAGTGTTTTACCCGGCCGGTGACTTTGAACTCAAGGCGCGCCAGGTCGGTGAATTTGACCGTGTCGCCCAGCAGGTAACGCCATGCCCCGGAAGGAGTCGTCAGCAGAATGGCATATTCCTGATCGGCTTCGATCTGGTCGATGGCAAAGGCGCGGGCGCCGGGCAAGAGGTCGCCGTTTTCATCAAAATTCTGGTCGTCGAACGGCACGAATTCGTAAAACAAACGGCAATCTGTCAGCAGTTTCAGGTCGCGCGATTCAGGGCGTGTCTGGTAGCCGATAAATCCTTCGGACGCCATGTAACTGTCCATGTATTTGACCGCGCGTCCGATCAGTTGTTCGAAGGTGACGCGATACGGCTCGAAGAAAATTCCGCCATGCGTCAGGAAGCGGAAATTGGGCCAGATTTCGTGGATATGACGCAAGCCGTGGCGTTCGATGATGCGTTCGAAAATCAGTTGCACCCACGCGACGTTGCCTACGATAAAGCCGATGTCCCACTGGGGTGCTTCTTCGGCAATTTTATCAATGCGGGCATCCCATTCCGGCAGATCAGTGATGTGTTTGCCGGGGCGGTAGTAGCGTTCGAGCCAGAAGGGGCGGTTCATGCCGATAATGCCCGACATATCGCCCACGAAGTGATCGCCTTCATGGGTCAATTGCGTGCAACTGCCCACCATCAACATCTGACGGGTAAACTGATCGGGTGACAGGTCGAATTTTGACAGATCGCAGAACATGCGGCGCGAGACCTTTTTCATGGCCCGGATCATTTCGGCTGTCACCGGAATGTATTTGGACGCAGCGCCCGAAGTACCGCTGCTTACGGCAAACCAGGGAATCTGCCCGGGCCAGGCCACATCCATCTCATCGGCGCGTGCGCGCGACCACCACTGGTTGTAAATCCGGTCGTAGTCGTGAATCGGCACATGTTCCTGAAAAGCCCTGATCAGATCGCGGGTAGTCAGAATATCGTGAAACCCGTAGGTATTCCCGATGGCAGTATCGCGGGCTTCCAGCAAAAGTCGTCGGAGCTGATGCCTTTGTTGAGCGATGGGGGAAAGTAGCGTCTCCTCGCGGGTGGCGCCGAGTCGAATACCGGTTTTGATGATCTTACCCAGCAGATACATAAGGCAGCAACTTTTTTTAAAGACAAACAGCGTTCGGTGTCTTTGTCAAAAATGACGGGCAAAAGTAAGCTACACACCTGTGCATCTGGTCAGTATCGTGTTACAAATGCGTTAACGGCGTGGTAAACGTTTGATTTTTCGATCAATACATTGACCTGCCCGACAAGTTTTGACCTTCAACTTTGCCGCTTTGGCAAGTAGAAATCGCCCTGCAGGTGTCTCAGAAGCGCCGTTTGCGATCGGCCCGTGTTTTTTGATCGGCCGGGCAACCGTTGTTGGCCGCTTCTCCTTTTTTGTCCGGGCATTTGTCACTGGCGTCGGGCACCCCGTCGCCGTCTTTATCGCTGTCGGGCCCCTGCGCGTTTGCTTCTTTCTTTTCGTCGATGATGGTTTGGAGTTGTTGCCAGACGCTGCGTTTCAGATTCGCCTTGTCCGCCACAATTTCGCTCACCCGGGTCGCAACTTCGCTGCCTTCGAGGCGCTGCAGGGCAGGCATCAGTTGTTCGAGTTGTTCGGGTTGCGCCGCAGCGCTGGCGCGTTCCAGAATGCTTTGCTCGATGGCCGGCTGTACTGCTTTGAGCAATTCGGGCCGTTGGGCAGCCAGGTTGGTCACGTCGGCAAGGTGTTCGCTTTGCGGATAATTGCGCAGAAAATCGGTGATTTTAGCGGCGGTAGGGTGCTCCTGCATATTGTGCAGGTAAGCGGCTTCCACCTCGGCCTGCAACTCGGCCCGGAGCTCGGCCCGGTTGTCGACCAGCTGACGCACCTGGTCGAGGCGCTCGCTGTCGTAGTATTCCTTCATATACTGACGCACATTGCCGACCGAGGGATCGCGGTTTACGTATTCCCAGGCCTTTCCTTCGAGGGCTTTTACTTTTTCATTCGCGGCTTGTTCAAATTTTCCGCTGGCAAACCGACGCTGGTAAGCCCGCCAGTCGGTCAGGGCGCCGCTGATTTCTGCCCTGCGGAAATAGGCCGTTTCGAGGTAGGAATTGGTCTGATCGTGGTCATAGGTGTTGATGTATTCCTGATAGGCCTCGGGGCTGTCGCGCAAGCTGGCCATCCACCAGTCGCGGGTAGCGGGCGGCGTAAATGCCCAGGTTGCCGAAGTGCCGAACACCAGAAACGCCAGAAAAAACGCCACGGCCCGCAACCCTTTCCGGCTTCCCGATGCTTCTGATGGCTCGGGCGCCGGCAGTGGCTCCGCTTGCCCGATTACTATTTCAGGCATGGGCGGCGGCAATGGCGATGCCGGTGAATACTTCTCCAGTTCGGGCGTGTGGGGAGGCACGGGCGCGCTTCCGGCCCCCGGGCGCGATTCGAGGGTGACTTTTTCTCCACTTGCCTTCAAGGGCGTTTCCGGCAATTCCGCCGCGGCTTCCGTGACGATGGTAACGGTTTCAAGGATGGAGACTTCCCTCGGCACGTACTTGTTCAGGTTGGGATTAAATTCCAGCATCGACACCTTAACCATTAGCTGATGCTGGCCGTCTGTTTTGGGCGTCACGGAAAACAGCCATTGGGTGTAGCCCAACGGCCGCACCAGTTGCTCCGTTTCGCTCAGCGAACGAACGGCAAAAACCTCGCCCTCGGGGTCGATCAATTCGGCTTTCATCATTTCCGACACTTCCACTTTGGGGCGGAGCCGTACATCGTCGTCGAGTACGATATCTTCCAGAATGGCGTCTTCGTCCATGGCTACCCGCACCGTGCAGATCGTCGGTTTGCGCAAGGGCATGCGATGCGGCACGCGGTACAGCACACTGCCCGTGCGTGCGGCCGGCCCGGCTTCACGGCCCGTGCCGGCTTCGAAATCCGCTTCTGCAAGCGCATTGATCATATCCAGACATTCCGCCCGGATGGTATCCACCCGCCGCTGGTAGTCTTCGGAACTGATGGTATTGCGAATACGCTCCTTGTTGGCATCTTTCAGGCGGGCCTGCAAGGCAAGCACCTGACTGTTCTTGTCGCCGTTTTCCGGCAGCAGTTCTTTCAGGGCCTGAAGTGTGGCAGCGAGGTCTTCGATCAGCAGTTCGCGCAGGTCTTTGACCAGGTCGGGCAGAGGTTTAGGGAGTGGCATGACGCGGAGCGGTGGCTAAGCGTGTGTTTAAATTTCAGTCCGGCGACTGAAATTTAAACACACTCAAAAATGAAGGATTTGGAAACGGGGTGTTTCCTGGAAGTGAATGACAAATCAATGCGCCAGTTGGGCGGGCAAAAATTCCTGGAGCGTACTGCCTACGGTGCCGTGCCTAACCTTGAGATTGGCCGCGCCGCCGCTGTTGAAATACACCAGTTTGACGCCGTGCCAACCCTGCTGGAGCAAGGCCATACCGTTTTTGGTCTGATTGCTGTGATCGCCGTCATTGTTCACAACCAGTTCATTATCAATATATAATAAACTGCCATCATCGCTCTCTAGCGAGAATTCGTAGCCGCCCGTACGGGCCAACTTGATGTAGCCGGTCCAGATCATTCCGCAGCGGTCGGAATTGCAAAGCGGGTCGAGGGCGAAGTCAAACGATTCGTACTCGCGCTCCGTTTTGCCGTCGCGCTGCAGGGTGCTGGAGTTGTATTTCGAAGCCGTCAGCACCTGTGTGCGCAGGCCGGAAGCAGGTTCGCGAAGCATCGACAGGCTCGGCAGCATACGGTACGATTTGACCCGTACGGAATCTTCTCCGCTGGGCAACACGCCCGTTTTGAATGCTTTTGCCCGAATGAGGCCCGAGCCGCTTACCGGCACGGTGGAGGTAAACAGATTGGAGTTTTCGCGCGGTTCGCTGCCGTCGGTAGTGTAACGGATGGTGGTTCCCGGAGTGGCGCATTTGATATCCATCGTGGCCTGCATCGACAAGGGGTTGTAATGCAGATCGATATCCGGTCGGGCAATGTAGTTGCCGTAGTTGTTGATTTTCAAGGCATAAGCATAATCGGTGGAAAATTTGGCAGGGTTGTATTCGGGCAGGTAAACCACCGTATTGCCGCCTTGCTGGGCCTCGATGCGCAGTTTTTCCCGGGTAGCCAGGAGCGTAACTTCGGTATTGGCTGGCAGCTGAATGCCGCGAAGAACAACTTTTCGGTCGGCCGGGTATTTGGGCAGAATGGCATACACCGCATTCTGCTTTGGATTCCAGGTGAAAAATACCTCTTTCACGGCGAAACCCGGATCGGGGTTGACGGTTTGTTTGAGAATGAGGTCGCCGCTTGTTTTCCACTGGTCTATTAATTCGGGCGTGAAATTGCGATTGCCGGCGCTCCACTGGCAGTCGTTGCGCCAGCGACGGGTGCCGTAAATGGCCTCGCCGTTGGCACTCAGCCATTTACCCATTTCAATCAGTCGTTCCTGCATGATCGGCGGAATCTGGCCGTGCGCGTCGGGGCCGATGTCGAGCAGGAAATTACCCCCGCGCGACACCTTGTCGATCAACTGAAGCACGAGTGATTGGGCCGAGTTGTAGTCCCAGGCATCTTCTGCGCGGTTGTAACCGTATGAATACCCGATACCGCGGCTTTCTTCCCAGGGGTGGTCGGGGAAATCGAGATCGGGCTGGTATTCCGGCGTGTAAAAGCCTCCGTGGCTGAAACGCACGCCGGCGCCCCAACGATCATTGACTGCAACATAGTCGCGTACAGGGCTTTGCGTGTACAGCCACGACAAAAACTGCGGCGACTGCCAGGTTTCGGGAGAAGCATCCCAGTCGCCGTCGGCCCAGAGCACCCAGGGTTGGTAATTTTGAACCAGTTCGTACAGTTGCGGGAGCATGTGTTCCTCCGCATACCGGCGCTGGTCGTAGCGCCAGAGCGGGTTGTACCATTCGTACAGGGAGTAATAAAGGCCGGGTTTGACCGAGGTTTTGCGCAAGGCGGTGAACAATTCGCCCACCAGGTCGCGGCGCGGGCCACGCGAGGCGGCGTTCCAGGGGATTCCCCAGTTGCGGTTGGCTTCCTCGCTTGGCCAGAGGCAAAAGCCGTCGTGGTGTTTGGAGGTCAAAACCACGTATTTGGCGCCGGCGTACTGAAACAGGTTGGCCCAGTCGTCGGCATTGAACAGTTCGGCGTGAAAATCGTCGGCGAGGTCGTAATAGGTACGGGTACCGAAATTGATCTGGTGGTAAGCGCTGATGGCGCCGTCGGGATCATTCTGCTGAAGAGAATTCTGGTACCATTCTGCATAGCGCCCCTTGGGCGTAAAGGCCGGCACCGAGTACACCCCCCAATGGATAAAAATACCGAATTTGGCATCCTGCCACCATTCCGGCGTGGGGCGTTGATCGAGAGAAGACCAGGTGGGCTGGTAAACTTTTTGCGCCGAAACAGACAGGCAGACGAGGCAAAAAGCCAGAATAAACAATTTACGCATGGCGAAAACGGGGAATTTGGAGGGTGAAGGAAATGGGTTTGACTTTGACAAAAGTAGCCTACAGCAGCATTGCTGAAAAAAAATTTACCACAGCGGGTTGCCGGATTCAAATTTAGCGCACATCTTTGCCGCATCAGTACAGTAGTACACATGCAACAACACCGCGCATATTATTTTGGCTTTTTGGGTTACTTTTTCTTTTTCGGAAAACGTGACAGGAACAGCCAGTGTGCCATGGTGTAACTAACAGAAAAACAAAAATTCACCATCATAACGGGAGTTCCTGCAACGCAGGGGCTCCCGTTTTCTTTTTCTCCACACCCAGATATGAGCACATTGCCTTCTACACCTCCCATGCCTTCACCGGCCCGCGGCGCGATGCGCGTCGTCATTCAGGGTGTCCGCGGCGCGTTCCACGAAATTGCAGCGCGCCAGTTTTTCAACGGCCCCGTGGAAGTCGTACCAGCCGCCACTTTCGCCGAACTCATTCGGCTTGCCGGACAAGCCGCGCAAACCGATGCCGCTGTAATGGCCATTGAAAACAGCATTGCCGGCAGCATTCTCGGCAATTACAAGTTGTTGCAAACGAGCGATCTGGCCATCACGGGCGAAATTTTTCTGCCCATTCGCCAAAACCTGCTTGCCCTGCCCGGCGTGCAAGCCGGCGACATCCGCGAGGTGCACTCCCACCCTATGGCGCTGGCCCAGTGCGCCGATTTTTTCCGACAATACCCACACTGGCAACTGGTCGAAACCGACGACACCGCCGCAGCCGCAGCCCGCATCGCCCGCGACCGGCGCAACGACATGGCAGCCGTCGGCAGTGCCCTGGCAGCCGAACTCTACGGCCTGACGGTACTTGCATCCGGCATCGAAACGCATGAAGCCAATTTCACCCGTTTCCTCGTACTCGAACGGCGCGAAACCGTCGCCAGCGCCGCGCCGAACGGCAGCATGAGCCGCCGCAAAATATCGGTCTGTTTCTCCGTGCCGCACCGCAGCGGAAGCCTGAGCCGTATCCTGACCGTGCTGGCCGGACAAAGCGCGAACCTGACCAAAATCCAGTCGGTGCCTATCGTCGGGAGGGTCGGTGAATACCTTTTTTTCGTCGATTTCACGCTCGAAAACCCCGCTGTCATCCCCGAAACACTGCGCCTGCTCGACGTGATGACCCAGGCCTGTCAGGTACTCGGTATTTACAAACCCGGCGAGCTCGCCTGAAAACCCTCCATTCGACATGATCGCACCCGCCAGCCGCCTCGACGGCATTCAGGAATACTACTTCGCCGGCAAATTGCGCGAGATCGCACAAATGCGTGCAGCCGGCCTCCCCGTCATTAACCTCGGCATCGGCTCGCCCGACCTGCCCCCGCACCCCGATGTGGTTGAAGCGCTTCGGCACAGTTCTTCCGACCCCAAAGCCCACGGCTACCAATCGTACACGGGCCTGCCCGCGCTCCGCCAGGCCTGGGCCGACTGGTATGCGCGCCACTACGGCGTTGCGCTCAACCCCGACACTGAAATCCTTCCGCTGATCGGCTCCAAGGAAGGCATCGCGCACATCGCCTTCACTTTCCTGGAAAACGGCGACGAGGCGCTGGTGCCCAATCCCGGTTATCCGACCTACCGGGCTGCCACCCGGCTTGCCGGCGCAACCGTGCGCGAGTACCCGCTCGACGAAAAAAACAACTGGCTTCCCGAACTCCGCACACTGGCGCAGAGCGACCTGTCAAAGGTCAAGATCATGTGGGTCAACTACCCGCACATGCCTACCGGCACGGCCGCACCCGAGCATTTTTTTCAGGAGTTGGTTGATTTTGGAAAGGAACATAAAATATTGATTGTCAATGACAACCCTTACAGTTTTATTCTCAACGACCGCCCCTTGAGTATTCTGCGGGCCAATGGCGCAGCAGGGGTGGCGCTCGAACTGAACTCGCTCAGCAAATCGCACAACCTCGCCGGATGGCGCGTAGGGGCGGTGCTAGGCCAGGATAAATACCTGAACGCCATCCTACGCTTCAAAAGCAACCTCGATTCCGGTCAGTTTCAGCCGGTACAGCTGGCCGCGGCAAAAGCCTTGCAAGCCGACGAATCGTGGTACCGGCAGGTCAATGAGCAATATCGCGAACGACAGCAAAAAGCGCTTGAATTGCTGACCGGAATCGGCTGCAACGTTGCAGCGGGCCAGCAGGGGCTGTTTCTGTGGGGGCGCATTCCGGGCCGTTTCGCCGACGCCTATACACTCAGCGATACCCTGCTGTACCAGGCGCATGTTTTTCTGACGCCCGGCGGCATTTTCGGCAGTGCCGGCGAACGGCACATCCGCATTTCCCTGTGCCAGCCGCCCGATGTACTTCAGGAAGCCATTGACCGCATCCAGTCCATTCATTTTAAAACCCTTGCCGCATGACAATTTGCATTATTGGCATTGGTTTGATCGGAGGCTCCATAGCGCGCGATGTGCGCGAAAAAGGCCTGGCCAGGCGCATCATCGGCGTCGAAAAAAAAACCGTACATGCCCGCGAAGCGCTGGCGCTGGGGGTGGCAGACGAAATATTGCCCCTCGAGAAAGCCCTCGCCGCCAGCGATTTCATCATATGCGCTACTCCCGTGGATCATTTGTCGGATTTATTGCCCCGGGTGCTCGACCTGATCGGGCCGGAACAGGTGGTGATCGATGTGGGATCCACTAAATCGGCAGTTCTAGAAGCCGTCGAGCGCCATCCGCGACGCGACCGTTTCGTGGCCACGCACCCGATGGCCGGTACGGAATACTCCGGTCCGGGCGCTGCGATCAGCGGTTTGTTCAGCGGCAAATGTTGCGTACTCTGCGACAGGGCCGCCAGCGCGCCCGACGCCCTTGAAAAAGTGCAGCAATTCTACACGGCGCTGGGCATGCACCTCGTGGAGCTCGACGGCGCAGCGCACGACCTGCACGTAGCTTATGTGAGTCACATTTCGCACATCGCCTCGTTTGCGCTTGCCCTCACGGTGCTGGAAAAAGAGCGGGAGGAAGCCCGAATTTTCGAACTGGCCAGCGGTGGTTTCAGCAGCACCGTACGGCTTGCCAAAAGCAATGCCGACACCTGGATACCTATTTTTCAACAAAACCGGGAAAATGTGCTCGATGTGCTCGACGAATACATCAACACCGTGAGCCGCTTTCGCACTTTACTGATCAAAAAAGACTTCGGCGCCTTCGATCAACTGATTCGGAAAGCCAATGACATCCGCAGGATTCTGCACCCTTGAAACCGCCACTGACAGCTATCTATCTTCTTCACGATCAAAGAATTAATTATCCGCCATGTTCAACAAATCCGCTTCCCGCCCCTTCCTCATTGCCGGCCCCTGTTCGGCCGAGACCGAAGAACAAGTCATGGACGTCGCCCGGGGACTCTCCGGTCAGGGTATCGACCTGTTCCGTGCAGGCGTCTGGAAACCGCGCACTCGCCCGGGCGCATTCGAAGGCAACGGCGCCACAGCCCTCCCCTGGCTGCGCCGTGTAAAAGCCGAAACTGGTCTGCGCACCACGATCGAGGTAGCCACAGGCCAGCAGGCTTATGAAGCGCTGAAATTCGGCGTGGATGTGTTGTGGATCGGCGCCCGCACCACCGTCAATCCCTTTTCCGTTCAGGAAATCGCAGACGCACTGCGCGGAGTGGAGGTGCCGGTGTTGGTCAAAAATCCGGTCAACCCCGACCTGGAACTCTGGATCGGGGCCATCGAGCGTTTGCAGAATGCCGGCGTCGGCCCGATCGGAGCCGTGCATCGCGGTTTTTCGGCTTACGCCAAAACCAGGTTTCGCAATGCGCCCTGGTGGGAAATTCCGATCGAATTGCGCCGCCGGATGCCCGATTTACCCCTGATCTGCGACAACAGCCACATCTGCGGCAACCGCGACGACCTGCTCGAAGTGGCCCAGCAAGCCCTCGACCTGAACTACGACGGCCTGATGACCGAAGTCCATTGCCGCCCCGACGAAGCGTGGAGCGATGCCAAACAACAGATCACGCCTTTTGCCTACGGCGAAATGCTGCGCCGCCTGACCGTGCCGCAAGTGACCAGCGACAATCCGGAGTTTCTCGAAAACCTGGAACACCTGCGCCATAAAATTGACGAAATCGACCTCGAAATGTTCAATTTACTGGCCCGCCGGATGCGTTGCGCACAGGAAATCGGCCGCTACAAGCAGCGCAACAACATTGCCATCCTGCAATCGACGCGCTGGAACAGCATCCTGGAAAAGGCCTTTGCACAGGGCCGCCAGCGCGGACTGAGCGACGAGTTCGTGGAAAAAATGTTCACCGCCGTTCACCAGGAAAGTATTGCGCAACAAACCGCCATTATGCACGGGGCTGCTGTCGAAGCGCAACATTGAGTCGTATTTTTGTCGCATGAAAACTGTCGGACCGGGCGCTTACGGCGCACCTAAATATTACCTCGTGTACAAACCCTACGGCATGTTGTCGCAGTTTACCCGCGAGGCGCCCGGGCAAACTACCCTGGCCGACCTGGATTTTACCTTCCCCAGGGATGTGTATCCAGTGGGCCGCCTCGATGCCGACAGCGAAGGCTTGCTGTTGCTGACCAGCGACAAATCCCTGAATACGCGGATGCTCGACCCGCGTTTCGAGCATCCGCGAACCTACTGGGCCCAGGTAGAAGGCATACCAGACGAAACGGCGCTCGTCCGCCTGCAAACCGGCGTCGATATTCAGGTCAATGGCAAACGGCACCACACCAGGCCGGCCCTGGCAAGGGTGCTGTTACCGGCGCCGATGCTCCCCGAACGCAATCCGCCCATCCGTTTTCGGAAAACAGTGCCCGATACCTGGCTCGAGCTGACGCTGACCGAAGGTAAAAACCGGCAGGTACGACGGATGTGCGCAGCAGTCGGTTTGCCGGTGTTGCGCCTGGTACGGGCGGCCATCGGGCGTGTTCTACTGGGTGATATGCAGCCCGGAGAAGTGCGGGAAGCAAGCAGGGAGTTGTTCCAGTAGATGCCGGGGAATTTTTCGAAAAAAACATCAGGCTGGCATGACGCCGAACAGTTCCTCCAGTTTTTTCCAGCGGTAATTAAAAATGCCTTCCAGCTGCCGTCGTACGAAAATGGCGTGGGCAAGGCGACCCAAAATGCCGAGCGGAAGGCGATAATGAACGAGATCGGTCATTTCCACACCGCCTTCAATCGCCTTGAAATGGTGCTGATGATGCCAGAGCGCATAGGGGCCGACCCGTTGCTCATCCACAAAAAAGCGTTGGTGTTCGACGTGGGTGATTTCGGTCATCCAGTACAGCGGGATGCCCAGCAGGGGCGTGACGGTATAATCGATGATCTGACCGGCATACATGTGCGTCAAAAAAGCCGGGTCGGTGTGTACATGAAACCCCATGTAAGGTGGGGTAATCACTTTCAGGTTGTCGGGTGCGGAGAAGAAGTCCCAGGCGTGTTCGAGGGAGATGGGCAGTCGTTGTACTCTTTTTAACGTAAAAGTGGCCATTGTTTGTGTTTTGACACCCCAAACAATGGCCACGGACGACGGTTCAAAACCGGTGGTTTTACATGTTTTCCGGCACGAATTTCCCGAGATCTTCCGGGTACTCCTTGTTGTATTCGTAGCGAATCAGGTCGGTGGAAGTAATAATACCGACGAGTTCATGTTCATCGTTGACGATCGGAACAGCGTGGAAAAGGTGCTCCTTGAGTACTTCTGCCACGGCGCCCAGATGCTGATCGGGGTCGAGCGCGGCGATTTTACGAACCATCAATTCAGTTACGGGGATTTTGTCGTACTCCTCGGCCGATTTGCCGAGCCGGAAGATGTCCCACGAAGAAATCAGGCCGACCAATTTCTTGCCTTCCAGAACGGGGAGGTGGTGAATGTGTTTTTCCAGCATGATCCGACGCGCGTCGCCGAGGGTGTTTTCCGGCGTCAGGGTGATCACATTCGAGGTCATCACCGCGCGCACATATTCGTTCATCATAGGCTGTAAAGCATAATATTTAGTGAAAAAATGGACAGTATTCTGTTTTACCCTCCAAAGTAGAGCCTTCCCCGGAAACCGGCAAGGAAATCCTTGATTTTGACAAATTTTAGGGTGCGCCCGGTCTGCCTTTTTTATCCGCAACAAATTGATTATCAGGCATTGACAGCTTATCCTATGGCTAGACGCCGTGATTCTTTCAACTACCGAGCTCCCGGGCGCGTGCCAGGGCCGCTTCGGCGCCGGCCATCACACTGGAGTGCAAGGCCGTGTCTCTGAAAACCCGCAGGGCCGCTTCGGTAGTCCCTCCTTTGCTGGCAACCTTCCCGATCCATTCCTCGCACGACAAATCGGCTTTGTTGTAAAGATCGACCGCCCCAGTAAAAGTCTGGGCGACAAGCAGTTCGGCCTCCGAAGCGGAGAAACCCATATTGGTCGCAGCCTGTATCATGGCATTCATAAAAAAATACACATAGGCCGGCCCCGAGCCGGAAATAGCTGTTGCAGCATCAATCATCTCCTCTTTTTCCACGTAAAGGGTCTTGCCCGTCGTGTTAAGCAGGTTTTGCACCGTGACCAGTTCGATCCTCGTGACAGCATCCGTCGAGGTAAAAGCCGTGACGCCGGCGCCGATCTGGGCCGGCAGGTTGGGCATGGCACGGATTACCTTTTGGGCGCCCAGGGCCTGCGAAATAGCGTGCAGCCGCACCCCAGCCATAATGCTGAGAAATACCTGACCGGGGTCGACCAGGCGGGCAATTTGTTCGAAAAGGCGCGGGGAATCCTGTGGTTTCACGGCCAGAATGCACAAATCTGCCTCGGGTACACAATACTCGGGTTCGCTAAAAAAACGCCCGTCGAAATGCTGGCTGAGGTGATTGGCCTTTTCGTACGAGCGGCAAAGAACCATCAGGTTGTCGGCGGTCACGATCCTGCTGCGCAAAAATGTTTGCGCGTAGGTCAGCCCCATGTTCCCTCCGCCGAGTATGAGAATTTTCATGTGTTCAGTTTTGCCGCAAAAATTGGACTTTTCGGCAGTAAAAATTCCATACATGAAAAAATTACACGTATTCAGCGCCGCTTTTGTCATGATCACCGCCATGTTGCTTTACAATCAGGGCTGTACGCCGGCCGGCCAAAACCCTACGGGCAGCAGTCAGCGCCCCCAATGGGCCATTGCCATCCACGGTGGCGCCGGCGCGCTGAGTCGCGCCGAAATGACGCCTGAAAAAGAAGCCGCGTACCGGGCAGCGCTCGACAGCGCCCTGCAAATCGGCGAAACCGTGCTGCGCAACGGCGGCACAGCCCTCGACGCCGTAACGCAAACGGTCAGCTGGCTCGAAGACTGTCCCCTGTTCAACGCCGGCCGGGGCGCCGTTTTCACGCACGACGGGCGCAATGAACTCGATGCCAGCATCATGGATGGCAGCACGCAAATGGCCGGCGCCGTGGGCGGCGTTACCATTGTCAAAAACCCGATCCGGCTTGCGCGCGCCGTGATGGAAAAATCACCTCACGTATTCCTCACGGGCAAAGGCGCCGAGCAGTTCGCCATCGAACATGGCATCGATACCGTGGCGCCTTCGTGGTTTTTTACGCAGGAACGCTGGAATGCGCTCCAGAAAGCATTGGATGAGGAAAAAGCAAACGGAAAAACCGGGGCGCTCGGACACAATCCCGACTACAAATTCGGCACCGTCGGCTGCGTGGCGCTCGATCAGGCCGGCAACCTCGCGGCGGGCACCAGCACCGGAGGGATGACCAACAAACGCTGGAACCGGCTGGGCGACTCGCCGGTCATCGGCGCGGGCACTTATGCCTCCAACGACGCCTGCGCAGTGTCATGCACCGGGCACGGAGAATTTTTTATCCGCTACGCCGTGGCCCACGATGTCTGGGCGCTGATGTCGTACAAAGGCCTGTCGTTGCAAGAAGCCGCCGACTGGGTGGTCAATAAAAAACTGGTGGAAAAAGGCGGCGAAGGCGGCCTGATCGCCGTGGATAAAAACGGCAACATTGCATTGCCTTTTAATTCGGAAGGAATGTACCGAGGCTACGCGCGGCCCGGGGAACGCAAAATTGATATTTACAAATAACAACCATCCGGCTGCCGGATACCGCGCTGGTTGCCTTCCCTAGCCGGAAGGCGCGGATCGGATTTCAGGGTGAGCAGCCAGCGGGAAAGGTTTCGAAGCTTCGGCAAGCGGATTTTATCTGACTCAACAACTACTTCGGTGTCCGATATTCGGTGTTCTGCCAAAAAAATTGAACACTGAATACCGAACACCGAAGTGTCAGCTGGAGACAGCCCTGTCCGTCTGAAACAAAGCAGCCGGGCGGGTTTATTGAACCAGCACCTTCCGGCGCACGGAGGACTGCTCGCTGGTCCATTCCAGCGTGTACACGCCCTTGGGCAAAGTGCCCAGGTCAACGGCCTGACGGGCATTGCCGGCCGGCCAGTTCAAATCCTTGCTTTGCATCAAGGCGCCCTGCATATTGCGCACGGTAAAGTGCAGTTTTCCGCCAGTAAAGCTGTCAAAATCGGCGAATACCAGCCCGGAGCTCGGGTTGGGCGACAGTTGCAGGTTGCGGGCAAACGAAGGCGCCGGCTCGACGCCGGAAGGCACCGTCACGACGGCCTCGGCGGCAACGAGGTTGCTGCGGCATTCCACGCCGGGAAAATCAATTTCCCAATTGTAGAAATAGTAATAGCGGTCGTTGGCCAGGTCAGAGGTTTTGATCGAAATGAAGCCGGGGAGATTGTAAGGATAGGCCACTCCCTGATCGCTGCGGCGGAGCTGCGGGCTGACGGTTCCCAGATTGGCCTGATTAACAAGGGCATCGGTCGTCAAATGAAGATCGGTGGCCACCGGAAGCTGGAAATCGAGGTCGATAATGGTGGTGCCGGAGGGGATGGCCACGGTTTTGGTGGCCAGTATGGCGCCCTGGCTGTCTTTGAGGTCAATTTTACGAACCGCTGCCGTGGCCGTGTACACTTTCACTTTTTTGAGTACGCAAGGCGAATAGCAGTCGAAAATGAGCGCGCCGTTGAACTGGTTGCCGCTGAGGGTGGTGCCCTGGTGATCGACCGGACCGACAAACTGGTTGGGCATGTCGTTGGTGCTCACATTCTGGACCCAGTAAGTGGTGTTTTCGGAAAGTGGCGGCGTGACAAAAGACGAACCCGTACCAACCACGCTGCCGCCGATGGAGGCGTCGTACCAGACGAGCGAATCGCCCGTAGCCGTCAGGATGGCGCTTTCATTGATCAAAATCGTATCGGGCGAAGTCACGGGAGAGGCGGCAAACAACACTTCGACATGTTGCGCGGCAGACGTGAACGTGGCGCAAAGGCCTTGCGTCGTTACCGTATAAGCGCCGCTTGCATTGGCTACGATACTTTGCGTGGTGGCGCCATTGCTCCACGCATAGGAAGCCGCTTCTGAAGCCGTCAGCGTGACGGAGCCTCCGGCGCAGAACACCGTGTCGCCGGCAACCTCGATCGTCGGAATTTCTACCGGATCCACCACGATGTTGATGGCATTCGAGCCGGCATTGCAGCCTTCTGCCGAGCCTACGACCACCGAATACTGATCGGCCGAGGTAGCTTCGATCGACTGGGTCGTGGCGCCATTACTCCACAGGTAGGAAGCATAGCCGTCGGGCGCGGTCAGCGTGACGCTCTGGCCGCTGCAAATGGTCGTAGGGCCGTTTGCGGTGATATCGACTTCAGGAATGGTACAACCGCCTTCCTGCAGGGAAATGTACTGATTGACTTCCTGATTGTACAGTTTGTCCACATGCCCCGAAGGCCAGCGAACCTCGACGGAATCGACCGTCGTCAGTTGGCCCATACCAAAATGAATCAGCATGGAGTTTTGAATGCCATAGCTTTCGCCGGAACGCACCTCGCGGATCTGGATGCCCAGTGGGCTGTACAGCGTCACCCGGGCGCCCACGCCGTTTCGATTGCTTTGCACGCCGCGAAGACTCAGCCCGAAGTAGTGGTTGTTGTTGCCCTGATTCATCCAAAGCGCATCGGGAATGTTGCTCGGGTCGGTGTACACGTCGGCATAACCGCCGTAGATATCCTGGAAGCCGTCGTGGTTGAGATCGCCCACCGCGAAGGATTCCATCAGGTTGTTGTCGAAGGGATTGGGCACTTCGGTAAAGGTTTTGTCGCCGTTGTTGTGCAACAGGTGATGCGCGGTACCGGCCACGAGGATATCGACGAATCCATCGTTGTCAAAATCGCGAAAAATACCCTGGAGCGGCAGGCCGGTGATCTGCGTGGCAATGCCGGAGGCGGGACCGATATTGGTAAAATGGCCTGCGCCATCATTTTCCAGCAACATGCTCGGCACGTCGTGGTTGGTGACCAGACAATCGAAGTCGCCGTCGTTGTCGATATCGCCGAAATCGGCCGTCCAGCTTTGGGCGCCGATGCGCAGGCCGGCGGCATCGGCAGTGTCCTGGGTATACGTGCCGTCTCCGTTGTTGAGAAATAACTGGTTGATACGGCGCGGGTCGGTCGGGTCATTGACGCCCTGGCGGCATTTGGCGATGTAGAGGTCGAGGTCCTTGTCGTTGTCCACATCGCTCCAGACCGAGCCGTAATTGCCCGAATTGTCGGACGTAGGCACGGTGCGGAGGTCGATCCAGTTGGGCTGGTACACGAACTGACCCGCGCCGTTGTTGCCAAATATTTTGGCAACGCCGTCGTCATGGCAGGCAAAAATATCGAGCCAGCCGTCGTTGTTGATGTCGGCAAAATTGACCCCCTGCAAAAACACAGCGGGGCTGGTCAGGTTTTGAATGGTAAAAGTGGAGCCATCGGCGGAGAAAGTGACCACCTTGATGCCGTCCTGATAACCGCCGGCCACCACATCGACGTAGCCGTTGTTGTCCATATCGCCGGCACACATGCCCCACTGGCTACCGCCGGGCAGGTCGGCCACGGCTTTGTGGGTAAAGGGCTGATTGGGAGAGGTTTGCAATTCGAGGGCAAGAACGGAGCCCTGATTCATTCGTGCGATATCGTCGAGGCCGTCGCCGTTGACATCGAGCACGGCAATGGCAACCCCGCTGTAATAGGGTGGCGTTTGCAGCAAACTGGTTTGTTTGGTAAAGGCTGTTTGAGCCGACAGGGCGCCGGCAAAGCCGATGGCCAATGTGAATAAAACAAGGCGGTTAAAGCATTTCATGTTTCGAAGGATAGAAAAAAGGGTTTGAAAAACGACGCGAAAGGTAGCCTAATATGCCTGCATTTCACGGCATGACCCGCGGCTTGGCTAATCCCGGACAAATGCTTAGGCGCGTTAAAAGCCTGTTAAAGCAGGTTCCGCGGGTTAAACCGCTTTATTTTTCCTCCGTCAAAACCCATTATTCACACTCAAAATCAACACAGATTTTTTATGAAAAAGCATCTGTTCCTGCTGTTCTGCCTGCTTTCTTTCGGCTTCGCCACCCAGCTCTGCGCCCAGCAACCCCAATCGGTCGACAAGGCTGAAAACAAAATTGATCGCGCCGAAAACAAAGCTGACCGCGCTGAAAACAAAGCCGACCGCGCCGAAAACCGCCGTGATCGCGCCGAAAACAAAGCTGATCGCGCTGAAAACCGCCGCGACCGCCGCGAAGACAAACGCGACGAACGCCACGACGGGGGCCGGCTCGACAAAATGGAAGACAAAAGGGATAAAGCAGAAGACAAGGCCGATCGTGCCGAAAACAAACGCGACCGCGCCGAAAACAAGGCGGATCGCGCGGAGAACAAACGCGACCGTGCCGAAAACAAACGCGACCGGAAAGAAAATCGCCGCGACCGCAAAAACTGATTTTGTTTTCTCTTGATCAGGAAGTCCGGCAGCCCGTAGTATTTGCGGGGCCGCCCCAAGTTTAACAGCGATCCCGAACAGGATGACAGGGTGTGCAGGAGCATGCGGCAAAACCGGCTGCTTTTGCGCACCCTGTTCCGTTGAGGCAAGCGCAGATGGACATCGGCGATAGCGCAGGTTTATGGAATAATAATTGGCCTCGTCCCGGTTTTTTATTTAACAACCAAACAATCATTGGCTTGCCGGGCGCAAAAGCGGCTTGTAAGGCAGGCGCTGTTTATCCATAAACAAGGCGGCCTGAAAGCGGAAGCGCAGGTGTCATTCCCTGGCATTCCCGCCCGTGAACGAGTACCCGATGGCAAAAGACCACCACCATTTGCGGTTGTACTGCCAGTCGTCGCCCACCCCGCTGGCGTAATCCTTGCCGAATACCAGCCCGATGTTGCAATCGCCCAGTTGCAGGATCAGGCCGCTGCCCCAGGTGATACCCGGGACCACGTCGCCGGCAGCCTGCTCCAGGTCGAGTGTCGAGTGGTCGTTTTCGAGATTGATGAAGGTAAGGCCGGCGGCCAGGGGGACCAGAAGGCGGTAATTTCGTTTTTCCGACAATTTTTTTTGGGCGCCGATATAACCGCCGATGGTCACGTCGGTGGTCAGCCGGAATGTGTGTTTCTCTGTTTCTTTGCGGATCTTGAAGGGAAGCGTCAGTTGTCCGCCGTTGAAATCCCAGTTTTGCAGCAATTCATTGTGCGAAGTAGTCGGTCGGACGGCGGTATGGGTTTCTTTTGTCGAATCAGGCGCCTTGCCCGGAGTTGGCGGCGTCTCACAGTTTTGGCTGAAAACTGATGGATCGACGTGTAAAAAAAAGCCTGAAAAGGCCAGACTGCGGAGGAAATTCTGAGGTTTCATGATTGTACGGCTTTATGTTACACGATAACGAATCATACTGATGATTAAATTTATCTTAACTACATATTTACGATAAAATATTTTTTACACGCCCCCAAACGCGGTCTTACAGCATGTAGGGCATCCCTTATCTTCGCCCCAGACCATGACGATCAACGACCTTCTTCGCGACATACGGGCCGGCAAGTTTGCCCCGATCTACTTTTTGCATGGCGAGGAGCCCTTTTTCATCGACCAGGTGGCCGATGCCATTGAGGCGCGCGCCTTGCCCGAAGCGGAGAAAAGTTTCAACCAGACGGTTTTGTACGGCAAAGACGTGGATGCCATCAGCCTGCTCGATTACCTGCGTCGTTACCCCATGATGAGCGAGCGACAGGTCATCATTCTGCGCGAAGCGCAGGAAATGAAGGGCATCGGCGAATTGCTGGGCTACGTGGAAAACCCCATGCCGACCACCCTTTTTGTGCTCTGTTTCAAGCATAAAAAATACGACCTCAACACCAAACTCGGCAAAGCCCTGAAAGCGCAGGCCGTGGTTTTTGAAAGCAAAAAACTGTACGACAACCAGGTGCCCGACTGGATTGCAACCTATTGCAAGGAGAACAAAATCGGCATCGAGCCTGCCGCGGCAGCCCTGCTGGCCGATTACCTCGGGACGGATCTCGCCAAAGTGGCCAACGAACTCGACAAACTGGCGCTCAACCTGCCGGCAGGCGCAACCGTGACCCCTCATCACGTGCAGGAATACGTCGGCATCAGCAAGGACTACAATGTTTTCGAACTGCAAAAAGCGCTGGCCATCAAAGACTTGCCCAAAGTAGCCCGCATCGAACAGTATTTCGCCGCCAACATCCGTCGCAACCCCTTTATCGTCGTACTGTCGAGCCTGCACAGTTTTTTTGCCAAGGTGTATGCCCTGCATTTTGTCAAAAACGCGCCCGAAGCTGAACAATTAAAGACGCTGGATTTGCGATCGGAATGGTTTTTGAAAGACTATAAAATCGCCGCCCAACACTATTCCCTGGAAAAAACCATCGCCATTCTTGGTTGGCTTCGCGATTATGACCTGCGTGCAAAAGGCGTATATCCGGAAGAACCCAGCCCCGACAACAGCGACAACACCGACGAAACGCAACTGATGCGGGAGCTTTTCTGGAAAATCCTGCATTAGAAAAACGGTTGGAGCAGCGACCAACAACATGCCTGGCAGGCATATGTTATGAGCAGGATTGTCCATCTTTTATGTCCGGATTCATAGCACTTAATGCAACAATTTAACTAACATCGCAGTTCCAACTGAATTATACTGCCAACATCGCTTTATGAGAACACTCGCTACCTACACCGTCGCCGCAGGAGATACCCTGTACGGCATCGCCCGCCGGTTCGGCATGAGCGTGACGGAACTCCAGAACCTCAACAGCCTCAGCAGCAGCAGCCTGAGTATCGGTCAGAAACTCAAGGTTTGGGTCGACTCGGGCGGCACCACGCCTTCTGCTCCCACGCCTCCCGCACCAACCATACCGAGCACTCCGAGTACACCTCCCGCTCCCCCGTCCTCCGGCAACTGGGGCGGCTCGGACTATCGATCCGCCCGCCAGCAGTTTGCGCTCGACGTACGCCAGGATGCCGGCTTCAAACGCTACTTCCTGACCGTCCCCCTGCTCAACGGCAGCTCGGTCGTGGCCAATATGCGCGACAACCTGACCAACTCGCGCTACATGGTGTACCCCAATGGCATCCTGTACGCCGGGCAATCCACACTGACCCTCGATATCAACTCCGTTCAATCGGTCGGACTCAGCTGGGCGCAGGCCAAAGCCTTGCAATACGTATCGACGCACGAAGGCAAGTTCGACGCGATCAACAGTTACGACAAAGCCATTTTTTCCTACGGATTTATCCAGTTTACAGGCTCCTCGGCGGTTGGCGCCAGCCTCAACCGCTTGCTCGTCAGCATGGAACTCAATGCCCCCAGTCAGTTCGCCCGCGTTTTTCAGCGGGTCGGCATCGATACGGAAGGGGGAAATGTTACCGTGCTCGACGATTACGGCAGAAAGCGATATGGCGACGACGCCTGGCTGTACATTCAGGGCAATCCGCGCTTGTACGGTGCATTTATTCAGGCTGGCTTCGACCCTACCCTTGTGCGCGAACAACTGCGCATGGCAAATACGCTGTACGTACAACCTGCCCTCAATTACAAACTTGACCTCAATGTCGCCGGCATCCGCATCCAGGTGCCCCGCCTGAGCGACATCCTCACATCGGAAGCCATGCTGACCATCGTTATCGCGCTGGCGGTCAACCAGGGCAACGGCGGCATGAGCCGGATCGTCAGCGAAGCCGTGTCGCAGGTAGCCGCCCAAATGCGGCTGACTTCACTCGCCGCCCTCGGGCAAATCAACGAGCGCCAGGTGGCCCAGACCATCGCCGATACCACCATCGACGACCGAGTGCGCAACCGCGCAGTAGGCGTGCTCAACTCGGGTATGAGTTTTGCCTGAAATGCCGACAGATTTCGGGCGGGGTCGCCCCCTGCCCGAAACTTGTCAGTCCTTCAACAAATCGAGGTATTTCTGAAAATATGACGCTTCGGCCGGCCGGCCGGAGATGAACCACCGAACGGCCGTATCGCCGTGTTCGGCGGGGCGTTTCAACTGGTTCACAAGGTTATTGATCGTGCCGCGATTGCCGTCGAGTATCTGCACATGTGCGGGCAAGACCTCTCGGAAGGCCTTTTTGAAAAAAATAAAATGGGTGCAGCCGAGTACGATGGCGCCGTAGGCGTCGAGGTCGAAGGCGCCCAGTTTTTGCCGCAGGTAAGGCACGATGACATCATCGGAAAATTCGAAGCGTTCGGCCCAGGCGACCAGTTCCTGCAGAGGCAGGTAATCGACCCGCTGGTGGGTATCGACACGTGCCACGAGGTGGTGAAACTTTTCTTCCCGAAGGGTCAGTTCTGTGGCCACCACCAGCACCCGTTTGTCGGGGCCGGTTGCGCCGACAGCCGGTTTGACGGCCGGCTCCATACCGATAACCGGAAAGGCATAACGCTGTCGCGCATCGACAATTGCGGCGCTGGTTGCTGTATTGCAGGCCACCACAATGGCTTGCGGATCGAACCCGGCGAGGAAATCGAGGGCCTGGAGCAGCAAATCGCGTACCTCCGCTCTGGAGCGCACCCCGTAGGGGGCGTTGTCGCTGTCGGCAAAGTAGAGGTAATGTTCGTGCGGCAACAGCTGCAATGCTTCATGTAAAACAGAGAGCCCGCCGATGCCGGAGTCGAAAAAGCCGATGGGCTGTTGCACGGAAGATCAGTGGGCTAATTTGGCCTTTACAAGCGGCGTGACGTCGAGCGATTCGTCGGCGTAAATCAGAATGGAAGAAGCCTGGTCGAACACCATGGTGAAACCTTGCTCATTGGCAACGTCTTTCATGGCCTGGTTGACGCGTTCGAGGATCGGGTTGTACAATTTCTGGCGTTTTTCGGCCAATTGGCGATACACATCCTGCTGGTAGGCCTCTAATTTGGCCTGTTCTTCCTGCAAGGTTGCTGTTTGCGCATCGTAGTCTTTGGGCGAGATGAGGCCGTTTTCTTTTTTGCGATCCAGTTCGGCCGCGCTATCCTGCAATTGTTTGAGCATTTCCTGGCCGCGTTTGTTGAGTTGGGTCTGGAAAGCCTGCAGATCACTGTCAGCCTGCTTGACTTCGGGCAGTTCGGCGAGCAGCGACAGGGAGTTGCAATAGCCGAATTTTTGTGCGAACGTCGAAACGCTCAGGGTAAGGAGGAGACTCAGGGTCAGAACAATCGTTTTCTTCATGTCAGATGTTGAATTTACCGCAAAGGTAATCAAAGTTGACGGCGGGCGGAGGGTGCGGGCAGTAATTTGACCGCCTTGCCGGGCGCCGCATTACTGCCCGCCGCAACCGTCAGTCGTTTACTTTTTCAGGAGGGCCTTGATGTCTTCAGTTTTGTCATAGCGTTTGTCGGCATACAACATGCCGGAAGCGCTGCCCTTGTCGAAGATAAAATCGAAGCCTTTGTCCTGGGCGTATTTTTCAATGGTGGAATACACGCGGTCCTGAATGGGTTTGACCAGTTCTTCGCGTTTTTTGAACAGGGCGCCTTCGGGGCCGAATTTCTGGCGCTGGAGTTCGCGCACTTCTTTTTCCTTGGCCACGATTTCGTCTTCGCGCTGTTTTTTCATGTCCTCGCTAAGCAGTACCTGTTCGGCCTGAAACTTGCTGTACATGCCCTTGATTTTATCCTGCTCCTGGGCGATTTCCTGGCGCCACTGGGTAGCGATCTTGTCGAGTTGCTCCTGGGCTTTCTGGTAATCGGGCAGGCTTTCCAGGACAGCGGTTACGTCAACATATGCGATGCGCTGCGCAGTAGTAATTCCGGTCAGCAACAGGGAGAACAAGGCCGTCGAAAGGATTTTCTTGATCATGGTGGGTCTTAATATTTGAATGGATAAATGAATGTGCAATCTCGGATGGCCGGATTTTTGCGTCAAAAGTAGGGGGTTTTACAATGAATCGCGGCCTTCTGACGAAAACGCAGCCCTCGGAGTTGCCTCCAGATTTTAACATTTTTTGCCAAACAAAACCTAACTGCCTGTCGTGCAAAACCTTGTGCAACAGCCTTCTGTCACGCCGGCGGGGTATTTAACCCCTGTTTAACCTGTTTTTAAAAGGGCCTTAACCGCCTTTGCGCGCAACGGCGCTTTGCGCGCCGAACATCGTAATTTCGCCGCCCGCATTTATCCCTGCTTTTTTCACCACACCCAACATCACCCCGCGCCGTGCATTACATACAGCCCGACCTGATCTCCCTCGAAACCATCGATCAAATCATGCGGCAGCGCCTGCCCATCGCACTCTCCGACGACGCGGTCCGGCGCATTACGCATTGCCGCGAATATCTCGACCACAAGATCGGCGCCAACGACGAGTTGTTTTATGGCATCAATACTGGTTTCGGCTCGCTCTGCGACGTTCGAATTCCTGAAGAGGAGATCGGCCAGTTGCAGCACAACCTGGTCATGTCGCACGCGGCCGGCGCCGGCGACCTCGTGCCCGAGGAGATTGTGCGGATCATGCTGTTGCTCAAAATTCAAAGCCTTTCACAGGGCTTTTCGGCCGTCAGGGTCAAAGTAGTGGAGCGGCTGACCGATTTTTTCAATGCGGGCATCATCCCCGTCATTTTCGAACTGGGCTCGCTCGGCGCCTCGGGCGACCTGGCGCCGCTGGCGCATTTGTCGCTGCCCCTGGTCGGCCTCGGTGAAGTGTGGTTTGAAGGCCGGCGCCTGCGGGCCGACGCTGTGTTGCAACAACATGACCTGACGCCCCTGCAATTCAAGGCCAAGGAAGCGCTGGCGCTGCTCAATGGCACCCAGTTTTCCTCGGCTTATGCCGTCTGGTGCCTGTTGCAAAGCCGCCGGCTGGCCCAACTGGCCGATTTCAACGCCGCGCTCGGCTACGACGCCTTCAACTGCCGATTGTCGCCCCTCGACCACAATATCCACCGCATCCGACCGCATCAGGGACAGATCGCGGTTGCCGGGCGGCTGCGCAACTGGCTGGCCGACAGCCAGATCGCCGCTGCCCCCAAAACCAGCGTGCAAGACCCCTACGCGTTCCGCTGCGTCCCGCAGGTGCATGGCGCCTCGCACGACGCCCTCGCATTTATCGAAAAAACGGTGCTGACCGAGATCAACTCGGTAACCGACAACCCGAATGTGTTCCCCGATCAGGACCTGATCCTGTCGGGCGGCAACTTCCATGCGCAACCGCTCGCGCTTCCGCTCGACTATCTGGCGCTGGCCCTTTCCGAACTGGGCAGCATCGCCGAACGGCGGATCTATCAAATGATCGGTGGGCAAAGAGGCCTGCCGGCGTTTCTGACCGCCGACCCCGGCCTGCATTCGGGTATGATGATCGCTCAATACACTGCCGCGGCGATCGTCAGTCAGAACAAAACGCTCTGCACCCCGGCCTCGGCCGACAGTATAGTGAGTTGCAACGGACAGGAAGACCACGTGTCCATGGCTGCCAATGCCGCAACCAAGGTCCGCCGCGTCGTGCTCAATCTGGAAAGACTGCTGGCCATCGAGTTCATGGTCAGCATGCAGGCGCTCGAATTCAGAAGGCCCCTGCGCTCATCCGCCCCGATCGAGGCCGCACATACCGCCTATCGCGAACAGGTTGCGCGGCTCGACGGCGACCGGATACTCAGCGACGACATTGAAAAAACCATTCAGTTTTTGCGGGAAGATCACTCCTTTTTGCGGTAATCCGCTTTGAGGAGACTCACGGTGACGTCGCCCGACCGATGCGCCAAACCGGCCAGTTCGCGGCCGATCATAGCCTCCCAATCGGCCAGCACGGCTTCCGAATAATTACTTCGTTGCCAGGCGGCGTCAAATTCGGCCGCGCGTTGCTGCCAGGCGTGTTCCGCTTCGGCCATGCGCGTTTTGGCCTGCCCCGTCATGGCGCGGAGGTCGGGCGCCAGGGCGACCAGTTCGTTTTTGAAGCGGCGCGCCGACAGTTCGGCGAGGTTGAAATGAAGTTGTGCGCGTCGCAGATAGAGCGATGACGAAGCGCCCCCCGAAGGCGTCCAGGTGCTGTCGGCCAGGAAATAGGTCTGGGTGCGCACGGTGAATTCGTTGAAAAAATCGCCCAGAAGCCGGTATTTCAGGACACAACTGACCGGCGGCAGCCCCGACACGCCCATTCGCGCAGGGCCGCGCAGATCGCCCGGCAGCAGAGGACGAACCGTGTCCCAGCGAATCCTGGATTCCAGTCCTTCGAGGCTGGGCGCCGCGTAAACCTCCGCATAAATTCGGCTGCAACTCGACCCTGTCTGCGACGGCAGATCGTGCTCCACAATGACCATCACGTTGCCGCCGAGTTTCATTGCCTTGTTGCGCGCGCGCTCCACCACTTCCGGGTATTCGCAGTCGCGCGACCAGCCGCGATCCTTTATCCGGATGCCGGCCAGGTGGCGAAGGTTGAGCCCTGCAGGCCGGTTCTGCAGTTCGTTTTGCTCCAGAACGGCTGCGTAAGACACGGTATCCAGTCCTGTGACGACGTGCCGGGGAACGGTTTTGAGCGGCGGTTGGCAAGCCGCCAGCAGCAGGAAAAGCAAGAGGCCCAGGGGAATAATATTTTTCATAATTTATTTATTTTCAATTTTTTATAAAAATTAGTGCTCGGGTATCTCGTCGCCGACATATTCAAAACGGCGACAAATTCCCTCCGCTGTTTTTACCATTTCAAAAAACATCGCTTTGGGCCGCACCCACCAGCCGAACGCCCCGTACAGCGCCTGGTAAACAACCATTTCTTCTTCCGTTTCGGAATGCCGGGCAAAGCCCAGCACGCGGTAAAAACGGCCTTTGTAGTGGCGGTAAACGCCGGTTTGCAACTGATTTGTCATAATGAGCGGGGGTTGGTCAAATACAGCCAGGCTTGCGGGATGGCATCGACGAGGTCGCCGGCCGTCATGCCCTGCATGCTCTTGTGGCGAGCGGCAAGGTCGCCGGCCAGCCCGTGCAGAAACACCCCCAGTCGGGCTGCCTGCGCAGGCAGGTACCCGGAAGCGAGCAAGCCGGTCAGTATGCCGGTCAGCACATCGCCCGAACCGGCCGTGGCCATACCAGGATTGCCGGTGGAATTGAACCAGCAAGCGCCGTCGGGACCGGCAATGGCCGTGTGTGCGCCTTTGAGTACGATGACTACCCGGCGTTCGATCGCCATGGCGCGTTGCAGGTCGTTGCGGGCAAAATCGTCGGCAGAAGCGCCGAAAAGGCGTTCGAACTCTTTTGGGTGAGGGGTCAGGATACTGTTTTCGGGCAGCGAGAGCCACCAATCGGGATGGGTGGCGAGCAGGTTCAGCGCATCGGCGTCCAGCACGAGCGGGCGGCTTGCTTTTTGCAACAACTGGTCGAGGGCGGCGGCCGTCGGCCGGCCGGTTCCGATTCCCGGGCCAACGCCAATGGCAGCATACGTCTCCGTCGCGCAAAAATCCGACCAGCAGTCGGCGTTCGAATCCGGGCTGCACATGGCTTCGGGCACGGCCGATTGCAACACATCAAGGCCACAGGCCGGACAGTGCACCGTGAGCAAACCGGCGCCCGCGCGCAAGACCGCACGGGCGGCCAGCACGGCCGCGCCCGTCTTGCCCCTGCTGCCGGCAATCAGCAAGGCGTGCCCATAGTTGCCCTTGTGCGAAAATCTGGGTCGCGGCAACACCAGATGGCGCGCTTCGGTTTCGTCCAGGTAGTAGCAGTCGGTGGGCGTATGCGCGGCAAAATCGGGCAGCAAGCCGATATCGCCAACGGTCCATTCTCCTGTAAACACGTTGTTTTCGGGAAAAAAGAAGGCTTTTTTGGGTTGTTGGAACGAAAAACAGCGATCGGCCCTGACACAGGCTCCTGTGGTGTGCGCATCTGCCGAAAGGCCTGCGGGCAGGTCGATCGACACGACCTCGTTGGGCAGGGCGTTGACCCATTCCACCGCCGAAGCCCATGCTCCTTCAAGGGGCCGGTTGAGCCCGGTGCCGAACAATGCTTCGATTATCACGGCATCGGCGGGCAGCTCGGGCCATCCACCCGCCTGTTCGAGCCATTGCACCGGCACTGCCTGGTCGGCGGGCAAATCGTCAATTTGCGCATCGAAATCGGCAGAATGACGGTTGGAAAAATCGCAAACCAATACCTTTGGCTCGTAAAAACGCCGGTACAACAAGCGGGCTGCTGCAATGCCGTCGCCGCCGTTGTTGCCGGTGCCGGCCAGTACAAACACCGGGCGCTGCGTATCGGGGTAAAGGCGTGTAAACCATTCGGTAAACGCCGTTGCCGCCCGGTTCATCAGTTCCAGGGAGGAAACAGGCTCGCGATCGATCGTGTATGCATCCCAATCGCGTATCTGGCTGGCGTTGAAGACTTTCATGATACTCCTTTGATTTGACGAATTGGCGCGTATGGCTACCCAGACTTCATTTTTTTCCGGCCTAAAAGTAGTTGAATTTGCCAGCGTACTGGCGGGCCCTGCCGTCGGGATGTTTTTTGCAGAACTCGGGGCGGAAGTGATCAAAATCGAAAACCAAACGACTGCGGGCGACATGACGCGTTGCTGGAAGCTGCCCTGCGAACCTGCCGAATCGGCCGAGTCGGCCTATTTCTGCTGTGTCAACTGGGGCAAAAAACATCTTTTCCTCGACCTGGGCCGGCCGGCCGACTTGCAACAGGCCTTGGAAATAGCGCTTTCCGCCGATGTGGTCATCACCAATTTCAAACCTTCTTCGGCGCGGCGTTTCGGACTTGATCCCGCCGGTTTGCGCGCCCGCAACCCACGGCTGATCGTTGCGCAGCTCAACGCTTTTTCCGACCCCGAAGACGAAAGCCCCGCCTTCGATGTCGTGCTGCAGGCCGAAGCCGGCTTTTTGCACATGAATGGCGAGCCCGACGGCCCCCCGGTCAAAATGCCCGTCGCCCTCATCGACCTGCTGGCCGCCCACCAACTCAAGGAAGCCATTTTGCTGGCCCTGCTCCACCGCGAACGCAGCGGCAAGGGCGCCACCGTCAGCACCTCTCTGTTTGAAAGCGCCGTGGCATCGCTGGCCAACCAGGCGGCCAACTACCTGATGGCAGGCCATATTCCGCAGCGAATGGGTACCCGCCACCCGAACATTGCACCCTACGGCGATGTTTTTACGACGGCCGACAAACAATCGGTGGTGCTGGCCGTAGGCACAGAACGACAGTTTCACCACCTTTGCGCCGTGCTGGGCCACGAAGATCTTTTGCAGCATCCTGATTTTCAAACCAATACGGCGCGCGTTCAGCACCGCGAAAGTTTGATTGCCCTTCTTTCTGCGAAAATAGCGCTGCACAACGCCGACGAACTGCTCCTGAAACTGAAAACCACGGGGGTTCCGGCAGCCCGCATCCGCGACATGAAAGCCGTGTTCGACCTGCCCGATGCGCAAAGCCTGGTGATCGACGACATCTTGCCGGACGGCCGCACCGGGAAACGTGTGAAAACCGCGGCATTTCACCTCAATTTTGACTAAGCAAGACTACCAGATTTATGAATAAAGACGCCATCCTCCAGACCCTGCGCGCCGTACGCGATCCGCAAACCGGACAAGACATCGTCAGTGCCGGCATGTTACAAAATATTGATATTGAGGGAAATAATGTCAACGTTACGCTTTCGGTGCCGTCGTTGCAAATGCAAGGAAAATCCGATTTGAACTTTGCCTGCATCGGCCTCATCGTGGAAAAATTTCCGGAAGCGCAGGTCAACGTCCATTTCACCGCCCGCGCACCGGGCGCCGAAAACGTTTCGCCCAGTGTAGTGCCACATATCCGCAACATCATCGCTGTTGCATCCGGCAAGGGCGGCGTAGGCAAAAGCACGGTAGCCGTCAACCTCGCGCTCGGCCTCAAAGCCCTGGGCGCCCGTGTGGGTCTGATGGACGCCGATGTGTACGGTCCCAGCCTGCCGACCATGCTGGGTCTTGCCGGACAACGCCCGCAGGTGCAGCAAGTGACCGGCCAGATCAAAATGATCCCGCTCGAAGCGCACGGCTTGCCCAGCATCAGCATCGGCAACATTATTGAACCCGACCAGGCGGTTGTGTTGCGCGGCCCCAGACTCGCCGCAGTCATTAAACAGTTTTTCAATGACGTGATCTGGCCGCCGCTCGATTTTCTGGTCGTTGACCTGCCGCCCGGCACTGGCGACGTGCAATTGACCCTCGTACAAACCGTACCGGTCACGGGCGTGGTGCTCGTCACCACCCCGCAGGAGGTCGCCCTGGCCGATGCCATGAAGGCCATGAATATGTTTTTGCTCGACCAGATCAAGGTGCCAATTCTCGGCGTCGTGGAAAACATGGCCTGGTTCACTCCGGCAGAATTGCCTGAGAACAAATACTTTATCTTCGGGCAAGGCGGCGGGAAGAAACTCGCGCTGGCCAGCAACTCAGTATTATTGGGGCAAATTCCGCTTGTGCAGGGCATACGGGAAGGAGGCGACACCGGCATGCCGGCAGTGTTGCAGGAAGGCAGTCCCGTGGCGGCCGCATTTCTGGAAGTAGCCAAAAACACCCTTCGTCAGATCGCCATACGAAATGAACTGCTGGAACCCAGCCAGATCGTCCACCTGGGAGGCCACTAGGTTTTTGGGGTAAAGCAGGAACGCCCCTTTTTCGCGGCTTGCGGAAAAGGGGCGTTTCTGCTTCAGGCCTTGAGCGAGGCTTGCCGGTTCAGAATTTCGGGCAAAGGATTTCCTCGCTGTCGTAGTTGCCAAGGTAGGCAATGGACAGTTCGAAGGCGCCCTGGCGCTGGTTGGCCGACAGGGCATGGAGGTTGAGATCGTAGCTGACCCCTACCAGTACATTGCTGAATTCGATGCCGACCAAGCCCACTACTGCGTCGAGGCCGAATCCGTCGCTGTTGCGCACGGGACGGGCCCAGCCGCCGATGTGCAAGGCTGTGGAGCCGTACTGACCGATTTCCGTACGGAAATTGGCGCCTGCATTGACTTCCATGTGCGGCCCCTGCACGGCTACCAGCAAGCGGGGCTGAAATGACACTTGGCGGTTGACCGGAATTGTAGCGGCCAGTTGACCCGACATTTTCATGTACAGTTTGTCGCCTTCGTTTTTGTTGCGGTTGAAAGAAATAACCGGCTGGAGAAAGTGGTGCAGAGCGGCCCCGGCGAAAACGGCGCCGTCCTGGCCGAAGCGGGCGGTGTAATTGAGGCCGACATTGTAGTCGGTGTAAGCGATATTGTTTTCCGGTAATAATTCACTTGTCGGTCCGGTAAAGCCGTTTCCTTCAAATTCGTCATTGAAATTGAGCGACTCATAGTTGACGCTGCGCTGCGTGAGGCCGCCTTGCAGGCCAATGGAGAGGTATTGCCGGTTGTCGACTCCCAGCGCTTTATGATAGGCCAGCGAAAGCGCGATCTGGGTCGTATTGAAATCGACGACGCTCACTTTGTCGTTAAAAAAAAGAATGCCGAGGCCGACGGCGTCGTCGTACACCGATTTGCCGGGCGCGTCGAAACGAAGGTCGGCGCCGAGGGCGAACGATTTGATGGGGTTGTCGAGGATACTGCGCCATTGATCGCGGTAGATCATCCCGACCCGGTATTTTCCTTCAAAATTGCCCGAAAGCGCCGGGTTCAGCGTGAGCGGAGCAGCGTAGAACTGGGTAAAATGTTTGTCCTGGGAAAAGACTGCGAGGGAAAAAGAAAAGAAGCAAAGTGTCAGGAGGAAAAATTTCTTCATGTCGTCGGGATAAAAATTTGGGCAAAGGTAGCCAAGGGCGCCGGGTTTAGGTATCGGAAACCGTGGCCGTTTTTACAAACAATATGGGCGGAAACGCCGGGCGGGATTGAAAATTGGCGCGGGAATGAAGTTTAAGAACAGAAGAGGCGCATTTTTCCAAAATTTCTACCTTTCGCCTGCCCTTGGAGCATGTTGCTCTTCTACCTTCATGAGTTGCTTACGTCCAACCTGTTATCAGTCCAAACCAACTATCCATGGAACAATCCAACACTGAATTCAAACCTTACATTCCTTCCTCCGACATGTCGGTGAAGGAGTTTACGCTACGCGCTATCCTCCTGGGCTCCGGCTTCGGCATCCTGTTCGGGGCGGCCACCGTGTACCTGGCGCTGAAAGCCGGCCTTACCGTTTCGGCATCGATCCCGATTGCCGTTCTGGCTATTTCACTGGGCCGGAAGTTTTTAAAAACGACCATCCTGGAAAACAACATCATCCAGACGGCCGGTTCGGCTGGCGAATCGGTGGCTGCCGGCGTGGTGTTTACACTGCCGGCCTTTTTGTTTCTCAGTGAAGGCATTGGAGAGGGCTACTTCAACTATTGGACCATCCTGATGCTGGCTATTTTCGGCGGCATACTGGGTGTGCTGATGATGATTCCGTTGCGTCGTTCGCTGATTGTCAAAGAACACGACAACCTGCCCTATCCCGAAGGGACCGCTTGCGCCCAGGTGCTCATTGCCGGTGAAAAAGGTGGTGATTTTGCCAAAACTGCCTATCAGGGTCTGGGCTTTGCCATGTTGTACGCCATGCTGCAAAGGGTTTTTCACGTGGTGGCCGAGTCGCCAGCCGTCGAAAGCGGTCAGACGAACAAATACCTGCCCGCCGCCCGCGTCAGCGGCGAGATCACGCCCGAATACCTGGGGGTCGGTTACATCATCGGCCCGCGTATTGCCGGCGTGCTCGTAGCCGGTGGCGTACTGGCCTGGCTCGGGCTGATTCCATTGCTGGCTACCCTGGTGCCGCCGGATACCATTGCCGCCCAATTGACCAAACTCGACTTGCTGAAACCCATCCAGGATGCCGCGGGCGCCATACGGTATCCGTTCGGCTGGGACCCCGGCACCCATTCCTTTACTGATCTGACCAGCGCCGTATATCGCGCCTATGTACGCCAGATCGGCGCCGGCGCCGTGGCGGGCGCGGGTTTCATTACCCTGATCAAAACCATTCCGACCATCGTCTCCTCCTTCCGCGAAAGCGTGAGCGCACTGCGCAACCGCGATACGTCGGTTGCCGTGGCGCGTACGGAAGACGACCTGTCGATCAAGGTAGTAGCCTTCGGCAGCCTGGCGCTGATCGTATTGATGGCCATTCTGCCCAATATTCCGGGCGACAGCATTATCAGCAAACTGCTGATCGGTCTGCTGGTTATCGTGTTCGGGTTCTTCTTCGTGACTGTTTCGAGCCGTATCGTCGGTATCATCGGCTCCTCCAACAACCCGATCTCGGGTATGACCATCGCCACGATTATGGGCACCGCGCTCGTATTTATCGGCGTGAGCTGGACCGGCAAGGCATACGAGCCGCTGGCGCTCGTGGTCGGAAGTATGATCTGCATTGCAGCTGCCAATGCCGGCGCTACCTCGCAGGATCTGAAAACGGGGCATCTGGTCGGCGCCACGCCGAGGTACCAGCAATTGGCGCTGTTCATCGGCGTAGTTGTCTCGTCACTGGTCATCGGCTGGACCGTCAAAGTGCTGGATACCCCCTCTCAGGAAATGATCAACCAGGGTATCAAACACGCCATCGGAGAAAAATACAACGCCCCGCAGGCGACGCTGATGGCTACTTTGATCAAAGGCCTCCTGTCTTATAACCTAGACTGGCAATTCGTGCTTGTAGGCGTTTTCGTCGCCATCACGATGGAACTCTGTGGCGTCAAATCGCTGTCGTTTGCCGTGGGGCTGTACCTGCCGCTGTCCACTACCCTTCCCATTTGGGTGGGCGGCGCGCTGCGCGGGCTGGCCGACTGGATGGCCAAACGCAAGGGCGAAGAAGCGGAAGACGCCGACCTGGGCAAGGGAAGTTTGTTTGCCACGGGGCTGGTAGCAGGCGGTGCGCTGGCAGGCGTGGTCGTGGCCTTGCTTTCGGTCAATGAAACGGTTGCCGGTTGGCTGGCTGCCATCAATACCGAACACGGCATCACACACCTCATCGGCGCAGGCGGCTACCAACTGCTGGGCGTATTGGCCTTTGCCGGCCTGGCCCTGCTGTTGCTGAGGGCGGCCAGGAAAAAATAGCGCCCCGGAGAGCAGATCGGGAGGGGCGATGCCTCGAACCGGCAATTGAGCCCCAAGCTGTTTTCGAAATAAAAAGATGCGCCGCCGGGTGGCTGGAAAGTGATCCAGACTACCCGGCGGCGCATCTTTTTATCCTGAAAAAACGAATCAAACTTCGAAAGTCACGACAAAACAATCGCCTTCAGAGCGAATTGGATAGCAGCCCGGCTGCAATACATTGCTCGACAAATGCATGGCTTGCGCCAGCGCACCCGGCAGTTCGCAGCTTTGCGGCAAGTGAAAAACATCGTAGCGGAAATAGTTGCGCAACAAATGGCTGCACAAATCGCTCCGGCGAAAACGAGCGACCAGGGTTTGCGGGTCAGGAGCAGATAAAGCAGCGCGGGAGCGGCGGCATTCGCGAGGGCCGGCAGCCGAAGGCATATCGGCGATGGCTTCTATTTTGCAAATGCCGGTACCTGCACAATCTTCGCGGGGAGAGCCGAAAATGACGTCGGCGAGAATAAAATCAGGCAGGATCGAAACAATTGCCCGGGGCCTTTCGGCCTGCAGGCTGAAACCGGTTGTTGAGCTATGAAACATAGTGTTGTTAGTGGTTGATTAAAGGCAGGAGTGAAAAAGGATTAAAGGATTCCTGATCGCGTTTTTATCAATAACTATTCCAAAATCCATGTTGTTTCCACGAGGCTGTAACCTTTTGTCACAAAATGCCATCAGACGCGACAAAACAATTGAACACAATGACGACAACAGCTGCCAGCATCCGCCCGAGGATGTACGACATTCCCCACAAGGGCCTGCGCAATGCCCTTGCCCATTTTTCCCTGCTCGCCGGCAATACCGACTACCGCGATTCCTTTGCCATTGCCCAATTGCACCGCCTCGGCCAGGAAGTTTTTACCATGCTCGACGAACACGCGGAGGGCGAAAACTCCGTATTGCTCGCTGAACTGGAACTCCGCCACCCCGGCGCCGGGCGACACAACTTCGACGACCACGACCAGATCGAACAACAACAGGCCGCTCTGGCGCAGTCGCTCGACACCTTGCTGACGCTTTCTAAAACCGGCGCCAATCTCCGCCTCGAAGGCGAACAGTTTTTCCATCGGCTCAACCAGTTTTACAGTGCCTATATGCAGCACATGGAAGAGGAAGAAGAAGATACCCAGGCTGAACTCTGGGCTCATTTTACCGACGAAGAACTGGAAGGACTCACCCGCCGCATCATCGCGCACATCAAGCCCGAAGTGATGCTTTTGTGGGTCAAATGGTCGGCGCCCGCGCTGCCGCACACCGAGCGCAGCGCCTGGATGCGCGCCATGAAAGCCGGCGCTCCTGCGCCGTTCTTTGCACAGGTGATGGCTACGCTGGAAGCGGCGTTACCGCCGCTCGATCTTGAAATGCTGAAGGGGGAATTATAAACCGCTACTACACTTCTGCGTTCGATATTCGGTGTTTTTTATTAAAAACTTGAATGTCGAACGCAGAAGTCAAAACTTTGAAAAACGGCGAATCATCGGGTAAGCCAGCGTCGTATCGGTCGCCTTGCGTTCGAGTTCCTGAAAACCGCCGGCCCCGATTTTGTACACAAAACTGGAATCCTCGCAGGTGATCGAATCCAGGTCTTCTTCATCTTCGGGCGAGCAGAGCGTTTCAAATTGATAAGCTGTCCAGCCTTCGGGGCTTCGGCAGAGTAAAGTTCCGAGGCTATGCGAATCGCCTGCGTCGCCCCATTCAATGGCGGCTTCGAGGCTTTTCACCGTTTTGCCAATTTGCCGGTCGAATAAATAAATCCGGATGGCATTGTCCCAATACTCGTAAGGTTCGCGAAAAATCAAGCCCTCGGTTTGCTCATCGATGCGAAACCGGAAACAGGCATGCAGGTTGCTGTCGTCGCCATTGACGAAGCGCATTACATCGGGCGCATCGATAAAGGCATACCAGGTCGAATCCAGTTTTTGTCCCCAATAACCGGCCAGTTCTACTTCCTCTTCGACATTACCCGTTTCGATCCAGATCGTGTCTGTCGTTAACTCGGAAAACAGGGAAAGGAATTGGTCGGCAGGCGTCGGAACAGGCTTATGCGGCGCTGTTTGTTTCGACTGGCAGGCGCCGAGCAGGCAAAACAGCAGTACGCTAACGGACCATTTCATCATCAATTATTGAATTCTGCCCGGTTCCGCTTCACGAATCAGGTTGAGTACGGCCTCCACAAGGTCTTCGACCTGTGGTTTGGAGTGATAATCCCCATCCTGGCCGTATGCCGGGCGATGATCTTTGGCAAAAAGCGTGAGCGGTTGGGAGTCGAGCCATCGGTAGCCATCCTGTTTTTCCAGCACCTGTTGCATCATGAATCCCGTGGCGCCGCCCTGAAAATCTTCATCGAGGAAGACAACCCGGTTAGTTTTTTTCAAGCTTTCGACGCACCTGCCGGGCAAATCGAAGGGCATCAGGGTTTGCACGTCGATCAGTTCGACCGAAACGCCGAACCCGGCCAGCCATTCGCAAGCTTCTTCGGCGATGCGCACACAGGAGCCGTAGGTAATGAGGGTGACATCCGTACCGCTGCGCAGGATTTCGGGCACGCCCAGCGGCACTGTGAAGGTGCCGATATTGTCGGGCTGACGTTCTTTCAGGCGGTAGCCATTGAGGCATTCGACCACGATGGCCGGATCGTCCGAACGCAGGAGGGTATTGTACATGCCGGCGGCCTGCGTCATGTTGCGGGGTACACAGATATGCATGCCGCGCAGCGAGCCGAGCATCATGCCCATAGGGGAGCCAGCGTGCCACACGCCCACGAGGCGATGTCCGCGGGTGCGAATGATGGCGGGCGCCGCCTGCTGGTTGTTGGAGCGCCAGCGAAGCGTGCAAATATCGTCGGAGAGGGGCGCAAGGCCGTACAGGAGGTAGTCGAGGTATTGAATTTCAGCAACCGGTCGCAGTCCGCGCATGGCCATGCCGATGGCCTGGCCCATGATGGTCCATTCGCGAATGCCGGTGTCGAACACGCGCGGTTCGCCGTGTTTTTGTTGCATACCGCGCAATCCCTGGTTGACGTCGCCGATGTAGCCGACGTCTTCTCCGAAAAAGAAGACGGAGGGGTTGTGTTCGAGGTTGTAATCGAAGCAGGCGTTGAGGACTTCGAAGCCGTCTTTCAGCGGGGAGTTGTCAGAAAAAACTGCCGGCTCAACCGGCACATGGAGCGGAGAGCGCGGCGACTCGCTCGTGACGAATCGGCTGTACACGCGGTCGCCTTCCTTCAGTTCTTCCCGGGCGAATTGTTCGAGCGCGGCGCGGGCAGGCCCCTCGCACAACAAGGCGGCGCGGCGGGCGGTCTGAACCAGTTCATAACGCAGCGGATCGCGCTTTTGGGCAAAGTTCCCGATCAGGGTTTCCAACTGGCCGGCCTGTGTGGCAGTGCCGAGGGCTTGCCGGAGCAACCCGTCAAGTTGGGTACGCAAATGGCCGACATGGTCGTGATAGGCCCGGAAGGCGCGTTGTGCCGCCTCGCCGGCTTCCTTTTTGGCGGCGGTTTTGATCGCCTCGATCTCTTCTGCGGTGGCCAGTCCGGATTTGATCATCCATTCGGCCATGCGGCGGTTGCAGTCAAATTCTTCTTCAAAAGCCAGGCGTTCGGGGCTTTTGTAGCGACGGTGGTCGCCGGAGGTGGAGTGTCCCAGTTGCTGGGTCACCTCCTGGATGTGGAACAGTGCGGGCTGGTGGGTATCACGCATTTCAGCGACTCCCTTGCGGTAAAGTTCGCAAAGCGCGGGGTAATCCCAGGCTTTGCCGGTATGGATGGCAATGCCGTTGGGGCCGGCAAAACCAGACAGGGCTTCGGAGATACTTTCTTTTGTCGTCTGGTATTTTTTAGGCACCGATATGCCGTAACCGTCGTCCCAGACACTGATAGCCAGGGGCACTTGCATAACGCCCGCTGCGTTGACGCTTTCCCAGAAGGGGCCTTCGGAAGTGGAGGCATCGCCGATGGTGACGAAAGCCACTTCGCGGCCGCGATCGGAGAGTTCGCCGCAAATAGCGGGGTTTTCCCGAAATTTTTTGGATGCGAAAGCCAGGCCGAGGCCCCGGGCCATCTGGCCGGCCGTCGGGGCGATGTCGGAAGTGATGTTGTAGCGGTTTTTGAGGTCGAGGAAATTGCCCTGCTGATCGATAAAGGGAGTGGCGAAGTGGCAGTTCATTTGCCGGCCGCCTGAAAACGGATCGCCGTAGGGGTCGCCGTACAGCTGGGCAAAAAATTCGTCGAGGTTCATGAGGCCGAGGGCCAGCATGAGGGTTTGATCGCGGTAGTAACCCGAGCGGAAATCGCCTTTTTGCCAGGCTTTGGCCATGGCTACCTGGGCTACTTCCTTGCCGTCGCCGATAATGCCGAAGTTGGCGCGGCCGTTCAGCACTTCTCGGCGGGCGATCACGCTGGCCTCGCGGCTCAGGCAGCAGATACGGAAATCGTAAAGAACTTCAGCGCGATCAAAACCGGTGGTGGCGGTTGTTTTTTTGCCTTTGGCGGGTGTTTTAGTCTCGACCATTCTTTTAGTGGTTAGGGCAAATAAAAAGGCTGCAAACGAATTTTTCTTCGGAATTATGGAGATATTACCCTGTACTGGGGCAAAGATAGCGATAATTCAGGCGGCCGACCCAAACTTTCTTCTGCACATAAAAAATCGCTGCCGGCAAATTTAACCGGCAGGCAAGCCAGGGCGGAAACCTATTTGCCAAAATTTCGTTTCAAGGCGCACGGCAAACAAACTTGCGCAGTTACACCGCGACAAATTATGATTTTTAGATGGAGGCACTTTTGCCCAAATGAATTTTGTGTAAATTTAATTTAGTAAAACATCAATTTTTTATCGCCCCTTCTTGCGCGAAGTTTTTTTGGCCTAATTTTGCACCCCGAAACCGAACCATCTACCTTCTCATTTAAACATCAGCCTCGATTATGGTTAACGAACCGAAATTACGGTACAGCGACGAGGAGTTACAGGAATTCAAAGTCTTGATCGAAGAAAAGATCGCGAAAGCCCAGGAAGAATTGGATTTCACCAACCAGCAAATCGCAGAACTCAATGAAAACGGCTTCAACCAGCAAGGTGGCGACTGGTACGACGATTCTACCGCACATACCGACCTCGAACTGCTGCAACGCATGGCCGCCCGCCAACAGCGGCACGTGCAGGATCTGAAAAACGCCCTTTTACGCATCCATAACAAGACCTACGGCATCTGCATTGTGACAGGCCAGTTGATCGACAAACAGCGCCTGCGCCTCGTGCCGCACGCAACCAAATCAATCGACGGAAAGATCATCGCCAACGCCGGCAAGGAAATGCCCGCCGAAAACGCCGAGGGCGGCGAAGGATTCCCCAACATCGAAGAACGGCCGGCCAAACCGATCGGCGACAAGGTGCGGCTGGCCAGTTCCAAACGCCCCGCTCGTGGTGGCGAAGACTGGGAGCCCGACAACGAGTCGATGGAAGACGCCGGATATACGCGGAAGTTTGAGGAAGGAGAAGACGAGTAAGTCGCACGCTTTTTCCTCCGCCCGATAGCAAAAAAGCCCGCGCTGTGTGCAGCGCGGGCTTTTTATGTTTCAAATCCGGGAAACGGGCAATTTGACCAGTTGTTCGTCTTCCTGTTTTTGCCCTTTTCGGCGGGGGTTGCCGTAGTCGTCGAGGATGCGGCTGATGTCGTCGTATTTCAGGCGCCCCCGTACGCTGACCAACGCAAACCCGTCGGGGGAATTGACAAAAACAACGACTTTCCGGATGCCTTTGCCGTTGCGGCGTTCCCTGGCCATGACCCTGACGTGGGTTTTGCCGTCCCGCACGGTAAGCAGTTCCTCGAGCCCGCGCCGTTTGGCCTTGCGGGCGAATCGCCGCGAATCGCGCTCGGTGATGGGGCTTCCGTCTTCAAAAAACAGGACCCGAACCTTGCCTACTTTGCGGGCCATGCGACGGTCGTCGCGGTCGTCGATAAACCAGGTGCCCATGTGTACCACGAAACCCGGCACCGTCACAGCAATGGCGCCGTCGTAGTCTTTATATTTCCAGTACAAGCCGAAATCCTGGGCATTCGCGGCCCCGGCCGACAGCAGCAGAAACAGGCTGAAAAAGATATATTTCATGTTGGAAAGTTTGTACGTGAGAGAAAGGGCAACGGGCTTGATGAGGCTGTTTTAACCTAACGCTTCGGTGTTTAATGTTCAACATTCGGAGTTGGGCGTTCAATTATACCTATCGAACGCCAAACTCCGAAGTGTTAGGTGAGGGCAGCCTCTTTTAATTTTTGCTTTTGACTTTTTCCAGCTGGTCTATGCCCTGCACATCGATGGCTTTGGAAAGCGTGGAAATTTTGTCCAGGTCGATTTTGCCGGTAAGACTGAGCAGCACAAATTCATCGGGCGACCCCACGAGCAGGAGCAGTTCATGAACGATATTGCCGGAGTCTTTGATCCAGATACGCACATTTTCCTGGCCATCGCGGACGGTAAGCAGTTCCGAGTATTCGTTGGCGGGCACTTTGCTGACGGCTTCCTTGTAGAGCGCAATGCCGTCGGTAATGCTGTCGGCCGTGAGGACGCGCAGGCCGGTAAGGTCGCCGACAACTTCGCGGTAGGTTTCCCAGTCGGGGTCGTCGGTTTCGATTTTGCCGATCATGTCGAACAGTTTGGGGGCAACATAAACGACGGTGAAACGCTCGTCGTCCATGTATTTTTCAAAGAAACGCGTGATGGCGTCGTTTTGGGCCTGTACGTGCTGAGTGGTCCAGCAAATGCCCAGCAGCAACATTAAAAACAACTTTTTCATAGCTTGAAAGAATTTGAGAGTGTTCGGTGAAAGTGGTTGGTTGATCGTATGGCGACAGATTGTTCGATATTTTGACTAGCCTTCCGTGGGTTTTCGGATCACTTTGTCCAGGGTTTCTATTTCATGCAGGTTTTTGGTGGCCTCCTGTTTGCCTTTGTTGAGTTTGGATGACAACAGCGCCAGGGCGGCCTTGATTTCTTCCATGGCTTTTTCGGCTTCGGGGTCCACTTTGGCCAGGGCAACTTCCGTTTTCCGGCGGTGAGGGTGGGCGCCGGGCTTCACGGGCGTCTTGGGGGACGAGGCCGGCAAATTAGTTTTGGCCGCCGGTACGTCCGTTGCATTGCCGTCGGGCTGTGCAGTCGAAGGTTGCACGGGCGTATGCCCGGCGAGCGGCATTGGTTCGGTCGTTTGCACCGGCCGGTTCAGCCACCACCATCCGGCAAAAAGCAGGACAAGGACTGCGGCCGCGACGGCCGTCAAACGGCGCCATGAAACACTGGGACCTGCGTTCAGTTTGACTTCCTTGTTGCGTTGCCACTCCACCGTTTGCTCCTGTCGAAGGGCGGTAAAAAGCGGCGCTACATTGCGCAGCCGTTCGTCCACATGCCCGGCAGCGAAGTATGCTTTGAGGGCGCGTTCTTCCTCCAGGGAGGTTTCTCCGTCCCAGTATTTGTCGAGCAAGGCGCTTATTTGTTCGTATGTCATGACTTCAGATATTGTGGTATGACAATATTCGTGTTTCAAATGGTCGTCAGGGTTTCAAGGCGGATCATCTGTTCGCGCACGGTTTTTCGGGCGCGGTGCAGATTGACTTTTACCTGGTCGAGCGAGATCTGGAGGGTCTCCGCGATTTCTTTGTACGTAAGTTCCTCCACATCGCGCAGGTGCATCACAAGGCGCTGTTTTTCAGGCAGTTCGTCCATCAGTCGGCGTACTTGTGCGGCAAGGTCGCCGAGTTCGGCCGAACGGGCCGGGCCGGGGTGTTCGCTGCTTCGTTCGGCCACGCCGTCGAGGGTGGCGGTGCGGCGCAAACTGCGCGAACGGTTGCGGTCGAGGGAGCGGTTGCGCGTCAGGGTCATGCACCAGGCCTCCCAGTTTTGTACGCTGGACGATTGATCTGCCGGGGTTTTCCAAACCCTTTCGAGCACCTCCTGCACCACGTCTTCGGCATCGGGTATGCTGCCGGTGATACGCAGCGCAAAGCGGTAGAGCTTGTGCCGGATCGGGAAAACGTGCTGTTGAAAAATCGTCCAGTTCATTCGGTCGGATTGGTTTACCGTGCCGGTTTTTCGGGGTATTTGACAGGAAGACGCGCGGTGCGGATCAATGTTACAGCGTTTGAAAAAAATTATGTGAAATTTGGCTGGAGGGAGAAAAAAACGCCTCCTGCATGCCCATTTACCCAAATCAGCCCTGCGCGGTGCTATCTTTGTCATGCGGATCGGGGGCTCCTGCACTGTACCGCCCAGCAAAATGTCGTCTCTTTTTACCAAAAACAGAATTCTGGACGCTTCGGTGGCCTGTTTCAACCGAAGCGGGCTGGCCAATGTCCGTTTGCAACAGATCTCGGACGAAGCAGGTATGAGCCTGGGCAATATGACCTATCATTTCCGCACCAAAGATGATATTTTAAGGGCAGTCTGGGCACAAATTACCCAGGAACAGCATACCTTGCTAGATGAGTTCAGGGTTCTTCCCTTGTTCGAAGATGTGGAACGACTCCTGTCCAGCATCTTCGCGCTGCAACAGCGCTATTGTTTTTTCTTTCTGGATACCCTGGAAGTCATGCGTGCATATCCCGACATTCAGACGGCACACCGCCTGCACATGAGCTGGCAAACCCAGCAAATCAGCCTTGCATTGGTATTCAACCAGTCGCGCGGCGCTTTGGCTGGCGCTCCCCTGCTGGATGAACTGCGCGTTGAAATACTGGCAGAGCAATTTTGTATGCTCGCAGACACCTGGATGTACCGTTGCCTGGTAAAGGGAGTGCCCACCAACCGATACGAGGCTTTTCAGCAACAAATGTGGAGCCTGCTTTTCCCATATTTCACTTCCATCGGCCATCAGGAATTTCAACAATTGATGGATTTGCTGGAAACCGGGCATTTGCAAAACCATACGACATGACTTATTTCAACATCTGCCCCGATTTATACGGCCAAATGCTTGACCGCCTGAGCAACATCGCCCTGACCGAAAGACTGGGCTTTCAGGAAGATTTGCTTTTTTACAATGACGACCAATGGCTGTGCGATACCGCCGTTATTGAACAGGTAACGGCACGAAAAGGAGCCTGGGAAGTAGGCCTGCTTTTCGCCCACCACAAATCGCCGCTGAAGTTCCTTTTTCGCCGTATTACTTCCCATGCCTGTCCGCGACGCGCGCGCCAGATGGCTTTTTACATGCGGCGCCAGGCAGCAAAAGACCAGCGAGGCACCCTCTTGATCAGTATCGAGAGCTTCGATATTCCAGTCAACTAATCAATTAAACTGCCGGGTAAAAGTCCCCGGCGACGCCCTGATCAAATTATGCCGCTCACCACAAAGCAAAAAATAATCGAATCTGCGATCAAGCTGTTCAACGAATCGGGCGTAGCCAACGTTCGGCTGCAGCAAATCGCCGACGACACCGGCATCAGTGTCGGCAATCTGGCCTACCATTTCAAAAACAAGGAAGCCATCGTATCAGCTGTTTACGACTGTCTGTTTGAAGAATTCAGCGGAATACTGGCGCATTTTCTGCTCGAACCCGGTCTGGCAGATTTCGACCGGCAACTTGAATTGTACCACGGATTCTTCTCCCGCTACACGTTTTTCCTGCCCGATCTTTTTGAAGCGGAACGCTCCTATCCGCAGGGTATGACCCGCTGGCAGCAGTTCGTCTCGAAAATGCTGATGCAAATCCGCAAGCGCATCGAATTCGCGGTTCAGCGCAAAACCCTCATACCCGAACCTGTACCAGGGATTTACAACACCCTGGCGCACAACCTGTGGAACACAGTCGTGTTTTGGATGCCGCAACAACTGTTCAAGGGAGAAAGCACTGATTTGAACCGTTTCAAAACGGTGGTTTGGCAGCAAATCAGCCCTTATTTTACCCAAAATGGATGGGAAGAATATTCGCTGGAAATCCAGCCTATCGACACAATCAACTGATTATCAATCCCTTATTTAAAAAACACCCTGTCCGGCGCGCTTAGGGCGAGCTGGACTTTTTCTAAATTAGAAAAAAATTTCTAAAAAGTTTAGAAAAAATTTTCTAGACCAAACTTAGTAGATACATTTGTCCTATCGGCGTGTAGCCGAAAAATTGTACGGAATATAAACTTCTATCACAAATTTTATTTCACCCGTCTATGGCAAATGTACTCTGGTTACAGGGGGGGGGCATGCAGTGGCAACACCATGTCTTTTCTAAATGCCGAAGAACCTACGGTTATCGAGCTCGTCACCGATTTCGGCATCAACATTTTATGGCACCCCTCCATCGGCCTTGAGATTGGCCATCAGGTCGAGGAATTGCTGAACGACATCCTGAAAGGCAAGGTTCAGATGGACATTTTCGTGTACGAAGGGTCCATTATTCAGGGTCCCAATGGTACGGGCACCATGAACTATTTCTGCGACCGACCCATGCAGGACTGGGTGCGCGAGCTGGCGGCCGTAGCCGGTTTCGTGGTTGCCATAGGTGATTGCGCCACCTGGGGCGGCATCCCGGCCGTACCGCCCAACCCGAGCGAAAGCACGGGCCTGCAGTTCCATAAAGCTCAAAAAGGCGGATTTCTCGGCGCGCAGTTCGTTTCGAAAGGCGGTCTGCCTGTTATCAATATTCCCGGCTGCCCGGCCCACCCCGACTGGGTGAGTCAGATTCTGGTCGCTATTGCAACCGGGCGGATCAAGGATGTGCTCGTGGACGAGTACCACCGGCCGAAAACATTTTTCACCGATTTCGTACAAACCGGCTGCACCAATGCCATCAGTTTTGCCCAGAAGGTGGACGGCGGCTTTGGCAAGCGGGGGGGCTGCCTGTTTTATGAGGTGGGTTGCCGTGGCCCGATGACGCGCGCCAGTTGCAACCGCATCCTCTGGAACCGCCAATCGAGTAAAACGCGAGCCAACCACCCCTGCCTGGGCTGTACGGAGCCTGGTTTTCCGCACCACGACCTGGCCAAAGGCAGCGTGTTCAAATCGCTCAAATACCTCGGTTTCCTGCCGCAGGACGTACCCACGGGCGTTTCGCGCCTGGGTTATTACACCCGTGCCGGCGTTGAAAAAGCCATGGGCGCCGTTGAGCGCGTAATGGGCGTCGATCAGGAACACTTCGAAACCTCCAAATAACTTCCCCTCCCTTTTCACAGTTCAAACACATTCGTTCTCGTTATGTCAACGGTAAAAGAACTCAATATATCTCCGGTTGGCCGTGTAGAAGGCGACCTCGACGTGAAGGTTTATATGGAAAACGGGGTTGTCACCCGCGCCCATACGCAAGCCGCCATGTTCCGGGGTTTTGAAAAGATTATGCAAGGCAAAGACCCGCAGTCCGGCCTGATCGTCACGCCGCGGATTTGTGGTATTTGCGGCGGGTCGCACCTGTATTGCGCCTCTTCGGCGCTGGATACGGCCTGGAAAACCAAACTTTCGCCCAACGCCCTGCTGTTGCGCGCCATTGGCCAGGCCACAGAGACGATTCAATCCATTCCGCGCTGGTTTTACGCCATTTTCGCCACCGATATGGCCAATAAAAAATTTGCCAACAAGCCGCTGTACGCCGAGGTGGTCAAACGTTTTGCCGCTTATGTCGGCACGTCTTTCCAGAAAGGCGTCAGCGCCTCAGGGCGTCCGGTGGAAGTGTACGCGCTTTTCGGCGGCCAATGGCCCCACTCCTCCTACATGGTGCCCGGCGGCGTCATGTGCGCCCCGACCCTGAAAGACATCACGCGTTCGCACGCCATCATGAACCTGTTCCGCAACGACTGGCTGGAATCCATGTGGCTCGGTTGCTCCATCGAGCGCTACCTCCAGATCAAATCCTGGGACGACCTGATGGCCTGGGTGGAAGAAAACGAAAGCCAGCGCAACAGCGACCTCGGCCTTTTCATCCGCGCCAGCCTCGAGTTCGGGCTCGACAAATTCGGCCAGGGCGTGGGCAAATACCTGGCTTACGGCACCTATCTGCACAAGGATTTGTACAATAACCCGACCGTGGAAGGCCGCAATCAGGCGCTCATTAGCTCCTCGGGGTTCTTCGACGGAAAAGACTACCATACCTTCGATCATCTCAAGATCAAAGAACACGTCAAGCATTCGTGGTACGCCGATGTGCCGGCAGCGCATCCCTGGCAGGAACCCATGCCGACGCCGATGCCTTCCCAGAACCTGGAACACACTGATTTCGGCGGAAAATACAGCTGGGCCAAAGCCCCGCGCTACGACGGCTATGCCGCGGAAGCCGGCCCGCTTTCCCGGGTAATTATGAACGCCAACCCGAACAACCTCGATCACCAGATCAAGGACCCCCTGTTTGGCGATATCATGAAACGCATGGGCCCGAGCGTGTTTACGCGTACCCTTGCCCGGGTGCACGAAGCGCCCCGCCTTTACGAATACATCAACCAGTGGCTGTCGCAGATCGACCTGGATGGCGAATTTTACATCAAACCCGAAGAACGCGACGGCATTGGCTTCGGCGCCACCGAAGCAGCCCGCGGCTCGCTGGCACACTGGATCGAGATCAAGGACGGTGTCATTAAAAACTATCAGGTAATGGCGCCGACGACCTGGAACGTGGGTCCTAACGACGAACAAAACAACCCGGGCCCGATCGAAGCCGCACTCGAAGGCACAGAAATAGAAGATCCGCACGATCCGGTGGAAGTGGGCATGGTCGCCCGCTCTTTCGACTCCTGCCTCGTTTGCACTGTCCATGCCCATGATGCCAAATCGGGTCAGGAATTGGCCAAGTTCAAACTATAGTTGTATTGAACAACCTGTTTTGTCGGGGCGGCCATAAGGCCGCCCCGGCTTTATTTTATCTGTGGGATGCATAAAAAAACTGCTGTTCTGGGATTTGGCAACCCCGTTCGTAGCGACGACGGCGTAGGCTGTTTCGTCATCGACCAACTCCGGCAAACATTTCAACCTTTGCCCGATTGGCTTACCCTGCTGGATATGGGGACTTCCGCCTTTGAAATGTTGTTCCAACTGCAAGGGCATGAGCGTATTTTGCTCGTCGATGCCGTGATCAACAGTGGCGAGCCTGACGGTACCCTGTTCCAGTTGCCGGCGCAGGAGGCCATGAGCGCGGTGCAAGACGATCCCCTGGTTTTCCTGCACAGCCTGAAATGGGACCAGGCGCTTTCTTATGCGCAAAAGATTATGGGGCCGTCCTTCCCCGACGACCTCACGGTGTTTCTCATAGCGGTCAGCGACCTGCGGCTGGAAGTTTCCTTGAGCGAACCCGTGCGGGAAGCCGGTCTGCGGGTTTGCCAATTGCTGGAATCGGCCCTGGTATCAACTCCCGAAACGGTATGAGCAGCGTCCGCCTGCAAAACCGGCACCTGCTGATCGCTGCTGCCATCGCCGCCGATGCCTTTGGCGAAAGCATACAGGTCCAGGTCGTGTATTATCCGCAACAACAAACCTTGTTGCTCGCACCGCTCGACGATACCACTTTTGCCAGCCTTCATCAGACGGCTGTTCAAATGTTGAAAACGCGTAACTTGCAGGGCGACAAGAGCTTGTCACTCGAAGAAATCCTGATCGACTACGAACTCGACGACCGTGACCGTGACTTGCCCTTTCTTTACGCCAACGGCATGCAACTGCTACATGTTACCATTTGACGACCAGAAATCATCCGAGGCGGAATTGTTATGCACGACTTCTCCGAACATTTGGGCACGCCGGCCGATCTCCGGTTTTTGCAACACGATGCCTGGCTGACGGAGTCCGCCGTCAGTTCCAGGATTTGCAAACGCGCCGGCCGCTGGCATCTTTGGCTGGTTTTTGCCGACACCCGCAATCCCTTGTGTCTCCTGGTCAGATACATCGATCATTACCCCAGTCGAACGAAAGCAGAAGTTTGCAGCAATTATTTTCTCAAATCAGCGCGACGCGACGAACGCGGCCATTTTACCCTTGAAATAGATGCTTTCCATATTTGCAACAACTGAACATTTGGACGCCGTCCGTCAATACATAGCCGGAGAAGAACGACTCGATGAACTGGTAAATGTTTATGATTTGCTGGAACACAAACCCGGGTTCAGTGCCATGCATCTGATCGTGCGGCAACGCCAGGGCATTGTGCTGCCCATCGACTGGCAGAATGCGCTCCCGCCGTTTTTGCTGCCCGAAGAAATTCCGTTCGAACGCGATACCCTGCTGGGCATAATTTTTTCCCGCCTGGGCAACGACGAAAAAGCGCGCCACTATCTCGCAGCGAAATACCCCGCGCTGCTGTACGAACTGAATATTATCAGTCGGCTTTGCAATGGCCGGACCGTCAGTCCTTCCGAACTGCATTCCGATTTCCGCCCTTTTGAAGAGTATCGTTTTTGCCATAATTCGGCTATCCTTTATCACTATGCAGCCAACGATTCCGATTTTGATCCCAACAAAACCCGCTACTTCTATGAAGAGGCCATCCAGGCTGCGCCCAATGACGAGTACGGTGCTTTCAGCACCAAAAATTTTGCAACCTTCCTGACTGATTTTGGCGAACTCGACGAAGCAGAGCGTTTGCTGCAGCTGAGTTTGCCCACAGTCCTGTCCGACGAAGGCGCCCATGAATTGAAAGCCGCGCTTTGTCAGGTGTGGCTGAAAAAACTGACCGTGCCGTACGACCGCAATCTGCTGGAGCGCCTGAAAGCGACTTTGTGGGAGGTGCTGCAACACTACTCTCGCCAGCAAAGAAAGCCGGAGGAAGCCTTGACACTGGTCGATGCAGCCCAGATTGCGCATTATTCCGACAGCTTTGCGGAAGCGCTGGGGTACATCAACAGGGCGATCGAAATTTTCAGGCAGGAAGAGATGCCCGAGTTGCTGGCCCAGGCTCACCACCGCAGGGCAATGCTGTTGTACAGCTGGGCCAAAACGGGTCAGCCGCAATTTTTCAAAGGCGCGCTCGACAGTTTCAAGGAAGCAGCCAAAGTGTTTACCCGGGAAGAAGCGCCCGATGTGTTTGCCGACATTCAACAGTATCTCGGGATTATTTACGCGGAAATGCCCGACGAAACACTGAAACAAAGCATGTGGGCTGCCATTTCCTCTTCGGCGTTTCAGGATGCCCTGTCTTTTTACAACAAGAAGGATTTTCCTTTCGACTACGCCCGCGTATGCAACCACTACGGCAACGCGCTGACCAAATACCCGCCCGCCGTTCACTCCGACAACATCGAAAAAGCACTGTTTTATTACAATGAAGCCCTCGACGTCCGCCGGGCCGATTTGCTGCCGGTCGAACGGGCCGTCACGCTGCTGAACTACGTGGAAGCCTGCTGGCACCTGAATCTGGAAGGCCGGTCGTCGAACCGCCCGCTTTACAACGACATGCTGGCCAAGGCTGAAGAAGCGCGGACGCTCACCGACGACCCGAATATCCGCGAGGAAGCAACGGCCCAGCTGCGGCGTTTGAGCGAACTGGGCGCCACCCTGGCCAGGGAAGAAGCAGAATCTATTTCATAAGCCATGCATGAAGTGTCTCTTGCCCGCACCATTTTTCGCACCCTCGAAGAACAATTCGATGGGGCAGAGTTGTCGCGCCTAAGCCTGATCGAGTTGAAAATAGGTCCCCTGGCCAATGTCGAGCCGCTTTTACTCGAACAGGCATTTCAGGCTGTCGTACAGGAAGAGGCTGTTCGGTATCGGAATACGGCGCTGAAAATCAATCTGGTGCCCATCCTGATCCAATGCCCCGAATGCGGCAGTATTACCGAGGTTAAACAGTACAAATTTGTATGCTCGTGCGGGCTGCCTTGCGCCAACGTAGTACAGGGCAACGAATTGCTGATCGAACGGGTAGCGTTCGACGATTGAGCGGGCAGTTGCAGGCTTATTGCTGTTTCCGGCGTTCGTCCAGGTAGTTGCGAAGCCGGGCGGCGCTTTCGTAATCTTCCTTTTCCACCACTTTTTTCAAGAGTTCCTCCAGTTCGGGAATGGAATATTCCGCCAGCGAACTCTTGCGCTGGCGCCCCAGCAACGAGGCTGCCCAAACGCCAGCCTCCTCGATCAGGTAATCGTACGTGAAGATGGGCGCATCACTACGAACAGCCAGCGCAATGGCATCGGAAGTGCGGGCATCCACTTCGACCAAATCGCCGGAAACGGTCTGCAACAGCATTCTGGCATAAAAAACGCCGTCTTTTAACTGGTAAATAAATACCTCGACCAGCACAGAGCGTAAGGCGTCCAGCGTGTTTTTAAACAAGTCGTGGGTAAGCGGACGAAGCGGCTGCATTTTTTCGAGGGCGATAGCAATGGCCTGGGCCTCGGAAGCGCCGATGATCACGGGAATTCGCCTTTGCTGGACGAGGTCTTCCAGGATCAGGGCGAAATTGCCCGGTTGAGATTCGCTGTTGGACAGCGCGACGATCGCCAGTTCGACTTTTTCCGGCATGAGTTGTTTTTTTGAAACGAATGGGTTGGCATACGGGGTATCTCCGAACAAGCTTCTCCGTATTGGAGCATCGTGAAAACCGATTGTAAAGATACCAGTATCGCGCCATGGACACAGGCCGCGGCAGCCTGTTAAATGTCATTCTTTCACATCAGGTTGATCCAGATCACCTTCATGCCAAAACCCATACACAGTACGGAGGACAACAGCGTCAGTCCCATGCGAAGCGGCTTCAATTGTTGTATTTTTTTGGAAAATGGCAGACTGAACACCCCTGAAGCGACCAACATACCCGCGATGGACCCCAGACCGAAGATGAACAGATAAACAATGCCTTCCCAACTGCTTCTCAACTGGGTCATCACCAGCAGTACCAGAGTGCCGCTACCTGCCAGTCCGTGCACCAGCCCAACCCCGTAAGCCAGTCCGTGTCCGTCGGGCTCGTCGTGCGGATGGTGGTGATCGTGTGCGTGCGCGTTGTGCCGCCAGCCTTTCCACAAACGGTGCCCCCCGAGCACCACGAGCATTAGTCCCACACAGGCTTCGAAATAGCCGAAGGTGCGTTGCGTAATTGCCACGCGTACCACGATCATCAGAATGCCGACAATCATAATCGTCGAGGTATGCCCAAGGCCCCAGAAAATACCGTCCTTGACCGAAGCCCAAACGCTTTTTCTCCGGGTGACAATATTGCTGACAGCGAGCAAATGATCTACCTCGAAGGCGTGCGTAAATCCGACGATGGTAGCGAGCAGCAAGGGAAACAAAGTGGACATAATCAGAGGGAATAAAAGATGATGCGGTGGTTGCCGGTATCGGCGACGACAAGGCGCCCGCCTTCCACACAAATGGAAAAAGGCCAGTACAGTGTTTTTTCGGTACCGAACACGGTATCGGCGTTTTCGCTTCCGGTGCAAAAATCCGGCTTGCCCCAAAGTCCGGTTGCGGGGGTGTTGTGCCCCATCGGCAGGGAGGGGAAATGCAAAATTCTGCTGTTGCCTGTATCGGCCACCAGCAATCCGTCGCGGTTGAAACAGGCGTCGTAACACCAACTCAGCGTGTTGGCTTGCGGAAACAGTCCGAACTGGTTTTGTCCGTTGCTGTCGAGATCGGGTTGGCCGACGATGCCATCCGGGGTCTCCGAAAGCGCTCCACGCCAGTGTTTCCAGAGCAAAACGCGGTAGTACTGGGTGTCTGCTATCGCCATTTCGCCACGAGGGCCGATCCTGACCGAATATGGCCAGATGGCATTGCGGGAGTCGTAATCACGGGAATTGAAATCCGGCTGGCCGGTCACCGCTGTTGCAGGAGTAAAAGAACGGGTCGGAATTTTTTCGAAAAACAACACGCGCCGGTTGCCGGTATCGGCAATCCACAGGCTTTCGCCGTCGCTACAAACCCCGTAAGGCCAGTACAGCGACCGGGCTTCGGGGGTGGCCCCTACCCCTTCGATGTTGGGCAAATTAGTATGCATATCCGGCTGGCCCAGCACAACGTCGGCCGGCTGGCCCGATGAAAGGGGCATTTGGCTCCAGATCAGCACCCGGTGGTTCCAGGCATCAGCTACAATCAGCCGGCGGCCGTCGGTCCACAAGCCGGAGGGGTATTGCAGGGTATCGGCCGACACATCTCCACCGGCATTGCGGCCGGTTCCGTCGGCGTCGCCCTGGCCGAGTACTACGTCCGGCTCCTGAAATGTGCCTTCCGGGATTTGCCGCCAAACAAAGACGCGGTTTCGGCCCGTATCGGAGACCAGCAGCTGACCATTTTTTATAAAAACGCCCCTCGGGGCGAGAAAGGGGGTACCCTCCGGTCCGCGAAAACCCTGTCCACCCAGATCGGTCGAATATCCGCCGGCGAATTCCGGCGACCCCGGGTGCGCTTTTTTTAGCGTAATGTTTAAAATGCTGTTATCCACGGTATAATTTCAGGTCATCAACAAATGCGGGGTAATTGTTCGCCAAGCGGCATGGTGACGACGCGCCGCCCGCCGATTTTGCTGTTCAGCACCAGCTGGCGAGGGTGCTCTTCGGTAATGGCGCCGATAATGGCTGCGCGGCTTCCTTTGGGGTCGTTGCGCATGGTTTCGAGTACGTTTTCTGCGACTTCGGGGCTGACTACGGCGATAAAAATCCCCTCATTGGCGACATAGAGCGGATCAAGCCCGAGCAATTCGCAGGCCCCTTCCACTTCTTCGAGTATAGGGATGTTTTTTTCGTCGAGTTGCACCCCGAGGCGGGTGTCGCGGGCCAGTTCGTTGAGCACGGTACTGACGCCGCCGCGGGTCGGGTCGTGGAGCAGGCGAATATCGGGCCCAAACTGATCGAGTAATTGTTGTACCAGGCCGTTCAGGTTGGTCGTATCGCTTCCGATATTTGTTTCAAATTCAAGGCCTTTGCGCAAGCTGAGAATAGCGATCCCGTGGGTAGCCACGGGGCCGCTGATCAAAATTTTGTCGCCGGGGCGCACACGGGCCTTGCTGATGTCTGCCCGCGGATGTACGATTCCGATTCCTGAGGTATTGATAAATATTTTATCTCCCTTGCCCCGTTCCACCACTTTGGTATCGCCGGTGACCACCCGGACGCCGGCCGCTTCAGCAGCGAATTTGATCCCTACCAGCACTTCCCAGAACTCGGTCATGTGCAGGCCCTCTTCGAGGATAAACGCCAGGGAAAGGTATTGGGCCTGCGCGCCGCACATGGCCAGATCGTTGACGGTGCCGTTAACGGCCAATTCGCCGATATTTCCCCCCGGAAAAACGATGGGCGAGATGACATAGCTGTCGGTGGAAAAGGCCATCCGGCCGGCATGTACCGAAAAAATGGCGCCATCATGCCGCTGATCGAGGTGTTCGTTTTTCAGCATATCGAACACCCCGCTTTCCAGCAAACGATTGGTCAGCAAGCCCCCGCTGCCGTGCCCCAGCGTGATAAACTCGAAATCGAGTTTGGGCATGGGGCATTGAAGTTGCATCCTGGTTTTGTCCATGACAAATCAGCCGGTTTCAGACGGTTTCCAACATTTGTGTAAAATGATAATAGGCTGCACAAGCCCCTTCCGACGACACCATTGGGGCGCCCAGCGGATGTTGCGGGTGACATTTTTTGCCAAATTGCGGGCATTCATACGGCTTTTTGATGCCTTTGAGCACCAGGCCTGCGATACATTCATCGCTTTCGGGGGCGCGTTCCACGTTGACCCGGAATTTCAGGTTGGCGTCGAAAGCGGCAAATTCAGGCCGCAATTCATAGCCGCTGGCCGGAATTACCCCTATGCCCCGCCACTCGCGGTCGGCCACCTCAAAAACCTGGCGGATTATTTTGATCGCTTCGGGATTGCCTTCGGGCCGCACCACCCGACTGTACTGGTTTTCAAGCAAGTGGACGCCCTGCTCGAGTTGGCGGATCGTCATCAGGATGCCCTGAACCAGATCGACCGGTTCGAAACCAGTGACCACGATGGGAATTTTGTAACGCGCTGCCAGCGGTTCGTATTCGCTCAGCCCCATGATCGTACACACATGACCGGCTGCCAGAAAGCCCTGAATGTGTGCGTCGGGGTCGTTCATGACGGCCGCTATGGCCGGCGGCACCAGCACGTGGGAACTGAGGAGGGAATAGTTGCTCACGCCCTGACGCTGTGCGTGCAAGACCGAAAGGGCATTGGCAGGCGCCGTGGTTTCGAAGCCCACGGCAAAAAACACCACTTCACGGTCGGGGTTTTCAGCCGCTATCTTCACCGCTTCCAGGGGCGAATACAAGATTCGGACATCGGCGCCGGCGGCCTTGGCTTCGAGCAGACTGGGGCCCGAACCGGGCACTCGAAGCATGTCGCCATACGAACACAGGATGATCTCCTTTTCACGGGCGAGGAAGACGGCCTTGTCGATCAATTGAAGGGGCGTTACGCAGACCGGACAACCAGGGCCGTGCACCATCCGAACCTTGTCGGGCAGCATTTGCAGGATACCGTTTTTCACCAGGCTGTGCGTTTGTCCGCCGCAAACCTCCATGATGGTCCAGGGCCGGGTGACGGTGCGCCCGATCTCGTCGAGGTAGCGGGCAACCAGTTCTGCGTCGCGAAATTCTGTTATAAATCTCATGGCAATCAAACTTGTGTGTGTTCGATCAATTCATCGATCTCGCCGATCTGCGACAGGTATTCGAACGATTTGAGCGCTTCCGCTTCATCGACGATACTGATCGCCACACCGACGTGGACCAGCACATAGTCGCCTTCTTTTGCCTGAGGGACCATTTCCAGACTGGCTTCCTTGACAATGCCGCCAAACTGGACCCTGGCCATGCGAACCAGGCCGTCGTGGCGTTCTTCAATGGTTTTGATCAAACCCGGAATAGCAAGGCACATCTTGTTGTCTTTTTATGATAAAACATTAATTTTCAATTATTTAAAATACAATCCATACACCCATTGCCCAAAGGAAATATTTTCGTCGTTGGGCGAGAGCTGCCGGTGAAAATGGAGGCGATAACGGGTTTCGAGGTGGTATTGCAGAAGGCGAACCAGCAGGGTATTCTGGAAAACGCCTCCGCTGAATGCAACCCGTCCGACGCCCCAATGCGAAGCAACGCGGTCGATCATGGCACAAAGTGTCAGGTGAAAACGGGCTGCTGCGCATGCCGGTGACTGGCCGGCTGATATGTCTTCGAGCAACTCCTGTTTCCAGTCGTCGTTCGCGGGGGCACTGCCGCTCCATACGGCCGGATAGGCGTATTTTATCACATCAGGATGGTGGGTAGCGACGAAGCTTCTTGCCAGTGTTTCGAGTTTCGTTGCAGCCTCGCCTTCGTAATGCTGTACCGCCGGGAGGCCGAGCAAAGCCGCGACGCCATCGAATACGCGCCCTGCGCTGGATGTTTTCAGCGCGTTCTGGTCGTCGCGCATTTTTTGATACAGCCCCCATTCCCGCTCTGTAAACAAAGGCCGCAGCAAACGCTCTGCCCCTTCGCAAGCGCCCAGCCACGACAGGGCGGAAAGCCTGGGTTCGCGCGGCATTTTATCGGCCAGCAATTGTGTAAACCAGGGCAGGTGGGCGATCCGTTGCATGTCGCCGCGCTGATACAGAAAAAACTCGCCGCCCCAGATCTGTCCGTCTTCGCCGAGGCCGGTGCCGTCCCAGATCACCCCCAGCACGGGTTCCTTACAATTGAACAGGTCATTTTCAGCAAGAACGGCGGCAAAATGGGCCTTGTGGTGCTGAATTTGCCGAAAAGGGACCTCGCGTTTTTCCGACATTTCCTGCCCAAGGCGGGTGCTGAAATAGCCGGGATGAAGGTCGCCCAAAATTTCCGCCGGCGTCACCTGCAAGAGGTCGAGCGTTCGGAGCAGGTATTTTTCAAAGCGATTTTGGGTGTCGAAATCACCCAGATCGCCCCAGTACTGGCTTACAAAAAGATTGGACTGATAGCCGAGCGTAAAGGTGCTCTTGAGTTCGGCGCCAAGGGCAAGACGGTTACGGCTGTCTGTTTTCAAACCTTTTACCAGCAAGGTAGGCGCAAGCCCTCTCGACCTGCGCAAAAAAACCGGCTGGTTGCCGGCAACAGCCACGACGCTGTCGTCTTGTGGCACGGCAATTTCGCGGTTGTGGCTCAGGTAATAATCAGCAACCGGCGCCAGATCGGACAGTTTGCCTTCTTCGTAAACGATGGGGATGCCACTCACATTGCCGCTCGTTGCCACCACCGGTTTGCCAAACCGGCGCAGCAACAGGTCGAACAAAGGCGCGTAAGGCAGCATAACCCCAATGGTATCGAGCCCCGGGGCCACCCCCGCAAGGTCGAGGCCGGAGGCCGGCAGTTCGCGTACCGGGAGCAACACAACAGGCGCTGCCGGGTGGCTCAGCCAGGCGCGCGTTTCCGGGTCCAGCCGGGCATCGCCTTCGAGCGTGGCGGCGTCCGGGTACATCAGGGCGAATGGTTTGGTTGGCCTTCTTTTCCGGGCGCGAAGTGTTGCAACGGCTCCGGACCGGGTCGCGTCGCAGGTCAGCAGATAGCCGCCCACACCTTTCAGGGCCACTATGGCGCCCGCGCGCCACAGATCGGGCACACGATCGAGTATTTGCTTTTGGTCGCTGACGCAAGCCTGGGAAGCCTGTACGTCAATCAATTGCATTTCAATACCGCATACAGGGCAGGAGTTGGTCTGGGCAAAATACCGTCGATCCTCGCAGTCTTCATATTCCGATGCGCAGGATGGGCAAAGCGGAAAGGGTTGCATGGTGGTATTCGACCTGTCGTAGGGCAATGCGGTGATGACGGAATATCGCGGCCCGCAACTGGCGCAGGTTGTAAAAGGATATTCGAAGCGCCGGTTGTCTGATTGATACAGTTCCTCCCGGCAGGCCGTGCAAATGGCAACGTCGGGGGTTACGAGCAGGTTGGGAGCGCCTTCATGCAGGCTTTCGTGTATGGAAAACGTGTCAAAGAACGCGTCTGGCGCCGTTTCCAGCGCGGCGTCGGTGATCAGGGCGCCGTCCGGAGGGCATTCGGTCAGTTTTTTATAAAAAATTCCGGCATCCTCTGCCGTGGCATTGATACAGATTTCCAGGCCGTTCAAGCCATTGGACACCCATCCTTTCAAGCCGCAAGATCGGGCTGCATTGGCGACAAAAGGCCGGAACCCGACGCCCTGCACCTGTCCGCTTATGCGGATGTACCAGGTATTCATACCGCCAATGACCGCTCGGCAGTTTCGGCTTTTTTGGCGGCTATCCGTTCGAGCAGCCATTCACACCAGGCATCGATACCCTCGCCGGAGCTGCTTGATACGGTGATAACTTCGATGTCGGGATTCACCTCGCGGGCATCCTGGGTGGCCAATTCGACCTTGAACGGGAGGTAAGGCAAGAGGTCGGCCTTCGAGATCAGCATCAGTTCGCTGGTCAGGAACATACGCGGGTATTTCCGGGGTTTGTCGTCGCCTTCGGTAGAGGCCAGCAGGGTTACCCGGTAGTCTTCTCCCAGGTCGTAGGCAGCAGGACAAACCAGATTGCCGACGTTTTCGATAAACAGCAGGTCGAGGGCGCCATAATCGAGGTGCTCGAGCGCCTGAACGATCATCTGGGCTTCCAGGTGACACACGCCGTTGGTCACGATTTGCGTGGAAGGCACGCCGGCCTCACGGATGCGGATGGCGTCTCGTTCGGTCTCGAGGTCGCCAACCAGCACAGCCATGTTAAGGCGGTCTTTCAGGCGCCGGGCGGTTTCCTGCATGAGCGTTGTCTTGCCCGAACCGGCCGACGAGGTAATATTGATCAGCAGCGTGCCCTGAGCTTCCATTCGATCACGAATACTTTTGGCGACAAAATCGTTTGCCTTGAGCAGGCTGAGGGTGGTATTATCGCATTGAATGGCGCCTACAGGCTGCCGGTTGGATTTTGCAAATGCCATAATTCGTTCAATTTCCAGTGATTATCCGGTGTGTTGGTGGTAAAGGTATTGGCCCCCTCCGAATTAGAAAACATTTTCTAAACATTAGGAAAAGATTCCTAACTCCGATAAATTTGTTGTCATCTAACTTTTCATAACCCTTCATCATGCACAAAATCAGCTATTTATTCGCAGCGGCCCTGTTCCTGCTCGCGTCCTGCGCCAACGACCCGCAACCTGCCGAGCATAATGCCGCGCCCTCGACCGGCCTTTCCTTGCTGACGGAGGACAACCCGGAATGGCAATACGAAAACCTCCGGCTTTACCCCGTAACGGCCGATCAGGCTACCATCGCAGCGCACGCCGCCCTGAGTTCGATCAAAACCCTCGACGAGGCCATGAATACCCGCGGATTCCGCATCCTCGAACGCAAACAATTCGGGCGCCAGGAAGGACAGTGGTACAACGCCCTGACCGTTCAGAACAAAACCGGCCAACCCGTTTTTTTGATGAGCGGCGACGTCGTGACCGGCGGCAACCAGGATCGCGTCGTGGCCCAGGATCAGGTCATCGCCGGCATCGAAGTCAAAAACATCGAGGTGTTTTGTGTGGAGGCCGGCCGTTCGTCGTATTACGACGAGAATGCCCCCGCGGCTGAAAAACAGGTGGCTGCCTTTAAAGGTTATTTCAGCGTAGCCAGTCCGAGTGTCCGCCACGCCATTCACCGCAACGGCAGCCAGCAGGAAGTCTGGGATGCTGTCGCCGACGTTACGAAGGCCAACGGCGCCGAATCGGACACCCGCGCCTATGCAGCGCTCGACCGCACCGAAAGCGAGCAAAAAGCCCGTCGGGAAGCGTATCTGCGCTTCTTCGACGGAAAATTTGCAGACCGCTCCGATATCGTGGGTGTGGTTGCCGTGAGCGGAGGCAAGGTGCTCGCCGTCGATATCTTCGGGCACCCCGACCTGTTCCGCCGGCAGTTTCCACACCTGATGCACGGCTACGCAGCAGAAGCTGCCATTCAGCCGGCATCGGCCGGTATTGACGCCGCTGCCGTGACGACCTCTTTCAACGAAGTCGCCCGGCTGGCTTCACCCGATACCAAAGGTTACGAACTGGCTGGCAAATTCATCCATCAGGACAGCTGGGTGCATTTGTTTCGTAAATAACGAGTTGCACTGTACTGCAAAAGGGCCATTCCTGATCACAGGAATGGCCCTTTTGCATAGTTGCAGCCGCAAAAAACTGGCTTAATCACACTGCACCTGCAAAAACGTCTCTTCCCAGGTAGCCGTAGCGGGGTCTTTGAGCATCAGGGTGCCGTCTTTCCCTTCCATCAATTCGCCGGATGCCTTGGCGGCCTTGTCGCCGTCGATACGCACCAGGATTTCTTCCGATTGAGTGGCGCCTTCGACCAGGTAATTCCAGGTCGCCTTGATCAGGTTCCCTTCTTTTTTCCCCTTAAAAGTGCCGTGAGCGCCGTCTTTTTCATAAAAAGAGTAATCGAGGATACCCACAACATCGTCGTAGTACTCGGTGTACTGAAAACTGATGGTCGATCCGTCGGGCAGTTTTTGTTCGTAGCAGTGCACCGGAAACCTGGCTTTGGCCACCTCGGCAGCAGGCGCGGGAGCAGGTGCGGCGGGAGCGGTTTTTTCGGCATTTTGGCAGGCTGCGAACCACAACAGGGTTGCAGCAAAAAGAAAAGATGTGTTATTCATACGGCGGGGAAAATTTGACGTTTGACAAAGTGAATAATGGGTAAAAGTGCCTATTTTTTATCTAAAAACGGCTTTTCAAGGTATTTCCAGCTGATTCGCGCGCAGAGGTAGGTCACGCCGAACGCCAACAGGATGTACAGGGCCTGGTTCACCAAGAACGGCCAGCCCAGCTGCTCGAGCGGCTCGCGAAAACACCAGAAATAGACCATGCGAAACATCTGGTGAAAGACATACAAGCCATAGCTGTATTGCCCCAGATGGCGCAAAAATGCCAGGTTGCAAAGCCGCTGGATTCCGCTGCCTTCGCACATGGCCAGGTAGAGGAAGCCGGTAAAAAAGAAAGCCGTGAAGGTGCCTCTCCAGTGGGAATTTTCGGCTACCAGCCAGTAAAACAGCAACATGCCGCTGATAAACGTCAGGTCGCGGGCGATGGCATGCCCGGTTTTGGTCGGTCGCAACAAGTCCATTTGAAAGGTAATGGCCAGCAAACTGCCCGCTGCCAGGCCATCCATACGGCAATATGGCAGCACATAAGAGGCGATCGACCACTGTTTGCCAAACTGCAGATCGGTCAGTTCGCGCAGGTAAACACCCGACATCAGAAGGCCTGCGCACAAGGGCAGCAGCCAGCGTCTGGGCAGCAGCCAGACCACGAAAGGCCAGACGATGTAGTACTGCTCTTCCACCGCCAGCGACCAGAGGTGGCTGAGGCCGGCCCAGTTGGTCTGCCAAAGCCAGTCCTGCTTGAGGGCCAACGCCACATTGGGCAAAAAAGCGAAATACCAGCCCAGCGAATCGTAGCCTTGCCACAAGCGGTATGGCGCCCGGTCGATTACGACAATGGCAAATACCGACCACAGCAAAACGGCGTAGTACAAGGGAAAGATGCGCAAGGCCCTCCTGCGGTAAAACTCGCGGAAATAGTTGGGGCGGGTTTTGGTACCCAGCAAAATACCCGTAATCAGGAAGCCCGAAAGCACGAAAAACAGATCGACACCCAGCCAACCGCTGTGCGCCATCGGCCACCACCAGCGGTTGTACCACAGGTCTTCAAACAAAAAATGACTCAGCAGCACCATCAGGGCCGCCAGGCCGCGCACCCCGTCGAGGGCCGGTATTCGGGCAATGGAACGCATTTCGCTGCAAGGTAATGTACGAATACGCTTGGGAGGGAATGTGCAGATGAGCGAATGCGGGGTTTGTAGAAATAGCCCTACTTTTGCCCGGCTGAACTTTTAGGTGACAAAACTATTTAAGAACAGCATCGAATCGCTGATTCGCACATCAGTAAATTCCCTCATCAGCACATCAAATATCAATGGGAGAGGCAATCCAACTCGACGACTGGAAACTTGAACAGGAAGAATGGCTCGAAGCGCTGGAAGAAGTGCTCGAGGCGCATGGTTCGGCCCGATCCGCCGAGCTTTTCCAACGGCTGCGCGCCCTGATGGCCCGCAAAGGGGTCGCCAGCGGCGGCCCGGCCCTGAACACCCCCTACATGAATACCATCGCTCCTGAAGACGAGCCGGCCTACCCCGGCGACCTCGAACTGGAAAGGACCATAGAAAACATCCTGCGCTGGAATGCCCAGGCCATGGTGCTTCAGGCACAAGGCAAAGACCTCGCGCTTGGCGGGCACATTGCCACTTACGCGGCCTGCGCAACCATGTTTGAAGTGCTGTTTCACCACTTCCTGCGCAAACGATCAGCCGACTACGGCGGCGACCTCCTCATGATCCAGGGCCATGCCTCGCCGGGCGTGTACGCCCGCGCACACTGGGAAGGCCGGATCAGCCTCAAGCAGATCGCCGACTTCCGCCAGGAACTGCACGGCGGTGTGTCGAGCTACCCCCACCCCCGCCGCATGCCGAACTTCTGGCAGGCACCCACCGTTTCGATGGGTCTTGGCCCGATGACGGCAATCTACCAGGCCCGCTTTATGAAATACCTCGAAAACCGCGGCCTCAAGGCGCCCAACGGCGGAAAAGTATGGCACTTCATCGGCGACGGCGAGATCGACGAGCCCGAAATTTACGGCACTGTCGGCGTAGCCAGCCGCGAAAACCTCGACAACCTGATCTTCGTGGTCAATTGCAACCTCCAGCGGCTCGACGGCCCCGTGCGTGGCAATGGCAAGATTATTCAGGAAGTCGAACGCCACTTCTTCGGCGCCGGCTGGGAAGTCATCAAAGTGCTCTGGGCGAGCGAATGGGACGACCTGCTGGCCAAAGACGAAGAAGGCCGCCTGCTGAACCGGCTAGAAAGCCTCGTTGACGGCGATTTCCAGGAAATGATCAACCTCGACGGCGCAGCCATCCGGCAAAAACTCGTCAACGGTGACGAGAAAATCGCCGCCCTGCTGGCCCATCTTTCCGACGACCAGATCAAAAAAATGCGCCGCGGCGGTCACGACCCGCGCAAGGTGTACGCCGCCTACCAACGCGCCGTCAACGCCAAAGGCCCGGTCGCCATCATCGTCCAAACCGTCAAAGGATACGGAATGGGCAAGGCCGCCGAAGGCAAAAACAAGGCGCACCAAACCAAAGATATCAGCGAAGACAGCCGCCTGGAAACCCGTACCCGCTACGAAATTCCGCTGACGGACGACGATGCCAAAAAAGCAAGCTTCTACTTTCCCGACGCCAGCCACGCCACAACCCAATACCTGAAAGCACGCCGCCAGGCACTCGGCGGATACCTGCCCGAACGAGTCGTTGACTATCCCAAATTCAAACTGCCAGCCGCCGGCGAAGTATTCAAACGCCAACTGGAAGGCGACAGCAACAAGGCATTCTCTACCACAGGCGCCATGATCAATATCATGGAACAACTCATCCAGACCGAAGATATCGGCCGCTATGTCGTGCCCATCGTGCCCGACGAAGCGCAGACCTTCGGGATGGAGCCCCTGTTCAACAAATTCCAGATCTGGAACCAGAAAGGCCAGCTCTACACCCCGCTCGAGATCGGGATGAGCATCATCAAGTACAAAGAGTCGAAAACCGGCCAGGTTCTCCAGGAAGGCATCAATGAAGACGGCGCAACCGCCTCCTTTACCGCCGCAGGTACCGCCTACGCCTTGCACGGTATTCCGACGATCCCCTTCTACATCTACTACTCCATGTTCGGCTTCCAGCGTGTGGGCGACCTCGTCTGGGCCGCCGCCGACATGCTTTGCAAGGGCTTCCTGCTGGGCGGCACCGCCGGCCGCACTACCCTCAACGGCGAAGGTTTGCAACACCAGGACGGCCATTCGCTCATGCTCGCCCAGACGATGCCCTCCGTGATTTCCTACGACCCCGCATTCGCTTTCGAACTGGCGGTGATCGTACACGACGGCATCCGCCGCATGTACCTCGAAGGAGAAGACAAGATCTACTACATCACCCTCTACAACGAAAACCTGCTGATGCCCGCCATGCCCAAAGGCGCGGAAGAAGGCATCAAACGCGGCCTGTACCGGTTCCAGCAATCAGCGCAAAAGTCGGCCAAAACGGGCGTCAAAGCGCATCTTTTCGGCTCCGGCGTCATTATGCAACAAGTGCTGAAAGCCGCCGAAATACTCGAATCGGAAGGCGTCAGCACCGACGTGTGGAGCGCCACCTCCTGGAGCGAGCTCTACCGCGATGCCGTAGCCTGCGACCGCTGGAACCTGCTGCATCCGGGCGACAAGGAAAAAACACCCTACATCCAGCAAGCCCTGAAAAGCGAAGAAGGCGTGTTTGTCAGCGCCAACGACTGGATGAAAGTCACCGCCGGCCAGCTGGCGCCCTGGATGCCCAAAGATTTCATCGCACTCGGCACCGACGGTTTCGGCTTGTCGGAAAGCCGGCCCGCCCTGCGCGATTATTTCGAAATTTCACCCCGTTACATTGCCTTTGCTGCCGTGCGGCTGCTCCAGCGCCAGGGCAAAGTGTCGGACAAGGCGGTGGCCGATTTTATGAAAAAATACGGCATCGATCCGGACAAGGCAGATCCGATGAGCGTTTGAAGCAGTTGTTTTTTCACTATCAAATCTTTATTTTTGATTAAAAAATTAGTGATGGACAACGTTGTAAAAGTAAAAATTGATGACGCATTGTTGGAGAATGCCATGAGACTCAGCCATTTATCTAATAAAAATGAGTTGATCAATGAAGCGCTCCGGCAACTTGTTGCCAAACTTCAGCGGCAACAGATGCTTCACCTTCAAGGTAAAATCAATTGGGAAGGCAGTCTTGATGAAATGCGTGCGATTTAATGGAGCCTATCCTTTTTGATACGAGTATCTGGATAAATTACTTTAGGGGAGTTGTTTCACATGAAACTGACCTTTTGGCTAACTATTTATTAAACGATTTTGATATTCTAATTTGCCCCGTTATTATTCAGGAAATCCTGCAAGGTATCGGAGACGACACCTCAATATCAGCAAGTTAAAGACAGTCTTTTGGCCTTTAATTGCCTGGCTTGGTCCCCAGTAGAGTCGGCTATTGCGGCGGCTGATTTGTTTCGTCGGTTAAGAACCCAAGGCGTTACAATTCGAAAAAGCAACGACTGCCTTATTGCCGCGTTTGCACTTCATTTTGACGTTATTTTGTGCCAAAAGGATCGAGATTTTGATCTAATGCAACCTCATACTTCCTTAAAGATTTGGCCTCCCTTACCAAAATAGTAGGTATAATACTTCAAACCTCCACCACCACCTTCCCCTTCGTCTTTCCCGTCTGAAACAAGCGGACGGCCTCCGGCAACTGTTCGAAAGGGAAGCGGTGCCCCACGTGCGGCGCCTCGAGTTTCAGGTGTTCCAGGTCTTTTAACAACTGGTGCATCAGCGCAGCGCGCTCGTACAACCAGATCAGGTTGAAACCCAGCACCGCCCGGTTGGTTTCGGGCAGTTTTTGCGGATCAACCCTCGGGCGGCGCAGCCAGGTGAGCAACAAATGCAGGCGATTGGGCCGGTCGCCCGGCGTGGCATATCGCGCCGACCCGAACACGACCATCCGGCCCATGGGGGCGAGTTTGTTGAATGGGATGGTAAAAAAAGGCCCGCCCACGCTGTCCATCACCAGTTCCAGCGGACGATCCTGCAAGGCCTGGTCGAGTTTTTCGGCAAAATCCGGCCCGCGCACGATCACCCGGTCGTAGCCTTGTTTCAGCGCAAATTGCACCTTGTCGGCGCTGCCCACAGTGCCAATCGTAAAACAATCGAACGCCCTGGCAATTTTCAAAGCCTGCAAACCCACGCCGCCCGCCGCGCTGTGAATAAGCACCGTCATGCCGTGCGACAAATTGCCCAAATGCGCCATGCCGTAATAGGCCGTGAGGGTTTGCACCAGATAAGCGGCCCCTGTAGCAAAGTCCCAATCGGCCGGCAAGGGGATAGCGTAGCGGGCATCGATGTTGAGATGGGTGGTGTAGGCTCCGAAACGGGTGACGCCCATCACCCGGTCGCCCGGCCGCAAATGACCGACGCCCTCCCCCACTGCCAGCACTTCGCCGGCGTATTCGAGGCCGGGCGTAAATTCTCCTTTGGGGGTGGCTCCGTAAAGCCCCCAGATGGCAAAAACGTCGGCAAAATTGAGTCCGATGGCGCGCACGGCGATGCTGACCTCATTGGCCGACGGAGCGGGCAGTTCAAATTCCTGAAGACGAAGGTCGGCGAGCGAGCCGGCCTGGAGTGCGTAGCGTTGCGGCATAGTCAAATTGTCGGTTTGTTTTTTTCAGCCACCCATTTGTGGATCAGTTCGATACATTTTCCGAGCCGGCGGATGCGGGTGTCCATGTGTTTGGCGCCCTCAACCAGATCGACCAGGTATTTCCGACGGCCCTTGATCAAAGCATCGAAGGTATTGCGAAGCCCCTCTTCCTCGAGCAACAGTTCGAGGTCTTCGGGCAGAATAATGTCTCTGGGGCGTTCGTCTTTCTCGATTTGTACCGCAATAGTGTCGCCACTGCCAACGCCGGCTTTCTGGAGCACGTCTTTGTTCAAAAAAAGTTGATGCGGAGCGCCGTTGGCGCGGTGAAACAGGGTGGAAGTAAAGGGGATGTCGTTGGCAGTGCCCATCACCGGCACATTGGCACTTTGCCCGAACACAGCCTCCACGTCGAACGGCGCCTCGACAAAATGCCAGGTTCCGGCGGGGTTTTTCGTGGAAAAAATGACCGCGGTAAAATGTTTCATGGCAATCATCGAATGGCATACCACACCCAGCTGCCGGCCGGGATCGTTACGTCGAGCGTGGCTTCAAACTGCCGGTTGAGTCGCAGGGATCTTTTTTCATTGTCGTTGTAAAACACGGCCTTGTTTTGCAAACCGGTATAATACAAGGGGATGTACAAACGACGGGTTATCGGCTCTTTCAGTGGGTTAAACAGCAACAAAAAGCCTTTGGTCGGCAGCGCGGGGTTGACGTGCAGGATGCCGTCCCAATCGCGCCCGTCGGCCCGCCGCAGGTGAATGATGTCCGAATTCAGGATGTCGCGGTAGCATTTGTACCAGTCGAGGGTGCGCGCCACCATCCGGCGGGTTTCTTCGGTGTCGTACAGTCGGGGGCCGCGGTAGCAGGCCTGCACGCCTGCGCCATAATATTGCACCATAAGTTGCTCATAGTCAGTAAGGTGTTCGTTCAAGGGTTCCAGCACAGCCTCAGGGCCACCGCCCTGGTAGCGGGTGAGCGGCACAAAACCCCAGCCCATGGAAGGCGTTTTTTCCCAGGTACCGTCGTAGATATTCTGTCGGTTGAGGATCTTTTGCTGCTCGCGAGAGAGGGAAAAATTGACTTCCCGATAGCCGATGGCGATTTTGTTGGTGCCGTCGAGAAAATACCAGTCGGGGGCATTGACGTACACGCCGTTTTCGTTGCACCAGTGGTAAAGTCCTTTTTGCAATTCCATTTGACGCCACTGGCTGTCGTCGAGGTTTTTGTGGCCCGGGTGCGTGGTGGAAGCGCACACGTCGCCGGGGTACGGGCCGTCATTTTCAAAAAAATCGAACCCTGTTTCCCGCAGAAAATATTTGATTTTTTCGAGATAGGCTAGCCCCCAGCGGCTGCCCATGCAGGGCGCATGGCCGAAAAAAGCGCCGCCGGGCCTTCCCGTGGCGGGGTCGATCACGTCGTCTTCGTCGCTGATGCGCCGGCTGCTGAACAGCGAGTAACTGCCTATTAAAATGTTTTTCGAGTGCGCATAGCCGGCCAGCGATTTCCAGCGCTGCACATTGGCCGCACTGGTGTCTTCCATGTTGCAATGACTGCCGAAACTGAGGATGATACCTTCGTAGCCTGTGGCGGCACACTGGTCGACCACGTCGCGCACCTGCTGGTCGTTCTGACTGACGAGGTGCATGAAAATCGGGTTCTGGGTCGTCCAGGGCGCTATTTTTCGGTACATCTGCCGGATAGCGAGCCCGCGCCGTTCGCGGTCGTAACTGTCGAGCAGCAGTTCGCAGGTGCGGGGCGAATGCATCACTTCGCCGGGTTGCAATTCGATGCCCGGCGCTTTTTCCGGGTAAATTTCAAGGATGCACGGCGTCTGGTAGTCGTAATTGACCTGCGAGGTGTACGAGGAATCGATCTTCCAATGCGTCGTCTGGTCGCTGATGTCGTAACGCATGGCATTGTTGAAGGCGTAGTTGGTCTCCACATAAATGCCGTGCTGCTTTTTCATTTGTTCGGGTTTGCCCACTACTGCGCTTTCTTCTTCTACGAATGCCAGTACTTCATGGACAACACGGTTTATTTTTATACTATGCTGACCAAAGTTTCCCACCGAAACTTTTTTTACCACCAATGGAATACCATCATACAATTCATATTGGACGGCAATTTTCACGCCTTCCAGTGCCGGCGTCCGGGCCTCATATTCAAAAACCAGGGTACAACCTTCGGGCTGTCGAGGGTTCATCACCCAGGTGCGGGGCCGCCATTCGAGAAAGGGTTTCAGGGGCTCGACATTCACCCGAACCAGTTGAAAATCGCCGCTGAGCGGGCTGAATTCATCGAGCCAATGCGGTTGTAAATAGGCTTTTTCCCGCTGGCCGGTCAGTCCGCCCACCACATAATTTTTGCCGTCGATCACCAGCCGGGCTTCGGGCGCTACGGTCCGCAGGATTTGTTGCCTGTTGCTCAAATTGGTAAAATCGGTACAAGCCACGGCCGGCGTGATGCGAAAAGTGCGGCGCAAGAGCCCGTTGTAGAGGATCAGGTCGCGGCCATCGGCGCTGCGATACGCCGCCGCTTTGACGGTGCAGGGCTTTACCAGCCAGTCGGCAGGGCGTTCGATGGCGATATTCTCATCCCAAACGGGCAAATCAGGCAGTATTTGTGCACGCCCGAACAAAGGAAGCAGGAAGAGCAGAACCAGGCATTTATTCATGCCGGTAAAAGTATCAAATCCGCATGTTTCGGATCAGATATGCGTCAGCAACCAGATCAGGTAAACCAGATAACCCGCCAACAGAACGCCGGCAGCCCAACGCGAAATTTTCCGCTCACTCCCGTCGAAACGCATACTGAACACCCAAACCAGCGCGGTCAGCGCCACATTGGCAATAAAATCCGATGGCGAAAGCCCATCGACCGGTAGCGGCGAAATGACGGCACTGATGCCCAGAATGAAGAATGAATTGAACAGGCAGGAGCCAATCACATTTCCCATAGCAATATCCGGGTTGCCACGCACGACGGCGGCTATGGAGGTGGCCAACTCCGGCACGCCGGTGCCCATTGCTACAAGTGTCAGACCGATGACCGCCTCGCTGATGCCGGCCATTCGAGCCAGATCGACCGCGTTGTCGACCATCAGGCGGCCGCCGAGCGTCAGGCCGGCCAGGCCTACTATGACCAAACCCATAGCCAGCCAGACCGGCGTTTGCTTTGTATCAGGCGTCGATTCATTCTCTTTGCTTTGCCTGGCCAGTTCAATGGTGTAATAAAAAAAGACAAGAAAAAAGCCGAGCAGCAACAGCCCGTCGATGCGGCCGATCAGCGAAGGCGCACGGCCATCAATTATCAGATCGCTGGCCATCACCCACACCACCAGCGCCGAGAGCAGGGTGAGCGGTAACTCTTTCCGCACGGTGTTTTTTTGCAAGCGCAAGGGCAAAATCAGGCCGCTGATGCCCAGAATGACACCGATATTGAAAATATTCGACCCTACTACGTTGCCCAAGGCCACCTCGGGCACGCCCTGAAAAGTTGCGGTAAGGGTGACCATCAATTCCGGCGCCGAAGTGCCGAAGGCCACGATCGTCAGACCAATAACGAGGTCGCTGATACCCAAACGTCGCGCCAGACTGGAAGCGCCCTCTACCAGCCATTTGGCGCCGTAGGATACCATTGCGACGCCGACAATAACCAGTACAACATTAATAATCATCTCAATTTCTCAAATTTTCAGACAATCCTCCCGCAATACCCGCTCCAGCATTTCCAGCAGAAAATCCGCGTCGCGGCGACTAAAAACAATGGGCGGTTTGATTTTGATCACATTGTGGTCGGGGCCGTCGGTGCTCATCAAAATACCGAGTTCGCGCATTCGGTTGACCAGATAACCCGCCGCTTCGCCCGCTGGTTCGGGTTGCGCCGGATTTTTTATCAACTCGATGCCCAGAAACAAACCCGGTCCGCGCACGTCGCCCAAAACTGGATGCCGGGCAGCCAGTTCGCGCAGGCCCCTGGTCAGATAATCGCCGGTTTCCAGGGCGTTTTGCTGCAGACCTTCCTCACGCACCACCTTCAATACTTCCAGCCCGATGGCGCAGGACACCGGGTTGCCGCCGAAGGTGTTGAAATATTCCATGCCGTTGGCAAATGCGTCGGCGATGGCGCGCGTCGTCACCACCACGCCCAGCGGGTGCCCGTTGCCGATGGGCTTGCCGATGGTGACGATATCGGGCGTCACGCCGTGTTCTTCAAAAGCCCAGAAGTACAGGCCGTGGCGACCGCAGCCGGTTTGCACCTCGTCGGCGATATACACCCCGCCGGCTGCCCGCACGGCGCCAACGGCCGCTTTGAGGTAGCCGGGCGGAAGGGGTATTTGCCCCCCGCAACTGATGACCGATTCGCAAATAAATCCAGCCGGATTTCTGCCCTGCGCCTTAATGTTTTGCACAGCCTGTTCAACATAGCCTGCGTAAGCCAGGCCTGTTGCTTCGGTATGTCCCCGGTGAAGCCCCCGGAAAGCGTCGGGCAACGGCACGACCTGCACATGCTGCGGCCGGCCTTTGCCGCCGGGTCCGTCGAATTTGTAGGAACTCACGTCCACACAAGCCTGGGTATTGCCGTGATAGCCGACCTGCACGGCGATCATGTCCTGTTGCCCGGTGCAGGTTTTGGCTAGCCGCAGTGCCAGTTCGTTGGCTTCGCTGCCGCTGTTGACGAGGAAGGCTACGCTGAGTTCCGGCGGAAATGTGTCCAGCAGGGCTTCGGTAAATTGCAGGATGTTGTCGTGCAGATAACGCGTATTGGTGTTCAGCACCGCCATTTGTCGCTGGCCGGCGCGCACTACCCGAGGGTGTTCGTGACCCACATGTGCGACGTTGTTGACCGTATCGAGATAGCGGCGGCCGTGGTGATCGAACAGGTATTGTCGCCAGCCGCGCAGCATTTTCAGGGGTTTCTGGTACGAAACACTGAGGTTTTTGCCCAGGTGTTCGTGCCGGTAGTGGAGCGATTCGGCAAGCGCCGGCTCTTCTTTTGGTTCGGAAAAACGGCCTGTAAGCAACAGCCAGGGGTCGGGGCAAAGGCTTTTCCACACGGCTCGGGTGTCGGGGAATGCCACACCTGGGTAGTCGCCGCTTTTGCCCAGCATGTCGAGCATCACCTGAAAATGCAGGTGCGGCGACCAGTTGCCATTCTCCGGCATGGGGCCGATCTGGCAGAAGGCCTGCCCTGCAACGATATTTTGCCCTTTGTAAAGTCCTGACAGCGAGGTTCGGGTCAAATGCCCATATAGGGTGTAGAACTTCAAATCGCCGGTCACCTGGTGTTCAAGAATGATCGTCGGGCCGTAGTCCCGGTCGTGCGCATTATCCTGGAAACTGTGCACCCGGCCCGCCAGGGGGGCGTACACGGGGGTGCCGGGCGGCAAAAAAATGTCGAGCCCGATGTGCACGGTGCGCCATTGCGGGCCTTCGTTGCCGCGCACTTCGTAGGCGTCGCTGGTATAAAACGGGCGGACCTCGTCGTAGCGCCCGATGCCGGGCAGTTCGCCGTGCACCGCTGCAATAAGCTGGTGCAGTGCCCCGGCGTCTTCTATATCGGCGTAATTGCCGAGGTCGGGGCTGCCCACGCTGAGGTCGAGCCACACGGCTTTGCGCAGGTCGTCCGGTACGATCGGGTGCATTCGGGCCGCATTGTTGCAGGCCCAGTCCACGAAGGCAGAATTGGCGGGGCAGGGTTCCCAGCCGCAGGCATGGCGCAGGGTTGCATGGGCGAGGGCCGGCGGGATGTCGTCGAGTTTTTGCATCAGGTCCCAGGCTGCCTGGTCGCTGATCTGAAGGTACAGGTTGTCAGGATTTTCGGCCCGGTTGATGGCAGAGCAGACCACACTGATGAGCAAACGGGCGCCCGTCAGCGAGAGCAGGGCTTCCACCTCTTTTTCCGCGAGGGGAAAAACCCGGTGGCAGCCCTTGACGAGCAGGGCAATGGCAGCCAGGGGGTCGGGCTTGTGCATGGCGGCATAGGCAGCAGCGATGGCCAGCTCATTGATCGTGTGGGTCAAAACCGCATCGCCAAAATCGATTACCCCGGGCACATCGGGTTGCAGCGGGTCGTGGCCCACCAGTACGTTGTAGTCGTTGGCATCGTTGTAGGTCACACTTTGGCGGAGTTGCGGAAATAGCGGAACCGCCTGTTGTTCAAAACGTTGCAGAAATCGTTCGGCCAGTTTCCGTTGTTCGGGGTCGGCAATTTCAGGCAAGTGCTCCCGCGTCCAGGCCGCCTGCGAAGGGTCCCATTTGAGCCAGCGACGGGCGGCGGGGTGCTCGAATCCGGCAAGCGCCACGCCCAGCTTGCCGCAAAGGGCGCCGACATTTTCGAGTAATTCAGGGCTGTGCGGGTTGACCTCTGCGAGGCAACGTCCTTCCACCCAGCCCAGCAGCCGAAGCCAGCGGGAGGAGCCGTCGGGCGCTGCCAGCGAGATGATTTTTTCGCCTTTCAGAGATGGAACGATGCGCGGGATTTGCCAGTCCTGTCTGGCCTCGGCCAGGCGTTCGATCAGGGCGTGTTGAAATTCGAGTTGTTCGCGTTGTTCGTTCGGGTTGGCAATTTTGAGGGTGAATTTTTCGCCGGATGCAGTTTGTACCAGAAAATTCAGGTCGATCTCGCCAGGCAAAGCGGTCGCGCTGACGTCCAGTCCGTAATGTTCGCGAGCCAGGCCGGCGATTTTTTCAAGGCTAAAATTCATGTGTCAGGCAGATCGAGAAAGGTGAGCGCAAGGATTGGGCATTGTACCCGCTTTTTTTCTTAGCATTGCTGCGAAGGTAGATGCCGTGCCAGGGCGCGGCAATTTTTTCGGTAAAAATGAATCAAATTCGTGCCGCGACAAGTGCTGAACGGCTTGCCCTCTTATGATGAAGTTCCGAACGATGTACTCCAAAATTGTCCGCCGTATCCGTTGGGCTGCCAACGACGCGATTTTTACGGCGGGTTTACGACGGGTGGATGCCTTGCTGGATACGCCGGGCCAGTGCATCCTGTTGTATCACGGCATCGACCGGGCCGGGCGAAAGGATCTGAACAGGCGTTTTATCAGCTCGGCAGAACTGGACGCGCAATTGCGTTTTTTTAAAAACCACGCACAAGTCGTTTCGCTCCGCGACTTTTTTGCCGGCCGATTCGACCCCTCTGTATTTACGCTTGCCCTCAGCTTCGACGATGGCTATCGCAACAATCTCGAATATGCGCTGCCCCTGCTGGATCGATATGGGTTGCCCGCCACATTTTTTCTCACTGCCGTTCGGGAGGCCGGGTTCGACTACCTTTGGACCGATTTTCTGGACCTTTGTTCGAGGTTAAACGATCGGCCTGTACGAATCGAAAGCATTGATTATCATAAGAAAAAAAAGCGCGGCGATTACCATCACCCTGATGGCCGCAAACTGCGCGACATCGCGCGCACAGCGCCCTGGCCCTTCAAACAAGCCATGTTCAAAGCCTTTACCGCGAACGGCGCTTTCCGGGAGGCCGCCGAGCTGCGCGACTACTGGGAACAGATGAGCCAGGCGGATATCCTCCGGCTGGCCGCTTCGCCCCTGGCCGAAATTGGCGCCCACGGCTACTGGCACAACAACCTCGCCTCACTTCCATTCGAAGACGCCTGCCAGGAGTTGCACAATTGCAAACGCTTTCTTGAATCGGTTTCGGGCCGCCGGGTCTGCGCGTTGTCTTATCCGGACGGATCGTATTCCGCCCAACTGGTCGATTACGCGGCCCAACTGGGTTTCGAACGCCAGCTGGTGGTGAATTTCCGGCAACCGTCCGACGCCCGCGACGCCCGTTTGCGCGCCCGCCTGACGATAAACCCAACTATTTCTATTGAAAATCAATTGATTGCCATTCAATCGGGCAAATATTAAGGCAACTATACCCATTTACTCCTATTTGCCACGTTTTAACATTTTTCTCTACTTTTGCTTGTGAGTTCGATAAGTTCGCATATTATCACGTTTCCTGTAAGATTAAAGGACGACCGTAATTGCTAAATTTGCAAGAGATATTGAAATAATAAAATGGCTAAAAAGAACCAATCAACAAGGTTGACAACCCAACATAAAAAGTCCCAAGGTGTAGTAGGCATCTTCGGGGACGAAGCAAAATTACACGACTTGACTGTTGGTGAAATATCAAATCTTGTAATTACTCAACTACAAGAAGAATACCCACAATTGACGTTTCAATATAAAACGAGCATAAGAAAAGAAGAAATAAACGAAGCCTTAAAGAAAATTGACCCAGAATTAGGACAAACTCTTTTTGTCCCAAATTCAAGCATCAAGCCCGATGGTGGCATAATTGAAGTAAAAGACGATAACGGTAAATGGAGAATTGTATTAGTTTCAGAAGCCAAACATCAAGGCAAAGACATTGAAAACATTAAGAAAGGAATACAAGTAGGGACAGCAGAAAATCAAGACTTAATGGCGGCGGGAAATGCAATTGAAAGGTCGCATAAAAATATATCAGAAATCGCTAACTATATGCTTTCTGAATCTCATTTTCCTTATGTTCTATTCCTAGAGGGTTCAAACTTTTTGACAGAAACAATTTCGATAAAACGGCCTGACGGAAGAATTGTAACACTTGAATACGACTCAGGCATGTTAAATAGATTAGATAGGTTAACCTCGGCAAATTATGGAATGCCGATTAACACTAATCTTTGTGTAAATAAATTTGTGAAGCACAAAGATAGTACAATAATGCTTCAATCTACATCTATTTACACGCAGGGAAATGGCGAAAAGTGGAACAATAAGGCAATGTTTGATATTATGATTGAAATTTCAAAAACCTCACTTAAAATATTAGGCAGTGATTTGTTCAACCAAATAACTAAGAGCATGTTGAGTTTTTTGAAATGGTATAAAAAAGGGAATCAGTTCATACCTTTTG
>JAXLUR010000013.1:0-117353 GCA_046329435.1 Saprospiraceae bacterium
TCGTTTTTTCCTCGCCTCCTGGCCTCTCATCTTCCAATCCGCTCCCCTTCCCGAGTACTCGGGAGGAGGGGTTGGGGGTGGGGTTAAAAGGGCCGATGGCCAGGTCTTTTTCAAACCCTTTATTCTCTTACGAGCACCATTTTGCGCGCGAGCGTGCCGTAGGGTGTCGTGAGTTCGTAGTACAGTACGCCCTGGCCGCCGTAGCTGCCGAGGTCGAAGGTGACGTAGTTGTAGCCTTTGGCGAACCAGCCTTTTTGTTCGGCGACGAGGCGGCCGGCGGGATCGAACACGCGCAGCTGGGTTTCGCAGCCCTCGGGCAGTACGAAGCCGATGAGGGTCTGGTCGCGGAAGGGGTTGGGCTGGTTTTGCAGCAGTTTGAGCTGGCCGGCGAGCGGTTCGCCGGTGCTGGTGCTGATGCCGTCGAAGGCGAGACTGACCGGTCCCGGCGTGTAGTCGGCGGTGTAGGCTTCGCCGTTGAGCACCTCGTGGGCGATGCGCAGTACGTCGGAGAGGTACTGGCCGCTTTCGAGGGCTTTGAAACGCAGGCGGAAGGCGACGGCGCCGTCGGGCATGCCGGTGGTTTCGGCCAGTGCCATGGCTGCGCGGATTTCGCCGTTGGCCAGGTTGTACGTTCCGAAGTTGCCGGTCTGCAGCGGGCTGCCGGGCAGGGTCTGGATTTCGATCAGTTGCAGTTGTTCGGGGTCGAAGTGCAGGGCGAACTGCAGGGCCAGGAGGGCGTCGAAGCCCGAGGCACGGAAGTCCACACTGTATTCGGCGCCTTGTTGCAACAGGGCATCCTGGGCGGTCCAGACGAGGTTGGGCGCCAGGCTGCCGGCGAAGTTGAGCGGGTTGGCCGTGTTGTTCACGTCGCCGAGTTTGCAGCCGATGAAGTCTTGCCCGCTGGCGCCGCCCGTGAGGGTGATCGTTTCGGGGAAGCCCCAGGGTGCGCTCGGCACGGGGAACACGTAAGCCGCCGGTACGAAGCGCCAGGTCGTGTTGATGAACAGGGCCTGAGCGACCGGGTTGCCGAGGACCGCCTGGGTGATGAGGCTGACGTCCTGCGAGGTCACGTTGTTGTTTTTGTTCACGTCGGCCGCGATCAGTTTGTACGGGTCGGTGATCGGGAAGGCGCCCGTGACGTGCTGCTGGATGCGCGAAGCGTCGGCCGACGACACGCCGTTCATGGCGAAGGGCATCGGTTTGTTCTTCTTGGGCGTCACGGTGAAGCTGCTGCCGGCATCGAAGGTCAGGGTGTACAGGCCGTCGGCGAGGGTGGTGTAGGTATCGGTATCGTCGCCGGTGAGGGAGACGATCACGTCTTTGATACCGCTCACGTCGTCGGCTTCCCAGATGGCTTTACCCGTAATCACGCCGCAGGAAATCACGGTGATGACCGTGCTTTCCACGTCGGTGCAACCCGCGGCGCTGGTGACGGTGACGGTGTAGGTCGTCGTCGAAGCCGGGTTGACGGTGATGGCCGCCGTGGTGGCGCCGCCGGGGCTCCACAGGTAGGTGGCGCCGCCCGAAGCCGTCAGGGTGACTGCTGCGCCGGTGCAGATCGTGCCGTCGTTGTTGGTCGTGCCCGAAGTTTCGGCCACGGCGATGGCGGCCGTCGGCAGCGGGTTGACGGTGATGACGGTGCTGGTCGTGGACGAGCAGCCGCCCGGGCCGGTGACGGTGACGGTGTAGGTGGTCGTCGAAGCCGGGCTGACCGTAATGGCGGCCGTGGTTTCGCTGGTGCTCCACAGGTAGGTGCCGCCGCCCGAGGCCGTCAGGGTGGCTGATGCGCCGCTACAGATGGCGCCGTCGTTGTTGGTCGTGCCCGAGGTTTCGGCCACGGCGATGGCGGCCGTCGGTACGGGATCGACGGTGATCGTGACGCTTTCCACGTCGGAGCAGCCGAAGGCGTTGGTCACGGTGACGGTGTAGGTCGTCGTCGAGGACGGCGATACGCTGATGGCCGCCGTGGTGGCGCCGCCGGGGCTCCAGAGGTAGGTACCGCCGCCCGAAGCCGTCAGGGTGGCTGTTGCGCCGTTGCAGATCGCGCCGTCGTTGTTGGTCGTGCCCGAGGTTTCGGTCACGGCGATGGCGGCGGTTGGCAGCGGGTTGACGGTGATGACCACCTGGGTATTCGACTGACAGCCGTTGCCGTCGGTGACGGTGACGGTGTAGGTCGTCGTCGAAGCCGGGCTGACCGTAATGGCGGCCGTGGTTTCGGTGGTGCTCCACAGGTAGGTGGCGCCGCCCGAAGCCGTCAGGGTGGCTGATGCGCCGCTGCAGATGGCGCCGTCGTTATTGGCCGTGCCCGAGGTTTCGGCCACTGCGATGGCGGCGGTCGGCAGCGGGTTGACGGTGACGGTGACGGCGCTGGCCGGGCTGCTGTTGGTGCAGTTGGGCGTCACGCCTTTGTCGGTGATGCTGGTGAGCGTGTAGGTCGTGGTCGTGACCGGGTTGACGGTAGCGAACACGCCGCCCGTGACGTTCGGGTAGGTGGTGCCGTTGACGACGATGTCGAACGGACCTACGCCGCCCGTGGGCGTGAAGCTCAGGTTGACCGGCGAGCCGGCGCAGACCGGCGAAGCCGAGGCCGAGACCGTGCCTGTGGGCGTCGGGTTGACGGTAACCGTTTGGGTCACCGGCGTGCCGGCGCAGAAGGTCGGGGCGGGGCCGACGGGCGTCACGGTGAAGGTGACGGTGATCGGGCTGCCCGTGGTGTTGGTCAAGGTCTGGGCAATCGGCGTGGTCAGCGGTACACCGTTGGCGCCGGCGGGCGAGGCCAGTTCGGCGATACCCGGGGTGGCGGGCGCGCTCCAGTTGTAGGTGGTACCGGCCACGCTGTTCGGGTTGGTCACCGCGATGTTGGTGGCGCCGCCCGAGCAGAACGGATCGTTGTTGTCGGTGGTCGAGGCCGTCGGCACGGGGTTGACGGTGATGGTCACGTCGAAGTTGGCGCCGAGGCAGCCTTGCGGGTCGCTGGTCGGCGTCACGCGGTAAACGACCGATTGCGGCAGGTTGCTGGTGTTGGTCAGCAGGTCGGAGATCAGGTCGCCGGTTTGCGGCGTGAGCGATTCGCCGCTCACCTGCGGGTTGTTCGAGAGGGCGTACCAGCTGAAATTCGAGCCGACGGCGTTGCCCATGCTGTTCATGTGCGCCTGCAGGTCGAAGTTGGCGGCCGTGCCGGAGCAGGAGGTGCCGGTGGTATTGGGGGCCGAGGGCAGCGGGTTGACCGTCATGGTGACCGTGTTGCTGGTGGCGGTCGGCATGGTCGGGCAGGTATAGCTGGTGGTCATGACCACTTTAACCTGGTCGCCGTTGACGAGGCTGGACGAGCTGAACATCGGGCTGTTTGTACCCACTGGCGTGGCGCCTACGTACCATTGATAGGACGGTGTTGCGCCGCCGAAGGTGGGCGTTGCGGTGAAGGTCACGTTGGTGCCTGCGCAGATGGTGCTTGCGGAAGCCACGATGCTGACTGCGGGCACGTCAACCGGGTTGACGATCACGTTGAACGAGCAGGTGCTGGTGTTGGTGCAGGCGTCGATAGCGGTGCAGGTAACGGCGGTGGTGCCCACGTTGAAGGAAGAACCGCTGGGCATCACGCAGGCCACGCCGGCGTTGCGTTCGAGCGTGCTGTTGTCGATGGCCAGTTTGTTCACTTCGAGGAAGGTGAACCACATGTAGCGGTTGCCGCCCACGTTGGTAGCGAGGAGGTCGGTCGGGTCGCTGAGGGTGTTGGTCCACAGCAGGGCGCCGCCGGCGTCGCGCAGGTTAAGGTCCACAGCCAGCACGCCGCTGCCGTTGTTGCGGAACACCCATTCGAAGGTGTACCAGCCGCTGCTGGTGATGGTGTAGTGGTTGATCGACGCCAGGTCGTTGCGGCGGGTGAAGTTGGAGCCGTTGCTGGAACCGATCAGCACCTGTCCGCCGGCGTTGGAAGCGGCGTGGAAGACGAAGTCGCGGCGGTGGGCGTTGCTCTGGTTATTCACTGCCGTCGAGAGGTCCCAGCCGTAGGTATTGGCCACGACAGCCGGATCGCTCAGGTCGATGTAAATATCCTGCGCGGAGCGGAAGCCCGTGCCGAACGAGTTGCTGTAACCACCGAGGCGGCTGAAGATACCGGTATCGTCGTTGGGCGGCGCGGGCAGCGTGGTCGAGTTGATCACGCCGTGGGCTGTACCCGTTTTGGAGGTAATGCCGTCGGTACCCGAGCTGGCGCGTGCGATCTTGCTGTTGTACTCGTTCCAGTCGGTCGAAGGCGCATTCGGGTAGGTTCCGCTGGCGTAGTTCACATTTTCAAAGCCCTGGAAGTAGCCCACATCCACGGCGGTCGGGTCGGTATAGGTGACCACGGTAGCGCAGGTGTTCGGGTCTGCATTGACCGTGATGTCGGTCGGGCAGGGGCTGAGCACCGGATCGGTGTTATCAACCACGTTGATGGTCTGCTGACAGGTTTTGATATTGTTCGAGGCATCTTTCGCCGTGAAAGTGCGCACGATGCTACCCGTGGCATTGCAGTTGGTCAGGCCGCTGCGGTCGTCGTTGTAGGTGATCGTCACTGTGCCGCAGTTGTCGGCGCCGGTTGCCCAGCCCGTGGCGTACGGATCGCGCGGGTCGAGGATGTCGAGGCTGGCGGTAGCCGGGCAGCTGATCGAGGGTTGTTCTGCGTCATTGACGGTGACGGTGAATGCACAGCTGCTCGACAGCGAAGCGCCATCGACAACGGTGTATTGCAGCGTCGTCGTGCCGACCGGGAAGGTAGAGCCGCTGCTCAGGCCGGTCACGTCAGTTTGCGTCGTCACGGGGCCCGAACAGTTGTCGGTGCCGACCGGGGCGGTGTAGGTCACGGTAGCGCCGCAGGTGCCGCTGGCGGCATTGGCGACGATATTGGAGGGGCAAACGATTGCCGGCGGGATGTTGTCCACCACCGTCACGTTGAACGAGCAGGTGCTGGTGTTGGCGCAGGCATCGGTAGCGGTGCAGGTAACCGAAGTGGTGCCTTTGTTGAAGACGGAGCCACTGGGCATGACGCAGGCCACGTTGGCATTGCGTGTGAGCTGGCTGTTGTCGATGGCCAGTTTGTTCACTTCGAGGAAGGTGAACCACATGTAGCGGTTACCGCCGACGACAGAGGCGATCAAATCGCCCGGGTTGCTGAGCGTATTGGTCCACAACAGGGCGCCGCCGGCGCTGCGCAGGTTGAGATCGACGGCCAGTACGCCGGCGTTGTTGCGGAACACCCATTCGAAGGTGTACCAGCCGCTGCCGGTGATGGTGTAGTGGTTGATCGACGCCAGGTCGTTGCGGCGGGTGAAGTTGGTGTTGTTACTCGAACCGATCAGCACCTGGCCGCTGGCGTTGGAGGCTGCGTGGAAGATAAAGTCGCGCAGGTGGCCGTTGCTCTGGTTGCTGGCCGCGGTCGCGAGGTCCCAGCCATAGGTATTGGCCACAACGGCCGGATCGCTCAGGTCGATGTAAATATCCTGCGTAACCGTGTAGCCCGTTCCGAATACGGGGCTGTAACCGCCCAGGCGGTTGAAAGCGCCCGTGTAGTTGTAGGGAGCAGACGGGATGCTGGTCGAGTTGATTACCGCGTGGGCCGTACCCGATTTGGAGGTAATGCCGTCGGTGCCCGAAGCGACGCGGTTCAGGGCGCTGCTGTACTGGTTCCAGTCGGTAGAAGGCTGGTTGGTGTACGAGCCGCTGACGAAAGCCGCGTTTTCAAAGCCCTGGAAGTAATCCACGTCCACTGCTGTCGGGTCGGTATAGGTCACGACGGCGGTGCAAAGCAAGGGATCGACATTGACCGTAATGTTGGCCGGGCAGGCGCTGAGCACTGGCGGGGTGAGGTCCTGCACCGTAATGGTTTGGGCGCAGGTCTGAGCATTGTTCGAGGCATCTTTCGCGGTGAACGTGCGCACGATAATGCCCGTGGCGTTGCAGCCGGTCAGGCCGCTGCGGTCGTCGTCATAGGTAATGGTCACTGCGCCGCAGTTGTCGGAGCCGGTTGCCCAGCCGGTGGCGTACGGGTCGCGCGGGGCGAGGATGCCGACCGTAGCAGCCGTGGGGCAGCTGATCGAGGGCTGCTGGGCATCGCTGACGGTCACGGTGAAGGCGCAGTTAGCCGAGTTACCGGAAGCGTCCACGATGGTGTAGGTCACCGTCGAAGCGCCCTGGTTGAAGGTCGTACCGCTGGCGTCGTTGTTACCCGAGCCGGTGGTGGTACCGGTGATGGCGTAGGTGATCGTGTAGGGACAGGCGTCGTTGGCGCTGGCCGGGGCGATGCCGTTCACAACCGCCGTGCACTGGCCCGGATCGGTGTTGACCGATACCGGCCCGACGCAGGTGATGGTCGGCGCGGTGTTGTCGATCAGAACCATCAGGGAGCCTGTGGCGGTGCAATTGGACGGCGAGGTGACGGTCACGTTGAAGGTCACCGAGCCCGACATACCGGCCGTGTAGGTAACGCTGTTGGTGCCTGCGCCGGCCGTGATCGAGCCGTTGGCGATGCTCCAGCTGTACGTGGCGCCCATGCCGGCATCGGGTACCGAAGCGGTGTTGCCGGTGGAGTTGCCGCAGACAGGGGCCGCAGCCGTGATCGTCGCGGAGGGCAGCGGATCGACCTGTACCAGCTGTGCGTCGGTGATCGAGCAGCCCGGCACCGTGACGGTCACGTTGTAGGTCGTGCTGATCGCAGGCGTCAGGCCGATTTGCGTGGCGTTGGCCGGCAGGGAATTATCCCAGGCATAGGCGGTAGCGCCCGGCGTGGTGGCGTCGAGCGACACAGCGTCGCCGATGCAAATGATGCCGTCGTCGGGCGTCGTGCCGCTGGCGTCATCGACGAGGATGGTAACCGTCGGCGTCACGGGTGTGCCGTTGGGTGCGTTGAGCCAGGGGCAGTAGTTGACCAGGCTGGTCACCTTGGCGCCCGAGCCGGGGCCGACCGGGCCGGGGCCCGTAGCGCTTTCCCAGTAGCAATTGGTGGCGTTGACGGTAGCGGCCGTCAGGTTTTGCACGCCGTAGGTATCGCCGGCGAAGCTGTTGTTGGGCGAAGCCAGTACCGAGCCGGCGGAGGCCGTAAGCTGGATGTCGGTGCCGTTGTCGGCGCCGGCGCCGCCGTCGAAGTTGTTGCCGTTGTTGACGGTACCGGTACCGCCGTTGGTAAAGCGGACGCCGATGCCGTTGTCGTAGATATGGTTGTTTTGTACGGTGGCCGTACCGCCATTGACGTCGATGCCGATCGGGTTACCGAAGATCGAGGCGTCGTTGTTCTGCACGGTGGCCGAAGCCTGTCCGCCGCTGGCGAGAATACCGGCGACAGTGGCGTTTTTCACCTCGCTGTCGTTGTTCACCACCACGGTGGCCGTGTAGGGCGCCGAAGCAGCCGGGGCGATGGCCTGAATGCCGTGCGTGCCGCCATCGACCGTGACGCCGCTGACGTTGAGGGTGACGCTGCCCGAAACCGTGTTGGCTGCATAGAAAGGCGCAACCGGCAGCACATCCGCGCGGGAGCGGAGGCCGATGGTTGTGTTCGATACCGAAGTACCGCTCACGTTCACCACGGTGTTGGAAGCGCCGCCATAGTACGGATCAATGTTGTCGAGGTTGATCCCCACCACGGCGTTGCCCACCGTGCCGCCGCTGATGCTGACAGTATTGCTGGTCGGCAGGTTCCAGAGGTTGATACCACGTCCGAACTGGCCGCCCGAAGCGCCTATGATATTGTTGTTCAAAGCCACCGTCGAGCCGACCTGCACCGACCAGACGTTGATGCCCCAGGTATAATCGGAGGCGCCGGTGACGCCGGCGCGGGCATTGACGGTGTTGTTGGCGATGGTCAGGGTAGCCGAGGGCGCATAGAACAGGTTGGCGTGGATACCGAACGCGTCTTGTCCGACCGTGATGGTGTTGCCTGTCCAGTTCATCGAGCCGTTGCTGGAGAAGTTCTGGAGATGCAGACCGATGTTGTCGTTGGGCACATCGATGGTGTTGTTGGTGACGTCGGCGTAGGCGTTGGTGAAGAGGATCACGGCCTGGCCGCCGTTGACCGGATCGGAGCCGAAGTTGCGGATCACGTTTTCAGTGATCGCATTGCCGGTCGATACCGGGCCATTGTTGGCCAGCGAAACGCCGCGCTGGGCGACGTTCTGGATGATGTTGTATTTCACCTGCAGGTTGTTGACGGGGTTGAATCCGTCGTTGGCGCCCAGGTTGGTGATGCCCCGGCGGGCGTCGATGTCGATACCCGAGGTTTGCACGGCGCTGGCGCCGGCAATGTCGGGGTTGTTGCCGTCGATGACGAAACCGTTGATCGTGACGCCCGAAGCCGTTACGCGGATGAGGTCGTTGGCATTCGGGTTGCCGCCGGTCGGGTTGTTGAGCGGGGCGGTGATGATGGCTTCGACGTTCGGGTCGGCTTTCGGGCCGTTGGGGCCGGAAACAAAGGCAGCGAAGCGGGTATCCGCATCGACGTTGTCCTGCGGACCATTGAGGGTCAGCGCTTTGTCGATAAGGATGTTTTCCGGATAGGCGCCTTTGCAGACCTCGATCACATCGCCCGCAGCGGCATTATTAATTGCCGCCTGAATGGTGGCGAAGTACAATGTCTGGGTCACGTTGGTCACCGGCAGGTAATCCACCGTCACGCTGGTCATGGCCGAGGAGCCGTAGGTATCGGTCACGGTGATGGTGTACGGGCCGGGCGAGAGGTTGGAGATCGTCTGGGGCGGGCCCGTCAGACCGGACATCGAGCCCGATTCGGTACCCGACCAGCTCAGGGTGTACGGTGGCGTGCCGCCCATGAAGTTGACGGTGATGGAGCCTTCGGTTTCGCCGCAGGTGACCGGGTCGGTTTGTACGCTGATCGAGATCGGTTCGCCGTCGCAGGCGCCGGCTACGGGCTGGAAGCCCTGGGTCATGGGCTGGTCGTCGGTGCCGTTGATGAGCCAGGTGGTGTAATCGACGTTGCCGGAGATCCGGGCGGCCACTGCGCTGGCGGCGGTCACGCCGTACCAGTTGCACTCGGCATCGAGCGCCGTGGCGCCGGTGTAGGCGGAAGCGTCGATGGCTTTGGCGCTGGCGCCGGTGATCGAGTTGTCGTGAATTTCGGCAGTGATTTCGTCACCATTGGCATGGATACCATTGACGCCGCCGGTAACGAAGGCGTTGGTCAGGGTAAAGTCGATGGAAGCGCCGGCGCCCGAGCTGTTGTCCTGCAGGTAAACGCCGTCGGTGGTCGGGTTCGTGATGGTCACGGCTGTTACGCTGGCATTGCTGCCGTAGCCGGCATTGCCCCAGCTGCTTTGGTTGGTGGGCAGGTAAATGCCCACGTTGGCGTTGGTGATGGTACCGCCGGTCTGGGTGACTTTACCAGGGGCGTTGTTCCAGAGTTCTTCGCCGTAGTAAGCGCCGGTGATGGTGTTGTCGGTCAAATTCACGCCACCCACGGTGTTGTACATCGACCAGACGGCAATGCCCCGGTTGGGCGTGGCTGCGCCGGCGCCGCCGTCTTCGTTGTTGCCGCTGGTTTCCGGCTGAATGGTGTTGTTGCTTACGGTGAACAGGGAGGTAGCGCCCCAGTAATTGTTGAGGGTGATACCGCGCTTGTAATAGCTGATCGTGTTATTTGAAATGCTCACGGGCGTGCCGGCCAGCCAGAAGCCGTCGGTCTGGATGCCGCGGTTGGCTTTGGTAATCACGTTGCCGGTGATATCGGCGTAGAAGTTGGCTTCCGCGATGATCGCCCAGATGTTGCTGTTGTCGATTTTGTTGTTGCTGATCACGTTGCCCGTTTTCGCCACCGTCTGGGAGCCGTTGCCGTAAATAGCGGCCGTGCTCGACAGGTCGTTGTCGAAGTTTTTGAGGATGTTGTTGGTAATCAGCAGGTTGTTGTTGCCATCCGTTCCGCTGTAGGTACCCGAGGCGATACCGGCCGTAGCGTTGATGTCGGCGCCATTGAGGGCAGTACCGCCGCTTACGAGCGGGTTGTCGCCGTTGACGGTAAAGCCGTCGATGGTGATGCCGTCGGCCGTGAGGTCGAACACGCGGCCGTCGGTCAGGTCGTTGACGGCCGGCACGACAATGGCTTCCGCTACGCGGGTACCCGTGTTCGGGTTGATGCCGGCGTTCGGGCCGAGCAGGGTGAGGTCTTTGTTGACCGTTACGTTTTCGGCATAGGTACCGGCTTCTACATAAATCGTATGACCTGCCGAAGCGGCGTTCACGGCGCGCTGGATGGTTTCATCGGCCGAGCCCGTGCCCGGCATGGACACGTAGTGGTCGGTGGCGAGGAAGCGCACGAGGCCGGAAGCGGCATTGTCGAGGGCATCGTAGATGCGGTCGCTGCGGCGGAAGTTGTTCGATTCGTCGTAGGTCTCGCCGATGATGTCGAGCGGTGTCGCGGCGAGGTTTTCCACGTAGTAATTGTCGCCGGCCCACTGGTTGCCGCCGCCGCTGGTGACCACGGAACCTGCCTGGATTTGCAAGTCGACCGTGTTGTCGGTGGCGCCGTCGAAGTCGTTGCCGGTGAAGGTGGCGAGGCCGTTCGACTGCACGAGGAAGCCAATAGCGTTGTTGTTGAGCGAGTTGTTCGACACGGTGATCGGCTGGTTGCCGGCGAAGTTGCTGGCTGCAAGCCACTGGAAGCCGATGTTGGCGCCTTGTACGGTATTGCCCGTGTAAGCCACTGTGGTACCGGCAGAGGAATGGGAGGTAACGCGGAAGGCGCGCTGCAGGTTGGTGGCGTTGTTGTCGCCCGTCAGGTTGAGGAACTGGTTGTTGCTCACCGTGATATTGCTGCTGTGCGCGTGGGCGTTTTCCCAGATACCCAGCACGACCTGCGGGTTGGCCGATTGCGGGTTGAGGATATTGATCGTGTTGCCTGTAATCTGCAATCCGTCGTACACGTTGCCGCCGCTGGTATTCGACTGCATACCGACGCTGCTCGAGTAGTTGGTGCCGTTGCTCACGCCGTCGCCCGGGATGTCGATCACGTTGTTGGAGATCGTCTGGTTGGTGCCGAAGGAGTAGTGGATACCAATGTTCTGGTTTACGTCAGCCGGCGCGACGACCGTGTTAAGGTCGGTGGCGATCCGGATATGGTTGTTGGTGATGGTGGTGCCGTTAAAGGCATCGGAGCCGCCGGCGCCAAAGAACATACCAATGGCCAGGTCGAAGTCGAGGAAGTCGAGGTTCGAGATGGTCCAGTTCTGGTTGTCGCCGCCGTCGAAGACGAGTACGCCTTCAAGGTTGGCTGCTGCCAGGTCGCCAGGGCCCTGGATGGAGGCATTGCCCAGACCTTCGGGGGCGGTGAAGGTGACGCCGTTGAGGTTGGCCGGGACAAGGATGGAGTAATCGTCGGCGACGCTGACGACGCCGTCGTTACCCAGTGCCCAGGAAGCCGCAGCGTTGGTTTCGGTCCAGTTGAACGTACCTTTCAGGTTGATGCTCCAGTTGTTGCCGGCGAGTTCCACCGCATTGCGGATGCGGGTGTAGTCGTTGTTGGTGGCCGTCGCCGAAGTGATATCCGTCACGTAGGCATTGTTGGCTTTCACGAGTACAAAACCCAGGTTTTTGTCTTCGATGCGGTGAGTAATCTTGTCTTCGAGTGCAAAACGTTGAGCCACGGTTTTGACCGAAGCAGTTGTTCCATCGAAAATAGTCGCCGTGGCATCGAGTTGCTGGCCGGAGAAGGCGTTGTTGCTCAGGGTGATGTAGTCGCCGCTCTGGCCGGAGAAGGTCACGTTGGCCAGGGTGTTGCCCGTGATGGCCGAGGCCGATCCGGTGGCGGAAAGCCCCGTAGCGCCGCCATTGAGGGTGGTCGGGGCGGTGAAGTTGAGCGTTGCGGCATTGGCGCCCGTGCCTTCGAGCGCTATGCCCGTGCCCGTGGCGGCAGGATTGATGCCGATGCCGGCCACATTGAGCGTCGAAGCAGCCGCGCCGGCGCCGAATACCGTGGTGCCGACGGGGTTGAAAGCGAGGTTATTGGTAAAATAAATACCTGCTTTTTTAGCGCCTGTAATGGTATTGCTCGCGCCGAGGGTCACGGTGTTGCTCGTGGAAAGATTCCAGCCGATGAAGCCGTAATCGGTACCCGTGATGGTGTTGTTGGTAAATACCGGGTTGACGGCATTCTGGATGGTGACGAACTGCACGCCGTAGTTGTTGGTGACGGCGCCTGCTTCTGCGCTGAACTGGTTGTTGTTGATGGTCAGCGGGGTGGCGCTGTTGTACTGCTGGTTGTACCAGAGGCCGGCGGCGTAGCTGCTCACCTGGTTGTTGCTGAACGACCAGCTGGCCGGGCCGCCCGCGCCATTGTGGTTGTTGGTGTGCAGGCCGGTCCACACGCGGGTCATCTTGTTGTTGGTGACGTCGGCGTAGTAGTTGGTGCGCAGGGTGACGGCGTAGCCGAAGTCGAACACCCCGATGGCGTCGAACCAGTTGTTGTCGATCAGGTTGCCGTTGGAGGCGTGGTCGCCGCGCACGCCGATGGCGGCACGCTTCATGATGTTGTTGCGGAAGGTCTGGTTGTTGCCGGCAGCGGAGAAGATGTTGTAAAATACGTTGGCGTCGTCGCCGCTGTAAACGGGTCCTCCGGTCACCAGCGGGTCATTTCCTTCGATGAAGAAACCATCGAGGATGACGTTGCTGGCCGATACGGTAAACACGGCGTTCTGGCTGCCGTTGGTCTGTACGGTAGATTCGGCGTAGGTGCGTGCGCCCGTGCCCGATACGCCGGCGTTGGAGCCGTTGATCGTCAGGGATTTGTTCACCGTCGGGTTTTCCACATAGGTGCCGGCGTCCACATAGATCGTGTTGCCCGGCTGGGCGATGGAAATCGCGTAAGTCAGCGTGGCAAACGGCGCGGAGGGCGTACCCGGGTTGCTGTTGCTGCCCGTGGCCGTGGTATAGTGGTCGCCCGTCAGGCTGTTGTCGTTGACGTAGAGGGCGGGGCCGTAAATAATGGCCGTTGTGCTGGTCACGGTCATGCAACCTTTCATATCCGTCACGGTGACGGAGTAGCTGCCGTTGGCAGCCACGGTCGCGTTCAGGATCGACGGGGTCTGGTCGGTGGAAGAGAAGCCGTTCGGGCCGGTCCAGCTGTACGTGTAAGCCGGCGTGCCGCCCGCGGGCGTCGAGGTCAGGTTGAGCGTAGCGCCGGCGTAGATCGGGCCGTTGTTGCCTGCCGTGGCCGTGAGTACGGTCGGTTCGGTGATGGTGTAGGTGGCCGTGGCGGTGCCGAGATAGGTCACGTCGGTGACGGTCACGGAATAGGTACCAGCGGTCAGGCCGCTGATGTCCTGGGTAATGGCCAGGTTCGACCAGGCGTAGGAATAGTTGCCGGAGCCGCCGCTGGGCGTGATGTCGAGCGCGCCGTCGTTGCCGCCGAAGCAGGAGACGTTGGTTTGCAGCGTCAGCGTGATCACGACCGGGGTGCCGAGGCACATCGAAGGCACAGGCTGGAAGCCGGTAGTGGCAGGTTGGTTATCGGTGCCATCCACGAGCCAGCTGATGTAGTCGAAGTTGGCAGAGGCCGGTCCGAGAATATGCGGGATGCTGCCGCCGGGCGGCGTGGCAGAACCGCCATAAGCCACCGGAATCTGGGCGGCATAACCGGGTTCAGCGCTGTTGGCCGTCGAAACGATGGGCGCCGTGGTGCCGTACCAGTTGCAATCGAAGTTTTTCAGCAAGGTACCCGGTGCAGGCAGGGAGCCGCCCGACTGGCGATCCACGATCTGGCCGTACCAGTTGTCGCTGATGTCGTTGTTGTTAAACGTGCTGTTGATCGCCTGCTGCACGGGGCTGTTGGTGCCGCCGCTGCCGTCGAGGAACAGCACGCCCACCGTCCAGTTGTCGGTGATCTCGTTTTCTGCCAGGTTGGTGTTGTCCGTCTGGTTTCGGAAAATGAGACCCGTGCGGTTGAACGTGATGATGTTGTTGTGGATGTTGTTGCCGTTCGAGTTGTTGACGTCGATACCCGTGCGGTTGCCCGTAAATTTGGAATTGCGGATTTCGGCGTAATTCGACTGGCCCTGAATGGCGATACCGGCCGTGTTCAGGCCCGGGTTATTCCAGTCGGTGGTATTGTTGCCTTCGCGGGTCACGGTAAAGCCGTCGAACACGATGCCGGCAGCATTCATCTGGAGGGTCGAACCTGCGCCGCCGATTGCGCCGCTGACGGTTGTGTTGAGGTAGCCCGAGCCGAGCAGGGTCAGTTGTTTGTTGACGTTGACGTCTTCCACGAAGGTGCCGGGGCCTACGTTGACCGTAAAGCCGGCGCTGGCTGCATCAACGCCGCGCTGGATGGAGGGCGTGGTGTTGGGCGTGGAGAAACTGTTGGCCGTCACGAAGTCGTTGTTGGCTTTCACCAAAACAAAGCCCAGGGCGCTGTTGTCGATTTTGTGGACAATCTTGTCTTCGATGGCGAAGTTTTGCGCCAGGGAGGCTGTGGCGCCGGTTTGGCCGTCGAAGTTGACCGTCGTGGCGTCGATATTGGTCGCCGGCACGTTGGCGCCGTTGCTGATCTGGTCAATGTAGCGGGCCGGGCCGGTAAACGACGCAGCGGCCGGTCCGGCGAAGGAAGCGCTGGCGTCGGCGCCCTGAATAAGCAGGCCGCGGGTCGTGTTATTGATCGTCGTGTTGCCGCCGATGCTCATGCTTACCGTAGATCCGTTGGTATTAGAGGAGGTATCGGACACTTCTACCCCTGCCCACAGGCTATTCAGGATATTCACACCGTCGAGCGCGTAGGCGCTGGAAGCGGCGTCGCCGTTGTTCGGTCCGTAGTAGTTGGTGGCAAACACACCCACTTTATTGCCCGAAAGCGTACCGCCCTGGATGGTGATGGTGTTGCTCGTCGGGCAGTTCCACAGCGCAACGCCGAAGGTGTTGCCCGTCACGTTGTTGTTGCTGATGGTTGCTCCTACGGCGCTCTGGATGGAACTGACGAGGATACCGTCGCTCACCGGCTCGCCTGCGTAGTTGGTAAAGTTGTTGTTGCTGATGTTGAAATTGGCCGAGTTGCTGTAATGGAGATTGAAATAAATCCCCCTGCGGCTCGACTCGATGTTGTTGCCTGTAATGTCGTGGCTGCTACCGGCATCAGCCTGGTAGAAGTTGCCGGTTTGAATACCGACGCGCACACGGGTCATCACGTTGTCGGTAATATCGGTGTAGCAGTTGTTGTAGATAAGCACGCCAATACCGTAAGCACTCGGTATAATGTTATCGAATTTGTTGTTCGACACCGCGTTGCCCGTAGTGGAGGCGCCACCGTTGTTGTAGTTGTAAAAGTCGATACCTGCGTAATTCAGGTTTTTGATAATGTTGTTAGACACCGTCACATTGGCCAGGCCGTCGTAGCCGCCGAGGGCTTCGATAGCGTCGATGTTTGCACCGTTGATGTTTACGGCGCTGGTCAGGTTCGGGTTATCGCCGTCGAACGTAAAGCCGTCGATTTCAGCGCCGGAAGCAGCCGCGGTCAGGTACATGATCGGCGCGGAAGTCGGGCTGTTCGGATCGGGGTCAGACACAGCCGGCACGATGATGGATTCGGCGCCGGCACGGCTTGGGTTGGGGCTGACGCCGTATTGCGCGCCGCGAAGTTTTACCGCCTTGGTCACCGTGATATTCTCAATATAGGTACCTGCGCTGGCGGTCAGGATATGGCCGCCGAGGGTTTGCGGGTCGTCGATGGCGGCCTGGATGGTGCAGAAAGTCTCGCCGGTATTGACGTTGGTCACCAGGTTGCCCGAGGGGCAAGTGCAGGCGCCGGAGGGCTGGAAGCCCACGGCCGGGTTGCCGTCGGTACCCGTACCCAGGATGCTGCTCAGAATCGTACTACCCGAACCAGCATTTGAAATCGTAGCCAGGATAGTGGGCAGGTCGGTGGTGCCGTGCCAGTTGCAAAGCAGGTTGACGTCGTCGTTGGTACGGCGAACGATGGTCTTGTTGCCGAAGGCGTAAGACAGGTCGTTGCCCTCCACGGTTACGTTGGTCGGACCGTTGTTGATTTTCCCGAATTCTCCGAAGCGGATACCGTTTCGCGGGCCGGTGATCTTGTTGTTTTTGATCGTGAGGCCGGTCAGGGTTGCCGGGTTGCTATTGTAACTCGGCGCATCATCACGAGCCTTAATTGCGATTACCGCCGGGTTTTCCGGATCGGTGGCCGTACCGGTGTAACCGGAGTTGGTGATGTCGCAGTTTTGAATGGTAATGTTGCCGTAACTGCCGTACTTCAGGTTCATGTCGATACCGTTATTAAAGCCGTAAGTGGCGTCGGTACCGTTGTTGTCCATGGTGAGGTTTTCGAGCGTGGCATTGTTCAATTTTTCAAAATACATCCCCTTCTGCGAGTTGTTGCTGATGGTGGAGTTTTTGATCAAAATATTGGTAAATGCAGCCGGTGTAGTGGCCTGCGCCGTGTAAATACCCTGCGTATTGCCCGTGATGGTGCAACCATCGACAGTAAGGCCGGTCGTGGCATCGGCGGTACCGGTACGAAGACCTACTGTACCGGCCAGCGGCGTCGTGCGCTGCATGGAGGTATTGGTAATGTTCACCGTTGAGTTGCTACCGCTCAGGTTAACGCCGTACACGCAGTAATCCACAAGATTCAGGTTGCTCAGTGTAGGGCTGGAGACACTGAGTAATTGCACGGCTTGGGAATAACCTGTCACGTACATATTGTTCAAGGTGACATTAGCTGCCGAAACGGCGAAGCCGGTTCCGGAGCAGGCAGAGGGCGCCGACAAGACGGTATTGGAAGCGGGTGCGCTGTTGTTGCCGGAGCCGTTGAGCGTCAGGCCCTTGTTTACGGTTACGTTTTCGGGGAAAGTACCCTTGCCTACGGTCAAAATATTGCCGTTGACGGTTTGGGCATCGGAAATGGCAGCGTTGATAGAACAGAAGGTCTCCCCCGTGCTCGTATTCACCACCAGGCCATACGAACCGCTGCCGATCACCGAATTGTTATCGGTCGTGTTGCCGCTGAACGTGTTGCCGCTGATGGTATTGCCGCAGGCCACCGGCGCGTTGCCGCGGCCGAAGTAGTTGGCCGACTGGCCGTTTCCCTGGTCGCCGTCGCCGGCGTCGTCGGGCACGTAGTTGGCGTTCGGGTGCAGGCCGCCCTGCTCCTGGATGCCGAAGTCGTTGTTGTTGACCGCGTTGTTGAGCACCGAGTGGTTGGTGCCCTCGATCACGATGCCGTAGCCTTTTTCCGAGCTGCCGGGGTTAAGTTGTTTATAACCCGCGACCGTGTTGTTGCGCACCACCACACCCGTCGGGATGTTGGGATAGCCGGCGGAGTTGCCCGACAGGAAGGCGCGGCGGAACACTGCGATACCGGCGTGGTCGCGATTGTTCATCGTCGGCGAAGCCGTGAAATTCACCGTGTTGTTTTCCACCACGATGGAGCCCGTGCCGCTGGTCTGGCCGGTGCCGTTCGGGTTTTTGACCTCGATGCCGAAGCGACCGTTGTTGTTCAGGGTGTTGTTGGCGATCAGGTTGGCGCCCGTACCGCCTTTCAGGCCCGAGAGGCCGATGCCGTTGTCGGCGTTGTCGTGTACGTTGTTGCCCGTCATCGTGACGCCTGAGGCTGTGCCGTCCTGGAGTTCGATACCGCAGCAGTTGTTGTTGTACACGTCGCAGTTGGTGATCGTGATATTTTCCTTAAAGCCGTTCCACACCACGATGCCGCGTGCGGGGCCGAAGGTGTTGGGGTGGCCCGATACGTCGAGGTCGTTGAGCAGGAGGCCGTTAACGGGGCCGTTGGCATAGAAGCCGCTGCAACCCACGTTATCCTTGATGGTGCAATGCTGCACGTTGAGACCGCTGTTGTTGGCCGGGGCATAAATACCGCCGAAGGTATTCGGGTCGGTGCCGCTGTGGTTTTTGATCGTGAATTTTTCGATACTGACGTTGGTCACGCCGGATGCGATCGTCACGCCCGAACCGTTGCCCAGACCCGTACCGTCGATAATGGTATTGGCCTCGCTTACGCCTTTGAGGGTCAGGGTTTTGCTCACATTGACTTTTTCACGGAAGGTGTATTCTTCGCATTCGATCACGTCGTTGGCGTTGGCGGCATTGATCGCTTCCTGAATGCTCAGGTAGTAGGTATTCTGTGTGAGGTTGTGTACCGGGTAGAAGAAGACCAGGTTGCCCAGGCACAGGTTGTCAAAATGGTGGTACAGGTTGGTTTCGAGCGTCGTACGCTGTGTGTAGTTCATGGCCGAAGGCAGCTGCAAGCCTGCGCCGACGTCGAATTTATTGTTCTGGATATTGACATCCGGCGCCCAGCAAGCCATTGTGGTGAGGGCGTTGGCGCCGGCGCCGATCAGCGCAGTGTAGGCCGGGAAAGTGGCGCCGCTGCTGGTACCGGTTTGGTCGTCGAGCCGGATGAAGGTGGCGATACCGCTGTTGAAGTTGTTTTCGTTGCCGGTCGTACCGATGGTGAACGTGCCGAAAGCGGCAGCGTCGCTGTCGTGGTTGTGGAATGAGAGGGCCGTGCCGCCCGGCGTACCGGATCCGTTGAAAATGTTGTTGGTCAGCACAGCGTCCACCGTGGTCTGAACGATCAGGGCGGAGTTGGTGCTGATCGATTTGGTATTGACAGCGATGTGGTGGTAAGTGGTCGAGCCGCTTTTGGGGGTAAAGCTGTTATTGTCAAGCGTTACGGAATTGTAGTTTTCCAGACTGACGGCCCACTCGTGGTTGCTGAACGTATTGCCGCTCACCTGCGTGGTTTTCATCTGCTGGTTATTCTTCATGCGCAACACGGCTGCGCCGGGAGCGGAGACATTGGCAAAAGTGGCGTCGAAAGTATTGTTCGACACCGTCAGCGTGGCTGCGCCCGCATTGATATCGGAAATTTCGACACCGCCGCCGTTGAAGTTGTTGCCGGAAATGGTGACGTTGCCATTAGAAGGGAAACGCACCAGCACGTCGTGGTTGATCGTCTGGAAGGTATTGCCGGTAAAAGAGCCGCCACCTTCGTCGAGCGCTACGGCTGCGCGGAAGAAGCGCGCCTGACCGAATCCGTCGTTGACGACACCCGATACGGTGGTATTCTGTACCGCGACATTGTCGACACCGCCAACGGCGATACGATAGTCGATCGAGCCGCCATAGTTGATGCTGATGGCGTTGCTGTTGCCGTACGAGCCGTAAGAAGGAGCGCCGCTGGAGCCGTAAGCTTCCACTGCGCTGTTTTTCACCGTGAAGTTGTCGATATCGCTGGCGCTTGCAATGATGGCGCTGCTGAGTTTGGTCAGGTCAACTTTGAACTTGATATTGTCGAAGGTGACGCCGGGTTTGGACACATCGGCCAGGGCCGGCTTGCCGCTTATGGTCCCGGTGAAATCGATCACGGGCTGGGAAGCCCCTACCCCTTTGATGGTCAGGCTTTTGTTGACGAGTAATTGTTCGTTGTAAGTGCCGGGAGATACTTCCAGTGTATGGCCGTCAACCGTGTTGGCATCGTTGATGGCGTCTTGTATCGTGCAGAATGTTTCGAGGGTTGTGGTGTTTTTCACCGGGCCGACGGGCGTGCCGGAGGGTGGCGCTGCGTTCAGCCAGGGGCAATACAACACTTTGGTCGTGATCTTGGCGCCTGCGCCGATCGGGCCGATCGGGCCGGGGCCGTTGGGGTCTTCCCAGTAGCAGTACGACGCGTCGATATTGGCGGCGCTGAGGTTTTCCACGCCGTAGGTATCGCCGGCGAAGGAGTTGTTGGGGGTAGCCGTCACGGCGCCGGCCGTGGCGGTGGCCTGGATATCGCGGCCGTTGTCGGGGCTGGCGCCACCGTCGAAGTTGTTGAGGTTGTTGACGGTACCGTTGCCGGCGTTGGTGAAGCGGATACCGATGGTGTTGTCGTAGATGTGGTTGTTTTGTACGGTAGCGGTACCGCCGTCGACATCGATACCGATTGCAAAGCCGTGTATGGAGGCGTCGTTGTCTTTGACAGTAGCCTGCGCATTGGCGCCCTGCACCTGAATACCGGTAAGCAGTTGACCGGAGCCGGCGATTTCACAATCGTCCTTGATGGTCAGATGGAAAGCGGCAATATTAGCGGAGTTGTCCACTTTGATACCCGCTACGGTAGAGCCGCTGATATTGAGGCCGCTCACTGTACAGTTGCTGGCCGAGCCTGCGCCGAATTGCGGATCGTTGCTGGTAGCCAACACACCATAGTTATTATTGGTCAGGTTACCGCCGGAAACGTTAATTGTTGCGGAGGTAGGAAGGTTCCACAGCAAGATGCCGTGTACGAGGCCTGTTGCATTATTGTTGGTCACGGTTGCGCCGACACCACTCTGGATGGAAGCCAGTTCGAGGCCAAAGTTGGAGGTAGAGGCCGGGAAATCGCCGCTTGTTTCAACAAAAATACTGTTGTTGGAGATGGTGACGTTCGAGGCGTTCTGGTATTGGAGGTTGTGGAAAATACCCCGATGGTAGGTATAAATCGTATTGTGATCGATCAGGGTAGCAGCGCCGGGCGAGGCCAGATAGTAGTTATCATCCTGCCAGCCTACGTTTACACGTGTGATGACGTTGTAGGTCGCGCTTCCGTAATGGTTTTCCTCGAAGGCGATTGCGCGGCCGCGGCCACCGCCAAAATTATTACCGGAGGGCAGGTTGTCGATCTTGTTGTGACTAACATCGGTGCCTGCCAGGGCAACGACCGGCGTGACGCCGTCGGCCAGTACACCGTAGCGCTCCAGATTTTTGATGATGTTGTTCTGAATCGTCATTTTGACGTCGCGGCCACCCGGGTTGGTATCAAAGGAGCCAATGCTGTTGACGATACCTGCTCCGGTATGCACCTGTACGCCATTAAGTGTGCGACCGCCGGAGAGTGCCGGGTTATTGCCGTCGATGGTAAGGCCGTCGATGGTCACATCAATGTGGCTCGTTGTACCCAGACGGAAAATTGTGCCTGAAGTAGATCCCTGTAAAGAAGTCTGCACCGAGGCCGGGCGAACGATAGCTTCTGCCACACGGGTGCCCGTATTCGGGTCAATGCCGGCGTTGGGGCCGAGAATGGTCAGGGATTTGGTGATGTTGACGTTCTCCACATAGGTACCTGCTTCGAGTGTAAGGGTATGGCCATTGGCCGTATTGGAGTCGTCGTTGGCCGTCTGAATGGAGCAGAAGGTTTCGCCGTTATTGGTGTTGACGATGACCCCGGCCAGCGTATTCACCCCGGCGCCCACATTGCGGGTATTGGTACCATTACCGCTGAAGGTATTGCCGGCAATGACGTTGCCGCAGGTAAACGGCGCGTTGCCGCGACCGAAATACTGGTCGGACAGGTTGTTTTGATCGCCGTCATTTGCGCCACCGCCCACGTTCTCCACATAAGGCGTATGGCCGGCCTGCTGCTGGATACCGATGTTGTTGTTCGACACCGTGTTGTTCTGCACCGTGTGGTTGGTGCCTTCCACCACGATACCGAAACCGTCGGAAGCGCTGGGCTGGCTGTAGCCCGACACGGTGTTGTTTTGAATCACCACGCCGGTCGGAATATTGACGTTACCGGTTGACAGTGCGCCGCGCCGATACACGGAGATACCGGCGATGTCGCGGTTTTCGGGAATAATGCTGACCGTGCGGGTCACCGTATTGCCCTGCACCACGATGCTTCCCGCGCCGGAGGTGGCGCCGGAGCCGTTGGGCAATTTGACCTCGATACCGAAACGGCCGTTGTTGGTCACGGTGTTGTTCTCGATCAGGTTGGCGCCCGGGCCGCTCAAGCCGATGGGGCTGATGCCGCTGTCGGAGTTGTCGTGAACGTTGTTGTTTTTGATCGTGATGCCGGTGGCCGAGCCGTCCTGCAATTCGATACCGCAGCAATTGTTGTTATAAACTTCGCAATTCTGGATCGTGATATTGGATTTGACGCCGTTCCAGATGACGATACCGCGGGCCGGGTTGCCGGGCGCACCGTGTCCGAACGACTTCACATTGTCGATCAACACATCGCTGATATTGGCGTTGCCCTCGACGTAAATACCCGAGCAGTTGGGGTTGTTGTAAACGTCGCAGTTTTTGATGGTCAGGTTGTTGTTGCCGCCGCTGGCGTAGATACCGCCGGTGGTATTGGGCGAACTGCCGGTGTATTGCGTCACGGCCAGGTCCTGAATGGTCACGTTGGTGACGCCACTATTGATCGTGATGCCGCTGGCGCCCGAGCTCAGGCCGGTGCCGAAAAGTACGGAATTGAGTGCGCCGTTGCCGTCGAGGGTCAGTGATTTGGAGATCGTGACCCGCTGGTTGTAGGCGCCGTCTTCGAGGAAGATGGTTTTACCGGAAGCGATATAATCGACGGCGGCCTGTACGGTCATGGGTGTACTGGCGTCCATGGCAGGGTCGTCATCGACGTAAAAGTTGCCCGTGGCGACGTCCTCTACATATACTAAGGCGTTGGAATAACTGAACGGCGCATCGAAGGATGCCGCGGCCACCGCGTAGGCCGTAGCCTGATCTTGCCAGTATGATTTGTTCAAGGCCCCTACCCCGACAGCCCAGTCGATGCTGGCGCCGCTGATGCCGGTAATGACGTCGTTGGCATTGGCTTTTTGCGAATAAACCTTGACCGGTTCGGCGATGCTCACCGTGCCCGTCAGCGTAAAGCCGTTGATACCTGCCGGCGGGCAGTACACGCCGCTGGTAAACAGGCCGATGCCGGCGCTGAAAGCCGGGCTGAAGGCATTGCCGCTCGACGTGAAGCCGTTGATCGTCAGGTTGTTGCAATCAGTGATGGAAAGACCGTTGCCGACGTTGTTGGTGGTGGTGAGGTTGGTCAGTACGACGTTGTCGGAGCCGTTGAGGCCAATGCCCGAAGCGCCGCTGCTGTTGACGGTCAGGTTGGTCAGGGCCAGCGCATGCGCGTCGCAATCAACCTGAATACCGATACCGGGCGCATCGAAAACGGTCAGGTTTTTGATCGTCACGTTGGCCGTTGCGACCTCGATACCGTAGGGCGTGCCTGTGCTGGTCAGGGTAAACCCGTGACCGTCGAGCGTGACCGATTTGTTGATGTAAACCAGCCCCTCTGAAATATTGGACTCCAGGTGGATAACATCCCCGTCGGACGAAGCAGCCAAAGCATCGCTGATCGTGTTATAGCAGGGGCTACCCGCGCATCCGCCGCCGGATTTGACATAACGGTCGGTGGCAAAAGCCTGCGACACGAGTGCCATGACGGAAAATACGAGCAACAAGGTCTTTTTCCAGGTCATTTGCCGCAGAGTGTTGCGGAACAGGAAAGACTTGACTTGTGCAAAATTGTCGGGCGAAAAGAGTACAAAACTTTTCATAAGAGCAAGGAAGATTAACTTCATTCAAGGGCTTGCAGCCCTCCTGGTTACGATTATTTATTATTAATAGCGTGTATATCTCTGCCAGTCCGCTTGAAAAAGAGCACAGCTCCCCGGCGAAAAAAAACAGGATTAGCCGGCGGATGACCAGCCGGCGAATTAGTTTATGTCAGTATTTCGAATGGCCTGCCATTAGCGGCAGGATTCCAGCAACAGAACCTGATTCAGGGTCAGGAACAAGGCGTTACGGATAGCGCTACAATCTGCTATCACCATCGGATCTGGAAATGAAAGTCTGGAGAGAAGTGCGCCCTAGCGCAAAGAAGAAAGAACAGTTTCTTTGGAAGTTTATATGGGCCAACTCGTCTCACGGGATTTCGGATTAAAACAAAGGGTGGGATTAAAGCAAGCAATACAATACAAATTATTTTATATCGTGCAGTTGCAGTAGCTAAGGTAAAAGCATCCCATTTCTATGGTATTTCTTGAAATAATTTTAATGGAAAAAATTTTAAAACGGTCTCTTATTGAGTCGAAATTAATACTTAACAAACAAATTACAACAAATCGCCTTTTCTGCAACGGCCAATTTTAGCCACCCCCGGCCTGCGAAGTGCCTAAGTCTGTAAAGGGTTTTATATAATTGTTTAAACAATTTATCAATCGGATCGATATATCCGGCCAGTTTCGCCATTGATCGAAAAAAACACAGGTTGCTTCCAAATCCCGGCGCTTTCGTTCATCGGTGTTTTACCTTTGAATCTCTCTGGCAACATAGACCGACTATCCTATGCCTTTCAGTGAAATTTTCAACATGGCCTTGCGCAATATTCGCGCAAACATGTTGCGCGCCATACTCACCCTGCTGATCATCGCCTTCGGTATCATGGCGTTGGTGGGCATCCTCACGGCCATCGACGCGATCGCTTACTCGCTCAACGACAACTTTTCGGGCCTGGGCGCCAACTCGTTCAGTATCAATCGGAAATGGGAAGAAGTGCACAGCAACAAACGCGGCCGCCGGCAAAAAGTCGCCGAACCGATTTCCTTCGACCAGGCACAGGAATTCAAGGACCGCTTCGTGTACCCGGCCAAAGTGTCGGTCTCGTTCTGGGCCAACAACCTCTCGACCATCAAGTACGCCGACAAAAAAACCAACCCGAACATCGGGCTGGTAGGAATCAACGAAAACTACTTCGACGCCAAGGGCCTTGAAATCGAGTATGGTCGCGGGTTTTCCCGCACCGAAATTGATGACGGGCAGGCCAAATGCGTCCTTGGCCGCGAACTGGTACGCATACTTTTCAACGACCAACCCGACAAGGCGCTCGATCAGGTCATTTCGGTCAACGGGGAGCGCTACCGCGTGATCGGGGTGCTGAAAAAGAAAGGCGCGGCCATGGGAAGCAGCAACGACCGTGCTGTTTATGCCCCAATTATCAACATCAAGGGCCGTTATGGCACCAACGATACCGATTACGACATTATGGTGTCGGTGTACAACAGCGTCGATATCGAAACCGCAAAAGCCGAAGCCACCGGCCTCTTCCGCCAGATACGCGGCCTGCGGCCCGGCGAAGACGAAGATTTTGAAATTTTCGCCAGCGACAGCCTGATCGCCATCCTGAAAGAAAACACCACGACCCTGCGGCTTGCCACCGTCGCCATCGGGCTCATGACCCTACTGGGCGCCGCTATCGGACTCATGAACATCATGCTGGTCAGCGTGACCGAGCGCACCCGCGAAATCGGGATTTACAAAGCGCTGGGCGCCACCCGGCGGAGCATTCTGACCCAGTTTCTCACCGAAGCCATCATCATTTGCCAAATCGGCGGTATCGTCGGCATTTTGCTGGGCATCCTCGTCGGCAATATCGTGACCCCCATGCTCGGCGGCAGTTTCCTGGTGCCCTGGGGCTGGATGTTCCTCGGTTTTGCCCTGTGCATGATCGTCGGCATCGTGTCCGGTTTTTACCCGGCCATGAAAGCCGCCCGGCTTGACCCGATCGAGTCTCTTCGCTACGAATAAACACCGCTGCAATGGAACCCTGGGAACTTGATTTTGAATGGCTGCGCGTGCAGCATATTGTGCAGCGGTCGATGCGGCGCGAACAATTGCCCGACCTGAATACGGTCCTCTTCCTGATCGGTATTCAGGAGCTCGGCCGCTGGAAAAAAGGCTTTTCCAAAGAAGAAAAGCAGGACCTGATGCACATCGCCGTCTGCCGCCTGCTCAGCTACGAAGGCTACTTCGAATTTGTCGGCCGCGACGCCGACGGATGGCCCCACTGGAAACAGGTGCTCGACCTGCCCAAACGCGATACGGCCGAGCAGGAAAAACTATTAAAACTTTACGCCGTTCAATATTTTAAAGAACTCGAAACCGAAAACGGCGGGTTCGAAACGGAATAACCATGCGCATTGGGCCCCTCCTTATAATTCTGTTGGTGTGCAACGTATGCCGGGAGGAACGATACCGAGCCGCCATACTGCACACCGGCATGGGCGACATTCGGATAAGCCTGTCGAATCAGGCGCCGCGGCACGCCGACAATTTCAGGGCGGCTTTTCAGCGCCTCGGGCAAGACTCCCTGCCGGTGTATCGCATCGAACGCGACTTCGGTATCCTCTTCGGAAACGGGCCTGCCGACTCCCTGGCGCGCGTGACCGCCATCGAATACGAACCGGGCGGCCTGCCCCTGGGCGGCAGTCTTGCATCGGTAGCCCGCGAACCCGGCAAACTTTCGGAGCCGAACAACTTCTTCCTCATCCTCGACCGGCCGCAATCAGACGCCAGCCTGGATGCCCTGGAGAAAAAAACCGGCCGCCGCTTTTCACCCGCCGAGCGCCAGGCTTACAAAAAACACGGCGGCTTGCCCCAATGGCAAGGCCAGGTAACCGTGTTCGGCCGCGTAACCGAAGGCCTGGAAATCGCCCAGAGCATCGCGGCCATGCCGCGCGACGCCAATGGCAAACCCCTGGAAACAGTATGGGTCTGGCTGGATGCCGGACAATAAACGCGGTTGTTCTTACCTGCGGTTGCGCAATTCTGTCAGGAAACGTTCGAGTTCTTCGATGCCGTAGTACAACACTTCGCGGGGCTTGGACCCTTCTGCAGGCCCGACGATACCCAGCCCTTCTAGCTGGTCCATGATGCGGCCGGCGCGGTTGTAGCCCAGTTTGAGGCGGCGCTGGATCATGCTGGTGGAGCCGTGCTGGGTCTCCACGACGAGCCGTGCCGCGTCTTCGAGCATGTCGTCGAGTTCGGACAAACTGACGCTTTTGGCCTCGCCGCCCTGCTCGCCTTCCGGATGGAATTCGGGCAGGAAGAAGGGCTCGGCGAAGCCCTGCTGGTTGGCAATAAACTCGATCACGCGCTCCACCTCCGGCGTATCTACAAAAGCCGACTGAAGGCGGATGATATCGCCGCCGACAGAGAGCAGCATGTCGCCCCGGCCGGTCAGTTGTTCGGAGCCGCCAGCGTCGAGGATGGTGCGGGAGTCGACCTTGGAAGCCACCTTGAAAGCGATACGGGCCGGGAAGTTGGCCTTGATGACGCCAGTGATAATGTTGACCGAGGGGCGTTGCGTGGCGATGATCAGGTGGATGCCCACAGCGCGGGAAAGCTGGGCCAGGCGGCCGATCGGGAGCTCGACTTCCTTGCCGGCGGTCATGATCAGGTCGGCAAACTCGTCGATAATCAGCACGATATAAGGCAGGAAACGGTGGCCCTTGTTGGGGTTGAGGCGGCGCGAGACGAATTTGTCGTTGTACTCCGCGATGTTGCGCGTTTCGGCCTTTTTGAGCAGGTCGTAGCGCGTTTCCATTTCAATAATCAGCGAATTGAGCGTATGGACCACCTTGGTCGTGTCGGTCACAATAGGCTCCATCTGGTCGGGCAAAAAGCTGAGGAAGTGGTTTTCGAGTTTGGCGTAGGGAAATAATTCGACCTTTTTGGGGTCGATCAGGATGAACTTGACCTGAGAGGGGTGTTTTTTGTACAACAGCGACATCAGCACCACGTTGATACCGACGGATTTGCCCTGGCCCGTCGCGCCGGCGATGAGCAGGTGGGGCATTTTGGTCAGGTCGGCCACGAACACTTCGTTGGCGATGGTTTTGCCCAGTGCGATGGGCAGTTCCATTTTGGCGCGTTTGAACTTGTCGCTGGTCAGCACCTCGCGCATGCCCACGATCTGGCGGTTCTTGTTCGGCACCTCGATACCGATGGTGCCTTTGCCGGGGATGGGCGCGATGATACGGATACCCAGCGCCGACAGGTTGAGTGCGATGTCGTCTTCGAGGTTTTTGATCTTCGAAATCCGGATGCCGCGCGCCGGAATGATTTCGTAGAGCGTGACCGTCGGGCCGATGGTGGCGCGGATCTTTTCGATCTCGATCTTGAAATGCAGGAGCGTCTGGATGATCTGGTTTTTGTTGGTTTCCAGTTCCTCCCGGTCGATTTCGAGCACCTGGTTGTCGTGATCGACGAGCAACTGGAGGTGCGGATATTCGTAATGGGAAAGTTCGAGCGTGGGATCGTAAGGTTCCGACAGGTTGGGAGTGTCTTCCTGCACGATTTGTACCGGCGCCTTGTATGCCTCGGCTTTTTCCGGTGTCACGGGTTCGGAGGGTGTTTCTACCGGCGGCAAGTTGATCTCGAGTTCCGCTTCGCCGGTTTTGGGCAGTTTGGCCGGCGGAGCGTCGGCAAACAGGGCACTTTTTTGGGAAAGGTCGAACGACAACTGCGCCTCATTTGCCTCCGCGGGTTTGACCTGCGGCGGTGCGGAAGCCGTCACGCCAGGGGCGCCGAGGCTGCCGGCAAACTCGGTTTTATCGGTTTCGATCGGGCTGACCGGCGATTTTACGACCGGCGGCGGCGCAGGGCGGCGTTTGGCGTAATTGCCCGCCAGAAGGTCTTCCCATGCCCGGCGCAGTTCGTAGCCGAGTTTGCGCAGGTTGAATTCAGTCAGGTCGGGGTTGTTGTTCCAGATAAAAACGGCAACCAGGGCAAACAGCAGGAGGATCAGGGTACCAATGATGCCGATAAAATTTTGCACCCATTCGCTCACGGCCTGGCCGAATACGCCGCCGACCGGGAATTCGAGGCGTTGAAAAAAGAAGGCGGAAATGACCGACACGATCGCCATCCAGATGGCGGTGCGCTGAAGCGTTTCAGTAAGGTAGCCCAGCGGCGTACGGCGCACGAAAGCGAGGCCGTATTTGTACAACAGGTACACGAAGCCGTAGGAGGAAAGTCCGAATCCCCAATAGATCACGCTGTCGGCCACGAAGGCGCCCAGCCGGCCGAGCCAGTTGTCGACGGCAATATCGCCGAGGAACATATCCCAGGAAAATCGAAACACAATGTCGTGGTCGTTTTTCCAGGTAAAAAAGTAGGATGTAAAAGCGATAAACAGGTAAAACGACAGGAAAATGAGCACCACCCCGATCAGTTTCGGAGTGCGTTCGCTGTCGAAATTCATGCTGAGTTGTGAGCGTTTGCGCGCGGCCATATTTCTTCGTTTTGCCTTTTAACCCTGTTAGGGTTTTCAACCCTAACAGGGTTAAGGCGCACTCTTTTCGGGATATTGAGCTATCGCAAAAGTAAGGCTGGCAGATTAAAAGCAATTTTTTTTATAAAAATAAAACAAAAAATGTTAAAAATGGCTGATTTTTGATCAACCACACAAACACTGGCAATTCACTCAAAATTAAAAAACAAAAAGTTTTATTTTTAATCTTCCTTTTCCCTACTTTTGCCAGTTCCCTCGCCCATTCACCCACATTCATTCCAAGAATGGCTCGCGCAAAAAAAGATACCACCGTACCGCCCACGACTTCCCTGAACGGAGAAGAGCAGGTTATTACCCTGTCGGGGATGTACCAGAACTACTTTCTCGACTACGCTTCCTACGTCATCCTCGAACGCGCCGTACCGGCCGTGGAAGACGGGCTCAAACCCGTTCAGCGCCGCATCCTGCACGCCATGTTCGAACAGCACGACGGGCGCTACCACAAGGTAGCCAACCTCATCGGCCAGACCATGCAATACCACCCCCACGGCGACGCCGCCATTGGGGAGGCGATGGTCAATATGGGGCAGAAAGACCTGATGATCGACTGCCAGGGCAACTGGGGCGACTACCGCACGGGCGACGATGCCGCCGCCCCGCGCTACATCGAGGCGCGCCTGACCAAATTCGCCCTCGACGTGGCCTTTAACCACGACACTACCGTCTGGCAGCTCTCCTACGACGGGCGCAAACGCGAACCCGTCACCCTGCCCATGAAATTCCCGCTTGTGCTCGCCCAGGGCGTCGAGGGGATCGCCGTGGGCCTGAGCACCAAAATCCTGCCCCACAACTTTATAGAACTCATCAAGGCCAGCATCGCCGTGCTCAAGGGCCGGAAATCCGACCTGTATCCCGATTTCCCCACCGGCGGCCTGATCGATGTACGCGATTACAACGGCGGCGGCCGCGGCGGCAAGGTGCGCGTAAGGGCCCGCATCCGCGAAATCGATAAAAAAACGCTGCAAATCACTGAAATTCCATACGGTGTGTACGTCAGCGATTTGATCGAAAGCATCATCAAGGCGAACGACAAAGGCCAGATCAAGATCAAAAAAGTGGTGGACAAAACCGCCGCCGAAGTCGATATCGAGATCGAACTGCAACCCGGCGTCAGCCCCGACGTGACCATCGACGCACTTTACGCATTTACCGACTGCGAGGTCTCCATTTCTCCCAACTGCTGCATCATCGTTGACAACCGGCCGGTGTTCACCGAGGTCAACGAACTGCTGCGCATTTCTACCGAAAACACCAAAGACCTGCTGCGCCAGGAACTCGAGATCCAGCAAAAGGAACTGGAAGAGAAACTGCATTTCGCCTCGCTCGAAAAGATATTTATCGAGAAACGCATCTATCGCGATATCGAGGAGTGCGAAACCTGGGAGGCCGTGCTCTCTACCATCGATGAGGGCCTCAAAAAGTATGTCATCACGCCCGGCGAACCCGGCTACGCCAAAGAAGTAAAGAAAATCAAACTCCTGCGCGACATCACGGAAGATGACATCGTCCGCCTGACGGAAATCCGCATCAAACGTATTTCCAAATTCAACTCTTTTAAAGCGGACGAACAGATCGCCGAACTAAACGCCGAACTCGAACAGACCCGGCACCACCTCGCTCACCTGACCGAGTATGCTATCGCCTACTTCGAAAACCTCCTGTCCAAATACGCCAAAGGCCGCGAACGCCGTACGGAGATCATCACCTTCGACGAAATCCGCGCCACGGAAGTTGTCGCCAACAATGCCAAACTGTACGTCAACCGCGCCGACGGCTTTATCGGCACCGGCCTGAAAAAGGACGAGTTCGTACAGGATTGCTCCGATATCGACGATATCATCATCTTCCGTCGCGACGGCGTGATGAAAATCGTGCGTATCGGCGAAAAAACCTTTGTGGGCAAAGATATCGTGCACGTCGCCGTCTGGAAAAAGAACGACGAACGCACCACCTACAACCTCGCCTATGTCGATGCCAAAACGGGTAAAAGCTTCGTCAAACGGTTCAACGTCACCGCCATTACCCGCGACAAGGAATATCAGCTCGGCTCCGACGCCAAAGGCTCCAAACTGCTCTACTTCACCGCCAATCCCAACGGCGAAAGTGAAGTGGTGAGCGTTACGCTCAGCCCCGGCTGCACCGCCAAGATCAAGGTGTTCGACTACGATTTTGGCGAGCTGGCCATCAAAGGCCGCGACTCGATGGGCAATGTGCTGACCAAATACCCGGTCAAGCAGATCAAACAAAAAGAGGTGGGCAAAAGCACCATTGGCGCTCAAAAAATCTGGTTCGACGATATCACCGGCCGCCTCAATACCCAGGAGCGCGGGCGTCTGCTCGGCGAATTCGATACCGGAGATACCATTTTATTGCTCTACAACGACGGCTCCTACGAAGTGACCGACCCCGATACCAGCCAGCGTTTCGAACCAAAGGAAATCCTGCATTTGGGCAAATTCCATCCCGATATGGTGATCAATGCCATCCATTTCGACGGCCTTAAAGGCTGGACGATGGTCAAACGTTTCCGTGTCGAAACCAACAAACTGCGCGAACGCTACTCCTTCCTGACCGACCACAATAAATCCAGATTGCTCTTTGCCTCTGTCAAGGAAAACCCGCGCGTGCGGTACACGCTCAAAATCAAGGGCAAACCCATGAGCGGAGAAATCAGCCTTGGCGATTTTATGGATGTAAAAGGCTGGAAAGCAGTGGGCAACAAGCTTAGCGACCAGGCCCTGAGCGGCATCAAGGAAGTGGAATCCGACGGGCATGCGCCAAGAGCCGACAAACACGCTCCCGAAGTGCAACAGCCTGAGCTGTTCGGGTCAACAGAAGAAGCGCCCGCACCGGTCGAGAACAACCCGCCCAGGGAAGACGGGAAAAAGACCTTTAAAGCGGGCGATACGATAGAATTTGATTGACCTTCGATCATAAAACCGAATAAAAAAGGGCAACTACCCCCACTTACACCCGATTACCAATTTTTCACCCTTTTCCTTGTTTTTGCTCCGGCGGGCAAAAGTTCGCATATTTACGAGTTATCAGCAACCCTAAAAGACGACACGACCGATAGAAAATGAACAGTGATACGACAGCAAAATGCCAACGCTTCGCAAAATAAAAAGAGCTGCAAGCCCAACCCTCAAGCCAACGCAGGGCAGCAATGCAATAGGTTCGCATATTATCACGTTGTGCGTCATTGTAGAAAAGCCGACCCACAAATGGCACATTTAGTTTTTGCCGATACACGAGCCAACGTTTGAAAAACCCAAAGGGCCATTTTTGCCACCGCTCGGACGGACTAACAGAATTAAAAAGGTAACTTTGTAGAACAAAAATGAATATGAAATATTACGATAAAATAAGAGAATTAACTAAAACAGTTCCAGCATCTTTGGTGGACTTCGGACTTCCACGAGACCCTGCAAGAACGCCGACTCAAGCATCATCAAATTTCATTACCAACAAGGAACAGGGAGATTGGGCTGAAAATTTGGTATTCAGAGCTATAAACGAAACTTCAAAAAACTTTGTCGCAGTAAAATATGGCAAGTCTGATGACTTAGTAGCAGGAGAAGATGGTTTTGATACATTTTATCAAGATTTTCAAAACGAGCTTGATACAATTGGCAAAAGACCAGACTTGCTAATTTTCAGAAAAGAAGATTTTGTCACTGAATTAGGCTATGATATAAGCCAAATCCCGCACCATACAATTACCGAGTATGTAAAAATGGCAATAGCAGGTATTGAAGTAAGGTCAAGTGCGTTTTTGATAGACAAATACGAAGAAACAATGCAGGTTAGGACTGAAAAATTTAGTCAAATCGCCTTGCAGACAAGAGATATCATTCTTGCAGAATTTCAGGAAGAATTAAATCATCCTTCAAGACAGGCATACATTGATTTACTTCAAAGCATTACACACAAAACTATATCGATAACAGATTTTAGAGTTCCAAGTTGGAGTTCAACAGAACGGCTTTCAGAATTGAAAGCACACTTTAAAACACTCAAAGACGCTATCAAGGAAATTCAGAAAAGGGACTACCTTTCCATTACACCAAAGGTCGAAGACATAAAGGTTGTTTACAAATGGATTGAAATTTTCAATGTCCCTCATTTTTACTTTCAAGTTTTCTTTGATAAAGTTTACGGAATTTCATTTGAGCAAATTCTGTCAATAATCTCTGACTCCAACAATGAAGGAATAATCTTCTCAGTTGAAACTGATACCAAAAACCAGAATAAGACTACCATCAAAATCAATTCAAAGTCAGGAATACCTATAGCATTAAAAGTTGAAGAGCCTATTCACGAAAGCGTTAGAAAAGAAATGGATAGGGGCAGACTTTTGTTTTATGTAACCTTCAAAGGCGGTACAGCTTATCTTGACGTGGGCAATCTGATTAACATTCTTGGTATTGATAGTAAAGAATTCTAATGATTGACGTTAAAGACAAATCGCAAACAACAAACAATCAGGTTGAGAAAGACTACTCTAAGGTTATTTCCTTAGAGCACAGGAAAAAGTTTGCCCAATTCTTTACTCCTTTTCAGTTAGCATCTTTAATGGCAGATTGGTTGTTAGGGAATCAAAAACTAAAAACCGTTTTAGAGCCTGCATTTGGCTTAGGAGTTTTTACAAGAGCTTTAATCAGTAAAAAATCAGATTTATCAATAAAAGGTTTTGATATTGATGAAACAATTATTTCCGAAGCAAAAGAGATTTTCAGCGATAAACCTAATTTCAACTTACTTTTTGAAGACTATATGTTCAATGATTGGAACAATAAATACGATGGAATAATTTGCAATCCACCTTATTTTAAGTTTCACGATTATGACAATAAAACAATTTTAAATGAAATCGAAAATCGTTTAAAAATCAAACTCAATGGTTCTACAAATCTTTACACACTATTTCTATTAAAGTCCATCTATCAGTTAAACTCAAACGGCAGACTTGCCTATATCATACCATCGGAGTTTTTAAATTCTGATTATGGTAAACTTGTAAAATCGGCGCTAATTAAGAATAAGGTTTTAAGGCACATAGTCGTTTTCGATTTTGAAGAAATTGTTTTTGATGATGCTTTGACAACTGCGTGTATTCTGTTATGTTCAAATGACAAACACAATCAGAAAGTAAAATTTTCAACCATTAAAAAGATTGATGATCTAGAGCAAATTAGAAGTTACATTTCACAGTATCCACTTAACAATATTGACGAATCAACTATTAACATTAACGACCTTGAGCCAGAAATAAAGTGGCGTAAATATTACCAACAGCAAAACGGCATTAGATATAAAAACTTAATACCATTTTCAAGTGTAGCCAAAGTTGTTCGTGGAATTGCCACAGGTGCAAACGAATATTTTACATTTTCGAAATCTAAAGCATACCAATATGGGATTGATGAAAAATATTTACTTCCCTGCATATGCAAAGCTGTTGACGTTAAAGATAATTTTTTTACGAAAGATAATTTCAATTCATTAGTTAATAGCGATAGACAAACATTTTTATTAAACGCAATAGGCTCTAAAGATGAAAATGTATTAAAATACATTGAGTTTGGAGAAAAATCAGGCATTGACAAAAAGTATCTGACATCTTGCAGAACTCCGTGGTATTCTTTAGAAAATCGCCCGCCCTCACCAATTTGGGTTTCTGTTTTCAATAGAAGCGGACTGAAATTCATTAGAAATGAAGCAAGCATTTCCAATCTGACAACCTTTCATTGCGTTTATCCAGTTCAAAATAGCTTGTTCGATAATGTTAATGTTGACGTTTTGTTTGCATATCTTTTGACAGACGTTGCAAGAGAGATATTTGAAGACAACCGCAGGGAATATGGTAATGGACTTCAAAAATTTGAGCCTAACGACCTTAACAAAGCGATGATGCTTGATTTGACATTGCTCGACAAGAAAACTGAAAATAAAATCATAGAGCTTTACAAGAAATGTAGGGAGACATCTATAAACAAGTTGCCAGACGACAGTTTTTTGGTCGAAATAAACGACATTTTTAAAACGAAATATTCTCAATACTAAACAGACACACTCTTTGCCGGCCGGCAAAGAGTGTGTCTGTTCCAACTCGCAACGGACAGACAAACAGGGCGAAAGAAGAACACCGAACGCACAACAGCGGTTTGGCGTAATGGCGGGTGTAAATGGATATAGTTGCCTAAAAAAGGCGCATCGAACAACCGTTCCTGCGCCTTTTTTATCCTTATTGGGTAAAAAACTGCCGGCTTTTTTCCCGGGCAAACTTCTCCGAATTGAAGGCCTGCGAGCCGCCTTTGGGGATCGACAGCGACTGCCAGTTTTCAGCCGCCAGCATTCTGCATAAAAACACGATCTGGCCGGTGTGGTAGGCATAGTGCGCCAGTTGCCGGTTCAGGGCTTCCAGCACGGTATGCCCCTGGTTGCGGATGAAGACAATGCGCCCCAGGTCTGCTTCCGTCAGCGGGTCGAGCGCCTCGAAAAAACAGTTCCAGCCCGCCTGCCAGGCTGTCAGCATGTCTGCCTTCGAAGCGTAGTCGTTTTCAAACTCGGCATCGCGGTCGCGCCAGGGCTTCTCGCCGTCTTCTGTCAGAAAATTGGTAAAACGGCTCAACATATTGCCGCTCATGTGTTTCACCACAATCGCCACGCTGTTGCTTTCCGGCGAGGGTTGCCAGTGAATCTGCTCATCGCCGATTTGTGCCAGTGCCTTGTCGCCCAGTTCGCGGTAATAGCGAAACAGTGCGCGGGTGGTATCGAGGTAGTTTTGGGCAGGTGAAAACTCGTTCATGGCGTTCATTTGTTTTTAGCCTGATAATGGGCCACCGTACGGGCAACGCCCACGGCATTATTTGTTGGTTTTACTCCGAAAGTTTGCTCGAATTTGACGGAGGAGAGGACGTAGTCGTGCGTAAACTGGTAATTCATCTCCACCATTTCGCGGAACAGTTTGTTGAACAAGCCGATCAGCCTGAGCATAAAAGTCGGCGTGGTCTGGTATTTGGGTTTTACTCCAAAACCTTCCGCGGCCTTTTCGACCCATTCTTTGCCCGTCCAGCGTTCGGCGGAGGTCGGCAAGTGCCAGATTTCTCCGTCGGCGCGTTCGTCGGTGCCAAGTATGGCCAGGGCGGGGCCGATGTCTTCGGTATAGGTGTAGGTGTGAATTTTGTCGGCGCGCCCCATGACGAATGCTGCTTTCCCGGCCGCAAAACGTTCAAAAACCGTCGAATTCAGCACACTCGTGGCGCAATTGGGGCCATAAAAATCGGCCGCCCGTGCAATGCAGCCTTTCAGTCCCCGGTTCCGGACGGCGTCGAGCAGCATTTCGGCGATGTGCTTGCGCACTTTTCCCTTTTCACTGTTGGGGCGATGGGGCGTTTCTTCGGTCATTGGTCCTTTCACGAGGCCGTAGGCATACACGTTGTCCATAAAAACCAGTTTGGCCTTGTGCATCAGGCAGGCTTCGATCACGTTTTGCATGATCGCCGGCCAGTCGCGTCGCCATACTGCGAGGTCGTACTCGAGCCCGACAAGCAAATAGACTACTTCGGAGCCATCTACTACGCGCATGACGTCGGTCAGGTTGGTGACATCGGCGCTGACGTGTTCCCAATCGCCGTTGAAGGGCCGGCGGCTGACGCCCCTGACGCGAATATTTTGTTTTTTCAAGGCGGCGGCCAGGCCGGGGCCGGAGGTTCCGTTAATACCGAGTATGGTGTGCATAGCGTTTCATTTTTTATAAAACGAAAGTACCGGGTATAGCGGCCGGTTGAAACAGGTTTCTGGCGAACGGTAGATTTGGATCGATGAACGGTCGGCGCTACAGCGCGCCCGGCGTCACCTCCAGATTTTTCAACGCGCCGTCGCGAATCACCCAAATCCGAATCGTCCGGCCGATCGTATGCTCATCCAGCGCTTTGTGCAGGGCATCGATCGAATCGATCGGCTTGCCCTCGAACTGTACGATCACGTCGCCGGCGCGCAGGCCGGAGTTGCCGGCCGGGCCATCGGCCTCCACGCTCTGCACCTGGATACCGCCTGCCGTTTGCAATTGCAAGGCATTCAGCCATTTGGGCGGCAGGGGCACCGTCTGGGCGCCGATGCCGAGATAGCCGCGTCGAACACGGCCTTCAAGAATCAGTTTGCCCACAACAAACTCGGCGAGGTTGGAAGCCACGGCAAAACAAATTCCCTGTGCGGGCAGAATTACGGCGGTATTGACCCCGATCACTTCGCCGAAGGAATTGACCAGCGGCCCGCCGGAATTACCCGGATTGAGGGCGGCATCGGTCTGGATCACGTCGTCGATGAGGCGCCCTGTTTGCGTACGGAGCGTACGACCCAGGGCGCTGACTACGCCGGCGGTGACCGAATATTGAAATCCGTAGGGGTTGCCGATGGCAATGGCAATCTGGCCGACTTTCAGGCGGTCACTGGCGCCAAATCCGATAGTGGCGAGGTTATCGCCGTCGATCTTTACAACCGCCAGATCGGTGGCCGGGTCGTCGCCGACGATCCGGGCTGAAAAACTGCGCCCGTCGGGCAAAGAAGCTTCAATATGGTCGGCGCCATTGACGACGTGGCTATTGGTAACGACAAAACCATCGGTACTGATGACAAAACCGGAGCCTGAACCTTCGCCCTGACCGCCCTGGCGGTTCGGGGCCTGACGGCGTTCAGCGGTCGCTTTTTTTTGAACTTTCAAATGGACCACGGCCCCGCTGACGCGCTCGGCCACATTGACCACCGTTTGTGAATAGGCGTCGAGCAATGGTGCGTCCGAATGGGGGCGGAGGGAAGAAACAGGACGGGCTTCACCCGCTGCGCCTTCACTGGCAAGAAACTGGATCATGACAAAGTAGAGGATTGTGGGTGGCGGGTGTTCGCAACCACACAGGCGAGAATTGTGCCAGTCGCAAAAGGCCGACAAATTGGCAGCCGCCGCCAACACAGCAGCCGTTCTTTACGCCACCCGGCGTTTTTTTAACAGAAGCCATAACTTCGCCCGTACTTTGGCGTTACACCTCTTTAACATCCCGCTTTTAAATATTCCCAATGGATAAAATCAAAATACTCTGGGCCGACGACGAAATCGATTTGCTCAAACCGCACCTGATGTTCCTGCAAGCCAAAGGCTACGAAGTGATTACTGCAAGCAACGGCCACGACGCGCTCGAATCGTACGATGAAGCAGCCGGTGAAATAGATGTCGTATTTCTCGACGAGTCGATGCCCGGCCTGACCGGACTCGAGGTTTTGCCCCGCCTGAAAGAACGCAATGCCAATGTGCCGGTCGTGATGATTACCAAAAACGAGGCGGAACACGTCATGGAGGAAGCCATCGGTTCGCAGATTTCCGATTACCTCATCAAACCGGTCAACCCCAACCAGATCCTGCTGACCCTTAAAAAAATCATCGACAACAAAAGGCTGGTTCGGGAAAAAACGACGATGGATTACCAGCAGGAATTTCGCCAGATCTATATGCAGGTGACCGGCGGGCTCAACCACGAAGAATGGGTGGACGCCTATCGCCGTATCATCAACTGGGAACTCCGCCTCGACGCCAACCACGCCGAAGTAGGCGACATTCTGGCGCAACAGAAGGAACAAGCCAACACGGAGTTCAGCAAATTCGTGGTCAAAAACTACTTCGACTGGGTAGATCGCAACAAGGAAGTCGGGCCTATCATGTCGCACTCGATGATGCGCAAGCGCATCTTCCCGCATATCGGCAACGGCACGCCGACCCTCGTTGTGCTGCTCGACAACCTGCGCTACGACCAGTGGAAGGTCATCGAACCCATCCTGCACGACCTGTTCCGCACCGAACAGGAAGACTATTTCTACAGCATCCTGCCCACCGCCACCCAGTACAGTCGCAACGCCATTTTTGCCGGCATGATGCCCGACGACATTGCCGCCAACTTCCCCGACAAGTGGAAAAACGACACCGATGAAGGCGGTAAAAACCTGTTCGAAGACTTTTTCCTGGGCAAACAGATCGAACGCGCCTTCCGCAAGCCGATCAAGTGGGATTATATGAAAGTCACCAACGTCAACCACGGCAAGGAACTCAACGACAACATCCTCAATTACCTCAACAACGACATCACCGTCGTGGTGTACAACTTCATCGATATGCTGTCGCACGCCCGTACGGAGATGGAAGTGTTGAAAGAACTGGCTGGCGACGAACGGGCCTACCGTTCGCTCACCCGCTCGTGGTTTTTGCACTCGCCCCTCTGGACGGCCCTGCAACGCCTCGAAGGCCGCGACGTGCAATTGTTCGTGACAACCGACCACGGCACCATCCGCGTTCAGACGCCCTCCAAGGTGGTGGGCGACCGCGAAACGACGACCAACCTGCGTTACAAAGTGGGCCGCAACCTCCAGTTCGACCCCAAGGAAGTACTGGCCATCCGCGAGCCCAAACAGGCGGGCCTGCCGCGACCGAATGTGAGCTCAACCTTCATCTTTGCCCGCGAAGACTTCTTCTTCCTCTATCCGAACAACTATAATCATTACCACAATTATTATAAAAACACATTCCAGCACGGCGGGATTTCGCTGGAGGAAATGATCTGCCCGGTGATTCGGATGCGCACGAAGTAGCGCCGACCTGGAGGTCGGCGCTACAGGCTCTTCTCGTAATTCAACCGCGCTACCAAATACGCATACACGGCATTCAAATAGTTATTCTCCGCCGTTTGCAGGGCAAATTCGCTGTTTTTCAGTTCCGTTTGTTTGAGTACGCCTTGTTCGAACCGCAGCTGGTCGGTAGTCAGCAACTGACGGGCGAGCGTCACGTTTTTTTGGCTCTCCTGCACATCCAGCCGGGCCTGCTCCACGGCATTGGCCTGGGTGGCGGCGTCGAAATTAAAACCAGCGCGCAGCCGGTCGAGGTTGTATCGGTTGATGTCTTGTTGCAAGGCAAATTCGCGCGCATCCAGCCGGGCTTTGCGGCCGTCGAAAATCGGCACACTGGCTTTTATCCCGATGTAACTGTAAGGAAACCAGGTGCCTGAAGCAACAGGATTGAACGTCTTGCCGAGTTGCAAAAAAGTATAATTGCCATAGGCCGACACGGTGGGCAGCAGGCGGGCCAGCTGTTTTTCACGGTTGAGTGCGTTGAGCCGCAAGGCGATATTTTCAGATAAAATTTCGGGCCGCTCATCGATACGGGCAATCAAAGCAACCGTATCGGCGAGCAGGGCGGCAATGTTTTCTGACAACAGCAGGGCGCCATCGGGCGCGACCCCCATCTGGTATTGTAAACGCTTGATCGCCAGCACATCATCCTGCTCCGCTTTTTTCATGGCAAGCTGGGCATTGCTGACTTCAAGGCTGAGCCGCGCTACGTCGTTGGGCAAGGCGGCGCCGGCCTCCAGCTGGTTCTGCGCAATACGCAGGTTGAGTCGGGCGCGATCGAGTGCCTGTCCCGCCAGTTCGCGTTTTTCGCGGTTGAAGACCGCGGCGTAATACGCCTCTGTGATGGCAAAACGGATGTCGCGCGACTGCTGCGACAGGGCTGTCTGCCGGTTTTCCACCTGTGCCGCATTGATCTGCCGGTCGATGCGGCGGTTGGCGTCGTATATTTTCTGCTCGGCCTGCACGCCCAGCGCATTGTTGAACGGCACGCCGATCTGTATTTCCTGCGTAGCGTCGGAAGGCACGCCCGGCAGCCCGAACTGGCCGATGGGCAATACGCTGGTTTGCAACTCGGTGTTCCAGCGCAGATCGGCCGAGGCGCTCAGCTGGGGCAGCCATTGAGCGCGTAATTTGTCGTTCGCGCCCTCGGCAATGCGGATTTGTACCTCCCCGGCTTTCAATTCCGGCCGGTTGCGCAAGCCCTGTGCAATCGCCTCGTCGAGCGTGATCGTTTGTGCATGTATCGCTGCCGAAAAAACAGACAGGAGCAGGACAGAAATAGAACGAAGCATATTATTGAATAAATTTTGTCTGTAAAACAAACTGCCTACCCGCGGAACACCTGCGCGGGCTCCAGTGAATTAATGCGGCGAATGGCGAACAAACTGCCGCCCAGCGCGATGAACAGGGTGAGCAGAAAGAAACCGATCTGCATGTTGACGGGAAACTCGAAAATGGTACCCGCATTGGCCACCCCCAGCCGGAAGCCTTCCACCAGCGCGCGGCCAAGCAAAAAGCCGACCAGCGAGATGAGAAACGCCTGGGTCAGGATGAGCCGGGTGATGTAGCCGTTGGTGGCCCCGATGGCTTTCAACGTGCCGTAGTCTTTGATGCGGTCGATAGCAGCCGAATAGAGCGTGAGACCAATGATGATAAAACCCGACAGAACAGCGAAGATGATCAGCGAGCCCACCGACAAGGCGATGCCGCTCGAGCCAAGCACCTTCGTGACGGTCGAGTTGGCCAGCGCCTGCGCATCCCAGGCGCGTACGACGGGGAAGGTCGTGTTGATCTCGGCAATGACCCGGTTCGGATCGATGCCGGGTTTGGGTTTGACCAAAAACAAACTGGCCTTGTCCGTGGGGTAATTGCCCAGCGCCCGCGCTCTTTCAATGGTCGTAAACACGTAAGGCGCCCCGCCGAAACCGCGCACCCCGCGCGTAAAACCTGCGTTGTACACCTTGTTTCCGTTGAGTTCGAAATACTCGCCGATGGCCACGCCGCCGTAGGTTTTTTGGTCAAAAAACTCGGTGATGATGGCGCCTTCGGGGATCATGTCCACCTTGCGCGTCGAATCGATGCCCCAGGGGCCACCCACAAAATCGGGCGCCTGGGAGCCGATGATGGTCATGCCCGCAGTGGTGCCGTCGGCAAATTGCGCGGCGCCGGCAGCAATCACGACCGGGTACACCTGATCGACGGAGGGCAAGCTGGCCATCTCGCGACCGAGGCGCATGTCGAGGCGGGCCAGCTGGTTGGCGTTGTCGGTTTTGGAGTCCACCACCCAGATGTAGCCGGCGTTGTTGGCCACCAGGCTTTTCATGGCATTGGTCAAAAAGATAAAAATACCCGCCTGCTGCCCCACCAGAAAGATAGAAATGACCACCCCGGCCAGGGCGCCGATCGACTTGGGTTTGTCGTAGCGGATAAACTGAATGGCTGTTTTGAACATGGCAAAGGCGGCTTATTGATCAACGGTGATGACGCATTCGACCCGCGCGCCGAGCAGCACTTTGGAGGGGTCGTCGAGTTGCACGCGCACTTCACGCACGCGGCGGTCTTCGAGGTCGCCCACCTTGTCGGCAAACAGGGATTTTTTACGCAAATAAGGCGAAGCCAGCACGACTGTGCCGGTGGTCAGCACCTCCTTGCTGCCCTGGGGCCGGATGGCGGCTTTCTGGCCCACTTTGACCTTGGCCGCAAACATTTCATCAATTTCCGTGAGGGCGATGGTCGGTCCTTCGGGCGCGAATTCGCCGAACCCGGTTTTGTTGTCGAGGTACTGCCCCACCCTGGCGTCGAGTGAAAGCACGGTGCCGTTGGCGGGTGCGCGCACGATCTTGTTGTCGGCCAGGGTGCGGTAATAATCGACGTCGGAGCCGAGCTCGCCGAGGCGGGTTTGCTGCTGGCGCAGGCCGGCTTCCTGGGCGCGGATCTGCTGGTCGAGTTCGGTCAGCGCGGCGCGCGTGTTGTCGAATTGCTGGCGGGTGATGGCATTGCCCTTGAACAGCGCTTCGTCGCGGTCGAGGTCGGCCTTGGCCTTGTCGCGCTGTACCTGGAGCAGTTTGAGGTTTTCGCGGGCTACGGCCACGGCGTCGTTCTGGGTGGCGATTTTGGCATTAGCCTGGGCGACCTGGGCGGATTCCACGTCGGCGGCGAGCACGACGAGCGTCTGGCCTTTTCTGACCGCGTCGCCGGTTTTGGCCTTCACCTCGCGGATGTAGCCGCTTTGTTCGGCAGCCAGGGTGACGATGCGCTCGCTGGGTTCGATGATGGCAATGCCCACCACCTCGCGCACCTGCACGGCCTGTGCCAGCGAATCGGGCGAGGGCGCAGCGGCGGACGCCGTTTCTTTTTTGCCGCAGGAAGCCAGGAGCAGCAGCAAGGGCAGGAAGAAGATCAGTTTTTTCATATTGCGGAGCAGGGAAAATGACATCAGAAACGGTTAAAAATCAGTGCTTTCGGTAGCGAATCCGTTTTCCACCGAAATGACGCGGTGGGCGTAGGGTTTGAGGCGCGGGTCGTGGGTGACCACGGCGACCGACTTGCCTTCGTCGGCCAGGGCGCGCAATTCCTGCATGACGATGCCCATCGAATCCTTGTCGAGCGAAGCCGTGGGCTCGTCGCAGAGGATGAGTTTGGGGTCGGTCACCAGGGCGCGGGCGATGGCGATGCGCTGTTGCTGGCCGCCGGAGAGCTGGCGGGGCAGGTTTTTGCGGCGGTCGGTCATGCCGACCATGTCGAGGGCCGAGGCGACGCGTTTTTTGAGTTCGGCGCCCCTGATGCCCTGCAGGCGCAGGGGCATGGCCACGTTGTCTTCGGCGCTGAGCGGGGCCAGCAGGTTGAAACTTTGAAAAACGAACCCGATGGTGTGGAGGCGCAGGCTGGCCAGGGCGCGTTCTTTCATACGGTTGATGTGGTTGCCATCGACCCAGAGATCGCCCGAGGTCGGGTAAATCACGCAGCCGAGCAGCGAAAGCAGGGTGGTTTTGCCGCTGCCGGAGGGGCCGATGATGAGCGTTAGTTCGCCTTCGTTGAATTGCAGGGTGGTCGGCTGCAGCGCGACGATGGTCTGGTCGCCCGTCTGGTATTCCTTTCCGGCATTTTTGAGTTCAGCGATCATGGTGGATGTTTTGTCGCAATTTGTTACGCTTTCAAACTATTTTAAGGAAAATTGGTTTTAAATCGAAGTATTTATTTTCAAAAAAAGGTATTAATTTTCAAAATTACTATGAAATCGTAGTTAATTTGCATTCAAGCAACTGAAAAGAGATGAAAAACAAACTGGTGGAGCTCGTCAATCTGTGGGCTGAATACGAGGAAGCGCAGCCCGAGCCCGGCATTGAGGGCTTTTGTCGTTGGGTGCTGGCCCGGGAAGAAGCCGCGCAGCCCCGCGAGGCGGTCATGGCCGGCGTTCCGGTCGATGGCCGCATCGGCCGCCTGATCGGCAAACTGGGGCGTTACGCCGGCATTTATTCCAAAAAAGCCTTTGCCGGGCTGCCGCTCAACAATTTTGAAGACCTGGGTTACCTCTGGCAGGTGGAGTACATGGGCGAGCCGAAAAAAAGCGAGCTCATCTATGCCATGCTCTCCGAATTCCCTTCAGGAGCGGACGTCATCAAACGCCTAGTGAGCATGGGCCTGCTGGAGGAATTCCCCGACGCGCACGACAAACGCTCCAAACGCGTGCGCCTCACGCCCGCCGGCCGCGCCCTGGCCCGCGACAGTCGCCCCGTCGCCGGCCGCGTCGCCAACGCCGTGGTAGCCGACCTCTCCGCCGCCGACAAAACCGTGCTGCTGGACCTGCTCGAACACCTGTCGGCCTACCACGACGAGCGCTACAAGGCCGTGCGGGGCGCGGAGGACTGGGAGGAGGTGGAGCGGGGGTTGAAGTAGTGCGTTTTTTACCTATCTTTGTTCAAAATACAATCTATGAGTGCCCAATTTGAACTGTACGAAGAAATGGCGGAAATTCTGGCTCAGATGGACCCCGAAAAAGTTCTTCGCCTGAAAGCATCGCCCGCCCGCAGCCGACGCCTCGAAGCCTTACTGGAGAAAAACAGGGAAAAGGGCCTGAATGAAGATGAAATTGCCGAGCTGGATCGGATGTTAATGCTGAACCGGATGATCGGATTGGCGAAAATGCGGGCTAAACAGGTATTGAATGAAGCGAAAGAAAATACCCCCATCACTCAGGAATCTGGTCGCTGAGCGAGCTGCTTTTCGCTGTGAGTACTGTCGAATACTGGAAAGTGATTTTTATGACGCTTTTCAGATAGACCACATCATAAGTCAGAAGCATGGGGGCGCTGCTGAACTTGACAATCTGGCTTTTTCATGTCCAGACTGCAATCGTTACAAAGGAAGCGATATTGCAACCTTCATGGGCACACCGCCTGTTCTAACTACCCTGTTCAACCCACGTAAAGAAGTTTGGAAGGCCCATTTTGAAGTTAAAGATGGATTGATGATGGCTCTAACTCCTGTGGCAGAAGCTACCATCAGACTGCTCAGATTAAACGACCCTGATCGTGTAATTCTAAGGAGCGAAATGATAAAGCAAAACAGATTCTATTAAACTGCTTGGCGCCTGCTTTTTTGGCGCCTGCCCTACTCCCCCATCTCCGCAAAATAATCCTGCAAAATCTTGTGCCGGAAACGCCAGCTCGCCCCCCGCATTTTTCTGCCTTTTTTGTCGAGCCGGCGGTTGTCTTCAAAAATACGCTGGTCGCTCATGCGATCGAGGAACGTGACGAGACGGAGGGGGATTTTGTGTTCGAGGTAACAAAAAGTACAATACCGGATTGCTGGCGGAAATTCATTCGGATGGAGCGCAATTTCGTGCCGCTAAATAACACAAACTTTGTCCTCCTGCAAATTGCCTCTATTTTCCCGTCTCCTTTCACCGCCTTCCACTATGCGTACCCTTGTCCTTCTGATCGCTCCCTTGCTGCTGCTTGGCGCAAGCCTCTTTTACCTTTCGCCCGACCGTACTTCGGCCTTCCTTGCCCGGCCCTTCCACCCTGCCCGTTTTGATTACCAGGCCGAAGCGGATAAAGAAGCGCTCGTCAACCGTCAGAACCCCGAAGCCTGGGAGGAACGCTCGCACGGCGCTTTGCTCGGCTTCCCCTGGCGCAGTGCGCAAGCCGCTGAAATGCAGCGCATTCAGGCGCTTTACCGGCAAAACACCGCCCGCAGCAACGCCTACGGTCCCTTCGTGGCGAGCTGGCAGGAGCGCGGGCCGGCGGCGATACCAGGGCGCGTCACCGGCTCGGCGGTTTTGCCCGCCCAAAACCGTGTTTACCTGCTCACCGACGGCGGTTACCTGTTCAGGGGCGCCCTCGACGGCAGCACGGGCTGGGTTTGCCTCAACAACCACCACCCGCTGGGACGGGGCGTCGATGCGCGCCTGCAGGTGGTCGAACTACCCGGCGGCGGCAACCGCATCCTGGCGGGCGGCTGGGACAACGGCTTTCTGGGCAACAAATACCTCCTGTACAGCGACGATGAAGGCCAGTCGTGGCAAACGCCCACAGGCCTGCCCGATGCCGTCTGGTACCGCCGTACCCTGGCCGAAGCCGACGGCGTCGTGTGGCACATGGTGCGCTCCGACCTCAACGGCCCGCAAATGGCGCTCTACCGCTCCACCGATTTCGGCAGCACGTTTTCGCTGTTTTATGCCCACGACCTGGCGCAGGGCGACCACGACCGCCGCTGCGATTTCTGGAAGCCGGCCGGCGCCGACACGCTGTTTGCCGTGTTCGAAGACCATTTGCTGCGCTTTGCACCCGACGGCTCCTCCTCCGACCTGGGCCCCGTCACCAACCAGCCCAATCCCGAATGGGCGATCCTGACCGGCGGCCGGGGCGTAACCGATACGGCCTACACGCTTTACCTGCGCGTTTGGGACGGCGCCGAAAACGGCATCTACCGCTCCACCGACAACGGCGAAACCTGGGCCCACTGGGGCGCCCTGCCGGATGGAGGACTGTTCTGGCCCTTTTCCAATTTCGCCTTCGCCACCAACCCCGGCGACCCCACCCGCGTGTTCGCCGGCGGCTGGATACTGGGCTGGACCGCCGATGGCAGCAACTGGCAAATACCGCACGATCTGGGCGGATACGTAGGCTACCACGGCGACGTGCCCGAGATCCAATTCGCCCAGCTGCCCGGCAACAGCGACTTCACCTTGCTGATCGGTACAGACGGCGGTTATTACGAATACCAACCCGCAACCGATCAATTCGTCTCGCATACCCTCTATGGCCTCAACAACACCCAGATCTACCGCATGGCCTCCTCGCATACCGACGAAAACCTGATGTATATCGGCACGCAGGACAATGGCTTTTGTTACAACCACGCCCCCTACGACGCGCAGGGCATCGCCCCCCATACGTTCCTGTGGGGTGGCGACGTCACCCAGCTGGTCAGTGCCGACGGCGGCCAGAGTTTCTGGTGTTTCTGGTGGGGTTCAGGCTGCAATTATGTAAAGGACGCAGCCAATATTCAAAGTTCCGGCGTGGCCAACTGGGGCCCCGTGTACGACTCCGAATACTGGGAAATACCCGCCAAAGCCGACCCCATGGCCCCCGACGAATGCCTTGTAGCCGGCTACGTCACGCCTTCGCCCGACGGCAGCTATCTGGTGCGCCTCAAAGCGCCCGACAACCTCGAAGCTGGACAGTTGCTGCCGCTCGAACAGGCATACGGCGCCTACGACTTCAAAGCCGCTTCCGGCGGCGGCCGCATCGGCGCCATCGCGATTTCGCCGCTCGACAACAACCACCTGTACGTCATGACCGACAACGGGGTATTTTTCTGGTCGTTCGACAAAGGGCTGAGCTGGCAAAAAAACGAGACAGCCCTGGGCAAAATATGGCCGCGTTACATCGCCGTATCGCCCACCACACCCGGCGAGGTCTTTATTGGCGGGGCCGGCTACGGCGACAACACGCCTTGCTGGCGAAGCACCGACCACGGCCAGACACTCGTGCCGGCAGAAGCCCCCGCCCAGTCGGTCCTGCGCGACAACCGCGTCAACGGCTTGTGCTTCGATCCCGAGGGCCAATACGTGTTCGCCGCGGCCGATATCGGCGCATTCGTGTACGTGATCTCCGAGGGCAGCTGGCAACTGATCGGGGGCAACCCAGCGCCGGTGAGCGCTTTTCACGATGTGGAATACCTCCCCAACAGCCAAACCGTGCGATTTGCCACCTTTTCGCGCGGGGTGTGGGATTTTCAGATACAGGGCCTGGTGTCGGGTGTTTTTGCCGTAAAAAATCCCCTGACCCTGCGGATCGCACCCAATCCGGCGCGCGAGCGGCTGACGATCGACTGTCCGGCGCTGGAAGCGCAAATCGTTGATATTTCCGTGTTGACCCCTTCGGGTGCGGTCGTTTATCAAAACCGGCTTCGCATCGACTCCGGCGGGTTGTCGATACCCGTCGGGAGCTGGCCTTCCGGCACTTATTCCGTGCAGATTCGAGCCGGCGACAAGCGGGCAGCGGGCAGGTTTTTGAAAATATAAGCGCACGCCAAAGCAAGCCGTACAGACTTAACACAAACGTAAACAGCCCGGCCTCGGAAACCGCCTGCCGACCCCCATAACTTGCCTGTCCAATCAAACTGGCCATGGCAAAGTTTATGTGGACGGGCCTTTTGCTCCTCCTTTTCGCCTGCACCGGCCGCCGCGTCGAAACCCTGGTGATCAAGGGTTCCGATACCGAGGTGAACGCCGTATTACAACTCGCCGAACGATACATGGAACTGGATTCCGCTGTCTCGATCAGCATCACCGGCGGCGGCTCCGGGGTCGGCGTCGCCGCCCTGCTCAACGGCAAAATCGACCTCGCCAACTCTTCCCGCGAACTCAACAGCCACGAACTTCAGTACGCCGAACATCACGGCCTGCGCATCGTGCCGCACATCCTGGCCGCCGACGCCCTGGTAATCATCACGCACCCCTCGGTCGGGCTCGACAGTCTGGACATGACCCAACTGGCCGGCTTGTTTGCCGGCGACATTACCGACTGGCAGGCGCTGGGCGCTCGGCCCGGTCCCGTGTCGCTATACGGCCGGCAGAGCAACTCCGGCACCTTCATGTATTTTCGGGATAAAGTGCTGGGCCGCGATTTTTCTCCCGCCCTCAAACAAATGAACGGCACCGCCCAGATCATCGAAGCGGTGCGCAACGATCCCGGCGCCATCGGTTACGTGGGCCTGGGCTACGCCGCCGAACCCGACGGCAGCCCCCGCGCAGGCATTCGGGTGCTCGGTATCATACCTGCCGGACAAGTGACTGCCGTGTCGCCCCTGCACCGCGACAACCTGACCCAGGGTCGCTACCCGCTGCTGCGCCCTCTTTACCAGTTCAGCATCGGCGAAGCCAGTGGCCGCCTCCGCGCTTTCCTCGATTTCGAACAATCGGCCGAAGGCCGCCGCATCATCGAGGAAAACGGGTATTTGCCGGTGGAAAAAGGAACGTTTGTTACAAAAGGGGTTGATGAGGTTGATAAAAGGGGTTTATAAGGTTTAAGAGTAGTCGCTCTCAGCAATAAACCTTATCAACCCCATCAACCTTATCAACCCTTTCTATCAACCCTTTCTACCCATGCTTATCCGTCACTTCTGGGACCAATTTTGGGAAAAAATGCTGGCCGCCTCGGCGCTGGCAGCCGTATTGACGCTGGGCGGAATTTTTCTGCTGTTGCTGGTTAATGGCTGGAAAGCTTTTTCACAAATACCCTTGACCGAATTTTTCTCGGCAGCGGCCTGGAATCCGGCGGCGTATGAAACGCCGGCGTTTGGCATTGGGGCCATGCTGTTGAGTACCTTGCTGGTCACCCTCGGTGCAATGGCCATTGCCGTGCCGCTCGGACTGGGTACAGCCGCTTTTATGTCGGAACTCGCCCCCGCCCGCCTGCGCAAGTTGCTGAAACCCGCTGTGGAAATGCTCGCCGCCGTGCCTTCGGTGGTTATCGGCTTTTTGGGCATTGTACTGGTCGGGCCGTTTTTAGCGCGTGTATTCCATTTGCCCAACGGCCTGAACGCCTTGAACGGCGCTATTTTGCTCGCCGTTATGTCGCTGCCCACGCTGGTGAGCATCGCCGAAGACGCCATTCACGCCGTACCGAAGGCGTACAAAGAAGCCAGCTACGCCCTGGGCGCCACCCGTTGGGAGACCCTGCTGAGGGTCACCCTGCCCTCCTGTCGTTCGGGACTGGTCGCAGCCATCATGCTGGGCATGGGGCGGGCTATCGGCGAGACGATGACCGTGCTCATGGCCACGGGCAACGCCACGGCCATGCCCGGCGGTTTTTTCGATCCTGTGCGTACGCTCACGGCCACCGTGGCCATTGAAATGGGAGAAACGCCACAAGACACTACGCATTATTACGCACTCTTTGCCTGCGCCCTGACGCTGTTTGTCATCACCTTGCTCATCAATGTCGCTGCCGAACGGCTGGCGGCATCCTATCGCAAAAAAGGACAATGAACCGCCATTTGATTCAAACCCTCGGACACGCCTCCATGGTCGCCTGTGCCGCCGCGGTGGTCGCATTGCTGGGACTGATCCTTTTCGAACTGGCCGGTCAGGGCAGCGCGGTGTTGACCTGGGAGTTTTTGAGCGCCTTTCCGCGAAAAGGAATGACCGAAGGGGGCATTTTCCCGGCTATTTTCGGCACGACGCTGGTGACGCTCGTGTCCACGTTGTTTGCCGCGCCGCTGGGCATTGCCTGTGCGATTTACCTGCACGAATACGCGGCCGACAACTTTTTCACCCGGCTGGTGCGGGCATCCATCCGCAACCTGGCCGGAGTACCGAGTATCGTGTACGGGCTTTTCGGGCTGGCCCTGTTTGTGCAGGGGATGGGCCTGGGCGCTTCGGTGCTGGCTTCCGGCCTCACCCTGGCCCTGCTCACGCTGCCCTCCGTAATCACCACCACGGAGGAGGCGCTGCGCAATGTGCCCCGGCTTACCCGCGAGGGCGCGCTGGCGCTTGGCGCTACCCAATGGGAGACGATTTATACGGTGGTACTGCCCTCGGCCGTTCCGGGTATCCTGACAGGCGTTATCCTGGCACTCTCGCGGGCTGCGGGCGAAACCGCCCCGATCCTGTTTACCGGCGTAGCTTTTTATACCCGTTACCTGCCGGGCTCGCCCTTCGATGAATTTATGGCCCTGCCCTATCACCTTTACATTCTGTCGACCCAACACCACGCCATTGCGGAAGTGCGGCCACTGGCCTACGGCACGGCATTGGTGCTGCTGCTGCTGGTGCTGGTGCTCAATATGGCGGCGTTTGTTGTGCGCGCCCGTTACCGCCGCATTGCATGAATTTGACAAAAATCGCCGCCTGTATTGCTCAAAATCAGCTCGGTAGTGCCCGCGCCCCGAGACCTTTGAACACCTGAAAACAAACGCTATGGAAAAACTCGACCTGAAAAAACAACTCGCCCCCCTTTACAACCAACCCGCTGGCCGTATCAGCATCGTGGAGGCGCCCGCGGCGCAGTTTCTGATGATCGACGGCGAGGGCAATCCGAACACCGCGCAAACCTTCGCCAAGGCCGTTGAGGCCCTGTTCGGGCTTTCCTATAACCTCAAATTTATGGTCAAAAAAGGCCCCGCCGCTGCCGATTACAGCGTCATGCCCCTCGAAGGTCTGTGGTGGACCGACGATATGCTGCGTTTCTCCATGGACGACAAGGACAGCTGGAAATGGACGCTCATGATCCGTCAGCCCGATTTCATTACCGCCGACATGGTGCGCGAAGCAAGGGCACAGCTGGACAAGAAAAAAGGAGCCGAATTACCAGCCCTGGGGCTGATTCGTTTTGAAAGCATGGCCGAGGGTACCTGCGCCCAGATTCTGCACATCGGGCCGTACAGTGCCGAGCCGCCGACCATTCAAAAACTGCACGCTTTTATCCGGGAAAACGGATATGAATTGCACGGCAAACACCGCGAAATTTACCTCAGCGATGCCCGCCGCGCCGCGCCGGAAAAGATGAAAACCATCATCCGCCAACCCATTCGAAAAGCCTGACCCCCGCCATGACCCGTTCGCTCTTACGATTTTTCCTTCTGGCATACGCACTGTCGTGGCTTATCTGGGCGCCTTTGTGGCTGCCGGCTTTCGGCATTGACGGCCTGCCTGCACTGTCCTGGCAACATGCGCTGGGCGGATTCGGGCCCATGCTGGCCGCGTTGTGGTGCAGCCGCCGCTACGAGGGGACAGCAGCGCTGGCAGGTTTGCTGCGCTCGATGTTTTCGCTGCGGCCGGCCCTTTGGCTGCTGATCGCTTTCGCCAGCCCCTTTGTGCTCAATCTTTTTGCCGCGCTGATGGCCCGCCAGATTGATGCCGCGGCCTTTGATCTCGAAGGCTGGGGCGTCAGCAAGGAATTTCCTCAACTGGGTTTTGCAGGTTTTTTTGCCTACAACCTGCTGTTCTTCGGCTGGGGTGAAGAAACCGGCTGGCGCGGTTTTGCCCTGCCGCGCCTGCAACAACACCTCAGCGCAGGCACTTCTTCCGTGTTGCTGACGGTGTTTTGGGCGCTCTGGCACTGGCCCCTGTTTTTTTATCGCCCCGGCTATACGTCGATGGATGCCGCCGGCATTTTCGGCTGGGTGTTCAGCCTGCTGACGGGCAGCGTGCTGCTCGCCTGGCTATTCAACGGTTCGCGGGGCAGCGTGCTGGCCTGCGCAGTGTTTCATGCCACCGTCGATATTGCTTTCACCTCGGATTTTACCCGCCCCGAAATGGTGCAGTACACCGGTTTCCTGATCACCGTGTGGGGCATCATCACTTTGCTGGTTTTTGGTTGGAAAAACCTGGCCCAAACCAGACGGGCAACGCAGCTTTTGCCCTGAACAGCCCCCTTTTGAATAACAGGGAGGCGGAAAAACCAAACCCCAACTATGGCCGCTACCCTTTTCGTGTCGCAACAGCAACCTGAACTTTAAAATGTCTCAAGAATACAAAATGCATATCCGGAACCTAAACTTGCACTTTGGTTCCAAACACGTCCTGAAAAACATCTGGCTCGACATTCCGGCCAATGCTGTCGTAGCGCTGATCGGGCCTTCGGGATGTGGCAAAAGCACCTTGTTGCGTTGCCTCAATCGCATGCACGACCTCCATCCGGACGTGCATATTCAGGGAGAAATTGTGCTCGACGGGCACAACATCCTGCACGGTAACACCAACCCTGTCGGGGTGCGTCGCAAGGTCGGCATGGTGTTTCAAAAACCCAATCCTTTTCCCAGATCGGTGTTTGACAACGTAGCTTACGGGCTGGAAATCAACGGAATGAAAGACCGTGGCCAAATTGCCGCCCGCGTAAAAAAAAGCCTGCACGGCAGTTATTTATGGGACGAAGTGGAAAATGAACTCGACCGTTCAGCGCTGGATCTTTCGGGGGGCAACAACAACGCCTGTGCATCGCGCGCGCCATCGCTGTGGAGCCGGAGGTAATTCTGATGGACGAGCCCTGCTCGGCGCTCGACCCGATCAGTACAGCCCGCATTGAGGCCCTTTTGCTGGAGTTGAAAAAAGAGTTTACCATCGTAATCGTTACCCACAATATGCAACAGGCACAGCGGGTAGCCGATTTTACCGCATTCATGTACCTGGGCGAGCTAATCGAGTTCGGGCCTACTCGCCAGATTTTCGAGGCCCCGAAAGAGGACCTGACCCGAAACTACGTAGCCGGGCATTTTGGCTAGAAGAGACCGAATTGTCCGCTGTTTCCAGCAGATTGGCAGAATGGTAATTTGTCGCCAGCCCGTTTTTTGTTTCAAGACCCAACAATCATTGGTTTGCCGCGCCCCAAAGCGAGCTTTGAAATCGCTTTGACGGCATCTTCGGATTTGCGCTAGCGCATCAATAGCACTTTTTCCAACTGCCTGCCGGCCTGCAAATGGTACAGCCCGGCAGGCAGTTGGTCGAGTGAAATGTCGGTATCGGGGGTTTCTATCGTCTGCGACCAAACGGGCCGCCCCTGCGCATCCCTCAGCACACAGGGCGCGGGCAAGGACTGATCGGCGGGCAGGTGCAAATGCAAGCGGCCGGCAGTCGGGTTGGGGACGGCGAAAGGCACGGCTGCAAGCACGGGCGCGCCGGCGCCGCTGCTCGGGGCATTGTCGATATAGGTCACGAACAGGCTGACGAAAACATCCACCAGATCAATCAGTTGCGGATTGAGGGCGGCGATCCGGTCGTCGTTTTGTTGTACGACGATGGCGATATCGAGGTCGGGGAAATACAAGCCCCAGGATTTGTAAATAATGCTGCCGTCGTGGCCCCAGTTTTCCATCGGGAAACCCGCGAATGAAGCCGCGCCCAGCCCGTACTGGAGGCCTTCCGCCGGGTTTTGTACGTAATCGGTCTGCATTTCCGCCAGCGAGGACGGCAGGAGGATATTGCCGCTGAACAGGCGTTCCATGAAACGGCCGATGTCTTCAGGCGTGCTCAACAGGCAGCCGGCGCTGTTGCCGAGGCTGAAAAATCCTTCGATGGGCAAGCCCAGTCCGATGGCATCCTCCACCGTGCCGTTGCCGTCGATGTCGAGCCAGACGTGGGCGATCTGCTGGTTGCCCGTGGACTCCCAGGGATAGGCAAAGGTGTGGGTCAGCCCTTGCGGCGTCAGCACCCTGTCGCGCAGCACCTGGTACCAGGGCTGGCCCGTGACCGACTCGATGATGCGGCCCGCGAGCAGGAAATTGGTGTTGGAATAACTCCAGTCGGCGCCGACCGGGAAATTGGGCGCCAGAATGTAATGATTCAGCACCGTATCGGCCACCCAGATGCTGTCGAGGTTGGCCACCCAGGTGTTGATCATGGCCGGGTTTTCATTGAGGTAGTCGTTGAAGCCCGTGCGATGGCTCAGCAGCTGCCGCAGGGTGGCGCTGCCGTCGATATTCGGGTAGGGCCCCACGTATTGCCCGATGGAATCGTCAAGATCGACGAGGCCATCCTCCGCGAGCAGCAGCAGGGTGGTTGCGACAAAGGTTTTGGTGATACTGCCCATGCCCATGAGGTGGTTGGTATTCAGGGTGGTCATCACCGGGAAGCCGGCGTTGGCGCCGTGCGCTCGTTTCCACACATCGCCGCTGGGCAGTACGACTGCCGCGGTAAAACCGGTCAGCGTGGAAAGCGCGGTCACGCTGTCGAAAGCCTGATCGAGGGCGTCGGTGAGGCCGCTGCGGAGGCCACTGCCGTTATTGGCAGGCGGAGGGGTGCTGTTGAATGACCCGGGGTGTTCGAGGACGAATTTTTCCCGCAACAACCCGCCGGGGGTTGCGACCTGGGCATCGAGGGATAAAAACCCTGCAAGAAGAAAGACGAGGAGGAAAGTATTTTTCAGCATGGGAACGGGTTTGGCATTGTCCCGTAAAAATAGTTTCCACCCCGTCTTTCCGTCGCTGTTTAGCGTGCAATTAGTATTTGCTTAACGCCGACCTTTCCGCCGGCTGTTTCCAGCTGTACCCAGTACGTGCCGTTGGGCAAGGCAGAAAGGTCGATGGATTGCGTCGTAGCGGCGTCGAGTTCGCGGCTCATCAGCAGTCGCCCGTTCTGGTCGCTCACCGAGAGGCGGCGCGGCTGATCGGCAGGCTCATCGCAATGCAGGGTGATCGGGCCGGCGGTCGGGTTGGGGCTGAGCCGGAAGGCCGGCGCCACGGCTGCCGAGGCGCGGGCGAGGTCCTGGGCGGCGTCGGCGTCGAGCAGTTGGGCGAGCTCGCTCAGGTTGGAGAGGTCGATCGCGCCGGAGAAACAGATGAGGGCAAATTCTTCCGGCGTGCCGACCAGCATGACCAGGTCGGACACCACGGCGTTTTCCTCGCGGGCCCAGATGCGGACGTCGGTTTGTCCGTCGCGAACGGCCAGCACATCTTCCAGCACATCGGTAGGGACGAGGGCGCGGGCTTCCTTGTACAATGCGCGGCCGTTGGTGATGCTGTCGGCCGCCAGGATGCTCAACGAACCGATCTGGCCGATGACCTGGTGCAGTTTTTTCCAGTCGGTGTCTTCGACTGTGGCGCCGGTGGCGACTTCAAAAACGTCTTTGCTGAGCAGGGCGTAGGTAAAGCCCCGGTCGTTGCGGTGCTGTTCGATAAAACGGTCAAATGCCTGGTTCTGGGCAGACAAAGCAGTGCCCAGGCTCCAAAGCAGCGCAAGGAGGAAGCAGATTTTGTTCATAGCTGATTGTTTTTAAAGTAGTGGAATCGTCTGAAAGACGGCGCAGGGGGCGAAGATGTTACAGCGCCCGGGGCAGCAAGTTCAAATATGCTAATTTGCCGCGTTTTTACACCGATTTTTCCCGAGAGGGTTGTGCGCGATGGAACCTTTCAGCCTGATGCTGGTCCTGATAGCGGCAGTTTTGCATGCGGTCTGGAATTTTTTAGCCAAAACGATCCCCGGCGGACCGGCATTCGTATGGTTGCTGGCCGCGGTCATCAGCGTCTGGATGCTGCCGCTGGTTGTTGCGTATTCCATCCTATACGACTTCGAATGGTCGCTGCGCAATGTGGGCGCATTGGGCGTTACCGGCGTGCTGCACCTGGTCTATTTCCTCGTTTTACAAAAAGGCTATGCCGTGGCCGACCTGTCGGTGGTGTATCCATTGGCCCGGGGCAGCGGCCCGGTCCTCTCGGCGGTCGGCGCCGTCCTGTTTTTGCACGAACAACCGGGCGTTTTATCCGTGCTGGGGCTGTGCCTCGTCGTGGCCGGCGTGCTGCTGGTATCGGGCATCGGCAAGGCCGGCGTCGATGCCGGCAAGCGGCGCGACGGGCTGGTGTACGGCATCGGCACGGGATTTTTGATTGCCTGCTACACGGTATTCGACGGTTTCGCGGTCAAGCAACTCGCCCTGGCGCCGCTCATGCTTGAAGCCTGTTCGCACCCGTTCCGGGTTGTTGCTTTGGCGCCGCTGGCCAGGCGCCGCTGGCCGGAGATCGGAGCCATCTGGCGCGCACACCGCTGGAAGGTCGTGGTGGTCGCGCTCATCAGTCCGCTGGGGTATTTGCTGGTGTTGTATGCCATCAAAACGGCGCCCGTGCATGTGGTGGCTCCTGCCCGCGAACTGAGCATTGTGATCGGGGTGGTACTGGGCGCCCGTTTGCTGACGGAGGAAAATTTCCGCCCGCGCCTGATGGGTTCGCTGCTTATTCTGGCGGGTATTGTGCTTTTATCGGTAAAAATCCGGCCCTGAGGCGGCAAGGAAGGAAATTCGGAAGCAGGGCGCTATCTTTGACACGAAGAACAAAACGGCCTTCACAAAAGGCTGATTATCGAGCAATTATATCCTTAACCACCCGTATTCGATACGCCATGCCAATCGCCAGACCATTCAACCTCCAGAAATGGATCGATGAGAACCGCCACCTGCTCCAGCCGCCGGTGGGCAACAAACAGATTTACGTGGACAACGACGATTTTATCGTCATGATCGTCGGTGGCCCCAACGGCCGCAAAGACTACCACTGGGAGGAAGGCGAAGAACTTTTTTACCAGCTGGAAGGCGATATCCAGGTCAAGATCATCAACGAAGAAGGCAAGCCCGAAACCATCGATATCCGCGAAGGCGAGATGTTCCTGTTGCCGCCCCGCATCCCCCACTCCCCCCAGCGGCCGGCCAATACCGTCGGCCTGGTGCTCGAGCGCAAACGCCATCAGGGCGAGATCGACAAACTCCTCTGGTTCTGCGACCACTGTGGCGCACCGCTGCACGAAGCCGGCTTCGAACTGAAAGACATCGGCACCCAGATCCGCGACGCCATCGGCGAATTCAAATCGGACACGGGCGCCCGCACCTGCAAACAATGCGGACACGTGATGGACATGTGAGCGTTTTTATTCGAATGAGGCCGTCTCATAAGTCGCTTATGCATCTGGCTAGCCAATGATTGTTTGATTTTTAAACAAAAAAACGGGGGTAAAGCCAATTATCATTCGATAAATCTGCGTCATCCCCGACAACAATCTGTGCTATCTGCGGGAAAACAACTTGTGAGGCAGCCTCATTCGAATACGTCAGTCGATGTCTTTATACCGTTCCCAGTAATTCTGGTCTTCCACCTCTTCCAGTATGCCCAGGTAGTTGAGGTAGCGCAATTCGCTGACTTCGCCGTTTTTGACGGCCTGACGGACGGCGCAGCCGGGCTCGTTGCGGTGCAGGCAGGAAGCGCCGAAGCGGCAGTTTTCGGAGAGGGTGAAAAATTCGCGAAAGCTGTGCGCCACGTTTTGCAGGTCCTTGTTGTTGAAAGCCAGGGTTTTGATCCCAGGTGTGTCGATGATGTGCCCGCCGAAATCCAGTTCGAACATTTCGGCGAAGGTGGTGGTGTGCTGGCCCTTGCCCGAATAATCGCTGATATCGCCTGTACGCAAATTGAGTTGCGGCTGAATGGCATTGACCAGGCTGCTTTTACCCACCCCCGACTGCCCGCTGAGCAGGGTGATGTTGTCTTTTAAAATGTCGCGGAACGTGTCAAGCCCTTTTTTTTCCCGCACCGAGGTGGCGATCACGCGGTACCCGATCTTCTCGTACACTTCTTTCATGGCAAAAAAGACGTCCACGTCTTCCTCGCTGTACAGGTCGCCCTTGTTGAACACGATGGTGACCGGTATTTCATGCGGCTCGGTCATGAGCAAAAAACGGTCGATAAAGCCGGGTTTGAGGTTGGGATGCACCACCGTGACGATGAGCACCGCCTGATCGATATTGGCGGCCAGCAGGTGCAGGTCGTGTTTGCGGCGCGGCGATTGCCGGACCACCCAGTTGCGGCGCGGCAGTATTTTTTTGATCAGTCCCTCCGTGCCGCCCGCGCCCTCGCGTTGCACTTCGACCCGGTCGCCCACGGCTACAGGGTTGGTCAGGGGCACGTCGTCGAGCCGGAATTTGCCGATGATGCGGCATTGGAGCAATTCGCCGGCCTCGTCAAGACGCACATTGTACCAGCTGCCGGTCGATTTGGTTACAGTTCCAGTTAACATGCATTCGAGTTGTTTCGATATTCCCGCAACTTTCGGCTATCCCAGTTGGGCAGAAAGCAACGGGTTTATCGGATTAATCCATCAACACCCTGACCGTTTCGATCTTGCGGTCGCTTACCAGTTCGAGTACGAAGGTTTTGCCTTCAAAAGGCAGGCGCGCGCCCTGTTCGGGAATATTTTGCGCGGTGGAAACGATAAAGCCCGAAAGGGTTTGGTAATCGCCTTCCGGCAGATTCAGTTCCGGGTATTTTTCATTCAGATCGTCGATGCGCAGGCGGCCGGAGAAGAGAAACTCGCGTTCGGAAATACGCACGTCGATGAATTCTTCCTGGTCGTGTTCGTCGTCGATTTCGCCAAACAGTTGTTCGAGCGCGTCTTCGAGCGTCACGAGGCCGGCCAGGCTGCCGTATTCGTCCACCACGCAGGCGATGCTGCTGCGGTTTTTGATGAATTTGTTTAACAAGTCTTTGACCGAAATCGTTTCCGGCACGAAATAAATCGGCATGGCCATGCCCCGGATCGTCTGCGGCAGCGCGAACATTTGCTGCACGTGCACGTAGCCGAGCACATGGTCGAGCTCGCCGTCGGTCACCAGAATACGCGACAAACTGCTCTCGATAAACAGCTGGCGGAGTTCTTCCACAGGCGCCGACACATCCACGTGCACGATGTCGGAGCGCGGCGCCATACAATCCAGCGCGCGAACATCTTTGAGTTGCAGGGCGTTTTCGAGCAGTTCGACAGCCATTTCCTCTTCCTCTTCGTTGGCGGCAGTATTTTGTTGCACAAAATATTCGAGCAGGGCGGCGTCGCCTTCTCTCGGCTCGTTGTGGTAAATGCTTTTAAAAATTTGTTTTTTAAACAGCAAAACGCCCAAAAACACCCCCGCCGACAACAAAAAAGGCGCTACCCGGCCGCTGCCGAGTACAAAGTAGAGCGTGGGCAGGGTCCAGGTGGCCAGCAAAACGCTGAGCAGGCTCAACAACAAAACGGCGGGGAAAGCATGGCTGCCGATGTGCCAGCTGGTAAATCGAGGTCGGGCGGCGTCTTCGTCCATGGCAGGGAGGGGATTTATTGCAGGGCTTTGTCCACCTGATCGGCCTTGATGCGGCCTTTCGGGACGGTTATTTTCCAGTAAGAAAAATCCTGGTTGGCTTCGAGGCCAAAGCCGTAGATGATTTCTCCGGGCTTGGTGACTTTGACAAATTTGTCGGTAAAAATCTTCTCGGTTTTTTCATCCCAGATGAGTTCTTCGGTCTCGAGTCGCTCGCGCCGGGCGGTGTTCAGCACGACCGAATCGCGGGCTGTTACCTGGCCTTTGTCCTGGCGCCGAATGGCGTTTTTGGACGTCAGGGTGCTTTTGATCTGCTGCCGTTCGTCCAGGAAATCGACCTTGACCCCCTGTGGAAATTCCTGGCGCGGGTCGTCGCGTTCGGTAAAATTGAGCAACACAGGACCCGAGATCCGCACCCTGACGCGGGCGCTGTCGGAGTACAGGATTTCCACCCCGCGACCGACCTCTACAGCCACGTCGTTCTGGGTGAAGATTTCCTGCTCGCGGCGCAAGGCGTTTTCGCAGGCCGCAAGGCCGAGGGCCAGGGCCGGAAGAAACAAGAGGCGATGTAAACGAAGCAAATTCAAGGTCAAAACTGGAATAACGATTCAGCGGGCAATGAGTTGCCTGAATCCGTAGCGAAAGGCCAGCAACAAACCGGCCACGATCAGGATCAGGTACTGCACCGGCACGTTGACAAACGCGATAAGATGCGTACGATCAAGCAGATACATCAACACGAACACTGCTCCGATCATGAGCATCAGGCTCGATATTTTTTCAAAACCGGGCACCGCATCGAAACTCACATTCTGCCGGATAATGGCCAGCGTAAGCACCATCGACACGACCGGCAACACCTGAATCAGCACGTTGGCATTCATAATGCTGCCGCGCTCGAACAGGAAAAAATACACGCTCAGCGCCACGGCAAAAATACCGGGCACACAAACCCCGTAAATCAGGACCGAATACAGGTATTTCCACGGCGAAAGATGCCCTTCGCCCCGCCCGAGCATGCCGGCAAGAAAAGCCGTCAGGGGGATAAGGGCAAAGTAGGCCAGCAGCAGGAGCGGGTTTTCCCCGAGGTAGTCGAAAAATGCGCGGAGCGTCATGGTAAAAAGGTGAATGAGCGTCTTGGCGGCGCGTTGTGCAGGGTTGTGCAGGCGAAAGACATGGCGTATCATCGCCCTGTGATGTCCGCAAAAGTATCAAAAGACGAGCGCAGCCGCCAAACGGAGTACCGGGAATTGTGCGAACACTTCGGGCTGCCCCTGCATTTCCAGCCCTGGTGGCTCGATGCCGTGTGCGGCGGCCCGGGGGGCTGGGGCGCCTGCCTGGCCCGCGACCGGGGCGGCGCCCCCACGGGCGTACTGCCCTGGTACCGCCACCGGCGCTGGGGATTGCCACTCGTGCAGATGCCGCCGCTGACGAGTTATGCAGGGCCCTGGTATTTTTATCCGCAAAATGCTGGTTTTAAAGAAGTTGGACGGCTCGCATTTGAAAAAAAAACCGCTGCCGCTCTGATCGGGCAACTGCCGCGCAGCCTGTTTTTCCGCCAGCATTTCCGCCCCGAAATCGGCAACTGGCTGCCCTTTTACTGGGCCGGATTCAAACAATCCACCCGTTACACCTACCGGCTAGATCCCGCGCTGCACACCGAAGCCGCCCGCGAGAACACCCTGCGCACCGACCTGAAAAAAGCGCAGGCAGCCCTAGAAATTTTTTCGGCCGATGCGCAAGCCGAATGCCTTTTCGATCTGTATCGGCAGTCGCTTCGGCGGCAGGGCCTGCCCGCCCCGCCCCGTGAGCCGGTTTTTCAGGCTTTGTACCGGGCCTTGTCGGAGCGCGGCCAAAGCCTCGTGCTGCTGGCCCGCGAACGGGGCTCGGGCGCGCCGGTCGCAGGCATCTGGCTGGCTTTTGATCGCAGGGAAGCCGCTTTGTTGCTCAGCGGCGCAACGGATGCGGGTCGCCGGCTGGCAGCCACGCCCGCGCTGATCGATGCAGCCATCGGGTTTTGCAGGGAGAAAAATCTGGTGCTTGATTTTGAAGGCAGCATGCACGAAGGCATGGAGCGGTTGTTTCGCGCCTTCGGCGGACAACTGACGCCCTATTTCCGGGTATGGCGCTGAGGCGGAAATACCCGGCTTTGCGGGTCGGCGGCGCCTTTATCGAACGAGGGTATTGAGCAGCATGCCGGTAAACCAGTTGGGATCGGCCTTGAGCAGGGTATCGAGGGTTTGATTGGCTTTGTGGGAGAACTTGCGGATGTCGCGCACGACGGCGCAGAAGCTCTCGGATTCGGGGCAGTTCTCTTCCACGCCCACTACCTCGTCGAGCACTTTGAGCATGGGTTCCAGTTCGCGTTTTTTGCGATTGATGATGATCTGGCGCACGACCGTCCACATGTCTTTTTCGGCGAAAAAGTACTCTTTCCGCTCGCCGGCGCGCAGCTGTTTGTGCACGAGCCCCCAATCCATCAGGGCACGGATATTCATATTGGCGTTGCCGCGGGATATGTTGAGTTCTTCCATCACCTGATCGGCGGTGAGGGGTTCGGGCGCGATGAGTAGCAAGGCATGTACCTGCGCCATGGTGCGGTTGATGCCCCAGTCGCTGGCCATTTTGCCCCAGGATTCGATGAATTTTTGCTTGCCTTCGTGAACGTCCATGTTGCGGATTGACAACGATATGAATTTGAAGAATGTCGGCCGGGGCTGTTGTAAGGCGCCGGTTGCACAAGGTAAATGCGTTTTTAGGCAAAATTGTTTTCATAAGAAATTGAAAACAGTGAAAAAGCAGGGCGAGGACCCGATAAATCAAAGCAATCCGTACCGCATTCAACCAAAACGGCGGGCGGCAACGCCCCTTCACGGGCCCGGCAGCAATGGAGAAACTTGCAGGTAAAGTGTTATTTTTTTCAGTCAGGCGCTGGAGCACTTTTGTATCGTTTTGCAGAAAAACCTTGAATTGAACAATGATGGTACCATTTAAACAGGTTATTGCCCCCCTCCTGATCCTCCTCATCGCCGCTCCGCGCAACGGCTTTTCTCAGCCCGGCATCCTCTGGGAAAACTCTTTTGGCGGCACCTACACGGATCAAGGTGTCGCCGTACTTGAAACCCAGGACGGCGGTTTTTTGGCACTTTGTATGCCGTATTCGCTGGACGGCGACGTAAGCGGCTCCAATGGAAAATCTGAATTCTGGCTGCTCAAGCTGGACAATGCCGGCCAGCTGGTCTGGAAAAAAACCTACGGCGGCAGCAATGAGGAAACGCCCCGGAAAATCATCCCGGCCGCCGCAGGCGGCGGTTACTTCCTCCTTGGATGGTCCGACTCGGCAGACGGAGACATTACCTTCAACCACGGAAAAAACGATGTCTGGTTGGTCAAAATTGATGACAACGGAGACCTGGTCTGGCAAAAAACATTCGGCGGAACAGACAACGACTACGGCTATGCTATCACCGCATCGAGCGACGGCAATTACATCATCGCCGGCAGCTCGTATTCTTCCGACGGCGACGTGCCCAACAGCAACGATGGCAATCAGGATGTCTGGATATTCAAAATCGACCCCGACGGCCAGATATTGTGGAGCCGTCTGTATGGCGGCAGCGCCCCCGATTTTGCGAAGTCCATCCTGCCTTTGTCCGACGGCAGTTTTTTTGTAGCGGGAAGCAGTTCTTCCAACGACGGCGATGCCCTCAACAACCACGGCCTGGGCGATGTATTTGTGCTGAAAATCAACAACAACGGCGACATCCTGTTGAGCAAACTGCTCGGCGGCGAAGGCCTGGATTACAACGAAGACATGGTGTCCTCCGGTGATGGCGGCGCGGTTTTGATCAATACCTCCAATTCCACGTTTCCGACCAACCATGGCGATTACGACGTCTGGGGCATCAAACTGAACGAAGCGGGCGCCGTCCAATGGCAAAAATGTTTTGGAGGCAGTGGCGTCGATTCGGGCACAGGGATTTTCCGCATGAGCAACGGGAATTTTATCCTCACCGGAATTCCCTGGTCATACGACGACGACGTGTCAGGCAATTTTCCGGGCCAGAACGCCTGGTTGTTTTGCATCGACCCTAATGGCAGCATGTTATGGCACAAGACATATGGCGGTTCGAACAGCGACGTTTTCCGGTCGGGCAGGGAATTGACTGATGGAGAATTTATTGTCGCCGGCCACACGAGTTCCAGCGACGGCGATGCCATGTCTGGCACGGGTCCTTCGAACAGCGGAGACGTATGGGTGCTTCGCATGAGCCTCAATCCGAGCGATTCGAAGGATGTTCAGACGGAGACCGTCATGCTGCAAATCGTCCCCAATCCTGCAACCGATGTCGTCAGCATTGTGGACGACGCCCAATGGGACCATGCCGTCCTGACACTGACCGGCATCGATGGCCTCAGGGTTTTGCAGCAAAACCTGACTGCCGATCGCCGGGCAGATGTTTCGACCTTGCCGGCAGGCATGTACATCGCTGCGCTCGACTACGGCAAAGGCATACGTTTTGCCAAAATGATCAAAGAATAAGCCCATGCGGCGCAACGTATGTAATACTTGAAACATTGGGCCCGGCGACCTGCCATTCGCCGGGCCCAATGTTTTTTTTGCTCTTTTCGAACATCCTCGCCCTGAAAATTCGTTACACCTGCCGGCTTGCTATTTTTGCGGTCCCTTTTTCCATCCAGCTATGCAATCACATCCGGATATCGAAGCGCTCAACCACAGGGTTCACCTGGAAAGCGCCTTCATCGAACAACTCCAGCAGGAAACCGCCAGCGTGATCGTGGGCCAGCGCGCCATGATCGAACGACTGTTGATCGGCTTGCTGACGAAAGGCCACATCCTGCTCGAAGGCATGCCCGGCCTGGCTAAAACCCTGGCAATCAAAACCCTGGCACAGGCGGTAGAGGCAAAATTCAGTCGCATCCAGTTTACGCCCGACCTGCTGCCGGCCGACGTGATCGGCACCATGATCTACAACCCGGCCCGTTCGGAATTTACCGTGCGGAAAGGCCCCGTTTTTGCCAATTTCGTACTGGCCGACGAGATCAACCGCGCGCCCGCCAAGGTGCAAAGCGCCCTGCTCGAAGCCATGCAGGAGCGACAGGTGACCATTGGCAGCGAAACTTTTTACCTCGAAGAGCCCTTCCTCGTGCTCGCCACCCAGAATCCCATCGAGCAGGAAGGCACCTACCCCCTGCCCGAAGCGCAGATGGACCGTTTTCTGCTCAAGGTGAAGATCGGGTACCCCAACATGTCGGAAGAACGCGAAATCGTGCGGCGCAACCTCAACGACGAACGCCGCGCAGCGCGACCCATCGTATCGCCCTCCGCCCTGCTGAGGGCCCGCGACGTGTTGCAGCACGTTTACATGGACGAAAAAATTGAGCAATATCTGCTCGATCTGGTGTTTGCCACGCGCACACCGGCCGATTACAGCCTCCGCGAACTCAGCCCCCTGATCCGCTACGGCGCTTCACCGCGGGCCAGCATCGCCCTCGCACAGTCGGCCCGCGCCATGGCCTTCCTGAAACGGCGGGGTTTCGTCATTCCCGAAGATGTGCGCGCCGTCGCGCCCGATGTGCTGCGTCACCGCATCGGCCTGAGTTACGAGGCGGAGGCGGAAAATGTGGACACAGAAGAAATCATCGCCCGCGTACTGGCAAAGGTAGAAGTGCCGTAGCCCGTACCAGCCCCCCCCCGGACCATGCGCCGGCCAACCTGTTTACTGCAATGAATCGATACCATACTCCCTGCAAATCGTTTGTCGTAGCGGCAAGCCTGCTGCTGAGCCTCGGCGCTGTCGCGCAAAAGCCCGCTTCATCCACCAAACCGGCCCCAAAACCCGCTGCCGGACAAGCGCCTGCGACCAAACCGGCCGCAACGCCACCCGCCGCAACGCAGTCGCCGGCAAGCAAACCCCAGACGACGACCAATCCTGCGCCGGGCGCGACCGCCCTGCCTTCCAACATCAGCGACACCGCCATTGCGCGCCTGTTCGACAAACCCGCCGATATCAAATGGGTGCGGTATTTCAGCGGCAGGCTCGACGACGTGAGCAGCGTCACCATTTCCCTGGGCTCCGACGGCGCCAAATGCCGGGGCTACCTCTCCTACCCCCAAAACCGGGGCCGCTTCCGGCTCGACGGGGTTTTTACCAACGACAAGGTGTCGCTCAACGAATTCGACTCGCGCAACCAGCGCACGGGCGTCATCAGCGGAAAAGTCAACGGCAAACAAATAGAAGCCGACTGGCTCAATCGCGACAGCACCCTGGGCCTCCACCTCGACGCAGAGGAAGTGGCCGTAGGTCAGGTGCTGGCCGCCGGCCATTGCGGCGACAACAAATGGACCAACCGCTACATCGGCCGCTACAACAACGCCAGGGCCGATTTCGTGATTTCCCGACTGCACAACGGCGCCATGTTCGGCTACCTATGGATCGAAGCCGACGGCAAAACCTACCCGCTGCGCGGCAGCATAGACGAAGACGGCGCCTACGAACTCAATGCCCGGCAACCCGGCGGCGAAATCCCGGCAGCCATCCTGCGCGGCTCGCTGAAAGTGCCGCAAAGCACCGAAATACAGTGGGTAGGCAGCGGCGAAAGGCGCAGCCTGAAATTTACCCTCCGCGACAACCTGCTCATGGGCTGCTTCGAATCGGCCGACTATACGACGAGCTACGACGCCCTCTATCCACGAACCCGCTGCGACGCCTGCAATACCTCGCTCGACAAAAAAGTGCAGGACTGGATCACACGTTGCAAAACCGCTTTTGCCGCCCAAAAACGCGACAACTCGCCCAAAAACCGCAGCAGCCTGCGCGCCAGCGCCTGGGCCGACGTGGTGTTCTGGACCGACGACCTGTTCTGCGGCTACCTGATCTTCACCAACTCCTGGGACGAGCGCACGGAAGGCCTTTCCTTTAATTTCAACCTCAAAACCGGCAAGGAAATCCTGCTCGAAGACCTTTTTATCAAGTCCTTCAATTTTAAAAAATGGATGGACGATTACTCCCGCAAGGAGTCGCCCAAAATGGCCAAATTCGCTGCCGATCCACAGTTCCGCGAATGGCTGGCCAAAGAAGGCTTTCCGCTGTTCGCCATTCGGCGCGAAGGCCTTGAAATGAGCACGCTCTTCCATCCTGTGTACGGCCAGCAGCGCCTGCTGGTGCCGTATTCCGTACTCAAACCCTACATGCGCAAAGACAATCCCCTGACCGAACTGGTTCGATAACAACAACATGGATACCGCCGAACTGATTAAAAGAGTCCGAAAGGTCGAGATCAAGACCCGCGGACTGAGTCGCCACCTCTTCACCGGAGGCTACCACAGCGCCTTCAAGGGCCGCGGCATGTCGTTCAGCGAGGTGCGGCAATACCAGTTTGGCGACGACGTGCGCAACATCGACTGGAACGTAACGGCGCGAACCGGCGAGCCGCACATCAAAATTTTTGAAGAAGAACGCGAACTGACGGTCATGCTTCTGGTCGATGTCAGCCGTTCGGCTTTTTTCGGCAGCGCCAGGCCGACCAAACGCGAATTTTTGACCGAACTCTGCGCCGTACTGGCTTTTTCCGCCCTTGAAAACAACGACAAGGTGGGCGTGCTGTTCTTTTCCGACCGGCCCGAACTTTTCCTTGCCCCGCAAAAAGGCAGGCAACATGCCCTGCGCATCATCCGCGAATTGCTCAACTTCGAGCCTTCGGGGCAAAAAACCGACCTCGGCCGCGCCCTGCAGTTCACCCGCAATGTGTTAAAAAAAAGAAGCGTTTGTTTTCTGCTGTCCGATTTTCTGGCCGACGACTACGGCAAAGCCCTGCGGGTACTGGCACGCCGCCACGACTGCGTGGGCCTGCACTGCTGGGATGCGCGCGAACGCAGCCTGCCCGACCTGGGCCTGCTCAATATAACCGATGCCGAAAGCGGACGCAGCGGCTGGGTCGATACCACCGACCCCGACTGGCGGCGGCGCTACACGGCGCGTTTTCTCGAAAACCTGGCCTCGGCCCGCTACAATTTTCAGCAGGCCGGCGCCGATTTTCTCAGCTTGCCCACCCACGAACCCTACATCCAGCCCTTGCTCCATTTTTTTGAACAAAGAGCGAGGGGTGCGTAATTGATGAAGAAGGCGGACCCTGTCGCACACCAACGCCTCATTACACCACTTGCAATCCGCCCCTCGCTACGATACCCGGGAGGAGGGGGCAGAGACGGAATAAAGAGGGGCGTATTTTTTATAAAACACCGATTATCAATACCTTGAAAACCTGATTTGTTTTGCCGATGAACGCAGAATGCATCCATAAAAAACAAGGCCGCCCGCATCGTTTGCAGGTCGGAGCCGCTGTGCAAAGACCACGGTGGACGGGCCTGCTGCCGTTCTTATTCCTGCTGTTGGTCCCCGCGGGCGCAGGCGCGCAGGCAGGGGCCGCGTTCGATTCCGTAGTGGTGGAAACGGGGGAACCATTCATGCTGCACATCGCCGTGCAGGATGTGGCCGGCCACCCGAAGGATGTGGATTTTTCTGCCTGGGACAGCATTTTCCCGCCACAAAATATGCTGCGGCAAAGCGGCTGGCTGCTCGAAGGCGACCAGTGGAAAAATGATTTCACGCTCATCACCTTCGACTCGGCCGATCTTCGGCTGCCGCCCCTGACCCTCCATTTTCACGACGGCAGCACCATGGAAACCAATCCGCTGACGCTCAGCGTAGCCCCTACGCCCTACCCTTCCGACCCCAACGACATCGCCGATATTGCCGACATTCACCGCGAGCCTTTCAGCTGGACCGATGCGCTGCCCTGGGTGCTGACGGTGGGTGGCCTGTGCGCGCTCGCTTACCTCGCCTGGTGGCTGCTCAAGCGGCGGCGGCAAAAAGTTCGCAGCCGAAGCATACAATTGCCGCCGCACGAACTGGCCTTGCGCGAACTGGACGCCCTGGCAAAGCGGGGCTTGTGGCAGCAAAAACAGGTCAAAGCCTACTATGAAGCGCTGACCTACATTGCCCGCCAATACCTGCAGCAACGGTTTGGCGTGCCGGCGCTCGAGTCGGTGAGCGACGAAACCCTTTACCGCCTGCAATCGACCGATTTTCCGCAGGCGCTGTTGCCCGTACTGGCAACGCTGCTGCACACGGCCGACCGCGTGAAATTTGCCAAAGGCGAACCGCCCGAAGACTACCATGAAAGCGCCTGGGCAGCCGTCAGAACCCTGGTGGAAAAAACAGTGCCCGCTCCCGAAGAACCTGAAAACAAGCCGTCATGACATTCGCCCAACCACTCTGGCTCTTGCTGTTTTTGCTGGCTCCGCTGCTCTGGTACAGGGCCGGTCGCGACGGCAATTTGCGGGCGGTTTTTTCACAATTTTCGCCCGCCGAACTGGCGCCCACCTGGCGCGCGCGCTGGCGCCGCCGGCTGCCCTGGCTTCGCTGGACGGCGCTGACGCTGCTGGCGCTGGCCATGGCGCGCCCCCAACGCCAGTGGCAGGAGCAAAAAATCAAGGCCGATGCGCTCGACATCATCCTGTCGATGGACGTCTCCCTGAGTATGCTCAACCGCGATTTCAACCCCAACCGCCTCGCGGTAGCCAAGGCCGTAGCGGCCAATTTCGTTGAAAACCGGCCCTACGACCGCATCGGGCTGGTAGCCTTCGACGGCGAAGCGTTCACTCTTTGCCCGCTGACCTCCGACCGGCGGGTGGTTAAAGAATACATCCAAACCCTGCAAATCGGGCGGGTGGGCGAAGGTACCGCCATCGGACTGGGGCTGGCCACGGCCGTCAATCGCCTGAAAAACAGTGCTTCCAAATCCAGGATCGTTATCCTGCTCACCGATGGCGTCAACAATGCAGGGTTCATGGCGCCGATGGATGCAGCCGAAATTGCGCGCAGCCTCGGCGTAAAAGTGTACACTGTCGGCGTCGGAACCGAAGGCGATGTGCTGGCGCCCAGCGCGCGCAACGGCGACGGGACCTACTATTATGATTTTCAAAAACAGACCTTCGACCCGAAACCGCTGGAAGACATTGCGGCCCTGACGGGCGGCAAATTCTACCGGGCGCAATCGGCGAAGGCGCTCGACGATATTTACAAGGAAATCGACCGTTTGGAAAAAACCAAAGTGGACGTCACGACGGTTCGGCGCACCAGCGACTACTACCACTGGTTTGTCGGGGCGGCCATCCTGTTGCTGTTGCTCGAAGCCCTGCTCCGATGGGGTTTTCTGCGTTCGGTAACCGCCTGATGCTGTTCAAACACTGATTCACCCAAACTGCTGTACCATGTTCCGATTCGAACATCCCGAATATTTACGCGTGCTCTGGGCCCTGCCCGTGCTGGTGCTGGTATGGGTGGCCTGGTGGCTCTGGCGGCGGCGTGCGATGGCGCAACTGGCCGACGCAGCCGTGGCCGGGCAACTGATCCCCGGGTTTTCGGGGCGGCGTTTTTGGGTAAAAAGCGGCCTCTTGCTGCTGGCGCTGGCTTTGCTGGCTTTCAGCTGGGCCAATCCGCAACGCGGCGCCAAACAGCAGACCGCGCTGCAGCAAAGCGCCGACGTGTTCATCGCTTTCGACATTTCACAAAGCATGCTGGCCGAAGACCTTCGGCCGAACCGCCTCGTGCTGGCGCGCATTTTTGCCCAAAAACTCGTGCAGGCACTGGCCGGCCAACGGGTCGGCCTGATTTTCTTTGCCGGCGATGCCTACGTACAGATGCCGCTTTCGACCGACTATGACGCTGCCATTTCCTTCCTTACCGAGGCGTCACCCGATCTGATGACCATGCAGGGCACCGCCATTCCGGCGGCGATTTCGAGGGCCGAAGAAGCCTTCGACCCCGAAACCCCTGCCGGGCGCGCACTGGTGCTCATCACCGACGGCGAAGACCACGACGAGGGCGCTGTCGATAAAGCGGCCGAAGCACACGACAACGGCCTGCTCATCATGACCGTGGGCGCCGGTACAACCGCGGGCGGCCCAATCCCCTGGTCGGCCGACGGAGCGGCGGGTTACAAACGCGACGAAAAAGGCAACCTCGTGCGCACCAGCCTCAACGAAACCCTGCTCCGCGACGTAGCCCGGGCGGGCGGCGGGCAGGCCTATCACATCAGCCAGGGCGACGAAGCCGTGGAAGCCATCCGCAAAACCCTCGACGCGCTGGAAAAACACGAGGTGGCGGTGCGTTCGTACACCGAATTCGAGTCGTACTACCAATGGCTGCTCCTGCCGGCCCTGCTGCTCCTGCTGGCTGAAACCTGGATTTTTTGGAAAAAAAGCTCCTGAATATGCGTTTTGATTTGGTTTTACCACTCCTGCTGGGGTTGTTTTGGAACGGCGGCGCCTTCGCGCAATCGACGCACCAGTCGCTGCGCAAGGGCGATGCAGCCTACGACAAAAAAGAGTATCAGCAGGCTGAAAACAATTACCGCAAGGCCCTGAACCAGAACCCCAAAGACCCCGCCGCACTCTACAACACGGGTAATACCGCCTACCGCCAGGGGCATTACGAAGACGCCGTCGGTCTCTACACGGAAGCCGCCAAACAAAGCGACGACCTCAACCTGAAAGCCGACGCCTTGTACAACCTCGGCAACACACATCTGCAGCAACGGCAGTATCAAAAAGCGGTGGAAGCCTACGAACAAAGCCTTCGCATCCGCCCGGGCGACGCCAATGCGAAGCGCAACCTCCAGTTTGCCAAAAACAAATTGCGCGAAGAGCAGCAAAAGGAAAAACAAAAACAGCAACAACAGCAGCAGCAGGACAAGGAGCAACAAAACCAGAACCAGCAACAACCGCCACAAAATGACCAACAACAACCCGACAACCAGCAGCAACAGCAGCCTTCGGGGCAAGACCAGAATCAGCAACCGCAGCAGCCACAACAACAAAAAAACACGCCGGCACAAGGCAAATTGAGTCCAGAGCAGGCGCGCCAGTTGCTCGACAACAACATTGGCCCGGCCGACCAGAAAAGCGCAAGGCGCTACCGCGAAAACGTACAACCCCGCGAACGGCCGCGCCCCAAAAAAGACTGGTGACCGGCGCGGGTCAGGCAGAGCCCTGCTTTTGAAGCGGGCTGCTTATCTTTACCCAAACAAAACTGCACATTTTCAACGCATTAAACGCGCCCTTACCATGAAAGAAAAAGGTATTCCTACCGTCGATCTCTCTAAATACGTGCTGGGTACGCACGAAGAAAAAGAACAGTTTGTTCGCGATCTGGGTAAAGCATTTCACGAGGTCGGCTTTGTGGCTGTGATCAACCACGGCGTGCCCAAAGACCTGATCGATGACTTTTATGCGGCGTCGAAAGCCTTTTTTGCCTTGCCCGTCGAAGCCAAACGACAGTATGAAATCGCCGGAATGGCCGGCCAGCGCGGCTACACGTCGTTCGGAAAGGAACACGCCAAACAATCGAACGTGCCCGATCTGAAAGAGTTTTTCCAGATCGGTCAGGAGGTCCCCGACGATCACCCGCGCAAAAACGAATACCCCGACAACCCCGAGGTAGCCGAGGTGCCCGACTTTACGCGCCTGGGCCGCGAGCTGTACCGCTCCTTCGAACACGCTGGCGGCCAGCTGCTCGAAGCCATCGCCCGGCACCTGCACCTCGATGAAAACTATTTCCACAGCCAAATCAAACACGGCAACTCCATCCTGCGGGCCATCCACTACCCGCCCATCACGCAGGAGCCGGCCAGCGCCATTCGCGCCGAACAACACGAAGACATCAACCTCATCACCCTGCTCGTGGGCGCCAGCGCCGGCGGGCTTCAACTGCTCAACTCGGAAGGCCGCTGGATCGACATCATGCCCGAGGCCGACGAAATCGTGATCAATGTGGGCGACATGCTTCAGCGCCTCACCAACGACTACCTGAAAAGCACGACCCACCGCGTCGTCAATCCGCCCCGCGAAGAATGGCACCAGCCGCGCCTCAGTATTCCCTTCTTCCTGCACCCGGTCAGCGAAATGGACCTGACTTGCCTGCCCTCCACCGTCACGGCCGACAATCCACTCCACTACGCGCCCATCACCGCGGGTGAATACCTCGACGAACGCCTCCGCGAGATCGGCCTCAAAAAGTAGTCAAAAGTTCATGGCGGTTGGCTGTCGCGGGGTGAATGGCCCCGGCTTGCCGGACGTAGCACCCCTCGATAGCAACCGCTCCGAACTTGAAACTTGTACCTGCTACACCCGAACCAGTTCAGCGCCCTCCTGCCCCACCAGCGTGCCGATGGCCACTCCCATGCCGCTGAGCCGGACGGCCACGGCAAGGTTGGGAGAAATTCGTTCGACAATCGGCTTTTTTACCGGCCCAAGGCCCATAATACCCGTCCACCAGTGTTCGATCTCGACGGGGCGGCCGGGGCAAATGACCTCGCGCAACAAGCGGAGCAGCGCAGCCCGTATTGTTTCATTGTTGTCAAAACTGTCGGTGAATTCCGCTTCCAGGTCCAGGTTTCTGCCCCCGCCGAGCAGAATGCGCCCGTCGATGTTGCGGAAATAAAAATACCCGCGGTCATAGTGAAAACAGCCTTCTACCGGCAAACCCTCGATCGGCCGGGTGACGAGCACATGGTTGCGGGCCGGCCTGACGTCGAGCCGGGGCAGCAAGCGCTGCGCAAACCCGTTGACGCACACCAGCGCGCGGCGCGCGCGCAGCGTCCAGCCGTATTCGGTGAGCAATTCGACACCCTGGCTGCTGTCCTCAACCGCATTTATACCGACGCCGTTGATGACCTGTACCCCTGCTTCCCGCGCTTTGTCCAGCAGCGTTGACATGAGTTTGCCGGTGTGCACCTGTCCTTCGGGTTCATTGAGGATCAGGTGGCGCACCCCGGCAAAGCCGAAACGCGCGAGGCGCTCGTCCACGATCCGGTAGCCCGCAGGATGGCCCGTGATGGCGCCGATCTTTTGGTTAAACTCAGGGATTCGTTCGGCGCAGCGCTGAAAAACATCCTCTTCTTCTTCCGTGAACATTTCGTAGCCGCCGTGCCCGTAGTAGTCGATCGACTCGTCGCCCACCAGCGCGCGCAGGCGCTGAAGGCCCGTCCAGCGCTTCTCTACTGTGCCGAGCACTTCGTCTTCGCTCATGTGCGCGAGATCGTCGAGCAGTTCGGTAAGCGATCCGAAACAGGCGAACCCGGCGTTGCGGGTACTGGCGCCCACGGGCAGCGGTCCTCTTTCGACAACGAGCACCCGGAGTGTCGGGTCAATTTTTTTGAGGTGAATGGCGGCCGCAAGGCCCACCAGACCGCTGCCGATCACAGCAACGTCGGGGTCGGGCAGGAAACTTTCGCGTTCCCAGTAACTGAGTGTGTATTGAAGTGCAGGCATGGTACCCGTATTTTATGGTAAAAACAGGGGTGAATGTCCGGCATTCGGGCAACATTTGCACCGGATGAAGACCCAAATCACAGCCCCCCTCATTCGCCCCCGATGGCGCCGCCGGCTCGGCCGCTGGTGGTACGCCGCGCGCCGCCGATGGCAATGGCAGTGGGGCCGTCAGGTATTTGCCCGGCAACAAACGCCCGAACCCCTGCCCTTTCTCCTGACCGAACACCATACCCCGCTCCTGCGCCGCCTGAAAGCGGTCGATATGGCGCTGCAATACAACAAAATCACCAACCTGCGCCTGGCAGCCGCCCCGATCGACAGACTGGTGCTGCGCCCCGGCGAAACCTTCTCTTTCTGGCGGCGTGTCGGCCGGCCCGACGCCCGCAGCGGCTTTCTCGAAGGGCTGGTGCTCGACAACGGTCGTGTCGGCCGGGGTATCGGCGGCGGCCTTTGCCAGATGGGCAACCTGCTGTACTGGATGGCCCTGCACAGCCCCCTGACCGTGACCGAACGCCACCGGCACAGCTACGACGTATTCCCCGACGAAGGGCGCACCCTGCCTTTCGGTTCGGGCGCCACCCTGGCCTGGAACTACATTGATCTGCAATTGCGCAACGACACCGACAGCGACATACAACTCAGGGTCTGGCTGTCGGAAACGCATTTGCACGGCGAAATCCGCGCCGCAACGCCGCCGGAATACCGCTACGAAGTGTTTGAGTGCGCCCATGAGATTCGCCACGAACCCTGGGGCGGGTATTCGCGCCACAACCGGATTGCGCGTCGTATTTTTGCAGCGGCCGACGACCGGCTGATCGGGGAGGAAACCGTGACGGACAACCATGCGCTCATGATGTACCAGCCTTTTTTACCCGGATCGGCAAACGCCGGGCAAACCTGACTTTAACCACCATGATATTCAGATTCTACATGATTCAACGCATCCAAACGCTCTACCTCCTCCTGGCGGCCATCGCGCTGGGCGTGCAATTCATATCGCCCTATTTCACCGTACCCATCGGCATCGACTCGGCCCGCGTACCCGATCTGGTGGACGGTATGTACAATATCTTCGACCGGCCCTGGCTCATCTACATGACCTCTTTTGCGGCGTTGATGGTCATCATCGCTATTTTTATGTTCCGCAACCGCGTGATCCAGTCGCGTTTCACTTCGGTCGGCATTTTCACGGCTTCGGTGCTCACGGTGTACATGGGCGCCCAGTTTTTCCCTATCGCCAATGTGGCCGGCGATCTGATGGAACAATTGTCGTATCGGCCCGGCTTTTTTATGCCATTCCTGTCGGCCCTGTTGATGTGGCTGGCCAACCGGGCCATTCGCCGCGATCACATGATGATTCGTTCGGCCGAGCGCCTGCGTTGAGCAGGGGCGGCAAGGCCCGTCGTTTCTTCACAACGCCACGCGTAGTGTTTTTTCGAGAATAAAAAACTCGGCAGGTGTTTCCCCCAAAAACTCGCCGTCGGCTTCGAGCAGGGTCGGAGGGGCGCCTTCCGGGTGTTCGACGCGCAAGGCTTTTACCTGCAAGCCCGTTATTTTCGGGTGCTGCAGGATGCTGCGGTCGTAAAAACGGCGGGTTTGCAACAATACTTCGAGTTTGGGCAGGCGGCGGGCAAAGGTGAGGGCCAGCTGGCCGTCGTCGGGTATGGCCTGGGGCACGAGCTGCATTCCGCCGCCGGAGTAGCGGCAAATTCCTATGTTGATGGTGTAAAAATCGTCGCTCACCACCTGGTCGTCGAACAGGATTCGGGCCGGGGTCAGCCGGTAATCAAAAAGGTATTTGGCCACCATCAGGAGGTAAACGAAGCGCGCTGGTTTGCGGTGCTGTTCGTCCATTTTGCGGGCAATAAAAGCGTCGTAGGCCATACCGGCCACATTGACGAAATAGCGCTCCTGCTGGCCGGCGGCGGTCTGGTAGCGCACCTTGCCGACGTCCTGCCAGCGGGTTTGGCCTTCGAGCAAACGGCGAAGGCGGGCCCGCGGGTCGTGCGGGATGTCGTATTCGCGAGCCCAGTCGTTGCCTGTGCCCACGGGCAGCAGGGCGTAGGTCAGTTCGCGCGGATCGACGAAATTTTGCTGAAAAATACCATTGACCACCTCGTGGTTGGTGCCGTCGCCGCCCAGGGCAAGGAAGTACCGCCCGCCTCGGAGCACGGCGTCTTCCACCAGCCGGATAGCGTGGCCGCGTTCGCGGGTAAATTGCACGGAGTAATCGAAACCCAGTTCCTGCAGGGTTTTTTCGATCAGGGGCCAGCGGCGCTGCACCGCGCCCGAGCCGGCAACAGGGTTGGCGATGATGTGCCAGAAGGGTTTCTCCATGTCAAACGGGTTTCAGAAGCAGTTCGGTGAGGCAAATGAAGCAATTTTCCGGCTTCCGGGCGCTAAAACCCTCGCCTCGGGGGCAGAGTCGCGTGCGACACTTATCGTATTTTCACGATTATCATGCCCTTACGGTTATTCAGGTAAAAAATAGACATAACTGCAAAATTCCGGAAAGGGTAGGGGCTGTACCGGTTGCAAATTGCTTGCAAAATATTATATCTTTGAACGACACGTATTTTTATTAATTCATCAAAAATCAGCTTCATTATGAAAAAACTTTTTATTTTCTGTGTTTTGCCGTATTTACCCCCCCCGCTCTAACAACAGAATTTTTAAAACCTTTCTGATCGGCTTCTTTTTAGGCGGCCTTTTGTTTTCTTTCAGGGCAAGCGCACAGAACAATCCGGATTGTGGGTCAAATACGGTGGAGGTGCCTTTCGCTTGCGGCGAACAATTCGGGTGTTTTTACCGGATGGATCTGGCCGATATCCCCTCATTGCCCCTTGCCAAAGTCAGGGTGGATTTTCACTTTATCAAATCAAACGGATATCAGTTTCACTGCGACCCGATGGGAGATCCACAGTACTATGCGCCTAATTATGTCAAACAACTACTTAACAGCGTGAATGATTGTTTTGCCAATCCGACGCAGGACATGTCAGGCATGTCGCCTCATCTGCCCGACACCCGGATTCGCCTGGAGCCGTTTGGCAATCCCGCCGAGCTCTGCGATGTAATCTTCTTTCATGATCAGGAGCCCTCAACATTTGCTAATGCCGGCGCTTACCATGTGATCATTTTTGATTATCCGGCAGGGCAGATATCCGGGATGGCTTGTAACCAAAAAGTATATCTATACAACTGGCACAAGGCAATCTTTGAGGATGACTGGACCGACGTTTCGCTTTGGGGCCCCACACTTGGGCATGAAATAGGGCACCGTTTCGGGTTGTGTCACAGCTTTGCGGCAGAAAACGCCTGCCCTGACCTTAACCCGGTGGCCCATTGTGGCGGGCCGAGTTGCACCAATTCCTGTCCGAACGTACCGCCCGGCTCCGCTTTGCCGAACGCATGTGGGGGAAACACCGATTTCTGCTGCTATTGCACCTACGGCGCCAGCAACAACCTGATGGGCGCCAATGTCGGCGGCGACGAGTGCGCACTCACCAAAGCCCAATGGAGTCAGTTATATGGACAAATGTGGAACGCTCCGCCCTCCTTTGTTTATTTCGATTTGTCGAGTTGTCCCGCCCCCTCGGGCCAACCGGAAATCGAAATATCCGGGCCAACGCCCGTCGTATGGGATGGATTCAAAATGACCAATCAGGATATCAGGGTGAAAACAGGGGCCACACTGGTAATTCAGTGCGAGGTCTTGATGGGCCAGAACAAATCAATTTTGGTAGAACGCGGCGCAAGACTGTTCGTTCAGGGCGGCAAAATCAAGAGTTGGCTGCCGGAATGTCGCTGGCTCGGCATTTATGTGGCCGGCAATAATATGATGGATCAGCCGTCGGTCGCCGATGCGCAGAACACCAATGTTGTACTCAATCCTAACGGCGCAGGGTATGTATGGCTCAACGGCGCCGTCATCGAAAACGCCGCGATTGGCGTGGCCACGAAAGCGTCGAGCAGCGCCTCAACGCCTGAAAGTCATTTTGGCGGACTGATTACGTCTTTCGGGTCTGATTTTATCAACAATGGCAAGGCGGTGGAATTTATGCGCTACGAACGCGACAACAACAGCTACTTTGAAAATACCGAGATTAAAAGCGTCGGGGCGCCGCCCATGCACGTCAGTTTCGGAGTGTCTATCTGGGCTTGCCGGGGCATCAGGTTCGACAATACCCAATTCAGCCTATTGTCTCAATACGGTATTCAAGCCTACAATGCAACATTGCGGGTCGAAAATTGCTCTTTCAACAGGGTTAATTACGGCCTGAAATCCGAGGCAACCATGCCCAACATCTCCAAAGGCGATACCTGGGTGGAAAACAGCGTTTTTTCTTTTAACCGCTACGATATTTACTGCAACGCCGGTCCCAACAACGTTTATGGATACCAAATCCGGAACAACAATACCTTTCTCAATGGCATTACTCCCAAGGTAGGTATTCGTATAGCAGGTGAGTCAAGATTCAATATTGGCGACCAGGGCCAGTTACCCAACATTTTCAACGGCAAAGTCATCGGCGTGGCTGCAATATCCACCGGTCCCCACCAAAACTTCATCAGGTGCAACTACTTTGAAACGCACTATCCCAACGGCATGAAGGTATTGCACCAAAACAGCAAATTGGAAATATTGACCAATCAGTTTCTGGGCACATCGGCCTCCGGGTCGAATGGTACCGAGATACAGTTGGAAGGCGCTCCGAACAGCCCCGGGGAAATCGGCTTTTATCAGGGAAGCCCGGCCCTTGGCGCTGGCAACTGTTTTGCCCAGCCTGAAAACGCCGTCGTGGTGCCGCAAAGCAACACCGTGGAGTTTCGATACTACGTGCTCGACCAGCAAGACCCGGGCTTCGATCCCTGCCTGCGCCCGACCGGCAGCGAAACGGATGGGGGGAACTGGAATTACAAGATATTTCCATCACAAGAAAATTCAAAATGTTCTATTGAAAACCCGCCGGCGCCCGTCACAGAAAACGACCTGCTCCTTGCCCGGCAAAACACCGCTGCCGCCTATGCCATCTGGCAGGCCGATCCGGGCAATGCCGGCAAACACGGCGATTATTACCTGGCCTCGGTACATCAGGATGAGTGCTTGCGCAGCCTCACCCGCGCCGCGTACGAAGCGAACGACCTGGATCGGGTAGAATACCTGCTGCTGGGCGAAAACTCCCAGCCTGCCCGGCGCGGCATCGTAGGGCTGCGCGCGTCGCGCAAGGACTTCGCTGGCGCCCAGGCTATGCTCGCCGCCATGCCCGTGTACGAACAGGACGACCAGTGGTTCAAAGACGTGATGGCCATCAGCATTGCCGCGGAGCAATCGCCGCTCGCGTTTATCCTGAGCCCTCAACAGGAAGAATTGCTCCATACCGTGGCCGCCGCCGAACACTCCATCGTACGGGGCTACGCCTGTGCCCTGCTCAGCTGGCTGAAAGGATATACCTGCGAGGAAGCCCTGTCGGAAGAAGGACACGGCGAAGAACGGACGGCGGCTGCCAATACCGCTTACCGGCAGGTAAAATTGTACCCCAATCCTGTTTCCGGGCTGCTCACCGTCGAATGTCCGGAATGTGCCGGCTACCCCGTTCGTATTGAACTGACCGACCCCCTGGGCCGTACAGTGTATAACGCTGCGGACGCACCGGGCGTCGCTTTTTCCGTTCCTACGGCAGCTTTGCCCAACGGCGTGTATATCGTGCGTTTATTCCAGGCGGATAGCCTGATTTATACGGGTAAAGTAAGCGTCGCGCATTGACGACAGATTGATTTTTCAGGGCTCAATGCTTTAAAGTAAAGCATTGAGCCACTTTCTTTTCTTAACAGCAAACAATATGAAAATATATCATAAGCATATAGTCCTCCTATTGTTTTACTTATTATCTGTCAATGGAAAATTGCTGGGCCAATGGAGTAAAACGTTTGATCTTCAAATGGGCAACGAATTTGCTGGCCAGGTACTCATGACCGGGCAGGGGCCCCTGATGTTGCTAAAAGCTTTTTGTAATTATAATACTCAGAGCTGCGGCGGCCTCGTACAGACTGACCTCGACGGTAATTTACTGTGGAAAAAAGTGATCTTTTATGACACCATTCACGAGAATCACTTTGAAGCTATGGCCATTCGCAACGATACCATTTTTGTCAATGTCAATTACGACAACAACCCGCCATACCTGTCCGTACTGGCTTTCGATCTGGAAGGCAACTATCTCTCCCGCTTCGACTACGGCGAGCCCGGCGGCATAAACAGCAGCTACTGGGCCCGCGACATGACCACCGACGGGGAGCGCCTGTTCGTATCGTACATGTACCGAAAGCCGGGATCGGGCAATAAGTTTATGGGCAAGATAGAGGTGTACGACCCGCAGTGGCAGCTCTTGTGGGAGGCCGAGATGCCCCGTGTGTACTGGAACGACATAGAAGCCACGCCCGACGGCGGTCTGGTCAGTATTTACAGCGATTGTTACGATTGCAAGGCCATCGTGCGCCGGCACGACCCCGACGGCAACCTGCTGTGGGAAACCGAGTTGCCCGACCCGACGGAGTATGACAGTGGCGCCGGGCGTTGGGTCTCGCTGGCTTATTACCCCGACGGCGGGGTGGTGGGCTTTTGGCCCATCGATACCTTCGCCATCTATCTGACGAGCGAACCCAATATGTATTTCAGGCTCGGCCCCGACGGCGAGTTGTTGTGGACCAAACTGACCCTGACCCAACTCGAGCGTTATTTGTATGATGTTTTTACCACACAAAACGGTGATTTTGTTACCTGCGGACTGGATTTAAACCTGACAGGAATAATCACAGATTCCAACTTTTACTACGGCGGCTACGTCAGCCGTTTCGATGCAAACGGCGAATTACTTTGGGAGCGCCGGATATTTGACATCCAAAAAGGTTTTTCTGATGGTTATTTTTTGAATGGGCTTGAACTTCCTGATGGCGATCTTATTCTCTGCGGAGCCATGGGAGACACCCTGACCGAAGACCCTTTCCCTCAGAACGCCTGGCTGGTACGCCTCGATGGCAATGGTTGTCTGTGGCCCGATTGCGGCACCAACCAGTTTATTCTCGACGCGGGCGAGCCGCCGGGTGCCCCTGAGGTTTTCGGGGCGTATCCTTCGCCGTTTCGCGAGCGGTTTTTGCTGGGCGCCCTGCTGGGGCCCGCCATCCCGCCGGGCGAATACCGCCTGGCTTTGTACGACGCGGCGGGGCGGCTGGTGCTCGAACGGGCCTACGACCCGCGTTTCGTCACGGAGATCGACGCGGGAGCCGCACCGCCGGGCTTCTGCACCCTGGTCGTCCTGCGCGATGGGCTGACGGTGCAGGCGCTGAGGGTGGTGAAGATGGGGGAATGAGGATGACCATGAATAAAGAAAAAGCCGCTCCGGGAATCCCGAAGCGGCTTTGGTTTCATTGATCAAACTGTATTTAGCGCACCACGCTCAGTCGCACGGCGCCCCAGTTTTGGTCGTCCGACAGGCGCAGCAGGTACAGGCCCTGCGGTACGTCCTGCAGATCGATGGTGGTCTGGAATTCGCCGCCTGCTGTGGGCAGTTGCTGCGTCAGTACGAGTCGGCCGGCAGCGTCGAACACATCGGCACGGAGAGCGCCGGCCGGGGCATTGTGCAGCGTGAGCCGGAACAGGCCCTGACCGGGGTTGGGCGACACCACAAGACCCCAGGCACTTCCGGGCTCTACACTGCCGATAATGATGACCGTGACCTCCGTCGTGGCCGTACAGCCGGTATTGACGTCGGTTACCGTGACGGTGTAGGTGCCTTCCGGCACGTTTTCGAAAACAGGGCTGGCCTGCGTCGTGCCGTTGAGCGTGTACTGGTAGTTGTTGGTGCCGCCGCTGGCGCTGGCCGTGACGGTACCGTTGCTCGAAGTAGCGGTGACGCTCAGGGGTAGTTCAACCGTAATCATTACCGGAATGGTAAATACATCGCCGGCAGCATCCTTCACGTGGAAACTGTACGATCCGGGCGCGAGGTTGATGAACTGCGGGCTGCTCTGATAGCTGCTGTTGTTGGCGGCATACTGATAAGGCGGTTCGCCGCCGGTAGCCGTGATTTCGAAGCTGTTGGCCAGGCAGGGATCGCCGATCAGGTTGAACGTAGCGGAGATCGGCGTGTAGTCGATCGTGAACGACTGCGAGGCCGTGCAGCCGTTGGCATCGCTCACTTCGATGGTGTAGTCGCCATTCGGCAAATCGATCGGGTCGGTCTGGCCGGGGATGGTATAGGCGTAGGGCGGCGTACCGCCGGAGAACGACGGGAACACGTCGTTGCCGCTGACAACCAGGCTGACAGACACCGGCGTGGGCTGGTTCATGACGACCACCTGCTCAAGGGTCGTACCTGCCGCATCGCGCACTTTAATATCGAGCGGGCCCGCAGGCAGGTCGGTGAAGGTATTGTCGCTCTGCCAGGGGCCGTTGTTGAGGCTGTATTCGTAGGGCGGTTCGCCACCGGAAACAAACACGGTGAGGGAGCCGTCGGACGAGCCGTTGCAGGAAGGTATTTGAGCCGTGACCTGAATGATTTGCAGGGGCGCGACATTGATCACAAAACTGGTAACCGTGGTACACCCGTTGAAGTCGTAAACCGTGATATGGTAGGTGCCGTTGGGCAGGTTTTCATACGAAGGCGCGTCGGTTTCGAAATCGTAGGGCGGGGTGCCGCCGCTGACATCTACGCCCGTGACATCATTGCCCGAAACCGTAATATTGACCACAATGGGGGTCGGCTCGTCGAGGTTAATGTCATAGGAGGTCGTGGCGCCCTGATCGTCGCGAACAGTGATGGTATGTGCGCCGGCACTGACATTATCGATCGTGCTCGACGACTGGTATGCGCCGCCGTCGAGGCTGTATTCATAAGGAGGAACCCCGCCGTAAGCCGATACGATCAACGATGCGAAGCCGCCGTTGCAGAAAATCGGCACCGCCACGATCACCTCGGGGATGACCAGGTCCGGAATCTCAATCGTCGCCGTATTGGTTGCCGTGCAACCGTTGGCATCCATTACCGTGACGGTGTACACGCCGTTGGTCAGGCCGCCGAAGGAATTGCCCGTCTGGAAATTCTGGCCGTCGAGACTGTACTGATAGGGCGCAACTCCGCCTTCGACTTCCACATTGATCACATTGAGTGCAGGAATGGGGAAAGCCAGCAGTTGATCGGGATCATTCAGCGTGACCGTGTTGGTCGTCGCGGTAAAGCCCTGATTGTCGCGTACCGTGACGGTATATGTACCCGCGGGCAGGCCGGCAAACGTGTTTTCAGGCTGGAAATTCTGACCGTCGAGGCTGTACTCGTAGGGCGATTCGCCGCCGCCGACCATCACACTGATGCTGCCGGTGGCGCTGCCTGCGCAAGCCACCTGATCGTCCACATTCAGGGCCGTCAGCAGGGTATTGACGGCTACCACGGCATCGGTCGTGGCTGTACAGCCGTTTTCGTCCTGTACGGTGACTGTGTAGAAGCCATTGGACAGGCCCTCGAAAACATTACTGCTTTGGAAATTCTGGCCGTCGATGCTGTAGGTATAAGCGCCCGAGCCGCCGGAAGCGCTGACGGTGACGTCGTAATCGGTCGTCGAAGCGCTGGCGCTGATAGCCGTCGGTTCGCCGATCACCACCTCGTTGGTGGTGGCAGAGAAGCCGTTTTCGTCGGTAACGAGGATGGTGTAGGCGCCAGCCGGAAGGCCGGAGAACACGTTGTCGTTCTGTTCCGAACCCCCGTTGATGCTGTACGAAAGCGGCGGGGTTCCGCCGGCTGTTTCGACAGTGATTTCGCCCGAAGCGTCGCCATTGCAGGAGATGCCCTGGGTTTGCTGGGCCGAAACAACCAGCGAATTTTGAACAATAACCAGATCGAACAGGCCGCCGTGGTACCAGGCGCCATTGTTTTGGTCAACAAAATCAAACTGGAATATGTCGGCAGTTTCGGAGCCGCCGCCGTGCTGATAGCTCAGCAAGCCGGCGTCGATATCGGCCTGGGTAAACGTACTGCCTACGGCAAGCGGGCTGCCGTCGAGCAGGAGCTGGCCGAATTCGGGCAGTACCAGAACGGTGTAAACCGCCTGGGCGGCAGTGCCGGAATAATTGGCCTCGAGATAGGCCGTTTCGACATCGGCAGCAGCGCCGGCCAGTACGGAAAGCGGGTTATTGGTTTGAATTGTGGCATCTGCATTGTCCGCTCCCACACAGAAGTTCATGCTCCATCCTGTGATGGAGCCTCCGTCTTCGGCATAATTGTCGGTGACTTTGAGGGTCCAGGTGCCGGTGTAATTGGCGCCGTTGAGCACAGAAAGCGGGTTGATCGGTTGGTACGAGCCGCTGAATGCGGGGTTGTTGCCGCAATTGTTTTCAAAGTCGGCAGCGGTGGAAGCGGCCTGATCGTCGAACGTAACGTTGATGTTGTCGCCGTCGCAGCCAAAGTTGGAAGCCGGCACGCCAGGCTGATTGAACAGCTGAATAACGGCGCCGGAAGGCGAGGTCAGCGTGGCCGACAAGTCGCCGGTCCAGGTGTGGTTGATCTGGACGCTGACGTTGGCATCCGAGATAATGCCGCTGGCCGGGATCGTCAGGGTAGAAGTAGCGGTATTGACCGAAGCCGCATCGATTGTGACGGGCACGTTCGTGCTGGCAAAGGTGGCGCCGCAGTTCAGGTTGGCGGTCAGGAAAGAGGCAAAAGCGGAATATCCGCCGTCGCCGCAGCTGTTCATGGCTTTAATCCTCCAGTAATACACCGTGTTGCCCTGCAAACCGGTCAGTGCAGCCGAGGGGTCGGTGGTATTACCGTCGAACACGAGGCTGCCCGCGCCGAAGCCCGGGTTGGTCGATACCTGCACCTGATAATTGGCGGCAAAAGGAACGGCTTCCCATTCAAGGGTTGTGGTAGCCGGAACGCCGACGGTGCCATCGGCAGGCGACGAGAGTTCGGCAAAATCGGTCGGTGCGCCGGGCAGTGCCTGAAACGCCACGGTCGCAGTCTGCGTAATGGCGCCCGAAGTGGCCGTAATGGTGAGCGTATAATTGCCGGCCATGCCGGGCGTAAGGCCGCTGATGCTCACGGTTGCCGTAGCGGAAGGCGTCACCGGGTTGGGCGTCACATTGACCGTAGCGCCGGCAGGAGCGCCTGTGACCGCGATGTTCACCGGGTTGTTGAAACCGGCCAGCGAAGCCAGGTTGAGCGACACGGTGGCCGGGGCGCCCGGGCAGCCGTCGAGGGCGCCGGGTGCGGCCGTCAGGGTAAAGGAGGGCACCGGCGGTTGCTGGATGCGGAAGTTGACGTTCGAAATATCAAAGAATACGTTGCCAACGGCTAGTACCATTACGCGGCAGGTGTTCGACACGTTGTTGGGCACCGTTACATCTGCGCTGCCATCGTTGGGCGTGCTGGCGAGCAGGGTGATGGGGTAGCTCAGGCCGCCGTCGGTAGAGAGCAGGAGTTTGACATTGGCACAGTTGACCGGTGCAGCGTTGGTGGAAGCCACGTTCCAGGTCACGGTGCGGGTTTCGCCGACGTACCAGAGTTCGTTGGTGTTGGGCGCCGTGACGAGCAGGGGGCCTGCCTGACCGGCTACGGTAATGACCACGTCGTCTTCTTCGGTGCAACCTGCGCCGGCGTGGTTGTCGCGTACGGTAACGCGGAATTTCATGGTACGGGCTACGCCGGGCAGTTCTTCCCAGTCCGAGTTGACGTTGGCCACCAGATCGGGCAGGCGGGGGAACCAGCGCGTGGGCGAAGCTGTGCCTTTATAGGAGCGGAACAGCGGGCCGGTGGCGCTGGTTGATACGGGCGGCATGGTGGCAAATTCCGGGTCCATTTGTTCCCAGCAATAGGTCAGCGGGTCGTTGTCCACGTCGCTGCCGACAGCCGTAAGGGAGAAGGGGGTCGATTTGGGAATCACGTAATCGGGGCCGCCGTTGACGGTGGGGGCATGGTTGCCCGTGCTGACTTCGACCGGGCAGGTATGGCTGGCGCCGGTTACGAAGTTGCCGATTTCCTGAAGACTGATTGCATGGAAATAGTCGTCGGAGTGCGCCTGCACGTCGGGGCTGCAGATGCCTGCATAACCCATGATGGTGGAAGCGCTGCCCGGTTCCATGGAAGCCCCGGCCACGCGGTTGCAGTTGTTGTTCTGGGTGTGGTTGGCGCCGAACTGGTGGCCCATTTCGTGCGCTACGTAGTCGATGTCGAAAGCATCGCCGATGGGCGAAGGGCCGCCGGTTACCCCGCGGGCCTTGTTGTTGTTGGAGCATACCGAGCTCAGCGAGGCAATACCCCCGCCGCCGGTACTGAATACGTGACCGATATCGTAATTGGCAGAGCCGATCACGTTGGTGATTGTCGTCTGGTTTTGGCCCAGCATCGTGGCGCCGTCGTTGTTGGTATAGGGGTCGGTAGCGGAGTTGAGGTAAATGATCAGGTCATTGTTGGCAATAATTTGCATGGTAATGGCCAGGTCGGTTTCGTACACGCCGTTGACGCGGTTCATACTCGTATTCATGGCCGCAAGCACCAGCGGCTTGGTTCCGCCATGGAAAGTGGCATATTCGCCCGTGCAGGCCAATGCGAGACGGTACTGGCGCAACTGGCAGTCGCCCTGATATTCCGGATCGACATTGGGCAAAATATTCTCGCTCATGGTGCTCATCTCTCCGTCATCGACACCACAAGTGAAATTGGCCGATTTGCGGGCGTAATCTTTCTTGTAATACACCACATAGTTTTGGGTATCGCCCTGGCTGTAAGGGTCGATAAAAACAGTGCTGTGGTTGCGGGAGATCACCATGGCGTGAAAACCCCAGGGGGTCAGGTCGCATTTGAGCGTAGCCGTCGGATCATCGACGCCGATGCCGGTGTAGCAACGGATCTCGGGGTACTGCGCCTGGAGTTCGGGCGCCATGACGGGCGATTCAAACAACTGGAACGTCTGCCAGCCGCCGTCGGGGTCGGGCAGCGTGATCAATACCTGGTTTTCTGCCGAAACGGTCTTGAAACGTTCCGGCGCGCTGCCCAGCAGCGATTCGGCGGCGCTCACATCGAGCTGGACCGTCCGGTATTTCATGGGGACAATGCGCCGGTCGCCCACGAGGCTGATCGACGCTTCATTTTGGTCGGACCACAGCGATTGCGCGCCGAGGGAACCGCCGATACAGGCAAGCAGTAGAAAAAAAAGGAGTTTCCTGAACATAATACACGGAGTTGGTTTGAACAGATTAATGCACATGGAAGCGCAGTTTAGGTTTATAAAGGCCGGGCGAATGTAGTATTTCCAGTCCGGCACAAATCTTTTGGAATCGGGATTTGGCAAAAGGCGGTCAAATTTTTTGTAAAAAACTACCCCCGCAAGGGGCGTCACTTTACTTTTAGCCATTGATCCGCTTTTAACTGCAAGTTTCATGAAGATTCGCAAATGGCTCCTGGCGCTGACTGCCCTGCTCGTTTTTATTCAAATTTTTCGCATCGACAAGTCGGCGCCCGCGGTTGACCCCGCCCAGGATTTCATGACGGTGGCCGCGCCGCCCGCCGAACTCAGGGCGCCGCTCAAAGCGGCCTGTTACGACTGCCATTCCTACGAAACGCGCTATCCCTGGTACTCCGACATTGCTCCTGTGTCGTGGTGGCTTAAAAATCATGTGAACGAAGGCCGTCACCACCTCAATTTTTCCACTTTCGGCCAACGCTCCGACCGCGACCAGCTGCATGCCCTCCACGAATGTGTGGAAATGGTGGAAGAAGGCGAAATGCCGATGAGCAGTTACACCTGGGTGCATAAGGATGCGCGCCTCAGCGAAGCACAAAAAGCGCAGCTGATTGCCTGGCTGAAAAGTTTTAATGCCGTGGGAAGCCGGTAAAATGATGGCCGGAAGGAATCCTGCCTCCGGCAAAAGATACAAAAGCACTGCCCCGGCTCATCTGAAAGGCGAGCCGGGGCAGTGTCGTATTGTGAGGGAGTGACTCCCGATTAGCGCTTGTCCAGTTTCTGCGTCGTCAGCACTTTCTGATTGCGGTCAAGCAATTGCACGAGGTAATAACCCTTTGGAAGATCGAGAACGGAATACCGTTCGCCTTTTACGAAATCGAAAGACTTGACCTGTTTGCCTACAATATTGAACACCAGTACGTGCCCGACCTGGTCGCTGTTGTCATTCACCGAGAAATATTCGGTAGCGGGATTGGGGTAAACAGCCAGCTCGGGGCGGGCGTTTGATTGGGCTTTCAGGGCAAAACCGGCGAGCACAAAAAAGAACAGGAGTACAAAATTTTTCATCGGCAGAACAGTGTAACGTTTGTTTTCGTGGACAAAATAGGGATACTTATTCCGTACAGGCAACCCGTGATTGCTTTTTTTTATAAACATTAACGTTAACGGCGCAATAAGCCGAAAGGTTTGCTTTCCGTTGACATTTCTCCTCAACCTTTGCCCTGCGCATTTCGCCCGCTTTCTCAACCGACCGGCACGACAGGGCGCCGACGCGTATCAAGACCCTCTTCGAGGGGTCGCGACTGGAAAATTTTGTTTTTCCGCGGGTTGGTTTTTGGACAAAACAGTTTGCTTTCGACTGCAAAATCCGCCTTGACAAAAACAAAATTTTCCCCGCCTGGCGGTGGCGCCGGAGCCCGGCGGGCGCTCAGGGTTTCATCCGGCGGTAAATTTTCAGGTTGACCACCCCGAGCCGCTGGAGGAAATGGTTGAAAGATACCCGAAGAACGCCCAGGCCATACTTCATGCTGCGTCGGAAATTGATACTCGAGGCTTCATCGAAATATTTTGTCGGGCAGGTCACTTCTCCGATGTCGAAACCGGCATAGACGATCTGGGACAACATCTCGTTGTCGAACACAAAATCGTCGGAGTTACGGTTGAAGTCGATCGTTTCCAGCACTTCCCGGCTAAATGCCCGATACCCTGTGTGGTATTCCGAGAGTTTGTAATTGATCAGAAAGTTTTGCGCGAAAGTGAGGAAGCGGTTGGCGACGTACTTGTAGAGCGGCATGCCGCCTTTTCGCGCGCCCATGCCCAGAATGCGGGAGCCCAGCACGACGGGGTACAGGTCTTCCCCGATGATATTGACCATCGAAGGAATAAGTTTGGGCGTGTACTGATAGTCGGGGTGCAGCATGATCACGATATCGCCGCCGATTTCGAGGGCCTTGTTGTACAGCGATTTCTGGTTGCCGCCGTAGCCTTTGTTCTTTTCGTGCACGATGACATGCTGAATACCCAGCGCGCGGCCGAGTTCGGCGGTATTGTCGCGGCTGTGGTCGTCGCAAAGAATGACCTCGTCGACGAGGTCGAAAGGGATTTCCCGATAGGTAATTTCGAGCGTTTTGGCGGCATTGTAGGCCGGCAGAACGACGACTACTTTTTTTCCTTTATACATCTTGTTTGGGCAAAGGTATCAGGCTTCCGAACTGTCTTCGGGAGCCTCGGGAGTGGCGGCGGCTTCCTTTTGGGCATCGGCGAAAATTCCCTTTTCGCGCATAAAAAGGAACCACTTCACGCATTTTTTGATGTCGTTGATGTGCACGCGATCCTGATCGTGTTCGGGCAGGATAGTACTGAAGTAGCTGCGCAACTGCGCACTGGAGGCATTGGCAGCCGGCGGCGGCGTTTGCTCGTACTGATCGAGCATTTTTTGAAAAACATCCGTCAGGGGCACCGTGCCTTCTTCGGTTTCGGTGTAAACGGCGATAGAGGCCAGCGGCGTGATCTGGCCCTGGCGCGCGGCGACGAATCGCGTGCGGCCTTCGTGTTTGTCTTCGATCAAAAGACCGTTGCTGCGGGATGCAACCAGTTTGTGTACGCCGGGAACGCCGGCGATAACGAGGTATTTTTCTAAGTTCACTTTGTTGATGTGCTGATGTGACAATGTGCTGGTGTGGGCAACGAATTAATGTGCTGACAGGACGCGTGTGACCGATTGAAGAGTCGCATGTGCTTCATCCGTCAGCACATTAACGCATGGCACATTAAACCGTCATGATTTCTTTTTCCTTGGCTGTTACGACTTTGTCCACCTGTTCGACGTACTTGTTGACCAGGTCCTGGAGTTCGGTTTCCTTGCGTTTTCCCATGTCTTCGGGAAGCCCTTCTTTTACGGCCTTTTTGATATGGTCGAGGGCTTTGTGGCGGGCGTTGCGCACGCCGACCTTGCTTTCTTCGCCGGCGTGTTTGGCTTTCTTAACCAGGTCTTTGCGGCGTTCTTCGGTGAGCGGCGGCACGGCCAGGCGAATCACCTCGCCGTCATTGGCCGGCGTGATGCCCAGGTTGGCATTGATGAGGGCGCGTTCGATGGGGCCGAGCATGTTGCGCTCCCAGGGTTGTATGATGATCGTACGAGAGTCCGATACTTGTACGTTGGCCACCTGGCTGAGCAGCGTAGGGGCGCCGTAGTATTCGACGTGTACGTCCTGGATAAGGTTGGTGGATGCTTTACCGGTGCGGAGTTTGGACAATTCGTGTTCCAGGTGCTCCATTGCTTTGTCCATGTGGGCTTTGGCCTCGGCCATGGTTCTACTGACGTCTTCCATATAAGATCGTATGGTAAGGGTTGGATGAATATGCAGTTGTTGTTTTGCGGCGCAAAGTTCCGAAGTTTTCGATGGATTGTAAAAAAGCCGCCGCAAAATGTCGGCTTTTGATTTGTTTGGCAGGCCTGATACCTATTTTTTACGGGCAATGATGAAATGTCCTTACCTTCCCCCGTGTTAAAAGTGCCATGCCAGAGCTACAAGAAATAAAACGCACCCTGTCGCAAATTGAAAAACTGGAGCGAGAGGTACATCTTAAACAATTGCAGATCACCAGCCTGCTGGCGATCACGCAGGCGATCAACGAGAATGTGTCGTCGGAAGGCCTTTTCGAAATGTACAACTCCTTTCTGCGCTGGGAAATCGGCATCAAGCGTATGGCCCTGTTCTTCCGCGAAACCGGCTACTGGGAGTGCAAAACCGCTCTGGGCATCAATCCCGACCTGCTCGACCAGGATATCAGCCGGCAACTGCACCGTTTCCGCAGCAAACAACGCCTCGACCCCAACGAAGAACACCCCTTCCTGCGCGAGTTCGATATCGTCATACCAGTCATGCACAAAGACGAGGCCATCGCCTACACGTTTCTTGGCGGCTTCACCGACGACGACGACGTGTACAACAAGGTCCAGTTTGTGACCACGATCACCAACGTGATCGCCGTAGCCATCGAAAACAAACGGCTGTTCAAAACCCAGCTCCGCCAGGAAGTGCTCAACCGCGAGGTAGAGCTGGCTGCAGAAATACAACGCACCCTGGTGCCTTCGCGCCTGCCTTCGGGCGCCAAGTACCAGTTGTCGAGCATTTACAAACCCCACTTTGCCGTAGGGGGCGACTACTACGACGTCATCGAATTCCCCGACGAAAGCCTGGCTTTCTGCATCGCCGACATCACAGGCAAGGGCGTTTCGGCCGCGCTGCTGATGGCCAACTTTCAGGCCAACCTGCGCACGCTCGTCACCCGTTGCGACACCCTGGAAGAGATCGTTCACGAAATGAACGCCGCCGTGCACCGCGTGACGCAGGGCGACCGTTTCATCACCCTGTTTCTGGGCAAATACGACCCCAATACCCGCACCCTGCACTACGTCAATGCCGGCCACACCCCTCCCCTGTTGCTCAGCAAGGGCGAGGTCACACGGCTCAAAAACGGCTGCACGGTACTGGGCTGGATGCCCGAGCTGCCTTTCCTCGAGATCGGCGGCCTTTGCCTGACCGACGAGTCGGTGCTGTTTTCGTACACCGACGGGCTTACCGACATTTGCAACAAGGCCGGGGAAGAGTTCGGAGAAGAAAACCTGCTGGCTTTTTTGCGCGAAAATGCGACAGGCTGCAGCGCCAAAGAACTGAATACCAAGCTGTTTGCCGCCATTGAAACCTTCCGCGAAAGACAACCCTACCCCGATGATATTACCGTCCTGACTTGCAAATTTTTCTAGAAATAGTTTTCCTTTGCAACATTGCACCACCACAGCCTGTCTTATCGGACAGTCGAATAACAGTCATAACCACTACTTTTCTCCAACCAAATTTTTCAACGTATGAAGATGTTTCTTAAAACCACCCTGTTCGCAGCCGCTCTGTTCGGTTGCGTCAATTTTGCCACGGCCCAGATCGATTTCGGCGTAAAAGCCGGCCTCAACCTGGCCAACGTTTCGCTCAACAACATCGACGAAGCACCCGACACCAAAATGCTCATCACCTTCCAGGCCGGTGTCGTGGCCGACATCAACATCAGCGACAACCTGGCCATCCAGCCGGGTCTCTTGCTCGTCGGCAAAGGTTTCAAAATTGAAGAGGAACTCCTCGGCGAAACCTTCACCAGCACGGCCAATCCGATGTACCTGCAAATCCCGGTCAACGTACTGTACAAAGGCAACATGTTCTACGCCGGCGTCGGCCCGTACGTAGGCTACGGCCTGTTCGGTAAAGCCAAGTTCAAAGGCGGCGGCCAGTCCGATTCCGAAGACCTCAACTTCGGCAACGGCGAAGACGACGACTGGTCGGCACTCGACTTTGGCGCCAACATCGAAGCCGGCGTAATGCTCAACAACATCCGCATCGGCGCCGGCTACGCTCTGGGCCTCGCCAACGTCATCCCCGAAAATGCCCGCACGGGCGACGAATCGGGCAAAAACGGCGTGATCAGCGTCAACGTAGCCTACATGTTCGGCGGCAACGACTAATACTACTTGCCTCAAAGATTTTCAATGCCGGCTACCCAGCGGTAGCCGGCATTTTTCATCCGCACACCGCCTGAAAAAGCAATAATTAACCTTTTTCACTCACTCATTCTCAATTTTAAGCAACTCATGAAATCTGTTTGCAAAATGGCTCTGATGGCCGTTGCCCTGTTCGGCGCCGTCAACTTTGCTGCTGCCCAGGTCAACTTCGGCGTAAAAGCCGGCCTCAACCTGGCCAACATCTCGTTCAGCAATTTCGATGTCGAACCCGACACCAAAATGCTCATCAATTTCCAGGCAGGCGTCATCGCCGACATCAACATCAGCGACAACCTGGCCATCCAGCCGGGCCTCTTGCTCGTCGGTAAAGGCTTCAAAGTGGAAGAAGAATTCCTCGGCGAAACCTTTAAAACCACGGCCAACCCGATGTACCTGCAAGTGCCCGTCAACGTACTGTACAAAGGCAATATGTTCTACGCCGGCGTCGGCCCGTACGTAGGCCTCGGCCTCTTCGGCAAAGCCAAATACGAAGATTCGACCGGCTCCGAGTCCGAAGACCTCACCTTTGGCAATGACGAAGCCGACCACTTCGCTCCGCTCGATTTCGGCGCCAACATCGAAGCCGGCGTGATGCTCAACAACATCCGCATCGGCGCAGGCTACGCCCTGGGCCTGGCCAACATCATTCCGGAAGGCGCCCGCAGCGACAATGAATCCGCCAAACACGGCGTGATCAGCGTCAACGTGGCTTACATGTTCGGCAGCAAGGAATAAAATTGCCTGACTGACCGATAACATGCTTTCAGCCGGCCCTGCACTGCAGGGCCGGCTGTTTTTTTATACCTTTGAAAGGTCTCCCGCCATCATTCACCAAATTGCCCTTTTCATCATGAGAGCATTGTTTATTGTCAAAATGGTTGTTTGCCTGATTGTTCTTTTCGCAGCAAACAGCCCCGTTTCCGCACAGGTCCGCTACGGGTTCAGAGCGGGATTCAACCTGGCCAATGTAGCCGCCAAACCCGATCCTGACCCGAATACCAAAATGCAGCCGACCTTTCAGGCAGGTATGATTTTCGATATTCCGGCGGGCAAACATGTTACCGTGCAGCCCGGCCTGATGCTGGTGGGCAAAGGTTTCCGGTACACCTTTGATTTCTTCGGCGAATCCATTACGGCCACCAGCAACCCGATGTATTTGCAAATCCCGATCAGCCTGATGTACCAGAACAGCCAGGTTTACCTCGGCGCAGGCCCCTATGTCGGCCTGGGGGTATTCGGCAAAACCAAAGCGAAAAGCGGCGGACAAACCTCGTCGGAAAACATCGCCTTCGGCAATGGCGGCGGCGACAACTACGGCCCTTTCGATCTTGGACTGAACATCGAAGCGGGCGTTAAGTTATCGGGCACCATGCGGGCCGGCATCGGCTACGGCCTCGGCCTGGCCAACGCCCTGCCCGAACCGTATCGCTCCAGTGAAAGCGCCGTCCGGCACCGCGTGCTGAGTTTCAACCTGACTTACCTGCCGGCCCGCAAGAAGAAGCAATAATGACTTGAAAAGCGCAGTGATGCATTGAAAACAATTTGACTACGTTTGCCGACGGCTATTAGCCGCTAACCTGTTCATTCACCTTTACCTTTTCATGTATCATGAGTGCTTCTTTCAAATTCCTTCTCTTTTTTCTTGTCCTGTCCGGCACGACAAGCACGGCGGTTGCCCAGGTTCACCTGGGCGTAAAAGCCGGGCTCAACCTGGCCAACATGAATTACAGCGGTTCTCTCGATGGTCTCGACACGAAGTTGCTGACGACTTTCCAGGCCGGCCTGATCGCCGACATTGACCTGTCGGAACACGTCGCCATCCAGCCGGGTTTATTGCTCGTCGGCAAAGGCTCGCGGCAGGAACAAGCCAGTGTCAGCTTCACGGCCAAATACAGCCCGATGTACCTTCAGGTGCCGGTCAATGTGTTGTACAAGGACGGTTTGTTCTATGCAGGTATGGGGCCCTATGTAGCGTTCGGCCTTTTCGGCAATATCAAAATTGATCTCCCCGGCCTGATCAACCAAAATACGCAGATTCAGTTTGGCCGCACCGACAACGACGATTTCAGCGCCGTCGATTTGGGGCTCAACTTCGAAGCCGGCTTCACACTCGGGCAGGTCCGCCTTGGCGCAGGTTATGCACTCGGCATGCTCAATATGGTTCCGCAAGACCGCCGTGCAGGCGTTGACGGCGCTATCACAAATGCCGTTATCAGCATTAATGCAGCCTATATGTTCGGCGGAGAGGAATAAAAGCGTCTCTTCAGGGAAAGGCTGGTTCTGCAATGGAGAGCCGGCCTTTTTCTTTTGCAAATACTTTCCTTCCGCACTATCTTCGCCGCAAATCTTTTTCCCGTGGGCAACAAAAACGAACCTTTTCTGATCGTCGTCAACAACGGCCAGTACGAATTCAACATCACCCCTTCCGATGCTGCGGCGCTCGATGTGGTACACGAGCAAAACGGCATCCACCACCTGCTGGCCAATGGTCGCGCCCACCGCGCCGAACTGATCGAAGCCGACTACACCCACCATACCTACATCATCCGGGTTGACGGCACCAAATACACCGTGCACATCAACGATCAGTACGAGCGCCTCATCAAACAACTCGGTTTGACCATTGGCGGCACGCAAAAACAAAACGCCGTCAAAGCCCCCATGCCGGGCCTGGTGCTCAACGTCATGGTCAGCCCGGGCCAGACCGTCCACAAAGGCGATACACTGCTTATTCTGGAAGCCATGAAGATGGAGAACGTCATCAAAGCCATCGGCGACGGCGTGGTCAAATCCGTAGCCGTGGAAAAAGGCATGGCCGTGGAAAAAGGTCACCTCCTCCTCGAAATGGAGTAGTCGTTTCAAGTTTTAAATTTCAGGTTCCAGGTTTTTGCGGTTTGTGTTTGCAAACCGGCCTTTGTCTTTTGGGCCGTTGGCGAAGCCTGCAACGCCGCACGCGCAGCGCAACAAATTCCTGAAAGCCAACCGCTTTCAATCCTGAGTTTTAACCTTGAAACTTTCAACCCCAGCAGGGTTCAAAACTGCTTGATGCCGGTCACGTAGTACATGTCCATAGCCGCTTTGTTTTTCGCCGCGATTTTACCGCGGTGCAGCCATTCGAATTCGTACTTGGAGGGCCAGAAGGTGGCTTCGCTGACATTGACACGGCCGGGGTCGCAGGATTCTTCCATACGGGCGGCAATGTTGACCGTGTCGCCCCAGATGTCGTAGGCAAATTTCTTTTTACCCACCACGCCGGCGACGACCGGGCCGGTATGAATACCGACGCGCGCTTCGAAATAGGGAAGTCCGTGACTCTGGCGTTCGGCCTTGTGATGCAACAGAAAATCCTGGATTTCAAGTGCTGCCTTGACCATGTCCGAGGGGCTGGCGTTCATGTCGGACAGGCCGCTGGCGCAGATATAGGCATCGCCCACGGTTTTGATTTTTTCGATCCTGTACTGACTGATGATGCGGTCGAAATTGGAAAAGCAGTAATCGAGTTCTTCCACCAGGTTTTCGGGCGCCAGTCGTTCGGCTACGCCGGTAAAGCCGGTAAAATCGATGAACATAACCGTGGCCTGATCGTATTGCCGGGCGGCTACCTTGTTGTTGGTTTTGAGTTCCTGGGCGATGGCCGGCGGCAAAATATTGAGCAGCAGGCTATCGCTTTTCTTCTGTTCTTCCTCGATGATTTTGTTTTTCTCGGCCAGGTCGTCGGCTGCGCGGCGTTTGGCACGGTAGCGCAGGTAAAATGCGCCCGCCAGGATGAGCACCACGACAACGGCCATTGCAAGCAGGTTGCGAAGGTTTTCGTTGATCTTCTGAGTGAGTTCGTACTCGGCCACGCGGCGTTTTTGTTCCTGAAGTTCGCGTTCCTGTTGCACCCGCACGATAGAGTCGGCCATCTGTTCCTTGGTCAGGTTGTCGAGCAGGCGTGTTTTGATGCGGGAAAGGGAGTCGGAGCGCTGTTTTTCCTGAGAGATCTGGGAGATGGTTTGCTCCCGTTTGTTGAGTTCTTCCAGGTTTTTTTCCTGCACCTCACGCAGCTGGTTTTGGTAAACGGTTTCCAGGTTCTGGTTTTGGCCGGAGTTCTTTTCCAGTTGATCGATGAGGGTGGCGTTCTGGGATTCGAGCGCCTGCACCCGCGCTTCGAGCAGGCGCATTTCGGCGGTGCTGGAGCCGGTCCGGGTGCCGCCGGCGCCGTTACTTTTGAGGTAATTGACGGTTTCGTGGCTCCATTTGAGGGCTTCGCGCATGTCGTTTTGTTTGGTAGCGATATCCTCGAGGCGTTGCATCGAGTTGAGGGCTACATCGCGGATGCCGTAGTTGCGGGCGGTATTCCAGGCCTGATTGAAGCGGCCGGCGGCGTTGGCGTAGTCGCGGCGGCGGTAATGGGCTTCGCCGGCGAGGTAGATGGCGTCGGCTTCGCGGCGTTTTTCGCCCAGTTCGGAGGCCAGCATACTGGCGCGGTGCGCATAGTCGGCGGCCTGGGCGGGGTTGGAATTGAGCAATTTTTCGGCGATCTGATACGACAGGTTCATCTTTTCGCTCTTGGAGGTGGAGCGGTTGAGCTTGTTCTGCAGTTCACCTACGGATTGGGCTGAAAGGGACAGACTGGTCAGGGAAAAAACGGCCAGAAGAAATACGATCGAATATTTCATACCAAAGCGGGTCATGCCTGGGGCGGAGTAAAGGAAATTTTTGATCCGCGGCAACAAAGTTCTATTTTGATAGGGTAAAAGGAACCGCGGTTAAAACCACATTAATGCTAAAATTCAAAAAATATTGGATGGAGCTATCGCTCAAAGGTCGAAGATTGTTGTTGAACGCCCAAACGCCGGGGTGCGCTCATTTTTGAAAAAGCCCGTTGAAGACCCTACTTTTGTTCTCCTTTCATGCCTCGCCTTTGTCCAGCCCATGCGCATCCGACCCTTTTCGGCGCTTTATCCCAACTTTGATTTTATCGCCTCGCCCGATTCGTTCTGCGCCAACGCGAAGGACAATTTTCGCGAGTTTCAGAAAAGCGGTTTTTTCGAAAAGCTGCCGCAGGCGGCCATGTTCGTGTACGAAATCATGTCGGGCGGGCGCCGCCACCTGGGCCTGATCGCGCAAAACGATGTGCAGGATTTTTTCGAAGGCCGCATCATCAAACATGAAAACACGCTGCGCGAAAAAGAGCAGCAGCAAATGCAAATGTTCCTGCGCTGGCACGCCGTGCTGAAACCGGTCTTGCTGACCTTTTCGCCGGTGCCGGACATCACCCGCTGGCTCGATGCGTACGCAGCCAGCCACGAGGCGCTTTTTACCACCTTTTTCGAACGCGAAAACCAGACCCACCGGGCCTGGCCGGTCACTTCGGCGGCCGACATCGAGGCCGTGCAACTGTTGTTCCAGCGGCACATTCAGCGCAGTTATATCGCCGACGGTCACCACCGCACCACCACCGTGGCCCTCCTGTACGAATGCCTGCGCGACAAAAACCCGGTGTTCGATTTCGCCAACCTGTTTTGCGCCTACTTTCCGAGCGACCAGCTCGATATCCTCGATTTTAACCGCGTCGTGGAAATGCCCGCGGGCATGACCCCCATCCAGCTGATCGTGCGCCTTACCCGCGTGGCCGATCTCGACATCCTGCCCGAACTGCGCAAACCGGCCGAAAAGCACGAACTCGTGTTTTTGCTCCAGGGCGACTGGTACAGCCTTCGCTGGAAAACCGCTGTGCTGGAAGTGCTCGAGCACCGTCACGTGAGCCTTGACGCCAACCTGCTCAACGAACTGGTGCTTCGCGATATCCTTGGTATTCAGGATGTTCGCACCGATGCGCGTATCAGTTATGTCGAAGGCGCGCGCGGCACCGAAGGCATCAGGAAGCTCGTGGGCGAGCGCCCCGACCGAATCGGATTTATGCTTTACCCCGTCTCTTTCGACGACATGATCCGGATTGCCGACGCCGGCGAAACCCTGCCGCCCAAAAGCACGTATTTCGAGCCCAGAATGAAGAGTGGAATGTTGGTTAAAATGCTGAAACAGGACAATTGAGGTGTATCTTTGTTGAGTTTTCCCAGTAGTCTTCCCTACGTTTAATTTTATCCCAAAATGACAAAAAAACTCAACAAAATCAGCCTCAACTACGGCGGCATTAAAATCAGTTTATCCAAAAGCAAAACCGACGCAGCCGTTCAATATCACCCAGGAGCGCCCAAATCCACTGCCAAAAAAGCCAACCGCGGCGCTGTCGCCGCCCCGCCGATCGAAGGCTTCGAAGTGGTCCGCAGCAAACGCGGCATCGACAAGAAACTCGATCAGCTCCGCGCCCGCCCCGAAGTAGCCGTGGGCACTCACGTCTGGAATTTTGACGGGCAGGACGACACTCCATTCATCCCTACCGGCAACCTGTACGTCGAGTTCGATACCAACCGCGCCAGCGCCGACAAACAACGCGAAATCCTGGAAGCGCTGCACCTCAACATCAAGGAAGTGGTGGGTACCGGCGCATACCGCGTCAGCGTGACGCCCGCATCGCCCAACCCCATCCGATGCGCGCTTGATTTGCAGAAAAACAAACTCGTCCGGGTCGCCGAGCCGGAATTGGCCACGCTGCCTGCGCCACGCAGTTATTCGGCGCCCGCGGGCCGCTTCGTAGCCACCCAATGGCACCTGGAAAACACCGGACAAGCCATTCCGGCCATCGACGTTCCGAACTCGGTGTATGCAGCCTCGCATTTCAAACCCGGCGCCGACGCCAAGGTGAAAGCAGCCTGGCAACACCTCCAGTCGCTGGGGTCGCCCAATATCAGGATTGCCGTCATCGACACGGGTTTTGCGCTCGATCATCCGCAATTGCGCGGCGACGGCACCAAAATCCGCAACCCCTTCAACGCTGCAACCCGCACCGCCGACGTGTCGCCTTACGTCATGCTGTCCGACGGCAGCTTTCAGGTGTACAGCCACGGGACCTCCTGTGCGGCCGTAGCCGCGGGCGCGCTCGATGTACAGGGCGTTATGGGCGCCGCGCCGATGTCGCGGATCATTCCGATCAAACTCGACGTATTGAGCGATGAGGCCATTCGCAATGCCTTCGAACACGCCGCCCTCAACGGGGCCGACATCATCAGTTGCAGTCTGGGTTATCCCAAGCCGGTGCCGTTGTCAACGTTTGTGACCAACTACATCAGCCAGGTTGCGCGCAACGGCCGTGGCGGCAAGGGGCTGCCGATCTTTTTCGCCGCAGGCAATGCCAACCCCGCCTCCAACAACCAGCCGCGGCCCATCAGCGATTTTGCCGCGCACCCCGATGTCATTTGCATCACGGCTTCCAACAGCCTCGACCAGCGCTCCGATTATTCGTTTTACGGCGATAATGCGCACAACTGCGCCCCGACCAACGGCAACGCGGGCGTAGGGATCACCACGGCCACCGTCGATCTCGACGACAGCGGCCAATCGCTGGTATTGACCTACACCAGCGGCTTCGGCGGCACATCGAGCGCTACCCCGCTGACGGCCGGCGTGTGCGCCCTCTTGCTGAGCGCCAACCCCAACCTCACCCTCGACGATATTCGCCGCATCCTGCGCCAGTCGGCCGACAGGATCGGCACGGGATACGACGCCAACGGGCACTCTCCCTATTTCGGGTACGGCCGTATCAACGCATTGCGCGCCGTACAAATGGCCAACTCGCTGAAAACCGGCGGAATGCCGGGCGCCGGCAGCAGCACCAGTGTCAGTACGGGCAGCAGCGCCGGCAGCACGACCGGCACGGTGTTGAGGGGGCGCGTAGCGTCCAAGTTCCTGAACGTCCGGTCGGGCCCCGGTACTACATTTGCCAAAGTGGCCGAATTGAAACAGGGCGACCTCGTCAATCTGCTTGAAAAAGTGTCCAGTTTCTGGCGCATCGGCGCCGCGCAGTTTGTAAGCGCCGATTTCGTGCAGGTACTCCAGGCAGCGCAGGCGGCGCCTGTTGCCAGCCGGAAAGGGCGGGTCAACAATTCTTTCCTCAATGTCCGCTCGGGGCCCGGGGTGAGTTTCCCCAAAGTCGGCGAACTCAAAATGGGCGATGTGGTTTCCATATTCGAAACCACTGCCGACGGCTGGATGCGCGTGGGCGACGGAAAATGGGTGTTGGGGAAATTTGTGCAGGAGTTGTAACGCCCTTGCAAAATGTGCAAAACTTCCCGCCGTATTCTCGCGCGGGAAGCCGTACTTTTGTCCAACATGAGCAACTTCATCGTCTCTGCCCGCAAGTACCGCCCCCAGCGTTTTGAAGACGTGGTGGGGCAGCAGCACGTTGCCGGCACCTTGAAAAATGCCCTGGCTACCGATCACGTGGCCCATGCATTTTTGTTCACCGGCCCACGCGGCGTGGGCAAGACGACCTGCGCGCGCATCCTGGCCAAGGTGCTCAACTGCGAAAACCCCAGTGCCGAACACGATGCCTGCAACCAGTGCTCCTCCTGCACGGCCTTCAACGAAAACGCGTCTTTCAACATCATCGAACTCGACGCCGCTTCCAACAACTCGGTGGAACACATCCGCGCCCTGATCGAACAGGTGCGCTTCCCGCCCCAACAGGGCCGCTACAAGGTGTTCATCATCGACGAGGTGCACATGCTCTCGCAGGCTGCCTTCAACGCATTTCTCAAAACCCTCGAAGAGCCGCCGCCCTACGCGATTTTCATCCTCGCCACCACCGAAAAACACAAAATCATCCCCACCATCCTGTCGCGCTGCCAGATCTTCGATTTCCGGCGGATCACCGTGGGCGATATGGTGCTGCACCTCAAAAATATCTGCGGCAAAGAAGGCATCACAGCCGAAGAAGACGCCCTGCACATCATCGCCCAAAAGGCCGACGGCGCCCTGCGCGACGCGCTTTCCATTTTCGACCGGATCACGAGCTCCTCGCGCGAAAACATTCGCTACGAAGATGTGATCGAGAACCTCAACGTTCTCGACTACGACTACTATTTCCAGATTACCGACGCCCTGCTGGCCGAAGACCTGCCCGCCCTGCTCAATTTGTTCGACCAGATCCTGCGCAAAGGCTTCGAACCCGACGTATTTGTCAACGGCCTGGCCGAACACCTGCGCAACCTGCTCGTATGCAAGGACGAAGCCACGCTGGCGCTGCTCGAAGTGGGCGAAGGACTGCGCGAACGATACCGCCGTCAGGCCGGGCTCGCACCCGCCTCTTTTCTGCTTACCGGCCTCAACCTGACCAATGAGTGCGACGTCAACTTCCGCATGGCCCGCCACAAACGCCTGCATGTCGAAATGGCCCTGATCAAGATGTGCCACATCGGCCGGGCGGTGAAGGCTGCGGGAATTCTGCAGGAAAAAAAAACGACTGACGACGACGCCCGGCCACTGAATCAAGCGCCCAAGCCCGCTCCGCCAGCGCCGCCTGCCGAAAACGGCAATGCCCAGGCGCTCAGCCCCCAGCAGATGTCGTCGCTGTCCGTCGACCTGCGGCTGGGGCTGCGCAAAGCCGACAAGGTGGCCCTCAAACTCGAAGCATTCGAACAGGCCGTTCAGGTGGAAGAAGCCGAACGCGCCGCGCGCACCAGCCGCGTTTCGCTCGAAAATGCCCGCGAAGAATGGCTGCGCTACGCCGAAGCGGCCCGTACCCCTACCCTTCGGCAGGCCATGCAAAGCGCCGAACTGCGCCTGGAGGAAAAAACCCTCGTCGCCCGGCTGGGTTCGACTGTTTTCCAGGGCTACATCCGCGAGGAAGGCATGCGCCTGCTTGATTATTTGCGGCAACAATTGCACGATGTTCAGGTCAAGATCAGACTGGAACTCGACGAAGCCCGGCAGGCCGAAATTCAGGCGGCCAGTGCAGCCAGCAAACCGCTTACCGTCAAGGAAAAATTTGATAAAATGCGGGAACTCAACCCCTTGGTCAATGATCTGATTCAGCGTTTCGACCTCAAACTCGACGAGTAATGCCGGCCGCATGAGTCGCTTAGCCTAGTGTATATGTACGCGATCTTTAAGCCCATCCTTTTCCTTCTTTCTCCCGAAACAGCACACCGTATTACCGTTTTTTTTCTTGACCTGGCAACTGCCTTCCCACCTTTTCGATGGCTGCTGAAACGTTGGTATTGCCTGGAAAATAAAACGCTGGAACGCCGGGTCCTGGGCCTTCGTTTTCCCAATCCCGTAGGGCTGGCGGCAGGTTTTGACAAGGACGGAAAACACATCGACGGCCTGTCCTGCCTGGGCTTCGGATTCATCGAAGTCGGTACCGTGACGCCCAAACCTCAGGACGGGAACCCGCGCCCCCGTCTGTTCCGCTTGCCCAAAGACCGCGCGCTCATCAACAGGATGGGCTTCAACAACAAAGGGCTGAACGCTCTGGTCGGCCGCCTGAAAAAATACCGTGACAAAACACCGGCCGGCGTCGGCCCGGTGATCGGCGGCAACATCGGCAAAAACAAGGTGACCCCCAATGAGGAAGCCGAAAACGACTATTTGACCTGCTTCGAAGCCCTTTTCCCCTGGGTCGATTACTTCGTGGTCAATGTCAGCTCGCCCAACACTCCCGGCCTGCGGGCTTTGCAGGAAAAAGAGCCGCTGACCCGCTTGCTGAACCTTTTACAGGAAAAAAACAGGGCAAAGCCCGCCCAAAAACCCATTCTGCTCAAAATCGCTCCCGACCTGACCGACGAGCAACTCGACGACATTGCCGCCATCGTGCAGGATACCGGATTGGCAGGCGTGATCGCGACAAATACAACGATTGCGCGGGAGCCCTTGCAAACCCCGCCGGTCGCGGTGGAGCAGATAGGTGCTGGCGGCCTCAGCGGTGCGCCCTTGCGCGAGCGCTCCACGGTGGTGATCCGCCGCCTGCGCGAACGGCTGGGCGCCGGCCCAGCGATTATCGGAGTGGGCGGCATCGATTCGGCAGCGGCAGCCAGGGAAAAACTGGAAGCCGGGGCCGATCTGGTGCAGGTGTACAGCGGACTGGTGTATGAAGGTCCGGGGCTGGTGAGCCGTATTCTCGACGGCCTATGATGCCGGCGGCGGAGCCTGGGGTTTTTCGCCCCGGTTTTTGCCCCGGTTGCGACCGCCGCGTCGCCGGCGTTGTTTTTTCCCCTCTTCTTTTTGCTCCGCGCCCTGTCTTGGTTTTTCGCCGGGGTGCAGCACTGTGGTACCGTCTTTTTTGTGATGACGGCTTTCGTGACGGGGGCGTTGTTGCGGTTTTTCCTCGCCGGCACTCATATGCGGCGGCAGGGGCAGCCTGTCGATGGTTTTACCGATCAGTTTTTCGATACGGCGAAAACGGCCCTGGTCGGCCGGCGCTACAAGCGTAATGGCCTCGCCTTTGCGTTCGGCGCGGGCGGTGCGGCCGATACGGTGCACGTAGTCTTCGGCGTCGCGCGGAATGTCGTAGTTGATCACCAGATCGATGCCCTCCACGTCGATACCCCGGCTGAGCACGTCGGTGGCGACCAGAATATCGGTTTTACGGTTGCGAAAATCGAGCATGGTTTGCTCGCGCTCCGCCTGTTCGAGGTCGCTGCTGATGGGTGCTACCGGCAGGTTGCGTTTGGCCAGCTGGCGGTACAGCTGCCCGACGACCGCTTTGGTAGAGCTGAATATCAGGATGCGCTGACCGGCGCGGTCTTTCAGCAATTCGGTCACCAGCGCCAGTTTGTGTTTGTCGTCGACAAAGCACACCGACTGCGTCACGCCTTCGGCGGGCTTGGACAGGGCAATGCTCACCGTCACCGGGTCGCGCAGCAGCGTACGGGCCAGTTTGAGTACCTGGGGCGGCATGGTGGCCGAAAACAGCAGGCTTTGCCGTTGCGGATTGATTTTTTTGATGATCGCCATCAAATCGGGCTGAAAACCCATGTCGAGCATGCGGTCCGCCTCGTCGAGCACCAGAAAACGCAGGCGCGAAAAATTGACATAACCCAGGTTCATGTGTGCGATCAGTCGGCCGGGGGTCGCCACGATCACATCGGCGCCCTGCACCAGTGCGCTTTTTTCCTGGGCGAATTCCTTCCCGTCGCCGCCGCCGTAAATCGCGATGGAGGAAATACCGGTGAAGTACGAGTATGCGCCGATCATCTGGTCGATCTGAGCTGCCAGTTCGCGGGTCGGTACGACGACGAGCGCATGGGTAAAGTGCCCGGCAGGGCCGTAAAGGATTTCATTGAGAATAGGCAGTACAAAAGCTGCCGTTTTACCCGTGCCCGTTTGGGCTACGCCAATCAGGTCTTTGCCTTCCAGAATGACCGGAATGGCTTTCTCCTGTATGGGTGTGGCGGTTTTAAAATTCAATGCTTCGATGCCGTCAAGCAGATCGGGGTGCAGTCCAAATTCGGAAAATTCCATAGTGTGTTGTTATAAGGGGCCTGAGGGAAAGATAGGCAAGCGCCAAACGGCGTTGCCTGGTTTTTTTCCCATTAAAAAATCAACGCCCTTCCCATTTGCGGGTTTTCAGCCAGCGCAAGCCCAGGTAAAGGAGCAATCCGCTGGGGCCGGCCACAAAAGTGAGGATGAGACACGGAACGATCCACAAATGCGGAATCTCGTTGTCGCGCCCGTCGTGCACCTGAAAAGCACCGGCAAACAAACTGAAAGACAGGTAGTTGAGCCAGCCGGTCAGCAGCATTTCCTTGCTGCGGAACAGGTGGGTCAGCCCGTCGAGCGACAAAAAACTACCCTCGTCAGGCCCGCCGAGAAGGTAGCTGATGGTAAAATAGGCGGCTGCCAGCAACAAAATAAAACCTGCGCCGAAGGCGATCCGTTCCGTGTAGCGCCAGCTGGGCATGAACATCAGCAACACCCAGGGAATAAAGATCAGAACGGTAGAATACCAGTAAAAGTTATCGGCAGACATACTTGCAGACGATTGGGCATGGCGGTCGGACCGGGAGCGTGTTTAAAATTCAGTACCGCTCCAAGAACGAGGCGCCAGCTATTTGGAGATTTTCAAACTCAGGTCGAGCGGTTGAGCAGAATGGGTCAGTGCGCCGGCCGACACATAGTTAACGCCGGTAAGCGCATATTTCCGCACGTTGAACAAGGTGATACCGCCGGAGGCTTCCGTTTCGTATTGCCCCCCCACGGTCGCCACTGCTTCGTGCAGAATAGGGATTTCGAAGTTGTCGAACATCAGCCGGTTAAATCCGCCGGTTTTCAGCGCTTCATGTACCTCGACAAGGTTGCGTACTTCAAGCGTAACGCCCAGGTTGAGCCCTTTCGACGCCTGATACTCCTTCACCCTTTCAAGGGCGGGCCTGATGCCGCCGGCAGCGTCCACGTGGTTGTCTTTGACCATGATCCAGTCGTAGAGCCCCCAACGGTAATTTTCGCATCCGCCGATACGGACGGCCCATTTTTCCAAAAAGCGGATCAGGGGGGTGGTTTTGCGGGTATCGAGCACTTTGACCGGCAGATCGCCCACTTCGAAAGCAAAGCGGCTGGCCAGCGTGGCGATGCCGCTCATGCGCTGCATGGTATTGAGCACGGTGCGTTCGGCCAGCAGCAAGGCGCGGGTATTGGCTTCCACTTCGAAAGCAATTTCGCCGTAAAGCACGTCGGTGCCGTCGGTTTTATGCACCGTCACTGTGCTGCCCGGGTCCACGTGTTTGAAAATACGCTGGGCCAATTCTATGCCGGCGATGACGCCGTAGTCCTTGATTTTCAACACCGCGCGACTGCGGCTGTCGGGCGGGATACAGGCCTGCGAAGTGTGATCGCCTTCATGCACATCTTCATGGATGGCAGCCGCGATAAACTCGTCGATCTGGGCGCTGGTAATGGGTGCTGGTATCATGATCTTGTTCTTATAGTTGATTTGCAGCCGGTTCGGCAAAGCGTTCAGCTGTTTTTCCATTTAATGTTGCAGCCGCCGGAAGGGCGCTGCGGGTCGGGCGCGGGCCGGCCGGCCAGTACGGCATCGAGCGCGGCGCGGAGGTCTTCGCCGGTAGGCGGCACCGGGTTGCGTTTAGGGCGGCTGGCGTCCATCTGGCCGCGGTAAAACAGGCGCAGATTGCCGTCGAACACATAAAAATCGGGCGTACAGGCAGCATCGTAAGCGCGGGCCACTTCCTGCGATTCGTCGTAAAGGTAGGGAAAGCTGTACCCTGCTTCACGCGCATGGACGGCCATTTTATCCGGCGCATCATCGGGATACGCCTCCGCGTCGTTGCTGCTGATGCCGACAAACGAAACGCCCAGGGCGCCATATTCGGCCACAATGCGCACGATTTCGGGATTGACATGTACCACATAGGGGCAATGATTGCACAAAAACATCACGACCGTAGCTTTTTCGGAAGCCAGCTGGCTCAACGAGAGCGGTTTTCCGCTGACGGTGTCGGGAAGCGTAAAATCCGGGGCCCTGGTGCCCAGCGGAAGCATGTTTGATTCGGTGTATGCCATATCAGGTTGCCGGTTTGGCGTAAGGGAATTTGGTTACCTGCATGCGGTATTGATACCGGCAGCATAGGTTTCCACGATGTGAAGGCCGGGCGCCAGTTCGGCGCCGGAAAAACCGGAGATCATTGTATCGTTGACGAGGTTCAGGTATTGTTGCAAAAAAGGCTGTGAAAGCCGCATATAGGACCAATGCCATTTCTCTTCATGGTAGCCGGCGCGGTGGGGGTCGGTAAGGGGCGTGTAAGGCTGGCAAAAGCCGTATTCATGCGCGTGTTCGGCCAGCCAGTCGTACACTTTTTTATGAGCGCCCTTGCCTTCGAAAGACGGGTTGTTCAGGTCGTTGAGGTCGATGTCGGTGCCCCAGTGATGCCTCGACACGCCCGGCATGGCAGAGTATTCCAGAATGCGAAGCGCGCGTTTTTCCGGGTCGGGTGTTTCGGCGGCAAAACGCGTCCACTTGCCTTCCCAAATGCCTTTTTGTTGTTCGAAAGTACGAGTGGAGGAAATGATTTTCAGGGTGATGCCCTCTTTTTGGGCAGCTTTCCACATGCGTTCGAAGGCCGCAAAAGCCTCCTCCCGAAGCATCATTCCCGCCTTGTCGGTGTACGGCCGCCCGACCCTGACGAAATCGGGGCGTGCGGCAGGGTCGAATTTTCCCGTCAGGTAATCGAGGTCGACGGGCGGAACGGTGTCGCGACCGGCCGCGGGCACAATCGGCGCCTGCGCAGCAGCGGGGCCCGGCGCATTCTGGCAGGCCAGCACAGCCAGGGTGGCCAGAAACAGGAAGAAAAAAAGGTGTTTCATCGGGCGGTTTCAATCACTTTTTTCAAAGCCTCTTTGGTCAGGACGCCCGGCTGGCGCCAGAGTTCCTGCCCGTTGCGGAAAAGCATGAAGGTGGGCACGCCCATCACTTTCATGCCCGCTGCCAGATCGATGTTTTTGTCCACATCGATCTTGATGATCCGGATATCGTCGCCTAATTCGGCCTTCAAATCGTCGAGCACAGGAGCCATTGCCATACAGGGGCCGCACCAGGTGGCGAAAAAGTCGATCAAAACAGGGGTGTCGGAGTCGATCAGTTGGGAAAAAGAAGATTTCATGTTCAATATTCGTCGGACAAAGATAGGCTGAATGCCCGCAATACCGGCAAAATCAGCGGCAGGGTGACAAAACAATATTGAACACTGCGTAGTTTTGGAGGCATTTTTCATTCTTCAAAATCTGCCAATATGAAATCACTGTCGTGGATTCTGCGCCTGCTCGTGGCGGGCATTCTTCTGCAAACCCTCTATTTCAAGTTTTCCGGCGCGCCCGAAAGCCGGTACATTTTCAGCGCGCTCGGCGCCGAGCCCTGGGGCCGCATTGCGTCGGGGGTGGCAGAACTCGTAGCGGCAGTGTTGCTCCTGATACCGGCTACCGCGGGTATCGGCGCGGTATTATCGCTCGGTATCATCAGCGGGGCCATCGGGGCGCACCTGACCCGACTGGGCATCGAGGTCGAGGGCGATGGCGGGCTGCTGTTTTACCTGGCAGTGGCGGTATTTGTCGGAAGCCTGGCAATTGCCTGGTTGCACCGGCGGGAAATTCCGCTGGTGAAAGCCTGGTTTTGAGGCAATAGCGGTTTTGAGTTGGCCGGACCGGCATTTGATCGAAAAAGCGGACGGGCAAGCGCCCAAGGGGTGATTTTTGACCAAAACAAAAATTACCGCTATGAAAATCGTCCGCTTTGCCCTGTTTTTCCTGTCTGTTTTCTGCTTTCAGCCTGCTTTTTCCCAAAATCAAAATGATGAAAAAGCCATCAAAAACGTGATCAACCAGTTTTTTGAAGGCATGGAACGGGGCGATACTGCACTGATCCGCCGTACCTGCACGGCCGCTCCCGTTCTGCAAAGCTATATGGCCGACCGCAACGGCGAACTGATGGTCTTTACCGAAGACTTCGGCGAGTTCCTGAGCGTGGTGGGCGCGCCGACAAAAGACAAGTACCGCGAAGTGATTGAGTTTGAAGCAATTCACATTGAAAAATCGCTGGCCAGCGTCTGGACGCCCTACAAGTTCTACCTCAACGGCAAGGTGTCGCACACCGGCACCAATTCTTTCCAGCTGATCAAAACCGCCGATGGCTGGAAAATCCAGTACATCATCGACACCCGCCGCCGGCAGTAGCGGCTGCCTCCCTGATTGTTTTCCCGCAGATAGGGCTGATCGTCGCCGGATATGACGCAGGTTTTTGGAATCCCTACCGGCTTCACCCCGTTTTTGGCAACAACCAAACATTCATTGGCTGGCCACAAGCAAAAGCGGCGAATGAGCCAACCTCGACATGGCAGGTCAAAATTTTCCGTTCAATATTTGGTTTATAAAATAAACCAGTCTATTTTTGTGACGAGTTACAAAAACAAACTCCCTTTTATTGACATGGAAAACGAAGAAAAAGTGCTCAACCCGCAAGAAAGCCTGCGCATCATCCGCGAAACGATCGATCTGGCCAAAAACAGCATCCGGGAAGACGGCTTCCACTTTTTGCTTTGGGGCTGGCTGGTCGTAGGAGCCAGCAGTGCCAATTACTATTTCTCGGTCATAGCAGGCTGGCCGCCGGAAAAAGCGGCCCTGATCTGGTTGTGCATGGTGGTCGTGGGCGTTCCTGCTGCATTTATTTACGAATGGCGGCGGGAGCGCCAGGAGAAAACAGAAAACGTGGTGAGAGACTGGTACGGTAAAGTCTGGCAGGCATTCGGAATTTCGCTTATTCTGATCATCTTTCTGGCGGCATACAACAATGCTTCCCCCATACCGAACATCCTTGTGCTGGTGGGCTTTGCCTTGTTCGTTTCCGGCGCTATCCTGCGTTTTCGCCCCTTGTACTTCGGCGCAATCGCTATGTGGGTTGCCGCTGTTGTCTGCCGGCAGCTCAGCCCCGAGCAACAGTTGTTGGCGCAGGCTGCCGCTACAGCCCTGGGCTATCTGGTGCCTGGCTATATGCTCAACCAAAAAACGCGGACAAAGCATGCCTAAAGATCTGGATCCACTCTTTCTATCACAATTGCGGCTGGCCATCATGTCGCACCTGATGGTCATGCGGGAGGCCGAGTTCAATGCGATAAAAACACACACTGGCGCCACTGCAGGCAATTTGAGCGCCCAGATTGCCAAATTGCAGGAAGCTGGATACATCGATGTTGTAAAAACCTACAAGGGGAATTACCCGCTTACCGTCTGCAAACTGACACCGGCCGGAGTTGCGGCCTTCGAAGCCTTTTACGAAAACCTGAAAACGTATTTTTAGGGCCGGCGTTACAGGAGGCCCTCCCTGACCAGATCGTGCAGGTGCACCATGCCCAGGTAGCGGTCGCCGTCCATGACCACCAGTTGGGTGATCGAATGCTGGCGGAGCACGGTCAGCGCATCCACCGCGAGCGCATCAGGGTCTATCGTTTTCGGGTGCGCCGACAGTACGTCTGTCGCGCGGAGTGTCGCCAGGTTGAGGGCGGGCCGCGCCAGCATTCGGCGCAGGTCGCCGTCGGTAATGATCCCGAGCAGATTTTGCTGCGCATCCAGCACGGCAGTAGCGCCAAGGCGGCGGGAAGATATTTCGTGCAGGATTTCGGACAAGCCGGCATCGGGCCCTACCGCCGGCCTTTCGTGCAGCGGGTAGAGGTCGCGGACCCTCAGATAAAGTTGTTTTCCGAGCGCCCCTCCGGGGTGAAATTTGGCAAAATCCTGAGCGGTAAAGCCCCTGACGGCAATCAGCGCGGTGGCCAGGGCATCGCCAAGGGCCATTTGGGCGGTCGTGCTGGCGGTGGGCGCCAGGTTGTTGGGGTCGGCTTCCTGCGCCACAGGCGTGATGAGGACGAAGTCGGCCTGTGTAGCCAGTGTGGACTGGCGGTTGGCCGTCATGGCGATCAGCGGATTGCCGAAGTTTTTGAGCAGGGGCACGAGCACCCTGATCTCGGGCGTTTCGCCGCTTTTTGAAATACACAGCACAAAATCGGCCGGCTGGATCATGCCCAGATCGCCGTGGATCGCATCGGCAGCATGCAAAAAAAGCGCGGGCTGGCCAGTGGAATTGAGCGTTGCAGCGATTTTTTGCGCCACTACGGCGCTCTTGCCAATGCCCGTGATTACCAGTCTTCCTTTTGAACGTACCAAGGCTTCCACGCAGGTTTCGAAATCAGGCGTCTGGTCGAGGCTGTCGGCAAGCGCCAGCAGCGTTTCGGCTTCAATACGAATGGTTTGGCAAGCCGTGTCGAGGATCGGGGAACTTTTCTTATGTAACAAGAATGGCCAAATTTAATTCTGAAATTAAAAAAGATCAAGACGCCTGCCCAAACATTCGCCCGATCGTCATACAGTTTTGACAAAAAATGCGTAAAAAATTCACCTGTATTTCAGAGACATTTTTACTATCTTTGGCGGCTTTTTTAAAAAGGGCCCCGCAAAAGTCGGGGCTTTTTGTATAAAAGCGGCTTTCCCGGCCGCGGAAATTACCGCGCTTCGAAAGCGACCTGACGGTGTTTCTCCGCTCGTTTGTCCAAAAAAATACAAATGCATCATGATCGAATATGCATTTTTCCTAACTTCATCGGGCAAACGTGGTTTCTCCCTGACACCGGCTTTTTGAATCTTTTTTTTCAATTCGTATCCCGCGCTTTATACGGCAAGCGACAAGCGACAGGACCCGCAAACATGACAGATCAGAAGATGACTGCGATTACCACTGAACGAGACACGCTCCATGAAAACCTGCACCGATACTTCGGATTTGATGCCTTCAAAGGCGAACAACGTGCTATCATACAAAGCCTGCTCAACGGCCAAGACACCTTTGTAATCATGCCCACCGGCGGCGGCAAAAGCCTCTGCTACCAACTCCCCGCCCTTATGCTGCCCGGCACGGCCATCATCATCAGCCCGCTGATTGCACTGATGAAAAACCAGGTTGACGCCATCCGCGGCTATTCCGATGAAGACGAAGTAGCGCACTTCCTCAACTCTTCGCTGACCAAGGCGCAGATGAAAAAAGTGAAGCAGGACATCAGCGACGGCAAGACCAAAATGCTCTACGTCGCCCCCGAAACCCTGACCAAAGAGGAAAATATCGAGTTTTTCCGCAGCTCGGAAATCTCCTTCGTCGCCGTCGATGAGGCACACTGTATCTCCGAATGGGGGCACGATTTCCGCCCGGAATACCGCCGCATCCGCGCCATGCTCGACGCCATCGCCCGCGACGTGCCCATTATCGCGCTCACCGCCACCGCCACGCCCAAAGTACAGCAGGACATCCTGAAAAACCTGGGCATGGAAGGCGAACACACCTACGTCTCTTCTTTTAACCGCGACAATCTTTTCTACGAGATCCGCCCGAAGATCAAAAAAGACCAGACGATCCGCCAGATCATCCAGACGATCAAGGAAGAATTCCGCAACGAATCGGGCATCATCTACGTCCAGAACCGCAAAACCGCCGAAGACCTCGCCCAGGTCCTTTCAGTCAATGATATCAAAGCGGCGCCTTACCACGCCGGCCTCGACCCCAAAACCCGCTCCAAAACCCAGGACGACTTCCTGATGGAGGAAATCGACGTCATCTGCGCCACCATCGCCTTCGGCATGGGCATCGACAAGCCCGACGTGCGCTTCGTGATCCACTACGACATTCCCAAATCCATCGAAAACTACTACCAGGAAACCGGCCGCGCCGGCCGCGACGGTCTGACCGGCAAGTGCATCGCCTTTTACAACTACCAGGACATCGTCAGGCTCGAAAAATTCCTGCGCGACAAACCCGTTGCCGAACGCGAAATGGGCGTGCAACTCATGCAGGAAGTCGTCGCCTACGCCGAAACCGCCTCCTGCCGCCGCCGCTTCCTGCTGCACTACTTCGGCGAAGAGTTTGACGACCACAACTGCCACAAAATGTGCGACAACTGCCGCACCCCCAAGGAAAGAGTGGAAGTACAGGAGGAAATGAAAGCCGTCATCGCCTCCGTCCTCGAACTCAACGAAAACTACCTGATGAAAACGGTGGTCGATTTTATCCTCGGTCGCGAAACCAAGGAAATGAAAGACTTCCGCTTCACCGAACTGGAGAACTTCGGCGTGGGCGAAGACCACAACGACGAAAACTTCTGGAACTCGGTGATCCGCCACGCCATGATTCACAACCTGGTGTACAAGGAAATCGAACAGTTCGGCCTCCTGAAAGTGTCCGAAGAAGGCCGCAAATACCTGCAAAACCCCTTCCCGGTCCAGATCACCGTCAACCACAACTTTGAAGACGGCGAATACGATTTCGACGACGAAAAAGGCGGTACCGCCGTGCTCGACGAAACCCTGATGAACATCCTGAAAGACCTGCGGCGACAGGTGGCCAAAAAACACAACCTGCCACCCTACGTCATCTTCCAGGACCCCTCGCTCGAGGAAATGGCTACCCAGTACCCCATTTCAATGGAAGACATGGGCAAGATCACCGGCGTATCGCAGGGCAAGGCACTGAAATATGCCCAACCTTTCATCGACGCCATCCAGAAATACTGCGAGGAGAACGACATCGAGCGACCGATGGACATCACCATCAAAACGGTGGCCAACAAGTCGAAAACCAAAATCAACATCATCACCGCCATCGATCGCAAAATCCCGCTCGAAGACATTGCCAAATCCAACGACCTGAGCTTCCAGGAACTGATGGAAGAACTCGACGGCATCGTCAACTCGGGCACCAAACTCCGCCTCGACTACTACCTCCACAAGGTGGTACCCGACGAGTACGTGCGCGAAACCATCATCGACTACTTCAAGGAGGCCGAAACGCCCGACGTGGACGTGGCCTATCAGGAACTGAAAGATGAAGAAATCACCTGGGAGGAAATCCAGCTGATGCGGTTGAAATTTTTGAGCGATTACGCCAACTGAGGCGCCGATTCATGGCTTGAAACACAAGGGGCCGCGCGGAGCATCCAGGTTCTCCGCGCGGCCTCTTGTATTTTAAAGGCTGGCGTTTTTTACCTACCGCCCCACCACCACCTTGCCCGCCAGGTCACCGCCGGCCTGGAAAATATAAACACCCGGCAGCAACGGCGCGCTGAACGTAATTTCCGTTTCCTTTCCTGTCCCGGCTATCGCCCCCGATTGCAACACATGTCCCTGTACGTCCAGAAGTCGCCAGCCTGTACCCGACCGGGTACCTCCCGGCAGGCTTATTCGTACCGTCGCGCCGGCCCCGACCGGATTGGGATAAATCGACAGGGCTTGTTTGGATGGATGCACAAACGACACAGTGCTCGTCGCGCAGGAATCCTGCGATTCGAAAGCCCCTATATCCACCACGCCGCCGAAAATCCTCGGCAGCCCGTCCAGATCGGTGACGATGACAAACGTGTCGGCCACCGTGTTGTTGCCCGCGTTGACCAAGGGGGTGCAGGGCAGCAGGCGAAAATCGTTGTTGAGCGTATCCACAAACAAGGCAATCGTGTCTAAATCGTACCGAAACAGGTTGTGGTCGCCAAAAGCTTCCATGCCGCCTGGCCCGTAAACATTCTCTGAAATTATCCCCAGTGCAGAGTGATCGATGTGATAATCGTAGTAGGAGGCGGCATTGGGAGAAAGCAGGTCTGCATTATAAAACATCACACTTGCCGGCTCCGGGTTCCAAAAAATACAGTTGTTGATATAGCAATCGTTGTAGATTGTATCCGTCCAGTTGTATTCGGGGTACCAATTCTTTTTAACCAGAAATTCTCCGTTGTCAAAAAAAGTAGAATTGGCAATGTTGGTGCTAATTCTGGACTGTACGGGAGAGGTAATATTGATCACATGACTGTTCCGCGCAAACAGTGAATTGACGATATTTATTTTTGCGACTTTGGTATATACTCGCAAGAAATCGGGAATCGTCCAAGGCGGCGAATTATCAAAGGTTTCTATGGCTATCATTTTATCAAATTCAATATTAAGATTATCAGACTCGAGTACAATAACGCCACTAGCCGACTGGAATGTACCCAACACTTGAACATTTTGCATCTTAAGGTTTATTTGATCCTCGTCTAACCCTACTATAAAACACGCTCCTCCCGATCCTCCCTTTGCCCAGTTTTTCGTAAAAACAGAATTTGTTACGCTGCAATCTAATTGTACGCCCGCCAAGCTATACTCTGAAAAATGAATCCCCGCCCCTTCTCCCGCAAAGTTCTCCGTGAAGCTGCAGGAATCGACCCGGAGGGCAAACGAACCGCCGGGCTGCGAAAAACCCAGGCAACAAATGGCCCCGCCGTTGAGCGGCGTGGAGTCTCGTTCAAACACACAGCGAACAAAATGCGCCTCGTCGTTCAGTTGGGTCAGGAAAACAGCCCCGCCGTCGCCGCCGTAAGCATAGTTTTTTTTAAACGCGCAATCGCTCAGCGTAAATGGCTGGTTGTCGGGAGTCGGGCTGCCTTTATACAGGGCGCCCGCGAACACAAAGGCCCGGTTTTCGATAAATTCGCAGTTGCGAAGGATCGGATTGACTAAATTGTCAAAACTCCACTTGGCCGAAATGGCCCCGCCCGAACCCGCTGAATTATGCACGAACCGGCAGTTTTGAATAATCGGGCAGGTATTTTCAACCAAGGGGGAGGCCTGCAACAGCAGCCCGCCGCCCGTCACGTCCCACTCCGTCACCAGGCTGTTGTAGGCATATCCGTCGGCGATGGTAAAGCCGTCGAGCGCCGTCGTACTGTCGAGTCCTGCCCCCCTGACCACGTGCAGGCTGTTGTCGTTGGCCAGTGCCGGGTTGCCGATATTGCCCGACAAGATCGTTTCGTTGGCGGTGTAGTTTCGTTCGGCCAGGTTTTGTTCGCCGCCGGCGAAGCCGCCGTACAGTTTCACGCCTTGTTTCAGGTAAAAAGAAGCGGTTCTGTCCGTTCCGGCCGCGGGGTAATACACGCCCTGCGCTACCCAGATTTGGTCGCCAGAGACGGCTAATTCCAGGCCGAGTTGCAGATCGGGCGTAGCGTTGGCCCAACTGGAGCCGTCCTGCTGCCCGCCCTGCACGTTGGCATTGACGTAGAGGATGTTTTGAGCGGATAGCCATAAGGGGAAGAGGTATAACAGCGTCAATATGTTATTTTTCATGGGATGCGGTATTATTTATATCAGAAAAAAGGCTGCAAGGCGGGGTGCCTTACAGCCCTAAACAATCGGAGAAATCAGTATTTTATGGTTTTGCCCGACAAAATCTGGCCTTCGGCATCCAATCGATACCAGTAAAGGCCAGCCGGCAGTTCGCCCAGATTATCCAGCCCAAGCGTGTTTTCGCCCTGGAGGAAATCGGCGCTTTTGTCTGCCACTAATTTTCCCTGGCTATCGTATAGCGATATGGTAATTTTCGCATCTTCCGAAAGGAAAAAATCAACATTGAGCGACGAGGTAAACGGCGAGGGGCGGCAGGATAGCAAGGAAAAACCGCTTTCTGAAATAGTCGTATGGTTGCCACCCGCAATCGGCGGAGTGCTCAGCCCGGTTTGTACTTCCAATTGCAGCGAAATGTTGTCTATTTCTTCGCCGTCGGGAGCGTAAAAATGTTCCGTAAGAACCGAGTTTTTCAACCGGAAACGTTGCCCGACATTTGTGACGGGTTTTAAGGCCTTTACCCGCAGTTTAAACAGGATTTTATTATCCAGATTCGTCGTTCCGCCACTTGTATTATAGTTAAGCGCCCGAAACTCGCCGGCCGGCAAGTGAGTCATACCGAAGTTGTCTATCGAAAAACCTTCTCCCGAGTTGCCGGGCAGTACTTCCAGAATTTGCAGGGAGTCCTCGGCAAAATCAACGCCCATCTGCCAGGCTGTAACCGGCGTATTTCCCAATGCCCGGATATTCAGTACAAACACCTGATTCGTGGCAATCGGGGCATGTGCGAGGGCAGAAAAGGTTTCATCAGGTGACAAGTCATTGTTTTCCTCATTTAATTCGGCATTACAATTGACATCACCCGTTTTAATAATCCAGAACGACCAGGGGCGTTCCTCCTGCGCGGCCAGGCCGTTAGGGTTGATGGAGATGTGATCCATCCAGGAATTCGAGTTGGGCAGTGCAGGCAAAGGGCCTGCGCCGTAGGTCCTGGTCTGTCCGTTGGGTTCGTCAGGGTTCGTCCAGAGGGCATTGAATGGGTTGAGTTGCAGGCCGGGCATATTGGGGTCGTCGTCGTCGTAAAAC
>JAXLUR010000014.1:0-104574 GCA_046329435.1 Saprospiraceae bacterium
CCCCGACATTTTCACAACAATCTTCCAAGAAAAAGAACACAGGTCATGTGTGAACAACATAAAAAACGCCTCGGCAGCGCGCTGGAACACGGAGAAGCCCACGCCCTTGAACACCAGATGTGGTCGCGCCGCGATTTCCTCACCGCTACCGGCCTGTTGGGCGCAGGCAGCCTGCTCCTGGGCAATATGCCGATCAGGGCCTTCCAGCCCTCTCCCCTGATGGCCGCCCTGGCCAATGGCAACAGCGACCGGATTCTGGTATTGATCCGCCTCGACGGCGGCAACGACGGCCTGAACACGGTCATCGAACGGGGTAACTCCTTCTATTACAACATCAGACCGACCATCGCCATACAGGAAAGCAATATGTGGGCCCTCAACGCCCAGTACGGTATGCCGCTTTCCACTGGCGCCCTGCAACCGCTATGGGACAATGGCATGATGAAAACCATCCTGAATGTGGGTTATCCGGAGCCGAATTACAGCCATTTCCGCTCCTATGATATCCTGGCTTCGGGCAGCAGCTCCGACCAGTACTGGAACACGGGCTGGATCGGCCGTTTTCTGGACAACGAGTACCCGGTGTTTCTGGAAACACCCCCGACCGTGCCGCCGGCCCTGCAGATCGGCGTGGAATCCAACCTGATCTTCCGTTCCGACGAGGCCAACATGGCCCTGGCCGTCAGCAGCCCGCAGGAATTTTACCAGATCGCGCAATCCGGTCAGCTGTACGAAACCGCCACGCTGGGCAATACCCCGCGCGAGCTCGAACTGGCCTACGTCCGCCAGACCGCCAATGCCGCTTTTCGCTATGCCAGCAGCATCAAGGAGGCTTACGCAAAAGGCAAAAACCAGGTTGATTACCCCACCGACAACTACCTGGCCGAACAATTGGCCATTGTTGCGCGATTGATCAAGGGCAACCTCGGCACCCGAGTATTTATGGTCGAAATCGGCGGCTTCGATACGCACGCCGAGCAGTTTGACTATCACCAGCTCCTGCTCGGACGGCTGGCCACTGCCGTCAAGGCATTCTACGACGATCTGGGCTACGGCGGCAATGCCGAATGGCCCAAAAAGGTGCTGGGCATGACTTTCTCCGAGTTTGGCCGCACAATTTTTGAAAACGATTCACTGGGCACCGACCACGGCTGGGGCACCCACATGTTGTTGTTCGGCGGCGAAATTGGCAACGGAGTGGTTGGTCAATACCAGGACCTGAGCAATCCCGACCCGTACAGCGACCCGCCGTTCAGCGTCGATTTTCGCTCGGTGTACGCTACCGTGCTGCAAGACTGGCTGGGCAACTCCAGCGAGCTGACCAATTTTGTCATGGGAGGCCAGGCTCTTCCGGTCATTCCGGGTCTGGTGCCGGCCGTGCCCCAGGTAAACGGCGACAACAATGCCTGCATTTTACAAGGGCACAACCCCGGCGCTTCGCCCGATACCATCGAGATCAAATACGCCATGATGCAAAACGGCCCGATCCGCCTTCAAATCCTCGATCGCGGCGGCCAGGTGCTGCGCACACTGGTGAACGAATACAAGGACCGCGGCAGCTACACTTTTGCATTCAAGCCGGCCGATTGGTACATTTCGCCAGGAGTATATCAGTACCGCCTGCAATCCGGCGGGCAGGTATTTCAGCGGGAAATCAAAATTTAGGGAAGTAAACACGGGAGGGCCAAGCGTTAACCATTTGCAAACTGAAAAGCGATAGCCGACGCGGATTGCTGAATGGCGTAATTTTGGCCGGCAAATGTCAAGTCAACATCCAAATTCTTCACCTCTCCATTCCTCGTATTGAATAACATGGATAACAAGAAAAAAATCCAGATCGGCCTCCTGGCCCTCGTTGCCCTGCTGCTGATTGCCAATCTTTTCGGCGGCGGCTTCAAACACTGGTTTGCTTCCGAAGGCGACCAAATTCGCTCGGCTGCATCCACCATGCAGGTTGACGGCAAAACTGTGAACAAAATCGGCGTCGACCCCAGCCAGAATCCCGACGGCAGCGGTAACATCCCCGGCATGAACCAGAATGCCACCCCGCAACCGACCGGCCCGACCACTACGATCCAGTACGAACAGGAAAAATATGACTTCGGCGTAACCGATGAGGGCGAAGTGGTCAAACACATGTTCAAATTCAAAAACGTCGGCTCCGAGCCCCTGCTTATTACCAACTGCAAAGGCTCCTGCGGCTGCACCGTACCGACCTGGCCGAAAGAACCCATCCCCCCGGGCGCTACAGGCGAAATCAAGGTCGAATTCAATACCAAAGGCAAACCGGGCCGCCAAAGCAAACGTGTGACCGTGACGGCCAACACGGTACCGACCGAAACTTTCCTCGAAATTGCCGGTGAAGTACGCGGCAAGGAAATGCCCGTCGGCAAAGGCGTGAATACGCCGCAAGGCCATTAATACCCAGCACAACCGGTCAAAATAAAGTCCAAAATAAAAAGCAACTATCTGACTGTCAGGTAGTTGCTTTTTTCATTGTGACCCCAGCGGGAATCGAACCCACATCGAGAGTTTAGGAAACTCCTATTCTATCCGTTGAACTATGGGGTCTGAAACGGGCGCAAAGATAGTCGGAAATTGACGGGCACACACTTCAAAATCCTAAATTTCACAGCCCCCGGCGCCCCAGCTCGATGACTTCCAGTTGATCAATTTTTCCGTCCTCCACCCTGAACCGCACAATGGTTTTGACCTGATGCCACCCCTCGTTGCCACAGGCGCCCGGATTGATGTGCAAAAAATGCAGCGCCTTGTCGGGCATGACCTTCAAGATGTGCGAGTGCCCGCTGATGAAAAGGCCGTTGGTCGGCGGATTTTCCAGCAGGATTTTCCGTACCCTAGGGTTGTAACGCCCAGGATAGCCCCCGATATGCGTCATAAATACAGGCATGCCTTCACATTCAAACCGCAGGTCGAGGGGCATTTCCGCCTGAATTTTCCGGTCGTCGATGTTTCCGTACACCCCCCGCAAAGGCTTGAAAGCCCTCAGGCGGTCGATCACTTCCATATTGCCGAAATCGCCGGCATGCCACAGTTCATCGCAGGCGTCGAAATACCGGAAAATTCGCTCGTCGAGGAACGAATGCGTATCGGAAAGCAACCCTATTTTCATTGCCAGATTATTGATATTCAAACACTTGTTTATTCTACCATTAAATTACAACCTCTTATTTCAGCGACATCGAGTCGCCCCAACACCTCGAAACTGCCGTCGGCATAAACCTTTCCAAGGTCTTCAGTCGCGATAAAACTGCAAGTGTCCAGGTTGGCCAGATCGACGATGTTCAACACACCTGTGCGCCCTTCCGGCGCCAAAGCGAAGGGGTCGTTGGCCTCCGTAGCCACAACGCGCATCGTGCCGGCCGGCCTGAACCGGCCGCCACGACTGTAGGCCTGCGAAAACAATTCAGTCATGCCGTACTCCGAATGAATCGTATCCAGCCGGAATGCCCTGCGAAGCGTCTCGTGCAGTTCATGGCGGGTCAGTTCCTTTCGACGGCCTTTCATTCCGCCGGTTTCCATTACGGTTATACCCGACAAATCCGCCGGATAACGTTCTGCCAGGTCGAGCAAGGCAAAACTGACCCCCAGCAGCAGCGTCGGGGTCTTTTTTGCGCGGCATTGTTGCAGAACCAATGCCAGCCGGTCGAGATCATGCAAAAAAAAGCCACTTTCAGGATGTTTTGAACGGCGGATCATGTCGTCGGCCATGACCACGAGCGAAGAACCGCTGCGTTCGAGGTAGGCCGGCAGCAGAGCCAGTACGCACCAGTCTTCCGGCGGGCCGTATTGCGCGGAAAACCCCCGCCGGGTGTTTTCCAGATAGTAGTCCAGGCAGCGTACGAAGTGCATGGAAGGCGTCTGGCCCGTTGTCGAACTGCTGGTAAACACGGTTTCCTCCGGCCAATCGCCCGTTTTGATGGTACGAGTTTTAAAAAACTGGATGGGCAGGAAAGGGATTTCGCTGTAGTGCCCGATTGCGTCGGGGCGCCGGCCAAGCAAACGGAGCCATTCGGCCATCAACCGGTTTTTAGCTGCCTGATAACGAAACACTTCGAGCGCCACGGCTTCAAACCGTTCGGAAGTCAAATTTGCCAGCAAGGGCAACAAATCAGCGCGTTCGGGTGTTGACATTTCGCGAAATTTCCACAATTTTGGTCGCAAATTACGACAACCCTTACCAAGCAACACGCCATGAAAAACTTCCTTGCCTTTTCCGCCCTGTTATGCGCCGTCGCGGCGGCTTTTCAGTTTTGTGTAAAACCGCCCGATTACCCCGACGAGCCGGTGATCAAGTTCAAAAGCCTGACCAAAAACACCCAGCTGCAAAGCGCAATAGATGATACCGACACCCTGCTCGTCACCCTGGAATTTACCGACGGCGATGGCGACCTGGGCTCCGCTACCAAAGCGAACGATATCAGTGTGATCGACTCCCGCGACAATTCAGGCGATACATTGAGCCTTCCGCTGATCGAACAACAAGGCGCCGGCAACGGCATTTCAGGCGAAATCTCCTTTGTTCTGCCGCCTACCTGTTGCATCCCGCCGCCGCTCAACGGCATCCCGCTGCCTCCTTGCGACCCTTCCGTAGCGCCCAATTTTCTCCGTGATACGGTGGTGTACAGGGTGCGCATCCGCGACCGGGCCGGGCACCTCAGCAACGAGGTGGCGCTTCCGCCTATTATCCTGATTTGCAAGCAATAAGGCGGCCTACCAGGTAAAAAAACTGAAATAAGTCTGGCCGTAATTCCTGATGTCTTTCAGGTGCGGATGATTGATAAAATCATGGTGCGGATTGTGCTCCAGCACGAAAAGTCCGTCGGGCGAGAGGAGTTTTTTTTCAAAAATAAGGTCGGGAATGATGTCGATGGTCGGCAGGGCATACGGCGGTCCTGCGAAAATGTAGTCCCACTGACTGTTGGCATTTTCAATGAACCGGAAAACATCCATTTGCAGCACGCGCAATTCGTCCTGAATACCCAGTTGGCGAGCCGTTTTTTGAACAAACTGAACGCAAGCGGGGAATTTATCGACATAAGTCACGTCCGTACAGCCTCTCGAAATGAATTCGTAGCTGTGGTTTCCTGTACCGCCGAACAGGTCGAGAAAACGCACCGATTCAAAATCAAGCAGGTTGTTCAGGATGTTGAACAACGCCTCCTTGGCAAAATCAGTCGTCGGCCGGGTAGGCCATTTGTCGGCGGGCGGTGTGAAGCGCCGGCCTTTAAATTTACCTCCAATAATTCGCATGGGGACAAAAAGGCTTGGTCTCAGGATTTCAGGCAAAACAGGTCGAAAAACATATGTTCGGGTACCGGCGGCGCCTCTGCCGGCCAATGATAATTGGTTGGCGCAGCGACAAAGCGGATTTGCCGGATGTAGCGATACAATTGCTTGTAAATTTCAGCATCCGGCAATGCTTCGCCAGCCAGCCAAACCGGAATACGATCCGGACTGAGTCGGCATTGATCGTAGGCGAGTAGCACATAGTACAAGAGGTCGCCGGCCTTGTCGAAGCTGAAAGTGTTGTAAAACAACAGATTGCCTCGCTCGAAGGCCATCACCTGAGCGACTTCGTTGCGCAAATTGACTACAACGGCCGTCGCATCGATGCTCACCACATCCAGTGCCTTTTGCAATAGGGGGCTTGCCAGATGGGTTATGTTTTGCACAGACAGGTACTTCAGAAGCAGGTCCCCTACTCTTTTATCGAGTGCATACACCAGGTAGCAATCGAGATTGGGCAATGCTTCGTAGCCATATTCGTAGTCGCCCGGAGGCAATAACAGCTGAAAGTAGGAATTCAGGGCGTCGGGGTTGAACAAACGCCTGGGCACCAGGGTGGCTTCCCGGTTGAACACCGCACAGCGTACGCGGCTGAATGCGGATTGCAAGACAGATTCGCTGGCGAGGATGGCGCGCAAATCGGTGTCGGCCTGTTCAAAACCACCGTCATAGTTGTCGAAATGCCAGGCTTTAAGCGTCAGTATGGCGCCGGTTGGGTCGGCAGCCAGAAACGAAAAGCCGTCTGTGCCTGCCACGACGTTGAGTTCGTACAACGCTGCGGCTCCAGCAAGCAGACGGCTATCCGAAAAATCAAATATGCGTTTATCCATGGCGTCAACCGGGCCGGCAAACCTAAGCTACCCGACGGGTTTTCGCGTCAAAATTGCCCTAGTTTTTGGCGGCAGCGGCCGATTCTCCAATTTTGCAGGTGCCGTTGTAGCGGGCGCCTTCGTCCACCACCATCGTGCGGGCCGAAATATTGCCTTCAATGACCGCTGTTTCCATCAGATGAAGCGCGCCATTGACAACAAGGTCGCCTTTGATGCGGCCTTTGATGGCGGCGTCGCGGGCAACGATATTGCCCTGAATGTAACTCGTATCACCCATCACCAGGCGCTTGTCCACTTTCACTTCGCCGTGTATGGCGCCGTCGAGGCGAACATTCTCGGAACAGGCAAATTTGCCTTCCAATACAGTTCCCTTCGCGATCACGGTCGTTGCGTCTTTATCATTTCCGGGGACGGAGGCCAGCGCCGGGCTTGCCGGTTTTTTGTCTTTGGTACTGCTAGAAAACATGGGAAGTCAGGAGGTTAAAAGTATGAAGGTTCAGATGCCGACATAACGGCAGGCTATCTTTACAAAGAATCGTGCCAAATCCGGTCGTTTTGACCGCCGGCCGGTAAAAACGGCGGACAAAGCTCGTAAATTTGCAGCAGACTTTCAGCGCAAAATCATCATTTTTATCTGCCGGTCAACTAATTATGAATGTAACAATTTTAGCGATTGAATCCTCTTGCGATGATACTTCGGCTGCCGTAATCCGCGATGGCCGGGTGTTGTCCAACTGTGTGGCCGGCCAGGAAGCGCACCGGCTTTACGGGGGTGTGGTGCCCGAAGTAGCCTCCCGGGCGCATCAATCCAATATCGTTCCTGTGGTGGACCTGGCCTTGAAAAAGGCCGGCGTCGGGGCAGGCGACATCACGGCCGTAGCATTCACCCGCGGCCCGGGTCTGCTGGGGTCGCTGCTGGTAGGCGCTTCTTTTGCCAAAGCGTTTGCCCTGAGCCGTCAGTTGCCGCTGATCGAGGTCAATCATATGCAAGCGCACGTACTGGCGCATTTTGCGGAAGCCCCCCGGCCCGATTTCCCGTTTTTGTGCCTGACCGTCAGCGGCGGCCACACACAGATCGTGCTGGTGCGCGATTTTCTCGACATGGAAGTGATCGGCAAAACGCTCGATGATGCCGCCGGCGAAGCCTTTGACAAAACCGGCAAGTTATTGGGGCTCGGCTACCCGGCCGGCCCGCTCATCGACAAACTCGCCCGCGAAGGGCAGCCGGTGTTTCCTTTTCCGGAACCCGCAATTTCCGGGCTGGATTTCAGTTTCAGCGGCCTGAAAACATCGATTCTTTATTTTTTGAAAGAAAAAGTTGCCACCAACCCGTCCTTTATTGCAGACCATCTGGCCGACATCTGCGCGTCCGTGCAACAATCCATCATCACCATTTTGCTCAAAAAATTGCGCAAAGCCGCCCGCCAGCACGGCATCCGCAACGTCGCTATCGCCGGAGGAGTCAGCGCCAATTCCGGTTTGCGCACCGCCCTGGAAGAAATGGGGCAAAAAGAAGGTTGGAAGACGTACGTGCCGCGATTCGAATTTTGCACCGACAATGCCGGAATGATTGGCGTCACAGCCTATTACAAATTCCTCGCAGGCCAGTTTTGTGGGCAGGATGCAATTCCATACGCCCGTCAGGAATCTGCCTGAACCCTTTTTGTACTGTCGCGAATCCATTGCTCATAAGCCACATTTGCGCGCACCTCAAAACGCAGAATACAGGGCAAATCATAGGGATGCATGGCCGCAACCGCCTGTTCAAGCGATTGCTCCAGTTCAGGGGTTGTTTTCAGCACCGATACCCATTCCTGATCGTGCTGGACCGACTCCTGCCACCAGTATGCGGAAGCGACAGGAAAGATATTGGCGCAGGCAATCAGCTTTTTATCCAGCAACTGCCCCGCAATCCGCCGCGCACAGGCTTCATCAGGGTGGGTTACGTAAAACATTAAAAAAGACATGGTCAAAGTAGCTTGAGCGGCGCAAATGTGGCCATTCGGTCAGACTTTGACGTATTGTTAACGCGACAGCCTCGTTCAAGCGCCTATTTTTGCGCAGATTCATTCCATTATCATATCTTTTTATCATGAAAAAAACTTTTCTCCTGCTCTTTGCACTGGCAGGCCTTAGCGGACTCACGGCTTTTGTTCTTCCTTCGGCGCAAAAGATCGACCCGGAACTCAAATGGTACACCTGGGAAGAAGCCATCGAGTTGAACAAAACGAAGCCCAAGAAACTGATGGTGGACGTGTACACCGATTGGTGCGGCTGGTGCAAACGCATGGATAAAACGACTTTTACCGATCCGAAAGTCGTGGCTTACATCAACCAGTACTTCTACCCGGTCAAACTCAATGCAGAGCAAAAAGCCGATATTCAGTTCAACGGCGAAACGTTCAAATATGTCGATACGGGCAATGGCCGTGGCGTACATACCCTGGCCTACTCGCTGCTCGATGGCCAGATGCAATATCCTACTGTCGTGTACCTCAACGAAAAATACGAACGCATCATGATCTCGGCCGGGTTCAAAGAACCTGCCGACCTGATGAAAGAACTCCGCTTTTCGGCGGAAGAACACTACAACAACACCAGCTGGGAACAGTACAAGGCTGCCAACTGAGTGCTGTCCTATTGCGTAAAAAGAGGGGGCTTGCAGGTTTTTTACTTCAAAAAATATTGGCAATCAATGTTTTGAAATAAAAAACCTGCAAGCCCCCCTTTTGTTTTTCAGCCTCTTAATACAGATCGTCGATAGAAAGATAGCGCTCGCCGGTGTCGTAGTTGAAGCCCAGAATGCGGGCGCCTGCTTCGATTTCAGGCAGTTGCTGTGCAATGGCAGCCAGCGTGGCGCCCGAAGAAATTCCGCCAAAAATACCTTCCTCGCGAGCCGCCCGTTTGGCGTATTCGAATGCCGCATCCCGGCTGATGCGGATAACGCCGTCGAGCACGTCGGTATGCAGGTTTTTGGGAATAAAACCCGCCCCGATGCCCTGAATGGGGTGAGGCGCCGGACTGCCGCCTGAAATGACGGGACTGAGTTCGGGTTCCACGGCAAAAACCTTCAAAGCCGGGAATTTTTCTTTCAATACTTCTCCGACCGCGGTAATGTGCCCGCCGGTTCCGACACCTGTAATCAGGTAATCGATTCCTTCCGGAAAATCTTCGAGGATTTCGAGCGCTGTGGTGCTTCGGTGAATAGCCAGATTGGCCTCATTTTCAAATTGTTGCGGCATCCAGGCATTCGGCAGCTCTGCCAGCAGCTGGGTAGCGCGCTCGATGGCGCCTTTCATGCCTTTTTCGCGGGGCGTAAGATCGAACTGCGCCCCGTAAGCAGCCATCAGGCGACGGCGCTCTACCGACATGCTTTCGGGCATCACCAGGATCAGGGAGTAGCCTTTGACCGCCGCGACCATTGCCAGGCCAATGCCGGTATTGCCGCTGGTCGGCTCCACGATGACGGAGCCGGGGCGCAGTTCACCCCGGCGTTCGGCGGCTTCGATCATCGACAGGGCGATGCGGTCTTTGATACTTCCGCCGGGGTTGGCCCGTTCCAGCTTGATCCAGATTTCATGGCGCTCGCCGAACAGGCGGTTGATTTTTACGTGAGGGGTACGACCGATGGTCTCGAGAATACTATTCGCTTTCATGCGGAAAACAACAGTTGATTTTTATTAAATAAATTATTGTTTATCAAACAATTATAAAAGGAGCTCCACCCGGCGCCTGCATGGTCATATCACGAAATTGATCGGCTCGTCAAAAGCCCGGGTACGCACTTTTACCTGCGACTGATGCACTACGATTGAAAACGGCGGTACCGATTCGGTCAGCCAGGCATTGCCGCCCACCACCGTGTCGTGGCCCACGGTGGTTTTACCGCCGAGGATGGTGCAGTTGGCGTACAACACGCAGTTGTCTTCAATCGTGGGATGGCGCTTGACGTTGGCCAGCGATTTGTCTACCTGCAAAGCGCCCAGCGTGACGCCCTGGTAGATCTTTACATGATTGCCGATCACAGCGGTCGCCCCGATGACCACTCCTGTTCCGTGGTCGATAAAAAACGAGCGCCCTATGGTGGCAGCCGGGTGGATGTCAATACCGGTTTTTCCGTGTACATATTCAGAAAAAAATCGGGGAAGCAGCGGCACGCCCAGGCGATGCAACAGGTTGGCAATCCGATAGTTGGCGATGGCGTAGAAGCCCGGGTAGGTCGCGATCACCTCCTCGATGCAGGTAGCGGCCGGGTCGAACATGAGAATAGCCGAGGCATCTTCCAGCAGCGCTGTGTGCAGTTGAGGCAACAGGAGAAAAAAGCGGTCGATCAATCGGGGCAAGCCGTCGTCCGGGCTGTCGTCCATAAGTTCCTGCAACAGTCTTTCCAGGTCGGTTTTCAGGCGGCCGTAGCGAACTTCTGCCGGGTAATGGACGGATTCGTTGATAGGAAACAACAATTCGAACAACCCGTCAGCGAGCTGCTGCGTATCGCGCTTGGGCGGAATTTTAACCGACAGGCGGTTGCGTTCGAGATCGAGTTGTTCAAAAAAACCTGAGAGTGATGGATCAATAGCGGACATGGTGTTTGATCAATAAAAAAGCCCTTTCTCGATGGATATCGGGAAAGGGCCTGGGTGATACCAAATTGGCCAACTCAACGCCTGTACAGGCCGTATAAGCGGTTTCCCCTTTCCAACGGAAGGGGACAACAACAAGTACAGGTGCAATGGCCGAGGAACATGAATTACCGGAGTTTGGATTTAAAACGCAAGACCGCCCAACAGGTTGCATCGGCCGGGTATTTTTTCATACAAATTCCCTGGAGACAATACGGCGACCTAGTCAAACGGCCGTTTACCTTTGCAGCTCCTGACCATATAAACCTTGTCATGACCTCTTCCATACAGACTGCATACCTGATCGACGGAGTGCGTACGCCGATCGGCAATTTTGGCGGCACGCTATCCACTGTTCGAACCGACGACCTGGCTGCCCACGCCATTCAGGCACTTTTGGCGCGGCACCCCGGCCTCAACCCTGCCGCTATCGACGACGTGGTGCTTGGGTGCGCCAACCAGGCCGGCGAAGACAATCGCAACGTGGCGCGGATGGCCCTCCTGCTGGCCGGGCTACCGGTAAGTGTGCCCGGCGAGACGGTCAACAGGCTTTGCGCCAGCGGCCTTGCCGCCGCCATTCACGCAAAGCGGGCGATTGCCTGTGGCGACGGCGACCTTTTCATTGCTGGCGGAGTAGAAAACATGACGCGCGGCCCCTACGTGCTGAGTAAATCGGCCAAACCATTTGGCACCGATGCGCAATTGTTCGATTCCAGCTTTGGCTGGCGCTTTATCAATCCTCGCATGCAGGCCCTTTACGGCACCGATGCGATGGGGCAAACTGCGGAAAATCTTGCCGAGCTGGATGGAATCTCCCGCGAAGACCAGGATGCCTACGCTTTCCGCAGTCAGCAAAAAGCAGCGGCAGCCCGCAGTGAGGGGCGCCTTGCAGAAGAAATCGTCGCAGTTCAGGTGCCTCAGCCCAAAGGAGAGCCTGTGTTTTTTTCGGCCGATGAATTTATCAAACCCAATACAAGCCTTGAAATTCTGGCCAAACTCAAACCCGCCTTTAAAAAAGACGGCAGTGTGACGGCTGGAAATTCGTCGGGGCTCAACGATGGCGCTGCAGCCTTGCTCCTTGCTTCGGACCGCGGCATAGCGCAACACGGCTTGCAACCGATAGCGCGCCTGATCAGTTCTGCGGTAGTGGGCGTCGAGCCGCGTATCATGGGAATCGGACCTGTAAAAGCGTCGCAAAAGGCGTTGGAAAAAGCAGGTTTGGGCCTGGCTGACCTCGATCTGATCGAAATCAACGAGGCTTTTGCCGCACAGGTGCTCGCCTGTACGCGCCGGCTTGGGCTCGACGACCACGATCCGCGCATCAATCCCAACGGCGGCGCCATTGCATTGGGGCATCCGCTGGGCATGTCGGGCGCGCGCATATTACTGGCTGCTGCCCGCCAGCTGCAACGAAGCGGGGGCCGATACGCCTTGTGCACGATGTGCATCGGCGTGGGACAGGGCTATGCCCTCGTCATCGAAAGAGTGTAAAAACGGAAATTTAACGATCGTTTGTTGCGGAAGGAAGCGCCGGCAGCACGGTGCAGGAAGCGCTCCTAATGGTTTTCAACGGTATCCATTTCCAGGATCAAAATGGAATCGGGCGGCATTTGTTCCTCCTGTACAGGAGCCGTTTCCGCAGCCCTGCCCAATTCCAGTTCAAATTCAATGCCCCGCATGGTCGTGGCCAACACCAGTGAAGAATCGTTAAATGATTTCACCTGATAGGTCAGCGGCTGCACGCCTTTCTGGAGTATTTGATTCTTTTTGATTTCAAAGTCGGCGGTTTCATCCATACCGGTCAGATTGGTCTCCATTGTACCGTTTTCCTTGAAAGAAAAGTACGTCCCGTCCAGGTTGCCGGTTTGTTTTTGATTGCGCAGGGCTTTGCGCAACTCCCAACGGCCCAGCAGGTTTTCAGTTTGCATGCCGGCATCAGGGTTACAAGCCGCAACCAGCAGCATCAGGCTCATGCCTGCTGTGATTACATGAAATTGTATCGGGCGGAGGGGCATTTTGGCAAGTTTTTCTTTTATTTGGAAAATAGCAACCGGGGAATACGCCTTGTTATTTCATTTCCACAAAACCAAAACCCAGGTGCGGGTATTCTCCGAAGCCGGCAAAATAACAGAATTCGACCAGCGGGACGGGCAATTTCACTTCAAACTCATACACAAACCCACGCAATTGACTGACGCCTTCCGGGTTGGGCTTTAAATGGATCAATCGCGACTTTGCCTGTCCGATCAAACGAAACTCCATCGGGAAAGAGGGGTCAAGCAATTTGAGGTTGACCAGCGATTTGTACTGATACGCGGCCTTGAAACGGCGGACGATATGATGAAAAAAGCTGACGTCGTAATTCTCCGCGTCGGGCAACAGATACAGGTTGGCCACCTTTCCCTCTTCCACAGTAGTGACGGAAATGGGAGAAACGGCTTTAAACTGCATACTATCCTTGAAATTGGGCTTGGGCATGATCTGCCAGTGTTTCACCTCAAACTGGGCAGGGCGCCCGTCCAGCGTACCCAATTGCAAAGGCACCTGGCGAAATAAATGAACCACCTGCTGTTCAAAAGCCGGATCGATATAAACTGCAATGCTGAGTTTTACCTGATTGCCCAAAAGTTTGAACTCCTGCTTCACCTGGTCCATTTCATAAGGGTATATGGCCAACGGACTGAAAGTGAATAGCTTGAAATTACGGGAGCTCAAATCAAATCCCCGTTGCTGCACCCAACTGGACAATTCCGCACCCGCTTTGGAGAGTACTGTGAATATCCAATTCGAGATTTCGGACTGGTAGTTAATTGGAATAATAGTGCCTTTCTGGCACGAAAGGCTGAATTGTATGCGCATATGGTTAGAATGGTGATTAAAGGTCAGATTAAAAGTCCCAAGTACATTTTGTCTGATTTTCGGGCGAAAAGTACGCAAAAGTTAAAACCGACAAGCCAAAAAATAAGATTTCGCTTGCAAACCGGATTTTAACGTTTAGCGCACCAGCGTCACCGTGCCGGTGAGGAATTCCTGTTTGCCATTGCCGTATTCCACAACCGCAGCCCATGTAAATACGCCGGGTTTCATCAATTTGCCCCTGAAATAGCCGTCCCAGCCTTCAAATTCATTTTGAGGCAAAAAGTCGTCCCGCCGGTAACACAGCTCCCCCCAACGGTCGTAAATCTGAAACGTAATTACCCTGCGTACCGAGGCGCTTGTAAAAATGCCGATCACATCGTGCAGGCCGTCGTCGTTGGGCGAAAAAACATTGGGTACCCACACGGCGTGGTCCTCCAGGAAATTTACGTTGATCGCATCGCTGGCCGTGCATCCTGTGACCGGGTCGGTGACCGTGACGGAGTAGGTTCCTCCGCCTTGCACTTCGATAAAGGAGGCTGTACTTCCGGTGCTCCATTGGTATCCCCAGTCAGGATCGCCATTTCCCAGGACCAATGTTTCGCCCGCCATCAGCAGCGTGTCAGAAGAATCGAAGCGGAATTGCAGCGGCGGCGCCGTTTGCACCCAGATCGAATCGGCGGCCATACAGCCCCACAAGTCGATCGCCATGACGGAATACCAGCCACTTGTGCCGGCCGGCACTTCCGTGTCAGGGGTCATTGCTCCATTGCTCCAGCGATACAGGCAGGACTCGCAGTTGGCGCTGAGGGCGCTGAGTGAAACCGGCAAACCTGCGCAAGGCTGTTGCGGGCCGTTCTCCATGATGTCCACCGCCGTTTCACAATCGGTGACCAGTACCCAAAAATCATTCACACCCGCGCAGGGCTCCGATTTTTCGAAGCCGATACCGGAGTCAGAATGGCCGCCGAAGGCCAGAGCGCCATCGGCAAAAGCGGCGACTCTTGTCGGGGCGTCATTGCCGCTGCCACCGAGGGTCTGTTGGGCGCGCACGAGTCCCGTTGCCGGGTCGAAGGTCAGCACCCAGAAATCGAAACCGCCATGCCCCGGAGATGTTTTGTTGCCCGATTGGCCCGAATCGGTTACCCCTCCGAGCACCAGGTCGGAGCGTTTGTTTTCATGGATGAAATAAAGATCGTCGAGGCCGGCGCCGCCAAAACTCCAGTCGTTGGTTTTGTTGCCGTCCGTATCGAGTTCAAGCAGCCAGAAATCGCTATAACCTCCCCAAAACGCGCTGTTTTTACCATTGTTAAATACTGTTGGCGGCGAAGGTTGCGATGCCGAGCGCCCGCCGAGGTACAGCTTTCCCGCGCCCGACAGGCACAAAGCATAGGGAAAATCTTCCGATGCGCCTCCGTAGCGGTGGTTCCAGATCAGTTGGCGGTTGGAAGGATTGAATTTGGCCAGCCAGAAGTCGAGCCCTCCCCGTGCGGAATCCGCCGCGATTTCACCAGAGCCAGGCGTGGAAAACGTACCGCCAGAGAGATAAACCATACCATCAGGCGCCCAGGCCAGGTCCTGTATCTGATCGTAATTGTCGCCTCCGATGGTTTTGTCCCAGATCATTTCGCCCTGTGTGTCGGTTCGAATCAGCCAGAAATCCTGACCTCCGCGAGAGGCTTCGCTTTTATCGCCGCCCGTTCCGGAATCGGAGTGGCAGCCCAGCAGGAAACCGCCGTCAGGCATTTCCAGCGCGGAAAAAAGTTCATCGCGCCCGCCACCGCCAAAGGATTTATCCCACAACAGGTTGCCATCGGCATCCAGTCGGATGATCCAGACATCCATATCGCCCCTCGAAGGCTCTGTTTTGTCGCCGCTAACACCGGAATAGGAATAACCGCCGCACAAAAAACCGCCGTCGGTCGTTTGGATCAGCATCCACAGGCGTTCGTCCTGATCTCCGCCATACGTGTGCAGCCAGAGCGGGTTGCTATTCAGGTCGAGTTTCAGGATCAAAATATTCCAGGAAGGGTCGGCAGGGTCGCCAAAAGTCAGGTTGGAACGGGAAGAACCGCCCACCACCACGCCGTCATCGACAACCAGCAGGCCATTCAATTCCTCATAGTTTTCACCACCTGTCGTTTTGTCCCACCTGATCGCATACTGCGCGTGCAACTGGACCATAGGCATGATCCAGCAACAGATCAATGCCAGTGTTACAGGCCGGGAAAAGGGAAAAATACCGGTCGAAAAACCCATGGTTGCGCATTTGGAAACATGGTGGAAAAAATCGTGCCGAGCCGCGAGAGGCGCGGGATTAATGCAAACGGATGCCTTGCTTCGACTGGTATGCGGATGAGACAGGAAGGCATGCAAAATTAACATGCCTTCCTGTCGGGTAATCAAAATCAGCGGTTGGAGAAACGTCGCCACAAACTCACAGCAAGGCCGAGCAACATGAGCAAAGAGCCCGCCCAAACCAGATTGATGCCCGGAAAAACGATGGCTTCGAGCACAATGTAATCGGACCGGGTGACATTTTCAGCTATTTCGAGTGGGATACTGCGCTGTTCCTTGGATGCTTGTGCCACACCAATGGTGAACACTCCGGCAGTCGGGTCGATGCCCGAAAAACCCAGGTGCAGCCCGAATTGCGGCACTTCATCTTTCAAACTAAAAGGCTGGTTGCCGCGAATCAGGTAAACCGGGTGCGCTTCTGCGGTCCGGCCGTCGGGAGCCGTTATTTCCAGCCGCGCTGCTACGGCAATATCGCCGGGCTGGGCGTGATAATTCGGGTGATCGACCTCTCTTTCCGGACGGGCAAAACGAATTTTGTAGCCCATAACCGTTTGGGTCTCTCCATCCTTGAATTTGACGGGCTGATATTTGAGACTTTCTTCGGTGCGCAGAATTTTTTCCATAGCCGTTTCATTCAGCCGGATTTTCATCTGCATTTTATTGAGCGCGGAAGCCAGTCCAAAACCGCCCTCGCCGGGCCGGATGTAAATGACCGGCTGTGCAGAGTCGCGTTGGACGCCGTCTTTTTCAAAAACATTCAACTGCACGCCAAAGGCCAGGTCGTCGGGCTCCGCGTGGTACTCGGGGTGCGACGGCCGTTTGGTCAGCCCGCTCACCACGACAATATGGTCGTCGGTCCGGATCGTATCGCCAACCGCCGCTTCGTACAACTTGTATTGCAGGCTGTCTTCCTGGGCTTTGGCAAATTCCGGGTCGGTTTCGCCACGCGGCAGCGCTGCAACCAGCGTGAAAATATCGTGCGTCAGGTAATGCTGGGTCGAAGGGTTTTGCGCCACGATCTTGCTAAACTGCCGGTCGTACATCACATTGGGATAGACGACAAAAGAGTCGGGTTTGGGGTTGCCCTGCTCGTCAAAACGGCGCAGTTTGACTGTAAACGTGCGGATTTGCCTTTCGATGGTGTCTCGAAGGTAGGTCGCTTCGAAACGGTCGCGGATAGGCATCGGAGCTTCCTTGAGCAGCAGCACATTTTTCTTCAGGTCATCGTTGCTGGCGCCCTCGATAAGCCCGTCCATGGCAAAAGTGTTGGAAGAAATCCAGCGCTTGTTCAACCCAGTACCCAACACACCTAGGATCAAAATGCCGAAACCGAGGTGAGAAATGGCCGAGCCGGCGAGTTTCAGGTTGCCCTTTATCACGGCAACGATGTAATCCGCATTGGCTACGAAGGCAAACATGGCAGAGAAAAGCAGGATGTAGAACTGCCAGGCATGCGCCTCGATCCACGTCAGGTTGAGCGCCGTCAGCAGGCCCGCGCCAACCACCGCCACGCCAATATGGAAGGAAAATTTGCGGGTCCAGCCTTTCCAGTTGCGCTCGCCATAACGAAGCCATTGGGCAATGCCGGTTAACAGGCCGATAAAAACGGCGATCCAAAGCTGGTAGCGGTTGTGGTGCGACACCTGATCGCCCAGCGCTGCGCCGAGGTAATCGGGCCAAAACGCCTGCACCACCTTGTTCCAGACGGGCAGGGAGGTAGCCAGTGTGATGAGCACCGAAGAAAACAGCAGCACCAGCGCACCGACAAACATCCAGAATTCGCGCGAACCGCCGGCTTCTTCTGCCATAACCTCAATGGTGGTCTCTTCCCCGTTGCGTGTCGCCTTCTTTTGCTCCATAATCTGGGGCACGGAAGCCCAGCGGGCCGTCCACGGAATAAAACCGGCAAGCGTGAACAGTATGCCAAACGCCACGAGTTGAACACTCAAACCCATTTCGGTAAAGGCATGAACCGAAGAATCGCCCAGAATGCCGCTACGGGTCAGATAGGTGGAGTACAGCACCAGTATAAACGTGACGAGATAAAAACCATAGGCAGCGCGAATGGAATGACCCGTCGAACGGGCCACCAGATTGCAGTGGATACCCGCCACCAGCGTAATCCAGGGCACCAGCGATGTATTTTCAACAGGGTCCCAGGCCCAGTAGCCGCCAAAGGAAAGCGCTTCATAAGCCCAGGCGCCACCCATCAGAATGCCGAGCCCGAGAATGGCTCCTGAGAACAGCGACCACCGCAACGCCGGCCGAAGCCAGTCTTTGTGAACCCGAAGCCACAACCCCGAAACCGCATAACTGAACGGTAAAATCGTGGAAGCAAACCCCAGGAACAAGGTAGGCGGGTGTATCGTCATCCAGTAATTCTGCAGCAACGGATTCAATCCATTGCCCTGTATCTGGCTGAGGTAGTCTTTTTGCTGAAAAATGGGGGCGTTCATCGTTTCCCGCAACAGGTCGAAAGGACTGGCGCCAAAACGAAAATCGCCGAAATACACGCCCAGAATCATAGAGGCGATCACGGCCTCTGCCAGCATCATGATACTCATTACCGGCATTTCCCAACGCCCGGCACGCACCACCACGACGAGCGCCAGCGCCACGTGCCAGAAACTCCACAACAGAAAACTGCCCTGTTGCTCCTTCCAGAACGCGGAAAAGGTGTACCGAAACGGCAGATCATCCGAAACGTTGGACCAGGCATACTGGTACTCGTAGTATTTCTTGACCAGTATAAAAAACAGGGTGCCAATGATAGCAAGGGTCGAAATCCCGTGCACCAGAAACGAAAGGCGCCCCAGCGAACGCCAGCCGTCCTGGCTGGCGGTATTCAGCCGGAAGCGGTCCAGCCAGTACATGACCGGATTGGAGAGCAGCTTGAAAACCGCGACCGTAAACACGGCCAGGCTGATAAAGCCGGCAATGGCACCCGCAGTGTATTTTTTGTGGTAAAATTCGCCCTGAAACACCGGCCGGGTGCTGCCGGTCAACAGTTGGTCAATTAATGGCACATTCAGCGCTGTATCGGGGTGCGCGGCAAAAATTGCGGCAGATAAAAGAAACAGGCCGGATATCGCCGTCAGCACCAGCATCGGAAGCCAGGCCGGGCGCCAGCTGTCGACCACCCGCGGGTATTCGGTTTCAGACCTCGCCTGGGTAGCCAGGAAATAGGACACAAAAGATAATAGTGCCGCTACGAACGACAAAATTGCAAAAAAATGTCCCAGCTGCCCGGGCAAAAGGTGTTCGCCTATATACTCCATAACAAATTCATTTTCATTGATTTATCCTGCAAAGGACAAATCAGGATTTTTTCTCCCGCACATAAACTTCCTGGTCTTTGTATTTGGACGGGCACTTGAGCAACATATCCGAGGCTTCGAACACATCGCCTTTCATTTCACCGGTCAGGACGATTTGCTCCGAGCGTTCGAAGTCCTGTGGTTTGCCGGCGTGCAAAACGATCTGCCGCACTTCGCCGGCGTCATCCTGCACATAAAAAGACAAATAATTGGGGTCTTTCTCCGGGTTGTATTCCACCGGCCGGTCCTTGGCCAGTTGGCCGACCAGTTTGACGCGGTCGCCGCTCTGGCGGGCCTGTGCGAAGTTGGCGTAGGTGGTCACGTCGCGGCTGGCGGAAATGAGGATTGCGATGCCGATGGCGACCACGATGATGGCTATGATATGTGACTTTTTCATGTTCAATCAAATTTTGCGCAAAATTAAGACGTTCCTGAGGGCTCAATGGTTGCAAAACGGATAATTAAGGTCAGACGGATGTCAATTGTTTCGCACCCGAATGGTCTTCCAACCGGCAATCACATCGCCGACACCTGAATCATTTTGTCTTCCACTTGCCGCACCAGTTCGTTGAAATGCGCGCTGTGCTTCACTTCGAGGTTGCGGTTGAAGGGCAAATCGACCACGACGTGGTGCACAAAGCGGCCGGGGTTGGCAGCCATGATGTAAATGTCGTCGCCCAAATACACCGCCTCCTCTATGTCGTGGGTGACAAAAACGATCGTCGGCTGAAATTTGAGCCAGACATCCTCCAGCATATCCTGCATTTGAAGGCGGGTATTGATGTCGAGGGCGCCAAAAGGCTCGTCCATCAGCAGAATTTCAGGGTTCGCGATCAGGCTTCGGGCGATGGCCACCCGCTGTAATTGCCCGCCTGAAAGGGTCGGATAAACGGCATATTTGTTTTCATGACCGGCCAGTCCGACCAGTTCGAGCATTTCCTGGGCTTTCAGGCGGCGTGTTTTTTCTTCCATGCCCTGGTAATCGAGCCCCAGCTCGATGTTTTCGAGTACGGTGCGCCAGGGCAGCGACGAGTACTGCTGAAAAACCATGCCTGCCCGGATACCCGATTGTTCGACAGGTTTGTCGCGCAGGAGGATTTCGCCGGAAGTGGGCTTTTGCAAACCCGCTACATAGCGCAGCAAAGTGCTTTTTCCACAGCCCGACGCGCCCAGAATGATGACAAACTGGCCCTGGCCGGGTTTGTCTTCGATCAGAAAATTAACATCCTTCAAAATCATCGATTTGCCGCTGTCGTACGTCTGGCTGACGTTGCGGAATTCGATGATGTTGGGAAGCGGAGTATCTTTAACTGCAAGCATAACGGCAAAACAGTGGTTGAACGGGAAGGGTTAATTGTTTTGCAAATTTTTCATCAGTTTCATCTCGCCCATCAGGATCAGGCCAAGCGCCGCCAGTGATAAGAGTCCGGCGCCCTGCAAGATCAATTCCCCATCGATGCCGGTCAGCATCGGCAGCAGAATTGACAGGGCAAAAACGCCCAGAATGATCCAGATACCCAGTTGCACCTCCTTCAATCCTTCGGCCTTGGTTTTGTAATATTTGTGCGGGAAAAGCCGCTTGTCGAGGTAAACAAACAGCCGGTCCTGCAAAATCCCGATCAAGATAACCAGCAACAGCACGGCAAAAACCTTGTCGGTTTTATCGCGGCGGGCAAGCCAGTACAGCAGAGAGCCCAGGCCGCCGGTATTGTTCAGGATTTCAGCGATGATGATGTAGGTCCAGGAGATTGCCGTCAGCACCCTCAGGTCTTCCATGAATTTTGAAAAAACCGATGGAAAGAACACCGTTCGCAGCGACTGCCAGTTGCCGGCGCCGAGGGTGTAGGCGGTCTGGATGTGTACGTCTTCGACCTCGCGGATACGCTGAACGACCACAGGAATCATATACACCAGAATACCAAAGGCCAGGAATGCCACTTTCATGCCGTCGCCCAGCCCGAACCAAAGCATAAACAAGCCTGTCAGTGCCGAAATCGGAAGGTAGCGCAGGGCATCGATCGGCTTGGAAAAAAGCCCGTTGAACAAGGGGATAAAACCGATGGCGCAGCCTGCGAGAATCGACAACAATATCGCCCAGAAATAACCTTTCAGGTTGAGCCACACGGAGTGAAGGGTGTGCTCCGTCAGTTTGTCGTCGGCTGCCAGTTTGGGGTAGGCATTGACGACCTGCATGGGTGTGGGCAGTATTTTGTAAATTTTTCCGACGGTTTTGGCATTGGAAAAGTTAATGCTGTCGGCGCGCAAAAGAGAGTCGCGGTTAAGCCCCTGCAAAGCGGGGTCGTCAAGTGCCGGGGCGCGGTAATCGAGCGCGGGAACCGCCAGCCATTCAGCCAGCAACCACCACAAGGCTATCAGCAAAGCGCCGCCGATAACGCCGTAAATGACACTTTGTGTTCGGGAAAGTTGACCGCGTAATTGAAACATGCTGATAAAAGAGGTTAATCTTTGGAAAAAACCGGCTAGTCTGACGGCGTCAAATAGGAAACGATCGCTTGCGCAGCTCGCCTGGAGGCGCCGCCCTCGCCCAGTCTGGCGCGAAGTTCGGCATATCCACTGCGAATTTCAGCGGCTTTTTCGGGCTCCAGAATCGCGCCGAGGGATTCCCGCAAAGCGGAACGGTTCAATTCATGTTGAATCAGCTCGCGCACCAACAACCGATCAAGTACCAGATTGACAAGCGAAATGTACGGCACTTGCACCACTCTGCGCGCAATAGCATACGAGAGCGGGCTGCCGGCATAACAAACGACCTGCGGCGTGCCGATCAGCGCAGTTTCCAGGGTGGATGTGCCTGATTTGACCAGCGCCGCGTCTGCCTGGCGCAACAGGTCGTACGTCTGGCCCCGAACGAGCCTGACTTCGGGATACCCGGCCATGAGCTGACGGTAAGATTCCTCCGGCAACGATTGCGCGCCGGCCACCACGAACCGCACACCCGGGAAGTCGGGTGTTACCGACAACATGCGTGGCAATATCCGTTTCACTTCCTGGCGGCGGCTTCCCGGCAGCAGGGCAACGAGCGGGAGCGGTCCTTTTTTCGCAGGCTCGGGATCGCGGGGACTCAGGCCGTCGAGCAGCGGATGGCCGACAAACTCCACTTCCATGCCGTATTTCCGATAAAATTCCTGTTCAAAAGGCAGGATGACCAGCATTTTATCGACATCCCGTTTGATTGCATGTACTCGGGAAGTATGCCATGCCCATATTTGAGGGGAAATGTAGTAAATGACTTTTATGCCCTGTTGCCTGGCCCATTTGGCCATGCGCAGGTTGAATCCGGGGTAATCGATCAGCACCAGCGCATCAGGTCGGAAGGAGAGAATATCTTTTTTACAAAAGTCCAGGTTGTTCAGGATGGTGCTCAAATTCAATACGACCTCCACAAAGCCCATAAACGCCAGGTCGCGATAATGTTTGACCAGTGTAGCGCCGGCTTCCTGCATCAAATCGCCCCCCCAGGCCCGGCACTCCGCGTCGGAGCGAATTTCTTTTATCGCTTTTATCAGGTTGGAACCGTGCAAATCGCCGGACGCTTCGCCGGCAATGAGGTATAGTTTCATGATATTCTCCGCCGGCATTTCACCGGCCGCGGGCAAAGGACGGGTTTTTCCCCTGAACAAAAAAAGCGCGGCCGCCGGATTCGGCAGCCGCGCTTCGTGCTTATGCAGAACGGAGGGATGACAATTATTTCACCACCATCCATTGCGTCTGGGCTACACCGCCTTTGCCTTGCAGTACCACGCGGTAGCTGCCCGAAGCATAGCGGGCGGCGTCGAGCGCGATCACATGCGAGCCGGAGGTGAAGTCGCCGAGGATACGGCTTTCCAGCAGGGCGCCGTCCATGCCGTACACCTGCATTTGCAGGCTTTCAGGCTGGTTGAGCGAGATCCGAACTTCGGCCGTGGAACGGGTCGGGTTCGGCTGGATGGTAAAGTTGGACAGTGATTGCAGGTCTTTCGTACCCGAAGTGATGGCGAAGTTGATGTTGTCCATCCACAGGTTGTTGCCGTAGCCGCTGACGCCTTTGAAGCGAACCAGAATCTCTACGCCAGCGTAGGCGCTCAGATCGATGGATTCAGCCACCCAGTCGTTTTCGGTCGGAACAAAGCTGTTGGCATTCGGGTCGGCGGTAGCGAGGCCGTCGCCTTCCTGGTCGTAAACGGCCGTCCAGCTGGTGCCGCAGTTGGTCGATACTTCGATGGTGAGGCGATCTTTGAACACATCCGTGCCGCTCACATAGTAAGCATAGGCGTAGTCGAAGTTCAGCGCAGCGCTCGTAGCGTTGGTGAGGTCGAGTTTCGGCATGTACATTTCGAGGGTGCCCGACTGGATGCTGTAGAAGTTGGCAACGATGGCGGCGTCGCTGGTGCCGTAAGCGCCGTAGCCGCCCGTCACTTGTTGCCATACGCTACCCGTGCTGGTGGGCTTCAGGGCCCAGCCGGCGGAGGGGAAGCTGCCTTCGAAGTCGTCGGTTACCGGCGGCGTTACAGGGGCGAAGAACGTATTCACCGTGATAGCGCCCGAAGCGTCAACCTGATTGATTTGCGTACCGTTGTTGGTCGAAGCGATGAAAATTTCGATTTTGTGCGTACCTGCGGTCGGGAACGTAACAGCCGGCAGCGATACCGCGGTCTGCAGGTTCGGGTTCAGGTTGCCCGTCCAGGAATACGTACTCCAGGCGCCGTCATCGAGACGGTACTGGATTTCAGCGGAAGTCAGGGCAGCCGTACCGACATTTTTCAGGTTGAAGGTGGGCGTGATGAAGTTGTCGCAGGTGAGTTTGTAGCCAGCGGCAGCGCTGAGGTTAACTTTTGCGAAGTTGCCGCCGGGGATCACTGTGTTGGGCACAGAAATCTCGGATTGCCATACTTCCTGCGTGTCATCGTCCTGCAGCCAGGCTACGACTTCAACTTCGTTCAGGTTGTAGAAGTTGGCGAGTTGCCAGGTGAAGTTGTAGGTTTTGGTTTCGCCGGCAGCGAAGTTGCCCGTCGGCGTGCCATCGGAGTTCGGCAGCATTTTGCGCATTACGTGGGAGAATTCTTTCTCGCCGTTGGAACCCGGAGCAGCAGCAAACACGATGTTGCGTTCGGCCACGGCAGCGCGGAGCGTGAGGTTGCCCGTCAGAGCAGTTTCGGATGTGACCGCAACCGTTACGTTAACCGATTTGTAATCGGCCGACAGGGTGTGGGTCAGGGTCATCGTTACCGGGGTAAGGTTGTTGTACGAGGCTTCGATGTCAGAAGCGGAATAACCGCCGGGCACACCGAAGTTAACGCCGTTTTCGATACCGTTGGGTACGCCGGTCACGCCATAGTAAGCAACGCGCGGATCAACGTCAGCCTTGGTCTGGTTGTACATCGGGTCGAAGCCCGGCCACCAAACCTGATATTTCAGGGGCGTGACGAAATCGGCGTTGGCGTCCAGCGTAGCGTTGAAAGCCGGGTTGTTGGCTGCGCAGGGGCCGCAGGATGCGTTGGTGAATTCTTCCACCATTACACGGCGGCTGTGCTGTGCAAAAGCGGTCAACGACAGGCCGAAAGCCAGGGTCAACAGAAGTGCAAGTTTCTTCATGGAGAAATTCAGATTGGTTAAGTTTGCGAATATGAGAAGGATACGGTTGAATTTTACCCGTCTTACCGGCGAGCAAGCATGCAAATGTATTAACACTCATCGGGTTGCCTGACATTTTGAAAAAAAATGTCGAATAATGACATTTCGCCCTTCGTACCGTTCGGGAACTTCCTGCTCAGGAAATTGTTGGAAGCACGGTAATTTTGTCCCGATATTGATAAAAACATGTTGTTCGAACCCAAAGACGTTTTTCAGAAACTCGAATTCGACAAGGTGCTGGCCTTGCTGGAAAAGGAAGCATTGACCCCCCTCGCAGCCCAGGAACTGGCCGCCCTCGCGCCCCTGCAGCGCTTTGAAGAGATTGACCTCCGCCTTCGCGAAACCCGCGAGTTCAAACTCACCCTCGAAAAAAACGACCGCTTCCCGCTGGATGCCTATGCCGACATCCGCCCCGACCTGCGCATGCTCGACATCGAAGGCTACACCCTGTCGGCCGAATCCTTTCAGTCGATCCTTCGTATCCTGCTGATCATGAGAGATATATTTCGCTATTTCAGCGGCGGCCCGAAAAAGGAAATCTATCCGAAACTGTACGATATCATCCGGCCGCTGAGCTTCGACGAAGGACTGATCAAAGCCATTCTCGCTGTTTTTGACGAAAAAGGCGACATCCGCCCCGACGCCTCTCCCGAACTGCAGCGCATCCGGCGTGAAGTGCAGCAAAAATTGCGCGAACTCGACTCCCGCTTCCGCCAGATCATCCAGGAATACCGCGCCAAAGGCTGGCTTGCCGACACCCCCGAATCGTTTCGCAACAACCGGCGCGTACTGGCCGTACCGGCCGAGCACAAACGCAAGGTGCGCGGTATCATCCACGATGAATCGGATACCGGCCGCACGGCTTTTATCGAACCAGACGCCATCGTGGAGATCAACAACGATCTTTTCGACCTCGAACTCGAAGAACGCCGCGAAATCTTCCGCATCCTGCGGGCCCTGAGCGATCAGCTTCGCCCATACGGCGACCTGCTCCAGCACTACCTCGACGCACTGGTGCGCTACGACGTGATACAGGCCAAAGCGCGACTGGCCATGTCGATGCGGGCCAACATGCCGTTGCTCAAGGAAAAACCGTTGATCGGCATCCGCAAAGGCTACCACCCCCTTTTGCTGCTCAAAAACAAGGCACTGGGCCGCAAAACCGTGCCCTTTGACCTTCGCCTCAATGCCGAAAACCACATCCTCATCCTCTCCGGCCCCAATGCCGGCGGCAAATCTGTCGCCATGAAATCGGTAGGGTTGCTGCAAATGATGGTACAAAGCGGTATGCTGGCGCCAGTGCATGAACTGAGCGAATTTGGTATTTTCCGCCAGTTTTTTGCCGATATTGGCGATCAGCAAAGCCTCGACGACGACCTGTCCACTTACTCGTCGCGCCTGCAAAATGCCCGCGTTTTTCTTGAAAAAGCGACCCCGCAAACGCTGGTGCTGATCGATGAAATGGGCAGCGGCACCGACCCCAAGCCGGGCGGCGCCATTGCCGAGGCCATGTTGCGCGCCCTGCACCGTAAAGGCGTTTTTGCTGTAATCACGACGCACTACTCCAACCTCAAGGTGTTTGCTTTTCGCAACCCGGGCATCCTCAATGCCAACATGAATTTTGACAAAGACAGCCTCTCGCCTACCTACGAACTGCGCGTAGGCCGGCCGGGAAGCAGTTATGCCTTCGAAATTGCCGCGAAAAACAAACTGCCCAAAGAACTGATCGACTATGCCCGCCAACGCGCCGGCAGCGAAACGGCAGTTGACGATATTCTCATCGAATTGCAGCGGGAAAAGCAGGAACTTGAAGAAAAACTGCGCGCGCTTTACGAAAAAGAACAATCGCTCGACCGGCTGATCAAAACCTACGACAGTTTGCACAGCGACCTCGAAGTGCGCCGAAAAAGGCTGAAACTCGAACAAAAAGAGTTCGAACTTCGCCAAAGCGCCAACACCTCGCGGGAGGTTGAAAAACTGATTCGACAACTTCAGTCGGAAAAAAACATCGACAAAGCCAAACAGGTAGCGGCGCAATTGCGTCAGGACCGCGCTGAAAAAGCCCGCCAGGTGGACGACGTGAATGCGGAAGTGGTGCGGCTCGAAGAAAAAAATGCGCCCTCGGCAGCAGCCCGGCCTTTGGCCCCGGGCGACTTTGTGCGGCTGCGCGCAGGCGGCGCGACGGGCCGTATCGAAAGCATCAAAGGGCAAAAAGCCATTGTCGAACTCGGCGAACTGAAAGTCACCGTGCTGCTCCGCGATCTGCACCCTGCTGCCGAACCGCTCCGTCAGACAGCCAGTATCAGCGCCACAGACCTGCAAAAAACAGCTGCTTTCGACGCCAAACTCGATTTGCGCGGCATGAGCAAGGATGAGGCAATGCGCGTCATCGAACGTTTTGTCGACAACGCCCTGCTATCCAATGCCAGTTCGCTGCGCATCCTGCACGGCAAAGGTGACGGCGTGTTGCGCAAGGTCGTGCGCCAGAAACTTCGTGAATACGGCGGCAATATCGCACAGGTGTACCACCCCGAACAAAATGAAGGCGGTGACGGCGTCACTATTGTCGATCTGGCCTAGCGCCGATTCCATTTCCAGTCGAGCATTTTCATAAAATACCCACCGACGACAGAGCGGGCGCGAAAGCCCACCGCTTTGCCGTTAGTGGTTTCATGCCAGTCGGACAAGGGTACCCGGTCGGGCGTTTCCGTTGCAAAAACATACACCGGACGGGCCAGACGGGTAAATGTTTCGCGATTGTCGGCCAGCGTTGCCGTCCAGATTATCCAGTCAGACTTGGTATAACTGCGCCGGTTGTCGAGCGGAAGGCCGTATTTTTTCTGTTGCAGGGCATAGTAATCCAGTTCCTTGCGGGAGAGTTCAGAAGGGAAAAGATGAAGCCCGAGCACCTTGTCCCACACCAGATTGTACTTCTGACTCCAGGTATTTTTTTGTCCGAAAGCCAGTGCGTAATGATCGCCGTCGGCAGCCATCTGTCGCCAGCGCGCGGCATAGTCCCGCGAGAGCGAATGGTAACGGGCAGCCGTCTCGGTCTCGCCCAGGTCTTCGGCCATTTCCGCATAGGCGCCCAGGGCTACGATGGCTTTCAGCGACAGGTTGGCATTGCGCGCCAGATGGCCCGCAAAATCATCGGTACAGAGTTGATTGGCCGGGTCGAAGCCTTCTTTGGCCAGGTATTCCGCCCAGCGTGTCAGGGTGGCCCAGTGTTTTTTGGCGTAATCGGGTTTGCCCTCCGCTTTGACGATAGCCCCTGTAAGCAGGATCATATTGGCGCTTTCTTCCACGGGCATGTCGCCGGGATAGGTTTGCCCGTTTGCCAAAGGATAGGTGCCCAGGTCGTGGGGCGCAAAGGGCTTGGTCCATTTTCCGCTTTCAACGTAATAAAATATGCCGTTGAGCATTCCTTTTAACAATTCCGGGTTGTAACACAGGTACAAAGGGGCGGAAGGATAGGTGACATCGACCGTGCCAATGGACCCGTTTGAAAAGTTCTCCTTGCTGAAAAATAACAGCTCGCCGGAGGGCCCGCGAACGATTTTATGGGCGGCAACAGATTGCCGGAACGCCAGTACGCACAACTCCGGATACCCGTCTCCGCCAGCAGTCAGGGCATCCTGATACAGCTGGCCGTCGAACTGATCGCAGCGCGCAAGCGTTTTTGGATAATCCCGGAGACTTTCCGTCAGCACCCTGCGGATGTCCACGCTCCCACCCTGTTTCCACCAGGGCTGCAGATTTTGCCCGAAAAACTGCACCGAATACCCGTCGTCATAAGCCAGCGCGACGACCGTCTCCCGCGGAGAGCCGGCATCCACCAGGCTGTAATCGACAAAAGTATTCAACAACAGCGAGTGGCCCGACAGGGTATCCGACCCAACCAACACGCCTGCATTGACAAAAAACGGCCACACTGCCGTCGCTTCGCCCACGCTTTGGCGGGCTTCTCCGGAAGTTGCGACGTAAACCTGCCCCCAGTCGATCCGCACATCGTCGCCCGAACGGCCAAGAACAGGCTGACGGCGCGTGCCGGCTCGCACTGCCGATACATTGGCCCACTGGAGGGCTGATGCGCCGACTTCCTGTCCCATGTCGTCCACCGCCAGATCGGACGAAACGCCGAAATACAATTGCACCTTGTGCGCGACGCCGTCTTCAGATTGCACGGAAAAACGTACGAAAGACGCCGGTTTTGCGCACAATTCGAGGTCTTGCGGCAACAAGGGCGATAAAAAATCGACATGCAGTCCCACAGGACCGCATTTGAAATAATAATTGGTCTGGGTAGCGGTCATCCAGCGGCTGGCCTGAACGGCGGGTGTGGTGTTTACACCCTGCGGACGTGTTGCAAAACCCGCATCGATAAAGCCCAGACCACCCGTGTTGGCCGTATGAATAGCCAGCAGGTTGCCCTTTGGCTTAACCAGGTTTCGCCAGCGGGCGCCCAGGTCGTGGGTGATATAGGAGCCGGCGCAGCAGGCGCCCGAGAAGATTTTTACGCCGTTTAGGTACACTTCCACGTCGTCATCGTAGCGGATGCGCAGAAGAAGGTTGCGCAAATCGGCCAGCCGGGGCAGGTCGAACGTCCGTCGTATCCAGATGTCGCGGGTGTTCCAGGGTGTTTTCGGGGACTGATCGGGCGTTCCGAACAAAGCGTCGCCGGCCTCCCACTTTCGGTCGTCGAAAACAGTTTGGTACCAGGCGCCTTTGGGCGCAACGGTGGTAAAACGGCAAGTCCAGGGCGCTTCGGAAGCCGTCGGCAACACGGTTTCGAGCGGCACTTCGGGGCGGCCCAGAAAATGATAGGTTTTGCCGTCGACTCGCAGCATGCCTACGAGCGGGTGTTCGCGGCCGGTCCAGTGCCGGGTCGCATCGGCGCAGAGCGTATCGTTGAACGACCAAATGCTGAAATAGGGATCGTTGAGCAGCAGCGGGTAAGCCGGCGCGCGCTCAACCTGGGCGAAGCTCGCCAATGCCCAGCAGACTGCGAGAAAAAGACAGATGTTGCGTTGCATATTCCGATCGGCGCATTTTGTGCGAACCAAGCGTAAAGCAAGCACAATTGCCCCGGATTCGGAAGTATTTTACCCTTCGAGCGAGGGAGCCAAAGGAAAAGGGCACGCAGGCGCCGGGGTAAAAATCCGGCTTTGGCTTCCTGCACGCCCTTTTTATTTTGTTGAAAATAATGTTTTTATGCGAGTTTGATCGACTTGTCGAGGTACACGTCCTGAATGGCGTTCAGCAAGGCGACACCTTCTTTCATCGGCTTCTGGAAGGCCTTGCGGCCCGAGATCAGGCCCATACCGCCGGCGCGTTTATTGATCACGGCTGTTGTTACGGCCTCTTGCAGGTCGGTGGCGCCTTTCGATTCGCCGCCCGAGTTGATCAGGCCCACCCGGCCCATGTAGCAATTGGCAACCTGGTAGCGGCAAAGGTCGATGGGGTGATCGCTGCTCAGTTCGGAGTACACTTTCGGGTGGGTTTTGCCGAAATTGATGGCAGTATAGCCGCCGTTGTTGGTCGGCAGTTTTTGTTTGATGATGTCGGCCTGGATGGTTACGCCCAGGTGGTTGGCCTGGCCGGTGAGGTCGGCAGCCGCGTGGTAATCGACGCCGTCTTTTTTGAAGCCCGAATTGCGCAGATAGCACCAGAGAATGGTGGCCATGCCCAGTTCGTGCGCCAGTTCGAACGCTTCGCTGACCTCCTGAATCTGGCGGCTGCTTTCATCGGAGCCGAAGTAGATCGTGGCGCCCACGGCGACGGCGCCCATATCCCAGGCATTTTTGACCGAACCGAAAAGAATCTGGTCAAATTTGTTTGGGTAAGACAGGAATTCGTTGTGGTTGATCTTGACCACAAAGGGAATTTTGTGCGCGTACTTCCGCGCGACGGAACCCAGCACGCCGTAGGTGGAGGCAACGGCATTGCAGCCGCCTTCGATGGCAAGGCGGACGATATTTTCAGGGTCGAAGTAGATGGGATTGGGTGCGAAAGATGCGCCGGCAGAGTGTTCGATGCCCTGATCGACCGGCAAAATGCTCACGTAGCCGGAATTGGCAAGGCGGCCCGTGTTCAGAATTTGCTGGATGCTGCGCAGCGTTTGCGGGTTGCGGTTGCTGCCCGCCCAGGACTCATCGACGTGGTTGCGGGACGGCGCGTGCAGTTGTTTTTTGTCGATGGTGCGGCACTCGTGTTCAAGGTAGTAAGCAGCCTTGTCGCCGAGCAGCCCGACAATTTTTGAATTCGCCATGAAAAAATACAATTTGGTTAGGTAAAGTGATTCAAATAAAAATCGGCTGCAAAGGTAATCAAAACACCCTTCCAGCCGATTTTTATTTGCCAGCAAGTTTAAAAACCATAAGTAAAGCTGAACCGGTAGATCAGCGGGTTTTCGTCGTACAGGGTATTGCTGTTGTCGATATCATTGGCAATGGCAAAATTGTACATCACGCTGATTTCAGAGCCGGGCCCGCCGCTTCCGTTGGCGAAATTGTAGCCGATGCCGACGTACTGGTTGAATCGCGACACTGTGCGTTTGGTGATTTTGTTGCCGATTACATCGACCGGTTCCTGCCGCCAGCTGTTCGACAGTTCGCCTTGTACAAACAAGCCTTTGTAAGCGCGAATGCGAAGAAAAGCGCCTGCTTCAGTGTCAAAAAGGGCTACGGCACGGGCGCCGGGCACTTTCAGGGAAGTGAATGTAAAGGAGAGGCGCGGCCCTGCGGAGAAAGGCCCCCAGAACTTGTAACCGACCATGGGCGAGATACCCACGCCGAAAGCGCTTTGGCCATTGTAGGCGTTGAAACCCAGGTTGAGACCGCCGCCATACCAAAGTTTGGAGGTGAAACCCTTGTTGGGTTCGGCGCGTTCGCGGTCGGGGCCGCGGTAAGAACGATCGTCCTCCTGAGCCTGAGCCTTTGACAACACGCTGAGCATCAGGCAGAAAAGGATAACTGGCGCTAAGCCTTTTTTCCAGCACATGAGAAAAAGAGATTGTAGTGAATAAAATTGTCCGGCGCGGGTAAAGGTAAGCATGCAACCGTCAGGCTTCAAAACGCGCAGCGGGGTTGATTTGCGGCGAACGGCGCACGTAAAAGGGGTTGCGTCGGGAAATGCAAAAACGTCTGCTTTTTGCATAAATTATCAATAATGGGGCTTGCAATTATTCCTTTCATTGACAAATGCTAATTTCGCGTGTTCAAAAAAACCTGTTTCACTGCTCCCTATCCGCCCCCCTGGCATTCCCCAGATTCCGATACAGGTAATCCCCTCGCGTTTTGTATTTTTTCCACATTATCACAAACTACAATCCAGACCATGCTTTGTCGTTTACGTCTGTTTTGCTGGGGTGCTTTGTCCCTGCTGCTGCTTGTTTTTTCAGGCAGCCTGACAGCACAAACCTTCTCCGGTCAAAAAGTCCCTTACGCCTCTCTCTCGTTGCAAAAAAAATTCACGAGTTGGGAGGTATTCAGCATCGATGCCGCACCTGTTCACGAGGCTGCGAAAAGCGCGATGACGAACCCAAGCCCCATCACCCTCAATCTGGACGGCCACCATTGGACGATGTATCTGTCGCCCAGTCGCGTTACCGCTTCGAACTACAAGGTTCAGGCCCTGACCAGCGACGGCATTCAAGTCGTCTACAGCAACGAGCAGAAGGCATTTCAAGGCTATGACATGCAGGGCGGTGGCACCGTCCGTCTGACGCTCGATGATGATTTCATCTATGGTTTCATCAGGCAAAACAGCGAAACCTGGTACATTGAACCGCTTTCTCCGCTCGATCCCTCGGCGCCCCCCGGCCTGTATATCGTTTACCCGCAATCGAGTGTCATCAAGACGGACGACAACAAATGCGCCCTGATGATCGGCGAACAGGAAATGCAGCAACTCGAGGACCAATACGATAACGACGGCGACGACCTTACTGCCGATGCCTCGGCCTGCTACGAAATCGACCTCGCAATCGCTTCCGACTACCTGATGTTCGACAAGTATGGCTCCGTTACCGCGGTGGAAAACCACAATATCGGGGTGATCAACAACGTACAGGACAACTATATCGGCTGGTTTATTCACGACCTGAATTTTGTCATCGTTACCCAGTTTGTCGTCACAACACAAGGCGGCGACCCCTGGACCAGTTCGACCGACGCCGGCACCCTGCTCGACAGCTTTACCAACTGGGGCAATGCCGGCAACTTCGGCGTGACGTTCGATGTCGGCGAATTGTGGACCGACCGCGATTTCAACGGCGGCACCATCGGTATCGCATGGCTGGGCGGTGTGTGTAACTCACTGAAATACCACTGTCTGCAGGATTTCAGCACCAACGCCGAATGGCTGCGTTGCATGACCGCGCACGAAATCGGGCACAATTTCAATTGCAACCACGATGCATCGGGCTGTCCGACATGGATCATGTGCCCCACGGTTTCGAGCGCCAACCAGTGGAGTACCATCTCCATCAATGCCGTCAACAACTACCTGCCGGGCAAAATCAACGGCAACTGCCTGACCCCCTGCGGCCCGCCGCCGCCGCCGCTCGTAGCCGATTTCGACTGGACGCCCAACCCGGCCTGCGAAGACTCGCCGGTACAGTTCAGCGATCTTTCCACGGGCAACATCACCAGCTACGCATGGCTGTTCCCCGGCGGAACGCCTGCCAACTCCACCCAGCAAAACCCCAGCGTTACCTGGGCCAATCCGGGCACCTACAATGTCAAACTGACCCTTCAGGGCACTGGCGGCCCGGTGAGCGTCACCAAATCCGTCGAGATCAAAGCCAAACCGGTGGCCTCTTTCAGCTATACTGTTTCGGGTACCACCGTCACCTTTAACAGCACCTCCACCAATGCCACCGGCTGGGAATGGGATTTTGGCGACGGCAATACCTCGTACGATGAGGACCCGGTGCATACCTACGATTTCGGGGGCAATTACTATGTCACGCTCACCGTCACCAACGAGTGCGGCAGCTCCACCAAAAATATCTTTGTCAATACCGCCCCCACTGCAGATTTCTCGGGCACGCCGACCAGCGGCTGCGCGCCGCTGACGGTGCAGTTTACCAACGAATCGTCGTCCAACGCCATTACTTTCAACTGGCAATTCCCCGGCGGTACGCCCTCTACTTCCAACCAGCAGAACCCCGTCGTGATTTATACCATTTCGGGGAGCTACACCGTCACGCTGACGGCCACGAATGCAGTCGGTTCGAATACCATCAGTAAAACCAGTTACATCTCGGTACAGAACATACCTGCGGCCAGCTTTACCAAAACGGTGAACGGCCTTACCGTCAACTTCACCAATACCTCCAATGGCGCCAGTTCGTACCAATGGAGCTTCGGCGACGGCAATACCAGCACGGAAACCAGCCCGACGCACACCTATGATACGGGTGGCAACTACACCGTCACACTGACGGCGACCAACGATTGCGGCAGTACTTCCGCGACGCAAATGATCTCCGTCTTTGCACCTCCGGTAGCCAGTTTCTCCGCCTCTCCGACCAGTGGTTGCGGTCCGTTGACGGTGCAGTTTACCAGCACTTCATCGGGCAATCCGAGCACCTTCAACTGGCAGTTCCCGGGTGGCAACCCGAACAGTTCGACCGATCCGAATCCTGTTGTGGTGTACAGCAACAACGGTTCCTACTCGGTCACGCTCACCGTCAGCAATGCCGGCGGAAGCAATACCGCCACGCAAACGAACTACATCAACGTCAACCAGGCGCCCACGATGAGTACGCCTGCGGCGCAGAGCGCTTGCGGAGGATCGCCTGTATCGGTGGCATTCAACGGCACTTCGGGTGCGACATATGCCTGGACGAACTCCAACACGGCCATCGGCCTCGGCGCCAGCGGCTCGGGCAACCTTAATTTCACCGCTGCCAACGTAAGCGCCCCCCAAACGGCCAATATTACCGTAACGCCCTCTTTGTCGGGTTGCAACGGCGCCCCCGTTCAATTCACCATTACCGTCAACCCGGCGCCGGCCGCATCCAATCCTGGCGACCAAAGCGCCTGCGGCGGCAGTGTGGTGAATATTCCGTTCAGCAGTACCCCTGCCGGCGGCAGCTTTGCCTGGACCAACTCGAATCCCAATATCGGCCTGGCCGCTTCGGGCAATGGCAACATCAGCTTTACCGCTGCCAGTGTAACCACCCCGCAAACGGGCACCATTTCCGTAACCCCCTCGCTTGCAGGCTGCACGGGCAGTGCCATCAGTTTCGACATTGCCGTCAATCCGGCGCCTTCCGTCAATGCGCCGGCCAATCAAAGCGTTTGCGGCGGCACCCCGGTGAACGTCAACTTCGCTGGCACGCCGGCAGGCAGCAGTTTTGCCTGGACGAACAGCAACACCAATATTGGTCTGGCGGCTTCGGGCAATGGCAATATTTCCTTCACCGCTGCCAACGGAAGCGCCCCCCAAACGGGCACCATCACCGTGACGCCTTCCCTTGACGGCTGTGTGGGCGCCAGCCAAAACTTTACGGTAACCGTCAACCCGACTCCTGTATTGAGCGATCCGGCCAACCAGCAAGTGTGTGCGGGAGAAGCCGTTTCGGTGAATTTCAACAGCACCCCTGCCGGCGCCAGTTTCAACTGGACAAACTCAAACAGCGCCATCGGTCTCGGCACCTCGGGCACCGGCAATATCGGCTTTATCGCCGCCAATGTCAACGGCTCGCAAACGGGCACCGTCACCGTAGCCACCTCACTGAACGGTTGCGACGGCGGCAGCGAAAACTTCACGATCACCGTCGATCCGGCAGCTGCTGCCGGCTTCAGCAGTTCGGTGAACGGCCTGACTGCCAGCTTTACCAATACTTCCAGCAATGCAACGACATATTCCTGGGACTTTGGCGACAACGGCAGCAGCAACGAAGCCAATCCGAGCCATACCTACGCCGCCGACGGCACCTACACGGTCGTGCTGACCGCAAGCGGCCCCTGCGGCACCGCTACGGCTACTCAAACCGTGACGGTACTTACGCCGCCCACGGCTGCATTCACGGCCAGCCCGACCAATGGCTGCGGCCCGCTGACCGTACAATTTACCGATGCTTCCACGGCCAATGCCACCAGTTTCAGCTGGCAATTTCCGGGCGGCAGCCCCTCCTCTTCGGTGGAAGAAAATCCGACCGTGGAATACAGCGTTCCGGGCACCTATTCTGTAACCCTAACGGTTACGAACACCGCCGGCAGCAATTCTACTACCCAGACCAATTATATTGTGGTGAATGCCAGCCCGACCGCCAATTTCGGCGCAACGGTAAACGGCGCCACAGCCAGCTTCGACAACCAGTCCGACAATGCCACCTCGTATGCCTGGGATTTTGGCGACAACAATTCGAGCAATGAAGCCGAGCCGTCGCATACCTATGCAGCCGATGGCACCTACACGGTCACGCTGACGGCCACCAACGCCTGCGGTACCAGTACGGCAACCCAGCAAGTGGTCATCATCACTTCGCCGAATGCGGGCTTTAGCGCCACGACGACTTCGGGCTGCGGCCCACTGACGGTGCAATTCACCGACCTTTCCTCGGGTAATACCACCGCCTGGAACTGGACCTTCGAAGGTGGCAACCCTGCCACATCTTCGGAACAAAATCCGCTGGTCGTGTTTGAAAACCCGGGCTCGTACGACGTAAGCCTGGTCGCCTCCTCCGCAGGCGGTACCAGCACCTACAACCAGCCCAATTTCATCACGGTGCTCCCCGACCCGACGGCAGGTTTCACCTCCAGTGTGAACGGTACAAGCGCAGCATTTACGAATACCTCGACCAATGCAATCTCGTACGTATGGAACTTCGGCGACAACAGCACCAGCAATGAACCGAATCCCAGCCATACCTACACGAGTGATGGGGTGTACACGGTTGTGCTCACCGCAACAAACAATTGCGGCAGCAGTACCACCACCGCTACCGTAACCATCGTAACAGTACCCGCTGCCGGTTTCAACCTGAGCGCCAGCGTCGGATGTGCGCCGTTCAGCGTACAGTTCACCAACACTTCGAGCGCCAACGCCACCACTTTTGCGTGGACCTTCGAAGGCGGCACGCCCTCCGGCTCCTCCGAAGAGAACCCGAGTGCAACGTGGTCGCAGGCAGGCACATACACTGTCACGCTCGTGGCCGGCAACAGCGCAGGCAACGACACGATTGTCAAAACGGTAACCGTGAACGCAGCGCCTGCTGCCGGATTCAGCATCCAGACCGCCGGCTATGGTGTGGTACTCACCAATACGAGCACCGGCGCCAACTCCTACTTGTGGAATTTCGGCGACGGCAGCATCAGCGCAGAAGCCAACCCGAGCCACGATTATGCTGGCCCGGGCTCCTACACCATCACGCTTCAGGCTACCAATGCCTGCGGCACCACGGAAATCAGCCAGACCATCGAGATCACAGGCTCGGCGCCGCTTGCAGCATTCACCTCCAACTGGGGCGAAGGTTGCGCGCCGTTGACCGTCCAGTTCACCGACCAGTCAGCCGGCGACCCGACGACGTGGCACTGGACCTTCGAAGGCGGCAGCCCGTCCATTTCGAACGACCAAAACCCCTCGGTGACATTCCCCGCACCTGGCACCTTCACGGTTACGCTGACAGCCAGCAATGCCTTCGGCAGCAACAGCGCTTCGAACGAAATCGTGGTCAATGGCCTGCCGGTTGCCGGTTTTGTTTACCAAACCGTAAGCGGTACGGTCATATTCGGCAACCAGTCGAACAATGCCCTGAGCTATTCGTGGAATTTCGGCGACGGCAGTTTCAGCAACGAACAAAGCCCGACCCATACCTACACGGCGAGCGGCTCCTACACCGTCGAACTCACTGCGATCAATGCCTGCGGCGCCAGCACCCTGCAGCAGACCATTCAGGTCATTGTTTCGGGGCTCAATGATCCCAGCTGGCTGGAAAGCTTCCGCCTCTTCCCCAATCCGAACGACGGCTATTTCAGCATCGACATGAGCGGTCAGCCGCAGGATGAGGTCGCGTTTACACTTTTCAACGCCATCGGCGAACTGGTGATGCGCGACAAAGCCAATTTCAGCACCGGCCATCTGTTGTACAGGTTTGAGCAGGGCAACCTGCCTGCAGGCGTGTATTCGCTGGGTGTGCAGCACGGCGATCGCACGTTCTTCGTGAAAGTGATTGTGCAGCAATAACAGCGCAGTTGACAATAACATACGTTCGATAAACAGGCAGGGCGGGGACTTATCCCGCCCTGCTTTTTTATGTCCGCAAGCGGGCTTGCCCTACCTTTGGGCAAAATTTAACACCGTGAAAAAATTGCTTCTGATTTTACCTGCCTGCTTTCTCCTGGCAGCCTGCTCCCAAACCCAGCACAGCCAGCAGGTCGCGGCAGCGCCGACAGGCCCGGCCAAAGCCGAATGGGCCGAAAAGCAGGCCGATCTCGGCAACATTCCGCAAGGCACGCCGGTTACACATGAGTTCACCGTCAGCAACACCGGCGGTGAGCCGTTCAGCATCCGGGAAGCCAAGATTACCTGTCACTGCATCACCACCGACTGGCAGCGCGACCCGGTTGCGCCGGGCAAAAGCGGCTGGGTTAAAGTGACGTTCGATGCAGCAACCGTCGGCGAGTTTTACCGTTTCGTACCGGTCAGCACCTCCATCGACAGTGTCGGACAAGGCACCGCCCTTATTGTAAAAGGAACCGTTGTTGCCCAAAAAGAAAGCGGAAACTGATGAAAATCTCACGACCCTTGCGATTGTGGCTGGCCGGCTTGCTGGCCCTTTTCGCCTCCTATTTCCTCTTCCTCTTTGCCTATGGCTGGGCCACCGACTGGGAGCCCGAACAGCAGGCCAAACTTGAACCCGATCATCTTTCCCCCGCCACCGTATTGTCCGACAGTGTGTTCCGCTTCGTCACCTGGAACGTGGGGTTCGGAGGACTTGGCGCCGAATCTGATTTTTTTTACGACGACCAGGGCATGTGGTATTCCGGCAGCAGCATGGTGCGCAGCCCCCGTCCGCTTGTGGAAAAAAACCTGCGTGGCGCCCTTGATTTTTTCAGGGAAAAAAGCGCCGATTTTTACCTGTTGCAGGAAGTTGACGTCAACTCTGACCGGAGCTACCGAATCGATCAATACGCCGAGTACGGCAAGGCGCTGGACGGCTATTGCTCCACGATGGCCCTAAACTACATCTGCCCCAGGGTACCCATTCCGCTGCTCGAGCCCTGGAATGCCTACGGCAAAGTCGTATCGGGGCTCGGCACATTCAGCCGCTGGAGCCCTCAGGAAGCTGTGCGCGAGCAATTGCCCGGGCACTACCCCATGCCCGACCGGATGTTCCAGCTGGACCGCTGCCTGGCCATCCAGCGATACCCCACCACGCGCGGCAAAGATCTCGTTGTCATCAACCTGCACAATGCCGCCTATGACCCGGGCGACAAAATAAAAGCCATCCAGCTGCCCCGTCTGCGGGAAATCGCCCTGCAGGAATTTGAAAAAGGCAACTACGTGGTACTGGGCGGCGACTGGAACCAGTGCCCGCCGTATTTCCGGTTCGACACTTTTATGCCCGGCAATACGCAGGGCTACGAACAGGGTAATATTCCCGATGATTTTTTCCCCGAAGACTGGCATTTCGCCTACGACGCTACGCAACCTACCAACCGGAAAGCGCGAGATCCGTACATAAAAGGCGAAACTTTCGTCACATTGATCGACTTTTTTCTGGTCTCGCCGAATGTTCGAATAAAAAAGGTGCAAACCGTCGGGCAGGATTTTCAGTTTTCAGATCACCAGCCCGTCTGGCTGGAAGCAGAATTGAATTAACCCAAACAAGGTGAATGAATATTGACCTTTTATACAACAACCTGACCAACCCCACCCTGCTCTTTTTTATTTTGGGAGTATTTGCCACGCTGCTGAAAAGCGACCTCGAGGTACCCTCCAACACCTCTAAATTTTTGTCTATTTATCTATTGTTTTCGATCGGGTTTCGAGGGGGGCAAGAATTGTCGCACGGCGGAAACGTGACTGATATTTTCAGCACGCTATTTCTGGCACTGTTTTTTTCGGTGCTGACACCGATCGTTGCGTTTTTCCTGCTCAAAAAGCGTTTCGGAATTTACAATGCTGCCGCGGTGGCCGCAACGTATGGCTCCGTGAGCGCCGTAACATTTATCACAGCCTCCGGTTTTCTTGAATCGGAAGGAGCGCGCTACGGAGGACATATGGTGGCCGCCATGGCGCTGATGGAAGCGCCTGCCATCATGATCGGTTTGTTTCTGGTGCGGCGATTTGCAGAAGAGGACGCAGCGCATCCCAAACACAGTCTCTGGCAGGTCGCGCGCGAAGCCCTCACCAACGGATCGGTGCTCATGGTACTAGGCAGTCTGATTATCGGTATGCTGACCAGCAGCAAACAGGCGGCAGGCATCAAACCCTTTACTTCCGATATTTTTCAAGGATTTCTGGCCGTTTTTCTGCTGGATATGGGTATGGTGGCTGCTCAGCGTTTCAAAACTTTTCGTCATTATGGCCGAACAGCTACGCTATTTGCCCTTCTGCTGCCCGTTTTGAACGGGCTGATTTGCATCCTGATTACCGGTTTGATGAGCATGAATCCCGCCGACCGCCTCATGCTTACCGTTCTGGCAGCGAGCGCATCCTATATTGCCGTGCCGGCAGCCATGCGATTTACTATTCCTCAAGCCGATCCAGGCCTTTACATACCCATGGCACTTGGCGTAACCTTCCCGTTCAACATAACCATTGGAATTCCGCTTTACTGGTCCATCATTCAGTGTACTGGATAAAAACAAGCTACTCCCTGGGCTGGCACAGGCGTGTTTACTTACAGCATCATGACACAAGCCGGCAAATTTTATTTCAGGCAAGACAAATTTTGCAGCCATAGCAAGAAGCCTTCGGTAAAAATTCTTGCGCAGATTGAAATAAAATTTGCCGCTTGCTGCCCGACAACTGAAATTTAAACATGATCAAAGTGCTTCCTTTGCCGCCAAAGGCCTAATTTTGTGCCTGCTATCAGGATAATACACAAAAATCGTTCATCAACATATCGAAAACAATGGCTAAGAAACGCATCGCCATCAATGGTTTCGGCCGAATCGGCCGCCTCACTTTCCGCAACCTGGTCAAAGACCCCAACGTGGAAGTCGTCGCCATCAATGACCTCACCGACAACCAGACCCTCGCCCACCTGCTCAAATACGATACGATGCACGGCCGCTTCGACGGCACCGTCACTGCCGACGATACCAGCATCACCGTCAATGGCAACCGCATCGCGGGTCTCGCCGTGAAAAATCCCGCCGAATTGCCCTGGAAAGACATGGGCGTCGACGTCGTGCTCGAATGCACCGGCATTTTCCTCGACAAAGAAAAAGCCGGCCTTCACCTCCAGGCCGGCGCCCGCCGCGTCGTGCTTTCCGCACCGCCCAAAGCCGACGACGTGCCCACCTTCGTGATCGGCGCCAACGCCGACCAGATCAAGGACTCCGACACCATCCTGTCCAATGCTTCCTGCACCACCAACTGCCTCGTGCCGATGATCATGGTGCTCGACAAAGCCTTCGGCGTTGAGCAATTTTTCATGAATACCATCCACGCCTACACGGCCGACCAGAACCTGCAGGACGGTCCGCACCGCGACCTTCGCCGGGCCCGCGCTGCTGCACAGAACATCGTGCCGACCAGCACCGGCGCCGCCAAAGCCGTAGTATTGGTAGCTCCGCACCTCAAAGGCAAAATCGCCGCCCACTCCATGCGCGTACCCGTGGCTACCGGCTCGGTGACCGACGTGGTCGCCACCCTGAAAAACGCCGCTACCGTGGAGCAGGTCAATGCCGCGTTCAAGGCAGCCGCCGATAGCCACCTCAAAGGCATCCTGGAATACAATACCGATGAAATCGTGAGCTCCGATATCGTCGGCAACAAACACTCCGTGGTCTTCGACGCGCCGCTGACACAAGCCAACGGCAACACCGTGCGCATTGTCGGCTGGTACGACAACGAATCGGGCTACTCCGCCCGTTTGGCCCAGCTTGCTGCAATGGTGTGATCTGTGAAATGAGCCGGCGACCCGGAGGTCCGCATGCTGCGTTCCGCCTGTCGCCGGCTCATCAAACTGCGCTGTCGTCCCACCTGATCACCACAAAAATTCCTCCTCCATGAACATCAATTTCAAAGGCAAAAAGGCCCTTGTCCGGGTGGATTTCAACGTGCCGCTCGACAAGGCGTACAACATCACCGACGATACGCGTATTCGCGAAGCGGTGCCTACCATCCGTCAAATCCTCGATCAGGGCGGCTCCGCTATCCTGATGTCGCACCTGGGTCGGCCGCTGGAAAAGAAAAACGCCGACGGCAGCATCAACCGGGAAAAATTTACCCTGAAACACCTCGTCAAACACCTGCGTAAAAAACTGAAAGCCAAGGTGCATTTTGCCGAAGACTGCGTTGGCAAACCCGCCGAAAAGAAAGCCGCAGCCCTCAAACCGGGCGAGGTGCTACTGCTCGAAAACACCCGTTTCCATCCCGAAGAAGAAGCCGGCGACGAGGCTTTTGCCAAAAAACTGGCTTCCCTCGGCGATGTGTATGTCAACGACGCATTCGGTACGGCCCACCGCGCTCACGCCAGCACGACCATCGTGGCGCATTTTTTTGACAACAACCACAAAACCTTCGGGTTGCTCATGGACCGCGAGATCGAAAACGCTTCGCGCGCCATCCACAACCCTGCCAAGCCGGTTACCTGCGTCACTGGCGGCGCCAAGGTCAGCGACAAAATTCTGCTGCTGGAAAAATTCCTCGACTATGCCGACAACATCCTGATCGGCGGCGCCATGGCCTACACCTTTATGCTGGCCAAAAAAGGCGCAACCGTGGGCAATTCGCTCGTGGAAGCCGATAAACTGAAAGTGGCAAAGGACTTTTTGAAAAAAGCCAAAGCCGCCGGCGTAAAAGTCTTGTTGCCCAAAGATTCGGTCTGCGGCGACAAATTCGCCGCCGATGCCCAAATCCAGGTCTGCCCCAGCCACCAGATTCCCGACGGCTGGATGGGCCTCGACATCGGTCCTGCCGCAGCGCGCGCATTCGCTTCGGTGATTCGCAAGAGCAAAACGGTCATCTGGAACGGCCCTATGGGCGTTTTTGAAATGCCGGCTTTTGCCGAAGGCACCAAGGTGGTGGCCAAAGCCGTGGCATCCGCCACCAAAAAAGGCGCATTCACCATGGTGGGCGGCGGCGACTCGGTGGCTGCCGTCAACCAACTGAAACTCGCCAAAAAGGTCAGCTTTGTCAGCACGGGCGGTGGCGCCATGCTCGAATTCCTCGAAGGAAAGGAACTGCCGGGTATCAAAGCCATCAAGGGCTGAGTCCGTCTGCCGCGATAAAAACTGAACAGCCCCGGGGCCATGCCGCCGGGGCTGTTTTTTTTAAAAAACAAGCGCCCACAACTGCAGGCAACCCGTATCGGTCACTACGGTGAGTCGGCAAGGGCCGGGCGGCATTGTCACAGGCGCCAAAACGCTGAGCGTGCTGATTTTATATTGCTTGAAATCAAGCAGTTGCACCGGAACAGGCTGGCCGAGGCCATCATGTAATTGCAGGGCGCAGATATGGTCCACGGGAGCGAATACCAGAAACTGCAGGCGGTTGGCCTCCGAAGAAAAGAAACCCTCCCGGCTATCGTTGACCGCTGCTCTGGAGACAAAACCGCCCAGTTGCAGCCAGGCCCGATCGAAATCGGGAATGCCGTAGCCCTTGGCATTATCGGGCCGGTCATACTGATCGGCGGAGGCAAATACGGCGTTCATCACTTCTTCGGCCGTTTTGTCGGGGCAAGCGCTCCACAGGGCCGCAAACGCGCCACATAACATGGGCGATGCCAGCGAGGTGCCGAATGCCAGATCGAGTTCGGCATCGTGCCCGGCCGTGGAAACGACCGGCGCGCCCGGCGCGGACAAATCAGGTTTCAGCCTCCCGTCGGCCGTGGGGCCAAACGAACTGAACACCGCGTGTTTGCCATCCATATCAACCGCGCCGACGGCGACGATGCCCGGTGCATCGGCCGGCGCCCCGATATAGTGCCAGGGGCCATCGCCCTCGTTGCCGGCGCTGTTGCAGATGATCAATCCTTTTGTAGCGGCAATGGCCGCGCCGCGCGAGCCGATGGCCGTACGTCCGTCCAGTTCGCGATACCAGTGCCCGAGCGTGGTGTCGTTGAACTGCGTGTAGCCCAGCGAAGCATTCACAAGATCGATGCCCATGCTGTCGGCCCATTCCACGCCGGCGATCCAGTTGGCTTCTTCCACCGGGTACTCGCCGCCGGTATCCTCTGTTTTAAGCAAAAAATAGGTGGCATCGGGCGCACCTCCGATAAACCAACCTGGTATGTTGCCCGCCATGACACCCAGCACGGAAGAACCGTGGGCGGCACTTTCGAATACAGCACCGTCGCGTTCCACAAAATCATGCCCCTGCATCAGCCGCCGATCGAGCGCCACACTGTCAAACAAGGCAATGGTATCGGCATTCATGAAACCGCCATCCATCACGGCAACCCAGATATCGCGGCCGCGATAACCGGCGGCGTGCAACAAATTAAGTCCAAGCAGTGAATTCTGGCGGCCGGCATAGCCCCAGGAACCGAATTTGCCCTTTATCTGCGGCACTTCGGCAAGCGGAACGCGTTTTTTGGGCATCCGGTCGGGCGCGTTGCGAATCCGGATATGCGGGCCGAGGTATTTTACTTTTTGAACAAAAGGAAGGTCGCGCAGGCTCGCTGCCGTAGCCGAATCGGCGATCACCGTGGCGGCATTCAGCCATCTGGAGGTATTATGAATAACGGCGCCTTTTTGCCGCAGGGCCTGAAGGTAGGCCGGGTTGACCGGCAGGTCGTTTTCCTCCACCGGAATACCGGCCAGGGCGCGGCGTTCGAGGGTGCGGGCCGATAAAAATTCCCAGGGGCGACAGGTGCAATAGGGCGAATTGTTCTTGTCGGCCAGTTCAATCCAGTATTTTTTCAGGGCAGCCGGTTTTTGAGCCTCGGCTGCCGGGCCTGAAAACGCAACAGCGAGCGTAAAAAGCGCCCCAAAACGCAACGCAAGGGGTTTAAGGCGGTCTGAATCGGGGAAAAAATTCCCCATTCCGGGAAAAAACATGCGGCACATGGATTTATTCATGAAAGACAAAAAAACATCGGCCCGTATCACATTCAGCATGAAACAGATTTTCAAACGTCCGCTTGTACAAATAGTTTCAGGCCTGTTGCTGCTGGTGCTGACTGGCGGGTACGTCGCGGCAAACGTTTACCTGGAACCCTTTATCAAAGAAAGCCTGCAAAATAAAGTCATTTCAGCCAGCGGCGGAGTTTACAGGCTCTCGGTGGAAAAATTGAGGATCAACCTCGCCCTGGGCAACATTCGGCTGCATGGCGTTGCGCTGCAAACCGACTCCGCCGCAGCAAGAGCCTGCGCCAGGCCCGTCGTAACGCTGCGGGCGCGGAACCTGACTCTTCACGGGGCGCGCTGGTGGAAATTCCTGAAATCCGGAGCCTTGCAAATTTCCGGCATCCGGCTGGACAACCCTGATCTGCGGCTCGTTCAATATGCAGACACCCTGCCGCAACCCGATTCGCCTGCCGTTTCCTTCGCCGAACGCCTGCCCCGCTTACTCTGCCCGCTGACCGATTGTCTCTCGGTCGGGCAACTGGACGTGGACAATGCGACGGTCTGCCTCGCTGCCGTGCGCGACAGCCTTGTCAACTGGCAAGCATTTGATCGCCTCCATCTTCATTTGCACCGCACGCGCATCGATACGCGCCCCGGCGCCATGTCGGGCGAGCAGCTACCGTTTTATACGCGCCATATTGATCTGGCGTTCCAGCATTTTCGATCCTGGCAGGTCGGGTCGCGCTACATCCTTGAGGCCGGAGCGCTCGCGCTGGCCGACTCTGTGCTCAAAGTCAGCGATGTCGCCTTTCGCCCTGTTGGCAGCGATTCCGTCAGGGTCAAAGTTCCGGCAGTTCGAATACCGGCTTACCGGATCAAGCTGGGCGAAGTCGGCATGACAGGACTGAATTTGTACGAACTGTTGCACCGCGGCAAATTGGAGGCGCGACTGCTCAGTATCGACAAGGGGCGCGTGGACATCGCCAACAACGCCAATCTGCCACTTCCGCGCTGGCGCAAAATGCCCAATGAAGCTTGGCGGCAACTGCGATTGCCAGTCAGTATTGACAGCATTTCCGCCCAAAATATCGACATCGTGTACCGCGAACGCATCGACGACGAGCAGGGCAAACTATCTTTCCTCAACACCTGCATTACAGCCGTCAACCTGAGCAACGACACCCTGCGCATGAACGACAGCACGCCGTTTCGCCTCAACGCCAGCACACGGTTTATGGGCGCCGGCAAAATGTACGCGGCTTTAGCCATCCCCTTGTTGTCGCCCGATTTTTCCTGCGCTTTTCAATTTAGCCTCTGCGACATGCCTTTTGCGGCGCTTAACGCCATTTTGTTGCCAAAATCAAACATTCGGGTGGAAGAAGGCCTGGTCAACAACATTGCGGCAAGTGGCGTTGCCACCAATGGCTGGACCCGGGGGCAATTGCGGATCGACTACGAACAGTTGAAAATCGCCGTGTTGCGCGAAGATTCCTCCCGCAAAAAACTGCTCGCTACCACCATGGCCAATCTTGTGCTCCGAAACGACAGCAACAACCAGCAGCTCGACTACCGCATCCAGCCCATCGCTTACCGAAGAATGCCGGAAGACGGTTTTTTCAGGCTGATCTGGCGCGCCACCCAGAGCGCCCTTGCGCCGGCGCTGACCGCTGTGAAGATCAGGCCGAAGCAGAAAAAGTAAAAAAGAAGGCGGACAACAGTTGTTGCCCACCTTCTCACGACAAGTATCAACTCCAAATGCTTGCTTTGGCTCAGTTGCCGTCGGTCAGGTTGTACATCACGCCGATGTTGGCGCTGATGCCCCGGTGACGGATTTTTTCGTTGACAAGCGGGAAATTGTACAACTCGGTAAAGCCGTGGGTGTAGCGCGCATCGGCAAAAATTTTGACGTTTTGGATATTGAACTGTACCCCCAGGGCGCCAACCGCCGACACTTCAAAACGCTCGTAATCAAGGTTATTCAAGTTAAGATCGGTTTTTATCGGGTCGAATTCGATGAGCAGGCGCGGCTTGGTGATCAGTTTGCCGTTGAGGGCATAGCCGATCGAAGGGCCTGCAGCGACATAGGCCTGCACCACGTCGTTGCCGAATTTGCCCTTGGCGAGCAGGGGAAGTTCGAGGTAGTTGGTGCGGATAATGGCTTCGGCGCCGACAGGAATATCGATGTTGCCGATAGGCACGCCCAGCGATTCGTCCCAGCGGAAGCCTTTTTGCACCCAGTTGAGCTCTGGTTGCAGGGCGAAATAGTCGCCAAAATTGAACTCCGACACGACGCCGGCCGTAAAACCAGGCGACAATTTGAAGTCGGGCGTCAGCTGGTCGAGCGTTTCCGTGACGCCGGCCGTGGAAAAATGCCCGCCGGTTTTGAGGCCGACGGCTATTTGGGCGTTGACAATATGTTGGGTAAAAACGAGGAGCGCAACAACAGCCGCAAGGTTCCGAAAGGATTTCATGGCAAAAAAAATGGTTGAATTGTTTTGAAAATCAAAGTTTTAGTAAAAACCTGCATTCAAATTCAGTACTTGTTTGATGGATAAAAACGGCAGTTGTCGTGCGGCAACGGGGCAAATGTGCAGGCCTCGGCAGTTAAGGGGCGTTAAAGCCTTGTTAGGAAGGTTTTAAAGTTTTGAATTCGGGTAGTTTTGGGGTTAATACCCGTTAAAATACGTACCTTCGCGCACCGTTTTTCCGGTGGACGGACGACGGCAAGCGGCCCGAACGGCGCCATTTCACCCAAACTTTTTTCACCGCAAAAGAATCCCCGTCCACCGTGTACCGTTTGCCGTCCACCGTCTCAAAGTAGTGTATGCAAGAATCGCGGATTGTCCCCATCAACATTGAGGAAGAACTTAAAGTCGCGTACATCGACTATTCGATGTCCGTTATCGTTTCGCGTGCCCTTCCCGACGTGCGCGACGGCCTGAAACCCGTGCACCGCCGTGTATTGTACGGCATGCTCGACCTGGGCCTCGACTACAACAAACCCTACAAAAAATCGGCCCGTATCGTCGGTGAGGTGCTGGGTAAATACCACCCCCACGGCGACGCCTCGGTGTACGACACCATGGTGCGCATGGCCCAGGAATGGAGCCTTCGCTACCCCCTCGTCGATGGTCAGGGCAACTTCGGCTCCATGGACGGCGACTCGCCGGCTGCCATGCGTTACACTGAAGCCCGCCTGCGCCGCATCGCCGATTCGATGCTCGACGATATCGATAAAGACACTGTTGACTTCCAGCTCAACTTCGACGACTCGCTCGAAGAGCCCTCGGTCATGCCTTCCAAGCTGCCCAACCTGCTCATCAACGGAGCCTCGGGTATTGCCGTGGGTATGGCGACCAACATGATGCCGCACAACCTTCGGGAAGTGTGCGACGCGGTGGTGGCTACGGTCGACAATCCGGAGATTAGCGTCGATGAGCTGATGGAGTTCGTCAAAGCGCCCGATTTCCCTACCGGCGGCATTATTTACGGCCTTTCCGGCGTGCGCGAAGGGCTCCGAACCGGCCGCGGTCGCGTCGTGGTGCGCGCCAAAACGGAGATCGAAACCGACGACAAAGGGCGGGAAAGCATCGTCGTTACCGAAATTCCCTATCAGATCAACAAGGCCATGCTGATCGCCAAAATCGCAGAGCTGGTCAATGAAAAGAAGATTCTGGGCATAGCCGACGTCAGCGACCAGTCGAACCGCGAAGGCGTGCGCATCGTCATCGAAGTCAAACGCGATGCCGCCGCCAATGTGATCCTGAGCATGTTGTTCAAACTTACGCCCCTGCAAACCAGCTACGGGATCAACAACATCGCCCTGGTCAACGGCCGTCCCAAAACCCTGAACCTCAAAGACCTGATCGAGGAATTCATCAAATTCCGCCTCGAAGTGATCGTGCGCCGCACGCAGTTCGAACTGCGCAAGGCCGAAGAACGCGCACACATCCTGGAAGGCCTGCTGATCGCCCTCGACCACCTCGACGAAGTCATTGCGCTGATCCGCGCCTCCAAAGATGCGGATGAAGCCCGCGAGGGCCTGATGAACAAGTTCGGCCTCAGCGAAATACAGGCAAAGGCCATCCTGGCCATGCGCCTCCAGCAGCTCACCGGCCTCGAACGCGACAAGGTGAAACTGGAATACGAGGAACTGATGAAGAAGATCGGCGAACTGAAAGCCATCCTCGCCGACGAAGGTCTGCAGCGCGGCATCATCAAAACCGAGTTGGGCGAAATCCGCGACCGCTTCGGCGACGAGCGCCGCACCAGCATCGAGATCGACGAAGCCGATATCAGCATCGAAGACCTGATCGAAGACGAAGAAGTCGTCATCACGATCAGCCATGCCGGCTACATCAAACGCACGCCCATCACCGAGTACCGCGCCCAGGGCCGCGGCGGAAGGGGCGCGCAGGGCGTCAGAACCCGCGGCGAAGATTTTGTCGAGCACATGTTTACGGCCACCAACCACCAGACGCTGCTGCTGTTTACCGAAAGCGGCCGTTGCTTCTGGCTGAAAGTGTACGAGATCCCTGAAGGCGCCAAAAACACGGGCGGCCGCGTGATCCAGAACCTGCTCAACATCCCGAAAGAAGATAAAGTACGCGCCTATATCATCGTCAAAAAGCTTGACGACGAGGAGTTTATCAACAACCACTACATCATCTTCTGCACGCGTCGCGGCCAGATCAAAAAAACCCTGCTGGAAGAATATTCTCGTCCGCGTCAGGGCGGCATCAATGCCATCGGGATCAATGAAGGCGATGCCCTGATCGAAGCCAAACTGACCAACGGCAACAACGAAATTCTGCTGGCCGTTCAGAGCGGCCGCTCCATTCGTTTCAACGAATCGGACGTGCGCCCCATGGGCCGTACGGCAGCCGGCGTGCGCGGCATTCAGGTCGATGACGAAGGCGGCGACGCCGTAGTCGGCATGGTCTGCGTTGACCCGGCCGACAGCAATGCCACCGTCCTCGTCGTTTCGGAAAAAGGCATGGGCAAACGCTCCTCGATAGAGGAGTACCGCACCCAGAGTCGCGGCGGCAAAGGCATCAAAACAATCAACATCACACCCAAAACCGGGCACCTTGTGGCTATCAAATCGGTCACCGACGATGATGATCTGATGATTACGACCACCTCGGGCATTACGATCCGCACCGCGGCCAGCGAACTGCGCGTGATGGGCCGGGCCACGCAGGGCGTCAAACTGATCCGTCTCGACGAAAGCGACGACATTGCCGATGTAACCGTTGTCGTGTCTGCCGGAACAGAAGAAAACGGCAACGGCGAAACGTCCGGCGAAGAAGCGGCAGAATAAAGCCCGACCCGTTAACAACCTGTTGTCAAACCTTTTTTCACAATTTACGTCAGGAAAAACGAGCGGACCACCACCTTACAGGGAAAAATCAAACAAGCCCCACGGCCGGTTAAGGTTCCGATCCTGTTTTAACCAATACAATTTGCTAACCATGAAAAAGACGCTTTTCGCAGTACTGACTCTTCTGTTCACCGCCGGTTTCGCAACGGCCCAGGACGAAGGCGCCAAACTGGCCAAATCGGCCGGCAAACTCCTCACCCGCTACTATCAGGACCAGGCCAACAACGGCGCCAGCCTGACGGAAGCCAAGGAAAAAATCGATCAGGCAGTGCAAATGGCTGATGCACAGGCTCTTTACTCTGCGTGGTACACCCGCGGCGATATTTACAGTGCCATCATTAAAAATGAGTCGGCCATGAAAATCATCAACCCGCAAGCCACTTTTTCCGGCGACAACGATGCGCTTATTGCCTTCGATTCCTACAACAAAGCCTTCGACCTGGCCACCAAAAAATACGAAAAAAGCGATGCGATCAAGGGCATCAGCGAAATCTATGGCTTCCTCGTCGATATCGGCGTCGGCAAATACGAAGCCGGTCAGTACGACAAGGCCTACCTGTCGTTTTCCGCTGCCCTCAAAGCGCACGAACTGCTGAAAGCCAATAACCAAAAAAGCATTTTCGACGACAAGGAACGTTACACCAACCAGGTGTACATCACGGCGCTTTCCGCCTGGCAGGCCAAACGCTGCTCCGACGCCATTCCGCTCTTCCGCAGCCTTATCGCAGCCGGCACCGACCAGCCCACCGCCTACGAAGGCCTCTATACCTGTCTGCTGGAATCGGGCGACGAAACCGGCGCGCAAACCGTTCTGAATGAAGGCCGTAAAAAATTCCCCGACGATTCGGGCCTCCTGTTTGCCGAAATTAATGCTTACCTCAAAGCCGGCAAACTTGACGAACTCACCGGCCGCCTCAAAACAGCCATAGCCAAGGAGCCGAACAACGTCGGCCTTTACGTAACGCTCGGCAACGTGTACGACAACCTGTACCAGCGCGAATTGCAGGCAAAAAACGAAGCCAAAGCCAGCGAATATTTCGAAGAAGCTAAAAAATACTACACGCAGGCTACCGAAAAAGACCCGAAAAACGTGGATGCCGTGTATTCCCTCGGCGCACTTTACTACAATAAAGCTGCCATTCGCACCCAGGACCTCAACGCCCTTCCGGAAGACTACTCCGCGGCCGGCATCAAAAAGTACGACGCAATCAAAAACGAAATCAACACCCTGTTCGACCAGGCACTCCCCTACTTCCAGAAAGCAGAAAGCCTGGACGCTAACGATATGAACACCCTGATTGCCCTCAACGAGATCTACGCCCGCAAGGAAGACGAAACCCTGTCGCCCGAGTTTAAAAAACGACTCGACACGGTAAAGGCAGGCGGCAAAAATCCCAAATCCTACTTTAAGCAATAAGGTTGACGCTCAATAAATTCGGAGGCACGGGGTTTGTATTTTCTTCAACTCCGTGCCTTCGTGTTTATTTAAATTCTGGCTCCGCCCATGTGGACCTGCCCGAACTGCAAACGCAGTTTCAAAAATGCCAACCAGCAGCATACCTGCAAATTGGTGGCGCCGGCCGATCACTTTGCCAAACGGCCGCCATTTCTGCACGCGCTTTACCTGCAAATCCTTGATTTTGTAAAAACTCTCGGCGATTACCGCGAGGAGGCCGTCGCACCCGATGTGATTTTTTTCAAAACAAAAAGCACGTTCCTCGCCCTGAAAGTCAAAAAGGATCACCTCGACGTCGAGTTCTTCCTCGACCACCTGGAAGATGTGCCTCCGGTTAAAAGATTCCTGCAAACCTCCCGGCGCCGCGTAGCCCACGAAGTGCCTGTTGACGCCCCTGCCGACTTCGACGATCAACTCCGCAACTGGATACGACAATCTCGAAACCTCATCGAACATGCCTGAACCACCGGTTTTTAGCATCATCACCATCAACTACAACGGCGGCGAGCTGCTCGCAGGCACGATGGAAAGCGTGCGCCGGCAAACGTACCCGCTCATAGAATACTGGGTGATCGACGGCGGCTCCAAAGACAATTCGCTCGACATCATCAGGAAGTTCGCAGCAAACATGCCCAACCTGCGCTGGATTTCAGAACCCGATCGCGGCCTGTACGACGCCATGAACAAAGGGCTCCGCCGCGCCACTGGCGATTTCGTATGGTTTCTCAATGGCGGCGACCATCTGCATGCGCCCGATACGGTCGAAAAACTTGCGGCAATGGCCGGCCCTGATACAGGAGTGCTTTACGGAGAAACCCTGCTGGTTGACGAAACCCGAAAACCCGCCGGGACTATGAGCGAACTCAGCACCCGCCAATTGCCCGAAACACTCGACTGGCATGATTACCTGGGCGGCATGCTGGTCGTGCATCAATCCTTTGTTGCAAGACGCATACTGGCCCCGGAGTACATCGATAAAAACCTTTGCGCCGACTACGACTGGTGTATTCGCGTCCTGAAACTAAGCAGGGAAAATGTGAATACCGGCCTGATTCTTAGTGATTATCTCATGGGAGGCATGTCGAAAAAACGGCACCGGCAAAGCCTGCGCGACCGGTTCGAGATAATGAAAAGACACTTCGGAGAACGGAATGCATGGCTCGCCCACGCCCGGATTATCATGCGCGCCCTGCGCCATCGACTCAAACGGATCGGAAAACCCAGGTATTGACCTTGACACCTCGATAGGCTTCGGGGGAACATTAGCACGCAGATCGGGGTTAGTACATCTTGAAGTTTTCCTGCCGAGGCGAGGGGAAAGATCAACTTACCCTAAGCCTACAACGTCACCGATTACCATGAATACCGATATACTCAAGTCCGAACTCATCTTCCGCACCTCCCGCTCGGGTGGCAAAGGCGGGCAAAACGTCAATAAAGTTGAGACGAAAGTGGAAGCGCGTTTCGATATCGCTGCGTCCGGGGCGTTGAGCGAAGCGGAAAAAAGTATTGTTCTGGACAAATTGGCCCACCTCATTTCGGCAGAAGGCATCCTGAGCGCCACCAACCAGACGGAGCGTTCGCAATTGGCCAACAAGGAGCGCGCTACCGCCAAATTGATCCAGTGGATTGAAAAAGCGCTGCGCCCGCAAAAAAAACGCAAAGCTACCGCCATCCCGGAGGAAGTCAGGCAGGCACGGGCGGAGGAAAAACGCCGCCGTTCGGAAGTCAAATCGGCGCGGCAGCGGGTACAACCCCGCCAGCGCGACGACGACGAAAACGGCTGATCACCTAACGGCGAGGTTCAATTTTCAATTCCTTGTAGGTCGTTTCAGGGTCGGTTTCCCGACGGAAACGCAGGCCCCTCCCCTCGCCTATCACGATTTCAGCAGTGGTATACACCTCGCAACCTTCCAGCAGGTGCCCCCCGACGGTGCGGCCCGTGCTGTCGGATACTGCCAGGTGAAGATGTACGCCGTCGGGCGACAACGTACCGGTCAGCGACACGATTTCCATTTTTTGATCCAGCTGCATCGGGCCGGGCTGATTGGCTGGCCGAAGCACGGTTTTGCGCAGGCTGCCGACGCAGGTCACCACAAAACCTGCCTGCAGTTTTTCCTGACGGGCAAAGGTTTCGAGTTCTCGCCGCAGGTCCTGTCCGGGCCGGAGCCGCAGGGCGTAAACCGACATGCCGGAAGCCGCCGTGCGGGATGATTTACAGGCGGAAAAAACAGACAACATACTGATAAACAGGGCTAAACAACGCATAGTGAGAAAAATTCTGAGTGCTGCAAATTTCTTTACTTTTACCGCCGCATCCGACCCAATTTGAACGATTGTTAAACAGAAAACATGCTATGCGCAAAAAAATCACCCTCCTCCTTTTTCCCTTGCTATGTCCTGTTTTTAACCTATTCGCACAAAATGCTACCTTGCAAGGCATCGTAACCGATGCCGCTACCGGAGAACCTCTGCTGGGCGCCACTGTCAAAACAAGCAGCGGAGGCGCCTCTACCGACGACAAAGGCGTCTATCACCTTTCGCTCCCCGCAGGCAACTACGAACTGGAATTTGTTTACACCGGCTTCGAAACCCGCCGGCAAACCGTTCGCCTCGTGGCTGGCCAAACGACCACACTCGACGTACAACTTGGCGACGCCGACAACCTGCTTCAACAGGCCACCGTTACCTCCGGCAAATTCGAGAAACCCCTCGGTGAAGTAACCGTTTCGCTCGACGTGCTCAAACCCCGTTTAATTCAAAATACCAACACCGTTGCCATCGACAATGTGCTCAGCAAAGTACCCGGCGTGAGCATCCTTGACGGACAGGCCAGCATTCGCGGCGGCGCAGGCTTTTCGTACGGCGCAGGCACCCGTGTTCTCCTGCTGATGGACGATATGCCTGCCCTCCAGGTCGATGCCGGCTTCCCCAACTGGGGTGACTTCCCGGTAGAGAATATCAGTCAGGTAGAAGTGTTAAAAGGCGCTGCATCAGCCCTTTATGGTTCTTCTGCCATGAACGGCATCATCAATATCCGAACCGGCTACGCCCGCGACCAGCCCGAAACCGAAGTGGCCGTTTTCGGCAAGGTGTGGGGCGCGCCTCAAGACAAAGGCAAACAATGGTGGGGCCGCGACACTTCCGATATCGCCCTGCCGCTCGAAACAGGTTTCAGCATCAACCATCGCCGGAAAGCTGGCCGCTGGGACCTTGTGCTCGGCGCTTTCGGGCTTTACCGCGACAGCTACAACCGCGATACGTACAGTCGTTACGGCCGCATCACGCCCAACATTCGTTACCGGGTGAACGACCGGCTCACGCTCGGCCTCAACACCAACGTCAATTTTGGCCGCAGCGGCAGTTTTTTCATCTGGGCCAACGATAGCATCGGCGCCTACCAGGCCGGCCTGGGCTCCGCTTCAAGTTCTAACGGACGCCTGCGTTTTACCATCGACCCTTCACTCCAATATTTCGACAAGGGCGGCAACCGGCACAAATTCCTCGGCCGCTATTACTACGTGCACAACAACAACAGCGGCAACCAGAGCAACGACAGCCGCATGTATTACGGCGAATACCAATACCAGCGCCAAATGGACGACATCGGCCTGGTTGCTACCGCCGGGGTGGTGGGTATTTACACCACCGTGGATGCCAAATTGTACAGCAACGGCAATTTTACCAATGAAAACTATGCTGGCTACCTCCAGTTGGACTACAAGGCATTCCGCAAACTCAACCTCTCTGCCGGGGTGCGTTACGAACACAACGTGCAACACAGCCCCGAAGTGATCCAGATCACGCAAACGAGGTTCGACACCATCCCGAACGGCCTTAACAAAGAGTCCAAACCCGTGTTCCGGGTCGGCGCCAATTACCAGGCCGGGCGGGCTACCTATTTCCGGGCTTCCTGGGGGCAAGGCTACCGCTACCCGACCATCGCAGAAAAATTCATCAACACCGATTTCAGTAGTACAAATGTCGTACGCCCTAATCCTAAATTGTTCTCAGAAACAGGATGGACAGCAGAAATTGGTGTTAAGCAGGGGTTCAAATTAGATGAATGGATGGGTTTTTTTGACCTTACTTTATTCCAATCTAATTACTTTAATATGATGGAGTTTGTATTTGCGGAGGTGACATTCAATCCAATTACTTCATTACCCAGTGCGAATTTTGAATCACAAAATGTTGGTGACACTCAAGTAAAAGGGCTTGAATGCTCAATCACGGGTCAAGGAAAACTAGGTGGTGGCACGTTGTCTATTCTTACGGGTTATACTTGGATACAACCCAAATACAAAGAATTTACTAACCGCATTGATGAAGGCTCTTCGGTAGACTACAACGTATTAAAATATCGTTTCCGAAATTCCTTCAAACTTGATGCTGAGTATGCCTGGAAAAAATTCACTTTTGGCGGCGCCGTAAATTTTAACAGTAAAATGGAGGCAATTGACGCTATCTTTGAACTTCAAACGAATGCTTCATTTGCAGGTGTATATCGTTTCCGCAAGTCGCATGGCGCATTCGCTACGGTTGACCTGCGAACCTCCTACAAGATCTCCGATCATCTGCGCGCAAGCTTTTTGTGCGGAAACTTGCTCAATGAGGAATACTCGCTTCGACCCGCGTTGCTGGAGGGCCCACGCAACTTCACCTTGCGGCTCGACTGGAAAATTTAAATGGGGAAACCTGTCCCTGCGGGGCATGACTTACGGGTTGTGCTCCGCTTTTTTTACATGCCATGAACAAATTTGCCTTCCTGTTTTTCACGCTTACGGTATGGTTTGCCGCCTGTCAGGCACCCGAAGACAAAAACGCCGCCGCCCTGCCGACCAGCCCTCCGGCCTCGGCCCTTCCGCCGTCCGGCTATTATTTTACACCCGGCAAAGCCGGCATGATCAAGGGCGAATTACAGGATGGCGACTGGTGCAAGGGTGATTTTTCGGAAAGCGTGGTAGTCAATCCAGACCGCGACGACTACAACAAGCGCTGGTTTTACCTGGGCAACGGCGTACACAAAATCATCGTAAGCGGCAGTAAAGGCGCTTCTTCGTTTATGTTGCGAAAGAGTGGCGACCGCTCGGTCGAAGTGCTCACCAGCACCCAGTTCCCCATGTGTTTGTCGAGCCGCAAGAATTTCGATATCAAGGATTTTTCCACGCAATGGGGGTACGACAACCAAGGCGGCGGAATTATTTACAAGGTCGGGGTCGTTGCAGACAACAATTGGCCCCGAATCGACATTTATTTACCACCTGAAGGCGCTTATGGTATGGCCGTGTATCGCTGCGTCAACTGCCAGTGATTATAGCCGACAATTTTTTAATACTCATCCGATTACGAACACTGACAACCGCCTTCGCCGCCTGCGCGGCCATATCTTAAATCTACTCAAATGATGAAATCCCATTTGATCCTGTTCGTTTTCGCTTTCCTGTTTGCCGCCTGCCGCAACAACACCACGCAAAACCAGAAACCCGAGGAAAACGTCGCTACCATAGATACGACGATGGTAGCCATTCCCGATCCGCAGGACCTGCTGGATATCCTGCGCGGTACCTGGCAGAGCCAGACAGACCCCAGCTACCGGATTGCCGTCGTGGACGACCAGATCTCTCACCTCTACAACGGCCACCTGAAACAAACCGATACCGTCGAAATTGATGCCACCTGTGCCACCACGAGCTGCACCGCCGAAGGCCGTCCGGAAGACGGATGGTGTTTCGTTGAAAAATCATCGACCGGCGATCAGTGCATGCTTGTGTTGCACTGCAATGGTAAGACCTTACAAATCAAGGCATTGGGCAAAGATGCCCCCCAGCTGAACTTTGTCAAAATCTAATGCCGCACAAAGGCGGGGATTCCTGCGTAGGAAGCCGTTTCAATTGGTCATTCCTCCCTACCTTTGCCCCTCAATTTTTGAACCACAGATACATGTTTACCATCAACATCTACCTCCGCTTCGCGCTGATTGCAGGCGGCATTATTGGCGGCGCGATACTCTGGGCTGCCTACGGCTTTTGGTACGGATTTCCCTTTTTGCTGATCGGTGTCGTACTTCTGATCGGCTATTTGCTTCTGGGCACTATTCTTTCGACCAATCAGTTGCTCAGCAAAATGCAACTGGATGAAGCCGAAAAACGCCTCAAGATGACTTATTTCCCCGGCCTCTTGCTCATGGGCTACAAAGGGGTGTTCTACATGACGCACGGCGCACTGGCCATGCAGAAAAAAGACCTCAACGCGGCGGAAGACTGGCTGAAAAAAGCGCTTGCTGCGGGCCTGCCTTCTGATAACGAGCGGGGTGCAGCCATGCTTCAACTCGCGGTCGTGTATGGTTCAAAAGGCAACCGCAATGCCTCCGCCAATCAACTGGCCGAAGTGAAAAAACTGAACATCACCGAGCCGATGCTCAAAGAGCAGATCAAGGACCTGGAAAAGCAGCTCAAAATGATGCAGCAGTCCATGAATCCCAGCATGGTCGGCATGATGGCCAAAGGTTTTCGCCCGGGGGGCAAACGCCGCCAGCCGCGCGTACGCTGAGCCCCGAAACAGGGCATGATATCAAGCCGGCAACAAAAGAACCCTTGTTGCCGGTTTTGGTCAGCCGCTCAGCGTTACCCGCTTCCTCCTCGATCGGTCATCGAGCCTGTTCCCACAGTTCAATCTTGTTTCCCTCAGGATCGAGAATCCAGGCAAATTTTCCATATTCCTCTGCCAGCGGACCGCCCACGAGCGTTACGCCCGCGGCCTGCAGTTCGGCAACGAGGGCATCCAGATCGGCTACGCGCAGGTTGATCATAAAAGGTTGTTCGGACGGGTCGAAATAGTCGGTACTGCGGCGAAAAAAACCCAAAATAGAGTACGGCGTCTGATGCGGGTCTTCGCTCCAGTTGAGTTGAGCGCCCCACTCGTCCATATTAATGCCCAAATGGGTTTGATACCACTCACGTGTTTTGTCTCGATCGCGGCATTTCAGGAAAATACCGCCCAGACCGGTCACTTTTTGCATAAGAAACACAGGGTTTGTTTGTTTTCAAAATACTAAACCTGCTGCAAATGTAATTTTTTTGTTTTTAAAATAAAACATTTTGTATTTAAATACATTTTGTATTTCAGTATTGATACGCTTTGCGATAACAAGTTAACAATAAGCAAAGTGCATTAACAATAAGCAAAGTGCATTGCGAGCCCCTGCGCTTTGTTGTTACATTTGCCCTGCGTACACATGAGCCAAACTACCCAGCAATTCCAGGAAGTCATTGCGCATTGCCGCGCTTTGTTTTTGAAAAAAACGGTCGACTATGGCACGGCATGGCGTATTCTGCGCCCGTCGAGTATCACTGACCAGCTGAATATCAAGGCATTGCGAATTCGCAGCATAGAAGAAAAAGGCGTTCAGAAAGTGGACGATCCGATCGAATCCGAGTTTGTCGGACTGGTCAATTACAGCGTGTTGGCCCTGATTCAGTTGAACCTGCCGCCGGGCACCCCGCTTCAACTAGATGCCGACACGGTGGCTCGTTTGTACGATGCGCAAATACAGGCCAACCTGGCTTTGCTGGACGCAAAAAACCACGACTACGGTGAAGCCTGGCGCCTGATGAGGGTCAGCAGCATGACCGATCTCATTTTGCAAAAAATACTGCGAATCAAGCAGATAGAAGATAATGCCGGTCAGACGCTCGTATCGGAAGGTCTGGAAGCCAATTACCGCGACATTCTGAATTACGCCGTTTTTGCCCTGATCCGTATGCAGGAACCGGCCAGTCAATGATAAAAACCCTTTCTATCGCACTCCTCACTCTACACTCCCTCAGGATATGACTTCACTTCCTACCCTGATTCTTGCATTTGCCCTTATTGGCCTCGTTTTCACCGCTTTGACGCGCATGGCCAAACGCACGGAAAACCTGTTCTGGACCTTTCTGCAGCACTTTTGCGGGGTCTGGTTTATTTTTTCCGGGCTGGTCAAGGCCGTGGATCCCATCGGCACGGCTTATAAAATGCAGGATTATTTCCGCGAATTTGAAAACACTTTCGCGGGTCTCACCAACAGCCTTAAAGGCCTCGCGCCGCTTTTCCCCTGGCTGTCGAAATACAGCACTGGCTTTTCCATCACCATGATCGTACTGGAAATTGCCCTTGGCGTGATGCTTATCATGGGCTATCGCCGCAAGCTGACGGCCTGGCTGTTTTTCCTGATTGTGGTTTTCTTCACGCTGCTGACCGGTTTCACGTTTATGACCGGTTTTGTGCCGACAGAAGCCAATTTCTTCGATTTTGCCAAATGGGGCCCGTACATCAAATCGCAAATGCGGGTAACCGATTGCGGTTGTTTCGGCGATTTTATCAAACTCAACCCGCGCACGTCTTTCTTCAAAGACCTCGGCCTTATGGTCCCGGCGGTGCTATTCCTCTTCCGTTCGCGCAATATGCACCTGCTTTGGACGCCCCGTGTGCGCAACCTGAGTGTCGCTGCCGCGGTGGTCGTCTCGCTGCTTTTCTGCTGGCGCAACACGTATTGGGATCTTCCTATGGTCGATTTTCGCCCCTTTAAGGTTGGCTCCAACATCCGCGAACGCAAGGCTCTTGAAGCAGAAGCGCGCGGCAATGTGGAAATTCTGGGCTATGTGCTCGAAAACACCCGCACGGGCGAGATTGCCAAATTCATGGAGCCTGACCCGAAAAAGCCCTATTCCTATATCAAATCCTACCCCAAGGATCAGGGCTGGCGGGTAAAAGACCAGATTCAGACAGAGCCCTACGTTGAGAAAGACGGCCAAAAGGTGTATATCACCGAAACAAAAGTCAGCGACTTTGCCGTGGAAGACGGCGAAAACGGTGAAGTAACGGACGAACTGCTGGAAGAAAAAGGCCTGAGCCTGATGATCGTCGCGTTCCATATCGAAGGCGAAAAACGCGAGGAAACCGTCACCCTGCGCGATACCGTATGGACGACCGATACGCTGCGTATCAGCCCCGACTCGATCCAGCTCAGCCGCCGCGTAGCCAGTGTGGATTCGCACGAAGAAACCCGCATGACCATCGAACCGGACCTCGATTACGCCGATGTTTTCCGCGCGAAGGTCAATCCGCTGGCCGATGCAGCCATCAAGGCGGGCTGGAAGGTGTATGCCATTGCCAGCACGCCGGACAGCGACATCAGCGCCGATTTCAAACAGAAAATCGGCGCCGCCTATCCGTTCTACAAAGCCGACGACAAATTGCTGAAAACCATCACCCGATCGAACCCCGGCCTTGTCGTCCTTCGCGACGGGCAGGTCATCGGAATGTACCACTGGCGGCACTTGCCGGATGTGGACGAGTTTATCGGGAAGTACCGCTAACCGCGCAGATGGCACAGCTCAAAAAAGCAGAGGCCTTGTATCGTGCGATACAAGGCCTCTATCTTTATAAAACAGCGATAATTAACTGATTTACAAGCGATTCTTCTCAATCATGTCCAGCAGTTCGTCGCGGTAGTTCTTTCCGATCGGCAACAGTTTCGGTTTGTCTTTTTCCAGCACCTCCACCATGTTGCCCTCTATGGCCGTGATCTTGTCCATAGCAACGATGTAGGAACGGTGAATACGTTTGAAGCGCCCCTGGGGCAGGCGGTCTTCAAGGCTTTTCATGGTTTGCAGGGTGATGACCCGGCCTTGCAGCAGGCGGATGATGACGTAGTCTTTCAGGCCTTCGATATAGACGATGTCGTCAAAATTGACTTTAACCAGCTTTTTATCTGCTTTCACGAAGAAAAACTCCTGCCCCTCCGCGGCGGCAGGCGCCGCGGCGTCGCGGTGGTTGTTACCGGCCTGATCGATTGCCTTGTTGACAGCTTTCATGAAGCGGTCGAGCGAGATCGGTTTGAGCAGGTAGTCGAGCGCATTGAGATCGAAGCCCTGAATGGCATAGTTGGGATATGCCGTGGTAAAGACGATCATGGGCGGTTTGGTGAGCGTCTTGACAAAGTCGATACCAGTCAGCTGGGGCATCTGGATATCGAGGAACATCAGGTCGATGTCGTTGCTTTTCAGGGCTTCGTTGGCTTCGAGGGCATTGCTGCAACGACGCACAAGATGAAGTTCGGGCATTTGGCCGATGTAGGTTTCCAACACATCCAGGGCCAGGGGTTCGTCGTCGACGATAAGTACTTTCAGCATGGTGAAATACAGGGCTTTAAGTCTGAGCCTCTAAGGTATAGTCTCCGGGGAATTCTCCCAATTTTTTTACTCAGGTCATTTTGAGGTGCAGGGTGACTGCAAAGCGGTGCGGTTCGTCTTCCACGGTAAGGGTATGTTGGTCCGGATACAGCAAATTGAGCCGCTGCCGGACGTTGGTGAGGCCGATACCGCCGCTGCGCGGATGTTCCTGACGAGGGGCGTGTTCGGTTTTGCTGTTCTCGATAACAAATTCAAGGTCGTCGCCCGACACACTCAAACGGATGCGTACGAACCCGCCGCCCTGTACGTAATGATTGAGGCCGTGTTTGAAACTGTTTTCCAAAAACGGCACGAACAAGAGCGACGCGACCATCTGGTCGCTGATATGGCCTTCGGTCACGAAACGAATGTCCGCATTGCCCGTCTGGCGTAGCCGTTCGAGGTCGAGGTAGTTGTGGATGTACTGAATTTCTTTCGACAAAAGCACGCGTTTTTCATTGCACTCGTAGAGCATGTAACGCATGATTTCAGAGAGTTTCAGTACGATTTCGGGGGCTTTGTCGCTTTTTTTAAGCGTAAGCGCGTAAAGGTTGTTGAGGGTATTAAAGAGAAAATGCGGGTTAATCTGGCTTTTCAGAAAACGCAATTCTGACTGCATGGTCTGCGTCATCAGCTGTTGCTTCTCGCGCTGATAACGCCACCAGTCGGTGAACACCTTGAGCAGGGTTGAAAAAAGCGTGACGACTATGGCGCCGATAAACAACACGCCCTGGCTTTCCACCAGCCTCAGTCTGTAATAAGGTAAACCACTGAACTTCAGGTACAGCACCAGTACCTTGACCGGCGTAACCACCGCGCACGCCGCAAGCACCAGCCCCAGATACAACAGCACGTGCCGCGCCAGGTAGTTGGGCACGAGATAGCGGATATTGACGTACACCAGCACTGCGTAAAACAGGAGGTGGATGAGCTCGTTGGACAGGGTAAACCAGATCGACACGGCCGGATTGTGCCCCAAAATGACCGCTACCAAAAACATTACCGCCCAAAACAGGCCGTGGTAAACCAGTCGGCGGGTCAGCATGCGGTATATCGCGTCAAATATTTTCCGTGCAGTCATCAGCCACAAAACAAGGAAATCGGACTTTTAAAGACCGCGTTTTTCGATAAAAACAAATGCCCAAAGGATAAAGCGGCAACGGCGCTCCATCAAGCGGTGTACGAACCAAATACCCTCCAATAATGTTCGGGGTCGTACTTTTGCCGCTGCAAGACATGGTTTACATCACTCGAATCGAACGTTTCAATGCCGCCCACAAGCTTTGGGTGGAAGCCTGGTCGGAAGAAGAAAACTTCGCCGCTTTCGGAAAATGCGCCAACAAGAACTGGCATGGCCATAATTATTCGCTCCACGTCACCGTCAAAGGCTGGCCCGACCCGGTGACGGGCTTCGTGATCGACGTCAAAAAGCTCAGCAGCATCATTCGTGATGAGGTGATCGAGCACCTCGACCACAGCAACCTCAACCTCGATGTGTCTTTCATTCCGAAGGGGATGCAACCAACCACCGAAAATCTTGTTATCCTCATCTGGCAAAGGCTCCACAAGGCGCTCGAAGGCTATACCTGCCAGTTGCACGCCGTCAAACTCTGGGAGACCGAGACCATTTATGCAGAATATTATGGAGATTGAACGTTTGAACAACCGGGGAACGCTCCTCTTTTTCAATTGAAAAACAGATAGTTAGACAACCTTCGTTCAATCGTCAAAACATTCAATCAATTTCATGGCTTACAAAAAATCCGACCGCTACGACGAAGCGCTGACCGAAAAACTTCGGTTGAATTACAATGATATTTTGACTGGAATCGGCGAAAATGTCGGTCGTGAAGGACTGCTCAAAACCCCAGAGCGGGCTGCAAAAGCCATGCAGTTTCTTACCCAGGGCTACGAGCAAAACCCCGCAGAAATCCTGCGCTCTGCCATGTTCAAGGAAGATTACAGCGAGATGGTTATCGTGAAAGACATCGAGCTGTACTCGCTTTGCGAGCACCACATGCTCCCGTTTTTCGGCAAAGCGCATGTTGCCTATATCCCGAACGGTTATATCGTGGGGCTGAGCAAAATCCCCCGTGTGGTAGATGTCTTTGCCCGCCGCCTGCAGGTACAGGAACGCCTGACCATCGAAATCCGGGATGTGATTCAGGAAACATTACAACCGCTCGGCGTGGCGGTCGTCATCGAAGCGGCCCACATGTGCATGATGATGCGGGGCGTGCAAAAGCAAAACAGCAGCACCACCTCCTCGGCTTTTACCGGCGAATTCAGGAAAGCGGAGACCAGGGCCGAGTTTATGAACCTGATCGGCGCCAAACTGCATTGAAAGAAGGCTTTTCGCCTTTATTTTCCAGCCTTACGGTAGTGCGCCTGCACCAGCCCGGAATCAAAGGATTTGATTGCAACCAATTGCAGGGGCAACTCCGGCAAACCACCCTGAAACAGCCGTATGCCTTCGCCCAACAGCACAGGAATGGTGGATAGGATAATGTCGTCCACCAGTCCGGCCTGCAACAACTGGCGTATGACTTCGGCCCCGCCGTCGCAAAACAGGTGTTTGCCCGCTTGCGTTCTGATCTCCGCAACCAGCTGCGCCACCGGCCCTTTGTAAAAACGTAGCGAACCGCTCTCCGGCCCTCCCCGGCTGCTCAGTACGTACACGTTTTTGTCCTGATGCGGAAAAGCAACACCCAGGCTTTGGACTTTTTCATAAGTCTTTCTGCCCAAAATGACGGTATCTACCTGATCGATAAAATTGCCATATCCGTAGTCTTCACCCGGGACTTCCACGCTCGACAACCAGGAAATATCTCCATCGGGCCGTGCGATATACCCGTCGAGGCTGGCAGCGATAAAAAGAAACAAACGACGTTCATGTTGCATGCGCCGTTTGACGCGCTCCCGGCCTGCCAGGTTGCACGAAGCAATATTTTGCCCTGTCGGGAGTAAAACGCAACTTTGCCCAATGCGGAAATTCAGCCCTCTGTGGTTCTTTTTACCGGTTGCAGCCCTGTTTGTGTGGCAGAATCAAAACAACCCGTTTTTCTGGGATACCGTCCAGCTGGGGTCCAAACACGCCCATTTCTTTTACGAAAACGGCCTGCAATGGGCGCCGCTTCCGCCTGAAATCGACAGCGGCCACCCGCCTTTCTTCGGCTGGTTGCTGGCCGCGGCCTGGACACTCTTCGGCAAAACCCTGCCGGTCGGCCACTGGCTCATGTTTCCGTTTCTTGCAGGCAGCATGGCTCTTTTGTGGCGCATCGGGCTTCGGCTGGGCGGCAGTGAACGAGCAGCCTGGTTGCTGCCCCTCGTGCTGCTCGATCCGGTTGTCGCCGGCCAAAGCGCGCTGGTTGGCCCCGATATGGTGCTGGTTTTCTGGTTTTTATTGAGCGTAACGGGGCTGTTGTTCGGCCGAAGATGGTGGGTGGCCGTTGGAATTGCCGGTCTGTGCACCATCAGTATGCGCGGGATGATGTCCGCGGCGGCGCTTTTTGTATTTGCCGTTTACCTCCGCCTCCTGCTGATTCGGGTTGATTCCAGGTTTGTACAAGCGCGCACATGGCCCGGGGCCGCGCTTCCTTTTTTACCCGGCTTCCTGCTCGCCGCCGGCTTTCTGTACTGGCACTGGCAATCGACGGGATGGGTAGGTTTTCACGCGGGTTCGCCCTGGGCCGGAGCGTTCAGGCGTGTAGATGCGCACGGGGCACTTCGCAACCTGCTCATCCTGGGCTGGCGCTGGACCGATTTGGGGCGCTTTGCAGAGTGGGCCTTTTTATTAATTTTTATTTTCCCAAGAGGGAAATTCCGGCTGAGTAAATTATTTTGGCTATGGGTCATACTGACCCTGTTTTTGGGTTATTCAGCCCTGGCGTATCAGAACCTTTCGGCGCACCGCTACTTCCTGCCTGCCTACCTGGCACTGCATTTACTTGTTTTTCAGCAGCTTACAGCGATGGAGTGGCCGGCGTTTCGCCAGAAAGCAACATTCGTTCTCCTTATTTTTTGTCTTGCCACCGGCAATCTGTGGATATACCCAAGGGGTATTTCGATGGACTGGGATGCCACGCTGGCGCACCTGCCTTATCACCACCTGCGTGCCGATATGATTGCATTCCTCGACTTGCAACACATTGCATTTGAGGATGTTGGTTCGGCATTTCCGAATCTGAATACCGGAGAAAATCTGCTGTTGAACGGCGATCAGCGCCATTTTGCAGCATTCGACCTGACCCGAAATCAATACGTCCTGGTCTCCAATGTGTTCAACGACATTGGAGACCAGGAGTACATCGCGTTGGAACGCGACTGGCGACTGATACGGCGCGCGGAGCAAGCGGGCGTGTGGATGGCCCTGTATCAAAAACAATAGCCGTTTTTACAGGTTCAAGCCGATTAGTACGGCCGTTTTGTAGTAATTATTGCCGTAAAAACTGGATACTACATCAATTCGCAAGGGGCGGAAAAATTTGAAGCCGATGTTTTCAAACCCGAAAGAGGCCTCCCAATAGGGCAACTGTTGCTGGCTGGCCGGCAATTCCGCCGCCTGGTCTGTCCAGTAAAAATTCAGCCCGATCACCTCCTTCCAGTTCAGTTTTCGCACGCCCGGGATTTTGTCGAGCAGCCAACCTTGTAAGTGGTGTTGCACGTGCGCTTCGATAAAAGGTTGGTCGGTACTGTACGAATAGTAAGGCAGCAGGTAGAAACTGTTTGTATAACTGGAGGGTATGCCCAGTAGCGTCTGATTGCCGTTGGCATGGTGAAAATCCATAAAACCCAGCGATTTTTTCCTGATAAACATACCAGCCATCAGGTTCCAGTCGGTGTATCCGCCCAGCCCCCACGACAAGCGGTCCTGCCTGATCTGCAAACTGGCATAATCAAAATCGGCATCGCTCCCGGCTATGCCCGGAATGGCTTTTTGATAACGAACATATACATCGGGCCAGGGCATGTCATCATAAACCCTGAAATCGGGGTAGGTACTGTAAGTTTGCCCAAAACGGAAGCGGGCAGTCACATTGAGTATAAATGCCTGATTTTCAGCAAACGAGGGCTCATTTGGCCCTTCGGGATTCAGAGGGTCGTTGCTGGTGTACCGGTGATTGCCTTTCTTCGTCCAGCTTTCGGAAGAATGATTGACCAGCGGCGCCCGATCGGCATATTCGGCGCCGGCCCACATAAAGATACCCGGGCTGACAAACTGGCTCCACTCCACCCTGCCGAATGCTTTTTCGTAAATTTTCATGTAGTTGCGCCGGTCAAAAAGCGAATAGCTGCTGTTCAGGGCCGGGCTGATAGGTTCGTCAGGGTTAAATTGCTGGGTAAGCAACCCACCCGAGGCTTCCAGATTGGAATACCTTATGCTTTCGAATCGCCTTTGCAGCCGCAGGCCGCCGCGGAATCGTTTTTCGGAAAAACCGTAGTTCAGGATGCCTTCCATGCGCCAGAAACTGGTTCGGCGCTCGCCCTCGTAACGGCTGAATTCAGGACGCACATTGAGCACCCAACCTTGTACCGTGTTGAACTGAATCCACTGCAGTACGGGCGGGTAGGATACCGTAGTTTTTTTAAAGGAATTGCGCCAGGTATAGCCAAAAAGCAAGTTGTTGAATTTGAACCTGTTATTGTTTTTGTCGAGGCTGTCCAGATAGGGTTTTGATTCCCAGATTTTTCGAAGGCTGTCCTTGCGCACATAGTCTCTGGTTTCTTCGGCAGTCAGTGGCACCGGCCTGACGCTTTCCCAGTAAATACTGTCACGGGAAGGCGCATCCGTTTCAATCTTGAAGGTTTCGCGGGTAAAAAAGTCGTCCGAATAGTCGGGTTTGATGTTGTAATTGGAAAAAACGCCACTGAACAAACCCTGTATTTTGAAGCCGAACACCGCGAATTTGAAAGTAGTCAGCTGCGAAAGCAGGCACCATTTGTCGGGTCGCTCCACGGGTACGAATTCCTGTACGATCCTCAATGTGTCGAGCACGGGTTGCTTGATGGCGTCGCCCGTCAGAGCAAGATCGACGCCGGCCAGGTTCCACCATTCATCCACCACGTACAGGTCGCCGGAGAAAGTCGGGTCGCCACTGCGGCGGGGTATGACGCTGATTTTGTAAATATCATAGCCATTTTCATCCTTGTAGCGGCCCAACAGCTTGAAATTGTAGTAGTTAAAAGCATTATCAGCCAACGGAGAGAGGATTTCCCGGTCAATTTCAATTCGCTCGTCGTACAGGTTGAAATCGGTCAGTGTGGCCCGGTTGAGGCTAAAACCATTGTCGCGGCCGCTCACCTTGCTGGAAATCATGACCTCGCGGGTGCGTTCGGGGCGGCTTTGCACGAACAGTTTGGAAACCGATTCGGAGAGGTACAAAACGCCCGTGCGATTGGTATCTAGGATGCCGCCCATATCGCCCACCTCCTCACCCAGAATCTTTTTGGGCGCGTCGAGCAGTTTGTGAAAGCCTTTGATATACACGTCGCAGGAGTAGTCGGGCACCCTGGTTTTGTAATACCTTCGCCGCTCGATCACTTTTCGCATAATCCCGACGGCAGGGTCTTCAGTGGTGATGGTCACTTCCGCGAGTTGCAGGTCGCTGGGTTCCAGCCGCACATCGTGTTTCAAAGGGCTTTTTTCGATGACGATGCGTTCGATCCGTTGTTTGTAGCCGATGTATTGGTACACGATCTCATACTCGCCGGGCGCTAGCGGCAGCCGGTATTCGCCGGCCGCGTTGGCCGTGGTTCCGGTGGTGCTGTTGCGCACGTAAACGGAGGCAAAAGGCAAGGGTTCGCCGTTTTCATCCATTACCTTGCCCGTCAGCTGGGCCAGCAGGGGCAAGGGCAAAAAAAGGAGCAACAACAGGTAAAACTTTGGCAGGATTGTCTTCATGGCGATCATTTAAAAGCCAAAAATCATGGCGGTGACACAAACGGCATAAATACCGGAAGGGTTTAATAGGATTTTAACCCATTCTTTAAAAAAAAATCAAGGCAGACCTGTTTACCCAAACAGCCAGCAAAAATGACACTTCTATCTCGTTTTCAGGCATTTATCCGCCAACAAAACCTTCCTTTGCCCGGGGAGATGCCGGCCATGCTGGCCGTCAGCGGAGGGCTCGATTCTGTCTGCCTGCTGCGCTTGTTTCAGGAGGCGGCATGGCCCTTCGTGGTGGCGCATGTCAATTTTCAACTGCGCGGCGCCGAGTCGGATGAAGACGAGAACTTTGTCAAAACCCTGGCCGACCAGGCGGGAGTGTCCTTTTTTGTGAAACGCTTCGACACCGAAGCCTTTGCCCTACAAAACGGTTTGTCGATCCAAATGGCTGCCCGTCAGTTGCGGTACCAATGGTTCGAGGAACTTCGCGAAGAGGAAGGACTGGGGGCAGTCGTAACCGCCCACCAACTGAACGACAGCGTTGAAACGGCGTTGATCAACCTGAGCCGGGGCACGGGCACGAGCGGCATGGCCGGAATACGGGCTCGCCAGGACCATCTGCTGCGCCCTCTGTTGTTTGCAACCCGTGACGAACTGGCTGCATTTGCCCGCGACAGGAACCTGAACTGGCGCGAAGACAGCAGTAATGCCAGCGACGATTACGCCCGCAATTTCATTCGCCTGCACATGTTGCCCCTGTTTCTGGAGTTGAACCCGGGTTTTCTGCACACCGCAGAAAGGAGCCTGGGCAAATTTCGGGCTGCCGACGATAACCTGCATTTCCTGCTCGCGCCTTTGATGAGCGCTCAGGGTCAGGATATCTATTTTATTGATAAACAAAAACTTACGCTGCTGCCCCACCCCGCCGAAGCCTTGCGCCTGTTGCTCAAGTCTTTTGGTTTTTCATCGGAGCAATGCCGGCAAATGGCGGAGCACCTCGCCGAAACCGGACAGGAATGGGCCGGCAGCACGGGCATCAGGCTGTTGAACGAACGCGATTGCCTGACGATCACCCGGGCCCGGGCCTTGCATCCGCCGCTTCGCATCGAACACGACGACCTGATGCGCACCCTGCCCGACGGGTCCAAACTGGTGCTCACCCCTGCCCCGCCCGCTCCACCCTGGCCCGACGGCCATTCGGCCGTGCTCGTCGATGCGGACCAACTCCGATTTCCCTTACTTTTGCGCCCCTGGCAACCTGGCGACGCGTTTCAGCCCCTGGGAATGGAAGGACGCCATCAGAAAATCCAGGATTTTTTTACCAACAACAAAGTAGCACGGCTCGACAAGGAAAAGACCTGGGTGCTTGCCGATGCTTCGGGCGCCGTGGTCTGGTTGCTGGGCTGGCGCCCCGACGAGCGTTTCAAAATCACCGCCAACACACAAAAAGCCTTGAAAATCAGTTGGCTACACGACCAAACCTGAACTGAATCAATTGCTATCCTGTTGCGACGTCAATTAACTGTATTCGTTTTCCCGCTTCGGCTGCTGGCATTCTGGCTGCTGTTTTTCGCAGTTTTCCGGCTGTGGTTCATCGGCTGGTTTCACGACCGCTGGCCCGAAGAAGCTCCGCTTTCAGCCTGGGCCGCCCTTTGGCATGCCTGGCCGCTCGATCTCAGTACCGCTGCTTATCTGATGGCGCTTCCTGTCTTGCTCTGGGGCCTGGGGATGGCGCTCGGCTATCGTGCAAGGCATTTTTCCGAGCGCGCAATTCTTGGTTATAACGTCCTGATTTTCAGCATACTCATCTTCATTTTCGGGGCCAATATTTTTCTTTACGAAGAATGGCACACCCCCCTGAACAACCGCGCAATAGCGTATTTTAAAACGCCCGCAGCCATGCTCGATTCCATGTCGCTGGCGTTCAAAATGGGGTGCGTGGCGGCCTATGTGTTGTTCGCCTGGCTGTGGTGGCGAATCTATCGGATCGTCGTCGGCTTGCGGGTGTATCCGCCCACCCTCACCCGCTGGCACGCCCTTTGGCTGCCCGCGTTGCTGGGTTTGCTGATGCTGGGCATACGCGGCGGACTCGGCGTCATGCCGATCAATGAAAGCGCCGTGTATTATTCACCGCACCTTTTTAACAACCACGCCGCGACCAACACTTTCTGGCATCTGGTACACAGCCTGGTCGAAACCCGCTCGACCAAAAACCACTTCCAGTTTATGCCCGACGACGAGGCTGAAAGTCTGTATGAATACAGAATGCACGGCATGAGCGGCGAGACCATACCTGACAACTGGTGGTCCGACAGCCTGACGACAAAACCCAATGTCGTTTTCATCATCATGGAAAGCATGACCGCCCAGGTGATCGAAGAACTCGGCGGGCAAGCCGGCGTATGCCCCAACCTGAGCGCACTTATCCACGAAGGCATCCTGTTCGACAGCGTGTACAGCAGTGGTTACCGAACCGATCAGGGGCTGGTGTCGGTGTTGGCCGGCTACCCCGCCCAGCCCGACCAGTCGATCGTATTGCTCGACGACAAGGCCGCTACCCTGCCCTCCCTGCCGCGAATGCTCCGCGATTCGGGCTACTCGACCCTGTACGTGTACGGCGGAGAACTGACTTTTGCCAATATCGGCGTGTGGCTAACCCACCAGCAGTTTTCGAAAATTTTGTCGGAAAAAGATTTTCCTTCCGAGGCAAAAACCCAGCGCTGGGGCGTCGACGACCATCACATGTTGCAGCGCTCCCTCGAAGAGATTGCGGGGCTTAAACCGCCTTTTTTCGCAACACTGATGACGCTCAGCCTGCATCCGCCTTACGATGTGCCGTATGAAAGCGCCTGGAACGGAGCCAGCGATCCTGAAAAATTCCGGCACTCGGCCGCGTTTGCCGACTATGCCATCGGCGAGTTTTTTAAAGCAGCCCGGCAACAGGCCTGGTACGACAATACGCTGTTCGTACTGGTAGCCGACCACGGCAATTCCATGCCCGGCGGGCTGGGGATGGACCAGCCCGAATCGAGGCATTTGCCGCTGATTATCTTCCACCCGCATTTTGCCGACCACTGGAAAGGCAAACGTATTTCCCTGTTGGCCAATCACCACGATATCCCGGCAACCGTCGGCGCCATGCTGGGGCTGAAAGCATATCCCCTGCCCTGGAGCCGAAATCTCTGGTTTTGGGAAACGGCATATAGCGCCTACCCGCAAAAGCAAACTCTGCGCTTTGCCAAAGGATTCGCCTATTATGCCAATGAAAACGGGCTGGGCTGGATCGACCCTTCCGGGCAAGGGTTCTATCGTTTTCAGGATCGCGACTGGCAGTGGTATGGCGCGCCGCTCGACAGTACGGCCCGATCGACTGCAAAAGCCTATCTGCAAACGCTTTACGACGATTTTCTCAGGCGATAAAAAGAAAAACCGCCTGCGCCATTACGGCAACAGGCGGCACACCTAAAAAACCTATTCAAAACAAAACCCTTTTAATTTTTTCGGAGAAACTGGAGCCAGTTTCAAAATTCCGATGGGCAAATTTAAACTAGTAGGCGCGGCTTACGCAAGCTTTTTGCAAATAGTTGTCAAAAAAAATATTTTTTCAGTGCGGAGAATGCAAGGCCAGCGCATTGCCTTCGGTGTCGGTGAAAAAGGCCATGTAACCGATCTCTTCGGAAATCAAGCCTTTAGGCATAGTGATCTTGCCTCCGGCGGCTTCCACCCTCGACAGGACGACGTTGAGGTCGTTTCCGCCGTTGAAATAAATTTTGGGGCCGTCAGCGCCCGCAGGCCGGTATCCGTCGCCGAAACAGATGGCGCCGCCGACGCTGTCCGGCTGCTGCTCGTAGAGAAAGACGCCCATTTTGACGGGGCCCATTTCCATGACAGGCATTTCGAAATCGAAAATGTGTTCGTAAAACTTTTTGGCCCGGTCAAAATCAAGGACGGGGACTTCAAACCAGTTGATGGCATTTTTAACTAATTCCATAGCTTAACAGATTGTGTTGGTGAAAAAGAAGTGTTGCAACACTTGCGCGGCACAAATTTAAACAAAGTGTTTTTAAATTAAACAATTTGTTTCTTAAATAAGAAAATTAATCTTCTCTACATTTGCCCAATACCCGTTGCACACGGGATAGTGCTCTCGCTTGAACTATATTTTTCACCAACGGAATCACCCAGTTATCTGATGAATCGAGAAATACACCAGTGGTACTCCCCCCGATTGAACAAGAACATGGAAATAGCCATGTACGGCCATTTTGGCTTCGCGCTGCTGTTGTTGCCGACAGCCGCCGCCGACTTTCTGGAATACGAGCGTTTTCACCTGATCTCCGTGCTTGAACCCTATATCGACGCGGGCAAGGTGAAAGTCTTCTCTATCAACAGTATCAACTCGGAAGCCTGGCTCAACAACCGCATGCACCCGCGCCACAAAGCCATCCGGCACCAGCAGTTCAATGCCTATGTGGAGGAAGAAGTCGTGCCGTTTATCCGTATGCACACCAGCGACGATACGATGATCATCACTACCGGCGCATCGCTCGGCGCCCTGCACGCTGCCAATCTTTACTTCCGCCGCCCCGACCTCTTCGGCGGCACGATCGCCATGTCGGGGGTGTACGACCTCACGACCTACACTAAGGGCTACTACGACGAGGATGTGTATTTTAACTCGCCTTGCCATTATCTGCCGGGCCTCAATGATGATTATTTCCTGCCGCGCCTCCAGCAGGCCCGCCACATCCATATCCTGACCGGCTCGGGCGACTACGAAGACCCGGAAGGCTCGAAACGCCTGTCGAATATCCTGGCCTCGAAAGGCATCCCGCACGAACTAGACATCTGGGGGCCCGATATGCGCCACGACTGGCCCACCTGGCGTGCCATGTTGCCTTATTACATGGCCAGCCGGTTCTGATAAAATGACAAGAGCCGCCCGGAATGAAAGGGCGGCTCTTGTTTTTTTATCGCCTCAGTATTTCAATACCACGAATTCGGTCCGTCGGTTGAGCTGGTGCTCCTGTTCGGTGCAATTGACACCGTCGCGGCAGCGATTGCGCAGCTGGGTTTCGCCGAACCCCCTGGCGGCAATTCGCTTCCCGCTGATGCCCTTGTTGATGATGTAAATGGCCGCCGATTCGGCGCGGCGCTGCGACAGCAACTGGTTGTAATCGTCGTCGCCGCGGCTGTCGGTATGCGAACGCAGTTCAATTTCGAGCGTGGGATTGAGCCGCATGATCTCCACGATTTTGTCCAGCTCCTTGGCGGCGTCGGGGCGAATGTTCGATTTGTCGTAGTCGTACAGGATAGGTTTGAATTTGAACCCGCTGATGCTCAGGTTTTCATCAATGACATTGACTTTCTGCAACTCGATGACGTCGATCGACAGGAACAGTTTGACGTACAGGGTAGTCGTGCGGTCGAGGCCTTTGGTCGTGGCGGTACCGATGGTGGTAAAGTAGCCGTCTTTTTCCCCAAGAATTTGATAATCTGTCTTTTGCGCCAGTTGAAATGAAAAATTGCCTCCGGCATCCGACAGCACCGAATCCACCTTCATGGTTTTCAGGTCGGTCAGACGCACGAGTACGCCGGGCACGCCGGTTTTGGATTTTCCGTCAACACACTGGCCGCGCAGGGTGAAGCGCGGGTCGTTGTGTTCCAGTTCGACGAAGAGTTTGTCGCCGGGTTGCAAGGGGCCGGCGTCTTTTTGCACGGTATTGGTTGCGACGCCGTTTTTGACGCCTTTGATCTCGTATTTCCGGTTGGGTTTGACGGCTACTACGCATTGTCCCTGGGCATTGGTGGTGGCCGTCACGACATCGCCGCTGCTGAGGTCGCGCACTTCGACATCGACGCCGGGCAGCGGAATTCGGGTAAATTTATCCACCACCTGCACCGTCATTTCATTGGCCGGGCGAAGTTGTTTGAATGCGTAGATGTCGTCGGTGCCGTTGTCGTTGTTGCGATTGCTGGCAAACCAGCCTTCCGAGAGGTCGCCCTTGCTGATCAGGCTGAAATCATCAAACGGCGAGTTGATGGGGAAGCCGAGATTTTGGGGAGCCTGCCAGGCGCCGTTTTCGAATTTGCAGATAAAAAGGTCGAGCCCGCCGATGCCCGGGTGCCCGTCGGAGGCGAAAATCAGGTTCCCGTCTTCGGTCAGATAAGGCCAGAGTTCGGCGCCGGGCGTATTGATTAGCGGGCCCAGCGATTGGGGTTCCGACCACACACCGCCGGTTTTTCGGCTGAGGAAAAGGTCGAAGGAACCCAGCGTACCTGGCCTGTCGCTGGCAAACACCAGGGTTTGTCCGTCGCGGCTGAGCGCGGGGTAACCACTGTTGAACTCTTTGGAATTGAACGACAAGGCGGCGCCTATCCGCCATTTTCCGCCATTCAGGCCGGCTTGCTGCAAGCTGAGGTACAGCACGTCGCCTTTGCCCTTGTTCTGGCTATTGCGGGTAAAAAACATAGCCTGGCCATCGGCTGAAAAACTGGCTGCCGCGTCGTGGTAGGCGCCGTTTACATCGCCGCGCAAAGGCTCGGCCTGGGCTGTCCCCTGGCGGGCAAAATAAAGCCCGGTGAAGGAACGGCCGGAGCCTGCGTCGTTGCGGTCGCCGGCGCCTTTTCGGTCGGAGCTGAACACCAGTCCGTCGGCATACCAGGCGGGCGCAAATTCAGCCGCATCCGGCGTGTTGAACGGCGCGGGGCGCAGTTCGTAACGGCCTTCGTTTTTGTAAAACAGCGCCATATCGCGCACCGCCTGCCGGAGTGCAAGGCCGCGCGGGTCGCCTGGTTTGCTTTCCAGAAACAGCTGGGCCTGCCGGTCGGCGGCTTCAGTCTGCCGGGAGCAAAGCAGCATTTGGGCGTAGTACAGGCGGTTTTCGGGGTTGCCAAACGGCGATTCCACCACGACGGCATACCATTGTTCGGCATTTTTGTACTGTTGGGTAAGGCGGTAGCAGTGGGCCAGTTTTTCCGCCGCTTCGGGGTTGTTGCCCTCGTCGAGCACTTTCAGGTACCACTCGATGGCGCGGGCGTATTCGAAATGTTCGTATGCTTCATTGGCTTTTTCCAGGTTGCGCTGGGCGAAGAGGCCCAGGGGCAAAAGCAGCCAAAGTATGAACCCTAACTTTTTCATTTTCAACAGGTTTTAATTGACCATAAAAATCAGAACCGACCCGGGTTGCGCCGCACGCCGGTGACGCGCAGGTCGTTGATGAAGTTGTACCCGACCATGAGTTCGTGCGTGCCGTCCGACACCTTGCGAATGGGTGTGATGGTGTGATCGAATGCGTAAGCCACGGAAAGACGTTTGTTGATCGGCACTTCGATCATGATCGACACGGCATCGTTGGTGCGGTAGGAGGCGCCGAAAGCGATCACATTATTGAACCAGACGTTGAGGTTGATATCGGCTTCCAGCGGGGCCGAGGGCTGGTATTTGAGCAGCACGGAGGGTTTCAGGTCGATGCGGTTGTCGAGGTGAAACACGTAGCCGGTGTAGGCATTCAGGTGCATCCGCTGAATACCACTGCCGATCGGCGTGAAATTCAGGCCGTTGTCGCGCTTGTCGAAGGCAAAAAGGGTCGGCATGGAAACACCCGCGAAGAAATCAGGCGTGTACCAATAGACCCCCACTCCGACGTGCGGCACTACCCCCTGAATATCGCCCGAGGTGTACACTGGGTCGCCGTTGTCATCAAGAATAGCCGAGCCGAGCAGGGACTTGTAGTAGAAAGCGCCGGCCTTCAAACCCAGCGACAGGGTCTGGTCATTGTCCATACGGATGTGATAGGCATAGTTGGCTGACAGGTGGGTCATGCGATCGAGACCGATTTTATCGTGCATCAGCGAAAAGCCGAGCCCGGCATTTTGCCGGCGGCCTACCATGCCCTCTGCGCCCAGGTAGATGGTCTGGGGGGCGCCTTCGAAGCCGAGCCATTGGGTGCGGTAAAGGGCATTGCTCGTCCAATAACCATGTACGCCGCAATAGGCCGGATTGCCAAACAGGTACATGCTGTTGAAAGTGTTGCGGGTAAACATGGCGTCCTGTTGTGCCGTCAGCGGCATGGAGAGCAGGAAAAGAAAACAAATGGAGAGTATGTTTCTCATGGTGAAAGTTTGCTTGATGAGGAAATTCGGGCGGGGGTCTCTTCTCTCCCCCGCCCATTAAAAAGCCGTTATGGTCACTTTTACTGTCTTCGCAGATCGACAAAGCCCGACATGGAGGCGCCGCTGTCGTGCAGCGTCAGCAACACGTAATAGGTGCCTTGTGGCAATTCGTTGCCCTGCTGGCTGGTACCGTCCCAGCTGTTGTCGTATTGATCTTTTTTCCACACGACATTGCCCCAGCGGTTGTACACGGTCAGCGTAACCTTGCTGCAACGGTCGATACCCTTGATGACGAACAGGTCGTTGAAGCCGTCGTTATTGGGCGAAAGCCCCGTGGGCAACACGATATTGGAGGGGTAGCAACAGCAGGTCGGCGGGCAAATCGAATCGGAACAATTGGGCACGGCAATGGTATCGAGGGTACTTTCGTAACAGCAGGTGTCGCCCATGAGGTAGCGCAGACGGTACTGGAACACGAGGAAGTCCTCCGCAATGGGGTACGGCGTTGCCTCGAAGCAGACCGTCAGGCGTATCGAATCGCCGGCGTTCAGCGGCGGCAAGGGGAAGGTGCCGCCGGAGCCTGTAAAATCGATATGCGCGCCGCTGACTTCAAACAGGTCCAGATTGGTCGCGCCGAAGGGGATCGACGAGGTGTTTTTTACTGTGAATGTGTAACAGTACATGCTGTCGTTGGGCGAACATTCGAGTTGCTGATCGCTTACTTCCAGGCATTCATTGTCGATACGGGGCACACAATTGAACACCAGCGTATCCGTGCATGTCAGGCTGTCGAGGCCCTGCGCATTCAGCGTAAACCATTTAACAGCAATACGTTGCGGCGCTTCGGAGGGCTGATCGAGGTCGTCGAGGCAAAACTGAACGAGGTCCATGGTCGTGCCTTTGGGAACGAAGTTGGCGCCGTTCAGGGCAAAACTCAGGCTCACCGGGGTAGAGGCGGTCACGTTCCAGTCGCTCGCATTGGGGCCGCCCAAAGCGTGGTACCCGAACTGAACGCCCGGCGTAACGATTTCCAGTTCCATCTTGTGGAAAAACCGGTACCCGCAGTCGTTTTCGATATCGAGGCTATGACAGCACTGGTCGTCACTGCCCACATTGATCGGGCTGCTGGTCAGTTTGATGGCCTGGCAGGGGTCGCAGCAGGGCTGCAACACCACTTTATAGGGATCTTCGTTGTGACAGCACGACGTGGGGTTCATCAGGCCGACGGTGAGCGTCAGACTGGTTGGCGACAATACGGGGGTCAGGCTGGTAAATTTGACGCACAAGGGCCCCGAAACGGCATTGTCAGGCAGCGCCGGCGACAGTGGAATCACGATAGAGGGCAAATGATTGTTGGCGTTGCAGGCGCTGAACCCGAAATTGACCGGGTCGGCAAGGTTGTCCAGCGTCACATGCGTGGCGGTAAAGCCACTGTGGTTGGTCACCTGAAAACTGACGATGTACTCGTACGGATTTTCGGGATTGCACACCACCTGGCCGGCCGATACAGTTACGCAAGGCTTGTCCACAGTCGGTTGGCATTGCTTTACGATCGTATCGCTGCACACCGGCATGAAGCCCTGACCGCCCGGCGCAGGCGTGTACCAGGTAAAGACGAGCACCTGAGGCGACATGGCGCCGGGGCGAATCGGTTCGAGGCAGAAATTCAGCGCCCCCGTGTAATCGCCTTGCGGAATGGCATTTGCGCCAGCCGGCGACTGAACGGAAATCGGCAACGCATTGGGGCCCGGCGCCGTGGGCGACCACAGGAAAGGCGCGCCGGCCGAGTAGCCCGTGGCAAAAACCCAGTCGCCGCTGATGGTAGCTTCCATGTAGGCAATGGGCAGGCTTTGATGGTTGTGCAGATCAACGCGGTAGCAACACTGGTCGCCGCCGAGATCCGTGAGCGTCACAGAAAGCGAATCGCAATTGGCGCTGCCGCCGCAGATGATATCATAATCATTGTTCGCACCCGAATCCACGCCATCCGGCGCTGCGCCCAGGGTTTTATCGGGCAGCAACTGGATATTCCCGCCCGCGTCGGTGATGGAAAAGTGGGCGGTAGCGGCAAAATCAAATCCGTCAAGGCCGTTGTTGAGCGCCGACAGATTGCCCGTAGTCAGGGGAAAACAATATTGCGTGCCGGAAGTCAGCACAGGACTGTTGAACAAGGCCAGCGGCGTGCCGTTCTGGTAAACGGTCAGGTCGATCTGACAGTCGCCGGTGGTTGTCCCGTTGTCGGGCAACGTGTAATTGAAACAGATCTGACCAGGCAGGCCGCAAGTGTCGGTATTATCCTGATCCAGCTGGAAACTGCCCGAAGGGTCGCCGTAGCAATCGAGGCAAAGGTTGTCGATATAGGTGTATCCGGCATGGGCGCCGGCCGTACAATCCCTGTTGTAAAAAGTCAGGGTGACATTGCTGTTGGCCATCGAATCCAGCGGGATTTCGACACAGGTCCAGATTTTGTACACCCATTGGTTGTTGTATTTCACGACAAAATTGTCGGCCGTGGTCGCCATCAGCATATTGGAACCATTGCCCAGGTTGACCAGATGGCTGTAATCGTGCGCATGGGTATTGTCGTACAAGCTCACGCTGAACAGCGGCGTAACCGGGCTGGGCGCGCCGTTGGCATGGGTGAAATCACCCACATAGGCGTACCAGAACCGCAGGTATTTATCGCCCGGACTGACGACAAAGGTTTTGCTGATCGATTCTTCACCGAAACAGGGCGCGGCATTGCCCAGCCGAAGTGCATAATTGTTGACCGTCGGATAGGGCGGCACGGTGGGCAACACGCTGATAATGGGATCGGCGCCGGCAGCGACAACCGTCTGGTTGCCGTCGTTCTGATTGATATTGGTGTTGGATGAAAAACCTGGGTTGGACGCAACCGGATAAACACACGAATTGCCGGATGAAAAGTTGCCATAACTGCCGCTCCATTCGGCGGGGTCAATCGAGCCGCTTTCGAAATTGCCGTTGCCGCACATCGTGTTGAGGTTTTGGGCGAACAAAGGGCTAGCAAAGAGTGCAAACAATGCGAATAGAATGTTTTTCATAGTTTGAATATTGACAATAAAGCTCCGCCCGGCCGTGTGATCGGTGAGACCCCTGAGCAGGGCGGAGCCGTGGTTTATATGTGTTGAGGAATCGGAGGAATCAGCCTGAGGGCATGGATTCAGTTTTCACTGATCCAGGAGTCCATCTTCCATTTTTCAACTTCCAGTAAAGCATCATCCAGATCGGTGTCGAACTGGAAGCTGTTGATACGCCAGCTGTCGTCCGGACGGTACCACATGAAATGAAAAGCGACAGGCATCCGGTCGGTTCTGAGCAGATAGGTGATCGACATCATACGATCGCCAATATGCGCCGTCGAGACCAGGTCGAAACCGTAGGACTTGCCGGCTGCTTTATTGTTCAGATAGCTGTCCGCTTCCAGTTTCAGTTTGTCAAGTGATCTGCTTTCCACCCAGGTGGAGCCGGAAAAAACAGAATCGACAAATACGTCGAATCCATCTTGCATATAGAGGTTCATCAGGGCCTCGGTTCGGGCAAGCGGTTCGTTCAGGGTCTGAGCCGGCGCGGCGGTTGTGAAAAGAAACAGGGCCATCCAAATGGCGAGTTGAATGAAAGGGCGCAAGAGTTTGATTTTCATGGTATGTTGGTTGAATTGGCACAAAAACAACTTGATATCCCTGATCCTGTTTTTTTGTTACCCCGGGCCCTGATATTTTGGCGCAAATGCCGCATGATCTTACTTTCGCCGCCACGAACCATCCTTTGTTTTTTTGACTTTGCGCGCTTATATCTTGTTTATCAGCCTTTTTCTCGGCCTCGACCGCCTGCATGCGGGTCAGGTCGATACCCTGGAAATCAACAGTCCGTCGATGCACAAAGGCATCAAATGCCTGGTCATCCGGCCCGACAACTACACTTTTCTGCACGATCCCTATCCGGTGCTGTACCTCTTGCACGGCTGGAGCGGCAATTTCGCCGCATGGCTGACCGATGCGCCGCAGCTGCGCCGCCTGGCCGATACCTATCAAATGCTGATCGTGTGCCCCGACGGCGGCTACGACAGCTGGTATCTCGACAGCCCTGTCGATTCGACCGTGCGTTACAACACGCACATCACCCGCGAAGTGGTGCCGTTTATCGACTATTATTACCACACCCGGCGCGAGCGCGAAGGGCGTGCCATTGCCGGATTGAGCATGGGCGGCCACGGCGCCCTGTCGCTCGCATTCCGGCATCCCGACCTGTTCGGCGCCGCGGGTAGTATGGCAGGAGGCCTTGATTTACAGCCATTTCGCAAAAATGACTGGGACCTGGAGGGAGTGCTTGGCAACCCGGTTCAACATTGGGAAAACTGGAAGAACAATTCGGTCGTCAATCTGATTCCGCTGATCGAGGGCGTGCCCATGGACCTGATCCTCGATTGCGGCGACGGCGACTTTTTTCTCAAAGCCAACCGGAAAATGCACAACCGGCTGCTGAAAGCCGGTATTCCGCATGAATACACCGAGCGGCCGGGCGAGCACAACGGCGATTACTGGGGCAATGCCGTCGATTACCAGGTACTTTTTTTCCACAAATTTTTTGAAAGAACGGCTAGGCGCTGAACCGCCGGATGTCCACTTCGGGGTCGAGCGCGGCGCCGTTCAGCAGGTGATCGGCCAGGTGCTGCGCCCAGTACGGCGCCAGCAGCGCGCCTTTGGTACCCAGGCCGTTGAACAGGGCAACCCGCGGGTCGAGGAGGCTAAGGCCCAGGAAAGGCCGCCGGTCTTTGGTAGAAGGACGTACGGCTGCCCTGTGCGCCACAATTTCGTACGGGGCGGCCAGCATGTCGGCCAGGCGGCCCCGCAGGATCGCGCGTTCGCCCGCGGTGGGCAATTCATCGTCGAAAGTCCAGTTGTAGGTCCCGCCCGCCCAATACAGGCCGTTGCCCAGGGGCGCAATCAATGCTTCCTTTTTGACCATGTCCGACGGCATGTCCGCCGTAGCTGAGGCCTCCGGAAAACGAATGATAAAAGCCTCTCCTTTCACCACTTGCCACGCCAGGCCGGGGAAATACGGGTTGTGCATAGCGCGCCAGCCTTCACAATACACGATCTGGTCGTAGTTGCGAAGCCATTCGCCTGTACGGCTGTATTCGAACCGGCCGATTGAAAAGCGGCCTTCCTGCTGCCATTTTTGTCGAAAAGCCGGCAGGAGAGCAGAAAAATCGACCCGCGCGCTTTTTTGAATAAGGCCGAACTGAAAACGGGGGTGCAAGTACGGCGACCAGGCGCCCGCGTCGGGGCGTTCGCCGAGCCAGTCGGCATAATCGGCCAGGGCGCATCGAGCCGCCCAGTCATTGCTTTCCAGGTGTGTTGTCAGGAGCCTGAGGATCGGCGTTTCATGCCAGAATCGGACGCCGAGGTACTGCTCCAGTTCCCCGTAAAACTGCCTGGCGGCCGGCCAGAAAGTTTCCACACCCCATGATTTCACATAGCGCTTGCCGGTGACCGGGTTGATGATGCCCGCGGCCACCGATGAAGAACTGGTGGGCGCATCGGCATCGATTAAATGCACCTGGGCGCCCCTTTGCCGGAGCGCCCAGGCCATCGTTGTGCCGGCGATACCCTGCCCGACTACCAGGATTTTTTTCATTTATACCGACGGCGTACCAGTTTGATAAAATTGCGCGCCGTTTCGAGGTGTTTTTTCTCGGTCCAGTGGTAACGCATCACACAGTTTTCGAGCAAATAATGCCTGGCCTGCTCGAAACTGGTGTATCCGTTGAGCACTCCGATGGTCGTTTCGAACGCCTGGGCGTCGCCGCCGAACAATTCGCGGGTAAGCAACAGACGGTCGTTGAGGGCGATGGCCTTGCGCAAATCGGCGACCGGCAATTCCGACAACTTTTCGGAAAGTTCCTTGGCTTGTTTTTGCTCGAACAGCGCCTCTGCCTCCGGCGGCAAATGGTGATTGCCATGATGGGCCACGTGGGGCCGGGCGGGTTCGGGGGTGGGCGGCGGCGCGGCCGGGGCAGGTTTTTCTTCCACGACCGGGGGAGCAGGAGGAGCCGGTGGCGCCACGGGTTCGGGCGGGCGGGTGACCACGACCGGCGGCGGTTCGGGGGCCAAAGGCGCTACTGGCGGCGGGGCGGGAGCCGGCGGCAGGGGCGGCGGGTCGGCAGGTTTCGGGGCGGGCGTTTCGGCAGGCGGCGCCACGACGGGCCGGCTGGGCGCCGAAGATTCGGGTTTGACCGGCAGCGGCGCGGGCGGCGTCGGGCTGTTTTTTTCAGACAGGTAGGCGTCGTAAAATTCGCGGATGTAAGACATCATGATGTCCACATCGATCCGGGCAATGTTTTCCGGGTCCTTGGCCATCCGGACGAATTCCCGGTTGATTTTGTCGAGGTACACTTTGGCTTTCAGTAAATCCATTTTTTCGTTGTTCGTACTACGTTGTGAGTGGATCGTTCCCGAACCCCGGGGAGGTGATTATTTTCACGGCGAATTTCAAAAAGTTCGGCCAACTTCAACTCGTTTTTTCTCACTTTTTATAATAAAGCATTGTTTATCAATTTTTTATTTAAAAAGTAATTTATCAAAACCAGCACCCTCATGTTCCTCGAACCTCATTTTAAAGGCCAGCGCTCGGGTTGGATCGAAGTGATTTGCGGCTGTATGTTCTCCGGCAAAACGGAGGAACTGATCCGCCGGCTCAAACGCGCCCGCATTGCTTCGCTCAAAATCGAAGTCTTCAAACCCCGCATCGATACGCGCTACGACGAATCCAACATCGTCTCGCACGATACCACCAGCGTGCTGGCCACTCCGGTCGATCATCCCGAAAAAATCCTCGACATCAACGACAACACGGCCGTGGTCGGCATCGACGAAGTGCAGTTTTTCGACGAGAGCATCGTCGAGGTATGCCAGCAACTGGCCCTGCGCGGCATTCGGGTCGTGGTGGCCGGGCTCGACATGGACTACCGCGGCATCCCCTTCGGCCCCATGCCCAAACTGCTGGCCGTGGCCGAGTACGTCACCAAGGTGCACGCCATCTGCGTCCACTGCGGCAACCTGGCGACCCACTCCTACCGGCTCGCCGATGGCGACGCCATTGTTTTGCTCGGGGAAAAAGAACAGTACGAACCGCGCTGCCGCTCCTGCTACCACATGGGCAATATCCTTCACCTGAAATAATCAGACGGCGGGTTTTACGAAATGAAACAGCCAGGCTTCGAGGGATGGCCCCAGGCCATTCATCCGGGCTTGTGCCAGCAGGAAATCGCGTCGCCGGGCCCGAAGCGCCGGCAGGGTCGCGCGTTTCCACCAGCCCATTGCAGAGAAAAGGGTCGAGCAAAGCGGCGCCTCCAGGCTCCACCGCGAAACCGGCCGGACAGCGGCCAGGGCCAGGGTTTCCTTTACCGCCAAACCTGCGCGGAGCGCCATATCCTGCCATATCCCTCGCCAGGCCAGGCGTTCCGAAGCCTGCTGAATGCCGAAATATTCGAGGCTTTGGCGGTTGATCGCGGCGGCCCGCGAAGGATCAAGCCCGGACATCCACAGGGATTCATTGTTGAAAAAAGAGCCGCCGGGGCGAAGCACACGGGCAATTTCCTGAAAATAGCCGGCGATGGCATCGTCGGGCAAAATAGCGAGCACGGATTCTGCATATACCGCGTCGAAAAAACTGTCGGGAAAAGGCAGGGCCTGCCCGTTTTGTACTTGATACAACGCCACCTGCGAGAGCCCGCAAAAACGCAGGCGCCGCCCCGCGGTTTCGCACATGGCAGGCGAGCGTTCGACACCCTGGAGCCGGGCGCCCGGCCAGCGTTTGGCGGCTTCCACCAGGGTTTGCCCGGTGCCGAACCCGATCTCAAGCAAGTTGTCGTGCGGGACTGCGTCGAGCAGGTCGAGCAAATGCCGGGTTGCGGCGCGGCCCCTGGGATGTATCCAGGACTGGTGGGTTTGGGCTAAAAATTCGAGAATGTTTGGCATGAGCCGTCCTTCATGGTTTGAATGGGCTACTTTTGCGGCTTCAAATTTACATCATGGAAAACAAGTCGAATACAACCCCTGTTTCCGATCGCAAACTTCGGTCGGCGCTGGTCTCCGTTTATTCCAAAGACGGCCTCGAACCCATTATCCGCCGCTTACACGAGCTCGGCGTAGCCCTGTACAGCACGGGCGGAACCCAAACCTTTATTGAAAAACTCGGCATTCCGGCCACGCCGGTAGAAAACCTGACGGGCTACCCGAGCATCCTCGACGGTCGGGTTAAAACGCTTCATCCCGCGGTGTTCGGCGGTATTCTCGCGCGCCGCGAACCCGCTCATCTCGACCAGCTCGCACAATACAACATTCCGGAAATCGATTGCGTGATCGTGGACCTCTACCCCTTCGAAGACACGGTGGCCAAATCCGACGACCCGGCAGAAATCATCGAAAAAATCGATATCGGCGGGGTGTCGCTGATCCGCGCCGCCGCCAAAAACTGGAACGATGTGGTGATTGTGCCGTCGCAGGACGATTACGCGCTGTTTTTCGACTTGCTGAACAAGCAGTCAGGCACCTTTACCGCCGACAACCGCCGCGAATTTGCCCGCAGGGCTTTCAAGGTGACCTCCAACTACGACATTGCCATTTTCAACTGGTTTAACGAGGGCACGACTGACATTTCCTTCAAATACTCCATTCACCGCTCCGACATCTTGCGGTATGGCGAGAATCCGCACCAGAAAGGGGTGTTTTTCGGCGATTTCGACCAGGTGTTCGACAAACTGGGCGGCAAGGCCATTTCCTACAACAACCTCGTCGATATCGACGCTGCCGTGGCGCTGATGCGCGAATTTCACGCGGGCAAACCCACATTCGCCATTCTCAAACACACCAACGCCTGCGGCGTGGCCCGCCGCAACAGCCTTCTGGAAGCCTGGCAGGCCGCGCTGGCCTGCGACACGACTTCCGCCTTCGGCGGCATTTTTATCACCAATACGACGGTCGATCTGGCTACCGCGGAGGAGATCAACAAACTTTTTTACGAGGTACTTATCGCCCCCGGCTTCGAACCCGACGCCCTGGAATTGCTGCGCAAAAAAGACCAGCGTATTTTGTTGAAAATCAAAACTTTTGAAATCAATTCGCGCAGCTTCCGCAGCCTGCTGAACGGTGTGGTCGAGCAAGACACCGACCTCAAAACCGAAACCGAGGCCGACCTGAAACCCGTGACCAAACGGCAGCCCACGCCCAAGGAAGTCGGCGAGCTGTTGTTCGCGGTCAAATGCGTAAAACACCTCAAATCGAACGCAATTGCACTCGTAAAAGAACGCCAACTGATCGGCATGGGCTGCGGACAGCCGTCGCGCGTGGATGCCCTGCGCCAGGCAATTGCCAAAGCCCGCTCCTTCGGATTCGACCTCGAAGGCGCCGTCATGGCTTCCGACGCGTTTTTCCCCTTCCCTGATTGTGTCGAAATCGCGCATGAAGCGGGTATTACGGCAGTCATTCAGCCGGGCGGGTCGGTCAAGGACCAGGACTCCATCAACGCCTGCGACGAACGGGACATGGCAATGGTCATGACCGGATTCCGCCACTTCCGCCATTAAAATGTCTGGTTTCGAGTTCACCGCCTGCCAACAATCTTTGCCCATCCAGTCATGAACATCAAGGAAAAAGCCGCTGATATTGCGCGAATTCTGGATGATTTGTACCCGGAAGTACCCATTCCGCTCCAACACGAGGATGCGTACACCTTGCTTGTAGCGGTCGTGTTGTCGGCGCAATGCACCGACGAGCGGGTGAATCAGATCACGCCCAAACTGTTTGCCAGGGCCGACAACCCGGCCGACATGATCAGCTTGTCGGTGGATGAAATCAGGGAAATCATCCTGCCCTGCGGATTGTCGCCGGCCAAATCGAAAGCGATCTGGGGCCTGTCGAGGATACTGGTTGACCGGTACGACGGAAAAGTGCCCCAAAGTTTTGAAGCGCTGGAGGAATTGCCGGGTGTGGGCCACAAAACCGCCTCGGTGGTCATGTCGCAGGCATTCGGCGTGCCGGCTTTCCCCGTTGATACGCATATTCACCGACTGGCCGCACGCTGGGGCCTGAGCGACGGCAAAAGCGTGGAAAAAACGGAACGCGACCTCAAAGCCCTGTTCCCCGAATCCAGCTGGAACAAGTTGCACCTGCAAATCATTTACTTCGGCCGGCAATATTGCCCTGCCCGCGGGCACAAGCCGGCAGAATGTCCTATTTGTTCGAAATACGGCGTACGCGACTAGCTTTTCACAACACACAGCAGGCCCCACTGTCGAAGCGGATCAGAACGATCCGCTATTTTTTTGTTAAAATTTCACTCCGTTAACGTTAACGGAGTGAAATTTTAGCCTACTTTTGTCGCTCAAACCAATTTTGACAACATGGCAAACAAGGAAAAATCCTCGGTCGGTTACCTCAAATACGAGCTGGAAACCTTCGAAAAAATGCCCGTGAAAATATGGGCCGACTCCGGTGAAGCCTCCCGGCACGTAGCGCGAACCATTGCGCTGACCATCCGGCAAAAGCAGCAGGACGGCGAGCAGGTCGTCCTGGGGTTGGCCACCGGCTCTTCTCCCATCCGCGTGTACGAAGAACTGGTGCGCATGCACAAGGAAGAGGGTTTGAGTTTCCACAATGTCGTCACGTTCAACCTCGACGAGTACTACCCCATACCGAGAGAAAACCAGCAGAGTTACTGGCGCTTCATGCACGAGTACCTGTTCGACCACATCGACATTCCAAAAGAGAATATCCATATCCCCGACGGCACCATCCCTATGGAGGCAGTGGAAGCCTACTGCGAGCGCTACGAAAAACTGATCGACCTGGCCGGCGGCATCGATATTCAGCTGCTCGGCATCGGCCGTACCGGCCACATCGGCTTTAACGAGCCGGGCGCCTGGGAACAATCCCTGACCCGCATGGTGCGACTCGACAACCTGACCCGGCGCGACGCCGTCAAGGATTTCGGTCTCGAGCAAAACGTGCCCTACCGCGCCATCACCATGGGTATCGCCACCATTTTCAAAGCCCGCCAGGTGTTCCTCCTGGCCTGGGGCAGCCACAAGGCGGGCATTCTTCGCCAGGCTGTGGAGGGCGAGGTATCAACGGCTGTGCCCGCTACCTTTCTTCAAAAACACCCGAATATCCGCATCATCCTCGATGAAAGCGCAGCAACCGAACTCACGCGCCGCAAAGCCCCCTGGCTGGTCGGCATTTGCAACTGGACCGACGATCTGGTGTGCAAGGCCGTTATCTGGCTGTCGCAAAAAGTAGGCAAGCCTATTCTCAAACTCACCGACGAAGACTATAACGAGCACGGCCTTTCCGAACTCATCATTGAACACGCCTCGTCCTACGAGATCAACATCAAAATATTCAACCGGCTGCAACACACCATCACCGGATGGCCCGGCGGCAAACCCAACGTTGACGACAGCCAGCGCCCCGAGCGCGCCAACCCGGCCCGCAAACGCGTCATCCTGTTCAGCCCCCACCCCGACGACGACGTGATCTCGATGGGCGGTACCTTTCTGCGCCTGGTCGAACAAGGACACGATGTGCATGTCGCCTACCAGACCTCGGGCAATATCGCCGTGCACGACCACGACGCGCTCCGCTTCGCGGAATTTTTCGGTGAATTCACCCAGTCGCAGAAACTGAACACCGAAGAGGGCGACAAAAAAGTCAAAAAGATCGTCAAGTTCCTGAAAAACAAGGGCTTGGGCGATGCCGACAACGACGAGGTGCGCGCCGTCAAGGGACTGATCCGCCGCACCGAAGCCCGCGCCGGCGCCCGCTACGTGGGCCTCGACGACGCGCATATCCATTTCCTCGACATGCCGTTTTACGAAACCGGCCGCACCCGCAAAAAGCCCCTGGGCGAAGAAGATATTCAGCTCATCATGAACCTGATGGAAAGCGTGCAGCCGCATCAGGTGTATGCCGCCGGCGACCTGGCCGACCCGCACGGCACCCACCGCGTGTGCCTCGACGCCATTTTCGAAGCGTTCCGTCGTTTGTCCGACCGCCCCTGGATGCGCGATTGCTGGCTGTGGCTCTACCGCGGCGCATGGCACGAATGGTCCGTTGACGAGATCGAAATGGCCGTCCCCATCAGTCCGGTCGAATTGAAGAAAAAACGCCAGGCTATCTTCATGCACCAGAGCCAGAAAGACCAGCCGCCTTTCCCGGGCGACGACGCCCGCGAATTCTGGCAACGCGCCGAAGACCGCAACCGCGAGACCGCCCACTTGTACCGGGCGCTGGGGCTGGCGGAATACGAGGCTATGGAAGCCTTCCGGCGCTGGAAGTTTTAAGAAAAACCGGATTGGGGGCCTGAATAAACCTGCTTTTCAGGCCCTCAGTCATTTCGCGCGGCAGCGCCGACCAGCTTTCTGGCAAATTCAATCTCGGTCCGGATATCGGCGTTTTCCGGCTTGGTTTCGTCGGCTTTCAGCGCTTTTTCCACTTCATCGATGCGGCCCTGGCTGATGGCGACTTCGTAGTTGAACAGGTTGGCGTCGCGAAAACGGGCGAAATGCTCTGCCTGCTCGTTATGCGGCCGAAAAAACAGCCAGTGCAGTAAAAAGCCGGTGACAAATCCGGCAAAGCCGCTGAATAGCAGCATTTTGAATCCAAATCCGCCTTTTTGTATTCGCAAGGTTTCGTAATCCTGCTGCAGACGCCGGGCCGTTTCGCCCACTTTTTCAAGGGCCAGGGTTTGCTGCTGGTGCGCCTTGCGCAGCGATTCTGCTTCTTGCGCGTACTTTTGCGCCCGTTGTTCCGATTCTGCCAGGGCTCCTTCCAGCGCCGTAACGCCGGCGAGCAGTTGTTCGAGAACTTCTTTGCTGGGCAGGTTGTTGTCCGGTTTTGTTTCCATTGTGCTGTTTCGTACTGTTCAAACGGCCGTGGCCGATAAAAATATTGATACAAAAAGCGGGCCGTAACAGGTTCGAATTTCGGGCGGCCATTGCTACAACCAACGACTTTTGACAAGGAATATTAGCCAAAAACAATGAAAGTTGACATATTAGCCATCGGCATTCACCCCGACGACGTGGAATTGAGCGCTTCCGGCACCCTGCTCCGGCATGCCGCACTGGGAAAAACATTCGGCATGCTCGACCTCAGCCGGGGAGAACTGGGCACGCGCGGCACGCCCGAAATCAGGGCAAGTGAAGCCGCGGATGCCGCCCGAATCCTCGGCGCCACTTTCCGCGAAACCCTCAACATTCCCGATGGCCTGTTCGTTCACCAACCCGACAACTGGCTGCAAATCGTGCGCGCCCTGCGCCAATACCGCCCCGATATCGTACTCTGCAATGCCCCCGACGACCGCCATCCCGATCATGGCCGCGCCGGCAAAATGGTAGCGGACGCTTGTTTTTACGCAGGCCTTGAAAAAATAGAAACCCTTGACCAACAGGGCGTTCCGCAACAAAAATGGCGCCCCAAAGCAGTGTATCACTACATTCAGGACAAACAACTCGTGGCAGATTTTATCGTGGACATCACGCCCTGGTTCCGGCAAAAAATGGAAGCCATCATGGCTTTTCGGTCGCAGTTTTACGACCCGGAAAGCACCGAACCGAACACACCCATTTCGGGCAAGGATTTTCTGGATTTTATGGAAGCCAAGGCCCGGGTGTTTGGTCGCCCGGCCGGCTACGAATTTGCCGAAGGCTTTGTCTGCGCCCGCACGCCGGGCGTCGGCAACCTGTTCGACCTGAGCTAGAATACCTTGCGAACAGTCAATCTTTCCGCTTGCCTTCGAGCCAGTCCACATAATCGACCGAGCCCAGCCGGAATTTCACCGGCATGCGATGACGGCGTCCCCACTGGTGTTCGATGCGACAAAAAAACGGAAGATCGTCGGCCGACCAGGCGGGCAAAAGCAGTCGGTACGAACGCAAGGACTGCCGAAATTCGGCCTGCTGCCCGGCGGAACTGCCGCAAAACGCAGGCCAGTCGCGCCGGAAATAAAACCCCGCGCCGGGACAGTTATAGGGTTCGAGCAAATCGGCCGGCCGCCGCAGGGCCGACTGCGCCGTCGCACCTGCCGGCAGCAAAAAGAGCCATACGAAACACTGCCAAAGCAGTTTATTCGCCCTCCGATTTCCGCCTGCTGCCTTCATACAATTCGAATTTTTGAAAACTGCACTCCAGCGCCCCGTTGAACAAGGTGATGCGGCGCGAGGGGCGCAAGCCCACGTGTTTCAGGGCCTCCCGGTTGGAGGAAATAAGCCAGGCATCCCAGCCCGACCAGTATTGTTTGAGCCGGTGCCCGATGTCTTCGTAAAACTGCGCGATGGCCTCCATTTTCAGGCGTTCGTCGTAGGGTGGGTTGGTCACCAGCACGCCGAACGGTTCCGGAGGCGTCCCTTTTTCAAAGGGCATTTTTTCCACCCGCACGTGTTGCTCCAGACCCGCTGACAACACATTGACGGCCGTGGCATTCCGCGCCCTGGTGTCTTTGTCGGAAGCGAGAATCGGCCATTCGAAAGCAGCCTGCGTTCGCTCGTCGGCTTCCTTTTTCACAGCCCGCCAGGTTTTTTCTTCAAAATCGGGCCAGCGGAAAAAACCGAATGAAGGGCGCTTGTGCTGCGCGGGCATTTGCAAGGCGATCATGGCCGCCTCGATGGCGATGGTGCCGCTGCCGCACATGGGATCGACGAAAGCGCCGCGGCCGTTCCAGCCGGTGGACAGAACCATGCCCGCCGCCAGTACCTCGCTGAGGGGCGCTTCCACCGTGTCGCGGCGGTAGCCCCGCTTGTGCAGGCTTTCACCGCTGGCATCGAGCAACAGATCGCAGTGCGTTCCCTGAATATGCAGATGGACTTTTACGTCCGGCGCGGCTGTATTCACGTCGGGGCGCCGCCCATGACGGTCGCGAAACTGATCCACGATGGCATCCTTGACGGTCAGCGCCGCGTAATGGGAATGGCGGAAGGTTTCGCCCTGCGTCACGGCATCGACGGCCAGGGTATGGCGCACGGAGAGGTAGCGGCTCCAGTCGATTTCCCGCACGCCGCTGTACAAATTGCGCTCGTTGTAGGCCGGAAAGGAATGTACGGGCACGAGGATGCGCAGGGCTGTCCGAAGCTCGTAATTGGCCTTGTACAGCATTTTTTTATCCCCCGTAAATGCGACGGCGCGTTTGAGCGGACGAATCCCTTCGGCCCCCAGGGCGCGCAGTTCGTCGGCCAGTACGGGTTCGAGGCCGTGCATGGTTTTGGCGAGGAATTCGGGCATAAGCGCAGCGGAATTTGAAGGGCTGTTGGAGAATTATTTCAGTTTTTCGAGGATGGCGGGGTCTTTCGAAATATCGTAGGCTTTTTGCCAATAGCCCCGCGCGCCGTTTTTGTCGTTTTGAGCCGACAACAGGTCGCCGTAGTGTTCGAGCACCCCCGGATGTTTGTCGCCGCCCTTCGACAGGGCCAGTTCGAAACGTTTGGCCGCCCCGGCGTAGTCTTTTTTACGCATCAGGGTCACGCCGATCTGGTCGAGCAGATCGAGACGGATGGGGCTGTTGCCGGCCATGATCAATGCCTGATCCATCTGGCTGACGGCATCGTCGTATTTCCCTTTTTCCGTGGCGGCAACGCCGTAGTACAGGTACGCGGCTGGCTGATTGGGGAAGGCATCCATTGCCTCTTCGGCGGTTTTGAGCAGCTCGTCGTATTTTTTCTGGCGCTCGAGCAAGTTCAGCGTATTCAGCCAGGCTTCAAACACGTTGGGGTTGAGGCGGAGGCACTGGCGGTATTTGGAGAGCGCTTCATCGTAGCGGCCGAGCTGGTACAGCACGCCGCCGGAGACACTGTACGCGGTGGCGTCGTTGGGGTGCGCCTGTTCGAGGGCTTCGCCCAGCTGGACCAGGACGGGGCCGTTCGGATCGTTGGGAGTCAGTTTGGCGAGGTAGGGTGCAATCTCGCCGGCTTTCGGTCCGATGGGCGCCGTCGCATCGCGGAACAGGGGCAACAACGATTGCAGGTAATTCGTCTCGCTGGTATTTTTATCGCGTTCGAGCAAGGCCAGCTGGGCCTCCCGGTCGTCGGGGTTGCGGCGCAGGATGTCTTCGTACACTTTCCGCGCGGCGGTTTTGTCGCCGTTGTCGGCATAAAATTTGGCCAGGCGGTGGCGATACTCCAGGTGGTACGGATAGGCGTCGGCCAGCCGGGCAAGTTCGGCTGCCGCGCGTTTGGTGTCTTTCATACCCAGATAGATCGTATGCTTGCGCATGCTGGTCGTCTCGGTGACGCCTGTCATTTTTTCCAGTTGGTCGAGGGCTTTCAGGCCGTTTTGGGGGTCGCCGGAGAGGACGTAGTAGTAGGCCTGTTTGTCGTAAAATTCCCGGGTTTGCGGGTACATTTTGCTCAGTTCAGCGAAAACCGCCGCGGCATCTTTCGTGCGGCCCAGCTGATCATAAATATCGGCCTGCAGCACGCGGTACCATTGGTTGGAGGGCGACAGGGCCACGGCTTTATTGACCGCTTCGAGGGCCGCATCGAAGTCCTGTTTGGCGAAATGGCAACGGGCGCTGCCAAACCACGCGGCGTCGTTGTCGGGGTTTTCGCGAAGAAAATTTTTGTACAGGCCAAGGGCCTTGTCCCAGTGTTGCAGCACCCGTTCGCGCTCGGCGTCGATGAAGTCGCTTTGTCGGTTCACCTCACCTTCGGGCACCAGTTTGGCCTCGCCGCCGATCGTATTTTGGGCCGTTGCGGCAAAGAGGAACACGGAAAAGCAGCTCAGCAGCAGGTATTTTGGAAAAGTCATACGTTTTGTGTGGTCAAACATAAAAGGAACTCAGCGCTGCGTAAAATGAGAATAATCGCCCAGGTTCAGTTCGTCGCGCGAACCCGTGAAACGGCTTGAATTGCCGACCATCGAGTTTTCCAGCACGGCATTTTTGATCTGGGAGCGGTTTTGAATAATGCTGTTGGCTATAACCGTATTTTCAACTGTAGAGTTGTGGCCCACGCTGACATAAGGCCCGACTACCGCATGTTTCAGCACGGCGTTGTCGCCGATAAAACAGGGCGGTACGATGACCGAATTTTCAATCAGTGCCAACGGCGACACCAGTCCCTGATCGCGGTGAAACTCCAGCATGCGTTCGTTCGAATACAGGATTGCATCCTTGTTGCCGCAGTCGAGCCATTCCTCGATCTCGCCGGTTCGGAACCGCACGCCCTGGTTTTTGAGCATTTCGAGGGCGGTAGTCAGCTGGAATTCGTTCTTTTCACGCATCTCTCGGGCGATTACTTCCTGCAGGGCGGCGCGCAGTTTTTCGCCCTCGCGGAAATAATAGATGCCAACAATCGCGAGATCGGACACAAAAACGGAAGGCTTTTCGACCAAGTCGGTGATGTAGCCCGCCGCATCCAGTTTCACCACCCCGAACGAGGCAGGGTCTTTGACCTTTTGCACCCAGATTACGCCGTCTTCGCGGGCATCGAAAGTAAAATCGGCCTTGAACAGCGTATCGGCAAAGGCCACCATGCAGGGGCCTTTCAGGCTTTCGCCAGCACAAAAGATCGCATGGCCGACCCCCAGGGCTTTTTCCTGGTGGTAGATGCGGCCGCGGGCGCCGAGCCCTTCGGCAATATTGACCAGTTCACGCTCTACTTCGGGGCCGAAATCGCCCACGATGTAGGCGATCTCCTCGATCTTGCCGGAGTAGGACCCTGCCAGGCTTTCGACCAGCCGCTGGATGATAGGCTTGCCGGCCACCGGAATCAGCGGCTTCGGTACGGTCAGGGTATGCGGGCGGAGCCGAGTGCCACGGCCGGCCATCGGGATAATGATGTTCATTTATGAGTCGGAAAGTTTCAAGTTCAATGTTGCGAATTCAGAATCCGGGGCAAAAGTGGGGAGACCTTCCTGATTTCAGGTTCAAAGTTCAAAGTAGAATGCTCAAAGTTCAAAGGTTAAAGCACAAAGTTTCAAGTTCGGGGCGGTTTGGGCGTCGGAAGCGGGCGGTATCATTAACACATCCAGGTGTTGCCCCGATGCGGCGCATAACATTCACGGCAAAATGTATCAAACGAAGTCAAAAAGCCCCGAATTTGAAACAATGAACTCGTCGCTCAACACTTATACCCCAGTGCTGCCGAAGCCGCCGGCGCCCCGGTCGGAGTCGCCGAGTTCGCCGGTTTCGTGCCAGTGGATGGTTTCGTGGCGGGCAATAACCAGTTGGGCAATGCGGTCGCCGGACTGGATGGTCTGGGGTTCGGCGGAGAGGTTGACGACGATACAGCAGATTTCACCCCGGTAGTCGCTGTCGATGGTGCCGGGACTATTGAGCATGGTCAGGCCGCGTTTGAGGGCCAGGCCGCTGCGGGGGCGCACCTGCGCTTCGTAGCCCTGGGGCAGTTCGATAAACAAACCGGTGGGAATCAGTGCGCGTCCCAGCGAAGGCAGGGTGACGGGTTGGTGCAGGAAAGCGCGCAGATCGAGCCCGGCGCTGCCGGCTGTTTCATAGGCCGGAAGGGGGTTGTCGGAACGATTGATGATGCGAACGGGCAGTGACAAGGGTCGGGTGTTTAATGGTTGACAAACCGGTTAAAGGAGCAGGCAGCATTCTGCCGGGCCAAAAGTAGGGAGGATTAAAGGATTCATTTTTGCCGTCTCTTTGCATTTACGCAAAAGAATTTACCAAAAAAAGCCGCTAATTGCCCTCGCTCCCCAAAATCCCGATATTTTTCGGCCGAATTCAAAACCTAATCGCATGAAGGTCTTTTTGTCCATCCTCTTTTCTGCATGCTCTTTTGTACTGTTCGCCCAGGCGCCCGTCAACGACGATTGCGCTGGCCTGATCGATCTCGGAGAGGTGCCCTATTGCTCCGACCCGGCCCAGTACACCAACGTGAACGCCACAGCGAGCAACATTTCCCTCACCGATAATATCCCTGCCTGTTTCAACAACGGGGTGGAACGCGACGTGTGGTTCCAGTTTACCCTGCCTTCAGACGGCAGCATCGTGGATATTGAAATCTCCGTGTATGGCAACGTGGATGGCAACGGTACCCTGCAAATGCCGCAGGTAGCGATCTATCGGGGCGACTGCACGTACGAAGGCCTCGCCGAACTCGACTGCGCCGCCGCACCGCTGAACGTCAACGAGATCCATCTCGAACAGTTCGGTCTGACGCCCGGCATCCCGTATTACCTGCGGATCAATGATTACTCCGCCACGGCAACGCCCAATGCCGGCACCTTCAAACTTTGTATTGAAAAATATGTGCCGGAAATCAACATGGGCGACGCGCCCGGCAGCCAAAGCTGTACCGGTACCCTCTGGGACAGCGGCGGACCCGACAACGATTATTCCGTCAACGAAGACCTGACCTTCACCATCTGCCCCCAGGACTTCCACCAGTGCATCATCCTGAATGTACAATCGTACGCCACGGAATTTAACTTCGATTACCTCTCTTTCATCATCGGCGACGACCTCAGCGGCACCGAACTGACACAAATCACCGGCAACGGGTCCAGTTTCGAAGTACAGGTTCCCGGCGATTGTGCTACCATTCACTTTACCTCCGACTTCCTCGTCACCGACGCGGGCTTCCAGATCGTCTGGGAATGTTCGCCCGACGCCTGCACCACGCCGCCGCCCACCACCTGCGACGATCCTGCCGTGGTGGCAGCGCTGCCCTACTCTGCCGACGACCTGTCGAACTGCTTCTCCGGCAACACGGTGGATAACTCGCCCTGTGGCAACGACTTTTTCCTGACCGGCAACGACTATATTTTCAGCTACACCTCTCCCGGCGACGAGTGTATCCAGATCACGACCAACGGCACCAACGTCGGCGCCGGCCTGGCCGTGTTCGACCAGTGCCCGACCAACCCCGGCACCAACTGCATCACCTCGGCTGGCGGCGGTTTCAACGCCAGCAACCCGGCCATCGACGCTGCATTCCTCGAAAACCCGGGCACCTATTATATTGTCTTCGGTTCGGGCGGCGTTTGCTCGCCTTTCGATATCTCGATCGACACCGTCACCTGCCCGGTGGTATTGCCGCCAGCGTCAACCTGCGACCATGCCCTGAACATCGGCGGTTGCAGCACCCTGTTGCCGGAAATTATCGCGCTTACCCCTGGTTCGGGCGACCCTGGTTTTTTGGTTGACGGCGTCAACCAGGGCTGCTTCGTGGCGCCCCAGTTCAACTATTCATTCTTCTGGTTCAAAGCCGCAACGGATGGCAAATTCGGTTTTACCGTGGAAGCCGCCGACCCGGCGGAAGCCTCCGATATCGACTTCAGCGTGTGGGGCCCGATGAGCGACCCCTCCGAGATCTGCGATTTCGTGACCAACAACCAGCCGATCCGCTCCTCGTGGGCAGGCGGCGCCGACCCGACCGGTCTGGCCGACACGCACCCTGTACTGGGCACGCCCGTGCTCGACGATTTCGACTGCGGCAGCCCGGCAACACCAGGCGCCGGCGGCGACGATTTTGTGCGCCGTATCGACGTGGTGGAAGGTGAAATTTACGTTATCCTGCTCGACGACTTTGGCAATGCCATTCAGCAGGGCGGTATCTCCATTGACTTTGGCAGCACTACCGCCGGCGTGCTCGATGCCGACGACAATCCGATTACAGTAAGCGCCGATACAGCCGTTTGTACCGGCCAGTCGGTGCAACTCCTTGCCACGGGCGGCGCCGCTTATTTCTGGCAGCCCGACCCGACCCTTTCCTGCTCCAACTGCCCCAACCCCGTGGCAACGCCCGTTCAAACCACCAGCTACGCCGTACAAGTAGCCAATACCTGCACCACATACAATGAACTGGTGACCGTAAAGGTGTACGACATCGACCTGGGCCCCGACGTGGAAGTGTGCAACAATGCCACCTTTACACTCAACCCCGGTAACCCCTTCCCGGAAGCTTCCTACCTCTGGACCGGCCCTCCCGGCCTGAGCTGCTACAACTGCGCTTCTCCGGAAGTGTCGGGCCTGACCACGGGCGTTTACACCTACATTGCGGCATTGACCACACCGCTTTGCACACAATACGACACGATCAAAATTACCGTTGTAAACGGCCAGGCGCCCCAGTACCTCATTGCCGACGACCAGATTATTTGCAACGGCACCTCGGTCAACATCGGCGGCGCACAACAGCCAGGCACAGGCTACACCTGGGTATCCGACCCGCCCGGCTTCAACTCTTCTGCCCCCAACCCGGTCGTAACGCCTTCGGAAACGACCAAATACTACCTCGTTGCCCAAAACCTCTCCTGCCCCTTCCCCGCTGTGGACAGCGTGACCCTCACGGTGTATCAATCGCCCGTGCTGAACGTCATCGACGACATCACCATTTGCCAGGGCGACGACGTGGTGCTGGGTACCACGACGCCCGAATCGGGTATTACCTACACCTGGCTGCCGCCCGACGGACTCGACAACCCCGCCATTGCCAACCCGACCGCTACCCCCGACCAGACCACCAGCTATACCCTGACGGCCTCCAACCCGGGCTGTACCGAAGTGCGGGAAGTCACGGTAACGGTAATCACCATCGATATCGACCTGAGCACACCCGATACCGTGCGGATTTGTCAGGGTACGGAGGTGCCGGTACAGGCGATCGTCTCACCTGCCAACTCGGTGGTCAACTGGACGCCCGTCACCAGCCTGCAAGTGGGCCCCAACGGACAAAGCGCCGTTGCATCGCCCATTGAGACAACGCTGTACACCGCTTCCATCAGTGTGCCGGGCTGTACGCGTTCGGCGGCCTTGTACGTCGCGGTTGACAGTCTGCCCGATGAACTGGCGATTATTCCGCCCGATTCGACGATTTGCCAGGGCACCAAAGTGCTGTTGTTCTCCAAAATTTACGAACCGGCCGAATATCCTGAAATCGAGTTCGAATGGACGCCCGGCATTGGCCAGCTTACCCCCGACAGCCTTTACAACATGGTGGTGCAACCCGACGAAACCACGACTTACCAGCGCATTACGACCTCGGGCATGTGCCACGACACGAGTTACAGCACGGTGACGGTGATTCCGCCGGCAGACATGAGCATTACACCGGCCAACCCGAAAATTTGTCCGGGCGAGCAGGTGCAACTCAATTTGACCTATACGCCCGGCGTCACGGAGATCATGTGGATGCCGCCGACCAGCCTGAGCTGTTCTGACTGCGACCAGCCCGTTGCCAGTCCCTCGGCCACAACCACGTACAGCGTAACCGGCAAATTCATGGGCTGCCCCGCCAATGCCACGGCGACGGTGGAGGTGGTGCCCCTGCCTGTGTACCAGTTCCCCAACGACCGACAGCTCTGCGGCGGAGAATCCGTCCAGCTCAGCCTGGCGTCGGATAATGTCAGCACATACACCTGGACCTCAACCGATCCAGGGTTCGGTACGGTTAACGACCCGCAACCCGTGGTGACCCCCACCCTGCCCAGCATTACCTACTTCCTCAGCGCCAGCAACGGCGATTGCACCGTGATGGACACGCTGACCATCACCACCACCTTTGCCACGCTGCAGGCCTTCAAGGACACTACCATTTGTAAAAACTTCAGCACCACCCTGAGCGCAGCCGGCACCCTGCCGGGCAACTATCAGTGGAGCGACGGGCAAAACGGCCAGGCCATTGTAGTCAGCCCGATGACCACCACGGTGTACACCGTGACCTACACCTTTGGCGACAACTGCCAGCTCACCGACGAGGTGACCGTCACCGTACAGGGCGAAGGCGTTTCGCTCGATTTCCCCGAAGACAACCAGCTGTGCCCGGGTGAAAGCGTCGTGCTCAATACCGGCTTCGCGCCGCCCGGCGCGGTGTTCCAGTGGACGTCCACGCCGTTCGATCCCGGTTTCTTCCCCGATGAGCAGTCGCCCGAAGTATCGCCCGATGTGACGACCACTTACGCCGTCACTGCCACGGCGGGCATTTGCGTCACCACCGGACAGATTCAGATCCAGGTGCAAAACGCCACCCTGAACGTCAGCAACGACACCACCATTTGTGAAGGCAACCCGCTGACCCTCACAGCCAACGGTTCTTTCCCCGGCGGCTCCTACACCTGGACGCCCGGCGGCAACGGCCCGCAGATCAACGTAGCGCCCACGACAGACCAGACCTACAACCTGCTGTACCAATATGGCGACGGCTGTACCATCGAGGATTCCGTAGTCGTCAATACGGTCACCAATTTCAGCCTCGATATCGTGGCCGATCCGGTACAGGACACCCTCGACCTGGGTCAGGAACTTGAACTCACCGCCGCGGTGACACCCGGCGGCAACCTGTCGGGCTACACCTTCGCATGGACCGAAAACGGCGCCGCGCTGGGCAACACCCAGACGATCAATTTCACGCCCAACGCCATTCAGCCCAACATGAGCTATCAGGTGGTCGTGACCTCGCCGGTGGGCTGCCAGAATACGGCCATCCTCAATATCTTCCTCCGCTTCCCCGAAGTGAGGGTTCCCACGGCCTTCTCGCCCGACAACGACGGCACCAACGACGCCTTCGGCATTGTGGTGCTCAACGATGGCATCGCAACGGTGGACAAGATGGAAATTTACAACCGCTGGGGCCAGAAGGTCTTCGAAAGCACCGACCCGAATGCACGCTGGGACGGCAAGGTCGATGGCAAAGACGCCCCTGTCGATGTGTACATTTACAACATCCTTTGGCGACGCGGCGACGGCGCCCTTCAGCCGCCGCTGGTGGGCGAAGTGACCTTGCTGCGCTAAACGTTGCAGGCTTGTGATTCATAAAACAGCCAGTCGGAACTGCATCCGGCTGGCTGTTTTTTTGTGTTGCCGCTCAGGGTTTGATCGCCGAGGGGCGTTTGTGATGGCTTGCCATTGCGCCTGCCCGAAGGGCCGGAGAGGAGAAGTTAAGCAGAAATGTGTTATTTTTAACCTGCCTGTTGTTCTCCATCTTTGTTGCATACAGCAAAGATTTTCTGCACACCTCCTGATGTTCTGTTTATGCGTTCAAATCTACCCTGTTCCCGCACATGGCTTGGCCTGATCGCTTTTTTCTCGCTTGTGGCCGGCATCAAAGCCCAGAATTGTCCTCCCAAAGCGTTCAGCGTCATCAATCAAGACTGTTTTTGTCCGGGCCAACCCGTGACCATGACCGTCGTGGGACCGCCCGGCAACTATGAGTATTGGTGGTCCAATGGCGACTCGGAGACAGGCTTTTGTGCCGAGCCGGTTGTTTTCACCCGGCTCGGTATAGAACGCCGATGATCCTGTGGCACTGCCTGGTGTTTTCACCAAGCACAACTTCTTCCAATCACCTGAATTGCCGCCAGGCACCGCCAGAAAAGCAGTACGGTTTCGGGGGGGCAGCCTCTACTCCACCCGCCCGAAGGCAAAAGCGCCGGGCATATTCAGCTTCATATTGGCCAGCCAGATACGGTCGGCGGCGGTGATGCTCTGGCGGTAGTTGTCTTCGTTGAAGTCGATCACGTTGGGTTGTGCGTAGAGCCGGCCGAGGTCGAAATTGAAATACACCTTGCGGGCGGCGCTTTCCACGTGCAGACCGCCGGGGAAAGGAATATTGATCGTCGTAAGGGCTTTGTCGGTGCCGAGGTGAAAGATCAGGCCCTGGTCTTCGCCCTGGGCATTGGTAAAGCGGCCCTCGTGTTTGAAAAAGATGTAGCCGGTGCTCCAGTTCCAGGTCATGCCGTAAACGGGGTCCAGATCGCCGTCCTGCAAGCCCGTGTGGTTGCGCACGGAATCGACGCCAAGGAAAAAACGCAGGCCGGTGTAGTGGCCGTTGGGCACGCTGTCGGTCAGGATCTGGCAGCTGGCGGGTTTGGCCGGGTCGATCAGGTCGTAATTGTGCAGCGCCACTTCCCCGCCGTCTTCGCGCAGGAGCACGGCATTGGTGACGTAGTAGCGCAGCAACTCGACCGAAAAGGAATCGCCGGCGGCATTGACGTATTGTTTCGAACTGTACACCAGCGGCTGGCCGTTGACCGTGTGCTCGAACACCAGGGCCACATCGGCGAAATCGGGCGTGGCAGGGGTGTCGGAGGATTTGTCGCAGGCGGCGAACAACACGGCGAAGAAGAGCAGCAGCGGTAAAACGAGGATACGCATGGCAAATGCAAACAAGTTGGTGAAGAGACGTAAAGGTAAGAGGGCCGCCTTGCCTGCCGGCATAAAGTTGTTGCTTCGCCCGGATTTGCTATATTTGTTCGTTGCAATTGCCCCTGAAAACACAGAAAACAACCCGGTGACACTTCTCATCAGACAAGCGGGCTGGGACCCGCAGGGTGTGCCGTATGTTACAACAGCTATCATTTTCCCGCTTTTTTCGCTGGGGCGTCGCCATGTCGCTCGCCTGGACCGTTTTTGGCCTGTTCACCATCGCTGCGCTGTTTCAAACGCAGGGCGGCGAAAACCTCGCGGGATCGATTTTTTCACAGCCAAGACCCTTCGTTCTGCATCTGGTAAAATACTGGGCCATATCGGGCGTCATTGCCGGCTGGTGGTCGCTGCTGGTGTGGAACAACATGCAGGCGCAATACAGAGAAGGCGATATCAAAACCGCGCACGCGGGCTGTATGAGTTTTCTGGTGATGATCTTCGGCGGCGCGCTCACGACGCAGTATTACGCCACCCTGCCGCTCCCCGATGGCATCAGCCTGCAAGCCTGGTACTGGCGGCTGCTGCTGGGCGCTTTGGGACTGGCCTGGATCACCACGATCACCCTGAGAATGCTGTACGCCAGGGCCGGATCGGCCGCCGAAGCGCGGCCTTCCTATATCCGGTGCCCGACTTGCGGCGGCAGCGGCTGGTACAGCGAAGGCGCCGCGTACTTCGGTACCGAAGGCCCCTGCCCGATGTGCAAGGGAATGGGCATCGTCGAGCCCGGCGCAGCAATGACGACGCCGGCTGACTGGCGCCTGCAACAACAGACGCCGGCTTCGGCATGGACGACACAATACCCCGAACAGGAAAACTACGCCGGCGTACTGGAGGCCCAGGCCGGCAACTTCGAACAGGCGGAAGCTATTTTTTCCAAGCTCTGCGACCGCTACCCCGGCTGGGCATCCCCCCGGCTCAACCTGGCCAATGTGCTGGTCGAAATGAAACATTTCCGGCCCGCAGAAGCCTTGCTCAGGGAAGCCTGGGAACTCAGCGATTCGGAAACCGAACTGGTCAACATCATGGTCGGGCTGGGCAATGCGTATTTTCATCAGCGCTGTTACACCCGCGCCCTTTTTTATTTTGAACAGGCGCTCCAAAGGGGCGGCGAAGCCTCCGACCTGCGGTTCAACATGGGGCTTTGCCATTACTACCTCGGCCATATCCGGGAAGCGGCCGGCAACTTCAACCACGTTCATTCGATCCGTAACCCGCAAAAACTCGCGCACGTACGGGCCGATTTGAAACAATTCGACTATGCCGACCCAGAGGCCCGAATCCTGATCGATGTGTTGCGCGCCAGTCCGATGCGCATATTTACCCACCCGAACGAAGACCGGGAACACCCCTTCAACAACGCCATCCGGGCGCTCGACGAGTACATCGACGCCCAACAACGCCCTGTCGTGTTTTTTGCCGGGGCAGGTATTTCCCTAAACGCGCCATCCAATGTGCCGGTAGCCTCGCGTTTTCTGCGCGACATTTTCGAATTGCTCTACGGCCTCGATGCAGCGGATATTTCGGACATCCTCGAAGAAAAAGCAGGCCTGCATTTCAGCGGCGCCGAAGCGGCCTACAAGGGGATTGTCCGGCATATTTTCGGGGAAGAACAAACCTTGCTTCCCTTCGAGCCCACCTTTCAGCGGCTGGAAACCATTGCCGGGCCGCCCGTTTTGTCATTCGTGGAAACCCTGCGCGAAGGCGCGCCCAATTTTCACCATTTCATGCTGGCCAATGCCATAGAACAGGGGCATACGGTAGTGACCACCAATTTTGACGAACGCATCGAAAAGGCATACGGCATCCTGTACCCGGACAAAAAGATCAGAACGGTCGTCAGCGATTACGAATTCCAGCAGTTGCTCGACCAGCCGGCCCGGGAGGGGATGCTGCTCAAAATACACGGCACCCTCGACAATTACGCCAGCCTGGCCCTAACGGCGCAGGGCATCTGGTCCACCAGCGAGTTTTCCGTACGAATCGGCGACGACATCGACGGGCAAAAAGCCGAAGCGCAACGCGCATTGAGCCACGACGAATCGTCGCTCAGCATTCCCAAAGACCTCGTGCTGAGCAAAATCATGGCGGGAAACACGGTGATCTTCATGGGTTACAGCGGCAGTGACCTGCACGACATTTCGCCCGTCATTTTCTCCACGCTGGCCGAACGCCGCATCGTCTGGCTGTCGTATGAAGCAGGTTTCAAACTGCCCGCGGCGCAACTCGTGATCCAGCCGGAGCAGCCCGTACAAATGCGGGAAGACATTATTCACGCCGTG
>JAXLUR010000015.1:0-21897 GCA_046329435.1 Saprospiraceae bacterium
TCCGGTCGCTGTTGCCATTGGCCAGGGCGGCCATCAGGGGAGAGGGCTGGAAGGCCCTGATCGGCATATTGCCCAGGAGCAGGCTGCCTGCGCCCAACAGGCCAGTAGCGGTGAGGAAATCGCGGCGCGACCACATCTGGTGTTCAAGGGCGTGGGCTTCTCCGTGTTCCAGCGCGCTGCCGAGGCGTTTTTTATGTTGTTCACACATGACCTGTGTACTTTTTCTTGGAAGATTGTTGTGAAAATGTCGGGGGGCAGTTCAGGTGAGTTGATACTCTGGCAGCTTGACCAGGTAGTACAACATATTGACGATCTGATACGGCGCTTCGTCCCAGTAGAGGTTCCAGGACCCGTCGAGGAAATAGTTTTCCGGGATGCCCGACTTGAAATAGGCTACGGCTGCTGCGAGGTGTACGGGTTCGAGCGTCTGGCCGATAAAATGCTCCACGAGGGCTGCCACGACGACTTGCGGGTCGTTGCTGTCGTTGGAAAGGGTAATGGCCAGGTTGCGGAGGTTTTCCCGCAGGGGTTCTTTGGTGGTGATATAATAGGCCACGGAGCTGTTGAATTTCCAGCGGGCCGTCAGCGTGCTTTCATTGAGCCAGCTGCGGTAACCCGGCCAGCCGGCTACGTTCGGCGGGTTGAAGATTTCCTGGCCGAGCAGGAAGCTCCAGTATCCGATGGCGTTCCACCAGTTGTTGTCCATGTCGGCCGACTGTACGCCGGCGGCCTTGAGCAGGGGCACCATCGATTCCAGCGGGCTTTTCAGGCGCGCATTGATGAATTGATCGTCGAAGAAGTGTTCGCTTTTGAACAATTGTTTCATCATCGGCAGCAGTTCCCAGTTGTTGTTCTGGAAAGTCTGTGCCAGGCCGTCAATCACCTGATTGTCAGGGTATTGATACACAAAATTTTTATAAATTTTTGTTGGAATGAAGTGGGCGACCTGCTGTGCGCGGGCAGTAAAAATCAGGTTGTGGGCAGTGTTGAAATTATAGTTGCCGGTTTGGCCGAAAATGGTTTTGGTACCGTTGTCGTGCCTTGCGGCGTCGTAGTAAGCGGGGGTGCAGAGGTAGGCTTTTGCCTGCCAGCCCGTCAGGGCGCGGGCCATTTCCACGATGTCGGCCTGCGTGTAGCCGTTGCTTTCTCCCATGGTAAACAATTCCATGAGTTCGCGGGCGTAATTTTCGTTGGGAGAGCCGACGACATTGAGGTTGCCGTTCAGGTAGTCGAGCATGGCCGGGTTTTTACCCATTTCCCGCACAAATACCTTGAAATTGCCAAAGGCATATTCGTTGATGAGCGAATAGTAGTCCCACATGTAGGCATTGCATCCGTAATCGATCAGTTCGGTCACGAAGTGGTTGTGCCAGAACAGGGCCATTTTGGCGCGAATGCCTTCGTCGAGCATTTCGGTCATCCAGCGCTGGCGCATTTCCGTTCGGTGGGTATAAAGCGAATCAGGATCGGCGTCGTAGTCGGCCGAGGTATAGCCCGCCCAGAAAGGCGGGTCGGGCGTGCCGAGGTCGATGGCCGTATCGAACAATTGATCGATCAGGTCCGAGGGCGACATTTGAAGGCCTTGCTGAATCTGGGCCAGACTGGCGCCGAAGCCCAGCCGGCGATACACGTGGGCGACGCGCCGGGCATTCCAGGGTTTGTCGGCCGAAGGAACGTAGGGCTGCAAAGGATCAACGACGGCATTGGGGGCGAATGATATTTTTTCCGGGAAATCAGCGTGAGCGGGCATACGCAGTAAATTTTACCTGAATTGGTAAGCAAGGTTAAAGCAATTTTTGGAGTTGGAAATTGAAAAATCACATTCCTTGAAATTTTTTAAACGCCGCATTTTTTGCTGCCGCGAAACTTGGCAAATCCATCGGAGCCTCTACCTTTAAATCCGAAAATCTGACTTTAAAATAATACTGTTTATGCGCCTGCCGATACGCCGTTTGGCCAGTTTGCTTCTCCTCATTCCGGGCTTCACTTTCCTGCATGCGCAGGCTGTTTTGCTGAATGAAAATTTTGACAATTGCATCCTGTCACCAGGCTGGGAAGTCAATATTCAGGGCAATCCCAATGCGGTTTGGTATGTCGGAGATGCCGTTTTGAACAACGACAACAACGGCCAAAGCATGAACGGCTCCTGCTTCCTCTTCATCGACGATGATGCCACGGGCAACCAGACCCCGCCGTACGTGATCGATTTTGTTTCGCCGGCTTTCGATGCCTCGGCTTATCCCACCATCGAACTCAGTCTGGACGTGCATTACCGCGACTGGCCGCAGGCTGCCGAGCATTTCGACGTACTGGTCAGCGACGGGACGACGGAATACCTGCTCCGCCGCTTCGATCAGACAAGCGCTACAGGCAGCAACCTCGACCAGTTCGTGAGCCTGAAATACGACCTTTCCATGATTGCGCCTGTCCCTAACCTCCGCCTCATCCTTCGCTACGACGACGCCGGCGGCTTCAACTGGTGGGCCGCAGTGGACAATATTTCGGTGGTCGGAAAAGGCGTCGGCACCAATGTGATCGGCCAGAATTTTAACGACTGCGGCAAACCGGCGGGCTGGGAAACCCAGATCCTGACCGGCGATTTCGACTGGCAGTTCGGCAAAGCCACTGCCTCGGGCAATGCCACCCAGAATTCGCTCGACGGCTCCTGCATGGTGTATTTCGACGACGACGACCTGGGCGACTCCGCGGCTTATTCCCGCGTGCGTCTTTTCTCTCCCTGGTTCGACGGCACCGATTACGGACAGTTCGAACTCAATTTTGACCTCATTTACCGCTATTATTCCGACTTCTTTACGGTCTATGTCCAAAATGGCGATGGTGAAGAAGACCTGGTGTTCCAGTGGAACGACGACGTCGGCGGGCCGTATTTCAACAATTATGTTCACCAGACGCTCGACCTGTCACCCTATCGCGCCAAGGAAATGCGCGTCGTTTTTGAATACGACGACGTCAATCACTGGGGCTGGTGGGTAGGCCTCGACAATGTCAAAATCACCGGCAGCGGCGCCGCCAATGACCTCTGTACCAATGCCTTGCCTTTGCTCACTGGCGCTGCCTGTACGCCCGGCGACAACCGCAACGCCGTTTTCGACGGCCCCCAGCCCCTTTGTGCGGAAAAAGCCTCGGGCGGCCTGTGGTACCGCTGGCAGGCCGATTTTACGGGCGTGGCGCAACTGACGACGAAAGCAACTTTTAACGATATCGTCGATATTTATACCGGCGGCTGCCAGTCGCTGAACACTTATGTGTGCGACAACTATGACGAGCATGGTTTTATCGGTGAGAAAACCCGGTTCACGGTAAGTGCCGGCACACAATACCTGATTCGTATCAGCGGCCAGGAAGGTGGGTTTGGCAGTACGCGCGGCGACCTTTGCGTGGAAGTGCATCAGACGAATGGCTTCCCGCCTGCTCCATCCAACGATCTATGCCAAAACGCCGTCCTGCTGGATGTCGGAGCACCCTGCGTGCAAGGAAACAACAGGGATGCGAGCATGTACACCAACTTCCCTTCCCTGAACAAGCTCGCCCGTGCCGATATCTGGTACAAGTTTACCGCCCCGAGTGCTGCCGACAAGTTCACCGTGTTCAGCAATGCCAATTTCTCCGATATCATCACCCTGTATTCGGGTGGATGCGGCGACCTGACTGAAATTGCCGGCAATCACAAAGGCCAAAAACTTGAAATGCCCCTCCTGAACGCCGGCGAAACCTACTATTTGCAGGTAGCCGGCAATTTCGCCACGGTGGAAGGCGATGTGTGTATGCAGATTGTGCCCGACGACAATGAAGCGCCAGCCAATACCTCCTGTGATCTGGCAGTACCCGTAACGGTGGGCGGCGCCTGCGTTGCCGGCTCCAACGTGCTCGCCGGCTCCTCGGGCAAGCACCCGAGTTGTGTAGTCGAGACCGACCACGACATCTGGTTCAGTTTCGTCGCGCCGCCTTCCGGCAGCGTACAATTGAATACAGGGGCCAATTTTGAACACGCCGTGGGCGTCTGGAAAGGCGATTGCAGCGATCTTGAAGAAGTTTTCTGCGCCGGCAACCCGCTGCGCTGCGACGGGTTCATTGCCGTTCATGACCTGACGCCGGGGCAAACCTATTACGTGCAAATTGCCTCCTGGAAGTCTGCTTTCGGATGGTCAACCGGCTCGGTTTGCCTGCAAATTATCGACGGCGCCGCACCCGCGCCCTTCGGGCCGCTTTCGGTGGGTGTGCAGGAACAATGCATTGACGTCGATCTGGCCAAATTGAATATTTCACCCGCGGGCGGCGTGCCACCTTACCAGTATTTCGGGGCCGATGACGGACAAACCATCGCCAGCGGCACGGAGTACCTCGTTGTGGTGAAAGACGCCAACGGCTGCGAACAGGCAGTCTCGGGCATCGTCGACGAATGTACCCAGGCCGGCTGTTTGGTAGCCGCTACTTTTAATGCCCAGAATCCGGCCTGCTATGGCGAATCGACCGGCGCCATTGTGGCCGTGCCGACGGGTGGCAACGAACCCTACACTTTCCTTTGGTCTAATGGCGCAACAACCGCGGCCAATACCGGGCTCGGCGCCGGGGTGTACCTCGTCACGATCACCGACGCCAATAATTGTGAATTTACTGCCGCACAGACGCTCGACAACCCGGTCCAGTTGACCGGAAGCATCACCGAGATCAATCACCCGCATCAGGGCCTCAACGACGGCTCGGTTTCGATCGAGGTTTCAGGCGGCACCGGCGTACTGAATTATGTGTGGACGCTTGGCGGACAGGCGGTTTCATTCAGCCAGAATCTCTTGAATGCCGCCCCCGGCGACTATGTGCTGCTCATCACCGATGAAAACGGCTGCAACCTGATCTTCAACGTGACCCTTACGGAAACTGTCGGCGCTGTGCAGCCTGGCGCTGCCTTTTTTGCTGAAGTCATGCCCAACCCTGCACAGGACAAAGCCATGCTGAACGTGCGCCTGTCGGCCGCCGCCGATATGAGCCTCAGCCTGAGCGACGGGCAGGGCCGCAACCTGCGCGAATGGTCGGTGGGTATGCAGCAAAACGGACACATTCCCCTGGATTTCAGCGAGTTGCCCGCCGGCATGTACTGGCTGAAAATTGTGGCCGGACAGGACACCGCGGTGAGAAGGGTAGTGGTGAGCCGTTAGGCAAACGTGCCATATTGAAAAAAGGAGCGCAGGAGAAATGAATCTCCTGCGCTCCTTCCATTTATACCTGTGCGTTATACCTCCTGGGCGAGCGTTTTACTTCTTCTTTTGCTCTTTGGCCCAGGTATCCTTGAGGGTGACGGTCCGGTTGAACACGGGTTTTGCGGCCGTAGAATCCGGATCGACGCAGAAATAGCCGAGGCGGGTGAATTGAAATTTGTCGCCGGCTTGTACCCGGGCCAGTGCGGGCTCGATCATGGCATTATCCAGCATGCGCAACGAATCCGGGTTGAGGGTGGATTTGAAATCCTCCTCGGAAGCGGGGTCTTCGACCTGGAAAAGCCGGTCGTACAGCCGCACTTCGGCAGGTACGGCATCGCTAACGGAAAGCCAGTGGATAACGCCCTGCACTTTCAAGCCGGAGGTGTCCTGGCCGGAACGGCTCTCGGGGATGTACGTGCAGTGCAGCGCGGCGATATTGCCGGAAGCGTCTTTTTCCACCTCATCGCAACGAATGATGTAGGCCGATTTGAGCCGCACCATATTGCCGGGCGAAAGCCGGAAGTATTTGGGCGGCGGGTTTTCCATAAAGTCATCACGTTCGATCCAGAGTTCGCGGGTGAATGCCAGTTCGCGTTTGCCGGCGTCTGGGTCTTCCGGGTTATTTTCCGTCTCCATCCACTCGGTTTGGCCTTCCGGGAAATTGGTAATGACCACTTTCAGCGGGTCGAGGACGGCAAAACGGCGCAGCGCGCGTTTGTTAAGGTCTTCGCGGATGCAAAATTCGAGCAGCGACATGTCGGCCACCATTTCCCGTTTGCCCACGCCGATGCGGTCGCAAAACTCGCGGATGCTGTCGGGCGTATATCCCCTGCGGCGGAAGCCGCTGATGGTCGGCATGCGAGGGTCGTCCCAGCCGCGCACATGGTTTTCTTCAACCAGTTGCTTGAGTTTGCGTTTGCTGGTAACGGCGTAGGAAAGGTTGCGGCGCGCAAATTCGTATTGTTTCGAGGGGAAAATGCCGAGTTGACTAATGCACCAGTCGTACAGTTCGCGGTGGGGCACAAATTCCATGGTGCAGATCGAATGCGTAATGCCTTCGATACTGTCGCTTTGGCCGTGCGCCCAGTCGTACATCGGGTAAATGCACCAGGCGTCGCCCGTGCGGTGGTGGTGCGCCTTCTTGATGCGGTAGAGGAGCGGATCGCGCATGATCATGTTAGGCGAAGCCATGTCGATCTTTGCGCGGAGCGTGCAATGGCCGTCAGGAAACTCTCCGGCTTTCATTTTTTCGAACAAAGCCAGGTTTTCCGAGGGCGAAGTATCGCGATACGGGCTGTTGCGGCCGGGTTCCGTCGGCGTGCCTTTCATGGCGGCGATTTCTTCTGCGGATGAAAAGTCCACATAGGCCAGGCCTTTGTTAATCAGCACTTTGGCCCATTCGTAGAGTTGCTCGAAGTAGTCGGATGCGTACAGGATATTGGCGGGTTCGAAGCCCAGCCAGCGCACGTCGGCGATGATGCTTTCGACATATTCGGTGTCTTCGGTGACCGGGTTAGTATCGTCGAAGCGCAGGTTGGTTTGGCCGCCGAATTTCAGGGCCAGGCCAAAATTGAGGCAGATGCTGGTGGCGTGGCCGATGTGCAGGTAGCCGTTGGGTTCGGGCGGGAAACGGGTCAGAATGCTCGTGTGTTTGCCCGATTTAAGGTCGGCATCTATGATTTCTTCCAGAAAATTGAGCGGCTCAGGGGTTGGTGTGGAATGTTCAGTACTCATATCGTTGCAGGTAAAATAGCGGACAAAGAAACGCATTTTCGCGCAGCCGGGAAAATGGACAACCCGGCCCGTGCGTTTTGTGGAACCATTCTATGCTGCGGCCGGGTTCCCGGCGTCGGTACATTGGGCCCGCGTCAGCTCTTTTGTTTTTTATAAATAGTTCATAATCAAAGAGAAGTTTTAATGAAACAGTTTAGATTTTTCTTGCTGTCAGTTGCCCTGTCGTTCTGTGCGGCCGGCGCTTTCGGACAACGAACTTTTGGCATCGGGTTTCAGGCCGGCGAACCCACGGGGTTGGCCCTGCAGTTTTATCATCCTGGCGGGGTGTCGGCCGATTTGCTGTTCGCCTGGAATGCCAACGACTACTTTTTTGCCAGCGTGCACGGGCTCTGGCACAATGGGCTCGATCGGGCAGGGCGTCTGCAGTTCTACTACGGCCCGGGTGCATTTATCCGCTTGCAGGAGCGCGGCAAAAAATACGACGACGACGAAGTGCGCCTCGGCCTGAGCGGCAATTTCGGCCTGCGTTTATGGCTGGGAAGGGTCGATCTTTTTGCACAACTCACGCCCCGCCTTGCGCTCTCTCCTGGCACCGACCTCGACCTCGGCGGGGGAGTCGGCGCGCGTTTCTTTTTTTGAAAAAGCCCATAAGTGGCTGTATGACAATTTGTTAATCAGAAATTTATGAAAAAATATTTCTTACTCATCGGAGCAATGCTGCCTTTTGCGGCTCAGGCACAACACACTAATGTGCTCATCGGGCAGCAGTTCAATCCAAACGAGCCTTCCATTTGCATCAACCCTGAAAACCCGGCCCAGCTGGTTGCGGGCGCCAACCTGAATAACTATTATTTTTCTTCGGATACCGGCAAAACCTGGACCAGCGGCGGCCTCACTTCACCCTACGGCGTCTGGGGCGACCCGGTCATCAGCGTCGATACCAACGGCCATTTTTTGTTTCTGCACCTGTCCAATCCGGCAAACGGCAACTGGATCGACCGGATCGTCTGCCAAAAGTCGGTCGATGGCGGGCAGCTCTGGTCGCAGGGTACCTTTACCGGCCTGAACGGCGGAAAAGCGCAGGACAAGCACTGGATTGCCATCGATCGAAACACCAATACGTATTATGTCACCTGGACGGAATTTGACGAGTACGGCACTTCGAATCCGCTCGACAGTTCGCGCATCCATTTTTCAAAAAGCACCGACGCCGGGCAAACCTGGACGCCGGCCAAACGCATCAACAAAACAAGCGGCGACTGCTTCGACAGCGACCTGACAACCGAGGGCGCCGTGCCCTGCGTAGGGCCCAACGGCGAAGTGTATGTGGCCTGGGCCGGACCGGCAGGACTGGTCTTTGACCGCTCGCTCGACGGGGGCGATACCTGGCTGGCCAATGATATCAAGATCGACAACTTCCCCGGCGGATGGGACTACAACATTCCGGGTTTGTCGCGTTGCAATGGCTTGCCCGTCACCGTGTGCGACCTGAGTAATGGTCCATATCACGGTACGATTTACGTCAATTGGACCGATCAGCGCAACGGAGCGAACGATACGGACGTCTGGCTGTCAAAAAGCACGGATGGCGGCAATACCTGGAGTGCGCCAGCCCGCGTCAATGATGACCCGCCCGGCCGCCATCAGTTTATGACCTGGATGACCGTCGATCAGGCGACTGGCTGGCTCTGGTTTGTTTTTTACGACCGGCGCAGCTACGCCGACAACCGAACGGATGTGTACATGGCCCTGTCCAAAGACGGCGGTGCGAGCTTTCAGAATTTCAAGGTCAGCGAAAACTATTTCACGCCCAACACCAACCAGTTTTTTGGCGATTACACCAATGTGACGGCTTATAACAACGTCGTCAGGCCTATCTGGACCCGAATGGATGGCGTCAGCACCAGCGTGTTTACGGCGCTCATCGACGTGAGCGTACTGGCGCCGTCGGCCACGAAAGGGCAGGAGGCATTGTTGGATTTGTCGCCGGCCTTTCCCAATCCCGCCGACTCGGAAACCTGGATTCCGTTCAAAATTCACGACAAAACCAGTGCAAGCCTGCGCATCCTCGATTCGAACGGCAAGGTGGTGCACACCGTATTCGAGCATAAGGAATTCAACTACGGGAAGTACACGGAGCGCATCCCTGTTGAGGAACTGCATTTGCCCGCAGGTTCCTACTGGGTCACGCTGACGGCCCGGGACAAGGTACTGGCGCAGAAAATGGTGGTTTTGCACTGATTTTTCCGACAGGATAAGGAAAAGGCTTGCCGGCCCGGGACAAGGGAAGACCAATCAATCAAGATCATAAATCCGGTTGACAGGCATCATTAAAATCCCTTCTAAAAAGGCCCAATTATGTGCCGTATTTGCCGTGCACACAAGAGCCGGCAAGCCTTTTAGGGAACAGGGGGGCTTCCAGGGCCGTTCGTTTTGGTCTTTCTGCCCGCCTTTATTTTTTGTCCAAAACCTTATCTTATGAAAGACGGCAGTTTATCGACCACCCTCAAGTATGTGTACAGTTTCGGCGGCGGCCAGGCCGACGGAAACGAGTCCATGAAAAACCTCCTCGGCGGGAAAGGCGCCAACCTCGCGGAAATGGCCGGCCACCCCGACCTGCAACTTCCCGTTCCACCCGGATTCACGATCACGACCGAAGTTTGTACGTACTACTACGCCAACAAGCAAACGTATCCCAAATCGCTTCGGCAGGAAGTCAAACAGGCTTTGTCCAGCGTAGAAAAAATAATGGGCCGTCGATACGGCGACGTAAAAAATCCCCTGTTGTTGTCGGTTCGTTCGGGCGCCCGCAAGTCGATGCCCGGCATGATGGAAACCATCCTGAACATCGGTCTGAACGATGAAACGATCAAAGGCCTCATCGAACGCACCCAAAATCCCCGCTTCGCATACGACTCTTACCGCCGGCTGATCAGTATGTACGCCGATGTCGTGATGGAAAAAGCCGCCGGTGTGGAAGTAAAAAACGGCAAGGGCATTCGCAAAATGCTCGATGAGCAACTGGAAGCGATCAAGCACGAAAAAGGCTACAAAAGCGACACGGATCTGAACTTGGAAGACCTCCAGAAACTGGTGGCTCAATATAAAAAAACGGTGCAGCAGGTGCTGGGGTCGCCGTTTCCGCAGGACCCCGAGGCCCAGTTATGGGGCGGTATTGGCGCCGTTTTTTCCAGCTGGAACGGCAAACGCGCCGTGGAATACCGCCGGATTGAAAAAATCCCCGACGAATGGGGCACCGCCGTCAACGTCCAGGCTATGGTTTTTGGCAATATGGGCGACGATTGCGCCACGGGCGTAGCCTTTACGCGCAACCCCGGCAACGGCGAAAACCAGTTTTACGGCGAATACCTGGTTAATGCCCAGGGCGAAGACGTGGTGGCCGGCATCCGCACGCCGGCGCCGGTCAACGAATACTCCAAAAACCCGCAGAGCATGCACCTGCCGACTTTGGAAAAGATCATGCCCGTTTTGTACAAAGAATTGTATGGTTATCAGAAGAAACTGGAGCAGCACTATAAAGACATGCAGGACATCGAGTTCACGATTGAAAACGGGGTCTTGTACATGTTGCAATGCCGCGTAGGCAAACGCAACGGCATCGCTGCCGTCCGGATGGCCACGGAGATGTACAAGGAAAAATTCATCGACCGCGACACCGCCATCATGCGCGTAGGCCCAAATCAGCTGGTAGAATTGTTGTTGCCGATGCTCGATCCGCGGGAAGAACAACTGCATGCAGCCATCGCCAAGGGTTTGCCGGCAGGTCCAGGCGGCGCCAAAGGCCGTGCGGTATTTACCTCCGAAGACGCAGTGGAATGGGCAAAACGCGGCGAAAAGGTCATCCTGGTTCGCGAAGAAACCTCTCCGGAAGATGTGGACGGGATGCACAAGGCCGAAGCCATTCTCACCACCAAAGGCGGTATGACCTCTCACGCGGCACTTGTAGCCCGCGGCTGGGGCAAATGTTGCATCGTAGGCTGCGGCGATATTCAGATCGCCGACGACCACCGCTCTTTCCGGGCGCAACACGGCGTTGTGGTGAGGGAAGGTGACTGGATCAGTTTGAACGGCACCAAGGGACTTGTTTACGAGGGCTCGCTCGACCTGATCAGCGTAGATATCAACAGCAACAAGCCTTTCCGCGACCTGATGAAACTGGTCGATGAGGTCAAAACCCTTCACATCCGCGCCAACGCCGATACGCCCAAGGATGCCATGCAAGCCTTGACCTTCGGCGCCGAAGGCATCGGCTTGTTCCGTATCGAACACATGTTTTACGGAGAAGGCAGCGCCGACCCGCTGTTCCTCCTGCGCAAAATGATCGTGAGCAATACCGAGCAGGAACGCCGCGTCGCGCTCGACGATCTGTACGCTTTTATCAAAAAGGACATCAAATCGACCCTGGAGTTGATGAAAGGCCGCCCGGTAACCTTCCGTCTGCTCGACCCGCCGCTGCACGAATTCGTGCCGCATGACCGTGAAAAACTTCACCTGCTCAGCCAGGAGCTGGGCATCAGCATGAGCCTGTTGAAAAGACGGGTATTGGCCCTGCACGAAAACAACCCCATGCTGGGGCACCGCGGCGTGCGCCTCGGAATCAGTTACCCCGAAATCACGGAAACGCAGGTACGCGCCATACTCGAAGCCGCTGCAGAACTGATGAAGGAAGGACAGAAGGTGTTGCCGGAAATCATGATCCCCGTCACTTGCACGGCCAATGAGCTGGCGCACCAGAAAGCGATTGTGGACCGGGTTTACGCCGATGTTTGCAAACGTTTTGGCCTGCGCAAGATTCCTTTCCTCTACGGAACCATGATCGAAATACCGCGTGCGGCCCTCAAAGCCGACCGCATGGCCGAGCACGCACAGTTTTTCAGTTTCGGCACCAACGACCTGACCCAGATGAGTTTTGGCTTCAGTCGCGATGATATTGGCGGCTTCCTGCCCTTGTACCTCGATCAGAAGTTGCTGCCATTCGATCCCTTCCAGACCCTCGATCAGGACGGCGTGGGCGAATTGATTCGGGTTGCCATCGAACGCGGCCGGCGTACCCGGCCCGAATTGGAAGTCGGTATTTGCGGGGAGCACGGCGGCGATGCGGCAAGTGTGAAATTCTGTTACAAAGTCGGGATGGATTATGTGAGTTGTTCGCCGTTCCGCGTGCCGATTTCGCGCCTCGCGGCTGCTCAGGCGGTGATTGAAGGCAAATAAGTCCTTTCCTTAAATAGGCTTTTCGGGCCCCTTCGGATTTCCGGAGGGGCTTTTTTGTTGTAATCACAGGTCTTTTTAGTTGTGTTCTGTTGTAGAAACCGCAAAGCCAGGGCCAATTTAGAGGCATCGAGTAAGAAACGAAATACGGTAAAACAGTCAAGCCCAACCCGGCCGCCCATGTTGTCCTGGAGTGTGCGTGGGAGCTTTGCGTCCTGGGTTAAAGAAAGGGTCTTGGCCCCACAAGCCGCCAGAGACTCGATTCTGAAAAGTTGGCTGGGCAGGATGATTGAGACGAAAACACCGACCCGCTTATGGATTTTTTTGAGGCGGAAAAAATATTAAACGCAGTAACTACGTCACAGTCGATATGCAGATTAGTCTAATTACTCTTTGATCGGCTCTTTCCGGCGCATAATGAAGTGAATGTACTTTAAGTTACCACCAAGGCCAGCGGATTCTTCCGTCATGTAGGACTGGACTAATTCCCATCCGTTTAGGCTCATAAAATTTAGAGCATCTATTGGAGATTTAAATTTTATTTCCTTGCCGTCTGGGCCTTCAATCATTTCTGGTCGCTTGAGCCAACGTTGCACATTTTCCCCGTAATCAACGACAACCTTTGATTTTGAATTGAAGCCTCCAACTGGGTAGGTAAGGTCAGCATAACGCCAAACAAGGCTATCGCTTTGCCCAGAACAAGCGATGGAAAGGGAAAGTAGCAGCAAGAGAGTAAGTAGAGTTTTCATCTTTGATCATTATAAAATTTGAGGAATAGACAAAGTAAATACTAGAACTTAGTACCAGAGTGTTAAAATTGATGGGACATTTTTGCCATCCTGTATCCAAAACGACTAAATGCAGGGAAAAGAAAAGGGCTAGCAATCTGAATGACAGAAAGTTAGCCCTTTTATTAATGTCCTAAAATTGTCGGGATACCAGGATTCGAACCTGGGACCCCCTGCTCCCAAAGCAGGGGACGTGTCGTTTTGGGTGTTTTTCGAAAATTCTTAAAGTGTTTGATTATCAGGCAAATATAGGGTATTTGTTTATTGATGTTTGTGTTTATTTAGCGTATCCCCTTATCTTTGATGTAAACCATTATGTAAACCGGTTTACATGCCATGATTCAGGACGCTACAATTCGGGTCACACTTTATCAGTCCAAAACGCTGGCCAATGGCGAACACCCGTTGATGCTGGTGGTCACGAAAAACAGCCGCCGCAAATACCACGCGCTCGGGGTGAGCTGCCACCCGGATCAATGGGATTTCAAAAAGTGTCTCCCCAAACGCACCCATCCAGAACGCTTGAAAATCCAAACCCTCATTCAGAAAAGGGTGGCCGAACTTCAAAGCCAGGCGCTGGACCTGAAAATGCAAGATAAAGAATACACCTCCGAAAGCCTTTTGACTGCCGTACACAAACCGAAGGGTAGGGCAGACGTTTTCGCCTTCTTCCAGGAAATTATCCAGCGGCTGGTCGCTCAGAAAAAAATCGGGAACGCCAACGCATACCGCGACACCTTCCGGGCACTGAAAGCCTTCCTGCCCAAGTCTAAAACCCTGCTGTTTTCCGACATTGACCTGGGTTTCCTGAATCGCTTCGAAACGCACCTCCGCAGCCGGGATTTAAAGGAAACGTCCATTTCGGTGTACTTCCGCACCCTGCGGGCTTTGTACAACAAAGCCATTCAGGAAAAACTGGTTTCGCTCAATGACTACCCCTTCCGCGACTTCAAAATTTCAAAGTTCGACACCGACACCCGCAAACGGGCCATCACCAAAGAGGAGGTGAAGCGCATCGAAGCCCTGGACCTATCGCACGACCTGAAACTGCAATTGGCTCAGGATGTGTTCATGTTCAGTTATTACACCCAGGGCATCAACCTAACCGACATCGCCCTGATGCGCTGGTCGGACATCAAACAGAACCGGCTGTATTACATCCGGGCGAAAACAGGTCGCAGTTTTAACGTCGGGTTGATGGCGCCGGCTGTGGTGATCCTGGAACGGTGCCGGCAATGGTCGGGCGGACATCCGGACGACTACGTTTTCCCGATCCTGGACCGCACCCGACACCTAACGGCTGTGCAGATCGACAATCGCATTCACCGGATCACTCGGGAGGTAAACCGGGGGCTGAAACAGATTGCCCGTTTAGCAGGCTTGGACGTGCCGCTGACGACGTATGTTGCCCGGCATGCCTATGCTTCCGTTTTGAAAACCAGCGGAGTGTCGGTGGCGGTCATTAGTGAGGCTATGGGGCATGAATCGGAAGCCGTGACCCAGACTTATTTGAAAAGCTTTGAGAATGAGGTGATTGATCAGGCAAATGAAAATTTATTATAAATGGTGCAAGCCACCTGGTTCATTACAAATCAAGGCAGTTCAAAATTGTTTCTCTGATCGAGATAGTACCTCCTATCTTTTGGTTCATTAAAAATCTGGCTAAACCTAATTGCTGGTCCAGCATTGGAGTGTGATCTCTGCCTTTACCAAGTCTCTCGAATTTCAAAAATGCATTGAGATCATTGGTTTTTTTGAACTCAGGCTCTGAGAGTACAGTATCTTCTCCTGGTACCATATATGCATCAATAAGGTTTGTGGCAATCTCAGTTAATTTAACTGCTGCTTCTGACTCTAAATTGCTGAAAATACGAATGATTGACTCGCTTAATTCTGGAAGCCCAGAGGCTCTACCTCCCTTTATTAAAACATCCTTGACTAAATCCCCAATAATAAAGTAAAACAGAAACCTGGTCTGTCGTCTTTGGGTAAACTTAGTCAATCTGCCAAACCCGACTTTATTAGCTTGTTGCTGCAGTAAAAAGCAAGCGTAAAGGTCCTTTACAGAAAAGAAAGGATTATCATTCACAATACGCTTGAAAATGGCTCCACCAGGTGCAAATGGCGGATTTTTCCCAAAAGCAGTACCTGGTTCGGATAGCCAAGCGGCTCCAAATATTTTTAATAAGTCAAATGCATTTGCATGCTTATCATATTTTGGTCCAGATAGGGTATGTCGTTGTTTCCATTTTTGACTTTCCCAACCACCACGGTGGATTTCAAGGTAAACATCATATTCATTCCCCATTTGGGTGCTCCAAGTTCGGAAGTTGCTTTCCAAAGCGATAAAATCTTGGCGACCCACATAATTTTGACTATTCGTGAAACGCGTTATTTCAGTCAAAAGCGATTCGCCAAATTGGCCCACTTTTACAATCTTAATCACAACAACACCATTGTCAAGGCGCGATTTCCAAGTTTGTAATTCTGAGGATAATGTTCCGAGCGCACCATGACCTATTTTTTCATCCAGAACAGTCCATATCGTTTTGGTCGTCTGGCATCCATTGACTACAAAAGGTTCTGTCAAAATCAAATATCCATCCTCTTCCTCTCGAAAGTCCTCTACTACAATCGTAATACCATTGTTGTAAAGGCCGAATTTTTCAGGTTCATTTTTAAGCGTGTTTGCGATCCCTTTATTGATTACACGCCCTCCTCCCAAGAACTTACGGACATTCTTCTCATATAACCTGTCAAGGTCATTTGTCAGCCGTTTATACGAGTCCAAAAAGTTGTATATTTCAATAAGGTTCACAGAGCCAACTCGCAAGTCACTTCCTGACGGGGCCAGATTTGCCTTTAATTTTACTTGAATCTGCTGCTCGCTGGATTCAAGTTCCATCAGCCGATTATAGATGGTAAAGATGGAGACTGCTTCCACCTCGAAAAATTCTCCGAAATGGCCTTTCCCTATTAAGCGCATATTTTCCATTGCACGTGTTTCCTCGACTGACAGTGCGTCATGAGTTGCATACACCAATTTCAGGCGATCATTCTCTCCTTTGGATTGAATAAAATTTCGAATTTTTTCGCTTAAACCTTCTGCCAGGGAGGACAACTTGACTCTGTTGCCACGCAACGTTTCAATTACTTTTTCTCCCTCAACAAGAATAGTTGAACTGGACCGGAATGCCGAACCATGTTTACTTTGGACTAAATACCATGTATTGCCTTCATTAGTACCGTCTTCTTGAATGTCACCTGTTATCAAACAAGCAACATCAATTCCACCATCGCCAGCGCCATCACAAAAAACTATGTCATCTGATTCTGCATCAAAATCAAGCCAATCTGACATGATTTTGCGGGCAAAGCGATTTCCCAGTTCAACCGTTGAAGGTTCGCCGGCAAGAACTTCTTCTAACCATTCTTGCTTAAATGACTCATAAGTAATATTCTCTTGCATGTTTAATTATTGTAATGAATTTAAAGTAATTCTTCCATTTATTAGTGAGCGCAACCTATATTCGCTTAGGTTTCCAAATTAAATTTTCGTGGGTAACCTCACGCCGCCACCCCCTCCGCATACCGCGCCTTAAAAAACGCAAACAACACCTCCGCCCGATCATCAATATCCGCCTCCTCAAAAGCCGGATAGGGCAATTTGTCGAACAGGTAGTTTTTGATCACCACCCGCACCGCCGAAGCGGTCTGCTCCTTGTCCGCCCAATGAATAACCCTGAACTCCTTCTCTTTCAGCCGTTCCAGTAGCTGTTTGGCGATGTCTTTCAGTTCCGCTTTTTCCTTGTCGCTGACTTTTTTATCCCGGCCTAACAGATCGAACACGGCCAACTCCTCTTCGCTCAGGTCTTCCCGCACTGCCCGTTTTTCTTCCTCGTTCAGGTCGCCGTAAAAGCCGACCAGCTGATCGAAAATTTCCTTTACTGCCCCGTATTCCTTGCCGGTATTGTACTCCTCGATGATGCGCTGATACCGCTCGTAATAATCCACCCGGAAAGGATTGTCGCGCAGCATCCGGCCGAGTTTTTCTTCCACCCGCTCTTTGAGGGATTGCACGGCGACGGGCTGATTGTCGCCTAATTTCAAAAACTCTTTCTCAATGCGTTCGAAATCCAGGCCGCTCAAATCCACCTTATTTCCATACCCTTCCACCGGCTCCAGCACGATGTTCAGGCTTTCAATGGATTGATCCACCACGGCCTGTACCTGCCGCACAATGGCGGAAATGTCGGCGTCCTTCTCATTCCTGTTGATGCTGGCATATATTGCATTAATAGCGTCACGGCGCGGCTGGAAGTCGTAAACGGCGGGATGAGGAAACAAGGCCTTGAATTTTTTGAACACTTCCCGCGCCAATACGCCGAATTTGGTCCGGGTCTCATCGTTGTGGCACACAGCATTCACCCCATCCTGAATAGCCTTGATCTCCCAGGCGCCTTTTTGGGCAAGCAGGATGAAATCCAGTTCGTAGTTGATCTCATTCCGCATAAAATCTGCGACTGCCGCGATGGTCTCTTCCAGATCAGCGATCAGGTCTTCCAGCGGCTTCACGGGCGCTTCAATTTCTCCGCTTTCGCCCGGCTTGCCTTTGTCGCCCCCGATGGCGTAAATCGCCAGGGCCTCCAAAAGCGCTTTGTAGGTTTCGATGTAATCGACGATCAGGCCGTTGTTTTTCTGATCGTCGTGTACCCGGTTCGCTCGGGCAATGGTCTGCATGAGGGTGTGCGATTTCATCGGCTTGTCCAGGTACAGGGTGGACAAGCTCTTCACGTCGAAGCCGGTGAGCCACATGGCGCACACGATGACGAAGCGGAAGGGGTGGTCGTCGTCCTTAAATTCCTTTTCCAGGTCGCGTTCGTTCATTTTCAGGCGGTGGGGCTCGATGTCCAGCCCCCAGGCCTCGAAACGCTCGATTTCGTTTTGCTCATGGCTCACTACCACCGCAATTTCCGTTTCCCTCGACCATTGCCAGGCCTTCATCTGGATCAAATACTCCTGCTCGTCGGCGAGTTTTTCGATCTCTTTTTTGCGTCGTTCCAGATAGTTTTCCTGCGCTTCGCTGATGTAGTCGAACATTTTTACCGCCGTCACCTTGTCGAGGGCGACAAACATGGCTTTGCCCTTGTAGCCCCGGTTGTTGAAATGTTCCACCACGTCGCGGGCGATGGAGCGCAGGCGTTTTTCGGCGGTCAGGATCGGGTAGTCTTTGGCGAAAAGCCGTTTCAGTTTTTCTTCCTGATCGGGGTCGAGGTCGGCGGCTTCGATGGCGCTGCGGATTTCGTCGTTGATCTTCGGATTGTCAAGCCGCAGTTTTTCGCCCCTGTTTTCGTAATAAAGCGGCACGGTGGCGCCGTCTTCGATGCTGCGTTTGAAATCGTACACCGACACGTAATCGCCAAAAATGCGGCGGGTAAGTTCATCGTCTTTGAACAGGGGCGTTCCCGTAAAACCGATAAACGAAGCATTCGGCAGGGCTTTCCGCATATTCAGTGCTAGGGTGCCGCCTTGGGTGCGGTGGGCTTCGTCGCTGATGACGATGATGTTCTCCCGCCGGGTGACGGTTTCGTCGAAGTTGAATTTGTGGATGAGGGTAAAGATGTACTTCTCGTCCTTTTCAAGAAGTTCTTTTAAATCCCGGCCACTGCCTGCCCTGGCTTTTTTGTTCGTCGCGGCGCCAACGCCCGCAAATGTGCCGTAAATCTGTTTGTCCAGTTCCACGCGGTCGGTGACCAAAATGAAGGTGTAGCCGCCCCCGAATTTGCGCTGTATTTTCTGACACAGAAAAACCATCGAATACGACTTTCCGCTGCCCTGTGTGTGCCAAAATACACCCAGGCGCTGCGCTTCTTCGGCGCTGATTTCGCCGTTTTCGCGTTGTTTGAGTTGGCTTTGAAAATGATCGACGGCCTTGTTCACCCCGATATATTGATGGTTGCGGGCAATGAGTTTGACCAGTTTCCCCACCGAATGATCGAACAGGATAAAATTCTCGAAGAGGTCGAGCAGGCGGCTTTTTTCGCACACGCCGTGCAGGATCGTGTCGAGGCTGACCACCCCTTCTTCGTCTTCGCGGATGCGTTTCCAGTCGTGGAAATGCTCGAATTTCGAAGTGAGCGAGCCGATCTTGCTTTCAAAACCGTTGCTCAGCAGGATGACAGCATTGCAGTGAAACAACCTGGGAATGGTGTTTTTGTAGTCGCTCAGGTTGGTTTCGTAGGCCACCCGGAGTTTGCGGTAGTGGGCTTTCAGTTCGATGAAAACCAGCGGAATGCCGTTGACAAAACCAATGATGTCGGGGCGCTTGCGGCGCTTCGATTTGCCCTCGATCCACATTTGCTGCACGGCGAGGAAATCGTTTTGCTCCGGCTGATCGAAGTTGAACACGCGGATGCGCTTGCCCTCCACGCGCTCACCGCGCTCGTTGACGTAATCCACCGGGATGCCGTCTTTCAGGTACTGGTGTTTTTCCTGGTTGTGGTCGGCGAGGGTTTTGGAGGTATTGTCGTCGTTGAGGGTCTCGAAGGCTTCCTGATACGCCGCCTCGGGCAGGCCGGGATTGAGCGCCCGCACCGCCCGGAAAAACCGCTCCCGCAGGATCACGTCCGCCTCCGAAGTCCGGCCCAATGTGCCGCCCGTGCCGAAGGTTTCGCCCTGGTACACGTTCGCCGTTTCCCATTTCAAGTCTTTGAAAATGGAGATGGCGGTTTGTTCGATGAGCGCGTCTTCGGAGTAGGCGTTGGGCATGGATGATTCGTTTACACTTGATTATTCGTGTACAAAAATCTAAAACCGTTCCAATTTTTTATCAACCGGTCCCCTTGTTTTTCGAAACTGTCCGGCTAATTCCCTCTTAGTTAGCCTTTTACACGATAAGATATGCATTGACAAAAAATAAATAATTGCCCTGGTCTTGTAATGATAGGTTTACAAAACTATTTTTGTAGATAAATTTGTCAACCTGCTAATATCCCATGCGCTCTTCTTTTGGAAATCGACTCATCGCTGCCCGAAAAATGGCAGGCCTGTCCTTGCAAGGGCTGGCCGACCGTTTGGTAGGCACGACGATTACGCGACAAGCCTTGCACAAATATGAACTCAATCAAACCCTGCCCAACAGCCAAACGCTCATTGCGCTCTCGAAGGCCTTACAGGTACCCGTCGATTTTTTCTTTGCCGATCCGGAAGTCAGCGTCGAACTAAACCATGTGGAATTCCGAAAGCGAAAACACCTGTCGGCAACGGCAGAAACGGCAATACGGGAACAGGTCGTTGATCTGCTCAACCGGTACCTGACCCTTGAAAAACTGAGCAATGAAGAGAAACCCGTTCATCCTTTCGCTTATCCCGAACTTGTACGAACGGTTCAGGATGCCGAAGATGCCGCTGCCCAACTGCGCAGCGCATGGGGACTGGGCAGCGACCCGATCCCCAACGTCGCCGCCATGCTGGAAGAAAACGGCTATAAAGTCGTCGAAGTAAAAGCCGACGCCGCTTTCGACGGCATGAAGGCGTTCGCCGGACCGGTGCGCGTTATTGCCGTCAACCGGACGCACGACATTTGCCGCATCCGCTTTACCGCCTTGCATGAGTTGGCGCACCATGTGCTGGTTTTCCCCGAAGAAATGCCTGAAAATGAACGGGAACGCCTCTGCCATGCTTTTTCCGGGGCCGTTCTGTTGCCGGCCGAACAAGCCCTCGAAGCGATGAACGAACATCGCTTCCACTTCTACCTGCCCGAACTCATCCTGCTGAAAGAAAACTGGGGCATCTCCATCGCGGCTATGTTTGCCCGCGCCCGCAACCTGGGCATTATCAACGAATACCTGTACGCCAAACTCAACCGGACCTACCGCGCCCGGCAATATCACCTGAACGAACCCGGCCGCTATTGCGGCGAAGAAAAAACCTATCGCTTCGACCAACTGCTCTATAAAGCCCTGGCCGAAGATATCATCACCATCAACCAGGCCGCTACACTGCGAAACGTCACGGTGGGCGAACTGCGCAACGACCTTGACCAAATCGCATGACCATCGTTGTTACCGATACCAACATCTTTTTAGACCTGATTCAGTCGGGCGCGCTCGACGGCTTTTTCCAATTGCCCTACGATATCCGCACCACCGACCTCGTGCTCCATGAAATCGAGAAACCGGAACAGCAACGGGCGCTCGAAAAATTCATAACGAGCGGCCGGCTCACAGTACTTGAACTGGATGCCCGCGAAATCGGGGCCGCCCTGCAGCTGACGACCCAGGCCACCCTGGGCCGTATAACCGATCGTTCGGTACTACTCAAAGGCATTCAGTTGCAATGTATCGTGCTGAGTGGCGACAGGGCGCTACGCAATGAATGCGAACACAGAGGCCTCGAAGTGCACGGCTCCATCTGGATATTTCGGGAAATATGGCAGGCAGGGTTTTACGACGAGCCTCAACTGCTGGCCATGCTCGACGAGTTGGCTCACAACGTCAGACTACCCGCACAGGAACTGGATAAATTGCGGAACGACATTAAAAACAAGGCCTAAATCTCCGGGCTTGAAGTGGAGTAATTCGTTATCCGTTTAACTTTTTTATCATGTTCAACAAAGTAAGTCTTTGTAAACGAGACGTTTGTCTCCATGTCGAAGGAGAATTGGCACAAGCGATTGCGATGGCTTTATTTGTCGCAGCCCTTGCCTATGGCGCCAATCAAACCTTGAAACTTCTTCGATAATTTTCCTTTTTCCACAAAGTGTGGATAAACTTTTTGTGAACAAAGCCTAAAAACCCGAACTTTGTAAAACAAAAAGTCGGAAAAGCAAACTGTGTGCTTCCCGACTCTTTACAGGAAAGTACATCCTGCGGAATTTAGCAACGCAAATGTATTTTCCGGGAAGTTATGAACACAGATTTCCTCTTCAT
>JAXLUR010000016.1:0-19769 GCA_046329435.1 Saprospiraceae bacterium
TTACAGGATTTTGGAAACTTGTTACAAGATTTTGGCGCACGCGTTGCGCTCAAACCTCGTCGAGGCCTTTTCGCTTGCGGGGCCCCAGGACTTTAAACTGGGTTGGAGTGAACCCCGTACTTTTTTTGAACTGCGTGCTCAGGTGCGCTACGCTGCTGTAGCCCAGTTTCCAGGCGATTTCGTTGAGGCTCAACTCGTTGTACACAAGCAGTTCTTTGGCGCGTTCGATGCGCTGGGCGATGTAAAACTGCTCGATCGTGGCGCCTTCCACCGAAGAAAAAAGGTTGCTGAGTCCCGAATAATCGTGGCGCAATTGCCTGCCGAGGTAATCGGACAGGTTTTCGGTGCGCTCGCCGTCGAGCTCGCGCACGTATTCGAGCACCGCGGTTTTGATCTGGCTTACAAGCCGGCTTTGGCGGTCTTCCAGCAGTTCGAATCCGTGCTCTGACAGGGCTTCGGAGAGCCGGGTCAGTTGTTCGGGCCCCGGGTTTTCTGCCAGATCGACTTCGCCGAGGGCAACGCTGCGCGGGGTCAGGCGCTGTTCTTCCAGCACTTTTTTGACTACCCATTTACAGCGGGCACACACCATGTTTTTAATAAAAATAACCACTCGGAGAGGTGTTGTGTGTGGTGTCGGGGTTGCTTTTCAAATGCGGGAACAGGGATAAATGTTCACCCGATTTTGATAAAATTGCGGTATTCGCCCGGTCGCCAGCCCGTTGTTTTTTCCAAAAAATTGGACAGCCGGTCTTTCAGGGTCCATCGGGCACGGGTGGGGTCGCCTGCAAATTGCCAGTTGGCGGCCGCGATCCGGGGCTGCATCACCGCCGGATGGGCGCCCTGAAAACGCAGCAGGGGTTCGGCGCCATCGTAGGTGAACGTTTCCGCCTTGCCGACGATTTGCATAACTTTTTCGTCGGAATGCCACAACCGATTGAAATTCATCTGCTTACGCTGCTGGGCAACTGGATGTTTTACCCAGCCGTAGTGGTAAATGCAGGCATCGATCGCCCTGACGCGCAGTTTGCGGCCGTCGGCCCATCGGAAGCCTTGCGCATCGCGGTAGGAACGGATGTTTTTGTCGTTGCGCACGATGCGCACCTCTTGCCGGTACCAGCGCCGGCTGGCGCCGAGATAGTCGTACGAACCGTAAAAATGACGGTAGCGGAAAAGCAGCCCATCGGTAGCGGGGTCGCCGAGCCAGCGCTCCATGCCTGCGCGGATGGCCGGCCAGTCGGCTTCGTGGACGCACTCGTCGCCCTGGATGTAAAAGGCCCAGTCGTAATCGTCCGGAATAGCCGCAAAGGCTTTGTTGGTCTCCACCGCCAGCACCCGACCGCCTTCGCGCAGCGAGTCGTCCCAGACGGTCTCCACGATGTGGATTTTCGGGTCGCCAATGCCCTGGATCAGCGCTGCCGTTGCGTCTTCGGAACGCCCCACCGCCACCACGAAATAATCGCACAAGGGCAGGATGGAACGGATAGCTTCCACGACAGGGTAGTCGTACAAAACGGCGTTTCTGATAAATGTAAAACCGGCTACTTTCAAAGTAAAAAATTGATAATTAAAGGATTAGACATGAATTGGCGCGCTGCGCGGCACAAAGCACGGTGTTTAAAAACAATGTGCCGCACCCCTCAAGGATTATTTTGCCGGGCAGCGGCACATCTGTTACTGGCGCATCAATTTGAACACGGCCGCTGTGCTGCCGGCCGGTGTCCGGATTTCAAGCAGGTACAAGCCGGCGGCCAGGGCCGAAAGATCGACCGTGACGGCCTGCTCGCCGGCCGGCAGGTCGAGGGGTTTTGAAAAAAGCGTTTGCCCGGCCGTGTTGCGGATCAACAGTTGCCCGGCAAAGGTTTCGCGGGTGGAAAAACGCAGTTCTGCAAGGCCGGCTGCCGGATTGGGCGCGAGCACAGCGCCCGACAGCGCGGGCTCGACCACCGCCACGTTGTCGGCACAGGCCAGCTCGCGGCTTACCTGGCCGCGTATTTCACCATTGGGGTAATCTGGGGTGTAAACATTCAGGTAGGTATTGCCCGATTCCAGTGTATTGAACACCGCGCCGTCGATTTCAAACTGTCCGCTGCCTACCGGGTGCGGGGCGAACAGAGGGGCATAAACCGGCCCGTACTCGCCCGGCGCGCCCGTGTGAATGTGCGCAACGGTGGCCGTTCCGCTCAGTCCGTCGGCGATGTACAGGTAGTCGAGATGCGTATTGAAACGGCTCATGCTGATCACCGCCGTGCCTTGGGCAGCCGAGTTGCTGGCCGGCACTTCCTGGCTTCCGCACAGGTCGAAAGCGTACACTGTGCGCAACAAGGCCTGCATTTGCCCCCTGATTTCGCCGTCGGGGTGGCTGGCCGTCAGGATATTGACGTACACATCGCCCCTTATAAAATCATGCGCCAGCTCGGCGCTAACCGGCACCCTTCCTGCGTAAAAATTGGGGTAACTGCTTTGCGTCAACGGCAGCACTACCGGCCCGGCTGTGCCTGCCGCACCCCGGCAAAAAACCACTGCCGTAGGCGTCAGTCCGTGAAAAGTCGCTTTGAACACCAGGGTATCGAGGTTGGTCGTGAGCGTGGCGACGGCTGTGCCGCCTGCAGCGCTGGCCACGGGCGGCGTTTCCTGGTCGCCATTGAGCACGGCGTCGAAACAGAAAGGTCCCGGCGAATGCAGCTGTCCGCGGACCTCGCCCGAAGGGTGTGCCGCGGTTTTGATGTTGACGTAAAAACCTTCGTTTTCGAGTTTGCCCAGAAAATCGGGGTAGTTGGTGAAAACGAATTCGCCCGCGAGGGTGTTGGCGGAAGTGACGGTCAGCGGCGCATACGCCGGGCCATTGGCGCCCGCGGCAGCGTCGTGTATGTCGGCCGAAATAATGGGCCCGCTAAGGCCATCCACCACCGCGAAATACTGGCCTTTGGTCTGGCCCGGCGAGTAGGTGAATTTGATAATGCCGCTGGCCGTGCCGTTGACCGGCGGCACTTCGGCCAGCCCGTCGAGCGCCGTGCCGAAAATCACATCCGATTTGATGAACAATTGCCCCCTGATTTCGCCGGAGGGATTGGCGGCCGTAAGAACATTGAGATAGAGTTGTTCGCGCAATGCCTTCGACATAAAACCGGCCGGCATGGGAATATCGGCGCGCAGCGTGTTTCCTTCGATCTGCTCGGAAAGGTCGATGAATACCGGCCCCGAAACGGCTTCCGCGCCGGTGTGAATATGGCAACCCGTTATCGGGCCGCTCAACCCGGAAAACACGCCGTGAATGCGAATGAAGCCAAGGTCATCGGACACCAGCAAACTGGCAACGCCGCGCGCGTCGTTATTGAGTGGCGGAGCCTCCTGTTGACTGTTGAGGTTGGCGACAAAAAGGATACGGCTGTTCGCTACCTGAGCCTGCGCCCAACAGGGCAGCAGCAGCAGGAGCAGGGTAGTCAGTTTTTGCATGGAGCATCGATTTTGGATGAAAAAAAATGGCGATTAGAGGGTGGCTAACATAAGTCAATCCTCCAAATTTGCCCGATCTTTCGGCGTTTATTTTACCGACCATGCCAACACCGGATTTTTCCCGAATTGCCTTCGATTCCAGTCTGCGCCCCGGCGCCGTAACCCGGCCGGATAGCAAGGCCCTGCGTTTTGTCGCGGGCATTCCGCCGTTTCTGGGCGGGCCATATTCTGCCATGTACGTGACGCAACCCTGGACGATCAGGCAGTACGCCGGGTTCAGTACGGCCGAGGAAAGCAACGCATTTTACCGCCGCAACCTCGCCGCCGGACAAAAAGGCCTGTCGGTCGCGTTCGACCTGGCGACCCACCGCGGCTACGACTCCGACCACCCCCGCGTGGAAGGCGATGTCGGCAAGGCCGGAGTTGCCATCGACACGGTGGAAGACATGAAAATCCTGTTCGACCAGATCCCGCTCGACCAGATGTCGGTGTCCATGACGATGAACGGGGCGGTCATTCCGGTCATGGCATTTTACATCGTAGCCGCCGAAGAACAGGGCGTGTCGGCCGAACTGCTCTCCGGAACCATTCAGAACGATATTCTGAAAGAGTTCATGGTGCGCAATACCTACATCTATCCGCCCGGGCCGAGCATGCGCATTATCGGCGATATTTTTGCGTTTTGCGCCCGAAACATGCCCAAATTCAACTCTATTTCGATCTCCGGCTACCACATGCACGAAGCCGGGGCGCCCGCCGAAATGGAACTGGCCTATACCCTGGCCGACGGTCTGGAGTACATCCGCACCGGCCTCGCCGCCGGCCTCGACATCGACGATTTCGCACCCAGGTTGTCGTTTTTCTGGGGCATCGGGATGAACCATTTCAGGGAAATTGCCAAAATGCGGGCCGGCCGCCTGTTGTGGGCCAAATTGCTCCGGCAATTCAATCCCCAGAACGCCAAATCGCTGGCGTTGCGCACCCACTGCCAGACTTCCGGCTGGTCGCTCACCGAGCAGGACCCGTTCAACAACGTAGCCCGAACGGCGGTGGAAGCCCTCGCGGCCGTGCTGGGCGGCACACAGAGTTTGCACACCAATTCGTTCGACGAGGCGATCGCCCTGCCGACCGATTTTTCTGCCAAAATAGCCCGCGACACCCAGCTTTTTATTCAAAAAGAAAGCGACGTGTGCCGCGCTGCCGACCCCTGGGCCGGTTCTTTCGTGGTCGAAAACCTGACGCTCGAACTGGTTGAAAAAGCCTGGGCGCTCATTCAGGAAGTCGAATCGCACGGCGGCATGGCCAAAGCCATCGAAGCGGGCCTGCCCAAGTTGCGCATCGAAGAAGCTGCCGCCCGCAAACAGGCTCGCATCGACTCTGGTCAGGACAAAATCGTGGGCGTCAACATCTTTCAAGTGAGCGACGCCACGCCTTTCGACATTCTGGAAGTGGACAATGCCGCCGTGCGCGAATCGCAGATACGGCGTATCCGGCAGGTCAAGGACCAGCGCGACAATGCCGCGGTGCAGGCTGCGTTAACTGCTTTGGAACAGGCCGCGCGGTGCGAAATCGCCGGCAATCTGCTGGCACTGGCCATCGACGCCGCCCGTGCCCGCGCAACTTTGGGTGAAATTTCCCTGGCCCTTGAAAATGCCTTCGGCCGCTTTGCCGCTACCACGCGCGCAGTGGCCGGTGTATATGCCGCTGCCATGAACGACAATTCAGACTTTGAACAAGCGCGCCATCTGGCCGATGAATTTGCCGAACGCGAGGGCCGCCGCCCGCGCATCATGGTGGCCAAGCTCGGTCAGGATGGCCATGATCGCGGCGCCAAGGTAATCGCCACGGCCTTCGCCGATCTCGGCTTCGACGTCGATATCGGCCCCTTGTTCCAGACGCCCGCCGAGGCAGCCCGGCAGGCCGCCGAAAACGACGTGCATATTCTGGGCGTCTCTTCGCTGGCCGCCGGCCACAAAACCCTCGTGCCGCAAACCGTCGCCGAACTCAAAAAACTCGGCCGCGAAGACATTCTCGTGGTCGTGGGCGGGGTGATACCGCAGCAGGATTACGACTTCCTGCACGAGGCAGGCGCCGCCGCAGTGTTCGGACCGGGCACAGTGGTGGCCAAAGCCGCGACGGAACTGCTGGGGATTCTGATGGGCTGAACTTTTCCGGCTCGATGCCAGTTGCTTCGAATACCAAACCTTTAATAAGGTCTCGAAAACGAGTACCTTTGCGCCCGCTTTGCCTAAACAAGCACTCATTTTTTTCCTATGACTTCCCGCGACATACGCCGCCAGTTTCTCGATTTTTTCGCCTCCAAAGGCCATAAAATTATCCCCTCAGCACCCATTGTGGCCAAGAGCGACCCCACGCTCCTGTTCATCAATTCGGGGATGGCGCCCCTCAAAGACTTTTTCCTCGGCAACCAGACGCCGCCCGCGCCCCGCGTGGCCGATACCCAGAAATGCCTGCGCGTGTCGGGCAAACACAACGACCTTGAAGACGTAGGTTTCGACGGCTACCACCACACCATGTTCGAGATGCTGGGCAACTGGTCGTTCGGCGATTATTTCAAAAAAGATGCCCTGGCCTGGTCGTGGGAACTGCTCACAGAAGTGTACAAATTGCCCAAAGACCGCCTCTATGTGTCGGTGTTCAAAGGCGATGAAAAAGAAAAACTGCCCTTCGATCAGGAGGCTTTCGACACCTGGAAACAATTCGTGCCCGAAGAGCGCATCCTGCCCTTCGGCAAAAAGGAAAATTTTTGGGAAATGGGCGACCAGGGCCCCTGCGGCCCTTGCTCCGAAATCCATATCGATCTGCGCTCCGACGAAGAACGCGCCAAAAAGAACGGCCGCGAACTCGTCAACGCCGACGACCCCAACGTGATCGAAATCTGGAACAATGTGTTCATGCAGTTCAACCGCAAAGCCGACGGCTCGCTGGAAGAACTGCCCGCCAAATCGGTTGACACGGGCATGGGCTTCGAACGCCTCTGCCGCGCTGTGCAGGGCGCTTCCTCCAACTACGACACCGACGTGTTCAGCCCGCTGATCCAGTTTCTGGCCAATTACTCGGGTATTACCTACACGGGCACCTACCCTGGCGTTGATGAAAACTGGAAAAAAACCGACGTGGCGATGCGCGTTGTGGCCGACCACCTGCGCGCCGTGAGCTTCACCATTGCCGACGGCGAATTGCCCAGCAACACGGGCGCAGGTTACGTCATCCGCCGTATCCTGCGCCGCGCCGTGCGTTACGCCTACTCCTTCCTCAACATCAAGGAGCCGATCCTGTACCGTATGTGCCCCATCCTCGCCGAAGAATTTCACGACGTTTTCCCCGAACTGAAAGCCCAGCAGGAGTTTGTGGTGCGGGTGATTCTGGAAGAGGAAAAATCGTTCCTGCGCACGCTGGAATCAGGCTTGAAACGCATTGAAAACCTTGATATTCAAAATAATAACATCAGCGGCCAGCAGGCTTTCGAACTGTTCGATACCTACGGCTTCCCCATCGACCTTACCCGCCTGATCGCCCGTGAAAAAGGCTGGACGGTGGATGAGGCTGGTTTTGAAAAAGCCCTCAACGAACAAAAAGACCGCTCCCGCCGCGATGCCGCCAAGGAAGTAGGCGACTGGACGGTGCTTTCCGGCGACAACACCATCGAATTTGTCGGCTACGACGTGCTCGATACCCGCGGCTCGCAGGTGGCCAAATACCGCACCGTGGTGGCCAAGGGCCAGGCGCAATACCAGATCGTGCTCGACCGCACGCCGTTTTACCCCGAGGGCGGCGGCCAGGTAGGCGATACGGGTACCATGACCTTCGGCGCCGAAACCGTGCGTGTGGCCGACACCAAGAAGGAAAACGACCTCGTCATCCACATCCTCGACAAACTGCCGGCCGATATATCGGCCCCTGTTATGTGCCAGGTGGATGCCCGCAAACGCCACCTCACCGAAAATAACCACTCGGCCACCCACCTTCTGCACGCGGCTCTGCGTCAGGTGCTGGGCACCCACGTGCAACAAAAAGGCTCGTACCTCGACGACAAAGCCCTGCGTTTCGACTTCGCACATTTTCAGAAACTCACCGACGAAGAACTTGCCCGCATCGAACACCTGGTGAATGAAAAAATCCGCCAGAACATCGCCCTCGGCGAAGACCGGCGCATCCCGATCGAAGAGGCTAAAAAAGCCGGCGCCATGATGCTTTTCGGTGAAAAATACGGCGAAACCGTACGCATGATCACCTTCGACCCCGGCTATTCCCGCGAGCTCTGCGGCGGTTGCCACGTGAAGGCCACAGGTCAGATCGGCCTGTTCAAAATCACCGCCGAAACGGCCGTGGCCGCCGGCGTGCGCCGCGTGGAAGCCGTCACGGCCGATGGCGCCGAAGCCTACATCGCCGAAAACCTGTCGGAAGTGGCCGCTTTGAAAAACATGCTGAAAACCAAGGACCTGGCCAGAGCGGTGACTGATTTGCAGGAAGAAAACAAACGCCTGCAAAAAGAAATCGAACGCCTCGTACAGGAGCAGGCCAATGCCCTGCGCGGCGAATTGCGCCAGTCGGCCCAAACGGTCGGCAATATCCGCCTGGTCGCGGCCGTATTGCCCATCGGCGATGCCAACGCCGTCAAAACCCTGGCTTTCGAACTCGAACGCGAGCTGGCGCCGGCCGTGGTTGCTTTCGGCTCGGTGTCGCCCGAAGGAAAGCCTTTGCTGACCGTCAAAATATCGGACGATCTGGCCAAAAGCCAGGGCCTGAATGCCGGAACCATCGTACGCGAGCTCGCCCAGAAATTCCTCAAGGGCGGCGGCGGCGGTCAGCCCTTCTTTGCCACGGCAGGGGGCAGCGATGCCAGCCAGCTGGATGCGGCTGTGGCAGCCGTTCGCGGATATTTGCAATAAAATATTCCTTGCGCCTCGGGGATACTTATGCGCGAGGTTGATATTGGTTGATAAGGGTTTATGAAATCCGTCATGCTGAAAACCAGGCGGCGCGCGCTATAAAAAAGAAGAGGGCAGCAATTGGTCAACAATTGCTGCCCTCTCCTTTTTATAGCGCGACTTTATTACTCTTTTACCAGTTGTTTCATGCCCAGCAGTTGGCCTTCCTGGCGAAGAAAGGCCACGTAAACGCCTGCAGGCGCCGAGCCGAGTTGTACTTCCTGGTTGTACTGGCCGGCGCCGAGCGTGCCGAGCGCGTAGTTAGCGACTGTTTTCCCCGTGGCATCCACCACAAGCAAGTCGGTTTTGCCGGGACGGCTCAGTTCGAACGAGATTGTGCTGGCGCCCGTGGTGGGGTTTGGTGCGGCCTGCAGCGCCAAAGATTGAGAAGCATTGGGTTCACTTACCGGCACTGCCTGTTCGATCAGTACGTTGGCAAAGCTGCCATATTCAAGCTGGCCGAAAACATCGGTGGAATTACGGGTGTACGAGAAGACCGGGGATTTGTACTGCGTCGTCCACCATTCGTAGGTCGTGTCTTTTTGAATAACGCTGAAAAACAGCACCGTGAGGTTCAGTTCCGAAATACGTTTGATGCGCAGGCAGGGGAACGTGCCCAGCTGGGTCGTTACGGTGCCATAGGCATCGGCCACCACATCGGTGGAGTAGGTGCCCGAAACGCTCAGCCCTTCGGAAGTTCCGCTGGCCTGCGAGGTGCTGTTGAAGGAATTCTGGTAGGTAAACGGCAACTGGAACAACTTGAACGCAGGGTTCAGGTTGAGGTTGCCTGTGCCGCCGGCGAGACCGAGTTGCGACATGCCCGAGTTGTTGAGCAGGAGGTAGTTGTAGTCGGCCGTGTCGGACAATTCATCTGTAAATGCCAGGTTGGAGGTGGGGAAACTGGCGGCAAAAGGCGTTGAAGCCGGCGCCAGGTAGTACTGGGGCTGCGGAAAATCGATCGTCGGTGCGTTGCTGAAATTCCAGGTCTGGTTGGGCCCGGCGGCGCCGATATTCAGGCTGGACAGAAAGCTGGATTCGACTTCGTCGCTGGTAAATGTGAGGCCTGCACCCGGCATGTTGGCGCTGGTAAGGGTGATTTGGGCGGTGCTTGCCTGAGCGACCAGCAGAAAGAGAGCGGCCACCCAGGTGGAACGGGTTTTAGTCATGATCGTTGTGTGTTGTTTGGTAAATAAAGGGCAAAATTAGAGGCCGCCTTCATCAGTTCAGCTATCGTAGAGCCGTCTTGACAAATATATAACGACCATGGTGCGGTGCACGGTGTAGGCTATCCAGCTCTTGAAGCGGTGCCAGGGATTGTGCAGCACCTGCGCATTGTCGATAGTGATTTCGACGCAATCCCGTTCGATCAACTCATCCAGGTAGCGGGTCAGGGCTTGAGCAAAAGGCCGGTCGCTGATTTCCACATTAAATTCGATGCTGCGGTAGCGGCTCAGGTGGTTGAGGTTGTAGGAGCCCACGAGGCTCAGCTGCTCGTCCACCGTCATTACTTTGGCGTGCAGCACCGAAGGGCGCCACTCGAACAGCCGGATGCCCTTGTACAACAGATAGCGGTGCAGATAGTGCTCGGCGAGTCGGGCCAGCGGCACATCGGAAGGGCCGCTCAGGATGATTCGGACCTCCACCCCGCGCGCCACGGTGCGGGCCAGCAGCCGGCGAAAACTTTTTTCCGGCAAAAAGTAGCTGGCGGCCATCGTAATCGAATGTTTTGATTGCTGCACCGCTTCGCGATAGCCGCGGTAAATATCCGTTCGGCGCCGCATCCAGTCGTTGCGCAAAAAACGGAGCCTGAGCGCCTCGATGCGTCCGGCGAGCAGCCTTTTGGGGGCGGGTTTTTGAGCAAAAAGCCGCTCGCACACCAGCTGCGGCTGGCGGCAGGCGCTGCCTTCGAGCTGAACCGCAAAATCGAGCCAGGGGCGCTCCGTTTCCACCCCGATGCGGTAGCGGTCGGCGAAATTGATGCCGCCGATCAGGGCAATACGCCCGTCGGCCACCGTTATTTTGTGGTGCATCGTGCGCCCGAAAGCCAGACGTTCGAGCGAGTAAGGCGGCGCGAAAAAGCGAAAACGGATGCCCGCTTCACGGATGCGCGCCAGCGCAACGGCAGGCAGTTTGGAAGAACCGAAGTGATCGGCCAGCAGGTACACCCTGACGCCGCGGCGAACGGCCGCCTCAAGCCGGTCGATGAGCGCCTGCCCCGTGTCGTCCCATTCCAGAATATAGGTCTGCAAATGCAACAACTCCCTGGCGCCATCCACGATGGCGTGGAGCCGGGTGAAGTAATCGGCCCCGCTGTGTACCAGTTCAACCCTGTCGAGATTGTCCGAGTGCGGCACGACAAATTTTTCGCTAAAATTAATATGCCTTGACCCAACCGCTGACTCCCGGCCTGCGTAGTTGGAATAAAATCCATTCCTTCATCCGTATCCTGCACTGTTTGCCATGAAAAACATCCTTTTGCTGCCTGTTCTTTTAATCGCCCTGACCCAACTCCACGCCCAGCGCCCTTTTGCCAAAATAGTCGTGGGGATCGAAGCCGCCTACGACCTTCAACTGTACGACGAAGGCCGGCGGCCCAAGATTATGCCCGATGTGCATGTCGAGTTTCCTTACCGTGATTTTTCCTTCGGATTTGGTTTCGGCTATAAAAAATACGGCAAAATCCAGTACGACCTGTTGTTGCCCGAGACCGTTGTTTTCGACATCGGCGGCGAATCAAAACCGTTTTACCAGGTGGAATACCGGCAGACCAGTCCTGCCTATTTTTCCATACCCCTGCATGTAAATTATCGCTTTTTACCCTGCAAATGCCTTTTCCTCTACGCCGGCATGTCGCTCGATTTTAAAAATTCCGAAACCAAGGAAACCACCCTGTGGCAGTCGTGGTACGACAACCGGCCGGACTGGTTTTATTCGGGCACGCGTTTTAAAGACCATTACAAATCCTACGAGCTCGGGGTGGGTTTCAAACTGCACACCAGCGATGTTTTCCGTTTTGTGGCGCGCCCCAGTGTCGTATGGACCGAGAATCCCGAAAATACGGGGCCATCGGTGGTACGCAGCCTGCGTTTTACCTTCGGGATGCAGTACGCATTTGTGCGCTACGGCGGAAGGTTTTAGCCTTTCGTCGCTCAGCGGCCACTCGACGGCCGGTACAGCAAAAAGACAGCCGGCGCCTTTTCGAGGGTCGGCTGTCTTTTTTTCCACTCGCGCACCGAAAGGGTGCGGATGTTTTCGTTTTCGCCGCTCAGGTCTTGCGCAACGCCGAACAGGGTGTCGGGTTGCAGGGCTTCGATGGCTACTTCCAGCACCATTTGGGAGCGGTAGGGCGTTTCGATAAAGAACTGGGTTTGATCGAGGCGGGCAGCATTTTGTTCGAGCCGGCGCAGGTCGCGGGCCAGTTCGGGCCGTTTGGGCGAGAGGTAGCCGTGGAAACAGAAAGATTGTCCGTTCATACCCGACGCCATGAGGGCCAGCAACAGCGAAGAGGGGCCTACAAGCGGTTTTACGCGCACGCCCTCGCGGTGGGCCAGCGCCACGATAGCCGCTCCCGGGTCGGCCACCCCTGGGCAACCAGCTTCCGACAACAGCCCCACGTCTTTGCCGGCTTGCACAGCCGCCCGAAAAGCGACTTCCGCCTCGAGGGTCTGGCCCTGCTCGCCGATTTCGGTAAAGATCATCTCCTGCAGGGGTTTTTCGGGGCCGAGGCTTTTGATAAAATGCCGCGCAGTTTTGGCGCGCTCGACGATAAAAATATCGAGCCGCCGCGCAATGTCCTGCGCGTAGGCGGGCAGTGTGTGCAGGGCGTTTTCGGCGATGGGGACGGGGATGAGGTAGAGGGTCATGAAAACAGAAAATGTATGATGCTGGCAATGGCAAAAGTAGTTTCAAGGCTGGAGCATTTTTTTCTACTTTCGCGATGCTTTTGAGGAATGTGGGAAAATTGACCTGTTTTGGTTTTGATTGTATTGAAAATCAGCAGGTTGCACATTGGGTCCCCTGTTCCGCCAACATCAGCGCCATTGAAGATCAAGACATGCTGCCCACCGACGCTACCGACAACAGCGCTCCCGCCACCTTCACCATTCACCTCCCGGTGTTTGAAGGGCCGTTCGATCTGTTGCTGTTCTTCATCGAGCGCGACGAGCTGGACATTTACAACATCCCGATTGCCAAAATTACCGACGACTTTCTCGATTATCTGCATCATGCCCAGCGCATGAGCATCGACCTGGCTTCGGATTTTATCGTCGTGGCAGCCACTTTGATGCGCATCAAAGCCAAAATGCTGTTGCCGCGCAAGGCGGTGGACGATGAGGGCAATGAAATCGACCCGCGCCGCGAACTGGTAGACCGCCTGCTCGAATACAAACGCTACAAGGAAGTGCTCGACGACCTGCGCCGACTCGAGGAAATGCGCTCTTTTATGACGCCCCGCGGCTATGCCGGCGCCGAACTGCGCCACCTGGCCCAAACTGCCCTGGCCGATGCCGAAATGGAATCGGTGACCTTGTACAAACTCCTGCGCGTTTTCGAACGTTTGCTGACCCGTTTTGAGGAAGAACAAAAAGTGAAACGTGTACACACCGTGTACAATTACAACTACACGATCCAGGATCAGCGCGCTTACGTGATGGGGCGTTTGCAGAAAGGTAAAAAATCGAGTTTCGAAGAATTGTTCTGGCCACTTGAAAACCGCATTCACGCGATCGTCACCTTTCTGGCCCTGCTCGAACTGCTTAATGCACAGGAAATTACCCTGGTGCAGGGCGAAGGGGTAAATAATTTCTGGCTGAGCCTTTCCGGAAAAGGCAAATGACAAGTTTTTTTATGAAAAAAATTACCGTGTTGTTGTTGGGGCTTGCCGTCTCGGCAGCCTGTTTTGCCCAAAACCAGGTACCCGGTTTTTTCCAACCGGTTCAAAACCAGGCACTTCCCGTTGTTCCGACTGCCGCGGCACGCAGCCTGCCGGCCAGTTTTACCGGCTGGCGCCTGGATCTTCAGGCCCTGCAGCAATCGCTGGCCTCCGCCCCCGCGGAAGGAACGCCTGCTGCCCGTGCGAAAAGTTTTCAGCTTATGCTGCCTGCCGCTTCGGGCCAGCCGGAGCCTTTTGCCGTGTGGGAAATCGCAGTGCTCCACCCCGAACTGGCCGCCCGCCATCCGTACATCAAAACCTACGCCGGCGCCTCGATGACCGAGCCCGGCGCCATTGTCCGCCTGAGCGTGACGGCGCGCGGGCTGCACGCCCTGGTGCTGCGCCCGGGTGGAAAAAGAGAGTGTATCGACCCCTGTTTCTACGGCCAAACGGAGTATTATATCGCCTACGACGCTGCTGAAATGCCGGTCGATGAGGCCTGCCGCGCCCAACACCTCATGAAGCCGGCCGATTATCCGCTGCCGCCTATTACCCCCTACACCCCCGCCCCCGAAGAACGCGGCGCCTTGCTGACGCCTGTGCCGTACAAAACCTACCGTTTTGCAGCGGCCACTACGGGCGAATTCAGCCAGGACCACGGCGGCACGCTGGCCTCCGTCTTGTCGGCGGTAACGGAATATACCAATGACATCAGCGCGGTATATGAACGCGACATGGCCATTCGCCTGCAACTCGTGGCCGACAACGACGAATTGATCTACCTCGATCCCTCTACCGACCCGTTCAACGGCAATTCCGCGCCCAACTGGGCCGACCAGAATGTTGTGGTGACGACCACCGTTATCGGCTCGGCCAATTTTGACGTGGGCCACGTGTTGTCGCGCTACATGGGCGGCGGCATTGGCGGCATAGCCCAAATCGGGGTGGTCTGCGGCTCCTCCAAGGCATGGGGGGCCACCACAGGGTTTGGAAACGGCAGTTACGGACCCGGGTTTGTCGGCACGCTGGGCCAGGAGATCGGCCACCAGTTTGGCGGCGGCCATACCTGGAACTTTTGCGATGATGCAACAGGCCGAACCGGCAACACAGCCTTCGAGCCCGGAAGCGGCAGTACGATCATGTCGTATGGCGGCTCCTGTGGCAGCGACAACGTGCAGGGTTACAAGGACTTGTATTTTCATTCCGGCTCCATCGAGGAGATACGGTATTATGTGGACTTTGGAAATGTCGGCCAATGCGGCACGTTTACGCCTACCGACAACCTGGAACCGACGGTAAGCCTTTCGTATCCATCATTTTTTACCATTCCCATCGGTACGCCTTTCGAACTGACAGGCACCGCGAGCGATCCGGACGGCGACGCCCTGAGCTACTGTTGGGAAGAGATCGACACTGGCCCCGAAGTGCCGCTCGACGCACCCGCCGGCAGCAGCCCTATCTTTCGCACCTTCCCGCCCGTGACAGCGTCCAACCGGTATTTCCCCAGGCTGAATACCATTTTGAACAATGATTTTGACCTGGCGGAACAACTGCCGACCTATACCCGCGACATGACATTCCGGCTCACCGCCCGCGACAACAAAAGCGGCGGCGGCGGCCTGGCCTGGGCCGATGTGGCCTTTAAAGCCTCGGCAGAAGCCGGCCCCTTTGTCGTGACCTCGCCCGATGCCAGCAGCACCAGCTGGAAAATCGGCGAATATGTCGCTGTCAGCTGGGATGTGGCCAACACCGATCACACGCCGGTCAATTGCCACAGTGTCAATATTTTACTTAGCACCGACAATGGCCAAACCTGGCCGTACTCCCTCGCGCAGGGCACCGGCAACGACGGCATCCAGTACGTGCTGGTGCCCGACCTGCCGACCACTCAGGCCCGCGTGCGCGTGCAGGCGGCCGACAATGTGTTTTTCGATGTGTCGAACCACCCGTTCAGTATCGAACAACCCGTACAGCCCGGCTTCTCTTTCTCGCTGAGCAACGACGCCACGGTAGCCTGCCTGCCCACCCAGTTTGAAACCGATATGCTGACCAGTGGCGTGCTGGGCTTCGACAGCCCCATCCACTTCGACCTGATCGGCAGCCTTCCGCCGGGCGCGACGAGCAGTTTTTCCGCCGCCACGCTCTCGCCCGGTCAGACAGGCCATTTCACCCTCGATCTGCATAATGTGACGGTAGCAGGCGCATTTAGTTTTTCCATCAGGGCCTATGCCAATACGGGCGATACGCTGGTGCAAACCGTCCACCTCAACCTGATTACCAACGATTTTTCAGCGTTTGCCCTGCTGGCGCCTGCCGACGGCAGTACGGGGCTGCAACAGGCGCAAACCCTGCACTGGAACAAAGCGCCCGACGCAGCTGCCTACGATCTTCAACTGGCCAACGCCCCCTCTTTTAGTCCCGCGTCGATCCTGGCCACCAAAACCAATACCTCGCTGGATTCTTTCACCATCCCCTTTCTTTTGGAAAAAAACAAGGTGTATTACTGGAGGGTTCGCCCCGTGAACAGCTGCGGCGTACACGAATGGAAGGAGGCATTTTCCTTCGCCACGCTGGTCGACAATTGCCAGACTTGGAGCGCTAACGACCTGCCTTTGAATATCACACCCAATGGCACGTCCACGGTGGAATCCAAAATCCAGGTCGGTGCAAGTGCGGTTATCAGTGATATCAATGTGACGCAGGTGGCGGGTTTTCACGATGAATTCGGGCAGTTGGAGGCTTACCTGATCAGCCCCGCCGGCACGCAGGTGACGTTGTTTAAAAACAAATGCGGCGTTATCAGTGTGCCGTTCAATATGGCACTCGACGACAATTCGCCCAATCCCTTTACCTGTCCGCCGTCCAATTCGGGCAATGCTGTCAAACCGCAAACGCCGCTGGCGCCCCTGATCGGACAAAACACCCAGGGCAACTGGACCCTGCGCGTAAAAGACCCCGTTAGCGGCTCCGGGGGCGCTTTGCAGGGATTTCAATTGCAGATCTGTTCCTCGGTTTCGCTCAACGCGCCCTATCTGGTCAACAACAACGTGCTGTCTCTGGAAACGGGCCTTAATGCCGTCATCACTCCTGATTTGTTGCTCACCGAAGATGCCAACAATACACACGATCAACTGGTTTACACCCTCGTGACGCTCCCGCACTTCGGGCACCTCGAAAAAAACTGGGGCGGCATCATGCAAGCCGGCGACCAGTTTACACAGGCCGAACTCGACAATGGCGCTATTCGGTACTTCGACTATGGCGGCGGGCTCGACGCCGATTACTTCCGGTTTACGGTTGTCGATGGCGAAGGCGGTTATCTGGGCACGCCGAAGTTTGATATTCAGTCGTTTAGCGTGGGAACATCTGCGCCCGACAGCCGACCGCTCGATTTTGCGCTTTTCCCCAACCCTGCTCAAAACCAATGCTGGATCGTGCCCGGACGAGCGCTCGATTCGGACACCCGCATCAGGCTTTTTGATGCAAGGGGGCAATTGGTACTGGTGACAAGCTTGCCTGCGGGGCAGGATCGGCTGGCCGTCGAAACGACAGCCCTGCCCGTGGGGATGTATCAGGTTCGCCTTGAAAATTCGACGGGTATCGGGGTGAAAAAACTACTGATCGTCCGACCCTGATTGCGGAATTGTCTGCATGATTTCGCGAATCAGTTCCGGTGAGCGCTCGGCGGCATTTCCGACCACGACAATGTCGGCGCCAGCGCGCCAGGCTGCGGTAGCCTGTTCCGCTGTTCGGATGCCCCCGCCAACCAGCAAGGGGATTTCCAGCACGTTGCGTACAGCTTCGATCGTATGGGGCGAGACCGGCTGCAGTGCGCCGGAACCTGCTTCGAGGTAAATCATTTTCAGACCGAGCATCTCGCCAGCCATGGCTGTGCAGACGGCTATGTCGTCTTTCCCGGCCGGGATCGGGAGGGTGTTCGACATATATTGCACGGCGGTGGGCACGCCGCCATCGATCAGCATGTAGCCGGTCGGGATAATTTCCAGGGGTGAAATTTTTAAAAAAGGCGCAGCAATCACGTGCTGACCGATGAGCAATTCGGGGTTGCGGCCGCTGATCAGGGAAAGAAAAAGAAGGGCGTCGGCGCGGTAGCTCAATTGAAAGGAATTGCCGGGAAACAGCACCAGCGGAATGTTACAACGGCTGCGGATGTCGCTCAACAGGGTGTCGAGCCGGTCGTTGACGATCAGGCTGCCGCCCACAAAAAGGTAGTGCACGCCGCATGAGGCCGCAAGCGCGACGGTCCGTTCGAGCTGCGCCGGCGGGAGCTTGTCGGGGTCGAGCAGGATCGCCAGGCGTTTTTCGCCCCGGGCTTTTGCCGCGAGCAGTTGCGGGTAAAGTTGTTGATGTGGTGCAGGCATGCGTTATCCCAGGTCCTTGCAGGCACGGTACAAATCCTGCCAGTCGGCCCGGCGTTTGACGATTGTTTCGAGGTATTCCTGCCACACGGCGGCATCGTTGGCCGGGTCTTTGACGATAGCGCCGACCATGCCGGCTGCCAGGTCGTGCGCCCTGAGCTCGCCGTCGCCAAAATGGGTGGCGAGTGCCTGCCCCTGATGGATCACCGAAATGGCCTCTGCCGTGCTCAGCACCGACGAGGGGCTTTTTATCTTTTCCCGTCCGTCGGCGGTTTTGCCGCTGCGCATCTCGCGGAAAATTGTGACCAGTCGCCTGATTTCGGCCACTGGCGCTGCATCCGGGGGCAGTAAAAGGGCTTTACCCAGGTCTTCCACGCGTTTTTGAACGATGAGCACTTCTTCGTCGAGGCTGGCCGGGAGGGGCAGCACCACGGTATTGAAGCGCCGACGCAAGGCTGCCGACAGTTCGTTGACGCCGCGATCCCGGTCGTTGGCCGTAGCGATGAGGTTGAAACCCCGGGTGGCCTGCACCTCGGCGTTGAGTTCAGGTATGGGCAGGGTTTTTTCCGAAAGCAGGGTAATCAGCGCATCCTGCACATCGGCCGGAATACGCGTCAGTTCCTCGATACGCGCAATATGGCCGCGCTGCATGGCGGTCATGACGGGGCTTGGGACGAGGGCTTTTTCAGATGGGCCTTCGGCAATCAGCCGGGCGTAGTTCCAACCGTAACGGAGCGCGTCTTCGTGCAGGCCGGCAGTGCCCTGCACCAGCAGGGTGCTGTCGCCCGAAATAGCGGCGGCGAGGTGCTCGCTGACCCAGGTTTTTGCGGTGCCGGGCACGCCCAGCAGCAAAAGCGCCCGGTCGGTGGCCAGCGTCGCCACGGCGATCTCGATGAGGCGGCGGTTGCCGATATACTTGGGCTCGATTGGGGTATCGCCAGCCTGTCCGCCGAGCAGGTAGGTGACTACTGCCCAGGGCGACAAATGCCAGCCTTCGGGCCGGGGCCGGTCGTCGGTAGCGGCCAGGGCAGCGAGTTCGTGCGCGTAGGCTGTTTCGGCGTGAGGGCGAATGACGTGTTGCATGGCTGAATAGCGCTGCCAAAGTACGCCCTTGGCGGCAATCAGGGGCGCTTATTTGCCTGTCAGGGAATAACGGGTCAGGAGCGGTCGCAGGAGCCGGTATTTGTCCGCGTTCCCTTTAATTGTGACCGAATCCTTGAACAGACTGAACAATACCCCAACCATGGCGCCGGCAACACCCATGATCAAACCTATCAGCAAAGCGGCCTCTCCTTTGGTAAAGACTAGATTGTCCTTGTCGGTCGCCAGTCCTCCAACTGCGCCGATTCCTGCCCCTATAATCGACCCAGTCAACACGTTTCTGCCCATTTTTCCGCGTTTGCTGAACTTGATTTTTCTTATGTCGCTCACGGGTATTTCGCGAACTGTAGAAAGGTCGTTGGCTTTGGCATGTCGGGCAAGCAGAATACTGTTATCGGTTGTTTCCAGTAAAAAGCCGCTTTGAGGGAATAACTTGCCATATCGGTGTACCCAAACTTTATAAACCGGGTGGTTGCCCCAATGGATTTCTTTCAGATCGGAGAGGGGAAGGTTGTAAGCGATGGCGTTTTGTTTGGGCCCGCAAAGCGTGTAGGTCAACTCCTTTTCATTGTAACCGCGGATTTGGGCAATAATTACCCGGCCATTGAGGGTGTACACGGTGTCGCAGTCTCTTTGAGGAGGCATATTCGTGCTGCCTGCAAGAAAAGTGGCGCAAAAGATGGCCCCAATCAGCGAAACAAGTCGTTTTTCCATAGTGTTTGGCATTTTATGATTGCAAAAAGTTGATAGCCACACTGGTATCGATGCCTTTTCAATGGCCTGTCAGGCTGTATCGCGTAATCAACAACCGCATTCGTCTGTACTTCTCTTTACTCCCTTCAAGCAGAATGACCTTTTTTTTAAGCCCGGCCAAAAATCCAATCACCATTCCCGAGAGCCCTGAAAAAATCGCACCGTAAAGAGTTTTCTCTTCCTTGGTGAAAGAGAAAAAACCTTCGTCGTCATCTCCCGAAGCATAGCCCAGCACCAGGCCTGATCCAGCGCCGATGG
>JAXLUR010000002.1:0-777840 GCA_046329435.1 Saprospiraceae bacterium
ATTGTTTTGCGTAGAATCGCAGACCTCCAGCGTTGCACCCGGGCATGGGCCGGGCGCCAGGCAGGTTTGGGCTTCGGCATTCGATAGCCAAAGCGCGCAGATCAGGAGCGAAAAATATTTGAGCATGGGATGAGATTTTTAAATGTGATTGCCTCGAAGGAAGATCAGCGCACGATGATTTTACCGCCGACCATTTTTCCGTCTGCACGCATCAATTGATAGAAATAATAGCCGGAAGGCAGGTTTTTTCGCTGAAAAACATAGGCCGAACCGCTGAACTGCTCGAAGCGAACGGGATGGCCCTGTGCGTCGTACATCAACAGCCTGAAGACGCTTTCCGGAGCGGCATCCTCGATCTGAAGCATGGCTTCCTCGCCAAGCGGATTGGGCATTACCCGCACCGCAAAGCCGTTGGCGCGCCGCGGCGTTTCTACATTCACACTGATCAAGGGCTGGCCGACGGTATGGAAACAGGTATTGGTAATGACCGGCTCGTTGTAATCGAAGTAGATCGCCGCGTCATTTTCCACCAGGGCGCCCGACGGCAGATCGCTGCGCGGATTGATCTGGAACCGTACAAACCCGTGCGAGGCCGGTTCGTTTACCGTGCTGTCGGGCAACAGGATGTCGGGAAAGATGAATTTCAAGGCATTGCCTTCAAATTCAAGCTCATACGGGTGACTCGATGAGCCGGGCCGCAAGCTGGCAATATCCAGCATTTCAGACAAGGTATCGCGGATCACCACCAGAAAAGCCGTGTCGTTGCCGGTATTCTGAAAGCGGATCGTGTAGTCGATGGGTTGCCCGGGCTCGATGTAATGCTCTTCCTGCCAGCCCAGCGGGAAGCCCCGTTTGTCGTTCGGGTCGTAAGAGCCGATCACCTCGTCGCAGTGCGTGGCGATTGCCGGCGCCGGGTTGTCAAACGGCAGTTGAAGCGCCAGATTGGGGCCGCCCGTGCCGCCGCAGGCATTGAGCGCTGCCGAGGGCTCGCCGCCCACGGGGTGCCCGGGGCGCTGCCGGGTGCGGAGGTAGAAAGAGTGCCCGTCGGGGTTGGGGATGGTAATGACCGAATCCGCCGCTCCGTTCAACTGAATATTGCCCGTCATCAGGATGATCTGGTCTTCGATGATCACGTAGTCGGTTGCATCGGTCATGTCGCTGCCGGTGTTGATGATTTTGAATTCGGCAGAGGAACCCGTGCACAATGCGCTGACTTCCAGGTTGGAACCGTCCCACGAATTGTCGGCAGCGTGGCAAATGGTGTCGGGGAAAATATGCGCTTCAGCGCAGACGATATCTCCAAGGGTGCTCGTGCAGGGTACGCCCAGCAGAATGCGAAATGCCGCACAGTCGCCGGGCAGGATATTGCCCAGTTCATAATGCAAACTATTGATTGTCTGTGCGCTGACGGGAAAATCGCTGCTCTGGAAGATCAGCGTCGAGTCGTAGGTGATATCGAGATAAGCGCCGTAGGCGATCTGGTTGCCATAGTTGCAGTACTGAACATTGTAAACCGTCGTGTTGCAGCGCCGGATCAAACCGCTGCCGATCGACACATCCAGTACGGGGCAAACCGTGCCGCTTTGAAGCGCAATGTCGGGCGCCTGAACAGTCTGGTTGGGGCCCGTGACCGTGACAACTGGCGTATCGCAGGCCGCCCACAAGGCTGCGTTGCCCGAAAGCGGCAGTACGCTGAGGGCATATTCTCCTTCGGATACAGCCATAACATATTCTCCGTCAATCGATTGTACCAGCTGATAAAAAGCCTCTCCGGCGCTGTCCACCGCTTTTACCATAAAAATGGGCGGCGTATTGGTTTCATCGGGGTCTTTGACACAGTTGCTGTTTTGGTCCCAGAAAATATGCCCTTGCAGCGTGTTGAAAGGCGAAGCGCCCGACTCGTCCAGTTTGACCAGCACGGCACGGTAGCCTTCTTCCGTTTCGCCGGCCATTGCAAAATGCTGGTCGCCCGTGCGAATGACGGCCCAGGGCATGTCGGCAAAAGGCAGGGCCACGTTCGACAGGGAGTCGCCGTTGGCCGCTATTTTCAGCAAGCGGGTGGTGGCCGACCCCGGCGTACCCGTGTACACCGGCGCGAAAAGCGTATTGTCGGCATCGCGCACGAGATCGTGGGCAATAAACGATGCTGGAATATCGCTCAACGGCACGGGGTTGTATTGCCGGTACCATTGCTCTGTGCCCAATGGACTGACTTTGAGGAAATCCAGGCCGTTCGGGTTGGACTGATAGGTATTCCCCATGAACACCAGGCTGCCATCGGTGTTGGCGACCAGTGCGATGCCGTTTTGGTAGTAGTTTTTGGCGTAAAAATTCAGCCAGAGCACATTGCCGTCGCCGTCCAGCCGGGCCATCACCAGGTCGCGGTTGCCACTGGCGTTTTTACGCGTGCCGCCGAGGGCAATCTGGCCGCCGGGCAAGGCCGCCAGGCAGGCGTCGATTTCGTCAAAATTGTTGAATCCCAGGTTTTTATCCCAGATGATCGAGCCGGCTGCACTGATTTTTAATACCCTGAAATGTTGTTCAAAATCTGCGTCGCGTGTTTCGCCTGCCACGAAGAGGGCGCCATCGGAGCCGAGTGCGAGTTCGTGCAGGCTGTTGGGCAGGAAGCCGTTTTCGAGCGGAAGACTCCAGAGTACGAGGCCGTCGTAGTCGATGTGGAAAAGTACGTTGCGTTGCCCGTTCGGGCCGGCCTGGCCTTCCGTCAGAACGGCGAAGCCGCCGGGAAGCGCGCAGGCCGCCACGGCATTTTTGCCGAGCGCGTTGGACTGGCTGGTCCAGATGACGCCGCCCGTTGTGTTGGTACGGACGAGCAACATCTGATTATCGGTAGATACGCCGCCGGCAAGCAAAAAACCGCCGTCCGGGGCCTGTACAAGGTCGCGAAAAAAACTGTGTTCGGGATTGTAAACTTCCCTGAAAGTGCTCTGGCTCCAAAGTAAGCCGGAAGCCGTCAGGGAGAACAGGGTGCCTAGTAAAAATCGAAAAATGTTCATGCCGGTTAAGGTTGGTGATTAGTACCGATTATTGATGGTACAAAAGTGCCGGCAAACAGCGGGCGGAACAAAGACATTTTTTGCTTGTTTTCAAGTTGATTTTTTTGTAAAAAATAACATAAATAATTAAAAATCAATTTTTTAATAAAAATTATAACCTTTGTTTTTCAAAACCAAGTAAAATGAGCGGACGGATTTTTTGCCCCTGTGACTGCCGATATTTGACCCAAAATACCCTGTTCAGGTTATGACGGATACGCCGCTTCTGCAAATCCTGCGCACGCTGTCGCCCGCTGCCTTGCGGGCCTTCGACAAGTATGTGCATTCGCCTTATCTGGTCACGCATGCCGACACGGTCGGTTTGTATGATTATCTGCGGCCTTTGTTGCAGCATGCCGACCCGGCTTTGCTACGCAAGGAAAAGGTGGCCGAAACGCTGGGCCATTCCGCGACCCGCCTGGCCCACCTGAGCAGTTACCTGCTGGAGACGCTCGAATCGTTTCTCGCCCTGGAAGACTGGTTGCAGCAAGGGCACGAACAGCATCTGCTGACGGTGGCGCACCTGCGCCGCCTGCGCCTCGACGAGCCCGCCGCCGCCATGCTGCGCTACGCCCGCCGCCGCCTCGAAGCCGATCCGCGGCGCGGCGGCGAATATCACCGCTTGCTGTACCAGTTTCAGCTGGAATCGCTGCAACTCTCCCAGCAACAGGGGCGGGCGCGGGCGCTGCCTATCCAGGAATTGTCCGATGCGCAGGATGTGGCGTTCATTTGCGAAAAACTGCGCACAGGTTGTTTGCTCAGCAGTCATCAGGCCGTGGCGCAGCAGGGTTACGACAAAGGCTTGCTCGACAGTGTGCTGCGCTTTCTGGACGGGCATGCCTACCTCGACATTCCCATCGTGGCGGCCTATTTTCACGGCTACTACGCCCAGCTGGGCCACGCCGGCAGCGACGAACATTTCCGCCGGCTGAAAGCGGTGCTGCAGGCGCATGCCGGCCGTTTTTCGCTGGGCGAAACCCACGACCTTTACCTGCTGGCGATCAATTTTTGCATTCGGCGCATCAACCAGGCCGAGGAAAGTTATTTCCGCGACGTTTTCGAACTCTACCAGTCGGGCCTGCAACACGGCGCCCTGCTCGAAGACGGCGTGCTGTCGCGCTGGACCTACACCAATATTGCCCTGAGCGCCTTTCGGCTGCGGGAATTCGACTGGGTGCAGCAATTTTTGAAAGATTTTGCGCCGCTTCTGCCCGCCGGGCACCGCGAAGGCGCCTTTCATTTCAATATGGCGCGTTATCACTATCACCTCGGGCGGCATCGCGAATCGATGCAACATTTGTTGCGCATGGACTACGACGACGTGCTGCACAACCTCGCCGCCAAAACCCTGCTTTGCATTATTTATTACGAACTGGAGGAGTACGACGCCCTCGATAACCAGCTCGACAGCTTGCGCGCGTTCATCCGCAGGAAAAAAATACTGGGCTACCACCGCGCCAATTATTCGTCATTCATCCACATCATGCGGCAGTTGTCGGCGCTGCCGCACCGCGACACCAGGGCCCTGGCCCATTTGCGCGCGCAGATCGAGGCGGCGGTCAATCTGCCGGAACGGGAGTGGTTTTTGCGGCAAATCGGACAGGGGACTGCTGCTTGATGCACTTCGCTTCGCGCTTTTGTATAATTTTGCAGCCAGTATTTTTACCCGACCATTCATCCACGATTTATGCCACTCCAACCCGGCGACAAAGCCCCCGATTTCAGCCTCCGCTCCAGCGACAAATCCATTGTAAAACTTTCCGAGCAGCAGGGGCAAAATGTCGTCCTCCTGTTTTTTCCGCTGGCTTTCACCGGCGTTTGTACCAAAGAACTTTGCATGATGCGCGACAGCCTGGCCGACTATGAAAAGCTCGATGCCCGCATCCTCGCCGTTTCGGTTGACAGTATTTTCACGCTCCAGAAATGGAAAGAAGAGCAGGGCTTTAACTTTCCGCTGTTGTCCGACTTTAATAAAGCGGTCAGCAAAAAGTACGACGCGCTGTACAAGGATTTTGCCTACGAGATGAAAGGCGTTTCGAAACGCGCCGCATTTGTGATCGACCGGAAAGGAACCATTCGCTATGCGGAAGTGTTGGAAAGCGCCGGCGATCTGCCTGATTTTCAGGCCGTACAACAAACCCTGCAGGCGCTGAAAGGCTAGACCTGCGATCAATACACTGCCGGAAAACCTGTCAGAACAAACTATCAACGACCGCCATGCCCAACACAAGGCCACAATGGGAAGAAGAGGAAGACGTCCTGGTTGAAGATGATATTGGTTCGGGTGAGCCTTCCCGGATTATTGTTTTCAACGACGATCACAACACGTTCGAGTGGGTCATCCAGTGTTTTATGGAAGTGCTGCGGCATACCCATGAGCAGGCGGAGCAATTGTCGCTGATCATCCACTTCAAAGGCAAGGCGACGGTAAAGACGGGCCCCCGCAACGAACTTCAGCCGCTTTGTGAGGGATTGCAGGACCGGGGCCTGTCGGCGGAACTGGACGAGGGCGCGTAGGTAACAGAGAAAAAATAGGAGACCAAACGGAACAGCACCGTTACAGTGTGCTATTTTCACGGCTTAAAGCCTGTTTACCAAATCGTTTACATTCTTCACTCAAACTCCTTATTTTTTCTGTTATGGAAACTTTGGATCAACCCACAACCGATCAACGTACCGCCAGCGATGGCAACCGCATTGTCGCTTACATCATCGACGCGGTGGTGACCGGCGCACTTTCCTTCATTCCTTTCGTCGGCTGGATTGCAGGTATCGCCTACTTCCTCACGCGCGACGGCTTGCCCTTTCTCAATGGCCAAAGCATCGGGAAAAAAGCCATGAATCTGCGTGCCGTTACCTCCGACGGACAGGACCTGACCAACAACTGGGGCCCGGTGATCATTCGCAACGTCGTGCTGATCATTCCGTTCTTCCCCATCGTCGAACTGATCGTAATGCTTACCAATCCGCAAAAACTGCGCCTTGGCGACCAGTGGGCCAAAACAAAGGTGATTGCCGTCGGCTGATCGCCCGCTCTATCTGACAACACAACCATGATTCCCGGCGGCAGGAAATAAACCCCTGCCGCCTTTATTTTTGCCCCTTCTCCTGATCAATTATCTCCTGCTCCCGCGTGCCCGTCTTTTGGCTCAACGAAAACGAACTGAGTTTCCCGCATCCCAGCCTTGCCGAGCCGGGCGGCGGGCTGTTGGCCGTCGGCGGCGATCTGAGCCCCGAGCGCCTGGTGCTGGCCTATCGCAACGGCATTTTCCCCTGGTTTGAAGAAGGCGGTTATTTTTACTGGTACGCTCCCGACCCCCGCTGCGTGCTTTTCCCGGCCGAACTGGTCGTGCATAAAAGCATGCGTTCCATTTTTAACCAGCACAAATTTTCCTATACCCTTGACACCTGTTTCGTCGAGGTCGTCAGGGCCTGTGCCGCCATCCCGCGCGAGGGGCAAAAAGGCACCTGGATCAGCGAGGCTTTTATTGAAGGCTATGTAGCCTTGCACGAACTGGGGCTGGCGCATTCGGTAGAGGTATGGCAGGGCAAAGAACTGGTCGGCGGCCTGTACGGCGTGTCGCTGGGCAAGGTGTATTATGGAGAAAGCATGTTTGCGAGGGTTTCGAACGCCTCGAAAGCGGGTTTTATCCGCCTCGTGCAAGCCCTGGAAAAGGCGGAATTTACACTCATCGATTGTCAGCAAGACACCGAGCACCTCATGCGACTGGGCGCCCGAAACATCAGCCGCGAGCTCTTTCTCGAACATATGACCCGCAATGCCTACGCCCGCACCCAGATGGGGCGCTGGGAATTTGACGAGCAAACTGGTATCCGCTGCAACGCCGCACCGGAGTCATAAGAGCTGGTTCAATGCAACGAAGTCACGTTGACCCGTTCCAGATTGATGAGAATCAGTTGAATATGCTTTTCGTGCGCCTGTTTTTCAAATTCGCTGATCATCTCCAGTACATCGTAATCGACAAAACGACTGTTGGAACCGTCGATCGTGAGCACCGAATACGGCGGTATCTTGTACAGGGCTTTCCGAAGGTTGACCTTGTTTAGAAAAGTCACCATGGAGTTCAGCTGGATGGTAAAATGTTCGGTCGCCGACTGCCGGTGCTGCTCAATGTCGTATTCGGCCTTGAAATTGTTTCGGACGATAAAATAGATGGAAATAGCCAGCCCGATGGCCACGCCTTCGAGCAGATCGGTCATAAGAATGACCACAATCGTGATGACAAAAGGCAAAAACTGATTCCAGCCCAGGCGGTACATGTGTTTGTAAAGCGTCGGGCGTGTCAGGTTGTAGCCGGTCATGAGCAGGATGGCCGACAGGGATGCGTACGGAATCTGATTGATGGCAAAGGGCAACACCGAGACCGACAGCAAGAGTAATACGCCGTGTGTGAATGCGGAAAGTCGCGTACGGGCGCCGGCATCGACGTTGGCTGCGCCGCGCACGATGACGGCTGTCATCGGTATGGCGCCCACAAGGCCGCAGGCCATATTGCCCACGCCCTGCGCGATGAGTTCGCGGTTGACCGGGGTTTTGCGTTTGAGCGGATCGAGTTTGTCGATGGCCTCCACGCAGAGCAGGGTTTCGAGGCTGGCCAGCAGGGCTATGGTGAAGGCATCTTTGAACACCTGGTTGTTGTCCCAAAGGCGGGAAAAATCGGCCGTTTGGATTTGCCCGAAAATATTGGCCGGGATGTTGACGATCTGCGAGGCCTTGAGCGCCCAGGCCGGTTGCAGGTTCTGACAGGCAAAATTGATGGCCACTCCGGCCAGCACGACCAGCAAGGGCAGGGGCAACCATTTGGCCTTTTTTCTGAAAAATCGCCCCAGCGAGCCCAGCAAAGCCAGCGATACCAGGCTGATGGCTACCACCGGCAGGGAGAAATGATGGTAGAAATTGCCCGCGTTTTTGTAAAAATTGTTGTCGCTGAACAGGCTGGAAAATCCCTCCGTCCAGAAATCAGGCTGATCGTAGCCCAGGGCAAGCGGTATTTGTTTGGAAATCAGGATGACGCCGATGGCGGCCAGCATGCCCTTGATCACCGCCGACGGGAAGTAGTTGGCCACTGTGCCCAGTTTCAGCAAACCCATCCCCAATTGGATGGCGCCCGCCAGAAACACGGAGAGCAAAAAAATCCGGTAATCGCCCAGGCTGATAATGGAAGCGCCGACTACCGTGGTCAGGCCGGCAGCCGGCCCCGAAACACCCAGTTGCGAACCGCTGACGAGCGAGACGACGATGCCGCCAACCACCCCGGACAGGATGCCGGCGTACAGTGGCGCCCCGGAAGCCAGGGAAATCCCCAGACACAACGGGAGGGCGACCAGAAAAACCGTCAGCCCGGCAGGCAAGTCGTGTTTAAACCAGATTAAACGATAGTAATGAAGTCTCCTGGGCGATAGTAAATCTGAGGTATTCATGCGTATTAAATGCTTCAAAAGGCAATTAACGAAAAAATGAAATCCTTATTGAACGATGTCATGCCGATTGATGACGATACACGTTGGCGGAATGTAGCGGATGGAAGTACATTCGCCCGATCCTGTCCAAATTTTATTCAATATTCCCTTTAAAAATGGCAAAGCGCACGAAAAACGATATCACCGAGAGCATTCAAACCGAAGTGGACGCCTCCTTCATTTATCATAAAATTGCCGACGCCGAGCAAGACCCCGGCGTCGCTTCGGTATTTCGCAACCTGGCGGAGATCGAAAACGAGCACGCTACCAAAATGCTCGAATTTTTCCGGAAACAAGGCCGTGATGCAGCCATGCCGGCGCCCTCCTGGCGCGCCCGCATGCTCAACCGGATCGGGAAGGTTTTTGGTTACGACTACATCATCGGCGTGATGATGGACACGGAAAAAAGCATCGCGAGAGCCGTTGTTCAGCAAAAAAACAATGAAAAAGCGCCCATCAAAGGTGATGAAGGCAACCACGTCCAAATCCTCCAGTCGCTCATCAGCAACCGGCAGAAGGTCAGCGGCGAAAACCTGTCTCGTATCGAAGGCCGGCACAAAACCGTGGGCGGCAATGCCCTGCGCGCGGCCGTACTGGGCGCCAACGACGGGCTGGTGTCGAACATGAGCCTCGTCATGGGCGTGGCTGGCGCCACCAGCGGCCAGAATGAAATCCTGCTCGCCGGCTCGGCGGGTTTGCTCGCCGGCGCCTTGTCGATGGCCCTGGGCGAATGGATTTCGGTAAAAAGCTCGCAAGAACTGTACGAACGGCAGATGGCCCTGGAAATGGACGAGATCGAAACCAATCCGGAAGGCGAATTGAAAGAGATCACCCTGATTTATATCGCCAAGGGCATCCCTGAAGGGCAGGCGCACGACATGGCGGTCAAAGTCATGTCGGACAAGCACCATGCCCACGAAGTGCTGATCAAGGAAGAGCTGGGCATCAATCCGGAGGAGCTCAAAAGCTCGGCCTGGGAAGCAGCGATTACCTCGTTTGTACTTTTTGCTATAGGGGCGATCATCCCGCTCGCGCCCTTTTTCTGGGGCGGCGGCGCCACGGCGATCATCGCCAGCGTGGTATCGAGTACGATCGGCTTGTTTCTGATCGGATCGGCCATAACCCTGTTTACCGGTCGGAGCATCTGGTTTTCGGGCACCCGGCAGGTTGTTTTCGGGCTTCTGGCCGCGGCCATCACCTTTGGCATCGGCAAATTGATCGGCGTTTCCATCGCCGGTTAGGTTTTTTTGTACAAACCCTGATTTTTCCCGTTGAGGAGCATTATGCGCCCCGTTCGGACAAGAAGAATTGTCGCATCGGAGGGGCTGGTTCCACATTTGTGTCATCCAATCATTGTCCCGGCCGGATAATCGGATCTTCACTTTAATGAATCAGCCAAATTTCAACACTATGCAAACGCGACTCTTCTCAATCCTTCTTCTGGCGCTGGGCTTCCTGACAGCCGGCGCCGGCAATCCCCTGCCCGCACTTCGTGAAAACATTTGCCTCGCCTGCGATATCGCCTCCGGCCTCTCGGTCAGCGATAACAGCGCCGGATCGGCCACTCTGAACTGGAATGCCGTCGGCGGCGCCAGCAGTTACGACCTGGAAGTACAGGACGAACAGAACAACGGCGCCTTCCACATTGAAATCAATGTGCCGGCCAACAGCTACACCGTGTCGGGTCTTCAGGCCGGCGTTTTGTACAAATTCAAGGTGCGCACCCACTGTGGCGGCGATAAAAGCGACTGGACCGAGTGGTTCTTCTTCACGGCTTCGGGTGGCAACGGCGGCGGCGGCACGGGCGGCGGAGATTGCGCCATCCCGTCGGGCCTGACGGCCAGTGTGGTCAACGGAACCGCCACCCTGGGCTGGTCGGCCGTCGCCGGCGCGGTGAAATACTACATCGAAGTGGAAGACGAACAGAACATTCCGAGTACTTTCCACCTCGAAGACAGCACGAGCGCCAATTCCTATACGCTTTCAGGGCTTCAGTCGGGTGTCTTGTACAAATTCAAGGTGCGTACCCGTTGCGCAAACGGGCAAAGCGACTGGTCGGCCTGGCTGTTTTTCAACGGCTCCGGCACAGGCGGCAACGGCGGCGGCGGCACGGGCGGCGATTGTATCGCTCCTGTTACCCTTTTGGCTGCTCTGAACGGCTCCAGCGCTACCTTGTCGTGGAACGGCGTCAGCGGCGCAGTGCAATACGACATCGAGATCGAGGATGAGCAAAACACGCCAGGCGCCTTCCATCTGGAGGTATCTTCCACCGATACTTTTTACGTCGTCACAGGGCTTCAGCCGGGTGTTTTGTACAAATTCAAGGTACGCACCCGCTGTGCAGGCGGCAGCCAGAGCGACTGGTCGGCCTGGCAATACTTCAACGGAACGATCGGCGGCCCTCCCGGCCACGGCGGTACGGGCAACTGCGCCAAACCGACCAACCAGTTTGCCGTCGATATTACGGCCACATCGGCGCTGCTGACCTGGGATTCGGTGCCGGGCGTCGTGTCGTACACCCTGGAAGTAGAACGCGTGCAACAGGGCGCCAATCCCTTCCAGATCACGACGACAGTGACCACCAATTCCTGGTTGCTGACCGGCCTTAGCCCCAATACCCGCTATAAATTCAAGGTGCGCGCCAATTGCTCGGCCACCACACACAGCAAATGGACGGGCTGGCGTAAATTCAAAACAGCTGTCAATTTCACCGGCAACGACGCCACCGCCTTCAAATCCGCCGCCGCCGAAATACGCAGCGCCGCCGCCACTATGCCCTCCCTGCGGGTTTGGCCCAACCCGGCTGCCGACGCCGCCAATGTTCAGTTGACAAACCTCGGCGATCAGCCCGCGACGCTCCGGCTGTACGACCTTTCGGGGCACCTGGCCGGCGAAATGACCATCGTGCCGCAACAGGGCGCCTGGGAAGGTCGCCTGCCGGTACACGAACTGCCCAACGGTATTTATCTGCTCCGCGCCGGCAATGCCCGGGGAGTCCAAACCCTCAAACTGGTGGTGAGCCATTGAAACAGGTTCGCCGGTTGAAAACACCAGGCGAGACGGATGGTGAATCATGCCCAACCGCACAGTTTCGAGTGAATTTATTGGTGAGATACGGGGCCGGTCAGTCGGCTTCGGCCGGGTTGCTGCCAGTCGGCAGCGGCCCGGTTTTTTGCTGTTGAGCAATTGCAAGCCAGGGATTTTTCCTTTAATTTGCCCAAATAACCATCATCACAACTGCCATGCACAAAATTTGGTCGAAACTGGTTTTCTGCCTCATAATATTATGGCCGGTCGGCTCTTTTGAAGGGGTGGGCGAATTGCTTCCGCTGCCCGATGCCGAACTGGTCGCGGCTTTTTACCCGAAAGAATATTTTCAAATGCCGGTTAAAGACGAGATCATGCGGGTAACCGGCACCTTCGGCGAGCTCCGCGACGATCATTTTCATTCCGGCCTCGACCTCAAAAGCCGCACCGGCCGGGTCGGCCAGCCGGTGTATGCTGCCGCTGATGGTTTTATAGACCGCATCAAGGTGCAGGCCGGCGGCTACGGCAATGTGTTGTACATCCGCCATCCCAACGGCTATTCCACTGTGTATGCCCACCTCGACAAATTCGCGCCGGCGATCGAAAAATACGTCCGCGACGCGCAGTACAAAGCCCAGCGTTTTGAAGTCAGCCTCAATCCGCCTGATGGCATGTTCCGATTCAAACAAGGCGATGAAATTGGTAAAATGGGCAATACCGGCGGCTCCACCGGCCCGCACCTGCATTTTGAAATACGACACAGCGCGACCGACCGTGCCCTGAATCCTTTGTTGTTCGGCTTGCCCGACGAAGACAAGGTGGCCCCTGATGTGCGCGACATGAAAGTATATTTTCTCAATGAAAACCGCGAAATCCTCACCGGAAAAGCCTTCCCGATCCGCCGCAGAACCGACGGCAGCTATGGCCCTGTCGCAGGCGACACCGTGCGCCTGGGCGCCTGGCGCGTCGGATTCGGGATCAAAACCTACGATGCCATCGGCGCTTTCCGCAACGACAACGGCGTCTTTGCCCTCACCGCCAGCGCCGACAATGAAACGGTGTACGAATGGCGGATGGAACAACTTGATTTCGACGAAACCCGCTACCTGAACGCGCACGCCGATTATGCCGCACACGAACGGTACGGCGCCTGGTTTCACCGCTGTTTTGTGCTGCCGGGCGACCGCCTGTCCAACTACGTCCGTACGCCCTCGATGGGCGCCATCGCAATTTACAAGGACAGGCCGGTCAAAGTGACCCTCAAAGCCATCGATGCCGCAGGCAACGCCGCCACCGTCAGTTTTTGGGTGCTTCGCGCCGACCCCGTGGAAGCCATTCCGGTGGCGCCCTGTCAGTATCAACTGGTGTACAGCGTTGAAAACCACATCGACCTGCCCTATTTTTCAGTGTCGCTTCCGGCTGGTACCTTGTACGAAAACCTCGACCTGCAATATGAAACCACGCCCGATGAAAGCGATGGCATTTATTCCAGCATGCACCATCTGCATGACCCAGTCACCCCCGTGCACCGGTACTTCGACCTTTCCATATTGCCGGAAAAAACAGTGCCGGAGCCGCTGAAAACCAAAGCGGTCATTGCTCGCTGCGGGCGCGGGCGGCCCACCAACTGCGGCGGCACCTGGGACGGTGCCTGGCTGAAAACCAGGGTGCGCAGTTTTGGCGATTATTGCGTCATGACCGATACGCAACCGCCGAGCATTTCACCGGTTGTGTTCGGGCCCGATCTGCGCAAAAAATCAACCATGTCATTTCGTATTCGCGACAACTTTTCCGCCGGAGAATCGGCCGACGGGCTGTCGTACAAAGGACTGGTCGATGGCCAGTGGGTGTTGTTTGAATACGACCGCAAATCGGCGCGCATCACACACACTTTCGACGGCCGCATCGGCGCGGGGCAGCACACGCTGGTGCTGACGGTCACCGACGACCGTGGCAATACGGGCCGTTTCGAAGGAAAATTTTTGCGATAGACGGATCAAAAATGCGCCCGCGCGCCGGGTGTCTGCAGGAGTTTGTGGAGGGCTTCCTTGGCCCTGTGCAGGCGCGCTTTTACCGTGCCCAGTGGCAGGTCGAGGCGCTCGGCCATTTCCTCGTAACTGAGGTCTTCGTAGTAGCGCATATCGATCATATTGCGATGATCGGGGCTCAGTTTGGGCAAAAGCTCGCGCATGAGACCGATCCGCTGGAGGCGGATGAGGCGCTCTTCGGGTGTTGCCGGTTCGGAGAGTTGAAACGGCGCCCAGCTGGCTGCCGCATCCTGATAAGTATCGCCGACGGGCTGGATGCGCACCCGTTTGCGGCGGGCATGATCGATGCAATTGTTGAGCGCGATGCGAAACAGCCAGGTGCTGAAAGCATGGGTAGGGGAGTAGGCCTGCAGGCGCCGGAAGGCTTTTCCAAAGGCTTCCATCGTCAGATCGGCGGCATCATGGGCGTTGCGGGTGCGCTGAAACATCAGGTTGAAAACGGCCGGCCGGTAGCGTTTGAGCAGGGTGGCATAGGCGTTTTGGCAACCGGTGATGGCTGTTTGTACGAGCCGATAGTCGTCGAGCGCCCGCTCCGACAGGTGATTGGGCAGGGGGCAGGGAGTGAAGGTCATTTCCATGGATTATCTTTTGGTCGCAGCAAAAGCGCGGGGCCTGTCACCAGGGCATAATATCCGGCCATCATCGCGTCGAAAGGGATTACCCAGGGAATCAGCCTTCGTTCGCCCAGACGGCGCAGGATACGTGCAGAGAGCAGCCACACCGTACTTTCCCGCAGAATGCAGCCCCAAAGCACATATTTTATGCCAAAACCTGTTAAAAACAGCAAAAGGGCCAGTCCGTAATGCAAACCATGTGTCAATGCCGCGGCCCCCAGCACGACCTGATGCTCCCGCCGATAATGCCACCCGGCGCTCAAATGGCGCCTTTTCTGCCGAAGCCAGGCACTTAGGCTTTGTTTGGCTTCGGAAAAAACAAAAGCCTCCGGGCGCAGGCAAATTTCCGTATTGCCCGCCCGCGCCACGGCGTTGACCAGCAGATCGTCGTCGCCGGAGGCCAGCTGCGCATGCGCAGCAAAGCCGCCTGCCTGCCGGAAAAGCGGTTTGCGCCAGGCCAGGTTTCGCCCGACGCCCATGTATGGCATTCCGGCCAGCGCCATCGACAGGTACTGGACGGCGGTGCAGGTCGTTTCGTAGCACGCCCAGCGGTTGAGCAGGGTATTTTTTGAGGTAAAAGGGCCGTAACCCAGGACGATCTCGGTTTCTGGCCGCTCAAAAGGGCGGGTCATTTCCCGCAACCAGTGCGGGCTGGCCGGCCGGCAATCCGCGTCGGTCAGCACAAGAATGCCGTGCCGGGCGGCCTCGATGCCCCGGGTCAGCGCTTGTTTTTTGCCCGGCCCTTCTTTTTCAGCAAGATGGATCGTTCGAAGCAGCGAGGGGTAGTGCGACGCCAGTTCCAGCAAGACCCCGGCTGTGTCGTCGGACGAGGCATCGTTCACCACAATGACCTCAAAATCAGGATATTGTTGTTCAAGAATTGTGGGCAAAAAAGCGCGAAGATTGCCCGCTTCGTTGCGCGCGCTGATGATGACCGAGCAAGGCGGCAGGATGGCGTTTGCGCTGCCGTCGTCATTCCCGCGAGGTAGTGCCAGCCGCCCGAAAACGCCCCACCACAACACCAGTTGAGCGGCAGTGGCCAGGATAAAAAGCAAAAGCAGCAGCAGGCTGAAATTCATCCGGCAAGATATTCCGGATCGCCGCGGGGGCAAGCGGCTGAAAGTGAAATTTTCCGTGTCCGGAGGATGGGCATTCCCGTTTCCTGGTCGCACCTTTGCGCCGAACCTTTTTCCCTTTGCTTTTGAAAAAAATAATTGTCGCCATCGACGGCCATTCGTCCTGTGGCAAAAGCACCCTGGCCAAAGGCCTGGCTAAAGGCCTGCACTACGCTTACCTCGATACCGGCGCCATGTATCGCGCCGTCACCTTGTACTTTCTCGACAATGGCCTGGACTACAACGACCCTGCTGCGGTAGAAAAGGCCCTGGGCGAGATCAATATCCATTTTGAACGGATTCAGGGCCAAAACCACACTTTTCTGAACGACCGCGACGTCGAGCGCGACATCCGTGAACTGCGCGTCAGCGAACATGTCAGCCCGGTGTCGACCATCCCCGTGGTACGTCGCGCCATGGTTCGGCAACAACAGGCCATGGGCCACCGTCGCGGCATCGTGGCCGACGGCCGCGATATCGGCACGGTTGTGTTCCCCGACGCCGAACTCAAAATTTTCCTCACCGCCGACATCGATGTGCGCACCAGCCGCCGCCACCTCGAACTGGCCGCCAAGGGCATCGACGCCGAATGGGCCGATATCCGGCACAACCTCATCGAACGCGACCGGATCGATTCCACCCGCGCCGACAGCCCGCTCCGACAGGCCGACGACGCCATCGTGATCGACAACACCCTGCTTTCCGAAGAAGAACAACTGGAAAAGGTGATGGAACTGGTGAAAAGGGTGAATGAAAAAGGTTGAGGTTGATAAAAGGGTTGTTTTAGCCCTCTTGCTTGTAATCCTTTGCTGGCTTGTCCACCTATCCCAAATCAAGAGCCTCCGCTCTCCTTTTCATAAACCCTCGTAAACCTCATCCACTCTTTTTCCCATGTCGCTCTGGTCTCAACCCATTCGCTTGATCCATCACCTGATAACGCCCGGGGAGCGTCGTGTCGAAACCTTGCGACAGCGGCCTTCGGCGGCATTGGGGCGCGGTGTGGATATCGACATTTACCTCCCGCCCGATTACGACCGCACGCATTTCCTGCGCTATCCGCTGGTGTTGTTCAACGACGGACAGGACCTGCCCCGCGCCAATTTCGATACGGTACTGAAGGCCCTCGATATCAGTCAGTTGACCCGGCATTTTGTGGCAGTCGGGATTCACACCTGTGCCGACCGCATCCGGGAATACGGCACTGCGCATACCCCCGATTACAAAGGCAGGGGCGACCGCGCCGGGGCTTACCGCGATTTTATCCTGCAGGAATTGCTGCCTTATTTGCGCGAGCATTACCGCCTGAGCGAGCGGCGGGAGGAGAATATTTTCGCAGGATTCTCCCTGGGCGGGCTTTCTGCCATCGATATTGCCTGGGCGCATCCGGAGGTGTTTGGCGGAGCCGGGGTGTTTTCTGGGTCTTTCTGGTGGCGTTCCGTGCCGGTCGATCCGGCCAATCCCGATGGCGGCCGTATTTTTCACGACCTCGTGCAACATACGCCCGAACGCCCTGTTGATCAGCGTTTCTGGTTTCAATGCGGCACCCTCGACGAAACTGAAGACCGCAACAACAACGGCGTCATCGACGCCATCGACGATACGCTGCACCTGATCGAAATACTACGGCAGCGCGGCTACGACGACGATCGGGTGCGGTATTATGAAATGGAAGGCGGCGAACACAACCCCGAAACCTGGGGACGGGCCATGCCCGATTTTTTCCGATGGACCCTTTAATGGCTCAGCGAGGCGCTACAAAAAGGTGAACACGGCAGGGTATGGTGGCGCCGGAGGTGTCGATCACCGGATACTGCTTGCTGGAAGTCCACTCGCCACCCAGTGTAGTTTGATAAAGGATGTTGTATATCACCGTCTGCAGGCTGGAATCGCCGTAGGAAAAACCCGTAGCGGGATCGATCCCCGTCCCTGTCAAAACGATGCTTTGGGCGTCTTCCGTCAGGCGCCAGTTCAGCGGGCGCTCGTACTGATCCGTCCGGATGACTCCCTGTTCCTGTTCGGATAGTTCCAGTGAGAAACGGGCGGGGTTCAGCGAATCGAGCGGTGTATCGGTGGCAACGCTTCGCAGCTCGCCCTGCACGCTCCAGGCGCCGATAAAAGCCGCACTGAAAGAGTCGTCGTTCTTTTTTGCACAAGACAGGAGGTAGAGAGAAAGCAGAAAAAAAAGCGGGAGCAGAAATTGTTTCATGGAAAAAAACAGCGATCGGTGTGCCGAAAAGTACCCTGTCAGCCGGGATAGCGCACTACTTTTCCCTCGTTTTCAAAAAATTTTAACGAGACATCCTGTCCGTCGAACACGGCGTAGGAATTGAAGCGCATCCAGTCGCCCAGATTGATGTAGCGGCTGCGGTTGTTTTTGAGGCGCCAGTCGATGGGCAGGTGGCGATGCCCGAACACGAAAAAGTCGGGTTCGATGCCCTGGTCGATTTTGCGATGGCAGTACTGGAGCAGCCATTCGCGGTCGTCGCCGAGCCAGCTGCGTTCGGCTTCGGGTGTGGCGGCCCGGCTTTGGCCGCTGGCAAAATGGGCCAGTTTGCCGCCCCAATCGGGGTGAAGCCAGCGAAACAGCCATTGCGCCCATGGATTGGAAAAAACCTTTTTCATGCGTTTGTAGCCCAGGTCATTGGGCCCCAGGCCGTCGCCGTGGCCGATGAAAAAGGATTTGCCGCCAATGTCGATCCGGATTGGTTTTCGATGCACGGGGATGCCGAACTCCTGTTCGAAATAGCCGAACATCCACAGGTCGTGGTTGCCGGTGAAGGCTTCGATGGGCAGTCCTCCGTCGCGCAGCTCGGCCAGTTTGCCCAGCAGGCGGTTGAAGCCTTTGGGCACCACCGAACCGTATTCGAACCAGAACTCAAAAATATCGCCCACCAGGAAGATGCGTTCTGCTTCAGGCGCGCACTGGTCGAGCCAGCGCACCAGCTGGCGCTCGCGTTCGCGTGAGGGCAGGCGCGCGTCGGCGCCAAGGTGAAAATCGGAGGCGAAGAATGTTTTTTTGGACATGAATCAGGTGATGGGCGACAAAAGTACAGGTATTTCAAAGCACAATTTCCCCGCAACTCCTTTCCTTTATGCTAAAAAAAATGCGCACCCATTACGCTCTATCTCCTGTGGTACTGCCGCTTTTGCTGCTGTTGCCCTTTTACCTTCAACCTGCTTTCCCGCCCCTGCCCGATCACATGGTATTGATCAAAGGCGGCACTTTTATGATGGGCGATGCCAAGGGCGAAGACGATGAAAAACCCGTCCATAAAGTCACGGTCAGCGATTTTTACCTGTCGAAATACGAAGTTACCGTGGCCGAATTCAAGGCTTTTGTCGATGCCACCGGCTACAAAACGGTGGCTGAAGAAGCGGGTATGTCATTCGTCTGGACCGGCTATAACTGGGAGTCAAAAGACGACGTGGACTGGCGCTGCGACACGAAAGGCCGGCCTCTTTCTTCGGGCGATTACAACCACCCCGTCATTCACGTCGCCTGGAAAGATGCGGTGGCCTACTGTGCCTGGCTCTCGCGGCAATCCGGGAAAACCTGCCGGCTGCCTACCGAAGCCGAATGGGAGTACGCCGCCGGCAACGGGGCAAAACACACCCGTTTCAGCTGGGGCAACAAGCCGCCCGGCAAAAAGAAGGTGGCCAACGTGGCCGACCAGTCGGCACACAACGCCATCTCGGACGGCCAAATCTTTGAAAAATACAACGACGGCTTTGACTACACCTCGCCGGTGGGCTCCTTTTTGCCCAACAAACTGGGTTTGTACGACATGACGGGCAACGTGTGGGAATGGTGCAGCGACTGGTATTCCTCCGAATACTACGCCGAAAGCCCCGAACGCAATCCCAAAGGCCCGAAAACCGGCGATAAACGCGCCTGGCGCGGCGGTTCCTGGGTCAATGTCGAATTTGCAAGCCGTATCACTTTCCGCAGCTATGGCGAACCCGATGCCGTCAATTTTGCTTTCGTGGGGTTCAGGGTAGCCTGCGACAAGGACTAAGCCTACTGCCAATACAACACGAAACCCGTTAAAAGCAGGCTTAACCTGCTTTTAACGGGTGGTTTATACTGAGCTCCCAAACTCAATCCCTCATCCACATGAATACCCGCCTGCCTTCGCTTTTGTTATTGCTGTTGCTTCCGCTGCGCTTGCCCCTGCCGCTTTCCGGGCATGCCGGCCCGCTCCCGCCAGCCCGGCACGACTATGCCCTGTTTTTTGCCGTCAATGATTATGCGACCAATTCCGGCTTCGACGACCTGAGCAAACCAATCGCGAATGCCGAGGCGATTGCAACCGAATTGAAAGACCATTACGGCTTTCAGATCGAAGTGGTGAAAAACCCCACGCTGGATCAGATTGAAGCAAAACTGGACGAATACCACCGCCTGTTTGCACAAAATCCGGAAGGCCGGTACCCTTCCACCGGGCAACTGCTGATTTATTTTTCCGGCCACGGATTCGCCGAAAACAACAACGGCTTTTTTATTCCCTCCGACGGACAGTCCGACAAACTGTATCGCACGGCCTTCCCGTATAACGTCTGGCGCGAATACATCGACCGAATGGACTGCCGGCACGTCATGGTGGTCATCGACGCCTGCTACTCGGTTACCTTCGACCCCGACTGGTACAACCGAAAAATGGACCCCGGCGACTTCCGGCGACCCGGCGAACTCAGCGAGGGCGACCGGCTCCTGCTGAACAATGAACTCGACAAATGCCGGATCGTATTCAGCTCCGACGGCTCCGAAGACAAGGTGCCCGAACGTTCAAACTTTGCCCGGAAAATGCTCGAAGGATTGCGCACCGGCCCCCGGCAAGACGGGATGCTGACTTCCGAAGGACTGGCCGGCTACCTGCGCTTTGCCAGCCCCAAACCCCGTTTAAGCACGTTCGGCAGCGATGAAAACGGCTCTTTTTTGTTTGTTCAAAAAAACGCCAATACCTCAACAACCTCTGTGCAACAGGCAACCGACCTTGAAAAGGACCTCCTGGCGTGGAAAAGCGCCAAGGCCGCCAACACCATCGCAGGGTACGAAAATTACCTGAAGCAGTTTCCCGACGGAGAATTCAAAGCGCTGGCTCAAAACGCCATCGCCACCATCGATCAGGACCTGGCCCTGCGCCGCGACGACCTGGCCTGGGAGGTGGCCCAGGAGAAAAATACCAGGACCGCTTATGAAAAATACGGGTCAGAATTTCCGACTGGCCGGCACCAGGCGGAGGCGGAATCCCGAATGAAAAAACTGGACAGCGACGTCGTCAAACCGCCGGCGGATGACGGCATGGTGCTCATCAAGGGCGGGACTTTTCAAATGGGCAGCAACAAAGGCGCCTCCAATGAAAAACCCGTGCACACGGTCACCGTCAGCGATTTTTACCTGTCGAGCAAGGAAGTGACGGTCGCTGAATTCAGCGATTTTGTAGAAGCGACGGGTTATAAAACCGATGCGGAAAAGGTCGGCTATTCCTACCGCTGGGGCGAAAACGACAAAAAACAGGGCGCCAACTGGCGCTGCGACGGGCAGGGCAATATTTTACCACTTTCCGAATACAACCACCCGGTCGTGCATGTCAGCTGGAACGACGCAGTGGCCTATTGCAACTGGATGTCCAAAAAGACAGGCCTCAATTATCGGCTGCCCACCGAGGCGGAGTGGGAGTACGCCGCCGGCAATGGCGCGCAGCACACCCGTTTTTCCTGGGGCAATGAAGAACCGCTGAAAAAGAGGGTCGGCAACATCGCCGACGACGATGCCAAAACTATCGTCACCGGCTTGCCTGCCCCCAACGGATATTCAGACGGCTACGTAATGACTTCTCCGGTCGGAACTTATGAGCCGAACACGCTGGGCTTGTACGACATGACGGGCAATGTGTGGGAATGGTGCAACGACTGGTTCGGCAGCTACACCGCACAGGCGCAGGTCAATCCCGTACCCAAGAGATCGAGTGAAGACAGGGTGGTAAGAGGCGGCGCTTGGCACTGCGCCCCCGAATATGCAACCGTCACTGCTCGGGGCAGTGTGGGGCCGAGTTACAGTGTGGCGGTGATCGGTTTTCGTACGGCGCGTTCTGTCAATTGATCTTTTTACATAAAAAACCTGTTTATGGCCAGGCGTTTTACTCCGCTATTGCTGTTTGTCCTCCCCTTGCTGTCTTTGCCACTGTCGAATGGCACGGGGGCTTCGGCCCTGTTGGTTATGGCCCCGAAGCAACCCTTCACGGTAGTTGAAGTACTCATTCCCGGCGGCACTTTTCAAATGGGGACCAACGAAGGGTATGCAGAAGAAGCGCCTGCTCATCAGGTCACACTCGACAGTTTTTACCTCGGCCGGTATGAGGTCACTGTGGCCGAATTCAAAGCTTTTGTCAAAGCAACCGGCTATAAAACCGATGCGGAAAAGGCCGGCCACAGCACGGTTGCATTCGGTTTGAGCTGGGAGGAACAACGCAAGGTAAACTGGCGCCATGACGCCCTGGGCAAACGCCGCCGCCAGGCGGATTACAACCACCCCGTGCTGCATGTCAGCTGGAACGATGCGTCGCAATATTGTCAGTGGCTTGCCCGGAAGACAGGCCTGGCTTACAGGCTGCCCACCGAAGCCGAATGGGAGTATGCAGCGGGCAATGGCGCCAGACATACCCTGTACAGCTGGGGCGACAATTGCCTGGTGAGCCCGCCCTCGGGAAATGTGGCCGACCTCGCGGCCCAACGTGACTTTCCGGGTTTTATCATTTGCAATGGCTACATCGACGGATACAGCCTCACGGCCCCGGTCGGAACCTTCCCGCCCAACGATCTTGGGCTGTATGATATGACCGGAAACGTGTGGGAGTGGTGCAGCGACTGGTTTGGGCCTTATACTGCTCAAAATCAGACCAATCCGCAGGGGCCTTCATCGGGTACGCTTCGCGTCGTACGGGGCGGGTCGTGGTACGAAGGCCCGAATCTTTACCGGGTGACATTCCATGGGGGCATCTCGCCGGACTCCCACAACCATGCTATCGGCTTCCGGCTTGCCAGAACCCTCTGAAGCCATTCGATGGCTTGTCCCAGGCCTGTAACGCGGCTTTATCTCCCGCAAACCAGCACCCTCGTTTTTTCCATCAAGCCGTCTGAATAGCTTTTTATAAATGGCAAAAAAACGCCGCCCAGGTCGAGGTAATCGCCCCGGCCTTCCCGTTCATACGGGCTATTGCCTGCCTTGACCTCCAGCAGGCATTTGACCCGGCAGCCGCTTGCCCCCCCCTGGTAAACGAGGGTAAATGACAGTTTTTCGTACCGAATCCAGTCGGCCGGCTTGCCATTTTGGGCTAAAAAAGGTCGGACAACCGATTCGGGCGCCTGCCACAGGCTTTCGCCACAGAGATTGGTCACTTCAAAGCGCCAGCAATCGCCGGCTTTTTGCGGCTCGCTGATGTCGGGCGGCAGGCTGTCGCAGCGAAGGCCGAGAAAGTAGTGGCGCAAAAAATCGCAGGATTGCTGCAATACGATGTCGCGCGGGAATCGCCTGCCGCATTCAAAAACCGAAGGCTGCGGCATGCCCGAAAGGTCGCCGGGCGATATGCTCACCGAGCGGGTGGCGCTCATGTCTCCTGCGGAATCGATGCCGATGCCGTTTTCGTCCGTATAAACTGCCCGGAAAAAACCGGGCTCGCGGCGCGGCTCGTAGGTGTCGTAAAGTTGAAGGTCGGCTGCCGCGGGGGGCAGGTCCATAAGATGCAACATTTTGAAAAACAGCGCATCCTCGAGCCGAAGGCCGGTCTGACGCGTTGCGTAATCCGCTTGCAGTTGCCGCCACATGGCCTTGACGGTGTCGGTGTTTTCGGCGGGAAATTGCAGGTAAAGCGAGAGATGTTGCGCCGACACTTCGATACTGCGCACCGAAAGGCGGGGCGCCAATCCTGTTTCGGCGAGCCAGCGCTGATAATTTCCGGCCTGTTGTTCGAAAAATGCCCGGTCGCGGGTCAGGTCTTCCTGTGCGTGCAGGGCGGAAGCGGCGGCCAGACAGAAGCCGAAGAGAAAAATCCGGAGCGTCATATTTCTGAAAAGGGATGCATGGACAAAACTACAAAGCGCCGACGATGTCGCCCAATCGCCTATTTTTGCCCCTCATTTCGCCATTCAATCTTTGATTTATGATCGCAGTTACCGGCGCCGCCGGCTTTATCGGTTCCTGTATGGTGCGCCGCCTCAACGACGCGGGTTATACCAATCTGGTCGTGGTCGATGAATTCAGCCGCCCCGACAAAATGCGCAACCTGGAGGGCAAGTCTTTCCGCGAACAAATCCACCGCGACAACTTCCTGCGCTGGCTCGAACGCCACCACGCCGACATCGAGGCCGTGCTGCACCTCGGCGCCCGTACCGATACGACGGAAATGGATACCGCCATTTTCGACCGCCTCAACCTGGAATACTCCAAATCAATGTGGATGCTCTGCGCAGGTTTCCGGATTCCGCTGTTCTACGCCAGCAGCGCCGCTACCTACGGACTGGGCGAACTGGGCTACTCCGACGATCATGCGACCATCCCCCGACTCAAACCGCTCAATCCCTACGGCCAGAGCAAGCAGGATTTCGACGTGTGGGTGCTCGAACAACTGCGCGATACACAACAGGCGCCGCCGGCCTGGGCAGGGTTTAAATTTTTCAATGTTTATGGCCCCAATGAATACCATAAAGGCCGCATGGCTTCCGTGATTTTTCACACCGCCCGTCAGATCAAGGCCACCGGCAGTATGAAACTTTTCCGCTCCCACCGGCCCGATTATCGCGACGGCGAGCAAAGCCGCGATTTTATCTACGTCAAAGATGTGGTGGATGTGTTGTTGTTTTTCCTTGAAAAACGCCCGCCCAGCGCGATTTTTAACCTGGGTACGGGCAAAGCCCGCACCTTCCTCGATCTGGCCAAAGGTACCTTCCATGCCCTGGGCCTCGAACCGAACATTTCCTTCATCGATACGCCGGCCGACATCCGTGATACGTACCAGTATTTCACCGAAGCCAACATGGACAAACTCCGCGCTGCCGGCTACCTCGAACCCTTTTACGGGTTGGAAGAAGGCATCGAAGACTATGTGCAGCGTTATTTGAAAGAGGAACTGATCTGGTAAAAAACTCACCTGACCAGGGTAAGCTCCCCCTTTAATACCTGCCGGTCGCCGTTGGCAAAGCGCAGTTCGACGTGGTACACGTACACGCCGGCCGGCAAATCACGCCCTCTGAAACGGCCGTCCCAGCCGTATGCAGGGTTGTTGGGCGGGAAGTTGCGGCGTTCGAAAACCAAAGCCCCCCAGCGGTCGAATATGCGCAACACGTCGATCTGTTGCAACTCCGGCCCGCCGTAGATGGTAAAAATGCCGTTGGCACTGCCGCCCGGCAGAAAAGCTGTGGGCTGGTACACCGCCCCGCCCCGGCGGACGTCGATTCGTAGCCCCACAGAGTCGCTGCAACCGGCTTCCGACAACACCGACACCTGCACCCAGGTCGTGTCGCCGAGGTCGAGCGATTGCATCAATTGATGCTGGACAGGGAAAAGATCGGCCGGCGCCCAGTGAATTTCCGTCAAGGCGACCGACTGCAATGCAAGGGTGGCTGTCAGGTCAAAAATTTCACCGGCCGACACAGGATTGGCCGAAGCAAACAGCGACAAACCGAGCGGCGGCGGCTCGTAAATGCTGATGGTGTCGTATAAAATGCACCCTTCGGCATCGCGTACGGCGACAATAAATTCGCCCGGAGGCAGTCCGTTAAAAGTGTTTTCTGTTGTAAATGCCTGATTATTAAGAGAAAACTCATAGGGCGGCAGCCCGCCGCTCACACTGTCTGCGCTGATTTGCCCGTCAGTTGCGCCAAAACAGGACACCGAGTCCGCGCTGAGCCAAAGGGCATCCAGACCTGCCGCAAAGCTTACCCAAACGGTATCGTACGCTATGCAACCATTTTGTACATCAAAGGCCTGCAGGCGGTAAATCCCCGGCTGTGCGGTTTCCAGTACAGGCGTTGCGCCTTCGTCGGCCCAAAGTCCGTTGGCCCAGACCGCCCAGCGCAGCTCGACCCCGGGCGCTTCCGATCCGCTACCGTCGAGCGCGATACTGCTCTGATCACATGGGATTTGGGCGGCGTCCGCATCGATGAGGGCAAGGGGCGCAAGCGTATCGGCCGCGATATTGACCATTTGAGTGGCCGTGCAGCCGTAAGGATTGGTCGCCGTTACGGAATATTCGCCCGCCAGCCCGACAGATTGCAAAGCCCCGGCCAGCGTTTCGCCCGCAGGACTCAGCCATTGATAGGAAAGACCTGGCGGAAAAGCAGCCAGAGAAGCCAGGGGGGCGGCGCAGGTAATGATGCCGCCTTGAAGGGTAAAAGCCGGCGGCAAATCGACGGCCGGCACCACTGCACCCTGTGAAATGGAGCAACTGTTGCCATCGCTGAGGGTGAGCGAAATCGGGCCCGAACCCAAACCGGTCAAACCTGTGCCGGAAAGGCCGTTCGACCAGAGCAGTTGATAGGGCATGACTCCACCCGCCGGCTGGGCCACGACGGCGCCCGTATGCTGCCCGCAGGTGTCGGCGACGACGTTGATGGAAACGGTGAGCGGTTGCGGTTGTGTGATCTCAAAATCTTGCTGAATGATGCAGCCTGCGGAGTCGGTCAGCAGCAGGTCGTACGGCCCGGCGGAAAGCCCCGTCAGGTCTGTCCCCGAGGCGCCATTCGACCAGAGCAATTGGTAGGGTTCGAGCCCGCCCTCGACGGCAATTGAAATTTGACCGTTGCTGCCACCGAAACAACTCACATGCACCAGATTGGTCAGCAGAACCTGCGGCATGCTGCCCTGCACCACGACAAAGGTATCGGCCATCGTACAGCCTAAGCTGTCGGTCAGCAACACGCTGAATTCGCCGGGCGCCAGCATGTCGCGCACCGGCCCCGAGCCGCCATCCGACCAGTTGAAATTGAAGGGCGGGGCGCCGCCCGTCACGGTCAGCACGATACTGCCGGTTGCCGCGGTACAGCCTGCTGGCTCAACTGCGGCGCTCAGCTCGATGGGTATTGAAACCCAAACCCGTAGCGAGTCGCTGACGAAACAATTGCCCTGCCGCCCCGTTATCCGCAGCGTTATGCTGCTATCGGGGCTTACGGTCACATCCGGGCAATCGGAACACGGAAAATTCGTCGAAGGCGACCAGTGAACTTCTTCAAAACCGGAGACAGAAAAATCGATCGATTCACCCGGGCAGATGCTCCGGTCGGGGCCCAGGTCCAGCGGCAAGGCGGTTTGCACGGCAATATGCATCGTGTCGGTATGCAGATTGCCGCATACATCCCATGCGTCGAGCCAATACGTACCCGGTCCGTAAGCCGTGTAAACACTGTCGGCCGAACCGTCGGCCCAGCGATAGCGGGCAAATCCGTTGCCGCCGTGCAGGGGCACCACGCTGCTGTTGCACAACAGGATGTCGGGGCCGAGGTCGAGCGTTGGCGGGTTGTAGTTCAGGTTGAAGAAAAACAGGTTGTTGGCGTAGAAACATTCGGTGAGGCCGGAGCCGGGGAAATCCTGCTCAGGTTCGAAAGGCGTCGGCAGGCTGCCATCGTCGTTGAGCATTCCGAAAATGGTTCCGTTGGGAGGCAGAGGCAGCGTAATGGTGAGGTTTTCACAGGAATTGGGCGCTATTTTTTGCGGCAAATACTGGGGCTGCCCAAGGCTTGGGGCTGTGCCCGTCGTGGGGTCGCCGAGGTAAAATTGCAGGGGCGTACCGGCCGGAAAATCAGCGCCGCCAGTGTTGCAAATGCGGAGGTAAACCTTCAAGCCGGCGGCTTCGCAAACAACGGAATCGAACGTAACCGCTGCATCGGGCACGCACACATTGTTTGGTCCGCACTGGCAATCCGCGTCGGCGCAATCGGTCAGCCCGTCGGCATCGTCGTCGAGCCCGTTGTCGCAAATTTCGGGGCAGTTGACAGGCATCGTACACTGCGGCTCGAAATCCAGCGCGATATCCTCAAACACCAGGTTGAAATCGGCGACCGGGATGCTGGATACATTCATGTTGTGCGAGTCATTCTGCCAGCTTACCGGGGGGGTAAACGTCAGCCCGGGCGCATAATTCACCAGGTTACAATTGTCTGCGGCATTCGGGTCGAAAACAACCAGATAAGCATCCGTATTGTAGGGCAGGTTGTTCAGGCCCGCCACCCGTCCGTCGGGCGACTCTGCCATGCCTGAAAAACCGGTAAAAACATAGGCTGGTCCTCCGCCGGTAAACTCTTTCGACCAGCGCACGGAACTGTCCTCGTTCAGGCGGTAAAGCACATGCTTCAGATCAATATTCAGGGTCACCAGCCAGCCGTCGCCGGGGTAGTAGCGCACAAAATATTGCCCGGATGAATTGTTGAACGGCCGCGACCATTGCAACACGCCTGCCGGGTTGAAATGATACAACACGACCCCCTGACCGAAAACACTGCTTTGCGTCCGGGCCCAGATGGAAAAGCTGCCGTCGGGGTGCTGGTTGTATTTCTCAAAACCGGCGCTTTCATTCAGCGAGGGATTGGTGGCGAACACCGGCTTTTTGACCTCCAGTATTTGCCCGTTTGGCGCCATTAAAATGTAGTTATCAGAATAGGAAATGACCCGCAAATTGTTGCTGCCGTCAATGGCCGGACTGAGGTTGCAACCGCCAAAACTGATAAATGATTTTTGCCAAAGCACGTTTCCGTCGGCATCGGTCCGAAACAGAAATTCTCCGTTGTTATTGGTTGAAAAAACAAAGGCGATATCGCCGTTGGGAAGTATCGTAAGGTGATCGTAACTGAGGATCGTATAACTCGTACTGGGCATTGTAAACGATTTTGCCCAAAGCACCGTGCCGTCGGGTTTTATTTTGGCTACCACGCACGGATCGCCAACGGCATACAATACCCAGTTGCCATCCGGCGCCTCGACGATGTTGTGAAAATACCGGCCGGGAGCGGATTTGGCCCACTGGATTTGCGCAGCGCCATTCCATTTGGCCACAATGCCCTTGTATGTGGAGGGCGGCCCAAGCAATACACCTGCCGCTCCTATGTCGCCTGCCTGGGTAAAAACGTTTCGGTGAAACAGGATTTCGTCGAATACCGGATCAGTCGAGCGGTACAGCCCCGTTTCCATCAACCCCGTACAGGGCGCCTGCACCTGTATGGCTACCGCGGTCTGATCGGTACAGACGCCATTGCCGGCGATCAAAACTACAGTGTAAATGCCGGCTTCGTCAAAAGTGTGATTGAACACTGGCGCAGCGCTTGCCGGCACGCCATTGATCAACCATTGCCAAGTGGTAGCGCCACTCGACGTGCTGGTAAAAATGACGGAGCCGCCGGGCTGAATCAAGGTGGCGGAGCTCGTAAAAGCCGCTTCGACAGGGCAGGCCACGGTGTAATAAAGCGAAAACGAGCCGGAGCAATTCGGATCGCCGTTATTGGCCTGTAATTCAATTAAATACACGCCGGGCTGCGGAAAAGTATGGGTCGGATTTTCCAGTTGGTTCAGCACGCTGCCGTTGATGTACCACCAGTAGGCGTTGGCGCCGGTGCTTTGGTTGTTGAATTGAACCTGCTGCCCCGGATACGCTACTGGCGGACTGATACTGAACGCGCAAGTTATCGGCTGGGTGCAGGGGTCGAGGCAGCCGTCGGAGTCGAGCAGGCTGGCTCTTGCCGTTTCGATGGTGTTGTTCATGCGAACCGACTGGCCGGCAGTAAAGCCTGCGTAGCATTCGAGGGCAGAGTAGTCGAGAAAATTGCTGGTCGGGTCGTCAACATCCGAAGAAAACGGATTGGGCGCAGGCGCGTCGGCATCGGTATCGCAGGAATTGAACGGGCAAACGCTGTGCTGTGCCTGATCCGGCGGGGTGTCGCACACGCGGTCGCCGTCGAGCAGACAGTCTGCATTGGGGCAACCACCCTGGAAAGTATGGTATAGCCCCAGGTAATGACCGAGCTCGTGCACCAGCACGGCGTTGCCGGCGGGGTTGGCGCCCAAAAACGAAGCCTCGCATACAATACCGTCTTCCGCTGCGCCGTGCGACGAAGGAAAGTAGGCGTAGCCCGCCACCCCGGCGCCCAGCGACAAACTGTTGATGTCTGCTACCACCCAGATGTTGATGTATCGGGTGGGGTCCCAACGCGCGAGGTCCTTGAGGGCCAGGTCCTGGGTTTCCATGGTAAAACTGGTCAGTGGCGACACGGTACGCGTAATCCCGCTCGTTGCCTGACCTTCGGGGGTGCGGCGGGCGAGGCAAAACCGGATACCCGTATCATAACCGTCGCCGGCCGACGAAAAATAACCCGCGTGCGCAAAGGCATCATTGACCTGATCGAGCGCAGCCTGAATGCGGTCGTCGGGCAGGTTTTCAATGCCGTTGTTGTGGATAATGTGGAAGACGACCGGCAGGGTTTGCGCAGCGGCGCCTTTTTGAGCGGGCTGTGGTGCGGACGACAGCCGGTACAGTTGATCATCCAGTTCTGCCTGTTTTTTCGCCCTTTCGGGCTGCCGTTCGAACAGCAGTTGCTGCGCTTCTGATCCGCCGCAGCGCAGCCCGTCGCCGGAACTGCGCACAGGGTCGGGAAGGCGTAACATTTGCCCGGCCAATGACTGCGCCAGAAGCAAGGCAAAGAGGGAGGCGATGTAGCGAAAAAGGTTCATTAGTATGGGTTTTGGGTAAAAGATGCCTGTTGATTCCACTTTGCTGCTTTTGTGCAGGCAGGTATTAGTTGGCAAAAATCATCTGGCGGCTGTCCACCGTTTGGCCGTCGATGACGAGGGCATAAACGAATTGCCCTGTTGTGCCGTATCCGTGGGTGTACAGGGTTTCATTTACCCCGCTTTTTAACACGACCGGCAGTTGCGCGACGGACTTCCCCTGCAAATCAGTGATTTGTATCCAGGCTTTGCGGTAGGTCGGTACTTCATTGACCCAGAAGGAGATCCAGGTCGCCTCGTCAAACGGATTCGGGTGGTTTTGAAAAAGCCTGATGTTTTTGCTCTCTTCTTCTGGCGCCGCGCCGCTTGCACTGACATTCGTAGCCAGTTTTTCGCCGCTGAACAGGCTTTCTATGCCCTGCGCATCCACTCCGGCCACGCTCACAATCACTGCGCCCGTGGGGTTGCAGGGGAAAAATCCCGAGTTGCCCGACAGGCTGAACACCGTGTCCCAGTCATTCGTGGCAGCACGAAGCGCTACCCGGTACTGCCCCAGCGCGGCGGGGTCGGAGATGGTCACGCTAAGCTGGGCGCCCGTTCGGAAAGCGGTAAAATCGACGGGCCGGGGCACAGCCCGGGCGATCATGCCCGCAGCGTTGCCATTGATGACGGCGTTGCGCGCCAGGTAGTTGAATTGTACAAAAAAGGAATCGACGCTGCCGTCGCCATCCGTATCGACGCCAAGTACATCGGAGGAGGTATGCTGCCGGTCGGTGTAGCCCGGGCCGTTGGAGGCGTCGCCGTGTTCGTTGGCGGCGGTAAAACGCATGGATGCATAGCCTTTTTCACGGAAAGGGATATGGTCGCCGCCGCGTCCGGAACGGTCTTCCGGGGCCATGATCCGCACTGTCATGGGCACTGTGGCCGTTGGCAAAATGTTTTCCTTGTATTGAAGTTTGATGTAGCGGGCCAGCTGTTTGTGCGGCGAATTGAACGACAGGGCGGAGAACAGGCGCACACTGGTCGAATCGATGTCGTTGAGCCCCGGACAGGAGGGCGGCGAAGAGGTTTGCCCGCAAATGACACCGCCGATCACATCGTTGTTGAGAACAGCTCTTAGCGTAATTCCTTTGTTTTGAATGTATTGTGCAAAGGCTTCTGCGCCCAGCAGTCCTTGCTCCTCGCCGGTCGTAATGCAAAAAACAATGGTGTTGGCAAACGTGTACTGCGCCATCACCCGGGCCAGTTCGAGCACAAGGGCTGTTCCGCTGGCGTTGTCTTCGACACCTTCGGCTACGCAATTTACATCGCAAAGCGCCGCACAACGGCTGTCCATGTGCCCTTCGATCAGCACGATACCCGGATTGAGTGTGTCGGTACCGGGTAGAATGGCCAGCACGTTGGCGTGGCGGCCCATGCCGCAGATGTCCTGGTCGAATTGCAGATAGGATACGAGCAGGCGGTCGTCGTTTTCGGTGCTGAACTGCTGAAAACGCTGGAAAGCCCAGCGCCGTGCAGCCCCGTAGCCGCTGGTGGCGCTCATGGTGTCGCTGCCCGAATTGCGCGTTCCGAACTGGCTCAGGCGAATGATGTAGCTTTTAAGGCTGTCCGGTGAAACCCCGGATGCGATGCCATTGGCTATGACGGAAGGGTCGGCGACGACCAGGTCGGCGGCGAATTGCGCCGGGTCGTAATTGCCCAGCATGACCTGTTCGGCCAGCGGATTGGTACACAGGATATTGGATTGCCCCCGAAGCGCGCAGACAAATGCTGCAAACAGAAAGAATGCAATGATTTTTTTCATAACAGTGGCAGTTTTCTCTGCCAAACTACTCCATTTTGCTCAAATCAGTCGCGCCGGTGCGCTCCGAAATAGGGCAAGGCCAGGTCTTTTTCCGAAACGATCACCCGGGTCAGGTCGAACTGCCAGTCAATTTGAAGCGTGGGGTCGTCGAAACGAATGCCGCCTTCATTCGATTTGGCATAGTAGTTATCGCATTTATAACAAAACTCTGCCGTGTCGCTCAACACGATATAGCCGTGTGCAAAGCCGCGGGGCACCAACAGTTGCCGCTTGTTGGCAGCGCTCAGATGGACGCTGTACCATTCGCCATAGGTTGGCGAGCCTTCCCGCAAGTCCACCGCAACATCCAGTACCTCTCCTTCGACGACCCGCACCAGTTTGGCCTGCGCGAAAGCGCCGGTCTGGTAATGCAGTCCCCGCAACACGCCGCGCACGGAGCGTGCCTGGTTGTCTTGCACGAAGTCGGTGTCGATACCGAAATCGGCCCATGCCTTTTTATTATAACTTTCGAAGAAATAGCCGCGGTCGTCGTTGAATACGCCGGGTTCGAACAGGATGAGGCCGGGAATAAATGTTTCTGTAAACTTCATGAATTGTTCAATATAAAGGAGCAAAGGTGCCAAACGATAGCGGGAGTCTATTGTTCCGTGCTGACAAATTTTTTACCGCTATCGGGGTAGTTGGCAACTTTTGCGCGGAAAAAATCGCGTTTGACCGGGTAGAAATACCTGATTTATGGCATTTTATGTGTGACGGGCACGGAATTTGTACCGTCAAAAGCAATTGCCTGACCTTAAAAAGGTGGCTTTCGACTAAATGAAACATCTTCTGGAAATTGCACAAATCATTCACCGGGTCAAGGGCCGCAAATCCGATGTTTTCGAGGATGGCGTGGGCGGATTGAGTAGCAAGAACAGCAAGTTCAACGAGTTTTACGAAGCATTACTCGCCGGCCGATACAAGAATGACCGCGATGCCGCCACGCATCTCTATGGCTGCAGTCCCACCGATGATCGCTACCGCCAGCTTAAATCGCGTTTTCGCAAACGCCTGCTCAACACGCTTTTCGCTATCGATCAATACCAGACTGCCGCTACCTCGGCTTACGAGCGTGCAGTGTTTCAATGCAACAAGGACTGGGCGCTGGTCCGGATTTTGGCGACGCACGACGCGCCGCATACCGCTGCCGATATTGCCCGCGGCGTATTGAATACGGCACTCAAATTTCACCTGACCGAGTTTGTGCTGAACCCTGCGCGAACCCTGCGGGAATATACCTTGCACCACGGCACGGAGCAGGATTTCGAGGTCTATGATGCATTGGTGCGCGAGTACAGCCAGATTTTTGAGGCCGAAGTTCGTTCGGAATCAATCTGTCACCGCGTCATGTTGCACCATCAGTTGCAAACGACACCCGCCAAAAAGGAGGCTTTTAGGGATGAGATCGTCCAGGCAAGCAACGACCTCGAGCGGCTCTATGAAAAATTCAAAAGCCCCGATCTGTACGTCAATTGCGTCGTGATACGGGCCTGTCGATGCGAAACCGAGCGCGACTGGAACGGTATTCTCGCCATCTGCCGCGAATTTGACCAGTTTGTCCTGCAGCACCCTCATTTTCAGCACCACAAGAAAATCGAGAAACTCTGGCTGAAAAAATTTGGCGCATACCTCCATTTGCGCGACTTCTCACGGGGGCGCCTTGATGCCGAACGACTGCTGCAATCGGTGCCCGAGGGAGATTCATTCTGGTTTATGACGCTCGACCGTTATTTCCTGTTGGCCATGCACACAGGCCAGTTCGCCGAAGCCAAAGCGATCTATGAACGGGCCGCCAACCATTCAAAATTCAGAAAACTGCCTGCTGCGGAACGGGAGAAATGGCAGATTTACGATACCTACCTCAACTTGTTCGTTTATCGGGACGGCAATGAAGGCGGTACGGTCAAATTGCCCGGCAAAAACGGAAAATCCTTGTCCGAATCCATCGTCACGGCAAAAGACAACCGGCTTCTTGCAGTACATCACTCTGTCGTTCAGGTCGTTAATGCCATTGCCCAGGACAATTACATCGGGGCCGCCGGACAGATCGATCAACTGAAAAGCCTGGCCAACCGGCAATTCAAAACGGATCAGCCCGGCCGGACCCTGCAATTCATCCGTCTGTTGCAGCACCTTGCCAAATCCGGCTTTACCAACCTAAACCATAACGGCACCGCGCAAGCCTTCGCCGAACTCAGGCGAATACCTTTCCATTACAGCGGCGTGGTGCAAGACCTGGAAGTGGTGCCCTACGAACGCATCTGGGAAGAGATCGTGCATAATTTGCAAGGCAACTGACCCAGGCCTTCGCCGCAAACAAAAAAGGCGCCCCGACCGGAGCGCCTTTTTTGTTGTTGTTTGCAGGCAAATGTGTGTGCTCAAAATTTCAGACCGACCGTGAGCAGCAGATCGCTGGTCGTATTGCTGGTCTCGGCGGTCAGGGCAGCGCCGTAAGGCGCCTTCACCGAGCCGGCGCCTTTGGAGAGGCGGTAACCCAGATCGAGGTAGAACGAATCGCCCCGTACGCCAAAACCGGCGGTGTAGGCTGTGTTGAAACCCGTTTCGCCCTCGAAAGGCTTGCCGAGCAGGTTGATGCCGGCGCGCAGGCGGAAGTAATCGAGCGCCAGTTCGCCGCCGAAACGAAGGTTGACGGCCTGGCGGTAGGTATCCTGAATCTGGCGGTTGACGGTGCGCTCCAGTTTCTCGTTTTCAGTGCTTGAGACGTCGGCCGTGAAATTGTAACGGCTGGCGCTATAGTCCACCAGTTCCACATCGGCGCTCAGGAAACCGAACTTTTTGAACAGGAAGGCCGCGCTGCCGCTGGCCCGCCAGGGGGTGCGAAGGCGGTAGTCGAAATTGCCGTCCGGCGACTGGTCGGTATTGGAGTGTGCGCCTCCGCCGTCGGTATAGTCGTAGGTGAGGTCGTTGTAATAATTATCGGTCAGACCGAGCAGGGTAGGGGTGTGAAACGCCGCGCCGATGCGCAGCATCGGATGAACCTTGTAAATGAGGCCCAGTTTCATATTGACGCCTACACCTTGCGTGCGGAGGTATTCAGTGTATTGCAGGCGGTCGAAAAACTCGACCTGATTGGCCGGGTCGCTTTCCTCGTAGGTGCCGTCAAAGACATAATTGACCACTGGTACGCCGATAGTGGCGCCGAGCATGAGTTTCTCGTCGTAGTTGCCGGCAAATGCGATGGCCAGTTCGTTCATGTTGCCCGAAGTGGTGATGGAGTGCGCGTGGTTGATCACAGCATTGGGTGTCTGAATAAAGTCGTACGACAGTTCGTCAACTTGCTCGCCGGGCAGGATCACCGGGTCATAAATGGCGCCGGTGTTGTAAGCCAGCTGAGCGCCGTAGGGGTCGAACTGGTCGGTGGGGCCGTTGGGCACGAAGTCGTTGGTCGCCGAGGCGTAAAAATCATTCATGATCGTTCCGGCTGCCTGGCCTTCATAGTAGAACGACTGGTGGAAATTGTTCTGACGATTGAAACCTATGCCGACGTTGAACGTGGTCCAGCGGCTGCCTATGGGGTTGGTATTGAACACGATACCGGCATTGTCGATATGAAAATTGCTTTTTGACTCCTCAATGCCGTCGCTGCCGGGAAAGGTAGAAGTCGTGTTGGCAAATTTGAGGGCGGGAGTAATCATCAATTCGTCGGAACGAAACAGTGCAAGTCCGGCCGGGTTCTGGCTCAGGGTGCCGAAATCGGCGCCAAGTGCGCCGAACGCGCCGCCGGCTCCGAGGTAGCGGGCCGTCCCTCCGGGCTGAAGATAGGCGTACCGCAAGGCGTCGGTGGTATAGGGCTCAAGAGGGGTATTGGTTTGTGCGTGCAGGAAGAGGCCGGTAAACAGGTAAAAGACCGGCAATACATATCGTTTCATGGTGGAAAAAATGAGAAATGAGTGGGTAGGGTTGACCAGGTACCCGGTTTTGGGAGATGGCGCGAAGGCCATAAAAAAATGGGTGGAAAAGGTGCCATGACCGGTTTCCACCCATTCTGAGCCGGAAGACAGTAATCTTCCGTGGATTATGCTATCGGCAGAGTTTAGTTGCGACCACCGCGGCCGCCACCCATTTTGCTGCTGCTGTTGCTGTTGCTGTTGCTGCTCCGACTGTTGCTGTTGTTGTTGCCGGAGTCCGACGAGCGTGTCGGGCGCTCCATCGTGCGTTGCTGCGGTTCGCTGCGCGTCGGGCGCTCCATCGTGCGTTGTTGTGGTTCGCTGCGCGTCGGGCGGGTTTCGTTGCTCGGGCGCTGCGTATCGCGTTGCGGGCGCGGTTCTTCACGCGGCTGTTCGTACGAACGACGGCTGGGCGTAGGCTCTTCCCGGCGTTGCGGGCGTGTTTCGGGCTGACGCTGCGGCTCGGTCGGACGTGTTTGTTGCGGTTGGCGTTGCGGTTCGGTCGGGCGCGCGTCCTGCGGTTGGCGTTGCGGTTCGCGGCCGGGGCGTGTTTCAACCGGCTGGCGTTGCGGCTCGGTCGGGCGTGCGTCCTGCGGCTGGCGGCCGGGGCGCGTTTCGACCGACTGACGCTGGGGTTCGGTCGGGCGCGCGTCCTGCGGTCTGCCGGAAGTGACCGGGTTGCGGCCTGCCTGCGGGGCTTTCACGGCATCGGTGGGTGCGGCGGGCTGTCGGCCATTCTGGCTTACCGGCTCGCGGTCACTTTCAACCGGGATGCGGCCGGGCTGACGGCCATTGAGTTCGATCGCGGCAGGCGCCGGGCCGGCAGGATTGAGGCGGCCGCTCTTGTCCTTGATCTGGACGTAACCTGGGTTGACCGAAGTGCCGTGGCGGCGCGGGCCCGTGTAGGTTTGGGGGGCGTAGCCGCTCTGGTAGCCGTTGTTGTTGTAATAGTAGTTGTTATTGACCCAAACATTGTTGTAGTACGGGTTGTAGCCGTTCCAGGTCCAGTACGGGTCGTAGTAATAGTTGTTGCACACGTAGTAGTTGTTCCACGGGTTGTAGCCATAACCCCAGCTGTTGTAGCTCCAGGAGTTGTAGCCATAGCCCCAGTACGGGTCTTGCCAGCCCCATGCATTCCAGTGGTTCCAGCGGTTCCAGCGGCGCCAGTGGCGGTAGGTCCAGTAGTCGTTGTACCCTACTACGTAAATAGAGGCGCCGGGGAGGTAATAGGGATCGTACACCCACAGATCGGTATAGAACGGATCGTAGTAGTCGTACACGACGACGGGGCGGTGGAAGCGGCGTACGCGGGAGGAATACTCGTAGGCGTAGTCGTCTTCATAATCGTAATATTCGCCGTCGTAGTTGTCGTCGCCATCGTCGTAGCCACGGCTTACGCTGGCGGGTTCGCTGGTCGTTTGAAAGTCGGCGGGAGGCGGCGTATCAGTGCTGGGGTCGTAATACACGTCATCGGTTTGCGCCGACAAGGCATTGCCCACAGCCGACATCCAGAACGCCAGGAACAGGAGAATCAGGGACTTATTGTTGACTTTCATGGTGATGAATGAATTTTTAGCGCGAGCGTCCGGTGCGCAAGTTTACAGGACCAAAAGTATTACCTTTGCCCGCTTTTTTTGGTTAAAACGCCTTTAAAGTGCCAATTTCTGGCCGTTAAAGTTCGCTTAAAACCTCGATCGGACCGGAACTAATTGTTAAAATCAATTGATTCTTAGACCATAGCCGCAAACAGAGGTAACAAAGCCGCCCTTTATTTAACGGCTTTTAACTAAAACAACATCCGGCTGAATCCGGCCGACCGGCCGGCCCGTTTTTTCAAGTTCCCGTATTCTTTCAATTCCATCGTATGGCAAAAGAAATAACACCCCGCTCGGAAGACTATTCGCAATGGTATCTCGACATCGTACAGAAAGCCCGCCTGGCCGACAACTCGCCGGTGCGCGGCTGTATGGTGATCAAGCCGCATGGCTATGCCCTTTGGGAAAATATGCGCGATACCCTCGACAAGATGTTCAAGGACACCGGCCACGTCAACGCCTATTTCCCGCTTTTTATCCCGAAAAGCTTCTTGTCGAAGGAAGCCGCTCACGTGGAAGGTTTTGCCAAGGAATGCGCCGTGGTGACCCACTACCGCCTCAAGAACGACCCGAACGGCGGTGGTGTTGTCGTTGACCCCGAAGCAAAACTGGAAGAGGAACTGATCGTGCGACCCACTTCCGAAACCATCATCTGGAATACCTACCGCGACTGGATTCAAAGCTACCGCGACCTGCCCATCCTGCTCAACCAGTGGGCCAACGTTGTGCGTTGGGAAATGCGCACCCGCGCCTTCCTGCGCACCGCCGAATTCCTTTGGCAGGAAGGCCACACCGCCCACGCAACCGCCGATGAAGCAATGGCCGAAGCGCGCCAGATGCTCGACGTGTACGCCCGGTTTGCCGAAGAATACATGGCCATGCCGGTCATCAAAGGCGCAAAAACCGCGAATGAGCGCTTTGCCGGCGCAGAAGATACCTTCTGCATCGAGGCTTTGATGCAAGACGGGAAAGCCCTGCAGGCAGGCACCTCGCACTTCCTCGGCCAAAACTTCGCCAAGGCTTTCGACGTCCTGTTCCTCAACAAAGACAACCAGCAGGAATACGTCTGGGCTACTTCCTGGGGCGTTTCCACGCGCCTGATCGGCGGCCTCATCATGACGCACTCCGACGACGACGGCCTCGTGCTGCCGCCCAAACTCGCGCCCATCCAGGTGGTGATCGTGCCGATTCCGAAGCCGGCGCCGGGCCTCACCGAGGCGGCTGAAAAAATTGCCTCGGCTCTGCGCGCAAAGGGCGTTCGGGTAAAGATCGACAACGACGACCAGAACCGTCCGGGCTTCAAATTTGCGGAATACGAAATGATCGGCGTTCCGGTTCGTCTCGGCATCGGCCAGCGCGACATCGATGCCGGCCAGGTTGAAGTGGCTCGCCGCGATACCAAGGAAAAAAGCAATGTGCCGCTCGAAGGCGTAGCCGACTACGTAGCCAATCTGCTCGACGATATCCAGGCCAACCTGTTCACCCGCGCCAAAGCCTACCGCGACGAGCATATCACCCGGGTGGACAGCTGGGAGGAATTTGTGGATGTGCTGGAAAATAAAGGCGGTTTCGCCTACGCGCACTGGGATGGCACGACGGAAACGGAACTGGCCATCAAGGAAAAAACCAAGGCAACCATCCGTTGCATCCCGCTCGACGGCGCCGACGAGGCCGGTCGCTGCATTCTGACCGGCCAGCCGAGCGAACGCCGAGTGCTGTTTGCCAAGGCATATTAATATTGATTGCAGGAGCAAGCCGTCCCCGACACGGGCGGCTTGCTCCGCTGCATGTTTGGGTTACACGATGTCCGTGTTTTTCTCCCAAAGCCAGATTCTGCCGTCCTGCAGGTCTATTTTTTCTTCAATCAGGTTGAATCCAAGTTTGCGCAGCAAGGCCGCCGAGGCATTCTCTTCCGCCAGGGTATGCGCCCGCACGATCCTTGCGCCCCTTTGCCGCGCGTGCTCGATGAGTGCGGCGGCCGTCTCCGTCGCCAGCCCCTGCCCCTGATAAGCATCCGCGATTTCATAGCCGATTTCCAGCGACCCGTCAGGAGCGGGCGGACCTTTGTAGCCAGCCGTACCGATCAGGCGCACATCGGCTTTATGTATGATAAAATACGACCACCAGCCTGCTTCGTCGGGGTGCTCGAGCAGATAACGGTGCATCCAGTTCAATGCTTCCGGAAAGTGGCTCCATTGGTCGGCTATGGCCGCACCGCCCAGCAGGGCGGAGAGTTCGGCCTCGTCGTTGCGGGCCGCGGCGCCGAGCAGGTCGATGCTTGCGGGCACCAGAAACAGTCGTTCGGTCTGGATCATATCGGGCAGCTTGGGTGGTCGAAGGTCGGTCAAAAATCGACAGTTCGGTAAAAATTTAATTTGCGCAAACGAGTGAAGTTTCGACATTAGCGCTGCTTTAGTGCTGCGACAGCGGCCAAACCCGGCCCGAAGAGGGGCCGTGTGAAAACAATCTGACACTACACTAATCCATTCTATTGTATGAACGACGCCGGCTGTGGTCACATGGCCGGCGTTTTGTATTCATGGGGTTTATTCAAAATTTTCTTTCAATACGAAACTTTTTCAACCCCCCGGACAGTTTTTCGTTTGGATACCGCAACCTGTTACCTAACCAATCTGTCCTGTCTTCCCATGCTATTTAAATTATACAGACACTGGCGAAGCGCCTATATGGGCATCCCGACCACGATATGGATGTTGTCGATGGTCAGCCTGATCAACCGTTGCGGCGCAATGGTGATCGCTTTTCTCACTGTTTATCTCCACAAGGAGCTCGGATTTGACATCCGGCATACGGGCTATGTCACCGGCTGTTTCGGCGCCGGCGCCCTGCTCGGCGCTTACGTTGGCGGGCGTTTGACCGACCGCATTGGCTACTATCGCGTACAGCTGTGGAGCCTGGTGCTCAACGGCCTTATCTTGCTGCTACTGATGCTGCTGCGCGATTTCTGGGCCATGTGCTTCACCGTGTTTGTTCTTAGCCTGGTATCGGAGGCTTTCAGGCCCGCAAACTCGGTAGCCATTTCGCGACATTGTACGCCGGAAACGCGCACTCGCTCGATCTCCCTCTACCGAATGTCGGTCAACCTTGGCTGGGCGGTGGCGCCTGCCCTCGGTGGCCCGCTGGCCAAGCTGGGCTGGAGCTACCTCTTTTGGGCCGACGGTCTGACCTGCCTTCTGGCGGCCCTGTTGCTGATTCGCTGGCTGAAACCCCAGCCGGCCGATCCATCCGAGGAAAAAAAGGAGGAAAAAAAACCGGCAGAAAGTCCGCGTGCCTCGGCATATCGCGACCGCGTTTACATGTATTTCATCGGGCTGACCCTGGTCGGGGCGCTGGTATTCATGCAAATCATTTGGACGGTACCCGTTTATTTTGCCGAAGCATACCACTGGGATACGGCTAAAATCGGCCTGGTTGCAGCCCTGAACGGCTTGCTGGTGTTTTTGTTTGAAATGCCTATGATTTACCAGATCGAAGGCCGCCGGCAAGGGCTTGATTATGTGCGGCTCGGTCTGGTTTTGTATGCCATAGCCTACCTGTCCTTCGTTTTTCCGCCGGGCGGACTGGTGTCGGCGCTGGTGTTTACCGTGGCGATTTCTTTCGGCGAAATGTTCGTCATGCCGTTCAGCAGCAATTTCGCATTCGGAAGAGCCTCGGCACAGGGCAACCAGGGCCAGTACATGGCCCTGTACACGATGGGGTACTCTCTGGCGAATATTATTGCCCCGCTGTTTGGTACGCAGGTCATCGCAGCCTGGGGTTTTCATACCCTGTGGTACTTGCTTGCCGCACTGGCCGGCATTACCTGGATCGGCTTCGGGATGTTGAAAAAAGAAGTGGAAGGACTGGCTCTCCAGCCGGTACAAAGGGTTGAGCTGGCTGAAAGCGAAGCCGTATCACAAACGTGAAAACCTGCATTTTTTCTAAAAAAACAACCGCGTACGACCGATCAGTCGTAGGCGGTTGTTTTTTAGAAAAAATGCAGACGGGAAGACTAGCGGTCGTTGGCGCGCAGGTTCAGAAACATTTTGAAACCGAAGTCGGCAGAGATGGTTTTGGACTGCGTGTAGTAATTGGACCGCAGGAAAACCTCGTAATTTTTGAAAATGTCGCGGATAAAAAAGTGCCCCAGTTCGATGCCGACACTGTAATCGATGAAACCCTTGGTATCCGTTTCAGAGGCAATTTTATTGTTGAAATTGTAGCGCAACCCCGCTTTCCCCAGCACGGTGAACGCATTTTGGTGGGTTTTGGCGCAGCGGGCGCCATTGGAGCGGTACATGCCCGCGCCGACTTCGAGCAAGGCATAAGGGGTCGTGATGATGGATGCTCCGAAGTCGTCGGCTTTGGGGTCGGCCGTGACCGCCGCGCCGCCGCCGATGCGGGCCACGCTCCAGTGGGTGCCGATGTTGAAGGCGGCTTCGGCGCCCACGCCTAGGCGATTGCCGATGTGTTCAAGATCAGGCGCGTGAAAATAGATATTCGGAATGTCGAGAAACAGGCGCGGACCGCCGTATTGTGCCCTCAGGGCGAAAGAAAACAACAGAAATGCAGTCAGGAGGAGGGTCGACTTTTGCATGACAAAAATGGATTTTAATGAATGACATTTGGCCCAAGACACAACTTTTGGCGGGCGCGCTGCCCGGAGCGGGCCGGACGGGCCGGCAGCAAAGGTGTGCATTGCCGCTAAAAATTTCTCCTCCCCGCCATGTGTAACGCCGTATTTTCGCCCCACTTTTTTGAAAGGCAAGATTTATGGCAAAAAAAACGACCCAACCGTCCAAGCCCGTGGCTTCAACCAACGACAGTTCTGATTTCAACTGGCAAACCTGGCTGCCGCCGTTGCTGGCCTTCGCATTGTTCAGCATGGGGTTGCGCCATGAACTGCTGGGCATCGACGATCATACGGCTACCGTGGACAATCCGGCAGTCAACGGTTTTTCGCCTTTCTCCCACCTCAATCTGGGGATGTACGCGCCGATTACCTGGCTTTTTTACGGCGTGGCCTATGCCCTGGGCAAGGACAGCCCGATCTTTTACCATTTGCTGAGCCTGCTTGCCCACACCGCCAACGTCTGGCTGGTAAACCGCATGGTGCAACGCCTGAGCGGACAACGCTCGGTCGCTTTTTGGGTCGCGCTGCTTTTTGCCGTTCACCCCATTCAGGTAGAATCGGTTGCCTGGATCGCAGGTTTCAGTACGCCTTTGTATGCCCTCTTTTTCCTGCTGGCAGCCAACTGGTACCTTGACTACGCCGAACACCCCGAGCAAAATCGTCCCTATTTGCTTGCCCTTGGGGCATTTGTGCTGGCCTGCCTTTCCAAAAGCGCGGCGGTGACACTTCCGCTGGTGCTGGTGCTGTTCGACTGGTGGGCCCAACGGCCGGTGCTCGAACGCCGCCGTATCATGGGTTATGTGCCGTTTTTTGTCGTCGCGCTGTTGTTCGGTCTGCTTACCGTTTGGTCGCGCCACGAAGCCGGCATGAACATGGATGCCAATGGCAACAATTTCAGTTTGCTCGATCGCGCCCTCGTCATTTGCTACACACCCGTGCTGTACTGGGGGAAATATCTGCTGCCCCTCACACTCAATATTTATTACAGTTTTGACAAGGTAAACGGCCAGTTTCCGTGGTATTACTGGGCATCGCCGGTCGTTCTGGCTGGCGTGATGTACGCCGGTTGGCGCTGGCGCCGGCAGGCGCGCTATGCCTGGTTCGGCCTGCTGTTCTTTTTTGCCAACCTGAGTGTCATGTTGCCTTTCCGTTCGATGGGCACGTTCGAACTCTGCGCCGATCACTACAACTATCTGGCCATGATCGGTATTTTTTTCCTGCTGGCCAAGGGTGTGCCTGCGCTCATGGAAAGCCGGCCGGCCTGGGCAGGCGCCATGCGCGCCGTCGTGGGGCTGTGGACGGCTGCCATGCTGGTACTGAGCGTCCGGCAGATCGGGTATTGGAAAGATACCCTGACCGTTGTGTCGCACGCCATCGAGAATGGTTGCCATCAAAACGGCCGCCTGTACGAAGCCCGCGGCAATGCGTTGGCCAAAAACAAGGATGTCAGCGGCGCGATCAGGGATTATTCGAAAGCGATTGAAATCAATCCCGAACTCTGGGATTCGTACAAATACCGAGGCAGTCTGTACGGCGCCCGCAAACAATACGACCGGTCAATTGCCGATCTGGGCAAATACGTGGAAAAATACCCCGACAGCCACGAACAACTCTTCAACCTCGGCCTGTCCCTCTACAACCTGGGGCACTTGCCCGAGGCAGTCAAGGCGTTTAACAGAACGCTCGAACTTGATCCCAACTTCGACCGAGCCTATGCGGCGCGCGGAAATGCCTACATGGCTATGGGCGACAGCGCCAAGGCTGAACTGGATCTCAGGGAATACGACCGCAGGAAGAACAAATAGCAGGGTGAATTATCCCTAGTGCTGCTATGGCGAATACCCTCCGATCTGAGCTGATGCTGCGGAATGTTTTTGCCCGGGAAATACATGATGCCGCATCGCGGCATCATGTATTAAAGATTCCAAATACCAGCTGTTGTTATGTATGGCGGGCAATTTGATTACGCGCCGCCATCCTTTGACGGCGTTTAATTCCCGCCGCCACCGCCGCCGCTTTTTTGATCGGAGTTGGTTACGCCGCGTTTGCGCGACACATTTTCGCGCAATTTGCCGAAACGCCACGAAACGGAGAAACGAACCGCCCGTGCCGGCTGGCGGCTTTCGAAGTGCGTACTGAAATTCGGATCGTTCACATCGTTCTGGTAAATCCGGTTTTTGAGGAAAAACTGATCGGCCATGAGCGAGAAACGAAGCGATTTGTTCTTTAGCATTGATTTGCTGACGCCAAACTGGTAGTTGTACCAACCGCTGCTGCGGCCCTGCAGGGTGACATTGCCTACGCCCCACCATCCGTTGCCCTGGATGCGCCAGCCCTTTCCAAGATTGTATTGCAGGTTGCCGTAGCAGTTGCCCGTTACGCCGTCGTTGCGGTATTCGCCGGTGCCGGCGTAGCCCTCGAGCAGTTCATAAGCAAGGGTAACATTGGCGTAAAAAGTGAGTTTTTTGCCAATAGGCCCCGAACCGTACATGGTAACGGCGGAGCGGTAATTGCGGCCGTAGTTGCCGTACGTCGTGGTGGCCACGCCAGTTTCGACATTAATATTGGTAAAGTCGTTGATGGCGTCGGTGGTTAAGCCTTGTTCGATGGTAAAACTCAGGTTGCGCCCGCCTTTAAAAAAGTCGAGCCCCACCTCGATATTATGAGTGAATTCGGGCAGCAATTGCGGGTTGCCAATGGTCACGTTGCGGGGGTCGGCACTGTTGAGCTGCGGGCGCAGGTACCATACCCCCGGCCGCTGGATGCGACGCGAATAACCCATCCGGATACTTTTGCTCTCCGAAATTTTGTACGACAGGTTGAGGGTGGGTACCCATGCCGGGTATTCGTTTGAAAATGTTGAGTGATCGCTCAACTCGCCGGAAATATTGGTGTATTCGAAGCGAAATCCAGGTCTGACCGACCATTTGTCGCGTTTCCAGGTGTATTCCGTGTAGCCGCCGAAAATGTCTTGCCGGTATTGAAACAACCCCGTCTGATCGGGAAAAACGACGTATTCGCCACTCAGAGCGTCGAGATTTTCTTGCTGGTAGTCGTTGTCGAGGTCGCGGATGACCGTTTTCGCCCCGAACGAAAGCGACTGGTCTTTTTTCAAAGGCTGGGTGTAATTGATCTCGGCCGTAAATTCATTTTCCGGCTGCTTGTTGAGGAAGCGGGTGCCACTGTCAGAGCCACCCAGTGTAAACACCCTGTCGTTGCTCGATTTGTTTTCGCCGCGGCTTTGATCGAGGGCCAGTGAAATATCGAATTCCTGCTCCGGGCGTTTGAATTTTTTGATGTAGTCGAGGCCGTAGGTCATATTGGGCCAGGCATTCTCGTAAACATTGGAGAATATTCCCTGCTCGACCGGCAGCAGCTCGGCGTTGGTCGCCTGGTACTGGCTCTCGTCGGAACCGCGATAGCGGCCGGTGTGATAATTGGCGTAGGTGCTGATGGAGTTGAGGGTATCGATGTCCCAGGCCAGTTCGACATTGCCGTAAAAATAGCGGTTCTTCGAATCGCCCTCGCCATAACGGTTGTCCTGATACAGATCGGTCGAGTAAAAATTGACACGGTTGAACACCGAAGAGCGGTCGTTGTGGTTGCCGCCGCCGCCGAGGTAGGAAGAGATGCCCCAACTGCCGAATTTGGCGTTGAGCGAGGCATTTTCATTGTATTGCCCGATCGTATTGATGCCTGAAGAAATATTGCCGTTCATGCCGGCTATGCGGTTGGCTGTCACGATATTGATAATACCGGCCGTGCCCTCGGCGTCGTACCGGGCGCCGGGCGAAGTGATCACCTCGATGCGTTTGATGGCGCTGGCCGGAAAAGAACGGAGGGCGTCTTTGGGGTTGCGGGCAAAAAGGCCGGTATTGCGGCCGTTCAGTTGCACTTTAAAATTGGTTTTGCCCTTGAGGCGAATGTTGTCGTCCTGATCGACTGTTACGAAGGGGATTTTTTGCAAGGTTTCAATGGCTGTGCTCCCGGCGGCCGTGGGGTCGTTTTCCACGTTGAAAACGATGCGGTCTGCCTTGACTTCCAGAATGGGTTTGGCTGCCGTGATGGTCACCTGCTGGAGGGTGTTGTCGGCTGTTTTCATACTCAGGACGCCCAGGTCGCGGTCGGCCGACAGTTCGATTTTTTCCGACTGCAATGGCTGGTAGCCTACGAAAGTTGCTTCAATGCGGTAAGCGCCTGAATCCAGCTGGCTGAATCTGAACTTGCCGTCCGAGTCGGAAAAGGCAGATTTTACAGGTTTTACAGCCGCTGCGGCGGTGCCCGTATCCGTTGACACGCGATACAAAAGGACGGTGGCAAACTCCATGGGTTTGTTGCCCGACGAGTCGCGCAGCGCGCCGCTCAGGTTGAATTTTTGTGCAAGAAGGCCGGCAGGAAGAAGGCACAGGAGGGCGAAAAGGAAAAGGTGTCGCATCATGAGAAGGGTAAAAGGATAGTTCAGATTGTCAAAAATAGATGACACAAACGCAGCGCCAGCCTTACAGGTTTGATTTGTGAAAACATTAACGTCTGCGCAAAAAAGGCACTAAAGCGCGTACGGCCGGCATACTTTCGACAAGTATTCCGGCCGTACGCGTGACAGCAGGGTTCAAATAACTCAACGGGCGATTCCTGGGCAGCGAATGCTCCCGAAGTAGTAGAACAGGCCCACATTGAGGAATGCGTACATGTCGTTGCTTTTTCCGTTGCCGCGCTGACGGCCCGGGTCGCCGATTTTGGGCTCGACGGAGCGGTCGGCGAGGGCTGCCGCTATCTCGCCGCGCTGGGCGCGGATGTCGCGGATGTCGGCGTAGGTACCGCTCACATCATCGAGGTAATCGGTAAACAATTTGCGGCCGCTGAGCTCCACGTTGATGCTCCAGCGGTAACCCAGGTCGGTTTTGAAGCCGAAGCCGTAAGCAATGGCGCCCTGGGTGGTATTGTATTCTTCCCCGTGAAACTGTCCTTCCGTGCCGAGTTCGCGCAGGTTGTAGGTTTGGCCTTCGTAGTCGGTTTGCGGATTGAAGTAGTAAAAGGAAGTGCCGAGAAACAGATAAGGCGTGTACCACAATTCGCGGTCGCCGTGCACATAGGGCAGGAAGTTGAATTCGAACTGTGCGGTGCCGTCGAACAGCAGACTTTTGAAATCGAGGTTGCGGCGTTGTTCGTAAACGTTTTTGGAATCGCTGTCGCTGGCGCTGAGGCCGCCGGCGTTGATGCCGAGTTTGAAAGCGAGGCGGTCGTTGAAATTGTAACGCGCCCCGATGCCGCCATGCAGGTGCAGGCGATTGAGTCGCCAGTTGGTGTTGAGGTCGCCGAAATAGTTGGAGGCGCCGACCCAGCCGCCAAGTTCCCAGCCGCGCATTTGGGCAAAAGCCGAGGTGTGCATACAGCAAATGACGGCGAGAATCGCCCCGAGTCGTAGATAGTTCATGCTTGTACTTTGATTAATCAGCCCGCAAAGGTAGGCACTTGTTCCGTTTGGCCGTAAAAACGGCACATTTTCCCACAAACGCGGCATGTGGCCGGGGTGGTATGGCCCGGGAGGGATTTAAGTTGAAAACCCGTCAAACGGCCTTTGCCTGCCGTCGCTTATTTCATTCTTATCAAGGCTGGCCGCTGAGAAATCTCATGGTAACAAATCACTTCTTCTGCGAAATAATGGCACACCATGCTTTTTCGGGTGGCGCCTGTGCGTGCAATGGGGCTTCCGCCGTGCAGGAGGTTGGCATGCCAGACGAGCACATCGCCACGACGGCCCAGGAACAGTTCCTTGTTGAGATGTTGGGTTGCGATGAGTTCGGCGATTTTGTCCTCGTAGCGTCGATTGCTGTCGGCGCCGATCGTCAATGCTGTGTTGCCGGCGTCGAAATCGTCGGCCATCACATAGGGCAGGCGGTGACTGCCGGGGTAAAAAAACAGCGGGCCGTTGTCGGTAGCGCAATCTTCCAGGGCAATCCAGGCGGCGATGAGGTAGCCCGGCGGCTCAGTGGTCATGTGAATGGAATCGGAATGGGCGCGTTGTTCGCTGCCGACCGTAAAATTGAGCGTATGGAAGGGGATGATTTTTTTTCCGAGCAAAAATTCGAGCAGGCGCAGCAGTTCGGGATTGCGGAAAAACCGTTCATTGGCCAGCGCGCTGGTCTCCCATAGGTTGGTGATTTTCCGGCCCGTGTAGTTGTAGCCGACTTTGCCGGCCTGAAGCAGTTGATCTACCTCGGCATTGAGCGCATCTGTGTCAGCTTCTGAAAAGACATTGCGAAGGATCAGGTAGCCTTTTTCGACAAATAGCCGTGCGGCTGCTTGCCATTCGGCTGAAAAATGCTGAAAATCAGGGTGTTGTTCCAGGGTTTCCAGCGCGCCCGGCCGGTCGAGCCAGGGGATGTCGGGGTGGTGCCCGGCCTTGAAATCGCTGCTGCCGATCGGGCTGTAGATGCTTTTTCGCAGGCCGTAGCGGCGGTACAGGGGGCGGTTGCGTTTCAGGCGGTCTGCATTCAGCAGGTTATTGATCACATATACGGCTTTCAGGTTCCGCAATTTGCCCGTGTATTTCTGGAAGAAACGCTGGAGAGACATGGAGAATGGATTCGATGATCGATCGTAATAGATTTGCCGCAAGATACGGGGGCTAAAATGCAAAGAGGTAGCGATGTGCTCGGCTACCTCTTGGCATAAAAGGAATTTATTTCAACGCGGTCCAATCAACTCAGGCTCCCGCCATATCCTTGACCAGCAGCTGGAATCCGTTGCCGTGGATGTTGACGATTTCGATGGCCGGGTCTTTGGCGAGGTACTTGCGCAGTTTGGTGACGAACACGTCCATCGAACGGGCGGTAAAGTAGTTGTCTTCGTGCCAGATTTTGGTCAGCGCTTCGGAGCGCGGGGTCACGTCGTTGATGTATTTGCAGAACATTTTGAGCAGTTCCGCTTCTTTCGGGCTGAGCTTCCACTGGCCTTCCTCGCCGGCATGGGCGGTGGTCAGGGTGAGGATGCGCAGGGGGTAGTTGAAATGGTACTTGCCGATGATAAACTCGCGTTGTTCGTCGCGCGGGTCGGCGTTTTTGTGCAGGCGTTTGAGTACGGCCTGGATGCGGTACAGGAGTTCTTCGGAATTGAAGGGCTTGTTGATATAGTCGTCGGCGCCGATTTTGAAGCCCTGCAGCACGTCGTCCTTCATGGTTTTGGCCGTGAGGAAAATAATCGGGACCTCGGCGTTGCGTTCGCGTACTTCCTTGGCCAGGGTAAAGCCGTCTTTGCGGGGCATCATCACATCGAAGATGCAGAGATCGAAGGCGTTTTTGCGGAAGGCTTCGAGGCCGAGTACGCCATCGGTGGCGAGGGTGACGCTGTAATCGTGCATTTCGAGGTACGATTTCAGTACGTCGCCAAAGTTTTGGTCGTCTTCCACGAGCAGAATTTTGTAGTTCGCGCTTGCCATAATGGGTCAAATCGGTTCGGTGATTAGCAGATTGTTTAGTGTTGGGCTGCCCGGCGGGAGCAGAAAAGTGTGGCTATAACGCACGATTTCGGGATTGGCGTATGTGAATGGGTCGGGCTTGGGGAAAAATGTTAAAATTGGTCGGTTTGATCGTTGGGAAAGAGGGTTGATCCTGCAGCAAACATTCTTCACTCATTGCCATGCAGGATCCAGCGGCGAGGCATTTATTTTTGAAAAACAAACCTGCGCCAAAATGAAATCGATCAGGAACAATGCGCTTACTGGAACAAAATATCGAAAGTAAGCCGGGCGGAAATTGAACAACATCGCGCCGACTATGCCGACAACCGGCCAATCGACGAACCTGTCGGGGCAATCTTCGGCAGGCCAGATAAAGCCAATCCATATTTTGAACTCATGTCCCGGGCCCCATCGCGGCCTTATGTATGTAGCACCGGGAAATGGTGAGGGCAATTGGCGCCACATTGCGGCATCATGTATCATTACATTGCTGAAATTTAAGACGCCCCCTGTTTGAAAAGGAATAAAAATTCCCCAACACCGACATTGAACATCCGTTTACTTGCAATACCTTCTTTACCGGTCGATATTTTTTTCCACTCAAAGGCTGCGCTATGCAACTTCGAAGGGTCAAAACAGTCTTTTGGGTATCCCAATCCGCTTTTTGTCTACGATTTGTTTCGTAGTAAATTTTTACGCTTAGTTTTATAGCCGTCAAAATACCCGAACCTTAATGTAAAAGTCTGACAGTCAATCGAAATCAACTCATTATAAAGTATGAAAACAATCGGAACCTTCCTCAGCGCTCTTTTCCTGCTGTTGTCGCCCTGGTGTATTGTCCCGGCCTCCGCCCAGCAACCTGCCGACAATGGCGACAAAAAAATCGTCATTACCAAACGTACCGTTGACCCTGACGGCACGGTGACCACCGAAACCATCGTCAAAAAAGGCAAGGCAGCCGAATCTTTTGACGCCGACGCCTACCTGAAAGAAAACGAAGGCGCCAATGTGGATATTAACATCCGCGAAGAAGCCGAAGGCGGCAATTACGTCCGCATCACCACCAGCGATGAAGAAGACGATGAAGATCGCCTGATCGAAATCAACTGGCAAGAGTTTAACGACGCCATGAACGAGGTTGGCACAACGATGCGCAACCTCGGCAACGATTTCAACGGCATGGTCTTCCAATCCTGCGATGAAAAACACGGCTTCCTGGGCGTGAGCCAGTCCGATGACGAAGACGAAGACGACGCGCCCGGTATGAAGATCAGCGTCGTCAAAGGGTCGGGCGCCGAAAAAGCGGGCCTCAGGGATAACGACGTGATCCTGTCGCTCAACGATACCAAAATTAACCGCTGGGACGACCTGACTCAATTCATGCGCCATACCAAGTCCGGCGAGCAAATACAGGTAAACTACCAGCGCGACGGCGCCGCTGCCACCACCACCGCTACCCTGACGGAAAGCCAATCCTTGCTGAAGATATGCCAACCCAACAGCTCGGGCTTCCTCGGCATCTCGCCGGCCGACGAGCAGGACAAAGGCAAAGGCATTGCCGTGAACGTGATCAAAGAAACAGGGGCGGAAGCAGCCGGCCTGCAGGATGGCGACCGCATCACACACCTCAACTACACGAAGGTTGAAGACTGGGAAGATATCCAGGATATTATTTCTAACACCAAGGTGGGCGATGTGATCCGTGTTACGTTTATCCGCAAAGGGGCTGCCCAAACCGTGAACGCCACGCTCGGCGAACCCAAAAGTCAGTGGGACAGTTTCAGCAACTCGGACAACTGGAATATCAACGTCGATAATGACTGGTCCGACAACTTCAATTTCGACGTGCGCGAAAAACCTGCCTGCCTCGGAGTCTATTCCAGTTCCTGGTCGGCCGACAACCGCGAAGGTTCGAAAATCACCGATTTTACCGAAGAATCCGCTGCGCGCGACGCTTCCATGCAGGTAGGCGATGTAATCACCCGCGTCAATGGTCAGAATGTGAACAGCCACGAAGAATTGTGGAATGAAATCGCCAAATACCAGCCGGGCGACAAAGTAACCGTCGATTTCCTGCGCGACAACGGCCCCAAAACCATCGAAGCCACACTCAAGGCTTGCAAAGACCGCAGCCAGGTCAATGTGACCACCAGCGACGACAACGGCCATAATGTTCAGCGCCGCTTCTATGCATGGAGCTGGGGTGAAAATGAGCAACAAAACATGCGCACCCGCCGGGTAATCACCATTCGGCGCGCTTCGCCCGAAGGCGATGCCGCACAGCCCCAGGCCGCTCCCTCACAACCCGTTGCGCAGGATCGCAGCCTTAAACTGGAATCTTTCCGCGCCTATCCCAATCCCACGGCCGGCCCGGTAACAGTTGAATTTCGCAGCGAAGCCACGCCGACTGTCGTAACCTTGCTCGACCTTTCAGGCCGTCAGCTCTTCCGCGAAGAACTGAACGCTTTCAACGGCGAATACAACCAGCAGTTCGACCTCAACGAATACGCCAAAGGCACCGTCATTATTCAGGTGCAGCAAGGCGACAAGATTTTTACCGAGCAGATCGTGGTCAATTGATCTGATCGTATGATACCGGCAAAAGGTGGCGGTCGGGTTCGTCCCGGCCGCCATCTCTTTTTTAATTTAAAGCTGCCGGGCCAGGGCCATACCCAGCAACAACAAACCCGCGACGCCGAGCATAGCCGCGGGCAAACTCACCACATTCGCGACCAGACCAATCAGAGGAGGCCCGGCCAGAAATGCGACAAAACTAAACGTGGCAAAAGTGGCCAAACCGGCCGCAGGCGTTACGCCGGGCAATCGCATCGACATGCTGAATAACATGGGAGCGGTCAGCGAGCATCCCAAACCCATGATCCCGAACCCCAGCCAACTGCTCCACAAGGCCGGAGTGAGCACCGCCATCGTCAGGCCGGCGGCTGCCACCAGACTGCAGACGACCAGCAGGCGGCGTTCGCCATAACGCGCGATCAGCAAATCGCCGGCAAATCGCCCGATCGTCATGGCCATTGTAAACGCCGTAAATCCCAGTGCTGCGAGGGCCGGTTCGGCCCCCCGGTAATCACGCAGGAAGACGCCGCTCCAGTCGAAAGCCAGCCCTTCGGACAACAATGCAAAAAATCCGATCAATATCAGCAATATCAATGCACGGGTGGGGCGGGCCAGACCGTTTCGCGCTGTTTCGTCGTGTCTGGAAACTGGCAGTCGCCAAAGCACCGGCGCGATATAAGCCAGCACCGTCAGCATCACCCCGCTCGCCAGCCACACGTGCTGCTGCGGCGTCCAGCCCATTTGCAACAAACTCCCGGCCAATGCCGAACTCAACATGCCGCCCATGCTCCAGAGCCCGTGGCAGATGGCCATGATGGAATATCCGCCTTCGATCCCGACCTCGGGCACGCAGGCATTCATGGCCATGCCCAGCAAGGCCATCGAGGCGCCGAACACCATCAAGGCGCCGAAAAGGGTGTAAACCGACCCGGTAAGTATCGGAAGCATCAGCGCGAAAGCCGTACCAAGGGCTGCGGCGGCCGTCACCCTGCCCGGGCCAAAACGCCCGGCAATCCGGCCGGAAAGCGGGTTGATGAGTAGTTGCCCCAGCGGAAGACCAAACAATACCCACCCCAGACTGGCGTCGTCGAGGCCAAGCGCCGTTTTTACATGCGGAATATGCACCACCCAGCTGCCAAAACTCCAGCTACACAGTGAAAACGCAAGCCCGACAGCGCGAGCCTGCCTGCTCGACCAGAAACTGAGCAGAAAATGCCGCCAGGCTTTCAGGGTAACACGTTTCGTCATGCCTCGCTTTTGGGCTGCAAGATCAAGCGCCGAAACCAAGTGGAAGGGAATTTTTTATCTGCAGGCAGCCCGATTCAAACTTTCATCGTCAACCTTTGCGTTTGCATCGCTGCATCTTTTTTGAACAATCAAAAACACATCGCCATGCAAACCAACCGACTGTATTTTTTTCTCCTGTTTTGCTCCCTGCTCGCGGCTTGCGCGGGCGAAGCGATCGAAACGGTGGAAAACCACGACAATTACGGCAACCTCGAGCGTTTTGAACGGCGGAAGAAAGATTTCGCCAAGGAAGGCCGCTACCAGCGTTTCAATCCGGAAGGCAAATTGCTCGAAGAAGCAACCTACAGGAACGATTCGCTGCACGGCGAACGGCGCCTGTTTTACACCAATGGCCAGGTCGACGTCGTCGAACACTACGACAACGGGACCTTTTCAGGCAAGTACCAGAAGTTTTCGGACAAGGGCGCGCTCATGATCGAACAGAATTTTGAAAAAGGCCAGATCGAAGGACTGAGCGTGGCTTATTACGCCAACGGCACGGTGAAAGAAAAGGTCAGTTTCAAAAAAGGCGATGAAAACGGCCCTTTTACCGAATATTACGACACTGGCGCCATCAAAACCGAGGGTAATTACGTCCCCGGCGAAGACGGCCCGCTCGAAGACGGCGAACTGCGCGAGTATGACTCCACGGGCACATTGGTCCGTATTGCCAACTGCAAACGCGGCATTTGCCAGACCCAGTGGAAAAAAGAATAAACTTTGGGGAGCGCAGAGGTGATTTGGTGCATTAATGCCCGGCGGAGCATGACAATACGCGGCAAGATGGACCAAATCACCTTTATCCGCTTAAAAATCAATCTTTTGACATGAAAATACGCGTACCTGTTCTTGTTATTTGCCTGCTGCCTTTGGCGCTTTCGGCCCAGATCACCGGCGGGCGCCACGTCTTTCAATTCATGACGCTCTCGCCCTCCTCCCGGATTACAGCGCTCGGAGGAGCGCAAATTACGGTTCAGGACGACGACGTCGCATTCGCAGCCGCCAACCCGGCCACACTGAACCCTTCGATGGATGGCCGGCTGACTTTTCAGCACAATTTTTACCTGTCCGACATTCAGCACGGGTATGTCGCCTATGGCGCCCACCTGCCCAGGCTGGGCTTTACCGTGCACGGCGGGTTGCAGTACATGAACTACGGCGATATCAAGCAGGCCGATGAGTTCGGCAACGTGACCGGCAAGGTCAAAGCCTCCGAGACGGCATTTACCCTGGGCGCAGCCCGGCAACTGACCGACCGTATCTCGCTGGGGCTCAATGTGCGTTTCGGTGTCTCTACGCTCGATGTGTACCAGGCTTCCGCCCTGGCTACCGATCTGGGGGCCATGTATGTCGATACCGCGAGCCGGTTTTCGGCGGCCATCGTGCTGCGGAATGTCGGCACCGAACTGGCTACCTACAACGATGTCCGCGAAGACCTGCCCTACGATCTCCAGGTCGGGTTCAGCAAGCGGCTCAAACACCTGCCTTTCCGGCTCACCGTCATTGCGCATCACCTCAACCAGTGGAACTTGCGCTACGACGATCCCGACAACCAGGACGACTCCGTATTGCTGTTCGGCAGCGATCAGAACCAGTCGCAGGGCAACCCGGGCCTCGACAACTTTTTCCGGCACTTTATCTTTTCCGGCGAATTCCTGCTGGGGCGCAACGAGTCGTTTCGGCTGCGACTGGGCTACAACCATTTGCGCAAAAAGGAACTGTCGGTGCGCAATTACCGCAGCCTTGCCGGATTTTCGGGCGGGGTAGGGTTCAAGATCAATCGTTTTCGCCTCGACGTCGGGTACGGAGCCTATCATTTGGCCGGTGGGGTATTGCATGTGGGGGTCGGGACAAACTTGAAGGACTTTTTTTAAGGTCAATTTGGAAAATTTTCCCTGATGCAAGTATCTTTGCGTTCGCTTTTGGAGAACCCTTTAAAAATTGGGTCTTTTTCCAATTGATTTTGAACGAGTTATAACATTTTTGCTTAAAAGCGTTTATGCCAACCATTAATCAGATGGTCCGCAAGGGCCGCGAGCAGGTCGAGTACAAAAGCAAAAGCCGCGCGTTGAGTGCTTCTCCGCAGAAGCGTGGCGTGTGCACCCGTGTATACACGACGACACCGAAAAAACCCAACTCCGCTCTGCGCAAGGTTGCCAAAGTTCGTTTGGTCAACGGTATCGAGGTGATTTGCTACATCCCGGGCGAGGGTCACAACTTGCAGGAGCACTCCATCGTGCTCGTTCGCGGCGGTCGTGTGAAAGACCTTCCCGGTGTGCGTTACACCATTGTTCGTGGTGCACTTGACACTGCCGGTGTCAACAACCGCAAGAAAAGCCGCTCGAAATACGGCTCGAAACGGCCGAAGAAATAATTTTTATGTGCTGATGATGCAGGGTGCTCATGCGCAATGCGCTGTGTACAATGCTCATTTTCAGCATATTAATTAATTGGCACATTAATTAATTATCACAATATACAATGCGTAAGCACAAACCGAAACCTCGAGTATTGGCTCCCGATCCTCGTTATAGCGACACGATGGTAACACGTTTCGTCAATAACCTGATGTGGGAAGGCAAGAAGACCGTGGCGTTCGGCATTTTTTACGATGCGCTTGACATCGTAAAAGGCCGCACCAACGAGGACGAGTTGCAAGTCTGGAAAAAAGCCTTGAACAACGTCATGCCGCAAGTGGAAGTCCGTAGCCGCCGTATCGGTGGCGCCACCTTCCAGATTCCCACTGAATTGCCGGCCAACCGCAAAATTTCCATCGGCATGAAATGGCTCATCCGTTACGCCCGCGCCCGCGCTGGTAAAGGTATGGCCGAAAAACTCGCCGCCGAAATCATCGCCGCCAGCAAGGGTGAAGGCAGCGCCGTCAAGAAACGCGAAGACACCCATAAAATGGCCGAAGCCAACCGCGCTTTTGCCCACTTCCGGTCGTAATCGCACGCCGGAACCCTTCTGCCCTACCGTCGAAAATTGTCCGGTGCCGCGTCTGTTTATACGACCCGCACCGGGTAATTTCCGGCGGTATCGGTTTTTAAAGCCGCCGGAAAATTTCAATCCAATTTTGATTTTCCGAAACTTTTAAAAACCCTTATGCTATTGCGCAAAATTTATGTCTAACAAACAGACATTTTAAATCTTCGCGACAATAGATTGTTTTGAAATGCCTGAAAACCACGACGTAAAAAAATTACCATCACTCTACAACATTTAACTCTCATGTCAAAGGATCTCCGGTTTACCCGCAACATCGGCATTGCCGCTCACATCGATGCCGGGAAAACGACCACTACGGAGCGTATTCTTTATTACACGGGTGTCACGCACAAAATCGGTGAAGTACACGAAGGCGCCGCTACCATGGACTGGATGGAGCAGGAGCAGGAGCGTGGTATCACCATTACTTCCGCTGCCACCAAATGCGTCTGGAACGTTGGAGACCAGGGTTACGACTTCAACATCATCGATACGCCCGGTCACGTTGACTTCACTGTGGAAGTGAACCGTTCGCTGCGCGTACTCGACGGTCTGGTGTTTCTGTTCTCTGCCGTTGACGGCGTTGAACCGCAGTCCGAAACCAACTGGCGCCTTGCCGACAACTACCGCGTTCCGCGTATCGGCTTCGTCAACAAAATGGACCGCACCGGCGCCGACTTCTTCATGGTCGTCAAAGACATGAAAGCCAAACTGGGCTCCAACGCTGTGCCGCTTCAGGTACCCATCGGCGCCGAAGATAAATTTAAAGGCGTGGTCGACCTCGTGACCAACCAGGCCATCGTCTGGAACGAAGCCGACCAGGGCATGACCTTCAACGTCATTCCGATCCCCGACGATCTGAAAGATACCGTACTGGAATACCGTCAGAAACTGATCGAAGAAGTTGCTTCTTACGACGATAACCTGCTCGAAAAATTCTTCGACGACCCCGATTCCATCACCGTGGAAGAAATGCGCGCCGCAGTTCGCGCTGCCGTGTGCGACATGAAAATGACGCCGGTAATGTGCGGCTCGGCCTACAAAAACAAAGGCGTACAGGCTTGCCTCGATGCCGTTTGCTACTATCTCCCTTCGCCGATCGATATCGCTGCCGTAAAAGGCACGAACCCGAAAACGGACGAAGAAATCACCCGCAAACCTTCGGTTAGCGAGCCCTTCGCTGCACTGGCGTTCAAAATTGCTACCGACCCCTTCGTGGGCCGTCTGTGCTTTATCCGCTGCTACTCGGGCAAACTGGATGCCGGCTCCTACGTGCTCAACACCCGTACGGGCGACAAAGAGCGTATCAGCCGCCTTTACCAGATGCACGCCAACAAGCAAAACCCGATCGACAAAGTCGAAGCCGGCGACATCGCCGCTGCCGTAGGCTTTAAAGATATCCGTACCGGCGATACGCTCTGCGACATCGACAACCCGATCGTGCTCGAAAGCATGGTATTCCCCGAGCCGGTTATCGGCTTGGCCGTTGAGCCCAAGACGCAGAAAGACCTCGACAAACTCGGCATGGCCCTCAACAAGCTGGCCGAGGAAGATCCGACCTTCCGCGTGCGCTACGACGAAGAAACCAACCAGACCGTCATCTCCGGTATGGGTGAGTTGCACCTCGAGATCATCGTCGACCGCCTGCGCCGCGAGTTCAAAGTCGAGTGCAACCAGGGCGCTCCGCAGGTCAACTACAAAGAGGCACTGACGACCAAAGTGTCGCACCGCGAACGTTTGAAAAAACAAACCGGTGGCTCGGGTCTCTTCGCCGAGATGGAATTTGAACTCGGCCCCGCCGACGAAGAATTCCTGCAAAGCGAAGACTTTAAAAGCGGCAAGAAAAAACTCCAGTTCGAGTGGGCCATCGTGGGTGGCGCTATCGACAAGAACTACCAGAAGCCCATCGTCGACGGTTTCAACCAGATGATGAGCAACGGCGTACTGGCCGGCTATAACATCGACTCGATGAAAGTACGCGTGGTGGACGGTGGTATGCACGCCGTCGACTCCAAGCCGATCGCTTTCGAACTTTGCGCCAAGGAAGGTTTCCGCGAGGCTGCTCCGAAATGCAAACCGCAGATCATGGAGCCGATCATGAAACTGGAAATCGTAACGCCTGAAGAATATGTCGGCCCGGTAATCGGCGACTTGAACCGCCGCCGCGGCCTGCCGAAAGGCCAGGAAACCCGTATCGGTGGAGCAGTGGCCATCCAGGCGGAAGTTCCGCTCGCAGAAATGTTCGGTTATGTGACCCAGCTCCGTACCCTCACGTCGGGCCGCGCTGCTTCCACCATGGAATTCAGCCACTACGCCCCGGCGCCGACCAACGTCGCCGAACAGGTGATCGCCAAGGCGAAAGGCACCGTGAAGGCGTAAGCTTTGCTACGTTCCCTAACCCTGAAAGGGTTCAGATTTTATAAGTCCCGCGCTCCGAACAGGAGCACGGGACTTTTCTTTTTGCTGAAAGTCCTTTTGACCCAATGGTTGCTGAACTACTTTTGACCCGGCCAGGAACCCGTTCAAGCTTCAATTACCGGGCTGCGAGCGGTAAGGCCGTTTCGGCACTGAAATTTGAACAGTCTTCTTAAATCAGTTGGCTCCGTATGGAACAGTACCCGGAAAATGCCACCATTAAAACCGCGTTGGACCAGTTTTTTGAACGCTCTGGTTTTGACAAAGATGCCTACACCGCCAAATGGTTTGCAATCTGGGTTGGAAAAATTCCCATCTATCTGCCTAATATCCCGAGCCGTGTATGGGTTGCGCGTTTTCACGACATTCACCACGTCCTGACCGGCTATCCGGCCAACTGGCAAGGGGAAGCGGAAATCGGCGCCTGGGAACTCGCCACAGGTTGCCGCCGCTCGTTGGTCGCCTGGGTGCTCAATGGCGGGGCTGTGGCCGTGGGTATGTTGTTGTGGCCCCGGGCGGTCTGGCGGGCTTTTCACCGCGGAAGACATACCCGAACCAATCTCTATCACGATTTTGACTACGAGACACTTCTGCCCATGACAGTTGGCGCGTTGAGGGAAAAAATAGGGTTGCCTGCCGCCTGAGCACGACATAGCCGGTGCAGCGAGAGGATTCTTTGCAGGGCCGCGTCTCCATGATGTCCCTTATTTTTGTGGAAAACAGACCTGCCTGTCAAGGCTCAACCGACATTTTTGCGAAACATGCGCCACTTTCCCGGGATGCGATTCACCGCTCTTGTTTTCTTCCTGCACTTTGCTTTTCCGCTTGTCGCCCAGCACTCCATCGCGCGCGAATGGAATGAAGTGCTGATTCTGGCCATGGAGGAAGATATGGCTCGCCCGAATGTGCAAGCCCGCAATCTCTTTCATTTTTCCATTGCCCTGTACGATGCCTGGGCCGCTTACGATCAGGAAGCCGACACCTACCTGCTCGGTAAAACGGTGGGGCGGTTCACTTGTCAGTACAACGGCATTCCGGCGCCCAAAGACGTGGAAGCGGCCCGCGCCGAGGCGATCAGTTTTGCCGCTTTCCGGCTGCTGACCGCCCGGTTTGCGCAATCGCCCCAAAGTGCAAGCACCGCGTACCGTTGCCGCGAAATCATGCAAAAACACGGATACGACTTTCGAAACAATTCAATTGACTACCCCTCCGGCTCCCCGGCTGCCCTGGGCAACTACATCGCTCAATGCGTGTTGCAAATGGCCCAGGCGGATGGCGCGAATGAAGCTAGTCACTATGAAACGCCCTATTTCCAGCCGGTCAATCTGCCCCTTGCAGTGGCGGAGCCCGGAACGGGGCCTTTGCAAGACCCCAACCGCTGGCAACCCCTCAAACTGAAACGCGCTATCGGTCTCGACGGCTACCCCATGTACGAATGCCGTTGTGGCGGCAAGGCGCCGTCCTATATGATTGATTCGCTGGACCCCAACGGCCGCCGCATCACGAATACCCAAACCTTCGAGGGGCTTGCCTGGGGCAAGGTCAGGCCGTTTGCCCTTGGCGCCACAAAGGGGCTGATCGTTTACAGCCGGAATAAGCGCGATTACTGGCTGTATTACGACCCGGGCAACGATTTCTTCACGCGCTTCGACACCACCGCCGGCGCCAGCCGGGATTATCAGTGGAATTTCGCACTGGTGGCAGCCTGGTCGGCCTTGCTCGACCCGGCCGATGGCGTGATGTGGGAGGTGTCCCCCAAAAGCATGGGCAATGTGCGCGGCTATCCTGCCAATCTGGCCGAACTGCCCGCTTTCTACGATGCCGAGACCGGGCGAGACCCCGGTTCCGGTTACGAAGTCAATCCCCGAACCGGCCAACCCTATGCGCCGCAGGTCGTGCCCCGGGGCGATTACGTCCGCACAGCCATCCAGTACTGGGCGGAAGGCCCGGACGCAGAAACCCCGCCAGGGCATTGGCTGTCGCTGCTCAACTACGTCAGCGACCAGCCCGGGTTGGTCAAAAAATTCAACGGCAAGGGCCGCCCCATGAATGACCTGGAATGGGATGTGAAATCCTGTTTCGTACTGGGCGGGGCCTTGCACGACGCAGCCATAGCGGCCTGGGGCGTCAAAGGCTGGTACGAAAGTGTGCGCCCCGTCACGGCTTTGCGCTACATGGCCGCACTCGGTCAGCGCACCGACCCTCGCTTGCCTTCCTACCATCCGGCGGGACTTCCGCTGCTGCCCGGGCGGATCGAACTGGTGAAAAAAGGCGACCCGCTGGCCGGCCCGGCCAACGAGCATGCCGGCAAAATCAAACTACTCGCCTGGGCTGGCCCCTTTTCCCTGGCAGATGCGCCCACGCCGGTGGAAACCGCAAAAAGAGGCTGGATTCTGGCTGAAAACTGGTTGCCCTATCAGCCCAAAACATTCGTTACGCCACCGTATGGCGGCTTTGTTTCGGGGCACGCGGCATTTGCACACGCGGGGGCGGAGGTGTTGACCTTGCTGACGGGCGACGCCTATTTTCCCGGCGGCCTCGGCGAGTTTAAAGTGTACGCCAACAATGGTTTCCTTCGTCTTGAACAAGGCCCAACCGTGGATATTTCCCTACAGTGGGCCACTTACCGCGATGCTGCCGACCAGGCCAGCCTGTCGCGGGTATGGGCGGGGCTCAATGCTCCGTTCGACGATATTCCCGGCCGCCTGATCGGCGACGAAGTCGGGGCGGGCGCTTTTAACCTGGCAAAAACCTATTTTTATAAAGACCGCGACGGAGACGGGCTGCGGAGCTTCGAAGATTGCGATGATAATGATCCGAAGCCTTGCACGAAGTGAATAGCCAGACATGAACACAGATGAACAAAAATTGAACAGATTTTGGTCTGGACTGTGGGCATAGAGGGAAAGCAATTTTGCTCCATCAAACGGACGAAATGCCGTTGGTATTCACTCTTTTCCCTAACGTTTAATTTTCCAAAACAATGAAATCTGTCTTGTTCTCGCTTTTGCTGCTGCTCGCCGCTGTTTTTACGCATGCTCAGTCGGCCAATGTTCAAACCGTCATGGATGGTTACGCCAAATTTGGCGCAGGCGACATTCCCGGTGTACTCAATCTGCTGTCAAGCGATATCGTGTGGACACATGCTGGCGACCCTGCTGTCGTTCCTTTTGCGGGCACTTTCCACGGACAGTCCGAAGTAGGGCGTTTTTTCGAACTGGTAGCTCAGTCTATTCAGGTGGATGTATTCCAGCCGGCAAACTACCGCGAATCGGGCAACACCGTCACCAATGATTGCCATATCGAAGGCGTTGCGCGGAATACAGGTAAAAAATACGTCGATGATCTGGTCATGATCTGGACATTCGGTCCTGATGGCAAAGCAGTTACCTGGACGGCAACCGGCTCGATGGCTGGTATTACGGCTGCAATGACGAAATAAAGTGTCCAAATCGGCGCTGATCGGCGCCCCGGTCGATCAAATGCAAAGAGGCCGCGCCAACCGCGCAGCCTCTTTGTTGTCGTATGCCTCAATCCTCCTCTGTTTCCACCTCTGTCGGGTTGCTTTCCTGTATCAGGCAGGCTTATGCCCTTGTCAGCAGGGTAAGAGGGCTTCGACTTCTTTTTTTAGCCGGGGTAAATGTCTTTTCAAAATCCCCCAGATGACGCCGTCGTCAACTTTGTCATAACCGTGAATAACCCGGTTGCGAAGGTCGACCATTCTTCGGGCATTGCTGATGTTGATTTTTTCGTCCAATTGGAGCAGTTTGTTCATTGCCTCTCCAATGATTTCCAGTTCCCTTTCGACGGCTCTTTTCACAAGAAGGTTTTTCTCATAATCTGTAAAAGACCCGAGATCAGAAACAAACAATTCAATATGCTTGATTGCGCCCGAAATATCGACCAGGTATTTGTTGATGCGGCTTTCTATATCAGGCTGCATAAATCAACTTCCGCGTTTTGTCAATTTCCGCCTTGAAATAAGGATTCTGTACACTTTTCAGCGTGACAATGTCGGCTTTGCGACCCAGTAGGGCTTCCAGATCGTCGCACAGATCGAAATAGTTGTCGGCATAATCTTCCGGAGTCAAGGTTTCGAACTCCACTAAAAAGTCGATGTCACTTCGACTGTCAAAACGTTCTGTCAGCACCGACCCAAATACGTAAAGGTTGCGTACGTGGCGGCGCTGACAGATGTTTTTAATCTCGTGAATGGCTTGCTCTGAAAGGTTATCCATGATGCCTTATGTGCATTTTATGCAAAAGTGCCTGCTTTCATTCAAAAAAACAACTGGCGTATGCCTCAATCCTCCTCTGTTTCCACCTCTGTCGGGTTGCTTTCCCACATCAGGTAGGCTTTGAGGAAGTTCTGGAGGTCGCCATCGAGCACGGCGTCGGGGTTGTGGACTTTGTAGCCGGTGCGGAGGTCTTTGACCCAGCGGTCGTCGAGCACGTAGGAGCGGATCTGACTGCCCCATTCGATTTTGTTTTTGCCGGCTTCCACCTTTGCCTTTTCCTCTTCGCGCTTGCGCATTTCGAGTTGGTAGAGGCGGCTTTTGAGCAGGGTCATGGCGATCTCGCGGTTGCGGTGCTGACTGCGATCCTGCTGGCATTCGGCGACAATACCCGTGGGGATGTGTGTAACGCGCACAGCCGACTCGGTCCGGTTGACGTGCTGGCCACCCGCGCCGGAGGCGCGGAATACGTCCCATCTCAGGTCGTCGGGGCTGATAACGATTTCTATATCGTCGTCTTCCACGAGCGGGTACACGAAGACGGAGGAGAAAGAGGTCTGGCGTTTGCCCTGCGCATTGAAGGGGCTGACCCGCACGAGGCGGTGCACGCCGTTTTCGCCTTTGAGCCAGCCATAGGCATAGTCGCCCACGATTTCGATGCTGGCAGATTTGATGCCTGCCGCATCGCCATCCTGTTCGAAAATGTCGTTGACTTTGAAGCCGTTTTTATCGGCCCACATCCGGTACATGCGCAGGAGCATGGATGCCCAGTCGCAGGCTTCGGTGCCGCCTGCCCCGGCATTGATCTGGAGCACGGCGTTCATGGCGTCTTCTTTTTTGTTGAGGGTGCTGCGGAATTCGGCGTCGGCCAGCAGATCGGAAGTTTTGCGGTACTGGGCTTCAACTTCTTCTTCGGTGCTGAGGCCTTCTTTCTGGAATTCGAAGAGGCCTTCGAGGTCGTCCACTTCGCGGGCGAGCACATGGTATTCATCGACCCATTTTTTATTAAGGCCGATTTTGCGCTGGATGCCTTCTGCGCGTTTGGGGTCGTTCCAGAAGGTGGGGGAAAGGGTTTCAGCGGTCAGGTCTTCGATTTCGCGGACTCGGTTGTCCACGTCAAAGATACCTCCTGAGGACCGCCAACTTGTCTTTCAGTTCTTTTAACTGTTCGATCGTCATGGTTGGAAACGGATGGACCGCTGGTTGTAAGGCCGGCGGTTTTGGAAGTAAAATGGGTAAACAATAAATTCGGGCAGACTGGTTTGAAAGGGTGGGGTGTTGCCCCGAAATTCCAAGGTCGGCGACGAAGGCAGCGGGTTGCCGCGATCGTTCGCCGACCTGGGAATCGGGCACTGCGCTGGGGAGTGCTGGGCGAATGTATTACTGAATATCGACGTAGAAAACGAGGTCGGCTTTCGGCCCGATCGGGCTGCCCTCGATGCCTTTTTCGCCATAAGCCAGGTTCCACGGGATAAAGAAAGTGGCTTTGCCGCCGTGGTTGAGGAGCAACAGACCTTCATCGAAACCCGGGATCATGCCGCCGACTTCGAAGGGTACGGCGCCGCCGCGATCATAAGAGCCGTCGAATACTTTGCCGTCGCTGAGCAGCAGGCCGAGGTAGTTGGTCGGAACGGTTTCGCCTTTCTGGAGCGGAGCGCCGTTGCCTTTTTCATGGATGACATATTCAAGGCCGGAAGCTGTTTTCTGGAGTTTGTCGCCCAGTTTTTTCGCTTTGTAATCGGCCAGGGTGGCGCGCAGGTTTTTCTCAACTTCTACGCCAAGAGCGCGGGCTTCTTCGGCTTTTTTCTGCTCTTCTTGCATTTTTTTCTCCACTCCGGCTTTGTCCAGCTGATCCACCATGACGATTTCGTAGCGGATGTGTTTGACTTTTTTGGCAAAGTCTTCACCGAAGCTCTGGCGGATACCTTTTTCCATGATGGTGTCCAATTCCTGGAGCAGGGTAGCGCTGTCGCCTTTGGTCATCAGGAACAAGGCGTCGTACACCGCCGGGGCGCGTTGGTTCAATTGGGCGGTATCGGGCAACATGACTTCACGCGGGCCGCCCATATCGCGGGTGGTACTGCTGACCAGCGAGTCGTTCAGCCAGGTATAAACATTGACAGTGACCAGTTCGCCCGATTGCGCTTTGGGCGTCGTGCCGTTGGTGTGGTTGGTGAAAAGATGTCCGTGGCGGGTCTTGACGGCGCTGCCACCCTTGTTGCAGGCGCTTTGGCCGATCAGGAGTGCGCCGAAGAACGCGAAAAAAAGGAAAGTACGCATGTTGTTAAGTTTCGAAAATAAGTCAATGGACCTGCTTATTGCTTCTTTTGAGCAGGTTGTTTTTGTTGTTGAGTGGCTGGCGAGGGGCCGTAGGGCATATTGCCGGGGCTCATTTGCTGCTGGGATTCGGGCATGTCTTTGGGATCTTTAATATCGACCAGGACCATGTGCGCGCGCATCAGTTTTTCATTTTGAAGGCGGGGCGGCAGGATCTTGCGGATGCCTTTATCGATAGGGCGGAACACGGTCACGCTGTCGCCGATACCCATGTGGAGCAGGGCGTAATGCAATGCGCCTTGCGAGGGGTCGGTGATGGGTTTCATGGGTACGGTGAGCGGGCCGCCGAATTTTTGCCGGCTGTCGGCCAGCAGGGAGTCGCCCACCCAGTTTTGCACGTAGGCAATGGCGATTTCGTTTTCCTTGGGTCGTCGGCCGTTGCCATTGGTGTAGTTGATAATACGCACATCGCCGATCACCGTTTCCGTGGGTTTTCCCATGGGTTGGGTAATGGGGCCGCTTGATTCCGCCATTTCTTTTTGCGGCGCGGATGCGGTATCGGCTGTTTGGTGTTGTTGGGTTTTACTGCAGGCGGCGGAGAGCAATACTGTTGCTGCCAAAGAGCCGGTAATCAGTAGATATTTCATGTTTTACAGGCAGATTATTGAATTTCTATGTAAAAAATCAGGTCAGATTTGGGCGGGATGACATCGCCTGCGCCTTCCTCGCCATAGGCCAGTTTGTACGGCAAAAACAAGGTTGCCTTGGCGCCGTGGCGCAACAACAAGGCGCCTTCGTCAAACCCGCTGATCATCTGGCCTTCGCCTGCAGTAAAGGGCAGCGCTTCGTTGCGGGTAAACGAGTCGTCGAACTTTTTGCCGTCGGACAGGCAGCCATAATAGTGTACCCGGATATTGTCACCCTTTTGGATACGGGCGCCGGAGCCCTGGTCGTGTACGATGTATTTCAGGCCGGATGCGGTTTCCTGAAGTTTGCCTTTCAATTTACCATTTTTAAAGTCTTCGGCCAGTTGCTGGGTCTGCTTTTCCACCTCGGCGAGGCGGGCATCCATCATGGCACGTTCTTTCAAAAAAGCCTCGTTGTGTGCTTCATCGGTTTGAATATCAAGCAGTTCGATGTCAAAGCGAAGATATTTTTCAGCCCTGAGCCGTTCGGGTACGTGCGGCCGCAACAGGCTGTCGATCGTCTGGAGAATGGTAGCGCTGTCGCCTTTTGCCATGAGCAGCAAGGCGTCGTACACGGGCGGTATGCGTTTGGGCATGGCGTCCGGTTTGGGCACCTGGATATCGCGCGCGCCGCCCATATCATAGGTGCTGGCCATGAGCGAATCGCCGATCCAGGTTTTTACCTGTATGGTTGCCCAGTTGGTGGCTACGAGCCGGGCGCCTTCTTTTTTGGTATGGTTGGTAAACAGATACCCGTGTTCGGTCTGAATGGGTTCTTCTTTTTTCTGGGCCAGTGTTGCCGACAGGGCTGCAAAGAGCAGACAAAGGGTTGTCAGGCTGCGTTTCATGTTCATTTTAAGAGTTCTGCCTTGTATTCCGGCAGCAGGTTTTTGAATTTCTCAATAGTAGATTTAAGACTGTCGTGTGAAAACGCGCCGGCCGCATTTTTATGGCCGCCCCCGTTAAAATGCTTGCGGCAGATTTCCTGCACATCGAGGTCGCCCTTGGAACGGAGGCTCATTTTGACGATGGTCGGCTGATTGTGTATAAAAGCGGCCAGTTTCACGTCCTTGATGGTCAACAGGTAATTAACAATGCCTTCGGTGTCGCCACGCTGGATGTTGAACTGTTCGTAATCTTTTTTCGACAGCCAGATAAGGGCCGTGCGCCATTCGGGCCAGTATTCCATTCGGTTGGCGAGGCAATGCCCCAGCAGGCGGAGATTTTTCTCCTTTTGGGAGTTGAAAATCTCGTCTTGCACAGCCGTGTCGTCCATGCCGCGGTCGATCAGATCGGCTACGATCCGGAAGATGCGGGCATTGGTCGCATGGCGGAAGGAGCCCGTATCGGTCACGATACCCGTGTAGAGGCATTCGCCGACTTTCGGATTGACGCGCACGGTGTCGCCCAGGCCTTCAATGAAGCGGTAAACAAGTTCGCAGGTGCTGCTGGCTTCGGGTTCGGAGAACGTATAATCCGCGATCGGTTCAGGGTACAGGTGATGATCGATCAGTATCCGCGTACCGGGCAGTTGCCTGACGAAATCCCCCATCTTGTCGATGCGGCTGAGTGAATTAAAATCGAGGAAAAAGAACACATTTTTTTGCTGGAGCACGTGTTTGCATTCCTCGGTGTGAATATCCCAGATGAGGATCTCGTCGGAGCCGGGCAGGAACTCGAGCTCCTCCGGGAATTCGGAGGGGAAAAGAACGTGAACGGTGTGGCCGTATTGTTCCAGATAATGGCGAAGTGCCAACGAACTGCCGATGGCGTCGCCGTCGGGGTTGCGGTGGGAGAAAATAGCCACGTTTTGCGGAATAATCAGCAACTGGCGGAGTTCGGACGTGAATTCCATTGATCGGGAAGCGCAGGGGTTTTCCGGGAAAACGGCCACAAAAGTACGTTCTTCACAACGGTTTTGCCGGCTTGCCGCATTTTATTTTTCTGAAAAGCTTTTTTTACCGGCCATTTGAAATAAAATCTCGTCGTAATTTTGCGCGCCCAAATTGCAACGTTCACTTATTTGATAAAAAAATGGCTGGCAACAGAACCTTTACCATGATCAAGCCCGACGCCGTGCGCGCCGGCAACATTGGCAACATTCTTCAGATGATCAATGCCGCGGGCTTCCGCATCGTGGCTATGAAACTGACCAAACTCAGCGCTGAAAAAGCAGGCGAATTTTACGCCGTTCACCGCGAGCGCCCCTTCTACGGCGAACTGGTCGAATTCATGAGCAGCGGCCCCATCGTGGCGGCTATTCTGGAAAAAGACAATGCCGTGGAAGATTTCCGCACCCTCATCGGCGCCACCAACCCCGCCAACGCAGCCCCCGGCACCATCCGTGCCAAATACGCCAGCAGCGTGGGTGAAAATGCCGTACACGGCTCCGACAGCGACGAAAACGCCGCTATCGAATCCGCCTTCCACTTCGGCGGTGTCGAAATGTTCTGATTGGTTTCTTCGGGGGTGGTTTTCCGGCTGCGTATGCCTAGTTGTACAAGTGCGGAATACTACTTCTTTTTTACGGGCAGAGGGCTCTCCTGCGGGAGAACCCTCTGCCTGTTTTTAATGCCTGGCATAGGCAGCCAGCCATTTGCATTCTTTCACGATTTGGGCATAAAAAGCAGTGCCGCTGTACCGCTCCTGCAAGACATCGTAGTAGGTCCGGTAGCCCGAAGGCAACACGGGGATGAGCGCACTCCCGAATCGGTACCCGTTGTTGGGTTGCTGAAACCACATTTTCTGCTGGCAGCGCGCGGCCATGAAGGCTGCTTTGGCCGACAACTCGGGGTCGCCGGATTCGGCCATGGTGCGCTCGAAATAGCCCAGCGCCATGCTCAGGTCGAGGTTCTCGCGATTGCCCGAAGGCGAACCTTGAAGCGGAAATACCGGCCCCTGCGGCAACCGCAACCAGTTGTAACCGCTGCGGTAATTGTCGGCCACGTTCCACGCATACCCAAAATACGACATGTTGTAGTAGGCCAGGCCATTGAGGTAATAGTAGCGCGCGGCGCCCGGGTCGTTGACGGCAAGGGCGGCCTTCGCTTTAAAATCATTGTCAACGATTCGTTCCGCGATTTGCAGGCGGGTCAGCGCCACCGAATCGGCCAGCAACTGCCCGGGGAAATGCACCCGTTCCAGCATGACTTCATTAAAAACGCTGAACCTTTTCATCCTTGCCTGCTCGGTGGGCGTAATGAGGCGCATGGTGGCCAGGGCTGCTTCCGGCTGGCCTTTTGAAAGCAGCCAGGCGCCTTTGATTTCAAGTATTCGGGCCTTGATGTTGTTGATGTTGGAATCGACGCCCATCGTTTTTTCCAGCAAAACGGGATCATCCTCGTCGGCCGCCTTCAACAGGTCGTCGAGCACCGCCAGATCGGGGTTGTAGCCCAGCGCCTCGGGCGGGTAGGCGGCCAGGATGGCCTTTCCCGGGTGCTCATTCTGGGCATACACAGTGGAAACATAATCTTGCAGGAAGGGCTCGAAAGAGGGAAATTGTTTGAATAATGCGTAACTCCTGATGCGATAGATCGCCTGATCCACGTACGTGTCGGCGGGATCGAGGCGCAGGATTTCAGCGAGGATACGCCAGACCTCGATCTGGCGTTTCAGGTCGCGATCATAATCCTCGTCGAGGTCGAGCATTTTTTCCGCGCGATCGAATTGTTGAATGGCCCCGTAATGATCCTGCGCCAGCAGGCGGATGTAGCCCTCCATGCAACTCCAGAGTTTGGGATTGGCCAGGCGGCCGGCGCGCAGCGCTTCGTGCACAAAGGACTGCATTTTGACCAGTGCCACGGCCGCCTCGTCGCGGCGCAGTGTCAGGTTCGATTTGCCGTATTTGATCTCCGTCACCGGCGTGCGGAGCATGACCTTTTCAAATTGTTGCACGGCGCTCACCAGCAGCAGGTCGAGTTGCGGGTTGGCGGGGTCGAGTGCATAAATCTGCTGCATGTCTTCTACCGCGAAAGCAGCATTGCCGCCCGAACGGAGCAGATAAAGGGTCGATTTTTCAGCGTCGTTGCGGCAGAGGCGCAGGGCCTGTGTCCAGTCCTGATCGTTGCGGATAAGAAAACTGCGATATGCCTGCGCGCGCTTCGAAGCGCAATAACGGAAGACCAGCGCGTAGCGGTAGGCGGCTTCGGCGTAGTGCCCCTGGCTTTGCAAGGCGCCGGCCAGGTGGCCAAGCGTCCAGAAATAGATGATGCTGCTTTTGCGGCGGTCAACCCTGGGCATCAATTGGTTGTACAGATCGACGGTCTGTTGCCATTGTCGGGCATAGTGGGCCAGCCGCACGATCTGGTAGGTGTAGCGAAGTTTGAGAAAATAAGAACTCGTCTGTTCGAAACGCCCCCTGCCTTCTTCGATCAGCAACTGCATATCCTGCGGGTTTCGCTCCGGTATTTTCCAGCCGCTGTAAGCGATGACATAAGGTTCGCATTTTTTTGCAAAAAGCAGGTAATCAATTACTTCGGTGCAATGATTGGCCGCGATCATGGCAGCAAAACTGTTGTTGCGCAGGCCGTACGGCAAGGAGCGTTTTCCTTGCGGGTCGGCAGCGGCCTCCCGCAGATCGGCCAGTTCGTCGAAGCTGGACTGATACACCACGTATTCGATATGTTTCGGGTCTGCCTGGTCGCAAAAACGTTCTTGCCATTCCAGTACGTTTTCCTCCTTCTGAATGTCGCGGTTGAAATAGTACTTCTCGTAGTAGTCGTCCCACTGGACAAAAAAAGGCGCGTAGGCGGCATTTTTATGAATAATTTCAGGCACCAGAAAGGTGTAGCCCTTGAAGGGCCGCGCATTGGGGTCGCAGACGGCGCGGGGCGCCACATCGGCCGTCCGGGCGGGGAAAAAAGTCAGTCCCGCAAAAAAGACGGGGAAGAGAAGCGGCAGACGGGATAGTGGAGCCATCGGATTGTTTTTTGATGACAGGCCGTTGTGGCGTCAGGTTGGTTACAAATGAAAATAGGCCAGCGTCGCATCATCGGCCAGGTCGATTTGTGCTGCTAGTTTTTGGGCTTCGTCGAGCAACGCCGGCGTGATCGATTCGTAGCGCAGGTGGTCGCCCGGGCGAAGATATAGTCCGCCGCGAAAAGTCCCCCGGCGCACTTCCCATCGGTCGGTACCTGCAGTCTGGAAATAGCTGGTGTCGCGCAGTTGCCGGGCGTCGAAATCGGGGAGTATTTTCCAGAACTCGCCCTGCCGAAACACCAGCGCCCAGGAAAAATCGGGCAGCGCCACATCGAGCGGCAAAGGATAGCCGGCGCTTGCGCCCTCGATATATTTTCGCGCGTCGGCGGGGTCGAATATGGAATTGCGTGTCTTCGGATCATCGATGTCGCCCGTGTTGTACAGCATGAGCATACCGCGGTCCACAGGCGGCACCCCCGTTTGCCGCGGAAACCTGTACTGGTGCAAACGGATGGTGGCACTGAGCCGGCAGGCAGCCGGCAACCGCTTTTTTATTTCCCTTAAAAAAACAAAATAGGGCTCGCGCGTGGTCGCTGTCCAGTCGCAATCAATCTGTATTTCAGGCGCTTGCGTGCCGGTCACACCCACGACTTTTTCGGCCAGGCCGGGCAGGAGGCTTGTTCCTGTGCGTTGAAAAACCTCGTTGGTAATAAAAACACAGGGGATAATAACGCGGCCCTCCAGTCCGCTGGAATCGGCGGTTTCGAGCAGCGCCAGCGGAACTGGCTGGCCGTTTTCCGGTGAGATGCCGAGGTCGAGTACTTTGACGTACAGGCGTTGGCAGCGGAGGCTGTCGAGCCGATGCTGCTGCCCGGGCGAGAGCCGGAACACGGTTTGCCAGTAATAAAAAGCCGGAGGGCCGAATGCCCGGGGCTTGTCGGGGCCGCAGGCGGAAAGCGCGCACAGCAAGATCAGGCCGGGCAGGCTGCGAAATATCCTTTGGCGTTGAGCAAGCATGTAGTCTGGTCGGTTTGGAAGTTGCAAACATGCATTTTTCTATGCTTTTGCCAGCTTTTTGCGGAGTAGAGTTGCGGGCCCAAAAAATCCGAAGAACCCGGTAGCGACGACTATTTTTACCGCTTAAAACAAATACCCATTGATGAAAATAACACCCAAACACCGCTTTTCTCTGCGTGAGCCGGCGCGCCGCATCCTGCAGTTTGGCCGGCAAATTCTGGTGCTTACCGATATCCGCCGGCCCGAAAACTGGCTGGGCACTCTGGTGTCGTTGTTGCTGCGCCTGGGCACCCTGTCGCTAATCGTGTTTGCTGTCGTGCTGATCTGGCGCCTGATGAAAAGCGATGGCTACGTGATCGAGGCATTTACGGTTCCCAAAGTGCTGGAAGAAGCAGGTTTTCAGGGCCCTGTGCTGGCCCGGATGGCGCAGGATGAGTTCCTGAAAGTCAAGGAGATCGCAGCGTCGGTCAAAGCCGACTCTGTGAACTTGCAGGGCGACGAGGCGCCGGAGCTCAACGTTGCCGTCATGGGTTTTGGCGTATCGCTGCGAAGTGTCGCGTTTCAGTTGCGCGAATTGTTCGGCCGGCCCAACAACATCATTCGGGGCGAGGTTACCCTGGCCGACAGCACCCTTGCGCTCACCCTGCGCATGACAGGTTTCCAGCCGGTTATGTTGTTTGAAAAAACCGCCGACGGATTGCGTCCCGCCTTGAATCGCCTGCTGCGCCGGGCCGGCGAACAGGCGCTTGGGAATTACGATCCCTATCGCCTCGCGATTTACCTCAACCGGCAGCAGCGGCAGGAAGAGGGCATTCGTGTGGTAGGTAACATGCTGGGCAACCGTCCGCAGGAGGCGCACTGGGCTTATATGGCCTGGGGGGTATTGCTCGAAGACCAGGGAAAGTTTGACGAAGCCCTGGAAAAATATGAGGCAGCTCTGCGTTTCAAACCCGATTTCCCGCTTCCCTGGATGCGTCAGGCGTGGCTGCTGCAGCGGACAAACCGTACGCCCGAAGCCCTCGTAAAAGTTGAAAAGGCGCTTGAATTGTTGCCCGGTGAGCCCAGCTACTGGAATACTTATGGCAACATGCTCAACCAGCAAAAACGTTACGAAGAAGCCGACAGGGCTTTTTCGAAAGTATCTGAATTGACGGGCCCGGGGACGGGTTGGCAAATCAACTGGGCCGAGGCCAAACTGAATCGGGGTGATGTGGAAGGTGGCAAACAACTGCTCCGTCAGGTGATGGACCACTCGAGCGACGAACAGACCCGCACGCTGGCGCGGGCCTTCCTTGCTTTTGTCAACGATGATCAGGAGACTGCCTCCAAAGCCATGCTGGAAGCGGCAGCCCTCGATCCAAACAATGGCATTGCCGTCCGGACGGCGCAACAAGCCTGCCTGCTCAATCGCGATTATCAGCGCGCCATCCGGCTTGGCACAGGCATCCGGTTTGATTCGGAAAACAGCGAGCAGAAGCAAATGATCCTCAACCTGACCTCGATGGCCTTTTATCTCACCGGCCAATACGACTCCGCTTTTGTGTATGCCAACCGGGCAATTCTGGTCGATTCGACTGCCGGTTATCCGTACGCTACCCTGGCAGAAGTGCATGCGATGAAAGGCGAGCACGACGACTTTTTCCGCTACCTGGAGAAAGCATTTCAGAAAGGAATGCGGGTGACGGCCATAGCAGGGCAGGAAGAGCCGTACGACAGATATGCAAACAGCCGGCGTTACCGGCTGTTGATCGCAAAATATAGCAGAAAATAGAGAACGGGCAGCAGCGGCAGGCAGTAAAATGCGTTCCGAAAGAGGCACAATCCTGTCTGCTGCTGCTGCCCGTCAGGCTCAAAGTCCGAAGATCGAACGACCCAGGTAAGTAGCCTGGTCGCCGAGTTCCTCCTCGATACGGAGGAGCTGATTGTATTTGGCTACCCGGTCGGAGCGCGAAGCCGAGCCGGTTTTGATCTGGCCCGTATTGAGCGCCACTGCCAGGTCGGCGATGGTGGTGTCTTCCGTTTCGCCCGAGCGGTGGCTGATGACCGAGGTGTAGGCGTTGCGGGTTGCGAGGTTGACTGCCTCGATGGTCTCCGTGAGCGAACCGATCTGGTTGACTTTGATGAGGATCGAGTTGGCGATTTTTTCGTCGATGCCGCGTTGCAGGCGTTCGGTGTTGGTGACGAAGAGGTCGTCGCCCACGAGCTGGATGCGATGGCCGAGGGTTTCGGTGAGCGATTTCCAGCCGTCCCAGTCGTCTTCTGCACAGCCGTCTTCGATCGAATGGATGGGGTAGCGGTTGCACCAGTCTTTCCAGAAAGCGACCATGTCGTTGCGGGAGAGGCGGTCGCCGCTCGATTTTTTAAACACGTATTCGCCTTTTTCCACGTCGTAAAACTCGGAGGCGGCTGCATCCATGGCAATGACGATATCGTCGAGCGGGCGGTAGCCGGCCGATTCGATGGCGGTCATGACCATCTGGATGGCTTCTTCGTTGTTTTTGATGCCCGGAGCAAAACCGCCTTCGTCGCCGACATTGGTGGCATAGCCCTTGCTTTTGAGCACTTTTTTGAGGTGGTGGAAAATTTCAACCCCCATGCGAAGGCCTTCGGAAAAGCTCTCGGCGCCCACGGGCATGATCATAAATTCCTGAAAATCAATGCCGTTGTCGGCATGTGCGCCGCCGTTCAGAATGTTCATCATGGGCACCGGCAACACATGTGCGTTGACGCCGCCGAGGTAGCGGTAGAGGGGTTGGCCAAATTCTTCGGCTGCGGCCTTGGCCACGGCCAGAGAGACGGCGAGGATGGCGTTGGCGCCGATTTTGGATTTGTTGCGGGTGCCATCGCGGTCGATCATCAACCGGTCGATTTTGATCTGATCGGTCACTTCGAGGCCCACGAGCTCTTCCCGCAGGATTTTTTCTACGTTTTTCACGGCCTGGCGGACGCCTTTGCCGAGATAACGGCTTTCGTCGTTGTCGCGCAGTTCGACGGCTTCGTGCACACCCGTGCTCGCGCCCGAAGGCACTGCTGCACGCCCGGCAAAACCGGTTTCAGTCCACACTTCCACTTCCACGGTCGGGTTGCCGCGGCTGTCGAGAATTTCTCGGGCGAGGATATCGCGTATTGCGCTCATGCTGTATTGAATTATGGGTGATAAATAAGGAGAGAAGAGGTTTTATCCTGGTGGCAGGCGGGGCAAAAGTAGGCATTTCCGCAAAGGGCGGACTTTAATTCGCGCAATTCTCCCGCCAATTTTCTCATCAACTGCATCTACCATTTTAAACACCCGACCCATGACACCCCGTTCCGTTCTTTCGAAAAAATCCGCTGCCCGGCGCCGCTTTTTTGCCCCCGATTTTACTGCCATGAGCGCGCTGGGGCTCATGCTGATCAATTTTTTCATGGTGCAGGAAATGTGGAACAAACCGCAGGTGCTGCCGGTTGTAGAGCCGGGATACTCCTGGTGTAATCGGGAAGACGCAACGCCCTGCATCGATGCCTTGAAACTGATTTGCGGACCCGACAAGGTGTATTTTTACTCCGGCGTGACCGAGCCGAGGCTGGATTCGACGGATTATTCGGCCAGGGGTCTGAGGCGCCTGTTGCTGGATATGAAACGGCAGATCGACGAGCGTTACGGCCCGCGGGAATACACTGACCCTCGCAATGGCGACACCATCAGGACCTCTTACATGCAGGTCATCATCAAGCCCATGCCCAATTCCCGTTACGTCAATTTTGTGGATGTGATCGACGAGATGCGCATCTGCGACATCCGGTATTACTGGGTTCAGAATATTTACCCCGAAGAACTGGAATGGGTCAGGCGCCCGGAAGCCGGTTTACATTTTTCCTGGGATGAATGAATGGCCCGAATGCTCGTACCAGGAGATTGTCGCCCCGTCTTCTTCATACGTGCCATCAAACCTGAACCCGAGTTTTTGGATGATCCTGTGTGAGGCCGTGTTGCCCTCTTTGACAATGGCGTAAATGACGGGCAGGCGCATGACGTCGAAGCCATAGCGCAGGCAGGCTTCGGCTGCTTCAAAACCATAGCCCTTGCCCCAGAATTCTTCGCGGAAACGGTAGCCCAGGTCGTAATAATTGTTGTGGCCGTTGACGGTTTCGCGAATCAGTTTCAGACCTGACCAACCGATAAATTCGCCGCTTTCTTTCAAAATGACCGCCCATCGGCCAATACCATTGTCGCGGTACTGCGCCCGGACGAATTCGATAATCGCCTCACTTTGTTCGAGTTGCGTCTGTGGGGGTACGCCGATAAAACGCAAGACGGCCGGATTGCTGTCGAGGGCAAACATGCCGGGGGCGTCTTCGGCGACCAGTTCGCGGAGGATCAGCCGGGGTGTTTCTGCAAAAATTTTCATGACGAGGATCAGCGGCCGGCCACGTCGCGCACCACGACGCTGGCCATGTGCAACCCGAAAAGCGCCGGGAGGTAGGAAATAGTTCCGTAAAACGATTTTTTAAACCGGCTGCCGTCGGTCATCATCATGTGCTCTTTGCTGACAATTTCGGAGGAAAACACCACGGTAACGCCGCGTCGGACGCCCTTGCGTTTCAGGCCCTTGCGCACTTGCTGGGCAAAGGGGCAGTTGAAGGTTTCGGACAAATCGGCTACCTGCACCTTCGACGGATCGACGCGTCCGCCGGCGCCCATGCTGCTCACCACGCGTACGCCTTTTTGTTTGCAGGCCACGATCACATACTGCTTGGGCTGTATGGAATCGATGCAGTCGAACACGTAGTCGTATTCTTCCGTGATGAGGGTTTTGACGGTGTCAGGCGTAAGAAATTCCTCCCGGACGATCAGGTTGAGCTCGGGGTTGATGTCTTTCATCCGGGCCGCCATGATGCCGGCTTTGGATTGTCCGACAGTGGAATGCAGGGCGGGCAACTGGCGGTTGGTATTGGTCAGATCGACCGTGTCGCCGTCGATTATGGTGAGGCGGCCAACGCCGGCGCGGGCGAGAAATTCGGCGGCAAAACTGCCCACTCCGCCCAGCCCGATGACCATAACGTGGGTGTTTTTCAGGCGTTCGAGCGCCTCCGGGCCCAGCAGCAGTTCGGTGCGCTGGAGCCAGTGCGGGGTAGCATAGTCAGGGTTGGAAGACGACATTAAGGGCGCACTGTTTTGGCGGCAAAAATAGCAGAGTCGACCGCGAAAACCTGCTGAAAATTTGACCAGACCTGCTGCTTGACGGCTTGCTCCGGCAAATTGAGCAAGACGGCGGCCTGATGGTAAATTTCACGGATACTGATCGCCAGATCATCGGTTTCAAGGAAAAAGCGATCGGCTGGACAATGTTTCAGCGCCATTTGCGCGGGGTGGCCTTTGGTTAAAATGGCTGCGCCAAAAGAAAGGTAGCAGCCTTCGTGCAACAACTGCGCGGCCGTTTTTTCTGCCTTGGCAAAGCCGTGAAAGATCCAGGGCTGACGCGGGCGGGCGCGTTTTTTTTCCGCCAGTATTTCGTTGTAGGCACGAACGCAATGAATAATCAGGGGCTTTCCTGTTTGCTCCGACGCTTCGACGCAAAGCCTGAATGCTGCCAGTTGATGGGCCCAGGGCGTGGTGGTCACTTTGTCGAGCCCTGCCTCGCCGACGGCAAGCACGTCGGCCCGCGCTGCTTCCCTGCGCAACCATTCCTCAGCCGCCGCCCAATCTATATTTTGCAGGTACCAGGGGTGCAGACCCACGGAATACCAGTCGGCCGCGGGCACCTGTATTTGCCCCAGATAAACGCTTTCGATTTCGACGAAGCCCGGCGCCCGGGTGGGGTGGTGGGTGTGAAGATTGAGCAGTCCCATAGCGCCAAAGGTAGTATGGCAAAGGTGGCTAAAAGAAGCGCTTCCTGATATGCAGGAATAAAAAATATTTTATTGGCAAAAATCAGTTCATACGGGCTTGCAGGCGGCGGGAACTTTGCCTCAAAATTCATCTGCCATGAACAAACGACTACTTTTTGGGGTCATCGCCCTGGCGTCTGCCGCTCCTTTTTTTGCTCAAAATGATACGAAAACAGCGCTTGTCCTTTTGAAAAAAGGCCACGAACTGCGGATAGACGACAAAATGTCCATCCCCGACGACAACGGATTTTACCTGTATCGCAATTGCCTGTACGATTTTGAGGTCGCCGGCGAATTGATCTACGCCGGCCGCCTGGTCGATTACCGGGCCGACACCTTCTTTTTTACCACGGCTTTTAATGCCAATGTTGCAGCCAGTTTGCAAATAAACTACGACACCATTGCCATTCCTTATGGCAGTATGTCGAAAATGAAATTCATCGGCGACCGCAGTCTGGGCATTTACAAAAAAATCAGACTGGAAGAATATGAGCTCTTGGTCAGGCCGGATACCGCACATCATTATGTGCCCAGCGAATGGGTCGCCTTGTACGCCGGGGATACCGTTTTGCACGAACTGGTCGCCTATCACAGTGCCCAGGGCCTTGACGTGTTGTACGAGGACGGCGGCCAGACCTATTATTTCTCAGGTATTTCGCCCAACCCGCGCCCCAACCGCGAGGTCGACCGGCGCAAACATGTGCGCTACTTCATCTGGCCCACGCCGTTCTACTCCGGCCAAACGACGATTAACGGCCTGGGGCTGGGCTTTATCGCCTGGCCGATTGCCGACAGCGCCCGCGTAACGATCAACGGCGTGAATGCGGAGATTTTTCCGGCCAGTTTTTTCAGCCTGCTTTTCGGCGGCGCCGACTTCCCGTATATGGACAGCATCGACTTTTACTACAACCGTGTCAGAAAATTTGAGTCCACCCGAATCAATGGCCTGAGCGCCAGCCTCGGCGGCACGCTCAACGACGGAGTCGTGAATGGCGTGCAACTGGGCGGTCTGGCCTGCTTCATCAGTCGTCTGAACGGCTTGACTGTAAGCGGCGGATTTAATACGATTTATGCGTTCAACGGCGTCAGTATAGCCGGCCTGCGCAACCGTAGCACACGGGGGCGGGGTGTTCAGATCGGCTTGTTCAACCGGTGTACAGACCTGAAAGGCGTTCAGATCGGTCTTTGGAACAGAAACGGAAAACGGGGGATGCCGTTGATAAACTGGCGCTTCGGGCCAGCTTCATAGGTACCCCTTGGCCTGCAAACGGAACAGTTCGGCATACTTCCCGCCTTTTTTCAACAGCTCGTCGTGGCTGCCGATTTCGAGCAACTGGCCGTGTTCGAGGAACAAAATTCGGTCGGCCATGCGCACGGTGGAAAAGCGGTGCGAGATGAGCACCGCGGCTTTGCCCTGCATCAGTTCGGCGAAACGGACGAATACTTCGTGTTCGGCGCGGGCATCGAGGGCGGCGGTCGGCTCGTCGAGGATCACCAGTTGTGCGTCGCGCATGTAGGCGCGGGCGAGCGCGATTTTCTGCCACTGGCCACCCGAAAGTTCGGTGCCTTCGGCGAATCGTTTGCCGAGCATCTGGTCGTAGCCTTTGGGCAGGGTTTCGACGACCGAATCGGCGAGGCTTTTTCCGGCCGCGTCTTCGATACGGGGCCTATTGTCGCGCTCAGGGATGTTGCCCACGGCAATGTTTTCCGCAGCGGTGAACATGAAGCGGTAAAAGTCCTGAAAAATGATCCCTATCTCGCGGCGCAGATCTTCGGGATCGTATTCGCGCAGATCGACGCCGTCGAGCAGGATGCGGCCTTCGGTGGGTTCGTAAAGATGGGCCAGCAATTTGACGACGGTGGTTTTCCCTGCGCCGTTTTCGCCGACGAGGGCGAGTTTTTCGCCGGGGCGGAGGGTGAAACTGAGGTTTCGGATCGCCCATTGCTCGCCGCCCGGATAACGGAAACTGACCTTGTCGAATACAAAACCTTCGCGCATGGGCCGGGGGATTTTCCGGCTGGCTGATTTGGCCGCTCCAAGCGGCTTCAAGGCCAGGAAATCGAAGAAATCCTGCAGGTAAAGCGCCGTTTCGGCCACCCTTGAAAAGCGGCTCATGATGCCTTGCAGCAGGCCCTGCATCCGCTGGAACGAGCCGGCGAGAAAGGTCAGCGTCCCGATCGTGATGGCGCCAGCCACGGCTTGCCAAACGATAAACACGTAGGCCAGGTAGTACGACCCTGTAGCCAGCAGCGAAAACAGGCTGCCCCAGCCGGCCCGCTGCAGGGTCAGGCGTCGGTTGGCGGCGTAGTAGCGGTCTGAAATGTTTTTAAACCGGTCGATAATGAAATGTTCCAGCCCGAAAATCTTGGTTTCCTTCACGGTGGTGTCGCTGGCGCCGATGTAGCGCAGGTAGTCGAGTTCGCGGCGTTCGGGCGTCCAGGAGCGCGTGAGGGAGTAGGTTTTTTGGTTAAAATGCGTTTCTCCCAAAAAAGAAGGAATGACGGCCACAAACAGCAGCAGCAAGAGCCAGGGGTTGAAAGCGCTCAGGCCGCCGATCAGAAAAAGGATGGAGATCAGGTCTTGCACCTGGGAGAACACCATGCTCATGAGCACCGTGCGGCCGAAGGTCTGGGTGCGCGCGCGTTCCAGTTTGTCGTAAAAAGTCGGGTTTTCGAATTGATACAGGTCAAGCGTTGCCGCGTGCCGCATGATTCGCACGCTGCTGTCGTTGGCCACCAGGTCGCCCAGCAGGTTGTCGGTCACGGTGATGCCCCTGCCCAGCAGGCTGTTGAGAATGGCCAGCCCGAATTCGGCCCCGACCCAGTACCACAAAATGCGGGCATCCTGCCATACCTGTACCGAATGGGCGCCTGCCAGTCGCAAGGCTTCGTCGATGATCTCCTTGCCGACGTACAACATGGCCACGGGGATGGCGGCCTGCAGCAGGCGAAGGGCCGCGTTCCACAGGGTCAGGCCGGGCGAAACGGCCCAGATCATGCGGAAAAATCGCGGGATGTTGCGGAGGGAGGAGAATTGTTGGGCGAGCATTTGAAGCGTTTTTCAGGATATAAATGGATTGCAACCAAGACTTCAACCGGCGCTAACAACTCCGGCCAGCCGTAAATGTTCAGCTTTGCTCAACCGATCGAACGGGTCATGCGCAACACCGCCAGCGCCAGTACAATCGTTTCTTCTTCCGCCGTGAGGTCGCGCAGGAGGGTCACGGCTCGGGGCATGGGGGTGTCGGCCAGTTCAGGATTGAGCAGCGTGGCGGCAGGTTGGTTGCCGACCTGGAGCAGGTTCTGTGCCGTGCCCCTGGTCATATCCAGCTGGGCCAGCAACTTGCTGCCTCTGCCGGCTGCGAGCAGGGCGCCGTTGGCCAGCACGCCCAGTGGCTGACGATCGACCCAGATCTCCGTTTCCTTGCCTTTGAGCCGGAAAACCAGTTCGTGCTGACTGGTGCTGGCCATGAGGAGGGGGCTTTTGGGCAAAGCTTCGCGTACGAAAGCGAGGACGGGCTCCTGGTAAATACTGGTAAACACCCCGCCGGCCGGCCGGCCAAACCAGCCTTCTTTTTGCGCCTGAACCTTGTTCAAAGACAAAAGGCGGAGCATTTCCGCGTCCCAGGGCACCAGGCCGCCCGTGAATTTTTTCAAGGCGTCGCGAAGGCGCTGCACCCGGTTGTTCCAGGCCCTCGTACCTGGGCCCGACATGGTTTCGTCGATCAGACTGCCGATCACTTCGATGATGCTGCCCAGGGCAAGGGCAGGTATCAATAATTGAAAATCGTAGAACAACTGCATGGTAAAAATGCCTGCGCCTCCTTAGCCGGGCGGCTGCAAAAGTATGGTGCTCGCGGACCAAATGCCCGGAAAAACCGATTCGGAGCGCAAATTTTCGCGAAACTATGCCCTGGTACGGCTTATGTGCGAAGTTGTTCGATCAACCACCGTTTTTCAGCGATGGCCTGCGTCTGCTCCACTTCCGCCAGCAGCGCCGAGCGGGCTTTGTCGTCGCGGCTGTCGAGGCGCGTCATTTTTCGAACTATGCGCAGCAGATTGGAATAATTGTCGCGCTGATAGCCGATGTTTTTCGACCGGCTCAGGTACACCTGAAAACTGTCGAGATGCGACTCCAGCGCCTCCGTAAAGCCGCGTTCGAAATAAATACGGAGCAGGATTGCCCGCGCGTCGAGGTTGGTGAGCGGGTCGCCGAACTCCCGTTCGCGGAGCAGGGTCATCGTCTGGTCGTAGTCGGATTGCCAGAAATACCACACCGCGAGGTTGTAGCAATAGGCGCTGTGCTGTTCGCGGGGCGGCAGGTATTGGCGATAACTTTCGATAAAATTCCGCACCCACTCGTATTCTTTCAGGTTGAGCCCCGCCGTAACGGCGTTTTTGTAGGTAAACCGCGACAAATAGCCGTGTTCGAAAAGCGCCCTGTTTTCCAGCCCCGAACGGTAAAGGTCAAACGCCGTTCGCATGTATTCGCGCTGTCCGCCATTGATCTTTCTGATGCAATAATTGAGTGCAAGCAGGTACAGGTCGCGGCGTTCGTTGTTGCGAAAACGGCCCCAGTGCGTTTCCAGCAGGGTTTTGGCGGTATGAAAAGCCGCTTCTTTGTCGAGGTCGCGCAGGGCTTCGAGCAAGTGTTCGTACAAAACGATGGTATCGGTTTGCGGGTCGGGCGCCGGCGGCCCGGCTGCTTCGCGGGAGACTGCCCGGGCCACCACGGCGCCGCACTCGTAACGCAGCCGATTGAGGCGGTGAGCGGTTTCGGCAGCCTCGGCCAATTCGGCCAGCGGGAGGCCGGCAACGCGTTTTTGTATGGAGGTGTATTCAAAATGTTCGCGTTGCAACAAGTGCAGCTGGTAGTAATAATGTTCGTCGCGGTAGGCTTCGGCATGGAGCGCGTTCAGTGCCTGCTGCCATTCTTTTTCAAATTCGGGCCCAAGGTCGAGTTTGCGCAGGGCGCGGCTGCGCAGCAGCCCCACGGCCGCCGCGTCGGATTGCCATTCGCGCCAGGCCAGGTAGTCGCGCAGGGCAGCCGACAACCACGTCATGAGGTGGTTCATCCGGCGGTCGTCGTACTTTTCATTCGGATAACAAGCGGCAAAAGCGGCCTGCTTGTTCAGTATTTCGGGTTTGCCCGACAGCCCTTCGATCAGATAGTCGAACAGCATCGCAACATCGGTTCGCTGGTTGTGCACGGGCGAGGCGAGCCATTTGCGGGCTTCGCGGCGGGCTTTGGCATCGAGTTTTTCAAGCAACCGGACAAGTGTGGACGAACGCATTTGCTCTTGCATTACCCCGGAAATGGCACCCCGGGCGACATTTGTTGAATGCTGCAAAAATAGGGCCTTGTTTTGTTTTCTTGATAAATATTGTTTTAAAATATTGATAATCAATCTATTGAAAATAAATCCTGTTTTATAAAACGCAAATTTTGTATTTGGAGAACCAATGATGAAGCCGCCACTTTTGACCCTGTAAACAGTCGGTGCACCCGCCTTGACTACTCAGATTATGGAATCATCACTTTATCATCCCATGAGAAAAATTCTATTCCTCCTGATCGGATGGCTGGCGACCCTGCCGGCTTTCGCGCAGAGCAACTTTTACGTTCGGTTTCCCGACGACCTCGTGCTGACCACCAGCATTTCGGCCGATTACGGGGCGCCTGAAATACTGGTCGTCAGCGGCGATGCACCCACGGTTAGTTTTGAAGACGCCGTATTCACCGTCATTCCCTATGCCTGTACGGTGATCGAGCGCACCTGGACGATCAAAAGCAGCGCCTATAACCCCGACCTGCCCTGCACCGTGATCGGCAACCCGACGCCCAATTCCATCCAGACTGCCCCGGAAAACCTGCCTGGCGTGGTGCTTTCCCCTGCCGGAACGGCCGCCCCCTGGGCGCCGACAGTTACCTACTATGCGCCGGGCTCCACGGAGCCGACCGATTACAGCGTGTTCTGGTCGGATACGGCAAATTGTTACCAATACAGGCAGATTGTCATGAACGTGGATTTTGTCGATCCGGTAATCGAGTATTGTTATCCGTTTTGCCCCATCGTATTTGACGAGACGCCAAATGATCCTTTTTTGTGGAACAATCCGATCTGGACCGACCCGCTCAACGGTAGCCACGACCTGACCGAAGCGCCGCATGCATGGAACGTCACGGCTTCGGATGCCTTTTATGGCAACGATATCGACATCTATTTTCAGTTGTTTCTGGATACCGACAACGACGGCACGATGGAAACCGTCGTCAACAGCCAAAACCCGCCTGCGCCCGGGCAGGTCAACCTGGGCAATGTTTTTAATCCTGGATTTACCGGCGGCACACCCGTCAATTTTGATGAAAGACCTGTATCTGCGGACCAAAAATACCGGTTCGCCCTTCGCCAGACGATTCATGGCGACACTGTAACGGCCACCTTGCTCTGGAATACGGTGGCTAATCCCGACGGCTGGATGACGCCGCAATTTCCTCCGGGCACCCACAAAATCAAATGGTTCGTGGGCGACCCCTGCGGCAACGATGCCATTTGCGAACACCTGTTCGGCATTTCTCCCAACAGTTTTTGGGACTTGCAAACCCTTCAGGGCTCGACCCTGATCGACGCCGACACCGATTGCCAGGCCGACACTACGGAGGCCCCGCTGGCCGGCTGGCGGGCCCGGCTCGAATCGCTCGACAGCCTCGGCGACCCTTTGTCAACCCAGTTTAGTTCGCCGCTGCTCGATGGCAAATACCGCTTTTGGGTCGATACGGGCAGTTACAGGCTGAGCATCGATGCGCCCAACGGCTACTGGGAGATTTGTCAGGACCCCGTGCCGGTTACGGTCGATTCCACGGGCGGCATCACGGTAAATGATTTCACGGCGCAGGCTTTTGTTCAATGCCCGTTTCTGGAGACCGACATCGGTACCTGGGCCCTGCGGCCCTGCTTTTTCAACAACTATACTGCCCGCTATTGCAACACCGGCACGGCGACGGCCGAAGATGCGTTCCTGCGCCTGACGCTCGATCCTTTCATGACGCTGGCGTCCTCCGGGCTGCCGGGCGCCGACGAGGGCAACAATGTGTGGCGTTTCGAACTGGGCGATATCGAGCCGGGCGAATGCGGATCGTTTCCGCTGGTTATTTACCTCGATTGCAACAACACGGTTGTGGGGCAAACGCATTGCGTAGAAGCGCATATTTACCCCGATACGTTCTGCCTGGATGCGCCGGGCTGGTCGGGCGCCAATATCGAGGTAAACGGGGTTTGTCAGACGGATTCCGTTCGGTTTGTCTTGTCCAACACTGGTACGGCGCCCAGTTCGTCGCTCGATTACATCGTCATTGAAGACAATATCATCAATTATCAGGGGGCTTTTCAATTGCCCCAGGGCGATTCGATGGTCGTGTTGCTGCCTGCCAACGGCAGCACCTGGCGCCTCGAAGCCGAACAGGAGCCGGGCAACCCGCTGCATCCATTCCCATCGGCCACGGTGGAAGCCTGCGGGTTTAATGGCCTGGGCGGGTTCAGCTTCGGCTATGTGTCGCAATTTGGCGAAGACGACCGCGATCCCTTCGTGTCCATCGACTGCCGCGAGAGCACGGCATCGTACGACCCGAACGACAAGCAGGGCTTCCCGCTGGGCTACGGCGACGAGCATTACATCCGGCCCGGCCAGCCGCTCGACTACCTGATTCGTTTCCAGAATACGGGCAATGACACGGCTTTCCAGGTGGTGCTTCGCGACACCTTGCCTGCATGGCTCGACCCGGCCACGGTGGTTCCTGGCGCCGCCAGCCACGATTATCGCTTCGAATTGTCGGGGACGGGCCAGTTGAGTTTTTTCTTCGACAATATTTTGCTGCCCGATTCGACGACGAACGAGCCGGCTTCGCACGGTTTTGTCAAATTCGAGGTGCAACAGCGCCAGAACATACCGCTGGGCACGGTGCTCAACAACCGCGCGGGCATCTATTTCGACTTCAACGAACCCGTCATCACCAATTACACCCATCACACGGTCGGCGAGAACTTTGTCGCCGTACACACCAGAACTCCCGCGGCCGGGGAAAGTTCCAGGCAAATCAGTTTGTCGCCCAATCCGGCCACGGCGGGCGATTTGCTCCTGCTGAAAGGCGCCGAGCTGGAATCCGGCCTTGTCGAATGGATCGACGGCCTTGGCCGGACGGTGCTGCAGCGGCGCATCGTCGGCAACACGGTCGAAACGGTCGGCGTCCGGCTGCCGGCCGGGGTGTACGGCTTACGGGTGTCGAGCGCCGGACGGCTGGTCGGGATGGGGCGAGTGGTGTGGCGCTGAGTGGAAGAGACCGTCTCGCAAGTCTTGTTGCGCTGGCGCCAGACTTGCGAGACGGTTCTTTGGGTAATGATAATAGGCCAATTGGTAACGCTTTGCCATCGGGCAAAGACCTACATTTTTACAAACCACCCACTCTGCACTTCTCCGCTCTCCGGTTGCCAATGCCAATAATACATTCCTGCAGGCCAATCGTGTACCAGGACTTGTAACTTATCGGCCGAGCCGGCCCAGTCGATTTGTCGGATCATCCGGCCGTAAAAATCAAAAATATGCAAGCGACCCGAAGAAGCTCCTGCTTCCACATACCAGGTGTCTGTTACCGGGTTGGGATAGGCTTTTATCGATAAGTTCGCCAGAGGTTCTTTAACAGCGACGGGCGTATCGATGCCCAATGTATCGCAGGGGCTGTCGGGGAAATCGTAGAGGCGGTAGTTGGGGAAATATGGGAGCGAGCGGACGGAGTACACCGGGAGGACAACACCTTTTTGCTCGAAGACAGGGTTCGGACCAAATGGATCGACCAGCATAGACAAGTATGGAACGCGTTGGAGAGAATTGAAATACAATCGGCCGTCGGGGCCGTACTGCATGTGGTGAAGGCTGGTGCCAAAAATGCTGTCGGGATAGATCAACGTATCAAAAACCGGGTTGGTTTGGGTAAGGTCTGCTTTCAGGATGGTGAGGTAGGAATCGGTAATCAGTTGCTGGTTATCGGTAGAAATTGCGACCCCACCGCCACCAAAGCCTGATTCGGGAGCCGGAATCCACCTGGGGTTCGAAAAATGCCCTGTACAACGGTTGAAATCCATGACTTGCACCCCGCAGTTTTGTTGGCGGGCATATAAAGCCCCGTCGGGAGAAAAAGTACTTGAGCCAATTCGGGTACAACCCATTGCAGTGCCGATGGTTTGCTCGGGTTGTTCATAGATGCCTTGTGGGATGATCAAAAAAATGTGGTATTTGTTTTTCCCGTATTCTGGAATGATGATCCACCAATCACGGCCGTTTCCATGTCTGACCACTGCAAAGGGTTCAAAAGTTTTGGTAAAACCAGTGACATAGCTGGGGCTCAGGAATACTTCATTTTTATAAAAAACAGTCCCGATTCCACCTACGCCAAATTTGCTAACAAATGATGCGTAAAAGGGGCCGTAAGTCAATCCTCTGTCGGCAGTGTAGTCCAGGCCCATGTGCAGCAGAAAGCAGTATTTGTCTTCAAACCCGGGCCATGGGACGAACATTGCCCCGCGTGGACAGATGTAGCCGGTTTTTCCGCAGGTCCAGTCGGCCACAATGCCCGGATTGAGCCCACCGCCATGATGCAGCGTATCTCCGTTGGCGTTGAAAACAGCGCAGCCGTTAGTATAATACAAGAGTTGGCCCGCCGAATCGGAGTAGGCCGCCACCGTGCTTTCAAAATTTAGACCGAGGTTGGCTGGTTCTACCACGGGTTCACCTTGATCGAAACGAATCAAATATTGGCCATTTCCTGGCCATCCGGGGTATTCATTGATCCCGCCGGGCCAAACGTTGTCGTGTTTTTGGGCATGAAGCAGGTGACAAAGGAAACAGGTGCAAAGCGTGATAATGGATCGGCTGTTCATGAGTGAATCGGTGAGGTTTAATTTTTTCGGGGTTTAAATCCCTTCTGATTGCGCCGCAGCCAGGTCTCATACGATACTTTGTTCATGTTGCCCGACAGCAGTTTTTCTTGCCGTGCCGCTTCATTTCGGGCGGCGGGTAGCGGGGGCAAGATGGTATAAGGCTCGGCTCGGTCCGGCCGAACAGGCATATACATGCTTTTGGTAAATCCGTCGTCGGGCTGTTGCAAGTTGAGCGTATCGCAGGGGCTTCCTTCATATTCGCCAAGCCGATAATTGGGGAAATGACACATGGTCAAATCATTCCATCGCGGCAGGTCAAAACTGCCGAAGGCTGCATCTGCCGCCAGTCCGGGGAGCAGTGGCTGTTCGATTCGATTCATGCAACGTGAACCACCAGTAGCGCAGGAGGCATAAATTTTGCCATCGGGGCCTTCCTGGGTCGTCCAGATTTTGGCCTCCCAGGGAGAAAAAGGACAAAACAAACCTTGGTACTTCGCAATGGTATCGAAGGAAAGCGCCCAATCCTGTGCGAGTAAATCAATTTGCCAGATGACACTGGGTTTGGTTAAATACAGAAACCGCGAGTCGCTGGAGAAAGAAGCGGACCAGGAAAAAATCTCCGGCGGATAAGTCAGGACGTAAAGATTGGAGAAAAGCCCCGTGCATCGGTCGAAGTCCATTATTCTGGGTCCGTTATTGCCGTCATGCCGGACGAAGAGCCGGCCGTCGGGTGAAAAAACGGACTTGGAGCCGTATTCTTCTTCCGGGAAAGAAGGGCCAATGGATTGTATAAATGGACCGAGCAAGCCCTGCGGACAAAGCAGGTAGGTGTACTGTTCGGGGGAGCCGAGCTGGTGGTCAGTGATCCACCAGTCTCTTCCGTTGCCATGTTTGCAAGCGGCGGGCCAGCCGAGCTTGCCCTCCATCAAAATTTGATTCTTTTCCAGCACCTTGCCTTCGCCGTTGTTGGCAGACATGTCGATCAGTGCATAGTAAAAGGGGGTAGCCTTGGCATCCTGTTCGATGGGATCGTAAAAAAAAACCGTATAAAAGAAGTAATAAAGGTTGGGGTGGCCAGGGAAGGGCAGTGCAAAACCGCCTCTTTGATTGGGATAGCCACCTTGAACCGAACCTGCCCAGATATCGCCGGGATTGAGGGTGTCGCCGTTTTCCATCAGTTCGTTCATAAAATTGTGGATTGCGATACCGTTGGTGTAAAAAAGAAGCGAACCCGAAGAATCGGAACAGGCGCCGCAAAAAGTGGAGAAATTCAGAATACGGTTCTGTTTTTCCACCTGTGCCGGGCTCTCGTTGAACCGAACGGTCATGCCGCCGAAATCGGAAGTAATGAGACCGCCGTTGTCGTAGCCGAGAGGCCAGTTGTAGTCGTGGTTTTGGGCGACTGCCTGGCCGTAACGGCACAATAAAATTGCGAGGATCAAGAGGCGGTGAAATTTCATGGGTTACGATGATAATATCCCTGCCCCGTTGTTTGGCGGGGCAGGGATTTGTTTTGCCAAAATTAATTTGAAATGTAATAACCACGACTTGACCTGCCATTGAATGAACTCATCGGACTCATCGGCATGCGCACCCCAAGGCCCGGCGCTACCTCAAAGGGCTAGCCCCCGATTCTTTTCCCATCTTGTTTTGTCGCCGTCAACGCAAAACCTGTCGCCCGCTTGGCAGACCGCGCTTACGCTCCTGCCAAAAAAACATCCTCGTCGCCCTCGAATCTGTCAATCCGTCAGTTTTCCCTGCATGGCACAACGATTGATCAAACGCCAGCGTCGCGTTTTGCGACACCAGAAACCTTCCACCAATCAAGGATCAACGAATTACAAATCAATATGGGAAAAATCATCGGCATTGACTTAGGCACCACCAACTCCTGTGTAGCCGTCATGGTCGGCAACGAACCGCAAGTGATCGCCAACGACGAAGGCGCCCGCACCACGCCCTCTGTGGTCGGTTTTCTCGACAACGGCGAACGCAAAATCGGCGCGCCGGCCAAACGCCAGGCCATCACCAACCCGACACGTACGGTCTCCTCGATCAAACGTTTCATGGGGATGCGCTTCACCGAATCCGGCAAGGAAATCGAACGCGTACCCTATAAAGTTGTCCGCGGCGATAACGACACCACACGGGTCGATATCGACGGCCGCCTCTATACCCCGCAGGAAATCTCCGCGATGGTACTCCAGAAAATGAAAAAAGTGGCCGAAGACTACCTCGGCGAACCCGTTACCGAGGCCGTCATCACCGTGCCGGCTTACTTCAACGACTCGCAACGCCAGGCCACCAAAGAAGCCGGCGCCATCGCCGGTCTCGACGTGAAGCGCATCGTCAACGAACCGACGGCCGCCGCACTCGCCTACGGCCTCGACAAGCGCCACAAAGACATGAAAATCGCCGTGTACGACCTCGGCGGTGGTACTTTCGATATCTCTATCCTCGAACTGGGGGGTGGTGTGTTCGAAGTAAAATCCACCAACGGCGACACGCACCTCGGCGGCGACGACTTCGACCAGGTCATCATCGAATGGCTGGCCGACGAATTCAAACGCCAGGAAAATATGGACCTCCGCAAAGACGCCATGGCCCTCCAGCGTCTCAAGGAAGCCGCTGAAAAAGCCAAAATCGAACTGTCGAGCGGTACCGAAACAGAAATCAACCTGCCTTACATCACGGCTGTTGACGGCGTGCCCAAACACCTGGTGATGAAACTCTCCCGCTCGAAATTCGAGCAGATGGTCGATTCGCTCGTGCAACGCACCCTCGAACCCTGCCGCCAGGCGCTCAAAGATGCCGGTATGCAACCCTCCGAAGTGGACGAGGTGATCCTCGTGGGCGGCTCCACGCGTATCCCGCGCATCCAGGAGGAAGTCGAGCGTTTCTTCGGCAAAAAACCGAACAAGAGCGTCAACCCCGACGAGGTGGTCGCCGTAGGCGCTGCCATCCAGGGTGGCGTGCTCAGCGGCTCGGTCAACGACGTGCTCCTGCTCGACGTGACCCCGCTCTCCCTCGGTATCGAAACCATGGGCGGCGTGTACGACGTGGTCATCGAAGCCAATACCACCGTGCCGACTAAAAAGTCGAAAACCTACTCCACGGCTTCCGACAACCAGCCGCAGGTAGAAATCCACGTGCTGCAAGGCGAACGCCCCATGGCCCGCGACAACCGCTCGGTCGGCAAGTTCATCCTCGACGGCATCCCGCCGGCCCCGCGCGGCGTACCGCAAGTCGAAGTCACTTTCGACATCGACGCCAACGGTATCCTCTCGGTAACGGCCCTCGACAAAGGCACCGGCAAACAGCAAAACATCCGCATCGAAGCCAGCACCGGCCTCTCCAAGGAAGAAATCGCCCGCATGAAAGCCGAGGCTCAGGCCAATGCCGAAAACGACCGCCAGGCCCGCGAACGCGCCGAAAAACTCAACCAGGCCGACTCGCTGATCTTCCAGACGGAGAAACAACTCTCCGAATACGGCGACAAAGTGCCGGCCAACCACAAGGAAGCGATCGAACGCGCCCTGGCCGATCTCAAAGAAGCGCACAAATCGCAGGACATGGGCCGAATCGACGGCGCTACCGAAGCCCTGACCGCTGCATGGAATGCCGCCAGCCAGGATATTTACCAGGCTACGCAGGCTGCCAACGGCGGCAGCACGGATGCCGGCGGCACAACCGGCACCCCCCCCGGCGGCGGAACCCAGGATGTGGAGTTTGAAGAAGTGAAAAGCTGAGATAACATCCGTTGACTCAGAAATATAAAAGGTCCGCCCGGCATGCTTCCTACGGTATGCTCCGGGCGGACTTTCTTTTTAAACATCATTTTGACAAAACCTGCCCGGCGGTCGCATTTGGTACCTGTTTGAATCATTCAGGGGTTTATCTTTCGGCCATGAATACCTTTTCCACCCGACCGCTCGATACGGCAAACTGGCCCGACTTCGAAACGCTCTTCGGCCCCAAAGGCGCCTGCGGAGGTTGCTGGTGTATGTTGTGGCGCCTGCCGCGCAAAGCCTATGCCGCCGGGAAAGGAGAAGGCAACCGCGCGGCCATGCTTGCCCTCACAACATCCGGACTTCCGCCGGGCCTGATCGGCTATGCCGACGGGACGCCTGCCGCCTGGTGCTCGGTGGGCCCGCGCTCGGGCTTTCCCGGGCTGGCCAGCTCCCGGATTTTAAAACCCGTGGATGATTTGCCGGTGTGGAGCCTGAGCTGCCTGTTCGTCCAAAAAAACTACCGTCGCCTGGGGCTTAGCGAAAAAATGATCGCTGCTGCCGCCGATTTTGCTCGCCTGCACGGCGCCCCTGCCCTCGAAGCTTATCCCGTAGAACCCAGGCAGGGCGCAATGCCCGACGTGTTCGCCTGGACCGGCGTGGCTGCCCCGTTCTTCCGCCTCGGTTTTCGGGAAGTGGCGCGGCGCTCGGAAGGCCGCCCGGTCCTCCGACTGGAATTCTGACAAGTCACCCAATTTTTTTCCATGATCCGCACCCTCTTTTTTCTGCTGTGTTTCACTGTGGCGGGCGTTTCTGCCGCACAATCGACGCGCTTTCTCACCTATAACATCCGCTACGACAACCCCGGCGACGGCGACGACGCCTGGCCCAAACGCCGCGAATTCCTGGCTGCCCAGATCGGATTTTACGCCCCCGACGTGTTTGGCATTCAGGAAGGCCTGCACCACCAGGTCGAATTTTTGGCGCAACAACTGCCGCAATACGCCTGGGTGGGCGCCGGCCGCGACGATGGCCGCCAGGCAGGCGAATATTCAGCCCTGTTCTATCGCCGCGACCGCTTCCAACTGCTCGATTCGGGCACCTTCTGGCTTTCCGAAACCCCCGGCCAACCCTCGAAAGGCTGGGACGCCGCGCTCAACCGCGTGTGCACCTACGCCCTGCTGCGCGACTCCGCCACCGGGCAACAACTCTGGGTGTTCAATACCCATTTCGACCACATGGGCCAGGAAGCCAGGCGCCAATCAGCGGCTTTGATTATTCAAAAAATCAGGGAGAAAAACCCGGAAAACAAGCCGGTTGTGGTCATGGGCGATTTCAATGCCGAACCCTCCGAAGCACCCGTGGCAGTGATGAAAAACACCCTGATCGATACCCGGGAAGCCAGCGAAACGCCCGCTTTCGGCCCCTCGGGTACCTTCAACGGATTCAAATTCCGTGAACCGGTTACGCGGCGGATCGACTATATTTTCGCTGGCGGAACAGGGCTTCGGGTACTGCGGCACGCCGTGTTGAGCGACTCGAAGGACTGCCATTATCCTTCGGATCATTTGCCGGTGCTGACGGATATTTCTTTCTGACAAACCCTTACAGGGTTAGGTGTAAAAACTCCAGCGCCCGCCGTTCCGACCATGTGAATTCATCGCGTTGGGGCATCTGAAAGCCGCAATGGCCGCCTTCGCGCGGCATTTCAAGGTGAAAAAACGGATGCTCGCGCGCCGTTTCCACGGGGAAACATTCGGGTGTCAGGATCGGGTCGTTCTGGGCGCTGACCAACAGGACAGGGCGCCGGATGCCGGCAATAAAATTCTTGGCAGAAGCCTGTTGATAAAAATCTTCGGCATCGCGGTAGCCGCAGATCGGCGCCGAAAACCATTCGTCAAAATCGCGCCAGCGGCGCACTTCGGCAAGGCGTGCCACATCGAGCCGGCCAGGGAAACCGGCGTCTTTCTGCCTGATTTTGTCGCTGAGGGCGCGCAAAAAACGTTTTTTATAAATGCCATTTTCCCAACGGTCGAGCACCTTGGCGCCGGACGCCAGGTCGCAGGGTGAAGAAAAAACGGCCGCTCCGCGGATTTGCGGAGCCGCCTCGTCGCCCATGACGCCCAGGTATTTCATCGTGATGTTGCCGCCCATGCTGAAACCCATCAGCACCAGGGTGTCGTATTGGCCCGTGGACAGTGCGTGCTGCACCACAGTATGTATGTCTTCCGTGTCGCCGTGGTGGTACATGCGGAAATTGCGGTTCATCTCGCCCGAACAGGAGCGGCAGTTCCAGGCCAGGGCATCCCAGCCGTTTTGGGCAAAAAGTTTGGCCGAGCCGCGAATGTACTGGCGGTCCGAGTCGCCTTCGAGGCCATGGGTCAGCACGACCAGCCGGCGGCTGCCCTGCCGCAGCCAGTCGAGATCGAGAAAATCGTGGTCGGGGGTTTCGATGCGTTCGCGGGTGTAGTCAACGCCGGCGACGCGGCGGAATTTTCCGGGCACGATGGTTTGCAGGTGGCCGTTGAATTGCCAGAACGGCGCGCCGGGATAGGAAGATTTTTCAAGCAGCGGCAAGGCGTTGGGAAATTGAATTTGAAAAAGTAAAAAATTGGCGGCCGGGCGGCTCATCTTTACGCCGCAAATATCCCGGTTTTTCACCATTTCAATGCCGATGCGGTTATTCGCTTTCGTCACTTTACTGTCGTTTGCTGCCTGTTCGTCGCCCGAACGCCGGTTCAACCAGTTGCAACGCGACTTTTTGCGCACCGTTGCCCTGCCGGGCGCTTTTGTCATTGTTGAACAAAATGACAGTCTGGTGCTGCCCCTGCCGCCCCTCGAAGCCGATGCCGAACAAATTCGACAGTCGGTCAGGGCATTGCAGGAACGAAGCCGGGGGGTCGATGCGGGGCGGTTGCCGCCCGAACAACAGGCGCGTTTCACCGCGTTTTCGGCCATGCTGGACTCGCTCGCTCAGCCCGGCCGGCAGCCCTGGCCTCATCCTGAAAAATACTGTCTGTCGGAACCGCTCGAACAGTTCTCGGCCCTTGATCGCACCGGCCTGATCTGCGCCAGCCTGGAAAAATTGCCCGAATACTATGCCCGGGTGCAGGAACGCTGGCTGCCCTGCGCGCCCGAACAGGCCATGGCTGCTTCCGATTGTTCCCAGGCCGCCCTCGACGCCCTCGACCGCCTGGAAAGCCGTGCCAGTCAATGGCCGGCCGCTCAACGCGACCGCCTGCGCAACGCTCTGGGCCCTGCGCGGGGGGCGATCAAGGATTTTATCGGGCGCTGCAGGAGTGCGGTGCTTGTCGAACAATGAGCTTTGCCAGCCTCCCTGGATATTTGACAAAAAGCCCCGCTGCCATCAGGCAGCGGGGCTTTTTGATATAAAAATTTGATAACGTGTTAGATATATTTCGTCTGATTTTTCTCCGCCAGCACCTCTTTCAGCTCTTTCAAAAAAGCATACTGGTGGGGCAACACGCGTTTGAACGCCTCTTTTACTGCCACAAACGAGCCTTTTTCAAGTTCGGGAAGGAAGTTTTTGATCTTCTGCTTGGCCTTTTCCTTGGCCACACGGTAGTCTTCGTAAATGAGTGCGCGCAGGCTGGGCAGCTCGTGCCAGTCGGCTTCCACGGCGATGGCTTTGCGGGCGGCGCCATCGGCATCGGTGACCGGGTCGAGTTCGATGCAGGGGGTGTCGCGCAGTTTTTCGGGCGTGTTTTCGTCGGCAGAAGGGGTGGTCCACTGATTGGCCTCCGTTTCGTGCAGAAATACTTCCAGTCCATTATCGCGAACGCGGTAGATAAAAACGTCCACTTGCTCGTTGGCTTGCATCACAAATGTTGTCTGTTTTGAAATTTTGCCCAATTCAACACCGGCGTTGGAGAAAAGTTGAGCGCCTCGTCGAAGTCGGCTGCAAAGAACGTCATTCGAACGCAAACGCTCTAGGCTGAGCGCTTAAATCCGGGTTGTTTTGATTTCTTCTGATTTAGACTTCGGTTTGGGTTGAGCGCCTTTTCCCGGTGTCGCGGGCGGGGGAGCCGACTGGCGGAGCCGTTCTTCGGGCAAAAGTCCGTCTTCGGACTGCCGGTTGCCGTCGTCGGCCGGGGGCATGCCCTGGAGCATGAACGGATCGTCGAAGCCCATGCCGAAATTGAAAAACTGCTGCATCATTTGCTGCAGCCCGAAGGGGTCGGTCATGGGGCTGAATTGTTCGCTGCCTTGCCCCGGCATGGGGGAAAATTGAAAGAAAAAACTACCGCTGCCGTTGCTGAACGTCGTGTCGAAGCGGAAGAAATAGGTGCTGTCGGTCTGTTGGGGAAAAGAAAAGTAGAACGTGTTGCCCGAGCTGGAATCTGCCGGCGGAAGGCCGCGCCGCATCTGGCTGTCCATGCGCCGCAGGGCATCGCCGAACGGGTCGGGCTGTTGCGCAAAAGCCAGGCTTGCACTGAAAAGGGCGATCAGCAGGAGTGTGGTCTTTTTCATGGCAAAGGGAAGTTGAGGATTTGACGTTGCTGAATTTTGCGTTTTACAAGACAAAAATACAAACGCGCAGACAGGCATTCTGGCTGTGCGAAGGATTAACGAATTTTTTGAAAAATCTTTGACCCGCAAAAAAACAACGACATGAGGCTTGCGATCATCGGCGGCGGCGCAGCCGGCTTCTTTGCGGCCATCCGGGCAGCAGAACAATCGCCCGAAGCGGCGGTGACCATTCTCGAACGCGGCAAAAGCGTTTTGGAAAAAGTGCGCGTCAGCGGCGGCGGGCGCTGCAATGCGACCCATGCCTGTTTCGATGCTCGTGAACTCGTGCGCCACTACCCGCGCGGCAGCCGCGAACTGCTGGCGCCGTTTCTGCGATTCGGGCCAGCCGACACGGTCGAATGGTTCGAAAGCCGGGGTGTGCGGCTCAAAACCGAGGCCGACGGCCGCATGTTCCCCGTCACCGACGACTCCGCCACCATCGTCGAATGCCTCCGCCAGGCCGCCCAAAAAGCGGGCGTTGCAGTGCGCACGGGCATTCGGGTCGAAGGGCTGGAACAGCGCGGCGGGCAATGGCTTCTGATCGGCCCGGAAAAGGCCCTTGCCGGGCCCTACGACCGCGTTTTGGTCGCTAGCGGCAGCAGCACGGCCATGTGGGAAGCCCTGGCCCGATTGGGGCACAGGATCGTGCCGCCCGTGCCCTCGCTGTTTACGTTCAATACCAAAGACACCCGCCTGCGCGAGCTTTCTGGCGTATCCGTGCCCCGGGCTGCATTGCATATTCCGGATACCCGGCTCAGCGCGGAAGGCCCCTTGCTCGTCACCCACTGGGGACTGAGCGGCCCCGCCGTATTGCGCCTTTCGGCATGGGGCGCGCGGGAGTTGTTTGATAAAAATTACACGTTTCCGCTGGCGGTCAACTGGCTCGGAACAACCAGCCCGCCTGAAACAGGACGCCTGTTGTCGGGTTTTAAAACTGAACTGGGCAAAAAACAGGTTGTTTCAAATGCCCAATTCGGCTTGCCCGCCCGCTTGTGGCACAACTTGTGCGCCGCCGCCGGCATACCCGAAACCCTGCGCTGGGCCGAGCTCGACAAACAAAAAACGGCGGCGCTCGCCGATCAGCTGAGCGCCGCCCGTTTTTCCATCCACGGCAAAAGCACGTTCAAGGAAGAATTCGTCACGGCCGGCGGCGTCGACCTTCGCGAAGTCAATTTCAAAACCTTTGAAAGCAAACTGTTTCCCGGGCTGTTTTTCGCCGGCGAAACGCTCGATATCGACGCCATTACCGGCGGCTTCAATTTTCAGGCCGCCTGGACGGGCGGATGGATCGCCGGCGGGGCGATGGCGGGTTGAGGGGCAGGTTTTTGGACAGGATTAACCAGATTTACAGGATTGATTACCGGCTGCGCCGGCTAGTATGATTTGTCTGAATGCTGATTCGCTTAATGGGGCTTGCAATTTTTGTCTGTAATGCCTATGTTTGAATTACGTTATCTATCTCTTCATTTACCTAAATTTAATACTTATGTTAAAAACGCTATTCCTCTCTCTCTCTCTCTCTCAACAAGTTACGCGCTTTTGGGTCAAATGACGCCTTACGTGCAAGCGCTAAACCCTGCCTCGGCTGGCTTCTCCAGCGAAGAGCAGCAAGCCTGGAACAACCTGGTTCAGGAGGTCGGTCCACACGCGATTCGGTTAGTTTCAATCAATCATTTGCAAAATTATCTGAATGGCGATGTACTGAATTTTAATCTGGCCGATCTGCCGGATACCCTCCGGCCAAGGGGTATTTTTTTACAGTCGTCGGGCGATACCACGTACACCTGGTGGGGCGAGTTGCCCGATGCGGAAGGGTACGTGGGCATCACGGCCAACAATACCGGCAAATTGATCGTCGTCAGCACCCCCACCCAGCGGTACATGCTGCATCCGCTCAGCAGCCGCTACAACGCCCAGGTGACGCTTGCTCCCGATACGCTCGACAAAGCATGCGCCCTGGAAGATACTGAAACCGACCCGCCGCCGCCTGGCCCAGGCTGCGAGGTGGATACCTGTAAAAATATCATCAACGCCCTGGTATTGGTGACCCCGGAAGCCATCAGCGAGGTCGTCGGCTATCACCCCGATCCCGTTTACGCCGCGCTTTATTTTACCCTGGGCGAACAAACCATGAACTACATCCTGATCAACAGCAACGTGGTGGGAAAAACCTTTCGGTTTGTGCGGGAAACTTATACAGAATTTCATTTTAGTTCAAATAACAATATCTTTTACGACATTGATTCGCTCGAAGTAGATCAGAATGCCTGGAATAGGCTCGCGGCCAATCAAGCAGACGTTATCATCTTACTCACCAACGATCGATATGGAGATTATGCGGGTATAGAATCAGTACAACCAAACATGCCGGTAGCCATTGTTTCAGCAAAACATCTGTTCGGGCCCCGATTTACGTTTGCGCACGAGATTGGCCACATGCTGGATGCCCGGCACAGCCGGGAGTCGCAAGGCGGCAATATTCCGGACAATTCCCCCGGGTGCAATACAGGATACCGGGCAGAAGCAGTCGGGGCCGGCTATGTCTACACTGTTATGGCGGTAATTGATGCGGGCGAGAGCCGAATCCCTTATTTTTCCAACCCGAACATCAATTATTCGGGCGTTCCGATCGGCAACGCGAAGAGTTATAACGCCGCTTACATCACCGAAACCATTTGTACCGTGGCGGATTTCTTTTTTCCCACGGATGAACTGCGGGCAGAAATTGCCGGCCCCGCCCCCAACTGTACCCAAGGCGCGACCTACACGGCCGCTCTCGATCTTCCGGGCGCAGGAGTACCGGGAAACGCTCCCTTTACATACAAATGGTACTTTGGCGCCGCGCCATATACCAACCCGCTTTCGGGCACATTCATCGGCAACAGCCACACGGTCAGCCTGAATGCCGCCGCAATTCCGTACGAGAAATACTGGCTTTACCTCTCGGTACACAGCAGCGACGGCGTGACGGCGACTACCCTGCGGGAATTTGTCAACCCCTGCTTTGCCGCCGAAGAAAAAGCCGCTTTGCCAGACGGAACCATGCGGCCGTCAACCGGCTTTGTTTGTTACCCCAATCCTGCTTCCGACCGGGTTACGATAGCCTTTTCAGAAGAAATGAATCATCAGGGGAACTACCATTACCAGATTTTTGACGCCCTGGGGAGCCTCCGATTGTCAGGGGTGTTTCAACTGTCCGAAGAAGCGTACTGCCAAACGATTCCCTTCGATCTGCCGGCCGGAATGTACACGATACGGCTGCGGACGGGCGCTTTCAATACTTCGAAAATAATCATTGTCGCACACTAAACCCCGGTAAACACCATGAAATACATTCCTTTTTTACTTGTTTTTGCCGCTTTCTTCGCGGCTTGCCGGGAAGACGATCTGCCGCCTTCCATCCCTCAGCCACCCGCGCCGCCTGCCGACGAAGTGGAAGTATTCGCTCCCTGCGACCTGTCGGAGAGCGGAGAAGCCGGCGCGATAAAGATTTCGGCGGAGTGGAAGGCTACGGCCAAATGCCGGCATTTCTTTTACCAGGGGAAAAAATACTGGACAATTGAACTATTTACTTGTAGCAAATACAACGATAACGAATTTCGTGAGTTGATTTTTCTATCCCATATACCCGATGAAAATCCAGTACAAATGTATAGCCTAAATAATGATGGAAATTCGATTATAGAAAATTCACTTAATGCTCATTATGTAAGATTGAGAGATGATGGAGATGTTATCGATGATCGCTATGATTGCGACACTACTGCCCTTAACGATTACCTCATCATTGATACCTGGGACACGATCAACAAACAGATTGAAGGTCGGTTCAGGGTTTCCTTTGTGGTCCGGCAGCCGCAACGCAACCCGGACAACCCGGAAAAGGTGAAATTCTGGAAAGGGACGTTCAAGTTGCCCTTGAGGGATTAAAAAAGATGAATTTCCCGCGGATGGGCGCAGATGTTTGCGTGGGTTGCACGGTGCGTCTGTGCCCATCTGTGGGAATGGTGTTCAGAAAGAAAAACGTTGTTCCTTTCATCAAAGTAAAAGCAGAAGCACACTAAACCCCGGTAAACACCATGAAATACATTCCTTTTTTACTTGTTTTTGCCGCGCTCTTCTTGGCTTGCCGGGAAGACGACCTGCCGCCCTCCATCCCTCAACCACCCGCGCCGCCTGCCGACGAAGTAGAAGTATTCGCCCCCTGCGACCTGTCGGAGAGCGGGGACGCCAGCGCAATAAAGATTTCGGCAGAATGGAAGGCTACGGCGAAATGCTCGAACTACTTATATCAAGGAGAAAAATACTGGAAAATTGAGATTTTTACCTGCAGCGAAGACAACGACAATGAATTCCGTGAATTTGTTGTTTTTGCCAGGATACCAGATAATAACCCTGTTCAGTTTTATCGTTTGCAAAGCACTTCGCTGATTCCAGAACAAACGTTATTTTCCCATTATGTAAGATTAAGAGAAGATGGAGATGTTATCGATGATCGCTATGATTGCGACACTACGGCACTCAACGATTACCTCATCATCGATACTTGGGATACAATCAACAAACAAATAGAAGGGCGATTCCGGGCTTCCTATTCCATTAGGCAGCCGCAACGCAACCCGGACAACCCGGAAAAGGTGAAATTCTGGAAGGGGACGTTCAAGTTGCCCTTGAGGGATTAAAAAGAAGAAATTCCCGCGGATGGGCGCAGATTTTTTTTCGCGGATTACGCTGACAATCTGCGCATTCTGCGAAAAAAAATCTGCGCTCATCCGCGGGAAACATGACCCGTCATTCTGTCCAGATCAGCTTGCTCACGGCTACCAGCCCGTTCCCGTTGCGCAATTCGACGAAATACAAACCCGACGGCAACCCGTTGCGATAGATTTCTGTGGAAGGCTCCTGGATCGTCCGGGTGCCGACCAGCCGGCCCCTCGCATCGCGCACCACGAGCGTCAGGCCCTGCGGCAGCGGCCGGTCGGCCGACAGGCGGGTGATTTGCCAGGCAGGGTTGGGCTCCAGCCGGATGTCGGCCAGGGTCGGTTGCGCAGGCGGCGCCGAGAGCGGTAAAAAATTGTGCCCGACGGTATGGAAAACCGTGTTGGTGATGACCGGCTCATTAAAATCGAAATAGATGCCGGCCCGGTTTTCAATCACGCTGCCCAGCGGCACATTCGGTTTTTGATTGATCCAAAACTGTACAAAACCGTGCGAGGCCGCTTCGTTGACGTTGGAGTCGGGCAGTAAAATGTCGTTGAACGTAAATTGAACGACACCTTGCCCCGACACCGTCCAGTCGTAGGCATGACTGGCGGCTCCGGGCCGTATGCTTGTCGGGTCGAGCCAGGCGGAGAGGGTATCGCGCACTACCACGGTAAAAGCAGTGTCGCTACCCGTATTCTGAAAACGGATCTGGTACTCGATCGGCTGGTTTTGTTCGATCAGGTGCTGCTCGTCAACACCCAGCGGGAAGGCCTGTTTGTCGTTGGGGTCGTAAGAGCCGACCACCGTTTTGCAGTCAATATCCTCGAACGGATTACCCGTAAAGTTGGGGAACATATTGACCATACCCATACTGAACGGCGACCCGGGCGGGGCCGTACAGGCTTCGACGGCAACCGAGGGCATTTGCGGGCCGAAGGGGTAGCCAGGCTCCTGTTGTGCGATCAGGCGCCACGTGCTGCCATCGGCCGGCGCCGTCTCGATCCGCGTGCCGCCGGGCGGCAAACTGAACGTACCCGAACGGGTGATGACGTGGTCGTCCACAATGATGAAATCCAGCGTCTGGCTCGGAGCCAGCCCCGTATTTCGAATGCTGAATTGCACCGAATCGCCATCGCAGGCCGCATCCACTTCCACAATGGCGCCCGACCAGCCGGGAAGATTGTCGGCGCAAATGGTATCGGGGAAAATATGCGCTTCGGCGCAAATCGTTTGCCCCAGCTCGGCCTCGCAGTCAACGGTGTAATAAACGATGATGTCGTCGCATTCGCCCGGCGCCACCGTGCCTGCCTGGAAAGTGAGCAGGTTTCCATCCTGCGTATAGGGCGCCGAAGCCGAGTCGATCTGAATCAAAGGGTCGATCTCCAGTTCGATCACTACGGGCGATGCCGGCTGGTTGCCTGCGTTGCAATAGTGCAGGTAATAACTCCCCGCCAGACAACGGCGGACGATGGGTGTGCTCAGATCGATTTGCATCAGCGGGCAGTCGTAGAGCGACTGGATGGCAAAATCAACCGTATCGGTCTGCGGCGCCGAACCCTGCAAACTGATGTTGACCGAGTCGGTACAAGGCGCCCACAGGTAGCTGGGCAATACGACCTGTACGGTGTAGGCGCCGGTGTCGAGGTCGGTAAACAGGTAGTGGCCATCCGGACCGGTCGTGGACAGATAGTTTTGCCCGTTGGCCGAAGCCTTCACGACCCAGTCTTTGAACGGCGGATCGAAGGGGTCCAGTGCGCAGTTGAACGTGGAGTCGCGCACGACCGTACCCGTTAACGAATGCGGATAGATCGTGCCGTTGCCGTCCATTTTGATCAGGTACAGGTTGTTGTTGAGCAGTCCGTACAAAACCAGGCTGCCGTCGGAGAGTTCCAGGCCGTCGGTAAACCCGGCAGGGAGCATTGCATTGCTCAAAGGCGACAGGGTTTTGACCCACATTACATCGCCGTTGGGCGCGACCCTGACGACATGGTTGATAAAATCATTGAGAAAATACCGTTCATACACCGCTAGGCAGCCCCCGTCGGAGGTTACAAAACTGGCCTGCGGGGTAATATTGCCCCAGCCTGTGGCCGCCGTAATGTTGGTCCGCACCTGCAAATGCCCGTCTGGGCCCACAAAATCGATATAGACATTGACAGGGCCTGCATCGGTGCTTTGTACCGGGATTCGCACGCTCAGGTCATCATCTACCGCCAGACCGTGGTCGAGTACTTGTGGGACAAACAAATTGGCGTCTTGCGGATGGTACGACCACAACAGATCGCCCGTGTTGCCAAAGCGCAACACGGATGCATCGGTCACGCCATCCCAGTAATGATTGGCCAGCACGCATCCGCCGTCGGCCATGGGTTCGAGACTGTGCGCGATGACGTAGGTAAGGTCGAACGGGAAAGTGGTTTGCCACAACAGGTTGCCGGCCGCATCGGTTTTGGCCAAAAAACCCGTGTACTGCGTTACAATCGTACTGCCACTCGTGTACTGCACCCAGTAATAGCCCCGGACAAATACGTCGCCGGCGGCACTGGGCTTTATCGCGACAACGACCGCGTTGGCCGTGTCGGGGAAGGGCACGGCCCGGGTCCACAAGACCGAGCCATCGGCTGCTATACGTTGCAGGGTCACCTGCCCCGTGTCGTTGGTTCCGGTCAGCAGTTGTCCGTTTTCAAGTTGAAAAAAAGCATTGGCCGTCACGGAGATCTGCGAGGTGTCGCCGCCAGTCAACTGGCCCTGGGCATCGGTGTCGAGCCAAAGCAGGCCGATCTCGACGCCAAAGTCGGGGTAGCTGCTGGCCGTCAGACGAAAACTGCCGTCGGCCCTGGGGTAAACGGTATGTGCGCCTCCTTCCAGCCAGGTAAAAAAGGGGTATTGACGAATAAATCCCTGGGCTTTCAATTCGCCGGACAGCGACAGGAAACTGCCCAGCAGTAATGCCCAAAATGTTGTGTTGAATAGTCTGGTGTTCATGGTCGCGTTCTTTTTTTGACAAAGATGCAGGAGGCAGGAGTGCTAATTTTGAAACATTTTTGGTTTGTAATCAAAAATAATGATGCGTGATTTTTAGCAAAAAAAACAAAAAAACGCCTGAAAAACACTTGTTTTGTTTTTATTTGATTGATAAAATTATTTAAAAATCCGCACTCGATCAAAAATGAAATCCACGCTGGTTGTCCAATTGTTTGAAGCCCTCGATGAAAAAGAGCGGGTTCGGCTGGGGAAATTTCTCCGTTCGCCCTACTTCAACCGCCGCAATGACGTACTGGACTTGTACGAATGGTTGAAATCGGCGCCAGTTCCGTTTCCGGAACACATCGCCAGGGAGGAGGCCTGGGGGCGGATCTACCCGGGTCAGCCATTTGACCGCGTGCGGTTCAACTACCTGATGAATTTTCTGGCCGAACGCATCGAGCAGTTTTTGGCGATGGAAGAAATGCAGGCCGATCGGTTTCAGCAGCGCCTGTTGCGATGCAGGGCCTTCCGTCAGCGCGGCCTGATTGCCCATTTCGACACCAATGCCCGCGATCTGGAACGCGACCATGCCGCATCGTCCCTGCGCAACGCCGGCTGGTGGTTGTTCGAGTACCAGTTGCAGAACGAAATGTTTGCGCGTCTGGTGATGCAGCGCCGCAACGGCCCGACCAACCTGGGCGCCGCGACGGAGGCGCTGGCCAATTTTTTCCTGCTGGAGAACTTGCGCTGGTCGGCCACCGCGCGCTCTTTCGAATCGCTGGCCCGCGAGGCGCAGCCCCCCGTGCCCCTCTCGCCCGAAGCGCTTCGGGCCGCTGCCGAAAGCGAACATCCGGCGCTGGCCCTCACCCATGCCGCGCTGAGCGCCCAGACCAACCCCGACGACGAGGCCCAGTACCGCCGCCTCAAATCGTTGCTCCGCGCCCATGTGGCCCTGTTTCCGCCCGCCGAGGGCCGCGACCTGTACATGACCGCCATCAATGTCGCCATCCGCCGCCACAACCGCGGCGACCGGGCGTACACCCGCGAAGCTTTCGAATTGTACCGTGAAGCGCTCGATGCCGGCCTGCTCACCGACAACGGCCTGTTGCCCAAATACACCTACATCAACCTGCTCAACCTGGCCCAGCTGACCGGCGAACACCGCTGGGCCCGCGATTTCCTCGAACACGGAAAGGCCCTGTTGCCGGCGCCCGAGCGCGACAATACCTGGCGCTACGCCCAGGCGGGTTACCATTTTCGCCGCTCCGAATACGAGCCCGTGCTCGAACTCTTGCGGGCGGTCGATTTTTCCGAGATTTTTATCCAGCTCGATGCGCGTAAAATGTTGATTCGCAGTTACTACGAGCTGGGGGAATGGCCGGCCCTGGCTAGCTTGCTCGACAGTTTCAAAGCATTCCTGCGCCGGCAAAAGGACCTGGGTTATCACCGCGAGAGCTACCTCAATTTTGCCCGTTTTACGCAGCGATTGATGAAAGTGTCGGGCAGAAAAAAAGCGCCGCGCCGGCAGCTTGCCCAGCGGATTCAAGCTGCCGACGCGGTGGCCGAGCGGGAGTGGTTGCTCGAGAAACTGAAAGTTTGAGCGGGATGGCTACTGCAGTTTTTTCAACAAAGCCTGCGCGCTGGCATAGTGCGGGTCGCCTGGCGGAATATTCCTGAGCGTTTCGATGCAAAGGGCGCGATTTTTTTCTTTCAGGTAACTGAGCGCCGTGTACCAGCCGGCGTCACTCGCCCAGGCGCCGCCGCCTTTGACCAGTTCGGCGAGATGGATGCGGGCGTCGGCGCTGCGGCCGGTTTCGATGAGGCAAATAGCCAGGAAAAGCCGGGCTTCCGACTCGTTGGGCGCGGTCTGTACCTTGCGTTCGAGGATCGGCAACGCTACGTCGTAGTGGCCGGAATTGAAAGCGCTCGTGGCTTGTGCCATTTCGCTTCCGTCGGGGGCCTCGGAACGCACGACGAAGGCCGCTTCCGGGTATTCGCGGTATTGGGCGTAGAGCCGCGCATCGGGGTCGCCTGCCGGCCACCCGAGCCAGATCAGGATGCCTGCGAAGGTGGCAGCGGCGGCCAGTTTGGGCCAGTGGCGCACGATCCAGGGGCGGCTGGCGGCTGGCGCAGTGGCGGCGGTTTCGGCTTGGAAATGGTGCTGGCCCAGTTGGCGCAGCGTAGCGACGAGCTCGGTGTCGGCCTTTTCTTCGGCCCATTGCCGGCTCAGGCGTTCGCGGGCTTCGCGAACGATGTCGAATGCGGCCGACACTTGCGGATCGCTTTGTAGCGCCGCTTCGAAAGCCGTTCGTTCGGCTTCCTCCAGTTGCCCGTCGAGATAGTCTTCAATACGTTCGTAAAGTTCTTCCATGTAATGGTGCGGGTTATCGCAAGGCTGCAAATTCAGGTGTGGCGCGTATCCAGTCCATCAACTGGGCAATACATTCGGACTTGCGCTTGCGGGCGTAATTATAGCTCACACCCAGTTGGGTGCTCACCTCTTCCATCGAGGTATTCGGGGTCCAGGCCAGCTGGAGTATTTGGCGACAACCGGCAGAAAGTTTGTCGAAAAAACGGCGGAACAGCTGGTTGCGGGCGTCTTCGCGAAGGGCGGCATCGGCCAGTATTCCGGCGTCTTCTTTGTCCCTATATCCGTCGGCCTCGGCAATTGTTACCGCTGCGCGCTGGCGTCGTTTCAGTTCGTTGAGCCAGCGGCCGCGACAAACCATGTACAGATAGGCCTCGAAAGGGCAGGTGAGTTGAAATCCGGGCCGGCGCGCCTGTCGGGTGATGATGACCAGGGCCTCCTGGAATACGTCCTGCGCGTCGTCGGTCGAGCCGCTGTTGGCGCGCACGAAACGCGCTATGCCGGCCGAAAATTTGGCATAAATGGCCGAGATACCTGTATGGTGATTATCCAGCAGGCTTTGAATGTAATGGAAGTCAGGGTGCATAAACTGTATGGTCGGTACGGTTGCAGCGAAGGTAAAGGTGGGCGGCAAAATATTTTTTTGAAAAAATACTCCCGTGCCGGTAACAAGATGGCGGAAGCGCGGATGTGGAGAAAAAGCGCTTTTTAGACACCCGACAGCGGTCCCCGAAAAGCTGGAACAGAGTAGGGATCACCTTCACCACAATTTTTAACCATGAAACTTTCATTCCTTAAACAAACCACTTTCTTGCTGATCAGTTTTGCATTCCTGCAACAGGCATCCGCCCAGGTAATCGCCAACCCTGCGATCCGTTCACCGAACCTAGGCGGCGGCCGCATCCTCGAAGCACAAGGTAATACAGCAGCCAGTCCCGCTATCGGGTTTACCGGCCCCACCAACGGCGGCCTCGACGACGGCGGCGGCGGCAACGGCATTTTCCGCCCGGCAGCCAACACCATGGCTTTTGCCACCAGCGGCACCGAGCGCATGCTGATCAGCCCGGGCGGCGCAGTGGGCATCGGCACATCAACGCCCTCGCAACGCCTCCACGTTTCGGGCGGCAACCTGCTGCTCGACTACTCCACCGGCGGCGGTGTCGGCAACCTGTTCTTCGGCGGTGTAACCTCATCGAGCCAGAACGGCATGCGCCTTTCTTTTTACAACAGCTCGGGGACCGGCTTTAAAAACGGCTTTATCGACGTGCGCACGGCAGGCGGCACCACCCAGGACGGCCTGATCTTTCGCGTTGACGGCACCATCGGCGGCACCGAACGCATGCGCATCTGCGCCAACGGCAACGTGGGCATCAATAACACCGCCCCGGCAACAAAACTGAACGTGAGCACCGCGGCGAGCAACGACGGTATTCGCGTCAATCAAACGGGCACTACCGCCGCCACCCTGTCGCTGGTAGCCACCGGCACCGATGCCAAAAACTGGGCGCTCCACTCCACCGGCCCGGGCAACGTACAAGGCGCAGGGCACCTGCTGTTCTGGGACTGGACGACCAACGTCGAGCGCATGCGCATCGACAAGTTGGGCGATGTTGGCATCGGCCTGACCGCCAACCCGGGTACCTACCGGCTCTACGTGGGCGGCAGCGGGTACTATTCCGGCGGCCTGTTCGTCGCTTCCGACCGTCGTTTTAAAACCAATATCCGCACCCTGGCCGGCGCCCTCGGTACCGTAATGCGCCTCCGCGGCGTGCAGTACGACTACCGCCAGGCCGAATTTGCCGAGCGCAACTTCCCCGGCGGCAAAACCGACGGCTACGTGGCCCAGGAACTCCGCGAAGTGATGCCCGAACTCGTACAGGAAGGCCCCGACGGCTACCTGGCAGTCAACTATCTGGGCGTCATCCCTGTCCTGTCAGAGGCAGTGAAAGAATTAAAAACAGAAAAAGACGAAGAAATCGAAGCACTCGAAGCCCGGGTGGCCGAACAGGACAAACAGATCGATGAACTCGAAGCCCGCCTGGCCCGCCTCGAAGCCGCGCTCGAACGCGCTGCGCCGCAGGCTGAACCGACCCGGGTTCAGATGAGCAACCAGCCCAACCCCTTTAACGGCATCACTACGATCAATTGTACCATCCCGGCAAACGTTCGCTCGGCCGAACTCGTGGTAACCGACATGAGCGGTCGCGAAATCACGCGCCGCACGGTCGCCGAACGGGGCCCCGTCAACGTGGAAATGAACCTTTCGGCTGCTCCCAGCGGCACATACGTATGCACGCTGCAGGCAGATGGCAAGATAGCCGGCTCGGTCAAAATGATGCTGAACGGTAAATAATCCCGGTCACCGGAAAAACCTTGATGTTGAAAAACCCTTTCGGGCGGCGGCAATGGATAATTGCCGCCGCTTTTTTGCTTTTTCAAGGTAACAATGGCCTGATTTGAGGGATATATTGAAAACACCACACGCCTGATTGCCTGTCCACACTTTCCACTTTCAAACTTTTTGCCTTTATGAAAAAGACCCTTTTTAACAACTGGTATTTCCCCTTCGCCATTGTGTTCAGCGCTGCTTTTTACTATTCTTTCGACTGGCCCTACAACTCCGGCCCTGGCTTCGGCCCGGTTACGACCCAGTATAACAGCACCTTGCAACAAACCGAATATTTTTTCAAACTGACCTCGCTGCCCATCCCTGAGGACTCGTTCGACGCCTCGCATACCCTGGTCGTTCCCGCCGCCAATGACTTCGACAACTGGCGTGTACTGGCCACTTTCGACGACGGCACCTACTGGATGGGCACCAAGGCGGCTTTCGAAACCACGGGTTTCGCTTTTGAGCAGGCCGGGGCCCATACGGCCAATATCGAACTGGCGCCCACCTACGACGACGGCAATACCAGTCCGGGCCGGGTGACGGGTACTTTTACGGTTGCAGCAGGGCATGGTAAAACCGGCGCCGCCGCACAACGCACACCGGCCATGCCTGCCGGCAAAATGGTTCGTTTGAGCAGTTCGCTCAGTCCCCGGCAAGGCAATATTCTGACCTATATCATTGAGTATCAGAACGCGACCGACGGGCGGTGTGAAACGCTGAATGGCGATCTGAAACTGTATGTTGACAAGAATGTGATCAATTACGACGTTACCGATGAGTTTGAGCCTGCTTACTCGGCTTCTGTCGCCGATGTAACGGTTAGCGGGGCGGGGTACAGGGAAATCACCCTTCCGTTTCAGGCGCTTTCCCGCGGCGCCCGGCGCAATGCCTTCGTACGTTGCACGACTGCGACCACCGCGACCGTCGGAACGCATTTCAATACCCCCTGGGTAAAATTTGAAGTACCCCAATCGCAAAGTTGCACGGGCAACGTCATCACCGATGAGTCGTCGTTGCCTTCGCAGGCCATCGTCGATTCGCACGATCCGAATAACAAGATGGTGGCCGAGCAGGAAATCTGCATGACCCAGGATTCCGTCACCTTTACCGTCAGTTTTCAGAACGACGGCACCGCTCCGACCGAAAAAATCGTTGTGGAAGACGAACTGCATTACCTGTTAAAAAATGAATCGCCCGAACTGATAAAATGGCCGGCAAACCACAAGCCCGTCATCACACCGCCCGGAAACGACCGGAAAGTAATCTTTACCTTCTATCCCTACGCCTTGCACGGCCTGAATGAAGATGGCTTGAACAAATCATTTTCCGAAGAGGATACCAAAGCATCCTTCACCTTCCGTTGCGCCATCGATCAGGCCAAAGCCGCCGACTATCCCTGCAATGCCATCCTCAACCGCGCCCGCATCCGTTTCGATTGCAATCCGTGGATGGAAACCGACCTGGCGATGGCCAATATCCGCTGCCAAAACTGCGATACCTGCCTGACAGTTGCCGATTCCGCCTATTTCGTCAACGATACTTTCCCGCAGAACAACATCCCGATCCTCACGCCCGACCTGAACAACCTGATTCAGTCGCCGCCATTCACTTTCGGTTTCAACAAACAATTGTGGTACCCGGGAGCTGATCTGATTCAGCCCACCGACCTCAACCCGCTTTTTTCCAATCCGCAACACACCCAATACACCCTGATCGTATCGCAAGGCAGTACGGCAACAACCTGCACCCGCGGCCGCCTCGATGTGACCTACGATAACGACTGCGATCTGGGCATTCAGATCGATGCCTCCGGTCTTCAGATCGATCCCTGTACGGGCTTGGTGAACGGCCCCCTGGTCGCCACGGCCACCGGCAACCATACGGGCAATCTGCAATGGCACAAGTGCTCGGAAACAGGCGTGAGCATGACGCGGAATCTGGCCGATACCACCGTGTTGAAATATTACTTCGGGCTCACCGACGAAGACAGCGGTTGCAGCGCGGAGTTGATTTACGAAATCAAACTGCCGCCCTGTAAAAAAGGCGGAGGGGGCATTTTCACAGAAGTATCGCTGCCGGTTGTACTTTCTGCTATGCTGGCGCTGTTGTTGGCATGGTTCGGCCTGCGGCGATTCCTGAAAAAAAAGTAACATTGCCGGCAAATCGCCAGTTTGCCAACCATGAAACGATTCGTTTTTTACCTCTTGCTGCTGTCCCTCGGACTTTGGTCCCTGTTGAAGGGGCAGCAGCAAGCTACTGCCCGACCGTCAGATTCCCGTTTGGATAGCCTGATGTCTGAAAAACGCTACGACGAGGCGGTCGTGCTGCTTGCCGAGCTGCGCAGGCTGGATAGCGTGGGCGGGCAATGGGTTGATTATCAAAAACATACATGCGCAATTGCGGAAGTGCTCTGGCAGCAATCAAGGTATGATGACGTACATCGCCTGATGGACCAGGCGCTTGGCGAACTTCAGAAAAACAAGCTGGGCGAACACCCCTTGTCGGCCAAACTGTGGTCGTGGCACGCCCTGATGTATGTGAAGCAGGAGCGTTTCCCTGAAGCGCTGGCGAGTTACGAAACGGCCATTCAAATTTACGAGAAGAACAACTTTTACGGCTCGGAAGTAGGCTACGCCTATAAAAATGCGGCCCAGATTTACATGCGGTATTCCAACAACCGCAAGGCTTTGGAATACTTCGATGCCGGCCTGCGCCGCGATACCACCGGCAACCATCATGCTTCCATTCTGTCGCAGACGGCGGCGACCTGGCTGTTTCTCGACAGCCTCCAGCCCGCCAGAATGGCATACCAAAAGGCGCTGGAAGCCGGCTCCAAAGAGCCTGCCTATCTGGGATCCTTGTATAGTACTGGCTCGGAATTGGCGCAGAGGGAAGGCAACTTGGAAGAAGCCGAACGGCTGACCCGCATGGCGCTCGAAATTTATTTTGCCATACATTCTGACCCGCTCAATGTGTTGCGTTCCTATTGCACCCTTGCCGACATCGCCCAACATCGCAGACAGGCCGGCGCCGCGGAAGGGTATTACCGGAAGGCCGAGACCTTCGGGCTGGAAAATTACAAGGGCAAAAGCCGTGAAATGGCCATTTTATACCTTGAATGGGGCGGTTTTTATGAAAAGCAGGGCCAAACAAACAAAGCCCTCTGCTATTACCAAAAGGCGATTATACAGGTTTTTCCAGGCTTCGATGATACCAGTCTGGCGGCCAATCCTCCGCTTTCTGCCGCTTACAACGAGTCGCAGGCCATGTATGCCCTCGCCAAAAAAGGGGAAGCGCTGCTGAAGAAAAATTCGCCTTCGCCCCCCGACCGCCTCAATGCTGCCGATTGTTTCGACCTCTCCTTCGCTATCGCGGCTTCGTTGCGCAAAACCTTCGGCGATGATGCCGACAAAATTTCGCTGGCCGGCGAAAACCACGGTTATCAACAACTTGCCGCCCGCAACCTGTGGCAGCTCTGGCAGGAAAAACACGACCCCGCCTTGCTCGAACGCTTGTTTCAACTGACGGAACAAACCAAGGCACAGGCGCTCGCCGATGCCGTTCGCCATCAACGCGCACTGGCCCTGGCCAGCCTGCCCGATTCGCTGGTAAAACGCGAGGCTACCTTGCGGCTGATCGCAGCAGACGCTGCCATGAACGTAAAAACAACCGAACTGAGCGGCGTTGCAAATGATTCTGCGCTGGTCGTACTCAAGGAGCAGGCTTTCAAAGCCGAACGATCATACGAGACATTTCTTTCGGCCCTTGAAACAACTTATCCCGAATTTCATCGGATCTCCCGCAATGATCAGGTCGTTGCCCCTTCCCGATTACAGACTTTGCTGCCCGACACCCTGTGCCTGTTGTCGTGGTTCGATGCGGGCGACCGCTACCTGTGCATCCGTGTACAGAAAAAAGAAATGGATGCTTTCGAGATCGTGCGTGACACGGCATTCGACCGGCAACTGATTCATTTTTTGCAAACGCTGAACGACAAATCTGCCCAGGAGAACGACCCGGCCGGCTATTTCCGCGAAGCGGCGGCCATCGGACAGGCCTTGCTGCCGGGCCAAACCCTTCAATCGTCGAAAGCGCTGCTTATTGTCCCCGACGGCCGACTGGATTACTTGCCGTTCGAAGCCTTGCTGACGACTCCCTATGACGGAAGTTTTGGCAATGCGCCGTTTTTATTGCGCACCCACACGGTGCGGTACGCGTGGTCGGCTGCCTTGCTGAGCGCCCCTGCGCCGGAAAACAAACAGCCCGCCAGGGCTTTTCTGCACGTGGCGCCTTTTGTGGAAACCGCACGCGACGGCCTTGCACCCTTGCCCGCCAGCCGCGAAGAACAGCCTGCAGGCGTGCAGGTAACGGCCTTGCTCGGCCAGGATGCCCAGGCCGCCACCTTCCTGCAACAGTCGGGCGATTTCCAGGTGCTTCAACTCTCCACACACGCCCACGCCGGCGGCCGGGGCGAACCGGGCATCGAATTTTTTGATCGGGCCGTGACGCTGCCCGAAATCTATGCCCGCCGCATACCTGCCTCGCTCGTGGCCCTGAGCGCCTGCGAAACCGGCACCGGGGAATACGCGGAAGGGGAGGGCGTGCTCAGCCTGGCAAGGGCTTTTGCCTACGCCGGCGCGGAAAGCCTGATGGCCAGTCACTGGTCGGTCAACGAACGCGCGACGGCCGAGTTGTATGCCGGTTTTTACGCGCAAATCCAACAAGGCGTTTCGAGGGCAGAGGCACTCCGGCGAGCCAAACTTGCCTGGCTCGACAAATCACAATCCGATGCCCGAAAGGCGCCCTGGTATTGGGCCGCCATCACGTTGAGCGGCGCCGACGGGACCATCGATCTGCATCAAAATACCGGCTGGTGGTGGTATGCAGGCTGCAGCCTGTTTGTGCTGCTGCTGGGCGGCTGGTGGATCGTGCGCAAGCGCAGGGTGTAATTTTTTTCAACAATTAGTCAATCGGGAGGGTAACAGGCGGCGGGCGGCGGGGATGTAGAGATGTAGATGTCGCTTTCGACAAGGTTTTTCTTCATGAGAAAAGAAAGCCAGAGGCCGGCAGCATCTGCCTTTCTCTTCATTCTCAAAGTAAAAAAGCCATGAAAAAGCTCGTGTTTTCCCTTCTGATGGTCGCCCTGGCCTGCGTTGCACAGGCGCAAAAAACAGCAAAAAAGCCCGATTCCTCCAATAACCTGTGCGCTCGTCACGTGGTCAATCATCAGGATTTGACCAAGACCCTGAACAAGCTGATGGTATGCCCGGGTTTTCAGCTCGGCCTGGCAAACGGCCAGACGAGCGAGTTTGAAACCCTTTCGTTTTACCTGGCCAGCTACAATCAGATCGGCGGTTCCGTGCACGCTTACACCCCGTCCGAACAAGACAATCTGATCGCTCAGGCAAAAAGTATTGCGACAAGCAATGCGCCGTTCACGTCCGACGGCACAAAGAAAAAAGATGTTCGCAGTATTCATTTTACCACGAACACCTATACATCGGGCAGTACGGTGGCCTATACTTTTGGTATCGAAGTCAAATATGCCCGCTGTGATGCAGGCGGTGGCGGCGCCAGAAAACAAAACTGACCCTGTATCGCCTTTCGAAAAACAATGAACACACGCCCCTCGATGGCCTTAAAAAAAGGTGGAATATGTTGCAAACTGCCCGGTAGCGCTCCCCGCGCGACCGGGTTTGTTTGTTAAAATTTATGCCGGCCAATGGGTTGAAAATCTTCAAAAACGGCTATTATTGACCTCTAAATCGCCCCCCAGGGCAATTTTGCCGCTGAACAAACCAAAATTATTTTGCACATGAAACCCTTGTTTACCCTTGGCTTGCTATGGCTCTCATTTGCGCTGATGGCCCAGCAAACCAATGTCGGATTTACCACTTCAAAAGAAGGCGACGGCTACCGCTTTACCCCCCAGGCGCCCCCCTTGCCGCCTTCGACCGCCGGCGCGCCGCCTGCCTTTTATACTTACTACTGGGAGTTTGGCGACGGGGATTTCAGTTTTGAGGAGCGTCCCTTGCATTATTTCGCCGCCAACATGTCGGTACAGCCCATGCTGTATGCCACGGCCCATTACGACGACGGCAATACCTCGCCCGGTTATGCTGGTCAGTTGTACGCTTCGGCCGGCAAAAACCCGTCCGAACCTTCAACCGTGTTTCCCAAGGGCCAATATGCCATTGCCATGAAAGCTCAGCGCCAGCCGCGTGCAGGGGAGGAAATGGTTTGCATCATCAGCTACCGCAACCTGTCCAAAATCAGCACAGACGGCCGTCTGCACTTGTTTTTTAATGAAAAAAAATTCCCCAACCGGCACTTCGACTACCTCGCTGCCCGCGCGCATTACAACGAAACCCCCGAAGAGATCGGCTTTCTTGAACTAAGTGCCGGCGACGATGCCTGGGGCACCGCGCCAGCGCCCCTCCAGGCCGCCGGGGCCGCCGGCCTGCTGGCCTGGACCGCCCCGCCGCCTTCGGGCGCCGAACTGCTGACAACGGCCAGAAAGGAGTACCGCAGTGAGCAAAGCTGGCGAACCGGCTGGCTGAAACCCGGCGAGACCCGCAACCTGTTCATTACCCTCAAAGGCACGGCCGATATGCTGCGCGATACCAGTGCATTCATCCATTTGCGCGGCGTGTTCGAGCCCTTCGATCCGGCAGTAGCGGCCGAAGAATTTACGCTCGAAATCGAGATTGTCAGCTCGCACGATCCCAACCTGATTGCCGTGTCGGAGCATCGCGTCAACTTTCGCAAGATTCGCGATCAGCCGATCGATTACAAGGTGCGTTTTCAGAACAACGGAGAAGGTCCGGCCCGCCGCATTCAGCTGACCGTTCGCATTCCCGAAGGTCTCAACGCCGCCAGAATGCGGCCGCTGAGCTGGTATCCCGAGTGCCCCATTTGTCCGGATTCGCTCAGCCCGTTCAGTTGCCTCGACACAGCGACGACCAAGGACGCCCTGATTTTTACCTTCCGGAATATTTACCTGCCCGGCAGCCGGCAACGCGGGGTGTCCGACTACGACTCGACCCAGGGCTTTGTGCGCTACCGCATTGAACCCGATAAAAAGATGCCCAAACTGGCCTTCCGAAGCCAGGCGGAAATTGTTTTTGACAAAAACCCGCCCATCCGCACCAATTTTTCCAAAACCCGTTTCAAACCGGGCCTCTCTCCCGGCCTTAAAGCGGGCTACGCCTTTGCGCCCGACGACGCGGCAGGCGGCTACATCTTTCTCGGACTCAGCCTTTCGCCGTACAAATCTTGGAAATTGTACCCGCAAATCGAATTGCTGACCGGCCTCAAAGGCCAGACATCGCTGGGCGAACAAACCTACACCGACCCTCCGAGCGGCCCTCCGGTTGACAACTTCGACTCTTATGTCGATACCGTTTATACCACGACCACCACGGGAACAACCAGTTTTGTGTCGTTCGAACTGCCGCTGTTGCTGCGGAAGAATTTTACCGGCTTTTTCGGTGCAGGCATCGGCGGCAGCGCGCGGGCCGTGCTGAATTACCAACAGACCAATGTTTCCAAATCAGGGACGATCTACCACTACGTTTTTGGCCCGGCGGGCTTCATACCTGACCCCAACCTGCCGTTTGAAAACCTGACGAGTTCATCATTTGCCAGTTCGGACAGGAGCCTCGATTTCCGCTACACCGCTTTCGGCGACCTGACGCTTGGCAGCGTGCGCGCCGGATTGAATGTCGGTCTGCGAGGCGGCCTGGTGTTCGGTAAGGAAAACAAGCCTTTTGTGCAGGTGTCGCTGGAGTATAAGTTGTAGTGAAACACAACTGACCGCGAGCGGCTTGCTGCCGCTTGCAGGTTGTGCCGCGGTGTTATTTTAAAAAATCGGCTTCTGATGCGCCCGCTTTCAGTGCAAATTTGGGCACGCCTTTGCTGTTGACCGTCATTTGCAGGTAGTCGGGCAGCAGGAAATCTTCGGGCCGTATGCGTTTGCCTTCCGTGGCGTGCTGGTTGAGGAAGTCGGTGGGGTCTTCTCCGAGGTATTCACCGAGCGTTTCGGTGAATACCTCGAAGTGCCCATCGACAGTGCGGCCCGAATTCTGAAAGTACTCCAGTATTTCGAGCATGAAGTCGTGCAGGCTGCGTTCATTGCCCGTTTTTTTGCGAATGGCGCAGTCGAAGTAAAAAGCCAGGATGAAGCCCCTTTCGTAGGGCACGTGCTCGCATTCGGTGTCGTAGTAAAAACACAACTCGGCGTCGCCGGCCGGAATTTCGCCCATGTCGCTGGTGTAATGTTCTTCGAAGTTCTCCTCGTTGAGGCGTTTAAAAAAGTCTTTCTGGTCAAAAAAGCCGGCTTTCCAGCAATTGCGGAGGGCCAGGTATTCAGTAAAACCTTCTGCAAACCACCTCAGTTTGTGGGGTCCGTCAAAGTCGCCGGGATTGATTTTTTGCCCGATCCAGTCGTGCATCATTTCGTGGTTGAACAGGTAGATCAGGTTGTCGAGGCGGCAGCCGTCGGTCGCATATACGGCAAACGAGTTGTACTTGCCCAGGCCCAGGTATTCGCCCGTCCAGGCGCCCGGTACGGGCCGGGCGGGTTTGATAAACGGAATCATGGTGACCGAGTAGTACGGGATATTGGTGTCGTTCCAGAGCTGCCTTTGGGTCTCGATGGTTTTGAGAATGACGTCGAACAGGGTTTGGTCTTCAAACACCCATTGGCCGCGAATGGCGAAATACACGGGATTGCCCAGCACCTCGCTTTTGTAAATGCGGAAATCGCCGGCCACGCATACCGAATTGCGCCAGTCGAGGTTGTAAGCCCTGAACGCCTGATGGGTCTGGCCCGAGTTGAAACTGGTCTGGATCGTCCAGCGTTTGGGCAGTTTGAGCCAGTCGATCGTCACGTCGTAAAAATCATTGATTTCATAGTGACGGGGCGTCAGAAACAGGCAGCGCCCGTGGATATGCAGGTAGTCTTTTTGCAGGATGGGGCTGCTCGAATTTTGCAGCGTTACCTGTTCGCCTTTGAAATTGGGCCATACCTCGTAATGTAAAGTCAGCGGCTCTGCGCCCCGGCTGATAACACCCACGACATGCGGGTATTTCGGATGCCGGGTAAAGCGCCCGCCCTTGCCCTCTGCCCGAAAGTTGCGAAAACAGTGCAACAGGTCTTCCGACCAGTTGAGCTGGTTGGGCAACTCGAACCAGCTGGTGTCTCCGGGTTCCGGGTAAAACTGCACCGACACTTCCAGATAACATTTTTTATCGCCGTCGGAAATGACGGGGGTGATGGTGTAATGGAGGGTTTGGGCTGCGCTCCCGAAGGCATTCAGGAACAGGAACAATGCGAAAATGAGCCTTGGCAAAAACATGAAAAAATTGAATTGACAGAAGGGTAAAATAGCCGTTGTGACCCGACCGGACATGATGGTACAAAATTATCCGCCCGGTGTTCAGGTTGTTGTAATATACCGGGAAGCCTTGGGGTGTTACTGTCGGGACAGGGCATTTCAGCGCAATTTCTCCGACAGAATTTTGTTGGCGGCGCCCGGCTCTGCCTTGCCCTTGCTGGCTTTCATCAGTTCGCCCATAAAAAAGCCGATCAGACCTTTTTTGCCCTTGCGGTACTCCTCCACCTTGTCGGGGAAGCGGGCCAGCACCTCGTCGGCCAGCTGATCGAGGAACCCTGTGTCGGCGTTTTGCAGCAGATCGAGCGAATTGGCCAATTGCTCCGGCGGCGTGCCGGGTTGTTCGAGCAAGGCGGGCAGGAGGCGCTGGGCAGCTGCCGAGGCGCTCAGTTTGCCCGATTCGATGAGATCGAGATACGCCCCGATCGCTGCACTGTCGAGCGGGTATTCGGCGAGCGGGCGGCCGTTGCTCTCGGCCCAGGGTTTCATGCGCTGAATGGTAAAATTGGCCAGCGCCCTCATCGGCGTGCCAGGCAAACCCTCTGCCAGCTTCAGGAAATAAAACGCCGTCTCCTGATCGGCGCTCAGCACGGCGACGTCGGCCGGTGGCAAGGCAAAGACGTCGAGCAGTTGTTGTTCGACAGCCTGGGGGAGCCGGGGCAACTGCGCTTTAATATGTTCTATGTCAGTTTCTTGCAAAATGACAGGCGGAAGGTCGGGCTCGGGGAAATAGCGATAGTCGTGCGCCTGCTCCTTTTCCCGCAGCGAATAGGTGGCGCCGGTGGCGGCGTCGAATCCCCGGGTTTCCTGCTCGATCCGGCCCCCGTTTTGCAGCAGCTCGATCTGGCGCGCGGCTTCGTGTTCGATAGCGCGTCGTACGAAGCGGAAGGAATTGACATTTTTGACTTCGCAGCGGGTGCCGAGTTGCGTCGAACCTGTGGGCCGCACTGATACGTTCACGTCGCAGCGCAGCGAACCCTCTTCCATGTTGCCGTCTGACACGCCCAGCCAGCGCACCAGCCGCCGGATGGCTTCCAGGCAAGCCGAGGCGTCGGCAGCGGAGCGCAGCTCGGGTTCCGTTACGATTTCGAGCAGCGGCACGCCTGCGCGGTTCAGGTCGATCAGCGTTTCGGCTGGCGACTGGTCGTGAATGCTTTTGCCGGCGTCTTCCTCCAGGTGAATGTGGTGAATGGCGCACTGCCGGAAGGCGCCCTGCTCCGTCATCCAGCGAATCGCGCCCCTGCGGCAGATCGGGTGCAAATCCTGTGTGATCTGGTAGCCCTTGGGCAAGTCGGCGTAGAAATAGTTTTTGCGGTCGAAGGCGCTGTGCCGGCTGATCTCGCAGTCGAGCGCAAGGCCCAGTTGTACGGCAAAATCGACCGCCCGGCGGTTGAGGCGGGGCAGGGTGCCGGGGTGGGCCAGGCTGATGGCGCTCACCTGTGTATTGGGCGCCGCGCCGAATGCCGTGCTGTCGGCGCAAAACAGTTTGGACCGTGTGGCCAGTTGCACGTGAATTTCAAGACCAATGACGGTTTCGTACGACATAGAAGCGGGAAAGGCAGTCGGCTAAGACTGATTTTTTAAAACACAAAAAATACGATCAACAGGCCGAAAAAGAACAGACAGCCGAAACTGATGAGGTAAAGCAGAGAATATGCCGTCCATTTTAACAGCGTTTTTACCCAGCTTTCTCCGTAAAAGTTCTTCATCGCGATCAACAGGGAAAGGCCGATCCATGCAAACATCAGCAGCCAGGCCCATCTCATGTCGACCCATAAGCTGCCCAGCAGCACCAGGGTGAGCAGCAAAAACGCGCCCGAATGCTGGTGCAGCAGGAAGATAAAATGCTCGACATAGTAGCGGCGTTGCCGGCGATACAACAGCGCGAGAATAACCGACATGAGCGCCACGAGCGCCAGAATGGTCCAGGTGAGGCTGCCGAGATAGGCATGCAACAGCCCTTTGGGCTCTTTGATGGATTTGATCCCCTGTTTGACCATTATGCGATCCTTCCAGTTCGTGATGCCGTATTGGTCGAGCAATTCGTCGGGCGAAAGCCGCAGCAGGTCGGTGATGGCAAAACGGTATTCCTTGTTGACCAGTCCGATGGGGATCGTGTCGAGCAAAAGATCGGCCCGAACGGATTTTTCGCCGGCCGAATCGAGTTCTTCCTGGATGTCGCTGAGCAACAGGCGGTAGTTGGCGCTCATGTGTAAAGCGCTGCTGTCGAATGCCGCCCGAACAGCGGGCGTTTGCAGGGCGGCGGGCAAATCGGTGTAGGAAGCCTGAAACTCACGCACTAATGCCTGCCTTTCCAGGGTTTTGAAAAAATCTTCGGCGCCAATACGCGACTCCTCCCCGGCCTCCTTATTCCCGTCCATCTGGATATGGATGCTGGCGCCGGTTCGGCTGCTGATGCGTTTTTGCCCCGAATCCAGGGTCTTGTTCAGCAGAAAAAGGAAAAAGAACATCACCACGAAAAAGAACTGGACCGGGTGCGGATACCGTTTGATTTTGCCCTGAAAATACGCCATAGTGACCCTACCGGGCACGAGCAGTTGCCAGGCCATGCGTACGAATTTGCCGTCGAGGTGCGTGATGTTGTGCAAAAACTTGCTGAGCAGATCGCGCATGCGGATGCGGCCGTCAAACTTTTTCTGGCCGCAATGCGGGCAAAAATGGCCTTTGCGAGTCATTTTTTCACCACAATTGGAACATACCGGCTTGGGTTGCTCCTCCGTTTGGATATCGGGATTGGGTTCCATGTTTTTTCAGAAAATTAAGAATACGACGACCAGGCCGAGTACAAAAAGCAGGAAAAAGAAAATCAGGTATGCAAAGGAAAAGAGGACAAATTTAAAGGTCGTCCAAAAAACGCTTTCTCCGTAAAAAAGCCGGAGCGCGCGCCAGTTGGCCGTGATCATCCAGCTGCTCACGAGCGTCCACCACCACCAGTTGGCCCAACCCGCGATCTCCATCCAGATGCCGAGGGCAAGTATGAGGAAATTGGCGGTGTGCTGGTGCAGCAGGAAGACAAAATGTTCGACGTAAAAACGGTGCTGACGCCAGTACAAAAGCCTCAGAACACCTGCCATCAGGGCAATCAGCACGAAAAACGTCCAGGTGAGGTTGCCGATAAATGAACGGGCCAGCTGGATCGGATCGGTATAGAATTTGAGTTCCTGCCGGACTAAAAAGCGGCTGCGCCAGTTGGTTATCTGGTATTTGGAAAGCAGGGAGTCGGGTTCCAGGGTGTACAGTTCGCTGGCTGCAATTTTCAGTTCCCGACCGCGCATGGGCAAAGTGATCGTATCGACACTGGCCGAGAATCCGTACGCTTTCGGGTTCAGCAGGCTGTCGATTGCTTCATCGGTTGCCGCGCTGCGCAGCGAGTCGGGAAAAGCATCGTAGCGTTGCCTCAGGGAGCGCAGCGAGAGGTATTGCCGCTCTTCTTCGTGCAGCCGCCTGACCGCACTCGACAAGGTGATGCGCTGATAAATGCTGTCCTGGTCTTCGCCAACCATTATGCCTCCTTCCTTGGCATTGACCATGATGTTTTCGGGCGAGATCAGTTTGCTCAGGGTGAACAAAAAGAACACCATCACCACGAAAAAGAACTGGACAGGGGGCGGGTACCGCTTTTGTTTGCCCTGAAAGTAGGCGATGCTCACTTTTCCGGGAATGAACAGGTGCCACAGAATCAGGAAATACTTGCTTTCCATCTTGAAAACCCGGAAGAACAATTGTTGCAATAAATCGCCTACCCGAACCCGCCCGTCGGTGTCTTTTTGGCCGCAATGCGCGCAAAATCTGGCTTTGTAGGCCAGGGGATAATGACAGTTGCGGCAATAGCGTGATTTGGAATATTTCATGGCGGGTAAAATTCGCGGATTTCCGACTTTCGCAGCGCCGTTTATGTTTCATTTTCGCCGCTTTGCGGCCAAAAATCAACTCCATGCGCAAACAAACCACTCGTCACCTCCTGATGGTACGGCCCGCCAACTTTGCCTACAACGAGGAAACCGCTGTCAACAACGCTTTTCAAACCCGGGCAGAAGCCAATCAGGCCGCCGAAATCCATAAAAAAGCATTGCGCGAATTCGATGCTTTTGTGGACAAACTCCGCAAGTCGGGCGTACACGTTGTGGTCGCCCGGGATTCGGCGCTGCCCCTGAAACCCGACGCCATTTTTCCCAATAACTGGATCACCTTCCATCAGGAAGGCCTGATGATCACGTATCCGATGTTTGCCCCGACGCGCCGCAAAGAACGCCGCCGGCAGGTGATCGACACGGTGCTGGAAGAGGGCTTCGTGGCCGAACGCCGCCTCAATTTCGAGTTCAATGAAAAACTCGAACGTTTTCTCGAAGGAACCGGCAGCATCATTTTCGACCACCAAAACCGGCTGGCCTATGCCTGCCTGAGCCCCCGGACCGATGCCGCGTTGCTGCGCGAACTCTGCGAAACCATTCAGTACGAGCCGGTTATTTTTCATGCCGCCGATGCCGACGGGAAGGACATTTACCATACCAATGTGATGATGGCCCTGGGGGAGACTTTTGTGGTGATTTGCCTCGATTCGGTGCGCAATACAGCCGAACGCGCCTTGCTCGCCCGTCGGTTTGCCGAAACGGGCAAAGAGATCGTCGAAATCAGCCTCGATCAGATGAATCACTTTGCCGGCAATATGCTCCAGGTGCGCAACAACCGCGACGAAACCCTGCTCGTCATGTCCGAACAAGCCTTCCGCTCCCTGCGCCCCGAACAGGTCGAAACGCTCGAAAAACATACCCGCCTGCTGTACAGCCCCCTGGATACCATCGAAACCTACGGCGGCGGCAGCGCCCGTTGCATGATGGCCGAGATATTTCTCCCCGAAACGAAGTAGTCCGGTCTGCAATTTGCCGCCCGAAAAACTTTTTTCGCCAAACTGTAACCTTCGCCCGTATCTGTGCTGTCAGAGTGAATAACAGCAACAGAAACATCATTATTCACAAGAAAAAACAAAAAAACATGGCAGAAGGTATCGTAGCACTCATGATCCCGATCACGATCAGCCTTGGCGCGTTCATGATGATTTGGGGTATTCGCTACTTCGAAAACAAGGAAAATATGGCGATGATCGAAAAGGGGCTCGACCCCAAAAAGCGCCGCACCGCCGACCCCTCGCGCACGCTCCGCAACGCACTCATGTTCATGGGCGCCGGCCTGGGCCTGCTGCTGGCGATCGTCATCACCAAAATTGCCAGCCTGACCGACGGCGAAGCCACCGGCACCTACTTCGCACTGATCGCCATCGGCGGCGGCCTGGGCATGTTCCTGGCCTATATGTACGAACGCAAAAACCCGCCTTCGCACGACGAATTGTAAAACACCCTTGTCAAATAAGTCAACCCTCCATCGGTTAGCGTTCCGGTGGAGGGATTTTTTTTGGCCATTGAGGAAAAATTAAAAAGGTGTTATACATTTGTGAGTGATTACTCACTTTTATGAATAACAAGGAAAAAATCCTCCAGACCGCGCTGTCGCTTTTTGCAGAACAAGGCTACGACCGGACGCCCACCAGCCAGATCGCGCGGGAGGCGGGTGTGTCGGAAGGGCTGATTTTCAGGCATTTCGGCAACAAGGCGGGTTTGCTCACGGCAATTATCGGCCAGGGGCTGGCGCTGATCGCCGAATCCATGCAGCCTTACGGCCATACAGGGGTAGGGCCGAAAGAGGCCATTGCCCAACACATCGAGCGCTCTTTTCGCCTGATGCGCAGCCATGAAAGTTTCTGGCGCCTGGCGCATAAAGTGCGATTCCAGTCGGCCGTGCAGGATGTCGCCGCCGCCCAGTTGGAGGAAGTCAATGCCTTCATTCTCGGAAACCTGACGGACAATTTTGAAAAAGCCGGCGCTCCCCGGCCCGATCTGGAAGCGTTGCTGCTGTTTGCCCTGATCGATGCCGTAACGCTGCATTACCTCGCCGACCCGGCCCGATACCCGCTCGATGCCATGCAGTCGCTGCTGCTCGACCGCTACCGCTGACCTGAATCGTCCCATCACTTCATCTCTCCATATCATGCTCCCTGACTGGCTCGACCGTTCGCTTTACCCTTTTGAATCCCGCTTTTGCACCTTGCCCGATGGCGCAAAAATGCATTACCTCGATGAAGGGGCCGGCCCTGTCGTCCTGTTTGTCCACGGCACGCCCGAATGGTCGTTCGGCTGGCGCGAACTGATCCTGTTGCTCCGCGATCGTTTTCGCTGCGTGGCCATCGACCACCTGGGTTTCGGGTTGTCCGACAAACCGGTCGGCGCCGACTACAGTTGCCGGGCGCATGCCGGTCGGCTCGCCGCTTTTGTAAAAAGCCTCGATCTGCGCGATATATGCCTGGTAGCCAATGATTTCGGCTTGTCGATCGGCATGTCGTACGTGCTCGACCATCCGGACAATGTGCGGAAAGTCAGTTTTTTCAACGGCTGGATGTGGCCGCTCGACAAAGACCCGCACTATGCCGGTCCGGCCCGCGTGATGCGCTCGTTTTTGGGCCGCTGGATGTACAAACGGTTCAATTTTCCGGTGCGCGTGGTGATGCCTGCTGCCTTCGGTGACCGCACCAGGCTGACCAAAGCCATGCACCGGCACTATAAAATGGCATTGCCCGACCCGGCGTCACGGCAGGCGGCTTACACGTTCGCCCTCGAATTGCTCGATGCTACCAGTTGGTGGGCGGGCCTTTGGGCGCGGTGCAAGGCGCTGGAAAACAAACCTGTATTGATTTTCTGGGGCATGAAAGACAGTTTTGTACCGCCGTACGAACTGGACAAATGGGTTGCTGCGCTGCCCGAAGCCCGGGTGGTCCGCTTTGCCGATGCCGGGCATTTTGTTCAGGAAGAAAAACCTGCCGAAATGGCGGATGCCCTGGCGGGCTTTTTTGCCGAAATGCCCGGGAAATAATATTCGGAATGCAGCCCCTTTTATTCTTTGTCCAAAAACTATCTTTGCCGCCGAAATCGGAAGGGTAAAAACATTCCCTTTTTGGACAAAAATCATGGTAAAGATACTCGCCAACGACGGCATCCATCCGGACGGCCGCCTGCTCCTCGAAGAAGCCAATTACATCGTCGATGAAGACAAAATCCCCCAGGAAGCCCTCCCGGAACACATCGGAGAATACGATGTGCTGATCGTCCGCAGCGCCACCAAGGTGAACCGCGCGGTGATCGATGCGGGCAAAAACCTCAAAGTCATTGCCCGGGGTGGGGTAGGGCTCGACAATATCGACGTAGAGTACGCGCAGTCGAAGGGCATTTTGGTGTTCAACACGCCCAATGCTTCCTCGCGGGCCGTTGCCGAGCTGACTTTCGGCCACATCTTTGCCCTTTCGCGGATGATCCATCTCAGCAATCGCGAAATGGCCGCCGGCGCCGATTTCAAAAAGCTTAAAAAGAACTTCGAAACCGGCGCCCAGTTGCGCGGTCGCACCCTGGGTATCATCGGTTTTGGCCGCATTGGCCAGGAAGTTGCCAAAATAGGTCTTGGAATCGGCATGAATGTTCGTGCGCACGACCCCTTTGTCAATGAAGCCGAAGTGGGGCTACAGTTGCACAGTTTTCCCGATTTAAAGATCAATATCAACATCCGTACGGAGTCGTTCGACAAAATCCTTCGCGAATCGGATTACATCACCCTTCACCTGCCCGGCAGTGGCCAGGCTGTGATCGGCGCTGCCGAAATCGCCAAAATGCGCAACGGCGTGGTCCTCATCAATACGGCCCGAGGCGGTGTGATCGACGAACTGGCCCTGCTGGAAGCCCTCGATTCCGGCCAGGTTGGCGGCGCAGGGCTCGATGTGTACGAGAACGAACCGACCCCCCGCGAAGCCCTGCTCCGACACCCGAAAGTCTCGTGCACACCGCATATCGGCGCCAGCACGATCGAGGCCCAGTCGTTCATCGGTATGGAACTGGCAGACAAGATTCTGGCCTTTTTTGGCGACGATAAATAAACTGGGGCCAAGCCGCGGGGGCCGCTCAACCGCCGGCTGCCCCACACACACATGGAGGTTCGTCTATTACACACTTGCACCGGTCACAGGGCTGCACTGTACGCCTTGTGCGAAGGGGAAGATTCAGGCTGTTTCCGCTCGGCAGGCGGCGACGGCTGGATCGTCGAATGGCGCCTCGATGCGCCTGATACGGGTCGCGTCGTTGCCGATACGGGCGGACGGGTTTTCTCCATGCTTGCCCTCGACGCCCGGCGACTGGTCTGTGGCGACATGAACGGCGGGTTGCACTGGATCGATCTGACCGATCCGTCGAAAGGGCGCGATATTGCCCGTCACCACAAAGGCGTGTTCGATTTGCTGCTTTTCGGCGACCATGTGTGGAGCGCCGGCGGCGATGGCATACTGACCCGCTGGGCTGCCGATCAGGCACGTGCAATCGAGTCGATTCAGTTGTCGGCTCAATCGCTGCGGACTTTGGCGCTTTCGCCCTCCCGGGGGAACCTGGCCGTCGGAGGCAGCGACAAGTCGATCTATCTGCTTGATCCTGAAACATTTGCCCTGAATGCAACCCTGAAAGATGCACACGCCAGCTCGGTATTTGCTTTGGCCTGGACGCCCGACGGCCGTTATCTGCTCAGCGGGGGGCGCGACGCCATGCTGCGCGTTTGGGATGCAGATGCAAATTTCAAACTTGTGGACGAACAAGCGGCGCACTGGTACACAATCAACCATCTCGTGTTCTCGCCCGACGGCCGCTTTTTTGCCACTGCGAGCCGCGACAAGACCCTTAAAATCTGGGATGCTGCTACCTTCCGCCTGCTCAAGGTAATCGACACCATCCGCTACGGCGGACACATCAACTCCGTCAACCGGCTGCTCTGGCTACCCGGCGGCCTGATCTCCTGCAGCGACGACAGTACACTGAAAATCTGGGCCGTAGCAGCGGCCTCATAATTCAGGCTTCGTCTTCTTCCGGCGTTTTTTCCTTCTTCCAGTAGCGCCGCCAGGCGCCTTGCACGGCTACCAAAACAACAATCGGGATGGCCGGCGTCGGCAATGCCTGCGGGATGAACGCCCAGAACACCAGCGTCAGTGCGGCAAGGATCGACACGCCAGTAAAATAGTTTTCAACCAGTTCGCCGCGCGTCCGTCGCCAGAAAAACAAGAGGTGTGTCGGCAGGGCCCAAAGCAGGTTCCAGTTGGTTTTCGTGGCGGAATGATCGGTGGCCACCCACATCAGAAACATGATCAGGCCGAGCGCGCCGAGCACGAACCAGAAGATCGGGTCGAAGATGCGCTCGGTTCGGGGATTCGACAGGCTGAACAACCCGATCAGGGCCAGCAGGGAGGTGATGAGCAGCGGATGGTCGAGCCAGCTGGTGTTGAGTTCCTCTCTTGAAAACCCCTGAGGCGGCAGCTGCGTCTCGCGTGATACGAGGGGGCGGCCGTCAGACAGGCGGGTGGCGCCAAACACATCGTGCAGGTAATCGGGCAAAAACATAAAGTCTTTGGGCTCCGCCACGCGGTCGGCAGCCTGGCCGAGGATCAGGTCGATCCCGAAACGCGTCCAGGGCTTGTCGAGCAGATAGGGTTTAAGCAACTGCCGCATGGTCGTACCCTTTTTGGTCGTGGTGGAGTCGAAAAACACCTGGTAAAGCAGCGCTTTTTCCACAATGTCACGGATGCGCGTCGCACAGTTGTCGTAGAAAAAGTCGTATTTGTATTCGCGGTTTTGGGGCAATGCGTTTTCCTGCAGCAGGTCGAAAAGTTGTTGTTTCTGGCTGGCGTCGAGGTCGAGCGTTTGCTCCCGCAGGGTGCGGCGATCCATCAGGTATTCGTATTCAAAATCCCTGCGGCGTTCCACATTGAGGTAATAAAGGAGTTTGCCCCGGCAAAAATTGAGGTAGAAATTGGGCTGATCGAAATCGAAGGTGCCGTAATTGTAACAACGGTCGAAATTGCGGGCAGGGTCTTTTACCCGAAGGGCGCTGTGCCCGAAGGTGCTGTACAGTTCCTCGCCGGGGGCAGCAGTGATCAGGCTGATAAAAGAACTGTCGGACAGCGGGAATGCGGCGCTCTGGGAGCCGGCTGTCAGGGGCAATACGAGCAGAAGCAGGAAATGCAGGCGGAAACGCAACATAGGCACCAATGTGGTTTGTTGGGGCGAAATAAGCGCCTTTCGGCCTGATCTGTTGCTTCGGCAGTTAAATTTACAGGGTTTGGGCGCCCAGAAAATTCAGTATTTTATAAAAACCCAGCCCGATAAGCCACACCGACGCGCCCACAACCCCGAGAAACAGTACGGAAAACAGCGCGAGTGACCATCCGATATGCGGGCGTTTTTTCCCCTCTGCATAATAGTTTTTGAGTAAAAGCACGTTGCGTGTATTGGCTTTAAACCCAAAATCGAACAGGTCGCCGAGAAACGGGATGGCGCCTATCGCCGCATCCGCCAGAAAATTGAACACCATACGCAGCATGATCAGCGGGCCTGCGCCGCGCCGCGCCATGATGGTGAACAAATAGGTGGACAACAGCAACCCGACCAGGTCGCCGGCTACGGGCACCAGCCCGATAAGTGCGTCGAGGCCGAAACGCAGGTTGGTGCCGGGTATCCTGAACCGGTTGTCGAGAAACTGCGCCAGCGAATCGAGGCGATCCATGTCGCGGTCCTTGTGTGAATCGTTGGATAAAGGCTCCATTCCTTCTATCTGGTTTTGATTTTTTGCCCGGCTTTTACCACCGTATTGTCCAGTTTGTTCAGGATTTTGAGTTGCTCCACGCTGGTATCGAAACGCCTGGCGATGGAAAACAGGGTGTCGCCCGGCTGCACGGTGTACAGGCTGGAATTGTCTTCCGACAATTGGATCGTGCTCACCGCTTCTTCCTCCTCTTCCTCCGGCGCTACCGGGAAAAGGCGTTGCGCTTCGGCGTCGGTCAGCAGAATATCATAGCTTTCGGGGGCAGGCGGCTCGTTGGTGACGGTGAACGCAGGCGGCGGCTCCGGCAGGGGCTCTCGTATCTGCACCTTGTCGCCGGCTTGAACCTCATCACCCGGCGCGAGCTGGTTGCGGCGGCGCAACGCCTCCATACGGATGCCGTACACCTGGGCGATGGAGAACAGGGTTTCGCCGTCCAGCACCGTGTGGTACACAAACCGGCCCTGCCACTCATCGGCTTTTTCTGCCAGGAAAATGAAGGTGCCCTCGGGCAAAGCCTCCGCTTCGTCGTAGCCTTCGTCGTTGAAACGCACCACATCTGCGGGGCTGAGGCCAAAGGCGCGGGCCAGACCGGCGGGTGTTTCGCCGTCTTGCGCCAGCACCACCGGCGTATTGTTGAGCCAGCCCAGCCGGCGCTGCAAAGCGTTGGCCTCGCCGGTAAAGGCGGCGGCTTTTTGGTCGTCGTACAGGTACAGGTGGTATCGGTCGATGATATCGATCAGTTTTTGCCCGTAGCCTTCTGCAAAGGAATAGCCGGCGGTATCGAGTCCCGTCGCCCAGCCGTGGTAGTCGGTCGGGGCAATTTTCCAGAGGAAAGCGTAGCGCCGGCGTTTCAGGAATTTGCTGTGGTCGGCGTAGGAATCCTGCGGGCGGGTGTACAGCCGGAAACAGGATTCGACCGGGTTGCCTGCCTGGTCGGTTTCGTCATCGTTTTTAAAAAAGGTTTTGCCCTTCCACTGCGCGCTGCATTTGGTGCCGAAATGGTTGTTGGCTTCGCGCGCCAGCAGGCTTTGGCCGCCATTGGTTTCGAGAATGGCTTGCGCCAGCGTGATGCTGGCAGGGATGCCCGTACGCTCGCGTTCTGTCATGGCGAGCACTTTGAACTGCTCTACGTAGCGCAACTGGGCAAGCATGTTGACCCTTACATCGGGCACAGTGCTGTTTTGGGCAGACAGGAAATGTGTGGCAACGAGGGAAAGGGAGAACAGGAGTCGAAGTCGGACGGATTCCATGCGAAAAGCGTGTGTTTCAAAGTGTTGACCGTGAATGCGGTTTAGACTTTCAGATTAAAAAAAGTATCAGGGTAGTTTGCGCTTACCCGTTTCAGACTGCCAAGGTCGGAAATTGTACGCAAATCGCGCGCTCAGGGGGGCGCGCAAGAAGTTTTTCCTGATAAAAAGAGCGCAAGCCCGGCAGCTGCGGACTTGCGCTCTTTCATACAAAAACGTCGCCTTGCGGTCAGTTGACCCGCAAGCGCTGACCAGCCTGGATATAGTCGCTCTTCAGGTTGTTGAGCTGTTTGAGTTTGGCCACGGTCGTATTGAATTTCTGGGCTACCCTGAACAGGGTTTCGCCTTTTTCCACGGTGTAGTACTGCGACTGGGCGGCGGGCGTGGTAGTGCCCGTAGCGGGTTTGGGTTTTTCTCCGGGATAATTGGCGCCCGAGGTTGAGGGCGGCGGCAGGGTTGGCTGCACAGGTTGTACGGGTTTGGCGGGAGGAGGCGCCGGCTGAGGTTCTTCTCCGCCGATTTCGAACAATTCCTCGCCGCTGTCGGGCGTCATCCCGTTGCCATTGCCCGTACCGGAAACGGGCAGGGGCGTGGTATCGGTTTTGTTGTCGGGTTGTCCCGGCGTTGCAGGTGCAGGCGTAGAGGGCTGTGAAACATTGTTGTTGCCGGCCAAAGCGGTGCTTTCCCGCAGGCGCGGTTTGTCGCCGGGATTGCGTTTGCCGCGCAGCAGAATTTTTTCGCCGGTTGCTGCTTCTTCGCCGCGCACCATGTTGTTGCGTTTGAGCAAGGCTGGGAGCTGAACGCCGTAGATCTGCGACACTTCGAACATGGTCTGGTCTTTTTTCATAAAATGGCTGCTGGCGCGGCCGCGGTAGCGGTCGTGTTTGCGCTGGATGTACACCGAGGTGCCTGCTGGCAGTTTCTGGCTCATGGTGTAGCCGTTGTCGTTGTACGATTGTACGCGCACCACCGGCAGGCTGTACATACGGGCAATGTCGCTCAGGGTTTCGCCCGACTGGGTGCTCACCATCTTGGTGTCGTTGACGGTTTTGATGCGTTCCATGGGCGGCAGGTTGGTGCTTCCACCCGAGGTGGTGGAGCCCGGTTGTTCGGGTTTGTTGCCGGAGCCCTGCTGGTTGTTGCCGGCGTTGCCCTGGTTGTTGTTGTCGCCCGGCGGCGGTGTTACGGGGGGCGGACTGGGCACCGTGCTCGGGTCGTCGTACACATACAACTGATAACGTTCGATCAGGCTGATGAGCTGGGAGGCATAGGTGCCCGATGTAGCGTATCCTGCCGATTGCAACCCCTTTGCCCAGCCCTGATAATCGGTGCGGTCGAGGTTGAACAGGAAGCCGTAGCGATTGGCTTTGCGGGGATCGCGGAGGAATTCGCTGTGGTCGTAGTACGACTCGCTTGGGTCGCGGTATTTGCGAAAACAGGACTCGACCAGATCGCCGTTGTGGTTGCGGTCGTCGTCTTTTTTGCGATAGCTAGGGCCGCTCCAGTCGTTGCCGCATTTGATGCCGAAATGGTTGTTGGCTTCGCGGGCGAGCTGGCTTTGCCCTGCGCCGCTTTCAAGAATGCCCTGCGCCAGCGTGATACTGGCCGGGATGCCCGTGCGATTCATTTCGGCAATTGCAGCGGTGCTGAACTGGTCCACGTAACTGCGGTTGGCATCGCCGCCAGCGGTGGTCGACATGGCAGCGACGCTGCCCGAACGGCCGCGTGGCGTGGTGGTATTGCTTTTTCGGGTACTGAGGGTTTTGCAATCGGTGAGCAGCAGCGGTATGCTGAACAGGAGGAGAATGGGCAGAAAATGTTTCATGTCAACCGGTTAGAATGGTTTGTTGTGGCAATTGGTTTTAAGCCAAGGTAAAACGGCTTCGGCAATTTTCTATTTTATCACCCCGGTAAAGTCGTGGCAAAGCAAGTTGTCTACACATTGAGCCAATACACCACCTTGACCACCAGGGCGCGGTTTTTGGGGGTAAAAAAGCGGACTGGCGTATGTTCGATCCGTTGGGCAAAAGAATTGTCGGTGTACACCAAAAACACGTCGGACACCGGGGCAAAGCGCCATTGCAGGCGGGTGTTGATGTTGAAATTGTTGTCCTGCGTATTCCATTGAAAAAAAGCGCTGGCAAATAAATTGCGGGTAAAAGCCAGCTCCGTTCGGGCGCCGATCAGCCAAAGATCGGCCGAAGCGTAAGGCTTGGGCAAATTGATCAGGTTGTAACTGTAGGTAATCGCAACGGTGCCATAGGGCTGCAGGCGGTACAAGAGCTCGCCGTCGGCATTGAAAATCGAGCCGTTGAAAAACTCGCCGGCCGCCAGGCTCAAGCTGGCCTGCAGATCGTTGCTTTGGCTCGTGGCCCCGTCCAGCGAAACGCCCGAGTAAGAATACCCGCCCGTGGGGAGCGGTTCGGCGTCCTGATTACTCGGGTCGAAAGGCTCGAAAAGGTAGGTGTACTGGTTGTTGAAGCCCAGGCTGAGCGAGGCTTGCTGCTTGGTTTCGAACCCGATATTGATGCCCATATCGCGGTCGGTTTCCTTAAATCCGAGGCTGTATGTCAGGTCGCCGTATGTCTCGATGCTCCAGGTGTTGATCCATCGGTGTTTGGGGTAGAAGATCACGCCGGCGCCAGGGAAAAAGCTTTGATACCCTGTTCGTGGCACAAACCCCGCTTCGGAGGTATAGTTGCTGTCCACGAGAATGTAGCCGAGGCGGCTGTTGAAATGTCGGTCGGAAAAACCCAGAAAATGCGCCAGAGTCTGTCCCCGTTTTTTGGGGTCGGGAGAAAAAGAGCGGTGGTAATACCATTCGCCTTCCCAGCGGTTGTCACGCGAATAAAGGTTGTATTCTACCCCTGCCACGCGGTTCCAGGGTTCATAAGCCGCTTTTTTTGTTTCCGGCAAGGGGCTTAGAAAGTTTTCCTTGTTGACCAGAATTGCGCTGACCGCCGAGCGCCCGAACACTTTTTTCTGCACCGTCGCCACCGTGAAATTGGCGGCTGGTGATACATTGGCCGTGTCCCATCTGACCTTCGCCGTTTGCATGTTCAGGAGGCCTACGCGCCATTCGTCGTTGATTTTTCCGCTCAGGCGCGCACCGGCCACTATGGGCACCGTCTCGGTACGACCTTCCACCGGGTTGTAGCCCAGGCCGATCCGGCGGGAAAAAAACGGCCGGGTGCCAGGAAAGCCGAACATGGCGAACAGGTCGCGGTTTTCCAGAAAAAACTGCCGCCTTTCGGGGAAAAACAACTCAAAACGGCTCAGGTTGGTCACCTGACGGTCCACTTCCACCTGCGAAAAATCAGGGTTGAATGTCAGGTCGAGGTTGAGCGAGGGCGTCAGGCCGATTTTGGCGTCGCCGCCCGCGCCGCCATCCCAGGCCGTATTTTTTTTAATCAGGGTTTGGGTACCTGCGTCGCGCTGGTAGCCGATGTCGGTGCGGCCGGACAGGTAGGGGATGAGGGCCACGTTGGCGCCGGGTTTTGGGGGCGGACTTTCCCACAACAAAGGGCCGGCAAAGGCAATGTTGTTGGGGATAAATTGTTGTGGAACGGGCTGCCAGCTGCTCACTTCCCAGTTTTTCAGCCGGGTTCGCACGAAGTTGATGCGCCAGGAATTTTCGCCCTCCGCCACTTTGTAGCGCAGGGTTTTGAACGGGATAGCCATCTCTACCACCCAGCGGTCGGGCAAGTTCTGGATGACGGAACTCCAGCGGTTGTCCCATTCGAAGGAAAACGTCTGTCCATTGTCGATAAGCGCTTCGCGCTGTACGTTAAGCGGATTGACACCGAAGAAAAAACCGTTCAGGCCGTCTTTATACGGGTCGATCAAAACATTAAGGGCATCGGAAGTGCCGGAAGCAAAATCGCGTTTGAGGCTTTGCACGGTATAGTCTTCCCGGGCCTGCCAGCACACCGCGCCGACATAGAGAAATTCGCCATCGAAGCAAACCCGTATTTCGGTACGGGCCGTGGCCAGCCCGGTATCTACCGGAAATTGCCGCCGGAAATCGGTCGCTACTTCCGCAGTTTGCCAGGCGGCTTCGTCGAGGGCGCCGTCCAGCTGGATGGGCTGATCGGTTTTTCGGATACTCAGCGTTCGGGCCGGGCTGTTTGACTGGGCTACAAGCAGGCTGCCCAACAGCAGAAACAAGGAGAGGAGGGTAGTTTTCATACGCCGGATTTGGCGGCGAATGTAGAAAAAAGCCCGTACTCGCTGTCGCGCCGCTGGCGCGGGGCTCCGCCCCGTGCCAGACATCCCGAGGGCTTAGCCCTTCGGAAAATTGCCAGACAGGATCAACGGGGTCAACAGGATATGGCCGCTTTGCCACAAGGCCAAATCCTGTACATTCTGTTGATCCTGTGCAACAAAAACACCTGTCCTACTGCTCCCGAATCAGCACGATCCCCGAAAACTGCGCGTCGTGCGTGCGCAATTCGGAAGGCCGCCCGTCGGGGAATCTGGCATTGATAAAATACACCACATCCCGGCCACCTATTTGCGAAATGACGTTGTCGCCCTCGATGCGGCCGGTGCCCGAGTCGGGAGCGCCGACGACCCGCCAGGTGTAGGAGTGGCCGTTTTGATCGATGCGGTAGGTGAGGGGCGGGTGGTTGGTCTGCCAGATGCCGTTGATGTCGGGAATTTGTTCGATTACCGTGGGCTGCGGGTCGGGCGGGGGATAGACTGGGTTGTTTGGCGAGCGAAACAAAACAAACAGCAGGGCCAGCGCGCCGAAGCCGATCAGCAAATATAGCCGCCACTGTTTCCGGCCTGCCACAGGTGCAGCCTGCGCAACAGGAGCGGGCACGGGTTCCCGTACTTGTTTGCCGGTTTCCATGTCGTCGATCAGGCTGAGCAAAGAGGCCATGAAGTTGGCATTTTCCTGACGAGCTTCGCTCAACGATAACTCTCCTGCATTTTCCCGGTGTTTAAGTTTTTCAAAACGCTGGTTCAGAATAATCAGATCGTCGCGAAAAAGCTGGTTGCGCACCTTGTCCTCCTGTGTCAGGTTAAACAATGCTGTCAGTGCATGATTGATCTCGTCGTGCGAAACGAGATCCCGGATATCCTGATAGTTCATAAAATGGTCATTTTGAAGAAAGAGTGAACAGGTAATAAATTTACACCTGATCACAATTTGCTTCCAATGATCTATAGCAGCGAAGGATATTACTTTTCCCTGTTAATCCACCATTTATAAAGTCCGTTTCTCGCGGCACTCCGGTTTGTATCCTGTCAATGCTTCTCCACGAAACTCCCTTATTTTCGCCCCATGATACTCCTCACCGGCGCCAACGGCCAGTTGGGACAATGCTTCCGCAAACTGGCATCCCGTTTTCCCCAATATCCCTTTCTTTTTACCGGCTCGACCGATCTCGACATCACCGACCGCCGGGCTGTCGACCGTTTTTTTCAGCAGCACCGCCCGTCGTGGTGTATCAACTGTGCGGCCTACACAGCCGTTGACAAGGCGGAAAGCGAACCTGCGCTGGCGCGAAAAATCAATGTTGCGGGCACGCGCCATCTCGCCCGCGCCTGCGCGAAAGCAGGCATTCCGCTGATCCATTTTTCCACCGACTACGTGTACCACGGCGCGAAAAACGAGCCCCTGCGCGAAACCGACCCGGTCAGCCCCAAAGGCGTATATGCCCGTACCAAACTGGCCGGCGAACGCGCCGCCCTCGCAGAAAACCCGCATACGATGGTGCTGCGCACCTCCTGGGTGTACGCGCCGCATGGTCACAACTTCGTGCGCACCATGCTCCGCCTGGCCGCCGAACGCCCCGAAATCCGGGTAGTATTCGATCAGATCGGTACGCCGACCTATGCCCCCGACCTTGCCGAGGCGGTGATGCATATTGTTCAAAAAGTTGAACGCCAGGAAGTTGCCTTGGCCGACTTTTCCGGTATCTGGCACTACTCCAATGAAGGGGTGGCTAGCTGGTACGACTTCGCGCACGCCATTTTCAGCCGCACGGGCGCCGGCACTCGCCTTGTCCCCATCGAAACGCGGGAATTTCCAACCCCCGCCCGCCGCCCGCCGTTCAGCGTGCTGAACAAGGCCAAAGTCAAGGCGCAATTCGGTCTTGATATCCCGCACTGGCAGGACAGCCTGGAGCGGTGTTTGTCGGAAACAGGGTAAACCTTTCGGGGTCAGAACCACCGCAAAACGCCCTGCAGAATGGTATTGGCCAGCCGGGAAGTGTAAGGCGGCTGAAACAGGTTGGTATGCGGGAAAATCCGGTTTTGATACGTGATGCCCCTTTGATTCACGAACTCGAGGAAACCGGCATGGCCGTGGCATTTGCCGATGCCGCTGGTGTTGATGCCGCCAAAGGGCAGGTCGTTGTGGTAAAAATTGATGCCTGTATCATTGACCGAGCCGCAACCTGCGCGCGTCTCGCTCAGCAGGGTCTCGATATTGCGGCGGCGGGCGCTGAAAATGTACATGGTCAGCGGCCGGGGGCGGGCGTTGATCCAGGCGATTGCCTCGTCGAGGGCCCGGTAGGAGCGCACCAGCATCGGCGGCCCGAAAATTTCTTCCGACCAGATGGTGGCGTCTTCCGGCACGCCGGTTAGTACAGTAGGTTCGAAATACCGCTCGGCGGGATCGAGAACGCCGCCGAAAGCGATGCGTCCGCCGCGCTGAACGGCGTCGTCGAGCAGTTTTTTTACCCGTTCGAAATGCCGGTCGTTGACCATACGACAGTAATCAGGCGTTGTTTTGCGGGCTTCGGGCGTCTCGCCGTAAAAACGCCGAAGTTTTTCAGCGATTTTTTCCAGCAGTTTGTCCTGCACGCTTTCCTGCACCAGCACGTAATCGCAGGCGATACAACATTGCCCGGCATTCATGGCTTTTAGCCAGGCGATCTTTGCGGCAGCTACGTCGAGGTCGGCCGTTTCATCGACCACTACGGGGCTCTTTCCACCCAATTCGAGCGTAACCGACGACAAATGCCGCGCCGCCGCGGCCATCACTATTTTGCCAACTTCGGGGCTTCCGGTGAAAAAAATATGGTTGAACGGCAAATCGGTCAGCGCCCGGGCAACGCTCGCATCGCCTTCCACAACGCACACCTCTTCGGGCGAGAAACACTCTTCCACGATGCTTTTGATCAGCGCAGAGCAGTGCGGCGTGTATTCAGAAGGTTTCAAAATGACGCAATTACCGCCTGCAATGGCCGAAATCAGCGGCACGAAGGTGAGGTTGAAGGGAAAATTCCAGGGCGACAGGATCAGGCAAACACCTTTGGATTCGTAGCGGATTTCAGAACGCGTGCCGATCAGCATAATCGGGGTGCCCACGTTTTTGGGGGTGAGCCAGGAGCTCAGGTGGCGGATGGTGTGCCGGATTTCCGTGTTGATCACGCCAATCTCCGAAATATTCACCTCGGCTTCGCCTTTTTTAAAGTCGGCTGCCATGGCCTGATAGAGCGCTTGCCGGCGCCGGAGAAGGCAGTCGTGCAAGCGTCGGAGTTTTGCCTTGCGTGCTTTAACGGTACTCCGTCCGGCTATTGGCGCATAAGCCTGTTGCTGTGCGAAAAGTGCGGCGATCGAAGCGGTTTCGGAAGATGCAGGATGAATGGCAGACATGGTGCTTGCGTTGTGTTTTGGTCGGCGTGAAGGTCGGGTTTAATCCGGAGATTGATGGATGCGATTCCCTTGTGTAAAGGGCAGAAAAGTGTATTTTATAAATTCTTTTTTTAACTTGTAAAGATTGGTAATAGCTGTTTACTTTGAAATTTTTTACTTAAAAATTACATTTTTATAATAGTATATTTTTTGATAAAATGTTCACTAAAAATTTTTGTTAAAATATTTGCGGAGAAATTAAACTCCTGGTAAAATTGGGAGTTGAAAAAATAAAAACGCCTCCATCGGCGTCTAAGTGAAGTTGGAGCGAATATGCTCCGGCGAACTTTCAAGAAAAACACTCACGGTAACAGGAAGCCGGCACTATGAAACAAACCGAATCTAAAACGGTTATTTTCAGAACGTCATTCAACGTCCCACCACGGCTTCCTTTACCGTATTCAACGCTTGCCCTTCAAGTATTCTACTGTGACCAAATTGTTCACCTTACAAAATTAGTGTGCTTATGATGAACCTAAGTGTGCAATCCCAGCACTTCCATGTTGATGCAAAATTGATCGCGTATATCGAGAAAAAACTCAGTCGCCTCGACCGAATGTCTTCCTGGATCAAAGACGCCGAAGTGTACCTCAAACTTCAGGACACGGGAGGAAAAGTTCAGGACAAAGTCACCGAGATTCGCCTTCATGTTCCCGGCGGTTTTTTGGTTGACCGCAAATCCAGCCGCACTTTTGAATCGGCTATCGATGCCTCGCTGGATACGCTTCGCCGCCAGTTGGTTCGCCACAAGGAAAAGTTAGGCGGCAATCGCCCGACCCGGCAGATAAAAACAAATATTGCCGAAGAATAAGGCCTGTTTGAACGGAACCCCGGCGGATAATCCCGCCGGGGTTCCGTCATTTTTCAGCAAAATTAAGCCGGAAAGTCCCGATTGCCGGGCAAGCGCTTAATTTTGTCCCCGACAGGTGGACGCACGTTCATGATACACAGCACCATTTCCCGAAGCAGGGCCGCTTTGTCGCTGGCTTTTCTGTTTGCCGCTTCGCTTCTGATGAAGACGGTGCACGGCGTCTTTTTGCACCACCACCACGCCCACGAGCGGCATGCCTGCTCGGCCATATCCGATAAACAAGGCAGCAAGGTTCACTTGCACGACCAGCGGTTCTCCATCGAAGACTGTCAGGTTTGCGACATGTGTTTTGCCGTCGCGGATGTTTTGCCTGAATTGCTGATGCCCGTGTTGCCTGCCTTGCCGGGCGGTCAAACAGACATTCCTTACGCGAGTGTTATTGTTTGCCGGGCGTTCGACCAAACCCTGCTCAGGGGGCCGCCGTCCGCCTGATCCTTGCGCTCCTGAAGCGCGCTGATTGCTCTTCCATATTGCGGCCCGCCCTGCCGGGCCGGGGCAGATTTTAACATCCATTTTACACGTTATCAAATACTTAACCATGCGAGCGAAGCGATTCGGCTTGCTGGCATTCCTCTTTGTTGGTGCTGCGACACTGGTCGAAGCACAGGATTGTCACGTCGTACTACAAGGCTGTGTCACCGAGGCCGAAACCGGTGAGCCCCTGGCATATGCCTCCATTCATGTCAAGGAAGCGGACCGTGGCGCCGTAACGGACGAAAACGGCAACTATGCTGTTTCCAACCTTTGCGCCGGCCAGGATTACACCATTGAAGTAAGGCACGTGGAATGCGCGCACCTGACCCAGGTGGTGCGACTGACCGAAAACGTCGCGACCGACTTTCACCTGGTGCACAATGCCGTGCTGGGCGAGGTCGTGATTGCCGAGAAGGCGCTTCCCCCGGCGCCCGTTCAGGCCGAAGTCAGCGTAGAATCTGCCGATCTGGCGGCTACACAGGGCGTCAATTTGGGCGAAACGCTCAAGAAACTGCCCGGTGTCACTACACTCAACACAGGCTCGACAATTGCCAAACCGGTCATTCAGGGTTTGCATTCCAACCGGATTGCGATTGTATCGGACGGCGTGGCACTCGAAGGGCAACAGTGGGGGAGCGAGCATGCGCCGGAGATCGACCCCTTTACCGCCGAAAAAATAACGGTGGTGAAAGGCGCGGCAGGGTTGCGATACGGCGTAGGGGCACTGGCAGGAGCCGTCGTGCTCGAACCCGCGCCCTTGCGCGAAAAAACGGGTGTCGGCGGGTGGCTGACCCTCGGCGCAGTGTCCAATGGATGGGGCGGAGTAGCGGCAGGCGCGATCGACTGGCATTTGCCCCACCGCTCGCTGACGTTTCGCCTCCAGGGCACCGCCAAACGGAGCGGCAACCTCAAAGCCCCCGATTACTGGCTGGGCAATACGGGGGTGGCCGAACTTGATTTTTCGGCCCGCGCCGGCTGGAAAAACGGACACTGGACGCACGAACTGAGCCTGTCGCGGTTTTCGCAGCGACTGGCTATCCTGCGCGCATCGCACATCGGCAACATTACCGACCTCGAGCAGGCCATCGCCAGCAATACCCCGCTGAACAACCCCGACGCATTCACTTATCGTATCGATCGGCCTTATCAGCAGATTGCGCACAACGTATTGAAATACAAGGCGCAATACCGTTTGTCCGAAACCTGGAAACTGACGACCCGTTATGCTTTTCAGGCCAACGACCGCAAGGAATACGATGTCGTGCGCTCCAACTCGTCTTCTGCCGACAAACCGCAGGTCGGTTTTCAACTCTGGACCAACACTCTGGATGCTGCTCTGGAGCACTTCCCGATCCGGCATTGGGAAGGCGGTGTGGGCATACAGGCGCAGTACCAGAAGAATGTGGTCGGCCGCGGCGGATTTATTCCCGATTACCAGACCTACGGCGGGTCCGTTTGGATCTCGGAACGCTGGCGGAAATATCCAGTACCCTGGGAACTGGAATGGGGCGCCCGCTATGATTACCGGCTCAGCCAGGCGCTGACGACCGGCAATCTGGTCGATCTGGATACCACCGTGCATTTTGGCAATGCCTCGTTTGCCGGCGGCGCAGTGTATCATTTTTCAAAAAAATGGTCGCTTACCCTGCATTCCGGGCTTGCCTGGCGGCCGCCGCACGTCAATGAATTGTTTGCGCGCGGGGTACACCATGGCGCTGGAACCTACGAACAGGGGCGCCCTGATCTTGCCCCCGAAAAAGCCTGGAATACCAATCTGACCCTCAACTGGCAGGATGAAAAAGCCGATCTCGTACTTACTTTTTTCCGCAACCGGATTCGCGATTTCATCTACCTCGACCCGCAAAACACTTTTGTGCTGACGGTTCGCGGGGCGTTTCCGGCTTATTTCTACGCACAGGACGATGCCGTGCTGCAAGGCCTCGACGCCAGTGTCTCATTGCCCCTTGCCCCTCACTGGTCGGCAGAAGGCCGGCTTTCGTTGTTGCGCGGGTACAGGATAGCCAGCGATTCTGCCGAACGCCCCGCGCACCACGACTGGCTTCCGCTGATGCCTGCCGACCGGTTTCAGTACGGTCTGAAATGGTCGCCGGGCAAGGACGGGGAAACATTCATCCGCCTCCTGGCCTCCACGACCCTGCAGCAAACCAGAATACCGGAGGCCGGCTTGTTGAAACCCGCTCCGGCCGGGTACACCACCTTCGGCCTCGATGCGGCCCACACTTTTCACTGGAAAAGCCATCCGCTGGAAGTAGGTCTGAATATTCAAAACCTCGGCAACCTCAGGTATCGCGAGTACCTGAATTTTTTCCGCTATTACGCCGACGAACCGGGACTCAACATGAGCCTGCGGGCAAAATGGCTGTTCGGCTGAAAGCGGGCTTTTATGAAAAACTCTTTTTTAAAAACAACCTGATTTATTGATTATGAAAAACTTGATTGTAAAAATGCCTTTCTTTTTCTTGTTGTTCGGCCTCGGCTTGACTGCCTGTAAAAGCGACAAGAATGAAACGGAACAGGAAAATATTACCACCGTCGTGGTGCATCTGACGGCAACCGACGGATCGCTCGACCACGAATTTGAATGGAACGATACCGATGGGCCGGGCGGCAACAATCCCGAAATCGAAACCATCGCACTGGCTGCCGGTAAAACCTACAATTGCCATATCCATGTGTACGATCGCAGCAAATCGCCGGCCGACGACATTACGGAAGAAATAGAAGCGGAAAACACGGCTCACTTGCTGGTGTACAACGTCAGCCAGGCCAATATCACCATCACCCCGACCGATACCGATGCCAACGGCAAACCTTTCCGCCTCAACACGCAATGGGTGGCCGGCGCGGCTTCAAGCGGCACGATCAATATCTTGCTCAAACACGAACCGGATAAATCTGCATCCAACCCGGATGTGACCGGAGAAACGGATTTTGACGTGACCTTTCCCGTGACGGTCCAGTAAATTCCTGGGGTTTTGTCGCTTTTCCCACCCTGTAAGGGCTTCAAGCGCTTACAGGGTGTTTTTTAAAACCGCATGTGTAGCACCCTGACCGCGTTTAAAATGGCCAGCAGCGCCACCCCGACGTCGGCGATCACCGCTTCCCACATCGTCGCCAGCCCTCCTGCGCCCAGCAACAACACGAGCGACTTTACGCCGAAGGCCAGTCCGATATTTTGCCAGACGACGGCCCTCGTGGCCCGGCTGATCCGAATGGCAGTGGCAATTCGGGAAGGCTGGTCGGTTTGAATGATTACGTCGGCGGTTTCGATAGCGGCATCGGCGCCCAAACCGCCCATCGCTATGCCCACATCGGCGCGGGCGAGCGCCGGCGCGTCGTTGAGCCCGTCGCCTGCAAAAGCCAGGCAAACAGCCGGGTCGCTTTTCAGCGCTTCAATTTTTTGTACTTTTTGTTCGGGTAAAAGCGCGCCGTAGGTGGCGTCGAGCCCCAGCGTTTGCCCGACAGCGGCGGCAATTTCGGGCCGGTCGCCCGACAGCAGAACGATGCGCCGAACGCCTGCACGGCGCAACGCGCCAATCGCTTCGGATGCGTCGCTTTTGAGCGTGTCGGCAACCAGGAAGTGGCCGGCAATGCGCCCGTTCACGGCGATGAGCACCCGGATACTGCCTTCCGGCGCTTGTTCGGGAAAATCTCCTTCGACGCCAAATTTTTCCATCAAGGCCCTGTTGCCCACCAGCAGCGTCCGGTTTTCGACCTGCCCTCTCAGGCCCATGCCGCCGAATTCTTCCACCGCCGCGGCCGTTGCGAAAACCGCCTCGTTATCGTGCGCAAACCCGACAAGCGCCTGGGCCACGGGGTGGTTGGATGCCTGTTCGAGCGAGGCCGTCCAGCGCAGAAGGGTAGGGGCGGGCAAATCGTCCATGACGGATTCGAATGCGCTGACGGTAAATTTTCCCCGGGTAAGCGTGCCGGTTTTGTCGGTTGCGAGGGTGTTTACCTGCGTCAACAGATCGAGATAGTTGGAACCCTTGAACAAGATTCCGTGCCGGGAGGCAGCGCCGATTCCCCCGAAATAGCCCAGCGGGATGGAAATCACCAGTGCGCAAGGGCAGGAAATGACCAGAAAGACCAGCGCGCGATACAGCCAGTCGGTCCAAACGTAGGGCTGAACCAGCCAGGCCGGGACCAGTACGATCAGCAAAGCCAGGGCGCAAACGATGGGAGTGTATATTTTGGCAAAACGGCGGATGAATTGTTCGGTCGGCGCCTTGCGTTGCGTGGCATCCTGTACCAGATGGAGAATACGCGCCAGGGTACTTTCCTCGTAAGGTTTGACGGTACGCAGTTCGAGCATTCGGCCCAATGCGATGCTGCCGGCCATTACGCCGCCGCCGGGGGCGATGGTCACGGGCAGGCTTTCGCCACTGAGGGCGGCGGTATCGAACTCGGCCGCGTTGTCGCCCAGCAAGACGCCGTCGAGTGCGACGCGCTCGCCTGGCAAGAGGCGAATGGTGGCGCCTACCGCCACTTTTTCAGGTGGCGCCTGATGTACGTGGTTGTCATGCACCACCCTGACCTGCGTGGGCCGTACGTCGAGCAATGCGGAGATATTGCGGCGCGCACCCTGCACTGCTGCATGCTGAAAGGCCTCTCCAACGGCGTAAAACAGCATAACCGCCACGCCTTCCGCATATTGACCGAGGTAAAATGCCCCGGCCGTCGCAATTCCCATCAAAAAAAACTCGCTGAAAACAGTGCCGCCACGCATGCTGCGAACGGCCTGCACCCAAACCGGCCATGCTACCGGCAGATAAGCCAGGACGTACCAGCCGCTGCGCAAAAAAGGCCGGCCAAACCATGAGAAAGCAGTGTGGTCGAGCCAGAGGCCGGCAGCGAGCACAACCGCCGAAACGACAGGCGCCAACCATTGCTTCCAATCGTCTCCATGCCCGTGCTCATGATCATGGTCATGATCGTGGTCGTGATCGTGTACCGGCGAACGCGGGGCTGCTTCCCCGGGTTGCTCGTCGTGGCAACATTCCTGGGCCATGTGCTTATTGCTGCTAAAAGACTTGCAGCGACAAAGAACGGGGTTTGGCTGCAGAAACATGTTCCCCCTTTGTCAAAAATTTTAAACCAATTTTTTAAATAAATTTAGACTGGTCTAAAAATTATTCGAAACCTTAAAAAAGACCCTTGCCCGGCTCGCGAAAACGGAAAGGCAAGGGTCCTTTTTAGCCTGGGCTGGTTACAGCGTTTCCCGGGCTATCTGATTTTTGACATACGATGTGTACACGAATACCGCTGCATCGACATCATTCAACTGGCTGTAAATCAAAGGTTTGACTTCTTCCCAGTCGAGGCCGCCGACGCCTGTGGCGAGGCGGGTGATGGCTACGCTGCGCAGTTTTTCCCTGGAAATCAGTTTTTTCAATTCGTGCAGGGCATGGGTTACGTTGCTGAGGCTTGCCCTGCCGGGGTGCCCGCCGTGGCCTTTGTTGTCGGAGGGATCCTGGGTAAGCAGGTTGACGACGCGGAGGCCGTTGGCGCTGCTCCAGATCCAGGCGCTGCCGGGTTTGGGGTTAAACTGGTGGCAATAGTGTTTGAAATCCTTGAACAAGGAGGGCCATTGTTCGCGCAGGCTGAGCGCCAGGCCGCTGTCGAAGTGATCGTATGGGGCAACTCCGTGGACGATGGCATCTGCTTTGGACAACAGGATATCTCCGCTTACTTCTTTGATCATAGGTTAGTCGTTTTAATAAAGTCTTGATTGAGTGTGTTCTGTTGAACAAAGCAAGCCCAACCCGCGCGCGTGGGCGATGATGTGGGGCATGAATCAAGCTGATCTTGGGTATTGGCGGCAACTGCGCCTCAATTCATCACATCCACGGCCTTCACCAGATCGAGCACCATGGTGATATCCTGGTACATCTCGCGGACGGTTTCAAAGCTCACTGTGTTGACCCAGAGGGAGGGTTCGAGCAGGTCTTTGTCCTGTGTCAGGGCGATGTAGATGTTGTCGCCGATGATGGAGAGGTAGATTTCCTTTTGGCGGTTCAGTTGTTGGTAGCGGTTGCGAAAATCGAGGATAGTGCGCTGGAGATCGGCGGAAATAACTTCGCGGACGCGCAAGTCGGGGGTTGCGTAGGTGTCGAACCAGACTTCGAATTCGGGCAGCAAATTGCCCTCCACGCGGCGCCCGCCCGTCAGGTGGAAGGCACGTTCGCTGCGGGTCAGGTATTTGCGGTAGGCGTCGGGCAGCAGTAGTAATTCGCCGCGCATGTCGATACGGTGAAAATCGCCGGCCAGAAACAAACCGACAAACACCCGGTCGAGACGATTGCGGGCGGGCGAGAACTCCCTTACCCGAAGTTCGCACAATTCGAAAGGCATTTCCCGTACCTGCCCGGTGATGAGATCTTCGCCGGTGTAATCGTCGGCCGTGGTAAAAATCTTGCTGGAGAGAAATTTTTTCTTGGGAATAAACCCCTTGTGTTTGTAACGTAAATCCTTGTAATTCAGATCGTTGTCGATAAAATCAAGAATCAGTCCCACAATGCGCGGTTTGAATTCCTCGAAATACACCTGAATCCGAAACACGAGGTAGGCGATCCACAGGGCTACGGGGATAAAAAGGATCAGCGTGACGACGAACAGACCGATAAAGATTTGAAGCGCCGCAACTGCCAGGAGCAGTACGACCGACAGCGCCAACAGGCGGATCAGCCTGCGGCGGCGGCGTTCGAGCCCCAGCAGTTCGGGGTGTATGGCCTGGTTGTAAAAAAGGCGAAACAGCCTTTCCAGACAAGCCCTGCGCTCTTCCGCGCTCAGTTCGCGAGGCGGATTGTCGTTCGTCTGATAACAGGGTTTGAAGTCGTAATAGGAAAGCAACTGTTCGGAGAATAAAAAAGTGATTGACAGTGCGCCGGAACCCGGGCTTTTTTACAAATCCACCCCTTTATCGCGCACATACTCCTTGATGTACTCATCGATAAGCCCCACGAGCAGGTCTTTGAGGTAGGAGTTTTCGAGTCGGGCGATGGTTTTGAGCTTGTCGAGTTTGGTGCGGTCCACAACGACGGTCAGGCGGCGCTTGCCGGTATTTTCGTCTGTGGTGAGTTCCTGCAGATCGATGGTTTGACGGATAAGCGCATCAATTCCGGTCAGGCCGGAACGATGGCCTGCGGCGGTCGATTTTGATTTGTTGCCGGATATGGAAGGGGAGGAGGCTTCGTATTTTTCCAGACTTTCGTCGAGTGCTTCCTGCAGCAGGGCATCGAGATCGGTCACGAAATTTTTGCCATGATGGCGTCGTTCACCGCTTCGCGTGGATTCGGTGGTAATGGCAGAAGCCTCGGGCGTCAGGTCTTTAAACAGGTCGTCGAGCCCCTCGGAGAAACGTTTTTTACTCATAGTCAGGCTTCCTGTTCGTGCTGCGGAACGATTTTGGCCGGAATGCCTTCGGTGCGTTCCAGAATTTCGTGGCAAAGGTTGAGGTAATCCTGCGCGCCGGCAGATTTGGGATTGTATTCAAAAATATCCTTGCGGGAGGCGGGGGCTTCGGCCAGTGCGACATTGTCGCGGATGTAGGTGCGGAACACCTTGTCGCCGAAGTGTTTGTGAATGGTCTCCACCACGTCGCGGTTGAGTACCCGGCGGCTGTCGTACATCGTGGCGACCACGCCGCCGATGTCGAGCTGTTTGTTGAGCCGGAAACGCACCTTGTCGATGACCTGTTTGATTTTGGCCAGGCCCTGTACGGCAAGAAACTCCGTTTGAAGCGGGATCATGACGAAGCGGCTGCTCGTCAGGGCATTCAGGGTGAGCAGGCCCAGCGAGGGAGGGCAATCGATAATAATATAGTCGTAGTCGTCTGCCACCTGGCCGATCAGTTCGCGGAGGATAAATTCCCGGCCTGCTTCGTTGATCAGTTCCAACTCGGCTCCCGAAAGGTCGAGCGACGAGGTGACGATATCGAGGCCTTGTTTATAGGTGTAAGGCGTGAGTTCCGCCTCACCCCTGAGCGCCTCGTAGATGGTATATTTCTGCCGGGGGATGCCCAGCGAAATGGTCAGGTTGGCCTGCGGGTCAAGGTCGATCAGCAACACACGTTTGCCCAGTTCGACCAGCCCGGCCCCGATATTGATTGCGCTGGTGGTCTTTCCAACGCCCCCTTTGTGGTTCAGTAAGGATATGGTAATGCTCATAATTACAGTCGATGATTTGAGGAAAGCCGTGTCGACCTTCAGTCGTTGCAGATGGCATTCCCGCTACAAAAGTACGAAAACTTGGTATACGCCGCACCGTGGAGCAGCCGCGCACTTTGCTAAAACGTTTCAAACATACTCGCATATACGCCGATATTTTATTTTTCTAAAAAATTGACAGTCAAATGAATAAAAAAAAGGCTCGAAAAAAAATGGTTTGAAGTCGAAAAAAAACTTTGACATTTTTTGTTTTTAAAAACCATTTGTTTTAAGTTTGCAGTGTCAAAACGGAAAACAAAGAAGCAAGAGCAAGACCCTAATTTCGTCATAACAGTTGCTTCCATTTTTTGCACACCATTGTTTTAAACCAAAACATTGTTGCCATATGATCAAGGAAGATCGGATCAATCTGAACAGTCGATTCATTCAGGCTTTCAAATTACTGGAAGAACGCGGCGCTATTGTAAAAAATGACCGCGGCGGTCGCGGCGTAGGCGACGTGGCGGAAAAAGTCCTCGGCAACAAGGCATACGGACACATCATTCGCGCATTCCTCAATGCAGACAGCAAGCGCGTCATTGATTACGGGCAGGCGCAGTCTTTCTGCCGTGCCTATGATATCAACGAAGCCTGGATGTTGCACGGCATCGGCAATCCGTTTGGATTCGAAGCGCCGGCCAATGCATTCAGCAAGGAAAGTTATACCTCCGGCGTCGGTGAAGGCAATATTTTGTTCACCACCATACGCGCTTTCGCCGGCAGCACACTTGGCGCCGAAAGCCGTGAAGACAATCAGTATTTCTCGATACCTGGCGTCAGCGGTTCCGGCCTGGTTGCTTTCCAGATCGAAGGCAACTCGATGGAGCCAGTGATCAAACATGCCGATATCGTCATTTGCAAGTCCGTTGAAAACCTCAACGACATTCGCGACAACGAAATCTATGCCGTGCGAAGCAGCGGCAATGTCTGGGTGAAATACGTCCAGAAAGTATTCAACAACCGTGGGCGAATCGTCAAATTCAAATTGATTTCTGCCAATTACTTCGATCACGATCCCTTTGAGGAAGAAGTCAACGAAACGACCCGGCTTTACAAGGTGATCCGCAAGATCAGCAACGTTTGACAACCGTGTCAGGCATCCTTTTTTACATGGATGCCGGAAAAATATCCTGCTGTTTATTGTTTTCGGGCCTCGCGACATGCAAGATGTCAGCGAGGCATTTTTTTCTATCGCCGCTATTTCTATCGCCGCGCCGAAACTCGGGGCCGGCGCTTCGGCGCGTTACAGCGTAATGCGAATCACCTCCTTACGTACCGGATGCTCAAATATCATAGACTGACACACCAGCCCGATACTTGCATCCGGCAAGGGCACAGGCGCTCCGTATTTCACATCCCCCAGAATCGGGCAGCCCATAGCGGTCAATTGAGCCCTGATCTGGTGCGACCGACCCGTCAGCGGGCTTACCCGCAACAGATACTCTTTTCCTTCCTGACCGATTAATTCATACTCCAGCATTGCCTCCTTCGCATCAGGATATCGGGCGGGTTTTTGCGCAAAAGAACGCACGACGTTTTTTTGCTCGTCCTTCCAAAGCCAGTGACGAAGTGTCCCCCGTTCGGACGCCGGAGCCTTGAATACCCGGGCCAGATAGGTTTTTTCTACCTTGCGCTCCCTGAACAACGTGGTCATGCGCCCCAGTGCCTTGTCCGTACGGGCAAACAACACAATGCCGCTCACAGGCCGATCGATTCGATGAACAGGGTGTAAAAAAACGGCCCCTGGTTTGGCGTATTTCTCTTTCAGATAGGCCTTGCCCCAATCTGTGAGGGTAGGGTCGCCGGTTCGGTCGCCCTGAACCAGCCAGCCCGCCGGCTTGTTAATTGCCAGCAAATGATTGTCTTCGTAAATTACCTCGGGTTGCACCCGGCAAAGGTCGTTATTCACGACCATTGACAGCGCCTCTTTATGACAAAACTATCACTTGGTTTTTCACCCTGCCCCAACGACACTTTTATCTTTTTCGCCATGCTGCACGACCGCATCGATACCGAAGGACTCAGGTTCGAGGTCGTGATGGAAGATGTGGAGGCGCTCAACCGCCGCGCTTTCGCCGGCGAAATTGAGGCAACCAAACTCAGTTACCACGCGTTTGCGCACCTCACCCGGCCTTACGCGCTACTCGATGCAGGCAGCGCGCTGGGCAATAATTGCGGCCCGCTGCTGGTCGCAAGGCAACCGATGACCGAAAGCGCCATCCGCGCCGCCCGAATTGCCATACCCGGCCGGATGACAACTGCTAATTTCTTACTCGGCCTGGCTTACCCCGATGCCGTCAATAAATTTGAGTGCCTTTTTTCCGACATCGAAAATGCCGTGCTCGACGGCCGTGCCGACGCCGGATTGATCATTCATGAAAACCGGTTTACCTATCAGGACAAAGGGCTGGTCAGCTTGCGCGATCTGGGCGAGTATTGGGAGACAAGCACCGGCCTGCCCATCCCACTCGGCGGAATCGTCGTCCGACGCGATTTGCCACTGGAAGTGCAACAAAAAATGAACCGCGTCATGCGCCGCAGCGTCGCGTATGCATTTGCTCATCCCGATGAGACAATGGGCTACGTTCGGGAGCACGCCCAGGCGATGGAAGAGTCTGTTATGCGCTCGCATATTGACCTTTACGTGACGGCGTTTACGGAAGATTTGGGGGAAGCAGGCCGGAACGCCGTGCGTCAGATGTTCCGAATGGCGAGGGAAAAAGGTATTATTCCTGATTATAATGAAAAATTTTTCATCAATTGATTTTTCATATTGCTTTGGCACGGTTTTCGGAGGTCGGAAATCAAGTGTGTAAGTTTTTGTTTTAGAATTGAAAAATTCTTCGGCGCGTGAAAAGTCACGCGCTTTTTTTATGCCTTTTTGAAAAATTGAAGTCCGCTGTCAACTCTACACACTTTGCCTACCTTTGCGCGGCTTTTGCCGAAGGCCCGACCACAAACTTGTCTGCCTGACAGGCATTTTTTCACTAAAATCAAATTGTCTTTACCATGATCATCGGTGTTCCGAAAGAAATCAAAAGCAATGAAAACCGCGTCGCCCTGACGCCTGCCGGCGCGCTTGAACTTACCCGCCGTGGCCATACCGTTTATGTACAAAGCACGGCCGGCGTCGGCAGCGGTTTTGAAGACGAAGAATATGTGTCGGCCGACGCCAAGATTCTGGCCACTGCCGATGAAGTCTGGGCAGTCGCCGAGATGATTATGAAAGTAAAGGAGCCGATCAAGGAGGAATATAGCCGTTGCCGCAAGGACCAACTGATTTTCACCTATTTCCACTTTGCTTCCAGCGAGGAACTGACCCATGCCATGATCGACAGCGGGGCGGTTTGTCTGGCTTATGAAACTGTTGAAACCAAAGACCGGCAGTTGCCCTTGCTCATTCCCATGTCGGAAGTAGCCGGCCGGATGGCGATTCAGGAAGGCGCCAAATACCTCGAAAAACCCGTCAAGGGCCGCGGCGTATTGCTCGGTGGCGTACCCGGCGTACCGCCCGGGAAAGTACTCGTGATCGGCGGCGGCGTCGTAGGCACCCAGGCGGCTAAAATGGCAGCCGGCCTCGGCGCTCAAGTTACGCTCCTCGATACCAGCCTCAACCGCCTGCGTTACCTCAGCGACATCATGCCCGCCAACGTGACGACGATGTTCTCCAACGAATACAACATCCGCAAACTGATCAAAGACCACGACCTGATCGTGGGCGCCGTGCTCATCCCGGGCGCCAAAGCACCCAAACTGATCACCCGCGATATGCTGAAAACCATGCACGCCGGTACCGTGCTCGTCGATGTGGCGGTCGATCAGGGCGGCTGCTTTGAAACCACGAAAGCCACCACGCACGCCGACCCCACCTATATCATCGACGACGTGGTGCACTACTGCGTGGCCAATATGCCGGGCGCCGTGCCTTTCACCTCCACCGTAGCGCTCACCAACGCCACCTTGCCCTATGCCATCCAACTGGCCAACAAGGGCTGGCAACAGGCCTGCCGCGACAACAATGAGCTCCTGCTTGGCCTCAACGTAGTCGGCGGTAAAGTGGTATATGCCGGGGTGGCCGAGGCCTTCAATCTGCCCCTGCACAAGGTGGATGAAATATTGTAAGTAACAGTAAGTCAATGTTTTATTGCGGCGCGCGCAAAGGGGGAAGTTGCCCTTTGCGCGCGTCCTGTATGTATTGGGCATGCCTTCGGAAACTAAGGCGTTGTCTTTTTTCGTTTAGCCGAAACAACCCGGTCGTCGTATGTTAAAAAAGATACTTGTTCTGCTGTTTAAAGCCGGTTTGCTGGGCGTACTTGTGATGATCCGTCTGGGCGAATGGGACGTATTCAAATATTTCGGCCGTTCGCGTTACCGCGAGTCGCTGGAATATTACACCGTCACGCTGGCCAGCATTGCTATTTTCCTTATTGCCCTTGATTTTGTCCAGTTTTTCGCCGTCTGGTTTTACCGGAAGCGGCACAAGGTGCGCGGAGAAGACAATTTCGTTATCGGCGTCAGTCATATTTATTCACTGGTGCTCGTCATCGGGATGGTGATCGGCGTAATGTCGCTCTTTCGACTTGAGGTGCGCGAGGTGTTCACTTCCCTGTCCATCATTTTTGCCGGTTTGGCGATCCTGACGAAGGATTACATTTCCAACATGATCAATGGCATGATCATTACGTTTTCAGGTCAATTGAGCATCGGCGATAACGTGAGTATCGGGCAACACCGTGGCAAGATCATCGATATTACCCTGCAAAATATCCATCTGCTCAACGACGACGACGACGTCATCTACATCCCCAACAACGTGGTGCTCAACGTGGAAGTGGTCAACTTTACCAAACGCGCGATCAAACGCACCAGCATCGATTTTGAGATCAATCTCAAGTATCTGCATACCGTGGAAGAACTGGAAACCAGTATCATCGAAACCCTCAAGCCTTTCCACGACCTCATCAAGGAAGACAGCTACTACCTGCGCGTGGCCGAGGTGCGCAAAGACAATGTGGCGCTCAAATTCCAGTACATCCTCAAAGAGCCCAACAAGGAACTCGAACGCGCCATCCGCCGCCGCGCCATCCGCCGACTGGTGCAGATTATCAGCGGGCGGGAAAAAATCGTGGACAATATCCCCGATCTCCCCGAACTGGAGGAAATGACGGGGCATGCCTGAATGTGTAATCAGCCGGCCAAATTGCCCTTATCATCGTGCCCTGTGAGGGTATCTATTTTTTTCAGCAACCAATGCGGCTCCGCGACCGGGATGTCTGAGTGGGTGATGCGGCCTATAACATCAGTCAGCGCTTTGCGCTTGCGGCTGGAAGCGGGGTCGGAAGCAGCGGCGATCAGTTTTCGTACCGTCGCAACGAAGCACTGTGCACCTTCGTGTTTCTGATTCGTCAACCTGTCTTTGTTGCGGTGCAGGTACATTTTAAAGGCCTGCACCTGACTTTCCAAATGTGGACTCTCCGGATCCAGATCGAACGCGATCATTATGCCGAGGATGCGAATAGATTTTTCAATCTCGATATCCCTGGGCTTGTCGATCATCACAAACCGGTTGGCAGTTGGCAAATCGCCTAGGTGGTAATGGTATTTTGCCATACAATACTGCCAGATGGTTCCCCCTTCATCGTCGGTGATTTTGTTCCGGTAGGCATTCAACACCCATCGTACCCATTCTTCCTCGCCCGATTGCAATCCGATGGTCGTCATATTCAGCAGGTAGGTTGTTTGAAGGAACCCGCGATCGTCCATCCAGCCTTTGGCGAGGTGATCTTTGTAGAGCGACAAGAGTTGCGGGCGCATGATATCCGGCAGGGTGCGCAGATGGTGTGAACAGAAATTGCGCCCGAAAGCAGCAAGATTGCGCTGCATTTCGAAGGGGAAAACGGATTCATATTGCTGCAGCATATCGAGGTATCGCGTCAGATCGGCGGGCGGGTTGTCGGAGTGGCGGGCAATCATCGCAAATGCGATTTCAAATATTTCCAGTGCCGGCTGTCCGAAATAATGTTGTTCGCGGAAAACGGATCGAAATGCTGCGAGTGCCGGGGCCAATTCCAGGCCCATGTCGGGCGTGTAACGTTGTTGTTCGTACAACAGGGCGCCGAGGTGCAAGAGTTGCGCACTGAACGCCTGGCACAAATTTTCGAGGGCTGCTGGTAATCCGAGGTCGCCCTGGCGATGGTTGTGGCGGCTTTCGAGCGCAAGGCGTTCAAGGCTGCTTTGAAAACGCAGGAGCAATACCGAAAGTGCCATCTGCGGTCTTGAGGCCAGTTGTTGTTCCAGGCGGTCGAGGGTTTGCCGGCCCAGGTTTTCCAGGCCCCTGTCTTTGTAAAAACGCGCGGCTGCAAGGTCGAGCAGGGCTTCGTCGGTGCTGTACTGCAGCAGAATGAATTTTCGGAAAAGGGCCAGTAGTTCGGACATCAGATTGTTAAAATATCCCGATGTAACCGGTTTGCCCTCAAAGAGAAGCGCTTGCAGGTGGTTTTTATCCCAGTTATTCAGTTCTCCCCCTTCCAGCCGATCGTTCAGCAGGTTGAAAAGCCGGATGATCTGTCGCGCATGTTTTCCCCGGTTGAAATAGGCATTTTGCAAAAAAAGGGCGATCCCTCGGCGTTCTTCCGGGTTGAAAGCCGATAATGTTTGCAGCAACAACGAGTTTTTCATAAAAAAACTGAAACGGAAATAATAGCCGGGGTGAAAGTAGCAGAAAAACGTTATTGGCGCAGATACCGCCTCCAGAGTACTTTTGGCAAAAACAAGGTTAAACATGGAGAATTCGCTTTCACCCGGTTCCAGCGGTTCTACCGGAAGTTTTTGTGTAAGAAATGTCGTGAAAAACCTCGTCAATGCTCCAGGTGGGGGAAAACAGGCCCAGATCAGCTGGAAAGCGCCCGCCGACGGCCTCGGCGCCGACCGCTACGAGGTGGGTCTTTACCGCCGTGAATCCGCCGCCAGCGTTTACGAACTGATCGCATACAGTCAGGTGACAAGCCTTGAGACTTATCTTTACGATAGCCAGCTGGGCGCCAGCGGCCCTGGCAATTACCCACGTTATGCCCTGAAAATCAATGCCAAACGCGGCGCTGTTCTGTCGTATATCGTGATCGAGGATATCATCAAATTCGAATCATAATTCCATAGCCGCGGCGCGGCGCATCACTTCATATTCCACTTTTATGAAAACGATACTTTTTCGCTGCCTGATTCAGGCGGCCTGGCTCCTCCTTGCCTGCCCGCTCACTGCCCAATGGATTCCGCGTGCTGCCGGCCAGTACGACAACAGCGACTGGGTAGATCAGATCAGAATCGCAGATTCCAGCCATATCTGGGCTGGTATTACCAACCTCAACGTCTATTACGGCTGGACGACGGGCGTTTTGCCCCGCCTGACACACACTACCGACGGCGGCCTGAGCTGGCAAACCCTCACCATTCCCGGTACCGAAGATTACCTCGGCTGGGGGCTTTCTTTGCTGGGACCCGATACGGTCTATTGGTCGCTCAATCGCCGTGCAAGCCCCAACGACCGCCTGTACCGCAGCGTCGACGACGGCCAAACCTGGGACTTGCTGCTGCAAGACACGGCTGCCGGCTATCAGGTACATTTTTTCAATGCCTCGAAAGGTCTGGTGTACAGGGGGCCTTACAACACCAAATATACTACCGACGGCGGCCTGAGCTGGAATACCCCCGCCAGCGTACCCGCTGGTCTGGCCGACCAGGGTATTTTTTACTATCCCGGGAGTGATACCGAGGTGGAAGGCAATAGTTTTTTCGCCGGCCTCGAAGACGGCACTTTTTTAAAAACGACCGATTTTGGACAAACCTGGCAGGCCTGGCCCACGCCTTTGTCGTTGCCGCTGAGCGATCTGGCTTTTGAAAATGATCAGACTGGCCTCGCAGTTTCTGCCTTTACCGTGTTCGACACGGCCAGCGGCAACTGGATCAGCGGTGGACAGGTCCCGCGGATGATCCGGACGACCGATGGCGGCCAAAACTGGACGGAAATACCCACCGCGCAATTGCCCTACGGCGACCAAACCCGGTTTATCAGCGCCCTGGCGGCCACGGGGGCGCCTGGCGTGTACATCCTGGAAGCCAGAAGCGCCAACGGCGGATTTTTTGATAACGCCACATTTCGCTCCGACGATGGCGGCTTTACGTGGCAGATCGTATCGACCTGCCCTGACCAACCGCTCGGTGTCATCGAGTTCCTGTCGCCCGGGCTCGGTTGGGCAGGTTGCGCGCTCACCCAATCGCCGCAGGATGCCATGTTTTTCCAATGGGGGACACCTCCACAGCCGACAACGACGTTTGCCGTCTATCTGGGCGATGTGCCGCCTTCGCCCGACGGCGTACACCTGGCGCTTGATCTCAATGGCTGGGACCCTGCCGCGGTTCCGATGACAAACGCCGGAGGCGACCTTTGGACGGCCGATGTGGAACTGCCGGCCAATACGGAAATTCGTTATCGTTTCGTCAACGGACTCAGCCTTGCCGAAGCCGAGCAAACGCCTGAAGCATGTGGTATCGCGGATAATGGGGTGTTCGTTCGGCGGGTATTTACCCCCTTATGTCGCGGCTTATCGCTGTCGCCGGTGTTGTTCGGTTCTTGCCTGCCTCCGGGCGATCTGGCGCCAGTAACGCCCAATACACCCTGCGCGCCGGTTTATGTGATTTGCGACAATTTCGACGCTTATTCGGCTGGCAAACTGGGTCCGCAATCGGATATCTGGACCAGCTACGGCTGCAATTTCGACGGCCTCGAAGGCGATGATTGCGACGTCGATCTGGGCAGCTACGACGGCGGTTTTACGCATTACAGCGGACAATGGGCCATGCACCCCAACTCCCTGTATAACCCTTCACAAAGCCAAAGCATCGAACTCAACATGGGCGGCCTGAGTACCGGGGCCTACGAATTGGAGATGAAAATGTACGTCCCCAGCCAGCGTACCGGTGGATTGTTTTTTGCCCTGAGCGACCAGTACAGCAGTGTCGATTTCGCCTTCAGTACCGACGGTACCGTCGCGTACAGCAAATACAGCGAGACCGATTTCTCCTATGTCACAGAAGCGCTGCTGCCCTTCCCGACCGACCGCTGGTTCAGTCTACGGCAGGTTTTCGATCTGGATGCCAAACATCGCGCTTGCTGGATCGACAGTACGCTGGTATTTGAAGCCGACGATGCCGATCTCAAGCAGTTGCTCATCGGGAGTTTTTCGGCTTATGGTGAAACGGGCGAATTTTTTGTCGACGACCTTATCCTGCGCGACCTGAACGCAGTGGGTACCGGGGAACGCCCCGACGAAATCATATTGAGCATTTCGCCCAATCCCGCGACGGATTTTATTCGGATACGGCTTCCTCATCTGGAATCTGCCGGCCGGCTCCATGCGCAGTTCACCAACGCGCGCGGACAGGTGTGCCTCCAGCAACCGAACTGGGACGGCCGTTCACCCCTTTCTATCAGCGAACTCCCCAAGGGACTTTACCTGCTTACCGTCAGCGAGGCTGAGGGGCGCGTGCTGGGGAGGGGCAAATGGGTGAAAATATAAGTGCGGGATGTGTAAATTAACCAGTTTTTCAAATAATAACAATAAATAACCAAGTTCATAAAAACACAATGGAATATATCTCTAATTCATTCAAGCAGATTGCTGTGTTGTTAAGCTTGGCAATCTCCTTATGGTGTTGCTCTTGCGGGAACGCTGTTTTCCCAACTGTACAAATTCCAATCAATGACCCGACTCCTCCGTCTGTCAGATGGTATGTTACAGATGAAAACGGGTCGACGGAGTATACATCGTCGGCATCATCAATCAAGATAAAAAAAGGTACACATTATGGAATAGGGCTGTATTGTAAAGATGATGACGGAGGGGTGAAAAAAATCACCATAGACAGGGAATTCACCTTGTACTGTAGCTGTCCGGGTGGTAGTCTCAGTAGCACCCAGGCAGGTTCAGATAAATCGATCGTTGTCGCAGATTTTTCGGATTATGAAAAAACAAAGGCTGCCGGTTTGAAAGAATGGCCTATCGGAACATTTTTCGATACCAGCAGTTGGGGCTGTTGGGGTAATTGCAGCGGTGAATCCATGATCAGCAATGGCGGTTATGTAGTTTTCGAAGGAACGGGAGAAAATTTCAGAGGTGGTATTGCCAAGTCGAAACTGACGCTTATTTGGGATTAATACCATACGGTTAACCGCTTCACATCCAATCATCTAGGCTTTTAGTCTGTCTAATTCCCCAAAAAACCCTTCTTTTGTCGGGCTTAACCCACCCGCCTCATGCTCGACGCCCTGAAACGCAATTTGAAAGATCTTATCGGACAGGCCCGGTACGATGAAGCGTTTCGCTGCCTGCGGGAAGATACCCTGCGCACCGACTGCGAGCTCTACAACGACGCGGTGATGATCGAAAACCGCTACCACGAAGCCGAACGAACGGGCGGGCAACCTCAACCTGATCGATTACAAAGAGCGCGGTATCAATTTTTCCAACGTCAGTCATGCCCTTTTGTGGCTGATCGACCGCATCGAAATGGTCGACCTCTGCGAGCGCCTGCGCAAATCCGCTGCCGCGCGCGCCGCCCTTTCGCCCTGGCACGCCTTCACCTGCAACCGCTTCGATCAGAACGACCAGTTCCAGCTCGCCTATTACACGGCCGAAGGCCAGAAACTTCACCTCTACTACCTCTACGGCGACGCGCGCCAGGAGCAGACCAGCCTTTTCGACCGCTTCGGCTACGACCTGGGCGGCTACCTGGCCAATTGGGAAAACGGCGACTACAACCCCGGCATTCGCGTCAAATTGTGCAAACTCAAACCCGAGGTGCACCGCCACCCCATGTTGTATCAGATCAACGTGGTTAAAGCCCTGTTTGCCAAATTTTTTCCCCGCCTCGACGATAAAGCCCCCCTTCAAAACCGCAACCTGCGCGACCTGCTCGGCGAAGGCTCCGACCTGCACGGCTTCGAAGCCGACGATCTGGTGTTTATCCTGCTCACCATGGACGCGGCCAACTGGAACCGCGAACTGGTGCCCCTGATGATGGAAAACTTCATCCAGAAGTTCCTGCAGGTGGAATTGCCGCCCGCCGCGCCCACTTTTTTCTTCTTTTTCGGCGTGGAATACGAACCCGGCCAGCAGGACAAAAAAGCCGAAATCCACGAGGCGATCAGTGCCCGCAAACACGGCGGCGAAGCGCTGCCCGCCCTCGAACCCGTGGCTGCTCCCGACATCACGGAGTGGTTCAGCCGCTACCGCACCGCCGTGGTGCCGCCCGGCAAAACCGCCGACGATATGCGCCGCGAACTCTTCGGCTCTGCCGAACGCCTCGACATGATCGAAATACAAAGCATACTCCTCAAAATCATCGAATTGCACAACAAAGGCCTTGTCATTCGGGCCGAAAATCTGCGCTAAGCCATGCCCAACTACATCCCCGCTCCCGGCCAGGAACACGCCCTCAACGCGGCCATCCGCCTGCGACAGCCCCTGCTGCTCACTGGCGAACCCGGCACCGGCAAAACCGAAATGGCCCGCTGGGCCCTCGAATACCTTGGCGCCCAAAGCCAGGCCGCCTACTGGCCCCAGGTGCTGCGGTTCAACACCAAAACCACCTCGAAGGCGAGCGATCTGTTTTATACCTACGACGCCCTCTCGCACTTCCAGGCCGCTAACCTGCGCGGCGATAGGGCGGTGCGCACCGAGGAATTTATCGAGTTACAGCCCTTCGGAAAGGCGATCGCGTATTCCGACCCGCGACCCGAATTCACCGAAAAATTCCGCTTGCAACTGCCCGAAAGGCCCATGAGCACCGTAGTGCTCATCGACGAGGTGGACAAGGCCCCGCGCGATTTCACCAACGACCTGCTTGACGAGATGGAAAATTTCCGCTTCGCCATCAAAGAATTACCCGGCTTCCAGGCCCAGAAAGGCGAGCAGGCCGACATCGTCGTGGTGCTCACCTCCAATTCCGAAAAAAACCTGCCCGACGCCTTCCTGCGCCGCTGCGCTTTTTTCCACCTCGAATTTCCGCGCGGCGAACGCCTGCGGCAGATCGTCGAAGCCCACCTCGCCGATGCGGCCCCGGCCGGCGCGCGCTACGACGAACTCATCGCCCTCTTCGAAGCCGCCCGCGACAAGGCCGTGCGCAAAAAACCGGCTACGGCCGAACTCATCGCCTGGCTCAACATCCTGGGCCTGGGCGGCTACTGGCAGGAAAACGACGCGGCCCGCCGCAAGGAAATGCTGCAACTGAACCTGCCCTTTTTGGTGAAAACAAAGGACGACCTGGAAGCGGTGCGAAATGTATTTGAGTAGGCCGGATGGAAACGCGGATGAGGCGGATTGGGGCGGATTTCCACAGATTTTTTATGAAAACCTTTACAGGTATGTTGGAAAAAAAGCACATAACGGAGAAAATACTCGGCGCTTTTTATGCAGTGTACAATGAGCTGGGTTACGGCTTTCTGGAACGGGTTTACCAGAATGCTTTGTATCTGGAACTACAGGAAATGGGCTTGGGTGTTGTAGCCCAGCCCCAGATTGGGGTAGTCTATAAAGGCCGGCAGGTGGGTACCTATTTTGCCGATCTGTTGGTTGAAAATGAAATTATTCTCGAACTGAAAGCATGTGAGTGTATGCTCGACGAACATCGTTTGCAATTGCAGAATTATTTGAAAGCAACCGACATCGAACTTGGTTTTTTATTGAATTTCGGCAGAAAGCCTGAATTCGCACGCTTGATTTTTTCAAACAATAAAAAAAGACAAAGAAGCAGATGACCCTGACTGGGCGGATTAATCATCCGTGAAAATCCGCCCCAATCCGCCTCATCCGCGTTCCCATCCCACTCCCACTCCTACGCTCTCCATGACACCCACACCGCTCCCCCTCACGCGCCTCTTCGCGCAACTGCAAGCCGCCGGGTTTCGCCTCGATACCCGCCGGAAGCTGCGGCTGTGGCGCGCGCTGCATGCCCAGGGGGCCGGGTTCGTGGGCAAACCCGAGGAACTCAAATACCTGCTCGCTCCGCTCATCGCCACCACGGCGGCCGAACAGGAGCGGTTTTACCAGCTGTGGGACGGGTTTTTGGAGGAATGTAAAAAAGAGGCAGTCGACCCGGAAGCGGGGCAAAAACAGCCTGCCCCGCCTCGCCCGCTTTGGAGAACCGTCGTTTGGCCCGCATTGACCGTGCTGTTGCTCAGCCTCGCGGGCTACTGGATATACAAGGAGATTTTTGGTCAAAAGCACGGGGAAGAAAAATTTTGGGCTGGAATCGACGCCCAGTTTGGCCTCGTGCGCGACCGTGACACCGTTCCGCTTGATAACTGGCAAAATGCTGTTACAAAAATTTCCCCCCAGGACTCGCTGTACTGGGAAGTCAAAGACGCCGCATCGGGGGCATTGGACAGCGTGTACCAGGCTGGCGACCGCTGGTACTGGCAGGCTGCCGGCTACGGCGCCGACAAACAGGTCCGGCTGTATTCCGGCAACCGGGTGGCGGACTCCATGACCGTCCATATCCACTGCGCCGATCCGCCCGATATCGACACGGTCGTCTGGCCGCAGGGCCCTTTTATTTTACATAAAAAATACCCGTTTTCGGTCAAAGCCGAACGCGGCGCGGTCGTGCGCTGGGTGTTCGACGGGCGGGATACGGTACCCGCAAATAACATCCAGTACGAATTCAAACAGGAGGGCCAGGTCGCCGTGGAGTGCATCGTAGCGCGGCCCAAACAGGAAAGTGACTGCTACGAAACGGTCGAAACCCGCCTTGAAGTCGGCTCCGACAAACCCTTTCTCCAACTCGCCGAACTGCAATACGACCAACCCCGCCTGCTCCGCCAACTGGCCGGCTGGGTCTGGCTCCTGCTGCTCCTGCCCCTGCTGCCCGCCGCCTGGCTGCTGCGCCGCTGGCTGCAAAAACGCCGGCAGAAACCCGCCGAAAAAACACCCGAAGAACTTGCCGCCGAATACCCCATCCACGACAGCGGCCCCTACCACATTCCCTACCGCCCCAACAACCACCTGATCGGCGGATTAGCCGCTTTTTTCCGCATGGCCGAAGTGCTCAGCCGCCGCGAAGAAGACGAACGCCGCAGTTTCGACGCCAACGCCTCCATCAACGCCACCATCGAAAGCGGCGGCTTCCCCAGCTGGCGCGAACGCGCGCTCAGCTCTCCGCCCGACTACCTCATGCTCGTGACGCGCCGCGACGAGCGCGACCAGCAGGGTCGCCTCTTCGAGCGCCTCACCAGTTTCCTCAAAAACCAGGACGCGCCCGTCACCGTCTTTTTCCACGATGGCCATTTCCGCCGATTCTGGAACCCCGACCACTCCGCCGGACTGCCGCTGCACCACCTGGCTCAGCACTACGCCGACCACCAACTCGTGCTGCTGGGCGACGGCCATGGCCTGATCAATCCCTACGACACCCGCCGCCCGGCCCTGCTCGCCGAGGCCGCCCAACTGCTCCGCTGGCGCAAACGCCTGCTGCTCACGCCCTCGCCCGCGGCCGCATGGTCGTACCAGGAAGCCCTGCTGCACCAGCATTTTCTGCTCTACCCGGCCGATACCGACGGGCTGCTCGCCGGTTTCGAGGCCCTCGAAGCGCTGGAAGAATTCGCCCCCGACCCCTTCGTGCTCTGGGAAACCGCCCAGGGCCGCAGCCGCCGCGACGCCAGCGACCGCTACCGCCGCTGGGACAGCGCCGAGGCGCACCGCGCGTTTTTGCAAAACGACCCCGAGGCCTTCCGCTGGCTCTGCGCCCTGGCCATTACTACGCAGCCCGACTACGCCCTCACCCTGGCTATCGGCCATGCCCTGGGCATTGAGCTGACGCACGACCGCCTGCTGCGCCTCTCGCGCATCCCCTGGCTCAGCGCCAACGAACCGGCCACTGCACTCCGCCTGGCCCTGCTCGCCCAGTGCCCGCCCGACGACGAGCGCCTCGCCCGCCAGGCCGCCGCGGCCGAACTCGAAGCCCTGCGCGAACAGGTCGCCGGCTCCTTTGCCGAAACCGACTGGCGCGTCAACCTCGCCATCCACCAGTTTGCCCTCGACCCGCGCGACGAAGCCCACAAACAGGCCATCCGCGAACTGCGTGCCCTGGGCCTGCTCTCCGGCAGCCAGGAAGCCGAACTCGACTGGATCGTGCGCGAACGCGCCGACGGCACGGGCCTGCCCGCCGGGGCGACCAAAAACCTCAACGCCTGGCTCGATACCCCGGAACCCAGGCGCTGGTGGACGGGGGAAATGTGGGCGGCATTGGCCTGCGTGGCCCTGAGCGCCCTGCTCCTGGCCTGGGGCGTCGACGCCAACCGCCGCCTGGCCGAAACGCCCGCGGCAGCAAACGCCGCCCTGCCCGTCTGGCAAACCCAACAGCGCATCGACGACGAGGCGCTGCGGCTGCACAACGCGGCGGTGGGAATGGCGAAGCGGCTGGCAGCCGTGCAGGATTATTCGACCTGGAAGACCCGGCAGGATTCGGCAGCGATTGCCGATTCTTTGCTCAAACGCGCCTTTACGCTGCGCGGTGGCGGCGCTTACGATCCGGTTTTCGGGCTTATTGGAGAACAGAAAAAAGGAGCGGAGGCTTATGCGCTGGCCGTCCGCAACTGGACGGCCGTTTATTTCAACACCTCGGCCCAAAGGCTGAATTTTTTCCTGGCCGATAGCGCAGGTACGGATGAATTGGAAAAAGTAGTGGCTGATCTGACGCTTCGGGGCAATGTAATCCTGCTGGAACCCGCTCAACTGGCCACGCTCCACTGCCACGGCCTTTGTCATTATTATTTGTCCAAACCCGAGGGCGATACCAGCCACCTTGCGCAGGCCACGCGGTTTTACAACGCATTACTGACTGCCACCGACTCCACCTACTTCGATTCCCTCCGCACCGCCATGCCGGTCAACCTCGAAACGCTGCTGGCCGGCGAGCGTCAGATCGAACCACCGAGGTATGCCCTCAATATCATCGTCCTCGATGCCAAAACCAGGCAACCCGTGGCCGGCGCCGACGTGCAGGCCAAAAACCTCTACAGCCGCCGCACCGACCGGCAGGGCCGGGTCGTGTACACCTTCAAAGGCGATCCGCCCGCCGCGCCCATCTTCCTGATGGTAAAAGCCGCCGGCTACGAGTTCTGGACGGCCCCCCTCGCGCCCCGCTCCGACAGCCGCGTCGATACGATCTTCCTGACCGCCCCCCCCTCTCCTTTGGAGAGGGGGCCGGGGGGTGAGGCCAATACCCAGGCCGTCGCGACCGATACCGACGGCGATGGTGTGCCCGATGCCGACGACCGCTGCCCGACGCAACCCGGCTCCACCCTCTACAAAGGCTGCCCAACCCCGACCGACCCGGTCGAACGCCTGAAAGTGGAAGCGCCAACGGAGGCGTTAGTACGAGAAGCTTTACAGGGCTTTCAGTATGACCAACGCCCGGCCTCTGTGCAGGAAGCCGAGCGAATTTTTCAACATTTACAGGTACTCGTGGCTTATCGCGATGAAACTGGTGGGAAAGAGCGGCTCTTCGGCTATTTCCAGCAGCCCAATATTTTGATCTTGTCTGTGGAAAAAGGCAACAAGGGCAATACCTATGACGTCGTTCTTGGTACAGGTAATGTTAATGTTTTGGATGGAATTGATGGGAAAGAGCGATTTGTCCTGCAAAAACCACCCGCCGCCCCCATCCCCCTCCCCACCATGATCCCCATCGCCGGCGGCACCCTCACACTCGGCTGCACCGACGAACAACAAAAATACTGCGAAGACAACGAAAAGCCCCCGCACCCCGTCACCCTCTCCGACTTCTCCCTCTCCCGCACCGAGGTGACCAACGAACAATACGCCGCCTTCCTCAACGACTACGGCAGCACGACGGTCAAAAGCGGGCCGTACAAAGGGAGACAATGATCGAAGAATACGAGTGGGGTATCCGTTTCCCCGATCAGAAGGGCCTGGGTTTGTACATGCCCCAGCAGGGTTACGACAATCACCCGGTTGTGTACGTGAGCTGGTACAGCGCCTCTGAATACTGCCGCTGGCTCTCCGAACGCACGGGCCAAAACTATCGCCTGCCCACCGAGGCCGAGTGGGAGTACGCGGCCCGGGGCGGACAAAAGGCCGACCTCAAACGTATGTACCTGTACGCCGGCAGCGACAACCCCGATGAAGTAGCCTGGTACGGCGACAACAGCGGAAACCGAACGCACCCCGCGGCGCTAAAAAAGCCCAATGCCTTAGGCTTGTACGACATGAGCGGCAATGTGTGGGAGTGGTGCAGCGACTGGTATGGATCAGATTATTACCAAACGATCGCCAAAGGGGCGAAGAATCCGACGGGGCCTGGTAAGGGTGAATATTTCGTTTGCCGGGGTGGCGGCTGGTATTCGATCCCTACGGCTGCCGGGGTCGCCTACCGGTACAGGTACGAACCGAACGAGCGGTGCTACGCTCTGGGGTTCCGGGTCGCCCGAGACTATTAACCTTTGGCCTTTTTACTCTTTTACCCTTTTTAATAGGTCTGGGGTGAAGCCGTTAAGGGTTTTGTAGTACCCGCGCAGCGGTCGATTTTTTGGGGGGAGGTGCGTGTTGGGGGATGGGAACGCGGATGACACGGATGACACGGATTTGCGCGGATTTTAAAAGGGTTATTCCTGATTTCATCCTGTTTATCCTGTTCATCCTGTCCAAAAAAACATACCCGCGCAGCGGGTCAAAAAAAATCCGCGTCCATCCGCCCAAATCCGCAATTTTTAAACCTTTCCCGCTGGCGCGAGGCTTGGCCGCTGGCGCGAGGCTTGGCCGCTGGCGCGAGGCTTGGCCTCGTGCCAACTATCCACCGGGCTGAGCCCGGTCCGGAAATCGGGGCGAAGCCCCGCCGTTACCAGGCACGAGGCCAAGCCTCACACCAGCGGGTCCCCCCGCAAAGCCGCGATTTTTAAACCTTTCCCCCCGTCCCGCCATTTAGCATTCATCATACATCATTCATCATTCATCATTCCCGTGAACCGTCTTCAGCACGAAACCTCCCCCTACCTCCTTCAGCACGCCGGCAACCCGGTCAACTGGTACGCCTGGAAGCCCGAAGCCCTGGCCCGCGCGCGCGTCGAGAACAAACCCATTCTGGTCAGCATCGGGTATTCCACCTGTCACTGGTGCCATGTGATGGAGCACGAATCGTTTGAAAACGAAGACATTGCGGCGTTCATGAACGACAACTTCGTCTGCATCAAGGTCGATCGTGAAGAGCGGCCCGACGTGGATGCGATCTATATGGAAGCCTGTCAGATCCTCAACGGCAGCGGCGGCTGGCCGCTCAATTGTTTCCTCACGCCCGACGGCCGGCCCTTCTACGCGGGCACCTACTTCCCGCCCCGGCCGGCGCACAACCGACCCTCCTGGCTGCAGGTGTTGCAGCACATGTCGCGGGTGTGGGAGAGCGAGCGCGAAAAAGTGTACGAACAGGCCGAGCGCCTCACCGCCCGCATCCGCGGCAACGACGAGGTGTTCGTGCAGGACATCGGCCCCGAAAGCGCCGGCGAAGCGCCGTTTCCGGCCGATTTGCCTGATACGATTTTCGCCCGCATGCGCGACAGTTTCGACCGCGCCGAGGGCGGTTTTGGCGGGGCGCCCAAATTCCCGTCCACCATGGCGATCCAGTATTTGCTGAACTACCACTGGTTCACACGCCAGCCCGAGGCGCTGGAGCACGCCCTGCTCTCGCTCGACAAGATGATTCAGGGCGGTATTTACGACCAGATCGGCGGCGGTTTTGCGCGGTATTCGACCGACCGGGAGTGGCTGGCGCCGCATTTTGAAAAAATGCTGTACGACAACGCCCTGCTCGTCGGGGTGCTCGCCGAGGCGTACAAACTGACGAAAAAAGACCTGTACCGCGAAACCATCGAAGAAACGCTCGAATACATCCGCCGCGACATGACCCACCTCGAAGGCGGGTTTTATTCGGCCGAAGACGCCGATTCGGAAGGGGAGGAGGGCAAGTTTTATGTGTGGGACAAGGCGGAGATCGATCAATTGCTCGGCGAAGAAGCGGCTTTGTTCTGCGATTTTTACGACATCAGCGAGGGCGGCAACTGGGAGCATGTCAATATCCTGCGCCGCCTGCGTTCTTATGAAGCATACGCCAGCGCCAACGACCTGGACCTCGCGGACTTGAAACAGCGGCTGCGCGCCGGCCGCGAACGGCTCTTTGCCCGCCGCGCGGAGCGGGTTCGCCCCGGCCTCGACGACAAGATCCTGCTCGGCTGGAATGCGCTCATGGCCTCGGCTTACGCGGCGGCATTTGCCGCTTTGGGGCGCGAGGAATACCGGCAGGCGGCCCTGCGCAACCTCGATTTTTGCCTCGAAAAATTCGCCCAACCCGGCGGTGAAGGCCTGTTTCACACCTGGAAAAACGCCCAGGCCCAGTACGACGCCTTCCTCGACGACTACGCCTTTTTCATTGCCGCCCTCCTCGACGGCTACCAAATCAGCTTCGATACACGCTATTTGCAACTGGCCGGAAAATATGCAGACTATGTTTTGAGTTATTTCAGCGATCCGGCTTCGCCGATGCTGTTTTTTACGGCCGAGCAGCAGACCGACATCGTGTTGCGCAAAAAAGACCTGTACGACAGTGCCACGCCCTCGGGCAACAGCACCATGGCGCACAATTTGCAACGTCTGGGTATCCTGCTCGACCGCCGCGAATGGCGCGAAAAGGCCCGGCAAATGCTGTTGGCCATCCGTGAGACGCTGGCCCGTTACCCGCTTTCTTTCGAACGCTGGGCGGGGACGGTGCTCAACGAAATGCATCCATACCACGAAATAGCCGTGGTGGGCGGCAATGCCTTCGAAAAGGCGACGCAGTTGCAGTCGGCTTTTGTGCCCAACAAGGTGGTGGCCGCTTCGTTGAGTGAACACGCATCAGTACCGCTGCTCGCCGGCAAAACCGGAGAGTCGGATGCGCTGATTTACATCTGCCGTGATTTTGCCTGTCAGCGACCGATTCGCACTTTTGACGAATTTTATACGGCTGTGCGTCCGGATTAGACCTATTTTCACCCACACTTAAAGTGCCGTGCGCATGAAAAAACTTTTGACACCTATATTATTATTAGGCTGGGCCGTAAGCCACCTTTGGGCGCAGCAAGCGCCGCAATACAGTTTGTACGCTTTCAACACATATGCCTTCAACCCTGCATGCGCCGGGCTGGACAACTCTCTGGTATTCACAGGGGTATATCGAAAGCAATGGAGCAATCTGGAAGGCGCGCCGGAAACCCAGCATCTGAATGTGCATTTGCCACTGTACGTCATCAGAAGCGGTATCGGGATGCGGGTGGAAAATGATGTAATCGGAGCGCACCGCGTGACCCAGGTGATCGGGAGTTACAATTACCAGATGGAATTGGGGCGCAATGCCTTGTTGTCGATGGGCGTTAGTGGCGGCTACCTTTTGTATGTGCTTGATGGCGCCAAATTGCGGGCGCCCGATGGGACCTATGCCGAGCCAGGCGGTGTTTTTTCACACAACGACCAATATTTGCCGGAGGGCAATGTACAGGCTGGAACGGCAGTAGGGGAGGCAGGTATATATCTTCAAAGTCTGCGATTTGAGGCGGGTGCGGCAGTTCAACCTGTTTTCGCCCCGGTATTAAAAGGAGACGGGAACGGAAATTTTTCTTTGAAACCCGAAAGGCACTATATCTTCACCGCCGCTTACCGCCTGGGTATAGGCGAGAATCTCGAAATGCGGCCCTCATTGTTGGCGAAAACTGACGCGAAGGAGACACAAATCGAAATTTCGACGTACTTGCGTTGGCGGGAAAATATTTTTGCCGGCGCTTCTTACAGGGGCCTGGGCGCAACCAACCAAGATGCTGCAATCCTTTTTGCGGGCCTCAAGATCAACGAGAAAACGACCCTGGGTTACGCCTTTGACCTACCCTTGTCACCTTTGAAAGCCGCTAACCGCGGCAGCCATGAACTGCTGCTTCGGTACAACCTGGGCAAACCTATTGGCGCGGGCAAATTGCCGCCCATTATCTACAATCCACGTTTCTTTTGACTTTCCTGATTCGGCATTGTTTTTGTCGAATGCGGCGATTTTGCGGAAAGGGCGAGGACGGTGTTAAAAAAATACCCTTTAAATACAATCGAATCCGAAAAAGGCGTTAGTCTCGTGCTTTGCACAGGTGACAAATCCCAGATCGGCCAATTTTATTTTGAAAACTTTTTCGCTACGAAATTAATCCTCTATCTTTACGACCACTTTTTCCAAACCGAACATTTAAGTAGGAAAACACGGGTGTTTAACATGAAAAAACTACAGAAATTACTCCTGCTTCTGCCCTTACTCGCAGTAGTAGCCGTTTCGTGCGGCAGAAAAGAAAGCGGACAACTGGTTGGTGTAACCGACCGTCCGAAATGGAAAGGTATTAATCCCTACGGCATGGTGTATGTGCCCTCCGGCACGTTGCACGTCGGTACGGGCGACGAAGACCTCAGCCGTACGCTGGTGGCCCGTCCGAAGTCCATCTCTATTCAGGGCTTCTTTATGGACGACACTGAAATCACCAACAACGAATATCGTCAATTTGTTCAGTGGGTTTCCGACTCGCTGGCACATGAAACCCTTCAACACTATGTTGAAGATGAAAACGGCGATGGCGACAAGCAACTGATTGACTGGGATCAGGATGTTGATTGGGAAGACAACGCAGAAGAACTTCAGGACCTGTACTATCAGGGCAATGAACGCTTCGCCGGCCGCAAGGAAATCGACGTAACCAAACTGGTATTCGAATATCAGTGGTACGACTGGCAGCGCGCTGCGCATGACCGCAACAGCAACCGCACCAGCCACATTCACAAGGAAAAAATCAAGGTTTATCCGGATACGCTCTGCTGGATTCGCGACTATGCGTATTCGTACAACGAGCCGATGACGCGTAACTACTTCTGGCACCCGGCATTTGACGACTATCCCGTCGTAGGTGTCAACTGGAAAATGGCCAAAGCTTTTTGCTACTGGCGTACAAAGGTTTGGAATATGTACGGTGATGGCGTGACCTCGGAAGACTTCCGTCTGCCTACTGAACATGAGTGGGAATATGCCGCTCGCGGTGGACGTGAAGAAGCCCCGTATCCCTGGGGTGCATACTACACCCGCAACGCCAAGGGTTGCCTTCTGGCCAACTTCAAACCCGGCCGTGGCAATTATCCGGAAGACGGCGGCCTTTACACGGTTAAAGCCGATGGTTATTTCCCGAACGATTATGGCCTGTATTGCATGGCTGGTAACGTAGCCGAGTGGACGGAAACCGCATATTTCGAAAACTCCTACTCTTTCATGCACGACCTCAACCCTGACATCCGCTATGATGCAAAAGATGAGGATCCGCAGACCTACAAGCGTAAAGTAATTCGCGGTGGCTCCTGGAAAGACGTTGCCTTCTTCCTGCAAACCGGCACTCGTTCCTGGGAATATCAGGATACGACGAAATGCTACGTCGGATTCCGCTGTGTACTGACCTTCCTCGGTCGTTCCATCAACGACTTCTAAGATCAACCCCCTGGGCATATCATTACCAAAGGGCAAAACAAAATTGAATATCCTCTTCACATAATTTGTGCTGATTCTCTGCGTTTTGCCCTTTGGTACAATTCTCTAATCGTCTTCCGACACACCTTGCCCTCTCCCTCCCAATCCGTTTTGAACTATTTCCCGCTGATCGTCACCTTTATGTTCGTCATTTGCGGACAAATTCGGTTGACAGCCAGCAATTTATCTGAAAATATATCGGATAAGTTAAACCTGCTGCTACTTTTGCGACGATTTTAGGAAACCTTCTAAATCTCCTCGCTTAACTATTTCTCTAAACTGCTAAAAAGTTTAAAAACAATGAGTTTCGTCAAAACCAAGTCTTTCAAGTATTTTAAGAACCTTCTCATCGGTGTGGGTGCTTCTATCGTGCTTATTGGCGCTCTTTTCAAACTGGAAAGCTGGGAATATGCTTCCGAACTGCTGATCGTCGGGTTGACTACCGAAGCTATCATCTTCCTTTTCCTCGGCATCCTCGGCCCGGAGCCCGACTACTACTGGCACAAACTGTATCCGGGTCTTGACGACTACAACTCCCGCATGCAGCCGCTGACGGCTGGCCCGACCAACACCAATCTCGAAGAATTCAAACCGCTCCACGGCGACGTAGTTGAACGTCAACTGGGCGGTATGTTGACCGAGCTGCAATCCATGTCCAAAAGCATGGGCGCCTTGAAAGCACTGCAAGAAGTTGACTTCTCTGGCACACAGGATCAAATCAAGTCCATGAGCAACTTCTACACGAAAATGAACGAAGCAATGTCCGACATGGCAAAATCCGCCGAAGACGTGCGCAACTACAAAGATCAGTTGACTTCGCTCAACAAAAACCTCGGCTCGCTCAACACCGTTTACGGCAATATGCTGGCTGCTATGGCCAACATCGGTCGTCAGTAATTCGCTGCGATTTTGATCGTGGTTATTCATTCAACCATCACATTCAAAAATTAGATCCTTATGTCAATACCAAAGGAGCCGCGGCAGCTGATGATCAACCTGATGTACCTGGTGCTGACCGCGCTGCTGGCCCTCAACGTTTCGGCAGAAGTCATGAATGCGTTCTTCTCGCTCGACAAGGGTATGCTGAGTACCCGTAAAATCGTCGAAACGAGCAATGACGCTATCATGGTCGGTATCAACAAACAAGCTGATGCCTATCCGAAGCCTGAAAACGAGAAGTGGCGCAACAATGCCAAACAAGCGCTGCAAGTTGCTGACGATTTCACGAAATATATCGACGGTATCCGCGACCAACTTTTCGCCAAAGCCGGCGGTGAAAACCCGAAAATTCCGGGCCAACCGAAAGACATCCGTAACAAAGACATCACGACGAAGATGTTTATCAATGACGGATTAGGTGCGGAAATCGAAAATAAAGTGCGCGAAACCCGCCAGAAGTTTCTTGAACTTGTTGAAAACGACCCGGATGTGGCCAAATCGCTTCCGCTTGATGTGGAAGCCCTTCCCGCTGGCGTTCAATCGAAAAACTGGCCGGAATACAAGTTCAAACAAATGCCAGTCGCTGCAATTTTCCCGATCCTCGGCAAAATGCAAAGCGATGCCAAAAACTCTGCTACTGCCGTACTCAACAAGTGCGCTGAAAAAGTAGGCGGCGTGGATATCAAGTTTGACGAATTTGAACCGGTAGTTTCCGCTAAAAAGTCCTATGTTATTTCCGGCGACAAGTATGAAGCCGACGTGTTCCTGAGCGCCCGTAGCTCTACGGCGAACAACATCAGCATCAACGTGGCTGGCGCAAGCCTTCCGGTTGAAGGTGGTAAAGCCCACTATGTTGCCACGGCAAATGGCCTCGGTGTGAAAAAATACACCGTGAACATCAACGTTCGCAACCCGCTTGACAATTCGGTAAAAACCTACACCAAAGAATTCGAATACGAAGTCGGCCAGCGCTCTGCTGCTATTCAGCTCGACAAAATGAACGTGTTCTACATTGGTGTAGAAAACCCGATCACCGTATCGGTTGCCGGCGTGTCGTCTAACGACGTCCGCGTATCTGCAAGCGGCGCTGGCGGTCTTTCGATCAGCGGCGGCGGCGGCGGCCACTTTACGGTCAAAGCAACTACGCAGGCTACGGCTGACAACCCTGCCAAAATCACGGTTTCGGGCGGCGAAGTGTCTCAGACCTTCCAGTATCGCGTCAAACGTATTCCTGACCCCGTGGCTACCCTGAGTATGCGTTACAAAGGCGGCCAAATGGGCAACGGCGAATTCAAGGCGCAATCCGGTATCATCCCCGTGCTTGAAAACTTCGATTTCGAAGCCAAGTGCGATGTGGTTGGTTTCCAGATCGCTTACGTGGCCAAACGCCAGGACCCGGTTGAAAAACAAAACCAGGGCGGTCGTTACAATCCGGGTACTACGGAATTGGTCAACCGCGCCAAACCGGGCGATATCTTCTACTTTGATGAAATCAAGGTAAAATGCCCCGGCGACCAGGCTGCCCGCGAAATCCCCGGCATGGTTTTCAAAATCAAGTAATATCATGTTCCATAACAGTTCAACCGGCCTGAGCCGGTTGAACTGTTTGTCCCAATTCGAAGAAATTACTCAACACTACTTCTCATCATTAATCAACCTCTAACGCGAGTCATGCAAACATTTTTTAAATGGACTTGCCTGTGCTTTTTCCTCGTCGCCGCACCCGGCGCCCTTCTGATGGCACAGACTCCCGAAGAAGCCGATCCTGTTGAAGATAACGGCATCAAAACCGAAGTCAGCGAGCCCGAAGACGGTGATGCTCCGCTTGACGACGTGGTTAAAAAAGAAATTATGACAGAGCGGCGCGTGCTGCCCTATCAGCCCATCCGCGAAAGCGATATTTTCTGGGAAAAACGCATTTGGCGCGTCATTGACGTGCGCGAAAAAATGAACCTCCCGTTCGCTTATCCGGAAGAACCCTTCTTCAAGATTCTCGCTGACGCGGCCAGCAATGGTGAACTGCCGGTGTACACGACCGACGATGACAAATTCACCCATCGCATGAGCACGGACGATGTTTTGTCTAAGTTGTCGAAAACCGACACGGTCATGACGTTCGATCCGGAGACCTACGAGGAAAATGTCAAAGTCGTGCGCAACGACATCAACTTTGCCGACGTTAAACGCTTCCGTATCAAAGAAGTATGGTTCTTCGACAAAGAGACGTCCACGATGCAAGTCCGTATCCTGGGTATTGCGCCGATGATCGACGTGGTTGACAATGATGGCAACTTCCGTTACGAATCGCCGCTGTTCTGGGTGTACTATCCGCAAGCTCGCGAACTCTTTGCCCGTCACCGTGTCTTTACGCTGGGTGGCAATACGAACGCCACTATTTCGTGGGAAGACATGTTCGAAATGCGTCACTTCGCTTCTTATATCTACAAAGAATCAAACGTGTACGACCGCCGTATTCAGGAATACGCCACTGGCGTCGACCTCCTTATGGAATCGGACAAGATCAAGAACGAAATCTTCAATTTCGAACACGATCTCTGGCAATATTGATCCCGGCTGATTGCCCTGTGTGAGAGTGCTCACCTAAAATGAAACGCGCAATGGATTTATCTTCCATTGCGCGTTTCGTTTTTGAAATTTAATGCTGGAAAAGCACTTCGGTTGCTCCGTATCCGTATTTATGGTGGTATTCATTCTTGAATTTGTGCACCTCCGGATATTCCCGCAACTTACTGGCAATGGCCTCTTTCAACTTTCCTTCCCCCATGCCGTGAATAATGAATACCCGGGAAACACCGAGCCGGATGGCTTTATCCATAAAGCGTTCAAAGTGAAGTAGTTGGAGGCGGAGTATCTCGCTTTTATCAAGTCGCGCAAAACCATTGGTCAGGTTTTCGATGTGCAAATCGATTTCGGGCTCAAAATGAGCGAATTCTTCAATGTTGAAGGTGTGGAAAGGGCGTGCGTGCCCCTGTTGAACAGAGGAAGGGCGTTCCTTTCTGGCATTTTGTCGTGTGTAGTCTTTGAGGTCGTTGTCCGAGGCTTTTCGGGCGGGTTGTTCAAATGAGTCGAAAACGAGAAAGAGGTAGGCCAAAATATTGAGAATAGGCGCTGTTTGAAAACTGTTGAAAAATTGCTTGGGCTTGATTTTCAGCGTTTTAAATAGCGGCTCTTCCGGCCCTGCGGTTGTAATCCGCTGGATGGAAATATCCACCTCGGGGCTTTCATTCAATTCGTCATACAGCATATCCCCAATTTCGAGGACGGTGGTGGCCCCGATTTTTTCACCGCAACCCAATACCCGCCGGTCGCCGGCGTAAAGGTCGAATTCCACGAGGAATTCAAATCCTGTATCATTGATCAGCCAGATCTTGTATTGGGTTACAGTGCCGTCGCGGTTGTACATGGGCTCAAAACCCAGTTGCAAACCTTTGGGTTTCAGAATCATGTACTGCGCTTTGATCTCGCGGCGCGGCGGCGGTTCGGGCTTTTTTTCCTGCTTCCCCTGGATAAACTTTGCCCCCGGGGCCGTTTTTTCGGAGGAAATATTGCGTTCAAGGTCATCCTCAAACGCAGGTATTTCGATGGAAGGATCGCTGTCGAGCCTCACCTGGAGCATATCCGAATCCAGCTGGGCTGTGATCGTGCCGGTTTCTCCGGTGTATTTGAACCGTACTCGGGTACCGATGGAAAAAAGCATGGCAAATTGAATGATAGGACGCACAAAATTAGCACGTAGCCTGCGGGAAACAGGTTTTTGGAGCAACTGGTTGAATCTGTGCCAAGAAAAACTACTTTTGGCCATCTATCCATCCTGTAAACTACCCAGCCATGCGTTACACCGCTGTTGATTTTTATCGTGGTCTGACCATCGCCTTCATGATCATTGTGAATACGCCAGGAACAGGGGCGAGCGTGTACCCGCCGTTACGGCACGCTATCTGGCACGGATGCACACCGACGGATTTGGTTTTCCCTTCCTTTATGTACATCATCGGCGTCTCGATGTGGTTTTCGTTTGCCAAATTTGACCGCCGCTGGTCGGCCGAAGCTGGCTGGAAGATATTACGCCGCACAGCACTGCTGTTTCTGGTAGGGCTTATTCTCAACAATTTTCCCTTTCTCTGGCAAAACTGGGACACCTGGCGGATCATGGGCGTACCACAGCGGCTTGCCCTGGGCTATGGACTTGCCGCCGTGCTGGTACTCAACCTGAACCGACGCACGCTGATCGCCGTTGCCATTGGCCTGTTGCTGTTGTATTGGGGGCTGCTCAATTGGTTTGTACAGCCCGGCGCCGATCCGTACGGGGCGGAAGGCAGCGCTGTGTTGCGGCTCGACAGCTGGCTTTTTGGCATTGAACACCTGTACCACGAAACAGTAGCCCCGGGACTTAGGATTCCATTCGACCCGGAAGGCGTGCTGAGTACCCTGCCCGCTATCGTGACGGTTTTACTGGGCTGGCTGAGCGGCAACCTGCTCAATCGACACGCTGCGCAAAAAGACCGCCTTGTGCGCGATCTGCTGGCCTTCGGATTGATCTGCATTTTTCTCGGCCTGGGATTCGACCTCTTTTTCCCGATCAATAAAAAACTCTGGACCAGTTCGTATGTGCTTTATGCGGGAGGCATTTCCATGGCCTTGCTGGCTATCAGCGTATGGTTGATTGATGTAAAAGGCTGGAAAAAAGGCCCGAAGTTTTTTATTATTATGGGCATGAACGCCCTGTTTGCCTATGTCCTGTCGGAAGCACTGGTGATGTTGTGGTCGTCCGCAACGTGGAGCCGCGCTGATGGCACCACTACGAATCTTCGCGAATGGATCTACGAAACCCTTTTTATGCCGGTGGACGGCGGCGGCGCATTCAGCTCTGCGTTGTTTGCCGTGTCGTACATGTTGTTGTGCTGGTTGTGCTGCTGGTTTTTGTATCGCCGGAAAATATTCATCAAATTGTAGCGCCCTTGTGCTTAAATGCTTGAATCTGAATTACATCCAGTATGAAACGCCGTGCGTTTTTGATCAAAAGCGGCGCGGCAGCGCTGGCCGGATTGTTTTCTTTCCACCAGTCGCCGGCCCAACCATTATTGCATAACATGACCAAATCCAGACTCATCAAACCGGCACCCCTCCGAAAAGGAGCCGTGGTAGGGCTGATCGCTCCGGCCAGTCCGCCTGCTCCGGAGAAGTTCGACAAGGCCTTTGCCAACCTGGCTGCCCTGGGTTTCAACGTGAAGTGCGGGGCACATTTGCGCGACCGCCTTGGGCATTTGGCGGGGACCGACGACGACCGGCTTGCCGATCTCCACTGGGCTTTTTCCGACCCGGAGGTAGAGGTCGTGTGGTGCATTCGTGGCGGGTATGGGTGCAGCAGGTTACTGCCTGGCATCGACTTTGATTTGATCCGCAAACATCCCAAACCTTTTATCGGCTACAGCGATGTAACAGCCCTGCACCTCGCCATCAGCCAACGGACCGGTCTGGTAACATTTCACGGAACAGTGGCTGCGGGCGATTTTCCGGAGCCTACCCTGGCCCATTTTCAGGCCACTTTGATGCAAGGCTCCGCTACCCACACCATCGAGGCGCCCAAGGGGCCTTTTGAAAGCCCTGAATACCAGCCCTTTGTGATTACTTCCGGCCGTGCAACCGGCCGATTGACGGGCGGAAACCTTGCGCTGCTCTCGGCCCTGGCCGGCACTCCGTTCGAGCCTGAATTCCGAGACAAACTGGTCTTTATCGAAGATGTGGGCGAACAGCCTTACCGTGTGGATCGAATGTTGACCCAACTATTACAGGCAACGGATTTGAAGCATGCAGCCGCCATCGCGCTTGGTGTGTTTGCCGATTGCGCTCCCAAACCCGATACGGCTTCCCTCACTTTGGAGGAAACCCTGCGCGATCGGCTGGGGCATCTGGGTATTCCGGTGATGTATGGTATTCCCTTCGGGCATGTGGCCTATCAGGCCGTGTTCCCGTACGGTATTCGCGCCGAACTGGATACCGACGCCCAAACGCTGACCTTGCTGGAAAACGCGGTAGGGTAGGAGAGGGGCCTACCAGTTTTGCCCGGGATAGGTGCGTTGCAGGTATTGCATTTCGGCAAGTATAAAGCCCAGGTACTCGGTATGCCGCCCGTCTTTTCCACCAGTTTGCATCCACGCAGCCGCCGGTTTGTCAAGCGTAGCTTCCTGCAAAACGGCCGCGACTTTTTCTTCCCACAAGGGCTTGATCTGTTGCAGATCAGGAGCAATGCCGAGACCGGCCAAAGCTTGTTCGGTGGCGTTGGGGGTGGTCAGTTCGCCTGTAAAAGACCACAATTCGTTTACTGCCTTCTGAATTTTGTCGTGGCTCACGGCGGTGCCGTCGCCCAGCCGCAACATCCATTCCGAGGAGAAGCGGAGGTGATAGGTGGTTTCCTTCAATGCTTTTTCAGCGATGGCTACCAGGCGTTCGTCGCTGCTTTGACACAAGCATTTGTAATTGAAGTAGTTGAACGTATCCAAAAAAAACTGGCGGGCGATAGTAAACGCCCAGTCTTCATTCGGTTGTTCTGTCAGCAGCACATTGCGGTACTGATAGACATCGCGCAGGTAGGCAAGTGCATCTTCATCACGGCCTTTACCTTCCAGTTCGCCGGCGTAAGTGTACAACATGCGCGCTTGTCCGAGCAGATCGAGCGCGATGTTGGTCAGGGCGATATCCTGTTCAAGGACGGGGCCATGCCCGCACCATTCGCCCAGGCGTTGGGCAAGGATCAGGGCATTGTCGCCGAGGCTAAGCAAATAGTCGAAATGAGCCTGGTTCATCACATGTGTTTTACCTCGTCGGGCAGGTTATAAAAGGTAGGATGACGGTAAACCTTGTCGTTGGCGGGGTCGAAAAACGCTTCCGTATCTTCGGTGGACGCATGAATATGGCGCGATTCGACCACCCAGATGCTGACGCCTTCGTTGCGACGGGTGTACACGTCGCGAGCGTTTTCGAGCGCCATTTGTGCATCGGCGGCGTGCAGGCTTCCGACGTGTTTGTGGCTAAGCCCCTGTTTGGAGCGAATGAATACTTCCCAAAGCGGCCAGTCCTTCATTTCAAAAGTATCTATTGATGAAAATTAACGATGCAGTATAAAATATCCTGTTTTTGATCAAACGCCGTCAGTAGTGGGTAAATGAAAAATTCAGGCCCCGCAAAGGTAGCGATTCGCCCGGCCAATTCGTTCTGCCCTTCGATAACCCTTGTCGATGAAACCGCTACATTTGCCCTCCCGATCCTCTAAACTTCTATGAATGTTATGAAATTGAAAATTACCATTACGACGTTTTTGGCGCTGGCGCTGACGTTCAGCCTCTCCGCCCAGTTGCGATACGGATTCAAAACCGGTCTGAACTTCGCCCGCATCGACGGGCCCTCTGAAACCAGTGCTGCCGGGGGCAATCTCGAAAACTGGAAAAATGTGACCGGCTTTCATATCGGTATGTCGCTGGGCTACAATTTTTCCGACAATTATGGCGTACGAGGCGAACTGCTGTATTCGAAAAAAGGCGCCAAATATGAATTCAAAGGCCCTTCCTACCGGATTTTTCGCTACGACGGCGGCAGCACCTACACCACCGGAAATTCGACTTTCCTGATCAACATCAACAATTCTTACCTCGATTTGCCGGTCATGGGCTATGCGCGCTGGGGCGATTTTGAACTGAGCGCCGGCGTGTATGCAAGTCTGCTGATCGGTTCGTACGGCACTGGATCGCTTACTTATGAAAACGCCAAAACCGACCCTCTGGGCAACGCGGTCGACCGGGTCCAATTCAACCTCGACTACAACTACCGCAAAGACAAACCCGGCGAGGGTGAAAGCGGCCAGACGGTTGTTGTCAAGGTGGACAGCCGCACGCTGGAATTGCCCAAACAACTCGGCGCCTACTACGACTACCCGGAAGACAAGGGCAGTCTTTTCAACGCGGCCGACTATGGCCTGATCGGCGGCGCTTCCTATTTTTTCAGCCGATCGCTTTACCTCGGCGCTCGTTTGCAATATGGCCTGGCCGACCTGACCAACAACGACGCCGACCTCGCCAAAGGAAGCACCAATGCTGATAAGTCATTGATTTACAGGGCCGATAAAGACCGGAATTTTAACGTGCAGGTATCGGTTGGCTTCAGTTTTTGATGCGAAAGGCCGCCGGAGAACTGTTTATAAAAATTGCCCCGGAGGACACGATCTTCCGGGGCAATTCCCTTTTATAAGGGTGTCTGTTTTTTGCAAAAAACAAGTTGAGCGCCCAGGGCCGACAAAAGGCTGTGTAAATGCCTTATTTTCGCAGGTCTTGCAATGACAGCGACAAGCGTGCACGGAACTTTGCCGGATCGGGCCGAGGTGTCTTTTTGACCAAATAACGTCTTCATTCTAGGCTGTTGTTCAGAACGCCTTGTACAACTGTTCAGCCTTTCGGCACAAGTTTCCCAATACGCGCTGCGCCCTTATCGAACACCAATTTCCCGCCTTGTCCAACTACTTTGTCACAAACCAAACCGATCCTTGTTCATGAATTTTCATTTGTCCTGGCTGCGCCTGCTGACCGGCGCCCTCTTGCTTGCCGGCCTTTTGGCGGCCTGCCGGAAAACGGTTTTCGACGAAACCGAACTGGCCGATCACAGCGCGGAATATGCTTTTCCGCTCTTTAAAACTACATTGAATATCAAAGACCTGATGAATCAGGTGCTCAATGATACACTTGCAGGCGATACGATCCAGGTGAATGCCGACGGTACCATGACCCTGTACTACTCGGGCAAGGTGGCCGAAAAACCCGCCTCCTCTCTCTTGCCCCCCACGGGCATCGTGCAGGTGGTGGATACCAATGCGCTGGCCCCCATTCAGGCGCCTGCAGGCGTCACCATCCGCGTGGTCAGGCTCAAGGGAACCACCCTCCAGCTGGCCATCAAGAACAACACGAGCGATACGATCAAGGGCACTTTCTACGTGCCGCAGATGGTCAAAAACGGGGTTGTGTTTTCCCTGCCTTTCGTGGTAGCGCCCCAGCCGGTGGGCTTCCCCTTACCCTGGCTGTCGTCGGTAATCGACGTGACCGGTTACGAGCTTACCTCTGATAACAATACCCTCCAATTCAGGTACGAAGCTTATGACGAAAGCGGCACCCGCATCAAGATTCCCGAAGCGGCCCCCGGGGTGGCAGGTATGGGTGTTTTGTTCAACAATCTGGCTTTTTCCTATCTCGAAGGCTACTGGGGCTACACGGAATACGAACTGGTGCGCGATACTATTGATATCGACATCAACCAGACCAATCTGGACGGCGATGTGAAGGTGGTTAACCCCAAAGTGACCATGACAGTCTATAACTCGTGGGGCTTTCCTACCCGGGGCGTTGTCAAATACCTGGCTTTTGTTGATAAAAACGGCCAGTCGATCGACCTGGAAAGCAGTATTTTCAACAACGACAGCGTTGACTTCAATTACCCCTCCTGGGCTGCCGGAGAAGTCGGACAAACGAAATACACCCAGTTTACGCTGGATAACACCAACTCGAATATCGAGGAAATCTTTAACTCCCAGCCCACCAAACTGATCTATGACGTGGCCGGCATTTCGAATGCCACCCATGATACATCGATCGTGGGCTTCGTGACCGACAGCAGCGTGATCGGGCTGAGCATGCGGGTAGAACTGTTGCTGCAGGGCATCGCTAAAAATTTTGGCGCGGAGCAAACGCTGGACCTCAATTTTGGCGAAAACAGCGAGATCGACACGGCCAATATTGAATCTGTGGAATTCAAACTCGTCACTGAAAACGGGACGCCCATTTCCAACCGCATTCAGTTGTACTTCCAGGATTCGCTCGGAACAGTGATCGATTCACTCTTCGACGGCGGCCCGCGCGACGTGATGCAGGCCGCTCCCGTCGACGACCAGGGGCTGGTGTATCAAATACAGCGCACGGAGACTTACGTGCCGATGGCCATCTCCCGCTTCGACCAGATTCGTACGGCGAAAAAAGCCTATCTGAAACTGGCTTTCAGCACCTACACTGCGCCCGACGGCAGTCAGCAACCGGTTAAACTGCTGGCCAACATGAATGTCACTTTTAAAATGGGTTTAAAGGTCAAGACCCGTTATTAGGGAGTTTTTCAGGAGTAAAACCGGGCCCAGGCCTCGCTGTCGGCTACCCGGGCTCATTCTTGTCCAGTCATCAATTCCCTGTATTTTCAAATTTGCCACCCTTCATGCGTCATACTTTTTTTATAACTACCCTGACCGTCCTCGCTTGCGCGGCCCGCTTGTCGGCGCAACAGGAACTCATGCTGCAGCAGCTGCCCGAATTGTGGCACGCCAACAGCACCAACCCGGCTTTTTTCCCGGAAGACAAAAAAATCGCCATAGGCCTTCCTTCTTTCGTGCTCGATGCGCGCCACTCCGGCGACATTACCTACAACGATATTTTTCGCCGTGAAAACGGCAAAAACGTGCTCGATCTGAGCCAGGCGATTGATCAGCTCGATCCGGAAAACAAGGTCAATTACCACCAGCGGCTCGAAACAGTCTCCTTCGGGTGGCGCCTCGGCGGCGGCTGGTCGATCCAGGCCGGGCACGCCATGCGCCTCGATGCGCATATCACCTACCCCAAAACCGTCGCCGAGGTACTCTGGAACGGCAATGCAGCCTATCTGGGCGATACTTTGTCGATCGCGCCGTCCGCCGATTATTCCAAATGGCATGAACTGAGCGCAGGCCTGAGCAAACAAATCGGCCCCGTCCGGATTGGCGGCCGGGCAAAATTTTTGGGCGGCATCGGCGGTTTGCGCACCGATGAGGACCACAAACTGGCAACCATCTACACAGACCCCGATTATTACCAGCTCACCCTGCGCACCGATTATGCCTTTCACGCGGCATACACCGTGGGCGCCATCGATACCTCGGGCCTGGGATACAAAATCAATAATGATCCGGACAAAGGCGGACTTTTCTCCTCCAGCAATGGCTGGGCCTTCGACATAGGGCTGCAGGCACGCCTTGGCGACCGCCTGCAAATCAATGTGGCGGTGCTCGACCTTGGCGGCAAGATCACCTGGCGCGACGACCGTGCCGCTTATTTTCACAGCAATGGCGAGTTTTTGTACGAAGGGGTGACCTTCCCGGGCGAAGATCTTATCAATGGTGTGGACAGCCTTGATTTTCAGGGACAACTGGATTCGCTCAACGACATTTTTCAGTTTCAAAAAACGCCCGAGTCATTCAGCACGACATTGCCGGTGCGGTATTATGCCAGCGCCTCGTTCGACCTGACCAAACGCTGGCGACTCGGGTTTACCCTTTTCCATGAAAACGGCCCGAACCGAACTGCCACCGCGGTAGCCGCATCGGCACAATGGACGCCTTTGAAATGGCTCTCCGTGGGCGGTATGTACGGTATAAATGACCGTTCGGCAGCCAATATCGGGTTCAACCTGATTGTCAAACCGGGCCCGGTACAAGTCTATTTGCTTTCCGACAACGTACTCACCGCGCTTACGCCCTATGCTTCGCCTGCTGTGAATTTCAGGCTGGGGGCAAGCCTCGTTTTTTGACCCCAGAAGGGTTTTTGAAGCAATAAGGAAAGGGCATATCCGGATCTCCGGGTATGCCCTTTTGGTTGTTGGCGGCGTGAAAATGATTATTCAATCACCAGCCGCTTCATCGCAACGCGTTGGCCAAAACGAATTTCGGCGGTATAAATGCCAGCCGGCAAAAGGCTGATATTCAGTTCGGTATCGGCCGATTGCAAATCGCTTTGAAGCACCTTCCGGCCGTTGTTGTCGAACACGGAGATGGCGCCGGACTGGCTTTCTGCCAGCTGTACCCTGACGACAGAGTGAGCCGGGTTCGGGAAGAGACGCACGAGCCGGTCGGCTTCCGGATCGGTGGCTGCCGAGGTGGCCGATTTGAAGTAAACTTTTTTAGAGCTGACCAATACATTGTCGCCCGTGCGATTGCCGTTGCCGTTGGCGCACAGCGAGACAAAGTAAAATTTGATGGAATCGCCGGTGAGCGTGGCGGGGGCCGTCCAGGTGAAATTCCAGGAGCCCATGCCATTGCTCATGGTTTTGGCCGACGACTGGCGGGCATACTGACGGTCGCTGCCGTTGGCAATGTTGACGCCCGTGCCGTTGCCGAGGTTGCCACATTTTGCGTTGGCCGCATTGAGGCAAGTGAGTTGAAAGCCGGTTTTGACGCAATTGCTGGCATTGGTCAGGGTAATGGTGTAGGCCTGGCTGGCCACTACCGTATCCGGCAGGCCGTTGAGGGTCACGGTGCCGGTGTAGTTGCCGCCGGTGTGGCAGCCCGATTGGGCACAGGTTGATTCGCCGGGGGCGCCGGTTTTGCCGGTAGGCGGGTTGCTGGGATCGAGGCTGGTCAGCGAGAGCCAGACAACAGAAAGGCCGGCGAATGCGAGAATAGTAGGAATACGCATGAGTTGGTGTACATTAATTTATAAGCGGCAAAAGTATCGGCGGCGTGGGCCGACGCCGACTGACCGGCCCCTCTTTTCAACCAAACAGGTTAAAAAAGTATCTGAACCGGCTGTTAACGAACACCCGTAACGTAACTTTTAAACAGAGGGTTGCGTGACAAATTGCCTGTATCCGACAAATTGTTAATCCTGGACTGCGCTATCTCAATTCATGCCTGCAACAGTCAAAAACTGCTTCTCGTACAACTCCCGGTAGCGGCCGTCTTCCAGCGTGAGCAAGCTATCGTGCGGACCGATTTCTGCCACCGTACCTTTGTCCAAAACCAGAATATTGGTGGCATGCCGGATGGTCGACAGGCGGTGAGCAATGATGATACTGGTGCGTTTGGCGATCAGCGTTTCGATGGCATGCTGAATCACGGCCTCCGACTCGGGGTCGATGGAGGAAGTGGCCTCGTCCAGTATCAGGATATCGGGGTTAAAAACCAAGGCTCTTACGAATGAAATCAACTGGCGTTGGCCCATCGAAAGCGTAGCGCCTCGCTCCATCACCTGGTAATGATAGGCGCCGGGCAGGCGTTCGATAAATTCATGCGCACCGATCATTTTGGCTGCTTCGATCACCTCCGCTTCCGAAATGGAGGAGTCGCGCAAAGTGATATTTTCCATCACCGTACCAGAGAACAGGAACACGTCTTGCAAAACAACGGCAATACGGCGGCGCAGGGCAAAAACATCGTATTCTTTCAAATCATGCCCATCGATGCGGATATGGCCGGCGCGGATATCATAAAAACGGTTGAGCAGGCTGATGATTGTTGTTTTTCCGCTCCCTGTACTGCCGACAATAGCCAGTGTTTCACCCGGTTGTATGCGAAATGAAACGCCTTTCAAAACGTCGTCGGCCTCGGGTGTGTAGGTGAAATAAACTTGCTCGAACGCCACTTCTCCGCGCAGTTTGGCCGGCGCCAACTGGCCGGTGTTGGGGATGCGGTCGTTGTTTTCGAGCAGTTTGAAGACCCTTTCCGCCGCAATTAATCCCATTTGAAGGGTATTGAATTTATCCGCCAGCATCCGGATAGGGCGGTACAACATGGTAATGTACAAGGGAAAAGCGACCAGGGTGCCCAGTGTGACTTCCTGGGCGAGCACTCCGCGGGCGCCATACCAAACCATCAGACCCAGCGAAAGCGCCGAAATGATATCGACAACGGGAAAAAAAATGGCGTAGGCGAGTATCGAGCGAAGGTTGGCAGTAGTGTAGTCGCGGTTGATTTGCCGGAATTTCTCCCCCTCTCGCTGTTCGGCCGTAAAAATCTGAACGACGCGCATGCCGCTGATCCGCTCCTGCAAAAAGGCATTCATGGTGGAAATATGGTTGCGCACCTTTTCATAACTCTTGCGTACGCTTTCCTTGAACTGGTAGCTGCCCCAAATCAACAGAGGGAACACACTCAGGACGACCAGCGTAAGCTCCCACGACGTGTAAAACATCATACCCATAACGGCGATGATCGTCAGCAAATCGGCAAGAATAGTGATACTCCCCTCCGAAAAAACAGTATTGATGGCTTCAATATCGTTGATGGTTCGAGTGGTGCTCTGCCCGATCGGGGTACGGTCGAAATAGCCCAGATTAAGCCCGGTGACGTGATTGAACACTTTTATCCGCAGGTCCCGGATGGTAGCCTGCCCCAGCCAGTCGGCATAGTACAGGAAAAAATAGCGCAGCACGACTTCCAGCACAAGAAGGCCGAACAGAACGATCATCATAAAGACCATCCCGTTGAGGTCGCCAGACGTGATGTGCTTGTCCACCATCACCTGCAGGAGCTTGGGGCGGGAAGTCGCCAGGGGGGCCAGTACAACGGTCAGGATTGCACAGAACCAGAAAATGGTCCGGTAGGGTTTTACCATGCCGAGTACGCGGCGGAAAAGCGAGAAGTTGAAACGGGGTTGGTTGGCGGAAGCGTCAGACATGGCAGGGTATGGCAAAGGTTCGTCCGGTCGGTTGGGCAAGCAGGGCTGAATGTTTGCTCTAAACCCGGAAGCGGCCCCAAAGTTCGGGGAAATCTCGTTTTCTGCGCTTTTTTCCGGTTGAGCATTCGAAGATGTTCGTCGGGTAAAATGTATTTTTCGGCGAAACAATCCGACGACAGGCGCTTCGGCAAGGATAGATTTCATCCGTCAAATCAAACTTTTCATCAAAAGCATCTCAACAATGGAAAACTTCGATACTTCCAATTCCACCAACCCTGCCAACGTATCCTACCGCAATACGGCTGTTCGTTACGGCGCTATCTGGGGTGGCGTGTCTATTTTGCTTACGCTCATCGCTTTTTTGACCAATACCGACCCGGGTATGCCCGAAACCAGCGGCATGATGAAAGCCCTTTATTCGGTTGTCGGCATCGGCGCTGCCATATGGGCTGTGGTCATGGCCATCAAACAGCACCGCGACCGCGAACTGGGCGGCTCCATTACCCTCGGCCGCGCCATTATGGTGGGTTTGATGGCAGGCCTGGTCGCCGGGGCGATAGGCGCGGTGTTCATGCTCTTGTACACTTCGGTCATCAACCCGGATTACGCAGAATCGCTGAAAGCCGCCATGCAGGCCCAATGGGAGGCGCAAGGCATGTCGGAAGAGCAAATTGAAATGGCCGGCAGCATGTCGGGCTGGTTTACCAACCCGGTTTTCCTGTTTATCTCTCAGATTTTCAGCGGAACCCTGGCCGGCATATTTTTCGGCCTGATCGCCGGCGCTATCATGAAAAAAGACCGCGCCAGCGCCTGAAAAAAATGATTTAAAGCGGTCTTTGAAACGTCCGGGCGTCATTCGCCCGGACGTTTTTACTTTTGCCCCGATCATTTGTCTTTTTCCATGAAAAATATTGGCGTTCGTTACGGTTTGCTCGCCGCCGCAGCCGTTGTGTTTTACTTTGCGATCCTGTATTTCGTAAAAAAGGAACTGTTTCTCCACACCGGCCTGCAGTGGGCTTCCATGTTCTTGTACCTGGCTTTTATGTACAAGGCCTGCCTCGACGATTGTGCAGCCCATGGTACCAACCGGGACTTCCGGGCCATAGTCCGCATCCCGTTTATCGTATTCCTGCTGGCCAACCTCGGGTACTGGCTCTTTTTCTATGGCATCCATTTGGCTGATAAATCATTGATCGTAATGGAGTTAGAGCGTAAAGTCGGTATTTTGCAAGCCCAAATGAATGAAGTCACCGACCCTGTGACCCGCAACGACCTCATCAAACAGATCAATGAATTCAAGGCATACATGAACAGCCCGGTGCAACCGCTAGGACCGATCCTCGCCCAAATGGCGCAGGGCGCAATCGGCGGTTTTGTACTGGCAGCGGGCGTGGCCTGGGTCATTCGTTCGCAAAAACAGCATTGAGCCTCACCAAAATGGACTACGAAGAACATCCATCGGAAGAAAGCGCGAACAATCGCCCCGGCGCCCCGACCCGGTGGCTGCGCTTTCCAAACCTGTCGCGGTTGCTGCGCTGGGCGATTTTATTCACCGTCGCCGGATGGCTCTATCTGAACTGGCACGCCGACAAGCCGCTGGAAGAACTCGTAGCGCATTATTCCTATCCGGAATCCCGTTTTATCCATGTTGACGGCATGGAAGTGCATTACAGGGTTTGCGGGCAGGGCGAGCCGATCGTCCTGTTGCACGATGCCAACTCTTCCATGCATACCTGGGCGGCCTGGACCGACTCACTCAGCCGTCAGTATCAGGTAATCAGCCTCGATCTGCCAGGCTTTGGCCTCACGGGGCCGCATCCGCAGGCGAGTTACAGTACGTTCATGTACACGGGCTTTTTTGACAAATTTGTTCAGACTCTTCACCTGAACAAATTTCACCTTGCCGGCAACGGTCTGGGCGCACAGATAGCGTGGTTTTACGCCACCGAACACCCTGAACGCCTGAACAAACTGATCCTGCTGAACGCCCCGGGGTTTGAGGAAAAGAGCGGTAGCTGGATCGAATGGGCGGCCCGCACACCGGTGATCAACCGGGTCATGTGGAAAATAACGCCGCGAAAATTTATCCACCTGATGCTCGAAGACGTGTATGCCGACGACCGAAATGTCAGTGAAGCGTTGATAGACCGGCATTTCGATCTGCTGCTTCGCCCCGGCAACCGCAAGGCGTTTACCGACCGGGCTTCCGTGAGCGAAAACCGGCCCCCTGTCGATCTTGTCGAAAAGATCAACGTGCCGACCCTCATTCTTTGGGGAGCGGAAGACACCCGCATCTCGCCGGAATATGCCTATGATTTTCATGGGAAAATACACAAATCTCTCCTCCGGATCTACCAAAATACCGGCCACTGGCCCCAGGAAGAAAACCCGGGTATGACCGCCAAGGACGTGCAGCGTTTTCTGGAAGGCCGGTTTTGACAATTCAATCTGTTTTTTCCTGAAAAAACAGGGCGCGGTTGTTCAAATCAACGGCGCAGAGCTGGCCGTAGGGCAACTGCCCGAATGCGCAACCACAATCGATACACAGAATCGGCAGTGTGTCGAGGCCATTCAAATCTTCCCTGATCTGAAAATCGGGCTGCGGCGTGTGCCCGTGAATGAGAAGGCGGTCGCCAAGCCAGTCGCGCTCCAGTGTATGGTGCCATTGCCTGATCCAAAGCATGGCATCGGGATCGGAAAGCGGGTCGGGGCGGTGAAAATTCAGGCCAGCATGCACCATGAAAAAGCCCGGAATGTTGAAATAAAGGGGCAGTTCATGCAACCAGTCGAGGTAAATACGGGGAATATCGGCTGCCCTTGCGACGCCGAAGCTGTCGAGCAGTTCCCGCGTTTCCAGGCGGATGGCTGCGCCCCTTCCCGCTGCCTGAATACTGTTGAGCAACATTTGCTCGTGGTTGCCCCGGAGGCAGCGCACATCGTATCCTGTGTGCTGTAAATGCAGGATTATATCGATGACGCCCCTGGAATCAGGGCCGCGGTTGATGTAGTCGCCGAGCAGAAAAAGAGTGTCCGAGCGGGAAAAATCGAGTTGGTCGAGCAAGGCCTGAAAGGTTTGCGCGCAACCGTGTATGTCTGAGATAGCCAATAGTCTGCTCATGTTTCGACTGCCTGCCGCCGGACTCCCGGGCCGGTAACATTTTCGCAATAGTGCGGATTTATTTAAAAAAATCGCTGACCTTGCAAGAAATATAACGACGATAGGTGACCCTTCGGTCAAAAATCGTCGAAGAGGCATCTCCCGCCCTTACAAATTTTAACCCTGCTACCCTCGAGTCTGCTTTTTGCGCCAGCCATCATTGAAAAGGTTGGCTCGACCGGATGCCTGATACCGTGTTTGCCCGCGGTAACCCTTGGCCGATTTTATGAGAATTTCACCGACGTTGGTGCTTTTACTTTGTTGTTGGAGGTGTGTGGAGACCGCCGCGCAATCTCCTGTTCAGCGGCTGACGCCCGCCGATACGGCAACAGCACTCGGATTGGCCCGTTATGCCAATCAACTGGTGACGCAGGCGCCCGACAGTGCGCGGTTCTGGGCAAATGAAGCCCTGGATATGTCTGAAAAGCTGGATTACCCGCGCGGCATTTGCGCGGCCCGTCAGACCCTTGGCTCGGTTGCTACCTTTCACGGAAATTACATAGAGGCCTTCGAACAATTGTATCAGGCCCTCGACCTTGCCCGCCGCTCGGGCCTTCGCCGCTCCGAATCTTCTGCCATAGCCGCTATCGGTACCACTTATTCCATGATGAGCGATTTTTCGGAAGCCGCCCTCATGTTTCAGGATGCTTTTCACATTGCCGCCCAGATAGGGGATGCCGACCTTCAAAACGACATTGCCCAAAACCTTGGCGCTACCCTTCAAAAAATGAGGCGGTATGATGAAGCCCGCTATTTCATCGAGGTCGCGCACAACCTTTCCATTCAGCGAAGCGACACCCTGGGACAAGCACTGGCCCTGTTTTCTCACGGAAACATCGACCTGGAAAGTGGCGCTATCGATCAGGCCGGCCCGCGCCTGATGGCGGCAGCCGAGTTGTTTCAGCAACTGGGCAACCCCTATTACTACGGCAATTGCCAGGGCAAACTGAGCAGGTTGTATGCAAAAACTGATCAGTGGGAAATGTCGTTGCAACACGCTTTGCTGGCTATTCAGTATGCCGAGCAGGCCCAAAATCCACGCCTGCTGGAAGAAGGGCATCACCTGGCTGCGGAAGCAAATCTTGCTTTGAAAAATTATAAAACAGCTGCCGATTACTTCCATCTTGCCTGGCAGGAGCACAATCTGCTGGAAAACGAAGACGTGCGCAGGCATATCACCGAGCTGCGTACCCAGTACGAAGTTGCGCGTAAACAGTCGGAGATCAATGCGCTGAATATCCAGAAAAAAGAAGACGAGTTTGCTTTTTTTGCTGCGGGGCTCGCGGCCTTCCTGATGCTGCTGCTCGCCCTGGCAATTTTCAGGCACTACCGCAGCGCCAAACGTTTTGCCCGGGTCAGCGAAGCGCAAAAAGCCGAGCTGGAACAAAGCAACAACATCAAGGATGCCCTGTTCTCCATTGTGTCGCACGAGCTGCGCAACCCGCTCAACTCCATCAAGGCTTTTATTGAATTGCGCCTTATGTCTGACCTGGGCGCAAGCGAAAAGCATGATTTTGAACGACTCGACCGGCAAATCAGCGACACGCTGACCCTGCTCGACAACCTGCTGCACTGGTCGGCGGTACAAACCCAGCGTATTCATCCGCGGATTATGCAAGTACCGCTCGGCGAGTTGCTCGAAGAGACCCTCGCGGTTTTGCATCAGGAGATGGACCGCAAAGGCGTCTCTGTTCGGGTTGATGTTCCTGCCGCGCTGACCATTTTGGGCGACGCGCACATGGTTCGTGCCGTATTGCGCAACCTGCTGCACAATGCCATCAAATTTTCCCCGCTTCGGCGCAATGCGATAATCGTCATCGCCGCGCGTGCGAACGATGCGGGCAAACTCATATCGATCGACGTACACAACGAAGGCGAGCCCATTCCGCCGGATCTCCAGTCGGCGCTTTTCGTTTCCGGCTATTCCACGCCGGGCACAGCCGGCGAGCGGGGGGCAGGAATAGGGCTGCAACTTTGCAAGGAGTTTGTCGAGAAAAACGGCGGCAGCATCAGCTTCGTCAGCCGAGCCGATACGGGAACCACATTCACCTTCACATTGCCGGCCGGATAAGCCCTTTTGGCTTTATTTTTTGAGCAGATTTTTAAAAACTAACTGCTCCGTGACGTTATCGCGGTAACTCATGCCCAGCGGCAGCGTCGCAGCCCCCACGCCCACCTCATCGGGGCCAATGGAGTGAATATGCCGCTGGTTGACGAGATAGGAACGGTGGATGCGGATAAAAATACTGGACGGCAGGGTTTCTGCCAGCCCTCTCAGCGAAAGATGGGCAACGTGCCTGCCCTGTGTGGTGATGATTTGCACATAATCCTTCATGGCTTCAAAATAGAGCACATCGTCGTAAAAAACGCGCACGTATTTCATATCGGTGCGCACAAAAAAATAATTGCCTTCACCGGGCAATGAATATTCGTTGTGCAATAAATTGCGTGCTTTCAGGCGCTCCCTGACACGGCCAACAGCCAGCAAAAAGCGGTCAAAAGAGACCGGTTTGGTGAGGAAGTCAGCCGCCTCCACTTCATAACTTTTTACCGCAAACTCCGGAAAAGAAGTCATAAAAACCACCAGAGGCTGCCTGGGGAGCGATTTGACAAAATCAATTCCGTTGACACCCGGCATTTCCACGTCTGAAATCAGCAAATCCGGAGGATTGGTGGTCAGGATGTCGTAAACTTCTTCCGGTCGTTCGTAGGCTCCCTCAAGCACAAGCCCCGACGTTCGCTGGACGAAGTCGGAGAGCAGGCGGAGATAGCAAGGGTCGTCGTCGAGTATCAAAACACGCACAGTTTTTTGCGTTTTGTACCGGCGCTAGGGTCGTCGGTTGGTTAGGAGAAGAAAATCAGGGTTTAAGATAAGTCCAGACTCGGTCGGGCGAAGTTTTTGACCCTGTGTATTTTTGTATTCCATTTTTACGAACCTAATCAGAAAAAGTCACCACGCTACCTTTTAAACCAAGATATTCAAGAAGCACTATTAAAGTAGGGAGACAATAATAGTGGCCAACCCGTCGGCAAAATGGCGCTCGGCGGGTTGCTTTTTTTATGGGGAATCCGACGCGCTCAGGAATCTTGACCATTAAGACATCGGGGTTTTGAAGTATCTTGTGCCGTTTTTCAACCCATTTTCTGGTCTTTATTTTCAAGACTGCACCATGTCGTCGAGCCGAAAGCAAACCAAAAAGCAAACACCATCTACCTCCCCTAGTTCCGCAACAAACGCTTCCGATTCAAACAATCATTCGCCCCGCAGCAAAATGCGTTGGGCACTTGTCGGTCTGCTGGTAATCGGCGCCGCAGGTGCAGGTTATTATTTCTGGAAAAAACCGGGCAAGGAAGCCGATGCCGGCAAACCAAGTTTCGTAAACGGAGCGGAACCTACCCTGACAGCATCCAGCCCCTTGCTCGAAGCGCTGAGCCCGGAACAAAGCGGGATTGATTTTAAAAATATCATTCTCGAAACCCCTGAAAACAACATCACGCACAACATCAACATGTACAATGGCGGCGGGGTGGCAGTGGCCGATGTCAACAACGACAAACTCCCCGATGTGTACTTTGTGTGCAGCAATGGCCAAAACCGCCTTTATCTCAACCAGGGCGGCATGAAATTCAAGGATATTACCGAATCGGCCGGCCTTACAGCCGGAGAGGGCGGATTCGAAACAGCCGTCGTCGCAGCCGATGTCAATGCCGACGGCTTTCTCGACCTGTACGTCTGCCGGGCCGGGCCCGGGGAGACCGACGAGCGCCGCAACAAACTCTACATCAACAACGGCAATCTGACCTTTACCGAACGCGCCAAGGAATATGGCATCGACGATATCAGCGCCTCCTCCGGCGCCAATTTTTTCGATTACGACCTCGACGGCGACCTCGATCTTTATGTGCTGAACTACCCCACAGACCTCAGCTATGCCAGTAAAATAGATGCCTACCAGACCCCCGACGGCAAAATGAAGCCGCACACAGAACCTAAAAAACCGCTCGATACCGACCGCTTCTACCGCAACGACGGAGGCAAGTTCAAAGACGTTTCCAAAGAAGCCGGTATCTGGAATTTTGCCTACGGACTCAGTGTGTCGGTCTCCGATTTTAACCGCGACGGCTGGCCCGATATTTATGTAGGCAACGACTTTATCCAACCCGACTTTTTATACATCAACAACAAAAACGGCACCTTTACCGACCACCTGGCTGATTATTTCCGGCACACTTCCCAGCACACCATGGGTACCGACCTGAACGATTTCGACAATGATGGTCTGGTTGACCTGTTTGCAGTGGACATGTATCCGCTTAAAAATTACCGCCTGAAAACCATCCAGACGACCAACGCGCTCGCCAAATACCTGTCGGTCGTGCGCTCGGGTTATTTCGAGCCGGTCGTGCGCAACGTGCTTCAACACAACAACGGCAACGGCTCCTTCAGCGACGTGGCCTGCCTGGCCGGCGTGTATCGCACCGACTGGTCGTGGAGTGGCCTGCTCGCCGATCTCGACAACGACGGCATGAAAGACCTTCACGTGACGAATGGCTATCGGCGAGAGATTACCAACCGCGACTTTACCGAATTTATGGCTGCCGAAATACAGACGATGTCGCCCCAGCAATTGCAGTCGAAATACGGCGACGTCATGGGCATTCTGAATGCCGTACCAGCCTACAAGGTGCGCGATATCGTGTATCAAAATGTCGGCAATCTCGAATTTGCCGACCGCAGCGGCGAATGGATGACGATGAAATCCACCTGGTCATGCGGCGCTGCCTGGGCCGATTTCGATGCCGATGGCGACCTCGATATGGTGGTCAACAACCTGGAAGACCCCGCATTTGTGTACAAAAACCTGTCGCGCGAAAAAAACAATTCCAATTATCTGCAGGTCGGGTTTTCCGGCTCACCGCAAAATCCGTTCGCCGTGGGCGCATCCGTACTCATTCGTGCGGGTGGCCAGATACAGTATCAGGAAATCAACCCGACCCGCGGGATTTTCTCCTCGGTGGAGCACCTCGCCCATTTCGGGCTGGGCCAGGCTACGCAGGTCGAGTCGCTGACCGTGCGCTGGCCCGACGGCAAAACCCAGACCCTGACCAACGTGCCGGCCAACCAGCGCCTTACCCTGCGTTATGCCGATGCTTCCGGGAGGGTGGCCACCATCGTGCCGGACACGCCCGCCTCAGCCATTTTTACGGAAAAAAATGCAGCAGCGTCCGGCGTTTCCTTTGTTCACAAGGAAGACGCCTACAACGATTTTGAACAGTTTCCGCTCATGGCCTGGACCGAAAGTGACCTGGGCCCGCTGGTGGCAAAAGGCGATGTCAACGGCGACGGTCTGGAAGATTTTTACGTGGGGAACGCTTTTCAGGAAGCAGCCGCCCTGTATGTACAACAGCCCGACGGGCGTTTCAAAGCCTCCAACGACGCATTTCTACAATCAGAAAAAGCATACGAGGATCACGGCGCTGTTTTTTTTGATTTCGACCGCGACGGCGATCAGGACCTCTTCGTAGTCAGCGGCGGCGTGGAAGCCGCTGCGCAAAACCGCGACAAAGCCTGGCAGGCACGCCTCTACATCAACACCGATGGCAAAGGCACTTACGGGCGGGCCAACCCCTCGATGCTGCCCGATATCCGCGAGGTAGGGTTGCGCGTCATCGCCGTCGATTTTGATTCGGACGGCGATAAAGACCTGCTGCTCGGCGGTCGCGTAGTGGCCGACAAATGGCCGCTGACCCCGCGCAGCTACGTTATTCGCAACGACAACAACCGGCTGACCGACGTCACCCAGGAAATGGGCGGCGATTTTGCGCAATGCGGAATGGTAACCGACCTTGCTGCAACCGACCTCGACCGCGACGGTATCATCGAGGTGGTGGCTGTGGGCGAATGGATGCCGGTCTCGGTGTTCAAATACGTCGGCGGCCGTTTCGTCAATGCAACCGAACGCTACGCCCTTCAAAAGACCAATGGCATCTGGCAACGGCTGGTGGTCGCCGACCTCGACGGCGACGGCGACGACGACCTTGTCACCGGCAACCTTGGTTTGAACACCCGTTTTCAGGCATCGGCCGAAGGCCCCTTGCGTTGCTATGCAGCCGATTTTGATAAAAACGGCACACTCGACCCCCTGATGGCGTATTACGAAGACGGTAAAACCTATCCGCTGATTCAGAAAGACGTCATGGTCAAACAAATGCCCATCCTGAAAAAGAAATTCCTGTATGCCGACCGTTACGGCAAGGCGACGATCTCGGATGTATGGCCGCAAAAAGACCTCGGCGCGGCCCTAAACCTCCAGTGTTACATGCTGGAAAGTTGCTGGTGGGAAAACAAGGATGGCCAATTGGTTCGACATGTGTTGCCCCGCCAGGCGCAGGTGTCGGTTATGGCCGGTATTCTGGTCGATGATATTAACAAAGACGGTCACCCCGATATTCTGATGGCTGGCAACAAGCGCGGCTTTGAAGTAGAAACCGGCCCCTGCGATGCCGACCCGGGCGTGTTGTTGCTCGGCGATGGCAAGGGCAATTTTTCCTGGATGAACAACCAGCTGAGCGGCTTCTGGGCGCCCGGCGAAGTGCGTGACATGGCCCTGCTGAATGGCGCCAGCGGCCGGAAAACCCTGATCGTGGCCAATAATAACAACCGTATGCAGGTGTTCGGCTGGTAAGCCAACAGTGATTTTTTTTCGACTTTTGCCCCGGATTGCTACAAGATTTAGTTGACCGACGATGACTTTTATATCCCGCCTGTTGCTGTTTTTCTCCACATTGGGGTTGAGCCTTGCCCTGTCGTGTACAGGTGATGCGCGCGGTCAGGCGGCTGTCAGCATTGTTATACCGCCGCCAGTAAAAACGGCGCCCTCCCCCTGGCAAAAATTTGCCGACGGGTATGCGTCCTTTTTCAACGCGGCCATGTCGCAAACCAATACGCCCGGCGCCTCGGTGGTGATCGTGAAAGATTCCCAGATCATTTTGCTGCGTGGATTTGGCCTGAAAGCCGGCGATCACTCCGATTCTGTGGATGCGCATACCGTATTTCGGCTCGGCTCCTTGTCCAAAGGATTTGCCGGCGTACTGGCCGGCATGTTGGTCGAAGACAGTGTGCTGACCTGGGATGAGCCGGTGCGGAAACGCTACCCGGAATTTCGACTGGTCGATGCGCGGCAGGCCGACCGGGTGCAACTGCGCCACGTACTCTCGCATACTACGGGTTTGCCTTACCATGCTTTTACCAATCTGATCGAAGAGGATTACCCGCTCGACCGCATTGCGTCGGAATATTTCCCCAAATCGCGTCTTTTTGGCCGGGAGGGAGAATTTTACGCCTATTCAAATGCTGCCTTTTCAGTTGCCGGCGAGGTGATGCATCGGGCGACAGGCATGCCTTACCCCGAACTGTTGCGGGAAAAAATATTTCGCCCGGCTGGGATGCTCGATGCTTCCTGCGATTACCTGTCCATGTCGGTCAGCACCAATCATGCCCTGCCCAATGTTTGGACGGGCTATGGCTGGCGTGCACAGGATATTTCTCCGTCGTACTACAGCAATGCTGCGCCTGCCGGCGGCGTCAATGCCTCGGCGGCCGATATGGGCCAGTGGTTGCTGTTGTTATTGGGTCACAGGCCCGATCTTGTTTCGCCCGCCACGCTCGATCAGGTGTTTATGCCTTTGATCAAAACAGACAAGGAACGACGGATTTTCCCCAACTGGATCGCTCGTGATGCGGCTTCTTATGCGATGGGGTGGCGGGTGCTCACCCGCCCCGAGGGAGATCAAATCATTTACCACAGCGGTTATGTCAATGGCTATCGCTGCGAAATAGCACTGAGCCGCACGGAAGACCTTGGCATTTGTGTCCTGTTCAATGCCAACACGGATCTGGCCCGTCAGTGCGTGCCGGTATTTTTCGAGCAGTGGAACCGTTTTAAAAGCGATGCAGCCCGATAGCCTGCGTGAAAAGAGCTGAGAAATCGGCGGGGATTTTCGTATTTCGCAGGCGAATACACAGTTAGCCACCTTCTTTCAGTCCCAAATAATTATGTCGACTCGTCGTAACAATCCTCAAAACAACAAAAACACGTCGAAGCCGGCAGCCGGGGCTTCCGCAGCGGCACAGCCCGGATTCGTTCGGCGCAATGCTGTGCGCCTGCTTGCGCTCGTGGTACTGGCAGCCGGCGCCTTTTTCGGCTACCGTTATTATGTGCAAAAATCAGCCCCGGCAGGCCCAAAATACGTATTCGGCGCGGAGGAAACCCTGACCGCAACCCAGCCCGTACTTGAACTGCTTTCGCCCGAACAGACCGGCGTTGATTTTCAGAATATCATCACGGAAACGGAGTCGAACAACATTTCGACCAATATCAATATGTACAACGGGGGAGGCATGGCCGTTGCCGATATCAACAACGACAACTTGCCCGACCTGTTCTTTGTCTGTACCAATGGCCAGAACAAACTCTACCTCAACCAGGGCAACCTGAAATTCAAAGATATAACAGCCACTTCGGGGCTGAGCACAGGCGAGGGCGGCTTTGAAACCTGCGTGACGGCTGTCGATATCAACGCCGACGGCTACCTTGATTTTTATGTCGGACGGGGCGGGTCGATGGAAAATGACGACCGCCGCAACCGCCTGTTTGTCAACAACGGCAACCTGACTTTCACGGAAAAAGCGAAGGAGTATGGCATCGACGATATCAGCGCCACATCCGGCGCCAATTTTTTTGACTACGACCTCGACGGCGACCTTGATCTCTATGTGTTGAACCACCCGGTCGATCTGCGCTACACCCGCCAGATTGATGTGCAAACAGGCCCCGACGGGAGCCCGGTTCCCAATATTCAACCTAAAAAACCCCTGGACACCGATCGCCTTTACCGCAACGACGGCGGCAAATTCACCGACGTGTCCAAAGAGGCCGGAATCTGGAATTTCGGTTACGGCCTGAGCGTTTCGGTGTCTGATTTCAACCGCGACGGATACCCTGATGTTTACGCCGGGAACGATTTTATCCAGCCCGACTTTCTCTACATCAACAACCGTAACGGCACCTTTACCAACCGCCTGGGCGAGTATTTTCGCCATACTTCCCAACACACCATGGGCACCGACCTGACCGATTTTGACAACGACGGCCTCGTCGATTTGTATGCCGTGGATATGGTGCCGGCCACGGATTACCGCATAAAAACCCTCGAAACCACCAACACGCTCAGCAAATACCTGTCTCTCGTGCGGGCCGGCTACTTCGAGCCCGTGGTGCGCAATGTCTGTCAGCGCAATAATGGCAACGGTACGTTCAGCGACGTCGCCTGCATGGCCGGTATCTATCGCACCGACTGGTCGTGGAGCGGTTTGTTTGCCGACTTTGACAACGACGGTTTCAAGGACCTGCACGTCACCAACGGCTTCCGTCGCGAACTGACCAACCGCGATTTTGGCGACTTTATCTCGGGCGAGCTGAGCAAGATGAACAGCGAACAACTCAAAACCAAATACGGCAGCCTCATGGGTGTTTTGGAAAAAATACCTGTGTACAAAGTCAGGGATTTTCTTTTTCAAAACAACGGCAATCTCCAGTTCACCGACCGCAGCGGCGATTGGGTGACCATGAAAGCAACCTGGTCGTGCGGGGCAGCCTGGGCCGACCTCGATGCCGACGGCGACCTCGATCTGGTGGTGAACAACCTCGAAGACCCGGCATTCGTGTATAAAAACCTCAGCCGCGAGCAAAACAAGGGGAATTTCCTGCAGGTCAAATTGCAGGGCGCTTCGCAAAATCCTTTCGGAGTGGGCGCTTCGGTACTGATTCGCTGCGGCGGACAAATGCAATACCAGGAGTTGAACCCGACGAGGGGTATCTTCTCGTCGGTAGAACACCTTGTCCACTTCGGCCTCGGCAACGCCACCACCATCGACCGGCTGGATGTACGCTGGCCGGACGGCAAAACCCAAACCCTCACCAACATTCCGGCCAACCAGCGGCTCGTGCTCCGTTATGCCGACGCCTCGGGAAAAATTGCCAGCCTCGTGCCCGCCGCACCGGCCAATACCCTGCTGAAAGAGTTGCAGGTCGCTCAGTCAGGGGTGAATTTTACCCACAAGGAAAACCAATACCTTGATTTTGAGCAATTTCCGCTCAACCCCTGGACCGAGAGCGATCTCGGCCCGCTCGTGGCCAAAGGCGATGTGAACGGCGACGGCTACGATGATTTTTACATCGGCAACGGCTTTGAATCGCCGGCCGCACTGTATGTGCAGACGCCCGGGGGCGGTTTCAGCGCCGCATCCACTCAAACCTGGCAGACCGACCAGGCTTATGAAGACCACGGAGCGGTATTTTTCGATGTGGATCTCGATGGCGATCAGGATTTGTTTGTCGTGAGTGGCGGCGTGGAAGCATTGCCTGCCAACCGTAAGCTGGCCTGGCAGAGCCGGCTTTACCTGAATATGGACGGGAAAGGAAATTTCGTGCGGGCAAAGGCCGATGTGCTCCCCGAAATCCCCGATCTGGGCATGCGGGTAGCGGTGTATGACTACGACAAAGACGGTGATCAGGACATTTTTATCGGTGGGCGCGTCACCCCTGACAAATGGCCCCTGGCGCCCCGCAGCGTCGTGCTCCGCAACGACCGCAACCGCTTCACCGACGTCACGCAGGAAATCGGCGGCGATTTTGCCCGATGCGGCATGGTGACCGACCTGGGCTGGGCCGACCTCGATAAAGACGGCACCGCCGAACTGATTGCCGTCGGGGAATGGATGCCTGTTTCTATCTTCAAATTGCAAAACGGCAAGCTGGTCGATGCCACGGCCACCTCCGGCCTGGGCAAGTCAAACGGCCTTTGGTATCGCCTTGCACTGGCCGATCTGGACGGCGACGGCGACATCGACATTGTCAGCGGAAACACGGGATTGAATACCCGTTACAGGGCTTCCGCCAATGGCCCCCTGCGCTGTTTTGCCAGCGACTTTGACAAAAACGGCACGCTCGACCCTATTATGGCCTATTACGACGGCACCAGGATCAAGCCGCTCGTGCTGAAAGACGTGATGGTCAAACACATGCCTATCCTCAAAAAGAAATTTCTCTACGCCAGCGCGTATGCCGAGGCGGAGATGGCCGACATCTGGCCCCAGAGTGCGCTCGACAATGCCCTCAACCTTTTTTGCTACGGCCTCGAAACCTGCTGGTGGGAAAATCAGGGCGGAAAATTTGTCCGTCATGCCCTGCCGCGCCAGGTGCAGGCTTCGGTTGTACAGGGCATACTGGCCGATGATTTCAACGGCGACGGCAGCATCGACCTCCTGCTGGCGGGCAACAAACACGGTTTTGAAGTGGAAACCGGCCCTTGCGATGCAGGTACTGGCGCCTTGCTGGCCAACGACGGCCACGGCAATTTCAACTGGGTGAACAATCTGGAATCCGGTTTTTGGGCGGAGAAAGAGGTGCGCGATCTCGCTTTGTTGCGCGGCCCCGACGGCAAGCGTTTCGTCGTGGTGGCCAACAACAACGGCCCTGTGCAGGTTTTCGGCCGCTGATCGACCCGTATTTGTGCGGAAGGAAGGGGCCCGATCAGCTTCGGTCGTCCAGCGATTCTTCCTCTTTGGGCGGGAGTTCGTGCAGCGGCTGGTTGTCGAGGTGCATCCGGCACCAGCTGCAGTCGTCTTGCCCGCAACCAGTATCGAATTGGCGCTCCTGTATTTTTGCCCAGCTTGTTTTGACCAGAGATTCCACCAGATGCATATCATCGGCTGAAAACCGCAATTCCGCGAGGGTGAGCGCGCCTTTTTTATCCGGTTCCAGCCAGGCGATGGCCCCCGCGCCCACGGGCTCCGCGTACAGGCGGGCGTTCTCGAGCAGCAATTTGTAGAAGGCAAGTTGGCGCCAGTATTCGCCGCCTTCAGGTTGTTTTTCGGAAGGCGGAGCAAGTTTGGCGGAGTTGGGCGCGCCTGTTTTGTAATCGATCACCCGAATTGTCCCGTTGTGCAGCCATTCAATTTTATCGAGTACGCCGGTCAGCGGAATTCCGTCCAGTTCGACGCGGTCGATACGGCGCTCCACCACGGCACGGCGCGTCCAGGCGGGTATTTGTTCTGCAAAATACCGGCGCAGCCAGTTGCGGCCGAGCGAAAGGCGTTGTTCGTAGGATGGCCCGGAAAACAGGGCACGGCGCCGGTCCATCTCCTTGCCGAACATTTTGATCAAAGCCTCCTCTCCGGGCGCTTTTTCTGACTTTTCCTGCTTGATTTTTAAAAAAAACTGCCGCAATGTTTCGTGCATGGCTTCTCCGAAGGCGGCCGCTTCGCTCATGGCGGAGGGCACGCCGAGCAAATCTTCGTAGTAAAAAGCCAGCGGACAGCGGAGGAAGCGGTTGAGCGAAGTAATGCTGAGGGTGAAATGCCGCAGCAACTCGTCGAGCAGCGCTTTTTCCGGCAGCGTGACGACCGGTTTTTCCGGCTCGAGCAAAAGCAGGGTTTGTGTTTCCAGAATAGCTGCCGGGGCTACTTCGGTCGGAATTTTCGGCAGGCCTGTTTCGTCGACAAAACGCGCCTGCATCATTTCTTTTCCGTCGGCTCCAGTTGTGGCGTAAGAGATATGGAGTTGTTGCCGCGCGCGGGTGGCCGCAACATAAAACAACCGCCGGCGCGCTTCAAGGGCGTCCTCTTCGCCAGAAAGTGTCAGGGTATCGGGCAGTGCAAAACGCCCGGCATTGACCCGTGCGCCGGGTTCCCACGAGTCTGCCGTGCAATCGAGCATAAAAACATGCCTGAATTCAAGCCCTTTGGCTGAATGCGCCGTGAGCAACTGGATGCCCTCGCCACTGCGCAAAGGTTGCGACAGGGGGAGCGAGACCAGATTGTCGTCCATGCTGTCGATCACATCCAGCAACTTTTCCGGACGGAGTGTGGGGTCGCGCATGGCCTCGGCCTGCACGAAGTCGAGCAGCGTGCCGAGCACTTGTACCCACCAGATTTTGTCGGGTTGCGACAGGGCCCACCGCAGCAGTCCGCTTTGGGTGTATAGCCGCTCTATCAGTTGCGGGAGGGCAAAATTGGCTGTATCTGCGATCCAGCCCTCCATTTTTGCAGCGATGCCAGCCAGTGTAGCGGCCGCTTCGGGACCAAGCCGGGCCAGTTGCCCGTGATCGTTCAGGGTAGCCCTCCAGTGGCTGCCCTCCTGGTTTATTTGGGCTGCGAGGCGCGCCAGATCGAGCGCGGGCGCCTGCCACCAGGCGGCATGCAACAGCCTGAACAACCGGTGCTCGCCCGAAAAAGGGCGGGTGCTTTCTTCCTGCAGGTAACGCAGCAATTCGAGGAACTGCCGGACCATCGGCACATCGAGTACATTGACCGGTTTTCGGGTGACGAAGGGGATCCCTTTTTTTTCGAGCAAGCTGAGCAACCGGGCCGATTGTTTGTGCCGGTAGTACAAAACGGCAATCTCGGAAGCCGGCTCGCCTGCTGCCAGCAGTGCTTCGATGCGTTGCAGGAGGTCGGTCAGTTCGTGGGTTCGGTTGTCGTAAACGCGCACTACAGGCGCAGACAGCAGCCCGCTTTGGGCTTGCAGCACCTTTGCAAACGGCTCGTCGAGCGTATTGGATGCGCGCAATGCGTTGTGTTCGATCAGGCGGCGCGCGGCGTCCAGCAGGTTTTGAGCGGAACGGTAATTTTGGTCTAAAACTATGGTTTTCAGGTCGTTGCGGTGTGCCTGGTAAAAGTCGACGAGATTTTGCAGGCGAGCGCCCTGAAACTCGAAAATGCTCTGGTCGTCGTCGCCGACGATAAAAATATTGGGATTGGGCCAGTAATCGAGCAAGCGGCCCAGCAAGCGGTATTGCGCGCCGTTGGTGTCCTGAAATTCATCAACCAGAAAATATTGAAAACGCTCCTGATAGTTCCGCAGCAAGGCTTCATTGCGGTCAAACTCGCGCAACACCCACAGAATCATGTCCTCGTATTCGTAGCGGCCGAGGCGTTGCATGGCATTTACGTAACGGGGAAAAAGGTCTGCGGCTGCTTTCAGGCGCTCCATTTTCGCCCTGACATCCTGTATTTGTGCGGTTTTGAGCTCTCCCTTGCGTCCGTGGCGGGTATTTTTTTGATAAATAAAATCCGGGTTCGTCGTTAGGCTGTCGAGATACAGGTCGGTTCGCCGCTGAACGAAACCCGGCGTCCAGCCCTCTTTTTTCATGGTGCTGAAAAGGTCGCGCAACTGAGCTTCGAACTGGTAAATGTCTTTCCGGCCTTCGAGCAAGGGGTGTTCGGGCGGCAGTTTTTCCAGCAATTCGCGCACAATGCCGATGCGTTCGAGTTCGGTGACGGGAGCGAGGTTGGCGCGGCCAAACACTTCGATGTTCTCCTGAATGACGCGGTTGCAAAATGCGTGAAAGGTGTACACCGGCACGCGGTGCGCCTCGGGGCCGATCATGCTCAGTAAACGCTGGCGCATGGCTGCCACGCCGGCATCGGTGAAAGTCAGGCAGAGAATGTTTTGCGCGCGGGCGTCGGTGTCGAGCAGAATTTTGCCGATACGGGCAGCCAGCACGTGTGTTTTGCCCGTGCCCGGCCCGGCCACGACAAGCACCGGGCCTTCGGTCTGCTCCACGGCCTGGCGCTGGGCGGCGTTGAGGCCTTCGAGCAGATCGCGGAATGCAGTATTCCGTTCGGACAAGGACAGGTTGGGTATCATATTGATACTCAGATACTTTGGCACAACTCAACCAGCACGCCGTTGGCTGATTTGGGATGCAGGAAAGCGACCAGTTTGTTATCGGCGCCGCGTTTGGGCTCCGAATTGAGCGGGATAAAACCTTCGCCGACCAGGCGTTTGATCTCGGCCTCGATATCGTCGACTTCGAAGGCGATGTGGTGGATGCCTTCGCCCCGTTTTTCGATGTATTTGGCGATGGCGCTGTCGGGGTCGCTGGCTTCCAGCAGTTCTATCTTGCTTTCACCGATGTGAAAAAAAGAAGTGGAAACCCGTTCGCTTTCCACGGTTTCCACTTTGTAATGCGTTTCGCCCAGGAGGCGGCGAAAGAGTTCGTTGCTGTCTGCGAGATTGCGTACGGCTATGCCGATATGGTCGATGCGGATCATGGTAAAAACTTGCTAATGGTGCGTTATGCGTTGCAAGTTCGGGTGTGTTCGCTAATCAGGAAAGCCGCGCTCCCAAAACTTTCAACTTTATTCACCGGCTGCTGATTACCGCATCATTTTTGTTTTACCCAAACGTCGTTAACGCCGGTGAGTTGCTGCAGTACGGCCGAATAATCGGTGATGTCTTGCGCCTTGGTGTACCGGAATTCAATTCCGACCTGGTGCCCTTTGGCAGTTTTGAGGTGATAGGGCGTCAGGTTGTTGGCGCGCAATTTGGCGACCAGTTTGTCCACATTTTCCTGGCTTTGCAGGGTTGCCACGATCAGGATGCAACGGCGGCCGGTATTGCCGGCGGCTTGCTTGCGCGCTTCTTCCATTTTTTGCTCGGCCGACTGCTCGGCCGATTTTTCAATCGTGGTGGTTGGCGCAGGTTGCTCGGCGGCCGTTGTCGTTTCGGTCGTCTGTTCGGCCCGGGCCGGCGCTACGTTTTCGAGTTTTTTGGCGTCGGGGTTTGTTTTGTCAACCACCGGTTGTTCCTCGGCGGACGGCTCGGCGGCATGACGTTTCTTTTCCAGCCACCAGTAGGCGCCGGCTGCCGAAGCAATAATCAGCAAGGCGCCGAGGAGCCCGACCAGCGCGGGCGATCTGCGCTTGACCGACGGCCGCTCCGGCGCCGAGGTCGGGAGCGAAGGCACTGCGGGCGCGGGCGTGCTGACGGGGGGCGGTGCTGTCGTTTCGGCGGGCGCCGAGGGGGCACTACCGGGCTCAAACACCTCCCGGGAGCGGCCGATGGGTGAAAATTGAAGGGGCGGAAGCCCGTATGCGTCGGCGCTGAAATTGGCGGCATCAGGCAAAAACTGAATCTTCTGAACGTAGTTCTTGTACAAACGCCCTACGCCGGTCAGGTTGACGATCTCGCGCTGATTGAGCAATGCCTGGGTTCGTTCGACGAAATCCTGCACCACACGCCGCGCTTCGTCGAGGCTCAACTGGTGCACCTGGGCGATGTCGTTGACCAATATTCCGTCGTCAACAGTGAGGTTTTCATTAAAACTCAGGGTTTTTGTCGGCGGTGTAACCGTACCGCCGGAGTAATCGGCCGACGCCGGCGAGCGGGTTGCGGTAAATCCGCCAAACCCCGGAATGACCAGCGTATCGTGTAAAAAAAGGAGCCGTTCAATATGTGCAGCGATGTCAACTTGCATGGAAAAGTTACTTGGGTGGATTAGTAATCGGTGGGATAAAGCCCGGTGGAAGTAATGAGCAACGACGGTAAAGCAAAAGAGACAGACCACTTTCGGATACGCATCCTTTCCTGACCCCTTCCTGTTGGGTATAATTCAAAAATAACGCCAAACAGGTAAAATCAGGCCTGCAAAATTAGGCTTTTTACAGCGCCTCCGTGAAAACGATCATTTTTTTAGCCAACAAGCACCTACATAAGGTATTGCCCTTGGGGCAATTGGTGTGAAAAACACAATAACTTCGTAATTTTGAGGGCGAATTTTAAATCACACAGCCTGATGAGCGAAGTAGAGAGCTTCTTTAAGTCTGCTTTTTCCGTTGATAATGTTATTTTTGGCTTCGACGGAGGCGAGCTCAAAGTCTTGCTGATTCAGCGAGGGGCCGCTCCGTTTAAAGGGAAATGGGCATTGCCGGGCGATCTGGTGTACCCGAATGAAAATTTGGAAACCGCGGCCGAACGTGTCCTCGAACAACTCACCGGTCTGCGGGGGGTGTACCTCGAACAGGTTAAGGCCTTTGGCGCCGTCAACCGCCACCCGCTCGGCCGTGTTATTACCATTGCTTATTATTCGCTGATCAAAATCAGCGACTATGCCGTCACACCTGCCTCGTTTGCCCAGTCGGCGCGCTGGCATTCGATGTCGGAAGTGGGCGAGCTGGCTTTCGACCACAACGAAATTCTCGACACCTGCCTGATTCAGCTGCAACACAAGGTGCGCAATGCGCCGGTAGGATTCGAACTCTTGCCGCCCAAATTTACCCTGACCGAATTGCAGCAATTGTACGAGGCGATCCTTGCCACCAAACTCGACAAACGCAATTTTCGAAAAAAGATACTCTCCATGGGCCTGCTGCTCGACCTCAATCAGGTACAGGAAAACGTGGCGCACCGCCCTGCCAAACTCTACCAGTTCGACAAGGAAAATTACGAGCAGTTCGTTGCCGAAGGGTTCAGCTTTGGCCTTTAAATCTGCTTGAAAATCAGTGCTGTACGCTCAGTTTTGCAGCAATACGGCGCTCCCCTTGGCCAACTTCCACCACGTAAACGCCGGCCGGCCACGAGGCCGTTGAAATGCTGAACGCGCCCGACTGCGATTGCCCTTGCTCGACTTCCTGACCCAGCAGATTGAACACCCTCCATTGCACGGCCTGATTCAGATCCGTCTGAATGCGGACCTGCTCTCGGGCCGGATTGGGCATCAGCCGCAGGCTGAAAGCAGGCTTGTTTGCTTGCTGCGTGCCTACGGAGCAGTCGACCAGGGTGGTCCGGTAGAGGGCCAGGCCACCGCGCTGATTTCCCGAGATGATTTCGAGAATGCCGTCGTTGTCGAGATCGGCCAGGGCCGGGTGGCTGCGATACCCGTCGTCAACATTGCCCCAGGTCTCCGAGACAATGGTAAAAGCCGTGCTGCTGGCCGCGATGCCCGAATAGGCTTCCAGTTGGCCGCCCTGTGTGCCCATGATGAGCCGCAGCCCATCGGGGGTCTGTACAAAGGCCGGAACACTGTGGCCAATCAATTGCCCGGGGAGGCGGGCGTCCAGCTGACCGAGGTTGCTGATTTCGGGCGTTGAGTTGAACAAAGGTTCGGTAGGAGAGCCGTTGTTTTTGAAAAAATTCACGTTGCCGTTTCGTTCACCGACCACTACGTCGGGGCGGTTGTCGCCGTCCAGATCGATGATAGCCGGCACTGAAGAAATACCGACATCCATATTGATCCACATCGGATCGGGGTCGCGAACCAGTTGCATCGGGTTGCCAGGCCCGGCATGGTTGATATAACAAAACAGGCCGCCGGCATAAGTCCCGACCAGCATATCCATGTCGCTGTCGCCGTCGAGGTCGCCGAAAGTCGGCGCGAAATCGTAGTCGTTCGGGGTAAACTCTGACATGCCAAGCCAGTCGGAGTCAACGAGCGTAAAGGCCGGTTGCGTGGCCGTACCTGTGTTCAAAAAGAGATATAAACTGGCATTGACAGCCACGCCCGGGCTAAAATAGCCATAATTGCCTGCAACCAGATCGAGTAGCCCGTCGGCATTCACATCGACAATTGCCGGATGGCTTACCGAGCCGATGTCCACCATTTCACCCACGATCAGGCTTTTGGACGCCAACTGGAAAAAAGTACCTGGGCCGGCTTCGGTATTCGTGTAATACCAAACGTTCTTGCGGTCTTCGCCGATGGTTTTGCTGTTCGGGCAGGCGATGAAATCCTTTTTGCCGTCGTTGTTCAGGTCGAGGTAGAAGGATGCGGGGAACACAGGCAGGTCCACCGGCGTACTGTAACTCGGGAATGCGGTGTCTTGTGCCGTCATCCAGGCTTGGGCGGGAGTACCGCCGTTGGTAAAGCCGAGCATACAGTTGAAGGAAATATTGCCCAGCACGAGGTCTTTGTCGCCGTCGCCGTCCTGATCGATGGTCAGAGCGGTCGAACCTGGATGCCTTTCGTTGTCTCGTTCTTCTGCGCCGGTGGTCGGCGCGAAATTGTCGCAGCAGCTTTGGCCGTCCGGGCTAAGGCAGGCGTGGCAGGCTTCGAGGCCGGTCTCCGTGAATTTGCCGTAACATTTGTCAACCAGAATAAACTTCAGGCTGTCAAGACCGAATCCGTTCTCGATCGACATGTTGCGCAGAAAGAACATACTGGTGGTCAGCGACGCTTCAAAACAGACGATATCGAGGTCGCCATCGCCGTCGACATCATCTACGGCCGGGTAGTCCGATTTGGCAATCGGGAGATTGTTCCATTCGCCGGGAATATTGTCAGGGTAATAAATATAACTGGAATTGCAGCTCGAACAATCGGGGTAGTAAAAATTGAAAGGCGTGAATTTCAGCACATTATTTTCATAATACCCTTTAAAAACCTGCATTTCCTGCGAGCTGGGTTGCAGGGAAGAGCAAAAGATATCGGCTGCCCCGTCCTGATTGAAATCGCGCAGCAGAACGTATTCGATGAGCGGCGGAAAGAAGCAGGCGTAATCCGGCGCAAAGGTATAATCGGTTTGTCCGGGCGTGCCGTTGTTGATAAATGTCAGTACGACATCGCCGGCCCGGTCGAAGATTACCAGATCCTGAATGCCGTCATTGTTCAAATCTGCTTCTGAAAATTGCGGCGTGTTGAGCCCGCCGGCAAAAGCGAAATCAAGCGGCTGGTTGTTTTGAAATACCGGGAAATTGAGCCTTTGAAACTGAGGGTTTTGGGCGCTGGCGCTAAAACCGGTGAATAGAAAAACGATGGAAAAAATACTAAAACGCATGAGATCGCATGTTATTAATCAGGTGGATCAGGGCGGTAAAACTACACCGATTCTGCCCTACGCATGCGGTGATTGCAGCATAAAGGCATTTATTTGACTAAAAATTCAGGACCATGATTTACGAATTCAACGGCTTCCGGCCTGTTATTCACGAAACTGCTTTTATTCATCCGCAGGCGGCAGTGACCGGCAATGTGCTGATTGGTCGCGATGTTTACGTCGGCCCGGGCGCGGCAATCCGCGGCGATTGGGGCGCTATCGTGATTGAAGACGGCTGCAATGTGCAGGAGAACTGCACGATCCACATGTTTCCGGGCATCACTGTATTGTTGAAGGAGGCCGCGCATATCGGGCACGGCGCTGTGATTCACGGCGCGACGGTAGGGCGCAATTGCCTGGTCGGCATGAATGCCGTGCTGATGGACGAGGTGGAAATCGGCGATGAAAGTATCGTTGGAGCCTTGTGTTTTATTAAAAGCGGCGAAAAGATACCGCCGCGAAGTCTTGTTGTCGGCAATCCGGGGAAGATCATCCGGGAAGTCAGCGACGACATGCTTGCCTGGAAAACGGAAGGCACCCGGCTTTACCAGCAGCTGCCTGCCGAATGCTATGACAGCCTCAGACCCTGCGAGCCGTTGCGCGTGATGCCCCGCAACAGACCGGAGCAAGCACAGCACTACCAGATATGGAAGAAGCAGAGCAAATGATGTCACGAAATTTTTAGATTTTTTTTCGTTTTGCTTGCTTCTTCGTCCCGGCAAGAATTATCTTTGCCGCCGCTTTTAAAGAAAAGCACTTACGCCGGATTAGCTCAGCGGTAGAGCAGCTGATTCGTAATCAGCAGGTCGAGGGTTCAAATCCCTTGTCCGGCTCCACGATCATAAGTGATGAAGTGATAAAATAACGGTGTGTCGGGGTTTGCCGAATGGCCGTAGTCACGACATTTTATCGCTTCATCACTTTCTTTTTTGCACTCTATGTGTACGGGATGTAGCGCAGCCCGGTAGCGCGCTTCGTTCGGGACGAAGAGGTCGCTGGTTCGAATCCAGTCATCCCGACCTAATTATCAAAACGCTGTAAGTCAAAAACTTACGGCGTTTGTTGTTTTTGGCCATGATGACCTTTGTCGATACGCACGCCCACCTCTATTCCCACAAATTTGATTCCGACCGTTCCGAGATGGTGCGCCGCGCCATTGCAGCGGGCGTCACACGCATGTATCTGCCCAACATCGATTCGGAATCGATCGATGCCATGTTGGCGCTGGAGGCAGATTTTCCTGATCATTGCCTCGCAACCATGGGCTTGCATCCCGGCTCCGTTCAGCCCGATACCTGGGAGCGCGAACTGGCCACTGTTGAACAATGGCTGGGCCAACGCAAATGGGCCGGGGTAGGGGAGACGGGTATTGACCTGTACTGGGATAAAAGCACCCTGGACATCCAGAAAATTGCCTTCGGCAAACAAATTGAATGGGCGAAAGACCTCGGCCTGCCCATCATTATTCACTCCCGGGAGAGCAATGAGGAGTGCCTTGAAATGGTCGGGAATGCTCAGGACGGCCGCCTGCGCGGTATTTTTCATTGTTTTAGCGGCACCCTCGAACAGGCCCGCCGCATGATCGACCTGGGCTTCATGCTGGGCATCGGCGGTACGCTCACATACACGAAATCGGAATTGCCTGATATTCTGCGGCATATCCCGCTCGAACACATCGTGCTGGAAACGGACGCCCCTTATCTGCCGCCTGTGCCGCACCGGGGAAAACGCAACGAAAGCGCCTATATCCGCCTCGTGGCCGATATGCTGTCGGAAGTCAAGGTGCTTCCCCTGGCCGAAATCGCCCGCCAGACTACCCGGAATGCCTTGCGGATGTTCCACCCCGAACAGACAATGCAGGAATAAAAAAAAGACCCGGCCGGCTGGCCAGGTCTTGCAGTGCGGAGAGGGAGGGATTCGAACCCCCGGTACCCGCGAAGGTACGTCTGATTTCGAATCAGGTGCATTCAACCGCTCTGCCACCTCTCCTTGATTGATTCGAATGTAAAATTATGTAGCGGAGAGACAGGGATTCGAACCCTGGATACGCTTTTGGCGTATACGCACTTTCCAGGCGCGCTCCTTAAACCACTCGGACATCTCTCCCTGAATCTTCTCCGAAGTAGAAGTATCAAATGCTTTTCGTCAAAAGCGGGTGCAAAGGTAAAAAGTGCTGTTGCAAAATGCAAGACCGGATTTCAAGAGTTTTTCATGCACTGTCAATTCTATTTTTGCAGCATGATAAAGCTGCCCGTTTCGGTCAGGATAAAACTGCGACAAGCGCTTACCCTTGTGTTGCTCTCGGGGGCTATTCTCGCGATGTTTCCCTTTTCCTTGCCAGCCTGCGACTGGTGGGCAGGTCACGCGCAATGGGTGGCGGTCGCCTACCTGTTACTGGGAATTATCTTTTTGATTTTCAATCGCTTTCGTTTGATGTTCGTTTGCTTCGGTTGCAGCGCGGCCATCAGTTTTTTTTACCATGAATCTCAATTGAAGCCAAAGAAACCCGACACGCAATCCTATTTTCAGGAATGCGCCCCCGGCGATTATGGCAGCAAGGGCTGGCAGTGTGGGCAGTCCCTTGTTTTTGACGATCTTCGCGCCAGTCAGCCATCTGTAACGCAGCAATCATGAGTATCCGCCGCCGTATTGCCAGTTTTCGTTATGCCTTTCAGGGGCTGGGCGATTTGTTTCGAAGCCAGGTCAATGCCCGCATTCATCTGGCGGCTGTGGTTGTGGTTGCCGGCGCAGGTATTTATTTCCATATCAGTGCGATGGAATGGGTGGCACTGGTACTTTGCATGAGCGGGGTGATTGCGCTCGAAGCCCTCAACACGGCGCTCGAATACCTGACTGATCTGGTGTCGCCCGACCCGCACCCGCTGGCCGGCAAGGCGAAGGATGTGGCCGCCGCGGCGGTCTTGATCATGGCCCTGGGAGCAGTCGTTGTGGCTGCGCTGATCTTCGGCCCGAGGCTTGTTGCCCTGTGATTGTAGGCGGCAAGTACAGAGAGCTGAATTTTTAATTAATTGAAAACAAATTAGTTAGAAATTTTTTTCTCGTTTCAATACCAATAATTTACCTCCCGGCGTTTTGTTGCGACGAAATGCGAAACCAATTCTTCCTCTTACTCGTATGTGTCGGGATGAGCCCTTTCATCCTGTTTGCACAACGAAGCCGGCTCCCCCTGCTTTCGCTCCAGCCGGCGGACTCCCTGCACCGACCGCGCTTTTGGACGGCTCTGGGGACAGGTACTGCGGGATATGGTTTTGCCATGACGGGTTTGTACCAATCCTGGTACGCCGACTATCCTTCCTCGCATTTTCACTTCTTTCAAGACGGTAAAGAATGGATGCAAATGGACAAGATGGGCCACTGGCTCATGTCGTACCAGGAAAGTCGCTGGATATATGGCGGCGCGCGCTGGACGGGCCTTCGCCCTCGCTCCGCTGCCTGGACCGGCTTTGCCGGAGGGCAATTGATTCAAACTTCTTTCGAAATTTTTGACGGTTACTCTGCCCAATGGGGCTTCTCGTGGAGCGATGTGGCGTTCAACCTCTTGGGCTCGGGTATGTTTTTGAGTCAGGAACTGGGTTGGGGAGAGCAAAGAATCACGATGAAAATGAGCGCCTGGCCGGTTCGGTATTCCGACGAACGGATTTACGCGGCATCGCCTGCTGGCAGTACCGCCTCGACCACCCTCGATCAAAGGACCGATGAATTGTATGGAACCGGTCCTTTCAACCTTTTTCTGAAAAACTACAATACCCTGACGGTTTGGGCCTCGGTCAATCCGCGGTCATTCAGTCGGCGCGAAGACGGCTGGTGGCCCGACTGGCTGAATATTGCCGCCGGAATGGGCGCCGACAATCTGTTTGCCGGCTTCGGATACGAATGGCAGGAGGACAAGGATTGCCAGGGGGGCGACTGCATTACCTACCGTGTCGATCAGGAGCGTTATCCGCGTACCCGGCAGTTTTTTCTTTCGCTCGATGTGGATTTGACCCGCATACATACCCGTAGCCGCCTGCTCAATACGTTGCTGTACGCTGCCAATATTATCAAGATTCCGGCCCCTGCACTTGAACTCAACAGCCGGGGTGACCTTCGGTTTCACCCGCTGTATTTTTGAAGATAAAGACACTTTTAAGCCGATTTTACCACTGTAATTTTCTTTTATTCTTTCACCAAACTCACTAACAATCATGCGCTGGTACTTCAACCTTCTACCGATGCTCCTGCTTGCAGGCAGCCTCGCCGCGCAGAATCCCTGCAGCATTTCGGATCTGACAGCCCAGGTGGTCGATTGCGCCAACGGGCAATTCTTTGTGACGCTGAATTTTCAGCACGAGAACACCAGTCAACAAGGCTTTTCCGTGGCCAGCAACAGTGGCCCCATCGGCCAGTTTGCCTACGCCGACCTGCCAGTGACCGTGGGCCCGTTTGTGGCCGGAACCGGTATTTTTTACGGTTTTGTCGTAACCGACCTCGCCGAGCAGAGCTGCTTTGCAGCCATCGGCCTTGGTCCCGTAACCCTCGATTGCACTACACTGCCCTGCGACCAGCTCAGCGGACTTGCTGTTCAAACGGGCGACTGCAATGCCGACGGTACTTTCGAACTGACGCTCGGGCTCGATATTTCCCCGCTGCCCAGCAACTTTTTCTTTGAAGTATTTACCAGTTCGGGCGTCAGCCTGGGTACCTACCCGCTGTCCGAACTGCCGCTGACCATCCCGAATTATCCCAACTCCGGCGGCGACATCGACAGCGTGACGCTTTGCCTGACCGACCTGGCCAACTGCTGCCTGACCAAGAAGTTCGACGTACCCGTTTGCCCGTCACCCGGGTGCGATATTTTTGACGTACAGGTGTCAACCAACGACTGCAACCCGGACGGTACCTATCCGATCAAGGTTGATTTTAACTACACGACGACTTCCGCGGCTTCCACGTTTACGGCTTACTCGGCCAATGGCCAGAACCTCGGCACTTATTCGCTCGACAGCTTGCCTGTGCTGATTCCCAATTTCCCAGGCGGGACGCCTGTGGGTGTGCTGAAAGTATGCCTCGACAACCAGCAAAGTTGTTGTGAGGTAAAAGAGTTTCAGGCGCCCAATTGCCCGCCGCCACCGCCCAGCGATTGCGAAATATTCAAGGTTCGTATTCAGCGCGACACCTGCACTTCCGACTCGACCTACACCATCAAACTCAACTTCCAGGTTAGCAATCCCGACGCGGATTCTTTCACAGTGTGGGCCAACGCCGGCCAGTTGCTCGGCACTTTCCCGCTCGACACCTTGCCGCTTACGATCGTGAATTTCCCCTATGACGGCGGTACGACCGACAAGATCACCATCTGCGTGGGCAACAGCTGCTGCGTGACCCGCAAGTTCCGTGTGCCCGATTGCCTGCCGATCGTCAATTGTGAAATTTTCGACCTCACACTCCAGCCCGGCGATTGCACCTCCGACTCGACGTACAACCTGAAAGTTGACTTCAATTCGCTCGGCGCCGACAGTGATTCGGTCATTATCGTGGTGGATGGCAACAATATGGGCACTTTCCATGCTGATTCCACCCCGATCATGCTGACCAACGTACTCTGGGGCGGCGGCAATACCGCGCAGTTCAACATCTGTTACGTGGGCAGCAACTGCTGCAAAACCAAAACCTTTGCGGTGCCTGATTGCCTGCCGGGCGTTGCCTGCGAAATTTATGACCTGCGCGTTCAGGTTGGCGATTGCAACGACGACGGGACGGCTTATTCCATCAAAATCAACTTCGAAGTTGCGAACCCCGATGCCAACAAGTTCCACGTTTGGGGCAATGGCGGCGATATTGATTTCGGTGAATTCACGCTCGACGAGCTGCCGCTGACCATTTCCGACTTCCCCTACGGCGGCGGTTCGGTCGACAATGTCACGATCTGTTTCAGCAACGATTGCTGCGTTACGCGTTCGTTTAAAGTACCCAACTGCGTAAACGGCAACGATTGCCTCATTTACGACGTGCGGGTACGCACCGGCCAGTGCAACCCCGACGGCACCTATCGCCTTCGCGTCAACTTCCAGGTACAAAATGCCGTCAGCGATTCCTTCAACATCACGGCGCCGGGCGGACAGGTATTCGGCCCGTATGCCCTGACCGATTTGCCGGTGTTTATCAAGTTCTTCCCCGGCGACGGAGGTTTCTTCGACGAGTTGAAAATCTGTATGCTCGACAGCACAGGCACTGGTTGCTGCAAGGTGCGGAAATTTGCCGCGCCCAATTGCAGCGGCGCCTGTGATATTGCCAACCTGGTTGTCGATCCGGGCGCCTGCAATCCGGATGGTTCGTACAGCCTGACGCTCAATTTTGCCACCACGCTCAATGATTCTACCGCACAGTTTGAAGTGATTGGGAACGGCGAAAACCAGGGCACTTACAGTGTGGCCGATTTGCCGATCACCATTGCAAATTTCCCCAACAGCAATACCCCAGAGGGTGTCGTAAAAGTTTGCATCATCGGCCAGCCCAATTGCTGTGCAACGACGGAATTCCAGCAACCCGATTGCCCCAGTCTTTGCGATATTGCCGACCTGGTAGCCGATCCGGGCGCCTGCAACCCGGATGGCTCTTACAATCTGGTGCTGAATTTCAGTATTCAGACCCCGGGCGTCTCGACACTTTTCCATGTGTTTGGCAACGGTCAGGACCTGGGTACCTATGGCCTCGACGATTTGCCGCTTTCGATTCCGAATTTCCCCAACAACGGCGAGCCTGTCGGCGTTTTGAAAGTATGTCTGGACAATGTGCCCAACTGCTGCGCTATCGTCGAATTCCAACAACCCAGCTGCAATGCGGGGCCGTGTGAAATTACCGACCTCGCAGTTGATACGGCTGGATGTTTCCCCGATGGCACCTTTACCATTTTTGTAGCCTTTAACGTCAGCGGCAGCGCTGACTCCGTGGACATCTACGGCAACGAGGGCTCGGTGTATTTCGGTCGTTTCCCTGCCAGTGCATCGCCGGTGCAAATCGTGAACTTCCCCTCCTCGCCGGGCAGCATGCCCACGGTCAAGGTGTGTGCAGCCGACAATCCCGACTGCTGTGCTTCCACGGAGTTCCAGGCGCCCGATTGCCCTTCGCCCGATCCGTGCAGCATTACCAATGTACAGGCCCTTGCAACGCCTTGTATTTCAGGCCAGTTCTTTGCCATTGTAACATTTGATTTTACCAGTGGCAGCGCACAAGGCTTTACGATCAGCGGCAACGGCGAAACGTATGGCAGCTATTTCTACGACGGGGTGCAGCCGATCATCATTGGCCCGCTGCAGGGCGATGGCACAACGGAATATGTGTTTGTTGTGCAAGACAGTGAAGACCAAAACTGTGGCGGCGCCGATACGCTGGGCGTGATCGACTGCCAGCAGATCGACCCGCGTTCCGGCTCGGTATTCAGCACGACGAGCAGCCTGTCGATGGTACCCAACCCGGTGTCCGACTGGCTGACGGTGTCGGCAGTATTACCGAATCAGACCGATCTCAATACGGTGGCGCAGGTACAGGTATTTGGCGCCGACGGCCGTATGGTGCGTTCGATGACGGTCAGCGACACCCGTGCGTTCCAAATGGATGTTTCGGGTCTGCAACCGGGCTTGTATCGCCTTAGCGTACAGACGTCGACAGGCCGGGTGAATGGCACATTTGCCAAACAATAAGCCCGACGGTCAGTCGATAAAATAAAGCGGGGCAGCGATTCTTTATCGCTGCCCCGCTGTTTTTTACCCGTTTGTTGGAAGTTGCGTTTAGCGGCGGTTGCCAAGCGGTCTGCCCTGGCGGCGTTGTTCGCGGGCTTCCTGCAGTTTTTTGAGCAAGGATTCGCGGAACTCGCGTTCTGCCTGTGGAATTTTGGCTATTTTCCTGAGTGGCAGCACTTTGCGCAGTTTCTGGAAAACTTCTTTTTCCAGATCGAGTTCGCGTTGTTGTTGTTCAAAGTGGAGTTTGATCTGTTCTTCCACCTCGGCGTCGCTCATGGCATCGAGTTGTTTGGCCGGCCGGTATTGTTGAACGAGCGCTTCGCGTTTGTCGAGGTATTCGTTGTAGATTGGCCAGAAACCTTGCGCTTCTTCGGGCGTGAGTTGCAGCACTTCTGTAAAAATGGCAATTCGCAGCGCTTGCACCCGTTCACTGCGGCGTTCCGCATTGGGTTGAGCATCGAGGGTCGTGCAGCATCCGATGATTAAAAGGCTGAGCATTAATATGTGCTTCATGGCAAATTGATTGAAATTATCGTGGAATGGCGGTGGTCAGAGCATTTTTTCGATTTCTTCATCCGTGAGGTCGTTGATCAGAATTTCCAGTTCCTCCGGAGAAAGATCGTCGGTATCGACTTTGGTTTTTTTAGGTGTTGTCGTGGACTGGCTTGGGTTGTTACTGGCCGGGTCGGCGGGTTCTTCTTCCAGCACTGCGAGTGCGGCGAGTTGTTCGGGTTCGAAATCCGTCACGTTTTCCAGCACATAAGCTTCCAGTTCTTCCGGGGTCAGTTCTATGTTGGCGATCGGGAGCACTTCAGGCGCGGCTGCCGGCTGCGGCTTTAGCCACCACCAGGCTGCCACAGCGACAAGCGTCAGGCTGCCCAGTGCCAGGGCGATACGCGGTTGCCAAAGGGCGCCGAGCCAATTCAGGAGAGTGGTCCGGTTTTTTGCTCCATTCACTTTACGGCGTGCGCCAAGTGCATCTATTTGAGTAAAAACATCATCTTCCAGCGACTCGAAATAGTTTTCAGGGATACGAAAACCATCGTCTTTGCCGCGCATATCGCGCAGGAAAGGGGAGAGGTCGCGAAGTTCCTGATCGAGTAATTCCTTGTCTTTTTTCATAGTCTTTACCTGTTGTCGGCGAATAGGTCAGAGTGTTTGTTCACGAAAAAAAGCCTCTATTTTTTTGGCGGCATGGTGAAAGGAGGCTTTGAGCGCTCCGACGGAAGTATCGAGCATGCCGGCCATTTCTTCGTAGGGCATTTCCTCGTAGTAGCGGAGATTAAATACAATTCTTTGTTTGTCAGGCAATTGGGTTATTGCTTCCTGCAGCCTGATTTGCAAAGCGTCGCCGTCGAACCAGTCGTCGGCTTTCAACCGATTGTGCAACCCGGCCGAGGCATCGTCGAGGGTGTCTGTGTTGTGGCGGGCCTTGCTTTGCAGGTAGCTTATTGCTTCGTTGGTGGCAATCCTGTACAACCAGGTGTAGAGTTTTGACTTCCCTTCGAATTGCAATATACCCCGGTAAATTTTGACCAATGTGTTTTGCAACACGTCATCCGCATCTTCATGCACCAACACCAGCCTTCGGATATGCCAGTACAGGCGTTCGCGATAACTGCTCATGAGCAGGCGAAACCCTCGCTCGAACGTGTGTTCGGAGCGAAGCAGCTCCAGAATCTGTTCGTCTTTAGCAGTTTTTTGCGTTGCCGTGGGCTGCAAGTCGTTTGATTTTGTCATTAAGACGAGCTTTACCGTTGCAGGTTTAAAACCCGGGTAAAATTATGCATGAAAAAAGCAGCGGTACATCACAACTGATGCACCGCTGCCTGAAAGATGGGAAATAGTTGAGCCGGCAAGGGAGCCAGACTGTATTATGAATTCGTGGAATGACGGCCGGTGAAGCCGCTATGCGCGAATTTCCCGGTTGAACATCCAGTTGATTCCGAATTTGTCGATCAACATGCCGTATTCGGCGCCCCAGAAGGTTTCCTGGAGCGGGAACGTAACCTGGCCTCCAGCCGACAGTTTTTCAAATGCTGCATGTTGCTCGGCCTTGTCGTCAAACTGAACACTGAGGTGTACGTTGTTACCGGCATGAAAAGGGTGACCGGGCATAATATCGGAAGCCATCAGAAAAATGCCTTCCGCCCGGAATACGCCATGCATGATTCGGTTTTCGGCGCCTTCCGGAACCGGGTTGGGCGCTTCGCCAAAGCGCTGCAACATTTCAATTGCTCCGCCCAGGCAGGACTGATAAAAACGGAGCGCTTCCTCGCAATCTCCGTCGAAGTTCAGGTACAGGTTCAAGTTTTTCATAGACTAATAAATGTTGGAAATACAATTTCAGTCAAGCACTCCGCAAATATTCCGCGCCGTATCCTGCTTTATGCGGCCTGTTGAAACAGGTTCATCTGACCGTTATTGGCAAACACCTCCAGCATGCGGGCGAACTTGAGTTTTTCCTTGCTGTTGGTGCGCAATGCAATCAGCTTGGCCAGTTCCAGTGTGAGAAAATAGTCCTCGATGGGCTCACCGGGGCGAGGGCGTTTGGCGAAATCGCGCCTCGGCTGAGGGCGACGAATCCCGTCGGTGAATTCGTAGGCGTCTTTCAGCCATTTGCGTACCTGGGCGCCGTATTGACGAACGGGTAATCGCAGCGCAGCGTGCAGGTTGCTGGCAGTGACAACTTTGGTACCATATTTACTTTCCAAAACTTCGATTTGCATGGCGGGTACGATGTTTTGAATCCTGTGAATTGTTTTAAAAATGATACTACAAAGTTAAACTATTTGTTTTTAAAAACAACAACTTTTAAAAACATAATTTTAAAACTTTTTGTATTTTATGACATTGATCATTCATAATCAAACATTTAAGTACCGGCCTGCCAAGGTTTCTTTTTGTTTGAACAATATACTTGTACCGCTCGAACGAGGGCCTGACAGCCAGCTCACCGGCTTGTGATCACTCGCTCCCGGGGCCGCCAGGGCGAGTCGGAGCGCGGCAAACAGGGTTTTTTCCGAAGGTTTCTGTGCAAAATCGACTGCGATGACCCAGGCCGACACGATGCGCGCTTTGTTCAGATCATCAGCGGCTTGCGAAAACGCCGAATACAGCGCCTCCGCCTTGCCGGTGAAGGTGTAATTCGGGCCGGTTACCTGAAAATGGCGCGCCAGCCACCCGCAAGGAGCGTTGGCCAATGTCCAGGGAAACAACTCGGGATTGGCGAGGCCCACCCCGCTGCGCCGGGCATCGCTCCAGAACTGTACGGCCGACTGGAATCCTGCATTTCCCGATACCACGTACAGGCCTCTTTCCCCGGGCAGTGCAGCCGTTTGAAACATCGGTTCCAGCGCTTCGCAAACCTGAGGCATAATGTCTCTTTCCAGGGCGCAAGGCAGTTTGCCCCTGATAAATTGCTCAATGACAATCAGTTTTCCCATCGGCGTAACAAAAGGGATGAATTGACGCCTCCAAATGCAAACGCATTGTTGAGGACATATTGAACGTCTGTGACGACAGGCTGTACCGTGCAGGGCACTCCGTCTTCGGCATCCGGCGATTCGTGCCCGGGCGTTGGAGGGATCGTTTGACGGCGCAGGCCTTCAATGCAAATCGCCAGTTCGAGGGCCGATGCGGCGCCCAGAGCATGTCCGAGCGCGCCTTTGCTTCCGCTGACCAGCGGCATTTGTGCGCCAAACACCCGCCTGATCGCGCGCGCTTCGGCGGCATCCGACAAACGGGTGCCGCTTCCGTGCGCATTGACCCAGTCGATATCAGACGCCCGAAGCCCGGCCATGTTCAGGGCATTTTGCATGGCCTCGCCCATACCGCGTCCTTCCGGCTCGGGTGCTGTGGCGTGATAGGCATCGCAGGAAAGACCAAGGGCGACCAGTTCGGCCAATGGCCTTGCGCCGCGCCTGAGGGCATGCGCCGCTGTTTCCAGCACAAAAATGGCCGCCCCTTCGCCCAGCAACATCCCGTTTCGGGCCTGATCGAAGGGCCTGCACCGATCGGGCGACATGGCGCGGGAGCGGCTGAACCCAACCAGGGCCAGCCGGGAAAATGGCTCGGCGCCGCCGGCCAATGCCACGGAAGCCGTGCCATTTCTAAGGGCTGTCATCGCGGCCCCTACCGCATAATTGCCTGCTGCACAGGCAGTAGCAATGGATTGATAGATCCCGGAAAGCCTCAGTTTTTGACGAATAAAAGCCGTAAAGGAGGCCACCGTGTAATGCTGCAGGCCGATGTTTTCACCTTCCGCCGCCGCCTCGAAGGCCCTGCTTTCGCCAAGAGTGCTTCCGATGAAAACGCCCGTATCGGCGGGCAAGTTCAGACCGGCCTGGGCAACAGCCTGCCTTGCGGCGGAGAGGGCGAGCGAGCGGCCCCGCCGCAAGACCGGCGATTCAAACCCTTCCAGGCGGCAGGCGGCGGCAACGCGATAACCTTCTTCGGCCAGATCGGGCCAGTTACGAGCCGCGGTTTCAGCTGCCATCAATCGCTGCCAAAGCACGTCGGGCGAGTTGCCGAGCGGCGACATGATGCCGACGCCGGTAACTACTATGGTTTCCTCCATCTTGTTCATGCCGGCAAACGATTTTGGACATACTGCGTCGTCGCTTCAAGGGTAATAAACCCGGGCAAGTCCTCATCGGGGATCAGGATGCCGAAATGTTGCTCTATACGGGCGACAAACTCCACCAGTTCGAGCGAATCGAGCTGCCAGTCGTTTTTAAAATGGCTGTTTGCCGGCAAATTGTCGGGGAGTTTGGGTTTTATGCTTTTCAGTTCCTGTCGCAGCGAAAGGAGAATTTTTTCTTCTGTCATGAGGAATGTTTTAAGGTTTACAAGCCATTTCGGGAGCAATACTGCCCGCAACCAACTGCCGTTCAGGGATAAACTTTTACCCGTGCTGCTTTTTGTGCGCCTGCTTTTTCGGCGCAAAGCGGGGCCAGCGGGTCGCCGATGAGCCGGTAGGGCAGCACTGCCGAAGGATTGGGCGGCGCGGCACTGGCAATCAGCTCGCCGAGCGATTGGGCGCCCGAGGTGAGGGCTTCACAAATCCTGACGGCCCAACGGGTATTGTCGGTGTGCAGGGTTGGTTTCACAGCGCCGAAAGAAGCGGCGGTCACACCGCGCAGCGGCAACGCTTCGGCATACGACAGGCCGTTTCGCCTCCTGCTTGCCGTAAGGCAGCACAAAGACAACATACCGCCGAGGGGCTCGCCGTCGAAAGTGTCGAAATGGTGCGACCTCAGGCCGTAGTAGCCAACCCAGCCGGCCGGCCGGCCGTGCCCGACATAAAGCGCAAGCCCCAGGCCGGCGCCCAGCGCCGCCACAACTTCGTCGCGCCCGATCCGCTCGCCCGTCCAGCGAAAAGTAGGCAGGTCTTTCTGCAAAATGGTCTCGATGCGATCGGCGAGGCGCAGGTAGCGCGGATGCCATTGTCCCAGCAATGCTACGCTGGAGGTCTGCCGGCCGCGCCGATGCACCCGCGCTGCCGTAGCGGCGAAACGCAGATTGGCTTCGCGGCTTTTTATAGGAAACCAGGCTGCCGGAATGGCCCTGCCCTCGGCATTGTGCACGATCGGGCCGGGCAATACGGTGGACGGCGCAAAACGGGCGGGGCCGGCGAGCAGCACGGCATCGAGCGGGGCGCGTCGGGCGGCGAGTTCGACCACATCGGGGCGTTCCTCTCCGTATTCCAACACTTCCACAGCGATGCCGTGCGCATGCCAGGCAAGTACAAGTTCCGCAAAATCAGCACGATGCGTTTGCGGAACAACGAATAGCAATTGACGGTCAGGCAACTTGCGGGTTGTTTCGAACGAAATTGACATACACTTCCCAGGGGGCATATTGGTTCTGGGACTGGTTGAGTAATACGCGGCGCACGAAGTAGTGCATCATGATCTGGCCTTGCTGCTCGGGATTGAACTCGAAAAAGTCGCCGTTGGCATCGTTCAGGACTGTCTCGGCGTTGAGCCCTTGCGCGAAGCCGTCGTCAATGACATGGGCGTTGCCGTCGTAGTCGGAATTGAGCAGATTGGTGGAAGACACGTTTTCGTCGTAGCCGTAGTTATACCCTTCGGTAGCCTGGGCGAAAATGGCGTGCGCCATGTAGATCGGTCCGACATTCTGGTTTTGCCATACGTGCGTCAGTTCGTGAATCAGTTCGTAACGTTTGATCGGCAAATCGTCGGCATCGAAGTTGATCAGGTTGCCGGTCACGAAAGCGCGCGATTCGGGTTTGCCCGTGAAGAAATCCTGAATACCGAAAATAATGCTGTTGGTGGGGCTGTCGGTTGCGATGTACACCTGATCGAAGTCGATCGAATTGCCGAAAACAAGTTCTCCGTCGGCGCGTTCGGCGGCCGTAAGCGGCCGGAATCCGTTGAGCAGATTCATCAGGATGAACACGATGGTGTCGATGGCGCCCACGACCACTTCGAGTACGGCCAGGAGCATGTCCTTGATGCTGGCGCCGATGGCCACCACGGCGCGAACCATTTCATCGTAAAATTCTTCACCGGCCTGCACGAATGCATCGACGACCTGATTCCAGGTTTGCTCGAGTTCGCGGGCTGCGCGCAGCAGGTTTTGCAAGGCCTGGTCGGGGTGTTTGACCGTTTCGATGACAAACTCTGCCAGTGTTGCGCCGGCAGCCAGGGCGCCGCGCAGCACTTCGAGGGTCAGTTCGAAGGCTTTGCCGACGGTCCAGACCACCAGTTTGGCAATTTCATAACCGGCTTTCAGGGCGCCTTCCACGAATTTGGCAATGCCGGGGATAAAGTCGGTGGCCAGGTAGTTGAGCGCGTAATTGATCGAATTACCGATGCGCTCCCACATTTCGCCGAGGACATCCAGCATGTCCTGGCCGCGGGCGATGGCCCAGTCGAGCACTTCGGTGATGGCGGCGCCGACGTCTTCACAGAGTTGGACAAGGCGGTCGAACATATCCTGGGCTTGTTCGGCGGCCCAATCGAGGATTTCAGACACGCTTTTTTTGACAAAACGGATCGCCAGTACGGCCTGACGCCAGAGTTCGGAGGCCAGGGCCTCGCCGCGCTCGATGAGCCAGTTGAGAATGTCTCCCACGGGGCCCAGCGCCTGCAGCACGGCGTTGACGATTTTGCGAAATATGAAGTACGTGGATTCGACGACGGCTTCCAGAATATCCACCACTTTTTGACCCACTTCGATGGCGGCCTCGATGAGACGGGCAGCAGTTTTGTAGGTGAACTCCACCATTTTTTTGGTGAATTCGACAATGCTTTTGCCCAATTCGAAGGCGGCTTTGACGATGCCTTTGAGCAGCCACATGGCTACGTTGTACACTTCTTTCAGCAGGTTGAGCAGCGATTTGCCAAGGGCAAAAAAGGCTTCCACTACTTTTTTAATGGCGCTGATGGCGTGCGTAGCGATCGTTTTGATGACATCGACCAGCAATTTGCCGGCGGCCAACAGACCATCGAGCACCTTTTTGGCAATGTCGAGAGCGGCAGTGGCGATGTATTTGGTAAATTCAATCAATGCCTGGCCGGCGCGGATGGCGGCGCGGGCAATCTCCTTGATCAGGTCGAGGCCGGCGTTGACGACTTCGTTGAAAATACTGGCCAGGGATCGCCCGAGGTTGAGGAATGCGTTGATCACCGTATCGAACAGGTCCCAGGGATGGGTCAGCAGGGTGTTCAGGATTTGGGCCATCGTTCGGCCCAGTTCCAGAAATGCCTGCACGAAACCCTGCACGAGCGTAAGCCCGAATTGAAGTGCCTGATTGAGTATGTTGCCGATAGACTTGCCGATTTCCAGCAGGGCTTCCGCCGCTTTTTTAATAATTGAAATAGCTTTGTTGGCAAGGAAGGACAACAATTCTCCGAGTTGTCGCCCCAATTGATCGATGGCTTTCAACACCAGCACGAGCGCGTCTTTGGCGAGGTTAAACGCCTCTTCCAGGATGGAGAAAAGTGCTTCCCCGATGTTGATGAGGCCTTCCACCATTTTTTTGACAAAGGAGTAGCCCCACTGGATCGCGCCTTCGACCATGTCGAAAATGCTCTTGCCGGCCGCTTTGAGCGCTTCGGCGAGGTTGGCGATTTCGTTGACGGTCCAGTTGACGGCCTGCCCGAGCCAGTTGCCGATCGAACCGACGATGTTTTCCACCTGATCGACGATTGAGCTGATGGCGCTGGCGATTTCGTCCACAACGTCTTCAATCAAATCCACGATCGGCTCGTCCATATCGTCCTGTGCAGGCTGGGGCGGTTGTTTGCCCTCTTTTTTGATGCGCAGGATTTCGGCGCCGGCATCGCGCAGCCAGTTCAATACGTCTTGCAAGGCGCTGTCATCCACCTTTTTGTCTTCCTTTTTGATCAGAAAGTCGCGCATCAGGATACGCCCCTGGCCGCGCGGCAACTGGCTGATGGCGTGCACCACGCCGCGTGCCTGACCGGCTTTTCGGTAACCCTGAATCAGGGTGCGGCGTTCGTCGGCCGACATTTGGCTGGCTTGCTGGAACAGTTCGCGGTGTTGTTGCGTAGTGTCGAGCGTGGTGGCAAACGTCTCGGCGAGTCGTGCGGCCTGTTCGGGGTTGCGACGATAGATGGTACGGAAGGTGGGCGCCAGCTCGACCGGTTGGTGCGGGGCGTGGCGAACGATGGTTTTGAGGGCGGCCTTGTTGCGAAATGAAACGTTTTCGAGTGCGATCAGCAGGCGGTTGTTGTCGGAGGCAAGCGAAACGCCTTTGGGTCGGGTGGTTTTGACAGTCGTTTTGGCTTTGGGGGCGGCAGGTGCAGTAGTTTTCTTTTTGTCCGGAGTTGGTTGAGCCGATTTGGCGGCTGGTCGGGTACTTGCTTTTTTGTCGGATCCTGTTTTTGTGGAATCGGCGGTCGGTTTGGATTTGTTTTTTTTCATCGGTTAAGAGTTTGGATTAATTTTGGTGACAGGGTGAATCAAAGAACGAAAACATAAAGATGCGGAAGCATTGGCAAATAAAACAAGAGGCTTAACATTCGCGCTGTCAACAAACCGCCGCGCTTCCGCTATCCTGGCGCCACAACCATTTTCCGCTTTTTGCGTTTTTTTGCGTGCCACCACAGTTTTTCGCCCTTTTCCCGCCACCAAACAGGACCAGCCGATTCCGCTCCGGCAGCTACGCGCAAGGCTTGCTGCCGCGATTAATTTTTACTTAAACCCTTACAACGGCATGGCCAAACGCATCCTTCCCGTCGGTATCGACGATCTCTCGCTTTACGTTCCAGGAATTTATCTCGACATCAAGGCGCTTGCCGACGCGCGCCAGATTCCCTACGAAAAACTCTCCCATGGCCTCGGATTGCACCGTATGGCCTTGCCCGACGCCAACGAAGACGCCGCCACCATGGCTGCCGAAGCCGTAACCGAACTGCTGGAGCGCAACGGGATCGATCCGCGCCAGATCGGCCGGCTTTACCTGGGCACCGAAAGCGCGCTCGATGGCGCCAAACCTACCGCTACCTATACCCTCGGTATGCTTCAGCAGCGTTTTTCCGGCCAGTACGGCCCCGACTGCTTTCGCCATTGCGATGTGCTCGACATGACTTTTGCCTGCATCGGCGCGGTGGATGCTCTCTTTAGCACCCTCGACTGGGTGGCTGCCGATCCTCACAATAATATAGGTATTGTAGTGGCCAGTGATATTGCCAAATACGAACTCGGCTCCAGCGGTGAATACACGCAGGGCGCGGGCGCCGTGGCCATGCTGGTGAAAGCCAATCCGCGGCTGCTGGCCGTTCGCCGCGCGGTGGGCGTGGCAACTGAGCACGTGCATGATTTTTACAAACCCCGCCGTGAAAAATTCACGGAAACGCCGGTCTTCGACGGGCAATATTCCAACCAGTGCTACCAGAACCGCATGTCGGAAGCGCTGGCTGATTTCCGGCGCCGCGCAACGGCTTCGGGTCTGATGCGCGAAGGCCAGTACCCGGCACTCTCCGAACGCTGGGCGCGCATGATCTTTCATTTGCCTTACGCTTTTCACGCCAAACGCATGTTTGTCGAAGAATTTGTCGGAGAACGCAAGGCAAAAGGCGCCTGGGAACACGACTGCGCCAGGTACGGCTTTGTCGAGCCGGCGGCGGCTGACTTCCCCGACGGCAAAACCTTTGGCAAGGCGCAGGCTGCTTTTTTGAAAAATGTCAGTGAATCGGCCCTGTACCGGCGTTTTGTCAGGGAAAAACTGGAAAAAGCCCAGCGCGCTAGTCAGGAAACCGGCAATTTGTACACGGCCTCCATCTTCCTGGCGCTCATGAGTTCGCTGGAAGCCGACTGGGCCGACGGCGCCCGCCTGGGTGGCAAGCGCCTCGGTTTTGTGGCCTATGGCAGCGGCTCAAAAGCCAAGGTATTCGAAGCCGTGGTACAACCCGGGTGGAGTGGGGTAGTGGCGCGATTCGGGGTGGCCGACAAGCTGCGCCGCCGCCGCGCCGTGGATTATGCGCAGTACGAACGCTTGCACACGGGCGTTCAGAACGAACCCATATTTGCCGGAGAAAAAACCTGGCGACTGGAAAAAATCGGCACTGAAGGCGTGACCTTGGGCGCGCGCTACTATGCCGCCGACTGATCGGACTCCTGCCGCTCAAAGAGCCGCTGCCAGCAACCAGTCTTTGTTGGCCAGCGGCTGCATGGCCTGAATTTTTTGCATCAAGGCGGCCTTTTTCATGTTTTTTACGGCGCTGTTGCGCCTGGCCGGCGTCGGTTTATGGCGGCTGATGTGGCGCAGAATGGCGAGAAAATTCAGGTTGGCTGTTTTGCCATAGGCCGAAAGGCTGCGGTTGCGCCTGATCAATTTGGCCGTGGCATCGAGCAGGGCGGAAAGCGCATCCTGCTCGCCGAGCAGGTAATATATTTTCAATTGAATGATTTTGGCTCCAAGGTGGTAGGTGAAGTCGGTGAATTCCACACCCAGCAAGGCCCGCAGCGCTTCGGCGTAGTGCTCCTGTTCGAAATGAAGCACCGCGAGGTTGTATGCATGCGCATTGTCGCGGTCGGCCGGAGGCAGGTAGTCGCGATACCGATGGAGAAACTGTTCCGTCCAGCCGAACTCCCGGCAGCGCAATCCGGCGGTGGTGATGTTTTTGTAGGTCCACTGGCTCAGGTGCCCGTCGCGCAGGAGCAGGTTTTTGTCGAGCAGGGTTTGATACAGGCTCAATGCCTCGCGGTGGGCTTCGGGTTCGCCGTCGTTGATGCGCCGGATGCAATAATTCAGCGCATACTGGTACAGGGTAGCCAGTTCCTGTGTGGGAAAAATCGCTTCGTTTGCTTCAAGAACGGCGGTAAGGCGGGCATAAGAAGCGGCTCCCGGCTTTGCAAGCAGATCGAGCACGGCGAGGTAGGCGCCCACGGCCGGGTGGGTGGCCAGCAGCGGTTCTTCGACGCACCATTGCAACAGGCTGTCGAGCCAGCGCGGCGCAAAATCCGCTTTTGCCACGGCCAGCGTGTTGCGGCTGAGCATGGTGCAGGCAAGGCGCAGTTTTTCGAGCACCAGCAACAGATCGGTGTCGTCGGCCTGCCGGAGCAGAAAATCGTCGGCTGCCTGGCGCGACTGTCGTGAGTGGAGCGCTTCGCGGAGTTCCCACCAGTGCAGGTCGGTTTTCAGCCAGTAAAAGCTGCGTTCGGGCGCTTCATCCAGTTGTTTGCGGGTTTTGTCGAGCACGGTCATGGCCGATTTGTCGAGGTCGCGGCGCAGCAAGGCGTCGGCGAGGTCGAGCTGTTTTTCGAGCGGGCGGGATTCGGATTGCTGGTAGGCGAGGAAGCCGTGAAGTAATTCGAGCAAATCGGAGATCAGGTTGTTGAGCGCCAGCTCGTCGTAGGGTGTTTCGGCGTCCCAGAGTGCGGTAAAAACGCGCGGTTTGTCGAGTTCGGGGCTTTCGAAGCCGGGCGCATGGTCGAGAACGAGCGCACACAGCTGGCGCAAGCGGCGGTTTTTATTGAAAAAATCGCTGTTTACCCAGGCCTGCCAGCGGCTTCGCTCGCGCGGGCTGAGGGAGCGAAGGGTGGCGATGAGTTTGGTTTGCTGCATTTTTTGTGCGGGTTTTGTCGTGCGGCTTACTTTTAGAAGCGGATCAGTTTATTGCCGGTTTTACTGTGCTTTCTATAATTCGATGTTTTTGGGATAAATGAAGGATTATTTAAAACATTGATTTTGAGAATTTTGAGAAAAAAAACTAAATTACATTAGCTGAAATAAAAACCTATAAAACCGCAAAAATGTACTTTTTCCAAGAGGCGGTCAAGGGTAGTTTTGTACCACTGAAAACTTGATTCGTACACATCAATAGTCATTCATCCCATGAAAGGTATTTTCCACACCTTATTTATTCTGTTCTTCATTGCTTCCTTCGGCACATGGAGCATTGCGCAGAATTCCAGTTGTTTTTCTATACGTGTGGGCCAGGTGTCCGGCCTGCCCGGTCAAATTATTTCTGTGCCGGTGCAGGCAGCCGGCCCCCTCGACGACCTGATCAGCGCACAATTTGCATTGACCTGGGACCCGGCTGCTTTGCAATACGCTGTTCCGCAGCTTGATTTTGGTTCCAATTCCCTCGACCTGGATGATCTGTATTTCAATGTGAGCCAGGAGGGAAGTTTGCGTTTTGCGTGGTACGACCTGTTTTTGACAGGTATTCCGATGCAGCCGGGAGATACCTTATTTATGGTTAATTTTGAAATACAGACTGGCGCGGCGGGCTATATCCCGATTTACCTGAATACGGACTATCCCGGCATCCCGTTCGAAATAGGTGGCCTGTTCGAAGGGATTGTTCCTACCGGCGCTTTCGACGGGGGCGTATGGGTTGGCAGCGGCCAGGCCGATCCACTGATTATAGCCGAAGCATGCCAGTTTCCGGCCGACTGTTCGGCTCCCTACGGCGCTATTGATCTCACGGTCACAGGCGGCACACCACCCTATATTTATTCATGGGATGGGCCATCCGGCTCGATCCCCGGCTCCGATGATTTTGCGGCAGCGGGCGCCGGTCAATATTCGGTCACCGTCACCGATCAAACGGGCGCCACGGCCTCCGGCGCTTTTACCCTCGAATCGGACGTCACCTTTTTGAGTATTTATCCCAATGAAATCCAGCAGCCCAACTGCGTCGGAGGAGGCGGTATGATAGAAGTGGAAGCAGTCAACGGCGTGCCGCCCTACACCTACACCTGGTCGAACGGCAATGGCGGGGCCGTGCAAACAGGCCTGGCGGCGGGCAATTATACCGTGACGGTCACCGACGCTTCCGGTTGTACCTCCGATGCCAGCTTCGCGCTGCACGAAATCTCGGGTTTCAGCCTTAGTCACAGCCTGGACAAACCGCATTGCGGCGCAAACGACGGCGTGTTGACGGTGACGGCAGCCGGGTTCAGTCCGCCTTTCCAGTATTTGTGGAACAACGGGACGACCAATTCTTTCATCGGCAACTTGGGCGCCGGTATTTACAGCGTTACCGTGTCCAATGCCGAAGGCTGCACCGAATCGGAGACCATTTGGGTGGAAACCGATGGCGCCAACAATAACTGGGTACACAATGAGTCGATCGACTGCAGTCCCCAGAGCAACCTTGTCGATATCGGGGGAGTGTTCTGGTCCGCTCCTGGCATCACTGCGCCGGTCCAGTTGGTCTGGAGCAGCGGCGCCATTCAGGTGGTGGATACCATCGATCCAGGCGGCGTCTTCACTTTTGCCATACAAAACCAGCCACAGGGGCAGCAATACGTTCAGGTAAGCGATGCGGCAGGGTGTACGCTGTTCATTCCTGTTTCGGCCGTTTGTCCTGATGCGGCAGGCGATTCCCTGACGGTATCTTGCCTGACACTGCGCAGCGGCCAGGCGCAACCTTATTCCATCTATACCAATAAAGAGTGTGTCGCCATCAGGGTAGAAGGCTTCGACAACATCACCAGCCTGCGTTTCGGGCTCGACTGGCCGGCTGATAAATACTATTTTACCAACCTGAGCGGCGTAGAACTGACGCCTTTTACCCCCTTCGATCTGAATGTCTTTCAGGATCAGGGCGCCCTGTTGATCGACTGGCACAATCCTTTCGGGCAAGGGCTGACGCTTGCCGACGGCGATACGCTGATGAACGTGTGTTTTATTCCGCTGGCCAATCCTGATCCGGGAACCGGCCTGGCGTTTACCGACGATTTTTCGCCGGAAGCAAGCCGGAATGGACAACCGATTGCCCTGGCAGGGTACGACGGTCGGTTCAACAGCAATATTAATGTGCCGTCCAACACTTGCGCCATCGTGCCCGATTGCCTCAACGATGGCAACGGCGGATTTTACCTCGACGGCATCTGGTGGAGCCCCAGCCTCGAAATCGACCTCTTCCAGCACGGCGCCCAGCAGTGGAGCGGCACGGCCGACGAACTGGCCAGTCTCGCCCCGGGCACCTATCGCGCAGCATTGCCCGGCCCCGGCGGTATTCCACAACATGTATTACTGCATCTGCCACAAATTTCCTCTGACGACTGTGTATGGCCTGGCGATGCCGACAACAATGCGGCTGCCAACCACCACGACCTCTTGTACCTCGGCCTGGCTTACGGCGCAAACGGCCCTTCCCGGCCCGCACAGCTGCTCGACTGGATGGGGCAAGATGGTACTGCCTGGAACCAGCAAACCAGTCTGCGCAAGGTTGATTTTAAGAATATTGATACCAATGGCGACGGTCTGGTCAGCGTTGCCGACACCCTGGCCATTGTTCAAAACTGGGGGCAAGTGATCAATCCTAATACCGATAATCCGTACGATGCGCCGTTTGGCAACCAGGTGCAACCCCTGGCGCCCGTGCTCACCGCCCTGCCCGACACAGCCGGCAGCGGGCAACAAATCTCCATTCCGATTGTACTCGGCAGCTCCGCCCTGCCGGTTGAAAACCTGCACGGCCTGGCATTCAGCATCGTTTACGACCCGGCTATGTTGCAAAACGACGTTTATTTCCAACCCGACGCCTCGTGGATCGGCAACCCGCAAACCGATCTGATCTGGCTACAGCGCAATTTTCCGGAACAAGGCCGGATCGACATCGCAATCACCCGTTTCGACGGCCAGCCAGCCAGCGGCAATGGCATCATCGGCCACCTGTTCGTCATCATCGAAGATGATATTTTCTTCCAGACGCCCGACGGCGCCGATTTTGGGGCGCCGGCCGAGGCCGATACGGTCAAATACACCACCCTCCGTTTTGCCAACCCGCAGGCAATCAGTCCTTTCGAGGCCCCCATCGCACTGAAAACTGCTGAATTTGTACTGCCGCTCACCAACGCAGGCAGTAGCGGCGTTCAGCATCCGGCGCAGAACCCGTCTTCGATAAGCGTATGGCCCAATCCAGCCGGCAACTGGGCTGGCTTGAGCAGCGCTTCGGGGGGCATCCTCCGCACGACACTTATCGCTCCCGACGGAAAGATGTATCTGGACCGCACTCTGCCCGGCCTGTCATCCGCGCGCCTCGACCTGACGGGTTTGCCTTCCGGGCCCTGCATATTGACGGTGTACACTGACCTTGGCGTGTACAGTCAAAAGCTGTTGATCAACACAGCCCATTAAGTTGAAATCCTCCTTAATCAAGCCGCCGGGAATGAATCCGCCCCGGCGGCTTTTTTATGGGCGGTTCAAATGGCATAATGTGCCCCGTTGAGAAGTGCCATTGATTTGCAGATGATACACAAGCAGACTGTTGTCCGGCAGGCTGAGGCCGGGAATTTCCATCACCTGCGGTCCGGCAGGGAGCACCTGGCGGGAAGAATATACCCATGCTCCGGTCATTGTATAAATATCGAGATAAACATGGCTGGGGCGCGATAAATGGAAAGATAGTGTTGTGTGGTCTGAAAAAGGATTGGGAAAGATGCGGGCATCCTGCGCGGCGGCTGCTGGCAGGGTAGCCGAACTGACGACGTAATAATGAGGCTTCATCGGGTGCTTTTTGCCTTCGAAATCGACCAGGATTCCCGGCAGGGTATCGGTCAGCAGCTGCATTTTATCTTTCAGGGCCCCCGACTGTAAAGCCGTAATCTGACAGGTAAACAGCGGGTAGCCCTGTTGCAGCACCTCGGTCGGATCAAACAATTGGAGAATACGGAGCGTACCGTCGGGCGCAAAACGGAAATTAGGGTTGCCTCCCGTGTTCTGGAGTTCGATTTGGCCGTCGAAGAGATCGTCGAGCGACAAAAACGCGGTGTCGAGCAGCAAGGCAAACTGCATGCCCCGGCTCGTCCAGGTGGGTTTGACCGCAACGGGTACTTCATACGTGTCGCCAGCCTGCAGCATCAGGTCGGGGAGGAGCAATTCCACGACCGAATAGTCTTGTGGAACCACATAATGACCTTCCGGGTCGGCATCGCCGTCGATGTCGCCCAATTTAACGGCCAGGTACGCGGCGCTTCCTTCCGCGGCGCCCGGCTGATAGGAAAAACCGGGGCACGGTTGTGCGAATGGGTCGGCAGGGTTGAAAGGCTGATAGTTTTCTTACATCAGGCGCCAGGAAACGTGGTTGGGCAGCGTGTCCTGAAAGCCCAACAGCAGGTTTCGGGCGACAAAGGCGTCATAGGTGGAAATAAACCCATCAGGGTGAAGGTCTGCCGCTACTTTTTCGCCGGTGTTTTGCAACAGTTGGACACCCCAAATCTCGTCGCGCAGCAGCAGCAGATCGGCTACGGTGACGCCGTTGGTATAATCTTCAGCAGATTTTGTCGCCGCGCCGCAAAAACCGTCGATGCTGCTGGCGGGCGAAAAAAGCAGTTCGCTGCAATAGCCTTCGGGATCAGACGCGACGAGCACGGGGTTGCTGCCGCTGAAATCGAAGGTCATCCCGGGCACCTGCGTGTTGTTTTTCCAGAAATAGCTGCAAACCGAGAGGTGAAAAGAGTCGGTTTGTGCGAGAAGAGGGCCGGAGAGGCAGAGCAGGGGAAAGAGGAAGCGGAACATGATGTTACAGTTTATTGCACGGCTTGTAAAATTATACCTGAAAATACGGGCGATCCACGGCGGAATTGAGTTCAAGTACGAAATTAATATCAAAAAATATCAACAAAAATTTGTTTTAATATATTGATTTTGAGGCAATTAATAGGGTTTCTTTCTGGAAAATTCAAAATCGGCGACAGTTTTCCGGAACCTTCTCCATCCGTTCACATAATTCCTGAGTCAAACTTTTTCCCAAAAATTTTAAAACCCCTTTGGAAAAAAGAAAAGCAAGTGCTTACCTTTGCGGGCGCTTTTCGGGAAAGGTTTGCAGAATCAAATTTGGTTTCCCGGCAAGCAAAGTGTTCAAGAAGAAATTTTAACAGGTAATGAATCAGAAAATTCGCATCAAACTTCGGTCGTACGACTACAACTTGGTGGACAAATCTACCGAGAAGATCGTCAAGACCGTACGTGCGAGTGGCGCTGTCGTAACTGGCCCGATTCCGCTGCCTACCGAGAAGGAAATCTTCACCGTGCTGCGCTCGCCGCACGTGAATAAAAAATCCCGGGAGCAGTTCCAGTTGCGCACCCACAAGCGCTTGATTGAAATCTACACGCCCACCCAAAAAACGGTGGACGCGCTCTCCAAGTTGGAACTCCCGAGCGGTGTGGACATTCAGGTCAAGCTCACCTAAACAGTAATTTTCAGATTCAAGACGGTTGTTTCCGGCAGGGGTCAAAGTGGTCGTTTTACGAACTAACTGATGTCGCCGAAAGCGTTTCCAGGACGTGGAAAGTCGCTTTTTTGCTTTTCCAGCGCCTGTAAGCCGCCTTGCATTTGTTCGAAAAAAACACCAATCGTTCAACCATAAAAAATACGCCACACGTGAACGGTCTGATTGGCAAAAAAATCGGGATGACGAGCGTCTATGACAGTACGGGCAAAAACGTTGCCTGCACGATCATCGAAGCCGGTCCCTGCGTGGTGACGCAAGTGCGCACCGAAGACAACGACGGCTACACAGCCCTCCAGCTCGCCTATGGCGATCGCAAAGTCAAAAACACCCCCGCCCCGCTGCTCGGTCACTACGAAGCAGCCGGCACGGCCCCCAAACATCAGGTCCGCGAATTCCGCGACATGAGCCTCAGCAAAGAACTCGGCGAACTGGTAACGGTTTCCGAAATTTTTCAGGAAGGCGACAAGGTCAGCGTAGTCGGCACCTCGAAAGGTAAAGGCTTCCAGGGTGTTGTTCGCCGCCACGGTTTTGGCGGTGTTATGCAACAAACCCACGGTCAGCACAACCGCCTCCGCGCCCCTGGTTCGCTTGGCAACTCGTCCTTTGCCGCCAAGGTTATGAAAGGCATGCGCATGGCCGGCCAGATGGGCAACGAACGCGTCAAGGTTCGCCGCCTGCAAGTGCTCAAAGTGTTCCCCGATCAAAACCTCATCCTTGTGAAAGGAGCGGTTCCGGGCCACAAAGGCGCATATGTTATTATCGAAAAGTAAAAAACATGCCGCGCCTTCGGGTACGGCAGACCATAAATTTCTTCGGAAATGAAAGTCAATATCGTAAATATTAAAGGCGAAGCCACGGGCCGTACCATCGAACTGCCCGACAACGTGTTCGGCATCGAACCGCATGAGCACAGCGTTTGGCTCGATGTGAAGCGCTACCTCGCCGCACAACGCCAGGGCACCCACAAGTCCAAAGAGCGCAGCGAAATGAGCGGCTCCACCCGCAAATTGCACAAGCAAAAAGGCACCGGCGGCTCGCGTAAAGGCGATATCAACAACCCGCTGTACCGCGGCGGTGGCCGTGTCTTCGGCCCGCGCCCCCGCAACTACGATATCCAGGTCAACGCCAAAGTGCGCCGCCTGGCCCGTCGCAGCGCCCTCAGCGCAAAAGCCAAAGCCGGCCAGATCATCGTGGTGGAAGATTTCCGCTTCGAAGCGCCGAAAACCAAGGACTTCCAGGCTATGCTCAACGCCCTTCAGGTGGCCGACAAAAAGCCGCTGACCGTCCTCGGTGGTTACGACAAAAACCTCTACCTCTCCTGTCGCAACATTGCCAAAGCAGAAATCGCTCCGGCCCGCGATCTGAACACTTACCAGATCATGAACGCCGGCGTCATCGTGCTCGCTGAAAGCGCCATCGAGGCCATTAAAGAAACCTGCGCGTAAACAGTTTGAAAATGGCGACCTCGCCGGCTCCGGCCGCAGTCAACACTTCAAACGATAAAAGAATACCATCATGGCTAAGCAAATTCTGATCAAGCCGGTCATCACGGAAAAATCGACGAAACTCGCCGACAAGCGCAACACGTACGTCTTCGTGGTGAACAAAGATGCCAACAAAATCGAGGTCAAAAACGCCGTGGAGAAGTTCTACAACGTCAGTGTAGATAGCGTCAACACCGCCGTAATGCCGGCCAAACCCAAGGCCCGCAGCACGAAAACGACCATCGTTCGTGGCCGCAAAGCTTCCTACAAGAAAGCTTTCGTAACCCTCACACCCGGCGAACGCATCGATATTTTCGGTGCAACGGAAGAATAACTATCGCAAACGATCTCAACTGAGCAATAATGGCAGTTAAGAAATTCAATCCGATCACGCCCGGCTCCCGTTACCGGGTGGCCGTGGATCGCAAGGAACTGACCAAAGGCGCCAAGCCTGAAAAATCGCTGCTGGTCACCATCGGCAGCACGGGCGGCCGCAATACCGACGGTCACCGCACCATGCGCTACCGCGGCGGCGGTCACAAACGCCGCTACCGCGTCATCGACTTCAAACGCGACAAAGAAGGAATGACGGCCAAGGTGCAAAGCATTCAGTACGACCCCTACCGCAGTGCATACATCGCACTCGTGGAGTATAACGACGGTGAAAAACGTTATATCATCGCTCCCAAAGGCCTGACCGTAGGCCAGGAGATCGTTTCGGGCCGCGGCGCAGCACCCGAGGTAGGCAACTGCCTCTACCTGGCAGAAGTGCCGCTGGGCGCTTTCGTCCACAACATCGAAATGAACCCCGGCGCAGGCGGCGTTCTCGTACGCGGAGCCGGTACCGGCGCCCAGATGATGGGCCGCGAAGAGCGCTACGCAGTACTGCGCATGCCCTCCGGCGAGATCCGCCGTATCTTCCTGACCTGCAAAGCCACCATCGGCACCGTAGGCAATTCCGACCACAACCTCGAGATCAACGGCAAGGCAGGCCGCAACCGCTGGAAAGGCTGGCGCCCGCGCAACCGCCCCGTCGCCATGAACCCCGTCGATCACCCCATGGGTGGTGGCGAAGGTCGCGCCTCTGGTGGTCACCCGCGTAGCCGCAAGGGCCTGAAAGCAAAAGGCATGAAGACCCGCAGCCGCACGAAAAAATCCAATGCACTGATCATCAGCCGCAAAAAAGGCGGATTGGTAAAATAAATTATCACTCTTAACTGAAACGAGATGCCGCGTTCGCTCAAAAAAGGCCCTTACGTACACCACGCTCTTGCCGAGAAAGTTGCTAAGGCCAAACAAAGCAACAGAAAACAGGTGATCAAGACCTGGAGCCGCGCCTCCATGATCATCCCGGATATGGTCGGCGAAACCATCGCTGTCCACAACGGCAAAACATTCATCCCGGTGTTCGTCACCGAAAATATGGTAGGTCACAAACTCGGTGAGTTCGCCCCCACGCGCAACTTCCGCGGCCACGCCGGTAACAGAAAATAATTAGCACATTTTCAATAAAATGGAAGCCGTAGCAAAATTACGCAACTGCCCGATGTCGCCCCGTAAGATGCGACTGGTAGTAGATAATATCCGCGGTAAAAACGTGGTGGATGCCCTGAGCATTCTCAAATATACCAACAAGGAAGCCGCCATGTGGCTGGAGAAACTCGTGCTGTCCGCTGTAAACAACTGGGAACAGAAATCTGACCAGGTTGGCGCAGCTGACGACTACGAACTCTACATCAAAACCGCACACGTGGACCCGGGTGGCATTATCTACCGCTTCCTGCCTGCTCCGCAAGGCCGCGCCTATCGCGTCCGCAAGCGCCGCAACCACGTGACGCTCGTAGTCGAAAACAAAGTTCGTCTCGACAACGAGCAATAACCTCTCGAACCGCACTTCTTTCGCACACTCACTCATTCAAAAATACAATGGGTCAAAAAGCAAATCCGATTGGTAACCGCCTGGGCATTATCCGCGGTTGGGATTCAAACTGGTACGCTGACAAAGACTACGGGCTCAAAGTCGTGGAGGATGAAAAAATCCGCAACTACCTCCGTGCCCGTCGCCCCAAAACGGCAACTGCCGATCCTCGCGAACGCAACAAGCCGATGCAAAACGGCATCAGCCGCATCGTTATCGAGCGTACGCTGAAGCGCGTTACCGTCACTATCCACACCAGCCGCCCCGGTATTATCATCGGTAAAGGCGGTAAGGAAGTTGACCTTATCAAAGAAGAACTCAAGGTGCTGACCGGCAAGGATGTTCAAATCAACATCTTTGAAATCCGCAAGCCTGAACTCGATGCCAATATCGTCGGCGAACAAATCGCCAAACAAATCGAAGCTCGTATCAACTTCCGACGTGCCATCAAAGGCGCAATCCAGGGTTCGATGCGCGCCGGCGCCGAAGGCATCAAAATTCGCGTTAGCGGCCGCCTCGGCGGTGCTGAAATGAGCCGTATCGAAGAACACAAGGAAGGTCGCACGCCGTTGCACACGTTCCGCGCCGATATCGACTATGCCCTGGCAGAAGCCCAGACGGTGTACGGCAAAATCGGCATCAAAGTGTGGCTCTTCAAAGGGGAAGTCCTCCAGAAACGCGAACTGACCCCCTTCGCTGCGGCAGAAGCCAGCGAACGCGGTGATCGCGGCGGCGAACGCGGCGAACGTCGTGATCGCGGCGAACGCGGTGATCGCGGCGGCGAACGCGGCGAACGTCGTGATCGTGGCGAACGCGGTGATCGCGGAGATCGTCGCGGCGGCGGTGGCGGCGGAGATCGTCGCGGCGGCGGTGGTGGCGGCAACCGTCGGCGTTGATCGCTAGGAGATTACGACAATTTGTCGTACCTTTGCAGCCCTTTTGGCCGGGTTTTCCGGCTTGAAATAACTTAAAATATTGATTGACAGGCTATTAAATCATAAATACGATGCTTCAGCCCAAACGTCAGAAATATCGGAAGCAACATAAAGGCCGCAACAACGGTTTGGCCTACAAAGGCAGTTCCATCTCTTTCGGCTCCTTCGGCCTTAAAGCAATGGAATTCAGCCGCCTGACCAGCCGCCAGATCGAAGCCGCTCGTGTCGCACTCACCCGTAACATGAAACGTGAGGGGAAAGTCTGGATCCGTGTGTTCCCGGACAAACCCATCACTTCCAAACCGGCCGAGGTACGTATGGGTAAGGGCAAAGGCGCCGTAGACCACTACGTCTGCGAAGTCCAGCCCGGCCGTGTGATCTTCGAAGTGGAAGGTGTAAGCCAGGAACTCGCCTACGAGTCGCTGCGCCTTGCCGCCCAAAAACTCCCGATCACCTGCAAAGCCGTCACCCGTTACGATTTCGAAGGGTAATAGCTCCGAACCATCTCTATCAATTCGCCCATTCGCACATTTTTTAGCAATATGGCAAAGGAAAAATTGGTGCTCACCGACAAAAGCGTCGCCGAACTGCAAAGCCAACTCGGCAGCATGGAACAGGAGTACCAGCAACTGAAATTCGACAACGCGGTACGCGGTCTTGGCAATCCGATGGAACTGCGCGAACTGCGCCGCAACATCGCCCGGATCAACACGGAATTGCGCACTCGTGAAATCGCCGAAATGTCTGACGACCAGCTCGCACTGCGTACCAAGCTGCGTGCACGCCGCCGCCGTCAGCGCTGATCAATCTATTCGCCCATACGCATTATCGCAATCGCATAAACATAATGGAAGAAGCAAGAAATCTTCGCAAGCAAAAAATCGGCGTGGTCGTGTCGGATAAAATGGACAAAACCATCGCAGTCAAAGTCGAACGCCGGCTGATGCACCCGATCTACGGGAAATTCGTGAAGCGTTCCAAGAAATTCTTCGCCCACGACGAGGAAAATACCTGCAAGGTGGGCGACAAGGTTCGCATCATGGAAACCCGCCCGCTCAGCAAAAACAAACGCTGGCGCCTGGTCGAAGTCATTGAAAGAGCAAAATAATTTGGTGAACGCTGCGCAACGCGCGATAAACACACCCGTTTGTCTGTACTGTTGCACCATCGTCAACCGATAAAAATAACAAGTCATGATTCAGCAAGAATCCCGTTTGAATGTGGCCGACAACTCCGGCGCCAAAGAAGTGCTCTGCATCCGCGTACTGGGAAGCACCCGCCAGCGCTACGCAGGCATCGGTGACAAAATCGTGGTTACGGTGAAAGACGCCACGCCCGGCGGTATCAAAAAAGGTACTGTCTCGAAAGCTGTCATCGTACGCACCAAGAAAGAAATTCGCCGTCGCGACGGTTCCTATATCCGCTTCGACGACAACGCCGTAGTGCTGTTGAATGCTGCCGACGAACCCCGCGGCACCCGCATCTTCGGCCCCGTGGCCCGCGAATTGCGCGACAAGGATTACATGCGTATCGTTTCTCTGGCGCCCGAGGTGCTGTAATTCCAACCATTTCAACAAAATCATCCATTTTAAAAAATGGCTACGACGAATAAAAAAGCCCGCGCTCCCAAATTGTCTATCCGCCGTGGTGATACGGTGATAGTGATCGCTGGCGACGACAAAGGCAAAACCGGGGAAGTATTGCAGGTCATGCACGATACCATGCGTGCCGTGGTTGACGGAGTCAATATCGTGAAAAAACACGTGAAGGCTACTCAGACCGAAGAAGGCGGTATCCAGGAAATGCCCGCACCGGTGCACATTTCCAACCTGGCTATCTTCGATGCCAAAACCAAAACGGCTACTCGCGTCGGCCGTACCAATCAGGACGGTAAAAGTGTCCGTTATTCAAAAAAATCCGGAAACATCATTAAGTGATGAAATACGTAGCGCGTCTTAAAACGAAGTACACCAAGGAAGTTGTGCCTGCTCTCATGCAGCAGTTCAACTACACTTCCGTCATGCAGGTTCCCCGTCTGGAAAAGATCTGCATCAACCAGGGTATCGGCGATGCCACCGGCGACAAAAAACTCGTCGATCTGGCTGCCACCGAACTCAGCACGATCGCCGGCCAAAAAGCCGTTGCGACCAAAGCCAAGCGTTCGGTCTCGAACTTCAAACTGCGTGAAGGCATGCCGATCGGTGTGCGCGTCACCCTGCGCGGCGAACGCATGTTCGAATTCCTCGATCGCCTCATCAATATCGCCATGCCTCGCGTACGCGACTTCCGCGGTATCAACGACAAAGCTTTCGACGGCCGCGGCAACTATACCATGGGTATCACAGAACAGATCATCTTCCCGGAAATCGATATCGATAAAGTGAATAAGATCATGGGTATGGACATCACTTTCGTGACCTCTGCCCAAACCGATGCCGAAGCTTTCGCCCTGCTCAAGGAATTGGGCATGCCGTTCAAAAAATAATTTCGCCAACTACTCAACACGATCATAAGAGATGGCAAAGAAATCCATCATCGCCCGCGAAAACAAGCGCCAACGTATGGTTGCCAAGTACGCTTCTTTGCGCAAAAAACTTAAAGAAGCCGGCGATTACGACGCACTGGACAAGATGCCGCGCAACGCTAACCCGATCCGCCTGCACAACCGCTGCCTGCTGACCGGCCGCCCGAAAGGCTACATGCGCAAATTCGGTATCTGCCGTGTCAAGTTCCGCCAAATGGCACTTGACGGCAAAATTCCGGGTGTAACCAAGGCCTCCTGGTAAATTTTTCACGGTCAGCAGGGCTCCGACAGCCAACCTCGACCAATTTTTCATTCGACTTCATTCTCTAAACATATGCACGTCACCGATCCGATAGCAGATTATCTGACCCGCATCCGCAATGCTCAAATGGCGGGCCATCGTATCGTAGAGATCCCCGCTTCCAAAATCAAGAAGCGCCTCACCGAAATCCTGTACGATCAGGGCTATATCCTCAAGTACACCTTCGATGCCGAGGGCGCGCACAAACAGGGGCTCATCAAAATCGCTTTGAAGTACGATCCGGTGACCAAACAGCCCATTATCCGCGAGCTCGTACGCGTCAGCCGCCCCGGCCTCCGCAAATTTTCCGGCGCTACGGATATTCCGCGGATCATCAACGGCCTTGGCATCATGATCGTCTCCACCTCCAAAGGGGTGATGACCGACAAACAAGCCCGCGAACATAACGTCGGCGGAGAATTGCTCTGCTACGTGTATTAATGCCTTAACAATAACTGATCACGTAAATCTTCATAGAAATGTCCCGGATAGGTAAAATGCCGATCGCCGTTCCTGCAAAAGTGGAAGTTTCCTTGGCCTCCGATAATACGGTTACGGTAAAAGGTCCCAAAGGAACACTTTCGCAAAAGGTTGACCCGGATATCAAAGTGTCGGTGGAAGACGGCCAACTCACCGTTGAGCGTCCGACCGATCAAAAGCGCCATCGCGCCATGCACGGCCTCTATCGCGCCCTGCTGAATAATATGATCACCGGCGTGAGCCAGGGTTTCGTCAAGGAAATGGAAATCGTAGGTGTCGGTTACCGTGTCGAAAACCAGGGTAATCTGGTGACTTTCATGCTCGGTTATTCCCACCCCGTTATCTTCGCTATACCGCAGGAGGTCAAAGTGACGACCGGTATGGAAAAAGGCCAGCCGCCTTTCATCAAACTGGAATGCCACGACAAGGAACTGCTCGGACAGGTTTGCGCCAAAATCCGCGCCTTCCGCAAGCCAGAGCCGTACAAAGGCAAGGGTATCATGTTTAAAGGCGAAGTGATCCGCCGCAAAGCTGGCAAAACTGCCGGTGGCAAGAAATAAATAAACCAATGACGCACCCGGTCGGTAATCGGGAGCATATCATAACAGCATTCGACTATGCAACGCACCAAGCAACAAAAACGCCAGCGCATTCACCTGCGTATTCGCAAGAAAGTAACCGGCACGACAGAGCGCCCGCGCCTCAGTGTGTTCCGTTCCAACAAAGCGATCTATTGCCAGGTGATCGACGACCTGAAAGGACATACCATTGTTTCGGCCAATTCACTCGACAGCGCTATTCCCTCGGGCGTTAACAAAACCGAAAGCGCCAAGGCCGTAGGCAAACTTATCGCCGACAAAGCAAAAGCCGCCGGCATCCAGTCGGTAGTATTTGACCGCGGGGGTTACCTTTACCACGGTCGCGTCAAGGCTCTTGCTGACGGCGCACGCGAAGGCGGCCTGCAGTTCTAAGCAAGTTCGCCCAGCATTTTTACGCACATTCATTCATTCGCCCATTCGCACATTTATCAATGGCACGGCAAGAAGAAAATAAATCCCGCACCTCTGATTCCGAATTCAAGGAGAAACTCGTCTCCCTCAACCGCGTAGCCAAAGTTACCAAAGGCGGCCGTACTTTCAGCTTCGCCGCTGTGGTGGTTGTCGGCGACGGCAAAGGCACTGTGGGACATGGTCTTGGTAAAGCCCGTGAGGTATCCGAGGCTATCGGTAAAGCGGTTAAAGATGCCGAGAAGAATCTCGTGAAAATCCCGCTTTACAAAGGCACGATCCCGCATGAAGCCCACGGCAAGTTTGACGCAGGCCGCGTTTTGATCAAGCCGGCAGCCCACGGTACGGGCGTTATCGCTGGCGGCGCCATGCGTGCCGTGCTCGAAATGGCCGGTATTCAGGACGTTTTGGCCAAATCCCAGGGTTCGTCCAACCCGCACAACGTGGTAAAAGCCACCATCGCAGCGCTTCGCAGCCTGCGCAGCCCCGTGGAGGTTGCCCGTCAGCGCGGCGTATCGCTGGAAAAACTTTTTAACGGATAATTTTTCGTTGCTAGTTGCTCGTAAACAGGTGATACTTCATTTTCTGCGACGAACAACCAACAACGTATAACGAACAACGAACATGAGCAAAGTAAAAATTACCTTGGTCAAAAGTCCGATCGACAAAACGAAGCGTCAGAAAGACACCCTCAAGGCTTTGGGCTTCCGCAAGGTCAACCAAACTGTTGAACATGAGGGCAATCCCCAGATCATGGGTATGGTTCGTGTCGTTCAGCACCTCGTTCAGGTAGAAAACGCCTGATAAGTAATGGCTCGATTCCCAAACCTATAAGGTCTTATGCGCCTTATAGGTTTCGGTACGAAAAGGCCGAAATTCAAAAAACGTCTCTTTACGCAAGAAAACATATAGCAATGGAGCTCAATAATCTTCGTCCGGCTAAAGGTTCTGTGAAATCCCGCAAACGTATCGGTCGCGGCACGGGTTCGGGTCGTGGCGGTACTTCCACACGTGGTCATAAAGGCGATAAAGCCCGCAGCGGCGCCAAGGAAAAGCGTCACTTCGAAGGTGGTCAAACACCTATGCAGCGCCGTCTGCCCAAACGCGGTTTCCAGAATATCAATCGCACGGAATATATTCCGCTCAACCTTGGCCAACTGGAGAAACTGGTTCAAAAAACCGGTCAAACCACATTCGACGTGGCTGCTCTGGTAGCAGCAGGCATTGCCAAATCCACCGATCGCATCAAGCTGCTCGGCAATGGCAAACTGTCTTCCAAAGTGGTCCTATCGGTACATGCCGCATCGGCATCCGCCCAAGCCGCCATTGAAGCACAAGGCGGCAGCGTTCAACTCGTATAAAGATCTTATCCACCGTCGCAATGAAACTGTTTACGGTTATCAAAAATATCTGGAGCATCAAGGAGCTCCGCCAGCGTATTGTCTACACACTCGTATTGTTGTTGGTCTATCGCGTTGGTACTTTCGTGGTGCTTCCCGGTGTCGTGCCGGCGGCCCTGGCCAAGGCAAGCCAGAACCGTGGCGCCAATGACCTTCTCGGCCTCATCAACGTGTTTACGGGCGGCGCTTTCGACAATGCAGCCATCTTTGCACTCGGTGTGATGCCCTACATTACGGCCTCCATCATTGTGCAATTATTGGGCTTTGCCGTGCCTTATTTCCAGCGTCTCCAAACCAAGGAAGGTGAAAGCGGCCGCAAGCGCCTCAACCAGATTACCCGTTTGCTTACGGTGGCCATTACGCTTGTTCAGGGCGGCAGTTATCTCCAACTGTTGCGCAGCACGCCTGGCGCTGTTTCGCCCAATATCCCCGACGCACTTTTCTGGTTCTCCAATATCATTATTCTGACTGCCGGCACGATTTTCTGTATGTGGCTCGGCGAACGGATTACCGACAAGGGTATTGGCAACGGTACGTCTCTGATCATTCAGGCCGGTATCATTGCCCGCCTTCCGCAAGCTTTCGTTTTCGAATTCCAGAAACTGTTCGGTGACAACAAAATCCTGTTGTTCATTGTCGAACTCGCCCTGCTGTTCCTGGTGATTATGGCTACTATTCTCGTGATTCAAGGCGTACGACGAATTCCGTTGCAGTTCGCCAAACGAATGGTGGGCCGCTCGGGCGGCGCTCTGCCCTCGGCCGGCGCTCGTGATTACCTGCCCCTGAAAGTGAACTCAGCCGGTGTAATGCCGATCATTTTTGCCCAGGCACTGATGTTTATTCCGGCTACGGTATATTCCTACCTCTCGGGTTCGAATCAATCGACAGGCCGTATTCACATGTTCAACGACATTTATTCATTCGGTTATAATATCGTGTTTTTCATCCTGGTTGTCGTATTTACCTACGTATATACGGCTCTTATGATCAACCCCACGAATTACGCTGAATACCTGAAGCGCAGCAATGCATTCATTCCGGGTGTAAAACCGGGTGAGGCAACAGCTTCCTATATCGACAACATTATGACGCGAATCACCCTTCCGGGTGCAGTATTCCTCGGCCTCATCGGCATTCTGCCGTCAATTGCAGCAACCTTCGGCGTCAACCAGCAGTTCGCCCTTTTCTTCGGCGGCACTACCTTGCTCATTATGGTCGGCGTTGCGCTTGATACCCTTCAAGTGATTGAAAGTTACCTGCTTACGCAGAAATACGACGGTCTGATCAAATCAGGTCGTATTCAGGGTCGTTCTGCCCAGGGTGTTCAAATCGGACAACCGCAATAATTTGAACTAACGATGGCAGGATTGTTTTCAAGTGAAGGAGACGGTAAAAAAGTCTTCTACAAAACGGATGATGAAATAGAATTGATTCGTCAGTCCTGCCTTTTGGTTTCCAAAACGCTTGCCCATGTGGCCAGCATCCTCCGCCCGGGGATAACGGGCAAAGAAATCGACCGGGCAGCAGAAGAGCTGATCCGTGATCATGGCGCCCGACCTGCATTCAAAGGGTATCATGATTTCCCGGCGACGCTCTGCGTATCATACAACGACATTGTCGTACATGGTATCCCCAGCAATCGCGAGTTTCGGGAAGATGATATTGTCTCGGTTGATTGTGGTGTCGAGTTGAATGGTTTTTACGGCGATGCCGCATTTACTTTCCCTTTTACAGGGGTAGGCCCGGAAGTAATGGAACTTTTGAGCGTTACCTATGGCTCCCTGTACAAAGGAATCGAGCAGGCTGTTGCCGGACACCGTATAGGCGATATTGCCTTTGCCATACAGGATTTTTGCGAACGCCAGCATCGTTACGGAGTGGTTCGCGAACTGGTCGGACACGGCCTCGGAAGATCATTGCATGAAGAACCTGAAGTGCCGAACTACGGCAAACGGGGAAAAGGAATGGTCATGCGCGAAGGACTGGTGATCGCTATCGAGCCAATGATCAATCTCGGCGTCAAAGAAGTATACCAGGCTAACGACGGCTGGACGATTCATACCCGCGATCGCAAACCCAGTGCACATTACGAACATTCCGTGGCCGTGCGGAAAAGCAAGGCCGACGTGTTGTCTGATCATAATTATATTCTGGAGGCAGTAAAAAATAACCCTGCTTTGCAAAAAGTTTCACCTAAAAATTAGAACTTTGCAGCCCAAAATTCGGAAGGGCTTTTTATGGCAAAAGAAGATCTGATTAAACAAGACGGTGTCGTCGCAGAGGCGCTCTCCAATGCGAATTTCAAGGTTCGCCTGGAAAACGGCCATACCATTCTGGCGACCATCTCTGGTAAAATGCGTATGCACTATATTCGTATTCTTCCCGGCGACAAGGTCTCCATCGAAATGTCACCCTACGACCTGACCCGCGGAAGGATCATTTACAGGTATAAATAAGCGCCTGAAATACAACGATTAAGCAGTTTTTAGAACTTAGAAAATAACAGCCGACATGAAGGTCAAACCGTCCATCAAGAAGCGTTCCGCCGATTGCAAAATTGTTCGCCGCAAAGGCAAACTGTATGTGATCAACAAGAAAAACCCGAAATACAAACAACGCCAGGGTTAATTCATTTAACCGCAGTGTTTATTCATTGATATTACAACCAACCGCATAATATGGCACGTATTGCAGGTGTTGACTTGCCCCGCAACAAGCGCGGCGTAATTGGTCTGACTTACATTTATGGCATTGGTTCGTCGACTGCCCGCGCGATTCTGGAAAAAGCCGGCATCGACGAAAGCACCAAGGTCGATCAGTGGTCGGACGATAACATCAAAACGATCACCCGGATTATCGCCGACGACTACAAGACCGAAGGCCAGCTCCGTTCGGAGGTACAACTGAACATCAAACGCCTGATGGACATTGGCTGCTACCGCGGCTTGCGCCACCGTAAAGGCCTGCCCTTGCGCGGCCAGCGCACCCGTACCAATGCCCGTACTCGTAAAGGCAAGCGTAAAACGGTTGCAAATAAGAAAAAAGCAACGAAATAATGTGTTGAATGCGTTGCCGTATTTCTATACCGGTACGCTCCACATTAGCACATTAACTCATTAGCACATTAGCACATAAAAATATGGCCAAGGGAGCTAGCAAAAAAGTTGTCAAGCGCAAGGTAAAAGTGACGCCGGAAGGGCTCGTCTATATCCACGCCAGCTTCAACAACATCATCATCTCGATCACCAACAAGCAAGGTGAAGTGGTATCCTGGGCTTCGGCTGGTAAAGCCGGATTCCGCGGTTCCAAGAAAAACACCCCCTATGCCGCACAAATCGCAGCCAATGATGCCGCCAAAACGGCATTTGAAGCAGGTATCCGTGCAGCCGAGGTGTTCGTAAAAGGACCGGGTTCGGGTCGTGAGGCCGCCATTCGCGCCATCGACCAGTCGGGCATCAAAGTCATGATCATCAACGACGTGACCCCCATGCCCCACAACGGATGCCGCCCGCCCAAGCGCCGCCGCGTATAATGTGTCCCGGTTGATTTGGTCAAGAGTCATTTGCACACTCTTCCGGTCAGCCTTGCCGACACAATAACATCCAAATTCGCTAATTGCCGTTAGCACATCAAGAACTTAGCACATTTTCAATAATGGCTCGTTATACAGGACCAACGACTAAAAAAGCCCGCACCTTCGGCGACCCGATCTACGGCTACGATAAGTACTTCGAACGTCGTAAATATCCGCCCGGACAGCATGGCCTGGCGCGCAAGAAAAAAGCCGCCTCCAACTACGCTGTTCAGCTGGCTGAAAAACAAAAAGCCAAGTACACGTACGGCGTACTCGAGCGTCAGTTCCGCAAAACTTTCCACGATGCTACCCGTCGTCACGGTGTTACGGGCGAAGTGTTGCTCCAGTTGCTGGAAGCTCGTCTTGACAATACGATTTACCGTTTGGGTATTTCCCCGACCCGTCGCGGCGCTCGTCAGCTGGTAAGCCATCGCCATGTTACCGTCAATGGCAAAGTAGTCAACATACCGTCCTACTCGCTGAAACCCGGCGATGTGATTGCGGTTCGCGGTCGTTCCAAGGGCCTCGAAGTCGTCACGACGCACGTTGGCGCCAAAAACAGCGACGTACGCAAATTTGGCTGGCTGGAATGGAACCCCGATAAAATGTCGGGCATCTTCCTGACCTATCCGCAGCGGGATCAGATTCCGGAGAAGATCAACGAACAGCTGATCGTCGAGTTGTACTCGAAGTAAGCCTTGATGATAGCGGAAAAGGTTGGCACTCCTTGGGGCGCCAACCATTTCCGCGTTTTTGCGTTTAATGCCGCCGCCCAAAACTAAACGCGACAATCCCCGGATTTTCAATTGTTTTTCCCACCTCACTCAATTTCGGAGCAATCCATACCATGAGTATTCTCAATTTCCAAAAGCCCGACAAAATCCTGCTCCAGAAAGCAACGGATTTTGAAGGCACTTTTGAATTCAAACCCCTCGAACCGGGCTTCGGCCAAACGGTTGGCAACTCTCTCCGTCGCGTACTCCTTTCCTCGCTTGAAGGCTTTGCCATCAGCGCTGTGCGCATCGGCGGTGTCGACCACGAGTTCGCTACCATCCGTGGTGTAGTGGAAGACGTGGTGGATATCGTGCTCAACCTCAAACAGGTTCGGATCAAACAACTTATCCAGGACGAAAAACTCCAGCAGGAAAAAATCTACCTGACCATCAGCGGCCGGGAAGAATTTCGCGCCGGAGATATTGAAGAATTCACCAACGTGTTCAAGGTGATGAACCCGGACCTCCTGCTTTGCCGCATGGAACCCTCCGTCAACCTCGAACTGGAACTCACCATTACCAAAGGCCGCGGCTATCAGCCTGCCGATGACATGGTGCCGAAAGACGCTGCTATTGGCGTCATCCCGATCGACGCCATCTATACGCCCATCAAAAATGTGGCGTACAAAGTAGAAAATACCCGTGTCGGCCAGCGCACCGACTACGAAAAACTCACTATCGAAGTGAAAACCGACGGCACCATCCACCCGGAAGATGCCATTCGCGAAGCCAGCCGTATCCTGATTCAGCACCTGATGCTGATCACCGACGACAATATCACTTTCGATACACCGCAAAGCCGCGAGGAAAACGTGGTGGACGAGCATATTCTCCATATGCGCAAACTGCTCAAAACCTCGCTGGAAGATCTCGACCTCAGCGTACGCGCCTACAACTGCCTCAAGGCAGCCAAGATCAATACGCTGGCTGAACTGGTCAAATACGACACCCACGAACTGCTCAAATTCCGCAATTTCGGCAAAAAGTCGCTCGTGGAAATCGAAGAACTCCTCCAGGAGAAAGGCCTCACTTTCGGCATGGACCTGGCGAAATACAAACTGGACGAAGAATAATGATGGCTCGCCGATGATGAATGGTGAGTTGTGTACGAACCATTCATCATTGGCATCCCGTCAATTATCGATAATTATTTTTTCACAAAAGCGCAGTAACCGTCGAGCGTCTTTCACGGGCTTGCCCCGGTGCTGCCACCTAAACTTAGGTACATCTCATGCGACACGGAGATAAAGTAAACAACCTCGGACGCACCGCGTCTCACCGCCGCGCCCTGCTGGCCAACCTGGCAAACGCCCTTATCGAACACAAACGCATCAACACCACCCTGGCAAAGGCCAAAGCCCTTCGCCGCTACGTGGAGCCTCTGGTGACCAAAGCCAAAGACAATACCACACACTCCCGTCGCGTGGTATTCAGCTATCTGCAGAACAAAGACGCCGTCAAGGAACTGTTCAGCACTGTGGCTGCCAAAATCGGCGACCGTCCGGGTGGTTATGTACGCATCATCAAACTCGGCTTCCGCCGGGGCGACGGCGCCGAAGTAGCCATGATCGAGTTTGTGGATTTCAATGAAACCTACAACCCGAAAGCCGGTAAAGACGCCAACAAGAAGAAAACCCGTCGCGGCAACAAAAAGCCCACGGAATCCAAAGTCAGCGCTAAAGTAACCGAAGCCAAAGCCGCCGCTGCTGCTGCGCCGGTCGTGGAGGAAGAAGTCGCCCCGGTCGTTGAAGAAACCGTGGCCGCCATCGAGGAAACGCCCGCCGTTGAAGAAACCGTAGCCACCGTTGAAGAAACGGTTGCTGCTGTGGAAGAAGCGCCTGCCACCGAGCCCGAGGCCCCCGCTGCCGAAGAAACGACGGAAGAAGAAAAGAAAGACGAAGAAGCCTGATTTTCCGGGCCAATCGATTTCAAAATACCATACGAGAGTCGCTCCGAGTGTTCGGGGCGGCTCTCATCGTTTCATGGGAGGGAGGTGGGATGGGAACGCGGAGGCGGCGGGAAAATCGACGTTGATCTATGTTGCAGCTTTGCTTCAACGCCAAGGATGCAGATTTTACCGATGTTGCATCCCTCCGGGACGATTTAACTTGTGCAATCCCTTTTGGCTACCGATGTTTCGTCTCTACGGGACGGGGGGCAAGATTGCATTTCCCGAATTTTCAGAGATAAAAGGTGAGGAGTGCTTCGTCCTAAAAGGACGGAGGGGTCAGGTATGGATGTTCTGCGAACGACGGTGAGTAATACTGAGGCAGATTTTCATCCCGGAGCGTAACATTGGAAACAGAAAGCGATAGCGCAATTAACGGAGCCTCGAAGGGCCGCACATCGCTCAGGCACAGAGGTTAGTTGCAGGAAAAACATCCTGCCCAAAGGGCAATAAAAAAAACAGGGCACACATCAGAAACTGACGGCACCCTGTATAACCCCAAAAAACCAAATGAAAACAATCTTAAATATAACGCTCTATAATTGAGCGGAAATTTGCTGTGTTGTGGTTCGTTTTTCAACGATAACGACACAAAGATAAGGTCGTTTTCTGACTCCGCAATAGTTGTTTAAAAAAATTTTTTTGCTCCGTTAACGTACACGCGTAATCAGATTGTGGATAAAACGAAAAGTACCTAAAAGCCGTATCTTCGTCTGCCCGCTACAGCATAAATCAGGGATTTCCATGATCTTCAGACTAATCCGCTATCTCGGCGCTCTTCTATTAATGCTCCTGACTGGCTGGGCCTGCGGCCCGGATACCGAAACGATCGTGCAAACCAAAGTGGCCGAAAGGGTAGGGGAGTTTCGCGCTAAACGACAGGCGGAATGTCAGCTGCGACTGCTGACCCGGGCAGAAAAAATGGCGGATTCCCTGCTTATCCAGGAAGCGATCAACGACTTGAACGACTCCCTGGCCCGGAGCCGCCCGGGCCGCCCTGACCGCCCGGCGGCAGTGCCTCCTATTGATTCAAGTTCGGTAAAACCACTTTTTGAGCAGTAAATTCACGGCAAGGCAACGGTAATGGCATCGGTGACGCCATGTCATGGTTGCCTGTTGATGCGTCCGATGTTCTGCTGCCGAACCGATAACATAAACTGCTTTCGGCCCTTGTTGTCGAAACAGGGCCGGGCGCTGTTATACAGCCTGATAATATGGTTAGCTGGCGCCTTGCCGGCTTTCGGACAATGGACCAACCTGCACAGCGCGGTTGTCGATGCAAGACTGCCCGAACAACCCCTCGATTCCCTGAGCATTTTGCCGCCTCTGCTCGTCATTCAGGACCTTGAAAGCGGCCTGTTGCTCGACGCCCGCTTTTTTTCCATACGCAACACCCGCCTGCTGATCGACACTGCGGCCTTGCACGCCACTTGTCCTGCCTGTAACCGGCTCCTGCTCAGTTACCGCGTTTTGCCTTATGACCTGGCCGCACCCTTCCATCGCCTCGATACGATGCTGATTCGCCGACCCGGCGCTGCCGACGACGATATTCGTTATGATTATTCGCCGTATGCTCCTCCGAAAAATGTCTGGGAGAACTCCACTTTGCGCTCGGCAGGGGCCTATACACGCGGCCTGTCTTTCGGCAATAACCAGAACCTGGTTTTTAATTCCAATCTTAACCTGCAACTCGACGGAAAGCTGGGCAATGATCTGGAACTGAGCGCCGCCCTGTCAGACAATTCCATTCCACTTCAACCCGACGGCACTACCCGGCAATTGCAGGAGTTTGACCGCATTTACATCCAGTTGCGCCGCAAAAATGTGGCGCTGACGGCCGGCGATTACGATTTGACCCGCCCGCAAGGCTATTTTTCCAGTTATTTTAAACGCCTGCAGGGCGGGATGGTGAATGGTTGGCAGGCCTTGTCCGGAAATGCCCGTGACACGTTGATCTACCGGGGGACAGCAGCAGTTTCCAAAGGGAAATTTGCCCGGCAAAGTATTCAGGGGCAAGAGGGCAACCAAGGCCCCTATCGCCTGCAAGGCGCAGAAGGCGAACGTTTTATCATTGTACTCGCCGGTACGGAAAAGGTTTTTCTCGACGGACAATTGCTGCGCCGCGGCCTTGATGACGATTACGTGATCGACTACAACCTGGGTGAAGTTTCCTTTACCACCCGCCGCCTCATTACCAAAGACAGTCGTATTATCGTGGAATTCGAGTACGCCGTTCAGGCATACCTGCGCGCAACGCTTGCAGCCAACACCGAATGGCGGATGCCTGCGGGTCGCGTTTACCTCAACCTGTACAACGAACAGGACAGTCGGAACAGCGGCGGCGCCCAGGATTTGTCGGTCAACGAACGCTACCGACTGGCGCAGGCCGGCGACAGCCTGGCCAACGCCTATGCTTCGGGCATCGATACCCTGTCGGACTACGACCCGGCAAGGGTGCAATACAAAGCGCTGGATACACTTGTATGCGGTACGCTTCGGACCATTTTGGTATATTCCGTCAGCACGGACAGCGCCCGCTATGCCGCGCGTTTTACCGAGGTGCCACAGGGGCAGGGCAACTACGTTCAGGCCTTTACGGCAGCCAATGGCCGGGTGTACCGCTGGGTGGCGCCCGACCCGGTGACCTGCCAGCCAGGAGGAAATTTCGAGCCGGTAGTCAAACTGATCGCCCCGGAGTCGCGCCTGTTGTATAGCGTCGGCGCAGATTACCGGTTGTCGCCCAGTACCCGTATGAGTGCCGAAGCGGCGTTGAGCAAGTATGACCTGAATCGGTTTTCGCCGCTCGACAGCCGGGATGATGCGGGCGGCGCCCTGTTTGTTCAGGCGCAGCAACAAATTTTTCCTTCAAACAAACAGGGCTGGCAGGCGCGTTTGAAAGGGCAATATGAGTATGCCGGCCAAACTTTTACCCCCCTGAATCCGTACCGGCCCGCTGAATTTGTACGTGACTGGAACCTCGGTTCCGGCACTGCCAGGGCTGCCGAGCAGCTGGCCCGAGGAGAGTTGTTTTTTGAAAAAAAAGGGTGGGGGAGCGGCCGATATGAATTCGGCGCCTTCGATCGGGAGCATATTTACAAAGGGCGAAAACAATTCGGCCAGATACGCGCAGGCCGGAATGGTTTTGAACTTATCGCCGAGTGGAACGAGTTGCGCAGCAATGCAACGCTGGAAGAAACCCGCTTTTCCCGCCCCAAATTTGAATTTACCAAAACCTTTTTTTCCCAAAAAGACAGTACGCAAGTCAGCCCCTTGCTCAAAATCGGTCTGTACGCCGAGCGTGAAAAAAACGAACGCCGCGACCCCTCAGCCGATACGTTGACCCGTGCAGGCTTTTGGTACGACCTGGCCCGTATTTATATCCAAATGCCCGATGAACAACGCGCATTCCAGATCGGAGGCAGTTTTACGCACCGCTCCGATTTTGCCCCTTTGCAGTATTTTTTTCGTCAAAATACCGCTGCCGAGGAGATGAACATCAACGGACGCTGGCGACCCGTTTCCGTTTTGCCGCGCCCGACCAGCCACCAGTTGTTGTGGAACCTCAGCTGGCGCCGCCTGCGCATCATTGCTCCCGAACTGACCGGCGAAGAGGGGCAAAATACTTATTTGGGCAGGGTCGATTACACCTTTTCTGGCTGGAAAAACGCGGTAAACCTCACGACCGGCTATGAAATCGGCTCGGGACAAAGCCCGAAACTGGAGTTCAGTTACGTGAAGGTCAACCCTGGTGAGGGGCAATATACCTGGGTGGATCGCAACCGCGACAGCATTTTACAGGTAGATGAGATGGAAATCGCGGTCTTTCAGGATCAGGCCAATTATGTGCGTGTGGCCGTTGCGACGACCGATTATATTCGTACGAACAACGTGGTTTTTAACCAAAACCTTCGACTGGAGCCCCGCATCCTTTGGGTCAGGTCAAAAAAAGGCTGGCAGCGTGCGGCCCGCTTGCTGTCGACCCAGAGCACCCTCCAGATCAACCGGCGGGTGTATGCGGGAGCAGAGGGGGTTTCTCCCTGGAATCCGTTCGATCTGTCGGTAGCCGACACGGCCCTGGTGACTGTCAGTTCGAGCCTGCGCAACACATTCTTTGTCAACCGGGCCGACCCCTCCTGGGAGATTTCGTTTAGCCAGGGCGACAGCAGAAGCAGGGTGGCGCTCACCACGGGTTTCGAGAGCCGCCAGATTGCCGATTGGTCGGTACACGGGCGCCTGGGTCTGGGCGCCCGATGGAGTGCCGAACTGGACGCCGAACTGAACAAAAAAAACGCTGACAATCAGGTGTTTGCCAGCCGCGACTATCGGCTGAACGGCTGGCAGGCAGGGCCCAGGCTGAACTGGCAGCCTGTTCGTTCGTTTCGTTTATCCGTACTTTTTTCAGGGCAAAAACTGCTCAATAGCCTGCCTTCCGCAGAAGAAGCAACGCAAAGCAACTGGAACATGGAACTGAGCTGGAACCCTGCCGGGAAACCCAACAGCGCGGGTTTCCGTCCATCAACCTCGATGCGCCTGAAAGCCACTTATGCCGACGTTCGCTACACCGGAGAAGCGAATACACCCGTTGCCTATGCCATGCTGGAAGGTTTGCAAAACGGCCGCAATTATTTGTGGAGCCTGACGTTTGATCGGCAATTGTCGAAATCGCTGCAGCTCAACCTGAGTTACGAAGGCCGCAAAACCGGCGAGTTTGGCCGCCTGGTGCATGTCGGCCGGGCACAGGTTCGGGCAGTATTCTGACATAAAATCGTGTATTTTTGCTGTTCCCCACGAACACCTCTGGGCGCCGGAAAATGAAGGAAACCAAATTCATAGAACAGAACAAGGATAAATGGGCCGAGTTTGAAACGCTTCTGCGCGACAACCAGCGCGACCCCGAGCGGCTCAACGACCTGTTTATTCAAATCACCGACGATCTGTCGTATGCCCGTACGTTTTATCCCAACCGTTCGGTGCGTATCTATCTGAACAGCCTGGCGCAGCGCGTATTTCACAATGTTTACCGGGGTAAACGCTTCCCTGCCAGCCGTTTTCGCCGTTTCTGGACCGACGACCTGCCCCGGGTGATGTGGGAATCACGTATGGCGCTGTTGTTGGCGTTCAGCATTTTTGTACTGGCGTTTGCCATCGGCGTCATATCGAGCATCCTGAACCCTGATTTTGCCCGAATCATACTTGGCGACGATTATGTGGAAATGACGCTGACGAATATTCAGAACAACGACCCCATGGCTGTGTACAAGGAAAATGCGCCTTTGGGCATGTCAGTCGGCATCGCTGCCAACAACCTGTTCGTGGCCTTGCGAGTGGCTATATTTGGCGTACTGGCCTCTATCGGAACCGTATTTATGTTGCTGTACAACGGCATCATGGTGGGGGCGTTCCAATATTTTTTTATTGAAAGAGGGCTGTTCTGGGAGTCATTTCTCACCATTTGGATACACGGAACCCTTGAAATCAGCGCTATTATTATTGCCGGCGCTGCCGGGCTGGTTGCGGGTTCGGGGCTGTTGTTTCCCGGCACCTACCGGCGGGCGCAAGCCTTTCAATTGTCGATGCGCAAGGGGCTGAAAATCTTTATCGGATTGATTCCGATTTTTATCCTCGCGGCTTTTTTTGAAGGCTTTTTGACGCGTTACACCCAAACGCCGGGCTTTATACGCGGGCTTTTTATCCTCTGCTCGCTTTTTTTCGTGCTGTGGTATTTCGTATGGCTGCCCTGGCACAAGGCCCGCAGCGGCGCTTTTTCGGGCGAAGAATCGGGCAAACAGTTGCCCCCCGACCGCCCCGATGCCATCAATTTCAGGGCCATCAAAAACGCCGGTGAAATTCTGGCCGACACCTTTACCATTTTAAGCCGGCACCCTCGCACCACCTTGTTTGGTCTATTGGGCGCAACAGCCTTGTTTCTTCTGCCAGCCTTTCTGCTGTCGCCCGATATCCCGGCTGAAACCTTCAGTTTTTCAGGCTCCTGGCTTGGCGTGCTCGACGGGGTGGACGAAATGATGGGCACCGATAAAATGCCCTGGCTTTTTGCTGCCCAAATGGTCATCTGCATGCTGATCGCCATGGCTGCATTTCGCGCTGTGCGTCAGGAAATGCCGGCCGACCTGTCAGCGGAGTATTCCGGCGTAAATCCGTGGTTGAGTGCGCTGGTTTTGCTGGCGCCCATGCCCTTTTTTCTTTGGGTTTTCCGCATCGATGCCAATATGCTGACCTGGTTGCTTATCTGGTTTGTCTATCCCTTCCTTGCGTTGTGGAGCGCTGTAATATCGTTTGAAACCCTGAATCCGCTGAACGCCCTGGGGCGCACTTTTTCGCTGATTCGCTGGGGCGAAGCGATTTTGCTCGGTTTTCTGGTCAGCAGCCTGGGCGTATTGCTCTACTGGTTTCTCGACTCCGAGATATGGGACATGGTGCTGCGCTTTTTCAGCTGGCTGGTGCCTTCTGGCGAAAACAACATGCGCAATTTCACCGTTATCGCAACCGCCATCTCGGCCGGGATCGTGACCTATTTCATGCTCCTGGCTTTGCTGCTCGGCGGGGCGCTGCAATATTTTTCAGGCCGGGAGGTCAATGATGCAGCGCAATTGCGCGAAGACATCAACCGAATTGGTACTGCCCGGCAGATCAGGGGACTGACCCGGGAATAAAAGCCTGAAAACAAGATTTTTACAAAAACATGCGACTGCTCTATATCATTGTTTTACTGTTGTTTGTACAGATGCTGAAGGCGCAACCTGAAAGCCCTTCGCAAGTTGTACCTACAAGCACGGTTGAAACACGCCCGGTTAGCGAACAACAATGGCAGGATGCGTCGGGCTCGCTGGATTACAGTGACGATCATTTCAAGGAACGCAAACCCAAAGAATCAAACCTGCCCGATATCGGCACGCCCCGGGCGCCCAACTGGAGCTTCAACACCGAACTGTGGGGTAATATTTTTCAGGTGATTGCCATCATTCTGGCTGTGCTGGCTATTGCATTCGGGGTGTATAAAATGTTGCAACAACCGCGCAACCGGGCCCTCGCCCGCGATGGTGTAGAGATCACGCTGGATAACCTGGAAGACTACATTCACGAAACAGACCTCGACAAATTCCTGCGCGCGGCCCTGTCCGATCGAAACTACGCCCTTGCCATCAGGTTGTATTATTTGCAGATTATCAAGGACTTGTCTGCCAAAAATGCCATACGCTGGTCCCGCGAAAAAACCAATCGGGACTACCTGATCGAGATGCGGCGCCACCCTTTATCGGAGCCGTTCCGGGCTGCCACCCTGTCGTTTGAAAGGGTCTGGTATGGCAACCTGCCCATCGACGAAAACGGTTTTCGTATGCTGGAGCCACAGTTCAAACAACTGATTACCAGAATTTAAGCATCAGAGGCCTTTGCGCGGGCCTCCTACTCATCCGACGTGCATCTCTACCTCCACATACCTTTTTGCAAAAAGGCTTGCCATTATTGCAATTTCCATTTTTCCACGTCATTGCGGCTCAAAGACGCTATGGTGGACGCCCTGTCGGCCGAACTGGAGATGCAGCGCTCCTATCTTCCCCCTGGCGCTCTTCAAACGGTGTATTTCGGCGGTGGCACGCCATCACATCTGCCTGTTTCGGACCTGATCCGTCTGTTTGAGCAAATCAGCCGTTTGTATGGCATTGCCGAAGGCGCCGAAATCACTCTGGAGGCCAATCCCGACGACCTTGGAGCCGACTACCTGGCCGATTTGCGCCGCTACACCCCGGTCAACCGGCTGAGTATCGGCATTCAGTCGTTTAGCGATGCCGAGCTGCAATGGATGAATCGCGCACATTCGGCCCGCCATGCGCTCGACTGCCTGAGTGCTGCCCGTACTGCCGGGTTTGACAACCTGACTATCGATCTCATCTACGGCGCGCCGGTCACTTCCGACGAACAATGGGCTGAAAATCTGCGTGTTGTATTTGACCACGCCGTGCCGCACCTCTCATGCTATTGCCTGACGGTAGAGGAGGGAACTGCACTGGGGCATTTTGTCGCCAAGGGCAAGGCGCCGGCTGTAGACGAGGAGAAAGCCGCCCGCCACTTTGATTTTTTGCTCGAGCAAAGTCGCGCCGCAGGCTATGAACATTACGAAACGTCCAATTTCGCCCTGCCAGGTTTTTATTCGCGCCACAACAGTAGTTATTGGCTCGGCGAGTCCTACCTCGGCATCGGCCCCTCGGCGCATTCGTTTGATGGCGCTTCCAGACAATGGAATATTGCCAATAATGCTTTGTATATCAAGTCGATAGAAGCGGGCACTGTCCCTTTCGAGCGGGAGGTGCTGAGCGCCGAACAACGGTATAATGAATTGGTTATGACCGGTTTGCGCACCATTTGGGGGCTCGATCTTGAGCGCCTGCGCCTGCTCGGCCCTGGCTTTGCTCCATATTTTGAAAAAAATGCCCGGCGGTTTGTCGAGGCAGGTACCCTGGTCCGACGGGGCGATGTTTTCACGTTGAGCGAGGCCGGAAAATTTCTGGCTGACGGGATTGCGGCCGCCTTGTTTTGGGAAGCGTAGTCTAAATTTTTACCTTAGCCCGCATTTCAAAACAAAATATCAATCTTATGTGGAAAGAATTTAAAGCCTTTTTGCTTCGCGGCGATGTACTTGCTCTCGCCGTGGCAGTTATCATCGGCGGCGCTTTTCAGAAAATCGTCGACTCCATGGTAACCGATGTCATTACGCCTATTATCGGCATGATTGGCGGCAATCCTGACTTTTCCAGCATTGTTATTGGCGGCAAACCCGACCCGGCCGACCCGTCTAAAATTGCCGGCGGCATCATGCTCGGCAAGTTTATCAATTCGGTGATCAGCTTCGCCACGATCGGTTTTATCCTGTTCCTTATGGTAAAATCCGCCGGCAAGAAATCCGAAGACATCAAATAATACGTCCCAATAGGCCAATACAACCTGTCGAGTGAGGCGCCGGTGAAGAACCGGCGCCTTCATTGTTTTGTGGTTGACCACAGGCCAATATTTTTGCCGCCGTTACTGATCCATACTTCAATCATTCTACCATGAAAAAACAACTGCTTGTCGCACTGCTGCTGGTCAGTGTTGCTTCGCTTTTTGCCCAGACCAAAGCCGAGCGGGATCTCGAATCGGCTGTGCGGAAGTACAATGCCATGCGCGATTACTCCGCGGCGCTCAAACCGGCCACTGTGACGGACGCCGATATTGCCAATGTCGGCAAAAGCGTGGACGAAGGCCTCACATTGCTCGATCCGATCATTAAGAAGGAAAGTGGCGACATCGTGGAGGTGGCGCGTTATTTCCGCATGAATTACCTGTATGAAAAAGGTTTTTTGCTGGGCATGAAAGGGCGTCGCGCCGAGGCTTTCGAGCTGCTCCAGACAATCGACGGCGACATGAACAGCTTTACAAGCGCGCGTTTTCCGCTTCGATATTCCTTTGAAGGGCGCAACTTCGTCATCAAATGGGAAAATTTTGCCCCGACCCAGGGCGAGTATTTCGTCAGCATGACGGAATTCTCTTTCAGCAAAAAAGACTACGACAATGCGCTGGCATACGCCGGGAAGGCCAATGCCAATGCCAGTTTCCTGTCCGATTATCTGCGTGCGATCAATAATTACTGGATCGTTCAAATGAAAAATGAGCGACGCGAGTACGACCGCGTGTCGCTCGATGCAGCCGTCATGGCGCTGGAAAGTTACCATGAACTCGATGCGGACCAACGGCAGTCCTCGGGCGACCTGAGCAAGCTGCTCGACATGGCCCCCGCCACCGTTGATAACATCCTGACCCAACACACCGAGTTGCAAGCCTCGGGAGAGCCTTATGCCCGTGTGGCAAAGGTGATGCGCGCCGAAGGCAAAGGCGATCAGTATCGGAATTTTGCGGCGAAGGCCATCCGGGCAGGATACAGGGATCGCGAATTTCTCGAACAGGCGCTCAACGACGCCGCCACCGCCCGGGATCGTCAGCTGGGTTTGCTGGCCGCCGAACGCCTGAGCAATATGACTGCCGCCGACGATTGCGCCGGCCTGGCCAAACTGGCCGACCAGTTCGAACTCATCGGGGAGAAAAAACGGGCCGAGGAATACCGTTCAAAGTCGTCGGCCTGCACCCGCCGTCAGCACAGGGCACAAGCCCGTGCCCAGCGCGATTTCGGGCTTTACGTGGGTGGTTATGTGTTGCCCTTGTTTCGCAAAGACTGGGGCGGTGTGCTGGGCATACAGACGCGCAAAGTGTATATCGAGGCTTCCTACCTGGCTGCCAGCAACAACCGCGATCGCCTCTGGGACCTGCGCTTTGCCGGTGTGGATGGCTATGATGTGCAAAAAATCTACTGGGACGGCTACTATGCCCACCTGGCCGTCAATGGTATCGCAAGAGACAGCAGGCGTGGTTTCCGGCCTTACACCGGGGTGCTCATGGGGTACAACTACCGGGAGTTCGACGCCATTACTTCGGCTGTATTCGACCACGCGACCAACACATATCAGGGAACGCAAACGTTCGAACCCGTGCAAAAAAGCTATATTCTGATGGTCAATTTCGGTGCGCACAGCTATGGCCGCCTGCTTGCCGCCGACCTGTATTTCAGCCTAGGCGCGGCGTTCAACAGTTTCGACCGCGGCAACGAAGCATTTGCCGACAACGACAGTTTTCTGTACGAAAGTCCATTTCTCGAAAATCGGAAAGATGACAGGGTTTCGTTTATTGCCCGTGTTGGCCTGACGGTCGGCTTGCAGTTCGGCAGCAACAACAGTCGTTGATTTTAAAAATGCCGACTGTCCGAAATTTAATTTTTTCAAATCGCGAAAAGGATGTCAAAAACGACACTTTTTCGCGATTTGTTTTTTTGGGGAACGTGTTCAAAATTTTTGATAAAATATAATTTTAAATTTTCTTAACAATAAAGGTTGTTTCAGATTATAATTTGGTTTGGTGCTGAATGTACCTTTGCATTGCAAAAATTTGTTCGCTAAAAACCGGACTTGACAATTATGAAACTGCAACAACAACTCGAAGCGCTCGATGCACGCGTACTCGCCGGTGATTTTCTCGGCGCCTTCGACGAATTCTTCGCCGACAACTGCATCACGTACAGCCAGCCGCAGGATGCGACGCATTCCAAGGCGCAAAAAGCCGAAGCGCTGCGCTGGTTTTTCTCCAACATTACATCGGTCAACCGTATTGAACGCCTCGCCAGCCTCGTTGATGGCACGGAGACCCGTTCGCAATTCGTATTCGACTTTACCAACCGCCAGGGCCAGCCGATGGTATTCCGCGAGGTAATCCGTCGTGTATGGAAAGACGGCAAGGTGGTGGAAGAGCAATATCTCATCAACGATACGCTCGAAGTAAAGCCTGCCAAAACCGCTCCTGCTGCAAAGAAAGCCCCGGCTGTCGCTAAAAAATCCACTTCCGACGCCGAAAAACCTGCCAAGGCTGCCGCCGTCAAAGCCGCTCCTGCTCCCAAGGCTCCCGCTAAAAAAGCTGCCCCCAAGCAGGCTGCCAAAGCAGACGATCTCACCCTTATCGAAGGTATCGGCCCGAAAATCGCCGAACTCCTGGTGAAAGCCGGCATTGTCAGCTTTGCTGACCTGGCAGCCGCCAAACCCGCTGCAATCACGGCCATCCTCGAAGCCGCCGGTAAAAAATTCCAGATGCACGACCCGGCTACCTGGCCCAAACAGGCTGCCCTGGCGCGCGACGGCAAAACCGCCGAACTGGCAAAACTGCAGGCCGAACTCAAAGGCGGCCGCAAATAATGTACTGCACGAACAACGGAACTACATTGGCATAGAAAAAACCCGCCGGCATGTCGCCGCGCGGGTTTTTTATTGGCCGCTGCGGGCTATAGCCACAGGCACGCTGTGAAAAAAGCACAGTTTTTGACCACTTAATGTTGCCGTCAACCCGCAAGCGTACCGTTTCTTTGCAAGGCATTTCGCACCGCGAAACTTTCCCACAACAGCACGTTTTATACTATGCATACGCACGACCGCGCATTCCTGCTTATTCTGGATGGTTGGGGCCTCGGACAGGTTCCGGCAGCCGACGCTATTCGCCAGGCCAATACTCCGTTTATGGACAACCTGATGCAACTCTACCCGCACAGCACCCTGGTTACCTTTGGCGAAGAGGTGGGTTTGCCGGAGGGGCAAATGGGCAATTCGGAAGTCGGCCACCTCAATATCGGGGCCGGCCGTATCGTATGGCAAGAACTGGCACGCATCAATCGCGACATCCGCGACCGGGCGCTGCATCAGAATCCTGTGCTGCTCGCAGCGCTCGACCATGCGCGCCAGCAGGGTAAAGCCGTGCATTTTCTCGGGCTGGTATCCGACGGAGGCGTGCACTCGCACATCGAACACCTGAAAGCGCTTTGCGACGTCGCCGTTGAACGCGGGTGCCCCAACACTTTTATACATGCATTTACTGACGGCCGCGACTGCGACCCGAAAAGCGGCGCCGGATTTATGGAGGATTTGATCGCCCATCTCGCCGGAAAACCCGTGTCGGTTGCCTCCGTGATCGGCCGTTATTATGCCATGGACCGCGACAAGCGCTGGGAGCGCGTCAAACTGGCCTATGATCTGCTGGTAAATGGAGAGGGCCAATTGGTCAGCGATGTTCCGGCGGCCATCCGCCGTTCTTATGCCGAAGGTGTGACCGACGAATTTTTGCAACCCATGGTGGTCAGCCACGACGGCCGCCCCACGGCCGTTATCCAGCCCGATGATGTGGTCATTTGTTTCAATTTCCGCACCGACCGGCTGCGCCAGCTCACCCAGGTGTTGACCCAGGAGAACATGCCCGATTATGGCATGCACACCCTGCCTTTGTACTATGTCACTATGGCGCGTTACAGCGACAGTTTTAAAAACGTCAGGGTGATTTATGAAAAAGACGACGTGGCGATGACGATCGGCGAAGTGATCGCCCGCGCCGGCAAAACCCAGGTTCGTATCGCGGAAACCGAGAAATATCCGCACGTCACCTTTTTCTTTTCAGGTGGCCGCGAGGAAATGTTTGACGGCGAACGGCGCCTGCTCATTCCTTCGCCCAAGGTGGCCACCTACGATTTACAGCCCGAAATGAGTGCTTTCGGCATTGCCGAAGCCATTATGAATGATATTCAGGACAATACGCCCGATTTTATCTGCCTCAATTTTGCCAACACCGATATGGTGGGGCACACAGGCGTGTTCGAAGCTGCCATGAAAGCTGCCGAAGCGGTTGACCAGTGCCTGAGCCAGATCATCCCGAGAGCGCTTGCGCACAATTATGCCTGCGTGCTGATCGCCGACCACGGCAACTCCGACTACATGATCAACGAAGACGGCACACCCAATACGGCGCACACCAAAAACCCGGTGCCTTGTGTGCTGGTCAGTAAAAAACTGGGAGATACCGTGCGCCTGCGCAACGGTCGCCTTGCCGACGTGGCGCCCACCCTGCTCGACCTGCTCGGCATTCCGCAACCTGCTGAAATGACGGGCAAAAGCCTGATCGAGGATATCAATTCTTGATAAATGTGCCGGTGAACACCCGGCCTTCACAGTGCAGGCGAAAGGCATACATGCCCGGCGGCCAGGCGTCCGTTTCGAGTGTCCAGCGCAAATTTCCGGCTTCAAATGCCTGTTCCGGCAATAGGGTAACGGGTTGTCCCAAACTGTTAAACACCTCGCCTTTTGCCACGCGGACTGGCTCCGTGGTCGTCATTTGTATCAAAGCCTGTGCCGATACGGGGTTGGGAAAAACCTGGATTTCGGTATTGGCGGGCAATGAATGGTCGATCGTGCCGACAGAAGAAAGCGCACTGCCGAAAGCCCGGTAGTCGTCAGTTTCGAACACCCCGCCGCTCATGATCAATTGCCCGGGCGAGTCGTAGTTGTAAAGTTTGTAGTAGCCGTTTCCGTAGTTGCAGCACATGCCGTCGCCGTAAGCATCGACAAACTGAAGAGAATAGCAACCCGGGCCGGGGAGGTTGAGGATTTCGTTGATGACCGTGTTGCTGCTATAGGTGCCCGGTCCGTTGGGCGGGCTACCGGGGAAAGCGCCCCCGCCGTCGGGACCGACAGCGCTGTTGCCGCCCTGATCAATGATGATTCCCTGCTCGTTGCGGAGCGCCCAGTAGGTTTCATTGCCGTATTGGTCCGTTCGGATTTTTAACAAAATCTGTTGATCTTCAAACTCTTGTGCATTGATGAAGACATCGGTGTGCTGGTTGTTGCTTGAGTCTTCGTCGATCGAGAATGCGTTGATAGACTGCAGGCTGGCAGAAAGTGTGCCGGGCTGCTGGAGCACCAGATTGTCGAAAACGAGCGTCGCTTCGCCATAAACCGGCAGGTTGCCGGTCCATTGCAGGGTCTGGATGAGGTTGTTGTTCCAGCGCAGTTCGATATTGGCATCGGTGAGGGTATTGGCGCCGAGATTGATCAGGGAAAAAGACGGCGCGACGTTCAGGTGATCGCAAATTTCATGCAGTTTGGAGCCGGTGCTGTAGTCGTAGAGTCCTGCGTTGTTGTTGCCATATGCGACCGGGCAGGTCTGCGCTTTTTCCCAGAGTTCGTCTGCGTTCAGCTGGTTGACTTCGTAGGCTTTTTTATTCGGGCAAATAATAAAAATAGTGGGGTAGTAGCTGATTTGGAAGGCATCGGCAATGCCTGCGTTGTCGATAAACGGGAAGTCGGTGCCGGCCACCCAGTTGCCTGGTGTGTACTCGCTGCAACCTGCCTGCCCGTAAAGGCAGTCCACTTCGGTATTGGGGTCACCTTCGATAAAAAAGACCCGCAGCCGGTCGTCGCCGGCGGGACCGTGTGCGGCATAGAGATTTTGCAAGGCATGTCCGTTATGGTAGGTCCAGCAAGGCGGGCACCAGGTAGCCGAAATTTCAAGCACGACGATTTTGTCGTCGGCCAGCAGGTCGTAAAGGTGCCAGTTCTGACCGTTGATGTCCTGAGCCATGAAGTCGGGAGCAATGGCGCCATCGGGCAGTTGGGCTGCCAGGCGAAAGGAAAACGCCAGAAAAAGGGCAAAAACCAGCCGTTTTGTCATGGTATGTTGTTGAGTGCAGCCGCAGGGAGAACACTGAGCCCCAACGCTACGAACAAAATTAGGTCGGGAAGCGCAGCTAAGATGGTTTAGCCTGGCGGAATATTCCAAACCTTGCCAATCGCAGACATTTCGGGCGCAGGCGCTCAGGCCGGGAATTCGACAAAATTGCGGGGTGTTTCGAACAGACGCACGTGCAAATCAAGCTGCGCAGGCAGTTCTGCACGCAGGATTTTCCAGATAACGATGGCGATATTTTCAGCCGTCGGATTGAGGTCGCTGAATTCCTGCGTGTCGAGATTCAGGTTTTTATGGTCGAAGCGGTGTTCTATCTGGTCGCGGATCAGATCGGCCAGCCAGCCGAGGTCAACGACCATGCCCGTTTCCGGATCGACTTCCCCCGACACCCTGACCTCCAGTTCATAGTTGTGGCCGTGATAGTTGGGCAAATTGCACAGGCCGAATACCGCCCGGTTTTTTTCTTCGGTCCAGGCGGGGTTGTTCAAACGGTGTGCAGCATTGAAATGGGCGCGGCGGATAACGGCAACTTTCACAGGTAACTCGATTGATTCGATCAGATGTCCTAGTAACTGCCTTTTCACAAAATTGTTTCGATACCACCCGATCGAACTGAGCCCGTTAATCGAATTAATCAACGCCCCCTCTCTATCTTCGCCCCCTCATGCAATTTTCTTCTGTCATTGGTCAGCCACGCACGAAGGCTTTCCTCGCGCAATTGCACGCCGGCGGGCGTGTGCCCCATGCCTTGTTGTTTCTCGGCGCTACCGGAAGTGGTAATCTCGCGCTGGCAATTGCTTTTGCACAGTTGCTGCAGTGCGAGCAGCCCGCCGACGGTGATTCCTGCGGACAATGTTCGGCTTGCCGCAAAGCCGCGCAGTTTGCACACCCTGATATCCATTTTTCCTATCCGACCATCGGCGCCAATGCCGTCAGCACTGATTTTATCAAACCCTGGCGGACTGCCCTGGCAGAAAACCCCTACCTCGATGCCAATGGCTGGCTGCAACGCATCGGCGCAGAAAACAAACAGGGCAATATCAACAAGGAAGAATGCAACGCCATCATTAAAAAACTCAGCCTGAAAGCTTTCGAAGGGCGCTACAAGATCCTGTTGATGTGGCTGCCCGAATACCTGGGCAAGGAAGGCAACCGCCTGCTCAAACTGATCGAGGAACCGCCCGAGCAGACCATTTTTTTATTGGTTGCTGAAAATCAGGACCTTATCCTTAATACCATACTCAGTCGCTGCCAACTGGTCAAAACGGATACCCTGACCGATCAGGACATCGCCCGGGGGCTCCGCGAATGGCGCGGCGTGGAAGGCGCCCGTGCACAACAGATCGTTTTACTGGCCGACGGCGACTTCGGCGAGGCGCTCACCCTCGCCGACAACCCTGCCAACGACGACGCCCGGCTCCTGCTCGACTGGCTGCGCAAATGCTGGAGGGGCAACGGCCCCGAACTGCTGCGCTGGACCGACGAGTTTGCCCGGCTGGGCCGCGAAAACCAGAAACAGTTTTTGCAATACGGACTGCACTTTTTTCGCGAGCTCATGGCCATCACCGCGGGCAGCAATACGCCAATGCGCTTGCCCGAAGAGGAAGTCGTATCCGCCCAAAACATCGCCAAAGCGCTCAACCTCGACAAACTCATGCAACTCTCGGCCTTGTTCAACGATAATATTTACTTTATCGAACGCAACGCCAACCCCAAAATTCTTGTTCTGGATACTGCGATCCGAATACACCGGATCATGAAATCGACACCATGACTACTCATCTGCTAAGCCGTCTGGGCGGTATTATCATGCTTAACCTGCTGGTCGGTATCGGCGCCTGGTTCGTTGCCCTGCAATTCAACGACGGCCGGCTCGACGTCGCCGAGTATGGCGCTGTTTTTCTTGCCATGGCGCTGCCTAATCTGCTCATTGGCGGTGTTTTGCGCATGTTCAGGCCCGACATCGGCCGCTATTTTTTGCGAACGGCTGTGCTTTGGCTTGTTATCGGTGTGGCATTGATTGCCTTTTGACAACAGGTTTTTGCCGGCTTTTTATGCCTTTTTGACAAAAAAGGCTGCCATGCAGTAAAAAAATCACAACAACTGCGGGCAAAGCAGGCACTTTACTCCGGTCTTTTGAGACCTTTGTGGCGCAAAAACAATATCTCCCTTCACCGAAACTCCATCACATGGGCTGCATAGGCTGTTCCTGTTCAACCGGAAAAGACGCCGTCGCAGGCTGCCGAACCAACGGCGGTTGCGCGTCGGGCGGCTGCAACCGGCATAATACCTACGATTGGATTACCGCTGCCGGCATCACGGATGCCCGGCCTTTCGATATCGTCGAAGTGAGCTTTAAAAACGGCTCGCGCAAGGAATTTTTTAAAAACCCTCCTTTTACCCGCACGATCACTGGCGACTGGGTTGTCGTCGAATCGGCTACCGGCGGTTTTGATGTGGGCAAAATTTCACTTTCGGGCGAACTGGTGCGCCTCCAGATGAAGCGCAAACGCATCCGTCCCGACGCCCGCCTCCAGCAGGTGGTGCGCAAAGCCCACGAACGCGACCTGGAACGCCTCGATGAAGTCAGACAGCAGGAACGCGAGGTCATGATTCGCTCTCGTGCCATCGCCCGCACCCTCGACCTGAATATGAAAGTCGGCGATGTGGAATTTCAGGGCGACGGCCGCAAATGCACCTTTTATTACACGGCCGACGGCCGCGTCGATTTTCGCGAACTGATCCGGCACTACGCCCGTGAGTTCAAGGTGAAAATTGAAATGCGCCAGATCGGCGCACGGCAGGAATCGGCGCGTATCGGTGGCCTGGGTAATTGCGGTCGCGAACTCTGCTGCTCGACCTGGCTGGCCGAGTTCAAAAGCGTCAACACGGCTGCTGCCCGTTATCAAAATCTGGCCATCAACCAGACCAAACTCTCCGGCATGTGCGGCCGCCTCAAATGCTGCCTCAATTATGAGCTCGATACCTACATCGACGCACTGGAGGACTTTCCCGACCGTGCCGAAAAACTACGCACTGCCGCCGGCCTGGCCATCCTGATCAAAACCGACGTGTTCAAACGTCTGATGTACTACACCTATGCCGAAAACAGGGGCAAACTGGTCATTCTCCACGTCGACCAGGTCTGGGATGCGCTTGATATGATCAAACGCGGCGAAATGCCGGGCAGCCTCGAAGACATTCTTGCCATGGCGCCCCCGCCCGACGAAGTGGAAGATGACGAGCCCGATTTCGAAAGTGTGGACAATGTCATCCAGTTGCCCGTCGAAAAACGCAAAAAGAAGAAGAAGAAAAAGAAAACTGCCCGCGCCGGCCAGAGCGTGGCCGCGGCCGTCGAAAAAGAAGACCGGCAGGCTGTCGGCAACCCTGCCCAACGCTCCGGCGGCGGCCCTCAAAGGCCCAGAGACAAAGGCGGCAACCGGCCGTCGAACGATCAGCGCCAGCAACAAAAACCGCCGCAGGGCAAAGGCGGCGGCAACCGACCGCCCGAAAACAGGCCCGACCAGCAGCGCAACGACCAGCGCCAGCAACGGCCCCCGGAAAACAGAACGGAAAACCGCCCGCCGGAGCAGCGCCAACAGCAACCAAGACCGCCGGAATCGAAGCCGCCGCAATCGACGGAGCAAGGTGAGGATAAAAATCGCGACAACAACCGCCGGCGCGACAAACGGCGCTTCAAAGGCAAAGGCCCGAACAAAAAAGATTGAACTGATTTGATATGAAATACGACGTCATCGTCATTGGCTCCGGCCCCGGCGGCTACGTAGCCGCCATTCGCTGCGCCCAGCTCGGCCTGCGCACAGCCATTATCGAACGTTATCCCAACCTGGGCGGCACTTGCCTCAACGTCGGGTGCATCCCGTCCAAGGCGCTGCTCGACTCCTCCGAACATTACCACAATGCCCACGAACGCTTCAAAACACATGGCATTGACGTAAGCGGCCTCAAAATCAACTGGCAACAGATGATACAACGCAAAAACGGCGTGGTACTGGAAAACAACAAGGGGGTGGAGTTTCTGATGAAAAAGAACAAGATCGAGGTCTATCACGGTCATGGCGCTTTTGTCAGTAAAAACCTGATTCGTGTGACGCAGGCCGATGGTACTACGATCGACCTCGAAACGGATCGCACCATCATTGCTACGGGCTCGAAACCTATCGTGCCCGCTAACTTTAATTACGACAAAAAACGCGTCATTACCAGTACTGAAGCCCTCAATCTGGATAAAATACCCGGCTCTTTGCTCGTGATCGGCGGCGGCGTTATCGGCCTCGAACTGGGCAGCGTGTATGCCCGGCTTGGCACGCAGGTGACCGTCGTCGAATACCTCGACCGTATTCTGCCGGGTATGGACGCAGATTGCAGCCGCGAACTTCAGAAATCACTGAAAGGTCTGGGCTTTCAGTTTCATCTCCGTCATGCCGTCACCTCGGTTAAAGCCGGTAAAAACAGCGTCAAAGTGACTGCCCAAAGCCGCGACGACGAGTCCAAAGTCCTGAACCTCGAAGTCGATTATTGCCTCGTCGCTATCGGCCGCCGCCCTTATACTGACAACCTGGGACTCGAAAATGTCGGCATCACACTCGATGAAAAAGGCCGTATCCCCGTCAATGAACACCTCGAAACCACTGTTCCGGGCATTTATGCCATCGGCGACGTGATTCGGGGCGCCATGTTGGCCCACAAGGCCGAAGAAGAGGGAGTGTTTGTGGCAGAAACCATTGTCGGGCAAAAACCGCATATCCATTACCACCTCATTCCCGGGGTGGTGTACACCTGGCCGGAAGTGGCTTCCGCAGGCTATACCGAAGAACAACTCAAGGAAGCCGGCACCCCATACAAAGCCGGCAAATTTCCTTTCCGCGCACTTGGCCGCGCCCGTGCCAGCATGGACCTCGACGGCATGGCAAAAGTGCTTGCCCATGCCGAAACCGACGAAATACTGGGCGTTCACCTCGTGGGCGCACGCGCTGCCGACCTGATCGCCGAAGCCGTGGCCCTGATGGAATTCCGCGCCTCGGCCGAAGATGCTACCCGCATGAGCCATGCGCACCCGACGTATGCCGAAGCCTTCAAGGAAGCCGCCCTGGCCGCCACCGGCAATCGCGCGATTCACATGTGATACCTTGTTGATTCAGGGTTGGGTTACACCTTGCGCCGCGATGCGGCATTGAGGATGTGATACATTTGCCGGGTTCAGGGAAACTAATATTCCAGAATACCCGACCCATCCTGTGCCGCATCGCGACCCAATGCAGGCACATTGGGTTATGCTGCGGGCATTTCGTGCCGCATCGCGGCATCGTGTTGATCCCTCGATATTTGACTGCAGATGGTTGGTCGGAATGGCTGAGCCTGTGTTGGTTAACGTGTCAGCACAATGTAGTCGCGCAGCAGGGTTTTGAGAAATTCGAGGCGGTTGAGCGGCCGGGTTTCGATATCGAGCAGCGGCATCAGGTGAGAGACAATGTCTTCTATCACTTCTTCATGTGCCTGGTTCGGGTAGCGCTGGTAGCGCGTGATGGCCGTTTTGATAAAGATCATATCCTTTTCATTCAGGCGCCGTACCTGCGGAAAAACAGGTTGGTAGTTTTCCAGCGAAGCGATGTTGAGGATGTCTTGCAAGCGAAAATTCAGCCTTGAATTCTGAATTTTGATCACCGTGGTGTTGGCCGCCATGTCGCCCAGCCGCTGTGAGCGCGGTGTGGTTTTGACCAGCATGGCGCCGATCACGCCGAAGGAAAAAATAGAATCGACCAGGTGCATCACGGCGCGCAGCAGCACGTCGCTCCATTCGGGGTCTTTGCCGTCGAGCCTGACCACCTTGGTGCCCATGGCCATTTTTCCGGGCGACTGGCCGACGTTCAGGATTTCGAACAGGATGTTGTAGAAAAAAAACAACAGAAAAGGCAGCAACACGATCATCATCATCCAGCCCATATTCTCGAAAATCTCGTCGCCGCCAATGGCGCGGACGATTTGAAAAATAATAAACCATGCGATCATCACGATCAGCACATCGAGGAGCCAGCCGATGATGCGTTCGCGCAGCAAGGCCAGTTCGTATTCGATCGTGACGTTTTGCGTCGTGGTGATGTCGATGGTTTTTGCCATGATAATCAGCCTTTCGGGTTAAAAAAGGGGCTTTAACCTGCTACCTGATAATCCCGCAGGGCATCGTTGAGCGACACCTTTTTGTCGGTGCTTTCCTTGCGTTTTCCGATGATGAGGGCGCAGGCGACCTGGTATTCGCCGGCAGGAAAGGGTTTGGTATAGGTACCCGGAATGACCACCGACCGTGCCGGAATGCGGCCTTTCAGCGTCAGGGGCTCGGGGCCGGTCACGTCGATGATGCGCGTGCTTTGGGTCAGTACCACATTGGCGCCCAGTACGGCTTCACGTTCGACATGCACGCCTTCCACCACAATACAACGCGACCCGATGAAACATTCGTCTTCGATGATTGTCGGCGTTGCTTGCGGCGGTTCCAGTACGCCGCCGATGCCTACGCCGCCGGCTAGGTGCACATTGCGGCCGATCTGGGCGCAAGATCCCACCGTAGCCCAGGTATCGACCATGGTGCCACTGCCTACCCAGGCGCCAATATTGACATAGGAAGGCATCAGAATAGCGCCTTTTTCAATAAAGGAGCCGTAACGGGCCAGCGCTTGCGGTACTACGCGCACGCCTTTGGCAGCAAACCCGTTTTTGAGCGGAATTTTGTCGTGAAACTCAAAAGGCCCCACTTCGATGGTCTGCATTTCCTGTATGGGAAAGTACAACAGCACGGCTTTTTTGATCCATTCGTGGGTCGTCCAGCCTGTTTCTTCAAGCGGCTCGGCCACGCGCAATTCGCCCGCGTCGAGCAGGGCAATGACTTCCCGTATGGCCTTGCGGGTATTTTCTTCCTGGAGATAGGCGCGTTCCTCCCAGGCTTTTTCTATGATCTGTCGCAGTTCGTTCATGGATGAAAAGTAAGGTTTGTCGGGATCAGCTGGTCATCAACAGGGCAATCAGGTAGTCGGCCAGCAGGATGAGAATGTCGGAAAATACAACAGCCCGGGTGCTTGCCTGCCCCAATTCGATACTGCCGCCCTTCACAAAGTAACCTTGATAGCAGGATACAGTGGTAAGAATGTAGGCGAAAACGACCGACTTCACATACATCATAAACACATTGTACGGCACGAAAAACGAACGCAGGCCGCGTATGTAATCATCGTCGGTAATCAGCCCGGCCGGTACGCTGGCCAGGTAACCGCCGAGCACGGCGACAAAAGCCGAAAAAGTGACAAGCAGGGGGACCACTACCACGGCTGCCACCACCTTGGGCATCACCAGATACGATGCCGTGTTGACGCCCATGATTTCCATCGCGTCGATGTGCTCTTTTTGCCGCATACCGCCGATCTCGGCGGCCATATTGGAGCCTACCTTGCCGGCCAGCACCAGACAGGTAATCGTGGGCGACAATTCGATCAGCGCCAGATCGCGTACAATGTAGCCAATGTAATACATCGGGACGAGCTGCCCGTCGAGCTGGTAGGCAAACTGAATGGCCGCAACGGCGCCGATAAAGATCGAAATAAGGCAGACGATGATCAGTGAGCCGACGCCTATGTCGTTCATCTGCCGCATCGTTTCCTTCCAGTACATGGCAAATTTTTCGGGCCTGCTGATCGCGTGGCGCATCATCTGCAGGTAGCGGCCGAAGTGGTAGATATAATTGTAACGGGCAAGCGATTCTTCCATAGCAGTCGGAAATTCTTTTGGGCCATCAAAGGTTTGGCTTTTTTACAAAACTTTGGGTCGTCCAATTCAAATTTTACAACCCGAACAATTTTTACCCATGAATAAAACCGTTGTCGTCACCGGCGGAACCAAAGGCCTGGGCCGCGCCATTGCCGAAATTTTTGCCCAAAACCGCTTCGATGTCTGCGTTTGCGCCCGTACCCAGGCCGATCTCGACCATATGCAGGCCGATTGGCAAACTGCCTTTCCGCAAAGCCGCCTGTTCGTCTGCCAGGCCGATGTCAGCAAAAAAGCCGATGTGCTCGAGTTCGCCGCCTTCGTACGCGAACACTGGCCTGCGCTCGACGTGCTGGTCAACAATGCCGGTATTTTCCTGCCCGGCGCCATAAGCGAAGAGCGGGAAGGTACTCTCGAAACGCTCCTCGAAACCAATTTGTACAGTGCCTATCACCTCACGCGGGCCCTGCTGCCTTTGATGTTGCCCCAAAAAAGCGGGCATATTTTCAATATGTGCAGCATTGCAAGCATTATCGCCTATCCCGACGGCGGGTCGTACTCGATCAGCAAATTCGCCCTCCTGGGCTTTTCCAAAGTGTTGCGGGAAGAACTCAAACCCAGGGGAATAAAAGTGACCGCGCTGCTGCCCGGCGCCACCTGGTCCGACTCCTGGCGCGGGGTCGATTTTCCCGAAAACCGGCTCATGCAGGCTGAAGACATTGCCAAAACCCTCTGGGCGGCTTATGCGCTGTCCGATTCGGCCGTGGTGGAGGAACTGGTGATCCGGCCGCAACTGGGGGATTTGTAGAGGTAAAGGCGCCGTGTTGTCTATCGGGCTTAATTTCATACGTTATTGCCAGCGACTGGCCGACTTGGGCTGTTATTTGGATTATTCCTCACTTGAACAAAACTTTTTGGGCTGTAGAAGTTTCCGTTATATTTGTCTTCAACTGATTTTCGCTTCATTTTTAAAATTAAATTCCTTAATCATGTTTTGTTTCGGTTCTTTATTTCTTAATAGGGGGGGGTAATCGCTCTTCTTTGTTGTTTCCCCTTTCTCCTTCCTGCCCAGCTTTTTTTCACGGCACACCACCACAATAACGTGAATTTTTCCCCGGCCGCAGTGAATCGTTACCAATCCCTGGCGAACACTGCCGCCCTCCGCATTTTCCCTAACCCCGCGTCGGATGTACTTTATTTGTCGCAGGGCGCCGACCCGGTTGTTTTTTTTGAAATACTGGATCAGTACGGCCGGCAGTTGTCGTCGGGCAATATGGAAACGTCCGCCGGTGAGCTCAGCGCTATCAACCTGCCCAAATCCTTGCCGGGCGGACTGTTCTATCTGCGCACCCGCCGGCACAGTGGCGCGGTACAAACAAGTAAATTATTCACCACAAAACGCTGAACGCCATGAAAACCCAAATCAGCATCTTTCTTCTGTGCACCGCCGCGCTGTGCTCCTGCTCCCGCCCCGATATGGAAGACCCCTCCGAGCCCTACCAGCCCCTGATCGAACTGGGACAGGTGGCCATGGATCGGGATAGCCTGCCCTGGACGGCTAATTTTACCTGCGAATACACCTATGCGCCGGAAACCTCTTCTTTTTCATTTTACGTGGAAAAATTCCGCCAGAACAACATCCTGGAAATCATCAGTTTTGCCGATATCCCCACTCAGCCCGGTACGTACCATTTCGGCAAAACGTTGAGCTGGGCCGTTCCATTGGTACCTAAAGCCCGAATCGCTTGGTCGATCGACGGCGACCAGTTTCTCGGCATGGTTTCGGCCGATTCGACGTATTACGAAGACAACCGGGTAGAGGTGGTTCGTTACGATTCGGTGGCGCACACCGTGGAGGGGCGGTTTCAGGTGCGTTTGCGCACGATTTCCGGTACGCCGGGTGCGTATGGTTTGCCGGAGCAGATCAGTCTGACCAACGGGCGGTTTCATTTGAAAATAGAGGAATAGGCGGCGGTTAATCAATGGTACAGGCTCTACATCTTATGAAGGGTACCGTAATTTGAGGGGTAGGAAAGGGTACTGCTTGAGTGATTATTCAAGTAAGTCACGTAACTTATACAGTTCTTCGGTGGTGATAAAATTAGTATAACCTTTTCTCGCCAGACCTTTCATCAGGTCTCTGTCGCCTGTCCACAATTTTATGCCCAAAAATTCTGCAAGCGCTACAAAAGCAATATCATCCATATCAATATCCCTAACGAGATGGGCGGCTTTAACCCAATATTCGAATGGCACAAGCGATTCATTGTTGAAAGTCAAACAATTGGTAATCTGGTATATAGATTGGTCTAACTGTTCTTCACTCATTTTTGAAAGTTCAAGCAGTTTCGATCGATGTCTTTTGAGTTCTGAACGCAGCGTATCACAGGCATGAAATTCAAGAATCTCATGCGAGTTCATAATCAGGTCGCCAATCTTGCTTTCGGTATTGAGGACTGCGCTGAAGGCGATATTAGTATCGACGACGAATTTCACTCGGGCAAAAAACGATGTTTATTTTCTTCCCACCATTGTTTGTTGGCTTCACGGGCCAATTTATCTACCTCCTCCTGTTTGGCCTTGCTGTCTTTGGTGGCCTCTTTGTAAAGCAAAAAATTGATCAAACGCTGCACATCTTCCAGGTCAATTGAGGCTGGCAGGGTGATAATTATTTGGTTATCAAGCCGCTGGATCGTCATGTAAAAACATTTTGATGCAAAAATAAGCAATTTTTAATGCAATTCCCAGCGCTTGGGCAGCGTAGTACACGCCCTCATTTTTCCAGCACCCCCAACCCAAACAACGCGAAATCGTACCGCACGGGGTCGTCCGCATCGAAAGCGCGCAAATTTTCCGTCAGTTCAAGTACGGCTTTCCAGTCGGTCTGCGTCCGGTGGAGCAGGCCCAGGTGCCGGGCTACGCGCTCGACGTGCACATCTAGGGGGATGAGCAGGCGTGCGGGGCGGATTTGCCGCCAGACCCCAAAATCGACGCCCCTGTCGTCGCGGCGCACCATCCAGCGCAGGAACATATTGAGGCGTTTGCAGGTAGAGCCCCGCTCGGGTGTGGCCACGTGTTTGCGGGTACGTTGGGGTGCGTCGGGATGGTCGAAAAAATCGCGGTGAAAGCCGATCAGGGCATTTTCAACGGTCGTGTCGCCGGGGCCGATGTGCTGCGCAAAAGCGGTTTCCAGCGAATCGTGCCGGCGGTAATATTGTTGCAGATATTCGAGGAACCACAAGGTGTCGGTCGCCTGGAACGTCCGGTGTTTGAAGGCCAGAAAACGCTCCCTGTCGCGCTCCACATGGTTCAGAATAAAATCGTGCGGGGCATGATCCATGAGTTCGGCGAGCCGTTCGGCACTGCGAATGATGGTCTGCCGCTGCCCCCAGGCCAGGGTGGCTGCCCAAAAACCCATGATTTCGCGGTCGGGCAAGCGTTTGAAACGATGGGGCGCCGAAATCGGGTCGCCAGCGATAAAATCTGTCGTGTTGAAACGCGTCGCGGCATCGTCGAGGAAACCCTTGAGGCCCGAAGCGGGAATACGATACTGAAATCTCAACATGCGTTCAGGCTTCGTTTTCATCGATGTACACGGCTATCCGGTTGCGCACGCGTTCGATTTTTTTGACCAGCCCCTGAAAAAACCAGTCGCGGTTTTTTTCCGCCGAAGAACTGATCAGGTTGGATTTGGCAATCACCGTTTCGAACCAGTTCTCCGTGTACTCGCACAGCTTCGGGTCGGTGCTTTTTAAAAAATTGGGGTTGCAAAAAGCCGAATACACGCCTTTCCCGACGGAAGAGGAAACAAGGGCCGTGTTGTTGGTAAAAACCAGTTCGTTGTGGTACAGGTTAAAACTGCCGGAGGCCTCCGAGGCTTTGGCGCCAAGGCTGAATTTTCGGCCCGCAGCGGCCATTTCTTTCATGTGCGCCGCCCAGATCAGCAGTTTGTCGCACAACAGCAGCGCATCGGCGGGCGAACGGAACCCACCGCTGTACACGTGGTATTCGATCTGGGAAAGGGTATTGTCGGCAATGTTCAGGCTCCAGAGCTCGGTGCTCGGCATGTGCAGATAATGGTCGAGCACCGACTGGCTGAGCCGCAGCACGGGCGGGCTGATCAGCTCAAATTCGAAGGGGCGCTGGCGGAGAAATTCGAGGTTCCAGGTGGTTCTGCCCCAGATGTACAGTTTGAAGCTGATCAGTTCGGGCAGAAAATGGTAGGTCATGACCGGTATTTCGGCCGATGCATAATAAAGATGCAGGTCGGGCAGCAGCCGCATTTGCGCAAGGTCGGCCACATAGGCTTCGAGGTAGTTGGAAAAATCGCGTACCTGACGGGAAAAGGCGTTGAAACTGCACACCACATTGTCGCTCTGCCCGTACACCAGGGCGTCGAGTGAGAGATGATAGTGCCGGGCCAGCAACGACAGTTCCTGGGGCGTTAGCGGGGTGTCGCCCCGCAAGCGCCGGTAAACGGGGTCTTTTGAGGATCTGAGCAACTGGCAAATCGCTTCCACGGCATCGGCCCGGCGCGGATAACGCGACAGGATGAGCTCAAAAATTTTGTCCTGAAGTGCGGAGGAAGTAGTCATTGACCGGCTGTTTTTGCAGGGCAAGATACTTCGCTGCGCCGGGCCGATGCAGGGCGCGCGGAAATTATGTTCCGGACAGCGTTTGCTTATGCTGAAGTGGTTTTACGGCGGGTTGTTTTGCGCGCGTTCGAGGGCTTTTCCGAAGTGCCGCGGGTTTTGCGGGCACGGCTTTTTTTAGCGGTTTCCGGAGCAGATTGTTTCAATTGCTTCGACGTGTGGGCAAATTCGTCCAGCCAGCGGCTCAGCCGGTATTTGGCCAGTTGAAAATCGGCCCGGCGGATCAGGCGTTCGCCGTCGGACTTGTGCCAGGCAATTTCCAGTTCGAAAGCAATATCCTGCCGGCTCGGGTCTTTACGCGCGGCTTCCCGCTCGAACAGGTAGGCAGATTTGGCAATTTTACGGTCGGTTTTGGCTTTTTCGTAAGCCATTTCGGCGTGCTGGTAAGTGGTCCAGAGCGTGTCGAATGCACTGTTTTCAGCCAGACGGCCGTTGCGCATCAGTTTTTCAAGTTTCTTTTTCATAAAAATTAAGGATACAGATTTTGCGCCGCAAACTTCCCGCAAGCGGCCGAACTGGAAAGTTAAGTTTGCCTCCCGGCGAAAAACTTAACATTGCGATTGCGGCAATGAACTGAAAACTGGTTTTGAAAATCGACCGGCTTTGCCCGACCTTTGCGCGATTTTATCGCAAAACGTCATGACAAAAGCCATTCTCCTGCTGGAAGACGGTTCCGCTTTTTACGGCCGCGCGGCCGGCAAAACGGGTACAACCACCGGCGAAATCTGCTTCAACACCGGCATGACCGGTTACCAGGAAATTTTCACCGATCCCTCCTACACCGGCCAGGTTCTGGTGGCTACCAATGTGCACATCGGTAATTACGGCATCAAAAAAGAAGAGGTAGAAAGCGAAGGCATCAAAATCGCCGGATTTGTCTGCCACAATTTCAATGTGCAATACAGCCGTGCGCTGGCCGATCAAAGTATTCAGGACTATTTTGAACAGGAGGGGCTGGTCGCCATTCAGGACGTGGACACCCGCGCCCTGGTGCAGCATATTCGCCAGCGCGGCGCCATGAATTGCATTATTTCTTCGGAAATCGACGACCTGGACGAACTCAAACGCCGACTGGCGGCAACACCGTCGATGGAGGGCCTCGAACTGTCGAGCCGGGTCACCACAGCCCAGCCGTACGAAATCGGCCGGCCCGATGCGCCTTTGCGCGTGGCGGTGATGGATTTCGGCGTGAAAAAGAACATTTTGCGCTGCTTCGACCAGCGCGACTGCCTGTTGCGGGTCTTCCCTGCCAAAACGTCTTATGAAGAAATAAAAGCCTGGAAACCCGACGGGTACTTTTTATCCAATGGCCCCGGCGACCCTTCGGCCATGCCGTACGCCGTCGAACTGGCCCGGACAATGCTGGCGGAAGAAAAGCCCTTGTTCGGTATTTGCCTGGGTCAGCAACTGCTGGCGCTTGCCGCCGGGCTGCCCACCTACAAACTTCACCACGGGCACCGGGGCATCAATCATCCGGTCAAAAACCTGCTGACCGGCCGTTCGGAGATCACCAGCCAGAATCACGGTTTCGGGGTGCTCGAACAGGCTGTTTATGACTCGCCCAGCCTTGTCGAGGCGACGCACATCAACCTGAATGACAACACAGTAGAGGGCATTCGCCTGAAAAACAAGCCGGCATTTTCGGTGCAATACCACCCGGAAGCCAGTCCCGGCCCGCATGATGCCCGCTACCTGTTCGATCAGTTTGTCGACATGATGCGCTGATGGTTCGGGCGGCCGCCCCCGTGACCTAACACATCAGCTTGTCGAACATGTGCAACATTTCACGTTCGATTTGCTCGAAGCCGTGATGCGCTTCGAAAACAGCCCTCATATCGGCCAGAATACGCTCTTTGTCGGCCGGGGTGCCGCAGTATTTGTTTTTGAAAGCCACAATAATGTCGAGCACTTCGGCATCAGAGGATTTGAAAAACAGTTCCCTGACCCGGGCGTACGATTCGGCCGGAAGGGTGGGGGAGATGAGCCGCTCTTCGTCTTCGGTCACATTACCGTCGGTGTTGGCGGCGTAGAGGAGGACGAAAGCATGAAATTCTTCGTACGACCAGTTTTCGTATTGCATAAATCAGGTGTTTGATCAATGAAAACAGGAATTGATAAAAAACACTTTTACCTGGATTTGAACGCGGCAATGGCCTCTTTGCTAAAGTCGGACAATGCCAGCCGGCCGCTGATGCCGGCGCGTTCGTCGAGCAGAGCATCCCAGTGTTCCGTGCCTTGCCAGAAAACGGATTTCAACGCACCGAGCGCCTCCTGGCTGTAAGAACAGAGGTTTTGGCAAAAATAGTCGAGGTAGGCGTCGAGTTGTTCCACGGTGTCGAATACTTCCTGAAACAGGCCTTTTTCGCGGCCCCAGGCTGCCGTACGCCATTCGCCGGGGGTAAGCGCCAACTGGCTGAATGCCGCCGCGCCCACCTTGCGTTCTACGGCCGGGCCGATTACAAAAGGTCCGAATCCTACTGCCAGTTCGCTCAGGCGAATGCTCGCATATTGCGAAGCCATGCAATAATCGGTGGCTGCTGCCAGCCCTACTCCGCCGCCCACGGCTTTGCCATGAATGCGGCCAACAATGATTTTCGGGCAGCGGCGCATCGCGTTGATCACGCGTCCGAAGCCGGAAAAAAAGGTTTTCCCGGTCTCATAATCTGCAATGGCCGATAGTTCGTCGAAGCTGGCGCCTGCGCAAAAAGTTTTGTGTTCGGCGCTGCGCAACACGATCACTTTCACGGCCGGATTGGCGCCGGCTGCCTCGATGTGCTCTACAAGCCCCTGTAGCAGCCTGCTGGGTAAACTGTTGTGGTTCGGGTGGTAAAAAACGATTGCTGCAACGCCAGAACCTGAAATGGTGGTGGTGACGGCGCCTTGTTGCGTAATATCCATGTGCTGGTCAGGTTTCTGGGGTAAAGGTAAGCAGCCACATACGGGGCGCAAGGCTCCTTCCGGCGAAAAAAAGATATTCCGCCGTACAACTTGTTTTATCCTTGTGACATGATCCGAGCTATCCTTGTCCTGCTGACCCTTTCCCTGACGGGCATACTGGCGCCCGCCTGCGAAAAAGAACCGCAAATCATCCGGGAAACGGTGGTTGAAACCGATACTTTATACGTCGTCACCACCGATACGATCGTGCAGCATATCACCGATACGGTTGCCCTGACGACATGGGCGCCCGATACCGCCACGGTGTTCATTCTTGCCCGGCATGCCGAAACGACGGGCGCCGGAAGCGACCCTTTTTTGAGCGCTGAAGGACAGTTGCGGGCCGAAGAGTTGGCGCGTGTGCTGCAAAACGTGCCGCTGGCCGCCGTTTATTCCACCAATTACAACCGCACCCGGCTGACAGCCCAGCCGACGGCCACTGCTCAGAACCTGAGCCTGCAATTGTACGCTCCTTCCGAACAGGCCGCCTTGCTGGCGACGCTGAAGGAGCAGTACGCCGGACAAACTGTGCTGCTGCTCGGGCATTCCAATACGGTGCCCCAAATGCTCAATTTGCTCACCCAGTCCAATGCCTGGAGCACCTTGTCCGACACGCAGTACGACAACCTGTTTGTCGTAACGGTATTCAAGGCATCTCCTGCCAAAGTATTGCATCTGAAATACGGCAAGCCCTCCTGAGCAACCGCGCGGCTTTTCAGAGCTGGTTTTTGACCACGAGGATATCCATGGCTTTCCAGGCGTCGTCATCGTTGATCCTGAATTTGCCTTTCAAATATTGAAACACTTTGTGTTCGCGGGGGGTGACGAGGCCGTCGGACAGGATCATGTCGAGGCATTGGTAAAAAAGCGGCAGTCGTGTTTGCTCCCGAATGGCGCCGATGGCGGCATCGATCAGCGCATGGGGATTGCCTTTTGCCTCGAAGCGGCGGGTAGCGCCTTCGATCAATTTGTCGGGGTCGTACCCCTGAAAAACGTTTCTGCTCCTGACGGTGGTGTGAAAAACAGCGTTTTCGGGCATGCCCTCGATTTCGTTGGCAAGCAGGCAGGCGAGCAGGACGGCGGTGCAGGCTTCCGCCTCATCGGTAATGGGAAACCCGGTTGCAGAGGCCTCGGGTGAAGTGTCCGGATGGTCTTTCATAATTTATGACATCGAAAAGCGGCGCAAAATAAGCGGCCGTGCGGAATTTTTGAGGTAGGTGCATGCTCCGGGCAAGGATTTTAAACCGTTGGCAAAGGCGCACCAATCAATCTTCTTCCTTTATTTGCGCTACGCATTTTTTCACCTGATACCCGCTATTGCCTCCGTGTATAAAGTTGATGACCTCCACCGGTTCAATTACCGGCTCACTGCGCTCTGGTCGCTGAGTGAATTGGGCGGAAGCCTGCTGAGCACCCTCAAACTGCCGTTTGCCGGCATGCTGATCTGTATCTCAAGTGTGCTTATCCTGTCTTTGTTTTACCAGGCCAACCAGGAAAACGATAAGCCGGTCGCTATCGCGTTTCTGGTGGTTTCGGTCATGAAAGTGGTTTGCAACCCGTTGGTTTCGCCGCTGGCGTTTCTGGCCTTGTTTTTCCAGGCCGGCTTTTGCATGGTAGTTTTCCGCAACATCCGGCCGTTTGAGCGCGCCAGCATCGTGGCCGGGGTGGTTTGCCTGGTGCATACTTGTCTGCAGCAATTGTTCCTCAGGGAAGGCGATCTCAATTTCTGGTCCTTGAAAGCGGCGCTTTTGCCTACTGCCATCTTCAGCAACCTGATTATGGACGTGGTAAAAAGCAGTGTGTGGCTGGAGCTGGCCTACCTTGTTTTTTTCGGCGTGGCCGGGTGGTTTACCGGCCGGCTGGCGGCCCGTTTGCCAGCTATGATTCTTGATGAAATGGCGTTCCTGCACACCCAGGAGTCGTTGCCGAAGCCCGTATTGACGCCGAAACAGCAGAAGAAACTGGATAAAAAGAATAAAAAAAGATCAAACTACGGCATGCCCCGTTTTCTTGCCGTTGTCGCAATTGGCGCATTCTCCACCGGCCAATACCATAGCGGGCTGAAAGTCTTGCAGGTGGCTGTTTTGTGGCTCATTGTTTTTACCGACTTTTTTCAACGGCATGTGGTGCCGAGGGTGCTGCATGTACTGACGGGCTGGTTTTATCCACAATATCTGGATGCCGGGGAGCATACCGGCAATTTTGGCAAAATGAGCGCCATGATTCGTTCGGCCTGGCTGCTTGCCCGGGAAGAAAACCGTTTTTTGTCCAAAGTTGCCCGCTTTGTCGCCCTTGTCTTTGCGCTGGGCCTGGGTGACTTCGGTCATTTGGGCGAAGCATGACGGCCGCCTTATTTGTTTAAAAAGCGGTAATCTTGCCATGCGTGGCGATTACCTTTTTACCTCTTGATGCAATGATGCGCCTTTCTATTGTCCAGTCGAGTCTCCATTGGGAGCATCCGGAAGCCAACCGGGTCATGTTTGCGGAAAAAATGCGGCCACTGGCCGGCCATACCGATCTGGTCGTGTTGCCGGAAATGTTTACGACCGGTTTTTCGATGAATGCGGCGCAATTGGCCGAGCCGATGCAGGGCCCGACGACAGCCTGGATGCTCGAACAGGCCGCGGCGCTGGGCGCCGCGGTAGCCGGCAGCTTTATCTGTTCGGAGGAGGGGCGGTATTTCAATCGATTCGTATTTGCGCGCCCCGACGGCTCGGTGGAGACGTACAACAAACGGCATTTGTTTTCGCTGGCCGGAGAGGACAAAACCTATGCCCAGGGCTGGGACAAGGCGCGTATCGAATGGCTGGGCTGGCGTATCCGGCCGCTGATTTGTTACGATTTACGCTTTCCGGTATGGAGTCGAAACGAAAAAAATAACCCCTATGACCTGCTTTTGTACGTCGCCAACTGGCCGCAGACGCGTATTCACCATTGGTCGTCCCTGTTGGTGGCGAGAGCTATTGAAAATCAGGCATTTGTGGCTGGAGTGAACATCTTCGGGCAAGACGGCGCAGGCCTGCAATACGTGGGCGAGTCGGCCGTCATAGATTTTAGCGGAAGAGAAATCGGCCGAATTTCAGGCAAAGAAGATGTTTTTACCGCCGAACTTTCACTGGACAATTTGCGCGAGTACCGCCGTCAATTTCCTTTTCTACTCGATGCCGACGTTTTTCGTTTGCCTTAAGGCGAGCTTAACAATTTTTGTTTCAAAGAGGTGAAAATTTCAAACCTATTGTTACCTTTGCCACCGGCTTGCTAATCCACTCAGCCTTTTTCGCGCGGTTCGCTTTAATCTCACCATGAACATACCCGCTGCCGCAAGCCGTGTCCTGAACTGCGCAGAACTATGATTCCTAATCTGGTTCTTCAACCGACCCAAAGTCTTCTCAAACATGAAAAAGATGTTTGCGGAAGTCCATTTGTTCACCAAAGCGTTTCTGAATGAACGACACACTTCCTTCCAGTCGCAACACCAGAATCAACCTGTTCCGTCTCCCCTTAGCCATCCTTCTCTTCGTTTTTTGTTCGGCATTTAATGTCAACCCCAGGCACGAATCGCGTGCCGAAAGTGCCGAAATGATGCAATTCCGCGAATTTGTTACGGGCTATGCCCAAAACTTCACTGGTCTGAAATACCGCTACGCCGGCGTCAGCCCCAAGACCGGTTTTGATTGCTCGGGCTTTACCAGTTTCGTACTCAACGAATTTGGCGTCAAAACCTCTTCCAGCTCAGCTGCCCAATCCCGTCAGGGCGAACGCATCTCCCTGAACGACGTACTGCCCGGCGACCTGATCTTTTTCGGCGGCCGCGGCCACATTCAACACGTTGCCATGGTGGTAGAACGCACCGCAGAAGGCATTTTCTGCGTGCATAGCACCTGCAGCCGGGGCATCATTGTTGAAAACATCCTGACCTCCCGTTACTGGAAACCCAAGATTCTGTACGCCCGTGATGTGATCACGGAACAAGCCGAAGTAAAAAATCTTTTTTAACCCATTGAGTTAAAAAAATTGCAAAAACGGTTGCCACAGCGCTTGTGGCAACCGTTTTGTTGTTTTAGCCGCATACTTGTATTTTATCATAATGTCAATGTCAACCAAACGCCTGCTTTCGCTTCTCGTGCTGTCGCTTCTGTTCTCAGTCGGTTGCAACCTGCTCAAACCCCGCACCAGTTCTGCCCCGCCACCCCGCCCCAATACCGATAGCGGGGTCGCGTCGCTTCGCCGAAACGTGGTGAATTACGGCCAGAAATTTGTCGGCACCAAATACCATTATGCCGGCACGAGCCCCAACACGGGCTTTGATTGCTCCGGCTTTACCAGCTACGTCATGAAAGAATTCAACATCAAGGTCTCGCCGGCCTCGTCGAAACAGGCCACCGAAGGGCGCCCTGTGCCGCTCGACCGGACGCAGCCCGGCGATCTGATCTTTTTCGGGGAGGATGCCAAACACATTCAGCATGTGGCGCTGCTCGTACGGCGTTCGGGCGATGGCCTTACCTGCGTGCACAGTACGACCAGCAGAGGAGTTATTGTAGAAAATGTCAGCAAATCCTCTTACTGGAAACCCCGTATCCTGTTTGCCAGAGACGTAATCAGCAAATAAACCAGCACTACCCAACAAGAAAAGGGCAATGAGAACAGATCTCATTGCCCTTTTTTATGGCTGAACCTAATGTCTTAATCGTCGTCGCGCATCGTCGGTTCCACTTCTGAAATGTGGGCGCTTTCTCCCGGGGTGGGGTCGGCGAAGGGGCGTTTACCGATGATTTGTTCGAGATCGGTGCGGTGGAGCACTTCTTTTTCCAGCAGGGCCTGCGCCAGTGCGTCGAGCTCCTTGCGCTTGTCGCGGAGCAGGTTTTTGGCGCGGTCGTACTGTTCTTCGATCATAAGTTTGGCTTCCTCATCGATGAGGTGAGCCGTTTGTTCGGAGAAAGGCCGGTTGTAGGTTTCATTCAGCATGGAATAAAACGATACGTTGCCTACTTTCTCGTTCATCCCGTAATTGATGATCATGTCGTACGCCATCCGGGTGATATGATCCAGGTCGCTTTGCGCGCCGGTGCTGATCTTGTCGAACACGACCGACTCTGCGGCGCGGCCACCCAGGGTCATGCAGATATCATCGAGCATTTTTTCCTTACGGGTAATGTATTGCTCCTTGGGCAGGTATTGAGCGTAACCCAGGGCTGCCAGGCCGCGCGGTACGATGGTAACTTTCACCAGCGGGTGCGCATGTTCGAGGAACCAGCCGCAAATGGCGTGACCGGCTTCGTGATAGGCGATAATCTGCTTTTCTTCCGGGCTGATGATCTTGTTTTTCTTTTCCAGACCGCCGATCACACGATCGAGGGCGTAGTTGAAATCGTCCATATCGACGGCCTTTTTGTTGCGGCGGGCTGCGATAAGCGCGGCTTCGTTGCACACATTGGCAATGTCGGCGCCTACGAAGCCCGGCGTCATTTCAGACAGGGCTTGCGAGGTGACTTCCTGGGCGATCTTGATGTTTTTCAAGTGTACCTCGAAGATCTGCGCGCGACCTTTCAGGTCGGGGCGCCCGATACCGATCTGACGGTCGAATCGACCGGGGCGCATCAGGGCATGGTCAAGAATGTCGGGGCGGTTGGTTGCTGCCATCAGGATGACGCCCTTGTCGGTGGGGAAGCCGTCCATTTCGACGAGCAACTGGTTGAGTGTGTTCTCCCGTTCGTCGTTGCCGCCCTGGAACGCGCCGCGACCGCGTGCGCGACCGATGGCGTCGATTTCATCGATGAAGATGATACAAGGGGCTTTTTCACGGGCCTGGCGGAAGAGGTCGCGCACCCGCGAAGCGCCGACGCCGACAAACATTTCGACAAAATCGGAGCCGGAGATCGAGAAAAACGGCACGCCTGCTTCGCCCGCTACGGCCTTGGCCAGCAGGGTTTTACCCGTGCCTGGAGGGCCGACGAGCAACACGCCCTTTGGAATCTTGCCGCCGAGAGTGGTGTATTTTTTCGGATTTTTCAAAAAATCGACGATTTCGACCACTTCCTCTTTGGCCTCATCGAGGCCGGCAACGTCGGCAAAAGTGATGTTGACCCGCGTGTTGTTGTCGAACAGGGTGGCCTTCGATTTGCCGATGTTGAAAATTTGCGCGCCGGGGCCGCCTGCGCCGCCGCCCATCCGGCGGAGAATAAACAACCAAAGCGCCACGAAAAGCAGCAAAGGCAGGAGGTACGTGATGATGGTCGCCGTCCAGTTGGTCCGGTTTTCATATTCTGCCGTGATGCGCGGCTTTTTCTCCTTGACCAGTGCTTCGTTGAGCGTTTTCAGGTTGTCGTTGAACACTTCGGGCGTGCCGATATTGAACACAAACTGCGGCTGATCGGCATTGAGCGCCTTGGGCTCCGGGGCTTTGATGTCGGTGAATTCACCTTGCCCCAGCGAGTCGGGATGAATGTACACCAGCGCCTTGTCGTTGTTGAGATCGACAACAAGCCGGTTGACCTGGTTGTGCCGGGCCATTTGTTCAAAACGTTCCCAAGTGATTTTGCGCTCCACACCAAACAGGCGAGTCATGTACAAACCGATGATACCCAGGCCGATAATCACGTAGATCCAGGTAAAGCTGAGGCGGGGCATATTGTCACCGCCTCCCGGGTTGTTGTCGTTGTCGCGGCGGGGCCGTTGATTGTCCTGATCGTCGGGACGAGAACGGTTATTATTTTCTTGTGCCATGTTAATCAATAAATTGCCTTGAAAGGCGAAAGCGCAGCAGCCGGCTCTGGGCTGGGGGCACTGCGTTATTTGGGTTTTTTAAACTTCTGCAAATTCCGTCATCCGCGCATCGCTCCACAGATGCTCCAGTTCGTAAAACTGGCGCGTCTCGGGGTAAAAAACGTGGACAACCGTATTGAAATAATCCATCAACACCCAACGGGCATTCCCCGAACCTTCCACGTGGGAGGGGGTGGTGGCGAGTTCTTCCTTGACCTTTTTGTAAATGCTGTCGGAAATGGCTTTGATGTGCGTGTTGGAATCGCCTTCGCAGATGATGAAAAAGTCTGCCGGGGCGTCCTCGAGTTTGCGCAAATCAAGTTGAATGATGTTTTTGCCTTTTTTGTCCCGGATACCTTCAATGATCCACTGGTTGAGTTTTTCGGTGGAAAACTTGTCGGTTAACGGCTGGCGTGCTCGAGTGAGATTCAAAATGGAGTGAAAATTGAGTTTGTGTTTAATAAAGAACGCCTCTTCCTGAAAAATGTGGCGCAATGTCAATTCAAAACTTCTCCCAAAGGTACGCATCTTCGCCCGCACCTACCAATTTGGCGAGACGGATATGACAAACACGCTTTTTATCGGAAAAGTTTACCACCGCTTCGAGGTGTTGACTTCTACCAATGACTGGCTTAAAACGGAGGCTGCAAAAAACAAGCCACCCGAAGGAATGGTCGTTCGGGCTGACAGTCAGTCAGCAGGGCGGGGTCAATTTGGCAGCCGCTGGGAAAGCGGGAAGAACCTCAATCTTACCCTTAGCGTCCTGTTGGTTCCCAACTGGCTGCCTGTCGGACAACAATTTTACCTGAGCATGGCCGTGGCGTTGGGCGCCAGGGATGCGGTAGCGCAGGTATTGGCCGCGCATGGCCCGGAGGCTTCAAACCCCTCTGCCCCGGCAGTTCGGCTCAAATGGCCCAACGATATCTACATCGATGACCGAAAAGTCGGGGGCATTTTGATTGAAAATACGCTTGCAGGTTCCGGTTTGCAAACTTCCGTCGTGGGCATTGGCTTGAATGTCAATCAAATACAATTCCCGGCTGAACTGCCCAATCCCGGCTCAATGGCCCTCGCCATGCAGTGCAGCTTCGACCCCGACGAACTGGAACAACTGCTGTTCGAATGCCTGGAACGGCGCTACCTGCAACTCAAGGCCAGGCGCCATGCGGAGCTCAAAAGCGATTATCTGGCCGTTTTGTACCGGCTGAACACGCCCGCCTTTTTTCAAAAAACAGCCGACAATTCGGTGTTCGAAGGCCGAATCTGCGGTGTCTCGGAAGAGGGCTTTCTGCAAATCATAACGGCTGACGAAGAGACACTCCACTTCGATCTCAAACAAATCCGGTTGTTGATCTGAACGAAATCACTGCTTGGTCGTAACATTTAAACCGTTCGTCCATGAAAGCGCACTGCCGCCCACTTTTCGTGCAGCCGGCATGTAACACTTTTGTCCTTTGTGCCGTCTTGTGTGCGTTCGCCGGGCGACAACTCCATTCGTGGACATAATTCGGGCGTTTATAGTTGAAAAGAGTAAGTTAATAGAAATATCCTGTTAAAGTTTAGTTCCTTGTATTGCATAGAACTGTTTTCTCTCCTTACCTTTGTGTCATCATCCTTTGGATTTGAAAACAAAACAAACGTTCCGTCAGCCGGAACGCACTGCAATTACCGGGAAACGACTCTAGTCCAAGTCAAACACAATTAAGCTATGAAATCCCTTCTTCTCACCCTGACAGCGTCTCTGCTGTTTTTACAGGTCTCCTTTGCTCAAAAAATCAGCGGCGCCTTGTCGCTGTCCGACGGCAAGCCCGCAGAGTATGCCACCATCACCCTGCATGCCGCGTCGGATTCCTCCGTGGTCAAAGGCACCCTGAGCGGCGCCGACGGCAGTTTTGAATTTACGGATATCCAGCCAGGGCGCTACACGGTTTCCGCGAGCCTGATCGGTTCCGGCGCGGCCAACCTGCCCGCTTTCGATTACGCCGGCGACGACTTCCATCTCCAACCGCTTACCCTTCACGCGAGCGACAACAAACTGGCCGAAGTGACGATAGTGGCCCGCAAACCCACCATCGAAATGAAAGCCGACAAGACCATTCTCAACGTGGAAGGCACCATCAATTCCACTGGCCTCAACGCGCTCGAACTCTTGCGCAAGGCGCCGGGCGTAGTGGTCGATAACAATGAAAACCTCCAGGTGCGCGGCAAAAATGCCGTCAGGGTCATGATCGACGGCCGTGAAGTGCCGCTCGACGGAAAAGACCTGGCAGCCCAACTGAAAGGCCTCCAGGCGTCTGACATTGCCAATATTGAAATCATTTCCAACCCTTCCGCCAAATACGACGCCAGCGGCAACGCGGGCATCATCAACATCCGCCTCAAGAAAAACAAAGCCCTGGGCACCAACGGCAACGCGGGGCTGGAAGCCATTTACGGCAAAACCCCCAAAGCCGGCCTCAATCTCAGCCTTAACCACCGTGCCAAAGGCTTTAATGCCTTTGGCTCTTACAACAACCACTACGGCAAATGGTCGAACGACAATAATTTCTACCGCGAGCAGTCGGGCCTGGTATTCGATCAGCAATCCGTGCAGGCCTACACCTCCAAATGGAACAGCGCCCGCCTGGGAGCCGATTTTTTCCTCGGTGAAAAACACACCGTCGGCGTTCTGGCCAACGGCAGTTACAACCCCTCCGACTGGGGCAGCACATCGCTGGCGCGCATCGGGCGTACCGAAGCGCCCGGGGCTGTCGATTCTTTGCTCGACGCCTCCAATGACATGAGCAACAACAACCGCGACCTCAACCTGAACCTCAACTACCGCTTTGCCGATACTTCGGGCCATACGTTCAACGTCGATGTGGACCGCGGTTTTTACCGCCTGCGCGGCAAAAGCTACCAGCCCAACTACTACTACAGCGCCGACGGGGCCACCCTGCTCAACACCCGTATTTATGAAAACAACACCCCGACCAACATCGACATCATCACGGTGAAAGCCGATTACGAACAACGCCTCCTGGGCGGCGTTTTCGGTGTCGGGTTCAAAATTTCGGATGTCAAAACCGACAACACTTTCGACTTTTTCAACGTGATCGACAACCAGGCCGTTCTCGATACAGCGGTGAGCAACCAGTTCCTTTACAAGGAGCGCACCAACGCCGGGTATGTCAATTACCAGCGGCAATTCGGCAAACTGCATGTGCAGGCCGGCGTGCGCGTCGAAAACACCGATTACGAAGGCGACCTCATCGCACTTACGCCCCAGAACGGCGAAACCGTGAAAAACGAGTACACCAAACTGTTCCCCAGCGCGGCATTGACCTATGCATTTACGGAAAAAATCGGGGTGAATGCCACGTACAGCCGGCGTATCGACCGGCCGAGTTATCAGGACCTGAACCCTTTTGAAAACAAGCTGGACGAACTGACTTTCCAGAAAGGCAACCCGATGTTGCGCCCCCAGTTCACCAACAGTTTCGAAATCAGCCCGACCTATCAGGGCATGCCCGTGCTGACCTTCGGGTTTAGCCACACCAAAGACGTGTTTACCCAGGTGCTCGATACGGCTGGCGCCCGCGCGGCCTTTATCACCCAGGAAAATATCGCCGATCAGAAGAACTACACCCTTACGCTCAATGCTCCCACGCCCATTGCAAAATGGTGGGACGGTTTTATCAGCCTCACCGGCTTCCGCAGCCATTTCAAGGCGCGCTTCCGCGAAGATTTTGCCTTTGAAAAATCATTCAACTCGCTCAACCTGTACAGCGAACAAAACATCAAACTGCCCAAAGGCTTCGGCATTCAGCTCTCCGGCTGGTACAACAGCCCGGGCTTCTGGGGCACCTTGCGGAGCAATGCCCAGGGCGCTGTCGATCTCGGTTTTCAGAAAAAACTCTTCGACGGCAGGGGAGAAGTGCGCCTGCGTTTTGGCGACATCCTGCACACTGCCGGCTGGTCGGGTGAAAACCTGTTTACGCCCGGGCTGCGCATGACGGCCGACGGCAACTGGGAAAGCCGCACCGTGACGCTCAACTTTTCCTACCGCTTTGGCAGCGCAGAAGTAAAAGGCGCCCGACAGCGCAAAACGGGTCTCGAAGACGAGGGCCGTCGCGTAAAATCAAGAGGATGAACAGTTTAAAGCCGGAAAATTTCAGGTTCAAATTTCAAGGCGGTTGGCTTGCAGGAAGGGATGAGGGCTTCAGGTCTTCCCAGCTTCCGATCCCGAATCGCCTTGAACTTTGAACCTGAGCCGCTGCGGCTTTTGCTTACGTCGTCAAGAGCGGGTTGTTCGTCTGGCGAAAACCGGTGTTTGCCCCCGCGATGCATCCTGTTCGTATTACGCCATGTCTATACCAAACCACCAGGGCGCCAGATGTTTCCGGATTCGATAAGCAGCCGGCAGGTCAGTCAAACTATTAAAATTAAGCGATGAAAACTTCTCTGTCCTTTCTAGGGGCCTTCTTCCTGCTGGCTTCCAAACTCCTGGCACAAAAAATCAGCGGCCAGGTCGCGCAGGCCGACGGTGCCGGCGTCGAATTTGCCACGGTCATGCTTTACAATGCCGGCGACACCACGCTGGTAAAAGGCGCTATTACCGGCGCCGAAGGCCGTTTCGAATTTGAAAACATTGCCGCCGGGCACTACTACGTCGAAGCCAGCCAGATCGGGCTGGGCAAAGGCGCCGCATCCGCTTTCGAATACAACGGCAGCGACAAACAGCTTGACAAAATCGTCTTGCACGAATCCGCTCAGGCACTCAGCGCCGTCACGATCGTGGCGCGCCGCCCTGTGGTGGAGGTCAGGGCCGACAAGACCATCCTCAACGTGGAAGGAAACATCAATTCGCAGGGCCAAAATGCCCTGGAACTGCTCCGCAAAGCGCCCGGTGTGGTCATCGACAACAACGACAACATCAGCCTCAAAGGCAAAAACACCGTGCGTTTCCAGATCGACGGCCGCGATGTGCCGATGGACAGCAAGGACCTCGCCCAGTTCCTCAAGGGCCTGCGCGCGGAAGACATTGCGGCCATCGAAATGATCACCAACCCGTCGGCCAAATACGACGCTTCGGGCAACGCTGGCATCATCAATTTTCGGACGAAGAAGAACAAAGCGATCGGTACCAACGGCTCTTTCGGGGGAGATGCCACCTACGGCGAAACGCTCAAAGGCGGCGGCAACCTTTCTTTCAACCACCGAAATACCTGGGTCAACGTGTATGGCAACTATGGCAACCATTTTGGCAACTGGCACAATACCCTCAACCTTTACCGCGAAACCGACGGCAGGGTGTTCGACCAGAAAAGCAAAATGGACGACAGCAACAACAACCATAATTTCAAACTCGGCGCCGACTTTTTCCTCAACGATAAAAACACGGTAGGCTTCATCGTCGACGGCAGGCACGCGCACGGCCCCTGGCAAAACCGCTCCCGGACCACCATCGCGAACCTGAATAACCCTGACGCGATTGATTCGGTGCTCATCGCGTCCAATTACCAGCCACAGAATCGCAACAACCTGAACGTCAACCTCAATTATCGTTTTGCCGATACCCTGGGGCACGAATTTACCGTCGATTTTAACCGGGGCGGCTACCGCTATCGCGCCGATTCGTATCAGCCCAATTACTACACCGACCCTTCCGAACAGGAGGTTTTTTCGCAAAGAATTTACCGCAACAATACCCCGACCGACATCGATATGACGATTGTCAAAGCCGATTACGAACAGAATGTCTGGAAAGGCAAATTCGGCGTCGGCTTCAAACTCAACCACGTCCAGACGGACAATACGTTCGATTTTTTCGATGTCGTTGACGATATGCCGGTCATTAACACCGACCGCAGCAATCGTTTCGAGTACGACGAGATGGTGAATGCAGGCTATGTCAACTACAATTTTCAACTGAAAAAATGGGGCTTTCAGGCGGGCTTGCGCGCCGAACACACCAACTGGACCGGCACGCTGACCAGCCTCAAAACCGACGGCAGCGTGGAAAACAGCGACAAATACCTCAGCTGGTTCCCCAGCGCGGCCATTACTTACAACCTGAATGACAAAAACACTTTTAACCTCACGTACAGCCGCCGTATCGACCGTCCCAATTACCGCGACCTCAATCCTTTCGAAGACAAACTGGACGAGCTGGCCTATCGGAAAGGCAACCCCTTCCTGCGGCCGCAGTTTACCAACAGCGTGGAGTTGACCCACACTTTTATGGGTTTCCTCAACACGACACTCGGCTATGCGCACACCAACGACGTGTTTACAGAAATCATCGACACAGCCGGGGCTGGCGCCACGTACATCACCAATGAAAACATCGCCAGCCAGGACAATTTTTCCCTCTCCATCAGTGCCCCTATTCCCGTCGCCAAATGGTGGGATAGTTTCTGGTCGGTTACCGGCTTCACCAGCTCGTTCGATGCCACGTTCCGCCCGGGTTTTACCGTCAACGAGTCGTTCCAATCGATGAACCTGTACAGCGAACACACCTTCAAAGTGCCCGGCGGATGGTCGCTCCAGCTGTCTGGCTGGTACAACAGTCCGGCTATCTGGGGAGCGGTATTTCGCAGCAAATCGCAGGGCGCCGTCGATTTTGGCATCAAAAAGCAGTTGTTCGACAACAACGGGACGGCCAGTCTTTCCTTCGGCGACATATTCCATACGGCCGGCTGGAAAAGCGTCAATGATTTTACGCCGGGCCTCTACATGGTCGGCTCCGGCACCTGGGAAAGCCGTACGGTGCGAGCCAGCTTCACCTACCGTTTTGGCAACAAAAACATCAAAAGCGCCCAGCAGCGCAAAACCGGTCTGGAAGACGTCAATCGCCGGATCGGCGGCGGGAACCAGTAGCCCGCCTTTTCAACCTGAAAGTTTGATTTGGTTTAATAATTCGGAAAAAAGCGGTCCCGCCAGATGCAACATTCGGCGGGACTTTTTTTATTCGGGCTTGAACAAATGATGCCACGGAATCACAAAAGGCAGCACCAGAACCCAGGCCAGGAAAAAGATGGCCATGCTTTTAGGAAACGGTTCGTGGCGGATAACCGCCGGTAAGGCGGCAAACAGTAGCCAGCAACTTTTATACACCAGCTGAAACAAGAGCACCACCGACATTTTGTCCGGATAAAACAGCCCTGCAACAGACAACAGAAAAATAGCGCCCCATAGAGCGCCTATCAAACGAAATGCTTCGGAATACACAAATCCGTCTGTAAAAATGGCTGTTTGCGCCGTTTTCGGGAAAAACAGCGTGGTGATGCTGATCCACCCGGCAACCAGAATGTTGGCGCCATACATTAGCTTTAATGAAAGCATAACGCTCAGTTTTCAGCACTCCGTTGAAGTGTTTGCAGAAAAACATTTACATCCTGCGCGCCCGACACGGCGTATTTTCGGTTAAAAACAAAGAAGGGTACACCGCTTATGCCGAACTGGCGGGCCAGCTCGATATCTTCGTGCACTTCGCCGGAAAAATCCTCGCCGGCCAGAACGGCCCTCACTGTCGCCGAGTCCAGCCCGATTTCAGTTCCGATCTGTGCGAGTACGGCATGATCGGCGGTATTTTTCCCTTCGGTGAAATAAGCGGCAAAGAGGCGTTCTTCCGCAGCGTCCTGCTTGCCCCGGGTTTTGGCGTAGTGCGCAAAACGATGTGCGTCAAACGAATTGGCCACCACGGCTTTGTCAAAATGGTATTCGAGACCTGCCGAACGCGCCATATTGCTCACGTGGTCGATCATTTGGGCTGTTTGCGCTGCCGACCAGCCTTTCTTTTCCGAAAGGGATTGCGCCACACTTTTGCCGGGCTCGGTTTTCAGCTCGGGGTCGAGCTGAAAGCTGCGCCACACGACCGCCACCCGGTCGCGGGCCGGAAATTGGGCAAGGGCTGCTTCGAAACGGCGTTTGCCGATGTAACAGAACGGACACATGACGTCCGACCAAATCTCCACGGTGATGGTATCCTGCATAAAAAAATCCGATTGATGCTGGGTGGGCCCGCCTGGCAGGCGTTCGGCTTGCAAAAGCGGCAATAACAAAATGCAAAGTGAAAAAAAGAGTTGCATGGCAAGGAGAAAACCTGCTCCTGAACGCCTCTGCCCCGCGAATGTTTACGAGCAGGTTTACATTTCCGTCGCCCGGCTGCGCGGCAAATAAGAGAACGGCCAATCCGGAGTTACCGAATTGGCCGTTGCAGGTGCTAGCAGTATAATAGCCCGATTATTTCGCGCCTTTGAGGGCACGCGGGATTTCGATCAATGCGATGGGCACAGCGCCGCTGTTGGTGATTTCCACGCCTTCCTGTGAAGCAATATCGCGCACCCGGATGGTGGAACCCAGTTCCATTCCCGAGATGTCGGCGACCACTTCATCCACGGCTTTTTCGGGCGTGGTGAGGATGTTGATCTGGCGTATGGTCGGAATGAACTTGCCGCCGGCTTTTACGCCCGGGGCCTGGCCTGCGAAACGGAGCGGCACCGTGGCTTTGAACTTGACGCCCGGCACCAGCTCCAGAAAATCGATGTGGAGTACTTGCTCCGTCACCGGGTGAAACTGGATATCTTTAACGATGCACTTGTGCGTTTGGCCGTTCAGGCTGATAGCAGCCATTTTGAACTTGGAAGTGAAGACCAGCGGACGCAGATCAGCCTGGTTGAGGGCGAACTGCGTGGCGCCGCCACCACCGCTTTTATACAATACGGCCGGTACCTGGTCGTTGCGGCGAATACGGTTGGCCTCCGTTTTACCGGAGCCTTCTTTCCGGTGTCCCTGAATGGCAATGATTTCCATTGTATGTATGCTAAAAAGTCAAATTTTGCAAAAACGCCCGCAAAGGTAAGTTGGAACCTTGCTAAAAACAAAATTCATTTAAAAAAAATCAGGGCGCCCAAAGTGTTTCGGGCGCCCTTGCTGTGTTTTAATCAAACGGGTAGCATCAACGCACCACGATCATCTTCTCCATTTTCACGGCCGAACCGGCCTGAATACGAACGAAATAGAAGCCTTGCGGCAGGTTATTCGTTTGCAGGGTGAAGCGTTGTTCGCCGGCAAACACTTTTTCATTCACCTGCTGACCGAAGTATTTGCCTTCGATGTTGATGATATCGACCACCAGTTCGGCTTCGTTGGTCATGTTGAGTTGCAGCGTCACCTGATCCTGTGCGACGGTCGGGAACAGTTTGACCGAGCTGAAGTATTTTTCAGCTTCTTCGGTGCCTACGAAGCAGGCGGTGTTCAAGTCGAGGAATTTGGCCCAGCCGCAGGTCCAGTCGGCATCGGGGCCGCCGGGGCCGAAAGCGCCTACATAGTCCACTTTGTCGAAGAACGCACCGCTGACGCGCGGCGAAGCGAATGCCGCGGCGCCGAGGGCCGGCGAAACGCCGGTGGGCAGTGCATTCGGGTAGTCGAGGTTGAAAGCATCCTGCAGAGCAGCGCCGTTGGCGTCGGCATTCTGGGCATTGCCCCAGCCGGCCGTAGCAAACCATGCGTCGATGTCGAAGCTGGCGGCATTGGTGTTGAGCAGGTCAACGGGGCCGTGCACCTGTGTGTTTTTCACTTCGAGCAGGCCGTTTGCAGCGTTTTCTGCCGTGCCATTGCCGTCAATGAAGATGCCGACGGGGTAGCTGCCCAAGAGCAGGGTGTTGAAGATGCCGGCTTCGTTGTCGCGGCGGAGGTGAGCGGCGCGTTTGAAGTTCGGATTGAGCGTACCGGTCGGTCCGACGATGGTCACGTTGGAGAAAGTCGGTTTGGTTTTCGGCGCGGTGTCGTCGCCAGCGGCATTGTTGTCGATCTCGAAGCCGTTGGAGCCGCTCACGTCGGCCACCTGCGGGTCGCGCACCGAAAGCGCATACTGAACGTTGCCGGAGTAGCCGTTGTCGGCGTCAAAATCGTCGTCGAGGCCTCGGTAGGCGACGAGGTGTTTGCAGTTGACCGTGCCGCCGAACCATTCGTACGAGTCGTCGCCGGAGTACGATACCTGCACGTAGTCAATCGTAGTGCCTGCGCCTACGGCGCCGAGGGTCAGACCGTTGATTTCATTGTTGGGCTGGAATGCGATGCCGGGGTATTCGATGCGCACATAGCGCAGGATGCCGGAATTGTCGTTCGGATCGGCGCCGCCGGGCTGGTCGCCGCCGCCGTAGAGGCCTTTCACAGCGTCGATGCCGCCTTCGATCACACCGAGACCGGGCGTGCCGTTGTACACCTGGTTGGTCGGGGCTTTGCCCAAAAGAATCACACCGCCCCAGGAGCCGTAGCCCGGGTTGGGGTCGTTGGTGGTAAATACGATCGGAGCGTCAACCGTACCGTCGGCAATCAGTTTGGCACAACGCGACACGATAAGGGCGCCTTTCGAACCTTTATCACCTTTGATGACGGTGCCCGGCTCGATGGTCAGGGTAGCGCAGTTGGTGACGTAAATAAAGCCCTGCAGGGTGTATTCCTTGTCGGCCGTCCAGGTGGTATTGGTAGTGATATCGGTGCTGATGGTCACTTGTTCGGGTGTCGGGGAAGGCAGGCAGCCCGGATTGGTCCACTGTGCCCAGGGGCAGGTCCAGTCGCCCGTGGGGCCGAACGCGCCGGCATAGCTCACGGGGGTGAAGAAGGCGTCCTGAATGCGGGGATCCGAAGTAAAGCTGGCGCCTTGCAGCACTGGCGAACCGGGCGCCGGGCGCGGGTTGGGCAGGTTGATGTTGAAAGGATCGACCAGTTGGGCGTCGGCGGCATTGGTGCTCGTGGTGATTGCCATGGCGGTGGCGTAGCCCGGGAGGTCGAAACCATTGGTGGCATTGGTGCTCAAAGGCGTCGTCATGCCGTGGAAAAACGAGTTTTTGACGATCAGTTTGCCGTTTTGGGCATTGACTGCGCAGGAATCGCCGTCGATAAACAAACCGACGGGGTAGGCGCCCACCGCCACCGAGTTGAAGATGGCCTGTTCGTCGTTGCGGCGCAGGTGAGCGGCGCGTTTGTAGTTGGCATTGACGTTGGCGCCCGAGGGACCTACGATGGTCACGTTGGAAAAGGTAGCGCGGGTTTTGGGCGTAGTGCCGTCGCCGGCAGCGTTGTTGTCGCATTCCCAGCCGTTGGAGCCGCTCACGTCGGCCACTTGCGGGTCGCGTATGGAAAGGGCAAACTGGATATTGCCGGAATAGCCGTTGTCGGTATCGAAATCGTCGTCGAGGCCGCGATAGGCAACGAGGTGCTTGCAATTGACTGTGCCGCCAAACCATTCGAAAGAATCATCGCCGGAATAAGCAACCTGTACATAATCGATCGTGGTGCCAGAACCAACAGCGCCAAGGGTCAAGCCATTAATCTCGTTGTTGGGCTGAAAAGCAATACCAGGGTATTCGATACGGACATAACGGAGCACCCCGGAATTGTCATTTGCAATGGCTCCGCCGGCTTGGTCGCCGCCACCATAAAGGCCTTTCACAGCATCAATGCCGCCTTCGATCACGCCGAGGCCGGGCGTGCCGTTGTACACCTGATTGGTAGGCGCATAGCCCAGCAGAATGATACCGCCCCAATCGCCATAGCTCGGGCTGGCTTCATTACTGGTGAAAACAATGGGTTCATTAGGTGTGCCGTCGGCGATCAGTTTGGCGCCCCGGGTTACGATGAGACTGCCCTTCGTGGCTTTATCGCCTTTGATGACGGTACCCGGCTCGATGGTCAGTACGGCGCCATTGGTGACGTACACGAAACCACTGAGCAAATAGGTGTTGTTTTTTGTCCAGGTCGTATTCGTGGTGATATCACCCGTCACGACGGTTTGGGCATTGATACCAACCCATGCCATACACAGCAGGGTAAAGAGTACAAGCGCTTTTTTCATTGCAGGAACTACTTGTTTGTGGAAAATTTTGATTGCCCTGCAAAGGTCGCCCGAGCGCCTTCCTGCCCGAAAAACGGGGGGTTAAGTTTGGTTTAACTCTGCATTAAGTCAAGGTTAAGCCATGCGTTTCAGCCGGACTTGAACCGCTTTTTCAATAAAAAAAAGTCCGGGCAGACTTTGCGTCGCCCGGACAACAGTAGTTAAATTCCTAACCTTAAACTACTAAAATCTGTATCCAAATTCTTGCAGGAAACAGGGCTTCTACCTGTATTCCCCTTGTTTTTATATCAGAAACGCCAGCCGAGACTGAGGTTGATGCTGCTGCCCAGGTTGAGGCGCTGCATGACGTTGTCTTCCGTCTCTTCGTATTTGTGGCTGGCATTGTTGTCCTGATAATACAGGAAGTCCTGTTGCAGGATGTCGCTCCACGTCAGTTTGATCTCGCCGCGTTGCCAGAGTCGTTTGCCGATCTGGAAGTCGAGCAGGTTGCGGTGGCGTTCGTAAATGTCGGCGTAGCCCACCGTGCCTACCTGTGCGATGCGGTCGCCCACGACGTTGTACACCAGCGTAGTGCTCAGGCCCCAGTTGGGCATGTTGTAACTCAAGCCGGCATTGACGATGTAGGGCGACTGTCCTTGCAAGGCACGGGTAGAATCAAAGTACGACACGCCTTCGGACAGGTCGATGTCGGAACGGATAAAGGCTGCATTGCTGAAAAACAGGAGGTTTTCCCACGTGCCGCCGAGGAAATCGAAGTTTTTGCGCAACTCGACTTCGATGCCGTAGTTCTGCGCCGACTGGACGTTCTGGAACGTGAATGTGCGGGTGCCACCACCCTGAGCGGAGAACGTGAACTCGATCGGATTGTTGAAGCGCTTGTAGAAAAGGCTGACGCTGAACAACTGGTTCTGGCCCGGGTAGATTTCATAACGCACATCGGCGTTGTAGATCGTGCCCGGCGTCAGGGTTGGGTTGCCGATGACGTTGGCGTTGAGGTAAAAATCGTAGAAGGAGAACGGCGCCAGTTCGCGAAACTCGGGCCGCGTCACGGTTTTGGAGCCCGAAAGGCGCAGTTGCTGCTTGTCGTCGAGGCTGTACGTGATGTTGAAAGAAGGCAGGAAACTGGTGACCGTGGTGTCTTTTTCAACCGGCGTGCCGCTGTACTGCGCCGCCGAGATTTTTTGCTGAAAACTTTCCGTACGCAGCCCCCAGGTGATGCGCAGTTTGTCGGCAATTTTGTTGTCGAACATCACATAGCCCGCACCCAGGTTCGATACGCCGGAGTAACTGTCGCTGGGGTTGGTGATTTCGTCCATGATGAAGCCCTTGTCGCCGATATGGTCGGGGGTGAAAATCGAATCTTGCGGCAGCGAAAGCAGCGAATAATCGAACTGAAGGAAGTTGCCGAGCACAAAACCCATTACCCGGGCACTGAAGTCACGGTCGCGTTTTTGATACAAACCGCCCACTTTCAGGATCTGTTTTTCACCTGCGATGGCGAAAGGAATGCTCAGGTCCACGTTGCCGTTGATCGTGTTTTCCGACAGGGTGGAATAGAAACGGCCACTGCGGTAGGGGTCGGCCGAGCCGAACGGCACATAGGCCTGGTAGGGGATGTTGACGTCGAGGGTGTCTTCAAAATTTTTGAAATAAAACATGCGGCGCAGCGAAGGAATATCGCGGGTGCTGCGGTTGAAGCCGCCGCCCCAGCTCAGGCGCATGCCTTTGTCGGTCAGCTGGTGCTCGCCGTACAAACGGGAGGTCAGCAAATGATTTTCCGTGTATTCGATCGCGGTGGAACGCACGACGCGCTGCTGTTCCAGGTCGTTGCCAAAACGGTCGCTGACGATATTGTCGGTGTTGGTAGAGTAGGTGGCCTGAATGCCGACCTTTTGCGTGTTGTTGATTTTGACCGCCGTATTGAACAGCGCGCCCCACAACACATTGTTTTTGAACTGATTGTCATTATAATCGAACAACTGCCCCTGCGTATCGAAGTCGGAACGTTTGCCTTGCTGAAGGCGGTTGTTGTTGCTGTAGGAAATGGCGAGGGTGGTGCCCGACTGAATTTTTTTGGACGGGTCGGTCACGTAGCCGCCGCTGAGTTGAAAACCCATGTTGGGGCGAGCGCTGCTGCGTTCTTCGATGGCCCAGTCGTTGGGGAAAAGTTGCGATAGGCGATAGCGTTCCGTTTTGGATGCCGCCTTGAAATCGTTGGCAGCCGGAAAATCGCCGGAAAGGGCCCGCGTACCGTCGTCGATGCCCAGCCAGTCGGTGCCGCCGCCCTGGGCGGAGAGGTAGGGCTTGAAGGTCGTGACGTTGTTGACGCCTGCGTTCACATTGGCCTGAATAAAAGACTCCTCCGGAATGTCGCGGGTGTTCAGCAGAATAGCGCCGCCGGCAAACTCGCCCGGCAGGTCGGCGCTGGCGGTTTTGACCACTACCAGGTTGTCGAGCATGGCCGACGGGAAAAGATCGAAAGAAAAGGCCTTGCGGTCGGGCTCCGTGCTCGATAGCATGGCGCCGTTGAGCATGGCGATGTTGTAGCGGTCGTTGAGGCCGCGAATGACGGCGAATTTATTGTCCTGAATACTGGCGCCGCTTACCCGGCGGATCACGTCGCCGGTGGTGCGGTCGGGCGTGCGGCGGATGGATTCCGCGCTGATGCCGTCGCCTATGGTCGGGCTGGTTTTTTGCAGGATGGTGAGCGCGCTTTGGCTTTCCCGCTGTGCTTTGGCAACGATTACTACTTCGGCGATGGTTTCAATTTTGGGTTCTTCCAGCGCAATGTCCACCACCGTCACCTCATTGGATTTGACCACGATATCTTCCACGGTTTTGGTGGCGTAGCCAGGATAGATGACCGACACCTTGTGTGTGCCGGGAGCCACGTTGCGTACGACGTAGTGCCCGTCGAGGTCGGTAACGGCGCCGCCGTTATCGTCAATTTTAACCGACACCCCGATGAGGGATTCGGCGAGCTTGGCATCGATGATTTTTCCGGAAATACTGCCCGGATTTTGGGCATTGAGCGAAAGCCAGCAAAAGCTGACCAGCAGGAGGGTAAGCGTTAAATGTTGTTTCATGTTTTGGACACAGATTTGTGCCGCAAAGGTCAGAAGCAGGGCAGGGGAGGATCGAAATTTAAGATTAAGTTTGGTTTAAGTTATTGTTAAGTCGAGGGTTTGAAAAATGCCCTAACCCATTGAAAAACAAATGCTTCGGCAGTTTCCCGCCGAAGCATTTGTTTTAATTTGATCAATATGCCGATCGTTTTTATTCCGCTTTGACCAGTCGGCGGGTCTGCGCTTCACGGCCGTCGGACAGGCGTACCATGATGACGCCGGCCGGCAAGCTGCCCAGGTCGAGCGCTTGTTCGGAAGCGCCCTGCGGCAACAGGTTGCGCTGCAGCAAACGGCCGTTCATATCGAACAGTTCGATGCTCAGGTCCTGCCCGGCCGGCGCTGAAAGGCGAACCACAGCGTTTTCGCGGGCGGGATTGGGCGCCAGCAGCCAGTTGTTGCTCAGGCCAGGTTCTTCGCTCGATACTACTTCGACGTAGAAGCAGTCCGATTGCGTGCTGCAACCGTTCTGGGTGATCGATACGGCGTAGTTGCCCGTGTGGTCGGGGGTGAAGGTCGAACTGGTTGCGCCGGCGATGGGCTGGCCACTGTCGCAGTCGATCCACTGGAAGCTGGCATTGAGTGCCTGCACGATAAATGTGCCGCTTTGAAGGATCAGGTTGTATTGAACCGCGTTGACCGTCAGCAACAGCGTAACCGTGGAGTCGCAGCCGTTGGCAGCCACGAAGGAGCCTGTATAAACGCCCGGTTGGGTCAGCGTGAGCCCCAGGAACGGATAGGACTCGCCTTCACAAATGGTAGCCGAAAGCGACGTGTTGGCAGGTTGCAATACCGAAAGGGCAAGAACCACAATGGAATCGCAGCCTGTTGCATTGACCAGATTGGCCGTGTAGGTGCCCGGAAGCGTGAGGTTCTGACCGTTAAAACTGTAAGATTCGCCGAGGCAAATGGAGGCGTTCAGATGGGTCGTGGGTGCAGGCGTTACCGTGAGGTGCAGTACAACGGTGGAGTCGCAGCCGTTGGGGCCGCTCAACACGGCTGAGTAGGTGCCCGAGGCGGCAAGCAGCTGACCGTCGAAAGGATACGAGTTGCCTTCGCAAATGGTGGCGTTGACTGTGGTCGTGAGTTCCGGCTGGATGGTCAGGTGAATGGTCACGGTAGAGTCGCAGCCCGTGGAACCGACGAAATAGTAATTGTAAATGCCGGTTTCCGACAGGGTATCGCCTTCATACACCAGCGTCGTGCCTTCACAAATTGTATAGGTCAGCACGGTTGCAGGGCTCGGAATTACCGCAAGATTGACTGTTACGGTGGAATCGCAGCCGGCAGCGGAGGTAAATACGAAAGGATAAGCGCCGGTTTCGGTCAGTGTCGAACCGCCATAGTTCAGGCTGGTGCCTGCACAAATCGTGAAATTGAGCGTTGTGGCCGGGTTGGGCAGCACCGTCAGGTTGAGGGTGAAAAGGCTGTCGCAACCGTTGGCGCCGGTGTACAGGAAATTGTACGCGCCGCCTTGCGTGTAACTCGTGCCGTTGTATTGGTAGCTTTCGCCTGCGCAAATGCTGACGTTTTGTGTGCTTTGGTGGGTCGGCAACACCGTCAGCGTCAGCGTGACGATGCTGTCGCAACCATTGGCCGCCGTCAGGATAGCCGTGTAGATGCCGCTCTGACTGAGCATCTGGCCGTGGAAATTGTAGCTTTCATTGGCGCAGATGGTGGCTGTTTCGGCGCCGTTCGACAAGGGAAGCACGGTCAGCACCAGGTTGGCGATGCTGTCGCAACCATTCACGCCGGTCAGGGTAGCCGTGTAGCTGCCGGCCTGGCTGAGTATCTGTCCGTTGAAATTGTAGGTTTCATTGGCGCAAATGGTGGCCGTCGTGGTGCTGTTGCCCAGCGGCAGGATGTTCAGGTTGAGCGTGACGGTGCTGTCGCATCCGTTGACATCGGTGAAAGACGCGGAGTACTGGCCTTCGTTGTCGAAGTTTTGCCCATTGAATACATAGGTCTCTCCCGGGCAAATGGAGGCGTTGATCGTGGTGGTATTGGCCGGTAAAACTGTGAGGTTCAGCGTCACAATCGAATCACAACCGGCCGGCGTCGTATAAAATGCCATGTATGCCCCCGTCGTGCCCAGATCCAGGCCGTTGAACGAGTAGGTCTCTCCTGCGCAGATGGTGGCCGATTCTGCCGAGCCCAGCGGCGGCAATACCTCGAGCAGCAGGGTCGTGGTGCTGTCGCAACCGTGAACGTCGGGGTAAACCGCGGTGTAGGTGCCGCTTTCGGTAAGCGTCTGGTTGTTGAACAAATAGCTGCTGCCCTGGCAGATCTGGGCGTTGATCGTCACGCTGTTTTCCGGGAAAACGATCAGGTAGAGCGTCCGGATGGAGTCGCAGCCGTTTGCTGCCGTGAAAGTATCCTGGTAAATGCCGCTTTCATTCAGCACCAGGCCGCCAAACGCAAAGGTCTCGCCGGCACAGATCGCAGCGCTCGTGTCGCTGGAGGAAAGCGGAAGTACGTTCAGGGTGAGGGTGACAAGCGAATCGCAGCCATTTTCGGCTTTCAACGAATCCACGTACACCCCGGAAATAGCCAGCGTATCGCCTCCGAAAACATAGGTTTCGTTGGCGCAGATTGTTGCTTCAAGGCTGCTGCCTGCTACCGGCAATACTTCGAGGGTGAGCGTCACCAGCGAATCGCAACCCGTGGAGGCAGTCAGCGTATCGGTGTAAACGCCCGCTTGCGTCAGGGTGTCGTTGCCGAAAATATAACTTTCGTTGGCGCAGATGGTCGCGGCAAAACTGCTGTCGAGAAGTGGCAGAATACTCAGGTGGAGCAGCACAACCGAATCACAGCCGTTTTCTGCCGTCAGCAATACCGAATAGGTGCCGGCTGTGTCGAGGTTTTGCCCAAAGAAATCGTAATACTGCCCGGCGCAAACCGACGCCTCTACGTTGGCAAGCAGTTCGGGCAATATGTTGAGGTTCAAATGAACGAGCGAGTCGCAGCCGTTTTCCGCCGTCAACGTATCGGTATAGACACCGCTTTCGTCCAGAATTTGCCCGGCAAACTCATAAGTCTGGAAAGCGCACAACGTGACATCAAAAGAGGATTCGGCCACAGGCAATACGCTCAGGGTGAGACTGACGAGCGAATCGCAACCGTTTTCTGCCTGTAAAGTATCGGTGTAAACACCCGGCAATTGAAGTTGCTGACCGTTAAAATCGTAAAATTCGTTGGCGCAGATCGTGGCTTCAAAAGCGCTGGATGCCGTCGGCAACACGCCCAGTTTGAGCGTAATGATGGAATCGCAGCCCGAAGAATTTTGCAACGTATCTACATAGGTGCCTTCGAATGTCAGTGTTTCGCCGCCGAAAAGATAGCTTTCATTCGCACAAATAACCGCTTCGATCGAGGTTTGATCCACCGGCGCAAATTCCAGTACCAGGGTCACGGTGGAGTCGCATCCACCCACGGCCGACAGTGAATCAGTGTAAATGCCGGCATCTGCCAGGGTATCGTGGCCGAAAATGTAGGTATCGCCCGGGCAAATTGTGGCGTGCAGGGTATCGTCAAAATAGGCCTGGACGGCCAGTTTCAGCGTCACGATGGAGTCGCAACCGTTGACGTTTTTCAGGGTGTCGTTGTACACCCCTGCCTCGGTCAGGGTGTCGTTGCCAAAAACATAGCCGGCGCCTTCGCAAATCCTTGCGCTCAAGGTGTCATAAGACAAGGGCCAAACCGTCAGGCTGATGGTTTCCAGCGTGTACGTGCTGTCGTCCACGTAAATGGTATCGGTATAAATGCCGCTGGCCGACAGGGTGTCTTCGCCAAATACATACCAGGTATCGGCGCAAATATTGACCTGGGAGGTGTCTCTCAGCAACAAACCGGACGGAGCGCTGCCTCGGTAGTCGGGGCCCGGCAAAAATGCCATGGCCGAAAAGGCGAACACTGCCATGAGTACGGGCAGCCATGCAGCCGAAAGGCGCGGGAACAAACTGGATGGGATAAACAACTGTTGCATGTTCAATGCGGGGAATGATGAAAAAATTAAATGATTAGCACTCGTTCGGGCAGGGCCAAACGCGTTTTCAAGGGGATACGGGGTAAAACGGGAAAAGAAAAATTGTCCTGCCACACCCGGTGAGGCAACCGGGAGAAATGGCGCTGATTATTATTGCCCTGTTGGATGGATTAAAAGGCACAGGGCGGGACAATACGGGAAAGATGTTTCGATCTAGCCAACAACCGTGCCATTTTTGTGGTAGCAATGAGGATGCTTGTGATAAAAACCTCGATAGGTCGGGAATTTTTTACCCGAAGGTTTTTGTTTACAGGTCTTTCACTTACCTTTGCAGCCCAATTTTCAAAACGAAGTGGCTATGGACCCGCTTTTAGCGTATTCCATCCCGATTCAGGGTTTAAAAATCGGAATACACCGTTTTCACTACGAGCTGGATCGCGCGTTCTTTCGTCACTTCGAAGCCTCGCTGGTGTCTGAAGGTTTGATAACGTTCGACCTGACACTCGACAAACGCCCCGACATGCTGGTGCTCGATTTCGAGCTGACCGGCCATGTGCAGGCCGAATGCGACCGCTGTACCGCACCGATCCAATTGCCTATCGACGATTCGAGGCAATTGCTGGTCAAATACGGTGAAGCGGAAGGTGAGGAAGAAGATGAAGTGGTGTTCATCCCGCGGGAAACGTCGGATTTCAATGTAGGTCAATACCTCTACGAATTCACGGTGCTCGCATTGCCCATCACGAATACCTATGATTGCCAGTCTGAAGCCAATCCACCCTGCAACACGGATGTATTGCAGCGCCTGAATCAGGAAGCAGACGACAATCAACAGGGGGACTCCGTCTGGGATGCCCTTAAAGATTTGAACAATAAATAATTGAGCAGTAAATATTGAGCCATGCCCAATCCTAAATGGCGGCACTCGAAACGGCGCAAACGCGCTCGCCGCACGCACTACAAGACTGACGCTCCGCAAATCGCCACTTGCCCGACCACCGGTGAAAGGCACCTTTTCCACCATGCCTACATGGTTGAAGGTAACCTCTACTACCGCGGTCAGATACTGATCTCGGGCGAGGCGTCCGACGCGGCCGAGGCCTAAGCGCCTGGGTTTTTGTCCCATTTTTGAGGAGGCTCCAGTCCCGGCATCGGGATGTATTGGGGCTTTTTCTGTTTATGTACCCGGTCAACAATACTTCGTCATGCGTACCATTCACAATACCCCCAACGCTCCTTTGCCCATCGGCCCCTACAACCAGGCTGTCGCCCACGGCAACGTACTGTACGTGTCCGGCCAGATCGCCCTCGACCCGATCACCGGCGAACTGGAACTCGACGATATCGAAACCGAGACACACCGGGTGCTCAATAACGTCAAGGCTATCCTAGAAGCAGCCGGCTCCAGCATGGACAATGTGCTGAAAGTAACGGTATTCGTGAAGGATATGAACCAGTTCGGCCGTATCAACGCGGTGTACGCCCAGTACTTTCCGCCCGAACTGGCCCCCGCACGCGAACTGGTACAGGTGGCCGAATTGCCCAAATTTGTCAATATCGAGATCTCTGTGATCGCTGCATTATCTTAATATTCAGGTATTTATGAAAACTGTACTCTCCGGCATCCAACCTACTGGCGACCTCCACCTCGGCAACTACTTTGGCGCGGTGCAGAACTGGGTACGCCTGCAGGAACAATATCGCTGCTATTACAGTGTGGTGGACTACCACTGCATGACCATGCCTTACAAGGCCGATTCGCTGCGGGAGAATACCTGGAAAATGGCTTTTTACCTGCTGGCTTGCGGCATCCGGACGGAAAATCTCTTTATCCAAAGCCTCGTGCCGGAACACGTCGAACTGAGCTGGGTGCTGGGCTGCCTCAGCTCATACGGCGAACTGACCCGCATGACCCAGTTCAAGGACAAAACCCAGCAACTGGAAGAGTCTTCGGGCAAGGACGCTTTCGTCAGCCTCGGCCTGTTTGCCTACCCGGTACTTCAGGCGGCCGATATTTTGATCTATCGCGCCGACTACGTACCCGTAGGCAAAGACCAGGAGCAACACCTCGAACTGTCGCGCAACATTGCCCAGCGTTTCAACTTCCAGTTTGGCAAAGATTATTTTGTTCATCCCGAGCCGCTGTTCACCGAAACGCCCAAAATCCTCTCGCCGGCCGACCCGACCCGCAAGATGAGCAAAAGCCTGGGCGAAAAACACTACATCAACCTCTTCGGCGAAGAAGACCGCGTGCGCAAACAAATCAAATCGGCCGTAACCGACACGGGCGATACGCCTGCCGGCCAGATGAGCCCCGGCGTGCAGAATTTGTTTGAAATTTTGCGCGCCAGTGGCAATACGGCCGCTCACGACAGCCTGATGGCCGATTACCACGCCGGCGCACTGCGTTACAGCGATTTGAAAGAGGCGGTAGCCGATACCGTAGCGACCCTGGTCAATTCGCTTCGCGAACGCTACCAGACAATCAACGCCGACAAGAAAAATGTGAAAGAGCAGGTGATGGCCAGCAGTGCCGAAATCCGGAAAGTAGCGCAACAAACCTTGAAAGAAGTGCGCGAAATCGTGGGTTTGACCAACCTGCGGACCCGTGACTAAACACATTTGCCGTTCGCAGAACAGGCGGATGTTAACATGAGGAATCCCGGTCTCGGGAATCGACATGGCGCCGCGACGCAGTACTTTGCATTTCTTCGTACGGGCATACTCCTGCCGCTGTTATAAAACATCCAAAAAGAAGCGCCGACCCTGCCAAAGGCAAGGACCGGCGCTTCTTTTTATGTTATCTGTATCCTCCGGGCAGATCAGCCCGGCATCTTTTCCGACACGAATGTAGCGGCGAGGTATTCCCGGTTCATACGTGCGATATTCTCTACCGAGATTTCTTTCGGGCACTCGGCTTCGCAGGCTTTTACGTTGGAGCAACGGCCGAATCCTTCCTTGTCCATCTGGGCGACCATGGAAAGTACACGCTGGCGGCGCTCGACGGCGCCCTGGGGCAGCAGGGCCAGGTGACTCACTTTGGCCGAGGTAAACAGCATGGCCGAAGCGTTGGGGCAAGCCGCTACGCAGGCGCCGCAACCGATGCAGGCGGCAGCGTCGAAAGAGCGGGAAGCCTGATCTTTTTCAACAGGAATGCTGTTGGCATCCTGCGCCTGGCCGGTATTGACGTTCACGTAGCCACCCGACTGGATGATCCGGTCGAAGGCCGAGCGATCGACCACGAGGTCTTTGATCACCGGGAACGCCTGGGCGCGGAACGGCTCGATCACGATGGTCTCGCCGTCTTTATAATGGCGCATGTGCACCTGACAGGTCGTAGTTCCTTTCATGGGGCCATGCGCGCGGCCGTCGATCACCAGCGAGCAGGTGCCGCAGATGCCTTCGCGGCAGTCGTGTTCGAAGGCCACGGGTTCTTCCCGGCGGGCGACGAGTTGTTCGTTGAGCACGTCGAGCATTTCAAGGAACGACATGTGCTCGTTGACGTTGTCGAGTTGATACGTGACGAATTCGCCTTTGTACTTGCCGCCTTGGCGCCAGATTTTGAGCGTGAGTCTCATTGGCTATACTATTGATGTTCAGTGTTTTATTTTAATAATTGCTGAACAGTTGTCCAGCAACAGATGTCCGTTTTCTCAGGTTTTAAATGATTTTAACAAACCGATTACCGCTACCACCGTCCAGGTTACTTCCAGCACTACAAAAGGCCAGGCGCCGATCATCCAGGCGCCGCAGGTGGCCAAAATGCCGCCAGCCAGGTTGAGCCCGTAGTACATACGGCTTTCTCCCGACACGATGCGGAAGGTCTGGAGGAAAAACGCGGCGAGGATCAGGCTGACGCCGGCGCCGTTGAGTAGGTTGGCTGTATCCATGTGTATCGTTTATTGGCGCAGCCAGTTTTTAATCACAGGATATTCGCCTTTCGGAACGGGGTCAGCGATGCGCATCCAGACCAGCAAAGGCATTCCGACAAAAATCCGTTTACGGAAATTGTCGATTATCCATTTGTTCTGCATGTGGTAGCCGCCGTCGTGAAACACCATTTCTGCCGGTATGCCGCAAGCTTCAGCGGCGAAGTACGACCAGAGTTGTACTCCGATTTCTTCGCTTTGCTCCGAGGGCTGTGTATCGAGCATTTCCTGATTGAGAAAAGGCCTGCGTTGCGGGTCGAACAAGGCGATATGGCCGGCTTCGTGCAGGATATCGCCCGGGTATTCGAGTTTGTTTACATCAATTGTCAAAGAACCTTGGTCGATTTTCAGGCCGGGTAAAAAACTCCTGCCTTCAATCGGGGCTTTTTGGAAGGGAATTCTGATTTGGGTAAGGAAGTCACAGATGCGCTCGATGGCTTCCTCGCGCGGGATCATCATTTGTAACTGCGCTGAGACACTTTTACAACTTCGTATTCCAGCTGTTCTTTATGCAGTTCGGGTTCGGCGTTTTCGCCTTGCCATTCCCAGGCCGCGACATACATGAAATCATCGTCGTCGCGCTGGGCTTCGCCGTCGGGCGTCTGGTATTCCTCGCGGAAGTGGCCGCCGCAGCTTTCGTTGCGGTGCAGTGCGTCGCGGCACATCAGTTCGCCGAGTTCCAGGAAGTCGGCCACGCGGCAGGCTTTTTCGAGTTCGGGATTGTATTCGTCGGCACGGCCGGGCACGAACACGTCGCGCCAGAACTCGGCGCGCAGGGCGCGGATTTCGGCGATGGCTTCCGTGAGGCCTTCCTTGGTGCGGCCCATACCGCATTTATCCCACATGATTTTGCCCAGACGGCGGTGGAAACTTTCCACACTCTGGCTTCCGCCAATGCCCATGAGTTGATTAATGCGTTCGCGCACTGCATTTTCAGTGGCTTCGAACTCGGGGCTGTCAATCGAAATGCCGCCTGTACGGATCTCGTTGCTGAGGTAGGAGCCAATGGTGTACGGCAGTACGAAGTAGCCGTCGGCCAGGCCCTGCATGAGCGCCGAGGCGCCGAGGCGGTTGGCGCCGTGGTCGGAGAAGTTGGCTTCGCCGGCAGCGTAAAGGCCCGGGAGAGTGGTCATCAGTTCGTAATCGACCCAGAGGCCGCCCATGGTATAGTGCACGGCCGGGTAGATGCGCATGGGAGTTTCGTACGGGTTTTCGCCCGTGATTTTTTCATACATCTCGAAGAGGTTGCCGTAACGGGCCTCTACGGTGGCTTTGCCCAGGCGTTTGATGGCATCGGCAAAGTCGAGGTAAACGGCCAGGCCGGAGGCGCCCACGCCGCGGCCTTCGTCGCAGACCTGTTTGGCGGCGCGGCTGGCAATATCGCGGGGCACCAGATTGCCGAATGCCGGGTAGCGGCGTTCGAGGTAGTAATCGCGGGCCTCTTCGGGGATGTCACGCGGGTTCTTTTTTGCGTCTTCGGCTTTTTTCGGCACCCAGCAGCGGCCGTCGTTGCGCAGCGACTCGGACATGAGCGTCAGTTTCGACTGGTAGTCGCCCGAGACCGGGATGCAGGTCGGGTGGATCTGGGTGTAGCAGGGGTTGCCGAAGAATGCGCCGCGGCGGTGCGCGCGCCAGGCGGCGGTTACGTTGCACATCATGGCGTTGGTGCTCAGATAGAACACGTTGCCGTAGCCGCCGGTGCAGAGCACCACGGCGTGTGCGGAGTGGCGTTCGAGCTGGCCGGTCACGAGGTTGCGGACGATCACGCCGCGGCATTTGCCGTCCACCGTGACCACATCGAGCATTTCGTGGCGGTTATACATTTTCACCGTACCGGCAGCAATCTGGCGGCTGAGCGCCTGGTAGGCGCCGATGAGCAGCTGCTGGCCGGTCTGGCCGCGGGCATAAAACGTTCGCGACACCTGGGTGCCGCCGAAAGAGCGGTTGTCGAGCAGGCCGCCGTATTCGCGGGCAAAAGGCACGCCCTGGGCCACGCACTGGTCGATGATGGCCGTCGAGACCTCCGCCAGGCGATGTACGTTGGACTCGCGGGCGCGGTAGTCGCCGCCTTTGATGGTATCATAGAACAGGCGGAACACCGAGTCGCCGTCGTTGCGGTAGTTCTTGGCAGCGTTGATACCGCCCTGGGCCGCAATGGAGTGTGCGCGGCGCGGACTATCGTGATACGTAAAGCACTTGACGTTGTAGCCCAGCTCGCCAAGCGAAGCGGCAGCCGAAGCGCCGGCCAGGCCGGAGCCGACGATGATCACGTCGATGCGGCGTTTGTTGTTGGGCGACACGAGGGCCACATGACCCTTGTAATAATCCCACTTCTGGTCGAGCGGACCGGGAGGAGTTTTAGCGTCGAGTTTGGCTGACTTGGCCATATATGCGGATGTTGATGTGATTGTTGGAGGAATAGTTGATGAGGTTGATAAGGGTTTATAAAGTTGATTAGGTTGATAAAATTGAGAGAAGGAACACCCCTTTTAACAAACTCTCATAAACCCTCATAAACCCTTATCAACCCTAAAAAACGTACATCCAGACCGGGATGAGGGCAAACAGGAAGGGCACGACCAGGGCATAAGCTGCGCCGAGGAAGTGGATCAGTCCGTTGTATTTGCGGTGGTTGACGCCCAGTGTCTGCAGCGACGACCAGAAGCCGTGCCAAAGGTGGGCAGCCACGACGATCATGCAGATCACGTAGAACACCACGTAACCCGTGTTTTCGTACGATTTGGCGACCAGGGTATATAGGTCTTTCACCGGGTGGTCGAGGGAGTCATATTCCACGAAAGGCACGTTGCCCCAGTGCATCTGGAACCAGAACTGGTACATGTGCAACACAAGGAAAATGAAGATGACAATCCCGATCCAGGCCATGTTGCGGGCTGGGCGCTCGCTCGAACGCGTGTGCTGAACGGCGTAGCGGACATTGCCCCGCGCGGCGCGGTTGCGTTGCCAGAGCAGGATGCCCTGTATGGCATGCAGCAGGATGGAAGCGTAGAGCGTGTAGGAAACAGTTTTGATCAACGGATTGTGCGTCATGAAATACGCATAACTGTTGAATGCTTCGCCGCCGTCGTCTTTCAGCAACTGAAGGTTGCCGAGCAGGTGAACGATCAGGAAAAGCATCAGGAAAATACCGGTCAGCGACATGATGAATTTCTGACCAAGGGAAGACGTAAGAAAACGGGTAAACCAATTCATGGTATCCTAAATCTGGGTTTGCGTTTTGCGGCCGTAAAACTAATGGCCGAAACGCAGCATACAAATTTTAGTTAAAAAATGGGGGTGTCTAACCGGCTTATTTATACGGGTTCAAGATTATGACATTTCAGCGGCGGACTGGCGGAGCAGATTTTACACTTTTTTATCCTTTTTGCAAAAGCCGAAAACTTTGCCCCCGGCAGAAGGCGGGAGTTTTGCAGGCATCTTGTAAAAATGATCGATCAACCGATGAAACAACTTCTCTGCCTGCTGATTTTGCTCTCCGCCGCAACTTTGCTGGCCCAGCCCGCCAATGACAACCCCTGCGGAGCAATCGAACTTCCGCTGTTCGACGGCGCCTCCTGCGTGCCCGATCAGGCATTAAGCTGGCAGGACGCGACGGCCACTCCCGGTTTTTCACAGCCCTTCTGCGGTAGCTATTCTACCGGCGATGTCTGGTTCAAATTTACCCTCGACACGGCTTCCAACATTTTTATCACCACCCTTGCCGGCAATGGCGCTGGTGCCATTACCGATGGCGCCATGGAATTGTACTACGGCGCTTCGTGCTCGGGGCCGCTTTTTTTGCTGCAATGCAACGACGACAGCGGCCCGGGCAGCATGCCGCAAATTTCACTGGCCGCACAAGCGCCCGGCGCCTACTACATCCGATTCTGGGATTATGCCGACAAAAACTCCGGCGTGATCGGCGGCATCTGCGTCGCTACCCAGGCTGTGCCCCTGAATACCGCCAACGACGAGCCCTGCGGGGCGATCCCCCTGACCGTGTCGACTGCCGACAGCTGCACGCCTTCCCAACCTTATTCCTGGCTTTTCGCCAGCGCAAGCGGCTCCGTCGCGCCGCCCGGTTGCGGCGGATACGCTACCGGCGACGTGTGGTTTTCATTCGTACTCGACGACACATCCGACGTAGCGATCAATACGCTTCCCGGCGCCGGACCGGATGGCATCACCGACGGCGCCATGGCCCTGTACAGCGGCGGAAATTGCGCCGGCGCCCTCACCCTGCTCATTTGCAACAACGATGTCGGCGTGCAAGCCATGCCTTTTATCCATGCCATAGCGGTGTTGCCAGGCCAGTATTACATCCGCTTCTGGGATGTCAGCGACCGCACTTCGGCCAATTTCGGCGGCATTTGCGTTGCTGCCCAACCTGCATCGGCCCAGCCCGTCGCCAACGATGAACCTTGCTCCGCCATACCGTTACCGGTTAACGCCGGCGCGTCCTGCACGCCCGACATGCCCGTCAACTGGGCCAATGCCACCGCTTCGGCAGGCTTCGCCAATCCGGGTTGCGGCAGTTACAGCACCGGCGACGTGTGGTTTTCCTTCGAACTCGACGAGGCTTCCGACGTATTGATCCGGACTGCCGCCGGGGTGATCACCGATGGCGCCATGCTGTTGTACACGGCCGACAGTTGTTCGGGAACTTTTACTCAAATCATCTGCGACGACGATTCGGGCCCGGGCAGCATGCCACAGATTCAACTGAATGCCTTGCCGGCCGGCTTGTATTTTATTCGTTTTTGGGACTATCAGGACAAGGTTTCGGGCAGTATCGGCGGTATTTGCGTGGCTGCCGTGCCGACTGTTTCACAGGTGCCGAACGATAATTGCATCACTGCGCTGCCCTTTCCGGCCATTCCGGCCGACGGTAGCTGCGCCGAGGTGAATGTCAACACCATCGGCGCCACCGGCTCGCCGACGACCAACTGCGGCGCTATTGGCGACGACGACGTGTGGTACTCCTTCACCGTGCCCCCCGGCGTGGCCCAGCTGGCTTTCGAATGTTCGGTGAACGGCAACCCGGTCGAACAAGGCGTCCGCATTTACGCCGGCAGCTGCGACCCGCTCACTTCGCTGGCCTGCTTTGTCGAATCGCAGGGCATCATCCCGAACCTGACCCCTGGCGCCACCTACCTGCTCAAAACCTGTACGCCCGACGACGACGACGGCGCCCAATACCGAATTTGCCTCCGGGCAGTCCTCCCGCCGGTCAACGACGAACCCTGCGGCGCGATCTTGCTTCCTGTGCAAGATGGCCCGGATTGCAGTTTCTCCGGCCCCCTGAGCTGGGAAACAGCCAGCGCTACCCCCGGCTTGCCCGCTCCGGGCTGCGGCGATTACAGCACGGGCGATGTCTGGTTCAAATTTGAATTGACTTACAAAGCCGACGTGCTGATCCGCACGGCTGCCGGGACAGGCCCCAATGGCATCACCGATGGCGCTATGGCCTTGTATTACGCAACGGATTGCAGCAATTTGGTCCAGCTGGCCTGTACGGACGACCTCAGCCCTTCCGACCTGATGCCGCAATTGCCGTATTTCGCCCTGCCACCCGGCGTGTATTACCTGCGTTTTTGGGACTATCTGGACAAAATATCGGGCAACATCGGCGGTATTTGCGTCGCGGCCGTGCCAAGCGTTTCCACGGCCGGCAACGAGCACTGTTTTCAGGCGGAAGCCTTCCCCGATATTCCCGCCGATGGCAGTTGCGCCACTGTGCTGGTCAATACCGCCGGCGCCACGGGCAACCAATCGCCGCCCTTGCCCGGTTTTCAGGACCAGCAGGCGCCCTGGCATGCCGACGACGATCTCTGGTATTCGTTTGTCGTGCCGGCCAATACCACTCGCTTGCTGTACGAAACCGAGGTGCTTGGCGGCAACAGCCAGCTGGTGTTGTATTTTTATGATGAATGCGGGTACAATCTGCCTTTTTACGAAGATACCGAAGAAGGGGAGGGTTTGTTGAAAGACCTCGTTCCGGGCCAGACCTGTTTTGCCCGGGTATTTACAAAAGACCAGGGGGTAAATGCCCAGTTCAATTTTTGTCTGAAACTCCCGCCTCCTCCTCCGGCCAATGACAATTGCTCCAATGCCCAACCTTTCCCGGTCATCCCGGTCAATGGCAATTGCGCCACGGTGTCGGTTGATGCCCGCTGGGCGACCAGCGCAGGAAACGACAACTGCGGCATCAATCCGCAGGACGATGTCTGGTTCTCCTTTGTCGTGCCGGCCAATGTGACCGACCTGAAAGTGGATTTGATTTCCAGCCCGGAAAGCGCCGGTCAGGAAGCTTTCGAACTGATCGGCGGCAGCTGCGCCAGCCAGGTGGCGCTGGGCTGTTTTAGCCAAAATACCCCCCTGATTTTCAACAACCTGATCCCGGGCGATACCTATTTTATCCGCGCTTTTACCAACAGCACCTTTGCGCAGCCAGTGTTTGATATTTGCCTGCGCACCCTGCCACCGCCGCCGCCCAACGACCTCTGCGCCAATGCCATACCCTTTCCGGCCATCCCGACCGACGGCAGCTGCGCGACCGTGATCGCCGACACAAAAAATGCCACCGGCGACTATGACAATGATTGTTACGGCACAGTGGACGACGATGTGTGGTTCAGTTTTGTCGCGCCGCCCAATGTGAATACCCTGTTGATCCAATGGGCCAATGTTTCCGGCTCGCCTTATGAGGTCGTTGGTATTTACAGCGGCGACTGCAACAATCTCGTGCTGCACAGCTGCCATATCGACGGGGTAAATGTGATCCCGGACCTGACACCGGGCGCTACCTACTATTTGAAGGCGTATAGTTGGGATCCCAACGACGTTACCAGCTTTGAAATATGCCTGAGCGTGGCGCCCCCGCCCCCTGCCAACGACGAATGTCCTGGCGCCACAACCTTCCCCTCGCTGCCTGAAAACGGCGCCTGGGTCACGCTGGGCGGCACCACGCTGGGCGCCGGCGGCCAGAATGCGCTGGCCTGCAATGGCTGGGCCGACGATGATGTGTGGTACAGTTTCGTCCTGCCCGCCGGCCACGACCGCGTGGTGTTCAACATCGACGTCGATAACGCTGTCAACGACTATGGCCTGATCATGGAGCTGTACCAGGGCGATTGTGGAAACCTCGAATTTCTGGGTTGCTACAACGATGGCGACGGGCATATCGACAGCCTGACGCCAGGCGCCTTGTATTATCTGCGTTTGTACACGCAGGAGCAGTTTGAGTTTGCGTCTTTTGATCTGGGACTCAAACTACCGCTGCTGGCGGTCAACGACCTTTGCGAACAGGCGCTGGTGTTTCCGCCGCTGCCCGAAGACGGCAGCTGCGTCAGCCTTCCGGCCAATACCGCCCTGGCCACCGGCAACTACGCCGACGGCCTGAACTGTTATGGCTACGAGGACGACGACGTATGGTTCAGTTTCGTCGTGCCGGCCGATCGTACGGCGGTCATCACCGATCTGTGGCGGCATTTCGGCGACGGGGTGCAAATGCAGGTGTTCGGCGGCACGTGCGACAATCTGATTCCTATCGAATGCTTTTTCATCGCGGAAAGTGTGGAGGATATTTCCGGACTGGAACCGGGGCACAAATACTGGCTGCGGGTGTATTCCCGGGGGCTGGGTACTTCCTCGGATTTTGAAATCTGCATGTCTGCGGCCCCCGCGCCCCCGCCCAACGACAACTGCGATCAGGCCGTTTCAATCACCCCGACACCTGGTGTGTTTGCCGATCCCGGGCCGCAAACCACGGCGGGCGCTACCGGCTCCGGCGAGCCGCTTTGCCCGCCTTACGACGCGCCCTGGGCCGACGGCATTGCCCGTCCCTACGATGTGTGGTACCGGTTCACGACCGATTCCGATGGCGGAAATGCGACGCTAACCATTGATTATGAGGATGTTAATTCGGCGACTTATCTCTTTTACAATCTCGGCGTACAGGTATTCGAGGGTTCGTGCGGCAGTTTGAATTCTATCTGGTGTAATCCTGTTGATATCGACAACAACACGTTGACCCTGAGCGGTCTGGAAGGCAATACGACGTACTTTTTCCGGGTGTTTCCCCTGACTGGTTCGGGCAATTATGCCCCGGTGGGCTTCACGATTTTCGCCGAAGGCACAGGCCTGAGCCCCGTCAGTGCGGCCCAGGACGATGACGAACTTTCAGGTAAAATCAGCGTATTTCCTTCCCCGGCCAGCACGCAGATCACCGTTCAGATCGGCAGCCGCGCCGAAGGCGATGTCCGCCTGCTGCTGCTTGACGCTACCGGCCGTATGGCCGACAGCCGGCAGATTCATTTACAGCCGGGCGACAACCGCATACCCTGGGCAGTGGCGGATTTGCCGGCCGGCTTGTATGCCGTTTGGGTGGAAAGCGCTCAGGGGCGCTGTGCGATGGCGCGGTGGGTGAAGGAGTGAGGGGGGCAGGAGGCGTTTTATAGACAGGATTTACAAGATTTACAGGATAAATGCCGGCTTATGCGTTGCATCCTGTTGGGCTTGTAAATCCTGCCCCAAAATTGCGTTCGTACAAATTGAAATGCCAGTTATGCCGTACTTTTTCGGAGTATGCTGATCGAAAACCTGTACCCTCAGATACCCGCGGCAGCCATGAATTCCGGGCTGTCGGGTTTCACTTTGGAGGCGAAGAAATGGGTCAGTTCGCCTTTTTCATTGATCAGGTATTTGCAAAAATTCCAGCTGGGGACCTCGCTATTCCAGCCGTTTTGGGTCGGATCGCTGAGCCAGTGGTACAACGGCGCCTGGCCGTCGCCTTTGACGTGCACTTTTTCAAACATCGGGAAGCTGACCCCGTAATTTTTCTGGCAAAACTCGGCGATCTCGCCTGCGGAGCCGGGCTCCTGGCTCATAAAGTCGTTGCAGGGAAAGCCCAGCACCACGAATTTGTCTTTATGCGCTTCGTAGAATTTCTCCCAGTCGGCGTACTGGGGCGTGTAGCCGCATTTCGAAGCCACGTTGAGGATGACGATCTTTTTGCCGCGGTATTGCGACAGGCTGACGGGCTTGCCGTCGAGCGAATTAACCGTGAAATCGGGCAGAACCGGGCTGGTTTTGGTCATGGCTGCGGTAGTAGCTTCGGCCGGACGAGAGGCCACTTTGCTGGAATTAAAACATGCGGTGAACGAAAGGGCTGCGAGCAGCAGGAAGAAAAGCGGGTTTTTCATCGTTTTTGCAATTGTTGATCGCAGCCCATAACAGCAGGGGCAGGTTTTGGTTGAAAAAAATACTGCTTTACACCCAGTAAAACGGGTCTTTATTTCTTCCAGATCGCGCCCGTCATGTCAAGGTATTCGCTGATGGGCCCCAGTCCCACGGAAGCGCGCCGCTGGTCGAGTGAAGCGGGATCTTCCACCTCATACAGTATCCAGGCGCCGGTTTCCTGATCGCGTACGATCTGGCTGCCGTAGCGTTGCGGCCGGCCGTGCCGCATGAGTACGCGGTCTTCGAGGTAAGCCAGGTTGGAGGCATTTGCCTTGCCGTCGGCGACGGCTTGTCGCATCATGGGCAGGTATTTTTCCTGTACCGGAAGGTCGGCGTGCTGGATCACGAGGAAAAAGGCGCGGTTGGCCTTGTCGCCCACTTCGTCGGCTCCGAGCCAGCCGAGCGAATCCAGCAGCGCAGAAATCCGGACGGTATTGAGCGAATCCTGCCGGATGGATTTTTGCCGGAATTCAGCGTATTCGGGCGAGTTGCGGCCATGCACGGCAATCACACTGTCGCGGCGCGTTCGATACCACTGGTCGGAGTCGTGAATACTTTCCAGTTCAATGACGAGCGGTTTGCTTCGAATAGCTGCCAGTTGTTCGTTTTTGAGCCGTTGACGGGTGAGCAGGCGCTCCCAGCGGATGTCTTGATGCAAGGCATCAAAGTTTGCCTGAGCGGTCAGCATGGCCTCGTCCGAGAGCAGTTCGGTTTTGTCGAGCAGCCGGCCGAGGTGGTAAAAAGCGGAATCCGGAACATTGGCCAACGCCCATGCCTGCGCTGCGGTGTAGCGGTCTTCCGGTTCCGCTTTGCCGCCGAGCGTGCTGAATGCGTCGGTGAAAGCATCGGCTGACGCGCGGTACTGCCCCGCACGAAACAGGGAGTCGGCGCGGTGCACATGCGCTTTGTACCCATTGTTTTGGCCGAATAAAAAAGGGGTGCAGAACAGGCAAACAGCCGCGGAGAAAAGACAGGTTTTCATTGGCAGAACTTTTTTACAAAAATCGGTCGGCCGGTCAACTTTTGAAATGCCCGTTGATAAAAAATGTGTGCTTGGAGATTCCGATGCAGTTGCCCGTAAAATCAAATTGCCCGCTCACGGCGCCTGTTTTGGTGTCCAGTTTATCGATCTGGCAAGCGCCCTCGATAGCGTCGAATGATTCCAGTTCGCCCGACTTGTTTTTCACACTGGCGAAAGCCGAGAAGCGGAAAGGTGTGCCGGTTTCTTCGTCGTAGGTGCTTTCCAGCGGAAGCGAAACGAGGTCGGTTTTGGTGATGCCGCTGATGATGAGGAAAATTTTGTGCACGTTTCCGAGGGTGTCGGCCCAGTCGAGGTTGATTTGCAAGGAGAGCATTTCCCGCTCCGGCACATCCTCGAGCAGCTGCGTGTTGGCCCGCCAGGGGAGCGGCTGCGTAGTGATCACGTTTTGTTTGATGATATCGTCGTAAGAACGCCAGTGCAAGAGGTTGGGCGCCTCCGATTTTCGGAGGTCGAAAGGCGAACCTATCCTGCCGCTTTGCAGAAAAACATCGTTGACGGTCAGCGTGCAACCCTGGCAATCGAGCCAGATGCTGTCGTTGGGCGCAGATTCTACGAGCCTGACCTGTGCCTGAGTGATGGAGAACGAGAGGATAAAGAAAAACGAAAGGGTAAACAGTAGTTTCATGTGGACAAATCGCGAAAATGGGGCGGCCAAAATAACAACCTTGCCATCAATTATCAGCCACCATTGAGGAACAGGCCGGGCAGATTTATTATTCGCAAAGCGTTTTGACATTTGTGAGGGGATGGCGCTACCCGGCCTTTGCGAATTGCGATCGACTGGCGCTACATTTGACGCGCAGCCTTTTTCTTTTTAAAACCATTCATCCAACAAAGTCACCCAAATGAGTTGTTTTTGCCTCGTCAAGCCGATCGGGACGCTTTTCCCGGTTTTGCTGTTCGCCACCTTGTTATCATCCCAGACGCCGCAAATGATCGGCCTCCCCGGCGGGAGTTTTCAAATGGGCTGTACGCCCGAACAGGCGGCGGCTTACACCTGCAACAGCTCGACGCTTCCTGTACGTACCGTCACGGTGTATCCTTTTGAAATCGGCAAATACGAGGTCACACAGAGTGAATGGGCAGCTTTGGTACCGGAATACCAGCCTGTTTCGACAAGTTGCTCCGGACCGCAAAAACCGGTGGTGTTGATCAGCCTTTTCGACATTATGACGTATTGCAACCGACTTTCTCTGCAAAACGGCTTCGAACCGTGTTACTATTTCGATGCGGCTTTCACACAAGTATTTGATAGCCTGATGGGTGTTTCCGTCGGGCAGCCGTTCAACTTTCCGGTTTACTGGAAAATGAGCGCCGAGGGGTATCGTGTGCCAACGGAAGCCGAATGGGAATACGCCGCGCGGGCCGGCCAAAACACGGTTTACGCCGGCAGCGACAACATCGGGCAGGTTGCCTGGTATAAAACCAATTCCAACAATCCCCCCGGATGCCGTGATGTGGGCCTGAAAGCCGCCAATGCCTGGGGCATGAAAGATATGTGCGGAAACGTGGCGGAAAAGGTGTGGGACTGGGTCGCTTTTTACCCCAATGAAGCACAGTGCAACCCCACGGGGCCCGCTATCGGCAGTATAAGCAGTCAAAAAGCGCTGCGTGGCGGCGCGTATTTCGACTTTTACTGGGATGTGCGTGTGTCGGCTCGAGGCGGCAATCATCCTAGTTTGCGTTCAAACGACGGGGTCGGATTTCGGCTCGCCAGGGGCGCGCTCAACGTGTATTGCTCCGACCAGTTGATCGAACCGCAAGACGGCGCGACCGACGTAAGCCCTTGTACGTCGATTCGTTGGAACCGGACCAATTTCGCCGTCTCAGGCTACCGTTTATCGCTGGGCACCACGCCCGGCAGTGCAGATATTTTGTCGAATTATGTCGTAACCGACACGTTTTATCACCCGCCCGCAGAGCTTTTACCCCTGAATACAACCATCTACGTCAAGATTGTGCCTTTTACGTCTTCCCAGACTGCCACGGGCTGCCCGGTGTTTTCCTTTACGACAAATGGTGTTCAGCCCGTCAATCCTCTGGGTATCGCAACCCCCGAACAGCCGTCCGTGTGTGATTTTTCCCAAACCTTGCAAATCACGGGCGATACTTCGCTGGCCGAGGATTATTTCTGGAGTACAGGCGATACCACGCCGACAACAGTAGCAAACGGACCAGGATTTTATGTGCTCACCACGTATTTTCAAGGATGTGTTGACACGACGGAGCTTTTCATCAATTACACTCCTTTTAATCAATATCCGCAGGTCGATGGGGTCACCGTTACGCCCTCGATTACTGGGCAAAATTCAGGCGCGATTGACCTGGGGGTGAGTAACGGCGTTCCGCCCTACCAGTTCGAATGGTACTTCACCCCGACAGCCGGGCCCGAAGTGTTGATTGATACAAGTGAAGACCTGGACTCATTGCCTGCGGGGCTATATCATGTCGAAATTACCGACTATGTAGGTTGTCAGGCATCCCAATCGTATGTGGTGGGAGAGCTGTCGGCAACCCAGGGTGCTAATGAAAGCGCGGGCGGATATGACTTCGGCATTTTGCCCAACCCCAACAATGGGAGTTTTGATCTTCTGATCGCGGGCACTGCTGCCGCCGACTTCCGTATCGATTTGTTCGATGCCGCGGGCCGACCGGCGGGAGGGAGCGAACAAGCCGCTTTTTCCGGCGGTTTTATGCGCAAGCACCTTGATTTTGGGGCTTTGCCGGGCGGTTTTTATATCCTGCGGCTCGGCGCCCAGGGGCGCTTTTTTTGGAAAAAAATGTGGATAAAACCCTGACAGAGAACTTTTTAAACAACAAAAAGCCGGCCGGGAATACCCCGGCCGGCTTTTGTTTTTGCAACAGCGTGTTTATCGCCTGCCGCCGCCACCGCCGCCACGACGGTCGTCGCGGCCGCCGCCACCGCGGCGATCATCACGGCCGCCACCGCGACGGTCGTCGCGACCGCCCCCGCCGCCACTGCCCCCGCCGCGATTGACGCGGGCAGCGTTTTCTTCGTCGGTAGGCATGGTGCCGTCGGGTTTGGGTGTGATGGCCCGGCGGGAGAGTTTCATTTTACCCGTTTTCGGGTCGATATCGAGGAGCTTGAATTTGACTTTTTCGCCGACTTTCAGCACGTCGGACACATTTTCCACGCGGCGGTGGTCAATTTCGGACACGTGCATGAGGCCGGTTTTGCCTTTGAATTTGATAAAGGCGCCGAATTCGGTGAGTTCTTCCACTTCGCCTTCGTACACCTCGCCGACATCAGGGATGAACACGATGTCCTGGATGCGGCCGTAAGCCGTATCGAGAGCCGTTTTGTCGGGGCCGAAGATGGATACGATACCGCCGATTTCGTCTTCGTCGATGCTGATCGTGGTGCCGCTGACGGCCTGGATTTCCTGGATGATTTTGCCTCCCGGCCCGATAACTGCGCCGATGAGGTTTTTCGGAATGCGGAACTCGACCACGCGCGGAGCGTGGGGCTTGAGTTCGGGGCGGGGTTCGCCAATCGATTCCGCCATTTTGGCGAGGATGTGCAGGCGGCCGTCCTTGGCTTGTTTGAGTGCCTGGGTCAGCAATTCGTACGGCATGCCGTCGATTTTGATGTCCATCTGTGTGCCGGTGATGCCTTTTTCGGTGCCGGTCACTTTGAAGTCCATATCGCCGAGGGCGTCTTCATCGCCCAGAATGTCGGTCAGCACTGCGATTCTGCCTTTGTCGTCGGCAATGCAACCCATAGCGATGCCGGCGACGGCACTTTTCATGGGCACGCCGCCATCCATCAGCGCCAGCGAACCTGCGCACACGGTGGCCATGGACGAGGAGCCGTTGGATTCGAGGATGTCGGACACCAGGCGCACCGTGTAGGGGAATTCATCGGGCATGACCTTGCGAATGGAGCGGGCAGCCAGGTTGGCGTGGCCGATCTCGCGGCGGCCGGGGCCGCGCATGGGTTTTACTTCGCCGACGGAGTAGGGCGGGAAGTTGTAGGCGAGGATGAATTTTTCGTCGTGGTAGTCCAGCGCGTTATCGATGAGCATCTGGTCTTCCTTGGTGCCCAGGGTCAGCGAGGTGAGCGACTGGGTTTCGCCGCGGTTGAAGATAGCGGAACCGTGTGCGGCGGGCAGGTAATCCACCTCGCACCAGATCGGGCGAACCTCGGTGGTATTGCGGCCGTCGAGGCGTTTGCCGTCGGTGAGCACCACATCGCGGATGATGTGTTTTTTGATTTTTTCGAAATAGCGCTCTGCCGTTGAGCCCCATTCTGCCCAGCCTTCTTCGCCGAGTTCGGCTGCGATGGCTTCCATAGTGGTTTCTTTCAGTTTTTCGGCAAAATCGCGTCGTGTCGTTTTGTCGCTTGCGCTGCGGGCGAGGGTATAAAACGGCACGCTGATGAGCGTTTCGATGCGTTTTTTCAATTCCTCGTTTTCGGGCAGCGGTGCTACTTCGCGTTTGGCCAGGGCTTTTTCGCCTACCATTTCGGCAAGGCGTTCCTGTGCGGCGATCATGTCCTTGATGGTTTCGTGGGCGATTTTGAGCGCTTCCACCAGTTCTTCTTCCTGGCATTCGTCGGCTTCGCCTTCCACCATGGTGATGTCGTTTTTGGTAGCGGCCACGATGAAGTCCATGTCGGCGCGCTCGAGGTCTTTGCGGCCGGGGTTGATGACGAATTTGCCATCGATGCGGGCTACGCGGCACTCGGCGAACAGGGCTTCGACCGGAATATCGGAAACGGCAACGGCGGTAGAGGCGACGAGGCCGGCGAGGGCGTCGGGCATCACGTCTTTGTCGGCCGAGATCAGGTTGATGATCAGCTGGGTTTCATTCATGTAGCCGTCGGGGAAGAGCGGGCGCAGGGCGCGGTCGACAAGGCGGCTGATGAGCACTTCGTAGTCGGACAGTTTGCCTTCGCGGCGGAAGAAGTTGCCGGGGATGCGGCCTACAGCGGCGAATTTCTCCTGGTAATCGACGGAAAGCGGGAAGAAGCCCTGGCCTTCCTTGGCTTTGCGGGCGCTCACGATGGTGGCGAGCAGCATGGTGTTGCCCATGCGGAGCAGGCAGGAACCGTCGGCCTGGGTGGCGAGTTTGCCGGTCTCAAGTGCGATTTCGCGTCCATCCGGCAGGTTGAACGTGGTGCGCAACGGGATCTGTTTTCCCATAATAAAAACAATTGAGCTCCGTCGGATGCGGGTATGACAAGTCGGAAATGCGGTGTGGAAACGCAGTGCAGGCGGCGGAAAAAGGGCGGTCAAAAACCGAAACTACACACAAAGATGCAGGGAGCGGATGGGTCGCCTGTGTCTTTGTGTGGGGGAAAGAAGTTCCCCGTTTTTGCGCGGTTTTTCCAGCGGCCGTAGGTTTCGCAGCGGCATTTTGACATGCCCGGTCGCAGAGACGAAGCGGGTTAAACAAGTGCGGGCAAAAGCCCGCTGATTGAAACAAAAAAGCCCGGATAACCAATCGGCGTCCGGGCTTTTTTGATTTATTTACGGATACCGAGTTTCTCGATGAGGGCGCGGTACTTGTAAATGTCTTTTTTCGCGTAGTAGCTCAGCAGGCTTTTGCGCTGGCCTACCATTTTGAGCAGCGAGCGGCGCGTGGAGTGATCTTTTTGATTTTCACGCAAGTGAGCCGACAGGCTTTCGATACGGTAGGTCAGGAGTGCGATCTGGGCTTCTACGTTGCCCGTGTTTTTTTCATCGCCGGCATATTGCTTGATGATATCGGCGACTTTTTCCTTGGAATAGTAAACTGCCATTTTTTGAAAAATAGTAAATGGATGAATGAACACACCAAAACCGAACTTCTGAGGGTCAAACGGCAGTTTTGCCTATCCGTCCGGTTTTAGCGGGCCAAAAGTAAGGAACATTCGCCACTGTGCAAAGCGGTGAATTACAAAAGTTTGGAAAATGTGCGGATAGGGCAGGGCAGGCAGAATAAAATTTGTGGCCTGCCGGCCGGCTGTCGTCTCAATGTGCCTCCAGTCCCTTTGCTTCTTCCCACAACACATCCATTTCGGCCAGTGTCATGTCCTGCAAGGGTTTGGGCGCCTGCCGTTCAATGTATTCGAAGCGGAATTTGAATTTGCGGTTGACCCGTTCGAGTGCCGTTTCGGGATCTACTCCGATAAAGCGGCCGTAGTTGACGAGTGCGAAGAGCACGTCGCCAAATTCCTCCTCCACTTTGTCCCGGGGCGCATTGGTGTGCAGATTGTGCTGTAATTCGCCGATCTCTTCTTCCACTTTTGCCCAAACCTGTTCGGTGTTTTCCCATTCGAACCCGACCTGCTTGGTCTTTTCCTGCATCCGGTAGGCTTTTACCATGGCGGGCAAACCCTTGGGCACACCGGCCAGCAGCGATTTTTTGCCTTCCTTGAGTTTGAGTTGCTCCCAGTTGCGTTTCACCTCGTCTTCATCGGCCACCTGTACATCGCCGTAGATATGCGGGTGCCGCGCGATCAGTTTGTCGCAAATGGCATGCAAGGCATCGGCTATGTCGAAAGCACCCTGTTCGGATGCAATTTTGGCATAAAACGTCATGTGCAGCATGAGGTCGCCAATTTCTTCCTTGATACCCGGCAGGTCGTTGGACAGAATGGCATCGGCCAGTTCGTAAGTCTCCTCGATTGTGAGGTTGCGCAGCGATTCAAGGGTTTGCTTGCGATCCCAGGGGCATTTTTCACGGAGCTCGTCCATGATGGTGAGCAGGCGGCCGAAGGCTTCAAGTTTTTGCTGATGGGTGGACACGATAGGAATGTGCTTGTTGTGAACGAATGACAGGGGCAAAGGTAGATGGTATTGAGAAATGAGGGATAAATGCCTTCTATGCAAGTCGTTTTTCATTTTGCAGGTATAAAAAAGCCGCCATACCCGAACCGGATATGGCGGCTTGAAAAAGGATCATTCGACGCGATTAACGCACGAGCGTTACGTCGCCTTTGAAGAGAATGCGGCGGCCGTCGATCAGATCGATCTCTGCCACATAAACAAACACCGCGGGCGACATGAGCTTGCCGCGCGAATGGCCGTCCCAGCCGTGTTTGGGATCATTGGGCAGAAAGTCGTGGTCTTCAAACACCATTTCGCCCCAGCGATCGTAGATGCGGAACAGGTGAATATTGGTGACCTGCAGTTGATCGGCAGAGATGTAAACGATGTCGTTGTCACCGCCATCCCCGTCGGTATCCCAGGGCGAAAATGCATTGGGAATGTAAATGTGCGGATCGGTATCTACCCGTACCAGTACGCGGGCCGTAGCAGAACAACCGTCGTTGCTGACGATCGTGACGGTGTATTCTGTTGCGACGAAGGGTTTGGCGTTGGGCCTCAGCAGGTCAAATACCGAATGCCCGTCGAATGTGAGGCCGGTAGTCGGCGTCCAGATGACCGTGTCGATCCAGGCAGGCGAATAGCCGGGCGCCAGAGTGGCTACCAGATCGGTCGAGTCGCCGAGTTCGAGGCTGAATTCGGGCGTCAGACTGACTCCCGGGTAGGGCGCCTCGGGCACGACAAGCGTTTGAGCATACTCGCATCCGTTGACGTCCTGAATCATCAGGGCATAGGTGCCTGATGAAATATTCTGGAAGTCCAGATCGGGCAAGTACGAATCGCCTCCGTCGATGGAGTACAGATAGGGGCCTACGCCGCCATCTATCTGGGTAAAGGTGATGACCCCGTCACCGTCGTTGCACGAAGGTTTGTCCAGATCGTAATCGAAGCCCGTAGGCACGTTGGTTTCCACCAGAATCTGTACGTTGTCGGTTTGGGTACAACCGGTGTTCGAGTTGGTGACGGTCAGGGTGTACAAACCGCCTTCATTCACCAAAGGCGTGAGCGAGTTGGCGCCGGAAACGATCTGGCCGCCTTGCGACGCCGACCAGGCATAGGTGTAAATGGAGCCGGTAGAGCCGGAGCCTTGCAGCGCCACCTGTTCAACCGTGCAGGTGAGCGTGGCAGGCGGTCCTGCATCTGCATCGGGCAGTACGATGTTGTCGCTGACAATGGCCGTAGCGCTGTTGGTGCAACCGTTGGCTGTGTTCAGGACGTTGAGGATGTAGGTGCCCGAAGCATTGACTACGGCCTGGTTGGTATTGCCGCCGCTGACAATGTTGCCGTTGGCGGTGGTCCAGGCAAAGGAAATGTTCGGCCCTGGTTGTGATCCGGACCCGTTAAGTGTCACCTGCGGTTGGGTGCAAGTGATTAGACCGGGAGATGCGATGGCCGCGGCGGGGGCCTGAGTATCGGTATTGACCGTGGTTTGGTCGGTATTGGTACAACCGTTGTCTTCGTTGACAACCGTGAGGATATAAATGCCTCCAGCAACGACTGTCGGAGTGAGCGAGTTGGCGCCTGCCAGAATAGTGCCGTTAGGCGTATCCCATTGATAGAAGAAATTGCCGATTTGGCTGGAGCCGTTGCCGTCAAGTTGCACGGAAGTAACCGCGCAGGTGAGCAATTCGTTGGCCCCTGCTTCTGCAACCGGGTTCTGAATATCCTGCCCCACAACAGCGAGTGCCGTGGCGCTGCAACCGTTGTCCTGATTGATCAGCGTCAGTTGATAGGTGCCGGGCTGGTTGACAACCGGGTGCTGTACATCCGACTGGTCGACAATGTTGCCGCCACCGGACGTCGCCCAGGTATATCCCATGTTGCCTGCAGTCGATTGGCTGGCGTCGAGCGTGATTTCCTCGTTGGCGCAGGTAAGCAAACCAGGCACCTGCACATCCGGCGCCGGCGGCGTTTGATCGACGCCTACGGTTACCGCGTCCGCACTGGTACAACCGTTGGATGTGTTGGTCACCGTCAGCGTGTAGGTGCCTCCTGCCGATACTACGGGCGTCAGGGTATTGTTCCCCGAAACGATCACGCCGCCGCCCGAAGCTTGCCACAGGTAGCTGAAACTGCCTGCCGAGGAAACACTGCCGGTCAGGGGCAACGTCGGGTTCGAACAGGTCAGCGTTACCGGCAGGCCGGCATCCATAGTCGGTTGCGTAATGTCTTCATCAACGGTTACTTGCGATACAGCGGTGCAATTCAGGTTGACATCAGTTACGGAAAGCGTGTAAACGCCCGGGGCATCCACTATGGGGTTCAAGGTGCCGCTTCCCGACACGATATTGCCCGTAATGGTGCCCCATTGATAGCTGTACTGAGCGCCTGCACTCGAAGACGAACCGTCGAGGTTGATCGAGGTCACCGCACAGGTCAGCTGATCCGCGGTACCGGCCACTGCGACCGGCACGTTGGGGTCCTGGGTAATGGTTACTGATGCGGTCGATTCACAACCGTTACTTGTATTGGTCACGGTCAGAATATAGGTGCCGGCGCCGTTGATCGTCGGATTCAAAATATCCTGTGATGTGCTGAAACTGCCTGTGTTGGTATCCCAGTGATAGGTAAAGTTGGCGCCCGCGCTGGCAGTTGCCTGCAAGACGTAGCTGTTTTGCTGACAGTTCAGCACAAACCCGGGGCCTGCATTGGCTTGCGGCTGTACAAAATCGGTTGCCATGTTGACCTGCGAAGTCGCCGAGCAGCCGTTGGTTGTATTGGTTACGGTCAAGGTATAAAGGCCGCCCTGATTGACAATCGGGGCAATGGTATTTCCGCCCGAGAGAATGCCCGGTCCCGACCATTGATAGGTAATATTTGCACCGCTGGAACTGCCATTGCCGCCAATTTGCAATTGCGGGAAAGTACAGTTCAGCGTAGCCGGGCTTCCGGCATCGGCAAGGGGCGGCACAATGTCCTGCGCTACAGCCACGGATTCCGAGGAGGTACAACCATTCGTGGTGTTGGTGATAATCAGGGTGTAATTGCCCGGAAGGTTGACCACCGGATTGAGCGTCGAAGACCCGGAGACGACACCTGAGCCGCTCCAAGAATAGGTAAAATTCGCCCCCGTACTGCTTCCGGCGCCGTTCAGCGTAATTTGCGGGTCGTCGCAATCGATGGTTTCCGGCGCTGCAATTGCAACGACCGGGTCGTTGGAATCGCCGTTGATCGAGACAGTTGAAATAGCCGTACAACCGTTGGCCGTATTGGTCACCAGCAGTTGGTAAGTACCTGCCTCATTGACCGAAGGGTTCAGAATGTTGGTCGGCGATACGAAATTCCCGCCCGACAAGGCTGTCCACTCGTAAGTGAAACCGGCGCCCTGGCTGGAGCCGCTGCCGTCGAGCGTTTGTGAGGGTTGCGTGCAATCGAGCGTTTGGGCTGGCCCTGCGTCAGCGACCGGAGGCGCGACATCGGCCTGCACGTCGACGGTGAAGGTGGCCGTACAGTTGTTGGCCGTATTGGTTACCAGAAGGGTGTAAGGGCCGGGTTCGCCAACCACGATTTGCGAGGTACCCTGACCGGAGATAATCTGGCCGGTAATCGTACCCCAGTTGTAGTCAAAACCTGCTCCCGAACTCGATCCCGCTGCATCCAGGGTGATTTCTTCGACCGTGCAAGTCAGAATTCCGGAAGGCGTGGCGATGGCAGTGGGCAGGTTGGCATTGGTGGTAACCGTAGCAGAAGCGGTGCTGGTACAGCCGTTTGCCGTATTGGTTACGGTCAATGTGTAGGTGCCGGCAGCGGTCACGGTAGGCGTAAGGGTGGTGATGCCTGCGCCGATACCGCCGCCCGTGGAGGACGACCAGTCGTAGGTAAAGGTTGGGCCCGTACTCGAACCGGCGCCGTTGAGTTGCAACACTGGCACTGTACAATTGAGTTGTCCGCCCGGGGCAACAACCGCGTTGGGGTTTGCCACGTCTTCACTGATGACAACACTTGACGTGCTTGAGCAGCCGTTTTGCGAATTGGTGACCACCAGATTATACGTGCCGGGGTTGTCGACGGTGGGCGTGGGGGTGCTGCCACCCGAGGAAATATTTCCGCCGTTGCTGGCCGTCCAGGCATAGCTGAGATTGGGGCCTGTCGGTGCATTCGGATCGCCAAGGGTAAGCGCAGTCAGCGTACAGGTCAGTGTGCCGGGCGCGCCGGCGTTCGCTCCAGGAGGAGTCAGGTCCTGGCTCACTACAGTCGTTGCGGATGCTGTACAGTTGTTGGTCGTATTGGTTACCAGCAAGGTGTAGGTACCTGCTGCGCTCACGATAGGGTTGAGGGTATTTTGACCCGAGACAAATACGCCGCCGTTGCTGGCCGTCCACTGGAAAGAGAAATTGGCGCCCGTGGAAGATCCGCTGCCGTTGATGGTCAGTTGGTTCGTGTTGCAATCGATGGTTCCGTTTACCGTTGCATTTGCCGTAGGCAGGGAATTATCCTGACTCACAGTAACAGTGGCATCGTCGGTACAGCCGTTGGTGTTGTTGGTAACGATGAGGGTGTACTGCCCGGGCTCGGTTGCATTGGCCGTAGAAGAGGTCTGTCCGGAAGCGATGTTGCCGTTGGTTGTCGTCCAGGAATAGGACAGGTTGCCGGCCGGTGTGGAACCGCTGCCGTTGAGCGGCACGCTGTTGGAGGTGCAGGTGAGCAGAGGCGGATTGGCGATAACCGCATTCGGTGGTGTGGTGTTGCTGTTGACAACCACGCTCGACGTGCTGGTGCAGCCGGTCGAAGTATTGGTTACGGTAAGAATGTAAGTGCCGGTGGCACTGACGATCGGGTTGAGCGAGGTATTGCCGCCGGAAATGTTGCCGCCGTTGGTTGCCGACCACAAATAGGAGAAATTGGCGCCTTGCGAGGAGCCAGTGCCATCAAGTGTTGCGGTTTGGGCGGTGCAGGTCAGGGACTGCGTCGGGCCTGCGTTGGCAGTGGGTGGCGTATTGTTGGCTGTTACCGTAGCCTGGTCTGCCGAAGTGCAACCATTGGCGGCATTGGTAACAACAAGCGTGTAAGTACCTGCTGAACCTACTACGGGATTGAGGGTGCCGTTGCCCGAAATGATAGAGCCATTGATGGTCGTCCAGTTGTAACTGAACCCGCCGCCCGTGGAAGAGCCTGTGCCATCGAGGCTGACAGTCTGGTTTTGACACGTGATCGTGTTGGGTGCATTGGCCACGGCTGTCGGGGCTGCAAAATCGCCCGGTACTGTTGCCGTGGTGGTTTTGGTACAACCGTTGGCATCGGTAATGGTGACGGTGTAGGTGCCCTGGGCCAACCCTGTCGGGTCCTGCACTACCTGTCCGCCCGGCGTCCATAAGTAGGAATAATTGGGCGTTCCGCCGGATACATTCAGGTCTATGCTGCCTCCGTTCGGGCTCCCGCAATTGGCGCCTTGTATATTGACGACGGATGGCGCTATGGTGGAAGGCGCCGATATGGTGTAGGTCTGCGTGTAACTACAGCCTACGTTATCCGTGACGGTTACCGTGTAACTGCCCGCCGCAAGGCCTGTGGGGTCCGGGTTGTTGCCTATTCCCGGCGCCGACCAGGCGTACACGTAGGGCGTAGCGCCACCCGTGACGGTGGTGTTGATGGAACCGTTGTTGATGCCGCTACACGAGGCATTGGACACGACCCCGGTCAGACTTAATGTCGATTGTGTGACCAGCAAGGCGCCGGCCCCGTCTCCTTCACAGCCGTTACTGTCCACGACAGCGTAAATTTTGTACAAACCTGGTTGATTGACCGAAAAAGTGAAGGGGTCTTCGGAAATGCCTTCGATCGGGCTTTGTACGTTGCCGTTGAGGGTATATTCCAGTGTAAATGGTCCTGTGCCTATAAAATCAACTGTTATGCTGCCGCTTCCTCCCGGGCATATTTGAGGAGCCGGGGGCAAAAGCGAGGCAAACGGCGGAGGGGTAACGATGACGCGAGCGGTGCGGACAACCGTACGTCCGCAGCCATCGGTCACGGTCACTTTATAGTTGGTGGAAACGGTAACGAAAGGCGTGATGGTCGTACCCGTGTTGCCGTTGTAGTTCCAGGCGTAGGTGAAAGGATCCACGCCGTCGAGTGCCGTTACGTTCAGCTCGGCTACGCCGGAGCCGCAGATCGTTACCGTATCGGCAACTGCTTCGAGCGGCGGAAGGTCGTTGATGAGCAGCGTTTCTTCCGGGTTCTGGCAGGAGCAAGCCTGGTTCAGTTTGATGATAACCGATTCCTGGCCTTCCGTAATCATATCATTGATGATGTTGACAGGGATGGTAATCTGGGTTTGGCCGGCAGGAATGACCACGGAGAACGGCACGCCGGTGAAGTCGGCAGGTTGTGTGGCGGTACCCAGGATTTGATAGGAAATCGTCAGGGGCGAGTTGATATTACCGCCTACGCGGTGAAATACCAGTTGCACCGTACCGCAACCTTCGTACACTTCTTCGGCATTCGGGTCGCCATTCACCACCCATTCGACCGAAGCGTTGCCGCCGCCATCGAAGGATCCTGCTTTCAGGAACACCGCGGAATCGTAAATCCCGTCGCCGATGTCGCAGATTTTCAGTTTGATATGATAAGTCTGGCAGGGAATGACGTTGGCAATGGCCGTCAGTTTTTTCGTGTAGCCGTCAAATTGCACCTCGTTGGTAGCAGGGGAATTGGATGGCATTTGGCCGCAAAGCACCCCTGATGCAGGGGTGTTATTGACATACAGGGAGGAAAAACTGAGGTGATTGACGTTGTTGATCGTCACGTATGTACCGGGTGCGACGGTGGCAATGTTGGCAGCGCCGCCGAACGGTCCGCTGATGCCGGGGCCCGAGACAAAGAAACCGAATGCGTCGTTGAACTGTGAGCCGACATATTCGCAGTATTCTTCCGAGGCGAAAACGTATTCAAACGTCAGAGGCGTTTGCGTGGGCGTAAAATCGAATTCGATGTTTGCCAGGTCGAAGTTGGCGCCGCTGCCCGACAACTGGGTCAGGTCGGCGTCGGGGGTGCTGGCGCCGAAACCGGCACTGGCGCCGTCCTGGTCGTTGGGACCGATGGCCACAGAGCAGTCGCCCGTGGCTATGACCATACCCTGGTCGAAGCCGATATTGGTCAATCCGTTGGAAAAAGTACCGATCTGGCTGCCGTTGCCGCTGAAAGAAACACCGTCGATATCGAAACAATCGCCGCCGATCAGCACGTTGCGAACCAGGTTGTCGGCCGAACCGCCCGGGCTGACATCCAGCGTCGCGGCCGATTTCATGTATTCTTTCAGGTCTTTCTTGACACAGGTTTTGCACACCAGTGACACATAGTGCGTGGGTGGCTCGGCCAGGTTCCAGGCACAGGGATATTCCAGCTGGAACGTATGCGTGCTGGCCGAGGCCTTGAACTCCAGGATATACGTCTCGGGATCGTATTTGACGTCGGCCAGCGCAATGGCGGAAAGGGTCGGGCGGCAAGCTGTGCCGTCGTCAGGCACCGTCAGGTCGTACGTTTCGCCGGGCAGCAGGTTCTGGAATTCCAGCAGCTGAACCGGAGATTGAGCCGTCAGTTGATGGCGCTGATAATGCCCGTCTAGGACGATCGGGTTTCCGTTGGGAGAAGACGCCTGTCCCGACAGCCACCCTGTCGCCAACATCAAGGCGAATGCGGTGAACAAAATACGGGGCGTAAAGAATTGCATAAGCAACGAGAGTTTGTGGTTCGTGAATGTGTTTGGTCCAAAGATTAGAACTATGTCACAGGAAGGATTAAAGGATAAATTCGAGCAACTTTGCTCATGGAATGAGCAAAAGACACCAGGCAAAACCCAAACGCTGCCTTACCGAAGGTGTCGGAATATGTTGACAAGTAGATTGTTCCTTGCAAAAGATGCAACTCATCCGGCAAAAAGGACGCCCCCGCAAGCCGGGGGAGGGCTTGCCGATCGGCGGATTATCAAATACCGAACGCCCGTACCGGGATTGAAATTCGGGCAGATTAAGAGTTGCGTGAAAATGGAGATATGCAAATGACGTTGTGCGTCCGGTACGTAAAACACGGCAAATAAACGGCGTTTTACCCGGCAATGATAAGGATATTCTCCAGCGTTTTCCCCATCCTTTTCAAAAAAATAAGCGCCGGGTTGGTGCCCTGATTTGTGCAACGTAAGTTTGCCGCACGTTGGAAAAAATACCTTATGGACGGTGATCCGCTATTACACACGCGAAAAACGCCGGCTCGTCGAACTCTCGGAGCCGGAACCCGGCTGCTGGGTGAATTTGACCCCACCCTTCGCGCCTGACGAACTGGAGGACTTTGCCCGCCGCTTCGAATTCGATCCCGTATTCCTCACCGACTCCCTCGACCTCGACGAACGCGCCCGCTACGAACGCGATGAAGACATCCGCTTCATCCTGATCAATACCCCCTTGCTCAACCGCTCCGATGAAACCAGCGAAAACGAAGCGATCTTCATTACTATCCCCATCGGTGTCATCCTGACCATCGAACACGTCATTACCATCTCGGCCTACGAAACGCCGGTGCTCGATCGTTTTCTCGACAACAAGGTGCGCAATTTCAATCCCAGCGACGAAAAACGCTTCGTCCTGCAGGTGCTCGAGCAAAATGTTTATTACTTCCTTTCCTGCCTCAAAACCCTCAACCTGCGCCGCAACCGGATCGAAAAGGAACTGATGCATTCGAGCCGGAATTCCGAACTCAAACAATTGCTGTCTATCGAAAAAAGCCTGGTCTATTTTCTCAATTCGCTCAATGCCAATGAATTGCTGAAAATGAAGATGAAGCGAACCGACTTCCTTCATATCAATGGCGATGAAGACATGACCGATCTTTTTGAAGACATCATCATCGATAATTCGCAGGCGCTTTCCATGGCCAACGTGTACACCAACATCCTGAACGGGACCATGGACGCCTACTCCAGCATCATCTCCAACAACCTCAACCAGGTCATCCACCGGCTCACGGTCATCACGGTAGTCCTGATGGTGCCCACGCTGATCTCTTCGTTTTTGGGCATGAACCTGCCCAATGGCCTGCCCGACCATCCCTGGGCCTTTTACGCGACAATTATCTTTTCTGGCGCATTTACTGGTGGGCTGTACTGGTTTATGCAACGCCGCAAGTACCTGTAGCGCCGACCTTCAAGATCGGCACTACAGCAAATAAAAGTACGTCACTCCGCCCGACCATTCCGTAAAGTCGTCGAACTGTGCCGAAACATTCTTCAAAACATTGATATTCAAAGAAAAAGTGTGTTTCGCAGCCGGCGTGTAGCCCAGCGAAAACGACCCAGACCATACGCTGCCGTCCTTCTGCCGTTCGATGCGGCTGAGGCTGCCGTTACCACTAAGCTGGTAAGAGAATTTGCCATCCGTAGTGGTGCGGCCAAGACCCAGGGCAAGGCCGTAGCGGTCGGTAGTAAGTGCAGCCAGTTCGATCCTGTTCCAGTTGACGCCGGCGTTCCAGTTCCATCCGCTTTGCAGGAATCCCTGGGTAAACGTCAGCCCTGAAAGCCAGGTCGTCATGTCCGTAAATTCCCGGGTGTAAGGGTTCTTGTCGTTGAGCTGCTGGTAATTGCCCAGGAACAACAGGTTTTTAACGCTGTGCGCGTCGGTATGGGACCAGCGCGGGGTGACGGAAACATTGGTCGTGACCATTGCGACCCGAATGGTGTCGTCGAGCAAAACCCGACCGTCGCGCTGCCTGACGGCGAGGTTCATATAATTGACGTCGAACCCGAACTGTTGCGATATATTGGCCGAAAGGTTGGCGTTGCCGATCAGCCGGCGGGTCGTTTCGCTTCGGTTGTGCAGCAAATTGTTGCGCTGCACGCCGAGCATGCCGCTGAGCCTGACCTTGTTTTGCCAAAGATTAAATGTGGGCGATACGGTGATGTTTTCCACATCATTGGCAAAAAAATAGGCGCCCATTGTGGCAAACTCAGGTAAAATCCGCTCATAAGCGAGTTTCAATTGTACCGGGCGGAACGTAAAATCAAGCCCCCCGCGAACCGCGTAATTCAGCCGGGTGGAGAGTTTGGGCACCAGAAAAAAATGCGGCGCCTCGGCCGTATTGGTTTCCTCCACGTTGGCCGAACGCAGGTCGCGGGTGTACAGGCTGGTCGCTCCTTCCGAAAAAAAGGACACCGAACGCCCCAGCCGCAACCGGGTATTGAACCCCAAAACGGCATTTTCGCCAGGCGTCACGCCCAAACTGTCGGCAGCAGCCGTGTTTTGCAGCGACTGTGCGTCGTCTTTCGCCCTGAAATACAAAAGATCGAAAAAACTACGGTCGGTACCTACTCCTATTTTCAAGGCGTAGCCCGTTCGGCGGTAGGCAGTCGGATAAAAAACATTGGCATCGGCGCTGCCTGTTTCGCGCGCCTTGCGGAACCGCCCGTAAACAGCGCCAAAACGAAACTTCCCGGGTCGCAATTCCACGCCCCCGCCCAGAAAAGTGTGGCCGGCCAGGGTGTACGATGAAAACTGAAGACTGCGCCAGCCGCCGTGCACGGTCAGCCATTTGTAGCGCGGACTGATTCCGATCTGGCCGAAGGAAGGCCCGTCGGCCCGTGCGCCCTGCCGCCCGACGGTAAAAGCAAAGGGAATATCGAGCCCGTACAGCCGCAGGGCTGCCGATCCGCTCAGGTTCCACATCGGATTGACCGAACGGGCCGGTATGCCGCTGACACCGTAAAACTGCGTGCCAACACCGATACTTCCCGAAAAAGAAAGCGGCTTTTGTTTGAATGCGGACTGTACATCCTGTGCCGGCGCCATAGTACCGCAGGCCAGCAAAAGCAAAAGAATGATAGGGACGATGCTATTTTTCATCGGACAAAAAATTTGAAGGGACAAACCCCGAAACAGGGTTTTTCCTGCATTGGAAACAGACCTGAATGACGATCGCGTTACTCCGCAACGACATCTACTGCCGTGCTCAGGTCGGACTCGCCGCCATCCGGAAAAATCGCTTTGACAGCGTAACGGTAAGCGCCTTTCGAGGGCGTGTCGATGAAGAGCCGTTCCGTACCCGCAACGGCTTTGTAGGTACGCATCGCCTCGCCTGCCTTGCCCCGGTAAATGACAAACCGGCAGTCGGTCGGTGCATACTCCCAGCTCAGTTCGGCAGCGCCCGCATCGGCGTCCCAGTGTGCCCGAACTTGTCCGACGGGCGCGCGGCGGCCGTCATCGGCAACCAGCAATGCCAACGATTCGGAACGGCCCTGGTTACCAGCCGCATCGGCCGCTGCAATGATGTACCTGTATTCGGCGCCGCGCGGGAGCGGCCCGTCGGTGAAAGTATTATCCTGGTTTCCCGAAAGAATTTTGAGCACCCGGTAGTCCGGCTCCGAAGCGCTCTTGCGCAATAGCAATTGCCGCTCTACATCGGCGCTGTGACTGGTTTTCCATTCCAGCCGCACCGAGTCGCCCTGTACTATGTAGTGCGAGAACACCGGCGCTGCCGGCGCAATCAGGTCGGGGCGTACGACGATCAGCAACTCCGAATACGGGGAGGGATTGTAGTTGTAGTCGATGGCCGTGATTTTGTAATAAATCTCGCGATTCAAGGCGTTCATTGGCACCGTATCGACCCACACGGCCTCTGCAAATGGCGTCGGATTGACGGGGCGGTACACATCGTCGCGACTGTTGGCGCGAAACACGTAGTACCCCAGCAGGTCTTCTTCTGCATTGGGTTGCCAGTGCAACCGAACAATGCCAAGGGAATCGCATTCGCCTTTCAACGTCAGGGGACGGGCCGGCGCGATGGTATCGAGAACGGAGGCCATGGCAGGGTAGGCCGGGCTGATATTGCCCGCGGTATCGACAGCATGGACCACGTAAAAAGGCGCGCCGATTACCGGGTTGTGGTCTGTGAAACGGCGGGCGGAAGGCGGCAACAGTTGCTCGGTGAGGTCGGTAAACTGGCCATCCGCATCGGCCGAACGCGCTACCCGGAAACCCGCCAGATCGGGCGAAACAGCCGGCACTTCCCAACTGATCTCGATCTGCCCGCGATCGCCTTTGGCCTTGATGTTAACGGCGCCGGCAGCAGGGCTTAAATCGCGCCCCATTGCCCGCACAGGGGCAGAAGCTTGCCCTTTGTCGCCAAAATAAGTGTAACCCGACACTCTGTAGCGGTACTGCACGTAGTTGCTGACCGAATCCACATAGCGAATTTCGGGCGCATCCACATTGGCAAACAGAATGGGCAAATGATTGACTGCCTGATAGGTTTTGCCGCCGTCGGCGGAGCGTTCGAGGTCGTAGGCGGCGAAATACGAATCGTTGAGCGGCCGGCTCCAGTACAGGGTGATGGCGCCGTCGCCCTCTTCTGCGCGCAACCCGACGGGCTCCGGCGCAGGGGTGGTTTGCGCGGGATCGCCTACGACGGCAATAGCGGTGTCTTGCGCTGCGACGCCGGCGATATAGCAGCGGTAGAGGTATTTTTTTCCGGCTTGCACCTCGCGGTCTTCCCAGCCCAGCGCGGCCGCACGGGCAGCTGGCCAGTCGAGGTTGGTAGCCAGCATGAAATAGGCATAGGCTGCATTGTCTTCGTTGCGCAGGCGTTCTTTTTCGTCGAAAGTGCGGGCGGATGAATAATCCGGCACAGGCATGTTCAGGGCGTGGTAAACGATTTTGCCGTACACTCCCGCGGTATCGGAGGCTTGCCATTCGCCTGCTCGCCTGGGCTTTAACGGACTGGTTGTCAGGGCGGTAAAGCCGTTTTTCTGGCCTTTGTCACTCAGTTCCATACGTTCTACCACCCATCCTTTTTGCAGGGCGGTGCGCCAGTGGCTGGTTCCGAGTGGAAACCAGCGGAGTTGCACCTTGCCGTCGCGGACGCGGGTGGCGAGCAAGCTTTGAGCGCGCGGGGGGGCTGGCGCCTGGTCAGGGTTTTGTGCGATTTGCCGGATGGAAAGCAGGCACAGCAGCAGACAAAGCGGGAGCATTTTCAAAAGGAATGTCGGTCGGAGCATGCGTACAGATTTTACCGTTGGAAAATTTGTTTGACGGGGCAAAACTGCCGGCATTGGCTCGCGTAAGGGTTTAAGCGCTTGGTAAAAAGTGTAAAAAAGGGTAAAAATTAAAGCCCCGGGCTGCCGGGGGCGCGTATTGGTTTTACATTGGCAGGGTTATTCAATATGTTGCGCATACCTGGTTTGCTTTTTTTCGTCGTTGCCTGGCTGAGTATTCAAGCCCAGACCAGACAGGTTTGGTTCGAGAATGTGCGCCTCGAAGACGGAAATGCCGTCGTGTCGTCCTTTGTACAGGCCATCGCCGAAGATTCGGCGGGCTTCATCTGGATCGGAACCGACCACGGCCTGGTGCGTTTCGACGGCTATCAGGTCGTTTCTTATCAAAACAAAACGGGTGACACGACTTCGCTCAGCGACGACCGGGTTCGTAGTATTTTTATCGACCGGCATGGCCGGGTCTGGGTAGGCACCGCGCGCGGCATCAACCGCTACGACCCGGCGGCGCGGGCATTCCGGCGTTTCGAGTGCCCCGAACCCGGCGGCGACTGGGCGGTCAATCACCTGTTTGAAGACGCTGACGGCCGGTTGTGGGCATGCTCCGGCAAAGGGGTTTTCCGGTTAGTCGCCGATAAAAATGTCTTTGAAAAAGTGCCTCTGCACTGGCCAGACGGCACGGCGCCACGGCTCACCAACTGGATGGCCGCCGATCGCAAGGGGCAGCTGTGGGCCATTTCCAACAGCCGGCTGGCACGCGTCGATCCCGCCGACGGCACGCTTGCTCCTGTCGATCTGCCCGAAAAGATCGTCGGCCCCAACCCCGAATTGCACCGCATATATTTCGATTCCAAGGGCCGGATGTGGCTCGCCGGCTGGCCTGGCGCAATTTATTACGAGCCGGAAAGCGGCGACTTGCACCGCCTCGAACTGCCGGATTCATTGGGCTACCGGCTCACCCGTACAGTGCTTGAGGATGCTTCCGGCCGGCTGCTTATGTCTTTCCGTTTCGACGGCCTCGTTATCCTCGATCCGCAACTGAATTTTGAGGCCCATTACACCGCCCACCCGGCCGACCCGCTGGGCCTCACGAGCAAACGGGTGCTCGCCATGTTTATCGACAGCCGGCAAAACCTCTGGCTTGGCCATGTGAAAGGGGTGCAAAAATGCCGGCTCGACGACCCTTTTGCGTTTTACCAGGTCACGCCCGGGTATTCCGACGAGCACAACATCATCTTTTCCATCAATCAGGACGGCGCCGGCGGCGTCTGGCTCGGCACAGCCGAACAAGGCATGTACAGTACCGCCCTCGGTAAAACGCCCGTCGGTATTCCCATCAGCAAACAGGACCGCCCCGGCCATACCCGCATCAAAGACGTCAATACCGTATTCCGCGACCGCGACGGATCGGTCTGGCTGGGCACTGGCGACGGGATGAACCACGGTTTTCCCGGCGGCAAATTGTTGCCGGTCAATATCGACCCTGTGTTCGACGATCAACCTGTTTTCGATATGGTTGCCGACCCCGATCAGCCTGATTATCTGTGGGTTCTGGCGACAAAAGGCTTGCTGCGAATGAACCGCAAGAACCTGCGCGATACCACCTGGTTTTACCCCGACCCGCCTCTGCAAGGCCAGTTTTACAGCAAAATTTCGATCGACTTTGCCGGTAATTTCTGGCTCCCGCTCCGTGGCGGACTCGGCTATTTTCACCGCAAAACCGGGCAAATGAGCTGCCTTTTCTACCGCCAGGGCGATCCGCATTCCGCGCTGCCGGGCGACGTCATCTGTCATGTGGCCGACCCGCATGCGCCCGTATTATGGGTCGGCACCCAAAACGGCCTGAGCCGGCTCGACTACGCACGGGCAGGTACGGAAATGACAGCGCGGCCCGACAGCAGCCTGTTCGCATGGCGGCACTACACCGAAGCCGAAGGCTTGCCCGACGACAGGGTGCAGACCCTCGCGCTCGACAGCGCCGGCCGCGTATGGCTGGCCACTTACAATGCCCTGTGTTGCCTCGACCCCGCCAATGGCCAGCTGCGGCAGTACCCCATCGGCAATCACCCCATTTGGGGCATCGAACGCAACGTCGCCGTTTGGCTCGACCGGCGCCTGGCCATTGCCGGCAGCAACGGATTCTGGCTTTTCGACCCCCTGAGGGTGCAGGACGATACCGTCGGCGCCGGCCTTGTATTGGTCGATTTCAGGGTCAATAACCTGCCATTTTCGCTGCCAACGGCGCCCGAACTGGCCCGCGAGATCGTGATCGAGCACGATCAGAATATTTTTACCCTCGAATGGGCCGCCCTGCTGCCGGCCTCGCCCGATGGGCTTCGTTATTCCTGCCAGCTCTCGGGTTACGACAAAAACTGGTCGCCCCTCAGCCCCCGCCGGCAGGCTACCTACACCAACCTCCCGCCGGGTGTTTACGAATTCAGGGTGAGGGCCCTGATGCCATCGGGAGTCTGGAGCGCGTCGGAGCTCCGCCTCAAACTGATCATCTCGCCGGCCTGGTGGCAAACCCGCTGGTTTATGGCGCTGATCGGCCTGATCCTTTCCGTGATCGGGTATTTTATCTGGGAAAATGCGCAGCAAAAACGGCTGCTCAAGGAACAGAAAAACCTGGCCGAACAAAATGCCCTTTACAAATCGCGCTTCCTGGCCAATGTCAGCCACGAAATACGCACTCCGCTCAATGCCATTGTCGGGCTGAACAAACTTTTGGCGGGCACCCGGCTCGACGAACGGCAAAGCGAATACGTCGATGCCATCGGGCAGTCTTCCGAAAACCTGCTCTGGCTGGTCAATGATATTCTGGACCAGGCGCGCATCGAAAGCGGCCGTTATTCATTTGCCCAGCGTGATTTCGACCTTTCCGTCATCTTGCATCAATTGCACAATACCTTCATTTACAAGGCAAAAGAAAAGAAAATTGATTTTGCTATCCATTGCGCGCCGGAGGCGCCTTCCGCCCTTCGCGGCGACCCCTTGCGGCTCTACCAGATTTTGGCCAACCTGACCGGCAACGCCCTGAAATTCACCCGGCAAGGGCACGTGACCGTGTCGGTCGGTCGCCTGCCCGGCATCGATGAAGGTGAAATCAAACTGGTGTTTGAAGTGGCCGACTCGGGCATCGGTATTCCGAAAGAACGACAGGGCGAGATTTTTGAAAGTTTCCGCCGTCTCGACGACGAACCGGCCGCCTCCGTTCAGCAGGGCGCGGGCCTGGGTTTGTCGATCACCCGCGAACTGGTGGAACAGCAGGGCGGTACCCTGACCGTGGACAGCACCCCCGGCGAGGGCTCCGTGTTCAGGGTGGAAATGAGCTTCGGGCCTGGCTCGGCGGAACCGCCCTCGCAAGCCGCCGATGAGCCGCCCCGCCTGTCGGGCCTGCGCATCCTGTTGGTGGAAGACACCCCGTTCAATCAGCTGTTAGCCGTCGAATTGCTCAAAAAACACATCGACAATGTGCTGGTCGATGTGGCTGACAACGGCCAGATTGCCCTTGATAAAGTACAAGCCAACGACTACGATCTGGTGCTGATGGACGTCAAAATGCCCGTGCTCGATGGCTATGCCGCCACCCGCGCCATTCGCCGTTTGACCGATGCGCAACGAAGCCGGCTGCCCGTCATCGGTCTTACGGCCAACGCGATACCCGAACAGATCGCCCGCTGCCGTGAAGCCGGCATGGACGAAGTGGTCATCAAGCCCGTGGAAGCCGCCGAACTCCTCGATAAAATAGCCCGCTTTACCCGTCATGGCCAATCTTGAGCATTTGAAAAAATTAATGGGCGACGCCTCGCTTGCAGCGCGTTTCCTCCAATTGTTCCGCAGCCAGATGCCGCTTCAGATGGATGCCTTGCGGCAACACATCGACCTGCAAAACTGGGACGCTGCCGGCGCCGAAGCCCATGCCATCAAAGGGCAGTTGCGCTACCTCGGCGAAGAAGCCGCGGCAACGCTGGCCTATCGGATCGAGCAACTCGCCGAGCAGGGCGGGGGAGCCGGCGCAGCAGCGTTTGTCGCCGCGCTCGATGAGCAGTTAAAGAGAATCCTGGAAGAAATTGATACTGAATAAATTGCTGACAGGAAAGTACTTAGCCTTCCTTTACCACCATTCGGTAGCCAACGCCGTGCACATTGAGGATCTCGATGCGAGGGTCGCCGGAAAGGTACTGGCGCAGTTTGCTGACATAGACGTTCAGGCTGCGCCCGCGCAGCATATCGTCGTCGCTCCAGATGCGGCGCAGGGCCGTGTCGCGGTCCACCATACCTTCCGGGCTTTCGCAAAACATGCGGAGCAAGTTGCCTTCGATCGCCGACAGTTTTTGTACGGCATCGCCCAGCCGGAGTTCGCGGGCGGTGGGAAAAAAGCGGTAGTGACCGACCGCAAGTTCGGTTTTGGCCGCGGAAAGGGTCGATTGACCTGCCTGCATGCGGCGCCAGATGGCCTGTATGCGAAGGAGCAATTCTTCCATGCTGAACGGCTTGGTGACATAATCGTCGCCGCCGAGTTGAAAACCCCTGAGGCGGTTTTCTTTTTCCTGCTGGGCGGTAAGAAAGATCAGCGGCACTGTCGGGTCGGCGGCCCGAATGTCGGCAGCCAGTGAAAAGCCGTCCTTAAAGGGCATTTTGACGTCGAGGATGCAAAGCTGGAAGGGCCCCTGCTCGCGAAAAGCGTGCAGCCCGTCTTCGCCGCTGTGCACGAGGGTGACCTGCAACCCGCGCGACTCCAGGAATTCCTGGGTCAGGGTACTGAACGTGCGGTCGTCGTCCACCATCAGAATGCGTTGTCGGGTGGCCATACTTTTATCCTTTTTTACACTTTTTGCAAATATCTGAAACATTCGGCGGCTGTGGTGCCTGGAATTTTGCCCAAAAATCGCACCATGCCCCCTTTGTTACAGTTTGTTCACCGCATCGCCGCCCCGCGCTACCTGTTGCTGCTGACCGGGCTTTGGCTGACGTTTACGGCGCTCATCATGCCCATGGCGCAGGCGGAAATCGAGCGGATGGCCAATGGCCCTTCTATTCCTGACCTGCGGTTTTACTACACGCCGGAGCAGTTGTATGGCCTGTTCGATGGCCTGACGCCCGCCGCGCGCCGCATGTATGTGCTGGCCGAGCTCAGTGCCGATGTCTGCTATCCGCTGGTGCGCGAGCTGTTTTTTTCCGCGCTGCTGCTTGTGTTGCTGCGCCCTTTGCCCGTGGCACGCGCCGTCTTGCGCTACCTGCCCCTTTGGCCTTTCGTCACGCTCGTACTCGATTTGACGGAGAACGCCCTTCTGGTCGTTCTGACATCGCATTACCCTTTGAAAATGAATCAATTGGCCTTAATAGCAGGCTGCCTGACCACCCTCAAATGGTTTGCTTCCGCTGTTACGCTGCTGGCTCTTTTGGTCGCCGCCGGGCTGCGGCTGCGCTTTTTGAAAACAAAGCCCCCATCGCCTGAAACAACCTGAAAAACCTGTTTCTGAAACACTGTCCAAATTTTCTCACGTCGCAAATCCTCAACCAATGCGAACAATTTTTTGGTCAAAACTGCTTGTCTTCATTGCCTTTCTGCTTTGCGCAGCCAGTACTGCAAGCGCTCAATCTTCCAACTCGATCAACGTCTCCCTCACGATTGCGCCGCCGTATCCGGTGTATGTGGAAGACCTGGTCAAATTCAAAGGCCAAACCATCGTTAACCTGGTCAACCTGGGTTCCACGCCTGCCCAAGTCAAACTCATCAGCTCGATCACCAGCGACCAGGGCATCGGCATTCAGGTCAAGCCGGCATATCAGCCCACAGCCCCGATCCTTCTGGGCGCCCAGCAAACCCGGGTGCTGACCGGCAGCCAGTTGTCGTCGATCAACGCCAACCTCAACGATCAGGACCTCACGACGCAAGGCATTTCACTGTCCTCGCTGCTGCAGACCGAAACACTGCCCGAAGGCGTGTACACCGTTTGCGTACGAGCCTATGACTACAACACTGGCGTGCCGCTTTCTGCCGAGATGAGCGGCTGCGCTACCATCGTCATCACCCATTACGATCCGCCGGTGATTATGCTGCCGGCCGCCGAATCGTACGTCGAGCCTGTCAATCCGCAGTTTGTCTTGTTCAACTGGACGCCGGCAGGGCTTGCCGGCATCACCCGCTACCGGCTCGAACTGGTTGACCTCACCCTGACCAATCTGGCCAACCCCAACGACGCCTTTGAGACGCCGGGCGTGTTGCCTTTTTATAAAAAAGACAACCTGACAGCCCCGACCTTCCCCTACGATATGACCATGCCCAAACTCGCCGCCGGCCACCAGTACGCCCTGCGCGTCACGGCTTACGACCCTTCGGGCAAACTGATGTTCAAAAACGGCGGCAAAAGCCCGGTTTCCACGTTCTGGTACAAAAAAGCCGGAAACGGCTTCGGCGGCCCGGGCGATTTGGCCAACAACCCCGGCGGTTCGGGCGGCGAAGGCAACAACGAACCCGATCCGCCCAACGGCGACTGCGTGTCGGCTACCAAATGGAACGGCGCCCTCAGCGCTGCGCCGCAAAGTGGTTTGCCCAACGGCACCGAAATCAAAGTGGGGTATTTCGTCATGAAAAACACGGTGTTTACCCAAAACGGCAACAGCTATTCCGGCACGGGTGAAATACTGGTCAACTTCCTGAATACCAGACTGAAAGTTGAATTTTCCAATATCCAGATCAATGCCGATCACCGATTTTACAGCGGCAAGATCACGGCCAGGGTAGGCGTGCAAAGCCTTGTCAGCGACGCCATGTCCAAAACCCGCGACGGCCTGATCGAATCGGTGCCTGACGCGGAAGCTCTGATGAGCGAGGTGGAAAAAAATACGCGCCGCATCAGCAAACTGCTGCCCGACGGGCCGCCGGCCGACCTGCCCCTCGGCCTCGACAACGAAGACGGCAGCCTGGCCATCGTAGGGGTTGTTTTCGAACCCACGGAAGCCTATCTCAACACCGTGCTCGCCATGGACATCCCGCAAGCGGCTATCCCCGACTGGTTGAATATTTCCCAAAAAGGCATCCCTTTCCACCCCAACGGCTTCGGCGCGGCCAGTGTGAAAATTGCTTTAGCCAAAGACAAAACCATCGCGTTGTCCGACAAATTCAGCCTGCAGTTCGCAGGCGGCGCCGATAAAACCTATGTCGAACTCGACTGCGAAGGCTTCAACGGGCTGCAGGTGTCGGGCGCCGTGGTGCTCGACCGCAAGGCGGCGCTGCCTGTAGACGCCAACGACAATGTGATCCAGGACGCCAGTGTAAAGGTCAAAGCCACTTTTACCGTACAAACGGCCGATGCGCACGACTGGATGATCGACGGCCTCGAATTCAGCCACAAATTCGCCGTGCCCGATGCGCCCGATTTCGTGGTGAGCGCTGGTACGGCCGTGTTCGACTTTTCGGCGCAGGCCAACAACGCCGAATTTGAAGCGGCTTTCCCGTCGTGGAAAGGCAAAAAAGACTGGATTGGCCTGTATGTCAGCGAGTTATCCTTGCGATTGCCGAAAGGCTTCAAAAAGGACGGCGGCTCGGCGATCGACCTTGGTGTGCAGCATTTTTGCATCGACAAGATGGGCGTCAGCGGCACTTTTTCGGCAGAGGGCCAGCCGCTGGCCAAAGGTTCGGTAGCCGGCTGGGGTTTCGAACTCGACGAGATCGGGCTCGTGATCAAATCCAGCGCCTTGTCGGGCGGCGGTTTCGGCGGCATCATCCAGTTGCCTTTGGGAGAAAAGACCAAACTCGGCTTCGACGCCACGGTATCGAAAGGCGATGCCAACGGCGCCAATATTTCGTTTACGCTGGAGACCAAAAGCAAGATTGACGCCGACCTTTTTCTGGCCCGAATCAGTTTGTATGAAAATTCCAGCGTGACCCTCGCCCGTAAAAACGGCGTATTCGAGGCCAATGCTACCCTGCACGGCAAAATCGGGGTGGGTTTCGACAAACAACCCGCTTCCTGCAACGTCAGCAACCTGAAAATCCCCGATCTCGAATTCCAGTCGCTGACCATCGACGGCCGCGACCAGGCCAACTATGTGCCCAAATTCGACGTGAAATTTGTCGCTTTGGCCAATTTCGACGGTATTCAGGCCAAAATCGGCAATTCGTTCGAGCTGGACCTGAACAAACTCGAATTTAAAAAATCAGCCGACGGCAAAAGCGTGGGGCTGACGTTCGGCCTGGGTGTCAGCCTGTTCGGCGGCGAAAACAACCAGTCGTCGGGGGCCGGCGGCGGCACCGAATTCACCATTTGGGCCAAACACCAGGGCAAATATTTTGCCTACGACAAAGCCTCGCTGGGCAAGATCAAGATCGACGCCGACATAAGTGTGGCGCGTCTGAAAGGCGAGATCGAGATTTTTAACCAGGACGACACATACGGCAACGGTTTTCGCGGTTCGGTCGATGCGCAGGTGGCGGGCCTCAACGCGGGTTTGAAAGTCACCGTACAATTTGGCCGCACCCTGCCCAACAAGGGCAATTTCAAATACTGGTATTTCGACGCCATGATCGACATGCCCAACCCGGGGCTTCCGATCCCGGGCACTGTCGCCGCTTTTTACGGCTTCGGCGGGGGCGCGTGGTGGAACATGAGCCGCACGGGCAGCGACGCCGTGTTGCCGCCCAACGGCTACAAGGCCAAGGCCGGCGGCAAGGACGCCGCACCGACCTTCTCGGGCGCTACCTACGCGCCGAGCAAGGGAACGGCAGGGTTTTCAGCAAGCGTGCTGTTTGGCATGGCCGGCACGAAACAGGCTTTTAACGGCGATGTCAAGTTCAGCATGGAGTTCAATGCACAGAACCTGAGCGTCAATTTTATCCGCCTGGACGGCAACTTCTACGTCATGCAAAACCCCACGAAACCCCGGCAACCCGACGGAGCGATGGTGTACGCCGGTGGCTTCCTCGAAGTCAATCCGCAAAACCGTTCGTTTTACGGCGCGCTCAGCGTCAACCTGAACGTGGCCAAAGTGATTACCGGGGGCGGAAGCCTGGCCTTCAAATTCAAACTGCCGCAGAAAGACGGCAATGGCAATGTACAACCCGACGACGGCCTCAAATGGTACGTCAAGGTAGGTTACTGGACGCCAGGCTCCAACCCCTTCGACGACCCCAACCGCCTGCATGCCCAGATCGGTTTCGATGCCGCGGTGGTGAAACTCAATGTCAAGTTCCAGACCTACTTCATGGTGGGCAACGACCTGCCCGACGGTCTGCCGCCGCTTCCGACCTATATCGTCAGCATGTTCGACGAACAAGGCGACGATGTGCCCGTGAAAAAGCCCCTGCCGGCCGAAGTGGCCATGCCGCAATCACTGGCCTTTGCATGGGGCGCGGGGATTCAACTCAATGCCGGCTTCGACTTTTTCATCGTCTCGGCCGACTTCCAGGCCGAGGCCTGCCTCGATGTGTTGCTGGCCGACGTGAATGCCACCTGCAACGGCGATGAAATCGGGTTTTCCGGCGGCTGGTACGTCAAGGGCCAGGCTTATGCCTACATCCACGGTTCCGGCAAATTCCTGCGCATTCCGATCGTCGAACTGGCAGCAGCCGCTATTTTGCAGGTAGAGGCGCCGAATCCCACCTGGATTCGCGGCGATGTGGTGATGTACCTCGACATTCTGGGGCATGAAGCCGGCAACTACCACGGCACTTTCGAACGCGGCGAACGCTGCCAGGGCGGGGTGGATACCGACCTCGACCCGTTTGCATCCACCAAACTGATCAAAAGCGCCAAACCGGCCAACAACGCCAAGAACATCAACCCGCTGGCGCCGGAAATCGGGGCCGAGTTTTATTACAAAAACGAAGAGTGGGTGAGTTTTTACAACCCCGTGAAAGGCTATGACGACCTGTATAAATTTGAATGCTCGGCGCGGCTCCTCGATGCCGACAACAAGGAAGTGCCGCTTGTGAAGTCTCAATGGGGCAATTACAGCAACAAGATCACGGTAAAACCCGAGAACAACCTGAAACCCAATGCTTCCTACAAACTCGAGGTGAACGCCCGTTTTCTTTTCCTCGACAACGGCAAGTGGGTAACGGAAAAAACGGAGCAACGCATAGTGAACTTCACCACCGGCGCCCAACCTGAAAACATCACCGACAACCTCGTACTCGACGCCTATCCCTTGCCCAACCAACGCTATGCCATGCGCCAATACAGCAACGGCAACCCGATGAACGGGTTTATGGTGATGAAATACGACCTGACCTATCTCAAAGGCTCGGCTCAGGAAAAACTCGTTGCGCGCATCACCGAACTGGGCTCCAACAAGGTGTGGAATCAGGACTGCAGCATCGTGGAGCAGGACAATTCCAAATCCACCCGCATTCAGTATGCCTTGCCCGCAGCCTTGTCGGGTTCGAAATTTTACGAAGTCAAAATATTGCGTAAAAACACCCAGACCAATGCCGAAAAAACTATTTATGCCGGCTACACTTTCCGTACCAGCAAATATGCCGGCATGAAGCAGAAGATCGACAGCTATCAGTTGGCCAAAGTAAGTTACCTGCACTACCCGGTCTTTGTAAGCTACCCGATCGGCGGACAGTCTGCCAAAAACACCAGCGATATGTATGTTCCGGTTGTGTTGCTGACCGGCGGCGAGAATTTCGAACAATACGACCTCTACATCCAGCAAAGCGGCGCCTACAACGGCTGGCACTGGGACATCACCGGGTTTGCCTTTGTGGACAACCCCGACCAGAGCGAGTGGATGTACACCATGAAACAGCGCTACCGCAATTTCGCAGCGCCCGGAACCCCCGAGCTCACGGTTGCCGAACGCAACTACCTCCAGACGCTTGACCCGCTCGACGAGGTGACCCGGCCTGCAGGATTCCCGTACGAAGGCGTCACCGAAGCGATTTTTTACGGCCATACCGACGCCGTCTGGATGCAGAATTTTGCGCAATACGAATCGATGCTCAAGCAAACCAACGGGCTGGCCGGCAACGAATCGCTGTTGCGCCCCGACGGTCCGCTCACGGCCGGAGAGATCGCCGCGGCCAGATCAGGCGGCAACGGCGGCGGCGGGCTGCCGCTCAACAACGGCGGCAAAACCTATGTGCCGGTCATGGATTTCAGTATTTACACGGCTTGCCACGACAAGGTTAAAAGCGACCTCTTCCTGCTCAAACAAGCGCCCGACAACAAAAAATGGGCAGTATTCCAGTCGCTTGACAAACTCGGCTGGCCCAAACTGCCCTCTGCTCAGCAGACCAATATGTGGGGCGACGGCGGCTTCGGTTCGGCCAAAACCTTCAACTGGCAATACAAACCGCCCATGAGCGGCGGCAACGGAAATATCAAAATGAATTGAACAATCGGATGGCAAAAGGCGCAGGGGCCGCCGGGAAAACCCGGCGGCCCCTGCGCCTTTTACAACTACATTACTCCACCACCACTTTCCCGAACAGCATATACTGCTTGTTTTCCAGGCGGTAAACATACACCCCGGCACTCAGCCCGGCCGTGGAAATCCGGGTTTGGCGTTCAAACTTTTCGACTCGGATGGCGCGCCCTTTTTCGTCAAACAAACGAAACCAGACCGTGCCTTCCAGGCCGGTTGTCACCGTAAACGACGAGCCTTCGGCTACCGGGTTGGGCGCGATCTGCGGCGAATCGGGCATCTTTTTTTCCTGGCGCGCTACCGCTGCCTCGGCGGATTTGGCGGCATACCAGCCGGGCGTCGAGAGCCAATATTGGCCGCTGCGATTGACGGCGGGCGTGCCTTCAAAACTCATGCGGCCTGTTGCTCCCGGGCTGACGGTTTCTGCCGAATCGATGGCTGCCCAGGTATAGCCGTCGGCAGCGGCAGGTACGCGGCGCCAGAGTTTGCAGGCATTGGGCGAAACATCGGCCGGAATGCCGGGCAGGTTTTTGAACTCGACGGCGACGGGCGAGGAGAAGTTGACCGTGCTGCCGTAGTTGCGCAGAATCCAGTAGGCGGGCAGGGCATAAGCCGGTGCGGCTGGCACTGTGTCGGGGCGAACATTGAGGCGGGTGACGACAACCTCTCCGTTGGGCAGGTTGGCGCCGGAGCCAAACAAAAGCGTCAGCCCCGTGCCTTCGAAGCCGTGGCGTTTGCCGGACAGCACATTCTTGCGTGCAGCGACGCCCGGCCCGACCGGCGCCGTACTGGGTACCCGGACGGCATTGTCCGTCAGGCTGAGGTGAGCCGTGCCGGCGCGGTCGAGTGCGCGGCCGCCTGTTTCATTAAACTGGTAATAGGCCCTCAATCCGTTAACAGGGGTGTGGGTTTTGGTCAAATTCATTTGCTCCCTGATCTCGGCCTGGGTCAGCGCGCGGTCATACACGCATACTTCGTCGATCAGGCCTTTGAAATAGCGGGTGCCGAAATTGGGGTCGTAGCCCACGGTCAGCGGCGCATCGAAGGCCTCGGCTTCCTGCGGCGAATTGTGTACGGCCGGCGTGCCGTTGACGTAAAGGGTGGCACTGGAGGGTGTAATGACCAGCGCCACGTGCGACCAGCCTGCGCCGACGGTCAGGCCGGATGCGAAGCCGTAGCCGCCGTCGTTCCAGTGGTAGCGCAGTTCGTTGTTGGCGCGCAGGCTGATGCCTGCGGTGGTGCTGCCGCCCCGCACGAAAGCGATGCCGGCCCAGTCGTTCTGGGTGCCGTTGGGGCGAATCCAGGCGGTGATGGTCACCGTGTTGCTGTTCAGGTTCATCGCATCGCCGGCCTGTGCATAGTCGCCGCTGCCGTCGAGGCTCAGGGCTTTGCCGGCCAGGCTGTCGCGGTCGCAGCCTGCGCCGACCGTCAGGAAGAGGGTGTCGCGGAAAACGCCTTCGGGCGTGCTCAGGATCATGTGGGCTTCGAAGTCGCCGGGCTGCCCGAATACGACTTTGGGCTGCCGGGTATTTTCTCCTTCAAAGTAAGCGGCCCCGGGAAACTCCCATGCCCAGTTGGCCCCGTCGTGGCGTACGACGGAATGGTCGTCGAAGTAGAACGTGTCGCGTGCGCAACCGCTGCTGAATTTATCCACCATAGCCAGGGGCTGCGTGGCGGAAGGCTCGTACAACGGCGCTTCCCAAACGCCGAAGCCCCAGCAGCCGTTGCGGATTTTGCCGTCGCGGTAAAATGGTTTGAGGCGGTTGGTTTCGGCCGAAACAGGGAGGCCGTCGGTGTAGGGCGCCCAGTCATTGAGGCTGTTATTGCGGTAAAAAACCACGCCGTTGCAGCCCAGGTAGATGCCACCGTTGGTGCCGTATTGAGCCATGATATTGGAGATGCGCAGGCCGTTGAGGGTTGCCGTGGTCAGGTTGGTCCAGCTTTGGCCGCCATCGGTGGTTTTGTAGATTTTTTTACCGTTGGAGCCATAGGTGACGGCGGCCCAGAGGGTGTTGGCATTGGTATCGCTGAGGGCGAGTTTTACCCGGTCGTTGTTGTTGGGCAAAGGCAGGGCCGTGCATTTGGTCCAGGTCTGGCCGCCATCGGCACTGCGCCAGATGGCGTCGTCGGTTCCGTCCCACTGGGAGCAGTACATGACCTGCGGGTTGGAGCGCGCGATCTCGATATCGAATACGCTTTTGTCTTCGGCATCGGGGAACGTGTGCAGCACGGCAAACGATTTGCCCCCGTCTTCGCTTTTCCAGAGCTGGTTGAGGTAGCCGAGGTAAAGGATGTTCCAGCACTGCGGATGGTATTCGATTTCGGAGTTGGCGTAGTAGGCGTAGCTCTCGTTGGGATAAACGGCATGGCTTTCGATTTGGGTCACGCCGCCGTCGAGGCCGCCATTGATCCGGTAATTGCCAATGTCGGAAAACGCGGTTTCGCGTCCCGGGCCGGGGTTGACGTAGCCGGTTGCGGATTCGGCGCCGCCCATCCGGAAAAATTTACCCGCCGGCATTGACTCATGCCAGGCCATGTCGCCGTTGTGGTAACGGCCGCCGACGAGAATGTCCTCGTTCCAGCCGCCGTCGAAGCCCCAGAGATCGGCGCCGCTGATGCCGTTCATCCGTGCCTCTATGCTTTGCGCGAAGTTGGTGGAATAATTGAGCCCGCCGTCGGACCCGATCCAGAGGTCGTTGCCCTGCGCGGCGATGCACTGGATGTCGGGGTGGCTCCACGAGAGGTTGCCGACGTAGCCGCCGAGCGAAGCCCAGGTGACGCCGCCATCGGTGCTTTTGAACCAGGAACAACCGCCTGCGATCAGCTGGTTGTCGTTGCCGGGGTTGACGATGATGGCCATGTCGTAAAAGCCCTGATTGAACCAGTCAACGCCGTTGGCATCCATCAGGTTGGTGTGCGTGGGTATGGTGTAGGGCTGGCCGATGGCGTTGGAGGGATTGGTATTGCTCCACGACTGGCCAGAATTGGTGCTTTTATACACCCCGATATAACCGCCAAGGTTGCCGCCTTCACCGCAGAGGTAGGCGTAAATTTTGGTCGGATTGGAAGGGCAAAGGGCAATCAGGGCGCCCGTGACGCTCAGGCCGCTGCCCGGTACGTACCAGCCGGTATTGCTCGGGTTAAAAGCCGCGCCGCTGTTGGTGGAGACGAGGAAATCGGAGCCTGTTCCGTTTTTGCGGATGGCATAAACGGTGGTCGGGTCGCCGACCTTGAAATCGACGTCCCAGGTGGTATTGCTGAACAGTTTTGTCCAGCTGGCCCCGCCGTTCGTGCTGCGCAGCAGCCCCTGATCGCACGCAGCCAGGACGATATTGGGGTCGGCGGCCGAAATGGCGATTGCGTTGGCCCAAAGGTTGTTTTCGCTGTAAGCCGTGGTCCAGGTAGCACCGCCGTCGGTGGTTTTGATGATTTTGCCGCCAGTGCCTGCAAAAGCGATGTCCGGGTTGTTCGGATGAATTTTTACCGCCCCAAAAGCGCCGTGCGACACGTTGGTGGAAAGCAGCGTCCAGTTCATGCCCTTGTCGGTCGTGCGCCAAAGTCCGCCTGCTTCGCCGCCGGCGTACAACACCTTGGGGTCGGAGGGGGCAATATCCACGCTGTAAACGTTGGTTTGCCAGGTGACCACAGTGCTGCCGTCGGTATCATAGGTTTGATTGGGGCCGGCAAACGACCAGTTGGCCGCGGCGCTTTTACGCCCCGCCCCCGTGTTTCGAAAAGCATTCAGCTGTTTTTCCAGCATTGCCTGTTCTTCCGTGGTGGGCAGGTGAACGTGGCCGTCGGCCTGCACATAGGGGCGCGCCCAGTGCATCCAGCGTTTGTAAAACTGGGTGTAGGTATTTTTCTCAAAAGGGCGCTCGCGGTAGTATTGAGCGTAGGCCTTCTGCACTTCAAAAACATTAGGGTTGTCGGCGGCCAGCATACGCGCCCATTCGGGGGCATCGTCGCCGAGGAACGGGGTCGCCGGGCGTTGGGCGTGGAGCAATATGCTTGCGCTCAGGAAAAAAAGCAGGCTGAGTATGGTTGGCTTCATGACTGAAAATTTGGCACAAAGAAAATAGCTTTTTCGGGTCGGCAAGGCCGGACAATTGTCGCCGACTGACCTTTCCCTGCCGGCACGGACCATTTTAAAAAATACCGAAGAACAACGACCTTCACCTTCCTGCAAATTTTAACCATTCAAGCAGCAATTGAAATTAACCCTGTATCTGTCTGTAAAAAGTTGTGTTATATGAAAAACTTATTCTCCCTGCTCGCCCTCCTGTTTTGGCTTTCAACTGCCCATGCCCAATGGCAATACGGCGGCGGCCCTTCCCAAACCGTTTGGTTCAAACGCGGCCTCGAACGCGTCGGCAACGAATTGTGGATGGGCACCTTCGACAATATCGGTTTGTACCGTTCCATCGATGGTTTCTCCTGGATGCAGGCTACGTTTTTCCCTGTTAATACCGACATCTATGACATCTATGCCGAATCGCCGACCAGCGTACTGCTGCTCACCTGCGACCGCGGCCATCAGGGCAACATGACCGTTTACCGCCTCGAAAAAAAAGGCGACAACTGGGGCATAACCGCCCGCTTCCCCTTGCCGGTCAACTGTTGCTCCAACATCGCCAAAGTGGTCCGCTCGGGCGACAGGGTGGTTGCTCATAACCAGTCCTGGGATGCCCTGATCGGTGTTAATCCTGACAGCACCATTGCGTTTAACGTCAGTTGCAGCCAGTTTGCCTTTAACGATGGCGTACTGATTCGTTCCTACGTGTTCGGCAACCTGTACAAAGTCGCTTTTTCAACCGACAACGGCACCACCTGGGGGTACCCCTACCAGACCGATCAGCAAATCAGCGCGGTATTTGTGGATGAAGATTATTTCTGGATGACCCGCTGGGATCAGAAGCTGATCAGAAAAAGCCGCGCAACCGGCCAGGTCGTGGAGTTTTCCAACCTGACCGCACAACAACTCAATTTCCACGACATCTATCTCCGTTTTGGCAAGATGGGCGATACGCTGACGCTGGCGTCCAATTTCAAATGGTGGTACAGCACCGACGACGGCGCCAGCTGGCAGATTTTGTCTGAATATGAAATGCCTGGTATTCAATACGATGTGATCGAGGAATTGCCGGAATGGCCTACCGTTTTTGCACAGGGCAACAATATGATTCGTTCCGACGACGATGGCGAAACCTGGCAGAAAATCAATGCAGGTATCGGCGCCTATTCCATCCTCATGCTCGATCGCAACGGCATTGAAAGCTACCTTTTTGCCGCGACCGATGCGCCGGGCAAGCCGCTTTACCGCTCGGCCAACGGCGGCCAAAGCTGGACGGCGCTGAACACGCCGTTTACCGGCCACCAGTTCAACGACATGCAGTGGATGGGCCAGGCTTCTTTCTTTGTGCTCGAAAGCAACGACCTCTATTTTACTGCAGATAATGGCTCCACCTGGCTCCAGTTGAGCGATCAAAACGACTTCGCCGCCCAAAAACTCGACGGTTATTACTGGAACGTATATGCCCAGGGGCTTTATGAAATTCGCCGCTATTACTATGAGGACGGCGCCCTGAACGGCACGATCAGCCCTTCACCCGCCGCGCCCGGCAATGCCATCGCAGATTTCAGCCCGGGCCCCGGCGAATGGTTTTTGTGGATGCAAAGCGGTGATTTTTATTATTCCACCGACGAAGGCGCCACCTGGACCTGGCGCAGCCATACGCCGTTTACCCAAACGGCAAAAAATATTACCCGCAGCGGCAACAACCTGATCGCATGGGCGAACAATATCGTACTGTACAGCACCGACAAAGGACAAAGCTGGCTGCCGGCCCAATTCCCGGGCTATTACGGCGACCAGCTGAACGATGCCATCGGCTCCGCCACAAACGGCGCATTTGCAGCAATGCAATGGAAAGGGGTGTTCAACAGCCCCGACGACGGCGCCACCTGGTATCCGCTGGCCGATGGCCTGTACAATCCCAATATTTACACACTGCTGATTTCCAATAACAAACTCTATGCAGGCAGCCATCGGGGCGGTTACTGGCACCGGCCGGTCACCGCATCGTTCGTGCGCGGCATGGTGTATCGCGACCTCAACCAGAGCGGGACATTCAACACCGGCGAACCGCCCGTGGCCAATGCCATAGTGAAAGCCTCGCCTTCCGGACAAGTGGCCAGCACCGATGCCTGGGGGCGCTTTTTCCTGCCCTATCAGCCTGGCCAGAACGATACTTTGCAAATAACCAGCCTGCCTGCTGCCGCCGGAAACCTGGCCCCTTCCTGGCTGGTCGTCAGCCAGCCCACCAACAGTGCCAACTTTGGGGTAAAAGACTGGCCGGCAGTGGACCTGAACGTCCACCTGGGCGCTCAACATGCATTCCGTGCCGGCGAAAACGCACTCCTTTACCTCCAGTACGCCAATGCCGGCGACCAGCAGGCCGACGACCTGACCCTCGAATGCCGCCTGCCGGCGGGCATGAGCTTTTCATGGTCCTCGCCCTGGCCCGACCAGATCGCGGGCGATACGCTGCGCTGGTATCCGGGCAACCTGGCTGCCGCCGCGCACCAGTCGATCAACATTCAGGTGGCCCTCGATGCCGGCCTAGCCGCTGGGTCCAGCCTGGTAGTGACCGCCGTGGTTGAGTCGCCTTCGCCCGATGCCTCCAGCAACGACAACCGGCACGAACTTCAGGCCAATGTCTGGGACAGTGGCGCCCCAGAGCCGGCCAAAGAGGTGGATCGTACCATCCTGACGGCTACCGATATCGCCGAGGGAAAACCGCTCGAATTTACCCTCCGTTTCCAAAACCAGGGCGCAGGCCCGGCCACCGTTCTGGTCATTGAAGACCAGCTGGATGCCGCACTCGACCCGGCGACGATCCAACTCGTCGCCAGCAGCCACCCCTGTTTGTGGAAAATCAGTGATAACAACCTGCTGACCATCTCGTTCCCCAACATCAACCTCACCGCATCCTGGCTCGACGAGGCGGGCAGCCACGGATTCGTGCGTATCGCCGTCAAAGCCCGCACGGGTATCCAGATGGGCAGCGTGATTGAAAACAAAGCCTCGTTTACCTTCGATCTTGACCTGCCCACGTGGAGCAATACCACACAAACCCAGGTCCAGTTGTACGACCCCAACGATTCGCAACTCGATCCCGACTTGCCTATGGGCCTTCGCCCCAATCCGGCTGAATATCACCTTATTGCGGACTGGAATATCCCAGCCGACGCCGAAGGGCGCGTCTGGATGGTCGATGCCGGCGGCGTGATTCGCCTTGAAGAAACGATCGCTCCGGGCCAGTACGATATTGAACTGAATGTTACCTACATCCCTGCCGGCATTTATGTCGTGTTTGTCGATGCCGGTTCGCACCATTATGTGCGCACAGCGGTGGTGGAACATCCCAACGACCCGAGGCGGAATTTCAGCAGGCAGTAAGCGTCAGGCAGCGGGCAGAGGTTCCGTTTCGAGGCGAGCATTCATTCACGTCAAAACGAAACCACTGCCCGCTGCCCGGCTTATTGGCCCGGGTCGGCGCTGAAATTCACGTCTCCGATTTTGATTCCCATGAAATAAAAATGGTCGGGTGCAGGTTCGACGGTGTTGGAGACGGTGATTTTTTCCGGGAAAGGTGGAGCGAAGGGATATAGCGGGTCGGGAAAAGCATAGTCCAGTGGAATGATGCGCCACGAGCGCCCGTTGGGCAATTGGGTGTTGTCGCCCAGGATCAGTTGTTTGAGCAAAACGAGGTCGAAAGAAGTCACCTGGCCGTCCTGATTGGCATCTGCGGCGATGATCTGGTATGGAGAATTGATGGGTTCGATGCCCAGCAATTGTTTTTGTATCAGGGCCAGATCCAGGGTGGATATGCCGTTCAGGGGATCGGAATTTTTCCATGCTTCGGCGGTGATGGTATAACCGGCAGGCGCGAAGGTGGCAAATTGCGACCAGCCCGCCCACCAGAAACCCGGCAGGATATATTGGGTTTCTCCAGTAATCAGAATGCTGTCGAGCTGGCAGTGCGTGCCGAGCAAGGCAAAGGAGGCGTTGACCAGCATGCTGGTATCCGGCGTCCAGATTTCCACCGAAACACTCGGGTCGCAACTGCCGGTTGGCTCGGTGGTCGCGAAATTGACAGTACAAAAGCTGGTGTTGCCGGCCTGGTCGCGCACCTATACTTCCGCGGCTTGTTCCTCGAAAAGGTCGGCGGACCATAAGGTAATACTGGTCTGGTTTTCCGGGAAACCGGCGCTCAGGCAGCTGCGCCGGATGCCGAGCACGAGGGAGTCTTGCTGCGTCTGGTTGTCGGAATAGCTGTCCAGAAAATAAACTGCCGGAAAAATGATGGAATAGCAAAGCGGCAATAGCGGGAAAGGGTGAACCTTGCAGACCAGTTGCGGGGCAATGGTATCGGCCTGAACAGGATGGCGAAGGCAATTCAGCAGATTTTGTACATGTTAAACAGGCATAAGCACCATTAACAGGTAAAAATAGGCTGCTTTCGTCCGCCTGCGCAGCAACCTTTCAAATTACGGGATTACCTTGGTTCAGCCATTTTACTCGTATGAAACGTATCCCTCGCATTGCGGTCGCTTTCGCCCTCGTCCAGGTAGCCGTGCACCTGCTCACAGCCAACAACCTGGGTTTTCACCGCGACGAATTCCTGTATCTCTCCCTTGGAAGGCACCTCGACTGGGGGTATTGGTCCAACGGCCCGCTCATCGGCGTCATCAGCGGCCTGTCGCGGCTGTTGCTCGGCGATTCGCTGGTGGCTACCCGGGTTTTTCCCGCACTTGCCGGCGGTATGGTGGTATTGTTCTCCGGCCTGATGGTGCGCGATTGGGGCGGCGGACGCTTCGCCCAGGTGCTCAACGGCACGGTTATGCTTTGTTCGCTGGCCTGGTTGCGCGCTTTCGGCATGCTGCAGCCGGTGGCATTCGACATTTTGTTCTGGACGCTGATGAGCTGGGGGTTGTTCAAGTGGCTGCAAACCAACGATATGCGCTGGTGGTGGTGGATCGGCGTTTTTGCCGGCGCAGGTTTTCTGAACAAATACTCGGTGGGTTTTTGGGCCCTGGCGCTCCCCCTGGCCTTTCTGCCCGTGTCACGCCGGACAGTACTGGCTTCGCGTTACCCCTGGCAGGCTGTGTTGCTTGCGGTCGCGATTATTCTACCCAACATCTGGTGGCAATGGCGTTATCATTTTCCGGTGGTCGGGCATATGCGTGAACTGGCGTCCAGCCAGCTTGTCCATGTGCAGCCGCTTAATTTTTTACTGGATCAACTGTTGATGCACGGGCCGGGCGGCGCGCTGGTTTGGGTAAGCGGCCTTGTTTTTCTATTTCGCGCAAAAGAAATGGCGCCATTCCGCCTGCTGGCCTGGCATTACGTGGCGGTACTGGTCATTTTTCTGCTGCTGAATGGTAAAAGTTATTACACCCTGGGGCTCTATCCTGCGCTGATTGCGGCGGGGGCTGTATGTTGGGAGCGACTGGTGTCGGGCATCTGGTTGCGGGTGGCCCTGCCTGCCCTTGTAGTATTGCTGGCCATTCCACTGCTTCCCGGCGGCATTCCGTTATGGCCTGCCGAACGGTTGAAAAACTATTTTCACTGGCTCACCTACGACGCCGGAATCGACGCGCTGGTGCGCTGGGAAGACGGCGAGCTGCATGATTTGCCGCAAGACTACGCCGATATGCTGGGCTGGAACGAGCTGGCGGCGCTGGCAGATACAGCCTTCACACGTGCCGGCGATCCGAATACGGTCTTGGTTTATTGTGAAAATTACGGTCAGGCCGGCGCAGTCGAGCAGCTCGGCAGCCCGGCCATACGGCCCCGGCTCGTCAGTTTCGCCGACGCATACCGATTGCGCGTAAAGGAACAATTGCCCGGCCAGCTGAACACACTGATTTACGTGAATGACGAACTGGGCGACGACGTGGCCAACCTGTTTGCCGATGTGCAAAAAATCGGTGAAATCACCAATCCGCTGGCCCGCGAACAAGGCACGGGGGTATGGCTTTGCCGCTCCCCAAGGGCCAATTTGTCTGATTTTTGGGCAAAAAGGGTAGGGGAGATCAAGGCCCTTTACGGTCTGCCCTGATCTCCCCCTGCGGTCAACCCATCAACGGAGCACAAAAGGAATCATTCGTTGTTCTTCATCGCTGCGTACGGTCAGCCAGTAGGTTCCGGCAGGCAAATCCCCTATTTTTTCCGAAAAATGGTTTTCTCCTTCCGGCAAAGCAGCATTGGCCAGCAGCAGCCTGAGCGTACGGCCGGAGGCATCGCAAACGGATGCGCTGACAGTCATTGGCCGCGGCAGCGAAATCTGCCAGTTCAGGTATTCGCCAACCGGGTTGGGTGCAATGGCAATGGCCAGATCGGGCAGCGGCAGGCTTTGATCCAGTTCGCGGTAAATCGCGCGCCGAACGGCCCTGGTGATGGTCTGGTTGGTCAGCACGGCATCGTTAAAGTCAAAATAAATGGCGGCGCGATTGCGAAGCGTGTCGCCGATGCGCACCCCTTCTCTGGCCTTGATACTGAAATATACAAAACCATGCGATGCGGGCTCGTTTCGGTTGCTGTCGGGCAGCATGATGTCGTCGAATCGCCAGGAGGCCACACCCGGATCGCTCATGACGAGCCGGTAAGGATGACTGGTCGACAGCGTTTTGAGGGTGGCCCAGTCGAGCATGGGCGAGAGGGTGTCCACCACGACTACGCGGAAAGCCGTATCAGTGCCGGTATTCTGGAAGCGAATGAGGTAGCGCAATTCGCGATCCGACAGCGGCATTTCGCCGGTCGGGCTGCTGGTGAACGCGGTTTTGTCATTCGGGTCGTAGCTGTTGGTGACAAAAACCGGCCAGGTCCAGGCATTGTTCGACGCGACATCGTCGGGCGGATTGCCGTTGAGCCCGGCGCTGAGATAAAACGTTTGCCCTGTAAGGCCGGGGTCGGGCGCCAGCGTCAGTGTTACCTTGAACGTGAGGTCCGTGTAAGGCGCAACAGCCGGCAAGGAGTAGCTTATGCTGCCGGCCGTCTGGCTGGTGGGCGCAGGTATGGCATCGGTAAAAGTGAATGGCCCGTCGGGGTAACTCAGCGTAAGTACGGTTCCGGCCGGTACTGGTAGGGTTCCGACGTTTTTCACCTTTATGGTCAGGTAGGTTGGCATGCCCGGCCGGGCGCCGGAGCCGGTTGTGACGACGGACAGGTCAGTGACGTAGGCATTCGGTTTGAAGCCCAGGGTGAACTGACTTTGGTTGCCGGCAGTAATGGTCAGGTTGGACGGGTTGAAGCATATTGCATCGTGGTATAGCGGCGTGGCATATTGGAGGGTGTAATTTCCGACGGGCAGAATCCTGCTGATGCGGCCATTCAAATCGGTGCTGGTGGCATAGTTGCCAGGCTGGAACACAAAAACCTCGTTGGTGCGCGACGGCTCGAAGCTTTGGATGCAGTTTCCGTTGAGGTCGTAAAAAACAAGCCCCGAAGCCGTACCGCCATCCGTACTCACCAGATTCAATTGATCCAGCAAGGGTTGCAGGGGGGTATTCAGGCCGGGTTCGACGTAGGAATCGTTGTATGTGCCGCTCCTGCCGACGTATAATTTGCCGTTCAGGATGCCGTAGTTCATGCCATACCGCCAGGGGCCTTCGTAAAAATAAATCCAGTTGAGGCCGTTATTCGCTGAAATAAAAGTTCCCTGGGCGCCATAGCCGATCAGCAGGCTGTCGAACTGGACAAACCTGCTGGCGTAGATCTGGGTGCCGAAGTTTTGCAGGTCGAACATTTCGGAAAAAGTCTGTCCGCCATCCAAACTGACATAACCGATGTAGGTACTGTTATTGATCAGCAGCACCCGGCCGTTGGGAAATACCATGACCGTCCCGCCATACTGGAAGTTTGTGGCGAGGCTGGTGGTCTGCCATTGTTGGCCCAGGTTATGGGTGTAATACACCTTTTGGTTGTAGTAATAGTAAATGGAGTCGCCTTTGGACGCGACATTCAGAAAATTGGCCGCGCCTGGGATGTCCTGCCAGCTGTCGCCGAAATCGTCGCTGTATTTCAGCCCGACGGCTGGCGTACCCACGCCCAGGTTGTGCAGGCCCAGCAGGATTCTGTCATTGCCGGTGCCCGGATAAAGGGTCGGTCGCTCGCTCCCTTGCCAGACCACGTTCCAGCTGGCGCCGTTGTCGTCGGAGCGCAGCACTTTTCTGTGGGTGGCATCGTAATAGTCAAACTGGGCGAGGTACAGGTGGCTGCCCATTCCGGTCAGGTCGTAATACATGTAGTCGCCTTCGTCGAGGCCCGTTGCATCGCGGTACAGTTGCCAGTTGAGGCCGTCCTGCGATCGGAAAATCACGTCGGTAAAGAGCCACAATCCGTTGTTGAGTTGTTTCAGGTTGCCTCCTCTTTTCGGGTATCCCCCGGTCGCCACATCCCAGCTCAATCCGCCGTCGGTGGATTCCAGCGGGGTGTCTTTGAACCAGAACAGGCGGTTGCCGTCGGCGAAGAAGTGTCCTGCATCGGGGGCATAGACGTTGTTGTCGGAAGAGATATACATGGGTATGAACCCTGCGTCGGTCACGTTGAGCGGGTTGCTCAGGGGCGCGCGGTAAAAGTGCCCTTCACTGTTGAAATACCAGTATCCGTTGAGCACATTTGCCGCACTGAGTTTAAACGGCAGTTGCACCTGGGTCGGATAATTCAGCCCGTCGGTGCTCGAAATGACCTGTCCTTTGGCATTGCAGAAATACAGGTTGTTGCCGGATGCCGAGCAATGGAGGAGTGTACGGCCAGAGCCATTTGCCCAGACATTGTCGTAAGCATTATAAAACCACGGATTGTCCGACTGGAAAATGACCTGTTGGCTCATGGCGTAATAACGGCCGTTGGCGCCGCAGATCTTGTGGATGACGTCCCAGATAGGGTAGAAAGCCTGCCAGTTCGAGCCGTCGTCATCGGATATGTACAACGTGGAGTGGTCGTTTGATTCTCCGGAATAGTAAAAAAACAGGTTGCCATTGGCTTCATCGACGCCGCCAATGATGAGTCGGTTGTCGCCGAAATTGCCGTTATGTTCAACATAAAGCACTTCCTGCACCGAATTGCCGCCGTCGGTCGAACGGAATGCGCGGATTTCCTGCTTCCAGTTGCTGGCCGAACTGCTTTTGTTTTTGTAGGAAAAAATCAGCAGACTGTTGGCAGTCGCATGTATTTGTTCAAGGGTGAATTCGGAGCCTTCATTTGGGAAAAGATCCAGTTTGACCCAGCTGGCGCCGTCGTCGTCGCTTTTCCACAGGCGGCCGATGTTGCCATTGGGTTCCGGAAAGATCGCGAACAAGGAGGCGCCCTGGCGGACGACCTTTTTCGGAGCGACAGGGATGCCGTCGTTCGACTGGATGGTGTTGAGCGGAACCTGGGTAAATTGAGCCGACTGGGCCGAAATTGTTTGGGTAAAAACCACCCAAAGCAGAATAGTAATCAGGTGCTTCATCGTGAGAACAGTTTTAATGAAAGTGCTGGGAACGCGTTTTGAAACTTGTCGTCGATATGCAAGCAACGAAAATACACAAAACATTTACCCAGACCTGAAAACCGTTCTGTTTGCTGCCTGCGTTGGTGTGCAAAGCGAAATTTTTCAGGAACCGAGTGTGATCGTATAGGAGTAAGTCGGGGCGGCGGGTTGTGCCGCCTGCGTTTGTTCGGCCGCGGGCGCCACGACGACATAATGGTACTGGACGGCCGCCTGCTCTTGCGGAGGGTTTTGCCCCTGAATCTCAATTGCCGCGGGTTTTTTAAACTGAATCCGCGCTTTTTTGTGGAAAACAACACGCACCCCCCTGTTTTTACCCACTTCAAACTTCAACATCCGGACCACCCGGCAGGCTTCTTCGTCAAATTCCTGGCCCAGGCTGTGAATTACGCGCGTGTCAATCACCCGTCCTTTGAAATCGATATCGTATTCTACCAAGACAATGCCCTCTACACCGCTGTCGATCACCGACTTCGGGTAGCGCAGGTTTTGATAAATAAACTCCGTCAGAGCCTTGTCGCCGCCGGGGTACTGGGGCTGCTGGAGGAAATCCTTGGATTTTTTAGATTTTTCCATGCGGCAAAAATAATCTCCCTCGGGGAAGCGCCCGGATTGTTTTTACAAAGCAGGTAGGTGAGCAGGGTGAGTAACAGCATGTCGGGGTTATTTGATCAATGGTGAACAAGCAGCGGGGCACTTGCAGAAACTGTGCCAGTTCAATAGCATGTGCTACTTAACAGTGTACCCGGGCATTTGTTGAGGCCCGGGTACATAAAACTGCTTGAAAAAGAATACTTTATCAAATCTGGATCAGGCGGCCAGGTGTTGAATGGCCTGTCGCTGGTGCAGGTATTTGTCCAGCAACATCAGCATACCGATCGCCGCGCCCATCAGGGCTGCGAACTGCACAGCCGACTGACTGAACAATTGTTCGATTTGGCCGGTGTCGGGCAATTGCAGTTCATTGACGGGCAAAGCTGCGTTGCTCAGGCCGGCAAAAACGATGGTCAGCAGCGGCAGGAGAATGAGCAGGCTGAAAGCGCCGGCAACGGCATAGACGATCCAGTCGCGTTTTTTTGGTGCGGCCTGTGCCTTCGCCTGCATTTGTTCGCTTGCCCAGGCGGCCATGACCCGATCGGCAAACCCGGCCTCGGTTTGTTCGAGCGGCAGGTCGGCCCAGGCGCGTTTTTCGGCCAGCAGGGCATCGAGTCGGGCCTGCCATTCCGGGTGTTGGCGGAGGTAGGCGTCCACAACCGATTTCTCTTCGGTGGAGAGCAGGCCGTCGGCATAATCCCACAGCCGTTCGTCGTTGAGTAAGAAGTTATTATTCATGGCGGTTTTGATTTCAGGTCAGAAGAGTTCGGCGGCAAATTTATCTTCCATGATGGTCTTTAAACGCTGCCGCGCGCGACTTAGTTTGGTCTTGGCGTTGGTCATGGTAAGATCCATGATTTGTGTGATTTCTTCGAGGCTTTGTTCGTAGAGGTAAAAAAGGGTGATAATACCGGCGTCGTCGGGAGAAAGCATGCCGATGGCGCGCTGAATCACGGCGCTTCGTTCGCCTTTTTCGAGGGCGAATGCTGCATCGGGGCTGCCTTCATCCCTGATTTTGACGGGGCGTTCGTCGTCGTCGAGCGAACGGATGTCGGGGTTTTGTTTGCGCAAATGGTTGAGGGCGGTCGAAAACACGATTTTGTACAACCAGGTCGAAAATTTGGCGTCGCCGCGAAAATCGGGCAGGTACCTGAACGCGCGCAGAAAACTGTCCTGGGCCACTTCATGCGCATCTTCCCGGTTTTTGACAAAACGCAGCGCCAGTGTGAACGCATACTGTTCGTAGCGTTTGACCAGCATGGCGAAAGCGCTTTGGCGCCCTGCCAGGGCTTGTTGGATCAGGATTTCGTCACTAATGATTGCGGCCATTCCGAATGGCTTTGGGAGGTTTAGTGCTTACTTGACAACAGTTGGTCCGAGGAAGGTTACAGGCGCCAGTAAAAATATTTGATTTATTCGAAAAAAAGCCCCGGGGATTCAATTCCCGGGGCCAGATTTGGTTTTATGCAGCAATCCATTCCAGATCCTAGTGAAGCATTTCTTCCAGCTGACTACGGAGGTAGTTTTGTTCGTTGTACTGATCGTAACGTCGGGCGGGGTCAAGTTCGACAAGCGCGGCTTTTTCTTGCAAATTGTAGCGCATGGCACTTAACAGTTCCATTGTTTCGACATCGTAGGCAGCATAAGCCGCATCGTAAAGCTTGTCCACAACCTGTTCAACCTGGCCCCGATACAGGGCCCGTTTGAGTTCATGTTTAGCTTCGGGAAATAACCCTGTGACCCCGGGCAATGCTTTCCTTAGCACATTGTGCATGTTAGCGTAGACAATAGCGCAGAACCCTATAAGCAATATGCTCAACATTGCGCGGTTTTCAGGCATGTCATGATAGTCCGCCTGACTGATTAATCCTGCGCTGAGGTGCCATATGCGTGTAAATAACCAGATAGCAGCACCATAGGCGACAATTTCCTGTTTCCAGTCCTGACTGCGAATTGCATAAATTACCAGTGCAATCAACCCGAAACTGTAACCCAGACAAGGAAGCAGGTAGAGTTTGCAGGTTTGCCCAAAGTTTATAATTGCATCCATGTTTCCTGACAATTAAGAGTGAACGTCGTTGATTTTTTTGTCAGATGCGCATCATGGTGCAATGATATGCCGGATAGGATATTAGGCCCGTTTACGGTCGTACAGTGTCGCTATCCGGCCTGCCGGACGTGAGCAAATTGTTAATTGTGCTCCGGTCAAAATACTATTTACGAAAAAACTCAACGGATTTCCGTCGCGGATACCGCAGATAAACGCTTTTGGATAATTTGGAACAACGGCAGCGCTTGTTTAATTTTCGCCGCCAATAAACAAAGACCCATTATGCCTTCCCGTACAGTTTTCCAGACGCCTTTGCCGCTTGCTCCGCGGCAAGATTTTGTGCGCATTTATCCTCTGTTCTGGCTGGTTGTATGGTCGATCTATATTGCGGAAGACTGGCACTGGATTTCAATTCGACATGCCGCCTCTACCAATATTCTTTTCTGGATTGCCATGCATGTGCCGGATGCCATATGGGCTATCGTGGTTGTCAAACTCGTACTTCCCGGAACGATGGGCAACAAGAAAATTCCATGGTATTCGGCGCTGATTTTACTGTTGCTTGCGTTGATGACAATACTGTTTATCGATTTTGCTTTTCTTCAGGAAATCAAAAAAAGTATCGGGATACAAGATCCGAACACCTTTGATACACTCTCAGTCGCCAATCTCAGTCGAACGCTATTTAACATTGGCGCCTTTGTAGCGGTTGCCCATTTGCGCGCATGGTATCAGGATTCAAAAGTCCTCAATCGGGAAGCACTGCGTGATCAGACCATCAGATACAGGCTGGACCACCACACCCTCCTGAACATCATTAAGCAAATCCATTCAAGAGCAGAGCAAAACAATGACATTGTAACAGAACACCTCTACCATTTGGTTCACCTTACCCGATATATTGTATATTTTTCCAAACGTGATCTCGTTCCCTTGGGTGAAGAGGTGGCTATGCTGCGCCGCTTTGTTGCTTTGTTACGGAATGTTGCGCCTGGCAAAATGACCACCGACCTTCGTTTTCCAAATATTGAAGATTGCAGAGGATCGGTCCCGCCTATGCTTTTTTTGCCACTCGTTGAGAATGCATTTAAACACGGCGCCAATAAAATGACCAAAACCTGCCGGATTCGTATCAATATGAAAATTACCGCAAAGAATGAACTGGTTTTCAAATGCCGTAATGATCGCCCCGACTCAGCGGACATTTCCGAGGTGGTTGATTATTTTCAGGGAGAAGGGCTGGCATTGGTTCGAAAACAATTGGCCCATCGAAAGCATGACCTCCATATCGAAGATATTCCTGGTAGCAACTATTTTCAGGTAACCTTAACCCTCCAACTTTAAATCTGCCCATGCCCAATTCCTTGACCTGCCTCATTGCTGATAACGATAAATACGACAGACAAAAACTTGCACTTTGCATTGAAAACTTTCGTGATTTCCCTTTATCAGTTGTTGGTAGCTGTGAAAACGGCCGTCAAGCCTTTACCTTTTTGCGGGAAAAACATGTAGATATTCTGTTTCTGGATATGGATATGCCTGAAATGGACGGCCCTTCCTTGCTCACTGTTTTGGCAGACAAAAACGTCAAGCCGATGGTCTGTATCGTTACTGTTGGCGAACTCGACCCCTATCAGTCTGCATGGACACACAAGGAGTTTACCAAAGGCTTACTTTTTAAGCCGTTTAAACAAGAAGATTTTGACGCAGAAATGCGAAAGATACTTCGGTTTTTCCCCGGAACAAGGATCACACTTTTCTTTGTCAGGAAAGAAAACAAGAGGGATAAAAGGGAACGCGAAATTGATTTTGAGAGTATCTCGCATATATCGTGCGAGAGAGAAGAAAAAACCTTTCACCTTTACCATGCCGATAGCTCCATTGAGCTGTTACTTCATATTCAACATACGATGGATGAACTTCAGACAATGTTGCCCAGCGAAACCTTTTTTCGCGTGCATCAATCCTTTATTGTAAACAGGAAGTTCATACGCGAATATCACCCGATCAAAACTATGATTTCTGTGACTGGCGTATCTAAACTTATTCCTATAAGCCAGCGTAATAAACGGAGCTTTGAACATTGGTTTCGTCAAAACAAACCTCGGATCTGATCTTCTTATCGAATAAATTTCAACATAATATCTGACAGAAAATCCACATCCACCTGCTCCCATAGATGTTTTGTTCCTTCCAGCGGCTCATACATTCCGTCGGGCAGCCATTCCGCCACCTGGCGGGATTCATCCTCGGTCACCATCTGGTCGAGTTCCCCTCGCATGATGACCACCGGCGCCTCGATCCTGGCAAAATCAGCCTGTGTCAGCGCCGCTCCGTTCCCAAGATCATGCAACAGGCCGGCTGTCGCATTCACCAGGGTTTTCCAATCCGTCGGAGCATGCCGCTCGGCGAGTTCGGAGGCAAATTGTGGCATTTTGGCTTCTATTTTGGCCGGGTCGAGCAGGGCAATTTCCCTGGCAGCGGAGTCTGGCGTCCAGTCGAATTTCGTGCCCAGCGTCACTATGCCGCGCACCCTGTCGGGGTGCAGTAGTGCAAATTGCAAGGCCGCATACCCACCCATGCTGTACCCGAAAATATCGGCCTCGTCCCATGCTTCCCGGTCGAGAAAATCAAGTATGGCTTGTGCAAACAGGGGCATCGACAACTGCCCGGGAAGCGGCAATCCGCCATGACCGGGCAGGTTGAGCGCCCAGATTGAGCGGTCTTCCGGCAATCGGGGCATCAATGCCTCGAATTGTTCGGCGCTGCCCAGGGCGCCGTGGAGCAGGAGGAGTGGGGGAGGAGTCATGGCTGAAACGTTTTCAGGTATTTCTTCGACACCCAGCGCTCGTCGGGGCCAATGCGGGCCCAGGTGCCTTGTTCCGCATGGATAAACAACTCTTCGCCCAGGATATAAGCGCCTACGACAGTGAAGTTTACGCCCGGGCCGGAGCGCACGTTGAGCGTATCCGTGTCGATCACCTGAGCGCGTTGAATGTCTTTGACGTAGGTTTTCGACACCCATTCTTCGCGGTTTTTGGCAATTTTATACCAGTTGCCGCTCGTTTTGTACACGCGGAGTACGCTGCCCAGGGTCGTTGCGCCGACTTTGGCAAACTGCGTACCCGGCCCCTTGCGGATATTCAGCGAATCGGCCGTCACATAGCCGAATTTAAGCAAGCCGGCCAGTTGTTGTCCGAAATTGCCGCCAAGCGCCTGTACCACCAGCGGGAGGAAGTTGGTTTTGGCCGATTTGACCGTGTTGCCTCCGAAAAAATTGGTGCCCGGACAGGTTTTAACCACACCGCTCTCGCCGTTGGTGCGGGCGCCGGTATTGAGATCGAACCAGTGGTGATACACGATTTGGTTGACATCGGGCGAAATGCCGAACCGGCGGGCCAGCGCTGCCGTTGCTCGCACGATGGTTTCACGCTGGGCATTGGTCATGGCGTCTTTGCCGTCGTCGAAATTGCCGAGGTTTTCGATACAAATAGCCTCGCCATTGCGGCCCTTGATGCAGGCCGGCGACAGTTCGAGGCTGCGGCCGGTGCCGATCTTGCCGTCGGGGAAAGTGGTGAAATGTTGTCCGATATCGGCCCAGCCATTGTTCTGCACGTGGTAGTTTTTCATTCCTGTGAGGAGCGAAAAATGGTTGCTGCCGGTAAAATTACCATAGCTGGGCGCAAAGGTGTGGTGCTCCTGCAGGGTTAGTACGGTTCGCGTAACCTGTTGATTAGCAATCCATTGTTCAAATTCGTCGAGGCTGAAAAGCGTAAAGCCGTTTTTGGATTCCATGTTGAAAGGCGGGTTAAAACTTGGTGCGAAGTTTGGAAAAAACGCTAAATAGTAAACTTTAAAAGCCCTCGTTTTTTCCTGCACTATTGGCACTGGAGAGAAGAGGAATGCAGTATGGGAATTATCAAGGTTGGTCGATTTGATCAGGAATCGCCACAGTGCGAGATTGGGACCAAATATTTGGCCAAAATAATAGACTACTTTACGCACCCATCGATTAAAGTTAGCAGTGGCTGTGTCCTATCCGCCGTTTGCCATATCCAGTTTAAAGAAGAGATTCTTGTTTATGTGACGCCTTCCCCTCAGGTGCGATCACCTAAAAAGCAGGTCGGAATCTATAATTTAGATGGTTGCACTTAAGGGGAGGACGTCACTTATGCTACGGTAATACTCTTAAAGAATAATAGTATTCAAAGCCCGGTCACTGAAACCCACTATTGAAATGAATCAACTTTATATGTTGTTATTTCAGTAGGCTTGTATCTTAAACACAATAGGTTGAATATTCCCCTTGCTAAGGGGGATGTTATAAAATGAAACCATGTAGAGGCCTGTTTCTGGTGCCCTATCAGGGCGTATAAATAACGTATTTTTCGAAGAAGAAGCCTTTTTTTTTGTCTGTACACTTATTAAATAAAGCCAAACCTCGTATTATATATAAAGAAAGGTTCATTAATTTATAATCTGCATCTTCTGTAAATGGTAAAATGATGTGTTGGTTTCTAGATATTTTTTCAAGTACAATGATTTCGTGTAGATTAAAGTCAGGAAAAATAATACAGTTAATACTACTATCTATTGAGTTGCAGTTTAATGAAGTAATGCCCAAATAAATTGGAAACATATAATTATTTGTTATTTTTATATATTATATAGAGCTGCTATCCTTTTCATGGCTCTTCGATATATTAATCGTGGTATTTTTTAAATATACGTTGTAAGCAGAATTATGACTAGTACATAGAAAAGTTGTATCAGGAAAATTCAATACGGGTAAAGTTGGCGGCTCTCTTTGGGCAGATTTGCAAAAAGCCATAAGGGCAAAAAAACTTAAAATAAGATACCTCATATTTTATAAGCTCGGTAAAATTGCTGCTTGAATCATCACAAATAATTGCATTTTTCAATGTGTATTATATAGTTTCCTGGGGACCTCTTGGCAATGCGGTCTTTTTTTGGGCGGCTTCATTGATTCAAATAGACATTGTAAGTCTAATCCTTCTACATAAAATGCGTGCGTAAATTTTTTAGAAGTTTTTAAATCACTTACGTTAGCATGTGAGTAATCAATGTTATCATATTTTAAGCTAATAAAAAAAGTATAAAAGTCATTTTGTTCAAATCCTTTTAGCCTATATATTTCCTCTGTTTTTGCATTAAATGCAAAAATGAAATTATAGTTAATCATAAACGCGTCGAAGCTATCTATATCCAAGTGTATTTCAAAGAAAATAATGTTATCAGAAAAACCTTTACTTTGTAGTAACTTGTAGGTGATAGGTCTAGATAAGAAGCTACATATTTGTTCTTCATTTTTAATTAAATCTATATGTTCAACTAATTTTATTTTGGCTTTAAGGGTCATTAGATTTGTGTCAGGACTTTGATTCTGACTGATGGATAAATAAGATAGCATTAAACAGATGTGAATGCAGATTGCATTTTTCATATTACTCCTTTATTTGTACTGTCTAGAAATGTATGCTTGTAAGGTTTGATATGAAAAACAATGGGAACAATCTAAATTTAGAGGTATGTTCGAAGTGCTCATCCAAGTTTGCTGTCCCCATTGCGCGTGAATAAACATAAAGCGAAATGGCCGAAGGCCAATGGCAATCAGAATTATTGTTGTTTGACCTGTTTGAGACAGTTTCAAGTTAAATATTGTTACCGAGGTGCAGGAAATTTTCGCAATGCACTTTCCGTTGGGTATAACAAAAACGATAGTTGTCAATTATCTATTTGTATGAAATTTAGAAACAATATTTGTAAGTGTTTCCGAAATAGGAATGTTACATTTTGTCAGCGAGTCGATGAAATAGGATTGATAATTTTCAGGAAAAAAAGAATCAATATCTGTAAAACTCAGTGTGCCGCTGATCAGGGATGATTTAGTTTTGTCTTTATATGTAATGGAATTAATTAATGAAATATTGAAATACTGTTCTGTTTTCGAACAGTTTGACACAGGTATACAAAAAGAGTAATTTACACTTTCCCCATCTTTGGTTGAGTCGATGTTGATTTCTGTTAACAAAAAAGAGATAGTATCTTTTAATTGGCAATTAATTATGTATTTGCTTTTGTTTACATAATATAAATCTAACAAAGCGATATCTTTTTTCGACAGTACATTTTCCGGAGTAGAAGTGCATGAAAGAAGTGTAAGAAGTAAAAATATTAATTTTTTCATTTTTGAGCAAAATACGAGCGCGGTTTATCAATTGTGGAGCTTTTGTAAATTGGCGTATTACCAACAGGATCAACCCTAGACAGGTATCGACCATAAAATAAATTGCACCTTTTTCAATAACTACATCCCATGTCCCGTTTCTTGAATGATCATAATTGCTTGGCCCTGGCAAAAAACTCCTTCATGCACAGAACTTTTATTGTCATCCTTTTTATAACATCTTCTACCAGTTTTAGATGAGTATGTATCATTCCATTGCCACCAACTTGCATACTTACAAACTACTGCTTGCGTGATTCTCTTCCCCGCAATATCCGAACTAAGGCTGCCCATCTCAGCCTGCTTGATCGCAAAATGATCTGCTATTTGGTGAATTTCATCTTCTTTGTTAGCAAATTTCGCTTTCTAAAATGAACTTAAAAGCCACGAAACGCTACTTTTGATTGGCCCAATTTTTAGGATGCAGGTCAATGCTTCCCAAAACAGTGCGATCAATCTATGCAACCTCATCCGTACAAATATGACGACCCACCTTGCCCAACTCGTCGACCTCCATAACCGCCGCATTTTTCCCGCTCGAATTGAAGTGGAAAACGGCCGGGTGTCAAATATTGTAGAAACCGACACGGTTCCGCCGGATGCCGGGTACATCCTGCCCGGCTTCGTTGATGCGCATGTGCACATCGAAAGCAGCATGTTGCCACCCTCCGAGTTCGCCCGGCTTGCCGTGGTGCACGGCACTGTCGCCACCGTGTCCGACCCGCATGAAATCGCCAATGTGCTCGGCACTGCCGGCGTCGAATTTATGCTGGAGGATGCCCGGCGGGTGCCATTCAAATTTTGCTTCGGAGCGCCATCGTGCGTGCCGGCAACCGCTTTCGAAACGGCCGGCGCCACGCTCGACGCTGATGCCGTGGCGGCCTTGCTCGCTAAACCCGAAATCGGCTATCTGTCCGAAATGATGAATTTCCCGGGCGTCCTGCACAATGACCCGCAGGTGTTGGCTAAAATCGAGGCGGCACAACGCATCGGCAAACCAGTCGATGGACATGCTCCGGGGCTGCGCGGCGACGATGCCCGCCGCTATTTTTCCGCAGGAATCAGTACCGACCACGAATGCTTCACTTATGAAGAGGGGCTGGAAAAAGCACGGCTGGGCGTGAAGATTCTGATCCGGGAAGGCAGCGCAGCCCGCAATTTTGAAGCCCTCTGGCCGCTGTTGACGGAATTTCCGGCGCTCGTGATGTTTTGTAGCGACGACAAACACCCGGACGACCTGTTGCAGGGACACATCAACCAACTGGCCGCCAGGGCGATCGCCAAAGGCTGCGAATTGTTCGATGTACTCCGCGCTGCCTGCCTGCACCCCGTGGAGCACTACCGTTTGCCGGCCGGATTACTGCGCGTAGGCGACCCCGCCGATTTTATCCGGGTGCGCGATTTGCAACATTTTGAAGTGCTGGAAACCTGGATCGACGGCCGGCAGGTCGCGGCGCGCGGACAAAGTTTGTTGCCCCGCCAAACGACGCAAACGCCCAATCATTTTAACGCTCGCCTGCGCGTACCGCCTGATTTTCAATTAACTGCAAAAAAAGAAACCGGCATCGTCCGCCTTATCCAGGTTCGCGACGGCGAAATAGTGACGGATGCCGCGGAAGCAAGGGTGCATATCCAGGACGGCTATTTGTTGCCCTGGACCTCCGGCGATGTACTCAAGATTGTCGTACTCAACCGATATGCCGAATCGGCGCCGGTAGCCGCGGGCTTTGTCCGGGGATTTGGCTTGCATCGTGGCGCTCTGGCATCGAGCGTGGCGCACGATTCACACAATATAGTGGCTGTCGGCACCGACGATTCGGCGATCTGCGCGGCGGTCAATGCCATCATCGAATCAAGGGGCGGCGTGGCGGCCACCGATGGCGCCGGGCAAACCCGGGTGCTGCCTTTGCCCATTGCGGGCTTGATGAGCGATCAGGATGGCTATGCGCTTGCCCGTGATTACGCAGCGCTCGACGCCTGGACCAAATCGGACCTTGGCTGCCGGCTTCGGGCGCCTTTCATGACCCTTTCTTTTTTGGCTTTACCGGTCATTCCGTCGCTCAAAATGACCGACCTGGGCTTGTTCGACGTTGAAACATTCGGCTTTGCCGAAGTGGAAACAGCCAGCGACGGGCGGTGAATTTTTTCAACAACCACCGCCCGCCGCCTGCTGCCTACCGCCCTCTTCCGTTGAACCCGACGGAGATGCCAAACCGATGACCTTGCCGGCTGGGTACGAAGAATAGATTGACGGGAATGTTCAGCCTGCCCGATTTAAAGGATTTGCCGGCGGCGAACACAAAATTGGTACTGGCGGTAAAATCGCCCCGGCTGTCGAAACGCCAGAATGTTTCGCCGGGAGCCGGCTCGCTCGGGTGCAGTTTTTGCCAGTCGCTCAGCAGGATCCAGTTGCCGTTGTCGTAAAGCCCTTCCGCTCTTTTGGTCAGGTAAACGACCGGACCGAACGCAAATTCGAAGCCGTTTCGGTTGCTTCGGATGCCATGTAGGATGTTGATACTGGGTATAAATTTTCCCTGGTCCATGCCGGTAATAATCGGGATAAATTCAAACAGGGCCTGCAAACCGCCCTGGTTAAGGTATGCGGTCTCGAACTGGTACCCGAACTGGAACATGACCGGCGAAGCATCCAGCCCACCCTGGCGTTCGGGCGCTTTGAAGCGTTCGGCAGTTTCGCCGCTGAAAAGGGTAATGCCCATACGCGGCCCGGAAAGGTTGAGCCTGGCCACATCGGGCACATTGACGGCGCTTTCATAGTCGTAGCGTTTGGTCAGTTTGGAGCGCAGGTTTTCGTCAGACGGCAGTCCGAACATTTGCTGAAGCGTGAGGCCCAGCATGGGTTGAATCTGGTTTTTCAGGTTGAGAAATTCCATGACCTGGGATTTTTCCACCGTAGCGGTGGCCACGTCGATCAGTCGAAGCGTGATGACGATGTTTTCACCCAGGAGCTCGACCCCGCCAGTGAGCATTTTGTCTGCCTTGAGTTTCCGGCCGATATCGACGACGCAAAGTTTGCCGTAGCAATTTTGTACTGTAATTTGCTCTTTTTCAAGCAGATAGTTCACGTCGTACGGGTCCATTACCTCAAACAGACCGAGTTTGTCGAGCTCGATGCGAGCCAGATTGCCCATCTGAACGGGGTCGAGGGCGAAGCCTTTGGAGTCGAGTTGCAGGACGGCGATTTTGTCCCGCGGATCGGTTTTTTGTGCGGTACACAGGGTAGGATGGCTAAACAGGAAAATCAGGTGTGCCGCAACAGTGAGTAGTAGATTTTTCATGGCTGAACAGTGTTTTTTTTAACCTGAGACAAAGGTCGGCCCCCCCAATGGCGCTTTTGAACTGAATATTGTCAAAATTGAATTTTGTTTTTCTTTAATTCGAGGAAAATAAAGCCCGACATTTCGATGCGGCATTGAAGGCAGAATTTTTTCCGCACTGGCCAAACTCGTAGATTTGCGCGTTCAACCATCCAGCCCGCTGGGTGTTTCCTTTCCTCCCGACATTTTGAAACAGGTGCAACACAAGGGAAAAGTCATACTCGGTTTGATCGGCCTTTTTGTCGGCGACAGCATTGGCATGCCGTTTGGCGCCCTGTTCGGCTTTGTCGTCGGCTCGTTTCTGGGTTATTTGCTCATCGACCGCCCTCTGGAACAGGAAGCCGGCGAGGCGCAATACAAAGCCTACCAGCGTCGGCAGGGAGAATTTTTGCGCCATGTGATTGCCCTGTGCGCCAAACTGGCCAAAGCCGACGGCACCGTGAACCGTTCGGAGGTGAACCACATGGAGCGTCTGATGCGTTACCAGTTTCGCTTGTCGGATGCCAACCGCGCCTATTCGATTCGTATCTGGAACCAGGTGAAAGATTCGCCCGAGCCATTCGATGCCTATGCCCGGGCGTTTTACCGCGATTTTGAAAAAGAACGCCATTATGTGCTGAACATGATGGATCTTCTCTTTAGCATGTCGGCCTCCGATGGCGGATTGCACCCCAGGGAGGAGGAACTCTTGTTGCGGGCGGCCGGTATTTTCCACATCGGGAGGCTGCAGTTTGACCGGATCAAGAGCCGTTATTACCACATGCCACCCAATGCTGACCAGCGTTGGTCGCCCCTTGATCCGTATTATGCCATTCTGGGTGCTCAGCCCGGCGAGTCGATGGACGCCATCAAGAAAAAATTTCGCACCCTGGCCTTTCAATGGCACCCCGATCAGGTGGCCGCGCGCAATGCTTCTCCCGATGCGCTTCGGCATGCGAAGGAGAAATTTCAGCAGATCAACGAGGCTTACGAAAAGATTGTGGAGTCGAGAAAATAACTGCTGTCAGACAAACATTTCCTGTACGATAAAAAAGCCGTCGGAGCCCTGGCTTTGATACAAAGGCATGAGAATCAGGCCGTTGTCGGGCGAAAAAATAGGCCCCCTCACATCGTCGGCGAGGTGTTCGCTGCGGTGCACCGGCTGAAAATTGATATAGCCCGGTCGCATGCGAAACTGGTCGACCGGCCGAATGGAATGTGCATAGCGCAGTTTGGTGACCTTGGGCAGGGTGGCCGCGTAGTCGCTCAACGCCGTTTCGTTGGGCGAGCGCAAGGCTTCCGGGTCGATACAACCCGCGGCTCTCAGGCAGTTGATGACGACTGCCACGGTTCGGTTGACCGATAGCGGATCGTTGTGCTGCCCGGCTTCGAAGGCGATACCCATGATGTGTTTGGGGCCGTTGTTTGCAAATTGATGCTCTACGGCAAAATGCAGCAGGGTGCCCTGAATACCGTCGGCAAGCCCCAAAACCACGGGTGCAGCCAGGCTTTTGGCCAGTCGCAGACTTGCCTGATTGTTGGCCGGCAACGAGAAAATGCCTCCTCCTGCCGAGGTGGTATGTAAATCAAGGAGGATCAACGCTTCGGGGCGTGAACTTTCTACTTCCTGACGAATAATCGCGAGTAATTCGCACATTTCGCGGTCCTCCGCATGCAAGTTGGCGGCGTCGGCGTCTTTTACCCGATCGATATTTTCGGGCGTCCACTGGCGGTTCAGGTCTTTTTCAATAAAGCGTTTTTGTGCTGCATAAGCCCATCTGTTGCCGATCACGCCTGTCAGTGTCCCTTGAAAGGGGAAAGCCGGATTGGTTTCGGTTTCGTATTCCAGCATTCTGAAAACTTCTTCGAGCGCTCTGACGCCAGCCGGCTCGTTGCCGTGTATGGCGCCAAAAGCCAGAATAAGCGCGCCGGGTGTTTTGCCGCCGAAACGGCCGATAATCCGCGAATTGGTGGGCATAGGGCGGAGTGGATGAAACTGTTGGCAAAAGTAAAAAAGGAGAGGGGCAAAGCGTGGCAAAATCTGTTGTTTAAATGCAGGCGGCGGGTGCATTAAAATAAAACATGAGTTGCCGAATGATCGGCAACCCATGTTTTGCAGGTAAACGAAAAATGGCCCCGAGGCTTATTTCTTCTTGCCTTTTGCAGCAGCAGGAGCGGGCGTTGTTGCCGCTTGTTTGCTCTGACGCGCGGCGCGCGCTTTTGCGAGGATTTCGGCGCGGCTCATTTTGGGCCCGTTGTCCTGGGTTTTTTTAGCAGGAGTTTTGCCTTCTGCGGCTTGTTTGGCCTGTCGTGCGGCGCGTGCTTTGGCGAGGATTTCGGCACGGCTCATTTTTGGCCCGTTGTCCTGGGTTTTTTTAGCGGGAGTTTTGCCTTCTGCGGCTTGTTTGGCCTGGCGCGCGGCGCGCGCTTTGGCAAGAATTTCGGCGCGGCTCAGTTTGGGTCCTTCGGCTTTGGCAGCTGGTTTGGCTGCTTTTTTAGCGGCTTTTGCAGGTTTGGCCGGTGTGGTTGCTTTGGGTTGTGCTGCGGCTCGTTTGGCCTGGCGCGCGGCGCGCGCTTTGGCGAGGATTTCGGCGCGGCTCAGTTTGGGACCTTCGGCTTTGGCGGCGGGTTTTGCTGCTTTTTTAGCGGCTTTTGCAGGCTTGGCAGGTGTTGTTGCTTTGGGTTGTTCTGCGGCTCGTTTGGCCTGACGTGCGGCGCGCGCTTTGGCGAGGATTTCGGCGCGGCTCAGTTTGGGGCCTTCGGCTTTGGCAGCTTTTTTCGCAGTTTTCACGGGCTTTGCCGGCGCTGTTGCTTTGGGTTGTTCGGTGGCTTGTTTGGCCTGGCGTGCGGCGCGCGCTTTGGCGAGGATTTCGGCGCGGCTCAATTTGGGGCCTTCGGCTTTGGCGCTTGACTTAGAGGAGCTGCTTTTCTCGGCGGCAGGAGCGGCGGTTGCGGCTGTTTTGCGTGCCGGGCGGCCACGTTTGGCCGGTGCCTCGGCGACGGATTCGGCAGATTTGCTTTCTGTCTTAGGGCTGTTGCCGTTTTCCAAGGCCAGCCGAATATGGGCCAGGTGATGCCGGCTGTGCCACGAATATAATGCGATGGCTTCGGTTAACGATACTCTTCGCTGATTGGCCGGGTGATAGTACAAACGTTCCAGTTCTTCTTCGGATAGAGATTCCATAAAAGAAACCCATCGGCGATGTAATGCAGACAATAATTTAAGGGCTGATTTTACCGATCCGTTTTTGCCGTCTTCCGTTTCTGCCCATAATTTTTCTTCATAGGGTTTGATAACAGGAATGTTTTCAGTGACAGCAAGTTTCATCCGAACGTATGCATTTATATGACTGTCAACAATGTGATTGATAATCTGCCTTATTGTCCAGCCCCCTTTTCTATATGTTGCATCCAGTTGATTGTTTTGCGTCTTTTTTAATAATTTTTTTATTTGCTTGGATAATCTTGCTATTGATTTTATGTTTTTTCTTGTTTCATCCAGCGTATAGGACCGGCCGTATGTAAATTGGCCAATGGGGTATTTTAGTTCCTGCTGTGTTCTCATTGCGCAAAAAATTTGAAAATTGAAAAATGGCGTAGAAAATTGATTTGATATAAATATTAAAAGAGAGATAATAATCATTTTACAGTATCCTTCCAGCGCCAGAGGTATCTGGTAGCCAGGCTTCGATACGGTCGCCAGGGTTCGGCACGTTCTATCATCTTGTTTTTGAGGGGTTTGCCTGTGTCGGTAAAGGCGCAGAGCCGGATCATGGCTTGCTGTATGCCGAGGTCGTCAACGGGAAAGATATCGGGTCTGCCAAGTGTGAAGATCAAAATCATTTCGACCGTCCATGTTCCAACACCCTTGATCCTGGAAAGTTCATGTATAATTTCTATATCGCTTTTGTTGTCCCAAATATTGTTATCGATGCTGTGTTCAATAGCATATTGAGCGACATTTTTTAAATAAGATGCTTTTTGGGCGGAAAGGCCGATACTGCGCATTAGTTCGGGGGACATGGCAACCAGAAGGGGCGGGGCGGGATTCCGGTCGGGGAAAAGTGATAGAAAACGGTCAAAAATGGTAGCCGCCACTTTTCCGCTGAGTTGCTGAGAGACGATGGAGTCCAAAAGATCAAAATAGACATTCCCGGAAGGAGAGAATGAGGGCAGGGTAGTCGTCTCAATCACTTTCTTGAATTCAGGGTCATTTTGCAAATGCAAAGTTGCCTCGGTCAAATTCATGCGGCAAGGTAACTAGTTTTTGAGCAAATATTTTATACCCTCTATCAAGGAAATAATTTTCAGTCTGATTTGACCTTTTTCTCCAAAAACATCTTTTGCTTCTCTTCCTCAAAAGAAATAATATTGCCCCGCCGGAATGCCTGAACTAGTCCCCGGCGTAAATGCAATATGGGATTTCAAAAAGTCAACACTGTAGAAAGTCAGAATGAAATGCAGCGCTTCGTGCGCGCCTTGCTGGAAGACGTGCAAGCCTTTGAATACATGCTGTCGAACAACTGGTTTGAAAGCGATATCACCCGTATCGGCGCCGAACAGGAGATGGCCCTGGTAGATAAAAGCACGCTTAAGCCGGCTACTATCAACATGGAGGTTTTGGCCAAAATGGGCGACCAATATCCGTGGTGTGTTACCGAACTGGCCAAATTTAACCTGGAAACCAACCTGTCCCCAAGGGAGTTTTCGGGTGATTGCCTGAGCCAGATGGAAGCAGAAAACATTGAATATCTTCGAATTATCCAACAACACCTCGACGAATTCAATGCAGACTTGATCCTGTGCGGCATTTTGCCGACGCTGCGCAAGCACGACCTCGAGATGCACAACCTCACGCCCAAGGATCGTTATTTCGCGCTCATGGCCGCTATCCAGAAACACCTGCTGGGTACGTCCTTCGAGCTCCGCGTGGAAGGGGTGGACGAACTGCTGGTCAAACATGACTCTCCGCTGCTTGAGGCCTGTAACACAAGCTTTCAGGTACACCTGCAGGTGTCGCCAAAGGAGTTTGTCAAAATGTACAACATTGCGCAGGTACTTGCCGGACCTACCATTGCAATTGCTGCCAACTCACCCCTGGTGTTTGGCCGCCGCCTGTGGCACGAAACGCGCATCGCATTGTTTCAGCAAAGCCTCGATACACGCACGACCAACGATCACATGCGCGAACGCCTGCCGCGTGTCAATTTCGGCTCGGGCTGGCTGCAGGGCGATATCACCCAGATCTATCGCGAAGACATCAGCCGGTTCCGTGTATTGCTGGCGGGCGCTATTGAAGAGGATTCGCTGGCCATGATCAGGGAGGGCAAGGTGCCCAAATTGCGCGCTTTGCAGATACACAATTCCACCGTTTATCGCTGGAACCGCCCCTGCTACGGCATTTCCCCCAACGGCCAGCCGCACCTTCGTATTGAAAACCGGGTGATGCCGGCCGGCCCGACCCCTGTTGATGCCACGGCAAATGCCGCATTCTGGCTCGGGGCCATGATCGGCATGGGCTTGCATTATGAAGATATTACCAAGCAGATCGATTTTGTCGATGCCCGCGACAATTTCCTTAAAGCCGCTAAATTTGGTATAGATACCACTTTTACCTGGTTTAAAGACAAGAAAATATCGGCCACCGAACTGACCCTCAAAGTACTGCTTCCGCTGGCCAGAGAGGGTTTGAAGCACCGGAAAGTCCGCTCCTCCGATATCAACAAGTATCTGGATATTATTGAAGCCAGGGCTAAACATCACGTGACAGGTGCGCGCTGGGCATTGCGCTCGTTTACCGCGCTGAAAAAGGAAGTGACCAACGATGAAGCGATCTCCTGCGTGACGGCTGCCATTATTAAAAATCAAAAAGAGAACAAACCCGTGCATACCTGGAAAGAACCCACTGCCGCCGATCTGGAAAACTGGTCGCCCAGCCGCCTGAAGGTGGAAGAATTTATGTCGACCGATTTGTTCACGGTCCAGAAAGAAGACCTGATAGAACTTGTGGCCGAGATTATGGACTGGCGCCGTATTCGGTACCTGCCGGTAGAAAACAATAAAGGAGAATTGGTGGGACTGGTTACTTCCCGGATGTTGCTGCGCCATTTCGTCCGCCAAAGCAAACTGTCGGTTCCGGATGAGCCGGTAGCGCCCACTACTGTAAAAGAACTCATGATCGAAAAACCCATAACAGCCACGCCTGACACGAGTATTATGGATGCTATGGAAAAAATGCGTGTCAACAAGATCGGCTGCCTGCCGGTGGTTAAGGGGAAAGACCTGGTCGGAATCATCACGGAAATGGATTTTTTACGCATTACCGGCAGATTGATGGAGCGAGTTGTTAAATAGAAAATTACAGTCAATTTATAGAACCCTGTTTTGCTTTTAATCCGAATTTATTAACCAAATCAAATTTATTGTATGAAGCGATTAGTGTTTACACTATGCCTGCTCGCTGTATCCCTTGCCCTTTGGGCGCAACGCACTGTCAGCGGGCGTGTTACCGATCAATCCACAGGTGAAGCGCTTATTGGCGCCACGGTAATGGTCAAAGGCACCACAGTTGGCACAACCACCAACATCGACGGTGATTACACCATCAGCGTACCTGGCGCCGGCGCCGTACTGGTTGTCAGCTACACCGGTTACAATGCGCTGGAAATTGCTGCCGACGGCTTGACCCGTGCCGATGCCGCGCTCGAACCCAGCGCACAACTTATCGACGAGGTTGTTGTAATCGGTTATGGCAAACAAATCAAATCGACCCTGACCGGCAATATCGTCAAGGTAGGCGGTGAAAACCTGCAATCGCTGCCGGTCGTTTCCTTCGAACAAGGGCTTCAGGGGCAGGCTGCCGGTGTGTACGTCGAGAGTGTCAACGGCAAACTCGGCGGCGCCATGCGCATGCGGGTGCGGGGTGTGGGCTCTATCAATGCCAGCACCGAACCGCTCATCGTGGTCGACGGCATCCCACTCACCAAAGACGCGCAAAATACCAGTGGCGCCCCGCTCAATCCCCTGGCCGACTTCAACTTCAATGACGTGGCCTCCGTCGAAGTGTTGAAAGATGCTTCTGCGAAAGCGATCTACGGTTCGCGGGGTTCCAACGGCGTTATCCTGATCACCACCAAGTCGGGGCGCGCCGGCCGCTCACGCATCGAACTCGACGTGCAAAGCGGCATTACGCAGCCCACCAACAAGCGCGAATTCCTGAACGCTGCCGAGTACATCGAACTCTTCACCGAGGCTGCCAACAACTCCGACGACCTGGAAGGCGTTGCCTACGACGACCCCAACTCCTGGACCGAATTCGTTTATTCCCGTTTCCGTCGCTACGACGGCCATACCAACTGGGAAGATCGCATCGATCAGACCGACTGGCAGGATGAAGCCTTGCGCACAGGCTCCATCAACAATGCCTCCCTGTCATTCAGCGGCGGCAAAGACAACCTTCGCTATTACGCCAGCGCCAACTACGGCAAAACGAAAGGTATCCTGATTTCCAATGATCTGGAAAAATCAGGAGGCCGTATCAACCTCGACTTCGATGCCACCGAACGCCTGCGCGTGGGTACCAACGTGAACCTGGCCCGAACGTTTACCAAGCAAACTTCCGACGACAACGCCTTCTCCACCCCGATGCAGCTGGTGGCAATGGCGCCCATCACGCCTACCCGCGACGAGAACGGCGAGTTGTACGACCGCCCCGTCACGACTTACTACAACGGCCTGATCGACGTGGAAGACGGCTATCGCCATGTTAAAACCCTCCGCACCCTGGCTTCGGCTTACGGCCAGTACGATTTTACCGAGCACCTCAACCTCCGGCTGGAAGGCGCAACCAACGTCTATACGGTCAACGACGATGCCTTTTTCGGCGAACGCACCGACAACGGCAACGACAGCCGCGGTTACGGCTTCTCGGCCTGGAATCAAAACAACGACTACAACCTGAACGCAGTGCTGCACTGGGATCGCTCTTTTCAGGAAACGCACAACCTGGGAATCGACCTGGGCAGCGAATACTACAACAGCAAAACCGTCTACACCCTCGTGGAAGGCGAACAATTCCCCAGCGACGATTTCAAAACCCTGGCCAGCGCCGCTCTGATCACCAACGGTACCTCGACGGTCACGGAGTACAACATCCTGTCGTACTTCGGTCGTGTCAGTTACGACTACAAACGCAAGTATTTGTTCAACGTCTCCTCCCGTATCGACGGTTCTTCGCGTTTTGGCAAAAACGAGCGCTACGCTTTCTTCCCCGCAGTGTCTGCCGGCTGGGTGCTCAGCGAAGAAGGCTTCCTGAAAGACAACAAGACGTTCAGCTTTCTCAAACTGCGCGCGTCGTGGGGGTTGAGCGGCAACGCCGGCATCGGCAACTTCGCTTCTCTCGGCCTTTACCAGGCCGGCGCCTACAACGACAACAGCGCCCTCACGCCCGAACAAATCCCCAATCCCAACCTGACCTGGGAAAAATCCGCAGAATGGGACCTCGGGCTTGATTTCGGCTTTTTCAACAACCGCCTGACAGGTGAATTCGATATTTACCAAAAAAATACCACCGATTTGTTGCTCAATGTGCCCGTGCCTTCCACTTCCGGATTCCAGACCCAGTTGCAGAATATCGGCGAACTGCAGAATCGCGGCGTTGAACTGGTGTTGAATTCGAATAATATCGTCGGTAAATTCTCCTGGACGACCTCGTTCAACCTCGCCGCCAATAAAAATGAAGTGATCGCGCTGGCGGGAGGCCAAACCCTCATCGACGACGGCAGCTCCCGTTATATGAACGTGGTGAAAGTCGGCGCTCCGATCGGCGTATTCTACGGCGCCGAATATGCCGGCGTTGACCCGGCCAACGGCGATGCGCTCTGGTATATCAACGCGACCGACGACCAGGGCAATATTATCGACCCCGAAGCCACCACCAACGATTATTCGGAAGCGAATTTCATCGAACTCGGCTCTCCGCTGCCCGACCTCATTGCCGGTATGAGCAATACGTTCAGCTACGCCGGCCTGACCCTCGATGTGCGCCTTCAAGGGCAATGGGGCAATGACATCCACAATGCCGCCGGCAGCTTTATGTCCTGCAACGCCTGCTGGTTCGACAACCAGACCCGCGACCAACTCGATCGCTGGCAAAACCCGGGCGACGTCACCGACGTGCCCGAAGCACGCCTCGGCTACAGCAACGGCGACCAAAGCCGCAGCAGCCGTTTCCTCAGCGATGGCTCCTACCTGCGCGTCAAAGCCGTAACCCTGTCGTACGACTTCCCCAGCAGCTGGTTTAAAAATGCGGGCATTCGCGACTTGCGCCTCTATGCAACGGGAACCAACCTGCTCACTTTTACCAAATATGACGGCTGGGACCCTGAAGTCACGACCGACTTCCTGGCCAGCAATACGGTGTACGGGGTCGATTTTTATGCCGCTCCGCAACCGCGCAATATTGTATTCGGGCTGAAAGCAGGTTTCTGATATGTTCCCTGGGTCTGTTAGGTTGACTCATTTGTTTACAATTAAATCAAAAAACAATGCTACGCTCTATAAAATATTCTCTTGCCATTATCGCCGCTATGCTGATCGTCAGCGCCTGCGATAAAAAACTCGACCTCGAGCCGGCTCAAAGCATCAGCGAAGACCTTGCGCTTTCGACTGATGCCAACGTCAAATCCGTCTTGCTGGGCGCCTATGACGCGCTGGGTAATTATGCCTTCTGGGGAGGCTATGTGATGCGCGATGCCGAACTGGCTGGCGCCGACGGAGAAATACGCTGGGTAGGCACGTATAATGGCCCGCGCGAAGTGTACAACCACACTATGATCGCGGAGAACCCGGAGGCCGAAGCCATGTGGAACGCCGGCTATAATGCCATCAACATCGCCAACAACGTACTGAGCGCCCTGGCGGTCGTCAATGCCGACGATCGCGATCAGGTAGAAGGAGAAGCGCTGTTCATCAGGGCGGTTTGCCATTTCGAACTGGTGCGCTTTTTTGCCAGGCCGTACGAGGCCGGCGGCAGCAACAGCCAGCCGGGTATTCCGCTCATGTTGCGCCCGACCCGCGAGATCGACGACGCCAGCTTTGTGACCCGGGCTTCGGTGGAAGAGGTGTATGCGCAGGTGGTGGCCGATCTTGACGCGGCGTTTGACAAACTGCCCGAAGAAAACGGCAACCTGGCCAGCAAATATGCCGCCGCTGCCATGCTGGCGCGCGTTCACCTGCAAAAAGGCGAATACGATCACGCCCGCGATCATGCCAATGATGTGATCGAATCGGGCCTGTACAGCCTCGTCTCCGATTTCGCCGGCGAATTCAACAACGACGACAATACCTCGGAAGACATTTTTGCCAACCAGATATCCACGCAAGACGGCACCAATGATATGGTGACGTACTATTCCATCCCCGAATATGGCGGCCGCGACGGCGACATCGAGATCGAGCAAAAACACCTCGACCTGTACGATCCGAACGACGCTCGCCTGCTGTTCCACTACGAAGGCAACGGCGCCATACGGGCCGGAAAATGGCGCGATCAGTACAAAAACATTCCGAATATCCGCCTTGCTGAAATGTATCTGATCCGTGCAGAATGCAACCTCCGCCTGGGCACGACGGTCGGCGCCGCTCCCGACGACGATTACAATGCCACGCACACCCGTGCCGGCTTGCCTGCCCAAAGTGGCGTGACACTCGACGACGTACTGCTCGAACGCCGCCTGGAACTGGCCCACGAAGGCCATAAACTCCATGATGTGAAACGCCTGAAAGGCACCGTCGATGGATTGGCTTACGACGACCCGAAACTGGTGTATCCGATTCCTGCCCGCGAAATCTCGGCAAACCCTAACCTTACGCAAAACCAGGGTTATTGAGCCGTATTTGAGCGGATGAATGGAAAGCCTGCGGGAAATCTCCCGCGGGCTTTCTTTTTGGGCCAACCGGGCCGGCCTTTGAAACGTCATGTTCAAAAACAACAAGTCATGCCGAAAAAAACAATCCTTTTCACCGCAGCCCTGTTGCTGGGCCAATGCTCCCTTTTTTCACAAAACATCGCTGCTGGAATTCGTGCCGGATACACGAGCAGCACGACAGTGGACCGCGTAAGCAAGTCGGTCGGGAATTTTGATGCCGACGACAATTACAGACCCGCCGGCAGTTTGCATTTTGGCGCTGATGTAAAGATCCCGATCAACAACCGTTTGTCATTTGTCGGTGGCGTTCTTTATGTTCAAAAAGGGTATAAAGTCGATCTTTCCAACATCATTATTGGCCAGTCGCAACAGTTTGAATTTCAGCTGCGGTACTTCAATGTCCCCATTCTGGCCGATTACAGGGTCTGGAAAGGGCTTTCCATACAGGCAGGCGTGGAGCCTGGCCTGCTCAACAGCGCGTGGTTGAAATTTGACGGCGGGCGCAGCGATTTGAAAGGCAGCGATTCATACAAAAACCTGGATTTCGGATTGCTGGCCGGGCTTGAATGGCATTTTCAACCGGGCTTTTTTCTGTCGGCCCGCTACATCTGGGGGGTACTGCCAGTATCCGAGTTTTTCGTAGTGGATGATAACGGACTTTCTGTCGGGCAAGCGCGTTTGTACAATCGGGCGCTGGAATTGGGGGCTGGCTACCGCTTCTCGTTTTGATGGACCGAAGAATTAGTTTTATTTACTGCTTTCCGGCGGCTGAAAGGGTACTATTGCCCCTTATCAGCCGTTTTTTATTTTTATCAACCTTACTCCGCTATCGTATGAAATCATCCCTGATTTTTCCCGTCTTGTTTTTGTCCGGCAGTTTGTTCGCCCAAACAGCAGCCGTGCCGGATGCTCGTTTGCACATCGACCCGTTCGGCTATTTGCCGGGCGAACCGAAAATCGCTGTTATCGCCAGCCCGCAAACCGGCTACAATGCACCCAATCCGCTTTCTCCAACGCCTGTTTGCCGGATCAGGCGGGCTTCCGATCACCTCACGGTGTACGCCGGCCCGATCACGGCCTGGAAAAACGGGGCGGTACACGACCAGTCGGGCGACAAGGTGTGGCATTTTGACTTTACCGCCCTGACCGAGCCGGGCGAGTACTACCTTTTTGACAGCCTGAACAACCTGCGTTCCTTCACTTTCATGATTGCCGATTGCGCCTTCGATGCGCCCCTGAGGGCCGCCCAACGCGCCTTGTTTTACCAACGCTGCGGGATGCCCAAGGCACAGCCTTTTGCCGAAGCCAACTGGACGGACGCTCTGAGCTGTCACCGTGGAAATTTGCAGGACAATGCCTGCCGCAATATTCAAAACCCGGTAGCTGCCTCTGCCCGCGACCTGCATGGCGGCTGGCATGATGCGGGCGACTATAACAAGTATGTGACCTTCACTTACGGCACCCTGATCGACCTTTTGCTGGCTTATGAGGAAAATCCCGGCGCCTGGACCGATGACAACGACATCCCGGAATCGGGCAACGGCCGCCCCGACCTGCTCGATGAAGTGAAATACGAGCTCGACTGGCTCCACCGTATGCAGGGCGCCGACGGCGGGGTGCTCAGTGTGGTCGGTGTTCAGAATTTTGCCGGCGCAAGTCCGCCCAGTGCCGATGACGCCCAGCGGTTTTACGGTCCGCCCACCACGGCGGCCACCCTGACCCTCGCCGCCGTATTTGCTTTGGCGGCGCGCGAATATGGGCAATTTCCGGCCTGGGCGGCTTATGCCGACTCGCTCGAAACCTCGGCTGTGCAGGCTTGGGACTGGGCTTCTGCTCATCCGAACGAAACGTTTTACAACTCGGGCGTCATCGCTGCCGGGGAAAACGAAGTGGATGATTATGACCGAAGTATGCGCAAACTGGCAGCCGCCGGATTTCTCTTTGTGCAAACCGGCCAGTCGCCGTACCGCAATTATTTCGATGCCCATTACCAGGACGCACACCTGATGCAGTGGGGGTACGCCTATCCGTTCGAGCCCGCGACCCAGGACGCGCTTTTGTTTTACGAAAAACATCCTTCCGCTACGCCTGCCGTCAAAACGGCTATTCGCGCAGCTTTTACGGCCAGTATGCGGGAAAACAATGCAGACAACCTGCCCGCATTTCTCGACGGCGACGACGCCTACCGGGCTTATTTGCGCACCGACAACTATACCTGGGGCAGCAATACGACCAAATCGCACCAGGGTAACATGTTTTTTGCCATGAACCAATACGGGCTGGATGCAGCCAATATGTTGCCGTACCGCGATGCGGGCCTTGGTTTTGTGCATTACCTCCACGGCGTCAACCCGACAGGCTATTGCTACCTGACCAATATGGGGGCGTATGGCGGGGAAGGTTCGGTTCCGACCGTGTATCACGGCTGGTTTGGCGATGCGACACCCTGGGACGATGCCTCCGAGGCGCCTTTCAAAGGCCCGGCTCCCGGCCTGATTGCGGGTGGCCCCAACCCGTATTACCAGCCGGATCCCTCGTGCAATTGCCTCATCAGTCCGCCCCAGAATCAGCCGACCCAGAAGTCGTTCAGGGCCTGGAATACGAGTTGGCCAGAGAATTCGTGGGAACTGACCGAACCTGGCATTTACACACAGGCTGCCTACCTGCGCCTGCTGGGCAATGCGTTATTGCTGCGCAATGACCCGCCGCTCTGCCAGTCGCCGGGCGTAGATACCCACACGCCCCGTGAATATCCCCTGTCGCTCGAAGTTTTTCCCAACCCTGCCTGGGGGCCGACGGTCATTGTAAAATGCCCACCCGGCTCCGGCCGTCTTGACGTGGTAGATGAATCGGGCAAGGTGCTTATCAGCCAGCCTGTCGCGGCGAATTCGGCAAGGTTGAATGTTGAAAGTTTGACAAACGGGCTCTATTTCATCCGTTTGGAAAGCGAGGAAGGAAGCTGGATCGGTAAAATTCAGATTGCCCGTCAGTAAAAGCCGCTGGCTGAAGCAGCATGAAAAAAGGCGCGGAGTTTGCGCAAACAGGCGGAATACAGCCTTCTGTGCAAACCCCGCGCCTTTATTTTTCAGCGCGAATCAATCCGCTTATTGTTTCACAAAGTCGCCTGCAAAGGCGCCCGTTCCGCTTACGATGCGTACGCGGTACACGCCCACGGGCAGCGTAGCGATATCGAGTGCGAAAGTGTTGCCGTCGGCCACGGTTTCGGTGCGGATCAGCTGGCCGTCGGCGGAGAAGATCTGCACATCTGATTGGCCGAGCCGCAGGCCGTTGTTGTTACGGACGCTGATGAGCACGCGGTCGGCGGCCGGGTTGGGCGACACGCTGAGTGTGGCAAGGCTGGCAGCCGAAGGTTTGCGCACCACTGCGCGGTTGTCGTCGCAGGAAACGGTGCCGAGGTGCGCATCGTCCTGGCAGTCGGGATTGACGTGGTCTTTCACCACAAACTCGTAGTCAGTCGTGCCGTCGCCAGCCAGCGGGCCGATGACCACGGGTTGCGTGGTCGAGTAGGGGAAGTTGCCGTAGTTTTGGCCGTTGCCCATGACGTCGAAGCCTTCATTGCCCACGTTTTTGTAGCGGAAGCTGAGCAGCGCGAAGAACTGGCCGCAAACGCAGGGGGTGGTTTGGACTTTGAGTTTCCAGATTTTGCATTCGTCGCCCGGGCAAACAGGGGGCTCGAAGTTTTTGGTTTTGCAGCATCCCGGGTTGTCGTTGATGCAGATTTTCACCCGGTCGGTTGCGCCGCCGTCGGTCGGGAAATGTTCGATGTGCAGGGGCAGGTCGTTGAGGTTGAAGGTGCCCAGGAAAGTGCCGCTGTTTGCCCAGAGGTCGAACTGGTCGTCAGACGGGTTTTGCACCTGGAAGTTGAGCCAGAGGTTGTAGGTGCCGTCGTCGTTGCAGTCGCCCGTTTCCACAACGATGTCGTAGATTTTGCAGGGGGCGGGTGCGCAGTCGGGTGCGGGGAATTCCTTGACGCGGCAGCAGTTGGGGTTATCGTTGATGCAAACTTTCACCACGTCGTTGGGGCCGTTGTTGTCGGCGGGGAAATGCGCCACGTACAGGGGCAATTGCGAGAGCGGGAAATAGCCCAGGTACTGGCCGTTGGCCCAGACTTCGTAAAAATCGTTGCCCGGGTTTTGCACCTGGAAGTTGATCCATGCCTGGTAGGTACCGTCGTCGTTGCAGTCGCCGGTTTCGACGTTCAGGTCGTACACTTCACAAGCCGGGGGATTGCAGTTGGGGCCAATGAATTGTTTGATTTCGCAGCAATCGGGGTTGTCGTTGATGCAAACCTTCACGTAGCCACCCGCATTGCCGCTGGCTGGGAAATTGGTGATGTGCAGGGGAAGGCTCGACAGCGGGAAACTGCCGAAACTCTGGCCGTTGCCGATCACGGTAAAGTTGGACGTCGTCGGGTTTTGCACCTGGAAATTGATCCAGATATTGTACGTGCCGTCGTCGTTGCAATCGCCAACTTCGACCGTCAGGTCGTAAATATCGCAGGGTGCGGCGCAGTCGGGCACGGGGAATTCCTTGGTGCGGCAGCAATCGGCATTGTCGTTGATGCAAACTTTGACCACATCGTTGTTGCCGCCGTTGGGCTGGAAGTTGGGGATGTAAAGCGGCAGGTCGCTGATGTTGTAGGTGCCGTAGAACGTGTTGTTGGTCCAGATGTCGAATTGATCGTTGGTCGGGTTTTGCACCTGGAAATTGACCCAGGCTTCGTACGAACCGTCGCTGTTGCAGTTGCCCGTTTCGACGACGAGGTCGTAAATCTCGCAGGGCGCGTTGGCGTCGCAGGAAACGGTGCCGAGTTGCACCACGTCCTGGCAGTCGGGGAAAACGATGTCGCGAACGACGAATTCGTAGTTGGTGGTGCCATTGGCGGCCAGGGGGCCGAGCGTCAGGGGCACGTTGCTGTAAGGGAAGGTACCATAGACAATGCCATTGCCTTGTACTTTGAAACCTTCCTGGCCGGTGTTGCTGTACTGGAAGTTGAGCACGACGTAGAACTGGCCGTTGTTGCAGTCTACCACCTGGGCGGTGAGATCGTAGATGTTACAGTTTTGGGAAAAAACCGGCTGGGAAAAAAGCAGGATGGATAGAAGGACTAATAAACGCATGGGAATAAAACTGGTTTGTGAGAAAAGAAGGATGGATGTGAAAAGGGATTTCCAAGCGTATTCACCCAACAAGATACAATTTGAAGGGATGTGCTGCCAAGCCTGTTAAATTTATTCTTAAGGTACAAAAAAATCGCCCCGTGGAAAAGACCACAGGGCGACTGAACAAGCTGGCGTGTTTTAAATGAAAACTATTTCAGGGGATATGGAAGCCTGTTTGACAACTTCGATACGCCTCAGAAGCACCAGCCATTGTTGGATCGAAGCGCTGCCGCGACATACTGCCGTTTCGTTTTTACGTTGACCGGCGGGTACTTGGTGAACCGTTTGACGCCCATGAGGAACGTTTTGAGCAGGTCGCCGTCGGCAAAGGAAGCCAGGGCGTCTGTCGCATTTTTGGCCATACGCGCCGAAGCATCGTGGAAAAATACCTGCAGCATGGCGTCGTACACTTCCTGCGGTTGCGGTTTTTCACTGCGCATGGAGAGTTTTTCGATGCGAAGCAGCATGGATTCGGCCACATAAAGGTCGATCAGCATGTCGGCGCAATTCATCAGGATTTCCTGCTCGTCCTTGAGGTTGAGCTTGCCGTCCATTTGCATTTTGGCTGCCCCGCCGGCACACATCAGGATGATTTTTTTGAAATCGGCGATTGCTTTGTGCTCTTCGGCGTAGGGGCCTTCGGTTTTTTCAAAGGAAGGCATGGACGCCAGTTCCTTTTGCACGGCCCAGGCTGGTCCCACGATATCAAGCTGACCTTTCATGGCGCGTTTGAACAGCTGATCGACCATGAGCAGGCGGTTGATTTCGTTGGTGCCTTCGTAAATGCGGTTGATCCGGCTGTCGCGGTAGGCACGGGCCGCCGGGTATTCTTCGGAGAAGCCGATGCCGCCATGGATTTGCACGTTCTCATCGACGCAATAATCGGTCCCCTCCGAGCCGTACACTTTCAGAATGGAGCATTCGATGGCGTATTCTTCTGCCGCTTCGAGCGTGGCCTGGCCGAACGATTTTCCTTCTTCGGAGCCGGCTGTTTTACGGTCCTGCATTTGTTCGGAAATGCGATACATGGCGCTCTCGCCGGCAAAAGTGCGGATGGCCATCTCGGCCAGTTTGAACTGGATTGCCCCGAAATTGCCGATCGGTTGCCCGAACTGATGGCGTTCGTTGGCGTATTGGGTTGCCATGTCGATCACCCGTTTGCTGCCGCCGACGCACATGACGCCGAGTTTGAAGCGGCCGATATTCAGCGCGTTAAAAGCGATCAGGTGGCCTTTGCCGATCTCGCCAAGCACGTTTTCGGCGGGTACTTTCACATTTTCAAAAAATACCTGGCGCGTGGAGGAGCCCTTGATGCCCATTTTGTCTTCCTCGGCGCCCAGGGTCAGGCCCGGCGAATTGCGCTCGACGATAAAGCCGGTGAATTTTTCGCCGCCGATTTTGGCAAACACGATGAACAGATCGGCAAAACCAGCATTGGAAATCCACATTTTCTGGCCATTGAGCACGTAGTGCGAACCGTCGGCACTCAGGTCGGCGCGGGTTTTGGCGTTAAGGGCATCGGAGCCGCTGCCCGGTTCGGTCAGGCAGTAGGCGGCTTTGATATCGCCCGAAATGAGGCCGGGCAGGTAGTGCTGTTTTTGTGCCTCGGTACCGAAATACAGGATGGGCAACATGCCGATACCCGTGTGGGCGGCAAAGGGCACGCTGAACGAACCCATCGGGCCGAAAACGTCGGTAATCACCGTATTGGTGTTCGTATCAAGTTCCATTCCGCCGTATTCAGCCGGCATGTGCGCGCCCAGCAAACCGAGTTCGCCCATGCGTTTGAGCAAGGTTGCGGAGATGTTATCCTCTTGTTTTTCAATTTTTTGGGCATTGGGAAAAATTTCCTGTTCGAGAAAATCCTGTGCCATTTTTTTGACCATCAGTTGTTCCTCGTTCAGGTCTTCGGGGATAAAAACATCTTCGGGGCGGGTGTCGCGGATGAGGAATTCACCGCCTTTGAGTACATCGGATTGGACGAGCGTATCGGACATGAGCTTTGAATAATTTTTTATTAATGTTGATAAGGGTTGATGAGGTTTATTGGGTTGATATGGTTGATAAGAGTTTATGAGGTTTATAAGGGGTTAATACGAGAGCATCCATCCTTCTTTTATAAACCCTATCAACCAGTAAAAAACCAGCGAAAGTTCGCTGCAAAAGTAAGCGCTTTTAAAACGGCCGCAAGGGGTTTTTGGTTTTGTTTGCAAAATTTTTTTTGTGTCGCTTTCTAGCCAATCGAAATGATATTTTTGCAGCGTCACCCAGCCCATATGAATACTCCTTCGCCCCTTCCCGACGTTTTCTGGCCTGATCTGCTCAAAGCCCTGCGCGCTCAGCAATGCGTGCTGTTTCTCGGGCCTGACCTGTTGCCCGATCTGCGCCTTTTCGATGCCCTTTGCCGCTACCTCGGCGGCGACCTGGCGGCCGACCCGCCCCGGCCTCCGCAGGACACCCTTGCGGTGTACCCCAATGAAGAGTTGTTTTTGTTTGCGCATTCGGGCGACCGGGCGGCGCTGTCGTTCCGGCTCGACGATTTTTACCGCGAACAGGAAGCGCGGCTGCTTCCGTTTTACCGGCAGCTGGCCGCTTTGCCCCTGCCGCTGATTGTGTCGCTGCTGCCCGACGAGGGCCTGCACCGCGCGTTCGACGAAGAGGGGGCATCGCACCAGTTTGTGAGCTACAGTTTCCGGGGCCGTGCCGCCGGCGACCTGCGGCCGCCCAAACAAAAACGCATGATTTTCAACCTGTTCGGCAACATCAACGAGGCCGATTCGCTGGTGCTCGACCACGACGACCTGTTCGGCTTTATCGCCGAATTTCTCGGCGCGCGCAAACTCTCCGACACCCACGTCGCCGTGCAGGACATGCTGGGCAGCGGCAGCACGGTGTTTCTGTTCGTCGGGTTTCAGTTCGACAAATGGTACATGCAACTCCTGTTGCGGGCGCTTAATCCCGGCAAGTTCAAAGCCCGTCAATTTGCTGTCAACCCCGCCACGGCGCATTCGACGCGGGTGTTTTTGAGTCAGCAGTTCAAAATGACCTTTGTCGATCAGTTGCCTCCCGACGAGTTTGTCCGCGAACTGGCCCTGCGCTGGCAGGCCGATCAAAGCACTTCATTGGCCGAAGGCGGCAATCGGCCCACGCCCGCCCAGCTGCGCGACTGGCTCAAAAACGCCCAGACCGACCGCGTGCTCGAAGCCCTCGACGCACAGGCGCAGGCCTCCGCCGACAACGAGCTGCAACACCAGGTCGCCATGCTCAGCGCCCGCCACAGCCGCCTCGAACTGTCGTTGCTCAAAGGCGTCATCTCGGCCGACAACGCCCGGCTGGAAGCCAACCAGATCAACGACGCCCTGCTCAACCTCATCGCCCAACTGCCCCAGTCATGAACCGTTACCCCGGCATACGCCCCTTCACCGCGGCCGAACGCCCGCTTTTTTTCGGTCGCGACGACGATATCGAACGCCTGATCCGCCTCATCCGCGTGGCGCAGCTGACGGTGCTCTACGGCCGCTCCGGCTACGGCAAAAGCTCGCTGCTGCAGGCCGGCGTGTTGCCCCTGTTGCGCGACGAAGGCGATACCCCGTTCAGCGAAGTGCGCATCGGGCCGTACCAACCCGGCGAGTCGCCGGCGCCCGTCCAGACCCTGCTCTCGGCCGCACAGGCGCCCGGCGGCGAGGCCCCCGATTCGCTGTGGCAGGCCTTCAAACAACGCCAGCTGCGCGGCGAGGGCGGCCGGTTTTTGTTGTTTTTTGATCAATTCGAGGAATTGTTCACCTATCCGGCGGAGCAAATCCTGGCCTTTAAACAACAGCTCGCCGAGGCGCTCTACGCCTTGGTGCCCGACCGCTACGGCCGCGCCGCCGCCCAATTGCCCGCCGCCGAACGCGCCGCGTTTTTTACGCCTTTTGAATTAAAAGTCGTGTTCGCCATCCGCTCCGACCGGATGAGCCAGCTCAATACGCTGAAAGACTACCTGCCCAACCTGCTCCAGCACAGCTACGAACTCGACGCGCTCGACGAACGGGCTGCCACCCAGGCCATTACGGCCCCGGCGGCCCTGCCGCAATCGGCCGGCTTCAGCACGCAGCCGTTTCAGTACAGCCCCGAGGCGCTCTCGGCCATCACCGGCGCCCTGCGCGACGAGCGCGGCCGCCTCGAAACCAGCGCCCTGCAGATCGTGTGCCGCCACGTGGAAGACAATATCGTGGCGCGCTACCAGACCACCCTTGTGGGCGCCAGCGACCTGGGCGACCTGCAATCGGTGTTCGCCGATTTTTACAACAATACCCTCGCCGCCCTGCCCGCCGCCGAACAGGCCGATGCCCGCCGCCTCTGTGAAGACGTACTGCTAAGCCCCGAAGGCGTGCGCCTGCCCTTCGCATCGCAGGCCCTCACGGCCCAGGGTTTTTCGCCCGCCCTGCTCGAAGCCCTGTCCCGAGCCTCCCTGCTGCGCGTGGAGCGCGACGAACAGGGGCGCATGCTCTACGAGATCGGGCACGACACCCTCGTGCCGCCCATCCTGAACGCGGCCAAACTGCGCCGCGAAGAAGAGGAAAAACGGCGCCTGCTGCGGGAAGCCGTGGAGGCGAAACACGCGCGGCAAGAAGCGGAGCGCAAACAACGCCGCGCCTATCTGCTCACGGCCGGCGCCACTTTGCTGGCTTTGTTCGCTGTTGGCGCCTCGTATTTCGCCTACCTCAAATCGCGGGAGGCAAGCGAAAAAGCCCGGCAGGTGCTCGAAAAAGAAGAACAGGTGAAGCAGGCCGACAGCAAAATCGCCGAAAAAACCGCCCAGGCCGATACTTTGGCGCAACAGGCCGCCGAGGCCCTGCACCGCGCCGACGAAAAAGAAGCCGAGGCCAAACGCAACTACGACGAAGCCCAGCGCCAGAAAACTGCCACGGCCGAGCAAAAACGCCTGGCCGCCGAGGCTTTGGAACAGGCCCGCGACGAACGACTCATCGCCGAAGTCGCTTCGGTCGGAATCGTCAACAACTTCCTGAATTCAGCAGAAGAATCTATTTTTCACCTCAAATACGCCGACGCACGGATGGACCTGCACAATGCCGCCAATCTGGTGGCGGGCCGCCCGCCCGGCAGTCCGCTCGGCGCGGTGCGGCCCCTGGTCGCCTCGGCGACGATGGAGACGGCTTTTTTCCTTATTGAAGCCCGCAAGGAGTATTGGCCCGCCCGTACGGAACTGGCAGCAGTGGCCACCCTGATGGACCGCTCCCTGCCCGTGTTGCGGGATTTGCCCCTGACGCCCGATGAAGACAGCTGGCTCAAAATGCGCGGGATGCTGCAAGACCTGAACAGGGCCCGGTTTGAAGAACTCGAAAAGAGATATTACCCCGACATGGTCAACATCCCTGCCGGAGAGTTTATGATGGGCTGCGATTCGACCATTGACCTGGATTGCAAATCGGATGAATTACCCCAGCACCCCGTCCGGCTCAGCGCCTTTGAAATAGCCCGGACGGAGACGACCCTGTGGCAATACGGCCTGTATTGCACGGCGACGGGTAAGGAGATCAATAATTACCACGTATCTACCTGGGGTGAGCCGCGTGGAAATGACCCTGTGGTCAAAATCAGTTGGTTCGACGCGGCCCTGTACGCCAACTGGCGCAGCGTGCAGGCCGGGTTGGAGCCGGTGTACGTATTTGCCGATACGATTGGAAAGGTGCCCAACGACTGGCAGGTCGTTACTCGATTCGAAGCCAGGGGTTACCGCCTGCCCACCGAGGCGGAGTGGGAGTACGCAGCGCGGGGCGGGGAAAGGTACGTTTACAGCGGCAGTAATCACCCGGAAGAGGTGGCCTGGATTGAGGTGGACAGAACCCGGCCCACGGGCGGCAAAAAAGCCAATGCTTTCGGGTTGTACGATATGAGCGGCAATGTGTGGGAATGGTGCGGGGATTGGGGTGAGTCCTATCAGCCCACTGACCAACCTGACCCGACCGGACCTGAATCTGGCTCCGTCCGCGTCTACCGCGGCGGCTCGTGGATCGACACGCCTGCTGGCGCGCGTGTCGCCAACCGCAACGCCGTCAACCCGGCCTACCGCAGCAGCAATTTCGGCTTCCGCCTTGCCAGGGCATTGTAAGCTTCTGCTTTTTTACCTTTTTACTTTTTGAAAAAGGCTCGTTCCGGCGGGATTTTTTATGCCTTGATGCGGGGCGCAGCCGCCCGCATATTTGTGCTATGCTCTTTTTGGGGCGATGAGAATAAGAAAATACAATCGAAAACCCACGGCTGAAGCCGTGGGCGGAAAAACGCTGCGGAAGATAGCGGCCGCCATGAGGATCGCTTCCCAACCCACGGCTTCAGCCGTGGGTACATGGCCTGCCGTGGGTACATGGCCTGCCGCGGACACGGGGTGCGTGGGTACGCGGATACAGGGTACGGGTACACGTGCTGCGGATACATGATCGTTAACAACCAACAATAGCCTTACTGCCCGGCATTAGCCTGCTTCCGCCGCAACAAATAGGCCGGCCGTTGCCGCGACGGGTTGGGCCAGCCGGTAGCCTGCTCCACGTAAACGGAATCGCCTTCCATCCGCGCCCGTTCGAGAGCGGCTTGCCAACGGTCTTCACGCACCCAAAGGTAGCCCCCGGGCAGGTGGCACACCGATCCGTTCGCGTAGTATTCCACGGTTTTTTGCCGCATTTGGCCGGCGATCCGCCAGAGTCGGGCTGTGTCGACCGGGTACTCAGGCAACCAGGGCAGGGCATCCACGCCGGTAGTAAAAGTGAAGTATTCTGCCAGGGCATTCGGGGCAATGACCAGCAAAGGACGGGCAGACGAGTAGGGTTCATCGGTACTTGCCGCGGCCGTTACCTGGGCAAACAGCCGATAATCGGGATCGTGCAGGGAAGGGACGTAACTTCTCCACGACAATAAAGCGCCGGCGAAAAGCAAAATTCCCGTTGTGTATGACCACAGCATGCCCATTCGCCGGCCGTCAAAAGCCATCAACGGCGCGAGGAGCACATACACCATAAAAAAGCGACAGACCACACCCGTCATCGACCATTCCAGACCGGGGAAAAGCAACAAAATACCCAGCGTAAACAGTGCCTTTGTCCGCAACGTGACCGCCGTGCGCCAGGGCTTTACGGCCAGCCGCACGGCAGTCAGGAGCAACAGCAGCACCGCCACCGCTATTTCTGCGAGCCACCAGCCCTTCATCCGCGAAGGCCCGAAATCCTGTACGAACGACCAGGGCGCAAACTGAAAGCCCTTGCCCAAAACGCCGGACAACCGTTCCAGGTCGGCAGGATGAAACAGCCCGGGGAACAACCATGAAGCCAGTACGCTGAGTATGGCAAGTACAAGAAGCGCGATACCAGCTTGTCTTACCGACAATACCCCTCTTATTTTTACACCATAAGCCCACATCGCCCAAAACAACAGGTACAAGGCCGATAAAACAAATGTCAGCCGATGACCGAAGTAGTTGATAATCAGCCATATTAATGGGGTAATCACTGCTCTCCAGCCCTCGCCCGGTTTTTCGGGCATGCTATATACCAAGCATAAAAAAAAGGCAAACCCGAGCAGGTTTTTCGGGTACTGAGCCGTGAAAAAGGTCAGTTGTGGAGAAAAAAGAAGGATAAGGGCAGGCAGGAGCGCCGGGGCAGCTGACCAAAAACGAGGCGCCGACTGTCCCGCCGCTCCAGTCGGCGCCTGTTTGATATTGCCCCATGCGGCGAGCCCGACCGCCCAGCCAGCCAGGCTCGCCGCGCACCATTTGTAGCCGCTCACATAATCGCCGAAGAGCCACACGAAACCGCGCATGAGCGGATAAACAATGGAGGCTTCGGGCGAATGCATGTGGCCCGTTTCGATCCATGATTTGAGCTGAACGAGGTAAAAATAGCTGTCCCACCCGTTGGCGAAAGGCGTTTGGGCCAATGCCAGCCAGCGCAAAACGGCGGCTGCGAGCCCGAGGGCTAACGGCAGTCCTGCCAGTCGGAAAAAACGGGGTGTCAAAACCAATTTACCTGTAAAAAGTCCCCACCATTTTATCGCCGCGCACTGTGTTGGCATCGATGGTCAGCACGTCGTTGAAAATTTTCGTCGCTTCCTTCGTGCGGGGGCCTTTGTACCATTCCTGCACCTCGGTCGTGTCGAACCATTTCCCGAAAATCTTGACTTTCACCGTGTTGCCTTTCGATTCGAGCATTTCCCAGTTGCCGTCGGCAATGGTCTGTCCAATGATGCTGCGCGTATTTTCGTTGGAATCATAACTTTCGTTTTCCTCGTAGAGCACGAAAGTTCCGTCCGAACGAAGAATAAGCGATTGCGCGACGGCATCGAAAGGCTGATCGAGCACATTATAAATACGGCGGTCGAGCAAACTGGCAAGCGGCGTATTGCCCGCCGCGTTGCGCTGGTTTTGCGAGCGCCGACCGAGGTAATCGGAGTGCACAACAAAGGGCAGGGCGCCATCGTAAAAAAGTATTTCGCTGATAGCCAGGTCTTTATATTTTTTTCCGGGGTAAATACTGCTGATTTTTAATTCAAAATCCTGCCCTTCGAATGCCGTGGGGAAGTCGATTTTTTGTCCGGCCGGGTCGTCGCGCAGCGTAAGTGTCTGGGTTGGGCCGGCCGAAGTCCCGAATTGAAAATCCTTCACGCGGGCATTGGCGCGGTAATGTTCTGCGGAACGCTGGTAGCCGTCCCAGATCTGTATGCCGCTGATGTGCACCACCTGGTCGAAATGAAAGCGCAGCACTTCGCCTTCGCCGGCCGTGGCGGCATTGCCCTCGGCCCAGGCAAATTCCTTGCGGCTGTCGAACAGGTTGTCGGCGCCATAGGCTGATTCGGGCGACAGGGTGGAGGAGGCGGTAACCTTGCCGGCCACGCGCCTGGGGGGCACCACATTGACGGCTTCGCCTTTTTCATTGTAAAAAGTCAGGGCTTTCAACCCCACAAACTCGTCGGCTGCGAAGATTTCGGTGCTGATATCGAGTTCTTCGTTCGGGATGCTGCGTTCCTTGTGGTCGTGCAGGATGGTTTCCGAAAAGCGCAGAAAAACGGAGTTTACGCGCTCGTTTTTTCCGTCTTCGGGGTGTAGATCAATACGTTCCCCGGGGGCGGCCGCTCTTACCGGCTGCCCGTTGACATAAATCTGAATACGGGAACTGCTGTCGAGGGCAGCGCCTTCGAGCGCATCTGCCCGGACCGACTGGATTTGCACGGCGGTCGCATTGCTGAAATACAGCATGATACCTTCGTCGGGGCCCGCCCCCGGGAGGGTGCGCCAGCCGCTTGCCGGGTCAGCGTCGAAGAGTCGGTTGACGTCTTGCCCGGGCGCCGTCGAGGTGGCGTACAGCCCGTCGAGGTACACGGCCTTCGGATCGAGTGCCGTCGAAGGGGCAGGGGCGGAAGTGGTTGGGGTAGCGGTAGAAGAAGTTTTGTTGTCCTGGCCGCAGGCGCTCAGGATAAGGAGCGCAGCCATAGGCGTACATTTAAAGACAGGGTGAAAAGGCATGGTTTTTACGTTGGCAAAAGTTCGGAATGTGGTTTGGCCGGTTCGGGTGGCGATATTTTCAAACCGATTATTTTAAGGGTGAAAATAAAGCTTTGGACGGCCCGGTTTTTGCAATGTTCTCATTTTCAAGTGGTGAAAATTATGATTTTCCTAACCAAGCCGTGAAAAAAGCGCAAAATGTTAAGGCAAAAACATTGCTCCAATACAAAATGGCCTACTTTTGGCGTTCGCTTAGCGCATCTCGAAAACAATCAGTTTTATTTTCTAACAGCACCCTTTTATGATGCTCAACGCCTTCCTGTCGTCCTTCTTTTTCCTGCAAATGGCCACCAACACGCCGACCACCGAGGGACCGAAGAAACCCGAAAGTCTTTTTGAAATTATTATCGGCAGCAGTACTTCAGGCCTGATCGTAATCACAGTCCTGTTTACCCTTTCCATCGTGGCCGTTTATATCATTTTCGAACGTTACTTCACGCTGAAACGCGCCGGCCAAGTGGACCAAAACTTCATGAACAGCATTCGCGCTTCGGTGGAAAGCGGCAATCTACAGGCTGCAAAGGCCCTTTGCCAAAGCGTCGATGCCCCGATGGCGCGCATGGTGGAAAAAGGCCTCGACCGCATCGGTAAGCCCCTCGACGACATCAACAAATCCATCGAAAACGTGGGCAACCTCGAACTGCTCAAACTGGAGAAAAACCTCTCCACACTGGCTTCGATTTCCGGTATCGCCCCGATGATTGGTCTGTTGGGTACTGTTATCGGTCTGATCATCTCTTTCCAGGACATGGCTTCGGCCACCAACATCACACCACAGGTTTTGTCCACTGGTATTTACCACGCCCTCACCGCCACGGCATTCGGTCTGTTCGTATCCATCATCGCCATGGCCGGCTATAACTTGCTGGTTACCAACCTCGACAAGGTGATTTTTAAAATGGAAAACACGGCCATGCAATTCATGGACCTGTTGCAGGAGCCGTCGAGATAAGTAGTTAGTGATGAGTGAGGAGTAATGAGTAGTTCACAATCGGAATTTACGCATCAGTCCTTACTCCGCATTCATCACCCAACTCCACACTCCACACTCATCACTCACCACTCATCACACTCAAGATATGGGTCTGAAAAGAAGACAACGGGTCGAACCTGAATTCAGCCTGGCAGCTATGATCGACGTGATCTTCCTGCTGTTGATGTTTTTTATGCTGACATCCAAGTTCGTTACTCCCAACGCACTCAACCTTACCTTGCCTTCCAGCACGGCTACCACGATGGCTTCGCCCAATTTTGCCGTGTCGATCGATAAAGAAGGGTCGTTTTACCTCGACCGTACCAAAACCCCCGAAGCCAATCTTGAAAATGCCATTTCCGCACGGATGAAAGCCATGGGCAAAGACCCCAAGGATATCACCGTGACGGTGGTGGCTGAAAAAGGCGTTCCGATTGAAAATGTGGTATTCATCCTGGACATTGCCAACCGGCTGAAAGTCAAGACCATTCTGGCCACCGACCCCAAAGCCGAACCTGCTACCAAATAATGATGTTATGTAAAAATTGCTCCGGAAGCATCCTTTCGGAGCAATAGTATAACCAAGATAAAAAGCACCATGGTAAGAGCCGTAGCCAGCCGTGAAGAAGATCGCACCCGGGCGGTTGTGATCAGTTTTTTGTTCCATGCGGGTTTTCTGGCCATCCTGATCTTCTGGAAACTGGCCGTCAACGAACCCGAGACGGAATCGCCTGCGATTATCGTACCGCTTGAAATGACCCCGCCTGAAGATGCAGGCTGGGCCGGCGGAGGCGACAATGCCGCGCCCGGTCAACCCGACCAGGGTGGCGACAACGGCAAAGATGGCGGAGAAGCTGCCGGCGAAGATACCTACAGCCCGCCGCCGCCGGCTTCTGAAAAAACAGCCCCCAAATCGCAGGCGCCGCCCTCCAACCCGCCCAAAACCCCGACCAGTACCGACCCTGACGTGGCTGCCATTCGGCAACGGCAGCAAGAGGAGGATCAACGCCGACGCGAAATGGCGGCCCAAGCCGAACGTATCGCCGCCGAAGAGCGCCAGCGTAAAGCCGCCGAAGACGCGCGCCTTGCCGCTGAAAAAGCTCAACGCGAGAAGGTCAAAAACGCCGGCAAGGATGCCATGAACAAAAAACCCGGCAACGGCCCCGGCGCCAACCCGGGCCCTGGCGGTGCTCCCGGCGGCGGCGGTACCAACACGAGCGGCACCAACCCCGGCAACGGCCCCGGCGTAGGCCCCGGCTCCGAGATTGGCGGCAACCTGGGCAACCGCAAGGTGTCGCGCCCCAAAATGGTCGATAATACGCAAAAAACCGGCAAGGTCGTCGTGGAAGTATGCGTCGACAGCCAGGGCAATGTCATCAGTGCCGACTACACCATGCGCGGCTCCACGACCAACGACAGCGAACTGCGCAGCAAGGCCATCAGCTGGGCGCGGCAGCACAGGTTTGCACCCTCTACCTCCGCCAAGGAATGCGGAACCATCACCTTCAATTTCCAGGTGAAATAAACGAGGCAAGCTTTCATAAATGACCGCGGGGTTGTCCGGTTTGCCGGACAACCCCGCGTGTTTTTCCTGTTATTTCAGTTGAAAATTAAAGGTCATGTTGCCGCACTGTTGTTCAACTGGCGATGGCTCGAATTTACATTGCCTGGCCCATTCAATTGCTTTGTGTATTAATTCCGGGTCATTGGTCGTTGAACCGCGCATGGTGTAGTCGGCGCTGATGACATTGCCCTGGCTGTCGACGCATACTTCCACGACGACCTTGCCGGTTTTTTGCGTATTGTCGTCCATTTTGGGTCGGCTCAATACCTTGCGATTGGCCAAACCATCGCTTTTGGCAGGAGGATTCTGACTCGCACCAGTACTGGTTGACGGGACAATGGCAAAATCAGGCTGATTGGGCGGAATAGCAGCATTTCTGGCAACTGAATCGGCTCCATGAAAACTGATTTGCTCACTCGAGGGTGGTGCACTCGCCTCGGGCCGCGGGGGAGGCGTAGCCCTGGTATCCGAAGCAGGCGCGTGGGCGGTTTTATGGCTACAACTCATCAAAACCGCTATCAAAAACAGGCAGATATTCTGATTCATGGCAATTCCTTAGGCCGCCTGCATTCGTTTCCAGACGTTTCTTACCCGCATGCCCAGGCCGATCAGCATCAGGCCGAACAGCAAGGCGTAGGCTCCTATCCACCAAGTGATCGAAACAGCGCCTGCATTGGGATTGACGAGCATGAGCACACCCAAGGCAATGGACACCGCGCCGGCGGCGCCGAGCAGCCATTCATTGTCGATCTCCTTACGCAACCTGATGGCCGTGGCAATCTCGAATACGCCGGTGACGAGGCACCAGAGCGAAACAAAAAGCACGAGCAGATTGGCCGTAAAGCCCGGATAAGCGAACGTGGCAATGCCCAGCCCCACGCCCAGCAAACCTTCGAGCAGCACCACCCACCAGTCGTCGTCTTCGCCGCGCATACGGAGTCCGAGCAGGGTGGCGAAAGCCCCGTCGATGAGGAAAAGCGCGCCGAGCAACATCACCAGCACGCCGAACGTGACGCCGGGCAGTAAAAAAGCGAGGATGGCAAAGGCAACGGAGGCCAGGCCGCGTACGACCAGCACCCACCAGTGAGAAGCGAGATTGCGCAACATGGTTTCGTTCGATTTTGGTGAACAAATTGTCCCGCAAGGTAACGCGTCACTGCAACATGCGCCTGCCTGGCTTCAGCGTTTTTCTTTCAGAATTTCCACGTCGAAGCCCAGCTCCCGCAATTTTTCCGGGCTGAGTTCTTCCAGGCTGGTGATTTCGAGCACCTTGCCTTCCTTGTTTTTAAACGTCACGATCGTTGTTTCGCGGTTCTCGACGTTTTGCTGGGCCGCCTGGGCCTGTTGCTGGAGTTGCTCAGCCATTTGTTTGGCCGCGTTCAGCTGTTCGCCGGCCTGTTGTTCTTTTTGTTGCGCGTCCCAAAGCTGTTTTTGCAGGCCGGCATTCTTTTCCACGCTCTCGCCGAGCAGGCGACGCAATTCTTCCACCTGAGCGCGGGCGGCAGCGAGCTCGTTCTCGCGCGATTTTTTCTCCTCTTCCGCCCTGGCGGCATCGAGGCGCGCGCGCTCGGCTTTTTCGCGCCGTGCGATCTCTTCACTGCTGATGAGGCTTTCGCAATTTTGAAGGGAAAGCAGTTTTTCAAGGCTAACGATATCGACCGAAACGATATAATCGACCTTGAACTGATCGGTGCTGCTGTACACTTCGCCGTTGGCGCTGAATGCCACACCGCTCACTGCCGCTTCGCCGGTTACCTTTTGGTAGGCGCGGGTGTACACGGTGGTCAGCTTGGCGGAGCGGATGTAATAGGTTTTTTTGCGGGTGTCAGGCGGCACATTAGAGGATGCCTTGCAGATTTCGTAATACGGCACGTAGTCTTCGGGCAAAAACGCCGTGGCGATGTCGGTGATGACGATCTCGTAAATGGCGTCTTGCCCCACTTTGGTGGAGGCGATGCAGTACGCTCCGTTGAATTTGAATTTCTGATCGATCTTGGAACTGTAGATCACGTCCGACGTGGAAGTGGCCACGATGGGCGGTTTGCCGTCTTTTACGAAACGGGTCAGTACGGAGGTTTTGGCGCCGTCGATCAGGATCATGGAACCGACCAGCTGGTCGATGTTATTGGTAAAACCTGCCAGACCTTTGATAAAGGTTCGTTCCTTGTAGGATTGCGGCAGGTCGAACCCCAGGGCGACCGGATTGAGTTTTATTTTTCGGGAGGCTTGTGCAGAAAGGGGGGGAGCGGACAGGAAAATCAGGGTGAAAAGGATAACCAACGGGCGGGATATCGTCTTCATAAGCAGTATGGTATGATGGATATTAATTCGGAAAATGCACAAACGCCACACTTCCCTGCGAAAGTGTGGCGATCATGTAAAAGACAGGAATATTGATTCCTGCCGGTGGCTGGCATCCTGTTCAGGAAAGCACGCCAGCGTTCATCAGCTCCTCGATCTCCTCCGCTTCGATCGGGATGCTGCGGAACAGATCCACGGGGCCGTCGTCGGTGATCAGGATATCGTTTTCCAGGCGGATGCCCAGGTTTTCTTCCGGAATATAAATGCCTGGTTCACAGGTAAATATCATGCCGGCGCGGAAGGGTTCGTAGCGCAGGCAGAGGTCGTGCACATCGAGGCCCATGTGGTGGCTGGTTCCGTGCATGAAGTATTTTTTGTAAGCCGGTTTGTCTTTGTCCTGTTTGGCCACCTCGTCGCGGCTGATGAGGCCAAGCCCGATGAGTTCGCTTTCCATGATCTTGCCGACTTCCTTGTTGTACTCTTCAAGTATGTTGCCGGGCACGAGCATGGCGCGGGCTTCCTTGAGTACGCGCAGCACGGCATTGTACACGGCGCGCTGCCGGTCGGTAAACTGGCCATTGACCGGGATGGAGCGCGTCAGGTCGGCGGCATAGTTGGCGTATTCGCTGCCGAAATCCATGAGCAGCACGTCGCCGTCCTTGCATTGCTGGTTGTTGTCGACGTAGTGGAGTACGCAGGCGCTTTTGCCGCTTGCGATGATGGGCGTGTAGGCATGGCCCTGGCAGCGGTTGCGGATAAATTCGTGGGTAATTTCGGCTTCCACTTCGTATTCCCAGACGCCCGGCTTGACAAACTCGAGCACCCGCCGGAAGGCCTTTCCGGTGATATCGACGCTGTGCTGGATCACGTCCACTTCAAACTGGCTTTTGACCATCTGAAGTTTTTTCATGATCGGCTGTGCGCGGTGCAGGTTGAGCGCCGGGTAGCGGTTGCGCAGGTATTTGGCGTAGCGAATGTCGCGGGTTTCCACGTCGGAGAGGTACCGGTCATTTTCATTAACGTTGAGGTACACCCCGTCGGAGAGCAGGATCAGTTCATTGAGCAATTGTTCGGCCTCGTCGAGGAAAAGCACTTTGTCAATGCCGGAAGCCGCCCGGGCTTCCTCTTTGGTGTATTTATGGCCTTCCCACACCGCGATGTGCTCGTTGGTGCGTTTGATGAGCAGGACTTCCTTATGGCCGTCTTTGGGGCAATCGGGGTACAGCACCAGCATGGTTTCTTCCTGGTCGATGCCGCAGAGGTAGAAAAGGCCGGCATTTTGGCGGAAAGGGAAAAACTGGTCGCCCGAGCGCGGCATCAGGTCGTTGGCGTTGAAAATTGCGAGCGTGTTCGGTTTCATTTCGCGCACGAAACGGCGGCGATTGAGCTGAAACAATTCCGGATTGAGCGGTGTGTATTTCATGGAACGAATGAATAAAACGTTGATCGGAACAAATTTGGCAGGGCTGGCGCTGCACCGCAAAATTGCCTGTTAAACAGCCGCGGGGCGCCGTTTTTGCCCGGCGAAAGAAGGAGACTTTCTTCGAAAAATACAAAAACTTAACACCGTAAATCCCGGTTTTCGACCAGCGTGCCACTTTGGGCGCGCAGGGAAGCTGGATTCGCGGATATTCGAAACGATTTTTTTCGCCGTCCAATTTGTCGCTACACCAAAAGCCCTACTTTTGGCGCGCTGTACGCCGCCTTGCGGCGTAGGCCCGCCATTTCAAATCAAATCATTTTTCAACCTCTTACATTTAACTCGTATGACATTCCCGGCCAACTGCAAATACACCGAAGACCACGAATGGATCCGCGTTGAAAGCGGCAACGTTGCTTACGTCGGCATTACCGATTACGCCCAGGGCGAACTCGGCGAACTCGTCTATGTCGAAGTGGAAACCGTGGGCGATGTCGTCGATGCCGGTAAAGTGTTCGGCACGGTGGAAGCAGTCAAAACCACCTCCGATCTCTACATGCCCGTAACTGCCAAAGTGCTGGAATTCAACCCTGCACTCGACGATTCCAAAGGCGGCAACCCCGCCCTGATCAATGAAGACCCCTACGGCCAGGGCTGGATCGTGAAGGTCGAGCTGCAAAACTCGGCCGACCTCGGCGCCCTCATGTCGGCATCCGACTATGAAGCGCACGTAGGCTGATCGCTTCGCTGACGTTCAAATACCGGATCATCCCGGGTGTTGTACCAACGCCCGGGATGATTTTTTATCCCCTCTGCCCCTCGTCGAGCGGCGCAGACTCATCGCCGTCGAGCACCACGGGCGCCGGCTCGGGTTCGTGGTGTTCGAGCTGACTGAAATCGAATTGCCTCAGCTGTGGCGCCCGCCACCAGGTGATGGCCACGACCACCAAAGTCATGGCGCCGCCGAAAACAACCGACAGCGGTACATTGCCGAAAACCCGCGCCGCCACGCCGCTTTCGAAGGCGCCTATCTCGTTGGACGAGGTAATGAACATCGAATTGACCGACGACACCCGGCCTTTCATGTTTTCCGGCGTGAGGTGCTGAATCAGGGAAGAGCGCACAACAACGCTGACTTCGTCGAACACCCCCGCTACCAAAAGGCAGGCAAATGAAAGCCAGAAATGCCGCGACAAGCCGAATACGATAATGCAAAAGCCGAATCCTGCCACACAGGCCAGCATAAGTTTGCCGGCATTGCGGCCCAGCGGGCGGTGAGCAATAAAAAACGCCGTCGTAATGGCGCCGATCGACATGGCCGCCCGCAACACGCCCAGTCCTTCTGCGCCGACCTGTAAAATGTCTTTTGCAAAAACCGGCAGCAAAGCCACCGCTCCACCAAACAAAACGGCGAACAAATCCAGCGCGATAGCACTGAGCATCAAACGGTTGCTGAACACGAAAGTAAGCCCCGCCTGTATGCGCTGCAAGGCAGGCTCGCGGTGATCGCCTGGCGGGACGGGCCGCGACCGTATTTGCATCACCAGCGCCAGCGCCAGCAGGCTCAGCGCCGCCATCACCGTGAAAGTGGCCGTGACGCCCACAAAACCATACAGCAAACCGCCCAGCCCGAGTCCGGTAATACTGGCTACTTCCCAGGTGCTGCTGTTCCAGGTGATGGCATTGGGCAATGTTTTTTTATCCACCAGTTGGGGCAGAAAAGCAAAATTGGTCGGGCTGAAAAAACCTCGTGCAATACCTGTGCAGAAAATAACAGCGTACAAACCGCTCAAAATGGTCGGTTTGGACCAATCGGTTCGCATCCATGCCAGGCCGATCAGGGCCAGGGCACACACCAGCAACAGGGCAATGCAGGCCGCCAGGATGTTGCGGCGGTTGTATTTGTCGGCCAGATGGCCCGCCCACAGGCTGATCCCGATGGCCGGCAAGGCTTCTGTCAGACCGATCATACCCAGTGCCAGGGGATCGGAAGTGAGGTCGTAAACGAAGTAACCCACTGCGACCGACATAATCTGGATCGACAGGGTAGTGGCCATGCGCATGGCCAGAAAATAGCGATAGTCGGGCAAACGAAGGGCCGCGTAGGCGTCGCGTTGGGAGGCAGTCATATGTCGAAAAGATCCGAGGCTCAAAACGGTTACAGGGTTGCAAAGTTCCGCGTTCCGGCCGGAAAGCGAAGTGTTCGCGGATTTTCTCACCTTTGCGCCACCGAACGACCAGTTTTTAATTCTTCCACCAACTTTTTGTCCAAATGCAATTGCTCTCCGGAAAAGTGGCCCTCATCACCGGCGGCTCGCGCGGTATCGGCGAAGCCCTGGTCCGCAAATTTGTCGAACACGGCGCTTCCGTCGCTTTCACCTATGTATCCGCCTCTTCCGCCGACCGTGCCGCCAAACTCGCTGCCGAACTCGGCCCCGCAGCGCGCGCCTATCAAAGCGACGCCGGCGATTACGCCCAGGCCGAAGCCCTGATTGCCCAGGTCGTGCAAGACTTTGGCCGCATCGACGTGCTGGTCAACAATGCCGGCATCACCCGCGACACGCTTATGCTGCGCATGAGCGAACAACAATGGGACGAAGTCATCCAGACCAACCTCAAATCGGTGTTCAATCTCACCAAACACGCCCTGAAACCCATGCTCCGCAGCGGCGGCGCCATCATCAACATGAGTTCGGTGGTCGGGGTGTTCGGCCAGGCCGGCCAGGCCAACTATGCGGCTTCAAAAGCCGGCATCATTGGCTTTTCCAAGTCTATTGCCAAGGAATACGGCTCGCGCGGTATCCGCTGTAACGCCGTCGCCCCCGGTTTTATCGAAACGGAAATGACTGCCGTGCTCGATGAAAAAACCAAAGAGGGTTACCTGGCGGCCATTCCCATGAAACGACTCGGCTCAGGCGACGACGTGGCCAACGCCTGCATTTACCTGGCTTCCGATATGGGCGCCTACGTGTCCGGACAGGTGCTGTCGGTGTGCGGCGCCTTGAACTGTTAAGAGCCTTCTGGCCGGCAGTGTTTTCGGACGCGCAGCCACAACCCTGCATTGCGAAGACACTGTCGGTTTTACTCATATTTCGCTATTTCGAAGTACAGTTTCGGGCTAAAAAAGCCCATAAGGCAGAGTCGTAAGCCACGCCGCCGACGGCCCTGATGTTGAGGTGGCCCCCGCCGTGAACGGTGTACCAGTTTTTGTCGGAAGAAGCAAGATGGTCAAAATTGATGCGGCCGAACGCAAACGGGATTTTGTCGTCGCAATCGCCGTGAGCCATAAAAACCGGCTGGGTAACAAGGCGGGCCGACTCACCGGGTTGTACAGAAAAAGGGTCGAAGTGCGCAATGATCGCCGACTTTTCCAGCACGTGATGGGCCAGCCAGCGACTTTTTATTCCCGTCAGGTCTTCTCCATATTCGCAGCTGACCGCCTCCAGATCGTGAAAGGTGCTTTCAATGACGCCAAACTTCAACCGTTTGTCTTCCGCAAGGGCCTGCAAGGCCACTGCGCCCCCCAGGGAATTGCCATAGATACCGATGCGTTGCCTCGGATTTTGCGATAACAGGGTATCTATCAGCGCGGATATGTCGTGCTTTTCATAAAAACCATAAGTGCAATACTCGCCCCCGCTTTTTCCGTGCGCCCGCAGATCGGGAAGCACCGCCTGTATGCCATGCGCCGACAATTCTTTGGCAAATGGCAAAAACATCTCTTTGCACCCGGTGATTCCGTGCAGGACGATCAGGGTTGAAAGAATGCTATCCTGTCCGGGGGCTTTTTCAATCGGAACGACAAGCGCCTGCAAATCCAGACTATCCCTCGTCCTGATGTGCAAAAGACGACTGTGGAGCGCAAAATCTTCCGGTCGTACGCCCTGTTTTGCCAGCCATTCAAGACTGTCGCCTGTATGCCGGTAAGGTTTTACAGGCGTATAGGGCAACACGTGATCGACGACAAACCACGTTCCCAAAAACAGCAGGGGCAACGACCAGCAAGTAATCCGCAAAAGGCGCCGAAAGAGTTTTCTCATCAGGTGATTGTTGGCCAAGATACACTTAACGCCAGCCGCCAGACATTGTTTTGAGCGCCGCCCGGCATACACCCTCTGCGATACACTACCTTTGCCTGCCATGAAACGCTACCTTGCCCTGCTCATTTTACCCCTTCTGGCGACCGCCTGCAGATCAACCCGACCTGCCGGATCTTTCGACCGCGCCACCGCGCCGCCGGCGCCCGATTACAGCCGCCTCGACAGCTGGGCGGCGCACCCGGACAAAAACGATCCGGCCGACCGTACGCCTTGCCCCGATGTGCGCAACGAACAGGCGCAAGCGCCCGTCGATGTGTTTTTTATCCACCCGACGACCTACACCGGCAGTCAGCGTTTTGAAAAACACTGGAATGCCGATGTAAACGACCGGCGGGTCAATAAAAAAACCGACGAGGGCACCATCCTCTACCAGGCATCCATTTTTAACGGCGCCGGACGGGTATTTGCACCGCGGTACCGGCAGGCGCACCTGCGCGTTTTTTTCAACATAAAAGACAAAAGATCGGCCCGGGAAGCCCTGGACCTCGCCTACGGCGACGTGGAGGCTTCTTTCCAGTACTACCTCGAGCATTGGAACCAGGGCCGGCCGTTTATCATTGCCGGACACAGCCAGGGCGCTCTGCACGGCATGAATTTGCTGCGCAATAAAATCGAAGGCACGCCGCTCGAGAAACAGCTGGTGGCGGCCTATCTCGTGGGTTGGCCGGTGCGCTCCGATTTTTTTGCCTCGCTGAAACCCTGCGCCGCACCCGACCAAACCGATTGCTATTGCAGCTGGCGCACCTGGGAACGAAACTTCGGGCTGCACAATTTTGTCCAAAACCCCGAGCAGGTCGTTTGCACCAACCCGCTGAACTGGTCGGTCGGCCAGGCCGGGCGCGTGCCCAAATCGGCCAATCGCGGCGCCGTGCTCCGCAACTTTTGCCAGGTACTGCCCAATGTGACCGACGCCGAGGTACACAATGGTTATCTGCTTTGTGTAAAACCAAAGTTTCCGGGCAGTTTTTTGTTCCGGCGTAAAAACTACCATATCGGCGATCTCAACCTTTACTATTTCAATGTTCGGGAAAATGCGCAGCTACGCGCCCGGGCTTTCCTCAAAAAGTAGCATCGCGCGTAATTTTGCCCCATGCAAGTCATCGGCTATTTTTTTACCCGCCTCCTGGCCGGGATTTTCCAGGTGTTGCCCTTCGGCGCCATCTATGTCATGGCCGATGGCCTGGCTTTTTTGCTGTACCGGGTGGCCGGCTACCGCAAGGCGGTGGTGGAGGACAATTTGAAGCAGAGTTTTCCCGAAAAAAGTGAGGCCGAACGCGCCGTTCTGGTCCGGCAGGCGTACTGCAACCTGGCCGACATTACCCTCGAATCAATCAAGGGCCTGACTACGCCCATTCCCGAATTGCGGCGCAGATATGCGCTGCGCAATGTAGAGGTCGTCAACCGGCTGCTGACGTCCGGCCGCTCGATAATCCTGACCGGCAGCCATTGCTGCAACTGGGAATGGGGCGTCATTACCTTTGCCGGCTGGTTCGAAGGGCACACCATCGGGGTGTATAAACCCATGAGTAACAAGTGGATAGAACGCTGGACCAACGAACGCCGCGGCCGCGACGGCCTGATTTTGAAAAGCACCAGGGAGGCGTTTAAATCGGTGGAGCAATACCGCGACGATCCGGCCGTGTTTTTTATGCTCGCCGACCAGTCGCCGTCGAACCGCCAGCGGGCGCACTGGGTCCGGTTTTTCAATCGACCGACGGCCTGGCTGCACGGGGTAGGGGAAATCGCGGCCCGCGAAAACTATCCGATTGTTTATTACGAGGTCATCCGGACCCGGCGGGGTTTTTATGAAATTGTGTTCTCCGAAATCGTATCCGAACCGTCGGAGCGCTCGCCCGGACAGATCACCGCCCGCTATGTTCAGGCACTCGAACAACAAATACGCCGTCAGCCCGGCGACTGGCTCTGGAGCCACAAACGTTGGAAAATGAAACCCGAAGGCAACGAAAAATTCGAGGAAAACCCCGGCTAGGCTGGCGCAAAAAGCGCTGGAGGCGTCGCCAAAATTGTTAGTATTGCATTAAGGCCGGTTTTCTGTACGTGACCCGCGCGCTTTTTTTCGTTTCAACACCATATTTCACAACGAACAATTCAAAATCAACGCAACCATGTGGAAAAAGACCCTCTTCATCCTGGCTTTTATGCCGATGATCTTTGCCTGCAGTAAAACTGCCTTCACCGGCCGCAAATCGCTGAATCTGATCCCGACCAATACGATCAATCAGATGAGTTTCACCGAATACCGCTCTTTTTTGAGCCAAAATAAAACCGTGACATCGGGCAAGGAAGTCGATCTGGTGCGCCGCGTCGGCAACGACCTGAAAGCCGCTGTGGAAGTGTATTACCGCGCCACGGGCAAATCCAGTGAGCTCAAAGACTTCTCCTGGGAGTTCAACGTCGTCGATGATTCCAAAACCATCAACGCATTCTGCATGCCGGGCGGCAAAGTGGTGGTGTACACGGGCATTCTCGCCGTTACCAAAAATGAAGACGCACTGGCCGTCGTCATGGGGCACGAAATCGCTCACGCCCTGGCCAACCACGGCAACGAACGCATGAGCCAGGGCCTTGTGGCGCAACTGGGCCTCACCTCGCTCGACCTGGCGCTCTCGCAAAAACCCTCCGAAACCCGCAACCTGCTCATGGCTGCGGCCGGCGCCGGCGCCCAGGTGGGCGTCCTGCTGCCTTTCAGCCGCAAACACGAATCGGAAGCCGACGAAATCGGGCTTTATCTCATGACGATGGCCGGCTACAACCCCAACGAGGCAGCCCCGTTCTGGGATCGCATGACGAAATCGGGAGGAAGCCGCCCGCCGGAATTTCTGAGCACGCACCCCGACCCCAAACGCCGCAGCCAGGACCTCAAAGCGCTTGTGCCCAAAGCCATGGAATACAAGCGGAAATACCCGGTGCCCAACAGTTCCAAAAACAAAAAATAAACCTGGTTTGGCCCGAATCGACCGAAGCGCAGGGAGGCAATTGCCCCTTGCGCTTCGTTTTTATGGCTCGCCTTTTTTTACCGTTGACCAAACCGTTCCCTCCCGCAAACGGGTTTCCAGCAAGGCGCCGGGGTCGGCCTGATCGGCCGAGGTCAGCACACGACCCTTGTGCAGCGTCAGGCTGAACCCTCTGCGCAACGCCGCCTCCGGATGCAGGGCCGCGCAAAGCGTGGCGGTTTCGTCGAGCGCCTGGGCGCGATTGCGAAGCAGGTGGCGGGCCAGCAGCGGCAACTGTTGACGCTGGCGCTCCAGTTGATGCTGCGCGACGCGCAGGGTGTCGCGCGCCGACCAGTGCAGGTTGCCTTTCAGGCGCTCCAGTTCGAGCCCGCACACCTGAACCCTGTAAGCCCCGGCCGCCCGCAGCTGGGCAGCTGTCCGAAGCAGGTTGTTTTCAAAAAAAAGGTTGTGCTGAATGATAAAATCTGCCACTGCGGTGGGGGTCTTCAAGGGGGTGTGCGCCACGAGGTCGAGCACGGTCTGGTCGGTGTCGTGGCCGATGCCCGTGAGTATGGGCAAGGGGAATGTCGCCGCCGCCTTGCACAAGTCGAACGCGTCGAAGGCCGCGAGATCGAGCCGGGCGCCGCCGCCGCGCAGCACGACGACACAATCGAAACGGTCGGCTTCCTTGCTCACGGCGCTCAGGGCGGCCAGTAATTCCGGCACGGCATAAATGCCTTGTACGGCACTTGTAAACAGTTGGGTATCAAAAGTATAGCCGAAAGGGTTGGCCCGGAGTTGCTCCTCGAAATCCTGATAACCCGCGGCGGTATCCGAGCTGATTACCGCGATTCGCTGGAGCACGGGCGCCAGCGTCAGCCTGCGGTTGCGTTCCAGCAGGTCGAGGTCGCGGAGTTGCTGGATGCTTTGCCGGCGCTGCAGTTCGATTTGTCCGAAAGTATAGGTGGTGTCGATGTCGTCGGGCAGCAGTTTGAGGCCGAAGCGCTCGTGAAAATCGACCCGCACCCGCATTTTGACCTCCATGCCTTCGCGCAAAACTTCGTCGAAGGCGGGGCCGAGCCGGCGCCGGAAGCGCAGCACGTCTTTGGCCCAGATGACGGCCTGGCCCTGCGCGACGACTTCCTCGCCGCCTTTTTGCACCAGGTCGATAAACAGATGCCCTCTTGACAGGCCGAGCTGGGCGATTTCGGCCGTTATCCACAGCGGCTCCGAAAAATTGAGCGCCACCACTCTTCGCAGGTGCTGGCAGAGATCGAACAGGGAATAAACCTGCATGGCTGTATCGGGTATCAATCGGCCAGTTTGCGCGGCGGCGAGGGATTGCGGGGCGGAGGGGTTCGTTTTTCGACGGGTTTGTCGCCGTCGCCCGAAAGGGATTCGCGGCCGCCTTTTTCGGGGCGCAGCGGGTTTAGGCTTTCCCGGTTGGCTGCTCCGGCTTCCGGCTCCGGCTGAGGCTCCGGCTCCGGTTCGGGCGCAGGTGCATTGCCGTTGCCGCTTCCAAACAGGGTTCGGGCCGTGTCTTTCAGTCGTTCCATGAACTCCTGGGAGGCAAAACCCGCGATAAAGGCAATGCCGATGTAAGGAAACATGCCGTCGAGCGTACGCCAGCCCGAGCTGCCGCCCTGGCTAAGCGCGCCGGCGAAAAAGGTGCTGACGAAAAACGTGAAAAGCCCGCAGAGGATACCCGAGACCGGTCGCAGATAAAAGCCCATTTCGAGGTGTTCGGGGAACTTGCCCTTGTTATCGCGGGTAAATTCGAAGATGCCCCGCAGGTTGCACAGGGTGCCGCCGAGGCCGCCGGCCATGGTGATGGCAAATAAAATGTAGGCGATCAGGTGCGGGTCGGTAAGGGGTGTTTCGGGGGTGTCGGATTGTGTTTGCACACTGTCGGTGGCGGGTGCGGAAGCCGCTGCCGAATCGCTTGTTTCGGCGTTACCTGTTGTAGTGTCGGCAGGGGCGGCGGGCAGCGCGGCGGCCGGTTTGGCGGCCGGTATCTTTTTTGATGCGTCGAGGCGCGCTTGTTCGCGGGCCGATTTTTCCTGCTTGTACAGGGTGTCGGCGGTAGAGGAAATGACTAAAAACAGTCCGGCGCCAAGCAACAGCATGAGGCCGACGTTGTAGAGGACGAGCCAGAGGGTTCGATTGGGGCTCAAAAAGCCGTCAGAAGCAGACCCGTTTGTTTCGGAAGTTGCCATTTTTTGTTCAAGGCTGGTTTGGTAACAAAGATGGTAAAATCCTGTGGGTTTTATTTAAAAACCTGGGCGGCCAGTTCTTCCAGCATCCCTTCCTTCATCGCGTAGGCCGAGGTATAAATATCGTTCAAGCCCGCTTTTTGCAGCACCACACGGATAAGGATGATAGCCGCGACGATCATCTCGACGCGTTCGGGCGCCAGCAAGGGCATGGCGTGGCGCTCGGCGAGGGTGCTTTTGATAAACATATCGCAAAGCGGATCGAGGGCTGCACGGGTTGTGTAGCCGTAAAGCAGGGGTTTGGCGGTCGGGTCGAGCAAAAAGTTGTCGATCACGTCGAATGTGCCCGATGCCCCGACCAGCGCGACGGCCGGCCAGCGCCCGAGTGCGGCCCAAAGTTCGGCGAGCGCAGCGTCGAGGTAATTTTCCTCCGCTTGTATTTCCGCTTCGGCAATGGGGTCACTGTGTTGAAACCGTTGAAACAAAACGGCCACCCCGATCGGAAAACTTTTTTGCCAAAACACCTTTTCACGGTCGGCCAGGATAAACTCCACACTGCCGCCGCCGATGTCCATGATGAGCACGCGGCCTTCGTCGGGGAAAGGCACGGCTTGTCGTACGCCCTTGTAAATCAGTTCCGCTTCGCGGTCGCCGCTGATCACTTCGGCCCGGATGCCGGTTTGCTGCTGAACTTCCGACACGAAATCGGCGGCATTTTCGGCAGTGCGCAAAGCTGCTGTACCGATGGCGCGCACCCGCTCGGGCGGCACCCCGGCAGCATCGAGTTCCTGTTTGAAATGTCGGAGCGCCTGAATGCCGCGCTCGAAGGCCGCCGGCCCGATGCGGTGGATGCCTTGTTCGGCCATTTTGATGTAACGGCGTTCTTTCAGCACCGTTTGCCAGGGCTGCTGATCGTCGTGTTCGGCGACGAGAAGGTGGAACGTGTTGGTGCCCAGGTCGATAACGGCGCAGCGCATACAAATGGAACGGATTTTTTAAAACATGTAAACAACCTGAAAGGCCAGGTAGTGTTCGATCAGATCGCTGCGGAAATTGCCGCCGCCGCCGATCTTGTACAGTTTGTTGATGGCCCGGTGGTAGCGAAAACTGAACCCTACATGGCGGGTAGCGTAGAAACTGCCGCCAATCAGGAAGCAATAGCTGTTTTTATTCAGGTGGGGCAGGGCGGCATAGATGCCGTAGCCGTCGTTGTATTTGTCGGAGGTGCTCAGCAGGCGGCTGTACGAAAGGCCGACGTTGAACTGCACCCGGTACCAGTCGGGTTCGTTGTCTTCGCCTTCGACCAGCCAGTCGTTGTAGTGCCATTGTACGGGTACTTCCACGAAACCGAGGGTGGTGGAAAACTCGGGATAGGTCTTGGGCTGGTTGCGGCTGCCGCGTTGCGAATACAGAATTTCGATGCTGGCTTCCTGCTTGGGGCCCAGGATCGTGACGCCGCGCAGGCCGCCCTGCAAACCCAGTTTGTGATAGCCCGCCGACTGGTCGCCGTCGATCTGCGACGCCGTGACCCCGGCGATGATGCCCGCCTTGAAACGCTGCTGCTGGGCCTGGACCCGCGAAGGCAGGAACAACAAGAACAACAGGGCGGAAAGGGAAAAAAGGAGCGGAAAGGCAAGATTGCGCGCAGGGTAGTACGAACGAATTTTCATGGTGGCGAATTTTGATACTTTTGTGTCCATTCTCCGGCGAAGATACGGGCGCGGAGAAATTGGGCAAGCAAATACCCATATTGCACGATCCATGCGCTACACGCAAACGACACTGAAAAAACTGGAAGACCTTTTCGGCGAACTGGACTACACCGTGCGCTATGAAAAAGGCAATTTTCAAAGCGGTTACTGCATCGTGGAGCAACGCCGCATCGCGGTGGTCAACCGTTTTTATGATACGGAGGCCCGAATCAACTGCCTCCTCGACATCCTGAGCAAGATGGAGTTCGACCACGATTCACTTTCCGAAAAATCGCGCGACCTGATCGAAAAGTGGAAAAAACAACAGGAAGAATCCTGAGCCTTTGCCACCTTTGACCCCGAAAAGCGCCGCGGCTTTTCCTGCTAATTCTTCCAGACTTTGAACCTCACGTTGCTCGGTACCGGCACTTCCCAAGGCGTCCCCGTGATCGGATGCGACTGCCCGGTGTGTACTTCCGACGACCCCCGCGACAACCGGCTGCGCTCCTCGGCGCTGCTGACCGCCGGCGACCTCAACATCCTCATCGACGCCGGCCCCGACCTGCGCCAGCAAATGCTTCGTGCCGGCATACGGCACCTCGACGCCATCCTGCTCACCCACGAACACAACGATCACGTCATCGGACTCGACGACATCCGGCCCTTCAATTTCAGCTCCGGCCGGGCCATGTCGGTGTATGCCTTGCCGCGGGTGGGCGAAGAAGTGCGAAAACGTTTCGAATACGTGTTCGGGCATCCTATACCCGGCCTGCCCAGGATCGACCTGCTCCCGATCGATCCCGAAGAACCCCTGCGGATCGGTACCGTTCAGATCGTCCCGATCAGGGTGATGCACGGCCGCCTGCCGATCCTGGGATTCAGGGTGGACGAAATGGCCTATCTGACTGATGTGAAAACCATACCCGAAGAGGAAATGGTCAAACTGGAAGGAGTCAAATATTTGATTATTAATGCCTTGCATCACAGGGAACACCCGACCCACATGACGCTGGACGAGGCCCTGCGGATGATCGCCCGCATCCGCCCCGAAAAGGCCTGGCTGACGCATGTGAGCCATGAAATGGGGCGGGTGGGCGACCTCGAAAACGAGTTGCCGGCGGGAGTGTATTTTGCCTGGGACGGCTTGCAAATTACTTTTTGAAAAACGGGCTGTAACTTGACCCCGTTCATTTCACCAGCTGCCATTATTTACCCGGAATTTTCAACATGAGCACCGCTACAACCCTTGCTCCACCGGCTGGCGGCCTTGCCTGGGCCGACCGTTTGCGCAATTACGCCACCGTCATGGTAATCGGAATCCACGTATCGGCGCCTGTGGCGCATGGCTACGCGGCTTTCGATTCCTGGTTTTGGTGGGCAGCCAACTGGTGGGACTCCTTTTGCCGCCCTTCGGTGCCCTTGTTTGTGATGCTGAGCGGTTTTTTACTGTTGGGCAAAGATTACCCCCTGCCTGATTTTTTAAAACGCCGCTTTTCACGGGTCATCGTGCCCTCGCTGGCCTGGATGGTGGCCTACAATCTCTACAATTACCTCGCATCGGGCCAGCCGGCGACCCTCGGCGAAGCTGGCCTCCGCATGGTCGAAAACCGCGTGCATTATCACCTGTGGTTCATTTACCTGATCGTAGGGCTTTATCTCGTTTACCCCATCATGCGCCCCTGGGTGAAGCAGGCCGGAGATCGCGACTACCTCTACCTCTTCATTTTGTGCGCGCTGGCCTCCTGGGGTTACAAAATCCTTTTTGTGTTCTGGAACGTGAGCATAGGAATCTACTGGGAGTTCTTTTGCAACAACCTGGGCTATTTCGTGCTCGGCTTTTACCTCGGCAACAAACCCGTGCTCGACGAGCCGGCCGCGCCCGGCCAGCTCGCGCCCTGGCCCCTGACGCGCGGCGGTATGCTGCGCGTAGCGGGCTCCCTGGTGGTGCTGGGCACCGTCGCGACGGCAGTGGGCACTTACTGGGCCAGCAAATCCCACGGCAACGAATTTCACCCCTATTTCTACGATTATCTCACCCCCAACGTAGGTTTTTGCGCAGCAGGCTGGTTTTTACTGGCCAAATATTCGTGGAACAAACACCCCTTGCTGGAAGTGGAAAAGGAATTTGCGCTGGCCAGTTTCGGCATCTATTTCGTGCACGTTTTTATGCTCGATTTCTGGTCGAAGCTCGGTTACTGGCAAACGCGTTTTCACCCTGCCAAAACCATCCCTATCCTGATCGCCATGATTACCCTGAGCTCTTTCCTCGTCATCCAGTTCGTGCGCGTCTTGCCGGGCGGTAAAAAAATCACCTGATGAGCCTGTTGCGCGCAGCGCTTCACCTTGTGCGGGTGTTTGCAGGGGCGGCCATGCTGCGCAGGCGCGCGTACGGCTGGCTGCGGTTGCCGCCGGAACAACAATTCCCGCCGGCCGCGATACGCCGGTTTTACCACTATTACTGGGGGACATCTTATCTGGCAGCGGTGTTTACGGCCCTTTCGGGGCGCGACAGGAGTGGGGCAGAGCGCCGTCTGTTTGCCCGAATGGCCGCACTGGCTGCTTATTTCGACGATATCAGCGATGGCTTCACGGCCGCTGACGACCCCGCCGACTGGCCGGGCCGAAGCCGCCTGCTTGATCGTCGGGGCACTGCGCTTTATTTGCTGGACGACCTGCGCCGATCGCTGCCCCTGGAACAGGCCGGCTGGTTCGAACCTGCGCTCGAACGGGTTTATCAGGCGGAAATGAATAATACCCGGGGGGGGAGGCCGCGCGAACTGCTCCGCCAAACCAGGGAAAAAGGCGGCAACTCAGTGCTGCTTTTTCGCAGTTTGCTTTATCCGCCGCCTTCGGAGGAAGAACGCGGCCTGCTGTTCGAATTTGGCCAGCTCATTCAGCTCTGCGACGACATTTTCGATGTCTGGTTCGATCATGGCGCCAAGGGGCAAAGCACCCTTGCACTGCATTTTTTACACCGAAACGATGTGGCTGGCTTGATTCAATTATTTGAAAAACAGGTAGATAGCGTAAAAGATAAATTTCGAAAGGCATCCTCCCCCAATAGAAACAAAGCCTGGGGAACGGTTTTTTTTCTCGTCGCTGCGACTCGTGTGGCGCTCGACCATTACCGCCGCCTGGCCCTGCGCTATTCCACTTTGCCCTTGCAAAATCGCGCGGAAATGGTGGTCGATATGGCCGCCTGGCCCAACAGATGGCGCTTGCTGGTCATGATTTTGCGAAAAAGCGGCAAAACCGGCCGCTCCGCCTGAAAGTCAGCCGGGAAAGACTTTTCTTTGCTTCCGAAAATGCCGATCCTGTTTCGTCCACCACACGGCCGGAGCGGGATTTTTATTTTATATCAAACCGTTTTACGATGAAAAAACTGTTCCTTCTGCTTTTCGGATGTTTTGCTGCCTGGTCGATCGGCGCACAGGTCACCTGCGACCCCTTGTTTCCGACCCTCAGCGGCGATGTGACCATTTATTACCATGCCGATCAGGGCAATGGCGCCCTGGCGGGGGTCTCGCCGGTGTACGCCCACATGGGGGTCATCACCGACGCCAGTACTTCGCCAACCGACTGGCAACACGTTGTCACGACCTGGGGCACCGCCGATGCGGTGGGGGCAATGACTTTCGTAAGCCCCAATCTTTGGAAAAAGACGATCAATATTCAAAGTTTTTTCAACATCCAGCCCGGAGAAACGGTGCTGAAACTGGCCTTCGTTTTCCGCAACACGAACGGTTCCATCGTCGGCCGGGCAGCCGACGGCTCCGATATTTACTACACCGTTTACCCCGAAAACAGCGGCCTGCTGACCACCTTCGTCGCCCCGACTGCCGGCACCCAACTGAGCACCACGGGGGCGCAGATACCCGTGTCGGCTATCGCTTCCCAGTCGGCCAGCCTTTCGCTGAAAGACAACGGCGTGCAGCTTGCCTCCGCCAGCGGCCAAACCCTCAATGCTACGATTACTGCCGGCGGGGTAGGGTTGCACACCGTCCAGTTTATCGCCACCACCGCCACGGAAGCCGATACCTCGACGTTTTACTACGTCGTTCCGCAGAGTTTGCCGGCGCAGGACCCGCCGGCGGGCACGGAGTTGGGAATCAATTATTTAGCCGATCAGACAAAAGCCAGGCTCGCGCTTTATGCGCCGGGCAAATCAACGGTTTTCGTGCTGGGCGATTTCAACAACTGGGTGCCCAACACCAGTTATCAGATGCATAAAAGCCTCGACGGCAATACCTGGTGGCTCGATATCAGCGGCCTGACCCCTGGTGACATTTACCGTTTTCAATACTTCGTGGATGGCGCGCTGAAAATTGCCGATCCGCTCAGCACACTTGTGCTCGACCCCTGGAACGACGCCTTCATCCCCGCGCTCACCTGGCCCAACCTGCCTGCTTATCCGAGCGGCAAAACCACGGGAGTGGTGTCGTTGCTGCAAACAGCCCAGCCGCCTTTCAACTGGACGGCCGCAGGGTACGACCGCCCCAAAAAGACCGACCTGGTGATCTACGAATTGCTGGTGCGCGATTTTGTCGCGGCGCACGACTACCAGACGCTCACCGACACGCTCGATTACCTCGAATCGCTGGGTGTAACGGCCATCGAACTGATGCCGGTCAATGAATTCGACGGCAACATCAACTGGGGCTATGGCCCTGCCTACCACAAGGCGCTCGACAAATACTACGGCACTCCCGAGGCTTTGAAAACCTTTGTGGACGAATGCCACAAACGCGACATCGCGGTCATACTCGACGTGGTGTTCAACCAGGCCACTGGCGCCAGCCCGCTCGCTCAGCTCTACTGGGATGCGGCCAACAACCGGCCGGCAGCCAACAATCCCTGGCTGAATCCGCAGGCAACGCACCCTTACAGCGTGTTCAATGATTTTAACCATGAAAGTGCGGCGACCAAAGCCTATGTAAAAAACTGCCTCAAATACTGGCTGCAGGAATTCAAGGTCGATGGCTTCCGCTTCGACCTGTCCAAAGGGTTTACCCAGTTCAATTCGGGCTCCAATGTGTCGCTTTGGGGGCAATATGATGCCTCCCGGGTGGCCATCCTGAAAAACTACGCCGACTTTATCTGGAGCGTCGATCCCACGGCCTACGTGATCCTCGAACACTTTGCCGACAATACCGAAGAAAAAGAACTGGCCGAATACGGCATGATGTTGTGGGGCAACATGTGGGGAGCGTACAAAGACGTGGCACTCGGCTTTTCCAGCGGTGTCAATACCAGCCTGGGCAACGTGGTGTACTCCAACCGCGGCTGGAGTGTGCCGCACCTCATCGGCTACATGGAAAGCCACGACGAAGACCGCATCGCCTACGAATGCAAAACCTACGGCAATGTGGCGGGCACTTACAACATCAAAAGCCTGCCGACCGGCCTGCGCCGCATCGAAATGCTGGAAAACCTGTTTTACACCGTCCCCGGCCCCAAAATGCTTTGGCAGTTTGGCGAGATGGGCTACGATTTCCCGATCAACTATTGCCCCGACGGCAGCATAAACCCCAACTGCCGCACCGATCCGAAGCCTGTCCGCTGGGATTACCTCGACAACCCCTACCGCAAACGCCTGCACGACGTGACTCAGGCTTTGCTTTACCTGCGCAACAACTACGACGTATTTGAAACGAGCAATTACAACATACAATTAGCCCCAGGGACCATTCGACAGGTTTGGCTAAATGACAATGCTTCCGGAATGGCGGTTGTCGTTATAGCCAATGTTTCCACGTCGGTGATAAACAACCAGACACTTTATCTCAACGGCCCACAAGGCTGGTGGTACGAATATTATACCGGGGATAGCGTGTTTTACAATGGTTTCCCGGTAAACACCATCACACTCCAACCCGGCGAATACCGTCTTTACCTCAACCAGTATGTGCCGCTTCCGCCGGGTGTCATCATCAGCGGTACCAACGAACAGGCCGGCTTTTTGAGTGGAATGGAGGTCTATCCCAATCCCGCCGGCGCTATCTTTGCCGTGGATTTTGCCCTGCGGGAAAGTGCGCAGGTGCAAACGCAGGTTTTTGACTTCACGGGCCGCCTCGTCGCTTCGGTGCCGCCAACAGCGCTGCCGGCCGGCGAACACCAGATTGAAATTGAAACAGCGGGTTGGCCCGCTGGCGTTTATCAGGTCGTCTTGCGCGACAGCAATGGCGCTCAATTGACACGTAAATTGTTGAAAATGTAGGCCAATCAAGAAAACGGTGGAATCTCGCTACGAGCGGGACCGCCGTCATTCCGGCCGCCCGAATCAAGCGCGGTCGTCTGCATATACGGGAGCGAACAATCAAGGTTCGCTCCTTTTTTTAATGCTTCACAAACCCTCATCCATGCGCCTCATCTGGCTGACGCCCGGCTTCCCGGCTGACGAAAACGACCACGCTTGCATCCCGCCCCTCCAACTGCTGGCCCGCGAACTGGCCGGCAGGGGCGCCGAGCTGGATGTAGTGACGCTGGAATATCCCTTCCGGTCGGCGCCCTATCAGTGGCACGGCATCCGCGTTTGGCCTTGCGACGGCCGCAATCGAACGGGCTGCAAATTGCGCACCCTGCGCCGGGCGTTTCAGCACGGGCTGCGCCTGACGGCCGGCCAGCCGGCAGTGCTGCACAGTTTCTGGCTGGGCTGGGCGGCCCGCACGGGCGAGCGGCTTCATTACCGTACCGGATTGCCCCATTTGACGACCCTGATGGGGCAGGATGTGCTGCCTTCCAACCACAAACACCTTCGCTATTTGACGGCCAAAGACGAGGGGCGGATCGTGGCTTTATCGGCTTTTCACCGAAAAAAACTGGAGGAAACAACAGGATTGATCGCCCTGCACGATATTCCCTGGGGGATCGATGCCCGCGAAGTGCCCCGGCAGATGCCTGAAACCCGCCCGTTTGATGTCCTGGGCGTGGGTTCGTTGTTGCCGGTCAAAGATTGGCCCAAATGGTTGCGGACCCTGCGCCGGGTGGCCGACCGCTACCCGGCATTGCGCGCCGAACTGGTGGGCGATGGCCCCGAAAAAAAACGCATCGAACGCCTTGCCGCGTCTCTCGGCCTCGAACGGCACCTGCAATTGACAGGCATGCTCCCGCGCGAACGCGTACTGGAAAAAATGCGCAGCGCCAAAGTATTGTTGCACACTGCCCGTTTCGAATCGTACGGATTTGTACTGGTCGAAGCTGCTGCGCAAGGTTGCCGGGTCGTCGGCACGCCGGTCGGCATCGCGCCCGAAACCGGTCATACGGCCGACGACCCGGCGGCGCTGGCGGCACTGGTGCTTGCGGCCCTTGCGGAGCCCGCTCCGACGGCGCCGTTTGTCCCTTTCAGCTTGCGCGATACCGCGACTCGCTACCTCGATCTTTACGGTTCGATGCTCAGTTTCCCCGCTGTTTGAGCCAGGAAAGGGCCTGTTTAATGGCCGGGTCGTCGTTGGGTTCTTCGGTGATCAGAAAGGGAACAGTCTCATCCACATCAACATATTCCCGATATATCCTTCCTGTGCGGTCGGCGCAATAGGCCGCCGCGAGGGTGAGCGTCAAATCTTCGCAGGGTTGCACCCAGTTGGTGATGGTGATCATCCCGCCTGTTTTTTCGCCAAAAAAGCGGGTATTGGGCCGGGTTTTGAAACAAATAGCCACCATTTCGCCCGAGCTCGCGGTATAACGGCTGGTCAGCACCGCCACTCTGGCATTTTTCGGCACATTCATCGTATTGGGCAAATGCACGGCTTCGTATTCGCCGTAGAAAAAGTTGCCGTCGCGGATAGACCACGGGAATTCGGAACGTTCGACCGGGTCGCGATGGCTCCCGATCGGGCCGTCGCCCAGCAGCGGGCCGATGCCTTCGAGCATGGGAAAGGTGTTGCCGCCGCCGTTGCCGCGCAGGTCGATGATCCAGCAACGGGCTCCCTGATCGATCAGGCGGTTGACGTGCCAGCGGATTTCGGCGGCCATCTGCAGGTTATCGCCCGTGCTCAGTCCGGGCAAACGCAGGTAACCCACCGAGTCGGACAATAAAACAGCGCGGGCAGGGTAGAGGCCGCTCTGAACCGCGCTCCACATGTTCGGATCGATTGTTTTCTGGTTTTCCTTCAGTTCGCCGTACCAGAATCCGATGGTGTTGTTTTGGTAAAGCACCCGGCCGTGGTCGTCGCCCAGTGCGCCGAGCAAGGCGGAAAAAGCGGGCCCTAGTTCGCTCGTATTTTGCGCGCCGGCTGCCTTGGCATACACCAGTGAACGGACACTGTCCCAGTTGACTTCGTTGCGTTTCAGGGCATGTTGTTGTGCAAAATTCAATACACTGTCGAGGCAGGGACGTACGGCTGCACCGGGCGTTTGCGCCTCGATTCGAACAAGGAACAAGGCGTAAAAGAAGAACAGGCAAATCGGTTTCATACAATACTCAATTGAATTTTACGGAAGAGATGAGCTGCCGCATTTTGACCAATTCTGCGTCAAAACCCGGCTTGGTGACAGCGGCGGCCATAAAATAACAATTGGGTGTTTCAACTGTCAGGACGTATGCCTGGCCTTTACCCGCCTTTGCTCCCGAATAGGATTCCAGCGCGGAGAAACCATTGAAGGTGGCAGGCGTGCCGGCTGGTATCGCCTCCAGTCCGGTCGAACTGGTCAGCGTTTCATCGGACAGTACGGCCTGATGGAATTCCGCCAGCGAAATACTGCTTGCTCCTACGTCTTTTTTATCCAGCCGGGTCATGGCCAGCATGGCCCCAGGGGCCTGATCGACTGGCGCGCCGTTCATCGGACAAAAGAACAGCAGCCCGTCTTCGGCATGTGCCAGTCCATAACCCTGTGTGGACGGATCGAACGAAATACCGGCAGCCGAGACCGGGTTGGGGTATTGATCCACATCGGCAAAAACCGAGTGCAAGCAGGCGGCCACGGCTTCCGTGCTTGTTTCTGGCGTGCGGTAGAAAAAACGAATGATGGCGGCAAAATAATTGTTGCCGATGATCAGCGTGTGGCAACCGACCTTTCGGGCGCCGGGGTCGAAATATTGAAGTTCGCAGGCTTCCAAACCATTGATTGTCATCAGTTTTTCTGCCTGAAAGGTGTAGTCTTCATCCATTTGCCGGCGGATGCTGTAGGCAAACTGGAAATTACTGCCAATGAGTTCTTCCACCACGACAAAATTGAACTCATCCTTGTAAAAACCGGGCGATGCCTTCACTTCGGGGGTGAAACCCCTGGGCGGAACAACCCAGATATTGGCGCCCGGAAACTGACGGTGCGCTGCGCTTCGGGTATTCGTGTAGTTTTCCGTGGTTTGTGCGAGAAGGCTCGCCGGGAACAGCAGCAGCAGAGCAAAGGAGAGGATGAAGAGATTTTTCATGTGTTGTGGTTTAAGATTTTTAAAGTGTAATAATTGGGGGGGCATCTGGATGCAAAGAAAGCAAATTGGTTTAAAAATCGGCCTTGTTGCAGCCAGCTGCCGGCTGCCTGAAAACAGGCGGACCCTCATCAGCAAAATTTTGTCCAAATTTGCCCCAGTTCAAATCCTTTCCATACACTGATTGCCCGTGAGATTTTCATTATTTGCGCTGCTGTTTTTTGCCTTGTTTGCCCTGAGTTTTACCGGCCGACGGCCCTTCGATTTATCGCAGAGCCCTGATCCGAACGAGTCGAAATGGGTCGATTCCGTCTTCAACGCGCTGAGCGAGGAAGAACGCATCGGCCAGCTGTTTATGCTGCGCGCCCATTCCGACAAGGACGCTGCGTATGAACAGGGTGTGGAAGAGCTCATTCGTCAGTACAAGGTAGGCGGCCTGTGTTTTTTCCAGGGCACGCCCGAGCGGCAGGCTGAATTGACCAACCGCTACCAGGCTGCCAGCCGTGTGCCCTTGCTGATCTCCATGGATGCGGAATACGGCCTGGGCATGCGTCTCAAGGAGGCGGCCATCACTTACCCGCGCCAGCTGATGCTGGGCGCTATCCGCGACAATGCCCTCCTGTATGATCTGGGGCGCGAAATGGCTCGTCAATGCCGCCGTTTGGGGGTGCATGTCAGTTTTGCGCCGGTGGCCGACATCAATAACAATCCCGCCAACCCGGTCATCAACGACCGGTCTTTCGGAGAAGACCGCTACAACGTGTCCGCCAAGTGCTTCCAGCTGATGTCGGGTATGCAGGATGGTGGCATTCTCGCCTGTGCCAAGCACTTTCCGGGGCACGGCGACACCAATACCGACTCGCATTTCGACCTTCCGTTGATTGCGCATGATTCGGCCCGGCTCGACAGCCTCGAACTGTATCCCTTCCGGTTTTTGGCAAAAAACGGCATTGGCAGCATCATGGTCGCCCACCTCAACATGCCTGCCTTCGACCCCCGGCCCAATCGGCCGACCACGCTCAGCAGGCCGGTCGTGACCGGCCTTTTGCGCGAAAAAATGGATTTCCAGGGGCTGATTTTTACCGATGCCATGGAAATGCAGGGGGTGACCAAATATTTTGGCCCAGGAGAAGCCGACGTGGAAGCGTTGCGTGCCGGCAACGATATCGTCCTGCTGCCCGCCAACGTAGGCGCAGCCGTGGCTGCGGTGCAACGCGCCCTGGCCGACAGCACTCTCGACCGCCGGCAAATGGAAGCCAGTGTGCGCCGTGTGTTGCGCGCCAAATACCGCCTCGGGCTGACCGTTCCCCAACGCGTCGAAGTAGCCAACATCCGTCGCGAGATCAATAGTCCGCAAGCCTGGCTGCTCAAGCGCCGCCTGGTGGAAAACGCGCTTACCCTCGTGCGCGACCGTCAGGGGCTGGCCGGCTTCGATCACCTCGAACGCCGCCGCCTGGCTGTGCTCTCGATCGGCGACACCAACCGGACGGTTTTTCAAACGTACTGCGGCTATTATGCGCCGGTTCATTTGTTCAATGTGCCCAAAAGTCTCGATTCCGCTCAATCCAGGATGCTGCTGGATTCGTTGTGCTACTACGATGCCGTGATCGTGGGTTTGCACAATATGCGTTCCCGTGCAGCCGATGCTTTCGGCCTCAACGACAGCCTCGTTGCTTTTGTGAACAGACTTGATGCCGCGGTGCCGACCGCGCTGACGGTTTTTGGCAACCCGTACAGCCTGAAATATTTCGAACCCTGTCGCTCGGTGCTGCTGGCTTACAACGACGACCCGATTACGCAGGAATTGGCCGCGCAGGCCTGGTTCGGCGCCCGCGACCTGAGCGGCGTAATGCCTGTCACCGTGTCGGCCAATGCGAAATTCGGGCAAGGACTTGTGGTTCAGTATCCCTCCAAACGGATGGGCTACGACCTTCCGGAAGCCGTTGGAATGAACAGCGATACCCTGGCGCACATGGACGATCTGGTGGCGGAACTGATTGCCGCCGGCGCAGCGCCGGGTTGTCAGATACTGGTTGCAAAAGACAACAAGGTCGTCTGGCAAAAGGCCTATGGCCACTTTACATACGACTCCGCGGCGGTCTCCGTTACGCCCGACAATCTGTATGACCTGGCCTCGGTAACCAAAATAGGCGCCACGACCATATCGCTCATGCGGCTGAGCGATGAAGGTCGTTTCAGTCTCGACAAGCCCATGAGCGCCTATGTGCCGGAATTGACCCAAACAAACAAAAAAGACCTGCTGACCCGCGATATTCTCGCGCATCATGCCCGTCTGCAAGCCTGGATTCCGTTTTACCAGCGCACCCTGCACGACGGTTTGCCCGACCAGCATATTTACCACCGCGAACCCGATGAGGATTCCAATATTCCCGTAGCCCCTGGCATGTATATGGAGAATGCGTGGGTCGATACGATATGGAACACCATCTTCCGATCGGAATTATTGCCCAAAAAAGAATACAAATACTCCGATCTGGGGCTTTATCTCTCGGCAAGGGCCTTGCAAAACATCACGGGCCAGTCGCTGGATCAATATGCCGACGCCACGTTTTACCGGCCCATGGGGCTTGCCACGACCACCTTTACGCCCTGGAAACGCGGCTGGGTCGATCGTTGTGTGCCGACCGAAGACGACACCTACTTCCGCCACCAACGGCTGCAAGGCTATGTGCACGACATGGGCGCAGCCCAGCTGGGCGGCGTGAGCGGTCATGCCGGCCTGTTTTCGAATGCCAACGACCTGGCCAAGATTTTCCAGATGCTGCTCAACGGCGGAGAGTACTTCAACACCCATTACATCAACCGCGCCACCGTAGATGCCTGGACGACGCGTTACCCCGGCAGTACCCGGCGGGGCACAGGTTTTGATATGAAAGAACTGGACCCGCGGGCTTCCCAGAACGTCAGCGAACTGGCCGGCATCAATACCTTCGGCCATACCGGATTCACCGGAATCGGGGTGTGGGCAGACCCCGACCGCCAGCTTATTTTTGTATTTTTATCCAACCGAACCTTCCCGACTATGGAAAACAACCGCCTGATCAATGGCGATTACAGGCCCAGGTTGCAATCAATAGTGTATCGCTCCCTTGCACCGGCCAATCGTTAGGCAATAGGTGTTCCATATTCGATTCATCATTCTACTTGTACACAGCAACTTATGCAGGAAAAAAACGACAAACCCACCCTACAACCCGAAGACATCGACGCGCTGGAATTTGAAATTTTCGAGCGGGAAAAATCGTCGAAGGCCGGTATCGTGAAAGACTGGCTGCCGCGCTACACGGGTATGCCGCTGGAAAAGTTCGGAGAATATATTTTGCTGGTCAATTTCAGCGGCTACGTACGCACTTTTGCCGACGAACACGACGTGCCGATCTACGGCGCCGACCGACCCATGCAAGCTGCTACAGCCGACAATATCACGATCATCAATTTTGGCATCGGCAGCCCGAATGCAGGCCTGATCATCGACTTGCTCGAAGCGATCAAGCCCAAAGCCGTCTTGTTTTTGGGCAAATGCGGGGGCTTGAAAACGGGGAAAAACCAGGTCGGCGACCTCATCCTTCCCATTGCAGCCGTGCGGGGCGAAGGTACGAGTAATGACTACCTGCCGCCTGAAGTGCCGGCGCTGCCGGCATTTGCCCTGCAAAAAGCGGTGTCGACCACCATTCGCGATTTCGAACGCGATTACTGGACCGGGGTGGTGTACACGACCAACAAACGACTCTGGGAGCACCGCGAGGATTTCAAAAAACGATTGCGCGACCTGCGTTGTATCGCTATCGACATGGAGACCGCCACCATTTTTGTGGCTGCGTTTAAAAACCAGATGCCGGCCGGGGCCCTTCTACTCGTGAGCGATATGCCCATGACCTCCGAAGGGGTAAAAACCGAGGCCAGCGACCGGGTAGTAACCGCCAATTTCGCGCAACTGCACCTGGCCATTGGCGTACAATCGCTCAAGCAACTCATCAACCGGGGGAAAACTGTAAAACACCTGCGTTTCGAGGCCTGAACGGGCGAGAAAGCATAAAACAAATGCGGGCCATCGGAACACATTGTTTCCCGATGGCCCGCATTTTTGGGTATAAAAGGCCGCTGCTTTACCTTGCTTGACGGAGAAAACAACAACTTGCCGGAAAGCCGTTCAGCAGCCTATTGACGCGCTCTATTTGGAATCTTTCAAATAGGCGCCGGGGTACCCTTCCGATTTCAGTTTTTGCACAGCGCGTTCGGCGGCTGCCTTGTCGTTGGTGCGCAGGGCGATCACATGCGCCCATGCGCCGGTGAATTTTTTGACTTCCGCGTTGCGGTAGCCCGCCTTGACGAGGGTTTCCATTTCGTCACGGGCATTTTCCATTTGCTTGAACGCTCCGGTAATAACCAGGTAACGGCCGCCATAGCTGGGTACGTTTCCGGAAAGGCCGGACGGTTGCGTACTGCCGCCGCTGGTTTTAGCGCCGGAAGTGGTTGAGGAAGGAGTAGCGGCCAGGGGTCTGGCTGTGTTGGCGGCAGGTTTGGTTGTTGTAGCGGGCGACTTTGCCGTTGTTGCAGCGGGTTCGTCATCCTCTATGCCTGTGGCCGAAACTTTGGGCGTCGAAGTTGTTGTCTTGGCGCCGGGGGCAGTCGTGGGGGCGCTTTTGGGGGCAGTCCCGTTGCTGTCTGCATTGCCGAGGTAGCTGCTTCCGTTGGCGGTCGTGTCGTTGGTGTATCCCAGATCGCGCATGACCTGTTCAAGTTCCTCCCGTTCTTTCTTTTGAAGGGCTTGCTCCTGACGGATCTGGCAGGCCTTATAGCCGGCAATCAGAATCAGGCCGAGTAACAAAGCATAGATGACGTAGGTAAAGAGGCTGTTCGATTTCATGCGAAAAAAGAGTTTTGGTCAGCGTTGGCGGAATGGGAGGATGCGCAAAAGTAATTGATTTTTAGAACTGTAGCGCCGAGATGGAGGGCCGGCACTACAGGCTCCACGTATTGTTTTTGCGTTCACTGTCGGGAATCGTTCGGCCGCCCAGGGTTGCCGATTTGACTTTTTTCCCTACCGGGAAATATACCGGGTAATTACTTTTCCCGTCGCGCCATACATCCGATTTCTGGTGAAAGGTTTCTTTCGAGCCGTCGGTGTACTCGACCTCCAGATGGATCGGAATGGGTTGATTGCCAACGCGTTCAATCAACATGTATTGACGCCCGGCCGATTCGTCCATTACTACGCCCTGAATGCCCAGATCGGGGTAACCCCATTCAAAAAACCAGGGACGCCAGTACCAGTCGAGGTTTTGACCTGAGGCCTGGTTCCAGGTATTGAAAAAGTCATAGGGCATGGGGTGTTTGCCTTTCCAGCGGTCCATGTATTCCACCATGCAGCGGTGAAACACGTCGTAGCCCAACAAGTCGAGCAGCCCCAGATAGGCCGCCTGGGGGCGGGCATAAGAAGCGCCACGGTAGGCCGGGCTGCTCAGAAAGCGGGACTGCACCATGGGCGGCACATCGGATTCATTGCCCGCAAAAAAGCCATAGCCGCGATTGTTGCCCCGGGTCCCGGAAAGGGAATCCGTCAGGTTGAGATCGAAAAAGGAAGCCCATCCTTCGTCCATCCAGGCGTAGTTTTGCTCGTTAATTCCCATCATAAAGGGGAAAAAGGTGTGGGAAATTTCGTGTGCCGTCAATCCCGTCGGGTCGCGGTCGCCTGTGCTGGCGTCGTTGCACATCATGGGGTATTCCATGCCGTCGTTGCCATTAAAGACCGTCATGGAAGGGTAGGGGTAAGGATAGCCGGGCAGCCAGGTGCTCATCAATCGGATGGCATCGGCGCCGATCCGGCAAACTTTGTAATAATCCTTTGATTTGGTGTCGTAAACGGCACTCACGAACGTGCGGCGGCCGGTTTGGTCCTCAACCACGACAGACGTGGCGTCCCAGTTGTACCGATTGCTGGCTGCGAAGGCAAAATCAGGTACGTTGCCCGCTTTAAAATGAAAGCTGTGTTGTTTGAGTTTGTTGAAAACACCGCCTTTTTTGAGCTCTTCTTCCGTAAAAATCGATACGACTTCGGAAGCGGTGTGCGCGCGTTTCCATTTGTCGAGCACCGGCGGGGCCAGGATGTCGCCGGGGTTTTGCAACTCTCCGGTTGCCCATGCCATATAGCCTTTGGGCAAGGTAATGGTGACATCGTAGTCGGAAAAGTCGTTGTAAAACTCCTGCAGACCGTTGTAGGGCGCCGAAGCCCAGCCTTGCAAATCATCATACACCGCTACCTGCGGATACCAATAAGGGACAAAGAAAACACTGCCGTCGCTGGTGGCGAACTCGCGGGGCGCGCCTTCGTCGAGGGGCAGTACATACGACCACGAAACCTGTAAGCGGATACTCGATTTGGGCGTTAGCGGAGCATTGTCGAGCGGTACGTCCAGAAAAGTATTGGTCCTGCGTTGTTTGTCGGCGGGCACGGACACGCCGCTCACCGACAGGCTTTTGATCAGCACACCTTCGTCGATGTCGCCTGCGCTGAGGTCATAGGCGCGCTGGCCATTTTTTCGATAGAGGTCGTGCGCCAGTTTGAGGCGGATTATCTTGAGGGTGTCCGGGCTGTTGTTGTAATATGTGATGGTAGATTGACCGCTCAGCAGGCGTTTTTTGGGTTCCAGGCTGACCGACATGACGTACTCGGCGCGGTTTTGCCAGTAATTGGCGCCCGGGCGCCCGTCGCCCGAACGGGTCCCCTTTTCATAGGCAGCTTTGATATTTCGGTGAATGTAAAGGTTGTTTTGGGCAAAGAGTGTGGCGAGGGGGAGGGCCAGAAAGAAACAGAGGTAGCGGAAACGTAGCATGGAGAGTAGTTTGAAATTCGGTAACGCCGGCCCGGGGCCAGAGCATGGTCGCAAATGTAAATATTCTGTAGCGCCGACTCGCCAGGTCCGGCGTACGGATCGTAAATGTAGTTGCTGCCGTTATTGGATTGGTATTCCCCCTGGCATGCGCCGTCACGGGAGGGTTGGCCCTACAGGCGTGCTACCATGATGCCCGTTTGACCTTTCTGGGTCGCCATATATTGCGGAAGCGGCTGGGCCGACAGGATTACCCGCCCGTTGAGCGACGAGGCATGCAGCAAATGGATACGACCGTTTATTTTGACCGCGAATCCCTGATGGGCAATATCCAGATCGTGTTTCCAGGAGGTCAGCGCTATGATGTCGCCTTCCTGGATCAGGTGTTCCATTTTGGCGACCCTGTTTTTGGGAATGTAGTACCATTGATGGCCGTTAATCCTGTTCTCCACCGCCTTCAGATCCGACAGCGCCTTGCTGTCGTTCAATGCGGGATATTTGCCTGGACGGGCCGACATGTAACCTACTTTTTTCTCGTAAGGAATGCCGCCCAGTTCCTGTGTGACGTCGTGCAGATAGCCCAGTTTCTCCGCCTGCATCAGCCAGCCTGAGAAATAATGGATGCGCGAACCATATCCATCGATATTACCGCCCCAGTAGCGGAGTTGTTGTACAAAGTGCTGAAATTCAGCATAGTCTTGCAGAGGTGCGCGGGAAGTAAGCGCCACGGCAAGGCTGTTTTCCACAAAAGTCCAGCAATCCAGTTCGCGCATATTGACCACCAAATGTTCCTGATGCCTGGGTGTCTCGAGTGTGCCGTGCACATAGGGCGTACCCTTGAAGGACAGGGCTACCGAGAGCACTTGCTCCGACAGCGCACTTTGGCTTTGCGCGATCAGCAGTTTGAGCTGGAAAATGGAGTCGTCGAAACTGGTCCATTTGCCCATTTCACTCGTTTTAAGCGGCTCGTCGGTGGTGGTGACGATGCTTGCAGGCTGCTCCGACGGGGCGGAGGCGGGCGCATGGGTCGGGTTTGGGTTGGCCAGCGAGAGGTAGATACCGCCGATCAGCCCAAACACCGCCAAAATCATCAGGAAAGACAGTCGGAACACGGCAGCGGCTTTTTTATGTGGACAAAAAAAAGCCATCTGCGTCACATTTCAACTACATGTTGACAAAAACTTCGTAGCTGTACGTCCATTTGCGTTCCTCGCCCGGCTTGAGTTCGATGACCCATTCGAGCGAGTAGGCAGGATTGACGCGCAGCGTGGCTTGCTCCTGAGTGCTGGTCCATTTTTGTTCCGATTGCAGCGGATTGCCTTCAATCGCGCGTTTCACCTTTAGTTTTACCGGCTCTTTGCCGTAATTGATCACGGAAATCTGCGCCTCTATTTTCACCTTGTCGTAGGTGGTGCTGAAAAATTTCCGGGCGTTCTCCTGCCGATCGACGTCGCCTTCTGCCTGCGTAACCCTGATTTCAGGGGTTTCGGCAATTTTTATTTTACAGGTAGCGCCGGGTGCCGTGTAGGGCAGTACATCCTGGCTGATCGGTTGCAAACCATTGTTGTTGCGGGAAAGCAGGTTGACGGCCCCCGTTGTCCACGGAAAAGCAGTGGTGTTTTTGAATTCGATATAATGGACCACCGAGTACTTGTTATCCTCGCTGCGCGAATTTTTATAAGAAGAATAACTGCCTGATTGTGCGGGTTTTAGCACGCATTCATAATAATGGGACTGCTCGATGTCCGACTCGAAAATCGGGAACTGGTAGCGGCTGTCTTTGGGAAAATCACCCGGCCGGATGGTGTAAAAGTAAAAATCCTCGGCCTGTGCGCCGTTCACGCCGCCGTCGCCGTCGTTGGGGCTGTAGCCGAGATTCATTTCCATATCGAACGACTGGGCGGCATTGGAAAACGACTGGCTTTGCAGCATCACAGCGTTGCCGCGGTAGGGGTTGTTATTGTCGCGCCAGAGTTGGTCCATCACATCCTGTTCGAAGTGTACCAGCAGTTCGGGCCGGGTAGCGAAAGCGAAATTGGGCACGCCCACGGCCAGCCGCAGTTCGGCGTCGCCAAGATTTTCAGCATTGTTGGCCACTTCGGCGCGCAGGGAGAGGCGTCCCTTGTTTTTGTCGTTGAGTTCGAGGCGGTAAATGGGCGCCCAGCCCAGGCCTTCGGTCAGGTACACAAGGTCCACGTTTGCATCGCGTGTATTGGGCTGGAAGCGAAATTCGAGGCGCTTTTGCGTTTTTTTCATCCTCACGTCGAGGTCGGGGGCATTGGCAAATTCGACCCTTCTCACCTCGTTGTCGTACACATTGAGCCATCGGCCGTTGTTGGTTCGAAAAACGAAAGTGAAGGCGCCGCGCGGGTTGTTCAGCACTTTTTCACAAGTGCCGTCGAGCACCTCAAAACCCGAATCGCTGTCGCTCGACAGGTACAATTTGACCGGTTTGCCCAGGTTTTTTTTCAGAATATCGGGGATGCCGGCGTAGTCGGTCGGGCTGTCGATCGAGTCGATGGCGGAAAAAACCGATTGCAGCGAGGCATCGGGAGAACCGGCCCAAAACGTACCGAACAGGGCTTCGGGCAGCTGGTTGGTCGTGTAGCGGGCATCGGTCAGTTTGACTTTGCCGGAGCGCTGAATCAGCGAGCGGTTATTTTTAAAAATAGTGACGTTGCGAACGGGGAGCTCGGGCGTTTGAGCAAAGAGCAGTGCGCTGCAAAAGAGCAGGAGGAGGAGTGAAGCGTATTTTTTCATCGGGTAAAATGTTTGGAAAGGAAACGCCACGCCCGTTTTTTTCGTGTGCAGGGGCTTGACCGGAAAGGCAGCCGGGAAAATGAATGGATGCCGCAGGGCGCTGTTTTCCTGAAACAGCGCTTATTTTTGAGGTCGGCCAAATGCCGGATTCTTCTTTTCGTACATCAAACTTCCTGAACTAAGACCATGAAAATCAATTACATACTCCCGACGCTTTGCCTTCTCGGCCTTGGCGCTTGCCAGACTCCGCAACAACAGGCGGCCGCGACAGGCCCGTCGCCTGCCGATTATTTTGCCAACACCGAAACCGGCGTGCAGGACGGCAACATTCGCCTCATCCCGATTCAGACGCCTCGGGGCCAGTTCAAGGTCTGGACCAAACGATTCGGCAACAACCCCCGCATCAAGGTGCTGCTCCTGCACGGCGGCCCCGCCTGCACCCACGAATATTTCGAATGCTTCGAAAATTTCCTGCCCGCCGAAGGCATCGAATTCATTTATTACGATCAGCTGGGCTCGGCCTATTCCGACCAGCCAGACGACTCGACGCTCTGGCAACTGCCGCGTTTTGTAGAAGAACTGGAGCAGGTGCGGCAAGCGCTGGGCCTCAACAAAGACAATTGCTATTTGCTCGGCCATTCGTGGGGCGGCATACTCGCCATGGAGTACGCCATGAAATACCAGGACAACATTAAAGGGCTGATTATCAGCAACATGATGTCGAGTTGCCCTGCTTACGGCCGCTATGCCGACGAGGTGTTGGCCAAACAGTTCGACCCCTCGGTGCTCGACACTATTCGGCAGATCGAAGCCCGCGGCGATTTCGACAACCCCAAATACATGGAATTGCTGACCCCGCATTTTTACACCCAACACATCCTGCGTATGCCCGCAGAAGAATGGCCCGACCCCGTCAACCGGACCTTCGCCCACCTGAACGAAAAAGTGTACGTGACCATGCAGGGCCCGAGCGAGTTCGGCATCGGCGGCAATCTGGCGCAGTGGGACCGCTCGGCCGATCTCCACAACATCAAAATCCCCACGCTGGTGATCGGCGCTACGCACGATACCATGGATCCCAAACACATGGAGTGGATGGCCGGCCAAATCCCGAAAGGCAGGTTCCTGCTTTGCCCGAACGGCAGCCACATGGATATGTGGGACGATCAGCAGGTTTATTTCCAGGGCCTGATCAAATTCCTGAAAGAGACCGACGCGGGTCGCTGATCCGCCCTATTTTTGCAGCGAAAACCCCGGGAAACAAGCCATCACCACCATGCGATTTTTGACCTTGATTTTGCTTTGCCTGGGCGCCAGCCTGTCTGCTCAGGATTTCCGTGTGCAGGCCGCCGCTTTCAACAAACCTGTCGATGCCGCCTATTTTACCGACCGGGGCGTGGAAAGCGTGGTCAGCAGTGTGGATAAAAACGGGATTTATCGCTACTTCGTCGGTACCTACTGGACGCGGGAAGAGGCCGAAGTCGTTAAAAATCAATTAATTACCAAGGGTTTTGCCTACGCGACCGTTATCGACCTCGAAGAGCAACGCGCCTTGTACGGCGCCAAATGTCCTTACTACCGCGACCAGGATGTCTTCGTCGATCGAGACTCGGTGCGCAACGTTTTTTTCGAAACGGGCCAATCGGTGATCGATGAGGAGTCGAAACAAATGCTCGACAACCTGGCTATTCTGTTCAATCAAAAGCCCGGCGCCACCCTGAACCTCTACGGGTTTACCGACAATGTGGGCGATGCGCAAACCAACGTCGCGCTGGCTACCGCCCGCACGCGCGCCGTGCGCGACTACCTCGTCACCAAAGGCGTAAGGGCCGACCGTATGTACATCCAGATATACGGCGAGGCCGAACCCGGCATGGAACACCGCGATTTCGAAGGCAATGAAATCACCGAAAACCGGAAATGGAACAGAAGGGTGAAGTTGGTGATTGTGGAGAAAAAAGGGTAAACAGTGCGAAATTTAACTTGACTTTATTGAGATGGAAGTTTACATTTGTCTAATGTAAAGCAAATGTGTATGCTGCTTTGCAGATAACAATATCTTTTCATCCAAAACCGCTCATTTATGCACTTTCATCATTCATTTTGGAGACGTCGGCTCTATCTATCTCTCTCTCTCTCGGGCTGTTAGTTATGTTAAATATCCGACTTCTTGCTCAGATTCCGGGAGAAATTCAACTAGGAACGCTTACGTATGATCCGGTTACGGGGTATGCCTCTTTGCCTGTATCATGGGAACTTAATCAGTATATTGGTACCTACCCCAACGTTAATATAGGCCTTTATATCAACGTCGACGGCTTGTGCCTTGATCAAACCGCGACCAGGAACTCCGTCAATACGGCCAGTTTTTCCAGTACAAACGTCTCGTTTTCAGCGTACGATATTTATATCTCAAAAACGAATGTAACCTTGGTTGGCAGTTATAATCCATTGATAACCTTGTATTTTCGGGGAGCGCCGGGCGCTACGGCAAGGGTTGGGGTTTCAACTGATGTGACGAGAATTGTTGTTTCTTCGCCCCCCCCAGTATCCTCATTTATTGCTCCTCCCGATCCGAACCCAACAGAATACCCCCTCAATAGTGGCTACGACATCAGCGGGCTTATTCGTAAGCCTCCGCAGCCTTACCCGGGTACGCCGGCCGAATGTGACGGTGGCAGCGATTTGGGTATCCCGAATGTCCGCCTGGATATTGAACCTGCCCCAAGCCCTGCCTGCTTTGCAGGGACGCCGGTGGTACGTGAAGGTTTTTCGACCGACGGTTATTATGACGAGTTTGATTTTCCCTCGCACTATACATACAAAATTACGCCGGACAAAGGCAACGGTACGGCCTGTGATTGCGGGATATCAAATAACTCCTCAGGCGATATTAAGTTCGCGCAGGACGTCCTGTTGGGCCAACAGGACTTTGAAACCCTGCAGCAGTTAATGGCCGCCGATTTTAACGGCAATAATACCTTCTCCACTCTTGATGTATCCCTGATGTCAGCCTGCGTTCACGGGCTTGGAGTGCCCAGCGGATGGAAACCCTGGGTGTTTGTTGGTCAGGAAGACTATAACGTGGCCAACGACCCGCCCTTTGACTATCAGAATATTCCCGTATTAGCCAATAATATCGTCCTGAATGACCCATTGACCGACGATATTCCAGATGCAGACTTTTATGGCATCAAACGCGGCGATATCCTGGAACAGGATTGTACGGAATGCGGTCCTTCCGATAATCTTGCTTCGCCAGCAACGGATCGAAATGCGTGGCCGGTCAAAAACATATTTTTTGAAGATCAGGCGTTGGATGCGGGCAAAGAGTACCTGCTTCCTTTGTATTCCGGTTCAATGAGCAAGTTATACTTGCTTGACCTGGCTTTTTCGTTTGATCCCTCGGTTATTGAAGTACTTGGCTTCGACAAAGGTTTGCTGTCGGATGATTATTTTGTGACCGGAGTCACCGCGAAAGAAGCGGCACAGACCTGGCATTTCGGATGGTTTACCATGCAAACGGGCGGCGAACAGGTGCCAGAGCAAGGCGTTTTGCTTTATCTGCGCGTTAAAGCGAAAAAGAACGTATCCTCTTTGGCCGGTTTGTTCAACCAGAACAGCGGGGTACGTCTGAACTCCGCGTTTCAGGGCGAAAATGGACAGTATTACAGGCTTGATCTGGGCGTTAACCAATCAGTAAAGAAAAAATTTGAAGCACGCCTGATAGGCGAAAACCCGGTTGGCGCAACTACTCGGTTGGCAGTTTATATGCCTAAAGCCGGGGTGTTATATTGGGATATGATGTCAATTGACGGCAAGATGGTTTCGGCAAAAACATCCTTCTTTGATTATGGATGGAATGATATTCCTCTTCAAATCAGTGAAAAATGGCCCAACATTGTATTTCTAAGGGTTAGCTCTGATTACGGCACGGCTACCTTTCGTTTGCTTTATCCTTAGATACCACTTTTCTTTATAGTTATTAATTATCTTTATAGTTATTAATTATATGACTTTAGCGTCGCCTGGTCTGAAAGGGCTAGGCGACGCTAGTAAATTATTTACATATGAAGGGAATCTTATTGTTTATATTTTTTATGTTCTGGGGCTTTTCTGCGCATACTCAGGATTTTTATTATGTCAGGCAGAGCACGGGCCCCACTTCATATGAATTTTATATTGAAAAATATAATGCTGAAACATGTGAGTCTATATTAATCGTACAGGTTAATAATGCTGCATTTACTCAGGCTACTTTTTTTGTTAAAGATATTGCTTTCAGCCCGGATGGAGATTGTTACTTGTCAGTTACTGTCTCTACTGACTATTATTTATTGAAAGTCAATCTTATTGATGGTGCGTTATCGGCTGTAACTCCTCTTTTACATAATAGCACTTCTATGGTGTGCGGATCTAACAATGTTTTATATATAGCAGGTACTCAGGGCTTGATGACATATAACCTAAACACTGGTCAATTGACCACTCAACCGATCAACTTTATGCCCAGTGGCGATCTCACTTTCCGGGAGGGCAAATTATACTGCGCCGGATATGAGTTGCCTTCCTATGCCAATGCCATTTTCGAGATCGACCTTGCTCAACCCTCCAACAGCCAGGTTGTTATGTACCTTAACGATCTACCATTAGGTTATTCAGCATGGGGTATTATCACCACTGGCGCTTATTGCGACAGCGTCAGAACGTTTATCACTGTGACCAACCAAGGCTCTCCCCTGTACCAGCCCAACTTGGTTTACGAGCTTGATTTTTCCGCCCAGACAGCGACCTTTCTTTGTGATACACCCGGCCCGATTGTAGGCGCTACAACACCCGACGAATTTCGTTTTTCCGATTGTTCTGTTCTGCTTGATCTGGATACGCTGAGTGCTGGGCTGGATTACCAGGCCCTGGCCGTCTGCGATACGCTGCCGCTTGCGATATCCGATAGCAGCGCCGAACTGTACTCCGGCTACTATATCGACTCATTGCGTTTGCGCCTGCTGCCTCTTTTGCCCGATGCCCCCGCGGAGCGCCTTACGGTGCAGCCGGTATCGGGCATGACGGTACAAGGTCAGGGAACGGCTACGCTGCTGCTGCAAAACAACGGCGGCGCCAAGGATATCCATTTTCGGCAGGCACTGCTGAGCGCCAGATACCATAACGATGCCATGCCCCGAACCCCCGGCCCCCGCACGCTGGAAGTCATGCTGTTTACCGGCGCGGGCGCGGACACGGCTTATACCTTTATTGATATTCCCGAATCTCCCGAGGCAGGACCGGACACGGCAATGAGTTTTTGCGCCCATGCGCCCGGTTTTGACCTGAACCTGGTACTCTCGCCTGGCGCTACTCCCGGTGGTTTCTGGTTTCCCGGAGACGGTGTGTTCCATCCCGATACGGACCCGCCGGGAGTATATGCTTATGTCGTCGGCGACGACGCTTTGTGCGGCGCCGATACGGCTTTTGCCAATATCTCGGTGGAGCCGGCCCTGCAAACGGCGCTATCGGCCACGATTTGCGCGGGCGAGACCTACGCCTTCGGGCCACAGCAACTGACGTCGGCGGGCGTGTACACGGACACGCTGGCGAGCGCCCTGACGGGTTGCGACAGCGTTTTGACCCTGAGTCTGACGGTGCAGCCGGCCCTGCAAACGGCGCTATCGGCGACGATCTGCGCGGGCGAGACCTACGCCTTCGGGGGGCAGCAACTGACGGCGGCGGGCGTGTACACGGACACGCTGGCGAGCGCGCTGACGGGCTGCGACAGCGTGCTAATGCTTAGCCTGTCTCAATGGCCGCTCATTCAGGCGGAATGGGAAACGGCTGCTCCCCTTTGTCCCGGAGATTCCAGCGGGTGGATCGAATTGATCGGACTAAATGGGGGCGCGCAACCCCTTGTTTTTCAATTGCAAGACCACCCCCCCGTAACAACAGCCCTGTTTGATCAATTGCCGGCGGGTTTATGGACGGTATCAGCCCTTGATGCCGAGGGCTGTGTGGCTGTCTGGACATTCACGCTCGACGACCCGCCCGCCTGGACGCTCTATTTGGAGGATGTTATCGCCATTCAGGCCGGAGCATCCACGACTATCCCGCTGGAAATCAGTTTGCCGGGGGGATATAGTTATACCTGGTCGCCGCCGGAAGGATTATCCTGTACGGATTGTCAGCAACCTCTGGCATCGCCGTCCGACAGTGTCTGGTACGCCGTAACTGTCACGGATTCAAATGGTTGCAAAGCCGAAGATGCTATTCTGATACGGGTAGAAAAAAGCGGAGGCATTTATATCCCGACGGCATTTTCGCCGGATGGCGATGGTACGAACGAAGTGTTTCAAATTGCGGGCGACCCGTCGGAGATAGAACGGATTGACGTGTTTCAGGTGTACAATCGCTGGGGAGGGCTGGTGTTCGAACGCCGCGGTGTGGCGCCCAACGATTCGGGCAACGGATGGGACGGAACTTTACGGGGCAAGGCTCTTCCGACCGATGTCTATATTTGGTACGCGGAGATTCGGCTGAAAAGCGGCAAAGTGCTTAAAAAGAAAGGTGATGTGACGTTGCTGCGTTGATTGTCGTGTCTCCTTACCACCTCCGCTTCCCGAGTGTCAGCACTGTCGCAGCCATAAAAATGGCGATGACGGAAAGGAAATAGATGATGTCACGGGTGTCGAGTACGCCGCGGCTCATCGATTCGTAATGGTACTGAATACCAATGGCTTGTACAATGTCGTCCGTTTTTCCGAAAAAGACCGGCAGGCGGCTAAGGGCATCGAAGGCGAGGTAAACGAAAAAGCAGAGAAAAGTAGCCAGTACGAAGGCCACGATCTGGTTGTTGGTGAGCGCCGATGCGAAAATGCCGATGGCGGCAAATGCGCCGGCCAGGAAAAGCAAACCGATGTAGGAGCCGGCGATGCCGCCGGAGTCCAGATTGCCCTTGGGTGCGCCAAGTTGGTACACCGTGATGTAGTACAATACCGTGGGAAGCAGGGCGAAAACCACCAGCGCAAGGCTGGCGAGGAATTTACCGCCGACGATTTGCCAGTCGGACAAGGGGCGCGTCACCAGCAACTCGATGGTACCGCTTTGTTTTTCCTCCGCAAAACTCCGCATAGTGATGGCCGGAATCAGGAACAAAAAGATCATCGGCGCCATGCTGAACAGCATATCGAGGGTGGCGTAACCGCTTTCCAGAATGCTGGATGCGGGGAAAACCCAGAGCCACAGCCCCATGGCCACCAGAAAAATCCCGACCACGATATAGCCGACCAGCGAGGAGAAAAAGGCATTGATTTCTTTTCTGAAGATGGACAACATGGCTGCGGTACTATTTGGTCAGTTGCTGGAAAATTTCTTCCATGCTGAAGGTTTCCCGGTGCAATTCCAGCAGGGTCAGGCGGTTGGAAACGGCGAATTTGAACACTTCTGCCCGGATGTCGCGGTCGGCGGCGGCATTCAGTTGCCAGCGGTTGAGGCCGATGGATTTGACGCTTTTGACCTCGGCAATTTTGCCCAGTATGGCTGCCTCGGTTTTTTCGGCAAATTCAACCGTGACGATCGTCTGACCGGTAAACTGTTGTTTCAGTTCGTTGATCGGCGCGTCGGCCACCAGTTTGCCTTTGTTGATGATGATCGCTCGGTCGCATACGGCCTCCACCTCGCCGAGGATGTGAGTGGAAAGGATGACGGTTTTTTCTTTACCCAGATCTTTGATCAGTTGCCGGATCTCGACGATCTGGTTGGGGTCGAGGCCCGAGGTGGGCTCGTCGAGGATGAGTACTTCGGGGTCGTGCAGCATGGCCTGGGCCAGTCCGACGCGCTGGCGATAGCCTTTCGACAGTTCGCCGATGTGTTTGCCGGCATGGCTTTCGAGTCCGGTGCGCGCAATCATGGCTTCTACTTGCTGCCGGATATTTTTCAGGCCGTGTATCCCTGCGGCGAACTGAAGGTATTCGCGCACGTACATGTCGCGGTACAGCGGGTTGTGTTCGGGCAGGTAGCCGATGCGGGCGCGGGTTTCCATGGATTTCGCCGCTACGTCGAAGCCGCAGACCTCGACTGTGCCGTCCGAAGGAGGCAGATAGCCGGTGATAATCTTCATGGTGGTCGTTTTTCCGGCGCCGTTGGGTCCCAGAAAGCCGAGTACTTCGCCCCGGTGGGCTTCGAAGGAAATGCCATCGACTGCGCGTTGGGCGTCGTAGCGTTTGACCAGGTTACTGACTTTTACAGACATGCTCTCTCAGGCGTTATCGGGCGGCAAAAGTAGGGAAAAGTATTGCCAGGCCCTCATTTCATTTTCCGAAACTCCCGTTCTACGATGGTGTCGAGTTGATCCACGTTCAGGTTTTTGGCCACGATGATCCGGTCTTTGTTCAGTACGTACAATTCCGGCGTGATATCCACGAAATACTTGGCGTAGATGGCCCGGTTGCTAGGATCGAATACATTGGTGAACGTAAATCCTTCCTTGACAAGAAAATCGCGCCATTCCTTGTCGGTCGTATTGACGGCGATGCCGAACACTTCGACGCCCTTGTCTTTCCAGCGTTTGTAGAATTGCTCTACTTTGGGCGATTGTTCCTGACAGTGTTCACAATCGGGGCTGTACATGAAAACGATCACGATGGGCGCCTGAATTTCGTAAATACTCTTCATCTGGCCGTACTGGTTGGGCGCCGCCACGTCGGGGCCTTTGCGGCCCATGAGGCTGGCTTCCATTTCCCACACGTGTTTTTGCAGTTTTTCGAGGTTTTCGGGTGTGTCCCAGAAAGCCAGTTCGGGGGTAAAGAAGTTTTTGATAATATGCACGTACACCGCTTCGCCGTCCATGACGGTTGTTTTGGTATTCTCGTATTGTGTAGCGATCCAGTTGGCGAAAAACTGGAAATAGGCTTTGTGCGGCATGACGCGGCGGATCAGTTCGTCGCTCACTTTGATCAGCGAGTCAGGTTGCTGGGGCGTCAGTTCCTTGATGTAGCGGCGCAGTTTGTTGGCCACAACGGGGGTGTGAAGGAGGCGTTCGTCGGCAAAATCGACGCCGTCCCAGAAGTGTGCGCGGTAGTACAGCACCTGTCGCAGGGTATCGGTGTCGCCGTTGGTTTTTTTAAAGTCGGGCCAGTCGGGGTTTTGGCCGGCGATTTTGAATTTGGTGAAAAATGCGTCGGGGTACTGTTTGTACAACGCTTCGAGGTGGGCTTTCCGTTCGGCCATCAGTTGGTCCTGGCGGGCTTTGGCTTGCTGGAATTCGGCCGAGCCGGGGGCGCTTTTGCGAAGGGTTTCGTTCACCCTGTTCAGTTCCGGGTCCTGTTTGGCCTGAAAGCGAAAATTCTGGTACAGCAGGTCGGTGTTGAGGGAGCCGTTGACCTCCATGGTACTGGCCACGTCGTTGATGTTGGCCTTCATGCTGAACCGCTGGTCGCGGTCGATAAGGAAGGAAAAGCTGCGATTGCCCGGCAGCAGGAAGTAGTAATAGCCGGACGGGAGCATTTTTTTGCGGCTCAGGGTGAAATGGCCGTTGGCATCGATAAGGGCCGAATCGGCGAGGTAGTTTTGGTCGCCGAACGTACCGATTAGTTTGGCTTTGCCGCCCGTCAGGCCTTGCAGTGTGACGTCGATCTGCAAGCTGTCGAAGGTTTGGGCGGAGAGTGCCGTGGCGAAGGAGACAAGAAGTACGATCAGGGTATAGGAACGCATCGGATGGAATTTTGTCAAAACGATGCGCAAAAGTAGGAGCCTTGTACCGGAGGGGGCGGGCTTTTGAAAAATGTTTGCAAAAAACAGCTGGCTGTCACCAGCGCTGGCGTCAATCCTTGACCTTGTTCAGGCCCAGTGCCATCAGCATCAGTCGTGGCAGGGGTTTGGCGGGGTTGCTGCGTTTGCGCAGGTGCAGGTACCAGCCGATTTTTTTGAGGATCGGAATTTTGTGTGTTTCCACAAATTCGATGAGGGCGCCGTCGGGGTCTTCGATGTACGAAAAATAGCCTGCCGCTTCGCCCATATCGAAAGAGCCGCTGGAATCGACGGTAAAAGGATGGCCTTTTTCGGCGCAGAACGCCTTCATCTCCGCCATGCCAGTGATGTCGAAACAGAGGTGGATGAACCCCAGGTCGCCCCAGAAACGTCCTTCAAAAATTTTGCGCGGCGCGCGGTCGAGGCTTTGCACCAGTTCGATCTCCGTGTCGCCGAGCAGCCGGCTGAACGGCCCGACCCTTTGTTGGGAATGCCGCAGCAACACCCGGCGATAACGCCCGAAACCGCCGTCGGCGCCATGCCAGTCGGGGAAGTCGGCGCTTTCGTCGTACACGACGGAGTCGTAGCCCAGGATGTCGCGATAAAACGCCATTGAGCGTTCCATATCCGACACGCCGATGATGGCGCCGTACATGCCGCCCGTCAGTTTGCCGCGTTCGGTGGAAAACCAGTCGTCGGCCCCGACGATTTCGAAGGTATTGCCCCAGGGGTCTTTGACAAAAAAGTGCTCCGGCCCGTGCGGACGTGGCGCGGGGTTGGATTGTATGTTGACGCCCTGCTTGCGCAGGTGGTTGAACGTGGCGATTACATCGCGGCTTTTGATCTTGGCTGCGAAAATACCCAGATCGCCCAACTGAGCCTGAAACGCGGGCGGTACCGGCGTTCGGCCCGTGTATTGCCAGATTTCGGCGCCGCCGCCGCCTTGCAAATTGAGCGCCAGAATGGCATGACGCGCCTGTGGCTGACCACCCGTGTAGGGCAGCATAAGGCCTGCTTCGGCCGCTTCTTCAAAAATCGGGACATCCAGCCCGAAGTGTGTGCGATACCATTTAAACGCCGCATGTACGTCCGAAACGCCGATGCCAATCTGTTGAATCCCTGAGATAAACATGAATCAAATGTGGGTGCTGTTACGTTGACGGCGCTAAGGTAGCAAATGAGCGCGGCGCTTCCTTTGCCGTCTTGTAAAAGCGAGGAAGCCGTTGTTTCAACGGCCTCCTCCACGTGCCAGCGTTTGTTCCGAACGCATCGTGTAAAAACCTACCTTCTGATTGTTTTCTCGTTACGCCCGATTCTCCGCTTTTCCCTCAATCGAATTGATTACTTTTGCCAGTATTCTTAATTCCAAGACAAAAATAGATCAATTAATTGACATTAAAAACAATTAAATCAATTTTTTGACAAAATATTTTTGTCCCTACCTTTGATTGCTTTTGATGCAACATCTTGGTGAAAAAATCGGACTGCTTGTACGCGCCAAAGGCTGGCAAATGAAGGATTTTGCCGCCCGGATCGGCTACACCGCCGAGCATTTCTCCCGCCTGCTCAACAGCGAAACGCTGCCGCCCAAGGCTTTGGGCCGCATCGCGAAGGGGCTCGATCTTTTGCCTGAAGACTTGCTCCGAATGGAACTGCTGGCCGGCCAGCCAGCTGCCGCAATCGTATCCGAGCCTGATGCGCCATATTCGGCGACCCGGGCAACCGGACAAGCCGGCCTCGCGTCGTTACAGCAGGAGATTGCCCGCTTGCAATCGGAAGTGGATCGCCTGCTGGACATGCTGCAGCGCGAACAGGCCATCAGCGCCGACCTGGCCGAGGCGCTGAAACGTATTTCCGGCGGCAGCCGGTAGCGCTACAGGTTGATTTCGGCAAGGTCGGCGCCGTCTTCGCCATTCCTGATTTTGAATTTTTTCCGGTCGAACAATCGCCGCATGGCCCCGTTGGTCTTCAAAAAAGTTGCCGTTACCTTTTTATACCCCTGTGCCCGGGCAATTTCCAGAATGTAATCGGTCAGGATACTGCCCAGGCCGTGCCCGTGCCAGGCATCGGACACCAGAATGGCATACTCTGCCGATTCGCGCCAGCCATCGCCCACAATGCGCACCACGCCCACGATTTCGGGGCCGGTTTCGGTTTCCTGTACGGCCACAATAGCCATTTCACGGTCGTAGTCGATGTGGGTAAAACGGGATACTTTTTTTTCGTCAAGCCCGGGAACGAACCCGAAAAAGCGGAAATAAAGGCTTTGCCGCGACACGTTTTTGATCATTTCGGCTTCGAGCGGCGTGTCCTCGGGCCGAATGGGGCGCAGGGTCATTTCTGTGCCGTCCTTGAGGGTGATATGGCGAATCCATTGCGAGGGGTAGGGCTGAATAGCCAAATGAGCGAACGGCTCGGCATTGGCCTGCGGGTTTTCGGTCAGCTGGCCGCGGTACTGCTGCGCCGCGCCGCTGGTACCCGACAACACGAAGGCAGGTATGTTGAAAGCGTCCAGCTCGGCACAATCGCTGATGAGGTAGGAGAACCTGCACAGGATGGTGTACAGCCATTCGCGGGTTTCCTCGTCTTCGGGCAGGAAACGCAGCAGCTGGGCGTCTTCCACCATGTGTTTGGCCAGCGCGAGGTTGAGCGGGGGCAAAGCTGCGGCGCGTTCTGTCAGGGCATTGCTCAGCTCGTCGCCGGCGCCCAGCCGGATGACCGGCCCGAACAGCGGGTCGCGGTCGGCACTGATCGAAAGCAGGCGGCCTTTTTCAAGTTTCTGGCCAACAGGTATGCCGTAAAATTCGAGCAGGCGGCCGGCTTCCGCTTCCTGCAGTTGACGGCGGCCTTCCTGACGCACCCCGGCCAGCAGCTGTTGGGCTTCCGTCCGTTTGATGTCGGGAAATTCAACCGGCAAATCATGCGGCACTTCGTAAAGCAGGTCGAGATTTTCGCGGTAGCGTGCCATGTAAAGAAATGTCGTTACGCCCCTTTCCGGAAACGGATACCAGGGCACCCGGCTCTGTTCCAGAATTTTGCGGCCTTCCACGACCGAGCGCTGCCCCATCCAGCTGGCATAATTGGGTTTCAGCATCACCTGCGAGGCTTCGTTGACCACCGCCCGGGCGCTGGCCGCGGCGTCGGTGACGCTTTGAGGGGTCAGGATGGTGAGCACGCCATCGACATTGACATCGGCCAGACAGGCCCTGAGGGCCGCCCGGAAGTGTTCCGAGCTGGCGTCGCCCAGCAGATCGACCGGGTTGAGTTTTTGGCCGATAATGGGCCGTACCTCGGCGAGCGCTTCGAGGGTCTTCGGGGTCAGTGCGGCCAGCGCGCCGCCTTGCCGAATCAGGGCATCGGCCGCGATGGTGGCCGGGCCGCCGGCATTGGTGACGATGGCGAGCCGTTTGCCGGCAGGCAGGGGCTGGGTGGCCAGGGCTTGCGCACAGTCGAACAATTGTTGCACCGAACGCACCCGGATGATGCCTGCGCGCCGAAATGCCGCGTCGAACACTTCGTCGTTGTCGGCGCCGCCGCGCAGCACCACGATGGGTTTAGAGCGCGCGAAAGCCCGCGCCGCGCTGAGGAAAGGCCGGGCGCGCACGAGTTTTTCCATGTAGATCAGGATGCAGGCCGTGCGCGAGTCGGCCCCGAAATAGTCGATCAGCTCCGCATACCCCAGGTCGGCCAGGCCGCCAACCGCTGCTACATGGCTGAATCCCACGCGTTTATCAGCCGCCCAGTCGAGAATGGCGGAGCCGAGCGCGCCGCTTTCGGTGATCAGCGCAAGCCGCCCCGCTTCGGGCATGGTGGGCGCCAGACTGGCGTTGAGTCCGATGGCGGGCGTCAGGATACCCAGCGAATTGGGGCCCATGAGGCGCAGGCCGTAGCGCCGCGCGGCGTTTTGCAGGGCGGGGAAAAGTTTCTGGTTGCCGTTGGCTTCCGACGTGAAGCCTGCGGAGATGACGATCGCGGCCTTGACGCCCGCCCGGCCGCATTCGCGAACCAGTTGCGGCAGGGTAGGGGCAGGGGTGGCAAAAACGACCAGATCGGGTTTTCCGGGCAGGTCATTGACGGTTGCCCAGCATTTTTCGCCCTGAACGGTATCGTATTTCGGATTGACCGGGTAGATCGTTCCGTTAAAACCGCCGTTGAGCAGGTTGCGCAACACGGCGTAACCCACTTTTTCCCGTTTGTCGGTGGCGCCGAACACGGCGACCGACTGGGCAAAAAAGAATTTGTCGAGCGTGGCTTTCATGAGCGGTCAACGCTGATTTTTTGCGCTAAAACTTCCAGTGTTTCTGCAGCAAACCGGCCGCCGAATGCAGGTGCATTTCATAGGTTTCCCACAGGCGCAAACCTGAACTGGTAGGCGTTTCGGGGTAAGGAAGTTCGGCTGCGCCGTTTACACCGGCCAGAAAATTATGTACGCAGCGCGGCAGTTCCTCTACATTATAGCCGCCTTCCAGCACGGCAAACAGTTTGCCCGGAAAGGTAGTGGCCAATTGCCTGCCGATGTAATGATAAAAATTACCGGTGGCGCGGAGTTGCAGCATGGGGTCGAACTGGTGAGCGTCGAAACCGGCCGACACTGCGACCAGATCGGGCTTGAACTCCTCGGCGACGGGCAGAAAGTACTCGATGGCGTGCCGGAAAATATCATCGCCGCTGCCCGACGGCAAAGGGATGTTGATGGTGTAGCCTTTGCCTTTGTCAACCCCGATCTCATGAGCGGAGCCATTGCCCGGGTAGGCCGGATACTGGTGCAACGACCAGTACATGACCTGGTTGCTGTCGTAAAAAATATCCATCGTGCCGTCGCCAAGATGACCGTCGAAATCGAGAATCAACACTTTTTTGCCTTCATTGGCCGCCTTTTGCGCGGCGATGGCGACGTTGTTGAACAAACAAAAGCCGTGACCTTCGCCTGCATAGGCATGGTGTCCCGGCGGCCTCACCAGGGCAAAATCGCCGCGTTGCATGGCCAGCATGGTGGCGCCCACTGCCGCCGAGGCTGCCTCGAAGCTCCCCAGGGAGGTTTCCGTATCGCCGTCGAGAGGTTGTCCGATGGCTGAAAACTCGCGCACTTCATCAATGTACCGTTTGGAGTGCACCAGTTCGAGAAACTCGGCTCCGTCGGGCAGTTCGGGCTCCGGCTGAAGTTCGCCGAAGGCCAGCATACGCGACCGGTGTTCCGGGTGGTCCGGGTTGGTCACGTGGTCGAGTACCTTCGGGTGGTAGAGTAAGTTCATGGCAGTAAAAAGTTGAGGCGCTTGATGGAGTTGGTGAGGTTTATTCAGACAATCCGCTTTGCCGCCCCAATTTCAGTAGTTTTACCCGGATAAAATCTGCCCTATGCGTTCGATCTTTTTTTTAGCCTTTATTTTTCTGTTTCCACCTGATTTGTCCGCCCAGTTGCGCTACCTGCATTGTGGTCGCCTGATCACTATGGCCGGCGGAAATGCCGTGGCACAGGAAGAAATGACCCTCATTGTGCAAGCCGACACCGTGCTTCGGGTGGAAAAGGGGTACCGCCCCGCGCCGGCCGGCGCCGAACTCATTGATTTGAAAAATAAAACCGTATTGCCCGGACTGATTGATTGCCACGTGCATTTTGAATTTGAACAAAGCCGCAGTTCGTACAATGAAAAATACACCATGAACGATGCCGACATCGCCTTCCGGGCCGAAGTGTATGCCGAGCGCACCTTGCTTGCCGGCTTCACCACCGTGCGCGACCTGGGCGGCAAGGGCATCAATATTTCACTGCGCAACGCCATCAACAGCGGCTGGGTCAGGGGCCCCCGTATTTTTACAGCGGGCAAGGCGCTCAGCGTCACTGGCGGCCACGGCGACCCGACCAATGGCGCCCGCCAGGATTTGTTCGATCCGCCCGGCGTGGAAGACGGCGTGGCCGACGGCCCCGACGAGTGCCGCAAAGCTGTGCGCGAACAGGTTCAGCGCGGCGCCGACTGCATCAAAGTCTGCGCTACTGGCGGCGTGCTGAGCCTGAACAAAGACGGCCGGCTGCCGCATTACGCGTCCGACGAACTGGGCATGATCGTCAGCACCGCCCGCGACCTCGGCGTCGATGTAGCAGCCCATGCGCACGGCGACGAAGGCATCCGCCGGGCAGTGGAAGCCGGCGTGGTGAGCATCGAACACGGGACTTTTATGAGCGAGGCCACGATGGATGCCATGATTGCACATGGCACCTGGTACGTCCCCACGCTGACCGCAGGCCGCGCAGTCAGCGATTCGGCGCTGTATGCGCGGAATTTTTTTCCTGAAATGGTACGGGTTAAAGCCCTGGGTATCGGCCCGCAGATTCAGCGAACGACCGGTATTGCTTACAAAAGAGGGGTCAAAATCGCGTTCGGGACCGACGCCGGCGTGTTCCCGCACGGCCTCAATTACCTCGAATTTGGGTACATGTCCGACGCCGGCATGTCGAATGCCGATATTCTGCGGGCCGCAACCGTCAATGCCGCCCAGTTGCTGCGCTACGACCGCCGCATCGGCACGCTCGAACCCGGCAAATACGCCGACATCATCGCTGTAGAAGGCAACCCTTTGTCCAATATCCGCGATCTGCGGAACGTTCGTTTCGTAATGAAAGCCGGGGTCGTGGTACGGCAATGAACCACTGCAATTCCCGGACAGGATTGATTTTTGGGGACAGGTTTTTTTAGGCAGTTTTTTAAGACAGGATTTACAAGGTTTACAGCATCAAAACCATGCGGTGAAGCCGATTAATTGATTCTTGTAAACCTTGTAAATCCTGTCCCAATAAACCTGTCCGGGCAATATTTTTAAAAGCAATTCCTTCATAAATATCGGCTGGCCAACCGGTTGAAACCATAAATTTATTTCACCGGCGTTTCCCGAGCGTTTACTTTTGCCTTCACACAACGGAATCCATTCGTGCAAAGCCTCTATCTCACCAATCGTTTTTTCTGGGTATTCGGCGGCATCGCGGCGCTGTTTGCGCTGGCGTTCCCGTTCTCCGTGTTGATGCCCCTGGCCCAGTTGGCCTTTGCCCTGGCCTGCGCGCTGGTGCTGGTGGATGCCGCTCTTTTGTTTTTTCAAAAGCCCAGGGTTCTTGCGCGGCGCAAACTCAACCCTGTATTTTCGCTCAGCGACCCCAACCCGGTAGAGATCCTGCTCGACAACCAGGGGCGTCAGTACCTCGAACTAACGGTCATCGACGAGTTGCCGGAACAATTCCAGCGCCGTGATTTTCAATTCACCGTGCGCCTCCAGCCTGGCGAGGCCTACATCGCGGAACACCAGCTTACCCCGCTCACCCGGGGTGTGTACGCTTTCGGCAACATCAACGTGTACGCCGTCAGCCGCATTGGTTTGCTCGAACGTCGGCTCATCTTCCGCCAGCCCGAAGAAGTGGCGGTGTACCCCTCCATCATTCAGATGAAGCGCTACGAGCTGCGCGCCATGCGCCAGATCGCCCACGAAACCGGCATCAAAAAAATGCGCCGCATCGGGCACAGTTACGAGTTCGAGCAGATCAAAAACTACGTGCAGGGCGACGACTACCGCAGCATCAACTGGAAAGCTTCGGGCCGTCGCGCCGCGCTGATGGTGAACCAGTACGAAGACGAGCGCAGTCAGCAGGTGTACTGTATTATCGACAAAAGCCGGGCGATGAAGATGCCCTTCGAGGGCCTCAGCTTGATGGATTATGCCATCAACACCGCGCTGGCCATCAGCAACATCATTCTTAAAAAACAGGACAAGGCCGGCCTGCTCAGTTTTTCCGACGTGATTGGCTCCACCCTGAAAGCCGAACGCGATACGGGGCAGTTGCGGCGCATCATGGAAGCGCTGTACCGGGAAAAGGAACGAATAGGCGAGTCCAATTTCGAACTCCTGTACGAGGCCGTCCGCCGGCTCATCGGCGCCCGTTCGCTGCTCTTGTTGTTTACCAATTTCGAAAGCCGCTACGCCCTCGAACGCGCCCTGCCCACCCTGCGCCGCCTCAATCGCGGGCACTTGCTCGTGGTGGTCTTTTTTGAAAATACCGAAGTGCGCGCCCTGGCCCAGGAAAATGTGCTGCGCACGGCCGACATCTACCGGCAGACGGTGGCGCGGCAGTTTTTGCAGGAGAAAAAAGAGATGGTGCACATGCTTCGGCAGTACGGTATTCAGGCCATTCTGACCAAGCCGCAGGAATTGACCCTGAACACGATCAACAAGTACCTGGAGTTGAAGTCGAAGGGGTTGATTTGAGGGGGGGCTGATGCGGCACCTGTTCGCCGGTCCGTTTTGAGGGAGGATTTAAGTTTCTATCTCCCTGAATCCCAACATTATGCCGCGATACGGCACACATTCATCCACGTCATTGCCCCAAGGGCTACATACGTTTTGGCCGCGATGCGGCCCGGAAGGGCGCCTGCATTAGACAAAGCCAGCATCCATCAAATGACCACAACTGCCGCATCGCGGCCAAACGTATGTAGCCCTGGGAAATGACAGGGGCGTTTCGCGCCGCATCGCGGCATAATGTAAGCGGTTCCGGTAGAAATAAGCGGGCAGGCGGCAATGTGTGGAAATGGCGCCGGAAGTAGAATATTGATGATGTAGTAGCTATTGTTTGAATGCTTGAAAAACAAACAAAAAGTTTTTTAGGCAAATTTGTTTTAAGTTTGCCGACTGTTAATCTACGTAACAAAACAAATATGGACACCCAATCCCCTGTGCCAATTGATCGAGTCGAAATTAATAAAGCCATATTAGACTTGTTTGAGGAGTGTTTGGGCAGCCGCGAACCTTTTCACCGGAAATTGGATCTTTTCGTCATACCTGATACGCTCGCTCATAGCGTAATGGATGCTACCGGTGTTGACGTATTTAATCATTGGGTTTGTATAGATAATTATGGTATTATCCATACATTAGAACAACATGGCAATCCGCTTTCAGAAGCCAGGAGGGGGCAAATCGCTATTGTCAAAGAAGATTTTGTAAAGTATTTGGATGTTTTTCTCGAACCGGACGAAATTGTTCTTTCTGGGGTGACTAAGCGTACAAACCTTCCGTTATTGCAATTTATTAAAATCCTGGAAGACAAAAAGTTTGTCCTCAAAGAGGTTCGAACCATCACCAGTACCAAAAAACAAAAAGTCAGTCGTTTGGTGCTCCATACCATGTATAAAACGAAAGTCAGCAAGTAGGAACCATCCTGCTTGCTGACTTCAAAATACCCATGAATTATAATGCACGAAGCATCCTATTCGATACGTCCGGAACGTTTAGGCGCCTCAAAAATACGGGTTTTCTGACACTTTGTAAAGAGACCGGCAAAATAGCATTAGCCGAACGCCGGAATGGCGCCTGAACAATTGCTATGGCTGCCCCCTCTCACCCCTCCCGCACCTTCACATATTCAATCCCGAGCACATTTTTTTCAAACCATTTCAGCGAGGCCTGCACCTTGTCGCCCGTCTGGGTATCGCATTTGAAAAACAGGTAGTAGAGTTGGAGGCAATGGCCCACGCGGTGCAGCAGACCGACGAGGCTGCGTGCGCCGGGGGCCGTGCAGCCCGGCCGGGAGCCCAGCCAGGCATAGTAGGCATCGTCGTGGGTTTCGATAATGTCGAGCACGAAGGGATCGTCGGTGTAATGTTCCATAAAACGGCGGGCCAGTACGCCGTGGTGCCGGGCCCAGTCGCGGGGGCGGCTGCGGTCTTCGGCGTATTTGAAGGTGTCGTGCGAGAGGGCGATCAGGCGCAGGCGGGTGCGGTCTTCGGCCGGGAGCCGGGGGATCAGGTCGATGTTCTCGAGCACTTCGCGGACGTGGTAGGCCACCAGGCCTTCAGGGTGACCAAAGCGCGGCTCGCCCCAACGCAGACCCTGCTGGAATTCGGGCAGGGTGAGCAGGAGTTTTTCCAGGTCCGATTCGGGCTGAAGCAGGGTGTCGAGCGGCAGGTAAGCGTCCGGCGAGGTTATCATGTCGGGCGTTTGTCGGTCAGCAAAGGTCGTTGGTCGGGCAATAAAGAAAGTGGAAAACACAGGGGCAATTTTTTTCGTTTGGCAAAAAGTATTCGCTGGTGAAAAAACCTGACACCTGTTTGGGAAAAAAGAAGGTTAATGAGGCGTTAAAATGACAAAAAAGCGCAGCAAACCGTAGAAACCGGCGTTTTACCCACACTCCTTCTGTAACAACAAAGTTACTACATAAACCTTACAACCACTTTTTATCGAGCTATGGCGAATAAATTCTGGTCCACGATGCTTGCCGGCGCTCTCGGGGGTGCTGCTACCTTCGGCGCTGCCAAATTTTTCGACAAAAACCCCAATGCCAACACTGACAATGCTGCCATCACGGCGGCGGCCCGTCAGGTAAGTTATCAGGGCGCCCCTGCGCCTTTTGATTTTACCAAAGCCGCCGAAAACTCGATGTCTGGCGTGGTGCACATCAAGGCCACCGAAAGCCAGCAATCGGCGATCCAGCGCCAGCGTTCCAACCCCTGGAGTTTCTTTTTCGGCGACAACTTCGCCCAGCCCCGCTCGGGTACCGGCTCGGGCGTCATTTATACCGACGACGGCTACATCCTGACCAACAACCACGTGGTCGATTTTGCCGACGAATTTCTGGTCACCTTGCACGACAACCGCGAGTTCAAAGCCCGCCTCGTCGGCCGCGACGCCGATACCGACATGGCCGTGATCAAAATCGACGCCAAAGACCTGCCCGCCATCCGCCTCGGCAATTCCGACGATGTGCGCGTAGGCGAATGGGTACTGGCCGTGGGCAATCCCTTCGACCTGACCTCCACCGTGACGGCAGGTATCGTCAGCGCCAAAAGCCGCGACATCAATATCATCCAGGGCACTTCAGGTATCGAGTCGTTTATCCAGACCGATGCCGCCGTTAACCCCGGCAACTCCGGGGGCGCCCTCGTCAACGTCAACGGTGAACTGGTCGGCATCAACTCTGCCATCGCCACGCCGACGGGCACTTTCGCCGGCTACGCATTCGCTATCCCGGTCAACCTGGCCCGCCGCATCGCCGACGACCTCATCAAATACGGCGAATACCGCCGCGCCTATCTCGGTGTGGATATTGCCTCCATGGACACCAATGTGGCCGAACGCCTCGATGTGCCTTACACCCAGGGCGTAGCCGTGGTGAACCTCGACCCGAATGGCTCGGCTGCTTCTGCGGGCATCGAACCCAAAGACATTATCACCAAAATAAATGGCAGAACCGTGACCTCCGTCGCGGAACTTCGCGAGATGGTCGGACGTTCAAAGGTGGGCGAAACCTTAAATGTTTCTCTCGTACGCAACGGCAATCCGATCGATTTGCCGGTGCGGATGAAAACCCGTAACAACAATTAATGGCGCGATTTTCGCGTATTAAAGATAAAGTTGGTTTTTCGTTTTGTTTTGATGTGTCTGCTCCGCGCAATGCGGGGCAGACTTTTTTTTGTCTTTACCTGTCGGCTTGCCGTTCTTGCATTTGGGCAGGTTGTCGCAAACCCGTTTTTTTGCCTGCGCTTTTTGAGCTAATCCCTGCTGCATCCGCCAAGCTGCGCCCTTGTAGTGTTTGAGCAACACTATTTTTCAACACCAAACAGTTACAACACACTCTTATGAATCGCACCTGGCTAATGGTCGCCCTCTTTCTGTTGTTGGGCGGCGGCGCTTATTACGCGCTTCAAGTGAAAAAAAACCGGGATACCAGTCGCGTCTCCCCCGATATGGAATTTGCCGTCAAAAGCGGCGACGACATCGGTAAAGTTTTTCTGGCCGATCGTCGCGGCCATACCGTAACCCTCGAGCGCAAAGACGACTACTGGCTGCTGAATGGCAAGCACCGCGCGCGCCCTACTGCCATGCAACTGCTGCTTCAAACCCTCACGCAGGTGAATGTGTACTACGTGCCGCCCAAGGCAGCTGTGCCGGTCATGGTCAATACCATAGCAGCGGAAGGGATCAAGGTGGAAGTGTACGACCGCGGCAACAAACTGCTGAAACAGTACTACGTCGGCGGCGTGACCAACGATGAAGGCGGTACGGTGATGCAAATGGAGGGGTCGGAACAGCCCTATGTGACCCATATTCCCGGCTTCGTCGGGCAGCTGCGAGTGCGCTTTTTTACCGATGAAGACGAGTGGCGCGACCGCGCGGTTTTTGTCGAAAAGCCGGAACAGATTCAGTCGGTTTCGGTGGAATATCCGCAACAAAAAAAGGAGTCTTTCCGCCTTGAAAAGGTCGGGCAGGCACAGTACGAAGTAAAACCTTTTTTCAGCACCACGCCGGTGATCCACAGCCCGCAGCGCAAAGGGGTGCCCGAGGCTTACCTGCTGCAATTCGAACGTATGGTGGCCGAGGCATTCGAAAATGAAAACCCGATCAGGGATTCTGTCGAGGCGCTGGTGCCTTTCGCCATTGTCAACCTCAAACGCGCCGATGGCTCGGAAACTACGGCCAAATTCTGGCCGGTGGCCGTCAAACGCAGCCATTATACCGACAACAACTATGTGGTGCGCTATTTTACAGCCCTCGGCGACGACTTTTACCTGACCCAGGAAAAAGTGTTCGGCCCGGTATTCCGAGGCTACAGTTTCTTCTTTGAAGGCACGCCCAGGCCGCCTGCTTTGCTGCAATAAAACAGCGAAAAAGGAACCAGTGCAGGCGCTTATTCTTCCCGAAGGAACGAAGGCACCCTGACGGCGCGCGCGGCAGGCGCCAGCGAAGCCAACAGCCCGATGCCGACCACCGTCAGGGTGACTGGTATGAAATCGGCGGCACGCATGGCGATCGGGTAACTTTCGACCAGAAAACCCTGCGGAATGGTGACAATGCCCCAGGTTTTCTGCACCGCGTACAATACGATGGCCAGCACGACACCGCTGATCAATCCAAGCAATGTGAGCAACAAACCTTCACTCAGGAAAATACGGTGCACGGTACGGTCGTCGGCGCCCATGCTTTTCAGCACGGAAATGTCCTTCTGTTTGTCCAGCACGATCATCCAGAGCGCCCCTACGAGGTTGAAGGCCATGAGTATGAGCATGAGCGAGGTGATGGCGTAGCCCATCCATTTTTCCAGGCGCATGACCTTGAAAAATGCCTCGTTTTGCTCGTAACGGTCTTTGATCACCACCGAATCGCCCAGCAAACGGCGCAGTTCCTTTTTTACGGCCGACACGTTGGCGCCGGGTTTGCAACGGATTTCGAGTGCCGACACCGTGTGAGGCGAGGCGCCGAGCAGTTCGCGGACAAATTCCAGGTTGGTCAGCACGTATTCACTGTCGAACTCCTGTTGAATGGCAAAAGTGCCGGCCGGATAGGCAATGCGGCTTTTGAACGGTTTGCCCGGCAGCAGTTCGTCCGACGACGAGCCGTCGGTAGCCATGTAAATGGTCAGCGAAGCCAGCGGGTTGTTGATATTGACGCTGAGTTTGTTGCGCATGCCGGCGCCCAGCACCGCGAAATTGCGGTCGCCGCCCTGCAACCTGAATTCGCCTTCGCGCAGGGTGGAGTCGATGTCGTTGACGCGCGGGTAGGTTTCATCGACGCCTTTCAGGATGCCGGAAACCTGCGAGCCGTCGTACTCGAACACGGCAATTTCTTCCAGGGTCTCGCTCAGCACCGCCACCTCGGGCAGCTGTCGGATGTCGAGCAGCGCCAGGCTGTCGGGCTGAAAGGTTTTTCCTTTAGCCGGAATCACCTTGACCTCGGGGTTGAAGTAGCCGAAAAGATTGGACAACAGGTCTTCAAAACCATTGAACACTGAAAGCACAAGGATCAGCGCGGCCGTGCCGATTGCAACGCCCACCACCGAGATGCCGGTGATGATGTTGATCGCGTTGGTACTGCGTTTGGCAAACAGGTAACGGCGGGCAAAAAGCAGGGAAAGGTTCACAGCGCTGGCGGCTTTTGAAAATACGAGGGCAAAGGTAGGAGAGTCCCTTTAAAAAGGGGGCTTGTTCGTCAGAATTGAAACAACTCCCCGCCCGATTACCAGTTCAACAAGGGCAGCCAGCGGCGCCCCGAGCGGTTGAGCAGCCCGACCTGGAGCCCGTTCAGCGAATCTGCCGAATTGAACAGCCCGATCTGCACACCGCGCACTTTTTTGGCCCGGTTGGCAATGCCTGCCACCTGCACGCCCGCCACGGTATCGGCCTGATTGTAGATGCCCGCCACCTGAAACGTGCAGGTGCCTTGGCCGGCAAAGTTGTTCAGGCCGGCAACCTGCCCCGAAACGCCGCTGCTGTGTCGGGCGGCATTGTACAAACCGCCGACCTGAACCCCGGAGGAGGTGTCGCGCGCAATATTGAACAGGCCGCCGACCTGGACGCCGCGGTTGTCGCCGCGAAGCCAGTTGAACAGGCCGCCGATCTGTACGCCGTTCACCGATTCGCGGGTGAAATTGGCCAGCCCCCCGATTTCGAGCCGGTTGACCGCCATCGACTGGCCCGCCAGGATGTTGAGCGAGTAATCGTTGCGCACCCGGCTGCTGAGCCGGTGATTGGTGCCGACAAACGGCAGGAACGAAACCTGATACTGACGGGTGAGCGAATCCCGGACATTGAGCTCGGTCCAGCGGTCGGCAGTTTTGGCAAAAAAACGCTCCACATCGGTGTAGGCCGTTTCCCAGAAAGGTTTGTCCTGTGTGGCGGTTTGGGTCGGGAAGGTATCGAGTTCGATTTTTTGGAAACGGGGAGAAGTGGAAGTGATTTGCAGAACGGTGTCGCGGTAGCCCAGTTTGGCGACGACCAGTTCGGCTTCCCTGCCGGTCTTTTTGAGTCGGTAGTAGCCATTGTCGTCGGTGGTAGTCGAGCGGAGTGTGCGCCGGTCGTACACGGAGGCGTTGGCCAGTCGCTGGCCGGTGCGCGGGTCGGAAATGTAACCGCTCAACTCATCCGAAGGGCGGCGGCGTTTTTTGAGAATGAGGTAGTTGCCGCTGGGTTTGAATTCATAGTCTTCGCCCAGCATGGCGAAAAGGATTTCCCTGACCGTCCAGTTGTCGGCCCTGAGGGTGACTTTCTCGCCGGCAGGCAGGATGGCGGCGTTGTACGACCACTGGAACTGGCCCAGCCGCGCCACTTCTTCCATGGCATTTTTCAGCGGCGTATGGCGAAAATCGACGCTGATGCGCCGTTCCAGCAGTTCCGATGCAGCCACGACGCCCGGAAAGAGCCAGGCTGAAAGCGCCAGGCACCAGCAAATCCTGAACAGCGGGCGTAGAGAAACGGATGGCATGGTTCGACAAAAATAACGCTTGTAAAATTCAGGCTCCGATGCAAGCCGGTTGTTGCTTATTCGACGCAGGCGAGCCCGTCGAGGACGTATTGCCCGCCCTCTTTGCTCAACTGAAGCGAGAAGGTTTCGGCGATCAGTTCGAGAATACGTTCGGGCGATTCGTTCACGTAATCGGTAGTCAGTTTGCAATCCGACAGGGCGTTGTTTTTCAGCAGGATACGGATGCCGTAGGCTTGTTCGAGCGCTTTGACCACCTCAGACAGCGGTGTTGCATCGAATTTGAAGATCCGGCTGTGCCAGGCTGTTGCATTGGGGTCGGGTTTGGCGAGCAACTGCAGGTCGCCGTCGGACTGGCGGTACAGGGCCTGTTCGCCGGCGTGCACCAAAATTTGCCTGGGCCCGGCTGTCAGTTGCACAATTCCGCTGTTCACCGTGACGAGCGTAGCGCCGGGTTCGCGATGGGCATCGACGGTGAATTCGGTACCGACCACGCGGACTTCCAGCGCTGCGACTTCGATGATAAAGGGCTTTTCTGCGTCGGGTTGCACGGCAAAATGCGCCGCGCCGCTGAGTTGCATGCGGCGCTCCTTACGGTCGTAACCTTCGGCCACCCGCAGCTTCGATGCCTTGTCGAGCACGACTACCGAGCGGTCGGGCAGGGTGTCGGTCAGGATGGCATCGGCGGCGGCAATTTCGCGAGCGGGCGTCGGGGCCGGCCGCAAAAACAACCAGTAGGCGGCTCCGAGGAATACCAGCGCCGCTGCCGCTGCAGCAGGCCAGAGGTAAAGCCGGCGCGCCGGACGGGCGCTGCCGCTGTTGCGCAGGGCCTTGACCCTTTGCAGCGCTTTTTCCGTATCAAAGGCTGGCGCCCCGGCGTCGGCGGCGCGCGCCTGCCCCCATATTTTTTGCAAACCTTCAAAATACCGGCGGTGCTCGTCCGATTCTGCCAGCCAGGCATCCAGCTGCGAGCGTTCGGCCTGCTCCGCTTCGCCGGCGATCACTTTGGCGAGCAATTCATCGATGTCGGTAGAGAATGCTGGCATGTTATCTTTTGATGGCGTGGTAAATCAACAGTAGAATACCCAGGTAATCAGCCAGGTGGACCCGCATCAGGCGAAGCGCCTTACCCATTTGGGTCTCTACGGTTTTGACGGACAACTGGAGCATATCGGCGATTTCACGGTATTTTAAATCTTCAAAGCGACTGAGTTCGAATATCTGGCGGCATTGGGGCGGCAGGGTTTGCAAGGCCCGGTCGATGTGTTCCTGCAGTTCCGGCTCGGGCAGGCCGCTTGTTGCTTCGGGCTGGCGCAGGTGCTCTTCCTGATGCCGCAAACGGGTGCGCTGATGCCGCAGTCGGTTGAGCGCCTGGTGATGCACCATTTTATACAAATAAGCGCGTATGGAATGACGCACGTCGAGTTGGGCGCGCTGTTCCCATAATTTTACAAAAGCCTGTTGCACAAGATCTTCCGCCTGATCGGGGTCGCCGTCGCACAATCCTGTGGCGTAGCGGCAAAGCGGCGCATACAGCGCGCGGAAAAGCGCATCGAATGCTGCTTCGTTGCCTTGCCGGATGGCTGCCGGCAGAGTGGATTGGTCGTAGGCCTGCACGATCGGGTTCTGTAATTAAGACACCGAAGGTAAGGGCTACCCTGATGTCGCCCGGCCGATTTTTTTCAGGCGACTGGCAGACCGGGAAATTCAGAGGATAAAGTTCGCAGCCTACAATATTGACTTTCAACGATGTAACCCTGTTCGGACGAATGGTGTCGGGTAGAGAGGAAAAATATTTTGAGGAGGAATCAGGGTAAAAGCGGGGCATCGGTGTCACAGGGTGTAAACACAACGGACCTGGCGCACTGCCCGGTCAACCCAAACCTCTAACACAACAAATTTTTTAAGCTATGAAAATCAATGTGAAGCAAATTCTGCCTGCTCTGTTTGCCATGAGCGTATTGTTCACCGCCTGCGGCATTCGCGGCGAAGGCGATCGGGTGACCGAACAACGCCAGGTTAGCGGCTTTAACGCCCTCGAAATCGGCACCAACGCCGACGTGGAAGTCCATGTCGATTCGGTGTTCCGCCTCGAAATTACCTGCGAAGAAAACGTCCTGCCCTATCTGGAAACACTGGTCGATCCCGATGGCACCCTCAAAATCTTCTTCAACCGCGATGTATGGGATGTGGACGACTTTCACATCAGCGTGTCGGCCCCGGCCTGGAAAAGTTTTGAAGTCGATGGCAGCGCCAACGTCAAGGTTTCCGACCCCATCGCGGGCACACAATTGCTGACCGCCATTTCGGGCAGCGGCGACATCCGCATCTTCGACCTGGATTTTCAGCAGGTGAAAACCCGCGTCAGCGGCAGCGGTAACCTCTATTTGCGCGGGGCAGCCAACGACCTGAATTGCCAGGTGTCGGGCAGCGGCGACGTGGATGCCCTGGATTGCCCGGTGAAAACCGCCACCGTCAGCGTATCGGGCAGCGGCAATGTGCGCCTCGAGGCCAGCCAGACCCTCGACGTCTCCATCTCCGGCAGCGGCGACGTGGAGTACCAGGGCAACCCCAGTGTCAACTCCGATATTTCGGGCTCGGGCAGCCTGCGCAAGATCTGATTTTACCCATCCAAACCATATCATGCAGCGTGCGCCGCCGACCACGCCGTCGGCGCACGCTGCCTGAACTCCTGAGTAGAACCGCTCCCGCCTTTTTTCCACCCAATTTTTCTCCTCAACATGCAATTCAAGTTTGCCCTGTCGGTCATCGTGGCCGGCCTGTTCCTCGCATGCCCTGTCAGCAGCCAGACGACCCTTACCCAGACAATCAAGGGGATTGTTATCGACAAAAATATCAAGGCGCCCCTTGTCGGCGCCACCGTGGTGGTGCTCGATCCGGAAGGCAGCACCGTTAAAAAAGGCGCCCAGACGGATGCCGACGGGCGCTTTCGGCTCAACGAAGTACCCGTCGGACGCCAGACGATCCGGGTGACCTATCTGGGTTACAAGGAAGCCGTTTTGTCCAACCTTGTCGTCAACTCGGGCAAGGAACTCGACCTGACCATCGAACTGGAAGAATCTGTGCTCGAAACCCGCGAGGTCGTGATTCGGGCAAAAATCGACAAAGACAAGCCGCTGAACGAGTTCTCGGCGGTCAGCGCGCGCACGTTTTCGGTGGAGGAAACACAGCGCTTTGCGGCGGCAGTCAACGACCCGGCCCGCATGGCGGCCTCTTTTGCCGGCGTGGTAACGGCTTCCGACGGCAACAATATCATCGTGATTCGCGGCAATGCCCCGAACGGTTTGTTGTGGCGCATGGAAGGCGTCGATATTCCCAACCCCAACCATTTTTCCTCGGTCGGCAATTCGGGCGGTGGTATTTCGATACTGAGCGCCCAATTGCTGAGTAATTCAGACTTCTCGACCGGCGCTTTTGCCGCCGAATACGGCAATGCCCTGTCGGGTGTTTTCGACCTCAAACTGCGCAAAGGCAATGATGAAAAATTTGAAGGAACCCTGCAGGCGGGCGTACTGGGACTAGATGCCGCCGCCGAAGGCCCACTGCGCGCCGGCGCCCAAAGAGGCTCTTTCCTGGTCAATTACCGCTATTCCACCCTGTCGCTGCTGGGTAAAATGGGGGTGAATATCGGCGACGGGCAAACGGACTTTCAGGACCTTTCGTTCAACGTCTGGCTGCCCGCGGGGCGTGCCGGCACGTTCACCCTGTTCGGCATGGGCGGGCTCAGCAAACAGGTGATCGCCGGACAGGCCGACAGCCTGGTCTGGTTCGAAGACCTGGGAAAAAAATACCCCGACACCTACATCGCCAATACCGGCGTGCTGGGGCTTACACACAGCAAAATTCTGGGCAGCAATACCTACCTGAAATCCATCGTCTCTTTTTCCGGCACCGAAAACGGCTTGCAGGTGGACGAGTTTCAGCGCGATTACTCTGCAAGAAGAATCCTGGATCAGGATTACACCCAAACCAAATGGACCGTCTCCACGGTATTGAATCACAAGTTCAATGCCCGCCATTTGCTGCGTACGGGCCTGTATGTCAATGTTCTGGGTTTTGATTTTTCGCAATACGCCTGGGACGACGACCACGAATCGCTGCGCCAGGAACTGAACAACAAAGGCACTACAACCACCGTAAACGCATTTGCACAATGGCAGTACCGCCCGACGGAGCAAATCACGCTCAATGCTGGTTTGCACAGTTTTTCTTTTTTGCTCAATCACCGCTATTCGCTCGAACCCCGCGCAGCGCTGAAATACGCCTTTTCGCCGAAGCAGTCGATCACGCTCGGTTACGGCTTGCACTCACAAATGCAGCCATTGGGTGTGTATTTTGTAAAAAATGACCAGGGCGCCTTGCTCAACCCCGATCTGGGGCTCACCAAATCGCACCACTGGGTGTTGAGTTTTGACCAGCGCCTGCCCGGCAACATGCGTTTCAAGGCCGAAACCTACTACCAGTCGATCATCGAAGCGCCGGTGAGTATCGAGGCCGGCAATACATTTTCCATGCTCAACAATGTGGACGGCTTTGTGTACGAAACGCTCGACAACACGGGAAAAGGCCGCAATTACGGCCTCGAAATCACGGTCGAAAAATTCCTCGACAAGGGTTTGTACTTCCTCCTCTCCTCCTCGGTGTACAAATCCGAATACCGCGACCATGCGGGTTTGTGGCGCCCGACCCGCTTTGACGGGGGCATGGCCAATACCTTTACCGGCGGCAAGGAATGGGCTTTGACACGCAGGGGAAAAAACCGGGTGTTGGGCCTGAATATCAAGCTGGTACAAATGGGCGGGCATCGCACGACCCCCATCAACCTGAGCGCTTCCATTGAACAAGGCAAGGCGGTGTACGACGATTCGCAGGCTTTTGCCACACGGCTGCCCGCTTATTTCCGCCTCGATGCCGGATTCAGCCTGAAACGCAACTACCCGCACATGACGACCACACTGGCGCTCGATATTCAGAACGCGACCAATCGTCAGAATATCTTCGATCAGTACTACGACACGGAACGGAAAGAAGTGCGGTATTTCTACCAGGCGCCGTTGATTCCGATTTTGAGTTATCGGGTGGAGTTTTGACGGTGGCTGTGTAGAGGCTGTTGAGATTTCAATGCACAGTGATTGAAATCTCAACATGCCCTGGGCAGGAGCCACCCTGAATTTGGTTGTTTAACCCGCGCGCTGTTTGCCCTAATCATTATTGCTTGAGGCTGCTTCAACAATCAGGGCGATTCATTTTTGACCCTGAACAAAATCGTTTCATCACTGGCTGTCGAGCCCCAGGAAATAGATGGCAAATCCGGGGTCTTTGTCGTTTTTTACCTGGTCGTCGTAGCAAATCTGAATTTTGTTTTGCCCCCTGACCAGCCATTCGGTCCGGACGGTGAGCTTCATGGTCTCGATGTCCTTGCCTTTGTTGGGCGGCAGATAAACCGCGTTTTGATCGTTGAATAAAACGAAGGCTTCGCGGTTGTTGTTGACGTGTTGTGCGCGCAAGGTCAGTTTCAGCTCGGGCAATTGCATCAAGGCTTCCGGGGGGCTCATGTAGAAGTCTCTGGAAACGATTTTACTCATTGTTTTGCCCAGTTCCACCACCAGGTTTTGCTGCTGCGGTTTGGGTTTCGAGTGGTCCCAGCCGAACAGCATCACACCGCCGTCGCGAGAGGCTTCGGGGTAGAAATACAGATTCTGGTACACGTACATGCGGGCGCGGTCGTCGGTGAAGATATTGTCGAAGTAATAATCGGCGAGCAGCCAGCCCCTGGGGTTGCTTTCCACGGTTTTTACGAAGTTATAAAAAGACGCGGCACTGTTGCGGGCTGTCGAGTCCGGCTCGTTGAACACATATTTTTTCTGCTTCGTATCGTAGTAGCTCTGCCGAAACCACAACACATCTTCATTTTTCAGGTAGTAGGCGGCGGCGGTAGGCACCGTTGCCATGACGATATCGCCCGGTTGGCCTTGCTGCCGGATGAACTCGCTCGGCTCTTTCCAGTTGATAAACGCCCAGGTGGTGATGTTCATATCAACCACGTGCTCGTTGAGTTTTTCCGCCAGCACGAGTGTTTTCAACTCTTTCCAGCGTACGCTGGCCAGCACGTACACGAAAGGCAACAACAGCAACATCCACTGCATACGGCCGTTCGCGGCAAAACTGCTTTTGGCCAGGTATTGCCATACGGCGTAAAAGAAGGCGGCCATGGCCAGCAGGAAATAGGGAAACACGCCGATCATGTAGCGCGGGTCGGAAGGCTCGCGAAACACGAAACTCATCAGCACAAACGGTACGACTACACTGGCAAAAAGCCAGGCGCCCGCCCGCGGCTTGATCCAGAACGCGGCTGCCAGCCCGGCCAGCGCCGGAAAATACAGTATGGTGGGGTCATAACGCAACACTCCGTTGTACATGTCGTATGATCGCCAGGGCTCCGTTTGCCACAACGCGGCCAGCCGCGACCATTGCGGGATTACCCATTCGACAATCCGTGCCGGCAGCAGTGCGCCCAGCAGCCCCTTGATCACGCCATTGAGCGCGGGCACGAAAATGAGCAGCAAAACGGGCAAACCCAGGCAACTGAGCCACAAATACGGGTTGTTGTTTCGGTCATCTTCCTTGCTGACAAATTTCCCCGCCGCAACGATGATCGCATAAACTGCCACCGTAAAGACAAACAAAAAAGTGAGCTGGTGCGACAACAACGAAGCCAGCAACACTGGCAGCAACAACAGGAGGTGTTTGGGAGAAAGCCCGTTTTTCGCCCAGAAATTGCCTTCACGGTCGCGTCGGTTGTCGAATGCTTCCAGAAAAACAAGCCCCAGTAACAAAAAGAAAAAGCCGAAAATGGCGTAGTTGCGGGCCATTCTCGACCAGAAATTCAGGTAAATGGAAAACACCCCGGCAAAGGTGGCCAGCAAACCCACGTAGCGATTGAACAAACGCGTGCCGAGGCGATACATCAGGTACAACATGCCTGCGCCGAAAAAAACACTCGGCAGGCGCGCCCAAAAGGCTTCCGAACCAAAAAACTTGAACAAGGGCAGGATGAAGAAAGTCAGCAGAATACCGTTGTTGTCGTCGGTGAAAAGCGGCCCTTTCCCTGCGAGATAGTCCTGCGCCCGCTGGACGTGTACAAACTCGTCCACCCAAAGCGTCAGGGCGTCCAGATTGATGATGCGAAGCAGGAAAGCCAGCACGAACAGGCCGATCAAAACAGGCTTTGCATAGCGGTCAGCAACGGCATGCCAGTCGGGCGGGGGCATCGGAGCCGCGGTTTCCCGAACCGTTTTTTCCTGCGGGGCGTTGTCCTGAGTGCGTTTGGGGCGGGGGGCAGGTACGCGCCCCTGTTGTTTTTTATTGGCCATAAATAGCTACCCGGAGGGTTTGAACAATGGTTTTTAAAATTTTCATTTTGCTGGCGCCGCCCTTGCGGTCGTAGCGCAGCACAAAGGGCACCTCCACCATGAGTGGTCGCGGCGAAAGGCGTCGCAGTTTGAGCAGCACGTCCACCATGCACTGAAAGCCTTGTTTGTCGACAAATTTTTCACCGTAACTGGCAAATGCCGTCTCGATCAATTCAGCCCGGTAGGCCCGAAAGCCGCAGGTGTAGTCGCGTACGCCCTTTATCGGGTGCAAAATGCGAAAAATCCAGGCAGCGACAATACTCAAAAGGCGCCGTGACGTGCTCAGTCCCACAATCCGGCTGTCGGAGCGATACCTGGAAGCGATCACCACATCGAAACCTTCCCGTATCTTCTGCAACATGGGCGGAATGAGGCCCGGGTGGTGGGTGTCGTCGGCGTCCATCGTCACAATTACATCGCCGGCGCGCGCGGCGGCCGCGGCTTCGCGCAATCCGTCGCGCAGCGTAGGACCGAGGCCCTGATTAACCCTGTGAGAAAAAAGCCGTACGTCGGGCAATTCGTTGAACGACTGCACCGTCGCCGCGGTGTCGTCGCTGCTGCCGTCGTCAACAACGACGACGATGGGCGGCGGCAAGCCGGCGTCGCGGAAGGCCAGAGCTGTCCTCGACAACAATTTGCCGATATTCTCCGCTTCGTTGAAGGCCGGAAGCACCAGCCAGGTATCAGTACGCACTGCGGCGTCTATTCCATCCATGAGCGTCAATTATGAGAAAAGGCAAATGTCCGGCAGGCCGCGCATTTTTCATGCCTGATTTGAAGGGAAATGCCCGGAGGTCAAAAAGCGGGCAATGGAATCGGCAATCCGCAGGCTGGCTTTGCCATCGCCGTAGGGATTGCTCCCCGACCATTCCGGGGCATCGTTGGCCCAGTCGAAATGGCCGAGCAGATCGTCGCCTGCCAGGCGGGCAAAGCCGGCCTCGACACCTTCCGGGCGTTCGGTGAAGCCGCGGCAAACCAGTATTTTTTTGCCAAAAGCACCGCATTCCTCCTGTATTCCGCCCGAATCACTGACGACCAGCCGCGCGCGACTCAGCAGGGCCAGTAGCTCGGGGTAGGGTAGCGGTGCGCAAACCTTGACTTTCCGAAAATGCGTTTTCAGGCGCTGCACGGCCGGATTGGGATGCATCGGAAAAACAAAGTCGAGTTCTGGATGGCATTCGGCGAGCTGCTCCAGTTGCGCTGCGAGCCGGTCGAGGGTGTCGCCGTGGTTTTCGCGGCGGTGCAGCGTCACGAGCACCTCATTTCCATAAACTGTCTGAAAACCAAAGCTTTGGCAAATATCGACGATGGTGTTTCCAGTGATTTCAATGCCGGCCCGAATACCCTCCGCGCGCAGGTTGTCGGCTGCCCGCTGGGTCGGCGCCCAGTGCAGGGTTGTGATCCTGCTTACCTGCTGCCGGATGGCTTCCTCCGGAAAGGGCTGTGTGAGGTCGTAGGTTCGAAGGCCCGCTTCCACGTGCCCGAAGGGTATTTGCCGGTAAAAAGCGGCCATCGCAGCGGCCAGAACGGCCGTGGTATCACCCTGCGCCACCACCAGCCGCGGCTGCGCCTGTGCAAATACCTCATCGAGCCAGCGCAAGGTGCGCGCCAAAGCGTCGCTGAGCGAAGCCGCGGAGCCATCGAATGAAGGCTGAAAATCGGGAGCAGGAATCAGCGCGCTGACGTCGCGATAAAGATCGGGGTGCTGACCGGTAAAGACGGTTTGGAAAGGCACTCCCTTTGCCCGCAAGGCGCTGATGACCGGCGCCAGTTTGATGATCTCGGGCCGGGTGCCGTAGCAGATAACAACCATGCGGGCAAAGGTAAGCGGGGAGGGCGTACGCCGGCAGTCTTACTGCCTGCATATCCGTGTTTTTGCGTCAGAAATCCTTGGGTTTCATGTACTTTTTGCCGTCCCACTGCATCAGCCGGGCCTTGGTTTGCGTTTCGGTCGTCCAGCCGCTGTCGTTGTCCAGGGTTACCTCCTCACCCCTGTCCACCTGAAAATACAGGCGGGAAGGGTCGTCGTATTGCTGGGTGTCGTCCGGGAAAAGGTAACTTTCCTCGTAGTAGTTGCCACCGTCGGCGGAATACTTGCATAGCGGAAGAGGAACAAGGTTTTGGCCGTTCCACAGGATATACCATGCATAATTGGAATACCCGCAGGCTTCAAGCCCCGCGCCGAAAATGAGCAAATCCCGATAACCGGCCAGGCCCCGCGCGCCAGGCTCGATAGTGCCTTGATGCACATCGCCTTCCCCGGCATAGACGGTGTTTGATGTCCGGTCCACAATGACGCCCTTTCGGATGGCTCTGACTTCATACACTGACGGACCGATCGCCCCGGCAGCGAAGCAAACATCCCCGTCCTGTTTTAAGCCCCAAAGCGAGAGCATACCGCCCCAGACAAAACCCTGACGCCCGTCGAAGGCCTTGATATGGTACCAGTGCATGTCCACTTCGGAAATGCGGTAGTGTTCTTCCCGTTTTTCTACAATAATCAAGGGTTCTCCGGCCGTCAGCTGGAAAGCGACCGGGGCCTCAGGGCCGGGTTGGGTGCGAATGTTGACCTTGTCGCCAAAAACGCAGGTGGTGTCTCCAATTGACAAATAAGTCTGGACCTGTGCATCAAGGTTCTGCCAACAGCAAAACAGGCCGAGCAGCGGCATTAGTTTTAAGGAGTGCATGGATATTGGGTTTTATGGTAATTGAAATTCAGGGCTTGAAACGCGACTGGATGTCATTCATTTTACCACGCTCAGGAAATGTTGGGTAAATTTTCCATCCTGTTCAACAGATAAAATATAAAAACCTGTTATCCAGTCTTTTGTGTCAAAAAACACCTTGCTTTCCGTGCTTTGATGTACCGCCACAATTTGGCCCAAAGCGTCGTAAAAAATCATGGTCGCCGGCCCGTGCCCGCCAGTTGTTTCCACCCATACCCCGTTGCGGGCCGGGTTGGGAAAAATACGCGTTGAAAAAAACGGCACGGCCTGTTCGACGCCAAGGCCCGCGCAATCTGGGTTGTATGCCTGCCCAGGCGATCCGCCATAACATCCTGTAAACCAGTTCTCTGCCGCGTTGGGATTGACCGAAAAATCGGCCAGTTCGAGGGTGTAGCCTCCGCCGTCGGCGCCGTCGGGCCAGGGCGTCGCATCGTCATAACACAGGCTGAATTGCAGGCGCCCTTCGGCATCATAAATTCGGATATGATCGCCATTGCCATTCAGGCCAAACCCCAGCGGCCCGTCTGCATTCATCACCTGCGGAAACAAGGCATGAAAAAGCCCTTCATCCTGATAAAAAACATGGTATGCGCCGGGGGACAGCACGAGGCCGGCGGGTACGACAAATACATGATCGTTTTCCTCGTCGCGGAGCTGCCAGCCCGTCAGGTCGAGGTTTTGGCCCGAGCCGTTGTAGAGTTCGAACCAGTCGCCCGCGTCGAATGCCGCTGCTGACTTGTAATTGATTTCCGTCACCTGCGGTTGGTCGGTGCAAACGGTATAGGGCGCTGCCGGCGACCCGCCCATGCAGCCGTCGAACCATGCGTCCGGCTGCCCGGGCGACGGGTTGTCTTCGCGCCGTTCGAGCGTACGCCCCAGCCCGTCAGGCGTGCAGGGCCAGGGCTTGTCGTTGTCATACACGGCATTTTCAACCGCTGCTCCGAAGGCATCCTGCACCCGCACGGCATCGCCCCGATTGTCGAGCGAAAAACCGAGCGGCCCGTTTTTTTGCGTCACGACCGGGTGTTCCAGTTCAAACAAACCCTGGTTTTCATACAACACCAGGCGGCCTTCGGGCGCCAGCACGGTACCCGTGGGCACGACATAACGGTGATACCATTCTTCATCGCCGATCTGATAGTCGGAAATATCGAGGGGCGTGTCGCCCTGATTGTACAGTTCAAACCAGTCGCCGGCATCGCGCGTGGGGTCGGAGTGGTAATTTATTTCGCTTATTTTCAGCGTATTAGGCTTCGGTGCGCCGGTGAAGACCGCGACAAAGGCGGTGTTTGCAAGTACATCGGTGGTGAATTCCTGTGCCGACACATTGGGCACAAACGGGTTGGCCAGCCAGCCTGAAAACGTATAGCCCGGCTCCGGAACTGCCCGCAGCGTTACGGGATTGCCCTGAAAATATATGCCCGTCCAGGGCAGGTCGGGCGGGATGATCGTCGAGATTTTAATATGTCCGGCGCCGGGCGGATTCACCTTCAGGGTGATGCTCACCTCCTGACCCAGGTTGAAGTGGTTGCGCAGGTGCTCGCGTTGAAATCCGGCTCTTTCGGCGTAAAAATCTTTTAAATACTGCACCTGCTGCGTCCAGTAGGGCAGGTCGCCGGTATGCCAGAGCTGGTCGTGGCGATCAATTTCGGGGGCCATTTCTGCCGCATTCTGGTCGATCAGGGCATGCACCTGCGCCGGAAGCCAGTAATAATTCATCAGGTCGGCGAAACGATTGATAAAGTGCCGCCGGTACTCCGGGTTTTCAAGCAGGCGATTGAACATGACGCCGTAGCGGCTGCCGAAAGGATTGGCAATAGTGCTCCCCAAAACGTCGCACTGCACGCAACCAGAAGCGCTGCCGGAGGAGTACGATACGTCCCAGAGCAGAAAATGCCAGCGCAGATCGGGCGCCCTGAACAGGCGCACGTTGTTGAAATAATCCTGCAGCCAGTCGGTGCTGGCGACAAAGATTTCGGTGGCAAAATAGTCGGTAAAGTTGTCCAGATCGAGCCGTTGCCGCACCTGATCGAAGTTGGCCGGGTCGCTCATGTCCTGGTTGGCGATAAAATCGGAGAGGTCGAAAAAATCGTCCAGCGTGCCGTATTCTGCAAGGTAATCGCCTTGTCCCCAGTGTGTTTTCACCATGTTTACGGAGTCGGGATTGGCGCCGTAATTGTCTCTGACAAAATAGTTGTCGAGGCGTTCGCGGGCGGAATACAGGCCCCAGTACTGGCCATTGATAAAAGCCACCACGTTGCGGAAGGCCGCCTGTCCGGCATGTGTGGGGCGGGCAATGTCGTTTACGATGCGGTCGCGCATTCGGGCGCCCCAGGCGTCGTCGTCTTCGTTCCTGATACGGAAAGCGTGAAAATGGGGGATGGGTTTGACCGGGTCAAAGAGCGCGTAATCGATCTCTCCGAGACTGCCCCATTCTTCATCCATGTCGAACTGCAGGGATTTCTGGGGGAAGGCCACCGACCAGTTGCCCACGACATAACCGGCCGACTCGGTGTTGAACCGCTGCACGTGGTTTTGATCAAAAAATGCCACGTTTACCCGCCCTTTTGCCTGATAATCGGTGTACACCGCTCCAAAATCGTCGGGAGCGATGGCGATGGACACCACGGGAAGCGTAACATTCTCGTTGATGAAAAAACTCAGCGTAACGGTGCGGGAAGGAAGCAGCCCGTTGCTGAAACGCCTGGCCCGCAGCAGGGTGGTCTGTTCAAGGGTCAGCGCAGGCGGGAACACAGGTGAGTTCTCGTCGGGAAAACTGCCATCGGTGGTATATCGGACCGTGCCGGCGGGGCCGGCAGCCAGGGTGATCGTCTGCGTACTGTTGTAGAAGCCTTCGCCTGGCGTAAAAACCGGCGTTTCGGCATACCCTGAAAAACAGGAAGAAGTATTGGCTGCATTGGGCGTCGGGGCGTCGGTGACGCACCAGGCGCCGTCGTCGCCGGCCCGCATCAGGCTGCTCCCGGGCTGCAGCACCGCGATGCTGACGGAATCCGACAGGCTTTCCGCAGGGGTGTACAGCGAGAGGCGTTCGCCGAAAGCAAGTTTGAAACTGGTGTGCAAGGCAGAGACGCCGCCTGAATTTCCGCCGTCGAACCAGGCGGGAACGGGGCCGTAAAACGACTGGGCAGAAGCCACTCCGAAGCTCAGCCACACCCGGCTGCTCAGGTCGCTGGAGCCGGGGTCGATATTGTGAATTTCTACGGAAAGCACATTGTTTCCGGGCTGTAAAATGCTCGCCAACAGGTTTTTATCCAATGAAAAAGCCTGTGGAGCGCCGCCGGAGTACATCTCTGCCTCGTGGTCAGTCGTCGCCAGGGCATCCCAGGCTGCGCCGGCGGGCAGGTTGCTGCTGCGCGCGATTTCTACGCCGTTGAGGTAGGCGGCAAAAGCGTCGTCGTAGTCGATATGCAACAGGGCGCCGCTCAGCTGACTGGTGTCGGAGGCCTGAAAATTGCGGCGCATAAAAAAGGAGATCGTGCCGGCTGGAAGCTGGGTGGCATCGTCGCCGTCGCCATAACCGATACCGCCGGGCGCCGATGCCCAGCCGCCGTCGTCGAACCCGGCCGATGCCCAGTCTGCCGGCGGCTGAGCGCTGGTGTAGCGCCATACGTCGCCTTCATAAATGGCGGTTTCCCAGTGATTTATTGCAGGAGTAGTTTGCCCGGCGCCGCGGTTTTTACCCGAGCAAAAGACCAGTAGCCGCTGCCCGGCGGGCAAATCGACAGCGGGGAAAAGCCATTGACCGGGCTTGTCCGCATCGCTGATGCTATACCCCGCGAGGTTTACGGCAGCGGCGCCGGTATTGAACAATTCAATCCAGTCGGGAAGGTCTCCGTCCTCGTCGGCGACGATGCCAGTGTTGGTCGGCGCCACTTCCGAGAGCCGCACCTGGGCGATACTTGTGGAAAACAGGAAGAGGGAAATCGCGGCAGTAAAAAAGGACTTGAAAGACATAGGCGTTGCAATCGGGCGATCGGATTGGAGCAAGATTACAACTTTTGACGGAACATTTTGCCGGCGATTTCCCAGCGCGCTAATCCTTGGGTTCGCCCATGTTTTTGGGTTTGACAAACTGTTTGCCATCCCATACCATCGGGCGTACCCGCACCCAGCTGTTTTCGTTCCAGCCCTTGTTTTCGTCCAGTTCTTCGGTTTCGCCGTGTGAAATGCTGAGGAAAATCAGGCTTGGATCGCCATAATGCCCGCTGCGTCCGTTCTCATCCCAGGGCGAGCCTTCCGGAAACAAATAATCTTCCGAGTGGTAAAATACCCCTCCGTCGGCAATGGAGGTGATGATCGGCAGGGGCACCAGTTTTATACCGTCCCAAAGGATGTACCATTCGTCGTTGGGATAACCGCAGGCATCCACGCCGATGTCGAAACACAGCAGGTCGCGGAAACCCTTGAGGCCTCGGGCGCCGAATTCGATGGATCGATTGCGTACTGTGCCCTGGTTCTGGATTTTCGTGGACACCTTGCTGATGACCGCCCCGTTGCGCACGGCCCGCACCTCGACGCTGAGGGTTGGCACACCGTCCTGTTCGGGTTGGGCGCCGTCGCTTTGCACAACGCCGGCTACGAATTTGACTTCGCCGTCCTGTTGCGCGCCCCACAGCGAGAGCAGCCCGCCCCAGATGAAGCCGGTCTGGCCGCTCGGGGTTTTTATTTTGTACCAGGGCTGGTCCAGTTTGTTCAGGGTGCTGCGTTCTTCCCGTTCCTCGAGCAAAATGACCATATCGCCGGCCGCCAGTTGAAAAGCTACGGGGGCGTCGGTGCCAGGCTGGTTTCGGACATTGATTTTGTCGCCGAAAACAAAGGTGGTGTCGCCTGCATTGAAGTAAAAAAGCGACTGGCCGGACAAGGTCTGGAGGCTCAGCAGCAAACCAAGAAGCGAAAGGGTTGTTTTTAATGTCATAATTAATCAATTGGATGGTTGCGTGGTAAAGGTGACAAAACGCCGCATGAATTGCCGCCATTTTAAGGCCGGGAAAATTTCTTATCGCTGCCGGGCCGGCGCAAATATCCTTTACCCTCGCCTAACTTTGCCCCGTGTCTAATATCTCCCATCTCCTCCAGCGATACCGCGATACGGCTCAGGCCGACATTATTTCCCGCGCGCTCGACAGTGCAGTCAATACCCCGAAACGTATCCAGCTGAGTGGTCTGAGCGGCGCCCAGCGCGCCTTTGTAGCGGCGGCTGTGGCACAGAAAAAAAACGGTTTCTGCCAGGTTTTTATCGCAGAAAGCAAGGAGGAGGCCGCCTATTTACACAACGACCTCGAAAGCCTGCTGAGCGGGCAAACGGTATTTTTTTTCCCCGACTCTTTCAAACGGCCGGCTTTTTTCGACGAGATCAACCCCACGCAGGTCTTGCAAAGAAGCGAGGTGGTGAGCAAGGCGGTGGGCACAGGCGGCAGCCTGCCAGTCGTACGCACGGATGGCCGCAAGGCCGATACTCCCGCCTCGCTGATCGTGACCTACCCGGAGGCGCTTTTTGAAAAGGTGGTCAACCCGAACGTGCTGGCCGAGACGCGCATCAGGATCGCTGCAGGCGAACGGCTCGACGTGGATTTTGTGATCGAAGTATTGATCGAATACGGCTTCGAACGCACCGATTTTGTGTACGAGCCGGGCCAGTTCAGCATCCGCGGCGGCATTGTCGATCTGTTTTCCTGGGGCAACGAACTGCCCTACCGCATCGAGTTGTTCGACGACGAAGTGGAGAGCATCCGCAGTTTCGATCCGCTGACCCAGTTGTCGAAGCAAAATATCCGGGAGGTCAACATCGTGCCCAACCTGAACACCCGTTTCCGGCAAGACCAGAAAGTGTCCTTGCTCGACGTGCTTCCGCCCGATACCGCCCTGTGGGTCAAGGACATACAATTTGTCGTCGATCGGCTGCAGTTTTGTTTCGACAAAGCCGAACAGTATGCGACCAAAATTTCGGCCCTCGATTCGGCCGAGCTGCGGGAGATTTTCCGCGACCGTGCTTTTTTGTATCCAAGGGAAATTCTGGCAGCCCTGTCGGAGCGAAAAGTGGTGTTTTGGGAAAAACAGGACAAATCGGAGCTGGTCGCCTTTCGGGCGCACCCGCAGCCTTCTTTCAACAAAAACTTCGACCTGCTCATCCGCTCGCTGCATGAATGGCAGGCCGCGGGTTACGAGGTGTATATTTTTTCGGAAAACGAGAAGCAGTTTGATCGCCTGGCGGCCATTTTTCGCGAATTGAAAGCCAAAATTTCCTGGTTTCCGGTCGAAGCCGCGCTGTCGGAAGGTTTTCTCGACGAAGACCTGAAAATCGCCTGCCTGACCGATCACCAGATCTTTCAGCGCTTTCATGCCTACAAACTCCGCCAGGGATTCAGCAAGGAACAGGCCCTCAACATCCGCTTGCTGCGCGATCTGCAGCCGGGCGATTTCGTAACCCACATCGATCACGGCATCGGCAAATTCTCGGGCCTGCAAAAAATCGAGATAGGCGGACAGATGCAGGAGGCGGTGCGCCTGGTGTACAAAAACAACGACACCCTTTACGTCAGCATTCATTCGCTGCACAAAATTTCCAAGTATGTCGGTCAGGAAGGAACAGCGCCCCAGTTGTCGAAACTCGGCTCCGACGCCTGGAAACAACTGAAGGCCCGTACCAAGAAGAAAATCAAGGACATCGCGGGCGAGCTCATTAAACTTTATGCCAAACGCCGCGCCGCGCCCGGCCATGCCTTCCCGCCCGACGGCTACCTGCAGAACGAACTGGAGGCCTCCTTCCTTTACGAAGACACGCCCGACCAGTACCGCGCCACACAGGAGGTAAAAGCGGATATGGAAAAACCGTACCCGATGGATCGCCTGATTTGCGGCGATGTGGGTTTTGGTAAAACCGAGGTAGCGATACGCGCGGCTTTCAAAGCCGTGACCGACGGCAAACAAGTGGCGGTGCTGGTGCCGACCACCATTCTTGCGCTTCAGCACTGGAAAACCTTTTCCGACCGCCTGAAAGACTTCCCGGTTACCGTCGATTACATCAACCGCTTCCGCTCGGCCAAAGAGCGGCGGGAGATTTTTGAAAAACTGGCCAGCGGCAAGATCGACATGCTCATCGGCACCCACGCCTTGTTGAACAAAGAGGTGAAATTCAAGGACCTGGGCTTGCTGGTGGTTGATGAAGAGCAAAAATTCGGCGTAGCCGCCAAGGAAAAACTGCGCGCCATGGCCGTGGCCGTCGATACCCTGACCCTGACCGCAACGCCGATTCCGCGCACCCTGCAATTCTCGCTGATGGCCGCCCGCGACCTGTCGGTGATCCGCACACCGCCGCCCAACCGCCAGCCTATCCACACGGAAATCAGGGTCTTCGACGACGACCTGATTCGCGATGCCATCTACACCGAGGTCAATCGCGGCGGACAGGTTTTCTTCGTACACAACCGCGTGGCCGACCTCGGCAAAATCGTGGAGGTGCTCACGGGTCTTTGCCCGGGCATCGACATTGCCGTGGCGCACGGCCAGATGGATGCCGAAAAACTGGAGCAGGTGCTGGTCGATTTTATCGACCGCCGCCACGATGTGCTGGTCAGTACGAACATCATAGAAACAGGCCTCGACATCCCCAACGCCAACACGATCATCATCAACCGCGCCGACATGTTCGGTTTGTCCGACCTGCACCAGTTGCGCGGCAGGGTGGGGCGCTCCAACGTCAAGGCTTATTGCTATCTGTTTGCTCCGCCGCTATCCGTGCTTACCCAGGAAGCCCGCAAGCGCCTGAAAACCATCGAGGAATTCAGCGAACTGGGTTCCGGATTTCAGGTAGCCATGCGCGACCTCGATATCCGCGGGGCCGGCAACCTGCTGGGCGGTGAACAGTCGGGTTTTATCGCCGATATCGGGTACGAAACCTACCAGAAAATCCTTGATGAGGCCATTCAGGAGTTGAAAGAGACGGATTTCAAAGACCTGTTCAAGGAAGAACTGGCGCAAAAAGGCAGCTACGTCCGCGATGTCACGATCGAAACCGACGTGGAAATGCTCATCCCAGACGACTACGTCACGAACACCCAGGAAAGGCTCAACCTCTACACCGAACTGGACGCTCTCGAGACCGAGGACGACATTGCGGCTTACGCCAAAAGGCTGGAGGACCGCTTCGGCAAACTGCCCAGGGCGGTCAGCAACCTGTTCGAAGCCTTGCGGCTCCGCTGGATGTGCAAAAAACTCGGCTTCGAACGCCTGATCCTCAAAGGCGGCAAATTACGCTGCTATTTCCTCAGCGACCCGCAGTCGTCCTTTTTCGAAACCCAGGCTTTTCAAAAAATCATGGCATACGTGGCTTCCAAAGGCCGGATCATGGGTATTTCCATGAAACAGACCAACAAGGAACTGATTCTGGTGCAGGACGAAGTCAAAGGCATCCGGCAAGCCAAATCGACGCTGGATCAGTTGCTGGATGTGGTGGCTGCATGACCCGCTGGCGCGAGGCTTGGTCGCTGGCGCGAGGCTTGGCCTCGTGCCATGTATCGGCCGGGCTTAGCCCGGCTAATAGTAGGCACGAGGCCAAGCCTCGCGCCAGCGACCAAGCCTCGCGCCAGCAGCAGCCGGCAAGTTTGTCAAAACCAACTGTCGTCAGCAAAGCCTGACCACAACAGCTTTACATCAAAAATTCCCGTCCCGTTCACATAATTGCTGGCACTGCTGTACATCCAATCTTCCGGTTTGGCAACCAATTTGGCGCGTACAGGGTTTTCATGGATGTACTGCAATTTTTGTAAAACAACTTTCTCCGAAAACAGCTCGATGGGGTGGTTGTCATGTTGCCAGATTTTGAACTCCTGTTTATCGCGGTCAAAGCGGGCAAAATAGCCGAACAAATACAAGAGCCAGGATCTACGGCTTTCAACCTGTTCGTGATCATGCAGGACGTTGAGCATCCTCCTTGCTGTCCGCGCCTTGAAATCGCGTAGAATATAGTCAAGTCGAAAAGGCGGTGTTGCGCTGGCAATCAGATGTAAATGGTTGGGCATCAAAACATAGCCCCAGACGTTTAAGCCTTTGTGTTCGGAGCAGTACCGCCAGCTATCGAGGATAATGTCGCGGTACACCGCACGGCCGAACAGATCAATCCAGCCTACTATTGAACAAGTGAGAAAATTCAGGCCATGCTGATCTCTGATCTTGTATTTTACACTCATGATGAAACCGTTTTTGAGCAAAGCTATTTTTCCCGCGGGTATGAAGTGTCGAAAGACTGCCGTCAAGCAAAAAAATATTTCAAAAAACGGCAGATTTTTCTGGCTCGTTGGCACGAGGCTTGGTTGCTGGCGCGAGGCTTGGTTGCTGGCGCGAGGCTTGGCCTCGTGCCTACTACTCGCCGGGCTAAGCCCGGCCGATATTTGGCACGAGGCCAAGCCTCGCGCCAGCGGTATCAAAACCTGCCTCCTCGCTGCAACCTCGACACGAAAAAAGAGATCAAAGGGTCCAACTGTTGCGAGGCAGGTTTGAACCTGATTCAGGACAACGATCAGCCCGGTTTCGACCATTCAACCAAACGTTCTCATGCCAAACATTTTTTCCCCCAATTACCGCATGCGCAAGGCCTACTGGACGGCAACGGTCGTCATGGGCTCTTACCTGATTGCTTCCGTGCTGCGCCGTTTTCTTGGCCGCAAATGGTACGAACGCCGCCTCGAACGCCTCCATGTCGCCAACGCCGAACGTGTCAAAAAGGCCATCCTCGGCCTGCAGGGGCTGTTTATCAAGGTCGGGCAGATGTTGTCCATCATGTCCAATTTTTTACCTGAAAAATTCCAGCAGCCCCTCGAAGCCCTGCAGGACCGACTGCCCGCCCGGCCCATCGACGAAGTCAGGCTGCGTATCAAGGAAGAACTGGGCCGCCAGCCCGAGGAAATATTTCAGTCTTTCGACCCGGTCGCCATTGCTTCGGCTTCGATCGGCCAGGCCCACCTGGCGCGACTGGCCGACGGCACAGAGGTGGTCGTGAAAGTGCAACACTATGGTATTGAGTCGGTTGTGAAAGTCGATTTGGATATTATTCAACGCCTCACCCGCATCACGGCCTGGTTTATGGAGATCAAAGGGATGGATTACCTCTATTCCCAGATTCGAAAAATGATCGAAGAGGAGTGCGATTTTACCAATGAGGCCAGGGCAATGGACCAGATCAGGAAAAGCCTGGCGGAAGAGCCCGGTTTTTCAGTGCCGGTCGTGCATCCCGACTACTCCACGGGCCGCATCCTGACGACCACTTTTTGTCAGGGCGTCAAAATTTCCGACACTGCAACGCTCGACGCCTGGGGGCTCGATCGCCGGGAACTGGCTTCGCGGCTCATTCGTGCCTGGTGCCGCATGGTATTGCAGGACGGCTATTATCACGCAGATCCGCATCCCGGCAACATTCTGGTCGATCAAAATGGCGTCGTCACCCTGCTCGATTTCGGGGCTACGGCCGTTTTGCCGATCAATATGCGGGAAGGTATCGGCGAACTCATCGAAGCCGCCATCAAAAACGACCACGACGCCATGGTGGATGCCTGCCGGAAAATGGGTTTTCTCGCCGACGGCCCCGACGCCGAACGCATGGCTAAAAAGATGATTACCGCGCTGCGCAATTTTCTGCAGAATGAAGTACAGTTCGAAGGGCTCAATTTCCGTGACATCAAGGTCAATCCTTTCAACAACAGCCTTGCCGACCTGATCAGTGACATAGGCTTTCGCGGCATTTCCGGCACCATTCAGATTCCCAAAGAATACGTTTTGCTCAATCGCACCATTACGCTTCTGCTCGGCATTTCCAATACGCTCGACGCCCAGTTCAATCCGCTGGAAGTCATCCGGCCTTACATGCAGGATTACATTCTCAAAGGCAGGGGCGGCATATTGGGTTACCTGCGGCACTACCTGCAAAGCACCCTCACCACAGCCCTGGCTCTGCCCGACGAAATGAGCCGAACGCTGCGCAAAATCCGCTCCGGCGAGCTCGAAATGCGCACGCCCGACGTGGAGGCAGGCGCCCGCCGAATTGCCCGGATGATTGGCAGCGTGGCCTTGGCAGTCCTTTCGGTGGGGTTGGCATTTTTTAGCCTGAAAATCAGGGAGATGGGTATGATAGAGGAAAGCCGCTGGGGCTTTGGCGCAGCGGCTTTCCTGGCAGTTTGGGTTATTTTCCGGCGAGGGTAAGAGCGGGTTATTGCGGACTGAATTTTACCGATTGAATTACGCCTTCTGCCGTTGTGCCGTTATCCTTTGTGATCCGTACGGTGAGTTGAAATGACTGCGTCGTATCGGCAGGAAGCGATTTGCTGAATACGATGAGCCCCTGTTCGGGGGAGACAAAATCGTTGAAAAGAGGATCGACCTCTGTCAGCGTTTTTTGAGGTCCGAAGAAATAAAAAAACAGGGGCGATAACGAAGCGCCTGCCGGATAGTTGGCGTCAAAGTCCTTGTCGGCCGTAATAGAAATGGAAGTGATTTTGTGTTTGGGGCCTTCTCGACCGGGTTCGGGACAGGAAAGGCCGTAAGCAGCCGAAACCAGTTGCGGCCGTGCGGCATCCGCCAGAAAACTGATGTCGTCGGGGATGATGCTCAGCGCTGCCGTGTAACCGGTCGGAGGCTGGGTAATGATAATGCTGGTTGCAACCTGCAGGCGTGTGTAATCGAAAAACGGCGGGTTGTCGCCATCGCAACAGCTGGAGTAAACCAGCCCGAGACCAAGCGTGAAAAACAGAACAGAAAACAGTTTTTTCATACGAATAGATGTTTTTATTGGTGAGTAATACGCGGCTTAGAGCGCTAGCGCTGCCAAGATGCATAATTTATTTTCGTATGCTAAAACGCAATGCCACACCGAAATTATATCAATGTGGCATTGCACGAAGAAAAAGGGCAGCATCGGGAGGTCAGCGCCAGGCGCTCAGGATGCCGCACATCAGCGAGAGGGTGATGACCCAGTAGCCGAGGTTGACGAACACCCAGGACCAGCCGCGTTTTTCAAAGATGGACATGGTGCCCAGCACCGGTAACAAAATCAGCAGCGTGTTGATGATGCCATGCACGACGCCGTGCTGAAAGGTCACGTAACTGTGGCCGTCGGGTGCAGTTTGCTGGCCCGGCCCCGTTACATCGGCGGTCATGCGCAGGGCGAGCAGGAAAGACAGGCCGAGCGCTGCCAGATACAATACTGGTTTGGGAGGGCTCAGGGTGTCGAGCGAAAACCCGTTGACGCGCATCCAGGCATTGCCCATCGCTTTGGGGTGGTAGTACAGAAAGCCGACGATCATCGGGATGATAGCCGCCACAGCGACGGCCAACCAATTCGTGTGTTCCATAACAGGGTGAGTGTTTGATTTTAATAATGGGCGAATTTACCCGTTAATATGTCTAATTTTGTCCAATTTTTTGAAATAAAATATTTTTCTCAGGGCATGGCAAAGCAGTTTCTTTTGGTTCTTGTCGGGTTCGTATCGGCGACAAGCCTATTTTCGCAATCCCTGTCGGCTTTTTCAATCGACAGTTTGCTCATGCTGGCGCAGGGGGATGTTCATTTCGGCGAATACGAGTACCAAAACAAAAACCTTGACCGTGCCGACAGTTTTTACATCTCGGCAACGGCCAGGTTTCGCCGCCTGACAGCGGCCGATGCCGCAGGGTTCGAGCCGCAACTGGCCGCCGTACTGCTCGATCATGCCGCTGTTTGTTTCGATATGAGCGATTACCAGCGCGCTGAATCGCTTGGGCAGCAAGCCCTGGAAACAAGGCGCAGGATGGCAAAGCAAGGTGTGCTGACCGATCCGGCGGGGGGTGCGATCGCTTCGGGCAACCTCGGCATTACCTGTCTCTATCAAAAAAAGTACGACCTGGCCTTGCCCCTTCTGACAGAAGCGCTCGACACGGTAAGGGCGCTCGCCGCCGCTGCACCCAAACGCTACGAATACCTGGAGGCCGAATATTCGATGCAGCTGAGCACTTTGTACAGGGAACAATACGAGTACGACAATTCGGAGGAACTGGGCCGGGAAGGCGTGGCCCTCTACCGGCGCCTGGCTGTTCAAAACCCGAAAACCTATGAGCCCAAACTGGCCAGCGCCCTGGTCAACGCGGGCAATACCTATCTCTACGAGAAAAAATATACTGATGCCGAAAATGCCTTCACGGAAGCTCTGCGCCTGCAAACCCGGCTGGTGGAGACCGATTCCGCGTTGTACGAGCCCGATTTGGCCAACTTGCTGAACAGCCTGGCTTCCTGCTACATTTATCAGAACAAACTGGACCGCGGCGAGGAAATGCTGGCCCGCTCCATCGCCATCAGGCGGCGACTGGCGGCCCAGAATCCCGCCTTGTACGACTACTATCTGGCTATTTCGCTGAGCAACATGGGCGTTTTGCTGTGCAACAGGAAGGAACTCGAACGCTCGAAACCCTTTTATGAAGAGTCGATCGACATCCACAGGCGGCTGGTGGCTGCCAACCCGACCATGCACGCACCTGATCTGGCCACCCAGCTGCTTCACCTGGGCAGCGTGTACATCGATCTGGGCGAGCCGCAGCGCGCGGCGCCCTATTTTGAGGAAGCCCTGGATATACGCCGCCGCCTTGAACAGCAATACCCCGACGCATACCGCCCCGCGCTGGGCGATCTGCTGTATCGTTCGGGCAACCTCTACACGCTGTTGGGGGATACTGCCAAGGCCGAAACAAGCTATCTGGAGAGCGTAGGCGTGTATTCCTCCCTCCTCGGCGACTTCTCCGAACTGTATGCCCCCAAAATGTCGGAAGTCTTGAATCAACTGGGTATGTTGTACCTCTCTGGAAAGCGCTATTCCAGTGCGCTGATCGTTTTTGAAAAAGAAAAAGAAATGTACCAACTGCCGGGCGCCAGCCAGCACCCCGATACTCAGCAAAGCCTGGCCTATTGCTACAACAACATCGCCACGGCACAACTGGGACTCCGCAAGCTCGACTCTGCATGGGAGGCCATGACCCGATCGATGCAACTCGACAACCAGAACAGCTGGCTTTACCGCAACCTTGCCTGTTATTATGCGTTGAAAAAAGACCCCGAAAAGGCCATTCAAAACCTGTCCCAAGCGGCTGATCTCGGGTACGACGACTACCGCTGGCTGACCCAGGAAAACAGCCTCGACAGTGTGCGGAACCACCCGCGTTTTGGTGCAATTGCTGCTAAAATTGCCAAAAACTCGGGGGAATAAAAGAAGGCCTACCTTTGCGGCAAATATTTTCGATACCATGCCTGAGCCATCCATCCCAGGGCCGGAAACCCTGGCCATCAGAACCCAGACCCGGCGCACAGCGGAAAAAGAACACAGCACGCCGCTCTTTCTGACCTCCAGTTTTGTGTACGATTCGGCCGAAGACATGGCCGCGGCGTTTACCGACGACAGCCTCGATGTCAACATCTATTCCCGCTTCTCCAATCCGGGTGTCGACGAGTTTGTGGCCAAGGTTTGTGCCCTCGAAGGGGCCGAAGACGGCGTGGCGACCGGCACGGGCATGGCAGCGGTGTTTTCCACTTTTATGACCTTTCTGGGGCAGGGCGACCACATCCTCTCGGCCTCAGCAGTGTTTGGCTCCACCCACACCATTCTGACCAAATATTTGCCGAAATGGGGGATTGAATCGACCTATTTCGACCTGAATCACCCCGAAACCCTCGAAGCCCTGATCCGGCCCAACACGAAGATGCTCTATCTGGAAACGCCTTCGAATCCAGGGCTCGATATCGTTGACCTGGCTTTTGTCGGCGAAATTTGCCGCCGCAACGACATACTCTTCGTGGTGGACAATTGTTTTGCCACGCCGGCCGTGCAACAACCTGTCCGCTTTGGCGCCGATCTGGTGATTCATTCGGCCACCAAATTTATGGACGGGCAGGGCCGCGTGCTCGGCGGTGTCGTGGTCGGCCGCGAAGAACTGATTTACGAACTTTATCTGATGACCCGCAACACGGGCCCTTCACTCAGCCCCTTCAATGCCTGGGTGCTCAGTAAAAGCCTGGAAACCCTGCATTTGCGCATGGAAAAACACGCTTCCAACGCCCTGGCCCTGGCCCTGGCGCTCGAGGCACATCCGAAAGTGACGCGCGTCAAATACCCCTTCCTGCCCAGCCATCCGCAGTACGACATCGCCCGCAGGCAAATGAGCAACGGTGGTGGCATCGTGGCGTTCGAACTCGCCGGCGGCGTGGAGGCGGGCCGTCGTTTTCTGAATCATCTGACCATGATCTCGCGCACCAACAACCTCGGCGACAGCCGGACGATCGCTTCTCACCCTTCCTCGACCACCCATTCGAAATTGAGTGAAAAAGAACGCCTTGCAGTGGGTATCACGCCAGGCCTCGTGCGGATATCTGTTGGGCTGGAAACGGTGACCGATATTGTGGCTGATGTGGTGCAGGCATTGGACAAGGCCTGAACCGTGCGCCGCTTTCACACCTTTCTTTTACCTGTTAAATTCATGCGTAATGAAAAATCTGATTCTTTTCCTGATCTGGGCTTTGTTCGCCCAGGCGCTGCAGGCACAGCAACCTTCGCACCCCGTAGTTTTCAAAGGCGATCAGGCCTATACCTACACCCCCGAACGGGCCAAAATGGTACGCCAGGTGTTGAAAAACTCCAAAGATTACAACAACACTCAACTTGATTCCGCGCGGCTCAGGAATGAGATGGCGATGCATACAGAAGAACTTTCCAAGTCTTCCGGCAATGCCAACCTCAGCCAGCGCATTCAGTCGCAGCTCGACGAAACCACCCGCGACTACCGCCTTTCTGTCCAGTTTTTATCCGATTACAGACATAATACGTGGCTGCTTGCCCAAACTTTTGATCAAATGCCGGGCAAATCGAAAAGGGTGGCAAAGGCCCGGAAACTTTTTTTGAAAGGCGATTTCAACGCCGCCGCCGCATCAATGGAAGCGGACCGGATGGACGCAGAAATGAAACCCTTGTTGTCGGGGGGCAAACGACCTGCCCAACCAGACCCCAAAACGGCGCAGCAACTGGACCTGCTGGCCGAAGAATGGTGGCTGTTGGCCAGCCTGACGCAGGCTTCTGTCTCAAAATCGGACGAAGAAGACCTCACCGCGCAATACTATGAAAACGCGGTGGTTTGTCGGCCGGAAGCCGAGATGATGTTCCATTATGCCACTTATCTATATGATAATGAGGACTTTGTGTCTGCTGCAAACTGGTTTGTACGATGCGCCGATGCCTGTTTTTCGAGCGACAAACAAAGCCTCGGCTGGACGGCGCGGTTTAACGGGGCGGGCGCTTATTTTCTTGGCGACAGCCTGTCGTTGTCGGAAGAAATTTACCTCCCTGTCATTGAGCAATACCGAAAGGAAGTCAAACAAAAGGGCGGCGAATACCAGATCGACCTGGCGCGGGCGCTGAGCAACCTGGGCGTCATTTATACCGAAACGAAGCGTTGGGACAAGGCAGCCGCGGCCTACCAGGAATCGTACGAACTGTTTCACAACTGGCCCGACCAGCAACTGGAAGACCTGCCCGAAAGCCGCGCGAGCCTTCTGTTCAATTACGGCTCTTTTCTGATCAAGTCCAAACAGCAATTCAAACAGGCCGAAGGGATGCTGGTAGAAGCAAGCAATCTCTGGGGCAGCCTCGCGGAAGAACGGCCAATCGAGTTCGAGCCCAAACTGGCCGATGTCAGTATGGAACTGGGCAACCTTTACCTGAAAAAATCGGATTATCGCCGTGCGGAAAAGGAATTCCTGAAAGCCGCCAACATATATTCGAGGCTTGCCTATGCCAACCCTAAGCAGTACGAAACCAATTTTGCTAACGCCCTCGGCCACCTCGCCGAATTGTACGACAACCAGCAGAAGTACAAACAAGCCGACAACAACTACCGCCGGTGTGTCGATATCTACCGCAAATGGGTCAAACTGGAGCCCGGCGAACATGAATCCAACCTGGCCTCCAGCCTGCTCAACTACGGCGTGGCGCGCGGCCACATGAACGACGCGGAAGGCTCCATCGCGCTATACCGCGAAGCGCTCGCCATCTGGGAAGAACTCGAGAAAAAATCGCCCGGAGAGTACACCGACGCCATTGCATCGGTCAACAACAACCTCGGCGTGACGTATTACAACATGGACAACTGGCCCGAGGCGGAAAAAGCCTACGTCGCCACCCTCGAAGCGTTTCAGCAGCTCGAAAACCTGCACCCCGGGCAGTATTTCGACGAAGTGGCCCGTTCGGAAAACAACCTTGGCCTGTTTTACATCGACGTCAACCGCCTGCCCGAAGGCATCGTCATGCTGGAGAAAGCCCTGAAAGTGCGCGAAAAGCAATATGCCGAGGCGCCCGATGTATTCAGCCTCGATTTGGCATACGGCCTCAACAACCTGGGCTATGCCTACCTGAAAAACGGCCAGGTCGAAGCAGCAGGCCCGCGCCTCAAGCGCTCGCAGGAACTCAAGTCGGATAACAGCTGGGTGTACCGCAACCTGGCTTGCTACTACGCACTCCAAAACGACATTCCCAACGGCATCGCCAACCTGCGCAAAGCAGCCGACCTCGGCTACAACGAACCCAACTGGCTGGCCCAGGAAAAAAGCATCGACCCCTTGAGAGGACACGCCGACTTTCCCGCCATCGCTGAAAAAATCCGTAAAAACGCGCTGCCCAAATAATGTTCAGCTGGCCTCCGGGCAGCTGACGGGCCCAGAATTTCGCAGAATGCGGCAATTTTTTTGTCGATAATTTTTAGCGGCAATTTTTTTAAAAAATAATTTAAGTATTTAAAAACCAATTTCTTATAAAAAGGCACGGCGAGCGTTCGCCGTGCCTTTTAAAAAAAAATACATCCTTGTATTGCAAAGTACCTGAATTGACCATTACATTTGCAATGTCAATTGTCTTGAAATACCTGACACTGTTGACTACCAAGGACACTCAATTCAAAAAATAAACCGCATGGATTTAAAAAATGCAAAAGCGCAGATGCGGAAAGGCGTACTGGAAATGTGCGTGCTGGCAGTGATCGCCGAGCGGGAGACTTATCCTCCCGAGATCGTCGAACGCCTCAAAGGCACCAACCTTTTCATCGTGGAAGGCACGCTTTACCCCTTGCTGATCCGCCTGAAAAACGACGGTCTGGTTGATTACATCTGGCGAGAAGGTTCGCAAGGGCCGCCGCGCAAGTATTTCAACATCACCGATACAGGCCGTCAGTTTTTGAAGGAACTCACCGATAGCTGGCAGGAACTGGTGGAATCCGTCGCGCAGACACTCTACGGAGACTCCACAGAAAAACCTGCTGCCAAAAAAGCATCGGCCAAAAAAACGCCCCCGGCACTCAATATCGAACCGATGCCGCCGACCGGCGAATGACTTTTTTCCTGAAAAAACAACCATTCCAACTTTCACCTCACCCCCTCGATACTTCCGACTACTATGAATAAGGTCTTGAATATCAATCTCGGAGGCTACGCGCTCACCATCGACGACGATGCCTACGAATATCTTGCGGCCTACCTCGACAGCATACGACGGCGCTTTTCCGAAAGCGACGGGCGCGACGAAATCCTGCGCGATATCGAAAGCCGACTGGGCGAACTGATTTCCGGAAGCATGGGCTCGCGTACCATCGTCATGTTGCCCGATGTGGAAGCCGCCGTCGATATCATGGGCAAGCCCGAAGATTTCGGCGCCGAACCCGTTGACAATAAAAAGACTGCCTCGGGCAGCAAATCCGCTGCCGGCGGCCCCGCCATTCGCACCGGCAAACGCCTCTTTCGCGACGAAGAAGACGCCACCGTGGGCGGTGTCTGCTCGGGTCTGGCGGCCTATTTCGGCATGAACGATCCGGTCTGGATGCGCCTTATTTTCGTGCTCTTCACGTTCCTGTCCGCCGGTTTCTGGATTCCGGCTTACCTCCTGCTCTGGATCCTCGTGCCGCCGGCCAAATCAGCCGCCGACCGCCTGGCCATGCGCGGAGAAAAGATCAATGTGGACAACATTGCCCGCGAAGTGGAAGAAGGCTTCGAACGCATCAGCAGCAAAGTGAACGAACTCGGCTCAAAAAAAAACGCTGACCGGAGTTTCAACCACGCCGTAAGCAGCGGGATGTCGGTCATCGGTCAGGTCTTTGGCTTCGTGATCCGTTTTATCGCCAAATTTGCCGTTCTGATCGGCATCCTGATCGGCGTGGGCCTCTTTATCGCCCTTTTGGTGTCGTGGGCCGGCGGCATTTTCAGTATGATTGCCGCCGCTCCTGTGCTCGACTACCTCAGTCCGCTGTCGAGCGGCATGAATTACCTCGGTTTCGCCAATTTCTTCTTCCTGTTTGGCATCCCGATCATCGGCCTTTGCCTGTTCTTCGTCCGCCTCATGTTTGGTGTTCGTACGCCGGGCTGGGCCACCGCAAGCCTTTCTGTTTTCTGGACGCTGAACCTTTTTTCCGGCCTCGTAATTCTGGGCCTCGCGACCAAGGATTTCCGCCAGAGCAGCACACTGACCCGTTCGTTCGATTTTTCCGGCTTCCAATCGGATACGCTCCGCCTCGAATGGGCAGGCAACCCGTCGAACAATTCCTCGCACGACATTTTCGGTGAAGACGTCATCCTGGGCAACGACCGCCTCGAACTCAACGACATGGTCGACATCCGGGTGCGCCGCAGCGATTCGGGCCGTTTCGAATGTGTCCAAAACATCACGGCGCGCGGCAGAACCAACGCCGACGCCATGGACAATGCCACCAAGACCGAATTCAACGTAAGCCTCGATGGCAACACGCTCCGCGTACCGTCCTACTTTGGCATACCCAAGGGGCAAAAATGGCGCGCACAGAAAATCCACCTTACGATTTCTGTACCCGATGGCAAATACATCGTGTTTGGCGAAAAGATCAACAACCACGTGCACGATGTGGACTATGCCGACGACGACGGCGACTACTACATTTCCGATTACCCCAACCGCCTGTTCCGCATGTCGGAAACCGGCCTGACCTGCGCCGATTGCCCGGCTTTCGGTGAACGCGATTACCGCGGAGGGCGCATGTTTGAAAATTTTATCCTGGAAGGCGATTTTACCGCTGAAATCAATGACGGCGACGATTTTATCTTCCGGATCGAAGGCGCGCCGGCCGACCGTGAACTGGTGAAAACCATTCGTACCGGCGATAAAATCACGTTCACCACCAATGGAAAATCTACCGGCGGGCGGGTCAAGGTGTACATTGAGACCCCGACTTTCACTTCCCTGTATGCCGACAACACAGGGCAGGTTACGATACGCGGTTTTGACGAAGGAAGGGCCAGTATTTCTGCCCGAGGCAATTCCAGGATCAAAGGCTTGCTCGATGTCAGCGAGAACCTCGAATTGCTGCTGATCGGACCGGCCCAGGCTGAACTGACCGGCAAGGGCGGTTATATGAAAGCGACCCTTACCGAGGGCGCCGTACTGGAATCGGCCAGTTATCGGGCCAATGAGGCCGACATTTCCGTAAAAGACGGTTCCAAAGCCCGGGTTTATGTAAATACCGTCGCACGGGTGAAAAAAGATACGACCAGCGAAGTCAAAATTGACGGCGACGGCAAGATCGAACCCGTAACCGAAGGCGAAGAGCAGCAATAAAATTGGTCGCCCGACCGATAGCGCCGGGCGCCGCCCGAAACGGCAGCGCCCGGCGCCAAATCTCGACTGAATCAACTTTACATTTATGAAAACCGAACATTGGGCCAAAGCCCTTGAACTGGCGGCCCGCATTCATGTATTTCTGTTTATCAATGTGTACGGGCTGGGGAAAATAAATGGCCAGCAATTTTATCGAAAAGGACATTTGCCGCCTGAAATCGCCCAACAAAGCCTTGGCGACGTTTCTTCTTTTGACCTGGCCTGGACTTTTTTCGGTCATTCCACCACCTACATCCTGTTTATCGGTATGACACAACTGCTGGGCGCGTGGCTATTGCTGTGGAACCGCACCAAGATGATCGGCATTGCGATTCTGATCCCCGTTATGCTCAACATAGTCGTCGTGGATGCCGTGTTTGAAGTGCCCGGCGCCATCGTCAGTGCCGCGATTTATCTCGGCTTGCTGCTGCTTGTGCTGTGGATCAACCGTTCGCAGGTGCGGCGCGCACTGGCCATCCTTACCGAAGCGCCGGCCGTGACGTTTCCGCGCGAAAGCCGCTGGGTGGCCGCGGGGGCAACCGCCGGCCTGCTCGTCCTGATGCTGTTTGTAGAACAGTTCTTACTCAACCTGTCGCGCTGATGACCCGAACTCCGGTTCAGAGCAGCCGGAAAAATGCGACCGGACGTCAATTTTTCGACCAACGCATCGGTCATGTGCGCGTCACAAAAACGCAAATGATTTCCCAACAGAAGATTTGAAGTGATTGAATGTTTTAAAATATTATGCTGTGAAAACAATTTTCAGCCGGCTGATTCTCCTGAATCGCCGGTTTTTTATTTGTTTGTAAAATACTATTTGGTTTCCTGAAAAAAGGTTTTGCGGGCTCCACTGCGAGGTTTTGTATTCCCGGGTGACGAAAAACCCGTATGTTCGTCTCCCACTTTGAGAACAAAAGCTACGCTGTCATGGTGTCGAGAGGTTTTTTCCCATTTCTGCTTCTGGTATTTCCCGCCCTTGTGCGAGGCGGTGACCCGTTCGATATTTCGCGGGCCGATGCCGATGGCCCGCACGTTTTTTATCGCGGGCCCAATATCATCGTCAAAAGTGTGCAGCTGCGCGATACCTCTACGGTAGTCGTCACGGACGTATATCCCGATCGCAAACTCGTGCGCCTCACCTGCACGGTGCCGGCAACGGGCGACCGCTTTACTTTCCCACTACAAGACCAGCTGAATACTTCTCCCGATCATTATGCCATGCCCTCGCGCCTGCTGGTGTTGTCCGACATTGAGGGCAATTTCGAGGCATTCAAAATGATGCTGCTCTCTGCAGGCGTTATCAACGACAAATTTCAATGGACGTTCGGCGACGGCCATATCGTGCTGCTGGGCGATTATTTCGACCGCGGGCTCAACGTCACCGAATGCCTCTGGCTGGCCTATAAACTGGAGCAGGAAGCATTGGCCGCCGGCGGCCGGGTACATTTTATCCTGGGCAACCACGAAGTGCTCAATCTGCAGGGCGATACGCGTTATGTGCGCAACAAATACCTGGAAAATGCCCGCCTGATCGGGGAGGACTACAGCCGCTGGTATGCTGCCGATACCGAGCTGGGCCGCTGGCTCCGCACCAAAAATTCGGTGGAACGCATCGGCGATCAGGTGTTTTGTCATGGCGGCATCAGCCCCGAACTGGCCCGCACCGGCCTGTCGCTCGGCGACATCAATCGCATTGCGCGCCGCTATCTCGGCATGCCCAATGCCCAGATCGTCGATCCTTTCGCACGCGAGATTTTCGATACGCACACCGGTATTTTCTGGTTCCGCGGCGCTTCCAAAGGCATGCTGACCGATGCCCAGATGTCGGAAGTGCTGGCTTTCGCCGGGGCCAGCCGCATGGTGGTCGGGCACACGCTCACGCCCGAAATTGCCACTGCTTACGATGGCCGCCTGATCTGCATTGACCTGTACCACGACGAAAACCTGCGCAACGGATTCGTTCAGGGCCTATGGCTCGAAAATGCCAAGGCATTCGGTTTCGACACCAGGGGGTACAAGTTCTCGCTGGTATCGACGAGCCTTCCCGTTAAAAACGACTAATGGCTTGCGCCTTTCGGGCAATAAAGTTGCGGTCAGGAACCTGAACCGTAATATGCATCGACCAACTGCAACAGGGCCAACTGGTTGCGCGCCCGTATCAGGTTGTGTTCGGGGTGTCTGATTTTATAATACACATCACCGGCCAGGTGATCGGTCAGGAAACGAAGGGCCTGCTCCGCAATGATCCAGCGGGCGCCGAGCGGCAAATTTTCCCTTTCTACAACGGTCAGAAAATCACCGGTTGCATCTTCGAAACCGCGGTGAAGGGCGCCCAGCACCTCGCGGCGAAGGCCCAGTAGTTCGGCCGGCGCGTCTTCGTAGGCGTCGGGCGCGAAAGTCCGCACCATATCGCCGAAATCGGACAGCACGGTGCCAGGCATGATGGTATCCCAGTCGATCACCGCTTTTACTGCCCCCGATGGTATATCCAGGAGGATATTTCCAGCCTTGGTATCGTTATGGGTGACGCGCAGCGGCAGCGCGCCGCTGTGTTTCAGGCGGCTGATGTGTTGAAAAACCGGAAGGGCTGCCTGTATCTGACCGATTTCGGGTTGTGCGGCCGCCACACGACCGGCAGGGTCGGCGCCTATTGTTTGTTCAAAAAGCACCCAGCGGCGGTCGGAATCGTGAAATCCGGGAATGGTTTCCGACAGTTTTTGGGAAGGAAAATGTCGCAAAGCCCTGAGAAACAGGCCGTAAGCCCTCGCGGCTTCATAAGCGGCGGCGGGGTCGGGGGCATTTTCCGGGGAATAGCAATTTTCCAGATAAGTGAACATCCGCCAGACATTTCCGTCGGCATCCGTCTGCAGGTCGTTGCCATCCAGGCCGGCTATCGGGAGGGCCAGCGCGAAGGGGTATTCCGTTTGATTCTGCAGGTAATCGGCGATGAGCCTGATGTTCGCCGCCACGTTTTGCGGTTGCCTGAACACGTGGTGGTTGAGTCGCTGGAGCAGGCAGACCTGCGGTTGCCCATCCTGTAAAAACCTTGCCCGGTATGTATCGTTGATGTTGCCGCTGCCCACCGGCTCCGCTCCGAGCCACTCGTCGAACGCAAAAAATTTGTTGACCGTATTTTTCATAATCGAGGTCACGGGTCATGCAGGGGCAGAAAAAAAATCGCTCCCGGCACGACGCATGCCGGGAGCGAATGTACAGCGTACGGTGGCTTTTTTGCCCGCCGCTCAATCAACCCAGTCGGCCACGAAGACGTTGGTGTCGCGGGTGCCGCCGTTGTTGCGGTTGGAACAGAAGGCGAGGTGTTTGCCGTCGGGTGAAAACATCGGAAACGCGTTGAAGACGCTCTCCGAGGTGATTTGTTCCAGTCCTGTGCCGTCTTCATTGATCATGTACAGTTGGAAGTCGTAGCCCCGTTTGGAGTGGTGGTTGCTTGAAAAGATGATCTTTTTACCCGAGGGGTGAAAGAAGGGCGCCCAGTTGGCTTTGCCGAGGTGCGTCACCTGGTGCAAGTTGGAGCCGTCGGCGTTGCAGGTGAAGATTTCCATGTTGGTTGGCGCAACAAGGCCCTGTTTGAGCAGGTCTTTGTACTCTTTTATTTCGTCGGCGGTTTGGGGGCGGCTGGCGCGGAAGACGATTCTGGAGCCGTCGGGCGAGAAAAAGGCCCCGCCATCGTAGCCCAGATCGAAGGTTATTTGTTTGAGGCCGCTTCCGTCGAGGTTCATGGTCCACAGTTCGAGGTCGCCGGAACGGTCGCTGGTGAACAGGATTTTATCTCCTTTGGGGCTGAGCACCGCTTCGGCGTCGTAGCCCGGGCTGTTGGTGAGGCGTTTGGTGATGCGGCCTTTTTTATCGGCGACATAAATATCGTAGGAGCTGTACACCGGCCAGAGGTATTTGCCGCCGGCGTGCAGGTCTGGTACGGGCGGGCAGGTGTCGGCGGCGCCCATTGTGCTGGCAAAAAGCACGTGTTTGCCATCGGGCATGAAGTAAGAGCAGGTGGTTCGGCCGTGTTTCTGGCTGATGGGCATCGGCATGTAGCTGGAGTCTTTGCTCGCTTTGGCTACGTTCATCAGGAAGATCTGGTCGCAATGCAGGCCCCATTGGGGGTTATTGCTTTGGAAGGTGAGCCAACGGCCGTCGGGGCTCCAGTAGGCTTCGGCGTTGTCGCCGCCGTGGGTGAGCTGGCGGATGTTGCGCAAATGTTTGGCTTCTATGGCGCCGGGTTTGGCATCCGTTTGGGCATTCGCCTGAAACAGGCAGAAGAAAGACAGGGCAAGAACAGAAAGACGCATGAATCTGGTTGTTTTTTCGAAGCGCAAGGATAGGGCAGGGGAGTGGATCGGCCGTCAGGAATGCGTCAAAAAGCGCGAATTGGTGCATAAATACAGCGCAACGGGTTAAAAAATGCGCCGCCAAGCCTGTCTGTCGATTCCAGCACAACCTTACGACGAACAAGGCGTTATTAGCCTCATGGTTCGATTTGTCCTTTTTATTTTCCTTTTGCTCGTTTCCCTGTCGCTGTCTGCGCAGGACATTCAGATGGTACGGGCCGACCAGATCGAGCGCTGGAGAGCGCCGGGCGGCGATACCGTGGTGATCCTGAATTTCTGGGCCACCTGGTGCAAACCCTGTGTGGCAGAATTGCCGGTTTTTGAAAGACTGAGGAAAGAATATGCCAACCAGCCGGTCAGGATTATTTTGGTCAACACGGATTTCAAACGCAATCTGGATACCCGTGTCAGGCCTTTTATCCGCAAAAAGAAACTGAAATGCCCGGTAGCCTACATCGACGAACACAATCCCAACCTGTGGATCAACTCCGTTTGCCCCGATTGGTCGGGCGCTATACCGGCTACGCTGGTCATTTGCCCGGCCAAACATGTTGAGCATTTTTTTGAGCGGGAGGTCCGCTACAAAGAGATCAAATTCATCCTGGATTATGTTTTGTGACGATTCCATTGTTTCATCTTTATTGCGTAAAAACATGAAAAAACTACCCTTACTCGTATTGCTGGGCTTGCTGACGCTGGCCTTTACCGCTTTCCGCACGCCTTTGGGCACAGGTTATGTCGTGGGCGATACTGCCGCTGATTTTAACCTCAAAAATGTGGATGGCAACATGTATTCGCTGGCTGGTATTGCCAATGCCAAGGGCTATATCGTGGTATTTACCTGCAACGCCTGTCCGTATGCGCAGGCTTACGAAGACCGGATAATTGCCCTCCACAAAAAATATGCGCCCCTGGGTTTTCCTGTGGTCGCCATCAATCCCAACGACAAAAACGTACAGCCGGCAGATAGCTTTGACAAAATGAAAGAGCGCGCAAAAGCCAAAAAGTATGATTTTCTCTACCTCTACGACGAAACGCAACAGGTGGCGATGGCCTTCGGCGCGTCTCGTACGCCCCATGTATTCGTCCTCGACGGCAACCGGACGGTGCGCTACATCGGCGCCATCGACGACAACTCGGAAGAGCCCTCGGCAGTAACCGAAAAATATGTGGAAAACGCGGTCGATGCCCTGCTGGCCGGCAAGGAAGTGCCCGTGAAAGAAACCAAGGCCATCGGTTGCACCATCAAGTGGAAGCGCTCCTGACCCCGGCAAAAGAATAACGTGCCCTTAACGCGCGCGCCGGCAATCCGGCGCGCGCGTTTTCGTTTTTGAAGAGAACGAAACGGCTGGAAAAAAGGGTCGATCAGGAAGACCTGCCGGTTCTTTCAAACCATTTTTATTCATTTGATCTTCAATACGATGAACCGTTCTATTTGGGGGATTGCCCTGTTGTTGCTTGTCCAGATTTGCTTTTCCAATACCGCACATGCACAATTCAGCCGCCGGTCTTCTTCCGCCGAACCGCGTTTTAGCGCAGGCGTTGCGCCGTTCAGTTTGTTGCTGCCCAGCGGCAAGGTCAACCTCCACGGCGAATGGGCGTACGCCGACGACAAATCCGTGTCGGTACTCATCGGCATCCCCCGTAGCAGCAAAGCCCCCAACTGGCTTGCGGAAGACATCCGTGTGGATGGCTCGGGCAAGGTGCGCACCGATGAATTTCACTCTTTTGGCCTGATCGTCGAAAACCGTTTTTTCATTGGCGCCGAAGCGCCGCGCGGTTTTTACCTGGCGCCTTACGCCCGCTACAACCGCATCTGGCTGACGCATACGACCGAAAACCCGGAAAGTCAGGGAGAAACCAAAATTGTCGGCGCTTTCGGCGGTTTCGGCATCGGGGCAGCGGCGGGGCTGCAATTCAGGCTCGGCTCCAACGTCAGCCTCGACGCTACGGTTGCCGGCATCGATCTGAAATGGATGCGCGGCTCGCTGACCTATTCCACCACCGACCCGAATAACGATATTGCCGCTTTCCGCGACAAGGTGCAGGACGCCGTCGAGCATATCCCGCTGATCGGCCCCAAACTTTCCGCCGACATCGACGGCGACAAGGTGCGGGTGCGCACCCCCGGCCTGCCTTTGCCGGCCTACCGTTTCAATCTGACGGTGAACTATCTGTTTTGATTTTTTCCAGTACCCTGATCTCCACCCGGCGGTTTAACTGCTGGTCGGCTTCTGTGCGGGCATAGGGCTTGAGCATCTGGCTGTTGCCATAGCCTTTCCAGCTCAGCCGCCCAGCAGGCAAGCCGTTGTCAATGAGGTAATTGTACACCGTTTGGGCCCGGGCTTCCGACATTTCCCAGGCTGATGTATTCTGTTGGGTATAAACTTCTTTGCCTTTTTCGGCAAACGGCACGTTGATATGGCCGGCAATTTCGACTTTAAGATCAGGGTTCAATTGCAGGAACTTAAGGATTTTGGGCAGAGTGGGTTTGCTGTTGTCGAGCAGCTGGTCGGAATTGCCCACGAAGTACAAATTTTTCAATACCAAAACTTCGCCGGGCAAGGCGGGCTGAAGACGGATTTCTTCCTTTTCCTTGTCTTTCCTGATTTTGTCGGGTGAAGTCAGGGGGCCGCGGGTGTAGCGCAGAATTCCCTCGAAAAAGTAGCCCTTCGCGAAGGCATCCACTTTGACGGGGATGTCTTGCGGAAGCCTGACTTTGTATCGACCCGCGGTATCGGTCAGCATGGAGTCGGCGTAGGTTTGATAGGAAAAATTGAGCATGGTTTGAATGCCCTGTCCGGTTTTCTGGTCCACGATCCGGCCCGAGAGGTCGGTCATGGGAATTTGAACGAAGACGTCGATCGTGGCGCGGCGGTTGCGCTGCCGGCCGTCTTCGGTGGCATTGGCGGCGGCGGGGCGTTTTTCGCCCCAGTAAACGGTAACCATGCGCGCGGGGTCGATGCCCTTCGATTCCAGGTTTTTGCCGACCGATCGGGCGCGCTTTTTGGACAGCGCCATATTCTGCTCGAAGTTGCCGACAGAGTCTGTGTGCGCCGATATGCGGATGCCGGTCGCATCTTTGGTATCGTGGAAGTACGCCGCCAAAGAATCGAGCGTAGCCACGGCTTGTTCCGACAATGAGGCTTCGCCCGAAGCAAAGTAAATTTCGACACTGTGGACGACCCGGATAGAATCGAACAGGGATTGGGCATTCGCTGCACGAGCTACGTAGAAAATGAATAGAAAAAAGAACGAATAGCGACGCATAGGGAACAGGTTTTGGTTAAAAAACTTTACGGGTCCCACTCTTTATTTTTCCAGTACCCGGATTTCGACCCGGCGGTTGAGTTCCATGTCGGATTCGTATTTGGCATAGGGTTTTACCATTTGAGAATTGCCGTAGCCTTTCCAGGTCATTCGATCGGGCGAAATGCCGTGCTCGAGCAGGTAGTCGTACACCGTCTGGGCGCGTTTTTCGGAAAGATCCCAGTTCGGATCGCCGGGTTGCAGCGGGGCCTCGTCGCCATTTCGGGAGAAAGGCAAGTTGATGTGCCCTGCGATCTCGATTTTTATTCCGGGGTTTATTTGCATGAATCTCAACACTTTGGGCAATTGCGGCTTGCTGGATTCGAGCAGCGTGGGCATTCCGCCCCTGAAATAAAAATTCTTTAGTACTGCTTTTTGGCCGGGGCGCGCGGGTTGCAGGCGGATTTCCTTTTTGTTGTCTTCCGCCATGCGTTGCACCATTTCTTTGGAGCCGAAAGTGTTTCGCATCACGGATTCGAAGAAGTAGCCCTGGGAGAACGCATCCACCTTTACCGGGATATTTTCGGGCAGGCGGGCAGAATAATAGCCTGTGGTGTCTGTATGGGTAGAATCCGACAATTCCTTGTAGGAAAATACAACAGTGGCGAGTACGCCTTTACCGGTTTCCTGATCCACGACGCGCCCCGACAGGCTGGTCATGGGAATGCGTATGAGCACATCGATCGTGGCGCGGCGGTTGCGCTGGCGGCCTGCTTCGGTATCGTTGTCAGCAGCAGGCCGGCTTTCGCCGAAAAAATTCAGGGCGATTTTTTCAGGAGCGATGCCGCGCTGCAACAGAACAGCGCGCACCGAGTCGGCCCGGCGCTGGGAAAGCGCCAGGTTTTTTTCAAAAGTGCCGACCGAATCGGTATGGGCAGTGATGCGGATGCCCTCGGCGCGGCGGTTGCGCTGAAAAAAGGCACAAAGTGTGTCGATGGTCGTCAGGGCATCGGCCGAGAGGGTGGCCTCACCCGTGGCGAAGAAAATTTCGCCGCTGCGAGCGACGCGGATGGAGTCGAACAGCGACTGGGAGGAGACAAGAGAACACGCGGCCAGCATCAGGGTCGCGCAGAGCAGCAGTTTGCGATTCATGAGCGATTTTTTGAGATAGGGGATAGATCTGTTGGTTTTGCTGCATGGACAGCCTGTTTTTCTTTAACCCGGCTGTTGTCGGGCGTATTGCAAAAGGCGGGATTTTAAAATTTTGAAATCGATCGGGTTACAATTGGTACTGCTGCTCATCCATTGTGAAGTGGAATGCTGATTTTTCCTAAAAATTTGACCATCGCAAGGGCTAAAATAGCCCTCGAACCCGTTACAAAGCGCTACCTTCGCGCCCGCTTTGAACAAGACATTCATTCTGCATGAAAAATATCCGCAACTTCTGCATTATCGCGCACATCGACCACGGCAAAAGCACGCTGGCCGACCGTCTGCTGGAATACACCAATACGATCAGCAAACGCGATATGCAGGATCAGGCACTCGATAACATGGACCTCGAAAGGGAACGTGGCATCACGATCAAGAGCCACGCCATCCAGATGCGCTACGTGCATCCGGCTACGGGCGAGGAATATATTTTCAACCTGATCGATACGCCGGGTCACGTTGACTTTTCCTACGAAGTGAGCCGATCCATTGCCGCTTGCGAAGGCGCGCTCCTGCTCGTCGACGCTACGCAAGGCATTCAGGCTCAGACGATCAGCAACCTTTACCTGGCGGTCGATCACGATCTGGAAATTATCCCGATCATCAACAAGATCGACATGGAGAGCGCCATGATCGAAGAGGTACAGGACCAGATCATCGATCTGATCGGTTGCGACCGCGACGATATTCTGAAAGCATCCGGCCGTACGGGCCAGGGCATCCCGGAAATCCTGGCTGCCGTCGTCGATCGCGTTCCTTCGCCCAAGGGCGACCCCGAGGCGCCGCTCCAGGCCATGATTTTCGACTCCATGTTCAACTCCTATCGGGGGGTGGTGGCCTATGTACGGATCATGAACGGCACCCTGAAAAAAGGCGACAAGATCAAGTTTATGGCCACGGAAAAAGAAGTGGTGGCGGAAGAAGTTGGTGTGCTCAAAATGGGGCAGTTCGAAACTGCCGAACTCAGCGCCGGCAACGTAGGCTACGTCATCACGGGCATCAAGGTGAGCCGCGAGATCAAAGTGGGCGACACGATCACCCACCTCGGCCGACCGGCCGAGTACGCCATCAAGGGCTTCGAAGAGGTGAAGCCCATGGTGTTCGCCGGGGTGTACCCGCTCGACAACGACGACTTCGAAGACTTGCGCGATTCACTCGAAAAACTCCAGCTCAACGACGCTTCCCTGGTGTTCGAGCCCGAAACCTCCGCCGCACTCGGCTTCGGTTTCCGCTGTGGCTTTCTTGGCATGTTGCACCTCGAAATCGTGCAGGAACGCCTCCAGCGCGAATTTGACCAGGACATCATCACCACAGTGCCCAACGTAACCTATTTCGCCACCGATATGAAGGGCAAACGCTTCGAGGTGCACCAGCCCACCGAACTGCCCGATCCCAACCACCTCGAAAGTGCCGAGGAACCCTACATCTACGCCCAGATCATTACCAAGCCCGATTATATCGGCAATATCATGTCGCTGTGCATGGAAAAACGCGGCATCCTGATCAAACAACACTACCTGACCCCGACCCGTCTGGAAATCATTTTCCACATGCCGCTGGCCGAAATCGTGTTCGATTTTTACGACCAGCTCAAATCCATGACCCGCGGCTACGCATCGTTTGACTACCACGTGCTCGACTACCGCGATACCGACCTGGTCAAACTCGACATCAAACTCAACGGCGAGCAGGTCGATGCGCTTTCGGCCCTCGTGCACCGCTCCAAAGCCGAGTACATCGGTCGCCGCATGTGTGAAAAACTCAAGGAACTGTTGCCCCGCCAGCAATTCCAGATCGCCATTCAGGCCGCCATCGGGGGCAAGGTCATCGCCCGCGAAACCATTTCCGCGCTGCGCAAGGACGTGACGGCCAAGTGCTACGGCGGCGATATTTCGCGTAAACGCAAACTGCTCGAAAAGCAGAAAGAGGGCAAAAAGCGCATGAAGCAGTTCGGTTCGGTGGAAGTGCCGCAAGAGGCATTTCTTAAAGTGTTGAAACTGAACGATTAAGCCATTCAGCGTCACAAGACCGATGACGACATTTGTCCGGATATGCCTGCTTTTTTTACCGGCACTCATCGGTTCGAGGCTTGTTTATAGCCAAAACAACCGCCTCCCTGGACTTGAACTCGCTCCGGGCGATACCACGGCGGCAGTTTTTCCACTGGTGAACATTTATAAATCCCCGACGGCCAACGCTCCGCAGGTCGGGCAGCTCACGCAAGGACAAATTGTTGTTGTTAAACAAAAGACGGAGGTTTCTGCCGGATTCGACGGCTTCCGTCAGTTCTGGTATGAGGTGGCTTTCGGCAGGCAGATGAAAGAAAGCGGCTTCGTTTTCGGCCCCGGGCTGGCATCGGGTTTTACCCGAACACCCGACGGGACCTGTTTCCTGTTGCGGGTGATCGAATCGGGCAACGAAAATGCTGATGAAAAGCAGGTCGAGATCAAGGTGGCGGACAAGAAGGGTTCGCTGGTGAGTTTCGTCAAACAGATGCCCGTGGGGCCGGAAGACAGCCTCGTAGTATATCGCCGCGACAGCCTGAATTTCTTCGGTTACACCAACATGGTCGTTTTTGACTTTACCAGCATCCGTTGCCCGGATCGCCATCGCGAACTGGGCGTGTTGTGGAATGGCGAGCGGGCGATGCAAATGCCGGCGCTCGATACGCCCGACGAGGCCAAAAGCCCGTGTTTCAGTTATCGATATGTCTTGCCTGATGCGCCGGATGGCGAGCCTGGCATCCTGAAAATCAGGGTGCAAAAAACGGCGACGCAGCAAACGTGGGCCAGATTCAGGTTTATGAAGAATTTCGGGTTTATTGAAATCAGGAATTAGCCGGTTAAAAACTTGACGGGCAGCACGTTACCTTTGATACATGCTGCGCAATACTTTTTTTGTTTTCCTCGCTCCGTTGGTACTGGCGTTTTCTCTCCTCCTTTTGTGTTGTCGCCCCGACGCCGGCCCTTACCAACAGTGGTGCGAACAAAGTTTCCGCCCCGATTCGGGCTTCGTCAACAGCAGTCAGGCAACCGAGCTGCAACGACTGATCTGCCGCTACGATTCCGCCGTGTTTTCTGATGAATACCGCCCTGTTTTGCTCGGTATGCTCGATGAACAGCCAGTTTCCACACAGGATTCGCTGGGCAAATATTACGGCTTCCGCCTCCCCAACGGCGATGAACGTTACGTGCTTTACCTGCCGGTGAATATTCTTTTTGGCGACGCCATCCTGTTGCTCGAATTCAAATCGCACCAGGGTGTCTGGACTTTTGAAGGGCACGAATGGTTTTTCCACGGCAATCACGCCTGCTGCCTGGAAAACGACTGGTCCGAATTTTCCCGGCTGGGACCTTATTTGTACGTCAAAACCTGCGGCACCGGCTCCGGGTTTTGCTCCGGCGCCGCCAACTTTGTGTTTTTCCCGCTGACCCCCAACGACGACAACGACTATCAGGCGCCCGCTATTCACTTGATGTGGTGGCAGTCGTTTTTGCTGAGCGAATCGCTGACCGGAAGTTTACACACCGCCGGCGACACGATCGTGGCGGAATACACTTACGACGTCGATACGTTGACAGAAGACCCGGCAGGAGAAATGATACCGCATCCCGTGTACAATACCCGCTTTACCGCCCTGTTTCAAATAGATACGGCGGCTCGCAAAATCAGGCTGCTGAACCGCGAAGCCGTTTTGCGTGAAAAGCGCCTCGACTACCTTTTTGAGGAATATTAAACTTTTTTTACCCCCCGTGCAGCAAACCAGCCGTTTCGGCCACCAATTCTCAAAACGGCGCTTATGAACGATGCCCTCCTCCTTCAATTGCTGAATGATTGCCGCCACGGCCACAGCGGCGCACAAAAACGCCTGTTCGAACAATTCCGCAACCGCGTGTTCACCGTTTGCCTGCGGTATGCCCGTGATCGCCCCGAGGCGCAGGATATGCTTCAGGATGCTTTCCTCACCATCTTCCGCGACTTGGGGCAGTACAACGGCTCCGGCCCGTTCGAAGCCTGGATGCGACGCGTGACCGTGCGCTGCGCCCTGCAGCACCTTCGCCGCAAAAACCCGCTTCGTTTTGCGGAAGATTACCACGAACTGCCGCCGGCCACCTTCGAGGTATTCCCCGATGCCGAATTGAACAGCCAGGCTATTTTGCAAATGGTGCAACAGCTGCCGGCCGGATACCGTGCAGTGTTCAACCTCCACTGCCTCGAAGCCTGGTCGTATCCCGAAATTGCTGAAAACCTGGGCATTAGCGAAAGCAGCGTACGTTCTCAATATGCAAGAGCCTGCCAGCGCCTGCGCCGTATGGTCGAACAATTGCTCCACACCACACTTTAAAAAACCTTATAAACAAAAGCAACATGGAAGAAAATTCTACACCCCGTCCCGACCTTGAAAAACTCCTGCGCGAACAGCTCGAACAGCTCGACGCCACGCCCGATGACAACAGTTGGGAGGGCATTGCCGCCCGGCAGCGCGGCCCCAATATCGCGCTGCGCCTGCGTTATTGGGCACGTTTCATTGTCCCCGCAGTGCTGCTGCTGACGGTCGCCGGAATTGCCTGGTATCGCGCCCGGCCGGGTAGTTCGGAAGCGCCCCAGGCCCCTGCTTCGCCGGCCATTATTGCGCCCCAGCAATTGCAGCCCGACCCGGCGGCGCCTGTCGCTTCCCTGAATGCTAATGGAAAAAAAGAAGCCGCGATCAGGAAAGAATCTCCGTCGATTTTCCGGCCGCAACCTCGACAGGCCGTGCCGCAAATGACAGAAGTCGGGCCTGCCCGGCCCAAATCTTTCAACCTGCGGCCCAATACCGTGCCGGCAACCACCCTGCGGTTCAAAGCCGAAGAAGGCATTCGGTATGAAAGCCCGATCAGCGGCACCAATTTGTCGATACCCGCCAACAGCATGGTGTATGCCGACGGGCGCCCTGTGCAGGGCGAAGTGGAATTGTTTTTCCGTGAATACAGGAATGTCGGCGATTTTCTTGCCTTCGGCGTGCCTATGCATTACGGCGACAGCCGGGGCGATTTCTTCTTCAACTCAGGGGGCATGGTGGAAGTGCGCGTCGGCCAAAACGGCCAGGAACTCAGTATGGCGCCGGGGCAAAATTTCAAGCTCGAACTGATCCCCACCGACAAACTCAGCAACCCCGCCCTTTATTATTTCGACGAAACCAAAGGCGCCTGGGCGTTTCAGCCCGATGCGGCGTTTGCCGGCCAGACCGGCGCCCTTCCCGTGCCTGTGTCGGAGCCCGTCGTGCTGAGCGACAACAACGACAGCAAAAGCGGCGCCGAATGCCTGCCCGACCTGATCGAGGCGCCCGAATACCTGTTGCAGGAAGGCGCCATCGTGGGCGAAAAACTGGCCGCCGGGCAACTGGAAATGCCCCGCTGGTTTGTGCGCAACCCGCGCCTGACCGATCAGCAATTGCTCAACGGACTGGCCCAGGGCCGTATTCATATTGTCAAAGACCGCGACAAGGAAGAGCAACTGTTTCCCGAAGATCTGGACAACGTCTTTACCGAATTGAAAGCCTTTAAAGACTGTTATTTCCTGCGCCGTGTGGATACGCTGCCCAGCTCCAAAATCGCGCTGAAACTGGCCTCCGACCGGTACTGGGATCAGGTGTATGTGTTGGAAGAACAAGGCAATACGTGCCGGATCATCCTGTACAGTCGCAACGACAAACTGGAGTTTTACGCCGACCTGGTACCCAGCCCCGGCGTGGCCAGTTTCAGCTTCGAAAAAGTCATGGCCGAATACCGCCGCGTGCGAATGGAACGGCAAGACGCCAACCTCAAACTGGCGGCTCAAATGCGCAATTTCATGCTGGCCGCCCCGCTTTTCATGACCGACGACGAATGGTGCATGAGCGCCGTCGGCTGGATCGACTATTTCAACCAGAACAAACCCATGATGCTCGAGCGCTACCGCAAAGTAGCGGCCACGGGTTTTACCACCGACCCGGAGGTGACCAAAAGCATGTATATCGAATGGAACAAACAACTGGTGGCGCTGTATTCCGACAATTTTGACAAAAGCACGCGGGGCATCCGGCAGAAAAGCGTGCGCAGCCTGATGTATTCGCTCCGGCTGACGCGCTTCGGCACCTACAACTGCGACCAGATCTACCGCCTGAGCGTGGGCGGCGAGCCGGTGTACGTCGATGCAAGATATAAAACCCCCGACGGACAGGCCGTCTATCCGGCCAGCGCCAGCGTGATCGACCCGCAAAACCGGCTGTTTTTTACCCTGCCCAACCCGGAACAATTGCTTTGGGCCGAGGGCCGGAAACTGGATGTCATCCTGACCGGACAAAACGGGCGCTGCTACCGATTGTCGCGGGACAACTACCCGGAAGTGCAAAAACTGATTCGCAGCCAAAATGCCGGCACTATCGTGGTGGAAGACGTTACGGACCAGACACAGACGCCGGAAGCCTGGACCAGGTTACTTTCGATTTGAACGCGGAAAAGGGTTAATTTGCAGGGCCAAAATATCCGCCCAGACCATGAACCCGGTTTCCAACATTACGGTACGCCAGTTTTTCCTCATTCTGCTCATAGCAGCCCTTTTCGGGGTGCTGTTCTGGAACCTGCGCTTCTTTCTGCCGGCCTTGCTTGGCGCCTACACCCTGTATGTGCTGCTGCGTGATCTGCAGTTTCGACTGACGGAGCGCTGGAAATGGCCGGTACGTTTGTCGGCGACTCTCCTGGTGTTGTTGTCGTTCGTGGCTGTTTTACTGCCCTTCAACTGGGTGTTCAGCATGTTGCGCGACCGTGTGATCGGCCTTTTTCAAAACTCCGACCAGCTGCTGCAAAACGCCGAATCGGTGGTGGAAACTGTTGAAAATCAGTATGGCATACAATTGCTGACCGACGAGAATATCAAAAACTTCAGCGACTGGGCCGTTTTGCAAGTGCAGTCGGTGATCGGCGCCACGGTCAACGGAATCGGGCTGGTACTGGCCATGTTCTTTCTGCTGTGGTTTATGTTGTCGGAGGGGAAAAAGATGGAACAATCGTTTTTCAACTGGCTGCCCCTCCGCCGCGACAATGTGGAGTACCTCCGCAAACACCTCAACGACATGGTCTGGTCCAATGCCCTGGGGATTCCGCTGATGGGGGTTGTGCAGGGCTTTGCGGCGCTGCTGATGTACTGGTTGCTGGGCGTGGAAGACCCCTGGATGTGGTTTGTTGTGACGTTCATTTCCGGTATGATGCCGGTCATCGGCGTGGCGCTTGCCTACATTCCGCTGACCCTGATCCTGTTGTCGAAAGGACAGGAATGGCAGGCTTTGGCTATTTTCCTCTATGGTTTCATCGTGGTGGGTTCGGTCGATAACATTGCGCGGATGTGGGTATTGAAAAAAATAGGGCATACCCACCCTTTGATCACGCTTTTCGGGGTCATTGCGGGGCTGAAAATGTTCGGTTTTATCGGTTTCGTGTTCGGGCCGATCATGATTGCCATGCTGATTTTGTTGCTGCGGATTTACCACAAGGAGTTTCACCAGCCGGTCTGAAACACCGCCTTTTTCATGTTTAGGTACCAGGCAGCGAACTGCCCTGCCCGGGGTATCTCTCAAAAAAATATTACGACATGCGGCACACTTTACACTCCTGTTCCTTGCTTTCCCTGCTTGTTTTTTCCCTTCATCTTTACGGACAAAATGCTGCCCCGGCGTGTGGAACCGACCTTTTGCGGCAACAACTTGCCCAGGAAAACCCCGGTTATCTGGCGGCCCAGGCCGAAGCAGACCGCTTCTATCTGGAATACCTCGAGCAAACTGCCCATACCGCGCAACGGCCTTTGTCGGTCGTGACGGTCCCGATCGTCATTCACGTCGTACACACGCCCGGCATCCCGATCGGCACGGCTGAAAACCTGAGTGATGCCGACGTACTGGCGGGCCTTGATTTGCTGAACCAGGCTTTTGCAGGCGTCTCCTGCAACAGCAATCCGGACGGTAACCCGGTAGGCATCCAGTTTGCGCTTGCCCAGCGCGACGCCAAGGGCAACCCTACCAGCGGTATCACCCGCCATGCGAGCACGGCCACGACGGTTTATCCGGGCGGCTGGTCCAACGTCATGCTGATTACCGCGCTCGACGGGAAATTCCCGACCACCGACTACGTCAATGTATGGCTGGTCAAAGAATTCTGTTATTTCAGCCAGAATGGTCAGTGCCATGGGCCGCAGGGCGTATCTACGCTTGCCGGCTCGCACGGCCATATCCTCGATGGGTCGATCATCGAGGCTGGCGCGTGGTTCAACCCGCTCAGCCCATGCAACAGCGCCAAAATCTCCGCCCACGAACTGGGGCATTACTTCAACCTCTTGCACACGTTTGAAGGCGGATGCCCCAACGACAACTGTCATTTGCAGGGCGATCAGGTGTGTGATACGCCGCCGGATGTGGATGAATCCGTAGGCAATACCTGCGTGTTCGCCAACTCCTGCTCGACCGACGCCGACGACGATATTTATTTCAATCCTTTCCTCGACGACCAGCCCGACCCCGAGGAAAATTACATGGATTATTCCAACGCGGTCTGCCAGTACCGTTTTACCCCGGGACAGGTGCAGCGTATGTTGTCGGCCCTGTATGGCCCCCGCAAAAGCCTGCTTGCATCGGAGGGCCTGCAGCCGGCTTGCCTTCCTGTGATGAGCCTGAATTTTGCGGCGCCGACAGCCGCAATGATCAATGTTCCGCAAACCTTTCAGGCTACGGTTGCCAACGCCGATTCCATAGCGTGGCTGGTGGACGGTCAATGGGTCAGCGATGCCGATACGCTGGTAACCACCTTTACGAACCCGGGCGACCATTCTGTTACGCTGACGGTTGTAAACAATTCGGGATGTTCGCGTACACTGACGAAAAGCTTCAAGGTTTACCACGCCAATTGCCCCAACAACATTGTGCTGCCCTATGTGCAGGATATTTGCCCCAACGGCACCGTCGAACTATATGCCTACCCGCCGGGCGGCATCTGGAGTGCCGAGGATTTTCTGTTTACGGGTACGGTTTCGACTACCTGGTTCGAGTTGCCCGGACCGCACACGGTGACGTACAGTGTCATCGACGGATTGTGCCGGCAGTCGGCTTCCATGCAGTTGAACATCAGTGATATAGAACTCGATGTATTTGCCTATGAGCCCATTGATTGCGCCAACCCGCACCCTGTGCAGCTTTCTATCTATAGCAACGCCGACTTTGTCAACTGGGTCGATCCTTTGGGAAATCCGGGTTTTTACAATCCGTTTGGCGGTATGCCAACGGCCAGCGTAGCGGGAACCTATCATTTCTTCGCTATGGACGGGCCGAATACCTGTCAGGCTGATTATTATGTCAATTCAACTGATCCCGCTGAATTCAGCATAGAAAACTGTACCGTTTGCCCGGCCAACAGCATTCAGTTGTGTGCTGAAGGACTGGCGCCCGGTTCGACGGTGAAATGGAGCAATTACAGCTCCGTCATTAGCGGAGGTCCGCAAGTGTCGGTCAACCAGGCCGGATACTGGGTTGCCACGGCGATCACCCCTTCGGGTTGTGAAAGTTCAGCATTGTATTACATTCCGAGCATGAGCAACCTGAACCCGGTGTGCAACGCCGGGGCGAGCGCCCCTCTTCCCTGTTTCACCTCGGGTCACCTGTTGGGCGTTTCCAGCCAGGGCGGCAGCCTGGCGATCAACTGGGCGACGCAAGACGGCCATATCGTCAGCGGCGGCAATACCATGACGCCGGAATTCGACCGGCCAGGCACCTATCAACTGATTGTAACCAATACGGCTTCGGGTTGTACCGGCACCGACTACACCCACGTGTCGCGTTACGTGCCGGTCGTGCAGGATTATCAGACCATCTGTGCCGGTGACAATTACCTGGGGCACACCCAGACGGGAGAATACACGGATACGGTGCATTTTGCGCGCAGTTGCGACAGCGTGCTGGTGCTGCACCTGACGGTGCTCCCGGCGATAACGCAAACGATTTTTGTGACCGTCTGCGCGGGGCAATCTTATGAAGGCTACACTGAAACGGGCGTTTATACCGATGTTTTTACCGCCTCGAACGGTTGCGACAGCCTCCGGACGCTCAATCTATTCGTCGCGCCGGAACCCGTGCTGGACAACGCGCAGATCACAGCCGACAATGGCCTTGGCACAGGGGCCATTTCTGTTGATATTCAAGGCGGTACGTTCCAATATTTGTGGAGCAATGGCGCTACCGGCGCCTTTATCGACAACCTGATCGCAGGCGTTTATCAACTGACCCTGACCGATGCAACCGCTTGTACCCGTGTGTTTGAATTTGAAGTGCCGCTGTCGGTCGGTACCCAACTGGCGCCCGGCGGGCCCTGGGCCGTGCTTTCTCCCAATCCGGCGACACCCGGCGAAGCGGTGCGGCTTGAAATCGTTGGCCTGGAGGCCGCGGGCGGTTTGCAGGTGTCGGTGTTTGATCCGGCGGGGCGTCAGATCGGTCAGTACGCGGCCTTGCCCTCGGGCAACCGGGCGACAGCCGGGTTTTCGCTGCCGGAGGCTGGCTGGTACCTGGTTCGGCTGGAAGGCAAAGAAGGCTGGCAATCGGTGTTCCGGATCGTTTGTGTGGCGGCCCGATAGCCTGAACGGAGTTTTAATCGCCCTTCACAACAGGGCATCAGCATAAGTCATCTGAACATCAAACCGCCGGAGCCGTTCACGAGAAGGGTTTACTCTTCTTGCGAATCGATCTCCGGCGGTTTAAGAAGGCCCGGGGAGGTGTTTATTCCCAGGTTTTGAACCGTTCGAGCACAGCGCGTTCCAGCATTTCCCGATCGTCGGGGTGGGCGATATTGATGAGCGCCTGGGCACGCTGACGCAGGTTTTTGCCAAAAAGATAAGCCACGCCATACTCTGTAACGATGTAGTGCACGTGCGCGCGGGTGGTCACGACGCCTGCGCCCGCTTTGAGCGTCGGTACGATGCGCGGTACGCCTTTCAGGGTGCGCGACGTAAGGGCGATGATCGGTTTACCGTTTTTCGAAACCGCCGCGCCGCGCATGAAGTCCATTTGCCCGCCCACACCGGAGAATTGATAGGGACCGATAGAGTCTGCGCATACCTGGCCGGTGATATCGACCTCGATGGCGCTGTTGATGGCGTGTACGCGGTCGTTGCGGCGGATGACGGAGGGGTCGTTAACGTAGTCGATATCAAGGAAGACGGTGGAAGGGTTGTCATCGACGAAATCGTACAGGCGGCGGGTACCGAGCGCGAACCCGCTGACCGTTTTGCCCGGGTGAATTTTTTTGTAGCGATTGGTCACCGTGCCGTTTTCAATCAGGTCGATCAAACCGTCGGAAAACATTTCGGTGTGTACGCCGAGGTCTTTGTGGTTGGTCAGGCTGCGCAACACGGCGTCGGGAATATTGCCGATACCCATTTGAAGGGTGCTTTTGTCGTCGATCAGTTCGGCGATGAGCCGGCCGATCTGCAGTTCCGCCTCGCCGGCATTTTCTCCGAACGGCACTTCGATCAGGGGCGCTTCATGCCACACCATAGCATCGAATTTGCTGGTGTGAATGATGCCGTCGCCGTGGGTGCGCGGCACTTGCGGGTTGATCTGTGCGATCACGTGTTTGGCCGTATCGACGGCAGAGCGGCCGATATCGACCGAGGTGCCAAGGGAACAGAATCCGTGACGGTCGGGCGCGGAAACCTGGACGATAGCCACGTCGAGCGGCAAAATATTGCGTTTGAACAATTCCGGAATTTCGCTCAGGAATACCGGAATATAGTCGGCCCGGCCTTCGTGCACAGCCTGCCGGATGGCCCCCGACACGAACATGGAGTTGAAATGGAAATGCGGGTGGTATTGAGGCTTGACGATTTCGAGATCGCCGTACATCGAGATCGACACCAGTTCGACATCGCGAAGGCGGGAGGCTTGTTCCGCCAGTTTGTCGAGCATGTAAACCGGAGTGGCAGCGCTGCCGTGGACAAAAACCCGGTTGCCGGATTGAATCACACTTAAAGCCTGTTCGGCTGATACGTAGGGCATTTTTCCTGTAATTTTAGACTTTGGGCGAGAAAGGTAATAAGGGGTGGTTTGATGCCGCAAAGTAAGGGGCTCGAAAAGTGAATATGGGTTGATCCTTATCAATCTTTTTACGGGGAAATGTCATTGTTTCGACGCGCAAAATTTGCCCAGCTTATGGCCGTTAAAATGTAGTCCGTATGTCTCAGGTTCTCTTTTCTCCGGTAAAACACCCCGAATTGAGGTGTTTTTCTCCGCTGGTTTCGGCTTTCGAAGCCCGCACTGCCCAGCTTCGCGAAGAAATGCGGTTTTACTGCCGCCTGTTGAAATGGCTGGATACCATCAGCCGGGACGACAAGCGCGCCGCGCTGGCCGCGTACCGGGAAAGACTGACCGTACTGCGCACCGAACGCCTGAAAAATCTGCTGGAACGTTTCGACCCGGCTTGTGCCAACACCGGCAGCGAAGAAGACTGGACGCAACTGGACCGCCAGCTGCACCGGCTCGAATCGACCTGGCGTTTGTTCAAATCCAGTTTTCATCAACAGTTTCTGGAGTTTATCCGGATCAGTATTTGGTAGCAGCCATGAAAACAACCCGCGACGAGCCTGTGTGGCACGATTCTGCATCCGTCTGGATAGAACGCTTGCACAGCACACGCCAGGGGCTTCAACAGCCCGATGCAGTGGAACGGCTCCGTATGCGGCGACAACAGGAGCGGGTGTTGCCCGAATGGTGGCGCGCCGTCCTGCTTTTTTTGCGACAGTTCAAAAACCCGCTGGTGCTGCTGCTTGCAGTGGCCGTCGCGTTGGCAATGGCGCTGGGCGACTATACCAACTCCCTCATCGTACTCGGCATTCTGTTGCTCACGGGCACCCTCGGTTTCGTGCAGGAGTACAAAGCCGACCGGGCGGTGAAGGAATTGCGGGCATTGGTCAAAACCTGGGTGTGGGTGTGCCGCGGCGGCAACTGGCAGAAATTGCGACAGGAAGACATCGTCGAGGGCGATTGCATTCGGCTTTCGGCCGGCGATATTTTACCGGGCGATTGTATCTTGCTCGAAGCCAGAGACTTGCACGTCAATGAGGCCGCCCTCAGCGGCGAATCTTTTCCGGTTGAAAAAGAAGCGAATCCTGCTGCGGAAGCAGGGGAGGAGGCCGCCCGAAAAGCGGCCGTTTTCCAGGGCAGCAATGTGGTGAGCGGAACAGCAGAGGCGCTGGTAGTCCGCTGCGGCCCGGATACCAAACTGGGGCAGATCACGCGCGAACTGGGCGTCGCCGAGCCGCCCACGGCCTTCGAGCAAGGCATCAGCCGTTTTGGCTATCTGCTCATTCGCCTCACGCTGCTCCTGGCAGTGGGCATACTGGTGTTCAATATTTTACTGGGTCGCCCGGCAGTCGATTCCGTCTTTTTTGCCCTGGCCCTGGCCGTCGGCATGGCGCCCGAACTGCTGCCCGCCATCATGATGACCACCTTGTCGTCGGGCGCCTTGCGCATGGCCGAACAAAAAGTAGTGGTCAAAAAACTCAACGCCATTCAAAACCTCGGCGCCATCGACGTGCTCTGCTCCGATAAAACAGGCACCCTGACCGAGGGCGTGGTGCGCGTCGAAGCCGCCCTCGACTGGCAGGGCCAGGCCTCCGCCAGGGTGCGGCAATACGCCTTTCTGAATGCATTCTTTGAGTCGGGATTCAGCAATCCGCTCGATGAGGCCCTGCGCACCCTGAGCGATGTCTCCGCACGGGGTTTCGAAAAGGTGGACGAAGTGCCCTACGATTTTATCCGCAAACGGCTCAGCGTGGTGGTGGCAGAAGGCGAGCGGCACTGGATGATTACCAAAGGCGCGCTGGTGAATGTGCTGGAAGTATGCACAAAAGCCGAAACCCGGCCCGGCCAAACGGTGGCTTTAAAAGATGCGCAGCCGCAGATCGATGCCCAAATGGAACAATTCGCGGCAAAGGGTTTTCGCGTGATCGGGCTGGCCGTAAAAGACCTGACCGGCGACCCGGTCATCAACCGCGACGACGAAGCGGACATGACCTTTCTGGGCTTCATTCTCCTGTACGACCCGCCCAAAGCCGGCGTGGCCGAAACGCTGCACAAGCTCCATGCGGCGGGCGTAGCCCTGAAAATCATCAGTGGCGACAGCATTCCCACCGTCAGGCATACCGCCGAACTGATCGGCCTGAACGCTGCCGCCGTGCTCGGCGGCCGGGCGCTCGACCAGGTCACCGACGAGGCTTTGCCCGCCCTGGCCGCCCGAACGACCTTGTTTGCCGAGGTGGAGCCACACCAAAAGGAGCGCCTGATCCGCAGTTTGCACAAAGCCGGCCACGTAGTCGGGTATCTCGGCGACGGCATCAACGACGCCCCGGCCCTTCATGCCGCCGATGTGGGCATTTCGGTCGATAGCGGGGTGGATGTGGCCCGCGAAGCGGCCGACATCGTGCTGCTCGACAAGGATTTCGAGGTGCTGCTCAATGGCATCCGCGAGGGGCGCCGCACCTACCTGAACACCTTGAAATACATCCTGATCACCACCAGCGCCAATTTCGGCAACATGTTCAGTCTGGCGGGCGTGTCGTTGCTGATTCCGTACCTGCCCTTGTTGCCCAAGCAGGTTTTGCTGCTCAATTTTTTATCCGACATACCCGCCCTGTTCATCGCATCGGACAAGGTGGACCCGGAAATGCTGGAAAAGCCCAAACAATGGAACATCGCGCTGATCCGTCGTTTTATGTTTGTATTCGGGGCGCAAAGTTCGCTGTTCGACTACCTCACCTTTGCCGCGCTGTTGTTGCTCTTTCAGGTGCAGGAGTCTGCTTTTCAAACGGCCTGGTTTGTCGAGTCAGTCATCACCGAGGTACTCATTTTGCTGGTGATTCGCACCATGCGCAGGGCCTGGAAAAGCCGCCCGAGTTCGTGGCTGCTGGGCGCCGGGCTGGCCGTGATTGCGCTGACGCTGGCGCTGCCTTACCTGCCCTTTGCGCACTGGTTCGGCTTCCGGCCGCTCCCGCCCGGCTTGCTGGCCGGAATGGCGGGCATAGCCGGCTTGTATGCCCTGTTGTCGGAGTATGTGAAGGGGCGGTTTTTCAAATATGCGCCGATCTAGATACCGCTTGCAATCCCGTAGAAAGGTATTGGGTATAAATAAAGCCAGTCTGGACTCTATACAAGTGGCTCATACGCAGGATGAAAAAAATATTGGAAGGTATTACAGGCTTCGTTATTTTTGCATACGTATCCGTTACTTCCCGAAATAAAGTGGCAAAGACAGCGGTCAGGGGAAATATCTTTGAGCAACGGCCTATTGTTCAATATTTTCCGTGTATCCATATTTTTTAGCTACCTGGTAAAAGAGTCCGCGCCTGGCTTTTGGAATCTGTCGTAGCCCCACAATGATTTTGCGGAGGTTGATGTGGTTTACACCCAGTTCCTTGGCCAGTGCAGAGATGTTCAACGCAGGTCGCTCTGCGATGAATCGTTGAAAGTCTTTCTCGTTCATTGGTAAAATACACGCAATTTTGACTACAAATTTATAGTCTGAGTTGCGGGGAATACTTGTTCTCGGCAATAAAAAGAAAACAAAAAAAATATAAATAAATATAAAACCAGTCCCAATGAAGGAAGATTTGATTGACATTTATTATCACTCGGAGGATGTAGGAATAAGAACCTATAAAATCAAATACACAGCCGAAGTAACACACAAAGGGCTGAAAGATTACAGGGTTTTTACTGCCTTTGATGAAGACATCTTGGAGAACAAGGTGCAATCCCATGTTGCAAAACTTGAAGAAAAATGGGAGAAAATTGTTTCAAAACAGACCATCTTAAATCACCAAGTCGCAAGCCAAAAAGAAGCGGAAATCAGAACCCAAGCGGCGATTAGGTCTTTGGAGGCGGTAGATAACATACTCATCCACACATTGAGTATTGACGATACCATTGATTGGGAGACGTTAAAAGATAAGACGAAATTCAAAGAACCCAATCCAGAAAATGAATTGAATAAGCGTCTGAACGCTTTGCAAGAACCCAAATCGCCAACTATTGAAGGCTATCCAGCGAAGCCAAGAGAGTTTGATTTTGAGCCGAAATTGTCATTCTTCGATAAACTCATAAAGTCAAACAAAGACAAAAAAATGCAGCAATCGAAAGAGGCTTTTGACCGAGCGATTTTGAAATGGAACGACGAGTGTTTGCAAATTGACGGGCAGAACGAAACAAGAAAAAAGAATTACGAGCAGCAAACTACTGATTTTGAGACTGCAAAAGATAAAGTTCGAAAACAAGTTGCAGATGAAGTCAAAGCATGGGAAAAAAGAAAAGCAGACTTTGAAAATAAACAGGAAAAGAAAAACAAGAAAGTTGATGAGTTGCAAGCCAAGTATATGAATTGCGACCAAAGCGCAGTTTTGGAATATTGCGAATTGGTTTTGAATAACTCTCAATATCCTGATAGTTTTCCCAAGAGTTTTGAACTTGACTACAATCCTGACAACAAGATTTTGGTCATCGAATATTCTTTGCCTACGATTGAAGATTTACCAACTTTGAATGAGGTAAAATTTATCAAAAATGAATTAAAAGAATACCATATTTCCGATGCACAGGTGCAGAAGTTGTTTGACGCTACGATGTACAAAATCACGTTGCGGACAATCCATGAGATTTTCGAGTCAGATAAAGCCAACGCCGTTGAATTTGTCAGTTTCAATGGTTGGGTAAATGCAATCAATCGGGCTACGGGCAAGAGGGAAAATAATTGCATCTTGTCAATTCAAGCCAAGAAAGCAGAATTTGTTGAGGTTGATTTGGCTCATGTTGACCCAAAGACTTGTTTCAAGAACTTCAAAGGTGTTGCAAGCAGCAAATTAAGCGGACTAACACCAATCCAGCCAATTTTACAGATAAATAAGACGGATAAGCGTTTTGTCAACCACTACGAAGTAGCGAATGGAATGGACAGTTCGACGAATTTGGCTTCAATGGATTGGGAAGATTTTGAGCACCTAATCCGAGAAGTTTTTGCTAATGAATTTAACAGCAACGGCGGAGAGGTCAAAGTAACACAAGCCAGCAAAGACGGCGGAGTTGATGCCATTGCTTTTGACCCAGATCCAATCAGAGGAGGAAAAATTGTTATCCAAGCCAAAAGATATACAAATACAGTTGGAGTCGCCGCAGTCCGAGATTTGTATGGAACGGTTATGAATGAGGGAGCGACAAAGGGAATTTTAGTAACGACAGCAGTTTATGGACCTGATGCCTACGAATTTGCCAAAGGCAAACCGTTGACTTTAATGAATGGCGCAAACTTGCTTTACTTGTTAGAGAAACATGGTCATAAAGCAAGAATAGACATCCGAGAAGCGAAGAAAGAAATGAAGTCAAAATGACCCCTCAGTATAAAACGCTGACAATGAGTAAAAAAGCCGAGAACAAAGCATGGGCGCACATGGCGGCGAAAGCCCAACCCACAAAGCCAACGCTCGCCGCCACGTCGCCCATGCAACCGTTCTTGCCAACTAAAAAAAGAAAAAAATATAGAAAATAATAAAACGGGGCAGCCGTCACGACGACGAAAAATAATAAAACGAGACAGTCGAGCGGGACAGAAAATGTGAAAAATAAGCCCGACACGACAGCCAATACGACATCGAATAAAAAAACGAGACAGCCGATACGAAATCAGCGGCAAAATTTTTTTATGAAAAAGAATCTACTGGAAATTGAAAAACAATTTTCGCAGCATTATCGAAAATTGTTGGAGCAGCAAGAGTTGGTCATCGCTGACTTGAAAAAATATGATTTCGATTTGGAATCAACCGAAATGACTAATGCCATTGCTGAGCGCATGGATGCTTTTTGGCATTTCGCTTGGCATAATAACAAAGTACTTCTGGGGCGTGAGGTAACTTCCGAAGCCTCTGATTTTTTTACGGAGACTTGCTTGCTATTTCTAAAATGCTATTTTGAAAGTATTGGAAGCAATTATAAAGTGCTTTCTGAACACAGTCTGATAAGAAGCCGAAAAAGCATCAAGCCGGATATTTCAATTTGGAAAGAAGGCGAACTTTTAAGTGCGATTGAATTGAAAGTGAGTGACGGTTGGAAGGGCAAGTGGATAGTTCCACATTTGGCAGAACGTGAAAACCAAATTAAGCAACTGCATCCAAAAGTGTTCTTTGGAGTCTTATCTTTTTGGAAATTTTCGCACAAGACGGATGTTAGTGAAATTTGGGGGAAACAATACTTTGCCTTAAAAATCTGGCAAAAAAATAATATGCATGAATCAACGGGCTTAGGGATTGAAGATTTACTAAAAAATTTCTGGGCTTGCCACCCTGATGAAGCAAAACAATTTAATATCTTAGGCAACGCCCACAAAGAAAAATGAAGAAATAGGCTTTGAAAAAGCCCCGGGGTTTTTCGGGGAGCAAAATCTGAAAAATTCAGCCGACGGAAGCGTCGGTCGAAATAAATAAAAGGCAAGAACAATGCATGGTCGCCTATGCTGCCCAAGCCCAACGCTCAAAGCCAACGCAGGGCAGCACAGCGTCCATGCTGACGTTGTGTGTGACTAAAAAAATAAGAAAAAATGATAACCATTGACAAATCTCAGTTAAGCCCTGACTTAATTCAAAGGCTTGACAACTTACATTTAGAAATCGATAAATTTCGTCAAGAAGGCGAATTGGACCTGCTTTCGAAGGAAAAGTTGCGAGACTATTTCAGGACGCAACACATTTTCCATAGTGCCGGAATTGAAGGCAATAGACTAACATTGCAGGAAACAATGTTAGTATTGAAGGAAGGTATTACTATTTCTGAGAAATCAATTCAAGATACTGTAGAGGTTAAAAATTTAGGTACTGCATTTGATTTCTTTTACGAATTAGCACAGCAAGACACTCATATAACAGAAAATTACATAAAACAAATTCATCAGTTAGTAGTTGGTAATGACCCATACCTCAATGCAGGAAATTATAGAAATGTAGGCGTGGTTATCACAGGCTCTGAACATACCCCGCCAGAACCTTTTGAAGTACCTTTCAAAATGCAAGAACTATTTGAGTGGTTAAATGAAAATTTCGAGCAAGAAGACCCTATTGTATTGGCAGCGGTCGCCCATCACGAAATGGCAAAAATACACCCTTTTGCAGACGGAAACGGAAGAACTGCAAGGTTGCTACTTAACCTGATATTGATGAAGAAAGGGTATCCAATTTGTAGTATTAAACGAACCGAACGCCCCAGATATTACGAGGCTATGTCGGAGGCGGACAAAGGCAATTATCATCAAATTATAGAAATGGTTGCTGAAAGTTGTGCAGAACTTTTTGCGGTGTATGTAAGAATAAGAGAGGAAACCAACAGAAAAACACAGTTCGCAAAAAAATGGGGTAATAAAGATATTGAAAGCAGGCTAAGAAAAGAAAAAGGCAGATTTGAACTTTGGCAAAACAGGATGAATCAAATTAAGTTAGAGTTTAGGCAGTTGACGGATTTGCTAAATGAAAATTTAGCAACTTTCGGAGCAACTTATTATGAATATCCTCCTATTACTTTTGAGACTTTCCAAGAATTGGAGGATAAGGGGAGTGCAAATAATTCTTTTTTCTTTTCAATCCGTTTTTATAACCGAGAATCAAGGAGAATTGTGCAAACCTTTCTTTTCAGGTTTTTCAGAGACCATAACAAATTTGGTTTCAACAATTCAGTTATTCCTTTGGAATTAAATTGCTTTAACCCTGAAACAAAAAATTTCCTTGTAATCGATCGTTTTCCTTGGGCAGACAGAATACAACTCAGAGCCTTTTTCTTCAATCAATCAAATGAATTGGTAGTTACAAAGTATAATCGTTTAGAAAGAATTGTCGTCGAAGAAATAAATCCCAACATAAATGGAGTTGCTGAAACATTCTTTGATGATGTACTTACTAATGTTCTTGGTGTGTAAAAAATTAAACCACACACAACAATGCATGGTCGCCTATGCCGCCCAAGCCCAACCCGCAAAGCCAACCCAGGGCGGCACAGCGTCCATGCTCACGTTCGCTGTAATTAAAGATAAAATAACAAAATAACAAAATAAAAATAAAGACACTAATTACATTTGCGGTAAATAGTTCTATTTTATCCCCCCTGAAAGTCCTCATTGTAGTCGGCGAATCTAGAGCACGGGAAATAAAACTTGGCTATTTGTCCTAATGCTAGTATCTAAATCTTACTATAAAATTGTTAACAAAAAATAAATTCAATGGAAGATTTTTTAGAAAACCAAAAACGAGAATATGAAAAAGTTCAACAAGGTAAAATTCAAAAAAAGAGAGATGAAGAGAGCCTTGTGTTAATCGTTCCACACTTAAAATATTTTTTAAGCTTATGTAAAGAAGCTAATTTTTATGAATCAAATAAAGGCAAGTATGATAAAATGGATGTGATGATTGGCCATTTGATTTATGACGACCGTATCCTTTTTTTCAATGAAAGATTTTCCATCTTGAGAGTCATCAAGGAAGAGATTTTGGGCGGATGGGGACCTAATAAAGCAATAGATACGCCAAATCACGATTTTACAATAACTTATAAAAATGGTTCATTTTGGATAAGCGATACCGTCCCTTTTCAACTTGAGGAATGGAACAAAGCAAGTAAAAAAGACTTAGGCCTACTGATTAGTTTTCTTTATTATGGTGATTTTTCCCAAATAAAAGAATTTGGGAAAAATATTTCGGCAGCATATAAAAAATATAAATAGTAGTACAGAGACCATTGTCTATGATTTTCTTTAAAAAAGAGACCATAATAGAACAATACGAACATTTTGAGATAAATTTACCACGAAAACATAGACATGAACCTGCAATATCGCTAATCCATTACGGATGCATTTAAACCATCAATACTGGATAAGGCATTAGCATCTGTTATATTTTAAAAATAAAACTAACAACATGATTAAAATCGAATTTTCAGGAGCGCCTGTCCTGCCTCCCTCAAGCCGCTACCACTTTTAAGTAGAGATTCTGATTTTGGATTTCAAATTGATGAGGGGTTAGATAATCCAGGGAAGAATGAGGCCTGTCAAAGTTATAGGTCTTGAACCAGTGTCCCAAGCGTTCGTTGAGTTCGTCAAGGGAATGGAACCAGTGCAGGTTGAGGCATTCCTTTCGAAGCGTTCCGTTGAGTCGTTCTACAATCCCGTTTTGAGTTGGTTTTCCGGGTTGGATGAATCTGAGTGTTATGTTTTTGCCCTCGGCCCACCCTTTGAGGTGTTCGCTGATAAACTCCGGGCCGTTGTCACAGCGGATGTAGGCTGGCTGTCCGCGCATTTGGATGATATGGTCCAGTACCTCGCTGAGTTTCGCGGCTTTGATACTATGTGCGGCTTCTACCCACAGGTCTTTGCGTGAGCATTCATCCACGACGTTGATCAGCCGCACGCTTTGCTGCTGGGGGCCAATAATCCATTCGCTGACAAAATCCATGGCCCAGCCTTCGTTGATCTGAGCGGGCGGCAACAGTTCCTGGAAAATCCGCTTGATACGCGGTTTTTTGGGTGTCCGGTGCAGGCTTAGATCGGCCAAGCGGTACAAGCGGTAGGCCCGGCGCCGGGCGATCAGTGCGCCTTGTGTGCGCAAATAGGCATAAATCAGACGAAAGCCCCAGCACAGATGTTCCTGCCGGGTTTTGCGCAGCAAAGCCATGGCGCATTCATCGGCTTGCCGCCGTGCTTCTTCGGCCTTGTACTGCCGCCGACGGTAAACACTCGAACGGCGCAGATGTAACCATGAACACTGCTGACGAGTGCTGACCTGGGGATGTTGGGTGGTGATGCGGCCCACTATTTCATCTTTTTGTTGTGGGCTGCAAACTTTTTTGCCATCCCCAGTGCCTCCGACACGATCTCGTGTTTGAGTTGCAATTCGGCGTACATCTTCTTCAAGCGCAGGTTTTCCGTCTCCAGTTCTTTCAAACGGCGCTTGTCCTCATTCTTCTCAATTTCAGCCTCATTCTTCCATTTGTAGAACGTCGCCGGACTGATCTGGTGTTCGGCACACAGGGCTTCTACTGTCTTTTTGCCTTGCAGGTAACTGTCCAGGATAGATTGCCGTTGGCTTTCGCTAAATCTACTTTTTCGCATGGGTACTTCGTTTAAAGTGTGAAAGTTACGATGACGTACTTTCTCTACTTATTTTTGGTACCGCGTTTGGGAGAGCAGGACATTGAGCGAGTGGAAGAAGCACAGGTTGATTCCTTCCCTTCGGAGCGTTCCGTTGAGTCGTTTTACTATTTCGTGCTGTATGGGTTTTCCTGGCTGGCAGGGTCTCCGTTTCAGTGGCGCGCCAGTAATCGCCCGCGTGCCCGTTCGCCGTTGGGCGCAAGCAGTTCTATGGTGTACCAGCCGGGCGCCCAGCCGGCCGTTTGCAGGATAAATTTGCCCGTGCCGTTCACCGGTTTTTGCAACACCAGCCTCCCGTTTTGATCAAAAACACGCAGGGATTGGTAATCCCGTGCGGCTTCCCAGCTCAGCGTGGTTTGTCCGGTGCTCGGGTTGGGCGAACATTGCAAAACGGCCAGCTTACCGGGCTCAGTGGCGGCTGTGCTGTAAGTCAAGCTCAGGGTAATCGTACTGTCGCACCCGTTTGAAGCCGCCAGGTGCAACACATATTCGCCTGGCTGCGACAGCGTCTGGCCGCCGAAATCGTAGGTCTCTCCGGGCGCAAGCGTTACGCTGAGCGAGTCGTTGAATGCCGTTAAGGCGTTGAGGGTGAGTACCACGAGGGAATCGCAACCATTGCTCCCTTGAAAGGTATAAGTATAAACACCGGGGAATTCGAACAGGTTGCCGTTGTATTCGTACAGTGCGCCCGGACAAATGCCGCCTTCAATTTCGGTTGACACGCTGCATTCGGGCTGTACGACAAAAGTCTGGGTAAACGCCGACAAAGCATTGCTGATCGTGACCGTGTACATTCCCGCTTCCGTCACCGTAAGGGTCTGGCTGGTATCGCCGGTACTCCACTTGTATTGAAAAGCCCCCAGGCTGACGCCGCTGAACGACAGCGACCAGTCGAGCAATTGCCCCTGAAAACCGGCATTGTCGTCGAGCAGCCCCAGGCGCCAGACGCCGTCGAGCGGGGCGTCGAGAATATCGTTCCAGTTGCCTTCCGGTTGGAACGAGCCGGTAAACGGCGCGGCCGAAGCGGGGGCAAAAGGCGCTCCGAATGTAATGGATTGCGTGGCAGAGGGGGAAAAGCAGGTATTGGTGTAATTGTCGCCGTTGCCGCCGTTGTTGGTGCTCAGTTCGACAAAACGGCCGTTGGGCGCGAAAAGATAAAGGTTGAGGTCGCCGTCCCAGCCATGTTGAATATTGACGCAGACCGATTCGAGCAGCGACAGGTCGCTGAGGGTGCTCAGCGGCATTTTGCCGGCAGCGGCCAGATCGGCGGGTTTTTGCCCGTCGCCGCCGGCCAGCACGGTCAGATCGGAGTACACCATCGTCAGCGGCGGATCGATGGGCAGCGGATTGTTGTTGCTGACCGTCCAGCCGAGATGGTTCAAAGCCGAAGGCGAGGCAGCATTCAGGACGGCCAAGCCGCCGTTGAGCGTTGCGATTTGCAGCGGCTTGAAGGCCGAATCCGGATCGGCGAGGTAAATATTGAATACCCGGTAAAAGCAGCCCGTATCGCGCACGGTCAGCGCCACGGTCTCGAACAATTCGTCGAGCGTGTCTGCGAGGGGCTGGATCAGCAGGTGCAGCACGGTGTCGGTCGTGGAAATGGTGTAGGCCGCGGCGAGGGGCTCGTAATCGACGCCGTTTTCGGCCGTGCCTTCGAGGCTAAGGGTGAGCGGCAGCAGGTCGGGGGGAATGGCGCTGAACGTCATGGCGATGGTATCGGCCAGGGCGTTTTCCGGCAGCACGGCCTCTCCCGGCGAAAACGACACCGAAATATCGGCTTCCGCCACAAAGCTGTTGGCTTCCAGAAACACGGCCGAATCGTACACGCCGTCGGACACGTCGGCCAGGGCCAGCGTCATGGTGTACACGCCGCAGGGTTGCACGGCCGCTTCGGCGGTAAAGATGTCGAGGAAGCCGTCGTACACGGGTTGCTCGTTGCTTTGGTTGTTGTCGTGGTAAAACGAGAGGTTTTGCGGCGGACAATTATAGATCGGGTTGTTGGGGTGTACGTTGTTGATGGCCACCGGCAGGTTGCTGCCGGGCACACGGGCAATGTTGACCGGCGCGGCGTAGCCGGGCCCTTCGAGGAAAAAGCCGAACACGTCGTTGAATGGCGAGCAGCTGTATTCCGGGTATTCTTCCGAGGCAAAGACATAACGAAAGCGGATAGAATCGCTGCTGGCGCGAAAAGTAATGCGGTAGCGCACCAGATCGTACAGCGGTCCCGTGGTTTGAGCAGCCAGCAAGTCATCGTTGAGGTCGAAATTGTTGTCGGTGGAAGCGAAATCGATACCCGGATCCTGAGCGCCGTAGCTGGCCCCCTGGTTCGAAGCACTGCCGGTGCTCAGCACCAGGCCGCGGTGCAAGCCGATAGCGTCGTCTCCGCCGGTAAAGTAACCCACAGCGGCCGGCACGCCGTCGAACTGCACGTCGAGAATTTCGATGCCCGAGCCGGTCAGGTGGTCGCTCAGCAGGTCGGTCAGGTTGTTGTAGGGCGCGATTTCGCCGGGGGAAACGTCGAGAAACTGGGCGGATGCCCGAAGGGCGAACAGCAAAAAAAGTACGAGGAAGGAACAGGATTTTGACATGGTGTGGTGCAGATTGAAACTAAGTTTATCAGATAATGTCGGTAAAGGTAGTCTGCAGGGCGTATTTGCGAAACAAAACGAAGCGCGAAGTGAGCAGGGCACTGTGGGCGGACATCCAGACAGATTAATCATGAATGATATGTCTGCCACGGACAGTTTGTATTAACTTTGTACGTAACCCTGCCCGTAAGACCAACCTGCTCTTTCCTTCCAGATCGCTGCCTTGAACCATGAAAACACGTTTTACCCTCCTCTTTTTTATCCTGCTGGTTCCTTTTACAGATTTTGCCCAAAACGCCCCTGCCAGCATTCAGGATGTTGCCGATCATTTCCTTGGCCTCGATACCAGCCGCTTGAACAAGCCGGAAGACCGGAAAGTCGCCCTCGAATTTTGGGGCACGCTTAAATACTTGCGCGGGTACGAACAAAAACAGCGTGAGCTGACCGGAAAGGCCGGTTTCGGCTTCGAAAACAACCAGACACGCACCGACAAACTGTTCACGCTGAATGCCGGCATCCAGATCGGACGAGGTATTTATCCGGGAGAATTTACATTCAATTCCAAGGTCGATATGACGGTGCGCAATGGCAAATTTCAGGAAAATGTGTCCGACATTTTTCTGTCGTATGACTATTTCCCGCTTAAAAAGGACAATGCCCTGTGGCTCGAAAACTTTGTGTTTCTCAATCGTTTCAAAGACGAATTTATCGGTATTGAACAGCGCTACGAGGTGGGCGGCGGCGTGATTTTTGAATTTTGGGACAAAAAGCACCTGACCGAAGAAGGCCGCAAGGAGAAGGATAAAACAGTTTCCAGCAATTTTAATAAAGGGTTTCTGGATCGAGAGTGGGGGCTTTGTATGAATACCGTTTGTGAACAGGCCAAACTCAAGGGCCCTGATATCAACGACATCAATCTGCTCGACAAGGTGCAGCGGCGTACGCAAGCGGCAATCATAACGCAGCATACGAGGTTCCGCGCGGGCATGTTGATGGGGCTGTACATGGAGTCGGAACAAGGTACTGTGAAAGATTCCGTGCAACTCGCCGGCACTAGCGGACTCATGTATTTCGAAAGAGACCCCTTGAGTACCATTAAAATGCGCTGGGAAGCCCGGCCAACCTTTGTCATCCGTTCCAAAAAGAACCTGGAGATCAATTTCAGACCCTATTTCAAATTCCCCATGCCATGGGCCTGGTATGAAACTGTAAAAAGCGACTCCGCCGGCGTTTTCAGCAAACGTTTCGACTTTCACCTCGACGCAAGACTGGAAGCGAAAATCACCCTTACCGACGATTTTCAGAATAAAAAGGTCAGCATAGGGATAGAGCACCGTGTTTTGTACGATCATTCGCCCCCTCGTGCCTACCTCAACGATCAACTGGACGCCGACGGCCGTCCCGCGTTGATCTCGGCGCGCAATACGCACCAAATCACCCGTTTAAAGTTCGAGGTCGAGTTTTAACTCAGCACCTGTAAGCCAGGGTCCATTTTTTTACCCCGAATTTTTTTCCCTGACAAGGACGCCTACCTTTGCGCCCTCATTCCTAAACCCTTATCGACATGGAAGTAAAAGACTCCAACGGCAACCTGCTCAACGACGGCGATGCCGTACTGGTTATCAAGGACTTGAAAGTTCGCGGCTCCTCTGCCGTGATCAAACGCGGCACCAAGGTCAAAAGCATCCGGCTGACCGACGACCCCGAAGAAGTGGAAGGCAAGGTGGACGGCAGCATGATGGTGCTCAAGGCTTGTTTCCTCAAAAAAGCCTGAGTTTTCAGCAGCCTGCGGGCGCTCAAACGCACATTCTCCACCGGCATGACGCCCGTCATTCATTTCGAGCGACAACGGGACTTATTTTGTTTGGTGTTTCTTAATGAAGACCAAATCAAATGAGCGATCAGATACCTTTTCCGTGGCAGGAGTGGGAGTATGAAGCATTTAACCGGTTACAAGCCCAATTGCTGGAGCAGTACGAGTATGCTTTCCCGAATCCCCTGGCGCCCAAAACCGTTGTTGTCGTGCCCAGTATGACGCTGGATGCCGATATTCTCGCCAAGATCAAGGGGGTTATCCATTACGAGGAGCGGATGTTGTGCATTTTGATGCTGCTTCGAATGCCGCGGACGCGCATTGTGTTTGTCAGCAGCATGCCCATCGACGAGGTGATTATCGACTATTACCTGCACCTTTTGCCGGGCGTCACGGGCCTGCACGCCCGCAAACGCCTGGTCATGCTGAGCTGCTACGATGCCTCCAACCGACCGCTCACCCATAAAATACTGGAAAAACCGCGCCTGATCGAACAAATTCGCCAGGCTATCCCGGGCGGCCACGTGGCGCATCTGGTGGGTTTTAACATCACCGAATGGGAGGAACTGTTGTCGCTCCGCCTGGGGATTCCGCTCTACGGTTGCCCTTCCAAACTCAACTACTGGGGCTCCAAAAGCGGCAGCCGGGAACTGTTCCGGCAGGCCGGATTGCTTATTCCGCCCGGGTTCGAACACCTGAGCCACATGGATGACGTGGTGCTGGCCCTGCGCGAACTGCGCCGCCAGGCGCCGGGTATTCGAAAGGCGGTAGTCAAACTGAACGACGGTTTTTCCGGCGACGGCAACGCTGTTTTTCCGTTCGAACAGGCAGGAGAAATCAATGAGGACAGCCTGCGCAGACACCTGAAAATTGTGGCTTCCGACCTCGATTACGACCAGTTTGCAGCAAAAATGGCGCTCATGGGCGGTATCGCCGAGGCATTTATCGATGGCGAATTCAAAACCTCGCCTTCCGTTCAATGCAGAATAACGCCCAAACGCGAACTCGAGGTCATTTCTACCCACGACCAGCTGCTGGGCGGCGAATCAGGCCAGGTGTTTATCGGGGCCACCTTTCCCGCCATGCCCGATTACGCCCGCGACCTCGGGTTGCTGGGCAAACAATTGTGCGACGTGATGTGCCCGCAGGGCATCCTGGGCAGGTTTGGCGTCGATTTCGTTTCAGTGAAAGAAGAAGGCCGGTGGAAGCATTACGCCATCGAAATCAACCTGCGCAAGGGCGGCACGACGCATCCCTACCTGATGATGCAGTTCCTTACCGACGGGTATTACGACTATGAATCAGGCAATTACTGTATCCCGAACGGACAGACCCGTCATTATTTTGCGACCGACGGACTGCTGTCGCCGGCTTATAAAAAACTGACCCCTGTCGATCTGATCGATATCGCAATTTGCCACGACATCCATTTCGATGCCACCATTCAGGAAGGTGTGACCTTTCACCTGCTCGGCGCCTTGTCGGAGCACGGCAAACTCGGTATGCTGTGCGTGGGCGATTCGCCGGAAAAAGCCCTGGCCTATTACCATAAAACCGTGGCTGTACTGGACGCGGAGACGCGATAAGGTCTTCTCAATCTGTTTCGTCGCTGGCGAAATGAGGCGGTTTGGCCCGTAAAGCTTCAAGAAGGCTCCCTGTCAGTTCCCGCCAAAGGCCGCCTCTTCTGGAGGCGATCAGTGGGAATACAAAAAAGCAACCCACGAGACCGAACCAGATGGCTGTCTTGTACTTCGGAGTATAAATCTTCTTGCTCATTACATATAAAAACGCGGCAAAACAGACCATAACGGCGGCAACGGCAGCTTTCCAGCCCTCTGGGGCAACCATGCCATAAAAGACGGCGCCGACCAATTGCAAACCAGCGATTGCTTTCAGGTTGCGGGCAGTGCGTTGAAATGGGTCGTGAAAGCCATTGGCAATCCCGCTGACCAGGTCCTTGCCTTTGTACCAAAGTTCGATTTCGGGGTCGCGGAGCACGACGATCAGCGCCTGCCCATCCGGCAAAAAGAACCTGCGGCCGGCGAGCAAATCCGCTTTTTCAGGTACAACGAGCAGAATCTGCTGCCCGAAACGAACCGTAAAATTGCTCCAGTTGTATTCCCATTCGATCAGGAGCGAGTCGCTGTGGTCGGGTAACGGGAGGGTGAGTTGTGACATAAGATGGGTAACGACGAGAGGTTTTGACATGAACGACCACTGTCATTGCCTCATTACATCCACCCGCTTGCCCGAATGATACCCACCAGCCCGACAAAAATCCAGAAAATATTGAGCAGGGTATAGGCGCGATCTTTTTTCAGCACCGCGCACCACGACAGCAGGATCGCGTCGAGGGTATTGAACATCCAGACGAAAATGAACGGGCTGTCGGGCCCCAGCCAGCTCACGAGCGAAAAACTGCAAATCCGCATGAGTACGCCGGTCATTTCCAGCTGCGGCGTATTATTCCTGACAAACGCATGGAGCGGCCGAAGCCCTTTGGAGGGCCGGCGGGCCCCGGAAAGATCTACTGTTTGCATCGGGTAGTTTTTTGAGGGATAAAATTCCGGGCATGGCGCAATTGCCTGTTTTGATAAAAATCACCCGCAAGTCTGATTTTTTCCCGCTGCCAATATTGGGCCTAGCGCGAAAAAGGCGTACGTGGACAACAACACTTGCCCCTGCTGTCGCATCTCGTTTACAGGAAATTCGAAGACAAAGCCTGGCCAAAATCTTACATTGGCTCCCGAATACCCGTTTTTTCAACAAAATACCATCCTGTAAATGAACTTATTCACCTCTGGCGCTGCTTTTTCGGCCGCACTGCTGCTTTCTCCCTTCTTTCTTTGTGCCCAACATTCAAACCGCGACTGGTCGTGCGGCAGCGACATTGCCCTGCGCAAAACGCTGCTCGACCCCGCCGCACGGCAACGCCAGACACGCATCGAGCAGGATGCCTACGATTTTTTCAGTCGTACCGAAACGACGGCCCCGGCAGCAGCAAGGAGTATTCAGGTCGTCACCCTGCCCGTCGTCGTACATATCGTGCACGACAACGGCCCGGAAAACATCAGCGACGCCCAGATACTCAACGGGATTCAACAACTCAACGAAGCATTTGCCAACGCCGCCTACTACGATCAGGGGACGGGGGTGAATACCATGATCCAGTTTTGCCTGGCCAAACGAACCCCCGACGGACTGGCTACCACTGGCATTACCCGCAACCAGAGCGCCCTGACAGATATGACCCTGGAAACCGAGGATATTGCGCTGAAAGACCTGAACCGCTGGACGCCAACCGATTACATCAATATCTGGCTGGTGCGCGAAATCTGCTCTCTGGGCAGCGGCTGCGGCGTGGCAGGATATGCCTACTTCCCTTCGTCGCACGGCAATCCGGAAGACGGTATCGTAATGGAAGCCGAATACCTCGGCGCAACCCCGGCCGGTACAGGCGTGCTGGCCCATGAAATGGGGCATTACCTCGGCCTCTACCACACGTTTGAAGGCGGCTGCACCAACAACGACTGCCTCGCCGATGGCGACCGCGTATGCGATACGCCGCCCGACCAAAGCACCCTCTGGGTCAGTTGCAGCGACGTGGTGAATACCTGCAACACCGACGCGCAGTCGGGCTTTACCAGCGATCAGCCGGATATGATCCTGAATTTTATGGATTACACGGATTTCAATTGTTTCAACGACTTCACGGCCGGGCAAAGCGACCGCATGCACTGGCATATCGACAACGTACGCAGCAGTTTACTCGAGTCAAAAGCCTGCCTCGATCCGTGTCCCAGCCCCGTCAACGCCTTGTTTACGGCATCCGCTCAACTGGTCAGCCTGGGCTCGACGGTCACTTTTACCAATACGAGTACCAATGCGGCCACCTATATCTGGACCGTGAACGGAACACAGTTTGCCACCACTGCCAACTCTTCCTACACGTTCAACACGGAAGGCAATTATACGGTCGTCCTCACTGCTCAGTCGTCCAACCCTGTATATTGCAATGCCGCCACCTATTCGGTGAATATTCAGGTGGTTTGTCCGGTGACTGCCGATTTTACGGTGAGCAATCCCACGCCCTCGGTCGGCGAAACCGTGGTGATTACCAACCTGAGTCAGGGCGCCAACCAGCTGGAATGGTTCCTCGACGGGGTGTCGCAGGGAAGTGTGTTCCCGACTTTTACCCCCAATACAACGGGCGTTTTTGTCATCCGGCTGGAAGCCGGCAACGGTTTTTGTGAAAAAACGGAGCTCGTTTACCTGTCAGTACAGGATACCTGCGCCCAATTCAGTTTTCAAAAAACCTGGGGCAACAACAACTCGGACCAGGGCTATCAGGCCATCACGCTCTCCGACGGCAACACCTTGTTGTGCGGCACGACCTCTTTGGGCGGAGCCAATGATATCCTGTTTTCAAAAATAGCGCCCAGTGGCACGGCTATCTGGCAAAAACACTACGGCGGGCCGGGCAACGAAGTGCCGCGCCGCGTGCTGGCGCTGCCCGACGGCGGCTGGGTTTTGGCCGGCGGGGCGCCGGGCGCGCAGTCCAACAGTACGAGGCCGCTGCTGGCGCGTTTTGCCTCCGATGGCAGTGTGGTGTGGCAGGTGACCATGCCGGTGACCGATGTGGTGAATGTGTTTACCGATTTGCAGCTCGCCTCCGATGGCAACCTGCTGGTGGCCGGCAGCATTCACACTGGCGCTACAGTAGGCTCGGCCTGCGTATTGACCAAAATGACGCTGAACGGCTCGATCATCTGGTCAAAAGTGTACGATGGCGTGTACATCGACTGGATCGAAGGAATCTGCACCTTGCCCGACGGCAGCATAGCGGCGGTCGGGTTTACGAGCTCCTTCGGTTTGAATACCTTCTCTATACACGACGGCTTGGCCATGCGTTTCGACGCCAATGGTAACATCCTGTGGATCAATGCTTACGGCTCTACCGACAACGAATGGCTGACCCATATTTTCACCACTCCCGACGGCGGCCTGATGGCTATCGGGGCGACATCCGGCTGGAACGGCGGGACAGGAGGCACCTATCAGGACGACGGCTGGATGATCAAACTTGACATCGGCGGCGACTTGCAATGGTCCAAAGTCATCCAGTCGGATCAAAACATCGATTTCGGCATTCAGGGGGTGACCACCAGCGCCGACGGCGGCTATGTCATGGCCGCCAATGATGTGTCCAACATCAGCGACAACGTGCCGCTTTATTTCAAAACCGACGCCAACGGAGTAATCGAGTGGTCGAAGGTGTACAACAACACGGGGCTTGGCCGGCTCTATTCGGTCGATCGCTCGGGCGACGGCTACGTACTGGCCGGTTACGTGAGCGACGGCGCCCAGGCGGATGCCTGGCTGTTGCGCTGCGATGCGGCCGGTGTGGCGGGTTTGTGTACGCAACAACTGCACCAGATGAACACCCAGGAGGTGCAACCGGTCGTCACACCCGGCCCCATGACGGTGTTCAACGCCCCGCAGATGAACCCGATCAGCCTGGCGCTCGGCGCCGTCAGCCTTGCCGAACAAACCCCCTGCGCCCCCGATTGTGCCGACAACAGCGATTGTGAAGACACCTGGATACGGCGTTTTGGCCTCAACAATACGTCCGAGGGCGGCAACAACATCGTCCCTTCTCCCGACGGTAATTTTTACCTAAACGGCTACCGGGCCGACAGCACCCTGCTCATGAAAATGACGCCCGACGGCGTCTTGCTGTGGGCCCGTTCCTTCAAGTTCAGTTCGGGCAGCGCGGAGAAAGTCAGCCAGATTATCGTGGACAACGACGGAAACCTCGTCGGTTGCGGCATGTTTCAGGGCAGCAGCGCTTTGCGCGGTTTTACCTTTAAATACAACCCCTCGTCCGACCAGGTGCTATGGGCGCATGAAAACCCCGATGCCCCGCAAACAGTCTATTTTGCCATTGTGGAAAAAACGGCCGGCGGCAATTACCTCGCGTTCAATGCCTACCACGACTCGCCCGCTCCCGGCAGCTACGACGATCAGGTGATTGTCGAGCTGGACCGCAACACCGGACAGATGAACGGCCTGAAACTGGCCTATTCTTTCGGCAGTTCGGAGGGAGCGATCGAGGCGCAACTGCACAACGGCAGCCTGTACACCGCCGGCCGGTACACCTTCGGCTTCGGGTACTCAGGCATGCGCGGCGCCATCAGCCGTTTCAGCCTGAACGGCACGGAAACCTGGTCGCGCATGATGTTTTTCGACGCACAGCAGTCGGCGCGCAACTACGCCACCGATTTTTGCTTCGACGGCGACAATCTGGTGACCATTTACTACGGCGATTTTAACGGCGAAGACTCTTTTACCGAAGAATTTGCGGTGAACAAGGTGAGCACCGACGGCAACCAGCTCTGGGCTAAAAAGTACGCCATTGCTTTCCCCAACCAGGTTTTAGCCAAAAGCATCGTCAACGTCAGCGACGGCTACGTCATACTGGCTACCAATGTGGCATTCGACCAGCCGGCCAGCATATTCCTGATCAAAATTGATAAAAACGGCAACCTGGTCTGGGCCAGAGACTACCGCGACATGTATGTTTTCAGAGGGGAAAAAATGCTGGTGGAACGCAACGGGTTTCTCTATTTTATTGCCGAATCGGCTTTCGGCAACGGCGACGTGGCAGTGGCAAAAGTATCTGCCGAAGACGGACTGGTAGGCGGCGATTGCGGCTATCCGCTCGATCTGGCCGTGACGGTCGAAGACCTGCCCCTGATCAATCAGCCGATCAACCTGCTGCAATATCAAAGCGTGATCTCGCAGAATCCGCGCGCCGTTTCACCCGTGCAGACCGGCTTGCCGCCGACCAACATCTGCTTCAAGGCCTGCATCGACGAAATTTGCAACAACGGCCTCGACGACGACGGCGACGGCCTCTTCGATTGCCTCGACACTGATTGCGATTGCAAACCCTGCGACGGCGAACAGGCCCGCTTCTGGTATTTTGGCGACGCCGCCGGACTCGATTTTTCCACCAGCCCGCCCACGGTGCTGACCAACGGGGCCACGTTCAGCCGGGAGGCCTCCTCGGTGGCGACCGACATGCTGGGCAACCTGCTTTTTTACACCGATGCCGACCAGTTGTTCAACCGCAACCACCAGTTGATGCCCAACGGCACGGGGCTGGCCGGGCATTCTTCCACCACACAAACCCTTATTCTGCCGCAACCCGGGGCGCCCTGGCGTTTCTTCGTGTTCACGCCCAACAGTTACGACAACCTGACTACGGGCGAAGGGCTGGCTTATTCTGTGGTTGACATGACCCTCAACGGCGGGCTGGGCGATGTGGCGCCGGGTCAGAAGAATATTCAAATGTTGTCGTCGAGCCAGTTTTCGGAAAAAATAACGGCAACCCGCCATTGCAACGGCGAAGACTGGTGGGTGCTCGTCAAAGAAGCCGGCAACAACCGGTTCAGGGCCTATCCGCTCACTGCCGCGGGGTTGGGCAATCCGGTCATTTCCAGTGTGGGAACACCCGGCTCTGCCGCCGCCCCGAACGTGATTGGCTGCCTGAAATTCAGTCCGAACGGACAGGTGGTGGTCAACACCTTGTACCACACCGGGGGCGTCGATTTTTTTGCCTTCGACAACAGTACTGGGGTGTTGAGCAGCCCTGTTTCCGTGGTTCAGCCGGGTATGTCGGGTGCGTACGGACTTGAGTTTTCTCCCGACGGCCAGCAGGTGTATTTCAGCAGCCTGACGGCTCCTTCACGCATCTGGCAACTCCACCTGGATGAGGTGATGGCGGGCACGGTTGTGCCGTTTACCGTGGCACAATATCCTTCGGAATACCATTTCGGGCAATTGCAGCGCGGGCCCGACAATAAAATTTACGTCACTAATACGGCCCCTCTGGTATTTACCCCTACGCTCGGGGCGATCAATCAGCCCAATGCTCCCGGGGCCGCGTGCAACTATATCGAAGGTATTCTGAACATTGCTCCCGGCGGAGCGAATCTCGGCTTGCCCTCGTTTCCCCAGGATTTTTTCCCAAAAAGCTTGTCGGTAAACATCAGCGGCCCGGATACGCTGTGTCAGGTGCCGGGCACACTCGACTACGACCTCTTTATCAACGACCGTTGTATTGTCGATTCCGTGCGCTGGAAACTGTCGGGCACGGGTACGCTCGGTTCGGCAACCGATCTGGGCGCCAGCGTACAGATCACGGCGGAAGGCACGGCGCAGTTGTCGGTCATCGTGTATTCCGAATGTGCGATTCAAACCGATACCTTCGTGATACATGCTTTTGATGAACAGGCGCCCGTACTCGATTTGGGGCCCGATTTGCAGGTTTGCGACAACGGAGTCGAGGTATTACATGCCGGCCCCGGCTTCGACCGCTACAAATGGAACACCGGAAGCAGCGATTCGATAATTACCACCTTGTTTGCAGGCACCTACTGGGTGGATGTCTGGGACCGCTGCGGCAACAAACAATCGGATACCATAACGATCAGCATCATGCCTGCCACGGAGCTGGACCTGGGCCCCGATCGCCTGGTATGCGCCGGCACTATGCTCACGTACGCCTTGCCTGCTGATTTTACGGGTTGGGTATGGTCGCCTGCAAGCGGGCTGAATTGTTCCGATTGCCCCCTAGTGCAGGTGACGGCAGCCGATACGGTCACCTATATCGTGGTTGCGCACAACGGCGAATTATGCCTTTCGGCAGACACGCTGACGATCATGGGTACCACCGACACGATTACCGTCATGGTGGATACCATGATCTGTTCCAATGAAACCCTGACTATTTTCGGGGTGGAACTGCCGGCCGATACGGTCGCAGTTTTCAGTTTTACTACATCGGGGGGCTGCGATTCGATCGTGACGGTCGTGGTGACCGGGATTGACCCTGTTCAAAACATGGTGCAGGAGTCGATTTGTCCGGGCGATACCTTGCTGTATAATGGCGTAGCCATCACCGGCGACACCACCTTGCAATTTTTGCTGAATGGCAGCAACGGATGCGATTCGCTGGTACAACTAGATGTGGTATTGCTCGACACCTCGACAACTTTTGTCACCCTGGAAGCCTGTCCGGGGACATTCGTGACCTACAACGGCGTCGAGATCCCCGTCGGCGAAACCCGCATCATCAAATTGCCGGGCGGTTCGGGCGTGTGTGATTCCACCGTAATTGTTACGGTGGCCGCCTTGCCGGCGCCGGGCATTGTGCTGGCCGCTACCGATACGCTGGTTGCCGGCGATACCCTGCAGTTGAATCCGCTGGCCAATGGCGTCGGGCCGTACCAATGGCAATGGACGCCGCTGCCGCCGCCGGAGTGGCTGAGTTGCTACACTTGCCAAAACCCGGTTGCAACGCCGCTGGACGACATCATTTACACCGTGCAGGTGACGGACGCGCAGGGGTGCTCGTCGCTCGATTCCATCGTGCTGATCGTTTTGCCTTGTCCGGAGCCTTTCGTGCCCAATGCCTTTACCCCCGACGGAGACGGCACCAACGACTGGTTCTACGTTTTGGCGCCCGATTGTGTGGTGGAAGTGCTTTACTTGCGTATTTATGCGCGGTGGGGCGAGCTCGTGTTCGAGCGCACCAATTTCCCGGCCAACATCGAAACCCTGGGCTGGGACGGCCGTTTCAGAGGCAAGGATTTCCCGACCGACGTGCTCGTCTGGATGGCGGAACTCAAAATGCCCGATGGAACCGTGCTGCGCAAAAAGGGTGACGTAACCTTGCTTCGGTAAAACATGTCAATCCTTCGGTTTTTACATCAATTACTGGCTTTTTCCCTGGAAATCGGGCTCCTTGCCGCGCTTTTTCACTGGGGGTACCAAACAGGGAAAAAGCCGGTATTCAACTGGTTGCTGGCGTTTGCGGCGTTGTCGGCCGCCATTTTTCTCTGGGGATGGCTGGCTGCGCCCAAATCTGCCACCCGGCTGGACCAACCTTATCTGCTGCTGTTCAAACTCACGATCTTCGGCGCGGGGGCATTGAGCCTGCTTCGAACGGGGCATGCCGGCCTGGCCCTTTGGTTTTTCGGGCTGGCGCTGTGCAGTGTGCTGGCGGAGTATTTTTGGGGGATGTGAACGGGACAATAGTTGCTTAAAAAAATAAGCGTTTTTTAAGGCTGAAAAAATGCGAATCCGGGGGTTGGTATTCGTAGTTTAGCTGGCAGGGAAAACAACAGGGAGCAGGACTGATTTTCAACAAAACAGCCTGATTTCAATTTATGCCAAGCTTGACCGAAACCGCCGCCGAAGCGGCAACCTCCGCCCCCGAACTTCAACAATACAGCGCCGAAGAAGCCATGCAAGCTGCCACCCTCTACTTCGAGGGAGATACTCTGGCGGCAGGGGTGTGGCTCAATAAATATGCGCTGAAAGACTCCTACGGCAATATCTACGAACGCCAACCCGATGAAATGCATCGCCGGATCGCCCGCGAACTGGCCCGTGTCGAAAGCCGCTACGTCAATCCCTTGTCGGAAGACGATATTTACGAGCTGCTGCGCGATTTCCGCTACCTGGTGCCGCAGGGCAGCCCAATGGCGGGTATTGGCAACCCGTTTCAGGTTGTTTCACTGTCCAACTGCTTCGTGATCGGCGTCGAAGGCAGTGCCGATTCCTACGGCGCCATCCTCAAAATAGACGAAGAACAGGTACAACTGATGAAACGCCGGGGCGGGGTAGGGCACGATCTTTCCCATCTGCGCCCGAAAGGTTTGCCGGTGATGAACAGCGCCCTGTCGAGCACCGGTATTCTGCCGTTTATGGAGCGTTATTCCAACTCCACCCGCGAAGTGGCACAAGACGGGCGCCGCGGGGCACTGATGCTCACACTGTCTGTACGGCATCCCGATATTGTTCAGTTTGTGGATGCCAAACTCGACAGTACGAAGGTGACCGGCGCCAACATTTCCGTGCGCATCGACGATGAATTTATGAAGGCAGTACTCGGTGGGTTGCCTTACCGTCTGCGTTTTCCGTTGGATGCCCGAAACCCAGCCGTTGACAGCGAAATCGATGCCGGATGGCTGTGGAAAAAAATTGTGCACAACGCCTGGAAAAGCGCCGAACCCGGCATCCTTTTCTGGGATACGGTGCAACGCGAATCGGTGCCCGACTGCTATGCCGACCTGGGTTTCCGTACGGTTTCCACCAATCCATGTGGCGAAATACCACTTTGCCCCTACGACAGTTGCCGCCTGCTGGCCATCAATCTGCTGAATTATGTGGCCCGGCCCTACACCGCCGAAGCACGGTTTGACGTGGATAAATTTGCGCAACACGCCCGCCTGGCGCAGCGCCTGATGGATGACATCATCGATCTCGAACTGGAAAAAATCGAGGCCATCGTCCGGAAGATCGACAAAGACCCCGAGCCGGATGTGGTGAAAGCCACAGAACGCGCCTTGTGGCTGAAAATTCGGGAAAAATGCCAGCAGGGCCGCCGGACCGGTATCGGCATCACGGCCGAAGGCGATATGCTGGCTGCACTTGGGATTCGCTACGGGTCGGAAGAGTCGCTTGATTTTTGTGAAAACCTGCACCGTATCATGGCCCTCGAAGTGTACCGGGGCTCGGTCATGCTGGCCCGCGAACGAGGCGCCTTCCCGGTTTACAATCCCGAAAGAGAAGCGCAAAATCCTTTCATTGCCCGCCTGCGGGAGGCCGACCCGGCACTTTATGCCGACATGACTACTTATGGCCGCCGCAATATTGCCTTGCTGACCATCGCGCCGACAGGCACTACGAGCTTGATGACGCAGACGACTTCGGGTCTGGAGCCCGTGTTCCGGATTTCCTACAAACGCCGTAAAAAAGTGAACCCCAACGACAAAAGCGCCCGCGTCACCTTTACCGACGAGGTCGGCGATGCCTGGGAGGATTATCATGTATTCCACATTCCTTTCAAAAACTGGCTGAAAACAAAAGGATTTGACCCCGAAACAACCGCCCAGCTGCCGGAAAACGAGTTGCAGGAACTAATCCGCCAGTCGCCCTGGTACCGGGCCACCGCCGAAGACGTGGACTGGGTCAGCAAGGTGCATTTGCAGGGCCGGGTTCAAAAATGGGTCGATCACAGCATCAGTGTCACGGTCAATGTGCCCGAGGAAGCTTCCGAAGAATTGATTGAAAAAATTTACCTGACCGGCTGGGAATCCGGCTGTAAAGGCATGACCGTTTACCGCGAAGGCTCGCGCAGCGGCGTGCTGGTAAGCGATAAAAAAGAGGATAAAAAAGCCGCTCCGTTTGCCGAGACCGCCGCCCCGAAACGCCCCCGCGAACTGAGCGCCGAAGTGGTGAATTTTATGAACAACGACGAACGCTGGGTCGCGGTGGTCGGCATTTACGAAGGCAAACCCTATGAGATTTTTACAGGCAGGGCTGTCGATTCGTTCTCCATCCTTACGCAGGTCAGCGGCGGCACGGTCATCAAAGTGAAAGAAAACGGCAAAAACCGGTACGATTTCCAGTACACCGATAAAGACGGGTACAAAGTGACAATCGAAGGGCTTTCCCGCACATTCAACAAGGAATACTGGAACTACGCCCGGCTCATCTCCGGCGTATTGCGCCACGGCATGCCGCTGCCTTATGTGGTGGACATGATCGACCAACTGCACCTCGAAAGCGCATCGCTCAACAACTGGAAAAACGGCGTAGTACGCGCCCTGAAAAAATACATTCCCGACGGCACCCTGCCCTCGCACAACACCTGTCCAAGTTGCAAAACAGACGGCCTGGTGTATCAGGAGGGTTGTCTGCATTGCAAAAACTGCGGGCACTCGGAATGCTCATAGAATGTCGTAATTTTCGTTCAATCAATTACTTGTCCAACAAGCCAATCATGAAACAATTGCGAATTCCGCTCGACGGCGGCGCCGCGCTCAACCTCCAGTGGGGCCGCCGTTGGGCCAATCTTCATGCGTATTACAACAATCAGTTGCTCGGTTCATTCGGCGACCGGGAGGATTTGAAGATCGGGAAGAAATTTGAGCTGCCCAACGGGGAGCCGCTCATGATCCTGCTCCGCGAAGACAACCTCGAAGTGTGGTACCGAGGCGCCGATCTGGTGAGCAATACAGTATCGGGGGCAACCGATTATTTCCAGCGCGCCGTCAGTGCCCTGCAGGTGGTCGGGTTCATACAAATCTTCGTTGCCCCGATTTTGCTGCTCAACCTGTCTGAAGGGTTCAGTCGGGTAATAACGGCCGGTATCGTCATTACCGGCCTCACGTTGCTGGGAATGAGTTATTGGGCCAAACGCACGGGCAACAAGACGCCATTCTGGATCGGCATAGCGTTTTGCATACCGGCATTTCTGCTGTGGTCAAGTCTGTCCAGCGCGATTATACATGGCATCCTTGTCGTGTTTCTCTATAAGGGCACGCAGGCAACCCCTCCGCTGACCACCCGGCAGGAAGAACTTTCAGAGGACGCGCCGCTGGATCAAAATATTTAACAACAACCAACCCGCGCCTACTGTCCCCGGTACACCACTCCCGAAGTCGGCGTTTCGTGCAGCTCGATGCGCGTCAGCAGGGGCAGTTTGGGTTTGATCTGATCCCATATCCACACGGCGATGCGCTCGCAGGTCGGGTTTTCGAGCCCCGGCACCTCGTTGAGCAGTTTGTGATCGACGCGGGCGATCACCGGCTGTATGGCCGCTTTGGTTTCGGCAAAATCTATTACCCAGCCCAGATGCGGGTCGAGCGGGCCTTCCATAAACACCACCAGCCGGTAAGTATGGCCATGCATGGAGCGACATTTGTGCTCCGGCGGAACATTGGGCAAAAAATGGGCGGAATCAAAGGTGAATTGCGTGAATATCTCCATGTCTGTATCACTCACCCCAGTTTTTCAAACCGGGCTTGAAAGAAGCGCAAATATTTGGGTTCGTACACCATTTTCAAGCCTTTGATCCGCTTTCTTTTTTCCCAGACTGCTGCCGTCGACTCCGCGACCACATCCATGTGGGCCTGCGTGTACACGCGCCTCGGGATGGTAAAACGCACCAGTTCAAGTTTGGGATAATAGTTGTGGCCCTGCTTGTCGCGGCCCGCAGAGACGATGCCGCGCTCCATGGTGCGTACGCCCGAATCGATGTAAATTTCAGCAGCAAGGGTCTGGGCCGGAAATTCATCCTGACTCAGGTGCGGCAAAAACGCCTTTGCATCGACAAACACCCCGTGCCCGCCAATGGGCTGCACGATGGGTACGCCGAATGATTGCATTCGGTGGCCGAGGTATTCCACCTGCCCGACGCGGGCATGCTGGTGGTTGTCGTCGAGACTTTCCTCTATACCGATAGCGATGGCCTCCATGTCGCGGCCGGCCAGGCCGCCGTAGGTGTCGAGCCCTTCGTACACCACGCACAGGTTGCGGGCTTCTTCATACACGTCGCGTTCGTTGGTGGCGATAAAACCGCCGATATTGACCAGGGCGTCTTTTTTTGCGCTCATCGTGGCGCCGTCGGTGTTGTCGCAAATTTCACGTACGATGTCCCGGATGCTCTTTTGTGCGTATCCCGGCTCGCGTTGCTGGATAAAATAGGCGTTTTCCGCCACGCGGGTCATGTCGTGGATGATTCGGATATCGTGTTGGCGGGTGAACTGGCGCAGTTCGCGCAGGTTTTGCAAGCTGACGGGTTGCCCCCCGGCCATGTTGACGTTGGTGGCGATGCTGATGTAGGGAATTTTGTCGGCGCCGTATTTTTTCACGAGGGCTTCCAGTTTGTTCAAATCGACATTGCCTTTGAACGGGTGCAGGCTGGCGGGGTCGTGCGCCTCGTCGATGATAATATCGGCGAATATGCCGCCGGCCAGTTCCTGGTGAAGCCGGGTGGTGGTGAAGTACATATTGCCCGGCACCACGTCGCCGGTTTTGATCAAAATCTGCGACAAAATATGCTCGGCGCCCCTGCCCTGGTGGGTAGGGATGATGTATTGGTAGCCGTAGTTTTTTCTGACGGAGGCTTCGAGGTGGTAAAAATTGCGGCTGCCCGCATAGGCTTCGTCGCCCATCATCAGTCCGGCCCACTGGCGGTCGCTCATGGCGCTGGTGCCGCTGTCGGTCAGCAAATCGATGTACACCTCTTCGGAATGCAGCAGAAAGGTGTTGTAGCCGGCGGCTTTGATGGCGCGTAGCCGTTGGGCGCGGGTGGTCATGTGGAGGAGCTCCACCATTTTCATTTTGTACGGCTCGGCCCAGGATCGTTTGTAATCAGATATTTTCATGATCGTAAGCTTTATTGCGGCGCAAACTTATCCAGACCTTTACCGCTCGGGCAATGACCCAGATCATTGCCGGGAGCGGCCCAGGCCTTTCTTCCTTTGAAAACAATTAAGCCGTGCCAGGAACACCGGCACGGCTCAGAGATGAAGCGTTTCAGGATGGCTTCGACGTCCTTCTAGTTTTTGGTAAATTTCAGCACATCGGTATCGCCATTACCGCCGCTGGTATGCTCGAAATGCATAAAAGTGTCGGTTTGCTGAACGACGCGCCAGTCTTCTTCCAGGTCCAAAAGGGCCGAAGGCGGGTTTCCGTTGAAGTCGATCAGAAATTTGTTCGCGCTGTCGTCGAAGCCCGTCGACCAGCTGCCCGACCAGCTTTGACCGGCTTTGGTGGCCGTCAGGGCGCCGTTGCTGCCAAATTCGAACGTGTACCCGTTGTAGTTGCCGGTTTCATCCTGTTTGTCGTAAAAAAAACTGACTTTCCATGCACCGGCTGCCGGCGGGTTGCTGCCGCCGGGTGTAGCATTGTCGTCGTTGCTGTTTGAGCAAGCCGTGAACATGGAAGCCAATGAAACGAACAGGAGGCCGGCCAACAGATTAAAAGGATAGTGTCGCATAGTTGTAATTTCTTTTTGTGATTGGTTTGAACGGTACAAATGAAGCCCTCTTGCCACCCTGCCGCCAAACGATTGGCGACGAGGCGGGAAAACAAGCGCCCGAACCGGGAGTTTCACCGGCCCGGGCGCTGCCTGCCTTTCACAAAAACAGGTATGGCTCGCCTATTCTTCAGCAAACTCAGTCACGCGGCTTTGCGCAGCGACGTAGTAGGCTCCACGCGTCACTGCCAGCGCACCTTGCGGCAAGGGCTGTTCGGGCAACAAGACCAGGAAGCCGTCTTTGGCGGGCTGTGTCGCGACTTTCACTTTTTTGAAAAACACCTTTCCGGCCTCCTCTTTTTCGTACAGAAAAACAGCCGTCCCGTCTTCTTCCTGCACAACTGCATCGGCCGGCAAGGCCGGCTGGAGCGTCTCGGATGCCGAGTACAAGATGCGGCCCTGCACGAATGCGCCATTCACCAAAGTGGCGCCCGCGGGTTTGCTGTTGAAACGCGCGTGCGCCCGCACCGCCTTTTTTTCGGGGTCCACAGCAGGGTCGATGCTGAAGATCGTGGCGTGGAGAGGGGCCAGGCCGGGCAGATCAAGCAGCACCTGTTGACCGTTGCGCACCAGGGGCAGGTCTTTTTCAAAAATAAAAATATCGGCGTGCAACTGGGAAAGGTCGATGATCTCGCAAACGGGCGCGCCCATTTGTACCGCGCTGCCGGGCGTGACGAAGCTGCGGGTCACCATGCCCGAAAAAGGCGCGGTCAGGGTAATTTCCGTGCGAATATTGTCGGGGCTCAGCCGGGCGGCGTCGATATGGTACAACGCCAGTTTGGCGGCCAGCAACTGAAGGCGTGTGCCAGCTTCCCGGCGGTCGGCCTCGGCTTTCTGGAAGTTTTTCAGGGCCGTGGCGTTTTCGTCGCGCAGGGCTTTGTAGCGCTCGAATTCGGCATCCAGAAAAACGAGCCGGTCGCGGGTTTCGAGATAGTCCTGCTGGAGATCCACCAGGTCGGGTTTGCGGATAACCGCGAGCACTTCGCCTTTTTGCACGGTTTTATTCAAGCCGGTGCGGAGGCTGGTCACCAGGCCGTCGGAAAATGCCGAAACGGTGGCGATGTATTCGTTGTGGACCTTCAACTCGCCGTTGACGGCCAGGCTTTGCGCCGCCGGGCGCTGCCCGATGGCTGACCAGCCGATGTCCGCAGTTTTTACCTGTTCGGCGCTCAGGTGGAAGGTGTTTTTGGCGGCGGGTGCGGTTTCCTCTGCAGCGGCGGGTTGCGGAGCCTCCGCCTGGCTGTTGCTGCCGCAGCCCGAAGCGGCAAGAAGAATGAAGGCGATGCCTATGATGCTGAAAATCAGTGATTTCATATGAAAAATAGATTTGAATGAATTGGATAGATCAATACTGCCGGCTTACTCGTCGAGCAAGGCCTGAATTTCCACCACGGTCTGGTTGAGCTGATACTGGTTTTCGAGATTGTCCAGTTCGATGCGCAGGGCGCGATCGGCGTACTGGGTAAATTCGATGAAATTGAACTCTCCCACGCGGTAATTCCGATCGGCCGTGCGCAACAATTCCGCCGCGACATGGCTGCTTTCGTTCAGGTAATACTCGCGCAACACGCCGTATTTCTCCAGTTCATGGAGCAGGTGTCCGAGTTCCATTTCTTTTTGCAACAGTGCGTTGTTGTAGCTGGACTGGGCGATATCGATATTTTTTGCAGCGGCTTCCAGGCGTTTGTCCCAGCCTTTCCGCACCAGCGGCACCGACATGCCGACCTGATATCCCGGGTACCAGAGGCCGTTGGCCAGGTATTGCGCGCTTAGTCCGGCGTTGAAGCTCGGGCTTCGCCGCGCCTGTTCGGCCGATTGTTCGGCGCGGGCCACCTCGATGCGTTGTTGCATGGCCAGCAGGCTCGCCGATCCGCGCAGGCGGATGGTATCGGCCAGGTTGAAATCCGTTTGCTGAAAAGGCGGCACAATGGCTTCTACGGGGGTGGAAAGGCCCAGAAGTTTGCCCAAAACATACTGGTCAAAACCGGTTTCGTGGCCGATGGTTTCGAGTTCGAGGCGCACACGGCGCGACTGGTCGCGGGCGGCCAGTTGTTCTGCCAGCCCTATTTCGCCGGCCCGGTAGCGACTTTCCGCCACGGCGTCGGCAGTCTGGTACAGGCTGTCGAGTCGTTGATAAAGCAGTTTTTTACTGTTGAGGTAAGCCAGATGTCGGTACAGGCTCCGCACTTCGCGCACGAGTTGTTGTTGCGACATGCGCTGTTCGGCATTGGCCAGCACAAGCTGGCTGCCGTGCAGCCGACGCTGGGCGCGCGCATATTTCGGCGCCGGAAAACTCTGGTTGGCCCCGAAATTGACCGCGCCGAACATGCCCAGGTCGGGGTCGGCCGTAATGTTGTTGTACACGTCGGCGGGCGCCCAGGCCGCGGGCGCGCCGGCGAGCACCTGTTGCTGGGCAATTCGCGCCTCGCCGGCCTTGATGGAAGGGTGATTTTGTAGCGCCAACTGAATGGCTTCCTGTTCGGTCAGGGGCGTTTGCGCCGACAAGGCGCCCGCCCCGAGCGCCATCAGCAAGGGCAGCAACACGTTCAGGCGCGGCTTCGCAATCTTCCTTTTGGCAAAAAACAAGGCGTACAACACGGGCAATACCAGCAAGGTAAGCAGGGTGGAGGTCACCAGGCCGCCGATCACCACCGTTGCCAGCGGGCGTTGTACCTCCGCGCCGGCCCCGTGCGACAGCGCCATGGGCAAAAAGCCGAGCGAGGCCACGGCGGCTGTCATCAGCACCGGCCGCAAACGCACCAGCGCGCCTTGCCGGATCCGCTCGTACACATCGGCCACCCCGTCTTTTTCCAGCTGATTGAAATAGGAGATCAAAACGATGCCGTTGAGCACTGCCACCCCGAACAAAGCAATGAAACCCACCCCGGCGGAAATGGAGAACGGCATGCCGCGCATCCACAGGGCAAACACCCCGCCGATAGCGGAAAAAGGAATGGCGGTAAAAATCAAGGCGCTCTCTTTCAGGGAGTTAAACGTGAAAAACAGGAGCAGGAAAATCAGGGCAAGCGCCACTGGCACCGCCACGGAAAGGCGCGCTTTGGCCCCTTGCAAATTTTCAAACTGCCCACCCAGCGAAGTGTGGTAGCCGGCCGGCAGTTTCAGCCGGCTATCGACGATCTGCTGCACATCGCGAATGACACTTTCCACGTCGCGCCCCCGTACGTTGGCGCTGACCACCAGGCGGCGCTGGCCATTGTCGCGACTGATCTGCGCGGCGCCGTTGCGGTAATCCACCTCGGCAAGGGCCGACAGCGGCACGAGGGCGCCATCGGGCGTGGCAACGGGCAGCCGACGCACATCTTCAAGGTCGCGGCGGCGCGTGGTGTCGAGCCGGAGCACCAGATCGAAACGGCGCTCGTCTTCGAATACCACCCCCGCTTTTTCCCCGGCGAAAGCCGTTCGGAGGGCTGTGTTGGCGTCGCGAACGTGCAGCCCGAAGCGCGCCAGGGCGCCATAATTGTACCGCACCGAGATCTGCGGCAAGCCTTGAATCGGCTCGGCTTTCAGATCGGCGATGCCCGGCACTTCGTGCAACAGTTTTACGGTTTGCTCGCCGCAACGCACGAGCGAGTCGAGGTTTTCGCCAAAAATTTTCACCGCAATGTCGGAACGCACCCCGGTCATCATTTCATCGAAACGCATTTTAATCGGCTGTGTAAATTCGAAAGCCATGCCCGGCACCTCGTGCACTTTTTCCTCGATCATCGACACCAGTTCCTCCTTGGTTTCGGCCCTGGTCCACTGACTTTTATCCTTCAGCAGGATGATATTATCGGCGGTCTCGATGGCCATGGGGTCGGTCGGAATTTCGGCAGAGCCGATTTTTGAAATGACCTGTTCCACCTCGTCGGGAAAATTTTCCAGAATAATTTTCTGGGCAAGCCGGTGGCTTTCAAGGGTTTGTGTCAGCGAGGAGCCGGGCTTGAGAAAACCGTGCATCATGATGTCGCCTTCGTCGAGCGTGGGAATAAACTCACCGCCAAGCCGGCCGAACATCATCAGGGAAACGGTCAGCAGCAGAACGGCTGCCGCGGTCACGCTTTTTTTCCAGTGAAAGGCCCATTGCAGGGCAGGCAGGTATATTTTTTGGCAAAAACCGATGATACGGTCGGCGATGGTTGATCCGAAGTGGATTTTTTTGCTCAAAAACACCGACGAAGCGACGGGCACGTAGGTCAGGGTGAGCAACAAAGCGCCGATCAGGGCAAACGACACAGTCTGCGCCATAGGCTTGAACATGCGCCCTTCGGTGCCGGTCAGCGCCAGAATAGGCAAGTACACGATCAGAATGATGATCACACCGAACACCGACGAACGCATGATTCGGGAGGAAGCATGGTACACGCTTTCATCCATTTCAGGCTGCAGGAGGTGCACCTGATTGCCGCTGCCGCTCAGCCTTCGGAAATGCGTGTGCAGGTAGTGAAGGGTGGCTTCCACGACGATCACGGCGCCATCGACGATCAAACCGAAGTCGATGGCGCCCAGCGACATCAGGTTGGCCGTGATGCCGAAGGTTTGCATCAAACCTATGGCAAACAGCATCGACAAGGGCACGACGGAGGCGATCACCAGCCCGGCGCGCAGGTTGCCCACCAGCAACACCAGCACGAACACGACGATCAGCGCGCCTTCGATCAGGTTGGTGCGTACGGTGCTGACCGTGCGGTTGACGAGTTTTTCGCGGTCGAGGAAAGTCGTGATGTGCACGCCTTCGGGCAGCGATTTTTCTACACTGGCCAGCCGCTCCTTGACGTTGCGTATGACATGGGCGGCATTTTCGCCCTTGAGCATCATGACGATGCCGAGCACGATTTCGCCCTCGCCGTTGTGGCTGACGGCGCCGTAGCGCAGCGCCGAACCCAGGCGTACATCGGCCACATCGCCGATCCGGACCGGCGCGCCGCCCTTGTTGCGCACCACGACCTGCCGAAGGTCGTCGAGGCTGCGGGCCAGGCCTTCGGAACGGATGAAATAGGCGTTGGACGATTTCTCGATGTATGCCCCGCCGGTGTTTTCGTTGGCCGACTGGAGAGCTTCGTACACTTCTCCAATGCTTAGTCCGAGGCTTTGCAGACGCTCGGGTGTGACGGCTACTTCATATTGTTTCAGAAAGCCGCCGAAACTGTTGATTTCCACAACGCCGGGGATGCCTGCCAGTTGTTTTTTGACAATCCACTCCTGGATGGTGCGCAGTTCCATGGCGGAATAACGTTGTTCGTAGCCCGGTTTGGGCTCGATGCGGTAATGCAGAATCTCGCCCAGGCCGGTCGATATGGGCGCCAGTTCGGGCTGACCCAGCCCTGCCGGGATAATGGATTCGGCTTGTTTCAGGCGTTCGTTGAGCAACTGGCGGGCCAAATACTGGTCCACGTCGTCGCGAAAAACCACGGTCACCACACTCAGCCCGAATCGGCTGATGGAACGCAGTTCGACGACCCCGGGGACGTTGCGGACGCTTTGTTCAATGGGCGCCGTGACGAATTGCTCCACCTCCTGGGTCGCCAGGGTGGGGCATACGGTCAGCACCTGTGCCTGGTTGTTGGTGATATCGGGGATGGCATCGATGGGCAGGCGGGTGAATTGATAAATTCCCCAGGCAATGAGCAACAGCGTGCCCAGCCAAATCAGGAGTTTGTTTTCCAGTGAAAACCGGATAATGCGGTCGAGCATATTTAATCTGTGAAATAACGGAACAGGGCCCCGAAGGGGCTGTTTTTCAGACCTGCCGACGCCGCTGCGACAGCGCATATATCAGGCGTACCTGATACCCACTACTGACGACCGATACCGATGGCCTGTGCCGGCCTCTTTCGAGCCCTGGAACGAAATGGTGAAAAAATGGAAGGGAGACAAGAGGAGTCTCCTGATGCTAAAAAAGGGAAAGGGAATGCTCAACCAACTCTTGGCGGCTGGAAAATACTGCCCGTAAAAATGCCGGAGAGGCATTGCGGCTCGGGGAAAATCACGCGAAGCCGGCTGTCGGGAGGAGGAGGGGCGATTAAAAAAGCAACTTCCGAGGGGATGGCCGCAATCGTCAGGGCGAAAGCGCAACAGTCGTGGCTGGAGTGGGAATGTTGTTTGAGCGGAAGTTCGGAATGATCGTGCGCGTCGATATGGCGCTGATAGGATTTGCTGTAATGCAGCGACAAAAAGTCGACAAACGACAAGGGGGAAGGGCCCTGCTTGTGAACCTGGTAATGATGAACCAGTCCGGGGAATTTACCCGCCTCTTCCCATATCCAGCCGGGCACCAGAGACTGGAGCAGGTAGATCACCAGCAGCACTTTGATACGGAGCATCATGACAGAGTAAATTCGGAGCAAAGGTATGGGGTTTTTCAGGGAAGCGGCGTGACAAAAGTTACAGGCTTAAAATCGCATGAGGTATTCCGTCAGATTTTGTTCGGTGTCGAGTCCCAGGCGTTTGCGCAGGCGGTAGCGGCTGGCTTCCACGCCCCGAATGGAAATATTCATCAGAGTGGCAATTTCCTTACTTGACAAATTCATGCGGAGGTAAACGCAAAGTTTGTAATCGTTGGGGCTCAGGTGGGCATATTGTTCGCCCAGCCGTTTGAGGAAATCGGTATGCACCTGATCGAAATTGTGCGTAAAATGTTCCCAGTCTGCGTCGGTGCTGACATCCTGTTCCATCATTTTGATGATGCGGCCGATCTCGCGGGAATGCTCCGGCGTAGTGTTCATTTTCTTTTCCAGTTTTTCCAGCGAGCCGCGGATGGCATTCAGGATTTCGTTTTTCTGCACCAGGTGCATGGTGGCGGAGGCCAGTTCCTTGGTTTTATGTTGAACCTCGGCTTCCAGCTTTTCATTTTTCAGGCGGTTGATCACTTCTTCCGAACGCAGGGCATTCATCTGGTGTTCCTCTTCCCGTAGCCGGTGGCGCGTCTGCAGGTCGTGCTTTTCTTTTTCAAATCGCTGCCGCTGCCGGTAGATGTACCACACGATCAGGCCGAGCGCAAAAAGGGCATACAACACATTGGCCAGCCGGCTGGCATACCAGGGGGGCAGCACGGTAAAGCGAAAACTGTGCTCCGTGCTTTCCACGCCGTGCTGGTTGCGGGCTTTTACGTGAAAAACATATTCGCCGGGATGCAGATTGGTGAACACCAGCCTGGACTGCGCGTCCCAGTCCGACCAGCCGCTCTCCGCACCTTCCAGATAATGGGCGAAACGGACGGATTCGCCCCCGGGGTAGTCGGGGGAGGAAAAGGTAAATTCCAGCGTGTTCTGGGTATGTGAAAGGTTGATTTCGCCACCTTGGGTACTGTCGGCAAAGTGACCTCCGAACAGAACACTGTCGGTTGTGCCCTTGATGCGCACTTCATGCAACACCAGTCGAAGCAGGGAATCGCCGGCCAGATAGGCTGCCGGGTTGAAATGAATAAAACCCTGGCCGGTAGCCATGAACACATTTTGACGATCGACGGGCAAAATGAAAGGGAATCCGCCGGTCAGTTTGTCCGTCAGTTCGGGAATGGGCAGGCGCCTTACGTTTTTGTTCAGGGCGTTGTTTTCGATCAGCAACAAGCCGGTTTCGTGGTCGGTGGCATACCAGATATTGCCGTCGTTGTCGGCGCGCAGGTATTTGACGCGGGTTTTTTCGCCGAAAATCCGGGTAAATTGCTCGTCGGGCGCCATGCGTCCTGAGTCCGGGTTGTACCGGAAAACGCCTCTTTCTCCCGCAAAAATGATGTCTTCACCCAGTTGAAACAGGTGATTGCCGAGGTCTGAGGGCAGGCCTTGCGCCATGCCGAAAAAAGTGGCGTCGGCACGCGCTGTTTCGGGGTGTATGGCGATTCGGTAAATGCCCCGGTAAGGGTGCGCCATCCAGATGTCGCCCTGGCGGTCTTTGGCCAGAATGCGGCTGCTTTCCGAAAACCCGTTCAGGAGGGTCTGGAAGGTCCAGCCGCTGCCCGTTTTTTTGAACAGGCACAGGCCGTTGTAATGGCCGGCCACCGTCAGTTCGTCCGACCACGGCACAAACTTCCAGATGCCCTGCAATTTGGTCAGTTGCCTTGCCGTCAATCCTTCGATGGCAAATGCGCCCTCGTGGTGGCCCATGAGCAACTGCTCGCCGACGAGAGAAAGGCTCCAGACTTGTCCTTCGGAATGTTGCACCTGCGTAAATTTTTGCCGTTCGGAAGGCCGGTAATAGGGTTTCCAGTCGGCAGCGTACAAACCAGTATTGGTGCCGAAGTAAATTTTATCCCTGTAAATGCCGGCCGTATAACCTGTTCCCTGCAATTCGCCGTCGGGGAAAAAAGTGGTGACGGGCGAATTCAGGTCCACGAAATCGATGCCATTGTCGAGCCCAAGCCAGACCTCCCCTTTGGTCGTAGGAAGCAGGCTGAGCAGGGTGTTGTTTTGCAGGCCGCTTTTTTTATTTACATGGTGAAAAATGCGCCGTTGGCGGTCAATGGTGACCAGTCCGTTGAGGGAGGTGCCGATAGCGATTTTGCCGTCGGGCAACAGGCCGGCGCAGTAAATCCGGTTGTCGATCAGAAAAGCGTCGTCGCGGGTAGGCCAGGGTTGGAAAGCGTTGCCGCCGGCGTAGAAAAAGATGCCGTTTTTGATGGTGGTAACGAGAAGCGTGTCTGGGCTGATCCGGATCACGGCGGAAATAGTGCCGTGCTGAAACAGGTCGGGCTGGCCCAGGGGGCGGAACTGTCCGTTGGTCAGCACAAAAAGGCGGAGCTCGCCGTCTTGCACCAGCAACTGATCGCCCCAGTTGCCCATAAAATGCAGCGACGCGCCGGCGGGAAACATAAGGCTGATCTGGCCTTCGGCATACCTGAACACCTGATGGTCGGTGCGGAAAAAAATGCCTTCCGGGCGCACGAGAACGTCCCACACGTCGCCAAAATGACGGCCCTCCTCCGGGATCAGTTGTTTGAGCGAGTGATAGACCAGTACGCCTTGAACGTCGGGGGCGAAGTAGCCGAAATCTCCTTGTCCTCCGACATAGATTTTGTCGCTGTGTTCGTCGGCCTGTACCGACCTGACGATAGTGGCGTTGTCGAGCGGGTGAAGGCGCCAGTGCAGGCCGTCGAACTCCAGCAGGCCGTCGTTGTTGGCAAACCACAAGACCCCATCGCGGCTTTGGGCGATGTCCCAGCTTTGGGTCCCGGCCTTGTACTGGTTTTTGTGAAAATTCAGCACGGGCGGATTGCCCAAATTGACGCTCTGCGCCCTCGTGACGAGCGGGCAAAGGGCCAACAGGATGCCGGCCAGCATGTCGTACTGATTCAACAGGTGCTTCATACAATCCAGGTTCCAAAAGTAGGCATTTTAGCCATTGGGGCAAGATGGAAATTGCCCGGCTGTAGTAGTGTTGTAGTAGTCATTCTGTCTTCCTGTGGTAGTTTAGTTGTACTGTGAATTGCTGGCAAACTGGCTTCTTAGAGTGACATTTGCTTCTGTAATTTGATTTTTTCCATTTTTTTTCTTCATTCCAATCTAGTGTTCAAAATAAAATTATGAAAAAGATTACACTCTATTTTGGGCTTTTTGCGATGCTTGTCGTAGCGGCTCACACCCTCTCCTGCAAGAAAGATCCCGAGCCTGAGGTGCTTGCCGGGTTCAGCTACCAGGTAGATGCCAATGATTTTCACAAGGTAATCTTTGCCAATGCCTCTGAAAACTACACGTCGCTGAGCTGGGACTTTGGCGATGGCTCCGCTACATCGTCGGACGAAAATCCGGTGCACGTTTATACCAGCGTGGGCACCTATAAAGTGAAGCTGACGGCTACCGGCAAGAATGGCCAAACCAACACCCAGTCTCAGGACATTGCTATTTCCGACCCCAATGCAGAACTGTTCAAACTGGTCGGCGACGTGTCCAAAACCTGGAAACTGCTGCGCGTAGCAGCGCCCGGCCGCTGGCCGCTCGAAGTAGGCCCGATCACCAAAGATCAGGTTTGGTGGGCCCAGGGCCGCGACAACGACGAAATCGCCCTGCGCCCCTGCATCATGAACGATGAATACACCTTCGGCCGCGACGGCTCCTACAAGTACAATTCCAACGGCGACTTCTGGGCTGAAGGCGGTGTGTTCGAGCCGGCCAACCTGTGCCAGACGACCTCGCCCGACAACCTGAAAGGCCCCGGCGGCGTTGATCTTTCGGCGTTCGGCGACGGCGTGCATGCCTTCACGCTTACCACCGGAACCAAACCCACAGTGACGCTCAACGGCCTCGGCGCTTTCATCGGCCTGCCGAAGATCGCTACCGACTACGAAGTGAATATTCCGCAGCAATCGGTTACGCTTGATATCATCAAACTGACCGACGGCGCTGTCGATACCCTGATTCTCGAATCGGACTGGAAATTCCAGAACAACACCAGCGGCCTCGATGATGCATACTGGAAAATTACGCTCGTTCACTACGACGACCCGAATGCCGAACCGGCCATCCCCGATCCGAAACCCGTGGTCGCTTTCTCGGGCGCAGCCGACGGCCTGACGGTGACGTTCACCAACACGACCAAATACGCCACTACGTACAACTGGAATTTCGGCGACGGCAACTCGTCGTCCGACAAAGACCCGGTACACACCTATGCAACTGCCGGTGAGTACACGGTTGTCCTCACGGCTTCCAACTCTGTGGGCTCCGCCACGGCTTCCCAGACGTTCACAGTGACCTCCGGCGCCATGCAGGAGTCCGACCTGATCGGCGCTCCCTGGAAAATTCGCCCGCTGGCCAACTCGATCTTTGTAGGCCCCGGCCTCGGCAACAGCAGCTGGTGGGGCGTGCCCGCCAACTTCCTCGATGGCTCTTCCACAGGCGCCGACGACTGGTCGTGCATCACCAACGACGAGTTTATTTTCAGCGCAGGCGGCGTATATGAATACAAAACCAACGGCGACGCGCGCAACGACGGCTACATGGGCGCCCCCAACGGCTGCTGGTCCGATGCACAGGTTGCTGCCAGCGGCAACGGCGCAGCCTTCGGCTCGGGCATACACAGCTTCACGTTCACGCCTGCTTCCGGCGGCAACCGCCCGATTATTACGGTAACCAACGGCGCCAGCGGCGCAGCCTTTATTGGCTTCTACAAAGGCTTCTACGGCGGCGAAAACAAGGAAGGCGTCAATCCGCCCAACGGCGGCAACAGCACCAACCGCTATGAGGTCATGAGCTACCTCAAAGACGCCAGCGGCGAGACGTTGACCATCTCGGTTGATATCTCTGCCAACCACGACGGTACTTCCGCGTGGACCATGGTGCTCATTCGTTAATGGAGATTTTTGGTTTAGTGATAACAACCTCGTCAAGAGCGGGCTCGTCCCGCTCTTGACTCTTTCCCAACTTTCAAGGTTCGTTCAAGGCGATGGGCAAAGTGGTTTTGAATCTGGTATTTTTTATGCTCCTGGCTGCTCCGTCCAGCAGTTTTTCTCAAAATGAAATACTGGTCTGGAGCGATGAATTCAATGGCGCCGGATCGCCGGACTCTGCTTTCTGGTCATTTGAAAAAGGCGACCACGGCTGGGGGAACAATGAGGTACAACTGTACACCGACGACCTGCGCAACGCCCGCCTAGAAAACGGAGTCTTGATTATTGAAGCCCATAAAACCGACGAAGGCTGGACCTCCGCCCGGCTCGTTTCCCACAACAAAATTGCAATTACTTACGGCCGCATCGTTTTCCGCGCCAAACTGCCCGCCGGCTCAGGCGCCTGGCCCGCCCTGTGGCTCCTGGGAGAAGATATCGACACCGTCGGGTGGCCGGTTTGCGGAGAGATCGACGTCATGGAACATGTGGGCAGAAACCCTGCCCAGGTACAATGTGCACTTCATAATTCCGCGAGCTATGGCGACACCCAATTCAAAATGCCGCTCACGGTCAACTCCTGCGCCACCGAATTTCATGATTATCAACTGGTATGGACGCCCGAGCGCCTCGAATTTCTGGTGGATACCACACATTATTACACCTACCGACCCGAAGTAAAAAACAGCGCCAACTGGCCCTACGACGCACCTTATTTCTTTATCCTCAACATTGCCATGGGGGGAAATTTCGGCAGCGACCCTCGCTTCGAAACCGATGGCCTGAAAAACGGCATCGACCCCGCGCTGCGGGTTGCCCGCATGGAAGTGGATTATGTTCGCGTGTACCGTCAGACAGAGGCGCCCGCACATCCGGCCTCCGGCCGTTCTTCCAAAGACCGGTAAATTCTATCGAACAGCAAACCTTCACTCAATATTGACCATCAGCATGATCCGACAATTTACCCTCCTACTGATTTGCCTGTTTGCGGGCGCCGGCTGGCTGCACGGCCAGGTGGTGTCCGGTACCGTGACCGATGCGACCGGCAATGCGCTGGTGGGCGTCACGGTGTTCGTAAAAGGCACCAATACCGGTACCACGACCGGCATCGAAGGCGAGTACCGGCTCGATGCCGCTAACGGCATTCTGGTCTTTCGTTATGTAGGTTACGAAACACAGGAAATTGATGTCGCCGGCCGTAGCGCAGTCGATGTTGTCATGGCCGAAGAATCCCAGTCGCTGAACACGGTTGTGGTCGTCGGCTATGGCACGCAGAAGAAAAAAGACCTGACGACCGCTGTCGTGCTGGTCGATGAAAAAGACATTCGCGACCGCCCGATGGTATCTGCTGCCGAGGCTCTTCAGGGCAAAGCGGCCGGCGTTCAGGTGGTACAACCTTCCGGAAAGCCGGGTGGAGATATTTCGGTCCGCGTACGCGGCTCCACCTCTGTTTTGGCCGGCAACGAGCCCCTCTACGTCGTCGACGGGGTGCCCACCACCGATATTCGCGGCCTCAATCCGGCCGATATCGCTACCATGACGGTGTTGAAAGACGCTGCGTCGGCCGCCATTTACGGCGCCCGCGCCGCCAACGGCGTCGTGCTGATTACCACCAATCGGGGCAAGGAAAACACTTCCACCATTCGTTTTTCGGCTTACACCGGCTTTTCCAACCTGCGCAAAACCGTGGATGTGCTCAGCACGAAAAAATACCGCGAACTGATCGACGAGATCATCCCCGGCAGCCTCGACCCGGCAGCAACGCACTACACCAACTGGAGCGACGAGGTGTTCGGCATTGGTAAAAACCAAAGCTACCAGCTCGCTTTTCTGGGGGGCAGCGACAAGACGCGCTACATGATCTCCACCAACTACCTCAATAACGAGGGCATCGTGCGCCCCGCCCGTTTCGACCGCTATTCCGTTCGGTTCAACCTCGACAACCAGGCCAAAGACTGGCTGAAAATCGGAACCAGTATCAATATTCTTCGCTCCCGAACCAAGGATACGCCCGACAACGCCAGTTCGGGTCGCGGGGGCGTCATCATGAGCGCGCTGAATACCCCGCCTTTCCTTTATGTGTACAAGCAGGACGGCAGCGGCCAGTTCGACCCCAACCCTTTCCAGCCCTCCTGGGAAAACCCGGTGGCCTACATGGAAGGCCCTGACCAGAACCAGATCGACAGCCGTATGTTCGGCAACCTCTACGCCGAAGTCGCGGTCGTGAAAGGCCTTACCCTGAAAACCAATTTCGGCGCCGACCTCAGCAGCCACCAGTGGGATTATTACCTCGACCCGTTCCGTACCAATTACGGCCGCGATCAGAACGGCATCGGCAGGGCCGACAAGGCGAACACCAGCACATGGCTTTGGGAAAATACGGCCAACTACAACACTTCTTTTGGTAAAAACAACGTCTCATTCCTCGTCGGTAGCAGCGCCCAGAAACTGCGCTGGAGCGACTCCTACGTTCAGGGCAATGATTTCCCTTCCGACGTTTCGGTCAGAACCCTCAACGCTGCCAACAACGTGGTCGGCGATACGCAGGTGGAAGAATGGTCGCTGGCATCTTTCTTCGGCCGCGTCACCTACGACTGGGAAAGCCGCTACCTCTTTACCGCCTCGGTACGCCGCGACGGCTCCTCCAAACTCGCGCACCACTGGGGCACGATGCCTTCCTTTTCGGTAGGCTGGCGTATTTCGGCAGAGCCGTTTATGCAAAACATCGATTTTATTTACGACCTCAAATTGCGCGCAGGCTGGGGTAAAAACGGCAATCAGGAGGGCATTCCCAATTACGCCCGCTACGGCCTGGTGTCGTACTACCGCCGCTCGCAGACCAACCCGCTTTCGGGCCCGGCAGCCGTGCAGGTCACCTATGGCAACCCCGACCTGCGTTGGGAAACCACCGCGCAAAGCAACGTGGGCTTCGATCTGACCCTTTGGGACGGCCGCGCCACCCTCGTCGTGGATGCTTACCTGAAAAAAACGAAAGACGTTTTGCTCAACGTGCAGCTGTCCAACTCCCTGCCCATCACCACCATCCAGACCAATGCCGGCAAGATTGAAAACAAGGGGCTCGATATCAGCCTTTCCACCGTCAATCTCGTCAGGGCGCTGAAATGGAACACCGAGTTCAACATTTCTTTCAACCGCAACAAAGTCACCGAACTGCTGTACACCGACGTGTACTACTTCGGCCGCATCTACAGCAACAACCAGGACGTAGCCATTCTGCGCGAAGGCCTGCCCCTGGGCAGTTTCTTCGGTTACGTGTCGGAAGGCGTCGATCCGGAAACGGGCGATCTGAAGTACAAGGACGTGAACGGCAACGGTATTTTCGACACAGGCGACCGCACGGTGATCGGCAATGCCCAGCCGGATTTTGTTTTCGGGATTACCAACTCGTTCTCCTGGCGCCGTTTCGATTTCAACTTCTTCTTCCAGGGCAGCGTGGGCAACGATATTTACAATGCCACCCGCATCGACCTCGAAGGCATGTTCGACAGCAAAAACCAGTCGGTCGATGTATTGCGCCGCTGGACGCCCGACAACCGCAACACCGACATTCCGCGCGCCGTGGGCGGCGGCAATACCGACAATGTGCGCAACTCCACCCGCTTTGTGGAAGACGGCACCTACGTGCGCCTCAAATCCGTGACCCTGACCTACAACTTCAACACGGCGCGGATGAGCCGCCTCGGCATCAGCCGCCTCTCGGTGTACACAACCGGCCAGAATCTCGTCACCCTGACCAAATACAGCGGCTTCGATCCCGAGGTCAATGCATTTGGTCTCAGTGCGACCGAATTGGGGATCGACTACGGCACGTACCCGCAAGCCCGTACCTTGACGGTGGGTTTGAATGTTGAATTTTAAACCCTATCCCCGCGATTTTCAACCCAACCACTACATCGAAAATCATGAAAAAAATATTTCATCTCCTCCTCATACTCTCCGCGGCCGGCCTGTTCGGTTCCTGCAAGGACTTCCTCGAACTCGAGCCGCAGTCGCAGGGCATTGCCGTCACCAATACCAGCGCCGACTCCGTGTTGTACAAATCGGCCAGCGAAGTGGAAGCCGCACTGGCCGGTTGCTACGGCGATTTTAAAAACGAGTACTACCAGCTCGACTATTTTGTCAATGGCGACGCGCAATCGGACGATGCCTATGCCGGCGGCGACAACCCGGCCAATTTCCAGATCGACGATTACAAGATCGACGCGACCAATACCAACGTCAGCCGCGACTGGGCATACCTCTACTCCACGGCAGGCAAGTGCAATGCCGTGATCAACAACGTCAACAAGGTGAGCGACCCGGCGCTGACGGATACGCGCAAGGCGGAAATCCTCGGAGAAGCCTCGTTCATCCGCGCGTTCATGTACTTTCAGCTGGTTCAATTGTGGGGCGATGTTCCGCTCCAGTTGCAGGAAGTGACGAGTATCAGCGCCAGCAACCTCGACGAAATTTATCCGATCATTTTCCCGGCCCGCGCCACAAAAGAAGAGGTGTATGCCCAAATCATCGCCGACCTTGAAACCGCGCTGACGCGCGTCCGCGCCACCAACGTGCATAAAGGTTATGTCACGACAGGCGCTGTAAATGCCATGCTGGCCAAGGTGTACGCCACCCGCGAACCCCACGACTGGAACAAGGTCAGTCAATACTGCGATGCCGTGATCAACGGCGGGTACAGCCTGCTGGCCGATTACAACCAGCTGTGGAACAATGCCAACGAAAACTCCGCTGAATCCATCTTCGAGATCAATTACAACGGCGGTATCACCGACGGCAACTGGGGGACCAAAATCTTCCGCGGCCTCGACTGGAAAAAATTCAACCTGCCGGCCAACGATCTGGTGCGCGCCTTCGATGCCGAAGGCGACAACATCCGTAAAAACGCCTCCGTCATTTTCCTCGATGTTTCCGGCCACTGGTCCGATCCGCACTGGCCGCAGGCCCATTATCCTTTCATCAACAAATGGCACAACTTTCAGGAAGGAAGCGATCAGAATTATATTTTCCTACGCCTGGCCGACATCCTGCTGCTGAAAGCCGAAGCGCTCAACGAACTGGGCGACCTGGCAGGGGCAGCCGCACTGGTCAACCAGATTCGCTCACGGGTCAACCTGCCCAATACCACGGCTGCCAACCAGGCCGATATGCGGCGGGCCATCGAGAAGGAACGCCGCCTCGAACTGGCCTTTGAAGGCCATCGCTGGTACGACCTCAAACGCACCGGCCGCGCCATCACCGTCATCAATGCGGCCGTGGGCGCCAATGGCGAAAACCTGGGTTACAGCCTCAACGAAAACCGCCTGCTGTGGCCCATCCCGCAGGCAGAACTGGATAAAAATACCAAACTGACCCAGAACCCGGGATACTAGGATTAGGGGTTGATGCGGTTGATGCGGTTTATCAGGTTGATGAAAGGAGGGCGGGTGCTCTCGGATATTTTGAAATATCAACCCTGTAAACCGCATCAACTTCATCAACCCAATCAACCTCATCAACCTCATCAACCTCATCAACCTAATAAACCCTTCCTTCCCAACCATTCAAAAAAATGCTCATCAACCGTTCCGCCTTGTTTTCCTGGTTTATCATCTTCTTTTCCTCGCTGGTGCTTCTGCAATGTACTTCGCCTGATGACGACATCGTACAGCCGCCTGCCACGGTAAAACCTGTATTGGTCTGTAAAACATCGCCCAACCAGGTGAATCTGCTTTACACAACGACCGTCGATTTTGCAGCAGGAAAAGATGATCGGTTTCCGGTGATTCAAATTGATTCGGCCCAGAAATTTCAAACGGTTGACGGATTCGGCTATACCCTTACCGGCGGCAGCGCTTACCTGATCCGCCGTTTATCGGCCACTGCACGTGCGGCATTGCTGAAAGAACTTTTTGGCAACAGCGACAATTCGATCGGCATCAGCTACCTGCGCATCAGCCTGGGCGCCTCCGATCTGAGCGCTTCGGTGTTCAGCTACGACGATATGCCGGCCGGCCAGACCGACGAGGACCTGTCGGAATTCAATTTGTCACAAGACACCGTGGACCTCATTCCGCTGCTAAAGGAAATCATCGCCATCCGCCCCGGCATCAAGATCATGGCCTCGCCGTGGAGCCCGCCGGTCTGGATGAAAAACAATGGCAGTTCGGTGGGCGGCAACCTGTTGCCGCAGTATTACGGGGTGTATGCGCAGTATTTTGTCAAATACATACAAGCCATGCAGGCAAATGGCATCGCAATCGATGCCGTGACGCCGCAAAACGAACCGCAGCACGGCGGCAACAACCCCAGCCTGGTCATGTCGGCCGTACAGCAGGCCGATTTTGTGAAAAACCATTTGGGCCCGGCCTTTCAGGTGGCGGGCATTGCGACCAAGATTATCGTCTGGGATCACAATTGCGACAACCCCGGCTACCCGATCAGTATCCTCAACGACGCTGCCGCCAAGGCCTATGTGTACGGCTCTGCCTTTCACCTGTACGCCGGCGACATCAGCGCCCTTTCGCAGGTGCACGATGCCCATCCCGACCGGCAGCTGTATTTCACCGAACAATGGACGGGCGCCAACAGCGATTTTGCCGGCGACCTTGAATGGCACCTGAAAAATGTCATCATCGGCTCCATGCGCAACTGGAGCCGCGTCGCCCTCGAATGGAACCTGGCCAACGACCCCGCTTTCGAGCCGCACACCCCCGGCGGATGCACGCAATGCAAGGGCGCGCTCACGATCGATGGGGCCGGCAACATCACCCGCAATGTGAGTTATTACATCATTGCACATGCGGCCAGGTTTGTGCCGCCCGGCTCGGTGCGCATCGGCAGCACCCTCAGCATCGGCAATACGCTGCATCATGTCGCCTTCCGTACTCCCGACGGGAAAACGGCGCTGGTCGTGCTCAACGAAAGCAGCGAACTGGCCACTTTCAACATTCAGTACCACGGCAAATGGGTCGTCACATCGTTGTACGGCGGCAATGCGGGGACCTATGTTTTCTGACGCTGCGGCTGCGGAGGGGCTGAAAATTCAAATGATGTTTTTCCGGAAATAAGTTATTTCGTGCCGTTGAGGCCAGCTTGCCGGACGTCCGTGTGCTGATGCCAGGGCCTTAGCCAGTCAAATTATGCAGATTTTGTCCGTCATCAATTTTGCTGCCGCGGTACAAGGGCTTTTTCTTTCCTACCTTTTGATCAACAGGAAGCCTGACTCCCGGGAACACAACATGCTGGCTTTGCTGGTGCTGGTCATGTCGCTGGCCATTTTGGGGGCTGTTTTGGGTTTGTCGGGATATTATCGCGAACTCCCGCACCTGATCCGGGTGGGCGACCCGCTGGTCCTGTTGTTCGGTCCGTTGCTATTCTTCTACATTCATCTGCTCACAAAGGGCGTTTTGCCCCTGCGCTACTGGCTTCATTTGATTCCCTTCGCAGTGTACCTGGCTACTCTGGTTCCTTTTTACAGCCTGAGCGCCGCGGAGAAAATAGCTTTTGTTGACAAGGTTTTTCTCGATAACAGGCCCAATGCGCAGGTGACCACCATCCAGTTGATCCGGCTGGCGCACGTGCTGGCGTATGTACTTGCCTCTTACTTTTTGCTGCGCGGATTCAGCCGTTTTTTAAAGGACAACTACTCCGACCTCGACCGACTCAACCTCGACAAAGCAACGATTTTGCTCCAACTGTTTATCGGACTCACGTTTTTCAGGCTATGCCTGTACGTGGCGGGGTATTTTATACACCTGAACTTCGTGGTGACCAACAATATCATCAGCCTGATGACCAGTGTGGTGATCTACGCCCTGGCATATTCGGTCTGGAACCGCACTGCAAAACCTGATTTTCAGGCCACGACCGGCAGACCCGCTTCCGTTGAGCCTCCCGGCGACGAGGCCGGCGCGCAGGAACGCCTGAGAAACACTTATTACCTCTCCGAAGAACAATCGGAAGCGCTTGCCGAAAAACTCGAGCAATTGTTTCGGGAGGAAAAACTGTACCTCCTGCCCGAGCTTTCCCTGTCGCAGTTGAGCGAGCGACTGGGGGTGCCGTCCTATCTCGCATCCGAACTTCTCAACCGGAAATACAAGGACTCCTTCTTCGACTTTATCAACCGCAACCGCATCGAAGAGGTCAAAAGACGATTGGCGGACCCGGCATTTTCGCATTATTCCATCCTGGGTATTGCGATGGATTGCGGCTTCAATTCCAAATCTTCCTTCAACACGGCATTCAAAAAATTTACCGGCAGCACGCCCTCCGAGTATCGGCAGCGCTGATTGGCTGGCGTTCGACTTTGCAAAACCGTACGTCCGCTTTGAGCCAAAGCGGACGACGGGCGTCGTATGCCCGCTCACCTTTGCCCCATCAAATTTTTAAAAATCAAAAAAATGAAACAACTGCTCTTGTTCTTCGTGTTGCTCGCTACCCAAACCCTTGCTCAAACCAACCCCCTTCCGTTCAAAAAAACGATTGAAATCGAGGTCGATCCCCTGGCCTATCTGCTGAATGGCTATTCCGTGCACGGCGTGTACAACCACGACCGGCTGCGCTTCGATCTGGGCGCGTTCGGCATCGAACAACCCACCGCCATTACGGGCAAAAAAGATTTCCGGGTGATGACCCGCGGCTTTGGTCTCAAGGTCAATTACATGATCGCCAGGGTAAACGGCGCGTATGCCGGCGTCGATTTCGGCTACGCCGCCAACGAAGTCACCCTGAAAGAAACCGGCGACCGTGATACGGGGCACAACCTCAGCGCAGGGGTGCATCTCGGGTATCGTTTTTTCCTTTTCCCGCGGCGCGACAATTTCCTCAGGGGCATCTACCTCACCCCCTGGGCAGGGGTCAGCTTCAACCACGTGTACGATCGGGTGCAACTCGGTAATTATGACGAAGGAAACATCGGCTATTTCGCCACTTTTCACATCGGATACCGCTTCTAACCCTGCCTTTGTTCACACTCAACTTGTCGAGCTATGAAAACCTTGCTCCAACTGGAGGAAGCGGCCAAATGGGCCACCTCTTATTACCTGACCCTCGAAATCGGTTTCCCGTGGTGGAGTTTCTGGGTCTGGATGCTTGCCCCCGACCTCAGCATTCTGGCGTATGCCGCCAACCCGCGCATCGGCGCCTGGGTGTACAATGTCTGTCACCATCAGGGGCTTGCCCTGGCGATGGCCATAGCGGGCCTGATGGTACAGCAGCCTGCGCTTCAGTTCGCCGGCCTTATCCTGCTGGGCCACAGCGCCTTCGACCGCGTATTGGGTTACGGCTTGAAATACAACGATGATTTCAGGAACACCCACCTTGGCTGGATCGGCAAAAAGGACCTGTCAAGTAATTGATTGTCAGGTTTTAAAAAAAAGATAGAGCCATTGGGATGCCCCAACGGCTCTTCTTTTTGCCCGGCCTCACAGCATCAGTGTGGCGATAGAGTGGGGGAGGCTGACCAGTTCGACGGCCTGGCCGCCGAGGTAGAGTCGGTAAGGTATTTTTTCGGCAGTTTCATTCATCACGACCACGGCGATTTTGCCGTCTTTGTTGATAAAAGCGGTCGTGAGCAACTGCGCCCGGTTGGAAGAACTGATGATTCGGCGGGCGCCCGGCCGGATAAACTTGGAAAAATGGCCGATGTAGTAGTAGGAGTTCATGTAGTGCAGGGTACCGGCCTGGGTTTTGGCATGTACGGGAGCGAAGCAAAAGTTGCCGACGTGATTGGGGCCGCCCGTTTCGTCGAGGAGGATGTTCCAGTCGGTCCAGGCCACGGCGCCGTTGTTGAAGTCGTGGATCATGTTTTCGCCGTATTGTTCGCCCCAGTGCCACTGGTTGAAGGTTTCCCAGCTGAACGGATAGTTGCAGGCTTCGGTCAGCAACAGGTTTTTGCCCGGGAAAGATTCGGCCACGCGTTTGACATTTTCGTACTGGCGGCCGCCGTTCCAGATTTCGTACCAGTGAAAACCAATACCCCAGATGTATTTCGCCGCTTGCGGATCGGAAAGCAGCGCGGCGGCGCGCTGGTACAGCAGATCGCGGTTGTGGTCCCAGGCGATGAGTTTTTTGTCCGACATTCTGGACCTGGACAAAATGGGGCCGAGGTGGTTTTTGATAAAACTGGTTTCCTCTTCGGCCGTGTAAATGCACGACTCCCAGGTTTGTTTGGCCATGGGTTCGTTTTGCACGGATATACCCCAGACCGGTACCCCCTGTGCTTCGTATGCTTGTATAAACCTGACATAGTATTGCGCCCAGCTGTCGTAGTATTCGGGCAATAGCTGGCCGCCCTGTAGCATGTTGTTGTTGTCTTTCATCCAGGCTGGCGGGCTCCAGGGACTGGCAAAAAGTTTCATCTGCCCGCCGGTTTCGGCCATGGCTTTTTTGATCAGCGGAATCTTGAATTTTTCGTCGTGTGCGATGTTGAAGCTGCTGAGGGTTTTGTCGCCATCCTTCACGTAGGTGTACATATCGCTCGAAAAGTCGCAGCTGTTGATGTTGGTACGGCCGAAGGTGTAGCCGATGCCTTTTTCCGGATTGTAATAGGCGGTGAGGAATTCCTGCTGGCGGGCGGGCGGGAGTTTGGCGAATGTCTCCGCAGAGGCATCGGTGATGGCGCCCCCGATGCCGACGAGGGTCTGGAATTTATGGCTCGGATCGACAAAGATGCAGGCCTGGTTTTCAAACGGCTGGCCAAAAGGTTTGAACTGGAAAGTCCCGGTCGGACTGAGGCGGTAACTGGTACTGTCGGCAGTGGTGTACACGGTCACGCTTGGCCGCGTCGTACCACTGCCTGTTCGTTGGGCAAATACGGGGATTGACCCTGCGAGCAGGGCGAAAAAAAGCAATTTGAATTTCATAAAAAGCGCTGATTGGTTAAGAGGTAAAAATAAGGCAGCGCCCCCGGAAATTCTAATTTAATTTGCTGAAAAAGAGAGATTTGTGTCTTATAAATAGCGGTTTAAAAACTGCTCGAAAAGTTCCTGTTTGCCGCTGCGTTGTTCGGGCTCGCCACTGTTTTGAGCCAGGGCGGCGAGGGCTTCCAGACTGAGTTGTCCCTGCTCGAATGCGCGGCCGTTTCCGCTGTCGAAAGAGGCGTAGCGTTCGCTGCGCAGGCGGGTGTAGTCCGACTTTTCGAGGATGTCGGCGGCAGCGATCAGGGCGCGGGCAAAGGCGTCCATTCCGCCGATGTGCGCGTAAAAAAGGTCGGCCGGATCGGTCGAGTTGCGGCGGGTTTTGGCGTCGAAATTGATGCCGCCGCCTTGCAGGCCGCCGGCTTGCAACAACACGAGCATGGCCTCGGTCAGCTCGTACAGGTTCATGGGAAACTGGTCGGTATCCCATCCGTTCTGGTAGTCGCCGCGGTTGGCATCGAGGCTGCCCAGCATATCGGCGTCGGCGGCCACCTGCATTTCGTGCTGCATGGTATGCAGGGCGAGGGTGGCGTGGTTGAATTCGAGGTTGAGTTTGAAATCGCGGTCGAGGCCGTATTCGCGCAGGAATTTGATGCTGGTAGCCGCGTCGAAATCGTACTGGTGTTTGCTCGGCTCCATGGGTTTGGGTTCGATAAAGAAATGCCCTTTGAAGCCGTTGGCCCGCGCGTAGTCTTTGGCGGCATGCAGGAAGCGCGCGGCATGATCCAGTTCGCGTTTCATGTCGGTATTGAGCAGCGAGCAGTAGCCCTCGCGCCCGCCCCAGAAGACGTAGTGTTCGCCGCCGAGTTTGAGGGTAATGTCGAGGGCGTTTTTGACCTGTGCGGCGGCATGGGCGACCACCGCGAAATCGGGGTTGGTCATGGCCCCGTTCATGTAGCGCGGGTGGGAAAACAGGTTGGCCGTGCCCCAGAGGACGCGCACGCCCGATTCGGCCTGTTTTTCAAGGGCATAATCGCTGATGGCGTCGAGCAGGCCCCGGCTTTCCGCCAGGGTATCGGCCTCGGCCACCAGATCGAAGTCGTGAAAGCAGTAGTAGGGGATGCCCAGTTTGGTGATGAATTCGAAACCCGCATCCATTTTATCCCGGGCCAGCTGGAGCGGATCGGAAGCCCTCAGCCAGGCAAAATCTTTGGTCGGCGCGCCAAACGGATCGGCGCCCGTGCCGCCCAGGGTATGCCACCAGCAGACGGCAAATTTGAAATGCTCGCGCAGGGTTTTGCCAGCGACGACCCGGTTTTCGTCGTAGTACCTGAACGCCAGCGGGTTATCGCTGCCCGGACCTTCGAAAGGGATACGTGAAATATTCGGAAAATAGGGCTTGGGACCGAGAGTGGTGCGGAGGGCGACAGGCATGGTTACAAGGACTTTTGGTCTGCGAAGTGCGTTTTCGAAGGGCGAAAAGTAGCCTGTTTTTGGGAAAGTGAGGGGTAGGAAAAGCGGGAGGCTTTTGAAGGTTTTAAGGTTCTGAAAATCAATAGGTTACTTCAAGGATAATCATTCATGCCGTCGCTGTCCTGCCTGTGACGGAAGAGCGGTTATAACAGCGTGGTTACCGGTCTTTCAGGGATTACTACCATCAAGTACGTCGCCGGAGTTGTTTCGTGAAACGCCATCGAGGATTCGGGCAGGCTGTGTATCTGACCGGTACGTATGGTGGTGTGAGGGGGCAGGGGTGGTCGTAGGGCCATCTCTCCCTACTCGATTCAGCGATTTTTATTACTCTACTTGTCGCCAAGTAAAGATATCCCTTTTTATTCCTTTGTCGTCAATAGAAAGTGCTCTGCACCTTTTATCTACGGGATTATCAACTATTGAAACTTCTTCAAGTTTATGTATTTTTTCTATCCTCTCAACACACATTTCTCCCATGTAAGCCATGCCTTTTATGTGGTTGCATTCTCCATAATCACAATTGCATAAGGAACATCTGCTTTTTTCGACAACGAATCCCATGCTTGCAAATATCTGGGGCGGGAAAAGTAACTTTTCAGTTGCCAGAAGCCTGCTTAGATAATTTTTCAGCATTTCCTCTTTTTCAAACCCTATTCTCAATGATGCTTGAATACAACCTTGTGCATCAACTAAATAATCCCAAGCCGCTGAAATATTTTCATTCTTGATTTCAACAATCATGCTTATTTCGCTTAGAATCCCTTCGGCGAAAAACTGATATGCTAATAAGCCGTTTGCTTTTTTTTCATCATTCTTCTTTATATAAAATTTTTTGTTTTTTATTATTAATTTTATTATTTCATTTATTTTTAATTTGGATTCCTCTTGGAATTCAAGCCCTCTAACGAAAAAACCAAATTTTGATTGACTATCTAATTCATCCTCTACAAGTTCAATGAATTTCTGATATGAGTATTTCATTTTGTTATTTCCTTTATTAGTTTGGCCAATTCTTTAAAATCTTTTGGCTCTCCTTCAATTGTTATTTTCTTGAATAATCTACCTTTTTCTACTTCAACTATTATATCCATTTTGAAATTTGAGTTTTGAGCACCTCCTTTAAAAAAATCCGTTAAGTAATTTGAGAGTACATTTAAAGCGATTGCAATGGCGTTTGGATTTTCTGAAAGTAAGGAAACTCCGATAAAAATGGTTGGAGCGAGCCAAGCTGCATTGTGCTGGTGGAGAAAAAATTGGCGGTCATTTTCATTTTCTATCTTATCAACGCCAACTTTATTTTGGGTTAGTAGTTTTCTGACGGATTTCACTTCTGAACTGTACACCAAGTCATTTCTTGAGGGCGCAATCTCAAAATTCAAAGGAATAAAAGCAAAACCCGATGGTATAGAATAGCCAAATTTTTCAATAAGGCTTTTGAAGTTATTATATTCTATTACTTCTGTTTTCATATATTTATTCTTTGTTTTTTCGCAGAACTATTGCTTATACGCAACAAACGACTAACTAAAACCCGAATTGAGTGATAAGTACCAAATTTCGCACTTATCACGCAATGCGTATTCCCTTTTGTCGTTCGTTGCGGGTATGCCCGCTATGCTCGAAGGCAGTTCCAGGGCTTGACCAAGACAAAAATGTGAGAATCTGATGAATTCGCCAATTTTTGTGTGATAATTCTGTCAGATATACAAGCCGTCCAGCAGGCTTTCTATTCTGTCTGTGATAGGGGTATATATCTTGGTCGTCTTGCTGCTTTTATGGCCAGGTAATTCCTGAATGTACGAATCGCATGTCAAACAGGTCCCCCAAGCGCTTTCAATCCTCCAACACCCGCCCCAACACACCCTTCCAATCCTCAAAACTATCCTCCAACCCACCCGACTGCTCCGGCTCATAAGTTTCGACGATCCGCAGCTTCGCCAGACCTTCTTCCAGTGAGGCGAAATGCCCCAGGCCCGCGCCGGCAGCAATGGCCGCCCCCACGGCGCCGCTGGTGTCGTATATTTCTATCGGGCAACGGAGCAATCCGGCCATCGTCCGGGAAAATACGGCCGACTGGAACAGGTTGTCGTTTCCGACGCGCAACTTGTTGACGGTCAGCCCCATGTCCTGCATGATGCCAACGCCGTACACAAAGGAAAAAGCGATGCCTTCCAGCGTGGCGCGGTAGAGGTGCGCCCGGGTGTGCAGGTTGCTCCGGAGGCCCAGGATATGGGCGCCCGGGTCGCGGTTGTCGAGCATCCGCTCGGCGCCATTGCCGAAAGGCAGGATGCGCAAACCGTCGCTGCCCGGCGCCAGCGCAGCGGCGGCAGCCTCCATTTGAGGATAATCGAGCCCTGCTTCCGCGACGTTGCGTTTGACCCAGGCGTATTGGCTGCCCGCTCCGTTGATGCACAGCAGGATGCCGATACGCGGGTTTTCGGGACGGTGATTGACGTGCAAAAAACCGTTGACCCGCGAACGCGAATCGTGCAGGGGCCGGTCCACAACCCCGTACACCACGCCCGAAGTGCCACCCGTAGCAGCCACTTCGCCGGGCGATAACACATTGAGGGAGAGGGCGTTGTTGGGCTGGTCGCCGGCCCTGTAACACAAAGGCGTGCCGGCTTTCAAACCCGTGTGGGCTGCCGCTTCGGGGCTCAACCTGCCTTGCATCGAAAGGGCCGGAGTGAGCGGAGGGATGAGCGCCGGGTCGATGTCGTAATGATCGAGCAACAGTCGGGCCGGCTGTTCGGTGCTGAAATCCCAAAGTACGCCTTCCGACAAGCCGCCGGGGGTGCTCAGCGCCTCGCCGCTGAGCCGGAAGGCAATGTAGTCGCCCGGAAGCATGAAATAGCGGATGCGTTCGTAAACAGCCGGCTCGTTTTCGCGGACCCATCGCAGTTTGGAAGCCGTGAAATTGCCCGGCGAGTTGAGCAGCCGGCCCAGGCATTGCTCCTGCCCGAGCTGTTCAAATGCTTGTTGACCAATATCGACCGCCCTGCTGTCGCACCAGATGATCGAAGGCCGGAGCACCTGCAGGCCTTTGTCGAGCAGCACCAGGCCGTGCATCTGATAGGCGAGGCCGATGCCACGGATATGCCCGGGCGACACGCCGGTGATATGGAGCAGTTTGCGGATCGCAAGGCCGGCGTGCTGCCACCAGGTCTCGGGGTCCTGTTCTGCCCAGCCTGCTTGCGGGGCATGTATAGGAAGTTCGTTATCAGGCGATTGCACATGGGCAACCTTTGCGCCGCTGTCTGCGCTGACCAGCGCGGCTTTTATGGAAGAAGAGCCGATGTCGAGACCGAGCAGGTACATGCGATGTAATTTTGGACGGGTAATTTTAGGGGTTTTACGGGTGAAATTTTATGCTCCTTCGGGTTCTGCCCCAAGCGTTTTTTTACAAACTGCTACTACCTTTTTGTCCTCCGCATCTGTAAAGGCGAAGACATACACGTCGCCGCCGTCGCGCAGCCCCAGTTTTTTGCGCACCTGCTCGGCCGGGTCGGGAAAATTGCGCGTGCTGACATGGGCTTTGCCGCCGGGAATGCAGGCCGTCACTGCCTTGCGCTCGTACTTGCACAGGGCTTCGATCGTGAAACTCCGTGCCGGAAGCCCGCTTGTGAAGTGCTCCGAGGTGTACAAATGGGTGTGGGCGTGTAATTTGTACAAACCGAAACGCGCTGCAAAACTGCGGAACGCTCCCGCTTTCAGCACAGCCGCATTGGGCTCGTACAGGTAGCGCAGCGGGGGCGACAACGGCGCGGTGGCGCTTTTCTCCGAATGGTAGGTAAAAGTGAAAATCAGGGGCGGGCTGTCTTTGCGCAACTGGACGGCGTGGACAGGAATCTGGTCCGGCTCGACGGGCGCGCGCTCCAGCAAATAAAGTACTTCGCGGCAGTCGGCGCCGGAAGCCAGCACCCAGATACTGTGTACGGTTTCGAGTTGGGCGGCTGCCAGTCGAATGTCGAGCAAGGGGGCAGTTTTGAGCAGGATTCGGGGCGATTTCTGGAGGGCCAGGTTTTTGATTTCCAGGATATTGGGGCTGCAATCTTCGAGCCGGATTACTTTCCCTTTTTGCTCATGACGGCGCGACGGGTCGAGGTAAAGCAGATCGAAAGAAGCGGTGGTATTTTGCAAAAATGCTGCTGCTGTTTCGACCACGAAATGTGCGTTTTTAACCCCGAGCACTCCGAAATTGTACGCCGTCAGTGCGCTCAATTCCGCGTTGGGCTCCACGTGCGTCACCGAACCGAAGCGCCGGGAAAAGAAAAAACTGTCGATGCCCATCCCGCCTGTGAGGTCGGCCATGGCGCGGCCTTCGACCAGCCCGGCTTTAAACAACGCCGTAGCCTCCGATGAGGATTGTTCGAGCGACAAAGCGGGCGGGAAGCGAAGCCCCTGCCGGTACCACGAAGGCGCCTTGGCGCGGATTTTTTGCAAGGCGTCAATTTGTCCGGCGAGGTAGGCAGCCGGCAAGTCCGACTGCTTTCTGGCCGAGAGGGCAACGGCCGCGGGATCGGACAGGCGATTGTTCCAGACAAATTCGTCGAGGGCTTCGGGCGACATGGCGGCGTTATTGCAGTTCCAGTTGCAGGCCTGTGTAGGCTGCTTTGTCCGGGCTGATTTCGAGAAGATTTTTGCTGGCAATCTGGTAGATCGTCGTCCCGGTTGATTCCCCGTTTAATTCAAAAATATCGCCCCATTTAGGGTCTTTGACCTTGGTAAAAGTGCCCGCATCGTACACGTCCGCAACTGCCCGGCCATCGCGGGAAATGCTGTTGTCATAATCGATCGTCATCACGAAGGTGCTGGTCGCCTTGTCGAGGGTAAGGGAGATCGGCACACTGGTGTCGCCCCAGGGCGTTTGAGGTATTTTTCCTTCGTAGGCGAGGGTAGGGGAGGCCGACTGGGTGGTTTGGGCAGATTCGGCGGCGGGGCCTTTCTTGCATGCTGCCTGAAAAATGCCTGCGAGGGCAATGACGAAGAGTAGTTTTTTCATTGAATTGAACAGTGATTGTACCCTGTCGCATCAACTGCGTCAGGGTTGGAGGGCCAAATTACGAAAGAGAAATGCCCCGCCCGGCAGATTGTACGCAAGGTGAAATCAGGCAAAATACGATTTTGTTATAAAAAATTGGTTGTCAATTGTTTGTGAAATGATAGCCAAACGCAGGCTACCGGCTGGCCGCTTTGTCTGTCAGGTGTACAACAGTCTCTGGCGCGAATCCCGTAACGGTGAGCAGGATCAGGGTTGCGCCTGACGAAGATCATCTGCCATATCCCGTTTGGGTGTAGCCGGCCCCCAATCTTTGCAGGCAAATGATAAAATTATGAGAACAGTTCTATCGGGGTTTATCCTGCTTTTGTTGCTTGCATCCTGTGGCGAGAATGCCGCCTCCAGCGATTCTGCAGCGCAACCGGCTGTCAAAAACACACCCGATCTGAGCGCCAACCTGGACTACCAGAAAGGACTCGACATTATCGCCAAAAACGACTGTCTGACTTGCCACAAAGTGGATGAAAAACTGATTGGTCCGCCTTATCGCGACGTCGCGAACAAGTATGCCGGCCAGTCCGACACGGTGGTCGCCTATCTGGCGCACAAAATCATGAAAGGCGGCACAGGCGTATGGGGGCAAGTGCCGATGGCCGCGCACCCCAATCTTTCGGAAGAAGATGCGACGGCGTTGGCCAAATATGTACTGTTGCTGAAAAAGTAATACAGCAGGATACATCGGAAGCCAGTGACTGACAGATGTACCGCTTCGCAGCGATTGCGGGGCAGGCGCCTTACATTTACCCTAAAAACAACCATGCGCGAGGCCTCCGACCGCAAACACCACCCACATTTATACGGCTATTCGGCGGCGTATCTGCTGGTTTTTGCCCTGGTAGCCCTGGTCAATCGTTTCGACCGCTGGCTGGCGCTTCCACCGGCTTCCATCCATCAGTGGCGACAGGCCGACGGGGCGTCCATTGCGCGGCATTATGCGACCGATCTCCGTTTGGGCGAGGTCAGGATAGGCAATCTGCAAAACACGGGCGATGCGCATGCCTGTGGAGAGTTTCCGGGTTTATACTGGCTGGCAGGCTTGACCGAGCGCTTCTGGGGCGATGTAGTGGCTTTTCCGCTTCGCTGGATCGGTCTGGTTCTGTTGTTCGCCGGCGGTTGGTGTTTCGGATGGCTGCTGCTGCTGCGCCACTACTGGCCGGTGGCTGCTCTGGGAACGGGACTGCTGCTTACGGCGCCGGTACTGGCCTATTACGGGCCCAACACCCTGCCCGACGCTCCCGCTTTTTGCTTTATTCTGATTATGGCCGCTTGTTTGCAACAGGCCGGGGTATCGGGCCGGCGCCGATGGGTGCTGCTGGCCGGACTGGCGGGTGGCATGGCTATTCTGCTTAAGATCAGTATGGCCATATTGCCCCTGGCGCTGTCTGCCGCGTGGGGCTTCGGGGCGCGGCGGCGGGCCTGGGGGCCGGGGTCGGTGTGGTCGGGGCGCTGGCCGGTCTGGATTATGGCCGGCGTATTGTTCCTGACGGCGGGCTTTCAGGCATGGATGATGCGCTACAATGCCGGACACCATTCGCGCTATTTTTTGGCGGCCACCAGGCCGATCTGGCGTTATGACGGGGCGTTCATCCTTGAAACGTTGCGGCAGATGAGCCTTTTCGTACTGCCGGCATTCGCTTCGGCCGGCCTTTATCTTGCGGCTGCAGGTTGTGCCATGTTGCTGGTAAAAAACTGGAAATCAACGAATTGGTTGTACAAGGCAATAGCGTGGCCCACCCTGGCGGGCAGCATTGCGTACTTTCTGCTGTGGTTTCGGATGTTTCGCGAGCACGATTATTACTCGATCTGTTTGCTGGTCGTGCCGGCCGGGCTGTTGGTAGCGGGTTTGCCTCATTGGCAAGCGCGATATGGGCGAAAATCCGTGCTGACCGGTCTGGCCCTCTGTTTGGTACTAGGGCTATGGCACGAGCACCGGCTGATGTCGAAACGCCTGCAACTTGCCTTTTTCCCGCCTTCCGATTTGACATTGCCGCCCGATGCTTTTTTGTCGGCAGCGGAAACGGATGCGCTGGGTATTCCGCCTGAAGCCCGTTTCTGGTGTCCGCAAGACCCTTCGCCCAACACCGCCTTGTACGCCCTGAACCGGGAAGGCTGGACGGCCTACAATTTCGGCAGGCGCATCACGGCAGACACCCTGGAAAGGTACCAGATGCAATTCGGGTTGTCGCACCTGGCATTACGCGATTCGAGCAAGTACGATTCCTTGTACCGGAGGTATTTTCCGAAAGGGGGCAGGGCTGGAAGAGGGTGGTGGGTTTATTGGCGGTGAAGGGGGATTCGGATGCTGCTTTTTTGGGCGCTGCTCAATGGCGGGTAGGACATAGTTTAAGGGTAACTTCATGGCCAACCATTATAACTGTTCCAAAACAAAAAACGCAACCGCCCGTCATTCAGGCAATTGCGTTTTAGATTTTGTCGGGATGACAGGATTCGAACCTGCGACCACACGCCCCCCAGACGTGTGGTTTTTTGTTTCAATATGGTTTAACCTGGTTTAATATGTGCTGATAATCAATTTATTGCAACACATTTGAATTTTCGTTCGAACAAAAAAAATCGAAATCCGCGTGCAAATTGCGTGCAAATTTATTTTACCTTTGTTTCGCTATGAACACCAGCGTCGTCATTTCACTAGATACCAGAAGGCGGAAAAAAGATGGAGCCTGCCCCCTCGTGCTGCGGTTGACGCATCACCGCAAGACCACTTCCATCTCCCTTGGATACTCCATTCCAGCTTCGGAATGGGATGAAAAACGACGGCGAATCAAACCCACCAGTGCTATCATTGACTCTGTTACGCGTCTGAACAATCTGCTGGAGAAGAAAAAATCCGACGCGCTTGGGATTATTACCAAGATGGAAGAAGAAGGTAAACTTACCTCGCTTTCTACATCCGATTTACGGGCGCTGATTGATGGTCAAGCAGAAGCACATCCAACCGTTTTTGCCTTCACTGAAGGGTTAATCGAACAGTTGCTAAAAGCAAGGAAAATCGGCAACGCCCGTGTATATAAAAACGTGTTAGGAGCGCTCAAAACCTACCGCAAATGGAAGGATATGCGCTTTGAGGAAATTACCTATCGGTTTCTGAAAGATTACGAGGCTTATTTTCTGGGGCAGGGATTCCATTTAAATGGGCTTTCATTCAACATGCGGACGCTGCGCTCCATTTACAATAAGGCGTTGAAAGAAGGTGTAGTTGAGAAAAACCACTACCCCTTTCAGCAGTACAAGATAAAAAAAGAGGCGACGGTAAAACGTGCCATTGATCAGGATGCCCTTAAACGCATCGTGCAAATTCAACTGGAGCCGGATCACCAATGCTTCCATGCTCGAAATTTTTTCCTCGCCAGTTTCATGATGTATGGGATGAGTTTTGTGGACATGGCTTTTCTGAAAAAGAAAGACATAGTAGGTGATCGCATCCGCTACCGACGGCAAAAAACCGGCAGGTTGTACGACCTGAAAATGACCGACAACCTGCGGGAAATTTTTGCTTTCTACCTGAAAGATAAAACTGAGGAGGATTTTATTTTCCCCTTCATCCGGCGGGAACTACTGCTCGAACAACACAAAGACCTACATCAGGCACGGAAGATGTACAACAAGGCACTGAAAAAACTAGCTAACCTATGCGACATCGAAGAGCACGTGACCTCTTATGTGTCGCGACACTCTTTCGCCACGCATGCCATGATGAATGCTGTGCCTTTAAATGTCATCAGTGCTATGCTTGGACATAATTCCTTAGCGACGACGGAGGTGTATTTGAAAAGCCTGCCTTCGGATGTGATGGATGAGTATCAGACAAAATTGACCATTGTGTAAATGTCCAATTGCGTAAAAGCCCAAAGATGCATTTGCTTAAATGCGCGTTTGGGCGGATGGTTAAAAACTCAACTCTCAAAAGCGCAAATGGGCTTTTGGTCAATTTTTAAAAATCGACTTATGGAGAACAGCCTTGTAAATCAGGATTTTGAGCGCGCCATCAAACAGATGCGTCGCATTTTACCCATACTATCGTTTGGCCTGTTGATCGGTACTTACCTAATCTCAGCTTTGATTATGGGCATTTTTCATGCGGAGTCCGCCTCCACCATAGGATTTAAGATAGCAGCCTTTTTGGTGCCACTTGCTATTCAAGCAGGCAGGGGTACATTGGTTTTCTTTTTTCAACTCAACCCGGCGCATTTGCAGCGCAGGTTTTCCTTTGGTATTGTGGCCGCTACAGCCCTGCTGTTACTCTCTCTTATTGAAGCTGTTTCTGTAATGCTGCCTTACGGTGTGTCCTGGACGATCTCTGTTTCTACGCTCATGCTCATAGGCTGGGTAATTGAAATAATGATCCTGCGGGAAACGGCGTTTGCTACCCAAATGGAACTGTACCGTAACAAGGAACAATGGCAGGAGTTGAAAGCCTTTTATGAGGCACGTGAGGAAATCACAAGACTTTCTGAATCCGCTTCAACAATTCAGGAAAAGCAAGAATCGCCCAACAAGCAAGAAGTAGTAATTCCATCAACAAAAGGGGCGTTACTGGGAAACGTGTGACGCCCGCTCTGGCGCGGGCGATAGATGTGGCAAACCTTATCCAAACCGAGGCATCATTTTATGGTGTCAGACTGAAAAAAGGTGATCCCTTCCTGGAGCGGAACTTGGCACGATTGGAAATGCGCTTTGAAGAGCGTTATGAATGCTCGCTAAAAAAAGAAACAGAAAGGAAAGAGATGGGCAAACCTGCACACAAAACCATTCTTAGGTCATTGGAGGAAAACAGGAGCAGGTTGGAAGCAGTGCGCCAGTTGCGTAACCTGTTTGCACAAATACCCAATGACGCAAGTGAGTAAATGTGCATTTAGGCAGATTAGTAATTGGATATAATTGGATACAGAAATGGATATTCCCCTTGATTTATCGGAAGTTTAACGGCATAATAATGGAACATTAAACTACCTTTGTACTACCGATAATATGCCATTTACACCAAACTTCATCATCACTCCTAGGCTCGCATCTTGCCTGATGCGTATCGAGGCTGCCAAACAAGCGGTGCAGGACTTGCCCATCACACCTTCCGTTCTTGCAACCCTGCGAGAAACAGCACGGCTGTTTTCAACGCATTACTCTACAATGATTGAAGGCAACCGCCTGACACAGGAACAAGTGTCGAAGGTGATTGAAGAGAGGCAACATTTCCCTGGCCGTGAGCGCGATGAGAAGGAAGTGCTTGGCTACTATGCCGCGCTGGAAAAACTGGAGCAAATTGCTGATTCAGGAAAGATCGTAACGGAAACCCACATCCAGACGCTTCATGCCCTTGTGCTGGCTGAAGGCCGAAAAAAAGTAAAACCAACACCTTATCGGGATGGGCAAAATGTTATCCGCGACGGGCGCACCCGAGGCATTGTCTATATGCCGCCGGAAGCCAAAGATGTGCCCGTACTCATGAAGGAACTGGTAGCCTGGATTGCCAGTTCGGAACGTTGGGAATTTCCATGCCCGATTCGGGCATCTATCGCACACTATCAATTTGCCACGATCCATCCATATTACGACGGAAACGGTCGCACGGCACGGTTGCTGACCACACTCATCCTTCATTTAGGCGGATACGGCCTGAAAGGATTGTATTCTCTGGAAGAATACTACGCCCGTAATCTTGGGGGATATTATGAAGCGCTCACGGTAGGCCCTGGGCATAATTATTATGACGGACGTGCCGAAGCGGACATAACCAAGTGGGTCGAATATTTCTGCGTTGGGATGGCAGAAAGTTTTGAAAGCGTAAAACGCCGCGCTCAGGAATCCGCCGGAACTGGGGCGCAGGATTATTCACCAGCCTTGCGGCATCTTGATCCGCGCCAACGAAAAGCGCTTGAATTGTTTCGTCATAGCACCATGATTACAAGCCGTGACGTAGGAGCGCTATTTAATATCTCAGATCGTGCGGCTCGCAACTTACTTTCGGCTTGGGTTAATGATGGTTTTGTTGAGGTTGCTGACAATTCAAAAAAAGGTAGGAAATATTGGATTTCGGGCGAGTTTCGAGCACTAATTGGTTAACTAATAGAAGTGAGGCTGAATTTTGTTCTCATTTTATATCTTTATATGGAATATTATGTCTATTAAGATATTCAATAAACTCACCAGATTCAATTACGTCAAAAACCTTTGATTTTGCCATTTCCAGTGTTTCATATTTGTTATTGCTTTGAAGATTATGTATCTTAATAAAAAAATGTTGCCTTGTTCAATAATCGAAATTTCAAAAGAACTTTGTTTTATTTGATAAGTGTTATTTACAACCTTCCATCTATTTGATTTAATGAATCTTTGTTTTCTAGATTTATAGCTAGTTTGCGATTCCAGCAAATTGGAGGCAATTTTCGAATCAGTTAGTTTGTCGCAACAAAATGTACCAACTTCAATAGTGCCCCAATTTTCGTGTTCTATTAAAAAACTGTGCCTTATTAATGCACCACAGTTTTCGCAAGTTCCGGTTAAATCTCCTAAATCCTCTTCACAGATAAACTCCCAACCAATTTGTGGTTTCGTAATTCCGTGTCTTGATGCATGGCATCCTTTACAAAGAGTTTCACAGTCTTTTAAAGGATATTGCCAGGGAAGTCGGCCGTTGACATATTTTTTGTGATGAACTTGGAGAACAACTTCGCTACTTGAGCGGCCACAATCCTTGCATTTGTAGCCGTCAAGTTCGATCACTTCTTCTCGAAATTTTTTCCACTCTGTGTTTTTGTATAGTGACATATTATGTCTGCTTTTCAACATCGGCTTTTTCACAAAGTGCAATCATTTTTATTCCATTTTTTGAATAAGGCGCCCTTGTATCTCAATCAAGTTAAATTCCAAACCATTTGTAACCTGTTTGAAAACTTCTTCTTTGGCGTGAAAAGAAATAGCCAAAATTGACTGATGTTGACCATAGGTTGCTAACTCTTCCAATAAGTAGCGAGTGCTATCGTCAGCCATTGAATGTTGTTCGGGCTCATCAAAAATAATAAGCCCAGGGTGGTTTCCTCGATATTCTTGAGAAACCTTCAATAAAGAGCAGGTATATGCCCATATAGTTCTAATAAAATCACTGGCGGAACTATCAAAACGGATATTATAATTTCTTCCCTCTTGAGCGACGACTGGCAAGTAATTCTCAGGGGAAATGTCAACCATTCGGATATCCTTACTTTTGTAATTAAATTTATTTAGCATTCGTTTAAAGTTCTCTCGGAGTGCTTTTAGTTTCTTTTTATCAGACGTAGAATATTCTTCTTTGGGAATACGCTCTTCATTTTTTCTGATTTCTTCATATTCTGCACTCAACACCTGTAAGTCACTTAATTTGTCATTAAACCTCTCTTGAAGTCTCAAATAATAATCACGTTGATTGCGGATTCGAATTCTATCTTCGATTTGCTTTTCAGAAGGCAGCCGCTCATCAGAAGTTAGGTCTCGCTTTATTCCTCTAATTTCAGCCCGTATTTCATATGCCTGGTTTCTCAATGATGCTATTATTGAACTATTGCGTTCAACAATTTTATTTTGGCTTTCGATGTACACCTCTAACATGCCCTTCTGAGCCTCCAAATATTTAATATTTTCTTCTATCCTCATTGGAATCTGGTCAATGTCCTGAGGAAGAAGCATATCTTTTATCGGCTGATGGCATGTCGGGCAAATATCAGAGGCAACCTGAAAATCAAGATCAGAGCCGTACTTTTTAAGTTTCCCCTCGAATTTGTTTTTTCTTAATTCTTGTTCAATTTCAACGAGTTGATTTTTAAATCCATCCAATTTTTCCAGCTCTAGGCTTTGTTCCCCAAGTAGTTTATTTTGTCGAAACTCTAGGTTTGCTAATACCTCTTTTAAGTGTGTAAGTTGATTTTCAAAAATTTCAACATTTTGACCAGCAACTGTAATAGATGCGCGCTCGAGTATTGCATACTCGCTTTGGAGAGAATCAATATAATCTAAAAGAGGGATTGTGCTCTCCCCTTTCCTGATAGATAGATAAATAAATTTAGGGTGTGTCTGAAAAATCGGATTGTTAAAAATGAGTTCGTATTTTTCGTGAATGAAAAGGTACGAATTGCATGATAATCAATGGGCTGCGATTAAAGAATTGTTTCCTGAACGACGTGGAAAAGGTCGCCCTGGGCACTCTCCACGACACATCTTGAATGGCATCATGTGGATTTTATGTTCTGGGGCAGCCTGGCGAGACCTGCCAGAACGCTTCGGGTCGTGGAAAACCGTTTATCATCGTTTTCGGGAATGGCAGCGAAGTGGGCTTTTTGAACAGATTTTGGCCTTATTGCACCTCAAACTCAATGAAGACGGTCTGATTGATTGGGATTTGTGGGAAGTAGACTCGACAACCGTAAAGGCCTCTAAATCCGCAGCCGGCGCTAAAAAAAAGCCGGGGAACAAGCCTTAGGTCGTTCACGTGGCGGTTTTACTTGCAAAATCCACTTGGTTTGTGACCGCTTGGGTAATCCTTTAGGTGCTGTACTGACAGGTGGGCAACGACATGACGCTCCCCAACTCTCAATAGCGCTGGAAAACGTCTTGATCCCCACTGCAAGCGGCTACCGTAGTCGTCCCAAAGAAGTGGTTGCCGACAAAGCTTACACCGGAAAACCTGTTCGCAAATACCTCCGAAGTCGTGGCATAAAAGCACTGATTCCAGAGAAAAAACTGCCAAAAGGCCACAAAAGACGCCAAAAAGGCCCACATCATAGATTCAATGAACTGACTTATAAACAACGTAATGTGATCGAACGCTTGATAAACCGCCTGAAAGAATGCCGTCGTTTTGCTACTCGTTTTGAGAAACTAGCTGAATCCTTTCTTGCCTTGGTTCAACTTGCGTTCGCTCGTATTTTGCTCAAAAAGTATTTTTCAGACACACCCTAGTTGTGTTAATAATTTCAGGTATTTCTGGAAAGCCCTTTAACTCACTCGCTGCTTCCTTAGCAAGATTTTTTATAGATTCATACAGCAAATTCCATTTGGATTTAAGCACAGATTTTTGCTCTTTGATATCCAACCTCCTTAGATCGGAAATCAAAGCATCAAGATTCAAAATGAATTCTATAGCCTTCGCTTTACTTTCTCGGATGCCGTAGTTTGGGATAGTTGCAAGATAATCTGACCAGCCAGTTTTTTGTTCAATAAAAAATGCCGAAAAAATGGATTGAATATACAATTTAGTCTTTCTTGCCTTGGCCCCTGTTACTTCTGGCAAATCCCAAAAAATAAATTTTTCGAGAAAATAGTGAAAACCATAGTCATCATCTTGGGCGGCACCTGCATCATGCAAAAACATTGAAACATGCTCAGATTGGTGGTTTTCTGTTAGGATCGCACCTTTATATATATCAATTAAGCGGCTATCTTTGCCTTCTCCAGTCACATATCTCTGAGTTGTTACTATTTCGTTCCCGTTGAATATTTCGAGAAAGATCACACTACTAAGAACTTGATATTCTTTTTTAGAAGGGCCTTTTACAACGTCTTTTAAGACGGATTGCATGGTTTTTTCACCTCTCCCTCCTATAAGTTCTTCTAGCCCCAATCCATAAAATATAGATTGAACCAAGGTGCTTTTTCCTGTTGTGTTATCTCCTTTAAGGATATTTAGGCCTTCGGAAAAAGTGTTAAAGGTTCCATATAATCCATCAGTCGTATTGACTTCAATTTTAATTGCATTAATCCTGAGCATAATTTCCAAACCAATTTTTTGAAATATTCAAAACTTTAGACTCAGAGACTTTTTGGCCGATTAGGTTCAAGAAGGTTATTTCGTCACGAAATAGATATGAATCGAGGAGGATTTTTTTTACAAGTGACTCTCCTTTACTTGAAAGTGAATAATTATCCTTTTCTACCACAAAGACTTTTTCGGCAATTCCAAATTTTAAAGCCCTATTAAGAGAGGGCTCAATTCCCCATGTATGAGATATGTCAGATCTATTTTTTTGTAATATTTTAAGAATCACTTCCATATTTTCTGATGATTTTAGCATCCATGAAAACAAGTGAAGCTTCAATAAGGATGCTTTCCTATTTCTACAACATAGAAAGAGGATCAAAGTAATTTGAGAAATCTTAAACATCGGCCTGTAATCTGCCGAAATAGCGATAGGGCGTTTTTGAAACCTCATTTCGTTGATTTCAAAAAAATCAAGAATAGATGACATTATTCTGCTGTTTATTCAAACTCTAACGGGCATTCAAGAATCCACCCATAAAATATTTTATGACACAACGATCGAATCATCATCGTATGTAGCTCAGGGAATTCTCGTGCGATTAACATTTCCAACTCAGCCTCAACCTCTTTGTAAAAATTGGAGTTATTTTTTTCATTTAACGCACATTTAATGGGAAGATTACTCTCAAACTGGGCAATCACTCTCAGAAACATCTCATACCTCGGCTGATTAAAAGATTGCCAATTTCTAAGGACTTCGTTGCCTGTAAGGTATCCTTGTATCGCTGAAGTAGTAATTTGATTTACTTTATTGTGAATATCAGAATTCTTCTTGGGTAAAACTTTTTCAAATTTACGTATGGCGTTATCAGCAAATGTGAGGTTTTTGCTCTTCCATTCAATAACATCATCGGCAGAAACTTTTTTTTCCGATGTTAAGTCAATCTTAGTATTAGTGCCTTGAAGCACTAAAGGAGCCTCCTTAATGTAGAAATCCCAATTATGAACTAGAACTTCAAAATTAGGATCAATATGAGGGAGATTCCGTTTTCGGAACTCTTCTTCTTTTTCTTTGCAAAAAGCGATCAACTCTTTATTTCGGTATTTGGGGGTTACAAAAATCCATTCTTTAATTTTTGAGTCTTTTAAATACCTAACTAGTTCATTCTGATAGGTTTCTAATTTCTCTAAATCAGTTGTGATTTTGTTTTTTTGGCGAGTATGTAAATCAGCGGTAGTGGTGTCATTATCAGGGCAGTAACACTGGAAAACTTTACCTGTCCTACTAGTAAAGCCTTCAATACCCATGTCTCCATGGGTGTCAGCCGGAATTTCTTGGTAGCCCTCTTCGCTATATTTTTGTTTAAAACATCCTTGACAAAAAGTTTCCCAAGAATCTCCATCAAAATTACCAATCTCCGTTATAAACATAGGTATATGTTTTTATCTGGATTTGCAAAAGACTGAAGCACACAAAAGTATATATTTTATCAAAATCTCTGCCAATTTTCTTAGTTATATCGTACCTTCAAATACTTGTAAAAAGTCTTCTTCGAGATAGTGAGCGTGTTGCATATTTCGGCTACTGATTTTTTTTGCTGGTAGAGCGAAGTGGCGGCGGCGGCTTCGACTTGGGCTTCTTTGGAAAGGCCTGGCGGCCTGCCTCCTTTGCGCCCACGGGCGCGAGCAGAGGCAAGCCCAGCGTTGGTACGTTCTCGGATAATCTCCCGCTCGAACTCAGAAATGGCAGCAAAAATGTGGAAGAACAGCTTCCCGTGTATTGTTGTAGTGTCGATATTGTTTTTGATAAATAGCAGACCTGCTCCTTTACCCTCAATTTCATTTACAATCTGAACTAAATCCGTAAGTGACCGACCAAGCCGGTCGAGCTTCCACGTTACAATGATGTCGCCCTCACGAACTTGTTCGAGAAGCTTTTTCAGCTGCGGGCGCTCCTTGCTGGAGCCGGTAAAGTGTTCCTTATAAATATAGGTGTCGGTACAACCAGCCTGCCGCAAGGCATCTATCTGTAAATCCAGATTTTGGTCACGGGTTGAAACACGGGCATAACCTATTTTCACAATGGCCTCCTGCTCGGTGGTAAAAAAACGGTACTGACTACCCTAAAGTAAACTTTGATTTTGTAAACGAGTTTTTTACACTGGCTAAAAGAGAAAAGGGGGCAATTTAGTGGCAGGGAGAGTCGCAGTAAAAAAACGGTGGTTTTTTATCAATTCTTATCATGTTCCATTTTTTTAATTTGACTAACAATATTATAATACAATTCCCTATATGTTAAATCTGATGGCCAATCTAAATTTTGATTAAATTGTTCATCCCATAATTTCAGTCCTATGCAAGCTATGCCCCAACCAGAATGAGTATCCTTTAATTGAAGCCTTTCAAGAGTTGCGGTCAATCTATCCTCATGATTTGGGTGTTTAGTTCCAGTAGTAGTTTTGCTGAAAAAAAACATAGAGAGAATTGCAATTATGATACCAATTTCAATAACTTCTTGATTAAAATCCTTTACCATACCCATTTGCATTAAGGTAACAGCGTTGGCATCAGCCTCTTCTTCAAATTCTAAAAAGTGCGACGCCACTAGTCCTCCTTCGACAAATTGGTCTATATGCCTTTGGGCGTGTGTAAATTCATGACACAAGATAAATTTTACAGCTTCAGTATAATAAACCATTGTTTGCTCAATATAAATTCTATCAGAAGCATCAGCGGGGTAACGCTCAGGATTAGGAAGAGATTCTTTATCCCAGTTTTCAAATACTTGGATCAAAGATTTTGCATAGAAAAACATTGAGTATGCTTTATCGATATTCTCTTGTCGTATTGAATATTTAGTAAATCCAACACTTTGGTTAATTTCTGGGAAGTCGACTGTTTCAAGAAAGAGGACATAAACTGAATATGATACTCCCCACAAGTAAGATAAAAATGTTTCATGAATAGTTACATTTTTCTGTTTATCTACAAATGGAGTATGAAATTTGCAAGGCTCTTCACCTAAAACTGGAAAAACGCCTTTGGTGAAAACCCCTTTGTCTATTTCTTCAAACAATTCCTTGGGAAATTCTGGATGGGTATTTACAAACATCAAGCCCAGCATATGGTTCAAAACCCTAATTGGCTGTGTCCCAGAGTGAATACTTGGTTCATAATGATCTATTATGCCTTTTTTTCTGAAAACCCAGAGTGGTATTAAGTCCATTTCCAAAATTCTTTTTACCTTATCTAAAGCACCACATTTACAGGAATAAGGGGTCTTTTCATGACTTTCGCACATGTTAGGATGCCAGATATAATCACTTAAACTAATTACCCCCACTAAAGCTTTTAGAAAGATTTCATATTCATTTCCACCACGGTTCCAATTTTTTTTATCAGATGAATAATAATAACTTGCCATTTTGAGTTATGATTTTTTGTATATTAAAATGCTGTATTGCCGCAGTGAAAACAAAATCGAGAAGAAGGCCCGTTTGAACCTGTAGAAAAAGTATGAATTTTTGATAAGGGCATTTATCTCGGACTTGGTCTTTTTCTTTAACCGGCTTATAAACAGATATGGAACAAGTCTAAAATTAGGCATAACTAATTTTAGTAATAAACACCTCATACCCCAATGCTTCAAGATGCTTGCCAGTTGCCTGAAAGTTCACCATACTAAAAAAAGGTAGTTTTAATACACCAGGCGTTTTGTCGATGACACCAAAAATTATTTGATAATTTGCTGGGTCTATCTTTCCTAATGGAACTATATCTTGACTAATTTTCCTTTCATCTCGGATTTTTTTTCTCAGGCCTTTTCTAAATCTATCCTCGGTTTTTAGCAGATCAGCCGAAACCTTTCCTTGGGCAAACAAATGACTTAGAGCAGAAGATGAATACTTTTTCTTCAAATGAATAAACTTTCCATCAAAGGATAAAAGGTCGCATGGTTCAACCGAAGATAATGTCTTGGAAATTTTGATATCTTTTTGGTCAAGAGAAATAAGGTTTGGATTGGAATTAGCTACATCTATACAATAAGTACCTTCTCCATAGCCTTTCACTCTGGGAAAATCAGGAAGTCCGATTAAAGGTGAAGGCGCCCCTATATATGTGTCTCTTATACGATGATTGAAGTACGATACTAATTCGTTAAAATAATCTGTTGATATTTTATACCAGTCTCCCTTGAAAAGAATATAGCGTTGGCCAAGTAATTCCGTTTCATAATTTAAACAATCAAAAGCACTCCATTTGTCGGCTTCTTCTTCATTATTATCTTTAACATAAACCTTCCTCCCCTTCAGATAATCAACTGAAAAATCATTTGTTGGTAACGTTTTAAGGTAAGAAATGAAATCGTTGAATTCCAAGTCAGAGAGCATTTCTCCTTTGGGTGTAAAGGAGAATCCTGGGGTTTCGAGAGGATCATAAACTTCTGGAGCGGCAAAACTAAATTGATTATATACCCCTGCTCTCAAATCATTAGAGAGTTTTGCGTTTAAAGCATCACAGGTAACCGAATCTTGTTCAGCTTGAATGTTATCATACCAAGGGAAATGGTTCTGATATGTTGTTTTGCCGTACTGTAACAGAGATAAATCAATAATGTCTCCTAAGTTCGTAAAGTCAACATTGGGTGCAATGAGGAGTTGATCTTTGCCAGCAACCGATTTGCCTAATAGCAATTCTGTACTTTTTCCAGATACACCACAAAGTAATTCGGATGGTATTTCTGAACCAAATACAGTCGGGCTTCCTCCTCGAGACGATTGTTTTCTTGTAAGTACAGTGTTGTCGTCTAGTTTTGCGGAATCAAAAGAACGTAAACTTTTTGGGTCAACAGAGTTGATGACGACCCTAAGTCCAAAATTGCGCTCAATATTCTTCTTGTCAAATAGTGCCTGGCCATAGCCAAAGGATAGTCCTAAAAATCTATTACCTCTTTTAATTATGATTGCTGCCTTATGAGACACATTTATAAGCCCATTAATAGTGTCTTCTGTGCCGCCCTGCAAGAAACCAAGCCAATCAACAGGGTCTTCAGTAGGCACCCCAATATAGATTTTTCCCTCAAGGGAATACTGTTGCTTGATTTCATATTCACTCTCAATAGGTTTTCCTGAAAGGCACTCATTCAACGAGTGAACGGTGCTTTTAAAGAGCGTAATCGCAAGACGTCGTTTGGGTTTTGCCATGCATTAATGTTATTAAAAACAAAGATACATAAAAAATCATGACGAGCCTAATTTGAAACCACTGAAGAACTCATAGAAGTTTTTCAGTAGGAGAAAACGGTGCAGATTATTCCGCTCTCCCCGCCGCGAGGCGGGCAAAATTTTCAAACAATTTTAACAAATATAAAACAAAATCCCCGCATCTGCTTTTACGCTTTTGCGGGGATGCTCATTTGTGCTTTTAACCAAACACGGTTTTGCCTGTTTGCGCTTTTACGCTTTTGGGCGGTTGTGCATTAATCTTCCTTCGGGCTTATGCTTTTGCGATTCAGAATAAAATCAGCGGCTTTTTGCGCTTCGGCGGCGGCTTTAAAAATGAACTTGCTATCCGCTTTCAAAACTTTGAGCCATGCGGCTAGGTAGGCGGCATTGTTTTCCGTCAGACCGTTGTAGTTAATCTGCGCCTGAGCGCACAGGAAAGAAGCGCCCATTTCTGCAATTAGTTCTTCCTGGCTGTAAGGCTGGCTGCCGTATTTGTGCGGGTTTACTATGCCCTCTCTGCCAAGGCGCGAAGCGTGGCCCGTAGCGTGGATCAGTTCGTGAAACAGGGTAACATAGTAGTGTTCTGGCGTTTCAAATTGTGCAATGGCGGGCATATTGATAAAATCCTGCGCGGGAGCATAAAAAGGCTGGTCGGCATCAATTTGCCGGAATTCAGGCCTTTGCGGCATTTCTTCAATGATACTTTCGCAGCGTTCTATTTTCTCATGTGGCTGGAGTTTCATTTCCGGAAATTCGAACTCAATGCCTTCAATATCGGCCACATTGAACACCGTGTAATATTTAATGAATTTTTGCACCTGTATTTCTTCGCCGTTTCCGGCTCGGTAGCGGGCTTCCTCTTTTGAAAGGGTTTGATCTGCGCCGTCCTTAAAATATACATTAAAGTAAATGACCATTTGCCCTTTTGCACCTTTGCGTATTTGCCCGCCGCGCTCTTTTACCTGTTTAAAGCTCATAAAATAAGGAATGGCAAACGGTGTGCAGTTCATCAGGATAAAGTTAATCCCGCTGTAAATGTGGCCGGTGGCATAATTGCGGGCGGCTCCATACTGACTCCATGAGCGCCGCCAAGGGGTAACGCCTTGTTCAATCAGGGTAACGAGTTTTTCCGTTACTTCGTGGTAAAGGTCGCGGTGGGCCGTGTTTACGGTTAGGGGTTTGGGGGAAGTCGTCGTAGCAGACATGGCAACAATATTTAGAGGTTGAAGTATTGGTTTAAAGCATGCCTTCATCGGCAAAAGAGTAATAGCCGCTGTAAGGGGCAAGGATGATGTGATCTAGTACGGGCATCTCTAGGAAGTCGCCAGCTGTGCGTAATTTGCGGGTAATAGATATATCCGCTTGGCTCGGAATAAGGCTCCCCGAAGGGTGATTGTGCGCAACTATTATACCTGCCGCCATTGCTTTTAGAGCCGCGGCAAATACGATTTTGGTGTCTACAACAGTACCGCAAGTGCCCCCACGAGAGGCACGAAAAAGCCCTTTAACTCGATTGGCTTTGTTTAAAAACAAGACAACAAACTCTTCTAAAAAATCAATGTCGTCGCTCCAGTTCTGCCGAAGGATGTTTTCTGCATCACTGGAAGAATTGATTTGTGGCAGTTCCGCATGTTTTAAATGGCTTCGGTAGGTAACCTGTACTTCAGACACTTGCCAGAATTGAGGATTTTTCATAATTGCTTGATTTTCAATTTCTCATAACAAGGAAAACTCCCTCACTTTGGGAGCGGAGGGTTGCCTCTTGAGCTGCTGATGGCTTGGTAGCCCGTATGCTCTTAACTGAGGTGTCCTCCCTTTTGCGAAGCAATCGTTTACCAAGCGCTGCGGAGGTGCGGGCAAGGGGGAGCGGTTATTTTTTTACAGGCAAGGCCGGTCTGAAAGAGGAAAAAAATGGCAGGTCAGCCCCGAGCGTTCGGGGCGACCCTTGAGCGCACACGGAGCGGTGCGGTAGATTTCGCAGTAAAAGGGAGGAGAAATACCGATGGGTTAAGAAAGCGCCTTACGGGACATCTCAGCCCGAGCGCAAGAGGCCGCGCACCCGCAGCGAACCCATCACTTTGCCGATTGCTCCCCTGGTTCCTGAAATGGACGCGGTTTTTGCGGCGTTAGCCTGTGCTAAAAACCGTGACATTTTAGGGGGAGTGTGAGGGAAAGGGAAAGAATCGCCCAGAATGTAAAGACCCCTTTCCAGCGATTATGCCAGAAAGGGGTGTGTAAATGTTATGAAATCTTGAATTTGCTATCAGGCAGGACAATAAGGTTAATCTAGCCGGTCAAATACAATTTCTATACTCGCCCCGTCATCGAAGACCATGCCTTTGACTACAATTTTTTCATTGTCGAATCTTTTTAATTCGAACTTTGATTGCGGGTACGACACATCGCCAAATTCCCAATTATTCCTCGGTGCAAAGAAGGAACTACAAAAATCAAGGTTAAATTTTTCATAGCCACTGTCTCGCCGTCCTACCGAAATATCGCACAATTCGATAACCTCAGTGAAAAACCTGTCAGTATCATTCACAGCCCACTTGCCTGAGTAACTTCCACCCACGATTATTTTCAAGTAGGAATCACTAATTTTTCCGTAATATCCTTCGTAATACTTACAGGTGATATAGCGTGAAAAACTATTGTCCGGCTTGTACTCGACCTCTCCCTCGTAAACCCAGGAGTAGAACGAGGCTTTGAAGACCCTGCGGTATTTCCACTTGCCAAGAAGGGTCTTGCTCCATTCTTCTTGTGGTAATATTTCACCCCTGCTGAGCGCTGGTACATCCAGTAGTTCAAATCTGGATGCGGTGAGGTAAAGACCGCTACCGATAAGGCATAAAATAAACAGAAAAAAGCGAATTGTTTTCATGACCAGTTTTTTTAGTGTTTAACTTCGGAGAATCCATTTTCTCGGGAAATCTGGTAGCCGCGTTCCGCTAATACATCGCGCACATGACTCACCCCAAAGATGAGCTCGAACAATTGATGCAACCACACAGAAAGTGCACAGAATAATAAAGGTATACCCCAAAGAAGGTTAACGGGCGTAAGGAAGATACCGATGGCTAAAGTTAGAAGCGGCTCGGCCAGATTTTGCACTTTGGCCTGACTCCAGCCTGATTTCATCAGAAATGACAGTAAGTAGCTGTCGCCCCGATATTGTGGGTGAACTAGGTCTTTTGCACGTGCTTTTTGTACAATGGCCTTGGCAAAAACATAGATACCGAGTATCGCATAAAAGATACCTGCAAGCAAAAAGGATTTTGGGCTACCAATCTGCTCAAGGTCAGGCGAGTCCGATTGAAACCAAGCAGCAATACATCCTGCTGAGATCAGACCAAATCCGACCAGACAAAGAAAGGCGCGGAGGAGGTTGATTCCTTTTGATCCAAAATTATTGCGGAACAAAATCTTCACGGCCTCCGCTCCGACGAAAGTGAGCAAGGCGATACCGGCTAATATCAGCCGAGTTTGGGCGGCTGAATTTTTCTCGTTAGTGGAATCGATAAGGTTTTTGAAAAAAATTCCACCGAGGCTTTCGAAAATATCATCAGTGTTTTGCATGATAAATTGTTTAAAAAAATGGACAATGACTTGAGTGTTGCCTATTTGAATTAGGCTTTTTGTGTGAAAATCAATTTCATGTAGTTTCTTCCATCAGACCAAGTCCGGCCTTTTACGGTAATTATCGCCTGCGTTTTAAAATCATTTGTTTTTCCACCTGTCCATAGTGTAGTGAACTCAACGGGTAATACTTGTGGCAGCAATTGCATGTTGTATGATTCACCCCGTGAAGAACCAGCGGTGAACATGGCGCGATTGTATGTTCCGCCCTCCACAGCCATCATGTTATGACCAATAGTTTTGGATGCCCACTCGTTGGTGACACTACAATTTTGACAGTGAAAGACCTTCGTTGAGAGATTACCCAATAGGGAATCCACTTTAGACATGGCCTCCTGGCCGCCCATCTGTGCGTAATAGTTGCTTATATTCTGAGTAAGAAATACCGTACATGCTCTCGAACTCCTGGCAGTGGTTTGAAATATGGTGTCGAACTCTTGCACGAAATACTGCGATTCATCTACCCACAGAAATACGGGCAAAGGGTAGCGATTCGTGTCTCTTCGCTCGACTGCTTGCTGCCAGAGATACTTGAAAAGCGATTGGGCATAAATCCCCGCTACGAGGTAATTTTTAACTGGAAAATCCAGGACGATAATTTTCCCTTCGAAAGTCACCTCTGGTGTAATATTGGTTTCGCTGGAAAAATGGTCATACAGGATGCCTGTGAGGAATGGCTCGCAGAGCCCGAGGAGCATTTCTTTCACAGTACTTCGTACCCTTTCGTCTAAGCCAGCAAAGTCGCGTAGGAAGTAGTTTTGAACCAAAGAGAAATCCCTGTCCTGCTGGGGAGTGTTAGAATTGTTGCCCGCCTGGTAAAGACATTTGATGCAAAAATCCTTTTCTGCCCATTCCTGAATCTCGGAGTCATTCATTTCTGCGAGTCGGCGTAAAGTCTCATCCCCGACGGGGGCACAACTGACCACCTCTACCATATTATATATACTCACCTCTTCATTGGCCAATTTCAGCAGGTCAATCACACGATTCAGACAACGAGTCAGGCTATTTTCCCAGAAGCGCTCTTTCTCTTCGGCGCCACCGCCATTGATACGTTGCCCCATCTTGAAGATGGTGAGAAAAAGATTGGTGATATTAATCGTCAGGCCTGCTCCTCTGCCGGAACGTGCAGTTTCATATTGCAGTGGGTTGAACTTCCACTTACTACCTTCGGAAAAAATCAGCAAGTCTTCTTCCCTCCCGCACTCACGAGCGTATTTGACCCACTCTGCGGTTTCGTCTGGCTTGGCTGTAAGCACCAGTCCACCAAAACCACTTTTCAAGTAAGAAGTCGCGAAAGCGCGGCCTGATCCAGATGTTTTACCAGAGCCTATACCGCCAAAAATCTGTACACCCTCTAGAGCGTCCCGAAGCCGGAAACAATCTGTGGGATTGCCTGAAAATTGGAGCAACGGGGCATCGAGGTCGGTGATTCGATTTAGTGCGTTTGGATTTGACATGAGCGGAGTAGTTACCATTAGCAATCATTTTCCTGGCGGCTTCACAGTGGGCGGCTTCTTTTCCACGGCAGGCTTGGGCGGAATTTTGGCTGCTTCCTTTTTTGCGGCCTGCTGGAGTTTAGATTCTTTGATTTGAGGCGAAGGGGTTTGCTTTGTAGATTTGGCTGCCTTGTCGGCCTTGTCTATTTCTGCCGCTTTGGCCCATTGCCGATTTCCTTGATCATCTTTGATAACTTGTAATTTGTTACCTTTTCCGATGAGGTTACTGTTCTTGATGTAGGGACCGCGTGTCCCTTTTCCTTTAGCCATGACACTTGTGTTTTTAGTGAAAGAATGATATGTTGATTGATATGAAGCCAAACTTTAAATATGTTGCGGATGAAGACTTGAAGGTTCAAGAGGGATTCCCTCTGGCTTACAAGTTGATTGCAGATAAGCGTATCTTGATAGATTCGAACTATCTGCCTGTACTTGAACTTGCCGAGAAAGGCGATTCAATGGCTTGGTTTGAGATGCAAGAGGCCTTTGCTTATGGTACGCAGGGCGTACCTAAGCATTACGGACTTGCTCGCAAATACACAGATTTGATTATGAAGCTAAATCAGGGGAGAGATGAAGCCGTAGTAGAAGGTTTTCTTAACAGCGCGAAACTTGAACTCGATGCGGGTAACCTGGAGGCTGCCAAACAAGATTTGGTTCAAGCGATTAAAGCAATGGTCGATAAACTCCCGTTGGAAAAATGGGACATGAAGATTTTTGATATTCTTTCAGCATTTCTTCAAGTAAGTGAACCCGAATCTTACTAAGACTTTGGTAATGCAAAAATCTGAATTTTCAAACCTGCTTGTGACTATGAAGGGTTCATATATGAAGGGTTCATATGGCCTAATCTTCTTCTAGACAATAAAGTTTTTTTAAAAACTGCGCTACCTCTACAACACCAGGAAACCGGAACCCAAAGCTCTCTTCTGCCCTGTCCTTTAATTCGTTAACATGATTTCTTACCGTCCCTTGTGATATATCTGAGTGGATTTTTCCCCAGTGCGAACGCATAAATAAAGCAATCTCTTGGTGCGAAACAGGCACAATTGGGCGACTTTCATCAACGCTCTCTCCCATTGCATTGAACTTTTTATTCCATAGCATTAAAGCTGCTTGTGCCACCCGTTTTTGAGTTGGAGATATGGAAAAAAGTGAGCTGCTCATGAAGCGTTTAAAAAGGTTTTTTTCAACCTCCCGTGCACGTGTTCCATCAGCGAGGAATATCCTTGGTAAAAATGGAAGTGCAATTCCTTTATACCCGCTAATGATGGTATAGGAGTTAAATTGCCTGATCATCCGGCCATTTTCATCAATTGAAATTGGAGTAGAAAGCTGCTTTACCCATACATAACTACCATTCCGTTTTCTAAGTGGAATGTTGATAATGTAGCGATGGCCAAGAGGCGTTAATTGCATATTCATGTCATGTAGTACCCCATTCATCATGAACCCAAGCGCTAAAAAGGTAGAGTAATATCGATCATGAATCAAAAAATGTTGATCCATAATGGACCACTTTTCTTCGTCTTCCTTGGTATAGCCAAGTGCGGATGCAACTCCAAAACACCACTCTACTTCAATTTTCTTTAGATTAAAGATCATAAAGAATTCATCATGATGCCGTAGTCGTATTAGGGTTTCTTTTAGTCCATCTTCCCATTTTTCGATAATTGGTTCACCCAAATAGGAAAGCATCCCTCTGTGCTCCTCTAACATTGGTTTGTAAAATTCCTTTATGTATATGCTGCAAATAGGCTTTTTGCCATTTCTAACATCTGCAATAGCCTTTTTGTATCCATGAAAGTCCTGATAAATCATCCTATTGTAATTTACGTTTACACAAAAGTAATAATTGTGTATGATGACATTAACTAATCTGTAGTCCTTATGCCCTTTTGGAAAGATGACAAAGAAACTGCTGATCATATGATACGGGTGGTAACTCACTTTACTGAGGGAAAAGGGCATGAGCAGTTTCGCTATGCTTCTGAATTCGCAGATTTGGATGATGTACGAAAAAACACTTGTGATACCCTATCGGAACTTACTGACAACTTCATAGGCAAGAGTCCAAGTCAATTGTCAGAGGAGCACATACCATTTGCAATGTCAGAAGCTTCCATGCATGTGGCTGTTCTCGATTGCATTGCGATGGCTACGGCAAAATCAACTCAAAATGAAAAGTAATTGAACACCGCTGATAGGTTACTCTTCCCCTGAGTAGAAAAATTAACCTTCTTTCAATCTTTTCTCTTCTCCTCCTGAAACTTTAACAAACCAAATAAAACCAAATTACAACACACTGAACCACAATTACTTAAGCCTATTGCATCACAGGTAAATACCCTCCACTTTTGCCTTAGCTGTGTTAAGGAGAGATGTCTGAATAAAAAATAACATGGCTAAAAAAGGCAATGCTAAGGGTTACTGTAAGTCAAAGTTCTGCTGCTGCGAAGTCTTATTACTCTCAAGGGTTATCTCATGAAGATTACTACGCAAAGGGTAAATCGCAGGAAATCATCGGAAATTGGTATGGCAAAGGAGCCACAATTTTAGGCCTCTCGGGCCAAGTAAATAAAGATCAATTTGCATCACTTTGCGACAACATCAACCCACTTACCGGAGAACAATTAACTGCCAGAACTAATGAAAATCGTCGAATCGGTTACGATCTAAACTTCCATGCTCCCAAGTCAGTTTCCATTTGCTACAGCCTAAATGAAGATGAAAAGATCATGGAAGCATTTCGCGATAGCGTGCACGAAGCCATGACCGAACTGGAAAAGGATATGCAGGCACGGGTACGCGTGGGCGGACAGAACGACAATCGTGATACCGGCAATCTGATTTACGGCGAGTTCATCCACACGACGGCACGGCCCGTTGATGGCACACCTGACCCGCACCTCCACGCGCACTGCTTCACTTTCAACGCTACTTACGACCAAGCGGAGGATAAATGGAAGGCCGGAGAGTTTGGCAAAATCAAAAAAGACGCATCCTATTTCGAGGCATTTTTCCACTCGTCATTTGCTGCCAAACTCGAAAAACAAGGTTACGCCATCGAGCGCAACGAAAAAGGCTGGGAACTGGCGGGTATTGACCGCACGACCATAGACAAATTTTCGCGCCGGACACAGGAGGTTGAAACCGTAGCCGCCGAAAAAGGTATCACCGATGCTAGGACAAAATCAGAACTGGGAGCCAAAACCCGCGAAGGCAAAGCGAACGACCTTTCGCTCTACGACCTGAAAACCAATTGGAACGCTCGCCTGAACGAGCGGGAAAAACAAGCCATTCAAAACGTCGGCAAACCTGGCGCAGGAAAAGCAGTGCCAGATTTAGGTGTCAAGGCAGGTGAAGCCATGAACCTGGCACTGGATCACTGTTTGGAGCGGAAATCCGTAGCTGATGAGCGTGAAGTGCTGCGGGAGGCCATGCGCCGTTCTTTCGGTAGTTGCACCCCGCAGGAAGTTTTGAAGGCCTACGGACTGAAAGAAAAAGACCTTTTTGCTGCTAAGTCAAAAGATGGCACTGCTCTGACTACCAAGGAAGCTGTGCAGGAGGAACGCCGTTTGGTAGAACTGGCCGTTTCCGACAAGGGTAACCTTAAACCTATATATAATGGATACAAAATCCAAAACCTGGCACTGAACCCTGAACAGCAAAAGGCTGTGCAGCATGTGCTTTCCTCAAAAGATCGAGTAACAATTGTGGAAGGCGGCGCCGGCACGGGCAAGACAACCCTGATGAAAGAACTTGCCGCCGGCGTGGAACAGGCAGGCAAAAAGATGTTTGCCTTTGCCCCTTCAGCCGAGGCAAGTCGCGGGGTGTTGCAAAGTGAAGGGTTTGCAAAAGCCGACACGGTGGCAAAGCTCCTCCAAGACAAGGAACTGCAAAAACAACTTAAAGGCAATGTACTTTGGGTAGATGAAGCGGGCTTGCTCGGTGTCCGCCAAATGAACCAGGTATTAGAACTTGCCCAAACCCATAATGCCCGCGTGGTACTCACCGGCGATACCAAACAGCATTCCAGCGTTGAGCGTGGTGATGCGCTCCGCATCCTGACGGAAAAATCGAAAATGCGCGCTGCCAAGGTGACGGAGATTCAGCGCCAGAAAAACCGCGCCGACTACAAGGAGGCTGTGAAAATGATTTCCGAAGGGAAACACGATGCGGCGCTGGACAAATTGGACGGCATGGGGGCCATTCAGGAAATGGCCGACGCCAAAGAGCGTTACACGGCTTTGGCAAAAGAATACGCCCAGGATGTGCGCGATAAAAAATCGGTGCTGGTGGTGGCGCCCACCCATTTGGAAGGGGAGCAGGTGACACAGCATATTAGGCAGGCCTTGAAAACGACCCCGGCCTCCGGCGGTAAAGCCTTGCTGGCTGAAAAAGAAAAGGTGTTTGTAGTGCAGAAAAACCTTTCACTCACAGAAGCACAAAAGCAAGACCCGACCATTTATCGGGAGGGGCAATCGGTGCAGTTTCACCAGAACGCCAAAGGGTTTATGCGGGGTAGTATTTATGATGTAGTGGGCAGGGATGAAAAGGGAAATGTGCAAGTGAAATCTGCCAAAGGGCAAGAGTTAACTCTGCTGCTTTCCGAGGGTAAAAAGTTCGCCGTTTTTGAGAAGGCCGAAATAGGCATCAGCGCAGGCGACCGAATTCGTATCACCCAGAACGGGTTTTCCGAAAACAAAAAGCGGATGAACAACGGTAATATCCTGACCGTGAAAGGTTTTGATGCTGCAGGCAATATCGTTGCCAAAGCAGAAGCCAGCGAAGTAGTGCTGGGAAAGGAATACCGAAACTTTACTTACGGTTATGCCACTACCTCGCACTCATCTCAAGGCAAAACTGTGGACAAGGTGCTGATTGCCCAAAGTTCATTTTCAGCGCGGGCGGGTTCGAAAGAGCAGTTTTATGTGTCAGTATCGAGAGGTAAAACGGGCATCTCCATTTACACCGATAACAAGCAGGAGTTGCGCGAGGCAGTTGGCCAAAGTTCCGCAAGGGCGACCGCCTCGGAAGTGGCGGAAAGAGCCGTGCAGCAAAGACGCGACGCGCAAAAAGCCCTTCCGAAAAACAACCTGGCCGAACAACAAAAACTGGTCGCTCGACTTGCAACCTTGGCGAGAGTGCAGTATGAAAGATCCAGAGCAGTCACTCGAAATGTCAAACAAGTAATCGTTAAAAGATAATGAGCCAGCCACTCAAAACTTCATTTGTAGAAAAACTCCGTGCCCAGACTGAACAGGCTGAGGAGGAGAATAGGTATTTCGGTTTTGACCGACAGGAGAATGGGCGGGCGTTGATGTTTGAGTTGCGGACGCGCGATGGCAGGCGCTATGCCTTGCCATATTCTTATGTTACGAGGGCTGAATTTGACCCTGATAAAGGGATCGAAATCTATGTATCCAATGTTATAGTTCAAGTTAGTGGACGTTCACTATGTATTATTTTTTCTTATTTTCTTCAAAATAGGCTTACTTGGATAAGAGAAGATGCTGCAGGTATGGATACCGAGGAAGATGAAGTGTTTGTAAATGGAATCGAAATAAAAGAAAGAGCAGAATTATAGGAACTTATCACTCTCTATGGGTTTTGATTTCGCCTTTTGAACATCATTTTGTGTGATTTGAAAACTTGAAATTAGTTTTTCGACAGCATAACCATTTTGGGTGATTGCCTCTAAAAATCCTTCATTTTGTAATAACTCTTCCGCGACTTTGGGGAGAATATCTCTCACCAAAGTTGGATTTGATGGCTCTCTATCTTTGGGGCTCTCGACCATTAGGCTGCAGCCCTGGATACGGCTTCTGCCGCTTCCTCTAAGGTTAATTCTTCCTGACGTGGGAATTCCAGTTTTTCAACAAAATTGCCAATAATGCTTGCAAGGCGCTTGCTGTAACCTTTTTCATCCTTGATGCTCTTATACGCAAGCGTTCCGGAAATGGACACAGCATCACCCTTTTTAAGGTCGCGAGCAATATGCGCGGCCTGAGAGCGGAATATCAATACATCGTGCCATTGAGTCTCTTTCTCTTTCCATTTGGTTTCACCAGACTTTTCATCCTTAACTGGATAAGTATCAGTAGTTGCGATATTTAAGACCACAAAACTTCTACCATTATGGTTTACAGTCTTGGCATCTGAGCCAAGAAACCCGGTTAATTCGATTTTACAATTGATGGCCATATTAACTCCATTAGAAAGATTAAATAGGGGAGGCTTCCCTCCCCTGTATATCATTTGAGTCCTAAGTTTTCAAGTGCCTCATTAGACAGTTCTTCTTTAAAACCTTCCTCTCCTGTTTCAAAATCAGTGTAAAAGGTTTCAAGCTTATTGCCGTTCATCATGGCTACCTGAAAATCAGCATTGGTTAAAAAGACATTGCCAGAATGCGTGTTCATGATGATAGCAACCTCATCATTTATGAAGTCTTCTGGCAACCCTTGTTCATTCCAGGCATGTAAAAGGTGCTCGGCCATCTTACGTTCGCGGTATCCGAATTTGGAAAAGTCGTTGATGGTTATTGGTTTCATAAATCCTCACTTATTAGATTATTAAGGGCTAACGCCACTATCAAAGTGCCGTTACCCTTCTGCCCATCCGGCGAGGAATGAAAGAAAGCGAAGCGTCTGAAATGAAAATAGGGGTACGACTGTCACCGCAGTGACGGCAGCGAAGCGAAGGACGCAAGGAAAAGCGGAGGGGAATCACCCGGTCTGCACGGAATGAGGCTTGCCGAGTGTAGGAAGATTGGGGATACCACTTGACAGGAGTGGGGGCGGAGCCTTAAAATACTTGAATTACTTTAATATAATAATATATTTAAAGGTGTTAAATCAAATAAGTCACTTATGACAAATAATTACACCGGTAAAGATGAAGAAACCTCTTTACTGAGAGACCTAGAAAAAAGACGACTGGTGAGTAGAGGAGACGGCAATCTTCCTGGTAGCAAGAAAGGAAATTTTGGAGAAGGCCTAGATGGTACGTGGGAAGATTTACATAAACGAAGAAAAGACAAACAAGAGAATACTGACAAGCAGCGATAGAAAAATATGAAGAAATAAGCAATTAACCCTATATTCACATATCTCGGTATTGCTTTTCAAATTCACTTAAAAGGGATTTACACGTTTTAAGTTTTTCTTCTAACAGAGTTATTCTATTGTCTTTAACTTGCCTATATTTTGAAGAAATTAGATCAAAAAAGGCTGTTTTGAATGTTTTAAGATTAAAATCATTCACATAATTATCAAAATCATCTGAATCTATAATAAACTCTCTAACCTTAAAGGTGACATCTTCTTTTTTTACAATCATATACCCTCCAACTACACCATCTTTTTCCCAAGTTTCTCTAGAAATATCATGGCCTACGCTTGAGAAAATTCCTGCGTATATCCTTTCTCCATGAAAAGTAAATGAAAAGTCAATAATTGCATGGTTAATATGGGCCATTCCTACATTAGATATGATAGAAACTTTATTTGGGTATCTATGGCTTATGTTAAATAAACACCATTGAGCTTTGTACGAATCAAGTTGGTCTTGATGTCTAAAAAAGGGGGTTAGGTAAACTCTAAAATCTTCGGTAACTACTATTCTAGATTGAATAATTTGTCCTTGCATCCCCAAATTCCATACTCGGTATACTCCTGGTAATTTTTTTAAGTAGTTTTCCAAGGGAACCCCTTTGGCCTTCAATTGATTCAAGGTTGGAATCAATTGGTTACTTACCCTTAATAAACGTCGATTAAACATTAAATATAAACATATCATATTCAGATCAGCCTGTGACACACCAATAGTATTTAATTTTGTCACATCCATTGGTAAAATACTTGCTTGTTCATCAACTTTTACTAATAGAATTTCTAATGAAACTAGGCACCCATCATCTGCTTTTGTCTGCATAACTCCTTTTAAGATTCTGGATTTATCTCGAACCTCAATTAATGTTGCAGGTGTTTTTAATATGATGTTCATTTGAGTATTCGAATCTACCTTCTTAAGATTACAATATAAAGTATCACTATCGTGTAGGCACGGACCTGAATATTCAATATTGTTAATGATTTGCTGCTTATTTTCTCTTTCCAGTTCAATATCTTTCAATTTTACTCCCTCAACAATATTGTCTTGATCAAAATATAGGATGTCCATAAGTGGGTTGTCATCTCTCCATGCCGTATGATAGCCCCATTCTTTTGCATTAACTTCTCCTTCATCAGAGAAGGTCAGTGATAAGCCAAAGCGTTTTACTCCATAAATTATTGCACTATAATAATAACAAATATAATAATTGGTTTTAGAAAGTTGATCTAGATTTGGATTTAAGTCACCTTCTCTAAGGGTCTCTTGAATAGAATTGATAATTGCCCTAATTTTTGCTAAGCGATTTGGCGGCTCTTCGTCATTGATTGCTAAAATTTGTTCATCTGAAAAAATGAATATATAAAACGCCAAAAAATAGGGATCTTCTAACGTGATAATTTCACGCTTATCCTCCCAGTCTTTTTTTTTAGCCAGTAGATTAGCCCCAAAATACATTGTCCCTTTATAATTCAATATTTCAAAAATATTTATGCGTAATGGGTTGTTAAAAATTTTGTAATTTAATGAAATGGGGTTGTCTTGATATTTAGGAGTAGTCCCAAAATACTTTGACTTGTTGCTTGAATGGGGCAACAGATTTTTGACGCTATTTAGATTTGTCGCTTCAACAGGGTTCGCTTTGATGATAATATTATTGTATAACAACCTAAAATCATCCCTTGAAATATTCTGCTTTGTCATAAGCCAACTTTTGCCGAAATATCAAAAGTTTTTGGCAAAAAGCATATAATTTTTGCCAAAAAGGTGGTTGTATTTCTTAAATCAAAATAATAATTTGCTAAAATAAAAATATTTTTGAAAAATGTAGATAATTGTCAGTTTTTTAGTTAAAAATTTTGAAGGTAATATAAGAGGGGATATTTTTGAGTGCCTGATGTTAGAATTAGGTGAAATAAAAAGCACCCGGAACGATTGCAGTCGCCGGGTGCCAAATTAACTTCCACACACCTCTAACTGGAGTGGTGCATGATTCATTAACGTTGTTTGCAAAGATAATTACTCTGCAGTAATTAATCAATGGATCATCCAGGAGAGGCTAAACCTCTAAGTTATGAAGAGACTTGCGATTATCCGGAAAAAATCCCCCAAAACCAGATTATTTAAACGCAAAAAATCTACATGCCCACAAAAAAGAGGAGGGCACCATTATTCAGCGTTGCCCCTTAAACATGGACCTCGTAGGAGTTTTGGCTCAAAAAAACTCTGGGAATTATTACATCACGTGGTAATTGGAAATGAAATCTTGCATCTTGTTTTTGCATTGATAACCTTTTTGTTGGGACTTTGGGGTGTTTTAATTAATTGACTTTTTCAGAGGACTCAGAATATGACTCTGGGTCCTCTGCATTATCATGCATCTATTTTGCGCACAATAATTCATTTATATCTTTGAGAGAGGTTGTTCTGCATCTTTGATCTATGAATCTGTCCTGAAATCGGGATTTGAAAAGATTTGTAGATTTTTCTCCTGCACTATCATTATCAAGATATCCAAAAACTACTTCGTAGGGTTTGGGGAGTAGATACCCAATTGTTTTTTCAGTATTCGAAACAGAATTTAATACAAGGCAATCTGTAGTTGGCATATTACCGCTGTGTCTCAACGTCAATTTCGATAAAAAATCCATAAACCCCTCAAAAACCCAAACCTCCTTCCCATCACCAGTGCCTTTGATAAAACTCATATCCTTAGAGCCAACAGAACCTTTGAAGAATGGATTGCGGATCTCGTATCCACCCGACATATTCTCAAAACCCGCAGCGAAATACTTTTTGCCCGTATAACGGTTGTGAAAATAAACCTCCTTGAGGTAATGCGCAGCAATTTCAGGATTGATTTTGCGGGTTTGGGTGATGTAGGTAACAAGAGACGGAGCACTTGCTCCGAAAGGCAAAACGCGGTCTAAAAGAAAAGTGCTTTCTTCTTTTTCAGTCTCTGGCTTGCTTACCTGTTTTTTGAAGGGAAGCGGCAAAGTCCCTGCCCCGCCTTCGCTGCCAAAATGCCGGTCTAAAATTTCAAGCGCACCTTTTACATCCGTATTACAGTAGCGAATGACAAAATCCAGTGCATTGCCTCCCATATCTCCAAAATCATTCCACAGGTTTTTGCGGATATTTACAAACAGACTCGGCTCTTTTTCATTTCGAAAGGGTGAAATGTATGCCAGTTCTACGCCTCCTTTGAACGATTTCACCGGCTCCATTCCAAACCTGGAGAGGATTTCAGCGAGCGGGATTTTCTTGGCCTGGGAGGTGTTCATGGCTATAAAAAGTATTTACGCAGGTGCTGATTTACCCAAATGGGCAAGTGTGTAAAGTTATTTTTGGGCATCAGTTTCAATCAAGCCTATGATGTAGGCCATAAGCGTTTGGTCTTGCAATGTAGCCTTGGTTTTGGCTTTCAGGTAAAGCGATACCGGCGCGTTTACCGAGATGCGTTTTACTTTCTCCATTGGCACGGGAAGGATCGACGGCACTTTATGGGCTTCATGAATTTTGGTCGTTATCTTGTCAATCTCCGCACTTGATGGCTTGCGGTGGATTGATTTTGAAGATATCAGATCAGCGATTGACTTTTTTTCTTGCTTGGCCATTGGCACTCCTGCTTTGGGTTAAGTTTTTGAATTTGGTTTCAATCTCTCGGCAGAGGGATTCGATTTCTTCCTTAGCGCGAGGGTCTTCCCATTCGTAAGCCGTGAGTCCGTGTTTGCTGGCTCTACGATGTGCAACGCGGTCGCCTAAAGTGGTTTTGAGCGGGATGATTCCGTAATCACCAAATAATTTGAGGGCGGATTGAACCTCTTTGTCTTCATTGCTGCGACTGCTGAATTTGTTCAGCACCAGAAAAGTGGGGATCTCTTCGCGGTGGATTTTCACTTCTTCATACCGTGTCAAAAACCGCTCAAACGATTTTAGGTCGTCGATACTCGGAGTCACGGGTATGAGCAAAATATCCGCAATGAGCATGGTGCGAGTGGCGATTTGATCCATCTGAGGAACGCCGTCAATGATGACCATTTTGTAGCCGTCATTGAGGTGGGTTTCCACATCTTTGGGAAGCCCCTGAACGGTTGTCATTGGAAAAACCGGAATATGGATGGCAGTTTCCTCGCGGCGTTCCAGCCAGTCGCAAGTAGTGCGTTGTTCCAGGTCGGTATCAATGATGCAGGCCTTAACGCCCTTGTGAACGAAATAGGCTGCTAGATTTCTGGCCAAAGTGGATTTGCCGACACCGCCTTTGAGATTGGTTACTGCGATTATCATGGTTGCTCCTTGTTAGGAGCAGCATAAACGCAGTTGGGCAGTTGTGCAATGAAGCAAATGGGTAAATGCAGTTTGGGTAGATGGTATTTTGGGTAATGGGGTATTTAGGCAACAAAATGTAAGGAGGCGTTTACTGCTCTGTCTCTAAAATATGCATAAAGTCAATACATTTGTACTTTCTCAAAACTCTTCAAACGCCCTATTCACAAAACACTATATCTATGTCCAAAAAGGAAAATAATTTGAAAAAAATAAATAACGAGGATATCCAAGAATCGTACAAATATCAAAAAGAAGAGGGTGTGTGGAATTACTTTTCAGAGAGAGAATTCCTTGAATCTATATTAAACCAACGAGTTAATTTTGCAATTACCGTCTTTGCTTTAATCATAGCAGCTGTTGCCCAAATTCCAAAATTACATAGGGCAAGTCTGTTATTTTTGATAGGAGCAATCTTACTTACTATGTTGCTGTTTTCAGTTCAACGAATACATTCCAGATTAAAAATAACGCTAGAGATATTATATAAAATTGACAAAAGGCATGTTTTCCCAGTGACAAACAAAGAATTATATAGCTATGGATTTTTTAGGCGGATGGGAAGGCAAACTAAGGTTACTTATGTATGGATCACCTTGTTCGCAGCCCTGGTTCTTTGGATTGGCTTTTTTGGCAGCCTTTGGCTCTTATTTACAGATAAAGGGAAAGAAGTTAATGACTGGCTTTCTAAATTGCCTTAAATTCTTCTTTCAGCAAGCACTTTATCATTTGTTCGCGAAGCGAACTCAATTTTAGGCAACGCCGAAGGCGTTGGGCGAAGCGAACGAAGTGAGCGGAGGGGAGGTTCTATCTAAATATCACTTTTCTTCTTCTGTGTTCTTATATATGTTCTTATGTTCTGTGTTCGTAACGCTGGAAGTGGCTGTTTGCTTCATTTTTGAGGCAATAAAATCACTTATTTGGGCTAAACTGTCACCTTTTTGGGAAATGCCGTCACTTTTTGGGGATACGAAAATCACTTATTTGGGATGAAATATCACCTATTTGGGATCAAGTAAGGTTACTAAACTATCACAAATCACTTTACAGGAGGTGATTTTGTGATAGTATCCAGGGCATGAGTGAAGCCCTTTTCAAAAACATCTTCCCGACTGTACCCGACGACCTTTCTTCCATAGTGAAGCCCGAGGAACTGGTGGATATTGTCGAAATGACGCCGCTCACCCTGCAAGACCGCCGTATTTATAACCTGTTGATCGGTAATGCCTGGAACAATATCACCAGCCGAAACAAGCACGTTATCTCACGGCAGGAGCTTACCAAATACGTTGAAAGTAACAATCAAGACATCAAGGCTTCCTTGCGGAGGCTGATGGCCGCGATTGTGGTTATCAAGGTGCGGAACAACAAAAACGGGCAGCCTGCGACCCGTCAAATCCAACTCATGGGTACCAATGAGATTGAAGACAATGGCGGGCAGGTGGAATATTCCTTTCCCGAAGACCTCATCAAAATCATCAAGGACACGCAAATTTTTGCCCGCTTGCATACCAAGGTGATGTTTGAACTTTCCAGCAAATACAGCCTTACCCTGTATGAGTTTCTGCAAAAGCGCAAGAACCTTCAATATATAAACCATGAAATATTAAGCGTGGATGAGGCAAGGGCGCTCATGGGGGTAGGGAAGGACAAACTGAAATCGTTTGGGCACCTGAACGACAAAGCACTAAAACCTGCCGTGCGCGAGGTGTCATTCCTGACGGAATATGAAATCACTGCCGAACCTATCCGAACGGGCAGGGCTATTACCCACATCAAGTTTTCCTGGCAGAAGAAGACAGATATTGGGGCGCAGATTGCTGCAGTTGAAGAATTGGAACGCGCCAAGGTCGGGCGGATGGAACGGATGAATCGAACCGTTGAAACTATTCAAGAAATCACCTCATCCCAAAAAAGTGATAGTTCGTCTTTGCCCAAGACCATCGGCGAGTTTTTGCCCAAAATATTGGGTGAAAGGCAAGCCAAACTTTTAGTGACACCTTCTGGGATAGAAGGTGCAAAAAAGGCGGCACTGGAGGCAGGAAAACGAATTGATGTGTATGCCCTGGAAGCTGATTTTCAGGAACATGCCATGAAAACAGGTTTTCAGCCGGACAATGTGGATGGAGCGTTTATTGGGTTTGTGCGGAAGAAGCTGGCAGACGCAACCAGTTAAATGTCAATATCAATGCCTTTATCCTTGTCCTTACTTTTCGCTTTGGCGGGAGCTTTGGTTCCGTATTCCGCTTTAAGTTTCTCCAAGAACTTCGATTTATTCTGACCGTGCTCCATCTCAACCTGCTTGCGGCCTGCGGAGAACCCATCAGCAAATTCCGACTTGGGATTTTGCAATCCCTTGGCGATCTGCTGCGCGAGTTGCGGCTGATGCTTTTCCAAGAGGTAACCGGCGTTGAAAGCCTTTTGAAAGACGGGAGCCTTTGCCATCAGAAAGTGTCTTTGACTTTTTTGTTCAGGAATTCCATGATCGAGTCGCGGTCGTAAAGAATAATTTTCCTGCTTGGTTGGGTGAAGCGGATCAGCCCTTCGTCGCGGTATTTCTGCATGGTGGTCTTGGAAGAAACGTGAAGCAGCTTCATGGCTTCTTCATCGCTTATCCATTTGTCATGCTCGATGTTGTTTTTATCCTTGAGCCGGTTGACGACTTCTTCTACCAAAGCGTAGAACGCTTCGGATTCGAGGCAGATGATGTCTAGGCGGTTGGAGAATTCGGGCATGCCAGTACAGGATTGCAGGGCAATATTAATGGGAAACCGTAATATACCGGACTCAAACTTTGAATTGTAGGGAGGGCAATTGTGCCTATAAGCAGATATTTATTTGCGTAAATCAAGAAATAGGTTTAAAATAGCAATAATCTAATATAAAAAAATTGGTCTAAGCGAAAATTATTTATAATTATTGCCTGTTGATAGCAATCTTCTTTGTTAATATTGTTTTATTTGAATCGAAAAAAGTGATAAAATAAAGTCCAACAGGTAAATTAGATATATTAATTATGTCTCCGTTCTTTGCACTTTCTAAGTGTAACACCTTTTGCCCACACGAATTAAACAAATCTACATTTAGGAGTAGCGAACTTGGAATAAAGTTCAAATTAAAATACTCTGATGCTGGATTAGGTTGAATATAAATATTTATTACTTGTTTATCTAGACTATTTGAATTAGTTACTATGGTATCGCATTCACTATTATGGTCAGCACCTAGTCGAAAGTCTGGAAAATTGGGTAATGAAACTCCAATGATTCCAGGCAAGCTAATTATATGTTGTTCAACATTGCAATTTATACCTTGAACGTTGGGGTTTTCAATTACATGCAGAGAAGACACTCCATTGGTTGAATTGATGTAAATTTTCCCATTAGGGCCAATTTGCATTTGATTAAAGGTTGTAGGCAAAGGGGATAAAAAGCCATCATATGAGGCAACCAGTGTAGCACTACCTTGAACATCTAAACCTTGTGTATCATACTGGTAAATATCATATCCATTGGTGGCGTATAAGAATCTATTGTTAGGAGAAAATGCGATTCCAGAAGTTGAGCCATTCGGTAATGGCAGTAAAGATATACCATTGTAAAAATCGCCGTTACAGCGATCAAATTCAAAGATTTGAATCCCGTTAGCGCCATTAATGCGAGCGTATTTAGTGCCATCGGCACTAAATACGGATTGTTCGTACCAAAAGTTATCCAAATCGCCTGGCCAAGCTAGGGGCATTTCCTTAGAATATGTTTCAATCCCTAAGGGCGTCAGTAGCAAGACAAATGATTGATTAGAGTTGAACTTAGGTATAACAATCCACCAATCTCTTCCATTTGCATGCCTTACCGCACTTGTCATATCACATAGTGTATCATTTAATAGTAATTGGTTTTTACTAATTACCGCGCCCAAACCATTGTTTTTTTCCATATCTATTGTTGTATACAAAAGACTTTCAGTTTGATAATAAGGAAATGGGTGAGATACAAAATCAAACCTTTGATGGAAAATAATGTATTTATTTTCCTTATTTGGATAAGGTAGGGCTATTGTACTTCTTCTGGGGCCGTAACTAAAATTAAAATTACATGCATCTTCAAATGCCTGACCTGGAAAATTTAAACTGTCACCATTTTGCATTTTTTGTTGTTCATTATTAATTACAACACAGCCATTAGTTTGAAATTGCGGCTCGCCAACAGCGTTGCAAATGTTTGTTAATGTAACGGATAAATCATAATCTGCTACATAATAATATTGGATTAGTGGTTCTTGGTTTGGAGTGTTAAAATTAATTTTCACACCACCATACCCTTGATTAGGTATGTTAGGAGGGTTTCCCATCAGCCAAACGTAATCGAAGTTAGATTGCGCTTGGGAAGGTAAACAGATGAAAAGGGTAAATAAAACAATTAAAATCTTATTAAAAAGCATATTTTTAGAAGAAAAATGTGCCTGGAAAAATAAAAAACACTTATCCAGGCACAAAAATTACTATTAATGAATAATTACAAACTTTTTTATGATAGGTGCACTTTCTGAGTTGTATATAGATAAGTTATATATACCGGTACTTGATTTTTCATCGAAAACAATATTAAAAATATTTGATGAAATTATCCCTTTTGCTATGATCTGGCCGGAGCTATTGAAAACCTTCCATTCTCCATCAGTAGCATCATTGATTCGAATCGTAAGATTACCGCGCGTCGGGTTAGGATAGATGATAACGCGATTGTCATGGTATAGATTTTCGATATTCATACGCTGTTCTGCACATTGTTCCTCCCACTTGTTTTCATTAAAGTATTCTAATCCATATTGGCTTGGCAAATAATTAGGAGCTTCCCTAACAGCAAGGCCTCCGGTAAGGGGACATTGGTCCGCTACATATTTGAGCATGCCACAATCATTCTCATCTAATTCGAACCCTAAGGCAATCTTTAGCCGAATATCATTTAATGTTTTTCTGTTAGATTCATAAATGGCTGTATCAGGTAAACCATCAAGCCAATCTTCTGCATCAAGTAGCTTTGTTTCAATGTAGCTGTTGATACTAGAATTTATTTGAGTCTCTAAATTATTTAACGTGCGATAGCGTAAAAGCAGGCCTTCTTCAAAATTTCTTATGGCGGAATCGTCAGAGGTTTCATCTATCCCTTGAATTGAGTCTAACAAATTAAGTGAATCGGACAAAATACCAATTTCTACTAATAATAGGTCAAAGCTATCTTGCAGGTTAGTTGGTATATTATAAGCATCTTTGAATAATTTATCAAAATATGCATATTGACCGGCGGATGTACTTTGGTTTGCAATATACCAGTTATAAGTAGCAGAATCTGATAATAGTTCTTCATTTGATTCTAGTTTGAAGACTAAACTTCTTTCCATATCCCATAACTCTGGAAAGTATTCTGCGGAATATTCATTCTGGATTAATAGGTCTTCATTATAAGATAAGCCTTCATTTTTTTTAAGAGATGGGCTTATGCATTCTGTGTTTTCGACTAGGGAAGGGGGGGTAGGAGGTATAGCAATAAACCAATCGATCGGTCTGACTTTGCTTGTTGTATTGTTGTTGGTCAAACCTGGCGGCATGTTTCCTGGTTCATTTGGGTCAACCCTGAAAATCGTTGGACTGTTTCCCCATAAATAGTCAGTATTCATTGCGCTATGCTTAAAATATGCGTTGGGGTCACTTATCCAAGTGTTTTTATGCCAGTTTTGACCAACTACACCCTGCCCAAGTACGGTATTGGGGCTACCTGGCATTTTGTGGCAATCTATCCCATCATAATGGAATCCTATGTTGTTTAAGGCAAAATCACAATAATCTATATTCCCTGAGAAATGAAACCCTCTGTATGTGTTGTTCGTACTATTACCACATACTTGGAAATTAGGCGCTTGGTCAATATGTATAGCACATTTGATAAGTGCCCCATATTCTCCGTCTTCAGGGAAGAATGCATAAGGGGCATCTATAATATTGTTTTCAATTTTATTGTTTTGCCCATTCAAAAACTCTACGTATATCGGTAGACTTTGAGCAAGATATCCCACACTAGTTGCAGTATAGTATAACTCATTATTTGAGATGTTAAACCCATCTGAATCGCCGCTAACTTTTATACCGTGAGTAGAGCTGGTTCCATTTATATTTGCGATATTTCCAGTTATAGGGAATTCATCTGTTCCCCCATATGGGGCGCTAATATTAAACAATACTCCAGATTTGCCATTGACAATATTATTAGTAATCCTATTTTTAACATACCCTTTTGAGTTATTAGGGCTACGTTGCATTTCAACAATTGACACGCCTGTAGGCGATTGAAATGTATTGTTTTTAATATTTATATATGGCTTGTAGTAATTTGTGTAGAAAACTCGTACGTGCTTTTGCGCTGAAAAGGTTGAACTCAGGTCAAATGTACATAAGGAAATTGTAACGTAATTACGACCATCTAGGCTTTCTATCCCAATTGTATTGTCGCCAAAAAAACAATTATTGACAGAAATCTGACTAAAAGGGGATTGTATCCCAATATTGCTAAATTTCATAAAACTTGTCACCTAAAATAAGTAAATTAGAAGATTTGCAATAGATCCCAATTCCTACGCCTGTATATTTATTACTACCAGCACTACCGGTTGTAGTTAGGCCAATTTTGGCGTTAATGCAATTTTCCATTTTGATGCCGGCAAAAGCGTTTTGGCCATTGAGCAAAGAGCTTTCAAAAATAAAATTATTACCTGAAAAAGATTTAGGCGTGAATTGTTGAACGACATTATCGTTTGTATTGGGATCAGAAATTGTTATACCTACATAATTATTTTTTAGGGTGCATTGTTTCACTAGCAAGTGTCTACCTTCTTATATTAAATTTGAAAAGTCAAGAGTTATAGTCGTCGCAAAGTGGTTTTGCCAGAAAAGCAGTAAAAATATAAATTTGCCAGATGCAACGGAAGTTTCTCAGCAAAATGGACCGGGCCTTTGTGGAAGAGTTGCGCGCCAATACGCGTGACAAGGGAGCGTATATGAAGTTGTCGGTGCTGATTTTGTTGGATATGGACAAAAGTTACGCCGAGATAGCCGAGATATTGGGTTTGGGCCAGGGCACGGTGAGCAACTGCCGGCAAAAATTTGAGCAGGATGGATTGGAGAAGTACCTTGATCGTCACTACGTGCCCTACCTTGGTCGTCTGACAGATGAGCAGTTGGCGCAGTTGGAAGACGTCGTGAGTCAAGGACTGTACACCAGTACGGCCGCTGTGCAAACTTATATTGAGCAGACATTTGCTGTTACCTACAGTACCAGTGCAGTACGGGCCATCTTGCGAAAACTGGATTTTGTGTACAAGAAGACAATGAGTGTGCCGGGCAAGGCCGATGTAATGGAGCAGGAGGCTTTTTTAGCGCAATTAGAGCCCTTTTTGGAAGAGATTGATCCACAAAACGAGGTTGTTTATTTCCTGGATGCGGTTCATCCACACTACAATACGCGTCCAAACTATGCATGGATCAAACGAGGGGAGCAAAAGCCCGTGGCCACGACTGCCTGCCGACGGCACCTGAACCTGCATGGGGCGCTGAATGCCCACCAACCGCAGGAAGTCATCATTCAGGAAGCGGAAAGAGTCAATAGCCTCAGTACCATTGCCTTATTGGAACGACTGATCGAAGTAAATCAGGACAAAACGGCTATTTATCTGGTAGCGGATAACGCTTCGTATTATCACGGCGAGGCTGTCCGGGCTTGGTTGGCGCAACATTCCCACGTTACCTTGATCCATTTGCCACCCTATTCGCCAAATTTAAACCTCATTGAGCGACTTTGGAAATTTATGCGCAAACGAGTGATTGATCTGCAGTTCTACCCCTCCTTTAAATTGTTTAGAGCAGCAGTCCTGGATTTCTTTTCTAATATCCGTCAGTACAAAACGGAATTGCGTTCGCTCATGCAGCATAACTTTCAACGCCTGCCGGTTTTGGAGCAAATTTAGATTTTTGTCAAAACCACTTTGCGACGACTATAGCATCTTTGAACTCTGAATCAGTGAAGTCTATGGAAGAGCCAGATTGTACCTCGACTCGATCCCATAGATATGTGCACCCAAAAAAAAGAGTATGGTTGGATGTTTTGAGAACACTACTATTTTCTACAACTATCTTTGCATTCCTTGCAAGGCGAACCGTGCATTGTTCCATATTTACATTTTTATCTATGTGAACAACCGCGTTCACATCCGGTATTAATATTTTTTTATTATTCCAAGTCACTCCCGCAGGGTAGTTCGTAGATATATAAGTTCCGTTAGATAATACAATATCATATGTATTTGTGGGGACATCACAGGGGGCTTCCTCCGCCGAAGGTTCTGTTTTTTGAGCAGCCAAGTTATTGAAAAAGATTGCCCAAATTAGGGCTAGAAATGAAATTTTAGCTAATACTGATTGAGTCAATGTTGCGTATAAATGATACTGGTTTTTCATGATGCATGTATAATTTTACAATGGTTCGTATCGATTTGAAATAGTAAGCGGTCAGGCGAGGTATACATAAAGAAAAAGGTAAAAGTTTAAGTTTGTGTTGCGAATCCAAACCAACTTTTACCTTATGAGCATCGAGACACTCACGGAGGCAATATTAGGCAAGATGTCAGGCGTGAACAAATGGCGGCGGAATTTTTTGGGCCATCTGTTCCGCTTGTTTTTAAGCATGCGCGGCCGGTATACTTTTTTGAACGCGGCGCGCTATGGGATTTTTGACGAGGCGACATATCGAAAGCATTTTGAACGCCCGATGGATTGGGCCACATTCAATTATCATTTGATTATGCACTCAACAGCACCAGAACGGTTCAATTCCTTCGATGCCTCTTACCTGAGCAAGAGTGGCAAGCACACACCCGGTGTGGGTTGGTATTGGTCTGGTTGTGCGGGCAAAGCCAAATGGGGGTTGGAGATTGGCGCTTTTTCGGTGGTGGATGTGGTCAATCATAGTGCGATGCATTTGGTTGCGGAACAAACCCTGGCCGAAGAAACCCAACAACACGGCTCGTTACTGGAGCACTACGGCTCACTGGTCGAACGCCATGCTGATATGTTGCTCAAAATCAGTGAGTTTTTGGTGGTGGATGCTTATTTTTCCCGTAAACCTTTTGTAGACAAAGTCCGCGAATGTCAGTTACAACTGATCACCCGCCTGCGGGATGACGCTGTTTTGTACTACCCTTACCTGGGCCCCAGGCACAAAGGCCGAGGCCGCCACAAGGTATTCGCCGGACGGGTGGACACTCGCTGCCTGAGCGAGGAGCACTTCTCACCCTGCGCCTGCGACGAACAGGATTACACCGCCTATGAAGCGCGTGTTTGGATCAAATCCTGGAAGCGATGGGCCAAAGTCGTGGTGGTCCACCAAAAAGATGAGCAGGGTAAAATCAAAACCGTCAAAGTGTATGCTTCTACCCTCGAAACAATGGCCGGGGCTGATCTTTGGCTGTACTACAAAACACGCTTCCAGTCGGAATTCCTTTTCCGGGATGCAAAACAACATACCGGCTTGGAACATTGCCAAAGCCGTCAGGCGGAGGCTTTGGATTTTCATTTCAACGCTGCTCTAACCGCTGTGTCCCTGGCAAAAGCCCTCCATTGGTTCTGCCGGCCGGCTGACCAAAGAGGCCCTTTCTCCATGGCTGACATCAAAACCCAATATTTCAATGAACTGATGCTGGATCGATTTTTTGTAGCGTATGGACTCAACCCACACCAGGCAAAAAATCATCACGCCTATAAATCGCTATTTGAACTCGGAAAAATTGCCGCTTAAATCATTACGAACCATTGATTTTAATAAAAATAATAAAAAAGAATCTAACTGAGATCCCGCCTATGGGGGGCTTGCCTATTTTAAAAAATGTGTTGATGTAAATCGTCTAATTTTGGAATATTAGGTGCAATAGTAAGCCCCCTAGCGCTTGTTGCGCCAAGTATTTATTAATTAACCACAACCATTCAGCAGCAGATTAGGTATATGAAATACGTAGCTAGTAATTAGATAGTAAGACAGGTTAAATGTTATGGCCTTCGGTTTGAGGATCATATCAGGTTTTGATAAGCCAAAAGTAAGATTTACTTTTTCATGTACAAGCGTCTTCAAGTGAACTGTATATTTTTAACATTTAGGATCTGTAAATTTGTATTAACATACAAATTTTATTTTGTTGATTTATAACTATTTATGAAAAAAATATAACTTGTAGTTATAACTGACCGAATAATGTTAAATTTTAAGTAATGCTAAGATTTTGGAGATTAATTGTAGCTACAGATAGATAAATAGAGTTCGCGCGATTTAACCTCTTTTTGAAAATGAGAAAGCTTTTCGAATGAAACGGCAGGCGCTCAGTTTGAGCGCATCCTTTATCTTGACTGGAGGAATAGCCGTCACGATATTTGGTAGGGGTTCTGTTTATAATCCATTTGAGGTTGGTGGGAAGGGCTTTGCCAACTCCGGCAAATAGGCTCGTTTCTATCCACCTCTGCCTATATATCCTTGATTTCTTTACTTTCTTCGAAACGTTTTGAAAACTCCGCTATAGCCATATGCTTGGCATTTGTACTTGTGAATGCCAACGTCAATCAATCCTGGACAGTTACCTGCAAGGCAAAAAGACGGTTGAAGCCCTGTGCGCCGAACACCAGATCAGTCCGGCGACGTTTTACAAATGGAAAAATGAGGCTGAAACGGAGAAGAACGACGACAAGCGCCGATTGAAAGAGTTGGAGTCGGAGAACCTGCGCTTGAAGAAGATGTATGCCGAATTGCAACTCAAACATGAGATTGTGTCGGAGGCACTTGGGATGGCAAAAAAGTTTGCAGCCCACAACAAAAAGATGAAATAGTGGGCCGTATCGCCGCACAGTATCCCTTGATCAGTACACGCCGCCAGTGTGCGTGGCTGCGCCTTCGTCGTTCGAGTGTTTATGCTCGTCGCCAACATAAAGCCGAAGAGGTACGCCGGCAAAATGATGAATGTGTCCTGGCTTTACTGCGCAAGACCCGGCAGGAACATCTGTGCTGGGGTTTTCGCCTGATTTATGCCTATTTGCGCAAACAAGGGGCAGTGATCGCCCGGCGCCGGGCCTACTGCTTATACCGCCAGGCCAACCTAAGTTTGCATCGGGCACCTAAGAAACCGCGTATCAAACGAGTTTTTCAGGAACTGTTACCACCTGCACAGATCAACGAAGGCTGGGCTATGGATTTTGTCAGTGAATGGATCATCGGCCCTCAACAGCAGAGTGTGCGGCTGATCAATGTCGTGGACGAATGCTCCCGCAAAGACCTGTGGGTGGAAGCAGCCCACAGCATCAAAGCCGCTAAACTCAGCGAGGTGCTAGACCGCATCATCCAAATGCGTGGCCAACCAGCCTACATCCGCTGTGATAACGGCCCTGAGTTTATCAGCGAACACCTCAAAGCCTGGGCCGAGGACAAAAACATTGAACTCAGATTTATCCAGCCTGGCAAACCGACTCAAAACGGAATTGTAGAACGACTCAATGGAACGCTCCGAAAGGAATGTCTCAACCTCCACTGGTTCCATTCCCTTGACGAACTTAACGAACGTTTGGGACACTGGTTCAAGACCTAATAACTTTGACAGGCCTCATTCTTCCCTGGACTATCTAACCCCTCATGACTTTGAAATCCAAAATCAAAATATCTACTTAAAAGTGGTAGCGGCCTGAGGGAGGTAGGACACACCCATTTCAACTTTCGGATCAAACCAAATAAACCCATCCCAAGGTCATTTCGCGTGCAAATTGCGTGCAAATAAAAAAGGAGTTAAGAGCATATAGCCCATAACCCCTTGATAATCAATGTCGGGATGACAGGATTCGAACCTGCGACCACACGCCCCCCAGACGTGTACTCTACCGGACTGAGCTACATCCCGCTCGTAAAAAACCGGCACGGGCCGGCACTCGTCGAGTCTACTGGATTCGAACCAGTGACCTCCGCCCTGTCAAGGCGGCGCTCTAAACCAACTGAGCTAAGACCCGTAAAAAGAACATTTACAAACGCTTTTTCAAAAAGCGAGCGCAAAGTTACACTTATACCAGGTAAAAAAACAAATCGCTCCGGGAAAAAACTCGCTTGTGGCAAATACCTTGTAAGACATATCGACTCCGGTCAATATCTTTGCATAAAATTTCAAATACGTAGATTTTCTCCAATCAATCTTTCGCAACCCGATGACTACCAAAGAAAAAGTCCAGGAACTTATTGCCAACGGCCAGACCGAAGAAGCCCTCGTACTTGTCGCCCAGATCGACCAGGATGCTATCTTGCTCCAGGCGCGCTACAGCAACGGCAAAAAACAGTACAACATGGGCCTCGTCGATTTCGGTGAATGGCAGCGCATCCAGAATCAGGTCAACTACGCCCTGCTCGAACTGGCCGATAAGGCCACCTCCAAAGCCGCCGGCTCCCCCCTCGCTCCTCCTGCCCCTCCCGCCTCCCAGTATCAGGTTTTTATTTCCTACAACCACAGCGACGATTTGCAGGCCCGCCTGGTCAAACGCCAGCTCGAAGACAACGGCATCAAGGTCTATATCGACCACGATATGCCGGCCGGTATGTTTATCGACAAATTTATCGATGAGGGCCTCGCTCAAAGCAATTTCCTGCTGCCCATCATCTCCAGAAACAGCCTGGCATCCGGCTGGGTCAATAAAGAAGTTACGGCTGGCTTTCTCGCCCAGCGCATCACGAGCAAAAAAGTGATTCCAGTGCGCCTCGACGATGCGGTGTTCGATGCCAAATTCTACCTCGACGCCATGGTGGACATCAATAAAAAAGTGGAAGAAATCAAGTCGAATGCAGCTAAAGCACTCGAACTCAATATCGATTTACGAGCCTTTCAGGACGACCTGAGCAACCAGCGCGACCTGCAGGCCAACCTCGGCACCATGATCGAAACCCTTAAAAAAGTGAACGTGATCGACTTGAGCGACGGCAAATTTGAACTGGGGATGTCGAGGGTTATCAGTACGATCAAGGCTTCCTGAACCGACGGCATTTACCGCCCCAACCGCTCCATCACCAGTTCCTTGTGGCTCCGCCCGATGGGCAGGCTCCGCCCGGCGATCTCGACCTCGGCTGCGGAAAAGGACTCTATTTTGTCAACCGCAACGAGAAACGAGCGGTGAATGCGCAAAAAATTGTCGGAGTGCATCAACTCTTCCAGCTCACCCAACTGATAATGCGTGGGGTACGATTTGCCTTTGGTGTGGATGGTTACCGAGTCTTTCAGGCTTTCGATAAACAGGATTTCATCGAGGTAAATTTTGACCGACCTTTTATTGACCGTAAAGAAATAATAAGGCCTCACCGGCGGCGCCGCGGTGCGGGCCGCGCTGGCCGCCTGGGGCGACAACAGTTTGTTCACCGCCTTGGCAAAACGACTGTACTCGATCGGTTTGAGCAGAAAATCAACGACCTGCAATTCGAAACCTTCCACTGCAAACTCGTGATAGGCCGAGGTCACGATTATTTTGGGTTGCCGGCGCAGGGTTTTGATAAAATCCAGTCCGTTGAGTTTGGGCAGATTGATGTCGAGGAAAATCACATCAACGGGTTCCGAATGCACGACATCAAGCGCGCTGATGGCGTCGGGGCACACATGCGCGAGGGTCAGGAACGGCGTCATGGAGATGTATTCTTCCAGGATTTCGGCCGCCAGGGGCTCGTCTTCCACAATAAGGCAGCGAAGGGGAGTATTGGGCATGGGCTTCGTTGATGATTTCTTTGACCGTTCAATGTACGAACACAACGAGAATTTTCCCCGCATGGTGGATGCATGGTCCGTTCTTCGACCAACGGTTGTATTTTGACCGCAGGCGGAAGTTGCCAGTGTTACGCCATGTTACCAGTGTTACATCCCTGACGGGACGCAACATCGGTAATTTATTTCACCACCCCCAGCCTTTTCCCCACCGCGGTAAATGCCGCCACGGCTTTTTCCAGATGGGCCTGCTCATGTGCGGCCGACAGCTGTACCCGAATACGGGCTTTGCCTTGCGGCACCACGGGGTAAAAGAACCCGATCACGTAGATGCCTTCTTCGAGCAGCTCCCGGGCAAATTGCTGGGCCAGCGGAGCGTCGTACAGCATGATCGGCACGATGGGGTGCTCGCCGGGCAATATATCAAAACCGGCTGCTGTCATAGCCTGCCGGAACCACCGGGTGTTGTGTTCGAGTTTGTCGCGCAGGGCAGTGGAGCCGCTCAGCAATTCAAACACCTTGATGCTGCCGCCGACGATAGAAGGCGCCACGGTATTGGAAAAGAGGTAGGGGCGTGAGCGCTGACGAAGCAGATCGACGATCTCCTTGCGGGCTGCCGTAAAGCCGCCGCTGGCGCCGCCCAGCGCCTTGCCAAGGGTGCCGGTGATGATGTCGATGCGCCCCATGACGCCGCGATGCTCGTGTGTGCCGCGCCCGGTACGGCCCAGGAAACCGCTGGCATGGCATTCGTCGATGCCTACCATGGCGTCGTAGCGTTCGGCCAGATCGCAGATTTTGTCGAGCTGGGCGATGGTGCCGTCCATGGAAAAAGCGCCGTCGGTGAAAACGAGCACGCGCCTTGCTCCGCCACTCCGGGCTTCTTTCAGGCAGTCTTCGAGCGACTGCATGTCGTTGTGTTTGTAGCGGAAACGGCGGGCCTTGCACAAGCGAATGCCGTCGATGATGGAGGCGTGGTTGAGCTCATCGCTGATGATGGCGTCTTCTTCGCCAAGCAGGGGTTCGAAAAGCCCGCCGTTGGCGTCGAAAGCGGCAGCATAGAGAATGGAATCTTCCATGCCCAGAAACTCGGCAATTTTGCCTTCCAGTTCCTTGTGAATATCCTGGGTGCCGCAGATAAACCGCACCGACGACATCCCGTAGCCGTGTGTCCGGATGGCCTCGATGGCCGCCTCGATCACCTCGGGGTGGCTCGACAGACCGAGGTAGTTGTTGGCGCAAAAATTCAATACTTCCTGTTGCGCCGTGGTATCGATCACTGGGCCCTGCGGCGACGTAATAATGCGTTCTTCCTTATACAATCCGGCTTCACGGATGCCGGCCAATTCTTTTTCGAGTGCTGGTTCTACGTTGGTAAACATGGGCAGAAATTCAAATTTTCATGTTCAAAGTTATAAGTTCAAGGTTTCAGATCCGAAGTTTCAAGTTCAAGGTTTCATCTTGTATAACTTATTGTTTGTCAAAAAGTTAATTGTAGGTGTCGAGGATCGAAGCTGGCCCTGAAAACCATACGGCAAATGGTGTCTCCAACCTTGAACCTGAAACCCTGAACTTGATACTTCGAACTTTATTTCTCCATGACCCGGACGGCGATGCGGCGGTTTTGTGCGCGGCCTTCTTCGGTGTCGTTAGGTGCGACGGGGTGTTGGGAGCCGTAGCCTTCGGGCGCAAGGCGGCCTTTTGCCACGCCCATGGTTTCAAGGGCTTTGACCGTTGCTTCGGCCCGTGCCTGCGAAAGTTTCATGTTGTCGGCTTCCTTGCCTACGTTGTCGGTGTAACCGCCAACCTTGAGTTTGAGTTTGGGAAAAGCCTGCATGATCTGGTAAATATTGGTCAGCTGATCGCGCGACTTGTCCATGTCGATCTCGGCGCTGCCGGTGCGGAAGGTGAGCCGGTCAAAATTGAACCACGTGGTTTTGTCCACCGGGTTGTTGCCTTCGATGAAAGCGATCAGCGATTGTTCGATACCGTCGGGATTGCCTTTCAGGGCAAAACCGTTCGACAGGGTTTTTTCAAAAGCCGCGGGCGGCGGCGGCACGCTGTCGGGCGCAGCAACCACGGGTGCTCCTGGCGCCGGCATTTCAACGACCTCGGCCTGGCGGCAATTTTTCAGGTAATACATGATGCCGCCGCCGAGGCCCAGCAGCAGCAACAGCGGCCAGAGCCATTTTACGCCGCCTTCTGCAGGCGCGGATTCGGACAGCGGTCCCTGCTGCGCATCAGTCGGGTTAATCAATGCAGCAACCCCCGCAGGCAAAGCGGCGAGCAGGCTGCTTTTTTCGCTGTTGAAAAGATTGGCAAATCCCGATACGCTGAGTTGTTCGTCGCCAATACGTTTGCTCAGAAGGCCCATGACCAGCGGCCCGACCAGCCCCCAGAGCGAGGAAACGGTGGAGGCTTTGGTGCCCGAGAATGCCGCCACGGCATTGGTCAGGGCAGGAACCTTGTCGCCAAAAAGGGTGCCGAGCAGGTGGCCGGCATCGTCTTTCGGGTCGTGGTGGGCCAGGTTGCCGCTGCCCAGCAGTCCGGGCAGTTGGTCGAGCACGCCCGGGTCGAAACCCCGGATGGCCTGAAAAACGGTGTGTAGGGTGCCCTGATCGCCGATTTTGTGGAGGATGCCGGTGAGCAGGGTGGGTGCGAGGCTGCCGGCAGCTTTGCTGATGCCGTTTTCATTTTCGCCCCAAAGTGCCGCGGCCTGATGGATCAGGTCGGCGCTGAGGTAATGTCGCACGGAGTCGAGTAAGTTGGCCATGTCGTATGTTGTATGTTGAGGTGAATTGAGTGCCCGAAGGTCGGGTTAAAACGGATAACCCACGGCGAGATTGGCATTAAAATCACGCCATTGTAATTTGGAAAAACGGTGTGGCACCCAGTTCGAATCTGTCTGCACGGCGTACGGATACCGCAGGGGCAAACCGAAATCGAGCCGGAAGATAAAGAAACTGAAATCGGCCCTGATGCCAAAACCGGTACCGATAGCGATGTTTTTGTACGAATTCCAGTTGAGCTGCGAATTGGGCCGGGTGTCGTCGGGGTCGAGCGACCATACGTTGCCGCCATCGACGAAAACGGCGCCTTTGAACCACCAGAAGAAGGGGAAGCGCAACTCGCCGTTGAATTCAAACCGGAAGTCGCCCGCCTGGTAAAACGGCGGTTCCTTGGGCGCTTTGGTGTCGCGGTAGCCGCCGGGCCCGATCTCCCGCACCCGCCAGGCCCGTATGCTCGATGGGCCGCCGACAAAAAACTGCTTGACGTACGGAGCGGTTTTGGTGTCGCCAAACGGCACGATCGCGCCCGCCCCGACCCTCAGGGCACCGGACAGGCCCTTTTTGCTGAATTCCCGGGTGTACACCGCATCGAAATCGAGGCGGAAATACGAGGCAAATTCCAGTTCGGCGAGGTCCCATTTTTGTTTGCCGAAAGCCGCGCTCCAAAGCCGGTTCAGGCCCAGCATTTCAACCCCCGACAAGTCGGTGTTGAGGCGTAAAAACCAGCGTTCGCCGTAGCGGTTGGTATTGCCAGCGTAGCTGTAATTGAACGACCGCAACAGAAAACCCGTAAACAACTGATCGCTGAAACTTAGCGAAAGGAAGGGGTTGTTCAGCGTAATTGAATCGAATTTGGGGTACAGCCGCGGCCGCAACACGTCGATACCGATATAATTGAACGAATAAACGTGCTCTGGGTCGGTGCGGAGGTCGGCGCCGAAAGAGGCGTTGAACAGGTTGTAGGCGTAGTAGTCGATGAGTTCGAGGTAGTTGTAACTGGCGTTGATGTGCATCTGCCCCTCGCTCTTCATGCGGCGGTACAATTTGGGCGACACCAGTCCCGTGCCGCGCAGGGCCGGCCAAACGCCCATGTAGCCGAAGTAACGCGGTATGGTCAGCTGGTTTTGAAACTTGAACTCCTGCGAAAAGATCAGCCGGTTGGGCGACGTGAAATCAAATTCCACGTTGTAGCCCAGGTTGCTCTGAATCTGTTCGGCGCCCCGCAACAAGTTGCGGTTGAAAGCGACCAGACTTGACGACACCCCGAGCAGGCGCCCCGACACCGAACTGGTAGAAGAGTTGAGGTCGATGTCGGCGCCGATGGAAAACCGTTTGTTGGGTGAAAATGAAATAGTTGCATCCAGTATTCCGGGTTTCAGCGAGTCGGGAGTGGGCTTTACCGACACAAAACGAAATACCCCCAGCGCATTGAGCTGACGCACGGTTTTTTCAAAATCTTCCTGCCGGTAGAGTGTATTGGGGCGTACGGCAATGGCTTTCAGCAGTTGTTTGGGCCGTACGCGGAACCTGGGGTCGGAACTGGCAAAATAAATATTGTCGATCGTAGTGTCGCGCCGGATTGAGGAGTAATCGGGCACCAGACTGGAGAACACGGCGACTTTTCCGACGCGGTAGGTTTTATGCGCCGTGTTTTCGCCGGGGGGCAAAATGGTCACGGTGACGGCTGTGCTCGTGCCCGTGCTGTCGCCGACAAATTCCACCGAATTGGGTCCGAAATAGGCATAGCCCCGATTGCGCATTTCATTGGTGATGCGGTTTTTTTCGGCCTCGAACTGCCGCCCGTCGAGTGCATTGCCGGGGTGGAGCAAGCTGCTGTTGCCGGTTTCCCAAAGTACCCGTTGCGCGCCGGTATCGCGGCTGAAAAAGGTCACCGGGCCGATGGTGTACAGGGGGCCCAGGTCGAGGGTATAGGTCGTTTTGGCGTAGTGTTTACCCGGGAACTCGGTCTTGTACGAGCATTTGGCCTTCAAATAGCCCCTTTGTTGCATGGTGTGGGCAAAATTGAGCGCCGTGCGCTGTGCCTGCGCGTCGTCGTAAAAAACCGGCTGTTCGGCTACCCGGCCTTTCACCCAGCGGCCGAACTTGGTGTCCTTGTTTCGGTATTTGTAAAAAAACCATAGCCGGGCACGGAACAAAAAGAGCGTTTTGGAATTGGGTTTCTGTTTGTAAAGGCCGCCCAGTTCGTACGCCAGCGGTGTTTTCTCCGAGAGGCGAAGTTTTTTTTCCGAACGCAGTTTGAGGGTGTTCTTCACCAGCAAACGTTCCCCTTTGGTATCGTCCATATACTTCGTAACGTTGCACGACGTCAGGAGCACGACGAGCAGCAAAAACAGCCCTGCGGGCAATGGCTTTGCCGCCTGCTTCTTCGATGCTTCGGCCTTCGCGTTCCGCATGAGCATTTTATCCTGGGGAATGGACATAAAAGGTTGATTGTAAATTTTTTAGATCATCATCTCGACCGGGTTTGCCTGCCGGCGCCTGTGATCGATCCGGATTTCACAAGAGTCGTATGTTATCTGCCAGTCAGCAAAAATTTCTGACCAGTCTGCACGTCAAAAAGTATCGGCAAAAGTATCGAAAATTCATCGTGGAGGGCGATAAACTGGTTGTGGAGCTGCTCGCGCAGCAACGCATCGGCATATCGGCTATTTACGGCCTCGAATCCTGGGCTGCCCTGCGCGCCGATTGGCTTCGCCACCATCAAACGAAGTTTGCCGCCATCCGTGATGCCGACCTGAAAAAAATTTCCACCCTCCACACGCCCAATCAGGTGTTGGCGGTAGCGGAAATGCCCGTCGAACAAGACGCCCGTCTTGCCGCGCCCGTCGCCAGGGCCTTTTACCTTGACGGCATCCAGGACCCCGGCAACATGGGCGCCATTTTGCGCATCGCCGACTGGTTTGGCCTGACGCCCGTGTATTGTTCGCCCGACAGCGTTGACCCGTACAGCCCGAAAGTCGTGCAGTCGGGCATGGGCGCTGTGTTCCGCGTGCCGGTGTTTGAAACCACGCTCGACGCGGTGCTGGAAGCAGCGCCTGGGTTGCCGGTGCTGGGCGCCGACATGGACGGGGCCGATGTTTTTCGGACGCCGCTGCCCGAGCGCGGCCTGTTGGTGATCGGCAATGAAGGCAAGGGCATTTCACCCGCCGTCGCGGCCCGGCTCAGCGCCCGCGTGTCGATACCGCGCCCGCCGGGCGGGCAGGCGGAATCGCTCAATGCAGCAGTGGCAGCAGGCATCCTGGCTGCCGTTTGGGTAAATTCGCGGTAAGCCGCATTGGTCGTTTGGCAAGCCCGTTAGGTCGTTGAAATTGTCCCTTACAGGCGAATGATTCCGTGACCGAATGGCAAATTCCCCGTATTTTGTCCACAACTTTTCAAAACAAACTCTCCAATCTTTCAACATCAAGCAACATGAACCTTGGAAAAATTCTCGGCCTCGGCGCCATTGCCCTCATCCTTATTCTGGTATTCAGCATGTGCGGTTCGTACAATACCGCCGTGGGCAAAGATGAAGCGGTGAAAAGCGCCTGGTCGCAGGTGGAAAACCAGTACCAGCGCCGTGCCGACCTGATTCCCAACCTGGTTAATACGGTGAAAGGGTACGCTAATTTTGAACAGCAAACGCTGCAGGCCGTGATCGCAGCGCGCGCCTCGGCTACCCAGGTCAAGATCGATGCCAACAACCTGACGCCTGAAGCCATCGCCCGCTTCGAACAGGCGCAGCAAGGCCTCTCCGGCGCACTCAGCCGCTTGCTGATGGTGACGGAAAATTACCCCGAACTGAAAGCCAACCAGAACTTCCTCGACCTGCAAAAGCAACTGGAAGGCACTGAAAACCGCATCACCGTCGAACGCAAGAACTTCAATGAAACGGTACAGGATTACAACTCCTTCATCCGCCGTTTCCCGACCAACGTGCTCGCCGGCATGTTCGGGTTCTCGCCCAAAGGCTACTTCCAGGCTACGCCGGGCTCCGAACGCGCACCCGAAGTGAAGTTTTAGGAAATGATAGTTGTCGGGCGAGGGCGGCAGATCAATCACCATGCCCTCGCCCGATATTTTTTGACGGGTTACCTATGGAACAGGCTTTTACTCCCCTTGCTGCCGGGTTTTCAGTACAAAGGGTTTCATTTACCCCCATAAACCCCTTTTGGAACAACATCCTGCTTAAATCTTCCCGGCGCGAAGAATAAAAACATTGCCATGATTTTCACCAAAGAAGAAGAAGCCGACATCCTTGAAGCCATCCAGACTGCCGAACGCAACAGTACGGGCGAAATCAGGTTGTTCGTGGAAGATTTTTGCCTGCGCGACACGCCGGTGGAGCGAGCCGAGGAAATATTTCAGCTGTTCGGTATGTACAATACCCGGCAACGCAACGGCGTCCTCATTTATCTGGCGGAGAAATCGCGGCACTTTGCCATTTGGGGCGATGTGGGTATTCATCAGGCAGTGGGCAACAGCTTTTGGGAAGCGGAAAAACGACTGATACGCGAGCATTTGCAGCAAGGCCTGGCGGCCAAAGGCGTGTGCCTCGCCATCGAAAAGATCAGCGAACGGCTGCGCCGGCATTTCCCGGCTGATGCCGCTGCTTCCAACGACAATGAACTTCCCGACGAGATCATCTATGGCTAATTTTTTCCCCGACAGGGGCCCTCAAGTAAAATTTCGCGCACTTTTTCTGGCGCTTTCTGCCTGGTGCCTGGCACTCCCGGTATTCGCGCAGCGCGACGGCAGTGTGTTCCCTGACAAGCCGGAACCTGCTGTGTACGTCCACGACTATTCCGGCTGGCTGACGCCCGACGAACGCACCCGCCTGGAACAAAAACTCGTCCGTTACTACGACACCACCTCAACCCAGATCGTGGTCATGATCCGGCCCGATTTGGGCGACTACGACAAGTCATCCTACGCGTTCGAACTCGGCAATCGCTGGGGCATCGGCCGTAAAAGCAAAAACAACGGGGTGGTCATGTTGATCAAATCCGAGGCGCCCGACAGGGGGATTTTCATCGCGACCGGCTATGGCGCCGAAGGTGCGCTGCCCGACATTACTGCCGGACGGATCATACGCAACGTGATGGCGCCGTATTTCCGGCAACAGGAATATTACCAGGGCATCGATGCCGGCACAACGGCTATCATAGAGGCGCTCAGCGGCGAATTTCAGCCTGACAGCACGGATACGCCCGAAAAATTGCCTGCCTGGGTCGGGCTGCTCATCTTTCTCCTGATTTTCTGCCTGATCATTTTTATTGCCTGGAAAGCCCGGCATTCCACCATGTACGACAACAAGGGGCCGCGCAGTCGCCGTGGCGGCGACTGGTGGGGCGGCGGCGGTGGCTGGGGCGGCGGTGGCTGGAGTGGCGGCGGTGGCGGCGGCTGGGGCGGCGGCGGCGGAGGTTCTTTTGGCGGCGGCTCCTTCGGCGGCGGCGGCGCTGGTGGCGACTGGTAAGGGCATTTTTCGCCTTTTATGTGGCCAATCGGCCTGCAAGCTGTTCTTTTGCAACCCGATATGAGTATTCAAAACGCTCCGATTTATACTGCTCCGTCCGACCTGCATGGTACGGGTGTTTTTGCGGCAGCACCCATTGCGGCAGGCGCCGTGATCGAGATCTGCCCGGTTTTGCTTTTTCCCAAAACACAACTGGAGCATATCCGCCGTACCGTTCTCGACGACTACTATTTTGATTGGGGCGACGACGAAGAATGGTATGCCGTGGCGCTGGGTTATGGCTCCCTGTACAACCATGCCTACCAGCCCAATGCCGATTATGCAATGGATTTCGAGGCAAAAACCATTGATTTTTTCGCCTTGCGCGACATAGCGCCCGGCGAGGAAATCCTGGTCAATTACAACGGCAGCGCCGATGACAGCACGCCGGTTTGGTTTGAAGATCCTGAATTTAAACGACTGACATGAAAGCCGCTGAACCACTGAACTACGCTTCGGCCTGGGCCGAATTGCAACAAATTCTGCAGGAAGTACAGGAAAATACGGTCGGTATCGACGAACTGGCCGGCCGGCTCGAACGCGCCGAAGCGCTTATCCGGTTTTGCCGCGAAAAACTTCGGCATACCGAACAAGCGCTTGAGCAGCTGGAACAACAGCCCGACTAACGGCGTTTGCGTTTCGTATCCGATTGTTTGTTTCCCCACTTATCCCATACTTTCCAGTCCTTGACTTTTTTGCGCTCGCGTTTTGCGAAGATGTAGCGCACGGAAACGGACGCGCCGGTCCAGTCGAAGGCTTTGTCGGTGCCGCTGTTGAGGTGCAACTCGGGTTTCCAGTCGACGGCAAAATTGAGCCGGCCCAGCGACATTTCAGCCCCGCCGATAAAAGAAAGCCCGGCGATATTGCTGGCTGTTTGGCCGGGGTTGTTCTCGGTGGCCCTTTGGGTTTCATTTTGCCAGTAGTAGTGGGCGCCTGCGCCGTAGTAGAGGTTGGTGCCGCGGAAAATGATTTTCCTGTGGCGTTCGGCAAGTATCGAGAGGCCGATATTGTCCGAACTGATGGGCGTATGCAGAATGCCTTCGGCCGTCCAGTTGTTGAACAAATATTGTTGCACGCTCAGGTTGATGCCGTGATCGACGCGAATACCGGCAGCGGTTTTATAGGATTGGGCAGTAGCGCTCTGAATAAAAAAGACCATCAGGGCGGCGGGCAGGAGAAGGCGGTTGATTTTCATATTGCAAGGATTGATGCATTGATTTGCATTCGAAAACGGGCCGGTTTGAAGCCGCCTGATCGTGAAAAATCTGTTTAAAGTTATTTTAACGGAAAGCGCCCTATTTTCGCCGGAAAGCGTTAACGATACCGTTTTGACCCGCACTTTATTCCGGCTTCGGCAACTGACAGGCTTTTACTTCCGGGCGCTTACCCGCTATCAGTTGCACTCCCCGTTCGTATTCGAATGGGCCAATGCCGTACTCGAGGACCGCCGCTGGTATTATCCTTTTCGCGACATAGAAGCCCTGCGCGCCAAAATGCTGGCGGCGAATACGGAAGTGCCACTTCAGAATTTTGGCGCAGGCGACAACAGGGAACGCTCCCAACGCCTCGGCCGGATCGTCCGGCGTTCGGCTGTTCCGCCGGAGAAAGGCCGCATGTTGTTCCGTCTGGTCAATTGGCTGCACCCGCTGCGCATGCTCGAACTGGGCTCCTCCACAGGCGTCAGTTCGATGTATCTCGCTTCCGCGGCCGCCCAATCGGCCCGTCTGCTGACGCTGGAGGGCAATACAGCGCTGGCATCGGTGGCCCGCACCAATTTTCATCTGCTGGGCCTGCAAAATGTGGCGTTGGTGGAGGGTGAATTTCACCAGACGCTGGAACCTGCCCTGAACCGGCTGGGCGGCCCCGTCGATCTGGTGTACTTCGACGGCGATCACCGGCTGGCGCCCACGCTCGAGTACTTCGACGCCTGCCTCAATCACGCCCACGACCGCACGGTTTTTGTATTCGACGATGTGTACTGGTCGGCGGACATGACGCAAGCCTGGTCGCGCATTTGCGCGCACCCGAGGGTGACGCTCACGCTGGATACCTGGCGCCTGGGCTTTGCTTTTATCGACCCCGATTTTCGTGAAAAACAACACCTGCGCGTCGTTCCGGCCCGCTGGAAACCCTGGAAAGTATTCTAATGCGCCTCGACATTACCTACCGACAAATCTGGCGCATCTCGGCGCCTATCATGCTGGGCTCGGCAGCGCAGAATGTCATCGCACTCAGCGATGCCGTGTTGCTCTACCACCGCGGCGAAGTGGAGTTCGCAGCCATCGGTTTTGCCGGGGTGTTTTATATCACAGTGGCGGCCATCGGTTTCGGGTTTTCGCGAGGCGGGCAAATCATGATTGCGCGCCGCATGGGCGAAGGCCGGCCCGGGTCGGTAGGGCACGTGTTTCACACCATGTTGTTGTCCGAACTCAGCCTGGCCGCGTTGATGTGGGCTTTTATGCATTTTGCGACGCCCTGGTTTTTCGCCCTGTTTCTCGATCACTCGCCTGCGATTTATGAAAAAAGCCTGGAGTACATTCACTACCGTTCGTACGGGGTGTTTTTCAGTTACGCCGGGGTAGCCATGATCGCGCTGTATTCGGGAATTGCCCGCACGGCGTTTATCCTCGTCGATACCGCGGTATTGGCGGTGGTCAATCTGATCCTGAACTACGCGCTGATCTTCGGCGCCTTCGGGCTGCCGGAAATGGGTATCGGCGGTTCGGGCCTCGCCAGTAGCATTGCCGAAGGAATTGCTTTTGTCGTCTTCGCCGTTTACATGTTTTTTGACCGCAAAAACCGCCCCCTCAGGGTGTTTTCGCGTCCTGAACTGGATGGGTCCATGGCCAGGCAGCAGCTCCGCCTGTCGTTTCCGGTGGTGGCGCACGCGGCGGTGGGGCAGGGGAGCTGGGTCTTTTTTTTCGGCATGGTGGAAAACCTCGGCGAACGCGCCCTGGCCATTTCCAACCTTGCCCGAACGGTTTACCTGCTGCTCTCTATCCCGGTCTGGGGTTTTGCGACCGGCATCAATACCCTGGTCAGCAACCTGATCGGGCAGGGCCGCCGCCACGATGTGCTGGCTGCTGCCTGGAAAACCGGCAAACTGTGCCTGCTGACCACCATGATGGTCGCCATCCCTGTACTTTTTTATCCGGAGCAATTGTTGTACCCCTTGCTGGGCAAGTCCGACATGAGCCTCATCAGCGAAACCCGCCCCGTTTTTTATCTGCTGCTGGGCCTGCTCACCATGTCAACTTTCGGAACGATACTCGTCAATGCACTGTCGGGCACGGGCGCCACGCTGTTCAGTCTGCGTTTGCAGGCGATTTGTATCGCGATTTACCTCGCTTATATCTACTACGTCACCAATTTCACCCAGGCCGATCTGGTTTGGGTCTGGGCCGCAGAAGTATTGTATTGGATGCTGATGATCGTTTTGAGTTTTGCCTACCTGCGGACGGAACGCTGGCATGCGCTGGAAGTATGATCAGTTTTTCATGAAAGTATAGCGATTTTAACACATTGGTGTATAACTTTTGGAAAGCCGATTGTTTGAAAAAATAGCCGGGATCAACTTCCGAATTCACCAAATCACTCTCCGTATGTTACAGTTATCGCCCCTCAACACGGCGCGCCTTCTGGTGGCGCTGCCCCTGCTTTGCTTTTTTATTCAGGTTGATGCGCAATCCAAAAAAGGCTTCAGCAAACTGGAAGCCGGCAAATTCGACGCCGCTCATGCCGCGTTTGTCAAAGACACGGCCCATGCCGAATTGCGCGCCGTGGCTTTTTACGGCCTGGCCAAAGTTTGGTCGGACGATAAAAACCCGACGCGGAACTACCGGCTGGCCATGCAGTTTCAGCAAAAATCGGTACAGGCCTGGAAACCCCTCAACTATGCCCAGCGCACCGAATTGACCAAAAAATTCAAAATCACGCAGGCAACTGCCGAGCAATATGGCCGCACGATGGGCTCCAATGCCTGGCGCAATGCGGAAAAAACCACCGACCTGCGAGTGATCGACGAGTTTATCGAAGTGTTCCCCAAAAACACCAGTTCGGTGGATCGTCGGGCGCGCACGAAGCAGTCGCAGCTCATCGCGGCAAGCGCGGAGGCGATCACTTCCGACAGCGTCGTTCCGTATGCCGACCAGGTTTATTTGTACAACAAACACGGCGAATACCTCCGCAACAAACTGCCCAATAGCGTCGAACCGATCGAAGCGCGAATGATCCGGTCTTTTCTAGCCGAACGCGGCATCGACCCGATCGAACAGTTTTACCGCGACAATCCGCAACATCCGTTGACCAACGACGAAGGCCGGAGCGCCTTCCCTGCTGCCTGTAAAAGCCCAGAACTGATGGAAAAACTGGCTTTTCTGGCCCAATATCCGTCCAGCGGGTTCAACCCCGTCCTGCGCCAGCAAGCCGCCGAACTGTTCAGGCAGTCACCTCCCGACGAAGCCGCCCGGGGCCGGATGACGGCGCAACAACGCGACGCGCTTGCCGATGTCGAATGGGAAGCCACCGGCAAATTACTGGATACCTCCCGCCCGTTTACCCGCGATCAGCACGCGATGTGGTCCACTTACATTCGCCGAAAGGCGCCCGCCTATTCCGCTTTTAAAGCCACGGAAAAGATGTATACCTTCTACGTGGCCGAACGCGACTGGGCCGCCGCGACAACACTGCTGCAAAGCGCCAAACCACTTTTCAAAGACCGCACCGAATGGTTCGACGACCACCTCGCGATCGTCGGCGGACCCGTTACCGGCGCCGTGCCCGTGCGCCTCGGGCCAACCATAAATACCCCCGCCGACGAGTATGTTCCGGTGATTACCGCCGACGGCAAAAAACTGTATTTCGGCGGTCGCGACCGCACCGACGGTATCGAAGGGGAAGACGTTTTTCTCAGCACCTGGAGCGATACCGGCTGGACCGCCGCCCGGCTGGTTCGCGAACTCAGTGCCGATGGCAATGAAGCCGCTTTGTCGCTCACGGCCGATGGCAACAATATGTTGCAATTTCGAGACGGCAAACCCTTCCAGTCGGCCAAAACCGCCACCGGCTGGTCGGCGCCGACCCCGCTCGATGTCGATGTGTCCGGTTTCAACTGGGTGGGCATGGTGCAGATCACGGCCGGTTCGCAGGTGATGCTGTTTGAGGTAAGAGGCGGCAAAAGCGGCGGAATCGACCTTTACCTCTCCAAACGAAACGAATTCGGCCAGTGGGGAAAACCCGTGCCCATCGATGCCCTAAACACCAGCGGCGACGAACGCAGCCCTTTCCTGCACCCCGACCTGCGCACCCTCTATTTCAGCTGCGACGAACGCCCCGGCATGGGCAACCTCGACGTATTCAAAACCACGCGCCTCGACGATACCTGGCTCAACTGGAGCCGCCCCGAAAACCTGGGCAAGGAAATCAATACGCCCGGCCAGGACTGGGGCTACGTGGTATCGACCGATGGCAAAACGGCCTGGTTCGCTACGCAAACGGACAATGGCGGACAAGATATTTTCAGTGTAACCTTGCCCGAAAACGCCCGCCCCGATTCTGTTAAAAACGTGGAACTTGTGGTGCGCGACGAGTCCGGCAAACCCATGACCGACGGCAAAATTTTGATGAAAGACGCCAAAACCGGCAACCTGTTCGGCACCTACGTACCCGACCCGGCCGGCGAACCCACATTCGTGCCCGTACCCGCCGATCGTCAGTACATCCTGGTTTTTGAAAAAGAGGGCTACCTGCCCCAGACGGCGCCCGTCGCGACTGTCACGTCCGAATCAAATGTGGTCAATCTGAACTGGAACGCGCCCAAAATGAAAGCGGGCGTCACCCAGGAACTCAACATTTTTTTCGACTACAATCAGGCGGTATTGCGCCCCGAATCGAATGCCGAACTGATGCAAATGGCCGGTATGATGCAAAAATCGCCGGCTTTTAACGTCAAATTGCTGGGCTATACCGACAATTCGGGCGCCACGGAATACAACCTCGAACTCTCGAAACGCCGCGCCGAGGCAGCCCGCACAGCTTTGATCGGCCTCGGGGTAGCGCCCGAACGCATCAGTGCCGAAGGACTGGGCGAAGCCGATCCCGTTGCGCCTAATACGTCCGAAGCCAACCGCGCACGCAATCGGCGGGTGATGATACAGTTGGTGAAAAACTGAGGGCAATCAGCGGCATTATCGCGGCATGATGACATTTGATTGATAAAAAGGCGACAGGGCGACCTCCGCATACGAAGGCGCGCCCTGTCTTTTTCACCGTCCTTTTTTAATTCAGCTTTATTGTTTGGATAACTTCAGCACCTGTACATCCTGCCCGTTTCCAACGGTAATTTTGGCGAAGTACACCCCCGCCGGCAAATCGACGGCATCGAAACGAACCTGATAGTCGCCGGCTTCGCGCGGTTCGTTCACAAGCATTCGGATGAGTTGGCCGCTGCGGTCGAATACCGAAATATTGACTGGAGCCGGCGATTCGACGTGGTATTGTATGGTGGTGGCGTCGGCGAAAGGATTGGGAAAATTGCCTGCAACCACCGTTTTGCCCGTTCCGACAAAACCGGAATTCAGCCCGGTAAAACCGCCCCGAAAATCGCTGGCGCCGGCAGTTCGATTAGCCGGTGTGCCACCGCAATCACTGTCGCCGGCATGTGGCAGGGCCAGAAACGGGAAGCTGTTGCGGAAGGGTACGTCGTTGGCGCCCACGCCGGTATTGTAACCCAGTACGTCGAGCAGGTCCTGCGTAAGCGGACTGCCGCCTTCATAGTCGTCGTACCAAAGGCCTATGGCCGCCAGGGCCACACCCGAAACGGCTTGCAGCTCGATACGGGTCACGTCGTCTTCGAGGCGACGGCCGTTGGGGAAGCCGTCCATATTCGGAATCCATTGTACGGCAGTGTTGTTGTACTGCGGCTGCGTGAGCCCGCGTACAGCAGCATCCACGATGCCCAGCGGGCTGAAATCTGCGCTGTTGCGCGGCGTGGGAGGCACGGCCATGTTGAGGCGCAGCATATCGCCGCCGTTGGGCAGGAAGTTGTGAATAAACGGTTTGCCCGCTGCGAGCGGGTTGCCGTTTTTGCCGGTGGCCAGCTGGTAGGGGCGCACATTGGGCACGCCGGTATGGAAGATCGGCCAGAGGTCAACCGAGCGGGGTTTGCCCGGGCCCGGGAGCAACAGCGTCCCGAACACGGCGTCGTCGAGCGCAGTGCCGGCCACGGCTGCCGAGCCTTTCAGGCCATAGAGCCCGTCGTGGCCATTGCCAAAGTCGAAAGAGCCGAGCGAGTGGCGCTGAATGCGCAGCGGGGCAAGGGCCGGCACGGCGCCGCCGAACAAATCGTCGTCCATGTACAGCCCGAGTTCGGGGTTGTAAAAGAAGGGGTCGAGCACCTGATCGTTCAGTTCCTGATAAGGCGTGAGGCTGTTCCAGTAATCCTTGTACCCGACCGGGATAACGGCTTCGTTGGTCAGGGGCATGCCCAGGCGGCTCACCTGCACCCAGTCGCCCGAGTAGCTTTCACCGCCGGGTGTCAGCGTACGAACTGCCTGACGGCTGGCGCTGGCCCACACGCCGATCACGTAGTTGGGGTCGAGAATGTTGTTCGTACTCTTGGGCACCCCTTTTTTCAGGAGAAAACTGATGGGCACCTGAATGGCGATCGCGCTTACGTTTTTGCAGGCGAGACCGTCGCGGGGGCCGCCGCTGGTCTGGCGCGGCAGGTCGCCGAGGTCGAAAACACCGCCGAGATCGACGAAAAACGGATCGTCTGTGGGGCCCACAAATACCCGTTCGCCGGTGGCGGCGCTGGTAATGGCCTCGTTGAACAGTTTTTCGTACGGCTTGCCCATGCCCAGCGGCGACTCGATGCTGCGCGCGCCGATGTTGGTCGGCGGCACCACCTTGTTGCTGACAATGGCGACGAATGTTTTGCCGCCGTTGTCGGAGCGATACAGCGTATAGCGCAGTTTCAGGTTGCGCTTGCCCAGACGGATGTTGAAAAACGTGCTCGGGTCTTCGTTTTCACTGGTAAAAACCACCCGGTAGATAATCTCGTCGCCCACTTTTGATGCGTCGTTGTCGATGTGAACCTCGTAACGGATGTTTTCGCCGAATGAATAATAGTTGGGGCCGCCCTGCGGCAATTGCAAGGGCACATAGGTGGCAATCAGGGTGACAGTATTGGGGCGGTCGGGGCTGCGGAAAGCATAGACATCCACATTGTCTGCCAGTGGGTCGTCCGCGATCAGCGGCGCTTCCCGGTGGCTGGAAGCCAGGGCCGGCGCGATGCCCAAAAGCACTGCATAAGCCAGCAGGGTATTTTTTATCAATGATTTCATTGCTGATGAATGCTAAAATGGTGAGGAGTGATATTGAATCAGTTGGTTTCGGTGCCGCGCCAGGGTGCGGCGAGATAGGGGAATGAAGCCTGGAAAGGTTTGTCGTTGGCCTCGACGCCGGTCTGGTAACTCAGCACGTCGATGAGGTCGGGCGTGACCGGGCTGGCCGACTGGCCGGGCGTGTAGTCGTCGTACCACAGGCCGATAGCGGCCAGCGCTGCGCCGGAGACGGCCTGGAGTTCGATGCGGGTCACGTCGTCTTCGAGACGGCGGCCGTTCGGAAACCCGTCCATATTCGGGATGAATTCAAGACCCGCACTGGTGTTGTATGGGGCTTGCGTCAGGCCAATAACGGCGGCGGCAATGATGCCTTCAGGCGAAAAATTGGGGTCGTTGCGCGGGGTAACAGGCGTAGCCATGTTGAGGCGCAGCATATCGCCGCCATTGGGCAGGAAGTTGTTAATGAACGGTTTGCCTGCTGCGAGCGGGTTGCCGTTTTTACCCGTAGCCAGTTGATACGGCCGCACATTGGGCACGCCGGTATGGAAAATCGGCCACAGGTCCACGGAACGCGGCATACCCGGACCCGGCAACAGCAAGGCGCCGAAAACATTGTCGTCGAGCGCCGTGCCGGCAACTGCGGGAGTGCCTTTCAGGCCGTACAAGCCATCGTGGCCATTGCCGAAATCGAAGGCGCCCAGCGATTTGCGTTGAATGCGCAAGGCCGAAAAGGCCGGCACGGCGCCGCCAAACAGATCGTCGTCCATGTACAACCCGAGTTCAGGATTGTAAAAGAAGGGGTCGAGTGTCTGGTCGGCGATTTCGTCGTAGGGAGTGATCGAATTCCAGTAGTCCTTGTACCCGATCGGAATGACGGCTTCATTGGTAAGCGGCATGCCCAGCCGGCTCACTTGTACCCAGTTGCCGCTGTCGGTATAGGCGCCGGCGTTGAGCGTGCGGGTGGCGCGGCGGCTTGCACTTGCCCACACGCCGATCACATAATCTGGATCCAGGATGCTCGTCGGGGTAGCCGGCGCGCCGGCTTTGAGCAGGGTGCTGATCGGGATCTGGAGGGCAATGGCATGGCAGTTGTTTTGGCCAAGGCCGTCGAGGGAGGCGCCGTTCTGGCGCGGCAGGTTGCCGAGGTCGAACACGCCGCCGAGGTCCACGTAAAAAGGATCATCGACGGGGCCGCAGAATACTTTTTCGCCAGTGCCGGCCGTGGCGATGGCTTCGTTCATCAGTTCCTCGTACGAAGCGGCGCCAAGCCCGACGCCGCTTTCGATGGAGCGGGCGCCGATATTGGGCGGCGGCACAATGCCGTTGCTGACGATCGTTGTCCAGGTTTGGCCGCCGTCGGTGCTGCGTTCGCAACGGTAGCTGGTTTTCCAGTTTTCCTGCCCCAGCCGGATGCGGAAAAAGGTGCCCGGGTCCTGATTGACGCGTGTAAACGTGAACCGGTAGGTCACTTCGTCGCCCGCATTAGCCGCGTTGTTGTCGATGTGCACCTCATAACGGATGTTTTCACCGAAGGTGTGAAAATTCGGGCCGCCGTGCGGCAATTCGGTCGGGATGTAACACGCAATGATCGTGATGGTATTGGGGTTGTCGGGACTGCGGAAGGCATACACGTCGGTATTGTCTGCCAGCGGGTCGTTGGCGATCAGCGGAGCCTCCCGGTGGCTCGACGCTTGCAGGCCGAGCGCTGCGCTCAGGGCGAGCGCTGCCAGGCCCATTCGCCGCAAAGAGCAAATGAGATGAGTAAAAATCATTGGTTTTGAATGATTTAAATGAAGAATTCGAGTGTGGCAAATACGGCCTTCGGGCCGTGTTTTTTTAAAAAAAAGTTCGTTCGAACGTCCAGTAAAAAGCAATTAGCGCCATGACAAAACTGATCGGGTTGACCACCCTTGCGCGGTACCAGGGGCGATCGGCAAACCATTTGCCCACCAGCCAGTATGCGCCGAGAATAACCGCGATCTGGCCCATTTCCACCCCGATGTTGAAACTGAACAAAGCCAGCGCGTAGCGGGAAGGCGGCAACCCGAGTTCGGTGAGCACCCCGGCAAATCCCATTCCGTGCACCAGTCCGAAAAGAAAAACCAGCGCCAGTCGGCCGGGTTTGAGTTCGCGGGCCAGCAGGTTTTCTACCGCCACGAAAAAGATCGACAACGCGATAATCGGCTCGACGACTGCCGGCAAAGGCCGGATAAAACCGTACATCGCCAGGCCCAGGGTGATAGAATGCGCTATGGTGAAAGCAGTTGCCTGCCACAGCACGGTGCGCATCCTGTTGCCCAGGAAAAAAATACCCAGGACGAACAGGATATGGTCTAACCCCAGGGGCAGAATGTGCGTAAATCCCAGTTGCAGGTATTGCCTGAATACATCGCTTTGGGGCATCTGCGCCAGTTGGTAATCGACGGTATGGGCTCCGGCTGCCAGGGGCAGGCAAAGGAGCGGGAGAAGCAATCGTTTCATGGCAGGCTGCTTTACCGGGCGATGAAGGGCATTGCTTCGTTGCGAAGCGTTTCGTCGAGATAGGGTTTGAGGGCAAGCCCCTGTCGCATCAGCTCCTGTCCCTCTTTGGTGCGTCCGTTGGCCTGAAATACCAGACCCGCCCGTACCAGTCGTTCCGGCACTTTTGAACCGGTCCGGAGAGCGCTTTCCATGAGCGGCAACGCGGCAGCGAACTCGCCTTTTTGGTACAGTGCCCAACCCAGCGTTTCGCAGGCATCGATGTTATGCGGCCGGCGTTCGTATTCGGTTCGCGCATACCTTTCGGCTTTGTCGAAGTCATTGATTTTCAGATACATCAAGGCCAATTCGCGATCCGAGTAGTGCCCCGATTCAGGGCTGTTCCTGACCCTGGTATTGTCGTTTTCCAGGGCTTCGATCGTGATGCGGGCGCACTGTTCGGCTTTGTCGCCCTGGCCGTTCAGCCGGTAGAGGTCGGTCAATTCCTCCATGAAACCGATGTCGGACATCACATCGCGCGCTTGTTCGACATAACGAACGGCCGAGGCATAGTCGCCCCTGAACCGGGCGATACGCCCCAGGCCTGCCAGGGCGAAAGGATAGTCCGGGCGTTCCTGCAAGGCGCGGCGATATTCCTCCTCCGCCTTTTCGGGCTGGTTGCTGTCTTCATACAGATGAGCCAGCACCATGCGCGCCCATTCGGTGTCTTCATTGCCCGGATAACCGGCTGCGACGGCCATACGAATGGCTTCCAGGGCTTCCGGACTTTGCCCGTGAATTTCGCGCAGGTAGGATACCCGTGAGTACGAGCGGATGTCGGGCCTGATCTGCACCATTTTATCGGCCATTTCCACGGCTTTGGCGTAGTCGCCCAGTTCGACGCAGGCGTCGATGAGCAGGCCGTACACAAAGGCGTTGTACGGATTTTGTTCCCGGGCGGTTTCTGCCAGCACGCGGGCCTCGGCAAAGCGGTGCTGCGAGAGCAGTACGAGAGCTTTCAGGCAAATGGCGTCGAAGTGCCTGGAATCGGTGCGCAATACATTGTCGATCAGCGACAAAGCGGCAGCGTTGTAGTAGCCGAAATCGCCAGTGACGCGCCCTTCCTGCATAAATTCCCGGGCCAGTTTGAGTTGGGTCTTGCTGTCGTTGGGTCGGGCTTCCAGGTTTTTTTCGAGTTCGGCAACCCGCGCCTGGGTGGCGGGCCATTCACGCGCCTGGGCGAGCGTGCCCTGGCGGGGTTTCAGTGCCGGCCATTCGGGTTTGCTTTTGCCGTTCCAGAAAATAAATGCGGCAAATCCCGAACAGAAAACGACCAGCGCGGCATATAAAAACTTGCGGACGGAAGAATTCATAACTGATTTTGTTTGTTGATGGACGGAAGAAAAGGTTCGGCAATCGGGGTTGGGGCTGGGGCAAAGAGCGGAGCTGCGGGTACCGGCGCAACACGCTCCCGTGACAAGTTTTCAGGGTTGATCGATAAAAAAATGTAAGGATCCAGGCCGACCGCTCAGCCTTTCCATAAGGCGTTTAGCGGGCGTTGTAGCTTGTTTTTTGTTGTTTGAAGGATATACGAGTCAGCGGGGCAATACGGTTTTCAAAAAGTAAAATTTATTCCTCCTTTGATCAAAAACGGCGTGCCCGGCGTGAAATGAATCTCTGTGACTCCTTCGGCAGGCTCTCCGGGCAGGCGGCTGGTGGTTTCGAACTGGGTTTCTTTCCACCGAACGTCCGTCAGGTTTTGCGCGCTGAACACTACCTCCAGCGGCTTTTTGCCATTGCGCCAGCGCGGCGCGTACGACAACTGGGCGTCGAGCACAAAATAGCCCTCGGCCCGCAGGCTGTTGTCTTCGTTGGCGGGGCGGTCGGCCAGGTAACGGTAACGCAAACTGCCACCGAAGCCGCCGGCGTCGCGCAGCACCACCCCGCCTGCGCTGCTTTGCAGGGGCGCCAGGGGGATGTAGTTTGCTCCTTCGGGTTCGTCGATCGCCCTGGGACGGGTAAAATTGTAGTCGGCATCGAAGAAAAGCCAGGGCGCGGCTTGCCACCTGACACTGACGTCGATGCCCTGGCGCAGGGTGCGGCCGCCGGGCTCCACCACGCCTTCGTCGCCTACGTACACAAATTCCTGTTCCAGTCGCAGCCACCAGGCGCCGGCAGTCAACAGCAATTCCGGCCAGGGTTTGAACAAGATGCCCGCATCGGCGCCCAGGGCACGGGGCAGGATGTTTTCGCTTTTAGCCAGCAGAATCACCCGCGCGTCGTTGGAGTGGAAGCCGCTGCCGGCTTGCAGATAGGCGCTTATTTTTTCAGAAAATGCGTATTTCAGGTTGAGTTTAGGACTGACAATATTTTTGCCTTTTTGGGTAAAGGCGTGCGACCCTGTATCGAGTTGGTCAAAACAGGAAAAATGGAACTGGTCGAATCGTGTGCCCAGATCGACGCTCATGCGCGGAGTGAGTTGCCAGGAGGCGTCGGCATAAAGGCCGAGATTGATCTCCTGCACGTCGCCGAGCGCCAGCGATTGCAGGGTAATCAGCCGATTGCGCGTACGGCTCAGCTCGTCGCCCCGAATGTCGTCGTAGCGCAATTGCAGACCGCTTTCCAGGTGCAAGCTGCGACCGGCGAGGGTAGTTTCGTGGGCAATGTAGCCGTTGTAACCCGACAGGATGCGTTTTTCACGCTGGCGAATCTGGTCGCCGTTGACGGGGTCGTTGAGGAAAAAAGTGAAGTTGGAGTAGAGCTCGAAGTCGTATTGCGACAGGTAAAACTGGTTTTTGACCACCGTTTTGGCGCCGAGCGGACTGAGGTGTTCCAGGTTGAAATTGATGCGCCCCGTACGGCCGCCCTCGGTGGGGTCGATGGCGCCGAAAAAACCGATCTGGCCGCTTTTTATCGCTCGTTCGGGTATCTGGCCGGAGGCCAGCCAACTGCTGCTGAACCGCGACACCGACAGGGTGAGCACCTTGCCGTCGTCGAAAGCTTGCCGGTATTTGGCAAAGAGGTTGAGCCGTTTGAAATTTTGCGGCGCTTCGAAATAACCGTTGTTGAACAAACTTTCCCCTGCGATATAGGCGCTCGTGCCGCGTGCTGCCGCGCGTTCGCCGAGCAGGTCCACGGCGGCCACGGTGCGGAAATGTTCGTACTGGCCGGCCTCGATTTTCAGCAAGTTTTGTCGCAGGGCATCCGGTGTTTCGAATTTTACATAACCGGCCGTGCACAGGTTGCCTACATTGGCGTAATACGGACCCTTTTGAAAATCAACGCGTTCGATTAATTCCGGGATGACGAAATGCAGGTCGGCATAGCCCTGGCCGTGGGCGTGGGAGACCATGTTGACCGGAATGCCGTCGGCGAAAAGGGCGATATCGGTACCGTGGTCGATGTCGAAACCGCGCAGAAAGATTTGTTCCGCTTTGCCGCCGCCGGCGTGCTGCCCGATAAACAGGCCGGGAACAAAGCGCAGCACATCCTGCGCCGACTGCAGAGGGCGCGTACGGATGTCCACCTGCCCCAGGCTGGTCAGTGGCCGCGATTTGGGGGCCGCGATTTCCACGTCGGCCAGCGAAAGCCCGCCGGGCAGCAATTCGAATTTGATGTCGGTGGTTTCATGGTCGGTGATCTGAACGGTACGGGTTTGCGCCTCGTAACCCACCAGCGTGATGCTGAGCGTGTAGCTGCCGCCCGGCAGGTCATGAAAAGAAAAGATGCCGAGCTCGTTGGTGGCGGTAGCCAGCGGCGGATTGTCGATCCGAACCGTGGCGCCGGGCAATTCTGTATTGGTTTGGGCATCGACCACCAGGCCCTTGATCGTGCCGCCGTGGGCCAGCAAAACAAAGGGGGCGAAGAGCAAAACAAAGGGCAGGTAAAAAGACTGTTTCATTGGAAAAAATAATTGAAAGACGGTTCGATCAAATATACGAGCAGCCGGGGCAGGCGGTTTTCAAAGCGGAAAAAATAGTGCTGTGCGGGCCGTCATGAAGAATCGGCCGTCGCCCGCCAGCTCAAAACCTGCTCAGTTTTTGTTCAAATGTTTCGCAACCGGACGATGCGGTGTCGTGTTGTGCACAAATGCCTCCAACTTTGCCGGGCAAATACATTTCACCTCGTCCTGAATTATTGATCCGAATGCAAGACCAATTGATCCTAAGATTGCAGCAAGACGACCGCTCGGCTTTGAATGAGTTGTACGATGCTTACGGGGGCGCGCTGTTTGGCGTCGTGCTGCGCATCGTGCAATCCCGAGAGCTGGCCGAACAGGTGTTGCAGGATACCTTCCTCAAAGCGTGGCGCAACGTCGCGAATTACGACGCCGCCAAAGGGCGCCTGTTCACCTGGCTGGTCAATATTGCGCGTAACACGGCCATCGATGCCACCCGGACGGCGCACTTTCAACATTATCGGAAAACCGACTCCCTCGATTCGCTCGTACATACTCCCGGCAACGATGCCATGAACCCTGATCATCTGGGGGTCAGGGAAATCGTGGAACGCCTGGAAGAAAAATACCGGGTGCTGATCGATCTGATCTACTTTCAGGGCTACACCCAGGAAGAAGCGGCAGAAGCGACCGGCGTACCGCTTGGAACGATAAAAACACGGCTTCGCTACGCGATCGGGGAGCTGCGCCAGATTTTCGGCGATCAACACCTGGCCGTCGTGGCGCTGGCTGCTTTTTTCGGACATCAAGCCTGAAAACCTGTTTTTTCAATTATTTTGCTGATGAAACCGTGCTTGCACGGTTATTCGATACCTTCAAACATGGACCTCAAGTCATTTTTAGCATCGGGTTTGATCGAAGCATACGTGCTCGGGCAATGCAGCGCCGACGAACGCGCCACCGTGGAGCGCATGGCCGCGCAATACCCGGAAGTCAGGGCCGAGATCGTCGCGGTCGAAACGGCGCTGGAGCAATATGCGCAGGCACAAGCCGTCGCGCCGCCAGCCTGGATGAAGGGCCGGATTCAGGAGCTGGTCGAGCGGGAATCGCCCCGTGCAGGCCGCCGGAATGGCTTGCGGCGCTACTGGATGCCTGCGCTGGCCGCGGCCAGTCTGGGCTTGCTGGCCGCGGTCACCTGGCTGATGATACGTAACCAGGACCTGACGCAACAAACCACCCTATTGCAACAACAAGCCGCCGATTGTGCCGCGCGGGAAGAATCGGCCCGGGCTCTGCAGCAGCAGGTCGCCTTTTTGCGCAACCCCGATACCCGCCAGATCACCCTGAAAGACAGCGTAAATACCGCCCTGGCTTATCTCAATACGGGCACCTGCGAAGTGGCGATCGACCTGACAACGCTCCCGGCGCCGCGTGGCGCTACGTATTTCCAGTTCTGGGCTATCGTTGACGGACAGCCGAAGAGCATGGGCATGATCAACCGCGATTCGGGCGCCGACTGGCAACGCTTCCCTTGCGTGCAGGGCGCTGTCGCTTACGCTGTTTCGGAAGAAAATAACCCGCAAGGCAACGCTACGCCGACGACGGTGCGGCTGGTGGGCGCGGTAGAAGGGTAGAGAACGGTTTGTTGATTGGAGATTGGAGCATAGAATTGCCTTTCAATAGTCTAATTCTTCGAATTGACTTAAAGTCAATACTTTATCAAAAACCTGATTGTCTAAAACCTCACATCTATTTTAAACCTTCAATCAAATTTTCCCCAGCAATCTACCCAACTCCTCCTCGTCTGCCGTTTCAAAAACAGGCTTGTGGTAGCGGTGCAATTTGTTCAGGATATTGAGTAGCGTCGTTTTTTCCATAACCGTCAGGTCGGCCACCACGGTGTCGGACAGTCTGGCGATGCCGTATTGCACCGACTCGAAGGCCGCCCGGCCCGCGTCGGTGAGCCCGATCAGTTTGGCGCGTTTGTCGTCGGGATGCTCGTGTTCGAGCAGCAGACCTTGTTTCAGCATCCGTTTCAGCACCTCGTTGCCCGACGATTTTTCCATGATGCACTGACGAATCACATCCGTTTTTTTCAGCCGGGTGTGCGGATACAAACTGACAAGCACACCCCAGTCGTCCTCCGAATAAATATCCGTGTCGCGAAAAACCCGCCGGCTGTAAAACCGGGCGTACCGCGCCATAAAACTCAGGTACATGGCGATCAGGCCGTTGAGCGGGGGGGCGGTCGGCGGTGCTGCCTCCTTCGGGGCGAGGCGGGAGCGACTGGTCATCAGCCAGCTGATAAAATCTTCCCGGTCAAAAGCATCGGTCTTCCCGCCGCCCGCTTCGTAGTCCTGCACCAGGTCCAGTAGTTTACGGATAAAGTCAAGATGCATTTTGGTATGATAAAATTATTTTTTAGCAAAAATAAAACGATATAATACAAACAAAAAAAGAGTAAGGATGTTTTCAGCATTCTCCGAAACGTTGCGGAGCGCCGGGCAGGCGAAGGTCTGACCGAATTTGTAAATCCATCTTGTTATCCGACAGAAATGAAGCATTTTATCTCCTTTTTCGCTTTTTTCTCGATTTGCCTGTTGCAGGCAGGCGCACAAAACACCGGCACACTTACCGGTTCGGTGAAAGACAAACTCACCCAGGAAGCCCTTATCGGCGTCACCATCCGGATCGACGACGCCAATCTGGGCGGACAGACGGACATGGAAGGCAACTTTCGCATTGCGGGCATTCGGCCGGGCTCGTACAACATCGAAGCGAGCTACCTGGGCTATGCTCCCCAAACCAGGTACAACGTGGTGATCACCACCGGCAACGCCAACCAGCTGAATTTTGAACTGGAACCCGACAGCAAAACCCTCGGCGAGGTAGTGGTGGCCGAAAACCGCTCGGTGCGCATTGCCACGGTGGAAACTCCCTTGTCGATACAAAACCTCTCGGTGGAAGAGATCAAAAGCAATCCTGGCGGCAATTTCGATATCAGCCGGGTCGTGCAGGCGCTGCCCGGCGTGGGCGGCGTAGCCGGCACGGGCGCCGGCTTCCGCAACGACCTCATCATCCGGGGCGGTGGACCCAGCGAAAACGTCTTTTACCTCGACGGAGTGGAAATCCCGGTCATCAACCACTTCACGACCCAGGGCGCGGCCGGCGGCCCGACCGGCATGCTCAACGTGTCGTTTATCGAAGACGCCACCCTGGCCAGCAGCGCCTTCAACGCCCGCTACGACAATACGCTGTCGTCGGTGCTGCAGTTTCGTCAGCGCGACGGCAACCCCGAGCGCTTGCAGGGCAACGTCCGCGTCGGCGCCTCCGAAACGGCTTTCACGCTCGATGGTCCGCTTGGCAAAAAGAACGGCAAAACCACCTTCCTCGCCTCGGCCCGCCGCTCCTACCTGCAACTGTTGTTCGAAGCCATCGGCCTGCCCATCCGCCCCGATTACTGGGATTTTCAATACAAGCTGACGCACAAGATCGACGCCAAAACCACCCTGACCGCGCTCGGCGTGGGCGCCATCGACGAGTTTTACTTCGAAGCGCCCAAAGAAACCACGCCGGAAAACCTGTACATCCTGAGCTCGGTGCCCGGCGTCAATCAGTGGAACTACACCCAGGGCTTCGCGCTCAAACGCCTGATCGACAACGGTTTCTGGAACCTTACCCTGAGCCGCAACATGCTCGACAACCGCCTCGACCAGTTTACCGACAATACCGACGGCCGGCAACGCGACGAATCGAAACGTGTGCTCGGCATTCAGAGTCAGGAGATCGAAAACAAGCTGCGCTTCGACCTCAACCGCTACGCCGGCGCCTGGAAATACAGCGTGGGCGCCATGGCGCAATACGTCAAATACAACAACGACGCCTTCACCCGCCTGCGAGCGGAAGTGCGCGACACCGCTGGCAACCTGATACAGCCGGCCGTGGTGAACCGCTTCAGCACGGCGATCGATTTTTTCAAATTCGGCTTGTTCGGACAGGTCAACCGCACCTTTTTCGGCGAACGGCTGGGTATCTCGGCGGGCGTCCGCGCCGACGGCAATACGTTTACCGACGACGGCGCCAACCTCCTGCAAACCATCAGTCCGCGCCTCAGCCTCAGCTACGCCTTTGCGCCCGACTGGAAGGCCAATGCCTCGGTGGGCCGCTACTACAAAACGCCGCTGTACACCGTGCTCGGCTTCCGCGACGAATCGGGCAGCCTCGTCAACCGCGACCAGCCCTACCTGCGCAGCGACCACTACGTGGCCGGCCTCGAATACGTGCCCACCCCCGTGCTGCGCTTCACCCTCGAAGGTTTTTACAAGCGCTACGCCGACTACCCCGTGAGCGCTTTCAACGGTATTTCACTGGCCAACCAGGGCGGCGGCTTCGGCATCCTGGGCAACGAGCGGGTGCTGGCCACCGGCAACGGCGAAGCCTACGGGCTGGAACTGTTCGCACAGCAAAAACTCAAAAACAACCTGTATTTCACGGGTTCCTACACCCTTTTCTGGTCCAGATTCAGCAATGCCGACGGCCAACTGGTCGCTTCGGCCTGGGACAACCGCCACCTGCTCTCGCTGCTGGCCGGCTACAAGTTTCGCGGCAACTGGGAACTGGGGTTGAAATACCGCTTCCAGGGCGGCGTGCCCTACACTCCGCTCGATCTGGAAGCCAGCCGCCTCAACTACGCCACCCTCGGTACCGGCGTACCCGACAACAGCCGGCTCAACGCTGAGCGACTGGGCAATTTCAGCCAGATGGACATCCGCCTCGATAAAAAATGGAACTTCCGAAGGGCCACGCTCGACGTGTTTATCGATATCCAGAACCTGCTGAACACCGTCAATCCTGCGCCGCCGAACTACACCTTCCAGCGCACGCCCGACGGCACGGCTTTCGTCACCACCGACGGCCAGCCGCTCCGCGCCGACGGCGGCAATGCCATCCCCCTGCTGCTGGAAAATACGGAGGGGTCGCTGCTGCCGAGTGTGGGGATTGTGGTGGAGTTTTGAGGAGCCCCGGAAAAAATTTGTATGAATGTGGAGAAGGGTAGGGGGTATTCCAAATTGTACCTGAGCGACAAATTTGGAATGCCCCCATTCAATCATCTTTATTACCCCTCGGGTTACGGCCGTTCTCTTCTTTGTATTTCAGGATGTATTGCTTTTCAATTTGCTTCGCTTCTTTTCTGCCTGGAATGCCTAGTAAAAGTACGCGAGCAAAAAAGCGTAGCCATTTAACTCCGAGGTTTAGATAATCAACCTGGGTTCTCATCCTGTTGGAGTATCCATCTTCATCAATTGGATCATGGCTGATTCCATATTTGAAAACATCATCATCTTCCGAGTCTCTGATCTCATATAAATGATGAGGTTTGTTGTTTTTATTTGAGTTTCCGTGTTCTGGCATAACTAACGGCTACTTCTTTTGCCAACCCAGTTTGTTACTGTAGGTCTCATAGTTATAGGCATAATACGGCGTAAAATTTTTGCCCGTTTTTTGCTTGTACGCTTTCAGCGCGACATAAAGCAAGGGTTCAAAAGCTAGGTCGGGAGGCATAAGATGAGGGTTGGCAAGGACATTTTCATAGTACTGTTGGCCGTTTGCCACCACGGCGCACCGGGTGTACAAAAAATCATCGACAGACAGCAGGCCTTCTTCTTCCGGGTCATCTAAAAAAACTTTGGCGTGGGCATAAGTATCCAATTGCCAAAGCTTCTCGGATAAAATGTCCGAAAAGCGATAGATATGCGAAATCGGTTGTTCCGCCAGGAAGTTGATCAGCGGTTCGGCTACTCGTTCATCATCACCTTCCTTCTCCCAGTCCAGCAGAGCAATTGCCCGCCAAAAATCCGCTTCCGTGAAGGCCAAAGCGCCCTCGGTTTGCTCCTGCAACCTGATTTCGACTGCCGCGTGGGCAAAATCCCGTTTCAGGTTTTCAACAAACCCGGAGTCGAGATCATCTATGTTGATTTTCAAAACAGTTGTCATGTCGAAAAGCGATTAACATGGTGCGAGTACAAAAATAAGGTTTTTAGGGTAAAGGGGGCGTCTTTTTTGGGGGGAGGCATGCGGTGCTATCTGATGAATGGAGAAAAAATGGAACCGCTAGTCAACTTGCATTCGACGTGTCGTGGTTTTTTTCACGTGGGCCATGCGCAATGCAAATGGTCAAGCGACATTAGGGCGTGGGGCCTGTCGTGTATTTTCGCCACGTGATGCTGGATTTTATCCAAGACATTTCAAGGTTTAGAATTTCCGGAGGATGCTCTTTTCCTTCGGGTATTTTTAACTTCTGTTTTTACTTTTCAAAAGCGTGGATCAATCCAGTCTTGGTCAAGCGAGTAATATGATTAGATTTTTTACTTCCGACCAAGTACGCCAGACCGGAGTTGTTCGGCGTAATTTCCAGCTTCAGCCGCCAATGATGTATCTGGGGCAGCCGCTGCTGTAATTCCTTTGACCGATTTTTAAATAGTGAACTTTGCATCCGGATGGTGTGAGATTACGGTTCGCAAATCGGGCGAAATTCAGTCGTAGATATTTTGCAATGCGCCTCTCCTATTTTTGCCTCGATAATGACTCGTAGTTTATTTCCTTTGTTTTCTATTCATCTTTTATTTGATTCATGATCAAAATTTAAAAGGCGGACGAGCATTGGCGCTTTAAAAGCCCGATCAAATTTATATCTCCTGACTTGACGACGAATCGGATTTTACCTTGGCCCAATGTCCTGCAAAGCCTTCTATGGCATTTGGAAATATGTATTATCAGTTTGAAAACATCTTGAAGACCATCTTTTTCTGCCAGTTTCATTGAAGCAAGCACGAATCGTGCCTGTAAGCAAAGCCTCTGCTCTTAATTTAGCCCTCCAATCGTCAAGGATAAATTCAATGCATCTCCTGCCTTGCCATCGTGCATCGAATCTCGGCACAAATCCTGATTCTCCGAGTTTCTATTATATTAGAAATCAACTTCGACCTGAACAAAGCATGGTCATTTCGATGTCTCGTTCGGTGTCTTGGTTTTTGAAGTTTTTGGATTATTATCTCGTTTGGGTTTTTTGACTTTGAATAGTATGAAACCGACTTGGACAAATCAAATTTTAGTATTTCTTGCGACGTTTCTGGGTTAATCACAACAAGCAAGCCTCCTTAGTTGCAGGGATGAGCGGCTCAACCCATGTTTGTAACTATTGTATTCTTCTCTGTCGGAACAGGTCGGTTGCTATTAATTTTGCTATTAGTTTTTTTATAGATTTTTAATACTACTATTTATTATTTCCGCGCTTTCTTCTTTTTCTTGTTCGATTGCGACAGTCAGTAGAAAAATAGGAAGTGGCACTAAAACAAAGAAACAGGATGTAAATCCTGGGTTTTGAAGGTTTTGTCCAGAAAATCAAGTCGTTGGGCGAAGTCGCAACCTCTTTGCTTTTTTATCACGTATGCTGCGGTTTGCTTCGCATTAGTCAATCTCAGTAGCACGTTCAGTTCATGGGTAGTTCCGTCGTCTTCTGGGGAAAGAGCATTGATTAGGGTGTGTCTGAAAAATACTTGAGCAAAATACGAGCGAACGCAAAGTTGACAGCAAGGCAAGAAAGGATTCAGCTAGTTTCTCAAAACGAGTAGCAAAACGACGGCATTCTTTCAGGCGGTTTATCAAGCGCTTTCGGGATCACATTACGTTGTTTATAAGTCAGTTCATTGAATCTATGATGTGGGCCTTTTTGGCGTCTTTTGTGGCCTTTTGGCAGTTTTCTCTGGAATCAGTGCTTTTATACCACAACTTCGGAAGTGATAGAACAGGTTTTCCGGTGTAAAGCTTTTGTCGGCTTGGAACCGCTTCTTTGGACGACTACGGTAGCCGCTTGCAGTGGGGATCGAGACGTTTTCCAGCGCTATTGAGAGTTGGGGAGCGTCATGTCGTTAGCCCACCTGTCAGTACATCACCTAAAAGGATTACCCAAGCGGTCACAAACCAAGTGGATTTTGCAAGTAAAACCGCCACGTGAACGACCTAAGGCTTGTTCCCCGGCTTTTTTTAGCGCCGGCTGCGGATTTGTCACACAGGCGTGTTAACGGGCGGTTGTCAGAGTCTACTTCCCACCGTCCCAAGTCAATGCAGACCGTCTTTCATTGTATATCGACATTTTGAGGTGCAATTTTCACAAGGCCTAAAATATCTTACCTGGCTCAGAAAGCCCCTTTTTTGCTATTCCAAATTTTCGATGATAAACGGTTTTCCACGACCCGAAGCGTTCTGGCAAATCGTCGCCATGCTGCCCAAGAACAGCGTTCTTGTAAAGATCTTAAATGATGCCATTCAATATGTGTCGTGGAGAGTGCGGGGATTCTAAGCGACCTTTAGGCTTTAACTATTTGATTAACATCGTCGTTTACAGAGAATTTTATTTCGAAACAGTTCTTATAAATCTGCCCACGCCCAATTAATAAGATTATCATGCAAGTTTCGTACCTGAATTTACAATTTCCAACGAAAAATAGACACGGTGTATATATTCGAACATCTATTTTCAGAATCAGATCAGAACTTTTTTGCCTGACACACTTGTCTGAGGGTTTCGAAAAGTGAATATTTCTTTCGCGTCAATGGATTGTGCCAATAGGCTTGGCGTTTCGGCAAGAATGTCCAGTTCAAACTTTTTTCGCTTTGTGTCTTAATGCAAATCCATAAACTTTTGGTCAAAAGATGACTCAATTTGAGTTGTCCTCGTATTTTTCGAAGGCAAGATAATATTGTCAAATTTATTAGATTTTTCAAGTGAAATTGACCACAAATAGAATTTGTGGTTTTCTTTTCCTATCCAGCCTGGAATATGCTTGATAGCTAAATTTTTGGGTATTACGCAGCATATCAGAGTGAAAAAATTCTTATCCATTACGCCCGTCGCGCTTTCACTTTAAAGTGTCGCACGCGCCACATGACGAACGAAAATTCTTGGTTGAAGATCTTTTCCGACGGTTGCCACAGCGCATCAGGGGCGAACGATTGTACTTCCCACCCCAATCAATGGCGGCTATCCTCTCAAAATTCGACGGATATCCGCCTCAGCATAGGGTACATACCCCTAACACCAATCATTTTCAAAATACAATTATAACCCATATCCCCCAAACCACCAACCTCTGTACCCTCAAATTAATCCCTCACCACCCCCACCGATTTTCCCCACACATTCATCCCTTCCCAGCCCCCATTGGTCGTTAATTCCGGCGCGGCATACTTCCTGGCCGGCATGTTTGTCCCTGCAAAATCAAACCATGACCATACCCAGACTTGTTCGCGCGATATCTTTTCAGCGCATCACGTATTTCCTCACCCTGATCGACCTGGTCGAGCAGGAACGACACTTGTCCAAAGCCCACACCATGAATAAAGCAGAAAAACAACAAAAAGCCACAGAAATCATCCGCAACCACGTCGGTTTTTCGCTGGGCGCAGCCCTGGTGCCCTTCCCCGGCGCCGACCTGCTGGCTGTAAGCGCCGTGCAACTCAACATGATGCGCCAGCTGGCCAAACTATACGATGTGAGTTTTCTGGATTCACTCGGTAAAAATATCATCTCCGCCGTCGTAGGCGGCAGCGTGGCCCGCCTGGGCGCCAGTCTGGTGAAGGCCATCCCCGGCGTAGGCACCATCATCGGCGAACTAAGCATGCCGGTGCTCTCTGGCGCCTCCACCTATGCGCTGGGCCGCGTGCTGGCCAACCATTTCCAGCAAGGCGGCACCCTGGCCGATCTCGACCTGAAAAGCGCCCGCCGCGAATTTGAAGACGAAATCGAAACGGGCAAACAGGTGGCGACCGAACTCAAAAACGACGCCCCGGCTCCCGAGCCCGACGCCACCGACGAAACGTTATCCAAACTCAAAAAAATGGCAGAACTCCGCGATGCCGGGGTGTTGACCGAAGAAGAGTTTCGCGAACTGAAAGCGCGCTTGCTCGCCCAAATTTGACAGAGTAGTAATACGTTCACATAGAATGGGAAAGGGCCCGCCGAAAGGTGGGCCCTCGTGTTTTTCGGCCCATGCGTTCAAGTCGGTATCCGTAATTTCGCGCCATGCTGTTCGACAACCACGGCCGCCCGCTGAGCTACCTGCGCCTTGCAGTGACCGACCGCTGCAACCTGCGCTGCCATTACTGCATGCCCGAGCACGGGCTCGACTGGCTTTCCCGCGAGGCCTTGCTGCGCTACGAGGAAATGCTCCGGCTGTGCCGCCTGCTGGTTCAGCTCGGCATCCGGAAAGTGCGTATCACCGGCGGCGAACCCTTCGTGCGCAAAGACCTGATGAAATTCCTATCGGCCCTGTCGCTCTTGCCCGAACTCGAAGAAATTGCCCTGACCACCAATGGCGTGGCCACCGCGCCCTTTGTCGATGACCTGAAAAAACTGGGCATCCGCTCCGTCAACCTCAGCCTGGACACCCTCGACCGCGAGCGTTTTTTTCAAATAACGCGCCGCGATGAACTGCCCCGCGTGCTCGATACCCTCGACCGCCTGCTCAACAACGGGTTTTCGGTGAAAATCAACATGGTCGTCATGGATGGCCACAACACGCAGGATATTCTCCCGATGGCCGAACTGACGCGCCATTTGCCCGTCGAACTGCGCTTTATCGAAGAAATGCCGTTCAATGGCGGCGATCATACCAGCGTACTGCACTGGAACCACCACCGTATTCTCGATACCCTGCGCGAACGCTGGCCCGAACTCGAAGCCCTGCCCGCGTCGCCGCAGGCTACTGCCGAAAATTACCGCGTGCCCGGCCACCGCGGCGCCCTGGGCATCATTGCCGCGTGGTCGCGCACTTTTTGCGGCGCCTGCAACCGGATCAGGGTGACGCCCCAGGGAGTGCTCAAAACCTGTCTTTACGACGAGGGCGTGCTCAACTTGCGCGATCTGATGCGTCAGGGCCTGAACGACGAACAACTGCGGGATCGGCTTTTTCACGCGTTTCAAAACCGCCATAAGAACGGCTGGGACGCCGAAAAAGCCCGCCGCGACAACCCTGTACAGGAGTCTATGGCAACCATCGGCGGGTGAAAACGGTTGTACTGACATGATGATTTCCGTTGAAGAAGCCGATCGAATTATTGCGCAACATCGCCGCGATTTCGGAGAGGAACTGCTGCCTTTCGACCGGGCGGCCGGGCGCATTCTGGCCCAACAGGTGCTGGCCGACCGCGATTTGCCTCCTTACGACCGGGTGGCTATGGATGGTATTGCCATCCGTTTCGCCGACTACGAAGCGGGCTGCCGGGTTTTCCGCATTGTGGCGGTGCAGGCTGCCGGCGCCCCGCCGCCCGCTGAATTGCCGCCCGATTGTTGCATTGAGATCATGACGGGGGCGGCATGCCCGCCGCAGGCCGATACCATCGTGCCTTACGAACACCTGATCATCGATCAGGACAGGGCTTTTATTCAAAAGGATGTCATTCGTAGCAAAAATATTCACCCCCGGGGGCGCGACAAGCGTGCGGGCGAACGGGTGCTAGCCCTCGGGCGGCTGATCGGCCCGGCGGAGATCAACATGGCTGCCTCTGTGGGTCAAACCCGCCTGCTGGTCAAAAAACTGCCCAGGGTTGTCGTGCTCTCCTCGGGCGATGAACTGATTGATCCCGAACTGCCCGCTTCGCCATTCCAGATCCGGCGGTCCAACAGCTATGCCATCCAGGCGGTGCTGCGGCGTTTCGGCATCGAAGCGGAATTGCTGCATATACCGGAAGACGCCGGTGTCGCCCGCCAGGTGGTAGCCGGGTGCCTCGATCGTTTCGATGTATTGCTGCTGAGCGGCGGGGTGTCGATGGGCAAATTTGACCTGATACCGGCAGTGCTGGAAGAATGCGGCGCCTTCCGCTTGTTTCACAAGTTGCGTCAGCGCCCCGGGAAACCGTTCTGGCTGGGTACTTTTGGCGAAAAAGGGATGATTTTTGCTTTTCCCGGCAATCCTGTGTCCACTTTTTTATGCCTGCATCGCTACTTTGTTCCCTGGCTAAAGGCATCGCTCGGTTGGCCCGATACGCCGGTTCAACGCGCTGTTTTGGATAAAAACCTGCATTTTGATGCGCCTTTACAGTATTTTGTTCAGGTTAAGCTGTACCACGACGACGAGGCACGCCTCCGGGCTGTCCCGCTGGAAGGGCATGGCTCTGGCGATTTTTCCAATTTGCTCGAGACGCAGGCTTTTCTCGAACTGCCTGCCGAAAGGAGTGATTTTTACGCCGGAGAGGTTTTCCCGGTTTGGCCTTATTTCTGACCCAATTCAGTTTTTTCCCATGTCTTTTTCTCATCTCGATGACCGACACCAGGTTCGTATGGTCGATACCAGCGAAAAGCAGCCCACGCGCCGAACGGCGAAGGCCCGCAGCATAGTGGTATTGCCGGAAGCGGTATTGAGCGCCATGTTGAACGGCGGCGAACTACATTCGCCCAAGGGTTCTGTTTTTCAAACGGCCATATTGGCGGGCATTATGGCGGCCAAAAAAACAGGGGAATTGATCCCGCTTTGTCACCCGATCGGGCTTGACCATTGTGATCTGGAATTGCATTTTGATGACCATCAACAACTTGTGATCGACTGTACGGCTGTCGTCACGGCTCGTACCGGCGTGGAGATGGAAGCGCTGGTTGGCGCCAGCGTCGCGGCCTTGACGGTTTACGATATGTGTAAGGCGCTTTCACATGATATTGTGATCCGGGAAACCCGGCTAATGGCCAAAACCGGCGGTAAACGCGATTTTCAGCGTGATCGGTAGCTGGCTTGTTCATTGATTTGACATGTTTTTTAGACAGGATAGAAGAGGTTTACAGCATGATGTTGCGCCATTGGCGCATGGTTTATGATGCGGATGATATACTTGATGACTGGACTGAACTTTATTTGCGATATGGCAGGAAAATATCACCGACGATTATCCACCCACGGCTTCAGCCGTGGGCCACTGCCGCCGTGGGCCACTCCTGCCGTGGCCACTCCTGCGCACTACCACAGACACAAAAAATGCAAACCGACAAACACACCAAACTCGCCCGGCCCGCTCTCGGGCGCTACGGCCGCAACGAATGGGCTATCCTGGGAGCGCCCTGTGGCATCATACAATCGCTGGCTGCCGATGTGATCCATGCCTTCTCCGGGCGGTACGCCTGTGCCTGGCTCGATGCTGACCACGCGGCGGCCGATCAGACGCTTGATCTGCCCGGTATGCTGGCAGCAGGCGCCCGGATGGAATGGACGGACCAGATAAACAGCCAGCGTTTGCAAATGTCGGGCATGCCGGCCCTGCACCGTTTCAGGACCTTGTTCAACGATAGCGACCTGGTCCTCCTCAACGGCAATCACCACGAAGCGGCGGCCCAGATCGTGATTCTCGACCCCGCAAAGGAGAATTCCCTGCGCAAACGGCTGAACCAACTGACGAACGTTCGGCTGATCCTGCGCAGTGACCCTGCCGTTCCGGTTTTTGATTTTTTGAAAGAACACCTGCCCGGGCTGCCCGATATACCGCAACTGGACCTGGCCGACCGTCAGGGCATCCTCCGTTTTTTCGAGCAGGAAATGAACCGCCGCCGGCCGCCCCTGCACGGACTCGTGCTGGCAGGCGGACAAAGCCGGCGCATGGGCCGCGACAAAGGTGAAATACGCTGGCATGGCCGACCGCAGCGCGAATACCTGGCAGATTTGCTTCGCCCGCTGTGCGGAGAAGTGTACCTGTCGGCACGCGCCGGACAGCAGATCGACAGCGCGGTCCAGGTATTGACCGATACCTTTGCCGATCTGGGTCCTTACGGTGCGATTTTATCCGCCTTCCGCAGCCAACCGGATGCAGCCTGGCTGGTCGTGGCTTGCGATTTGCCGCTGCTCGACGCGGAAACGCTGCGTTTTCTGGCCGACAATCGCGCTGTTGGGGCGACGGCGACGGCCTTTCGGAGTCCGCACGACGACATGCCGGAGCCCTTGATTGCGATCTGGGAGCCCAAAAGCTATGCGCAACTCCTGTCGTTTCTGGCACAGGGGTACTCCTGCCCGCGCAAGGTGTTGTTGAATACCGATACGCGTTTGCTCGACGCGCCGCGAGCGGCTGCTTTGACCAATGTGAACACTCCCGAGGAACTGGAAAAACTGGGTTTTAACCTGCTCGAACTATGACCATCACGGTACTGGCATTTGGCATTACCCGCGACATTTGCGGTCAACGGCGATTTACGCTCGATCTGCCCGATACAACCCGCAGCGACGAATTATTGGCTATTTTACAGGAAAAATACCCGCCACTGCGCCAACTCTCCTCCTTGCTCCTGGCTGTTAACGAAACTTATGCCGACCCCGGCGTCGTATTGGCCGACGGCGACGAAGTGGCCCTCATTCCTCCCGTGAGCGGCGGCTGATGTTTAAAGAAAGAAGTTCATGCCATGCTGTTTGATATTCAACTGATAGATACGCCGCTCGATTTTGAAGCCTGCACGCGCCGGGTCATGCAGCCCGACAGCGGCGGCATCAACGTGTTTATCGGCACCGTGCGCGATGCCACCCGCGGCAGGGCGGTGCTGCGCCTCGAATTTGAAGCCTATGAAGGCATGGCCTTGCGGGAAATGCAGAAGGTTGCCGAATCGGCCGCGGCGCAATGGCCCGTGCACGCCCTGGTCCTGCACCACAGAACGGGTGTTTTGTTGCCTGGCGAAATAGCGGTCGTGATTGCCGTTTCGGCTGCGCATCGCGATGCTGCTTTCGCGGCCTGCCGCTTTGTGATCGATACCCTTAAACAGACGGTTCCGATCTGGAAAAAAGAGGTGTTTGAAGACGGTGAAATATGGGTAGCGGCGCATCCATGAGCCCCTGCCGCCCTTATTTGAAGAATACCTCCAGACCCGCAAAAAAGACAAGAAGGCCTGTGAGCCGACGGATCAGCAGCAGGCTGAATCGCTGCTGGCTGATCCGCGATCCCAGTTGGCCGCCCAGCAGTACGGCCCCGCATAGCAGGAGGGTGCGTTGCCATTGGGTGGTGTCGGGCCAGTGCGATAGTTGTCCGGCCAGTCCTGCCATAGAATTGGCCAAAATGAATGCGCTTGCTGTTGCCGCGATCTTTTTGGCGCCGTCCCAGCGGAAAAAATGGAGCAGGGGCGAGAGAAAAATACCGCCTCCGATACCGACCATGCCCGAGAGCCAACCTACGCTGGCGCCAAGTAAGCCGTCGAGCCAGGGGCGTGCCGGTGCATCGTTTGCTTCACCTGAGTTGTCGCGTGGCTGCGCCCAAAGCAGGAGGCCGGCAACCAACAGGCTGATTCCCAATATTTTAAAAAATATCGCCTCGTGCAAACGCATCGAGGCGCCGAGAAAGGCAGCCGGCATGCTTGCCGCCACGAGGGGCAATATTTTCCGGAGATTCAACTGGCCATGCCGCCAGTACACCAGTGCCCCTCCGCTCACCACGATGATGTTGCACAGCAGGGCATTGAGCCGTATTTCTGCAAAAGGCAATCCTGCGACGGCGAGCAAGGCAAGATAACTGGAACCGCCGCCGAACCCTACCGATGCGTAGATGAATGCGATCAGGCAAAAAGCCAGGGCCAGAAAAAGGTCGGGGAGCATGTATTATTTTGAAAAACAAGGACTTGACGCTTCGCTGAACATGTTGGGGTACACCCATCCTGTTTTGCCGTCCACCGTGATTTTAAAATAGTATTCTTCGTTGCCCATTCTCTTGATCTTTGCTACCTGCACGACTTTCACCTCCTTTTTTTCAAAATCAAGCTGAACGGAGCCGACCTGGGGAGAATCCATCGCGGGGTCTTTGTAAAGGGTGGTATGCCCGGTCAGCACCATGGTACAATCCGGCGCAGGCTCGAACAACAGGGGCGTGGGGAACATGGAGGTCCAGACCATTCGGCCGAAATAGAGCACAAACGAAAGAATGATGAGGAAGATCACGCCGTAGATCCCCAACACCCAGGCGCCGATTTTTTTGGTTTTGCGCAGCAGTTCGGCTTTTTTGATGGTATCAGTGTCGAAAGTGGGGTCTTCAATAATTTTTACCAGTTCGAACAGCCTTTCTCTGACCTTGTTTCGTTCGATGTTCAATTGCGGCATATCGGCTGTGCCGCCGAGATTGATTTTTTGCAGGTTTTTCAATTGCCCGCGAAGGGTGGAGGCCTGATCTACGACGAATTTCCATCTTAAGGGTTCTACGCCCTCGGGCATATCGTCGGCCGATCCTGCGATCAGGTTGAGTGCGTTTTCAAGCTCGTCTGCGGCGATGAAGGATCGCAACGTCTGGGAAATACCTTGTGCAGTCATCAGTTGGAGGGTGTTGGTAACGATTTGGGTATCGGCTGCAAATATCGCTATCGGATCGGTCAGCCTGCGACTAAATTGCAACAAACAAAAAGCCGGCGGGGCTCATTTTTGTACCCGGCGGCCTGCGTGGAACGCCTAACTTTGCCGGTTCATGCGAGCCTCTATTTTGCAAAAAATTCCCCCGTTCAGCACGCCGCGTGCGATGCAGATTTTTCAGGTCATGCGGGTAGGATCGGTGGTGCTGACCAGCATTTTGCTGGCGAAAAGCCGCCTGTCGCTTGCAGAAATCGGGGTGTACGAAACCCTGTTGTACCTCGGCACCGTGGCAGCATTTTTTTGGGTAAACGGGCTGTTGCAAGGGCTTACGCCGGTGTATTCAAGGCTGGATGAGTCCGCTCGCAAGCGCTTTGTTTTCAACAGCTTTCTGGTGTTTTGCGGCATCGCGGCGCTCCTTTTTCTGGTACTCGTACTGGGCAAACCGATTGCGCTGCCCGCCCTGACCGGCCGACCCGACGTGGCCTATTTCCCCTTGTTTTGCGCCTATTTGCTGTTCAATTTGCCCAGCCTGCCGGTGGAATATTATTACCTGCTGCGCAACAAACCGGGGCAAATCGTCTGGTGGGGCGCCGCTACTTTTTCCCTGCACATTGCCGCCCTGTTCGTGCCGGTGCAACTCGGCTGGGGGCTGGAAGGCGGGTTGTGGAGCCTGCTCACCCTGGCGCTGCTGAAATGGGCCTGGGCGCTCGGACTGGTGTGGCGTTACGGCGAGTGGCGCATCGACCGGGCTTTGATACGGCATTATCTGCAGTTCTCCTGGCCGTTGATTCTGAACACCCTGGTGGCCAACCTGACGCCTTTGTTCGACAACTGGCTGGTGGGTTGGTGGTTTCACGACGACGCCACTTTTGCCTTGTTTCGCTACGGATCGCGCGAGTTGCCCCTGGCCACAGCCCTTGCCACGGCGTTGGGCACCGCCATGATCCCCCGCCTTGTGGCGCATCCGGAAGACGGGCTGGCTGAAATGAAAACCAGAAGCCGCAGGATGTTTCACTTCCTTTTTCCGGTCACTGTGGCTTTGTTGCTGTGGTCCGACGACCTTTTTCCGCTGGTGTTCAATCCCGAATTTGCCGGCAGCGCGGTTTTGTTCAACATTTACCTGCTTCGCACGGCCAGCAGGGTGCTGTTGCCCAATTCCATCGTACTGGCAAAGGGCGAGGCCAGAGCAATTTTGTGGGTGAGTGTAGCCGAGTTTGCCGTCAAGATCGCACTGAGTCTGTTGCTGATCCGCTGCTGGGGGCTGGCTGGCGTGGCCTGGTCGGCCGTTTTGGCGTTTTGGGTGGAAAAAATAGGGTTGATGTGGTACCTCGAAGCCCGTTTGCGGGTCCGTTCGGGCGACTGGCTCGACTGGCGCTGGTACCTGTTGTACAGCCTTCTGCTTTTTGCGACCTATTTTGTCTGGGCCATCTGATCACAGGCCAGGGAGCGCAACCGCCTGACTTTCAGCGGGTAAATTGCCGCCGTTGATTGCCCGGCCGTTCCATCTCCCTGCCCCGATCCGTTTTAGGGATTGACACCCTGATAGTTGGGGTCCATCCAGTGGATTTCCCAGATGTGCCCGTCGAGGTCGCTGAAACTGCGGCTGTACATGAAGCCGAGGTCGTCGGCAGGCCGGTTTTCGGTAGCGCCGGCGGCCAGGGCTTTTTCCAGGAAGGTGTCAACTTCGGCGCGGTTTTCGAGCGAAAGTGCCGTCAGTACTTCGGTGCTTTGGTGTGCATCGACCAGCGTTTTGTGGGTAAAACTTTGAAAAAACGGTTTGACCAACAGCATGACAAATGCCGCTTCGTTGACGATCATGCAGGTGGCATTTTCGTCGGTGAAATTCGGGTTGAAAACGAACCCGAGTTGTGTGAAGAAATCGACGCTTTTTTGCAGGTCGCTGACCGGGAGATTGATGAAGATTTTTGTTGCCATAGCAGATTGAGACAAGGTAGCTAATGTGTATAAAAAATTGACTATCAAGGTTTTTTACGCGGACGCGAGTGCGTTCATGTCGATCTTTTTCATGCCCAGCATGGCCGTCATGGCGCGTTGCGCCTTTTGCGGATCGGGGTTGTTGAGCAAGGAGCCAAGGGTGGTGGGCACGATTTGCCACGACAGGCCAAAACGGTCTTTCAGCCAGCCGCAGGCTTCTTCTTTGCCGCCTTCGGACAGTTTTTCCCAGTAATAATCTATTTCGTCTTGTGTTTCGCAATTGACGACAAACGAAACGGCTGTGCTGAAACTGATTTGCTGGCAGCCGTTCAGGGCCACGAATTCATGTCCGTCGAGGGAAAAACTGATGGTGAGCGGGGTTCCTTTTGGTAATGGCGCGCCGTCGCCGTACCGCGTGATCTGGCGTATTTCCGCGTTTTTAAACACAGACACATAAAAACGGGCCGCTTCTTCGGCGTTGTTGTCGAACCACAAAAAGGTTGTTATTTTTTGCATAGCTTAATTATTGTTTTGTTTTCAACAGGAACCGGCAACAAAGGTAGGGGGGTATTTACGGCCGGTAAGGGGGTGTTTGCGGCAATTCCAAGGGGCTTATTCGACATTTTTTGTTTTAAAAAAGTTTTTACCTTTGACTTATGAAACATATTTCCATCCTCGTGCCGGAGTCTTCCGTACTGGTCAGTATCGGCGATCCGCGGTATTTGTTTTCGGCAGCCAATATGTTTTTAACCCAGGCTGGCAGGCTGCCGCTTTTCGATGTGCAGCTGGTGGCTTTGCGTCGAGATGTCGGGCTGGATCAGGGCTTGTTTACGGTACATGCCGATGCCCTGATCGACGATATACAACGCACCGATCTGATCATTATTCCCGCTCTTTTCGGTGATGTACAGCAGGCCATCGCGGCCAACGAGGCGTTCATCCCCTGGATACGCAGACAGTATGAACAGGGCGCCGAACTGGCGAGCCTGTGCATCGGGGCGTTTCTGCTGGCCGCCACCGGCCTGCTTCACGGCAAAAAATGCTCGACGCACTGGGCGTATTCCGGATTGTTTCGTCAGATGTTCCCCGAGGTTTGTCTGGTCGACGATAAAATTGTCACCGAAGAACAACACATCTACTCCAGCGGCGGCGCCAGTTCGTACTGGAATTTGTTGCTCTACCTGCTTGAAAAATACACCGACCGCAGCATGGCTATTCAGGCTGCGAAATATTTTGCCATTGAAATAGACCGGGGCAGTCAGTCGGCCTTTATGATTTTCAACGGCCAGAAGCACCACGACGACGAGCCCATCCGCCAGGCACAGCACTTCATTGAATCACACGTGGCCGACCGTATTTCTGTCGATGAGCTGGCTGCCCGTGTAGCGATCGGGCGGCGCAATTTCGAGCGGCGTTTCAAAAAAGCCACCCACAACACGCCGGTGGAATACATCCAGCGGGTCAAGATGGAAGCGGCTAAAAAGCACCTGGAGAGCGGCCGCCTGAATGTCAACGAAGTGATGTACGAGGTCGGTTATTCCGACCTGAAAGCCTTTCGCTCGGTGTTCAAAAAAGTGACGGGAATGGCGCCCTTGCAGTACCGCAACAAATACGCTTTCGGGGCGTCCAACTGATTCCCGTTTCCTGGTCAAACGGCGGCTATCGTGGCCCGAATCACGGCTTCGCTGCTTTCCCAGTACCACCATTCCAGTCCCGGAATATCGCCGCCGGGGTTGGGTTGAACGGTTTTTTTGCGACCGGTGAGGTGAAATTCCCTGGCGCCGGTGACGCTTGCGATATCGTGAATATTTTTTGGGGAAATGCCTGCGCCGGGCATGATGGTGATTCGGTCGCCGGCTTTTTCCACCAGATCTTTCAGCAAAAAACGGCCTTCGAAAGCGGTGGTAGCCTGGCCCGAACTCAGCACGCGCACAAACCCCAGGGCAATCAGGGTTTCGAGGGCTTCAAAGGGGCTGCGGGTGTAATCGAACGCCCTGTGGCAGGTGAGGTGCAGGGGGCCAGCGGCGTCGCGCAAGGCTTCGAGGGCGCCGACGTCGAGGTCTCCATCGCTGTTCAGCGCGCCAACAACGACCCCTGCCACCCCCGCTTCGCGGCAAAAGCGGACGTCGTCGAGCATGATGGCCAGCTCGCGTTTGTCGTAACAAAAATTGCCTTCGCGGGGCCGGATGAGCACATGGGCCGGCAGATCGACCTGTTCGACTACGGCCCGGATCGTACCCGGCGAGGGGGTAAGGCCGCCGCCATCGAGCGCGGCGCAGAGTTCGAGCCGGTGAGCGCCGGCGCGTTGGGCGGCGAGGGCAGATTGAAGGTTGACGGCGCAGATTTCGAAAAGCATGCCGGTAGGGTAGTGGTGAAAATTTGGATGGATCAAGTGCGCAAAAATAGTTGCTATCTTCGGGCATCCCTGTTTCCTTTGCCACATATGCTGTACTTACGTCTGTTTGGATTCCTGTTTTGCTGTTATGTAGCCGCGGCGCCGGCTGCTGCGCAGGATTTGCACTATTCGCAATTTACCCAGCATCCGTTGCATTACAACCCTGCGCACACGGGCGTTTTCGAGGGAACCTGGCGCGCTGGCGCCATTTACCGGGGGCAATGGCTGAGTGTGCCGGTCAATTACCGCTCGTTTGCCGGCGCCTTCGATTACAAATTTGCCCGGCACGACCGGCACCTGATCGCGGCCGGCATCCTGCTTCAGCACGATGATGCCGGCGACGGCGGCCTGGCCTGGAACCAGCTCGGCTTGAGCGCCTCGGCAGCGCATGCACTGGGCGAAGAACAGGCCTTGTCGGTCGGCTTTAGCCTCGGCCTGGCCCAACGCAGCGTCGATTTGGGCAGTCTTAAGTTTAAAAACCAGTGGAACGGCGATGTTTTCGACCCTTCAGCCCCAAGCGGCGAAACCCTGAACCGCTCATCGGGCCTGTCGCCCAGCTTCGCTGCCGGGTTGTGCTGGCAGTATCGCTCCGGCGAATACCGCCATTCGGCGGACATCGGAGCAGGCGCCACCCACCTCAACCGGCCGAGGATCAATTTTGCCGAAGACGCCGAACAACGACTGCCCGTCCGCCTGAGCGTTGCCGCAAGAGGAAACCTGCAAATGACCGAACAACTTGACCTGACAGGCTTTGCCCTGGGGCAGTTGATGGGCGAAAACCGCGAAATCATTGCAGGCGGCGGACTGCGCAGATGGCTCGATGCCACGACAGCCGTGCAGTTCAGCCTGGCCATGCGGCTGGGCGACGCCGTGATTCCGTGTTTCCAGCTGGAACGCGAGGGCTGGACTTTCGGCCTCAGCTACGACTGGAACATCTCCGGTTTCGATGTTGCAACCCGCGGGCGCGGCGGCCTCGAACTCTCGGCCGTTTATCGTTCCTTGCCGGCGCCGGCGCCCAGGGCCACCAAAAGTTGCCCGATCTTCTAAGATTATGTAGATCAATCCTCGTCAATTATTCAAATATGGAAACTCCTCCTCCGCCGCCTGTTCGTATTCCGGATGTCGGGACCCGACTGGCCATGATGTTGCTCGACCACGTCATCTTTTCGGCAGTAATTGTCGTTCTGGTGTTGCCATTTTGGTTTTACTGGGTATTTAATTCCGTGGAAAATATGGAGGTCGGCGCCTTGCCTTCCGATTTTTTCAAAGGCATGTGGGTGCTGTTTATCCCTTACGCGCTGGCTCTTTCGCTTTACCTGAACAAGGATGCCCTGGGCGACAGAAGCCCAGGTAAACGGATCATGAAGGCCAAGGTGATCCGCTGGGATACGCTCGAGGCAGCCGGCCCGTTCCGCTGTCTGGTGCGCAACCTGACCCTGATTTTCTGGCCGGTTGAAGCACTGCTTGCTTTGATCAATGCCGACCGCCGCCGGCTCGGCGACTACATCGCCGGCACCCGCGTGGTAATGCGTGCGCCCGACGAACCGCTCGCACCCGTCCGCTGGGGCAGGGTTGCGGGGGCATACGCATCGGGCCTGGCAATCCTGGTGACTGTGATGTTGCCTTTTTACCTGTTTTTCCAGTCGATGGTTGAAAAAATACCCGTCATGACCCCGCCCACCCAGGAACAAGGCTACCAGGAAGACCGCAGCTGGGAACTCGAACCGCTCCTGCGGGAAGCGTTGGGCGAAACGGCCGAACTCGAAATGGTCAGGGTGTACGAGCGCTCGGCGCCCGTACCTGGCTGGTTTGTAGTGTTGCATCTCAATGTGGAAGACTACGACATCGACGACGAAATGTTTCAGAATGAATTGCGTTCCATTATTCGCCCGGTACTCGAAGAACAACTCAACGACCTGCCCGTACAAGGGCGCATGCGTTTGGTTGCCGGAAGCGAATACCGGACTATTATCCTGTAATAACCGATCTTCTGTTTATGCTGCCTTCTATAACCTCTTGCCTGTCTGCACGGCAGTGCATTTCCGCCCTGTTATTCCAGACTGTTTTCTCCTTTTTATTGCTCACGGCTTTGCCCGCCGGCCTGCACGGACAAACGGCCCGTACCTACGAGCGCGCAGGCGATCGCGCTTTCCGGCAAAAAGATTACAGTGCCGCCATGCAACACTACGGCGCTGCGCTGGCCAAGAAAAAAAACAGAACCTCGCTCCAGTGGAAATATGCCGAAGCCGCCCGTATGAACTCCGCATTCGCCGAGGCAGAAAAATATTACAATTCGGTCGCGGCTTCTGAAAATGGCGCCGGGAGGTATCCACTGCTGAATTTTCGCCTGGGCGAATTGCGCCGCAACCAGGGCGATTACGAAGGCGCCGTGGCCTGGCTCGAAAAATTTAAAAGCGCAGGCGGCAAAAACACCGACCCCGCTTCCCTCCAAAGAGCCGACGAATGGATCGAAAGTTGCCGCTGGGCCCTGTCTCAGCGCCCGCGCAGCGACGGGCTCCAGATCATCCACTTCGACCAAAAAATCAACAGCCCGTACAGTGATTTTGCCCCGGTCTCGGTGGGCGATACGCTTTTTTTCTCCTCCTATCGCTTCGACAAACGGGGCGACCGCTCGAAAAACAAGGCCAAAATCACGAAGATACTGCTCTCCATCAGGGGCAGCCGTGTGCGCGAACCGGCGCGGGGGTTTCCGGTCACCGACTCGGCGCATGTGGCGCACACAGCCTTTACGCCCGACGGCAATTTTATGTTTTTTACCATTTGTAAAAATGCCAGTGCAGGCGATATCCGCTGCGAACTCTGGCTCACATTGAAAGACCGCAAAGGGCGCTGGGTCAAACCTTTGCGATTGCCCGAACCGGTCAACCTGCCGGGCTATACCAGTACCCAGCCGGCGGTCGGGTACGATGCGGCCGCACAGGGGCCCGTGCTCTGGTTTGCAAGCGACCGGCCTGGCGGGCAGGGCGGCATGGACCTCTGGTCGCTGCCGCTCGATACCATCTGGTTTTGCCCGTGCACGCTGCCGGAAGGCGGTAAAAAAATGACGCACCCGCCCGGTTTTGCCCAGCCGCTCAACGCCGGCCCGCCGGTCAACAGCGCCGCCAACGAAATCACACCTTTTTTCGACGGGCGAACCCAAACCCTGTGGTTCAGCAGCGACGGCCGCAACGGCTTCGGAGGATACGATATTTTTTCCGCTCACAAGGACTCGAGCGGTTTATCCGAGCCTTCCAATGCCGGCCCGGGCCTGAATTCCTCTTACAACGACCTCTATTTTTTCCTTCGCCCCGACGGTTACGACGGGTTTTTCAGCAGCAACCGGCCCGGGTCAATCTTTCTCGATCCGGCCAATCAGACGTGTTGCAACGACATCTTTGCTTTTTCATATCCGAGGCCCATCGATACTGCCATGCAGGCCAAAACGCCGGCGCCGCAGCCTGGCGTGCCCGTACAACGCCGCCTGATCCCCATGAACCAGTTGCAGGAGCGCGACGAACCCGAAACACCCAAACTCGATGATTTTGTCGGGCTGCCGCTCTTTTTTGACAACGATGAACCCGACCGCCGCACCCGCCGGACGACGACGCGAAAAACCTATGAAGAAACGGCGCAGGCTTACCTGGCCCGTCAGGACGAGTACCGCGAACGGTTCTCGGAGGGGCTGACCGCCGCGCGGCGCGAAGCAGCCGAAGCAAAGCTCGATGCTTTTTTCGATGACGAAGTACGGCGAGGCTATGATCGACTGGGGCAAATGAGTGAGATTTTGTTGGACGAACTGCAATCGGGCGCCAGTGTCGAGATTGTGATCAAGGGTTTTACCAGCCCGAGAGCGGAAAGCGATTACAACCTGCATCTGGGAAAGCGCAGGGTGAGCAGCGTGCGCAATCACTTCACTTCCTGGAACGGCGGCGTCTTGCAGGATTTTTTGCAAACGGGGCAATTAAAAATCTCGGAAGAAAGTTTTGGGGAAACCACGGCACGGCGCGACATTAGCGACAGTTTGAACGACGAGCGAAATTCAATTTATAGCCCCGACGCCGCCCGCGAAAGACGGGTCGAAATCGTGGGCATCCGCAGGAAACAATGAGAGTGTTCAGCGAAAAATTTTTTTTGTTGTTTAAATACCCATTCGTTTAAATTTGCCGCTAACGGAGCAGGCGCGACCGCCGCGGTTTTATACTATCGCGCTGATTATCAATAACCAAAAACTCCTACCATTGGCAAAAAAACGTGTTGTAAAAGACTATGATGCCTTGCCGGAAGAAACAATCCGCCTGGTAAAGATGAAATACCCGAACGGGTATGCCGATAACCTTGTTTTCTATACCGATAAAGAAGGCAAAAAGGTATCGGCATTGCCTTTTGAAACGGACGATACCTATTATCTCATCCGCATGACCGTGCTCGAAGCCAAGCGCCTTGTGAAAGACGACGAGGATTTCGACGACGATGGCGTACTGCGCGAAGATTTCGCAGACGTCGAGGTCGATTCCGAATTCGATGGCCAGGGCGAGGAAGACGATGACATATCCGACGGCGGTTCTGATGAAGACGATCACATCATCGTGACGCGCCGTCGCGACGATGAAGAAGAGGATATTGCGGACGACACCGACTATTGACCGTCCGCCCCTCTGGAAATACCGAACCCGGCCTGCCTCCCCGAGGCAAGCCGGGTTCTTTTTTTGTCATTTGCGTTGGGCGTTTTCATTTTTTTACATCTTTGCTGCCAGCCGCCGGAAGTGTTTTCCGGCCCGATCTGCATGTTGACCAACTAAACTTTTAACCGTTTCATGGCTGGCTCCTCTTTTTCCCCCTCTGCTGCTCACGCGCAAAAACCATTGTTGTCTGTGCGCGATATCTGGAACATGAGTTTCGGATTTTTGGGCATTCAGGCCGGTTTTGCCCTTCAGAATTCCAATGCCAGCGGCATCTTGCAACGCTATGGCGCGCATGTGGAGGAACTCCCCAATTTCTGGTTGGTCGCTCCCATCGTAGGCATGATCGTGCAGCCCATCATCGGCTATTATTCCGACCGTACCTGGGTAAAAATGGGCCGCCGCAAGCCTTATTTCCTGGCAGGGGCGATTACTGCCTGCTTTGGCATGATGCTGATGCCCAATGCAGGCATCCTGTCTTCGGCCCTGCCGCCGGTGCTCATGGGCGCCGGCATGCTCATGCTGATGGATGCCTCGTTCAACGTCGCGATGGAACCTTTCCGTGCCCTGGTTGCCGACAAACTCTCCACCGAACAACGCACGCTCGGATTCTCCGTCCAGACCGCACTGATCGGCGTCGGGGCAGTGATCGGCTCCTGGCTGCCCTGGTTTTTGGCCAAAAAGGCGGGTGTCGCCGACATTGCCTTGCATGGCATGGTGCCGGAAAATGTCAAATGGTCGTTTTACATCGGCGCCGTCATTTTTCTGGGCGCTATCCTCTGGACCGTTACCACGACCAGGGAATATCCGCCGGAGGTACATTCCAGGTTTTCAGGCGAGGAAAACAAACATGAAAAAGGAGGCATCGGCCTGATATTCAAGGATTTTGCCGCCATGCCCAAAACCATGCGACAACTCGGACTGGTTCAGTTTTTCTCCTGGTTCGGGTTGTTCTCCATGTGGGTGTTTATGCACCCGGCCATCGCGCACAATGTGTATGGCTGCGCGATCGACGATACCACCTCCCAGGCGTACAGCGATGCCGGCAACTGGACCGGCATTATTTTCGGGGTGTACAATGCCGTATCGGCCTGTTATGCCTTGTTATTGCCTAAAATTGCTGCGCGACTGGGCCGCAAACGCACCCACGCCATGTCGTTGGTCATCGGCGGCCTGGGGCTGATTTCCATCTATTTTGCCAAAACACCCGAATTTTTGATCTTCTCCATGGTAGGAGTCGGTATCGCATGGGCCAGCATTCTGGCCATGCCTTACGCGATTCTCGGCGGCGCCTTGCCCGCCAATAAAATGGGGGTTTACATGGGTATTTTCAACTTTTTCATCACTATCCCGCAAGTGGTATCAGGGATCGCCAACCGCCCGATCGTCAAATATGTTTACGGAAGCAATACCATTTATGCCATTTTGATGGCTGGCGTGTTTTTCCTGCTGGCTGCATTGGCGGTCAATTTTGTAGATGACAAAGACGATCTCGTACAATTGAACAAAAAAGCGGCTGCATAATGTCGAATATTCAGATGAATCCCAAACTGAGGGCCGTATTGGCTGTCGTGGCAGGCATTGTTGTCGCAAGCGTGGTGTCGGTTGCCGTCAAAATTTATTCCCGCTACGAACCGCCTGCCGACATGGATTTCAACGATGCCCTCCAGATGAAAGCCTGGGTGGAAAGCCTGCCGGCCACGACTTTGTATTACGTCATTGCCGGCTACGCATTCGGCGCTTTCGTCGGTGGCTGGCTGACCAATAAACTGGCGCAACAGACGCATTACCGCCCTGCCCTGGTAACCGGCATGGCGCTGTTTTTTTACAGTTTTGTCGATCTGGCGACCATCCCGCACCCCGAATGGTTTATGTGGACTGCCACGGTTTGTCTTGTGTTGTTTGCCGGGCTGGGCGGCTTGCTCGTGCCCCGAAAACCTGCGTCCTGACGATCTTCACATTGATTCACCAAAACAAATTTGCCTTATGGAACTCTCACAACTTCTCGCGATTTTGCTGATCGGCGCCGTCTCCGGATGGCTGGCCGGAATTATCCGCCAGGGCTTCGGCTTTGGCCTTTGGGGCAACATGATCGTCGGTATTCTCGGCGCCTTTATCGGGCAATGGCTGTTCGAACGGCTTAACATCCACATGGGCACCGGCCTGTTGAACCAGATCTTCACATCGGTTGTCGGCGCGCTCGTGCTGCTTTTCGTGATCGGATTGTTTAAAAACAAGTGATTGATTGACAGGGTTGAATAAAAAGGCTGATTGCCTGCCAACGACCCCCTTTTTTCTGCCCTGTCAACCCTCATCTCTCTCTGCCAACCCTCCCATAACTATGATTCGTCCATTTGTTGCTTTTGTTCTTTGTCTGCTCCCTTTGTGGGGAGTGAGTTGCAAAAATTATTTTGGCAACCCGTACCAATACCAGGCGCCCCGCGTCGTACCAGTGAGTACGGCCGAATTGCGGGTCGAACCCGCCAACTGGTGGACGAGCATGAAGCACAACCAGGTGGAATTGCTTATGCAATACCCGGATCTGGCCGGCTACGACGTCAAGCTCGGGCCGACCAAGGGCGTAAAACTGCTGAAAACCGAACGCGGCGACAGCCCCAACTATCTCTTCGTCACGCTTGAAATCGGCGCCTCCGCTCCTCCGCAAAAAGTACCCATCATTTTCTCCAGGGGCAAACAAACGTTTACCCATGAATACCCGATCCTTTTGCGCGATTTGGGGATGAAAGCCCAGGGCGTCAGCCCGCGCGACGTGATCTATCTCATCATGCCCGACCGTTTTTCCAATGGCGACCCTTCCAACGACAATGTGGCAGGCATGCTCGAAGGCTTGGCGCGCGATTCGCTCACCGGGCGGCACGGCGGTGATATTCAGGGCGTTATCAATCACCTCGATTATTTGCAGGACCTGGGCGTGTCGGCCGTTTGGCTCAATCCCGAACTGGAAAACGACCAACGGCAGGGCAGTTATCACGGCTACGCCGTAACGGATCATTATCGCGTGGATCGCCGCTTCGGCAGCAATGAACTTTTCCGCGATTTTGTCCGCGCCTGTCACGAACGCAACATCAAGGTAGTCAGAGATGTGGTGCTGAACCATATCGGCATCAACCACTACTGGATGCACGACCTGCCCACCAAAGACTGGGTAAACCAATGGCCCGAATTCACCCGCACCAGCTACCGTGCCCCGACCCTGATCGACCCCTATGCTTCGGCCTGGGATAAAAAACATTTTTCAGACGGCTGGTTCGACACTTCCATGCCCGACCTCAACCAGCGCAACCCGCACGTGGCAACCTACCTCATCCAGCAGGCCATCTGGTGGGTGGAATATGCAGGTATCGACGAATTTCGCATCGATACCTACACCTATTCCGATCAGGCGTTTTGCAGCCGCTGGTGCCGCGAACTGAGAGAAGAATACCCCAACCTCAATATGTTCGGCGAGATATGGGAATACGGCGTCAGCGTACAGGGCTATTTCGCCGACAACCAGCCTGCCACCCGCACCGGCTTCGATTCCAACCTGCCCTCGGTTGTCGATTTTCAACTCTGTTTTGCCATTCAGGAAGCGCTCTCCCGGCCGCAGGGCTGGACGGAAGGCTCTTCAAGGGTGTATTACACGCTGGCTAAGGACTATTTTTACGAACACCCGCAGCGCAACGTGATTATGCTCGACAACCACGACATGACGCGCTTTTTCACAACGGTGGGAGAGGATTTGAATAAATTCAAAAGTGGCATCGCGTTTTTGCTGACTACGCGCGGTATTCCGCAAATCTATTACGCCACCGAAATACTGGGTACCGGCAACGAACGCCCTTCGCACGGCAATATTCGCAAGGACTTCCCGGGCGGCTGGCCGGGCGACCCGGTCAACAAATTCGTCGCCGCGGGCCGCACGCCCGCTGAAAATGAAGCCTTTAACTACGTTCGCACCCTTATCCATTACCGCAATGCCACCCCGGCCCTCCAGACCGGCAAACTCATGCAGTTTGTCCCGGAAGACGACCTCTACACCTACTTCCGGTACGACGACAACAAAACGGTGATGGTGACGCTGAACACCTCCGGAATGGATAAAACCCTGAAAACGGCTCGTTTTGAGGAAATAATGAAAGGTTTTAAAAAGGGCCGCAACGTAGTGACGGGAGCGATGATCGACGATTTGTCGAGCCTTTCGATTGGTAAAAACCAGCCGCTTGTACTCGAATTGCTCCGTTGACAGACAGGGTTATTTCAACAGAAGCAAACGGCCGTATTCGGTAGCATAAAGGGTTTGCGTTGCGGGAAAGCGGAGGAGCAGCGAATCGGCCTGTTCCGGTTGTGATACCAGCACCCTTTGGCCGGCTGCTGCTTCCTTGAAGTCGGTGTAAACGGCGATTTGCACGCCGAAGCGCTGCAGGAGCGACTTTTGGTAAAATTTGACCTGATCAAGGTGCTCTGGATGTTTGACCTTTTTCAAAACAGCATAATCCAGCCAGTCCGGATGCTCCCGCAGCATCTGGTTGATAAAAACACCTTCCCGTTCGAAATCGGCCATTTTAGCCGGCTGATAATCAATCTTTTCTGCGACAAGCCCGTAAGACTGCCAGCACAACAGGAGCGTAATGCCGAGGGCTGCGATCCAGTCTGTTCGCCATCCCAGTTTTCGGGCCGCCCAACCTGCGCTTTCCGACACTGCCAGACCAAAAATCAGGGCGAAGAAGGGGTATAGCGGCGCATCGTACCATTCCAGTTTGACCGGCGGCCAGGAGATAAAAGCCAGATAACCCGCGGCAATCAGCCAGCAATAGCCGAAAAACCGGCGTAATTGTCCCGGCCGGAGGAGAAAAAACGCCGGGAGGGTCAACGGAACCCAATAGATCAGCGGGTAGCGTTTGAGTTCGGTGAAATTGCGCAGGTAAAACCAGGCATCGTGCTTGTGCCAGGCGAGGCCCTCACCGGAAAAACGGTTGAATTCCGATTTTTTCACCAGTGCCCAGTAGCCGGGCGTCTGCCACTCGCGCAACACGTAGTATGCAGCACAGGCCAGCAGTGCCATTGCGCCGTACAGGTAAAGCGATTTATAAGGCAAAACCTTGCGGTAGTTGTGTGGCAACAGGGCAATAATAGCCAGATAGGGCAACAGCAGCAGCCCGGGCATGCCTTTGCACAAAAACGCGGCAAGCACCATAAGCGCCAGGGAGGCGAATGTGCGGTTGGGCGGGCGGTTTTCCAGCAAATACCGGATAAAGTACAGGCTGTACAGCGTCACAAAAAATGTCTGCACAGCGTCAAGGTCGGCCGTTCGACCCATGTGCGGCCCGATAAACCCAGGAGAGGCGAGAAAAAACAAGACCGAAACAATGCCGGCCTGCAGCGATTTCAATACCTGGCTGCAAAACCCGAACAACATCAAAGCGATGGCCACACCGGCCAACGCCGAGGGTAGCCGTACGCCAAATTCCGTGCAACCAAATACCTTCATGCTCGCCGCCTGCAACCACAGAACGAGGGGCGGCTTGAAATTCCAGCGGTCAATTTCGCCGTCCATGCGAAAATCCAGCCAGTGGCCGTTTTGTACAATTTCGACACTGTTGTTGGCATAGCGGGCTTCATCCCATTGAAAAACAGGAAATTTACCCAGGTCGTGAAAAAACGGATAGGCCGCCAGCAGGGCGACGGCGATGCCTGCAATCCACGGCAACCAGATGTTTCTGTTGAGCGACGACATAGTAATGCGGCAAATCTCCTACGTTTGTCGCGATATTTGACAATTTACGTTTCATGAAATACAAACTCCTGTGCCTTTTCTGGGCAGTTTTATTCCTCCAGGGCATTTCGTTCGGCCAGTTGCCCAACCTCATCCCCTTTCCCTACGACAGCACGAAGGTGGCCACCGGCGACAGCGCGATGGTGGTCACGGCCCATCCCCTGGCTACCAAAGTGGGGATTATGATTTTACAACAGGGCGGCAATGCAGCCGATGCAGCCGTTGCTGTACAATTTACACTGGCCGTGGTTTATCCTCAGGCCGGCAATATCGGCGGTGGCGGCTTCCTGGTCTATCGCGACCAAAATGGCAAGGTTGCCGCGCTTGATTACCGCGAAAAAGCTCCAGCTGCCGCTACCGAAAAAATGTACCTCGATACCGCCGGGAAAGTGATCGATAACAAAAGCCGCTATGGCATTTTTGCCTGCGGCGTACCGGGTACGGTGGACGGTATGTGGGAATTTCACCAGAAATATGGCAAACTGCCCTGGGCGCGCTTGCTCGACCCCGCCATCCAACTGGCGGAAAAAGGCTACCAGATCAGCCAACAGGAAGCCGAACACCTGAACAGCGAACGCATCAATTTTTTGCGTTACAGCGGCATTATGCCCGCATTTGTTAAAAAAAGCAAGTGGGAGGCGGGCGACTGGCTCATTCAAAAAGACCTCGCGGCCAGCCTGCGCCGAATCGCGGGCGACGGGCGCGCCGGGTTTTACGAAGGTGCAACAGCCGCCCTCATCGAATATGAAATGGGCAAACGTGGCGGCCTCATCACCAAAGAAGATTTGCTCAACTACCACAGCGCCTGGAGGGCGCCCCTGGAATTTGACTGGCAAGGCCTGCATTTTATCACCATGCCGCCACCCTCCAGCGGGGGCATCATCCTGGCCCAGTTGCTCAAAATGACCGGCCAGTACCCGCTCGGAAGTTACGGGTTCCATTCGAGTGCAGCCATTCACCTGATGGCCGAAGCCGAACGCCGCGCCTTTGCCGACCGGCCGATCTACCTCGGCGATCCTGATTTTAATAAAATACCAGTGCCGCAACTCACGAGCGATGCCTATGCCCAGGAACGGATCAAAACCTTTCAGGCCGAACGCGTGACCCCGAGCGACCGCGTTGGCACGGGTAAGGTGAAGGAAAGCGAGGAAACCACCCATTACAGCATTGTCGATGCCCAGGGCAACGCAGTGTCGGTCACTACGACGCTCAACGATTCTTACGGCAGCCGGGTCGTCGTGTCTGGCGCAGGCTTTATCCTCAACAACGAGATGGACGATTTCAGCGCCAAACCTGGCGCCGCCAACCTTTACGGCGCCATCGGCGGCAAACCCAACGCCATCTCGCCGGGCAAACGCCCGCTCAGCAGTATGACGCCGACCATCATTACCCGCGACGGCAAAGTGTCGATGGTGGTGGGTACGCCGGGCGGCACAACCATCCCGACGTCCGTTTTCCAGATCGTTACCAATGTGTATGTGTTTGGCTTGTCGCTGCCCGAAGCGGTCGCCGCCGGCCGTTTTCACCACCAGTGGCTGCCCGACAAGATCATGATGGAGGAAAATGCCTTCCCGGAAAATATCGTCGATCAGTTGCGCGCCAAGGGCCACAATGTCGAAACCCGCGGCCCCATTGGTCGTGTAGAAGCCATTATGCGTTTGCCCGACGGCCTGTGGCAAGGCGTTGCCGACCCGCGCGGCGACGATTGCGCGGGAGGGTATTGAGGCGGCAATTATTTCGGGCGGCGCCTTTAACAAGTTGAAAGCCAAAACGACTCATGCATGCTTTTCCACCGAAGATCGTAATTGCCGGTGCGGGGCGAATCGCCTGGCACCTGGGCCGCCGGCTCAAAGGCAAGGGTATGCCGGTGGCGCATGTCGTGAGCCGGACGGAGAGCCATGCCCGGGAACTGGCGCAAGCCCTGGGCGCCAGCTACTCGGACGACTGGGATATGGTGCCGGAGGATGCCGACTGGCTCCTGATCGCCGTGCGCGACGATGCCATCGAGGAGGTGGCAACGGCTTTGTCCAACAGACTGTCGGGGGCGCTGGCCACCCATACTTCCGGGGCTACGCCCGGTGTGGTGCTGGCCCCTTATTTCAAACGGCACGGCGTATTTTATCCCTTGCAGTCCTTCTCGAAAGAGCGGACGCCAGTGTGGAGTAAAATTCCGTTTTGCGTCGATGCGGCCGATCAGTCGGATCTTTTGTTTTTGAAAAAAGCGGCCAAGGTCATCGGCAACCTGGTCTATCAGGTCAATGATGCCCAGCGCGCTATTTTGCACGTGGCGGCAGTGTTCGCCAACAACTTTACCAATCATTGTTTTTCAATTGCCGAAAAACTGCTCGACGAACACGACCTGCCCTTCGAAATGCTGCATCCGCTGATGGAGGAAACCCTGCAAAAGGCCGTGGGCGATTCGCCTGCCCGTATGCAGACGGGGCCAGCCGTGCGGGGCGACACGGAGACCATCCGCCGTCATTTGTCTCTTTTGGCCCTGCATCCCGACTGGCAGGAACTGTACCGAAAGCTGTCGGATGACATCATGCACGGGGAAAAAGACCCGGGCAATGCCTGAGCGCGGTTTGCAATTTTGAAATTTTATTTCCCGGGCAGTCTGTTTGCCGGATTGTTAGTCGGGTTTTCCGAGCTTTTTATTAGCACATCCTCGTTTTTGTGTTTGTTTCAAAATATCAAACTGCAAACCCTTTTTTTTGCATAATTTTGTTCCGACAGCAGCGATTCGGAGTTGTCTGTGATGACGATCTGTGTCAAGGACGCTGCACTCTTGCCTTTCATTCGAAATTTCCCTCGCCGGCGGGGCCTGTTCCGGCATCAACTTATGCCAAACGCAAGTCTTCGCGCCATCGGGATGTATGTGCCGGAACGCATTGTCGACAATCAGTATTTTGAAAAAATTGTAGAAACCTCCGACGAGTGGATCGTCTCCCGAACGGGTATTAAAACCCGCCATTTTGCCGCGCCCGACCAATATACCAGCGATTTGTGCTACCGCGCGGTGCAAGACCTCGCCGCGCATTATGACGGCACGCTCGACGATGTCGATATGATCCTCGTGGCGACCGTTTCCCCCGATCAGCCCATGCCGAGCATGGCTTGCGTGCTGCAATACAAACTCGGGCTGGCAAAAGCCGGAGCGCTGGATATTTATGCTGCCTGCGCGGGCTTCGTGTATGGCATCACCCTGGCCAAAGGATTGATTGCTGCCGGTACGCACCGGAAAATCCTGGTGCTGGGCGCCGAAACCCTGACCCGCATGACCGATTATGAGGACCGCACGTCCTGTATGTTGTTCGGCGACGGCGCCGGAGCAGTCCTGATCGAAGCCGACCCGACAGGAAACATCGGGCATTGCATAACCGGCGCCAGCGGCGACGGCGGAATCGACCTGTATATTTCAGGATTGGCCGATCAAATCGATGGTCAGCCCATCAAAACCAACCGAAAAATCGTCCAGAACGGCCGAAAAGTATTTAAATGGGCCGTCACGACCGTGGCTGCACAAATGCCCGAACTGGCCCGGGCCAATGGTCTGAGCCTCGGGGAGATCGACTGGTTCGTTCCGCACAGCGCCAACCTGCGCATCCTCGACGCCATCTCCAACGAAACCGGATTTCCGATGGAAAAGACCCTGGAAAGCATTGTCGATTACGGCAACACCTCTTCCGCTTCCATTCCGATCGCGCTTTGTACTGCCGTTCGAAGCGGCCGCGTAAAACCGGGCGATAAAATCATGCTCTTCGGCTTTGGCGGCGGCCTTGCGTACAGCGGAACCGTGTTTACATGGGGGGCTTAATAGACTGACGGTCAAATACTTGTGCCCATAAACGGATGAGCGTTATGCGCTCCCTGTCCCAATTCCACACTGTTCGTGCCTCGCGGCAAGCCTGCTGCAAGGCCTCGTATCGAGCGGGGTCTCGCAGCAGATCCCGAATCACCCGGGCGAGTTCGTCCGCGTTGAGGCCCGACAACAACAACGCCACAGGAAACTGTTCCTGCAAGGCGCGATACTCCGGAAAGTCCATGGTGACCACGGGTATTTCCGCCTGCACATAGTCGAAGAACTTGTTGGCGAGGGAATAATAGTAAGACAATCCTTTGTTTTCGAGCAAATTAAGTCCGAGCCAGGCCTGTGCCGTTATGGCTTTTAACGCCGCCGGCTGAACGTACCCGAGAAACCTGACCCTTGTATCGACGCCCAGGCGGACAGCCAGCGCCCGCAATTCGGCCGACAAATCGCCTTCGCCGGCCAGCCAAAGTTCAAGTTCGGGCAAATGGCGCATGGCCTCCAGCGCCGTTTCGATGCCGCGCCCGGCATTCAGCGCGCCCTGGTAGAGCAAAAAGCGGCGCTCGGGCAGGGCAGGAGGGCGTTCTGCCGGCAAGGGCACGTTTCGGATGACAGCGAAGGGAATGCCATATTTTTTAGTAAAAATAGCCGCCAGGGCTGGCCCCACCGTGTAGGCATGGCGGTAAAAAGGTAAAAAAATCCGGGCAACAATGGCCCAAAAAGTGCGGACAAACGGCCTCCCGACGACTTCGGGCACCTCGGTAAAATATTCGTGGGCATCGAACACCCTTTTTTTGCCCCGCAACAGGGAAGCCGTTGCCCCGGCAGGCAGGCTGTCGAGATCGATGGCGCAAATCGCGTCGCAGGGCTGCCGAAGCAGCCAGAAAAACAGGACCAGATTGTACTCGGCATAAAACAGAAACCCCTTGTCAAACCGGCATCGCAGGCGGTGCTGGCGGAAGTTTCGTTGTTCAAGCGGAACTGAAGCGGGCAATTGCCGACCCACGAGCACGACGTCGTATCCTTCTGCGGCCAGGGTCGTGCAAATCCGGTGCATCCGCTGATCGTAGCTCAGGTCGTTGGTAACGGTAAAGATCAAACGTTCAGACATCGCAGATTTCGAACCCTTTGCGCAGGGATTCCAGCCGGTCGGAAGCCTTGGGTATGAACTCCTGGGCCACATAGCCCTGGAAGCCGGTCTCGACGATAGCGCGCATGATGGCGGGGTAAAACAGCTCCTGCGTATCGTCGATTTCGTTGCGCCCCGGCACGCCGGCGGTGTGGTAGTGGGCAAAATAGGGGTGAAAATCGCGAATGGTGCGGATGACGTCGCCCTCGTTGATCTGCATGTGGTAGATGTCGTAGAGCAGTTTGAAATTGTCGGACCCCAGGCGTTTGCACAATTCGACTCCCCAGGCGCTTTTGTCGCACATGTAATCCTTGTGATCCACCTTGGAATTGAACAGTTCCATACAGATAACCACGCCGGACCGTTCGGCAAGCGGAAGGATTTTCTGGAGGCCGGTCACACAATTGCGCAGGCCGGTTTCGTCGTCCATTCCGTTGCGGTTTCCGCTGAAACAGATCAGGTTGCGATAGCCGGCTTTCGACACCTGCGGGATCATGTCGAGGTAGTTTTGTGCCAGCTGGTCGTGGTATTTTGGGTCATTCCAGCCTTTGGTGAGGCCGATTTCGGCCCCGTTGCACATGGAAGAATACAGGCCGTGTTTCTTGAGGGTGTTCCAGTCTTTGGGGCCAACCAGGTCGATGGCGCCGATGCCCAGTTTTTTTAAAAAAACACAGAATTCTTCCAGCGGAACATCGTCGAAGCACCAGCGGCAAACGGAATGCCGGATGTTTCCTTTCCATTTTTTATCGTTGAGGGGCATTTGACCAAACATTTCAGCGGGAGCGGTGGACAATGCGGCGGCGCCCACCATAAGGGATTTGAGTGCTTGACGACGTGACGGCATAATTAAGTGTCAGGGTTGGTGAATGGATCGGACAATCGGGCAGGGGCGAGCGGTTCGGGGGTCAGGAAGCAGTACTCAGGATATCTTTGATGCTGCCATACACGACGGGCGAGGAGGCCAGCCAGGCATCGCGATCGACCCAACGGATCTCCTCAATGTCTTCTTCTGTTTGCGGCACAAGCTGTGTGTCAGTCGTGCTCATGTGGTACCACCAGGTTTTTTTGAGCATGCGCTCGCCTTTTTGGGTGTAGGTGTGCCAGGTGACGCCTGCCGGCTTGCCGAGCTTGATCTGCTGCAGGCCGGTTTCTTCCCGAACCTCCCTCACGGCGGCGTCTTCCGGCGTTTCGCCCGGGTCGATTTTGCCTTTGGGCAAGTCCCAGGAGCCCCGGCGGAAAAAAACAAGCAGTTGTCCGTCGGCGTTGGTAACCAGTCCGCCGGCTGCCTCCAGCACGGTAAAACAGCTTTGAAAATCGTGCCACAGTTGATCCAGCGGTTCGCCGTACAGGGCTACGAGTTGCACATGTTGATTTTTATCGAGCAGGTCGAGATACTGCTTAATAGTCTTTCGTTTGCCCAAATAGGGGGCTACGAACACGTCTTTTGCCGGCAGCAGGCCCAATTCTCCGATGCTTTCAGGGGTTCCGAGAAAAACGGGGCGGCCGTTGACGTAGATTTTATACCTTTGCTGGTCCATAAAGAGGGTATTTTCCCGCGAAAAAAAGCGTTTTTCTTCCGTCTCCACAACTTTTTCTCCGACTGCACTCTGTTTCCATGTCCCACGCCGCCGAGGTTGCCCGCCATCTGCTAGAAATCCGGGCCGTCAAGTTACAGCCCAACGACCCTTTTACCTGGGCTTCCGGCATCCAATCGCCCATCTATTGCGACAACCGTGTGGCCTTGTCGTATCCGGCCGTCCGCTCCTTTTTAAAAAAATGCCTTGCTGATGAAGCGGCTTCTTTTGAGCCATTCGACGTGGTGGCCGGCGTCGCAACAGCTGGTATCGCTCACGGCGCCTTGCTGGCCGATGTGCTTGGAAAACCCTTCGTGTACGTGCGTTCGAGCGCAAAAGACCACGGCCGGCGCAACCTCATCGAAGGAGAGTTGCCCTTCGAAGGCGCCCGCGCCCTGGTGGTGGAAGACCTGATCAGCACCGGCGGCAGCTGCCTGAAAGCCGCCGAAGCCCTGCAGGAAGCAGGTGCGCAGGTGGCCGGCGTGCTGGCCATTTTTCAATACGGTTTCTCCAAAGCCGACCAGGCTTTTGCCGAAAAAAACCTGACTTTTAGAACCCTGACCGACTACGACACGCTCGTCCGGGAAGCCATCGCCACCGGATATGTCAGTCCTGACGACCTGGCCACGCTCCGACAATGGCGGGAAAACCCGGAAGGCTGGGGCGCATTATATGCCTGATGATAAACGGGTTTCAGGTTGCAGGAGCATAAAAAAAACGGATCTGCCGCATGCCCGCTTGCCTGAACCTTTGACCTGAAACCATGCAAAATTTAATCGAATGCAACTGATTACGTCAGAATCCGAAAAATTTCTCCGTCGTTACCTCAATAATGCCAGCCCGACCGGATACGAGGCCTCGGGCCAAAAACTCTGGCTGGAGTACCTCGAACCCTACATCGACGAGTGGCGACTCGACAATTACGGCACGGCCTATGCCATCATCAATCCCGGTCAGGATTACAAAGTCGTGATCGAAGGCCATGCCGACGAGATCTCCTGGTTTGTCAATTACATCACCGAAGACGGGTTTATCCACGTCATTCGCAACGGAGGCAGCGACCACATGATCGCCCCGTCGATGCGGGTGTTTATTCATTTGCGGCAGGGCGGCAAGGTGGAAGGTGTATTCGGCTGGCCGGCCATCCATACCCGCACCGACAAGGATGCCAATATCAGCCCCTCGCTAGAAAACATCACCATCGACGTAGGGGCAAAAGACCGGGAAGAGGTCGTAAAAATGGGTATCCACGTGGGCTGTGTGGTGACTTTTCAGGACGAATTTACCATTCTGAACGACCGCTATTACGTCGGTCGGGCGCTCGACAACCGCATGGGCGGTTTCTGCGTCGCCGAGGTGGCGCGCCTGCTCCATATCAACAAGATCAAATTGCCCTATACGCTGTACGTCGTCAATTCGGTGCAGGAAGAAGTAGGGCTGCGCGGCGCCGAAATGATTGCCGAAACCATCCGGCCCAATGTCGCTATCGTGACCGACGTGACGCACGACACCCACACCCCGATGATCAACATGAAGAAACACGGTGATGTCCGCTCCGGCCACGGCCCCTCGGTCACCTACGCCCCGGCCGTCCATCAGCGCCTGCTCGACCTGATCATCGGCACGGCGCAGGAAAAAGACATCCCGTTCCAGCGCGAGGCCGCATCCAGAATGACCGGCACCGACACCGACGCCTTTGCCTACTCAGGCGGCGGCGTACCCTCGGCGCTGATCTCCCTGCCGCTTCGATACATGCATACAACCGTCGAAATGGCGCACAAAGACGATGTGGCGAACCTGATACGCCTCATTTACGAATCTTTGCAAAAGATCGAAAAGGGGCACGATTTTCACTATTTTTCAAAGATTTGATAAAAATGCCGGACATTACCCTTGTGAAAAATTCACAATGAAGTAGATTTCCTGCACCAAAATCACACTCCGCCATACCGACGCCATTCGCAATTATGGAATACGCCGCCTGTCAAGTATCCATCGCTCCAATGCGCGCCCACCCCTCCGACAAAAGCGAGATGGTGTCCCAGCTGCTGTTCGGCGAAACCGTCGAGGTGACCGATCACAAAGACAGCTGGCGGCATGTTACCTGTGCCTGGGACGGCTATTCTGGCTGGGTCGATGCCAAGCAACTCAAGCGACTCACCCCTTCCGAATACGACGACTACCGCGAACACCAGTCGATCAACCTCTCACTCGTGGAAGGCCTCATGGCGGCCGATCACTTCGTGCCGCTCACGCTCGGCGCCGTACTGCCGCGTTACGACGGGCTTCGCTGCCAGCTCGGCGACCAGTCGTACCAGTTTTCCGGACCCGTAGTGACGCCCGGCCAGCTTCCGCCCAACGGCGAATGGATCATCAAGGTGGCGCGCCGTTACCTGCAAGCTCCGTACCTGTGGGGCGGGCGTTCGCCGTTCGGCATCGATTGTTCGGGGCTGACGCAAATGGTGTACAAATTTGCAGGAATTCGCCTGCTGCGCGATGCGAGTCAGCAGGTGACCCAGGGCCGCCCCGTCGATTTTGCCGAGCAATGCCAGGCCGGCGACCTGGCCTTTTTCGACAATGGCAAAGGCGATATTTCACACGTAGGCATCGTGCTGCCGGGCTGTCATCTTCTCCATGCCAATGGGCAGGTGCGCATCGATAAACTCGATCATTTCGGTATTTATAACCGCGAAGCCGGCCGTTATACGCACCAGTTGCGCATTGTAAAGAGGCTTTTGCCCGACGAGCCAGTCAGCGCACAAGCGGCAGAACCTTCCGGCGAACAGGCAGAAGAAATGGCCGGTCAGGGCGCTCTGCTGCTCTGATTTTTTACCCAATCCGTTCAAGTATTTTTTATCAAGTGGGGCCCGGCGTGCGACAACAACAACTCAAACTTGCCCGTCTCAACGGCAAGCCCGAGGTATTTTTTTCCGTCCAGGGAGAGGGAAAAAGCCTTGGCTGGCCCTCGATTTTTGTCCGGACTTCGCTGTGCAACCTGCACTGCGTCTGGTGCGACACGGATTACACCTGGAACTGGACGGGCACGCGTTTCGCGCACCGCAACGATGCGCGACCAGGGTACCGGAAATTTGATAAAAAAGACTGGATCGCTGAGTGTGATATCGAATCGGTAGCCGATCAGGTAGCCGCTTATCCCTGTCAAAACGTGATTCTGACCGGCGGAGAACCCATGTTGCAGCAACCGGCGCTCGTGGCTCTGATGCTGGCCCTGCGGCAAAAAAATGCCTCCTATCGTTTCGAGGTAGAAACCAACGGGACCTTGCTGCCTGCGGCAGATTTCGACGCAGCGATCGATCAATACAATGTGTCGCCCAAACTCGAAAACAGCGGCAACGGCCGAAAACTCCGCGAACGACCGGCCGTGTACCGCTTCTTTTCCGAGAGCCCGAAGGCCAATTTCAAATTTGTCGTGGCCGACCCGGCCGACCTGGCAGAAGTGCTGGCGCTGATCGAGCGATTCCGGATCGCGCCCGGAAAGGTATGGCTGATGCCCGAGGGCAGCTCGCGGCAGGCACTGGCGCGCAGGAGGAAATGGCTCGTGGAAGTGTGCAAAAACCAGGGCTTTCGATACACAGACCGATTGCACGTGCAAATTTGGGGCAGCAAGAAAGGCGTTTGATTATATTTGCTCAAAGAACATGTCGAGGGTTTGATCATTGGCTTGCGACGGGAAAATTTTGTTTTTCTCTTCGTAAAATTTATCGTCGAACAGCCCGCATTTGATTGCAAAACCTGCCTTGACAAAAACATAATTTTCTACACCTCGCCACAGCATTGAAACCCGGCACGTTCAGAAAAATCGCCAAAAGATGTCCAAAGAAAGCAATGAACTTGCGCGCCCTTTTCTAGGCGCGCTGGCTTGTATAGGGGTTGCAGGGGTATCCGCAATTGCAGCCGGCGGCTCCATTTCACTGGGGCTGGCGGGGAGTTCGCTGATGACTATTTTCAGTGGTATTGCCGGCAATATCGCCTCCGACCAGCTGTTGAAAATCGACAATAAAAACCTGTTTCGCTGGTGGAAACGCCAGGGGCCCGATCTCAGCAACCACGATCTTTTTTTTGCGCTGAGGCAGTCGGTCATCGACGCGTTGAGGGCGGTCGAAGCCCGGTTTGCAGAGCAATCGTTTGACCTTGACCCGAAGAGCCGGAAACTGATCGGCAAAAAAATCGACATCCTGTGCAAGGAAGTACACGACAATTTCCTGAGCGCGTTTGGCGATAGCCTCGACGAGGCAGATATCCTCTATTACGGCGAAAACAAATTGGAACTTGCGCGCTCTCCACTTGCGCGATTTTTCCTGGAAGACAGCGTGACCGAGCTCGACGAGTCTTTTGCAGGATTCTTTCATGTCGCGTTTCCCGACCTGCTGCTGCAAGCATTTACAGAGCAACTTAAGACCAACAAGAGAGCCTGGGTGGCCTATCAGCGCATGCTTCTGCAGGAGCTGCACCAACAACTTGCCGGCAACCTTCGGCTCACGGAAGAGCTGAATGTCAAAATGGACGAACTCCAGAAGGCATTCTCGATGGTCAGTGTGATGTTCCAGACCAATAACCAGGGCCTCGCGGAGTTCTACATGCAGCAAAACGAGACCATACAGGCTTGCTGGCAGCATGCGCAGGATGAATTCGAGCAAACAATTCAGGACCTGGCCGCCAACCAGCAGGCCTGGGTGGAAGAATGGCGCAAACAGATGGCTGAAAGCCTGTCGTTGCATTACGAGACGATTGCCAGGCTCGACGAGATCAAGGCGGGGGTGCAGGCGTTGAAAAAACAATCGGAAGGCTCCGCCGGCAAATTTGATGTGGAAGACCTCGAAAAACGGGTGCTGCCGGTGTACCTCAACTGGATCAGAGAGAATTTTTACAACATTAAACTGCCCGACATCAAGGAAGAAAACGACCTGCCTTCCATCCCGCTCGAGCAGGTTTATGTGGCGCTCCGTTTGTTCAATAAAAAGTCGGAACAGGAACTCCTGTTCAGCAGCGAATTGATCAACAGCAAGGTCGAATCCCGCATCCGCGAGGAAGGAAAAGAAGTGACTCCCGAACAAATCGATCATATTCGGACGGAGATTCTACAGGAAAATCCCACGCTCCACTCCGTGAAGCAAATGCAAACCGGCAGCGGTTCGGATCAGGGGCAAAGCATGAACCTGGCGGAAGCTTTCAAAAATTTCAGGTACCTGGTAATCCTTGGCGACCCCGGCAGCGGCAAGAGCACACTCTCCAAATGGCTGATGCTCAAACTCGTAGGAGGGGTGTCCAATTATCAATCCACCCAACAGGACGCCACGCCTGTGTCTATCGAGGAAGTGGAAGTAGTCAGGAAAACGGAGCAAACAGATGCCGAAACACCTGCGCCGCCTCCCGAGCCGCCTCGCATGATCGACCTTGGTCCTGCCAGGCTCCCCGTGCTGATCCGCATCTCGGATTATTTTCAGTTTTGGGAAAACTATGTGTACAACCCTTCCAGCCCGGACATTGGCAGGGGCATCATCGACTTTATTGGCACAGCCCTTCACATCCCCAAACTGCCCGAAATCGACCACGAGGACGTCCGGAAACTCATAGAACTTTACCTCAACAGCAGCCGCGCGGTGGTAATTCTCGATGGCCTTGACGAGGTCGTGAGCGACCGGACTTCCATCAACAATGAAATAGGCGATTTTGTCAAAAACTGGATCGACCTGACCAACAAAAAGAACGGAATCGTCGCCAAAAAATCCCCCGGAAAGATCGGCGGCAACCAGGTCATCGTCACTTCCCGGATCGTCGGGTACCACACCACGCCGCTGCCCAACAACTTCGCCAAGGTCTTTATTGAAAAAATGGACGACCCGGCCCTCGAACACTTTTGCGAAGTGTGGTCGCGCCAGATCGTCGTGCAAAACGATAGCAGCCCGGAGGAGGCAGCCGATCTTCGCGAGGAGCTGATCGCCAAACTCAGCAAGGAACTTAAATCCGCCATATTCGACCCCGCCCGCCCGCAAATCAGGGAACTGGCCACCAATCCTTTGCTGGTCACCATGTTGGCCATGTTGTTCCGTTACGGCGACGGACAACTGCCCGATACGCGCGTCGAACTTTATGAAAAATCGGTCTCCATTTTAATTGAAAAATGGCATCTCGACCGTCGGCACAACCTGAACCCTGACGATGTCAAGTCGCTCATGCAGGCTCTGGCCACGCACATCCATGCCAGCCCCTCGGATGATGTGAACGAGGCCACCCTGCAAAAAATATTCGAGCAGCAACTTTGTCTGCAGGCAGGGCGAAACCCCGACGACCCGATTCCGCCGGAAATAGAGGAAAAAGCCCGATGGGTACTGTCGATGGTCAGAAGCGATGTGGGCTTGCTCAGCGACCGGGGCGGCAAACTGTACCATTTTTTGCACCGAACCTTTCAGGAGTACCTCGCCGGCCTCTATCTTATCCGGGATGCCGGCAAAGCGCCGGAAGAGATTATTGACCGGATTGCCGACCCGATCTGGCGCGAGCCGATCGTACTCGCTTTGGGGTATGCCAACCAGTACCGCGACGAACAACAATTCGGCCGGCTGCTTAAAAACATCCTGAAAGGGGAGGACGAGATAAAGGACCTGGTGCCGCGCGCGATATTGCTGGTTGCGATCGCCTTGCCGGAAATGAGCCGGCTGTCTTATTCCGACTTTAAAGAAATTACGGTCGCCTTTTTACAGGCATTCGGCGTGCAAAAAAGGCTTTCGAAAAGCGAGGCGGTTCAGCAACAGATCAAACTGGTGCTGACCAAACTGAGGTCGGGCAGGTGGAAAGAATATTTCTTCCAGGTCTGCGCCGATCTGTTGAAAGAAAGCGAATACGGAGAGGCGCATTGGGCCGTACTCAACCTGGCTGCCTTCGAAAACTGGGGGCAGTTGACGTGGGTCGAGGATTTGCTCGAGCATTTGCCGCTCGACAATCCGGACTGGAACTGGCCGATCGACCGGGTGTTGAGGAGCATTCTGGCCAATATTGACTTTGTCATTCATCCAAACGACGGATTGAAATTCAGGAACAAGGTGATGCAACATTCCGAATGGGATGACTTTATCCGCGCAAACCCGGCCTGGATGCGCCTGCTGACCGTTTTGTACGGCGGCTGGGTTTCAGACCCGGAAAAAAGGGTGGAGAAGTTTACGGAGCTTGAACGCATCAGGTTCAAATTTTTTGAAGGGGCGGTCAATATGGATAACGAGGGGTATTCCATGGCCGTCAGGCTCGACACGGAAGGCGGGGAAGTGGATGCCATGTACAGCGGCCGCCTGGAATTTAATGCCCGGTTTATCCATCGGGAATCGCCGTTTACGCGGCTGCTGCTCAAGGCCTTGTCGGAAGAAGCGAGCGCCGAATCGCTGATTCCCGCATTTCTGGATATCTGGCAACTCGAAGAGGATGTCGAGCGGCGTTCCCTGGCCTTGCTGGCCTTGTCGGCCCTGGGCTACAACACTGCCATGATTGTTTATCGCCAGGAAAATGACCCGGCCGACAAACCCGCGATCGAGCGTTTTCTTGCGCATTTGCAACGCATCCAGCATGCGCTGCAATCAGCGTTGATCCGTTTTTACCTCATGGTGCAGATGCATCCCGTGGTGCTGGGTTATTTCAGCTCCCGCCGTTTGCCGACCATAGAGAAAACCGTTTTCACCAGAATTATTCTCGAGACAATCAACCGTGCCGGGTTGCCGCCTTTGCACATCAGCGACCGGCTGCCCCAAAAACTATCGTGGTATCTGGGTGATTCGGCGGAAGAACTGCAGGTGAAAAGTGCAGTCGAGGTATTTGCCTGGATTGCCCGCACCGGCAGTTTCACATTTGATCCGGTCAGCGAACTTAGGGCCATGATCGAGCAGCACGGCGAGGCGCTTGCCGGCCCCAAGGCCGGCGTTTTGCTGGAATGCCTGTTGAGTTTGCCTTTTAACCGCCTGCTTTGCCAGTCGAACAATTATACCTTGCACTGGCGATTGCCCAAATTGCCGTTTCCGCATTCGGATGAAAAAAGCAAACGGCTGTATGCGCTGGAAGTAATCAATGGCCTGCCGGAGAAGTACCATTTTTTACAGGAATGGATGATACGGCAGATCTGGCCCCTGATAGCTGAGCAACCCGAGGTCGTGCCGTTTGCCTGCACGGTTTTGTTGAAACAGGCAAACGGGCCACAAATCCTGCAGGAATTGTTGCCGGAGGTATTTGAGTCGGACCAAACGCTCGCCAGTCTGGAGAAATTAATCCTCGAAACAACCGATCCCTATTGCCAGTTTCGGGCCATCGACAACCTGTTTCCCCCCGACAGGACGTCCGCGCTGCAAAAGCGCTACATCGCTTCATTCCTCGCCATCGACAGCCCCGAAGAGTGGTTTCAGGCGCTGGATCACTTGTTGAGCAGTCATTATCTGGAACTGTACCTCCCCGACGGCGAAGTGCTGCAGTTGCCTTATATCGATTTGAATACCTTCCTCGACGTGAACGCCAAAAAACCGCTCTCGGCGCAGATCGAGGAAAAACTCCAGTTGATGGATGACGACCTGGACCGGGCTATTTTCAAACTTTTATTCCTCAAAAACCTTCATGAAGATGAACTGGAGACCCAGGTTTTCAGGGTCATGGACGCGGTGGCGGGGGCGAATGAAGACCTGGTCCGACTATTTATGCTGCGTATTATGCTGTCGCGTTTTGGCAGTGTTGCCCGCAAATACCCCAACTGGGCCAGCATCAATGCCGCGTTTACCCAGCCCGAATTGTTGAACTTCGCCTTGCAAAAAGACTACCTGACACTGTTCGGAATCGACCATAAAATGGTGCCCCAGACCTACGAAGTGGAGGAAGAAAACGGGCTGGAAACGCGCACCGATCCGGATGCCCGGCCACAGGCCGTGATGCTCGGAGTGCTGAGGATGGCCCAGCAACTCTCCGACCGGTTCAGCATCCTCGATCAGGTGGAGTACTACTCCAACCAGTTGCTTGTACCGGAATACCGCGAGGCGGCCCTCGGGTATTTCCTTACCCAGACCAACAGCGGCCTGATGATGAACCGTCATTGGGTGAACATCCTCGATCAACTTGTTCGGGAAGGGGCAGATGAAACCGTGCAGGCCCTGTTGCCGCTGATGGACCTCGAATTGAGCTCCGATATTGAAATCGTGGCGCATTGGGAAAATCACTCCGTCAAGTGGCTGAGGCACTTTTATCATTTGCTACAGGCGGAGGCGGGCGTAATGAACCAGGTGATATTGAAAAGCCTGCTGCAGTATCTGGGCGAATACCCCGACAGACTGCGCTACCGGGCGGCCAATGCCATTCATGGCTCCGACCCGGGCAGCGGGCAATTGAACCGGATTTTTTACACCTCTAAAATCGAATACGACGACCTGGTGGCCTTGTATGCCTACCGCAAAACGCCCAAAATTCAGCCTTCACACCGAACCACGCTGGATTGGTTCAACCACAATCTGGTGCACAACAATGTGAATACCATTCGCCAACTGATCAAGGCCGTGAAGGAAAAGCCGGAGAAAGACTCCTGGGCGGAGCAACTGGCTTTGCGGCGACTGGAGTTTTGTACCGCTGAAATACTGGAATACCTGGGCGCCGAACTGTCGCAATCGGAAGGGCTGATTGCCGAGCTGCTGTGGAAATCACTCGCAAGGATGTCGTATGCCAACTCCGGGCACCTCCGCAGGATCAGGCTGATCCACAAGGCCATGAAAAAAGGCCTGGGCGCCAGGGCTGCCGATGCGCTGTCGGGCATGCGCGACCATGAAATCAATGCCACGACCGTCGCCCATGCCCTGCTGCAAGCCGGAGGAGAAGAGGTCATTCCGACGCAAATTGTCGAAAAAGCCAAAGCCGAACTCGACAAAGCCACCGTCATCGACCCCTTCCAGTGTAAAGACGCCCATGACCAGGCCATTGCCGAGCTCTTCAGATGGGGGCGCATGGAGTATCATTTCGCTTCGGATGAACAGATTGCCGCCCAAAATTTTTCACAGGCCATTGCAGGGAAACCGGCCATTATTAAGGCGCTGCTGGACTGGACCCTGGACGCGCTGGACGACGAATTGACCAACCATCGCGGGCAGTTGCACGGCGCGAGTTTGTCCTGTCTGCTGGCGCAGGTGGCAAGAGACTACCCCGATACGCTGGAGAGCCTCTTCAACCGGCAAAAAACCGTGGAACTGCTGCATGAATGTATCACCGAGCACTGGTCCTTCCCTGTACGCCTGCACTGCGCGGCCGTGCTTTGTCGTTTGCGTCAGGTGGACCCCAAGACGCTGAATGCGCTGGTGAATGCCTTGAAAGATGTCCAGCCGGTTCGCGACGGAGTCATTGCCGAGCTCAAACACCTGAGCCGTATTTTCAACCAGGCTACTTTCGATGCGCTCAAGCAACTGATTTTTTCTCCCAACGGCACGGTTGCGCAGGCCGCCACCGAACTGTTGGGGGCAATTGCACGCCAGTCGTCATTCGACATACAATTGCGCAAGCAAACCATCAGCGTTTTTGCCAGGGCGTTGCGCAACCAGCTCAACTACCCGTCCGGAAAGTGCCTGATTTATCATACACCCATGCTTTCCATCATACCCAAACCCGTGTTTTCGGGCCTGCTCGAAACGGTTTTATACAAAGAACTTGTTGCCCTTTCCGGCGTGACCAACGAACACGGTTTTAAAACCAGCATTTGATCAGACATGAAAAAATTCACCATCCCTTGTGATTTTGGCGATGTAAAACATCCGTTCCAGATTTATATCGGGCTGCCGAATGCCCGGACGCATCCCCTGCTTTATCAGGAAATCTGGCTACGGGAACAAAGAGGCGGAACCATCCCGGCGGAAGTCATGGAGTCGTTTCAAAAACTCCATAATATTGCGCTCGAGAATAAGGTTAGTTTTGAAGATCTGTGTATGTACGCTCTTGGTACGGATAAGAAGTAACACTTTAAAAATCAATAATTTACCCAATAAATTTCTCTTTTGCCATGGCAATTGAAATGCAAAAAGTAAAGGAAAAAGCCCGCCGCATCACCCGCATTATCCTCTGGAGTGGTCTGGTGGTCGCAATACTGGCTGCTGCCGGCTATTACTTCTGGCGCACCTATACGGTCAGCGACGGTACGCGTACCGGCACCTTGTACAAAATATCGCGCAAAGGCTATGTGTTCAAGACCTACGAAGGCGAATTGCAGCTGGCCGGCACGGATATGATGACCCAGCTGAGCGTCTGGAGTTTTTCAGCCAGCGACGCGGCGGTAGCCGACCAGTTGCGCCTCAACGAAGGCAAGGTCGTGACCTGCTATTACCATGAGCTCGTCGATGCATTTCCCTGGCAGGGCGAAACCGATTACCTTGTGTACAAGGTGGAGCCGGTCAGTAAGTAGACGCCTGCCTCAGGCTACTTCCCGAAAACGCCGGAATGCCCACCAGCCGGCCAGCGAAAACAAAACGGCCATTACGGTGGACAGTTGGACGCCCGCGGGGTTTTCCATGCTGCGTCCGAGCAACAATAAGGACGGAAAAATCAGGTTGGCCAGTGATATGCCGGCTTTCATGACAAATGCCCGCACGCCGAAAAACATGCCGGCGAGCTGCCGGCCACTGCTTTTTTCTTCCCGCTCCACCAGATCGCCGATCAGAGCATTGGGCAATATGCCAAAAACCGCCAGGGGCCATGCCGCAGTGACGGCCAACGCGTACAACAACTGCAGTTTATCAAACGGGATAAGCCGCGCCAGCCCGACCACCACAAAAAGGCCGATAAAAATCCAGAACGCAGCCTGAATCATTTTGCGTTTGCCCAGCCGTTTTTCCAGCCACATTACCGGGGCGTAAAACACAAAACTGCTCAGGAAACTGATCAGAGAGAATGTAAAGGCATCGGTTTTGTCGAGGCCCAGCATCAGGGTCACGTAGTAACTGATGCCCAGCTGGATAAAATTGAGCGACAGCCAGTACATCAAATCCGAAGTCAGAAAGACCCTGAAATCGCGGTTGCCCAGTACAATGGACAAGGCATCGCGCAGCCGGTGTTCGGAAGGCGTTTGCCGGGCATACCTGTTTTCGCGAAGAAAGAGGGCCGGCAGCAGCATAAAAAACAGCGCTGCGCTGTTGAGCAATACCTGCGTTTGCTGAAAAGCTTCAACAGGTTGTTTTCCAAGGCTTTCGAAATAACCCTGCAAGGCATACGCCGAATTGCCGGCAATAAACCCCAGGGCCCAGGCGATCGACAGCAAGGTGCTGATCCGCATGCGGTCTGCTGCCGAATGACCCAGTTCGGGGATCAGGGCCGAGTAGGGTATGACGTAAAACGCGAAAAAAAAGAAATAGGCGCCCAGGCAAAATGCCAGCCAGGCGAAATTGACAGCGCTCTCGCTGGAATGCGGCGGGAAAAAAACCAGCGTAGCAAAAACGGCAAACGGTACGGCCCCGCGCAGCAAAAACCAGCGGCGCTTGCCGTATCGTGCTTTCGAACGGTCGCTCCAGTTGGCAACCACGGGGTCGAGTATGGCGTCAAGGAAACGACCGGCTGCACTGAGTATCCCGATGAGCGTAAAAATACCCAGCACGGCGCCCTGAAATATGAAAGGCGGGAAAACAGCCTTGCCGGTTTCAGGAGGCATATAAAAATAAATCAGCAGGTTGCCGACGCCATACGCCGCCAGCGACCAGCCCAGCTGCCCGAAGCCATACAACAGGAGCGCTCCCAAAGGCGGGCGCTCGGGGAAGGAAGGAGTGGACGGATCGGCAGGAATGGGTGATTTCGGCATCGGCAGATTTTGCGGGGCAAGTTATGCACGGGTTGAAATTAGCTTCTTGAAAAACATTAGTAAAATTTTAACGCACAAATCAATTACCGAGCCGCATCTTTCGCGGCGAATACGTTTGGCTAAAAAATTATTGCCTGATTATGACCAATCTACACCTGACCCTGTTTCTCCTGTTACCCTCCTTCCTGTGGGCCCAGACAGACAGCCCCGAACCCCCGGCCCGCCGATTCGATGTAGGCCTGAACATCACCAATACCATTACGACGGTTCTCGGTACCAACAGCAACAACCTGACCGCCGACCCTTATCTGCTCAGTTTCCGATGGGGCGAGTTTGACCGGCGCAGGTGGCGGGCCGGTATCAATTTCAAATTGCGCCACAAGAATGGAACGGATGTAACCGGCCTGACCACCGATCAAAAAGAAACCGGCGCCGATCTGCGTCTGGGCTATGAATGGGTCAAACCTATGTCGCGCCAACTGGCATTTTTTTGGGGGCTCGATGGCGTCTTTGGCTATCAGGGCAACGAAATTGAATCTATTTCGGTTTTCGGCGCCTCTTCCTTCCTGAAAAACGAAACGTGGAGTTTCGGTGGCGGGCCCGTGCTGGGTTTGCAGTGGCGGGTGCTGCCACGGGTATCGCTTACCACCGAATGCTCGATTTACGCGGTGTATAAAACAGGTTATGAGAAAGTAGATGCCCCGCCCGATGTGCGCAACGACCCGGTCAGCGAATTTCAACTGCGCCCCTTGTTACCTTCTTCCCTGTTTGTTCATTTTTCCTTTTAAGCCATGCCGAAAAAACTATTCCTGCTAACCCTGCTGGCCATCTTGTCGGGCACGTCGCTTCTGGCACAAACAAAAGCCGACAGCCTGAGCCGGCCCGAGCAACTCGGCTTCCGCAAAAACGTGGGGCTCAACATGACCCCCTTGGTCACCCAACTCATCCCGCTCAATCGCTCCAATCCGAACGACGCGGGACCCTATCTCATCCATTTCAAAACATTCGGGCCGCGCAACCGCTACGCTTTCCGTTTCTCGGCCGGCTTCCACATCGTCCCAGATGCCAATGGCGACCTCGAAGACCCCCAGCTCAGCATTTCCATGGGCTGGGAAAAGCGCCGCAGCCTGGGCGGCCGGTGGTCTTATACGCGCGGCTTCGATTTTGTCATCCTGGGCGGCGACCTCAATATCCCCGGCACGAACCAGTCGAGCGAAACCGCCTTTTTGGGCGGCGGCCCGGTCTGGGGACTCGAATATTTTATACAGCCGCGCATCAGTATCGGCACCGAAGCGTCGCTGATTGTGGGCCTGGTGCCCGATTTCGGATTTGCCGTTGATTTTATTCCGCCGGTTGGTTTGTTTTTAAATCATTATTTTTGATCAATCAGCCAACGTTTTGACCTTAAAAACCGTCTTGCTTCAACAATGCCCCTGACATGCCCTTTTTAAGTCAACCTGAACTTCTTCACCTTATTTGTAAAAAATCTGTTTTGTCATGAAAATCAAATTTCCGCTCCTGTTCGCAGCCCTGGCAGGCATGACCTGGTTCATCGCCTGTAAGGCGGACCCTGAAACCTCCGCGCTCAATCTTCAGCCCAATCTGCCCGACCAGCCTTACGATTACGCCCTGAATGTGCCAGGCGAGTTTGGCAACAATATCTCCGGGGGTGTCCAGATTGTCATCACCGCGCAAGGCGACACTTTGCTGATTCCTTTTGAAGGAGGTTTCGGTTTTGGTTTCGGATTTAACCCCCAAAATCCGTCCATTACCAATGCCGGCGCTACGCTCGGCCGCGTTTTGTTTTACGACCCGCAACTGTCGCTGAACAACCGCATCTCCTGCGCCTCCTGCCACAAACAGGAACTGGCCTTCAGCGACGGCAAGGCCGGCAGTACGGGTTTCGGCGGCAGCGTGACGCCCCGCAACTCGATGGCCATTCTCAATGCCGGCTTCAACCACAATCTGTTCTGGGATTCGCGCGTGGCCAATGTCGGCGAACTCGTGACCAAACCCATCCAGAACCACATCGAAATGGGGATGGAAGAAATGGCCAACCTCGAGCGCAAACTGACTGCTATCGACTACTATCCGGCCCTTTTTGAAGCAGCATTCGGCTCCAAAACGGTTACCGAAGACCGAATCGGCTCCGCGCTTGCCCAATTCGTTTGCTCCATCACCACGACCAACTCCCGCTTTGATGTCGAACAACGCCAGTCGTTTGCCGGCTTCACCACGCTCGAGCAAATGGGGCACGACCTCTTTTTCAGCAGCCGTACCAATTGCAGCCGCTGCCATGCTGCGCCTAATTTTGCAGCCCCCGATTTTGCCGGCGGCGAATATGGCTCTGGCGGCGGCAGTGTGTTCGGCGGTGGCGGCAACGACCTCAAAGGCGCTGCCAATAACGGGCTGGATCTGTCGTATGCCGACGAGGGCCTCGGCGAAGGCCGCTTCCGTATTCCCAGCTTGCGCAATATTGCCCTGACGGCTCCCTACATGCACGACGGCCGTTTTGCCACGCTCGGAGAAGTGATCGATCACTATGATCACGGCATACAGGCGCACCCGGCACTTGACAAAAATCTGCGCAACAACGATGGCACTCCGAAGCGCATGAACTTGAATCCGCTGGAAAAACAGGCGCTCATTGCCTTCCTGAATACCCTCACTGACGAAACCGTACTGACCGACCCGCGTTTCTCCAACCCGTTCAAATAACCTGCAACCTGCCCACAAGTAAAAAGAAAGCGGGGTCGCGTTCGATCGAACGCGGCCCCGCTTTCTTTTTACTTGCGGGAAATCACTCAGCGTTTGCCCGTATTCCGACCGTAGCCGGCGCCTCCTGCCGGGGCAGAGGGAAGGATATAGCCTTGGGGCGGCGCATCCAGGGGCAGGTCGGCCGGTTCGGGCAAACTGTCGCGTTTGCCCGAGGGGATGGTGCGGGCGGCTTGTATCGACGGACTGTTGCGGACCGAAGCGGGGCGTTTAATGATCCAGGTGTTGAACATGCGCTCTTCGATCTTGATTCGTTCCGGGAGAATCTGGTGGTCGGGGCGCAGGTATTTTTCGATCATCAGGCTGGCGATCGGCGCAGCGTAGGAGCCGCCCCAGCCGGCATTTTCGACATATACGGCAATGGCGATTTGCGGGTTTTCTTTGGGGGCAAAAGCGAAAAAGACGGAGTGATCTTCCCCGTGTGGGTTTTGGCTCGTGCCGGTTTTGCCGCAAATCTGGATATCCGGTATGGCCGACGCATGTGCAGTACCGCGAATCACGCATTGGGCCATACCCTCGACGACCATATCGTAGTAGCGCTTGTCGACGCGGGTTTTGTGCGGCTGATAGTGCTTCGGATCGATTCGCCCGTTTTTATCCTTGAATTCCTTGGCAAGCCGCGGTGCAAACCATACGCCGCGATTGGCGATGCAGGCCGCCAGGTTGGCCATTTGCAGGGTGGTAAGTTGCAATTCGCCCTGCCCGATACCCATCGACATGATGGTCGGGGAGTGCCAGCCGCCGAGTTTGCGCGGATAGATTTTGTCGTAAAACGCCGAAGTGGGCAGGTTGCCGGGGTTTTCGTTGGGATAGTCGATACCCAGTTGCTGACCGAGGCCGAATTCCTTGCAGTATTCGGTAAAAACATCCAGCCCTTTTTGGGGATTGCCGAACCCGTACTTGTCTACGATATTTCTGAACTCGTTGAAATAGTAGGTGTTGCAGGAATACCCCAGTGCATCGACCACATTGCCGACGTGGGCGTGATGGTGGCATTTATACAGACGGCCGGCATAGAAATAACCTCCGTTACAGCTGATTCCCCTGTCTGGATTCAGCGTGCCTTCCTGCAGGCCCGCCAGTGTTACGACGGTTTTGAAAATCGATCCAGGCGGGTATTTGGCCATGACCGTGCGGTCGAAAAACGGTTTCAGGGTATCGGTCAGCAGTTCACTGAACACCTGGCCGCGCTCCTGGGTCATGACCAGGCGGTTGGGGTCGTAGGTCGGGGCGCTGATCATGCACAGGATTTCCCCGGTTCTGGGTTCTAGCGCAACGATAGAGCCGGTTTTTCCGGTCATCAGCATCTCACCGTAGGCCTGCAGATCAATGTCGATGGTAGAGACCAGGTCGCTGCCCGAAACCGCCATCGTATCCATTTCGCCGTTTTGAAATTTATCGACAATGCGCCCCAGATTGTCTTTTAGCAAATAGGTTGCGCCCTTTTTCCCGCGCAGATAGGGTTCATATTCAAATTCGAGACCTGCCGCGCCGATATAATCGCCGGGTGCGTATATGCCTTTGCCTGCTGCGATATCGCGCGGGTCCACTTCATTGATGTAGCCCAGCACGTGTGCGCCTACGCTGTATGGGTAGCCACGGATATTGCGCACCTGGACGAAGAAGCCCGGGAATTCGTACAGGCATTCCTGCAGGGTGGCGTAGGTTTTATCCGACATTTTGCTGAAAAATACAAACGGGACCTTTTTGGAAAACTTCCCGCTGCGCCAGTCTTTCGTCATGCGTTGACGGAAGTCTTCTTTGCTGATTGCCAGCAAATTGCACAGTTTCATGGTGTCCATTTTCGGATTGACCTGACTGTAGGTCACCATGAGGTCATACATCGCGTTGTTGTTGACGATGAGTTTGCCGTTGCGGTCGAATACCAGCCCCCTGGGCGGATAGGAGGTCAGTTTATCGATGGTTGTGGCATCGGCGCGTTTGCGAAACGACGAATCGAACAGCTGCAGCTGAGCCGCTTTGGCCAACAGCGCCAGCGCGCCGATTACAAGCACGATCCGGATATTGCGTTGCCGTTGAATTACAGCCGTCATGAGTTAAGTCAGCACTGAGCAAACGTGGAGAAATCAGATTTTCGGATTGAACAAAAATCCGTAAAAAAACACGAAAATCATACTGAGCAACCAGCAAACGATGGTTTTCAGCGTGATCTGACCGATATACACAAACGTGAAAGCTTCTACAGAAAAATACCAGAACAGGTGAAAAACGAAAAACAGACCTGCCGACTGCATGTAGCGCAGGGTGCCAAAATATTCAGGGGAAGGAATGACTTCTTTCCCTGAAAACCCGCCTCGCGGTGCAAAAATACCCAGCACTGTGGGACGAACATAGCCGGAGAATGCGCCGGCGCTGGCATGTACGCCCGGCGAACCGTAAATAAAATCAACCATCAGTCCGATCAGAAAACCCAGTGCAACCGAACCCGCCCGCGGCATCGACATGGGCAGGAAAAAAATGAACAGGGGGTACAGGAGGATATTGAACACGGTATGCCCAACAGTGGCCGGCACGTGGATGAGTACCAGTCCCTGAATGGCCAGCAACCCAAGGAACCGCCATAAATTGGGAAAGAAAAAACCGCTATTCTTCATCCTTCGCGCGCCGTTGGAGTGAGTCGATCTGGGTGTAATAAACGTTCTTTACCACATATACGTCGCGTACGTCGCCCATGTTTTGGCTGAGTTTCACCCGGATAAGGTGGAAATTGCTGCCCGATGGAATGCTTGATGACACGATGGTGCCGACAGGATAGTCTTTGGGAAACAGCAGAGAGTACCCGCTGGTCACGACGGTATCGCCGGGTTGTATAGGCACGTGTTTCGGTATGTCGTTCAGAATCATTTCCGACGGATTTTCACCGTCCCAAACCAGAGAGCCAAAAAATCCCCGGTTTTTCAAACTGGCCGAAATTTTTGTTTGCCGGTGAAGCACCGACATCGCCAGCGCAAAATTGTTGTCGGCAAAACGCACGATGCCTACCACGCCCTGGCGGGTGACTACGCCCGAGTTCTCAGTCACGCCGTCGCTTTTACCCCGGTTGAGTGTGATCCAGTTGCTGCTGCCGCCGATGTTGTTGCCAATGACTTCGGCCGCGATGAATTCGAAATCGGGCCGATAGATTTTGTGCTTCAAGGTGTCAAAACTGACCGTAAAAAAGGTGTCGCGATATGGCACTTGTACGGTACGCATGCGCAACAGGAGGGTTTTGAGCGAGTCATTCTCCTGCGCAATCTGCTCCAGTCGGTCCGGCAAATGGATATAATCCACCACGCCACGCCATTGCTTGTTGATGTTGCCGCCGATCAGCGTGGCGGTATGGGCATAAATTTTCCCTTGTTCACCGTTGAAATTGACGATCAAATAGGCGCAAACCAACTCCAGTACGGCAAAGGTGAAAAAGCCGCCGTTGCGGATAAAGATCTGAAGCAGGGCGCGCATGATCGGTCAGGTCAGACACTTTTACGGTCGATCAGGAAAGAAAACTTGTCCGAGTTCTGGAGGGCCATGCCGGTACCGCGAACAACAGCGCGCAGGGGATCTTCTGCGACATGCACGTTGAGCTTGGTTTTTTGCTCAAGGCGCTTGGCCAGCCCGCGCAACAGGGCGCCGCCGCCAGTGAGGTACAAACCTGTTTTGTAAATATCGGAAGCCAGCTCGGGCGGGGTCAGTTCCAGTGCCTTGAGCACGGCGTCTTCCACTTTGCTGATGCTTTTATCGATAGCATAAGCCACTTCCTGATAGTTGATCTTGATCTGTTTCGGAATGCCCGTCATCAGGTCGCGGCCGTTTACGGCGTAATCGGCAGGCGGATTTTCCAGTTCGTGCAACGCGGAACCTACGTTGATCTTGATCTGTTCGGCGGTGCGCTCCCCGATGAGGATATTGTGCTCCCGCTTCATGTAGTTCATGATATCGTTGGTCAGCTCGTCGCCGGCGATGCGGATACTTTGATCGCATACGATGCCCGACAGGGCGATCACGGCGATTTCCGTCGTGCCGCCGCCGATGTCGATGACCATGTTGCCAACCGGCTCTTCGATGTTCAGGCCGATACCCAGGGCAGCTGCCATCGGCTCATGGATGAGGTAGGTTTCCTTGGAGTCGACGTGGTCGGCCGAGTCGAATACGGCGCGTTTTTCCACTTCGGTGATGCCGCTGGGAATGCAGATCACCATTTTGAGGTGGCTGAAAAGGTTATTGCGCTTGCCGGCCATGCGGATCATGCTTTCGATCATGGCTTCGGCAGCCTGGAAGTCGGCAATTACGCCGTCTTTGAGCGGTCGTACGGTTTTGATGTTTTCGTGGGTTTTCTCGTGCATCTGCATCGCTCGCTGGCCCACTGCAATCGTATTGCCCGATTTTCGGTCGATGGCTACGATGGAAGGTTCGTCCACTATCACTTCACCGTTCGACATGATGAGCGTGTTGGCGGTGCCCAGGTCGACGGCTAATTCCTGCTTGAAAAATTTAAAGAAGTTCAATGTTGGAGGTATTTAGAATCTGAGTGAGGGTTTTTTCAAAAAGCGGGCAAAACTAAGCAGTTTTTCAGGTTTTTTAGCGCCCAAACACGAGTTTAATATAAAAAAATGGGTTAAAAATCGGGGAATAAACCAGGGTTTACCCTACCGTGACAATCCAGTAATCTTCCGGCTGCAAATACTTGCGGGCCAGCGCCTGCAATTCGGTTGCCGAGATGTGCCGAACAGTGTGTACAAGGCGGTCGAATGCGTCGCGAGGCAGTTCGTCCACAATCAGATTCCGCACCAGGTCCGACGCATTTACAGGGCCGTCGAGGCCGTTGAGCAACATGCCAAGCAGGTACCCGCGTACCATGCTAAGTTCTTCATTTTCAACGGGTCTTTCGCAAAGGTGACGCATCTCGGCCATAATCTCTCGAACTGTCACGGCGGCTTTGTCCGAATTGACTTCCGTAGCGATGTAAAAACAGCCGTCGTGCAGCATCGCATCGGCGGTAGAGTAAATGTTGTAAGTATAGCCGCGTTTTTCCCGGATATTCATCATCAGCCGCGAACCGAAGTAGCCACCCAGCAAGGTATTCAGCACAAATATGCCGTCGAAATCAGGGTGCCGGCGGGGGAATAGCCGTCGGCCGATTTTGATGGCTGTCTGCAAGGAGCCGGGGTGGGAGAGATGCACGCTGCCGGGTTTTTCATGGCTTGGGGGCTCCGACCCGAACGACCTGCCGTCTTTTTGGTGTGTGCCCGAAGGCGTCTGGCCAAACAGCGCGTTCAAACGGGCAAGCAGCGCCTCGTCAATCCGGCCGCTTGCAAAAATCCGGCATCGTTCGGGGACATGGCAACGCTCATAATGGCGCAAAAGGTCGTCGCGGGTGAGCGCCTCGTAGTCGGAAGGCTGAGAATTGTAGCCGTAAGGGTGGTCGGGGCCGAAAATCCGTTCCGTGACCTCCCGATAGGCCCGCACTTCCGGCTTTTCCAGTTCGACGAGCAGTTCGGCGATATGCGTCTGGCGGAACGTGTCGAGTTCCTTTTCCGGAAACACCGGCTCGAGCAGCGCCTCGGCAAACACGGGCAAGAGCTCGCCGGCGTATTTTTTCAGGCCCATCAGCACGAAGCTCGAGGTGTCAAGATTGGTCGGAACGCTGAACGTACCGCCGTAAAAATCAATCAGTTCTGCAATTTCTGCGCCCGTATGCCGGCGCGAACCGTCGCGCAGCAAACGAGCGGTAGCGCGGGCGGCGAGGCGTTTGTGCTCATCGGGCCGGCCGGCGCGGTACACCACCTCGATCTTGACGATTTCCTGATCGGGATAGTCGAGTACGTACACAGGAATGCCGTTGTCGAGCCGGATTTCTTCGGGCTGCGGCAACACCAGCTGCTGCACCTCCTGTATGGGCGGCGGCAACTTGCGGTTCAGGGTGCTTGAAACAGCGGGCTGGCGGCGTGGCATAAACCAGTTTGTTTGCAGGCCGTACCAGTGGCTGGCACGGCGGAAAAAGGCTGCAAAAGTAGTTTTTCCTTTTTCAACAGTCTGTTAGTTTTTTTCCACAAAAAGCCGGCGGCGGTATTTTACTTTTGCGGCGCAGGTTTTTGTGCAAAATACTGACAATCAATCAAAAATCCGAAATCCATGAAATTCAGCGTCTCTTCGACCGAATTGCTCAAACAACTCTCCATCGCATCGGGCGCCATTGGCTCCAATCCCGTGTTGCCTATTCTGGAAGACTTCCTTTTTAAAGTTGAAAATAAAAAGCTGACCATCGCGGCGACCGATCTCGAAACCAGTATTTCCACCACGATCGAAGTATTGGCCGACGACGACTTCACGGTCGCAGTACCTGCCCGCATCCTGCTCGACACGCTAAAGGCACTCCCCCAACAGCCGGTCACCTTTACCGTCAATCCCGATAACTGGGGTATCGAAATCACCTCCTCGTACGGCAAATACAAACTGGCTGGCGAAAACGGCGCCGATTTCCCCAATATCCCCGAACCCGACGGCGTGGATACGGTCAAACTGAACAGCCAGTTTTTGCTCGAAGCAATCAATAAAACGGTTTTCGCCACCTCGACGGACGAACTCCGGCCGGCCATGACCGGCGTTTATTTTCAGGTGGACCACAACAAACTGACCTGCGTCGCTACCGACGCCCACAAACTGGTCAAATACAGTACCCACCAACTGGCCGGTGAAGTGGCTGCCTCCTTTATTTTGCCCAAAAAAGCCCTCAACCTTCTCAAAAACGCCCTTCCGGCCAACGACGCCGTCAAAATTTCCTTCAACAAGGCCAACGCGTTCTTCTCCTTCGCCAGCATGCACCTCGTGTGCCGCCTGATCGATGCCCGCTATCCCGATTACAACGCTGTAATCCCGGTCGATAACCCGAATCACATGGCGATCAGCCGCCGCGATTTTCAGGATTCCCTTAAACGCATCGCCATCTACGCCAATAAAACGACCAACCAGGTGGTGCTCGATATTTCTGATAAAAGCCTGACCGTCAGCGCCCAGGACCTGGATTTCTCCAACGAAGCCACCGAACAGATGAGCTGCACGTACGAAGGCAACCCCATGCGCATCGCTTTCAATGCCAAATTCCTGGTCGAAATGCTCGGCGTGCTCGATACCGACGAGGTAAGAATGGAGTTTTCCACACCCTCCCGCGCAGGTATCCTGACCCCGATGGAGGAAAACAACGACCGTGATATTCTGATGCTGGTGATGCCGGTAATGTTGAACAATTGATTGACATTGTGTGAGTTAGTCAGTTTTAAAATAAAAGGGCGCAATGCATGGTTTGCATTGCGCCCTTCTTTTTTCAGCGCACCGGCCAGCAGCGCGGCTCACACTTTCCACAAACGCAGGAACAGCCCTTCCAGCGCCAGGAACAGCAGGGCAAACACGACGCACCAGCGCCAAAGTGTGATGCCCTGGTTCTGTTCGTCAACCACCTGTGTGAAGTTGGCCTCCTCGGCCTCGTCGAGCACATGGAAGTTGGCCGGCAGGCCTGCCGCCAGGTCTTCGTCGGTTTTGTAACGCATTTCGCTTTCCTTGCGGTCGTAGTTAAAGGCAAATTCGGCCAGGGTGGAATCGGGTTGAAGCCCAAGTTTGTACCAGCCGGCGTGGTTGATCTGGGTGCCGGGCGTCAGGAGCACCTTGGCGCCGAGAATGCGTTGTTCGGGTATGAATTCGGCTCCTTCGGGGGCGTCGTTGTTGCTGGTCTGGTCGGCTACGGCGCGCAGTTTGTAAATGGTTTCGCCGGCGGCCGACACCTGGTGCTGGGCTTCCAGCACTTCGTCGCGCCCGATGGTGTAGGCGATTTGCCGGCTTTTTGAGCCTGCAATGGCCATTTTGAACAACATCGGGACGAAAATCTCGCCGTTGCGAACCAGATCGCTCACCTTGTCGTCGAGCGGGGCCGCCGAGCAATACAAAGCGCCTTCGCCGACGGGGTATTTGGCCATCATGGCCGAGCCGTCGCGATAAGTCAGGATATATTCGCCCCGGTTGGGCGCCAGGGTAAAGTTGCCCTGTGTGGCCGGCAGCCGCAGATTGGCGGATTTGTTGAGGAATACGTCGCGAAACACAAATTCTTCCGTGTTGATCTGGCTGGCCTGGCGGGGAGTGGGAGCGAAGGCTCCCAGACTGCCGGCGCCGAAACTTTGCAAGAACCCGTTCCAGGCGTTCAGGTCGGCATTGGCGGGCGGGAAAGCCAGCACGTTTCCGCCGTTTTGGGCAAATGTTTTGAGTTCCTGGGCAAGCCCCGAGCTAACGCTGGGCAATTCGTTGACAATAATGAGCTGGTAGTCGCCGAATTTTGAATAATCAAGCGCGCGCGCCTCGGCATTGTCGAGGTGAAAGTATTTGGCGCCGGCAAAAGCGTTCGACAGGAAACGATTGGGTTGCAAGGCATTGATGACCAGTACATTGATGCGTTCGGCAACGTGAAAGCCGAGGTAATAATCGTCGTCGAACTGCACCGGGTAGTCGGTCAGGGAAAGCCGCGCTTCGTGCCAGCCGGGGTGCAGAATCGTAAAGCTCACCGTGTCGAGCCGGGTAGAGTGGGGCGGAAGGGAAAGGGTGCCCACGGGCTTCGTCTGACCATCGTGACGAAGGCTGAGGCGCACCTCCTGCGCTTCCTCTTCGCCCCGGTTGGAGACGCGCACCAGCAGGTTGGAGGGCTGGTTGAGAATTTGCACCGGGCTTTCGAACCAAAGCGAATCGATCGACACATTGTTCTCCTGCACAGCCCGCATAGGGATGAGGTTGACTTCGAGGAGGGTGTCGCGGAAATTGGACAGGTCGGCTATGTTTTGTTGGAAGTCGCTGATAACAAAGGCAATGCGATGGTCGGCCGTGCCGGTGGAGAGCGCCTGCTGCTGCCGGATGAGCACTTTGGAAAGGTCGCGACTGGCCGGGCTGGTGCGAATCTCCTCGATACGATTGAGGGCGTCTTCCTTGCTGACGAGGCGCTGATCGCGGCCTTCGAAGTCGTTGGTCAGGATCTGGAAACGATCGCTCGGCGGGTAGGCATCCACAATGTCGCGCGCGCGTTTTTTGGCCAGTTCGAGCAAGGCTGCATCTTTTGACAAGGCATTCATGCTGAATGAATTATCTACAAAAATGCTCACGGCTTTTTCCCCTTTTTTCACTGCGCCCGAACGCGGAATAAAAGGCTGCGCAAACGCCAGCACCAGGAAAATAATGGCCAGGCAACGCATGAGGAGCACCAGCAGGTTGCGCAGTTTCTGGCGGTTGCTGGTTTCTTCCTTCACCTCTTTCAGGAACCGGACGTTGGTGAAATAGACCTTCTTGAACCGCCGGAAATAAAACAGGTGGATAATGATCGGGATTGCCAGGGTGGCGAGGGCGGCCAGGAAATACGGGAATACGAATTGCATCTTTTTTTCGGATGTATTGGCGAGGGGTTAGGACGCAAAAGCCGGCAAATTGTTTTGTCCGGCGGGCACAAAGTTGCGCCAAGCCGGCCGAATTTCGAGCAATGTTTCGCCGGAATCCGGCATTTTCATGCCGAGAGGCAAATGTCGGAGGGCATTCAACCGCATTTTTACAAAAAAGGACTGCCGCCCCAAACCCTGATACCGTAGTTTTGTCGCAAACAAATACGCCATGCAGGCTTATCACGACCTTTTACGACACATTCTCCAGAACGGAGTGCAGAAGTCCGACCGTACCGGCACCGGCACGATCAGCACCTTCGGCTACCAGATGCGTTTCGACCTGGCGCAGGGTTTTCCGTTGGTCACGACCAAAAAAGTACACACCAAAAGTGTCATTCACGAGCTCCTTTGGTTTTTGCAGGGCGATACCAATATCGGCTATCTGAAAGCCAACGGCGTGAGCATCTGGGACGAATGGGCCGATGAAAACGGCGATCTGGGGCCGGTGTACGGCAAACAATGGCGTACGTGGCAGGGCCCCGACGGGCAAACCGTCGATCAGATCGCAGCACTTGTGGCGGCTATCAAAAAGAACCCCGACAGCCGCCGACTGGTTATTTCGGCCTGGAACCCTGTGGACATCCCGCACATGGCGCTGGCGCCTTGCCATTGTCTTTTTCAGTTTTATGTGGCGGAAGGCAAGTTATCCTGCCAGTTGTATCAGCGCAGCGCCGATGTGTTTCTCGGCGTGCCGTTCAACATTGCTTCCTATGCCTTGCTGACGCTGATGCTGGCCCAGGTATGCGACCTGCAACCCGGCGATTTTGTGCACACTTTTGGCGATGTGCACATTTACCTGAATCATCTTGAACAGGTGGAGCTGCAACTTTCCCGCGAGCCGCGCCCGTTGCCGCAAATGCGGATCAATCCCGAGGTGCGTGACATCTTTTCGTTCCGTTACGAAGATTTCGAACTCCTTCAATACGACCCCTGGCCAGCGATCAAAGCGCCGGTGGCGGTCTGAAAAACAGGTCGCGGCGGCAGGCGTTGATTGTTGACCAATCTGTCTGCCTGCCGCCGCTACCGTTTATATTGAAATTTAAAGGCCGAAGACTTTTTTCACGTCGTCAACGGCATCCAGTTTTTCCCAGGTGAAGGTTTCGACGTACAATTTCTGGGCCTGGCCTTCTGGGCCGATTTCCACAAATTTTTTGCCCGGCGTCCGGCCGAAGTGGCCATAGGCGGCTGTTTCGGAGAAAATCGGATTTTTCAGACCGAATCGTTTGACGATAGCGGCCGGGCGCAGATCGAAAATCGTTTTCAGGCGTTCGGCGATTTCCCCGTCGTGCAGCCCTTTCACTTTGCAGGTGCCATAGGTGTTGACATAAAGTCCCACAGGTTCGGCCACGCCGATGGCGTAGGCTACCTGTACGAGGCACTGGTCGGCCAGGCCGGCAGCTACCACGTTTTTGGCAATATGGCGCGTGGCGTAGGCTGCCGAGCGGTCCACTTTCGAAGCGTCTTTGCCCGAAAATGCGCCGCCGCCGTGCGCGCCTTTGCCACCGTAGGTGTCGACGATGATCTTGCGACCGGTGAGGCCGGTGTCGCCGTGGGGGCCGCCAATGACGAATTTGCCCGTGGGGTTGATGTAGTAGCGGATATTTTGGGTGAAAAGCCGTTGTACGCGAGCCGGCAGCAATTTTTTCACCCGAGGAATCAGGACGCGGCGGATGTCGGCGGCAATGCGTTCCTGGCTGATGTTGTCGTCGTGCTGCGTGCTGATTACGATCGTATCGATCTTTTTAGGCACGTGGCGGTCGGAATATTCAATCGTGACCTGGCTTTTGGCATCAGGGCGGAGGTATTTCATTTGTTTGCCTTCCTTGCGAATGGCCGCCAGTTCGTGCAGGAGCAGGTGGGCCAGATCGAGGGCCAGCGGCATGTAGTTGTCGGTTTCGTTGGTTGCATAACCGAACATCATGCCCTGGTCGCCGGCGCCTTGTTCTTCTTCTTTTTTACCCACATCGACACCCTGCGCGATGTCGGGGCTTTGGTCGTGAATGGCGCTGATCACGCCGCAGCTTTTGGCTTCGAAATAATAGTCGGCCTTGGTGTAACCGATCTTTTCGATGGTGTGGCGGGCGGTTTCCTGCACATCCACGTAGGCATGCGAACGCACTTCGCCGGCAACGACCACAAGGCCGGTGGTCACCAGGGTTTCGCAGGCAACCTTGGAATCGGGATCCTGCGTGAGGAATGCATCGAGAATCGCGTCGCTGATCTGGTCGGCTACTTTATCGGGATGTCCTTCGGAGACAGACTCGGAAGTAAAAAGATAAGGCATGGTGGATGAATGAGTTATAAAATAAAATCAAAAAGACAAGTTCCCGGCGCATGTCGGCATTTCAACATTCGCCAAAAAGCGGCGCAAAGGTAGGTATTCTGCCAATGAAAAATGCACGCACTGAAAAGCCGAACCAGATCAGCATTTATGCTGCCGGGGGATGCGCACACTAAAAGTCCATCCTGAATCGCAAGTTCAAACGCCTGCCTGTCAGATAGTTCGGAATGGCGTACTGGGTGTTGTAAATCGTTTTGATCCAGGTGTTCGACGCTTCGTTCGACACTTTCATCAGGTTGAATACCTCAAAGCTGACCCAGGTATTGCGCGTGAACCGCAACAGGTGATTCGGCCGGCGGCCACGCCAGCTTTGGTCCCAGAGCAGAAGTGAAAAACCGATGTCGACGCGGTGGTACGGCGAAAAACGGTAGGGGTTACGGTACACAACATTGTTGTCGGGCAGGCCGAAAGGCAAGCCGGTTCCTACCGTCAGGTTCATGTGCATCTTGAAGTTCTTGTTGTGGCGCAGGTAGTCCTGAAAAAACATAGACAAGGTCAGGAAACGGTCGGTCGGTCGGGGCACATCCTTGACCACATAGCCTTCGCGCTGGCCTACGTCGCGGCGCATGTGTTGTACGCCGTCGATTTGCTCGCGGGTTCGGAGCAGCGACAGATTGACCCAGCTTTCAGCGCCCGGCACGAATTCGCCGTTGAGGCGCACATCGAACCCCGCGGCATAGCCGCGCGAGTCGTTGATACCCGAATACCGAACCCGTACATTGTCCACGTCGTACGACACGAGGTCCCACATCTGCTTGTAATACACTTCGGTGATGAGGCGCATTTTCACGGGCCGGTGGCGTCCCCAGAGGAAGTCGTAGGTGAATCCTGCTACCACGTGCGCGCTTTTTTGCGCCACTACGTCGGGGTTGACGATGCCGGTTGGCGCCCGCAGTTCGCGGTAAAACGGCGGCTGATAATACAAGCCAGCCGCCAGTCGGTACGAGAGGTCCTTGCGGGTATTCAGCGGTTTGTACAGCAGTTGGGCGCGTGGTGTCACGAAAAAATCGCCGTTCAGGTCCCAGTATTGACCGCGCAGGCCGGCGCTCACCTGAAATTCCCGCAAGCCGTCCTTGCGCCAGGTCCAGGTGTCCTGGAAAAAGAAGGAATACCGGTTGCTGTTCAGGGTATTGCGGGTTTTGAGGGTGCGGCGCACGAGCAATTGCGTGGTGTCGTACGGCAACGAATACAGCGCTGAATCGAGGCGTTCCCACTCGTTGATTTTATCGAGGATGGATTCGTTCTGCCATTTGACCGACCATTGCAGGAAGTGGCTGCGGGTAAGCCCGAGGTCGGCAGCGTCGCGCTGGAGTTCGATCCCGCCCTTGTATTCCACATTGCGGACGTCGGCGGTCAGGTAATTGCGCACCCAGGTATGCTGTACCCCTTCGCCGAGCACGTTGACGATCTCGCCAAAGTCGTCGGCGCCCAGGTTTTCCTCGATTTCGCCGAGGATGTAATAGCCCAGGATGTCGAATCGCTCGTTTTCCTGGCTGCGCCACGTTGATGCCAAAAACTTGTGGTAGAGCGGGTTGCGTTCGCGATCGGGCAAATAGGTCAGTGAAATGCCACCCATTGCCTGCGTAAAATCATCCACTTCCTGCCCTTCGAAAGCCGTGCGGATTTGCAGGGCATAGTCGATCAGACCAAAGGCTCTTTTCAAACTTTCGGGGATGTAGCGGTACTGCGAGCGGTTGAAATTGCCGATGGCGGCGATTTGCCAGTCGCGATTGATGTCGTAGGTCAGGTAGGTCTGCACATCGGTAAAATCAGGCACGTATTCGCCTTTCACATCGAGGCTGCCCAGCAGCAAGCGGGTGGTTTTGTAGCGCCCGCCCACGAGGTATCGAAAGGCACGGTAACCGTCTTTCCTGGGCTTCCAGCTGCCTTCCAGGTGGGCGGAGGCCCCCAGCAAACTGCCGCTGACGCTGGCCCGCAGGCTGTCGGGGCGTTTGTACTTCACATCGAGCACGGAAGAAAGTTTGTCGCCGTATTTCGCCTGAAAACCGCCGGAAGAAAACGAGAGGTCGCGCACCATGTCGATATTCGGAAAGGTCAGGCCTTCCTGCTGGCCGGCGCGTACGAGTTGAGGGCGGTAGATTTCAAAATCATTGACGTACACGAGGTTTTCGTCGTAATTGCCGCCCCGCACCTGATACTGGGCGCTCAATTCGCCGCCCGTTCCGGTCGTCGTGCCCAGGGCAATGCTGGGCAGCACACTTTCCAGGTTGCCGGTTGTACTGGGTAATAGCCGCAGATCGGCCAGGTTTTTTTCCTTGACCATGCCGCCGTCGTCGAGGCGGCGTTCCTGAATCACGACCTCCAGGTTCGATTCCGTGGGCGCCAGGGCCACATCGAGTACGAAGCGGGCGCCGGGCGCCAAAGGCAGGATGTCAGCCGAGCTTTCTTTGAAGGCCACCCGGCGGAAACCCAGCACAAGCCGCTGACTGGCAGGCACCTGGATGGCAAAACGACCGCTCTCGTCGGAAGTGACGGCGGTATTGCCGCCTTTGACATACACCGTGACGAGCTCCACCGGCTGTTCATTGGAGGCGTCGGTGATGCGCCCGGCCACGGTAGCCGTGTTTTGGGCAAAAAGAGCCTGGCTTTGTTGCAGCAAGAGGAATGCTGCGCAAAGACCGATCCATCCGAATATCTTGTTTGTGTTTTTCATTATCTTGATAATCATGTATTTATAATACTTCCGCCACCACGAAAATACTGCCGGTCACCATTATCAGGTCGTCGGCTTGGGCTGCGATTCGCGCGGCGCGCAGGGCATGTCTTACCGAGCGGTAAGCGCGCCCTTGCAGGCCGAAAGAAGCGGCTTTTTCGCGTAAAATCGCAGCATCGAGCCCTCTGGGTATGTTGGCTTTGGCAAAATAATAGCGCGCTCCGGCAGGGAAAAGCGGCAGCACCTTTTCAACGTCCTTGTCGTTGACAAAACCGGTTACGATGTGCAGCCTGTTGTGCGGTATTTCGGCCACTGCCTTGAACGCAGCGCGCAGTCCCGCCTCGTTGTGCGCGCTGTCGCACAAGATGGTGGGATGGCTGCCGATCACCTGCCACCGACCCATGAAGCGCGTCAGCCGGCAGAGGTTGCCCAGGCCATGCCGGACAATTTGTTGGAGCGGCGGCCCGGCGAGCGAAATTTCCGCGGTGTCAGCTTTCGGGCCGGCCTTGCGCAGCAAGTCTCTGTTGGTCTGAAACAAGCGCTCGGCAGCCTGTATGGCCGTCACTACGTTTTTGCCCTGATAAGGGCCGGCGGCATCGACCTGCAATGCCGAAAGCACGGGCCTGCCCTCGTGCAATACATCAAAAACAGTGTGTTGAATATCCGATTCCGGCAGTTCCCTGACTTCCAAATGCTGGTCGGCAAACAGGATGGGCGCGTCGACCGAGGCGGCCTTTTCCAAAAAAACAGGCGCCGATTCAGGATGCGTCTCTCCGACGATAATCGGGATGCCAGGCTTGATGATGCCCGCCTTTTCGGAAGCGATTTGAGGCAGCGTGTCGCCCAGCATATTTTGGTGATCGAAGCTGATGTTGGTGATGACGCTGAGCAGGGGCGTTATGACATTGGTGCTGTCGAGCCGGCCGCCCAGCCCGACTTCGATGACCGCTATATCCACCTTTTCGCGGGCAAAGTGATCGAAGGCCATAGCGACGCAAAGTTCGAAGAATGAAGGTTTTATGCGTTCAATCGCGTCCCTGTTTTTACCAACGAACTCCACCACGCGGCGGCGGGAAATATAGGTTCCGTCGATTTTGATGCGCTCTCGAAAATCCTTGTAATGCGGGCTGATGTAGAGGCCGGTTTTCAGGCCAGCCGACTGACAAACAGCGGCCAGCATATGGCTGACGGAGCCTTTGCCGTTGGTGCCGGCAATGTGAATGCTTTTGAATGTTCGGTGCGGGTTGCCCAGGTGCTCGCAAAGCGCCAGGGTGTTGCCCAGATCTTTTTTGAAGGCTGCCGGGCCAATGCGGTGAAACATCGGAAGCTGCGCATAGAGGTAGTCGAGCGTTTCTGCGTAGGTCAACATGGATAAGGCAAAGGAAGGGCGGCCCTGCGGGTCGCCGCGCAAAGTTGGGCTTTTTGCCGTTGGAAGACAAAACCCTGCCGCCCGGCGCAAACTTTTTACGCTTTATCGGTTTCTGTACCTTGTATTCGCCGCCTTTTTTTGACATTTGTCACGCGGGCTTTTTCAAGAATAATCCATGGCCTGCGCCTAGCTTTTCCCAATGAAAATATTGCTTGTTCAAAACAGTCGAATACCCATCCAAACCTATGACGACGCTGAAAGAATCCTGTGGTGGCTGGGCAAATCCCTTCACCTGCTCGGGCATGAAGTCAGTTATCTGGTAAAGAAAGGGTCGAGCTGCCCTTTTGCCAAGATCTTTATTATCAACGATAAAAAGCCCCTTCAGGAGCAACTTCCCGAGGGGTTCGACGTCGTGCATTTTCATTGCCAGCCCACAGCCACGCCATCCGTACCCTATCTGGTTACGCAGCACCGCAATGCTGCCGACGACTCGGCGCTCGATCCCAACACGGTTTTTTTGTCGCGCAACCAGGCCCGCCGCCACGGCGGGAAAGTGTACGTGCACCCGGGTATCGATTTTGCCGACTACGGGCAGCCCGACTGGGCAGCGCGCCGCATGTTTTTTCACTTTCTGGGCAATGCCGCCTGGAGTGGCAAAAACGTGCGTGGGGCCATCGAGGTAGCCGGGCAGGCCGGCGCGCGCCTGCACGTGATCGGCGGTTCGCGGGTCAATTTTCGCAAAGGCCTGCGCATTACCCTCAGCCCGCACGTGCGTTTTCACGGCGTGCTCAGCAACGACGGCCGCAATATGCTGCTCAACCAGTCCAAAGGCCTGATTTTCCCCGCTTTATGGGCCGAACCTTTCGGGCTGTCGGTGATCGAAAGCCTGTATTTCGGCTGCCCGGTGTTTGGTACACCCTACGGGGCCTTGCCCGAATTGCTGGGCAAAAGGGAAACCCCTTCCCGCGTGCACGTAGGGCAAGACTCGGCCAAGGCGGAGGCCTGGAACGGTCAGGTAGAAGCTTTTTATTCCGAACTGGGTTGCCTTTCCGTGAAACGTACGGAAATAGTCGAGGCCGTGAAAAACGCGGACGCCTATGACCGCAGGCATTGTCATGCGTATGCCCGCGAACACTTTTCGGCCGAAAAAATGGCCCTGAAATACGTGGAATTGTATGAAAAAGTGATTCGAGGCGAAGCGCTGCACACCCAGCCGGTGGTACCTACCGCCATGGCTGGCGATCAGTTCATGCCTTTTGGCAATTGAGCTGAAATTCTTTTTCGGGCGAACAATCGGCCAATCCGACTGTTTCTGGATAACTTTTCGATCCGATAAGCCGCTGTTTGGGCAGCAGCAGTCAACTTCCGAACAGGATAAAACTGTCTGCAGGGTCCGTTCGTGCTTCCAATCGACGAGTTTCATCAATCATTACCCAACTTTTTCTATCGATGGCTACCTGGATGTCTTGTCTGATCGCAACTGTTGCCGCGTACGTGGGCATGGAATTTATGGCCTGGTTTACCCATAAATTCGTCATGCACGGTTTTTTGTGGAAATGGCATGAAGACCATCACAAACCTCGTCATGAAAAGCACGGTTTTTTTGAAAAAAACGACCGCTTTTTCCTGGTATTCGCCATCCCCTCCATGCTTTGCTACATGGCCGGCGGCTTGTGGGGGCCTGCCTGGGTCTTGTTCGTTGGCGTAGGCATCTCCCTGTACGGCCTTACTTATTTCCTGATTCATGATGTGTACATCCACCAGCGTTTTCGCTGGTTCCGTCAGCTGGACGGCTGGTACTCCCGCGCCATTTTGAGGGCGCACGGAGCACATCACGCCAAAACGGGCAAGGAAGACGGCGAATCATTCGGCCTGCTGGTCGTGCATCCCAAATTTTTCAAACGGAGGAGCCGGGTAAAACAGTCCTGAGCCGCTCTTCCAGACGGGCAAGCAGCCAGCCGCGCTCCGTCAGGGGTTGCGCGGTACGGATTTGCTGCTGCAACTGGTCATATTCTTCGGCCGATGCCTGCGCGTCGAAATGAAGAATTTTTTGCGTAAGGTGTATGATATTCAGGTAGTTGGGCGCCTGATAGGGCAACATTTTTTTACGACTGACGAAGCGCTCAAAACTCACCAGAAAACCCCTGAGCAGGCGCCATTCTCCGCTTTCGAAATATACTTTCAGCAACATGACCCTGGCATCGAGGCGCAGAAACACATCATCGATGTCGAGATCGGCCAACAGGGTGCGCACCCGGTCGTAATCGCCGCGCTGGTAGGCCACTTTGGCGCGTGTAAAGCGCTCGTAGGCTTCGTGGTGAACGGCAGGCAACTGGCTGGCGTGCCGGCCGATGAAATCTTCTGTCCAGTCCATTTCACCGAGTTTTAACGCTGCTGCAACGATGTTTTTGAAGGTAAAACGGTTGAAAACGCCGTTTTCAAGAAAAGCGTTTTGCGCCAGCCCCATCCTGTACAGGTCGAAGACCTCCCTGAAAAAATGCTCGCCGCCGGTATTCAGGCGCCTGATACAATAGTTGATCGCGAAGGTGAGCACGTTGCGCAATTCGGCCTGGGGCAGCCAGTGGCCGGCCCGGGGCAGCAACTTTTTCAGGTCGAAAAAATCGGCTTCCGACTCGGGGTGGGTGAGGCATCGGTAACTCAGGTAGTAGAGGCGAATGACGGGTGCGCGGTCGAAGCGCCCTGCCGCGCAATCGGCGAGTACAGCTTCGAGGTAGGGCAGGCGGTAGTCGGCCCTGTACACAGCCTGGTGGCTCAGCGCGGTGCAGGCATTGCGCAACATTTCGGCAGCAAAAAAGGCGTCGAGCTCATCCGACATTTCCTGCATGTTGAGCGCTGTGCCGCGGGTAGGCGCCTGCAGGAGCAATTCCTCCTGCAAGCGATAGGCGTAGAGATAGTACTGGGCGTCGCGTTGAGGTTGCGCGTCGAGCGTAGCCCCCGCTTCTTTCAGGTGAAAGGATGCTTCTCGGGGCAACTGGCGCGATCGGTACAGACGCACGCGCAGCAGTGCGATTTCCTGGGGGTGATGCTGCCAGTTTTCGTAGAGGAGAAATTGCTCCAATTGTTCCAGTAATTCCGACAAAAGACGCCTGATGACCAAATCGTCGTATTCCTTCCCGGCAAATAACCGCGCAAAGATCTTTTGCGCGTTGAGGCTCCTTGCCGTCCATACAGACCGACTGTCAATAATGTTGTAAAATTTTGATAACGTGTTATTTGGATTGTGAATAGGCGACAACAGCCATTTCCTGAAGCGCCGCCGCTCGTTGGGGGAGAGGGTGCCGAGCAGTTGAAAGAGCTTGCGGTTTTGCATCGATTGTGAAAATAGTGACTATCCTGAAATTTCCGACAAAATTGATTAAATGTTTTTGACCGAAATCAGGTCTTGCCTTTGTGTGCCGACTACTTTTGATCCTGGTTCGCACAACCTGTTCTCATCTGATATTCCCGTTCCAGGCATGAAAAGTTTTCGTTTTTACTCCTTGCTGCTTTTGCTGCTCCTTTCCGGCTCTGCACGGGGCCAGGGGTGGTTGCGCAGTTGGGACGGGCAGTTTTTACCCTACGCTGTTCAGTCGGCCCCCGATGGCGGCGCGGTATTGCTCACCACAAGCCAGATGCTGACGCCCGAACGCGAGATCGTACTCACCAAAACAGACGCCGACGGGGCGCTACAATGGCAACGCATGCTGGGCGGCCCCGGCGACGATGCCGGCCGCGATCTCATTACGGATGCCTCGGGCGAGTTTCTTTTCGTATTGGGGAAAAAATCCATTCTGCCCAACAACGGCGACGCCTGGCTGGCCAAACTCGACTGGTATGGCAATCTGATCTGGGAAAAGACCTACAACTACGGGGTGCTCGACGACCCCTGCTGCCTCCGCCTGCTGCCCGACGGCGGGCTGGTGGTGGCGCTCGAATCCGATAACCAGCTCCGCCTTTTGCGCACAGATGCGCTGGGAGAGGAAATCTGGAGCCTGGCCTACCCTCAAACTGTCGGCGGCACGGTCGAGCACCTCGAACTGACTTCCGACGGGGGCATCCTGACCACCTTGCTGCGCAGCAACCCGCCGATATCTGCGCCGGTCGCCCGGGTTTTTAAAACCGATGCCGTCGGCGCACCCTTGTTTTCCACTGAAAGACAACACTTTACGACCTATGGCACCACTGAAATTGCGCGTTGCAAGCCGGCGCCCAATGGCAATTTATGGCTCGCCCACCGCGATTCGTTGCACCTGCTGGCCAGCAACGGAGATTCCCTCGCCGCCCTGCGCCTACCCTCCGCCCATAATTTCTACCTGACCGACCTGTGGCCGGCCGACGACGGCGGTTTGTGGGCGCTGGCTACGGAATACGGCTTCAATCCGCCGGAGAGCCGGCTTTGGCTGGGGCGTATCGGCGCCGACCGCAGCCTGATCTGGGCACGACGGCTGACCATCCCCAATTATTCGCATTCGACCTGGGCAATGCGCCGCCATCCGGACGGCGGTTTTCTCCTGACGGGCAATTACATACTTGCCGGCGAATACCGCAGCTACCTGATTCGCACGGATTCTTCGGGGCGCATTTTCTCGAACCTGCTGTACGGAGAGGTGTTTCGCGACGACAACGACAATTGCCAGAAAGATGCCGGCGAAACGCCCCTGGCTGGTTGGTATGTCCGCATCACGCACCCCAATGGCGAAATTCACTACGCCACCACCGACAGCACAGGGCGCTACGAAGCGCCGGCCGGCACCGGCAACTACCTTGTTACAGTGCTGACACCCAACGGATTGTGGGAGCCTGTATGCGCGCAGGATGTAGATGCAGACTTCGATACGACTTTTATTTCCGAAGAGGTGTCGTTTCCCGTACGCGCTTCTCTCCATTGCCCCTTGCCTCGTGTGGATGCCTCGATGTCCAACTGGCAAGCGTGTGTGGAGAACCCGGTAGTGGTGCAATTTTCAAACGAAGGAACAGCCGGGGCCCCAGACGCGGCCATCGTCATTCAGCTCGATTCGCTGCTGACCCTCAGCTCGGCGAGTCTTCCGTTCCTACAAACCGGCCCGTTTACCTGGCGCTTCGATCTGGGCAACCTGGCGCCTTTGCAAAGCGGGTCGTTTACCATGCAGATTTTGCCCGCCTGCAACGGGCTGAGCACTGGCCAGGCGCTTTGTCTGGACGCCCGGATCGTGCCCGACGCGCCTTGCATCGGCCCGCTGAATGGCCCCCTGATCGAAGTGGACGGCTATTGTTCGGGCGATACGAGTGTCGTGTTCAGGGTCCGCAATCAAGGCGAAGCGATGCCCGGCTACCTGGATTTTATTGTTATTGAAGACAATATCATGTTTATGCAGGGGCAATTTCAGCTGGACGCCGGGGCCGAAACGACCTACGAATTTCCGGCCAGCGGCGCGACCTGGCGGTTCGAAGGGCGCCAGGGCGCCGCAATCCCCGGCTGGCAGAGCGAACCTGTGGTGGTGGATGTGGTGGAGGGCTGCACAGCCGACGGTATGTTCAGCACGGGTTTTGTCAACCAGTTCAGCCTCTACGACGGCGGCAGTTTTCAGGAAAAAGAATGCCGGGAAGTGACTGCTTTTTCCGCCTTTCCTGCCAAATATGCCTATCCGGGCGGCTATGAATCGGAGCATTACCTGGCAGCCAACACCGATATCGAATATGCCTTTTATTTTGTCAATACCAGCGCCGATACGGCCCAACTGGCGACCCTCAGGGACACCCTCGATGCGATCCTGCTGGCGCCCGCCACGGTGGTTCCGGGCCCGGCCAGTCATCCATATCTTTTTTCGCTCAGCGACCAGGGAGTGCTTACGTTCAGGTTCGACAGTATCGGCCTGCCGCCCGGCGGGCAGGCCTGGCTAAAATTCAGGGTGTCGCAATGGCCCGATCTGCCTTCAGGAACCCTGATTTTCAACCGTGCCTGGGTGGGTTTTGACTATCAGGCGCCAGCCCCTACCAATCAGGTTTTTCATACCATCACAGGCTCGCTGTTGTCGGTAAAACCGTGGTGGCAGCGCCCCGGCGAAAAAAACTTGCTGCAAGTCGGGCCAGTACCGGCCAGCGAAGCCATTATGGTTAAAAACCCGGAAAGCAAGGCCTTCCAGTACACCATTTTTGATCCGACAGGCCGGCTGATAAAGCGGGGGCAGGTCAAAGGCGGGGATAGTCAGATTGCAGTAGAAGCCTTGCCGGACGGCTGGTACGTATTGGGTTTTTGGCACAATGGACGGCTGGTGCAGTCAGAAAAAATCATCATAACACGTTGACAAACAATGTAATTACCTTTAAAATTGATTCTTATGAAAAAATCGTTTTTACTACTTCTGTTCAGTTGCGCCGTGGCATCCATGCGGGCGCAGGATACGGTCAATATCCATTTTTGCACTTCGTTCTGGTACGACGGCTCGCCGGTAGAAGGCTCTACACTGGGTCTGAACATTGTTTCGCCCGGCTTGCCGCCGGTCTCGATTTTGTCGCAAGACACCAGTTGTATCGACTACATGGGCATCGTTCCTGATGATTTGCCGCCAGGCTCTTCCCTTACGTTCTATGCAGAAAACGAAACAGATCCGCTTAATGGCGTGAATGTGCTCGATCTGGTCGCCATGAGCGATCACATACTCGGGCTCATTCCGCTGCAATTTCCGTATGCGCTGTTTGCCGCGGATGCGAACAAATCGAACAGCGTCACCGCATTTGATATCGTGGAAACGCGGAAACTCATTCTGGGCATTTACGACGAGTTCCCGAATAACAGCTCCTGGCGTTTTTTTCCTGAAAACTGTGATTTCCCCAACCCTGCCAACCCGTTTTCCGGCGGTAATTGCCCTGGGCTGACTTTTGATGACCTGATGCAACTCGACAACGACACTTTTCTGATCTACGGTGTCAAAATCGGAGACGTGACGGGCGACGCCAACCCGAACGGCAATTACTCCGGCCCCGATTTTGTCGATTCGACGTTTCTGGACATACCCGACGTACAATTGCTGGCCGGCGTACCCACCACCATCGACATCAAACTGGGCGGAACTTTTAACCTCGACGGCCTGCAATGCCAGTTTTTGTACAATGCCGACAAGGTTTCGCTGGATGCCGTGGTGCAGACCCCCTATTTCACCAACAATAACTTTGCGCTGTTTCTCGGTAAAATTAATGCCGCGGGTTTCAGCACTTCGGGCATGCCGCAGGGCGAGACCCTGATCAGTTTCATTTTTACCGCCAATGAAACGGTTCAGTTGTCCGATGTTTTCAGCCTGAACCCTTCTGTGTTCGTGTCGATGGGGGCAATACACAACAACGGCCTGAAAGCCGTGAAACTTGGGCCTTCGCCAGGCGCTTCATCCGTCGTGGCGAATCCAGCTGCTGTTCAACTTGTTTCGCCCGCAAGCCCCAATCCTTTCGAGCATCAGACAAGCATTCTGTTGCGTTTGGAAAACCCGGAAACCGTGTTGCTGGAAGTGTACGACCTCAATGGACAAAGGCGGTACACAATTGAAAACCAATTCGCTGCAGGCGACCAGCGCCTCGACATTCCGGCCGAGGCGCTGTCAAAAAACAGCATCGGCTACTATCGTCTGCGGGCCGGCAATACCTCGGCGACGGGCAAATTGATTCGTCTGTAAACCCCTTGCTAGAAGGCTTCCCAGTCGTCGCCCAATGCTTCGGCAGGGTGCCAAAACAACTCCTTGAACCGGACAACCCGGTCGTCCGCCACTTCGACTCCTTCTGCTTCTAGCAGGGCCTGCATGCGTTCGGGCGGGTCGAAGTGGTGGCGGCCGCTTAGTTCGCCTTTGCGATTGATCACGCGGTGGGCCGGCACGCCGTCGCCCGGGCGGCAGTTGTTGAGCGCCCAGCCGACCATGCGCGAAGCGCCCAGGGCCAGGAAATCGGCTATTGCGCCGTAAGTGGTCACCCGTCCGCGCGGCACCTGCCGCACGACGGCGTACACCAGATCGAAGTAGGTCGGCGTGTTAGTCATGGTTTTGCGATCCGATTGGTCAGCGCCACATAGGCTTCCCAACCCAGGTCTTCCGGCCGCTGCTGAAAAAACGGGTCGTCGAGCAGGTTGGCATTCGGGAAAAAGGGTTTGAGGGTGTTGCGCAGCATTTTGCGCCGTTGATTAAACGCAGTTTTGACGATCTTGCGGAACAGAGGCTCGTCGCAATCCAGTTCGAAATTGTCTTTGCGGGTCAGGCGAATGACGGCCGACAAAACCTTGGGTGGCGGATTAAAAGAGCCGCGCTCGACCGTGAAGAGGTATTCCGTGCGGTAAAAGGCCTGCATGAGCACGCTCGTAATGCCATACACTTTGCTGCCAGGCGGCGAAACCACGCGATCGGCTACTTCCTTTTGAAACATGCCGACCATTTCCGGGATTTGCCCCCTGTAGTCGAGCATTTTAAAAAGGATCTGGGTGGAGATGTTGTAGGGGAAGTTGCCGATGAGGCAAAATTGCGCATCGCCGAAGGTTTCATGCGGGTCATAATCAAGAAAGTCCTTGAAAATCAATCTGTCAGCGAGTTGCGGAAACGATTGTCGAAGAACCTCTACCATGTCGCGGTCGGCCTCCACGGCCCAAAGGGCGTACTCCTGGCGCGCAAGCAGGTGGCGGGTCAGCATGCCGGTGCCCGGTCCGACTTCGAGCACCTTGCCGGTCGATGCGGCCTGAAGCAGGCTGTCGGCAATACGAACAGCGATGCTTTCGTGTTTGAGAAAATGTTGGCCGTACGACTTTTTGGCTTGCATAATACGTTGATATACAGGTTTTTTAAACGGATCGGGCTTGTTCTTCCTCTGCCATTTTCATAAAAAACAGGGTGTAGAACAGGTACCAGGCCACGCCCATTGCAGTTTCAATGGTGTATTCGACCAGGAAAGAGATGAATACCATCACCTGAAAGGTGACGAAGAGGTAATAGCGTCGATAACGATCGAGCCACAGCGGGTAATAAAACGCCAGCAGGCTCAACAGGAGCCCGAACAAACCAGTTCCGGCCATGATGTACAAAAACTGATTGTGCGGCATTTTGGGCGTTTCGAGGTATTGGGGGAAATACTGGTTCACCAGACTGGCTGTTTCCCGGGGCAAATCGCCGGCGCCGACGCCCAGAACTGGGTTTTTCTGCCACATCATCCAGCCGGTTTTTAAGGAGACCCAGCGTTCGGAATCGGAATAACTTTCGCCTTCGTTGGCGCGGTAGTGCTCCCAGTCGTACTTCATGTACGACATACGTTGTTTCAAGCTCGGCACTGTATTGATGGCGATCAGCGGCACGGCCGCCAGGGCGGCCATCACGGCCAGCCCGAGGCCCCAGCGCCGGGTACGCCAGATGAAGCGCAACGCGCTGAACATCAGGGCGCAATACAGGGCCGCAATACCGCTGCGCACCGAGAGAAAATGAATAAATGCAAACAGGCCCACGAGCAATACCGCCAGTGTGGGTCTTTCCCAGCCGTAGCGCCCCCGGAAACCCTGTTGCCACATCCAGCCGCCGGCTATGATAGCGGTGGCGAGCATCAGGTTGAACCGGATATGGTGCCGTGGCACGGGGATGGGCCGGCCTTCGCTCAGGCCAAAAAGTATGGAATCGGCGTGCAGGGCGAAATTGACCCCGACGCCGATGCAAAGCAGGGCCATGGTCCAAACCAGTACGTACAAAACCAGGCGGCTTTGCCGGGCAGACAACATGGGCAGGTTGACGAATACCCAGGGGAGGATGAAGAAAGGAAGCCGCACCCTGGTGCGTTCGGCCCAGTACCCCAGGTCGTCGGACCAGAAAAGGCTGATGGCCGGTACGAACAGCAACAAGGTAAAAAACAGATATTCAGGGCGTTGCAAAAGGATGGCGAACGAACTTTTCAGGCCTTGCAACCAGGTTGACAATTGCCTCAGGTTGCTTCCGGCAGTATGGCCGGCATAAGTTGCCGATGCATTCCAGACCCCCATGACCACCAGGCCCCACATCGACATGGAGAGCAAAAACGGCGAGAAAGTCATGCTCACGACCAGCAACAGGGCAAAAAAGGTCGTCCAGGCGGAACGGGGCTCTTCTCCGAAAATAGCGCGCAGGAAGTGCAGCATTGGCGTCGTCAGTAGGGTGGAAACAGGTGAACTATTCGATGGTATCGACTGGCAAAGATAGCTGCGCCGGAGGCGGTTTTTACATGGAAATGAAGGTTTGGCAATCCGCCCGGTTTTTCGCTCGTCTGCCCGCGCCCGCCGCTGGTCCAAAAAGCGCGGGCTTCGGCAAACAGAAAAAAACCGGTTTGGACGAACTTCCCTACTTTTGCCGCGTTCACTTAGCCAGTATGCCAAGCCAGTCTGTTGCCGCCCTATTTTTATTCATGATGTTCTCCCTCTTGGCCGCTTGCGGCCGGGAAGCATCCAATACACCCGAAACCACGGTGTTGAGCACGGAAAAACCTGCGCCGACCGCCGTTTCCGAACCGGCTGAATTGCCCGGCTCGGGGCAGGGAAATTTTGAAAACCTCATCGCCGATTACGAAAGCAAAGACCGGGTAATCTGGCAGCAGCCCGACCTGGTCATCTCGCTTTTGGGCAATCTGGAGGGCAAAACGGTGGCCGATATCGGCGCCGGTACGGGGTATTTTACCTTCAGAATAGTGCCCAGGGCGGCAAAAGTGATCGGGATTGACATCGATCCGCGGTGCATCGCTTTTATGGACAGCGTAAAAGTGCGCTTGCCTGAAAAATATCGCGATCGCTTCGAAAGCCGGCTGGCTAAACCGCAGGACCCCCTGCTGGCGCCCGGCGAAGCAAACGCCGTGATGATCGTCAATACTTACGGATATATTGAAAACCGTGTCGATTATCTCCGAACCTTGAAGTCAGGCATGGCGCCCGGCGGCCAGCTGCTGATCATCGATTTCAAAAAGAACAACCTCCCGATAGGACCGGCCGACGAATTCAAGGTCTCCTTGCAGGAGGTGGAAAAAGAACTCCTTAAAGGCGGTTTCGAGATTGCAAAAGTTGATACCAAAACTCTTGATTACCAATACATTGTTTTAGCACAAAAACCAGCGGAGAGCAAAGAAGAGTAAAGCAAACAGCAGTAGCTGGCGGCCCGAAGAAGGTCGCCGACTGTTGCCGTTTGCTGCTTGCCTGCTGGTACTGTCCACTCCGATATGCGCGGTTCCCTGAAATTATTTACCTGGTTTGGTATTCCGGTGCACTTGCACTGGACCTTCGGTTTCATCCTCTTGTATGCGTTTTACCTGGGGGCTTTCGAAGGCAACGGGCTGATCAGTATTATCTGGTTTATCGGACTGTTTGCCAGCCTGTTTACCTGTGTTTTGCTGCACGAGTACGGCCATGCGCTCACGGCCCGGCAATACGACGTTCAGACGCAGGATATCATTCTGACCCCGATCGGCGGCATCGCCCGCCTCGAAAAAATGCCCGAAAAACCGCGTCAGGAGTTCCTGGTGGCCATCGCCGGCCCTTTGGTCAATGTGGTTATTGCTTCCGTGCTGATCCTGGCGGGCAAACTGTTTTTAAAGCCGGAACTGTGGGAACTGATCACCTGGACGGTCAAACAGTATTTCCAGCCTTTGATGGATTTTTTCAGCGCTTTGTTCTCCGGCGACTGGGCCGCATTGGGCCATCAGTTTTCCGGTGATCGCCTCCCGCCCGAAGATGCCGAAGAAATGGCGGACATCGTGAACGGCTACGGACTGTCCGACAACAGCCTCCTGTTTTACCTGCCCATCCTCATCGTGATCAACATCATGCTGGTGCTCTTCAACCTGGTTCCGGCATTTCCCATGGACGGCGGTCGCATATTCAGAGCCTTGCTGGCCATGCGGATCGGTCGCCCCAGGGCCACGCGCGTGGCATCGGTCGTCGGGCAGGTCATCGCCGGCATTTTTGTCCTGTACGGTCTGACGAGCGGCCAGGTGACCCTTGCCCTGATCGGCTTTTTTGTGTTCAGCACCGCCCGCACCGAAAACAGCATGGTGCAACTCGACGCCGTTTTGCAGCGATACAAGGCCAAGGATCTGGTTCGTCCGCAGTTCACACGGCTGTTGGTCACCGATTGGATGCAGACCCCCATCACACTGCTCAAGGAGGGGCTAGAGCGGCATTTTCTGGTGTTTGACATTCAAGAACGCCTTATTGGCACACTGGACGAGCCTGACATTGTTGCTGCGCTAAAAAAGCGGGATCTCAGTTCGGATATCGGCGCCTACGCCCGGGAGCCTGTCGAGGTCGTTCATCCGGAAGAATCGCTCAAATATGTGTATTATGTGTTGATGCAGCGCCGGCAGGGCATCCTCGCCGTGGCCGACGAGAACGGCCTGATCGGAGTGATTGACCAGGAAGGATTGCGGCATTTTTTGCGCTTGCTGTAGCGCCGACTTGAAGGGCCGCGCTACAGTAAATCCCTCAGCACGATTGTCTTCGTCATTTTTTCCCCGTTTCGCCGCAGCGAGATCCGCACTTTTTTTCCGGGCTTGCCCTGCAGTCGCCGCTGAATATCCGACAGGGTGAGAAAGATGGCTGGAGAATGTCCGATTCGCAGAATTTGATCGCCGGGCAAAATGCCGCTTTCGGCAGCAGGCGAGTTCGGCACGATGTTCTGCACGATGAAAACATCCAGTTTGGCGCCAGATGCAATCACGCTCATGCCGCTACGGTCGTATTCGTAAGCCGCCTGGTAGTTGCGGTTCGGTTTCAGCCAAATCGTTTGCTTTTGGTAGTCGATAATGACATTAAACCTGCTGAGCAAGCCGTTGCCGACCAGACCGTTGCGGTTGTTGAGGTAATCGTAATTGGGCAGGGTATCGAGCGTCTGGAAATACGTGACAATGTTTTGTTGCAAAAAAGGCCCTAGATCGAGGTGCGATACCCGGCCCGCAAAACCTTCGAGATAACCGCCCAGGCCCATGCCAATGTTGCTGGGAAGTGCCGTGGCAGGAGGGTGCAGCAAAGGATGCGTATCCGTAAACAGCAATAACGACATGCCCGCGCCGGTATCCAGCAGCAATTTTACCGGCGCTACGGAATCGGGCAACACCTGAAGCCGGGTTTTGAGATAGGGTTTGTTGCGGTAAACCTCCAGCGGCAGGGCGACGTATTTGTCATCTTTCAGCCGGAACGACTCCCGGTCATAAAGGCTCAGAACCCTCTGCTGGTAGTTGATTTTGATGATGTATTTGGAAAAAGCATTGGCCGAAAGAATGCCGTGCACCTCGATGCCTGCATACTCTTCAAACCGAAAATAATCTTCCTGCAAGACGAGAATGTCTTCGCCCGGCGCGTATGCCTTGCCAGGAATGTCGAAGCGGATCTGCCGGGCCAGGTATGCGATCAGCGGTGTTTTAAGATCCGAACCCGTGATGCGAAACTCTCTTTCATAGGGTACGTGAAGCAAATCGCTGATCTGGCGTTTGGTCAGTACGGTATGTTCGGCCCCGGTGTCGAAAATGAATTTCAGGGGCAGAATACCGTTAAAATTGACCGTAAGAATGATGAAATTATTGCTGTATTCAAACGGGATATCGACCTGTCGCTGACCGGGTGGCAGGTTGAATCCATTTTGGGAAAAAAGTGGCAATGTGCTCCCCAGCGTGAGTACACACCACAACAGGAGTCGTTTTTTCATTTTCAACAGCTTGCTTCGCCGGCCAATATAACCACATTCCGAATGCCTTGCTGCGTTGCGACCGATTTCCGCTAAAAATCCGGATGAGGGGGCGTTTTGTCGGGAATCTTGCTCATTGCGCGCTCCGCAATGGCCGTAATGGACAAAGCCGGATTAACGCCGGGATTGGCAGAAATCATCGAACCATCGCAAACCAGCATGTTTTGATAGCCGAAAACCCGGTTGTCACGATCGATCACGCCAGTCTCCGGCCCTTCGCCCATCACACATCCGCCGAGGATGTGTGCGGTGCCCGGTATGCCGGCCAGGGGAGTAAGTCCGAACGCCATAGCTTTTCCGCCAATCAGTTTTTCGAAGCGCCGCGCCAGTTCGATTGCCCGGGGGATAAAAGCCGTGGGTTTTTCGTCGCCGACGATTCGGGTGCGCAACCCGCCCCAGGCGGTCCGGGAAAACGTCACGGTACTGTCGAGGGTTTGCATAAACAGCATGACCGTCGAGCTTTTGGCCCAGTCGCGCACCCTGAAATACTGCCAATAGGTCCGTGGATGCATAAGTACGTCGCCGATCATTTTGACGAAACGGACAAGCATGTTCGCGCCTTCCACAAAAGGCAGAAAGCTCAGCCGCCACGCGCCCGAGCCTGCGCCGTAGCGGCAGAGTTCGAGGTGGCTGTGCTCGTCGGTGGAGACAATCGCCCCGATGGCGATCCCCTGCGACCAGTCGGCCGACTGGTCGAGCTGTGTGACGGCAATCAGGCTCTCGTTGTTGGTGCGCACCTCGCGGCCGACCATGCCGGACAGCCGGGGCAGCGATTTGCGTTTGAGCCGGAGCAGGAGCTTGACCGTGCCCAACACACCGCCTGCAAAAATGACCCCTCGGGCACGCAGGGTTTGCCTGTTTTTAAAAAAACGCGTGGCACTGCGTACCGTCACTGCGTACCCTTCCGAGCCGTCGGCAGCGCCCATCGGGCGAACATCGACCACTTCCTGCTCTGCCAGAATCCCGGCGCCGAGCTGCTGGGCGAGGTACAGGTAGTTTTTGTCGAGCGTGTTTTTGGCATTGTGGCGGCAACCGGTCATACAGGCGCCGCAATAGGTGCAGCCCGTTCTTTCGGGGCCTTTGCCTTCAAAAAAAGGGTCGGGCACGGTCTGACCGGCCTCTCCGAAATAAACCGCCACACGCGTCGGTTCGAAATCCTTTTCCCGGCCAATGTCCTTTGCCAGGGCCTGCAGGGCCAGTTCTCCGTCGAACAACCGCGGGTTGGGGGTTGCGCCCAGCATGCGCAGGGCAACCGGGTAAAAAGGCGCCAGTTCGGTCTGCCAATCGGCCAGGGAGGCCCAGCTACCCGACTGGAAAAAAGCGGGTTTGGGTGTCGGAAGGGTATTGGCATATACCAGCGACCCTCCGCCCACGCCAGTGCCGGAGATGACCCCGACATGCCGGAAAATTGTGATTTTCATGATACCGAACCACCTGAGCGAGGGCAGCCACAGCCATTTGGCAAAAGACCAGTTGGTGCGGGCAAAGTCTTCAGCGCGGTACCATTTTCCTTTCTCAACCACCAGCACCTTGTAGCCCTTTTCTGCCAGCCGCAAGGCGCTGACGGAGCCGCCAAAGCCACTGCCGATGATGATATAGTCGTATTGCAAGTTGTTCATTATTGGCACGTTATACTTGTCAAAGGGTAATTCCCCACACCAGAGGCAGGAGGAAATAGGTTGCACCCAGCAAGATCAGGATCGCTATGGCATCGAGTAAAAAACCGGCTCGCGCCATATCGCGAACAGTCAGAAAACCGGAGCCGAACACGATGGTATTGGGCGCAGTGGCTACCGGCAGCCCAAACCCTACGGATGCTGCGAGTGTGGCCGTCATCAACAATCCGTGTTGATTTACACCGATGGCAGTGGCCAGGGCTGCGAGCACCGGCATCATCATGGCGGCAGTGGCAATGTTGGAGGCAATTTCGCTCAACACCACAACCAGCGCCAGTACAGCCAGCAAAACCAGCACCAGCGGAAGGTTTTTGAGTCCTTCGAGCAAACTGCCCAGCCAGGCGGCCAGTCCGCTTTGATCAAAGCCTTTGGCCAGGGCCAGTCCTCCGCCAAACAGTACGATAATACCCCAGGGGATGCGCTCGGCAGTTGGCCAGTCCATTAGCGCAATACCGCTTTTTCCCCTGGCGGGTACCAGAAACAAAAGTGTGGCCCCCGCGATGATGAGAACGGTGTCGTTCAGGCCGGGCCACCACCGGTACCAGAACAGAGAGCCGCTGATCCAGCCAAGAATGACCATGCCGAATAGGGCCATCAGTCGTGCTTCTGGCTGGGTGAGCGGTCCGAGGGTTTCCAGTTCGTGGTGAATGTGCTCGTTGCTTTCCGCGCCGGCTTCCCCGGCTTTGTCGAGCGGGAAAAGACGCAGCAACAGCAGCCAGCAGGCGACCAGCATCAGCAACATGACCGGAAATCCGACCAGAAACCAGTGCCCGAACGAAATGTCCTGATCCAGTTTTTGCCGCATAAAACTGACAAAAATCGCGTTGGTCGGCGTGCCTACCAGGGTGCCGAGCCCGCCGATCGAGCAGGCATAGCCAACCCCCAGCAGCAGCGATTTTGAAAAATTGGAAGACGACTTGCCTGCGGCAGCGATGGCCACGGGGGTCATCATCACCGCGGTCGCGGTGTTCGATATCCACATCGATATGAACGCGGTCGCTGCCATGAAGCCAAACAACGTCATGGCCGGCTTGCTGCCCAGCCAGTTGACCATGCTCAGCGCGATGCGCCGATGCAGGCTCCAGCGCTCGATGGCTTTCCCGAAAATAAACCCGCCCAAAAACAGGTAAATGATCTCGTTGGCGTACTCAGGAGCGACATTTTTGATTGGCATAACCCCGGTAACCGGGAAAAGCACCAGCGGCAACAAAGCCGTCACGGAAGTATGTACTGCTTCCGTGATCCACCAGACAGCGATCCACAAGGTGACGGCCGCGCACAGTTTGGCCGGCTCGCTCATACCGGCCGGGGCCGGCAACATCAGTACAATCAAAAACAAAATTGGCCCTGCCAGACGGGCGATCAATTGATTCATGCGACGGGTCGGTATTTGAGGGTAAAAGGACAAAAAAAGGCGGATTTCCGCGCCGCAACAGGTGGATATTTTTACAAAATAAAAAAGCCGCCGGGACGGATGGGTGTCCCGGCGGCTTTACAACTGATGAAGGGAATCAGCAATATTGCTCGTATGCCATTTTCAGGTTTTCGGCAATCACTGCTGCCGAGCGGCCTTCAATGTGGCGGCGTTCCAGAAAATGCACCAGCTGGCCGTCTTTGAACAAGGCGATGCTGGGCGAGGAAGGCGGGTAGGGCAGCAGAAATTCGCGGGCTTTGGCCGTCGCTTCGCCGTCGACCCCTGCAAACACGGTGTACAGATGATCGGGTTTTTTCTCGCCGGCCAGCGACATTTTGGCGCCGGGGCGCGCGTTGGCGGCAGCGCAACCGCAAACGCTGTTGACGACCAGCAGGGCAGTGCCTTTCTGTTGGCCCAAAATGGCTTCTACATCGGACGGATTAGTAAGCGCCTCGAAACCGTAATCGGTGAGGTCTTTGGCCATCGGTGTTGTAAGTTGTATCGGATACATCGTCGGAGATGAAGTTGGAGAAATGAGCAATAGTGTTCTTTGGGGGCTAGAAACGTTTCAGGCGCCGTTTTGTTTAAAACGTCACGTTGCTGGTAATTTCCGCTGTGCCGCGTTTTACCGTCACCTTTGTGGTGTCGCCCTTGGTAAACTTGGACAGGGCTTTCATGTAATCCTGGATGTTTTTGACCGGAAAATCGCCTAATTTGACAATGATGTCGCCTTTTTGAAGGCCGGCCACTGAAGCGGGTTTGCCATCGGTCACGCCATCTACGTGCACGCCTTCGCCTTCCCAGGTATAGTCGGGCATGATGCCCAGGGTTACCTTGAACCGCGGGGTGTCTTCCTTGTTGGCTTTTGTTTCCTGGAAACTCAGTTTGGGCTTCGCATCGAGCGCGTCGATGACCTTGACGGCCAGGCCGAGAATCTGAACCTGACCGGGAAAGTTGATTTTTTCCGTGTCGTCGGAAGGTTTGTGGTAATCAGAGTGTTGCCCGGTGAAGAAAAACAGGACAGGGATGTTTTTCAGGTAGAAAGAAGTATGGTCGCTCGGTCCGATGCCTGCACTGTCGAGTTTGAAGCTGATCCCGTTGTTGTTCAGGTTGTTCATCGTGGGGACGAAATCGGGCGCGGTGCCTACGCCGCCCACGACGAGGCGTTTTTCTTCGTTGAGCCGGCCGATCATGTCCATGTTGAGCATAAAACTGACGCTGCCCAGGTCGATGGTCGGGTAGTCGGTGAATTTTTTGGAACCGATGAGCCCCAGTTCCTCTCCCGAAAAGCAGATGAACAGGAAATTGTGCTTTTCCGTCACGCCGTTCTGGGCAAAATAGCGGGCCAGTTCGAGTACGCCGGCTGTGCCGGAAGCATTGTCGTCGGCGCCGTTGTGGATTTTACCTTCCGGGTTGGCGTCTAGCGAATTGTGGTCCATCCCCAGGCCCAGGTGGTCGTAATGGGCGCCGATCACGATGGTGTTGGCAGCGCCGTTGTCGAGCCAGGCCACGACATTCTGGCTGTACACCTGGGGGGCGTCCTTATCGACCATACCGCCGTGCGGATCGCTCGATTTTTGGAATCCGAAATGGTGAAACCACATGCCGTTATCGCCCTTGGGCGTCAGGCCGGCAGCCTTGAATTGGTCGGCGATATACTGGGCAGCGCGAAATTCTTCCGCTGTACCAGTACCGCGACCTTTCATTTCGTCGGATGCGAGCATCGTGATGTCGCGGCGGATATTATCTTCTGAAATCGCTGTTTTCTGGGCGTTCAGGTTGACACCCCAGGCGAAAAAGAGCAAAAAAGCGATGTTTTTAAGCATTGCAGTCAGGTTGGAAAACAAAAAAGTGTGGTGCGTAACCGGGCAAGAGCCGGATTTGATCCGCAAAAGTAGGATGATTGGCAGGGCTCTGCGCCATTCGTGCGTCAAAAATCAGGGCGCGGCCTTGGCCTCCGAAACGGGGATGGCGCCCGTGGAGTCTGCGGGGAACCAGCAAAGGGCATCAAGCAGGGCTGGCGGCCCGACAAAAACATTGAGATCCGTTCTACTCGAAATGCCGTCGATACAGCCTGCGTTGGAGTATTGCCAGAAATTCCAGTCTTTTCCGTTGCAAAGCGCGGGTTGCTCGCTGGAGTAGCGGGCGATCCAGAGCGGGTAATTGTCGAACACGCCGGCCAGGTATTTTTCGTAAAAATGCTGGTTGGTATAAATAATGGGTTTGACGTGCAGGCTCGCCTCTACCATCATAAGCCAAATACGGGCTTCTTCCAGCATCACTTCGGTGGGCATGCCGTCGGTCGTTTCAAAATCGAGTACAGGAGCAATGTCTCCGGCTTTCATATCGACTGTTTCGAGGAAATGCTCGGCCTGTTCGATTCCGCAGCCATAAGAACGGAAAAAGTGGTAGGCGCCGCGCCGAACGCCCAGTTTGCCCAGGGCATCCCAGTTGCGGCAAAAAAGGCTGTCGATGAAATCGTGCCCCTCGGTCGCTTTTACAAAAGCGAAATCGAGACTGTGCCTGGCCTGAACGGCATCCCAGTCGATATAAGACTGGTAATGCGACACGTCAATCCCGTGCAGCAAGGGAAGTGCAGGGGCAAAAGTTGCTTGCCGGCCCGTCAGGAACGGATACAACAACATGACGATCAGGCTCAACGTACGCATGGCGCAAGCGGGCAAAAGTGAATGGGTCAGACTTTTCGGGGGCAATAAAATGAGGGGGAACAAAATCCGGCATCCCGCCCGGATTTCGCAACGGCGAAAATAATGCCTCTTTTTTCAAGCGGACGACCCGCGGATTCTTTTCGTCGCAAAACGACATTTTTTTGGACGAACGACATTTCCGGCGGACGAAACAGCGCATTTGCCGGAAAATGACAATGGGCAGCAGATCAGGTCGAGACGGTCCGCAATGAAACATGCGATCCTTTCCTGCTGCTGCCCACTGCAGTATGCACAGGCTGCTTATCGGTTCATGGATTCCATGAACTCCGCGTTGCTGGAGGTATGCAACATCTGTTTTTTGATGAATTCCATGGCCTCTTCCGGTTTCATATCGGCGAGGTGATTGCGCAGGATAAACATGCGTTGCAGTGTATCCTTGTCCATCAAAAGTTCTTCGCGGCGGGTGCTCGACTTGGTGAGGTCGACGCTCGGGTATAGGCGGCGATTGGCCAGGTTGCGGTCGAGTTGAAGTTCCATGTTGCCGGTACCCTTGAATTCTTCGAAAATCACCTGGTCCATTTTCGAACCCGTATCGATCAGGGCCGTCGCCAGGATGGTGAGCGAGCCGCCGTTTTCGATGGCACGTGCTGCACCGAAGAATTTTTTGGGTTTTTGCAATGCCGTGGCTTCCACACCGCCCGACAAAACCTTGCCGGAAGCCGGCGCAACGGTATTGTAAGCGCGCGCCATACGTGTGATGGAGTCGAGCAGAATGACGACATGGTGCCCGCACTCGACCATACGTTTCGATTTTTCGAGCACGATATTCGCCAGGCGAACGTGATTTTCAGCCGGCTCGTCGAAGGTGGAAGAAACGACTTCGGCGCGTACGCTGCGTTTCATGTCGGTTACCTCCTCGGGGCGTTCGTCGATCAGGAGGATGATGACGTAGCATTCCGGGTGGTTTTTGGTAATGGCGTTGGCAATGTCCTTCAGGAGGAAAGTTTTGCCCGTTTTGGGTTGTGCCACGATCAAACCGCGTTGGCCCTTGCCGATCGGTGTGAAAAGATCAATGATCCGGTTGCCGAAATCGCGGCCGGTCGGGCTCGTGATAAGGCTGAATTTTTCAGTCGGGAAGAGTGGTGTCAGGTAGTCGAACGGAACCCGGTCGCGCACGTCTTTGGGGTCGAGGCCGTTGATTTTACTGACTTTGAGCAAAGCAAAATACTTTTCGCCTTCCTTCGGCGGCCGGATGGCGCCTTTTACCGTATCGCCGGTGCGAAGACCGAACAGTTTGATTTGAGAAGGCGAAACGTAAATATCGTCGGGGCTGGTCTGGTAGTTGTAATCGGCTGCGCGAAGAAATCCGTAGCCGTCGGGCATCATTTCCAGGGTGCCTTCGCCTTCTATGATACCGTCGAGTTCGACATCGAATTTTTCGCGTGGAATGACGGGCATGACCTCGGGCTCCTGTTCCATGCGCTGATTTTGCTGGCGCATGTCCTGGGGAGCGTTGTAGTCTTGCGGCGGGCGGCGTACGACCATTTCGTCGTCGTCATCTTCACCATTGTTGGGCGCTACAAAATCTTCTTCTTCGTACTGCTGGTATTTGTTGGCTTCCGGATCGAAGAGATTGGGGTTGCCCGGTCGGTTGGAGCGGAAGTCGCGGCCGCGGTCGTCGCGTCGGTCGCGATCATCACGGCGGCCGCGGTCGTCACGGCGATCGCGGTCATCACGGCGGTCGTCGCGTCGGTCGCGGTCATCACGTCGGTCGCGGTCGTCGCGGTCGCGGCGGAAATCGGGTTCGCGGCGGGGTTGCTCTCGGCGGTCGTCGCGTCGGTCGCGGTCGTCACGTCGGTCGCGGTCGTCACGGTCGCGGCGGAAATCGGGTTCGCGGCGGGGTTCATCCCGGCGGGGTTCATCCCGTCGCGGTTCGTCGCGGCGCGGTTCGTCGCGGCGCATGGGCGGATTGCCTTCGCGTTCGCGGCGCATTTCCTGTTCGCGACGGGGTGGTTCCTGTTCGCGGCGCGGGTGCTCTCTTTTGACCTGAGGCTGAGGGGCAGGTTGTGCGGGGTTTTCGGTCTTCGGCGCCGGCTCCTTTGCAGGTTCAGCCGGTTCGGCAGGAGCGACTTTTACCGTTTTTCTGGGGCGTTTGCCGGCAGCAGATGCAGGCGTTTCTTCCTGCTGTACTGCGGGCGGTGCGGGCATTTGCGGTTTTTTACGGCCGAGCGAGCCTGCAGAGCCTTCGTCTACAACCGGGACCTCCTTGTTGGATGTATTTTTTTCCCGGAGCGCTTGTTCGTCCAGGATTTTATAGATCAGTTCCTGCTTGTTGAGTTTGTTGTAACCTTTTAAACCGAGCTTGCTGGCGATGTCCTTTAACTCAGGCACCAGCATGTCGTTCAACTGTAATATGTCGTACATGACAGGCAAATAAATTGGGAAGATTGGTATTTCAAATACTTAGGTTGGATATCGAGCGGTGTGCTTAGAAACTTGCGGGGTGGACATTGTGCGGACAACAATATGTCGGCATGGAATGCGAGCGGGAGAAAAATCAGCCGTGCAAATCGGCAAAGTCCGGGGTTTAGGTTTTCAGCGGGAGAATTCTTTCGGAAAAGGGATAATTAACACATCAACGAATTACCACGGAGCAGCCACGCTTACACCAAAAATCAACGTCTGAAAAGTGGGAAAATCCAGTGGAATTGGAAAAGATGCGGAGTCGGCACTTGCTGGCCGGCAGAGAATTGAACGGGGCAAAGATAAACCGGTTTTCAAATTCACGCTATCTTGCCGCACTTTTTTATGCCGCGGGGCGCCAATCAGCATTCACGCTTCGGAACGAATTCGAACCACACGGCATTACTAACGTGTATTCAGGCTGATTTGTTGCCCTCAGGCCCGCCCAATTGCACCAAACAGCGCTTGTAACCGTCAAAAAATAGCCTACACCCGCATTCATATCATGCTCCAACTCAAAGTTATCCGTGAAGAAAAAAAGCGCATCCTGAACGGATTGCGCAAACGCAATTGGTCGGCCGCCCAACTCAAGGTGATCGATCAGATCATCAAAACCGACGACCAGCGCAAAGCCTGCCAGAAAGAACTCGACGATACGCTGGCGGAAAGCAACCGCCTGTCGAAAGAAATCGGCCAACTCATGGCCCAGGGCAAAAAAGACCAGGCAGAAAGCCTTCGCACACAGGTTTTGAACATGAAAGAAGCCATCAAAAACCTGGAAGACCGGCAGCGCTCGCTCGCCTCGGAACTGGACAACCTGCTGCTGAGCGTACCCAACTGCCCGCAAAGCAGCGTGCCCAAAGGCAAGACCCCCGAAGATAACAAGGTGTACAAAGCATGGAACAAGGCTTTCCCCGAATTGCCCGAAGACGCGCTGGCTCACTGGGACCTTGCCAAAAAATATAACCTCTTCGACCTCGAACTGGGCGTCAAACTGACCGGCGCCGGCTTTCCGGTCTATCGCGGCCAGGGCGCCCGCCTGCAGCGCGCGCTCATTCAGTTTTTCCTCGACGAGGCTGTGAAAGCCGGCTACGAGGAAATCATACCGCCTCACTTGGTCAATGAAGACTCTGCCCGCGGTACCGGCCAGCTGCCCGACAAGGAAGGACAGATGTACCACTGCACGGTCGACAACCTGTACCTCATCCCCACGGCCGAAGTTCCGGTCACCAATATTGTCCGCGATGATATCATTCCGGAAAAATCGCTGCCGATCAGGATGACCGCTTATACCCCTTGCTTTCGCCGCGAGGCCGGCGCCTGGGGCGCCCACGTACGCGGCCTGAATCGCGTGCACCAGTTCGATAAAGTGGAGATCGTACACATCGAGCATCCCGACCGCTCCAACAAAGCGCATCAAGAGATGCTGCGCCACGTATCGCGCCTGATGGCCAAACTCGAATTGCCCTACCGCATCCTGCTGCTCTGCGGCGGCGATATGGGGTTTGCCTCGGCCAAAACCTACGATTTCGAGGTCTGGTCGGCTGCCCAGAAACGCTGGCTCGAAGTGAGCTCGGTGTCCAATTTCGAAACCTTCCAGTCCAACCGCCTTAAGTCGCGCTTCCGCGACGCCGACGGCAAAATTCAGCTCACTCATACCCTGAACGGCTCCGCCCTGGCCCTGGCGCGCATCGTGGCCGCCCTGCTGGAAAACAACCAGACTCCCGAAGGTATCCGCATTCCCAAAGCGCTTTGGAAATACACCGGTTTTAAGATGATCCGGTAACACAACGACCACTTCAGGACTGAAATAAAAAACGGGCGCGACTTTTCGCGCCCGTTGTTATTGTTGGCCTAAAATCAAGCAGTTTTTGACTTCTGAGACAGGAACTGCCCTGATTTCCAAGTGTATCGCTACCTGAGTCTCTTCGGGGGGAGGCGGAGCAAATCCGGAGGGGCTTCCGGGATCAACTGCTCTGGGAGTTCTCCGGCTCCCTTTACAATCAAAGTCCGGCTGCCTTTCCCGAATCTGCTCATCTTCCTACCCCGGAAGAGACCAGGTAGTTTGTCTTCCGGGATAAAGATGCGCACTGCCTGCCGCCATACGGGTTTGATGGCGTTTCAAAAAGGTTTGGCCACGTTACATCTCGGAAAAAAGCAGGAAAAGCGGGGTGTTTCAGTCGATTTGGCTGGGTGAGCGACCGAATTTTTCTTTAAAAACGACAGAAAAATATTTCTCATTCACAAACCCGACCCTTGCTGCCACCTCGGCTACATTGCCTTCCCGGTTGCGCAACAAGGTCATTGCCCGGTCGAGCCGGTAGTCGCGAATAAAATCAGAAGCAGGTTTGCCGGTGAGGGCCTTCATTTTTCGGTGCAACTGTACGCGACTGACGTACATTTTTCCGGCAAACTCTTCCACGCCCATTGCCTCGTTGTCGAGGTATTGTTCGATTACGTGGGTGAAACGCCGGAGGAATTCCCGGTCCGGGTCGCTCCAACCATCCGTTTGTTGCTGTTCCGTATCAGGAGAGGAGCCTCCTGCAAATCGCTCCAACAACCGCCGTCGTATAGCGACCAGATTGTGCATGCGGGCCTGGAGTTCGTCGGCATTGAAGGGTTTGCCCAGGTAATCGTCGGCGCCGGCTTGCAACCCTTTGATCCGGGCCTCCAGTGCGGTGCGGGCGGTGAGGAGAATGACTGGTATGTGGGCGCATATCTCGTTGTTTTTCAGGGCTGCGCATACTTCGTAGCCATTGGCTCCCGGCATCATCAGATCTGAAATGACGATGTCGGGCACCAGTTCGATGGCCTTTCGGATGCCTTCCACTCCATCGACTGCTTCTTCCACCCTCCAGTTGCCTGCTATGCAGTGCCGGATGAAATTGCGCAGCGCCTGATTGTCTTCGATGACGAGGGCCAGCAGGGGCTCGGACTGCACGGCGCTGATGGCGACGGCTTCGTTTTCGGGTAACGGCATAGTGGCCGGAGTTGCCGCCTGAGGTGGAAGCGATTCGAGCAAAGGCAGCCAAAGGCTGAATGTGGAGCCCTGGCCCGGCTGACTGGTCGCCACGAGTCGCCCGCCCAGGAGCGTTGTCAATTCGTGGCAAAGCGCCAGTCCGATGCCTGTGCCCGAGCTGTTGTGTGCGCCCTCTACCTGGTAAAATCGGTCGAATATCCGGTCGATGCCTTCCGGCGGAATCCCGATCCCGGTGTCGCTCACCCTGATTTCGAAGCCCCTGCCGGAAGTTTCGTGGTCGGAGCGCAGGAGTTCCACAACAACTTCTCCGCCTTCCGTCGTGAATTTCAGGGCATTGGACAGGAGGTTGTTCAGAATCGTTTCCAGCTTGCCCGAATCAAAAAGAAAGTCGGGCAAGGGTACGTTAGTGAGGTATTGCAGATTTATATTTTTCTGGTCAGCCAGCGGCTGGAAGTTTTCAACCAGGGTTTGCAAGAGGCCGGACACATTTCCAAGGCGCAAATCGATCCCCATGCGCCGGCTTTCCAGTTTGGCCAGGTCGAGCAGCTGATTGACCAAATCGAGCAACTGACGGCTGTTGCGGTCGATCAATTGCAGGTTTTCAATTTTTCGAGGGTCATCAGGCTGATGGATCAATTGCCTCACGGGTTCCTGAATCAAGGTCAGCGGCGTGCGAAATTCGTGGGTAATGTTGGCGAAAAAATTCGTCTTCATCTCTTCCAGTGCGCGCACCCGTTCGGTTTCCCGTTGTTCGAACAGCAGTTGCTGGCGCAAGCGGATACGATTGATCTGAAACCGGTAAATTTTCCAAACCAGCCACGAAACGAGCAAAAAATACAAAAAATACGCTGCTTTGCTGCGCCAAAAGGGCGGATGGATGACGAGTGGAACTTCCACTGTATTTTCACTCCACACCCCGTTGGGGGTGCAGCCTTGCACGCGGAAAACATAATGCCCCGGCGGTAGATGGGTGTAATGTGCAAAATGATTGTTGCCGGCGTCCACCCAGTTTTTTTCAAGTTCTTTCAACTGGTAGCGATAGCGGTTTTTCGAAGGGTTGCCATAATCGAGCGCGGCAAACTCGAAGGAAATATTGTTCTGGTCGTAGTTCAGTTCGATGTTTTGCAGGTATTCGACGGGCCGGTCGAAAATGTAGTCCGGTGCACCGGCAATTTGTTTCAAATGATTGATTTCCAGCCCTGTCAACACCACTTTGGGCGCCTGTTGTTCGGTGGCTATGGCATTCGGATAAAATCGGTTGATCCCGTTGACGCCGCCAAACAGCAGCGCCCCGCCAGGCGCTTTGTAATACGCCTGCGTATTGAATTCGACATGCTGCAAACCTTCCGCCTGAGTGTAAGTAATGCAAGGGATACGAAGGGGCGTGTTTTGAGGGTCGATGGCTGGCGGCCACACGATGTTTTGAACCGAAAGCCGGGCGATCCCCCGATTGGTGCTGCACCACAGATTGCCATACGCATCGGGCAGAATGCCGTAGATCACATCGTTTGGCAAACCTTCTCTTATTGTCAGATGGGTAAAATAGCCGGTCCTCTGATCGAACCGGTCGAGGCCGCCGCCCTTGGTGCCGATCCACAACACCTGGCCCGGCGCTTCCGGATCGGGCAGCAGGCAATTGATAAAATCGAACCCCGGACCGTTGCCGCCGTCGCCCCTGGGCTCATAGGCCGTAAATGTCAGGTCGTCGCCGTTTTTCTCCGCGCGTACCAGCCCGTATTGCGTGCCGATCCACAGGATGCCGTTGGCGTCACGGGTTATCGCGAAGGCTCTTACGGCCGCCGGGTTGCGGTGTTCAAAAAGCCGGGTATAATCGAACGACTTGAAGAGCCGCGTTGACAGATTGAAACGCAGCAATTGGCCTCCATTGCCGGTAATCCAGATATATCCGGTGGGGTCGTACAGGAGCCGGCTATGCGGGTAAACATGATGCTTGAAAGAAAACGACTGAACAGGCCCCCCGTGCGCAGGATAGCAGCGCAATTGCGACACTTCATTGTCGCCCTTTATCCCGCAGAGCAACCAGGTATCGCCTTCGGGACTGAACGCGAGGTCCATCTGGCGGTTAGGCGCGTCGGGGAATGCAGAACTTGTGGCAAACGATCGGGTCAGCGTGTCGTAGCGGTAAATGATGGAGATAATCTTCGTAAAAACCCGGCCCTGTGGGTCTTCCCACAACCCGTTGATACTCGTACCTGCTGCCCCCGCATGAAACGCATTAGCCAGCGGCGTGCATTTGCGCAGGCCATACCCCCGGGTGCCAAACCAGATATTGCCGTTGCGGTCCTGTAAAACCGATGCCACATCCCGATCAAGCACATAATCGGGCGCCGACGGGTCGGGTATTTTTCCCGGCTGCAGGCGCCACACCTTGTTCTGCGCAATGAACCATTCGTGTCCAGAACGGTCGGTTTTAATCTGTGTGTAAAGAGTAATATTTTGAAAGACAAGGTTTTGTGGCCGGCCTTGCTCCAGGTGAGTCAGGTTCTGGTCGCCTGCTATCCAGTATTCGTCTTTACCGATGCGCAAAACTGAGGTGATCGCTTCGAATCCGGGCCTGGGGGCAGGCATCCGTATGGGTAAACGCGTAAACAAAAGGGTATGGATATCCAGTTGGTAAACATCCTGGTGGCTGTTGATCAGCAAGTGGTTATCATCGAGCAGGTTAAAAGCCCTGATGGGCAAAAACACCTGCGAAGGATCACTCGGCGGGGGAAGAAACAGGGGCGTAATGCGAACCAGCGCGTTAAGGTTGGCCTTGTCGGGGCGCCGGTCTTTCCACTCCTTGGGTATCTCGATCCGGAAAATGGAATTACCGGACTGTGCCGCCCACAAAGCGCCGTCGGGGGTTTCGAGGATATTCAGCACTTCCATCATCTTTCTCGGGTTGGGCAGGGCCTCCATCAGGTCAAGGTGGTGAAACCGCCCGGTAGCCCTGTCGAAAAGATTGATGCCGTTGTTTTCCGTACCTATCCACAAAAGCCCCCGGCTGTCTTCAAACAGGACGGTGATCGTATTTTCCGAAAGAGAAAATGAATCTCTTGTGTTTTTGCTGTACACCTTGAAATTGTACCCGTCGTATCGATTGAGGCCGTCTTTTGTTGCGACCCACAAAAAACCGTCGCGGGTTTGCAGCAGGTCGAAAATCATACCCTGCGAAAGCCCGGCCTCGATGTCGAACGTTTCAATACCCGCGGTTTGCGCATCGGCAACCTCGTGCCAACCCGAAAGCAAGCAGCACAACAGGCAGACAAAAAACAAGCGACGGGGTACCGACATCTGCGGGGTATTTTTCAAATGCAGCGTATTTTTCAAAAAATTGACGGGGTAGAAAAGACCATACACTGCGCAAATAAAACATCAGGAAGGCGTAAGATTTATGTTAAGGGCATGTGGGCCTTTGTCATAACGGGGCAAATTCAATGATTTTTTTCTTCTGTCCAATTTATTTCACCCGCAGAAACGCAAAAAAGGGCCGTCTTCCTGTTGAAAACGACCCGTTGAAGATACTATGACTATCTGAATGAAATTGCACGCGCTATTGCAAGACGAGCGCGATGGCCCGGGTGCCGGCATCGGTCTCAACGGATAAAATATACGTTCCTCCCGGCAATCCGGCAGGGAACAACAGTGTGAGGCGATTGCTTCCGGCGGGCAATTGGACAGGTGAAAGCAGGTGTTGAACAAAGCGCCCCTGCTGGTCGTACAGTCGGGCGGCGAAAACCTGGCTGTCCCTGCTGCAATCTATGCTCAAAGTGGTCTGTTCGCGGGCCGGATTCGGAAAGCAGCGAATGTTGTATTCGGGTGATTCCGAAGAGGAGACGCCGACTGATACGTCATTTTGGTAACGGGCCACGAAGAAATGGTGCAGGGCACTGAACCAGGTAGAGCCTGCCGTCACAATTTTGCCGTCAGGTTGAATTGCCAGGGCATAAATCCAGTCGGAACTTGTACTGATGCTTTGTATGGCAGTACCCTGATTGCCAAAATTCGGGTCGGGCTGCCCGTTGGGTAAAAGCCTGACAATCGCCGAGTTATAGGCGTCGGTGTCGTAAACATAACCGCCCAGCACAATTTTGCCGTCGGCCTGCACTGCAACAGAATGGGCGCCTTCAAACGGCCCGTCGAGGTCGAGCAGCACCATTCCTCCTGTGCCAAAACCGTTGTCGAGTGAGCCATTGGGCAAAAAACGAACGGCTGCCATACGCTTGTCGTTGCTGTTAATCGTGGCGCCCCCTGCTACCACGATTTTTCCGTCGGATTGCAGAACGGCGGACTCCGGACTGTTGCCCATATTGTTGATACTGACAATGTTGTACCCGTCGTTGCTGAACGAGGGGTCGGGTGTGCCGTTGGGTAAGAGGCGGAGCATGGCGAATTTTTCAACACCGCTCAGGGTTGCATGACAAGCCGCCAGGATCTTTCCGTCGGGCTGCAGCATCAGTTTTTCCACCCCCGAATAACTCTCTCCAATGGCCATACTGACCAGCCCATCGCCGCCGCCGAAACCGGCGTCCGGCGTGCCGTTGGCATTAAAACGCATCACGAAGGCTTCGCTGTAGCCGGTAAAGTTGGCATACCCGCCGACCAGCAGTTTGCCGTCGGACTGGACGACTATCGAAAGGCTGTTTTGGGTGTAGTTGCAAACCTTGTAGGTCACCAGCCCGTCGCCACCGAAACTGCCGTCCGGCGACCCGTCGGCATTCAGGCGGAGGAGCATAATCATGTCTTCATCATTATTCCAGGCCTCGCCGCAAACCATCATGCGGCCGTCGGGCAACAAGGCTATGCTGTTGCCGGAGAAGGAGTAATCGGGGAAATTCAGCGTTTTTTTTCCGCCGTTTCCGAAAGTGACATCAAGGGAGCCATTGGGCATGTAGCGGGCAATGGAAATCCGCTCTGGCTCGAGACTGTTGTCGGGTGCCCAGGTACTTCCGACTACTACAATACGTCCGTTGGGCAGTATGGCCATGGTATTCGGACTGGCGTGCAGACCGGGCTGAAAATTCGTAACAACATAGCCGTTTGTGGCGCCGAAGGAAAGGTCGGGAGCGCCGGGTTGTGCCGCCGCCGGGCCGGCACAGGAGAGCAATAGTGCAAGAAATGCTTGAAAAACAGGGTGTTTCATGTCAGGAAGTGTTTTATTGGTAAATATGGTATCTCGACAGAAGCCGGCATCCCGGGAGTGGCAACGACGCGCCGGACTGCGACCGACAAGGGAGCCCGCCTCGGCCGCCGTTGCAACACTTCCTGAGCTGGTCCAAATCGATGATGTGGGCGCATGAAGTAATCGGGTACAAAGTTTTCAGTTCCCGGAGGAGCGCGGCGTGCACAGGAGTTGCCGTTTTTGTCAAATTGGTTGCAAGCTGAAAAACAGCAGGATAATACCCGGAAATCGCTTCATTTCCCTGGCTGCGCCCGCCTTCTCCCCTCAAACCTGACGTTTGTTGCAAGTCTTATCAATTCTGTTGCAAAAGCCGCATCGAGGATGAAAAGGGCTTAGTTTCGTCCTGCCAATTGATGAAAACCGCCATGTCCCGTCTGCTAGCCCTGCTATTCACGCTCTGTTTTCTTCCCCGCTTGTCTGCCCAGGCGGCGCGCATCGACAGCCTTCGGGCGGCGATTGCCAGTGCGCCCGATCGCAGCACACGCGCCCGGCTGGAATTTCAGCTGGGCAAAATCATGCATCAGGCCGACAGCATCCGGGCATACGGGCAAAAGCTGCTGAAAGAATCGCAGGCATACAACGATCCACTCTGCGCCGGCTACGGCGAGCGACTGTTGGGCGATGCCTGCTTTTACCGGCTTTCCTACAAGGAAGCCGTGGAGCATTACGACCGCGCCGATTCGGCTTTCCAAAAAGCCGGAGAACGATCCGAACGCCTGACCGTGTTGAGCAATTCTGGGTATGCGCTCCTCTTGCTGGGGCATTACGGCGACGCCATCATCCGATCCTCCGCCCAACACGACCTGGCCGCATCCCTGGGCGACATGGACGGGGTAGGGCAAGCCTCGCGCAACATCGGCGACTGTATGCTCAAATTGAAAAGGTACCGCGAAGCCATACCTTATTTCCAGAAAAGCCTGCAATGGGAAAAGTCAAACGACCCGCAGGATATGGCTTGCCTGCAACTGGCCTGCGCGTACGAAGGATTGCAGCAAAACGATTCGGCGCTTTACTATTTTCAAAAAGGCCTGCTAATAGCCGAGCAAAAAGGCATTTCCTTCCGAATTTCTACCCTCCGTCAGCATTTGGGTATGTTTTACCTCGATCAGGGCGATCTGAACAAGGCAGAAGTTCACCTTAAGGCTGCCCTTGCCATTTTGGACGGGAAATACGACAAATTGAGCGCCCCTGGGATTTATAAAAGCCTCAGTGACCTCGAATTGCGGCGCAACAACCTGCGCGAAGCCATCGAATGGGGCGAAAAATGCCTCGACGTAATGGGCGACAACCGGCAGGCCATGTACTGGGGCGCCGTGCACGGCAACCTCTATCGCGCCTATGCCGCGCTTGGACAAACCGACCGCGCACTCGAACACGCCCTGGCCTGGAAAGAGGCGTCCGACAGCCTGGCGGCCGCCGACAATGCACGGAAAATTATGGAGGTGGAAACCCGTTACAAAACCCGCGAGCAAGAAACCGTCATTGCGCGTCAAGAGCTCGAACTGTCGCGGCAGCGCAACCTGTTGCTGGCAGGCGCACTGGCGTTTTTGCTGGTCGCCATTCTCGCCTACTGGGCCTGGTCGAGGGCGGGCACTCGGCGAAAGGAAGCGGCGTATGCCCGCGAGTTGCACGAGGCAGAAAGCCGCCGTTTGCGCGAGCTCGACAGTGTGAAATCCGCTTTTTTCGCCAATATCAGCCATGAATTCCGAACGCCGTTGGCCCTGCTGGTCGGCCCGCTGAAAGAAATGGAGAACGGCACTTTTCAGGGAAATGCCCGCAAATACTATGGCATCATGCGGCGCAACGCCGAACGCCTTTTGCAACTCGTCAACCAGTTGCTCGACCTTAGTCGGCTCGAAAACGGGCGCCTGCAACTCGATTTTCAGCCCGGCAACCTGACGGCGGCGCTCCGCGCAATGGCCGGGTCGTTTGAAAGCCTGGCCGACCGCAAACTAATTCATTTCGACGTTTTTGTGCCCAAAGCGCCCGTCTGGGTACTTTTCGACCGCGACAAACTGGAAAAAATTGTCACCAACCTGCTCGGCAACGCCTTCAAATTTACTCCCGAAGAAGGAACAGTCGGGCTTAGCCTGAAAGCGGAACCGCAAGGCGCCGACCGATTGCTTTGCCAACTGGAGGTGTATGACTCGGGTATCGGCATTCCCGCCGATCAGCTGCCCCATATTTTCGAGCGATTTTATCAGGCGGACAACAACAATGCCGACAACCCCGAAGGCAGCGGCATCGGTCTGGCGCTTACCCGCGAGATCGTCCAGTTGCACGGCGGCAGCATCAAGGTGGAAAGCCTGGAAAAACGCGGGACGCGATTTGTCATCCTGCTCACGTTCCAGACTTGCCAGCCCATTGCCTCGGAGCCCGATGGCACAACGCATCCGGAGCCTGCTGCCCCGGAAACCGGGCAGGAAACCGCCGCCGAGCCCCTTCCCGCAGGGGCGCCATCCCGCGCGACGGTCCTGGTGGCCGAAGACAATCCCGACCTGCTGGACTTTATTCTCGTAGAATTGCAAACCCGCTTTCGGGTGCTGAGCGCTGCCAACGGCCGCGAAGCGCTGGACATTGCTACCCGTGAAACGCCCGACCTCGTGCTCACCGACCTCATGATGCCTGAACTCGACGGCATGGCGCTGACCAGTAAACTGAAACAGGACCCCCGCACCAGCCATATCCCGGTCATCATGCTGACGGCCAAAGCAGCGAGGGAGGAACGGATTGAAGGTCTCGTGGCAGGCGCCGAAGCCTATCTGACCAAGCCCTTCGACGCCGACGAACTCCGCGCCCTGATTACCCGCCTTACCGACCAGCGGCGTATTCTTCAGGAGAAATACAGCAGACTGATCACACTGGGTGCAGCGCCGTTACAACCCGCCCTTTCGCTGGAAGAACAATTCCTGCAACAGGTGCTGCAGGTGATCGAGGAAAACCTGGACGACGACATGTTCGGGGTCGAACAACTGGCCTCGGGGGTCAACATGAGCAGGAGCAATCTCTTCCGCAAACTGGATGCGCTGACAGGCAAGAGCCCGACCCAGCTCATTCGGGAACTTCGCCTCGAGCGCGCCCGGCAACTGATTGAGCAGGGCGCCGGCAACACCACCGAAGTCGCCCTCCTGGTAGGATTCAATACCCCGGCCTATTTTGTCAAATGCTTTGTAGATCAATACGGTATAACGCCCGGAGAACTGCGCAAGCGGCACAGATGAGCAGCAGGTATCGGAATTGTCGCAAGGCTCCGCTTATCTTGCGCCGCAAACAAAACTGATACCTTTTCGTTTTAGCATCGTCATAACCGGCAATATTCAAAACCACTTGTCTCATTATGGGAATTATCATTATCAGCGTCCTTTTCACCGTCATCGGCATGGTGCTGAGCGGTGTCTTGCGCAGTAAATTTCAAAAATACAGTGAAATGCCGTTGAGCAACGGCATGAGCGGCGCCGAGGTGGCTGCCGCCATGTTGCGCCATTATGGTATCCAGGATGTTCAAATCACGCATGTGGACGGCCAGTTGACCGACCACTACAACCCGCAAAACAAAACGGTCAACCTGAGCCAGGAGGTGTATCAAGGCCGTTCGGTAGCCGCTGCTGCCGTAGCCGCCCACGAATGCGGACACGCCGTTCAGCACGCCACTCAGTACAGCATGCTGCAGTTCCGTTCGGCCATCGTGCCGCTGGTCAATATTGCGGCATCCCTTCAGCAGTACTTTTTTATGTTCGGTCTCGTCGGCTTGTACCTGACCAAACAGCCGATCATCATGATCATCGTGCTGCTCGCATTTGGCGTCACCTGTCTGTTCAGCCTGATTACACTGCCTGTCGAGTTCGATGCCAGTCGCCGTGCGCTCAACTGGCTCGACAGCAGCGGCTTTGCCCGCGGCGCCGAGTACGCAGGCGCCAAGGACGCGCTTACCTGGGCCGCCATGACCTACGTATCTGCCGCTCTCGCTGCGCTCCTGCAGTTTCTTTACCTGTTGATGATGTTTCTGGGCCGTCGCGATTGATAATGCGGCAAATGCCCGGCATATGGCGCGCAAAGATCCACGGATTTTTGCGCGCTTTTTTTTCCGGCAGGCAGCGATTTTAACCCCAAAAGGCGCAGGTCTGGTATTGAAAACGAACCTGACCGCTGCTTGAAAATTGCCCGAAAAGTTCTTCAAGTCCTCTGATGATGCGCTCGTATGCCGGGCCGCTTCTGGGGGCGTACGACGACGACAGCAGGCGGCCTTTGAGGCCGTCGAGGTCGAGCATCTGGTGGTAGGGCAGGGTAGCCGTCGCCACGGGCCTGGGCGACAAAAACGCTTCAATTTGTCCAACTGTAACATTGCGATGCACAAGCGCCGCGTAGTTTTCGATGTTGCCGGCCAGCAAGCGGTCGTACGCCCGCTGAAAGGGATCGCTTTGATCGCGATAGTTCCACAGCAACAGGGTTTGGCCCTTCGGGCGTCGTATGCGTTCAAACTCCGCCGCGGCTTTTTCCCGGTCGAACCAGTGAAATGCCTGGGCGCACACGATCAGGTCGATGCTGTTTTCGGGCAAAGTGGTGTGCTCGGCCGTCCCGTCGAGGGAATGAAAGCCTGCAAAATGGTTCAGCCATGATTCGGCTGCTGCGCGCATGGGAGCGTTGGGCTCGACGGCAAAAACGCGGTTGCCGTTTTCGAGGAAAGGCCGTGCCGACAGTCCGGTGCCAGAGCCGATGTCGGCAAGCGTCCAGGAGGGCAGCAGGCCCATTTTTTCGGCCAGCAGAGGAAGCAGCGCGGCAGGATAGCCCGGCCGGTTTTTGACGTAGTGGTCAACCCGGTCGGAAAAGCGTTGCGTATTGTCCATGTGAAATTATTTGCGGTTCGTCCAGCGGTCGATTTTGTCGCGCAGCAGTTCCAGATCGATCGGTTTGCTCAAATAATCGTTCATTCCCGCCTCTCCGCATCTTTGCTCCTCTTCGGTTGTGGCATTGGCTGTCAGGGCCACGATGGGCGTTTGCAAGCCGTTTTTACGGATGGCTTTGGCCGCGTCGATACCGTCCATGACCGGCATTCGGATGTCCATCAGGATCAGATCGAAGGTATTTTCAAGGGTTTTTTCCACGGCTTCCGCGCCGTTTTCCGCGAGGGTAATGCCAGGCTCATGGATGATTTTATCGAGCAATTCAACGGCAAGCATACGGTTGAACTGGTTGTCTTCGACCAGCAGGATTTGCTTTCTGGAAAGTTTGGCGGCGGCAGAAGGGGCAGGTTCTGCGGGCGCAGGGCTTGGTGCCATATCGACGGGCAGGCTGAAACGGAATATCGAACCTTTGCCGACGGTGCTTTCCACGCCAAGTGTACCACCCTGTATTTCAATGAGTTGTTTGCAAATGGAAAGCCCAAGCCCTGTGCCTCCGAAACGCACGTGCGTGTCGGCTTCGGCTTGTGCGAAAGCATCGAAAATGTGTTCGAGTTTGTCGGGAGGGATGCCGATGCCGGTGTCTTTGACGGCAAATTCCAGCACGGCTTTGGTGGCCGAAACCTGTCTGGCAAGTTTGCAAGACAGGGTGATGGCGCCTTTTTCCGTGAATTTCAGCGCATTGCCCAGCAAATTGAGCAGCACCTGACTCAGCCGTCCGGCATCGGTCTGCACAAGTTCCGGCACGTTTTTGTCGAAGTCAAGTACAAGTTTCAGATCGGGCCGGGTAATGTTGTAGCGAAGCAGCCCGACCTGTTGTTCGAGTAATTCACGCAGCCGGCAGGGGGCGATTTGCAGATCGATTTTGCCCGCTTCGATTTTGGAGAGGTCGAGCACATCGGTGATGAGGGCCAGCAGGTTTTGAGACGATTGTTCGACGGCCCGTACGTATTCCTGCTGGCGCTCGTTGAGGGGTGTGTCGGTCAATAGCCTGGCGACGTTGATAACCGTATTGAGCGGCGTTCTGATTTCGTGGCTCATGTTGGAAAGAAACAGGCTTTTGAAACGGCTTGCTTCTTCAAGGCGCCGGTTTTGGTCCTTGATTTCTTGCTGCTGACGTAAAATCTCGCGGTTTTGGCGAAGAATGGCCTGGCTGGCGCGGTTTTTTTGCCAGAACAGGCGGGCCAGTATCAGGAGCAGCAGGGCAAAAACGGCCAGTCCGATTTTCAGGCCCCACGACACGGCGCGTTCGCGGCGGGCTTCTTTTTCCCGAAGGGCATATTCCTTGTTGAGCAGTTCGAGGGCTTCCTGTTTATGCTGATTCTCAATGTTTTGCTCTCTCAGGCGGGCGGCGTTGATTTCAAGATCAAGCTGGTAGCGGGTGTTGCTTTGTTCGAGCAGGGCGGCCTGTTCGCGTGCGGTGGCAGCTTCGAGGCGGCGTTGCCGAAGTTCGACTTCCTGTTTGAGCAGGGCAATTTCACGCGCTTTGGCTTCGGTGCTGAGCTGGCTGATCTCGTGTTCTTTGCGTTCGGTTTCAAATTTGACCTGTATTTCAGCCAGTTGCCGATGGCGTTCGATGCTCAAAATGGAATCGCCATACAGCCGGGCCTTCTGGTTGGATTCGAAGGCCAGCAGATAAAGGCTGTCTTTGCCGGAGAGCGAAGCGGCGACCTCGCCAAGTTGCAAATAAGTGAGCGCCAGTTGGTTGTAACCCCTTTGGATGTGTTCGTTGCGGCGCGAAGCGAGGGATGATTCCAGCCCTTGGCGGTAGCTGGCCAACGCATTGTCCCATCGGCCTTCTTCGTACCACAAGTCGCCGAGGTTGAACTGCAGCAATTCCAGGTTTTCACGCTCCCCTGTGCGCTGGTACTCGGCGGCGGCTTTTTCAAAATAGGCGCGGGCGAGCGCGGTTTGTTTGTTCAGGCGGTAGCAATAGCCGATGTTGCTGTACACCGTGGCCATGGCGTAGCGTTCGTTGGGGTCGGTGAAGGTTTTTTCCGCCTGCAGATAATAGTCCAGCGCTTTTGCTCGATCGCCGCGCACGCCACTCATGTGCCCCAGATTGACCAGTACGCTGCGCACGCCTTTGTTGAACGGCACCGACTCGTAAGTGACTTTGCTTTGTAAAAAATACCGCTCCGCATCGTCCCATTGTTCCATTTCTACATACACCTTGGCGATGCACGACTGGATTGCGCCTTCTCCGCGCGGCATGTTCTGCTGTTCGTAAAGGGGTTGAGCGGCGTAAAAACAGCGCAGCGCTTCCGGGTATTCATTGCGTTGGAAGTGGTACAAACCCAGGTGATAAAGCCCCCGCGGACGCGCCCTGGGCAACAAGGTTTCATAACTTCCGTCGGGATTTTGCCTTTCTGCAAGTGCCAGCAGTTTGCGGGCGTAAAAGCCGCGCTTTTCATTGTCAAAAGCGCTCAGGTAGTCGCACAACTGATCGTAATATTCGGCTTTTGTCGAGTCGTTGGGCGCAATATCGGCCAGATGCGCCAGCGAATCCACGACGAACGGATTCTGGCTCACTCCCCTCGAAACGGCAAGGATGAACAGGACCAAAAGAACAGCGAAAGGGCGCATTTTTATCAATAACGCAGCAAAATACGCAAAGATTCCGCCCTCCGCCTCCGGCCGATCATTTCACCTGGATAAAAAAGTCGAGCAGCGCAGGTTCGTTGGCCAGAGATGTGCCGATCTGGTCACCGACCGGTTGAAAGGGCACGGGCTCCGGCAGGGCAGGGGAGGCCTCGGGCATCGAAGCGGCGACGGGCAGGCCAGGGGCATCGCGGAACACCACTTTTTCCTGCACGACGACCCGCTCTTTCCATTGCACCTGGCGGATCGTCACGGTATCGGTCCGGGTTTCCACGATCCTGACGGGCAGTTCTTGCACCACGACGGACGGCCCTGGGCGAAACCAGGCTGTCAGAGCGACCCCTGCCAGCAAGGCCGCCGCGGCTTGCCACAACGGAACGGGTCTGCGCAGGCCGCCCGGCGCCTGCGTCCGACGAGCCTCGGCTGCCATGCGTGCCGTCAGGCGGTCGCGCAGGGCAAGCGGCGGCCCCTGTTCCTCGTCGAGGGCGGGGGCCGCCAGCAGGATTGCCCGTGTTTGCTCGTATGTTTCAGGCGACACGACCGCAAGCACTGCTTCCCGTTCGTCGGGATCGAGATCGGCGAACGATTTTTGCAAGGCAAGTTGTTCGATGTATTCGTTCATAGTCAGGTTTTGAAAAATTCCAGTTGACCCGCTACTTTTTGCAAGGCGTGGTGCAGGCGTGATTTGATGGTTCCTTCCGGACAGTCCATGATAACCGCGATTTCAGCCACGCTCAGCGCTTCCTGATAACGCAGGACGAAGCATTGTTTGTGGGCTTCGCCAAGCAGGTCGATGGCTTCCCGCAGTTTGGTTTCAAACAGGGCGCGGTCCAGTTCTTCGGGCAAAAAATGGTCTTTCCAGTCTGTTTCGGACAATGGCCAATCCAGATCGGAGGGTTTTTTGCGCCGGTATTCGTTTTTGCAAAGGTTGGCGGCCAGGGTGTACAGCCAGGTTCGAAAAGCCCTGGAAGGGTCGTACAAATGCGGTTTTTCAATCAGTTTCAGGAACAATTCCTGTGTAAAATCCTCGGCTTTTGCGCTGTCGCGCCAGAGCATTCTGTAAAAATAGCGGTACATGCGTTTGCCATACCGGTCGTACAACAAACCGAATGCCTGCTCGTCGCGCAGAGCGACATGTTGCATCAGTACTTCATCGGAAGTGCCTGTCGAAATATGGCGGGTTGCTTTGAACAAGTTTATTTTTCTGACCGCTTGGTGTGAATTAAATTCAGGGTGAAAGCCAGTACAAGGTCTTGATTATTAATTTGATCTGCGAGGCCGGGCCGTACCGTGTAATCGGGCATGATCCCCCTTCCGTTGTTGCTTGCCGGTTCCTGTATGCGAAATTGCAAATCGGGCACCAGTACTTTTATACGGGTGTTCGGCAAAGCTGAATAGTTGCCTGAGCCATTGATCAATGCAGGATTGCCACCGCTTTCTTCTCCGACGACAGTGCAGCGGGTATAACGGCGCAATGCCGAGCACACGATTGCGGAATTGGAAAAACTGCCTCCATTGATCAGCATATAAAGCCGGCCTTTGTAGGTGTGCCGCCTGGGCTGATGCCAGCCCCGCGAAGGGCCCCGGGTATTGCGTAGTCGTTCCGTCCCGGCCGTTCCGTTCCGCCTGACTTTTCCGTAGCCCCCCTCCACGGTTTTAAAAGGCCGGTCGATCAGATAAGCCAGCAGGAAGGCGCCATACCCGATATCGCCGCCCTGGTTGTCTCTCAGGTCAATCACCAGGTCTTGTATTCCGAGCCGGTTGATCGATTCGAAATGCCGGCTGATGACGGGCTTGAAGCGCTGGCCATAAACCGACCTGAGCACCTCGCCATGAAAGTCGCGAATGGTGAGTACGGCTGTTTTTGCGAGCGTATCGGTGCGAAGCGTGATGCCCTGTCCGCGGCCCGGAGCAGGGGGCCTGCATTTGGCAATTTCCTCGTTGCTCATTGCGGCAAGGCGTACGGTGCGCGCTGGTTGCCCCTGGGCCTGATACCGGATGTCGTAGTAGTCGGACCAGCCGTAGTGAAAGGCGTAATAATTTCTGAACCAGCGATTTAATATCCACTCCGGGTAGCTGGTGTTGTAGCCGTCGCGGATTTGACGCTCCATCATGAAATGCCAGATATCAGCGGCATCCCGATCGCCGATCCCGAGAATTTCGGCGCCGGGGGGTACGGCATCGTTGCTGCACCAGCAACCCGTGGTGTACAATTTTCCTTCGTATTCAACGATTTTCAGCGGCAAAAACCGGCCGTTTTCCTCCTGAAAGGCCATTGCGGCGTCGCTGGGGAAAATATGCGTATGACCGTCGCGGATGCGTGAAGAGGCGGTGGAGAGCAGATTGAAAAACTCCCGTTCCGTCATCGGGCGGTCGATACCGGCAGCCAGGCTGTCGAAGAAAAAATCGATCCCGGATATGGATGAATAGGTATAAAGGCCGGGGTGTTTTTCGAGCAGCAGTTGCCGATAGTGATCCAGATCGGCGTGCAATTCCGCTTCGGAATACAGGCGCGCCGGGTCGTAGGCCCCCGACTGCCCCGACACCGGCTTATATGCCCCGGCCCACAGGCCGAGGCATATAAGTATTGGTAAAACCCGTTTCGGAAGGTGGTTCATAATCGGAACAATATCAGCGGCTTGAATTACTCTTCTATCACTTCCATGAACACCCTGAAACCGATCGACGGGCTGGGTGCAGCCTGTTCGCGCGTATTGCGGATCTGGCACCAGAAGGGCTCGTCCATCCAGCTGCCGCCTTTGGTTTTACCGGGTTCCTGAATCATTTCGGCTACATTGCCGGCGACGCAATACAGGCCGAAATCGTTGGGGAAATAACTATTGGCCGGCACCGTGAAAAAGCCGCCGTCGTTCGAATCATTCTTCATGCCTTCCGGGCAATCGCCGCAAGGTTCCACAGCGTTGATGTTGCAGAGGTAGCAGCCTTTCGAATTACGGATGTAATAACCGCCCCAGGGGTAGGGCACTTCTTTCAGTCCGCCGGAGGCGGCCACTTGCCATTCCTGATCGGTAGGCAGGCGGAATTTTACCTTTTTGAATTTTTTCTTGCCGGGGTTGTTGTTGTACACCTCCGTGATCCATGCGCAATAGGCTTCTGCTGCGTCATGGGAAATGTTTTGAATCGGCGCTTCGGGGGCATCCGGGTGGCCATGTTTGAACAGTACCGCATCCGGGAGATTGCGCATGGGGCCCGAGAGCAGGCTGCGCCAGTCGGTGCGGGTGGTCCGGCACTGGTTGAGCTGATCGAACGCCTTGTTTTTGACCAGGTCCTGGAGGAACAGCTCGTATTGCTCGTTGGTCAGTTCGGTATCGGCGGCATACAGTTTCGGGCCGACTTTTTTCATTGGTTTTTCCAGCGATTTGATCGGAATGATCGACTGTACGGCATTGACTGGATCTGGATTCAGCAGGTTTCGTACTTCTGCCTCCCGGTTGCCCGCGCGGGCAATACCAATAGACAGGTTTTCCAGTTCGGCGGCCTTGGTGTCGTCGCCGGCGGCTGTGTAGTGCCGGTGCAACAGCAACAGGGAAGGAATGTAATTGAGGTTGAGCTGGTCAACCAGTTCGGGCGAGGGTTCGGGCTGCATCCGCAACCGGAGGTAATCGGTGCGGAACCTGTTTTCATAGTTAAAGCGCAGCAATGCGACGTTGTCGAAAGGCCTTGTGCTGTATTTCAACGCCAGGCCGGTGAGATAGAGTTGCGATTGATCGGCTTGCAACAGTTTTTTGTCGCACATGATCCCAAAATAAACAGGGAAGTAGGCTTCGCCATAATCGACGCTCATTTTGAGCACGGTGGCCACAAACTGTTCGGCATTGGCCTTGTCTTGCAGCCATCTGAAGTTTTTCGACTGCGCGACGAAGCGCCGGTATTCCTGGCTGCCGAGCAGCGAAAGATTGAGGACGGTGACGTCGGGCCGCACTTCAAGGGCATATTGAAGCAGGAAAGCAGGGTAGGTGTCGGTATCGGTGGACGTGAACAAAATGCTGTTGTCTTCGACCGACATCAGGGCGTTGTAATTCCAGTTGAGTACCCCCGGTGAGTACTGGCCGCTGGCGTACCATTCGCGGCAAATGGCAGCTACCGAGTTTCGGTCGCCGGACAGCTCGGCCTCGCGCAGCCGGTCTTCAAAGGTTTGAACCATCACGAGACTCGGGACGGCGCGGCCCAGACCGGGCCACAGGAACAAAGCAAAAAGCAAAAAACGCATAGATAGGATCGGTTTGTTTGGAGTGTGATACACCCATCGTCGGCAAACGTTCAAAACTGGCGCCTGTTTTCCTGTTGATGGAGTGAAAAGCCCGTTTCACCTGTCTGAGCGTGGTTTTTAAACAATTCGGCGGGAAGGAATGGCCCCAGCAGGTAGATTCGCCGGCAAATCAAACTTCTGCTCAAAATGAAACGATTTTCAATCCTGTTTTTGCTTTTCCCTGCGCTTCTGCACGCGCAGCTATCCAATTTCTGCAGCGGCACAACGAATGGTTTCGTCGTCGATTTTGCCCTCTACCAAAACGATTTGTACGCCACCGGCTTTTTTAACAAAATCTGCGGCCAAAATACCGGCTACATCGGGCGCTGGAACGGCACGCAATGGGTGCAGGGCGCCCAGGGTGGCATCGACATTGGCCATGCGCTCGAGGTGGTCGGCGATGCCCTGTTGATTGCCAGCTACGAGTTCGGCACCGACTCCAACTATATCGTGCGCTGGAACGGCACTACGCTCAGTACGCTCGGCACCGTCTATCGAACCAACCCCAACCCCGACCAGAGCCAGACTGCATCTGTGTACGACATCCTTGAATACGACAACAACATTGTCGCCTGTGGCGAATTCAACCGCATCAACGGCTTGCCGGTGCGCGGCATCGCGCAATGGGACGGCGTGAAATGGGACTCCCTCGGCAGCGGATTGAGTGGCTCCTTCGTCAACGGGCCGCCCATTCTTTACCCGCATCAGATGGTTCTGTTCAACGGCGACCTTATCGTCTGCGGCAATTTCACCAAGGCCGGAGGCCAAACGGTCAACGGCATCGCCCGTTGGGATGGCACGCAATGGCACCCGATTGGGGCGGGCTTCAACTCGACGGTTTACGGCATAGGCGTTTTCAACGGCCAGTTGTATGCGGGCGGCGATTTCACGGCTTCCGGCGATACGGAACTGAGCTGCATTGCCCGCTGGAACGGCGCCGAGTGGGAAAGCCCGGGCTTTGGTTTTGCCTACTCGGGCAGCGGAGCGTACGCCTTCATTCATACCATCAAACCTGTCGGCGACAGCCTGTTCATCAGCGGCGGATTCAATCAGGTTTTATCCGATGCCGGCCCTGTGCTGAGCGGCTCCGGCGTGGTCGCGCTCAATGCCGGCCTTCAACTCAACCTGCTCAATGGCGGCACACCCGGCAAGGAAATCGAAGCCCTGATCGCTTACGACGGTGGGGTGCTTTTCGGCGGCGGCCCCAACAACGGTACCGGCTATCTGGGTTTCTGGAACCCGGCCAGCAGTGCCGTGGAAGACTGGTCCGCCGAGCCGGCGCCCGAAGTGTCGCCCAATCCCGCAACCGGCTACCTCTTCACATCGGCCTGGACTAGCCTGGGGTATCAACGACTGACCTTGTTTGATTTGCAGGGCAATATTTGCTGTCGTTTGGGGCTGATGCCCGGTGATGAACGGGTGGAACTTCCCGATTTGCCTTCCGGCATGTATGTGTTGCAATTCGAGGGCAGCAAAACCAGCGGCCCGGTGCGGGAAAAACTGGTGATTCAAAGGTAGATTGGGCCATAAGGCAACCGCCATTTCGGCCCAATGCATGCCCTGTACGGGTTTTTACATACGTTATGCCGCGATGCGGCACAGTGGGGCAAACGCATTAAAATCAGCAGGAGAGCACTCTTAGCTACCTTTCAGTGCGGTATTCGTGCCGGCCGCTTCACATTGGGATTTTTATTAAAAAATACAAATCGACCGGCTTTCACAATTCTGCCGCCAACAACCTGGGCGAAAATTTGTCCCTGCGCCTCCCTTTCCCGCATCTTGCCGTCAGAAAAAAACTGCTTTATGTCCCGATTTTTGTCCTTTGCCCTACTCGTGTTGCTGTCGTTTCGGCTGGGTGCACAAACCGAACTGCCCACCCCGCGCAACATTTTGAAAACCTACGAAAAAGGCACCCGCAGCCTCGATGGTCGCCCCGGGCCGAAATACTGGCAAAACACTGCCAACTATACCATCAACATCCGTTTCGAACCCGGCGCCCGGCTCATCAAGGGAGACGAAGAGGTCACCTACGTCAATAACAGCCCCGACACGATTCGTGAGATCGTGTTCAAAATTTACCCCAATATTTATCAAAAGGGCGCGCAACGCCTCATGTCTTTAGATCCCGACGATGTAGGCGACGGCGTCAAGATCAGCCGTATGGTGGTCAACGGCCTGGAACGCAAGGAAAGGGGCTGGCGTATAAACGGAACGAACATGAGCCTTCGGCTCGACAAACCGCTCATGCCCGGCGAAAACCTGGTGTTCAATATCGAGTTTTCGTACACCCTCAACCGCGAATCGCACCTGCGCACCGGCCAGATCGACGCGGGCGCCTGGTTTGTCGCCTACTTTTTTCCCCGCATCGCGGTGTACGACGATATCGACGGCTGGAATCGATTCCCCTATCTGGGCACCCAGGAGTTTTACAACGACTTCTGCGACTTCAACCTTTCGGTTACGGTGCCTCGCGATTACCTCGTCTGGGCAACGGGCGACCTGACCAACTGCAGCGACGTGTTGCAACCCGAATACTGCCACCGACTTTCGCAAGCCGAACAATCGGACGCCTATACGGTCGTCATCGACAGCGCGGACCTTAAAAAAGGCGGTATCACGGCCGATAAACCGGAAAATACCTTCCGTTTCAGGGCGCAAAAGGTCACCGACGTGGCATTTGCTGTTAGCAATCACTACCTGTGGTATGCTTCCAGTCTGGTGGTGGACCCCTCATCGGGCCGCCGTACCCGCGTCGATGCCGTGTTCAACCCGCAACACCGCGATTACTTCGAAGTCGTGCATTTTGCCCGCCAAACGGTAGAAGCCATGAGTGATCGCTTTCCGCGCTGGCCTTTTCCGTTTTCACACGTCACGGTGTTCGACGGCCTCGATCAGATGGAGTATCCCATGATGGTAAATGACAACCCGCTCGACGACCGATCCGAGGCCATCGAACTGACGGATCACGAGATTTTTCACATGATGTTTCCGTTTTACATGGGCACCAATGAAACCAAATACGGCTGGATGGACGAAGGCTGGGCCACCATCGGCGAATGGCTGATTTCTCCCATGATCGATTCGAGCATTGTGGATGAATACGGTATTGCACGCTATGAAGCGGCCGCCGGTAACGAAGACGATATGCCGATCGTGACGCTTACCACGCAGGAATTTGGCAGTTCCCAGTTTCTCAATTCCTACCCGAAACCGGCGCTGGGATACCTCTACGCCCGCGACATCCTGGGCGACGAACGGTTTTTTAACGGGCTGCACCATTATATCCGAACCTGGAACGGCAAGCACCCCATGCCCAACGACTTTTTTTACAGCATGAATACCGGCTCGGGCGCCAACCTCAACTGGTTCTGGAAACGCTGGTTTTATGAAGACGGCTTTCCCGATCTGGCCATCGCGCGGGTGAATGCCGAGGGGCGGGAAAAGGAAATTGTGATCGAATCGAAAGGCGCCAAGCCGGTGCCGGTCGATCTCACGCTGACCTTTACCGACGGTTCGGAGAAAAAAATCCACCACAGCCCGGCAGTCTGGGAGAAAGGCGGCAAAAGTTTTTCGGTTAAAATAACGACCGATAAAACGCTTCGCTACGTCCGGCTGGGCAGCACCTATGTGCCTGACGTGGACAAGCGCAATAATTTCTGGGAACGCAAATAACAAAAAACTGCCGGCTTGCCGTAATGTTGAGGCGGTTGCCGTGGCCCTCCGGTTGTGGCAACCGATCGTTCACTCAATCGTGTGCTGACTTTGGCTACCCTCCCTGTCACCCGTCCGCGACGCCGTTGGTTGCGGCGCCTGTTTTACCTTGTACTTGGCCTGCTAACTGTCTGGATGATAGCGGTGCAGGCGGGTTGCCTGGCCATGCGCACGGCAGATGCAGACTGGCCATCCGAGCTTCATAAAAAAGGCCAGTCGCTCCTACCCGAATTTATCGACGTGCCCGCCGCTGGCCGAACGATCCACGCCGTGGCGGTTGCCTCGGCCGATTCGTTGCCCCTGGCGGTTATGGTGCACGGCTCGCCCGGCTCTGCCGATGCTTTTTTGCCGTATCTGGCAGACACTGTTTTGACCAGGCAGTTTCGAGTCGCGGCACTCGATCGTCCGGGTTTTGGCTATACCAGCGGATTCGGCCGGGCCGAGCCTTCCCTGAAAGCACAGGCGGAGGCGGTGAAAGCGGTAGCCGACCGTTTGTCGCCCGACCGGCCTGTGGTGCTCGTCGGGCACTCGCTGGGCGGGCCGGTGATTGTGCGTTTTGCCATGGACTATCCCGAGCGCACGGCCATGCTGGTCATAGTGGCTGGTTCGGTCGATCCCGATCTGGAAGAGCATCCGTGGTGGCAATCTGCCATCGACCCGCCGCCCTTGCGCTGGCTGATTCCCAAAAGCCTTTGGACGAGCAACCGCGAAATCATTGGCCTGGAAGCCGAACTCAGGGCAATGATTCCGCGCTGGCAGGATGTTCGTTGCCCCGTTCGTATCGTGCAGGCGCTTGACGACCGGCTGGTGCCGGCTGCCAATGCTGAGTTTGCCCGGCGTATGCTGGTCAATAGTACGGATGTTCGCATGGTCATGCTGCCCGAAGGCGATCATTTCATCCTGTGGTCGCGCCCGGAACTGGTACGACAGGCGATGACAGAGGCATGGCCCGTCCGATAACAAAAGAACTCCTAACATCAGATTCGACATGAAAGAACTGGCGCAAACTATTGAGAATGAGGTGGATGCAACGGCTGTTCGCCTGCATGGCCTGCCTGAATCATTTGTCGGCAGCCGGCCAGCGTCGGGCAAGTGGAGCCCCAAAGAAGTGCTGGGCCATTTGGTCGACTCGGCGCACAACAACATTCGCAGGCTGGTCTGCGGCCAGTATCAAAACCGGCCGCATATTGTTTACCATCAGGACGAATGGGTGGCCGTTCAGCATTATCAGTTGTACCAGTGGCCCGATTTGATTGTGCTTTGGCTGTCGCTCAACCGTCATTTTGCCCACATACTGGCCCATTTGCCCGAGGCAGATGCCGAACGCTTGTGCGATACCGGAAAATCTGGCTCCGATCTTCACTCGCTCCGATGGCTTGCCGAGGATTATCTGGAGCATTTGAGGCACCATGTGAAGCAGATTTTATGAAAAACAAAAGCGCAGACAGCAATCACTGCCTGCGCTTTTGCATTGGGCCGGTTTCCCGATCAGCGGTCTTTCACGACCATCGTCTTGGAAATCGAATCGTGCCAGCCCCTTACGCTGCCGAGGAATGAAAATGCCTCGAAGGGAATCAGGCGACAGAGAGAGCGGATAAATGCCTTGCTCATATCAAGCGGGTCGCCATCTTCCGTCAGGGCTCGGGTGCCGGTAACATATTTGCCAACGGTTTTGCCGGAGGAGCCTTCCATTAGGGTATAGTAGGCGAGCGACACACCAAGCGCGATCAAAATGCTGATGATGTTGAGTCCGGCCTCATCTTCGACAACAGAGGGCGACATGATGCCGAGAACCACCCCGGCGGCGCCGGAAAGGATGTACAGCACGATCTGATCGACTACATAATTGGCGAAACGGAGGCCCGATGATGCGTAGTCATAATTAACAGGGGTTTCTTCCAGATTGGAATCAAGCAAGGTGTTTTCTTCCATAACAACTTTGGAGGTTTGAGTGAGAAAAGGAGTTTTACGCCCCAAATGAAGGTGATTTGCAGAAGTTGTAAAAATAAATCTTGGATTAACCCGCCAGCCGCAAGGCATGACCGCACAAAAAAAGACCGCCCGGGGAGGTATCGGACGGTCTTTTCGAGCGTGATTTGGGCTGCTGTTCAGCGTCGTTGAACGGAGGAAAACAAGGCAAACATCCGCGGCAACGACCACATCAGCAAGGTTGCGCCTAGTGCTACATACAAAATCAGCATAACGTATAGGGATGAGTAAAAAATGAAAAGATTCAAATCGACCTAAATGTAGAATATTCAATTGGTAAATTTGTTTATTTGTAGAATAATTTTTTAATGTTTTTTGGTTTTTCAGGGAAAAGTATTTGAGGGGGTCCGGGTTTTCCCTGATGGAAATGACTCGTACACGGGAAAATTCACGACGGGTAACAGCAATTGGATGCAAAAAGCGAGCAATGAACGTTATCTGTTCGCAGCATTGCCTGAAACCGGGGCAGGGAATTGTATAGACAAGTTTTTTAGCAGGGCAAGTATTTTCCCCGAAGAATCAAGTTTAGTGGTTTTGCGCTACCTTTGCCCCACGAATATTCCCTGCTACCCTTTGAAATCTGAGCCGTTCGATCTACTTTTCGGCTTTCGCTGCTCACCCGTTTCCTTCATGAAAAAGCCCTAGGATTATGGTTTATAACACAATTTTGGAAACCATCGGAAAAACGCCGCTCATCCGACTGAACAATGTTGTTAGTGATATTCCGGCCACGATTTATGCCAAAATCGAAGCATTCAACCCGGGCCTGAGCGCCAAAGACCGGATTGCCATGCACATGATCGAACGAGCCGAACGCCTGGGACTGCTCAAGCCCGGCGGTACAGTAGTCGACGCCACCAGCGGCAATACCGGATTCAGTCTGGCAATGGTATGTGCCATCAAGGGCTATCGCTGCGTTCTCACTGTGACCAGCAAAATTTCGGAAGACAAACTCAACAACCTGCGCGCGATGGGCGCCGAAGTGGTGCTTTGCCCTCAGGATGCCAAGCCCAACGACCCGCGTTCCTACTATCGCCGGGCCGAACAACTGGCCAAGGAGATTCCCAACGCCTATTACATCAACCAGAATTTCAACCCCGATAACGGCGAGGCGCACTACCTCAGTACCGGGCCGGAGATCTGGGAACAAACAGAGGGCCGTATCACCTACCTCATCGGCTCCGCCAGCACCGGCGGCACTCTTTGCGGCTCGGGCAGGTATATCAGGGAACAAAATCCCGATGTCAAAATTATTGCAGCCGATGCATTCGGCTCGGTGCTCAAAAAATACCATGAGACCGGCATCTACGACGAGAATGAAATTTATGCCTATCGCATTGAAGGCGTCGGTAAAAATATCCTGCCCGCCAACGTCGATTTTGAGCTGGTGGACCGCTTCGTGAAGGTGACCGACCGCGACAGCGCACTGCGCGCCCGCGAACTGGCCCGCCGGGAAGGTATGCTTGTCGGCTACTCCAGCGGCGCCGTGATGCAGTGCCTCGAACAAATCAAGGATGAACTCACTGCCGACGATGTGGTGGTCCTGATTTTTGCCGACCACGGCTCCAAGTATGTCAGCAAAGTGTTCAACGACAAGTGGATGATCGAGCAAGGCTTCCTGACGGAAGAAGACATTGCAGCGACCAAGGATCAGACTGTGCTGTGCTGAAGTTCGAGTGTTGAAAACAAGCTAGAAATGACGAATGTTTTACTGTTTTCCTGACAGGTGAGACAGGTACATCCGTGACATTTATTGCTTCAAATTCGAACACCGTAGAAATTCAATTTAAGCTTATGGAACTTATACCTATCGATCGCAGGACAGGTTTGTCCCGCGAAGAATTCATTGAAAATTATTTGAAACCAAAGAAGCCGGTTGTTTTTACCGATCTGTCCAAAGACTGGCCGGCCATCACAAAATGGACCCCCGAATTCCTCCGGGAACACTACGGGAATCTGGATGTGCCAGTCGTCGGCCCGGATTATCACAAACCAGGGCCCAATTACATGAAAAGCCACATCACCATGAAATTTGGTGAATACCTGGACATGATCCGGAAAGGCCCGACAGAATACCGCATCTTCCTCTGGAATATTTTTGACCACGCCCGCGAACTCATCCATGATGTGGCCAACCCGACCATCTGCGACGGCTGGGTCGACAAATATCCGTTTATGTTCTTCGGCGGCGCAGGCGCGGTCACCAACCTGCACTACGACATCGATTGCTCCAACGTATTTCATACGCATTTCTGGACGCGCAAACACATCATACTGTTCGAACCCAACCAAAGCGCCCTGTTGTACCAACACCCCTATACCGTGCAGAGTCACATCAATCCGCTCGAACCCGATTACAATAAATACCCCGCACTGCGCAAGGCAGTGGGTCATGAAACCATTCTGCAACACGGCGAAACGCTCTTTATCCCCGCGCTGTGGTGGCACTATATCGTGTACATGGATGGCGGCTACTCCATCAGCCTTCGCTCGCGCGACTCGGTGTTTACCCAGGCCCGAGGGCTCTGGAATATCGCCCGCCATTTCGTGATCGACAAGGGCATGAACACAGTCATGGGGCCCAAATGGAAATCCTGGAAAGAAGAATATGCCCGTAAAAAGGCGGAAGAGGCCATTCAGGCTGCCTGAAACCTCGGTTCGCTGATGCCGACAACCGGCACAAACTGTCATGCAACAACACATCGAGCAAGCCCGCAGGGTAGTCAAAAGTGTAGGCGCCGGATCGTCTTTCCCGCTTATCGTGGAGGCCGACGACCGGCGCCTGTATTTGGTAAAACTCCGGGGAGGCGTTGCAGGCCGTTATGGCCTCCTCAACGAATGGCTGGCCGGCAGTATCGGGCAGGCGATGGGCTTGCCCGTACGCAGACCAACCCCTGTACAGATTGATGCCGAAAGCGGGTTCGAACACCTGTATATCGAAATCCGCGAACTCATTCAAAAAAGCTTCGGCCTGAACCCCGGATGGCATTACTACGAAAACAGCCGCCCATTTTCGCCCCATGCTACGGAGGACGACCGGCCGGAACGGCATGACCTTTTTCTGCTCGACCTGTTCTTGCTGAATGTGGACCGCAGCGCCCAGAATCCCAACCTCCTGGAAACGGCCGACGGCCTGTTGTCATTCGACTATGAGTCGAGCCTGATGCCCGGCGCATGGATGGAGCATCGCACGCCGCACCAAAACCCCGGCGTGCTCATGGCACTGCGCAACAATCCTCTTTTCCATGAAAACCTGCCGCCTCAAACCTTCGACCGGTTCTTCGAGCGCCTGTCGGACCTCGACTGGGCGGCAATTGTGGACGATTGCCCGGCCGACTGGATGCCTCGCAATGAAAATAGTACGGCTTTTGATGCCAAGGAATTGCAAAAGACGCTTCGGGCTGCGGCAAAAAATCCGGACCTTTACCGCGCTGTTTTGCAACAATTGAGTGCGCTGGCGCCCGAATCTGCCCTGTCACGACAGCAAACAGCCCTGGCCAATCGGACCCGCTTTGAGCAACAGCTCATCAAAAACTGATCTTTCAGAGGGCAACAGCCCTTCCCTAATTTTTCAACATATTATTAACTGATAATGGATTTGTTCGATCGAATTCTCCAGCAAGCCGGCCCACTGGGCAAGTATGCCGAAGTGGCCGAAGGTTACTACATGTTCCCCCAACTCGAAGGCGAACTGGGTAACCGCATGATTTTCAAAGGCAAAGAAGTGATTTGCTGGAGCATCAACAACTATCTCGGCCTCGCCAACCACCCGGAGGTGCGCAAAGCGGATGCCGATGCCGCGGCCCGCTGGGGCCTGGCTTACCCCATGGGCGCCCGCATGATGTCGGGTGAAACCAAATTGCACCGCCAGCTCGAAACCGGCCTTGCCCATTTTGTCGGCAAAGAGGAAGGTTACCTCCTCAACTACGGCTACCAGGGCATTTTGTCGGTCATCGATGCACTCCTGACACGCCACGATGTGGTGGTCTATGACGCCGAAAGCCATGCCTGCATCGTCGATGCCGTGCGGATGCACATGGGCAAACGTTTCGCTTTCGTGCACAACGACGTGGCCAGCCTCGACAAAAACCTTGAACGCGCCAAACGCATCACCGATGAAACGGGCGGCGGCATTCTGGTCATTACCGAAGGCGTGTTCGGCATGCGCGGCGATCAGGGTAAACTCCGCGAGATCGTTGCACTCAAGGAAAAATACGGCTTCCGCCTCCTTATCGACGATGCACACGGCTTCGGCATGCTGGGCAAAACCGGCGCCGGAACGGCCGAAGAACAGGGCGTGACCGACGATGTTGACCTCTATTTCAGCACTTTCGCCAAAAGTATGGCCCTCATCGGCGCTTTCGTCGCAGGCCAAAAAGAGATCGTTCAGTACCTGCGTTACAACATGCGTTCGCAGATTTTCGCCAAATCGCTGCCCATGCCCCTCGTGGAAGGCGCTTTAAAACGCTTTGATCTGCTCAAAAGCCAGCCCCAGCTGCGCGAAAAACTCTGGGACAACGTGCGCAAACTTCAGGGCGGACTCCAGGAGCGCGGATTCGATATCGGCGATACCAATACCTGTGTAACTCCGGTTTACATGCACGGCGAGGTGGAAGAAGCCATGGCGCTGGTGAAAGACATGCGTGAAAACTACGGCGTATTTTGCTCCATCGTGGTGTATCCGGTCATTCCCAAAGGCATGATCATTCTTCGCCTCATTCCGACGGCTTCGCATACCGACGAAGACATCCGGGTTACGCTCGACGCTTTCTCGGCGGTGAGGGAAAAAATGGCTGCCGGCGCCTACAAAAATTACGTGCCGCAACCGATCATCTAAGCCTTTCCGCGCTGCATACTGTCTGGCGGGGCAAAGCGAATCGCAACGGAAATCAAACTCCGGGCCTTCGTCTTGCCCCGCTTTTTATTATTCCTGCGATTTTTCAAAAAGATCCCTGCCTGTCAGGTTATAAATCTCCTGGATTTCATGCAGAATGGCAGGGAAGTCGATGTTCAGGTCTTTGAGCAGGCCCGTGCGCAGGTCGAATACCCAGCCGTGCACCAGCGGGTAGCCCTCGGCGGTGTAACGCTGCTGCACGACGGCAGTTTTGATCACGTTGACGCATTGCTCCTGCACATTGAGTTCCACGAGCCGGTCGTAGCGGGCATGCTCGTCCGTAATGGCGTTCAGCTCGTCTTTGTGCAGCCGGTACACGTCGCGGATGTTGCGGAGCCAGGGGTTGAGGATGCCGAGGTCGCTGGCTTGCATGGCCGCCTTTACGCCCCCGCAGTTGTAATGCCCGCACACCACGATGTGCTTGACCTGCAAATGCCGCACGGCATAGTTGATGACCGACATGACGTTGAGGTCGATGGCTGCCACGACATTGGCCACATTGCGGTGGATAAACACTTCGCCGGGGCGGGCGCCCATGAGTTCTTCCGCCGTCACGCGGCTGTCGGAGCAGCCGATGTAGAGGTATTCGGGTGTTTGGTCCTGTGACAGTTTTTTGAAAAAATCCTTGTCGGCCGCGGTTTTGGCGGCGATCCATTTTTTGTTGTTTTCAAAAATTTGTTCGTAGCTGACCATGACTGTCCCTTGCAAGCTTGGTGAATGACGAAGAGGATACCGTACAAAGCAACAAATTTCGGGACATACTTTTTCAATGTGTGCAATTCGCTTGAAGTGGTTTTGAAAAGAATATCCCTCGAACAACCTTGAACTGGCGATTTTTTTGCTCAAAAACGCCCTTTTTTGCCCCAAAACAGGCGATGCGACAAATCAGCAAACCTGTGCGACAAATGTGATAGCGCCCCGGGAGGCCCCGGCGACACCTTTGTGCCATCAATGTTTTTCACCTCCACGGCACAAACACCCACGCTATCCACAATGAAAAAAGTGCTCAAAATTTTCGGCTATTTCCTGCTCGGCTTATTGGTCATCGCACTCGGATTTGCTGCGTACGTTCAGTTTTCGAGCCTCCCGGTTTACCCGGTCAATCCTCCCGCACTCAAGGTAACGCCCGACAGCGCGTTGCTGGCCGAGGGCCGGCGCATCGTCCTGACCGATTGCGCGCACTGCCACCGCGGCGACAACGGCAAACTCAACGGCGCCCTCTGGGCTTCCGATCCGTCGATGGGGACGCTGTGGACCGCCAATATCACCCGCGATTCCAACGCCGGCATCGGCGCTTATACCGACGGCGAACTGGCCTTCCTGCTGCGCACCGGCATCAAACGCAACGGTCATTTTGCCGGCCCGTGGATGAGTTTCCCCCTTATGTCCGACCAGGATGTATCAGCAGTGATCGCTTTCCTGCACTCCGACGCGCCTGAGATTCAGCCCTCGGCCAAACAGCAACCGCCGGCCGACCTGAAATGGCTGGGCAAAATGCTGATGAAAGTAATTTTCAAGCCCTCGGCTTCCTACCCGACAGCCCCGATCAGCACCCCTTCTCCCGATGACAAGATCGCATTCGGCCGCTATCTGGCTACCGGCCGCTGGGAGTGCTATCGCTGCCATTCCGCCAGTTTCGAAACCAACAACAATCTCGAGCCCGAAAAATCGGCAGGCTATTTCGGCGGCGGGAACCCCCTGGAGGACAAAGACCACAACATCGTGCCTTCTGCCAACATCACTCCCGATCCCGAAACTGGTATCGGTCGCTGGACGGAAGCACAGTTTGCAGAGGCCATTCGCTTCGGCAAACGCCCCGACGGACAGCCGCTCAGTCACGCCATGCCGCCCATGACGGTGCTGACCGACAGCGAAGTATCGGCCTTGTGGACCTACCTGCAAACCGTTCCGCCGATTCACAACGCAGTGCAGCGCAGGCGCCCTGATTGAAATTCCGCAACTTGCTCATTTTCAAATAATTAAAAACCCGGCAGGGGATTGAAAAACACCCTTGAAAACAGTCGGCAGTGTCAACTCCCAAATGCCTGGCCAATATTTAACTGAAACAAACACCCACCAATGAAAAAGCAACATTTCTCTAAAGCCTCCATGAACCTCCTGGGCCTACTGCTGGTCCTCAGCATGCTCGGCGCTACGCTCCATTCGGGTCTGGGCAATATTTCAAACCTGATGGATGCCATCCACAACCAGTGGTCCAATTTCGCTGAGCGCCTGATTGATTTGAACCCGCACAGGTCAGTTTTTCCTGAATGACCCCCCAATGCCTGTTGCAAGCGATTTCCCTGTATAAAGGCAAAAGGCCGATAAAACAATGAATATGAACTGGTTACATTTTTCCCTGCTTACCATCGCCTTGTATGGCGTTCACGACATTAGCCTTAAGCACCTTGCGGGCGCCGTGCAAAGCACCATCGCCAGCATCCTGATCAATGGCAGTGCGTGCCTGGCGTTGCTGGTTTATTTCCTGCTTCAAAAAGCGACTGTAAAACCGGCAGCGAGCCTTGCTGTCGGGCCTGGAAACGCAGTTTTCCTGATCCTCGCGGGCGCGTCTCTGGGTTTGGCCACCATCACCTTCATGAACGCGTTTGCACGGGATGGCGCCCTGTCCATTGCCGTTCCTGTGGTGTATGCCGGGGTGATTGTGCTCTGTCTGTTTACCGGGATTCTTTTTTACGGTGAATCGCTCCACTGGAAACAAGGGGCTGGCGCCTTGCTGGCCATCGGCGGTATTTACCTCATGTCGGCAACCAATTAGAAAACCACTTTACTGTAAAAAACGATGAAATTCCTTGAAACGGCCATGCAAGATGGTTCGCCCTTGCTCCTCTTTTCTTCCAAAACCTTTTGCGCCTCTTACGGCGAACTGCAAAAAAGCCTCCCGCGCGTCAAGCACCATTATGCACTGAAAGCCCTGCCTTATGAGGGATGTATAAAAGCCGTCGAAGAATGCGGCGGCTACCTCGACCTGGCAAGCGCAGGTGAAATTGAATTGGTCAAAACTACCGCCCCGGCCTTGCTGCCGCGTTGCATTTACACCCACCCCGTAAAAACCTGCAAGGATATCCGCTTTGCCATCGATGCCGGCATCTCGGTCATGGTTGCCGACAACCAATATGAGTTGAAAAAACTGCTTCCGTACGCCAATCAGGTACGGGTTCTGCTCAGGGTGGCCTTCCCCAACCCCGAAGCCCGTTGCGACCTCTCTGCCAAATTCGGCGCCGCGCCACATGTGGTTAAACAACTTATCACCACTTGTATGCTGAACGGGATCAAGGTACTGGGCTGCTGTTTTCACGTGGGAAGCCAAATGCTGCATCCCAATGCGCACCTCCACGCTATTCGCACTACCCGTGAACTGTACGATTGGTGCTCGGAGACCTATGGCCTGCAAATGCCTGTACTGGACATCGGCGGCGGATTCCCGGCCCGGCTCGACGACTCCATCCCCGATATTCCGAGCTTCTGCAAACCGCTGCGCGACTGCCTCGACGAACTGTTTCCGGATACCGAAATCTGGTCGGAACCTGGCCGCTGCCTGGCCGCCGACTGTATGACGGCCCTTTCCCAGATCATTGGTAAAACCCTGAAAAACAAACGCTTCTGGTATTATCTCAACGACGGCGTGTACAATACTTTTTCTGGAAAAATATACGACCACGCCCGGTATGATCACCGGCCGTTGAACCCTCCTGCAAACGAGGACCTGTTCGACAGCGTATTGGCCGGCCCGACCTGCGACAGCATAGACGTGTTGACGGAAACAGCCCTCTTGCCGGAACTCGAGATTGGCCAGTGGTTTGTCACCCGGCAAGTGGGCGCCTACGGGTGGGCGAGCCGGACGAATTTTAACCAGTTGCCGCAAACCAGGATCGTGGAGGTGGATTTCGATCTCGATCGCTTCCCTTCCGCCAGTTTCAACGCCCACAACGACCTGCAGCAGGTTTACGACGCCGCACAGCGCAGGCGCGTCAATTAAAAAAAACGCCCTAAAATGCTCATTTACAGATCCTTACTAAACAGTCTTCTCATGTCTTTCTCACTCCCGCATACAATTGAAAACAAGTACGGCGAAAAGCTGACGTTCCTGCGCATGGAAGGCCAACGTGTCTTCGTAGAAGGTTTCGTTGCGCCGCAGGCCGGACCCGCCATGCATACCCACTGGCGCCAGGATGAATGCCTCACCGTCGTTTCCGGAAAAATGGCTTATCAGATTGCCGGCCAGGAGCCTGTACATGTGGAAGCCGGCGAGTCGATCCTTTTTAAGCAGGGCGTACCGCACAGGTTCTGGAATGCCGGCGACGACACCCTGCACATCGCCGGCTGGGTCGATCCTGCTGAAAATTTCATGTTTTTCCTCTCGGCTCTGTACGACGCCTTCAATGCCGGCGAAAATCAGCGCCCCGAATTGTTCGCCGGCGCTTACCTGATTCGCCGTTACCGCGGCGAGTATGACTTGCCTGAAATGCCCGGTTTTGTAAAAAACGTCCTCATGAGGGTCGTCTATGGGATCGGCAGTTTGCTGGGCAAATACAGGAAGTTCGACAACGCGCCCCAACCGCTGTAAGGGTATGAAAAATACCATTGAAAACAGGGCAACCGGCGAGCGGATCACTTTCATCCGGCGAGCCATCGATACCAGGGGCGCTTTTACGGAGTCGATCCTTCGCCTTCCTTCCGGCAGCCGGGGGCCTGCGCTGCACGTGCACCCCATGCAGGAGGAATACCTGGAAGCCATTGAGGGGCCGCTTGGGCTGACGGTCGGTAAACGATCCATCATCCTGCGCCCCGGCCAGTCTTTCACCGTACCCGCGGGCATTCCGCACCGGCTTTTTGCCTTGCGCGGCCAAAACGCTACCTGCCGGATCATCTGGAAACCCTCGCTGCACATCGAGTACCTGCTGGAAGAGTTTTTTGACTCCGCCAACCGACGGAACGGCAGCGACCCCTCGATGCTCGAAGCGGCCTATGTGTTGCACCAACTCAGGGGAGAATTTTTCCTGGCAGGCGGCATACCGGCCTGGCTGCAACAACTGGCATTCGCTGCATTTGCCCTGCTCGGCAAGTCTTTTGGATTTGTAAAATCTTCAAAATGTATTGAAAATCAATTTATTAAATAAAATCTAAATTTTCCAAACTATGTCTAACTATTTGAAAACCTTCTCGTTTCTGCTTGCCCTCGCATCAAGCCTGCAACTCCATGCCCAAATCAGCGCCGCCGATCAGAAAGGCGTGGAAGAATGCTACAACGCCTGCATGGCCGCCTTCGAAAAATCGGACGCCAACGCGCTTTGCCAATGGTTCGCCGACAATGCCGAACACGTAAGCCCTCTGGGCGAAATCGTTCGCGGCCGCGACAACCTGCTGCCCTATTACACCCGTTTGTTCGAATGGTTCAAGTCTATGCCGCAATCCGACAGCCACGAATTCAAGGTCATCAACTGGCAGGCCCGCTACCTGGCAACCGACCTGGTGCAGGTGACTTACATGGAAGAAAGCATCACCCGTACAGGAGACAAGACGCAATCCGAAAAACTCAGCTACGGCATTGTCTTGCACAAAACAAAAGGCAAATGGCTAATCGAATTGTTGACCATGACGCCCGTGCAACCCATGCCGGGGAGCGGCAATTAAATTCTGTAAAAAACTGATTGCTAACTTTATAATGATTAAAACCATGTCTAACTATTTGAAAATTTCCGCTCTTTTCCTCCTTACTTTTTGCGTGTCCGGCCTTCGCGCCCAAACCGCTGCCGACCAGGCTTCCGTATTGAAAATGTGGGACGAGGTCTGGCACGCTTATGAAGCCGACGAATCGAAAGTCTGGGATTATTATGCCGACAACGCTTGCGAGGTCTATCCCGACGGCAGCCATCTCTGCGGCAAGGATGCCCTGAAAGCTGCTTATGAAGCATTCAAACCCATGCTCGACGGCAAACCCAGCTGGACATACATGACGCCTTCGGTCATCTTTATCAGCCCGGACGTCGCCATGCTGATTGGCGATATCTCAACCGATATGAAACTGAAAGGCGGTCAGCAGATCGGCGGTAAAATGAAATTCACGGCAATCGTCAAAAAGACCAACGGCCGCTGGCTGATTGCCTACGATAGCCAGACGCCCATTATCCCCATGCCCGGCAACTGACGTCTCCCCATTGCAACTCCGGCGGCAGCCCTTGTGGCTGCCGCCAATTCCAGCCAAAATCCAAACGCCAAAATCATGGAAAACAATTTGCAAAACGCATCGGCCCAAACCGGCAACGCGCTATTTCAAAAAACTGAAAACCAGAATATTACAACCCTGAGAGACCCAAACGAACCGCCAACGCGGCCGACTGCCGCGAACGCTTCCTCCGACACGTTTGCCGTTGCGGGGCTGGGCGCCTGGCCAGACCTCTGGTACTTCCCTGCCTATGCCAACTGAATGCCGGAAACCTGTATTCGAAACAACAGGCCTGTCCCGCATCACTGTGGCAAGCGGCAGGCGGGCGCGATCTGAACGGATATGCCAGGCGCACCCGCCTTTGTAACAGACCCTAAAAATCCGGAGGGCAGACACAATTCGTATGTCGTACCTGAACCAGCATTTCTTCACTACAACCATCTATCACATGAGAACTTTGTTTTTCACGCTTTTCCTGCTGTTTTCTTTTGGCGCATTTGCCCAAACCTACACGGTCGTGGCCGACAGCCTGCGCTTGCCCAACGGCATCGAATTCGATGCCCAGGGCCGCTTGTGGGTCACCGAGTCCGGCTACGGCTTCAACGACGGGGCCGTGTCCATTGTGCAGCCCGACGGCGCCTTGCTGCCGGTGGTGACCGAGTTGCCCGCTTTTTACGACACGACCAGTCAGGAGAATGTGGGGCCCTGGCATACGGTGGTCCTGAACGGCAACGAACTTGGCGTACTGTCGCCTATCAACGGCGGAATTTTGATCTTTAACCTCGCGGGGTTCACCCCTGGGGTTTCACAGCCGCTGACGGCTGCCAGCGCGACGACGGTGCCCATTGCCGACTTCGTTTTTCAAAACCAGCCGCCGGGTATGGGCGACTCCAATCCCTACACGGCTGTACGCGACGCCAATGGCAACTGGTACGTGGCCGACGCCGGGTTTAACGGTATCGTGCGGGTGGCAGCAAGCGACGGTCAACGCTCGGTATTTTGTAAATTCGATCCGATCGCCAACCCGACACCTGTGGGGCCGCCTTTTATCGACGCGGTGCCGACCCGCATTATCGCCAAACCCGGCGGCGGTTTTTACGTCTGCAACCTGACGGGCTTCCCGTTTCTGGAAGGTTCCGCTTCCATTTTTGAAGTGAGCGACAATGGCACGGTGTCAACTTTGCACACAGGCCTGAACATGCTCACCGACCTGGCGCTGGATGCCTCCACGGGAGATCTGTTTGCCCTTCAGTTCGGCGCCTTCGATTTTTCGATTTTCAACATCGCTCCGAACTCGGGTAAAGTATGGCGCATTCACCCCGACGGCACGAAAGAAGCCGTGATTGAAAACATCAGCTATGCTCCTGGCATGGCTCTCGACGGGCAAGGCAATGTTTACGTCAGCGAACTGGCCAGCGGCCGAATCCTGCGTTTTGACGGAGCGGCCAGCGGCATTGCTGAAAAAAGCACGGAAGTGACCAGTCTTCGGCTCTCGCCCAATCCGGCTATCGAGGTGGTCAATATCGACTTCACCTTGCCGGATGCGTCGCCCGTAAGGATCAGCGTACTCGACGCCGCGGGCAAGACCGTTTATTCCCGGTCGCTCGGCCTGATGGAGACGGGGGCGCACCAATTCACTTTGCCGTTGTCCGAATACTCCAAAGGGTGTTACTGGGTTGATATTCAGACAGCAAACGGCGTGAAAACCAGTCAGTTGGTTGTTGTTAAATAAATTGCGCAACCACATCATTACACTTGCAGGCGCCGTATGTATTGTACATTCGGCGCCTGTTTTTTCATACAAAAGAAAAAACTGCCTATTTTTAGAGTGGTAAATGAAAACACCGCGGTGATGAGAATATTCCTTCTTTTAATTGTCTGCCAGATGCCCTGTTTTCTCGTCCGTGCGCAGGAAGTCGCTTACGTCGATAGTTTGCGCAGGGTCTATCAGGCTGAGCCGGATTCGAAGAAAAAAATCGATGTTTTTTACCGCATCGCTATCGAAAACGCATATGGCAACCCTGAACTGGGCTATCGTTACGCCGATTCGCTGGAAACGATGGCCACACAGGCCGACTACCTGAAAGGACATGCCATGGCGCTTCACATTCGCGCCAATGCCTGTCTCGATGCCTCCAAACCGGAAGACGCCCTCGAATTGTACCGCAAGGAATTGCAGATATTCATCCGTTTGCAGGACCGCAGGGAACAATCATCGGCCATTTCCAACATGGGCAACGCCTGGTCCGATATGGGCAGGAGCGATTCGGCCATCGTGTATTATCAGGAGTCGATCCGCATGGATGAACAGATGGGAGGCGATCCGTTTCCGATGACGATCAATCACAACAATATCGGGCAGATTTACAGCGACAACAATGTGTTTGACAAGGCCATACAGCATTTTCAGCTGGCTCTTCAAATTCGGCAAAAACTTGGCCTGGAGAAAAAACTCATCCCCTGCTACGTCAACCTGGCCTCAGTGTACGGACGCATGAAAGACTTGCCCCGTTCTGAAGAATACACCCGACTGGGCCTCGATCTGGCGCTCAAATACAACAGTTTCAACCAGGCAGGCATGCTGTGCAACAACCTGGGGAATTCCTACATGGACTTCAATCGCTACCCAGAGGCCATCAGCTGGCTGGAAAAAGCCAAAACCTATTTTGAAAAAGCCGGCAACCGCTCGCATTTGACCTATCCTATCGTCAACCTGAGTTCGGCATATGCCAAAACAGGCGACCCGACCCGCGCGCTCGATCTTGCCAAAGAAGGCTATGCCATCGTGGAAGACATGCAGCTCGACGGTGTACGCGAACTCTACTACCGGGCTTTTGCGGAGGCATATGAAAAACTGAACCAGCCCGGGCTGGCCTATACCTGGTATAAAAAGTACGTGACCGTCGCCGATTCGGTGTTCAAACAAGACAACACGAGGAAAGTAGCGGAAGTAGAAGCGCAGTATCAGACGGAAAAACAAAAAGCCCAGATCGCACAGAACCAGGTGCAAATCCAGAACCAGCGCCTCCTGTTGTTCGGCGCTCTGGCTGCCATCCTGACCCTGATCGTCTTTTTCCAATTCGTACGCAACAGGCAGAAAATCAGACAGAAAGAGCTGGATATCAATTTGCAGCTGGAACAGGCCGAAGCCAGCCGCCTGCGCGAACTCGATCAGGTTAAATCCTCGTTTTTTGCCAACATCAGCCACGAATTCCGCACGCCGCTCACCCTCATTCTCGGCCCTGTGCAGAAATGGCTGCGCGACGCAGCCGGTCAGCCCGAAGTTACCATACCAGGGAAAGAATTGAACGGCATTCGCCGCAATGCCGCGCGGTTGCTCGACCTGGTCAACCAGTTGCTCGATTTGTCCAAGATCGAAAGCGGCCGGATGCGGCTTTCAGTCAGTCGCGACGACCTCGCGCAAACCTTGCGGGTACTAGGCAATGCTTTTGACAGTATGGCCGAGCAGAATAACATTCGTTACCGCATCGAATTGCCTGCCGAGTCGGCGCTCGCCTGGTTTGACCGCGACAAACTGGAAAAAATCGCCTCCAACCTGCTGTCCAACGCCTTCAAACACACACCCGCCAGCGGAGAAGTGATCTTCAGGGCAAACATTCGCGACGACCGGCTGACTTTGTCTGTCAGCGACAATGGCAAAGGCATCGCGCCTGAAGACCTGGACAAGATTTTCGAGCGCTTCTATCAGGTGGAAAGCGCCGGCGACAAAGGCACCGGCATAGGCCTGGCCCTCGTCAAGGAACTGGTTGCGCTGCACAAGGGCAATATTTCGGTAGAAAGCCAGCCCGGAAAAGGCTCGGTATTTCAGGTCGAACTGCCGGTCGGCTGGGGTATGTTCGATCCGGAAGACATTGTCGAGGCCGCTCCTGCAGCCGCTTTTGTCGCCGAAAAGCCGGCTGCTGCCGAAAGCTCGCCGCCTGTTCAGCAAACACAGGACGCATCTGGCGACAATTTGCCGCTTTGCCTGATCGTGGAAGACAACACGGAACTGCAAACGTTCATCAGCGAACAATTGCAATCCGACTTCCGGGTCCTTATTGCCGCCAATGGCCGCCTCGGGCTCGAAGCGGCGCTGGAGCACATCCCCGACCTCGTCATTTCGGATGTCATGATGCCCGAAATGGATGGCAACCAATTTTGCGCAGCCCTCAAAACTGACGAGCGCACCAGCCACATACCCGTCATCCTGCTTACCGCAAAAGCGGGACTGGACAGCCGGATCGAGGGCCTTGAAACCGGCGCCGACGACTACCTGACCAAACCGTTCGATACCCGCGAATTACTCGTAAGGGCGCACAATCTGGTGGCGCAACGCGAACGGTTGCGCAAGCAGTTCAGTCGAACTATGGTGCTGAAACCCAAAGAAATAGCGCTGACCTCGGCCGATGAACGTTTCCTGCAGCGCGTACAGGACTGCCTGAATGCCCACCTGGGCGACGAGCAGTTCAACGTGGAAGAACTCGCCGCCCAGACCGGCATGAGCCGTAGCCAGCTGCACCGCAAACTGACCGCGCTGATCGATCAGCCGCCGGTAGAATTCATCCGCAATTTCAGGCTGCAGCGCGCCAGGGAAATGCTGGAAGCCGGTACGGGCAACGTATCGGAAATCTGCTACGACGTGGGTTTCAACAGTCCGGCATACTTTTCCAAGGCATTCAAGGATGCTTTTGGTATTTCGCCAAGCGAAGTGCGGAAACCCTGAAAGCATGTTGATCTTTTACAGCAAAGATCAACATGCTCTCTAAAACTGGCTATTTGCGCAATTTGATGCTGTACGACAACAGCTCGGGATTGGTTATCACATCCACCAGCGGGTAACTGGCCTTGACGGTATGGCCGTCTTTTTTCAGGTTTTTGCCCGACACCTTTTTCACTTTGCCCTCAAAATGAAAGACTTGTGTGTAGGTGTTGCTGCCCAGCATGAGTTTCAGCATGGGGTTGTTCTTCATTTCGAGCATCGGATTGTCCATTGCGCCCGGCACCTCTACCGTTTCGTACTTGGCGACGAGTTGCTTGCCTTCCCAGTGCACCTGGTTTTTCATGCTGTTCAGTACGTTGTGAACGGAAGCCAGACCGCCCAGTTCGCCGGAATTGCCGGGCCCGCTGATCGTATCCAGGCTGGAAAAGTTATCCCAGAACTGGTTGACTTCTTCCACGTTTTTGAAATCGAGCATGAAGGTGAACTGCATTTTCTCCTTCATGAACAAGGCAATTTGCGTACGTTCGGCCAGGGCAGGGTAGGGCAAGCGGCGTTTGATGGAATCAGGCAGGGAAGCAAAAGTTAGCACCGTGTCGCGCATTTGGTCTTTTCCGGTTGAATCGGACGCTTGCTGGAGGGCCTGGGCCATGCCCATAAAGCTTTGAGCGGCAGGCACTTCGAAACTCATCTGGTAACGACCTGAGCGGTCTTTGTTAAACCAGAATTCTTCGGTGATATTAAAACAACTGGTAAGGCTGGCGAGTACCAGCAGCATGGCAATGGGGCGGAGCATTTTCATGGTTGAAATGGTTTGGTTGGAAAATTTGGGTATAAAATGCCATTAAAAAACCGGGTTTCCCCGTATTTTATTGCAGCAATTTGCCCGGAAATTTAACTATTCCGAATCCTTCTTTTTTCAACCTGAATTTTGACATGTCCATGATTGTACGCGGTGTTGTTTTGTTGGCGGTGCTGTCTTCGCTGTTTGCCCCGTCTTGTCGGCCCCCGCTCCGGATTGCCGGAAGAAAGGCCGCCAATCCGCTGGAAAAAATACTGGCGGCCCACAGCGCTTCTTTCGACAGTATCTTATCGCAGCCCGGGGTGTACCAGGTGCAGATTATTTACACTCAAATCGATCGCGACAACCAACAACGGCCCCGTTTTACGCAGTACGCCTGGAACCTCGACGAAACCCGCTATTTCTACCCGGCCAGTGTGGTAAAAATGCCGCTGGCAGTGCTGTCGCTGGAGAAACTCAACAACCTGCAGCGCAACGGTTTCCTCGATTTGACCCGCGAAACGCCCTATTTACTTGATTCCTTGCGCCCTTTTCAGGCAAATTACAAACGCGAACCCACGGCGCCGACAGGCCTGCCAACGCTGTCGCATGATATCCGGCAGGTTTTTGCCGTCAGCGACAACGATGCCTACAACCACCTTTTTGAATTTTTGGGTCGCGCGGATATCAACCGATCGCTGCACGAACACGGATACTGGAACACGGGCATTGTGCACCGTTTTAACTACCCGGGGCGTGATAACCGCTATGCCCAACCGATTACTTTCTATAACCAGCACGGCGTCGTTTATCAGGAAGGCGAACGATTTACCGACAAACCCTGGCTGAATCCGCAACAAAACCTGCGGCAGGGCCGCGCCTACATCGACTCGCGCGACAGCCTTGTGCTTCAACCTTTTGATTTCAGCCGGAAAAACTGGTTTTCCCTGGGCGATATGGAAAAAATGTTGCGCGCAATCCTGTTCCCGGAGTCGGTTCCGCCCGAAAACAGGTTCTGTTTGCAGCCCGACGACTACCGCTTCTTGTGGCAATGTATGGGTATGTTTCCCAGGGAATGCCCGGCTCCCGTGTACGACACCCTGCAATACTGGGACAGCTACGTCAAGTTTTTTGTCGAAGGCGATTCCAGGCAGCCCCTCGACGGTCGCGTCAGGGCGTTCAACAAGGTCGGCGAAGCGTACGGCTTTTTGACGGATGTTGCATATGTGGTTGATTTCGAGCTCAATGTGGAGTTTGTCCTTGCCGCCACTATTTGCTGCAACAGCGATGGTATTTTCAACGACGGCGTGTACGACTACGACCAGACCGGCTTCCCTTTCCTCGCCAATCTCGGAAGGGCCGTGCTGGAATACGAACGCCGCCGCCACAAAAAAGTTAAGCCTGATCTGCGCCCCTTCGCCGACGCCCTGCGTGCAAACTGAATCAAATGTTGCAATTTTGCACACCCAACTGTGTATCGCCTTGAAAAATATCGTTCGCCTCACCAATACTGACATTCGCCAGCAGGATGCTCAAACCATTCTTCACCAGGTCAATCTGACGATCGGAGAAGGAGAATTTACCTACCTGATCGGCAAAACCGGCAGCGGCAAATCCAGTTTGCTCAAAACGCTTTACGGCGCACTGCCGCTCGATAACGGCCACGGCGAAGTGGCCGGCTACGACCTGCGCACCCTCGGCCGGCGCTCCGTGCACCTGCTGCGCCGCAAAC
>JAXLUR010000003.1:0-742144 GCA_046329435.1 Saprospiraceae bacterium
CCAAAATCTTGTAACAAGTTTCCAAAATCCTGTAATGCCCGGGAAGGCAGGCCAGCCGAATTTTGCACAAAAATCGATCATGGCTACCCTCACGACACAGCGTAAAAAGAACGAACAGTTTGTTCGGCAAACATTCCCTGTCACGGGCATGAGTTGCGCCGCCTGTGCGGTGAGCGTGGAAGAAATAGTGGGCAAACAAGCCGGCGTGCAGGATGCTTCGGTCAATTTTGCCACTCAAACCCTCGAAGTAAGTTTCGACCCCGTACTCGCCACGCCGGAAAGCATGCAATCGGCCATCCGCGCCGGCGGTTACGACCTCATCGTAGCGACGGGCCAGGCTGCCGCCGAACAACAGGAAGAAACGCAGCGGGAATACGTACGCCGCCTGCGCACCCTGACGCTGTGGGCCGCCGTGCTGAGCGCTCCGGTCGTTGCACTGGGCATGTTCGGCATGCGGATCGAGGGCGCCAACTGGATCATGATGATCCTCAGCGCTCCAGTGGTGTTCGTGCTCGGGGCGCGGTTTTTCAGCGGCGCCTGGAAACAACTGCGCATCGGCAAGGCCAACATGGATACGCTGGTGGCACTGAGTACGGGTATCGCCTTCATTTTCAGCACGTTCAACACCATATACCCGTCTTTTTTCCACCGTCAGGGACTGCACGGACATGTCTATTTCGAGGCGGCAGCCGTGGTGGTAACCTTTGTTTTACTGGGCAAATTGCTCGAGGAAAGGGCAAAAGCCGGCACTTCTTCCGCCATTAAAAAACTCATCGGCCTCCAACCCAAAACCGTGCGCGCCTTTCGCAACGGCATCGAGACGGAACTCGGAATAGCCGAGGTGCAGATTGGCGACGAGTTGCTGGTGCGGCCCGGCGAACGAATTGCGCTCGACGGGCTCGTCCTGTCCGGCGAATCCTGGGTTGATGAAAGCTTGCTCAGCGGCGAGCCGCTGCCTGTTTCCAAAAACGCCGGCAGCCGCGTGTTTGCCGGCACCATCAATCAGAAAGGCAGTTTCCGGTTCCGCGCGGAAAAACTCGGCAGCGAAACCTTGCTGGCCCAGATCATCCGGCAAGTGCAGCAGGCCCAGGGCAGCAAAGCCCCTGTACAAAAACTGGTCGACCGGATCGCGGGCATTTTCGTACCGGTCGTTATCGGAATTGCCCTGCTCGCTTTCCTCGTGTGGATGGTGTGGGGCGGCGACAATGCCTTTGCCCATGCCTTGCTGGCCAGCGTGACGGTGCTGGTCATCGCCTGCCCCTGTGCACTGGGGCTCGCCACCCCGACGGCCATCATGGTCGGCGTGGGTAAAGGCGCCGAACACGGATTACTGATCAAAGACGCCGAAAGCCTCGAGATCGCCCACAAGGTCGATACCGTGGTGCTCGATAAAACAGGTACCCTGACCGAAGGCCGGCCCCGGGTGACCGAAATGAAATGGCTGACGCCGGAATCCGCCGAACAAGCTGCTATCCTGCTGGCGTTGGAAAAACACTCCGAACACCCCCTGGCCGGGGCAATTGTGGAATTGCTGACGGAAAAAGGGCTGCCAGCCCTCACTCCCGAACGGTTCGACAGCCATACTGGTCAGGGTGTGTCGGGTGTTTTCGGGTCGGTCGCGTATTACGCCGGGAGCCTGCAATGGCTGGAAAAACTGGGGCTTCGCCCTGCACCTGCCGCCCTCGAACAACTGAACCAATGGCAACAACAAGCCGGGACGGTGGTGCTTTTTGCCAGCGAATCACAATTGCTGGCGCTTATCGCCCTCACCGATCCGCTCAAAAACGGTTCTGCCGAAGCGGTCTCCGCGCTGAAAAAAGCAGGTATCGAAGTCTGGCTGCTCAGCGGCGACCAGGCCGCCACCGCCGCCGAAGTGGCCCGCCAAACCGGCATCACCCGGGTAAAAGCCGGGCTGCTGCCCACCGACAAAGCCGACATGATTCGCCGCCTGCAAGCCGAAGGAAAGGTGGTGGCCATGGCTGGCGACGGCATCAACGACGCCGAAGCGCTGGCACAGGCCGATGTGGGCATTGCCATGGGAAAAGGCGCCGATATTGCCATGGAAACGGCGCGTATCACCCTGATGTCGGGCGATTTGCGGCAGTTGCCCAAAGCATTCAAACTGTCGCGCCAAACAGTGGCTACTATCCGCCAAAACCTGTTCTGGGCCTTCATCTACAACCTGATCGGCATACCGCTGGCCGCCGGCGTTCTGTACCCGGTCAACGGTTTTCTGCTCGACCCCATGATCGCCGGGGCAGCGATGGCCATGAGCTCGGTTTCGGTGGTCAGCAACAGCCTCCGGCTCAAAAGTAAAAAACTATAAGTCGTTCATTATTAATAAAATAAACAACAATATGCCCGGTAAAAAATTCAAAACCAACATCAAATGCAGCGCCTGTGTGGCCAAAGTTACCCCTGCGCTCGATCAATTGTTGGGCGAAGGCAACTGGTCGGTCGATCTGCAACACCCCGACCGACTGCTGGAAGTGCCCGACAATACCCGCATCGAAGCGCTGGCAGAGGCGCTGACGCCCGTCGGCTACAAAGCCGAAACGGCCAACAACTGACAATTTTATCACTTACTTATCAATGGTTATGAAATATGCATTGCTTCTGCTCGGACTGGTATTCAGCCTCTCCGCCTGCAGCCAAAAGACTTCCAATTCCAGCCAGGAACTGTACAAAGTGGAGAACTTTACGGTATCCGGCAACTGCGGTATGTGCAAAAAAACGATTGAAACGGCCGCCCTCAGCGTGAAAGGCGTATCAAAGGCGAGCTGGGACGTCGATACGCACATCATGACGGTATTCTACAACACCGAAAAAGTCACGCTGGCCCAGATACAACAAAAAATAGCGGCCGCCGGCTACGACAACGATGGCCAGCGCGGCAACGATACCGCGTATGCCAAACTGCCGGCCTGCTGTCATTACGAACGCCGGCAATAATCCGGCAAAACAGACCGGGGCAGGCAGGAGGAACAGGATAACTTACGTATAATCAACCTGTTCGGCCGGCCTGCCCCAATGTGTCTGCCTGTCGCAAGTTCAGGGTTGCATAGGCTCGGAACGTTCGAGCAGGGTGGCTTCGTCGCCGTCGACGGTATGGCGGATCCAGTGCCACTGGCGGTCGTTGAGGCGGGTAAAGGTCATGGGCTCTACGCCGTAAACAGCGGGGTCGAGGCGTACGTCTTTTTCACCGATCCAGCTGATGACCCACTGGCGGTTGGAGCCGAAGTAGAAGCGGCCGTCGTGCCAGCTCAGCAGGCTCATGGTGGAGCCTTTCATTTCGTCGAAATTGAACACCTCGACGGTCTGGTCATCGTGAAACTGGAAGAGGATGCGGAAATTCCGGCCGGCGTCTTTGCCGGTCCAGGAACCGGCCAGCCAGTCGAGCTTGCGCAAATCATTTTGCTTGTAATGTACTTCCGGAGCGTTGGGAAGCAACATGTACACTTCTTCGCGAAGTTGCGGATTGGAGCGGCAGGCGAACAGGCTGATCAGGATCAGCACGGGGAGCAAAAAGAGGAGATTGTTTTTCATAGCCTGAAAGAAGGAATGGGTTCAGTGCGGCAACAGGGGCAAATCCGTTGCCAATTTAATAACTTATTTGTTTTCAGAATTTTATAAATTTTTGTTAAAACTTTAAAAGTCCGAAAACGTACACTGAATGTTCGAAAACGTACACCGCTCCCGGCGCGCTGCTACTCGCTCCTCAATGCTTTGACCGGATTGGCCAGGGCCGCCCGAATGCTATGGAAACTCACGGTCAGCACGGCGATCAGGACGGCGCTCAACCCCGCCAGGGCAAAGTACGTCCAGCCGGGTTCGATGCGGTAGGCAAAGTCGGACAGCCAGCGGCGCATAACATACCATGCGAGGGGCGTGGCGATGGCAATGGCGATCAGGACCAGCCGCACCAAATCGGCCGCCAGCAAACGCATAATGCCGATAACACTGGCGCCCAGCACTTTACGGATGCCGATCTCCTTGGTGCGTTTCAGGGCGGCAAGCGCGACGAGGCCAAACAATCCGAGGCAAGCCAGCGCGACAGCCAGCGCTCCTGCGTACCCGACAATGGTCGTCCAGCGCGACTCCGACTCGTAAAAACGCGCCAGATTCTCGTCGAGAAACGTGTAGCGAAAAGGCAAATTGGGGTCCGCATCCGTCCACGCTTTTCGGGCCAGCGCAATACCTTCCGCCTGCGCTCCCGGCCGCAGCCGCACAAAAAACTGGAAAGGCTGATAGCCGTTGAACATGTGAAACATCATGGGTTTCACGTCCTGATGCAACGACAGGAAGTTGAAATCGCGCACCACACCGACTACGACCGGATTGTTTTTCCCGTTTTCGTTGTAACCTTTCAGTTCCTGGCCCGTAGCCGTCGCTTGCGTCCATCCGAAATCGCGCATCATCGTCTCGTTGATGATGACCGAAGTAACGGTATCGGCCGACACGGCACGATCGAACAAACGCCCGGCCAGCAGATCCATCCCGAGTACGGGCATGTACTCAGGGTCGATGAAATATTCGTACACCTGCTTTTGCTGCCCTTCGTATTCAAAACCGCTTCGGCTCCAGCCCGCCTCCGCTCCCAGCCCCAGCTCGGCCGACGCCACGCCGGCTACGACCGGTTGCGCAGAAAGCGCCTGTTTGAACAAGGGGAAAATCCGTTTGGTATCGGCATCTTCGGCATTCACCACCAGCACGTTTTCCTTGTTGAAACCCGGATTTTTTTCCTGAAGAAAATGCAACTGCCTGAGCATGATAAACGTGCAGGCTATCAGTCCGACCGACAATACAAACTGGAAGGTGACGAGGCTTTTGGTAAACAAATTGGAGCCTGCCACCCGGAATTTGCTTTTCAGGGCCTCTACCGGGCGGAAGCCCGACAAGACCAGCGCCGGGTACGCGCCTGCTACCAGGCCGGTGAACAGGGTGAGGCCCGCCAGCATCCAGCCCAGTTCGGGATACAGGGTCAAATCAAAGCGCAGTTGTTTGCCTACCAGCTCGTTGAAGGCCGGTAAAAACGCCCACACCAGCCCGCCGGCAAGCATCATGGAGACCATACTCAGCAAAAGGGACTCAGTCAGAAATTGCCCGACCAGCTGCGAGCGCCGGGCGCCGGTCACTTTCCGAACGCCGATTTCACGCGCCCGGCTGGCAGAGCGACCGATGGAAAGGGTGGTAAAATTGATGCAGGCGATCAACAACACCAGACCGCCAAGGCCGAGCAAAATCCAGCCGTAGCGCGGGTTGACGGGCGAGGTCTCGCCCCCGCCCACAGCCGGATCGGTGTGCCACTCGGTCAAGGGCTGCAGTCGGTACGATGTCGGGGCGCCGGCGCCGGTCCATTGGCCCTTGTTTCGGGCTTCCTCGGCTTCGCCTGGGTGATACTTGTTGTAAAATTGCTGAAGCCGGGCGCTGTCTGTTACCAGGCCGCAGCCGGGCCGGAGTTGCACGAGGGTGAAGTAGGCGGAGCGGTTCCAGTTATCGACGCCTTTTTTGCCAAATTTGGAAGAAGCATGTTTGTCGAAACTGGCCAGCAGGTCGAACCTGATGCTCGAATTGGGCGGAAGGTCGCGCGCGATCGCCGTCACCACAAAAGGCTCGAATGCCTCGCCGACCTTGATCTCAAGGGTTTTGCCTGTCGGATTTTTTTCTCCGAAAAAATCAAGAGCCGCCTGTTCGGTCAGCACCACGCCGTTCGGGTCGGCCAGCGCGCTGTGCGGGTCGCCGTACCGCAAGGGGAAACTCAGCACTTCGAGCGCCTGGGGGTCGGCATACACGATGTTTCGCGCAGTCAGCAGTTTGTCCGACCGCACGAACTGATCGCCCCAGTCGCAGAGCCGCACGTATTGCTCCACATCGGGCAGATCGGCTTTCATGGCCGGCCCAAGCGGCATGGGCAGGTAGGGGTCGGATGAGGCGGCTTCGCCGTTGGCAGGCAAAATATGCCGGTACACCCTGAAAATCCGGTCCGCATTGCGGTGAAATCGATCGAACGAAAATTCATCGTTCACATGCAGCATCAGCAGCGAAAAACAGGCCAGGCCCAGAGATAGTCCGACGACATTGATCGCCGAAAGCATCTTGTGTTTCCAGAGGGTGCGGAGGGCGACATTCAGGTAGTTGCGGATCATGACGACAGGGATGAAGGATGAAAAATTACTCGTTGCGAAGCGACTTGACCGGGTCGGCCAGGGCCGCCCGAATGCTTTGAAAACTGACGGTCAGGAAAGCGATGACCAAAGCCCCCAATCCTGCGAGCACAAAAATCCACCAGGAAATTTCGGCGCGGTAGGCAAAATCGCCGAGCCACTGCTTCATGGCATACCAGGCGACGGGCGTGGCGATGACGATGGCGGCCAGCACCAGTCGCAGAAAATCGCTGGCCAGCAGACGAGTGATGCCCGCCACACTGGCGCCCATCACCTTGCGGATGCCGATCTCCTTGGTGCGTTGTTCGGTGGTGAATGCGGCCAGGCCAAACAGCCCGAGGCAGGAAATGAGCACCGACAACAAACTGAAAATACCGGCGATTTTGCCCACCCGTCGTTCATCGCGGTACATGCGGTCAAAAGCGTCGTCGAGAAAGCGGTAACTGAAGGGCTGGCCCGGCGACAGGCTTTTCCAGTTTTTTTCCAAAGTCGCTATGACGGAACCTGCTTCCTCGCTATCAAAACGAAAACAGGCTAGCCCCTGCGAGCGCCCCAGTTGCAGGCACAGCGCCCTGATATTGCTGTGCAGGCTTTCAAAATGAAAATCTTTCACCACTCCGATGACGGTCAGCTCGGTGTAGTCTTCGGGCCGGGTTTTGCCCGGCTGAAAACTGGAGTCGAGGGTGTATATTTTTTGCCCTATGGGATCGGCGAAGCCGAAACGCCGTGCGGCTGTTTCGTTGATAATCACCGCCGTGCTGTCGGTCACCCTTGCCGGGTCGAAGCTTCGCCCGGCGGTAATTTCCATACCCAGTGTGGCAAGATAGTCGTTGTCAACACGCCAGCGTTGCATGCTCACCGTGTTGTCTTTGTCGATGGCGCGCACTTTGGAAAAGCCCTGGTCGTTGCGGTTCGAAGGGATCGGGAGAAAGCCGGAAACCGTCGCATTTTTGACTGCCGGCAGGCGCAACATTTCGTCTTTCAGGGTGTAGATTTTGTCACCCAGGGCATAGGCATCATCCAGAATGATGACCTGTTTTTTGTCAAAACCGAGTTTTTTTTGCTGAATAAACTGCAACTGGCGGTACACCAGCAGGGTGGCCACGATCAGCGACACCGAAATGGAGAACTGAAACACCACCAGGGCACTGCGGAAGCGTTTGCCGCCTTTTGCTCTCGAATTGACCTCGCCTTTCAAGACCCGTACCGCGTCGTAGGCCGAAAGAAAAAACGCGGGATAACTGCCGGCCAGCAAACTGACCAGCACGGTGCCGCCGGCCAGCGCCAGCCAGAAGCCCGGCTCCGCCAGCGGCAAGGCCAATTCGCGGCCGGTCAGGCTGCGGTACCAGGGCAGGGCCAGCGCAGCAAATGCAAGCGCCAGGCCCACCGCCAGCGCAGTGATGAGCAGCGATTCGCCCAAAAATTGACCAACCAGGGCCGCTCGCCGCCCGCCGAGCGCCTTGCGGACGCCGATTTCGCGGGCGCGGCCTGCCGAACGCGCGGTCGCCAGGTTCATAAAATTGATACAGGCAATCAACAGGATAAAAGCCGCAATCGCGCTGAAAATCCAGACGTATTTGATGCTGCCGTTGGGCGACAGTTCGGCCGTCAGGTTAGAATGCAGGTGAATATCGGTCAGGTTTTGCAGGTAAAAGCGGGCGTACTGGCCCGTTTGCGCAAATTCCTCGGGGGTGGTGCCCAACATTTGCCGAACCGAGATGTCTATTCGCTCTTTTGACAGCTCGGCAAATTTTTTCCTGAACAGCGCAGGGTCGGCGCCTTTGCGCAGTAAAAAATAGGTCTGGAAATTATTGTTGGAAGCCCAGGTGATCGGGTCGTTGCTCACTTCCTCGTTGCCGTTCATCGACAGCAGCAGGTCGGCCTGAAAATGGCTGTTGGACGGCATGTCTTCAAACACGGCCGTGACCAGCCAGCGGTCCTTGTTTTCCAGTACGAGCGTTTTGCCGAGCGCCAGCTGGGGCGAGGAAAAATATTTCTCCGCCCGGCTTTTCGACAAGGCTACGCTGCGCGGGGCGGTCAGGCAGGTACCCGGGTTTCCTTCGAGGATTTTTAGCGGAAATACTTCGAAAAAAGTGCTGTCCACGGTCAGCACCTTTTCTTCCCGGATGTTTTGCTGCGCCTCGCCGTCGCGCCGCACCAGGTAGCTGCCGTAATCGCGGAAACGGCACCACGATTGAATTTCAGGCAGTTGGCGGGCCGCGTCAGGGGCCATGACCGACGATACCACCGCCAGTTCGTAGTGCTGTCCGGCAAAATTGATATCGGCAGCGGCGCGTAAAATGCGGTCGGCCTGCGGGTTCCAGCGGTCGAAACTGAGCTCGTGCTGCACGTACAAGGCGATCAGCAGGGCCGCGCCCAGGCCGATGCCCAGGCCCGACACGTTCAAACCTGCGTACAAGGGGCTTTTGCGCAGGTTTCGAAAGGCGATCAGAAGATTTGTTTTTAACATTTCACAGCTTGTTTAAAGGCATTATCACAGGAATCAGGGGGATTCATTCGCTGCGCAGGTTCCGGGCCGGATTGGCCAGCGCCGCCCTGATGCTTTGGTAACCTACGGTGAGCACAACGGACAGCACGCTGATGGCGAGGGCCAGCCCGAACACCGCCCAGCCGACCTCGATGCGATAGGCAAAATCGGCGAGCCAGTACCTCATGGCCCACCAGCCCAGCGGCGCCGCTACAACAAAAGCGACAAGCAGCAGGCGCGTATATTCTTTGCCAAAAAGCCACAAAAGGCCGGGCACAGTAGCGCCGAGTATCTTGCGAATGCCGATCTCGCGGGTTTTACGCGCCACCATGAATGCCGTAAGGCCAAACAGGCCCAGGGCGCCGATTAGGATGGCGATACCGGCGAACAGGTCGATGAGGCGCAACAAACGAATCTCCTGCTCGTAAAAGCCGGCCATTTGTTCGTCCATAAAACGGTATTCGAAAAAATCGGCAGGAAACAGGGCGTTCCATGGTTCGGATACGGCGCGCAAGACGGGCCTGGGGTCGGCGGCACTGAGTTGCAGGGCACATATGGAATAACTTTTCGGGTCTTTCTGAACCAGCATCGGGGGAATGTCTTCCCGGAAAGATCCCGCGTGAAAGTCGCGCACCACGCCGCGAATCAGAATGTTTTTGCTTTCGATCCTGATATGGGTGCCCACGATATCGGCCGGGTTGCCCAATTGAAGTTTGCGGACAAATGTTTCGTTGACCAGGCATTGATCTGACGAATCTCCGGGCGCAAAATTCTCCCCGGCGAGGAGCTGCAGGCCGAAAGTAGCGAGGTAGCGGTCGTCGCCCCACAGGAAATGAACCGTCCAGGCCTCCGGCTCTCCGCGGTCTTCGTATTTAAAAAAGGTCTGATTGCTATTGTCGGATGCCGGCGGCGCAGAGCAAAAACTCCAGTTGTCCACACCGCCGAGCGCAGCCAATTGCTGCCCCAGCACAGGGGCCTTTTCAGTGTCCGGGAGGGGGATCGTCACAATGGCCTTATGCTGAAAACCCCAGTCGGACTGCAGGGCATAGCGCATTTGCAAGGTCACCACAACAGCCCCGATGATGAGCAGCTGGGAAATGACGAACTGGGTGGCTACCAGGCCTTTACGCAAGGAAAAACCACCCGTTTTTACCTGTCCTTTCAGCGACAGGGCCGGCTGAAAACGCGACAACACCAGCCCGGGATAAACGCCTGCCAGGGCGCAAAGCGCCAGTCCCAGGCTCCCCGTAAAAACTGCGGACCGCGGAGTGGCCAGCGCTTCGAAATGCAACTGTTGACCCAGCCAGGCATTCAAAAAAGGCAGGGCCATGCGGCACAGCAGCAAGCCGGTCAGGAGCGCCAGCACCACGATCAGGCTTGTCTCGAACATGAATTGTCCGAACAACTGCCCGCGGGTGCCGCCCAGCGATTTGCGCACGCCCACCTCCCGGGCGCGGGTCAGCGAACGGGCAGTGGCCATGTTGATGAAATTGAGACAGGCGGTCACGAGCAGGAACAGCCCGACGCAGCCGAAGGCCCAGAGGTAGCGCGCATCGAAAGTGTTGTCGTAACGGGTATCGAAATGCAAGGCCGGCAGCGTAAATGCCTGATAGGCAAATACATCCTTCCTGACCGGGTGCGGATAACGGGCGCTGAACGCCGGCAGTTGCGCCGCCAGTTCGCTCATGGTATGCCCTTTTTCCAGCAGGACAAAACACTGGGTATTGCCTCGGATCGTGCCCCACGACGCAATGGATTCGCGATCGGGGCCATTAGCAAGGGTAGCCCAGGAGCAATACACCTGACGACTGCAATCGGTATTGGGCGGGGGGTCGCGCAGGATGCCGACCACCCGGAAATCAACGCCGTCGAAGGCCTTGAAACTGCGGCCCAGCGGCTCGGCATCGCCGAAATACCTGCGGGCTGCTTTTTCGGTGAGGATGGCCGTATTGGGCGCAGCGAAAGCGCTCAAATCGCCCCGAACCAAAGGGAAGGGAAGCAGATCGAACAGCTCGGGACCGGCATAGGCCACAGCGTCTTCTTCCTTGAATTTCGCGACAGGGCCGCCGTCCGCAGCCGGCACTTCCACGATCACTTCGTGGTAGCCATCCAGGGTGGCGGCTTTTTGAATAAATGAAAACTCCTGTTGCAGCGCAGCGGCCATGGGGTAAGGCACGCCATTGCTGTAGCGAATGTTTTCAAGGTGCAGTTCGGTCACGACGCGCCCGAGGCGGTCCTCCAGTCCTTCGAATTTGTTGAAGCTCAGTTGCTGCCCGGCCAGCAGGTAAATAGTCAGGCAACAAGCCACCGACACACCCAGCCCGAGGCTGTTCAGCAGGGTGTAGTTCCCTTGTCTGACGAGGCTGCGGAAGGCCAGCGTGAAATAGTTGCGCAACATGATCGGACTGGCAGAGGTGAAAAAACAGGTTATTCGCTGCGCAAAGACTTGACCGGGTCGGCCAGGGCTGCGCGAATGCTTTGAAAACTGACGGTCAGAAAAGCCAGCAGCACGGCCCCGAAGCCCACTGCGGCGATCATCCAGAAGTGCATCTCGATACGGTAGGCAAAGGTTTGCAGCCATTTCTGCATGAGCCACCAGGCAACCGGCGCGGCAATGGCCAGGGCCACCAGCACCAGGCGGATAAAATCCTTGCTCAGGAGCGCTACGACCGAGGTCGTCGAGGCGCCCAGCACCTTCCGGACGCCCACTTCTTTGGTGCGCTGGAAAGCCATCAGTGTGGCCAGACCGAACAAGCCCAGGCAACTGATCAGCAGGGCCACGGCCATGACGAGGTTGATCATACGAGCCATTTTTCGCTCGTCTTCGTACAAATCCGCGAGGGTTTGGTCATAAAACTTGGGCTCAAAGGCCTCCTCGGGGTAAATCTTGGACCACGCCTCCCCCAGCGCAGCAATGGCCTTGGGCCAGTCGTCGGGCCGTTTGCCGGATAGTTTGATGTTGAAGTCAGAAAACATCTCCTTGTCCGTCATCAGGGCCATTGGCTCGATTTTCTGGCTAAACGAAGTCGTATGGAAATCGGACACCACCCCCACGATCGGTATCGGGCCGCCGCCGCTCTCCTCCAGGTACCGCCCGACGGCCTCGGCCGGCGTCTGGAAGCCCAGTGCCCGGGCGCAGGTTGCATTGATCACGTACTCGGTCGTGGTATCGGTCGGCATAAAATTGCGGCCTGCCAGCAGTTTCAGTCCGTACAGGCCGACATAGCTGGTGTCCACGAACTTTCGTGAAATTTGCATTTCCTGCTGATTGTCCGCTCCGACCAGTTTGTACACATTGGCAGAGTAGGAAAAACTGATCGGCGGCTCGCCCATGCTCACACTGGCCACACCAGGCAGCCGGAGCATTTCGTCGCGCATGGTGAAACGGCGGTTGTTGTCGGTGTTTTTAATCTGGACTTTTAAAGGCATGCTGGCCGTTACCACGGCATCGCGGGTGAATCCCAGGTCGTGGTTGAGCACATAGCGGAGTTGCAGGCCCACGACGAGCGCCCCCAGCATGAACAGTTGGGCGGAAGTGAACTGGAACACAATCAGCCCCTTGCGCAGCGTGACGCGTTGCTTGCCGACGGTCATCATCGGCTGTCCGCGCAGAATGCGCACCGGCTGAACGCGGGTGGCCAGCCAGGCCGGGTATAAGCCTGCCAGCAAGCTGACCACCAGCAGCAAAATGGCGAGAAACGCGAGGGTCTGCGGCAGTTGATCGCTCATGTTCACGCCTTCGGGGATGAAATCGTCGAAATTGAGCAGGAACAAACGCACCAGGCCCATCGCCAGCACCAGCGCGAACAAACCGGTCAGCATAGTTTCGGCCAAAAACTGTACGATCAGGGCTCTGCTGCCCGAACCCAGCGTTTTGCGGATGCCCAGTTCGCGGGCGCGTTGCGGCATTTGAGCGGTGGCCAGGTTGATGAAATTGATACAGGCCAGCAGCAGCAAAAAGCCGGAAACCCCCATCATGCCGTACAACACCTTCATATTGGCTTTGCGGTGACTGTCGACGTAGTCGCCGTTGAAATGCATTTCCGACACCGGCTGCAGCAAGTGCCAGCGCCGGCTGTTGTCGCCCCATATTTTCATGGCATCTGCGCTGCGTTCGGTGCTGATGCGGTTGAGGGTGCTGTTCATGAGCGCTATATCGGCGCCGGGCACTATCTTGACAAACAACTGGTGATTGGAATTGACACTCGCCCAGGCCATGTCGTGGTATTTGCCCAAAGGGAAAAAAGTACCCATCGTTACAAACTCGAGCGCATCGAAATCGGACGGATAATCGAGATTGGCCACCACGCCCGCTACCGTTACCGGCATGGTGTCGTTGTAACTGTACGTACGGCCCAGCACCTGATCGGGACGCATGTTGGGAAAATACTGCTGAGCGCGTTCGGTGGTCAGCACCACCTTGCCCGGCGCGTTGAAATCGGCCGGATTGCCCGCCAGCCATTTGTACGGGATCATTTGAAAATACTGCAGCGAGGTCGACATGAGGCGCTTCTGCATTTCGAACACCTGGGGCGGAATGCCTTCTCCCATGGGAATAGCAACTTTCTGGACGAAGGTTTCCTGCGCCGGCACACACAAAGCCACACCCGGCACCTCGTCGCGCAGCGCTTCATACATCGGCTTGGGGGCGCCCGCGTTGCCGCTCTCTTCTCCGTCGAACACAAAACGGCTGACCACGTGATAGACCAGTTCGCGGTCAGGCATACCTTTTTCATAACTCAGCTCGTAGCGCACCACCAGAAAAACGACCCAGCAGGCGCTCATGCCTACGGCCAGCCCAAGGATGTTCAGCGCCGTGAACATTTTCTGGCGCCACAGATGACGGAATGAAATGCCAAGTTTCATGATTTCGATTGCTTTTAGCAGATTCGGGAATTCAATAGGGTTACTCGCTTCTCAGGCTTTTTACGGGGTTCACACGGGCGGCTTTCCAGGTTTGCAAGCCCACCGTGAGGAAGGCAACAAGGGCCGAAAGGCCGACGGTGCCTGCAAAAATCCAGACGGATAGCGGCGCCCGATACACAAACTCCTGCAACCAGCGGCTCATGGCCCACCAGGCAGCCGGTATGGCCAGTATGGCAGCCAGCAACACCAGCAGGAGAAAATCCTTGCTGAGCAACGCCACCACGCTGCCCACGCTGGCGCCCAGCACCTTGCGGACGCCGATCTCTTTGGTTTTTTGAACCGCCAGCAGCGATGCCAGCCCGTAAAGTCCAAGGCAGGAGATCAAAATAGCCAGCAGGGCAAAACCTTTGCACAGGGCCGAAAGCCGTTCGTCGTCGCGGTAGAAAGCGGCAATTTTATCATCGAGAAAACCGCCGTCGAATACCTGCTCGGGGAAATTGGCGTCGAACACCTGTTGAATCTTCGCGGTGGTCGCCGTCATGTTTTCAGGGCGGATTTTGATACCGGCCGTGTAATACCGCGACTTGCGGGTCATAAAGGCAAAGGGCCGTATCTCGTCGCGGGCGGTGCCGCTGTGAAAATCGGCCAGCACCCCGACGACCGGCACCGGGCGGCGGCCGCCGATGCGGAAATTTTTGCCCAGGGCATCCTGCGGATTGGATACGCCCAGTTTGCGCAGCAGGGTTTCATTGACCAGCACCTCCCGAATAGTGTCACTAGGCTCGAGCATACGCCCGGCCACGAGCCGCAGGCCGTAGGTTTTCACGTAGTCGGGATCTACAAATTTCAAACTGACGCTGAAAGGGGCGTCGTTGATGCTGTTGAACGCAAAATTGCTGTCCCAGACATTGTTCGAAGCCGGGCGGTCATTGCCGTAGCCTACCGATTCCACGGCCGGTATTTGCAACAGTTGTTGCTTGAAGGTTTCGTAACGCGGCAAGCTCACCGAATCGGGGTTGATACCTTCTATCACGTACACCAGATCGGGTTTGAAACCCATATCCATATCGCGCAGGTAATTCAGCTGGCTGATCGTCACGAGGGTGCTGATAATGAGTCCCTGAGCAATAACAAACTGAGTGATAACCAAGGCTTTGCGCAGCGAGAAACCACCCGCCGTGCGCGTGGTGATATTGTTTTTCAATGCTTTTACCGGGTTGAAACCTGCCAGTACAAGGGCCGGATAAAACCCGGAAAAAAGCGTCACGACGACGGTGGTCAGGGCCATAAAGCCCAATACTGCCGGCTGCGTCAGAAAAGCTTGCTGATCGGGCACGTCGGATATTTTTTTGAGCAGCGGCGACAGCAGGAGCGCCAGCATGGCGCCTGCACCGACCGACACGCCGACGATCAAAAGCGTTTCTCCCATGAACTGGGCTACGAGTTGCCCGCGGCTTCCGCCCAGGGTTTTGCGCACCCCTACCTCGCGCGAGCGGCCGGCCGCCTGTGCCGTGGCCAGGTTGATAAAATTGAAACAGGCCATTGCCAGCACCAGAAAACCGACCACCGAAAGAATGCCCAAACGGCTCTTGGAGCTCATGTGGGTGCCGAAATGGCTGCCGTAGCGCTCATCGAAATGCAACTGCGCCAGGGGCTGCAAAACATGGGTTTTCAGGTTGGTAGGGTCGTTTTTTCTATACTCTTCCCGCCCGACGCCGGCCAGCACCGTATTGGCCGCCTGAAACTGCCCGGCATCGCGGAGCAGTACGTAAGCCTGGTCATTGCTGCTGATACTTCCCCAGTCGGGGGTGTAGAAATAAAGTTTGTCGTTGGCTTTCAGGGTGTTGTAGGAAACCAGCATATGAAACTGGAAATCGGAATTGGCGGGCGGGTCGGCGATAATGCCGTTGACCGTAACCAGTACGGCGTTGTCGAGCACCAGGTTTTTGCCTATCGCGAGCTGCCAGCTGCCGAAGCATTTTTTAGCCATTTTTTCGGTAAGCACAGCCGAATTGACGGGGCCGAGCGCCATGTCTGGTTCGCCGGCCAGCCATTCCCACTGGATTATCCGGAAAAAGGAAGGCTCCACGAAAACGCCGACTTCCTGCTCGTCGTTGGTGGCGTATTTGCGCCCCAGGAGGCTTCCTGGCGATTCGGGCACCGTGATCGTCGGCCACATGGAGTGTACGCGGGCAAACGCCTCGAACTGCGGCACGGCGGCCTGCATGGCGTCCATGGCCGGCAACGGAATGCCCGCGGTGGAGGCTTCGCTATCGTTCGGAGTGTGTTCGTGTGTCACGACGCGGCAAATGCGCTCGTAGTTGGGGCGGAAGGTGTCGAAACTCAGTTCGTAGTGCACCAGCCTGAAAATCAGCAGGCAAGCGGCAATACCGATCGCCAGCCCCAGGATATTGATAACGGAGTAGGTGCGATTTTTCAGCAAATGGCGGACCGCCAGGGAAAAATAGTTGCGGAACATAGGGCAGTTCAGACTTTTTCATCCCGCTCCACCTTCCCATCCAGCAAATGCAGGATGCGCGAGCCGTAGCGGGCGTTGATATCGGAATGGGTTACCTGGATGATCGTCACGCCTTCCTCCTGATTGAGTTGCCGGAAAATATCCATGATCTCGCGGGCCTGCTGGCTTTGCAGGTTGCCGGTCGGTTCATCGGCCAGAATCAGTTTGGGGCGTCCGATGAGGGCGCGTGCTACGCCGACGAGTTGCTGCTGGCCGCCGGACAACTGGCTGGGGAACAGGTCCTTCTTGGCCACCATGTTGAAGCGGTCGAGCATATCGGCAATGCGGCTTTTGCGCTCGGCGGAGGGCACTTTTTTGTACAGCAGCGGGGTTTCGAGGTTTTCGTACACCGTCAGGTCGTCGATCAGGTGATAGGCCTGAAACACGAAGCCGATGTACTGCTGGTACAACTCGGTGCGCCGGCGTTCGTTGAACTTGTGCACCGGCTCGCCCAGAAACCAGTATTCGCCGGCCGTCGGCTCATCGAGCATGCCGAGGATGTGCAACAAGGTGCTTTTGCCTGCGCCCGAAGGACCCATTATGCTGACAAATTCGCCTTCGCCAATGCGGGCACTGGCATAGCGCAGCACGTAGGTTTTTACTGCGCCGGTATCGTAATAGCGTTCGATGTCTTTGAATTCGATCATGTTTGAATTGGATTCGATGAGTTCGATTGGGCCGGTACTGTGGAGGTTGATGAACAATGGTCGCTCAGATGAACGCCGGCTGAAGCAGCACTTCCAGCAGCAGAACCAAAAGCAGCAAGAGAAATTGAGTCAACATGGTTTGTTTTGTTTAATAGCTTAATTTTCAATTGATTGCCCCCCAGTACAGTCGCACATAAAAAAATTGCCGCCGGAGATTTGGTACAAAGTGTGAAAATGACCGATGGCCCGGAAATGAACGGATCAGGCTTTTGCATCCGGCGGCCGGAATTGGGTGTTTTGCAGCAGGCAGGTTTTACACGTAAAAATTTTCGGTCACCACTTTGCCGTCGAACAGGTTGATAATCCGGTGCGCAAAGCCCGCATCGTGGGGCGAGTGCGTCACCATGATGATGGTCGTGCCGCCCTGGTTGAGTTGGGTGAGCAGGTTCATGACCTCGAGGCCGTTGGCGGAGTCGAGGTTGCCGGTAGGTTCGTCGGCGAGGATGACTTTGGGTTCGGCCACCACGGCCCGTGCGATGGCCACGCGTTGTTGCTGGCCGCCGGAAAGTTGCTGCGGGAAGTGGTTGCGGCGGTGCATGATGTTCATGCGTTCGAGCGCCTTTTCGACGCGCTGGCGGCGTTCGGCAGCGGGAGTCTTGAGGTAAAGGAGCGGCAGTTCGACGTTTTCGTACACCGTGAGTTCGTCGATCAGGTTGAACGACTGGAACACGAAACCGATGTTGCCTTTGCGCAGGTTGGCGCGATGACGCTCGCTCATGTTGGCCACCTGGGTGCCGAAGAAATTGTATTCGCCCTCGCTGGGGTTGTCGAGCAGGCCGAGGATATTGAGCAGGGTGGACTTGCCACAGCCGGATGGGCCCATGATGGCCACGAATTCGCCGGCCTGAATTTCGAGGTTGATGCCGTTGAGGGCCGTTGTCTCCACCTCTTCAGTGGTAAAAATCTTGTGCAGATTGCTGGTCTTGATCATGATCGGGAATATGTGATGGATCAGTGTACGCGATGAGTTGAAGGGTTTTTTCAGAGGTTCAGCACGTCTTTGTCGCCGAAGCTTTCATAGGTGCTGGTAATGACTTTGTCGCCGGGTTCGAGTCCGTTCAGCACCTCGAAGTACTGCGGGTTTTTGCGGCCGAGGGTGATGTTGCGTTTGACGGCGCGGCCACCCGAGGCATCGAGCACGTACACCCAGTTGCCGGCGGTTTCGCTGAAAAAGCCGCCTGTGGGCAGGAGCACGGCGTCGGCGGGTTTGCCGAGTTGAAGCCGAACGGGCGCCGACTGGCCGCGACGAATGCCGTCGGGTACGGTTTTGGCAAACACCATATCGACCTCGAAACGGCCGTTGCGCACTTCCGGATACACCTTGCTGACGCTGAGCTGATGCAGCTGGCCGTTAAATTCGAAAGAGCCTTCAAGGCCGGGAAAGATGCGCGAAATGTAGTGCTCATCCACTTCCACCCGCATTTTAAAACCGCTCAGGTCGTCGATCTGGCCGATGTTCTGGCCCGCGCCGATACTGGCGCCCACCTCCACATCCACACGGGAAAGCAGACCCGATACGGGCGCTTTCAAGTAAAGGTTTTCGAGGTTTTGCTTCATCATCGAAAGGTTCAGCCGGGTGCGTTCGAGCGTGCCTTCCAGTTGTTTGATCTGGGTCAGGCTGTTTTCTTCCTGAAATTGCTGGTTTTCGACCTCGATGCCGCGCTGTTGCGTCAGGCGTTCGTAGGTGAGCCGGGTGCGGGTGTAATCCTTTTCGCTGATGACGCCGTCGGCAAACAGCTTTTTGTCGCGTTCGTGGTCGTCTTTGGCTTGCTGAATCTGGTAATCGAGGTCGGAAAGCGTGCGGCGCAGCGCAAATTTTTCCTGCTTCAGGCGCAGGCGGGTGTTTTCGAGGTTGTTGATGAGGTCGTACATCTCGGTTTCGCGGTTGACGTAGTCGAGCGTCAGGCGCTGGTTTTCGAGGCGAAGAATCAGATCGCCCTGTTTGACGGTAGCGCCGCCATCGAGGAATTTCTGGGCCACGTAGCCGCCTTCAATGGCGTCGAGCTGGTAAATTTTCAGGGGCTGAACCACGCCCGTGACCACGATAAATTCGTCGAACACGCCGCGGCTCACTTCCGAAACCGTAATCTTGTTGCGGTCGATGTTGAGCGAACTTTTACGGTTGGCAAAACCCAGACTGTACACGGAAAAGGCCAGAAACGCCACAATGCCCGTTATCAATCCGACCCGCTCCAGGGTCCATTTTTTCTTTTGAATGGGACGATCCATAGTTGATTGGTCAATTGCTTTTCCCATACAGAGGAAAGTTTGTGCCAATTTTTTAATTAATTGATAATCAAATATTTAAAACCAAAAACATCTTTCCGGCCTGTCCGCAAGCGAACAAGAGTGTCCGAAATCGAACACTTTTCAGAAAAAAAATACCTTTGCTTTGCATATCGGCGGATGCAGACATTGTCTATCGTTCTGTTTCACGCAGCCAGCCATGAATCAAGCCAACATTCTCATCGTCGACGACAATCCGGGCGTACTCAGCGCCGGCAAACTACTCCTGAAGCGCCATTTTTCGGAAGTGGACACCACGCGCGATCCTGCCGAGATACCGGCCCTGTTTCGCGAACGCAGCTACGACGTAGTGTTGCTCGACATGAATTTCAACCGCAACAAAAACACCGGTCAGGAAGGTTTCGAGTGGCTGGGCAAGATCCTCGAACTCGATCCCTCGACCATCGTCGTGCTCATCACCGCCTACGGCGACGTCGAACTGGCCGTCCGGGCCATCAAAAACGGCGCAACCGATTTTGTGCTCAAACCCTGGGACAACGACAAACTGCTCGCCACGCTGCATTCCGCCCTGCGCCTCAAAAACAGCCAGGACGAAGCCAGCCTGCTCAAATCGAAACAAACCGGCCGCAACCTCGCCCAGGTCCGTGACCTGCCGGAAATCGTGTTCGGAAGCGCGGCCATGCAGAAGGTGTTCGACACCATCCAGCGCGTGGCCGAAACCGACGCCAACGTGCTCCTGCTCGGCGAAAACGGCACGGGCAAAGACCTGATCGCGCAGGCCATTCACGCACATTCGACCCGCGCAGCCGAGAATTTCGTCAAGGTTGACCTCGGCGCGCTCACCGAATCGCTGTTCGAAAGCGAGCTGTTCGGCCATGTCAAAGGCGCTTTCACCGATGCCCGCGACGACCGCCCCGGGCGCTTCGAAGCCGCCGACGGCGGCACGATCTTCCTCGACGAGATCGGCAACCTGGCGCTCAACCTGCAATCCAAACTGCTGTCGGTGCTGCAAAACCGCATGGTCACCCGCGTAGGCGCCAACCGCCCGCGGCCCGTCAACGTGCGCGTCGTCGCCGCAACCAACCAAAATCTCGACGAAATGGTGCGCCTGCGCAGCTTTCGCCAGGACCTGCTCTACCGCATCAACACCATCGAAATTACGCTGCCGCCCCTGCGCGAACGCCCGGAAGACATCGAATTGCTGAGCCAGCATTTCATGCAGCAATTTGCCCAGCGCTACAACCGGCCGGTCACCCGGCTCAGCCCGGGCCTCCTGCGCGAACTGACCCGCTACGCCTGGCCCGGCAACGTACGCGAACTCCAGCACGCCGTCGAACGCGCCGTGATCATGTCGAAAAGCGACACGCTTCAGCCCGAAGATTTTTTCCTCCAGAAAAGCGCCGGCGGCACCGCCGACCTCCATACCATGAACCTCGACGACATGGAAAAACTCCTGATTACCAAAGCTTTGGAAAAACACTACGGCAACATCACCGAAGCCGCCCAGGAACTCGGCCTCACCCGGGCGTCTTTGTACAGGCGGCTGGAGAAATACAACATGTGAAAAAATACAACGGTGGATTCGATCGGCACGGTTGCCTGGTTGCCAACCTGAATCGAGACGATCGAATCCATCGGACAAATTGAACCCAGCTCCATGTCTCGTTCCTTTTCCCATGCCCTGATCCTGCGCGTTGTGGCGCTGGCGGCGCTGCTCGGCGGGGCGGCGTGGATGACCGTTTCGCCGACCCTGCGCTGGCTGGCCGTGCTGCCGCTGATCGGCGCTTTGATCCTGACGGCCGGACTGATTCACTACGTCACCGACACCAACCGGCGGCTTACCCGCTTTTTTGAAAGCGTGCGGTACTCGGATTTTGCCATCCGTTTTTCATCGTCCAAAGAAAAAGGCGATTCTTTCGAGGCGGTCAACCGGCAGTTCAACGAAGTGCTCGAAGCCTTTCGGCAAACACGGGCGGAAAAAGAAGCCAACTTGTTGTTTCTCAATACAATAGTGCAACATTTGGGCACAGGCGTTTTGGCGTTCGACCGGCAGAACAACATCCTGCTGTCCAATAATGCCGCGTTTCAAACCCTGGGCGTGTACCGGCTTCACCACCTGCACGAACTGCCGCCACGACACGCGGCTTTGCAGGAATTTGCCCAAAACCTCACCACCAAAGGCAAAATACTGTACCAGGCCGAACCCGGGCGTCAGCTCGCCGTACAGGGCGTGGCGCTCAATCTGCAGGGCCGGGCCGTGCGCCTGCTCACCCTCCAGAACATCCACCCCGAACTCCAGCGAAAAGAACTCGATGCATGGCGCGACCTCACCCGCGTCTTGCGCCACGAAATCATGAACTCCGTCACCCCTATCGTGTCGCTGGTCGAAACCATGCAGGATATCCTGCCCCGCGACGAGCAGCAGGCGGCGCCCTCCCGCGCCGACCTGGCCGACCTGGCCGAAGCCCTGGAAGTGGTTGGCTCCCGCAGTCGCGCGCTGATGGATTTTGTGCAGGCCTACCGCAGTTTTTCCGCTATCCCGGAGCCCAAACCCGAGTCGATTCCCGCTCGTCGGCTGCTCGACCATATCGTGCAATTGTTCAACGCCAACCAGCGCAGCGATCAGGCTATTCGGATCGAAGCCTTCGTGGCGCCCGAAGAACTCGTGATCGAAGCCGACGCCGGCCAAATCGAAATGGTGTTGCTCAACCTCGTCAAAAACGCCCGCGAAGCGCTGCAAAGCACCGAACAGCCCGACAAACGCATCACCCTGCGCGCCGGAAACGATGATAAAGGAAAGGCGTTTATCGAAGTGGACGACAATGGGCCAGGCATCGCTCCCGACCTGCTCGACGAGATTTTTATCCCCTTTTTTACCACCAAAACCAGCGGCACAGGGGTGGGACTGAGCATCTCACGACAAATCATGCAATTGCACGGCGGCAATATCAGGGTGAGCTCCACCCTGGGCTCAGGAACGCGATTCGTTCTGGCTTTCTAAAAACAGAAAAGGCTGACGATCAGTCATTATTTTGATGATTTATTTTTCAGAAAATTTTGAAACATAAATTCAAACGGCCTGTTTCCTACAAGTTGCGACTACAAACCGGTCGCACTTTGAAACGGAAACTACCATGAAAACTTCGCTCCGCTTGCCCAATTCCGCCCGTCTGGCGGCCTTTCTGGAAAAAGAAAAAACACAAGCCTTCACCTACTCTGAAGTTGGCAGGACAGCCGACACGGAAGCGTGCGTCGAAGGGTTCGATCACGATGCCCAATGTGTCGTCGTGGGCCGGGGGCTGGCCGATTTTGAACGCGCCCGGCAGGCACTGCGCGAATGGGCGCATTTCCCGCCGGCCTGGACGCGTATTTTGCCCGGCCAGGCGCCTTTGAGCGCCGGGAATACGGTCGCGATGTTTTTCCGGCTCTTCGGGCTGTGGTGGCACAATTCCTGTCGCATCGTGTACGCCGTCGAGGAGCCCCGGCGCTTCGGGTTTGCCTACGGCACACTGCCTGCGCACCTGGAACGCGGGGAGGAACTTTTTCTGGTTCGACTCGACGAAGAAGAGCGTGTCTGGTACGAAATCCGCGCTTTTTCCCGCCCCGGGGCTTTGCTGGCCCGACTGGCCTACCCGGTGGTTCGGCTGTTGCAGGAGAAATTCCGGCAAGATTCGGCTGCCGCGATGACTGCCTTCATTCATAAGACAGCGCCCGCCGATCCATCGCTCACGCCTGACGGCTGGCTTTTGCGTATGCTGCTCGCTTTGCTGTTTTGTATCGGGCTTTGGCCAGGCACGATCATGGGGCACGATTACGGGAATTTGCCCCTCGTATTCGCATTTTTTGTCGTTACACCCGCGGTTTGGCAACTGGCCGTGCGGCATTATCCGGCCTTGCTGCCGCTGTATCGGCTAAGCGCGCCCTTCCTGTTGCCGGCGGCAATGCTGGCTGCCGCGGCGTTGTTTCTGCCGGTCGGCTGGCCGGCGGCGCTCCTGTCGGCCCCCTGGATGCTGCTTTGTTCAGGCATCGCCTTTGGCGGGCTCTTCTGCCTGTGGAGAGCAGGTTTTTCCTCCGTGCGACAGGCGGTAGCAGGCGCCGGGCTAGCATATTTATTTATCGGCGGGGCGGCTTTGCTGGCCGAGCGGGGCGGCTGGACGCTGTTCGAATTCGGCGCCGAGATCGTCCGGCTGACGGCCCTGCATTTTCACTTTGCGGGCTTTGCCCTGACCGTTTTGGTTGCCCTGAGCGCGCAACATTTGCCGCTGTGGTGGTCGCGTGCGTCGGCCGGCGCCGTGGCGCTCGGCGTGCCCCTGACGGCAGTGGGCATCACCGCCACTCAATGGCAGCTCGGCCCCGGAGCGGAGACATTCGCCGCGGTCTGGATGGCCCTGGCCGGACTGGCCGGCGCGGTGGTCTGGATGGTGCTGGGCAGGCGGCGGCGCAATGGGCTGCTGCTGGCAGGAGGGTTGGTACTGAGCGCTGCCATGTTGTTGGCGCTGGGTTACGCCCTGAGGGTGGTGAGGCCAGAATGGGCACTGTCGCTCCATCAAATGCGTGCCATACACGGCAGTATGAACGGGTTGGTGGCTGTGCCTTTGGGGGTGTTAGGGTTTTGGCAAATAAGCCGCGACAGGTAAAGAGGCGGCCGCGCACGCCGGATCACAGCCACAAACCGGCCACTGCCCCGGCCAGCAGCCAGCTGTCGAAACGGTCGAGAAAACCGCCATGCCCGGGTAGGATACGGCTGAAATCCTTGACGCCGTGCCGGCGTTTGTAATACGACGCCAGCCAGTCGCCCGACAAAGCGGCGGCGCTCAGCGCAAGTCCGTACGCGGCAGCAGGCAGCATGTTCAGATCGACCCAGTCGCGGGTCAGCACGGCCGTAGCCAGCGCGGAGAGGGTTCCGCCGGCCAGTCCTTCGACGGTTTTGTTCGGGCTTACGCGGGGAAACAGTTTTCTGCGGCCCAGCAGCTGGCCGAAAATCTGGCAAAAACCGTCAAAACAAAATACGATCAGAAAAACGAACAGCAGTTTTGGGGAATCGAAGGAATGCGCCATCCGCATAAAGCCGGCGGCAGCCAGGCCAAAAACAAGCCCGGTTATTTGGTAAAACCGCGTTGACAGGGGCGCCTGCCGGCGCACTTTGTACAATTCCCACAAGCTGCCGGCCACGATCGTCAGGGCCGGCAGCCAAAATTGTGCCCGCCAGTACAGCATCACGGCGATAAGGCCGTACACCAGTACCACATATACGACAAATTTGAGCCAGCGCGCCTTGCGCACCTCGGGCGACTGGCGCCGGGCCGCGAGGGCTGTACCCAGCGCCCCGACGATAAAATAGATGCTGACGATGGTCAAAACGGGATGCATGTTCACCAGTTGTTTTTGAGTACCCAATACAGGCCCTTCACATTTGAGCGGCGTTCGCGCAGGCGCAGCAGCACGACGATTTCCTCGATTTTTGCCAGGCAGCCTACGCTGATCATCAGGAAGTAAAACCATTCGACATTGCCAAAATTCAGCAGCCAGAGCAAAAAAGCGCCCTGCAGATAACCGGTCGTCTTGCAGCCGTACAAATGCAGGCCAATGATGCCGCCGAACCGGGCAAAAACCGTGAGCAGGCTGCCCAGGTACAAGGCAGCGAACAGGGACAACCCGATTTTGTGCGTCACGACAAACTCCCATTCGAAGCGAAAAATGCCGGCGTATGCCAGTATGTAACTCCCGACGTCGGCCCAGGAGTCGAGGCGCGCGCCAATGCGGGTTTGCTGGTTGAAGTTGCGGGCAATAAATCCATCGAGGATATCGGTGAAGAGGCTGAATGCCAGCAGGCCTGCGAAGACGGGCCGGTTGCCCGTCCATAAAAACCAGGCGATCACCGGGAAGGCGAGCAGGCGGTACAACGAAAGGATGTTGGGGATGGTCCAGAAGCGTTCGGGAGTTGTGGCGTCCATGACAACAAAATGGTTTTGTCAAAAGTAGCGCTAAATTTATGGGGTAAAACTCCGGATCGCATGACGGATCAATGGTGGCATGTATGCTGGCTTTCGCTGGGCTTCACCGCGCTTTTTGTCGCGGCGGAAGTCATGCATCGCAAGTTCGGCGTTGCGAGCGAATGGTCGCGCAAATTCATGCATATCAGCGGCGGCCTGTTGTCGCTCCTTTTGCCACAATTATTTGACAACCCGTGGTTTGTATTCGGGCTGGTCGTGGCGTTTGGCGGGCTTTTGTGGGGCAGCCGCCGGCTGGGCTGGCTCGACTCGGTACATCGGGTCGACCGGAAGTCCGACGGAAGTTTATTGTTTCCCCTGCCGATTCTGCTGTGTTTCCTGCTGGCCTGGGCCCGCCACGACTGGGTGTTGTTCCGGCTTCCGATCCTGATCCTGGTTCTGGCCGATCCGGCCGCTTTTCTGGTGGGGAGAGTCTGGCCGCTGCGGCCCTGGACGATGGGCGCCAACCGGAAAACCCTGGGCGGGTCGCTGGCCTTTATGCTGGCCGCGCTGGCTTGCAGCCTCTATTTCTTGCCGGAAAACCCGGCATTGGCGGTGGTTGTCAGTCTGTTGACCGCTGCGGCGGAAGCGTTGAGTGTACGGGGTTGGGACAACCTCACCGTCCCGCTGGTAGCCGCCGGTACGCTGGCTGCTGTGGCGCCCTGAGCCGACAAATGGAGAAAAACGGGTATTTTAACATTTTCAGGCAGCACAAATCTTGTTCCTTGCATCTGACAAAGCGCGTACCTTCGGGGAATCCCCGCGAAGCCGGCCCTTTGGACACTTAGCGATTCTAATCCGTTTTGACTGAAACAGAACTCATTCAAGGTTGTCTGCGCGGGTCGGCGCAGTGCCAGCATCAATTGTACGAGCGATTCGCCGGCAAGATGTACGCCGTATGCCTGCGTTATGCGCGCACGCCATCGGATGCGGCAGACATTTTGCAGGAGGGGTTTGTGAAGGTGTTTACCAAACTGGGTCAGTTCCAGTTTCAAGGCTCCTTCGAAGGCTGGATACGGCGTATTATGGTCAACACCGCGTTGCGGACCTACCAGCGGCAGCGCTTCGACCACGAGTCTTCGGGATACGAACGGTTGCCCGACCATCCGGTAGATCCCGATGCCTTGTCGAGCCTTTCAGAGGCCGAATTGCTGCGCCTGATCGCCCGGCTCCCCGACGGGTATCGCGTGGTGTTCAACCTGGTGGCCATCGAGGGCTTTTCACACGCAGAAGCCGCCGAAATGCTCAACATCCAGGAAAGCACCTCCCGCTCCCAACTAACCAAAGCGCGCCGCTGGCTGGTGGAGCAACTGGAAAAGATACAATTGAGATGAAGGGGTTGATGAGGGTTGATCAGGTTTATGAGGGTTGATAAAAGGGCAGTTGATGCGCTCAGCGTGAATAAATGATTATCTAAATCAACCTTATAAACCTCATCAACCTTATAAACCCTAATCAACCTCATCAATGTTATTGGCATGAAAAAAATCGCTGTTTATCTATTAGCCTTGGGAGCCACCCCTGCCTTTTGCCAGCAATGGTTTTCGGCTTTTTACGATCCTTTCAATGGCGCACAGGAAAAGGCGGTTGATTTTAACGTCAGTGGCAACTTGTGCTATATCAGGAGCAATGCCATATGCGCTTCGGGCGCAACTATATGTTCGGAACTGGGTCTTTATTCCTTAAGCGCCAATCAGTTGACTCAGGCGGAGCAATTTGACGAGGTTCAGGCAGGCTTTTCGGTCATGGTCGATGATGAAATTCTGATTTTGTCTTCGGAAGAGTCATTACTCAAAAAAAATATAACTATAACCTCAATAGACCGGCAGACTTTTCAATATGGCAACTCGTTCGATCTGAACATACCAGACAATCGTTATTTTTCCTACACCATTAAGCGAGCCATAGTATATCAGGGTAAGTATGTTGTTGGAGCACAGGTATTGGACAGCTTAATGTATGTTAATTACCCGGGTTGGTACAACTATCAGCAGAAGGCGGTGTTTTTTGTTTTAGACAAGGATTTTCAAACAGATACCATACTGATTGTCTCGCCTTCATCGGGTGCGCATCTGAAAATCGAAGACCTTACTATTGGCCCGGATTCTCTATTATACGTCTCCTGTCATGAAAAGTATCTGAACACGAGTATGCCACAGGCATATCTGGCGGACCGAAAAGTAATATATGGTTTCAATAAAGATTTCAACATAGTTTTTCAGTGGGTTGGGCCGGACCAGAACAACGAAACATCCTGGGCATGCTTGGCTATTGGAGCGGATACGACTATTTATATAAATTATGCTCACGACTATCGAACCAACCTACTTGCAGTTAAAAAAGATGGCTCCATGAAATGGGAATGCTTGCTTGATTCAACCTTTGGATTGAACCTGTACAGCATAAGAAAGTTGATATTGGCCGGCAACGGTGACATTATTGGATCAGGGATTATTTCTTCGACCATCGACGAACTGGGAGAGACAGGTTTCTTATTTAGGATTGACGCTACAGGCAGTCTCAAGTGGAAAAGGGCTTTTCGGGTGAACAAAGGGATGGACCCTTCCCTCCCATTGACGTTTCCTTATCGCAGTAATCTGGAAGATTTAGATGAATTGCCAAACGGGGATTTGCTCATGGTCGGCTGGGTCCGAAAATACGTGAATGATAGTCAGGCGAGCGATCCTTATGAGCATGACATTTGGCTGGTTCGAACCAGCGCCGCTGGCTGCCTTTGGGCAGACTGCCCGTACATACAAGATATCGTCGTAAAAGACAATTACATTCCTATCGTATCACATTTAAACGAATGGGTGATCGATTATACATTTCCCACATTCCCTTCAAAGGTACGCCGGTACAGATTTTCTCCTGATTCGGTTTTGACCGCCGGAAAATACTACCATGAGCTTATTTATTCAGAGAGTATGAGTGGCGGCCCCTGGGAAACAAGCGGGGCTTTTTTTCGAGAAGAAAATGGGCGTGTATTTAAAATCGGCGGAGTGCTGGGCGACCCTGAGCGCCTGATTTACAATTTCAATTTCAGTATCGGCGATTCCCTGCAAGGAAATCCCGGTATCGGGCAAGCCACCAGACATGTGACACAGACAGACATAATACATCTACTGGATGGTATGCCCAGAAAGCGCCTTGTGCTAAATAGCCTGTGCGGCGAGAGTGAATGGATAGAGGGCATGGGCGACATGAACCAACTTTTTGAATCGGAGATATTTTGTTCCCTCGCAGGGGATATGACAGAGTTCACAGTCCGATGTTTTAACACCGATGGCCAACTGGTTTACAAGCGCGCTGATTTAGATGATTGTTACACCTCGTCAACCGAGGAGGCAGTATTGCAGGCGATATGGGTTTATCCCAATCCCGTTTCTGATCTTATATTTTTATCGACAGACCATATCGGAACTGTGGAAAAAGTCGTCTTGTTCAACAATATTGGCCAAAAGGTACTCATAGTCGAGAACTGGCGGGAATTGACGTCTGCTATCGATGTATCAGGCCTAGAGCCCGGTTTTTATCTGGGCGTGGCAAATATTTCTGGTTTTGGCAGGCGGGTTTTTAAGTTTGTTAAAGTGTGAGGCTGCCTAACACCTTTCGTAAACATTCCATGAACGCCTTCTAAAACCTGTTTAATACTTTTGATAGAAAAACGATTGCTTTTCGGGCGACCTAAGTTTTTATAAACCTTTTAAAAAAATGCACCAATCAGATATTGACCGGCTCCTTCGGGAGCGCCTGCACAATGCCGAGGTGGCCCCTCCGGCTTTTGTGTGGCCCAACGTCGAGCGCGAACTGCGCCGACGCCGGCGGCGTATTGTATTCTTTTGGCTGACGGGGGCATCCGTGCTGCTGGGTGCTGCTGTTTTGTACTGGTCGCTGATTCCCCAGGGGCCGGAAGCGCCCCTGGCGCAAACGGGGCAGCCGACCGAATTCCAAACACCGGTCCTGCGACCCGCTGCAAGCATGCCCTGGGCAACAGCAGAAAATCAAGCGACTGAAAACCCCTCCCATGCTGCCGCCCCTGATCGGGATGAAGCCGCGGCGGCCAGTCAAACATCCGGTCTGGCTCGTCCAGCCAAATCTTCTACCGCGTATTCCCGTGCAGCAGCAACGCAGCCGATTCCTCCGGCAGTGGCGCCGCTGTTGCCCGCGGCCGTGCCAGCAACTGCTACCCCGGCCGTTCCTGTCTCGGACGGCGCCGAAGAATCTACTCCGCCCGTCGCGACCGCCCCGCCATTGGCCCGGCTGCCTTTCAGTCCGGCAACTTTGTCGGAGCAATATTCACTGCCCGCCATTGCGCCTCCGCCGCCTTCCAAAAAGCGGCGCGCGCGGCGCAATTGTTATGATTTTGAAAAGAAACCCAACGTCTGGATGATCGACGCCTACGCCGGACCGTCGCTGGCCCGAAAAACCCTGCGCGCCGACGCCGACAACCAGCCTTACCTCAACCGGCGGCTCGACACCGAGCGCCGCGACTGGGCTTTCAATGGCGGTTTGCGCGCCTCGTGGCTGTTCGACAAGCATTTTCTGCTGCGAACCGGATTGCATTACGATCAGTTTACCGAGGTGTTCGAATACATCAACCCCGACGATGTGCGCTATCTGGTGGAATACACCACCGAAATCGTCAACGGGCAGCCGGTCATCAAGGCCGATACCCTCGATGTCGATTTTGGAGAAAGCTATGTCAAAACCTTCAACCGGTTCGGGCTGCTCGACATCCCGCTGACAGCCGGCGTGGAATGGCGGCAGGGCAACGGCGGCATTTCGCTCAATGCCGGCCTGAGTTTCAACGTCCTGTTCTGGAAACAAGGCAAGATACTGGCGCCCGGAATCGATTTGCCCGCATCTTTCACGCCCGGCGATCAGGGTTTGGATGTATTCCGGACGCGGGTCGGATTGAGTGCGAGCGGAAGCGCCCAGTTCTTTTACCACCTGCAGCCCCGCCTGCGGGTATTTGCAGAACCCTATTACCGGCACGTGCTCAAACCCGTCAACCAGTCCACCCATCCGGTCGAACAGCGTTATGGCATCGGAGGCATACGACTGGGCATGACCATGATCATCGACTGAACCCACACTCATACCATCGAAAATTACATTAACCTTAATTTTTCCAGGGAACAGGCAGCGAAACCCCGATGATTCGGAATCTTGTTCCCGGATTTTCACCTGAATGCAAAGCCTATCACAACGAATTTTATCATGCGACGCATTGTTTATTACGCATTACTAAGCACCCTAATCGGCGTGTGGGGCTGCCGGAAAGACGTGGAAACGTTCCACCCGTACGGCAGTTCCATCGCGGAAATCGGGCAGTTGCTCGGCCAGGTACCCGACCAGTCGACGCTAACGCTGTTCAATTTTCCGGCGGGTCTTTCGGCGGATACCGTGTTGAGCACGTCCAGTGGCGTGAGGGTGCACCTGACCGATGTGGATCATCTGTTTGTCGATGCCAACGGCAATCCGGTTGCGATCAGTACCTGCGGCGCTTTCCGCATCGAAGTGGAGGAAGCTTTTCTCAAAGGCGATATTCTGGGGCGCGGCCTGCAGACCACCACGACCTCGCAAGCGCTGCTGGAAAGCGGCGGCATCCTGCGTGTGCAGGCGTTTTGCAGCGGACAACCCCTGCTGCTGGCCAACGACCGCACCCTGAAAGTGCAAATCACCACGGCGCAAGACGATCTGCAGCCCGATATGAAAGTGTTTAATGCCGTTTTTAATACCGATCAAAGTTTCGGCGGCTGGGAAGACAGCGGACAGGAAGTGTACTGGGCAGGCTGGCCTACGCAACAAGGACAGAAAGTCGGTTACGAACTCATTATCAAACAACTGAACTGGGTCAACTGCGCCAGAGCCATCAACGAACAAAGCTCTTCCTTTTGCGTTTCTCTCCCTGTGGCCTACGATGGGGAAAATACCGAAGTGTTTGTCGCTTTTAAAAATCAGCGGACGATCATCCCGCTCGAATACGATGAAACCAGCGGCACTTTCTGCATGGACCAGGCGCCAATCGGTCATCTGATTAAGGTTGTGAGCGTTTCCAAAGCCGGCAATCGCTACTGGCTGGGCAGCTCCGATACCGAAATCGGCACCAATGCCACCCTGCCCCTTAACCCTGAAGAAACCTCTGCTTCTGCCATACTCAGCTTTTTAAAAGGGCTGTAGCCAACGCAAAACCCCGGTTTTGCGTCATAAGAACTAGATACCCGTGTTTAGTAATTTCGTAGCGAGCCGAGTCGGAAAAGACCGATTCGGCTTTTTTGTTTGTGGATGGCCAGGGGGCCGCAGTTCGGAGCCCCAAACCGGCGATTCAGCGGCAAAGAGGTTAATTTTTCACGCACCGAGCACAGGATTTTTGATTGTCGGCTTTTTTTAAACAATTTTGCCCTTGCAAATTGTTGTATGGCTGTTGTCCTTCAAAAAAAGACCTGCTGCCAAGCGGTGCTGTGTTTGAAAAAATTGTTGCATGGAAACTTCCACCACCAACGGTATCACCGTCAGCGTTGAGACGCAATATCTTCCCGCCCACTCGAATCCGAGGGAGGGAAAATTTATTTTCGGCTACCATATCACCATCATCAACCGTAGCCCCTTTACGGTTCAACTGCTGCGCCGCCACTGGGTCATCACCAATGCCGACGGCATCATGCGGGAGGTAGAAGGCGAAGGAGTGATCGGGCAGCAACCGGTGCTTGCCCCGGGCGAAGGCCATGAATATACCTCATTTTGCCACCTCGAAACCGAGATCGGCCGCATGTCGGGCACCTACCTCATGAGCCGCTACGACGACAATACCTATTTCGAAGTGACCATCCCCGAGTTTCGCATGGCAGCGCCGTTCAAACTCAACTGAACACCCCGTTTTACAGACTTTTTTCCACGCATTTTAGCGGCTGGCAGCACAGTGCCGGAGTTACGTATCTTCATGGCGTTTTTCAATCCGCATTCCATGAACTAAACGTCATTCCAGCCATGCCAAACCGATTGTCGTTTGCCTTCTGGGTAAGCCTCTTCTTCCTTCCCCTCCTTTCCAGCGCACAAAACACCAACTACCAGGTAACGATCACCGGGCCTTCCCTTGTGTGCTACGGCACCTGCGCCCAATATACCGCGGTCATCAGTTCGCCCGGCGGCAACCCGCCGCTGAGCTCGAGTATCCTCTGGTCCAGCAGTAACGGCACAACCCTAGGGTCGGGCGCCTCGATTTTTATGTGTTTTCCGCCCAATGGCGGCGGCACAATCCTCGTATCGGTGATACTGGCCAACTCCCAGGAAATCCTCACCGATACGATGAATATCACCGTGTTGCCCAATATCCCCCTGAGCATCACTTCCGACAATGCCGCCATTTGCAATCAGGACAGCAGCAGCGGCCCGTCCAATCCCGACAACCAGATCTGTGAAAAAGTATGCCCCTATTCAACCGTTACATACTCGGTCAATCCTCTGGTATCGGGAGCACAACAAAACGTGCAATGGACGGTCACGGGGGCGCAAAGCTACACCATCAACCCGCCCAACAACGCTTCGGTAACCGTACAATGGGGTGGCCCGGGTCAGGGTTCTGTACAGGTCAAATCCGATCCGGGCAGCACCAGTTATTATTGTATCACAGAGGGTTACACCTGCGTCACGATTATAGAAGCCCCGGAAGCGGCCTTCAGTTCTGACCCGGAATCGGACAGCCCGCCCGCGCCTGTTCAGATTTGTAAAGGGCAAACGGTTTATTTCGACAACCTGAGCGCCAATGCCGACGCCTTCGAATGGTATTTCGGCGACGGCAGCCAGCCCTCGCAGGCGTTCGAGCCCGAGCACACCTACCTCAGCCCGGGTATGTACAACGTTATGCTGATTGCGCGCAGCGCCTGCCTTTGCGCCGATACCGTGGTGCAGCAAATCGAAGTGCTCGATGCCGATGCGCCCTTGCTCGACTGCGTCGGAACGCTATGTGCCGGAGAAACAGCAACTTACACCACGGCAGCCGGGTGCGGCAATTACGTATGGACGGTTTCGGGCAACGGCACCGTTCTGGGCGGCGGCAGTTCGTCCGACAATTCCGTCACCGTGCAATGGAACGACGGCCCCAACGGCGCCATCACCTTGCTGACACCCGCCTGCGGCGCCTCGGCATGCCCCTTCCCCGCCGTCATCCGGGTGCCTGTTTTGTCGGATAACGCAGAAATCAGCGGCCCGGAAATCGTATGCCCCGGAGACGAGAGCGTGTATGCCATCGAACCGTTCGGCGGCACCAATTTCATGTGGACGCTGAGCTCCGGCGGCACCATCACCGGCGGGCAAGGCACCAACCGCATCACAGTGCAGTGGTACAATTTCCCCAACCCCAATGCGACCAACTGGCTGTCGGTGGTGTACGACAACTGCTATCTGGGTTGCGGCGGGCAGGATTCGATCCCGGTCAAAATCGTTTCTCCCTTCACCATTTCCGGCCCTGTGGAGCGTTGTGAAGGCGCCAACGCGGTTTTTACAGCCAAACTCGTCAATCCGCTGCAAAACCTCAATTGCAACTGGACGATGACGGCGCCCGACGGCAGCATCGTCTGGACGGCCTCGGGCACCCCCACCGCCAACGTCGTATTCAACAACGGCCCCGGCCGCTACCGTCTGGTAGCGCAGCCTTCCAATCCGGCGCAATCCTGTTCCGATCAGGTCGAATGGGTGGTCAATGTGCCCGCAAGCCCGACTCCGCTCACGGGTATCGACGGCCCTTCGCTGATCTGTCCGGGACAGCCGGTCACCTACTCGGCCCTGGGCGCTTCGCCTGTGTCGAACATCAACTGGATCATCCAGAACGGCCCGGGAGCGCCCGCCACGGCCAGCGGAGAAAACCTGGCTATCAGCTGGGGACCGGCGGGCCCCTACTGGCTTGCTGCCCAGCAGGTGTCCACCGACGGACTGAATTGTATTTCCGATACCGTCCGCTTCGACGTGTCGGCCGTGGGCAGCGTGAGCCTGAACGGGGCAACGACCGTCTGCATCAATTCCACGGCCTCGTACAGTGTGCCTGCCTTGGATAATGTTGATTATCAATGGCAAATCAGTCCAGCCGATGCTGGAGCCATTGCAAGCGGGCAAGGCACGCCTTCGGTCAGCATTTTTTGGCAAAATGCGGGCAATCACACGGTTTCCATCCTGGTTTGCGGCCAGACCGCCAGTTTCAACGTGAATGTAACGGCGTTGCCCGCGCCGCAGGTGATCGCTCCGGCCAGTCTATGCAATGGCCAGACGGCAACCGTGCAGACCGTTGGCGCCTACAACACTTATTCGTGGCAAAATGCAAGCGGAAATGAGTTGAGTACGTTGTCGAACGTGGTGATCGGGTCGGGCGCATATACGATCGAGGTTACGGATGCCAACGGTTGCATGGGTTCCGCCAATTTCAACATCGCCAACGCGCCTTCGCCCAATTTTACGATCAGCACCAACGACCCGACGGCGTTTTGCAACAACTCACAGTTTGTGACCATGAACGCCCTGACCACCGCCGACGGAGATTACGTGTACGAGTGGTTTCGGAACGGCGTGCCGCTCGGGGTCAATGCAAACAACTATACCACCAATCAATACGGCTCCTACACAGCCACGGCGACCAATCAGTTCGGTTGTTCGGCCACTGCAGGCCCGATCAATGTTGTACTTGATTGCACGGGCGGCGGCGGCGGTGGCGGATTTCCAGGCGGCGGATTCCCGCCTTGCCAGGTGGGCGATGTTACCCTGGGTATTGCTCCCAGCCCGGAATGTGATTCTTTCCTGCTGGCTGCCAGCGGCTCGAACTATGTCGCCGGATCGGCGCAGTGGACTCTTTTTCAGTCAGGCGCCGCGATCATCGGCACAACCTCGGGCGACAACACTTCGTTTGTGTTCCCCAACGCCGGCGAATACGTGGTTGTAATGCTCGCGGCCCTGCAAAGCGGCGGCATTTGCAAATTGATCGACTCGCTCGACGTGGAGGCCGTGGCGGCATTCAATCCACTGCCGCAATGCCCGGGGCAATCCACCAGTTTTCAGGACATCAGTACTTTTTTACCGGGTAGTAATATTACCAGCTGGCAGTGGAACTTCGGCGACCCCGGCAGCGGCGCGGCAAACAATTCGTCTGTGCGGAATACCACTCACGCATATGCCAGCGGCGGCACTTACTCGGCCACGCTTACCGTCACAGCGAGCAGCGGTTGTACTTCCTCCACGGTCGAAACCTTCGATATCGCGGCTGGTCCTGCTATTTCCTTTGCCCAGCCGGCGGCAGCCTGTACCGGCAATGCATCCGAGTTCAATGCCGTGGCAGGCGCCGATGTGAACAATATTGTCTGGAATTTCGGCGATCCCGGCAGCGGCGCGGCCAATTCGGCCGGCGGCACACAGGTTTTCCATAATTATAACACACCAGGTGTGTACACCGTGGCAGCTACCGCAACCAACAGTTATGGCTGCACCACAACATTTACCCAAAACATCACGATTGTCAACAACCCGCTGAACGGCAACATCAGCCCGGCCGTGCCCATGCCATTCTGCGAAGGCGGCTCCACCACCCTCACTGCGCCGCCCGGCGCGGTCAGCTACCTGTGGTCCGACAGCACGACGATTACCCCAACCCTGCTCGTCACAGCAGAAGGCGCCTATTCCGTCACCATGACCGACGCCAACGGTTGCACGTATTCGCCGCCCCCTGTGATCGTGGAAGAAACGCCTGGCCCCGACGCGACGATCAAAGCCCTGTTGACCAACGACCTGGGGCAGGTGATCGGCGTTTCATACCCTTCGCTCGACGCCTGCCTGGGAGAGGACGTATCCCTCCAGGTGTTCGGCAGCGGCAACCTGAGTTTCCTCTGGTCGAACGGAGAGACCAATGTGCTGAATATTTTCACGGAGATCCGAAACAACCTGTTGAGCGAGGGCACGCATGTGTTTACGCTTACCGTAACTGATTTGAACACGGGTTGCACTTCTGTCGCCCAACCCTTCACCGTGGATGTGCACCCGGTGCCGAGCGGGCTGACGATCGCCGCCAACGGTTACTGTGCGGGCGCCACCACGCTTACCTATACCGGCCCTCAACCCGCCAACTGGCAAATCAGCTGGAATACCGGCGCAACGGGCAACACCCTTTCCGTGGAAGACGGCGGCAACTTTTTCGTGCAGGCGGTCAATGAGTTTGGTTGTGTCGGGCAGAGCAATACAATCAGCATATTGCCCGGCCCGCCCGATGAGGCGATCCCGAGCGGCTGCCATACGCGATGCAACCCCGACACCCTTTGCCTGCCGCCGATGCCGCAGGTGACGGGCTGGCAGTGGTTCCTCAACGGATCGCCGATCCCGGGCGCCACCGGACCCGATTTTGTCGCCACCCAGAGCGGCACCTATTGGGCGCAGCTGACCGACGTTTACGGTTGCACGGCCCAAAGCGGCGACCTGGTGCTCGATTTGTACAACGGCTTCGGCAACATCCTCGGGCAGGTCTGGTCGGATGTCAACGACAACGGCATGATCGACGCCGCCGACACCCTGGTGCCGGGTATAGCGGTCAATTTGTGGCAAAACGGCGCTACTTTGTCCAACACCCAAACAAACGGGAACGGCGATTTCGTCTTTCCAGGAGTGGATGCAGCATCGTACGACGTTGCGCTCGATACGGCTCTCCTGCCGCCCGGCTGGCAGGTCGTGATCGGGCAACAGCCAGCCCTGATTCAGGGTTGCGACGTGCAAACCAATACCGACCTGCTGCTCAGCGCGTTCTGTACCAGCGCGGTTTTCGATACCCTCCAGTTCAATGTTTGCCCCGGCAATACCGTGACCTACAACAACGTGACCCTTGCGGCGGGCGCAAGCCAGTCGTTTCAGTTTCAAACTGCAAATGGTTGTGACTCAACCGTTACCGTCAATGTGTTGCCCCTGACTGTTTCGACCGGCACGGTGAATGCCCAGGCTTGCCCGGGCGACGCGTTCGACTACAACGGCACCCTCGTGCCTGCCGGGCAAAGCCAGCAGTTCACCCTCACCAATTACCTAGGCTGCGACTCGATTGTCACGGTCAATGTCGCTACCCTGCCCGTTTCGACCGGCACGGTGAATGCCCAGGCTTGTCCGGGCGACGCGTTTGACTACAACGGAACACAGATTCCTGCCGGGCAAAGTCAGCAGTTTACCCTCACCAATTACCTCGGCTGCGACTCCATTGTCACGGTCAATGTGGCCCTTGCCTCGCCCTCTTCATTTACACTCAATACTGGCGCCTGTGCGGGCGAATCTTTTGACTACAACGGCACCCTGATTCCCGCCGGGCAGAGCCAGCAGTTCACGCTCGCCAATTACCTGGGTTGCGATTCTGTTGTGACCGTCAATGTGGCCAGCTGGCCGGTTTCGACCGGCAGTTTCAGCGCTCAAATTTGTGCAGGTGAAAGTTTCGACTTCAACGGCACGCCTATCATGGCCGGCACGAGCGCGCAAATCACCCTGACCAACTACCTCGGCTGCGATTCCATTCTGACCATCACAGTAGGGGCTTTGCCCGAATATTCGAGTACGCTGGATGTATCGTTGTGCCCTGGAGAAGTCTTCGATTACGCCGGCATTCCGATCCCGGCCAACCAGATTGTCGAAGTTATTTTACAAAGCCAGCTGGGTTGCGACTCGACTGTAACGATCACCACAACTGCCCTGCCGGAAACAGGTTTTGCCCTCGCGGCAACCAATTCCTGCCCGGACACGACTTCCGGCACGTTGTCGGCGGTCGGGGTGACAGGCGGCGCGGCGCCATTCCTGTATTCGCTGGACGGCACGGATTTCCAGACCGAGCCGGATTTCAGCGGCCTGGCGGCTGGTTCCTACACGCTTTATGTGCAGGACGCCAACGGATGCGTGACACAACGCGACACGGTGCTGGACGCCTACGACCCGTTGGAGGTGACGCTTGCAGACGGCATCCTGGCTTGCGACAGCAGTGCCGTACTGCTCGAACCGCAAATAACAGGCGACTCGGTTGCCCTGGTCTTTGCCTGGTCGAACGGGACGACCACTTCCAGTGCCTTGTTCAATGAAGCAGGTCCGGTTTGGCTCGTTGTAAGCAATCGTTGTGAAACGGTTCAGGTCTCGGCAAGCGTCAACTGGGCCGACATCGGCGCCTCGAAGCTGTACTATGTGCCCAATGTGGTCGCACCGGCCGCGGTCAATCCGGACAATGCCTTGTTCAAGCCCTTCTTCCCGCAGGGGGTGGTAGTCAACAATTTTATCTTCCGGGTTTACGACCGCTGGGGCAACTGGATGTGGGATTCACCGGGCCCTGATGAAGGCTGGCTGAGCCTGTTCCGCAGCCGCGACATGCAGCCGGGCGTCTATGTCTGGTACCTGGAAGCCACCGTGGACTACTGCGGCCGAACCATCGTTATTCGCGACAAAGGCGACGTCACTATTGTTCGGTAATCGGAATCGAGCTTGCAGCGTTAAGGTTTAAAGTTCCAGGCGGTTGACTTTGGGCAGGTTTTGGGAAACAGGGCATTACCTGTCGTTCATCAATCCCAAATCCATAACCCGCCCAAAGTCAACCGCCTGGAACTTTTACTTCAAAGCAACTCGGCAAGGGCTTTCCACTGCTCGGCTACGGGGGAGCCCTTTCCTTCGAGGCGTTGTTTCATGGTATTGATCGAGCCGCTCGACAGCCACCGCCCGAGCGGGACGCGTTTGCTTTCGTCGGACGGGAAATTGGGGTATTGCAGCACGATTTCATGGAAATTGCCGGCAGGCACGCGGTTTTTCATATAGTCGGTCCACCAGGTGGCGCGGCCGGCGATGCCGGAAAAACTGACCGCCCGCATAACTGCTTTCAATTGCGAGATCCGTTTGTTTTTTTCCTCCACCGGCCCGCTACTCGTGTCGGGCCGTATGCTGCCATTGATAAGAGAAATTACGTGGATACTGACCTTGCTGCGCACATCGTCGGGCAGGGTTTTCAACCTGGCTTCGAGCCACTCGTACAAACGCGACATGAGCGTAAAGCCTTGATTTTCAAACAACCCGCCGTCGATGAAGTTGCCGCAGCCAGGTATGTAGGTATAGGCATTCATCAAGGGAAACAACTGGCTCAACTGGCTGGCATCCACCATCGACACCGACCCCGGGCCGCTTCTGGCGTCCTGATTTTGTTCCGCTTCGGCCACAATGTCGATGGTATCGATAAAGACGGCTGAATCCATACGGACCGGACTGGCATAGCCCGAACGGCCGCTCTGGATGTTCATGGTGATCGGGAAATACAAGGGCAGGCTCGCATCAAGGCTGCGATCGCTTTTATACCAGTAGTTGAGGTAGGGCCGGATGAGGTAGTTCGGCACCTGGCGCGCGCCGACCTGTATGATAGGGTCGATGTTGCCGTGTTTGAAAAAAGTGGCGATGCGCGCCTTTATTTCTTCAAAAAAAGGCTTGCCGGAAGGCGCGGGGTTGGCAAGGCCCTGTTTGATGGCTTCTCCGAAGGCCACACATTCGTCCATGCGGTGTGTGTAGTTGCGGTTGTAGGCCTTACGGGTAAAAAGGCGTTTGATTCGCGTGCCTATTTCACCCACAAAAATCTGGTAAAAGGCGCCGCTGAGGTAGTTGCGCTGGTACATTTTGGCGGCAAAGCCCTCCTGAATTGCCCTGATTTCCTCGGGGCTGAGGTCGGGGTGTTCATCGAGAAATTTCCACATGCCCAGTGTCGCGCCGAAGCCCGAAGAGCCGCCCGAAGCCGAGGTCACGGCAAACAAATGACGGCGAAATTTGCCGTTCGTCTCCAGATTGAGCCGGCTGACGAGTTGGCTGGTCCAATAGCCGGCCCGGCTGCCGCCGCCCTGCGCCGCGAGCAGAAAAACGGGGATTTTTCGCGCTTTGCCCAGTTCGGGCACAATATTGGTTTGCCACCAGGCCTCGAAATACTCATCGAGGTTTTTCCGTACGCCGGAAAACATGTTGGTCGGCCAGAGCCGCATGTCGTGGATGCGCGAACGGGAGAAAAACGTGAGATAGGCAAACAAAGCCAGCAGCCCGCTCAGAATGTACCTTCCGATAGCGGGCAACAGCAGGTAGGCCGCGCTGATCAGGTCGCCGATCAGCAGATAAAACAACGTAATGCCCAGCAATACGAAAGTGGGCGACAAGGGTTGCAAATTGGGCGCCCAGGCTGCCGCGATCACCAGCACGGTCGTGGCGATCAGCATAATGAGGTAGTGGGTGTTGTAGGTACCGATCTGGTTCAGGTACAGCCATTCCGATTGCCGCAGCGAGCCGGCAATAAGTATCATCTGGATGCTGAGGCAAAGACCGATGCACAGGTAGTTCCACAACACATGAACAGGGGGGCGGTTGCGGCCCCGGCGGCGTTCGTTGGCGCGTTGTATCAGGAAGATCAGCGAAAAAGCCAGCAACATATTGGCCACCACCAGCAAATCGAGCAGCCAAAGCGGAAACCTGGGCCGGTCGGCATCCAGCATACAGAGCGCCCCCCAGATGGCCAAAGCAAGCAGTCCGGCCACCGGCAGGATCGTCCACCAGCGTTTAAAACGCTTTAATTGAACCACATAGACTGCCAGGCTGTAAAATATCATGGGCAGCGAACAGGCAATCACCGCAGGTGTCAGGTCTTTGGTGACCGGCCGCAGGCGCTGGACCTCCTCGGGCGCCGCATCGGGGAAAATTGCCGTCGGCACGAAGTACAAAGCCAGGGCAATGAGATGGAACAAGGGCAAAATAGCCGCCGCGCGAATGCCGGTAAACTTGTCGGCCTCGTCGAACATGCCTGTGAGCAACTCGCGGCCCTGCGGGTTTTTAAACAACATGTAAGGCACCAGCAGCACCCAGGCAAGGGTGGGCAAATTTTTGACTACGGCATTGAAAACGTCCTGGAGAGAGTAGCCGGCAATGAAAGCCAGCACCATTTGGGAATCATGGAACATGGGGTAGTTTGGCAGTTTGAGGTTAAAATATGCACGAAAAACGCAGTTTTCGGGCATATCGGCTCGTTACAACCGATTAATTCGCAATAAATAGTTCGCCCGCGGCCACCATTCCCAACTGTGCGATCATTAAACCGTCGATCCAGAATTTTTGCCAGGCGGCGCCGCCCTGTCGCACGATCTTCCGCAACAAAAAACCGCTCAGCGCCAGATTGCCCGTCAATGCGGCGCCTGCCCAGATCGAGTAGCGACCGACGCCGTAATTGACCAGCACGCACAAGGCCGAAGCCGACAAGACAAGGTCGATCAAGCGGAAGCTGCGCTGTACGCCCAGGTTGAGCGCCAGCGTGCGCAAGCCTTGCCGCCGGTCGTATTCGAGGTCGGTGAGGTCATAGGCCAGCGCCAGCGCAAAAATGAAGGCCGAACGCCCGAGCAGCAACACCACTGCCGAGTCCCAGCGGAATGGCTCGAGCGGCAAAAGCACCGTCACCCAGGCCCACGCCAGCGAAATAGCCAGCGGTTTCAGCAAAGGCAACGCTCGCAGCCCGGCGCGGCCCGGTTTTTTAAAACCGTAGTACAACAGCCACAACAACAGGGGCGCCAGCGCCACCCAGCGGGCCGTGGCAGGCATGGCAATGAAGCCCAACAGCGCCACCCCGCCCATGCCGCGCGCCAGGTAACGACGTGTTTTATCGGGGTGCATGAAATAATAGGCAAAAACAGCCCCGCCCAGCACAAAACCCGCCAGCCAGGGGGATGGCAGGCCGGTGCTGAACAACAGACCGGTTTGCACGAGCATTGCCAGCGCGCAAAAGCCGATCCAAAGGGTACGCAAAATGCCGGAGAGGGTATTCAACAAATCGAATCAGGCAGGGCAAAAAGCACTGAATGCATACAACGCTGTATGTTTCGCATGGTTTTAACGCAACGGTAACGTGTTTTCACAAAATTTTCATAGGCGATTTTGTTTAATAACACGTCTATGCCTTGCCAGAGACGCCTTTGTCCGACCAGTCAAACGTTTGAACATATGAAACGCAGCCTCTTATTCACCTTCCTGCTTGCCCTCCTGTTCGGCAACACCGCTTTTGCCCAATATTTCGGGCGAAACAAACCACACTACCAGGACCTCGACTTCAAAGTCGTGCAGACCCCCAATTTTGAAATTTACCAATACCTCAACAACCCCGAAGTGCTGCAACGCTTCGCTGCCGAAGCCGAGCTCTGGTATGCCATGCACCAGGCAGTGTTGCGCGACACTTTTACCGAAAAAAACCCCATCATCCTGTACAATGACCACGCCGGTTTCCAGCAAACCAATGTCATCCAGGGCGATATCAGCGTGGGTACCGGCGGCGTCACCGAGGGTTTGCGCAACCGGGTGGTCATCCCGCTGGCCATGACCAACCAGCAAACCGACCACGTGCTGGGCCACGAACTGGTGCACGCTTTCCAGTACCACATGGTCATCGAGGGCGATTCCACCAGCCTCCGCAACCTGTCTAACCTCCCCCTGTGGATGGTGGAAGGTCTGGCAGAATACCTTTCCATCGGTCGCGTCGATGCCCACACGGCCCTCTGGATGCGCGACGCCGTGCTCAACGACGACCTGCCGACCCTGCGCAAACTCGACAACTACAGCAAATATTTCCCCTACCGCTGGGGCCAGGCATTCTGGGCCTACATCGCGGGCACGTATGGCGACGAGGCGATCCCGGTGTTGTTTATGAACACCGCTAAATACGGCCTCGATCCGGCCATCAAAATCACCCTGTTGACCACGCCCGATTCGCTGTCGGCCGACTGGCAGAACGCACTCAAATCGCACTACGGACGGTGGGTCACCAAAGGGCAAAAAGACAAACCAGTGGGGAAAAAGCTCCTTTCCGACGACAATGCGGGCCAGTTGAACATTTGCCCCGTATTGAGCCCCAACGGCAAATACGTGATCTTTTTGTCGGAAAAAAACCTGTTTACCACCGATCTGTTCCTGGCCGATGCCCGCACGGGGCACATTCTTAAAAAAGTGGCCAGCACGGCCACCGACGGCCATATCGACCAGTTCAACTTCATCGAAAGCGCCGGCAGCTGGTCGCCCAACGATCAGCGATTTGCGTACGACGTGTACGAAAAAGGGCAAAGCATGCTGGTCATCCAGGATATTTTCAAGGGCAAAGCCGTGGAAAAAATCAAACTGGACGGCGTGCCTGCTTTTGCCAACCCGGCATGGAGTCCCGACGGCAAAACCATCGTGGTCAGCGGCCTGGTCAATGGGCAAACCGACCTTTACGCCCTCGACCTCAAAACCCGCAAGGTGCGGCAACTGACCAACGATCGGGCCGCAGAAATACTGCCTGCCTGGAACGCCGACGGCACCCAGCTGGCGTTCTCCACCGACGCCATCAGCCTCGAACGCGGCCGCAGCAACGGCGCTTACACGATGAACCTGGCTGTTATGGACATGGTTTCCGGCAGGGTTGAACAAGTCGATGTTTTCCCCGGCGCCGACAATATGAACCCCCAGTTTGATAAAAACGGCGACCTGCTTTTTCTGAGCGATCGGGACGGGTTCCGCAACCTTTACAAGTATGAAACAGCCTCCAAAAAGGTGTTTCAACTGACCAAACTGCTTACGGGTATCACCGGCATCACGCCCTATGCTCCTGCGCTGACCGTAGCCGAAGACCGCGACCGTATTCTATACACCTACTACAACCACGGCGAATACGTGATCTATCAGGCCAAGTCGGCCGATTTTACGCCAGTGGAAGTGGACCCGCTGGCCGTCGACATGGTGCCGGCCACTTTACCGCCTTTCGACCCGCGCAAACGCGACATCGTGAATACGGCCCTGCGCACCATGGACAACGCGGAGAAAATCGTGCAGGCGAATACCACGACCAAAACCGTCCCGTACAAACCCAAGTTTAACCTCGAATATGTCGGCGGCGGCGGCGGCATTGGCGTGACCACAGGCAACAGCAGTTTTGGCGCCGCAACAGGGCTTGCCGGCGGGGTCGATATGCTCTTCGGCGATATTCTGGGCAACAACCAGTTGTACGCCGGCCTGGCCCTCAACGGCGAAATAACCGACATGGCCGGCCAGTTCAGCTACATCAACAACAAAAACAGGATTGGCTGGGGCCTCAACCTTTCGCATATCCCCTACCGCTCCGGCGCCTATTACCAGGACGCGAGCTTTGTGCCCCACACGGTGTACACCAGCGACGGCACGCCTTTTTTCGGTTTCAAAGACAGCCTGGTGTTGCAACGGCTTTTTCAGGAGCGCATCGGCGGACTGGTTTTTTATCCGCTTTCTGTCACCAAACGCTTCGAACTGGGCGGCGCCTTCGAGTTTTATCACGAACGGGTCGATTATTACAACTACTACATCGACCCGTACGGCTACCTGCGCGGACAGGAACGCAAGCGGCTGCCCTCATCGCCGGGCATTAACCTGGCCAACATCAACGCCGCTTATGTGGGCGACAACTCTTACTTCGGCGGCACGGCGCCCTTGCAGGGCTGGCGATACAGGATCGGGGTGGAGCAGTATTTCGGCGCCTACAAATTCTCCGGCCTCTTGCTCGACGGGCGGCGGTATTTTTATGTCAAACCCGTGAGTTTTGCGTTCCGCGGCATCGGCTACGGTCGTTTCGGGGGCAATGCGAATAATACGGACGAAGTATATCCGCTCTTTGCCGGCAACCCCTTCTTTGTGCGCGGCTATACCAACAACTTCCTGTACAATGAAGCGCCGGAACTGGTCGAGCAAATGGCCGGCAGCAAAATCGTGATTGCCAACGCGGAAGTGCGCTTGCCGTTCACCGGCCCGCGCAAACTGGCCTTGCTGCCCATCAACTTCCTGCTGACCGACCTGAATGTTTTTTTTGATGCCGGGCTCGGCTTTTTCGAACTCAGCGACCTGAAATCGGAGGGAGAGAGCCCATTCTTCGTTCAACACAAACCCCTGCTGTCAACGGGCGTTTCCCTGCGCGTCAACCTCTTCGGGGCGCTCGTGCTGGAGCCCTACTGGGCCTACCCGATCTCGGCGCCCAAAGATGTGCGGCACGGGGTATGGGGCTTCAATATTCTACCGGGATGGTGAGCATTGCTGCTGCGCGACGGTTGTGTGCAGATTGTCTGTGATGACTGCACACAACTGTAGCACAGCGCACGTTAATTCAGTTTGCAGCCCAACCCCAGCCGTTCCATCGCTGCCGCAAAATCCGAATCGGCATTGACCTTGCGTTTCGAGGCGGAGAAGTTGAGGGCGTTGCGGTTGGTGTTGTCGAGCAGGCGCATTTTGAGGGTATGGGCGCCTTTGTGTTCGGTACAGACGCGGTCGATTTCGGCCAGCAGGCGGTCATCGAGTAGTTCGATCGGGATGTCGAGGGTCACGCTTTCGGTCAGGGTGCCGGAAATGCTGTTGAGCAGTTTGACGTCGAGCAATTTGAGTTGCATTTCCTCGCTGTTGTAGCGGGGCTGGTAGTTGCCGGTGATAAACAGGCTTTCGCCCTCATTGAAGAGGTGCCGCCATTTGGCGTAGTCTTCGTTGAACAGCACGATTTCGATGGAGCCGGTGTAGTCCTGCACGGTAAACGACCCGAATCCGGTGCCTTTTTGGCTGATGCGGTGATTGGCCCGGATGACGAAGCCTGCGATTTTGACTTTTTGGCCGCGGTAATTTTCCAGTTTTTCAATGGGCAGGCAGTGCGCCTGCACCTCGTGCCGGTAATCGTCGAGCGGGTGGCCGCTGAGGTAGATGCCGACCACGTCTTTTTCGCGCATGAGTTTGGTCAGCAGGTTCCAGGGCTCTGCTTTGGGAATGGCCGGCTCGGGAATGCTGACGGAGTCGGACATGTCGCCGAACAGGGAATTGGCCGACATGACCTTGTCTTCCTGGTGGGCGGCGCCATATTTGAGCAAATGCTCGATGAAACTTTCGTATTTGTCTGAAGGGGCGAAAAAGGCGGCGCGGTGGAGGCTGTCAAAACCGTCGAATGCTCCCGCAAAGACCAGGCTTTCCATCACCTTTTTGTTCATAGTGCGGAGGTTCATGCGGCGCATGAGGTCGAAAACCGTGACGAAAGGCCCGTTCTTTTTCCGTTCCTCGATAATGCTTTCCACGGCGGCTTCGCCCACCCCCTTGATGGCGCCCAGCCCGTAGCGGATTTCGCCTTTTTTATTGACCGAAAAATTGACCTGCGACTCGTTGATGTCGGGACCTTTTACGGCCAGGCCCATGCGCTGACATTCTTCGAGGAAGAAGGTGATCTTTTCGATGTTCGACTGCGAGTGGGTCAGCACCGCGGCCATGTATTCGGACGGATAGTGGGCTTTCAGGAAGGCCGTCTGGTAGGCGACGAAGGCGTAGCAGGTGGAGTGCGACTTGTTGAAGGCGTAGGATGCGAAGGCCTCCCAGTCGGTCCAGATTTTTTCCAGCTTGTCGGCCGCCAGGCCCTTGGCGGTGGCGCCTTCGATAAACTGGCCTTTCATCTTGTCGAGCACGGACTTCTGCTTCTTGCCCATGGCCTTGCGCAGCACATCGGCGTCGCCTTTGGAGAAGCCGGCGAGTTTTTGGGAAAGAAGCATAATTTGCTCCTGGTAGACGCAATTGTGCAGGATGACATTGTTCCCGACAAAATTGTGAATGCCTTCTACCGTAATGTCGTACACCAACTCCTCGCCGGCTGGTACAATTTCTGCGATTTCCTCCCAGCGAACATTCAGGTTACGGGCGGTACGCGGCAAAGGCAGCGCTTCGCAAAGCGACGCAACAATGTTACCAGCAATACGGGGACGCGAACGGTTCAGGGCATTAAAGTGCTGGCGGCTAAATCCGAGTTGAGCCATCAAAGCTCGCCGGGAGCCTTTCCATGCGTTTTTTATTTCTTCAAAAAACACCTCGCGGGAAACCCCGTCAGCAAACTCCAGACCGGAGTAATCCCTGAGCGGCATTTTTTTCGCTACCAAATGCGGAGCAATCAAATCAGAAAACGCTTTCAGGTTGTACACGGTAACCTGGTAAGCCGTTATCAATTCCTGTCTTCTGTTATTAAAATACCTCGTTTCGTAAAATGTCGAGTGTATCCCCAGTCGAAGTAACAGGGTTTGAACATCGCAGGCCAGTCGCCGGGAAATCGTTTTGAAAAAACACAGTTTTTCGCCGATATGGCCATCACAATCCCAAAGAGAGGCCAGGAAAAAAGCGATCTGGCTTTCGCCGAGGCCGAAAACAAATTCGGGAACAAATTTATCGCCCGACCAACACCCGCCGCTGGTGGTTTTTAAGCCCCAGTCGCGCAATTGCTGAACCAGCGCATTGGATTCGTGATAATAATTTGTATTCACGCCGGCAGCCATTACCCGGGTTACCCCTCTTGTTTGCTGCAATGTGGGCGCTTCAACCCGCTCAAATGCGCCAAGGTTATGCCGATAAGCGTCGATTAAAGCGGGATCTTTTGAAACAAAATCGGCAGTGGGGCCGCAGGAGGTTAGCGAGCCATCGGCGATTAAATAGGCCAGTACGCGAAGCTTCTGCGGGCTATAGGTCTCCGTTTTTTCGGCAAAAAGCTGGCGAGGCGTAGCAATATAATCGCCCGGCGACAAAGCGCCGATCTCCCGCCATCCGTTCTCTGTCAGCACCCTGTGATCGGAAGTCATTTTGACCACCGATCCGTTTTTCAATTTTACGCGGTAAACCGGTTTTTTGCCATTACAAACCCAGTAAGTAACCAACGCTTTCTGCGGCTGCAAATGACGGTCGACGCCTTGCACCATGAACTTTCCGACCTGATTTTCCAATTGATCGATCCGGACTCTTTTCCCGCTTTCTGCATCATGCACGAGCGTATCTCCGGTCACGCAAATGCCAAAGGTGTCGGAAAGATATTCCTCCAGTTCCGGCAAATCGTACGTCACTGCCTGCCGCCCGTGTTTTCGCGCAATAAAGTCGGGAATGTATTCCAGCGGCCCCGGGCGGTACAGGGCGTTCATAGCGATCAGGTCGTCGAACTTGTCGGGTTTGAGTTCGCGCAGGTATTTCTGCATACCGGCACTTTCGAACTGGAAGGTGCCGTTGGTCGAGCCGGCCTGATAGAGTTCGTAGGTTTTGACGTCGTCGAGCGGGATGCTGTCGATATCGATTTTGACGCCGTGGTTTTCTTCGATGAGGCGCAGGGCGTCGCGGATAATGGTGAGGGTTTTGAGCCCGAGGAAGTCCATTTTGATGACCCCTGCGTCTTCGATGGTATTGCCTTCGTACTGGGTGACGAGCAGGTCGGAGTCTTTGGCCGTGGCGACGGGGATGATCTCGGTGAGGTCTTTGGGGGCGATGATGATACCGGCCGCGTGGATGCCGGTGCCGCGCACGGAGCCTTCGAGCACCATGGCTTCCTTGAGCACCTTGCTTTCGGGGGTGCCTTCGGCGTCGAGGTATTCGCGCAGGCGTTTGACGCCTTCGATCTCGTCGGAGTTGAGGTTTTCCTTGTCGCGCAGGGAGCCGTCGCCGTCGAGCGGGGCCTTGAGCACGCGGTTGAGGGAGATGCCGGGGCGTTCGGGCACGAGTTTGGCCAGGGCGTTGGACTGGTCGAGGGGCAGGTCGAGCACGCGGGCCACGTCTTTGATCGACATTTTGGCGGCCATGGTGCCGTAGGTGACGATCTGGGCGACCTGGTTTTTGCCGTATTTCTCCACCACGTAGTCGATCACCTTTTGCCGGCCTTCGTCGTCGAAGTCGGTATCGATATCGGGCATCGATTTGCGGTCGGGGTTGAGGAAACGTTCGAACAGCAGGTTGTACTTGATCGGGTCGATATTGGTGATGCCGATGCAGTAGGCCACTGCCGAGCCGGCTGCCGAGCCGCGGCCGGGGCCGATGAACACGCCCAGGTCGCGGCCGGCTTTGATAAAGTCGGACACGATGAGGAAGTAGCCGGCGAAGCCCATCGTCCGGATGGTGTTCAGTTCGAAATTGAGGCGTTCTTCGACCTCCGGCGTGATGGTGCGGTAGCGTTCGCGGGCGCCCTCGAAGGTGAGGTGGCGCAGGTAGTCGTCCTGATTGACAAACTCGGCGGGCACCTGGAAGTGCGGCAGAAGGATGTCCTGTTTGAGTTTGAGGTGTTCCACTTTGTCCACGATTTCCATCGTGTTGTCGAGCGCCTGGGGCAGGTCGTGGAAGAGCTGACCCATTTCCGCCTGGGTTTTGAAGTAGAACTGGTCGTTCCAGAAGGCGAAGCGGCCGCCTTTCATGGTGGCGCCTTCTTCCACAAATTCGCGGATGGCCGGCGTGCTTTGTTTTTCGCCGGTGTTGATGCAAAGCAGGATATCGTGGGCGTTAGCGTCTTTCTGATCGATGTAGTGGGAGTCGTTGGAGCAGATGACTTTGACGTTGTAGTCTTTGGCGAAGCGCAGGAGCACTTCATTGACCTGGTCCTGCTCGGGCATGTTGTGGCGCTGGAGTTCGATGTAGTAGTCTTCGCCGAAGATGTTGTACCACCATTCGAATTCCTTGCGGGCGGCTTCTTCGCCGTGCCGCAGGATGGTTTGGGGCACCATGGCGCCGATGCAGCAGGTGGTGGCGATGAGGCCTTCGTGGTACTGGAGAATGAGTTCCTTGTCGATGCGCGGGTATTTGCCGTAAAGGCCCTCCATGTAGCCCAGCGAGCAGAGCTTGACGAGGTTTTTGTAGCCTTCGGCGTTTTTGGCGAGGAAAAGCTGGTGGTAGCGTTTGTCGCGGTCTTCCTTGGTGAACGTGCGGCGGTGGCGGTCGGTCACCACGTAAAATTCGCAGCCCACGATCGGTTTGACGCCCTCATGTTTGGCCGCTTCGGCGACAAACTGGAACACGCCGAACATATTCCCGTGGTCGGTGATGGCGATGCCTTTCATGCCGTCAGCGGCCGCTTTTTTAAAGAGGCCGGGGATAGAGGCGGCGCCGTCGAGCAGGGAATACTGGGTATGGCAGTGGAGGTGGGCGAAATTGGGCATAACAGCTTGGGACGTGGGTGTGCGACAGGCAAATTTAAAACAAAACGTAGTAAATCACAGGCGCATCATCCGCTTTTTTACCAACAAGCTTTGGGCAGTGGACGGGTATTTTGGGGCAATAATGGCTTTATTCCGGAAAATCAGCGGGTTATACTCTTTTATCGCTCTTGGGCGGAAGCGAACATTAACAAAGTCCCTTGCCATGCAACAAGCTTGCCCCAATGTCTTCCAAACTACCTGCATCGCCGAACGGCGATACTCGGGCGCGCGCCAGGGCAACTGGTAAGGTTGGCCCGCTTGCTGGCGCCAGAGCCATTGCACGGCCCTGCTGCCGCCAAAATCGCCGGCCGGGTCGGGTCGGGCCCCGATTGTACGACGCCGAGGGCTCTCAGGCATTGGCGGTCCTGTGTCAACAGCATCAGACCACCTTGCCCGATACGGTACAAAACGCCTCCTTTTTCTACAAACTGTTGAAAATCAAGTCCTCCCTCTCGAAAATTCTGCGTATCGTATTCGACCATCAGCGCTACCCGTACACCCGTTTTTATCCGAGCCATCAAAATATCGAACAACGCACGGTGGGAAAACCAGCAAACCGCGACGCGTATAACCGTCCTGGCTTGTCGCAAATATTCGGACACGTGTTGGGGCAGGTGTTGAAAGTAGACGGTTGACATTTTTTTCGTCAAAATTTCAAATGTTATTGGCAAAAATTATGGTATATTTGCTTTGGTGATTTTAATCACACATCAAGAATAAGGGCGCCCGAGGGAGCCCACGACGACGAAGAGGTAAGCGCAAGCTTGCCTCTTCCGGTTTTCAGGGCTGATCAAATTTGAAGACAAATGTGGTGTTCCGGATTTCTTCCCGACTCATTTCTATCAGCCTGCCATTGGGGAAAAGTATGGCCACTCGCCTGATCTGAGCGGCAAGATCGAACCTTACAGCCCGGTAGATACCCAAAGTCAGTTCGTAATTTTTGGCACTTGTGTTTAATACCAGACAAAGAATATGGGGTGATTGTTTTTTCCCCGGCGCAGGGCATGCTGTATCGCACGACTTACTTCCTGACTTTTTACCGTTTTGAATTCCCATTCGTCGCCACCCCGCAAGGCATCCGGAGAGGGGCGGTCGACCTGATTGGGCAACAACACTACGGCCTCTCCCCGCTCAGCCAGGAGTCTGCCTATGTCTTTATTCTCCTCCCACTCGTTTTGGCCATGTCTGGGGTGAGCAACCAAAAAGCCCTGGCTTGCTTCGACAAAAACAATTTGGACATAGCCAGAACGGCCGTACTGTTCGTATAAAATACGGTGAAGCGACACTGTTTTTGTCCACAATCTGCCCCAAAATCCTCCAACCGCCTCTCCTCCCTTAAAATTTATTTCAAAAAACACCTACCCGATCAACTCCATAAGCGCCACATTCTCAATGTGGTGCGTATGCGGAAACATATCCACCGGCCGCATTTTCAGCACCCGGTATTTTTCCGCCAGCAGGGCAATGTCGCGGGCCTGCGTGGCCGGGTTGCAGCTCACGTACACGATGCGCGGCGCGGCCAGGTCGAGCAGGAAGCGCAGGGCTTTTTCGTGCATGCCGGCGCGGGGCGGGTCGGTCACGACCACGTCGGGGCGGCCGTGGCGCTGGATGAATTCGGGGGAGAGTACGTTTTTGACGTCGCCGGCGTAAAAAATAGCGTTGTCGATGCCGTTCAGGGTGCGGTTTTCCTCGGCGTCGGCGATGGCTTCGGGGATTTCCTCGATGCCCACAACCTGCCGGCAGAGATGGGCCAGATACAGGGCGATGCTGCCCGTGCCGGTGTAGAGGTCGTACACGTTTTCGGAGCCGGTAAGGCCTGCGAACTCGGCGGCCACGTCGTACAAGGCTTTGCCCTGACGGCTGTTGGTCTGGAAAAACGACTTGGGCCCGATCTTGAAACGCAGCTCGCCGAGTTGTTCCTCGGCGTAGCCTTTGCCCATGTAGGTGATCATCTCCTGGTCGAATACCGAGTCGTTCAGTTTGGTGTTGATGCAGTACACAACGGTGGTGATTTCCGCAGGGAAACGGGCGATCAGGGCGTCCAGAAAGGCTTTTATCGCTTCGGGACGGTCCTGTGCGAAACTGACCAGCACCATGAGCTCGCCGGTGGTGGTAAGGCGGAGCATCAGGTTGCGCAGAAAGCCCGTATGGCGGCGCAGGTCGTAAAATTCGAGACCCTGCTCCCGCGCGATCTCGCGGGCGGCATTGCGCACGGCGTTCGATGGATCAGCCTGCAACCAGCATTTGCGGATGTCGATGATCTTGTCGAAATAGCCGGCTTTGTGGAAACCCAGGCCTCCGAGATCTTCGTCCGGCGGGGCGCCTTCGGCTGTCATTTCTTCGGCAAACAGCCACCTTCGGTTGGAAAAGCCGAATTCGAGTTTGTTGCGGTAAAAGGTGGTTTCCGGCGCGCCGAGAATGGGCAAAAATTCTCCGATCTCCACTTTGGCAATGCGCCGCATGGCGTCTTCGACGGTTTGCTGTTTGTGCATGAGCTGGTCTTCGTAGGCCAGGTATTGCCATTTGCAGCCGCCGCAGATTTTAAAATGTTCGCAAAAAGGCTCCACCCGCCGGGGCGAGGGCGTCACGATGCGCTCTACTACGCCTTCTGCGAATTCCTTTTTCTTTTTTTGAACAAAAACATCCACCACGTCGCCGGGCACGGCGCCGTCGACAAAAACGACGAGGCCGTCGGGCAGGCGGCCTACGCCTTTGCCCCGGTCGGCAATGCCGTGAATGGGCACAGCAGAAAGTATAAGCGTTTTTTTTGCCATAAATCAAAGGGGAGTGCCGGGTCGTTTCGTTGCGCCCGGTCCTTCCAAACGGGGCGCGAAGATACGCTTTCCCTTGCCCTTCGAACAGGTTTACTCCCCGGTCGCCAGTTTGCCTCGGCCTATAAGCCGCCCGCCCTGCCAGATGGTGTAAAAATACAAGCCCGGCGGAAGTACTGCCGGCAGGGTCACCGTCTGGCGCTGCGCCAGGCCGCCGGGCAACACAACATCGGGCGTCGCGCGCCGGCCGGCAAGGTCGAACAGGGCAAACTGCGCCTCGCCGACAGCGTCATATTCGACCGTGAGCGCATGCCCGGAGGGCAAGGGGTTGGGATAAACGGCCAAAAGAGCCGGGCCGGGGCCATTATCCACCGAAACAGCCGGACCGATGCTCATGATATTGCCATCCATCCAGGCGATACGGTTGCCGAGCCAGGTATCGAGATAGTCGATCTCCTGCTGCCAGGTTTGACCTACAAATGCGTTCGGGATAATATACTGACCCAGCACAGGCCAGCGCTGGAAGTTGCGGGCAGCCGGTTCGGCAAGTAAATCCGTCAGCGAATCAATGCAGGCCGACACCTCTGCATCGGACCAGGGGCCTGCGCGCAGGGTTTGCCAGCGGTCTTTGATCTGCGCCTGAAATGCGGCGTCGCGGAGCAGTTTTTTCCACCAGAAATGAATCACCCAGGGGTCGTCCGGGCAAAATTCATTGAAATCCTTCGACCAGCCCTCGAAATACTGCCCTTCGCAATAATCGCCGATGCCAAAGGCAATGTTGAAATCCCAGACCGGGCCCATTTTCAGCAAGGGGTTGTTGTCGTCGCGGTCTTTATAAAAATAGGCGCTCAGGCGGTAGGCATCGGTGTTTTTCGTGACCTCGTTGACCAGCAGGTAGCTGGCCCACGACTCGACATCGATCCAGTCGGCGTACGCCGGGGTCGTGTTGGGCGTCCACTGGGCGAGCATCTGCTCAAAATCGTTCATGTAACCTTCGATATAAGTGCGCTGCTCGGGTTGTATGTCGTCCGATTTGGGATAAACGACCTGAAACCAGGTTGTCTGCCAGGCGCCGACAAAAGGCGGGTACGCCGAGGGCCAGTCGCCGCCTACGTTGCCGTTATCCTTGTCCATGGCAAGAATGTAGCCGCCGGTAAGGCTGTCGCCAGCCAGGTCGGAATCTTTCAGTTTGGCAATATCGACCCGGTCGCCGTCGCGTTTGACGGTCTCGAGCAGCAGATACACGCCGATGTATTCGCCGTTGAGTACGACTTCCACAAAACGCGTGCGGGGCGCCCAGTCCATGGCCCGGGTGGCCAGCCAGTAGGCCAGGGCGTCGCGGATCAGGGATTTGTCGTTGAGCGGCGAGATCAGGGCCCAGTCGCTTTCAGATGGCATATCGAGCAGGGGCACCGACAGGTCGCCGCCCGCAAGGTCACGCGTTTCGATGGAAAAGTTCTTCTTGGCATACTGCAGCGAAAAAGACCCGCGTAACTCAATGCCAATCAGGCCGTTATAGGCGTTCGGCGGGTCGGTCAAATGATTGATCTGACCTGGCCCGTTGGCAATAATACTCATGCCCGCCGTGATTTTCTGGTTCTCCGGAATGGTTTGGCCGGCGGTATTGAGCACAACGATGGGCAGGTTGGACGACTGGAAATTGACCGATTGGGCAAAGGCGCAATGGACAGTCAGCAGCAATGCGATGGGAAGAAAACGAAACATACACGAATGAATTTGACGGGTAAAGTTGGGCAAACTTCCGAAACCCGCCACAGGAATCCTTCGGAATGCGCCGGCAGTTTCTGCTCAAATGCGGCAATCCCCAATTTCCATTCATCGGAAAGTTTTCGCCGTCTGTCGTCGTTGCGGCAGCAAGGCTCGACTTTTTCCGGCAGGGGGCTTGACAAAGCGGGCAAACCTGATGTACATTTGCTATCAAAATAATATCACAAACCAATCAATCATATTGTCATGGAAAAAATCGTCAAACCGACCTCCGGCTGGCTCATGCTGACCCTTTGTTTGCTGCTGACCCTGGGTGGCGCAGGCCTGATCGTCCTTAAAATGTTCGTACCGGGCGTGATTGCACTGCTCATTGCCCTCGTTTTCATCGCTCCCGGTTTTACGGCTGTAGAGCCTAACACCACACGGGTGATGACCCTGTTCGGCTCATATGTAGGTACGGTCAAAGACAGCGGATTTTTTTACGTCAACCCGTTCTACACCAAGAAAAAGGTCTCGCTGCGCGCCGTTACGCTGGATGTGCCCACCATCAAGGTCAACGACAAGCAGGGCAACCCGATCATGATCGGCGCAGTGGTGGCCTACCGGGTAAGCGACACCTTCAAAGCAGCGTTTGCAGTGGAGAATTACCCCGATTATGTCAAGTTTCAGAGCGAGGCCGCCGTACGGAAACTGGCCGGCACTTACAGTTATGACAACCTGGAAGACGAGGAGGCGCACGTCACCCTCCGTTCCAGTTCCGATGAAATCAACCACCAGCTGGCACACGAGATCAGCGAGCGGCTGGGCATTGCCGGCATCGAGGTCATCGAAGCGCGGATCAACAACCTGGCCTACGCCACTGAAATTGCCGGCGCCATGTTGCAACGCCAGCAGGCCACGGCCATCGTGGCCGCCCGCAGCAAAATCGTCGAAGGGGCGGTCGGCATGGTGGAAATGGCCCTCGATCAACTGTCGCGCAAACAGATCATCGAACTCGACGAAGAAAGAAAAGCGGCCATGGTCAGCAACCTGCTGGTGGTGCTTTGCGGCGACAAAAACGTAGCCCCGGTCGTCAACACCGGCACCCTGCACCAGTAATCATACCCTTTGCCGAAACGCCTTGCAGGCGCAAGAGGCCGGGCCTGAGAAGCCTTCGGTCTTTTGCGCCTGCCCTTGTTCAATTTCATTTCCCCCCGACCTCTTAAAAACCTTGTAATCAACCAATTCTGCATTGTCATGGCATCCAAAAAGAACTTCGTTCTTCGTATAGACGAAAAGACATACGCCGCATTGGAAAAATGGGCGGCCGACGAGTTTCGCAGCGTCAACGGACAGATCGAATGGATCCTGCACCGCGCCCTGCGCGAGGCCGGCCGCCTGCCCAAATCTCCGTCCGGCGACACCGAACCCGCGCCCGACCCCAAATGAGTTTTGGCGGCTGCAGTTGCCAGCGGCGCTGTGTCTTACAGCAGCCCGGCATTTCAACATGCGCCTACTCCCCCAAATCCGCCTTACCTTGCCGGCCATGCCGGACCCTGTTTTTCCTCCTTTCGATATCCTTTTTGAAGACGAACATTTCGTCGCCATCAACAAACCGCCGGGCATCCTCGTACACCTGACCCGGCTCAGCGAAGACACCGTTTCCGTCGCACAGCAACTCGCTGCACAACTCGGTCAGCGTATTTTCCCCATTCACCGGCTCGACAGAGGCACTTCGGGCGTGCTGATCGTCGGCAAAACAGCCGCCGCGGCAGGCGCGCTGGCCGCTCATTTTCGCGAAAAATCGGTAGAGAAAAAATACCTCGCCGTGCTGCGGGGCTACATTCCCGAAACCGCCACGATCGACTACGCACTCGACGACCCCGAAACCGGCAAGGAAAAACAGCCGGCTGTATCGCATTACCGGCGGCTCGGACAGGTCGAACTGCCTTTTTCCGTCGATCCGAAATTTGCCACCACCCGCTACGCCCTGGCCGAAGCCGAGCCGGAAACCGGCCGCCGCCACCAGTTGCGCAAGCATTTCGCGCATATTTTTCACCCGGTCATCGGCGATCGGCGCCACGGCGACGTAAAACACAACAATTACCTGCGCACGGCTTTCTGCCTGCAACGGCTTCTGCTGCATGCGCATCGCCTGCGTTTCGAGCATCCTTTTACCAGCCTCGATGTCAACATCGAAGCGCCTGTCGATCAGGCATTTACGGACGCACTCCTCTTTTTGCAGCTGAGCCAGTTTCTGCCCCCGAGCGCACAGCGCCCGGCGCCTGCGCAGCCGGCCTGAGGCGCTGATATTGCCGCCCAAGCGTATGGCAGGGGCATTTGGAAGCTTCGCTCGGGTTTTTACCTTTGACCATTGCTACCAGCGTGTTCGAGCCCAAATCCCGAACACGTTTTAAATTCCAGATTCATGAAAACGCCACTGTTCTCCTCCCTGCGCCGCGCGCTGGCCCTTGCCCGCGAAACCCGACTCCATCCACAACTTTCACCCGACGACATCCTGGCCGAATGGCAGGCCCGGCAGATCAGCCGACGCCAGTTTTTGCACACTTCCGGCCGTGCAGGTCTGGTGCTCGGCCTGGGCGCCCTGGCTGGCCAGGATGTGCTGATGCCGCTGCTGGGCGGCCCCGCGAAGCCCAATATTGCCATCGTCGGCGCCGGTCTGGGCGGCCTGTCGGCAGGTTATCACCTGCGCCGCCGCGGCGTGCAAGCCACACTTTTTGAAGCCGATAAACGCGTCGGCGGACGAATGAAAAGCGCCCGGGTCTTTGCCAATGGCCAGTTGAATACCGAGATCGGGGCCGAATTTATCGACACGGTACACGAAGACATGTTCTACCTCGCCCGCCTGCTCGGCCTCGATCAGTCGATCATGGACGTAGAGCAAGACATTTTCGGGATTCGCGACGCTATTTTTATCGAAGGCAAACACTACGGTATTCCCGACGTCATTGCTGAATTTGCGGCTGCCTACCCCAAAATTCTGGCCGACCGCAAACGGCTCAACGGCCGTCATTATAGCGACTACGACCGCATGTCGATGGCCGAATACATCGACGGGCTGCCCCTGAGCAACTGGGTCAAAAAAATGCTCGACGCGGCTTTTATCGGTGAAAACGGCCTCGAAACTGCCGAACAAAGCGCTGTCATCCTGGTCGAATTGCTCGAAATACGCGACAACAAGGAGTTCCTGGTGTTTGGAGAAAGCGACGAACGCTTCAAGATCATCGGCGGCAACGAGCAGATTCCGCAGGGGCTGGCCAAGATTCTGCGCGAGCAAATCCGCCTCGAACACCGCCTGTTGAAGATCAGGGAAAATGCCAACCGCTCCATCACGCTGTTTTTCAGCGAAGGCGGCAATACGAAGGAATTTACATGCGACGCCGTTATTCTGGCGCTGCCTTTTACCATCCTGCGCGAGGTGGAGATCGAAATGGAATTGCCGGAAATCAAAAAAAGGGCGATCAAGGAATTGGGCTATGGCACGAATACCAAGTTCATTCTCGAAACCCGCGACCGCCCCTGGCGCACAAACGGCTACCGCGGATTCCTTTTTAACGAAAAAGTGTCCAATGGCTGGGACAGCGCCCAAATGCAGCTCGACAACAAGGGGATGGGCACGTTTACCGTCTATTACGGCGGGAAAAGAGGCCTCGAAGCGGTGCGCGGCACCGAAAACGCCCAGCTCGGCTACGCCTTGCCCCAGCTTGAAGCAGCATTCCCGGGCACCCGCGCCAGCCTTACCGGCAAGCACGAACTGGCGCCCTGGCCAAGCAATCCATTCGTCAAGGCGAGCTATTCCTGCTACAAACCCGGCCAGCTCACCGCTTTCGACGGCGTGCCCTTTTCTCCGGTTCGCAACCTGTTTTTTGCCGGCGAACATACCAGCGCCGATTTTTGGGGCTTTATGAACGGCGCCGCCGAAACGGGCCGCAAGGCTGCCCAAAAAGTGCTGAAAAAAATGAAAGTGAAATAGAAAAACGCCTTTTCAACGCAATTTTTCAACTTTTCAGGGCAGTTTGAATCCTCAACCTGCTCCCATACCAACACTGCCCATGTGTCGTTCGCTGCTTATTTGCCTCGCCTTGTGCCTGTTGCCCCTGATGGCGCCTGCGCAGGCCCAACAGGTCAGGGTGGGAATGTATTTGATGAACCTGTATGACCTGAACATGGACGAGCACTCGTTCTATGCCGATTTTTACATCTGGTTCAAGTGGAAAGGCCCCATCGACCCGACCAATTTCGAATTTGTCAATTCCATTGAAAAATGGAGCACCATGTCGGCGATGGCCGGCGACAGCAGTAATTTGCTGTTGAGCGACGGCACCAACTACCGCATCTACAGGGTAGAAGGCCGTTTTTTCCACTCCTTTTTGCTCGGCGGCTTCCCGCTCGATCAGCATTCGCTCGATATTCAGATCGAAAGCCCTGAGCACGCCGCCGACTCCCTCGTTTACCTGCCCGACACCAACAGCGTGAGCATTCGAAACACCCTGCATCTCGTGGGCTGGAACATCCTGCACAGTGGTATTGAATCGAAATTGCACGACTACGGCACCAATTTTGGCAACCCGGAAGAAAATGCCCGCCAGTACAGCAACCTGACCTATTCCATCACACTGGCTCGCCCTGTCAGCTATTTTTTACTCAAAATGCTGCTCCCGCTGCTGGTGGTCATGCTGGTGAGCATCGGCGCGTTGCTCCTGCACCCTTCCCAGATCGACACCCGCTCTTCACTGCCCATCGGCGGGCTTTTAACGGCCGTTTTTCTGCAACAAACCTACAGCAATGCCCTGCCCGATACGGGTTACATGGTGCTGATGGACAAGATTTACCTGCTTTGCTACATCATTATTTCCCTGGTGTTGCTGCAGGTCATTCTTTCCGGCAACTGGCTGTTGCGAAAAAAGCCGCCTTCCGAAAAGAAGGTCATTCTTCTCGAACGGCGGCTTGCGCTGACATACCTGCTGCTTTACGGCGCCGGCGTAGGGGTCTTGTGCTGGATCGGTTAAAAGCAGCGGTTCGTATTGTTGATTTCGGTCATCGGTCGCTCTTTATTTCACACAGATGTTGCGTACAAAACCCCTTGCAACATCCGTGTGAAATAAAATACCGCCTTATTCATTGCCTACTACGGAAAGTTTGCCCGATGCAACGATCTGTCCTTCGCGGACGAGGCGCCAGCCCATAATGCCGGCGGGAATATCTTCGCGCTGAATGAGCAGCGAGGACGAGTTGAAACTCAGGTTTTTTAACGTGCGGCCGCCCATGTCAAACAATTCGAAAGAGTAGGTTCCTGACGGGGCCGTGTCCGGAAGTTCGAGCGTCGTAAAATCGGCAAAGGGATTCGGGTAAATCCGAACCGGCAGCCAGGCGCCCGAGGCGGGCGCGTCGGTGCTGAGGCTGTACAACTGATCGTATTTGCGCGACACGGTATTGGTAATGATCGGCTCGTTGAAATCGAAATAGATCGCGGCGCGGTTGGTGACCACCGTGCCCAGAGAAAGGTCGGGACGCGGGTAGATCAGGAAACTGATATACCCCTGCGAAGCGTCCATGTTGGTCGAGCTGTCGGGCAACTGGATATTGTCGAAACGGAACTGCAGAAGGTCGCCCAGCAGGAACATTTCAAAAGGATGGCTGGCATCTTCCACCTTGATCGTCGAAGGGTCGAGGTAAGCCGAAAGCGTGTCGCGGAGGACTACCTGGAAGGCCGTATCGGTACCCGTATTTTGAAAACGGATGACGTACAGCAAGGGCGTACCCGGTTGAACGACATGTTCGGGGCCCGATCCGATCGGAAAAGCCTGCTTGTTGTTCGGGTCGAAGGGGCCACTGACCGTAGCGCAGGCCTGCGCGCTGAACGGCCCTGGGTTGCCGCCATAACCGCCGGGCAAAGTGCTGCCGCTGACACAATTGGCCAGCGAAAAAGTAACCTGCGGATCGCCGGGGAAGCCGGGCTCCTGATCGGCAATAATCGTGACGGCCGTATCGGTTCCCATCGGCAAAACGCCCTCGACCTGGATACCGCCGGGAGGCAACTGGAACTGGCCGGATTTCAGCACAATCTGGTCTTCCACGATGACGAAGTCAAGCATCTGGGAATTGGGCGCGTTGCCGATGTTGCGGATGATGAAAAAGGCGCTGTCGCCCTGGCATTCGCCCTCGACAGCCGTCACCGCGCCGTCCCAGGCCGGGCCGCAGTAGGTATTGGGTGTCACCTGGGTGCTGACGCAAACCTGATTGCCGAGCGGCAGATCGCAATCCGTTGTCACGTAAATGTTGATGTTGTGATAGTCCCAGGAAAAGCTGGGCGGCACATCTCCGAGGTTGAACCAGATATCCTGTCCGTCAACAAGGCTGGGGGTAAGGCTGGCCCCCGAGTAGGTCATCGACGGGTCGAGGGTCACCTTGAAAGTGGCATCTTCGGCGGGAATGGTGCCGTAGTTGCTGTAAGCAGCATGTACCGTGGCCGTCGTGCAGGGGCGTATGGCACTCATGTACACAGCAGCGTGCATCTGGGCGCATTCCAGTTTCGGAAAAGCCGTGAAATCGGCAACCGCGCTCTCGGGAGTCGTCGAATTGAAAGTAATATTGGCCACGTTGGAGCCGCAAATCCCGAAGTTCAGGTTGAAGGGATAAGCCTGTACCTGATAGTCGCCATTGGGTACAAATACCGAATAATGGCCATTGTTGTCGGTCGAAAGCGGTATGAACTGGCTGTTATTGACAACCAGGCTGATGTACCAGGCCGACAACGGCGGCTCGCCGGACTCGGCCGTGCAATTGTCGTTCTCATCCAGCGTCAGTGTGCCGGAAATATGGTGAACCAGTTCTTGCGATTCTATCGGCAGATCGACCGTCGCCGAACCGCTGACGCCAGGCGCAAACGAGGCAGCTACGGGTGCGTCGGGGCAAAGGAAAAAGAAGGGATAATTGCAGTGGACGCCAAGCGTGTAATCGCCGTCCGGCACGAGAATCTGGTAATTGCCGTTGTTGTCGCAGAAGCTCGACCAGGTTTCTCCTGCCTGGTTTTGCGCTTTCACCAGCGTCTGCCCGACGGCCGGCTCGGCAGCGTCAACCGTGCAGGATTCGTCATTGTCGCGCGCCACCCGGCCGCTGATCGTATTGACAATGAGTCCCGTATTGTCCTGCACGCGGAACAGGCCGAAATGGTTGGCATTGTTTACGTAATAACTTCCGTCCGACACGCCGATTGCCCAGCCGTCGGTTGTTGGCAGGCCGTTTACGGCGTACTGCGGGGGCTGGTTGTCTTCCGGCGACACGGCCAGCCAGTTCGTCGAGCCGTCGGCGGCAAAACGCAGCAGGAAAGCCCGGTTGGTCACAGCAGTACCGCCAGCCAGAAAGCTGCCGTCGGGATAGGCGGCAAGCGACTGCACCGACCCCTGAATGGCTATCGGTGTCGTCGTGCCGGTCTGGCTGCCCTGCGTATTGAACAAACGCACAGTAAACGCTGCCGATGTACCACCCGTGATGCCGAACCCGCCGTCGGGCAAAGCCGTCATCAAGCCGCTCAGGCCGGGCGTGGGCGCCGATTGCCACAATTGGTTGCCCAGTTTGTCGGTGCGGGTGAGCGTATATTTCTGGGTTTGGTAATTGTAGGAGCGGAACAGCAAATCATCGTTCTGGAGCAGCAGCACATCAAAACTGAAACCGTTAGACACCGCTTTACTGTACACCACGGCGCCCGAGGCATCGATGTGGACAATCCCGGTTTTCCAGCTGCCGTCGTTGAAGGAGCGCACCCCCAGCAAATTGCCGTCGGGCATCAGGTCGAACACCTGCAGGCCGCTGGTAAATTGCGGCAGTTCAAGCATCTGTAAGAGGGCGCCGTCGGCGCCGATGCGGAGCAGATCGACGAAAGAAGAATCGTCTTGCACGGCCACCGAAAAAGTGCCGTCGGGGTGTTCGAAACCAGCGCTGATTGAGCTGATCGAAGCCCAGGGCAGGGCGTTTTGAAGGTAATGATTGTCCCATTCGGCCTGCAGGGCGGCATCGACCTTGACCACGCGGGGCTGGTTGTAATACCCCTGGCTGTTGTCGCTCCATTGCGCATCGCCGGTCAGGATGTAACCGCCGTCGGCAGTCGGCCGCACGGTCATGCCCGACGAGTTGTCAACGCCTGCAGGAGTGGGAAAAATTACTTTCTGGTTTTGGGAAAAGGCAGAAGTGCCTGCACACAGCAGCACGAGCAGCCAGACGAGAAACAGGATTTTCTTTTTCATGGTAAAATGTAATTGGTACGAGGCAAAAGTCAGGGCAGCACAGCAGGTGTTAAAAATCAAAAATTCAAGTTTATCAAGCTGTTTTTTGCTTATTTTTGTAAATTATTCTTGATAATCAATTATTTAAAATAATAGTTATCGTAAAAAAATTATTTAGACAGCCCGATTCGCCTGTAAAAATGCAATTCCTTCGCCATGACAGACTCCGCACTTTTTGAAGCGCTGGCCGCCCTGACGGCCTGGGAATTGCAAAACCTGCGAAAACGCCTTCAATCGCCGGCCTTCAACCAAAGGGAAGAACCGCTCCTCCTGTTCGACTACTGTCTCGCTTGTTTGCGCAATGGCACTGCCCCTTCTCAGGAGGCGGCCATGGCAGCCATTTGGGGCAAAAAAGGCGCCCTTGAAAAACTGCGCCACGAAATGAGCGCCCTGCTCGACCTCGTCCGAGAGCTGCTGATCGAGCAGGAATTCGCTGCCGATGCCGGGCAACGCGAACTCTACTGGCTGCGCGCCGCCCGCAAACGCGGACTTGAGAAAAACCTGCAGCGTGCCTTTCGCGATGCCGGCAAAGCGCTCGACCGCATCGGCCAGGCCGACCTGCGGCGCTATTTTTTCGACTTTCAACTCGCGCTCGAACAATACGAATGGGCCATCCAGTCGCAGCGCGCCCAAGTGTTCCCGGCCGAAACGCTCACCGCCTCGCTCAACAACTGGTATGCCGGCCAGTTGACTCAGCTGGCCTGCATGGCCGAGGCTCAGGGCGCCGTGCGCCGGCAGGAGCGTTTTGCGCCGGAATGGATGGCCCTTCTGCTCGAGCAAATTCCGGGCAGGCCGCACGAAAACACCCCTGTCGTGGCCTTGTACCACCTGGGCCACCGCATGCTGACGCATCCGGAGGAAGCCGATTTGCCCGATCAGTTTCGCCAAAGCCTGGCGGAAGTATTGCCAGGTTTGCCCCGCGAGGCGGCCAAAGGCTTGCTGTTGCTCGCCATCAACCACAACATCCGGCGGATCAACCAGGGACACAGGGAGGCCGTAAGAAGCGTGCTGGGGTTTTACCTGCTGGGCCTCGAACAAAAACTGTTGCAGGACGAACGGGGCATCCTGTCCAGATTTACCTACAACAACGTACTCATGACCTTTGTCGCCATCGGCGAATGGGAGCAGGCCGCCGCTTTTCTCGAAGATTATCGCTCCCAGCTGCCGCCCGACGAACGCGACAACCTCTACCGCTACAACCTGGCCATCTACCGCTTCCGGCGCGGCGACTACGACGGCGCCCTCGAACTGCTGCGCGACGTCAGTTTCCCCGACCCGATGTACAACCTCGAAAGCCGGAAAATGCTGCTCAAGATTTTTTTCGAACAGGAAGCCTTCGACGCGCTCGAATCGCTGCTCGACAACCTCATGACCTGGCTCCGGCGCCACGGCGAACTGGGCTACCACCGCGAAATGTACCGCAACCTCGCCCGTTACACGGCCCGCCTGTTGCGCCTGCCCGACAACGACCGCGAAGGGCGCGGCAAACTCGCCCAAAAAGTGCGCGAAACGCCGCTCGTGGCCGAACGAGAGTGGCTGCTTTCTAAAATCGGGTTGTAAAAAACTACTGCAAGGGCGCCGTCAGCACGATTCTCGTGCCCTGCCCGGGCGCCGTTTCAATACTGAGTTTACCGCCGATTTCGGCAGCCCGTTGCCGCAAATTGGGCAAGCCGTTGCCACCGCCGTCGGAAGTTGGCGCAGCCAGGTCGAAGCCCTTGCCGTTGTCGGCAATATCCAGCGTGAGGTAGCCGCGCCGGATGCGGAGCCGCAGCAATATTTCGGAGCAATCGGCGTATTTGGCGGCATTGTTGACGGCCTCCTTGAAGATCAGGTAGAGGTTGCGCAGCTGGTCGGGGCGCAGGGAGCGCTGCGGCAGCTCGGCCGGCAGGTCGGTTTTAAATTCAATGTTTTTGGCTTCACAAATGCGCAGGCCGAACTCCCGCATCCGCGTCACGAGGTCTTCCACCTGGTCATTTTTGCCGCCGATGGCCCAAACGATTTCCCGGATGGCATCGGAAAGGGAGCCGGCGCTGTCGGCAATTCGGCGAAGCAGCGAACGGGTTTCGGCATGCGCTTCGGGGTCGAGGCGGCTTTGCGCCACTTCGCTGAAAAAGCGGATGCTGCTCAGGCTGCTGCCCATATCGTCGTGCAGATCGCGAGCGATACGGCGTCGGATGGCATCGAGCCGGCGTTGCTGTTGCTCGCGGTACCAGAAGGCCAAAGACACCAGGCCGACGATCACCAGCGATACCAGCATACGGAACCAGTTGGTTTTGTAGTAGGGCGGAATCACCTTGATGCGCAGCTCGTAGGGCCAGGCACTTTCCACGCCGTCGCCATTGGTAGCCTTGACCTGCAGGACGTAATCGCCGCCGTCGAGGTTGGTGTAGGTGATCGGGATGCCCGGCAGCGTTGGGGCCCAGCTTTCCGTAAAACCAATCAGCCGGTAGGAGAGCGTGGTTTTTTCAGGTTGTGTGAAATTGAGCACCGAAAAATCGAAACTGACCACATTTTCCCCCGGATTCAGGATCAGCACCTGCCCGGGCCCGAGCAAGCGGGGCTGATTGACCACTTTCAGGCCGGCAAGCACGACTTTGGGCGCCACGGTGTTTTCGGGCAGGTATTCCGGGTTGAAAATGTTGAAACTGTACATGTGCCCGACACAGACCTCGCCGCCCGGGAGGGTCATGAGCATGTTTTCAATCGAGTTGCTGAACAATCCGTCTTTTTTGGTAAACTTGTTGGTAATCACCCTTTTTTGGGGGTCGTAACGAAACAGGCCGTTGCCTGTGCCCACCCACAGTTGGCCCTCCCTGTCGGTCGTCAGGTAGTACACGAGCCGGTTGGGCAGGCCGTTGCGCGGGTTGAGGCTATCGACCATTTGGCCGTTTTCATTGAAACAAAGCGCGCCGTCGCGGCTGGCGACCCACAGGCGGCCCAGGCTGTCGAATGTCATATCGCCGCAGCCGAGTTGCCAGTCGGATTTTCGCCAGAGCAGTTCGGCGCGGGTTTCGTTGTCGCGGCAGCGGTAAATTCCGTCTTCCGAACCGATGTAAATATTGCGCCGGCCGTCTTTGAGCAGGGCATTGATCCGCTGCGATTTTGCGCGGTCCGTGATACCGGGCAGTTCTACTTTTTTGACTTCGCCGCTGGCAGGGTCGAGCCGGAAAAGGCCTTCGAAGTTGGAGCCGATCCAGATGCTTCCGTCGCTGCCTTCCTCGATGCTCAGCACTTTGTGAAAGATGCGCGGCGTTTTCAGGAAGCGCGGCCCCAGCACGCGGAGTGACCGGCCGGTTCGGATGTCCACTTCCTGCACGCCGTTGACCTGGGCGAGCCACAAGGTGCGGCGTTTGCTGACGAGCATATCGAAGGGCTCGTTGTCGTGCAGGCCGGTGGCCACGCTGTGGTGTTTGTACCGGTTTTCTTTCCGCCGCCATTCGAACAAACCCGCTCCCCATACCGCAATCCAGTAGTGATCGGAGTCGGAAGGGTCCTGCACAATCCGGGAAAACGCCACGAACTGTCCTTTGCTTTCCTCCTCGGGCAGGTAGTTGCGGCTGCATTTCAGGTCGCGCGGGTCGTATTTTTCCAAACCGCCTTCTGTGCCCAGCCAGACGATCCCGGTAGCCGAATCCCTGAGCATTGCCATTACCCTGGTGCCGTTGTGCGAATAAGGCTCCAGCGACTGGGTGGGGAATTCGTGCGCAATCGTGTCGCTGAGCGTGAGGATGTAAACGCCGTAAATACCACCGCCTACCCAAATCGAAGGGCCATAGCCAGGCAGTTTGTCGAACAGGAAGGCTGTTGTGATGGCATTTTTATCGGGATAGTCTTCGAAGCGGTCGAGCGTTTCATTGTACCGGTAAAAGCCGTTGCCCCAGCTGCCCGCCCAAACATTGCCCTGCGCATCTTCATTGATCCCGCCGGTAGAAGGGTGGCCGTCGGTGTGTCCCTGGTAGTATTTAAAAGTGCCGGTTTCGCGAAAAAACCGGTAGGTGCGGCCCGCCATATTGAGCCACATCCGGTGTTTGCTGTCTTCAAACGGGGTGCTGATGCCGCCCAGATTGTCGGGATATGGATAATAAACCATCTCGAAGGTGGACAAGTCCAGGCGTATCAAAAAGTTGCCGGCGCCGATCCATCCGTAGCCGTCGCTGCCGACGAGCAGGCTCGACAGCCACCCGATATAAGGTTCTTTTTCGGCGTCGAGGCGGTGAATAAATACCGGATGAAACACCCCGTTTTGCGCGTCGTACCAGCACAGACCCTGTTCTGTCGACACCCACAGACGCCCCATCGGGTCGGTTTGTATTCCGTAAATGACATTGTACGGGATCGTTAAGGGGTCATTCTCGACATGGCGGAAACTGTCGAAACGCCGGCCGTCGAAGCGGGCCAGGCCGTCGGTGGTGCCGATCCACAAAAAGCCCTCCCGGTCAAAAGCCAGGGCGCTGATGTTGTCGTTGGGCAGGCCGTCATCCGAACCATAATGGGAAAAAGTAATCCCTGGCAGCTGCGCGGCGGCATTCAGCCACCAGCCGGAGCAAATAAAAAGCAGCGCAAGCCGCAACACCAGGTCAGGCACTTTTCGAAACACGTACAGGGAGAAATAAGGCCTGCAAGATGCAAAAAAAATTGCGACAGATGCCGATCACATGTTCATGTGGTCTCCAAAATTGTCCAGCTGACCCTGCTCACCTTTTCATGCGATTTGTTGAGTGCCAGCCAGGGGGCCATCTTTGCAGCAGCACAGGAAACCAGTGAATTTTTACCCGCAGGCTGTAACCCCCGACGGCCCCAAACCTGTCCAATCCGCCAATCGGCTTCGGCTTCGGCTTCGGGCCGCAGGCGCAACCGGAAGGTTCAATTTTTACAATATTAAACAAGCTATTGAAAATGAAAGCTCTCCTGACAATGTCTGCCGCACTGGCAGGCCTGGCCATCTTTGTGGCAACCGCCTGTGAAACGGCTGTTTCGCAATCTCCCACCGCTCCAGCCAGCCAGCCTTCGGCCAAACAATACGGCGGCTTCGCCACCCAGGCTGAATGGGGCGAACACCTGGTGACGATTACGGGTTGCGACGACTGCCATTCGCCCAAAACCATGACCGCCCAGGGGCCGGCGCCCGACATGTCGCGCCGGCTCTCTGGCCATCCGGCCGACGGCACCGTGCCCTCTTTCGAGCGCAAAACCCCGCAATCGATCGGCTGGACCGTCACCAACGAACACCTGAGCGCCTGGCAAGGCGCCTGGGGCACTTCCTTCTCGGCCAACCTGACGCCCGACGAAAGCGGCATCGGCTCCTGGACGGAAGAGCAGTTCATCAACGCCATCCGCAAGGGCAAACTCAAAGGCCTCGACAACTCGCGCACCCTGCTGCCGCCCATGCCCTGGCCCAACTACGCCCGCATGAGCGACGACGAACTGAAAGCCATTTTCGCTTTCCTCAAATCGCTTCCGCCAGTCAAAAACGTCGTGCCGGCCCCGATTCCGCCCGCCAGCGCCAAAAGCTAATTGCGCTTCAATCTGCAAACCGCGAGACCTGGCCGATATTTTGTCGGCACAGGTCTCTTTTTTTTGGAAAAAACAGCGAGAGCAGCGAAAATTGTAGCACCAAGTCAAACCCTGCTGCTATGCTCCTCGTTATCGCCCCTTTTCTGATTCCCCTGTTTTTTGCCCTCACTGCCGGCGCATTCGCCGCCGGCGTCCGCTACCGCCGCCGCGAAATGGATCGCCGCCGCCGCCTGCAATTGTCCGATCTGGCCCAACGGCTGGGTTTGCAGTTTCGGGAAAAAGACGATTTCGGGCTGCTCCAGCAGTTGAAAAACTTCGACCTGTTCTTTCGCCGGCGACGCTGGTTTCACAGCGGCCAGATCGCCAACGTCATGTCGGGGCGCGTGGGCGAAACCGACGTGTATCTTTTCGACTACATCTACTACGTTTCCTCGAACAACAACCGCCGCCGCATCGTGCAGACCGTCTTTTTTGCCAACGACAAAAACTGGTTTCTGCCCAATTTCAAACTGGAACCTGAAACCTGGTACCACAAGGTGATGGACCGCCTTGGCATGAGCACCGACATTAATTTTGAAGAACACCCCGAATTTTCAGACAGTTTCCGGCTCAAAGGCGAACTGGCCGACCTGATTCGCGACAAGTTCTCCAGTTCGGTTCGCGACTTTCTCACCGAACGGCCGCCGTCGCACCTGGAGGGCAACAACTACTATTTTATTGCCTACAAACCCAGGAAAAAACTCAATGCCGACGAGGCGGAAGTCTTTTGGGAAAACTGCAACCGCCTCGTGGAATTGCTGAAAAAGGAAGGCAAAACGGAATTGCTCAACCTCGCCGAACTCAAACCGGTGGAAATGCCGGAAAAACTGCGCAGCGAAAACGACTGATGGGCAGCCGTGCCCGATCCTGCATTATTCATTCTGCAACGACCTGACGGGCTCGGCCAACGCGGCGCGAAGCCCCTGCACGCTCACCGTTATGACGGCAATCAGCAGGGCAAGGGCGCCCGCGGCGGCAAACAACATCCAGCCCAGCTCGATGCGGTAGTCGAAACGGAGCAGGAATTTGGACATTGCCCAGGCGCCAAGCGGCGCAGCTAAGGCAAACGCCACCACGACCGGCTTCAAAAAATCTTTCGAGAGGGCCAGCCAGATATTGCCCAGCGTCGCGCCCAGCACCTTCCGGATGCCGACCTCTTTCCGCCTTTGTTCCGCCGTGTAGGCCGACAGGCCGAACAGGCCCAGGCAGGAGATGAAAATGGCCAGCGCGCCGAAAACATTGGCCAGCATCCCTACCTGCGAGAGGCGCTGATATTGCTGCTGAAACTCGTCGCGGGTAAACCTGAATTCGAAAGGATAGGCCGGGAAATACTTTTTGTAAATCGATTCGATTCGGGCGAGATTGGCTTGCCAGTCGGCGTTGTTGTCGAAACGCAGGTAAAAATGGCTCATCGCCCCACGGTCGAGCATGATCGCCATGGGCTCCGGCTTGCCAAAAGGATTGTTGTACACAAAGTCTTCCACGACGCCGACTACCGTGCGGAGCCTGTCATACATCAGAACGGCGCCTACCGGATTTTGCAAGCCCATGCGGCGTACTGCAGCCTCGTTGAGCAACACGCTCATGGTGTCGCCGCCGAATTCGGGGTACAGATCGCGGCCTTCCTTGATCCGTAGCCCGGCCGTGGACACAAAGTCGGGACCCACCCAGGCCAGGGTCACCAGAAAGTCCTGATCGTCGGTACGGCCCGGCCACGAAAAGCCCGAACTGTTGCTGCCGTAGCTGATGAGGTTGTCGCGGCCGTTGGAGACACTTTTGACTGCCGGGATGCGCAGCACCTCGTCTTTAAAAGCCGGAAAACTATTGCCCATGTCGCCACGCGCCGGGATGTCGATGAGGTTGTCCACGGCGTAGCCCAGCGGGCGGTTTTGCACGTGCCGTACCTGGCCGTTGATCACCAGGGTGCCAATGATCAGGAAGATGGAAATAACGAACTGGAAACCGACCAGACCTTTGCGCAGCCGTGCGCCGTTCTTTCCGGTGACGACCAGGCCTTTCAGCACTTTAACGGGCTGAAAACCGCTGAGGAAAAAAGCCGGGTAGCTGCCGGCCAGCAAACCGGTCAGGAGGCCCGCAGCGCCAAGGCCGCCCCACAACTGCCAGTCGGACCATTCGAGGGCGAGGTTTTTTTCAGCAAAACGGTTGAACACCGGCAAGGCGATGGCGACCAGCGCCAAGGCAAATACGAGGGCCAGGAAGGTCAGCAGCAACGCTTCGCTCAAAAACTGCCCGATGATGAACCGGCGCTGCGCGCCCATCACTTTCCGCACGCCTACCTCGCGGGCGCGGCGGGCCGAACGGGCAGTGGAGAGGTTCATAAAATTGACGCAGGCAATCAGCAGGATAAAAATGCCCGTGGCCAGAAACAGCAAGACCAGATCAAGGCGCCCTCCATTGGGCTTGCCGTCTTTAAATTCGCTTTCAAGCCGCCATTTCGACAAGGGATAGGCGTGCAGGTGCGCCGCGGCGCCCTCGGTCTTCGTCTGCACGTAATCGTACAGCTTGGCATTGAGGCTTTCCAGACTGGCGCCCGGCTGCATTTCGATCCACATCGGCAATGCATTGGTGTTCCAGTCATTGATCACTTCCTGATTGGCCTGCTCGTACACGTGGAAAGGCAGGAGGACATCGAAACGGATCGAACTGGCGCCAGGCACGTCTTTGATCACTGCGCCCACCCTCAGGTCGTACTCATTGTTCTGCCGGATGATTTGCCCGATCGGATCGGCGTCGCCAAAGAATTTTTTGGCCGTCCGTTCGGTGATCACACAAGCGCCGGCATCGCGCAGGGCTGCCTGCGGGTCGCCTTTTACAGCCGGGAAACTGAATATTTGAAAAAACGAGGGTTCGACATACATGCCTTTTTCATAAGTCGCTTTTTCCCCGACCTGAAACAGATATTGCCCCTCCCAGGTCGCCCGTACGACGTTTTTCACCTCCGGCATTTCGGCCGTCAGGGCTGCGGCCAGCGGCCCCGGCATGGCCTGAAACGTGTAGGTCCGCCCCTGCATGTGCTGATCCTGCAGCAGGATGCACAGCCGCGGCAGTTTTTCATGAAAACGGTCATAGCGGAACTCATCGATCACCCAAAGCAGAATCAGCATGCCAGCCGCCAACCCGACGGCCAGCCCGGTAATGTTGATAAATGTGTACACCGGGTTTTTGCGCAGGTTGCGCAAGGCGATTTTGAAATAATTGCGAAGCATCGGGTATTATTTTTAAAACCTGGTTTCAGTGCGCCGGCTCTTCCCCGGCGTGAGGTATTTTTTATAAATTTTTGAATAACAACTACTTATTCACTCTTCAAAGATTTTACAGGATCGGCAAGGGCGGCTTTAAGGCCCTGAAAACCGACCGTCAGCAAACCAACTGCCAGGGCCAGCAAACCGGCAAGGGCAAACATCCAGGCCTGCAGTTCGATCCGGTAGGCAAAGTCCTGCAGCCAGCGCTGCATCAGCCAGGCCGCCAGCGGCGCGGCGAGTACAACGGCCAATGCGATCAGCGGCATAAAATCGGAAGCCAGCATCCGGGTAATACTGCCGGCCGAAGCGCCGAGCACCCTGCGGATACCGATCTCGCGGGTGCGTTGTTCGGCGGCGAAAGCGGCCAGCCCAAACAGTCCCAGGCAGGAGACGAAGACCGAAAGCATGGAAAAAACCAGCATGACACGGGCTGTTCGCTGGTCTTTGCGGTACAATTTGTCGAGCACATCGTCTAGAAAATGTACTTCGAAAGGCGATTCCGGCAAGGTCGAATGGAACGCGGCTTCGATTTGCTGCATCGTACGGGGCAGGCCGGAAGCGTTGACTTTGACCAGCAGGTTGCGCATAGGTTCGGAATCGCTGTCGTGAAACGCGTAAGCCCCGATAGGTTTGTGCAGGCTTTCGGCGTGAAAATCGTCGACAACACCAGTGACAATAGCATTGGGACCCAATTGGCAATAGATTTTTTTACCGATTGCCGCCTCCGGCGAGAGGCCCAGGTATTCTACTGCCCTGCGGTTGAGGACGACGTGCGTCGTGGTGTCGCCAGTCACTTTTTCGGGCAGGCCCGTGCCAGCCAGCAGTCGCAGTCCAAGCACTTTTTCGAAGCCCGGCCCGCAATGGTTGGTCGCCAGATCGAGGCCTGCGGCGTCTTGTTCCGTGCGGTAGAGGCTGCGCTGGCTCGGCGCTCCGCCCGGGTAGGTCTGTGCAGGGCAAACGACGTCCACAGCGCCCAGCGACTGGCACGCCTGCGCCAGTGCTGTGAGTTGCGGCGACTCGCCGGCCGCGGCCGTGTTGATGGCCAGTACCTGTTGCGGCTTGAAACCCAGGTCTTTTTGTTGTATAAACTGCATTTGCCGGTAGAGCACCACCGTGCAAACGATCAGCGCCACCGAAGCCGTGAACTGGGCGGTCACCAGCCCGCGGCGCAGCCAGCCTGCGCCCGTATCTTTCCGAAAACTGGTTTGCAGGAGGTTTTTGGGCAAAAAAGAACTCAGCACAAAAGCAGGGTAGGCGCCTGCGCACAAAGTGATCGCCAGACCGATGCCTGCCAGAATGGCCAGGTTGGAGGGGAGCAGCAGGTCGGCGTAATGCAACTGACTGTCAGCCAATTGATTGAATAGCGGAATGGCAACAAACAAGCCCCCCAGGGCAAGCACCATCGACACCGCCACCAGCACCCCGGTTTCGGCGTAAAAGCGGAAGCCCAGCCGGCCGCGCGAGGCGCCCATCGTTTTATGGATGCCGACTTCCCGGAACCGCAGCTGGGAACGCGCCGTCGCCAGGTTCATGTAATTGAAACAGGCGATCAGCAATACGGCCAGCGCCAGAGCGGCCAGCAGCCCCACCTGGCGCGGGTCGCCGGCACGGGTGTCGTTGCTTTGCATTTGTGTTGAAAAAAGGTGAACATCTGCCAGGGGCTGGAGCCAAAGGCTGTAATACTGATCGGCTTTGGTTACGTTTTGGTCAAGCAAAGCGGCCATTTGCCGCTCAACGGCCGGGCGCTCGGCCCCGTCGCCCAGCAGCACCCAGGTTTCGAAACTGGCGTTGTCCCAGGTCTGCCGCTGGTTGGCCCATCGAATGGTACAAAAAGAGCCGATCATATCGGCGTCGAGGGAGGAATGGGCCGGGAAATCTTCAAAAACAGCCCCGATCTCGACAGATTTCATACGGTCGATTTGCAGGGTTTGGCCGATGGGCGCCGCGGTTCCGAAATATTTGAGTGCAGCCGAACGGCTCAACGCCACCGTATTGGGCCGGGCGAGCGTCGCTTTCAGGTCGCCTGCCAACACCGGCAGATCGAAAATATCGACCAGTTCGGGGTCGGCCCAGATCAGTTTTGGTTCGACCAGTTTTTTGTCGCCCGCCACGACGAAAGCCGGCTTGCCGAATTCATGCTGGAGAATCCGCGCCGTTTTGCCAACGGCCGGTATTTGCGCTTTCATGGCGGGCCCGAGCGCGTTTGGCGCCGTAGCGAGCCGTTCCACGGGGCCTTCCGGATTGGGTACGTCGAGCACAACCCGGTAAATTAGCCGCATTTGCCGGTGGTAGCGGTCGAACGACAATTCCTGCCGAACATGAAGCAGCAGCAGGGTCGAGACACCCAGCCCGAGGGCGAGCCCAAGCACATTAAGGCCTGTAAACAGGGGGCTTTTCAGCAAAGAGCGACTGGCTAGTTTGAAAAAATGGCGGAACATCAGGTTTCGGTTTGGTGAAGAATCAAAGATTGGTTCACTCGCTTTTCAGGCTGTTTACAGGGTTGGTCAGGGCTGCTTTCAAACTTTGCACACTCACCGTCAGGAATGCGATGACAATTGCCGCCGCTCCCGAAAAAGCCACCATCCACCATTGTAAATGAATGCGGTAGGCAAAGTCCTGCAACCAGCGCTCCATGACCCACCACCCCACAGGGGTAGCAATCACGATAGCGATAAACACCAGGCGCAAAAAGTCGCCGGCCAGCATTCCCGTAATGCCCGCCACCGATGCGCCGAGCACTTTGCGGATACCGATTTCCTTGGTTCGGCGCTCGGCAGCGAAAGCCGCAAGGCCAAACAGCCCCAGGCAGGAGATCAAGATGGCGATGCCGGTAAAACTGCCCACAAGGGCCGCCATCTGGCGGTCATCCTTGTAATTTTTTTCAAAATCCTGGTCGAGGAAACTGTATTCGAAAGGCTCTCCCGGCACGAGCTTTTGCCAGACCAGCGACAAATCGGCGAGCAACCCCTGCAAGTCGCTAGTATTGGCGCGGGCAATGAGGTAGTTGTACTGCGGCACGTTGTTGAGCAGGAAACCGTACGGCTCGATGGGCCGGTGCAAATCCTCGAAGTGAAAATCGCGCACCACGCCGATCACCTCGAAGCGGTATTCCCGCGTGGGCCAGCTGAACCGGACGATTTGCCCGATGGCCGCTTCGGGCGAGGGGTAGCCCAGTTTTTTGACCGCAGTTTCGTTGAGAATCAGTTTGTCGAGCGTATCGGAAGGAAAAGACGCCGAAAACAGGCGGCCGGCCACCGGCTCTATGCCCAGCACGGGCAGGTAGTCGTTGTCCACCCAGTTCATGCGCGTGACGACAATCTGATCGACCGTCTGGTCTTCCCGGAAGAGCGACATATCCGAAGCGTTCATCATGCCGGGATAAAACTGGGAAGCGCCGGCGCCAGCGACACGGGTGTCGCGAAGCAATTCCGCTTTCAGCGGTTCATACGCGGTTTGGGCAGCCTGGCTCAACAGGGGCAATACGATCTGTTGCTCTTTGTAAAAACCCAGGTTTTTAGACTGCATGTAATGCATTTGCCGGTCGATGACCACCGAGGCCAGAATCAGGCCGGCAGAAATGACGAACTGGAAAACAACCAGCCCCTTGCGCAGCACGGCCGCCGAAAAGCGGTTGCCCGTTTTTCCCTTCAGCACCGCCACTGGCCGGAACGACGAAAGGTAAAAAGCCGGGTACAGCCCCGCCAGCAAGCCGGTCAGCAGGGTAAGCCCCATAAAACCGCCGAGAATGCCCGACGATTTTTGCCACGAAAGGCTGAGCTGGCGTTCGGCCAGTACGTTGAAAAACGGCAGGGCCAGCGCAGTCAATCCGAGGGCAATGACAAACGAAACGAAGGCAATCAGCATGGATTCGCCGAGAAATTGCCCGACCAGGTTGAAACGGGTCGCGCCCACTGCTTTTCGCACCCCTACTTCGTTGGCCCTGCGGGAGGAGCGGGCAGTTGACAAATTCATAAAATTGACGCAGGCGATCAGCAACGTGAAGGCGGCAATGGAGCCGAGTATGTACAGATAAGTGATGCTGCCGCCGCTTTTGCCAATGCCCGAAAGGTGAACATCGCTGACCGAGATCAGGAATTGTTTCTTCCCAAAACCCCGGGCTTTGAGGTCGGCCGACATGCGTTTTTCCACAAAGGCAGGCATTTTGGCATTAAGTGCCTCGATATTCGCGCCCGGGCGCAGCAGGAGGTAGGTATCGAACATGTTGTTCGAGGCAAGATTGGTGGTATGCTTTACAAATTCGCCCATCCCGCCGGAATACATCGACATGAAAAACCGCCCTTTGATCTGTGTGGGCGATTCCGGCTGGCGAAAAACGCCGGTCACCCTGAAATCGAGATCGCCCTCCTCGAACCAGTTGTTGCTGATGCGCACCACTTTGCCATAGGCCGGCTGGTTGCCAAACAGTTTGCGGGCGATATCCTCGGTTATCACCACCGTATTGGGTTCGTTCAAGGCCCTGGCCGGGTCGCCTTCGATAAAGTCGTAGGCAAACAATTCGAAAAACGTTGAATCGGCGAAATAGCCGCCGGGCTCGTTGACAGCTTTGAGCACCTGGCCGTTGTCGACCGTGCGGAGCAAGCTTTTTTCCCGGTCAAAAACCGCTTGCAGGCGGGCTGTTTTTTCAATTTCCGGAAATTCCTCCTTCATCACCCCTGCAAGCGGGCAAGGGGTGTTGAGGGTGCGGCTGTCGGGGTCCTCGGCTTTGTCCTGCTCCCGAATAAAGGTAGTGCCCACCCGGCACAGGTCGCCAGCGCGCGCATGGTGCCGGTCGAAATGGGTTTCTTCGTAAATGTAAAGTGAAATGAGCAGGCAGCAAGCCAGGCCGACAGAGAGGCCGAACATGTTCACGCCGGTGAAAAATTTGTTTTTCCACAACTGGCGCAGGGCGATGGTCAGGTAATTGCGAAGCATAGGCAGTGCCGGCCATTCAGCCGGTCCTTCAACCTATCAGAGTTTGTGCCGGTTTTTTATTTATTTGATTTTCAATTTTTTATAAAAAACAAGGGCTGATAAAAGTGTCCGATTTCGGACAAATGTGTGCGGGTACGGACGACTGAAAGCAGGCATTCAGAGGCCGCAGGGAGCAATCAGGACAGGGAAAAACCGCTCAGTGGATCACAAACTCCACCCGCCGGTTTCGGACGTCGTTGCCGTCTTTCACCAGAGGGCGCGAGTCGCCATAGCCCACCGCATCAATCCGCTCGGCGGCCACTCCTTTTTTGACGAGGTAGCTGGCCACGGCGCGGGCGCGAAGCTCTGACAGCTCCTGATTTTTGGCCGAATCGCCGACTTTGTCGGTATGTCCGGCAATACTAAGTCGCAGTTGCGGGTGGCGCAAAAGAAAACCTGCCAGCCGGTCGAGTTCCAGCGTGGATTCGGGCAACATTTCAGCCTTGCTTTTGACAAAATGGATGTTTTTAGGCAGGTATTTTTCGAGGGTATCGGCGCTGACCGGCGCAGGCCGGGTTGTCGAAGCAGGAGCCCCGGCGGCTGGCCTGGGTTGGGGTTGGGGTTGGGGTTTTGCGGTTTGTTGCGCGGCCGGCCGGGTGGCAGGTCGGGTGGCTGGTTTTGTGGCAACTGGGGCAGGTGTCGGCGCCTGTACGGGCGCCTGAGCAGCCGGCCTTTCCGGTTGAAAATAATAGCGGCCTTCGATCAGGTGGTCGTTGTAGCCGAAGGTGCCGCCGAAGACGGGTTCGTCGCCCGGCAACTGCCAGAACAACTGGATTTCGCCTTCGAACATCCCGTTGTAATACTCCACCTGAAGGTCGTACAGCTGTCCCGCTTCGAGCCAGATTTTGCCGGAAAAAGGCTTGGAATCGTTCAGGTACCAGGCGTCGATCACAAGCCGGTTGCCGATCCGGACGCGGATGCCGTCGTCCACTTTGGCCCTAAAAAGGTACTCGCCCGTTTTGGGGGCTTTGAGGCGGCCGGTCCAGCGGACGGAAAATTTGTCGGGGCGCATACCAGCCGCGGGCGCCACATTATCCCAGACGAAGTTGATCTGCGGATCGGTTCGGGTAAAGATTTTTTTATCGAAGCGGTCGCCGTCGTAGTATTCGCCGATGAGGCCTTGCTGGCCGTATGCCAAAGAGGAAAAGCAGATGCCGAGGAGCATCTGGAGCAGTTTGTTTGTCATAGCCGTCATTTTTTCAAGTTTTCAAAAGTTGCGGACTTCGGTCAGGAAGCCCAAAGTCTTCGATACATGACGGCTTTTTTTCGATGGAAGTTACACAGAAGCCGCTATTCCACGTTTGCCATTACCCAGCGTTCGATAGCGGGCAGGAACTCTTGTTCCATGCCGTTGGGCATTTGCACTTTCAGAATGTCGAGCCGTTCGCCGCGATTGAGGTAATAGATGTAGTGAATCGTCGGGCCTTCGGGCTTGTTGAGCCTGAAACTGAACAGATAAACCTGCCCGGGGGCTTTGGGCCAGGGGCCAATGCTGATTTCTTCGTACGGGATTTTGGCCTGCTCGAATTGCCGGGCGGCTACGCGGCTCGCCAGGCCCATGCCGAGGGTGTCCATCGCGGGGTTGTCGGTCACCACATTGATTGCAAAAGGCAGGAGGAAATAATTGTCGGTCACCAGGACGGCATCGGTCGATTTGTTTCTGAACAAACTCCTGTAAGTGGAGGCCACGTAGGCGGGTGTTTCTTTCTCTGGTATTTGGGTGTCGAAACGGTACCCGTCCGGCGCTTTCAGCTCGGTTCTGCCGTCTTTGTGAAATTGTTGAAAGGCGCGGCCGATCTCGTCAAAGCTCCCGGGGCGGGCAAATTTTACGGTTCCCATCATGGCCTTTGCGTCTTTGGCCAGCCCCTTGTATTTGTTGACGGACACGAACGTAAATCCGTAACCCTGGAAATGCTGCACGGTGTGGTAAATAACGACCAGCGATTCGTCCGACATTTTGCCTTCGAAAACGTACCAACTGGCGCCGTTCATGTTTTTCAGCTGGCATTTGTACTTATCCATGCCGAGTGCTTCGGCCATTTCATCGCCCCAGGTTTTGAGCCCGGTTTTGGCCGGTGCGGGGTCTTTGGTGGGCTGAACCAGCACGGTCAGAAAGTCGCCTCTGTCTTCCGAACGTTTGGCTTCCAGGACGGAGATGGGCCGGTTGTTTTCCAGCACTTCCGTTTGTTCCCAGCCTTTGGTCAGTTGTATGGAAAAGCCCTGTCGGGCAATATTGATGGTCTGTGAAAAAACGGCCGTAGGCAGGAGGAAAAGCAGCAGAATAGTATTTTTCATGAATAGCAGCGGTTGGTTATGGCTGATAAAGGTAAATGCTGCGATACAAGTTGGCGGTAAATATTTCATCTCCCTCGGCACGGCGTACATTCGTGGCGAAGAATTCAAAGCCTTAACCATGCAAATCCCGTCCAAGCTTCCGCACGTCGGCACAACCATTTTTACCGTCATGTCGGCCCTGGCGCAGCAACACGGCGCCATCAATCTCTCGCAGGGTTTCCCCAATTTCGACCCGGCCGAAGCCTTGCAGCGCCTCGTGTTCGAGCACATGCAACGCGGCGACAACCAGTATTCGCCCATGCCCGGCCTGCCGCTGCTGAGGCAGCGAATTGCCGAAAAAATTGCCCGGGTGTACGGAGCAAGTGTGGACCCCGATACTGAAATTACCGTTACTGCCGGCGGCACCCAGGCCATTTTCTGCGTTATCGGGGCTTTTATCGGGCCTGGCGACGAGGTCATTCTCATCGAACCCTGTTACGATTCGTATCGCCCTTCCGTAGAGACCATGGGCGGCGTACCCGTTGTCCACAGTCTGCGGGCCCCTGATTACAGCGTCGACTGGGCCGCTATCGGCCGGCTTATCAGCCCGCGTACCCGGCTGGTTTGCATCAATACGCCCAATAACCCGACCGGGAAAACGCTCACCCGCGCCGATCTCGATGCCCTGGCCGCGCTGTTGCGCGGCACCGATGTGCTGGTGATGAGCGACGAAGTGTACGAACACCTGATGTTCGACGGCCGCCCTCATGCTACCGTGCTTACGCATCCCGAATTGCGCGAACGCTCGCTGGCCATCTATTCTTTTGGCAAAACCTACCACAATACCGGCTGGAAAACAGGCTATTGCATTGCTCCACCGGCCTTGACGACGGAGTTTCGCAAGGTGCACCAGTTCAATGTTTTTTCAGCCAATCACCCCGTGCAGGCGGCTTTTGCCGACTTTTTGGTGCAGGCCGACCAGTATTGGGGGCTGCCGGCTTTTTATCAGCAAAAACGGGATTTTTTCCTCGAACAATTGAAGGGCACACGGTTCAAACCCCTGCCTTGTGAAGGCACCTATTTCCAGATTTGCGACTATTCGGCCATCAGTGACGAGCCGGACCTGGACTTTTGCAAACGCCTGACCATCGAGCACGGCGTGGCCGCCATTCCTGTGTCGTCTTTTTACTCCGACGGCCGCGACGACAAGGTGATCCGCTTCTGTTTTGCCAAAACAGAGGATGTGCTGGCCCGGGCCGGCGCCCTGCTGGCCAAGGTTTGATGAATCCCTGCGCCGTTTAAAAACAAAAACGCTCCGGGATGCCCGGAGCGTTTTTGTTTTTAAACAGTGCGCGTCGGAATTATTCTTTCACGACGAGTTTGCGCGTGTTGCTTTGTTCGCCGCTGCGTACTTGTACGAAGTACACGCCTGCGGGAATATCCTGGAGTTCGAAGATGAAACGGTTGTCTTCCTTGCCGACCGTGCGTTGTTGTTGCATGGTGAGGCGGCCGGAAGCATCGAACATCGAAACCGTGACGTTGGATTCTTCTTCGAAGACCGGTACTTCAACCGTGACGTTGTCGGAAGCCGGGTTGGGATAGAGGCCGAAGCCGGCATCCACAAACTGGGCATTGATTTCAATTTCTTCGAACGGACCGTCGGTGGTACCGTCTTCACGCCAGTTGGTTGCGCTGAGGCTGGCTTTGAGCGTGTAGCACTGGGTGTTGCTCCAGGCGCCGTTGTAGCCGTACACATAAGCCGTGTAGGTATAGACGGTGCTGGTCGTGCTGTTGTATTTTACCGTTTCGTTGGCGGTGCCGGCATTTTGCGAAATAGCCACCTGCGTGCCGTTGCGGTAGAGGATCAGGTCGTAGTCGGCCGGCAGGGTGGTCATATCAACTTTCACCTTGCGCAGCGTAGCCGTGTTCTGGAACTTGTAGTAGTCCTTGTCGGTCGACGTGGAGATTTGAGCGGTAAAGGCCGTACCCGTGGGGATGGTTTTGGCCGTAGCCAGGGTATTGTTGGGTTCGTACTGATCGGTGCAGCTGCCGCCGCCGCTGGTGGTGGTAAACGATGCCGCGGTGGAGTAGTTGCCGGAAGTGCCGTTGCAAACAGCCTGAACCTGATAGTTGTAGGTGGTGCCTGCGGTGAGGCCGCTCAGGTTATAGGAAGTTGTGGTCAGGCCGGATACGGTCGTCCAGGTGCTGCCCGTGGAGATTTTCCACTGGAGGTTGTAGCTGGTTGCGCCGCTGACGGAGGCCCAGCCCAGCGTAGCGCTGGTTTGGGTGATATTGGTGGCGTTGAGGCCGGTGGGCGTGCCGCAGGAGCCGCCGCCCGGGGGTTGGCAGCCATTGCTGGTAGTGATGCTGTTGCGTGCGCCGCCGGCTGCAAATACGGCCTGGCCGCGGGCTTTTTGGCCGTTGGTGAACATGTACATGCAGGCGTCGTCGGTGTAGTCCATGTAGTTCATGAACATATCGCCGTTCGGGCCATTGGAGCAGCTGACTTGCGGGAAGGTCGGGCAGCCGTAGTTTTCATCGGCCTGGTTGGGCGTATCGCTAACCTGGTCGGAGCCGGAGCAGGAGGTGCCGTCGTCGCCCCAGATGTGGTAGAGGTTGACCCAGTGGCCGATTTCGTGCGTGGCGGTACGGCCTTTGTTGAAGGGCGCCGTTGCGGTGCCGATGGTGCCGAAAGCCGTATAGGTGCACACCACGCCGTCGGTGTTGGCCGGGCCGCCGGGGAACTGGGCATAGCCCAACAGGCCGCCGCCCAGGTTGCACACCCAGAGGTTGAGGTATTTGCTGGCATCCCATGCGTCGAGACCGCCCTGGCTGTAGAATTTGACTTTATCGTCGGTGGTGAAGGAAGCAACCGTAGTCTGGCGGCGTTCGATACCCGTGGTGGCATTGCCGTTGGGGTCGCGTGTGGCCATGCAGAAGTTGAGTTCGAAGTCGGCCACCAGTGAAGTCCATGCCGAGGGAACGTTGCCCACGTCGGAGTTCAGTTTGCGGAAATCGGCGTTCAGCACATCGATCTGGCTTTGGATCTGGGCGTCGCTGATATTCTGCGTAGAGGTGTTGTAAACAACGTGTACGACAACCGGAATGGTGACAACAGCACGTTCATGTGCGCCGCCGGAGGAAATAAATTGAGCAGTGTGATCTTCAATTTCCTGCATGCGTTGCTGCATTTGAGGATCTTCTGCAATTTGGCGGGCAAGCACTTCCATGGAGCCGCACTGACGGTGGCTTTGCGCGTTCAGATTACCCAGCAGGAGCAGGAAAGCCCCTACCGAAAGTAGTAAATTTCGCATGTTGAAGCTAGAGTTTGGTTTATTAATTAAAAGAAGCTAAAAACTCAGTTATTCAGTAACGAGACCGGATGTAATCGGGTTGCGTGGCAGGGAGCTGGGCACGCAGATATTGCTGGCTATTACGGGAGGAAAGAACAGGCTGGGGGTGGTAAAACGAATTTTCGCCGGGCGAAAATATTTTTTTTCAGCCGGTACAGATAAAATTTTTTTGTCCGCTCTTTGCGAAAGGGTGCATAGCAGTTCCTTTGCAGTGTCGTGTCACCAATCTTCCTTCTGCCATGTCTGCAAAAAACGCCCTTGCTGGTTTCCTTTTTTTATTTGCCTTCATTGCTTGCCGGCAAAATCCTGCCCCGCCCGCTGCCCCCGTCGTCGATCCTGTCATGACGCCACCCCAAGCGCTTTCTCCCGACCTGCAATACGGCGAGCTGTTCGTGGCAGTACAGATGGCGCGTATTTTTCCCGACGGCAAAACCTTCGCCGACTGTACGCCCAAAATGGCTCCTGAAGACATCCTGAAAACATATGCAGCCGCCAAGGACGCGCCGGGATTCGATCTCAAAGCCTTCGTTCTGGCTCATTTTGACGAACCGGTCGCACCCAATTCGGGCTACCACAGCAATCCCGACCAGGCACTGGCCGATCACATCAACGAACTCTGGCCCGTCCTGACGCGGCCAGCCGACAAAAATGTGCCCCGCGGCTCTTCCCTGCTGCCCTTGCCCAACCCTTATGTGGTACCCGGCGGACGTTTCGGGGAGGTGTACTACTGGGACAGCTATTTTACCATGCTGGGTCTGCAATCAGCCGGCAGACGCGACCTGATCAATGACATGGTTCAAAATTTCGCCTACCTGATCGATACCTACGGCCATATTCCCAACGGCAACCGCAGCTATTACCTCGACCGGAGCCAACCGCCTTTTTTCAGCCTCATGGTCAGGTTGCTCGACGAGACCAAAAACGGCGACAATGAGGACGCGCTTTCCCGCTTTTTGCCCCAAATGGAGAAAGAATACGCGTTCTGGATGGACGGCACTGATTCGCTGACCGACGCCCGGCCAGCCTATCGACGTGTGGTAAAACTGGACTCGGGTATCGTACTGAACCGCTATTGGGATGACCGCGCCGTACCTCGCCCCGAATCCTACCGCGAAGATGTCATGACCGCAAAAGAGGCCGCCAAAAGACCCGCAGAGGAGGTGTACCGACACCTGAAAGCCAGCGCCGAATCCGGCTGGGATTTCAGCAGCCGATGGAACGTTGGCAAAACACTCGTGAACATCAATACAACCGATATCGTGGCCGTTGACCTCAATTGTCTGTTGTACGACCTGGAAAAGAACCTGGAAACTGCCTGGCAACGCCGCGGAGACCCGGTCAAAAGCCGATTTTATGCCCAAAAAGCCGAACAACGCGCCCAGGCGATCCGAAAAATCTGCTACAACCCCCAGTCCGGCTGGTTTGAAGATTACAACTGGGCCCAAAAACGCCGCACAGGCGTCCTGAGCATGGCCGGCATGTATCCGCTCTTTTCCAAAATCGCCACACCCGAACAAGCCAAGGCCTGTTCCCGTACCCTGGAAACCAAATTCCTCAAACCCGGCGGCCTGGTCACAACACTTACCCGCACCGGCCAACAATGGGACGCCCCCAACGGCTGGGCGCCCCTGCAATGGATCGGCATTGCCGGCCTGCGCAATTATGGCTTCAATACCCTCGCGGACGAAGCCAAAAACCGCTGGGTCGCCCTCTGTGCCAAAGTGTATAAAGGCACCGGAAAAATGCTGGAAAAATACAATGTGGAGGATATGAGCCTCGACGCCGGCGGCGGCGAATACCCTGTGCAGGACGGATTTGGCTGGACAAACGGCGTCTTGCTCCATTTGTTAAAAGAATAACCCCGATCAAATAGCAACATACAAATTGCCGGGTATGTAAGCACAATACTATGCGCTGCCTCGTTTTCCGAAGCAGCGCATAACTGTCTAAATACATCTATAATCGGCTTTCAAAATTAGAATTTTCATGTGTACAGCGTATTTTTCCGGGTAATTGACAGGCTTCAAAACAACCATGTCTCCCCCGCCGGCCACATCGAACATTGGCAGAAACCTGATCGCCTGTTTCGCCGTACTGTTTTGTCTGCTTTTCATTCGAACGAATGGAAGGGCACAACAATTTTCGCGCCTGACGGTCGATGAAGGACTTTCACAGGGATTTGTAAATTCCATCATTCAAACCCGCGACGGGTTCATGTGGTTTGCCACCCTCGACGGCCTCAACCGGTACGACGGCAACAGTTTCAAGGTTTTTCGCAACGACCCCTCCGATCCGCATTCTATCAACAGTGATTTCGTACTGGAACTGTTTGAAGACACTCACGGCGTGTTGTGGGTGATTACCGACCGCGGCCCCAATCTGTACGATCCTTCCACGGGGCAGTTCTATCAACCCGTTATGACAGAAGGCGCGTTGCCCAGCGGCATTTATCCGTTCCGGCAGTTCAGGCAGGATCGTCACGGCCATATCTGGGCAATTTTTAACGACAAACTGGTACTGTTTACCCCTGGAAACGGAGCCTCCCCTGAGCAAATTGCCGGTGAATTGCATATCCGGACCGACATCCTGCCTGCGGGTCGTTACGGCTACATATCCAGCATTTCGATTATCGGCGACGAGTTATGGATCGTCACACAACAGGGGGACATCGCGCTTTCCCTGTCCAGCTTCACCATCCGCTCCTTGACGTTCGACCACCTTCCAGCGCCTGTTCGTTTTTGGGAGGATACTATCGACCATTCTGTCTGGGTCATCCACCCGCAGGGCGTCAGCCGTTTGTCGGGCGGGCCGATAAAAACAGCATTTATTACAAACGGAGCGATGGCGAATATCGATGGTATCCATTCGGCCAGCGGGCTCTACTTTTTCTCTTCTTCAAAGGTGTACAAATGGCAGAACGACGTTTTGTATCCGCTTCCGGAAGTTGTTGATAAAAAAATCATCTCGGCTTTTGCAGACCGCAAGGGGTTGTTGTGGCTCGGCACCAATGCCTATGGCGTATATAAGATCCTGACGGGGCGCACGCAGTTTGCCCGTTTTTTGGAGGGCAGCAGCCAGGTGAGGGCGCCCGTCGAAGACAAACAGGGCAGGATATGGGTATCGAACATTTTCGAAAACAGGATGATCTATTGCCGCCTGGACCTTGCCAGCGGCGAATTGGGAGAGCGCCTTTACAAAACACCCCACAACAAGGCCATCGCCAGCGCCAAAGGCGGTTTCTGGATCATTTGCAGCAACAATGATGTCTGCTACCTCGACCAAGCCGGCAGCGCTGCCAACTGCTATGCTTTTCCGAAAGGAAAAACCTTGGGGATGTCGATGTGCGAAGATCATCTCGGGCGCCTGGTCAATACCACAACCGACGGGCTTTTCGTCATTTTTGATCCTGCAAGCCGGCAATGGTCGTACTGGAGTTTTGCCCACCTGTTCAACAAGGAAAGCATGCCCACTATTTCACACTTGCTGGAAGACCCCCAAGGTGGAATTTTCTGGATTGGCACGACCGACGGGCTGGTCGAAGCCCAGCCTGCGCCCGATGGCAGCAATTGCCGCTTCAACATTTACAACAGCAAAAACGGCCTCTCCCGTCAGCGAATCCTGTCGCTGGCCATTGATCCCTACCATCCGAACAGGCTCTGGATCGGCACCCAGCACGGCCTGAACTGGCTGGACAAAAGTTCAGGGGTAATCGAATCGCTGGCCATGCGCGACGGCCTTCCCAACGATGTGATTTACAGTATCCTGCCGGCAAGCGACTCCATCCTTTGGGCGGGCACCAATGCCGGGCTGCTGCGGATCAACCACCGCAGCCGGCGTTGGCAGCATTTTACAACCTACGACGGCTTGCCGGGCAGCGAATTCAATACCGGCGTTGCGATACGGCTGAGCAGTGGAAAAATGATCATGGGCGGCGTCAACGGATTTGTTCTTTTCGATCCCGACGACGTGCAGATCAGCCATACCCGTCCGATCATCGCCATTACCGACATGCAGGTCAATTTCAGACCGTATGCAAACTTTATCGACACCCTGCAGGACGCGCGTTTTCAGCATGATGAAAATTTTGTCAGTTTTCAGTTTGCCCTGCTCGACTACACCAATCCTTCGTCGAACCGCTACCAATACCGTTTGATCGGCGCCAGCGCCAGCTGGTCGCCGTTGAGCAGCGAGCACAGCGTGACGTTCAGCAACTTGCGGCCCGGCCGATACCGTTTCGAAGTACGGGGGGTCAACAGCGAAGGGGTCGAAAGCAACATAACCCGCTATACATTTACTATTTTAAGACCCTGGTGGCGCAGCGCATGGGCGTTTGCTTTGTACGGAATCGTGTTTTTTACCCTTTCGGCCTGGTACTATCGCTGGCGAAACAAACAACGCGATTTGCGCCGCACGCTGGAAGCGGAACACAGGGAAGCGGAACGCCTCAAGGAACTCGACAAATTCAAATCCCGGCTTTATGCCAACATTACCCACGAATTCCGCACGCCACTTACCGTGATCCTGGGCACTGCCGAGCAGTTGGGCAAGCAGGCTTCTTCTCCCTTCGATGCAGATCAATTGCGCACCATCAATCGCAATGGCGAGCAATTGCTGCGACTGGTCAACCAAATGCTCGACTGGTCGAAACTTGAAAACAGCCACCTGCAACTGCACGACAAAACCTTCGACCTCGTCGCTTTTCTCACCCTGTGCGCCGAGCCTTTCAAGGCGCTTTGCCAGGCCCGCAAGCTGCACTTCGATCTGCACTTGCCGCCGCACGAGATTCGAATCAAAACCGACCCAGACCGGCTCAACGACATTGTGTCCAACCTTTTGTCCAATGCCGTCAAGTTTACGCCCTCTGGCGGGAAGCTGCGCCTCTCGGCAGAAATCGACGCCGACCACACCCTGCGCATCGCGGTCAGCGATACCGGCATCGGCATTGCGGCGGAGCATTTGCCCTATATTTTCGACCGTTTTTACCAAATCAAGTCCGCCGGCAACGATGCGGGCGGCGCCGGTATCGGGCTTGCCTATGCCCATGAACTCGCCAGCCTGATGGGTGGTCGCCTTTTGGCAGAAAGCGCCCTTAACGAGGGCACCACGATCAGCCTGATCCTTCCGCAAAAAGAAGCGCCCGACGCGCAGCCCGTTGCGCTGCCCCGACAAGCGCCGGAGCCTGTCGCGGAGCCTGCCATCTCGGTCAGCGGCGCAATCATCAACAACGAACTGCCCGTCGTCCTGCTGGTAGAAGACAACATCGACGTGGCGAGATATACGGTCGCGTGCCTGAAAGACCGCTACCGGGTGATCGTAGCCGAAAACGGGGCCGTCGGGCTGCAAAAGGCATTCGAGATCATCCCCGACCTGATCGTCAGCGATCTGATGATGCCGGTGATGGACGGCTTTCAACTGTGCAATACGCTCAAGCAGGACGTGCGCACCAGCCATATCCCGCTCGTTTTACTCACTGCCAGGATAGACGAAGAAAGCCTGATTCAGGGCATGCAATACGGCGCCGATGCCTACCTCAAAAAACCGTTCAGGCAGGAAGCCCTGCTCCTGCAACTCGACAACCTTCGCCGCTTGCAATCAGCCATACGTGAACAGCTGGCGGCGTTGCTGAGCCCCGGTCAGCCGCTGCCGGATAGCCAGGCGCCGGCGGTATCGCCGCTCCTCAACGCTCAGGAAGCCTTTTTGAGGCAGGTATTCAGCCTGATCGACGAACACTACTCCGACCCGGACTTTACCGCCAACGACATGTTCAGGGCCCTGCACATGAGCAGTTCGCAACTGCACCGCAAACTGGCTGCCCTGATCGGCAAATCGCCCGGTCATTTGTTGCGCAGGCACCGCCTGGAGCAGGGGAAAAAATTGCTGGCCGAAGCGCCTGCACTCACCGTGGCAGAGGTCGCTTTTAAAGTCGGCTATCGCGACGCCAACTATTTTATCCGGGCGTTCACCCATGAATTCGGCATATCTCCCGGCGCTTACCGGAAATCGCAGTCCTGAGCACAGGTCGGGTTTTCAAAGCCCGGGCGAGGCGCAGACAACCCGTGATGTTCGGAATGGCCGGTTTTGAGAAAAATATCCAGTTTTCTGGGAAAAAAGTGAAGCCGGACCATTCGAAGACCCCTCTAATTTTGCCCAGGTTTTTTCCCTTAAAACGAGAAACTAAAATTGTTACGGCCCACTTTGAAAAATCGTAACAGTACGATTTATAGGGAGCAAAGTGGGCTTGTAACAATTCCTTCATCGCAGCAAAACGAACAACCTTCGAGAAAAATTCATTCTCGCGAATGATCTATGATTGACTGTTTACCCGGCTCTGGTGACGTCCAGGGCCTTTTTATTTGTCCCACATCGATTTTGCTCCCTCGAAAATGTACCAGACCCAGTAATTTCACGGCCATTCGGCCAGGTTGTAACTGTACCTGTGCCGTTTGTATCCGGCCACATGTGCACTGTCACCTACCTTCCTCAACCGGGCGGTTTTGTGCTCACCCACAACCGCGATGAAGCGCCCTTGCGCTCGCCAAAAGCGCTCGCCAGGGTGCCCTACGAATGGTGCGATCTGCTTTTCCCTAGAGATACGCTCGCCGGTGGCACCTGGATCGCCGCAGCCGACAACGGCCGTGCGGCCTGCCTGCTCAACGGAGCCTTCGAACGGCACCAACGCAGCCTGCCTTACCGACGCAGCCGCGGGCTGGTGTTCCTCGACAGCTTTTCGTACGCCAACCCGGCCGATTTCGCAGCACAGTACAATTTCGAAGGCATAGAACCTTTTACCTGGCTCTCGTTCGGCACCGAATCCGTGCTTGAAATGCGCTGGGACGGCCACGATACGCACCTCAAAAAACTCCCTGCCGACCAGGCTTGGTTCTGGTGCTCGGCCACCCTTTACGATGCTTCCGTTCGATTGCTCAGGGAAAAGGTGTTTCGCGACTGGCTCGACCAGACCCCTCAACCGCCGGCGCCGGAAGCCGTTTTGCAATTGCACCAGACCGGCAGTATCGGCGACCCGGAACAGGATTTCGTCATGAACCGCGAAGGCCGGGTACAAACTGTCAGCATCACGCAGCTCGTTCGTCGGAAAGATCAATGGCAAATGGAATATTTTGATTTGCTTAGCGGCGCAACCGATCAGCAAGTCATGCAAATTTTCCCCTCGCCGATCATCACAACGCCCTAGGCATTGTTTTTCCGACCGCTTTCTCCCTCGTTACATCAAACACCCAATCAAACAATCGACGCTTATGAATGCCAAACAAGGAACGGCCCTGATCGCCGACCAAATGGCTGAATTACTTGCCACGCTTCATGCAGATACCTATACCATGCCTCTGCAGATTTTTCACGGCAGCACTATAGGGCAACATTTCCGCCATATCCTTGAATTTTATACCTGCCTGCTCGAAGGGCTGGACTGCGACTTTGTCAACTACGGCGGCCGCCGCCGCGATCCGCAAATCGAACAAAATCCGGCTTTTGCGCTGGCAGTGCTGCATCAGACGGCAGGCCGCCTGTACGAGTTCGACGAGCATCGACTGATTAAAGTAGTCAGCGAGTTTTCGGACGACAGCAGCGATGAGCGCCTCCTGTATCAGTCGACCGTCGGTCGCGAACTGCAGTATGCGTTCGACCATGCCGTGCATCATCTGGCGATCATCCGCATCGGGCTCGAGACCTGTTTTCCGGATGTGCCGGTCTGCGCCACGCTTGGCGTTGCGCCTTCCACGCTCAAATACCGTCAGGCGCCATCGGCGGAAGCCGTGCACATTGTTCCGGCCACTTAAGCGCACTCCTTACCCTCTGTCACCTTGAAGAAAATCGAATTGCTCGCTTTTCGTTTCCGCCTTTGGCGAATCCGTTGGGCCAGTTGGGAATATTGGCCCTTCTGGGCCGCGGTGGGGCCATTGGCGCTGATTTATAGCTGGTTTGCCCTGCGCAACCGCCGTTTGCTATTTGCCAGCGCCGTCAATCCTTCGATTCCGCTGGGCGGCGCTTTTGGCGAATCGAAGTCGGATATTCTCCGCCTGCTTCCGGCGCATGTGTTGCCGGCAACAGTCTTCGTGCCCCGGCACACTGCTCCCCGACAACTCCTCGACATGATGGGCGAAGCGGGTCTTCGCTTTCCGGTCATTGCCAAGCCCGATGTGGGTGAGCGCGGCTTTTTGGTCAAAAAAATACACGACGAAGATCAGCTGCACTTGCACCGAACGCAGTACCCGGTGGATTTTATCCTTCAGGAGTACCTTACCGAGCCGGTCGAAATGAGCGTCCTTTTTTACCGGGTGCCGGGAGAAAAAGCCGATTTCGGGATCACGTCCGTTTGCCGGAAAGAGTTTTTGACCGTACGCGGCGACGGCCGCCAAAATATCCGCAGCCTGATGCGCCGGCACGACCGCGCTGCATTGCAACTCAGCCGTTTCGAACTGGAGAAACCCGATCTGCTGAATGAAATCCCTGCCGACGGCGAGCTCCGCTTGCTCGAAAACATCGGCAACCACTGCAAGGGCACCAAATTCTGCAACGCCAATCACCTCATCGATGAAACGCTTACCGCGGCTTTCGAGCCCTTGTGCACGCGGCTGGAAGGCGTTTACTACGGCCGTTTCGACCTCAAATGCGCCGACGAAGAGGCCTTGCGCAGGGGCGAGGTAAAAGTGATGGAACTGAACGGAATCCTGAGCGATCCGGCGCACGTATTCGACCCCGACCACGGTATATGGCGCGCCTACCGCGATTATTACCGCCACTGGCGCATCATCAGTCGCATCAGCCGGGCCAATCGCCGGCTGGGCATCCGCGATGCCACGCTGAAAGAAGCCATCGATCTTTGGAAAGCCTACCAGGCAGCCAAACAGCCGGGCGGCTAAGCGCCTCCCTTATTCCGATTCGTACATGTCGCGGTAGTAGATCAGCGACCATTCTTCATTGGCGCCTTTGGCAAAACGGCGCTCGAGGGAAAATTCGCGTCCGGGTGTACGGATTCGCTCGATTACCATTACGTCGCCCAGGGGTTCGAATTCCTGCACAAATTCTCCAGTGCTGAAATCAACCATGTGTTGCATGCGCCAGGTTTCGGGTTGCCAGCGGATTTCCTCCAGGTTGACGTGCCCGCTATCAACCTGCCGCGCCTGTTTGCCAGCCAGGGGCCAGCTGATATGTTCGATCTGATAGAGGCTGTCGTTGTGAAAACGTTGGTAAAAAGCCACAAAATCGGCAGGCAGCCGCGTATCGGAAAGAACGGTCTCGGTCGGCTGCTGGGGCAGCTGGGCGTTGTTGCCCGAAGGGTTGTTTTTGCAGGCCAGCCCCCAAAGGCAGCAGCTGGCGAAAAGAAGCCCGGTGAAAAATTTCATAAGCGGGTTATTGTGTGATCCAAGGTTGGGTTTTGCCGCCGCGAAGGTAGCAGCAAGCTAAAACGTTTTTTGCAAGGGTATATTTGCAGTCGATAATTTACCCTTTCAATTCCTGTGGTCCGAGGCATGAAAAGTATTGCAACCATTGCCCTGCTGGTTTTATCCAACATCTTCATGACGTTTGCCTGGTACGGGCATTTGAAATTTCAGCACCTGAAGTTTTTTCAAAAAGCCGGGCTGACCGGGGTTATTCTGGCCAGCTGGCTCATTGCCTTGCTCGAGTATTGCCTCATGGTGCCGGCCAACCGCATGGGTTTTCGCGACAACGGCGGGCCGTTCACACTGGTGCAGCTCAAAGTCATTCAGGAAGTCATCACCCTCCTGGTGTTTACGGTTTTTACCCTGCTTTTTTTTAAAAATGAAACCCTGAAGTGGAACCACTACACCGGCTTCGCGTTGCTCGTGCTGGCGGTCTATTTCATTCGTAAATAAGCGGTTATGAACATCACCGTCCTATCCGCCGGCGCCGGCAGCGGCAAAACCTACACCCTCACAGGCAGACTGGTCGAATTGTTGTCGGGCGGCGTCAGGCCCTCGGGCATCCTGGCCACCACCTTTACGAAAAAGGCCGCCGCCGAACTCCAGGAACGGGTGCGCGTCAGGCTGCTCGAGGCAGGCCAGACCGAAGCCGCCAATGAACTGGGCCAGGCCCTGATCGGCACCGTGCACAGCATCGGCGTACGCCTGCTCCAGCGCTTCGCCTTCGAAGCCGGCGTGTCGCCTCTGGTGGAAATCATCGCCGAAGGCGACGAACAACGCCTTTTCAACGAATCCCTTTCCCAGGTACTCACCGAATCGCGCATTGAAATGCTCAACCGGCTGACCGAACGGCTCGGCCTGAACAAATCGAAATTCGGGCAGTCCTACGACTGGCGGCGCGACATCCGCGAACTGACCGATACGGCACGGGCCAATAATTTTTCCCGCCAGACCCTCGAATACAGCCGCGTGCGCTCCTGGGAAACGTTCGAACGCCTGCTCCCGCCCGAACAAACGACCGACCCTGTCGTCTGGAACAACCGCCTGATCTCGCTGATCGATCAAACCCTCGAAGCCCTGGATGCCAACGAAGCCGATGAAACCAAAAAGACCCGCGATACCGCCGAAATCATTCGCGGCCTCCAAAACCAGCTGCGCTGGCGCGGTGAACTGTACTGGCACGAGTGGGCCAAAATCGCCAAATCGGACGTCGCCGTCAAAAGCCGCGACCTGTATCAGCCCCTGCGCGACTTTGCCGCTTCGCACGACGAACACCGGCAGTTTCGGGCCGACGTCAAAGCGTTCATCGAACTCCTGTTCGAGGTGGCGACCGACGCCCTCGACGAATACGAACAGTACAAACGCAAACGCGGCCTGATCGACTATACCGACATGGAATGCTACGTCAGCCGGCTGCTGCGCATCGACAGTGTGCGCGAAACCCTGCGCCACGAACTCGATTTGCTGCTGGTCGACGAGTTTCAGGACACTTCGCCCATTCAGCTCGATATTTTTCTGCAACTGAGCGCCCTGGCCCGGCAATCCATCTGGGTGGGCGACCCCAAACAGAGCATCTACGGCTTCCGGGGCGCCGAACCCGCCCTCATGCAAGCCGTGATCGAGGCCACAGGCGGCGTCAGGGCGGAAAATATTTTGAAAAAATCATGGCGAAGCCGGGCCGATCTGGTCCACCTCGCCAACGCCATTTTTACCCGGGCATTCGACGCGCTGCCGCCTGAGCAAATCGTGCTCGAACCAGTCTTTACCCTCGAAAAAGAGCGCGCGCTCGAACAGGGACCAGCCCCCGACGCCATCGTGCACTGGCATTTCAGGTCCGAAGCCGATGAACGAAAAGTACCCGGCTCGCCCTGGCTCGAAAACTGCATTGCCGACCAGCTGCGCATCCTGATCGAGCAACAAGTGCCCGTTTTTTCCAAAAAAAGAGACCGCCTGCGGCCCCTGCGGCCCGGCGACATCGCCGTGCTTTGCCGAAGCAACAAAGCCTGTCTCGACATGGCCGAAGCGCTTCACCGCGCCGGTTTGCGCGCCGCAATTGCCCGAACTGGCCTGCTCGCCATGCCCGAGGCGCGGCTGATCCTGGCTTGTCTGAAATACTTGCTCACCCCCTCCGACGCACTCAGCATTGCCGAAATACTGATTCTGACAGGGCACAAAAACCTGGAGGAACTGACCGACGAACGGCTCGAATGGCTGCGGCAGGAAGAAGGCCCGAAAAACCCCTGGGCGACCGAAGATGCCTTCATTCGCAAACTGCTGGAATTGCGGCCGCTGATTGCCGACCTGAGCGCTTCCGAAATACTGAACCTGCTGCTCGACGAACTCGACCTGCGCCGCCTCGTGATCCGTTTCGGCAATGCCGACCAGCGGCTCGACAACGTGGATGTACTGCGCGGCTACGCCCTCGAATACGAATCGGCCTGCCAGCGGCTGCACTCGGCCGCATCCCTGGGCGGTTTTTTGCTGTGGCTCGACGCCCTCGAACAGGAGGGACTCGACCAGCAGGGCAGTGGCGAATCGCCCGACGCTATCCGCGTAATGACCTACCACAAAAGCAAAGGGCTGGAATTTCCGGTCACGGTTTGTTGCCAGCTGGGACAGGCTTTGAAAGAAAAAATCTGGGGGCTCAACCTGGTCAGCGAGGTCGCAGAGCCCGACCTCGACAATGTGCTGGCAGGTCGCTGGCTGCGTTTTTGGGTCAACCCTTACGGCGACCAGCTCAGCCACACCCGCCTCGACGAAACCGTGCGCCAAAGCGCCGAATGGGCCTCGGCAACCCGGCAGGCGCTCGACGAAGAAGCCCGGCTCCTGTACGTGGGACTGACGCGCGCCCGCGACTACCTCATTTTGCCCACCACGGCCAAAGGCACCGCCTGGCTCAATCGGGTTTTCAGTCGCGGCGACGAAAGTATCCCGGCCCTCGATCCGAACAGCCGGGAAACGCCCTTCGAATGGGCCGGGCACTACCTCGAAGCTGATACGCAATTGCTCCTCAAGCCGAACAACTTTGCAGCATGGGCGGGCGAAGAGCCGCCAGTGCCGTTTCATGCACCCCCAAAAGGCCGCCACCCGGTGACCAGGGCCAGCCTGTTCATTGATACCGCCAAAGACCCGCCGCCGGGTTTCGATTGCCGCTTCGACGAGCCCCTGACCTGGGCAGAGCCGCAAAGCTGGAAAGAAGAACAAGCCCACGCGCTTGGCAAAGCCCTGCTGGCCTTTCTGCTGGCCGACCAGGCGACTTTTTCCTCGGAACAAAAGCTGGCGCTGGCGCGCAAACAAATGGAGATCCGGCAGGTCGAGGCCGACCTGTTTTTACCCGCCGTTTTTGTGCACCATTCCGAACGGCTGCAGCATTTTTTCAACAGCCACTTTCCGGGGCATCGCCTGTCGGTCAAATACCCGTTCAAGGGGCATTTTGGCAAAAGGATTGCCGAAACGGAGATCGACTGGGTGCTGAACCTGCCCGACCGCACGGTGCTCGTGCAGTCGGCCGGCTGGTCGGACAACTTTAAAAAGTGGAAAAACCTCGCGCTGGCCGTAGCGCCCGCGCTCGGTTGGGCCGAACGCATTGCACGGCAACTTCAGCCCGGCAAAGCCGTTGAAACCTGGGTCATTTTCCCTGTTCAGGGGCAGGCGGTGCGGCTTGAAACAGTGTAACACCGTCCTGCAGCACCCATTGCCCAATCATACGTTTCCGTACAACCAGGCAAACACCCCGAAAGCCACCGTGCCCAGCAGCATGCCGATGCCAAGCTGCCGGTCGCTGCCCGAACGCCACATAAACAACCCGCCCAGCAGACCGCCTGCCACCAGGAAATAGTAGGGAATTACGTACTGAATGATCACGAAGGCGACGAAGGTAAACGCCGCCCGAACCAGTATGGAAAAGGCATTTTGCATGATCGAAGAGGCTATTTGTTTACGCGGCAAACTTCGCAAAGCCTGCCGGAAATCTGTTGAAAACCCGGCAGTTTTTGCGAGCCGACATTTGTACTAAATTTTTTGAAAAACCTGCGCCGACCGCACGTTTTTACCTCCCGCAGCACCTTCTACCACAACGGCGTACGCGCCGGCAGGCAGGGCTTCGAGCGGCAAGGGGATTTCATGCCGGCCGGCCGGCCACTCGCGCGAAGCGCCGCTGCGCAAAGTGCGACCCTTCACATCCAGCAATCGCCACGACAAGCGGGCCGCAGCCGGCAAATCGAGCAAAAGCGTGGCCTGATCGCCACTCACAGGGTTGGGCGCAAGGCGAGTGGAAGGTCTCGAAACAGTTTCCGCGGTGCCCACCGAACCGGCCAGTTCTGATTGCCAAACCCCCAGTCCGTAGGTCGCCACCCTCAATTTTCGCCCTGGCGCAGCACTCAAATGCATGACCATCAGGGCATTGGGAGCGCCGGCCGAATAAAGATTCCAGCTGGCGCCCGCATCGGTAGAGAGCCAGACGCCCAGGTCGTTGCCGATGTACAGATGATCGGGCAGCAAGGGGTCGATCAGGATCGTATTGGTGGGCACATCGGGCAACCCGTTATCGATGGCCTGCCAGCTGGCGCCGCCGTCGAGCGTCTGCCAGACGTGTTCGGCGCCAAAACCTGCAAACACCGCGTAGGCAATATTGGCGTCGGTGGGATGGCAGGCGATGTCCATACACAGGCGATTGGGCAAGCCGTTCATTTCAGTCGCCTGGCCGTTTTCCACATCAACTTTAAAAACGCGCGACTGGTTGGAGACAGCCGGCGCGGTGCTGCAAAATACCAGGTTGTTGTTCAATGGATTAACGGCAATCGTGACGATAAAATCCCCTTCGGCCAGCAGCCCGGGGCCGGTAACCTCCCAGCTGTTGCCCCCGTCGGTCGAGCGCCACAGGCTTTGAGCGCCGGCGTAGAGGAGTTCAGGGTCGGAGGGAGCCAGTTCGAAGGGGCCGTTGAACGCCGTGGCTTCATTGCCCCAGCCGGGATTAATGTTGAGAAAACTGGCGCCGCCGTTGGTTGATTTGTAAAGGTTGAGGTATTGGGAAGAGCCGTACATGACCTGGTCGTTAGTGGGGTCGATGCCAGCGCATTCGCCGTCGCCGCCCAGCACGCGGGTCCAGTTGCCAGAGCCGGTGTAAATGGCTGTCGAATTGTCCTGCATACCGCCGATCGCCAGCGAAGGGTTGGCGCCCGAATTGCCCAGATTGGCATAAAACTGCTGGGTCTGGTAGCCCCCGTTGCGCCCCTCCCAGCTTTCGCCGCCGTCGTAGGAAACGAAAATGCCGCCGTCGGTGACCACGTACACTTTGTTCGGATCGTTTTCGAGCCAGTAGGCGCGGTGAATATCAGCATGAACGTAATTGGGCGGCCCTTCCGGCTGACCGGCCTGGGTTTGGCCGAAATACCACGCGTACCACAGGGTTTTTTGCGCTACCTGTGCGCCGCCGTCGTACGATTTCCAGAGGTCGATGCCCGTCCAGATCAACTCATCGGGGTTAGACGGGTTCACTGCTACGTCGTGCGAATACCAGCCCTGATAAGTACAAACATTCGTTGCATTAACCAGTTCCCAGCTGTCGCCGTGGTTGTCCGAACGGAAAAGGCCTTCCTGGTCGAATGCGTTGCCAACGGAAGCGTAAACAATTTCAGGTTGCAAGGCGCTGATCTGCAACAGCGCCTTGCCGGAATAAGCGTCGGGCAACCCGCCTGCCAGTTTGACGAAGTTGGTTCCGCCGTCTTCGGAACGGTAGATGCCGCTCACCGCATCGTCGTCGAGCGAGCCGTGGGTGACGAATACGCGGCTGGTATCGGCCGGGTCAATTTCGATATCGACTGCCATAGCCAGGTTGTGCACTGTCTGCCAGCTGGCGCCGGCATCGTAGCTGCGCAGCAGGCCTTCCGTAGTGGCTGCATACACGGTGGCTGGCCGCAGCGGATTGATCTTGATGTCCTGCACGCCGCGCAGGTCGCCGTACGACCAGTCGAGGCTGTGCGCCCAGGTTTGTCCGCCGTCGGTGCTTTTCAGGATGCCGATACCGTAAGTGCCCCGGGTCGTGCGGAAGGCGACGTTGGGCGCGGAGTTTTCGAGGTTGTACACCTCGCCGGTGCCCGCATAGATCACATCCGGGTCGGACGGGTCGAGCGCAATGGCGCTGACCCCGAGCACAGGGAAGCCGGTTTCGAGGCGCGTCCAGCCATTGGCGCCCCTGCCGCCGCTGGTGCTTTTCCAGATACCTCCGGAAGCGCTGCCTGCATACAAAATATTGGTATCCAGCGGATTGACAGCCAGGCAAAGGGTGCGTCCGCCGATATTGAACGGCCCGAGAGCTTCCCAGGTATTGTTAAAATCGTTGCGCAAGCTGGCCTCCAGTTGCATTTGAGCCATGGCCTCGGCGTAGCGTTCGGTATGAAAACGGCCGTCGGGAAAAGTGCGCGCCATAGCCCACATCCGCAGCGCGTCGCCGGCTCTGGAAGGTGAGTGTTCCTCCATTTCGATGGACTGATTCCGGCAAGCAGCCGCCAGCAGCAGCAGGAAGAGCGGGTAGTATTTCAACATATCGGGCGTCGATTTTTCGTGTAAAAAATTGCCAGCTTCGCTGAAGAAGCCATTGTTGCACAAACATCTGTTTTTGACCCGTTTAAAACAAATCTGGTACGGTCGGGGACCGACAAAACAGCGCTTTTCAGGGCTTGAAATTTTGAAATTAATTTTTGACAGCGGGCGTGCATTCCGAAAAGAACGTCCGGCGGGCGGTTATTTTTGAACAAACAAGCGCTCCGAACCATGCGCAACCAGGCCTATTTTTTCTTCCTCGTCAGCGCCGAGCAGGTAAATTTTGCCCGTCAGCTGGTATCTTTTTCACTCGATCACCACCGCATCCCGAACATCTGGGACGGCACCCGACATCAGGATCGAACGGCCGACCTGCGCACCACGGGCAGCCTCGGAGAAATTCTATTCGCCGATGCCTACGGCCTGCCGCGCCCCTTTCGCGCCTTCGGCGCCGATGACGGACAAGACCTCGGCCGCGATTTCGACCTTTGCGTCAACGGGCAGCACAAGTGCTTCGATATCAAAACCATGCGCAGAAAAACCAATCATTTCCGCCCCGACTACGTCCTCAACATTCCAGCCGCTCAGCTCAACCGGCCCGATTCGCTCACCGACAGTTATTTCCACATCAACCTGCATCAGCAGGCCGACGGACAGTTTGTCGGCACCTTTGTCGGGTTTGCCGACAAGGAGGAGATTCGCCGGGGCGCCATCGGGCAATTTCATGCTGCCGGCGCCACGCGTATCCGGGCCGACGGCAGCCGCTTTACCTTTTTTACCGATACCTACGAGATTGACCTGGGCGACCTCCTGACGCCCCCCTTGACAGACAGGATCAGGCAGTTGCCCGGCTTTGGCATTGGTCAAATGGGCTGACCGTCAGCCGACATAAACAGCAACCGACCGCGCCACTTTTTGCCCGTCGAGCGCTGCCGAAATGATACCGCCTGCGTATCCGGCGCCTTCTCCGCAGGGAAAAAGCCCCAGGGCATCGGGGTGCATCAGGGTGTCGGGGTCGCGCGGGATGCGCACCGGGGCGCTCGTACGGCTTTCGGTCGCCACCACGTTGGCTTCGGCAGTATAAAACCCGCGCATAGTTTTGCCAAAACGGTCGAGCCCTTCGCGCAAACGCCGGTAGATCGCCGGCGGCAGCAATTCGAACAAGGGGGCCGGGTACAATCCGGGGATGTAGGACGATGGCGGAAGACTGGCCGACAGTTTGCCCGCGATAAAATCGGGCAACCGCAGGGCAGGGCCTTTCTGGCTGCCGTCGCCGGCGGCAAAAAGGCCTTGTTCCACCTGTTGCTGAAATTCGAGCGCTGCAAACACGCCGTGTTGGCGAAAGGGCGCCAGGTCAGACAGTTCGACGGCCGTCACCATGCCGGAGTTGGCAAACGGCGAGTCGCGCCGGCTCATACTCATGCCGTTGACGACGATTTCGCCCGGCGCCGTGGCTGCCGGCACGATCAGTCCGCCGGGGCACATGCAAAATGAAAACACGCCTCTGTCGGACACCTGGCAAACCAGGCTGTAACTGGCCGGCGGCAAGTGTTCGTCGCGCGGGTTTTGGCGGTACTGAATGCTGTCGATCAGCGGCTGCGGGTGTTCTACCCGTACGCCAAGCGCAAAAGGTTTGGCTTCGATGCGCAAGTGGCGGGCGTGAAGCAGGCGGTAAATATCGCGGGCCGAGTGGCCGGTAGCCAGCACGACGGCATCGGCCTGTAACTCTTCCGTACCGGCTTCGGAGGCCCCGATTATTTCGGCTGTCACGCCATGAATACGGCCGTCGCGCACCAAAACATCGGTAACAAAGCGGTTGAACAACACTTTCCCGCCGTAATGTTCGATGGTGGCGCGAATGTTTTGCACCACGCCGGGCAGTTTGTTGGAGCCGATGTGCGGGTGAGCCTCGGCCAGAATGTCCGATTTGGCGCCGTGTTCGACGAGCAGACGAAGCGCTTTTTGCACGTCGCCGCGTTTGACGGAACGTGTGTACAATTTGCCGTCGGAATACGTACCTGCGCCGCCTTCGCCGAAGCAGTAATTGGAGTGCGGATGCACAATGCCGAACTGCTGAATGTCGCGCAGGGCGCGTCGGCGGGTGCGGGCATCTTCGCCGCGATCGAGTACAATGGGCTGAATACCGTGTTCGAGCAGTTCGAGGGCGGCAAAATAACCGGCAGGGCCGGCGCCGACGATGACGACTTTTTTACGGCCGTCAACGGGTCGAAACCCGTCGAGCAGGGCGGGCTCGGGTTCGTACAGTTCACCCGGGCCGTACACATCCGCCCGCAGGCGAAATACGGGATGCCGGCTGCGGGCGTCGAGCGACGATTTCAGTATCTGGAGATGGGCGATGGCCTCGGGTTTGAGGCCGGTTTGGCGGGCGGCCACTTGGCGCAATACCGTTTCATTGTGGCGGTCAGCCGGGGCGACGACGAGTTCGACGAGTGTGGGCATATTGTGGTGGTCCCGTATTTATCGGGAAATTCACAGGGTATTTGGCAAAAAAGGCCAGGAAGTGCCTTTACTGTGGTTTGCGGGTCAGCGTTTTTTTATCGTCCGTCCAGATAAAACTGTCGGGTACGAAAATTTTGGCTTCGGGAATCTCGGTACAAACGCCGGCCGGGGTTTTGATGGGTTTGCGGTCGCGGTTTTTGGTGTAAATTTTCACGGCGTCGGGCGCCAGTGTGTCCATAGCCACGGCATAACGGCCTTCCTTGATGAGGTAATCGAGGATTTCGGGCGAAGCGAATGAAATTTTGACGTTGGTTTCGATCAGGATACTGCTGCCACCCCAGGTATAGATGTCGTAGATATCGGCCAGGTCGAGCGCGACGCTTTTGACCGAATCCACTTCAAACACCTGGTACATGGTGCGTTCCATTTGTGCGCTGGCGCTGTGGCAGAAGGCCAGGCCGACGATCAGGGCGAAAAAACGAAGAGTCATGGCAATAATTTCAGGGCAAAGTTCGGCAATGCAGCTTGTGTTTGGAAACAAACGCGTGTTTCATAAAAGAATTATTGCCCGCCTGCTGACGCAGCACGGGCAATAAGTGACACGGGTGTAATAGAAGGCTTCTTTGCCTTATTTGTTCTTGGCGGCGGCCAACAATGCGGCATTGCGCATTTCGACCTCCATTTTTTTAGGCACGTACACGACAAAGGAGAGCGTTTCTTTCAAATCCTGGCCTTTGACCTTGACGGGCCGGTTCATGTTGGGGGCGAGGATGAGCAGGGCATCGCCTTCGGGTTTGGACACCAGGTTGTAGCGGCCCACGTTGGCCAGTTCGTTGAGCATGGCGTGGTTGGAGCCGTCGGGCAGGGAGACGCTGATCTCGATGCGCACGGTGGGATTGTCCCAGACCTTGAGGTCAACCTCGCCGGGCAGATCCAGCGCGAGAATTTGTTTTCCTTCTGTGTTGAAAGATTTGGAAAATGTCTTGCCGGAGTTCTGAGCGGCGACGGAACCTGAAAGGGCAAGGAGGAATAGAAACATTGGAATTCGAGTCGTCATGGCGAACCTCCTTTTTTAGTTGCTTCAAAGTAAAGATTTATTTTTGGAAAAAGCAAGGTTTTAAGGAAATTTTATTTCAATTTTAATAACGCAAATCAATTTTCAAGGGTTGGGTAGAAGTTTGACTTTTTTGTAAATCCGACGTTTAACCACCCTTTTACTGTAATTTCGCCGGCTAAATTTTCACCCTGGCTATGTCGCTCCGTTGTTGCGTTTTTACGGCTTTTTGGGTCGCCTTTTTGCTCCCTGAAATCGTTTTTTCACAGTCTTCCCTGCTCCAGTCAGGGCCTATGCTGGGCTACGCCGAGCAAAAGGAAGTGTTGCTCTGGGCCCAGACCAAAAAAGAGGCGACTGTCCAGTTCGATTACTGGGATCTTGAAAAACCGGCCGTCATTCACCGCACCGCAAAGGTCAGGACGGAAAAAGCCACCGCTTTTACGGCCAAATGCATCGCCGACGAGCTCGAACCTGGGCGCAGCTACGGCTACCTGCTTCGCATCAACGGCAAACGCGTCAAACTGCCCTACCCGACGACTTTCAAGACCCAAACGCTTTGGCAATGGCGCACCGATCCGCCCGCTTTCACCCTGGCCACCGGCAGTTGCTTCTACGTCAACGAAACGCCCTACGACCGGCCGGGCAAACCTTACGGGTCCGACTATCAGATCATGACCAGTCTGGCCAAAGAAAAACCCGACCTGATGCTGTGGCTGGGCGACAATACCTACACCCGCGAACCCGACTGGGCTACCCGCCTCGGCATGCTTCGCCGCTACACCCACACCCGCTCCCTGCCCGAACTGCAACCCTTCCTCGCCAGCACCAACCACTACGCCATCTGGGACGACCACGACTATGGACCCGACGACAGCGACGGCAACTGGATCATGAAAGATACCTCCTGGGAGGTGTTCAAGGCATTCTGGGGTAACCCGAGTTACGGACTGCCGGGGCAAAAAGGCTGCACCACCTACTTCAAATACAACGACGTCGATTTCTTCCTGCTCGACGACCGGTATTTCCGCACCCCGAACTACTGCAAAACCTGTGAACGAACTCAACTGGGCGAAGAACAGCTCGAATGGCTGATCGGCTCGCTGGCCAACAGCCGGGCGCCGTTTAAGATCGTGGCAACGGGTGGTCAGGTGCTTACTACCAACCGCGCCAACGAGACCTACATCAACTTTTTCCCCGCCGAACGCGACACCTTGCTGGCGCGTATCGAACGGGAAAAAATCAAAGGAGTCATCTTTCTTACCGGCGACCGCCATTTTACCGAACTCAGCGCCATGAAAAACGCCAATGGCAACTGGGTGTACGACCTGACCGCATCGTCGCTCACCGCCGGTTCTTTTACCGAGGCAGCCACCAAAACCCAGAATGATTATCGCGTGGAAGGAACCGTCGTCGCACAGCACAACTACGCCTTGCTGCGTTTCAGTGGTCCGCGCACCGATCGACAGCTCGATATCAGCGTCCATGACGCCGACGGCCGCGAACTTTGGAAAAAAACAATCAAAGCCAGTGAATTGTAACCCTGCAACCGCCAACGCCCGCTATCATGAAGTCACCGTTTAACCCGGTCGGAGTTTTGGGAGCCGGCAGTTTCGGTACGGCCGTGGCCAATTTGCTGGCCTACAATGCCGACGTACTGCTGTTCAGCCGCAAACAGGAGACGGTGGAGGAGATCAACCGCACCCGCACCCATCTCGGCGTACCACTCTCGCCGCGGGTCACCGCGACGAGCGACCTGGAAGAACTGGCCCGGCGGTGTACGCTTATCTTCCCGATCGTCCCGTCCACCAGTTTCCGGCGTATGATGCAGGCGCTCGGCCCGTACCTGAGGCCACACCACATCATTATCCACGGCACCAAGGGCTTCGACCTGAAAGACATGGAAGAAGAAGACCTCAACCAAAGCGGCATCGTGGTGACCCGCGCCAACGTTCGCACCATGAGCGAAGTGGTGACGGAAGAGAGCAGCGTAGTGCGTGTCGGTTGTCTTTCAGGCCCCAATCTCGCCGCCGAGATCACTGCCGGCCAGCCAGCGGCTACCCTGGTGGGCAGCCGCTTCCGGGAAGTCATCCAGGCCGGGCAAACCGCCCTGAACAGCCAGCAATTTCATGTTTTCGGCTCGTACGATATGCTGGGCGCCGAACTGGCAGGCGCGCTGAAAAACGTAGTGGCGCTTGGCTCCGGCATCCTGGGCGGGCTGGGGCTGGGGCGCAACATTCAGGGATTGCTTATTTCAAGGGGGCTGGCCGAAATGGTGTACTTCGGCAAGGCGCTGGGGGCATCCAGCCAGGCTTTTATCGGCGTAGCCGGCATCGGCGATCTGGTGGCCACTGCTACGAGCACCAACAGCCGCAATTATACCTTTGGCACAAGGCTTGCAAAAGGCGAGTCGGCTGCCGAGATCCGCGACAAAATGCCCGAACTGGCCGAAGGCGTCCGCACCCTGCGCATCGCCCGGCAGCTGGCACGGCAGTACAAATTGCACGTACCGATCACTTCCACCCTGTACAATGTTGTTTTTCAAGGGCTTCCGGTAGAAAAAGCCCTCGAATACCTGATGACTTATCCCTACGCCGTGGATGTCGACTTTTTATAATCCCGCCTGCCGGCAGCCGCTCATGTCCTGTCGAAAACGGCCGCCGGCCGGTCAAAAATAAATTGTGTCGCGCCTTAACGCTGCGAATTCTCGCCGGCAGTGGCGTTTCAGCACTTACCTTTGCCTGCTATCTTTTATAAAATGATCAATACGCCTGTCAACGCCGCGACATTACTCCAGGAAACAGAACAGTTTGTCGGTGCATTCTTTACCCAGAATATATCCAGGGAATTCATTTTCCACGACTGGGAACACACCCTCCAGACCGTAGCAGCCGTGCGCATGATCGGGGAAGGTTTTAACCTCGACGAACACGAAATGCTGCTGGTCCAGCTGGCCACCTGGTTTCACGATACTGGTTATTCCGAAGGACCCGAAGAACACGAAGAACGCAGCTGCGTCAACGCCGAAGCATTCCTCAAAGGGAAAATTCCGGACGCCGACCTGGAAACAATCAAAGGCTGTATTCGCAGCACCAAAGTGCCCCAGCGCCCGACCTCCATCCTCGAGCAAATCATTTGCGACGCCGATCTGAGCCACCTGGGTATGGAAAGCTATTGGGACCGTACCAGCCGCCTCCGACAGGAATTTACCCTGACGCGTAAACTCATTATGAGCGACTCCGAATGGGTCGATTTCGAACTGAACTTCCTTGTCAATCACGACTACCATACAGCGATTGCCAGCGAACTTTTTAACAAAAGAAAAGCCAAGCACATTCAGCAATTGCTCAAGCAAAAACGCCGGCTCAATCCCGGCAAACCGCCGTCCGTACAGGAACTTGCCATGCTCGACGACAAAGAAAAGAGCACAGATTTTGACAAAATCCTGCGGGAAAGCGAAAACGAGCTCAAGATGGCCCGTTTCGGCAGGGGGGTGGAAACCATGTATCGCACCACTTACCGGACCCACACCAACCTGAGTTCGATGGCCGACAGCAAAGCCAACCTCATGCTTTCGGTCAATGCCATCGTGATCTCCATACTGGTCAGTAACCTGCTGCCCAAAATCCTCGAAAGCCAGGGCAAACTGCTTTTCCAGCTGATCGTCCCCACTGCTTTCCTGACCCTGACCTGCCTGGGGTCCATGATTTTTGCCACCCTCAGCACCCGGCCCAAAATCACGGAAGGTAAAATTGACCGCGAAGCAATCCGCCAGCGAAAAGCCAACCTGCTGTTCTTCGGCAATTTTTACAACATGAAACTGGAGGAATTTCAATGGGGAGTCAATGAAATGCTGAAAGACTCGGAGTTTTTGTACAGCTCGATGAGCCGCGACCTGTATTTCCTGGGTATCGTACTGGCCAAAAAATACCGCTACCTCAGCCTGTGCTACAATATTTTCATGTACGGACTGATTTCTTCCGTGCTGGCTTTTTCCGTCGCTTTCGCTTTGTAAATGACACAACCTGAATAGCATAAACCTTCGCGCACATGCCGGCTCTCGTCATCATCCCCACTTACAACGAACGCGAAAACATCGAAGCGATCATCGGCGCGGTATTTGCCCTGGCGGAGCCTTTTCACATCCTGATTGTTGACGACGGCTCGCCCGACGGCACAGCCGACATCGTTAAAAACCTGCAGCAGCGCTGGCCGGAACGGCTGCACCTGCTCGAGCGCAAGGGCAAACTCGGGTTGGGCACCGCCTATATTGCGGGTTTCCGCTGGGGAATGGAGCGGGACTACAATTACTATTTCGAGATGGACGCCGACTTTTCGCACAACCCAGAAGACCTGCCGCGCCTGCTGCACGCCTGCCGTGAAGAAGGCGCCGACGTGGCCATCGGGTCGCGCTACTGCGTCGGGGGGCATGTGCAGAACTGGCCGTTCGACCGAATCTTTTTGTCGAGAGGCGCCTCCTTTTACGCTTCGCTCATCTTGTGGATGCATGTGAGCGACCCCACGGCGGGCTTCATTTGCTATCGCCGCAAAGTACTGGAAACCATGGACTTGAATAAAATCCGTTTCATCGGCTATGCCTTCCAGATCGAGATGAAATACGCCGCCTATTCTCTGGGCTTTACCCTTCGCGAAGTGCCGATCACGTTCAAGGACCGCGAAAAAGGCGTGTCGAAAATGTCTTTGAAAATCATCCGCGAGGCCATGCTCGGCGTTTTGCAAATGCGCGGGCGGCGCTACGGAAAACCCTGACAGACAGCCTTTTATTTTTTCTTTTTTAACCACTCCCGGTCATCTGCCGCGAGGGAGGCGCCTCTTCGTTCGGCTTCCTCATAGTCGGCGCGTGCGGCTTTTTTGTGCCCTGCCTGGGCGTGTGCCCGGGCACGCTCCAGAAAATAGAGGCCGGGAGCATCGGGGTTGAGCGCGATGGCGCGATTCAGGTCGTCGAGCGCGAGCCGTGACTGCGACAGCGTACGGTGCAGCATGCCGCGTTCGTAGAGTAATTCTTCGCTGTCCGGCTTGCGGTCAAGGTAGCGACTCAGGTCGTCAATAGCCAGCGCATACTCGCCCGTGTTGGTGTAAAGCAGCGACCTGTTCAAATAGGCGTTGAGGTTTTCAGGGTTCAGCAAGACAGCGGCATTCAGGTCTTCCAGGCATTTTTCAAAATTGCCCTGCACGCCAAAAACAGCGGCGCGATTGGACATTGCCTCTGATTTGATGGTATCGTTGTGCGCTGCACGGATAGACACATTGTAGTCGGCAAGAGCCAGGGCCAGCAGGGTGTCGGCCTCATGGTCGTAACGGCCCGACATGGCCATGTCAAAATAGGTTTTGCCGCGGCTGTTGTACAAATCGGCGTCGTCGGCATAAAGGCTGACAGCCCTCGACAGGAGGCGCAAAGACGTTTCGTAATAACCCAGTTTGCGGGCATCGGCAGCCTGGTCCCAGAGTATGTTTTTCAGGCTGTCATTGTCGGTGTTTTGGGCAAACAAGGTGCCGGCAGAGGAAAAAAGAAAGAGCAGAAGGACCGATTTCATGGTTGTATTTTGGGAGAAAATCCGCGGCCGGCCGGTTTCGTTACCAGTCGGCCGCAGTATGTTTCAAACGTTTTATGCCCGGAAAAGTCGCTTATTTACGCCCTCCGTTCATCAGTTCCACGTCTTTGGGCGTCAATTGTATCTTCATTTGCTGGGCGCGCTGGTAGTCTTTGCGGGCCGCGTCGGTGTTGCCCGACTGTGCGTAGGCCCGTGCGCGCTCGAGATAGGCCAGCGCCAGGGCCGGGTCGAGTCTGATGGCCGTGGTCAGGTCTTCTATCGCCTCCTGGTTGCGGTTGAGACTGCGCCGCAGCATGCCGCGTTCGTAGTGAATATTGGCGTTGCTGGGCTGATATTTGAGGTAGGAGGAGTAGTCGGCGATGGTTTCCTCGTATTTACCCAGGTTGAAATACACAAGCGAGCGGTTGAGGTAGCCATTTTCGTTTTCAGGGTCCAGTTTGATGCCCTCGTTGAGGTCGTTCAGGGCCTGGCCGAAATTTTTCAGCGCGCCGTGGGCCGCTCCGCGATTGATCAGCACCTCCGATTTGACTTTGGGTTTGGCATCGGTGGAGGCCTGCAGGGCGGTATTGTAGTCCGACATGGCTTTTTGAATAAAATCGCCCTCCTGTTGCTGGTATTTGCCCGACATGGCCATGTCGAAGTAGGTTTTGCCGCGGCTGTTGAAGAGTTCGGGGTTTTTCGGGTTAATGGTAACCGCCTGGGAATAGTCCTGCAGAGAGCGGTCATAATCGCCTTTGGAGCGGTAGTATTGGCCGCGGTTCCAGTAGGGCAGGGAATTGGTTTTGCCCTCAAATTTGATCACATGCGACCAAAGGGTTTCCCCGTTTTCCCAAACGCCGATCTGGCGAACGGTCCAGAAGCCGAACAGCGCCGTCACAATGCCGAGGCCGATGCTCCAGCTGGTTTTCGATGCAGGATTGGCCTGCACAGCCCTGTCGAGCCACCAGGCGGCAAGGGCAAAAAAGCCGAAATAGGGCACGTAGGTGAAGCGGTCGGCGAGAAAGCCCTGACCGGCGCCGAACACCTGCAGCAGGAACATGACGTTGAAGAAGAAGAAAGCCACGCCAAAAACCGGTATGCGGCGGTCTTTCAAATAAAGCCACACCACGCCCGCCACGATGGCCAGAAACAACAGGGGCGATGCATAAATAATAGTCGGAAGCGGTTTGGGGTACGGATAGAGGGGCGACATGGGGTACGGGACCGCCAGCTTGTACAGATACACGCAGAACGAATAGGCGCCGATGCACAGGCGATCCAGTATATTGAAATTGGTCACGTCGTCGTTGGTGGAGCCCTGTACCTTGAGGGTGTGCAGGTTGATCAGGCCAAACGCGAGCGAGAGCAGCCAGAAGGGCAGTTTTTCCACAACAATGGTGCGCAGATTGAGTGGCCGGCGCAGCAGATAATCGATGGCCAGCATCGACAGCGGCAGGGTGACCGCCTGCACTTTGGACAACAGCGACAGCAGGGCCAGTACCAGCATGCCGACATACAGGCGGATGCGCCGCCCCGAATCCTCCGTTTTCACATACCGCACATAATACATGAGGGCGGCAAAAAAGAACACGGCGAACAGCACGTCTTTGCGTTCGGTCGCCCAGGCCACCGACTCGACCCGCATGGGGTGAATGCCGAACAAAAGAGCGCCCGCCAGGGCTCCGAAGCGGCCTATGCCGAGGTGCAGCAGCAGCCGGAACACGAAAAACGCCGTCAGCAGATGCAGCAGCAGGTTGTCGAAGTGAATCAGCCAGGGGTTGTTTTCGCCCTTGCTGACGGCCTTTTCCACCGCGAACGTGAGAATGGGCAAGGGGTTGTAGTTACCAATCACATTGCCTTTGTCGATGCTGAAAATGTTGGCAACGGTTTCGCCCCAGCTTTGGCCTTTACCGACGAGGGTCAGGTTCGGGTTTTCCAGGATATTGGCGTCGTCGTCCCAGTTGACAAATCCGTTTTTCAACGAAGGAATGTAGCAAAGGGCTGTGACGACCAAAACGATCAGCGCTTCGCGAAACCAGCCGGCGGGCTCCCATCGCGAGGGCTCGGCCCCGGATACATTTTTGACGGTGCTTTTGACGACCGGGGGTTGCGGCCGCCGGGATGGGGCGTTAGGCTTGTTCTGTTTCGCCATATCGGGTTGATAACGGTTGGAAGTGCCGGCAAAAATAGTGTTTTCACGGCCTGATATTCTTGTATCTCCGGATGGAAAACCCAAATTTGGCATTTTGGCCCGGGCGAAAAGAAATATTGCTTTGAATTTTGAAAAACCGTAATCAAAAATGTCGAATACAAAAACCGTCCTATCTTACCGGCTCGAAAACTAACCTTCCTTTTCTATGAACTTGTTTGCAAAAAAATCACTGAAGACCTTGCTGGCGGAAGCTTCGGAAGAAGGGCAAAGCACTTTGCGCCGCCACCTGAGCGCGGGCAACCTGGTTTTGCTGGGCATCGGAGCGATCATCGGCGCCGGCCTTTTTGTTCGTACGGCTGCCGCGGCCGCCGAACATGCAGGGCCCGGCGTAACGATCAGTTTCATCATCGGCGCAATCGGCTGCGCGTTCGCAGGCTTGTGTTATGCAGAGTTTGCTTCCATGCTGCCCATTTCCGGCAGCGCCTATACGTATTCCTACGCCACCATGGGCGAATTTGTCGCCTGGATCATCGGCTGGGACCTTGTGCTCGAGTATGCCCTCGGCGCTGCAACGGTGAGTATTGCCTGGTCGGAATACCTGAACAAGCTGCTCGAACAGTTTGTCGGGCCAGGTGCGGTCATACCGTATCAATGGTGCCATTCGCCCTTTCAGACCTCCGCTGATGGCGTGCAGGGCATCATGAACCTGCCGGCCATCTTCATTTTGCTGATGCTCACCCTTATTCTGATCCGGGGTATCAAGGAGTCGGCGGTCGTCAACGGCGTCATTGTCGCGGTAAAAGTGGTTATCGTGCTGCTTTTCATTGCCCTGGGCTGGCAGTTTATCAACCCTGCCAACCATGATCCCATGGTTCCCGCAGTGTCCACCTACACCAATGCGCTTGGAAACACCCACAGTTTTGGCGGTTGGGGCGGCATTCTGGCAGGGGCCGGGGTGGTATTCTTTGCCTTTATCGGCTTCGATGCCGTTTCGACGGCTGCGCAGGAAACCAAAAATCCGAAGCGCGACATGCCGGTCGGCATTATTGGTTCGCTGGCGATTTGCACGGTGTTGTACATTCTGTTCAGTTATGTACTGACCGGTATCGCTCCCTACACCGATTTCCGCACGGAAGGCTCCGAAGCATCGGTTACCTATGCCATCAGCAAATACATGACGGGCTACGGCTGGCTGGCGCGCTTCGTTACGCTGGCTATCCTTTTCGGGTTTTCCTCCGTTATTCTTGTGATGTTGCTGGGCCAAAGCCGCGTGTTTTATTCCATGTCGCGCGATGGTCTGGTGCCTAAAATCTTTTCGGAAATCCACCCGGAATATCGCACGCCCTGGAAGTCCAACTGGCTGTTTTTTGTCTTTGTGGGCCTTTTTGCGGCATTCGTGCCGGGCAGTGTAGTGGGCGATATGACCAGTATCGGCACCCTGTTTGCCTTCGTGCTGGTATCGCTGGGCGTCATCGTAATGCGTCGCAGCGATCCCGATGCCTATCGCCCCTTCAAAACGCCGCTGGTGCCCATCGTGCCGATTCTCGGCGCACTGGTTTGCGGCGCCATGATTTTTGGCCTTGGTATCGAAAACTGGACCCGTCTGTTCGTATGGCTGATCATCGGCCTGGTGATTTACTTCAGTTACAGCCGCTACCACAGCAAAGTTCAATCCGGCGCATGATCGGGCCCGACCGCAGGATTTTTAAACTGTAAACCCACGCCGCATTACCTGGAGAACCGCCAGGTAATGCGGCTTTTTTTATTTCTACTACCATGTCTGAACAACAACACCAATTTCAACGATCCCTGGGCTTGCTCGACGGCACCCTGCTGGTAGCCGGCGGTATGATCGGATCGGGTATTTTCATTGTCAGCGCCGACTGCGCCCGAATGGTCGGCTCCTCGGGCTGGCTGTTGCTTTTGTGGCTGGCGGCCGGAGTCATCACCATCATGGCGGCGCTCAGCTATGGCGAACTGGCCGGTATGATGCCCAAGGCGGGCGGCCAGTTTGTGTACATCGAACGCGCTTACGGTCAGTTGCCTGCCTTTTTGTACGGGTGGACGGTGTTCACGGTCATTCAGACCGGCACTATAGCGGCCGTTGCCGTTGCTTTTGCCAAATACACCGCGTTCTTTTTCCCGGCGCTGGGCCCGCAGAACACCCTGCTGCAAATAGGTGGTTTCAGCATTTCGGCCGGACAAATTTTTGCCATCGGCATGATCGTGCTGCTCACAGCCGTCAACAGCCGGGGACTGAAAGCAGGCAAAGCCATCCAGCTGGTGTTCACCAGCGCCAAAATACTTGCCCTGCTGGCCCTTATTGTACTGGGCCTCGCCATCGGGCTGCGGGGCAATGTGTTTGCCCAAAACTGGCAAGCCCCCTGGCAGGCAACCCAAACCAGTCTGCTGGACGGCCAATGGGTGATCGCTCCGCTGGCGGGCATGGGTTTGCTGATGGCATTCGGGACAGCCCTCATCGGCCCGCTGTTTGCGAGCGACGCCTGGAACAACGTCACCTTCGTTGCGGGCGAGATGAAAAATCCGAGACGCAACATTCCACTCAGCCTGCTCTTCGGAGTTTGTCTGGTGACGGCGCTTTACCTGATGGCCAACGTCGCTTATCTGGCGCTTTTGCCCCTGAAAGGTTCGGCCGCTGCGCCCGACGTGCTGGGTCAGGGCATCCAGTTTGCCGGTTACGCCGACGGGGTCACCAATGACCGGGTCGGTACGGCAGCAGGCTCCATGATTTTTGGGAGCCTTTCGGCAGCGATCATGGCCGGTTTGATCATGGTCTCCACGTTCGGTTGCAACAACGGCCTTATTCTCGCCGGCGCCCGGGTGTACTACGTGATGGCCCAGGAAGGACTCTTTTTGAAAAAAGCCGGCACGCTCAATCGCCACGATGTGCCGGGTACGGCGCTGGTCGCACAGGCCGTTTGGGCCAGTTTACTGTGTTTATCAGGCACTTATGGCGCGTTGCTGACCTATTGCACTTTTGCATCCCTGGTCTTTTATATCGTCACCATCGGCGGCATTTTTATTCTGAGAAAAAAAGAGCCCGATGCAGAACGCCCCTACCGCGTCATCGGGTACCCGTTCCTGCCGATCGTTTACATCATACTGGCCGCTTCGGTTTGTGCCATCCTGCTGGTCACAGCGCCACAAAATACCTGGCCCGGCGTAGCGATTGTACTGTTGGGCGTACCGGTTTATTATTGGCAAAAAATGCGCAGCACTCCTGCCTGAGTGAGCAAAACCACAGAATTTAGCGCCTTTTCCGAGTCTGTGCCCGGAAAAGGCGCAATTTTTGCTGCATACATTTGCCCAATTACCCCGTTTTTCGGCCTTGTCAGGCTATGGTTGACCATAAAAAGTCCATCCCACCACATGAATCGATTTACACTCAGCCTGCTTTTTTTGCTGGCTATTACCGAACTTTTGCCTGCTCAGATCATGAGCTGGGTCTCTGCCTGCAGCGACAAAACCTTCTGTATCAATCCGGGCGGGTGCTCCCAGGGCAACGTACTGATGTTCGAGCAGGCCGTTACCAACTGCATATTCAGCAGTGATGTTGATTATTCCTATAAAATCGACCTGAACAACAACGGCGGCATCGAACTAAACTCCCCCAACGATACCTGCACCGGGCCGTTTCCAGTCGGAACCCATAAAATCTACTGGCGGGCCAGCGACAACTGCGGCAACGTGATCAACTGCACCTATCTTTTTACCATTAAAGACTGTACCCCGCCCAGTTTGTTGTGTATCAATGGTTTGACGCAAAGTATCGAACTGCCCGACTGTGAAACCACGTTTACCCCCGATCAATTTATCCTTAGCGTATCAGACAATTGTACGCCTGTCAACCAGCTTGAATACGGGATAAGGGAAGCCGGTACCGGCACAGGATTTCCCAATGCCGACAGCCTTACGTTCAACGAGTGCGACCTTGGGTTAAATTTTGTGGAAATCTGGGTGCGCGACGGCAACGGGCTGATGAACCTTTGCCAAAACTACGTGCTGGTGCAACAAAACGGCATGCCCTGCAACTGCAACCCCGACGGGGAGATCACCCTGAATGGCTGCGTTCGATCGGCAGGCAATAAAAAACTTAACGGCTATACCATCAAAAGCACGGTACAGTCGCTCGCGGGCGTACAGCCGCCGGTGCTGAAAAACAAAGTGCAGAATTTCGCCGACTCCTGTTTTTCCCTGCAAACGACCCAATTGCCTTTTGGTGGCCAGTACCGTGCCACGCTGAGCGCCAACCGATACGGCGACCCGAAAGAAGGTGTTTCCACTTTCGATCTGGTTTTGATGAGCAAACATATCCTGGGCGTCGATCCGTTTACCAGTATTTACCAATGGCTGGCGTCGGATGTCAACAAGAGCAACTCGGTCACCACGTTCGACATCGTCGAGACGCGCAAACTCCTGTTGGGCATCTACGACACCTTCCCTGCCAGCCCGTCGTGGCGGCTCATCAGGCCGGTAATCAATCCGGCCGATTTTGCGGCGCTGGCCACGGTAAAAGACACCTATCAGATTCAGTTACCCAGCCTGAACGACGACATCGGGTTTCAAAACCTCAATTTTCTGGGCATTAAAACCGGCGATGCCAATATGTCGGCCACCTTCACCAACGACGAGCCGGAAGACCGGTCGCCCCTGTGGGTGCAGGTTGCCGACCGCTGGCTTCAAGCCGGCGAAACGCTGACCATACCTGTAGCCTGGGGACAAACCTCCTCTCTGGAGGGCTGGCAACTTGGGTTCCAGGCAGATCCGGCGCTTGCCCGTATAGAGGGCGCCGAGGGTCTGCCGGACGACCAGTTTCACGTATTGCCCGATGCGAGCCTGCGTGCGCTCTGGTTTGGTCCCGGGGCAGTTGCCGCCGACAGGTCGCCGGTCTTTTACCTGAAAATCAGTGCGTTGGAAAATACGCGCTTGTCGGAAGCGTTGCAATTGCAGTCGGACGGCTTTCGCCCCGAGGCCTATGTGCCCGGAGAAGGCAAGCATTCGGTGCAGCTGCGTTTTGCAGCGGAGGGCTCTTCCGAACAGCCCGGCGGTCTGCAGATATTTGGTCCGTATCCCAACCCTGCCAACGGCGACAGCCGGCTCGAATTACGTAGCGATGCACCTTCGGAAGCCGATCTCTGGATATTCGATGCGGCGGGCCGGACCGTACATCGCCGGCACTTGCTGTTGTCGGCAGGTATGCAGACCATCGTACTGCCAACGGCGGAGTTGACGGCCGGCATCCTGGCCTGGCGGCTCGTCAATGGCCAGCAGACGTACAGCGGCAGGTTGATAAATGAATAAAGCCTGTGCCCGGAGGCATAAAAAAATGAGTCATCCCGGAGCGGGATGACTCATTTTTTTATGAGGGCAACAAAGCCGCGCTTACTTCACATCGGCGAAAAAATCTTTCACCTTGTCTTTGTGCACGATCATTTGTTTGTAGGTGTACTTGCCCGTAACGGGATCCTTGATTGCTTTAACCACTTTTACGTGGTCTTTGCCGGAGCCGGCGTTAGCGGCACGCTGGGCTACACGGGCGTTTTTGGATACTTTCTTTGCCATGACCTAAGTGGTTGAAAAGTGGATATTACTTGATTTCGCGGTGTACCGTGTACTTGCGCATGATCGGGTTGTATTTTTTCAACTCGATACGCTCCGGCGTATTTTTACGATTTTTCTGGGTCACGTAGCGCGAGGTGCCGGGCATACCGCTGGCTTTGTGCTCGGTGCATTCCAGGATGACCTGGATACGGTTGCCTTTGCTTTTCTTTGCCATATCTGGAAATTATGCTGGATATTTAAGACTGGTGTTGTTAGGTTCCGGTTCAGCAGGCCGGCTCGGAATAGAAAACGATTTCGCCTTTCTTTTCCAGTTTTTTGATGTAGGCATAAAGGCCCATTTTGCTGATGGTGCGGATAGCGGAAGCACTCACTTTGAGCGTGACCCATTCACCCGTTTCCGGCATGAAGAACTTCTTCGTTTGCAGGTTGGGATAAAAACGGCGCTTCGTCTTGCGGTTCGAGTGCGACACGTGGTTGCCCGTCAGCGGCTTTTTGCCCGTCAAATCACAAACTTTCGACATGACTTTATTTTAAATTTTGTCCCTGCACAACCGCAGGCTGGCGTTAAAAATGCCCGGGCGCTGATTATTCTTAAAATCCAGACACTCAGGCATTTGTAAATTTTGGTGACTCCGAGAGGACTCGAACCTCTAACCTTCTGATCCGTAGTCAGATGCTCTATCCATTAAGCTACGGAGCCATTCCCTTTTGATTTCGGGCTGCAAAGATAGTACGCAAGGTCTTTAAAAACCAAACCGTGTTTTTAAATTTTCACAAATTTCTTGGCCACCCTTGCCCTGCCCTGGTGAAAAGAGGCTATGTACACGCCTGCAGGCAGGTTGTACACGTCTTCCCAGAAGTACACTTTTTCGCCGTATTGCTCGGGTACGATCTTGTCTTCGAACACCAATTGGCCCAGCATATTGAATACGCGGAAGGTGTAGGGCTCGAAATTGGGCGTTTCGTAATGTACTTCCAGCAGGTTGTGTACCGGATTGGGCCGGATCAGCGAAATCTGGAGCGGACCGGACGAACCGCCGCAGTCGGCCCGGACCGAATCGACCGCGGCGCCCACATCGAGGCGCCCGCCCGTCACCGTTTTGCCCTGAAGGCTGGCGTTGGGTTTGGCGCTTTTTAAAAGCAGCTCTTTAAAACGCAGGGCGCAAGCGGCAGGATTGCTCAGCGCATCACTGGCCAGTGTCGGGCAATCGAGGCTATACAACAGCCCGACTGCGCCGGTAACATGCGGGGTAGCCGCAGAGGTGCCGGTAAAAAGAGCATAGGTGGCGGTATTGCCCGGGCCTTTGGCCGTAGTAAATGATCCGTCGCCGGGGGAACCGATGTCGATCGAAGTCGTGCCGTAACCGGCCGAAATGCTGAGCACATCGCTGTTGGCATTCACGTTAGTCACGCCAACGAGATAGGGGCTCCCGCAGGTGCTGGGGATATCGCCCACCACTTCCACGTTGACAGGATCATTGGCCGTGGCGCCGATATTCAGTATTCCCACTTTGCCGAGCGAATCGTACACGGCGCACCAGAGGGGGTGCTGCGCCGGTTTGCCGCCATCGATACCGAAAGAGGCATTGGTAGCCACGACAAATGCGCCGGCAGTGCCGTTGGAATCGTTGTAGCGGCGGCGCTGTTTGCCGACGTATTGGTAACCGGCGATAATCTCCGACTCGTCGATGGCGGAGTGTGTCATGACCATCATTTTTACATTCCAGCTTACCCCTGTCACCCCCGTGTTGTTGTTGCCCCGGGCGCCGACGATACCACATACCGAAGTGCCGTGCGGGGCCAGGTTTCCGCCGCCGGAGCCGCCGTCCTGGGGGTCCCAGCCGGTGTAATCGTCGATATACCCGTTGCCGTCGTCGTCGATATTGTTATTGGGTATTTCGCCCCAGTTGTGCCACAAATTGGGCTTGAGGTCGGGATGGTCGATGAGAAACCCTTCTTCCAGAACGGCCACGACAATGGTGTCGCCCCGGGCGGAGTCGCGGGTAAACATCACGCCGCCGGTAGAGCCCTCCCAGGCGCGCGTCATGCCGATCAGATCCATATCCACCTGCGACGACCAACTCGGGTCGTTGGGTATGCCCCTCGGGCTGGCCAGGTGGTTCCATTGCGCAACCTGTACGCCGGGCAGTTTTTGCACCCTGGCCATCATTTCTTCGCCGTTGCCATTTTGTTCGTCGAAACCCAGCAACATGATGTGCCAGTCGTCGGCGACGATTTTTTTCAGCGTAAAAGCAGGCTCGTTGGCAAACACCTGGTCGAAGCCAAGGCCGGGGGCCAGCTGGACCAGTATTTCGCCCTGGCGCCTTGCCCCGGGTTGTTGCGCAGCGCTTTGGCCCAACAGGGCCCAGGACATCAGGAGAAAAGCGAGGAAAAACAGATTTTTCATGTCGGTAAAATTAAGCGTACAGGATTTAGCCCCAAAGAAGGTTATTTTTTAAAAAAGGTTGGCTCGAGTAGCGTCATTTTTGGTCAAAAATGGCCCGGCGAAGCTTTATCAAGTATTCCGGCGCCTGAATCAGTCTGCTTCCGTACCACGAAAACATTTCGCCATCGACCACCCGCACTTCCGCCTGCGGGCAGATGGAACGGAATGCCGAAACGTGTTTTTCGGAAAAAGGATAGGGCTCCGAGGATAAAAATATTTGTTGCGGTCGGGCTTCTTCCAAAGCTGCTGCGCTCACTTCCGGGTAGCGCGACAGGCCTGCAAAGACATTGACAAAACCGGCCACGCGCAGCATATCGTCAATAAAAGTGCCCGAACCGGCTACCATAAAGGGTTTTCTCCAGATAAAATAAGCGACCCCGGGCCGGGGAGCGGGCGGCTGTTGGCCCATGCCTGCGCGGTCGAATGCAGCCAGCAGGTCCTGCACGAGGCGTATCGAGGCGGCTTCCGTGCCGGTCAGCACGCCCATGCGCAGCATCATATCGGTAGCCTGGGAGAGCGTGTTTACGTCGCTGAGCCATACGGGATATTTTCGGGCCAGCGCTTCGATCTGCTCACGGTCGTTTTCCTCCTTGTTGCCGATGATCAGGTCGGGTTGCAGGGCGTCCACTTTGGCCTGATTCACGGTTTTGGTGCCGCCGACCTTGGGTTTTTCCCGAAACCACGCCGCCGGGTGGATGCAGAATTTGGTGATGCCGGCTACCCGGTCGCCCAGTCCCAGATCGTACAGCAACTCGGTCTGGGAAGGCACCAGCGAAATAATCCGCCGGGGCGGCCAGTACGGAAGCGCTGTTTCGCGCCCAAGTTGATCGGTAAAAAGGTGCATTATGCAAAGTTTAGGCAATACCGGCTGGCGGATTGGTTCACATTGGGGTTTTCATGACCGTTCCTCCAGTTGAACCGCATCAAAGAAACGACATGCCCAACAAACTCCGCTCCCTTCAAATTTTCGGCTGGCTGCTCGACGTGAGGCTGTGGATTTTCGCCCTCTTCCTCATCCGCCTTGAAACGATCAACCTTCCTCCTTTGGACGAGCACAACCTGCGGCAGACCCTGACCCTCACGGCAGCCCGCAACATGATTGAAATTTCGCCCAATCCGCTCAAACCCATGCTCAGCGCTGGGCGGGGTAGCTGCCCCGATCCCGTGGCCATGGAGCCCGGCATTTACACGGGCCTGATCGCCGTATCCTACAAGATATTCGGTGAACACTACTGGAACAGCCGGTTGATCAACCTGATCGTTTCCAGCGCAGGTTTATGGTTTTTTTATGCGTTTTTAACCAGATTCTGGCCTCGCCCGGCTGCACTGGCATCCACCATCCTGTTCGGCGTTTCGATAACGTTCATCTATGCCCGCAAGTCGATGCCCGACACCTTCGCCCTGTCCTTTGTATTGATGGGCAATTATTACGGGGCAAAATACCTGAACAAAAGCCGGTGGAGCGACCTGTCGGGTTTCGTGCTGACTATGTCGACGGGCTTACTGGTCAAATTGCCCATGGCCTGCGCAGCAATGTTGCTGTTGTGGCCTTTTGTGCAATCCGGCAGTTCCCGCGCTGCGCGCCTGCGGCTGGTTGTTGCCGCATGTGTACCGCTGTCGCTGATGGCTTTGTGGTATTTCTGGTGGACCCCGAAACTGATTCACGACGGTGCGCTCAGAATGTACGAGACCTATGGTTTCGTGGAAGGCTGGCGGCAGTTCTGGGCTTTAAGAGAAGGGGTCTGGGACAATTTTACCCGGGTACAGATGGGAAGTTACTGGCCTTTTGCTCTTCTATTGCCGGGCATTTACGCGCTGGGCAGGCGTCATCAGGAGCGCGCAACCCTGGCTATTTTCGGCTCGGCGGCCGTATTTGCTGTTTTCATCATTCAGGCGGCCTACGCTTACCCGACGCATGAATATTATGGCATTCCATTCAACCCGGCCTATGCCATGATCGCAGGGTTCGGACTGTCGTATCTGTTTGAAAAATGGCCGGTGTTGCTTTTTTCGTGTTTACTGGCAATTTCAATCGTATCCATCAGGCATCAGAAAAATGATTTTTTTGTGCGGCCGGAAGCGCGAAAATTTCTGCAACTCGGGCCGATGGCCGATTCTGTTTCCCTTCAAAGCGACAAGTTTTTGGTCAATGACGCTGTTTACACCCGAATGCTGTATTTCCTGCACCGCCAGGGCCGTAGCGAAGGAAGCGATTTGTTTAAAAAATACCCCGAATGGGTGTACGACTACGGCCGGGAAGGCATCAAATTTATTTGCACGGACCGCGCGGGCCTGCCCGATTCGTTGAACTATCCGATCGTGGCAGAAACACCGGATTTCCGCATTTACCGCCACACCTGGTCGCCCGTAAACCCTCTGACAACGCCGCGATAGATTCATTTCCGTTGCCGCACAGCCTCGTACAGCACGATACCCGCGGCAACGCTGACGTTGAAAGAGTCAAAATCGACGGCCTGTGGAATTTTGGTGACCTGATCGGCCATGCCGAGCAATTTGGGATGCACGCCCTGATCTTCCGAGCCCAGAATAACCGCCGTCGGGGCACTGAAATCGACCTCCATGAGCGGGACCGACCGTTCGGTGAGGGCCGTGGCGACCACCTGAAAACCGCTCGCCTTGAGCCAGTCGACCGCGGAAAACATGCTTTTTACCCGGCAAATCTGCACCTTGGCCAGGGCGCCTGCCGATGCCTTCATCGCTTCTTCGTTGGCGGGGGCAGCCCCAGAGGTTGGCACGACCACCGCGTGCACGCCAAGGCAATAAGCCGAGCGGCAGATCGCGCCGAAGTTGCGCACGTCGGTCACGCCGTCGAGCAGCAGCAGGAGCGGCGTAAGGCCCTGTTCGAACAGGTGCGGCACCACATTTTCCAGTTGCTGAAATTCAACCAGCGCCAGCCAGGCGGCCACCCCCTGATGATTGCCGCGTACCATTTTATTGAGGCGCTCGCGCGGCACCACCTGCAGGGGGATGTCATGTTGTTTGGTCAGATGCCGGATCTCTTTCTCCAGGTCGCCGCGAATACCTTGCTGAAAAAATACTTTTTCGACCGGGCGGCCCGACCGGATGGCCTCGACCACCGGATGATGTCCGTAAATAAGCATGGGCAAACCGCTGCAGTTTGGCGCAGGCGGGGCCGCAAGATACGGCGTTTGGAAAGGGCTGGCGGTTTTCTGCTCCTGTCGGCGCTGCATTTTCTGCACGCCTTTATTTCTGAAAAAGAAGGCCGTCGTTCCGAAAAAAAATTCCCAACTTTGCCCTACAAAGTGCTTTATCAACATGAATCAGGAAGCGAAGCAACAACTGGAACATTTGGCGGAAATGCGGGCCCTGATGGAGCGCAACAGCCGTTTTTTAAGCCTGAGCGGTTTATCGGGCGTATGGGCGGGTCTGTGCGCCCTGGCGGGTGTGACGGCCGTATATCTGTGGCTTGACACGCGTCCTTTTGCCGGCAACGACGTCAGTTACTTTATCCGGGCGCTGCACACCGAGCGTTGGGGCATGGGTTACAAACCGGCTTTTATCCTGATCGGCAGTGTCGTGCTCGCGGCGGCGCTGGCGGGAGGGCTGTTTTTTACCCGGCGGAAGGCGCAGCAGCGCGGCGCCCGCATGTGGGACCACACCTCGCGACGCCTGCTGATGGCGCTGGCCGTACCCTTGCTGACCGGCGGTATTTTTTGCCTGGGCATATTGTACTGGGATCTGCCGGCATTGATCGCGCCGGCGACGCTGGTTTTTTACGGCCTGGCGCTGGTAAACGGCGGCAAGTACACCCTGCACGACATCGAATATCTGGGCTTGTCTGAAATTGGCCTGGGCCTGCTCGGCATTTTTTTCCTGGGCCACGGCCTCGAAATCTGGGCGCTGGGATTCGGGGTATTGCATATTGTGTACGGAGCGCTCATGTACGTCAAATACGAAGGTAAAAGCGCATGAAAAACCTGATTACTCAACTCAATCCTGCGTTCGACCACCGCAACCGGCTGGGCATCATGGCCATCCTGGTGGTAAACGATTGGGTGGAGTACAACACCCTTAAAGAAGCGCTCGATCTTACCGACGGCAACCTGGCCAGCCATTTGAAAGCCCTGGAAGCGGCGGAATGCATCACGGTTCGCAAGGAATTCGTAGGGCGAAAACCCCGCACGACCTATGGCGTCACCGAGCTCGGGCGGCAGGCTTTCAAAGCGCACCTGGACGCTCTGGAAGCGCTCGTAAAAGTGGGCAGAGACGACGATTAGGCTGTTCTGCGAAGTCCCCCCTTCCATTTTCCATCGATCCATAGCATGAATTTTATTCAACTACATCGCCGCTTTCGATGGCTTCGCCGGGGCATTCTGGCGCTTTGCATACTTGGCCTGACGTTGCAAACAGCCACTCTTTTTGCCCCAAAAACCCTGTCAGGCGGGTATTTTTTAAAAACAATGTCAGCAACGGGGTTTCTGCTGATGTTGTACGGGGCTTATCTGTTGGCAGGAATAGTGTTTACCATAACACGGAAACACTGGAAAATGGCGTTTACTCTTTTGCTCTTTTTGGCCTTGAATTTTCTATTATTGTGCTGGCAGTCCGCTGTTTTTATACTCATTTCAGGGGTTAGTGTGGGTGAACCAACTGGGTCAAATTGACCTTGCTTTTACTGCGCTCCTCACTTCTTCTTCACCCCCTCCAGAAACGGCACAAAACGAAATGCATCCAGCATTTCCTCCCGAAACTCCGTCTCCGATACCCGTGTGATGCGGTACATGTACTGCACGTCTTCTCCGACCGGAATCACCAGGACCCCGCCCACAGCCAGTTGTTCCTTGAGTGGCTGCGGTACCACGGGCGCGCCGGCAGTCACGATGATTTTGTCGTACGGAGCAAATTCGGGCAAGCCCTTGGAGCCGTCGCGGAAGAAGCAGCGGATGTTGGCGAAGCCCAGTTGTTCCAACAATTCACGGGATTTCAGGAAGAGGGCTTCCTGTCTTTCCACCGTAAAAACCCGGGCGCCCATTGCGCCCAGTATGGCGGCCTGATACCCCGATCCTGTGCCGATTTCGAGAATGCGATCCCGCTTTTTGACTTCCAGCAGGGCCGACTGGTACGCCACGGTGTAGGGCTGCGAAATCGTTTGCTGGTTGCCGATGGGGAAAGGTTTGTCCTCGTAGGCGTGTTCTTCAAAAGCCTTGTCGAGAAAAAAATGGCGCGGCACGGCGCCGATGGCCGTCAGCACCGCCTCATCGCGAATACCTTTTTGGCGCAGCTGGTCAACGAGCCGTTTGCGCAGGCCTTTGTGGCGGTAACTGTCTGTCATCATAATCCGGTTGGTGCGGTTGTATTATGCGGTGCAAAGCTAAAAGCCTTTGTCAAAAATTTGCCGGACTCATCTGGAGTGTTTCTCTTTGCAAATACGTTTGAGGACGCCCTCCTCTTCGCAACGATGATCTTTATACTCTGAACTTTCAACCTTCTTCTTCCGATATGGCAATTCCGATCAAATTCGGCACCGACGGCTGGCGCGCCATCATTGCCGACGATTACACGGTAGACAACGTGATGCGCGTAGCCGAGGCTACCGCCCTGTTTATGAAACAGCGCAAAATGAAAAAGGCCGTGATCGGCCACGATTGCCGTTTTGGCGGCCCCTTGTTTGTCAGCGCTACGGCCCGCGTGCTGGGCGCGTATGGCATAAGGGTGTACGCCGGCACTGGCTTCGTTTCCACCCCGATGGTATCGCTTGGCGTGGTCAAACTGAAAGCCGATCTCGGCATAGTGATCACCGCCAGCCACAACCCGCCGTCGTACAACGGCTTCAAACTCAAGGCAGCCTACGGCGGCCCTATGATCCCTTCGGATATTGCGGAAGTGGAAAAACTCATTCCCGACGTCTGCTCGCTCAAGGAACTCCCTTCCCTGAACCAGCTGGTTGAGAAAAAACTGTTTCAGGATACCGACCTGGAAACCATGTACCTGCGCCACGCTAAAAAGCACTTCGACCTGCGCAGCATTAAACAAAGCGCAGGCCGGCTGGCTTACGACGCCATGTACGGCGCCGGGCAACGCGCCGTGCGCAAACTGCTCCCCAAATCGGTATTCCTCCGCTGCGACGTCAACCCGGGCATGCACGGCCAGGCGCCCGAGCCCATCCACCGCAACCTGCTCGCACTCAGCGAAACGATCAAAAAAAATCCGAAAATCACTGCCGGCCTGGCCAACGACGGCGATGCCGACCGCATCGGGATGTATGATGAAGACGGCAATTTCGTCGACAGCCACCACCTGCTGCTGATCCTCCTGCTGTACCTCTACAAGTATAAAAACATGCGCGGAAAGGTAGTCTTCACCTTTTCCGTGACTGATAAAATGAAGAAAATGGCCGAACAATTCGGCCTGCCCTACGAAATTACCAAGGTCGGATTCAAATACATCGCCGAGATCATGACCAAAGAAGACGTGCTTGTCGGCGGCGAGGAATCGGGTGGCCTGGCCGTCAAAGGCCACATTCCCGAACGCGACGGCATCTGGATGGGCCTGTTGGTACTCGAATTCATGGCCAAAACCGGCAAGACCGTCAAAGGCCTCGTGGAAGAAGTGTACAGGGAAGTGGGCAAATTCGCCTTCGACCGCGACGATCTGCACATCACCGAAGCGCAAAAACAAGCAGTTATTGCGGCTTGCAACAACCGCTCCTACAAGGCTTTCGGCGCTTACAAAATACAAGGCGTCGAAGATGTTGACGGCTGGAAATTCCTGTTTGGCGACGAAAAATGGGTCATGATCCGCGCTTCCGGCACCGAGCCCGTGCTGCGCGTATATGCCCAGGGCCCCGACCTGGCCGAATGCCGCAAAATGCTGGACGCGGCGAAAGAGACGATTTTGTAGGCATCCTCAACCTGAATCCTTCAGGAGCCGGGCTAAAAGACATCTTTTGGTCCGGCTCTTGTTTTTAACTACCTGGCAGAGTCGGGGCGTTTGGCCATTGCCCCTCGAATCACCTCCAGCACCGCCTCTCTTTCCTCCCCTTCCAGCGGCAAACGCGGCGCCCGCACATATTCGGTGCCAAGCCCCGCCTCCGCCTGGGCCAGTTTGATGTATTGCACCAGTTTGGGGTGAATATCCAGTTCGAGCAGGGGCAAAAACCAGCGGTAAATACGCAGGGCTTCTTCGTGGCGGCCGGCTTTCGCGAGGCGGAAAATAGCCACCGTTTCGCGCGGAAAGGCATCTACCAGGCCGGCCACCCAGCCGTGAGCGCCCATCAGGAGGCTTTCCAGCGCCAGCGTGTCAACGCCGCAAAGGATGCTGAAACGATTCCCGAAGCGATTGATCATCCGGGTCACATTGCTGACGTCGCGGGTACTTTCCTTGACGGCCTGCACGGTGGGCCAGTCCGCCATGACTTCGAACATGTCGAGCGTGACCAGTATCTTGTAATCTACCGGGTTGTTGTAGATCATGATGGGCAAGGGAGTGGCGTCGGCCACAGCGCGGAAATAGGCCAGCGTCTCGCGGTCGTCGGCTTTGTAGCGCATCGGCGGCAGCAACATCAGGCCCGAGGCGCCACAACGCTCGGCTTCGCGCGCCGCTTCCACTGCGGCCCGTGTGGTTTGTTCGGCGATGTTCATGACAACCGGAATGCGCTGCCCTGCTTTCCGGACCGTGTGGCGCACCAGTTCGTATTTTTCCTCATTCAACAGGCTGCTGGCTTCGCCCAGGGTGCCGCCCAGAATAACGCCCTCGACGCCGGCGTCGAGCTGCGCATCGAGGTTGAGGTCGAAGGCGGAGTAGTCAACGGCATTTCCGTCGGGGGTAAAAGGCGTGGTGAGGGCGGGGTAAACACCTTTCCAGGCGGGCGTAACAGCAGACATGACAATACAGGGTTTGGATGTTTAAAACAGGGTCGGGTATATCAGCCAAATATCTCTTTTTCCACCAATTCACACAAAATATGCCCGATCAGGATATGCACTTCCTGTATCCGGGGCGTATCTGTGGAAGGCACATTGAGCAGCACATGGCAGCGTTCGGCCATTTTACCGCCGCTTGTGCCGGTCATGCCCACCACTTTCATGCCCTTGCTTGCGGCTTTTTCCACGGCCTGCAGAATGCTGGGCGAATTGCCGGAGGTCGAGATGGCCACCAGCACATCGCCGGGGCGGCCGGCGGCTTCCACCATACGGGCAAAAACCTGTTCGTAGCCGTAGTCGTTGGCCACAGCCGTTACGTAGGAGGAATTGACGTGCAGCGCCTCGGCAAACAGGGGCGGCCGGTCGGTGTAAAACCTGCCCGAGAGTTCCGCCGCAATGTGCTGGGCATCGGCAGCCGAACCGCCATTGCCGCAAAAAAGCACTTTTCCATCGGCGCGGAAAGCGTCGATCATGGCCCGGGCGGCCTGTTCAATTTTTTGAAGCAGCACCAAATCGGCCAGTACAGCCTGTTTGGTAGCAATACTGGCAGCAATCTTGTCGTGAATCAGTTGTCGCATATCGGGTAGCAAAGCGGTCGGGGCGGCGCAAAATTCGCCCTTTTTACCTTTACAAAGCTTCCAAAAAACGAATCAGTTGTTTGCGCTCGTCCGCGCTCATGCGTTCGACTTTTTTCCGTGCCGGTTCGGCTTCGCCGCCATGCCACAGGACCGCCTCTAGCAGGGAGCGGGCGCGGCCGTCGTGCAGGTAATTGTCGTGGCCGTTGACGGTGCGGGTCAGACCGATGCCCCAGAGCGGCGGCGTGCGCCATTCGCGGCCGTCGGCGCCAAATTCGGGCCGGTTGTCGGCCAGCCCCTCACCCATGTCGTGCAACAACAGATCGGTGTAAGGCCAGATCGTCTGATCAAGGAGGAACGGGAGCGGGCCGCTGGCAGAAGTTTGCCAGCCGGGCGTGTGACAGCCCGTACAGCCAGCCTCGTAAAAGAGCTTTTTGCCGGCGGCCACTTCGGCATTTTCAAGGGAGCGGGGCGCCGGCACTGCCAGGCTTTGACAATAAAAAGCGGCCAGTTCGAGCGTTTGGGCGTCGATTTCAGGGTCGTCGGCCAGCGGATCGGCCTGCGGCTGGCCCGCCGCCGATTCCACCGGAAACAAAGGGCTTGTGATACCCATATCGCCCGAATAGGCCGCCGCGCTTTGCTGAATGAGTGTGGGTTGACCGGCTTTCCAGCCAAACCGCCCGGGCACATAGCTTTGTTGTTCAAAACTCCACACCCGATTGAGCCGCCCGCTGATGCCGTCGCCATCGGCGTCGTTCGGGTCTTCTTTCTGCAGCAGCGCCGACTCCGGAATATTTTCCAGCAAACCCAACCCGAAGACCGGCGGCGCCAGCCGGGGTGAAACCAGCACGCCCGAAGGCAGATCGGTATAGGGATCGACAAGGGTAAATACGGGTTTGCGCAGCGTGTAGGTTGTTCCGTCGATCATCTGACGCACTTCTTCCTGAAACGTAATATCGACCCTGGCTTCCGCCTGAACGCCCCAAACCGCCTTGGTCTGCAGCTGCCCGCCGAAACCCGGGACAGCCAGCGGCTCGCCGTGCGAACCGGCGCCGGGCAACGACAGGCGAAACAGCAGCCCGCCCGGGTCGCCGGGCGATTCGGGGAAAGCCGCGCGGCCGTTGCGGCCATGACAGGAGACGCAGGAATTCTGGTTGAAAAGCGGGCCCAGGCCGCCATTGATCGCAGCCGGCGCCGTGACGAAAATGGATTCGAACACCAAATCCGCATCCAGGTGCCGCGACAGTTCGGAAGCGTTGAGGTTGGCGCAGGGTTGTTCGAATGCATCGCTGTAAAACCCGGCCACGGTTGTTGCGCCGCCGGGCCGATATTCAAGGTCGAGGCTGGTGTCGGGGGCTGGGTCCTGTTTTTGGCAAGCAGCCAACAAAAGGGGCAAAAACAGCGCAAAGCGGGAAGTTTTCATGGCAAAAGGCTATTTTTAAAGCGATTGAACCAGCGGCGACAGTTCCCCCTGGAGGATTTGCAACAGGTCCCTGACCTTATTCTGGGCATTCTGTACCGCATCGGGGTACTCGAAAATGGCGGTCGTAAACGAGCCGGGGATATTTTCAATGGCCGAGATAGCCTCGTCGATACGGGTCGTCAGGCGGCTGTGCAAGGCGGGGTCTTTTTCTTCCACGAGCGTATGCAGGCTGGTTTCGCTGTGCCCGCCCGCCAGCGCACCGAAATAGATGTTGCGGACGCTGCGAATGTTGTCGGCAAAATCCGCTTTCGAATTACTGCTGAACCTGCTCTCCTCCAGCGTGATATTTTGCTGGGAAAAAGGATCGTTGATCTTGCCATTGGCCACCTCGTCGGCAATGGTGATAAGGCCGTTGACAATTTCTTCGATAGCCGCTTTCTGGCTGGGGTAAATGCTTTGCGAAGTGCCGGCATGCAACAAATTGCCGACATAATTGCCGGAGGATGCCGACCAGGCGTTGTACAGCCGGTTGGTTTCGCCTTTCAGGCTTTCGGCGCAGGCGCGCAGGTATTCGAATTCGCGCGCCGAAAATTGATCGACCGTTTTATTTCCGTTGGCGCCAAAGATCAGGTACTCGATCGTATGAAATCCTTTGACGGTACCCTCCTGCTGATCGATGAAGCCTTTGGTCAGGGCATTGTTGCTGTTCAACACATTTTGCAAATCCACCTCGTTTACCGGCCAGGAATCCATGGCCGGGTCGATGCCCTGCTGATCGACAGGGCCGAACAAGAAGCCTTCCGCCTGCTCCCAGGGGAGCCGGGCCTCGCGCCAGGCCTGCCGGGCCGCTTCGAGCCGGCTGGCGTCCGGGGTGCTTTCGAGGGCGGTCAGAGCGGCTACCAGAAGCCCCGTCCGGGCGTCCAGTTCGGCATAGGTTTGCAGGATTACCTCCTCGGCGGTGGTAGCCAGGAGGGCAGTGTAATCGGCGGCAGGGGAGGCAGGCTCGTTGTCTTTGCAGGCGGCGAGCAGGAGCAGGATCATGAAAACGACAGGGAGTGTTTTTTTCATAAAAAGCGATTTATACTGTTGCAGAAATTGAGTCTGGAAGGGTGCTTCGGGCTCAGTTGATATGAAATCCGATGCCCACGGAGAAGGTCTTTTGCAGATTTGCGGCCGGAATGCCCAGTTTTTCCACAGCATACTGGGACTTGAGCACGATCTGGGGAATCGGCTGATAGTTGAGCCCTAATGTGATAATCTGGCGGTCCCAGCGCGGATTGTCCACTACCTGGCCCTGTGTTCGGTACATGGAATCGAAATCGTCGTAGCGGCCGAAGATTTTCAGTTCGCCTTTGGGATGATGCCTGAACACTTCGAACAGCTCAAAACCCAGTTCGGCGCTCCAGCCCAGGGCAGCGCTTGCGACCGGCGTACGCTTGACGTTAAGGTTGTTCGACAGGTTGCGGTTGGCGTTGGTCAGCGCTTCCGAATTTTGCAATTGGCCGTAGATGAATTGCCCGGTCAGTTCAAAAGGTTCCCATTCATACACCAGGTGGGCATCCAGCAGGGAGAGGTAGGCATCGACGCTGAGGTCGGGTTTGGGGCGGTTGTTGCGCGTATTGCCGAAATAGCCCGAGATGCCGACGGCCTGTTCGTGCCCGAATTCATAGTCGAGGCGCCCCACGGCGGCCCAGTCTTCGGCGTTTACGGTTTCGAAGCGTTTCTGATTGCCGCGTTTGATAAAATTGGCGGAGTTGAAACCACTTCCGTCCAGACTGTTGACCAGGCCGGCGAAATAGTGCCAGTTGCCCATCTGGCCGTGGGCCAGCAGCCCAAACTCCGCCCAGTCGGTCGGCAGCAGGGTATTTTCCATCATGGGCAGGGTATTGGTCAGGTATTCGTCGGGCTCGTCGCGAAAAGTAATGAGCCCGAAAGGCACTTTCACATAACCCGCCGTCAGGTGGTGCTGCCCGCGGGCGCCCCAGTCCCAGCTCAGGTTAAACTCCTCGAAGCGGACCTCCCCGCCTTTTTCCACCTCGTATTCAAATTCGCCGAATTCCTCAAAACGGTCGAATTCCACAGCCACCCCCGTACCGCCGTGCTCGAATTCCAGCTCAGCATTGAGCGACCAGCGGGGCGCGAAGCGGTAGCTGCCTTCGAGCACCGCGCGTTCGAAATCCACCTCGTCGCGTTTTTCAGGCCATATCTGCCAGTCAAACCGGTGGTAATTGATCGTGCCATAGGTGATGACCTGTAATTTTTTCCGGCCGTTGTCGGTCTTCGGAATCGTATCCAAAGCCTTGTTTTCCTGGGCATTAAGGGGCATGATCAGCGAATAAAGGGCTATTGCGGCAAAAATCGAACGCATGGTCAGCATGTTTTAGTGCCGCAAAGGTGTATTTATTTAGATTAAATCTTATTAAATTTAATAAAAAATTTAGCCTGCCCATGACGCAAATCGCTACAGCCTAAACCTGCTCGCGCGGGTCGTACACTCATTCGCCTGCATGACCCGAATCATTGACCCGCGGCTGTCGGCCGAAATAAATTTGTGTCATCGCTTCACCATTAAAATGCTGATCCTATGATGCCTCCGAACTTCATCGATATGTTTCGCGCATGCGCCGCCTCCTGTGAAAACTGCGCCGAAATTGCCATGCTGGATGGCAATGAATATTGCTCGCTGATTTGTCAGGACTGTGCCGACCTGTTCAACGTGAATGTGAAATTGCAGGGACGCCACTCTCCTTTCAACATGGAAATGAGCCAGTTGTGCGCCCGCGTTGCTTTGGCATGCGCCGAGGAATGCCGCCGGCTCGCACTCGAAAACGACCCCTATGCGGCCAATGCAGATGCCTGCGAACGCTGCGCTTCGGAATTACTTGCCATGTCGAATTAGGATATGGACGAAACAGCCATTGTGGTGGGCAATAGCGGTCAATGAAAGATGAAGGGTTCGGGAGAAGAAATTGCTGACTGTTATTGCCCGCTATTGCTTCCCGCTGCAACCTCGGTAGCGCCGCGCAACAAAAAAAGCGACATAAGGAGGATGGGCAGGTAGTTCAACAGCGCGAGCAAAAAGCCGTTCCGCAGGTTCGGGGCGGTCATTTCCCCTTTGGAATAGAGCATGACGCAATCGACCATTATTCTGCCGGCAAAGTAGCCGCCCCAGAGGAGGAAACCCCATGCCACCACCAGGCGGGCTGTATCGAAAGAAGGAGGTGCGAGCGCGCCCGAAAAATGGAAGTAGAGGTATGACCCGACGAAAAGGCAGAGAAATCCGTACTGAATGTAGTACATGGCCGAATTGGATGGGTGACAGATAAAAGGGAGAAAATCAGCGCCAGTTTTTCGGGCCGAGCAGCAGAATGGAAACGATGTACAGCAGGTAGGGCAGCGCCAGTATCATGGGAATCGCCACCAGTGTAAGGGCAAGGCCGGGCCGGCCATGATCTTTCAAATAGATACTACCGGAAAGCAGCAGCAAAGCCGCTGTCAGCAACAGTATCCAAAGGCGCAGGTATTTGGGAGTGGGAGCGGCATATTGCCCGAAAGTGCCCAGGATGAATTCCCTGTACCCGTAGAGGGCGAGCAGAACGTCGAGCAGCCAGAAGATCCAGAACAGCATGAGGGAAGTTTTCGACATGGCAGTTGGTATAAGAGTGGGAGAAAAATCAACTAGTCAAATCCGATTTCCGTATTGTCTCCGATATTCAGGCTGAGGTTCATGCCCCTCACCGAAGCATCGGAGCCGATCAGGGAATGGTCGAGCACGACGTCTTTTAACGCAGCGAAATTACCGATTATACTGTCTTTTACGATGGAATAACTGATTTGTACGTCGTTGCCGATGGTGACGTTAGGGCCGATAATACTGTTGGAAATGCGGCAGTTTTCGCCGATAAACACCGGGTGGATGATGATCGTATTGTCGAGATCGGGCAAGGCCGATTCACTGGCCGCGTAGCCGCGCTGGGCCAGCAGCATGGCATTGGTTTCGAGCAACACATCCTTTCGGCCGCAGTCGAACCAGTTGCTGACCGGGACAATCTGAAAACGTATATTCTTTTCGACCATGTGCTGAAGGGCGTCGGTCAGCTGGTACTCGCCTACGGTGCGCGCGTCATTTTCCATGAGGAATTCCACAGCCTTGAGCAGCTCGTGTACCTCCCGAACCTTGTACAGCCCGACAATGGCCATATTGGATTTGGGAATTCGGGGTTTTTCCACAAGTCGTGTCACGAAACCGTCGTCGCCAAATTCGGCCACTCCGAACTCTCTGGGATCGTTTACCTGTTTGACGCCCAGACAGGAATGCGGGCAATCGAGCATCTGGCGAAGATCGACGTCGAAGATGGTGTCTCCAAAGGCGATAAAAATCTCGTCCTCGTCCTCGATCGCTTCCCTGGCCGTCCAGATAGCATGGCCCGAGCCTTCGCGGTGTTCCTGATAAACGAATTCGGTATGCAGGTCGGGGTAGCGTTCTTCAATAAAATCACGGATTTTATCGCCCAGATAACCGATTACAAAAACAAAATCGGTCAGGCCCGCTTCCACCAGTTTATCCACGATAAAGCAAATAATGGGCTTTCCCGCTACCGGCATAAGGGGTTTGGGCTGAGTGTACGTATGTGGGCGGAGACGCATGCCGGCGCCGGCGACGGGGATCACGACTTTCATAATGGCCCGGCAAATTTAGGGCATTTTACAGCGAACGGCTTTCGACACCCGGAATTTGTCGTTTGTTTTCAAGAAAAACAGTTTTGCAGAAAATAAATCGGTACAGTTGCATTCGCGTGTTCCTTTGCTTCAAACAACTACCTGTTTTTCAAAATCTGGTTATGAAGACACTGCTACCCTCCTCCGTCCGGCCTTTTTTCCATCCGTTTTATCGCGCCTTTCCCAAAAGGCTTTTTTCGCTTTGCACCTGGGCCCTGCTGTCGGGGAGCCTGCTTTCGACCGGCCTGTACGCTCAGGGTTACGGCCCCACCACCGATGCCAACCGACGGAAAGCCGTCACGCGGCGGGTCGATATTGCGCCCAGGGTCGATGGCGAACTCGACGATGCGTGCTGGACGCAGGCAACTGTAATGAGCGACTTTGTGACCAACAGCCCGGTATTCGGCCGCCCGGCAGCCGAGCGAACCGATGTGCGGATCGTGTACACCGATGAGGCGGTTTACGTTGGCGCCTACCTGTACCAGCCCGGCGACAAAATCCGGACCGACCTCTGCCAGCGCGACGTGGGCAGTACCGCCGATGAACTGCACATCGGCTTTGACACCTACCACGACCGGCAAAACGCCTTTCGTTTTCAGGTGACAGCGAGTAATGTGCAACTGGACGGCCGCATGTCGCCGCTGGTGGGCGTCGATGTCTCCTGGGACGCCGTCTGGGACTCCGAGGTCAAACTGCACGCCGACGGCTGGTCGGTCGAGATGCGCATCCCGTTCAGCGCCCTGCGTTTCCCGAAATCCGCCGAACAAACCTGGGGCATTCAGATTGCCCGCCAAATTCGCTACCTCAATGAGTTCAGCACCTGGAGCCCGGTCGACCCCAACGGCGGCGGCGCCCTGCCCCAATGGGGCGATCTGAGCGGCCTGAGCAACCTCAATCCGCCCCTTCGCCTGGCATTTTCTCCCTATATAGCCACCTCGGTTCAACGCTCTCCTGTAGCCGAAGACCCCGTCGAATTCGCTACGGCGCGCACCGTCAGCGGCGGGCTGGATGTTAAATGGGGCTTGAATGAAAGTTTCACGCTCGACGCGACGCTCATCCCCAATTTCGGGGAAGTTCAAAGCGACAACATCATCCGGAACCTGTCGCCTTTCGAGGTGCAGTATGAAGAACGGCGGCAGTTTTTTACCGAAGGGACCGAAATGTTCAGCAAAGGCAACCTGCTTTATTCCCGAAGGATCGGCGGCACGCCCGACCTGTTTCCGTTCGTTCCTTTTTTGGCTGATTCCAATGAAATTATCCGTAAAAACCCTTCCCAACAATCGCTCTACAACGCTACCAAACTATCGGGTCGTACGCGTTCCAAACTCGGTATCGGGGTGCTCAATGCCGTAGCAGCGCCGACAGAAGCCATTTTGCGCAATGAAGAAAGCGGCGCGGAACGCCGCATCGAGACCGCCCCGCTGACCAATTACAACGTTATCGTGATCGATCAGCTCCTGCCCCACAACTCGGCCGTGTCTTTTACCAATACGAACGTGCTGCGCGAAGGCGCCGACCGCGACGCCAACGTTTCAGCGCTGACGTTCAATGTGCGCGACAAAAAGAACCGCTACGAACTGTTCGGCGACGGCCGACTGTCGGCAATTTGGAACCGTCCGGGGGAAGATGTTGACAAAGGCCTGGGGTACAGCCTGGGGCTGGTCAAAGTTAGCGGAACATGGACCTGGGCGGCGATCCACTCGGCAACCGACGAACGCTACGACCAGAGCGACCTGGGGCTTTACCAACGCAACAACTACCTGCGCCAGTTCGCACGGATTTCCTACGGCAACTACCAGCCAACAGGCAATCGCCTGTACACTTTTTTCGACCTCTCGGTGGAGAATACGTTCCTCAACTTTCCGCGCCGCTGGGAGGCTGTGGAAGTCAACGGCTTCGCCGAAACCATGACCAAAAGGCAGAATCAGTTCGCCCTGGCTTTCGGGGGCCGGCCGTTCTGGTTTTATGATTTTTTCGAGCCCCGCGTTTTCGGCAAACAATTCTACCACGCGCCGTACGTGTACATCACCCCGATTTATACCACCGACCAGCGCAAAAAATGCTTCGTCAGCTTTTCCGCCAGCTTTGCAGAAAGCCCCATCCCCAACGACCCGTACATCAGTTTCAGCGTTTCGCCGACCTGGGTCGTCAGTGACCACTTGCGCCTGAATGCCGACCTGAACGCGTCGAAAGACCACTCCAATTTCGGGGCCGTCAACTGGGACAACCCCGACGATATCATTTTCGGCCGGCGCAACATCACCAATTTCAACAACTCCGTTTCGGCACAATACCTCTTCGGGCCGCGGATGAACCTGAGCATCCGGGCCCGGCATTACTGGGCCAAACTGTACTACAAGGAATACCTGCACCTGAACGACGACGGCACCCTCACACACACCAACTGGCAAGGCACCGCCGATGAAAATTTCAACCTGTTCAACATCGATTTTGTGTACACCTGGCAATTTGCCCCCGGCAGCTTCCTCAACGTGATCTGGAAAGACGCCGTTTTCACCTTCGATCGCTACCGCGACGCCGACTTCTTCGACAACTGGCGCCATACCATGAAGGCGCCGGAAGACAACACGCTCACGCTCAAACTCATCTACTGGCTCGATGCCGGACGGTGGGGCCGATAGAAGTTCTTCCGGCAAGCAGGCAGGAGGCGGTTGCCCGGGGCAACCGCCTCCTGCCTGCTTGTGGTTCAATTCAGGAGTAATTTGGCCGTTTTCCAGGCCTTTCCTTTGATTTTGGCCTTGACGACAAATGCGCCGGCGGGCAAGTCGCCGGTCCAGATGGCCTCGCCAGCCAGGATCGTCGTGTCGCGCCAGAGTTTGCCGTCGGCGCCGAGTATCTGGATGCGGACCCTGGCGCCATTGTCGAAGCCGGAGAGGCGAATCCAGTCGCCGGCTGGGTTGGGAAACACCCCGAAAGAAGCGCCCTGTGAAGGGCCGGATGTGGCAACAGCATTCTGAAACAGCCAGATATAGGCGTCCGGGAACTCACGGGCCCAGAACCATTCGGCGTGCTGACCGTCGTTTTTGATCACAAACTGCTTTTCGTTGGGCCCAAACCCGGCTGTGGTCATGGCGTTGGCCACCGCCTGCATGTCTTCCACGACATAGTTGGACTGATTGCCGTCATTTTCCTCATCGGCGCCAGCCATAAAATAAACGCGGGCATCGCCTTCCCTGGGGTTGGCCAGCACATTGTTGACGGGTCCGTCGCCGCCAAACCAGAATGCGGAGGAGAAAATACCGGCTTTGGCAAACACATCCTGCCGTTCGGAAAAGGCATACATGGAAATCAGGGCGCCCATACTGCTACCCATGATACCCGTAGTGTTGCGGCCGGGCAGGGTGCGGTAATGCTCGTCAACATAGGGTTTGAGGGTGTTGGCGACAAATTCCACGTATGCCGCGCCATCGCCTCCGGCGTTGTATTCGCTGTTGAACCAGGGAGAATATTCGTCGAGCCGGTCGGCGCCTCCGTTTTCAATACCGACCACGATACAGCCGTAATCGCCCTGCGCGAACAGCTCGTTGAGCGATTCATCCACTTCCCATTCTCCCGAAAAACTCGTGTAGTCGTCGAACAGGTTTTGGGCATCCTGCATGTACAGCACCGGGTAGTGCTTGGTGCTCGTCTGGTAGTCGGGGGGCAGGTAGATCCACACCTTGCGGTTTTTGTTGAGCTGGGGCATGTAAAAATCATCGTCGAGGATCGTCACGTTGGCGGCGGCCGTGGTGCTGCCCGGCAGGTCTTCCCAGGTTAAAATAGTGACTTCCACGGTCTTCGGCTGACCATTGTAGCTGGTCACGCGGTTGGGCAACTGGTTGCCGTTGGCATCGCCTTCCACGGTCGGCCAGCCGCCCCGGGTAAATTTGAATTCCACCGTGCCAACGGGCGGATTCAGTACGATCTGGTACTGCCCGCCGCCAAGCGAAGTCAGGATTTTGGTCGGATCGCCGGGGTTCCAGTTGTTAAAGGTTCCGGCAATGTAAATGTTTGCCCCTGGTGGCGTATTGGCCGGCACAGCCACGACTTTAATCGTCAGCTGGGCGAAAACAAGGGCGGGAAGGAGGAGCCAAAACAACAGAACGGCCCCGATCGGGTAAACTCGGTTTTTGTGCAACATTTGGAAAAAATTTGCGCAAAGGTCCCAAAAAAACGCCGTCTTGTGCGTTGTTAATGTCATGCAAGAAGTCAATTCATACCTTTTCCACAAAAAAGCCCCCGACGAGCACCCCAATCCGTGGCGCACCCTCAGCGAACAGACGGCCTACGAAAACCCCTGGATCAAAATCTCCCATCGCGAAGTGCTCAACCCCTCGGGCGGGCCGGGGATTTATGGCGTCGTTCATTTCAAAAATACGGCTATCGGCATCGTCCCGCTCGATGCGGAGGGCTACACCTGGCTGGTCGGCCAGTACCGCTACCCCCTCAACCAGTACAGCTGGGAAATACCCGAAGGCGGCGGGCCCGAAGGCAGCGACCCCTTGTCGGCAGCGCAGCGTGAATTGCTCGAGGAAACCGGTATGCGCGCCGGGCGCTGGACGCCCCTGCTCGAGTTGCATCTTTCCAACTCGGTCAGCGACGAATACGGCTTGGCCTACGTGGCGCAGGAGTTGAGTTTTGGCGAAGCGCAGCCGGAGGAAACCGAAGACCTGACGCTGCGGCGGGTCCCTTTTTCAGCAGCGGTGGCAATGGTGTTGTCCGGCGAAATCACCGACGCGCTGTCGATGATCGCCATTCTCAAAACCCATGAATGGCTGCAGCGCGGGGTGCTTACCCTGCTTTAAATGGTTCGGAAAAGGCGTTCAGCCCGCGTTGCGCGCGTCCACACCGGTCAGAATGGCGCCGGCCAGTTGTTCGCCTAGGCTTTTGAGGTACTCGATCGAGTCTTTGTCGGCGGTACCGATCACCGCGCCTGCGTTAAATACGGCGATCACACGATCGGCGAAAGGCGCCAGTTCGTGCGCATCGGAGAAATCGTTGAGCGCGGCGGCTTCGAGGAAAATGTAATCGAATTGCTCGCCCAGGGCGGTCAAAAACTGTTGAAAGGCCTCGGGCGGCAGCAACTCGGAAGGCGACTGGTGCAGGTCGGTATTGCCAATCACATCCACTCCGGCTGCTTCGGAGGTTTCGGCAGCGTTTTTTTTGCGAAAAACATCGGTCAGGCCGCTTGAGGCAAGGGCTTTGTTGATCGCCCCGGCAAGTGGCGAGGGCGCGCCCGCAAATTCGCTGAGTCTCGGGCTTTTAAAATTGGTATCGACCAGCGCCACGCGTTTGCCATTGGCCGCCAGCGAGTGTGCCAACGCGTTCATAATGAAGGTTTTGCCTTCGCGGGGCTTGGTGCTGACAAACAGAATCACCTTGCTGCCCGATTTGAGCAGCAGGGTGCGGATCTTGCGCAGGCTTTCGCGAAAAACCACGTGCTGGGGCACATTGCTGCCGGTTTGAAACACCGTTTGCAGGTTGAGGCCGCGCAAGGGCGCCTGATTGACGGCGCCGAGCAGCGAGACGCCTTCCACGTAGCGGCGAAACAGTTCGGGCGACTGCAAGCTGTGGTCGAAATAGGCCAGCAGGAACAACCCGATGATCGTCATGGTGCCGGCAACCACGCCTGCAAACAGGCTGATGAGCACCTGGCGGTTGGGCTCGGGCCACTCGGGCAACTGGGCATTTTCGATGATGTGCAGCGGGTTTTCGGTGTTGGCAAGGGCCAGTTTGGCAGCAATCAGGTTTTCATTCACCTTTTTGAATTCTTCTTCGGCGCGCAGCTGGTCGGCGTCGAGGCTGCTGCTGACCTCGTCTTCGCCTACTTTGACGCTGAGCTCGGCACGGGCGCGGGCCAGTTCCGAGCTGGTGCGTTCCACGGCTTTTTCCGCTTCGATACGTTCCACGTCGGCCTGTACTTTTTCCTTGTACAGGTCTTCCTTGGTGCGCCGCGACTCGTCCTGTTTGGGTTTGCCGATATTGCCCGCCGAGCGGCGAATGGTTTGCTCCAGGTCTTCCTGCGCTTCGGCCAGCTGGGCCTCGATTTCCGGGTCTTTTCCGCCGGTTTTAATGCTTTGTTCGCGCAGCTGACGCACTTTTTCGCTTTGGTCGGCAGCGCTGTATTTGTCGAGTACGCGGCTGCGGGTCTCGTCGGCGTGCAGCGACTGGCGATTATTAAGGTAGCGGTCGATTTGCTGCACGGAAGCCGAGGCGGCATCGCGGCTCGACATGGCCGACTGCCGTTCGAGTTCGAGTTGTTTGATCTTGTTGACCAGTTCCTCGCTTTGTTTGCCCAGGGCAGGCAGCCCTCGGGCGGCGAGGTAGGCGTATTTGCGCTCCTTGATGGTGTCCATGACCGCTTTTTTCTCGGCAGCCAGCTGGGTGTAGAATTCGACGTTTTTCTTCTTTTCGCGCACCGACAGGTTTTGGTAATACATCAGGAGGCGGCTGACGTAGGCATTGGTCATAAACTGCGACAGCTGCGGATTTTCGGTAACCATATCGATGGTCAGGTAGTCGGTGCCGCCTTTTCTTTTGACGCTCAGGGCGCGGCGGATGGCGTCGTGGTCGTAGCCGTAGGCGCGGGCAATTTTATCGAGCAGGTAATCGAACTGCTGGCTGAAAGCCGGGTCGCTGATGCTGTCGAGATCGAGGCGCGAAATATCGCCCAGCAATTGTGCCGCCTCATCGTCGGAATAACCCGACAGCGCCCTGTTGCTCTGGCGAAAAGCCGGTCCTTCCTTGCCGCCGAGGTCGTGGCGCAGCATCTGGATGGTGAGCAGTTTGATGCAGGAGCGCGACTGGGCAAATTCGATCAGGTTGGAAAAGGCGTTTTCCACCTGGTATTGTTGCACAAAGGCATCGGAATTATCGGAATTGATGCCCTTGTAATTCACGATTCCGGTCGAAATAATAACCGAGGCCCGGTACTTTTCCGGCTTCCGGCCGATAAAGACGTAGGTTGCCAGCGCTGCGCCCAGCGCGACGCCTGCAATCAGCCATTTGCGACGAAGCAGAATGCGGAGGAGGTAGCCGAAATCCATGCTTTTGGGATGGAAGGGTTAGTAAATTCAGGGTGCAATTTTACAGGTAAAAGTTGGGTTGTGCCGACTTCCTGTCTGTAAGCGCTAAAAGAAGCGGGAAAGGCGCGCGGAGCGCCTTCCCCGTTTGGTATAAGTGTGTATTAGAATTGAAACGGCTGTCGAGCCGAAAATAACTACAAGCGGACGGTCTGAACAATGGTACGGCAATAATATTGCCAAAAATGGTCGATGGTGAAAGAAAACGGATTTTCAAACCTGTGGCGGCAATGCAGTCGTGGCGCCTGTTCCGTTTTCAGGCCGGCGCGCATTCCCTGCCGGCCGGGTCAAAGTCATTTTAACGAATCCTTGACGCTATAAAGCCTCAAACCTTCGATCAGCCGTCTGCTGTGGGTCGTTTGTAGAAAAATGGCCGTACTTTCGTCACAAAGAGCAGATTCTTGCGTTTGGAAAAAGCCGGTTGGGAAAGGTATGCCTCGAGAAACCCTCCGATCGTTCAATTTCATCGCCCGGCGTCCAACCCAGTACCTGAAATTTTTGTTCTTCATCAATTCATTCGATTTGCGATGCAGTATTTTTCCCGGCTATTCGGCCAGCCTGATTTTGATCAAACTCACTCTCTGGACATGAAACTCAAACCGTCCCTGATATTTTTCTCTTTTATAGGGATCATCGGGGTTGCCTTCGTGGTCAACCGCTTCCATCCGTTCGGCAGCGGCGATCCCAACCCTCAAAAAGAAGCTGCGCTGGTCCGCACCATGATGGGCGGCCTGGATCGCATGCACTTTCAGCCCAAGCCGATCGACGATGATTTTTCCACACAGGTGTTCGACCTCTACCTGAAAAACATCGACGGCGGCAAACGCTTTTTTACCCAGGCCGACATCGATCAACTGAACCCCTTCAAACAACAGATCGACAATCAGCTGCAAAACGGCACCTTCGAGTTTTTCAACCTGTCGAGCCAACTCCTCGACCAGTCGCTGACCAAAACCCAGGGCTGGTACCGCGAAATCCTCGCCAAACCGCTCGATTTCACGGCCAATCAAACCCTCGAAGCCGACGGCAAAAAACTCACCTGGGCCAACAACGATGCCGAACTGCGCCAGCGCTGGGAAGCCTGGATGAAATACGAAGTGCTTAACCGCATCAACGATGAACAGGAAAAACAGGAAAAACCTGCCTATACCGGGGAGAAAAAATCGTTTGAAGCCCTTGAAGCCGAAAGCCGCCAAAAAGTGCTCGACGTGTACGACAAGTGGTTCAAACGTATGGAAAAAATGGATCGCGATCGCCGCATGGAGATCTTCCTGAATGCCGTGACCAACGTATTCGACCCGCACACCGGCTATTTCTCGCCCAAGGAAAAAGAAAACTTCGACATCCAGATGTCGGGCAAACTGGAAGGCATCGGCGCCCGCCTGCAAAGCGACGGCGAAAAAACTTCGGTCACCGAGATCGTTCCCGGCGGCCCGGCATGGAAAGACGGTACCCTGCAACCCAAAGACGTGGTGCTCAAAGTAGGCCAGGAAGGCGCTGAACCAATGGATGTGATGGGGCTCGACATCGATGATGTGGTGTCCAAAATCCGCGGCCCCAAAGGCACCCGCGTCTTTTTGACCATTCAAAAACCCGACGGCAGCGTGAAAGAGGTCACCCTCACCCGCGACGTCGTCATCATGGAAGAAGGTTTTGCCAAATCCCTGATTCTGCACAGCAACCAGACGCCCGATGCAAGGGTCGGTTACATTTACCTGCCCAAATTCTACGCCGATTTTACCCCCCAGGGGCTCACCTCCTGCGCCCAGGACGTGGCCAAGGAAATTGACAAACTCAAGGGCGAAAATGTCAAAGGTATCATCCTCGACTTGCGCAACAACGGCGGCGGTTCGCTCCGCGATGTCGTACAGATGTCGGGACTTTTCATCGAACAGGGCCCCATTGTACAGGTAAAAAGCCGCACCAAAAACCCGGAAATCATGGAAGACCTCGATCCGCGCGTACAGTACGGCGGACCGCTCATCGTGATGGTCAACGGATACAGCGCTTCCGCGTCCGAAATTCTGGCCGCCGCCATGCAAGACTACGGCCGGGCCCTCATCGTAGGCGCCAGCCGCACCTACGGCAAAGGCACCGTGCAGCGCTTCTTCGATCTCGACAACGCTACCGGCGACAATTCCGTCAAACCGCTCGGCCAGATGAAGATCACCGTGCAGAAATTCTACCGCATCACCGGCAAAACCACCCAGCTCGACGGTGTGACGCCTGATATCGTGTTGCCCGATTTCTACAACCTGCTCGACAATGGCGAACGCGAGAACGACTACCCGCTCCAGGCCAATACCATCGACCCCGTTGCTTTTGGTCAAAATGCCTACCACATCGCCGATATGCCCCAATTGCGAACAGCCAGCGAAAACCGCGTAAAAGCTGATCCGACCTTCAAACTGATCACTGAAAACGCATCCCGCCTGCGCAAAATGGAAGACCAGAGCACCTACCCGCTCGAGGCAGCGAAATACCGGCTCTGGGAAGAGCGCCAGAAAAAGGAAAGCGAGCGTTTTGAAAATATTTTCAAACCCATCGACGACTTCGTGGTGGAAAACCTGGCTGCCGACCTGCCTCAGATCCAGAGCGACACCAGCCGCATCGCCCGCAACGAAGACTGGATCAAGGATCGCCGCAAAGACATCCAACTGTACGAAACCCTCCGCATCATGCAGGACATGATCCGGATGGACGCCCTGGCCGGCAAGCGATAAAAAAGTCCGGCTGCTTAAAAAGGAGACGCCCGGCGGAGATTTTCTCCGCCGGGCATCTCCTTTTTATACGGTTAACAATCTGCCGCCGGCTAATCTGAAGGCACTGGTTACAATACCGCTTCTACGCGGTACCCTTCTTTTCTCAACAAGGCGATCACGCCGTTCGGTCCGCCGAGGTGACCGGCGCCCACGGCAAAAAAAGTTGGCTTTTCGCGCATCATACGGCCCATGACCGGTATCCAGTTGCGGTTGCGGCGTTGCAGCAGCAGTTCTTCGTACTGGTTCACGCCCTGCGATTCGTCGGCGATCATGCTTTGCATGGCATTGATGTCGCCGGCCTTGTAGAGTTCGATCATTTGTGCAAACTGGTCGGTACCGTTGTCCGACTGGCGCAGCGATTCCACCAGCATGCGGGCCTGCACGTCGTAGGGGATACTGTCGAAGATCGACAATTGATAGGCCGTCGTCTCCAGCCCGGCGGTCTGCAGTTTGCGGCGGCGGGCCAGGCGGTACAATTCCATTTCAACGGAGGTCATGCGTTTGTTGCCCAGGGAATTGCCCTGCCCTTCGTTGCCTTCGAGCATGGTGCTGATGAACATGGGTTTCATGCGTTCCATCATACCCGAGGGGAGTCCCGACTGTTCCATTTTTCCGCGTACAAAGTCGTAGTCTTCGGTCGGAAGCAGGTCGCGCAGGGTTTTGCCGCCGTTCATAAATGCTTTGGTCATCAGGGTCATTTGCGTACCCAGATTGGCCATCTCCTTCATGTCGATTTCGAAGGTGAGGCGTTTGGTGTGATCGAGGGCGTCGATCATTTCACTGGAAAAATTCAGGTCATCATCGGGGATGATGTGTATGGTTCCGTAAACCCAGGAGGGTTTGTCGAGGCCGTTGCCGGAAATTTTCCACAGCAGTGCCTTTTGGGCAGGAACCAGTTGATCGGGGGCATAAACGGCTTTTTGCGCCGTGCGGCAACCGGCCAGTAACAGGGCCGGCAACAGCAGCCAATACCACACTTTTGTCATGTTCTAATTTTTGCGGCTAAAAACTGTAAAAGGAGGCATAAAGTTATGCCAAAGCAAAAAAAAGCGGCGCCTGCATCCAGACGCCGCCATCAGTAGCCAAAATCATCGTTCAGGATCAGTGCCCTACAATGTCGGGCTGCATGGGGCCGAGCACGGCCAGCAGTTCGTTTTTCTCCCGGTCGGGCACATTGAAGGCATCGAGCGCAGCCACGAGATCTTCCACCAGGGCGCTGAATTCAGCCTCGGTGATGTTCATACCGGTATGCGCTTCGAGCATGGTTTTGCCTTTGTACTGGCAAGGGCCGCCCGAACCGGCGCAGACCTGATCGATAAGGTTGTTGCGCAGCAGCCGGGTGCGATAAGGGTCGGCCACCGTCGCAGCAAAGCGGCCGTTGATGCGGTTGTCGGCCACCACATTGGCCAAAAACTGATCGACGACCAGCGAAATAGCGCCGACGCCGCCAAGGCGTTCGTACAGGGTCGGGTCGGGAGCGGGCGTTGCGGGAGCGTCGTCTTTGCCGCAGGAACCCACAAAAAAGGACGCGAGCAGCAGGCCCGCCAACAGGAAACGAAGGGAAAATGTCATAGCGAAGAAGGATTGGTTTGGTGAACTGACGTGATGTTGACCTTTCGGTGGCGACTGCGCCATTCGAACGCGCACAGCAGGGCAGCGAAGCCCAGACTCAGGCTCAGCAAGAGGCCGGGCACGGCGGCCAGCATTTCATGCGGCACGGGGCATTGAGGGCCGGCAGTGGCGGCAAACGTTTTGGGCACGATCGAAAACGGCGACAATTCCTGCAATTTCTCCCGCAGCGCGCCGGAATCAGTCCGCGACGTATGAATGGCAACCAGCAGATCGGAGGAGGCATTGTAGGTGGTGGCGCGCACGCCCGGCCATTCGCGCGCAGCGCTGGCCAGCGCATGGCCGGCTTCGGGGCTCGGGGCGTGCAGCACGAAAGCCGAATAGCGCACCAGTTCAAGGTCGTCGGTTGGACCATAAGGACGGCGGAGCGCCAGCCAGCCGCATAAACAGGCCAGCGAGCACAGCAGCAAAGTCAAACGAAAGGCAGTTTTTATCATCGAAATACGCTTTTGAACTACTTACGAGTGGCAGGAGCAGTTTGGATTTCAGTGCAGCAAAAAATGATTTAAAGTGTCGTTCTTTGCCCGCATGAACCGCCTGACACCAAGGCTGACCACATTGGGCCTGCTGGCGCTGTTGCTGTTTCAAAGCATCGGCTGGCAGGCCGGCTGGCACGTAGCCCGACAAGAGGTTCGCAGTCAGATGCAGGTAGCCTTGCGGGTCGAAGCCCGGCGGACAGTCCGGATGTTGTTGCGTCAGGCGGATTTTGAGCGGGCGCGTGTCGAGGCCTCGGAATTTTTTTATCAGGGCAAATTGTACGATATCCGCAGCGCAACATCGAGGGGCGATTCCGTTGAAATTGTCGCCCTGCACGACAGTCGGGAGCAGGACCTGGTCGAAACCCTTCATCATCTTTTGTTTCAGGACGACAGCCCCGGCCAGCATCGCCTGCCGGTGCAAACCTGGTGGGAGCGCTGGACCAACACGGTTTTCCTGCCGCCGGCCGAAGCACCTCTTGCCGCCCGGCCTGCCTGTTCTGCACGCTCCGAAAAAGTATTTGCCTACCTGGCGCCGGTGACCAACGCCGTGCCCCAACATGTCAGCCCCCCTCCCGAATTGCAAGTTGGTTGATGCCCCGAAAAGGCCATTATTCATTCATTATCAACTGACTTCATTCATGAAAAAATTAGCCACCACACTTGGCCTGGCCCTCGTCGTTGCATGTCGACTCGGCGCCCAGGCTACCGATACCACACTTCAGGCCGTCCCGCTGCGCGAAACCGTTATTTCCGCCAACCGCTTTAACGAAAACCGGGAGGCCGTTGCACAGCAGGTTGTTGTACTCGATCAAAAACTGATCGCACAAATGAATGCCCAGACCACGGCCGACCTGCTCATCCAGAGCGGGGCCGTTTTTGTACAAAAAAGCCAGCAAGGCGGGGGCAGCCCCGTATTGCGCGGCTTTGAAGCCAGCCGCGTACTGCTCGTGGTCGACGGTATCCGGATGAACAACGCCATTTACCGCGCCGGCCACCTTCAGAACGTGATTACGCTGGACAATGCCTCGTTTGACCGCGCCGAGATCCTGTTCGGGCCAGCCTCCACCGTGTACGGCTCCGACGCCCTCGGCGGCGCCATGTGCTTCTATACCAAGAATCCTTTGCTGGCCGGCGAGGGGGAAGGCTTCCGGAATACCGGCGCCGCCTTTGCCCGCTACGGTACGGTGAACGAGGAAAAAACCGGTCACGTCGATATCAGTCTCGCCGGGGAGCGCTTTGGCTCGCTCACTTCTTTTACCTACAGCGACTTCGGCGACCTTAAAATGGGCGCCAAGGAAGGGCCCGACGGCGCATTCGGCGAACGCCCCTACTACGTCGAGCGCATCAATGGCGTCGATTCGCTGGTCAAAAACAGCGATCCGCTGGTGCAGCGCTTTTCCGGGTACAGCCAATACGATCTGGTGCAAAAATTCCTCTGGAAGCCCGACGGCCGCACCAGTCACTTGCTCAATATCCAGTACAGCAACTCTTCGGACGTGCCGCGCTACGACCGGCTGACCGACCCCGCCGCCAACGGAGGGCTTGCCTCCGCCGAATGGTACTACGGTCCGCAAAAACGCCTGCTGGCGGCCTACACCCTGCGGATCAACGACCTCGGCTGGTTCGACGGACTCAATGCCACCCTCAGCTGGCAGGACATCGACGAAAGCCGCTACAACCGGGGCTTCGGCGCTTCGCGCCGCACCGAACGCGAAGAAAACGTCAAAGTGTACGGCCTGCTCATCAATGCCGACAAACAATGGGGCGCCCAAACCCTCAACATCGGCATCGACGGCCAGTACAACGACGTCACTTCGGTTGCCCGCCGCATCAATGTGAACACCGGCGAAGAAACCACCCAAAGCACGCGCTACCCCGACGGCGGCAGCAAAATGCTGTCCATTGCAGCCTATGCCACCCACCAATGGCAGCCCGCGACCAATGCCGACTGGCAGTTCAGCGAAGGGATCAGGGCCGGGTACACCAGCCTGGAATCCAGGTTCAACAGCCGCGAGTTCTATCCCTTCCCGTTCAGCACCGCCGAACAAAGCACCCCCACGATCTCGGGCAGCCTGGGCCTCGTGTACGGCCCTGCCAATCCGCTGCGCGTTGCACTCAACCTCTCGACAGGCTTCCGCGTGCCCAATGTGGATGACATGACCAAAATCTTCGATTCGCAAAAAGGCAGCGTGGTGGTGCCCAACCCCGACCTCAAACCTGAAAAAACATTCAATGCCGAATGCTCGATCACCGGCCGGATCACCGACCGCCTGCGTTGGGAAAATGTGGTTTGGGGAACCCTGTTCCGCGATGCCATTGTCACCGATGTCTTCCAGTTCAACGGTCAGGACTCTATCGAATACGACGGCGAACCGAGCCGGGTACTGGCCAGCCAGAACAAACGCGAAGCGAGGCTTTGGGGCATCAACAGCACTCTTGAAGCCGATGCGCTCGATGTATTGGCCGTCTATGCTTCGGTGGGCTATACCCGGGGCCGTATTCAAAAATCCGACCTGGAAGCCGAACAACCGCTCGACCATATTCCGCCCCTGTTTGGCCGCGTTGGCCTGCGCTGGCACACGGCACGCGCCACGGCCGAAGGCTACTGCCTGTTCAACGGCAAAAAGGACATCGACGACTACAACCTGACCGGCGAAGACAATCAGCAGTACGCACCTGCCGACGGCATGCCGGCCTGGGCTACTTTCAACTTGAGGGCCGGTTATCGCTTCGGCAGCTACTTCACCCTGCAAGCCGGCGTGGACAATCTGCTCGACCGGCAGTACCGATATTTCGCCTCGGGCATCAATGCCCCCGGGCGCAACATCTGGGTGACCGCCCGTGTCAACTGGTAAATCTCGCCTTTCTCGTTTGAGGATGTGATAATTTGAAAAATTGTCGCATCCTCAAACTCTCAGGTATCTCTACATTTACCGCCTGATTTATCAACCTTACGCTCATGTCGGACATCGTATTTACCCTTATAAACAAAGAACTGGACCGCCAGCGCCGCGGCCTCGAACTTATCGCCTCCGAGAACTTTACCAGCCAGGCTGTGCTCGACGCCATGGGTTCCTGCCTCACCAACAAATACGCCGAGGGCTACCCCGGCCGCCGCTACTACGGCGGCTGCGAGGTAGTTGACGAAGTGGAACAACTCGCCATCGACCGCATCCGCGAAGTTTTCGGCGCGGCCTGGGCCAACGTGCAGCCACACTCCGGCGCGCAGGCCAATGCCGCTGTGTTCCTGGCCTGCCTGCAACCCGGCGACAAAATTCTGGGCTTCAACCTGGCGCACGGAGGCCACCTCTCGCACGGCTCGCCGGTCAATTATTCGGGTAAAGTGTACGACCCCGTGTTTTACGGCGTGGAAGAAGACACCGGCCGCATCGACATGAACAAAGTGGAGGAAATCGCCCTCCGCGAACGCCCCAAACTCATCATTTGCGGCGCCTCCGCCTATGCCCGCGACTGGGACTATGCACGCTTCCGCGCCATTGCCGATCAGGTCGGCGCCCTGCTGCTCGCCGACATTGCGCACCCGGCAGGCCTGATTGCCTCGCGGTTGCTCAACGACCCGTTGCCGCATTGCCACATCGTGACCAGCACCACGCACAAAACCCTGCGTGGCCCGCGCGGCGGCATTATTCTTATGGGCAAGGATTTTGACAACCCCTGGGGCCGCACCACCAAAAAAGGCGCCCCGATCCAGATGTCGAGCGTGCTCGACAGCGGGGTGTTCCCCGGTATGCAGGGCGGTCCGCTCGAACACGTGATCGCCGCAAAGGCCGTCGCCTTCGGCGAAATACTGGAGCCGGCGTACAAGACCTATTGCGGGCAGGTGGTCAAAAATGCACAGGCAATGGCCGCCGAATTTACAGCCAGAGGCTACAACATCATTTCAGGCGGCACCGACAACCACCTGATGCTGATCGACCTTCGTTCCAAAAACGTCAGCGGCAAAGTCGCCGAAAACGCACTCGGCGAAGCCGACATTACCGTCAACAAAAACATGATTCCTTTTGACCCCCAACCGCCCATGACCACCTCGGGCATTCGGGTCGGCGCGGCTGCCGTCACCACACGCGGATTGAATGAAGACGATTGCCGCCGGGTGGTGGAATGGATCGACGAAGTGCTGAGCCGGCCGGAAGACACGACGCACCACGCCCGCGTCCGCAAGGAAATCAACGCCTTTATGGCCAATTTCCCGCTGTATGCAGGTCAATAAACCCTAAGGGGCTATAATGAAGCGGGCAGCCATGTTGAACCATGACTGCCCGCTTTTTTATTGTTCAATGCCCGCCTCCCGGCGCGGCAAGCGCCGGGCCGGCGTTATTGTTTTTGGCCAGTTTGACAAACAACACGGCGATAGCCGCACAAATCAGCAGGGCGCCGGCGAGCCGGACGACGTTCTCGGGATTGCCATGCAGCCAGCTTTTGTAATACAAGGGCAGGGTAAAAATCTGGATCATCATCGGGATGACGATGAACATGTTAAAAATGCCCATGTACACTCCTGTGCGCTCGGGCGGAATACTTCCTGCCAGCATGATGTAGGGGTTGCCCATCATACTCGCCCATGCGAAGCCGATGCCGATCATGGGGATCAGGAGCGTGATTTTGTCGTGGATAGTCGGTATAAAAAGCATGCCGATGCCGGCCAGGGTGAGGCAAACGCTGTGGGAGATTTTCGGGCCGAAGCGTTTGGTAAACGGCACCAGCGCAAAAGCGCCCAAAAAGGCCACGAAATTGTAAAATCCGCCGACCTGACCATTGATCAGTCCCGCTTCCCGGAAGCCCGTCGAGGTACTGTCGGTCGTATTGAAAAACGTAGTGGAGATAGACAGGACGATGTACTGCCAGTAACAAAACATGGCATACCACTGAAACAACTTGACCAGTGCCAGCTGCTTCATGGTCAGGGGCATGTCGCGGATCGCGGATATGATTTCGGCAAAAGTGTGCGACCAGCCGCCGGGCAATCGCCTTATGCGGTCTTTTTCTTCCTCCGACAGGGGGATTTCTTTGGTCGTCCGTACCGTCCAGAGGATCGAGGACAGCGAAAAAAAGGCGCCGATGATGAAAGCGGTGACGGTGATATAGGGGATGTTCTTGCCATTTACGGCGTTTTCGTTCATGCCGAACCAGACCAGCAGCGAGGGAGTCAGGTAAGAAAGCGTTTGCCCCAGCCCGGTAAAGGCGCTTTGCGTCAGGAAGCCGATGGAATGTTGGGAGGGGTCGAGTTTGTCGCTGACGAAGGCGCGGTAGGGTTCCATCGTAATGTTATTGGCCGCATCGAGAATCCAGAGCAGACCCGCCGCCATCCAGAGTGCGCTGCTGAACGGCATAAAAAACAGAGCGATACTGCACAACACGGCGCCGATGAGGAAATAGGGCGTCCGCCGGCCGTAGAGACTGATGGTTTTGTCGCTCATGGCGCCGATGATGGGTTGTACGATCAGGCCTGTCATCGGACCGGCCAGCCACAGGTAGGGTAAACTGGCTTCGTCGGCGCCCAGGTATTTGTAAATCGGACTCATGTTGCTTTGCTGGAGCCCGAAGCTGTACTGGATGCCAAAAAAACCGAAGTTCATGTTGACAATTTGCCAGAAATTCAGGTATGGTTTTGCGATTGCCATGTGTTGAAGAATATGTTGCGGCAAACGTAAGGCGAGGGCGGGAGAATTTTTTGGGAAAAAAGTAAGCATGGAGTCAAAGCATCCAATCGCCTAAGTTCCTTTGCCCTGCCGCTTAAATTACAGTACCAGTCCAAAGTTGAGGCTCTGATTCAGGTATTTATAGATAGCCGGGGTTGGGTATTTGAGGCGCGGAACAGTAGCCTATGAGCGCTTTTTTATGCTAGTTTTAATGCGTTTGCTCCGCCCCGCTGAGCCTTTTCCAGGCAATACCTGCAGGAGCCCATCTCCGAAGACTTCACGGTTTGTTAATCTGTAAATCCGCATCTTTGCCCTCCGGCTCCGGAAATCCGATCTCTTTTTTGCTATGAGACTACTCGTTCACACGCTTTTTTGCCTCCTGCCAGCTGCATTTTTTGCCCAAAACCCCGTGCCCGCCCAGCCCAAACTGGTTATCGGCATCGTGGTGGATCAGATGCGCTACGACTACCTCTACCGCTATCAGGCCGACTACGGCCCCAACGGCTTCCGCCGACTGCTCCGCGAGGGTTTTTCCTGCGAAAACACGCATTACAACTACGTGCCTACGTTCACCGGCCCGGGCCATGCCGCCATTTACACCGGCACCTACCCGGCTGTCAACGGCATTATTGCCAACGAATGGTACGACAACGAATGGGGCCGCCATCGCTATGTCACCACCGACACGACTGTGCAAACCGTGGGCGCCACAGGCCGCGCCGGCCAGCATTCGCCGCGTGTGATGCTCTCCACCACCGTCACCGACGAACTCCGCCTTTCCAATGCCTACCGCTCGAAGGTCGTCGGCGTATGCCTCAAGGACCGTGGCAGCATTCTCCCGGCCGGGCATGTGGCAAGCGCCTGTTACTGGTTCGACGACAAATCGGGCAACTGGATTACCTCCACCTACTACCCCGATTCGCTCGGCCTGCCGCAATGGGTGCAGGATTTTAACGGCCGCCGACTGCCCGACCAGTACCTGGCCGCTCCCTGGAACAAACTGCCCGGCGTGCAATACGATGAAAGCTTCGCCGACTGGCACAGCAAAGGCTACGACTCGGGGCACTACGTGAGCATGGATGGCGGCTTTCCGCACGATTTGCCCGCGCTTCGGCAAAAAATGGGCTACGGTGTGCTCCGTTTCACGCCTTTCGGCAACAGCATGACCCTCGATTTCGCCCTCGAAACCATCGACAAAATGCAATTGGGCCAGGGCCAGGCGACCGATTTTCTTTGCCTTAGCTTTTCCGCCACCGATTACATCGGCCACCAGTTCGGCATTCACGCCGAAGAAACCCAGGATGCCTACCTGCGCCTTGATGCCGATATCGCCCGGCTGCTCAACTACCTGGATCAGAAATTTGGCAAAAACAATGTGCTGGTGTTCCTGACAGCCGATCACGGCGGCGGAGAAACGCCCGCTCACCTCGTGCAGGCGCAATTGCCCGGAGGCATCTTCCCGGAAAGCAAACTTGAAGACGCGCTGGAAAACACCCTGGCCGTTTCGCTCGGCGTCAGCGGCGATTTTATCGAAGAATGCGGCAACCAGCAAGTCTGGCTCAATTGGGAAGCCGTGGACGACCTGGAAATCGACCCGAACAAAATCGCCCTCACCGTCGGCGATTTTCTGCGCGCCCAACCCGGCGTGTCGGAGGTGTGGACCCGCGAGGAATTGTTCGCCATGCCGCCCGACTACCCCTTCGCAGCCGAATTGCGCCGCGGCATTCATCCGCGCCGCTCGGGCGACCTTTTGTTCCAACTGGAGCCCGGCTGGCACCCCGACGACAAGGCGTTCGGCACGGGCGGCTGCACCCACGGCTCTTCCTACCCGTACGACACGCACGTGCCGCTGATCTGGTACGGTTGGCGTATCCCCGGCGGCGAATCGGTTCAGGCAGTCGATATTACCGACATCGCGCCGACCCTCGCGGCCATGCTTCGCATTACAGAACCAAGCGGTTGTACGGGCAAGGTCATCACCGATTTGTGGCGGAAATAAGCCGGCATGCCCTGCCGTGCTCAGCCCGCAATACTCCCTTCGGACAAAAGCTGCGCAGCAAACGATTGAATTTCGGCATCACGGTCTGTTCGGCTGAGTTCGGCAAGCGCAATTCGCACTGCCTCCACCGGCAGGCGTAATCCCGAGCCGGCTTGTGAAAGCGTCAGCGCCCCGCGCCTTTTCCGAACCCCTTGAAGCAGGTCGCGCAGGCTTTCCAATACCCAGGGTTGCATGGCGGGTTCGGCATTGGGAGCCGATTCGGCAAACCAGCTGGTTTGCACAAGATCGGACTGCCGCTGGTCGGTCATGCGCAGGAAAACCGAACCGGACGGAATGCGGGCTTTACCTTCGAGGTCAAAACGGATCACCGCGTCCGTACCAAAGGCAAACATGGGCGGGTGCAAAAATTCCGCCCCGGCAACAGCCCTGTTGGCCAGCAAACTGATCGCCTGTATGTCGGGATTTTCCTCCGTTTTCAACAAATACACCAGGTTTTTTTGGATAACAGGAAGCAAGCCCGACAATTCGTGGTTGGCGCGTTGTACGATCAAATAAGCGCCGATGATGCCAAACATGGGGTTGTCAAACTTGCCGTGGAGCAGTTCCTGCATCATATCGGGCGGCACGGGAATGTTCACATTTTGCAGGCATTGGTGCGCCAGATCGGTCAGGCGGGCATCGGGATCGGCGGCGTAAAAGCCTTTCCCAAGCCTCGACATTTGAAAACGCAGGGTTTCGAAAAGCGGTTTTTCATTGGCGTACAATAAAAACAACTGCGTTTGCCAGCCTTTGAAAAGAAAAACCGGGATGAGGCGGTTGGGTTGGCCGGCATAGCGGAGGTAGTACTGGCCGGAGTCTGTTGACATGGAGAATACCTGCCAGGCATCCTTTTCGTCCCAGCGGCTGTCGGCCGACGAAAACCGGCAGATCGGCCGCAGTTTTTCGTCGAGCAGGTCAAACTGCTCGAGCAACAGGCCACCCTGCATTTGCTGGCGTTTGGAGTGCCGGAGAAAGAGAAAAAAGCTGCTGTCGGCCGCTCCCCGGGGGCGTTCACAGGTCATTTCCTGACTCCATCGTTGGGCCGGGCCGGTCTGGTATTCGTGCGAAGTGGCGGCGCCTGCGAGCAGCGTCGCGGTATAAACCTGCGGATCGGGCAAAATAAAATGCGCGCCATCGCCCCTGTGCACGACCGGGTATTGATCCACCTTGCCGAAATGGTTGGTCCGGACGGTCACCGTACCAGCTTCCACTTCTCCCGACCAGTTGTCGTAGCCGCGGTAAACCTCTTCGCCATTGGGGTTGAAAACAGTCACTTCTGTTTCCCTGGGGTATTTTACCTCCAGGCGGAAAACCGGCGTGTTGGCGGTCGATTCAAAGCCGTTCCCTCCTTTTCTGGGCTCCCTGGGCAACGCGTTGCCCAAAACGACCCTGCTCTTTTCACTTTCCCTGAACTCGACGCGAAAGCGCGGCTCCTGATTGAATGCAGGGTTGAGCGCCTTCACCAGTTCGGTGGTGCGCAGGCTCACCGTAGCGCACAATTGCGCAAGCGTAACGCCGCCTTCGGGCCGGGCAGCCGAGCCGTTGAGCGCTTCGAGCAGGGCGGTGGTGAACAGGCCGCGCACCTGGGTTTCGTCGGTTCCGCCGGGTTGCAATTCGGCTTCGTAAGCCAGGTTTTGATATTCCGTCGCAAAACCCACCATGTACTGCACGGCGCCTGTATCGGTGGCCGGTTTGGGCCAGGCGATGTTGGGCTTGTGCCCTTCCGCGCTGATTTTGCGCACCCGACAGCAGTCGAGGAAGAAAAATATCTCGCCAAAAAGCCCCGACTCCTGGATGACGCGCAGGTAGGCCTCCATCATCAGGGCATTGCTGCGGTACAACTCCGACCAGCTGGGCATGCAAAGGCCCACCTCGCTGGTATTCAGGCCCAGTCCGTGGCCGGCGAAATAGAAGTAAAAGCGCCTAGATTTTCCGCCGGCCTCGTTCTGTGCGCGGTCGAGGAGGTACATGAGCGCATCGTCCACGTCTTCCTGAACGGGCGTCGGGCGGGTTTGGCCGGGTTGTAACTCGGAGAGCACCATACGGCGGTTGAGCTCGGGCACGCCGCCGCCCGTATTCTGGTCGGACAACCAGTCGTACATTCTTTTGGCATCTTCAATGGGGCCATTGAGCGGCTGATAGCGCGGATAGTGATTGATGCCGATCACCAGGGCGTAATCATTGGACTGCAGGGGCATAGCGCGTTTTTTATTGGCTCAGGAGAAAGGCCAGGCTGGCCAGTGTCGGCTCGTCGTTGTCGAAATTGCCGTGTTTTTCCGAACGGCAGAATGCCCCCTGAATTGGCGAGACGGGGTCGCAGGGCGACAAAACGAGTCGGTCGCCGGTTTCGAAAAAGCGCTTCACTTCCTGCAAAACTTCCGATTTTTGGTAAAAAGGCCGGTCGCTGAATTGCCGCATCAGCCCCAGAACGAAGTAGTCGCCGTCGCCTTCAGCATCGTCGGTCTCGTCGGGGTATTTGCCGGTTTCAAGAATGCCCGACACGAGGTACAGCAACGAACGCGGGTAGGCCAGCGAAGCCAGGTGGTCGGTTTGTTCGCAGTCGTCAGTCATGGTAAACATCCTGAGATGGTCGAAACGCTCGGGATGACGCACAACCTGTTCGTAAAACAGTTTGGTGCGGCAGGCCGGGGCCAGCAACAGGATCCAGCGGGCTCTGATGTGTTCAAATCCGTGCTCGTTGGCGGCTTTAAGCAGGTGGCAAATCGCGATGCTGCCCGCGCTGTGCCCGACCAGATCGACCGTCCAGCCCGGATTGGCGCCCAGAAAGGCATTGAGTTTTTCCAAAAAATAATACCCGCCGTGCCGTTCATCGTTTTGCAGGCCGGTGTTGGGCATCCACATGCCGTTTCGGGCTTTTTCCTTCATGCCGTCCCAGATCAGCGTACCGATTTCGGCCACGTAAAATTCACGCAGGATTTCCTCTACCGTGGTAGCCAGCAGGCCGTGTTCGCGTTTGCGGATGTAGCGGCGGATGACGCGGATGACGATTCGGGCCAGATTGGCGAGAAAGGCCATGGCAATGCCGCGTTGCCCGTCGGGCGAGCCGGGTTGCAGCATGGTTTGCAGGTCGGCGCGGCCATCGAGTTCTTCTTCGAGTTCGGCTTCGATCTCGCGCTCGAGCATGGGCAGTTTGCTTTCCTCCAGTTTTTCGGCGCCGCCCCGCGCGCGCGCTTCCATCCGTTCGAACGGCTGCGGCTCCTGCAGTTCCTGTTCCACCCGGGCGGCATCGATCGGTGCGACGCCCCGGGCGCCGGTTTCCTCGATGCCGAGTTTTTCACACACTTTGCGGACGACGATCTTTTTCAGTTCCTGAAAAAGGCCGGTTTCCTGTATTTTGTCAAAGGAGGAAAGCAGCGTTTCTACCAGCCCTGTTTCCCACACGAAGGTGTAGGCGTGGCCCACGGCCTGATAGTTGTCGGCCATTTTTCGGGCGATTTTCAAGCCGTTTTCTTCCGAAACGAGGCCGCCGTGAAAGTGCAGGATGAGTTTTTTGTGTTGCGCCGTCGAGAGGTGCTGAAACATCGCGTCGACATCGGCCGCGGTACTGCTGGTGGCGCCGCCGGATTTGAATTTTCCGCCTTGCCCCAGGTTGAGGTAGTGTAATTTGGATACGGTTTCCATTTTCAGTTTGGTTTATCAGCTGCTAAAATAAAGGTTAGGGCCCGAATACGCCGGTAAATTTAGGCTTCCAGGTTTCCGCGATGGCAAATGCCCGGAACTTGGCGTCCTCAGCAACCGGCCCGGCAAACAGTTCATCGACCGTTTCCCGAAACAAGGCCACCCAGCGGTCGAAATGCGCTGCCGTGAACGGCGTTTTTTCGTGCACCGGCCAGTGTTTTTCGAGCGGATTGCCTTTGTAGGTGTCGTGACTAAGCAGCAAAAACTCCCAGAAAGCATACATCCGGGGCAAGTGCTCAGGCCAGTTGATCTGTGCTACTTCGTTGAATATGAAGCCGATCACATCGTCGCGGCGCACTTTTTCGTAGAACGTATCCACCAGTTTGCGCACGTCTTCGGCAAAAACGATATCTGTCATGGAAGTTGAGAGCAGGAAAGTTAAAACTTGAAACCACGCGCCCTAGAAATCACAGGTGGCGCCGTGCAGTTTGAGCCATTTTTCACAGGCTTTGTAGTTGGGGGCGTAGCGTTCAACCACCGCCCAGAAGCGGTCGGAGTGGTTGGCCTCCACGAGATGGGCCAGTTCGTGTAAAATAACGTAGTCCTGCACTTCTTCAGGGGCGAAAAGCAGGCGGGTCGACAGGTTGATGTTGCCCGTACGGGAGCAGCTGCCCCAGCGGGAGTGGCTGTATTTCAGCGCAATGGAACGGATAGGGCGATTGACCGTCAGCCGGTTGATCTCCTGAATGCGACGCGTGATGTCGGGGTAATAATCGGAGGCGATGATCCGCGACAACAGGGTTTTGATCGTTTTCTGATCGGCATGCAGGCTCAGCGACAGGCAAATGGTGTCGCCCACCAGCCGGGCCGTGCTGGTAGCTCGGGCCGATTGTGCTATCTCGATGGTGTAACGGCGCGGCCCGACCGCGAGCACATCGCCGCTCTGGTAGTTTTTTTCAACAAAAGCATTTCGCAAAGCCGGTTTTTTCGCAAAAACCTGCTGTACCCAGACGCGAAGGCGATCGGCGTGATGCGCCCATTCGCCTTCGCTCATCCCGCGCGGGATGCGCACCGTAACGCCTGTATGCCGCAAACTGAACGTCACGGTTTGCCGCCGCTCCACATGAATATTGACCGGCAGATTGACCCCGCCGACTGCCAGATGGGAGACGTATTTGGTGCTTTTTTTAGGCATGAAATTATCCTTTCCGGCGGGCGAAATCCTGCATCAGATCGACAAGAGCCTGCACGCCGGCTTTGGGCATGGCATTGTAAATGGAAGCGCGGAAACCGCCCACCGAGCGGTGGCCTTTCAGGCCTACCAGCCCGTTCGCCTCCGTTTCGGCCAGAAATTCCTTTTCCAGGGCCGCGTAACGATCTTCCATGACAAAACACACATTCATCAGGGAGCGGTCTTCTTTCACGACCGTCCCGCGGAACAAGGGGTTGGCGTCGATCTCCTGATACAGCAAGGCGGCTTTGGCCTTGTTTTTCCGCTGAATGGCTTTTAGGCCGCCGCCTTTTTTCAGCCAGCGCAGGGTCAGCATGGAGACGTAGATCGGGTACACCGGCGGCGTGTTGTACAGGGAGTTTTCCTTGATAAACGTGCGGTAGTCGAGCATGGTCGGCATGTAGCGATTGACCTTGCCGAGCATGTCTTCCCTGACGATCACCACGGTGGCGCCGGCGGGCCCCACGTTTTTCTGTGCGCCCGCATAGATCAGGCCGAAGGGGCGCACGTCCACCGGACGGCTCAGAAAATCGGACGACATATCGCACACCATCGGGACGGGCGATTTGGGGAATTTGTGCATCTGGGAGCCAAAAATCGTGTTGTTGCTCGTCAGGTGCAGGTATTTGGCATCCTTCGGAATTTTATAACCCTTCGGAATAAAAGTGTAATTCTGCTCTTTGGAAGAGGCCAGTACATTGACATTGCCGAACCCTTTGGCTTCTTGAATGGCTTTGTTGGCCCAGGTGCCGGTGTCCACGTATGCGGCAGTTTCGCCGGCGTCGAGCAGGTTCATGGGAATCATGAAAAACTGCGTACTGGCGCCGCCGCTCAGCCAGAGCACGTGGTAGTCGGACGGTAGTTCGAGCAGTTCGCGCATCAGCGCATTGGCTTCCTCGATGATGGCGGTAAATTCCTTGCCGCGGTGGGATATTTCGAGCAGGCTCAGGCCGATGCCTTCGTAGTTGGTGACGGCCCTGGCAGCCTCTTTGAGCACAGGGGCGGGAAGGATGGCCGGGCCGGCGGAGAAATTGTGTTTTTTCATTGTCTGGATAAAAAATATGACCGGTGCAGGAGCAGAATTCAGGCCGGCAAAGGTAGGGGTTTTGGATGAAAACAGCACCGGGCGCGCCGATGGGCGCGCCCGGTGAACCGTTCGACAAGCCTGGTCTGTTGCGGCATCAGGGCATATTGAACATGGCATAGTAGGTTTTGAGGGTGGCGTCGGTCTCTTTTGCCTGAATTTCTTTCACCAGTTCGTTGAGTTCGGTCGCTTTGGCTTTGTCGCCTTTTTCATGGTAAAAGTTGCGGATGTCGGCAATCGATTTGGTTGCCGTAAAGCGGCGCCAGAGGCTTTCCTTGGGGTTCAGGGCGGTGGCTTTGAACACCTCGACGGCTTTGGCCATGACGGCCGGATCGTTGAGCCCCGTGAGGTAACGCCCGTAGTGATCGAAGAAAGCCATTGCCGCCATGCCATCCATTTTGGTTGCCTTGCTCTGGTACCAGGCCAGTTGGGACGCTTCGGGGTTTTGAGCATACAGTTCGGCCAGGGCCAGCACGGTAGCTTCGGAATTGTCGCTTTCAAGCGATTTGGAAGCTTTGACCGCCTCTGCGGGGTCAACTTGTGCCAGGCCGTTGAGGCCGGCGCCCACGACGCTGTAGGGCTGCTCGGGACTCAGGGCTTTTTGAAGGATGGGCACGTATTTTTTGTCGCCCGTCTGGCCGATCGCCGAAAGGGCCGACGCGCGTACGGAGGGTTCAGGGTCGCTTTCCGCCAGTTTGGCCACCAGGGCGGCGGCCTGCGGGTCTTTCATATCGGCGCGGTCGATCGCACGCGAGCGGATGCCGTGAAACTTATCCTGAAGCGCATCAGTAAACACTTTTTTCGCAGCAGCCGACTGGTCTTCGGCCAGGGCGTCGAGGGCTTCCCAGCGGTCGCGGAAAAGTGGCGCATGGTAATACTGGAAAATCCATTCGTCGGTCGTGTGGCGGTCGTCCTTGATAGCCAGCAGGGTTTTGTCGGCATCGACGTTGACGAGTGCAGGGCGCGCGGGCGCATCGAAAGTGAAGGTTTGGCTGCGTTTGGTCATGCGGATGTTTTCGCGGCGCACGCTGCCATCGGCTGCGTAGAGATCGACCTTGAGGGGCAGGTCAAAAATTTGCGCCACATTTTCCCCTTCCTGGGTCTGCGTGATGGTGACCGTTTGTTTTTTGGTTTTTTCATCCCAGCCGTAGCTGATATTGATGACGGGGTGGCCGGCGCCGAAAAACCACTGGTTGAAGAACCAGTTGAGGTCTTGTCCGCTCACGTCTTCAAAAGCGAGGCGGAGTTCGTGCGCTTCGGCGTCGGTGTATTCGTTTTTCTTGAGGTAGCGTTGCAGGCCTGCGAAAAACGCGTCGTCGCCGAGGTAGCTGCGCAGCATGTGGAGCGCGGCGCCGCCTTTGTTGTAGGAATGGGCGTCGAACATGGATTCGCGGTCTTCGTAGCCGAAATAGATCAGCGGGTGGCCGCCGTCCTGGGCGCTGAAAATATAGCCCTGTTGTTCCTGCATTTCGTGCGAATCGGCTTCATCGCGGCCGTATTTGTGCTCGAGCCAGAGGTATTCGGAGTAGTTGGCGAAGCCCTCGTTGAGGGTCAGGTTGGCCCAGCTTTCGCAGGTCACCAGGTCGCCAAACCAGTGGTGAAACATTTCGTGCGCCACGACTTTTTCATTGAGCCAGTGGTCGTCGAGCAGTTCGCGGCTGGTTTTTTGCATAAAATCGCCAAAAATGACCCCCGTGGTATTTTCCATGGCGCCGCTCACGTAATCGCGCACGATGACCTGGGAAAATTTGGGCCAGGGGTAGTCGTAGCCCAGTGTCTGGGAGAAGAACTCCAGCATTTCGGGCGTATGGGGGTAAATATCCCTGGCGTAAGGGGCGTATTTGGGTTCTACGTAGTAATTGACCTCGATGTTGCGCCATTTGTCTTTCACCACGGCAAAATTGCCGATGGCCATCATGAACAGGTAGGGCGCGTGCGGCTTGTCCATTTTCCAGTAATCGGTGCGGGTGCCGTCGGGGTTTTTCTTCTGCGACAGGAGCAGGCCGTTCGACAGGGTGACAAAGCTGTCGGCCACGGTCAGGTACATTTCCTGGGTGCAGCGTTCGTTGGGTTTGTCGATGGTCGGGAACCAGAAGGAATTGCTCTCGGTTTCGCCCTGCGTCCAGATCTGACGGGGTTTTTCGGGGTCGCTGCCATCGGCATTGATAAAATACAGGCCCTTGTCGGCCGTGATGGCAGCGCTTCCGCCGTAAGACTCGCGTTCTTCGGGCTTGGCCGTATAAGTGATAACGACCTTGTATTCGTCTTTGCGCGTAAAGGTTTTACCGAGGTAAACGACCAGTTTTTCGTTGTCGTAGTCGTATTTCAGGGGTTCGGTCTTGCCTTCGAAGGTCACGGATTTGATGTCAAAATTTTTGGCATCGAGGGTGAGGCGGTCGGTGGGGTAAAACCAGGGGCGCAGGGTGAGGGTGGCACGGCCGTTGGCGCGGCGCTTGTCCCAGTCGAACGACAACTCGAGTTTGGTATGAATCAGGTCGTGCTCGAAGGTGTGGGAGGGGTTGTAGGGAGGCAGCGTATCCAGTTTTTTGACCGGTTCGGGGCGAACATCGGCCCCGTCCATGAGGGTGTACTCCACGGGCGATTCTTCGTCGCCGATGGCGGGCTTGCCCAGTTCTTCAAACTGAGTGGGTTCGTTGGGCGGAACCGGGGTGCCGGTGGCTTTTTCCGCGGCTTTACGGGTGCAGGCCGCGGGCAACAACAAAACGGCAAGCAGGGCCGGAAGCAGGAATTTTTTCATAATTGGAAAATGCAAAACGTATGGAAATATAAGAGGGTAATCCAGCAGGTGTGCGAGAGGCCCTGTATAAAGGGTACTCCGGCAGTAAAAATTGTGGCATTAGAGACGCAAAAATGTGTGGGCGGTTGTCGGGTTTTACCAAATTTGCACCGTTTTTCGGCTAATCCCCTGTTTCCGGTTTTTTTCAACGCAATTCAAACGCCTGTGGAGACAAAAACGTACGCATTCTCTGAACGCCTGATCAATTTTGCCTGGGCCTACGGTCCCAGTATCCTGATGGCCATCGCCCTGCTCGTCGTCGGGCTTTGGGTCATCAAACGGCTGGTGCGCGGTTTCGATGTTTTTATGCGAAAACGCAAACTCGACGACAGCCTCCGCCCCTTCTTCCTGTCGCTGCTCGACGTGGGCATGAAAGTCATCCTGCTGCTCGTCGTGGCCAGCATGGTCGGTCTTGAAACGACCTCTTTTATCGCCATTTTTTCCGCCCTGGCCTTTTCCGTGGGCCTGGCCTTGCAGGGCAGTCTGGGCAATTTTGCCAGCGGGGTGCTCATCCTTCTGTTCCGGCCATACAAAGTCGGCGACCTGCTGACCTTTAACGGCATGACCGGCCACGTGACCGAAATCCAGATATTCAGCACCATCCTGATTACGCAGCAAGGCAAACGTATCATTATTCCCAACGGGAAAATGACCGAAGGCGCCATCGAAAACATGGGCCACGACACCCCCGTGCAGGCCCAGGTGTCGCTGCTCGTGGAGGCCGAGAGTTCGCTCGATCAGATCCGTCAGATCGCCGAAAACGTGGTGAAACAAAGCGCCCACGCCATGCCCGACCGACTGCCTTCCGTGCAGGTGAGCGGCATGAGCCGCGACGACATGAAAATCGACATCGGGTGCTGGACCAGCGGCCAGCACTACAACGATACGCTCGACTACCTGTACGAAGCGCTCAAAACCGCCTTCGACGCCAACGGCGTCAAACTGGCCAAAGAACGGCGCAAGCAATCCGTCTGAGCCATGCCGCCCGACCCCTCCGAGCAACTGCTGGCGTATTTGCAGCGCGTCTCCGCTCTTTCCCGCGCAGACGCGCTGACATTCGCTTCGGCCTGGCAACTGCGGCGCCAGATGAAACGCGGCGACTACCTCTGCGCGCCGGGCAAAGTGGAGCAGCACGTCTGGTTTGTGGCGAAAGGGTTGTTCCGCATTTACTACCCGACCGAGCAGGAGGAAATTTGCGCGGGCTTTGCCTACGAAGACACCATGATCAGTTCGTTCCCGTCTTTTGTACGCCAGACGCCTTCCGTTTTTTCCATACAAGCCCTCGAAAAATGCACCGTGCTGGGCATTGCCCGCAGCGATCTGTACGCGGCTATCGAGCGCTGGCCGGCCGTGTCGCGCCTGTGGTCGGGCCTGCTCGAACAAGTAGTAGCCGGATTGATCGAACGCGAGATCGAGATCAGCACGACCACCCCCGAACAACGGTACCACAACCTGATGGCCCGCGCGCCCTATCTTTTTCAACGCGTTCCGCTTAAACACATCGCGTCGTACCTGCGCATCAAGCCGGAAACCCTGAGCAGGGTCAGGGCTGGCGCGCTCCCTCGCTGATTTCTTGATTTCAGTCAATTTTCAGGCCGCGGCGAGGGCAGACTTTTGTGCCATTATTTGATCAAAACAAATGTCTGTTATGCAACGCCCTGTTCTTTTCGCCCGCATTTACCTGCTCCTGCTGGCTGTCGCCACGCTCAATATCGCACTGAAAGCCCTGATCGATCCGCAGACGGTCATGAACTTCGTCTCGGTTTCACTCGACGGCAATGTGACCGCCCGCAACTCGATTCGCGCCCTGTACGGCGGAGTCAATTTCTTCTTCGCGCTCTACTGGATCTATGCCGCTTTTCGTGCCCAGCGCACGGGCCTGATTCTCGCGGCCCTGTACACCGGCGGATTTGTTTTCGGCCGTATCTGGAGTATGGCCGCCGACGGCCTTCCCGGGGCATTTGCCCTGCAATGGCTCATTACCGAGGCCGTGTTTATGGCTTTGGCCATCGGGCTTCAAGTGTGGCAAAGCCGCAAAAACGTGGCCCTTGCTGCGGCCGCTTTTTAACAAAGCCCGACCATACCCATTCGGGATCAATTGATCCTTTATGCCACGATGCGACTGATGCTGCATCGTGGCATTTTTTTCATTTTTAAAACCCGGGGCGTACCGGGATTCGTAACAGTTCATTTCGGCGTCAGCGGCGCAAATACCGGCCACCCCTTTCCGGTTGTTGAAAATTGCCCTAACATTGTTGCGGCTACTCACCCTTGCTCCGGTCATGAAAATCATTCTGTTCTCCCTCTTTTGCAGTTTGCTGGTCTCTACCGGCTTTCCCCCGGGCCGCCCGGCGCCCGCTTTGCCGGGCCGTTGGGAAGTGCTTAAATATTCGGAACAAGGCATTCCGGTCGATAAAAAAGGCGATGCCGTGGCGCAGGCGCGGACGGTTTATGCCCACGTCAGGGAAGAGCGGGCGCGGCAATACTTCGGCTTCGACGAGCGCTGGGACGAGCTCAACCGCCGTGAAACCCGCGCCTTTCAGCGCTGGTCGGATCTCGACAGCCTGAACGAAACGCAGCGAATCGCGGAGGCCATTCGAACGCCGTATTTCGTCGTCTTTTTTGCCGACAGCACCCTGGCTGCCTACAACAAGGTGCCTGGCAGCAACCTGATTCTTTTCCCCGAAAAACGACATTACGAGTACGCTCCCGCCACGATGAGCATCGATATCTGGCAGCCCAATTCACTGTCGCCCTATGGCAAGTGGGATGCGCAAATTCTTCATTTCGACGAGCGGCGGCTCACCCTCTTTCTGCCGGAAGAAGCGGAAGTGGTAGAACTGGCAAGGGCCGACGGCGATTTGCCCTGAGCACGGTTTTTCAGCAATATTCTACTTCAATCTGCCCTGTCTGCCCGTGCATTACCCGCTGGAAATTTCGCTTGGCGCAGCGCGCATCAATGCGCATCTGATTTTTGAAATGCTCGCCTACACGGCTGGTTATCAGGCGTATGTGCGCCTGCGGCGGCGTTCGGCCGACCGCATCAGCGACGAGCACCGCAACTGGATATTGCTGGGCGCAGCCGCCGGCGCTTTTCTGGGCAGCCATGTACTTGGCGTGCTGGAACGGCCGGAGGAGTTGTACCCGTTCGGGTTTGCCTATTTCATGGCCAACAAGACTGTGCTGGGCGGCTTTCTCGGCGGCCTGACAGGCGTGGAAGTCACCAAAAAACTGCTGGGCGTCAGGGCCTCCTCGGGCGATCTGATGACCTTCCCCATCCTGCTCGCGCTGGCCATCGGGCGGGTCGGATGCCATTTTGCCGGCCTCGCCGACGGCACGCAGGGGCTGCCTTCCGCGCTGCCCTGGGCGGTCGATTTCGGCGACGGCATCCCGCGGCATCCGGTCAATCTGTATGAAATTTTACTGCTGGCCGGTATTGCCCTGCTGCTCCGCCGCCTTGAAAAAAACGGCCCGCTGGCCGACGGCTTGCGGTTTAAAATCTTCCTGATCCTTTACCTTGCCTGGCGGTTTGCAGCGGAATGGCTCAAACCCGCCTGGTTTTTCCCTTTCGGTTTGTCGTCCATTCAACTGGCGGCCCTGGCAGGCCTGGCGTATTACCGAAAAACTGTTGTTATGCTGTTCAAATCCGTATTCCCAACAATTTTCAAGCCCTGACAAATATGGAACGCCCCTACGTTTACTACGATTTTACCCTGTCGCTTTGCCCCGAATGCCTGCGCCGCATCGACGCCAAAATCACCATCGAGGGCGACAACGTTTACATGCTCAAACGCTGTCCCGAACACGGCGCTTCCAAGGTGCTCATCGCCACCGACGCAGAATACTACCGCACCACCCGCAATTACGCCAAACGCAGCGAGATGCCGCGCAAATTCAATACCCGGACGCATTATGGCTGCCCCTACGACTGCGGCCTGTGCCCCGACCACGAACAGCACTCCTGCCTCACCATCGTTGAAGTGACCGACCGCTGCAACCTGGCCTGCCCCACCTGTTATGCCGAATCAGCGCCCCACCACGGCCGGCACCGCAGCCTCGAAGAGATCGAACAGATGCTCGATCTGGTGGTGGCCAACGAAGGGCAGCCCGACGTGGTGCAGATCAGCGGAGGCGAGCCCACGGTGCACCCCCAATTCTTTGAAATACTGGATATTGCGAAGAAGAAACCCATCCGTCACCTGATGCTCAATACCAACGGCATCCGCATCGCCAAGGATGCGGCTTTCACGGAGCGGCTGGCATCGTATATGCCCGATTTCGAGATCTATCTGCAATTCGACTCCTTTCAGCCCCACGCCCTCGAAAGCTTGCGCGGCGAAAACCTGCTCGACGTGCGGATGCGCGCCCTCGAACACCTCAACCGCTTCAATCTTTCGACCACGCTGGTGGTCACCCTGCAAAAGGGGCTGAACGAGCACGAGATCGGCGAGATCATCCGTTTTGCCCTGCAACAACGCTGCGTGCGCGGCGTCACCTTCCAGCCCACGCAGGCGGCCGGCCGTTTCGAGGGATTCAACCCCGCCACCGATCGCATCACACTGACCGAGGTGCGCCGGCAAATCATCGAGCAGAGCGGCATATTCAGCCCTGAAGACCTCATCCCCGTGCCCTGCAATCCCGACGCGCTGGCTATGGCCTACGCCTTGAAAATCGACGGCGAGGTGTTTCCGCTCACCCGTTTCATCAATCCGCAGGACATTCTCGACAATTCGCGCAACACGATCGTGTATGAGCAAGACGAGCGCCTGCACCGGCACATGGTCCAGTTGTTCAGTACGGGCAACTCGGTGGAATGCGCCACCAACGAACTGAACCAGAGCCTGATGTGTTGCCTCCCGCAGGTCAGCGCTCCCAGCCTGGGTTACGACAACCTGTTCCGCATCATCATCATGCGGTTTATCGACGCCTGGGATTTCGACGTGCGGGCCATCAAAAAGTCCTGCGTACACATTGTCAGTCCTGATGACAAGCGAATCATCCCGTTCGAAACGATGAACCTGTTTTACCGCGATGCTGCCAAGCGGGCGCGACTGGAAAAACTGCGCGGCGAACAGGCGTTGGCAGGAGGGGCAGGTATTTTTTCAGACACACCCTAACTTTACAAAAATTTTTAACCGTAAAAATTGACCTTATGGAAGAACAACCGCTCGATCAGCCTCAAACCCCGTTCGAACCGCCCAAAACCATGCCGCTGGGAAAGGTGGTGATGATCAATTTTATCATCATGCTCGTGTACATGGCCCTGACCAGCACCATGGCCACAAGCGGCGGCAGCGAGGCGGGGCTGGGCATGCTGATCGCCGACGCCATGCTGATCGCCGCACAGGCGGGGCTCAATTTCGTGATCGGGCTGATTTTCGTATTCACCGATCTGCGACATGTCGGCCAGGCCATGCTGATCTCCAGTTTGCTGGTCGGCGCCGTAGGTTTTGGGTTGTGTATCGGAAAGGCGTCAGTGTTTGGGTGAAATATCACGTTATTTTTCCAGAGTATGCCGGGCACCTCATTTCCCAAAAGGTAAAGGGCAAATCAGGTCATTTGCTCTTTTTATAAATGATAATGTTTTTGTTTGTTTAGTGTTGGCACTTATTTCATCACAATGCCAATCCTCATCCGCCGAAAAACATTACCCTCTCCCGCTCGCCCCTACCAGCTCCCGCAGCGCCGCATTGAACCCTTCGGCTTTTTGCAAATTCTCCAGGGAAATGTGCATGCGGTAGCGCCAGTAGTGCTTCGGGTTGGCGGGCACGTTGATGCGCTCCTCGGCCGGGTTCTGGCGGCGCAGGGCGCCGTCCATACTCAGCAAATCCTGAATCTGGAAGATGGCCCACATGGCTGGTGAGTGGAAATGCTGCGCCAGAATGGTGCGCGCCACCCAGGGTTCGCAGAAATAGGGCGCATGGCCTTCGTAGCCGAGTTGTTCGTTGAAAAAACGCTGCGTCAGGTCGCGATCTTCCTCCCACCAGCCGCGAATGGTGCTCATGTCGTGGGTCGAAGGAGTGACCACGGCGAGGTAGGGTGCGTCTTTGGGATGGAAAAAGGTGCGACCGGCCTGTTTGGGCATGCGCTGGATTTCCAGGCTGAGAATGCCCAGGGCGCGCATCACGTCGGGCACGCAATCGGGCACCATACCCAGGTCTTCGCCGCAGATGAGCATCTCCGTCGAACGTTTGAGTTCGGGCAATTTTTCATACGCTTCACGCGCCCAGAAATCATCCTGACGGCGGAAGAAATAATTGATGTACAGGGCATTAAGCGGCTCTTTGACCTCGGCAGGGAGGAAACGATACGAAGACGTCTTTTCCATGGCGATGCGGAATGCATAGCCGCCGGGCGCATCGAGCAGGATCACATTGGCGATCAGGTCATAGAGGCCGTCGCGCAGACGGACGTTTTCTTCCAGGGTGAGCGCCGCTGCTGCATTTTTGCCTTTTTTAGCCCCTTTTTTGCTGCTGTCGCTTTGTTGTTGTTCAAACCATTGCTCCACTTTTCGCTGGGTATCATAGGCGGGCAGGAGGGTGTACTGGCTCAATCCCGACCAATGCCCGCTGTCGGGCGTCTGTTCGAGAAAGTTGCGGCGGGCAAAGTCGGCCAGGTCGCCGAAAGTTTCCTGCAATACGATATCATTGATAAAAGGCCGGCAGAGGCGGTCGCGGTTAAAGCCGATACCTGCTTCGTAAAATTCGTGTTCTCCGACCGGGATGGCGGGCACAAAACGCCCCAGAATGCCCTGCACGGCATCGAGCGGAATACTCCAGATGCGGAAAAAGCCCAGAATGTGATCGATACGGAAAGCGTCGAAATACCCGCTCATCTGGGCAAAACGACGGCGCCACCAGGCAAAGCCGTCCTGTTTCATACGCTCCCAGTTGTAGGTCGGGAAGCCCCAGTTCTGGCCAGCCACGGCAAAATCATCGGGCGGTGCGCCGGCCTGTTGATCCATGTGATAGAGTTCGGGCTCCATCCACGCGTCGCAGGAGTAGCGATAGATGCCGATCGGGATGTCGCCTTTGAGGGCCAGTCCGCGCGCATGGGCATAATCGGCGGCGGCTTTCAACTGGCGGTGCAGCTGCCACTGGACGAAATAGTGAATCGCAATCTCGTCGTAGTGGGCAGCCGTGGGCGCCGAAAGCTGCTCGACGGCTTTGGCCGAGTAGCGCCCGTGCTCGGGCCATCGGTCAAATTCCACGGTGCCGTACCGGGTTTTCAGGTAGCAGAATGCGGCGTAGGGCAGGAGCCAATGCCGGTTGTCGGCAAAATAGGACTGGTAAGCTTTGTCTTTTGCCCAGTCGTTTTTTTGCTCGGCATAAAGCAAGCGAATCATCTCCCATTTAGCTGTCAATACGGCTTCGTAATCCACTGCTTCCAGGGCGTTGAGGGCTTTTTGCCGGGCAGCGAAAGGCTTTAGCAGGGCGGCGTGTTTCTTACCCGCCACTTCTGCCAAATTGAGGAAAACAGGGTGCAAGGCAAAGGCCGAAATGGCGGCGTACGGATAGGAATCGGTCCAGGTGCCGGTCGCGGATGTATCGTTGACGGGCAGCAGTTGAATCAATTTAAGCCCCGTGGCATGCCCCCAGTCGGCCAGCGCATGGAGGTCGGTGAATTCGCCCACCCCGAAGCTGTTCTCGCTGCGCAAGCTGAATACCGGAATAGCCACGCCTGCGCCGCGCCAGGAGGGGCTGGGCAGGCGGGCAAAGCCGTCGTTGAGCACGGTCAGGCTGCCGGCGGGCGAAGGGTACAAGGGACGATTGGGGCCGTCCTCGAAGCCGAGAAAACGATGGCCGGCGGCATCCCAGATGCCGTATTTGTAGGCCAGCGGGAAATCTTCGCGCGCGAGGTCGAGCCGGATCGTCCACCAGTCGCCCTCGCGGCGCAGCAGCAGCGGTGCGGCACTGTCCCAATTGCGCAGCCCGACGCCATGCCCGAGCAGGCAAATGACCTGACCGGGGCGCAGCATAGGCGCTCTGACGCGGAAGAGGTGGGAGGCTTCGGCCCCTGGCGCCCGCTCCTGTGAGGAAGGGGCCGATGTTGTTGAGGCATTAAAAACCGCTCTGAACGGCTGGGTCAGAAAAGCATTTTCCACGGCGCCGGCTTCTTCCCAGAAATCGACGACATGCACTTCCCGCCCCTCGTGGCCGGCAAGGTTCAGCACATGCGGGCGGCCCAGTTCGTCGCGGGTAAGCCCGCCCTGGCCGTCGAAGTGATATTGGTATTGCAGGTTTGCAGCCGGAACCTCGATCAGGTCGGAGGCCCAGAGTTCACTGTTGAGGTAAACCAGCGGCAACACCCTGTCGCCGCCGGCTTCGGCTATGCGAATGGATAGCGATTCGCCGGGTTGAGTAGAATAGCGAAGATAGAAACGGATTTTCATGGATCACATCAGTTGTTCCGAGCAGGCAAAGTACGGCATTGGCGAGGTGGATATTTTCAGGACCAGTCGGAAAATAATTGCTGTCCGTCTTCCCGGTCGTCGTGCGAGCTGGGCGCCTGTCGTTTTTTCCAGAGTTTTCTTTTCCAGAGGTCTCTCAGGCCCAGCAGGAGTTTTTCCAGGCCGAGCAGTTCGGCCTCCCGTTCGGCTTCGAGCCGGTTCATTTCTTTGACCTCGACGGGCCGGCCTTCTGTTTCCCTGACCATGACGGCATAGCCGCCGATGATGCCGTGTTTGTCGTAGCCGCTCGACACAAACATGCCTTCGGCGTAGCCGAGGGTTTCGATGGTGCGCAGGTCGAAGATGGCGTAGTTGGCCAGATTGAGGTGGCTTTTGATATAGGTAGCGAAGCAAAGCTGATCGAGCGCGATTTCATTACTCACCGACAGGGCGACGACCTGTTCGCGTGGGTCGCGTTGCCCGCGGTAGGTTTCGAGCACCTGTTTTTTGATAAACGGGTAAAAATAGGCCGCATAGGGCCGTTCGATGCCGTTTTCGGTGCCGACCTCCAGCCGCGACTGCAACACTTTTCCGCGCTGCAAGCCGAAATTCCAGATGCGCCAGGTGCCCCGCAGGCGCTCGGTGTATTTGCTCACGAGGGCGCCTTTTACCCGCAGATCGTCGAGCGTGGTGACCGGCGGGTATTTGACCCGGAAATTTTTACGCTCCAGCATCAGGTAAAGGTGGAGCGCCTTGTTCTCGTCGTCGCTCAGGTCGGGTGCGATACAGGAATTGAGGTACTCTTCCTTGTCCGTCACAAAATGGATGGCATAATCCGCCGTGGTGCGCACGAGCACCGCTTCTACATTGACGAGATAATAGCGGAGCGAGACGGTCTGCACGGAGCTCATGATGATCTCCTGTTTTTCCAGCCCGAAACCGCCGCGCGCATCGCAAAGGCCGATGATATGCATCCCGATGTCGCGGCCGTGTACGTCGTCAGGGTCGCCTTTCAGCCGGATATACAAATGCGAACTGGTGACTTCGGCATGTCCGGTCATGCGCAGGGTATTCAGCGGGTCGGTCAGGTCGCCATGCAGGGTTTCGTTGTTGTGGAAACCCCAGACCCAGGCTTTCATACCTTGCGGCGTTTTGTTTTTATAATCGATGGCCAGCAAAAACTTTTTGATGCGGTAGCTGACAAACGAATAATAGGCGCCGATATAATAAGTCCATTCTTCCTGCGGAGGCGCTGCGCTGCGAGCCGTGTCGCGCTGTTCTTCCGCAGTGTGGGGAGCGGGCTGCATGGTTTCGAAATCGGCCAGCGTATTGCAGCCCAGAAATTTGAAATATGCGGTGGTGTATGCCCGCCCCTGCAAGGGGATAACAGACAACCCGTTTTTCAAATCCTGCTCTTTTTTATACAAAGCTGCGCCAAAATTCACACCCTTCAATTCAGAATCGGGAAGCGAGCGCAAAAAAGCGGCGACATTTTCATGCTTCGCAATTATGGACGCCACGCTTGCAAGGTCGGGCTGTTTGTCGGGCGCATAGTCGTCCATCCCGAAGAACATCGACTTCTTGACCTCCACTCTTTTCAGGCCGTACTCCTCGCTGATTTTGAGCAAAACCGCATCCAGCAATTTCTGAAAGAGGTCTCTTTTGAGGCTGATTTTCTTTGGATAATGCATGGCGTTAATTTTTGAGGCCTCAAATCAACAGGTTTCCGGAAGTTTTCTGGAAGTTTTCTGGAAAAAATCGACCAAGTGCGCCTTCTTTTTCCGGAAGCCGGGCGAGCAAGCGGTGTTTTTTTCCGGAAAATAATCTGCCGTATTCTGGAATAGAGATGCACAGAGAAACATTGTTATCTCGCAAATACCTCAGCATATTTGCCATACCATAGCGCGCTAACAACGAGATCGTTGCTACTTATTTTCCGCAGGAATAATCGCCAGTCAATGCCGCAAACCCTAATGCGGGCATAAACACCGTCAGACGAGGCCGAGCCTGTCTGTCAATCGAACACCACCACTATCATGGATGTCTGTCAGCGCCATTGTCCGGTTTCCGGTCAATGCAGGGCGGTCTTTGCTCCTGCGCGACGTCTTCACCGTCTTTCTTCATTGCTCAACCTTTCATTGTCATGGAAAAAAACCGATTACACCGACTGCTCACACCACCCCTTCAATGGCTGATTTGCAGGCTTTTGCGCGACCTGATCGACCATTGGCTTTAAAATTCGGGCGCCGCGCTGCATAGAAGCCTCGCTGAAATTTACACACGCCCCGATCACCGAAATTCATCCTTCCTTTTTCCAAACTCAAACTGCTACACATATGACTACCTTGCTCAGAGTGTTCGTTTTTGCCTTTATCCTCTATTGTGCGCTATGGGTGGGTTTGCGCCTCAAACTCTATGGCGGCGAGCCCCAGACAAGAGAGCGGCGGCCCGCGCCCGAGTTCAGCCGCATGATGGCGCGAACAGGCCGGTACCACGGCATCGTTTCCACCTGGGAGGTCGTAGTGACAGACAATGGCGGCGACTGGCTTTTCAACCTGGTGGACATCGACAACATCGTGGTAAAAGACGCTTCTGGCGCCCGAATGCGTGTTTTTGGCAATTTTCCCTTGCCCAACGAAGGGGAGGCCCTGTTTCTGAAAGCGGAGTTCAAACAGATTCGTTTCCTGCCCGAGGGCTGCGGCCTGAACCTGATCGACGTCAGTTATGATAATCCGGACACGGTCAGTCCGCCTGTCACGGAGGAGAACGACAATTATTGAATTACAAACAACAGCCGTCCCCGCTGCGCGTACGCAGCGGGGACGGCAATATTTTCGGGGCCGGTTTTAGCGCATGTTTGGGTTTTTCTCACCAGGTCAAAAACGGTTCTTTTTCCGCCCTTTTTCACCTTTTTTTAGTCACGTAGCCCCGGCTGCGCTCCTTCAAAAAACGCGAAAACTGACGCACAAGCCCTCGTTTTTGCCGCCGGCAGAAAAGCCCAAACATGCTCGTCATCAAACATTCACCCTACCCAGCCCTCTTTCATGGCTTTTAAAATTGCTTCTGTTTTGGAATTGACCTGCAACTTGTCGTACACATTGCGGATGTGCGAGCGCACGGTATCGAGGCTGATGCCGAGCTCGTCGGCAATAAGTTTGTAGCTGTACCCTTTCATCAGGCCGCGCAGGATGTCGAGTTCGCGGGCCGAGAGGTCGTGGTCGGCGACGATGGGTTTGACAGGCTGTTGAAAAAACTGCAACACCTTTCGGGCCACCGTGGAGGTCATGGGGGAACCGCCGTTGTACACATCGAACACAGCCTGCACGATCTCACCTGGCGGGGTATTTTTCAGCAAATAGCCGCTGGCGCCGCTGCGCAGGGCCTGAAAAATGCGTTCGTCGTCGTCGAAAACGGTGAGCAGAACCACCTGAATTTTCGGGTTGATCTCTTTGACGATCGGCAGGGCTTCGAGGCCGCTCATGCCGGGCATATTGATGTCCATCAGCACCACATCGGGCTGATGGGCGGCCAGGTCGGCCCGTATATTGTTGACGTGCGGCAGGGCCGCTTTCAGGTCGAGGCCGGCCGTAGCCTGCAACAAAAAAGAGATACCCTCGCGCAGGTCGCGATTGTCCTCATAGAGCAGGATTTTGATGGTCGCATTCATAATCAAGGGCAAAAATAGCGCAGCTCGAAGGCTCAAGACAACCGCATAATCATGTGAAACCTTATCCCTGTTCGTGTATGACCGCAATACATTTCAATTCAATGGCGATCGGGGTGGGCAGGCGGTCGATGCCCACAGTGGTTCGGCAGGGCAGGTTATCGTGAAAATATTCGGCATAGATGCGGTTGAAAGTCGGGAAGTCGCGCTCCATGTTGACCAGAAAAACCGTTACGTCCACCAGGTCTTCCCAACGCGCGCCGGAGGCCTCGAGCACGGTGCGCACATTGCGAAACACCGAATGCACCTGGGCTTCAAAGTCGAATTCGGTGTAGTTGCCAGCCGGCGAACGCACCAGACCGGGCACTCCGTCGGTTTCCGGATCGCGCGGGCCGATACCCGACAGGAACAACAAATTGCCCACTCGCCGGGCATGGGGATAAAGCCCGACCGGCTTCGGGGCGTTGGATGCGTCAAATTTTTGGGAAACAGCCATGGGTAGAGATGAGTGATGAATTATGAGTGATGGGTGCGAGACTATACTTTTACGTGGCAAAAATACGCCCCGATTTTACTCATCACTCATCACTCATCACTCATCATTCATTATGTCGCTTTGGGGAATCGATCTCGGCGGCACCAAAATCGAAGGTGTCGTTCTCGAAAGCCGCGCCAATCCGCGGCCGCTGGCCCGCCTGCGCATCCCGACGGAAGCCCATCTGGGATACGATCATATCTGCGGACAAATCAAAAAAATGGTTGACTTGCTCCGCGCCGAAACCGGTCTGGAGCCGCACCATGTCGGCATCGGCCATCCGGGCACGCTCGACCGCATCATCGGCGCCATGAAAAACGCCAATACGACCTGCCTCAACGGCATGCCTTTCGATCGCGATCTGGAAAAACTGCTGGGCGTGCCCGTCCGGCTGGCCAACGACGCCAACTGCTTTGCCGTTGCCGAAGCCCTGCTCGGCGGCGCGCCGGAGGCCCTGCCGGGCGCCGAAGTCGTGTTCGGCGTCATTCTCGGCACTGGCGTCGGCGGCGGCTGGGTCGTTCACAACAAGGTCATCAATGGCCGTCAGGGCCTCGGCGGCGAATGGGGACACAACTTCCTCGACGAAAGCGGCGGCCCCTGCTATTGCGGCAGAACGGGTTGCGTGGAAACCGTGATTTCCGGCCCGGCACTCGAACGCTTCTACGCCCAAACCACGGGCAACAGCCTGAAACTCAAAGACATCGTAGCGCGCGCGGAAGCGGGCTCCGACCCGGCGGCCGTGGCGACGATCGACCGGCTGGTGCACTTTTTCGGAAAAGCAATCGCCGTAGTGATCAATATGGTGGACCCCGACGTGATCGTGCTCGGCGGCGGCGTGGGCAACATCGACCGGCTGTACACCGACGGCGTGGCCGAAGCGCGCAAGTTCATTTTCGACACCCGCCCCGAACGCCGTATTGAAACGATCTTCCTGAAACCCAAACTGGGCGACAGCGCAGGCGTGTTCGGGGCGGCCCTGCTTTGAACTCCTGCGGGACAACGGCCAGGGCCGCGTTCAAATCGGCTTTTGTGCGATCAGCACCAGGTCGGTGGTGAGGGAACCAGGCCGTTGTTCATAGCATATCCGTTCGAGGTGGCGAATAACCAGCCCCTGTCCGTTCAAGGCTTCAGCCAGGTAATCGGCTTCATGAAAATACTGGTATAGCCAGTCGCCCTGCGAAGACTCCCTTGGCCCCGACAGGGCATAGTCGTCTTCCATCGTACTCAAATACAACACCCCGCCCGATCGCAGCGCCTGTGCGGTGTCGGCGATCAGTTGCACGGCCTCCTCGCGGTTGAGGTAGGGCAATCCGAATCCGCATACAATCGCATCGAACGAACGGCCGAGGCTGGCGGAAGCACGGCAATCCAGCAATTGAAACGTCGCCTCAGGGTTGTTCAGGCTGGCCAGCGCAATCATATTGGGTGAAAGGTCGGTGCCAAGTATCTGCAGGTCCGGCCGTTTTTCCAGCAAATAGCGGGTCACATTGCCGGGCCCGCAGGCGAGTTCGAGCACCTCCGCGCCGGAAGGTGTCAGGAACCGGCAAAACAGGTCGAGGCTGTTGTGGTACAGCCCGACGTCCATGAATTTTTCCTGATAAAGCCGGGCGCGCAGGTCGAAGACCCCAACGGCCAATTGATTTTTATCCATAACAAGGGAAGAATGAGCAAAGCCCGCTCATAGTTCCCGGTCAGCGAGTACTTTTTCAAAACAGACGCTGTTGTCGATGCCCGCGTATTGTCCGTAATTGGGGATCACGGAATATCCGTTTTTCGTGTAGAGGCGGATGGCTTCGGGTTGTTTTTTGCCCGTTTCCAGCACACATTTTTGAACGGCCAGGCTACCGGCCCACTGTTCCAGTTCGGCCAGCACCCGGGAAGCAATGCCTTTGCCCCGGTATTCCGGCAGGGTGTACATGCGTTTGATCTCCACGACGGAGGGCTCGAAATCCCGGAAAGCGCCACAGGCGACAGCGCGCCCGGCGGCATAGGCCACCACGACATTTTTCAGGTGGTCGGTCTTGTTGAATTGTGCGTAAAAGGCGTGTTCGTCGCCGTCGCGGAGGGCCAGGTCAGCATCGAGCAGGCGGACCAGTTGCACGAAATCGGGGTGCGACGAGTCGGTTTTCAGCAGCGAAATCATGGCGTGTTTTGATCAAAACACATGCCGTTCGGCATGGTAACTGGAGCGCACGAGCGGGCCGCTTTCGACGTATTTGAATCCTTTTTGCATCCCGACTTCCTGATAATGCGCAAAGTGGTCGGGGTGGATGAATTCGGCCACTTCCAGGTGCATTTTGGTAGGCTGGAGGTATTGCCCGAGCGTCAGGATGTCGCAACCGTTGGCCACGAGTTGGTCCATGGCTTCGTACACTTCTTCGGGGCGTTCGCCGAGGCCGAGCATGATGCCGGTTTTGGTGCGTTTGCCGTAGTCGCGGGTGCGGCGAATCTGTTCGAGCGAGCGCTCCCATTTGGCTTGCGGGCGCACGAGCCGGTAGAGGCGCGGCACGGTTTCCATGTTGTGGCTGACGACTTCCTGGCCGGCGGAGATCATGCGTTCGAGCGCTTCCCAGTTGGCTTTGACATCGGGGATCAGGGTTTCGATCGTGGTTTCGGGGCTGCGTTCTTTTACGGCACGAACGGTTTGATACCAGATTTCAGCGCCGCGGTCCTTGAGTTCGTCGCGGTTGACGGAGGTGATGACCGCATGTTTGACCTTCATCAGCCAGATGGCCTCGGCCACGCGGCGGGGTTCGTCTTCGTCGTATTCGGTGGGGCGGCCGGTTTTGACGGCGCAAAAGGAGCAGGAGCGGGTGCACACATTGCCCAAAATCATGAATGTGGCGGTGCCGGCGCCCCAGCATTCGCCCATGTTGGGGCAGCTGCCGCTCTGGCAGATGGTGTGGAGCTGAAATTCGTCCACGATGCTGCGGACGTTGCGGTAGTTCTCGCCCATCGGCAGGCGCACCTTGAGCCAGTCGGGGCGTTTGGGGCGTTCGGTCTGGGCTTTATTGTCGAGAATGGGTAGTTCGAGCATGATGCGTCAGGGGAAGCAATCCCGGCATGTTTAAAAAACTAAAAACGGGCCGGGGGCAGGAATGGTTCACTGTCTTTTCCCGAGTTGCAAATTTACGAAGAAGTTGAAGAACACAGGGCTGTTCTCCTCGCTTACGAGGATGGGCACCTTACGGGGGAAGACATCGACCTGCAGCCCGATTTCCAGGGCTTTGACCACTTCGTCGAAAGCGCCCCAGTCCATGTGGAACGCGACCGATGCGTTGCCGCCGGGCACCAGCGACAGTTCCCCGATACCCTTGGTAAATGGCGATGCGCCGAGGATGCGTGTGGGGTCGAGAAACACGTCGGCATTTTCATCGGAATATTTCTGGTGCAGCACCCGCTGGTCGCGCGGGTTGTCGGGGCTCGTGTAGGCCAGGGCGAGGTAATAGGGCTTCAGCAGGCCAAGCGAAGGGCCGATGGAGTAAGACACCCCGACGGCGACGCCTTTGTGGCTGGCTTTTTCGGAATAATAGCGTTTGATACCCCAGCCGCTGCGCACGATGAAAAAATTGTTTTGTTTGCCGAAAACGAATGGCCGGAAAGAGCGCACATTGGGCGGCGGGCTCTGGCGTTGTTCTTTCGGGTGCTTGACTTCCCCGAAATTCAACTGAAAATAGGTGGTGCGGTAGTAGGTTCGCAAGCGGCCGAATTCCAGCCCCGTGGCAAATCCCTTATTGGTAGTCAGGCGGAAATTGAAGGCGGTTTCGCGATTATAAATAATCCCCTTACCACTTACCGGCGGCTTGAAACCCTGGGCGAGGGCGTCGGTTGCCAGCATGGCCAGCACGATACAAAACAGGTTGCGCAGCATCTTTTCGGTTTTTATCTGCTTCAAAAATACTTGCTTTCAGGCAGGAACAAGCAGAGGAACAAATCTTTTGCCATTTCTGCCCTCAATTTTCACGATTTTTTTTGTCGCCGTTTCGCTCCTTTTTGTTCCGCCAAATTATCTGTCGAAAGCGTCCGGTATCAACGCTGTTCGAAGTAGAATATTCTCCCGTTTTCGGCAGTGATCCAGCCTTTCCCGCCGTCGCGGACAAAAACATCGGTAAAATTGGCATCGGCCGGCGCCCCGTCCACCGCCTGCCACGAACGGCCGCCGTCGGTCGTGGCCCAGAAAATACCGCCTTCGCCCACCAGCCAGCCCTGTTCGGCATCGGCAAACCAGAGCGCCCTGAACGGCCGGTTTTTGCGGCCGGCAGCGGCGCCTTCGCGAATCGTCTGCCAGGAATGGCCGCCGTCGGTCGTTTTCAGCAAGGTTCCCTGATAGCCGCAGGCATAGCCAGTGAGCGGTGTCGGAAAATGGATGCTGCGGTAAAAATCGCCCGGCACGGGCAAACGCTCCCAATGGGCGCCCCCGTCGCCAGAGCGCATCATCCAGCCATAACCGGCCGCATGAACGCTGAGCGAATCGGAGAACCACACGGCGTGCAGTTCGTTGGGAAAAACCTGCAGGCTGTCGAATTGCCAGAAAGCATCGGGGCCGAAGAGCCGCACCTGGCCGTTGCGGTATCCTTCTCCGCTCACGACCACGCCGCGCTGCCCGTCGGGGAAATAACAGGCCCGGTGCCAGCGCCAGTCGGTGCGAAACACATACCAGTGCGTTTGGCCCGGAGGCCGGTGCAACAACAGCCCGTCGAGGCCGCACACGTATCCCTGCCCCTCGGGGTCGAACATGACGCACTCCATTTTATTGGCCAAAACGGTGTCTGTCGCCCAGTTTTCGCCGCCGTCGCTGGTCGAAAGGATAAACCCCCTTTGCCAGATGCGGCCGCCGGTGACGACGCCGTGCAGCGAATCGGTGAACCACACCGCCGACAAATCGTCGGAAGCGGCGCGGGGAAGCTCGCGGAATACTGCCAGGTCGATTTTGTCTTTGCGGCAGGCTGCTCCCAGCAGCGAGCTCAGGAGCAGCATCAGGAAAAGGAGCGTTCTATTTTCTGTCAACATCGAAAAAAAACGTATCTTTGGGGCGGCGTAAATGGTTCAACGCCAATTGGCTACGCAAATTTACGCCGCCAACAGGCACACATGACGATCGACGTTGCTTGCGCAATCATCTTCTTTTTCGGCTTCTGGCACGGATATTCCCGCGGCATAATACACACAATTTTCAACCTGATGACCTGGATGTTCGGGCTTACGCTGGCATTCAAGATGTCGCCGGTGATGCGCAACATTTTACAGACCATCTTTGACACCGACAGCGACCTGCTGATTCTGGTTGCCTTCGCCATCAACCTGGGTTTTGTGTTTTTCCTGATGCGCGCCATCGCCAAAGGCATCGAAGGCGTTCTCAAATTTGCTTTTCTGGGCATCTTCAACCGGGCAATGGGCGGCGTGGCCACGGGCGGCTTTTATGTCCTGATATTCAGCATCCTGTTGTATTTTGTCAATATGGCGAATGCGCTGAATGAAGACACGCTTCGTGAATCGCGCACCTTCCCGCTGCTCAAGGAAATGCCGCCCAAGACCTGGAGCCTGATCAAACGCTTCGAACCCTTCGCCAAAGAACTGTTCAACGACTCGACCAACTGGATGGACCGGCTGAAAAAAGAGGGTATTCAGCGAACGGAAACCCAACAAAAAACCTATCGCCCCCCCGACGACGGCGAAGGCATTGAAACCGACCCTCAAGACAACACCTCCCGGCGGAAGCCCTCCGATGAATCGTCGGGCATTGAAGAATGATGCTGTGAAGGTTCTGCTGATCGACAACTACGACTCTTTTACGTACAACCTGTACGATTACCTTTTGCAAGCCGGCGCAGAGTGCAGGGTGCTGCGCAACGACGCACTTTCCCTCCGCAGCCTGAGCGCAAGGCAGTACGACGCTTTCGTGCTCTCGCCCGGCCCCAAACGCCCTGCCGACGCGGGCCTGATGCCATTCCTGATCGAACGTTTCCACCAGCGCGTACCCATGCTGGGGGTTTGCCTCGGGCATCAGGCGCTGGGCGAGTTTTTCGGCGCCCGGCTGGTGCACGCCGCACAGCCCGTTCACGGCAAAACTGCCGACATCCGCCACGAAGGCGGGCATCCGCTTTTTGAGGACATTCCCGAACAATTCAGGGTCATGCGCTACCACTCTCTGGTGCTGGATTCGCTCGATCAAACCCCGCTGGAGCCCCTGGCACACACTGCGTCGGGCGAAATCATGGCGCTGGCGCACCGCGAACTACCGCTGGCTGGCGTGCAATACCACCCGGAATCCATCCTGACCGAATACGGCCTGCAATTGCTGAAGAACTGGATGTCGTGGGCAATGCAAGGGGGATAATTTTACCGGTATTTTGAGCGCCTGGCGCTAATCGAAATGGCGGATCGGCGAGGGCGACATGGCCGCCTTGCAGGCACTCCTTCTCGAACTAAGCTTCCGGCACTTTAAAAAAAATCAGGAATATTGACCCATGAAAAACAAACGCACCCTCTGGCTGCTGGCCTTTTTTGCGGTATCGATGATCGAATTATGGGCCGAAATGAGCGCCAATAACTTTTTGCGCATGGTAGCCAAGCCCCTGCTCATGCCGCTTTTGAGTATCTGGTTTGCGCTGGAAACGACCCACATCCGCAAGTTTGCGCGAAATACCATTCTCACGGCACTGGGATTTTCCACCCTGGGCGACATCCTGTTGCTGTTTTCGTCTGAAGGCGCCAGCGGCCCTCTGTTTTTCCTGCTCGGACTGGGCGCTTTCCTGATCGCACATTTTTTCTACACGGGTTATTTTTTCAGCAAGGACAAACGGCAAAACGGCTTTTTGAAAAAACAACCCCAATGGGCCATCCCGTCCCTGTTGTTCACGGCCGCTTTGTTGTGGTGGCTTTGGCCCGACATTCCGGAAGCCATGCGGCTGCCGGTGACCCTTTATGGTTTCACCATCACAGCCATGTCGCTCAGTGTAATCAACCTGAACCGCCAGGTTCAGCAACCCATATTCAGCCAGCTACTGGCCGGCGCCCTGCTGTTCGTTTTGTCGGACAGCCTGATCGCGATCAACAAGTTCGGCCATCCGTTCAATGGCGCCCGGCTGATGATCATGGTCACCTATTTGCTGGGACAATTCCTGCTGGTCAGCGGCGCGCGGCGCACGCACTGAATCAGGCTGCAGCCTTTTGCTTCGTCAGCCACCAGGCGCCCAGACCGCTTGACGTGAGCAACAGCAGCGAGATGATCTGCGCCTGCGACAACTCGGCGCCCAGCACTTTGTAAAGGGGATTTACCCGGATAAATTCGATAAAAAAGCGCTCTACGGCAATCAGGGCAATGTAGAGGCAAAACAGGAGTCCGGGCGTTTTGATGCGTTTGCGAACCGCCCAAAGAATGCCGAATACCACAATCATCATCATGGTTTCGTAGAAAGGCGTGGGCCAGACGGCTTGTTCCAGCTGAAAGGCGTAGCGCCCCTGAAAGTCGTTCATTCGGGTCAGGATGATGTTGTTCTGAACGTCGAGAGCGAGTTGCGGGCTTTTGTGCTCCCAGGCATCGCCGAGCACCGTATGCGGATAGCGGAAACTCCAGGCCCAGTCGGGCAGCCACGACAACCAGTCCGGCTTGGGCGCTGGATTCACCTTGCCCCAGTCGCCGTCGCCCGACAACTGGCAACCGATCCGGCCGACGCCGTAACCGCCCACCAGCGCAGGCGCGCAGGCATCGATCGCGGGCAGCAGGGGTATTTTTTTCTGCACCATGTAGCGAATCACCAGCGCGGCGCCGAGGATCAGGCCGCCGTAAAAGGCCAGTCCGCCGCCCGACAACAGGCTGGCCAGCGGATTGGCCATAAAAGCCTCGCGGCCCTCGCGGGTTGCCAGCGTATCGAACACATCGAACAATTTGGCGCCAAGGATGCCGCCGACAGCGGCCCACATGGTCATTTCAGCGATCCGGTCGGCAGGCCAGACCTTCTTTTTGCGAATTTCAGGCTGCGGTTTGCGTTTGCGCCAGGCGTCCCACCATGTAAACGCACCCAATACCAATGCCCCCAGAAGCGCCGCCGGCCAGTGCATTTTACCCGACAGGATGATAGAAGCCGGGTCGTAACGAAAATCGTCGGGATGCTGCGCAATGTAGGCGCCTTTGCCGGCAAAAATCAGCCCTACCAGCGCGTTCATCGCGATCTCTTTCCAGCTCGCAGGAGCGCCTTCCGTTTCTTCGGTTTCCTCCGGCACGAACATTCCTTCGCGCTGCTTGCGGCGCAGTTCGATGTAAAAAACCACCGCGCTGACGACAAATGAAATGGCCAGCACAAAGCCAAACATTTTGAACACGGAAAGCCAGTTGTCGTAAGCGGTACCGAGCAAATCGTGAAACAGGTAGGAAAGATCAGGATACATGGGCAAAAGGCTGTTACTAAGCCGGGGAAACGGCGTGAAGTAAAATTTTGATTATCAAAATTTTAGAAAAACGACCGGCAAAGATAGGCGTCCCGTGCCGAAAACTTCGCCTGCCACCCTAAAACTCACATCTACTTAACGATCCGATAAAGCGTCCATCCGTCCGGCAGCGAATCGAGGGGCGCCAGCGAATGCTCCTGCACGGCCGTCTCCCAGTTGAGCATCGGGTTGCGGTCCTGCCATTGCTGCCGCAAACGGGGCTCGTTGAACAAAAAAAGCGCCCCTTCCTCGAAGGATTCGTAATGGCGCTCCCAAAGCCCCATCACCCTGCGGTCGGGCAGGTAGGTGCGCAGGGCAATATCGAGGTCGAAGGCGTACACCGCCGCGCCCGGCGTCGTTGCAGCCTGTATTTTTTCAGCCGCCAGTTTCTCCAGACGGTTTCTTTGCCACACGGGCCACATCATTTTTACCGTAAAAAACACCTGCAACAACACGGCGCCCAATACCAGGCCGCTCGTGAGTTTTTTAAAAAAATAAAAACCGTAGGACACAAACCGGTCCCAGGCAGGAAACATCAACAACAACACAAGGGTATAGGCAGGCAACAGGTAACGGATGTTTTGCGAGGGCAGGCCGCCCAGAAACAAGCCGTACGCGGCCAGGCAAACCAGCAGCACCCGTTTGGCGGGCAGCAAAAAATCGGTGCGCCTGGCCATCAAAAACAGCAGAGGAAGCGGCAGCAAAAAACCGGGATGCGCCAACGGATAAAGGATAAAAACGGCGTTGGGAAAGCGATAACTCACCGTGCCGCTGGCCTCCGTCAGGGTGGCGCGAAACAGGTTGAACGGCGACCAGTCGATCAACAGGGAATGGCTGAACGGCGAAACGGCCGACTGACTTTTTAACAAAAAATGCGGCGCCAGCGTCAACAAACCCGTCAGAAATGCCAGCCCGAGCCAGCCCGCATTCCAGTCGCGGCGCCCGGGGCGGGCAGGCACCCTCAGCAGCGCCACCGCCACGCCGAGCGCCAGCGGCACCAGCAGCGGCGCCACCGCAAAACGGGTCAGCAACGACCCGCCGCAAAAGAACGCAGCCCAAACGGCATCGCGGCCGCGCCGGCCTTCCACGGCGCGCAAACCATAGTGAAAAGCGCCCAGTAACAAGGCCAGCCCCAAAGCATCCGACATGACCGACACGCCAGCCCGTACAAACTGGCCCGACAAGCCCAACGCAACCACAGCGTAGAGCCGGCGGCTCCAGCGGTGGGCGCCCGGCGACAAGACGCGGATGCAGGCATCGAACCCGTACAGCGCAGCCGCCGCCGAGAGCCACGACACCACTTGCAGGGCAGCCGGCGCAGGCAGCCCCGCAAAACGCAGCAAGGCGCCCGACAAAGGGTAGCCGACAGCAAAAACCACATCGCCCCGACCCAGCGGCTGATAGGATATGCCGCGCAACTGGTCGTAATAGGCCCGGCTCAGCCGCAGGTACTCGTGCGCATCCTGGCCGTACAAACCGTTGAAATGCAGCGTCAGCGACACCAGCGCCAAAACACCCGCAGCGGCAAACGGCAGGACGAGGTGTTGTGGAAAAAAATTTGTGGAGTGATACTGCTTGAGCCTTTTCACGGCCCCAAATTACCGTCCTTTACGGCGCTATCCAATATTTGCGCAAGTACCTGTTTATGAAAAAAGTAATGGTTACCGGCTGCTTCGATCTGCTGCACAGCGGCCATGTCGCTTTCTTGCGCGAGGCGGCTGCACTGGGCGAACTGCATGTGTGCATCGGCTCGGACGAAAACGTGTTTCAACTCAAGGGGCGCTACCCCGTCAACCCGCAGGAAGAGCGCCGTTTCATGCTCGAAAACCTGTCGTGCATTGCTTCCGTCCGCATCAACAAGGGGTTCGGGCTGCTCGATTTTACGGCCGAACTGGACGACATCCGGCCCGATGTTTTTTTTGTCAATGAAGACGGCCACACGCCCGCCAAAGAACAGCTGTTGCGCAGCCGGGGCGTCGAGTACGTGGTGGCGCAACGCCAGCCGGCCGCCAACCTGCCCTCGCGCAGCACCACCGCCCTGCGGCTCGAATGCACGATCCCGTACCGCATCGACCTGGCAGGCGGTTGGCTCGACCAGCCCTGGGTGTCGAAATTCCACCCAGGCGCTGTGCTCACCGCCAGCCTCGAACCCACCCACGACTTCAACGATCGCAGCGGAATGTCCACCAGCACCCGCAAAAAAGCCATCGAACTGTGGCGAACGGCACTGCCCGGCGGCGACCCCGAACGCGCGGCCAAAATCCTGTTCAGCTACGAAAACCCGCCTGGCACCAACGAGGTGGCCGGCTCGCAGGATGCCATCGGCATCGTGTTTCCGGGCTTGAACAAACTGCATTACAACGGCCATTACTGGCCTGAAAAAATAGAAAGCCTGCACGACAACGACGTGATCGACTGGCTCGAACAACACCTCTACCTCGTGACGCTGGGGCCGCGCGTAAGCGGTTACAACGTGCTGGCCGACACGCGCATCGGCCCCGACGGCGCCCGCGACCTGGCCCGCGCTGCCGACGATGCCTGGGAAGCCCTTCATTTGCGCGACCCGTCGGCGTTCGGCGATGCCATGCGGCGCTCCTTTGAAGCCCAGATCGGCATGTTCCCCAACATGGTGGACGCCGATATTCTCCACCTGATCGATCAATATCGCCACCACGTCAAAGGCTGGAAACTCAGCGGCGCCGGCGGGGGCGGCTACCTGGTGCTGGTGTCGGAAAAGCCCGTGGAGCGCGCCATTCGGGTCAGAATTCGAAGAAAAGAATGGGACGACTGATGCCTGGAAGCCGCACCATACCCCCAAAAAGGGTCTAGCAATGGTAACACAGGGCGGGTCGCCGAGGATTCAGTTTCAATCGGCTTTGACGAAAGCCGTCTGTTTCAACGTTTTACTATTCCTACGTTTGTCCAACATCCAACTTCACCATGCACTCACACAAAATTGCCTTTTCCAGCCTCCTTTTACTGCTGCCCCTGCTCCTCACTTCCCAATCGATCGATGAACGCATCAAGGAACTGTACGACCGCGATGCCTATGAAGATATCCGTACGCTGGCAGAAACCAACCCCGAACTCAGCGACACGGGGCTGTACATCGTCGGGCGCGCCTATTACCAAATCGACGAAAATGCCAAGGCCAAGGAATACTTCGTACGAGCCACCGAACGCAACCCCAATTATTCGACCGCCTGGTTCTTTCGCTCGCAGGCGGGGTATTTTATGAAAGACAGCGCCGAGGCATTTTCCTGCCTGCACAGGGCTATTGCCATCGACGCTACCCGCCCCATGTTCTGGTCGTGGAAAGGAGATTTGTACTACATCTGGAACGAGCTCGACAGCGCCCTGCTTTTTTACCGGCATGCGCTGACCCTGCCCGAACCGCCGGAGCGCGCTTTCGTCCAGATCGGCAATGTGTTGTCCGACATGAACCGCGACAACGAAGCGATCGACGCCTTCCTGCTGGCCAAAACGAAGGTGGACAAGTCGAGCGACCTGTACCTGGAATGCCTATTCAACACCGGCAGCCTGGGCGTGCGCACCGGCCGGCTGGCCGAGGCCGAGGCTTCGATCAAAGAGTTTCTGTTGTTGTCGCCCAATGAATACCGCGCCATATCCATCCTGATCCAGATTTATTACGCCCGGAAAGAATACGACAAGGCCGAGGCCATCAAACCCGTTCTTTACACGGCCTGGCGCAACAAAAAACTGCCGGAAAGTATGGCCGACGACTTCTGCATCGACCAGTTTATGTGGAACGACCAGCGGGTGCTGGTGTACGAGCGCTTCGAAAGTTCGGGCATGTTGTATTACAAACACGTCTTTTACCTGCTCGATGCCGAGGGAAAAACCGAATTGACCGTGCAGACCGAGTCGAGCGCGGCCGTCCGCCACGGCGACACCCACTATGTGCTGGGCAAAGACAAAGGGCGCAAACACTTCACCTACATCCAGTACACCTTCCCCAAAAACCCTGATTACGATGAATTAAAAACCGCTGTCATCGATGTACTCGACGGGAAAGCGAAAGCCAGCAGTTCTTCCTCACATTGATCCGTACACCCGTTCCGCATGGTCAAATACCTCTGCCTTTTTCTGCTTTTGCCCGGCTTTTTATGGGCCCAGCAACCTGAAATCACGCTCAAGGCTGGCCTGGTCATCACCCGGTCGTGCCGGGTCAAAGTGCAGCCTTACCGACTGAAAGCCGGCGCCGACCCGGCAGGCAACGGCCCGTATCAGGGCCTCATCACCATCAGCGGCGACAACCTGACGGTCGATTTTCAGCAAGCCGAACTGTCGGCCCCCTCCGACCCGCATCGCCCCGACCTGTTCAGCGGTCTGGCCGTGCTGGTCACCGGCCGGCATGTGACGATCAAAAACGCACGTATCAGGGGATTCAAGGTAGCCGTACTGGCCGACCATGCCGACGACCTGACGCTCGACAGCTGCGACTTTTCCTACAACTACCGTCCGAGGCTGCGCTCGCTGCGCGAACGGGAAGATTTTTCAGACTGGCTGAGCTACCACCAGAACGATAAAGGCGAATGGCTGCGCTACGGGGCTGCCATTTACCTCAACCAGTGCGCCCGGCCCACGGTGCGCGGCTGCCGCGTCACCGCTTGTCAGAATGCCTTGTTGCTCAACGGTTGCAACGACGGGCTTTTGTACAACAATACTTTTCAATTCAATTCGGGACTGGGCATCGGGCTTTACCGAAGCAGTCGTAACCGGCTGATGCACAATCGACTGGACTGGAACGTGCGGGGCTACTCCCACGGGTTTTACCAAAGAGGGCAGGATTCGGCGGGCATTCTCCTGTACGAACAAAGCAGCGACAACCTGATCGCTTTCAACTCGGCAACACACTCTGGCGACGGCCTGTTCCTCTGGGCGGGCCAGACGACGATGGACAGCGGACAAGGCGGCTGCAACGACAACTATATTTTCGGCAATGATTTTTCCCACGCTCCAACCAACGGCATCGAAGTCACTTTTTCGCGCAACCGCATCCAGGCCAACCGCATCACCGAATGCACCTACGGCATCTGGGGCGGATACAGCTACGAAACCCTGATCTGGGGCAATTTTATCACCGAATGCCGCACGGGCATCGCCATAGAGCACGGGCAGCAGGACACGATCCTGCAAAACTACTTCGAAGGCGACTCCACCGGCATCCAGCTCTGGGCGCGCGCCGAGCAACCGGCCGACTGGGGCTACGCACAAAAAAGAGATACCCGCTGCCGCGACATCAGCATCGACCGAAACGTCATGCTCAACGTACGCAAGCCCTTGAAAATCAGCGGAACAAACAATGTCAACATCAATGGCGAAAACCTTTTTCTGGGTTTCGACCAACTGCTGGCAGGCAGCGCTCCCAACACCGACCTGAAATTCGCGCGCAACGACCTCTACGGCACGGCGGCCCTGCTCGATGCCAGCTGGGCCAATCCCGAACTGGCCCCGCACCAAAAACTCAATTTCAGTCACCCGGGCCAGCGCCCCGAAGACCCCTACGAGCCTTTGCTGACACCCGTGCGCGCCCTGAAAGAACCCGACAGCCTGCCCGACGGCATGTTGGCCGCCTTGCCCGCCGAATGGCCCCGTGGCCGCGACCGCATCATCGTGGGCGAATGGGGGCCTTACGATTTTCAGCGCCCTGTTGCCCAGCTCGAATCCGTCAGTGGCAACCATTACCGCATCCGGCTGCTGGGGCCCCAGGGCGCCTGGCGCATTCTTCGTTCGGACGGCGTGAGCAGCCTGTCGTCCATCACCCCGGGGTTCCCGGCCCTGATCGAGGTCGAGCGCGACCCGAAAGCCGAAGGGCTGCACCTCGTGTTTGAATACACGGGAGCGCAAGCCCTGACCACTGTTTTTGGTGAAATTATTCCGGCCGGCAAGCCTTATCAGTTTGATTTTCAAAGATTTGACAAACCAATTGACTGGTCGGTCCGGTTTTTCAACTACACGGCCGACAGCGACCCGCTGCTGCAGCCCAAATCGTTTGAAGCCCTGTTGAAACAAGATCCTGCGGCGAAAAAAACTGTGGAGGAACTGGCCTTCGCCTGGTGGGACAAACCTGCCGAGGGGGTCGATCCCGAGCATTTCGCCACGGTAGCCGAAGCCGAAATCGAACTGCCCAAAGGGCGCTACGAGATCGAACTGAGCAGCGACGACGGCCTGCGTTTTTACCTTGACGGAAAGCGCCTGATCGATCACTGGGACGTGCATGAGCCGGCCACCGACAGCATCACCGTGTCGCTCAACGGACGCCACCGGCTACGGGTGGAGCATTTTGAAGCAGGCGGCTTTGCCACCCTCGATTTTCGGATCAAAAGGGTGTACGATTGAGCGGGAAGCCGCCAAACGCGGGCAAATGGATGCCAGGTTTTTACACGGCCGGCAAGTCTCCTGTCTCCGTCTGCGATGCGTTTGCTACCTTTGCGTGCCTTCCCAAACGGCGCTTTCATTTTGCAGTCCACATCGTTTCGCCTACAAGTCATTGTGCCTTGCTACAACCCGCCGGAAGGCTGGGAAGCGGCTCTTGCTTCCAAATTCCTTGATTTTCAAAAATTTATTGACCAGCCGGGCGCTCGGGCGGGCCTGATCGTCGTCAACGACGGTTCACAACGCAACACCTCCGACGCCAATTTCGAGGCCCTGCGCCGGCTCGTTCCGGAAGCGCAGATCGTGAGCTACGCCGAAAACCGCGGCAAAGGCTACGCCTTGCGGCAGGGGGTGGCGGCTTCCGACGCCGATTTTTGCCTGGTGACCGATGCGGACTTCCCCTACACCCTCGACAGCATGCAGCGGGTGGTCGATACCCTGCGCGACAAGGGCGGCATTGCAGCCGGCAACCGCGACCAGGGGTATTACGACCGGGTGCCGCCGTTTCGCCGGCGCCTGTCGAAAAGCCTGCGCTGGCTGCTGCGCAATGTGCTGCGCCAGCCCATCGACGACTCGCAATGCGGCCTGAAAGGCTTCGACGCCTCGGGGAAAGCCGTTTTCCTCGAAACCACCATCGACCGCTTCCTGTTCGACCTCGAATTCCTCATGCTGGCCAACGGCCGCGTGCCGGTCACGCCTGTGCCGGTAGAGCTCCGGCCCGGCATTACGTTCAGCAAAATGGGCAGCAAAATTCTGCTCACCGAAGGGGGGAATTTTATGAAGCTGTTTTTTAAAAATATGTTGCACCTGAAAAAATAAAGCCGTGGAACACAACCCGTTACAGCAAATTGAAACAACGCTGCACAACCTGGCTTCTCCCCGGCGCTCCCATACTTTCTGGGGGCTCGTTTTGCTCCTCGTCGTCGCCTCGACCCTGATCTGGCTCAAACACGGCGAATGGCTGAAATCGCCGGGCGACTACATGTTTACCGACTCGTCCGACGGCTTTAAAAACTACGCCACCACGATCTGGCATGTGCGTTACGATTCCACTTTTACGCACTACGGCGGTATGAATTATCCCTTTGGCGAGCACGTGCTGTTTACCGACAACCAGCCCGTTTTCAGCTCGGCCCTGCAATGGTGGGACCGCAGGGTGCGCCCGCTGGGCGAAGGCGTGGTTGGCGCGATGAATCTTTTTCAGGTGATTTCCCTGCTGATGGGTTGCGGCGCCATGTTTTTGTTGCTGCGCAAACTTCACCTGGCGGTTTGGTACGCGGGGCTGGTGGCGCTGGGCGTGGTGTTTTTGTCGCCGCAGATCAATCGTTTCGACGGCCATTTCGGGTTGTCGCACACCTTTATTTTCCCCATGCTGCTCTACCTGCTCTGCCGGTACGAAGAGCGGCGCAGCAGGCGGTACCAGAGCTTGCAGATCGGCATTCTGATCTGGCTGGCCGCCCAGTTGCATTTCTATTATTTTGGTCTTTCTGCCCTGTTTTTGAGCCTTTACATGGCTTATCAGGTCATTATCGACCGCTCCTGGCGCAACATCAGGGTTCGGTTCAGCCATTGGGTCGTCATGATCCTTTTGCCTTTCGCCTTGCTCAACGTGTGGGTGCACTGGTCCGATTTCGTGACCGACCGGCCGGCCAACCCCTACGGTTTTACGACCTACATCGGCTATTGGGAAGGCGTGTTTTTGCCGTATGAAAATTTCCCGCTGTTCAAAGGGCTCGACAAAGTGCTGACGTCCGTGTTCAACATGCCGATCCGCCGGGTCGATTACGAAGCGCGAGCCTATGCAGGGATGGTGGTGTTTTTGTACACGCTCTGGCTCCTGTTCTCGGGCTTCCGCATGTTTCACAAAAGCTGGGATGCCGCTGCCTACCACCGCACCCACAAGCGTTATCTGGTCGGGATTTTTTCCGCGGCATTCGTGCTGCTGATTTTCTCCTGCGGGTTCCCCTTTGCCATCAAAGGCATGCAATGGATGGTCAATTATTTTGGTCCCCTGCGGCAATTCAGGGGGCTTGGCCGATTTACCTGGGCCTACTTTTACGTCGTCAACACCCTGGTTTTTTATGTTTTGTGGAACTGGGCCCTGCGCTTTCGCGGCCTTCGCGACGGAAAAGCGCCCTGGCTGGGCAAGGCCGTGATGGGCCTGGCGCTCGGCATTCTGCTCTGGGAAGCCTGGACGATGCAGCACACCCACCCCGTCAATCTCTACCCCAACATCGAGAAAAAAGCCGTGGCGGAAAAAGAGTTCCCCTGGATCGGGAAGGTCGATTTTTCGCCCTATCAGGGACTGCTGCCCCTGCCGTACTACCACATGGGCTCTGAAAATATCTGGCTCGAATTCGACGGCGGCTTTTACAGAAAAGTACAAACCACCGCCCTCCAAACCGGCGTGCCCGACCTGGGCGTCAACCTGAGCCGCACCTCCTGCGCCCAAACGGTCAAATCCGTACAGCTGCCGCTGGAGCCCTGTGAAACCCCCATGCTGCTCAGCGAACTGCCCGACAACCGGCCGCTGGCCCTCATCGTCGATGAAGGCCGCTGGGACGAGATGCGCCGCAAGCACCAGCACCTCATCGGCAAAGCCAACATGGTGTACGACGGGCCGGGCGTAAAAATCCTGTCGCTGTCGCCCGACAGCCTGCGCGCTGCCGTGCGCGAAAGCCACCGCGGCGTAACCAATTATGTCGATAGCCGCGGCCAGTTCCGCATCGGCCGCTGGATGTCCTCGAAACCCGATACGAGATTCTACTACCAGTCGTTCGACTCGCTCAGCACCACCCTGAAAGTATTCCAGGGCAAAGGCGCATTTGCCGGCGACATGGGCGACACCAGCTGGCTCTACCGCGCGCCGCTGCCCAAAGGGCATTACATCATTTCCTTCTGGCTGCACATCAACCAGGACCTGGGCATGAACCACGAAATGAAGATCGTTGAAAACAGCCTCACCGACGGCAGGGAAATTCATTTCAGCCACGAAGCCCTGCGCTTTCACCTGCGCTCCGTAGTGGGCGAATGGGGGCTGTTCGAACTCGATTTCCAGGTGTATGAACCCGACAGCCAGTTGCGCATATTTTTACAAAAACAAGGGGTAAAACAGCCCTTTTACCTCGACGAACTGGTCATCAGAATCATCGACGGCGAACTGGTCAGGCGAGAGCCCGGCTGGATCGTGGCCAACAACTTCTGGTACCGCGAAGAATAACGGGCCCGGCTTTTTCTGCCGATCAGTATGCCTGTTTTTGAAAAAAATTTGATCGAACGATATGCTGCTTCTGCTCAAAAACGTCCACCTCATCACCGCCGAAGGAGAATCGACGGCCCGGCAAGACCTGCTGATCCGCGACGGGATCATTGAAAAAACAGGGCCGGGCTTGACTGCCGGCCCCGGCGCGACGGTCTGGGAGTTTCCCAATGCCTGTGTATCGCCCGGCTGGTTCGATCTCGGCGTGCAAACCGGCGACCCCGGCTTCGAGCATCGCGAAGACCTGTCATCGGCCACCCGGGCCGCGGCGGCAGGCGGTTTTACGGCGGTGGCCAGTTTTCCCAACACGCAGCCGGCCATACACGCCAAACCCGAAGTGCAGTATGTGTTGAATAAAACGGCGGGCTCGGCAGTTCGCGTTTTCCCCGTCGGCGCCATTTCGCAGGAGGCCGAAGGCAAGGACCTGGCCGAGCTGTACGACATGCATGCCGCCGGCGCGGTCGCTTTTTCCGACGGCGCGAAGCCCGTGCAGGACGCGGGCCTTTTGTTGCGCGCGCTGCAATACAGCCAGGCTTTCAATGGCCTGATTATCAATCATCCGCACCACAAGACCCTCGCTGCCGGCGGTCAGTTGCACGAGGGTCTGGTGAGTACCAGTCTGGGCATGAAAGGCATCCCCGCGCTGGCCGAAGAGATCATGCTCCAGCGCGATCTCAGCCTGCTGGAATACGCGGGCGGGCGGCTGCTGGTACACCTCGTTTCCACCCGGAAAAGCGTGGACATGCTGCGGAGCGCCAAGGCAGCCGGCCTCCACGTCAGCGCTTCGGTGGCCCTGCTGAACCTCTGTTTTACCGACGAGCAAATGAGCGGCGCGCAGGCTTTCGACAGCAACTGGAAAGTGCTGCCGCCCTTGCGCAGCGAATCCGACCGGGCCGCCCTGCTCGAAGGACTCGCCGACGGCACCATCGACCTGGTCTGCACCAATCACTCGCCCTGGGACCAGGAGGCCAAAAACCTCGAATTTCCGTACGCCGACTTCGGCATGATCGGCTTGCAAACGGCATTTCCGCTCTGGCAGACGCAGCTGGGCAGCCAGTTGAGCCTGGCCGATTTCGTCCGCGTATTCGCCCTTGCCCCCCGCCGGGTACTGGGGCTGCCGGCGCCTGAAATCCGCGTCGGCGAGCGGGCCGAACTCACCGTTTTTGACCCCGAAGCGCCATTTGAACTTCGGGAGAGCGACATTTTGTCGAAGTCGAAAAACACGCCCTTTACCGGCCGGCCGATGCGTGGCAAAGTGCTGGGGATCGTCAGCGGCGCGCAGGCTTTAACCTCCCGTTAAAACTTCGGACAAAATATGCCGGGTACCTTCGCGGTTCTAAGGGCTGTTTTGGCCAAAAGCCCAACCGTTCCCATTCTGTTTGCAGACCACCTTGTTCATGAAAAAACTTACCCTTTCCCTGCTGCTTGCCAGCCTGTTTTTCACACTCCCCTCCTGTGACACCCTCCAAGGCATTGCCGACCAGGTGTTGGCAGAACCCAGCCTCGACGAAATCGTGCGCGGCCTGAAAGAAGCCCTGACCAAAGGCGCGACCAAAGGCGCATCCGAGCTCAGCCAGCGCGACGGCTATTTTAAAAGCGCCTATAAAATTCTGCTGCCCTCCGACATCCGCACCGTCACCGACCGCCTGAAAAACGTGCCGGGCTTCAGCAATCTCGAAAACGAACTGCTCGAAAAGATGAACCGCGGCGCCGAAGATGCCGCCAAAGAGGCTGGCCCGATCTTTATGAACGCCATTCGCGACATGAGTTTTCAGGATGCCACCAACATCCTCATGGGCTCCGACAACGCCGCCACGGAATACCTGAAGAAGACGACCACCCAGCAGTTGTACGACAAGTTCAATCCGAAAATCGTGGCTTCGCTCGACAAAATCGGCGCCAACGACCTGTGGCGCAATGCCACCACGGCCTACAACAAAATTCCACTGGTCACCAAAGTGAACACGGACCTCGACGACTATGTGACCAAGGAAGCGTTGAAAGGCCTGTTCGGCAAAATCCAGGAAGAAGAGCGCAACATCCGCAAAAACCCGGGCGCGCGCACTTCCGACCTCTTGAAAAAGGTATTTGCCAAACAAGACCGGAAGTAACGACACCACCATTCCTCATTCATTTACACACAGATTAAACTATGAAAAAACTCATCCTTTTGCTCCTGGCCCTGGCGCTGGGCCTCGGCAGCGCGTCGGCGCAAGACCTGAAATCACTCGGTAAAAAAGTGCTCGGCGGCGGCGGCAACGACAACCAGGAAATCGGCCAGGCCTTGAAAGAAGCCCTCGACAAAGGCGTGCAGAAAGGCGTGGCCGAACTCTCGGCAACCGACGGCTACTACAAAAGCATTTACAAAATTCTGCTGCCCGACGAGGCGCGCAAAGTGACCGACAAACTCAAGACAGTACCCGGCTTCGGCAACCTCGAAAACGACCTCGTGGAAAAAATGAACCGCGGCGCAGAAAAAGCCGCCAAGGAAGCCGCCCCCATCTTTGCCGGCGCCATCAAAAACATGAGTTTTCAGGATGCCACCAACATCCTCATGGGCCCCGACAATGCCGCCACGGAGTACCTCAAACGCACCACCTGGCAGCAACTTTACGACAAGTTCAATCCCGTGATCGTCAAATCGCTCGACGAGATCGGCGCCAACGAACTCTGGGGCAACGCCACCACGGCCTACAATAAAATCCCCTTCGTCAGCAAGGTCAACACCGATCTCGACGACCACGTGACCCGCAAGGCGCTCGACGGCCTGTTCGGCAAGATTCAGGAAGAGGAGAAAAATATCCGGAAAAACCCGGGCGCGCGCACCAGCGATCTGCTCAAAAAAGTATTCGCCCGGCAGGACAGGAAGTAATTTTGCCCTGCAAAATGCAGTTTTTGAAAATCAAACGTTCTATAAAAAAGGGGTGGCCTCGTGTCGCCCCTTTTTCATAACATTCAGGCAACCCCTCGGCCATGCGTACCTTTTTATTGCTTTTCGTATTGCTTTGTGCGTGCGAGCGCTCGCCGCTGCGAAGCGCCTCCCAGGCATATGTCGAACCCGTCGCGCAAATCGCTCCCGACGCCGTCGGACAGGCGGTGCTCGAGGCGGTCAATGCACTTCGCGCACACGGCTGCCACTGCCCCGACAACAAATGGTACCCCCCTGCGCCCGCCCTGCGCTGGAACGACCTGCTGGCCCGCTCCGCCCGCCGACATGCGCTCGACATGCAAAAGCACAATTTTTTCAAACATACCGGCTCCGATGGTTCCGACTTCACCGACCGCATCAAGCAGAGCGGCTACAACTGGCAGGTCGCCGCAGAAAACCTCGCCATGGGCCACGAAGAAGTGCTCGAAGTGGTCAAAAGCTGGGAACGCAGCGAGGGGCACTGCCAGAACCTGATGCACCCTGAGCTGCTCGACATGGGCCTGGCCAGAGCCGGCCGCTTTTGGGTGCAAGACTTCGGCTCGCTCAAACGAAACTGACGGAGCGCCCCAAACACGCGCCAAGGTGATACCTTGCGCGGCGTTAACAGAATTGACATGCAAAACGATTTACAACAGCTCACCAAACACACAGTAGCGGCTGTACGCGAAACCGCTGCGTTCATCCGCGCCGAAACAGGCAAGGTGAGCGCCGGCCAGATCGAAGAAAAACACCTGAACGGCCTGGTCAGCTATGTGGACCGCACGGCCGAGGAAATGCTGGTCGAACGCCTGGGAAAATTGTTGCCCGAGGCGAGCTTCATCACCGAGGAAGCAACGGTCGAGAACCGCGCCGGCGCGCTCCAATGGGTCATCGACCCGCTCGACGGCACCACCAATTTCCTGTACGGCGTGCCGCATTTTTCGGTGAGCGTGGGCTTGCAGGCGGGCGACGAGTTGCAGGTCGGCGTCGTGCATCATGTGCCGGCCGACGAATGTTTCTGGGCCTGGCGCAACGGCGGCGCCTGGTGCAACGGCGAATCCATTCGGACCAGCACGCGCAGCCAGATGCGGCAAGCGCTGGTCGCTACTGGATTTCCGTACCACAATTTTGATCGCGCCCAGGGCTGGTTTGCGGCCTTGCGCCGTTTTATGGAACAGGGCCGCGGCGCAAGGCGCTTCGGGTCGGCAGCGCTCGATCTCGCCTACGTGGCCTGCGGGCGCTTCGACATATTTTTTGAATACGGCCTCAATGCCTGGGATGTCGCAGGCGGGGCGCTGCTGGTGCACGAAGCCGGCGGGCGGGTTTGCGATTTTAAAGGCGGCAACGATTTTGTCAGCGGCGCCGAGCTGCTCGCTGCCGCGCCAGGGGTTTTCGACGCCGCGTTCGCCATCATCGAACAAAGTTTTAACGGAGAACTTCCTGCATAACCCGATCGCTTTGACTGCCCGGGAAAGATATCGCCAGTTTGCCGCCACGGCCCCCGACCTGCCGCTGTTCATGCAGCCCTGGTACCTCGATGCCGTGTGCCAGGAGGGCCACTGGGATGCCGCCGTAGCCGAAAAAGACGGCTTTACGGCCGCCGTTTTGCCGTTTTTTTTGAAAAAAAAGTGGGGTTGGCGCTATGTGGCCATGCCACCGCTGGGCAAATTTCACGGCCCGTACCTCCTGCCCGAATACCGTAACCTGAATGACGAACACCGGCTTTATGCTGCACTGATCGACCAGCTCCCGCAGGGGCTGGCCGCGTATTCGCAGGATTTTCACTACACCGTGACCAACTGGCTGCCTTTTTACTGGCTGGGCTACCGCCAAACCACCCGGTATTCCTATGTGCTCGACCTCGGGCTGAGCGAAGCGGACCTTTTTCGCCGCATCGACAAAAGCTACCGGCAGAAAATTGCCAAGGCGCAAAACCTCGTGCAGGTGACCGCCGAACGCCCCTTGACCGACCTGTACGGCCTGCTCCGAAAATCGTTCGACCGGCAGGAACTGGACGCGCCGTATTCGCTTCATTTTCTGCAACATCTGCACGAAACCCTCGCTGAGCATCAGGCCTGCCGATTGTTTTTCGCCGTCGATCAATCGACCGGCGCCCTGCATTCCGCCGCCCTGCTCGCCTGGGATGCGCAGTCGGCCTACTACCTCGTCAGCGGCGACGACCCCGCGTTGCGGGTTTCGGGGGCCGCGGTTTTGCTCAAATGGGAAGCCATTTTGTTTGCCAAAAACACCCTGAACCTGCCGGTTTTTGATTTTGAAGGCAGCATGATCCAGACCCTCGAACGCGGCCGGCGCGATTTCGGGGCAATGCAACGACCCTATTTCCGGGTGGAAAAAGAATGGTCGAGGGTGTGGAAATGGCGGCGAAAACTGAAGGCCTGAATTATACTTCTACAATCAGCGATTCGCCGGAACTGTGGTCCCGGCAGGTCCATTGCCAGTATTCGCGCAGGCACAATCTGCCGTCGGCCGTCCATTCGGGGAACGACCGGCACCGCCCCGTCATCAGTTCGCCTTCCCGGTTGAGGTGGTGGTACACAAATTCCAGATGCTGCTCCACGACCTTGCCGAGCAGGTGGCCGCGCAGTATGTCGCCGCCCTGGTAGTCGGCCCACACGACATCGCCTTGCTGGAAATAATGAAAGCGCGTTTCGCCGGACACTTCGCCATTGTCCGTATTGGCGAGCGCGCGGAATGTTTTGTTGTGCAGCAAATCAGGTTTCATGGTGTAAAAATGCAGTAATCGCAGGCTTGCCCCACAAAAGCGCCCCGGCATTCGTCCAAATGACAAATACCGGGCTGTTTTTATGGTCTTTTCAAGGCAGCCTGAACTGTTTCAGCCAGTTCCAGTTGCTTTGCGCGGCAAAATCGGGGTAAACATGCTGAATGCCCTTGACCATAACAAACTGGAAGATATTATCGGGCAGGCCGCTGCCGGAGGTGTAATGCGCCACCATGGCAGAACTGGTATCGCCCGTGATGGTATAATTCGGATCGAGCCCGAAATGGCGGATATGTGCCTGTGAAACGCGGTAATATTTGAAGTCGGGGTAATTCAGCAACGAGTCGAACTCGCTCAATGGCAGTTCGGGGCCGTCGTTGCCGGGGCCCCAGTCGTCGCTGCCGACCTGATAGGTGACGGGCAATTTGCGTTTGGGCGTGTAGGTCACCGAGTCGAGGAAAAAAGAGCCTGCGCTTTCGACGACCGCGGCCAGCACAACACTCATTTCTATGGAACATTTGGCGGCCATTTGCCCGCCATTGGAAAAACCGACCAGATAGATGCGCTTGTTGTCGATCTCCAGCCGGCGGTTGAGGTCGTCGATGATGGCGCGCAGGAATTTGATGTCGTCGAGGGGTTTTTCGCCGGCGCAGAACGTCCAGTCGGCGTCGGGCGGCGTGTTCCATTTGGTCGTTGTTTTCTGACCATCGACGGGGTCGATGATGCAATAGCGCCCCGAGGAAGGAAAAACGGTGATGATGCCTTCCGCTTCGCCGACTTCTTTCCAGCCCGATTCGTTGTAAAAACGATCGCCGTCGCCACTGGTGCCGTGAAGCATGAACACTACGGGGTAGGCCGTTTTGCCGTCGTAGCTGGCGGGCACGTGTACGTAAAATTCACGCTCTGTTCCATCGATCACGAGTGTAAACCGGTTTTTGCCGGTGTTGTAAAGAGGGTCTTCCTGCGGGTTGTCTTTTTTGTTGCAGGAGCTCAGGGCGGCCAGCAGAATTGCCGCGAACAAGGTGGCTGTTGTTCTCATGGTTTGGTAAAATGTTTGTTTGCCTCGAAACGGTTCGAAGTGGGCTTTTGACCGGCCGCACTGTAAAAGGTTTAAAACGCCTTACATTGGTCCGCTGCCTGTTTGTGATTTTTATTAATAACGGGGAATTTATCCCGCCTTCCGCTTGTTTCCCGACGCCAAACCAACCCAGCTTGTCCATGCCATCCATACGACCTACCGCACTTTGTTTATTCGAGCACCGCGGCCGTTTGTTGCTGCAGGAATTTGTCAATTTTATCAACGGCGAACTGTTTTACCGGCCCTTCGGCGGCGGCCTTGAATTCGGCGAGCGCGCCAGCTCGGCCATCCGGCGGGAAATCATGGAAGAACTGGGCTCGGAAATTTCCACCCCTCAGCTGCTCGACGTGTTGGAAGACATCCACGACCTCGGCGAAGGCCGGCGGCACAACATTGTTTTCCTGTTTCGCGCCGAATTGCTCGACGAAAGGCTGCTCCAGGTGCCCGAATTCCGGATGATCGACAACCAGTCGGAACACCGCGCAGTCTGGCAAGCCCTCGACGACATTGCCCAGGGAAAAATCCACCTCCACCCGCCCGAATTGAAAGCGCGGCTGGGCGAGTTTTTCCGCTTGCAGGGATGATTTTGAATCCGGCAAAGGTCAGCTGCCGCGTTTCCAGTCGCGTTCGATCTCGCGAACGGTTTCTTCTGCCGTGCGCCAGCTGCGGTCCATGTCGAGATAGGCATGCTGACCGGCAAATACGGCTTGTTCGCAGGTACGCCAAACCTGGATGAGTGCCTCGATGCGCGCTTCGGGCACCCGGCGGGCCGACAGCCGTTCGCGCAGCAGATCGGGGGTCAGTTCGGGGGCCGGTACGGCCAGCAAGCCAGAGGCCCAGCTCCGCAAGGCCTTGTAGAGGGCGTCGAAAAAGAGACGCGGCGAGTCGTTCGACAAGAGACGGCGGGCATTGGCAAAAATTTCCTGCGCCCCTTGCGGGGGCGTGGCGACAACTGGCGGAGGCGCCTGTTTGACCGGCACAACGGGCAGTGTAGCGGCTGGCGGCAAAGGCCGTTTTTTGCGGCGCAACAGCCCGATCAGGAGCAGCAGCGGCAACGCGGCAGCGGCCCAGGTCCAGGGGCTTTTACCCCAGGATTTCAGGCGGGAAACGAACCCGCCGGGCAAATCTCCTTCGGGCTGCACCTGTCCGCTGGTATCGACCGGAGGCAGGGGCGCCAGGTTTTTGCCCTGGGCCACATAAAAGGCCAGGGGCTGGTCGGGGCGCTGAACGATGTAGCGGTTGCTGTCGGGGTCGAAAAAGACCAGTTCGGGGCTCAGGCTGTACGAACCGGCCTTTTTGGGCATAATGATGTACTCGAATACTTTGCGGTGCATGGCCCGGTCCACCGATTCATACTCTTCTTCCTCGCGTACTTTCGGATCGAAGGTTTCCAGCCCGTCGGGCAAGGAGAAATTGAGCGGTTGAAGGCGGCGGGCATCGCCAGTGCCTTCGATCTCGACAAGCAGGGTAAGGGCGTCGTCAGTGCTGAGGGTATCGCGATCGAGTGTGAATTTGGCCTGATACTGGCCCACCACGCCGGCAAAACTGGCCGGTTCGGGCAGGGGCAGGTCTTTGACCTTAAGTTTTACGGGGGCTGTCTGGAGCAGCATGGGCGTAGTTGCCGGCCCGAAAATGGTACTGGGAGCGCCTTCTTTTTGCACCTCGAAACGAAGCCGGGTAGCGCCTACCGAGATTTCGCCGGGGGCCTGCGGGAACAGCGCAACCTCGTGCAATACGCGCACCGCATATTTTTTTCCCTTGATGGTCTGGTATTGCACCCGGGTGTCGAAACGTTTCATCTCGCGGGCATAGAAACCGTCGAACCTGGGCAGTTCGAGTATGTCGAACCCTTCCACATTGAGTCGTGTAAAAACCTTGATGCGGTATTTTACCTGCTGCCCTGCGATTGCCGTGGGCGAGGAAAATTCTCCGGCCACGAAAATGTCCTCATTGCCGCGCGGAACAGCGCTGCTCTGCGGCGCAACAACGCGGATACTGAAGGGTTTGCTGCGCAGGGTTTGGCCGTTGGTCGTGACAACTGTTGCCGCTCCTATCGTGAAAGTGCCTTCTTTCAGCGCTTCCAGTTCGACCGTCCAGGATTGATGCACGAAGGATTTGCCGTTGACGATCGTCACGCCGCTTTGGGTTTCATTCGGCCCGAGGGTTTTAAAGCCCTGAAAATCAGGCGGTCGGAAGCTTTTTGCTTCCACATTGCGAAGGGTAAAAGTCACATCGAACCGATAACCCGCCTGCACTTCCTTCTGGCTGCAGGCGGCTTCGAACACCGCGTTACCCTGTGCGTAAAGCCGTACGGCGTTCCCGCCCAGTGCGAACAACACACACAGGGAAAGGCGGCTTGCAAGGCGGAACGAACGGAGCAAACGGTTCATAAGTCGGTGGCACGGCTGGCGGCAGCGAAGTTACTGCCGTTTGGGTTTGTATTTCGCCTGTTCGAGAAACTGTTGACTGTCGGACATACCGAGCAACTGGGTCAGGGTGGTTTGCGGATGCCGGCGCATGTATGCTTTCACAATTTGCCAGCCCATCCAGCTGCCTACTTCGCCCGGCGCTTCCTGAAAAAGAATCGGGGCATTGGGGCTGGGCGTCACCAGTTTTCTCCAGTTGTTGAAATCGGACGAATACAGCAGGTTTTGTTCGAGCAGGCGTGCCCAAAGTTCGGCTTCATTAGTCTGGCATCCTTCGATTTCTGCAGTGGTATAGCCCATGAGCAGGCTGTCGGGCGTATCGGGGAGCAGGCAATCGAGGATGTACAATTGTTTGCCGTTGTACAACATCTGGTCGAGCAGGCGGTCGCCGGGCGGGGCATCCGCGAGGTTTTGCACGAGCGCTTTGGCGAGCCGCACGGGAATATATTCCTGCCGGAACTGCCGGCGCAGATAAGCCGGGAAACGCTCCTGATCGGTCAGGTAAGGCAGGTAGTTTTCGCCGAGGTACATGTCGAGGCTCACGCCGCAGAGGCTGTCGCCATAGGTAAAGGCGTCGGTGGCAAACTCCGACACCATCGTAACCACCTGAGGCACAGGTTTTTGCGGGAAATAAAATTTGTAGTAGCGAAACATCTGGTCAAGGTCCTTTTGCAACCAGCGGAGATCGCCATACACCTTTTGCACGGTGTCGTAAATTTGCCTGATCTGCGGAGAGCCGACAAATCCGCCCACGGCTTGTACCGGCGTTTCATTGGGATTGGTTTGGTCGTGAATGATATTGACCGCAAAAAGCGGCAGCATTTCGGGGTACTTTTGCTCCAGCCGGGTCAGTTCCTCCGACAGCCGGGTGGTATCGATGGAGAAAAGATCCTGCTCGAAGCGAAGCAGCTGCACATCGACTTTTACGCCCGACACGTTGGGCCGGGGCTGTTCGTCGCGGTCCGACGTACAGGCTTCGACGCTCAGCAACAAGGCAGTCAAAAGGAGAAATGAGGGGAGGTAAATGGACAAACGCGCGATGTTCATGGAAAAAAATCTTGTAATCGTTCATCTGTTTTTAGAAAAGCGTTGTTCTTTCGCTCGCAGAAAACAGAAATAAAGCCCCCGGCTGGTGGCTTTCAAAATCAGCACAAAAAAACTGCACATCATGAAAAAAATTTTCTTCGCTCTGACCTTTTTCTGCTGTCTCGGCAGCAGCCTGTCTGCCCAGGAGTCTGGTTTCCGTTTCGGGTTTCAAGCCAGCCCTACCTGGTCATGGTTGCGTTCGTCCGATAAATTCATCGAAGGCTCGGGCGCCAACTGGGGCATGAAGCTCGGTATGCTGGGCGAAATTTACTTTGCCCCCAACTATGCCATCACCAGCGGCATCGGTTTTGGCTTCAATCAGGGCGGCACCTTGCAAACCAGTTATCAAAAAGGCGTGTATTTCCCCAATTCCGCCGAGGGTTTTACCAGCACCGTGCTCGACACCCTTCCGCTGAATGCTAAAATGCACTACCGCCTGCGCTACATCGAGATCCCGTTCAGCCTGCGTATTCGCGGCGGTTCGGGTGTCGATGCACGTATCCAGTATTTTGCCGAACTGCCCATTTTCACGCTCGGTTTCCGTTCCAAAGCCGCTGCCGATTTCCGCGGCACGCAAAACCAGAACAGCGAAGACGAAGATATCAAGGACGACATCAACGCCCTTTCGCTCTCCTGGGGCCTCGGCGGCGGCATCGAGTACGACCTGGCCGGCGACACCAAACTCGCCACCGGCATCTACTGGCAACAGCAGTTTACCGACGCTGATACCGACAAAGGTTCGGTGACCGACCCGCGCACCGGCAATGCCGAGTGGAAGCGCCTCAATTCGAATACCACGGGGCGCCAGTTGTCGCTGCGCCTGGCGATCTTCTTCTAAATCCTTTTGACAGGCACAAAAAAATGAGCCTTCCCGGGTGCGGGAAGGCTCATTTTTTTTGTGGGAAATACAGGGAATCAGGCTGCCAGTTTGTCCACCAGGCCGCCGATTTCGAGCAGCCGGGTCTTGTTGAGGGCGTAAAAAATAAATTTTCCCTGCCGCTCGGTTTCCACTACGTTAGCCTTGCGCAGGATCGCCAGGTGTTGGCTGGCCACGCTTTGTTCAAGGCGCAATTTGACGTAAATGTCGGTCACCGTCATGGTCTGATTCTCCGCGAGCAACTCGATAATACGCTGGCGCAACTTGTGGTTGAGCGCGCGCAGTACCAATGCTGCCTTGCGTAATTCAGCGTAATCCACCGGCACATCGGCCCCTTTCGACTTTTTGGGCGCGGCGGCTACGCTTTCTTGCTTGGGTTTTCTCATACAATTTGTTTTTAAATCTGCGTAAAATTGAACTATTTTTCTATATCATCATTCCCAAATATGATGCCAATAATTGCGATAAAATGCTAATATTCCTTTTTTTTTAAATTATAAGGCTGATGATTTCAAGGCAAAAATACAGGGCCTTTTTCTGTTGCAGCGTTTGAATGGCGATTTTTTTTACAATAAGGATTTGGTGCTGAGCGTGATGTTGGGCGGCTTCATATAAACAGGTTCAAAATACGCTACATCCTGAAAATCAGCATTTTTAAAATTGGCCTCTGCCAGCTCCGAGAGGAACGCAGCCGAGCAGGCCGACACATCGCTCAAAACCGCTTGCTCGATTTTTGGCACATTTTCGATTTTTTTTCCGCCGCTTCCTGAAATTATCAACCTCATGTCGGGCGAGTAACCTGGCATTCCGGCCAAAAACGATTCAAACAAACTGTTTTCCAAAATCAGCGGCTGTGCAGGCGCCAGCATTTGCATATCGGGACCATACACCGCGGTCCAGACTTCCTGGCGGCGCGCATCGATCATCGGCACATAAAAGGCGGGGGCGGAGGGCTCCGCAGCAGCCCGGCTGGCTTCGGCCAAGGCCCTGAGCGTATCGATTGCCAGAAGCGGTTTGCCCAGGGCATAACACAGGCCCTTGGCCGTAGTCACCCCGACCCGCAGGCTGGTGTAGGCGCCCGGGCCGGCGCTGACTGCAACAGCGTCGAGCTGATCAAGCGGGATGCCGGCGGCCCTTGAACAGGCCTCGATTTGGAGGGTCAGGACCGCAGAGTGGCTATCGGCCCGCGGAGTTTCTTCCATCGCTACAATACGGCCATCCACTGATATGGCCGCGGAGCATACCTCGGTAGCGGTCTCGAGGAGGAGAATTTTTGCCATAATTTGAAGGTGCAAAGAAACGAAGCCCGATCACATTCCGGAAGGATGAAACAGACTCCGGCAACAACAGGCGCGCGCTGCAACTTCAAAAAACATACGGCGCCCGATCAAAAGCAGCGAAATGGAATCGCTTTCTTTCGATCGGGCGCACGGGACGATCAGGCGCTCTGGCCGGGGAAAAAGGGAAGGGTTTCGCTGGCGACCCACTGTTGCAGGGTGCGCAGGGCAGGCTGCGCGGCCTTTTGCATTTCCCGGACGATAAACTGACGGGTTGCGGCGGGCGTCTGGGCGAAACCCAGTCCCAACAGCCAGAACAGAAAAATCAATTTGCTTTGCATGACAGGGTTGTTTTCATAGCCGTGGCGCAGGGGGCGGACGGGGGCGGATCCGATTGCCGGCGCGCTTTGTTGGCGCAAAGGTGCCGGCGGTCTTGCTTCAGGCCAAGCAGGTATGGACTGAACTGTCCGAAACGCGGTTTGAAATGAAGCAAATCCGGTATGGAGATGTTTGGCAGGCTAAAACCGGGTTATTTTCCCTGTCTGAATGAGTTGTTTTTTTCTTTTTTACTACATTTTTTTTATTAAAAATCTGATAATCAATCAACTGCATTTGAACATTGGAAAAATACCGATACAATCGCGTTTTTTTGTCTTTGCACAGCCGGGTGGCAGGTTGAACTTTTGCAGTGTCGGATTCTGTACTCAACGATTTTGCTCATGAAACATTTTTTTTACCACCTGTTCATCCTGATTGCCGCCCTCTGGGCCGCTCCTTCTGTCGCCAACGCGCAATGCACCGCCGATGCCGGCCCCGATATGATGCTTACCTGCAGCCTGCCAAATATCCAGTTGCAGGGGTCGGGTTCCACCGGCGCCAATATCACGTATCAGTGGACCACTGCCGGCGGGAATATTACAGGGGGCCAAAACACCCTGACGCCCAGTGTTGACCAGGCAGGCACCTATTGTCTGCAGGTGACAGACAACAGTACGGGTTGCACGGCCTCGGACTGCGTAGTGGTCACCGATAACTTTGATATTCCGAACGTTAGCCTTGGGCCGGATCAGGTGCTGACCTGCATCACGCCCACCGTTCAATTGCAGGGCGCCGGCCCCTCGGGGCCGCCTTACGAGGCAAATTGGTCGCTCAACGGCGTGCCTTTACCTCCTCTGAACAATTTTACGCCCGTAGTGGATCAACCCGGAGTGTATTGCGTCACCGTCACCAATACCTCCAACGGATGTTACAACACCGATTGTGTTGTCGTCACGGGCAACACCTCCGCGCCTGTTATCGATGCGGGACCTGACATGACCCTGACTTGTGATCTGGTTTCTTTGGCCCTCAATGCGACCGGCGGCGGCCCCAACGTGGTATATACATGGTCAGGGCCTGGTATCAATGCCGCCAACCAGTTTTTACAAAACCCTATAGTGAATGTGGCCGGAACGTACTGTGTTATCGCCACCAACACCACCAATGGTTGCACGGCTACCGACTGCGTCAATGTTCTGCAGGATGTGGTTCCACCTGTAGCCGCTATCGCCCCGCCGGGTATTATCAACTGTTACAATCCGCAAACCATACTTTCGGCGCAGGGCAGCAGTGTCGGGCCTAATTTTGTCTATGTCTGGTCGGGCCCCTTCATCATCGCCGGCGCAACTTCATTGACTCCAGTGGTAGGCAACGCCGGCAATTATTGCGTCACCGTGACCAATACGTGGAACGGCTGTACAGCATCCGCATGTACCACCGTATTGCAGGATGTTACCTTTCCCAACCTTACCACCTCGGCCACTACCATGTCGTGCAGCCAGCCGCAGGCACAGCTGAGCGTAACAGCCGAGCCGGTCAATGTCAACTACACCTATGCATGGAGCGGTGCGTACAATTCCATCATCGGCACTACGCCCAGTGTAGCGGCCATCGAAGGTCTGGAAGCCTTGTACACGGTCACAGTGACCAACCCGGGCAATGGCTGCACCTCCTCGGCCACAGCGCTGGTACAAGGCGATTCGACCATGCCCAGCGTGGATGCACAAGTGATCCCCGTGCTTTGCGGCAGCCCGACCGGCTCTATCCTGCTGACGCCCAATCCGCCCGACCAGCAGCTCGATTTTCTGTGGAGCAATGGCGCGACCGGGGCTACGGTGACCGGTTTGGCGGCAGGAGGCCCCTATGTGGTCACTATTGTGGACAATGTCAGCGGATGTTCCAAATCCGTGGCCTATACGATAAGTAACGCTTCTATCGATTACAATACCGTCGTTACGCCAACTACCTGTTTCGGCACCATCGACGGCAGTATTACCGTGCAGCCACTGAGCGGCACACCACCCTATACCTATTCCTGGTATGGCCCGAACGGATATTCCAATTTCACCAGTCAGGCGACTATCAACAACCTGCCGGCGGGCGGCTATACCCTGACCATTACGGATGCTACCGGATGCAGCGGGGTGGCCAACTGGGGTTCGATCTGGGTGCCTCAGCCACAAAAAATTACCATACCCGCTGGCACTACGATCATCCTGACCGCCTGTGGCAACAACGGCTCAATTTCCATCACGCCAACAGGCGGCACACCGCCCTACCTGGGATATAACTGGGAAGGCCCCAACGGATTCTCTGTTGCTACGGAAGACCTGACTGGACTACAGGCCGGCGTATATACGGTCACGGTCACCGATACGAATGGCTGTATCGGCACGGCATCTTTCACGGTACCCGGCTCCGCAGCGCCGGTTGTTTCTTCGACGGTGACGAATGCCACCGACTGTGCGCCGGGCTCCATCATTTTGTCGGCGCCGCCCGGCAGCAATTACACCTACCTGTGGTCCAATTCGACGACCGTTTCGGCACTCCTCGTGAGCCAGCCTGGCGTGTATAGCGTCACGATCACCAATGAGTTTGGGTGTACGGCGACCTATGATTTCAACATCCTGCTGATCAGCGACCCCAACTGCACCACCATCGGGGGCAGTGTCGTAAACGACCACAACAGCAACTGCCTGAACGACCTCGGCGATACGCCGCTGGGCGGCTGGATCGTGGAAGCCGTAGGGGCAGATACCTTCTACGCCGTCACCAATGCCAGCGGCAATTACCAGATCTCTGCCAATCCGGGCAACTACATGCTGCATACCATCCTGCCCAACGGGCTTTGGTCGGAATGCCCGCCTGTACCCGTCACCATTGCCGCCCCCGGCGATATGGCGACGGCCGACATCCCCGTTCAAGCCGTGGTGCTTTGCCCGGCACTGACGGTCGATCTGAGTACCTCGCAACTGCGCCGTTGTTTTTCCAACAACTACTACTACGTCAACTATTGCAATCAGGGGCCGATTGCCGCTACCGACGCCTACGTCGACCTGAACCTCGACCCCTACCTGACGCCCAACGCCTCATCCAAACCTTACCAGGCACTGGGCAACAACGTTTTCCGCTTCAACCTGGGCACCATAGCATCGGGCGACTGCGGTGTGTTTTGGGTTAAAATGACGCTCTCCTGCAGTGCTACCCTGGGTCAAACCCATTGCTCCGAAGCGCACATCTATCCCGATACCCTCTGCGATAACGATCCCAACTGGTCGGGCGCCAGTCTCAAGGTAAATGCCACTTGCGACGGCGATTCGGTGCGTTTCAACATCAAAAATGCCGGCTCGGGCCCCATGACCAGCTCGCTGGACTACATCGTCATCGAAGATGGCATCATGCTCATGCAGGCCGGCGGCCCGGCCCTCGGCATCGGGCAATCGGTGGAAGTCCCCGTGCCTGCCAACGGCGCCACCTGGCGGGTCGAAGCCGAACAGGAGCCCTTCCATCCGGCAGGGTACCTCCCGGCGGCAGTTGTGGAAGGCTGTACGACATCGGGCGCCTTTTCAATAGGTTATGTTCAACAGTTTGCCAACCCGGACCAGGGCCCGGCAGTTGATGTCGACTGCATGGCCAATATCGGCTCTTTCGACCCGAACGACAAGCAGGGCTTCCCGGTCGGCTACGGCGCGCAACACTACATCCGTCCGGAGACCGAAATTGAATACATGATCCGCTTCCAGAATACGGGCACCGATACGGCATTCAATATCGTCATTCGCGATACCCTCTCGGGCTGGCTCGACCCGGCGACCGTGACGCCCGGCTCCAGCAGCCACCCCTATCGCTTCGATTTGCAGGGCGAAGGCATCGTAGTCTTCTATTTCGACGACATTTTACTGCCCGACAGCAACATCAACGAAGCTGCCTCGCACGGATTCGTACGGTTCAAGGTGCTGCCGAAGATCGATGTGCCGCTGGAAGAAGACATTTTCAACAGCGCAGCCATTTATTTCGATTTCAACGAGCCCGTCATCACCAACACGACCTACTATCGCGTCGGTCTGAATTTCATACCGCTCGTGGCAACGCACCAGCCCCCCGGCACGCCGGTCAGCATCCAGGTGCTGCCCAATCCGGTTTCCGGCCTCAGTCAGGTGGCGCTCGAGGGCTGGCCCGAAGGACAACGCCTGCAACTCACCGTGTTCGACAATACCGGCCTTATCATTCGCCGCGAAACGGTCACTGCACCCGGTTTCCGCTTCGATGCCACCAGCCTGCCCAAAGGTTTCTACCTGCTCAAAGTAGCCTCCGAGGACGGGAAAACGGGCCTGGTCAAGGTAATTGTGAACTAATAAAACTGCTTCGTATCAATCCTGAATCGGGGTGTCGGAAAAAATCCGGCGCCCCGATTTGCATTTGTAAGGAATTATCAAATAACTTTGCATCACAAAGTTCTTTTTCAAGATCAAATTTTTAAAACCAGATACAGATGACACCCGAAGTCAATTTCCCCCCGATCCCGCCCGCTCCCCGTCCCGAAGAGCCCAATTTTTGGCAACGCCAGAACGCAACCCTGAAAGGCGTTGTCATTTTTTTCCTGGTCCTCGTGTTGTTGATCCCGACTTTTATGGTCGCCGATTTGATCCATGAACGCGAAAGCCGTCAGAATGAAGCGATTATGGAGGTGAGCAGCAAATGGGGCCAGCAACAGACCCTGACCGGCCCTGTGCTCGTGGTACCCTATGAGGAGGTGCAGCACAATACGGAGGGCAAGGAGATCGCGCGAGAGACCAAGTATGCCTACCTGCTGCCCGATCAGCTCCGCATCGAAGGCACGGTCAATCCCGAGAAAAGATACCGCGGCATTTTCGAAGTGGTCCTGTACAGCGGCAACATCCGGCTGGAAGGCTCCTTTGAGCAGCCGGCGCTCGGCAACCTCGTCCCCCAGGGCGCCGAAATATTCTGGGACAAGGCCAAACTGACCCTTGGCATCCCCGATTTGCGCGGCCTGCAAGATCAGGTCAAACTGCGCTGGAACGACCAGGAAAGCATTTTTGAGCCAGGATTGCCCTGGCCCGGGGTAGCGCCCAGCGGCATTCACGCGCCGGTGAAGATTGGCAACAGCGGCGAAAAGTTCGATTTCAGGATCGACGTTTCGCTGAAAGGTTCGGGGTCGCTGTTTTTTACCCCCACAGGCAAGGTCACCACGGTGGGGCTGAAATCGCCCTGGGCCGATCCGAGTTTTACAGGCGCTTTTTTACCCGATGAAAAAAACATTTCTCCGCAGGGCTTTGAAGCCAGCTGGAAAGTGCTGAACCTCAACCGCAACTATCCGCAATCGTGGACGAGCGATCAGACCGTATCCTTCACCGAAAGCGGCTTCGGGGTCGATTTTCTGTTGCCCGTGGACAATTACCAGAAAGCCACCCGCTCGGTCAAATACGCCATCCTGTTTATCAGCCTCACGTTTTTGGTGGTGTTTTTTATCGAAATGGGGCAATCAACGCGGGTCCACCCCTTCCAGTACGCCCTTATTGGCCTGGCATTGGTGATCTTTTACACCTTGCTGGTTTCCATTTCCGAGCATTTGCGCTTCAATATGGCCTATGCTATCTCGGCGGGCATGACCATTGCACTGACGGGGCTTTACGCCCGCGCGCTGTTTCAGTCGGGCAAAATGGCCCTGTTGGTGAGCGGTACGCTGGCCTTGCTGTACGCCTTCCTGTTCGTCACGCTCCAGCTGCAAGATTACGCGCTGCTGATCGGCAGCCTAGGCTTGTTCGTTACACTGGCGGCGGTGATGTATTTCTCCCGAAAGATCAACTGGTATAAAGCCTGAAAGCAACCTTGATTTTTTCACCCTGTAAAAGAATTAAACTATGAACTGGTTTGCCCGATTTGGCTGGTGGTACCGGCCCGTTGCCTGGCCCGGATGGCTGCTGTCGTCCCTGTTGACCGTTTTTCTGGTATGGGCTTTTCTCGATATCGACGGCCGCTCGCATTCGGCCAGCGACACCCTGATGAACTGGGCGGTTTGTGTGTTTTTTGCCGCGCTGGCCTATTGGCTGGTGGCGTATTGGACGCGAAGGCGCGATTGAAAAAGGCTGTTCAGGGCCTTGCGGCGCGTGTTGGCCGGAATTATGGCGCGCCGGAGCGGTAATCCGTTCCGGCGCGCTTTATTTTTACCGAAAAATAAAACGACCCGAATTGTACAACAACCCTCCCGTCATGCGCATCCGAATCAGCCTGTTGCTCCTGCTGGCGCCCTTGTTCAGCCTGCTGGCACAAACTCCGATCACGCTGGAAGACATCTGGCAAAACAACACCTTCGCCACCAAAGGCATACCGGGTTTTAATTTTCAGAACGACGGCGTTCACTACACCCGCCTGACCGGCGCCACCATCGAGCAGTACGACCTCCGGACAGGCGAAAAGTCGGGCCTTATTTTCGATGCTGCCACGGTAAAAACCGATGCAAAAGACTGGAACGGGGCCTTCGACGGCTACACGTTCAGCGCCGACGAATCCAGGATACTGCTCACCACGAATACCGAGCCGATCTATCGCTGGAGCTCGAAGTCGCAATTTTTCGTGTTCGACCAGAAAAGCAAACAGCTTACCCGCCTGTTCGACGGCCCCAAACAGCGCTATGCGCATTTTTCACCCGACGGCTCCAGGGTGGGGTTCGTCGTCGATAACGACCTGTATTACAAGGATTTGGTTTCGGGCAAAACAACCCGTGTGACCGCCGATGGCAAAATCAACGCTATCATCAACGGCGCTTCCGACTGGGTGTACGAAGAAGAATTCGAACTCATCCGCGCTTTCGAATGGAGCCCCGACGGCAAGTACCTGGCTTTCCTGCGCTTCGACGAATCAGAGGTGCCCGAAATGACCATGGAAATGTATCGGGGCGGCATGTATCCCGAAGAAGTAACGTTCAAATACCCCAAAGTAGGCGAAAAAAACGCCACCGTGACCGCCTGGATCTACGACCTGGCTTCGGAGCGCAAGGTGTCGGTCGACCTGCCCCGCGACCCGGGGCTCGACGACTATTTGCCCCGCATCTGCTGGGCGCCCCAGCGTGCTCAGGGGCGGCTTTGCCTCACCTGGATGAACCGCCACCAGAACCACCTCAAACTGCTGCTCGCCGATCCGGCTACCGGCCAAACCAGCCTTCTGCTCGATGAAACCAACAAATATTATCTTGATTTACACGACGTTACCTTTTTATCCGACGGCTCGGGTTTTCTCTGGCAAAGTGAAAAAAGCGGATTCAACCACCTCTACCGCTACGACATGAGTGGCCGCGAAACGGCCGCCATCACGAAAGGCAACTGGGAAATGACCGGTCTGTACGGCGTCGATGAAAAGAACGGCCAGGTATTCTTTCAGGCAGCTGCGAAAAACCCCATGCAGCGCGAGTTGTACTCGGTCAAACTGAACGGCAAAGGCATGAAAAAACTCACGCGTGCCAAGGGCATGAACACCGCCCAGTTCAGCAGCACTTTCGATTATTTTGTCAATACCTACTCTACCATCAATACTCCGCCGCAGTACGCCGTATGCGACCGTTCGGGCAAAGTGGTGCGCGAACTGGAGCAAAACGCCCCCGTACGCAACCTGCAAACCGACCGCGGGGTGGCGCCTGTCCAGTTTTTCGACTTCAAAACCTCCGAAAACGTCAAACTCAACGGCTTCATGATCAAGCCGCAAGGCGCGCAGTTTGCCGGCCAGAAACTGCCTGTACTCATGTTTGTGTACGGCGGACCGGGCAGCCAGCAGGTGCTTGACCAATGGAAAGGCAACAACTACTGGTGGTTCCAGATGCTCGCCCAGAAAGGTTATGTCGTGGCCTGCGTCGACAACCGGGGTACGGGCGGACGCGGCGAGGAATTCAAAAAAATGACCTACCTCAACCTCGGCCAACTCGAAACCCGCGACCAGATCGAAGCCGCCAAATACATGGGCACTCTCCCTTTTGTCGACCCCCAACGAGTAGGTATTTTCGGGTGGAGCTACGGCGGATACATGAGCAGCCTGTCGCTCCTGAAAGGCAAAGACGTGTTTAAAACCGGCATTGCCGTGGCGCCCGTCACCAACTGGAAATGGTACGACAGCATCTATACCGAGCGCTACATGCAAACGGAAAAAGAAAACCCCAAAGGCTACGCCGACAATTCGCCGGTCAACTTTGCCGACCAGCTCGAAGGCAATTATCTGCTCATTCACGGCCTGGCCGACGATAACGTGCACTTCCAGCATACCGCCGAAATGACCAACAAACTTATCGCAGCCAACAAGCAGTTCGACACGATGATCTACCCCAACCGCAACCACGGCATTGGCGGCGGCAATGCAAAAATTCACCTGTACACCCTGATGACCCGTTTCCTCGATGAAAAACTGAAAGGCACGGGCGAGGTCAAAACAGCCAAACCCTGATCCGTTTGCATTACCCCACCCAACCGTTTGATCAATATTATTCCAATGTTTAAATCGGCCCCCGGGGGAGAGGTTGGGGTGGGGGAAAAAAAAAGGAAGAGAAGTTAGTCAAACACCCGGCTCTGGAAAATCCGGCAGGAAGGCGTACGAATTTTGTGTGTAATCAATCGAGCAGCAATAGGTCGACAAGCCATTGGTAATGGCCAGAAACGGCACTTTCAGGGCCATGTTATAACGGGCGGCCTGGCCGAATGTCGCCTCCGTGAGCGCAACCTTGGGCGACTTGCATTCGATGAGCAACCAGGGTTGCAACGCGGCATCGAACACCAGAATATCGACCCGCCGGGGTTGGCCATTGACTTTCAGGCCAATCTCGACGCGGACTCGGCCGGGGGGGTAGTTTTTGATGTCGAGCAAATAGCGCAGCACGAGTTGCCGCAGCAATTCCTCGGGGGTCAGCACCACGTCTTTTCGCCGCACGGGGTCGCGCACCAGCGTGGTGTCGCCCGAGCGAACGAGTTGCAGGCCAGGCTGAAATTGTAAAAAATCGAGTTCGAGACGCACGGGGCGAAATTCAACTTTTATCACCAATTCAAGCAACAATGCGCATCCATTTTACCCGCGACAACCGCCATTACGAGGCCGACCTGGGCCAGGGTACCGACCTTTCGCTGCCACTTCGCGACGGGCTCGACAACCCGAATTGTTTCTGGGCGCCCGCACCCGAGTTTTCTCCCGTGCGCATGGGCGATTTCGTGGGCAGTACGGCCGAAGGCGGGCCGGTCAATTTTTACAACGTGCGCTTCAATCCGCACGGCAACGGTACACACACCGAATGCGTGGGCCACATCGCCCGCGAGCGTTTCGTCCTGCGCGATTGCCTCCGCGACACCCATTGCTTTGCCAAACTCGCCAGCATTTACCCGCGCCGCACCGAGGAGGGCGACCGCGTCATTTTCAAAGACCAGATCGAAGCGGTACTTTCCCCCGAGGAAGCCGAAGCGTTTGTGCTGCGTACGCTGCCCAACGACGACCGCAAACTTACGTTGCAGTATTCGGGCGCCAATCCGCCTTATCTGCACCACGAAGCCGCCGCCTACCTCGCCGCGTGCGGGGTGAAACACCTCCTGCTCGATCTGCCTTCGGTCGATCGTGAAGAAGACGGCGGCCAGCTGCTGGCACACCGCGCTTTCTGGCGCTACCCGGAAGCCGTTCGTTCCGATTGCACCATTACGGAACTGATCTTCGCTCCACAGGAACTGGCCGACGGGTACTACCTGCTCAACCTGCAAACCGCGGGTTTCGAACTGGATGCCAGCCCTTCCCGCCCGGTTTTGTATGCCGTACAGGCTCGTTGAAATCTCAACGCCGCGGCTATGCGAAAGGTGGTAGCGCAATCGCTTGCACTACCACCACGTCAAATCACCTGTTTATCTGCAAATTACTGAATTGTAGCGGGCTGCAAAGGTGCGTCTGATTCCCTGTTCAGCGGCCGCCATTGATGATGGCCTCATATTCGGCCTGCGAAATCCGTTGGGGAACGTAGGTAATGCCGCGACTGGCCAAATTGCGGACCATGGCCCTGAGGTGGTTGCCCGAAGCGCGATAGAGGTTTTCATAGACCAGCCGGATATCCTGGTTGTTGACCACGCTGTCGAGCGCGTTTTTCAGGTCGAGCATGTCCACTTCTTCGATCAGCGCACCCACCTTGAGGGCTTCTGTCGCACTTTGATTTCCTTGCTGAATCAATTGATGGTAAAGTGTTTGCAGGTCGGCATTGGCAAATACGCCGATACCGTTGGCGCCTGCCGGGTCGGGTACCTGATATTTTTGAAGCAACATCAGCACCGCGTCTGTGTGGGTCTGTTCGCTCGACTGGATATTGTTAAAAATATTGAGCCCCCATTTTGCATACAGGGTAACGTAAACATCGTGCGCAAGTTTTTCCTCCTCACGCATGTACAACAGGCTTGCTTTTTCGGCATCGCTCAACGATTCCACCGGCAGCTTGTCCAGATTGTATTGGCAATCGCCGGAATTGATGTTCGCGTATCCGCCCGGCTGATGGGTTTGTATCAGGTTGCGCGGAACAAAATTCGGGTCTTTGTTGCAGCCGGTAAGAGGGGCGGCGCTGATGCTGAGCAACCATACCGCGGCGAGATTAAACACTATCGTTTTCATGTCTGAAACGTTGGTTGGTGAAAATTTCACCCTAAAATTGGCGGAACAAAAAACAGATTTGCCGTGACACAGGTCACGCCATCGTATTTTTACGATATTTTTTTTGAAACGTTTCCTGCGCGCCAGCCATCAGCGTTTCACCACGAATTGCGCTGTACGATTTCAACCCTGGCCGATCAGAACTTGTACCCGTCGAGCCCTTCTAGCGAACGGAGCCTGTTTTCAAATTCACTGAGGCTGTTGGCTTTGCCGAACAACTGATACTGGAGGGTCAGGCTGCTGCGCGTGAAGGTTTTATTGGTCAGTTTGTACCGCATGCCGCATTGATGCATCATACTCTCCAGTTCGGGTACCGTATCGGGGTTTCTGACGATGATTTCGCATTTGCGGGAATGGTACAGTGCCAGAAAATGCTCCTGTACGATTTCAAACACTTCCAAAACGATCAGGACGATGCCGCAGGTGGCCCAGGCCAGGGAAAAAACGCCCAGGCCGGCAGCCATGCCGAGCGAAGCGGCCGCCCAGACGGTGGCGGCGGTGGTCAGGCCGCGCACCGTGCCTTTTTCACGGAAAATGATACCCGCGCCGATAAAACCGACGCCCGTCAGGATGTTGGCCGCCACGCGATCGGGCGACACGCCGCCGCCCAGACGGATCGAAAGAAGGGTGAACAGCGTCGAAGCGACGGTGATGAGCGCGATCGTTCGAAATCCGGCAGGCTTTTGGCGATACTCGCGTTCGAGGCCGAGCAGGCTGCCGATAGCCAGTGCATGCAGCAGGCAAATGAAATCGTTCGAATGATCCATGAGGGCAAATTAAGTGCAAAAACACAGACCTTTCGGCATCCAAACGGCGTTTTTTGTCGTACTTGTTTCCCGTTCAACACCTCTTTTTCCATGATAAAATACCTGACAGCCGGCTTCCTTTTGTGTGCAGCGACAATGTTGGCGCAGCCCGATTACGAGGCCTGCAACCAGCTGCTCGCTCGTTATGTGAGCCCCGACGGGCGCGTCGATTACAAAAACCTGAAAGCCAATCGCGCCGCGCTGGATGCCGTGGCTGCGCAATTTTCGGCGCAACAGCCTTCCGAAAAATGGTCGCGCGAGGAGCAAATGGCGTTCTGGATCAATGCGTACAACCTGTTCACCCTGCAATTGATCATCGACCATTACCCCCTGAAAAGCATCATGGACCTCGACGGCGGCAAAACCTGGGACATCAAACGCATCAGGATCGGCGGCACGTCCTACTCGCTCAACCAGATCGAAAACGACATACTGCGCGCCCGTTTCAAAGACCCCCGAATTCATTTTGCCATCAATTGCGCCGCCAAATCGTGCCCTCCGCTCAGCAATCAGGCCTTCCGGCCGGCCACCCTGCAACAACAACTCGATACCCGCACCCGGCTTTTTGTCCGCTCGAAAAGCAATGTCCTGAACCCCGACGCCGTCAGGGTGTCCAAAATATTCGAGTGGTACGCCGCCGATTTCGGGGCGCTGATTCCCTTTTTGAACCGCTATGCCCGGGTAAAAATCAAGCCGGCCGCCAGTGTGGAATACCTGCCCTACGACTGGAGCCTGAATGAATAAATCATGCAAAACCTGAAAATTGTCATACTCGGCAACGGCATTGCGGGCGCCACCGCCGCGCGTTTCCTCCGCAAACGCAGCGACGCCGACATCGTCATGATCTCCGACGAAAGCAGGCTGCCATTTTCGCGGACTGCACTGATGTACGTGTACATGGGGCATCTGCGCGAGGAAGCGACGTACCTGTACGAAGCGGACTTTTGGGACAAAAACCGCGTCCGTCGCGTATTCGGGCGCGTCGTCCGAATCGATACAGCCGCGCAGCAACTGGCGCTCGCCGACGGCCAGACTATTGGCTACGACCGCCTGATTCTCGCTACTGGTTCTCTGCCCAACACCTACGGATGGCCGGGCCAGCAACTCGATGGCGTGCAGGGGCTCTACCATTTGCAAGACCTCCGGGCTATGGAACGCGCCAGCGCGCGCCTCGCGGGCGGTCGGCGGGCCGTGGTGGTCGGGGGCGGGCTCATCGGCATTGAAATGGCGGAAATGCTCCATTCCCGTCGGATTCCAGTCAGTTTTCTGGTGCGCGAAGCGCGTTTTGCCCCGGGTCTGCTGCCACCCGAAGAAAGCGAAATGATCGCCCGGGAAATCCGCGAACACGGCATCGACCTGCGACTGGGTACCGAACTGGACACCATACTCGGCGACGGCGAAGGGTGCGTCGGCGGCGTGACCACCCGGCAGGGAGAGCGGCTCGACTGCGCTTTCGTCGGCCTTGCCACCGGCGTACGACCCAATGTGGATGTCGTGCGCAGCAGCGGCATCGAATGCGACCAGGGCATTCTGGTCGATGAATACCTGGCTACGTCGGCGCCCGGCATATACGCTGTCGGCGACTGTGCCCAGCTGCGACGACCCGCGCCCGGGCGCCGGCCGACCGAGGCGGTCTGGTACACGGCCCGAATGATGGGGCAAACCGTGGCGGCGACTATTTGCGGTGAAAAAACCGCTTACCAGCCCCGTTTGTGGTTCAATTCGGCCAAATTTTTCAATATCGAATACCAGGTGTATGGCCATGTGGGTGGCAACCCGTCCGAACGCGCCGCCAGCCTGTACTGGCAACATCCCGGCGGCAAAAAATCGATTCGCATCCAGTATGATGCTCACAGCCGGGCCGTGAGCGGCTTTTTGCTGCTGGGCATCCGCTACCGGCATGAAGTATGCGAGCGATGGATAATGGAACAGGCCAGCCTGACCGACGTTTTGCCCAGTCTGGCTCTGGCCAATTTCGATCCCGAATTTTACCCCCAATACGAACCGCAACTGCTCGCCGAATACCGGCGGCAAACCGGCATCGTACTCCGGCCCGAAACGCGCCGCTCGGCTGATTGGGTGCGTTATTTTCGAACTGCAAAAAAGTCCGGCACATGAACGAGCAAACCTCGACCAGTCTTTCTCTGGCCAATCCGCATCCGGCAGGCGTCGGGGCGCGGCAAAAAGCAGCGCTTGCGCTCGTCGCACTGGGACTGTTGTTGTTCGCTGTGGCCTGGGCGTCGGGGCAACCCCGATTTCCGGCCTGGTGGCTGGCGGCAGCGCTCGGCCTGCTGTCTGCGGGTTCGGTCTGGTGCGCCCGCGAACAATATCGTGATGTTCCGCCGGGTATTCACAACAACGGCGTCGTATCGGGCAGCATGGGCAGGCGGGGCGCATGGGGCTGGATGCTGGGCGTATTCATCACCGGTTTTTACATCTGCCTTTACTGGTTTCCGGGGTATTTGGGCGGTTTGATCGGGCTTTTTCACCCCTTAAGCCGCTCTTTGCGAGGCGCCGATGCCGATCAGTGGTTTGTGTACGGCAGTTTTTACACGCTGGCCGTGGTGCTTATGGGGATAAAATTTATGCTCAAATACAGGGGCAACCGCTATCAGCAGTTGCGCACGGCGTCCGTCGTGTTTTTCCAGCTCGTTTTCAGTTTTCTGTTGCCCGCCTGGATGCAGCTGCTGGGGCGGCCCGATTTTTACTTCACCTATTTCTGGCCCCTCAAACCCGAGTATTTATTCCCCGACAAAATTGCCTGGCTGACAGGGACATATCAGCATTGGGGCGTGTTCCTTGTGTTTTGGGGGCTGGTGATGAGTTTCGTCGCCGTGCCCGTGCTCACCTGGTTTTTCGGCAAACGCTGGTATTGCTCCTGGGTCTGCGGTTGCGGCGCCCTGGCCGAAACGGCCGGCGACCCGTTTCGCACCCTGTCCGACAAATCGCTGCGCGCCTGGCGGATTGAACGATGGTTGATATACAGCGTGTTGTGCTTTGTTGTACTGACCACGCTGCTGCTGTGGCTCAATTCGTGGCAACAAGGCGCCTTGCTCGGCCGCTGGTCGCAGGCCTTTTCCAAAACCTACGGTTTCCTCATCGGTTCGGTCTTCGCAGGTGTGATCGGCACGGGTTTTTACCCCATCCTGGGCAATCGCGGCTGGTGCCGTTTCGGGTGCCCGCAAGCGGCGATACTGGGTATTCTGCAGAAATATTTTTCCCGTTTCCGTATCACGACCAACGGCGGCCAGTGCATCTCCTGCGGCAATTGCTCCACCTACTGCGAAATGGGCATCGATGTAAAAGCCTATGCGCAACGGGGGCAAGACATCGTGCGGGCCAGCTGCGTAGGCTGCGGCATTTGTTCGGCGGTATGCCCGCGCGGCGTGCTCCGGCTTGAAAACGGCTCCGGGCCTCGCGCCAAAGCGCTCCGTACCATCCATGTGCCGGCCGATGAAGTGAAAATATTGACTCGCGGAACTTAACAGGCGCAGGAAACGATTTTTTACAAAAAGACCCGCCATGCCGCGCATTCAACTTCGCCCGCTCGCCCCTGCCGACCGACCCGAACTGGCCCGTTTGGCCAACAACAAAAAAATATGGGACAACCTGCGCGACATCATGCCGCATCCCTACAGCGAGCAGGATGCCGATAATTTCATCCGCATGACCGGCAAGGAAAATCCACGCGTCACCTTCGCCATCGAGTACGAAGGACAGTTTTGCGGGGTTATCGGCCTGATTCCGGGCGCCGATATTTACCGCCGGGGCGCCGAACTCGGATACTGGATCGGCGAGCCCTGGTGGGGCAAAGGCATCGCCACGGAAGCCGTCCGGCAAATGGTGGCATACAGTTTTGACGAACTGGGGCTTGTCCGGCTCCAGTCGGGCGTGATGGCGCACAATCCCGGCTCCATGAAAGTGCTGGAAAACAACGGGTTCGTCCTGGAAGGGATTTTTAAAAAAGCCATTTTCAAAAACGGCCTGATCGTGGACGAGCACCGCTACGCCAGAACGGTTTAAGAACATTGCGCCACCCGGCCAAGGGGCGGCGCAATGCCTGGCGGAATCAGTTGAGCGCAGCGTCATTGACACTGGTGAAATCGCCGGTGCCTTTCCAGTCGATTACCTGCCCCTTGTCGTTGAAGGTCCAGGTGAACAGCACATCGACGCTGAACGGCCGGCCGGTGGTGTTGATAATGCCGTCGTGACGAACGCGGTTGATGACCCGGTCGCTTTCTTCCCGAAAATCGTAGGGTTCGAACAAGGTGGTTTGCGAACTGGCGCCGAGCGCTGTAAAAAACCGGATCACGCCTTCGCGGCCCTTGAATTCGCCCCCGAAGGAGGTCAGGCGCGGATCGGAACCGTTGAAAAAAGTGACGTCGTCGGAAAGCAGGGCGAGGATGCCGGGTACGTCGCCCTGGGCGAAGCAGTTGTAGATTGTCTGGATGGTAGTCAGATGGCTGGACATGGTGTCGGACATTTTTGTGTGGAGTGAACAATGAAAGGAATGCCACAAAGGTCCGGACCGCGTTTGTCCAGCGTCAAGTTCAAAATATGGTCAAGTGTTGTTCAATCTTGTGCCGTACTGCTCAGGCTTTTTTGAGGGTAAACCAAAAGTTGCTGCCCTTGCCGGGTGCGCTGTCGACCCCTATATCGCCGCCCATGGCGCGCACAAATTCGCGTGAAATAGCCAGCCCCAGCCCGGTGCCGCCGTGGGTAGAGCCCGGCGCCTGCACGTAGCGTTCGAAAATTTTATCCCGCCAGTCGGCAGGCACCCCTGGGCCCCGGTCGAGCACCATGAAGCGCATTTGATCGGCTTCGGCAAGCAGGCTCAGTTCCACGGTTTGCCCTTCGGGGGAGTGGCGGATCGCGTTGGAAAGCAGGTTGACGAGCACCCACACGGCCTTGTCGGCATCGGCGAGCACCGCGCCGTCAGGCAACTGGCCGTCGACCAGCAGCGAAATGTGTTTGTCGCGCGCCTGAGTAGCCAGCGCCTGGCAGGCGGTATCGACAAGGCGGGCGGGATCGACGGGCGCGATGTTGAGTTGAATATTGCCGGTTTCGGCCTGGGCGAGTTTCAGGAGCTCGCCGGTAATGGAGAGCAGGCGGTTCGCATCCTCGCCGATCTGCCCCAGGAGTTGTTTTTGCTCGGCGTTGAGGCTGCCGATCCGCTCGTCGTCGAGCAAGCTCAGGCCCATTTTCAGGGCCGAGATCGGCGTTTTCAATTCATGCGAGATGGTGGCGATGAAATTGGTTTTGGCCAGGTCGCGTTCACGGAAATGTGTGATGTTTTTCAGAAACAATACCTGTCCGATGGGCTGCGGTGCGGCGGCGGCGGCAGTTGCAGGGGCGGAAATGTAGTATCGTTCGGGCTGGAAATAGGACTCCTTGCCATCGGCGAAAATCTTGAGCGGTTCCCTCGGCTGCTCGTCTTCGCCGACTTTCAGCATGGTGCGCAGGAGGTCGTTGTGCAAGGCAGCGTCCCTTGCGTCTTTGCCGATCAGTTTTTCCGGCGGAAGGTTGAGCAATCGGGCGGCAGCCGGGTTGGCAAACAGCACGACCTGGTGTTCGTCGAGCCCAATGACGGGGTCGTTCATCGCGCCGATGATGGTTTCCAGCCGCCGTTTTTCAAACATCAGGCGGGCGAGATTGCTGTGCTCGTAAGCGTCGAGTTTGGCAGCCAGTTCATTGAATGCCGCGGCTAGTTCGCCAAATTCGTCCTTGCGGTCGAGCCGGATGCGCTGATCGTAATTGCCCTTCGCAATCTCGCGGATACCGGCGGTCAGGTGGAGGATCGGATTGGCCACATAGCCGGGAAAATTGAGCAAAAAGGTAAAGCCGATGAGCATACAAAAGGTGGCAATAATGCCGATCAGGGCGACGGAACGCTCGGCCGTAAAACGGGCGTGGTCGTTTTTGCGGGCAATAGCTTCCAGGTTGATTTGTGCGATCGTGAGCAGGTTTTGCCGAACAGCCCGGTACGCCGTCGAATCGGCGGGTTGTCGCTTCCAGGCTTCGAAATAACGGCTGAGCGCCACGGTAGCGTCCTGCTCGCCCGTTTCCGTGATGTTTGCCTGTTGTTTTTTCAGCGATTCTTCAAACTCCTGCAGGCTCGCAGCATCGGCCGGGAGGTTTTCCATGGCCCGTTGCATGCGTTGCACGTATTCGAGACTGATGTAGTTGTCTTTCAAAATTTCCCCGGCGTCGCCGGCCAGGGCGTTGATGCGCAGGATGCCCAGGGTACCGACCAGCACCAGCAGACCGAACAACATGACCAGGACAAATGTGATTTTCTGTTTCATGGAATAAGACATACAGGATGCTAACTGAGGATAATGATGTCCACGTCCCGGCCGCTCAGGTCTTTCAGCAGGCGGTTAAAAACCCCTGTGTTGAGGATGATGCGGGTCAGGTTGAAATGCGGTTTGCCGATACAAAGGGTGGAAATGTTGAGTTCGGCTACTTTTTCCAGTATGGCTTCTGCTACCGAAACATTGTCCAGCTGCAGAAGTTCCGCCCCCGATTCGAGCGCCAGCTGGAAGTTGTTGTGCAAATGTCGTTGTAGTGCCAGCGGGATCTTGTCGGGATTCTCCGCCGGGGTACGCACGTACAGCACCCACCAGCGGGCGTTGTAATACGCCGCCAGGCGGGCGGTTTTGCGAATCACATGGCGGGCGGTGTCGGCGTTGCTGCTGATGCAGGCCAGCATACGTTCGTGGCGGCCGGCGGCTTTGGGAATTTCCGTTTCCACTTTTCGGCCGACATGAGAGGCCGCTTCGTGCAGCGCCAGCTCGCGCAACTGAAGGATGTATTCAGGTTGAAAAAACTGCCGCAATGCCAGCTCTACTTTTTCGGGCGCGTAAATCTTGCCTTCCCGCAGGCGCTGGATGAGCTCCTCGGCGCTCAGGTCGATGTTGATCACCTCGTCGGCCTCGCGCAGCACGCTGTCGGGCACGCGCTCGCGCACTTCGACCCCCGTAATGGTGCGCACATCGTCGTTGAGGCTTTCCAGGTGCTGAATATTGAGGGCGGAAATGACATTGATGCCTGCCTCGAGCAGTTCGAAGACATCCTGCCAACGTTTGGGATTTTTGCTGCCCTCCACATTGGTGTGCGCCAGCTCGTCCACTACCACCACTTCGGGGCGCAGGTTGAGAATGGCCTGCAAATCCATTTCTTCCAGTTCCTTGCCCTTGTAAAACATCTTTCGCCGCGGAATGAACGGCAAGCCGCCGGTCAGGGCTTCGGTCTCGGCCCGCCCGTGCGTTTCGACATAGCCGATTTGCACGTCCACTCCGTTGCGGCGCAAGGCATGGGCTTCCTGCAGCATGCGATAGGTTTTCCCTACGCCGGCAGCCATGCCGAGGTACAGTTTGAACTTTCCCCGCCGCGAACGGCGGATCAGATCGAGGAAGCGCCGTGCGCCTTGTTCCCGTTCGTCAGGCATGATCGTATAAGGGTTAAAACCAGACAGCCAGTGCGGTCGTCAGTACGGCATTCGAACGTGCGGGAAGGCCATCGGCGTCGAGAAAAACCTTGTCTTTGCTGTTCCACCATTTCCCCTCGACGCGCCACAGGGCATTTCGGTGAATCTGGACGTCGAGATTGGCGGAAGCGCCGAACGTTTGGAAACCATTTTCAGTGCCGGTTCCGATGATCGCTCCTGTTGCATCGGAAAAATACTCGCCGCGTACAGCGATGGCCAGCCGATCATTGAGCGTGAATTTGCCGATCAGCACCGGCGTGTACCAGAATCGGGTATCTGCGCCTTTAAAAACCGGCTCCTCCCAGCCTGTATCCAGGCCGAGAATCAGGCCAACCCGGTCGTTGAGCTGAAATATGCCGTACAAATTGTGGTACACGCGGGTGCGCCGCTCGTCGTCGGGTTTGTCGGTGCCGAAAAACGAACTGCTGTTGAGCAAAATGCGGCTGTTGGGTTTGTACTGGATTTGCCAGCCGCCCGACAGCATGGAGTTGCCCGGCGCCCGCTGAATGCGCTGCCAGCCGTTCAGGGCCAGCGCGCTGAACAGCCATCGGCCGTCGGCAGTGGTGTAGCTGAGCTTGGCGCCGGATTCGTAATACGGCGAGTTGTCGGCGACCATGCTGCGCGTCAGCGTCCAGCAGTCTTTCCCGATGGCGCTTTCAAATCCGATATGAGAGGCAAAAATGCCGGCGTCGAGCCAGAGATCTGACTTTTTGGAGAGTTTTACACCGGCATTTGCCTCAAAAACATTGCGCAAGGTGCCGGGTTCGGTAGCAAGGTTGGCATTGGCATAGGTGCCGGCCATCAGGGCGAGATTGCCGCGCACTCGCGCGGCGCTGACCGAAGCTTTCAGGTAGGCGAGGTTGATATTGAATTCGTTGTGGCGGTTGTGCGAATAAACAAACCCGGGCCGGTTGGCATCGGCCGGCTGTCCGAAATCGTAGCCGTAGTAAGGCTCCGCGTAGCCGCTGAAACTGACGCTCAGGGCCGAGGTATCCGTTTGGGCCGACAGGGCCAAAGGACCGGCCAGGAAAATAAGCAGCAGTATATTTTTCATGATAAAATTGAATTTTGATCAAAAGTATAGGAACAATGGCCTTAGCCGGGATGGAAAGGGGTTATTTGAGCTGATCGAGGTCGATATTGAGCAACAGCACATTGACGCGCGGCTGGCCGAATATACCCAGCCAGGCCTGTTGAGTATGGGCATGTACCAATTCGGCCACCTTGGCGGCATCCAGCCCGCGTACCTGCGCCACGCGGGCAACCTGCAAATAGGCGGCCTCGGGCGACAGGTGCGGATCAAGTCCCGACCCCGAAGCCGTCACCATGTCGGCCGGTATTTGTTCGCGACGCACGCCGGGATGATGCGCCAGAAAAGTATCGACCCTCGCCTGTACGGCGGCCAGGTAGTCGGGATTGCCGGGGCCCTTGTTGGAGCCGCCGGAGCCCGCGGCATTGTAAGCGACGGCCGAAGGTCGCGACCAGAAATATCGGTCGTCGGAAAAGGTTTGACCGACGTTGGCGTACCCGTTTTGTCCGTTGTACCCGACCCGTTCGGCCATTCCACGATGCGGCAGCAATTGTGCCGCACCCCACACAGCCAGGGTATAAAGGCCCGAAAACAACACCAGCGACAAGAGCGTCAGTCGTATAGCAGGAAAAATATGAGACGTCATGATTGTGGAAATTAAGCTAGGGTAAAAAATTGAATATCAAAGAAATATTCCGACTGCCAAATCAATCAGTTTGATTCCGATAAACGGCGCCACGACACCGCCCAGGCCATACACCAGCAGGTTGCGGCGCAGCAATGCGCTGGCGCCGATGGGCCGGTAGGCAACGCCGCGCAATGCCAGCGGAATCAGCAGGGGAATGATGATCGCATTGAAAATAACTGCCGACAGGATGGCACTCTCCGGGCTTTTCAATTGCATGATATTCAGGGCATTGAGCGCCGGGATGCCTGCTGCGAACAGGGCGGGCACGATGGCAAAATACTTTGCAACGTCGTTGGCAATGGAAAAAGTGGTTAGCGTGCCGCGGGTCATCAGCAGTTGTTTGCCGATTTCGACCACCTCGATGAGTTTGGTCGGGTCGTTGTCCAGATCTACCATGTTGCCGGCTTCTTTGGCGGCGGCGGTGCCCGAGTTCATGGCCACCCCGACATCGGCCTGAGCCAGCGCGGGAGCGTCGTTGGTACCGTCGCCCATCATGGCCACGAGTTTGCCCTGGCCTTGTTCGGCGCGGATGTACGCCATTTTGTCTTCCGGCTTGGCCTCTGCAATGAAGTCGTCCACGCCGGCCTGCTCGGCAATGAATTTGGCGGTCAGGGGGTTGTCGCCGGTCACCATGACCGTTTTCACGCCCATTTTGCGCAGGCGCTCGAAGCGCTCGCGAATACCCGGTTTGATGATGTCCTGCAATTCGATCGTACCCAACACCCGTTCATTTTCAATGACGACAAGCGGTGTTCCGCCGTTGGCGGCAATGCCGCGCACTTCGAGGGCTACGGCTTCGGGCACCTGTCGGCCTGCTTTTTCAACAATATTTTTGATGGCGTCGAAAGCGCCTTTCCGAATACGGGAGCCATCGTTCAAATCCACCCCTGAAGAGCGTGTTTCGGCGGTAAATTTGACAAAACGCGCGCCTTCGGCGGCGCCGGCAGCCTGAATGAATTGCTGCTGGCGCGCCAGTTCGACGATGGATTTGCCCTCGGGTGTTTCGTCGGCCAGGGAGCCCAATGCGGCGGCCCGCACCAGCGCTTCCATGCTCGCGTCAGGGGCTGTGTAGAAGTGAGTGGCTTTGCGGTTGCCGATGGTGATGGTGCCGGTTTTGTCGAGCAAAAGGGTATCCACATCGCCGGCCGTTTCCACAGCCCTGCCCGATTTGGCGATCACGTTGGCGCGCAGTGCGCGGTCCATCCCGGCAATACCGATAGCCGACAACAGCCCCCCGATCGTGGTCGGAATCAGGCAGACAAAAAGGGAGATCAGCGCCGCGATGGTGACCGGCGTTCGAGCGTATTGCGCAAAAGCCGGCAAAGTGGTGCAAACAATGATAAAAACCAGGGTAAAGCCCGCCAGCAGAATGTTGAGCGCGATTTCGTTGGGGGTTTTCTGGCGGCTGGCGCCTTCCACCAGCGCGATCATTTTGTCGAGAAAACTTTCGCCGGGCAGCGTCGTCACTTCCACCACGATGCGGTCGCTCAGCACTTTGGTGCCGCCCGTCACCGACGATTTGTCGCCGCCGGCTTCGCGGATGACCGGCGCAGATTCGCCCGTGATGGCGCTTTCATCGATCGTGGCGATGCCTTCGATAATTTCGCCGTCGGCGGGAATCAAATCGCCGGCTTCGCAGACGAAGCGGTCGCCTTTTTTCAACTCATTCGACGAGCGGAGCGCATAATTGCCCGTATCGTCCATGATGACCTTGGCGGGTGTTTCCTCCCGGGTTTTCCGAAGGCTCGCCGCCTGCGCTTTTCCGCGGGCCTCGGCGAGGCTTTCTGCGAAATTGGCAAAAACAAGGGTCAGGAACAGCAAGACAAAAATGCTGAAATTATATCCGAACGAGCCTTGCGTCGTATCGCCTGCGAAAATCAGGATACAGACAGCCAGCATGACGAAGGTGCCAACTTCAACGGTGAACATCACCGGGTTGCGCCACATGCGCCGCGGGTCGAGTTTAATAAATGCTTCCCGCACAGCTTCTCTGACTAATTCGGGCGCAAAAAGCGGGGTGGATTTTTTATGTTTCATGATGAGAAAAATTGAAAGCCCGGGTTGAATGGGCGGTTTCAGAGGGAAAGAAATTCAGCGATGGGGCCAAGCGTCAAGGCAGGAAAAAACGACAGGGCCGCGATAATGACGATGACGGCAAACACCAGTACGCCGAAAGTGGCCGAGTCGGGGCGAAGCGTGCCGGCGCTTTCCGGAATGAATTTTTTCTCTGCCAGCAGACCCGCGATGGCTACCGGCCCGATGATCGGCAGATAGCGCGACAGCATCAGCACCACGCCGGTCGTAATGTTCCAGAAAGGATTGTTGTCGCCCAGGCCTTCGAAGCCCGAGCCGTTGTTGGCCGATGCGGACGTATATTCATACAACATTTCTGAAAAACCGTGAAAACCCGGGTTGTTCAGCCAGCTGGCGGCCACAGGATACCCCTGTGCCGAGTAAAAAGCGGCCAGGGCAGTACCCGCCAGGATCAAAAACGGATGCAGGAGCGCAACCAGCATGGCGATTTTCATTTCGCGGGCTTCCACCTTTTTGCCGAGCAACTCGGGCGTTCGCCCTACCATGAGCCCGCCGATAAACGTGGCCAGAATGATAAACACATAAAAATTCAGCCACCCCACGCCCACCCCGCCGTACAGCGAATTGATCATCATATCAAGCATTTGCATACCGCCGGCGAGCGGCGTGAAACTGTCGTGCATGGCATTCACCGAACCGTTGGATGTCGCCGTGGTACTGATGCTCCACAAGGCCGAAAGCCCGGCGCCGAACCGAAGCTCCTTTCCTTCCATGCTGCCCGAGGTCTGGACAATCCCTAATTGATCGATGGCCGGGTTGCCCCGGAGTTCCGACCAAACCGTCGTGCCCAGAATAATCAGGAAACCGGCCGTCATCACCCCGAAAATCATCCAGGCCAGGCGTTGTTTTTTCAGGTAAAAGCCCAGGGCAAAAACAAAGGCCATTGGGATGGCGAGAATCAGGAAATTTTCCAGCACATTGGTCCACACCGTCGGGTTTTCCAGCGGGTGCGCCGAGTTTGTACCGTAATATCCACCGCCGTTGGTGCCGGCTTGTTTGATGGCGACGAAAGCGGCTACCGGTCCGCGGCTCACCTGCACCGTATCGCCCTGTAGCGTCACGATGGTGTCTTTGCCTTCCGCAAGATTCATGGGCACGCCGTCGGCAATCAGGAAAAGCGCGGCGACGAAACTGATCGGCAACAGGATACGGGTGCAGCTTTTGAGAAAATAATCATAAAAGTTGCCCAGCCGGGTAGCCGTTCGCTGTCGCATGGCGTTGAAAACCACGGCGCCCGCCGCCAGCCCCGTGCCCGCGCTGACGAACTGCAGAAACATCAACGCGAATATTTGGGAGAAATACGAGGCGCCGGTTTCGCCCGAATAGTGCTGAAGATTGCAGTTGACGATAAAGGAAATCGCCGTATTGAACGCAAGATCGGGCGTCATCGAAGGGTTGCCGTCGGGGTTCCAGGGCAGCCAGCCCTGGTTGAGCAGCACGAACATGGCCCAGAGAAACCAGAGCACATTGATCGTCAGCAAAGCTTTAAGATGTTCCTGCCAGCGCATCTCCCGATCGGGATCGATGCCGGACAGCCGGAACATCCATTTTTCAAGTCCGCCGAACAGGCGGTCGCCGAAGCCGCGTTCGCCGGCATACACACCGGCGATGTATCGACCCAAAGGCCACGACAAGGCGGCCGTGACGATAAAAAACAATATGATGGAGAGTATTTCGGTATTCATTACTGGAATGTTTAAAGGTGGTGTCAGAATTTTTCAGGTTTCAGCAATACATAAATCATGTACGCGAAGACGAAACCCGATACGATCAGCAGGAAGAGCATGGCGTCAGATTTTTTCAAAAAAGGAAACGGAGCGAAAAAAGAGGGCGAAACAGAGCAGGCCCAGTAACAGAAGCAGGAAAGTGGAAAGCATGACTTTGTCGTTTTGCTTCAGATACGACAAAGCAATTGCCAGATCGGCCCGCAGAGCAGGCCCTCATTACAAATCAATGATTTTCAATAAGATAAGACAGGAAGTCTGTGTTTGCAGAAGTGGCAAAGCAGGTCAAAATGAAAAACAACCCTTTCAAAATGAAAGGCCGCAACTTTCGATTTTGCGATAAAGCGTCGTGAGGCCGATGCCGAGCAGGCGCGCCGCCTCGGTTTTGTTACCGCCCGTGTGGAGCAATACTTTCTGGATGTGAAGGCACTCGGCCGCTTCGAGGGAAAAAGCCGACAGTGGTCGGGCGGGTGCGTTCTGCAGGGGCGCCGACTGGAGTTCGGCGGGCAGGTCGGAGGGCTCGATGCGTTCGCCGGAAGCAAGGATCACAGCCCTCTCCACGACGTTTCTCAGTTCGCGGATATTGCCGGGCCATTCGTAGGCCAGGAGGCAATGCAAGGTTTCAGGAGAGAGCTCTGCTATTTTTTTACCCATTTTTTGGGAAAAATAGGCGGCGAAATGACCCGCCAGCAGCCCGATATCCTCGCGCCTTTCGCGCAGCGGCGGCAAATAAATCTGAAACACCGCCAGGCGGTAATACAAATCGGCCCGGAACCTTCCGCTTTCGGCGTCGTGCTTCAGATCGCGGTTGGTGGCCGACAGCAGGCGCACATCTGCCCTGCGCACTTTGGTATCGCCCACAGGCAAAAACTCGCCGGTTTCGAGCACGCGCAACAATTTGGCCTGCAAATCGAGGGGCATTTCACCGATCTCGTCGAGAAAAAGGGTGCCGCCCTGCGCCTCGTCGAGCAATCCGGGCTTGTCTTTCATGGCGCCGGTAAAAGCGCCGGCCCGGTGCCCAAACAACTCGCTTTCCAGCAGGTCGTGGCTGAATGCGCTGCAATTCAAGGCAACGAAAGCATGATCTTTTCGGGCACTCGAGCGGTGAATGGCCTGCGCAAACACTTCCTTTCCGGTGCCTGTTTCGCCCCTCAAAAGCACGGTGGTGTCGGTAGGAGCAACTTTTCGGGCCAATTCGACAACCTGCAGGAAAGCAGGCGCCTGACCCGTGATCCGGTCAAAATCGAGGGGGCGTCCGAGTTGTTTTTCCAACTGCGCGACCTTGCGCTGAAGACGGATTTTTTCCAGCATCCGGTGCAGGAGCGGGATGATTTTGTTGTTGTCGTCGCCTTTGACCAGGTAATCGAAAGCGCCCGTGCGCATGGCCTGAACGCCGTCCGGAATGTTGCCGTAAGCGGTCAACAGCGCGATTTCAATATCGGGATAGCCTGCTTTCAGTTCGCCGACAAACTCCACGCCGTTGCCGTCGGGCAGTTTGACATCGCACAAAACGATTTCCGGCCGGCTTTTGGCCAGCGCCTGGCGGGCAGCCGACAAACTGGCAGCCTGTACCACCTCGAAGCCTTCCAGCCGGATCAGGCGGGCCAGCAGTTCGCGGAGGCTGTTCTCGTCGTCGATGAGTAAAATATTGGCCAGCATGGCGACAATGTTATGCTTTTTTGGGCGCTCGGTTAAAAGAAAAAGCCCGTCTGCGGGTGCAAACGGGCTTTTTCAACGCGATATATCGGACTGTTAACGGTTGATCACCAGTTTTTTAGCCACGCTCTTGCCGTCGATCTGGATCAGTACGGAATACAGACCGGCTGCATTTCCGCTGAGGTCCATTTCAATACGTTCTTCGCGGGTGCTGTTGCGCTCGAGTACGCGGCGGCCGGTAGCGTCGAACACGACAACGCGCGTTTCGGCATTCACCACCGAGCCCGGCAGTACTACGGCAACCTGGCCGGAAGTCGGGTTGGGCTGGAGGCTCAGGCCATACGACCAGTCGGGGGCGTCGGTGCCAACGAAGCTTGTAACCGGAATATCCTGGCTCGTGATGGAGCAGCCCTGGGCGTCGGTGACGATTACTGTGTACACCCCGGCGCTCAGACCACTGATGTCTTCCGTGGTGTCGGGCAGTGGAGCTGCGTCGAGGAACCACTGGAAGGAGTAAGGCGACAAGCTGCCGTTCACGGCGATATTGATCGCGCCGTTGTCGGGCGAGCTGTTGTCGTCTTTCACGTTCTGGATCACGATCGAGAGCTGGGTCAATACCGTTACTTCGAAGGAGCAGCTGCCCACGTTGCCCTGGGCATCGGTGTAGGAGAACGTATTGGTCGTGGTACCAACCGGGAACGAAGAGCCGCTGGGCAGGCCGGACACGAACTGGAATTGTCCGCCGAAGCCGAGGCAGTTGTCGGAAGCGGTGGGTGCGTCATACGACACGACGTTGTTGCCGAAGCAACGGACGATGCTTTGCGGGCAATTGAGTACCGGCGGCAGGTCGTCGACGATCGTGATGGTCAGCGTACTGGAAGCCACGTTGCCGGCGTCGTCGCCTGCTTCCACCGTGATGGTGTGTTCGCCGAGTTGGTCGCAGTCGAAGGTATTGGGCGTAATGGTAACGAAGTCAACGCCGCAGTTGTCGCTGATATTCAAATTCAGAATTTGCGGGGTCAGGGTGATTTCACCGGCCGAGCCGAGCGAAACACTGCTCACGCCGCCGTTGATGGCGGGCGCTTCGGTGTCGAGCGCCTGTACGTTGGCAAATGCGATGGCGGTGCAGCCGTTTGCATCGGTGATGGTGGCCTGGTACACGCCGGCCGTGAGGTCGACGGCGGTAAATTCCACCTGTCCGTTGGCCCATTCGATGCTCAGGTCGCCGGTGCCGCCAAGGGCAACTACGGTAGCGGAGCCTTCGGGCGTACCCGGGCAGGGCGTTGTGGTTGTGGATACTTCCGTGATCACGATGGGAGCGGGTTCCGTCAGGGTAGCCGAGGCGGTCACTGAGCAATTGTTGACGTCGGTGACGGTGACGGTGTAATCGCCGGCGCCCAGATCAGTGGCGGTCGCGTCGGTACTGCCGGAGCTCCAGATGTAGTTGAACGGTTCGCTGCCGCCGGTCAGCACAATCGTTGCCGAGCCGCTGGCCTCTCCGTTGCAATTCGGGCTGGTCAGCAGAATGGAAGTGAGCAAGCCGCAGTTGCCTTCCTCAAGGTCAACCGTTTGTACGGAAGAGCAGCCGTTGGTATCGGTTACCGTTACGGTATAGCTTCCGGCGCCAAGGCCCGTGATCGTTTGTGTAGTTTCATCGTTGCTCCACAGGTAGGAATAGGGGCTGAAACCGCCGGTCGGGTTGGCCGTAGCGCTGCCGTCGTTGGTATTGGGGCCGCTGGTTCCTTCGCCGGTGGCGTTGGCGTTGACCTGGGTCGGTTCGAACACCGTGAAGGTCAGTTCGCTCGGGCAGTTGGCGGCATCCATAATGGTGACGGTGTACTGACCGGGTGCGAGGCCGGTGACGCTCGACGTGGTGGCGTCGTTGCTCCACAGGTATTCATAAGGTTCCTGGCCGCCGCTGATAAATACGTTGGCCGAGCCGTCGTTGGCGCCGAAGCAGCTCACGTTGGTTACGTCGTATTCCGTCTGGATGGCACAGTTGTAGGCGTTGACGTTGACGGTTTGAACTGCCGTGCAAAGGTTGGCATCGGTGACCGTGACGGTGTAGGAACCCGGCAACAGGCCGCTGATGGATGCCGTCGTCTCGTCATTGCTCCACAGGTAGGCGTAATTGGGCGAGCCGCCGCTCGGGTTGGCAGTTGCCGTACCGTCGGTAGCGCCGTTGCTCGATTGCGGGGTTGCGCTGGCATTGACAGATAGCTGCGAAGGCTGTGAAATGGTAGCCTGTACCGTGCCGGAGCAGCCGTCGCTATCGGTTACCGTGAGGATGTAGTCACCAGCAGCGAGGCCGCTGACGCCGGGGTCGCTGCCGCCCGAGCTCCAGTTGAAGGAGTAGTTGCCGTTGCCGCCGCTGCCGCTGCCGACCAGGCCGCCGTTGGCAGAGCCGAAGCAGGTGACGTTCTGAACGCCGTCGATATTGGCTGCCACAGGCGCATACTGAATGACCGTTGCCGTAGCCGTGCTGGTGCAACCGTTTTCGGTATTGGTGACCAAAACCGAATATTGACCAGGCTGATTGACGGCCAGGAAGGCGTCGGCGCCGGTATTGGTGGTGCTGTTATCCGGCAGCGTCCAAAGGTGTTGCAGGTCGTTCGGATTGGCGGTGCTGGTAGTCACCAGCGTCACGGAAGCGTTGTTGCAGTTCAGGTTGCCGGAAGGCGCTACGCTGGCGCCCGGCGCCGTATTGTCGAGTCCGACATTGGCGGTTGCAGTGCTGGTGCAGCCATTCGTGCCCGTAACGAGCAGTTGGTAGGCGCCTTCTGCACTCACCGTCGGATTCTGGGCACCGGAAGTAAAACCGTTCGGACCCGTCCACAGCCAGGTGACACCCGAGCCGCCCGAAGTGCCTTGCAGTTGTACGCTGCTGACGGTGCAGGTCAGCGTACCGCCGGTAGCCGTGGCGCCCGGAGGATTGCTGTTGCCCGACACGACTGCAGTAGCCGAATTGGTACAGCCGGTATTGCCGTCCGTTACAACCAGGGTGTAATTACCCGGGGTGCTTACCGTGGGATTGGGCGCAGAGGAAGTGAAGCTGTTCGGGCCGGTCCAGGCATAGGTCGGATTGACCGCGCCGGTCGTCGAACCGAGCGAAATATTGGGGGTCGCGCAGGATACCGTACCGCCGGTCACGCCGACAGTAGGCGATTGTGTTTGCGCATTGATCACCGTGAGCGATACAGCCGTACAGCCGTTCAGGTTGTTGGTGACGCGAAGTTTGTAGGTGCCGGTGGCATTGACGGTCGGCGTGAGCGTCGTCGAGCCCGAAACGATATTGCCGCCATTGGAGGCCGTCCACAAATAGGAATACTGGGCTCCCATCGAGCCGTTCCCCTGCAATTGCAACTGGGTCACAGAGCAGGTAAGGGTCAGGTTGGGGCCCGCATCTGCCAGGGGCACGGTGGTTTCGCCCGGCACAAATACCGTGGCGGTATCGTAGCACAAGACGCCGCCGGCGCTGTTGCGAACAATGAGGGAGTATTGCCCGGGGGCTGTTGCAGTAGCATTTATCGTGTTGCTGATGACTACTCCCGAAGAGTTAAGCCAGGTATAAAAAACAGAGGAGCCGGTGGTAGAGCCCTGGCCCGACAAGGGGACGGAGGGCACGGCGCAGGTGATGGTGTCGGGCTGCTGAATCACAGCCTTCACCGGGATTTTCACCAGTGTAAATTTCACGATACTGTCGCAGCCGTTTTCGGCACTGATCACATCGGTGTATGTGCCCGGGTTGCAGTATTCGTAGGGACCGACATAGAAACATTCGCCTTCGCAGATATACTTGACGCCCAGATTGGTAAAGTTCAGGGGCAGAATCGTCACTTTTTGCCGTACAATACTGTCGCAGCCCAGGTAAGACTGGTAGGGTGTCGAGGTAAGGGTATAAGTGCCGGGGTTGAACAACTGGGTGTGTGGTTCTTCATCCCACTCGAAGGGTGTCCATTCGTTACAAACCGTAATATCGGACAGGATTGTGATGGGCAGGGGCGTCACGGAAACGGGCAGGCAGGTCGAAACCGCCGGGCTGCAGATGTTGGATGCCGATACGCAAACATTGCCGCCGGTATTGCCAAATTTGATCGTTACCGAAGCGCCGGTAAAGGGGCCAGGCACGGTAGCCACGTTGCCGCCGCCGTTGATTGAAGCGCCGGGAGGAGCCGTCCAGGTGTACACGGCTGCATTGTCAACCGGGGCGATCGAGTATTCCACCGTGGCGTTCGGGCAGAGTTGCTGCTGGCCCTGAATTGCGCCCAAAGCGCCCAGGGGTTGCGGGCTGGCCACGCCATGCGTCACGCTGATCTTGTATTGGCATACTTCGCCGTTAATACCGTCGATCATCAGCTGGTAAGCCTTGCCGACGGTGAGGCCGGTCACCTCCAGTTCCATGGAGTTGGGGGCCGAGCTGGTGCCGACGGGGTTGCAGGCAATGGTGGTCATGCAGTTGTCGACAATGGCGCCCTGCAGGCCGTTGTTGCCCGAGCAGGAAAGGTAGGTCACCAAAAAAGTGATATTGGGAGATCCGGCGATAAAGCCGTACCACCGGGGGTTTTCGAGCGTAATCGTGCCGAGGCAGGTGAAATTCAGCGTGCCGGGCAGGAACACGTTGTTCTGGTCCTGAAGACCATCAATGTTGCAGTAAATACAGGTGTTGGCGCATACGAGCGCACCGGGTGGAGGAATCGAACCGCCGCTGGTACAGGAAAACAGACCCTGTGCGGAGGAAACTGTTGCCAAAAGGGAGGACGACAACAGGAACACGAGGAATAGCAGTTTACGCATAAACAATTGGTGATTTAAATGGATGAGATAGTCAGTGCGTCTAGTGCGAAAATTTCACAGCAAAACGTAGTTTGAGCAAAAGCAGGCGGCAAACTATGTGCCACACCTTTTTATTGGGCCTTAAACTACCTATAAAAAATGCGGATACTGGCAGAATACCCTTTGTGTGGTAGCCTTAAAGCGGAGCAATCCTTGTACGAAATCGGTAGATGGGAAAGGCAGGTTCGGCGCTTGACGCCCCGGGCGCACAAGCCGAAAACCTGAATATTGAAGCGTGTGGTAAAGACAATGTGAACGCTAATATCGCTGCACGGACATTATCCCGGGAATTTATTTTGAGACTTTGCCGGGATTGTCCTTTAAAAATGCCCCCCAGCCGCTGTACGATTTTTGACCTTTTGCGGGCCCGGACGACTGAAACCAGTGGCAAACCGCTGCCGCAAGGGCATCGGTGGCGTCGAAATATTTTTCCTGAAATTTCTGTTTCAGAATGTTCTCCAGCATTCCGGCCACCTGCTCTTTCGAAGCGTTTCCGTTGCCCGTTATGGCGCGTTTGATCTTTTTGGGCATGTACTCTGTGATGGCCAGGCCGTTCACCATGCCCGCCGCGATAGCCACTCCCTGCGCCCGCCCGAGTTTGAGCATGGATTGCACGTTTTTGCCAAAAAAAGGCGCTTCAATTGACATTTCCGAAGGCCCGTACTGCCGGATCAAATCCTGTACCTGCTCGAAAATATACCGCAGTTTGACCGTATGCTCTTCCCCCACGTGCTGAAAGGTGACCACGCCGATTTCGATGACCTTCATGCCGCTGCGTTTGTCGGCATCGAGTACCGCAAAACCCAGCACGTTGGTGCCCGGGTCGATACCCAGTATCCTGACGCCGGTCGGCGGTGGCGGCTCGCCCGGCATGGCAGCGATTTTTTTAGGCGCAGCAACTGGCATACACAGTGTGTTTTACAAGGCAAGGTTTGCTAAAAGTTTTTAAAAATAAAAACGTGTTGTTGGGAGAAATTTCATTTTTAAAACATTTTGTGCAGCAGTCGGGCCTTTTCCCGGGAGTGACGTACACCTTGCGGTTCGTCTGAATGGCTGTTTTGTAAATTCCGAACGCAAAAACGATCGCTTTCCTAACTTTGCGGTTTCCCGGAAAAGTCGGGAAATCCTTCAGTCATACAACCCTACAATGGACACTATTGGTATTCTCGGCGCCGGCGCAATGGGCAGTGGAATTGCCCAGGTTGCTGCCAGGTACGGTCACAATGTGATCGTCTGCGACAACCTCACGCCCGCGCTTTCCAAATCCGGGAAAGGTATTCAGGCTACCCTTAAAACCCTGGTTGAAAAAGGCAAAATGACCGACGCCGATGCGTACTCCCTGTTCAGTCGCATTCGCTTTACCGACCACATGAGCGATTTTCGCGATTGCTGTCTGGTAATCGAAGCCATCGTCGAAGACATCGAGCAAAAGCAAATCGCTTTCAAGAGCATCGAAGCCATCGTTGATAAAACGGCCATTATCAGCAGCAATACTTCGTCTCTTTCCATTTCCGCCATGGGCGCCCACCTCAAGCACCCCGAACGTATTCTGGGCGTCCACTTTTTCAATCCGGCCCCCCTGATGCGGCTGGTGGAAATTATCCCGGCGATCCAGACCGAGCAACGTTTCATCGACGTGGGCCGCAACCTGATCAACAGCTGGGGCAAAACCACCGTGCTGGCACAAGACACCCCGGGCTTCATCGTCAACCGTGTCGCCAGACCGTACTACGGCGAGGCCCTTCGAATTCTGGAAGAAGGCATTGCCAGCCCGGCAACCATCGACTGGGCCATGCGCGATCTGGGCGGTTTCCGAATGGGGCCGTTCGAACTCATGGATTTCATCGGCAACGATATTAACTACACCGTGACCGAACAGGTGTTTACGGCGTTTTACTACGACCCGCGCTACAAACCCTCCCTTATCCAGAAGCGGCTCATGGATGCCCATTATTTCGGCCGCAAAACGGGCAGGGGCTTTTACGACTACAGCGAAGGGGCCGTACAACCCGAACCTCAGCGCGACGAAGCGCTCGGCCAATCGATCGTGCGCCGCATTCTCGCCATGCTTATCAATGAAGCCGCGGAAGCCTACTACCTGCGCATCGCCAGCCGCGACGACATCGAGCTCGCCATGACTTACGGCGTCAACTACCCCAAAGGTTTGTTGTACTGGGCCGATCAAATCGGCATCGCCAACGTGGTCGGTGAACTCGACAGGCTTCACGGCGAATACCTCGACCCGCGCTATCGCTGCAGCCCTCTGCTCCGCCGAATGGCCCATGAGGAGAAAAACTTTTTCTAAAGCCCGACCGCCCGGCCATGACGCCTCTGGAAATTTTCCATAAAATGTTCGACAACGACCCGTTCAGCCGGTGGATGGGCATGGAACTGGTCTCGGTTGGCCCGGGCGTCTGCACGCTGCGCATGACGGTGCGCCCCGAAATGCTCAACGGTTTTGGAGTCGCGCATGGCGGCATCACCTTTTCGCTGGCCGACAGCGCCTTTGCCTTTGCCTGCAACTCGCAGGGGCGCCATGCAGTGTCGATTCACTGCAGCATCGAGCATGCGCGTCCCGTGGTCGCCGGCGACGTACTGACCGCCACCGCCGCCGAAGAGCACCTGGGCAACAGCCTGTCCAATTATGCCATCACGGTCCGGAATCAGGATGATGCGCCGGTTGCTTTCTTTCGCGGCGTTTCCTATCGGAAACAACGCCCGTGGGAGTAAATCCGCGAAACAGCCATTTCAGGTGGCTCAGAAAACAGCCCCTTGTTTTTTTAATCAAACAATCCCCTACGGTATTGAAAAACTGGCAGGTTTTTGGAAGACGAATACCTTGTTAAATGCGTCTTGTTTAAAACGGCCTTGTCGTTGAACCGCTTCTTACCTTGTGAAAAGCATGAGAAAACTGTTTTTCAGTCTTTTTTTGTTGCCGGTACTTGCCAGTGCGCAGCCTTTCAGGCTGGCCGACCTCAGCGCAACGGATGTGTCCTGCGCCGGCAGCCTCGACGGCGCCCTCCAGATCGGCCTTATCCAGGGCGTACCGCCTGCATCCTTTCAATGGACCCGCCTGCCCAACACCCCTTCGGGCAGCGGCACCCTGAACAGCAGTACCCCGGTAGCCGCCATCGACGACCTGCCGCCGGGCGCTTACCGCGTTACCGTGACCGACGCCACAGGCCATGACACCCTGCTGTTTGCCATCATAGGCGAGCCTTTTCCGCTCAGCGGCACCCTCGAGGTGCAAAGCGATTACAACCAGTATGCCGTGTCGTGCGCCGACGGCGCCGATGGCCTGGCAAAGGCAAACATACAAGGCGGCACGCCTTACTACGTGTATCATTGGTCGGGAGGACAGGAAAACGACCCCGTAGCCGACAGCCTGCCTTCGGGGCTCATTGAACTTACCGTGACGGATTCGCGCGGCTGCTCCATCGTGCTGAATGCCGCCCTCGACGCGCCGCCGCCCCTGCAAAGCACGGTTGAGGCTGTCGGCGAAAAATGTTATGGCGAAAATACCGGCGCCATCAACGTGCAACAGATTCAGGGCGGAGTGCCGCCATACCTGATCCGCTTCGATGCCGGTGCTTTTTCCACCCAAACCAGCTGGAGCGATCTCCCGCCGGGTCAGCATTTTATCACCGTCGAGGACGCCAACGGTTGCCAGACCGCCGAAGCAGCCGTATTGCCCCTGGGTTTCCAGTTTGAATTCGATGCTGGCCCCGATACCACGCTGCTGGCCGGCGACAGCCTGCAGGTGCTTTTGAGCGCTGAAAAACCGCTGGACACCGTCTTGTGGTCGCCATCCGCTTCCGTTCTCGCCTATTCGCCCACCTCGGCCACACTTTTCCCCGTTTTTTACACCCGATACCAGCTCGTCGCTATCGATACCAACGGATGCAAGGCTGTGGATGAAGTCGTCGTAGCAGTGCACCGCGACCGCCAGGTGTATGCCCCCAATGTATTCGCCCCGGAAGGCCAGTCGGCCGACAACAGGGCTTTTACCCTCTACGGCGGCGGCGGCATTCGTTATGTGGCTGTGTTTCAGGTATTCGACCGTTTTGGCCAGCTGATTTTTGAAAAAGAAAAAGTTCCGCTTAATGACCCTGCCCAGGGCTGGCAGGGCGTGGTCAACGGCGAGATCGGGCAACCCGGCGTGTACGTCTGGCATGCCGTCGTCGCCTTCACCGACGGGCGCGAGGAGATTTATCAGGGCGACGTGCTGCTGATGCGCTGACGCGGCGGTGGTGAAACTGCGCGGAATGGAGCTCATTTTTCGCGCAAATAGCGACCTTCGCATAATGAAATACTGCTTATCCTTTCTGTTGGGGTTGTCGGCGGCGGTGTTGAATGCCCAGAGCGGCACGCACCCGGTGACGTTGCCGGAAGTCATCGACCTCGCCCTGAATAATAGCGCACAATTGCGCAAAGCGAAACTCGACCGCCAGGGTTTCGAATCCCGCCTCCGCGAAGGCCGCAGTGCTGCATACCCGCAAATCAATGCCGTGGTCAGCCTCGACGCCTACCCGTCGTTGCCCACTCAATTGATGCCGGGAGAGGTATTGGGCCGTTCCGATGATTCCTACGTGCCGGTACAATTCGGGCAGCCCTGGCAACTCGGCGGCATGATCAATATCGACCAGGCTATTTACAGCGAGTCTGCACGGCGTATGGTGCCGGCGACCAATGTGTCGCGCTCCCTGTTCGAATTGTTGACGGAAAAAGCCGAAGAAGACGTGATTTTTCAGACGGCGAATGTGTTTTTCCAGTTTTTGCAAGCCGAAGCGGCTTTGCGAACCGTCGATGCCAATCTCCACAAACTGAGCGAACTGGAACGTATGATCAAACTGCAGGTCAGCAACGACTACGCGGTGCCGACCGACGTAAAAAGGCTCAGGGTTGCCTACAACAACCTCAACACCCAGAAACAAAATCTGCTCGCAGGCATAGCCGCCCTTCGGCAGACGCTGCAGTTTCTCTGCGGCGTTCCGTACGATTCGCCCTTCGATCCGGTCTGGAGCGATATTTCCGAACCCGGCGCCGATTCTACCCGCTGGCTGTCGATCCAGCTCGAACCCGAAAACACGACCGAACACCGCCTCCTGCTGCACAACATCGAACTCAACCGCATCCGGGCCAACAGCCTGCGCGCGGAAGCCTACCCCTCGCTCGGCGCCTATGCCAATCTCGGTTTTCAGACCTGGCGCGAAGACGCCAATTTCCTGGATACCGACCACCGCTGGTACGGGGTGGCGGCACTGGGTTTCCGCCTTCGCATTCCCGTGTTCGACGGCTTCAAGCGGCGCAACCAGCTCGCTTTGTTCAGTATTGACAATCAAAAACTGGAAGAAGACCGGCGGCAACTCGTATCGGCCCGCGAACTGGAATACCGGCAAGCCCGCGACCAGTTGAAAAACAACCTTTTTGCCCTGAATACCCAGGCTGAAAACGTACGGCTGGCCCGCGAGATCAGCGAAACGACCTTGTTGCCCTACAAAGAAGGTACTGCGCCTCTTAGTGAGCTGCTCAACGCGCAAACAGCGCTGGCGGAAGCGGAAACCAACTACAGCCAGCAAACCTTTGCCTACCGGCTTTCCGTATTGAAACTGCTGAAAGTGACCGGGCACCTCGACTTCCTGCAGAAACAATGAGCAGCCTTGTCAGGCACAATTGAAAACGCCCGGCCAGCAATGCTGACCGGGCGTTTGTGTTGTGACCACGACTGGAGTCGAACCAGCACATCCGTAAGGACACTACCCCCTCAAAGTAGCGCGTCTACCAATTCCGCCACGTGGCCGTTGAAGAAACAAAAATTGCTTTTCTGCAAAAGCGGGTGCAAAGATAGGTTCGTTTTGCCGAAACGGCAAATGCCCTGCAAAAATTTATCCGCCCCGAAGCGCTATTTTCTTCAACGGTTAAAAGCGTCCCGGATTTTGCCGAACAGCAGTCAGGTTTGTTTCAAAAGGTGGGGGCAAATCCCCTTCCGGCAGCTTCAGACGACCATTTTGAGTTTCTTGTTGAAATGTTTGTAAAAAACCATCCCGTCTGAGCAATCTCCTGAAACCCTGGCGATACAGGGATTCATTTACAGGTGAATATTGACGGGGGGAAAGCCATTTCGACCAACTGGAAAACGTCGCAACGGGGCTGGCCGCCAAGCCCTTTATCTTTATCAAAATTTTCGGGGTATGAAATCCTTCCTGCTTGCCTGTTGCCTGCTGTTTATATCCCTGGCATTGCGTTGCCAGCCAAGCGACCCTGTGCTGGATTCGCTGAAACGACCTTTGCCTGCCGGCGCCACGGCCCGGCAACAGGCAGAGCGCCTGCAATCGGTTTTATGGTATATTTTTCGGAGGGAAGAATACAGTTACGAACGATTTCCGGAACAACTGGACAGTATTTTTCAAAACTACCTGAGAGGGAAAACAGGTGACGAATCCTTTGAGAAAAGGCTGGATACCGATTTGACTTTCTTCAAAGCTTCTGCCATACAGTATGAACGCCCGGATTTGGCAAAGCCAATGATGGAAGCGGCCTTACGTCAGTTCGAAACCCGGGGCGATTCAGTCACAGCGGTTCGATGTCTGGTGCAATTGTGCCTCATATCATCCGGATTGGGCGACAGTCTGGCCTTTGCCTCCTATTATGACCAAACGCTCAAACAATTGCGCCATGAAAATGACCGGTATTTGTATGCCGCGGCCTTAAACAATATCGGCATTGCCTGCTACGACTTTGGAAGATACGCTGATGCAGCTGCCAACTATTTCGAGTCAATCAGAATCATCGAACAGCAACAAGACAAGGAAGCAAGGGAAGTATTGCCAAACTTATATTACAACATTGCCGGGGTGTACAATCGGTTGGACGATACCGACAATGCATTGATATACGTCCAAAAAGCCCTCGATGCCACAAAAAATACAGCCGTTAACCCTTCTTCCATATACCCTATGTTTGGTTGGGTGTATTTAAAAAAACAAAACTATCAAAAGGCCCTTGAGGCGTTTTCCAACCAAATAATCGAAGAAAACAGCTTCGGCCCCATGCCGATGGCACAAAAAATGTATGGAATGGCCACTTGTTACCGTAACCTGGGTAATATCCGGAAGGCATATACATTGGCCAAAGCGGCTGTCAAACTCTGCCCCATTTCCACCAATGCACACTACGGTTCGGCAGCCATGCAGGAATTGGCTTCCTGCGAATTCGAACTTGGTTTGCTTGATTCTGCACTGGTTCATGCGCAATGGGCTTTTCAAACATTCGAAATCGCCAAAAACAACCGTGGCGCACAGGAATCAGCCAAGTTGATTTCCGATATTTACAAAAAAAAGGGAAATTATTACGAAGCGCTGAAATACAGCGAATTGCGATACAAACACCAGGTATTGGTTGAACGCCAGCTCAGCACCCGCCAACTTGCCTTTGGAGAATTCACCCGCGATAACGAAGTGAAAAACGCCCGCCGCGAAGCCGAAATCGAGGCCCAGCTCACGCAACAGCGCAACATCCGCTATGCCCTTTTTGCCGGCCTCGCCGTCCTCACGCTCCTCACCTTTCTGCTATACAATCGCTTCCGTTTCAAACAAAAAACCGCCGAGCAACTCGAAGCCAAAAACCGCGAAGTGGAGGCAGCCCGCGCCCGCGCCGAAGCCTCCGAAGCCTTCAAATCCCGCTTCCTGGCCAACATGAGCCACGAAATCCGCACCCCGCTGCATGGCATCAGCGGCTACACCGAGCTGCTGCTGGAAACCTCCCTCTCCGAAAAACAACGCCGTTACCTCAACGCCGTCCGCCACAGCAACGAACGCCTCGGCGAGGTGGTTAACGACATACTCGACCTGTCCAAACTCGAAGCGGGGGAGGTGCGGCTCCGAAACATCCCCTTCTCGCCCGCCCGCATCGTCCACGACGTGCAGGACGCCCTCGGCCTCCGCGCCCGGGATAAAGGCATCGAACTCCGCACAGACATCGACGCAGATGTGCCCGAAGCCGTACTCGGCGACCCTACCCGCCTTTACCAGATACTGATGAACCTGGCGGGCAATGCCGTGAAATTTACCGAAAACGGCGCGGTCACGGTTATGGTCGGGGCCAGCGGCAGCCATCCTGACAATACGGCCATCCTCGAATTCAGGGTGCAAGACACAGGCATCGGCATTCAGCAGGAAAAACTCGCTGCCATCTTCGACAGCTTTCAACAGGCCGGCGACGACATTACGGCCCGCTTCGGCGGCACGGGCCTTGGCCTAACCATCGCCCGCGATCTGGTGCGCCTGCACGGTTCCGATATTCAGGTGGAAAGCAGCGTCGGCCAAGGCTCAACCTTTTCCTTTACCCTCACACTACCCTTGGCCAATGCTGCCGATCTGGAAGCCGAAACCGCCCACGGCGACGACCTGTACTTCAGTCAAGCCCTGCGTATCCTGCTGGCCGACGACAACGATTTTAACCGCGAGATCGCCTCGGAAGCGCTGCGGCGGCATTTTGAAAACGTGGAGATCACGGAAGCTGCCAATGGCCGGGAAGCCATCGAAAGGCTCTCCGCCCCCTCCTTTGCAGAGGGCATGGGGCAGGCGCTGGTGCTGATGGATATGCAAATGCCTGAAATGACGGGCACTGAGGCCGCCCGGTACATCCGCCAACACTTGCATGCCGACATCCCCATTATCGCGCTCACTGCCTCGGCAACCCCGGAAGAAATTGATGCCGCGCTGGAAGCGGGCATGAATCGCCACCTCGCCAAGCCCTTCAAAGCCCACGAACTGGCGCAGGCCATTGCCGAAACGCTGAGCCTGGAAATCGGCAGAAAAACAGCCACAACGGCCCTCACGGAACTTCAAAACCTTGAAAAACCGCAATCACGCCACTACGACCTGCGTTTTCTCCGCGATTTCTGTGACGGCGACGCGGCACAGATGCAGCATTTCATCGGCAAATTTGAGGCGCAATACCCTTTGGAACTCGAAAAACTGGAAACTGCACTGCGGCAGGAAAACCGAGAGGCGCTCTACCGTACAGCGCACAGTTTTCGGCCTCAGCTGGAGTTTGTGGGGCTGCGGGAAGCTGCCGGTTTGCTCCAGGTCATTGAGCAAATGGCGAAAACGGAGCCATTTGATAAAATTTCAAAAATGCTTATCGAAATAAAATTACAGGTTGAACCTATAAAATGAACAACTTCGCGTTGTGCAAAACGGGATTTGATCCCAAGACGCATTGCCTAAAATAATTACAAAAACAAATTCATGGACAAGCAATCCCTGCTCCAACTCCTCGCCAATAATCAGATGGACGAGCTCATTTTTGCCTTGAAAAACCAGCAGGGCATTTACAACGATCTTGTGCTACTGGAGAGTCAGTGGAACAACCTGCGTGCACAGGAGCGCAACGGCGTACTGACGACCGAACAGGCCAACACAGAAATGTCCCGTTTGCGCAAAAACCTGCTTGAATTGATCGAGATCGCCTCGGGCAACCCGTCCGCAACTCCGCCGCCGCCTTTGTCGGCGAAACGCCATTCGAACCCTACCGTGATTTTTGCCGCCGCGGGCGTCGCCGCCGTTTTAGTGATCCTCTTTCTGACGTATTTGTTGCTCAAACCGTCCAACGACAGCGCCAACCCCGAAACGGCGCTGAAAACAAGCGATAACCGACGGGCGCCTTCAGGCCATGAATCGCCACAACCAACTGCTGCGCCCCGTCAACTGGATGTTTCCCTGGCCCAGCCAATTACGTTTGCGCCCGGCGATTTTCAGTACGAACGGGTGTATTCCGTCGTAAAAACGTCTGTTGAAAGCACAGGAGGAGGGAAAAGCCTGATCACACTGACGGTTGGACTGAACTTCAAGGGGATCATCAATGCACTTCTGGAGACAGAAAATTTTCGGCTCGTGGCCGACGAGCTTCCCGGCCCGCTTGCCCCGGCCAATTACCTGAACACTTTGGTTGATTCCAAAAGTTATGCGGAAGGCGATATCAAGTTTGAATTAAGCGATGATATTCACCGATTTACCGTGATAGTGGAAGGTAAAGCGGACAAAAAGTGGGTGTTTTCCCGATAAAAGAATCAAGAGAATTCGAGTGCGGAAAAGAACGGCCGTCTGAGGTCTGTACCACTCTTTGAGTGCGTCAATAAAGGACAGGCATTTTCATTAACCGTTGAATGCGTCCCGGATTTTGTCGAAGAAGCTGCGGTCTTCCTTGCCGGGCGTCGGCTGGAAATTGGGCATGTCGCGCAGTTTTTCGATGAGGCGGCGTTCTTCATCGGTTAGTTTTTTGGGCGTCCAGACGTTGACGTGGATCAGCTGGTCGCCGCGGCCGCGCGTTTGAAGCTCGGGCAAACCCTTGTCGCGCAGGCGGAAGATTTTGCCCGACTGGGTGCCGGCCGGTATTTTGATCCGCGCGCGGCCGTCGAGCGTGGGCACTTCGAGTTGGGCGCCCAGCGCGGCATCGGCGATGTTGAGAAAAAGTTCGTACACCACGTTGTTGCCCTCCCGGGTAAATTCTTCGTGCGGAATTTCCTCGATCGTGATCAGCAGGTCGCCGGCCGGACCGCCTTTTGCGCCGGCATTGCCCTTGCCCGACATGGAGAGCTGGATGCCTTCGTGTACGCCGGCCGGAATATCGACCTCGATGGTTTCTTCGCCGAATACACGGCCGTCGCCCTTGCAGACGTTGCAGGGCGTTTTGATCGTCTGGCCGGAGCCGTTGCAGGTGGGGCAGGTGGTAGCGGTTTGCATGTGCCCGAAGGGCGTTTGGGTAATGCGGTTGACCATGCCCGCGCCCCGGCAGGTGCTGCAGGTTTCGACGCCGGCGCCGTCGCGCGCGCCGGAGCCATGACAGGTGCTGCAGGTGACCTGTTTGCGCACCTTGATTTTTTTATGCACCCCCATCGCGATCTCTTCGAGGGTCATTTTGATCTTGACGCGCAGGTTGGTACCGCGTTCGCCGCGGGGCTGGCGCGTGCGAAATCCGCCGCCACCGCCGCCGCCGAAAAACGACCCGAAAATATCGTCATCGCCAAACATACCTCCGAAACGGCGCAGGATTTCCTCCATATCCATACCTGCGCCATAACCTCCACCGCCGCTCATACCATCGACGCCAGCATGGCCGTAGCGGTCGTAACGCGCCTTTTTATCGGCATCGCTCAACACTTCGTAGGCTTCGGCGGCTTCCTTGAATTTTTCTTCAGCGGCCTTGTCGCCCGGGTTTTTGTCCGGGTGAAACTCAATCGCTTTCTTGCGGTAAGCCTTTTTTATGTCGTCGGCGCTGGCGTTTTTGGCAACACCCAGCACCTCGTAGTAATCTCGTTTGGATGCCATGTAGCAGTGTGGGTTGATAGATATGGGTTGATGAGGGTTGATGAGGTGTATAGGATTGATGAGGTGTATAGGGTTTATAGGGTTGATGAGATTGATGAATTCAGGCAAGGAAAGAGAGCACCCGCCCTCCATTTATAAACCTTATAAACCCCATAAACTTTATCAACCCCTTACCATCAACCTTTACTTGCCAACCACCACCTTCGCGAACCGAATAATCCGTTCGCCGAGGAGGTAGCCGGGTTCGAGAATATCGACAATTTTCCCTTTCAGTTCTTCGGCCGGCGCAGGTATTTCTGCCACCGCCTCGTGCTGGTCGGCATTAAAATCGTCGCCGGCCTTGATTTCGATAGCAGACAGGCCGCGGTTTTTAAGGGTCTGAACGAGTTTGTTGTGAATGAGGGTCATGCCGTCATTCAGCGCCCCGTTCTTCGCCGCCCTGTCAAAGTCGTCCAAAACCGGCAACAATGCTGTCATAATGTCACGTCCGGCCGTCTGGATGAGTTCCATCCGTTCGCGGGCGGCGTGGCGTTTGGCATTCTCGAAATCGGAGAACAGGTAGAGGTACTTGTTTCGTGATTCCTCGAGTTGTTGTTCCAATTCTGCGATGCGCGGGTCGGGCTGCGGTATTTCCTGGTCGTTTTCGGCCACTTCTGTCTGATTTTCGGGCTGTTCGGCCCCATTTACGGGTTCTTCTGCGAGCGGGGCTTTGGGTTGTTTGTCCGCCATATTCAATATTTTTTTAAACGGGTTTTGCATGTGATTGCTCTGGCCGCTTGCCAATCAGATCGGCCGGCCGGCCAATGCCACAATTTTTATGCCCCTGCTGCTGCAGCCGCCAGTTTGTCACGAGCCGCCAAGGGCTTCCCCAAGCATTTTATCCAGCACACGGGGGTCGAGATCGACGCCCACCACTTTGCCGTCGCGGTTGATCAGAAAAGTCATGGGGATGGATTTGACGTTGTAGAGCCGCGCTACAGGATGGTCGAAATCATTGAGTCCCAGGGTTTGCCACGACCAGGGCAGGCCGTCCTGCTGGATGGCCCGTTTCCAGGCGCGCTCATCGCGCTCAAGGCCGATGCTGAATATCTCAAAACCTTTGTCGTGGTACTTGCGATACAGATCGACGAGGTGCGGGTTCTCGGCCCGGCAGGGGCCGCACCAGCTGCCCCAAAACTGGAGCAGCACGTACTGGCCTTTCAGATCGGACAAATGCACATTGCGGCCATCGGCCAGTGTTGCGCTGAAATCGAGCGCCATATCGCCTGCCGACAGGTTGGGGCGGCGCGACCAATACCAGTAGCCTGCCGCGAGCAAGGCGATGAGCAGAAATGCAAGGGTACTTTTATTCACTTCGTGAGTGTGCAGTGGGTGGAAAAAGGAGCAGCAAGGTTGATTTTAAACACTTTGCCTGCAAGGCCGGGCAAATATCCCGTTTCGGGCGGAAACGTTGATTTTGATTTGCACCCGGAAACATTTTTTCATCTTACTCTAACCATCTTTGCCACGCGAAGTTGCGAAAAGCGCTTCAAAAACATCCTTCCAAGTCTGCCACGCCATGTTACGCATCGACCCGACACAAATCCCGACCAAAGACCTGCACCAGTTTATCCTCGGCGCGGTAGCGCCGCGCCCCATCGCTTTTGCCAGCACCATCAGCACCGACGGCGTGCCCAACCTGGCGCCTTACAGTTTTTTTAATGCATTCAGCAGCAATCCGCCTATCCTCATTTTTTCCTCCAACCGGCGGGTCTCGAACAATACCACCAAAGACACGCTGAAAAATGTGCAGGACACGGGCGAAGTGGTGATCAATGTGGTCTCGCACCGCATCGTCCGTCAGGCAGCGCTCACCAGCGTCGAATACGGCCCGGAAGTCAACGAGTTTGAAAAAGCAGGACTCTCGCCGCTGCCTTCCGAAATGGTCCGGCCATTCCGGGTTGCGGAAAGCCCTGTGCACATGGAATGCAAGGTGGAACAGATACTGCCCCTGGGTGAAAAAGGCGGGGCCGGCAACCTCATCATCTGCCGGATCATACTGATGCATATCGCCGAGGAAGTACTGACCGACAAGGGCCGCATCGACCCGAACAAGATCGATTTGATGGCTCGAATGGGACGCTTTTACTACGCAAGAGCCAGCGGCAGCGCTATTTACGAGATCGTGCAGGAGGTCAATGCCTTTGGTGTCGGATTCGACGGCTTGCCGGACGGTATCCGCCACAGCAAGGTATTGACCGGCAACAACCTTGCGCAAATCGCGGCATTGCCCGTTTTGCCATCGATGGAAGAATCTGCGGCCCTCATCGATACCGATGCCCGGGCCAGGGAGTGTCTGGCTGCTGCCGACCCCAAAACGGCGCTGCATCAATACGCCCAGGAAGTGCTCGAGCGCGGAGAAGCCCTGTTGGGCGCCCGGCTGGCGGTACTTGGGGAGCAAAGGCGTTGAACGTAAGTTGAGTTTTCAATCGCCGGGCTGGCTTTTATTCCAGCTCTGGGTCGGTGGTGTCAGAAGGCTGAAAAAGGATATCTTCGTCGCCTTCCCGTAAGGAATCTAGCGGCGTCACCTTGAAACTTTCGACTGTAAAGACCAGCCATCGGCCCTTGATTTTTTTCAATACAAGGGTGTCGGGCACCTTTTCACCCACTTCGTCTTCGATGTAAAAACTGCAGATAGCGGAGTCGCCCTGCTGGATACAATGCAATTGCAGCAATTCTGTCGCCTCGGTGGAGATGGAATCGACGTGCGGGAAGGAATGCAGATAATCGACAAAGTCAAGGGCATTGCCGGCGCTGAGTTGCCGGGCTTCGTCGTAGCGGTTTTGGTCGAGCAGGCTTTGCCATTGTTTCAACACATTTTCCGGCGAGGAGGCAACTTCGGCCGGGTCAGACTGGCAAGCGGTCAGGGTAAAAAGCAGGAGTGAAGCGCAAAGCGCAATGGGTCTCATAGTTCGTTTTGCTGATTATTGCGCTGCCAAACATACGGCAAAAAACTTGTGCAATTTTTTTTCGTCAAAGCTTGGTGAAACGAACCGAAGCCGCTTACATTTGCGGCCGCTTTTGTAGCAAAGGGCGCATAGCTCAGCCGGTTCAGAGCATCTGCCTTACAAGCAGAGGGTCGGAGGTTCGAATCCTTCTGCGCCCACAAAGCCATCCCGACGACGGGGTGGCTTTTTTTATTTCCGTGAATTTGCTCCCGCATCCCCTTTTTTTGACCAATATCAACCACCCTACTGATGCAGACTATTTCGAGGCGGCAGCATTGACCGGCAACTTTAAACAGCGAAACGAAATCCGATGTTAGTCCGATGGTGCGCCATCGCTGTTTGTCTTCGAAATCGATCTGCCATGCTCCCTCTGATCAAACAATTTGCCGACATATCCATCAACGATTTGCCGCTGGTGGGTGGAAAAAATGCCTCGCTGGGTGAAATGTTCGCCCAGCTGACCCCCAAAGGCATCCTCGTGCCCGACGGCTTTGCCGTCACGGCGGAGGCATACCGCCTGTTCCTGCATCACAACCGGCTGCAACAGCCGCTCGACGAGCTGATGCGGCAGCTCGATACCCGGGCCTTCTCCAACCTCGAAACCATCGGCGAGAAAGCCCGCGAACTCATCCGAAAAGCTACCATGCCACCCGCCGTGGCCGACGCCATCGGCGAAGCCTATCGCGCCCTGTGCAGCCGTGAAGGCAACGACCGCTTCTCGATGGCCGTGCGCAGCAGCGCCACCGCCGAAGACCTGCCCTCGGCCAGCTTTGCCGGTCAACTCGAAAGTTTTCTCAACATCAGCGGCGAAGCCGAGCTGGTGCGCACCGTCCACCGCTGCTTCAGTTCGCTGTTTACCAACCGGGCCATCAAATACCGCGAAGACCAGGGCTTCGGCAACATCGACGTGGCCCTTTCCGTCGGGGTACAAAAAATGGTGCGCTCCGACCTGGCTGCCTCGGGCGTCGCCTTCACCCTCGACCCCGACACGGGCTTCGACCGCGTCGTGGTGATCAACAGCATTTATGGCCTGGGTGAAAATATCGTTCAGGGGCGCTCCACGCCCGACGAGTTCGTACTCTTCAAACCGCACGTGAACACGGATTTTAACCCGCTGATGCAGCAAAAACTCGGTGAAAAAGAATGGACCATGACCTATGCCGCCCCCGGCCAGGCCGGCAAAACCGTTGACAACCAGCCAACTCCTCCCGACAGGCGTGAGCAATACTCCCTCGACGAAAGCGACGTATGCACCCTGGCCGACTGGTGTGTCCGGATCGAACGACACTACGGCAAACCGATGGACATCGAATGGGCCAAAGACGGTCCCGACGGCCGCCTGTTTATCGTACAGGCCCGCCCCGAAACCGTGCACGCCGGCAAAAACAAACACAACGTGGTGCGCAGCTACGCTATCCGCTCGAAAGGCAAAAAACTTGCCGAGGGCATCGCCCTGGGCGAAAAAATAGCGGCCGGAAAAGCCCGGCTCCTGCGTTCGCCCAAAGAAGCCCGCCTGTTGCAGGACGGCGAAGTGCTGGTGACCGACATCACCAACCCCGACTGGGACCCGATCATGAAACGCGCCGCAGCCATCGTGACCAACAAAGGCGGCCGAACCAGCCACGCAGCCATCGTGGCCCGCGAACTGGGCACGGTGGCCATCGTCGGCTGCGGCGACGCCACCGACAAAATACACGATGGCGACACGATCACTGTTTGCTGTGCCGAAGGCAAAACCGGCTTTGTGTACGCCGGCAAGGCGGAATGGACGGAAACGGAAAAAGATATATCCCATCTGGAAATGCCGGAAACAGCGCCCATGCTCATCCTCGGCGACCCTTCGCTGGCCTTCCAGCAATCGTTTTTGCCGCAACGGGGCGTCGGGCTGCTGCGCATGGAATTCCTCATCACGCACCACATTCAAGTACACCCGCTGGCGCTTACCCGCTTCGAACAGATCAACGACGCCTCCGTGCGCCGGCAGGTAGAACAACTGACCCGCCATTACCGCGACAAAAAGGGCTATTTCGTGGACCGGCTCGCGCAGGGCGTAGCCACTATTGCCGCGGCATTCCACCCGCACGACGTTATCGTGCGTATGAGCGATTTTAAAAGCAACGAATATGCCAACCTGATCGGCGGCAAGCAGTTCGAACCCGCCGAAGAAAACCCGATGATCGGTTTCCGGGGCGCCTCGCGCTATTATTCGCCGTTGTACAAAGACGGTTTCGAACTCGAATGCAAGGCCATGAAGCGGGTACGGGAAAACATGGGTTTTACCAATGTCAAACTCATGATTCCGTTTTGCCGCACCCTCGATGAAGGCCGTCAGGTGGTGGCGACCATGCGCGAATTCGGGCTGGAACAGGGCCGCGACGGACTGGAAATTTACGTCATGGTCGAAATCCCAAGCAACGTGCTGCTGGCCGACCAGTTTGCAGAGATTTTCGACGGCTTTTCCATCGGCTCCAACGACCTCACCCAGCTGACCCTTGGCCTCGACCGCGATTCGGCCCTCGTAAGCGGCTTGTTCAGCGAAAAAAACGAGGCCGTGATGCAACTCATCGCGCGCGCCATCCGCGCCGCGCACCGCAAGGGCATCAAAATCGGTCTGTGCGGACAGGCGCCCAGCGACATGCCCGAATTTGCCCGCTTTCTGGTCAATGAAGGCATCAACAGCGTCTCCTTCAATGCCGACGCGCTCCTGAAAGGCATCGAAAACATGGTGGCTGCCGAACGCGACAAGTCGCCTGAAAAAATGTCGCTGGCCGACGAAATACCGGCGATGCCCCGCGACCACACCTGGACAGACACCCCGCCGCCGACCAATCGAGAATGGGCCGGCGGCGAGGATTCCGAGTTTTTAAAATGAACGGGCGGCCCTTTTGACCAGAAATTAGCCTCCCAAACCGCTACATTTACCACCGTGTCGAACAAAGCTGCAAAATCCAGCGCACTGCAACGGCTCTGGCGCAATCTCGGCCCGGGCCTGGTCACCGGCGCCAGCGACGACGATCCTTCGGGCATCGCCACCTACTCCCAGGCCGGGGCCATGTTCGGGTTTGCCACCCTGTGGACGGCCCTGGCAACCTACCCGCTGATGGTCGCCGTGCAGGAAATGTGCGCCCGAATCGGCATTGTGACGCGCATGGGGCTTTCCGGCGTTCTGAAAACGCATTACCCTCGCCCCTTGCTTTATCTGATGATCTTGCTCAGCGTACCGGCCATTATCATCAATATCGGGGCCGACATCCAGGCAATGGGCGCCGTGACCAACATGCTGCTCCCCTCGATAAAACCGCACGAAGCCAGTGTGTTTTTCACGGCTTTCTTGTTCGTAGCCACCGTATTGCTGCCCTACAAGCCTTTTGCCGAGGCCCTGAAATACCTCTGCCTGTCGCTGCTGCTTTATCTGGTGGTGCCTTTTTGGGTAAAACTGGATTTCTGGCAGGTATTGCGCAGCACCTTTGTTCCGACGATCCAGTTCAATCGCGACTACCTGGCCATTCTGGTGGGCATTCTGGGCACCACGATTTCGCCCTACCTCTTTTTCTGGCAAACGAGTATGGAAGTGGAAGAAGCCGGCAAACGGCGCAATACGGTCATGGTGGACAAAAAGCTCATTGCCGACATGCGGCAGGACGTCGATCTGGGCATGCTGCTGACCTGCCTGGTCTTCTTTTTCATCATTCTGACCACTGGCTCTGTTTTGTACGGCGAAGGCATGCACAACATCCGCACCGTGGCCGATGCGGCGGCAGCCCTACGGCCGCTGGCCGGCGACCACGCCTACTGGTTGTTTGCCCTCGGGGTCATCGGCACGGGCATGCTCGCGGTGCCTGTACTGGCCGGGGCGGTATCGTACATCCTGGCCGAGAGCTTGGGCTGGGCAGAAGGGCTCGATAAAAAATACTACGAGGCGCCTGGCTTTTACGCGGTGCTGGCAGCATCGCTGGGGCTGGGGTTGTTGTTTGATTTCACCAATATCAGTCCCATCGACGCGCTGCTGCTGGCGGCCGTGTTGTACGGCCTGACGGCGCCTGTACTGATCGCCGTAGTATTGCATATATCCAATAATGCCGCCGTGATGGGCACATTTGTCAACCGCTTCTGGTCCAATGTGTTCGGCTTTGCAGCACTGGTGCTGATGGCGATCTCGGCGGGCTTGTTGCTCTGGTTTTATTTTCAATAATTAGCGGCCATGAACATCCGGATACCCGATTCGAGCAAGGAATTTCTGGACGATGCCGGCCAGTTGAGCCGTTTCGTCTGGCGTTTCGTGAGCGAGGGTCTGCGCCCGCGGTACGAACTGGGCGAATTTGTGCGTCAGTGCTACGTCGTGGGTTACAAATCCTTGCCGCTGGTGGGGCTCACCGCCTTTATCATGGGGCTGGTGCTCACCATGCAATTGCGCCCGACGATGGTGTATTACGGGGTGGAATCCCAGATACCGGCCATGGTGGGCATTTCGATCGTACGAGAGATCGGCCCCATCCTGACCGCCCTGATTTTTGCCGGAAAAATCGGTTCCAGCATCGGCGCCGAGCTGGGATCGATGAAAGTGACCGAACAAATCGATGCGATGGAAGTTTCAGGCACCAACCCCTTCAAGTACCTGGTCGTCACGCGCTCCTTCGCCACCATGCTGATGCTGCCCATTTTGGTGGTAATTGCCGACGCCATTTCACTTTACGGCTCCTATCTGGGGGTCAATATTTATGAAAACACCAGCCTGACCCTCTTTTTCCGCAAAGTTTTTGACAACCTCGCCTACCTCGATGTCGTCCCTGCTTTTGCCAAAACCTTCTTTTTCGGCTTTGCCGTGGGCATCATCGGATGTTACAAGGGGTATTATTCCAGTAAAGGCACCGAAGGCGTGGGGCGCTCGGCCAATTCGGCCGTCGTCGTGTCGTCGGTCATGATTTTTATACTCGATCTGATCGCTGTTCAGATCACCGATATTTTGTCCTGATGCCGCAAACCGATCCTATCGAAGCCGTAATACGCATCCAGGGGTTGTACAAATCCTTTGGCGACAACGACGTGCTGAAAAACTTCTCGCTCGACCTGCTGCGCGGCGAAAGCCTCGTCGTGCTGGGCAAATCGGGTTCGGGCAAATCGGTGCTCATCAAGTGTATCATCGGCCTGATCAAGCCCGACCGCGGCAACATCAACGTACTGGGCGAAGACGTGCTGTCGCTCGGCCACGAGGCGCTCGACCGGGTGCGGCAAAAAGTCGGTTTCCTGTTTCAGAGCAACGCGCTCTACGACTCCATGACCGTGCGCGAAAACCTCGAATTCCCGCTGCGGCGCCACACCATCAACCTCCGCCAGGACGAAGTCAACGACATGGTCATGGAAGCGCTCGACAACGTCGGCCTCGGCCGCACCGTCGATATGATGCCTTCCGAGCTTTCGGGCGGCATGCGCAAACGCATCGCACTGGCCCGGACGCTCATCCTCCGGCCCGAGATCATCCTTTATGATGAACCCACAACCGGCCTCGACCCCATTACCAGCCTCGAAATCATCAACCTGATGAATGAAATACAGGACAAGTACCAAACCTCCTCCATCATCATTACCCACGACATGAAATGCGTCAAAATCGCATCCGACCGCGTGGCCATGCTGATCGACGGTACGTGCTACGCCCTCGGCGCCTACGAACAGCTCAATGCCTCGCAGGATGCCAAAATCAGGGCATTTTTTGACTAGATGCTATCTGCAACAACCCGTTTTTGTGATGAAAAATCAAGGTTTGAACACGGTAAAACTGGGCATATTCGTCCTCGCCGGACTGATATTGCTCATCGTCGCCTTATATGCCCTCGGCAAAAACCGCAACCTGTTCGGCTCCCAGTTTGAGTTAAAAACCAGGTTTCGCGACGTCAACGGCTTGCTCATCGGCAACAATGTGCGCTTCTCGGGCATCGACGTGGGCAGCGTGCGCACCATCACCATTCTCAACGATACCACCGTGGAAGTGGTAATGAACCTGGACCGGAAAATGAAAAACTTCATCCGGATCAATGCCATCGCCAGCCTGGGCACCGACGGCCTTATCGGCAATCGCGTCATCAATATCGCGCCTGCCGACGCCAGCGCGCCCTTTGTGAACGGCGGCGAACTGCTCCCTTCGCGCGGCGAAGTGAATACCCAGCAAATGCTCCAGACACTTTCCCGCACCAATGAAAGCGTAGCAGTGATCGCCCAGGAACTGCTCGTCACCGTGCAACGCATCAACAACAGCGCACAGCTCACCCGCCTGCTCGACGACGAAAGCCTGGGCAACAACCTCAGGGCTTCGCTCGTCAACCTCAACCGCGCCACCGCCAACGCCGCATTGCTCATGGAACATGCCAACGCTACCCTCGACCTGGCTTCCGAAGGCCGGGGCACGCTCGCTACCTTGCTGACCGACACCTCTCTGACGGCCGAATTGCGCCGCACCGTGACCCAATTGCAGGCCGTCGAAAACGGCGCCCGCCAGCTCGCCGGCGACCTCGACGCGATGGTGACCAACGTTGACCACGACTACCGCCAGGGTGGCGGGCCGGTCGGGGCGCTCCTGCGCGATTCGCTCATGACGCAGCGCCTCGACAACACGCTCGACAATGTGGAAAAAGGCACCGCCGCGTTTAATGAAAACATGGAGGCACTGAAGCACAATTTCCTGTTCCGCGGTTATTTCAAAAAACAGGAAAAGAAGAAAAAGAAAGCGGCGGGGAAAAACTGAGCGTGCGTTCAGAAGTGTTTGAAATACTCGAACGGCTCCTTGCAATCGTCGCAGACGTACAAGGCCTTGCAGGCCGTAGAGCCAAAACGGCTGCTCTCCCGCGTATGGGTCGATCCGCAGCGCGGGCAGGGCACTTCCGGCGGCGGCGCAAACAGGTCGTCGGGGTTAGTCGGCGTTTTGACCGGCGGGGCAATGCCGTAGCGGCGCATTTTTTCGCGGGCGGCTTCGGTCAGCCAGTCGGTCGTCCAGGCCGGACTGTACACCGTTTTGATTTCCAGGTTATTAAAACCCATGGCGTGCATGGCGGCGCGAATTTCGGCGCTGAACAAGGTCATGGCCGGGCAGCCCGTGTAGGTCGGCGTGATGGTGATCGTGAGTTTGTCGCCGTCCAGGTTGATGTCGCGCACCACCCCCAGTTCGGTGATGGTGATGACCGGCACTTCGGGATCGGGAATTTGCTCGAGCCGTTCCCAAATGCGTTTTTCGATGTCGTTGACGATAGTGGTCACGGTTTGTTGTTTGGCTGTGGTGAAGGGCGAAAATGCATGAACGTTTTTTTTACCCCAAGGTTGTAGCCAGGGGATGGCGTGGGCTACCCCCTGGCATTTTTTTTTACCATTTTGCGCCTGGGTAGGCCCGTTGGAGGTATTGCATTTCAGCCAGAAGGTGCCCGAGGTGCTCGCTGTGGATGCCCACCCGGCCGCCGCTGGCCATATAGTCGGTAGCGGGCAGGGCCAGACCGGCGTCTTCAGCCACCTGTTTCACTTTGTCGAACCAGGCGGCGCGGAAGCTGTCGGAGCGCGGAGCGATGCCGGCTTCTGCCAGCCCGGCTTCGTTGTCGTCGGTTTCGAACAATTCGCCGGTGTAGTGCCAGAGGTCGCGGAAGGCCTGTTCGAGGCGGCGTCGGCTTTCTTCGGTGCCTTGTCCGAGGCGCACCATCCAGCTGCCGCTGTGGCGGTAATGGTAGGCCGCTTCCTTGGCAAAACGCACCCCCATGCCGGCCAGGGTTTCATCTTTACTGGTACTCAGGGCATTGTACAACAGGCCCTGCCAGACGTCGATGAAAAATTGCCGGACGATGACGTAGGCAAAGTCAGTGTTGGGTTGTTCCACCAGCAGGCAGTTGCGGAATTCGACTTCGGAGCGCAGGTAAGCCAGGTCGTCTTCTGAGCGGCCGCGTCCTTCGAGTTCGCCGGCATATTTGAGCAATGCCTCGGCCTGCCCGATATGGTCGAGCGCGATATTGGTCAGCGCGATGTCTTCTTCCAGGAAAGGCCCGCGGCTGCACAATTCGGAGAGCCGGTGGCTCAGCACCAGATTGGTATCGCCGAGCCGCAGCAGGTATTGAAAAAGAGCATTTTTCATGACGGATCAGATATTTTTTGCCCCTTCCGGAACTTCATAAAATGTGGGGTAACGGTAAACTTTGTCGTCCGAAGGGTCGAAAAACGGCGCGGCTTCATCGGGCTGTACAGCTACGATGGCCTCGGCGGGTACGACCCAAAGGCCCGTGGCTTCGCCCCGGCGGGTGTAGAGGTCGCGGGCGTTTTCTATGGCCATTTCCTTGTCGAATGCGTGTACGCTGCCGGCATGTGTGAACGGCTGACCGCTTTTTTTCTGGGTGAACACTTCCCATAGCGGACCCTGAGTGTCGGAGATATGTGGCATGGTTGATCTTTTTTTTGAAATAAAAAACGGTTTGTCATTTGTCATCCAACCCGGTAAGGGGTGTGCCCCTTACACGGCGACTGCCTGTTTTTGCCTGGCAGCATAAGCCGCGGCGGCTTCACGAACCCAGGCGCCTTCGGCATGCCAGTGTTTGTGGTGGGCCATGCGCTGGCTGTTGCAGGGGCCTTCGCCGCGAATGACACGGTAAAACTCGTCCCAGTTAATCGGCCCGGTTTCGTAGTGCTCGGTTGCTTCGTTCCAGCGCAGTTGGGGGTCGGGTACTTTGAGGCCGATCACCTCGGCTTGCGGCACGGTTTTGTCGATGAAACGCTGGCGCAGTTCGTCGTTGCCGGCGCGTTTGATTTTCCAGCGCAGTCCGTTTCCGGTGCGCGGCGAATCGTTGTCGTGCGGGCCAAACATCATCAGGGCCGGCCACCACCAGCGGTCGATGGCCGACTGGGCCATGGCGTGCTGTTCGGGCGTTCCCGTGGCCATTTTGGCCATGATTTCGTAGCCCTGGCGCTGGTGGAAACTTTCCTCATTGCAGATGCGCAGCATAGCGCGCGAATAGGGCCCGTAGGAGGTGCGGCGCAGCGAGAGCTGATTGGTCACGGCGGCGCCGTCAACCAGCCAGCCGATGGCGCCGATGTCGGCCCAGTTAAGCGTGGGGTAATTGAACACGCTGGAATATTTGGCTTTGCCCGAGTGGAGCTGTTCGATCAGTTCGTCGCGGGTGATGCCCAGGGTTTCGGCGGCAGAGTACAGGTAAAGGCCGTGTCCGCCCTCGTCCTGTATTTTGGCCAGCAGGATTTTTTTGGCGCGCAGAGAGGGGGCGCGGGTAATCCAGTTGCCTTCGGGCTGCATTCCGATCACTTCGGAGTGCGCATGCTGGCTGATCTGCCGAATGTTGTGGGCCCGGTATTCATCGGGCATCCAGTCTTTCGGTTCGATCTTTTCTTCCGCGTCGATGTATTGCTGAAAGGCTAGATAACGGTCGTCCGTATTCATGTTTTTTCCAGATTCCAGTTTGAAAAGATGAATAAAACCCCTGAAAGAAACAGGGGCATGGAAAGCATTAGAAACAGTTCGGTGGTGCGCCAGGCGGCGAAATACACCGTGAAAATCATGCCCAGCACCATGAACACCAGGCCGCCGATAATGCGCCAGCGCCAGGCCACGTAGAGCGCGCCCAGAATGGCCGCGGTAGGCAGCAGGTGGATCAGAAAAGCCAGCAGCCGGTGGCCGAAAGAGCCTCCTTCACTCCAGGCGTCGAGCGCAAAGACGGAGACAAAAAGGGCGAAGGCCAGAACCAGGATACGGGGCGACCAGGTAAGCAGGGATTTGGTTGTCATGGCTTAAAGTGTTCCCCGGCGGCGCTGCTCTTCTTCGATGGATTCGAACAGGGCGCGGAAATTGCCTTTGCCAAACGATTTGGCGCCTTTCCGCTGAATGATTTCGAAAAACATCGTCGGGCGGTCTTCCACCGGGCGGGTGAAAATTTGCAGGAGGTAACCTTCGTCGTCGCGATCGACCATGATGCCGAGTTCTTTCAGGCGCAGCAGGTTTTCATCGATTTCGCCCACGCGGTCGGCCACGGTGTCGTAATAGGAGCCGGGCACGTGCAGAAATTCCACCCCGCGTTTGCGCATTTCACTGACAGTGAACACAATATCATCGGTAGCCACGGCAATATGCTGGCAGCCAGGGCCTTCGAAGAAATCGATAAACTCTTCGATCTGCGATTTTTTCTTGCCTTCTGCCGGCTCATTGATCGGAAACTTGATGCGGCCGTTGCCGTTGGTCATCACTTTCGACATGAGGGCGGAATACTCGGTGGAAATGTCCTTGTCGTCGAAGGAAATCAGGTTGGCAAAACCCATGACGTCGTGGTAGAACGTGGCCCAGGTGTTCATCTGATGCCAGCCTACGTTGCCGACCATGTGGTCGATGTATTTAAAACCGACCTCGCCGGGGTTGTAGTCGGAAATCCAGGGTTCGTAACCGGGCAGAAAAACGCCATTGTAATTCTTGCGTTCCACAAAAATATGTACGGTTTCGCCGTAGGTATGGATGCCGGCGCGCACCACTTCACCGAATTCGTCTTGCTCCACCACAGGTTCCATAAAAGGCTGGGCGCCGCGCCGGGTGGTTTCGCGGAAAGCCGCCCGGGCATCGTCGACCCAGAGGGCGATCACCTTCACGGCGTCGCCGTGGCGTTTGATGTGTTCGGCAATGGGCGAGTGGGAATTGAGCGGGGTGGTGAGCACGAGGCGAATCTTGCCTTGCGCAAGCACATAGGAAGCGCGGTCGCGGACACCCGTTTCGAGGCCGGCATAGGCCAGTGATTGGAAGCCGAAAGCTGTTTTGTAATAATGCGCTGCCTGTTTGGCATTGCCGACGTACAACTCGACGTAGTCGGTGCCGAGCAGCGGCAGAAAGTCCTCAGCCTCCGTAAAGATCTTTTGCAGGCCGTAGTTATAATTTTGAATTCCGGTTAGAGTAGCCATAAATAACTAATTCGATTTTTTCGATTGATTGAATTGAAGATCAAGGAATTGGAGTCATTTGTCGGGCAGCAGGCGGTGGCGCCCACTGTTCGATGGTCCATTTGGAGGGCACATCACGGGCATGATGCAGCGATGAGATATGGAGGAGCACGGAACAACCCAGGATGATAAAGCCTGCCTTGACCATTTTTTGCGGCCAGGCGCCGCCAACAGCCAGTGCAGAAAGAAACCCGATTTCGACCAGAACGGCGGCAACCAACAGCATACCCCAGAACAGGATACGGCTGGCCAGCGGCCGGTAACTGATGGCTTTGATCTGGCTCGCCGGAATCCCTCCTTTGCCCCTGAGATAAACCAGGCCGTTTTCGTAACGGCGGAAACTGCCCCTGTACACGGACCGTTCGCTGGTGGCATTCATCCTGATTTTGACAAAGTCCCCGCGTTTGATGGTGAAAGTCCGGCTCCCGTCGTTGCTGCGCAACACCATCTGCGTATTGTGCTGGGCAACTGCCGCTCCGGCGATTGCTACCCACAAAAAACCGATGAGAAGAAAGCGTGACATGGCTGAAAATTTTAAAATCACGGAATAATGCCGGGGTTTTCGGCTGCGGGCGGCATGGTGAAAATCTCGGTTGTCCAGTCTGTTTGCAACCTGTCGGCCTTTTGTTTCGACAATTGGCTGGCGGCAGAAGAAACGACCAGAAAACACAACCCCACGATAAGATAGGCGCCGGGGCCTTTTGTATTTGCCCCCAACGAATGCGCAACCGAAAAGGTCAGCAAGCCGATGGCAAAAAGCACGATACCGGCAATCAACAGCACCCAGAACAACCCCTTTACATCCGGCGGCCAGGTTTCGATGGAATCGATCTGGTCCAGCGGGATCATTCTATTGCGTCTCAAACAAAGCATTCCGTTTTCAACCGTTTTAAACTTGCCTGCATAGCTGTGGAACCTGTTGCCCTGAACGGTTTTGACCTTTACCCAGTCGCCCGGTGTAAGCGTCAGGCTTTTCGGGCCGTTTTTTTCCCTGAAAATCAAACCATTCTGTGCCGGGCTTATGGCTGGCAGCGTGAAAAGCAGCAGGAAAAAAAGCAACAGCCGGTTCATTGCCGTTTGCAGGTTAGTGTGCGTCAGCCGGTTGAGACAACCAGGATTTGTAATAATCCTCCACTTCGAGGCCGAGCGCATCCCTGGTGATTTGCACCGGCCTGAAAGGATCGACCATGACGGCGAGTTCTTCGGTAGCCGTCTTGCCGATACTGCGTTCGATAGCGCCTGGATGCGGACCGTGCGGAATACCGCCGGGGTGCAGCGTCAGCTGACCCTTGCGGATGTTGTTGCGCGACATGAAATCGCCGTCCACGTAGTACAGAATTTCGTCGGAATCGATGTTACTGTGGTGATAGGGCGCCGGTATGGCCTGCGGATGGTAATCGTAGAGGCGCGGTACGAAGGAGCAAATCACAAACCCGTCGCCCTCGAATTGCTGGTGAATGGGCGGCGGCATGTGAATGCGGCCGGTAATCGGCTCAAAATCAAAGATCGAAATGGCCCAGGGGTAGTGGTTGCCGTCCCAGCCGATCACGTCGAAGGGGTGCGTGCCGTACACATACGGGTAAATCAGGCCCTGTTTTTTGATTTTGATGAGAAAATCGCCGTGCTCGTCATGGGTTTGCAGGTCTTTGGGCAATTTGAAATCGCGCTCGCAGAACGGCGAGTGCTCCAGCATTTGCCCGTAGTGGTTGCGGTAGCGTTGCGGCGTGCGCAGCGGGCTGAACGATTCGACGATCAGCAGGCGGTTTTGCGAGGAGAGAAAATGGATTTTGTAAATCGTACCCCGCGGAATGACGAGATAGTCGCCGTATTCAAAAGCCACCTGGCCGTACATCGTTTCGATGTAGCCGTGGCCCTTGTGCACGAAGATCATCTCGTCCGCATCAGCATTTTTAAAAAAATAGTCCCTGGTGCCGCCGTGGGTGGCTGCCAGGCCGACGTGCAGGTCGTTGTTGACGAAGAGGGTCTTGCGTCCCTCCAGATAATCGTTGGCGTAAGGCAATTCGAAACCCTGAAAACTCAGCGCCGACAGGTTTTTTTCGATGGCGATTTCGGGCGCGACCGAGTAGGGCGCACCCTTTTCTTTTACAATAGTGGGCGGGTAAAGGTGATAGACCAGCGAAGAAACACCTGAAAAACCTTGCGTTCCGACCAGTTCTTCCTGATACAAACGACCGGCATGACTGCGAAACTGCACGTGCCGTTTACGGGGAATTTTCCCCAAATGGTGATAAATGGACATAGGGCTTGCATTTTGATAGCGAATGTCGGCCGATCGCTTTTCGAGCCCTATGATGTGGCGCAGCTGGGGGGGTGATTTGCGTCAAACGCGCGGCGGGCAGCAGTTCCCCTTTCCGGTCATTGCTGCCCGCCGCCGTTCTTTATTGCACCGGCCGGTCGGTGCGCCAGGCGACTTCGGCCACCACTTTGCCCACGGCGCCGAGGGTCTCGCGGCTGATGATGCTCATCTTGTCGGCATGCGTATGGTGGTGCGAACCGAACACGTTGGGCGGGTCGTTGGGCATGGAGATGATGTCCACCACCGGGAATTTGCGGTACTTCATGACCGGCACGTGGTCGTCGGTAATGGCGCCGCCCTGCACAGGCACGAACAGCCCGCCGTAACCCAGTTCCTGGGCGATGCCCCAGATACGGCGTTGTACCTGCGGAGCATTGGTGGTAGAAAATCCTTCGAGCGGGAAACGCGCGCCGATACCGCCCACCATGTCGAGCAGGATGCCGAACTGGGCCGTGTAGCCGGGTTTGTGCGGGTGCTGCGCCCAGTATTGCGAGCCGAGGCACCAGGTATCCGATTTGTTTTCCGCTTCGCCGGCAGCCATCGGGCCGCTTGCATTGCCGACGGGGTCGGTGTCGTCGCCGAGGTCTTCGGCATCGAAAAGGATAAAATCAATGCCTACATTCAGCGGTTTGTCTTTCAAAATACGCGCGATTTCGAGCAGTACGCCCACGCCCGAGGCGCCGTCGTCGGCGCCGAGAATGGGCTTGTCCTGGTCGGACGCATCCTTGTCGGCAATGTGGCGGCTGTCCCAGTGCGCGCAAAGCATGATGCGGTTGGGCAGCTCGGGTTTGTACTGGCCGATGATGTTGACGGCCGGGCGTTTGCCGAAGTAGAAATTGGCTTCGAATTTTTGTTCGATCACCGTCAGGCCGTGGCGCTTGAACTCGCCGGCCAGCCAGCTGGCGCATTTGCGGTGGGCGTCGGTGCCCGGCACACGCGGGCCGAAGTCAACCTGTTTTTGAACAAACAAAAAAGCCGAATCGGCATTAAAAGGAGGGGCTTGCAAGACCACCTGAGTGGGCTGGGTTTGCGACGGGTTGTTGGTGTGGCCGGTGTTGGAAGTATCGGATTTGCAACGCGGCAAATACGTAAATACAGTGCCCAGTGCCATAACGGCAACAAGGGCATACACCAGAATCTGGCGGGTATTGGCGCTTTTCATGCTCGGTTATGTGTTGTAAAATTTGTGCAATTGATGGAATAGATTCATCCTGATACGGCAAAAATTCGTTTTATCTGCCAGGCCGTTTTTGACGAACGAGCAAAGAACGGTAAAATTGGTCTTCGATTATGCCGGCGGACCGTTTTGAAGGCTGCCGCCCTTCCCCCGGCACAAACAATTTCATTTTTAAACCAGACTGTAATTCATGAAAAATCTTGTTATCCTCGGTTTTGCGCTCGCGCTCTTTTGCCTGCCCTCCTGCAAAAGCCTGTCCCTGCCTTTCGGCCAGGAACTCAAACTGACCGAACTGCTGGGTATGAACGTTCCGGCGGGCTCAAACGCTTTCATCAAATTTGACGAAGCATCCAAAAGGTTCACGGGCAACGCCGGATGCAACAATTTCAACGGTGCGTTTACGCTCGACGGAGCCAAACTCAAATTGGGGCCCGCTGTTTCGACCAAAAAAATGTGCCCCGACATGTCGATCGAAAACAAGCTCCTGCCCATGCTCGAACAGGTGGCAGGCTTCCAGGCCGGCAAAGACGGCGGCCTCAACCTCACCGATGCGGCCGGCAAGGTGCTGGCCAGGTTTTCAAAATAAACGTCGTTCACGAAGCCGAACCGATCCGTTCGCCGAGCGCGTCGAGCACTTTTTTTTGAAAAAACAGGGGATGGTGCTTTGAGACGTAACGGCGCGATTTGAGCGCCACGTCGAAGTCGGAGCGGTCGAAGCCGCTGAATTTCCGTTGCCAGTACCCGACCGTCAGGCGCATGGCCCGCTGATCGAGCCATGCGCCCAGACGGCCGCCCAGCAGGCGCTCCAGCAGGCGTTTGAGCCAGCCGCGCCGATGTGGCGGAATGCCCTCCGCGCGCCTCGGCGGAAAATTGGGCAAGGTGTCCCAGGCCCATTGGTTGGCCGAGCGGAATGCCTGCATCCAGTCGCTCCCGTAGGTGGGCAGCAGGGTGACAGTTTCGGTGGCCGTGTATATGTTTTTCTCCTCGATTTCGAGGTGTTCCGTATCAATAAAGTAATTGATACAGAAGTACTTGTGCGAGTTAAAGAGGAATGTCTTTTTAAAAATAACGAGCAAGGTGCGGGCCAGCCATAGGCGCCCGGGGGCGGTAATCACGAAATAATCGATGTCACCGTCGGGGCTCATGCAGTTTTTGGACAGGGAGCCCGATACGCATACCGCCCGTACGAACGGGAAGGCGCCGATAAAACGCGACATTCGGTGGGCCAGCGGCAAAAACTGGCCGGCCCGGCGGTTGTAGTCGAGGCGGGCAGCCAGCCAGCCCGTGTCGTTGTCGGTCTGGAAGTACTGCCCGAACCGGAAAATCCGGCCCTTGGCGGCCAGTTCGTTCAGCGCATCAGCGATGTCGCCGGTTTTCGCCCCCGGCAGCGCCACAAAATGAGTCACTTCTTCCACTGAAAGCGGATAGCGGAATATGCCGAAATAATGCAGCACATGCAGCACGGCGCGGTCTGTCGGACTGGCAGCGACAAGGAGAGTTTCGGTCATGCGAACTGGCTCTTGGGCTTATATTTCGTTCGAAGGTAAAAGGCTGCCCAGGAATAGCCAAAAACCCTGGGCGCGAAGCGGGTAAAAAGTCGGTATTTGACGAAAAACGGAGGCTGCTATTCCGACTCCGGCCAGGCAAAACCGTCGCGCAATTTTGGCGGCGCCACCGTGTACCAGGCGGTCTGCAAAGCGTCGAGGCATATTTCAGACTCGGCCTTTGCCAGGTCGATATGCGTCCAGCCGTGTTTGCCCCATTTGTTGGGCACGGGGTACATGGCGCCCTTGCTCATGGCGCAAAAAACATCCTGATCTTCGGGGCTGAGCCGCACGGTCGCCCTGCCTTCGGGCGGGTTGACGGTGGCAAACACTTTCTTTTTCACCCGGAAAGAAGTGAGGTCAAAATGCGGGTGTTCATCGGTTTCAGGCAGGGCAAGCGCGATTTGGCGCAGATCGGAAAGGGAGACGGACATGGGATTGGGCGATTGCAGGACAGATTGGTTAAACAGTTGAAGGAGCGGGACAGGGTTTTATGCAGAAACGATATAAATGATACGGATAGCGGGCAACTAATTGCCTCAAATTTGGTTCAATATTGGCGCTTTTCGCAGCAATATCTACATTTGCGCGCCAATTTTTGCGGCAATTGGCCGCAAGCCATCTTTTACTGTCCACCGACAAACGTATACTTTTCAATCATGATTTTTGACCTGAAAATGCTGCGGGAATTTTACAACAACTTTCCCGCCCGCGTCGATGCCGCAAAAGCCAGGCTGAAACGCCCGCTTACGCTTTCCGAAAAAATTCTCTTTGCCCACCTTCACTCCGACAACCCGCTGGCCGATTACAAGCGCGGGTCGGATTACGTGTTTTTTCAGGTTGACCGCGTAGCCATGCAAGACGCTACGGCCCAGATGGCGCTGCTCCAGTTCATGACCTGCGGCCGCAAAAAGGTGGCTATTCCTTCCACTGTGCACTGCGACCACCTCATCACCGCCCAGAACGGCGCGGAAAAAGACATGGTCGTCGCACTCGATAAAAACAAGGAAGTATTTGATTTTCTCGGTTCTGTGTCTCAAAAATACGGCATCGGCTTCTGGAAGCCCGGCGCAGGCATCATCCACCAGATCGTGCTCGAAAACTACGCATTCCCCGGCGGCATGATGATCGGCACCGACTCGCACACCGTCAACGCCGGCGGCCTGGGCATGGTGGCCATCGGGGTCGGCGGCGCCGACGCCGTGGATGCCATGAGCGGCATGGCCTGGGAACTCCAGATGCCCAAACTCATCGGCGTACACCTCACCGGCAAACTGCGCGGCTGGGCCTCGCCGAAAGACGTCATCCTGAAAGTAGCCGGCATCCTGACCGTCAAGGGTGGCACTGGCGCTATCGTGGAATACTTCGGCAAAGGCGCCCAGAGCATGAGCGCCACGGGCAAAGGTACCATCTGCAACATGGGCGCCGAGATCGGGGCCACCACCTCCACCTTCGGCTACGACAAGTCGATGGCCCGTTACCTCAAAGCCACCGGCCGCAACAAAGTGGCCGCCATGTGCAACAAAGTCGCCCCGTACCTCACCGGCGACCCCGAAGTGTATGCCAATCCGGAAAAATACTTCGACCAGGTGATTGAAATCGACCTCTCGAAACTCGAACCGCACATCAATGGCCCCTTCACGCCCGACCTCGCCTGGCCGCTGTCCAAATTTGCCGCGGCAGTCAAAAAGAACAAATACCCGGTGCAGCTCGAAGTCGGCCTCATCGGCTCCTGCACCAACTCCTCCTACGAAGACCTCACCCGCGCCGCTTCGGTAGCCCGGCAGGCAAAAGAGAAAAACCTGGAAGTAAAGGCGGAATTCACGATCACGCCCGGCTCCGAACTGATTCGTTTCACGGCCGAACGCGACGGCATTTTGAAAGAATTTGAGCAAATCGGCGGCGTGGTGATGGCCAATGCCTGCGGCCCCTGCATCGGTCAGTGGAGCCGTCACATGGACGACATGAAGCGCCCCAACTCGATCATGACCTCGTTCAACCGCAACTTCACCGGCCGCAACGACGGCAACCCGAATACCCACGCCTTCGTGGCTTCGCCGGAGATCGTGACGGCATTCGCCATTGCCGGCGACCTGACGTTTAACCCGAAAAAAGGCACTTTGACCAATAAAAAAGGCGAAACCGTCAAACTCGACCCGCCCAAAGGCATCGAACTGCCCAAAGCCGGCTTTGCCGTCGAAGACGCCGGCTATATCGCCCCCGCAAAAAAAGGCAGCTCGGTGAAAGTGGCCGTCGACAAAAAATCCGAACGCCTCCAGTTGCTCAAACCCTTCGTGCCGATCACCAGTGCCGAACTGCAAAACATGCGCGTGTTGATCAAAGCCAAAGGCAAGTGCACGACCGACCATATCTCCATGGCCGGCCCCTGGCTCAAATACCGCGGCCACCTGGAGAATATCTCCAACAACTGCTACATCGGCGCCACCAACTTCTTCAACGACGAGCGCAACAAGGTGTACAACGTAGAAAACGGCCAGTACATGGAAGTGCCCGCTTCGGCCCGCCTGTACCAGAAAAAAGGCATCGGCACCATCATTTTTGGTGAAGAAAACCTGGGCGAGGGCAGCAGCCGCGAACACGCCGCCATGGAGCCGCGCTACCTCGGCGTAAAAGCCGTAGTGGTCAAAAGCTTCGCCCGCATCCACCAGACCAACCTGAAAAAACAGGGTATGCTGGCGCTCACCTTCGCCAATCCGGCCGACTACGATAAAGTACGTCAGGACGACAAGGTCTCGATCCTCGGCTTTGAAAGCTTCGCGCCCGGCAAACCGCTCAAGATCCGTCTCGACCACGCCGACGGCACGTCCGAAACCTTCGACGTGAACCACAGCTACAACGATCAACAGATCGAATGGGTACGCTCGGGCAGCGCCCTGAACAAGATTCGTAAAGACCTCGGCGTGAAATAATTTGCCAACCAACGCATCGCCGACCTCGGGGCCGGCGATGCTGAGGGCAGTAAAAACCCGCGATTACCAGCCATACCCTCAAAAGGGAATGCACCGCCTAACAATGGCGGCATTAGCTGGTAATCGCGGGTTATTTCTTATCGTAGTTTCGCCGACCTGGAGGTCGGCACTACAGCGCGCTACCGACTACTGGTTCACGATAAAATACATGCCATGTACATAATCATTTTGGTTGACAGCCTGCGATGAATCGTGTCGAACCACCGCCCCGATTTTCCAGGTACCCGCTCCGGGAGTAAAACAGCCACAAGCAGAATAGATATCACGAACAGTTGTCACATCGGCTATCATAAATGAGCCTCCTAAGAAGGAAGTAATAGGCCCTCCCGAAAAGTTTTGGTAGCCCAAGCCATAATTTATTGGAACAGTGCCGGATGTAGTTCCCAAAGGAGATGAGGCCCATACGCAAATTTGCTGGTTGGCGCTGACGGTAACGGTTGCAGTAGGCCCTGCAAATACATAAGCGCTGTTCGTATTCGGGATGGAATAGATCGGACCATTCCAGTTGCCAGCCATAACTATTCCCTGGGCTCCCTGCGGCCCTGCCGGCCCCTGCGGCCCCTGAGGCCCAACTGGGGGAGCAACCCAGCTGGCCGTGCCGTTGGCGTCGCTGACCAGCACCTTGCCGTCGCCGGGGGAGCCGCCCGCGATTTTCAGCTGGCCGGCGATTTCGACGGTGCCGTTGTTGTTGACGACCAATTGATCGGGATTGGCGCAGGTGCCGAGCGTGATTTTTCCGGCTTCACAGTTTTCGATTTTGAGGTCCTGATTGACCTGACCGACAAACGCCCCGTCATTGCTGCCGCTACCACTACCGCCACTGGTGATTTGCAGCCAGGTGAACGACTGGTTTGCGTCGTGTATGTGCATTTTTTGCAGGGGGGCGGCAAGGCCGATGCCGACCCTTTTGGCATTGTCGGTCGTGGTGAGCGCGGCGCCGTCCGTCCAGCCGCTGCTGCTGCCGCCGGGCAGGGTTACCGTGCCGCCGCCGTTGGAGAGCGTGAGCTGGCTGCCGTTGAGGGTAAGTTGCTGGATCTCGTTGCCGGGGTTGTTGTCCGCATCGCCCGTGTTGGTGATGGTGTTGTTGTTGATAGAAATACCGTTGCCGGCCGTGTATGAGCCGGCGGGGCCTTGCGGACCAGTCGGGCCGGCAGGGCCTTGCGGGCCTTGCGCGCCCGCTGGGCCAGTGGGGCCTGTTGGACCAGCAGTGCCTTGCGGACCTTGCGGGCCGGCGGGGCCTTGCGGGCCAGGCGTACCGCCATTGGCGGAGAAAAGCGCGTACGGCACGCTCAGCAATTCGCTGCTGCCAACGATGTTGTAGTTCGTACCGCCCGCGGGATCGGTCTCGGTTTTGATAAAGTACGGCCCGTTGGCCCAGTCGATAGTACCGAAATTGCCAAAGACCGGCGTGCCGCCGCCGATGGCGAGGCTGGCCAGGCCGTTGGCATTGGTGGTCGTGGAGTGGGTTTCGACAAACACGGAGGCGCCGAACAGGGAGCCCTGGATGATGCTGATCCGGATACCCACGGGGCTGTTGGCGACCAGGGCGCCGTTGCCGTCGCGCACGACGCTTTGATAACTCATACGGCCGGGAGCCTGGGCAAAAACAGCCGTGGCGAACAAAACAAAGGCCGTAAACAGAAAGAATTTGTTTTTCATGGTTTAATGGTTTTTAATGATTTGAAAAGATTGAATAGCGCCCCGATCGTTCGAGACCCTTAAAAAGTAAACGGCGGCGGGCAGTTCGGCCATCGGGATGCGGGTTTCGGCGTCGCTCGTTTGTTGCTGAAACAGGAGGCGGCCGCCGGCATCGTAAAGGGCAACCGACAAGGCGCCCCACAGCGAAGGATCGGCCGTGAGCATCACATCGGTCGCCGTCGGGTTGGGCCGCACGACGCATTGCAGGCGCAGGCCGGGGGGCGATGTAGCCCCCACCGAAAAAATCTCGTAGGGCTGCTGAACGCCCTGAATGACCGAACCGCCGGCCTGATCGACGGCGGTAAACACCGCCTGCCCGACCGTGTAACTGACCGAACCGCCGCCGCCTGAGGCGTCACCGCCTGCTGTATGCACCGACGATTGCGCGATAGCGCCTCTCATCAGGCCCAGCGACAACAGGCTGAGGAACATGATTTTAAAGACTGTACTTTGCATGGTACTGCTTTGGAATTGGGTGAAAGAATATGGGTAATTGGTACAGGAAAACTGCCGAATAGCCCATTGGCATCGGGAGACTGCCGGGGCAGGGCAAAAAAAAGGGGCGGGCGGGTCGGATTGAAATATTTGGCTGGAAATGCTTTGGAAATATGGCGCGCGCCAAGTCCTTTTTATTCTGCCCTGCCTGCATGTTGGCCATGCACAAGAATACCGGACCGATTTAATCGGGCAGTTGCAGCGCCTGCTTCACCGCTTCGTAGTCGTTCCAGTCCAGATTGGGGTTTCGGACCAGGCCGTCGGCGGTGGCGGCGACGATACGAAATGTATATGTATGGTCTATGAGCAGGCCCGTGGTATTATGGTGTAAATATATACTATATGCATCCATAACATAAGTGTAGGAGTGCGAGCCTATGGTATAAGGCCAGGCCACCCAACTGCTGCCTAATGGGTCTTTGGCATACACCATGACCATCCCGTTATTGACAACATCTGGTGTCAGAATCGGGATGTTTTCTATTGGGGCCCAGGACCAATAAGCACTTTGCTGTAGCCATTCACTTTCATAGACCGTGTAAGTAAAAGATGAGATGTTGGCATTGCCGTCTTGGCCGGGCGCTCCAGGTGCTCCCGGCGCTCCCTGCAAGCCGTCTTCGCCTTTACAGGAATCGCAGGAAAACAATGTGGTGAGGCCGAGGAGCAGAAGGAGGAAAAGTAAATTCTTCATGATTTAATATTTTTGGTTGAATGAATAACAAAAGGAGTTCAGGGCTTCAGGCGCGTTGTTTTTCAGGCAGTTCCATACGGGCCCGGCAAACAGTAGGCGTCCTGTTTACAACAGAATTATATGGTTCGGCAGCAACCGCGGGCCCCGGGCCGGAAGAGTAGGAAAGCAGGGAAACGAAACATGTGTTGTATCATCTGTTTTTAGAAGAGGAATAGGAGACCCGGCCTCGAAGCCATCCGGCCAGAGGGAAAAAATGTTTCAGACAATTGACAGAAAAAGATCCTACCGCCGCAGGTATTTCCCGATAGCCTCGGTGCGGTTGTTCACCTGTAGTTTGTGATAAATATTGTGGGCGTGAATCTTGACCGTGCCCTCCGAAATAGTCCGCGTGGGGTCGTTTTCGTTGGGCAGCCGGTCGGCGATTTCTTTGTACAGGTAGCCTTTGGCGAGCAGGTCGAGCACGGTGCGTTCGCGAGGGCTGAGTTGTTGCACCTGGGCAAGGTGCGACGGCGGATGGTGAAAACTGGCGATCACCTTTTGGGCGATAACCGCGCTCATCGGCGCGCCGCCGCGCTGGAATTCATCAAGCAGCTCAATCATTTTTTTGGGGATGTCGCTTTTTTGCAAATACGCCCCCGCCCCCACTTTTAGCGCCTCGAACACACGCTCGTCGTCGGGTTGTCCGGTAATAACCATGAACTTCAGATCGGGGCAGACTAACTTCAACCGCAACATGCACTCGATACCGTCGATGTCCGACAATTCCAGTCCAAGGTCCATGATCACGATATCGGGCGTGGCCTTCGGGATGTGCGCCAGGGCGTCCTCGGCAGTATGATGCCGGCCAATACACTGGAAGCGCGGAGCCTCGCTCAACTCGGCGAGCAACCATTCCTGAAATTCGGGATCGTCTTCCACGATGCTGATTCGGATAGTTTCCATGAGGGCTTAGTTGTCGATGACACAAAGGTGAGACAATGGGGAAAAGCTGGCAATAGAACTTTGGTTTACCCCAGCGGCATTTGCATTTCCACTACCGTGCCGCCTTCAGCCCCTTGCCTCCAGCGTATGCCGCCGCCGATGGCCTCCATGCGCCGTGCCGCACTGCGCAAGCCCTTGCCCTTGCCGGCGGCTGCGCGCGCGTCGAAGCCCCGGCCGTTGTCGCGCAATTCGATGCAAAGCACGCCCGCCTCGACGCGCACCGTGAGCCACACGTCTGCGGCCCCTGCATGTTTGACCACGTTGTGCAGGCACTCTTTAAGGGTGAGCAACACATTGTGGCGGTACTGTCCGCCAATCGGAATATCAGGGATATCGTCGGGCAGATCGACGTGCGCAGCCAGGCTGTTATCGTCCAGAAACTGGCGGGCGTACTGGCGCAGATAAGCCAGCAGGCTTTCGAGCGAGTCGTTTTGTGTGTCCATAGCCCAGACAATGGTGCGCAGGTTGCCGACCAGGTCGATAGCGATCTGCGAGACGCGACTGAGCACGGCACGGGTTTCGTCGTGCGATTGCATCTTTTGGGCGCGTTCGCTGGCCAGCCGGATGGTGGACAGGCCGCCGCCGAGTTCGTCGTGCATCTCCGCCGCAATGCGGTCGCGCTCGCGCTGAAGCATGAGGGTATTGGCCAACAGCAGTTCGTTGCGCTCGGCTTCGCGTTGTTTTTTTTCGAGGGCGAGTAGCTGGGCACGCAGGCGAAAGCGGTAATAAAAAGCCGTGGCGAAGCCTGCCAAGCCGAGCGCAAGCGCGGCCACAAGGATGCGAAACCACCACGTCTGATAAAATGCAGGCACAATAATGATTTCGACCCGCGCCGGGCTGTTGCTCCAGTCTCCGTTGGGCGCGCGCGCTTTTACCATAAAAATGTAGCGGCCCGGCGGCACGTTGGTGAAAGACGCCGTACGGTTGGTGGAGGCTTGCGACCAATCGGGCTGAAACCCTTCCAGCCGGTACGAAAACTGCAGCGAATCGGCATTAAAAAAGCGGATTGCTGTGAAACTTATATCGAAGAAATTCTCAAAATGCCGCAGCCGTACGATTTTTTTAAACGCAAGGGCGGTGTCGAGCGCCAAGGGGTTTTCCAATACGGCGATGCTTTCGAGCAATACCCCTGGCGGATCATCCTCCAAAATGAGGTCGCGCGGATCGAACCAGTGAAGGTGCTGTCGGCGCTCGCGTTTCATACCTGCCGTAAACAAAATACACCCGTCGGCCGCTTGTTCGAATATACGTTCATTACAGTCGGGCTCATCAAGCCCCCAGTGTTCATTCAGCATCAAGGCGTTGCCACTTGCGGGGTCTATTCGGGCCAGCCCGCCGGTAGTCGCCACCCAGACGATTCCGTCGCGGTCGGTCATGCAGTGCCAGAAAGCGACAGCCCGAAGGGGGCCGAAAGGGGCATCGTACCGTTTCAGCATGTGCAGCGAATCAGCGGAAATGCGGGCCTTTGCCATGCCTTTCCGATGGCAGGCGATCCATAAGTCGCCATTGTGGTCGAGCGCCGGCGTTACCGGATAGACCTCTCCGAGAAGGCGCATGTCGGGCGGCAGCCAGTAATGCCTCCATTGGTCGGTTCGTCTGTCCCACGAAACAAGGCCCGTTTTGACGCCGAAAAACACCTTCCCATCGGGCGAAAAACAGGGACGATTGAAGGTTTGGCCCGGCAATTTATCCAAAGGCAGGTCTTGCCAGCGGATGCGGCGAAACACATTTTTTTCAAGATTGAAAAAGAACAGATAATCGCGGTCAGCAGCATAAAGATTGCCCTCCTCATCTTGTTCGATCGTACGCAAATAACAGTCCTGAATACCCAAAGCATCCAGCCTGGGATGGTGAAAGCGCCTGATTTTCCGATGCTCAGGATCATATCGAAAGAGGCCGATGTGTACCAGCCAGACCCTGTTTTGCCGGTCGACCAGAATACGGCTGAATCCGTCGTCTCCAGCCTGGTCAAGGCTGATTTTTTGTGGATAATGAACAAAAAATGCTTCCCGTGTTTCCGGCCTCAATACCGTCAGGTGTTGTGGCGAGCGATTGACGGCCAGGATTTGACTGTCCGGCGGGTAATACGCCGCGTCCCAAACGTCGCCGTAGTCGTGCCAATCGCCCCAATCGTTAGGATAGACGTACCTTAAATGGTGAAAGAGATTGAACCTGCTGTAGCAGTGATAGAGACCGGTCGTCGTACCGATCCAGATCCCGCCCACGCGGTCTTCCATCATCGCCCAGATTTCGCCGCTCACATTGGCCAACGACAGTTGATTGACCTGACTTCGGGTCTCGGTATTGAGCAGGATAAGGCTTTGGTGGCCGGGGATCAGCACTTCCTTGTCCGATATTACCCGGAAGCAGGTCATGCCGTACGCCAAATTGGTAAGGGATGCAGGCCGGATGATTTTTTCGACGCGGCGAGTACGGGGATCGATACAAATTAAGCCAAAATCGTGTCCCATCAGCCACAATGCCCCATTGGGCGATTGAAAAATTTGGTGGAACCTGTAATAACCCTCTCCATACAAATCGCTTACTGTTAAGGCAGGATCACTGAATTGCCTTGTTTTTTTGTCAAAATACATCACATTATCCCAGCCGGCCAGAATGAAACGGTTTTTATCCGACCTGTCAACCACCATGGAGAGTGTGGTATGGGACTCTCGGCCAAATTTTTTTTCAGGCCACTCGTAGTTGGTGAAGACTCCGGTCTTCCTGTCCAGCGCACAAAGCGTATGCGGGGGCTCAGTTGACCCGACGCCGGTCCAGATGGTCTGGTCTTCGGCAAAAATCCAGCCGATGTTGACGGGTGTTTGAAGGGAGTCGGGGCCGTCGGCGCGGAATTGACGGATGCGGTCAGTTCCAGGGTCGTAACAGTTGAGCCCGTCAGCGGTACCGATCCAGACGAGGCCCTGTTTGTCCACATAAATACAATTGACAATGGAGCTGCTCAGCCCGTTGGGACTTCCGATATGTTTATAAAAATTTCGAAAACGAACGCCGTCAAATCGGCTCAAGCCACCTTCGCCACCCACCCACAGATAGCCCATTGAGTCTTGTGCAATGCAGGTGACATGGCGCGAGGCCAGCCCCTCGGCGGTGTTGAAATGCTCAAACCTGGGCGTGTCAAAAAGGCAAACAGGACGATCCAGCCGCTGGGCCGGCGCGCCCGGCCTCATGGAAAAAAAGAAAAAAAGGAGGGCGACGACCCGAATAAGTTTTGGCGTTTTTTGGAACATCTGGGGGAAATTTTGATCGCCGAGGCCAAAAATGGGAGATTTGGTGCACGGTTCCAAATTTTTCTGTGGAAATGCCATGATTTCCGGCAATCGCCGCATTTTGCAAGTTCAATAACATTCCAATGGCTAAAAACCTTCAAATCAGCACCGACAGGGGCGAGGCCCGGCCGCTGAGCAGCCAAACCGGCAAAGCGTAGTTGTTGTCGTGTGTGGAAAACCATATTTTGCCAGGCAAATTTTGGCATGTACCGACCATCTTTCCTTGTTATCTTTTTTGTTGCCGTTGTACTTGCCTACATCCGGCTAAGCCTGGCTCGTTGGGACACACCTACTATCACAGCCACGCTGACCTGGGATGCCTTCGGCTACTATCTGTATTTGCCCGGCCAATTCATTTACCATGATCTCGGCAAACTGGAGTGGCTGCCTCAGATTATGGAGCAGTACAGTCCCACAGGCAATTTATACCAGATATGCCCGCTACCCAACGGCAATTTTGCCATGAAATACCTCATGGGGCTTTCGATCCTGTATGCGCCGTTTTTCTTTGCAGGCCATCTGGCAGCCGGCGCATTGGGCTATCCGCAGGACGGGTTTTCGGCGCCTTATCAATTGGCAATTTGTTTTGGGGCATGGTCGTACGCCGTGGCGGGCCTGTTGATTCTCCGGATTGTGCTGCGCAAATTTTTTACCGAAGGCGTCACCGCGCTCGTTTTATTGCTCATTGCCCTGGCGAGCAATTACCCCCAATATGTTGCAGGCGATAGTGGCATGACGCATGGCTTTCTGTTCACCGTGTACGCTTTTGCCTTGTATGCTGCGTGGCGATGGCATGAAAACCCCTCAACACGCTGGGCGCTGGCAATAGGGGTGGTGCTCGGCCTGGCGGCCATTACGCGTCCTACGGAGGGCGTAATGCTGTTCATACCACTGTTGTGGCAATGGAAACGCACCGATCTGGCGCCGTCCAAGTGGCGTTTTTTTAAAGAAAGGCCGGTACATCTGGCGTTGGCGGGTATTGGAACTTTTATCGGGGTGTTGCCCCAGCTGGCGTACTGGAAGTCCGTCACCGGGCATTGGCTCTTCGACGTGGGATCCAAATTCCTTTTCTTGAACCCGCACTGGCAGGTGCTGTTTGGTTGGGAAAAGGGCTGGTTTATTTATACCCCTGTGGCAGTTTTGATGGTAGCCGGACTGTTTTTTCAAAAAGGGTATCCGTTCAGGAGGGCGGTCCTGATTTTCGTCTGGCTCAATACCTGGATCATTTTAGCCTGGTCCGACTGGCGCTATGGCGCCACTTATTCCTGTCGCGCACTGGTACAAAGTTATGCTGTGTTTGCCCTGCCGCTGGGAGCGCTTTTGCAGCGCTACCGGGCAGGCTGGCGACCATATTGCTGGCTGGCCATCGGCTTTTTCCTGATCGTGCTGAACCTGTTTCAGATATGGCAATACAACCGCACCATTCTGCATTTTGACGACATGAACCCGCGTTATTACAGGGCTATTTTTCTCAATCCCGACCCGACGCCGATCGATATGTCGCTGCTTGATACTGATGAAAGGCCAGCGCATGAAGGCCGTTTTTTCACCCAAACACTTTGTATTCGGGATTCAGTCGTTCGAATCCATGTAAACAAACAAGCCAGGGCAGATTTCCTCGACACCCTGCTTTCGTCGTGGCCCGAGTTGGCAACCCGACAGGAGCGCTGGTTGAAAATCAGTGCTGAAGTCAGCTCCGATTGGGGAGCTTTCGAAACCTGGCTGACGACAGAACTGACGGAGGGTGAGCGGCAAAAACGCACTGCCTGCCGCATGCACAACGGAATTTGCCGCCTCAAGGACTGGAATACGATTGGTTATTATTTCTGCATACCTCCCGAACATGCGGGCGCCCGTCTGCATGTGTTTGCCGAAACCGCGATCGATCAGGATATTTATATCCGGAATGTGCGGGTGGAGTTACTGACACCAGAATGAACTTTACGTGCCCCAAGGTTCAACCGTAGCCCGTCATTTCTCAAAAAACCTCAGCCGCCAACTATACCCCCTATTTCACTGTTTAAACCTCGTTCAATCCACTACTTTTGCCCAACATCACAACAACACCCATCATGGCGGCGACACGCAACGAAGAAGATCTGATCCGGCAGGTACTGAATATTTTTTCCGGCCATCTCGAACGCGGCGGGCTGCGCCGCACGCCCGAGCGTTTCGCCATTCTCGAGGAAATCTATCGCCGCAGCGACCATTTCGACGCCGAAGCACTGTATATCCACATGAAAAACCGGAATTACCGTGTTAGCCGCGCCACGGTGTACAACACGCTGGAATTACTGGTGTCCTGCGATCTGGTCAAGAAACATCAGTTTGGCAAGAACCTGGCGCAGTACGAAAAGTCGTTCGGCTACAAACAGCACGACCACGCCATTTGCGGCAATTGCGGCAAAGTGGTCGAATTTTGCGACCCGCGGGTGCAGCAAATCAAGGATATGGTGGGCGAGCTGCTCAATTTTCAAATTACCCACCATTCTCTCAACCTCTACGGAATTTGCGGCAGCTGCCGGAAGGAAATCGAGCTCGGTATCGTCCGCAAACATCAACTGCCTTCCGACGACGAGCCGGGCTGGGGCGATTGAGCGAATATGATATACCAAGACGCCAAGGCCGCGGAGAAACGATTTTCTCCGCGGCCTTGGCTTATCTACATAAATCACTGGCAACCTTATTCTATCTCCGTGATCTTCAACATATTCGTGCTCAGCCGCTTGTGCATGGGCATGGAGCCGGTGTTGATGATGAAGTCGCCCTTGGCGATGAGTTCGTTGCTTTTTAGAATTTCCACACAATCCTCGATGGTCTGATCGGTGGAGGAAAAGCGGTTGTAATAGAAACACTGAACCCCCCAGAGCAGGTTGAGCGATGCGAGCATACTGGGGTTGCTGCTGAAGATAAAGATGTTGGATTTCGGGCGGAAACTGCTGACCTTAAAAGCGGTATAGCCCGATACCGTATGCCCGACAATGCCCTGGGCGCCGATCTCTTCGGCTACCCGGCAGGCATTGAAACAAATCACGTCGGAGTGGAACATCTTGAATTTCGAAGACGGGTAGGGCCGGCGCGCCTCGATCTGGGGCCAGTAATTCTTTTCGGCCTCTTCGATGATCTTCGACATGTACTGGATCACCAGCGGCGGGTGTTTACCCACGGAGGTTTCGCCGCTGAGCATCACGGCATCGGCGCCATCGAGCACGGCGTTGGCCACGTCGGTTACCTCGGCACGGGTGGGGAAGGGGTTGGTAATCATGCTGTCCATCATCTGCGTGGCAACGATAACCGGTCGTGCGTACTGCATGCAGAGGTGGATGATGTCTTTTTGGGTGTTCGGGAGTTGTTCGATGGGCATTTCGACCCCGAGGTCGCCGCGGGCCACCATAATGCCGTTGGAGGCGCGGATGATTTCGCGGATGTTTCTGACGGCTTCGGGCTTTTCGATCTTGGCCATCATTTTGGCCGGATGGCCGGTGGCCTCGAGTGCCTTGCGCAGGTCGTCCATGTCTTCCGGGCGGCGAACAAAAGACAGGGCGATCCAGTTGACCGGCTGCGTCAGGATAAAATCGAGGTCTTCGCGGTCCTTTTCTGTCAAAGAGGGCAGTTTGACGTTGGTATCGGGCAAATTGACGCCCTTGTTGCTGCTCAACACACCACCGTGGAGGCAAATGAGCCGGACGGTGTCTTTTTTATTGGTTTCAAGCACTTCGAACATCAGCTTGCCGTCGTCCATCAGGATGCGTTCGCCCACTTCGCAATCGGAGGCGAATTCCGGATAGGACATGTAAATTTTGTCTTTTGTACCGATGACTTCTTCGTTGACGATGGTGATGATATCTCCCTGAACAAGCGGCAGCGCGTTGTTTTCGATTTGTCCGACCCGAAGTTTCGGGCCTTGAAGGTCGGCCAGGATGCCGATGCAAAGGTGGTAGTCGTGGTTGATGGCCGTGATATGCTCGATCACCCTGAGGTGGTCGGCATGCGTACCGTGGCTGAAATTGAGCCGGAAAACATCGACACCGGCGCGTACCAGGTCGAGCAGTTTGTCGTAGGTATTGCAGGCCGGGCCGACAGTGGCGACGATTTTGGTGCGTTGTGAGCCTGATTTGCGCATGGCGGGTTTATTTTTGACGAGCAACTCGGCTGCTTCGGCTTGTGTCATAACGCGCGGATGGTTTAAGTGTAAAAAGTACAACAAGATAGTGCAACAAAAGTAGCGGTGTCTTGTTGATATTTCCAATCCAATATCGCGCCAATTATTCAAAAAACGGGCAATTTGTCGCGATGACGGCAAGTTTTTGCAGTGGCGAAAAAAGCCTCCCGAGTTAGCTAAGTGTATTTTTTACAAAAATTACAATTGAAGCGAGGGTCAAGGTAACGGAAATTTTCCGCGACAAAAATTTTTTTAAACGTGCGGATAGCTGTTCCTTTGCCCCTCGAAAAATCGCTTTTTCCCACTAAAGTTTATAAAAAAATGGCAACAGTAGCCGAACGCGTTAAAAAAATCATCGTTGACAAACTGGGCGTAGACGAATCCGAAGTCATCCCGGGTGCCAACTTCATTCAGGACCTGGGCGCCGATTCGCTCGACACCGTGGAACTCATCATGGAATTTGAAAAAGAATTCGATGTATCGATTCCCGACGAGCAAGCCGAAAAGATCCAGACGGTTGGTCAGGCCGTGGAATACCTGGAAGCTCAAACAAAATAAGCGGGCTTCGGCATCTGACTCCCTTCCGAGATAAAAAAAGGTTCAAAGCACCCTGCTTTGAACCTTTTGTTTTATCCGACATGCGCAAAAGCGACAATGTTCTTCTTTACCTTTGCCCCCCTGCCGGCGTTTGTGCCGGCAAGAGTTCATCGCATAAAACTATTACCGACCATCCAGCATGAAACGAGTCGTCGTCACCGGTTTAGGCGCCCTGACACCCATTGGCAACACCCTCGACGCTTACCGCGAAGGCCTTAAAAAAGGCGTTAGCGGGGCCAAACCGATCACACAATTCGATGCCACCCATTTCAAAACCCGCTTTGCCTGCGAAGTTGAAGGCTTCAATCCCGAAGAATTTATCGATCGCCGCGAAGTGCGCCGGATGGACCGGTTCACCCAGTTTGCGATGGCTGTCACCGCAGAAGCCATCAAAGGCTCCGGCATCGATCTCGAAGCGGTGAACAAAGACCGCGTCGGCGTCATCTGGGCTTCCGGCATTGGCGGCCTGGCCACGCTGGAAAAAGAAATTGAAGAACACATCACCGGAAGCGGCATTCCCAAACACAACCCCTTCCTGATTCCCAAGATGATCTCCGACATCGCCGCCGGGCAAATTTCCATCCAGTACGGCTTCCGGGGCATCAACTACTGTACCGTATCGGCCTGCGCCTCCTCGTCGCACGGCCTTATGAACGCCTTCGATTACATCCGTCTGGGCAAAGCCGACATCATCATTGCCGGCGGCTCCGAAGCCACCATCACCAAAACCGCCGTGGGCGGCTTCAACTCCATGAAAGCCCTCAGCGAACGTAACGATGATTTCAAAACCGCTTCGCGCCCCTTCGACAAAGACCGCGACGGCTTCGTGCTCGGCGAAGGAGCCGGCGCGCTGGTACTCGAAGAATACGAACACGCCCGCAAACGCGGCGCAACCATCTACGCCGAAGTGGTCGGCGCCGCCGCTACCGCCGACGCTTACCACATGACCGCCCCGCACCCCGAAGGCCTGGGCGTCATCAACGTGATGAACCTGGCCATGCAGGACGCCGGTCTGCGCCCGGAAGATATCGACTACATCAACGTACACGGCACCTCGACTCCCCTGGGCGACGTGGCCGAACTGATCGCCATCCAGAAAGTATTCGGCGATGCTGCCTACAAACTGAACATCTCTTCGACCAAAAGCATGACCGGCCACCTGCTCGGCGCCGCGGGCGCCATCGAGGCAATCGCATCGATCATGGCCATGCAAGACGGATTTGTGCCCCCCACCATCAACCACTTTACCGACGATCCGGAGATTGACCCAAAGCTGAACCTGACCTTCAATGAAGCCCAATCCCGCCAGGTCAATGCTGTCCTGAGCAACACATTCGGCTTTGGCGGCCACAATGCCACCATAATCTTCCGCAAGCTGTAATCGCTTGCCATAACAACCTGACCGTGCGATTCGTCCGTCGTTTTTATAACTACTACATTCATCCGGATAAAGACCTGGCCCGGCGCCTCAGAGCGCTGCTGGGATTTACCCCGATCCATCTTTCGCTGTTCAAGCTGGCGTTTTTTCACAAAAGCACCTTCACCTCGCGCGATTATGCCATTGCCAACAACGAACGCCTCGAATTTCTGGGCGATGCCGTGCTGAGCACCATCGTGGCGGAGTATTTGTTTAAAAAATATCCCAACAGCGACGAAGGCTTCCTTACGAAAATGCGTTCCAAAATCGTCAAACGCAACTCGCTCGACGATATCGCCGACAAAATGGGGCTCGACCTTTTTCTGGCCAATTACAACCAGACCCGCCTGTCCAAATCCATGCTGGGCAACGCACTGGAAGCGCTGGTCGGCTCGCTTTACATCGAAGTAGGCTACGAAAAAACCAAAAAATACGTCATCCAACGCATTCTTCGCCGCTATCTCGACATCCACGAACTGGAAAGCTACGACGACAATTACAAAAGCCAGCTGTTAGAATGGTGCCAGAAAAACGGCCGCCAGATCGACTATAAAGTGCTGGCCAAGTACAAAAGCGAGAAACGCGACAAATTCAAGGTCGCCGTCTATGTCGATGGCCGCAAACTGGGCACTGCCGACGATTTTAACAAAAAAAGCGCCGAACAACTTGCCAGCGAACGCGCCATGCAGGCCCTGGGCATCCTGAACGGCAGCAACGGCACCCCCATACCGCCCCCTCAACCGCACGCCACCGAACCCGACGAATTTGAAGAAGAACTGAACGAAGACCTTTGATCATTCGCGCCTCACTTCCCCTTGCCCGCCGCCGATCACAAGGACCACTCCCTCCCCCATTCCCGCGCCGAAGCGCTGGCCAGTAGCGCTTTTTTTACACAAAAAGGGCGTTCCATCGACATCTTTTTTGCTGAAATGCCCGCCGGCGAAAACGCCCACCGACTCGTGTACGACGCCGGCAGGCAACAGGTTTTCTGCTCCTGCCCTTTTTATCCCAAACCCTGCTGGCATGCCCTTGCCTTTACCCGCTACTGCACTGCAAATGAAGACTTTGGCGAAGCCGGGTTGCCCGACTGGGCCGACCGCCTGCGGCAAGGCCGCCCAACGGCCTCTGCGCCGACGACCGACCGCGCCACCGAAAGAGAAGCCGCAACCCAAAAGCGGCGCTTCGAACGCCTGGAAAGGGCCGATGCCGGCCTCGAAGACCTGGAGCGCTGGCTGCTCGACACCCTGCGAAGAGGCCTTGCAACGGTCGCCTCCGACGACGCGCGTTTTGCTGAACATATCGCCGCCCGGGCAGCCGACGCCTCCCTCGGCGGCCTCAGCCGCCAACTCCGACTGCTCGACGCCCTGCCTTCCTCACAACCCGACTGGGCCGAAAGCACCCTGGGCGTATTGAGCGATATCTGGACGGCTATTCGCGCATTCAATCACCGCGACCGCCTGCCGGCCGCCTTGCTGCACGACCTCCAGACCTGCCTCGGCATCGCGGCGAAAAAAGAAGAAGCACTTTCGGGAAACGACCTCGTCGACGACACCTGGGCGATCGTCGGTCGCCGCGAAGAACCCGTGGAAAACCAGTTGCTCAGTCGCCGCACCTGGCTGCTGGGCGCCCGTTCGGGGCGCTATGCCCTGCTGCTCGAATACGCTTTCGGACTGGCAGGCACCCTGCCGCCGGGGTTCGAGCCGGGCGAACTGGTGAAAGGAACACTCGCGTTTTATCCGTCGGCCTTCCCCCTGCGGGCCACCCCTGTCGAACATATTCAGGGGTTGAACAAAAAAGTGGAAAAACTACCAGGATACGCCGATTGCAACGCCATGAGCCAGGCCTGGGCCTCCGCCCTCGGGAAGCAGCCCTGGCTAACGCTTTTTCCCGCCGCTTTCCCGGCCCTGACGCCCGTGCGGCACGGCGACCGATGCTGGCTGCGCGACGCCTCGGGCCTGAGCCTTCCACTCGCCGGCATGAGTGGCGACGGCTGGAAATTGCTGGCGCTCAGCGGGGGGCGCGCGGTAGCGCTATTTGGCGAATGGGACGGAGCACATTTTCGGGCCCTGAGCGTGGTCGCAGAAGGGCGCATGCAGGCATTGTGACAAATCAGCTTACCTTTTCGGCCATGTAATTCCTGTGATTGATTTATCCGTATGAAAGCAACCATCATCGGCGGCGGCATCATCGGCCTGAGCGCTGCCTGGTACCTCAACGAGGCTGGCTGGCAAGTGACCGTGCTCGAACGCGGCGACCTGCGCGACAACTGTTCCTTCGGTAACATGGGCTATCTCTCACCCTCCCATTTCGTGCCGCTGGCTGCACCCGGCATGGTCGAAAAAGGCATGGCATGGATGTTTAATGCCAAAAGCCCCTTTTACGTCCGGCCTTCCCCAAGTCCTGCGCTGATTCGTTGGGGCTGGCGGTTTATGCGCTCCTGCAAGCCGGCGCACGTGGCCCGAAGCGCCCGCCCACTGGCCGATCTGTTGCTGCTCAGCCGTGATTTATTTGCAGCTTGGGCGGCTTCGGGTGAAATGGACTTCCAACTGGAGCGGAAAGGCTGCATCATGTTTTACAAAACCGCCCGCACCGAACACGAAGAACTGGAAAATGTCCGTGCCGCCGAACAACTCGGCCTGGAGGTCGAAGTCCTGGACCGCGAAGGCGCCCGGGCTATCGAGCCGGATTTGCAACCCGATGTGCGGGGCGGCGTCTGGTTTAAAGACGACGCGCACCTCTACCCAAACGCCCTGATGCAACAATTGCCCGTTTTGCTCGAAAAACGCGGTGTACACATCGTCCGGCGCGCAGAAGTGCACGGTTTTGACAAAAAAAACGGCAAAATTTCCGCAGTTCGGTACCAATCCGCCGCAGGCGCCGCACAGGAAGAAGTGGCCGGTCAGGACCTGGTTGTGCTGGCCGCCGGCTCCTGGTCGCCGCAAATCGCCAAAATGGCCGGCGAATCGATGTTGCTCATGCCGGGCAAAGGGTATTCCACCACCCTCGAGCAGCCGGCCAAAACCCTTCGGCACCCCTGCATCCTGCTGGAAGCCAAAGTGGCGCTGACGCCCTGGGCCGGCCGCTTGCGCATCGGCAGCACCATGGAAATCGGCGCGGTGAACGACCGCATCCTGTTCCCGAGGGTAAAGGGCCTGCTCGAAGCGGTGCCACGATATTTGCCTGGCTATCAGGCCGATCCGGTTTTTCAGGCGCTGACAGACTGGGAGGCTTTGAAAAACAAACTGAGGGAAAAAATCTGGTTCGGGTTCCGGCCGGTTTCAGCCGATGGCATGCCCTACATTGGCTTTGCTCAAAAAACACCCAACCTGATGATCGCGACGGGCCATGCCATGCTGGGATTAAGCCTCGGCGCAGGCACGGGAAAGGTGGTCGCCGAAATGGCTGCCGGACAGCCTACAAGTATTCCGATGGAAGCCTTCGACCCCGGGCGCTTCGGGTAGGCGACCGTTTTTTACAGACAGGGTTGACGGGATGAACAGGATTTAGGTCAGAGCCAGAACCAGGAAAATTGGCAGGATACGGCAAAGGCTCAACGGATGGGCTTCCATTCCGACACGTACGATTTGCGGCGGAACAGCATGGAAAGCCCCTCGCGGAAGTAGATCAACGTAATGCGGACGTAGCCGTAGGCGCGAAAGCGGCGCGGCGAGTGGTACACGCAAAGTCGGGGCAGGTAAGCGATTTTGCCGATTTTGTGCAGGCGGTAAAACAGGTTGCAGTCTTCGCCGGCGATCAGTTTTTCATTGTACCCGTCGATCTGATGGAAAGAAGAGCGGCGCACCAGCTGGCATTCGCCCTTTGCCAAAAACACATTGAAGGTGAAAGAAAGGCGGATGACAAAGTTCATCAGCACATGGTACAATTTGTCGGCAAAGCCCGATTCTTCGGGGTAAATCCAAAGCGGCACGGTGAGGGCCACGATGCGCGGGTTTTTAAATTTTTTGCGGATTTTTTCAAAAAAACGCGCCATGTTGGGTATCCGCACATCGGCATCCATGTGAAAGAGGATGTCGCCCGTAGCCTGTTCGGCGCCCAGGTTGCGGCCGATGGCAATGTTTTGTTTGCCGGGTTTTTGCACCAGTTGGATGCGTTCGCCCCATTTCTCCCGGTATTGCCGAACGATGTCGGCTGTGTGGTCGGTGCTGTTGGCGTCGGAGACGATGATTTCGAGGTCGAATTGTTCGAGCACGCCTTCGAACTGAGAGAGGGTGCGGTCGAGGTAGCTGGCTTCGTTTTTGGTCGGAATGACGATGCTGATGCGGGAATTGGACATACCCAAATATCGGATTTTTGGCCGAAACAATAAGCAAAGGTAGCAAAGCTTCGGGGTTTGCTGTTTTAAGTAATTGTAAGGTAAAAAATAGCCGCGCCTGCCTTTACATTTGCCCGCAATCGCATCCTCAAATCCTCCATCCTCGCATCCTCAAACCCTCATAAATATGTCCGACGCCGTCCGCCAACTCGCCCCCCAAGCCCTCTGGAACCATTTCGCCGATCTCAACGCCGTACCGCGCCCTTCCAAGAAGGAAGAAAGGGTGGTGGAGTTTATCCGGCATTTCGGCGAAAGCCTGGGACTCGACACCCGGGTGGATGCCGCGGGCAATGTGTTGATCCGCAAACCCGCCTCGCCGGGCATGGAAAACCGCCCGGTCGTGGTGCTGCAAAGTCACCTCGACATGGTGCACCAGAAAAATGCCGATTCGGGGTTTGATTTTGACAAGGAAGGTATCGACATGTACGTTGACGGCGACTGGGTGCGTGCCCGCGGCACTACCCTGGGCGCCGACAACGGCATCGGCGTCGCCTCGATCATGACCCTGCTGGCCGGCAACGAGGTTGCCCACCCGCCGCTCGAAGCCCTGTTTACCATCGACGAGGAAACGGGCATGACTGGCGCGCTTTCGCTGCAACCGGGCTTCCTGCACGGCCGTTACCTGCTCAATCTCGACACCGAAGACGACCGCGAACTCACCATCGGCTGCGCCGGCGGCGTCGATGTGACGGCAACCGGCGCTTATGCCGCCGAGCCCGTACCGGCCGACTGCCAGGGCTTCCGCCTCAGCGTGCGGGGCCTCACCGGCGGGCACTCCGGCATGGATATCCACCTTGGCCGCGGCAACGCCAACAAGATCATGAACCGCCTGCTGGCCCAGGCCGCCGAACAATTCGGCCTGCGTGTGGGGACCATCGACGGGGGTGGTTTGCGCAACGCCATCCCCCGAGAGTCATTTGCCGAAGTGGCAGTTCCCGCCGCTCATGCCATTGATTTTCAAAAATTTATGGAAAATGAAGCAGCAGCCCTGGAAGCCGAATACGCGAGCACCGACCCCAATCTGGAAATCAGCCTGGAAGGTATCGAGCGCCCGGCAACGGTACTGCCGGCATCGTTTCAAAGTCAGTTGCTGCGCGCCATATACGCCTGCCCCAACGGCATCCACCGCATGAGCCCCGATATCGCCGACCTGGTGCAAAGCTCCAACAACCTGGCCCGCGTGCTCGTCAAGGACGGCCAATGGACGGCGCTTTGCCTTACCCGCAGCTCGGTAGATTCGGAAAAATACGACCTGGCCCGCGCCATCCAGTCCGCTTTCGAACTGGCCGGCGCCGTGGTACAGGCAGCCGGCGGTTACCCGGGCTGGACGCCCAAACCTGAGGCTTCGATCGTGCAACTGATGCGCACGGTGTATGAAAAACGGTTTGGCGACGCCCCCCACGTCAATGCCTGCCACGCCGGCCTCGAATGCGGCATCATCGGCGCGCATTACCCCGATATGGAAATGATCTCCTTCGGCCCCAATATCCGGGGCGCCCACTCCCCCGACGAGTGCGTGCAGATCAGCTCGGTGCAGAAGTTCTGGGGGTATCTGGTGGAGGTGTTGGGGAAGGTGGGGTAATCGACCCTCAAATATTCAGACGACCGACAGCAAATTTTCTAAAAAATCTGGCACAATCAATGGCTTCCAACACATCAGCCTCCGATGGATCAACCGAGAGACCCGGGTAGCGCATTAAAATACTGTAGTCATTGATTTTTAGGGCATTATTGTAGTGCTCGGCATTTATGGAAGATTCAAAGGGGGTGAGAAAATCAATTAACTCCTCCAAATCATGGGTCTTCCTGACGACCAAGCCGTGGTATACCAATAAAGCCTTGAGGTATTTTTCGGCAGCTTGTGCTGGCAGTGATAGCATACCAAATCAGGATAGGAAGCTAGATTTGGCAATGCATCCTGAGCAAGCAAAAGGTCTCGATCACCTTTTTCAATCCATGAAAACGGGTTATCAGGATGCATAAAGCGTTTTACCGTTTTTCATGATTTCGTAAACCAGCGAGGCGGGATTCTTTTCCAGTTCTCTTATTTCTTCCGGGGTAAAGACCAAAATATCCATACCAAAATACCATCTGCGCCCACCGGATCTCAAGGCTTTCCTGAATTCTTGGGAACGCTTGTGAGGCGGCAAATCAGAAGATTTTACTATAGCCAAATCAAGATCACTGTCTTCGCGAGCTCCCCCCCTGGCATGCGAACCAAACAGGATAATTTTCTCCGGATGGCATTGTTCCGCCAGAATTTTGACAATTTCATCAATTTGACCTGCTGTTATCATAAAGACAAAATTAGTGGAAATTGCGCTCAGTTGACCAGCCTTTGTTAAGCGAGGGAGGAATTTTTTCAGGCATTAAAAGATAGTGGGGATCCCCCCCAGGGCAGACGCATTAAAATCTTCATCGGCTTGGGAAAGGAAAATAGGGGAAGAGGTCGGCAAAGCCCTGTTGGCCATTTATCTTATGGAATAAGGAACAACCCTTTTTAAAATCCGCGCCAATCCGGGTCATCCGTGTCATCCGCGTGGCTATCCACACTTCCGAAATCCTCGAAAAAAGAAACGAGGAAACACGAGGTATGAACAAGGATCACGGTGAATGGATCGCAACGCTGATGACACGGATGACGCGGATTTGCGCGGTTCGGCCAGGGTATCCAATCCCGCGAACCTTCGCCTGATGATGTACCGCGGTCATGATACCGACGTTGCGCCCCTATGGGGCGGAGGCCGGTGGGTCGCTTTTGCTACCGATGTTGCGCCCCTATGGGGCAGAGGCCGGTGGGTCGCTTTTGCTACCGACGTTGCGCCCCTATGGGGCGGAGGCCGGTGGGTCGCTTTTGCTACCGACGTTGCGCCCCTATGGGGCGGAGGCCGGTGGGGCGCTTTTGCTACCGATGTTGCGCCCCTATGGGGCGGAGGGCCAATGGGGCATTTTTGCCAGCGACGTTGCATGCCTGACATGACGGGGCTTGAATGCCATGCTGCACACCATTTTTTTATTGCAGAGGCGCTTTTCATCCCGTAGGGATGCAACCCCGGTAGCAAAAAGAACGTGTGTGCGAGGCCCCGTCCCGGAGGGACGCAACATCGGTAAACATACCTTATGCCACGATGCGGCTGATCGGGATAGAGACAGTCCATCGGGTTCAGGGCAAATGGTATCCGATACCTTGGTAATTTCTATTTTAATGCGTTTGCCCTGGGGGATCCCCCCTGTTCAGGAAAATCCCCGCTATCGTCTTAAACTGCTTAATTTTAATTCAAACTCACTTCCACCCCTACTGCCACTTCGTCGTTCAATTCGACCCGTTCCCAGGCGCCGTTGTCGGACAATACCAGCGAGGTAGCCAGCACTTCACCCCGGATGTAATCGCCGAAATTTTCCACGGCGGCTACCACGGCGGGGTGGCGCTCCACTTTGACGTCGACGCGGTCGGTGACGTTGAAGTTTTTGTCCTTTCGGAGGTTCTGGATGCGGTTTACCAGATCGCGGGCGACGCCCTCGGCCATCAGTTTGTCCGTGACCGTAACGTCGAGCGCCACGGTGACTTCACCGTCGGTCGCCACGGCCCATCCGGGCAGGTCTTCGGTACTGATCACCAGGTCTTCGGGGGTGATGGCGTAGGTGGTTCCGTTGACGTTCAGATCGAGTTGTCCGTTGCGTTCGAGCGTATTGATGTCGTCGTTGCTAAATGCGGCGATCAGGTCGGCGGCAGCTTTCATGTTCTGGCCGAGTTTGCCGCCCAGGGTTTTGAAATTGGCCTTGGCGCGTTTTTTCAGCAAGCCGGAAGCATCGGTGACATATTCCAGTTCCTTGACGTTGATTTCGCTGAGAATCAGGTCTTTGACGCCGTCCACTTCGGCGATGAACGCTTCATCGAGCACGGGCAGCAGGATTTTTTGCAAGGGCAGGCGCACACGCAGTTTTTCCTTTTTCCGGATGCTGAGTGCCAGCGAGCAAATGCGCTGGGCGTAGTCCATGCGTTTTTCCAGGTCTGCATCCACTTTGGAGGGGTCGGGCTGGATGAGGTCGGTGAGGTGTACCGAATCGTGGCGCAGGGGGGTATTGTTCGCTTTTGCCGCGGCTTTGATCGGCGCCGTCAGGTTGCGGTACAGCCAGTCGGTGAAGAACGGCGCGACCGGAGCGGCGAGCTGCCCGACAACCTGCAGGCATTCGAAAAGGGTTTGGTAGGCGGCTTCCTTGTCTTCGTTCATTTCGCCGCGCCAGAACCGCCTCCGACTCAGGCGTACATACCAGTTGCTGAGGTGCTCGTCCACGAAAGTTTCCATGGCCCGGCAGGCTTTGGTCGGCTCGTAATCGTCCATAGCGGAGCGTACTTCGGCCACCAGCGAGTAGAGTTTGGAGATGATCCAGCGGTCGAGTTCGGTGCGTTGGGCATAGGGCAGCACCTTCTGCTCGTCCATCCTGAAGCCGTCGAGGTTGGCGTACAGGGCAAAGAAGTTGTAGGTGTTAAAAAGCGTCCCGAAGAACTTGTTGCGCGTTTCCACAATGCCCGCCGTGTCGAATTTGAGGTTTTCCCAGGGAGCGGCGTTGCTCATCATGTACCAGCGGGTGGCGTCGGCGCCGAACTCGGCAATGGTATCGAACGGATCGACCACGTTGCCTTTCGACTTCGACATTTTGTTGCCCTCCTTGTCGAGCACGAGGCCGTTCGACACCACGTTTTTGAATGCTACGGAGTCGTAGCACATGGTCGCGATGGCGTGCAGGGTGTAGAACCAGCCCCGGGTTTGGTCGACGCCCTCGGCGATAAAGTCGGCGGGGAAGTTATTTTTAAAAACCTCCTGATTTTCAAAAGGATAGTGCCACTGGGCGTAGGGCATGGAGCCCGAGTCGAACCACACGTCGATCAGGTCGGTTTCGCGGCGCATGGGTCGGCCGCCCGGCGATACGAGTACGACATCGTCGATGTAGGGGCGGTGGAGGTCGGTCGGCACAGACTGTGACAGGCCGAGTTGTGCATTGGCTTTGTCAACCGCCTCCGAAAGCGCTCCAACCGAACCGATACACAGTTCCTCCTCCCCGTCTTCCGTCCTCCAGATCGGCAGCGGAATACCCCAGTAACGCGAGCGCGAGAGGTTCCAGTCCTGGAGGTTGTCGAGCCACTGCCCGAAGCGGCCCGTGCCGGTGCTGGCCGGTTTCCAGTTGATGCTGCGGTTCAGTTCGGCCATTCGTTCCTTGGCTGCCGAGGCGCGCACAAACCAGGAATCGAGCGGATAGTACAGCACTGGTTTGTCGGTGCGCCAGCAGTGCGGATAAGGGTGTTTGTATTTTTCAATACGGAAGGCTTTGCCTTCGTCTTTGAGTTTGAGCGCGATGAGCAGGTCGGTGGGTTTGAATTCCTTGTCTTCCTGTACGTCTTTGGAATAATATTCCGCCTTGACGTAGCGGCCGGCAAAGTCGGTCACTTCGGGCACGAAACGGCCCTGGCGGTCCACCAAGGGCTGAATGACGCCCTTGTCGTCTTTTACCCCGATCATGGGCACGCCGTTTTCGCGGCAGGCCCGGAAGTCGTCGGCGCCGAAATAGGGTGCGGTGTGTACTACGCCGGTGCCGTCTTCGGTCGTCACCCAGGCGCCCGAAATGACGCGGAAGCCGTCAGCTTCGAGTTCGGGAGAAGTAACGTAGGGCAACAGTTGTTCGAAGCGCAGGCCGACGAGTTGTTTGCCGGCAAACGTCGCATTGCCAACGCGGTACGGCACTTTTTTATCGTTGGGTTTGAACTCGTAACCCTCGTAGGGGAGTTCGGCATGCTCGGCCGGGAAATAAGCGGTTAGGCGGTCTTTGGCCAACACCACGCTGACCGGCGCGCCGGTGTAAGGGTTGTAGGTTTTAACCTTAACATATTGAATATCAGGCCCGACGGTAAGCGCCACGTTGCTCGGCAGCGTCCAGGGCGTGGTCGTCCAGGCCAGGATGCGGACGTCTTCGTCGGCGGAGTCGAACAGGAAGGCGGCGTTGTCGTTGCGGCGTACTTTGAACATGGCCACGATGGAGAAGTCGGTCACTTCCTTGTACGTGCCGGGCATGTTCAGTTCGTGAGTGGAGAGGCCGGTGCCGGCCGCAGGGCTGAACGGCTGGATGGTGAAGCCTTTGTAGAGGTACGAGTCGCCGGCCGGCGTGCGTTTGTCGTACAGCATTTTCAGCAGGTGCCAGACCGACTCGATGTATTCGTTGTGGAAGGTGATGTAGGGGTTGTCGAGATCGACCCAGTAGCCCATTTTGCGTGTGATCTCGTCCCAGAGGTCTTTGTAACGCATCACGGTGGCGCGGCAGGCCTGGTTGTACTCGTCCACGGTGATTTTTTTACCGATGTCTTCCTTGGTGATGCCCAGTTCTTTTTCCACCTGAAGTTCGATGGGCAGGCCGTGCGTATCCCAGCCGCCCTTGCGTTCGACGCGGCGGCCGTGCAGGGTGTGGTAGCGGCAAAAGACGTCCTTGACCGTCCGGGCCATAACGTGGTGGATGCCCGGCTTGCCGTTGGCGGAAGGCGGACCTTCGTAGAACACGAAAGAGTTTTCGACCGGGCGTTGATCTACGGAGCGTTGAAAAACCTTTTCATCCTCCCAAAACTGGAGGATTTCAGCGTCGATAGAGGGGAGATGGAGGTGTTTGGACTCGTGGTACATCTTTTATGCTGCTGTTGAATCTGTGCTATGGATAGTTAACTTCGGTCAAAACCATCAGGAACTGACTTCCGTCAACATTGGTAAAATCGAGCCGTACAAAGCCGTACTCGGCATTGAACCAGGCTTTCATGGCCGTCTGGCCAATTTCGCTGTTGGCCAGGGCGCTGACCTCGTAGCAGTCGAGCGTGCCCAGGGGAGTAGCCAGTGGCCCGAAGCCCGTAATGGCGTATTCGTAATGGTTGACGATGGAGTCGTTCCATTTTTTCCAGAGCGAACTGCTGTAATGGTCGCCGATTTCCAGCTCCCAGGTCCAGCGGGTACCCACCGTCAGCGGTGTTTTTATGTAAGGGAAAGGATTGATCTCATTGACACAAAAAATGGTGGCGCGGGGCGGATGAAGCCATACATTCCGTTCATTTTCAATGAGTCCGGAGGCTTCATAATAATTGTCGGGGCCTTCGGCATTGTAGTAAATGTTCTGATAGTAGGTCATGCCCAGCATATTGCCCGGCAGGATTTTATAACTCACGCGCCGGATGGTCGAAGGGCGCTGGTGGGCGGTATCGACCAGGCCGGTTCCGCTCACCATCCAGTCGATTTTACAGGGAACGCCTTGCCTGACGTAGCAATAGTCGAATATGAACTCGCGCCCCGGCAGGTAGATGCTGTTATCGGCATTGCACTCTTCCGAATCGGGATCGTAAAAGCCGGTGGCGGCGCGCAAGCTGTCGTACGAACGGAGGTATTCACGCTCCACCCCTGCATCGCTGACAAAACGCTTCGACTGGGCAAGGCCAAACGACCCGACCAGGCACAGCGAAACGATGAGCAATGATTTGAGCATTGGGTGGTAAAGAGTCTGGATCAAACAGAAACCCCGGCCGCGTTCGCACACCGGCCGGGGTTTCTGTTTTCCAACAAGATGTACCCATCAGGTGTGCGGCGCGCAACTGATAATAATAATGTCGGAAATAATGATCGGGTTGAACATGGCGCAAAAGTAGGCTTTTTGTTTGGGCAAACAAATCCTGTGCGGCAATTTTGACATCGGGAAGCGCCGGCGCTGCACTGCATACCCGTTCGCCTTTGCGAATAGAAACATCGATGGGGGAGGCGTAAACATAAATCAACCGGCGTTCGGGGCGGGCAAGTATTCAGAAGCCATTCAAACGCCGCCCGATCAGCCAGCTCGCCGCGCAAACCATCGCCCCTACGGCCAGGCCCCAGGCCATGTCCACCACGACCAGGGGCAGGGGCCAGCGGTCGAGCAGGGCTTTGTTGACCAGTTCGTAGGTGCCGTAGGCGACCAGCCCGAAGTAGGCGCCGTTGAGCAGTGCGCGGCCCAGGGTCTGGGCTGGCCAGACACAAAACCAGAGCAGTCCGCCCGTAAAAATCAGGTAAAAAACCACGGCTGCCACCCAATCGGGGCGTTCGGCCAGGCGCTCGCCCACCTGTTCGTGCACGAATTTTTTGGCAAACAGGTTGAGCCAGGCCAGGTCGCAGGCGGCATAGCAAAGGAGGGTGGCGATGAAATGCAGGATGGTTTTCATCATGTAAACTACGTGCTGAGAGGACTTGAACAGGAGGTTGATAAGGTTGATAGGGTTTAAACGTCGATTGCTTTACGGCGCGGTACATCAAACGACTTGAAACGTTTGTTCCGTCAGCGCCATGCCGTTGACCAAAATCCGGAGCCGATGCAGGCCGGGGTAGTGTTTGCGGGTGGTAAAATCGGTGAACCGCTGCCGGCGGGCGATTGATTCGCTTGCGCCTGCCGACATGACCATCTCCTTGATTTTAAACACTTTGGATGATACCTTTCCAGTTCCTGTCAGATAGTCGATCCCGTATTCTATTCGCAGGGTAACGGTATCGGGGTTGTCGTTTTTCACCACAAATGAAAAATCGAGCGCCGAGCCGATGGCGACCGGGCCGGTCAGTTGCAGGCTGTCGACCGACACGCCTGTGATACCTTGCTCAAAGCCAAAATGCGCGAGGGCGGCGGGGTGCCCTTTTTTCAAAAGGCCCCGGCAGGCGTGGCGAACGACCCAGTCGGTTTGCGGCGACTGGCCGTACCAGCGTTGTGCGATATCCAATACGAGTTCTGGGTGGTCTTTGGCGATGTCGTTGAGGTTGTTGGCCACCGAACGGCGGACGGTTTCGGCGGGGTCATCGCGCAGGTTTTCCAGTACAGGCAGTATGGGCGCAGGGTCGCGTTTGAGCGCCGGCACGCCCATGCCCCAGGGCAAACGAGGCCGGAAACCTTCGCTCGACAGGCGTCGTACCATCGGGCTGGGATGGCGGCTCCACACCAGCATTTGGGCGTACAGCCTTTCGGGGTAGCGCAACAAGAATGGCCGAATAGCAAATTCGGCGCTGCTCAGCCGGGTGATGGTCTCGAGCGCTGGCAGCGATTCGTCGGGGTGCTCCACGCCGTAGGTTTCGACAAAATCAGGCAGGAAGCTGTACCAGAAATTGAGTTGTTCGCCCTCGCGGTCGATCTTGTTTTGGGTTGTTTTGACCAGCACGGCCAAAGCTTCGGCGTATTCAGCCGGAAGGTTGTTGCGCAGCGAATGGCTGATGTGCCGGATGCGCTGTTTTAATTCGAGCCCGTCCCAAATGCCTGAAAACACGTTTTTGATAAAATCCTGTGTCGGAAACGACGGATGAACGGCTTTCACCTCTGCCGCGAAAGATTCGAGCAAAGAGCGGGAAAGCAAATTTTTTAACGGTTCTGCCATGTTGTAGCACTGTTGCGCCAACCTCCAGGTCGGCGAGTCTGAGCGCAGAAATGTACCGCGATTATCAAACAACGCCAAAATTGGTACTTGCGCAATATTCCGTCCCAAGCACTCAGGATAATCGCGGTACTCTTCTTCCCAGAATATCGCCGACCTGGAGGTCGGCGCTACAGTCGGCGCTACGGCGCAACAAAAACCCCGGTCGCTCCAAAACGGAACGCCGGGGTTCAGACAAAATCAAACTTCCTTGTTTCACTCAGCACGATTTCTACTGATCAGCCCGTTCACAGGCGGGCCAATAACAGCAACAGCAGAAACATCCAAATCCACATTTTTTCCTTGTTTGCCAACCAGGCATCCACAAAATCACGCCAGGCAGCCGTCGTCTGACGGCTCGTGTCGAGCACTTGTCGGATGTAAACCCGGGTAGCAGTTTGCAGGGGCGCCGTCGTCTGCTCCACAGCCTCCCCTTCAGGAGCACGGGCAGGCAAAACAGCAAAAGCAGGGGTACCGGCAGAACAATGGAAGGTTTGCGCAGTAGTTTCAGGGGTAAGGCGGGCCAGAGCCCAACATAGCAAAAAGAACAGGCGGACAGTTTTCATTTTCACAGGAGATTGCTTTCAATGCTTAGTTGTTGTAATCGTAACACAAAGGTGGGGGCATTAGCCCTTTCCGTAAAATCGCATGAATGGGTGATACATGCGGATGGCAATAGACGCAGGCTAGCATAACCATGTTACAGCTGGATCATTTTTTTTTACAAAATATTGATTATTAGTCTTTTATAAAAAAACTTACCGCTAACAAACTTTAAGATTCCGCTGCATTTTTTAACCATTATTAACCTCCAGGGCCCTGGAAGATTAACCATGTTTAACCCTGAGGTCCATCCTCATGGAAAAGATCATGCTTCCTCCAAAGAAAGCAGGATGCTCGCCCCTGGCGCGCCCTTTTGATGCGGGAGAAACAAGACGGTTTGAAAAAAATAAGGACGCGCGCACCCCAAAGCAGCACTTCCAGCGTTACTTAGCGCACTGTTGAAACGCATTACCAACTTTTAGTCCATGTCGAATCCCGCCGAAGTCGAAGCGCTGAGCCGTAAAATCAAACACGACAGCGCCTTTCTTGAAAAATTATATCAGGTTACCGGACAGGTGATCGTGGGGCAGCAACACATGCTCGACCGCCTGCTCATCGGCCTGTTGACCAAAGGGCACATTTTGCTCGAAGGCATGCCCGGGCTGGCCAAAACCCTGGCCATCAAAACCCTGGCCCAGGCAGTCGATGCCCAATTCAGCCGCATTCAGTTTACCCCGGATTTATTGCCGGCCGACGTGCTCGGCACCCAGATCTACAATCCTGGAAAAGGGGAATTTACCATCCGTAAAGGGCCGATTTTTGCCAATTTCGTGCTTGCCGACGAGATCAACCGCGCGCCAGCCAAGGTGCAAAGCGCATTGCTGGAAGCCATGCAGGAACGTCAGGTAACCATCGGGAATGAAACCTTCCGGCTCGACGAACCCTTCCTGGTGCTCGCCACCCAAAACCCTATCGAGCAGGAGGGCACCTATCCTTTGCCCGAAGCGCAGGTTGACCGTTTTTTGCTTAAGGTAAAAATCGACTACCCCTCCCCCGACGAGGAGCGCGGCATTTTGCGCCGCTACCTCAATGGCGAGGAGCCGGAGGTGCACAAGGTCGTGTCCGTCGAAACGCTGCTGCGCGCCCGCGAGGCCGTCAACCAGATTTACCTCGACGAAAAAGTGGAGCAATATATTCTCGATATCGTGCTGGCCACACGGGCGCCCGAACGCTTCAACCTCGGACAGATCAAGCCGATGATCAGCTACGGCGCATCGCCGCGTGCCACTCTCGCGCTGGCACGCTCTGCCCGCGCCATGGCGTTTCTCAACCATCGCGCCTTCGTCACCCCCGACGATGTGCGCGCCATTTGCCCCGACGTATTGCGCCACCGCATCGGGCTGACCTACGAGGCGGAGGCCGAAAACCTCTCCCAGGAAGACATCGTCGCCCGCATCCTGGGGGCAGTCGTTATTCCCTGACGGGCGCAGCTTCGCTCTACAATTCGTAGCAGCCCCGATTGTCTGCAGCCATTGCCCCATGCTGTCCTCCACCCTTACCGCCAATTGCACACATTCATATGGAACCGAGCGAACTGCTAAAAAAGGTCCGAAAAATAGAGATCAAGGCCCGCGGGCTGAGCAGCCACCTGTTTACGGGGGGGTACCACAGCGCGTTCAGGGGGCGGGGCATGTCGTTCAGCGAGGTACGCACTTACCAGCCCGGCGACGATGTGCGTAATATCGACTGGAACGTGACGGCCCGCACGGGTGATGCCTATGTGAAAGTTTTCGAAGAAGAAAGGGAAAACACGGTGATGTTGCTGGTGGATGTGAGCGGGTCGGCGGTCTTTGGCAGCCACACCCAGTTCAAGGAAGAATACCTCAGCGAATTGTGCGCGGTGCTGGCATTTTCAGCCATCGCCAACAACGACAAGGTGGGGGTCATGCTTTTTTCCGACCGGATCGAGTTGTTTATTCCACCCAAAAAAGGCAAACAACACATCCTGCGCATCGTACGGGAGATCCTTTCGGCCAAGCCTAAAAGTCGCGGAACCGACATGACGGCCGCCCTGCAGTTTGTTCATAATGTGCTGAAAAAACGCAGCGTGGTTTTTGTGTTGTCCGATTTTTTGGCGCAAAACTATGAAGACGCCCTGCGCATCCTCTCCCGCCGCCACGATTGCATCGGCATCCATGTGTGGGATACCCTGGAGCGACACCTCCCTGACGTCGGCGTGCTGCGTGTTGCCGATGCCGAAACCGGCGAACAGATTTGGGTCGATACGACCAGCCTGCACCTCCGTCAGCAATACGCCTACACGTTCGATGCCCACCTGGCCAATACAAGGGCTTTGTTCAACCGCGCCAAAGCGAATTTCCTCAGTTTGCGCACCGACCAGCCCTATGTGCAGGCCTTGCTGCAGTTTTTTGCCCAACGTTCAAAAACTGTAGCGCATGGGTAAAGGAACAGGCAACGCATCGAAGAACCGAGGCCGCTATGTTGCCCCTTGCTTTTCTGCGACTCCACCCGGCAACCGCAGTCGCTTGGCATTGCTTTTTCTGTTGCTGTCACCGCTGTACAGCATTGCCCAAAATGCCTCCCTTGCATTGGAGCCCCGGCGCATAGAACCCGGCGATACAGCCGTGTTGTCGATCATGGTATCGGGTGCGCCGGCCCAGCCCGAAGGAGTGGATTTCGGCGCATGGGACTCCTTGGTGCCTCCGGAAAACATCCTTTCCCGCAGCGGCTGGCAACGTTCGGGGTCGGTGTGGGTGTATAAATGTACGCTGACGGCTTTCGACAGCCTCGTGGTGCAAATGCCGCCGCTGCGCGTGCGTTTGCATCTTGGTAACACACTGGAAACCAACAGTGTGCAATGGCAGGTGATACCCAAAGCCGTGAGTCGCGACGTAAACGGCATGGCGCCCGTGCGCGACATCCGGCGCGAGCAGGTATTCTGGTACGATTACTGGCCCTGGGCGCTGGGCGCCTGCGCGCTGCTCGGCCTCGTTTTCTGGCAGATTCGGCGGCGGCGCAAGCGCAAGCCGGTCATTGTGCCGATAGCCGCTCCTGCCCCGCCGCCCCGCGAAACCCCGGCACATGAGCAGGCGCTTGCCCAGCTGGATGCGCTGGCGCGGGAGCAGCTGTGGAAAAAAGGCGAGTTGAAAACCCACTATGTGCGGCTCAGTTTGCTGCTTCGCGAGTACCTCGAAAAGCGCTACCGGGTGCCTGCGCTCGAATCGACAACCCGGGAAATTTTACCCGCCCTGAAAAACGCCGGTTTCCCCCTGCAACTGCAAACATCGCTTCGCGAATTGCTCGAGCAAGCCGACCTGACCAAATACGCCCGCACGCCTCCGCCCCCTGAATACCACGAAAAAAGTCTCCGCGACGCCCGTCAATTGATTCAACAAACCCAGGTACAACAACCGTGACCTTTGCACAACCACTTTGGCTCTTGCTGTTGCTCGCGCTGCCACCGCTGATCATCTGGTACCGGCGTGCAGCCCGTGTGCGGCATGTTACCCTGCAGGTGTCGCGGCAATCTGCCATGAAAGGCGTCAAAACCTGGGTGCTTTTTGCCCGGCGCTGGCTGCAGTCGCTCCGCTGGGCGGCCATCGCCCTGTTAATCATGGCGATGGCCCGCCCGCAAAGCCCCTGGCAGGAAGAGAAGGTTGTGGCCGAAGCAATCGACATCATCCTGGCCCTCGACATTTCACCCAGTATGCTCACGCGCGACTTTGCGCCCGACCGACTGAGCACGGCCAAAAAGATCGCCAATGATTTTGCCAGCCGCCGTCCCTACGACCGCCTCGGGCTGGTGGTTTTCTCCGGCGGCGCTTTCATGCACTGCCCCCTGACCGACGACCGGCGCATCTTTCAGGCTTTTGTCAACAACCTGCAGGTAGGCCGGCTCGAAGACGGCACCGCTATCGGCATGGGCATCGCCACGGCGGTAAATCACCTGAAAGACAGTCCGTCGGCCAGCAAGGTCGTCATCCTGCTGACCGACAGCGAAAACAACGCCGGCGAGATCGGGCCGATCAAAGCGGCCGAAATTGCCCGCGCGCTGGGCGTCAGGGTGTACACGGTCGGCATTGGCTCCGATGGCACGGTGATGTCGCCCATCCGGCAGAATTTTGACGGCTCCTACGCGTTTGCCGCACGAACCATGACCTTCGACACCCGGCTGCTGGAAGATATTGCCCGGCTCAGTGGCGGACGGTTTTACCGCGCCCGCAACGCCGACGACCTGCGCGACATTTACGCGGAAATCGACCGCCTTGAAAAAACGCCGCTGACCACCACCGTGATCCGCCGTGATGTCGACCTGTTTTTCTGGTTCCTCACTGCTGCTCTTTGCCTGCTGCTGCTCGAAATGCTGCTGCGCTGGGGGCCGTTGAGGGTCATTACGTAAGCAATCGACTCCATTTTATCCATACGTCGCAAACATTTATCCGCCCAACCCTTCACTCATTCGCCGATGCGCTTCGAAAATCCAGCCCTTCTCAACCTGCTCTGGGTAGTGCCCGTGTTCGGCGCCGTGCTGTATGTGTATTGGCAATGGCGTACCCGAACCTTGCGCCAACTGGGTTCGTCGCAGCTGGCCGAACGACTGCTGTTGGGTTTTTCCACGCGTCGTTTCGCGCTTAAAGTGGTGCTGTACGGTATAGCACTGGCCCTGATTGCCCTGGCTATCGCCAACCCGCAACGGGCCGAACAAGTGACGCCTTCTGCAAAAAAAAGCGCCGATATTATGATCGCGCTCGACATCTCCCAAAGCATGCTGGCTGCCGATGAAAAACCCAGCCGGCTCGAGGTGGCCAAATCTTTTATTCAAAAACTGGTGCAAACCCTCGACGGCGACCGGATCGGCCTGATCTTTTTTGCCGGCGATGCCTACGCGCAGATGCCTTTGTCGTCCGACCATTCGGCCGTTTTGACCTTCGTGCGCAATGCCAACCCCAATTTCACCACCGAACAGGGCACCAACCTGGCTTCCGCTATCGAACTGGCCGGGCGGCTGTTCGGCACGACGGAGCAGGAAGCCGGCCGCGCACTCGTCATCGTTTCAGATGGCGAAAATCACCTCGGCGAAACCACCCGCCGGGCCCGCGAGGCACATGTCGACGGCCTTGAAATTCATACCGTCGGCGTCGGGACAGGCGCAGGAGTGCCTATTCCCCTGGGCGGGCGGGAAGTCAAACGCGACTTTTCCGGCCAAACAGTGCGCACGGCTGCCAACCCCGCCCTTCTGCGCGAACTGGCGCAAACCGGCGGCGGACAAAGTTTTTCGGCATCCGCCCCCTCTTCCGTACGCGAACTGGCGGCAGCACTCGACCGGCTCCAGCAAAAAACCGTTGCGGCCAAAACCACCACCGAATACGTGAGTCAGTATCAGTGGTTGCTGTTGCCAGCTGTTATTCTCCTCATTCTGGAGCAGCTGCTTTGGTGGAAACGGAAAACTAAAATTGATGCAAATGCCTGACTATGAGCGTTTTTTATAAAAATATCGCTTTTTTACTGCTGCTATTTTTTACCCTGACGGCCGGGCTGGAAGGGCAAAACAACCACGGGCATTTGTTGCGCGGCGACAGGCAGTACGACCGGAAAAATTATTCCGAAGCACGGGAAGCGTATGAAAAAGCCGCTGGCCCCTTGGCAGATTACAATGCCGGCACTGCCGCTTTTCAGGCAGGCGATTACGACGAGGCCGAGGCGCTGCTGCGCCGGGCGGCCGAATCTGCCCCGCTGCCCTCGGCACAATCGGATGCCTGGTACAACCTCGGAAACGCCCTGATGAAGCAAGGCAAGTTTGCAGAAGCATTCGAAGCATACCAAAAGAGTTTGCGCCGCTCGCCTTCGCGGCCCGATGCCAAACGCAACCTTGAAATTGCGCGCTGCAACCGGCAGCAACCGCCCCCGCCAGAACCGCCGCCCCCCCCTCCGCCGCCCCGCACGCCGCCCCCCCGACAGCAGTACCTCGATCAAGCGGCCACTCCGCGCCAAAAGGAAGTGCCCGCCGGCGGAATGCCTCCGGCCGAAGCCAAACGCCTGCTGGAAACCATCGTCAGCCCCGACGAACAACGCAGCGCCAGGCAATACCGCGAGCTGACGCCCTCTTCACAATCTTCAGGCACACAAAAGGATTGGTGAAAGTTGCATATTTCGGCATGAAAAAGCCGCTGATATGCTTCGTCATTTGCCTGTTGCCCCTGGCCGGCTTCGGGCAAAAAAGCCGCAGTGCCGAAGTGCAAACGGTAAACGGCCGCCCCGTTTTGTTGGTAGATCACCAGCCCCGACTGCCTTTTTTCTACGCCCTGACCCATGTCACGGGCGGGCGCTGGTCGTGGGAAGAATTGCCCGCGCACAACCTGCGGCAAATGGCAGGCGCCGGCGTCAGGCTGTTTCAGGTTGATCTTTGGCTCGAAGACCTCTGGCATGAAAACGCCGCGCGGCTCGATCTGGCACTGGCTCGCCGGCAAATAGGCGGGGTGCTGGAGGCCTGTCCCGAAGCAGCCGTCGTAGTACGCCTGCACGTCAATGCCCCGCGCTGGTGGGTGCGCAGATACCCGGAAGAATGTGTGCAGTTTGCCGACGGTCCCCTGGATGATCTGCCGGAAGGCCTGCCGTTCAACCATGAAGACGGCGACCCCGACCGTTCGAGGCGCGCCAGCCTGGCCTCGGTGCGCTGGCAGCGCGAAGCGGCGGAAAAAACCGCCGAATTCTGTCGCCGCCTGGCGCCCACCCGCGAAGGCCGCGCCGTCATCGGCATCCACATCGCCGGCGGCGTGTATGGCGAGTGGCACAGCTGGGGCTTCATCAAGCACGAGCCCGATTGCAGTACCCCCATGCAGGAAGCTTTTCGCCGCTGGCTGCGCGACCAGTACGCCGATGATGCAGGATTGCAACAGGCCTGGAACGAGCCCGGCGTCACGTTGGCCACTGCCCTTGTGCCCGACACCGCGCTGCGCCGCTGCTGTGCCGAACAGGATAAGGTGCTGCGCGACCCCTCCCGCGAACGGCCTTTGCTCGATTTTTACCGCTGCCAGCAAGCAGTTGTGGCCGACGACATCGAACTGTTTTGCCGTACGGTGAAGCAAAACTGGCCGCGACCGCTGATCGTCGGCGTGTTTTACAACTACCTGCATTTTGGCCTCTGCCGCCATGCCGTCGGCGGGCACCTCGAAGCGCAACGGCTGCTCGACTGCCCCTGGATCGATTATTTCGCCGGCCCGACCAGCTATTTTGCCGAAAGCCGAAAGGCCGGCGGTTCGGGACTCGAGAGGGGGTTGGTGCAATCGGTCCGCTTGCACGGCAAACTCTGGTTCGACGAGATCGACAACGGCTACCTTCAAAACAAAAAGGAACAGGATTTCGTGCGCTCCCAGGCACTGGGCGACACGCTCTACTTACCCGTCCTGCAGCGCAGCCTGTGGCAACCATTGATGCAGGGCGCCGGATTGTGGCTCTACGATTTCGGCCCGCGCCGTAATGCCGGCTGGTGGGACAGCCCGATGTATCGCCAGGAGATCAGTCGTACCCTGGCCTTTTTTTCAAAAAATTACGGGCAAGTTGCCCAGGAACAGCCGCTTGCCGATGTGCTGGTAGTTTGGGATGCCGACAGCTATTACCAGATTGAAAATACCTGGACACGACAATGCGAAAACGGCCAGGATGCCGCGGTGGAAGACCTGATGCGGGCCGGCGCCATAGTTGATCAGGTGTATTTTTTCGATCTGCCGCGCCTCGACCTGCGGCCCTATCGCGCCGTGGTTTTCGCCAACGCCTGGGCGCTCGATACCGCGCAGCGCCGCTACGTGCGCGAGATAGTGCAAAGCCCGGGTCGCACGGTCGTCTGGAACTACCTGGCCGGTTATTCCGATGGCTCAGCCTATGGGCAATCCCTGGCAGAAAGCCTGACCGGATTTGCGCTGATTCGACAAGACAACACGCCATCTCCGCTCAAATGGCGATCAGGGGCATTTGAAGTAGAAACCGTCGAAAAAGTAATGCCGTTTTTCAGCATCGCCGATCCTGATGCCGAAGCGCTGGCCCGATGGAGCGGGCCCGATTCGCTGGTGGTCATGGCCTGGAAACAAACGCAGGCAGGGGCAGTGGTTTGTTCGACGGTGCCCATACATGGAAAAGCGGTCTGGCGCAGCATTTTCGAACGCGCCGGTTGTCATATTTATTCGCGGGCCGATGATTATGTGTTTGGCGAAGGGCCATATCTGCTTTTTCACAGTATTGGAAAAAAGCAAGGATCTTTTGATTTGCCGGGAGGCAAAAAACTGGCATACAACAGCGCCCGGCCCTTGACCTGGTTATACAACCTGGATAAAAATAATATAGTGTTGAAATAGGTATTTATTAATAAAAAAAAGCCGCCCCGGCGAACCGGGACGGCTTTGCCGTCTGTATTGAATAGGAATTTTTAAGCCATTAAAGGCCGACGTCGCTCGAAAGGTCTTCAAAGTTGAAGCCCGAGGCGCCGTAGTTGCCCGTATTTACGACACCCTGATTGGGCCAGCCGCCGAGGCGGTTGAGGCCGAGGCCCGGGAATACGGTAGTGGTATTGCGGTTGATGTACATTTCCGAGCCCGGCTGCAATTGATAGCTCAGCGAACAGTTGCCGCCGCGCAGCTCGTTGTTGGGCAGCAATTGGGCAATAAAGCCGGTCACGCCGGTTGCCGGGTTGACTTTATAGACGAAAGTGGTGCCGAAGTTGCCGTTTTGCGTCAGTGCAATATTTACTTGGGTAGAAGGAATATTAATATCGCCGATCATCGTCAGGCCTTTGGCCGTATAGCCGGCCGGCAGGCCCAGCATACCCGTTTGTGTATAAACATTGTAGCCGCCGCCGCTGATAGTCACGATATTGTTGCCGCGCAAGCCGTAAATATTGCCGCTGAGCGGATCAAAGTCGATGTCGGAAACCGTGCCTACCGTGCTGGACGACAGGTAATAAGCCGTGCCGGTGTTCACATCCAGGTCCATCAGGGCATTCGACAACAGGTCGATCGGGTCGGGGCCTGTCGAAATGATGTATTTGCCGTTGCCCATGTAGCAGATGCCGCGTACGTCGTTGACCGGCAGGAAGTTGCCGCCGCCCTGATCGAGCTGGATCGGCAGGACGTTCGTTACCAGACCCGAAGCCTGGTTGATTTCAACCAGTTGGCTGGGTTTGCCCGGGCTCGCCACGGTGACGCCGTAGAATACCTGGTAGCGTTGGGTGGCGTGTGTGGTGGTCGGTGTAGCCTGGTCGGCAAGTTCGACGTCTTTCTGGCAGGCGTTGAGGGTAAACAAGGCAGCCAGGAGGCCCATTAAAGCGATCGGAAGGAAGAATGAACGTGTCATGTGGAAAAGGAATGTTTTGGTGATGACTAAAAGGGAACAGGATTTTTAGCGTTGCGATGAGACAGCCCCGGATAAATCGCCCGCACGCGGAGCTTGCGGCGGGCGATGGAATATCCGAATAACGATCAATTCTTATTGGCCTACGTCGCTGGAGAGGTCGTCGAAGTTGACACCTGCTGCGCCCCACACGGTGGTCAGCACGTTGCCCTGGCCGGGCCATGCGGCGTTGTTGAGGCCAAAGCCTGCGCCGCCGTTGGTACGGTTGACAAACAGCTGGGAGTTGGGCGTGAGTTGGTAGCCAAGGCCGCAGTTGCCGCCGTTCAGCTGGTTGCCGGGCAGCAGCGTAGCGATAAAGCCGCTAACGCCCGTGTTGGGGTCAACTTTGCGCACTTGTGTGGAACCGGCCACACCGCCGACTGTGGAAGCGACATTGATCTGAGTGCCCAGGTTGACATCGCCGATCATCGTCAGGCCGCGTGCGGTATGCCCTGCGGGCAGGCCCTGGATGGCCACCGTGCTGTAGGTCTGGAGGCCGCTGGCGCCGTCGATGATCACCAGATCGTTGCCGCGCAAGCCGTAGATGTTGCCGGTCAGCGGATCGTAATCGATGTCAGACACCGTACCCACCGTGCTCGACGACACGAAGAATGCTTCCTGCGTGGAAACGTTGAGGGTCATGAGGGCGTTGTTGGGTACGCCGGCGCCGTTGTTCGGGCCAGTCATGATGGCGTACTTGATGCCCGAGCCCAGGTAGCAAATGCCACGGATGTCGGTAATTACAGCGCCCGTGCCGTTTACAGTCGGGCCGAAAGCCGCGGTGATAAGTCCGGAACCCTGATTGATCTCGAATACACGGCTGGGCACCAGCGCGCCGTTGAATTGCGATACCCCGTAGAATACCTGGTTGCGCTGGGTGGCCGTGCCATCGGGCGTCAGTTCCGACGTGATATCCACATCTTTCTGGCAGGCATTGAGAGAAAAGAGGGCGGCGAGGAGAGCGACCGGCAGCAGGCGCTGGAAGAAGAAACGTTGCATGTTGAATTAGGAAAATTAGTGGTGAAAAAAAAGATGAATAGCAATGAAGGTTGAACAAGAAAGGTTAAGTGTGCCGCAAGGCATGTTAAATCGGTTATCGAGATTGCGCAATCGTTGATGCAAAGGTGGGGGCATGGCGCCGGGCCAAACCACTACGCTTTTGGGGCTTCTGCCGGAAAGCGAAAAAGAAAAAAGCCCCGTGACCTGGAGCGGTCACGGGGCCTGGAAGCGTGATAAGATAATCAGTCGGAAAAAGCCGGAGCGGCTTATTCAGATTTCACCAGCGAGCTGATACGCCGTTCGGAAGCTGTTTGCAGCACCAGATAATACATGCCCGGCGGCAAGGCATCGGCGTCCAGATCGAGGTGATGCACGCCGGCTGGCGTCAGATCGGATTGTTCGAGGGTTTTCACCGGGCGTCCCATGGCGTCATACAGGACCAGGTTCAGCGGCGTATCTTCCGTCAGGCCGTAGGTGATCGTCGCCCCGAAAGTGAATGGGTTGGGCGCCACGCGCAGCAGTCCGGCAGGGTTTTCCGAAGGAGTAAAGGTGTGCAGGTCATCGAGATCGGGTTCGGAAGTCGATTTATACATCACCGGGTTGTTGATGCACCAGCCGAAGCCGGGGGCGGTACCCTGGCATTTGCCCTGGTCGGTTCCAATATTGTTGTCTTTCACTGTCTGTATGACCACGCCGGGGGCGGGCATGAGGTCCACAATGCAGGAACCGTAACCATGCCCGCAACCATTATTGTTGTTGCTTGGGCACACGATGGCAGGGTTGGAAGTGCACCAACTCAGGTTGGTAATTTTGAAAATAAGGGCATTATTCGACTCCGTGTAAAAGCTCAGGTCATAATAAGAACCGTTGCCAACCGGGCCGCCAGTCACAATGATATTGGAAGATTGAGCCTCGTTCAGGTCGAAGGCGAAAGCGCCCGGACAGGGCATCATCAGCCGGAAATCTGCCTTCCAGGGGGTTTGATTGCTGCCGGTGATGCCTTCTATCGAGATGGCCCGAACCGGCGCTTTCATTTCCGGAGTGAAGCCGTAGGGTACGCAAACCGTGAAATCCACGGGCATACGGTTGGAGTTGGGCGTACAGAATTGAAAAACCACCTCATCAATTATGATGGCGGTACTTCCGATCACCGTCCTTCCTTCCCCGTAACTTCCGCCGGGGCAGGAGGTTGCCTTTACGGTAAATTTGTATTTGCCCGGCGCCACTGTGAACGTGGCATCGGTGTTCGGCGCCAGGATGGTCTGCGGCGGGGGGGCGGAACCGCCGTCGAGGTTGACGACAGAAGCTTCGTAACTGTAAGTTCCCGGCACGGGTTTCCAGGCGATTTTGATACTGTTCTGGGTGGCGCCCACGATCCAGACGGTGTCGGGCGGCGGCAATTCGCAAAAATCTTCGGCAACCGCAACGGGCGAAGCGGGTTCTGTAAAGGACGGGGCGGCCATCGACGGCAGGCCCAGCAGCCACAGGGCAAAAAACGGGAGCGCCCTGAGCAACAACTGAATCTTGTTCATGATCGTTTCGGAAAATTAGTGTTGATTTGCCGGCTTTTCGGGGTTTTGGATGAAATCCAAGCACAAGATTCCGCGTTTTTGACCGGTATTTTCACTACGATTTTTCGGCTTTTTCCGGGAGACGGTACCTTTGATTAATTGCCCATTTTTGGCAGAACATGCTGCATCGTAAACTACTCGAAATATTAACGCGCTTAACACCTACCGAACACCGGCAGTTACGCCTTTTTTTACAGTCCCCCTTCTTTACCCAAGGCGTCAACCAATCTCACCTGTTGTTGCTTTACGACCTGATTATGGAAAACAGGGCAGACGAAAACAGCCCTGGACTTAACAAAGAATTTGTCTTTTATAAATTATTTCCTCAAAAAACATTTCTTGACAAAGAAAAGAGCTTGCTGGATTCACTCTCTTCCGACCTATTTCGGATTGTACGTCGTTTTTTGTATCAGCAAGAAGCAGACAAAGAAATAGACTCGCCCAGCAGCCTGGTATCGTTACTTCAGTTTTACAGGAAAAACGGGTTAGAGGAAAGATTTTGGCAAACTGTTACCTCGGCCAGGAAACAACAAGCAGCAGAAGTTCTCCGTGGCCCCAAATATTACATCGACCAATTCAGAATAGAAGAAGAGATTTCAAATTTCCAAGGCACATTCAACACACATGAAGATGATGCCAACTTAACAAACGTACATCAACATTTAGATAGCTTCTTTGCCATCTTAAAACTGGAATACGCCTGCGCTTTAAAACATAGACAGAGGACCTCTCAATTAACCTATTTGCCTTCCGAAACTTTAACTAATACAATATTGGATATTTTTGAAAATGAAGACTATTTAAAAATTCCATTAATAAATATTTACAGTAAAATATTTACAATATTAAATGGACAACTGGATAACAATACATTAGACAGCCTGAAAAATGCTATTATAAGCGAAGGCGCCAAAATCCCTTCTGAAAAATTCAGAGATATATTAGCTTATTATAGAGCATTTCTGACCTGGACGTATGTGAGAAGCGGGAAGATTGAAGACTTGGTCACAATGTTTGAAGCATATGAAACAAATTTGACTGGAGGGCATTTATACATAGATGACAAATTAACCCCCATGGCCCTTAGAACATGTTGAGCTTTTCGTAGGAGCGTAAAAAAGGGAATCAGTCCATACCTTTTGAGTGTCTAATTCTTCGGTTATGGTCACTCAATTTACTGAGCTCACTGATTCCCAATGGGAAGTTATGAAGGTTGTGTTGAATTGCAAACGAAAGCGCAAACATGATTTACGAGCGATCAGCAATGCTATGTTATTTGTGGCCCGAACGGGGCTCCAATGGCGGAATTTGCCAAAGGAATACCCCAAATGGACGATTGTGTATTACTACTTTCGGCGCTGGACGCGGGACGGAACGATTGATATGCTGAACCTGTATTTAGGGCAGATGGAACGCTATTTATCGGATAAAGAAGCAGACCCGAGTCTGGTTTGCGTTGATAGTCAAAGCATTAAGAGTGTGCCCTTTGTCAGCCGGCATCGGGGTCTGGACCCTTTCAAAAAGGTCAACGGCCGAAAACGGCATGTTGTGGTAGACACCCTGGGTTTGGTTATCGGCGTAGTTGTTCGAGCAGCCAATTCTTCTGATGCCGTTGAAGGCTGTACGGTCCTGGAACGCTGCCGAAGGCGCTGGGCCCGCTTGCGCAAGGTCTTGGTCGACGGTGCCTACCAAGGTCGATTTCTCAGGTGGGTCGAGCAGCATACCGAGGCCGTGGTGGAGCATGCGTCTCGCCCCGAAACAGTCCAGGGATTTGTGCCCATCCGATGGCGTTGGGTGGTCGAACGAACCTTTGCATGGTTCAATTTCTTTCGCCGACTAGACAAGGATCGAGAGAAAACCGTAGAAAGTTCGGAATCCTGGATCCTTTTAGCCAATTGTTCGGTAATCCTTAATCGCCTGGAAAACTGGCCAAATTAAATTCCTCAACATGCTCTTAGAGTTTTATGCAATATTGGCTTAAAACTGCAAAAATTCCCCTGGGTCAAAAAACTGCTGGACGACCACCCTCCCGAACGAATCTGCGGCACCAAATATCCGGTAGAGGCCCACAGCCTCAATGTGGCAGAATACTATTTCCACACCAAAGAATACGCTGAAGCCGAAGCCAAACTGACCTATCGCGCTTTCGAAAACCCCAACTTCAGCATCATGGCCGATCTGTTGCTGATCAAAATTTATTACGAGACCGACAGCGAGCTGCTCGAATCACGCATGAAAGCCCTCGAACAAAAGGTTCGGCGCTCCAAAATCTCGGCTGAAACCAAAGCGGGCTATTACAATTTCCTCAAAAAACTGGACAAGGTGATCAAATACGGCTGGCAAAAGTCGAGCCCCAAACGCGACAAACTCGTGGAGGAGATCAAAACCACGCCGAGCGTGATCGACAGGGAATGGCTCCTTTCCAATCTGAAATAACAAGCGCCTTATCGAATTCCCCAAAACGGGGAATATTTTCCCCGAAATACGTCAAAACCACACAAAAGCGCAGCGGCATCCTTTTGGTAACAAGACTGGTGTTCAACATCCGATTTCAAAACAACACCAACCAATTTTTATCATGGACGCCACAACACTTATCATTATTCTCGCCATCGGCGCTATCTCCGGCTGGCTCGCCGGTCAAATCCGCAACGGCTACGGCTTCGGCCTGCTCGGCAACATCGTCGTCGGCATTCTCGGCAGTTTTCTGGGCGGCTGGATCTTTCGCCAAATGGGTGTCGGCGTAAACGCCGGCCTGCTCGGCACCATTTTCGTCTCGGTTATCGGGGCGCTCGTCCTGCTGTTCCTCATCGGTCTGGTGCGCCGTTCCAGCTGATAGCAGGTTGGCCAAAAATTATAACCTGTATGTATGGCAGGCGGCCCGAACTTCCGAAACACTGACGCGGGTCGCCTGTTTCTCCCTTCCTCACGATACAATACGCCCTGCCATGCGTGCTACTCTTATTTCCCTGATTGGATTCGGCGCCCTGATCGCCATACTCAATATGGCGCTTTGGCAACACCCGGGCGCTTGCGTGACTGCCGGGGCGCATTCACCAACCACCTCCGTCGCTGCCGCCGCTGCGGCTGCCAAAACCATCGCCACCGGCAACACCATCGACTTGTTGCAACTGACCCGCGACACGTGGGTGATGACGAGCGCCGTCGCCGACAAGCCCTGCGACACCAATTACGACGGCAAAATGACCCGCGATGTCTTTAGCGAACTTCCAGACTGCTGCACCGATGACGAATTGCGCTTTTTCAACAACGGCAGCGCGGTTTTCACCCGGTACCAGATCTGTAATCTGGGCGAAAAACCGATCGACAAGTACCATTGGACCATCGACCATACCAATACCATCACGCTCAGTGAAGGAAACATACAAGCTGCCATGTCCATACAATCCTTGTCGCCTCAACGCCTTGTGGTGACCATGCCCTTCGACCTCCAGGGCGACAATCCGCATATCACAGTTACCTATGAAAGACCTCCCGCAACCAATCGCTCCTTATAAGTTGTACTTTGATTGATACATCCTGCGGCTGCCTTCCGGGCGCCGCAGGATTGTGTGTTATACCATCTGTTTTCTGGCTATATTTATACGCTTACCATAGTAATGGAGACAACTCAACCCTCTTTGCCCGGTGATTACGCATGGTCATTGATCAAAAGCCTGGTCGACGGCATGCCGATCTTTGCCGCCATCCTTTCACCCGGGGGGATCACCTTGCGCCTGAATGAAAATGTTGTCAAAATAACCGACGCACCACTCGTGGAACTGCTCAACGTACCTTTCGGCAGCGCTTTTTGGTGGAATTATTCGCCGGAAATCATGAGCCGCGTAGAAAACTCTCTAGCACAGGCCCGCCAGGGCCAGGGCTCCCGATTCGAAATCGCGGCACGGATCAGTCAGCATGTTTTTATAACTGTCGATTATACTCTTACACCGGTCCTCGATGACAAGGGCAAGGTGTTGTACCTTTTTGCCTGCGGCACCGATATTTCTGCCAATAAACGCAACGAAGCTGCGCTGCGCGACAGCGAGGAAATGCTGGCATTAGCCACGGAATCGGCCGAAGTCGGCATCTGGTCGCTCAATTTTCTGACCAACGAACTGATCTGGTCCGATCTTCACAAAAAAATGTGGGGATACGAAGCCTATGAAAACCTCATGTACGAAGACTGGCACCGCCCTATCCACCCCGACGACGTACAGGAAGCCTTCCGCCAGGTGGAAAAAGCCCGCCTCGAAGGCTCCCGGTACCTGGCCGATTACCGGATCAGGCGGGTAAACGACGGGGAAGAACGCTGGATACGTTCGACGGGGCGTTTTTTCTACGACGCCAATCACCAACCCTTCAAACTCACCGGCGTCTCGTACGACATCACCCGCGAAAAACAGACAGGAAAAGCCCTTCGCGACAGCGAAAACCTGTTTCGAGGCACCATGATGAATATCCCTGACGGCTTCATGATCTTCGAATCGGTACGGGACGCCGACGGCGCAATCGTTGATTTCAAATGGCTGCACGTCAATCCGGCGGCTGAAAAAATCGTCGGCCGATCCGCCAGCTACCTCACAGGGAAAAAATTGCTGGAGGAAATGCCAGGCAACAAGGATACCGGCCTGTTCGATGCCTACGTCAGGGTGACGGAACAGGGAGAAGTGTTTCAGCAGGAATTTGAATACACGGCCGACAACCTCGATCACTTTTTTCTAACCCGCGCCGTAAAACTCAACGACGGTTTCGCCGTGGTGTTTTCAGACATCACCATGCGCAAACGGTTTGAAAAAGAACTCGAGCGAAAAGTTGCGGAACGAACGACCGAACTGATACAGGCCAACCGCCAACTGGAGTTGAAAAACAAGGAACTCGAACAGTTCGCTTTTATCACTTCCCACGACTTGCAAGAGCCTTTGCGAAAAATCCAGGTTTTTTCCAGCATGCTCTACAACACCGGCAAAGAGGCCCTGGACGAACGCAATCTGTCGCACCTCGAAAAGATCATGTCGTCGGCTCAAAACATGCGAAACTTCATCAATGACCTGCTGGAGTTTTCAAAGATCAGCCACTCCTCCGAACATTTGACGCCGGTTGACCTGAACCAGGAGTTCAACCATATTTTGCAGGCCTTTGAACTGCGCATCGCGGAAGAGCAGGTCGAAATCGAGATCGAGCCCCTGCCCCCTGTGCTGGGCGTCGCCTGGCAACTGAACGTGCTGTTTTCCAACCTGCTGGCCAACAGCATGAAATTCGTAGCGCCGGGCGTTCAACCCCGCATACGCATAAGCGCCGGTCCTGTGCAGGCGGATGAACTGACGCATTTTGGCCTAAAACAAGACAGCATACACTATGTCAAGGTTACGGTGACAGATAATGGAATAGGGTTCGAGCAGGAATACGCCGCCGAAATTTTCTCCATGTTCAAACGCCTCCATGATAAAAAGCAATACGAAGGCACAGGTATCGGGCTGGCGATGTGCGCCAAAATTGCAGCGCTGCACGGCGGCGCGATCAAGGCTTATTCCACACCCGGAAATGGCGCCCGGATGGAGGTCGTGCTGACCGCTCCGGCCGCCTGACGAGCGGCATGTCGTCATTATTCCGTTTACAAATTCAATAAAGCGCCTTGTTATTCTATTGTGTGTCAAAATCGGCGTGCTTCCATTTGTTACACAGACCAAGCAACAGACTCCCTTGACACAATCCGTTTCCCAATCTGAGGAACATACTCCCCGATTTTAATACAACAATGGATATCAGCAGCCTGGTACAAAGTTCTTTACAGTAAGATCGTGCGGCACAACACGCCCACAAAATGAAACGAACAATCCACTCTGAACAAGCAAAACTGTAAAGAACAATGCAAACCTCTCTCAAATTCAAAACTGCCCTCGCTGCCCTTGCCGTAGCCACTTTCGCCACAGTCGCCGGCGCCCAGGTACCCTGCCTCAACCGCGGCAACTTCTCGCTCGGCACCCGTCTCGGCTTTTCGACCGCTACCACGGATGTAAAAGTCGAAGGCACCAGCACAGGCGCCGGCGGCAACACCTCACTGCAATTAAATATTTCGCCCTCGATCGGCTACTTTTTCGCCGACAACTTCAACGCCGGCCTCGGTATGGACTATTTGCTGGTCGGCTCCGACGACAAATCCAACAGCTCGGGCGGCACCGACAAAAGCAACGACAGCCGCCTGCTTTTCGGTCCTTACCTGCGTTATTACATCCCGATTGGCGACGACCAGGCGTTTTTTATCGGCGGCGTGAGCGGCTTCGGACGCTCTAAAACCCAGATCACTGTCGATGGCAACCAGCAGAACATCACCAATAACATTACCTCGCTGGGCATTGGCCCCGGTTTCACGATCTTCTCCAACAACTGCCTTGCGCTGGAGACCCAGTTGAAATACAATTACGGAATCAGTAAAAATTCAGTGGAAACAAACGGTATCGCTACGACCACCAAGACCTTTACCAATGCATTCGACTTCGTTGTCGGCGCTACCTACTACTTTACCCGTTAGTTAAACACCTTCGTGATTGTATCCGGCCATTCCTGCGGCGCGCAGGGGTGGCCTTTTTTGTCTTGAACATCATCAGGTTACCCACTTCTGGCAAAGCATAGCAAGCGCATAGAAAAAGGGCCGGGTTTCAATACAGAACAATATCGGCTCGAACTGTGAGCCGAACGCGGCAGGTTGCCCGTACGCCCAAGTTTTAAACCCGCGCAAGCCTTGTCTTCGGACAGCATGAAAGTTATGGCAGAGATTTGGCGGTTTTTGTTATCTTTGGGAACAGGTATGCCAGATTTGTGTATTACCACGTTAATGATAGCGCGGCACTCAGGCAAACGGCACAATAATTCTAACAATAAAATTTGATAACAGCACTAACAGTTAAAGCATGAGAAAAATATTCGCCATCTTTTTGCCAGCGCTAATTTTGGCATCCTGCAACAACCAAAACCAAACATCAACAGACTCGACAGCACACGAAAAACTGATAAAACAGTATTTTGAGTATTTTAACAATCACGACTTTGCGAAGATGGCGAATATGTACGCCGAAAGCGCCGACTTTAAAGATCCGTCGTTGGGGCAAGGGATTGTCAGGCAAACAAGGCAACAAACAATAGACAAATACACAGAATTGGCAAAAATATTTCCTGACTTGCACGATGAGGTTATCCAAATTTACCCATCTGGCAACAAGCATGTAATTGTTGAGTTCATATCGACCGGGACAGGGCCGGATAAAGTTAAATTTGAATTGCCCATCTGCACAATTTTCACGATTGAAAACGGACTTATAACAAAGGACTTTACGTACTACGACAACTTCGAAGAAGAAGACAACTGAGGCAAGGAAACGAAATTCCCATTCCGAAAACGCTTTTGCTTCCATGTCCGCTCGGTAAATACTGATCATTTTTGCCTCCAAACCAGCCCCGGCCAGGACTGAAACTGCTGTCGCCTGTTCACGCCAACATTAGTCGCCAACAAAAATGAAATTGTTTTCCAAAATCCTCATGCTGACCCTCATCGCTTCAAACGTTTTTGGGCAGGGGAATGAAAATCGATACCCGATTATCAAAGACGGCCTTTATGGTTATATTGATCAGACAGGACGCATAGTTATTGAGCCGCGTTTTTTTGCAGCAGGACAGTTTTCGGAAGGCCTTGCCGCTGTTCGGTTGAAAGGCACCTATGGATATATCGACCCAAAAGGAAGTTTCGCTATTCCGCCCAGGTTTGACATTGGATTGCCTTTTCAAAATGGCGTTGCAAAAGTTTTTATTGACGGGAAGCCTTTTTTTATAAACAAGGAAGGAAACATCCTTTTTCAACACAACTATAAAAGCATTTCAGCATTTGACAACAACACTTTTGCAATTGCTATTACACAAACAGGCAGGTACGGGCTGATAAACCAATCAGGGGACTTAATTGCAGATACTGTATTCTCAGAAATCGGAGATTTTTCAAACGGCGTTTTTATAGTACACGGCTTGAATCACAATCCATACCCGGACGACAGGACAGAAAAAGCAACCTATGAGACAGGGGTGATAGATACCCTTGGTAATTGGATCGTGGCGTACGGGAGATTCAAAGACATCGGCAATTTTGTAAACGGTTATGCGCATGTCGAGTTAATTCTTGAAAGAGGGGAAGATGAGTTTTATGGCGCCCCGCAGGGAATAGTTGACATAAAAGGAAAATACAAATTTACTGTCCCACCAAACAAATGGAGCTTCAATTCCGAAAACGAGGGCTTCTTTCAGGACATCGCGATTATCCAATTTTATAGATTACGCTTCGACACAATCGATGACTTTATTTCAATCAATAATAATGGTTATTCGGGGGCGATTAATCCAAACGGAGATATCATCCTGTCAGACACCGCATGGAAAGACCTCACTCCTTTTTCATACAACAGGGCTTTCGCCAGGGATAAAAACGGAAAATGGCTTTTGATAAACACAAAAGGCGAGACCGTAACGCCAGACAGTTTTGAGGAAGTTCTGGATAACCTGTACGAGCAACAAACAATGCCTGTATTTCAAGACGGGAAAGCGTTCGTCAAGACAAAACAAGGCTGGGGCGCTATCGATACAACAGGTAAATTTGTAATCGGGCCCGAAAAATTCGAAGGTTTCAGGTGCGACAATGTAATTAAGGCGGGAAACATTTTACTTCTCGTTGAAGATATTAGTGTTGAAAGTGAAAAATACTCATTTCGATATGGCTTCTGGAATACAAAGAACAATACCATCATAAAGCCCCGGTTTCACGATATCGATATAAACGGATTTAAAAACGGCCTCATTTATATTTTGCAAGACGGGCAGATCGGGTATATAGATGCTAACGGCAAAACAATATGGAGGGAGCAGAAAAAGTCTTCTTTAAAACACCTGAATATTGATTACATGAACAGAGGGTATTTTTATGCATCGTCAGGCTATCAAAAAGATCTTGCCGGGTATGGAGGGTGGGGAAGGTCAGAAAACCATTCAAAAGCCATCAATACAGCCACTTCATTTCCGCCAAACAAACTGCAAGTTATCATTGACACGAAACAGAAGTGTAAATGGGCCGAAAAATATGAAGCCGTCAAATTATTTATAGCCAACACATCTGCCGACACCCTATATTTTAGCGCGCAGGACAGCCGGCTTTACCTGAAAATACAGGCGCTGGATAAAAACGGCGAATGGAGGGATATCGAGTACCTGCCAGATAGTTGGTGTGGCAACAGCTATCATACCTTGTTTCTTGCCCCCAATGAATTCTGGGAGTTCGCAACGCCTGTTTACCATGGAGGGTTCAAGACAAAAATCCGCTCTTGTCTGTTCTATAAAAAAAGTAAAAAATCAGAGACTATTGACACCATTTACAGCAACGAGATAGACGGCTATGTCAACCCAGGGCAATTCTGGAATAAAAAAGCATATTACCCACGCGGGATAATGGACCCATACAACGAATAAAACGTGCTGAGGCTGTTCAGAATGAAGTCGGAGGAAAAATTCCTTGTTTTTTCGCCTGACACAGAATTCTGAACAGCCTCGCACAGACAGGCAATCAATTGCTCGCCGAAGCCGTCTCAGGCTTGTCGTTACCTTCCAAAATTACCCGAATTCCGCAGCCTTCGCAGGCGCCGTTACTGACAAAATTTTCTGTCAGGATACGGGCAGTACGGGACAAACTTAACGAGGCGCCTGATTGAATTTCGAGGCTTTGCATCTCGATTTGCCCGGAAGACACTTGCGGATAGCGGTTCGTTGTCGTCGAAACATCGGGGATTACGACGGCATCAAAAACATCGGGCGTCTGGCCAAGGCTCCAGTTTTTGTAGTAGTGCCAGTCGGTTTCGTGGCCCGGTGCGCCGCCTTTCCAGACGTTGGTTTGCTGGGCGGATAAATTGATGGAAAACAGGGCGAAAAAGCAGATGGCGAAAATTGCAGTACGTTTCATAAGGTTTGAAAAATTTGAGTTATCGACAATTTTGAGGGTGAATGCGCGGAGAAAAACTAACGCGCCGGCGAACAAAAAATTTGATCTCATATGGTATGCTATTGACGTGAAAACAAGAAGACGAGCATGACCTAACGGTTTTGATAAATCCGTTGTCCGCACCGCCTGCAAAAAACGGGGCCATGCCAATTGGGAGAGCTGTTGAGAGGGTAGCGCCTGTAAGCCGTAGAAGACGGATCTTCGATATGTTGGTTCATCGGGCAAATACGGTTTTCCGCAGCCTGTGCGGCACGAGAATCTTCGATCCGGGCCTGTTGTGCCAAGGTGCAACTACCCAGTAAAAAGCACATCCCGAGCCCAACAACCAAAATCAGGAGAAATGGCTTGCCCGTACTTTTTTGCCTCGGCTTCAAATCCAGGCATGCCTTTGAAATATGGCAGATGAAAACAAGGCCAAACAGTGCAATGGCCCCCATAAGAAGCAATAGCGCATTGTGACCAAGCTGGCCGGCAAGGTTGGTCATGGCCAGGTTGGCGACTTCCTGCTCGTGGGACTGATGAATGCCGGTGAACGCTGCTTGCGCTTTGCCCGTACGCATGCTGAACAAAAGACAACTCAGCAATGCGCCTGCGTTTTTGACAAGATTGAACTGGATGCTCATTTTCTGTTTCGTTGGTGAGGGTGAAAAAGTGATGGGACAAAAGTGTCGGCAATCGCTGTCTGGCATCGGGTAATCCTGTTTCAAAAAACGGTAATTGCGTCCCCAGGGGGTAAAAAAAGCGGGTAATTTCGTTGCATGCAACGAAATCACCCGCTTGACAAAACCATGATTTTCAGTTATTTGCGGGTTGCGCTCGGCGTTTCTCCAAACTCTTCCTGATACAATTTTGAAAAATAGGAAGGGTCCTTAAAACCGACCTGCCAGGCCGCTTCCGCCACGTTGGCGGCGCCACTTTCGAGCAACGCTTTGGCTTTGTTGAGCCGATGGGTACGGATCAGATCGGAAGGCGCGATGTCAGTCAGGGCTTTCATTTTGCGGAACAACTGCGAGCGACTCATCCCGATTTTCTGGCAGAGCTGGGGCAGGCCGAAATCCTCCTGTTGATAGTTGGCCTCGACGATGGCCCGTACTTTTTGCAAAAAAACATCCTCCGTGTCGCTCGCCGGAGTGGCTTCCGTCGGCGTGGGCGCCAGCATGTTTTGCTGGTATTTCAATTGCAACTTTCGCCGGGTTTCCAACAGGTTTTCCACGGTCACCAGCAGTTCTTCCTGGTGAAAAGGCTTGGAGAGATAAGCGTCGGCGCCTTTGCGCAGACCGGCCAGCCGGCTTTGCACGTCGGCTTTGGCGGTGAGCAGAATAATGGGGATATGGCTTGTGCGTTCGTCGTTTTTCAAATCTTCCACCACCTCGAAGCCGTCTTTGAACGGCATCATCACGTCGCTCACAATCAGGTCGGGCACCGATTCGAGGGCTTTTTCTATACCCGCCTGCCCGTTGTAGGCGAAGTCGAGGTTATAGGCGTCTTTCAGGCAGGCATCGAGATATTCCACCACGTCCGGATTGTCTTCGATCACCAGAATGTTCCACCGGTCGGGGTCGGCGGCCGGCGACTTGGCCGCGGGGCGGCGGCTGGCGGTCGGGATTTTTGATATTTCGACGGGCCTTTCCTCGAAAACGCTGTTGTTGGTGATGGGCAATTTCACGAAAAACGTGGAGCCTGCCCCCACGGTGCTTTCCACCGAGATTTCGCCGCCCATGGCCCTGACCAGTTCGCGGGTCAGCGAAAGCCCGATGCCTGTGCCGCCGGCCTTGGCGTGCTCCTGGTTTTTGGCCTGAAAGAACCGCTCGAACAGATGCGGCAATTCTTCTGGCGGGATACCCGCGCCCGAATCGGCAACCGAAATATGCAGCCATTGGTCTTTGACGTCGGCCCGAAGGACAACTTTCCCGCCCGAAGGCGTAAACTTGACGGCGTTGGACAACAGGTTGTGGACGATTTGCAGCAAGCGCTCCGGATCGTAATCCATCACAATTCTGGCCCGATCGCTTTCCACCCGGAGCATCAGGTTTTGGGCATTGGCCAAAGAGTGCAGGCTTTCGGCGACATACCGGATAAATGCCAGCACATCGCCCTGTATGTAATTCAATTGAAGCGCTTTTGACTCCAATTTGGCCAAATCCAGGATTTGATTGACGAGCCTGAGCAGGTTTTCGCCGCTGCGTTTGATCAGGCCGAGTTTGTTGCGTTTGGGTTCGTCTTTTTCGTCCTTGGCCAATTGATCGCTCATGCCCAGCATCACGGTCAGGGGCGTGCGGAACTCGTGCGTGATATTGGTAAAGAAGCGGCTTTTAAACTCGTCGAGTTCCTGCAGCCGCTGTTTTTCCTGATCGGAAAACCGTTGACGCAGCAGGTATTGATAATACCACCAAATGGCTCCGGCGGCCAGCGCGAGGTAGATCAAATACGCCCACCACGAAGCGTACCACGGCGGACGGATGGTGAAACGAAGCTCGGCGGGTCGGCCGCTCCAGACGCCGTCGTTGTTGCTGCCATCTACTTTGAAGGTGTAGGTGCCGGGGGCCAGGTTGGCAAACTGAATGCTGTTTTTGTTGCCCAGCGATACCCAGTCCTTGTCCACGGGGACCAGTTGGTAGCGGTACTGGTTTTGGGCGGGATTGGTGAATTCGAGGGCAGCAAAATTGAAGGTGAGCAGGTTTTGGTCGTATGAAAGCGTAACAGACGATCGACCTAAAATGTCGAACGGCTTATTATTTACCTGCAAGCCTACGATACGTGTCTGCGGAATGTGTTCGTTAAACCGCAGACTGTCGGGATGGAACACCGTCAGGCCCCTTACGCCGCCGAAAATCATCGTGCCGTCCCGCATTTTCAGGTAACTCGAACTGTTGAACTCATTGTCCTGCAAGCCATCGGCGGCGGTAAAATTTTTGGCCATTTCCGCGCGTACATCGAAGCGGCACAGTCCCTTGTTGGTGCTCAGCCAGATAAAAGGTTTGGCGTTTTCAGCCAACACCCCGTAAACCACGTTGTCGGGCAGGCCCTGTTCCGTTTTAAACTGTTTGAACCGGCCCGATTTTTTGTCCAAGCGGTTCAATCCGCCGCCCTTGGTGCCCACCCAGAGGTAGCGCTTAGGTTCGAGCGGGTCGTCGGCAACGCTCAGCACCGTATTGGAGGACAGGGAGGAGCGGTCGGCGGGATTGTTGAGGTAATATTCAAAGTGGTAGTCGCTATCCATGGGAACCGCCTTGACTAATCCGTCAAAGCCGAATATCCAGATTACATCTTCGGCGTCTCGCCAGAAGAAATGCGAAAACTCGCTGCGCTGCCGCAAGGGTGCGCGGAACGGGAAAATCCGGATTTGCCCGCTGGCCGGGTCGAGTTGATGCAATCCGTCTTCGCCGGCGCCGAGCAATGCGCCGTTTTTGTCGAAACACAAACCGAGCGCCCGCCAGGGAAAGGCCTTTCGTTCTTTCGATCGGGTATCGATGCAATACAGGATCGGTTCGTCGGTTGGGTCCGAGGTCCAGCAATTACCGTTTGCATCGAAGGCCAGGTACCGTCCATAAGCATCAGGATACCGATATGCGGTAAAAGAACGATTGGGTTCGCTCCGGTCGAAACGGGAAGAGCTGTATTGTACGTGGATGTCGGCCAGGGCGATCAAATTGCCCCGGGTGTCTTCGTATATCCTGCGTTGCGTCGTCTTGGGCAGATAACTTTTGAAGGTGGGATTTTGCAGATTGATTTTGAACACGCCGAAGCCGTTGGTGCCGGCCCAGAGCATGCCGCTTCGGTCAATAAAAACCTGGCTAATATTGAAGCCTTCGCTTTCAAGGAAACGGTCAAAAGGCCATTGAATATCGGCAGCGCCGTTGTTCAGAAACTTTTCGGGCTGAAATTTTTTCAGGATTTTATCCTGCTTTATCCACAAAAAACCCGCCTGGTCAGACTTACAAATAATTCTGTCTCCCGAAATACTTTGACTTTGCCGTATTCCTGCTTGTTCGTCCCAAACAATTGTGGCATGCCCTACAGGTTTATCGGCCCAGATCTGCGCCCAAATACGCCCCTCCCGGTCCTGAAGCATTATGCTAACATCGACTGTTGGTAATCCTAGCAGCGCTATTTTTTCACTGCCGGGGTCAAGGCTCCATACCCCATGATTGCTTCCTATGAGCAGTTTTTGAGTCTGGGTAAAAATAAGGGGGGCGTTCACTCTAAAGGGCTCGCCCGACCAGGTGGAAGGCATAGGAATCGTTTTGCAAGGCATTTCAAGATAGGCGTTACCTTTTTCAAGCGCCTTTTGCAGCATGTCCTTTTGCAGGCTGAATTTACATATCCTGTCGGGGAGGCTAAGCCAAACCGCGCCATCGGGCGTCTCTGCCAAATCCCTCCATCCCGGAAAGCGAATTGGTTTGCCATCGACCGTCACATGAAAAAAACGCAGGCTTACCGGGTCGAGTATATCCAGCCCATCAGGATATTCCAGCCATATCCAGCCCCGGCTGTCTTCGAACAGATGAAAAACCTCGCTCTCCCCGATGGCAAAGGCGTCGAACGGGTCGGGCGAAAAGACCTCGAAGCGGGCGCCGTCGTAGCGGTTCAGCCCGTCCTTCGTGGCTATCCAGAGGAAGCCGTCCCTGCTTTGGAGGAAGTCGAAAATCAATCCCTGCGAGAGCCCGTCGTTGACGGTGAGCAAGGTGACGTTGGCCGCGGTTTGCGAGGCAAGGCGGCTGGCGAAAAGCAGCAAAAGAAATGCGACGCAGGTTTTTTTCATCAATTATGCAGTAGCGAACGGGACGAAAGGTAATATTTTACCTCTTTGCGCGCTACCTGCAAATGACTCGAAAGAATGCGCCGGGCGTACTGGCCATAAAGCATGATTTTATATCAGTACCGAGGCCAAAGCGAGCAAACTTTATTTAGTGTGCACTCAGATCAAGCGCCTGTTTGATGGCGGCGAGATTGATCGGCTTGTCGACAAAGGCGTCGGCCCCGGCTTTGGTGGCTTCGGAAGCCACATCAACCGCACTGATAACGACGACCCGCGAGGCGGGAGCCAGCACCTTGAGGCGCTGAATGGCCTCGACGCCGTAGCCGTCGGGCAGGTTGTTGTCCAATAAAATATGGCTGGGCCGCAACGCGTGGGCCTTTTCCAGTCCGTCGGCCAGCAGATGGCTCGACGCGACCACCTGATAATGGCGTTTCAGAATACGCTCCAGCAACAGACAGATGTCTTGCTCATCATCTATAATCAGAAGTGTTTGATATTTTTTCATTGTGTATATCAATATCATCAGGTGGCGCCTGGCAGCGCTTTTCCTTGCTATTTTATACAATTATATCATATAAATAATAAACCGGCATGCCGCTGAGGTATTGGGTAAACGTGGGCATCGGCCGCAACAGTTTTCCACAAAAAGCGGCCAGGCTCCCGAGGCACAGGATTTTCAGGACAGGAGCATGGAAAGCCTTGCAAAATCGGGATATTTTGAGTTTCAGGCGATTTTCCAAAGATAATTTTTATTATTTTAATAAATTTTAATTTTCAAGTATCATGTCACAGAAATCTGTTGTAACCGCTTTTCTCGGTGGCGCAATTGTGGGCGCCGCCATCGGCATTCTCCTGGCCCCCGAATCGGGCAAAAACACCCGTAAAATACTCATCAAAAAGGCCAAAAGCTCCAAAGACGCCATGAACCGCCTCGTGGAAGAAGGCAAACAAAGCTGGTTTGAAACCCGGGGAAAAATGACCTCTGAGGCTGGCGTAGCGGCCAGCGAGCTCGACAGCTTCGTGCGCCACATTCTGGAAAAAGGCAAATCCTGGTGGAAACGCACCAAATCGGAAGCCGAAGACGTGGCCGACGAAATCGCCGATTCGTACGAAGACTCGATTGACGACGGCAAACGCATCGTACGACAACTGGCCCGCGAAGGAAAAGCCAAGGCCGGCAAGCTGGCGACCGAACTCGACATCTGACCACCGACGAAGAAAGTTTGGCAGGTATCCATCGAGCCTGCCAGCTTCTCTTTTCTATCCTGTTCTTTATCGTTTCAATAAAAAGACATCATGGAGCTCATAGAAAATCCGCAAAACCGCCTTGAATTGCTGGCCAACCACATAGTGGACTATCTGGATTCGCGCCGCGACCTGTTCATGCTCGACATGACTGCCAAAGGCGTAGGGGTGGCGTCCGGCATCGTTGCCGGGGTAATTGCCTCGTTTTTTGGCTTTATCACGCTGCTTTTCGGGTGCCTGGGTGCAGCAAAATTGATCGGCGACGCGCTTAACAACCCCGCAGCCGGTTACTTTATCATCTCGGGAGCGAGTTTGCTGTTGCTTCTGCTCGCCTTCACCCTTGCGCGCCGCTACATCCGCGATGCGGTGGTCAATTATGTCGTCAAAACACTTCGTGAAGGAGAATTCAACGAAAAACAAGCATGAAATACCTCAATGTACTCGAAGCCGAACGCGCGCAGATCCTGCAAAGGCTTCATTCGGACAAACAGAACATTCGCCAAGACATTGCTGCCCTTCGCGAAAGTTTGCAACCGCTCGAGTCGGTTACCAAAATGCTGGGCGGCGCTACGGCGGCAATTGCCGGCCAGCCGCTCGCGCTGGAAGCCGGGCGCCTGGGAGCAGCCTTTTTGCCCGGCAAGCTCGGGCGCAACAAATGGGTCAGCCTGGCCGTACAAATTGCCATTCCCTTGATGATCCATCAGGCAATGAAACTGGTCGACCGGAAAACGCAAGGCAAAGCGCCTGCGACCCGTCTGCAGTACTGGATGCACGAGTTGCACGACGTTTGGCGCAGCGCAAGGGCCCTGTTCAGGCAAGCGTAGCGACTTCGTTCCAGTAACGGTTGATCATCTGGACCACTTCCAGCATAGTATTGTAGGAAGACGGTTTGGTAATAAACGAATTGGCGCCCAGGGAGTAAGACATCAAGACATGTTCGGGCGACTTGGAGGTGGTGAAGATGAGAACAGGGATGTGTTTGAGCGATTCTGAACTTTTCAGTTCGTTAAGCACCTGCCAGCCGTTTTTTCGCGGCATATTCAGGTCCAGCAGGATCAGGTTGGGCAATTCACGGACGCTTTCCGATTTGTTTTTTTCATTGTCGAGCAATTCCAGCACCTCGGTACCGTCTTTGGCAAAAAGCAGTTTGCATTCGAGATTGCATTCTTCAAAGGCAGTCTGTGTCAGGAAACGATCGTCTTCATCATCATCTGCCATCAGAATCAAAAGCGGCTTCGTTTTTTTATTCATTTCGGAGGATATTAAGTGTCTGGTAAGGTTAGGGATTAAAGCGCTTGCCGGCAAAACTCGTCAAAATATTTTACAAAGGGAAATATAGCAGGAAGGTGGTTCCTTCTCCTGCCACACTGTTTACATCGATAAAACCGCGGTGGTTGAGCATAACCTTTTTGGCAATGGCCAGCCCAATACCTGCGCCTTTGTTTTGGTGTACTTTCTGAAAAAGGCCGAAGATTTTTGCCTTGTATTCTTCTTCTATACCCAAGCCATTGTCTGAAAATTCGATACGACAAAAGGACAATTGGTGCTGGGTAAAGTGGGCCATCGGCACATCGTCGCCGCTGATCAGCGCCGACCGGATGGTGATTTGAGGCGCCTGGCCAGGTTTGGCAAATTTCAGGCTGTTTTCGAGCAGGTGGGAGAACAACAGCACCAGCTGTTGCAGGTTGCCCGGCACTTCCGGCAGAGGTTCTTCCAGTGTGATTACTGCATGGCGCGCCCTGATTTGGTCGGCCAGCAAGGCCTGCGTTTTATCGAGCACATGCCTGACTGGTATGCGCGAAGAGAAATCACTGTTTTTGTAATGGGAAGTATTGGCGACCTCCAGCATGCCTTCGATCATTTGCCTCAAATCGATCGAAAACTGCTGAATTTTTCCGGTCAGGCGAAGCCCCTCCTGGTCGAGGTTGTTGGCGTAGCGGCTGTTGAGCAAATCGATGAAGGTCGTCATTTTGCGCAGGGGCTCCTGCAGATTGTGGGCCAGTGCAAAACTGAAGGACTCCATTTCCCGGTTGTTTTCTTCCAGCAAGGTCACCGTGTGTTCGAGCCGCCGTTCATAGTGCACGCGCCTGCGCACTTCTTTGATCATTCGGCCCACGGCATAGGCAAACATTACGGCTCCTATGATGATTATGACGCAGACAACAATTCTGCCCTGAACGGTTTGCAGGCTTTTTTGGGCTTCCAGCCGGGTTTGGGGCGCTTTTTCGCTGTCGCAAATCTCGGCCGTCATTTTGCGCGCTTCGTCCATCCAGATTTTCCCGACGGTCATGTTGCGCACAATCTGGTGGCGCGCGCTGTCTTCCGGCTGCCCGATGAGCACGATGATGGAGTCGAGCAACCTGATGCGGTTGTCCGCCAGATAACGCAGCGAGCGCACCCTTTTACCCTGTTCCGGCTCGTCGCGAACCAGGTTTTCGAGGGTATCGAATGCCGGCCCCAGATTTTTCAGACCCGTATAATAGGGCGTCAGAAAGTCGGTATCGCGGGTGTACAAATACCCTCTGACCCCTGTTTCCGTATCTTTCAGGTAAGAAAGGATGCTTTGCGCGCTGTAAAAAACTTCATTGATATGCTCCAGCGAACGCACCGAACGGTATAACTGCGTATTGACATAAGCGCCAAATATGCCGACGCCGATCAGCATGGTCAGCGGCAGAATAAAGGGAGAGAACAATCTGATCAAGGTTACTTTCATGGTGTAAGCCGATCGCGGTCAGATTTGGCGGCACCAAGATATCATAGCCGTTTGAAAATAGATTTGTGGAATAATGTGGATAAAAATCCACACTTTTTGACCCAAAACCCCTGGCACGCTTCTTTTATTATCTTTGTCATGATGTTAAACGCCCGACACCAGACATCGCAGCGGCAAAGCCAGCGGCTCCATCTTGCCGCCCAGCAAATCCAGTTGCTGAACTTCATTCAACTGAATGCGCTCGAACTGGAGCAACGCATCCGCGACGAAATGGAAGACAACCCGGCGCTCGATGCAGACCTGAGCGCCACCGCGGAGGACTGGCAGCCGGACGCCCCCCCAACCGACAAGCACCCCGAAGGCCCGGACGCCGAAGAGCGGGGCGAACTCCTGGACGCCTACCTGCCCGACGACGATTATGAAGAAACCCGGGAAACCAATGTTCCCGAAATGCCGCCTTTTGCCACCAACCTTACGGAACAGGAAGATTTCCGAGCCCGGCTGCTTCAACAAATCAGCATCCTGCCCCTCACTCCCCGCGAACGTACGCTCGCCGAATACCTGATCGAAAGCCTCGACGACGACGGCTACCTGCGCCGCGGGATGGAAGATGTGTGCGACGATGTTTCCTTCGCCACCAACTCCTTCGTCACCGAAGAAGAACTGGAACAAATCCTCCTCGACACCATCCAGCAACTCGACCCCGTCGGCGTAGGCGCCCGCGACCTGGCCGAATGTCTCCTGCTGCAACTCGAATCGCAAAACAGCCGCACACCCGCGATCCAGACTGCCTGCCTGATCGTGAAAAACCACCTCGAAGACCTCGCCCAGCGGCGAAAAACGGCCATTTGCGAACAACTCTCCATTTCCGGCGAAGTATTTGAATCGGCTTGCCGGCTCATTCAAAAACTCAACCCGAAACCCGTCGGCAACCTTGGCGTCACGGCCTATAAAAACCAGAACATCGTGCCGGAATTTGTCGTGGAAAAAAATGAAAAAGGCGAACTGATCGCCGGTTTGCTCAACAGCGACCGCTTCAGGCTCCGGATCAACAAGGACGTAGCCGGGCAACTCGTTAACATGAAAGTTCAAAAAAACAGCAACGAAACCCAGCGGGCCGCCCGGCATTACCTCAAGGCCAAACTCGACTCCGCCCGGTGGTTTCTCGATATGATGCAACAGCGCGAAAATTCCATGCAGCGGACAATCGAAGCCCTTGTCGCCTGGCAATTCGATTATTTTGCCACCGGCGACAAAAAACAACTCAAACCGCTTATTCTCAATAATATAGCCGAAAAAACAGGCCTCGACGTTTCAACCGTTTCCCGCGTCACCAGTACCAAATATGTGCTGACCGACTTCGGACTGGTGCCTTTGAAATCGCTGTTCAATCAGGGCTTCGCCACCACCTCAGGCGAACTGGTAACCAACCAGGAACTGCTCGACCGCATCAAAGCCCTCATCGATCAGGAAAACCCCGACCGACCCCTGACCGACCAGGAAATTGCCGATCAGCTTGAAAGCCAGGGCTACATCCTTGCCCGGCGTACCGTAGCGAAATACCGCGACTTGCTCAACATTCCATCAGCCCGCGACAGACAAGGTTCTTAACATGGAAAAAATTCTGGTCATCGACGACGACAACGATATCTGCGCCCTGCTCCAGCGCTTCCTGACCCGAAAGGGATACGAAGTGATCGTTGCGCATTCGGGCGCAACCGGCATCGAATCCGTACGCCAAAACGCCCCCGACCTGGTCATTACCGACTTCCGGCTGGGCGACATGGACGGGTACGACATTCTCAAAAACATCCTCGAAGGCGCCCCTCACCTGCCCGTTCTGGTGATGACGGGCTACTCCGACATTCGCACCGCCGTCAACGTCATACAACACGGCGCGCTGGATTATATCGCCAAACCCATCCTGCCCGACGAAATCCTGCTGAGCATCCGCAAAGCCCTCGACAACGCACCCGCACGGCGCCCTGCCCTGGCTGCCGAAATACCCGCACAACCCGCCCGCAACGAACCGGCACCAGCTGCCGAAGCCCGCAAAAAGGGCAGCACGCAGGCCGCAAAACCGGGCACGCACCCGGCTGCGTATGTCGTCGGGCAAAGCCTCGCCGCTCAAAACCTCTATCGCCAGATCGATCTGGTGGCGCCCACCAATTTCAGCGTGATCATTTACGGCGAAAGCGGAGCCGGCAAGGAATCGGTTGCCCGGCTCATTCACGAGCGCAGCACGCGCCGCAACCAGCCTTTCATTTCGATGGACTGCGGCGCTATTTCCAAAGACCTGGCCAACAGCGAATTGTTCGGCCATGAAAAAGGCGCCTTTACCGGCGCGCTCGGCGCCAAACAGGGGCATTTCGAAATGGCCAATGGCGGCACCCTGTTTTTTGATGAAATTGCCAACCTGCCCTACGACGTACAGGTCTCGCTCCTGCGCGTGGTGCAGGAACGCAAACTGAAACGCATCGGCGGAACCAAAGAAATTCCCGTTGACGTACGCATCATCGTAGCGAGCAACGAGCGCCTCATGGTCGCTTGCCGGAAAGGCAAATTCCGCGAAGACCTTTACCACCGTTTCAACGAATTCAGCATCGACCTGCCGCCTTTGCGCGCACGCAAGGACGACATTATGCTGTTTGCCAATCGTTTTTTACAGGAAACAGCCGCCGAACTGGGCCGTTTTGTACAAGGATTTAGCCCCGAAGTCGAACAGGTTTTGCTCCAGTACCCCTGGTACGGCAACGTGCGTGAATTGAAAAACATGATCAAAAGAGCCACCCTGCTGACCGACGGCCCCTGGGTGCAAATCCAGTCGCTTCCTTTCGAAATCGCCTTTTTCGACCGGCTCGGAATCGACGAACCAGAAGCGGCAGAGCGGGCGCCGGCGCCGGTCGAATTTCAGCAGGCGCCGGCCCATACCGAGCGGCCGGGTACGCTCCATACGCCGCCGCCGCCGACAGCGCTGCAATTCATCCCCGAACACACCGATCTGAAATCGGCTGCGCAGGCGGCTGAATATCAGCGAATTATTCAGGCGCTACAACAAGTCCGCTACAACAAAAGCAAGGCGGCCGAGTTGCTGGGCATCGACCGGAAAACCCTGTACAACAAGTTAAAAGCTTACAATATCACCTGATTGCCATGGACCAACCGCTACTCGTCGTCGAGCACAGCCCGGTCGGCTTTTTACTTTTTGAAAAAATGAAAAGCGGGCCTGTTTGTGTCTGGAACAATCCGGCAGCAGCCCGCCTGCTTGCCTTGAACGAACTGACCTCCCGGCCTCCCGACGCCATTTTTAACGAAGCCGCGGCTGCCGAGCTCCTTGCAGGCAAGGGCAACATTTCTTTTTTTGAGCAAAAGGAGCAACGCTGGCTGCTGCTCGAAAGCCGCGAGATCGGCAAGCGCCTGATCGTCAGCCTCACCGACATGACGGCGCAAAAAGAAGCCGCTTTTTCCGATGCCCGCTTGCTGGGCCTCTACAAAACCTTGTCGAGCGCCCTGGCCGACAACGAGATCATCCTGTTCGACCAGGACTTCAACGTACTTTTTACCGAAGGAACACCCAGGTTTATCCGCATCAATCCGGAGACCGATCTGGTGGGCTCGAAATTCGACACCCTGGTGTCGGAAGGGCAGTTCGGCTTTATTCACAACTACCTGAAAGATGTTTTTGTCAAAGACCGCTCTGATTTTCAGCAGGAAGTAGAGGGCCGTTTTTTCAATATCAGCCTCTGCCGGCACCACCGCGACGGCGAAACGGAAGCCTCCTACGTGGGAATTTTGTTGTTGAAAGACGTAACGGAAAGCCAGCGCGCCATCCGCGAAATGGAGGCGGTAGCCAAAAAACTCGACCGCTCCAACAAGGACCTCGAAGACTTCGCCTACACGGCTTCGCACGATTTGCAGGCGCCGCTGCGCAAGATTCAATCGTTTGGCAAATTGCTCGCCGACCGTTATCAGGCGCAGCTCACCGGCAACGGCCAGATGTTTCTCGAACGCATGATCGAGGCGGCCAGGCACATGGAACGCCTGCTTGGCGACCTCCTGTCGTATTCGCGGGCCACCCGTCAGGGCAGCGCTTTCGAGGCAACGGATTTGTTCGACACCCTTTTGCAGGTGTTCAGGGAAAACAACGTATCGGAGCGCGCCAGGGTGAACGTCGATGTTCCCGACGGCTTCCCGAGCATAGAGGCCATCCCGCTTCAGATTTTTCAATTGTTCCAAAACCTGGTCGAAAACGCCATCAAATTCACGCCGGCCGAGCGCACGACCGAACTCGACATTCGTTTTTTCATCGACGTATCGGGCGAGTTTGCCACCCGTTCGGGCTTGCCTTTGCAGACAGAATACGTCGTCCTGCGTTTTGCCGACAACGGGATCGGCTTCGAGCAGGACAATGCCGAACGCATTTTCCAGATTTTCCAGCGCCTGCACGCCCTCTCGGAATATTCCGGTTCGGGGGTGGGGCTGGCGATTTGCAAAAAGATTGTGGAAAACCACAACGGAGCCATTTTCGCCGAAGGAGAGGAGGGAAAAGGCGCAACTTTTACCGTTGTGTTGCCACTCAACCAGTAATCGGATGCTCAGCCATACAAATCCAGCGAACAGTATGCAACGCGTTCACCACATACTCGTCGTCGACGACGATGAAGATGATTTCCTGATCCTCAGCGAGCACCTCAACGACATTCGCTCGAAGGCCTTCGACATCACCTGGGCCGCCAGCTTTCAGCAGGCGCAGGCGCTGTTGCGCGAGCAGAATTTCGACATCTGCTTTTTCGATTACCTGCTCGGCGTACGCACCGGCCTCGACCTGCTCGAAGTGGCGCGCGAGATGAACATCCGCACCCCCATCATTTTGCTCACCGGCAAACTCAACCAGGAAGTGGACCACGCAGCCATCCGGCTGGGTGTGGCCGATTACCTCGAAAAAGCCGACCTGGATGCCAAAAAACTGGAACGTTGCATCCGTTATGCCATCGACCGCAAGGAGGTGCTGCAAGCCCTGCGGGAGAGTGAGGAAAAGTACCGCTGCGTTTTTGCCGACTCGCTCGACGCCTTGTGCCTGCTCGACGCCGAAGGCCGTTTTACGGACGCCAACCACGCTACGCTCACCCTGCTGGCCTCCCGGCTCGAGGGCCTGATTGGCAGAAAAATGGTCAATTTTTTTCACGAAACCCGCCAGAGCGAGCTGTTTTTGCAAAAAATCCAGCTCGGCGAAAACATCAGGGAGTTCGAGGCCAAAATTGTGTCGGCCGGCGGAGAAGTGTTCGATTGCGTCCTGGTGTGCACCTGCCTGCGCTTGCCTTTTGAGCCCGACAATTTTTTTTACCAATGCATCCTGCACGACGTCACGCGCCGGAAAAAAATGGAGCAGCAGATCCTAGCCGCTGAAAAACTGGCTGCCACCGGACGCTTCATGCGGATGCTGGGCCATGAAATCCGAAACCCGCTCAACAATATCGACCTGGCCATTAGCCAGTTGTCGGAAGAAAACGACAACGAGGAACTAAATTACTACACCGAAGTTATCACGCGCAACAGCAATAGAATCAATCAGTTACTGACCGCCTTGTTGCAAACGACCGCCAACCCGGGTCAGCTCGTCACCTCGACGATCCGCCTTGGCGACCTGATTGACCGGCTGTTGGACAGCGCCGCCGACCGCCTTGCACTGAAAGGAATCCGCACCGAAAAAAAACTGCACGCCGACGCCGACCGCCTGCTGCATGCCGATGCCGAAAAACTCGGCATAGCGCTCCTGAACATTCTGATCAACGGCGTGGAAGCCATCGACAAGGAAAACGGAAAGATCACCGTGGAACTCAGAAGCGCCAAAAACGAGATCGGCATCTCGATCGGCGACAACGGCCCGGGTATTCCCGAAGAGGCCAAAAACCAAATTTTCGAACCCTACTTCTCCCGCAAAACCAATGGCCTGGGACTGGGGCTGGCCTCCACGCTTTCCATCGTGCAATCGCACGGCGGCCGCATCGAACTCGATTCCCAACCGGGCAGAGGCACGACATTCACCGTCTGGCTGCCCGCCGTTGAGCAGGTAGGCGCCTGAGCAGGGGCTTGTTGAAAACAAATCAGACAAACTCCTTCCACACAATTCCACATTTTTCTACAACATTGGAATATGCCGGCATCACTTCGTTGCCGGCATATTTTTTTTAAAAAATCAGCGTGTGGCAGCATGACGAAAACGACAAACGACAGTCTGAACCTCGCCCACACAATACCAACCAATTCTATCAGTCATTTTTAAACTAAATCAGCAAAATGAAAAATCTCTTCGCCCGGGTGGCTCCGATTGCCCTGTTGGCCTTTCTGGCTGCCTTCACCTCCTGCGACAATAAAGCCAACTCCGGCCAGCAGCAGGCTATGGAAAATGCCAAACAGGACATGAAAGACGCCGCCAAGGAAATGGGCAACGCCGCCGATAATGCTGGCGACGCACTCCGTCAGGAACGCGACGAACTGGCTGCCAAAGCGCGTGAACAAAGCGAAAAACTCGACCAGGCCATCGCCGATCTCGATCGCAAGATTGAAAAAGCCTCCAGCAAGGAAAAAGCCCGCTGGGAAGAGCGCCGCCGCAAACTCGTGAAAGAACGCGACGAACTGAAAGCCGAAATGAACCATATCGGCGACGATATGAAAGACGGCTGGAACGACTTCAAAACCAGTCTGGGCAACAAACTGGACCAGATTGCCGATGACCTGAAGGCGGTTGACAACTAAACGACCTTGTCCAACTGTCGAAAAGACCGCCGGGTGCCGAAATTCATGTGCATTCGGCGGTTCTTTTTGACGCCTTTTCCTTCTCCTGAATTTCACACCCGCTTAATTGCCACAACCATGTTTGGCTTGAATCTCGATCAAAAATCATTTGTAGTCCGCGCGACTTATTTGCTCGGCCTGGCGGCCCTGCTCGTGGTTGTCCTTCAATTCGGCAAATCTGTTTTTGTGCCGCTCGTCGGCGCCATGCTGCTGGCTTTCCTCGTGCTGCCGGTGGTCAACAAACTGAATACCTGCTGCCTGCCCAACTGGCTGAGCAGCCTGCTCAGCGTGCTGACGGTCGTCGTGTCGGGCCTGGTGCTTTTTGCTTTTTTATGGTGGCAGTTGCTCTCTTTTGTCGACGACATGCCGGCCATGCAAACGGCGATCGAAGCCAAAAAAAGAGCCACTTTCAAGTACATCGAACAGGAATACCACATCAGCAGGGGCGATCAGCGCAACTGGCTGGAAGAAAAAACCGAAGCGTTCTGGAATTCTGCTTCCAGCGACAGCCTGTCCATCTTTTCGGCTACCGGCTCGGCCGTGGCGACCTTTCTGCTGATCCCGATTTGTATGTTTTTCCTGTTGTTGTACCGCGAGAAATTCAAGCAGTTTCTGCACCTGCTCAACCCCGACAGCCACGACAAGGTGCTGGCGGTGTTCCGGAAGATCAGCGTGGTGTCGCAACAATACGTCAGGGGGGTAGCCATCGTCATTGTGATCCTGACGGTGCTCAATACCATCGGTTTTACACTGCTGCACCTCAAATACGCCCTGTTGCTGGGTTTTCTGGCAGCCGTGCTGAATGTGATTCCTTATGTAGGCGTGCTGATCGGCAGTCTGTTGCCCGTGGTGATTGCCCTGGTCACCAAGGATTCGCCGATGTATGCCGTCGGGGCGTTCGGGGTGTGCCTGTTTGTGCAGTTTCTGGAAAACAATTTCATCACCCCCAAGGTCGTCGGATCAAGCGTCAACCTGAATCCGCTGGCGTCGATGCTGGCATTATTGCTCGGCGGGCTGGTATGGGGTGTTGCCGGCATGGTGCTGGCCATTCCGCTGGCAGGCATATTCAAGGTGGTGTGCGATCACGTGCTGCCCCTCAAACCCTACGGTTTCCTGATCGGAGAAGAGCAGGATGCTTCCGATCTGCGGACCAAAACACGCCGTTTGATCATCTGGAAAAACTGATCGGGGGCTGCCTTCCACATGCTTGAATGTGTTCGTTTGGCTTCGGGCGCATTTTTTTTGATGAAAATGATGATTTTTTTTCAAAAAAATATTTTTACACAATTCTCTGTTTATCAATATTTTAAGAAGTTGTTCCATAAAAATATAAACCTCCTGGCGCCATCACTTTAACATTTTTGGCAAAATGAAAATCCAATTGGCACCGTTTTGGCGTAAATCCAACCAAAACTTACCGATATGAAATCCGTAATCCGCTTTGCACTTCTGGCCGCTGCCAGTTTCATCCTGACCACCGATTCTTTGTCCGCTCAGGCCGCCACCCCCGATCAGGCTGCCTTCCAGCAATTCCTCCAGCAATTTCCGAAGGCCGAGTTGCCCTACATCATCGGCACGACCGATTTGAGCGCTACGCTTGAGCAGCGCGCACAGGGCGTTCGCCCGGCCGCTACGCCCTTTCTGGCCGCCGAACAATACAACTTCCTGCCCGACCTCGAACGCAGCGCTGTCGCTACCAGCATCCCGGCTCACCCCCAACCCGTAGCCCGCTTCGAAACGGCCGACCGTTATGCCGTGCTCTACAACCTGCCGCGCAACGCCGCCAAACAATACCGCGCCCTCTACCTCGCCGTGTACGACAAACAAGGCAATCACATCGCCACGACCTTCGTAGCCGGCGCCAACCCCGCCACCCTCGTCAGCGCAGTGCTCGACGAACAACTCCAGGCCAAAGTGCAGGAGTTTCAGGTAAAATGGGCCAAAGAACCGGGCCAAAGCATCGTTGGCAACCAACTCACCGGCCTTGAGTCGGTCGGCACCCAGTCGCTCGACCTCGGCCAGACGCCTGCCACCGACTGGAACGAACGCCACGAACCCAAAACCCTCGCCTCCGGCGCCCTCGCCCGCAACGATTCGAAATGATTGGGAGGGGTTGACAGCCGAAGGGGTTGATAAAAAAAGGGTTGTTTTTGCGCTCTGTGCGAGCAAAAACAACCCTTTTTTTATCAATCATCGTCACCCTACACCTTGAATTCCATGAGAAATTTCCGGACGTCGGCCTGAAAACCCGCCTCGTCCTGGTCGCAAAACTGCACTTCGACCGGCAGCACGAACAGCGGGAGCTGATTTTTCCAGAGGTATTCCTGGTGCAGTTCGAGGCGCATGGCGTCTTTTTCGGTGGTCAGGATGATTTTGCGCTGGCTGTCGAAAGCGTCGAAACGGCGTTGCAACTGCAGCAGGTCGGTTTCCTGATAATAGTGGTGATCTTCGAATTCGAGGGTTTGTACGGATCGCACCTCGCCGGCGAGGTATTTCATCAGATAGTCGGTATTGGCGATGGCGCTGAGCAGCAGCACGTCCGTCTGGCGGTCGAGCGTACGCCGCACGTCGGGGCGAAGCAGGTCGTAAGGGTCGGCGTAGCGGTAGCGGGAAAAATAGACCCGTTGGCGCGGGTAGGCGTCGATCTCCCGCAGGAGGTCTTGGCGTTGTTTGGCGCTGAGGTCGGGAGGGCATTTGGTCACCACGACGATGTCGGCCCTGCGAAATCCGGCCCGCCATTCGCGCAGGCGGCCCGAAGGCAGCAGCCAGTCGCGGGTGAACGGGCGGTCGAACTCCGTCAGCAGGATATTCAACCCCGGCGTGACAGCCAGGTGCTGAAAGGCATCGTCGAGCAGCACGCACTGGGTATCGGGGTTGCGTTTGACAAGTTCGGGCACGCCCAGGGCGCGGCTTTCGCTGACACTGATGGGCAGGGTCGGGAACTTTCGCTTGAACTGCAGGGGTTCGTCGCCTGCTTCCTCGGCCGTGTCGATGATACTGACCTGTCGATAGCCCTCGGTTTTACGGCCGTATCCCCGGCTCAGCACCGCCACATTGACGTACTGGTCGAGCCAGCGCAGCAGGTATTCGATGTGCGGCGATTTGCCGGCGCCGCCCACAGAGAGGTTGCCCACCGAAATGACCGGCAGATCGAAGCGCACGCTGCGCAACAATCCAATGCGGTACAAAAGGTTGCGCAGGGCAATGCTGAATCCGTAAAGGAGTGCCAGCGGCAACAAAAGAATTCTGATCAGGATATCGTCGGACATGGCGCGGTAAACAACTAAACCCGGCCAGGGGTTGCCAATAAAAAATCCCGAAGGTCGGAAAACCTTCGGGATCGTGGTGTGGTACCTCCCAGAATCGAACTGGGGACACATGGATTTTCAGTCCATTGCTCTACCAGCTGAGCTAAGGCACCGTAGCTGCTGTCAAAAGCGGGGCAAAGATACGTTCGTTCTCGACAAAAAAGGAAGGGGTAGATGAAATTTTCCGAAAAAAAGTCGGCCCGTTCAACCAATCTGTCGTTTCGGGGCTTCGTTTTACCTTGTCCGCGCAAATACAAACACCCTGGATTTATGTTTGCCAATTATGTCGCCTCGCCCTTCGTTTTCGGCGCCCTTATTTTTTTATACCTGGCCTGGAAACTGGACAGCAAATACGCGTTGTGGATCATTCCCTTCGCCGTAGTGGCCACCCTCGTGTACGTGTTCAGCCCCCAGATCAACTGGTGGCGGTACCGCCGCAAGCCGCCGGCCCTGCAGCCTGCGCTCATCGCGCTGCTCGACAAGTATTTTCCCTTTTACCAGGGTCTGGACAACATCGGACGCCAGAAATTCCGCGACCGCATCGTGCTGTTTCGCATGGCTACCGACTGGACGCCGATGGGCTGGCCCGAAGAAACCCTGCCCGCCGATGTGGAACTGGCGCTGGCTGCCCAGGCCGTGATGCTGAGTTTTCAACGGGAAGAGTTTCTTTTTCCGAAATTTGAAAAGGTCATCCTATATCCCTACCCCTTCCCTTCGCCGGAGCATCCCTTTGCCCATGCTTCCGAATTACACGAGCCCGACGGGTGCCTCTTGTTTTCGGCCGAGCAGCTGATGATGGCTTTTATGCAGCCCGGAAAATGGTACAACGTCGGATTGCACGAATACGGCCGCGCGTACCGGCTAAGCTATCCCGGTCTGCCTTATCCGGCGTTCGACGCCCCCAACGCCTGGGCGCGCCTCGAATCGGTGGCGCCGCACTTGAGCCGGCAACTTATCGAAGCCACTGTAGGGCTCGAACAAACCGAGGTTTTGCCCGTGGCCATTCACCACTACTTCACGTTCACCGGGCCTTTCCAGCAGGTTTTTCCGGAGGAAGCCGCAACGTTTGACCTCATTTTCGGGTTTGCACCATCAATAGCCGCCCACGCATCCGCCGCCTGAAAAACCGCGCATCAACCCGATACACCCAGTAAATGCTGTCACATTTATGCTGCTACACACCCGCGGAATTGTTTTCCGGACCGTGAAATACGGCGAAACCAGTGTGATCGCCGACATTTTCACGGAAGAGCGCGGCCTGCACAGTTTCATTGCCGGCAGTGTGCGCACCGCCAAAAGCCGTATGCCGCTCGGGTTGTTTCAGCCGATGACGGTGATCGACCTGGTGGCCTATGTGCGCGACCGGGAAGGCAGCCTGAACCGCTTGAAAGAATGCCGCGCAAGCGAGGTGTTTTCCGCCATTCCTTTCGACGTACGGCGTGGCGCGGTGGCCTTGTTCATGGCAGAAATATGCCGGAAAAGCATTCACGAAGCCGAGCCGCAGCCCGATTTGTTCGATTTTTTGCTGGACAATCTGCTCTGGCTCGACAGCACGCCGCATCCAATCGCCAACCTTCACCTCCATTTTTTGCTGCACCTGACCGGCTTTCTGGGTTTTCAGCCCCAGCAGGAGATCGAGACCGACGAGGTGTTTTTCGACCTGCGCGAAGGCGCTTTCAGCCCGGTTCCGCCGCCTCACCCGAGTTATCTCGAAGCCGGCGACACCGCTTTGCTGCTCGAACTGATGGCCACACCTTTGCAGGAAGCGCATCAGGTGCCGCTGGGCCGGCCGCAGCGCAAGTTGTTGTTACAGCGTCTGTTACAATTCTACCAATTGCACCTGCCCGGTTTTTCGGCCGTCAACACGCCCGACATTCTCGACATGGTGATGGAGTAAACCGGCACATAAATTTGCTTTTTTGACGTTTTATGCTGCTTTTTTGTCCAAAATCCACCTGCGAGATGACCTTTTGAGCAGATTTTTGTTGTGTTAAAAACAAGTTCAGTTTCATGAAAAAAATATTCTCCGTCTTCATTCTCCTGCCGGCCATGCTGACGCTGGCACAGGCCCAGGGCATCGAATTTTTCCACGGCAGCTGGCCCGAAGCGCTTGAAAAAGCCAAAACCGAGCAAAAACTCATTTTCGTGGATGCCTACGCTTCCTGGTGCGGCCCTTGCAAACGAATGGCCAGCACGGTGTTTACCGATCAGGAGGTGGGCGATTACTTCAATGCCAATTTCATTCCGCTCAAAATTGACATGGAAAAACCGGAAAACGCCGAATTCGCGGGCAAATACCCGGTGCGCGCTTACCCGACCTTGTATTTTATCGATGCGGAAGGCAAGGTGGTGGTCAAAAACGTTGGCGCCATGAGCGCCGAGCAAATCATTGAATTTGGCAAAAAAGCCCTGGGCTCCGGCGACAACGCCGTCGATTATGAAAAAGGCTATGCCGAGGGCAATCGCGACCCGCAATTTTTGTACGACTACGTGCGCTGGCTCAACCGCCAGGGCAAGCCTTCGCTGAAGGTGACCAACGAATACCTCAACACGCAGAAAGACTTCACCACGCCTTTCAACCTGAAATTCATCCTGGAAGGCGCCACCGAAGCCGACAGCCGTGTGTTCGACCTCCTGGTCAAAAACCGCGACGCCATTGCCAAACAGGAAGGAGAAGAAAAAGTGAACGCCCGCGTGGAAGCCGCCGCCAAAAGCACCGTCAAAAAAGCCATCGAGTTTCGCAGCGAAGACCTTTTGAAAGAAGCCAAAACCAAATACGGTCAGGCGCGCCCCGACCGTGCCCGTGTTTTCGGCTATGATGCCGACATGCAGTATTACGCCGCCGTAAAAGACCCCAAAAACTACCTCAAGGCTGCAACAGGGCTGCGCAAAGACGAAATCAAAAACAATGCCGCGCAATTACACGACCTCGTGATCAAACTTCTCCGCGCCTTCCCCGACGACGAAAAAGTGCTGGAAGTAGCCGAAAAATGGGCCCAAAACGCGGCCGAAACCGGCGGCCTGCCCGAATATTACATGACCTGGGCCGAAACCCTCAAACGCCAGGGCAAAAAAGACGAAGCCCTTAAAGTAGCCACCAAAGCCAAAACGCTGGTGGGCAACGACGACAACGGCATGAAAGCCAAGATCGATTATTTCATCCGTTCGCTCGACGGGCGTTCGTAAGGGAATTTTTTTTCACAACTTTCGTTTACATTACCAATTTCAACCATTTTTTCACCTCCCAACACCAAATCTCGCGATGCGTTACCTGCTCCTTTCTCTGTTTCTCGCCCCCGCCATGCTGCTGGCCCAGGGCATCAACTTCGAACACGGTTCCTGGAATGAAATACTCGCCAAGGCCAAATCTGAAAACAAACTCATTTTCCTCGACGCCTACGCCGCCTGGTGCGGGCCCTGCAAAATGATGGCCAAACAGACTTTTACGAATGCCGACGTGGCCCAGTACTACAACGCCAACTTCATCAATGCCAAGATTGACATGGAGAAAGGCGAAGGCCCCGATCTGGCCGACAAATACGCTGTGCAGGCCTATCCCACCCTGCTTTTCATCGACGCCGAAGGCATGGTGGTGCACCGCGCCCTGGGCTACCACGAAGCGGCGCCCTTCATCGAACTCGGCAAGGCAGCCAACGACCCCGCCAACAACCAGCGCGGGCTCGACAAGCGCTACGCGGCCGGTGAACGGAGCCCGGAATTCCTGAAATCCTATCTCGCCGCCAAGTCGGCCAGCAACGATCCCAACGTCAGCCAGATTGCCAACGAATTTCTCGGCACCCAGAAAGACTGGAGCACAGCCGACAACATGGAGATCATCCTGCGCTATGCCAACGACCCCAAGTCGAAAGCGTTTGAATATTTCCTCGACAATCGCGCCAAGTTCGTGACGCAATTCGGCGAAGACGCCGTCGCGGAGAAATCCCAGACCGCCCTCAGCGAATATCTCCAGGGCAATATGGATGCTCCGATGAATGAAATCCAGGACAACATCCGCCGCATCGTGGGCGGGTCGGACGGCGACAAACTGGCCGCCTATTTCCCGGTGATCTATTTCCAGAACACTGGCGAAACCGACAAATATGCCCAGGCCGCCGTAGATTATTTCGACAAGTTTCCGCCCGACAACTGGAGCGAACTCAATGAAATGGCCTGGTCGTTTTACCAAAACGTGGACGACCCGAAAATGCTTGAAAAAGCCCTTGGCTGGGCTAAAAAATCGGTCGCCATGGAGGCCAACTACTACAACACCGACACCCTTGCCGCCCTGCTTTACAAAACCGGCAAGAAAAAACAGGCCTTGAAAGAAGCGAAAAAAGCCATCGAACTGGCGAAAAAATCGGGCGACGACTACTCGGGTACCGAGGAGTTGATCAAGCAGATCAAAGGGGATAAATAAAGCCTGACCCGGGCCCTTGCAGAAAGCCCCGATTGAACAGGTTTCAATCGGGGCTTTATTATTTCTTTAGTACTCAATTTCGCCAAACATTTATTGCTAATACTACCTTTGCAACCAAACCTGCCAAACGTTGACAACCAATGAACCCACCTGTTTTTTTGCTTGCCATAATCTGTAACCTCACGCAAGATTTACCGCATAGCACAGGTGAGCCGAATCACATCTTGCAAAAAGCCGACAGGATAATCAAGCCTTGTCGATGCTGTACCGCCCGGTTTCTCGACATCAAAATAATATAACCAAATAGCGTACTCGTGCCACTTCGCAACGAGGCGTCCCGCTAGTCAAATATGAGTGATATTCAATATCTACCCGACCCGGGTCTTGAAGCGGCAGTTCAGGTTGCACTTGAACTCGGTATGCCTTTACTGGTCACCGGCGAACCCGGCACCGGCAAAACCCAGGCTGCTTATTGGGCAGCCAAACACCTGGGCTACCTGTCTGCCGATGGTAAACGGAGCATTCCGCTGCAAAAAAGCGTCTTGCGATTCAACACCAAAACCACCTCGGTAGCCAAGGATTTATTTTACCGCTACGACGCCATCCGGCATTTTCGGGCCTCCCGAATCGAACAAAAGGAAAGCGGCGGGAAAGACAAAGACCTGAGTACCTTGCAATTTGTCAGCTTCGAAGCGCTTGGCAAAGCCATCCTGGCTGGCACGCCTGAGCGGCGTTTCGTCGTGTTGATCGACGAGATCGACAAGGCCCCGCGCGATTTTCCCAACGACGTGTTGTTCGAGTTCGAAGATATGGCCTTCCGCATCGAAGAGGCCGATGCCCGTGATTTCGAGACCGTCCCGGAAAACTTCTGGGCCACCCGCCCCGAGCTGCTGGAACTTGGCGTGCAACTGGACAAAGTAACCCCGCGGCCAGGGCAACAGCTCGAACTGGCGCCCAACGCACCCAAACCCTTGCTCATTTTGACCAGTAATTCGGAAAAAAACCTGCCTGACGCGTTTTTGCGGCGCTGCGTGTTTTACCATATCCCTTTTCCGGAAAATACGCCGGAAGGCAAAAAACGCCTCACAGACATTGTAACCCAAAACGTCAGGTTGAGCGATGCAACAAGCAAAATGCTTGACAAGATCATCCTGAAATTCCTTGAAATACGTAAAAAGAATTTGCGCAAACCGCCCGCGACGGCCGAGCTCATCAGCTGGGTGCGCATCCTGGAGCAACGGGGAATCGATCTGGACAAAGCAACCAACGGCGACGAAGAAATGCGTGCAAAGCTGCTCCAAACCTACCCTATACTGGCCAAAAATCAGGAAGACTATAACAAATTGACCAACCTCGATTAAAACTGCCCCATTGTATAAATGAGCGCCCGCCCTTACGCTTTGCTGGCTTTTTCTTTTGATCCGCAACATGCCCTTGCGGAAGTGAAACAGGAACTTGGCCTGGTGCAGGATATGTTTGTCACCAATGGCAGTGTGCCCCTCGCTCGCTGGCAGGTGTCACAAGACTGGATTGAAAAAAGTTTTGAAGAGTATCGGCAGGATATTCGTGTATTCCATTTTGCCGGGCATGCAGGCCCCAACAAACTTCAAACGAATTTTCGAAGCAAAAGAGCGCGATACACCTTTGTGGACGGACTGGCCCGCAACATGGGTTTGTTCGGAAAAGGACTCAAACTCGTTTTCCTCAACGGCTGCTCCACCAAGGATCAGGTCGATTGCTTTTTGAACAACGGCATTCCGGCTGTGATCGCCACCCGAAAACCCGTCGCGGATAATTATGCCTGCAATTTTGCCCGTATTTTTTATGAAAAATTCACGGGCGGCAATACCCTGGAAGAGGCCTTCGAGTCGGCAAAAAACTCTTTTGACAGCCGGTACGGCAACTTCTGCGACCGTTTGAAAAAAAAGATTTGCAGTACTTTTTTACACGAAGCAGTTCGGTCCAACTACGTAAACGACGACGACGACGAAAGCCTCGAAATTTACGAACTCCATACCCGCGGCGACTGCTGCGACATCCGGCAAGAAAAATTTGCAGACTGGTTTTCTTCCTCCAAATCCGGTGAAACCGAACAACAGAAAACCGATCACGACAAGGTCGATGGAGGCAAACACGAATCAGGGTATCTGCTCTGCAACCGCGGCGCCCAGGTCAGTTCGTTTCACAAGGTGCTGGAAGCTAAAATAAAGGGCGATCTGCCTGAACCTCAATTCTTTTTTGTCTTCGATACCGACCCGAATTGCCCTCAGTTACTGCCTGAGCGATTTAAAACGTATGCCCTGCGGCAGCTTTTCGAGCAAGAGCGTTCGGTGCTCGATCCGGATAAAAGCACCAACCACTTTCACGATTTACCGCTTCCCGAGCCCCATTTGTTCGAAAGCAGTGGCCCGTATTCGGACCTTTATAAAACCGAACTGTCACAAATCTATTACGACAAATACAAGGGTTCGCCACCCATGAACAACGAACTGGCCAGGATTCAGGAATGGAACAGCCCCCTGCTGGTTGTGCAACACCGGCTCAAATACGGAGACTGGCGCGGCGCCGACAATATGGACAAACTGGAAGCCCTGCTGCGTTTCTATATCGGCGAATACGCGCCCGTACTGCAAAGAGAACTATCCAAACGGCTTGTCATTTTGTTTCAAACCACCTTGCAACAAAACGATCCGCTTTGGTACAACGCCCCGAACGGGATTTTTCATCGTTTGAAAATAGATTATCCACCAATCCATTTGTTGACCAGATTGACCGGAATCAGTTTCGACGACCTCCAGGACTGGGAACGGGATTTTCTGAAAGTGCCAACCAATGACTTTCTGGATACAGATTTCATCCTTTCCTGTACCAACCCGGAGACCGGGCAAAACGAGGTCTGTTTTGACCGCCCGTATAAAACCATCATAGACAAATTGAAATCCGAGATCCGACGCTTCAACAAGCAACATGGATATGCAGCTTGATCAAACCATATTACCGCTTGGCGACTTGCTCGACGCCCTCAAGGCACAGGGGTTTCAACCTGGCCTGGAAGCGCGTTTCCGCTTGCGGCGATGGATGGATCGGCTGGCGTTGATGGATCAACCGCTGGCATCCGACACGTTGAAATACCAGCTGAGCGCCCTGCTGGCTGTTTCTGCCGAAGCGCAGGATTTATTTTATCAAATCTATGACCAATGGGCGGCGCCATTTTGGCAAATAGACGAATCTGCCGAACCGCTTTCCGGGAGCACAAACGACGAGGAGCAAAAGGAGCAGCAAGAAGAGCTTGTTAACGAGGAAGATACAACGCCCAAAGATGCAGGGAACCTGACCGATGACACCCCGCCGCCGCCATCAGACACGGAAGAACCGCCGCCACCGCTGCCAACGAGCGGCCGCAGTGGCCCGATCCGCATCGAGTTGTTGTTTCCCGACGACGGCCTGCGCATCTGGAATACCCCTGAAATGGATCAGGCGCTTCAGCCTTTGCGCGAAAAAGAATGGACCCTCGTGCGCGAATGGGACATGACGGCAAGCATTCGCCGCACCATTCGCGCAGGAGGCATCCCGCATTTTGTACATCGCTACCGCAAAAAAGCCCCTCAGTACCTGGTATTGATCGACCAGAAAAATCCTCGCGATCACCTTGCCGGCCTTTATGCCGATCTGGTTCGGGAACTGAACCGGCGCGACCTTGACGCGGAATACTATTTCTACGATACCATTCCGTATCGCTGCTGGCGCGACCCGCGCGACTTGCATACGCATACCCACATCGAAGGGCTGCAAAGCAGCTTCCCGGGCGCAAAACTGTTGCTGATCGGCGATGTGGAAGGGTTGCTCGATTTCCCCAATTTGCGACCCAGCAACCTCTTGATCAACCTGTTGGAAAACTGGCAACAAACCGCCCTGCTCACGCCCAAAAGCACTGCCGACTGGGCAGAGGCCGAACGCGTATTGTGCTCATTATTACCCATCGCCCCAGCTACCGCTACCGGCCTGGCGACTTTGTTGCGGCAATGGAACGCCTCCGTGCATTATACCCCCGAATACTGGCAACTCAACTTTCCGGAACCAGCCCTGCCCGGGGCCGTTGAGGAAGAAGACCCCGACGCACTCGATGCCTATCTGGAAAACCTGTACTACTACCTCGGCGAAAATGGATTCCAGTGGCTGTGCGCTGCGGCCGTTTACCCCGAAATTTATTGGGAACTCACCAAACTATTGCACGACGAGTCGATACCGCCCGACGGCGCAATCAGCGAGCTGGATCAAAACCTCGTCTGGCAAATCGCGCTTCGTCGATTGAGCCGGATACCCTGGTTCAGACAAGGCAATTTATCGCAGAAAGTGCGGGAATACATACGCGAGCAATTTGAAACACAGCTGCCTGCCCTTCAACGGGCAGCCATCAGAGATCAGCTGCTTAAAGTATTGAATATCAACGAATCCAGATTCCCGGTCGGTTCCTTTGCAGATGCCAACAGGACGTTCACCATCGCCTGGTATGAATACCAGCGCGCCATCGCGGCGCCTGGTTTGAGTGAGCCCGAAAAAGCGCGCATAGAGGCGGAGTTTCGCGAAAAAGGTCTGGCAAAAATCAATTTGTCGGAGATCGAGGATAGCCTCGGCCGCCGCCTTTTCGCCGAAATTCAGGAACGGATGCTGTGGCCGCCTGTCCCCGACAAATCAGGCTTTTATGTGCTTTGGGTTGACGACGAGTACGAAAAAAATCTTTCGCTGCAGGATAAAATGGCGTCAAGTATGCCGCTCAAAATCGTCAATGCACGCCACACGGACGAAGCTTTGAGCCAATTGGCCAAACACGGATTTCACCTGATCATATCCGATATCCGACGGAGCGACAGCCCGGTGGGGGGAATTGAAATGTTCGAACTGTTTAAAGAACGCCGGGTGCCCACGCCGGTCGTGTTTTATACCACCCCGAAAAACCTGGCAAACTACCGGGAGGACCTGCTCGAACTGGGCGCCGAAGAGGTGCTGACCGGTAAAGGACGCATACAGGCGCATCTCGCTCAAAAAACCGACGGATTCTTCTTCAGGGTGCTCTGGGTGGACGATAAGCCTTTAAACAACGCGGCGTTTCAGGAATACATTGGCGATAGCCTGCCTGTTATTTTTACCAATGTAAACACTACGGAGGAAGCCGTGACGCGCTTGCAACACGAGCCGTTCGACGCGGTTTTCTCCGACATAGGGCGTCAGGACAGCCGCCGCGCAGGAGTGGAAATGCTGGAAACCTTCAAAAGGACAGGTATTCAGGTACCCGTACTTTTTTGTACCACGCAGGCCAACGTCGAGGAACTTCGCGATGAGCTGCTGCGCCTGGGCGCCGAAGATGTATGCGACCGGAATGAACAGATAGAGCACTACCTGCGCAGTGTAATGGCTGCCAAGCAATCCCGAAAAGCACTCGACGATTTCAGGGCGAACCGGCCGCCGGCCGGCGAGCAGGCCCAATCGACCGCCGAGACCTTTGACACCAGCGACGCAAAAGTCTGGCTGGATGAATACCTGAATGCAACGCGCGAACTACTGGAAGCGGACGAGATACAAGGCGCCCTCGCCGCTACCAACTGGCTGGACGTATACCTCGATCTCGGGTACCGGGAAGACCTTTTGTTGCAGCAAGGACAACTGCGACAAATCCTGCGGTCAGAGGACAATAAATCAATAGAAAACCCTGCGTTTCTTGCCCGCATCAGGCTGGGCCTGTCGAGTATTATCGTTGATATACCAAAGCGGTTCGAACTGAATACTCGCCTCGGCAAAGCCCGTTCGTTGCCGGCGCTCCAGGTCAATACAGGGGCGCTGGAAAAGACCCTCGGCCTCGACGCGGCAGGCAAAATCACCTGGTTGCAAAAAGCCGCGGAAGTGCAAAGTGCCCTCTGCAGGGTTGTCACCCCAAACGGTAATGAAGGAACCGGCTTTTTGACGGCCGGGGGCTATTTGTTTACCGCTTACCATGTGTTGCGCACGATGGAGGAAGCCGGTTCCGCAAGGGCAGAATTCCCCGACGCCGCATATCAATTGGATCCGGCAGGAGGTTTCATTTCCAGTGAAAACCTCGGCTTTGTCCGCGTCAAACTGAAAAACCACGACGACCGGCCGCTTGAAAACAGAACATTTCTGGAGTGGGCCCTGCAGCATGCGCCTGAAAGGGGCGAAGACCTGATCGTGACCCAAATGTCAGGTTGGCAAAAAACAACAGCGGTTACAAGTTTGCACAAGACAATCACTTTCCGGGACCAATACCTTTTTTATGGGCAGAGCACACGGCCCGGGAGCAGCGGCGCCCCGGTTTTTAACACGGATTGGCATATAGTGGCCCTTCATCAAGGTGAAGACACGGTGATTAACGCCCGGGGAGACCGTCAGGGCGCCAATCGGGGCATACTGTCCAGTGACATTATCCGCTATTTAAACCAGGCGCCGGCGCCGTCAACGCCTTCGCCGGATGCCCCCCCATCAAAAGCCTGTCTGCTGTATAATATCCCCACCCGTTTGGAAGTCGGCGCCTCTGCCCGCTGCACCGTTCGGTTCGCAAGCTCGGCCAAAATATTGCAAAAAAACTGGAAAACCGGCCCCGACGACGTGCTGGTGGACGTTCCGCTGCCCGACATAGGCGCTATTGCAGTCGATTTGATGGAGGTGCCGCAAAATGAATCCGACGACGACATTTTTAACATCTCAAAACGGACAAACTTTAATGTTCGCTACGACCAGCCAAACAAGTACCTCCAGTGGTTTTTTGACATCGAGGCGCTCGCCCCCGGCGACAGCACCCTGAGCATTCATTTTGAATATACCCGATTGAAAAACCAGGCGGGCGAGCACGACACGGAAACAGTTGTTGTCCCTGTAACCATATCCGTCAAAGAAATTGCGGCCCCGAAGAAGGAAGAAGCGCCGGATTATGAGGCAGAACGAGCGGAAAATGACTGGCTTAAAAACGACCCTTACGAGGCTGTCGCGATGGAAGAACAGCAAAAAGCCTCCCCCATTCCAACAGATCATGAAAAATCTGCTTTTCTCCTGGCTGTCGCGATGGAAGAACAGCAAAAAGCCTCCCCCGTTCAGCCGAACAAATCAGCAATCATCGCGGCAGCGCGCAACGATATTGCTCACGACAGAATTGAACAGGCGCTGCAGAACATACAGGATTTTGCAGCCCAATCCAAATCGGAATGGTCGGGACATTACATTGGCCGGGTTAAACAACTGCGAAAACAATGGGAGACGCTGCAAAAACAGTTTTTTGAATCATACAACAGCAGAAGTTGGGATGAGTATTCAGCTATTGCCGATCAGGTCCGCAAAGAGATACTTGACCTGCTGGCTTCGATCGAATTGAATCAAAAGCCGGAACAGGTCACCAACTACGCCTCGAAAACCAGTAAACCTGAAAAAACAGAGCCGCCCCCTGTTGATACGCCCAAAAGCGTAACATTTGAGATACTCGAACTACTGAACAGTGGCCAGGTCGAGAATGCACTGACCTTGTTAATCGATCACTATCAGTCCATGCCTGACGCCCCGCCCGTTTATCTTCAAACCGCCCGTATCATACAGGCAGATTATTATCAGAACAAAGCGGACAATTTGAAAGGGACTATTTCATCCGAGCGGGCACGGCTGAATGAGTTGCAAACAATACGATCCGTCAAAGAATTACTCTTACAGCAGGAACAACCAGCCGCAATGCCAACCAGCGCTGCTCCTGGTTTCCTTTCCCGTATCAGAAAATTATTCACCGGCAAATAACCAGATCAGGCCATGACCCCAACCAATGTTTATGCCCTCTTTGTCGGCATCAATGATTACGACCCCGATCTCGTTCTTGACCGGGTAGCCTGGTTTCCGGCGCTGTCCAGTTGCATCAACGATATTACCGCCATGCAGGAAATGCTGGAACGGCAGCAAGACCTGAAATTGCACGCTTTGGTTTTGAAAAATGAGGAAGCAACCAAGGAGCGTATTGTAACAGAATTTGAAAAACACCTCGGCAAAGCCGGCCCCGACGACGTTGTATTGTTTTATTATTCAGGACATGGCACAGTTGAACTGGCCGACACGGCGGTCTGGAACCAGGAATCAGGCACCCGGTTCGAATGCCTGGTGTGCTATTACGATCAGCCAACGGCCCACAACAATTTACTCGCCGACAAGGAGTTGCGCTACCTGCTCGGCCAGACTTACCGCAAAACAAAGGCGCACATTGTCGTAATTGCCGATTGTTGCCATTCGGGCGACAATACTCGGGCTGCAGTGGCCGGGCCGCAGGAGCAGGAACGCCAGGGGCGCTTCAAACCCGGCTTCGTAGAGTTTCCTGCCCGCCCCTGGAACGAATTTATTTTCCACCCTGAACTTGCGCCGGAACATTTTCGCGACCGCGGCCTTGATGAAGCCCTGCCGCCCGTGCCCCATGTCCAGATTGCCGCCTGCGAACGCACCCAGGTCGCACGGGAATCGCGCGGGTACGGCGTCCTGTCATTCTGGTTGCTCCACTACCTGCACCACACGGGCGGCAACCTGAGTTACCGCGACCTGATGAGCCGTATCCGCAATCAGGTAAAATACCTGCACGAACAAAGGCCCAGGCTGTACACGCCGCCCGGGACAGGCATCGACCTCGACAACACCGGTTTTTTGAAAAAACCTGTCGGGGCAGAGGCGCGTGAAGCCACGCTGATTTACAATGCCAAAGCAGGCGAATACCGCCTCAACCGGGGCGTACAACACCGGGTGGAAGCGGGCCTGACTACCGTCACAGTCGTCGGGACGGATGGCCTGCCGGCCACGGGGCTTGTCAGCAGCGCCGATCTCGACGCCTCGGTCGTCAGTTTCAGTCTGGAAACACTGGCAAGGGTAAAAAGAGCAACCCAGCCCGCTACCATCGACAACCTTTCCAGGCGGGTATTGCGTATTCACCTGATCAACAAGGACCTGCCGCCCTCGGATTTCGAGCGCCTGATGAAAGCGATCAATACAGCAGAAACCGAATCCTGTTTTGCTTTCGAAGACGACCCGGAACGAGCCGATTATGTTTGGGTGCTTTGGCGCGGCATGGCTTATTTCACCGAGCCGGGCGCTGAAAACCTGTTCCGCCCTTTGATATTGCCCGTAAACACCGCGGAAAAAAACGCCGGCAAAACGCTCGCCGCTCAATTGCAACACATGTCGCAATGGACATACGTTACCGGATTGCGCAATGAAGGCGATAATTCGCTGCCGGAAAACAGCCTTCGCGTCGAGTTTTTTGAAGCTGGCGAAGATGGCGCCGCGCTCCTGCCGCTCGACTTGAAGGACAACACCTTGCGTCTTTCCCTGGAATTGCGCGAGGTGGTTTCCAGGGACGGGCGGAAAGAAAAAAAATGGCGGAGCAAACCCGTCAAAGTCAAGATCACCAACCAGTCTGGCCAAAAACTCAACATCGCCGCGTTGTACAGCTCTTATGATTTTTCGGTCGAGACAACAACCATGTTACATCCGGCAGTAACCGACCTGCCGCCCGAACCCGACCCGGACGCATTCAAGTGGTTACTGGATCACAAGACGAAAAGCCAGCAGGTTTTTGGCCTGACGGAAATGGTACGCTTTTTCAACTGGCCGGAAAGCGCCGACAGCCTCAAGATTCTGTTCAGCACCGAGCCGTTTGACCAGTTGTCGGCGCTGGAAATGCCCCCTTTGCCTTCTCCGCTGACCATGACAACGCGACAAGGCAACAAAATCGAAGAGGAAGAAGAACGAGGAACCAGGCAGCTCGTACTCGAAGGATGGAACGCACTGGACTTTCGGATCACGGTGGTCAACCCGCTATTTGACCGGCCCGATAAAGACGAGCTGCTCGAATGGCTCAAGGAAGACCATATTGACAACGGCGCGGACGCAGACCTGGCGCACTTTCTCCTTGGTTTGTATTTCGAACCCAACGGTCCGATGAGCAGCAAACTCGTACTTAAGCCAGGGTTTGTCGAAGGAGAAAAGGCCGCTCTGGAGTCGATCTGGTGGGATATGATGCTCAACGGCGCAAACAGATGGGCCGGCTTCTGGCGCAACAAGGCATATAAAAAACAGATAAAAACCCAGCCCGGCCTTCAGCGGCTCGTATCAGAAGGTGATTCCTGGTTTCAACACCCCAGCTTGTCGGACATCATCGACCACGTTTCCAGATTTTACCCCGTACACTGCCTGGCCGCCGCCGGCGATACCATCCGCAACTGGGCGCGGGAAGGCGATGTACAAAGTACCGTGGCCCAATACCGGCCAGCGCTGCTGCTGCTGAGCGGTGGCGGCAACGACATTCTGGGTGAAAGTTTGTCGGGCTTCCTGAACGACACCTATGATGATGCCCCCGACGGAGAACGGGTAGAACGGTTTTTCAAACCCGCTTTTTTGCAGGAGCTGGATGCTTTGGTGGACAACTACCGCACCCTGTTCAAATATTTCACCAGTTTGTATCCCGATATGTTCATTATCGTACACGGGTACGATTACCCGCGTCCTTTGCCTGCCGATTCGAAAAAGACCAGCTGGCTGGGGAAATATTTTACCCAAAAGAATATCCTGCGGGAAAAAGATCGCAACCAGGCAGTTCGTTTTATGATGGATCAATTTAATCAGCAACTCGCTTCAGCGGCGGCCGAATACCCTGAACGCGTCCATTACCTCGATTTGCGCGGCATCGTTCGCGACGATCAATGGAACGATGAAATTCATCCCGACAACGATGGTTTTCAGGATATTTCGCAGCGTTTTATCCGCAAAATCGCCGAATTGCTTCACCCCTGAGCCCTGACCACCGGCTTCACCAACCCTTATTGATATGTCCTTCAAAATTCGCATTTGCAAAAACAAAACCACCGACCTGCTTCGCAATACCTTTCACGCCACACCGCTCACGCCTCCGGAAAGCACGATAAGACCCTTGTTTATTCTCTCTCGCCACAACGGAAAAATAGGGCGCCTGGGTTATTTGAAAGAACTGTTTGACAAAGACAAACAAAGCGGCCTGAGCCCCAAACCCGCCACTGGAATCGTTGCAGATACCGCGCTTGAACGCACGCAAAAGGTGGATTTCAACCTGGGGGTCAATATTTTGGGCGCCTTGGTGAAAGGTTTTAACCTGGACATTTCGCCGGTCAAAGCAGCGTTGAACGGCGCCCGGGAAATCTCCTTTTCCTTTACCAATATTCAACGGCTTTACATCGATCAGCTCAAACTCGGCAATGCCCTGGCGGGCAAGCAGGTCAACCTGAGCAACAGCGCCCTCAAAAGTTACCTCCGCCCCAAAGACAAAGCGCAAATGCTGTTGGTGACCGACGTACTGGCCTCCAATTCATTGGCCGTCAATGTGGAATCCGAACACAGTCAGGACTTTAAAATCCAGATGTCGCCGATTGAAAGTTTTATTGCCGATGCAAAACTGGACGTAAAAGCCCGTCAGCATCAGGAAAAAACCATTCAGTTTGAGGGCACTGAAAGCCTGACATTCGCCTTTTCCTGCGTAGAACTTGAAATTGATCCAGTGACCGGCATACTCTCGCTGGGCTTGCCCGTCGGGCTGGAATCGACCAGAGGTTCGGGCGAACAGGAGGCGATGCAGCCCGGCTATGTCGACCTCGACGATGACCCTGCCATGCCCGGCTTTCTTGAACTCGACCATTAATAACCTATCTTTGCCACGCCGCCGTGAACTGTTGGTCGTCTGACGACGTTTATGGCGACACATCGTTCACTTTTCCTACGGCTTTGAACCGTACCGCGTAAAAGTTATGTCCAAACACGGTAAAGCACTCGTCGCCATGTCCGGCGGCATCGACAGCACCATGACCGCTGTCCTCCTCCACGAAGAAGGCTGGGAAGTCGTCGGCATCACCATGAAAACATGGGACTATGCCACTTCCGGCGGCGCCAAAAAAGAAACCGGCTGCTGCTCCCTCGATTCGATCAACGACGCCCGTCAGGTGGCCGTCAAACTGGGTTTTCACCATTTTATCGTCGATATCCGCGAAGAATTCGGCGACTATGTGATCGACAATTTCGTCGATGAATACATGGCCGGCCGCACGCCCAACCCTTGCGTTCTGTGCAATACGCACATCAAATGGAACAGCCTGCTGCGCCGCGCCGATATGCTCGACTGCGAGTTTATCGCCACGGGCCATTACGGCATCATCAACGAACTCGACGGCCGCAAATACATCACCCGCGCCAAAGACCGAGGCAAAGACCAGTCGTACGTGCTCTGGGGCCTCAGCCAGGAGTGCCTGCAGCGCACGCGTATGCCGCTTGGCGTATTCACCAAACCCGAAGTGCGCCAGATGGCCGCCGAACGCGGCTGGACCGAGCTGAGCAAAAAAGCCGAGAGCTATGAAATTTGCTTCGTGCCCGACAACGACTATCGCGGTTTCCTCCGCCGCCGCGTGGATGGGCTGGATGAGAAAGTCGCAGGCGGCCATTTTGTCGATGCTGGCGGCAAAATCCTGGGCAGGCATGAAGGCTATCCCTTTTATACCGTCGGGCAGCGCAAAGGCCTGGGCATTGCCCTCGGCGAGCCCATGTTCGTCACCGAAATACGGCCCGACTCCAACACGGTGGTGCTGGGCCGCGAGGAAGATCTGATCCGCAACCACATGATGGTCGGCAAGCTCAGCCTCATGAAATACGCTGCCCTGCCCGAGGGCGGCCTCGAAGCCGTCACCAAGGTGCGTTACCGCGACAACGGCACGTTCAGCACCCTGCACCCCGTAGGCAACGATGCCGAAGTGGTATTTCACGCCAACGTCAAGGGCATCGCCCCCGGCCAGAGCGCCGTGTTCTACGAAGGCGACGACGTGGTGGGCGGCGGCATCATTCAGGGGAGTTTTTTGGGTTAAAATCAGGGGCGACGCCGGCAGGAGCCTTCCCGAAGGTTCAAATTGCGAACGCTTCCCGGCCTGTACTGGTCATGTTGGGTTTTTCCCGGGCACAAACGTTTTGCCGCGATGCGGCTGGGTTCTTCGTAATTTAACCGAAAAACCCGAGGCCTGTCTGTGCAGCGTGGCGGCGTCATGTACAGGCCGAATCCCCGGGGTTCGGGGGCGATTTATGCCGTCAGGCCTCCGCGTTTTCTTTGCACAAGATCCGCTACCTCCGCTGAGGTCAGCGCCTCGTCGGCCTTGCCCAGAACACGCGACAAGAGCCGCGTCAACAAGCTTTCTGGCAGCCAGCCAGCCCGTTCGCACGCCCCGCAACACGCCCCTTTCCTGTCGCCTTATTTTGACTTTTAAAAAATACAGGGACGGGTATTAAAAAAATCGAAAATTCTTTTCGCGGTATCAGCAGGCTGCCTACATTAACCGCTCGAAGCAGATTTTTTAACCAAAACAACAACGATTGGTCATGCACTCTGCCCGTTTACATTAATGCCGGGACCCGAGCGCCGGTAGCCAGCAGAAAACCGGTGCGCCAGGCCATGAACAACGGAAATCCCCGGGATTTCCGCCCGCCGCCTGCCGCCGCCGCTATCCTCTGCCTGCCCCCTCGCCTCCTGGCCATCCGTTCACCAAAATCAGTTCTTTGCTCATGGCAGCCTACGACACCAGCAAGATCCGCAACGTCGTTCTGGTCGGACACTCCGGCAGCGGTAAAACGACGTTTGCCGAAACGATGCTTTACGAAGCCAAAGCCATTTCCCGCCGCGGTACCGTCGCCGACGGCAACACCGCCAGCGATTACGCTCCGCTCGAACAACAACGCGGCCACTCCCTCTTCTCCGCTCTCCTCCATTGCAGCTGGAAAGACACCAAAATCAACATCCTCGACACGCCGGGGCTCGATGATTTTGTCGGCGAAGTAGTCACCGCACTCAAAGTGGCCGATACGGCCGTCATGATGCTCAATGCGCGAAGCGGAGTGGAGGTAGGCACCGAACTGATCTGGGAATACGTGGATAAATTCGACACCCCGACCATCTTCGTTATCAACCACCTCGACCATGAAAAAGCCGATTTCGAGATGACCCTCGAACAGGCGAAAAACCGCTTCGGCAGCCGCGTACTGCCCATGCAATTCCCGGTCAATCAGGGCCCCGGCTTCAACGCCATTATCGATGCCCTGCGCATGGTCATGTACGTGTTTCCGGCCGAAGGCGGCAAACCTGAGAAAAAAAACATCCCCGCCGAACACCAGGCCCGTGCCGACGAATTGCACAACGCCCTCGTAGAAGCCGCCGCTGAAAACGACGAGGGACTCATGGAAAAATACTTCGAAAACGGCACCCTCGACGAAGAAGAACTCGCCAAAGGCCTCACCATCGGCCTGGCCCACCACCAGTTTTTCCCGGTATTCTGTGCTTCGGGCCTCAAGGACATGGGCTCGGGCCGTATCATGGGTTTTATCCACGACATCTGCCCCAGCCCGGCCGACCGCCCCGCAGCAGCCCTCGCCGGCGGCGGCACCAAACCTTGCGACCCCGGCGCCCGGCCATGCGTGTTCATTTTTAAAACGGTGAACGAACCCAAAGTCGGCAACGTCTCCTATTTCAAAGTGTACTCCGGCACCATCAAAACCGGCGACGAACTCACCAACGCCTCCAACGGCACGGTCGAGCGTTTTACCCAACTCTATGAATCCGAGGGCAAAACCCGCGACTCGGTGGACGAACTCCGCGCCGGCGATATCGGTTGCACGGTAAAACTGAAAAATTCGCACTCCAATCAGACCCTCAATCCGAAAGGTTCCGAGGTGCGCATCGAGCCGATCCACTTCCCCTCCCCGCGCATTCGCATGGCCGTTGTACCGCCGAGCAAGGCCGATGTGGAAAAAATGGCCCACGCCCTGCACGGCATTCAGGAAGAAGACCCAACCCTGCTCGTGGAGCAAAGCATCGAACTGAAACAGACGATCATCCAGGGCCAGGGCGAGATGCACCTCGACATCGTGCGGTACAAAGCCGAACAGAACTACGGCGTACACCTCGAATTTATCGAACCGCGCATCCCTTACCGCGAAACCATCACGAAAGAAGCCAACCAGGACTACCGCCACAAGAAACAATCGGGTGGCGCCGGACAGTTCGCCGAGGTGCACATGCGCATCGAACCCTACTACGAAGGTATGCCCGATCCGGCCGGCCTCACCGTGCGCAATACCGAGGTGGAAGACCTCAAATGGGGTGGCAAATTCGCCTTCCTGTGGTGCATCGTGGGCGGCACCATCGACGCCCGGTTTACCAATGCCATTAAAAAAGGTATCGCTTCGAAACTGGAAGAAGGCCCCCTCACCGGCTCCTACTGCCGCGACGTGCGCGTCTCGATCTACGACGGCAAGATGCACCCGGTCGATTCCAACGATATGGCCTTCCAGATCGCTTCGATGATGGCCTTCAAAGAAGGCTTCCTCAAGGCCGCACCCCAGCTGCTCGAACCCATTTATGAACTCGAAGTCATGTGCGACGCCGAGTTTATGGGCAACGTCATGGGCGACCTGCAAACCCGCCGCGCCATCATCCTCGGTATGGACTCCGAGGGCCACTATCAGGTCATTCGCGCCAGGGTGCCGTTGAAGGAATTACACAAATACTCTTCCACGCTGCGCTCGCTTACACAGGGCAAAGCCAAGTTCAGTCTCACGTTCTCGGAATACTCGGCTGTGCCGGGCGATATCCAGAGCAAGCTCGCCAGCGAATACGCCAAACACCAGGCGGAAGCGCACGGAGAGCATTGACATTGGACGTATTGAGTTGACAGGAAACGCCGCCCGCCGTGCTTCTCGGCACGGCGGGCGGTTTGTTGATTCAGGGGTTTGTTGTGAGGCATACGATGTGTTCAACCGCTTCGCGGTTGGGTCTCCAAGCGCCTTTCCTCTCCCCGGATTTGCATCCGGGGCTATTCATATTTGACCGCTTCGCGGTCTTTATCAGTCTCCGAAAATGCCGGATATTCAGTTTATTGACTTCCGGCCTAATCCTTTAATTTAATTGGCGAAAACATGCGGAACTATTCATATTTGAACGCTTCGCGGCCTTTATCAGTCTCCGAAAATGCCGGATATTCAGTTTATTGACTTCCGGCCTAATCCTTTAATTTAATTGGCGAAAACATGCGCTGCAGCCGGAACTATTCATATTTGAACGCTTCGCGGCCTTTATCAGTCTCCGAAAATGCCGGTTTATTGGCTTCCGGCCTAATCCTTTAATTTAATTGGCGAAAACTGTTGCAGCCGGAACTATTCATATTTGACCGCTTCGCGGTCTTTATCAGTCTCCGAAAATGCCGGATATTCAGTTTATTGGCTTCCGGCCTAATCCTTTAATTTAATTGGCGAAAACATGCGCTGCAGCCGGAACTATTCATATTTGACCGCTTCGCGGTCTTTATCAGTCTCCGAAAATGCCGGATATTCAGTTTATTGGCTTCCGGCCTAATCCTTTAATTTAATTGGCGAAAACATGCGCTGCAGCCGGAACTATTCATATTTGAACGCTTCGCGGCCTTTATCAGTCTCCGAAAATGCCGGATATTCAACCCGAATTAAGGCCTGTTGGCCAACTGCATAACCTCAATCTTTCAGAATCCCGAAGGGATTCAATATGAATAACCCCGGATGCAAATCCGGGGGAGACAATCACCCCTCTCTTCGCAACCGCGAAGCGGTTGAACAGACAACATGAGTACCTATACCCAAATCCTATATCAAATCGTTTTCAGCACCAAGCATCGAGGGCGTACGCTCAAGAAGGAACACCGGCCTGCTCTTTTTAAATTCATCTGGGGTGTTCTTAACAATAAAAAATGTCACCTGTACAGAATTAACGGCGTCGAAGACCACCTGCACATCGTTTTACACCTGCACCCTTCCGTTTCACTCGCGGGATTGGTAAAAGACATAAAACTCGCGAGTTCAATTTTTATCAAAAATAGCGGCCTATTTCCCATGTTCGACGGCTGGCAAGATGGATATGGTGCATTTTCCTATCATTATTCTGGAAAAGACCACCTGATCGAATATGTAAAAAACCAGGAAACACATCACCAAAAACTGTCATTTCGGGAGGAGCTAATGGCTTTATTGCTGGAACATGGAGTCGAGTTCGACGAACGATACCTGGAATGATTTTTCTTTGCCCAAGCAGCCTGAGACATGTTTCGAATTGTCGTGGTTGTCCTTGCATCATATCCATCACAAAAACAATCACCCCCAAACAAAAAATGCCTTACAGCATAGATAAAAAGCGTACCATAGGCTATCCGCCCGAAAGTCTCCTTACCTTTTTCAGGCATTCTTTTGAATGGATAGACAATTTAAACTTTGCCCTGTCTCCGTCCGATTGCCTCGACCATGCGGAAGAATACATCGCCGTGGCGAAAAAAATATTCCTCGAAATGGGCTGGCATGGCGATGGCGAGATCCAGTTAATCTGGATACCGCCTTTCATGTTTGACGGCCTTCGTACAGCAAGATTTACGGAGGGCATTGTTGTCTGGCACGTCAAACAACAAGAGGACGGTATCTCATGGCTACTGTCTCCGTTCGACTTTTCCTCCTGCGACAGGCAATGGGTTGTATTCAATGCCGACGAGCCGGAAATTCGCAAAGCGGGGGAGGAGCAGGCCGAACAATTGCACAGAAAAATCTCGATAATTGTGTAATTGAATCAATCTTCTCTGTTTCCCGTGCCCTCTCTTGCCGCAGGCACGTCGTGTTCGCTGCAAGATGTCATGCTCAAAGAATATTCCCATGCACTTAGGTTCCAGATTTATCCTCTCGAAAGACCAAATCCGCGGCCCTCTGCCGGCGTTCATCCGGGAATTGAACCTGGAAGTGCTGAGCGACGAGGGCGATGTCGACATGCCGACCGGCGCCATTGCCGACGATGAAATTGCCCTGGGCCATCACAACGGTTTCCTTGTCATTCACCATTGCCAATTGCCGGTGGCAATGATTCACCCCGAATACGCACGCGGGCCATACGACCATGCCTATACGAGGCTGCAAGCAACAACGGAACGGCTGCTCTCCGTTATGTTTGAACCTGCGGCCAACGGCTTCGGCTATGGCATCCACAAAAGGAAAGAACAGCTCAGAATCCTGATGGGCGCCGGGCAGGGCCTGTTTTTTCAGGGCAATTACGGCGCTATTCAGGAAGAGGAAAAACTGCTGATGAACAATCTCCAGCCCAATGGAAAAGTGCTTTACAATGGCACGGAATACGCCATCCATGAAATAGGCACGGAACTGACTGAAGACGTGTTGTTCAATTTTTATGGAAAGAACATCTTTCTGGAAACCATCCGCTTGAGAAAGTTCAAGGTGAAGGCTCACCAGATGAAAATTTATTGACGAAAAATAACACAGCAACCATGTTTCGCCCGCTTTTTCCCGCCCTTCTGCTCCTGTTTGCGCAATGCGCAGCCCCCTCCTCTCCGGCAACCGGCCTGCTCACCGCCGCAGACTTTTCCCGGCAACTGCAAGCCACGCCCGGCGCCCAGCTGATAGACGTGCGTACGCCTACAGAATTCGCCAAAGGCCACCTGGCCAACGCCGTTAACATCGACTGGAACAGCGCCGGCTTTGCCGGGCAGGCAGAAAAACTGGACCACGACAAACCGGTCTTCGTATATTGCCTGAGCGGCGGCCGCAGTGGTGAAGCAGCTGGCTGGTTGCGCAGCGCCGGCTTTTCAAAAGTGTACGACCTCGAAGGCGGCATCCTCAAATGGCGCGCTGCCAAACTGCCCGAAACCAAAGACGACCCCGCCAAAACCGCCGGCATGAGCAAAGGCGATTACGACGCCCTGCTGAAAAGCGACAAACTGGTGCTGGTGGATTTTTATGCCGACTGGTGCGGCCCCTGCCGAAAAATGGCGCCCTATCTTGAAGAGATCAAAACCGAGATGGCCGATCGGGTAACGGTGGTTCGTATCAATGCCGACGACAACCAGGACCTGATGAAAACAATGGGCAACGACGCCCTGCCCGTCCTGCTGATCTACAAAAACGGCGCTCAACTGTGGCGCAACGAAGGTTTTATCGATAAGGCCGGGGTGGTGGCGCAACTGAATGCAGCTCGAATGACAGAATAGTAGTTTATGCGGCCTGCATTTAAATAACTTCAAGTTCCGCGCCATTCTTCACGGAAACTTCCGCTTTTTGCAGAATAATTCGGGTAGTAGTGTCGTCCAGAAAATAGCTCGCACAATTGTTACAAACCCCTGCGGGCACGTTCTTTACTAAGACAATAGGAGCCCCCCCCCGCAGGGCAGACGCATTAAAATCAGCAGTTGGATAAAGCCAACTTCTACCTTTCCGGCAAAAACTAATTGTCATGGAAGAAAGCCGGCCCGCGCTTGAAGGTTTGCTTGCCGCCCTTGAAAAAGTGCAAGACCCAAGGATCGACCGAAAAAAATTATATCCGCTCATTGAAGTTTTGTTTTTAACGACCAGCGCGTAGAAAGCTGAGTGGTTTTGAAGATTGGGATGAGATTGTTGATTTTGGAGAAGAAAAGTTGACTTGGTTGCGCAAATATTTACCCTACGAGAACGAAATCCCATCGCACGACACGATTAACCGGGTTGTTTCGCTGATTGATTACCGGATGTTTGAGGAATGTTTTTTGAATTGGGCGACGATGAGCATCGAATTGCCACAAGGCACTCTCATCAGTATCGACGGGAAGAAACTTCGTGGCAGTGCGACAAAAAGAACAACAGACTCCGCATAGCCAGGGAGGCAAATCAGCCATCCATTTGGTCCACGCCTGGTGTCATGAATTGCAACTTTGTCTGGCTCAATACAAAACGGATTCAAAATCAAATGAAATCACGGCCATTCCCGCGATATTGGATTTTTTGAAATATCGGGTTGCATAATCACCCTCGACGCGATGGGTTGCCAAAAAACAATTGCCGAAAAGATCATTACCAAACAAGCCGATTACATCATGGGCCTCAAAGACAACCAGGCAGGATTAAGTTTGGCCACCTTCACAGCCTTTCAAGCGCATGACAAACAAGCCGAAAACAACAAAGCCCAGCAGGAAGACAAAAACCATGGACGTGAAGAATTGCGTACTTGTCGCGTATTACCCGCAGAATTACTCCCAGATTAGGCGCAAGCACCCGATTGGAAAGGGTTGAAATCAGTCATTGAAATCCAGTCACAACGTACCATCCTTTCAACAGGCCTTGTGGAAAACGAAACCCGATACTATATCAGCAGCCTGGAAGCAACTCCGGCCATGTTTAATCGGCTGATCCGAGCCCATTGGAATGTGGAAAATCAACTGCACTGGTCATTAGATGTCCTCTTTGGTGAAGATCAAAGCAGAAAACGAATCCGAAATGCTGCTCAGAACTTCTCTACTATCCGAAAAATAGCCCTCAACCTGTTGAAATCACAAAGTGAAAAAATCAGTATCAATCGAAAACGCAATAAATGCGCCCTTTCAGATCAATATCGGGAAATAACGCTCGGGTTTTAATGCGTCTGCCCTGGCCCCCCCCCGTTCAAGTGTTACGGTTACATGACCCGCTTCAAGGTGATCCGTTTTACAGATTGGGCATACGGTAATCATTGTTTGTTGCTGAACTGCATGATTGCTGTATTTTAAGTCAGAACAAGTCAAATATTTCAGGATTCTTGTAGCAAGTTTACAAAAAATTACAACTGTTCCCAAGTGAAAAACCTGCTGACCATGTCTCTCTTCTCCCTCCTTTTCGGTTGTGGCGGCAAAAAAACGCCCGAAGCCGCGCGCGCCTGGCCGCAGTTTCCGGCTACCGACAACCCGGCCGTACACATCGAGCCGATAGCCCTTGACAGTGCATACACCCCGCGCGCCTTTTTTATCAGCGACAAGGCCGACGCGGTGTTCGTACTGGCCTACCGACCCGCCATCGACAACCCGCGCACCCCTTACGAACGGGCAGAAGCGGCAGGCCGTATCTTCCGGCTCGACAGCAAGGGCAATATCCTGCAACGGCTCGATATTCCGGATACGCAATGGGTGCCGGAGGCTTCTTTTGGTATCCTGGAAGGCGAATTGCTCGTCTTGCTCTGGCAACATTTCGCGGTGATCGATCCCGAGCGGCTGACCATAAAAGGCGAAATACCAGTGTACGACTATAATTATTTCCCCTGCCGCCTGAAACTGGAGGAGATGACGTACGACGAGCTGCGCGACAACTACCTCATCGTGCGCGACGACGCGCTCGACCACTGCAAAGAGGGCCGCTGGCTCGACTGGTCGCCGGGAGGCGCATTTTTCGTGCTGGCTACTTCTCCCAATGGCAAACGCGCAGCCTGGTCGCCCAATACTTACATCGATGAGGATATCGAGCCTTTAAAACAACGCTTCCCACTGTTGCAGCTTACCTTGCCCAGCCTGCCGGAGGGCGAAATTTCGGACGAACGAGGGCGCCTGCGCGAAGTGGAATACCTGTCCGGCGGCACCCAACTCGATTATCCCAATTATAAAAGCCGCCTCATCAAACAACACGAACTCCGCCTGGGCAACACAACCGCCCGCTTCTCCACCACCGACCGAAACCGGCGCGCCTTGCACCTCGATTATGCCAACAACCTGCGCCTGACAACGGCCGACGGAGCCGCCTGGGTGTGTTTTGAGGGCGTCCTTTACCGGATAAGATAAATCAACGGGCAACTTTCCTGCCCAGCCTGCGCAATTCAGCAGGCGTGGTCAAACCAACAACCCGCTCCGCCATCTGCCCTTTCGCATCCAAAAACACCAGCGTCGGATAGGCTTCCACCCCGAATCGGCGAGCCAGCGCTATGCCTTCGCCGGCTTCCGCATTGATTTTCAGGTTGATAAAATTACGGTTAAAATCAGCAGCCAGTTTGTCATCGGTAAACACGTCGCGGTCCATCACCCGGCACGGCCCGCACCAGCTGGTATAGAAATCAATAAAAACTGGGCGACCAATTTGCCGCGCGTTATCGAGAAGATAACCGAGGCTGTCGCTGCGAAAGACGACGACAGCGTCTCCGGAAGAATTACCTTTTTTCCAGGGCGGATTCAATACCACGCGGTATTGACAAGAAGGCAACATAAAGGCCACGAAAACGACGAATAGGAAGGTCGTGGGGATAACTGGACTGGGCAGGCGCATTTCGATTACATTGAGTTTATTGCATGATGTAAACGAATCATTCCGAGTTGCCCGAAATTTCGTGCCTGCGCAATTTCAACAACCAGGGGCGCTCATGATTTGGGGTTCAATTGCCAGGCGATAGCAAGGCAAATTTGTCTGTAAACCAGGCGCATCCAAATGCATACTTTTACTTTCAGCGCCCATGAAATACCGCCTGAGGGCGCCTGAACCTGTATGCTATCGCTTCAAATCATCTTTTAAAACATGAAAAAGACCGGCTGGCTGCTCTTGCTCCTCGTTTGTTTTCTTCCGGCGGCGCCCGCCATGCCCAAAGCGACACCCGGGCAATGGCTGGGCCATGCGGCTCATTTTCAATATTCCAAAACTGAAAACCCGGCATTCAGGGTACGCCACCGGCCCCTCGTCAGGCGAGGCGCAACACCGCCTTCCCGCCACAAGGCAGTGGAAGAAGTACGCCGCCCCTGGACCCGTTTCATGCTCTGGGGACTGGCCCTGACTGCCGGCGCCCTGCTCCTGGCTACTTTGTCAGGGCTGACGGTCCTGATCCCGCTGTTTGTTGCTGCGGGCCTGATCGCGCTGACGGGCCTGGTTTTGTTTGGCATCGGCGCATACAAATGGCTAGGAGCCGGCACGGTGAAATCCATCGCAATGATCGCCCTGTTGCTCGGCCTGCTCGGCCTGATCCCCTATGTCGGCATTTTTAGCGGGCCGCCGGCCATTCTCTTTGCCGCGGTGGCCTTGCGCAGCATGAGGCACTCAAGGGATTTCCGTTGGGATGCGCTGGCCAAATTCGCGCTGGCGGCGGCCGTTGCCGGCCTCGTACTGGGGCTTGTTTTATTGTTGTTTTTTTAAAAAACAAGGGCAGGCGGCGGCATCGGAAACCGCCGCCTGCCCTTATCGACTATCCTCTGACAATCATGATTTTGCCGCTCTGCATACGGCCGTCCTTGAGGATTCGGATGGTGTAAAAACCTTCGGGCAGGTCGGCAACCAGCACAGTATTGCGACCCTCGAGGGGTTTTTCCAGTTTATGAACGGCTTTCCCCTCGGCGTCATAAAGGGTCACCGACTGAACGGTACAGGGCAGTTCGAGGGTAAACTGGTCAGAAGCAGGGTTTGGATAATAAAAAGCCTGCCAGTTGGGGTCTTGTTGCTGCTGGTTCTGCGGATCGTCGAAACGGATGGCCGACTTGCCCTCGCAGGTTTCGACGCTGCTGTATTCGGTGATGAGGCGCACCAGCAGATCGTTGAGCAGTTCCACCTTGTATTCGTCGGTGGTGGGTTCGAGGTGTTTGCCGCCGATGCCCGAATGGTCGGTCAGGAAAACGTAGGAACCATTGGTGGCAAGGCCGAAAAATTTCATCAAAAACTCAGTGTCTTTCTGAATACCACTGGCGCTCACAGGCACGATGCGAATGCCTTTGCGGGCGGCTTCGCGGATCGTTTTTTGCAAGCTTTCGATCACGGCGGGGTCCTGGTGCGGACTGGCATCGAGTACCAGGAAACAAATGCGGGTTACGGCATCGGCGCTCCAGGGCTGGCGATAAATGGCTTCTTCGAGGGCAGAATGTACGGCTTCGGGATAATCGCCGCCGCCGCCTGCATATTGCCTGCCGATGTAATCGACCGTTTGACGGATGTCGGGACTGAGGCCGCTGCTTTTGACCACGTACTCGTCGCCCTGGTCGCGATAAAACACCGTACCCATGCGGATCGACAGGTCGGGATTGTTGTGTTGTACGCGGCCGATCACATCGAGCACCTCGGTTTTCAGGTATTCGATCTCGTCGCCCATCGAGCCGGTAGCATCTACGGCCCACACGATATCCACATTCTTCGGGGCGCGGCATTCACGATTGATTTTCAAGTGATTAAGGCCTTCCGAAAAAGGTTTTGCCGTAGGAAATTCATACTTTTTACCCTCCACAAAGGCAAACAGCCTGTAACCCGCGGATGCTTCCTGCGAGCGGGCGCTAGCGCCGGGTGAGTACAGGTCGGCCCAAAGTTCGGCGCGGCCGACATTGTCAGTGCGGGCTTCCCAGACGACATTGCCCGAACGGTCGAGCAGCTTGACTTCCGCGTCCACAATGGGGTATTCCTGCTCGTTCTGGAGCATGACCGCGTAGCGGCGCCGGGGATAAAACTTGTACATGTCTTCGTACGGCCCGATTTCGCCGTCGGCCAGCAGATCGGTCCAGTGTTTCGACCAGTTGTGCAGATCGTTCCATTCGCCGGCGGTGAGCAGCCCGGCGTGTGGAGCAGGTTCGGCGTAGGTTCCGCGGCGTTCGTCGCTCATGGCATCTTCTTTAAGCGCAGGTTTTTCCTCATCCTTGTCGAACACCATCGAACGGGCTTCCTCGGGCGATATCGACGCGGGTTTAGCGGGCGCGATATCGCGCGCGGGCTCGCCGCCGACGGTTTTTTCCGCCGCTGATCGGCCGGGGGGCTCACTGATGTGGCCGGATTCCGCCATTTTAATTTCCTTGTCGGCAACCCTGGAGTCGGCAGGCGGCCCGGAGGCTCTTTTTTTGGCGCGTTCCTCGCGCACGGCGCCCGATGGTTTGGGGGCGGGATGGATGGTTTCGGCGCCGTAGGTAGCGCCCGAAGACATATCGTCGGCCCGAACGAGCGGCTCCTTGTAACTGGTAATCACGACCTCCTGCAAGGCGCCGGCTGTGTGTAGCACAGCGTCGAGGGTGGTCGTGGCGCCGGCCGCGAGGTTAACGCCCGTGACGCGGCGGGTTTCGTAGCCGGTGTAGGAAAACTCAACGGTGTAAACGCCCGGAGCGACTTCAAGGCGGTAAACGCCTTCGAAATTGGTGATGCCGCCGCGCACCAATTCATTGCCTTTGAGCACTTTGACGCTGGCGCCGATGAGTGCGTCGCCGCGGTCGTCGGTCAGTTTTCCCATGAGCAGGGTGTCGGCCGCGAAAGGGTGGAGCGTAGCAAGGGCTGAACTGAGTAGCAGGAAGAAGAAGTATTTCATACAGGTTTGGTTTGAAAAATCAGAACGGGTAACTGGATGCCTGAAGTTTAAAAAATGCACAACGTTGGCCCCGACTTTTTAAAAATTGATTTTTAAGAAAAGTTAACCCATTTTTCGGCCTAAAAAATACCGCCCTATGTCCGCTAAACTCAACCGCCGCAAATTTCTGCAAAGCGCCGCGCTCACTGGCGCCGCACTGGCCACCCCGAAAATCCTGGACGCCGCCACCGAGCCCGCCACCCTGACGCAAACGCCACGGGCTTTTAAATCCAGACTCAAGCTCGGTTTTATCGGCGTCGGTTTGCGCGGTCAGGACCACGTGAACGAAGCCTTGCTCCGCGACGATTGTGAAGTAGTGGCCATCGCCGATCCCGATCCGGGCATGATCGCCTCCTGCCTCAAAATGATCGCCGACAAGGGCAAAAAGAAACCCGCCGTGTACGATCAGGGCAACTTCGATTACCTGCGCCTCGTGGCCGACAAAAACGTGGACGCCGTCGTCATCGCATCGCCCTGGGAATGGCACACGCAGCAGGCTGTTGCCGCCATGAAAGCCGGCAAATACACCGCTACCGAGGTCGGCGGCGGGTTTTCGCTCGATGAATGCTGGCAGCTCGTCAACGTACACGAGGAGACCGGCACGCACCTGATTTTTCTGGAAAATGTTTGCTACCGCCGCGACGTGATGGCCGTGTTGCAAATGGTGCGCGAAGGGTTGTTCGGCGAACTGATGCACCTCGAAGGCGGCTACCAGCACGACCTGCGCGGGGTAAAATTCAACGACGGCGTCACGCCCTACGATTCAGGCGTCGAATTTGGTGAAAAAGGCTTCTCCGAGGCCAAATGGCGCACCAAACACGCCGTACACCGCAACGGCGACCTCTACCCGACCCACGGCGTAGGGCCGGTGGCCATGATGGCCAATATCAACCGTGGTAATCGCTTCCTTTACCTCACCTCCACCGCCTCCAAGGCCCGGGGACTGCACAATTACATCGTAAATCATCCGAAAGGCGGCCCCAACCACCCCAATGCCTCCGTGCAGTTCAACCTCGGCGACGTGGTGACAACCCTTATCAAGACCGCCAACGGCGAAACGGTGCTCCTTTCACACGACACCGGCCTGCCGCGCCCTTATTCGCTGGGCTTCCGCGTACAAGGCACAAAAGGTATCTGGATGGACGTGAACAAAAGCCTTTTGCTGGAAGGACAAACCAAACCGCACAGCTGGGAGGCCGCGCAGTCCTGGCTCGACAAATACGACCATCCACTCTGGAAACGCTATGGCGCGCAGGCCGAAGGTGCAGGGCATGGCGGCATGGATTTTTTCGTGTTCAATCACTTTATCGAAAGCGCCAAACGCAACCAGGCGCCCCAGCTCGATGTGTACGATGCGGCTGCCTGGCTCGCTATCACGCCACTGTCGGAAGCCTCGATCGCCACGGGCAGCAGTCCGCAGGCCTTCCCCGATTTTACGAGAGGACGCTGGACCGAACGCCGGCCCGATTTCGCCTTCAGCGACGAGTTTTAAACCTGTTCCTACTGTTGCCGGGCGCGCTGTTCCAGTTCGTCCATCGTAATGATATCCCGCAGGCGGTATTCCTGTCGGATCAGTCCTTTGTTGCCGGCTTCCTTGCGGTAATACACCAGGCCGAGCCCTTCGGCGTACCATTCTTCGCCCCGGCTTTCCGTTTCGGCGTCGCCTTCGGCCGATTTGCCGATGGCTTCGCGCAGGCCGAACCGGATGCAGGGGTATTTTTTTCCCTTGAATTCAAAATCAGGGGCATCGCCCAGGTAGCGGCGGTTGCGGATGAGGTAAATCAGTCCTGCATCGCCGGGCTGTCCGATTTGCAAGCTGAACAGAAAAACCCCGCTGGAATCCTTGACAGAAAAAGGGAACACGTCGGGCGATTCCAGGCGGGCAGCCACACGCAAATTGCGCTGGCCGCTGCTGTCGGGGAAATAGAGGAAGTAATCGCGCACCTGGCTGCCGCTGCGGTCAATTTTTTCGCGCACCATCTGCCCGACCTGAAAGCTGGCGTCGTAATAGGTGCCGACGAGAAAAAGCCCGCTGTCGGCCCTGACGGAGCGAAAATACCAGTAGTCGGGCGGGATGGAATCGCTTTCCAGGGAGGCATATTCGTACACTTTACCGCCGGCGAGGTTTTCCGCAGGGTAGTAGTAGGCGCGAATGTCGCGGCGGCCGCCCGTGCAAGCAGCCAGTATGAGGAACAGGGAACAAGGCAAATAATATCTCATGGTACAAAATTGCGGTCGAAACGTCGTTTCTTGTATCATGTTCACGAAGTATCGCCTTTTGTTGGCAGCGTTTCTGTTGCCCGCCGTTTTATGGGCCAACATCGCGCAGCCCGGCCTGTACATGGCCGGCGGCAACGGCGCGTTCCGGCCTATTTATCCGGAAGACAGTACCGCCCTGGGGCGAATACAAATGGCACGGGAGGCTGTTTTTATACAGGTTTATCCCGGGTATGCCGTCGTGAAAGGCCGGTACTGGATGTACAACGCCGGCACATCCGCTGTCCGGATGAAAACCGGCTATCCGCTGTCTCCTGACCGGCATGGTCAGGATATCGGCATGTTGGCTGTTGATTTTCGTTTCGACACGCTTTCGGCGCTTCGCATTCAGGTCAACGGCCGCCCGACAGCCGCGGTCGAACTGGCCAACGACCCCGAGATGGGCAGCTGGTACGTCTGGGACATGACTTTTGCGCCGCACGACACCACGCTGGTGGAGGTATATTTCATCGTCAGTACCAACGACGCGATGGTGCGGCAAGGCTATCATCACAAAGAAAGCAACGCGCTGGTGTATGTGCTGGAAAGCGGCGCCAGCTGGCAACACCCCATAGGCGAAGGACTCCTTTGCCTGCAATTGATGGACGGGCTCGACTTCGACGATGTGGACGGGCTGTGGCCCGACAGCGTTTACCAGGTTGATGAACAGCAAAGGCTGATCGTGCGGCAATTCCGCGACCTGACGCCTGCGCCGGCCGACAACCTGGTGGCGACCTGCGGCAAACACCTGAATGCCTTCGATTTCAAGGAAGTAGTCCGCCGGGCCGCAGTTTTGTATGCGGCGGCCGACCGGCTGTCGGAAAACGATCCGGCCGGGTGGCAGCTGCACGAGCGGCGGTTCGGCAATCCGTTCGAGGTAAGCGGCTTCAACTTTCCCTGGCTGGCTGTTGCCTTGATCGGGATGTTCGTTTTGCCGGTCTTGTTGCTGATCGTGGTTGTCCGGTGGTGGCGGAGAGGGCGGTAAAAAGCCATTGATCGGACCCGGAGTTGCAGTTTTTGCCCAATACCCGTTATTTTTGTTAAAAATCAGACATGACACTCGAAAATACCTTTTTCACTCGGCGCCGGCTTGTTCGGCTATGGTACGTGGTCGGGCTCCTACTGTTTTTAGGCCGAAGCGCTGCCGCCCAGGACACCCTTTATTTCGACAACAACTTCGAGCCGGTCAGCAACCGGGCTAATGCCCGCTTTCGTGAAACCCGCGAATACGACAGCGTGGAGACCCAACGCTGCGCGGTCACAACAACGCTGACGACCGGAGAAACAATCTCCGTGGTGCGGTATTCCGATTACGCAGAGGGGATACGCGACGGATTGAGCAGTTTCTACTTTGCCAACGGGAAGCCATGCCTTGAAACGGAATATCAGGACGGACAGTGGGAAGGAAACGAAACCTGTTACTACCCCGGCGGTCAATTGAAAAGCAAGGAATTTCGAAAGGACGGCCGGGTAGGATTCGGGAATTATTACAACCCCGATGGCAGTGAAAAGACTGAAATAAGCTGGGATGAAATAATGCACCTGGATATGATCCGGCCGGTCAGCTTTCGAGGTGAAAATTACATACCCGTGGCCTATCTGCGCAGCGCCCTGCGTTTCCCCAGATCAGCGCTTCGGGACGGTGAGCCTGAATTAGCCATTCTAAGCTTTGTTGTTGAAAAAAACGGGAGTATCAGCGGACTGAAGATCGTCACGCCAACTCCAAGCCCCGTCTTGAACAGGGAAGCGCTGCGCGTGGTGGCGAATATGGGCAAATGGGAGCCCCATCAGGTAAATGGCGTTCCAGAGCGGTATCGCTTTCTTTTTCCCGTTTTGTTTGAATGACATTTAGACGCTTTTATCCATTGCAAAAAAGTTCGTCATGCCTTTTCTACCGATAAACCTGCACCGCGGCACAGCCTTTCTGTCAGCCCTGTTGTTCGCTTATACCCTTGTCGCACAGGACACACTGTATTTTGATCAAAACTACGCAGCAACCGGCCGGGACAATGCCTGGTTCGTGGAAGTCAGGCATTTCGACGCTTCGGACACCAACCGTTGCACGGTGCTCACCTATTCCGCCAAAGGCGGGCTCATTTCGGCCGTCAAGTATTCCCATTTCACCAAAAACGAATGTAACGGCCGTTGCAGCTACTGGAACAAAAACCAACAACTCAGCCAGGAAATTTCTTTCAGGGAAGGTAAAAGGCAAGGTGTTCAAAAGGTTTTTTACAGCAATGGACAGTTGAAATCTGCCATCACCTGGGACCAGGACACCATTGTGCAGGGCGCTTTTTTTAATGAAGACGGGTCGCCCAGAATACTGGAATACGAGGAGGACATGTACGTCGAAGCAGAACCGCAACTACCCCGGTTTCCGGGCGGCAACGAAGCCTTGAGTATGTATCTGCGCTTATTGCTGCGCTACCCGCCCGAAGCAAGGAAAAAAAACAAACAGGGCACCGTGCTGGTGAGTTTTGTTGTGGAAAAGAACGGGAACATGACGAACGTCCGCCTGGAACAAGGCGTCGATCCAGACATCGACAAGGAAGCGCTCAGGGTTGTGAACCGTATGCCCGTATGGGAGCCCGGCCGCATCGACGATGTGCCGGTCAGGGTGCGTTTCACCCTCCCGATCACCTTCCGGCTCGAATAACAAGTTCAGATATTGATCCCCTGCGCCAGAATCCGCTTCCATTCCAGGTGCTTTTTCAAGTATGCTTTTACATACGGGCACCAGGGCACCAGTTTCAGTTTGTTTTCTTCGAGGTAGTGCAGGGTTTTTTCCACAATGGCTTCGCCCACGCCGCGGCCGCCCAGCGCTGCGGGCACTTCCGTGTGGAGCAGCGACATGCGGTCGCGCTGCAATTCATATTCAATTTTGGCTTTTTGGCCCTCTACCACCAGTTCAAACTGACGAAGGTTGGTGTTGTTGACCAGCGGAAGGGCCTCGAATTCCGGTTTCATGATTTTTTGATCTTGCCTTTGAAAAGTTGCGGGGAACTAACAAGAAAAGGCCGGGGTTGGTTCTTACCGGTATGCCGGCGTACCTTTGCCGCTTCCTTTTTCACAAACCGCCCTCGCCGTTCGTATGGCCCCGGGCACCCGCCTTTCGTCTGGGTGGGCTAAACAAACTTTTTATCATGATCAAAATCACTTTCCCCGACGGCAACGTTCGTGAGTATGCCGCCGGAACCACGGCGCTCGACGTGGCCAAATCCATCAGCGAAGGCCTCGCCCGCAACGTGCTGGCCGCCGGCGTCAACGGCGAAGTGCGCGACCTCCTGCGCCCGATCAACGAAGATGCCAGCATCCTGTTCTACAAATGGGACGACAAGGAAGGCAAATCCACCTTCTGGCACTCCTCGGCCCACCTGCTCGCCGAAGCCCTCGAAGCGCTGTACCCGGGCATCAAATTCGGCATCGGGCCGCCCATCGACAACGGTTTTTACTACGATGTGGACACGGGCGACCGCCAGCTCACCGCCGCCGAACTGCCCGTCATCGAGCAAAAAATGCTCGAACTGGCCCGCAACAAAAGCGAGTACCAGCGCCGCGAAGTGTCCAAAGCCGATGCCATCAAATACTTCGGCGACAAAGGCGACGAGTACAAACTCGAACTCATCGACGGCCTCGAAGACGGACAAATCACGTTTTACCAGCAAGGCAATTTCGTCGACCTGTGCCGCGGTCCGCATATTCCCAATACCGAGCCGATCAAGGCCGTCAAACTGCTCAACCTCGCCGGCGCTTACTGGCGTGGCGACGAAAAACGCAAACAGCTGACGCGCATCTACGGCATAACCTTCCCGAAACAAAAAGAACTGGACGATTACCTCGTGCTGCTCGAAGAGGCCAAAAAACGCGACCACCGCAAACTCGGCCAGGAACTCGAACTCTTCATGTTTTCGGAAAAAGTAGGCCAGGGTCTGCCCATCTGGCTGCCCAAAGGCACAGCGTTGCGCCAGCGACTCGAGGATTTCCTGAAAAAAGAACAACTGCGCCGCGGCTATCAGGCCGTCATCACTCCGCATATCGGTTCAAAAAAACTGTACGTCACCTCGGGCCACTGGGAGAAATACGGCAAAGACTCGTTTCAGCCCATCCTTACCCCCGACGACGGCGAGGAGTTTCTGCTCAAACCCATGAACTGCCCGCACCACTGCGAGATTTTTGGCCACAAACCGCGCTCCTATCGCGAGTTGCCGGTACGCATCGCCGAATTCGGCACCGTGTATCGCTACGAACAATCGGGCGAACTCCACGGCCTCACGCGTGTGCGTTGCTTCACGCAGGACGATGCTCACCTCTTCTGCACCGAAGATCAACTCAAGGAGGAATTCCTTGGCGTGCTCGAGCTGACGCGCTACGTGCTCGACAAACTGGGTTTTGAAAAATACACGGCCCAGATCAGTCTGCGCGACCCGGAGAACAAACAGAAATACATCGGTACCGAGGAAAACTGGCAAAAAGCCGAACAGGCCATCATCGAAGCCGCGGCCGAAGTCGGGCTGTCCACCGTTACCGAACTGGGCGAAGCCGCTTTTTACGGTCCCAAACTCGACTTTATGGTCAAGGATGCCCTCGGCCGTTCGTGGCAGCTGGGCACCATCCAGGTCGATTATAACCTGCCGGAACGTTTCAACCTGACCTACGTGGGCGCCGACAACCAGGAACACCGTCCGGTCATGATCCACCGTGCGCCTTTCGGCTCCATGGAGCGTTTTATCGCCGTACTGACCGAGCACTGCGCCGGCAAGTTTCCGCTGTGGCTCACGCCCGAACAGTTTGCGATCCTGCCCGTGTCCGACAAATACATCGAATACGCCTTGCAGGTGAAGCAGCAACTGGAAATGCAGGATCTGCGCGGCTTCGTCGATGATCGCAACGAAACCATTGGCCGCAAGATTCGCGACAACGAGTTGAAGCGGATTCCTTTCCTGCTCATCGTGGGTGAAAAGGAACAGGAAGCCGGCACCGTCAGTGTGCGCAAACAAGGCGAAGGCGACCAGGGCGCCGTGTCGGTAACCGCGTTTGCCGAGCAGGTAAAGGCGATGCTGTAGCGCCAACTGTAGCGCCAACCCTCAAGGTTGGCGCTGTTGAGCGCAGCTACATCCCGCCATCGCCAGACACGACTTGGCGCTACAAGCAGGCCGTATGCTGTTTGTCTCTTAGGGTGTTTCTGCGCTCGGCATTTATGTCAATCGCGGGGTACTGCTGCCCTCATCAGCGCCGACCTTGAGGTCGGCGCTACGGTGTGCTACAGAAAAAAACCGGCGCAAGGTCGTCTCCATTGCGCCGGTTACACTACGCCATTATTCAGCCCGAGCTATGCAGGGAGACTAGGTAGTGGCCAAACAAAATTTTCAGTTGGTTTGCGGCTGATTCCTAACGTCGCAGTGTTCGGGCATTTCTTATGTCGACGGGCATGCAGGGCGCCCGCGTGTATCTGTGGTTAAAGGTTGCGGTTAAAAGGGGCTGAGGATGATTGCTTAAAATGAAGAGGGTAGTTTTATGTGCCGAAACAAAGCGAAGCCGTCGTAACCGCGGTGCAAAGCCAGTTTGTTTTTTACTCGTTTGATAAGGCAAAGTTGGGCCTCCGGGCAGGTGCTGCGGAAGCGCAAATACACGGGATTTACAAAACAGGTATTTTCACGGGGTTGGCCGCCGTACTTCCCACGGGTGGGCCGCCACGTCGATTCACCCGATTCATTGAAAAAGAGGTGTTTTTTTAAGTCACTTAGGAAGAAGGATTTACATTTATCGTCGAATCAAATCCTTCTTTTTTATTGACCAATAATTTGACATGAGACAACTGTTCAGCCTCACCGTTTCTGTTTTGCTTTTCTCCCTGGTCGTAGCCTGTTCGCAGCAGGCGCCCAAGCCACCGGCGGCTCCGCCTGCTGATTTGTCGAAAGTCGAGACCCCCATCAACGGGGAGATCGATTCCGCGGCTGCCGTAACAGCTATCTCCCGCTGGGACTCTCTTCGCCCATCCATTCAGGATGCCCTTGCCAAGGGCGGCGACCCCAGTGCGGCAGCAAAAGTTCCCCTGGCATTCGAGGTGCCGAAAGCCGATATTATCTCGTTGGCCAGCATCATGCCGCCCAGCGCCACGCACCTCTATGCCATGCTTGCCCTGCAAAACGACAGCCTGGGTCGCACCCAGCTGACCCTCATCTTCCAGGCGGCCGACCGCACAGGGAAGTTGAGATATTACGATTTTTCGGAGCCCTGCCCGCCTTGCGAGGTGACAGGTTTTGCCGATTAGTCGTAGCTTTGGTGCATGCAAATTACCCTGTGGGATCAGTTTTACCGAATTTCCGCGTTGCCCCTGCTTTGTCTGTTGTTTTCGTGCATATTGGGGGTGCGTTACTGGCGACGGCTGCCGAAGCCTTTGAAGGCGTTGATGGCTTACCTTTTTTTCAGTTTTATCATTGAAATTGGGTCGAGGCTGGCAGCCGTCGCTTTCCACCAGAATTTGCCGCTGCTGCACGTGTACACCTTTGGCGAATTCCTGCTGCTCTCCCTGTTTTACCGGCAGATGCTGGACGACAGTTCGGGTTTCAAAAGGTATTTCAACTGGATTGTCGGTACCGTACTGACGCTGGTGGTGCTCAACACCCTCTTTCTACAGGGCATTTTCGAATTCAATTCCTATGCGAAAACCCTGGTGCAGGTATTGATTATTCTGTATTCGCTCGACTATGCATTCCGCATTCCGGAGCAGGAAGACAACGCCCCCGATCTGACCCGCGTGCTGCGCCAGGTCAATGCTGCCATCCTGATTTACTACTGTGGAAGCCTGTTCATATTTATGGCCAGCAGCTTTGAAAGCGAAGCGAGAGACGTGTTCAGGCGTTTGTGGGATGTGAACAAGATACTGTTGCTGGTTTTTCAATTGATTATCCTCATTGCCTTATGGAAAGTGGTTTTCAAGCCTCCGAAATCTTCTTCTTCGTCGGCGCGGGCATCCTGATCATGATCGCCCTGGCGCTGGTGGTGGTCGCCTACACCGGCCGCGCACAACGCCGTATCCTGATGCAACGCATGCAAGCCCAGGCCGCCGAACTCCGCCATCAGGAAGAACTCGTCCGACACAACCTCACCACGCAGGAAGAAGAACGCAAACGCATCGCCGGCAACCTGCACGATGACATCGGCTCAAAACTCGGCGTTCTGCACCTCACTTTTCACCGCTTGCGCCGTACCGAAGCCGGCAACGACCAGTATAGCGCCATGTGCGAGGAAATTGACAGCCTGATCGCCACGACCCTCGATACCACCCGGCGTATTTCACACGAACTGCTCCCGCCCACACTCGAAGACTTCGGACTGCTCGAAGCCCTGCAGGAACTCTGCGAAAGCATCCGGAAAACAGGCGCCCTCGATGTGCAGCTCGACCTCGGCATCGAACGCAACGAACTGGGCGGCGCCGACAACGAACTGCACCTTTTCAGAATCGTACAGGAACTCTGCAACAACACCCTCAAATACGCGCAGGCCTCCCGTATCGACATAAAACTCCGCAAAACAGCCCGGGGCCGGCAACTACATTACCGCGACGACGGACAAGGATTCGACCCCGAAAACATCAAAAGCCGAGGCCTGGGCATGAAAAATCTCGAAAGCCGCGCCAAAACCATCGGCGGTGTCTGGAAAATTCACACCGCCCCCGGCCAGGGCTTCGAAGCAAGTGTCGATTTTTAAGCAAAACCAAGGATTAATCTTATCCCTGCCACATAGACAACCAGATCATCTCCCTTGCCATCGCCGACGACGAAGCGCTGTTCCGTCGGGGCATGCGCCTGATCCTGCAAGACTATCCCGATATCCAGGTTCTGCTGGAAGCCGAAAACGGCGAAGACCTGCTCGATAAAATCCGGGCCGTACCAGACCCGCCCGACGTCTTGCTGCTCGACCTGAAAATGCCGGTCATGGGCGGCATCGAGGCCGCCAAAATCATACGCGAACAGTTTCCGTCTATTCATATCGTAGTGTTGTCGTCACATGTCAGCAAAGCGTTTATCCTCAATATGATAGAAATCGGTGCAGCGAGCTATCTGGGCAAAAATGCCCACCCCGACGAAGTCGTGGAAACCATACGCCAGGTGCGCGACCGCGGCTTTTATTACAACGCCATGGTCATGGAGGTCATCCGCGAAAGCATGATGGGCAAATCGGCCCCCGCTCCTTTGCCCGACCCGGCCATTACGCTTACCGCCCGCGAACGCGAGGTACTGCAACTCATCTGTGAAGAATATACCACGCAGGAGATCGGAGAAAAACTCTTCATCAGCACCCGCACGGCCGAAGGCCACCGCAACAACCTGCTCAGCAAACTCGGCTGCCGAAATGCAGCCGGCCTTGTGGTGTATGCCATACAACACGGCCTTGTGACCCTGGACAAGAAAAATTAATACTGGACAGGCATCGCAGGGCCCCTGTGAGGTATCTCCCGATAAAATCCACTTCCACCATGCACTGGAAAACTATTCTTCCGGCGGGGCTATTCGCCCTGCTTGCTACCGCTTTGCCGGCCCAAAACCCCTGCGATACCGTTCAGGTAGTTGCACAGGCTACTGCGACCGACCTGACGTGCAGCAATCCCGTCGCCACCCTGACCGGCGCCGTGCACCCAAGCGCACTGAGTTACCACTGGACAGGCCCCGGCGGGTTTGTTTCCAACATGCGCGTTACGCAGAATTTTATCAAAGGAACCTATACCCTCACCGTCACAGGGCTATACGGCTGTACGGCCCAGACAAGCGTTGTGGTGAAAGACCTGTGTACCAGCGTGGGGCTGGTTCCGCCCGCCTGTCAGCCGGTGTATGAAGATGTCGTACCCGCCGACGAATGTTACGCGGCCTGTGTAATGCCTTATCTGCCTCAAAACGTCACTTACAATACCGGCGGCTACTCCCCGGGATTCACACCTTCGGGTTGGTGCGGCACCATAGAAAATGACCAGTGGTTCGCTTTTGTTGGCGGTACGACCGGCGGCCTTATCGCTGCAATACCCAGTAATTGTGCCAATGGCGACGGCATCCAGATCGGCCTGTTCGACAACTGCGGAGGCAACCTGATCGCTTGTAACGGCGGGATGCAAGGCGGCGGCGATACGCCCGTCAGTATTACGCTGAATAACCTGAACCCCGGTCAGGTGTATTACCTGGCAGTGGATGGCTACGCCGGCGACGTATGCGACTTTACCTTCGAAGTACTGGGCAACGTATGCGACAGCTCGACCCACCCGCCGGTTCCTCCGCTCGAAATCTTCGGCGACACCCTCGTGTGCCCGTATGGTACGGCCAATTACACGGCGATCAACCTGAACAGCACCATCGCTTCCGCTTTTTTGTGGACGGCGCCGCCGGACGCTACGGTCAACGGGGAATTCCCGCCCACGCTCATTTACAAACCCGATGGCGGGTTTGTGACAGTGAATTTCGGCTCGACAAGCGGTTTTGTCTGTATGCGGCCAATCTATTATTTCGCGCCGCCGGGCCCGCCCGTTTGTTTTCAGGTCAATGTCGAACCCATCCCTCCCACAATCCTGCCTGACGCGATTGTTTGCAACGAAGCCCTGCCTTACGAGTTGCCCTGGGGCGATTTCGTTGTCGCCTCGGGCACCTATTCCTTTAACTACACCTCCGAGCAGGGTTGCGACAGCCTGGTAAAACAAAAGGTGATCGTGAAACCGCCGATTATCACCAATCTGGGCATCATCAAAATATGTGCGGGAGAATGCGTGGTCATGGATTGTTTTACCAGTTGCGACCCGGGTGCTTACAGCGTGGTGCTGAGCTCCTATCTGGGTTGCGACAGCATTGTCAATTTTACGCTGGCGGTGGCCAACCCGATAGCCGAGATACTTGGCGGCGGCACCCTGACCTGTTCGCAGCCTTCCATTATTCTGAATTCCGCTCCCAGTCCGGGAACAAAAACCTGGACCAACCAGGCCGGGCAGATCGTCGGAACAGGCAATACCCTGACGGTCACCCAGGCGGGGATTTATATCCTCAAGAGCACCCAGGTGTTAAGCGGTTTAAGTTGTACCCAGGCCGATACCGTTGCGATAGATCAAGATATTACAGCTATTACAGCCAATGCCCAGGGCGGCGCACTGACCTGTTCATCCCCCACTATTACCTTGTTTGGCAATGCATCCGATCCGCAGGCTTCGCTCAGCTGGACCGGGCCGAACGGCTTTTCTGCCTCGGGCGCCGAAATCACGGTGAACACCCCCGGCAATTACACCCTGCTTGCGACGCTGCCCAACGGTTGCTCGGACACCGATGTCGCCGTTGTGGCCGCCGACCAGGGTTTGCCTGTCGTTACAGCCAGCGGTGGTGTGCTGACCTGCGCGCAGCCCAGCGTTTTGCTGAGCTATACTTCCTCCGACCCGAATGCCGTCATCACCCTCTTTGACCCCGAAGGACAGCCCGTTCAGGACCCCAATGTGTCGGTACCGGGCGAGTACACGGTTGTTGCCACCGTTCAAAACGGTTGCAGCGCCACCGCACTTGCGGAAGTTGAATCCGACCAGCAGGCGCCGTCAGTTGCCGCAACGGCCGGAATGATCAATTGCTCTTCACCCACGACATCGTTGAATAGCACGGTGAGCGCGACTGCCGAATCGCTCCTGTGGACCGGCCCCGGCGGATTCAGCACCTCCGAGCCCGACCCGGAAGTGACGCTGCCCGGCGATTATATCCTGACGGCAACAGGCTTCAACGGCTGTCAGGCATCGGCCGAAGTCACCGTAGCCGCCGATTTGCAACAACCTGTGGTCAGTGTTGCTGCCGATACAATCAATTGCGACCCGGACCATGTGGCCTATGTATTCGGTTATTGCGATCTTGATATGGCAGTATTTTTCTGGACCGGCCCCGGCGGTTATGCGTCCAATCTGCCGGTATCGCAGGTCGATGCACCGGGCACGTATGATTTGACGGTAATCAACCCCGTCAACGGTTGTACCGCGGCAGCTTCGGTGGAAGTATATGGCACCCTGAACATACCCGACCTGAACGTCGTACAAATTCCGCCCGCTTGCGGCGACTCCCTGCTGCTGCTCGATGCCAGTTCCAGCACGCCTGGCGTCAGTTTTCACTGGACGGGCCCCGACGGCTTCTATTCCGATGAAGAAGACCCTGTGGTGAGCACGCCCGGCTGGTATAAAGTTGCCGCGATGACCAACAATGCCTGCGAGAATACGATCAACATCCTCGTGGTATCGGCGCCGGAAGTGCCCCAACTTTCCGTGTCGGCAGGCGCTTTCGACTGCAGCTTGCTGCCAGTGCCGCTGGTGGCCAGCAGCAACCTGCCGGCAGATGCCTATGCATGGTCCGGGCCCGGCAATTTCAGCTCGGGCGAAGCAAGCCCTCTGGCTCCGCAGCCGGGTGATTATGTCCTCACGTTTACGGCGAGCAACGGCTGCACCGCAACGGCATCCGTAACGGTCGGCATCGATTTAAGCATTCCGGATTTAAACGCCACGGGCGGCATACTGACCTGCGAACAACCCTTCGTCACTATCGTAGCCAGCAGCAGCACCCCGGGCGCCGTTATCAACTGGCTGGGCGGCGGCTTCCCCACCGGACAAGCAGCGGTAGTCGTGACCGAACCCGGCACCTATGAGGCAGTTGCGACTTCGCCCAACGGCTGTACGGCCACGGCATCTGTGGAGGTTATCGACAGTTGCCTGACCGGCGTCGAACAACAACTGGCGCTGCTGCCGGCGTTCAGGCTTTACCCCAATGCCAGCACGGGGCTTGTTTTTGCAGAAATACAAAACGCAGCCGGACTGGATGCCCTGAACGTGTACACCGTCGAAGGGCGGCTCCTGTTGCAGGAAGAATTTTCCAGCCCTAAAATGCTGGAACAACTCGACCTGACCCAACAACCCGCCGGCGCCTATTGGGTCAGTGCCCGTGCCGGCGCCCGCTGGTTTGTCGAACGCCTGATCCTGATCAGGTAAATTTTCGTCCGGGGGAAAAAACGAAACCGGGGACTGCAATCGGAATGCAGGCCCCGGTTTTTCTTTTTGTATTGCCCAGCTATGGTTGGGGCGCAGGGCAATAAAATCTTAAAAGCTTCATTTCCTCTATATTTACCCATCAAAATGAATCCAACTATGTCTTCCAGCCTTCGTTTAGCCCTCGCTTTTCTGACAGCCGCCCTCGTGCCGGCCATATTCACCGCCCAGGAGTCGTTCGAAATTGTGTTGCACGACGGATTCAGTAAACCGGTGCAAGGCGCCTCGGTCGATCTGAGCGGCTGCGGGCTCGGGGTGCTGCATACCGATGGCGCCGGGATGGTGCGGTTTTCGTTGCCGGAAGGCGCCGACTGTTTTACCAAAATCAGCAAGCCCGGGCTGTCTGAAAGTGTCGTCGCCATCAAATCCGGCCAAAACCGCATCAATATAACCGTCGGCACCGACCGTTCCGCGCTGTTCAACGGTATCGTGTACGACGCGCAAAGCGGGCGGCCTGTCGCAGGCGCTACCGTACATGCGCGGAGCAACACGGGGGCCCATTTCAACATGACCACAACCGATCAGCGCGGCCAGTACACCCTGCGCCTCAACCCGCGCAACGAATACGCCATCACCTACGCCCACGAAGGCTACGCCGACAGCCGTTATACCTACGAAACAGGTCGCGAACCGCTCAGCGGCGCTACTTTGCCCAATGCCAACCTGAGCAGCGGGAGTTCGGAGTTTCTGGACTGGCTGAGCCGTCACCCCGGCGGGGTTCCGCCGCGGGCCAAAATCGAACCCTGGCAGGAAGGCCGGAACAACGGCTTTTGTATCCAGCTGGCGTCGGGGCCTTCCGATTTTACCAAAGAAGCCAACCGCTACGCCGACCTGGCCGACTACGGGAAATTGTACGCCAAGCCCGACGGCACACGTTTTAAACTGCGCCTGGGCATTTACGCCTCCCGTGAAGATGCGCAGATGGTGGTCAACCAGATCATCGGGCGGTATCCGGGGGTTTTTGCCACGGAAGAACCTGGCGTGAGCGACAATCTGCTTTGGTCCCAGGTGTATGGCACAGGAAGGGGACTGACAGCGGAGGAAACCCGCGCCAGAAACCTCGCACCGGCCACTTATTCCACCCCTGAGGCGCCTGCTCCATATTCCGACGCCCAGGCTCCGCCGAGTTTGCCGGCGCCCCAACAGGTGCGCCTGATCGCTGCGCGCACGCCCGCCACGCCGCCCGGCACAACAGCCAAGGGAGACCTGATGGCATCGGCCCCCGCTGGGATGCAATATGCCGTCCAGATCGGCACTTTTGGCACGGGTCAGGCGCGTTTGCTCAATGATCTCGGCGCATTGAGCCAACTGGGTCGCCCCTATGCCAGAGTGGAAAACGGCGCCACCCATTTGCGCATCGGCCTGTGGACCAACTATGAACAGGCAGAGGCTGCGCAAAACAGCGCGCTCGCCATGGGTTTTTCTGAAGCCGCCGTCGTCACCGAAAAAACCGCCGACGATCCGGTTTTGCAGGCGCTCTCGCCGGCCCAAGCGCCGGCTTTGCAGCCGGCAGCCTATCAGGCGCCCGTACTGATCGCGCCCGTACAGCATGCAAGGCCCCAGGCGAATGCCCCTGCTCCCCAGCCGGCAGCCGCGCCGCCGGGCGCCGGCAAAGGCGTCCATTACTACATTCGAATTGCCGCCTTGTCCGACCCTTCCAGGTTCAATCCCGAGCCCTATCGCGACCTCGGCGCCATCGAAATGCGGCCGCTGGCCAACGGCATGACCCTGGTGCTGATCAGTGGGTTCCGCGACGCCCGCGAAACATTGATCGCACAGGACGAATTGCACGCCAGGGGACTGCCCGAGCCGTATGCCGTGAAAGAAGTGAATGGCAAAATGGAGCGGCTGCGTTAACGGAGGTAGAAAATTATTTCTACGAAAAAATTCGTAGCGAATGCAACCTGTTGACCGAAGGGGATTGTCTGATGGGACATCAACCATCCTTTTTCTCTACGCAGTTTGAAAAAACAGCGCATGAAAAACGCCCGGTTTGGTGCAGATGCAAACGGTTTTTTGGGGTTGAATCGGAAACGATTGGCCGAAAAAGCCATTGCCATTGCATGAAAAAGGGCATTTTCATCCCGTTCTGCTTTTCAAACAACTATTTATTCAACAGGCTATGACATTCTTACGCACCCTTTGTACGGGAGCTGTATTGCTCCTTTTTTCCCTGTTTACCACGGCCCAGACGCCCGGCAATTTCAGCGACGACCGCCAATTGCCGGCCGGCGTTCGGGGCGAGCGCATCAAGGCGCTTCTGGAAGCCATCAACAGCAACGATGCGGCGCGCATCGAGCAGTTTATGAACACGCAAACAGCAGCGCATTTCCATGATTTTGCCCCGATGGAAGAACACATCGGTACTTTTAAAGACACGTACCGGATGACCGGCGGCATCGATTTTTACAGCATCCGCCAGTACACGCCGCCCCGCGATCAGTTTGTGGTCATCGGGCGCGACCGGCTGTTTGGCAGCTGGTACGGGTTTATCATGACGTTTGAAGGTCCGGAGCAAAAGATTGACAACCTGAATTTTACGCCCGCCCGGCCGCCTCAGACCGAACAGGAACAGCCGCTGAGCGAGGAGGAAATGCTGCGCACCCTGCGCGAAAAACTCGACCTGCTGTGCCGGCGCGATGCCTTTTCAGGGGCCGTATTGCTGGCCAGGGGCGATCGTGTTCTGTTCGAATATGCCTGCGGTGAAGCCAGCAAATCCTATCACGCGAACAACAACATCGACACCAGATTCAACCTCGGTTCGATGAACAAGATGTTTACGGCTACTGCCGTGATGCAACTGGCGGAAAAAGGCAAATTGCGCCTCGACGACCCCATCAGCCGCTACGTGGATGAAAGCTGGCTGCCGAAAAGCATCACCGACCGGGTGACCGTTCAACACCTTCTGACCCATACTTCCGGACTGGGCAGCTACTTCAACGACACCTACGTCAACAGCTCGCGCGAACTGTTCCGCGAACTGGACGATTACAAACGGCTGGTGCAGGGCGATACGCTGGCTTTCGAGCCGGGCAGCCGGTTTCAGTACAGCAACACGGGCATGTTGCTGCTCGGCGTCGTGGTGGAAAAAGCCTCGGGCATGAACTACTTCGACTACATCCGGCAAAACGTTTACCAGCCGGCCGGCATGACGCGCAGCGATTGCTACGAACTCGACCGCCCGCAAGACAACCTGGCTGAAGGCTACCTGCAGGCGCCCGGCGGCGGCTGGAAGAACAACGTGTTCATGCACGTCATGCGCGGCGGCCCGGCAGGGGGCGGCTACGCTACCGTGCACGATTTGCACCGCTACGCAAGGGCGATGCAGACCGGCAAGCTGGTATCGGACAAAAGCCTCGAACAAATGTGGCAGGGGCACTCGGAAGGCAATTACGGTTTTGGCTTCGAAGTCGAAAACGGCCCTGCCGGCCTGGTTGTCGGGCATGGCGGCGGTTTCCCCGGCCTGAACAGTCACCTCGATATTTTTCAGGATAAAGGCTACATTCTGGTGGTGATGTCCAATTACGACATGGGCGCCGAACCGCTGCGGAATTACGTGCGCGGCTTGATTTTTAACCGACTTAAGGACTGATCGGCGCTCGACGGGGGCAGAGAAACAGCCTAATCTGCTACCTTCGCAGCCCCATGTCAACCCAGGTCGTTTTCAATCTCTACCCGTTCAACGAATCGCTGTATTTGCCCTCGGTGTTTCTGGTTCAGACCGGCGCCGGGGGCGAACTCACTTATGCCCTGCAACGCGCCACACCGGCCACGCTTGCGCCGCAAGGCATCGAAATGACGCCGCTTCTGCGCCAGCTGTTCGACCTGGCGGAAGCCCTGTCGCCCAAACAGATCGAGGCGCGGTACAAACCGCCCAAAGCCAAAGCGCCCACGCCGCTTGCCCATTTGCTCGCCGAGCCGGCGACCAAACCTTTTGTCGAGAAATTTATCAATGAAAAACTCGACGCCCTGCTCGGTATGCTTGCCGAACACCGGCTCCCGTTGACGCTCGATCTCGAACGTAAAACACTGGCCAAAAACGTTCAGATCACCTACGCATCGGAAGAACTGGTGCCGCATATATCGTTTACCAAAACCGCCGAAGGCGTCGAATACCGTTTTCAGCTGGGTACGGAAGACGAAAAATGGCCCATCCGCGGCCGCGATGTTTTCCCGCTGACCAATACCGACCCGGCCTGGCTGCTGATCGATTACGCGCTGTTCAGGGTGCCTGGTATCAACGGCAACATGGTCAAGCCGTTCCGGGCGAAGGATGTGGTGCATATTCCGCCCGACAAGGCGCGAGTGTACTTTCGGCAATTCGTGGCCAAAAGCGCCGGCCGAACCCGCATTGAAGCCGAGGGTTTTGCATTGCTCAACACCCGCGCACTCCATGCAACCCGCCTGGTACCCACCGAAAATGTGCTGGAAAACGCCTGGTATCTCAAACCCGTATTTATTTATCCCGGCGTCGAATTTGCATACGGCGACCGCCGGGAGCAGCACACCACCGTCGATTTTGCCGAAGACGGCAGCGAGGAAGTCGTCTTGCGGCAGGTGCAGCGGGATGCCACGCTGGAACAGCATCGCATGGATTTTTTGGAACAACTGGGACTGGAGAAAGAGGGTAAAATGTGGCGCACCGGCGCGTTGGGGCAGTATCACGGAAACCAATCGGCGCAGCCAGGAGCCGTGATGAATAACGAAAACGCCCCCCGCCAGCCGGGTTCCCCTGCCACCATCGACGCCCTCCTCCATTGGCTTTCCACTCACAAGCCTCAACTCGAAAACGAGGGTTTTATCCTTGAAATGCCCCTGGTGGAAGGCAAACCGCTGGCATTGCTGAGCGCTCAGTTGAACCTCAGGGCCCAGGCAGCCGGCGACTGGTTCGATGTGCACGGGAGGGTGGAAGTGGGCGACTTTTCCTTCCCTTTTAAAGCCCTGTGGCATCACCTGCGCCGGCACGAGCGACTGTACCGGCTGCCCGACGGCACCTATTTCCTTATTCCAGAGGCCTGGTTTGCGCGCTACGCCGAGCTGGCAGAAGCTGCACAGGACGGCCCCGAGGAAGGATTGCGTTTGCCCAAAGCCTTGTTTACCGTATTGCAGCAGGCCGGTCTGGAAAGCGCGACGGAAGGCGCCGATTTTCCGGAAATCGACCCGGAAAAGATTGATTTTCAACCCTCTCCTGATCTTAAAGCCGAGCTCAGGCCTTATCAGTTGCAGGGCGTCAGGTGGCTGGTGGGGCATTATCGCGCCGGCTTCGGCGCCTGTCTGGCCGACGACATGGGGCTGGGCAAAACCCTGCAAACCATTGCCTTGCTGCTGCATGCGAAAGCGCAGCGGGGCGGGCAGGGAGAAGCGGAGACCTCTTCGGCCCAGCTCGATCTTTTTCAATCGTACCGGCAGGAGCTGCGCCCGCTCAATGCCCTCATCATTCTGCCCGCTTCGCTGGTTTTCAACTGGCAAAACGAGATTGGTCGCTTTGCACCCACGCTGTTCACTTACGCCCACACCGGCCCAAAACGCCTGAACGACGCCCGCGCGCTGGCCGGCCACGACGTGGTGCTCACCACCTATCACACCGCCCGGCAAGACCTGGATTTGCTGTCGAAAGTCAGCTGGCACGTGATCGTGCTCGACGAAAGCCAGCAGATCAAAAACCGTGCGTCGGAAGTGTCGAAAGTGGTGCTGAGCCTGCGCGCAGACTGCAAAATTTCCCTTTCCGGAACGCCTATTGAAAACTCGCTGAGCGACTTGTGGACGCAGATGGAATTTATCAACCCGGCCACGCTCGGCAGTTTCAGCGCGTTTCGGGAGCAATTTATCGTGCCGATTGAAAAACGCGACGACCCCGTGGCCAAACAACGTCTGTTCAGTCGCGTCCGGCCTTTTTTCCTGCGCCGTACCAAGGAGCAGGTGGCGCCCGAACTACCCGCACTGAGCGAGCAATTGTTTTTTTCCGAAATGACGCCTGCCCAGGAAAAACTGTACGAGCGCACCAAATCGGCCGTGCGCAACGAAATACTGGCGCTGTTCGACGACCCCAAAACCCGCGTCCTGGCCTTACAGGCGCTGACCCGTCTGCGCCAGATCGCCAACGACCCGCGCCTGATCGAAGCCGGCTACGCGGGTGGTTCGGGCAAATTCGACGACGTGCTGGCGCAGTGGGACACGGTGCGGCGTGCAGGGCACAAGGTGTTGTTTTTCAGCAGTTTTGAGCGTCATTTGCAGCTGTTTCGACGCGAGTTTGAAGCCGCCGGCCAGTCCTTCGCCTGGCTAACCGGCGACACCGCTACGCCCGACCGCGCCCGCGAGGTGAAAAGGTTTCAGGAAGACCCTTCCGTGCAGGCTTTTTTCATGACGGTAAAAGCCGGCGGCGTAGGCCTCAACCTGACGGCAGCCGACTACGTGTTCCTGCTCGACCCCTGGTGGAACCCCGCTGCCGAAGACCAGGCCATCGCCCGCGCGCACCGCATCGGGCAGACGCGGCCGGTCACCGCGCTGCGGTTTCTTTCGCACGGCACCATCGAGGAAAAAATCAGGCAGTTGCAGGAGCGCAAGAAAAAACTCGGGCAGGAACTGTTTGCCGCGGGCGAAGAGGCGCCGGCCTTGTCGAGAGAAGATCTGGAATTGTTGCTGGTTTAAGACCGTTTAGCGCGCTATTTTCCTGTCTTTCAGCAGCTTGATAAAATTACTGACTGGTGTAAAAAACTGAACGCCATTGGCCGTTCGGCCGGTATGGATACCGAGCAATTCGTTGCGGGAATTGAGCACGGCCCCGCCGGCAGAACCAGGGTGCGTCGCCGCGCGATAGACCACCTGTTCGGTCTTCACTTCAAGGATTTCAGCCAGCACATCGATCTTTTTCGTGCCGCCCAAGGGATGATGGATCAAACTGACAACCTCGCCCGGCTGTGCGGGCAACTCTGCGAGGGGCAGGTCAGGGATAGCGTTGATCAATGGCATGTCGTCGTCATCGGCCAGTTCGACAATGGTCACGCCGGCTTTTTCGTCGGTAAAAAAGGTATTTCCCGACAACCTGACACTCAACATCGCCTGCCCGGGCGCCCCTTCCGTTCCGTCGTAAAAAAAGCGAACGATGGCATCGGCAGCCTCTTTGGGAGAAGGAAGAACAAAATTATTGGTCAACAGGTATTGTTTGCCGAGGTACACGCCGGTGCCTATGCTGCCGGATGGCATGAGAATTTGACACACGTTTTGCGCTGCGCGCAATGATTGTTGCAGCCATGCAATCGGTTTGGAAGATTCATGCTCTCCCTGAGCACCCAGCACACGAGACAAGCCCGCAGGGGCTGGCGATGCCGGAGGGGGCGTGTCGACAGGCTGGGCGTTTTGTTTTTCTTCCCACTTTTTGCGCAACTCGTCCAGCAACAGCAAAAAGGCATTGGTGATGCGGGCCTGATCCTGGCTGTACTCCTTGTAGTCCACCAGGTTCAAAGCACGGTCTTTTGTCGCTTTATTGTACTGGCTCGACAACAGGAGCACATTGTTTTTGACTTCGCCGAGAAAGCCTGCTTCAAAATTGGTCAAAATGGCGTTTACCAATTCGTCGATCTGGCTGCTGGCGATCAGTTGTTCCAGGGAAATGAAAAAGGATTTGTCCATGAACGGCGCTTTGCGGTGAAGATACGTCGCCGCGCGAAGTCTGGAAGCAGTACGATAAGGTTGGCTTCGTTGATAGTCCAGGTACTCGGGAAGCAATTATTGCTCTGTTTATCCTGTCAATCTTGTCCATCCTGTCCAACACCATTGTCGCGCCATGCTGTCACCCGTGCGGCCAGGTCGCCCGCGGCGGGGCTGGTACTCCCGTTTCGCCCCGGCGGCGGCGCAGTTCGAGTTGCAGGCTTTCGAAGCCCTTGCGCATGGCCCAGTGGTGATTGGCCGAAAAAATACCGCGCAACAGCCAGCTCAGGCGGCGCAGCAGCGGTTTTTCGGCGGAAATGCGCCAGTCGTAGGCGACGATGCAGTCGGCCCCTTCCTGCTCGAAGGTCCAGACGCCCGTACCCACAAAATCGCCCGAGGCTTGCAGGGCAAAGCCGCGCGGAAACTCGACGGCCGTGACGCGAAACGACCAGCGCAGGGTGTAGGGCAGCCAGCCCTTGGTGTACAGGTCCACGATTTTGCCGATGCCGCCGGGTTGGCCTTTTTCACGCACGGTTACATCGAGATACACCGAGGGCCACCACACGGCGAGTTGTTCGACGTCTTCGAGGATGCGGTACACTTCTTCGCAGCTGGCGCCGCTCATGCGCCAGACGGTGCGGAACTGGTAATCGGCTCGGGGTTGAACGGCCAGTTGCGGCTCGGAAAGAGCGGGATTTTTCATACGGAAAATGGTTTTTAACGGGGCAAAGGTGCGGGGCGGGCTTGTTCAGATGTTTGGTCAATGTTTGTTCAAATGTGCAGGCGGGAGATTTGGGCAGGATTTCACATATTTGTCGGGTAAAATCCTGATTTGTCAAATAACACCAATGCATTATGTCTGAACTGGCTTTGAAACTTATACGGGAGAATAAACAGAAACACGCAAATGGAGATGATGCGCGGGTGTTGGATTTGGGAAACTGCGGATTCGAAGGGACAATACCAGTCAGGGTAATGAAGGAACTATTGAAGTTAGAATGGTTGGAGGAATTGAGTTTTAGTAGTTCTTATTGGAATTTTGATTTCGTAGGCAATCTGGCAGAAAGCGGCAATCCGGGAAAACATAATCAAATAACGATATTGCCTAAGGATTTAAAACTATTAACCGGATTGAAAACATTAATTCTGGAAGGCCCCGACTCTACTTCTTTTTCGTTTTCCGACATTTCATTAATCAGAGACTTACACAATTTAACTACATTGAATCTGGCTTATACCAGTATTAAAAATATAGAGACGATCAGTGAATTAAAATCATTGGAAAGACTAAGCCTGCATGCAACCCCCGTAGAAGATATAACGCCATTGAAAGGCCTGTTAAAATTAACAAGGGTCAATCTTGTTAGGTCAAAAGTTACTGATTTGAGTCCGCTATTAGGCTTAATTAAAAAAGGAATTCCTGTAAACATCAAGGGACGCGATGGAATCAGGGTTGAAGGATGCCCTCTAACCACTCCGCCCCCGGAAGTCGTCGAGCAAGGCAATGAAGCCATCCTCCGCTTTTTCGCCGAGCGCGAAGCCCAGGGCACCGAAAAACTCTATGAAGCCAAACTTGTTCTCATCGGCGACGGCCGTGCCGGCAAAACCACCCTGCGCGACAAACTGAACGACCGCAATGCACCCCTCCCGCCCGAAGACGCCTCTACCAAAGGCGTGCAGATCGATATCGCCAAATACCAGTTCACCGGCGATCACGGCCAACCCTTCTCCGTCAATGTCTGGGACTTTGCAGGACAGGAAAAATACCAGGGCATCCACCAGTTTTTTTATACCCACCGGGCGCTTTACATTCTGGTGGAAAACAGCCGTGAACAAAAAACCGATTTCGACTACTGGCTCCAGACGGCCGACTTGTGCAGCAACTGCAGTCCGGTCATCATTGTGCACAACGAATTCGGCGACCAGAACCGCGGCCTGTTCAACCTGGCCGAATACCAGGCCCGTTACCCGGCAAAAGAAGGGCCCGAGGGCGAAAAAGGGAAAAGTTTCATCCGTGACGCCATCCGTGTCAACTTCGCCACAGGCCGAGGCCTCGACGAACTTGAAAAAGCCGTCCGCTACCACATCCAGCGCCTGCCGCACGTGGGCGAAGAACTCCCGCGCATCTGGGCCGAAATCCGCACCTACCTGCGCGAACTGGCGACTAAAAAACCCTACATCACCCTCGACGCTTTTCTCGACCTCTGCACCGAACGCGGCATCCCCGAACAAGACCGCGCCCTCAACCTCAGCAAATACCTGCACATCCTCGGCGCCATGCTGCACTATGCCGACAATCCCTTGCTGAGCCAATTTGTGATCCTGCAAAACGAATGGGCCACCGATGCCGTGTACCGCATCCTCGACGACGAGGTCATCACCTTCGAAACCAAAGGCCGTTTCCATCAGGCCGACCTGGACCGTATCTGGACGCGCCCCGATTATGCGCGTATGAAGCCGCAGCTACTCGAACTCATGAAAAAGTTCAAACTCTGCTACCAGGTACGCGAACAGGACCTTTACATCGCTCCGCAATTACTACCTGCCACGCCGCCGCAGGGTTATCGCTGGACGCCCGATCAGGACCTGCGTCTTACGCTGCGTTATGAATTCATGCCCAAAGGGCTGCTCACCCGCTTTACCGTCAACCGACATACCGACATCGCCGAGGGCCAGATGCTCGCCTGGAATTCGGGCGTAGTGCTCGAATGGCAAGGCACCCGCGCCGAGGTGACGGAGCAGTACCGCGTCAACCAGGGCACGATCGAGATCAGGGTACAGGGAGCCGACAAAAAAGGCCTGTTGAGCATTATCGACAAAACCTTCGACGACCTCCATGCCGATTTTCAGGGCATACGGGTGGAGCGGCTGGTGCCCTGCAATTGCGTGGAATGTCTCAACAGTCCAAACCCGAATTTCTACGAGCTCAGCGACCTGCAACGCCGTCAGCAAAAAGGCCAGCGAACCGTGGAATGCAAGGTGAGTTATGAAAATGTAGGCGTCGGACAATTGATCGAAAATGTCTTTCTCACCAATGCCGCCGAACGTGAACGCCTCGAAATTGAAGCGCAGGCCCGCAGCTACCTCGACCTCTCCGAAGTCATGCCGGCACTGGACCTGCTGATCAAAATCCATCCTGAAGCCGTCGTGCTTCGAGGTCAATTAGTGGAAGCCAAAAGACTCCACAACAGCAGCGAAATCGACGGGGCGGCCTATTTGCAGATTACCAGCAAGGTGACGGCCGGAGCCCTGGATCTTTTGAAAAAAAAATGAGCCTTTCTTTGCCAAAAACCGCCATTTCCCGCCTGCAAACTTTACCGATTCCTTCGCCAACCAGGGTATTTTTCGTAATTTTGCCCCCCTATGAAAGATGAACTGAATCCCGCAGCGGAAAACGAAAAGAAAGCCCCCCAGGGCGGCGATTACGGCGCCAGCAGTATTACGGCGCTCGAAGGTTTGGAAGCCGTGCGCAAACGCCCCGGCATGTACATCGGCAGCACCGACACCAAAGGGCTGCACCACCTCGTCTGGGAAGTCGTCGATAACTCCATCGACGAGCACCTGGCCGGCCACTGCACCCATATTACCGTCACCATCCACCCCGACAACAGCATCACGGTGCGCGACAACGGCCGCGGCATCCCCACCGGCATGCACCCCAAACTGAAAAAATCGGCCCTCGAAGTGGTCATGACCGTGCTGCACGCCGGGGGTAAATTTGATAAAAACACCTACAAAGTCTCCGGCGGTCTGCACGGTGTAGGCGTATCCTGCGTCAACGCACTCTCCATCCACCTGCGCGCCGAAGTACACCGCGAAGGCAAGATTTTTGAACAGGAATACAAACAGGGCAAACCCCTTTACGACGCGCGCGAGATCGGCGACACCACCGATCGCGGCACCATCATTACTTTCCTGCCCGACCCGGAAATTTTCGAAACCGACGAATACAAATTCGATGTCCTCGCACACCGCCTGCGCGAACTCTCGTTTTTGAACAAAGGCCTGAACCTGCAGCTGATTGATGAGCGGGTAAAAGAAGACAACGGCTTCAAAACCGAACTTTTCTACTCCGAGGGCGGCCTGCAGGAGTTTGTGATCTGGATCGACGAGGCCAAAACCAAACTCATCGAAAAACCAATCTACATCACCGCTTTCGAAGACGGCGTCGATGTGGAAGTAGCCATGACCTACAATACCTCCTACTCCGAAAACGTCGTCTCTTTCGTCAATAACATCAATACCCGCGACGGGGGCACCCACGTGGCCGGTTTCCGCCGGGCGCTCACCCGCGAATTCAAAAAATACGGCGAAGACGAAGGCTTTTTCAAAAAACTCAACTTCGCCGTGTCGGGTGAAGACTTCATGGAAGGCCTCACCGCCGTCGTGTCGGTCAAAGTGCCCGAGCCCCAGTTCAAAGGCCAGACCAAAGGCGAACTCGGCAACTCCGAAGTGCTCGGTATCGTAAGCCGCTGCGTCGGCGATGCGCTGAAAGTGTTTCTGGAAGAAAATCCCAACCTCTCCAAACGCATCATCGAAAAGGTCGTGTTGGCCGCTACCGCCCGCAACGCCGCCCGCAAAGCCCGCGAAATGGTGCAGCGCAAAGGCGCCCTCACCGGCGGCGGCCTGCCCGGCAAACTCGCCGACTGCGCCAGCCGCAACCCCGAAGAATCGGAAATCTTCCTCGTCGAGGGCGACTCCGCAGGCGGTACGGCCAAACAGGGCCGCGACCGCAATATCCAGGCTATCCTGCCCCTGCGCGGCAAAATCCTGAACGTGGAAAAAGCCCTCGAACACAAAATCTACGAAAACGAGGAGATCAAAAACATCTTCACCGCCCTGGGGGTCAGCATCGCCGAAAACGACGAAGGCCAGCGCGTACTCAACACCGAAAAACTGCGCTACCACAAGATCGTCATCATGTGCGACGCCGACGTCGACGGCTCCCACATCACCACCCTGATCCTGACCTTTTTCTTCCGCTACATGCGTACGCTGATCGAAAAAGGACACATCTACATCGCCCAGCCGCCGCTGTACCTCGTCAAAAAAGGCAAAAACCAGCGATACGCCTGGAACGACAAACAACGCAAGGAAGCCCAACTGGAATTCTCCGGCGGCCGCGAAGACGACGATTCCGTCAAGGTGCAACGATACAAGGGTCTGGGCGAAATGAACGCCGAACAACTCTGGGAAACCACCATGGACCCCGTCAACCGCATCCTCAAACAAGCCACCATCGACGACGCCGCCGAAGCCGACCGCATGTTCTCCATGCTCATGGGCGACGAGGTGCCGCCGCGCCGGGCCTTTATCGAGGCAAATGCGAAGTACGCACGGATCGATGTGTGAGGGTAATCGTAAAACCTGATGGGCAACTCATTTTGTTTTATCACACTATTCCCTCAATAAAAATACAATGTGATGAAATACGAACTCTTTTCACGCGTCGCATTGGCTGTTGACGTTCCGGAATACGGTCTTTTAAAAGGAGATTTGGTCACGGTTGTAGAGTTCTTGCCAGCCAATCAACATCATCTAGATGGGTATCTGGTTGAAATAGTTAGTGTTACAGGCCAAACGCTTGATGTCGTCGGGCTAAAGAAACACAGTTAGCACCAGTGCACCCCCAATGCAATACCCAACATGCGGGAGTTTGCAGAAGCGGCATGACGATAAAAACAAAGGGGTGGCCATCAGCCGCCCCTTTGTTTTTTATTTACCCCAAAACAAGATCAAACTACCTGAGCGCCAGCCATTTCTTTGCCGCTTCGACGACCGGATCAGTCGCCCCGCCATCGCTTCCCGACACGGCTTCGTCGGGCATCAGTTTTTTACCATACGCGGCCATCGTCCGGTCGGCATACACCGAACCCGTCAGAAAAATCTGGGCGCCGTCGCGAAGTAGGTAGTTGGCATTGCCGGTCGACAAGCCGGCCGTGGGCGCGCCGAAACTCCGGGTATTGGGCCGTTGCCGGAATGCCACAGCGACTACCTCCCCCGAACTTCCCGTGCGCGGCCCGGTCAATACAGCCACCCTTGGCATGGATTTGTGCAAACGAACCGGCCGTTCGATGCGCGTAATGGTTTCCGTACCAATGCCGGCGCAGCCTTTTTGGTAAAACCAGCTGGCCGGCGACTCACCCGGCGCCAGAAAATAGCCGCAAACCCCTTCTCCCAACAAGGGACCGATACCCGCCAGCATGGGCCAGCAGTTGCCGCCGCCATTATTGCGCAAATCCAGTATCCAGCCGCGCGGCCGCGAACGGTCGAGCTTTCGCAGCAAATCCTGGGTTTGCTGCGCAAATGCGACACAAGTTTGTTCGTCGCCGGCGCCGAAAGCGGGCATACTGACATACGCAATGCCGTCGCCGAGCATTTGGCCCGTCACGGGTTCAAAATCCTTGACCCGCCCATCGTCCCCGGCAGGTTCGGCCCATTTTTGACTTTCTTCGGCAGGCATAAGGAAACTATGATGGTCGCCCAACTGGCCTATTGCATAGCGCAAGGCCGGGTAGCAATCGGCGTAGCTCGTCGAACCTGCCGACATCTGCAGCATGCGCTCCCGCACCGCCGGCCAATCGACGGAATCGCGGTTCAGGGCATGGCGTTGCAGGGTATCGGCCGCTTCCAGCAGGTAGGTACGGAGCGAATCGGGCAGGGGCTCGGTCGGGAGCGGTATCTCGGTCAGGGAAAAATCGTCGAACCAGACCACTCCATCCCCGACCAGCAAGCCGCCCAGGTAGGCTTTGGTCGTTTTGGGGCCGGCAAAAAATTCCATGTCCACCGCCACCCAGTCGACGCTGCCTTTCAGCTGACTGGTGTACATGTTGTCGAAAAAAACGGTTTTGTCGCCTTCGTACAGTTCCAGCCAGATGCCGGTGAAGCCATCTACGTTTTCGCGTTTTATTCGGCCGGAAAAGCGGATTTTGCGCAACGAAGCAGTCGGCGGAAACGACACTTCCTGCATGAAAGAGCCAAAGTTTTTGCCGTCGATACTGCTCATACGCAGGGCGTAACGGCCTTGTTTGCGCGTGGTACTGTCGGGCGCCAGTTCGTATTGCCGCCTGGATTGCCATCCGGCAAAACCGCTGGCGGATGCTGTGTCCAGGCGTTCGAAACCCGGATTTTCAATGGTTTGCGCCGGGGCCAACAAGGGCAGAAAAAAGAACAGGAACAAGATGTTTTTCATAAAGAACGATTTTTAGCGTGTTTCGGGCGTCTCGGGTACATATTCGAGAATATCCGCCGGTTGGCAATCCAGCGCCTTGCACAACGCTTCAAGGGTACTGAAACGGATGGCTTTGGCTTTGCCCGTTTTTAAAATGGAGAGATTGGCGAGGGTGATGTCGACGCGGCCGGCGAGCTCGGTGAGCGACATTTTGCGCCGCGCCATCATGACATCGAGATTGACAATGATCGGCATGGCTCAGATGGTTAGGTCTTGTTCTTGTTGAAGTTGTGCGCCCTTGTTGAAAATTTCCACGAGGGCAAAAATGACGAGGGCCGACAGTACGCCCAGGAACAGGTTGTCGAAGTGCACCGCCGGTAGCGCCGTGGTAATGGTGTGGCCGCCGGCTTCATAAGTCAGCCCCGCCAGAATACGCGAGGCGATGTGGCCGGCCAAGGGGAAAAACAGCACGGCCAGGGCAATCCGCCGCACCCGGCGGGTATTTTCTTCCTTGAAAAACTGCCCCCGGTCGAGGTTGCGAAAGATCCGGGTGATCTGGAACAGCATATAGACAGCCAGTACCCACGTCAGGTTTTGAAAAAACAGATAACCGAGGTAGCGCGCCTTGAGCAAGCCCGACATGTCGTCAAATTCGAGCATGACGAGCCGCTGCTCCCCGAAATTGTAGAGTTTGAAGTCGCCGCCGCCGTCGGGATGCGGCAGCAGGGTGGGCTGCGTTTGCTCGGTAACCGTCGTGACCCAACCCCGAATGAACGGCCCGTCGCTGCTGATACCGAAATACGCGCTGAGGTTGAGCAGGAGCAGTAAAGCCGTCGCCGCTGTGAGCGACAGGAACAGGTAGTGCAGCACCCGCGTGAACGGGATTTTTTTCCAATAGGACATACCACAACTTTTTTTGGTGTGAAAAGATGTGGCAAATGTGCAGGGCATTTTTCTGTTTTGCAAATATTTTTTATTGAAAAACAGAAAATATTTTTCTTTAAACAAAAATCAGCCTTTTCGTTTCTTCAAAATATCCTGCACAATGGCGCCGGCGTGTACCCTCGAATTTTCGATAAACCAGACATGGGTATCCATGCCGCCGCACACGACGCCTGCCAGGTAAATGCCGGGCCGGTTCGACTCCTGGGTATCCGGATGATAACTCGGCCGCAGTTGTTCGTCGGCCGACAATTCGATGCCCATGCCGCGCAGAAAGTCGAAATTGGGCAAGTAGCCGGTTGCGGCGATTACGTAGTCGTTGGGCAGGGTGAGCAATCCGTCCGGCGTTCGAATATCGACCTCCGCAGGGCGAATAGCGCTCAGTTCGGCATTGAAAAAAGCCCTGATGGAGCCTTCGCGGATGCGGTTCACGATATCGGGCCGGGCCCAGTATTTGACCCGCTCGCCGATGTCGTCGCCCCGCACGACCATGGTCACCTCGGCGCCTTTGCGCCAGGTTTCCAGTGCGGCGTCAACAGCCGAGTTGTTGGCGCCGACCACCACGAGCTGCTGGCGATAGTAGGGGTGTGGTTCGGCATAATAATGGGTCACTTTGGGCAGGTCTTCGCCAGGGATGCCAAGTTTGACGGGCAGCCCGTAAAAGCCGGTCGCGAGGGCAATGTTATGGGTCAGGTAGTTCCCTTTCGCGGTTTCGACACAGTAGCCGGGGCCCTGTTCCAGCGGAGTCACCTGTTCCACATTTTCGTACAAGCGAATATCGAGGCGTTTCGACTCCGCGACCCTTCGGTAGTATTCCAGCGCTTCCGAGCGGCTGGGCTTGGCATTTTGCGAAACAAAAGGCACGCCCCCGATTTCCAGGCGTTCGGAAGAGGAAAAAAAGGTCATGTTGGCCGGGTAGCGGTAGATCGAATCGACCAGCGTTCCTTTTTCAATAATGACATAACGCAGTCCGGCTTCCTGCGCTTCGAGGCCGCAAGCCAGCCCGATGGGGCCCGCGCCGATGACAACCAAATCGTAGCATGTATCCATGCCGGCAAAGTTGGGGCCGGCCGGGGAAAATTTGAAAGGCGCCGGATGAAGAGAGACGGCTCAGGCGCCTTTCAAACACAAATTTTACACAGCACTTAACGCAGCAGGGTCACATCGCCACGAAACCACTGTTTTTCCCCGTCGCGGAATGCTACTTCGGCAGTGTACAAAAAGACGCCGGGCGCCAGTTTTTCGCCGTGCGAACGGCCGTCCCAGGCGGGTCCCGTTTCGTTGGGGAAAAAATCATAGGCTTCGAACACCAGCCCTCCCCAATAGTCGAATACCTGAAGGGAGAGCACTTTTTCGACGTCTTCGCCGCCGTAGATGCGAAACTCGCCATTCAGCGTGCCGGCCTCATCGGGATGGAAAGCATTGGGAATGAAGAGATAACGTTCTTTATTTACCGTCACCACCCGCTCGTCGGCAGCTTCGCACCCGAACGAATCGCGCACCATGACCTCGTACCGGAACGACGCAGGCGCGGCGTACCAGCAGGTGTCGCAGCTCATGGGTTGCAGCATGCCGGGGGTCACCAGAAGGTCTTTTTTCCGGCTGGGATCGCTGATGGCGTCATCGGTCCACAAGCGGATTTTTTGCCCGAGGTGGATGGTAGTATCTTCTCCGAGGTTTACGAGCAATTCGTCGGGCTGGGGCAGGTGCAGCAGGGTATCCCAACGGCAACCGTCGGCGCCTTCGATGGTCAGCTGATAGTCGCCCGTTGTCAAAAATGAATATTCTGCCGCCGGGCTAAGGGGCAATTCGTTGAGTGCGCTCATGAACGGATCAGTGCCGCCAAACACCTGGTTGATTCTGATGGCGCCATTTTTTTCTCCGTAACAACGCACGGGCGTCAGGGTCAGATCGACACTGTCGGGGACAAGGGGGGCGCCGACCAGCACGCTGTCGGTGGAGGAGCAACCGTTGAGCGCATTGCTGACCACCACGGTGTAGGTGCCGACCGAATCGAGCGCAGGCTCGGCGCTGTCGGCGCCGCTCACGAGGTGGCCGTCGGTGGTCGTCCATTCGTAACGGTAGTCGCCGTTGGGATGCGCCTTTACGTCGATGGTGGTCAGGGCACTGACGCAGGAGAGGCCGGCAATCGAGTCGAGGGTAAGGACGGGGCGGTATTCATCGCCCAGGATGACCACATTGGAAGCCGCGGAATTGCCCTGGTTACAGCCGTTTACGGGTTGAACACCAATTTGCCCGCCCGTGTCGCCGATGGTAATTTCAACCGATACACCTTCGGGGGCAGGCACGGTGACAGGCGCCGGATCGCCGTTGACGAGCGTACCGGGCGGGCCATCCCACACATATCCGCCGGCGCCGGGTACGGCGGGGGTGGCGAAGGTAAAGGTAGCGCCCGGGCACATTTCACTCGGGCCCTGTACCTGCGCGGCATTGCCGATCGGCGGCGAGTACACCGCCGAGGGCGGGTTCACGTTCAGGTTGAAATTGCAGATATCGCCGGCAAACCCGTCCACCAGCAAAAAATACTGCTTGCCGGGTGTGAGCACCGCGCTGACGGTGATCGGCAGGGCGGCGCCATCCACCTGGCCTTCGCCGCAGTCGAGCGGCGGACTGTCGCAATCGTCGTACAGGGCCAGTTGCATGCCGTGGCCGTCGAGGCAATTGGATGCGGTGATGGTGAACGCTACGCTGGGCGCTCCGGCGATAAAGCCGAACCACTGTGCATTTTCAAGCGTGCCGCAAAATCCGTTGGCGATGGATTGAAAATAGCCGTCGTTGGAGCCGGAAAAGCCGTTGAGGGAGCAGGCGTTGCAAATTTCGTCGCAAAAAGAAGAGCCTCCGCCGGGGCCGGGCGTACAGGGGTAAAAGTCCTGATTTTGAGCTGGTAAAAAAGCGGAAAGGGCAAGCAGGAAGGAGAGTAGGATTAGTTTGTTTCCCATGGGAACCGGTTATTGAAAGATGGACAAATGCCGATACCGGTTCAGCGAATACGCGAAACGACGAATATTAGGTGGCAACCGGTAGCGGGATGAGGGATTAAACAGACGTTTGCTAAAACGACGAAGGTGTCGGTGCATTGTACCACGGCTTTTGAAAACTGAAAATTTAACCTGAAAAAGGTAGGGATTCGGCCGAAGGCCGCCGTCGGAACGCAAAAGTTCGCATTTGGTCGTTTGTGCCGCAAAAAAGCCGCGCAAGCGGCTACATTCGCCGCAAAAATTTCATAACACATGAAACGTATTTTCCTTTTTGCCGCCCTGCTGTTCGCGGCCTTCCTTCTGCCCGCCCAGGAACTGCCGGGCGAGCTCAACGGCTACAAATTCACCGTCGTCAAAAACATGCAAGCCACGCCGGTGCAAAACCAGTTCAAATCCGGCACCTGCTGGGTCTATTCCGCCAACTCCTTTTTCGAAAGCGAACTGCTCCGCATGGGCAAAGGCAAGGTGGACCTCAGTGAAATGTATATCGTACGCGCCGGCTACCTCGAACGCGCCGAAAACTATGTTCGCCGCCAGGGCGCTGCCGCATTTGGCCAGGGCGCCGAAACGCATGATGTGCTCAACATCGTACGCGAATACGGCCTGATGCCGCAATCGGCCTACTCCGGCTTCCCGGCCGGCCAGGACAAACCCGTTCACGGCGAAATGGAAGCGGTGCTGAAAGCGATTCTCGACGCCGTCGTCAAAACGCCCGACGGCAAGCTCAGCGCGCAATGGAAAGCGGCCTACACTGGCGCGCTCGACGGTTACATGGGCGCTCCGCCGGCCAAATTTACCGTCAACGGCAAAGAGTACACCCCGCAAAGCTACGCGCAAAGCCTTGGCATCAACCTCGACAACTACGTTGCCCTGACCTCCTATACGCACCACCCCTACTACCAGCCCTTCGTGCTGGAAGTGTCGGACAACTGGTCGAACGGCATGTTCTACAACCTGCCGATCGATGAGTTTGTGCAGGTGGCCGACAATGCCGTCAACAATGGCTATTCCGTGGTTTGGGCCAGCGATGTGTCGGAAAAAACCTTTTCCGCCAAGGAAGGCCTCGCCGTTTGGCCTCAAACTGCATGGGCCGATATGAGCCAGGAAGAAAAAGACAACTGGGCCAAAACCCCCGGCAAGGAAAAATGGGTGACGGCCGAAGAGCGTCAGCAGGGCTTCGACGAACTCACCACCACCGACGACCACGGCATGCACATCACTGGCGCCGCTACCGACCAGAACGGCACGAAATACTACATCGTGAAAAACTCCTGGGGCACCGATGTCAATAAAACCACCGGCGGCTACCTCTACGTATCTCAGCCCTATTTCCGCGCCAAAACCATGTCGATGCTCGTGCATAAAGACGCCATTCCGGCCCCGATCCGGCAGAAACTGCGGATTTAAAGACATATTCATCAGGCACTTTCCCTGCACCCCGTCCGGCCCGACAGCGTCTGTACGGGGTGCAGTGTTTTTGAGGGCTGTTTTTCCCACGGAAGCACGGAGGCACAGCAGAAAACCCTCCGTGCCTCCGTGTTAAAAAACAGCCGGCCCAAAATCTACATTGAAAAAGCCGCTTGTTACTGGTGGAATTTTACGGTATCGCACAATTCGTTGCCAGCCGTAGTCGAGGTCAAAATGGAGCCGTTCAGCTGGAGATTGCCGGCTTGATCGAAGGCGGTTTCGGCATTGTAAACCACCAGCCGGGCGCCGCTTTCGATGGTCAATTGGGCATTTGACTGAATCTGAATCGAGTTCACTTCGAAAGTCCCCGATTTGATCACAGGGGTGGCGTGGGTAGTGGAGGAAACATCAGGGATTACCACGTCCGAAAACTCATCCGGGACTTTGTATTTGCTCCAGTTTTTGGGGCAGTTCCAGTTGTTTTCCTGGCCTGGCGTGCCGCCTTTCCATACTACGGTATTTTGGGCACTGAGGGTAGTTGCGAGGCCAAAGAGGAGCGCGAAGGCGGTAGCGATGGAAAGGAGGACGTTTTTCATGATGGGTGCTTTTTATCAGATTTTTGAATGTTGTTCGGTTTGATGATTCAAAGATGGCGGCAGGCGCCGCATCCTGAAAGCGCCATTTTCCCGTTGGTAACTTTGAATTTCCCATTGGCAGATTGCCTGCTTCGCCCTTTGACAATCTGCGTTGGAATGGTCGGCCGATCCTTGTCAGGGCATTTCTCAGGCACAGGCCGGCGAAGCATCAGTACAGGATAGTCTTGCCGGATCGAATGGGGCGGTTGCCAGCCGTGATGGCCCAGACCACGGGGCCGCCCGGCAAGCCGGACAAATCAAAACGAGCGGGTTCGGTGAGCGGGAAACGGGCCAATACCTGCCCGGCTATGCCGTAAAGATTCAGGCTCAGCCCTTGAGCGTCGAAATGCCGAAAAATGGCTTCCGGCGCTGCAACCGACATCCATCGGCCATCGGTCGTCACCCTGAATTGTTCCGGTTCCGGCTGCTTTTCTGTCAAATCGAGCACGATGTCGGCCAGGTTGATCTGCCAAAAATCAGCAGCAACGGAGGCTGTTGCTGCACTTTGGCCTCCACCCAGATAAATATCGGGGCCGTACTGTCCAAAGACCGGCGTAGCCCTGAACAGTTCGTACATGTTGGCCCCCTCATAAATCGTCCAGGTATCGGTGGGCGGGTCGTACACGAAAAAAGAGGCATATTCCTCGGCGCTGTTGCCGTCCTGAAAATTAACGTTCATCAGCAGGACTTTCCCGTTATAGGCACAAGACGAAAAACAGGCCCCGCTCACGGTCGTGCCGCTTTCCAAAGGCGGTATGGGCGCGATCGGTGTCCAGGAATCGGCTACCGGATCGTATTGATAACAATCGCTGTAAAAAGGAGCATTGAAGAAAAAATCGCCCAGGCCGACGTAGGCATAGTTGCCGATTGCCACACCGAATGCAAAATCGCGCGCAGCGCCGGGGAAGTCGTTTTTCTGGGTCCAGCTGTCCGTAACGGGGTCATAGGCCGCCACTTTGTTCATTTCTCCGTTGATGCCCGAGCCGCACACCGCGTAGCCTATCCCGTTCAGTTCAAACACGGCGGCAAAACCGCCGACATCGACAGAATCGGGTACGTCGGCTTGTGGTATCCAGGTATCGGATTGAGGTGCGTACCGATACCAGCTGCGCACGCCGTTTACTCCGCTGCTGCTCACGCCGTCCCATACCAGTCCGGCATACGCGGTCCCGTCGATCACCATGGCCAGTCCGTTTCGCGCAGGGGGCGTAGGGAAATCGTTTTGGGGGGTCCAGGCGTCGGTGGCCGCATCGTATTGCCACACGTGATTGGTCATGACGCCCTCATTGTCCCGACCGGTACCGGTATAAAGTTTGTCGTCGAGCATAAAGGAAAACGATCGTTCCAGAGGCTGAGGCAGGTCGGCTTTCGGGGTAAAGATTTGCGCCCGGGTTTGCAAGCAGCAAACGGCGAAGCAAAAGACAAGGATTCGTTTCATAAAAGTTGATTTTATCAGATTCGGGAATATGGAAAGGTGGCGGGGGTCAGTGTTCCGACGTTGCAGGAATTGGAGTCATTTGTTCCAGTTCGATCAGCCATTTGCCATCGGTTTTGTGCAAAACATCGGTAGCAATGGCCTTGCTGACCGTGACGTTGCCTTGATACTTGTACCGAAGTTCCACCTCGTACACCACAAGAGCGACGTCAGTGCCCAGCATCCGGACTTTGAGGTTTTCATAAGAGAATTTCGGTAGCTCATCCAGCATTTTTAACTGCGCTTTCCAGCCTTCCATCGTTGCGTTTTTGTCAAAAGAAATGGACCCGTCGATGCTCAACAAGGCCGATTGGCTGGTGTAAAAAGTGCTCGCCTTGTCCATGTCGCCCGCATTCAGTTGACCAAAAAGGTCTGCCATGGTTTGCTGAACGGCTGCGATCTTCGCGTTTGCAGTACTGCCTGATTGCCATTCGGTTGACTGCCCGGTAAGTCTTGAAATTCCCGCGCAGCACAGGGCGACGACGAGCAGGAGGAGGTGTTGCTTTTTCATGTTTGCTGATTTTGATTGTTGAATAAGGATTGCTTCATTTGCAATTGATTCTGCAAATCTGCCGGGGCGAGTATTTCCGTTCAAGCGCCGCTTTCCCATTGGCACATTTGATTTTCCCGCAGGTAAAAACCCTCATGCCCCGATGCTGAAAGCCGTCCTAGTTGAAGATAGCCCCGACGCAGAAGAAAAGCTTCGCTTTCTGCTCACGAAGTACTGTAGTGAGAGCGTGCGGCTTGCGGCCTCCGCCAACTCCGGCAAGTCGGGCATCGAGGCCATCGCGGCGCAGCGCCCCGACCTTGTTTTTCTGGATATAGAACTGGGCGACATGACCGCGTTCGAGATGCTGGAACGCATCGAGCCGGTCGATTTTCAAGTGATATTCATCACCTCGCACGACCATTACGCCATCAAGGCGATTCGGTACAGTGCGGTGGACTATTTGTTAAAACCGATTGGCCGGGAAGAATTGATGTCGGCCATCGCCCGTGCAGCGAGCTCGCCTGCCCGCTTGCTGCGCGAGCAGGTGAGTCAGCTGTCGAACACCCTGACGGCAAAAGCGACCTTGCCCGAAAAAATAGCGCTTACGACTGCCGACAGGCTTGTTTTCGTAAACATCGCCGATATCGTGCGTTGTGAAAGCGACCGCATGTACACAATAGTCGTGCTGGCCGGCGGCGAACGGCTGATGGTTTCCAAACCGATGGGCCAGTTGGAAGAGATCCTTCACGGGCAAAGTTTTTTCAGGGTGCATAATTCTCACCTCGTCAATATGAACCATATCCGGCACTATGTACGCACCGATGGCGGCTACCTGATCATGGCCGACGACGCAACGGTGAGCGTGGCGCGCAACCGGAAGGAAGAATTCCTGGAGTTGTTCTCCAAATTTTGATTTAAGCGCCTTTTTGGGTTAAGGTAAAAAAGGGGGGTTACGGGTCAAATGCACCACCCTCCCAAACAAACCCATTCCTTTACCTCAAACAGTCTCTAAAACAACCAGGGGGAAAGTCCTTTTTAACAATGGGAAAATAAACCGCGCTCAAGGTATGGGGCCGCCCTATTTTTGATCAAAACACCCAGCTGTATGAAGTTGTCCGTCCTTGCCTGGTGCGTCTTGTTGCCTGCGCTGATCCACTGCCAATCCAGCGACGCCAAACTGGATTCCCTGAAGCGTCCTTTGCCAAAGGACGCCACTGCCCGTCGGCAGGCGGAGCGCTTGCAGGGTATCATGTGGCATGTTTTCAGAACGGAAGAAAGCAGTTACGAAAACTTTCCGCAGCAGTTGGACAGCCTGCTCCAGTGCTGCCTTACGGCGGGCACGTCTGACCGAAAATTTGTGGACAGGGCGGAAGCGGACATGAATTTGTTCAAAGGTATCGCCATTTTGTACGAACAGCCCGAATCGGCAAAACCCCTGATCGAGACCTCTATTCGGCAATATGCGGCCCTTTCAGATTCCGGCAGCATGGCCCTGGGTTATTTACAGTTGTGCATCGTCGCTTCCGGGGTCGGAGACAGTCTTGCTTTTGCGCAAAACCATGAAGTAGCCAATCGCCTCGCCGTTCATTTGAAAGACCCTTTTCTGGTTGCTCTTTTCCATTGCAACATCGGTATTGTTTGCTACGATTTCGGCAGGTACGCCGATGCGGCGAGTCATTATTTTGAATCGCTGGCATTGATTGAAAAATACAAGACCCCGGAAATGCTCGACGGCAAGCGGGATGTTTACCATAATATAGCCGGGGTATACGAACGACTTGGCGACACGGACAATGCCATGCAATATGTGCAAAAAGCGATTGAATCGGCCATAGAAACGCAACAGAATCCTTCCGATCACATGGGTATGTTGGGCTGGATTCACCTGGAAAGAAAGGAATATCGCCAGGCGCTCGAAGCATTTCAGCGCATCGAGGTCAATGAAACCAACGAGACAATGGGCAGGATTGCCGAAAAAACCTATGGTCTGGCTACATGCTATCGAAACCTCGGCGACGTAAAAACAGCGCTGCCCCTGGCACGGAAAGCCGTCGAATTGCTGCCTGTCTCAAGCAATGTGCACTACGGGGCTGCCGCACTTCACGAGTTGGCGGCCTGCGAGTTCGCCAGCGGCCTGACCGGGCAGGCGCTCCGACATTCCCTGGCTGCTTTTCAGGCTTTTACCAACGGCAAAAACAACAGGGGCAGCGCCGAAGAAGCCGCCTTGCTTTCCGAAATTTACAAGTCCAGAAGCGATTTCCGGAAGGCGCTCGAATACAGCGAGTTGCGCTTCCAGTTCCAGCAAAAAGTGGAACGCCAGCAAAGTACGCGGCAACTCGCTTTCGGTGAATTTACCCGTGAAAACAAGGTTAAAACCGCCCGCCGGGAAGCCGAGGTGCAGGCGCAGCTCACCCGGCAACGCAACATCCGGTATGCTCTTTTTGCCGGACTGGCGATGTTGGCCCTGCTGGCATTCCTGTTCTACAACCGCTATCGCCTGAAACGCCGAAGTGCCGAGCTGCTCGCGGCAAAGAACCGGGAAGTGGAGGCTGCCAGGGCACAGGCCGAACGAAGCGAGGCATTCAAATCGCGTTTCCTCGCCAATATGAGCCACGAGATTCGAACTCCGTTGCACGGGATTTCAGGCTATACCGAGCTGCTGCTTGAAGGATCGCTTACCGAAAAACAGCGGCGTTATCTTGCTTCCATCCAGCACAGCAGCGAGCGGCTGACCGAGGTCGTCAACGATATTCTCGACATTTCCAAACTCGAGGCCGGCGAAGTCCGGCTGCGCCAGGCGCCTTTCTCGCCCGCCCGCATCGCAGACGACGTTCGGGAAGCTTTCAGTGTTCGGGCAGAGCACAAAGGCGTAGCCCTGGGCGTCCATCTCGGCGCCGGAGTGCCCGATGCCGTGCTCGGCGACCCGACCCGCCTGTATCAAATATTGATGAACCTCGTCGGGAATGCGCTGAAGTTTACCGAAAAAGGAACAGTGCAACTCACCATTACAGGCCAACCCCTGGCAGAAGAAGGTCAACCGGCCAAAACGACGCTCTTTTACTCGATTGCAGACACGGGCATCGGCATCCCGGCAGAAAAGCTGGAAACCATCTTCAACAGTTTCCAGCAAGCGGACAACGACACCAGCGCCCGTTTCGGTGGTACGGGCCTCGGACTTACCATTGCGCGGGAACTGGTGCAACTGCACGGATCGGATATTCAGGTGCAAAGTATTCCGGGTCAGGGCTCTGTTTTTTCGTTCGCAATTTCGTTGCCCCTGGCCGATGCCGCCGACCTGGAGACAACGAGCGACGCAAGCGCCGATCTGTATTTTACCCAACCCCTTAAAATCCTGCTTGCCGACGACAATGCTTTTAACCGGGAGATTGCCTCCGAAGCGCTGTTGCGGCACTTTGAACAGGTGGAAATCGTAGAAGCCGCCAACGGAAGGGAAGTACTGGATCTGCTGGAACAGGATTTTACTGCCCCCCAACGCCCTTTCGACCTTGTGCTCATGGACATGCAAATGCCGGAAATGAACGGAACGGAAACGACCCGCTTTATTCGCCAGCACTTCCCTGTAGGTAAAAATGACGTGCCGATTATCGCGCTGACCGCCTCGGCCACACCCGATGAAATTGAAGCGGCGCTGGCTTCGGGCATGAACAGGCACCTCGGCAAACCCTTCAAAACGCACGAACTGGCCAGTGTTGTCGCCGATACCCTGGGGCTGCAGGAGAATGCCGCGACCTTTAAAGGCACGGCTGCTGTGCATTCAGTGCTATCGCCAGCCCCCGCGCAGCATGTTGATCTGGCGTATCTCAGGGACTTCTGCGACGGCGACGAAGTACAAATGCAGCATTTTATCCAGCGCTTTGAGGAAGAATGCCGGCTGGCGATGCAGAAACTGGAACAGGCCGTCGGGGCGGAAGATCGGGAAGCCGTGTACAGGGTTGCTCATAGTTTCAAGCCGCAATGCACGTTTGTCGGGCTGAACAATGCGGCCGAGCTGGCTGCCGCGCTGGAGCAAGGGGCAAGAGAAGGGTTGGATTTCGACGGGATCAGCGTCCTTTTTCGCCAATTGAGTCAAGTGGTAATAGTGCAACAATAGAGCAGTGCCCGGTAATGACCCATTCCGGGTTCGTACTGTTTCACTTCGTAAGATATGCCCGGAAAGTTCTTTCCCTGCACCCCGTCTGACGACGCGCCGGCGTTTGTACGGGGTGCGGTGTTTGTGGACGCTGGCGGAATGGACTAACATAAGTTCTGTAAAACGACGTTTAGCATAAATAGGTCAAACCTTTTCGCATGTCCTTCCTCTCATCCTTGCCTCAGCGCTATTTCTTCGGCCTTTATGCCTTGCTTGCCCTTTTGCTCGGCATAATTTGGTGGTCAATTAGCTCCGACTCTGATCAGCTGCGCCTTCGAAACAGTTTTTATCAGACACCTTTGACCTGGGCGACAGACGCTATAAGCGAATGGTGCGACTTGGAAATGTGGAAAATAAATAAACCTGCGGACGCTTTCCCTACGTCGAAAAACGAAGGTTTGCGCACTCGCGCTAAGCGCATCGACGAACTTTGTGAGCATGCAGAAAAGCAGATTATCAACCTCGTCGGCCCCTCCGCCCAGAAAAACGACCTTCCTTTTCTGGCGACCATCGTCGGCAACCTGCACGATTCGCTGGCGGTACTCGCACATCAGGACTCGATCAGCGCCCGCGCCGTTCAGGGCCTCGCCCAAACCCGGCAGGACCTTTTAGCGCTTTGCCATTTGTCGCCCCCGCCCTCGGAGGGTATTATCTTGTTGTTGCGCGACAATACCCTGCTTCAGATACGAGTTGCGACTGTACAAGTACTGGCTTCCCTGGGAAATCAATTGGACGAGGGGCAACAACCCACGAAATCGTATTTAGCAGGGTTCCGTCCGTTATATGGCCCACCTCGCGCAGGTCAGCCGTTTCAGGTAGAATTGAGCCTTTTCCCCTATTTTGACAGCTCTGACGTTTCCTATTGGATAGACGGAAAGCGCCTGGAAAAACAGAATGGCATGGCCTTTTTTTTCAAAAACTTTCAAAGACCGGGAACATATCGATTCAAAGGCGAAGCCAGAATGCTAAATCCGCTGGGCGGCGAACCGAACGTTTATTCCAAGACGATTCCCATCCAGATTTTCGAGCCATGACAAACCGTATGTTTTTATTTCTGGCACACTCGGCTTCCTGGCTCATGTTGGGTATGTTGGCTTGGGGTGTTTTGCGCGCGAAATCCGGCCTGGAAGTCGACCGAATTCTCTTGCGAACCCTGGAGGTTACCTGGGCAACGACTATATCCAGCCTGAATGAATACGATGACGCCATTATTGCCGGAAGCTGGGACCAGGTGCGTAAACACAATAGTGATATCGACGACGAGCTGTTCAGGCAGGTCCAGTATGCGCGCCGGATTGTCGATTCTGTCAACCTTCTGCTTTCCGTCGTTGCTCAAAATACTACGATTGAGCCTTCACCGGACCTTTTGCCGCCCCAAGGCTTATGGGATAATTTGGTCCACATGGCGCCTCCGAATTTTTACAGTTTCTCGAAAAAAACTTTTGATCCCGGCATCCTGGTCTATACATCGGCAGATATAGCCTTCTACCAACGCCAGTGGCATGCCGCTGATGCACCTGGGCGCCGGACCCTGTTGAGGAGTCTGCAATTGCGTAATATGCTTGCTTTGCGTTCCCTCCGGGATTATCACATTGCGATATTGGGCGATACCTATGACGGATGCGACTCTTTTGATTTGCTTCTAATCCCCGATCCTTACCCGGCTGTGACAAGGCAGACGGTCCGACTGAATTTTTTCCTGTCGCCGGTCGGACGTGGCGAGCAGATTTCACCTACCCAAACCCGCTTTTGGGTAAACGACCGGCAAGTCAGCGCCACCAATCGCAAATTTTTGTTCGAGACGACTTTCGATCAAGCCGGCCCTCAACATTTTCTCCTGCGTGCTGAGATTCACAATCCGGTCACCGGGGAAACTAAAACCTACGAACGCGACTACATCCTCAACGTCCGTCCGAAAAACTGAACCGCCCGCCGAAAGTCCGCCAATTTCACCTGCCTGTACTGCCGCATTGTGCTTCGGATGGACAACCTTTGCCGTTAGGCGTTGTTGTACAGCGCATCCTTCAAAGCCCAACACCCGACCCTCGATATGAAAATCGGTATTGTCTGTTACCCGACCTATGGCGGCTCGGGTGTCGTAGCCACCGAACTCGGTATGGGCCTCGCCCGCCGGGGGCACGAAATTCACTTCATTACCTACCGCCGACCGGTCCGGCTGGCGCATTTCCACGAAAATGTCTTTTACCACGAAGTGGACAACGAAGACTACCCGCTTTTCGAGTACCCGCCTTACGACACCGCCCTGGCTTCCACCATCGTGGATGTGGTGCAATACCACAACCTGGACTTACTGCACGTCCACTACGCCATCCCGCACGCAGCCGTGGCCTACATGGCCAAAAAAATACTGCTGACCCAGGGCCGCTACCTCCCCGTGGTCACCACCCTGCACGGCACTGACATCACCCTGGTGGGCAACAACCGCAGTTTTGCGCCAGTCGTGGAATTCAGCATCAACAAAAGCGACGGGGTCACTTCGGTGTCGCAAGACCTGAAAGACGACACCCTTCGGTTGTTCAACATCGAGCGCGACATCAGGGTAATTTACAATTTCATCGATTTTGACCGGTTTAAAAAAGTCAACAAAGACCACTTCAAAACCATCCTGGCGCCCGAGGGCGAGCGCATCCTCGTCCATACCTCCAACTTCCGCCGGGTCAAACGCGTGGAAGACGTCATCCAGATTTTCAAACTCGTACACGACGCCCTGCCATCCAGACTGCTCATGGTGGGCGACGGCCCCGAACGCTCCAACGCCGAACGGCTCTGCCGCGACCTGGGCATCAGCGCAGATGTGCGTTTTTTGGGCAAACAAGACGCCATCGAAGAACTACTGGCGATCTGCGATCTCTTTATCATGCCCTCGGAAAACGAAAGTTTTGGCCTGGCAGCCCTTGAAGCAATGGCCTGTGAAGTGCCCGTCGTCTCTTCCAACGGCGGCGGCCTGCCGGAGGTCAATATTCAGGGCGTAACCGGCTTCCTCAGCGAAGTCGGCGACGTGGCCGACATGGCCCGCAACGCCATTCGCCTGCTCAGCGACGAGGAAATGCTCCGGCAATTCCGGCAAAATGCCCTGGCGCAGGCCCGTCGTTTCGACATTCACAACATCCTGCCCGAATACGAGGCCTATTACGCCGAAGTGCTCGAAAGAAGCGCCGTAAAAGTGGAATAAGGGACCGGCCGGCCTTTCATTACCTTTACTCAAAATTTGATTTCACCTTGGCTGATGCTCTGAAAATCGGCGCTGCCGACTCCCCGCTGGGCCGGCTCCTCGCCGAACAAACCCGAATCGAACTGGAACACGCAGGCATCGAATCAATCCTCGTTCTTACGCCACAGTCTCCGCAAACGGCGCTGCTACGCGGCGATATCGATGTGGCCATCCACTGCCTGCAGCATTTACCGACCTCGCCTGGCGACAACGGACTGGCAATCAGCGCCCTGAGCCGGCGCGAGAAAGCTGCTGACCTCTTGCTGTTGCATCCTGATGCCGTTGTTGCGGGTAAAATCTTTAGATTGAAAGAAGGGGCAAGCATGTTGGCCGGCGCACCTATGCAGCGCGCCCAGATGCTCGATTTCCGGCCCGATACGAACGTATCGGTAGCGGCGCAGGCGGAGCCTGAATTTTTACTGGAAGAATTAATGAAGGGCCGTACCAATGCCGTTATCGTGCCGGCTGCGCTGTCAGCGCATTTGCTTCAAGGAAAGGAAGCCTTGACGGTCATTGAATTGAACCCGCGGGAATTTGTTCCCGTTCCGGGCCAGGGCGTAATTGCCTGGCAGGCGCATCGCGAAGATGTGCCGACGCGCCGTCTCCTGCAGCGCATTCACCACCCCGAGGTGTCGGCCCTGACCAATGTGGAACGCCGGGTGCAACAGTTGGCCGGCGATGCGACGCCTTTGAGCGTTCATTGTCACCGCGATGCGGGGGGCAACTATCACATTTCAGCGGCCTGTGTTCGGCACGAGCAGTTGCTGCGCATTCATCTTTCCCAATCTACGAAAGCAGGCTTGGCAGAAAAGGTTTTTGGGGAAATAATGAGAGAAAATTGACGAGGGTTTATAAAAGTTGACAAGACTATCCATCTCCCAACTTTTATAAACCCTCACCATTAATCAGTCGAGTTTGTATTTGATCGGCAGGGTAACCATACATTTTACTTTCTGGCCATTGTTTTCGCCGGGAATCCATTTGGGCATGGCGCGGATCACGCGAACAGATTCTTCGATGAAGTCGGGGCGGTATTTGTCGCGCAGTTCGGCTTTGGGGCCAACTTTTCCGATGCTGCCATCTTCGTTGACAACGAATTCCATGATAACCATCGCTTCTGCCTTGTCAATTCTGGCCTGCTGCGGATAGCGGATGTTTTTGACCAGAAAATCCATCAGGGCAGCTTTGCCGCCGGGGAATTCAGGCATTTTGTCGCAGGTCGTCAGCACCGTGTTGTCCTGCTTGGAAGTAGCCGTAGTTTGGGCGGATACGGGCGCCTGGAACAATACGGCCAACAGCAGCGCGACGGGCAAGAGGAGTCCGTATTGCAAACCCCGGACCGGAGCGGAGGATTTTTTCGTGAGCATAATGAGTCGTTGTTTGAGTGGTGATTGATAAAAGTGGTGAACAAAAGATACAGTCTGAACCGTTTGCGCTTGCTGAAGCAAGAGCAAACCATACTGACGGCGGTTGGATTGTCGTGCGGCGGAATCGTCTGCCAGAAATTCGTGTACTTCCCGGATCGCTTTACGGTACCAGTGGGCAAGCGGATGAAACCACAAGGCCACTCCAAGCAATTCAAAAAGCAATACATCGAGCGAGTGCCCGTCGAAAGCATGGGCACGTTCGTGATCGAGCACGGGTTTCAGCTCGGGCGTTTCGTCGCCAAAATCGACCGGCACAAAAATCCAGCGAAAGAACGAAAACGGCATGGCCACCTGTTCCGACCGAATCAGGACGCAACCGTCGGCCAAAGTCTCGGCGCAACCCCGCCGTGAAAGCCAAAGCAGGCGGCCCAGGCCCGACAAAAACCTCAGCAAAGCCCAGCCAGCGCCCAGGCCATAAGCCCAAAGCAGCATCAGGTTCAGGTCATGGCCCGCAGTTTCGGGTAAAAGCGCACTGCTACCGACGGAAATTTCCGGCAAAACAAGCGCACCCGCGGTTTGGGCGCCGGGAAGCACAGGAAACAGCATCGGGGAAAAAGGAAGCGCCAGGCCCAGCACCATCGTTAGTAAAAGATAGGCGCGGTTGATCTGGAAAAAGGTTTCGCGCCGGAGTGCGAGTCGGTAGAGCAGGGCAAACATGCCCCAGGCGATCGTCAGTTTGAGTAAAAAAAGGAACATGGCGAATAAGTGTTTCAGGATTGATCAAGACGTTTGAGAATGTCCTGCAAATCGTGTTCATTCAACTGGTTGTTTTCCACCAGATGTGACACCAGGCGCGATACCGACCCGTCGAAATAGTTGCGCACGACATCGGTGAGCGAGTTGCGGGCATAATCGGCTTTGGCGATAAGCGGGTAATATTCATGGGTTTTGCCGTAGGCCTTGTGCCCAACGAACCCTTTTTTTTCGAGTATGCGCACGACACTCGATACCGTTGAGTGTGGCGGCTTTGGCTCTTCGAGCCGATCAAGCAATTCGCTCACGGTAGCGCGGCCGGCATCCCAGAGCAACTGCATCATATCTTCTTCTGTCCTGGTCAGTTTTTGCATGGCGATTGTCGGTTTCCTTTCAGGTGAAGCAAAGGTGCAACGCATTTTTTGGCTTCGCAACTTTTTTTTACGTTTTTTAACGTAAAAATACGTTGAATGAATTTAAAATGCTGAAAATCAATTTATTAAAATTCAAACCGACTTGCATCGAACAAGCAAGCGAAGGCGTGAGGGAGGGGAATACCTTTTTGAGGCGAGGTTGTCGACTGATTTTAAGTCAGAATTCTGGAGCGGGCCTGTGCGTGGCTGTGCGCTTGCTGCCTGGTTTTCGAGGCAGTTTCCGGCTATGCGGTTTGTTCAACGCCGTCTCGTATTGCGGCATGGAGCTTGTCAATATTTATGTCTGCCAGTTTTTTGAACTTAATGCAATAGCCAGTTACACTGGCCTTGCCTATTGTTTGTCCGTAGGTCTCGGGCAAATATTTTTTGTCTTCGATGCCCATAATATAAACCGAAATCCCTGTCGTGTTTGCGCTGATGCCAATTTGATAAAATTCCCGGGTCCTTCCGTCGGCATATTTTATGGTTTGAAGGCCATACCCTATCTGTGGATTGGAAACAACTTTTCCATTCTCGTCTTTACCGTCAAAAAACCATAGCTTACATCCTTGCAAAGTTTGAAGTATATGTTGATGCAACGTTTCAATATCAGCGCGTTTTGGTTCAGGCTGACTGCTGACATACTCTTTGATTTGTTTTTGTACTTCCATATTGCTTTTTTAAATCAACAACTGTATTCATTGATTGTCGGTTTCATTAGTGCCAAGGCTGCGCCCGTCGGTCGCTTTCTGTTGTTTTATTATCAAGTCAGTTTATAAATAAACTCCTCTATCTCCATTTGCCGGGCATTGGCGAAACCTTTATCAGATCCGATCTTGACAAATCCGCATTTTTCCAAAACCCTTTGTGAACCAAAATTGTCAAATGCAACACGCCCCAAAATCGGTCTGGCAGTTTCAATGGATAAAAACATTTCCAGGGCTTTTGTCGCAATGCCCCGGCCCCAATAGTTCCTGTCAATCCAATACGTAATCTCTGTGTCTCCTTCCAGTACAAATTTTGCGATACTGCCTAGAAGCCATCTCAAAAATACCTGAGCAAGATTTTGATACAACCAAGTGAAACAAAAGCAAAAAAGTTCTCTGAATAATACTCGTGTCGAACCAAGAGGCGTCGGAAGTTGAAAAGCCAGGCAAAGAGGCGTTCGATTTTCCAGCGGCGTTTATATCGTCTCAAGACCCTACCATCCTGGGTTTTAGGCTTTTTGCGATTCGAACGGTGTGGGGCGATCATCTCAACACCCTGATTTTCAAGATTTTGATCTAATGGATCGCTGTCATATGCTTTGTCGCCAATTACTCGTTGAGGGACTTGCGCCACGAATCGATTCGCCAAAGTGTCTTCAACAAGGGTGACTTCGTGTGGTGAAGCGCTTGCCAGGTAAATGGCGAGAGGTAAACCAGCGCGGTCTGCAAGGGCCATGATCTTGGTCCCTTTGCCCCGCTTGGTTTTCCCAACACAGAGTCCCCTTTTTTTGCCGGCACAAAGGTGCCGTCGATGAAACACTCGGATAAATCTAATCCACCCCGTTGCCGTAAGTCCTCAGCCAGAACTTCTAAAATGGTCGAAAACACCCCACTTTTCGCCCATTTTTGAAAGATTCGGTGACAGGTTTGGTACGGTGGGTATCGAGCGGGAAGGTCTTGCCAGCGGGCACCAGTTCGCAAAATCCACAAAATGCCATCCAGCACTTCACGTGGATCACGAGGTGGGCGCCCACGACCATCCGAACGACGTTGAACAGGTATAAGTGCTTCAATTAGAGCCCATTGTTCGTCTTTTAATTCCATAATAGCGTAGCCTTTTCTACGCTAAGTTAATAAATGCCATTTTTGAGATGGCTTCTACTATGGTATTGTCAAAGATTATTGTTTGATTGTTTACTGTCGGGTCATCCAACAGTTTAATATATTTGTTCAGGAATGCAGGCTTGTCGGTCGGGTCTTTTGGCATAAACGCAGCCAGGTACCCGGATGCTTTATCCTGTTGAAATTGAAACAAGACATTGAGGTCTGAAACTTCTGTTGCCCTGAGTTTTATGTCAATCTTATTGTGCGTCATTGTTGCCTCTTTTGTATTGAAACCATTTCGCGCTGAATCCTTCCATAAATTTTCACGGTTTTAAGAGGTGCTGCGTTAAAAACCAAGCCTTTGACCAAGCATTGTTGAAATATCTGCGGACAGAGGCTTGGTTTTTAACACAGCACCTCTTAATCAAGGCAGGTCGGGGGGGCCACTGTCAACAGGCAATGAATTCAGGGCATCCCGCCAAAGCCCGTCTTCTAAAAAATACTACTTGTTGCCGCCCTGTGCAACTTGCGCCAAAAGCAATTCAACTATTGAAGTTTTCACTATGGCGCGTCAACCTGTCTGTGCCGTTTTACAATCAAATAGTCGATTACAAGCACTGATATTTTGGGGAACAAAAGCATTGTGAAGAGCGCGAAATAAGAAACGGTCACAACCGGTGGCGGGGCTGCCAGTATAAAAACATGGTTGTCCGCGGCAGTATCCGGGAAAATATAGTTTTGTACAAGATTCCAGCCATAATGAATCGCGAAAGGGATGAGCAATGAAAAGGTTCGCGCATAAGAATAAGCCAGCAAAAGTCCCATTGCAAATGTAAAAGCAAACACGATAAGCATTTGAATCATATTACCCCAGACGCCTGCATTTAACCAATGCATAATTGCAAACATTACAGACGAGATAACAACCGCCTTTGTCTGCCCGATTTTTTTAATCAGGATATAAAGCAACGCGCCCCTGCAAAGCAACTCTTCTGTCAAAACGGTCCTGAACTGATACCAGATTTCAAGCAGAACCGATCTGGTCGACAAAGATGGAGAGAGCGTGTACACTTCTTTTGCAATATACATTCTCAAAAAGAAAGCCGTAGCGGAAAGCATGGCGGAAACGACAAAAAGGATTGCAAAATATTTCAGCCTGTCTTTTGTAGGCATCAGCCCCAAAACGCTTATACCCTTTTTTTCAACAACCCAGATCAGTAACCAGGAAATCGCAAAAAGCCCCGTTATTTGTAACATATTATAATTTCTAATGTTTTTTTCATTGACTTTTTATCTAAAATCGCGACCATTTCAAGTAGCATAATTTGGCCTTGACGTTGTAAATATATCATAAAATTAAGGACAATGAAAAAGTCAAAATTCACGGCGTCGCAGATTGTTCTTGCCCCCCCTCAGGCAGGCCAAGGGAAAGTAGTTACGGAGGTTTGTAGGAAGATGGGCGTGAGTGACGCAATATTTTACAATTGGAAGAAGAAATAAGAGTGCGGTGGCTCAATGTTCTTAAATATCGAGCATCGAAGTGTTACCCCGCCCATCCCTCCCGATCCAAACTCCTGTAATGAATCGCCTCTGCCAGGTCCTCGATCCGAATCTCCGCACTTCCGCCCAGATCGGCCGCCGTGCGCGCCACTTTCAGGATGCGGTCGTAGGCGCGGGCGGAAAGTTGCAGGCGCTCCATCGCAGTTTTCAGCAAAGTCCGTCCGGCATCACTCAGTTCGCATACGTCGCGCACCATCCGACTGGGCATTTGAGCATTACAATACACGTCTTTGAGGTCTTTGAAGCGTTCGGCCTGTATTTCCCGGGCAGCCAGTACGCGCCGACGGATATCGGCGCTGGTCATTTTGGGTCGTTCGGTGCTGCCGAGTTCTTCGTAGCTCACGGGCGTCACCTCCACGTGCAGGTCGATGCGGTCGAGCAAGGGCCCCGATATCTTGGATAAATAGCGTTTGACCACGCCCGGGCCACACACACAGTCTTTTTCCGGATGGTTGTAATAGCCGCAGGGGCACCGGTTCGTTGATTATTTGTCAAATCCAGTTAAAGGGCAGGAAGACTGAAAATCCAGCGTATCCGGTGGAATTGAAGACGTTAGGAGATCATTTGCGGAAAGTACGGCTTGATCGCGGGCTATCTCAACCCGATGTGGCAAGGATGCTTGAAGTAGACGCACTGACTGTTACTGGATGGGAGTTGAATCATCATGAGCCTCCCGCCAGATTAGCCAAAGCGATTATTGCTTTCCTAGGCTACTTCCCCTTCTCTGGTAGTGACCATTCCCTCGGGAGGCAGCTCTACTACGCCAGACTTATCACGGGAAAAACTCAAAAGCAAGTTGCCAAAGAAATTGACTGCGATGCATCGAACCTGCGGGTGATCGAACTTGACAGGAAGAAGCCCGGGCTCTTCTCCCGCCCGTCTAATCTGGTTGAGGCCAAAAGACGGCAAGGCATTACGCCCTGCAGTCAGAAATATAACCCCAAAAACCTAGGTGAAAGTTGATCTGGTCTAATTTTCCCGGACACAAAGCGCTCTTAAATTTGTGTACCGATGAAAGGCAAAACGATGCTCACAGAGAAGCGCCTGGCAGTTCGGCGGCCGAGACGTCGGAAATTGAACGGCTTCGGCGCCAGGTTCGGCAGTTTGAGATGGAGCGGGATGTTTTAAAAAAAGCCTTGTCCATTTTTAGCCGTTCGACCTGAGGGTGTTGTACGATTTTCTGGCCCAAAGCCATAAGGATTACCCCTTGCCCTGGCTTTGTAGGCTTTTTGGGGTTAGTCGCAGTGCTTGTTAGGCCTACGTTCAAGGTCAAAGCCATGTGCTGCGGGGCGCAAAAGCGACGCTTGGTCGACAGGTTCGGGCGGTGTTTAAGGAACATATGCAGCGCTACGGCTCGCGCCGGATCACGGCCGAACTGCGGGATCGAGGCTGGCGGACAGGCCGCTATCAGGTTCGCTGACGGATGCACGAACAAGGCCTCAAAGCCTTTCAAGTACGGCGTTTTGTGCCGAAAACCAACCCCCATTTGCAATGCAGTCCCAATTTGTTGCTGCAAGTGGAACCGCCCCGACAGATCAACCGTGTGTAGGTGGGCGACATCACCTACCTGCCCATAAGCAACGGCGCCTGGTCCTACTTGGCCGTGTGGATAGACCTGTGCAGCCGCCTGATCGTAGGCTGAAAATTGTATGGCCCGTTGACTGCCGCCCTGGTGCTCCACAGTTCTAAGAAAACCTGGGCTTGGCGCCGACTCCTGCCCGGGTTAATCCTGCATTCCGATTGCGGTGACCAGTACATGCACCTGGGTCTTCGCCGCTTGATCGGCCACTACCAATGCCTTCAAAGCCTGACTCGAGTGAATAACCACTAGGACAACGCTTTCGTTTAATCGCTTTTCTCCCGATTTAAGACCGAATTGATCCAAAACCAATCTTTCGATAACCTCCACCCAAGCCAACCAAAAAATCTTTGAGTACATCAGCCTGTCGTACACGTGGTTGAAGAGCCGGCATCGGGCGCACGCGATGGCAGGAGACAGCACGAGCAGAAAATGTTAACGAATAGTAGCACCGCCAGCCTCGCTGGAATCACCGAACCACCTTACTGGACGAGCATAGTAAGAAAGAGCGGTTTTATTAATCTTTTGCCAGAATTGGACGTAACATGAAGTATTCCTCATACATTTAGAGCGATACAAACCCCGCCTATTCGAATACAGTACCTGTTACCCATTCGTTCGCTTCCGGCGAGCAATACGCTAAAGCCTCTTAAGTATGCCAACATCCAACCCCAGCTTACAAATCTATATTTTCGGTTCCGGCAGTATTCTGAAAAACGCTTCTGTTTCCCTCGAGCAATGGGAATCGGGCGCATTCGTCCCGGTGGAAAGCAATGCCAGCTTCGGAACCGACCATTTTACACTCGCGGACCTACTTCCCGGCAAGTACAGGATTGCCGTAACCCACCCGTCCTTTGAAGCCGTGCAAAGATTGATCCGTATGGGCACGAACCCGGTGACCAAGGCAATATTTACACTCGGCCCTCCCGGAGCCAAATACCTCACTATCAGGGGGAGAACCTCGCCAATCGTTGCTCCGGAAAACAGGTTCGTCGTCGTTTTGGATAAGCTGAAAACTCCTGGTAATGCCTTATTGCAATTCTTCGAAGACTTCGAGCTGAGCATTGTTCCCCAGGATACCGGTATTCCTTCCGTATTGTTACTGGAAGTTGGGGCGGGATCTGTTGCTGCGATAGAAACCATCAAAGAGCAGGTCCTTGCGGTGGCTGGCGTGCATTCCGGCGGTATGCTGGTTAGCGGGGAGCGATTTGCCTACCTGAGCAGCGAGGTTACTCTTTACCTCGGCAATCCCGAATTAACCAACGCCGAGGTTTCGGGATTGCTGGCCGCATATGATCTACAGCTGATCAGCCGTGATCAATACCTGCCCGATCTATGCCGGGCGAAATACAATTATTTTCCTGATCTCGACCTGTTGGGCAAATTAGAGGACCTGAATATACACCCGGCCATTGCTGTAGCGGAACCCACCCTGATCGTCCCGTTCCGGTCAAAAAGTGCACCGGGAGATTTTCTTTTCCCTGAACAGTGGAATCTCTCCTTGCTGAATGTCCAGGCTGCCTGGGACCTCCTGGAGGGACAGGACCCGTACCTGAAATACGGCCGGATGGAGGTTATTATAGCCGTTCACGATAACGGGATCGAGACACAGGGTAATCCAGCTGTCCCAACTCATCCTGACTTCATCGGGCAAGTAACTTCAGGTACGGGTTCATTGCCAAAGATTGCGCAGTTTTTCGATTTCCAAAACCTTCGACAGAACAATGAAATCGACTATGGAGATGCGGGGGCCACAGGCCACGGCAGCATGGTGGCTTCCATCGCCGGGGCCTTGCAGAATGATGAAGGAATAGTCGGGGTGGCGCCTAACGTGCAATTGATGGGGCACGTGAAGCGAACGACCGATACCCCTCCGCTAGCAGCTTATTTTCGATGGGTAGCCGGGCTTAAGGTTGATTTCGATGCAGCCGGTTTTCCAAGTGCAAATGATAGAAAGCCTTCACTTTTTTCCCCCGCCCTACCTGGGGGCAATCTGGCGCCCTGGATTATCAACAACAGTTGGAATCTGGATAATGATTTTGGCAACCCTCCCCTAAGCACGCCCTTGGACAACGCGCTCAGAGACGTTGTTTTTTATGGCCGAAACGGCCGCGGAATCCTCAATTTTTTTGCAACAGGTCAGTCCGGCGATCCGGCAGACCTACCTTTTGATATTTTTGACGCCGCCAGCGGCGGCATTCCCCATCCGGCTCATCCATTTACCCTGGCGGTTGGCGCCTCTACCCTCGATGATGACGGCAAAACGGAAATCCACGCCCCTTACAGCAACGTAGGAGCGTATCAAACCCTTAAAGATAGCGGTCTGCAGCCTCTTATAAATAAAGGAGTCGAATTCTGTGCCCCTTCCCACGATATCTATATCAGTAGCACCGTAAGCCCCGTAAGCCGTCAACACGTTCCACCCCAGCACTACGCCCTTTTTGCCAGCCATTTTTTGAACGGCAATACTTTCCACCACCCGGGCGACCAGGGGAACGTTCCGGGCAAAGCCGGGCAGCTTGATTTTACCGTGAAATCAGGCACTAACTTCAACACTGCTCCCAAACAGATCGCCGTAACGGAAAACTCAGCCCTTGTTCCGGGACAATACCTCATCATCGGGAATTTCGGCGTAGCCGGTCAATATGAGATCAACCAGGTGGATACGCGCACCAGCGACCCGGACGTACGAACAAGCTTCCTGACTTACTACGATGTAGCGCTGCAGAATGCACTCCAACGCGATTATCCTGCCGGCACACCGATAACCGCATTGTCCCTAAAAGCGACATTACAGCATATCGTCTCCGCTACGGGCAATAAAACCATCCAGCTCAACAGTGCAGCCGGTTTTCTTCCGACTACGGGGCCCGGAAAGTATCAAAAAGTGTTTATCGGTTCCCTTTTGAGCACGGGCACGCATGAAATCAACTACGTCGACACGGTAGACATAGCCAATAATAAAATTACGCTGTTAAACAGCCTGGTCAATAGTTACAGCAATGCTCCCATCTACGTAGCCGGTGGTATTGTGCAAACGCAACTGGTCGGCACTAATCCTGTTGGACCTGGCCCCGGTTTGTCCATTTTGGTGCCCAGCGCTGCCGGTTTTCAGAAAGGCCACGCCATTTTCATCGGGACTCCCGGCAGCCCGAATGCCGAAGCAGCCGTGATCACCAATGCGCCTGATAATAATGATACTAATTCCTTGGCGGGTATTACCCTCGAAGTGGATAACCTCAATTTTGCCCATATCGGCGCCACCATCATCGGCGGAAGAGCCAGTTATGCCAATACCATGGGCGGTACTTCCGGCGCCTGCCCGCAGGCGGCGGGCGTAGCTGCCCTGGTTCTTTCCGTTAATAAAGACCTCACCTGGATCGAAGTAAGAGACATCCTGCGGAAGACCGCAGTGCCAGTTCATCTTAATATCGATAAAGTTTATAACGAAATCTATAATAACCTGGACACCCATTGGTTGCATACTGACCTGATTACGAAGGTATTAACGAGTAATAACCTTACCGGCATTCCGGCTGTTTCCACCACGCTCAGCCAAAATGCAGTCCTAGGCGACACCGTCATCACCCTCTCTAACGCCACGGGTTTTCAACTGCGGCAGGCCATTCGTATCGGGAACAGCACGAATGAGATTCACGTCATCACCAAACTAAACGTCAACAATAACCCGAACCGGGTAGCGATTTATCCCCCAATAAAAAGCACCGCACCCTGGCCCCCGACCAGCACGGTGGTCGATGGGGGAAAGATTTTTCATTATAGCCCGGCCCTTGGTTTTGGCCGGCTCGATGCCGGCGCCGCGGTTCAGGCGGCGCTGCTTTACACCCTCGATCAACGCGATCTGATGCTCCGGGACAAGCTCAGTGATGATGGCGTGACCGTTACCAACACGCAGTTTGAAATCGACAGCCCCGACATCTGGGTAAGGAACGTCGATCCTGCCCAGAGTAACGAGCAAACCCTTTTTCAAACCTTTCCTTACGCTACTGCCGGCCCGCACCAGCAGCCGCTGAAAGATTATGATCGCTACCTCTATGCCCGGATCAAAAACCGCGGCGATACTTATTCCAACCTCGAAGCCTGGGTTCGTTTTTACCTCGTGCTGGATGATCCGGGCACTCAATTTGAATTCCCCAATCATTTTCTACCGACCACCAATGGAAAGCTTTCGCAGAAGGGGGTAAAATTGATCGGGCAATTGTTAATCAATCAGGATGAAATTGCGCCGGGAGACGATAAGATCGTACATATCCCCTGGCCGGAAGATACCTGTAGTACGGGTTCAGGGCTGGAAGCCAATATTCTGGTGCAAATCAGCCCGCACGATGGTCCGAACGGGCATGAGCAAAGTATTTACCGGAACAGCAATCTTTCCCGGAAGAAAGTAAAATTCGTCGAACGAATCAGCTTCAACACGGATCAAATCCCGGCTTCAGAATTGCCCAGAAAGCTGCTGATCCCCATCAATAACCAGAATTCTCCTTCCACGGCAGCCTTCCGCATCGACATAATGAGCCCTCCGAAAGACGGCTCTGACTGGGGCCCTTTCCAAACGGAAAGCGCAAGCATCGAAGCGACCCTGACCCGTCTCGACAACACGCAGGAAACGGTCACGTTCAAACACTCGGGCAGTGCGTGGAGTTTCTACGACGGGAACAACGCGGTTTTTGTTCCGACCAATGGCTGGATCTCCATTGGCGCTCCGCTTAAAGAACCCTTCTTGCCGGCTGATCTCGCCACGGGCCTACAGGATGAGATCCTGTTCAAAGGCACCTTAACTGTAAGCGGGCAATATGCCAATATCGAATTGAAGGCTCACTTCGACGCCCCGGGGAACCATAGCGTCGATGAAACCCACAATATCCTGATCCAACTATCCCATCCCGATAACGCGGGCCTGGTGCCCTCCGATCAGACCAGCATCTACTTTTTTACCAACCCTGACCTGCTCGCCCCCCAAGTCGTCGCGGATGCATACGGTCCCAAAAACGGGAATTCGACGACTGAATTCAGGACAACCAGTCGCCACAAAGCCAATACGGACCCCTGGGCCTACGCAGTCTGTAATGGACAGGTATTGGTTCAACAGGATCCGGACCCGCTGCGACAACACTTGGTCAACGTTATTATTAAACCGCAGGACCAGGGAGCGATCGACTTTTTCAACATTAAATTCTTCGTCTACCGCGGCGTCCTGAAGAATACCCTGGTCAACGGATCGGCGCCCGACCAGGTCGCCGTACAGGGTACCAGCCAATTTCTCGACAGCTTATGGCTGGACGTCGCGGCCAATAACGACAGGCGTGAAAATGCCGATGCCAACGACGCCATTGGCCCCGGCTCTCTCGACGACCGGCCTTCGGTGAAAGCGCTTGGCATCCATTACGTACATGCGCCTGCCAACAGCGACCAGGTTCTCGCCTTGGACACCCAGGCCGTCGAATCGCTCTTTCTGAATAACGACGCCGATTTCAGCCGCCCGCCGGTCAAAAAAGGATGGACCATCGGAAAGTTCGATAAAAACGGTTTCGGCTTCGACGTCATCGTCGAAGGGCAGGGATTCGAGCCGACCCTGGATATGGTGCGCAAGAACGAATACAGCGTTGTCTACACGCCGGATCCGGCCCTGACCAACCCTGGAGCCATATATTTTTACGAACAAGGCCTTCGTTCGAGAATCCTGAATTTTTTAGATCCCTGCGCCCTTTATGGCACGCACTTCAACTACCGCGTACTGACCTTCCTTTACACCAATAATCCGCAATTCAACAGCAACCAAAAAGATACCCTGGTCGGAAATGGCTTGTATGACCAGCTGCTGGTAAAGTTCTTCAACAGCGATGCCGTTTACCTCGATATTCGCAATGAAAACGGCTATCCCATGGACTATTACGACAGCTATGGGAATACCCTCGGATTGGCTTTTGATGTGCCGGACGCAACAACGCCACACTCCTATGCGACGTATTCCTGGCCTTTAAAAATTCTGCATAAGGCAGACTTCCCCACGACTGTTACCGGGGACCGGAACATCGTCAAAATTTCTTTGCCGAAAGGGGTAAACACCCGCCCCCTGCTTTACATGGCATTCGGGCAACTCAACGCAAAATACCCAGCTCAACCCAAGGATAAAAACAAATTCGTCGTACCCGTTTTCCAGGGGACCAACCTGTATTCGGATGATTTGATTTTCGCTTGCCCCAACCGGAGTGGCTTTCCCAATGCAGCGCCGAGCTGCTGGTACATCAAACTCTATTACATCCAGCGACCGGACCCGGGTTTTCTGACCACCAACCCCAAGCTTATCCCCACCATACGCGCATTCGATAATCTTTTTCCCTTGATCGATCTTGCTAACTGGAATGTACAGGCCAACGTTCGTTCCAGGACTGGCCTACATTACAAATACTTTGAGAACGATAAGATATCCTGCATGGTCGAAGTCGGCATTGCTCTGGAAGGCACAACCCGCGTATTCCTTTTCGCTACGCCTACAGATGTTTATCAAAGCGTATCGGCTGAAAAAAAATTCTTCAAGCGCCTGACCGGCGGGACGAGTACAAAGCCCAGCTTCCTCGAAACGTTGAAAAACACCTTTCCAAAATTAGTGTTGAAAAAACAGGAGCTCATCCTCTCTCCCAACAACGAATTTGTCCTGTTTTATGATGACATCGATAGCGACGTGCCCCGGGAAAATATCATTATGCTGGGAATGGGCTACCAGGAATACCAGAATTTGGTAGCTGCAATCACCTCCTTTGTTTTTTTGCCGAAATATCATTATCCGACCTTGAAGCTTAACGCAATAGGCGCCACGCGTGACAATGCCGATAACGCTTATTACACCTTCGATTTTCTTGCGCATGGCATTGCCTTTGACGGCACTTATAAAACTTTGGCGTCCACCTCATTTGAGCTGAATGCCTTCAGTCTCGACGGCATAAATGTAAACACCAAAGCCGCCAGCCAATTGGAAAATGCCGTCCCCGCCACTACCGGCGCGATTAGCTGGGAAGACGACCCCATCAACCCGGGAAAAATACTCTATAGATTGGGGGTTTCGGCAGGCATCTCCCGGTGGCCTTTGCGGAAGGGCGACGGTACGATTTATAAATACGGGTCCGGCGAGCCATTAAATGGACAGGATATTTATATCCCGGCCGGTGCGCGGGTCGTAAAGCTGCGCACGAAAAGCATACAGATTGCCGCGGACCAGCTGGCCCAGCACTTCGAGGTGGCGTGCTGGCAGGGTGGATTGCTTCGACAGGGATTTGTCCACGAAAATGCCTTGCGGAACGCCTTGCCGCCGCGCGATTACAATCCCGAATCAAACAACGAACTTTACAAGCATGCGATCTTGGAAGCATTTGTGAATGATGCGGAGTATCAACTGGAATGGGCCTATCAGATGCATTTTCTTTTTCTTACAAATCCTGACTACCGGCCGTATTTCAATATTCTGGAAAGCATCAGTACTCGCCTCAAAGGCACTTCCTTGCTGGGTAATGCGGTCAACCAACCCGGCAATTCACTCCGCAAAAAATTCGATGCTGCGGTTATTTCGTTGGTGCAAAACAACGATAGCGGGCCAATAGACGCCTTGTGGGCACAATACAAACTACTTATAAAAGACTGTAATTTCCAGCGAACCGAAGTGAATGATGAAACTTCTGTTTCTCAAAACAGGAATGTCGGAATACCGTATGTAACTGTGTTGAAAGATGGGAAAAGCTTTATCGATAAAGGCGCCAGCGCTGAGCTGTTTAATAACTTGCCCGCGTATAAAAACACGTTGACCAAAAAGCTGATTTTCATTATCAGGGGAACCCCCCAGGGCAGACGCATTAAAACCCGAGCGTTATTTCCCGATATTGATCTGAAAGGGCGCATTTATTGCGTTTTCGATTGATACTGATTTTTTCACTTTGTGATTTCAACAGGTTGAGGGCTATTTTTCGGATAGTAGAGAAGTTCTGAGCAGCATTTCGGATTCGTTTTCTGCTTTGATCTTCACCAAAGAGGACATCTAATGACCAGTGCAGTTGATTTTCCACATTCCAATGGGCTCGGATCAGCCGATTAAACATGGCCGGAGTTGCTTCCAGGCTGCTGATATAGTATCGGGTTTCGTTTTCCACAAGGCCTGTTGAAAGGATGGTACGTTGTGACTGGATTTCAATGACTGATTTCAACCCTTTCCAATCGGGTGCTTGCGCCCAATCTGGGAGTAATTCTGCGGGTAATACGCGACAAGTACGCAATTCTTCACGTCCATGGTTTTTGTCTTCCTGCTGGGCTTTGTTGTTTTCGGCTTGTTTGTCATGCGCTTGAAAGGCTGTGAAGGTGGCCAAACTTAATCCTGCCTGGTTGTCTTTGAGGCCCATGATGTAATCGGCTTGTTTGGTAATGATCTTTTCGGCAATTGTTTTTTGGCAACCCATCGCGTCGAGGGTGATTATGCAACCCGATATTTCCAAAAAATCCAATATCGCGGGAATGGCCGTGATTTCATTTGATTTTGAATCCGTTTTGTATTGAGCCAGACAAAGTTGCAATTCATGACACCAGGCGTGGACCAAATGGATGGCTGATTTGCCTCCCTGGCTATGCGGAGTCTGTTGTTCTTTTTTTGTCGCACTGCCACGAAGTTTCTTCCCGTCGATACTGATGAGAGTGCCTTGTGGCAATTCGATGCTCATCGTCGCCCAATTCAAAAAACATTCCTCAAACATCCGGTAATCAATCAGCGAAACAACCCGGTTAATCGTGTCGTGCGATGGGATTTCGTTCTCGTAGGGTAAATATTTGCGCAACCAAGTCAACTTTTCTTCTCCAAAATCAACAATCTCATCCCAATCTTCAAAACCACTCAGCACCGCGCTGGTCGTTAAAAACAAAACTTCAATGAGCGGATATAATTTTTTTCGGTCGATCCTTGGGTCTTGCACTTTTTCAAGGGCGGCAAGCAAACCTTCAAGCGCGGGCCGGCTTTCTTCCATGACAATTAGTTTTTGCCGGAAAGGTAGAAGTTGGCTTTATCCAACTGCTGATTTTAATGCGTCTGCCCTGAGGGGAACCCCCCAAGTGAGCGGACAAATAATCATTTCAAAGGGATCCAGTTCGCAAACGGTTGCCTTTACCGGCAACATGGTACAATTCGCCACCGGCATTCGCCATGCGCTTTACTTGCTTGGCCTCAACCCGCTCGATCGCACGCAAGCCTTGGCTTTGAAATCTATCCCGCTTGATCCGGGCGTCAGCATCAGTTCCGGTGATTTTTATACCTATACTCCTAACAGTTATATGCTGGATTTTTATCCCAATGCTGTGCCGGCGACGACTTTTCGTTTCGTCCTTCCGGCTGGGGCAGCGGTCAGTCCTTCGGATTTTACAGTCGCCTCAGACCCATCGGTGCCTTTGGGCGCTGAAGTCTATTTTGGAGACAAGGACTTATTTATCCCGCTTTCTTACACCTGGCTGGATAAATTAGAGGAAGACTTTTCCTTTCAGCAGGGTGGAGTATACAGCCACCTGATTTCTCTAAAACCATTTGTATCCGTTGATCCTTCATTGGACAATTTAGTTCCGGAATCTCCACTCTCTGCCCGAACCGGCGTCGTTTATTTACAAGATGAAAAAGATTATTGGGGAGTTTGGCATGATCTCGTAAACCTGTGGTGCCTGGTAAAAGACGACCCCCAATACATCAATGATCCTGAATACAGATTCCTCGAGCAACACGTCTTGCCCGGTCCGGGAAATACCTTCCACACTGCCGCAACCGACGCATTTATCATACTGGGCAGCCCAGTTTGGAGTGATTATAATAAACGTGAAAGCATAAAACCGGAATTTTTCAAGCAATCTCTGGCCTCCGCAGTTCCGATTGATAATTCGATCGGCTTCATTAATAGCAATCCGTTACTTTCTGTTTTGCTCCATGAGACCAACCAGAAACAGAAGGGCTATATCATGCAAGATACTCACCATACATCAATAGCCAGAGAAGAGGAACTTTTTGATATCGTGATTGCTAATGGGGTAACCCATCTATATACGTTCCAGGTGGATATAGCACGGAACGTGCGCGAATTTTTCCAAAACCAGCCTGGGCTGGCCGTATTTTATCTGTCGTACTATCTCGATATAATGGGCATCAATGTGGATTAAAAGAAAATCTCTATAGACCAATGGCTTCCATACAGTATTACCCCCGGCTTTCAACGGTCGTCGATCTCGGCAACCTTCCCGACCAGTTGAGTTTTATCGAAGGCGGGCTTGCACCTATTCTCGATCATATATTTGTCAAGGAATGGCAGTTTTTGAAAAGCCCGCAAGGCGATACCCGCAGTTATTACCTCGTTCTTAAAATTTTCAAGCGCCTGAAAGTAGAGGTGCCCGGCGCTTTTACGTTGCTGCTCAATCCGCCTGCGCTGGGCGATCCCAATTCCTCCGACATCCCCTGCTCCTTTCAATTTCAACTGGAAATCCTCAAGTACACCCAAAAATTCTCCTTAAAGAATTTTTCACATGATCCCAAAGCCTTTTTCCGGCTGATCCTCGATATACTTGACATAGACCCAAAAGAACTGCTGGCCGAAGTAATCCGACAGTTTACCGGATCTAATTCCACGAACGAGTTTATCGCCAACGTCAATGCTATCAATGGCTATACCGGCACCGGAAATGAATTGTCCTTTTCGTCGGCCTCCACATCAGCGCAGCAAATTGAGGATCTGCTGAACGATATAATAGCCACCGGCGCTTCCCTGGAAGAGCTTGTGTACAGCGTTTTGCACCATCCCGATCTCGAAGAGATCAGCAAGAACAACATCAACAGCTTGTTCTCCAAATTCATGGGGGGCTCCCCTATCGATCGAATCAAAAAACTATTGATCCCCAAGGTCAGTGCCGGAGTCCTGCTAAAACCGGCGATCGAGTTTCCGCGTACCGTGCTCATCCCGATCAAACCCAACGGTGAAGTCGAAACGGATGAAAACATCAAATCCCGCCTCGATTTCGGACAAGGCGAATTTTCATTCAGCACGGAAGGCGGTATCGGTTTTGATGCGAACATCACGGTTTCCTTCAATCCGGCCTACCCCAGTGCCGAGATCGGCAACACCGGCTTCACCATCGGTTTCCAAAACGCCAAGCTCGACATCAGCCGCGAAACGAATATCCCCGAGGCCACCGCCGACGGACGGCCCAACGAGTTCGTCGGCGTGTACATCCAATCGGCCACCATCGGCCTGCCGAAAAAATGGTTCAAGGACGATCCCAACCATCCGAATTCCGGCGCCTCCATCGTCGGAACGAACCTGATCATGGGAACCGGCGGGGTCAGCGGTAAAATCGCCCTGGTCACCACGGGCAATCCTTTCCACCAGACCATCGGCAAATTCGAGCTCAGCTTGACTACGGTTGCCATCGAACTGAAACAAAATGCTTTTGTCAGTTCCGACATCAAAGGCAAAATCAAGATCAACGGCTTCAAAGACGCCAGCAACGCCGACGCCGTCATCGACGTCGGCATCCACATCGACAACGACGGCGATTTCAAGCTCACCGCCAGCAGCACGGCCGGTATCCTGCTGAAAATTCCCGGCGTGCTCGATTTCAACGTGCGCTCGCTGAGCATCGGTCGCGAGGACGACCGTTTTTTCATCTCCACTTCCGGGACGATCACCTGCACCTTCACGATCCCCGCACTGACTTTCGATCGCCCAATCTCCTTCGACATGAAAGAGCTCATCATCCACGATGACGGGCAAATCGAACTAAAAGGCGGGAACATCATTCTTCCGCAGGCGCTCACACTAAAAATCGGGCCGGTAAAAGTGTCGGTCACCGCGATCAGCTTCGGCTCTTACGAACGCGACGGGCGCAAATACAAATACTTCGGTTTCGATGGCGGCGTGAACGTGAACCCCGGCGGCGTCGACGTGCGGGCGAGCGGGGTGAAAGTGTATTTCACGGTTGACAGCGGGCCGTTCGACATTTTCGTGCGCGTCGAAGGTATCGCCATCGACCTCATTATCCCCGGAAGCAAATCGGCCGATGAAGCCACCGTGCTCATCAGCGGTTTCCTGCAGGTCAAAGAACCGGACCCTTCGGTTCCCGGTTCGAACGCGGGCACCGAGTACGGCGGCGGCATTTCTTTCAAATTACCGAAAGCCGGGATCGGCGGCAGCGCGGCCATGCGGATGATCCCTTCTTTGCCCGCTTTTATCATCGATACGGAGCTCAGCCTCTCGGTGCCGCTCCCGCTCGGCAACACCAGCCTGGGTGTCTATGGTGGCAGGGGTATGATCGCGATGCGTTACGTGGCCGACCGCGCCTATCCGCCGCTCGGCCTCGCCGCGGATGCGTCCTGGTATGAATACTACAAAAAGAAGGTCCAGCTGTCTTATAAAGAGGGCATCACCATCGACAAGTTTGCCCAACGCAAGGGTTTTGCCATCGGCCTGGGCGTGACCATCGGCACCCTCACCGACTCAGGGAAGGCCTTTTCGGCCAAACTGTTCCTGCTGCTCTCCCTGCCCGATGCGCTGCTCCTGCAGGGCCAGGCGGCGATCATGGCCGAACGGGTCGACCTCAGTCCGAACGACCCGCCGTTCAGCGTCCTGATCGCGATCACCAAACAATCGATCGAAGCGGCTTTCGGCATCGCCTACAAACTGCCGGCGGACAGCGGCGCGATCCTCGATCTGAATGCCCTGATCGAAATAGGCTTTTTCTTCCAGGACAGCTCGGCCTGGTATCTCAACGTCGGGCGCGACCAGCCGGAAAGCAAACGGGTCACGGCGCGCATCCTTTCCCTCTTCGACGCCTGGTCCTACCTTATGCTTTCCGCTTCCGGCATCAAAGCCGGCGCCGGCGCCAGCTGGGAATTCAACAAAGGTTTCGGCCCGGTAAAGATCGAACTGAAAGCCTACCTCGATACCCAGGGCCGGATCAGTTTCAAACCGAAACAGATCGGCGGCGCCGTCCACATCGGCGGCAGCGTCGCGGTCAAAGTGTTCAAGTTTAAGCTCGGCCTGAGCGCCTCGGCCTCGCTGGCCGCCGAGTCGCCGCATCCGTTCATCGTCACCGGCACGGTACAGGTCTGCATCGATCTGCCCAAACCCTTCAAAAAATACGGCGGCTGTTTCGACTTAGAGTTCACCTGGACGCGCGATCCCAACGTCCCGACCTTGCCTAACCCGGTATTCAACGAAGAAAACGTCGGCGAAGCCGCCAAGGCCATCAACGTGGCTACCCGCGAGCGCCTGGACCTCAACGTGCCGGCCGGCGCCGGCGCCCAGAACAATCCGCTGCCGCCGCCGCCTTCCTCCGGCTGGACCAACGGTTTTGACGCACACGTCGTGTCGCTGGACAGCGCGATCGACATCGAATTCAAAAAACCGATCGCCCCCGGCAGCGGCACCACCAACATCGGGATCACCGGAAGCGGATACAACAACGTGGATATCGTCCCGCCGCAGCGGGGTAAGTCAGCCCAGGTATATCACGCCTACACCGCGGAAGAAGTGATCATTCGCTCGTGGAACCCGCTGGCTAACCAATGGGAACGCTACGATGTCTACGCAGCGCTGACCCCGCTGCAGCACGCTTCCTTCGTCAACCCCAACGACCTGATCGGTTTGAAAGAAGGTTGGTGGCAGGTCGACCAACCCGACAAAGTCAACAAACTCTCGCTGCTTTCCCAAACGCCGCTTGCTTACGCCAACGACACCACCGGGAATTTCGTCCCGGAAAACAACGGCGTCACCGTGGAAACCATTTTCTGCCCGCCCGATCCCATCGAAAAGCAGTGTATCACTTTTCAGGCGTTTCCCAACCTGACGATATTTCCGGCAGGGGTGCGGCGCACGATCAACAACCTGCAGGTGCTCGTGGTCGGCCAGGGCGGGCAGGTCGCTTCGATCCTCAATCCTTTCGGCTTTCAGCGCGGCCTGGTGCTCAAACCGCAAAGCCAGCTGCAGATTTTCTTCCCCGAGTTGACCGCCTGTGTCTCCCTGCAACTCATTACCCTCGCCGACGACGTGACGGTGAGTTATCAGCGACGGGTACAAGTCGGTGTGAACAGCAGCCAGCAGCCCGTGTACGATTACCAACCGGTCAGGCAGGAAGTGCTCCTCCCGGTCAATACGCTCAAATCGATCGAGTATCTCGCCGCGGATGCGCCGATCGACCGGGTGGTGATCACTGCGGGAAAATGCAAATGCACGGAGGTGGAACCCGTTCCGACGACGGCGCCGGGCGTAGTCACCGTTTTGCCGCCCAGCGATCCGGATGGCGGCGTGGTCGTACCGGAAGCGAGCAGCGTTGGTCTTACAAATCGAATACCCGGAAAATGTAAATGCACAGAAGGCCATTTCCCCGCGCCGGTCATTCCGGGAAGCAGTTCGACCGGCCTGGACCCCGTGCCGGGACCTGATTTTGTCGCTTTCCACCAAGACTGCTGCGGCAGCATCGCTGCCTGGTTGTGCCAGGTCTGTTACACCGCGCATCAGCAACTGGCGCAGCTGCAGCACCAACACGACGCCCTGGTCGCGCAGGCCCAGCTCTTGTTCGAATTGTGCAGAAAATACCGGGGAGACCCCTGCAACAGCCATCTCGGCCAAATATATTGCCAACAGGCCCAGGAACTGTTGCAACAAGCAGCTGCATTGAACGAACAGATCGCAGGACTGCTCGAATTTATCCGGTGCTGCGACGCCTTTACGAAAGCCGGCGGAAGCGGCGCACCCGACCCGGCGGCTGAAATGACCGGTTCGGTTGAAACCCAGGCCAACTTGGCATTCCCTTGCGGTACCGACCCGGCGTTCAACTTCAAATGCACGACGGTGGTCTTTCGCCTGTGCTGGCTGCCCCTGCGCGCGCAGCTGTTCAACGACACTTTGCCAAGCTTTCAGACCGTCCTGAATAACAACAATGCGATGGTCACTGCCATCAACAATACGATCTACCCGATCTGGCGTCCCGATACGCTGTATGCCGTTTCAATCAAGCTGAGCGACCAGGTTACCGCCTCGGAGTTGGGGCATAATGCGACGACGGCCAAGTATATGCACCTCGGCTTCCGCACGAAAGGGCCGATCGGTCACTTCCACGAAAACCGGGCCGAATACCAGGCTCTCAAAAGCGCGGACCGCGGCGACCAGTTTCGCCTGCAATCGCTGAAACCGTACATCGATTTTTCAAAATCCTACCCGAACGCCGATGGCAACATCCTGGACGCGAAACCGCTTTTTTACGTCAACCCGAAGTTGCAATTGTTTTATAATCAATCTTATATCTATACCATGTACGGCGGCGGCTTCGATCCTTACAATGGCAACGCCGCTGTCACCAGCACCCTGGAAGTCAGCATCCTCGACCCGGTCAATCCCTTGCCGGCCGACGCCAACGACCCCGCTTTCGTCGGCCCGGTTGCCCTCAACTTCCAGGCGAACAATCTCGGCCAGGTGCCGCAGGACGTGGCGTTCCTGAATAATATGGTGACTCAAGGCGAGCCCTGCACCCATATCGCCAATGCGATCACCCCGCCCGGCATCCAGTCGAACGCCACAGTGGACCGGCTCAAGCCGCTCAAACTCTATCTCGCCGTGTACAAGGCGAACTACAACAACGTGCTGAAAGAAGCGCATCGCTATAATTTCCAGACCTCCCGCTACGCCGATTTTCCCGAACAGGTGAACAGTTACCAACTGAAAGACCGCCAGGGCAAATACGTGAAAGAGGCCGTTTTTGACGACATCCCGGTTACGCTGGACGGTACACGTACCGCCCAACTGATCGCTTTGCTCAACCATAATTATCCGGCCGGCGATCCGCTGGAACAGGAGTATGCCGACCCCTTCGATCGGCTGATGGACGGCATCCTGCAAACGGGGCCGCTTGATCCGCCGGTGGGAACGGACTTCAATATTGTCCGCGATGCCAATAACAACAACCAGGTCGTCGGGATCCTCCTGCGCAACCCCGAACCCTTCAACGACCCGAAGATCCCGCCCGCCGAGATCAGCGCTACGATAACCCTGTCCCAGAACAACGGGCCGGTTTCCGCCTTTACCGTGATCCACTCGAAAGACCGCTCCAGGGCGTTCATCGGCAGTCCGCTGCTGAATATGGCGATCAACGATCTGAAGTTCACTTTTAAATACCTCGAATACAACGGCGCGGCCTATATGGTCGCCAGCACCGTCGTGGTAAACCTCTTCGTCACACCGCCGTTCGGGAACAGCACGCAGTAAAGTAAACCCCACTATTGACACACAACCGATAAAACAATGGCTAGTCTCCAAGATCTGTTGAATGATATCACCGGCGGGATAGCGAAAGTCCAAAGCCCCTACCTCTACCTGCAGGCAGCCGGCAGCGACAAATCGGATTATAGCGCCGACGGCATTCACCTGCGCTGGGAGCTGATGCGGACGATCGGCGACCACCTGCCCAAAGGCCACCTGGCCGGCGGAGTCGGGGCAGCTTACCCGGCCTCGCACGGTTTTAACAAACCCGCCGATTTTGTCGAGTTATTGCGGGTGCCGTATCATTACCGTTATCCCTGTACGGTCAATTTCACCACCGATCTTCCCGTGGCGCTGATCGAAACGGGTCCGACACGGGTCTGGAAATTCGACACGCTTGTACCGTCGACACCCGCCGGCGAGCACTGCGAGGTACTCATCCGGTTCAACGATACCGCGCAATACGATGCCATCCGCAGTACCGTCAATCCGGGCGTTTCGCCCTATCCTTTTATCGCGCAGTACACCGGGATCGTCGAAGCGCAGGTGACGAACCGGCTGTGTTTTGTTATCCGGCCGAGCGTTCGGGTGACGGGCCACAACCCGGCCTTGCGCATGGAGGCCGTTTCCACCCCGGAAAACGTCGGTGGCGCCGAGCTTTTCATCTCCTGCCGCCGGGTACTCGGCGTGCGTGAAAACGATCCGACCATTCCGGGCGAGGTAGTATTCCCCCCGCGGCCGATCGTCGACAATGTGATCGAACTGCAAAAAAATGAGGAGCCGCGGGAGGACTTCGTCATGGCGGAGAACATCGTGTATTTCCGTTTCGATTATGCGGACTGCGTGCCGACAGAACTGCGGCTGGAAACCTACGAACAGTTTATCCTGGGCTCCATCCATTCCCAGAAAGCGCAGTGGCAGGCCATTGCCGACGGGTTTTCCCTGACCGATAACGATGCCGTTGCCTTTGGCCGTCTCGAAGACAGCGCATTGTACAGTGTTCATCACAAGTGGCCGCGTTATTACGGCGCCCAACCGGGCTCCGGGCTTTTTACCACGAGCGTCCCGAACTACCAATCCAAATGGAATCCCACGCTGGCGCCGCTGAATGAGCCGAATGACCTGAACGGCTTGAAACGCGCGGTCATCAATTACCTCATCCTGAGCCAGAGCCCGGCCAATGTGCTGGCGGTCGCGGCGCTGCAGTCGGACGCTGCCAACGACCAGGCGGCTTTCGATATCAGCTACCTGCAAATGCTGAAGCTGGCCGCGCTGGATTACCACATCGCCCGGATGCTGGGCCTGGGCTACATCGATGCCAACCTGCAGCAAGGCAAAAACGAAGCCTACGTCTACCTGTCGATCTACCACACCACGGCCCCGCTCGAAGCCGGCAGTCCGGCCTTCCCTTTTACGCACTTGTACATGACGCTTCCTACGAGCCGGGGCGATTACCGCCTGCCCCCGGCGCCGGTACAAGGTTCGCTCGGTTTCGGGATCAGTGTCGACAACGGAACGGGGACCCCGCTTCAACTGACCGACGCCAATGGCTATACCCCTTTCGACGATGCCCGTATCATCCACCTGAACGTCGAGCCTTACGATCCTTACCAGGCCTTCGGGCCGTTTTTTCAACCGCCTAAGGAGTTTTGCAGCTGCCAGGTGACGCGAGCCGTTTTTTACGGTGTCAAATACAAGCTGCTCAGTGAGGCCAATTACCGGATCCCGGAGATCAGCCACGATGAAGAATTCTCCGATCCTTCGGGCGTTTTTGAAACGACGCCCGTTGCGCAACAGCTCATCCAGACGGCAAATATGCCGAATCCGGCCCTTTTTACCCACGAGGAGAAAGAGGAAGGCGATCACGCCTATGCCATCTACGGAATCAATTGGTTCTCGCGCCCGTCGCCGCTCAGCAACGTCCAAACCGCCGATACTCATTTCCCGGTTCGCCGCACCTTGTTGCCGCCGGCCAATTTGTCGGTCCAACTCATTCAGCCAGAAGACCCGCAGATCCTCACCACCGCGACGGAGCAACAGATGTTCGTGAACCAGCCGGCCGGCGACCAGACGCTGATCCGGGCCACTTTTGAGTGGAACCACAACCACTATCTTCCGCAGAAAAATTCCGCCACCAACCAGTACGCCGATAAAGCGCAATTCTTTTTTCGCCAGGAGCCGCCGCGTCCAGTGGCCGGTCAGGTCAAATCGGTAACGGTTCTTTCCGATACCCAGGTGGAAGTCAGGACCCAATCTTACCTGATCACGAGCGTGACGCCGGCAGAAACGGTAATCCCTCTTGTCCTTTCCGGCGACGAGCCGCGTTTCATTGGCAGTTTATTTGTGGCCAATCAAGTTCCCTACGTGGTGGATGCCGTTTCGCAATCGTTGGTATCGGGAGAAGGGGCCGTTTTCTTGCTGAAAAAACAGCTGCAGTCGACCGTTTCCGAACTGAACACGACGAACCAGTTTTCGGCTTCGGTCCAGGTCTCCTTTCCCGCGGCCGGCGATCGCTTCCTGGTCGTGGAAAATATGAACGAACCGACGAACTGGAATCCGGCCGGCTCTCCCTTGGCCAAAGAAGTGCAACTGGTCAACTTCCTGCACAATGGGGTCTTGTACACCGAAACCGTGCCCACCCCCGACAGTGCACCGGCCGTGCGCAATATTGGCGGCATCTACGAAAGCGCCTTGGTCACCGAGTTTCTCGATGTGTACCCGGGCGATGCGATGAGCCCCGATATCCCGGGCGCGGATATCCCGGGCTCGCGCACGGGTCTTTACACCGTTCTCTTCGACAATTTTTTGTTGGCGGATCACCCCGACCCCGACGTCAGCTGGTACAAGGGCAGTGTGCGCATCCTCGAAGATGCGGCATTCCTGCCCAACCCCAACGACCCAACCAGGACCACTCCGGAGCGAAAAGTGCTCGAGGTCTGGAAAATCGAAACGGCGGGCAGCCAAACCAAGCTCACGGTTTACGATCCGACCCTGGACGTCACACCCGGAACTTACTCCCCCCGCAACCTGTACGTGCCAGTCCAAAAAGGCGCCGGCGTACTGGTGAATTTCCACCCAGCCTATCGGGTCTACCTGAGCGAACAACCCGGAGTTTTAGACGAAAACACAACGCTGCCCGCCGGCAGCGCGGAATCGAGACAGACCTATCTCTCTATCCGCTCGGTCAATACCGTCATTCCGTTGGAATCATTTCTCCACACACCCGTCGTGATGCCGTCGCGTCGGGTTTTGATCCCGCTTCCGCCTGGAGAACCGCTGGGCCCGCAGTACGCCACCCGTCCTAATTTTTATGGAAAAGCTACCTGGACCATGGACGTCGACGTGACAGTAAACGCCAATCGCGAACCCTACGCCTTGGTGTTTTACCGCGCGAATGAACGGACCGTCCTCGACACGCTTTATAAAGGCGACCCCACTAACAGCACCGTTGAAAGCGTGCTGACGGCCCTAAAAACCTTGTCCCCGGCAGATGCGTCCTTTGAGGCCAACCGCTGGCGGGACCTGCTGCGGGTCGCCAATCTTCACCCCACCGACCACGGCTTCAACGAATACACCGCCGGTGGTTTCCGTTTTCCAAACCCCGACAACCCCGCATATGTGATACCGGGCACTAACATCCGGCCGTTTGACGGTTCGGTGGCGCCCCTGAACACGGCACCCGGCAGCGGTTTTATGTTTACACTGCCCGACGGCTCGCAGAGGAGCATGCTCGAGGTAATCCGCCAATGCATCGACGGCGCCTTCCTGCCCCTGACGGAATCCCCCGTGCTTTATCGTTTCATCAAGACCGGCACTCAGACCTCCTCGAAGAAACCGGTGATCCGCGACAGCAATAACGCTTTGTTGCCTTTCTCCAGCCCCTTGTTCGATCCTTCGCCGATGGCGGTCAAACACAGCGGCGGTGCCGTGGTCCGCTTCACCGACTACACCCTCGACGGCGCGGCGAGAAATCTGTATTTCTACTACGCGGCGGAGATGAACGACGAAATGAAATTCAGCGACCGAAGCCCTATCGCCGGACCGATCAAACTGGTGAATGCCTACCCGGCCGAGCGACCCGGCATCCGAAAAATAACTACGATCCTGGCCGATCCTACCTTGCGCATTATCCCCTCGATCAAAATAGAACTCGACCCCTACCTGGAATCCGAGAATATCCGGCGGATCAAACTTTACCGGGCGAACAATGCTGCCGATGCAAGCTCCGTGCGTTCGATGACCCTGGCGGCGGTTACCGAGGTGACGAATGCGGGCGCCATTGAAATTGCCGACACTTTTAAAGGCCTGCCTTTCCCGCTTTTCGGCGATCCCCTGTTCTACCGGCTGGTCGCGCTGCGCGAGATCACCAACGAATTCGACCAATTGGAAGACATTCCTTCCCAGGCTTCCGAGCTGGGCATGGCGTTGCTCGCCGACGTGATCAATCCTCCCGCCCCCCGTATCACGGCCGTTATCGGCACGGTCACGGCCATCGAACTGCAAAACGTCACCTTAAAATGGGAAAAGACCGCTTACAATGCTACTTATTACCTGTATGAAATGACGAGTGCCGGCAACTGGCATGTGATTTTCCAGGTCAAAAGCAATGACGATTCCCAACTGCAGTTCACGCTCCCGCAAAACATCGCCAAGGTGGATGCTAACGGGAACGTCATTTACCGCCGCTTCCGCGTGAAAGTAGAAAACGCTTCGGGGCTCTTCAACCTCAGCGAACAAGAATTAACCCTGTAACACATCCTACCCATGCCCAGATATTCCTATCCCACCGATTTTACCGGCACGCTCTGGCGGCTCTTCGACGGCGACGTTTACGTGAGCTACGCCGGTCAGGATCGCAGCGGAAGCGGTCATCCGAAAAAACCCTTCGCCACGCTGCAATATGCCCTCGACCAGGCTGTCGCCGGGCAAAAGATCGTGGTCGGAACCGGCCGTTACAACGAACAAGTCGACGGACGGGGCAAAAATTGCCTCCTCCAAGCCGACGGCACCGTTGAAATGTTCGGCGCAGCTCCAGGTGGTCCGGCATTTACCAAAATGGGCGCAGGAGCCGTCGTCTCGGGATTTAAAATTACCGGCTATGCTTCCTGCACCAACGATGTGCTGCTTCGCTTTGAAGATTGTTTTATTCATCGGTCGGCACTGCGGGGGGCCGCGGACACCTTGCTGCGATGCGTCGTAAAAGATGTTCAGATACTGGCGGCCGTGAGCAATTTCCTGAATTGCACCTTCATCACCGTCCAAAAACCCGAAGCAACGGGAGGTATCACGGTGGAGAACTGTCATTTCGGACCAGAATGCCATTTCGCTTTTTCTTCGGCCGCGCTGCAGGTTTTCAATTATTGCAATCAGGAGGCCGGTTCGGTCATCCGCATCGACAATACCGCCTATTCCAACGCGGCGGCGGTGTTCGCTGCCTGGCCGCGCTACCAGGAACACGGCCTGAGCGTGGCTCCTTTATTCAATTTACCCGCTATCCATAACTATACGCTCAGTCTGCAAAGCCCGCTGATTCAGGCCGGTTCGCATTCGCAGCCGATCGGGGCATTTCCACAGGCGATTTCCTACGACACCAAACCGAAGAAAAAATCCATTTTCTACAGCATCATCTTTGACAAGGATCAATTCGTCACCTTGCCGGACAAGGCGCAGGCCGGTTATATTGAATCGTACGTGATCGACCTGCTCAAGGTCCGGGTGGTAGGCCGCATCGATCTCTTCGCCGAGCAGGATTTCAGCCGCGACTTCCTGGGATCTGTAACGGCGAACCCGGACACCGGTAGGCCACCGCGCCCGATAACGTTTCAAATGCGGTATGCCGACGATCAAAGAAGGATCCAACGGCAGACCTACCAGGATTTCATCTGGGATAAAATGCCTACAGTGGACGCCAAAGGTCAAGGTAACGGCAACCCTACCTTCGACTCCCTGACTGAAAAACCGGTCCTGACCCGCTATGTGCAGCTCAGGGTCATCCTCCGCCATGGCGCCAATATCCAGGCTACACTCCAGGAAAATGGCGGCGTGGAATTGTAGGAAAACGGAAATAAATTGACAATGGAAAATACCTAAGCCATTTAACCACCTCAACATGGAAATTCCGGCACCCCGGTTCAAAGGATTCGCCATCGAACTGCCTTTGTTCAAATATTCCGTCAATATCCAGGACGGCAACAAACAACCCGTGCAAAACGCCTCCGTCAAAGTCACCGGTATCCGCTTTCTCGAAACCGGAGCGACTGACGGCAACGGCTGCTACTTCGGTTCCGGCGAGTTGTACCAAACCTACTCGATGCTGGTGCAAAAAACGGGTTTTCTGGATTGGACCCACCAGTTCGTGCTGCTGATGCGCAAGGACTTGCCCAAGGCCGCTACTAAAAATTTTCCGGTCATCATCCGCAATCCCGCGGGGTCGCCGATCGCTGGCGCTGCCGTCAACATCAGCTCCAACCTACCGCATACCGATGCGGGGGCCAGCGATGCCCAGGGCTTGTTTGAAGGGCTGGTACAAAACAATCACACGAACACAATTACAATCCAGGCATCCGGCTATCAACCTTATACTAGCCAGTTCACCGCATATGCCAGCATCTGGTGCTTCGAAAAAGCCATTATCGCCGTGCCGGTGATCACTCTCCACGTTTAATCCATTAACGCAAGAAGGGCGGGCCAAACGCAAAACAATGGTTTATGAGAAAAGTAACCTAAATCAAGACAAGTCATCAGAAATCATTCACCCCGCCCACCCCTCCCGATCCAAACTCCGATAATGTATCGCCTCCGCCAGATCCTCAATCCTGATCTCCGCACTCCCGCCCAGATCGGCCGCCGTGCGCGCCACTTTCAGGATGCGGTCGTAGGCGCGAGCGGAAAGTTGCAGGCGCTCCATCGCAGTTTTCAGCAAAGTCCGTCCGGCATCACTCAGTTCGCATACGTCGCGCACCATCCGACTGGGCATTTGAGCATTACAATACACGTCTTTGAGGTCTTTGAAGCGTTCGGCCTGTATTTCCCGGGCAGCCAGTACGCGCCGACGGATATCGGCGCTGGTCATTTTGGGTCGTTCGGTGCTGCCGAGTTCTTCGTAGCTCACGGGCGTCACCTCCACGTGCAGGTCGATGCGGTCGAGCAAGGGCCCCGATATCTTGGATAAATAGCGTTTGACCACGCCCGGGCCACACACACAGTCTTTTTCCGGATGGTTGTAATAGCCGCAGGGGCAGGGATTCATCGACGCCACCAGCATAAAACTGGCGGGGTAGTCGACCGACACCTTGGCCCGGCTGATCGTGACGCGACGCTCTTCCATCGGTTGGCGCATTACTTCGAGCACGGTGCGTTTGAATTCGGGCAATTCATCGAGAAACAACACGCCGTTGTGGGCAATACTGATCTCGCCGGGTAGCGGATCGGAGCCTCCGCCCACCAGCGCCACATCGCTGATGGTATGGTGCGGAGCGCGGAACGGCCGCGTAGTGACCAGCGCCGATTCGCCGGGCAACACCCCGGCCACCGAATGGATTTTGGTGGTTTCCAGCGCTTCGTGCAGGGTGAGCGGCGGCAAAATGGTGGGCAGGCGCCGGGCCAGCATGGTCTTTCCTGCGCCGGGCGGACCGATGAGGATGACATTGTGCCCTCCGGCCGCGGCGAGTTCGAGCGCGCGTTTGATGTTTTCCTGGCCCCGTACATCGTTGAAATCGACGTCGTAATTGTCGAGGTTGGCCGCAAATTCCTCCCGGGTATTGACGCGCATGGGCTGGATACTCGTATCGCCCGCGAGCACCCGGATGGCTTCGTTGAGCGTTTCCACCCCGAAAATATCGATGTCGCCCACGATAGCGGCTTCGCGGGCGTTGGCTTTGGGCAAAATAAACCCCTTGAAGCCCTTTTTCCGTGCCTGAATAGCTACCGGCAAAGCGCCTTTAATGGGGCGCAAGGAGCCGTCGAGCGAGAGTTCGCCCATAATGAAGAAATGGTCGAGGTTGTCGGGGCGGATCACGTCGGAGGCAGCAAGCATCCCGAGCGCAATGGGCAGATCGAAAGCGGAGCCTTCCTTGCGGATGTCGGCAGGCGCGAGGTTGACGATGGTTTTGAGACGAGGCAAACGCAGATCGGAGTTTTTCAGGGCCGCTTCCATGCGCGGATAACTTTCGCGCACGGCACTGTCGGGCAATCCGACGATGAGATAGGCCAGCTTGTCGCTGGTGCCGAGGGCGCCCCCGGTGTTGACTTCAATCGTGATGGTCTGGGCATCGACGCCATGAACGGCGCCGGCGTAGGTTTTGACGAGCATACTCTACCGGTTTGAATGAGAAGGTCCGGCTTTAAAGATAAAATTATACCTGTCGTAAGGCAGCCGTCCATTGGCCCGGGCCGCAAAAAATATTTCAAAAAACGCAGCGCATTTCGAATGTCGGAATACCGTTGCGCAAAGGGTTGTTTATATTTGAGGCAGTTTTTTTTCAATCCTTTTTCCCATGAAAAATATCATCCTGCTTACCGGTTTCCTGGCGATTTCCGCTCTTTTACCTGCTCAAAACGTCATTTTTGTTCGTTCAGATGCCGACCCCGATCAAGCCAACGGCTACAGTTGGGCCACGGCATATCCTGATCTCAACGACGCCCTGTCGCAAGCTTTTTACGGCGACGAAATCTGGGTTGCGGGCGGCGTTTACCATCCCACCGGCGGCGGCAACCGAATGCTGTCGTTTACTCTGTCGAGCGGCGTCAAACTGTACGGCGGTTTTTCCGGTACGGAGACCAGCAAACAACAACGCGACTGGGTTGCCCAGCCCACTATCCTGAGTGGCGATATCGGAGCGCCGGGCCAGGCGGACGACAATTCCTACTGTATTCTCTACGCGGCGCAGACAGATTCCACGACGACTGTTGACGGGTTTGTTTTCGAGTATGGCAATGCCAACAATCCCGACGACGTGGGCGTGTTCAGCCACGAACGCACCCAGTCGGGCGCCGCTATTTACCTGATGGGGCAAGGCAGCGGCAAGTTTGCCTACATCCGCCTCAACAACTGCATTTTCCGGTACAATCACTCCGATTATTACGGCTCCGTATTTGCCAACGGGCGCGACAGCGGGCGCTCTGGCGTGTGGACGCGCAACTGCGAATTTTATGGCAACCTTGCCGGCTATGCCGGCGCCGGCGTGGTGGTGGAAAACTATTACAGCCCGCAGTACCCGATCAGCTTTATCGATACCGATTTTCACGACAACATCGCACAGGTACATGGCGGCGGCCTTTACCTGACCCACCATGCCGACGTATTGCTGCGCAACTGCAAGTTCGTACACGACAGCATTTATTACAGCGCCGGGGCCGCCCTTGTCCTGAAAGGCGAGGGAATAAACGGCCAGCTGCTGTTCGACAAATGCGTGTTCGACCGCAATGCCACTGGCAATGCAGGGTCCGTAGGCGGAATCATGTTGGTGGAAGCGCAAAATTCTGCACTCAACCTTCAGTTTCGCCGCTGCATTTTTTCCGGCAATTCCGGGCTCGACGGCTTTTTCAACGCTTCGATCTTCGGAACCCTGACCATGCAGTTTGAACAATGTATTTTCAGGGAAAACAAAACCGTTCACCTCCTTTACGATCTAAATGCGGAGCAGGAGGTGCAGTACATCTTTGTCAATTCATTGTTCTACAACAATACGGGACGGGAGTTTGCCAACAACAACGACGACCCCATCCTGCTCGACAACTGCATCGTGGTGCAATCGGACAACCAGCCCTCCCTCATCAGCGGATCAGCCCCCGTGACACTGCACCACACGCTCGTATCACAGCCCGATTGCGCTGCGCTGGGCCCTTCGGTCATGTGCGAAGCGGGCAATTTGTTCGCGCTCGATCCGCAGTTTGCCGACCCTGCCAACGGCGATTTTCACCTCCTGCCCTGCTCTCCCGCACTAGACGCCGGCGACAACGCCGCGGCGGCCGCGTTCAGCACCGACCTGGACGGGCAAGCCCGGCTGGCCAATGCCGCCGTGGACCTGGGGCCCTACGAAACCCGACGGTACTTCCTGCCGGCCACACAGCAGCCGGCCAGCTGCTACGGCGCAGCCGACGGCTCCGTAACGTTCGTGGCCAATGCCTGCGCTCCCTATGCCCTGAATTGGGTGGACGACCAGGGGCACAACGGCAACAATACCAACGGCCTTCCGGCCGGCAACTACAGGTTTTACCTTTCCGACCCGAACGGTTACCTCGATTCGGCAGAGGTGAACATTTATTCGCCCCCGCAATTGCTGGTGTACACCACCATAGTGCCGGCAAGCGGCCCGGCCCACGCCGACGGCGCAGTGCTCGTGGATTCGGCCACAGGCGGCACGCCGCCTTATCCCTGGACCAACGGTGAAGCCCTCAACGGGCTGTCCAACCTGCTGCCGGGTTCGTACACGACTACCCTGACCGATGCCTGGGGATGTTCGGTCGTCCTGAGCTTTGAAGTGGGCTTTGTCAGCGCAACAAATTCGCCCGACGAGGCGGCGGCGGTATGGCTGTCGCCCAATCCCGCCAACGGAATTACCCCCTCCCGGCTGCACTTTGAAGCCGGCGCAATCGAGCGGGTGGAACTCTACAGTTCGACGGGGCAGCGATTAACAACGTGGGAACATCTTGATGGCACAACTCTTGATCTCCCGAATAATTTGCCGAGTGGCGCGTACCACCTGAATATCCTTTTGCAACAAAGAAATACTCCAAAATTTTTGGTTTGGATAAATCCCTGATTATTCTCATGTTTACCGACCCGGAAGCCCCCTGGCGACCGGCCTGAATATTTCGTTTTTTTACCTAAAATTGTTTTTTATGAAAAAAAGCACACCTGTAATTGCCCTGTTTATGTTGTTGGGTTTTCTTCGTCTGAATGCCCAAAATTGCACGCCGAGCCTGACCGTTTACAACGGTTTCGCCGTCAACCTCCTGCCCGCATCGGGAGCCGACGACGACCTTGTGGCCGATGTTTTCCAGGCTACGGTACATGCCGAGGACTTTGTCCGCCAGGCCATCAGCCCCTGCAACCAGGCCCTCGAATTTCGTATTCGCAAATCCGGCACCGGCGCCGGCATACCATCGACGGTGGATGTTTCTTTCAACTGCGACGAACTGGGCGTCCAGCTGGTAGAAGTCTGGGGCGGCCCGGCGGGCTCGACTTCCGACTGGTCTTATTCCGAAACCTACGTGATCGTTCAGGACGTTTTTGGGTATTGCGATTCCGACCCGCAAGCCTTCAGCCTTGATTGTGGCGAAAACGACTTGATTCCGCCCGATCAAATCCTGATCAATGGCCTGAGTGCAGCCTTGCTGCCGCAGCCCGACGGCAACGGCCTCGCCAGGGTTTCGGCGGCCAATCTCATTTATAAAAAATCGGACAACTGCCAGGGCCCCATCAAATCGCGCATCCGCAAATCGGGCACCGGCGCCGGCGTTCCGACCACGACTTCGGTCACTTTTGATTGTAACGAACTGGGCACCCAGATCGTCGAAGTATGGTCGCGCGACGTGCACGGCAACTGGATTGTCGGCGAAACCTATGTGAATATCGCGGAAGGACTCGGAGAGTGCGGCGATATCGGCACTCCGGGCTGCAGCCCCGACAAAACCGCTCCCGAGGCGTTGATTTTCAACGGTTTTGCTGTCAATACGGTGGATGGGAGCGCTACGGCACGCGCCAAAACCTTTACCCGCCAGCGGCAGGACAATTGCTCGGGCATCATGACCGTTCGTATCGAAAAAGGCGATCCCGGCTCGACGCCTCCTGCCACCAGCGCGGTTTCGTTCGACTGCTCCGAACTCGGCACCCAGTTTGTCAACATCTGGGTTGGCGACGAATCCGGCAACTGGAGCCGCACGCCTACCTACATCATCGTGCAGGACAATCAGCTCAATTGCGGCAACTCGCCCAAAGTTGCACTCCCCGAGTGGAAGCAACTGCGGGCCGGCCAATCGGCCATCCGCGACAAGCAGGCACTGAACAATCTTGCAGTCGAAAGCCTGAGCACACAGCCCAACCCGACGGGCGGCACATTCAGCCTCACGGGCTTCCTCGAGCAAGACAACTACGTACAGGTGGAATTGTACAATGCACTCGGCCAGCAGGTTCGCCTGCTCAGTCCGCGCCAGTGGCAGGCAGCAGGCGAGCTGAACTATCCATTCGAAATCAGCAACCTGCCCAGTGGCCTCTACCGCTGCGTACTGCGCACCGACGCAGGGGTGCAAACGGCCACCATCGTGAAGGAATAATTTTCCTTGCAGACCTGCATACGTCAAATTGACAAAACAGAATCGGCACTTTTCTCTGACAGGAAAAGTGCCGATTCCTTTTTACAAAAGGGCGCCGCGCCGCCAGCTCCCGAGCGGGAAGAAAGGTCGATCGAAACAATTGGCCCGCTCCCTCAGGTTCTGCTATAGTTCGGCGCTTCGCGCGTGATGACGATGTTGTGCGGGTGGCTTTCGACCATGCCGGCGTTGGTGATCTGGACGAATTGCGCTTTTTCCTGCAAGTCTCCGATCGTGGGCGCACCGCAGTAGCCCATGCCGGCGCGAAGGCCGCCGAGATACTGGGTCATCACCTCCGCAACGGTACCCTTATACGGCACACGACCTTCGATGCCTTCCGGAACGAGTTTTTTAACATCGTCTTCCACATCCTGAAAATAGCGGTCTTTCGAGCCCTGCGACATGGCGCTGAGGCTGCCCATACCGCGGTAGGACTTGAATTTACGGCCGTCAAAAATGATGGTTTCGCCCGGCGCTTCTTCCACGCCGGCAAAGAGCGAACCGGCCATAATCGTGCTGGCGCCTGCCGAAATGGCTTTGACGATATCGCCGGTATAGCGGATACCCCCGTCGCCTACGATCGGCACGCCAGTGCCGCGCAGGGCCTGAGCCGCGTTGTAAATGGCAGACAACTGGGCCACGCCGACCCCCGCTACGATGCGGGTGGTACAGATACTTCCGGGTCCAACGCCCACTTTTACGCCATCGACGCCGGCTGCTACCAGGGCCAGAGCGCCTTCGCCGGTAGCGACGTTACCGCCGATTACCTGAAGATCGGGGAACGTATTTTTGACCAGCCGCACGGCATCAAGCACACCGCGCGAATGGCCGTGCGCCGTGTCCACACACACGACATCGACACCTGCTTTGACCAGGGCGCCGACGCGTTCGATCAGGTCGTGCGTCACGCCGACAGCCGCGCCGACCACGAGGCGGCCCAGGGAGTCCTTGCAGGCGTTGGGGAAATTGACCCCCTTCATGATGTCTTTGTAGGTAATCAGTCCGACGAGGTTGAAATCGTCGTCGACCACGGGCAACTTTTCAATTTTTCGCTGCTGCAGGATAGACCTGGCCTGTTCGAGCGTGGTGCCCTGGGGTGCTGTGACGAGGTTTTTCTTCGTCATCAGCTCGCGCACCTTGCGGCTGTGGTCGGTTTCGAACCGAAGGTCGCGGTTGGTCAAAATACCCACGAGTTTGCCTCGGCGGTCGGTCACCGGAATACCGCCGATACTGTATCGTTTCATCAGATCGAGCGCTTCGGCCACGGTGGCTTCGGGGTGCAGGGTCACCGGATCGATGATCATGCCGGCTTCGGAGCGTTTGACAGCGCGTACCTGATCGGCCTGATCGGCAATATTCATGTTTTTGTGAATGATGCCGATACCGCCCTGCCGGGCCATGGCAATGGCCAGGGCTTTCTCCGTGACGGTGTCCATTGCCGCAGACGCAATGGGCGCGTTGAGGCGGATGCCGCGGGTGAGTTGCGACGAAATGTTGACTTCTCTGGGTAAAACTTCGCTGTAAGCGGGGACGAGCAGAACGTCGTCGAAGGTGAGTGACTGGCCGAGGAACTTGGGCCGGTCGTTTGATCTATGCTTCGTTTCCATGTGCAAAGGTCTTGAATAGACCTCGAAAAATGGAGCGGTGCACGGCGCAATTTTTTTTCCGCTCACATAGTCGGCGGGTTAAAGTCGTCTTCATCGAAGAAAACATTGACCTGCTGCACCCCTGTGAGCTGGCGCAGCGTCCTGACCAGTTCCTCACTTTTCCGCATGTCTTTCAGCGTGATGTGGTAGTTGCTTTCGGTCAGGTTGTCGGGACCCACATTTTTCAAACTCACCAGTTTCAGGCTTCTGCAGTAGCGCGCCATGATTTGCACCAGTTCGCCTTTGCCGTCGTGAATAATCTGCAACAGGAAGTGGCGCTGCCGGGGAGCGCCGAAATGCGTAAACGTAAGCACGATCACAACCAGACCGGCCACCAGCGCCCCGCACAGGGCAACGATATTGAGCCCGACCCCGCAAGCCATACCCAGGGCCAGGGCCAGAAAAATAAAGACCAGATCCATCGTGTCGCGGATGGCTGTGCGGAAACGAATGATACTCATGGCGCCGACCAGACCGAAAGCCCGTGCGATATTATTGCCCACCACCATGATGACGATGGCCGAAATGATACTCAGCAAGACCAGCGAATTGACGAAGGTGACCGAGTAGGAAGGCCCGCGATAGGTAAGCCGGTACACCACGCTGAGCACCAGCCCGCAGCACAGCGCAACCAGCAGGTTGGCCAGTACATCCGCCGAGGAAGTGGGGAAAACAGCCAGGTTTTGATATTCTTCGAGCACGTCTCAAACGATAAGGTGAACAAAACTGGGGGTTTCAGGGCAACTCGACCCGGCTTTTGGCCCAAAGGTCGTTGAATCGGTCGGGGCGCACAAACCGGTTGGAATTGATGCAGCCCACATACTTGGAAGCCGGCTCCTTGCGCAGCTGAAAATCTTCCAGTACAGGCTTGATCCAGGCCGGGCAATAATGATTGAACTTGACTTCCAGGATGAAATAGCCGGGGTAGGCAAATATCGGGCTTTGTTCTTCGAACAAATCCTGCACAGCCGGGTAGGCAATGCTGCGAAGGTGCATGTCGAAGGTCAGCCGGAAATCATTTTCAAGGTTGACGGTATTGCCCAGAAAAGGCTCCCGGTCGTAAATGACATTGACGACGGGCCGCAGGTTTCTGCTGAAAATATGGTAGAAAAAGCGGCGCGCATTGTCCGGCTTGTTTATCAGGCTCGGGAAATCGTCGGGCGAAGCACCGTGAAACATTTTTTTGATCACGCCGAAAGGCGCATCGGAGCGGTTTTTCAGGATCGGGCCCTCGTACTTCCGCTTGATCTCCATGAACACCCTGCTGTTGTCGTCGCCTTTGTCGTAGCCGCGCAAACGCACTTTCAGGCGATGGGCAATGCCGTCCACCTTGGTATGGTACATTTCGAAACCCGACGTATCGAAATAGATGCTGCGCACGGTGTAGCGCCCGCCGGGCCGCCTCGCCGCGAAGGGATCGGGCCGTAAAAACGGCACCAGCGCCGCCCGCAGCGGGGCGTACTGTTCGATCGGGACGAGATATTTGAATTCGTAGCGCAAGGTGATGCAAGGGGGATTAGTAAGACCAGGAAAAATTGAGCAGTCGAAACAGGTAGTCGCGCTGGTTGATCTCGTCGAAACGCACCTTGCACCGGGCCGCCACGCCCACGCTGATGCGGTCGTCGGGGCCCGAAGGAGTGATCAGGGCGGTAATCGTCGAGACCTGCCGGTTGTCGAGCACCTCGACTTTGGTGCTTCTGGCCAGCAGTTGCGCGGAGTAGGTTTGATGGGTTTGCATATCGGTGACCCAGAACCGGGCGCCGTCGTTGAGGTAGCGCAATTGTTCGACCCGCATCGGTATTTGCACCACATAGGCATCGCTGCGCTGCAACACAAGGAGCTCTTCGGGCAACACCGAAGCTTGCACATGGCCGCTGAAAGGCGCCCTCAGCACGAAAGACAAACCTTTTTGACGCAGGATTTCGAGGCGGCTGCGCAAGCCCTTCAACTGGGCCTCCGTGATGCCCACGCTCTCGGTTTTCAGGCCGGTCGTGACCGTTTCCAGGTTCTTTTTGGCAATGTCCACCTGGATTTTTGCCAGTTCGTATTCGTTTTCAATCAATTGAAAATCAGCCAGGGCGAGCAGTTCTTCTTCGTACAGTCTTTTCTGGATGCGCAAATTTTTTTCCTTGACCATCAAATCCTGTTCGGCATAATGCAGCCGCTTTTCAGCCTCCTGCACAACCGGCGGCTTGTCGCCCGTCCGGTCGGCCTGCAACTGCGCGGAGTAAAGCGCCAGCTGGGCTTCTATGTCCTGTATCTCCTCCCGCTGGCGCGTCGAATACATGCGCACCACCGTATCGCCCGAACGAATGAACCCGCTTTCGGGGATATCGAGCGACAGGCCGGAAATATCGCCCTGTTCAAACTGGTAGGCATCGATCTGCCGGGCTGCGCCGGAGCGGTTGTCGCGGATGACGGACGTGATGCGGCCCGTCTGGTCCTGCACCAGACGCCACTCCTGCACCGGCCATATTCGCCCGATGCTGATGGCCTCGTAAGGCATTTTCACAGGTATGTACAGCGCAGCGGCAATCAGGCCGAGAAAAATGAGCGCGCCGTAAAGTCGTTTCACGTCGTAGTTAATCGGTTAGGCGGTCAATGTTGTACCAGCACGGTTGTCGTAAATCCTGAACCAGCCCGAAGGCAATAGATGCCGGCCGGCAAATGTCCAAAATCCAGTTCGACCACCGTACTGTTTTTTACGTCCTTGAAAATATGTGTTCGGCCCAGTGCATCTGTTACCCTGACCAGGCCCAGTGTTTCGTTGGACTCGATGTGCAAAGTAAGGTTTACCGGGTTGGGATACAGGCGGAACTTTTCCCTTTCTGCCTCCTGCCCTGCGGAGGTCAGCGAATTCGGTCCGTTGAAAGTCGTGGGCATGAGTACGAAAGGTCCGGTTCCGTTCGGATAACGGCCAAATGAAATGTCGGGTTGCTGCCCCCCGACCACAACCTGATCAAAAATACTCAGATTGTCTCCGGCGAGCAATACGGTTTCGCCCGTGGCGCTGAGTTTGAAATTGGCGTGATACAGCCCTTGTCCCTGTTCTTCGTCGAGCCAGACGATCCGGTAGCCGCCGGCCGGGATGAAAGCCCCTGCCGGGAAAGTCCATTTGTCGGGCGTCGAAGGTTTGTCGCTCAAATGCAGGCCCGTCAGGCTAAGGGTCTGGTCGGTCGTATTGTACAGTTCAAGCCAGTCTTCGCGTTCGCCGGCTTCGTCGGCCGAGCCGGTCTCGTTGTCGGCCAGCAATTCGTTGAGCACGACCTGGCCGGCCGCGGCGGTGGTCAGGGTGGCATTGTAAACAAAAAACTCATGTTCGGCGCGCGCCGGCAGGAATCGGCCGGCCGCGCTGTTTTCGGCGTAAATAAAATACTGGATATGAGGCGACAGAAGCGGTATGGCTGCGCCAAAAACCCCGTCGGCCGCGGCGCCGTCGTGGTGCTGGCCGTCGTCGAAGAACAGGGCGGACTGAAAAACGGCCGACGAGTCGTAGCGCCAGCCGGCCCAGGCAGCCTCGGAGTTGGCGATCTGCGCCGTCACCCACAGGGTATTACCGCCGCTGGTTTCGGTACCGACGCCGGAAATGGCCGGGGGCGCGGCGCTGAGCAATGGATGGGCCGACAGGTAATCGTAGCGCGCGTCCATCAGTTCGGAAAGCCCGGGCACGTTGCCTGCGAAGCCGCCGCTTACGCTTTGGGTGAGATTGCCCTGAAATTCGGAAAAACTGAAAAACTTCTTGGGGTCGCCCTGCACGTCGGCCCCGATAAAAGCCTGAAGTTGCTCCGCACGGTCGAGGTACTGGTCGGCTGAAAAATTTTCCTCCATCAGCGTGCGCAAATGCGCCAGGTACATGCGCTGCCAGGTCGGGCGGGCCAGCAACTGCCGGATGAGGGGCCGTCCGGTATTGTCGGCCTGCGCCAGGGGGCTTAGTTGTTGCATCTGGCTCAGCGTCAGCGGCAAACCGGTAATGCCGCCAGGCGGCACCAGCAGGGGGAAAGCGCCAAAGCCGAGGTTCAAATCCCACACAATGGGCAGCCAGCGGCCGTTTTCGTCGTAGTAGAGGTAGTAATTCTGGGCATAGGCGCCCGTGTACGAATCGAGGTTGACCGTTGCGTTGTTAAAAGCCAGCATCCAGAGCACACGGTCCACATCGAGCTGCGATGCGATACCGTCCGGGTGACTGGCCAGGCTGTCCATCAGGGTAATCAGTTCGAGCCAGCCATAGTCTGATTCCAGTTTGTACTGTTGGTCGTAGCTGTTGCTGTCGGGTCCTTCGTACACCAGGTCGGAGAAATTGCCGCCGGTGCCGGGGCCATCGTAGTCATCGGGGTTGCATTTAAAAAAAGGGTTTTCGCCGTCTGTAAAAAAGCGGCTGCGCACGAAGGGTTTGTTGATGCTTTCGATGTTGACAAACACGCCCCAGTAGGTGCCGTTGATCCACACCCGCGCATAGTTGGCGCGGGGTGCGTCGGCGTAGTGTCCGATCATTTCAAAGGCCAGTACCTCGCGGATAAAAGAAGGGTCGGAATAGGCATTTCCCAGTTTTATATCTCTGATACCCAGATAGTTCTGATTATTAATCAAATAATCCAGTTCGAGGTGAAGCGGGTTTTTGGCATAATCCGGGTCATAGGAATTGTTGCCTTTGTATTTCACCCCGACGCTGTTGAAGAGCTGCCCGTTGATCTCCACGGTGGCGGCCGCCAGAAAAACCTGATCGTCGGCGTCCTTCAACGAATCGAGCAGGTAATCCCAGTTGGATTGTACAAATTGTATGCGGATTTCCTGAACGGTATTGATGTCGTAAAAATCCTGCGCCCGTCCGGTTTGAACGTCGCACCAAAGGACCAGAAGGCTAAGGCATATTTTTTTCATAATGCGCACATTGACAGGTTTTTGTATGCGTATCGGAGTTGCAGGGTTTATGTTATTTTTTTAAAAGCCGCGTGCAAGCGACGCGAAGAAAAGCTAAAAGCCCGAAACCGGTTCAATACCTTTGCCCCGGCTCTTATGCTTTCCGTTTATTCCGACACTTATTTTATGCAACAGGCGCTCGCGCAGGCCCGCATGGCGTATGATGCCGGCGAGGTGCCCGTCGGCGCCGTGATCGTGTGCGACAACCGCATCATCGCCCGCGCGCACAACCAAACGGAACAACTTACCGACGTGACCGCTCACGCAGAAATACTCGCCCTGACGGCTGCTTCCAACCACCTCGGCAGCAAATACCTGCCCGATTGCACGCTTTTCGTCACCCTCGAACCCTGCGTCATGTGTGCCGGAGCGCTGGCCTGGGCACAAATGGGCCGCATCGTGTACGGCGCCTCCGACGACAAGCGGGGGTTCAGCCTTTTTGGCGGAAAAGACCTGCTCCACCCGAAAACCCGCCTGGAAAGCGGAGTGCTCGAACACGACTGCGCCTTGCTGATGAAAGCATTTTTCCGCACAAAACGTTGATTTGCTGTGTTAAGGCTGCGCGCCCTGAAGCAGGAAAAGTGTTAAATGTTAAAATTTTGGCTAAAATGCCGACCGGACCTTGACTTCTCCTTCCCCGCGGCTCCATCTTCGCCAAAAAGACCTGTCATGAAAAACATAGCCTCCGTCCTGTTTGCGTTCGCCGTACTGTTCTCCTCCTGTCTCGCATGGCTGCCCAAAATTGAACCTGTTCCCGAAATCCGCCTGACCGCCCTGCCCACTCCACCGCACAAGCGGCCTGTACAGATCATTTTCCCCGGAGAAGCGCCCCCGTCAAGGCCTTACGTCAAAATAAAAGTGCTTTCCGCCAAACGCACCGCCGGCTATCCCACGACCAATATCGTGCAGGAACTGGCCAACCAGGCCCAGGGCGAAGGGGCCGACGCCATCCTCGTGCTGGGCAAAAATGTGTACGCCCAAACGGACATGTCGACCACGACCACCGTCGATTCGAACGGCGTGAATACCAGCTCGTCTTCGACGACCTGGGAATGGCAGGACGTCAGCGCCCTCGCCATCAAATACCTCGACAACGTTGACTATCTGCCTGATTTTGTGCGGGAAATGCAAATCAGGCAATGGACCGACACCGGCTGGGTAACAGCCGCCTCCGGGCAGGTGCAATACCGTGAACCGGTCGCCTGGCAACCCTCGGGCGGCACCTGGCTCGACTTCTGGCGGCTTTATGACCCGGAAACGTTGTTGCCCGCCGGTTTGAAAGAACGGCTCAAATATGCCGATGGAAACGATGGCCGGCGGGTCAGCGCCTGGTTCAACCGGCCTGAATCGCCCAGGCCGACCCGCCGTTACCGGCTGCGCCTCGACGATGCCAGCCGGGTGAATAAAATAGAAATCCACCTGCATTATCCCGAAAAAGAAGGCACGACAGAAATTATTGATTATCAATACGATCAAAGCGGCCGGCTCACTGGCCGCCGCTTGCAAACCCAGGCCTGGGGCGCCGTCGATGAACAATGGACCTTCGACGAAAAAGGCAAGGTAAGGCAAATCGACTGGACACGGGCCGGGCAACCGTTCTTGCGCATGGCATACGTGTATTATCAGCCGGAAGACCTCAAATTGTTCGCGAACTAGCGCATGTACTCCCAGGCGGTCTGGTAGCGGCCATGCCCGGCGCAATAGTCGAGAAAGGCCTGATAAAACCTGTTTTGACCGATGGTAGCCGAATCGCCGGCCACTACAAGCAGCATCCGGGCGCGGGTCATGGCCACATTCATTCGCCGGTAGTCGTTGAGAAATCCGATGTCGTGTTTGCTGTTGGAACGCACCAGGCTGATGTAGATCACGTCGCGTTCCTGGCCCTGAAACCCGTCAATGGTATTGATGGTGAGCCCCCCGCCGGGCTGCAGCAAGGGCGACAAGACGGGGTCTTCGCGAGCCATGTCGTCGAGAAAGTTGACTTGCTCCCGATAGGGCGACAGCAGACCGATGGAAGGATGCTGCCCTTCCGGGAATTTTTCGAGCAACTGGAGCAGGTGTTCGCGCAGCAACAAGGCTTCGTCGGGGTTATAGCGGCTCAAGGCGCGGGTCTGGTTGCCTTTGGCCGATGAGGTCACCTTTTCCTCAAAACCAGTACCTGCCGTGTCGATGAACACCACTGGCTCGAATACGGTGAGCGTTTCGCCGGAGGGGTCGATGCTCAGGAGCCGCCGTTCGCCCACTTCCTCATGGGCCTGCAGGGCGCCGCCATAAAAGTATTCGTTGGAAAAATGCATGATCGCCCGGTGCATGCGGTACTGAACGGTCAGCAGATGCACCTCTTCGGGCAGCACCTCGAGGCAACGTTCGATGAGGGTTTTGGACAACCCGCCCCGGGCCGCGTCAATGCTTTTTACCGTCGGTGGCAACTGAAAAGGGTCGCCGGCGAGCACGACCCGGCTGCATTTTAGAATGGGTATCCAGGCCGCCGGTTCGAGCGCCTGCGCGGCTTCGTCGATGACGCAGGTTCGAAACTTCCGTTTTTCGAGCACCGGGTGCGCCGCGCCCACCAGGGTGCAGGTGATGGCCTGCGCCCCGTCGAGCACCTGTTCTACGAGGCGGTCTTCGAGGGTATTGGCCCAGGCTTCGAGCTCGCGGGCCTGGCCTTTCAGGTGTTCGCGCTCGCGGCGGTCTTCGGCGCTGAAACTGCGTTTGAAACGACGCGCCTGCCGTCGGTACTCCGCTGCCTGTATTTTGACCTTTTTGATGTTTTTACTCTCCGGATGCCGGGCCAGTATCGCGTCGAGTGTGTGCTCCATCACCTGCTCATCCACCCGGCTGAGGTTGCCGATGCGCACCACACTGAGGCCCTGCGACGCCAGCCGTTCGGTGAGCAGATCGGCCGCGGTATTGCTGGGGGCGGTCACCAGCACTGTGTGTTCCCTGCTGCACATTTCCCGGATGGCCGCCACCAGGGTAGTGGTTTTGCCGGTACCCGGCGGACCGTGGACAATCGCCACGTCGCGGCAATTGACAATGGCTTCCGCGGCTGCCCGTTGGGAGGGATTGAGCGGGGTGGCGGCCAGGTACGCGGTCGCGGCTTCTTCCAGGGAGCCGGGAGCGGTTTTTACGGGCGCCTGACCTTTTCGGCCAGCCGTCATCAAGTCCCGCAACTCGGCCAGCCGGACGCCTTTCGCTTTCATCACGGCATGCAGGGCTTTTTCCATTTCGGTAAAACTCCGGTCGTCGAACAGCATTTCCACCCCCAGCGCGCCGAGATCGAGCCATTCGGGCAGGTCGCGGGCGTTGAGAATAATTTTCATCCGGTTGCGCTCGACGTAATTGATCACCCCCTGTTTTTCGGGGTTTAAAACGTGTTCGCGGGTAGTGAACACGTTGACAGTTTGGCCGGCCCGCAGTTGGTGAGGCTCGTCGGGCCGCGCGGTTCTTTCCACGACGATGAAGACTTTTTCGCCCAGGGCAAAACCGGTTTGCAACAATTTCAGCGGATGCCAGGCAAAGCCCTGGGCAATGCGTTCGGCCAGCGGGCGTTCGCGCACCAGGTGAAGAAATTGTTTTAAATCTTCTTCTTTTTCCTGCCGGAGCAGTTCGAGCAGGCGGGTAAAATGTTCGTGGGCAGTCATAACAGCGGCACAAAAATGGGGCAGTTTCCCGCGATAGAAAACTGCCCCCTCGTATTTCGCAGAAAAGGGCGGCTATTGCTGCATCAGCGCATCGACAAAGGCCGTGCGGAACTCGTAAAAGGTCTGGCGCAATTCGCTTTTGGCATCGGTTCCGTAATTGACAAAATAGACCATCGTATAGTCCTGATTGGGAAACCAGTCCATATCGGCAGTGTAGCCGAGGTCGCGGCCGCGGTGGCCCCAGGCCCACTCATCGGGCTTGTCGCGCCCGAAAAAATCCTGAATGATGCCCAGTCCGTTGCGGCGACTGCTTCCTTCCACCGAGTCGGTGAGGGTTTGCATTTGCGCCAGGGTCTGCGGCAGCAGCAGGGTTTTGTCGCGCACCAGCGCTTCGATAAAGGTCTGCAGGTCGTACACGTTGGAATACAGGCCGCCGTAGCCGTTGCCGCTGCCGGTATTGTAATTGGTCACGTTGAGGATGGTGCCGTTGTTGTACAGGTCGAAATAGCCCTGTGCGGTGTTGTCGGGCAGGGGATCGTGCCAGTAGTAGTACGTGTTACCGAGGTGGAGCGGGTCGATCACCATTTCGTGGAGCAGCTGTGCATGGTCTTGTCCCGTGGCTTTTTCGATGATCATGGCCAGCAGCAGAAAATTGGTATTGGAATAATCCACATCGGCGCCGGGAGGGAACATGGGGTCGTCGTCGTACACGAATTTGATCAGATCGCCGGGCGTCCATTTGCGGTCGGGCTCGTTGAGAATAGCCAGGTAAAACGCCTGATCTTCAATCAGTTCGGCAATGCCGGAAGTATGGTTGAGCAACATCCTGACGGTGCTTTCACGTACGTTTTTTACATGGTCGGTCACTTCGGAGGGCACCCACTTCGATACGGGGTCGTCAAGCCCGAATTTGCCTTCCTCCACCAGCTTCAGTGCCAGTGTGCCGACGAAGGTTTTGGTGATGCTGCAGGCTTTCGACACGGTGCAGGGGTGCATGTCGATGTTTTTGGAAATATCGGCTTTGCCCGCACTGCCAACCCACAGGCCGTAGTCGTCGCGAACGAGTGCAGAAATGCCGGGAAGGCCGCGGGCCACGTATTGGTCCAGAACCGCCTGGTAAACAGCCGCCTTCGGATGGCCCGTTGCGGGGCTGAAACTGCAGTCGGAAGTATGTCCGATATCGGCCTTTCGGCACTGTACCGGCAGCAACACAGTCGCGGCTGCAAGCAGGATGGATATGTATCTCATGTTGTTGATATTAAGCGGGTTAAAAGGGCAAAACCGGCGCTGCCACCCCCAGGTGAAGGGCCGTGTTGGGCACCAGCGGCACGTACTGTTTGGCAAATGGCATCTGGAGGAAAAACTGGTAGTCGAGGAAAAACCGCCAGGGTTTGTTCGGGGCCCGAACGGTGTAACTCAAGCCCAGGGTAGCGCCCGCCATGGCCTGCGGCCGGCCGAAGCGGAGGGTGCGTTCGTAGGCGCCGTCTTTCAGTTTAAACACTTCTGTGGCCGGGAAAGAATGCAGATACCCGCCGCCCATCCGCAATTCGGCGGCGGTACCGCGCCAGATCATGCGGCGATAGCCGGCTTCGGAGTACAACTGGAGGGCCGTCTGCGAGTACTGGTGGTAAAAAACGCCCAGGCGGGCGGTCTGAAACCAGATGTTTTTGGAGTGATGATTGTACCGGAATTCTGTGCCGACCGACACCCCGGGATGCACCGGCAGGGTAAAAATACCCAGCACGCCGCTTCCGGGCAGCTGGGTGCCGTTGTTGAACACCGATACAACCAACGGCTTTTTCGCAGGCTGCCGGTCCGAAACCTGTGCGGCGAGCGGCATTGCCGCCGCGCAACCCGCAATGGCCAGAACGATGAACAAGGTGATTTTTTGCATGGCTCGGATTTTTGGTCAAATCTGAACCATTTGCCGATGCTGTCCAATGATGGCAGTCATAGGACAAACTTATTCCTTACGCGGCACTCCTGCAGACGGGCGCCAGGTTTTGCAGGTCAGGGCAAATCGTCAAGCCGGGCAAACACATCAATCATTTTCCCACAAAAAAGACGCAGGAAGCGGCTTTTCCGTCCCGCGAGGATTCATGATGCGCTCCTGCTGATTGATACTTTCCTGATGGATGGCTTCGAGAAAAAGGGTGATAAACTCCGGGCTCAGCTCGCTTTTGTCGCCCCGGCGGCGAAGCGCTTCGCGCAGGGCGCGGAACCGTTCGGGCTGAAGCACGGCCACGTTTTTGGCTTTTTTCACCGCTCCGATCTCGCGCACGAGCAGCATCCGGCGGGCGATGAGGTGGATAATTTCCTCGTCGAGGTCGTCGAGTTCACCTCGGTAGTTTTCGATTTGCACCAGAAAATCGGGGTCGTCGGTCGTAGTAGGGCGCAGCACGAGCTGGCGAAGCATGTCGCCAAACTGCTCTGCCGTAATCTGCTGGGCGGCATCGCTCCAGGCCTGGTCGGGGCTGGGGTGCACCTCCACCATCAGGCCGTCGAAGTTTAGATCGAAGGCTTTTTGCGCAGTTTCTTTCAAAATATCGCGCCGGCCACAGATGTGCGAGATGTCGCAAACCACTTCCAGTCCCGGAAATTCCTGCATCAGGTCAATGGCCATTTGCCAGCGCGGCACATTGCGGTACATGGAGTCGCCATAGCTCGAAAAGCCCCGGTGGATGGCCGCAATGCGGCGCAGCCCGGCCTTGTACAGCCGTTCGAGCGCGCCGACCCAGAGTTTGTAGTCGGGATTGACCGGGTTTTTGACCATCACCGGAATATCGGCGCCGGCCAGCGCGTCGGCGATTTCCTGCACGGAAAAGGGATTTACGGTGGTGCGCGCGCCGATCCAGAGTACGTCGATGCCGTGTTTCAGGCATTCGTTAACGTGTTGGGCATTGGCCACCTCGGTGGTGACGCGCAAGCCGGTTTCTTCTTTTACCCGTTGCAACCAGGGCAAACCTTCTGCCCCGATTCCTTCAAAGGCGCCCGGACGGGTGCGCGGCTTCCAGATGCCTGCCCTGAACAGGTCGATGCCCTGTTGCTGCAGTCCGCGGGCGGCAGTGAGTACCTGCTCTTCCGTTTCCGCCGAACAGGGGCCGGCGATCAGCAGAGGGCGTTTTTCACGGGGAAATATGGATTCGAAAACCATGGTTCGATTTCAAATTTTTCTGAAAACAAAAAACGGGACATTCCGGTTCTCGACGGGCATTTTTTTACGGCTTTCGCGCTCATCAAACCGGTTTTTTTGACAGGCTTTTTAGACAGTTTAAACAAGATGAACAGGATGGGGTGACTTCGCCGCTGATATTAACCCTGTTGTAAGAACAGTTGGGCTCCACTTTCAACAACATTTTCGAGGGCAGCAACAACCCTTTTGTCAAATCCTCGCATCCTCAAATACAAAACCCCTCAAGAACCTCCACGAGACGCCCTTCGTCTCTGGCCCGGATCAGCGCCGAACCCACGATCGCCACGTCGGCTTCGCGGGCAGCCAGCAGGGCCTGTTCGGGCGTTGAAATACCGAAGCCGATGCCGACGCGGGCAAGCGGCCGGGCAGCGCGGATGCGGGCTATGATCGTTTTCAGGCGGTGATGCAGGCTGAAAGCCGAACCGGTTATCTTGAAATCGGCCATCAGGTAGAAAAAATCGAAGTCGTCGGACAGGAGTTTTTCGAGGCGTTCGTCGCTCGCGTTGGCAGCGAGTACCGGAACCAGTTGCAGGCCTGTTGCGGATGCACGGATGCGGCAAGCCAGCGCGCTGTCCACCGGCAGATCGGGGACAATCAGATGCCGGATGTTCAGTGCTTCCAGATCGGCTGCAAAACGCTCCGGGCCGTACGCAAACACCCGATTGAGGTACGACATCACGATCATCTCCTGCTGCGGATATCGTTCGCGCAGGTGGCGGATGGCAGCCAGGCAATCGCCAACCGTGACGCCCTGCGTGATGGCGGCTTCCCGGCAGGCCGCGGTGATCACTGGCCCGTCGGCAGTGGGATGAGAAAAAGGAATTTGCAATTCGAGTATCCGCACCCCTGCTTCCATGTACGCTTCCGCAGCGGCAAGGCTGTCCGGCAAGGACGGATAGCCGAGCACGAGGTGGGCCATGAGGGGGATTTTTTCTTTAAAATTTGACATAAAGATCTGTTTGAAAAGGCGCCGAAACGCGCACCTTAAACTGTTCTCACGGGTTTTGAAGCAGGTGTTTTGCGTAAGCCTCCAGGCTTTCCTCCTGAAAATGCCGCATCGTAATGAACAGGTCCTTTTCCCCGCGCCCCGAAGCATTCACGACCACCACTGCCTCCGGCGGCAATTCGGCCGCCAGCCGGAACGCGTGGGCGAAGGCGTGCGCCGATTCGAGCGCGGGAATGATACCCTCCGTACGGGCCAGGCGCTGGACGGCCGCCAGCGCTTCGTCGTCGGAAGCGGTGACAAACTGCACGCGGCCGCTGTCGGCCAGCCAGGCCAGAATCGGGCTGACGCCACAATAATCGAGCCCCGCCGACACGGAGTGCGTGGCAGCGATATTGCCGGCGCCGTCTTGCAAAAAATAGGAGTGATAGCCTTCGAACACGCCCGCTTCGCCGCAGGACACCTTGGCAGCGTGCTGCCCGGCAGCTGGCCCCCGGCCGCCGGCTTCCACCCCGATCAGCGCCACCTCCTCTTCGTCGAGAAACTCGAAAAACATGCCCATCGCATTGGAGCCGCCGCCCACGCAGGCCACACAGGCGTCGGGAAGCCGGCCGGTTTCGGCAAGACACTGCCGGCGGATTTCCTCTCCCACGATTTTTTGGAAAAAAGTATTCATCGCCGGATACGGATGCGGCCCTACCGCAGAACCGAGCAGATAGTAGGTTTCTTCAGGGTGCGCCACCCAGTCTTTGAACGCGGCGATGACGGCTTCATTCAGGGTCTGGCTGCCCTCGTCAACCGGCACCACCCGCGCACCGAGCAGCTCCATCCAGAACACGTTGGGGCGCTGGCGTTCGTAGTCTTTGCGCCCCATGTACACCGTGCAATCGAGCCCGAAACGCGCGCACACCGCCGCCGTGGCGTAGCCGTGTTGCCCTGCGCCGGTTTCGGCGATGATGCGGCGTTTGCCGAGGCGGCGGGCAAGCAGAATCTGCCCGATGCAGTGCGTGATTTTGTGGGCGCCGGTGTGGTTGAGGCCTTCGTTTTTGAGGAAAAGCCGGGCGCCGCCGATCTCGGCCGTAAGCCGCGGCAGGGGCGTAAAGGCCGTGGGGCGGCCGGCAAATTCGCGCAGCACGGCATGAAAATCAGCCTGAAAAACCGGGTCGTTTTTAGCCGTTTCGAACGCGGCGGCAATTTCCTGCAAGCCGGGCAGTAGCACTTCAGGCACGTAACAGCCTCCGTAGGAGCCGAAAAAACCGTCCGGATGGTCGAGAATAACGGAGCGGTAAGCAGTCTGTACAGCGGTCATTTTCAGGATATTTGAAGGATGGACGACAGGTTTTTCAGTTGACGGGCAATCTCGTCGATCTTCCCCGGGGAAGGCTGGCCCTCCGACTCGATGCCGGACGCCACATCGACGCCGATGCAGTTTTCATAAGCCAGCACGCGCTCGAGGTTGCCGCCATGCAGGCCGCCTGCCAGCAAAAAAGGCCAGGGAAAATCGGTTGGAATGGCCGTTCCGATCAGGTCGCCGCTGCCGGGCCGGGCGCCGTCGAGGATGAAAAAATCCACCTCGGCCGCATAAGGTTCGAGGCGCTCGATATCGGCAGGAGATGCAATGGCGCTGGCCAGGATTACCTTTTGCCGCAGCGAACGAATGAACTCCGGGCGGTGCTCCTGCGCGTACAGCTGCACGATCCGAAACGGGAAACGATCCAGGGTCTGGCGAATGTCGGCTTCGCTGTTTTGATAAAAAACAGCGACAGCATGGTGCGGAATTGCCTGATTGTCAAACAAATCAGGGTCAATGCGGCGCTTGCTGAGCGGCGAAAAATTAAGCCCGGTAAAATCGGCGCGAGTGTCGTGCAGCAGCGCTGGACGGCGAATGCCGCAAGCTTTGAACAACAGCCTTCCATCGGTTTGAAAATGCTCCCGGAATACCCCTGAGCCGCCTTGCCCGGCCATGAGCCCCGTGCCGATCAGGAATCCGTCGGCCTTCCTCACCGCCTGAAAATCGCGATACGAGCGAATGCCCGATTCGGCGATGATCAAACGGCTGCCGGCATGGCGCGACAGGGCATTGGCGCGGTTCAAAGCCGTTCGAAAGGTGTTGAGGTCGCGGTTGTTGATGCCAAGAACCGGAAAATCCAGCCCGCGGACCGCCTCCAGTTCGTTCGCGTCGTGCACTTCCACCAACACGCCCATGCCGTGCGATTCTGCCGTTTTTTTCAAAAAATCAAGCCGCCCGGGCGGCAAAATGGCAGCAATCAGCAGGATGATGTCGGCGCCAGCTGCGCGGGCCAGGTAGATCTGGATGGGATCGAGTACAAAATCTTTTTGCAACAGCAGGCAGGACGTGTGCGCCAGGGCTTCGGCGGCCGCCCGCAAGTCGTCGTACGAGCCGCCGAAAAACGCTCCGTCGGTGAGCACCGATACGGCATGGGCGCCGGCAAGGCGGTATCGGATAACCTGGTCCGCCACAGCTGCCTCCCGATTGATCCAGCCTTCGGACGGACTTTTTCTTTTAAACTCGGCGATAAAAAACGGCTCGCCGGCCGCGCGGGCGCTGGCCAGGGCCTGATAAAAATTGCGGCGGCAGGGCGGCGCGGCGCGGCGCAGGGTCGCAATGTCGTGCCGGGCGTACAACGCGCTGATTTCCTGTTGCTTTTGTGCTATGATTTGATCAAGAATACTGGACATGGCGTCGGTTTTTCAGGCTGCGGGAGCAAGGGCCGCTGGTTGGAGCAGCGACAGGTAAAGCGCAAGCGATTCGCCGAGGGCGCCGTCGAGCAGCAGGCGCTCCATTTTGGCGTAGGCTTCGGGCAAAGGAAGCGGCGCTACAAAACGGTTGTAAATAAAAGCCGCATTGGCCGCCACCAGTTTGTAATGGTCGGTTTCCGGCCGGCCGTTCAGCAGGGCTTGGGCAATATCGAGGCTGGCGGCGGGACAGGGCGCGCTCAGGCGGCTGAACGGCAGCGGTTCCAGGCCGAAATCCTGCGGCCCGATTTCGTAGTCGAAGCGCTGGCCCTGCCGGTATTCCAGCACGCGGGTGGGCGCGCTCAGTGAAATTTCATCGAGGCCGTCCCAGCCCCGCACCACGATCAGGTGTTCCTTCCCGAGGCGGATGCCGGTCTCGAAGATCACGTCCATCAGGTCAGCGAAGGCAGTGCCGATAAACTGGCGGGCAGGTTGGGCAGGGTTGACCAGCGGGCCGAGGATGTTGAACACTGTCGGCACCCCGATTTTGGCTCGAACGGGTGCGAAATGCCGAAAAATCGGGTGAATATCAGGGGCGAATAAAAAGGCAAGCCCGGCGTGTTCGAGGGTGTGGCGGGCTGTTTCCGGCGAAAATTGCAAGGGCACGCCCAAGGCTGCCAGCAAATCGAAACTGCCAAAACGACCTGCCGCGGCCCGGTTGCCGTGTTTGGCAATTTTGAGGCCCGAGCGGGCCAGCAAAAGGGCGGCCAGCGTGGAGGTATTGATACGGGGCAGGCCGGAGCCGCCTGTGCCGCAAATATCGACAGGTCCCTGATTTTCTGCGTGTTGAAAGGTCAGTTGAGGCGCCCGCGAGGCTTGCAGCAGGGCCTCGACGAAAGTTTTCAGCTCCGGCGCGTTGCGAAGTCGGTGACTGAGCGACACGAGCAGGATTTGTTTCTGGTCGTCGGCCAGCTGGCCCTCTTCCACCGCCTGTAAAAAGGCGCGAAGGGTGTCTGCGTCGAGCGGGGCGCCGGTTTGCAATTTTCTGGACAGATCGTGATAAATGCGGTTGCCGGCCGAAAGGCGGCCTGCCACCACATTTTGCAGGAGCCGCATGCCGGCCGCGCCTTTCATGCTCAACACCGATTCGGGATGGAACTGCACCCCTTCGATGGGCAGGCGTTTGTGGCGCACAGCCATGACCGTGCCGTCGGTGGCGCGGGCGCTGATTTCAAATTCGGACGGCACCAGATCAGCTGCCCAGGAATGATAGCGCGCCACTTCCATGCCCTGTTCGAGGCCGGTGAAAATACCGCGGCCATCGTGCGACACAGGCGCTGATTTGCCGTGTACGGGAGCAATATTGGCCAGGCTGCCGCCAAAAAATTCGATCAACGCCTGGTGACCGAGACAAACCCCGAAAATGGGTTTGCTTTGATAAAACCGCTCGATCACGGCCATAAGATTGCCGGCATTGCGCGGCACCGAAGGCCCGGGAGAAAGCACGAGCAGGTCGAAATCTTCACGGGCCAGCGTATCGGGGTCGGCAGTATTGCGAAATACTTTCACCTGGCAGCCCAGCTGACGGAAAGCGTCCACGAGGTTGTAGGTAAAAGAGTCGAAATTGTCGAGCAGCAGAATTTTTTGCATTGTTATAGTGTACTGGTACGATGATGCAAAGGTATGGCAAAAAAACCCGCCGGCGCAAGGGGGCGGGTTGGAAAAATTTTCTGGCGGGGCCGGCTGTTTATTTTTTCACCACGACAAACTCTACGCGCCGGTTCTGCGCCCGGCCTTCATCGGTGTCGTTGGTAGCGATGGGCTGGCTTTCTCCCATGCCCCGGAAGCGAAGCCGGCCGGCGCTGATTTTGTTGTCGCGGAGGTAATTGACCACGGCCTGTGCGCGGCGCCGGGAGAGGTCGAGGTTGTAATCATCGGTGCCGAGGTTGTCGGTGTGGCCCACGATTTCGATCACGAGGGTGGGGTTGGCGCGCATGATTTTGAGCAGTTTGTCGAGTTCGACGTAGGAGCGGGGCATGAGTTCGTCGCGGTCGAATTCGAAATAGATATTTTTCAGCGCGATGGTTTTGCCGGGTTCGAGGGTTTGGCGGCTCAGGTCGTCGGATTTGACGGGCACTGGCAGGTAGGGCGGCGATTTGCGCACCAGCACGTCGTCGATATAGTAGTAGGCGTAGTTGTAACTGTCGTCGCCGGGGGGCTGGGAGATGGTATTTTCGTCGTCGCTGAAATTACCGAGCACGATAAAATTGGCCTCGTATTTTGCTTTGAAATAACCGCTCACCTTGACCCATTTGCCGTCGGGGGCGCTCACCGCGTTGTCGGCTTTTACCTGGGCCTCACGTACCAGAACCTCGTCGGTGGTACGACGTATTTCGCTGACGGAAAAGTATGCTCCCAGGTTGTTGATGTACAGGCTGCGCTTCATAGGGCAAACCCAGTATTCGACGTAGTAGGTCTGGCCGATTACCAGCGGTTCGGCGAGCTGAATTTCGATGAATTCGCGGCAATGCGGCTTTCCGTTGGTGCAGCCGTAGAGCGTGAGGCCCGCCATGGCTTTGCCGCTGCGCGGGGTTTGTTTGCCGAAGCCTTTTTCCGCCCAGTCTTCGGGCACGCGCACGCCGGGGCCGTACACATCGGGGCTGGCGGTGGTAGCGCTGAACCAGTATTTGACCACACGGCCGAAATCGGCGCCTTTGTAGGTCCAGCCGATGGGCGGGTTGGCAAAGCGTTCAAAGCCCGGATTGGGCACGATATTGGCGCCTGCTACGGGTGGTTTTTGAGCCGTCGAGAGGGTGGCCCGCAGGAGCAAGGCGAGCAACAACAAAAGGGAGCGGGAAGAACAAGCCATGTCGTTCGGTTGAGTAAAGGTAAAAGGGCAGGCGTTGGCCCCAAATAATGTTTTACCTGGCGGCGATTTTATTCCGTTTGCAAAAATCATGTTTGGCCGATCGGCAGTTTCCGGCCCGCAGCTTACTTTTGCGCTGCAATTTCGCCAGCCCTTACCTTTCCGACCAAAGTTGACGGTCTTTTTCTCCCATCCGTTTATCGTTGGCAAGGCTTTTGCTCGAAGCCGAACTTCCTTTAATACGCCGGCCAGCCCCGGCATTCACCCAATCTCTCGATTCTAAATCGTTTTTACCATGAACATCGCTGTTGTAGGAACCGGTTATGTCGGTCTGGTCACTGGCACCTGTTTTGCCGAAACGGGCAACAACGTCATCTGCGTTGATAACAACGAAAAGAAAGTGCGCCGCCTGCAAGCCGGCGAAATCCCGATCTTCGAGCCCGGCCTCGATGTGCTTTTCGATCGCAACACCAAGGAAGGCCGGCTTCATTTTACCACCAACCTGAAAGAGGCCGTAGAAGCCAGCCAGATCATTTTTCTGGCCCTGCCCACCCCGCCGGGCGAAGACGGCTCGGCCGACCTCTCCTACATCCTCGGCGTAGCCCGCGATCTGGGCCATATCATCACGGAGTACAAGGTAATCGTGGATAAAAGTACGGTGCCCGTGGGGACCGCCGAAAAAGTGGCCGCCATCATGGCCGAACGCCTGCCGAAAAAATTGTTCGACGTGGTGTCGAACCCCGAATTTCTGCGCGAAGGCGTGGCCGTGGAAGATTTCATGAAACCCGACCGCGTGGTCATCGGCACCCGCAGCGAAAAAGCGCAAAAAGTCATGCGCCAGCTGTACGAGCCTTTCGTTCGCCAGGGCAACCCCATCTTTTTCATGGACGAACGCTCGGCCGAACTCACCAAATACGCCGCCAACGCCTACCTCGCCATGCGCATCTCTTTCATGAACGAGATCGCCAACCTCTGCGAAAAAGTCGGCGCCAACGTCGATCAGGTACGCATCGGCATCGGCAGCGACAGCCGCATCGGCAAACGCTTCCTGTTTCCGGGCATCGGCTACGGCGGCTCTTGCTTCCCCAAAGACGTGCAGGCCCTGGGCAAAACCGCCGCAACCTTTTCCTACGATTTCAAAATCCTGAAATCCGTCATGAAGGTCAACAGCATCCAGAAAGCCCTGCTGACCAAAAAGATCAAAAAATACTACGGCAACAGCCTCGAAGGCCGCACCATCGGCGTCTGGGGCCTGGCCTTCAAACCCAATACCGACGACATCCGCGAGGCGCCAGCCCTCGTCATCATCGAAGAACTGCTGGCCCTGGGCGCCCGCGTGCAGGCCTTCGACCCCGAAGCCATGCCCAATGTTCGCGCCCAGCTCGGCGACCGCATCCGCTACGCCGACAGCATGTACGACGCCCTGCAAGGCGCCGATTGCCTGGCCGTCATGACCGAGTGGAACGAATTTCGCAGCCCCGATTTCGAACAACTCAAACGCCTGCTGCAGGAGCCCGTCATCTTCGACGGCCGCAACCTGTACGACCTGGACCAGATGAAAGGCCTGGGCTTCCATTATGAAAGTATCGGACGGCCGAAGGTGAAAACCAGGAAAAAGGCGGCAGTGGAAAAAGGCTGATTAACCGCCCTGAAACCAACCAGCGGCGCGCAACGAGGAGCATACGGCCTTGTTGCGCGCCGCTTTTTTACAGGCAGCTTTCCTTTTTGGAAATTTTCAAAAATCCGCGCCCCAAAACGCCGAACCTTGCGTTTATTGTGATATTTCGCGCCAACGCATTCCCTCATGGCTCAATTCAGCTGGATCTACCTCGACAATGCCGGCGGCCGCCACCGCGTCGGATTGTACCACGGCGACCGCAGCGGTCACCTGATGATCCATTGCGACATGCGGGTCATGCAGATTGATTTTGCCGTAAAAGATACCCGTGTGTATTCTTTTTTCATCGAAGACGAGTTGTGTGAAGTGGGTATTTACAAGGAAAAAGAAGGCTTTTCCTACGATTTCAAAGTCAACAAAGAGGTGGACACCCCCCGCAACCGGCTGCGGCGCGCCGAAGAAAAACGCAACCGGGGCTACATGGCGGCCCTGATTGTCGGCCTCCTCGTGGTCATCAGCGCGGGATTTTTCGGGCTGGAATGGTACAAACACCGGCAAGACCTGAAACGCCGTGCCAGTATGGGCATTTTTAACAATATCGACGGCGACATGGCCCGCCGGCTCAGCCTGGAAGGCAAAGAGGCAGTAGCTACCCTGTTCATCGTGGAAGAATCGCGCCAACGAAAGGTCTTTTACACCTTTACCACCGCCGACAGCCTGCGCATTACCGCCAAAATGACGGTGAGCGATACGGGCGCGATCATGTTGCCCACGGGTTTTCCGCTCCGCGACCGCGATGCCTTTACCGTTCGTTACCTGCCCTCCACTCCCCAGACCAACCAACTGGATTTTCATCGCCCGGCAGAGGAGACCATAGCAGGCTATTTGCGCCTTGCTGCCGAAACGGAAACGCGCGCGCACCCCGAACACACGTCGGATTACAGTGTTTGCCTGGCCCAACTGACTTTGTTTGAAAAAGGCTGGCGCAGCCTGGCCGAGATCATTTTTCAGACGGCCTCGCCCGAAGAAAACAAACGACACAACCACGATTCCTACCTCCGCCTGGTTCGCGATCCGGCTTTTGTCGAACTGTTGCGGCGGCGTTGCCCGGGTTAGCCCTTCTTCTTCTTTGCCACTTCTTCCAGATCCATCTCCACTTCCACCTCCCAATTGGCGCGCAAGGCTTCCAGTTTTCGGGTAAAAACAGGCTCGGGCTGCAGGCGCCGGCTGAAATCGCCGGGGTCCCAGCGGCCGTTGCCGTTGCGGTCTTCGACGAGGCGTACGGTGTAGGCTACTGCCGGCATGTTGGGGAAGCCAAGCTGCATTTCACGGGTTTCGGCCACAAAACGACGCTCCTGATCCACTGTTTTGCCATCGAGGATTTGAAGGAGATATGGCGTGTCGTAGCGCAGGTTTTTCAGGTTGAGCGCCAGGCTGCCCAGTTGTTTGTCGGGCGTCACCAGCAGCGAGCGGGTAAGCGTATCGGTATTGGGTGCGCCAAAAAAATCGGTCACGGCGCCGGGCAGCAGCGTGAGCGTGTAGTTTTTGCCCGGCAACCAGTCAGCCGTCAGCAGCAGCAGTCGGGGCGATGCGCTGTCGGGCCTCAGGCGAAATGTCCTGATCTGGAGGGTATCGACGGAGAGCCGCCAGAAAGCGGTATCGTAGCTTTGCCAGGGGGTATTGAACGGCAGCACAACCGGCCGAAAGGGATTGACACTCACGGCTTTGGTCGGCGCAGCCGCCTGCTTTCCGGCGGGGCGGCGGGGCGTTGCAGGCGGAGGCGTCACATCGCCCCAGACGGGTCGGTGGTTTTTTAAAAATTCTTCCCTCGACAGGTTTTTGACCGGCACGGTATCGGCGCCCACCAGCAAACCCCAGTTGTTGCCGGGCACTGGGCGGTCGTACCAGACGAGCAGGGAGTCGCCCGTTCGTTCGGTCAGCAGTCGGATGCCGGCGGTGTCGGCGACAATGAGGGGTACGCTGTCGAGCGGTGCGGTAAACGTAATTTTGACGCGGCCGTAGCGGGCGGCATCACGCTGAAGCAGCCGCTGGGCGGGCGTTTTTTTGGAAATTTTCAACTGAAGATAAACCTTGCCTGTATCGGTCAGGGTGATCAGGGTATCGGGAAAGCCGATGCGTTCGCTGGCGGGATTCCACTTGAGTTTGTAGTTGTCGGCCATTTCCACGGCTACACAACGGAAGGTGCCGGCTTTTACATTCTGGATCACGAACTGCCCGGCTTTGTCGGCATAGGCGAAATAGTAGGGCAACTCTTTTTGCACCGCGCTGTCGGCCAGGTTTTCATACAACATGACCGCCACATTATCGGCCAGGTCGCCGGTATAGGCGTCGGTGACGCGGCCGGATACAGTGAGGCTGTCGATAAAATCGCCCGTGGAAAACACGAAACGGAGGTCTTTGGCCGGGTTGTTTTCGTGCAAATCCTGCACGGCCGTACCGAAATTGATGGTGTAGGTCGTGTTGGGGTGCAATACTTCGTCCTTGTCAAATTTCACCGACACCGTGTGCCCCTTGAGGGAAACATCGGGGCGTTTTTGCAAGGGCGGCGACACGAGCACCTGGTTGGCGGCATCCTTGAGCACCACCCATTCGTCGAAAGTCAGGTCGATCTTGCGCGGGTTGAAACGGGTGGAAAGATTGCGCGAACTGCGCAGGGTGTCGACCCTCGGCGGCTGGCTGTCTTTGGGGCCGCCCTCGGGGGCAACGGGCCGAGCGCAGGCAGCGAGCAGCAGGGCTGGTACCAGGAAATAAAAGATTCGGGTTTTCATGCGTAACAGCGGCAAAGGTAGGGTGCGGACGGGAAAACGCGGCGCGATTGGCCAAGGCTGCCTGTCAGCCTGATTCACTGCGATAACGACGGATAAATTCCCGGTAACGCTCGTCGCGGCCCAGTACTGCTTCATTGCCCAGCAGAATGAGCCTTTTTCTGGCGCGGGTGAGCGCCACGTTCAGTTTGCGGTCCACCCCCTCGCCGGAAAGACTGACCAGCGCCGAAAGTTGAGCTGGCGAATTGGCGCAGCAGGAGATCAGGATAATGTCGCGCGCGCCGCCCTGGTAACGCTCCACGGTATCGACCGTCACGCTGTCGGGATCGAGGCCGGCGGCCGACAGGCTTTCCCTTATTTGCGCGATCTGGGCGCGCCAGGGCGTAATGATACCCAGGCTTTTGTCGGGGCGCCAGGGCAGGCCCAGGCGGGCGTATTCTTCCTGAAAACGGGCGGTCAGACGGGCTACCAGTTCGGCTTCGGCCCGGTTGGTCTTTTGCCCGGGCAGGGTTTCTTCCGCGGGGGTGGGTAAAAACTGCACCAGCGGCGTTGCTTCTTCTGCGGGTTGCTCCTGATGCGGGTGGAGCGCCTGCAAAAAGCCGCCATAAAAGTGCTCGTTGGGGAATGCCATGATATCGGCGTGCATACGCCCCTGACGACTGAGCCGGTCGAACGATTCGGAGCGGTTTTCCGCCGTGCAGCGTCGGAACAGTCGCTCGAAATACGAATCGCGCAGATCGAGCAAACCCATGGCTTGCAACTCGGGATCGTCCACGCGGGTATGATCGGGATGCTGCGCGGTCACGGCCGGCAGCTGGCGATGGTCGCCGATGAGGGTAAAATGTTCGAAGCGGGTAAGCAGGCCAACCACCTGGGGTTCAGTCAGTTGAGATGCTTCATCCACTACCAGTCGATGAAAGGTCTTGAGGCGCAGCAACTGTTCATTCTGACTGAACGAAGCGACCGTGCTGACGAAAATCCGGTGCCGGTCGAGAATGTCTCGCAGTTCGCTGCGTTTTTTCACCGCCCTGATTTTTTCCGACAACAATTGCTCCCTGAACGCAGCGCTGGTCGCGTAGCGCGAGCCGATGCGCAGGTATTGCCGGCGGATGTCGCCTCCCAGCGCGTCGAGCGCCTCGCAGATTTCATCGACGGCCCGGTTGGTGTACGCGAGCAGGAGCAGGTTTTCAGTTGTCTCGTCCAGCACCCAGCCCGCCAGTGCGCGCAACATAACGCTGGTTTTGCCCGTACCCGGCGGCCCCCAAAGCAGGAAGAAGTCTTTGGAGCGGATAATTTTTTGGAGGATGCGGGATTGTTCGGAGGTGAGGGCGGGAGCGCTTTCTATGCCTGCCGAAACATCGATTTCTCCTTCATTAGTTACGGCTTTCTCTTTATTCACTCCTGCCTCTTTATTTACCCCACCCCCAACCCCTCCCCCTCCGGAGAGGGGGGCCGACCCGAGCGCATAGCCGCTACCCTCCCCGGAGGGGGAGGGGTTGGGGGTGGGGTAAATGGAGGAAGGGGTGGAATGGATTAAGGAAGATTCGAGCCCGGGGTTGGAATCAATAAAACCCGGAGAGCCGGCGCGGCCGGCAGAGGCCATCACGCGCTCCCGTTTTTCCTTGTCCGCCGCCGCCCATTCAAACAGGCCCCGATACATGGCCACAAATCCCGAGTCCATCAGGTCGGGTTCGAGGTGCCAAAGGCTGTTGGTATCGAAATGCCGAAGGTTGAACTGCTGAAACCGCAGCGCGACCGAAACCGTGTCGCGTGTGATGTCGGTGATGGTGCATTTGACGACCTGGTGGTCGAGCACTGTATCGTCTTCCGTCTCTGCGGGATAAAGCACGGCTATGTCGCCCGTGCGGAAATTGGCCAGCGGATGGGTATGTTCCGTCTTGCGAAACACCAGAAAAGGTTCGGATTGATCGGCGCCGTTTTCCAATATTTCCAGGTGACTTAAAATGCTGAATATCTGCTGTTTGTCTGCGAAAGAGCTGCGCCAGACGGCCGCCTGCCCTCCGGGCGCCTCCGGGTCGGCATCGCCAAGTTTGGAGAGCCAGTGTTCACGGGCGATAAAGCCGGCAAAGGCATTGAAATACTTTTTTTCCAGCGGATCAAGCGCCTGATACACTTGTTCAAAACGGGCGAAGTCGCGCTCCAGAAAACCTTTGCCGGCCACTCGCGCCGGCCGAAGTCGCTGGAGTAGCGGCACATCAGGGTCGCCCGGTCGAATGTCGGCCAGCAGGCGTTCGATGCCCACCAGCTGGTTGCGCAACTGGATTGCCTCCATCTGCTCCGGCGCCACGGTCGGCGCAAAACGCAGCATCTGCTGATCCTCGCCAGAGTACAAAATGTACTTGGCGGGGTCGGTATTCCGGCCGAAAACGGAGCGCACCAGCAGGTCGTAAAGCAGGGTTTGGGTAAAATGGCTGCGCGAAATGCCGTAGCTGTTGGGCTTGTAGGGTTTACCGCTTTTGAGTTCTACAATGGCAGAGCGGTCGTCGTGGTGGTAAAACAGGTCGAGGCGCCCCTGCAAGCCGTATTGTTCGCTGAAAAAAGTGGGCTCCAGCACACAGTGTTCCGGGTCGATGCCTTCTTTGGCCAGCCCCCCGGACGCCATTTGTTTCAAATGAACAAAATGCCGCTGTGCCTGGTTGGTCAGGTCTTTCACCTCCGCATCGGTCATGGGTGCGAACACGAACGGGTATAACTGGAAGGTCTCGCGGATCAAATCTTCCCAGCGGCTTTCGGGCGCATGCAGCAGCCGGTCGAGAAAGAAGTTGGCGATATTGCCCAGCAAGATGGGAGCGGTGGTTTCGTGCGGCAAAAACTTGCGCGCCAGATATGACAGCGGTTCGGGTCCCGTGTCCTTGAAACATTCGGCCACGGCCGACACATCCACCAGAAAATCGGGCTCCACGACCAGGGCGCGGGGGCGGTAGGCGCCCGTCTGGTCGATATCGACTTCCAGCAAATTGAGCGCCACCGGAAAACGAAACACCTTGCGCAACAACTGGATGGTAGGGTTGAAATTGGCGTTCCTTTCGGGCAAATTGTACAACACCCGCACCTGCCGGGCAGGATCTTCCTCGTCAACTGCGATCAGGCATTGCGCCTCCGTATCGTCGCGCAGCGCGACTACGCGAGCCTTCGACTTGTACTCCCAGGTCTCGGGCGTGGAGAAGGTCCACTCCCCCGGCGCAGGAAAATACGCCAGCACTTCCGGCGGGATGGCCGCCTGGTACACAATCAGCACGGTTTCGGCCAGGGCCCTGACCCCCAGCCGCACCAGGGCCGGGTCGCCTTCCGCATGCCCCTGGCGGATTCGCGCGGCCAGGCGCCTGAAGCGGTGAACGGCCTCCAGCGTCTCCGCCTGCATACCGTATTTGTGCCCCGCGTAACTGATGCGTGCAAACAAACTGCTGAACGCCAGTTGCTCCCGCCGCGTCGCCTCTACAAACAGTTTTTCCAGCAAGGCCGCCATACCCTGCACACGCTCCGATGCCCCCCAGTTTTCACGGGTGGCCAGGCGAATCATCTCGCGGTACAATATGGCGGCGGCTTCTGCTGACATGGGCCGTAAAGTTCCGCCGATTTTACAATAAAATGTTTGAAAAAACCCGGCACAGGCAAATTTCAACGTCCGGCCGAAATGAGGGCATGAATACCGGCCCTATTCCTTGAACAGATTGACCTTGAAAAGCCTGCGGTTGGGGTCGTTTGCGCTGTTTTGCCCGATGCAATACAAATAACCCGCCCGCATCCGGTAGCGTGCACTGAGGTAAGGCGCCCCGGAAGGCGTGTATTTTTTCCGAACGGCGCCGGTTGCAGGATCGATTTCTTTCAGCACCAGCACACCGCCCTTGCCCGCAAACCGGGCATAAATCCGTTGCGTCGCCTCGTCGGCGATCATTTCCTTTTTCCAGCCGTCGGCCAAGTGGTAATCGATCGGCTGAACCTGATCGCGCAAAGGATCAAAACGATAAGTATGCATCACATCGTTGATATGGTCGAAAAGGAGCAGGGTGCTATCGGTACGAAACAAAGGGGCATACACCGAGTCCTGCGCCAGCAGCTGAAAATACCCGATGGCCGACACGAGCGCGTTGGTTTCCGCCATTTGGGCCAACTGCTCGGGGTTGAGGATTCGGTTCAGGTCGGTCCAGCGAGTCTGATCATTCAAAATGTCGTCTTTGTCCACATCCGGAATGGTCTGCATGTATGCCACGAGGATCTCGCGATAGCGCCGCATCAGTTCCTCTTCGGCTGCCTCGTCTCGGATAAAAGCCAGAATATGCGGCTGGTGCGCAGGGTCGTAGTAAAAATACCGGACCGACTGCCGCAGGGAGCCCCCCTGGCGAAACACGTAATTGCCTTCTACTTCCAGCATGCAGGGCGCGATCAGTTCCTGAAACAATGCAGCAGCGTAACGCGGAAAAGTATCCAGCTTCTGGCCGTTCAGGGTCACTTCCCAGGCCCATTCGGGTCCGCAGGCATGCAATCCGCCGGTGCAACTGTGGTGCAGGGTCGTCGCCTGCACAGGCAGGCGCAGGCGGTCGAGCACCCGGCCGTCGTCGGTGGTCAGGTGCAGCCAGGTTTGTCCGCGGTCTTCAAAAAGCAGGAGCAGGTCGGGGCCTGCAAAAATGTAATCGAGCAGCCGGGAGCGGTTGTTTTCTTCAAAAAGCACTTCCACCGCCTTGCCGGTGACACCGACTTCGGGCAGTTCCATAGCCGACGAGCTCAACCTGATGTCGATAAAAGCCCGCTGACGCACGTAGGAGAGGGTGTCGAGCGGAATGCGCCGGGCAAAATAGCCGATCTGCCGCACCACCAGTTCGTCGGGGCGCTCGGGGAGTTCAAATGCAAAACGCCCGTCGGTATCGCTGATCGCGCGCAGCACGCCGTCGGCGGCAATGGTGGCGCCGATTACGGCCTCGCCCGCGTCGTCGCTGACGCGACCTTCGAGGCGCCAGGCCAGGGGGCCCGACTGGGCGGCCAGGCGCAGGGCAAAGCCAATGAGCAAACAGACAAGCAGGGAAAACCGCATGAGGCACTATCGTTTGTCAAAACTACCGATATGTCGCTTTTTACAATGCAGGAAGGATTAAAAACGCCGGTCCTGAGGGCAAACAGCTTGGCTGATCGAGTGAATTGATCCTTGCGTGCTGTGCGATTTGCGCCCGAGTCGTACCTTTGCGCCGCGTCCATCCGCCCTGCAAACGGACACCGGGACGCCCATTCTATGTCAAAATTTCTCTACAACCGCGTCAGCCGCCGGGAGCTGAAAGAACGCCTCCAGCACAATCCCGAGCCCCGCATCACCCTTTCCTTTTACAAGTACGTCCGGCTGAAAAACCCGGCCTTTTTCCGCAACCACCTCTACGATCTGCTCGATTCGGTGGGCGTCATGGGGCGTATTTACGTCGCCGGCGAAGGCGTGAACGCGCAAATTTCGGTGCCCGAAAACCGCTACGAGGAATTCAGGTCAGCGATGAACAGCATCGACTTTTTCCAGGGCATGCGACTCAATGTCGCGGTGGAAGCCGAAGGCAAATCCTTTTTCGCCCTCATCATCAAAGTGCGGGAAAAAATCGTGGCCGACGGCATCGACGACCCCGATTTCGACTCCTCGCAAACGGGCCGGCACCTCAGAGCCGCCGAGTGGAACGCCCTGATGAACGACCCCAATACCGTGGTGGTGGATATGCGCAACCACTACGAAAGCGAGGTCGGGCATTTTGAAAACGCCATTTTGCCACCCGTGGCCACTTTCCGCGAGGAGCTGCCCTTCGTAGCCGAACAACTCGACGACCGCAAGGACTGCAACGTGCTCATGTACTGCACCGGCGGCATCCGCTGCGAAAAAGCCAGCGCCTATATGCGTTACAGGGGCTTCAAAAATGTGTTTCAGCTCGAAGGCGGCATTATCGAATACGCCCGGCAGATCCGCGCAGAGGGGCTTGAAAACCGGTTTATCGGCAAAAATTTCGTGTTCGACGAACGCCTCGGCGAACGCATCAGCCCTGATGTGATCGCTCATTGCCACCAGTGCGGAGCCGTGTGCGACGACCACACCAACTGCGCCAACGACTACTGCCACCTGCTCTTTATCCAGTGCCCCACCTGCAAGGCCGTGTACGAAGGCTGCTGCTCGGCCCAATGCCGTGATTTCATGCAATTGCCCGAAGACGAGCGCAAGGAAAAAGCCAAAACCATGCGCTTCAACGGCTCTACCTTCGGCAAAGGCGTTTACCGCGCATTCCGCCCGACCGAGGAGAAATCGGCACTTGGCGTATAACTCGGGGAATTTTCGTTTTTTCGCGGGCGAAAATTGTCATTTATGGCCAAACAACAACCCCGTCGTCCCGCCGCCGCATCGCCGGTCCAGCCCGCTGCCCGTTCCGCTGCGAAAAGCGCCAGCCCTGTAAGCGCTTCAGGTTTTACGGCGCCGCCGTTTTTTATGCGGATCGGTCTGCAAACCGGACTGATCTTCGCATTCGCGTTCCTGCTGTATGCCAACACGTTGTCGCACAATTTCGTGCTCGACGACGCGATTGTCATCACCGGCAACGTGCACACCCAAAAGGGCATCGACGGCATCCCGGGCATCCTGAGCACTGATGCGTTCACCGCTTTTTTCGACGCCGAGGGTAAAAAATCGCTGGTGGTCGGAGGGCGTTACCGCCCGCTTACCCTGGTGTTGTTTGCCGTGATCTACGAGATGGTCGGGGCCAAGCCCTTCCTGTTTCACCTCGTCACGGTGTTGTTGTTTGCACTCACCTGCGCGGTATTTTACCGCACCCTGCGGCGTATGTTGCGGGTCAATTTTGGCGACGATTACGCTGCCATGCTTTCGTGGATGGCTGCCGTACTGTTTGCGGCGCACCCGATCCACACGGAGGTGGTGGCCAACATCAAGGGCTGCGACGAAATAGCGACCCTCTTGTTCAGCCTGGGCGCCCTCTGGCTCGTGTTCAAAGCCTGGGATACCGGCAAACAGCATTGGACGGCACTCGCCGCGATCTCCTTCTTCCTCGCCTGCCTGTCGAAAGAAAACGCCGTGACCTTCCTGGTGGTCATTCCGCTGGCTCTATACTTTTTCCGGCCGGCCGGAGCCGGCCGCGTAATCAGCCTGAGCGCGCCGCTGCTGGCGGCATTTGCCGTGTTTTTTGTCATCAGGATGCAAATCCTTGACTGGCAGTTTGGCAAGCCGCCGATGGAATTGATGAACAACCCTTACCTGAAAATTCAGGGCGACCAATGGGTGCCCTATTCCCCGGCTGAAAAACTGGCCACGATTTTTTACACCCTGGGCAAATACATCTGGTTGCTCCTTTTTCCGCATCCGCTGACCCACGACTACTACCCCAAACAAATCCCGATGCAAACCTTCAGCAGCCCCGCCGCACTGCTGAGCATGGCCGTGTACCTGGGTTTGATCTATTGGGCGTTCAGAGGCCTTCGGGGAAAAGACCCCGTCCGCTTCGGGGTGCTCCTGTACCTGCTGACCCTCAGCATCGTTGCCAACTTCGTGTTTCCAGTGGGCACCAATATGGGCGAACGCTTCGTCTTTATGCCCTCTACGGGTTTTTGCCTGGCGGTTTCAGCCCTCCTGCTCCGGCTTGGCGACAAAGGCAATACGACCCTGCCACTGGCCCTGCTGGGTGTCCTTACCACCTTGTACGCGGGCAAAACCGTGGTGCGCAACCTGGCCTGGGCGAGCAATGAAAAACTGTTTTTCACCGACGTGGCCACCTCCGACAACAGCGCCAAGATCCACAATGCCTGCGGCGGCGTGTTGTTCGACAAGGCCAAGGACGTGAAAGACCAGGCCGGAAAAGACAAACTTTACCGCGAATCACTCCAGCATGCCGACAAAGCTATCCAGATCTATCCGAACTACCGCGACGCCTACATCACCCGGGCTGGCGACCGTTTCTACCTGAAAGACTACGACGGCGCCGTGGCCGACTACCGCCGCGCCCTGCAACTCGCCGAAAACGACCCGAAAATCAAAAGCTACCTGGCCATCGCCCTGCGCGAAGGCGGCAAGTTTTACGGAGAGAAAAAGGGCGACTTTGCCACTTCCGCCAAAATGCTCAACGAATCCTGGCAGATCAACAACAAGGATTTCGAAACGGCGCGGCTCCTGGGCGTGCTCAACGGCGTACAGCAAAAGCCGCAGGACGCCCTCGAATGGTTCAAAAAAGCCGCGGAATTGGCGCCCGACAACGCTTCCATCCTGTTCGACCTCGGCACAGCCTATTTCAACGTCAAAGACCCGGTAAAAGGAACCGAATACCGGCAAAAAGCCCTGCAACTGGACCCGAAAGTGGGAGAGAAGAAACAGTAGTTTCGGCGCCTGCCCGATGCTGGTTGCGCCTCGGCGGGGCGGCTGGTTCGTTGCTCCGGCTTGCCAACTGGATATCCGACAGCAATAGCCGGGTTAAGAATTCCGTGCTGCACAATACCCGGAATTACACAGAAAAACAAAATCACCCAACCTCAGCTCCTGTTGATTGGACTGTTTTTGTATCATAATAATCAAATCAGGGGGGAAAGGCATAAAGCCACAGCAAAACCCTCATTCAGCGATGTGCCTGCCTAAAACCTGAAAAGCAGCAAAATAACATGAAAGCCATTTCGAGCGCCTTGCTCCTTGTCGCACTCTCGGTAACAAACTTCAACTGCGGGTTCAAAACACAAAGCGCATTCAGGTCCGAAGAAGTTTACAAGTCCGATAATTTAGTGGTGACCCGGGTTTCCGCAAACACGTTTGTGCACACCTCGTATAAACAGACCCACGATTTTGGCAATGTCCCCTGCAACGGGCTGGTCGTTAGAAACGATCATGAAACCATTGTTTTCGATACGCCGACCAATGACAGTAGTTCGGCGGAGCTGATCAAATGGATCAGGGAAACGCTTCATTGCGATATCAACGCTATTATTCCAACTCATTTCCACGACGATTGCCTGGGCGGGTTGAAGGCATTTCACGACAACCACATCCCTTCCTACGCCTGTTTCAAAACGATTGAACTCGCAAAGGAAAACAGGTTTGTTGTCCCTCAAAACAGCTTCACGGATTCGCTTGTCCTGAAAGTCGGCCATGAAAATATCATTGCAAAATTTTTGGGAGAAGGCCACACCAGGGATAACATAGTCGGCTATTTCCCAAGCGAAAACGTATTGTTCGGGGGCTGTTTGATAAAAGAATCGGGCGCCAGCAAAGGTTTTTTGGGAGATGCCAATGTTGCAGACTGGTCAGGCACCGTTGAACGGGTTAAAAAAGCGTTTCCGGCGGTAAAAATTGTTGTGCCCGGCCACGGAGCCTGCGGGGACAAAAAACTGCTGGACTACACCATCAACCTGTTCCAACCTCAATAAAAAAGGGCTATCGCCAGACAAGATTCGACAATAGCCCCCTCCCGTACCCTCACAACGTAAACCCCGGACAGTTCATCGGGCAGCGCCGCTGGCCCATCAGCCAGACGACCGACAGCTCGAAACTACCCGGCGGACTGGTGCTGACACTCGAAAGATTGCTGTCCCACGAACCCCTCACAAAGCAGCGCCCGAAATCGGCTTTCACCAGCAGGACGAGCCCGGGTCGCACGCGGCTTTCTCCCGACACATCCTTGCCCGACAACCGCAATTGCGCGCCGAGCGAATAGTCGTTGCCCGAAAGCTCGCGAATATATGCCGTACCCGCCACCAGTTGCCATTGCTTGCTCGCGGCGTACGACTGCCGGCGGTAGAAGCCGTTGAGTTGCCAGTGATCGAAGGCCCGCACGGCGCCCTGGATGGAGAAACCGAGGTCGAGGCGGTTGGCGTTTTCATCCTGCCCCGCTCCCAGCAGCGTGTAGCGGGGGCGAAGCAAATGGTGCAGCGAAAAGCCCAGCGACCAGCCGTTGTCGGCATCGCTCGTACGGTCGAAGGCGTCGAAAACCCGGACCCCGAAATCCATGTCTTTCACCAGACGGTTGTCGCGCAGGGTATTTTCTCCCGAAGGCAAATCGATGCTGAAATCGCCCGTAGAAGTGTTGAATTGCTCGTCGAAAGTGTATTGTTCAGGGGCAAGCCCATACTGAAGCGCGCCTGCCGAAAGCCCGTAGGCCACCCAGCTGCCGCCGATAAAAGTGTGGCTCAACGAAAAAAGCGCCCGGCCGTTGAGGTTGTACAGGCCGCTGCCGTAAGCGCCGTCGTGCTGTACGTACAGCCCGAAACTCCACACGGCGTAGTCCGAAAAACGGTTGCAGGGGCGCCAGTCCCAGCCCAGCGCCGAGCCGTAAATGCCCCGTTCGGAAAAATGATCCCACTGGCTCCTGAAAATACCGCCGATGCGGTGCGTCGCCCGGCTGGAAAAGTTGCCCGTTTCGGCCGGATTGAGCAAATAGGGCAACGACTGATACTGGCTGAACGTAAAGTCCTGCGCCCGCAGGCCGGCAGCGGACAGCAAGAACAAAAAGAGGGGAAACAGCTTGTTTTTCATGGTTTTATCGAATTAAGCGGACGAGCCGGTGATGTGTGTTGTGATCGCCGTTGAGGTACCAGAAAGTGACCACGGCGTAGTAATTACCCATTTCTGCCTTTTCGCCGTGAAAATTACCGTCCCAGCCGCAGGCAGGGCCGGGATCGTTGGGCAGGCAGCTTTCGGCAGATTCAAAAAGCAGTTCGTTCCACTTGTCGTACACCCTGAATTCCAGGCGTACCACCCCGGGGTTGATGCTGCGCGGGTAAAGCGTGTCGTTGTGGCCGTCGCCATTGGGGCTGAATGCCTCGGGGAAAGCAGATTTGACCTTGTCGTTGCGCACGCACACGTAGGCCGTGTCGCTGGCTTCACAGTTCCGGTCGTCGGTGGCCAGCACCACAAACTCAAAACAACCCGTCTCGGTTGGCAGGGCCACTGGCGTGGCGGAAGTCGGGTCGTCGAGCCATTCCTCCCGCGACCATTGCAGGGCGGCGATGTAGAGGCCTTCGGCCAGCAGATCGACCGATTCGCCCAGCGGAATGTCATCGGGCGTTTCCGGATAGGCATTGACCGTCATTTGCCGAACTTCGCGCACGAATACGACCGTATCGTTCGGACAGCCGTAAACCGGCTCCACCAGATGTATGCGGTAATAACCGGTCGGCAAGTGATCGAGGCTGTTTTGCACGTAGCCGCTGTCGTTGGTCACCGTCACGGCCGCGCCGGGCGAATTCACGATATCGAGGGCATAGCCCTCTTCCACGGTGCAGCCTTCTACCAGTTCCACGGGTACGGGAGGGCGCGGGCGCACGGTCAGGGCGGTGTCCACACGCGTCAGGCAACCATTGACCGCCGACCGGGCCCACACCGTGAACGGCACGTGGCCGGGCGTTTCGCGCACGATGCGGAAAGGCGGGGCAAAAAGAGTGTCACCAGGGGCAAAGACGATGTACAAAGCCGCGTTGCTGCTCGAAACATTGATCTCCTGTTCCACTCCCGGGCAGGCATCGGGCAAAAAGTCGAGGCCCAGCGGCGGCGCAGGTTGTCCGGTGAATTTGACCGTATCGCTGTCGTAGCCGCAACCGACGGCAAAAAACGCCCATTCATTCGCCCCTTCTTCGGCCACTACCCAAACCGGGTTGGTCGTCAGCACCGCGCCGTGTTTGTTTTTCCAATAGGTGTCAGCGCCCGCGGTGGCATGCCCCGTCAGCAAAACGGAATCGCCGGAACAAATTTTGCCCAGGTCGGCATGCGTCTCCGCAATTGCTTCATATTCAGCCGGATAAATCACAAAATCGTGACTCAGCGTATCTGTGTTGCAATCGTTGCGCGCGATCAAATACACCGTCAGAATGTAGGGATTTTCCGTGCTGTTGACCACCGTATAGCTCTCCGTCTGCGTGACCGAAGTCGGCACTTTCAAGGCGCCGAACACGATGGTGTCGGCCACGGAATTGATGCTCTGGCTCAATACTTCCAGCACCTGACCGTTGCAAAGCGTGTCCTGATTAAAACTGAATCCGGCAACGGCGGGCGCTTTCACCGTGATGGTCGAAACCGATTGGGTCGTGCTGCATTCATTGACGGCGATGAGGCGCACTTCGTACACCTGATCACTCAACGCTTCTGGAAGCGTCAGGGTCTGCGGCGAACCGGAAGCCGGCTGGGCAAACAGGAGGGTATTGCCCTGCCAGACTTCAAAATACAGGGTATCCTGCGCGGTGGCGGTGTAGGAAAACTCGACAGGAAGCGGCCCGCAACCCTGCGTCGCATCGGGCGTGCAAACCAGGGTCGGCGGCGACTCGACGTAAATGTCCAGCTGCAGCGAATCGCGACAACCCGCGGGCGTCACGCTCACCAGCAAAATCGCATGGTTGCCGCCCGGCAAACTCAGCCCGGCCGGCTCGAAAACGGTGGACAACAAGGCGCCGTTGTCGTACCACGACTGCGAAGCAGCGCCGGGTGTATTGTTTTGAAAATCAATAACCTGTCCTATACAAAATGGCGCTGCCAGCGAAAAATCGGAGCCCGGCAAGGGATCGACGTCGATCTGAACGGTATCTGAAAACTGGCATTCGGCATTGTCGAAATGCAGGACGGCCAACTGGCTCCCGGCGGCCGGGCTGATCAGGTCCGACGGCGTCCAGTAAGCCTGAAAACCCGGCGGCGGCGCGTTGGCGGCCGTCAGCGCAAATTCCGGGTCGTTGAGGCAGCGGGAAAGGTCGGGACCTGCGTCGGGCGCCGCGTACTGGATATGCAGGCTGAGGGTGTCGTATTGGGCGCAATTGAGCGAATTGTGGAGATACCCCAGTACAACTTTCAAAAAAGTATCCTGCTGGAAAACCGAGGGATCGAGGCTGAGCGTCCCCGTGGGCGAAATTTGATTACCCGCCAGATCGAGCCAGACCAGGCCGCTCTGGCCCTGGGGTTGTCCTTCGTGCACATAGATTCCTTCATTTTGACAAATACTTTCCGGCGCGCCGGCATCCAGCACCCCGGGCGCCAGCAATTCGTCGAGCGTCAGCATCAGCACTCCGGCAGCTGTACAACCCGCTGCGTTGACATTGGTCCAGCCCAGGGTATTCGTCGGCCCCGTTCCGGGCAGCGAGGGGTCGAAATGATGCCCGTCGGCGGTGACGCCGGGCCCCGAATAACTCAACATCGGGTTGTTGTCGATGAGCGGAAGCGGCACCGGGCCGGGCGTATTGCAAAGGGTCAGCATGGCAGGCACCGCCAGGGGTGTATTGGGAATGACGCTCAACACAATCGACGCCGAGCCGGCGCAGCCGGTGAGGCTGTCGGTAGCCGTAAAGGTCAGCGTGGCGGTCAAGGTGGTGGAAAACAAGGCCGTGTTGCCGCTGAACGTCACGCCCGGGTTGCTGCTTTGCCAGCTGCCAGTCGTTCCGGCAGGCAAAACGGGCGAGAGGGCGACCTGCCCGAGTTCTACACAAACCGTCACATCTGCGCCCGCCGATACCTGCGGAACGGGTAAAATATCCACCGTCAGGCTGTCTTCCGAAATGCAGGCGCCACTGCCCTTCCGGTAAACGTAGGTGTATTGCCCCACTGCCAGCGCTGCCGGATTGACCACCGCCGACGCCGGCGCCCCATTCAAATACCACTGGCCGCCCGACAGGTTGGCCGTCAGGGTGGCGGGCGGGTCATTTTTACACAAATTCAGGGGCGAAGGCCCCAAAACCAGTGCCTCCGGCGCGTCGATATGGATACTGACCGAATCGAGAAAATCGCCGCAAACGCCCGTCAACTGGAGATAAAGCCGGAAAGTCTGCGCGCTGGAAAGCGAGGTAAACGAGATGTTTTGCGGTATCCAGTCGGTCGAAACCACCTGCCCGAAAGGCGCCGACCATACGGGCGATACCGAGGGGTCGCAGCCGGTGTCGTAGTTCGTCGCGCTCAGGTCGAGCAGCGCGGTCTGACAAAACGGGGCAGGGAATTGCGGCATTTGCGCCGCCGGGCGGGTATAAAACGTATCGGTCGCCTGCCAGTACACCGTGTCGCAATGGTTCCAGGCCGTCATCTGATACGTGTAAATGCCGCAGGCATTGATCTTGATTTGCGGCGAAGCCGATGAAGCGCTGCTGCCGCCGGTAAACTGGTAGGGGTTGGGCGGATTGACGCCGTCGTCGGCCCGGGTCACCGACCACAGGTAATTGACGCCCGCTTGGGCAGAGTTATTGAACGGGATCGTCAGGCCGCCAGCGGGCAGACATTTGGGCCTCGGCGCCACACTGACGGCAGCCGTCGGGATCGCCGCCACAGTAAAACTGGCGCTGGCCGTAGCCGAAGGGCATTGCTGGTTGTCCACCACCACCGTAAGAAGATAATCACCCGGCTGGTCGTATTGCGGCGCGACGGGCGATGCGCCGCTGCCGGTCGCCGGCATGCCGCCGTTGAAGGTCCAGTCGATCTGCACCGCTGCGCCGCCGGCGGTGTAGTTCAGCGCAAGCGCGGGAGCGCCGGCGCCGCAAGGCTCGCCGGCGCCCACGCTGAGGGTAGCGGTCGGTGAGGCAAATACCGCCACCGTTTGGCTCAGGCTGGCGGTGTCGCAGTTGTTGCCGATCTCCAGTTCGAGGGTGTACTGGCCCGTACTGGCCGGCGAAAAAACGGGATTGGCGAGCATGGAAGTGGCCACCACGGCGCCCCCCGCATCGCGCAGGGTCCATTTGCGATAAGGCGTTGCGGTAAACGGCTGCGACATATCGGCGCCGACCAGATTGCCGGGCAGGCAAATTTTTGCCGGCGCCTGAAAAGCGGCGAGGGGGTTTTGGGCAAAATTCAGGTTTGCCGTCTGAGAAGCCGTGCCGCAGCTGTTCATCACCGTCAGCGTGACGGTGTACGGGCCGCCACCAGCCGGCACAAATGCCGGAGTGGCCTGGCCGCAGGGCACCGTGACGTCCAGCAAGCCACCCGAAACCTGGTAATGGCAATCGCAGGGCAGGCCGCCCGTCTGGATGTTCAGGCTGGCAGGTAAAAAACTGACTGCGTCGCCCTCGCAGGGGCTCGGCACGGCAAAAGCGTCGATTTGCGGGGAATCGAAAAACACCAGGGTGTCTCTGAAAATATCGCTGTTGGGCGTCGGGCAATTGTTGTTGGCCTGCACCCCTATGATATAAGTACCTGGTTGTGAAAATGTTACAGCGACGCCACCCGGAATTTGCATGGTCGAGGCGCCGCCTGGCGGTCCCTGCACGGGCAGCCAGGCTACGCTCAGTCCGGTGCCCGTCGAGGTATTGGTAAAATTGAGCGTTTGCGTCACGCATTGATCCGAGGGAGCCGTGTAGGAAAAACCGGCCGTCGGGTGCTGCCCCACGGTGACACTTGCAGTTGCCTGGGTGGCGCCGCAGGCATTGCTCACAACCACTTCGAGGGTGTAGGTGCCGGGCTGGTCGAAAAGGATGTTCTGCGGCAACGGATCGGTGTAAGTGAGGGTCGTATTGTCGGGCTTGTGGAGGGTCCACAAATACGTCAGCGCGCCGGCGGCAAAACCGCCGGTGCTGGTCACATTGAATTGGGCGGCCGTCAGGTTCAACGTGTACGGCGCGCAGGCATTGATGCCCCCTAGCGAAAGCGTGGCCGCGGGCGCAGATTGCACGACGATGGTGGTATCCCATGTGTCGGTGCCACAGGGATTGCTGATGGTCAGGGTGACGTGATACGTGCCGGCCTGATCGAAAATCACGACGGGGTTGTTGGTATTGACCGTGGAGCCGGGTTCAAAATGCCAGCCGGCGGCCGGTGTCACGCCCCACGCTGGCGAAGCGGTGGCGTTTTGGGAGAGGTTCACAAACTGAATTTCCCTGGGCGCGCAATTGTCCTGCCCCTGAATGATGGCGTCGGCATTGGCAATCGGCAACTCCGCGATCACGATGGTTTTGGTCGCCATGCTTACCCCGCAGGTCGAGTTTTCATTCAGCACGTTCATCTTGATGGTGTAAGTGCCGGTTTTTAAAAACTGAACGGTGATCGATTGCTCGTAGAGATCGTTCGGATCGTATTGAAAATCAACCCCGTTGACGCCGGGAGAAATGATCCATTCGACCTGCTCGGTGGTGCTGTCGCAGGAAAAAACACCCGGCGACTCCTGAATGACGGCCGCGCCGCCCCACGACTGGTTGGAAAAGGTGACCGTGGCGCCGGGGCAAAAATTGGGCGGCATGGTCATGCCAATCACCGCCACGGGCGCTTCGCTGACCGTGATCGGCCCCACCTGGGCCTCCGAACTTCCGCAGGGGTTGATGGCGATGATTTTCACAAAATAGGCGTTAGGGCTTTGTGCATTGCCCTGCCCGCACGACGATTCGAAGAAGGTGTAACTGATCGTCGGCGGAATATTGGCCTGGGTGAAGGTCTGCACCGTCGTGCCATTTACCTGAAAAAGATACTCCGTGCCGGGCGAGTTGCCCGAGGTGCCCGATACGGGAAAATTGATCGTCGCGGGCGGGCAAAGGTTGATGGTACTGCCCGGGTTGCCGAAGCCCACGGCGGGGTTGGAGCCGCTGTAAAATTCGTAGTGGTAGGTCCAGGAACAGCCGTTTTGGCGCAGCACTGTAATGCTGATCGGAAACGATCCCTGATTGACGTACGTGTGCGCTGCCGGCGTGCCCCCGTTGAATGTACTGTTGGTGTAGTTGTCAACTGGCGAGCCGTCGCCCCAGTTGATCTGGTAACCCACATTCTGGCCAGCATTGCCGGAGGGCGTGGTATTGCGGATTTTGATCTCCAGACCGCCGGGCGGAATGCCGTTGCAGGTTGCGATAATGCCGTTTTGAAACGACACGCCCGCTTGCGGCACGAGCGCAATAGACAAATCGGGCGCAGGGCTGACGGTGACGGATTGCATCGAAGAGCATACCTGCTGATTGCCCAGAGAGTCGAGGAGGGTGACCGTGTAGGTCTGGGAAGTTGTGCTGAACGGGAAGTTCACATTTACGGTATTGCCCTGCATGGGCGTCGGGCCGGACGGGGAAAATGTAAACGTGTACAGGTGCCCGGCAGCCGGGTTGGTCACCGTGAGTGTTACGGGCTGCCCGGGGCAGGGGTTTTGCGGGGTAAAGGTAAAATCGCAGTTTTGGGCAGCGGCCTTGTCCGGCCACGAAAAGGCGCAAACGCACAGGGCCATGTAAAGGCCCCGCTTCAGGAAGCGGTGTTTCATTGGTTGCGGGTGTTTGAGTTTTGAGTCGTTAATATTTCCCGGCTTGTTTTTCATGAAAGAAGGACCAGCCATCTGACAACGGCAGGTAAAACAAGCGTTATTTTCAAAGCGTTCCTAGGGCTTCCTGCCGGCCGTTTTGCCTTTTACCGCCGCCGGTTTGTCGGCAGCGCCTTTGGCTTTGTCTTTTGTCGCCGTTTTTTTAGCTTTGGGCACGTCGGCCCCTTCGAATATCTGCACGGCCAGCGGGGCCAGCTTGATTGAGATAGATTGTTGATGGCCATGTGAAGGCTTTTTATCCGCCTTCAGGGCGCCGTTGAGCACCCCGCTGCCGCCGAACGCCGTATCGTCGCTGTTGAGCACTTCGCGCCAGACGCCCGGGTAGGGCACGCCCAGGGTATAGTCGTCGAGTGTGTTGGTGTGAAAATGCGCAACCACGAGCAAGACCGGGTCTTCGGGTCGGCCTTTGCGCAAAAAGGTGACCACACAATTTTCCGTGTCGTCGCCGCTGATCCAGGCAAATCCTTCTGGGGCAAAGGCGTGGTGCCACAGCGCCGGCCGGCTGGTGTACAATTCATTGAGCGCCTTGACCCAAAGCCGGCATTTGTTGTGGTAATCGTAGCGGAGCAATTCCCACACGAGCCCGCGATCATGGCTCCATTCGGTCGTCTGGCCAAATTCACCGCCCATGAAGAGCAGGTGCGTGCCCGGGTGCATCCATTGAAAACCGTAGAGGGCGCGCAGGTTGGCAAATTTCTGCCATTCGTCGCCAGGCATTTTGTAGAGCATCGAGGCTTTCATGTGCACCACCTCATCGTGGCTCAGTGGCAGCATAAACCGTTCGGACCAGGCGTACACGAAGGAGAACGTGATGTCGTTCTGGTGCCAGCGGCGAAAGAGGGGCGGGCGTTTGAAGTAGTTCAGCGTGTCGTGCATCCAGCCCATCATCCATTTTTGGCCAAAACCCAGGCCGCCTTCGAAGGTCGGTTTGCTCACGCCCGGGAAGGCCGTGCTTTCTTCGGCGATAGTCTCTGTGCCGGGGTAGTTGCTGTACACGGCTTCATTGAAGTCGCGCAGAAAAGAAATGGCTTCCAGGTTTTCCCGACCGCCGTAAATATTGGGTATCCACTCGCCCTCTTTGCGCGAATAGTCGTGCATCAGCATGGAGGCCACGGCATCCACACGGAAGCCGTCGGCATGGTACTTTTCGAGCCAGAACAAGGCATTGGAGATCAGGAAGGAACGCACTTCGTTGCGGCCGTAGTCGAACACGTAACTGTTCCAGTCGGGGTGATAGCCGCGCCGCATGTCGGCGTATTCATAAATATGCGTGCCGTCGAACAGGTACAAGCCGTGAATATCGCCCGGGAAATGCGAGGGCACCCAGTCGAGCAACACCCCGATGCCGGCCTGGTGAAAAGCGTCGATGAGGAACATCAAATCCTCCGGGTCGCCAAAGCGGCCGGTCGGGGCAAAATACCCCGTGACCTGATAGCCCCAGGAGGGGAAATAGGGGTGCTCCATCACCGGCATGAGTTCGGCATGCGTAAAGCCCATTTCCTTGACGTACTGAACCAGTTCGGTGGCCAGTTCGCGGTAATTAAGCGAACGGTTGCCTTCCTCCGCGAGTTTTTTCCAGCTGCCGAGGTGCACCTCGTAAACCGACCAGGGCTGCGGTTTGCCGGCCTTTTCGCGGCGCTTCGTCAGCCATTTTTCATCCTGCCAGGCATAATCGAACTCCCAGACGATGGAGGCCGTCCGGGGCGGCGTTTCCCAGCGCCGCGCGTAGGGGTCGCCCTTGTCGAGTTCCATTCCCGTATTGGACACGATGTGGTATTTGTACACCGTGCCGTGGCCGATATCGGGGATAAACCCCTCCCAAATACCGCTTTTATCCCAGCGGGGCAGCAGTTCGTGGCTATGGGTATTCCAGCGGTTAAAATCGCCGACCACCGACACGCTCCTGGCATGAGGCGCCCATACGGAAAAACAAACGCCGCGGCGCCCGTTGTGCTCGACGACATGACTGCCCATCTTTTCATACAGGCGGTAGTGTTTTCCGCTTTGCAGCAGGGAAATGTCGAAATCGGTGAGTTTGGAAAAAGCCTGGACGTTGGACATGGGTACGAAGCGGCTGTTTCGGACTGGCCGCAGGCAAGTTTAGGGAGCCTTGCCGTGAACCCATAATTTTTTTACGAAAAATGATTCCCGGCTTTCAGCCCATGGCTTCAGCCATGGGAAACCAAATCGTCATTTCCGTTGCACCAGGTTCGTTTTTACGTAACGGTTGATAAAATCCTCCCGGTAGGTGTCGCCCAGTGGAATTTCTTCCGGGATGTCGGCGCGCAGCTGGATGCTGTCCTGATCGATCGACTGGATATACTGGATGTTGACGATATGCGACTTGCTCACCCGTGCGAAAACCGATGAAGGCAGCTGCTCGTGTATGGTTTTGATATTCATCGCCGTGATAATCTTTTCACGGCCTGCGTAGAGCACCACATAGTCTTTCATGCCTTTGATAAAGGCGATATCCTTGAAAAACACCTTGATGTATTTCCGGTCCGATTTGATGTAAATGTAGTCCTGTTCGATTTCGACCGAAGCGCTCTGCCCGGCGAGCTGCAGCAGGTCGTGCAGTTCCTTGGCTTTGTTGACCGCCTTGATAAACCGGTCGAGACGGACAGGTTTGACGAGGTAGTCAACCGCGTCGAGTTCGTAGCTTTCGAGCGCGTATTGCGGGTAGGCGGTGGTAAGAATGACCAGGGGGCGTTTTTTGATGCTGCGCAGAAATTCGAGGCCGTTGACGCCGGGCATTTCGATATCGAGAAACATCAGATCCACTTCATTGGCACTCAGGAAGTTATTGGCTTCCAGGGCGTTGTTGAATTCGCCGGCTACTTCCAGAAAATGAACTTCCTGTGCGTTCAGCAGGATGCCCTGGCGGGCCAGCGGTTCGTCGTCGATAATGATGCATTTCATGGCAGTTGCAAATGAGTTTGTCTGGGTAAAAAAATAGGAAACGTGCGAATTCGCCGACTGTTTTCGGGCTGGCCGGCGGCTCAATTGAGGTGGAGGTGGAGGCTGACTTTGTAAGCCCGTTCCTGATCGTCGATGTCGAGCTGGTAACGCCCCGGATAAAGCAGATCGAGTCGGCGGCCAATATTCGCCAGTCCTATGCCGCCCTGTCCGTTGGGTTGTACAGGCCGGTCGGGTTTGCCGTTTTCCACCTCGAAGAGAATGTTTTCGGGCTGAATATCAAACGAGACGTGTATGCGGTTTTCGTTGTCGAGGTTGAGGCCGTGTTTCAGGGCATTTTCCACAAAAGGCAAAAACAGAAAGGGGGCTACCTTGATGCCGGAAGGCGAGCCTTTGACCTCGAAATCGATCTGGGACTTGTTTTTACGCATCTTGTCGATTTTCAGGTAGTTCTGCAAATATTCGATTTCATCGGCCAGGTTCACGCTTTCCTGCGCGCAATCGTACAACTGATAGCGCAGCAGGTCGCTCAGGTGCAAAATACTTTCCGATGCGTCGGCCGGGTTGGTTCGGCTTCGTACGTAAATGTTGTTGAGGGCATTGAATAAAAAATGGGGGTTGATCTGGCTTTTCAGGTAGGCCAGTTCGGTTTTCAGCCCCGTGGTTTCGAGTTCTTTCAGCCGGGCCTGGTTGCGCAAAAAACGTTTGATGATGTTGAATGCCACCGCCGTCATCAACAGGTTGAAGGTGAGCACCGCACTATCGACCACGGCGAGCACGTTGGGGTGCCATGAAGCGCCGTTCGACAGGGCATGTTTCAGCATCATAGACCCCAGCACGGCATTGGCCAGCACCAGCAAGGCCGTGCCAAGGGCATACTGCCAGTACTGCCGACGCAGAAAAAAGCGCGGAATCAGGAAGTAAAGGTTGAAATACACCAAAGCGGTATCGACGACCAACACGGTGACGTACACGACCAGCAGTTTGGGCGGCATACGCGTCCCTGTGATGCCGCTCAGCGCCAGCAGGTGCGGCAGGTACATGGTCAGCCAGAACAGCAGATGCTGCACCCAGCGGTAGCGCTGGGTCAAAATCAGTTCCAGCAGTCGGTTGCTCAAATGCATAAAACCCGGGTTGTCATTAGTTTTATATCAGGTAAAGATACCCTTGCGGATGTATTTATTCCGTTTGTTACGACCAATGCGCCCTCAGGGCGGTATGAATAACAGGATGGCACGATTTTAGCCGGACCGCCCGTTGCATACCTGTTTAATCTCCAATTTGATGCCAGACTGATGAACGTTCCTTCCTTCCTTCGTTTTATTCCGCAATTTCCCCTGCTCGGCTCGCTCACCCCGGCCGAACGCAGCCAGCTCGACGCGGCTGCCCGCTGGCGCTCCGTGCGCAAAAACACCCTGATCTATCTGGCCGACGACCCGGCCGAACACCTTTTTTTTCTGGTCAAAGGCGCCGTCAAGACAGGCATTATCCTGCCCGACGGACGGGCCATGGTGCGCGGTATTGCCTTGCCGGGAACGATGTTTGGAGAATCCGGCCTGATCGGCGAATTCCGGCGGCGCGAATTTGCCCGAACCCTCAATCAGAGCGTCGATTATTTTTCGGTCAATGTCGCCGATTTTCAGGCGATCATGCGGCAGAATTTTGAACTGACCAGCGCGGTCCTGCGCTTCTTCGGCGAACGCCTGCGCCGTGCCGAACGGCAGCAACACGCCCTCGTCAACAAGGACGTGCGGGCGCGTATCGTGGACTTTATCAAGGAAAATGCCGCCACACGGCATCCGCAAGCCGGCTACGAACGCCTCGCCTTGCACGGACTGACCCAGGCAGACATCGCCAACCTCGTCGGCGCCAGCCGTCAAACGGTTACGGCCGTCCTCAACGAGTTGCGCAAAACCAACCTGATCGCTTTCAGCCGCCACGACATCTCTATCCAAGACCGCGACAAACTCAATTAATTGACGAGCAACGCGCCTTCGTAACGCTTGTCCTTGCTTTCCAGCACCAGCACATATTTGCCCGGCGGCCAACCCCTTAGGTCGAGTCGGTGAAGGCCGGCCGTCGCCACCTGCTTCAGCACGAGCCGGCCGTCGCTACTGTTTACCGACAATACGCCGGATTCGGGCAGCCCGACCTGCGCCGTTTCGCGAGCGGGGTTGGGAAAGACCTCCAACGATGCCAGCGGCGCCGGGTCGCCGACGGCGCTGGTCAGGCTGACTTCCAGCTGGGTCGTATTTGTCGTCACCGGCGCATTGTAATCGAAAAAAATATGGGCTGTGTTGCGCAGCACGGCGCCCAGCGGCTGATCGGGGCGCGAACGCACGGCGTATTGCACGTAGCCGTGGCTACCCGGTTCGTCGGCGCTGGCGGGCGGCAACTGGATGTTGTGAAAATAGAACTCCAGGGCGCCTTCATTCAGCAGGGTCCAGGAGCAGGGGTGCGACGAACCCAAAAACTGAAATGAACCCGGCTCGAATGCTGCATCGAGCGTATCGGCGATGCGGATAAAGCCTGCAGGCGCCGTGCCCAGGTTTTGAAAACGAATGGTGTACACCACCGGCTTTCCGTTGGCTATTTCGGCCGGGGTGATGTGGCCGGGAGGGTCGGACTGCTTGTCGTTTGGGTCCCAGGAGCCCACCACCGGCCGGCAGAGCTGGCGGTTGTTGTCGAACGGTATCAGGTCGCCGTCTTGCGGTCCGATAGCCGCCGTCGCACAGATTACGGTATCGAGCGGCACGTCTTCGGGCACCTTGACCGTCACAGTGATCGTGCCGCTTGCGCCGGCAGCGAGGTTGCCCAGGTTCCAGCTCAGCGTGCCGGCGGTTTGGGTCGCCGGCAAGGGGTCGGCGTAGAGGTAGTCGAGCAAATCGGGCGGAAAACTCAGGCTGATCGATACGTTGGAAGCGGGGAGCGGCACTTTGTTGCGCCAATTGAGCGTCAGTTTGTTGTTATAGCCGGGTTGATAGGGCGCGACATTGACCAGTGAAACGGACAGGTCTTTTGCAGAGGGATCGATGGACAGGGCAAAGTTCAGGTCGCTGGCCGGGAGGCTGGCCGTTTGTTCGGCTGGACTGGCGTTCCAGTACAAGGCAGGCGGCGACACCTCGATTGTTTCATCGGCATTATTGCTCGTCAGGGTGTAGCTTCCGTCGGCATTGGTGATCGTGTAGGCATTGCCCAGCGTCGATTGTACGATCATGTCGGGCAGGCCCGGTTCGCCGGCGTCCTGCATACCGTTGAGATTCAGGTCGTTGAATACGACGCCCGTTGCGAGCAGAACAGCCCCTGGAAGGGTGAGCGGGCGTTTCCAGATGCCGCCGCCTTTTAGGCCGGCCCAAAGATAGCCGTCATGTATTTCGAGGGTCGCTGACCAAAATCCCGGAAGGCCATCGTCCCATTTTGTCCAGTTCAGGCCGCCGTCGGTGGACAGCAGGATGGCGTTTTGGGTGGCGGCAACCAGATCGTTCCCGACTGTTTTCAGGGTCATCAGGCCAAAATCACCCCAGGGGTACCCGTTTGAACTATAATCGACAAGTGCCCAGGTGCCGCCGAAATTGCTGGATACGAGCATTTTTTTTAAGACTCCCAGGGAAATAATGACCGTATGCCCTGCAACCAACAAATCGACGTAATTGCCGTATGCACCGTTGGGGTCTATCCATTGAACAGGCACGTAATCGGCAAGAAGACTCCAGTGTACGCCAGCATCTGACGATCGGTATAGCTTTTGATCATGACCAAATACAAAAATATTGCCGCCATCCATGGCGCAGGCCTTCGTAACGACATTAAACTGGTTGTATAATGACATAAGCGGCGTGAAGTGCTCACCCTCATCGTCCGATACAAAAATCGGCCCGCCGTTTTCAGCCACCCCCCATATCAGAAACAACTGGTTGCCCAGTTTGAAGAAGGAAGGAAGATAAGAAGTAGTCACATCCAGAGAAAAGTCCGATTGCTGCCAGTTCGCCCCGTTATCATTGGAAAACCAGGGGGTCATGCCATCGCTTAAAACCAGTTGGTTGCCCGATTGATAAAAATCCCGTACCCCGTACCAGGTCATCCCGAAAGGAAGCGGCACGTTGTTGAGCAGCGACCAGTGGTCCAAACCGCCATCCAGTTGATAAACACCGCCATGTGCTGCTGCGAACAACTGCCCTTCGTTTCGATGCAACTGATTACTTCCATTGGCATGAAACCCATTGTTGGAAGGGGTCCAAACGATGCCGTCGGGGCTGCTGTTGACACCGGCATTGTCGCCGCCGATCAAGACCCTGCTTCCGGCAGAAATACCGGCGAATGCCGGTACGCCCGGCAAATAATCGAGCAAGTATTGATTCCAGCTTTGGCCATTATCCGAAGAACGCAGCATCTTATTACCCTTTAATGCCAAAACAACGCCGTTATGCCATAGAAACGAATAAGTCTGGCCAAAAGAAGTCCCGATATATTGATTCCACGTTTGGCCGTAGTCATCGGATACCAGGCAGCCCTGAGCCGAATATTCTCCAAAAATATATATCCAGTTTTCATGTACCAGCAGCCCGGCGGGGCTGATGGCGTATTGATACAGCGTGTCCCAGGTGAATCCCTGGTCCAGAGATTGAAGCAGATAATTTTGATGGCACCCGATTAAGCGTCCGTTATCATTTTGGGCAAGAAAGGCGACCTGTTCTGAAGTTACGGTTTCCCAGCTGGCGCCGTTGTTATTCGTTCTGAATATGCCATTCAGATTATAGGCGTACAAATAATTGCCTATTGCAACAAATGTGCTGGACGATATAGAATCGGGATAGGAAAAAATAGTCCAGCTTTGGCCAAAATCCGTCGAGTGGGCAATGCGTTTTTCCGGCGTTGGGTAAGCCCGGAGGAAAATATTAGGGCCGCTGGTGTAAAAATCGTATATCAGCAGGCCCGGCGGCGATGGCAAAAGCGTCCAATGTTGACCTTCGTCGGTTGAAAAATATATATCGCCCCCGGAACTGGCAATAATTGTATCGCCCATTGCAGAAAACCCGGTCGGCGACCCGCCGGGCAAACCATCGGTGCGGGTCCATTGCGCCTGTCCAGACAAAGGCAGCAAGAAGAGCAAGACTAAAAGTAGATATTTAACCATCGGAAACGGGATTTGAAAAATTGAGCAAAAAGCGGTTAAAAATAGCATTTTTATGAAAATGTCTCCCCGGTCATTTGCCGGGAAAGCATGACCTTTGCGCACTCAAAAGACACGGCTGCATGCCCAAACGCTTATCCGGCCCCTCCAGCCTTCACATCCTCGAATCCAAGCACCCACACCACATATGTCCGCCAAACCATTGATCAAATATTCCAAAAAAGGGTTCGACCGCGACACCCTGCTTTTGCTGCACGAACAACTCCTGCGCCCCCGGCTCATCGAGGAAAAAATGCTCAACCTGCTCCGCCAGGGCCGTATTTCCAAATGGTTCAGCGGCATCGGGCAGGAAGCCATCGCCGTGGGCGCGGCCTGCGCACTTGAACAGGACGAACTGATTTTTACCATGCACCGCAATCTGGGGGTATTTACAGCCCGCGACATGCCGCTCGACCGCCTTTTTTGCCAGTGGCAAGGCAAACGCCTGGGGTACACCAAAGGCCGCGACCGCTCTTTCCACTTCGGCGCCATGGAGCACGGTATCGTGGGTATGATCTCGCACCTCGGCCCCCAGCTCTCGCTGGCCGCTGGCGTGGCACTGGCCCACAAACTGCGCCATGAAGGCAAGGTTTCCCTTGCATTCACCGGCGAAGGCGCCACCAGCCAGGGCGAATTCCACGAAGCGCTCAACGTCGCGTCGGTGTGGAAACTGCCCGTCATTTTCGTCATCGAAAACAACGGCTACGGCCTCAGCACCACCACCAACGAACAATATGCCTGCAAAGACCTGCTCGATCGCGCGGCCGGCTATGGCATGCGCGGCGCCCGGATCGATGGCAACAACATCCTGGAAGTCTATTCCACCATCAAAAAAGTAGCCGCCGAACTGCGCCAAAATCCGGAGCCCTTCCTGCTCGAATGTATGACTTTCCGTATGCGCGGCCACGAAGAAGCCAGTGGCACGAAGTACGTCCCGCAGGCGCTGATGGACGAATGGGCAGCCAAAGACCCCATCGACAACTACGAGCGCTGGCTGGTCAAAGAGGGCATTCTGGATGAAAAAGCAAGTGAAAACTTCCGGAAATCCTACAAAAAAACCATTCAGGATGCCGTCGAAGTCATGTTCAACGAACCGGAACCCGTACCTGACACGGCCGAAGAACTGGCCGACGTGTACGCCCCGGCGCCTGGTGCAACGCGCCATGAAAACCGGGAAACCGGCAGCGAACTGCGCTTTATCGACGCGATCTCCGGCGGCCTGCGCACTGCCATGCAACGCCACCCCGAGCTGGTGCTCATGGGTCAGGACATTGCCGAGTACGGCGGTGTGTTCAAAATCACCCAGGGCTTCGTCGAGGAATTTGGCAAAAACCGCGTGCGCAATACCCCGCTTTGCGAATCGGCGATTGTCGGTATCAGCCTGGGGCTAAGCCTCAAAGGCATAAAAAGCATGGTGGAAATGCAGTTTGCCGATTTCGTCACCTGCGGCTTCAATCAGATCGTCAACAACCTGGCCAAACTGCACTGGCGCTGGGGCCAGACGGCCGATGTGGTCATCCGTATGCCGACGGGTGGCGGCACAGGCGCAGGCCCCTTCCACTCACAATCGAACGAAGCGTGGTTTACCCATGTTCCGGGCCTCAAAGTCGTGTTTCCCAGCACACCTTACGACGCCAAAGGCCTGTTGCTCGCGGCATTTGAAGACCCCAACCCCGTGCTGTTTTTCGAACACAAGGCCCTCTACCGCAGCGAAAGCGGCCTCGTACCCGATGATTTTTACACCGTGGAAATCGGGAAAGCCCGGCAGGTGCAGGAAGGCGACGAGGTCAGTATCATCACCTATGGCATGGGGGTGCGCTGGGCCGTGCAGGTAGCCGGCGAAATGGGCATCCGGGCCGACATTATCGACCTGCGCAGCCTGGTGCCGCTCGATTACGAAGCGATCACCCGTTCGGTGAAAAAGACCAACAGGGTGCTTATTTTACATGAAGACACCCTGTTCGGAGGCATCGGGGGCGAAATTGCTGCCTGGATCTCCGAACACCTGTTCGAACACCTAGACGCTCCCGTCATGCGCGCCGCCAGCCTCGATACACCAGTACCCTTTGCCATTCCGCTGGAGCAGAATTTCTTCCCGGCAGAGCGCATGAAAGAGCAATTGAAAAAACTCCTGGGTTATTGATTAACCCTTACCAGAACAGGTTTTTTTTCTTCTTCGCCTTCGGAGCCGGCGCAGCAGATGGCGCTGCTGCCGGCTCCGAAGCGCGAAGGGTGGCCGCCGTGTCGGAAGGCATGCTTGTATTAGGAACAACAACCGGCTCCTGTGCAGGTTGCGCCGCAGGCAACGGCCCCGAGCCGGGCGCCGAAGGGGTCGGAGCGGCCCGGTTTTTGACAGGGCGATCCGCCGCGGCGCTTTCAGGCGCGGCAGGCAGGTCGGCAGGCGCCGCAGGTTGCGCTGTTTCCCTTTGCAACGTAACGCCGGCATCGGGAAGGGCTTTTTCATCAGGCCGTACAGTCGCCAGCGCTATGTAGCCGCCCGCGACAAAAGCAGTAGCCAGCGCCGCGACAAGCAAAACCGGAAGCAGCCATCTGCCGCTGCCGCGCGGCGGTGCAGAAGGCTGAAGCGGCGTTTTCACCTTGTCGAGCATGGCCGATAAATGTTCCCAGTGAGCCGGGTCGAAATCTACCGGCACCCGGTCGGCGCCTTTTTTGAAATAATTGTCGAGAGCCTCGAACGTACTGTTGTTGGACTGATCCGGTTTCATAGTTGTTCGCGTGTCTGCAGTTTTTGTTGTAAAATCTGTCGGGCCTGGTGCAGGTGCCATTTGGAATTGCCCTCGCTGATGCCCAGCATGGCGCCGATCTCGCGATGGGAGAAGCCCTCGATGACAAACAAATTGAACACCGCACCCGATGTTTCGGGCAAACTGTGCAGGTACCTGAGCAGATCGTCGTAGTGGATGTGCAGATCGGGTCCGCTGGCGCCGGGCAGTTCGGCAGCCGCCTCCACAGGGTCGTGAAAACCCAGGCGGCGCCTCGAACGCACAAAATCGATGGCTGCATTGATCACGATCCGTTTCATCCAGGCAAACAGGTCCCCTTCTGCGCGGAACTGGTCGAGATGCGTAAAAATGTTGAAAAACGCCTTGTTCAGGATATCGGCGGCATCGTCGCGGGAGCTTGCGTAGCGCAGGCAAATCCGCATGACCGGGGCGTAATAGTGCCGGTAAAACTGCTCCTGCGCAGTTCTATCCTGCCTTCGGCAGCCTTCGAAAATATGTGCTGAAACTGGATGCATGACATTACTTACCGATTCAGAAAAAGACGCCTCCGCGGAAGAGGATGGTGTTCCAGGCTTTTACGTCGGTGCGCTCGACTGGTGGCAGCCACGTACGCCGGCTCGTGTGGTGCACCCAGCCGATCTCGGCAAAAAAGCCGAAATCGCTGAGCAGGGCAAACTGAAAACTGATACCCGGATGTACGATCCAGCCGTTGCCGTATTCGTACTCGCCATATTCGTTGCTCGAGTTTGCCGTGAAGTTGAAGGCATACCCGGCGTCTGCAAACACATGCGTCGAAAACCGGTTGTCGCGCGTTCGGCTGAATTCATGCCGCAGGTCGAGCATCAGCGGGATGATTTTTACAAAATCGACCCTGTTGGTCTCATATCCGTGTTCTTTATTGCCGATGTAATGCACGCTCAGTCCCACGGAGGCTTTTTCATAACGGGCCAGCCGATGGGTCAGCGTCAGTCCTCCGCCGAGAAAAGGATAGTCGCCGCCCCCGGCAGAGGCGCTGGCAAACACGTAATTGGGCTTTGTGCGATACAAACGGAGCGGTTGTTCGACCAGCAGCACGGGTTGTTCGGGCGGCAGTATCGTTCGCGTAATGCGCTCGATGTCTTCCATGGCAAAGGCCAGCGTATCGTTTTGGGAAAGCCGCCAGAGTTGAATAGAGTCGCCCGGCCGCTGTTCGATGATCAACCCTTCGAACGATTCACCGGATTTGAGGTACACGGCGTCCAGCGGGGTTTGCCCGAAGGCCTTGGCGGCGCACAACAGGAAGGCGGCAAGCGGCAGGAAGCGGAAGATGTAATTTTTCATAAGGGTCAAAAAAGGATAGCTGAACAGGTTTGTTAATAGCGCACAGGGCAATGTGGTCCGGCCGGAAACACTGTTGATAACCCAAAGACGAAGGGTTGCCGGAGATGGTTAGAAAATAATACGGGAAAAATTATTCCTCGGTGTACCATTTGCGCAGCACCGCCTCGGCGGCTTTTCCCTGCGGGGTATAATCGCGCTCCGGGTAGCCTTCATGCCCGCGCATATTGGGAAACCATTTCCACAAAAAACCGCCGGCCCACCAGTCTTCCCGGCAAAAAGTGGAAAAGAGGGCCTCATAACAATTGGCCTGCGCCGGTTCGTTGATAATGCGCTGTTCGATGCCGCGTTCCAGTTCCCAGTTGCGCCAGCCGCAGCTGTCGACGCTCAGATAGCCGAATTCGGTGAACAAAACAGGTTTGCCCTGGGCTTTTGAAAAGGCCCGCAATTGATCGACAATCGGCTGCCAGGCGTTCTGGAGCGCGTCCACCGAAGGGGTGGTCTGTTGCACGAGAGGGAAATATCCGCCAAGGCCGATAAAATCGAGTTCCGACCAAAACGGCACCCTCGACCAGTCATCCCAGTTGGCCGAGTACGTCAGGCGGCCGGGGTATTCGGCTCGTATTTTTCCGATGAGGCGGAGCCAGAATTCCGGCCTTTTCTGAATGGCGTTGTTGAATTCCGTACCGATGCAAAGCATGTCGGGTCGTTCTTCGGCAGCCAGGCGGGCGTAAAAAGTCAGAAAACGTTCGTAGTCTGTTTCCCAGGCCGTCCACGCTTCATCGGTGCTGAAATCGAGTGCGCCGGTCCAGCCGCCGGGAACGAAAACTTGCGGTTTCAACATGACTTTCAACCCTGCGGCATGCGCCATTCGGATGGTCTGCCTGACACCTTCCGGGCTTTCACCCCACCATTGCCACTTGTTTTGTTCGGCAAAATGAACCGCCGGCTGTCCGGGCCGGGTAAAAGCATAGGGCACCACCGCGATCCAGTTGGCGCCCACGCCGGTTACGGCAGGCATGGGATCGGCTGGGAAGGGTTCGGGAGGCGCGACAAACGTGAGGCCGCAAATTTTTTCGCGCAGGGGGGCGGCCGCGCCGGCAGCCGCGGGGGCTGAGGGCGGGTACGCATTGCAAACGGCCAGCAAAATCGCCGCGAGCAGGGTTCCGAAAAAGGATAGTTTTATCAACAGTCAGCCCCGCCGGGGGCAATACCGGCGGGGCTGAAAAATACAAAAGCGCTGCAAAAGGGGCTTTACAGTTGGGCGGCGATTTGCGCGGCCAGCGTCTGGAACTCTTCGGCAGTCATTGGATATGGTTCGCGGCCAAACGTAAGGTCCGACAATTGATTGAGCGGCACCAGGTGCACATGCGCGTGCGGCACTTCGAGGCCGATAACGGCCACGCCGACGCGTTTGCACGGTACGACCTTTTCAACGGCGCGGGCAACGCGTTTGGCAAACACCATCAGGCCGGCCAGCTCCTCGTCGGGGATGTCGAAGATGTAATCCGTTTCGCGTTTCGGGATGCAGAGCGTATGCCCCTTCGCAGAAGGGCGGATATCCAGAAAAGCAAGATAATCAGCCGTTTCTGCTACTTTGTAGCAAGGGATTTCTCCGGCGACGATTCGGGAAAAGATCGTGGGCATGGCTGGTGCTGGATGCAGGGTGAAAGACAAGAACTGGATCAGATGGCGATTTCCACGACTTCAAATTCGAGGACGCCGCCGGGGGTCTGAATTTTGACCGATTCGCCGCGGGTTTTGCCCAGCAGGCCCTGGCCGATGGGCGAGGTGACCGAAATACGCATTTGCTTGGGATCGGCTTCAGTTTCCGACACCAGTTTATAGGTCATTTCCTTGCCCGTCTTGAGGTTTTTGATGGTGACATTGGACATGATCGCCACTTTCGAGGTATCGAGCTGGGTTTCATCGATCACCCGTGCATTGGCAAGTACGGTTTCAATTTCGCTTATCTTGAGTTCGAGCATACCCTGCGCGTCCTTGGCGGCGTCATATTCGGCATTTTCCGAAAGGTCGCCTTGCGCGCGGGCTTCGGCGATGGCGCGGGCCGCTTCCTGCCGGCCGGTCGTTTTCAGTTCTTCTAGTTCGGCCTTGAGTCTGTCATATCCGTTCTGGGTCAAATACGTGTAATTTGCCATGGCGTATGCGTTTTGGAAAGGGAGTGTGGTTGTTATTGTGCGGGTATCGGTGAAAAAAGGCTTACTGAACCCCGGGAGTTCGGTAAACCTCGCGTACCCATATACAGAAAAAAACAGAAACGTTCCTATCGGGCAGATAGAAACGTTCCTGTGTAAAATTGTTGCCGCAAAGATACGGCATTCGAAACAATGCGGAAAGTTTTTTTACCGCACTTTTTAACGCTTCGAGGCTTACAGGTCGATACGCAGACCGAAGTTGTGCGTACCCTGATACACGTCGGTAGCGCGGAAAGCGTAGTCCAGCGAGAGGCGCGAATCGGAGCCTTTCTTGAGTGGCAGCGACACCGTCAGACCTGCCGACAGGCCGTTGTCGATCGAAGCTTCCACCGAATTCGGGTCGAACTCGGTTTTGTAAGCTGCGCGAAGCGCGAAATTCTGACCAAGAGCAAACTCAAGGCCGCCACCCACCTGGTCGCGGGAGAAAGCATTGGAGGTAAAGTTGGCCAGCATAGTCAGGCGGCTCTTGCCGGCAAAAAGCCAGTCGTAGGAAGCGCCGATGTTCAGCTGCGAGGGCAATTCGTAGGCCGCCGAACGCTGGTAGTAGGTGATCGGGTACGTAAAGGTCTCGCTTGCGCCATCGAGCGCCGTGGAAAGGCCTTCACCCGTGAAACGCATTTTCGAACCTACGTTGCGCAGCGAAATGCCGAATTTGAAATTGTCTTTCGGACCGGTCACGTACTGTACACCGGCATCGAGCGCAATGGCGCGGGCGCCGGCGTTGGTGATCGACTCGTTGACAAACTTGGCCGTAATGCCCACCGAAACGCGGTTGGTGAACATGTGAGCGTAGGAAATACCGAGGTTGAACAGCGAGGGGCTGAACGTACCGCCCGTGCCTTCCGGCGTGCCTTCGGTCGTGAGCTCGAGATCGCCGAGATCGACAGCCATCAGGCTGACGCCGAACGTGCCGCCGCCTTTACCCACACGCTGGGCAAAACCCAGGGCATTGATGTTCATATCGGCGCCCTGCAGGTAAATCGTATGGCCCAGCTGCAACTGGGTCTTGTTGATACGGGCAAGGCCGGCGACGTTCAGGTACATAGCGTCGGCTCCCGTAATATTGGAAGTATTCAAAGAGTGCAAACCCGCGCTGCGTGCCCACGGATTGAGCAACAGCTGCTTGCCGCCCTCTTCCCCCTGGCGATCGGGGTTGCCGGCAATAGCAACTCCACCCAGCATCAGGATGCACGTTGGCAAAAGGAAGAAGTATTTAAGTTTCATAATCTTCTTTTTGAATAAAGGATGAAGAGGAATGAAGAACGGGAGGGCGATGAATACCGGACAATAACTTTCCGGTATTCACCATCCTCCGTTCTTCATTTTTTAAAGTCCGGATGGATCAAACTGTCGGCCTATACCGAACCACTTGATGGTTCGTTCGCCCAATCCTTCCGCATTGATATGTATGAGGTACACACCGCTGGCCACGGGGATGCCCTGGCTGTTTTTCAAATCCCACTCGAGGTCGGGTGCGATCTGTGAATACGGTGCATATTGCTCAGCGCGGGTGTACTGGCGGATAAACTTGCCATCGAGCGAGTAAATGGTGACCGTGCATTTGGCAGGCAGGTTGGTGATTTTCACCACGTTGCTGAACTGCGAAACCTCGTACTGCGAGAAGCCGTAGTAGGGGTTGGGCACCACTTTGATCGAATCGAGTGCGTTTTCAACCTGCAGGCTGCTGAGCGCGGAGCGTTCGCGGCCCTGGATGGTAAACTGGTAGCGCGGTGTACCGGATTTGCGGCCGTTGTCGCTGTCGTTGTACCAGGTCTGGAACGGATCGTCAACGCGGAGTTTGATCCGGGTTTCGTACGGGATCAGGCCTTTTTCGCCATTGCCCAGCGGGTTCATCTGGAAACCTTGCGCCAGCTGGAGCATACCAGCCCAGGAGATGAAGCGCACCTGCTGTGACTTGGCCGTGGCCTGGGAAAGTTCGGGTGTGAACTTCTCGCGCAGTGCGGCGCAGCCGTCGTAAGGCGTATTCATTACATAGACCCAGTGCTGACCGCCGAGCAGGAGGTTGGGAATATCACTGACAAACAAATTCTCGTTGAGCAAGGTCTGATCCGTCGGGTTCCACATCATGTCGCGGCCCGTAAGACGCGGATCGATAGCGCTGCTGTAGCAGGAGTTTTCAGTGAAGAAGATATTGAGGCGCTGGCCGGTCTGCACATCGACGGCATAACCCGGGAACCAGCCCATACCGCGGAGCGGCTGGCCGGCCAGCGGGTTGGCGGCGCCGCTGGAGAGGGTAGCGGGTTCAACTTCGCCGTCGGGATCGGCCAGGCCGTCGCCATCGTTGTCGTATTTACCGACCGAGGGAGCATAGCGCGCGTCGAACATGATACGCTTCTTGTTAGCCGGGCTTTCCGGTACGAGGGTCGGATCCTGAATCGATGCAAATTCTGCACCTGTATAGTAGTAGCCTGCGCCTTCGGCCACCAGGCAACGGCTCCATTTGGATTTGTCGCTGGTGATGACGATATCGACGTTGGGCAATTGCCACAACTTGTAGAAGCGGCTGGCCACATCGACCTGGCCGTTCGGCTTGATCGGGAAGGACTTCGTACCGACGGCCGAGCCATTCACGTTGCCCTGCGAGCCGGCGACTTTTTCCGTCCATGCCGGCGTAATCAGGCGGTCGCCATTGTCGGGCGTTGCAAGTGCAGGCAGAACCCAGTCACAAAGCACGTAGGGCACAAACCAGCCGTTGCCGATGGTGCTGAGCGCCTGCTCGGGGTCCATTTCGGCATCTTTTTCGAGGAAGCCCGTTTTTACGAAGTTGGTCGGGCCGCTGGTCGCATCGGGGATACCCTGCAGCCACTGCTGATCGGGATCCTGCCATTCAATTTCGCCACCGATAGCGCCGTTGCGCGAATCGACATACGGCGGCGCCTCACCAAGACGGCCGGTGCTGGAATAGGCGCCGTACATGCCCGGCTCGGCGCGCTGGGCGATCGTCACGGAGAAGCCATATTCGGCGATCAACTGTTCGTTGAGTTCGCTGATCGAGCGTTCGGAAAGCAGTACGGCGCCGTCGGGCAAGCGGCGAAGCTGCCAGCGAGCAGTGTCCTGCAGTTTGGTATCGGTATCGTTGCCGTCGCTCAATACTACTTCGTATTGGCCGTCTTTCACTTCAAACGGATTGAAGATCGTAACGGTGATCGGGCCTGCGCCCTGCTTGTAAGACAGGGTACTGTCGGTGTTGTTGAAAATTTTGTCGCGCGAGGCATCGTCCAGATCGAGGAAAGTACCGTTGTTGCCGGCGCCTTCGAGACGTGTGATGGCTACGCCGTCGCCATAGGAAGCATTGAGCGCCACATCGACGATCGGGCGGGGAATCACGGTGTAGATCTGAATATTGCCACGACCGGCAAGGTAGGGGCGCTGTTGACCGGTGACCGGGCGAACCAGCGGATTGAAATTGCCGAAATTGTTGTAGGCATACGCCACAACCGAGTAGTAATATTTCTTGTGGTTGATCAGTCGTTTGTCGTTGCCGGTGGCAAACTGGTCATCCTTGATCGAGAAGGTGTGACGCACGCCATTGTCGCCGCCATCAACCTGGATCTCGGGGTAATACACCCGCTTGCTCAGATCGAAAGGATCCTGTACTTCAATCCAGTTGAACAGTTTGCTGACGTTGTTTTTCTTGTCCACCTGATACACGATACGCGCCAGAGTGGGGTCGTCATAGTCGGCAGCCGATACGTTCGGGTTGGCCAGTTGATAGATAATATAGCCTTCAAACTTGTAGTTGGCCGAGTCGCGAATTTTCGGATCGGTGTTGGTGCGGTAGTATTCGGGGGCAAGGAAGTCTTGCTCGGAATACGCTTCTTTCACGTTGTTGAACGGCTCTACGTTGGTCAGCACTGCCACAACTTCCTGGTTCATTTCAACCCAGTCCACATTGGGGGCGTCGGGGCCGTCGAGCAGGTCGAAGCAGTTGTCGAAAAGGCCTTGAGCCAGTTTGTCGGCGCGGAAGATCTGTTCGAGATCGGGGCAGGGATATTCGACATCCGGCACCCAGGGCACACCGATAATCAGCTCGTTTTTAGCGCCGGGCAACAGCGTGAACGGACCCGAAGCCTGCAGCGTACGGCGGTCGCCTTTGGGCAGGTTGGCCGTACACATCGACCAGCCGTTCTGGTCGTTGGGCGGGTCGGGGAATGCGTATTTGATAATGGAGCCGCCCGACTGGTAACCATTGCCGCCGTAGGTCAGCGGGGTACCGTCGCGCCAGTGGCCGGTCAGGTAGTTGTAGTATTCGGCGGGCTGGTCGGGGTCGCCGGTGCCGGGCAGCGGGTTACCGATGCTCGGGTTGTTGTAGTACATAAACGAAGACATCCCGATTTCAACCGAGGTATCGCGACCGTCAGGCAGGGTGACCGGGCGGAGCGGGCCGCGGAAGTAGTCGACGCCGAGGATCGGCACGTCGTTGCAATAGGTCGCCGGCGAGCCCTCGGGGCAGGAGCAGCCCGGGTCGCCGTCGGTAGCATCCTGGTTGTAGGTGTACATGAGGCTCAGCGCGGTATCACAACCGATGAAGTCGTCGGAGGTGCAACCAAGGTCGGCATCGACCCACATGGCAAAGAACGTGGAGTCGATACGTTCGGTAGCGCGGTTGATCAGTTTGTAGCGCTGGAAGGTCATGTCGTTGAGCTCGTCGGCCGTACGGTAGGCAAAAGCCTGTACCTGCACCTCCATCTGGATGGTGCTGCCTTTGGTCACCGCGTGCGGGGCGCCGCCGCCTTCGTCGTTGTAGATCCAGAAGATCATTTCGTCGGGATAGCGGTCCGGGTCGCAACCACGGATTTCAATGGACGGGTAGTCCCCATCGAGCGGTTCGTAGTCGGTATCGCCGTCGCGGTCGTAAAAACCGGCAAGCGCCTGGGTGGTGTAGGGCAGGTCGAAGCCCCAGACACTGTAGAAGAATTCGTTGCCTTTGGCGGGCCAGCCTTTGATGTTCCGCGGGATGGCGTCGGGGCTAAGGTTTCCGTTGGCCAGGTTTTTCAGGTGTTGGCGAATGTCTTCGCCGGTTACGCGGAAGTGGCGGTTCCAGTTGGCGCAGGTTGCCTCGTCGGTGGTACCGAAGATGGGATCGAGCGGGCCGGGCCAGAAGTCGTCATCGCCGTTGTAGCGGTAGTCCTGGCAAGCCAGTTTAAGGTTTTGACCCGGGTCGACGCCGCCCAGCCATACAGAGCCGGCGAAGATGGAAGAAACTTCCTGCTGGCCGGAGGCGGGATCTACCTTCGGCACGATATAGCGGCCTTCATCGTAGTTCCACCAGCAGTCGCCAGCGCCGAGCAGACGTGCGCGCACGTTGTTGATCTCTATATCGATCTGGTCGCTTGCACCCGCGCACACCCCGCGCAGTTTAGCCTTGTGGGCTGCCCCAATTTCGGCTTTGCGGTTCAGGTTGTAGTGCGCGAAGGCGTCCACAGCTGCCAAGGCCAGCAAGACCATTATGCAAAGTCTGTAAATACGCATGATTTTCAATGTTTAAATTTTTTAAAAAACATCTTTAAACAAACAAGGGTTTGCCAAAGAGTCAGGTGTTTTCAGGCAGGGATCAGAATTGGAAGGCAGCACCGATATAAATACGGCGCGGCTGGGTGAAGTTACCGGGGTTGAGCAGGGCCCAGGAGTACGAGTCGAGGTAAGCCGCGAGGTTGCGACCCTGGTCAGCGATACTTTGAACGATGGTTTGACCTTCGGCGGAAGCCAGGTAACCGTCGTCGGTGGGCGAACCCGTGTAGCGGTACACGCCTACCACGTTGCGGCGGTCGAGCAGGTTCGAAACGCGGAGGTAAACGTTGAGGCTCAGATCGCGTTTGCCGGCGGCTGACAGGTTGAACGACTTGTCGATACGCATGTCAACGTTGAAGCGCCAGGGCAGGCGGCTACCGTTGATGGCGCCGGCGGCGCCTTGCGAGCCAAAACGGGCCGGGCGGATGTTGGCTGTGTACGGACGACCCGAAGCGGCGTTCACCTGAAGGTTGATGCCAAAGTCGGCCAGAATGTCACTGCCGCCGATGCGCGGACCGTTGTATTTTTTACCGCTGTCGAAGCGGTAGTCGATGATGGCTGCGATGTTGTGGCGTTCGTCGTAGCTCAGCGGGAACAGGGTACGGATGTTGCCACGGGTCGTCAGACCGCGCTGCGAGTTGGCATCCGAACCTGTACCGTCGGCAAACTGAAGGGTGTAAGCCAGACGAAGTTCGGTGTTCTGGATGCGGCGCAGGTCGTACTGAACGGTAAAGCCCTTGACCGTACCGAAGTCTTCGTTGCCATAGGTTTCGTAGCGGCCGATGACGGGCACGTACAGAATCGTACGGCTCTGGATCATGTCGCGCAGTTCGCGGTAGTAAGCCGAGAATTTGAGGGCTGAGTTCTGGTTCAGGCGTTGCTGGAAGCCTACTTCGTAGTCCACCACGCGTTCCGGTTTCAGGTTGGCGTTGTTGCCGGGCGTACGGCCGGGCACGTAGAAATAGAAGTAGTTGAGCGGCGTCACCTCCCAGTTGCTGGGCGGGCGCTGCACCAGAATGTCGTAGTGGGCAAAGAAGTTGGCGTCTTCGGAAATGGGGAACGAGAATGCGAGGCGCGGCAGCCAGCTGACCTGCGGCTCGTAGTCTTCAAAAGCCGTGTTCGGGTTGAAGTTCGGGTTTTGAATGTCGTCGCCCGTGATGGTATCGCGCAGCAGCGGCGTCACGACGCCACCGCCGAAGATGAGGTTGCCGTCGTTGGCCTGGGTACCATCAGCGAAATACCAGGTATTGCCGTTGCGGTAGGCTTTCACCGAGGAATCGTTGATACCGTTGACGTACACTTTATAGTCGTCGCCGATGTTGCCCGGTTTGGGCGTAGCGTTGGGCGCGGAGTGGTACTGGCCGGCCGTTTCGATCTCATACAAAGAGTAGGGATCCTTCATGACCTTGGTGTTCAGGTCGAAACGCTCTACGCGCAGACCCAGACTAAAGATCATTTTGTTGAAGGTGAACTTGTCTTTGATAAAGGCAGCCTGGTACAACGGGTTGAGGGGGGCGACCGGGAAGGTGCGCACGCCTGTTGTCGCGTCGCGTTGCGTAAAGAAGTCGTTGAACGTCGCGCCGCTGGCCAGTTTGTTGCCCTGATAGTCGTAGCCGTAGTAGCTGACGAGGCGTTGGTCGGTCAGCTCGCGTGCGCTGAACATCGAAAGATCGAGCTCGGAAGGCGCCAGGCCGTTCGGGTTGACGTAATCCCAGAGTTCGAGCCCCAGTTTTTCGCGGATCGATTTGTAGAACAGGTAGTCGTTGTTGTCCTTGGTGGCCGGAGCATATTGGTCGATGAACGCGCCCAGGCCCGGAATTTCGATCTGGCCGATCACACGGGTGGTGTCGAGGCCATTGAAGTGGCTGTTGGCATTTTGCGTCATCAGGTCCCAGAGTCCGTAAGGAGCAACCGTCCAGTTGCGCTGGGTGCGCTGTTCGCTCAACAGACCGAACTGGATGCTGTGCGTACCCGAGCGGCCCAGTTTGAGGTCGAAGCCGCTGTTGGCCGTGATGGTCAGGATGTCGCTTTCGTTGCGGTTGACGCTGTTGTACACCATATTGATATTGGAGTGCATGTTACTCCAGATATTGTTGTACACACCCGAGAAGCGGCCGTTTTGAGCAATAAAGGAAGATACGATTTCGGGGTTGGCAAACTCGTTGTAAGCAGCGAGGCCCGGATTGGTCGTGCCGGCCGTGTAGCCGGTGAATTGTTCGCGGTAGTCGATGTGAACGAATTCGTTGTTTTCGAAACCGATAACAGGGATGTAGTTGTAGTTGAAGGTACCGACGTAGCCGTAATCGAATAGATTTTCGCCATGGCGCGCGTCGGAGGAGTGGCCCGCGCCGCGTTCGAAACCAAACTGGAGCTGGTAGCTGGCGTTGGAGATCGTCACGCGGTTGGCGGAGCTGGCATCGCGGCCGCTGTCGCTGCTGCCGAGGCGGTGGCGGAAACGGAAGATACCGCGATAGCGGCTGCCGTAGGCAGTCGGGTTGTTTTGCGAATTGAGCAACAACCAGTTGTCGTTCGACCAGCCGCCGCTGCCCGTCGGGGTAAACTGGTCTTTGGTATCGGCATAGGTACCGGTGATACTGATGTCGATATTGCTGGACAGGCGGAAATCGAGTTTACCCGTAAGGTCGATACGCTGGTTATCTTCGTACGGGTTGTATTTAAAGGTATCTACACTGTCCTTGGTGATGTATTCGCCGGCCGACACGACGTTGCCGTTGACGCGGCGGAGCGGGTGCGCCGAAAGATTCGCCAGCACCTCGTCTTTGGCGTGGTGTACGGCAAAGGCGGGCGGGTCGTCGTCTTTCTGGCTCAGGTACTGGCCGGAAAGGCGGAAACCGATCAGGGTTTCGCCGCGGGTGCCGTCGGCATTGCGTTTGCGAAGCAGCGGACCGCTCACATTGGCCGTACCGAGCAACCAGCCGTAGGGATCAAGGCCATACGAGTTTTCCACCTCGAATGCGCCGTTGAACTGGCTGGCCGGACCCTTGGTCACCACGGAAATAACACCGCCGGTCACGTCGCCGTACTCGGCGCCCAGACCACCAGTGATCACCTGGATCTGTTCGATGTCCTGTACGGGCGGGGGACTGCCGGCCACGCGGATACCATCGATGTAGTAGTTGGTGGCGTTCGAGCGCGAGCCCTTGATGTTGATGGCGCCGCCGTCGATGGAAGTGGTGCCGGCCGTGGTGGCGACAATGGCGTTGACGCTACGGGTGGGCAGGTTTTTAATCTGCTCCGAAGTAAGCGTCTGACCGCCGGAGGTTTTGTCCTGCTCGATGAGCGGGACCTTGTACGCCGTGATCACTGCCTCGGCCAGCACCGTACCTTCGGTCATGGTGGTGTTGAGGAAGTTGATCTGGCCGGTGAGCACCTGCACGCCGGAGACCCGCGAGGTCTGGTACCCCGTGTAGGTAAACTCCACATCGTACGTGCCAGGGTCGATCTGAACACGGAACTCGCCGTTGTAGTCCGTGACCTGGCCGCGCACGACATCCGTGCCATTCAGGATTTTGATGGATGCCCCGATCAGGGCTTCGCCTTTTTCGTCGGTTACCTTGCCGGTCAGAACCGTGTTCTGGGCAAGCGCAACGCCGGCAAAACCGATCAGCATCGCAATAGTGAGTAGAAATGAACGTACCATAGAACAGAGGTAAATTTTCAATTGTATCGTAAAATCGTTCAAAATGGTTGAGCAACAAACCTGTAATTAATCCTTTGGCTAACCGGATCTTTTTCCGGGCCGTTTTTGCATAAGAGGGTGCAATGTTAACAAACCGTTTAGGAAGCTGGGATGTAAATTTCGGGAATGGCAGCAAACTGGCCATTTAGCCTTCATTTTCCAGCCTTTCTGCCAATATTATCGAAATTTTTTCCAGCAGAATTTCCGCCAGCCGCCGTTTCGACTCCTGTGTCCACCCGGCGATATGCGGACTGAGCACCACCTGATCGAGTACGTAAAGCCTTTTGTACAGGGCTGTTTCGTCCTCGGAAAAGGTCGGCGGTTTCTCATTTTCAAACACATCGAGGCAGGCGCCGCCGATGCGTCCGTCTTCGAGCGCCGCCACCACCGCGCGGGTATCGATGCACGCCCCGCGGGAGGTGTTGATCAGGATAAATCCCTTTCGGCACCCGGCGATGAACGCCTCGTCGATCAGGTGCCTGGTTTCCGCAGTGAGGGGCAGGTGCAGGCTGATGATATCGGCTTGTTGCCGAATGGTTTCCAGGCTTGCTTCCTGCACCCACGGAAAACCGGCGGTGTAGTCGCTCTTGTACTTGTCATAGGCCAGCACGGTCATTTCCATGCCGGATAGTTTGCGCGCCAACTGGCTGCCCGTGTGGCCGAACCCGATCAGGCCGATTGTTCGGCCGGCGAGTTCGAATCCCCGGTTGGCCTCGCGGCGCCAAACCATATTGCGCACTTCGCGGTCGGAGCGGACGAGGTTGTTGGCGAGCGCCAGCAACATCCCCAGCGCCTGTTCGGCCACTGCGTTGCGATTGCCTTCCGGGCTGCTGACGACCGCTACCCCGCGCGCCGCTGCTTCGGCGCGGTCAACAATCTCCATGCCCGAGCCGAGCCGGCCCACAAAACGCAGCCGGGGCGCGGCATCGAGGAAGGCACGGTTGACGTTGATTTTGCTGTTGATAATCAGTCCCTCGTAATCCGCAATGGTCGCCAGTGTGGCTTCCGGCGTAATATCGGGCCGATAATCACAGACGAATCCCAGGCGCGTAAGTCCGTCGTTCAAAACCGGATGGCAATCATCCGTTATTAGCACCCTTTTCATGCTAACAATGTGGTCGAAATTAGTGGTGTGTTCGGATAACAAAACGGCGCAATGAGCGGACGAATGTCAGGGGGGGGTGAATGCTACCCGTCGTTTCGTGAATCGCCAGCCTTGAAGTTGGCATTTCGCGCCGAGGTGCAGACCTTTGCAGGAGCAACCGGGATGTTGTCAAAATTACTCACTGCCCTCCGTTGTGCGGCAAAGATATTGTTCCGATACCATGAGAATCAGCTTTTTTTTGATCCTGGCGGCCTGCTGTTTTGCCGCCTGTACCACCCCTCCCCCGCCTGAAAAACGCAGCTTCCGCTGTTATGTCCGTTATGTGGAAGACCGCGCCCAGCTTTTTGCCGAAGCCAACCTGTTCGGCCCCGACTCCATGCCGGTCACCCCGCCGGGAGGCCTCCTGTTCGAGGGCTTGGAAATGAGCGCTCCGCCGGTTTCGGGAGCCGGCTTCCGGTATCAGCACAATGGCGCCCCGGGCGAAAACGCGCATTTCGGCTGGACCGACGGCGCCGGCAAAAAGCACGAATTCGGCCTGCCGATCCTGCCCATGACCGATTTCGGATTCGGCGCATCGCCGGTTTTGCGCAACCGGCCCGACACCCTGCGCTGGCAGGGCGAGGCGCTTACACCGGGCGAAACACTGGTTTTGATGTGGGAAAACCTGGATAATGGCGCCACCAAACCCATGGAAATTTACAACACCGCCGCGCAGCAGGAAATCGTATTTCCGGCCATCAAAATGGCGGAACTCTCGCCAGGCCGCTGGTCGCTGTACCTGGTGCGCAAAAAAATGGTCAAAGGCGACGCATCAGGCGTGCCGGCGACGGGGATCGTCGAATATTACACCCGACCCGATACCCTGGAACTCAAATAAGGACCAAGCGGCGCTTTTTTTCCTTATTTTTGCCTGCTTTTTCAAAGCATGTTGACCTCCATTTGTTTCAAATAAATAGCATGAAAAAACTACTCTTTTTCCTGGTCCTGATCCCCGGCCTCGCCCTGGCGCAAAAACCCGCCAAGACGCCCGCTTCGAAAGCCCCGGCGGCCAAAAATCAGGGCCCCGTCACCCTGGTGTGCAAGATCATCGGTCAGCCGCTCAATACCGACAGCATGACCCTTTACGAATATGCCGGCCTCGCCATGCGCCCCGTGCAACGCGCCGGACGCCGCCCCGACAGTTCTTTTGTGTTCACGATCCCGCACGCCAAACCACACTTCTACGGCGTAGGTTTCTCTGAAAACGGCGCCGCGCGCATCATTCTGGGCGATGAGCCGGACGTGACGCTCTGGGCCAATGCCCAGTATCTCGACAAGGCCCGCACCCTCAACTCGCCGGCCAACCGCGCTTTTGAAAACATGCGCAAACGCGTCGATGCCTACAAACTCGAAGGCGAAACCCACCGCATCGCCTATCAGCAAGCCATCAGCGAAAACAACAAACAACTCCAGACCACGGTGCAAACCCGTTTTCAACAGCTGGAAAAAGCCAAAACCCAATACCTCGACTCGCTTAAAAAAGCCAATCCCATGCTCTGGCGCTCTGCTTCACTGATGCTGACGCCCAACCGCGAAGCGGAAAAAGACCCCAACGCCTACACCAGCCAGGAGCAGTTTCTGACCAGGGAATATTTCCGTTATGCCAATCTTGCCGATCGCGGTTACGACGATTGCCCCGATGTGTTCACGGCCTTCGAAGCCTTTGCCAAGATCGTCAACGACAACGGCGGCGACAACATAAAACAACTCGCCGACGCCCAGCTCGCCAAAATACCCGCCGGCTCTCTGAGCTATCGAATGGCCCTGGGCGGTCTGGTATCAGGCTTTAAAACCGCGCAAAGCCAGTTTTACCCGGCTTATACCCAACAATACATCAACGCCTACAAAGACCAGAGCTACGGCGAGGTCAACCGCGTCGAGTACGAACTCAAACGCGCCGGCGCTTTCACGCCCGGCATGCCGGCCCCCGATCTTATCGGCATGTCGCCCGACAGCCAGATGGTGCAGCTGTCCAACTTCCGCGGCAACTACCTGCTGATCGATTTCTGGGCCAGCTGGTGCGGTCCGTGCCGCCGCGAAAACCCCAACGTGAAGGCCATGTACGAGAAATATCACCCCAAAGGCTTCAACATCGTCGGCGTCAGTCTCGACCGCGAACGTGGCGCCTGGGTGAAAGCGATTGAAGCCGACGGCCTCGTCTGGTCGCACATGAGCGACCTCAAAGGCTGGAACAGCGAACACGCCAAAATCTACAGCGTGTCGTCCATCCCGCAGACGGTGCTGCTGGACAAGGAAGGGCGAATCGTGGCGCGCAACCTGCGCGGCGAAGCCTTGCAGGAAAAACTGAAATCGATTTACGGCGAATAACATTTTCCCTCCGATACCGCCGGGCTGCCTTTCGACAAAAGGGGAAGGCAGCCCTTTTTTATTTTACCAAGGCGGGGCCGTCAAAAATTTGGTTAGGTGTATTTCAAAATAAAATTAATTTTGCCAAGTCTTTGAGGCCTAATTATGAAGGGTTTACCACTCTTTTTCCTGCCAATGATGCAATCGACCCGCCTTTATGGAGTACCTCAATATTGACCGTTTTATTACCAGCGCCAAAAACAGGTTGAAGCGTAAGAAATGCGTGTTGTTTTTGGGGCCACGCTTTGGTGAAACCGATCAGGGTAAAACAGCCAGCGAAACCATTCGCGAGATGCTCGCCGACCGCGAAGACATCATTCACAACCTCGACGAGGAGTTCGACAATCTGTTCATCCTGAAAGACGCCAAACAGTCGCAGGTTTTTGAACTGCAGGGCATGCTGGCCACCTACTACAGCGATATGCAGCCCGGCGACATTTACAAAACCATCGCCCAGTTGCCTTTCCGCGCCGTCATTTGTTGCACCCCCGATCTGATGCTCAAAAAAGCCTACGAATCGCTGGGCATGACGGTGGATTTCCATTACTACAGCCACAAAGGCCAGGAGGAAACGGACATCAAAGACGACCCCGACACCCGCGTGGTGTACAACCTGTTCGGCACCGCCGAAAACGATGAAACGCTCATCGTGACCTACGAAGCGTTCTTTCGCTTCGTCGTTAATCTGCTCAGCAGCGGCGACCGCCTTCCGGGCGCCTTGCACCATATTTTTCAGGATGCCGAAATGTTCATGCTGCTCGGCTTCGACCTGAACAAATGGTATGTGCCCCTCATCGTACGCAAACTCAACGAACGGCAGGGCAGCATCGACACCTCCCGCACGTCCATCCTGACACTCGACACGACCTTCCGCCCGGAAGCCGAACAAAGGCTTTCGACCACCCTGATCGTCGTGGAAAATCAGACCGATGTCGTGTTGAAAAGAATCAGCGAGGCCATGAGCGACCAGGCGCCGCAGCCGCAGCCCGGTGTTGACAAGGAAAAACTGGCGCCCGAAACCCTGAAAAACATCCTCGACGGCGTGGTGGAATATATCGGCAACGACAACCTCATACAGGCTTTCCAGCTGCTGATGAGCAATGCCGACCATCTCGCGCTCGATCAGAACAACCGCTCCAACATGTGGCTTTTGCAACGCAGAGCCATGTCGGCCAAACAATCATTCGCGTCCGATCTGATCAGTTACAGAGAAATGAATACCGAACTGGCCAATGTGAGCAAAGCCATACTCGACCTGGTCGAAGCCCTGCGAAAAACTATCCCGGCCAGCCCCAACAACTGAAAACCGCCCTTAAAACACCGAACGTTTCATGTCTGAACCGACGCTCAGTTCCATCAAAAGATATCCGGGGTCCCAGCCTTTTCAGCGGGATCAGCAGCATATTTTCTTTGGTCGGGAGCAAGACATCGAGAACCTGTACCGCACGATCAACCTCAACGACCTGACTGTTCTGTACGGCGATTCCGGGTTGGGAAAAAGTTCGTTGCTCAACGCGGGCGTGATTCCGAAATTCACCGATCAGGGCGTTACCGCCCTGTTTCCCCGTTTTTACGGCTACAACAAAGACAACCCCGCCGATCCGCTCAAGAATATCCTCTCCCAATTGCGCCAGGCCGCGAAAACCTTGCCGCCCGACGGCAATCCGGGCGACCTGGGAGAAGAAACGGTGTTCATGTCGAGCGTGCAAAACGACCCCGAACAACAAACCCTCTGGCAACAGGTCAAATCGGTCCTCTGGCGGCAAAACAAACTGCAGGAACTGGCCATTGCACGTGCCGGCAATGCCCCTTCTTCAAACGGAAGCCCCGGCGAGGAAGAGGCGGACAATGCCCGGCCAAACCAGGGCAAACCGGGCTACATTCTCGTATTCGACCAGTTCGAAGAACTTTTTTCCTACCCCAACGAAGACATCATAGCATTCGGACGAGCGTTTGGCGAATTGCTGGACAACCGTATGCCCGAAGGATTCCGGAAGGAATTCTACACCCGCATCAAAAGCGAAGGCGGTTCTTCCTTTTCGGCAGAAGAAATGGACTTTATGGAGAAGTCGCTGCCGTTAAAAATCGTGATCGGCATCCGGTTCGACCGCCTGGGCCTGTTGAAACAACTGGCGCAGTTTTACCCCAACATCCTGCTCAACCAAAACCTTTTCCGGCTGCTACCGCTCAATATAAAACAGGGCAGGCAGGCTATCGTCAATCCGGCCCGGCAGGACGGCCCCTTCACCACCCCCAAATTCGAATATGCCGATGAAACCCTCGACGCCATCCTGTCGTACCTGACCGAAGCGAAGGAAAACGCCAGCGTCGATACCACCCAACTCCAGATTATTTGCCAATACGCGGAGAACAAGGTCGTCAGGGAAGAAGGGCAGATCATCCGGCCCGAAGACCTGGGCGATTTGCGCGACATCTCCAAGAACTATTACCGGGAGGTCATACAGTCGTTGCCGGCGAACGAACAGGAACTGGCCCAGGACATGACCGAAAACAGGATGATCTTCGAACAGGATCAGCTGCGGCTCAGTCTGTACGCCAAACAAATCAAAAAACTGTATCCCGGCATCTCCGATACCACCCTGGAAGCCCTTGTCCGATCGCACCTGCTCCGGGTAGAGGAACGATCGGGCGAGCTGATCTACGAAATCAGCCATGATGCCCTCGTAGCCCCTATCCTCGCTGCCAAAAAGATACGGGACGAGGAAACCGAGCGCATCAAAAAAGAAGCGGAAGAAGCCGAACGCCGGCGCAAGGAAGCGGAAGAAGCCGAAATCGAACGGCAACGGCTGCTGGCCGAAGCCGAGGCCGAAAAACAACGCCTGATCGCCGAAGCAGAAGCCGAACACATACGCCTGGAAGGAGAACGCAAAGCCGCGGCAGAAGCAGCCGAACGCGCGCGTTTGCTGCGCGAAAGAACGATTTTCAGGCGCATCGCTTTCGTGGTCGGCACACTGGCACTGGCAGCCTTGATCTTTGCATATCAGGCCTATAACCAAAGCCGGAAAGCGCAAGCCGCAGAAGAAAAAGCGAATCAATTGCGTATTACCGCCGATTCAAATGCCCGCCAGGCCGCCATCGAACGCGACAGTGCCAACCTCTTGCGCGAAAAATTGAGCATTGTAACCTTCAACAACCTGCTCAAGCGCGGCGAACTGCTGATGGAGCAGAAAAAATTCCAGGACGCCCTGGAGAACTTCCTGCAGGCAAGGGAAATGTCAACTGCCAATCAGGATGTCACCTACCTCGACCGTTTGATCATTACCTGCCGCTCCGGCGCAGAAAACGAACGCCGATACACCGAACTGATGCGCCAGGCCGACCAGCTGCGCGACAACAAGAAATACCTCGAAGCTTACGACAAATACCAGGCAGCGCTCGCACTCAACTACGACGACCAGCCCCGGCAAAGTTTGTCTTTCCTCAACAGTGAACTGATCAACCAGTGCAACAATGAATTGCGAAGAGCGGAAATATTTTTGAACGACGGCAAAGACAAAGACGACGCCTGCAACGTGATAACAAATTATGTGGACCCTATTCTGAACAAACTGAATATCAAACCCACGGATGAATTGAGGCTGAAACGCAACGCCATCCACAACAAAGCCTGCCCCAGGCAATAAACCAGCTGCCTGCCATGTTCAAGCGAATCTACCTTCCGGCTTTTTTTTTCCTGCTGCTGCTCGCCGGCCAGTCGCTGACCGCCCAGCAGAATGCGGATACAAGCTGCTATAAAAAGTACATTGAAAGGGGCAAATACGCCATCAGCGTCAATAATTACAAAGACGCGATCGGCTATTTTAAAACCGCCGCAGAATGCCGGGATATCAATGCCCGATTTAAACTGGAAGCTGATTCCCTTGCCCGCGATGCGGCGTCCATCTTCGACAGTATCCTCGTTATTTCGTGGGCTTACCAGATCGCAGGCGACGCCATTACCCTGTCAAAAGAGGACCCCACTCAAGCGGTCAGGCTGGTGCACGAAGCCTGCAAGGTCACCCATAACCGGACCAAATTTGCCGTTGACATTCGCCGAAACCTGATCGAAGACCCCGGCCTCACCTTTTACAGTAATGAACTGGATTGCGACTGCACCATCAGCTCGCTGGCCGCTGCGCGCGACAATCAGACCGTAGCCATCGGCTGCCAAAAGTCCGGCGAGATCAAGATTTACAACCTGAAAACCCGCGAACTGATTACCCTGGGCAGCCACGTCAGCGACAATTCGCGCTCGACCAAACAAACCGACATCCTGTACCTCAGTTTTTCCAGCAAGGGAGACAAACTGCTCAGTGGCGGAAAAGACGGCTCCTTGTTCCTCTGGCAAAAAGTGAATAACACCTGGCAACTCAAGAAAAAATACGAGCCGGTCTCCGACTTGCGCGCAGTGGCTTTCTACCTGGGTGATGAAGCGATGTTGGTCGCCTCGGGCCGCAAGGTAACCGTTCGTTCGACTGCCAATTCGCGCACCATCGTCCAAACTTTCGACGATATGCCGGCCGACATCCTGAGCATGTCCTATTCGTCTGATGGCAAAATCGCCTGCGCACTGAGCAATTTCGTGATTCGCGTGTGGCCGGGCACCGACCAAAATCAGTACTTCGACCTGAGAGGGCACACCGACAAGGTGCTGTCGGTACAGTTTTCCAGAAACAGTCGCCTGCTTATATCCGGCGGCGCCGACCACAACGCCATCCTCTGGGACGCCGAAACCGGAGCACTCGTCCGCACTTTCGAGCGGCATACCGGCGAGGTTCGATCAGCTTCTTTTTTTGACGACGACGACAAAATCATCACTGCCGGCAACGACCACTACGTCTATCTCTGGGATCGCAACGGCGCCTTGTTGCAAACGCTGCTGTGTGGGCCGGAATTCAACGGTATCGCATTGGGGCCTCCCGATAAGAAACATGTTCTGACCGGCGATCTAGACCTCCGGTTCTGGCCGATCTCGTGGTCGGTTTTCAACGATAACTCGCCGCATATTGCCGAAATAACAAGCCTGTCCGTTGCCCCCGGCGACGAACTGTGCCTGACCGGCAGCAAAGACCACACCGCCAAAATCTGGAATATCGAAAGCCAGGATGTGCTTTGGACTTTTCAGGCGGAAGACGAGGTGGTGGCGGTGGATTGGTCGCTCGACGGCAATTATTTCATGATCGGACTGCGAAACGGCACCATCCACCTTTTCGACAGCGACCGCTTGCTGATCAGCACCTTCAGGGGCCAGCACAGCTCTTCCCTGACCTGCCTGGCCCTCTCGCCCGACGGCAAACACTACATTTCCGGCAGCCGCGACGGGCTGGCCAAGGTTTGGGAACTCAATGGCAGCAACAACCCTACGCTCGTCAGTACCCTGACCGACCGCAGCGACGTATCATCGGTGGCATGGTCGCCCAACGGCCTGATGATCGCCATCGGATTTCTCAACGAGAACGTCAAAATTTATCCCTGGGACAAACCCAAACCGCTCAATTCGCGACCAATCACCCTGCGCGACAGCGTCAACTGCCTGCGTTTTTCACCCGATAATAAATCCCTGCTGGTTTGCGGATCGTATGGCGCCGCCCAGCTGTTCACGCTGAAAGGGCACAGCGTCCAGTCGTTCGACCTGGCATCGGACGACGTCAGTGTAATGGCCTGCGATTTTTCTTCTTACGGCAATCGTATTGCGCTGGCTACACGGGTGGGGAAAGTCAAAATTTTCGCCCTGATGAACAAAGAATGGGTAAAGAAATCCTACGCAAAGGCCCTCCCCGGCAGGATCACTTGTGTTCGCTGGCTCAAAAACAAGGGCCAGATTCTCGTCGCAGGAGAAGACGGCCGCATTAGGCTTTTAGACGAGGAGATGAAAACCTTGAAAGTTTATCGCGGTCATACAGGGGATATTCAGTACGGTGTCATGGCGGCGAAAAGAACATTTTTTATCACCGCCGGCGCCGACCAGACAGTCAAATTCTGGAACAAAAACAACCGCGAACTGCTGAGTCACCCGGTCAAAGGCCCCATAACGGCCATCGCACTGCATGCGCCCAACGGCAGAACCGTGCTGGCCGGAGTTACCGAAAACAAAAAAGGCAAACTCTACCGGTTTACATTCGGAAAATCAGAAGTCGTCGATACGCTGATTTATACTTTCCAGGGCAATATTCAGGCCATCAGTTGTTTGTTCAAGGGCGACAGCTCCCGCTTTGCCGCGGGCGACAACAGAGGCAACATCAGGGTACTCGACCGCCACTACAAGGCACTGCGTGAAAAACAGTTCAAAAGTCCGCTTACTACCCTGACCTTTTCGCCCAAATCCGGGCGCTTGCTGGCAGTCGGCGTTACCTCTACCCGGTTCGATATCGGGCTCGACAACTCCCTCTACCTGTGGGACTGGCAAAAAGACAAGATTACCGATACCCTTCCCCACCTGTGGGCGATCAGATCGGCGGCGTTCAATGCCGACGAACAATTGCTGGCCACCGGCGACGACCAGGGCACTATCAACTTCTGGAAGGTGCAGGGCGGCGAATTGCTCAAAAAGTGTGAAAGCCAGGATACCATCCGCAGTTTGTGTTTTTCACCCGGCGGCAAGTACCTGTTGAGCACGGATGCCAGCGGGAATACCCACATCTGGGACGCTTCGGAAGATATGAGCGCCACCCACGTGCTGATGTCGATACAATTGCCCAACGATCAGATCATATCCGCCAGTTTTGCTTCCGATGATACCATCGTCGTATTTGGAAAGCGCACAGGCGCATCGTTTATCCCCAACCGGCTGGGGCAACTCGACCGAAACGATGCGGAAATCGCCCCCCTGGATTTTAACCTCCGGCTGGAACACAACATCAATCCGGACATCAGGGAATGCCTGAGCTCTACCGACCCGGAAACGGTGACCGAATGTGCCCGGTTTTATCTCACCAGTTATCTAAGACTTGACGACGATCCGCTGGCCTTTGACAAAGCAGATTCGATTTTTACCCGGCTGGGTCCCGAGCAACGCCGGGGTCAGGCACTCATGAAAGACTACTATTCCATGTATGCCCGAAAGGGAATCGAACTGAACGAAAGCAAACGCTACAACGACCTGATCTACATCCGGGAGCGCCAGATTATGGTTTCGAAAGACCTGGTCCGGATCGACACCGCGTCGAGAAACTACCGCACCTACCTGATCGAAGCATACTGGAGCCAGTCGTGGTACCTCATCCTCACCGGTCAGTACGCCAAAGGCCTGAGCGTCGCCAAAACCGGCTGGGAAATACCCGGCAGAAGCAGCGAACAGGAAGGTATCATGACCAATATCCTGCTGGCCCAGCTCCTGCTGGCTGGCAACGAAACCGAATTTGCGGCGGTAAAAAAGTCGTACGAAAGCTACGCCAAAAAGCCCTTGATCAATGGCGAGGAAACCTTCGGCGACATCTTCGCCGCCGACTTCAAAGACTTCCTTGCAGCCAATCCGAACCTGCCCAAAGAACAGCGTACCAAAATAGACCGGATCAAAACCGAGGTATTGAATCAATAAACTTGTCCTGCCCAGGCGAATAAGGGAGATATAATTTTTCGGTTACAGCCCGTTCAACATACTCGTAGCGTTGGCGCCCGGACATAAAAAAAGCGCAGCCCCTTTTCCGAAGGACTGCGCTTTTTCTTTATGCGGGTGATTGTTTTTTTACAAACCAGCCATCACGCCGGCCTGCACCGACAAGGTATTGATCCGCGCGGGGCGCGGGCCCAGCCCTTGCGACGACGACAGCGACTGGCGGTAAACAGGTTCGACAAACACCGTGAAACGGCTCGACACAGGGCGTTCGATACGCAGTCCGAGGTCGGCAGACGCATACACATTGTCGCTCAACTTGCCATTTTCCAGCACGCCGCTGCCGGTTTGCCGGAGTTGCGGTTGCGACCCTACGGTATTGGGGCCTTGTCCCGAAGGCAAAGAGCCGGGGTATTCGACCGTCTTATAGCGATAGGCTTTGCGGGCGGCAATATTGGTCGTGGCGCCAGCGACGGCATGCACGCTTGTTTTACCGAATTTGGCCACCTGGCGGGTTACTTTCACGGGTACGGTGATCAAATCGGCATCGACGCTGGACAGGTAGGAACCGAGATAACCGGACGTAATATTGCCGGCATAGATTTCCACCTTTTTCTTAGGCTCGTAGCTTTTTTGCGCGTAGGAAAAGCCCGCCTCGACGCCCCATTTTCCTTTCCGGTAACCCACTGCCAGGCCACTGTTAAAGCCGGAGAACTGACGCGACTGACCGTCCACATACACCTGATTCTGGTCTGTGCCGAGATAGGAAGCGAAGTAAAAACGCTGTTTGTGCGGTTTGACAGCGGCAATGCGCGAGCCAGCAGGCAGTTCATGCGCCGTGTTTTGCCAGTTAAAAGGAGCCAGAACGCTGTTGAGGAAAGCCAGGGGAGCGACCGAAGCCGTCAGCAACTGATTCGATACCGAAGCCGGCGCTGCGTCGGGCTGCGATGGAAGTGCGGGCACGGATTGTTCGGCGACTGATTGTACCGACCGCAACAAATCGCCGGGAAGGAAGTCGCCCACCAGCGCCATGGTCGGATGTTCGTTAGTAGCAGCCGAATGTTGAGGTGCGGCAGCTTCGCCATGTCTGGCATTGCGCGAATGCCGGCTTTCTTCCAGGGCAGCCACCGGGCCGTTGAACCGCGGTTTGGGCGCCGGGAGAGGCCCCTGGGGTACCGACAGGTGGCGGTACAAATTGCCGATCAACAGCAACAGAAACACCGCTTCGGCCGATTTGGCCAGCCAGAGCCGCGTGCGAAGCCTGCGAATCGCCATCAGGCGCTCCGACAGCATGTTCCAGTGAGCCGGCTGATAGGGGGCTTCCAACTGATCCAGCTTGTGAAAAACAGCCTTGTCCACCGCATCGACGGCGGCCGGCTGCTCCTCAACGAGGCTCGCATTCAGGCGGCTTTCGAAAGCGGCCCAGGCCGAAGGCTGGAACGGCTCTTCCAGCTGGCCGAGTTTATCTTTAAGTAATTGGTCGAATTCTTGCTCTTTCATGAGGCGTCTGCCTTCTTACTGATCTTGGAAAACAATTTTCGATAGTTTTTATTCGGTGTCTTCGGAGCGGAACTCGAATTCCATACGTTTCGCCGCAAAAAACTCCTGAAGTTTGATTCGCGCCTTGACGAGGTTGCTTCTCGAGGTACTTTCAGTAATCTCCAGCGCGTCGGCAATTTCCTTGTGCGAATAACCTTCCACGACATAGAGGTTGAATACCGCGCGATAGGCCGGTGAAAGCTCCTGAACGGCATCGAGGATTTCGCGTTCGGTCAGGTTGCTGAGTACGTCAGGCACGTCGTTCTGCACGTAACGCGCCTCGGTAAGGTCTTCGGTGCGGCGTCGGATGGTTTTGCGGTAATAATCAATGCAGGTATTCACCACAATGGTCCGCATCCAGGCAGTCAGCGAGGTGCCCGGCTTGTAACGGCCAATGTTTTGAAAGACCTTGATGAAGCCCTCGTGCAAAAGATCGAGTGCCTCATCGCGCGAGCCGGCATAACGCAGACATACCCCCATCATGCGGCTGTAATGTTGTTCGTACAGCTGCTGCTGGGCCCATCGCTCCTGGCGGGCCAGGGCGGAGATGAAGTCTTTTTCAGCGCGTTCCAGATTGAGGGCGAAATCCATGTGTTGATTTCCGTTGGAAAGTTAACAAGTCGTTCAGGTTTTGACAAAAAATGGCTGCGCGGGTTATTACCTGTTGTCAAACGCATGCCAGTGCGCAAACGCTGCCGGAACAGTCCTTTTTTTGAAAAGCAGAACAATAGAGCAAGTTGAATCTGGACGCCGGACCTGGCCCCAAGGGATGCCTGAACGACTCAAAAAGCGTGTTAAAAAAATGTAAAAAACAAAATGTTTTATTTTTAAAAACTTTTTGTTTTACATTTGTGATCAGTAAAACGCCCCGGTTTTTTCAATCCTGTCAAAATTCTGCCTGATTATGGGAAAGACAAAATGGTTTTCTGACGACGAAATGTTGCCGCCCCGCCATGACAATCGCGGCGCTCAAAACAATGCCAATCAGCGCCGGCGCAGCAATGCGCCCGGCAAATACGCAGGGCACAGCCACCGCCAGCAACCCGTCGATCAAATTTTCCGGCAATGGATCTTCCGGCTGCGGCGCAACTGGATCGCCCTTCATTTCAGACTAAACCAGCTGACCCTCGGCGCCTTTCGCAAAAAGGCAGCTTTCAAACTCGGTTTGCTCGCCGTGGTCGGCTACCTCCTGTTCGGCTCCGAAAGCCCGATCGCATCGATGGTCACGAGGGAGGTTCGCACGCAGTTTGTCAGTCAGGAGGACGAAACCATGCTCGATTTCGGGCCCGACGGCAGTTCAATTCCCGGCGGAAAAAGCGGCAAAAAGAAACAAAAAGACGACGCTTCGCCTGTCGGCCCCGAAGGTGTTTTCGATACCCAGGCACGAGAGTACATCCGTCGTTTTCGCGACATCGCAGTCGGGGAAATGGAAAAATACGGCATTCCTGCGAGCATCAGTCTTGCCCAGGGACTGGTCGAGAGCCGTGCCGGCACCAGCAGGCTGGCTGTGCGCAACAACAACCATTTCGGCATCAAATGTTTCGCCCGTAACTGTAAAAAAGGACATTGCTCAAACTTCACCGACGACAGCCACAAGGATTTCTTTCGCATCTATTCCTCTCCGTGGGAAAGCTGGCGCGCGCACAGCCAGATGCTCGCCAGCGGCCGCTATGCCAGCCTTCGAAAATACGGCAGGGACTATCGCAAATGGGCCTACGGGCTCAAACGCCTGGGATATGCGACCAACGGCACCTACGCGGAAAAACTGATCGGGATGATCGAAAAATATGACTTGCACCAGTACGACCAATAAACCGGCGGCACGACCTTTTTAACCTTGCACGTACACCACGTATTTCTCTTCAAAAAAAGGCTCTTCAAAGAAATTCCGGATGGGGATCACCTCCGTGTATTCATGTCCGCGGCCGGGCAATGCATTGATTTCGGCCCGCAGATCGCCGCCTTTCAAAGCAAGAATACCGTTCGGGTAGGCGTGCGCATGTTTCTTTTTCAAAAAACGCTGGCTCCACTGCAGCAACTGCGGCAACAGCGCCACACCGCGCGAAAGGACAAAATCAAAAGCGCCGTTCATGCGCAGCTCCTCCGCCCTGGCGTGTATTGCTTTTACATTGTTCAGGCCCAACGCCGCGGCAACTTCCTGCACGACGTGTATTTTTTTGCCCGTGCCGTCAACCAGGGTGAAGCGGGCCTGCGGCGCCAGTATTGCCAGCGGTATGCCCGGGAAGCCGCCGCCCGTGCCCAGATCGAGCAATTCCGCTCCGTCAAGGAAACGCACGGCTTTGGCAATGGCGAGCGAATGCAGCACGTGGCGTTCCATCAGATTTTCGATGTCCTGCCGCGAAATGACGTTGATTTTCGCATTCCACTCCTCGTACAAAGCGGGAAGTTGTTCGAATAGCGACAGCTGTTCCGGCGTAATTTCCGGGAAGTATTTGGCAATCAAATTCATGACTGGAGCGGTATCATTCAACTGTTTTTCAGTTTTTGAAGCAGTTTTTCTGCCTTCTTTTTTCTGTCTTCCAGGCGCGTTGAAAGCGCCACTTTTTCAACGGCGCGTATCGTTTTTTCCTTTAATGCAGGTTCCTGTTCCGACAGCAGCAGCATCGAGAGCGCCATATTCCACTGAATGTCTTCGCCGAAGTGTTCGAGGTCTTCGATCTTGCTCAGGCATTCGATACTTGTGACCGGGTCGCCCATTTTAAGGCGCAGCAAGGCAAGGTAGTACCAGGCATCTGACTGGCAGTTGGCCGTCGAATCGAGCACCAGCAACAACAGGGGATCTTGCGCCGCTTCGAACGAGCCCGCCTGGTAAAACTGGTCGGCATTGCCCAGCAATTGTTCGCAGCCTTCGTGGGGCGCCCGGCCGCTCGAATTATTCGTCGCTTCGTAGCGCAAGCGGTGATCGGCCATCAAACTTTCCGGGGGCGTAAAATTATCCTTGAACAAATCGGCCGGACGGCTCACATACTGATACACGGCGTACCCGCCCCCGAACAACAGCAAAGCGGCCAGTACCAGGCGCCAGATCCTGTTTGCCGCCGGCTCAGATGATTGCTGCCGGATTTCGCCGGTTGGGGGGCCGGCTGCCACCAGCGGCGACAGTGTACGCCAGACGGCAAAGCCCGGCTCCAGGCTGTCTTCACCCGATGCCTCCCATTGTTGCAACAGCGCCAGACTATCTGCCAGAGGGTCGCCAGCCGCGTCTTCCGGCTGCCAGGCTCCTGTTTGCCGGTAGTGGAGATGCGCCGATGCCAGCCCGATCAAGGTGGCGAAAACAGGTGTTTCTTCCACTTTTTCCGCCATCTGCACCCTTCTTGCGAGCTCGACAACCGCCGCCTGAAACAAGTTCTGCGCCTCGGCAGGAGCCACCCCTTTTTCCGTCAGGGCCATTACAAAGGGCCTGCGGTACTGATCGTAAACGGATTGCACCGCTGCCTCGTCTGAATGGCGCAAACCCTCGAGTAAACTGTCGTAGGGCGTAGCCCCGGATGGTTCATTCATTTTTTTGTCATAAAATTCAAGGCAAAGGTAGGGCTTTTCCCCGGGCGTCTGTTTGCAGGTCGTAGCCAGCATGCGGGTATCATTGCATAAGGGACAAAAAAAGAGCCAGGACATTACTGCCCCGGCTCCATGAAAACACCTAAAACCCTATTAACTAACCTTATGAAAACAACTTTTCTTCGTGGTTTTTAACCGATTTCCACGGTTTTTACCACTGATTGGGATTCTGCTTTTTTCGGTAGATTAACGTTCAGAATACCGTTGGTATAAACAGCAGAAACCTCATTCTGGTTCACCGTGTCCGGCAAATTGAAACTCCGCTGGAAGGAGGCGAAATGGAACTCGCGGCGCATGAAGCGTTCCTGCTTGTCTTCCGTCGAGTTTTCACGGTGGCCGCTGACGATCAGCCGGCCGTCTTCCACGCGGATGGAGAAATTTTGTTTGTCAAAGCCTGGCGCTGCAATTTCGAGGCGGAAAGCTTCGGGCGTTTCGATCACGTTGACACCGGGCTGGCTCAACACGGAATCGGAGCCCATGAAATTGGACAGGCTTTGATTCAGAAATTCATCGAATAAACTGCCGAAAAACGGTTTGGTTGAGTTGGTCGGATAAAATTTTGTGATGTTAGCCATGATATAATTGATTTTGAAGTTTCGGAATGAAAAAAGTGGTCCGGACTGGCTTGCAAAGCAGCCTTTTATTGGATGTCGATGCTTTTCACGACGGGTTTTGCTTCCGGTTTTTTGCTGAGTGTCACCGAAAGAATGCCGTTCTGATAATTTGCCGTGATGCTGTTGGGATCGATGCTGTCGTCGAGGCGGAAACTGCGGCTGAACGCGCCGAAATGAAACTCGCGCCGGCGGTATTTTTCCTGGTTTTCTGCCTTGCCGGTTTCTTTTTGCACGGCAACAGTGAGCGTTCCGTCATTTACTTTTACCTGAAAATCGGTTTTTTCAAGTCCGGGCGCGGCCACGTCGATACGATAATTGTCCGCCGATTCCACTACATTGATGGCGGGCCGGGTGTAAGCGTTGTTAAATTGGGGGTGCATAAAATCGATAAAACCGCGTTGGATAGCCGGTTGAAATTTTACAAGCGTCATGGTACGATTGGATTGCGTTGAAGTGAAAATCGTGATGCAATTGCACCAGGCCATTTTCAATCGATATGCCAATGCCGAAATCCGTAACGTTTTGGCATTTTGGCTCAAAATATTAATGACAAAATGACACTAGCAAGCGAAATAAGCGCCATTTTGTCACTCTGTGTATTTCAAAACCCGGATATTATGTTTCAATCCGACCTTTTTGCCCATCAGCGTGTGCTGGTTACCGGCGGCGGCAGCGGCATAGGTTTCGAAATCGCCCGTCAGTTCCTGCAACTTGGCGCCACGGTATTCATCTCTTCCCGCAAGGCCGAGCGGCTCGAACAAGCCCTGCCCCGGCTGGCCGAATACGGCGAGGTGCACGCTTTCCCAGCCGATATCCGCGAACCGGAACAGGTAGAGCGACTGGCCGACTTTATCGCCGCTCGAAGCAACGATCGCCTCGATATTGTCGTCAACAACGCCGGCGGACAATTTCCCAGTCCCGCCGAAGAAATCAGCCCGAAAGGCTGGCAGGCAGTGATCAACACCAATCTCAACGGCAGCTGGAACGTGACTCAAACCATGGCCAGGCGTTTTTTACTGCCGCAAAAACGGGGCGCGATTGTCAGTATCGTGGTCAACAACGACCGCGGGTTCCCGGGCATGGCACACACCGGCGCGGCGAGGGCGGGCGTGATGAATTTCACCCGTTCGCTCGCTGTCGAATGGGCGCGCCGCGGCATACGGCTCAATTGTGTGGCGCCGGGCATCATTCGGAGCAGCGGCCTCGACAATTATCCACCCGAATTGCTCACGGGCATCGAACAAACCATCCCGCAGGCCCGCCTTGGCAGTACGGAGGAAGTCGCGCAACTCGTGCTTTTTCTGTGCAGCCCCGCCGCCGCTTACATCACCGGCGAAACGGTGTACATCGACGGCGGCGCGAGGCTATGGGGCGACATCTGGACATACGATATTTAGCACATGAGAGCTGTTTTTTTGATCCTCCTGGGCTTGTGCGGCGCGATTGCCTTGCAGGCGCAACCCTCCGACACGCTCGTCGTGCAGCGCAGCCTGCCGCTTTCGGCCCGCCGCGCTACCACCGACCAGCTCGGCAACCTGTACCTCGTAACAGCCGGCAACGCACTTGAAAAATATACGCCAGAAGGGCTTTTCCTCACCCGTTTTACCAACAACCGGCTGGGCGCTATTCAATCGGTCGATGTCAGCAACCCGCTGAAAGTGCTGGTTTGGTATGCCGATTTTCGCACGGTGGTGTTTCTCGACCGCAGCCTCACGCCGCTTGGCGAACTGCACCTGATCGATGCCGGCTACCCGGAAGTGCGCACGGTTGCGGCGGCGGCCGACGGCAACCTCTGGGTGTACGACGAAACCAGTTTCAAATTGAGCAAACTGAGCGCTGCCGGCACGCCGCTGTACGAAAGCCAGGACCTCAACCTCATCCTCAACCACCGCCTGCAAATCAGCAGCCTTTACGACGACGGCGTTCGGGTGCTGGCGGCCGATCCGCTGCACGGCCTTTATTGCTTCGACCCCTACGCCCAATACCTGCGCACGGCGCCGATGGAAGGCGTCGCGGAGATTCGAACGCAGGGCGACACAGTCGCCTGTCTGGGCGATGGCGTTTTTTTTACCGTGCAGCTGCCTTTGCTCGAAATACGACAACGTGCGCTTCCGGAGGGGGCGTCGATGCAGCGCTGGCTGGGCGCAGGCCAGCTGCTGGTTCAGCAAAAGGACAGCCTTTGGGTGTTGAATTTGTAAAAAACTGCTGTCAGGGAGCCAGGCGGCTGATCGTCCAGCGGCTGCTACCGTCGCGGGTGTACAGCATGCGATCGTGCAGGCGGTTTTCGCGGCCCTGCCAGAACTCGATACGTTCCGGCCGCACGCGGTAACCGCCCCAGAAAGGCGGCAAAGGCAGCGCGGGAGCGTCGGCATATTCTTTCTGCAGGGTGGCAACGGCATGTTCCAGCACTTCGCGACCTGAAATGGGCCGGCTCTGCGGACTTGCCCAGGCGCCGATCTGACTTCCGATGGGCCGGCTCTGGAAGTAAGCCAGCGACTCGGCTTCGCTCACTTTTTCCACCGTGCCTTCGATGCGCACCTGGCGTTCGAGTTCGAGCCAGGCAAAAAGCAAAGCCGCGCGCGGCTTTGCCGCGAGGTCGTCGCCCTTGCGGCTTTCATAATTGGTAAAAAACACAAAACCCTGATCGTCAAAGCTTTTGAGCAAAACGATACGGGCGCTGGGCTGGCCTTCGGCGCTGACGGTAGCCAGGGTCATGGCATTGGGCTCCAGCAATTCGCTGTTGAGCGCTTCGCGAAACCAGGCGTCGAATTGAACAAAGGGGTTGGGGTGGACGTCTTTTTCCGACAGTTTTTCAAGGGAATAGCTGCGACGCAGGGCAGCAAGGTCGGTTATGACAGATTCGGACATATTTCAACGCATTTTTCAAACTAACGCTAAGGTATAGCGCTATGCCGCCGCTTCAGTTTCGGGCCGGCATTTTTGTAATCATTCCATATATCCCAAAGCCCAGCGTTGTGAAAAATCCGAGCAAAAGGTACCAGCCGGCATGGGCAAAATCCGTGCGGATCAGGATGGTGCACAAGGCCAGTCCGGCCCCCAGCCATATCCAGACGGGCTTGGCCATAAAGGCGTCGTTAAAATCGGAGGGCAGAAAATGAAGCCGGCTTTCCTGCAAAAACAGGGGGATCAGTTTGCGATAATCCCATAGAAGCAACCAGGTCGTGGCCAAAAACATCAGAAACGTGACGACCGGCGTCCCTTTGAACCCGACCGACCAGGTAATCAGCCAGATGTTGAGTATGATCGGAAAAAAAATGACGGCGCCGAGCGTCGCAAATCGCTGGGTCATGAGCAAGAGCGCCGCCCCGATCTGCGCCCATCCCAGAAAATACCAGTAAAAACCGGTTTGGTACATGGCTTCGAAGAAAAAACCGATCGGATTATCTATCGGGATAGTGGTAAATCGCTCGCCCAGCACCTTCGGGATGGCGGCAAAAACGAAAGCGCCGCCGATCAAATAGCGGAGAAAAATAGCGAAGATCTGAACGAACCGGCGCTTTTTCAGGTTTTCGATCAGGCGAATGACTGGCAAAAAAACTGTATAAGCCATAGCACAGAAATTGATACGCGACAAATGTCGGACGCAGGCCGTCACAGCCTATTTTTTCGGATGAACGACGGATGCGAAACGATCAGCGCCTGTCGTTTTGTCGTACAGCATGCCGCTTTTCTGCCAAAACGAGTGTCTAAGCAGAGGTGGCAAGCAATTTGACCAGAGCAATCGGTTCGGCAGGCGTATTTTTTTGCTGTCAGGATGACAATCCCTCATTTTTACCCCCGACGAATCATCAAAAAATTTGAATGTTTGCGACAGCACTTACCCTGCTTAATCCTTAGACCCTCTCTTGTGACGTATGAGCATGTTTGAAAATTGGATCATGACCCCGGAATCGGAAGACGAACCCGATTTCGTGCCGCTTTTTTCCCTTGAAGAAGAAGACGAAGCCAAGGCTGGCGAGGTATTTCCCGATACCCTGCCCATCCTGCCTTTGAAAAATACCGTGCTTTTCCCCGGCATTGTGACGCCGATCACGATTGGCCGCGACAAAAGCATTCGCGCCGTACAAACCGCCTACGAAACCAATCGTCTGGTCGGTGTTTTGTCGCAAAAAGACGTCAAAATTGAAAACCCCACGGCGCGCGACCTCTATCGGGTAGGCACTATTGCCCGCATTTTGAAATTGCTCAAAATGCCCGACGGCTCCACCACCGCTATTTTGCAGGGCCGCAAACGGTTTCATCTCGACGAGATGGAATCCGAAGACCCCTACATGGTCGGCCGCATCCACGATATCGAGTACGAGCAACCCAAGAACAAACTCGAGTTCAGGGCACTTATCAGCAGCATTCGCGATTCGGCGCGGCACATCATCGAACTGTCGCCCCAAATCCCCTCGGAAGCCGTGGTGATGCTGAAAAACATCACCAACGACAACTTCCTGCTCAACTTTATTTCCTCCAACCTGGGCATCAAAGTCCATGAAAAACAGGCGATTCTCGAAATTTCCAACATGATGGAAAAGGCGAGCCAGATCCTGCGGCACATGGATTCGGAACTCCAGTTGCTCGAACTCAAGGACCAGATCGAAGCCAAGGTTCGCACCGACATCGAGAAGCAGCAGCGCGACTATTTCCTCAGCCAGCAACTCAAAACCATCCAGGAGGAACTGGGTCAAAATCCGCAGGAAGAGGAGATCAATGCCCTCGTGGAGCGCGCCCGCAAGAAAAAATGGCCGAAGCTGGTTCAGGAAACCTTCGTGCGCGAAATCAGCAAGATTCGCCGGGTCAATCCGCAGGTGGCCGAGTACGCTATCGGACTCAATTACCTCGAAACCCTGCTCGACCTGCCCTGGCTCGATTTTACCAAAGACAACTTCGACCTCAAAAGGGTCAAACAGGTGCTCGACGCCGACCATTACGGCCTGTCGAAGGTCAAGGAACGTATCCTCGAACACCTGGCGGTATTGAAACTGAAAGGCGATATGAAAGCCCCGATCCTGTGCCTCGTCGGCCCTCCCGGCGTGGGCAAAACCTCCCTGGGGCAAAGTATCGCCAAAGCGCTTAAACGCAAATACGTGCGGATGAGCCTCGGCGGCCTGCACGACGAGGCCGAAATCCGCGGGCACCGCAAAACCTATATCGGCGCCATGCCCGGCCGCATCATCCAGTCGCTCAAAAAAGGCAAATCCGGCAACCCGGTGTTCATCCTCGACGAGATCGACAAAGTGGGCAAAGACTTCCGCGGCGACCCCTCTTCGGCATTGCTCGAAGTGCTCGACCCGGAACAAAACACCACCTTCTACGACAACTACCTCGAACTCGAATACGACCTGTCGAAGGTGCTCTTTATCGCCACGGCCAACTCGCTGTCCACTATCCAGCCAGCCCTGCTCGACCGCATGGAGATCATCCCCATCGCCGGTTATTCACTGGAAGAAAAACTCGAAATTGCCAAACGCCACCTCATACCCGAGCAGCGCAAAGAGCACGGATTAAAGCCTAATCAGGTGAAAATCAGCGACAAAGCGCTCTCCAATATTATTCGCGACTACACCGCCGAAAGCGGCGTGCGCAACCTGAGCCGCGAGATCGGATCTGTCATGCGCCACATCGCCAAACGCGTGGCCATGAACGAGGTCGCCCAGATGTCGGTCAAACCCGACTATCTGCATACCATCCTCGGCCCTACCAAATACAGCTCCGATTCCTACACCGAGCAACAAGGCCCAGGCGTGGCAGTCGGCCTGGCCTGGACCTCCGTGGGCGGCGAAATCCTCTTCATCGAAGCCAGCCTCAACAAGGGCGGCGGACGCCTGCAAATGACCGGCAACCTCGGCGAAGTGATGAAGGAGAGCGCCAGCACGGCCCTCAGTTACATCAAGGCCCACGCCGAAGCCCTGGGCATCGAGCCGGAAGCGCTCGACAAAACCGATATCCACATTCACGTGCCCGAAGGCGCTATTCCGAAAGACGGCCCTTCTGCAGGCATCACCATGCTCACGGCGCTCACTTCGGCGTTCACCAAACGCCCTGTCAAACCCTTCCTGGCCATGACCGGCGAGATCACCCTGCGCGGCAAGGTGTTGCCCGTGGGCGGCATCAAGGAAAAAATCCTCGCTGCCAAACGCGCAGGCATCAAAGAAGTCATGTTGTGCCGCGACAACCAGAAACACGTGGAAGATATTGAAGCCGAATACATTCAGGGGCTGACGTTCCGCTATGTCGACCGTATGGAAGAAGTGCTCGACGTGGCGCTGGGCATCGCGGCGCCCGGCAAGGCCAAAAGCAACGGAGTAGCGAAGAAGCGGGCGAAGAAGGTCTGATGAATGACGGGGCATGGTGTACCTTACCCGAACAAACACCAACCCGTTTCGCATCATGCCCGCCTTGTTACAACGCTTCACCCTCGCAATCTGCCTGGTATTGGCCGGTTCGGCCCTTTTCTTCTACTTCGGCAACGACCTGTGGAACGATGAAATTTACACCCTTCAGAATTTTGTTTTCAGAGGGATTGGTACGGTTCTGACCGATTACCACGTTCCCAACAATCATATTCTGTCCAATATATTCCACCGGGGCTGGCTGCAACTCACCGGCGTAAATGATTTGGGCGTGTTGCTCGACGCCCCCTGGCGGATACGGCTGCTGCCGCTGTGCTTTTCGGCGCTTGCCGTCTGGTGGGTGTACCGGGCCGGACAGGCAGCCGGCGACCGTTCGACGGGCTTGTTGGCGGCACTTTTGCTGTTGTCGGGGCTGACTTTTCAGGCATATGCTTTTCAGGTGCGGGGTTATGCACTCAGCATGACCGCATCAGCAGGCCTGTCGGCATGGGCTATGCGATGGGCCAATGGCGAGCGGGGAAACCGTTGGAATCTTTTTGCTCCCGCTCTGCTTACCGCCGCATTGTTGTACACCCTGCCCTCCAATGCCTACTTCGGGCTGGCAGTTGCCGCAGGACTGTTTTTTGCCCAGGGGACAAATGCCCGTTCCGAATTATGGAAACCGGTTTGGCCGGCCCTCGGAGCGCTTGCAGCAGGGGCCGTCATCGCACTTGCAGCCTACTGGCCCGTGCTGAACCAATTGCTCGGAAGCACCTATTTTGAATCAAAAAGCACGGTAGAAGGCACTTCAGGAGCGCTGTTCAGCCGGGTGATGGCCGATTTTTTCAGCTATCGCTGGTTGTTGGCGCCATTGGCCGGCCTGGGCGTTTACCAACTTGTTCGAACTGCCGGCCCGGCCAGAAAACAGGCGGTCTGGTTGCTGAGCGTTTTGCTTTTACCTTTTTTGTTCTCCGCCCTGCGCGGCGATGCGGCTCCCGACAGGGTATTCCTTCCGGCATTGCCGGTTTTTGCACTGCTGCTTGCCATCTCGGCAAAAGCGGTTATTTCCCGGCTGACTGCGTCCCGAGCTTCGTTTGCCTATGCCGCACTTGTGTTGTACAGCGCCGGCACTTATGCCTGGGGGCTGTGGCAAACGCGGGAGTTTTTGCGAAAAGGACTGGATACGATGGACCACTATTATCCGGGGTTGAACCGCAATTATTACCAGCATTTTTATCAGCCCAATGCCGAATACGATTTGTTCCGGCAACAATTCGGGACCGACAAAACGCTTGTGCTGGAAAGTTCTGAAGAACACGACATGCCGGTCTATTTGCAGCATAAAAAGCAGGTTTTTGTACCGCTGGATTCCATCGAGACCTATTTGCGCAGCCCCCGCACTTTTTACGTGTCCAGCAACTACGCCCGTTCCTTTATGCAGGAAATGTCGAAAATGGGCCCCGGCTGGCGCTGCCGTTACCTGCAAAACAAGGCTCGCATACCACGTATCGTGATATGCGAGCCGACAGGAAAATGAGAGCATAAAGTTCGATCAGATCAGCGCTGTACCGCAAAACGCGTCGTTTGCCGGCGCCCTTCTGCAGGCTGCACTTCCAGGAAATATAGTCCGTCTGCCAGGTTGGCCGGAAGCAGGAAAGCCTGGGGCGCATACTCGGCATACACCTGTTGCTCCTGCATCAGGCGGCCGCGGGCATCGTACACCCGGATTTTCACTTGCTGCTCTGCCCACAAGGAGAGATCGACCGTCAGCTGGTCGCTGGCGGGATTGGGGTACACCTGTAAATTGAACTCGCCGCCGGAGCCCTGCATGGGCGTCACTCCGATCGGGCAATAGAAGGTGTTGAGGTGCGACTCGTAGTAGAGGCGCGGAAAGAGGCGCACTGCCACGTGGATGTAATTCGGCGTAGCCGTAGGCGGCAAGGTATATTTGAAAATTTCCGATTGGCCGTTGTTGATACCCGGCAACAAAGAGTTGAAACGGATCGAGTAAAAAGTGGTCAGGTTCGGGTTGCGCACCTGGTACTGGCGGCCGCTCGGCGCGGTATAGATGGAATTATCGGCAGGCTCCGTTGCGATCACGCCGTTGGGCAGCTGAATAAGCGCGTACGACATGGTATTGGAGCAATGATTGGTAAAGCGAATGCGGTAGGTTTTGTTCAGCGCCGCATCCTGGGTAATGGTCAGCAGTTCCCATTTCATGCAATCGATCTGCTTGACGTCGCAGGGCGGGTTTTCCGTCACCGACACTTTGAAACAGCAGGTCGCGGTGTTGCCGCAGGCATCTTCCGCCTTGAAGCAGACGTCGGTCACCCCTACCGGGAAATTGCTTCCCGAAGGCAGTCCGCTGGTCATTTCAACGTCGAGTCCCGGGCAAGTACAGTCTGTGGCGGCGAAAGGGTCGTCGTATGCGATATTCTCGCCGGAATTGCCCGCCGGAATGGTCACGTTGATCGAGCCGGGGCAAATCAGCGCTACATTCGACGGTGCAGGCACAAGCGATTGAATGATATAGGTGGCAATGATATCGCAGCCGCCGTTCGGGTCGGGGATGGTATCGACCACCGTGCCGGCGCTGGTGTAAGGCACGCCGTTGATCACAACCGTTTCGCCCGGACAGAACGTCAGCGTCGTCTGGCTGGTCTGATAAGGCAACAAGTCGAGCGTATAAGTCGCCAGCGTATCGCAGGCGCCGTTCTGGCCGGGCAGGGTCAGCGCGACGGTGTCGGGCGCTGTGTAGGCCACCCCGCCGAGCAAGACCGAGGCACCGGGGCAAAGGGAGTAGCTCGCACTGATGGTCGGTTGCGGCAGTTTGATCAGGGTAAAGGTCACCACCGTATCGCAGGCGCCGCCGGAACCGGGCAAGTTGATCGTGACCGTCGCATTGTCATTGTATGTATTTCCCCCTAACGTGACGGATTCGCCGGGGCAGAAACTGATTGTTTCGGAACGGGTGATTTCGGGCAGCAATTGCAACACATAAGTCGCCAGGGTATCGCAGGCGCCGTTTTGGCCAGGCAAAACAGCATTGACCGTCGTGGGCTGGGTATAGGTGGAGTCGCCGATCGTCACCGAACTTCCCGGGCAAAACTGAACGGTTTCCGTCAGCGTCGGGTTGGGCAATTGCTCCAGCACGTAGGTCGCCAGGGTATCGCAGGCGCCGTTCTGACCGGCAAGAACGACATTGACCGTCGTGGGCTGGGTATAGGTGGAGTCGCCGATCGTCACCGAACTTCCCGGACAAAACTGAATCGTATCCGTCAGCGTCGGGTTGGGCAATAATTGCAAATAAAAGGTCAGGTTGGTGTCACAGGCGCTACCAGAGCCAGTCAGCGTGATGTGAACGGTATCGGGCGCCGAATAGCTGCTGCCCCCGATCGATACGCTGGCGCCGGGGCACAACTGAAGGGTGGAGTCGATCTGCAAGGCCGTGCCGACGGCCAGCATCGCGTCGTCGGACTGGGTTTGCCCGCAGAGGTCGGTCACACTGACGCTGATCAGCCCCGAACCCGTCACCAGCACCGAGGGCGTAGTTTCGCCGATACTCCACATATAGGAATAAGGGGGCAAACCGCCGCTCACGGTCGGCGTAATGGAAACCGGGGCATTGGAATTGCAACTGATCACATCATCGAGGGTGACCGTGAGGGGGTCGGTCGAATTGATCAAAAACTCGAGTTCCCCTTGCGTGCAGGAACACAGGTTGTCGATCAGCAAAATGATATTTTCCTGTCCCTCGGGCACGCCGTCGGTCAGTACATTGACCGGCAGCAGGAAATCATTCTGGCCGGCAGGGATTGTCACGGAAGTCGGTATAGGCTGATAATCTGTGCCGGCTGTTGCCGTGCTGATCGGAGAAATGGTATAGTTGATCGTGAGCGGCTGGCTGTTGCCGCCGGTACCCCGGCTGAACTTGATGTAGTTCTGGCCGCAATTTTCATACGCGGCAGGCTGGTTGTTGGCATACACGGGCGAGGCCGACACCGTGCCGCCGGCATTGAACGAATTGGCTTTTAGGAATACGGCAGAATCCCAGAGGCCGTCGCCCACGTCGGCAATCGCCAGTTTGATGTGGTAAGTGGCGCAGGGCACCAGCTGCGCCTGTGCGACGAGTTTGACCGTCCAGCCGTCGAGCTGGCAATCGGTCAGGTTGGTGGGCTGAATACCAAAACACTGACCGGAGTAGATATCGTTGTTGCGGTAGAGGGTTGAATTGTTGGCGTAGTTGACCGTATTGACGGAAATCGGCGTGTTGCCGTTGACAATGGCGAGGTTTTGGGCGCCGTTGAAGCCCGGGCCGCTGATAAAAAACCCGAACACGTCGTTGAACTGGGTGCCCACGTACTCGCAGTATTCTTCCGAGCCGAACACATATTCAAACTGTACAAAACTGGCCGAAGGCGTAAAATCGAACTCGATCACCGACTTGTCGTACTGGTTGCCCGAAGCCAGCCAGGCCAGGTCGGGGTCGTCGGGCGAGTTGTTGTTGAAGCCCTGATTGGCATCGCCTTCGCTGTTGGGGCCTTCCACCACGTTGGTGCGGCCGGTCGCCATGATCATCCCTTCCTGAATGTTGATGCTCGACAGGCCGTTGTTAAAGGTGCCGCGCGAAAGGGCATTGCCAAAGCTGGTGATGTTGTTCACATTGAAACAATTGCCGCCAATGAGTACGTTGGAAATAAGTTCGGCAGGCGAATTTCCCTGCGTGGTCTGAATGGGCGGCGGCGCCAGCTGGTTCAAAAAAGCCTGGTGCGCTTCGGCCGTTTCGGCGCAGCTTTCACATTTGACCGACAAAAAGAAGGGGATGGAGCTGACCTGGTGCGGCGAGCCGGCCTGCAGGTTGAAAACCGCCTGATCGCCGGGCGCCGTGAACCGCAGGGCATTGTTTTTTCCGGGCAAAGCCGACAAATCGGAAGCGGCGCTCCGCAAAGCGGGAGAGGCATTGAACCTGAATGTACCCTGCTGGCCTTCGGCCGCGCCGACCACCACAACAGTGTACACGTTGCCCGCTGTCAGGTTGTTGAGCACCACGGTGTTCTGTCCGGCTTGCGCCTCGAGTGGCTGGCGCATCCGAAAGCCTTCCATATTGGCTTGTATTACAGGAGTTTGCGCAAAAACAGCAACTTGTAAAAGGAGAAAAATCGGGAACAGGAATCTCGGCATAATTGAATTTTTGGTGGGATGGCAAGAACTTGATTTCATCATAAAACGATGTTTGGGAATGGTTGAATACAAATAAGATTAAGTCCCCCAAAATTGCTGCCTTCGGGCCAAAAAAACAGCCATAATCTTGCTCCGATGTCACATTAATTGCATCTCGCCGTCTAAACAGGGTAACTTTGCCCACATGAGCGACCCTATCCTCAGTCAAACCAGCTCGCTGCTTCGCGGTTCGTTCGAACTCGATCAGGCCGCTGCCCCGGCAACGGAAGCGGAATTGCTGGCCATCCTCACCGAACGCATCGCCGACATGCTCGAGCGCCAGCCCGACTACCTCATGAGCCTCCTGTACCGGCTCGACGTGCTGGAGGAAAAAATCAGGCCCGTGCTTCGCCCCGATGCCGTCGAACCCGCCCCGCTGGGCCTGGCACGCCTCGTGCTCGAACGCCAGAAACAACGCGTTTTGACCAAACTCACCATCAAACCCGATGCCCTGGAAGGTATGGACGATTGGCGCTGGTAAAATCCCTGAAATTTATCCCCATTCCAAATTTCATTTTAAACCAAAGCGCCCAACTGCCTGTTTTTGAAAATTAAATTTTGCAATCGGTCGTTTTTCAGCGATTCCGGCCGACGGCAGGAACAAACTTTCTTTACCTTTGCCGAAATTTTTCCTAACTAAAATCACCAGGACTTACCATGCAATCCAACGGTTCTGCCTCCACCCATAGCCCCCGCACCGCCCGTGAAGACCGCTACCAGCACCACGACTACTACGGCGTCGATGAATTGCTCTCATCCGAACACCTTATTGCGCGCGAAGCCGTGCGCGAATGGGTAAAATCGGAGGTAAGCCCCATCATCGAAGATTACGCCAACCGCGCCGCCTGCCCGACCCACCTCTTCAAAGGCCTCGCCGAAATCGGCGCTTTCGGCCCCTCGCTCCCGGCCGAATACGGCTGCGGCGGCATGGACGAAATCGCCTACGGCGTCATCATGCAGGAACTCGAACGCGGCGACTCCGGCGTGCGTTCCATGGCCTCCGTGCAAGGTTCGCTCGTCATGTACCCCATCTACAAATTCGGCTCCGAAGAACAACGCCGCCATTACCTGCCCAAACTGGCCAGCGGCGAAATGATCGGCTGCTTCGGCCTGACCGAACCCGACCACGGCTCCAACCCCTCCGGCATGGTGACCAACGTCAAAGACGACGGCGACGCCTATATCCTCAACGGCGCCAAAATGTGGATCACCAACTCGCCCGTAGCCGACATCGCCGTGGTGTGGGCCAAGCGGGAAGACGGCAAGGTGATCGGTATGATCGTTGAAAAAGGTATGAAAGGGTTCTCCGCACCCGAAATTCACGGCAAATGGAGCCTCCGCGCCTCCATCACCGGCGAACTGGTGTTCGAAGACGTTCGCGTTCCCAAAAAGAACGTACTCCCCGAAGTCGTCGGCATGAAAGGCCCGCTCTCCTGCCTCTCCAAAGCCCGCTACGGCATCGCATGGGGAGTCATCGGCGCAGCGCTCGACTGCTACGATTCCGCCCTGCGCTACTCCAAGGAGCGCGTTCAGTTCGGCAGACCCATCGGCGGCTTCCAGCTGACCCAGAAAAAACTGGCCGAAATGATCACCGAGATCACCAAAGCCCAACTGCTGACCTGGCGCCTCGGCACCCTGGCCAATGCCGGCAAAGCCACCCCCGCCCAAATCTCGATGGCCAAGCGCAACAACGTCAACATGGCCCTCGAAATCGCCCGCGAAGCGCGCCAAATCCACGGCGGCATGGGCATCACCAACGAATACCCGGTCATGCGCCACATGATGAACCTCGAAACGGTGCTGACCTACGAAGGCACCCACGACATCCACCTGCTCATCACCGGCATGGACGTCACGGGGCTCGACGCGTTTAAATAGTGAGGAGTAAGGAGTGAGGAGTGAGGAGTGCCCCGCAATTGGAAACACTCATCACTCATCACTCCCCCTTCGCTGCTTTTGTGCGTTATTTCATCGAAAAGGGGGCATGAAAAACGAATAATCGGGCGTTAAAAGGGGAAATTTGACGTAACCGAAAGGGTTAAGTCCGTCTTAAAGGTCGTCTGACAGGAAATTTCGGCATGATTTTTCCTTTTACATGATCTGCGACATGACTTTTCAAAACATCAGACAACATATGTTTTTTGAGAACAACTTAATCAGACGCTTCCTTGCAGCTGTGCTGTTTTTGCCCCTCGTATCAGCGGCGCAAGCCCAGGAGAGCGTAGTGATCAAACTCGTCAACCCCTCTTTTGAGGACCTGCCCAAATGCTGCGAAGCGCCCACCGGCTGGTACAACTGCGGCAATGCCAATGAAACGCCGCCCGACATCCAGCCCGGCACGTTTTCCGTGACCAAAGCGCCCAGCCACGGCGAAACCTATGTAGGCCTCGTCGTACGCGACAACGATACCTGGGAAGGCATCGCGCAGCGCCTCAGCCGCCCGCTCGAAGCCGGCAAATGCTACGAATGGAGCCTCGATGTCTGCCGCGCAGAGTTGTACCTGAGTTTCAGCCGCACCACTGGCGAACAGGTCAACTACGTCACGCCCGCCAAACTCCGCATCTGGGGCGGCGCCGGCTACTGCGACAAACGCGAACTCCTGTACGAAACGGCGCTCATCACCAACAACCGCTGGATCAGCACCACCATGCGCCTCCAGCCGAAAACGGAAGGCCTGTCCTTTATTTTTATCGAGGCTTATTTCAAAACGCCCACGCCTTTTCCCTACAACGGAAACATCCTGATCGACAACGCTTCGCCCATCCGCGAAGTGCCCTGCGCACAAAAACCGCCCGTTGCAGCCCTGCCCACCGCTCAACCCAAAACAGTGCCGCGTTCGCCCACGCCGGCTACGGTAAAAACTACACCGACCACGCCCAAACCGCGCACGGATACCACTGTAAGGACAACTGCGCCGCCCACCGTGGTGACCAATAAAATGGATCGGAAAAACCTGCGGAAAGGCTCCATCATCCGGCTCAACAACATCTACTTCGACGCCGACAAGTATGCAATCACCGACCGCAGCCTGCCCGCCCTCGAAGAGGTGTACAACTTCCTGGCCAACAACCCCGACGTGTCGGTGGAGATCGGCGGCCATACCAACAGCCGCCCCTCCGAGGATTTTGCCAACTCCCTCTCCACCAACCGCGCCAAAGCGGTGGCCGACTGGCTGATCAGCAAAGGCATTGCAGCCAACCGCGTGCAGTTCAAAGGATATGGCAAAAAATATCCCATCGAATCGAACTACACCGAGGAAGGTCGTATGAAAAACCAGCGCGTAGAGGTTAAAATATTGAGTATCAACGGGTAAAGCACTCGTTTTTTTACAAAAAAAGCGCCCGGGATGGTTGTCCCGGGCGCTTTTTTTAATGGGACCGGCCGTCTTTACAAACGGTGCAGGTAGGCGACACCCAACATCACCGAACTCACACGGGCGTCCACGTTGCTGTGGGCCGAATAGTTGTTCAGGCCGTATTGCATACGCCCTTCGACGCGCAAACGACTGACCGGATCGAGCGAAAACTGCACCCCCAGTCCGCCGTCGGCAGCATACAGCGTACGGTTGTACAAACCGTTGTCCAGCTCGATGGGCGAGGTCGAGGTATGATGTTCGCCGTTCTCCGTGATGCTGGAGCGGCGCCTTGCACGGCCCAGATAACCAACAGTGGCGCCACCCGTCAGGTAGAAAGCGCGCATTTTTTTAAACGGGTATAATTCAATCATCAGGCTGCCTTCCCAGTACTGGTAGCGTTCGCGGTAAACGCCCGTGCTGGTCATGTCGGGGAAAGTCAGGCCGTCCAGTTTACCGGCTTTGACCTGCGTCCCGAGCTCGGTACGAATGCCCGCCCAGGGCGCAAGGCGCCAGTCGACGAGCGCGGCGTAGCGCCAGCCAAGTGCGGGATCGAGCCCGGCATCTACATCAAGTGAGTGGATTTGCCACTTCCAGTACGACAACCCGGCGCTGCCGGAAACCCCGAGATAGACCTGGCCGAAGGAAGCGGTGCAAAAGCATGCGAATAAACAGATGAACAGGTATTTCATATCGTCTGATGTATTGGTTGATTGATCTGTATATGGGGCAAGGTAAATAGTTTGATCGAAAGAGCGGCGCACTCCAGGTGCGGAAGGGCAGGCGGGTTCACTGACCCTTGACGGCTTTTGCCGAATGCACCCTGCCGGCCTGCTGCCATTGCAACCAGTACACGCCGGCGGGCCAGGAGACAGTGGGAAGATCCAGCGCAGCCTGTTCATTAATGTCGAAAACGCCCATTTGCCGGCCCAGGCCGTCGAACACCTGCAAGACGCCGGCAGCGCCCGGCAGCTCGACATGCAGTGTATGAACAAAGGGATTGGGCGCCAGTTTCCAGCTGGCTACATCGGCAGGTGTGTTTGCGTCGAGGGCTTCATTGACAAAATCATACACCACCGTGCTGTCGCGGTAGTACACCAGGAATTTGTCTTTCAGCCCTTCCTGATGATCGAGCAAGCCCTGACGGGCGCCGGGAAACTGGTAGAGCAACTGCCCGTCGGCGCGAAGCACCGCGACGCTGGTCTCGTTGGACGCCGAGAGGTAACTGAACCAATATTCGAGCTGCCCGCCCTCGGAAAAGTGATTGCGGCTTACGCCTTCATACCAGAAATGGCCGTAGGAGGCAGGTACATCAAACGATTGAATCAGTTGAAAACCAGCGTCGTAGCACAACAACGGATTGCCGTCGCCCGATTGTTTGCAAAGAAAAACCGCTTCCTCTACGCCGGCCAGCCGGCGGGTGGCCTGACCGGGCAAGGTAGCCACCAGGGTCAGCGTCTGGGGTTCGAACAATTGCGTTTCGAGGGCGTCGGGCGAATTGTAACGCACAACGGCAAGGTAGTCCGGATGCTGGTGGAAAGTGCTGATCGCGGCGTAAAAACAGGGCAGTTCGAACAGCGAAAGACCATCTTCACGAACGATCCGGCAAGTCCGCTGGTTCGGCCCTTCCGCCTCCCAGGTGACCCCGAAGAACTCCGTGAGGCTGTCGGCGTTGAAATAGGTTTGAGAGACAAAATCGAGGTAGTTGAACTGCGGCAGGGCCAGATCGACGATTTTGAGCAGGTTGTGGCCGGCATCGTAAAAATGGAAGCCGTTGAAGCCCCCGTAGGCCTTGTGCGCCACGAAGCGCTCGCCGCCGAATTCGAACCATTTGCGTTCGACCACCTGCTGGTACCCGTAGTCGTGTTCCATCAGCAGTCCGGGCACACTCCACACCGTCGAGCCGGTCAGCAGTTTGAGCGGCTGGCCAGGCAAGGGCAGCCATTTGCCGGCGCCGGGAAGGTTGAGCGGGGCGTTGTTTTCATCTTCGAGCCGGGCGCCGAACACGTCTTCGCCATCGGCCCCCCAGCCGTAGATCACGTCCAGGTCGGGGTCGGCGTCAACAAGGTTTTCCGACAACAAATGAAACCCGCAGCTGATGGAGGAGTTGCCCGCATCGGTCAGGTATTTGTTTTTGAACAAACTGTGGTCGGCGTGAAAAAGGGTTACCCGGCAGGAATCGTCGAGCACATAGGCTTCGCCCGAGGCATCGAGTATGGTCCGGTGAAGAGAAGCCGAAGGGTAGCGGTGTTCGCGTTGCAACTGGGCAGACGCGGCGGTGGCGGCTAAAAATACAGGCAGGAAAAGAGCAAGCGACTTGGTCATTGTGAAAAGGAATAAGAAGGTGAACGAATAGGATTGAATCAAAGATGCAACAAACTGCCCATGCGTTGTTTGAAACAGGCCGTCCGGCCCAATTCTTTCGCGAATTGCCAACAGTTGACAGTTCAGCAGCGCCGGCTCCGTCAAATCGTCATTAAAACACCGCTGTTTCTGTAAAATTGGCCTTTTTTTGCTGCGTCATCTGTCATAATTTCAGCCACAGCCCCTTTGCGCGGGATTGGTCAAAAATTTGCCGGCCCGCTATCACAACCATTCAAGATCCCTGCAAAAAAAGGAACAATACCACTCATGACATACGATAACTTCACTGTAAAAGCCCAGGAAGCCATCCTCCAGGCCCAGCAGATTGCCGCCGGTTACGAACAGCAAAATGTCGATACCGCGCACCTGCTCAAGGGCCTGCTTGCTGTCGACGACAGCATCACCGACTTTCTGTTGAAAAAAGCGGGCGTCAACCTGCCGCGATTCGAACAAGACCTCGACAAACTGGTCTGGGAAACTCCGCGCGTACAGGGCGCCGACAAACAATACCTCACCGGCGAGGCCAACAAAGCCGTCGCCGCGGCCAAAAGCCTGTTGAAAGACTTCGGCGACGAATACATTTCCATTGAACTCATGGTGCTCGGCATCGCCAAGGGCGCCGACAAAACCGCCCGCCTCCTGCGCGAAAACGGCGCCACCTTCGAAGTGCTCAGCACCGCTGTCAAGGAACTGCGCAAAGGCCGAAAAGTGACCGAGCAAAGCACCGAGATGGTGTTCAATGCCCTGCAGAAATACGCCGTCAACCTCACCGAAATGGCCGAAAACGGCAAACTCGACCCGGTCATCGGGCGCGACGAGGAGATCCGCCGCGTGCTGCACATCCTGAGCCGCCGCAAGAAAAACAACCCGGTTATCATCGGCGATCCCGGCGTCGGCAAAACGGCCATTGTGGAAGGCATCGCCTGGCGCATCATTCGCCACGACGTGCCCGAAAACCTGCAATCGAAAAAAATCTTCTCGCTCGATATGTCGGCCCTCATCGCCGGCGCCAAGTACAAGGGCGAATTCGAAGAACGCCTCAAAGCCGTCATCAAGGAAGTTGTTGACTCGAACGAACAGGTCATCCTGTTCATCGACGAAATCCATACCCTCGTGGGCGCCGGCGGCGGCCAGGGCGCCATGGATGCCGCCAACATCCTCAAACCTGCCCTCGCCCGTGGCGAACTGCGCACCATCGGCGCCACCACGCTCGACGAATACCAGAAATATTTCGAATCCGACAAAGCCCTCGAACGCCGCTTCCAGTCGGTGTACGTCGACGAACCCAGCCTCGAAGACACCATCTCCATCCTGCGCGGCATCCGCGAGAAATACGAGAATTACCACAAAGTGCAAATCCTCGACGAGGCGGTGATCGCCGCCGCCGAACTCTCGCACCGCTACATCACCGAACGCAAATTGCCCGACAAGGCCATCGACCTGATCGACGAGGCCGCTGCCAAATTGCGCCTCGAACTGGATTCGGTGCCCGAGGAAATCGACGAACTCGACCGCAAACTCCGCCAGCTCGAAATCGAACGCGAAGCCATCAAACGCGAAAACGACGAGCGCAAACTCACGGCGATGAACAAGCAGATCGAGGACCTGCGCGAAAAACTCGACGGCCTGCGCACCAAGTGGCAATCGGAGAAAGAAGTCGTCGAATCCATCCAGACAGCCAAGCAAAAACTGGAAGAACTCCAGATCCGCTACCAACGCGCCGAACGCGAAGGCAACCTCGAAGAAGCCTCGAAAATTAAATTCGACGACATCCCCAAACAGGAGGCTTTCCTCAAAGCCGCCGAAGACAAACTGGCCGGACTGGCGCCCGAAAACCGCATGACCACCCAGACGGTCACCGCCAACGATGTTGCCGATGTGGTGGCGCGCTGGACGGGCATTCCGGTCTCCAAAATGATGCAGTCGGAACGCGAACGCCTCCTGCACCTCGAAGCCGAACTGCACAAACGCGTCATCGGTCAAAACGAAGCCGTGGAAGCCGTATCGGATGCCATTCGCCGCAACCGCGCCGGCCTGAGCGACCCCGACAAACCTATCGGCTCCTTCATCTTCTGCGGCCCCACCGGCGTGGGCAAAACCGAACTGGCCAAGGCGCTCGCCGAGGTGCTGTTCGACGATGAAAAAGCCATCACCCGCATCGATATGTCGGAATATCAGGAACGCCATGCCGTGAGCCGGCTCGTGGGCGCCCCCCCCGGCTATGTGGGCTACGACGAAGGCGGCCAGCTGACCGAAGCCGTCCGCCGGCGCCCGTACTCCATCGTGCTGCTCGACGAGATCGAAAAAGCGCACCCCGACGTATTCAATATCCTGCTCCAGGTGCTCGACGACGGCCGCCTCACCGACAACAAAGGGCGCACTGCCAACTTTAAAAACACGATCATCATCATGACGTCCAACCTGGCTTCCGACAAAATCATGGAAGCTTTCGAAGACTTCGACAGTATGCCGGAAAAACGCCAGCACGAAGTGTTCGATACCGCCAAATCAGAGGTCATGGACGCCCTCAAACAAAACCTGCGGCCCGAGTTCCTCAACAGGATCGACGAGGTGATCGTGTTCCACCCGCTGCAAAAAGATCAGGTGGGCCTCATCCTCGACATTCTCCTGAAAGACATCCGGGAAATGCTCGAACGCCAGGAACTTTCCCTCGAGGTCAGTAAAACGGCGGCCAAACTGCTTGTCGAGCACGGCTTCGATCCGCAATTCGGCGCTCGCCCGCTCAAACGCACCCTGCAGCGCGAACTGGTCAATGAACTGGCCAAACACGTGCTGGCCGGCGATTATGTCAAAGGCGATACCGTGCTGATCGACACCGACGCAGCAGGCCTGGTGTTCGGCCGGAAAATGCTGATGAACGGGAAGGAAGTAGTAACGAAATCGCTGTAGCGCAAATCCTCCCGGCGCTCAACCAGTTTTTGCCCTGACCGGATTGTTCACAATATGCCGAACAATCCGGTCAAATTCTTCAGGGCCTCTGCCACAGGTTTCACTTTGCCAACACGGCCCTGCTGGAAGGGGAGAAGCAGGAGAATGCAGCCTTACCGAAAAATAAATTATCAAAAAACAGCGTCAGTCCTGCCGCCCGCAGGCCAACAGCAAGGGCTTGCACCTATTTCCCCATCCAGGCTTTAAATACCCCTGCCCGCTCCTTGCTCACCACCACATCGTTTTGCTCGGCGGGCGGATCGAGCTGTAAAATCAGTTTTCCGTTGAAATACGGCTGGATGCTCTTGATCGCCCGAACGTGCACGAGGTACGCCCTGTTGACGCGGAAAAAATCCGAGGGATCGAGCATGTCAACCAGTTGTTCCAGGGTGTAATCGACCAGGTGACGGCGCTTGTCCCAGGTGCGCAACCAGCAAATTTTGCCGTCGGCTGCGAAATAGGCAATGTCCGCCGTTTCAACGGCGAGCAGGCGTTGGCCTTGTTTGACCAAAAAGCGCTGCCGGTACTCGGGACGCTGAGGCGTGCGGCTGAATTCGCGCAACAGGCGGTCCAGATCGAACGCGGGCGGCGGCGCGCCCAACTGTATTTTCAGGCGCTGCAGTTTGTCCAGACTGCGCAGCAAATCTTCCTTGCGAACGGGCTTGAGCAAATAATCGATGCTGTTCACCTTGAATGCGTGCAGCGCATATTCATCGTAGGAAGTGGTAAAAACGACCGGAGCGGCAATTTCCACCTGCTGAAAAATTTCAAAACACTGCCCGTCGGCCAACTCGATGTCCATAAAAATCAGGTCGGGCGACGGATGATTCGTCAGCCATTGCACAGCGGTTTTGATGCTGTCGGCATCGCCGATCACCTCGAGACCGGGCGCCGTATCGTACAGCAATTTGCGGAGCCGTTCGAGGCCCAGCGGCTCGTCTTCTATAATCAGGACCTTCATGGGCGTTGATGATCGTTGGGGATCAAAGGAAGCAAGACAATAAACGCTTTTTCAGTGTGTTGCACCACCACTTCGGGCTGATGCAACAGCTTGTATCTGGCCATGATATTGGCCAGACCGATTTTTTCAGAAGGCGACGGCAAACGTTTTTCCTGAAGATTGTTGAGCACCCTCAGGTAGTTGCCTTCCACCACATCGATCGTAAGGGTCAACGGATGCGACGACGACACTTCGTTGTGTTTCACCGCATTTTCCACCAGCAACTGGAGGGTGAGTGGCGGTATGCGATACGGATAAAAAACAGCCGGCACCTGAATGTTGACCTGCAAAGCCGTGCCGAAGCGTGTTTTGAGCAAATGCAGGTAAGAGTGGATAAATTCAAGTTCGGCCTCCAGCGTGGTCAATTCGTCGCGACTGCTTTGCAGCAAATACCGGTACACGCCACTCATTTCTTCGACAAACTGTTCGGCCCGGCCCGAATCGGTCGCGATCAGGGCGCTGAGACTGTTGAGGCTGTTGAACAAAAAATGCGGATTCACTTGTTGTTTCAGGCTGTCGTACTGCGCCATCAGGTTGAGCCGCAACAGCTCTTCTTTTTCTTTCTCCAGTTGCCTCAATTGTTCGTATTGATAAAAAGCCTCGCTGATGCCTGTGATAAATATTGCTATCGCAAGTGCCTGAAATACAGTGGCCAGTATGCTTGCGGCGCCGTAAGCCGGCAATTCATCGCCACTGAGCCCGGCCTGCCAATAATCGCCGATACCCATCAGCAACGAAACCGCCGGCACGCCCCAGGCCAGTGTCAGTATGATGCGGCGGCGAATGTGTTGCGGCCCCGGGTAGCGGTGCTGGTTCCGAACCGACAGCCAGAAAAGCGTCAGGAAGTGCGAGCTGATCGTCACGATCACCCCGGCAAGTTGTACGAGCTTCGCGCCGGCCGACGTGTCGTGATCGGCCATGATCGTAAAGGCATTGGACATTATGAATGCCAACGCCCCGGCGCTGAACAACAACCAGGGAACTTGTTTTTTCATCGCAACAAAAATGCTCTTTCTGTCGGAAGCAGCCAAAACCGGCAGCCCCCAATCCGCGAAAAGCGGGTGCAAAACCTCCGTTTGCAGGTATCAGCCGGAAAACCGGCAAAGGCCCGCCTCCCGGCCGCCTGACTCCTCTTTTCCGCCGTTTCACTCCTCCCGGCTTTGCAGCGCAAGCCCGGCCGCCCTCATTTTTGGGCAAATTTTTTTGCTATGAAACCAAAATTTCGCCGGCTCTTGCCGGCCCTCTTCCTGTTGTGCCTTGCACAATTGCACGCCCAGACGCCCGGCCGGTATCAATTCGAGATCGGTCTGGGCCTGCACAGCTTTTACCTGCCGGGCATCGGCGCCCGCTGGGCCAATCCGCAGCCCGTGGTGACCCTGGGCGCCTACCGTTCGATCAATAGCAGCGGCAACCTGCGTGCCGGGCTTTCCCTGGGCTATCAGCGGCACCGTTACCAGGGCGATGGCCTTTACATCCAGGCCCAGTTTCGTTACAACCCGCTGATCGGCAGGCACTTCGAGCCCGGCATTGCGGCAGGCGCCGGGTACCAGATGGCGTTTTACCCTTCCGCCAGTCTTCGGTGGGACGGCGACAAGTGGGTCAAGGGGCGAGCATTCAAGGGAGTCGTGCAGGCGCCGCTGCGCATCAGTTTAGGCTACCGAAGCGGCCATTACACGCCGTTTATCGCCTGCCAGACCAACATCCTGTTTGGCTACAGCCCCGACCTCAGCCCCTTGCCCGTCACCGCTCTACTGGCCGGCGTCAAGATCAGTCCCCGATAACCTTTTCCTCGCGACATTCTCTCTTTTTTCATCCGGGCTGCCCGGCCGGCGGCCCCATTTTTTTCATTATGAAAGCAAAAACGATTGTTTCCCTGTTGCTTGCGCTGTTGGTTCTGGGCGCATGCCAAAAAGACATTTATGTAGAAAACACGGGCCTTGTCGGCGGCGACCTGCCCGTCAACCCCGATCACCCCATGGCCGATTCGCTCAAGGTCATTGTGCAAAAACACCTCGACCGGGGGGTGCCCGGGGTACAGGTGATCGTTAAAAACAGCGACGGCTGGTATGTGGTCAATGGCGGCTATGCCAAAATTGAAGACGAAACCCCCATTCAGGACAACATGACGGCCTGGCTGTACAGTATTTCCAAGGTGTACACGGCCGCCTTGTGCATGAAAATGAAAGAACGTGGTCTGCTCAACCTGGACGCCGCCATTACCGATTATTTGCCCGCCGACATCAGCAGGCGCCTGAGCAGAAGCCAGGACATAAGCGTTCGGATGCTGCTCAATCACAGCTCGGGGCTGCCCAATTTTACCATCACCAACGGTTATTTCCTCACCCAGCTGAACGCGCCTTTCGCGCAGCCCGATCCGCTCGCACAGCTGGCATATATCTATGACAAACCGCTGCTTTTTGATCCCGGGACCGATTTTTTCTACTCCAACACCAATTATATGCTGCTTCAACTCATTTTGGAAAAGGTGAGCGGACGCAGCTGGAATACGCTCGTTCATGAAGAAATCATTGAGCCGCTCGGACTGACACACACGTACTATCCGGTCAGCGACGAGCAGCTCGTCTCCCTCGGTTTCCCCAACTACTATTTCGAGCGCTTCAACAACGGCCAACTGGAAAACTGCACCCGCTGGCACAACCGATTGGCCCAGTCGCTGGTCGGGTACGGCGGCCTGGCAGCCAATGGCGCCGACGTCATCCTGTTTTACCAGGCATTGCTCGACGGCCTGCTCGTAACACCCGAATCGCTCGATGAAATGCGCGCCTGGATACAGGGCAAAACGTCAACGGAACCCGATTACGGCCTGGGGCTCGAGTACTACGAATACCTCAAAGGCACCCCGACTTACGGCCACGAGGGCGACTGCATCGGCGGCACGACCCAAATTTTGTACGTCCCGTCGCGACAAACCTATTTGTTCATCACGATCAATGCCGGCCGCCAACTGTACGGACAGTATTTGTTCCGAACCTCGGACCTGAAAATCGATCTTTGCCGGTATGTGTCGCGCCCGTGATGCCAGCCAGGTCGGCGCAGCAGGCTGGGCAAAAAATAAATGCAGCTATTGTTAACCAGCAGAAAATTCCTACCTTTGCGGCCTCTTTTTTCAAAAAGTTCTTTAAATCTTTACAAAGTATTGTAAATGAGACATTACGAAGTCACCTTCATCGTAGATCCAGTGCTGTCGGGCGATGAAGTCAAATCGGCAGCGGAACACGTTCAGAAAGAGCTGAAAGGCTTTGGCGCCACGATCGTGGCAGTGGACGAGATGGGCCTCCGTCAACTGGCCTACACCATTGGCAAACGTTCTTCGGGCGTTTACTTCAACATTGAATTCGGTTGCGATGGCGCCAACTGGCTGGCCAAATTCGAACTGAACATGAAGCGCGACGAACGCATCCTGCGCTTCCTCACCGTCAAACTCGACAAATACGGCGTCAAATACAACGACGACAAACGCAACGGTCGCATCGGTTCCAAGAAGAAAACCGACAAGGCAGCCCCGGTCGCTACTGTCGAAGAAGAAGTTGCCGCAGTGCCGGCTCCCGAAGTCATCGACCTCGACGAAAATTAATGGTCGAAGGCGAAGGCCCGGCCCTCGTCACATGTGGGAACAATTATTCTTTAACAATCAATTATCCAACATATCATGGCAGCTTCAAGAGAAGACGTCAAATTCCTCAGCAACCCGAAAATCGGTCTGCGTCGTAAAAAATACTGCCGTTTCCGCAAATTCGGCATTAAATACATCGACTACAAAGACGGTGATTTCCTCCTCCAGTTCATCAACGAGCAAGGCAAACTGCTGCCGCGCCGCATCACCGGCAACAGCCTGAAATATCAGCGCCGCGTGTCCACGGCCGTCAAACGTGCCCGCCACCTCGCGATCCTGCCCTACGTGGCCGACTTGATGAAATAAACCATTTTTCACTTTCAACTTTTTCAGAGATGGAAATCATTCTCCTCGAACATATTGAAAAGGTAGGCGCCAAACACGATGTCGTCAAAGTCAAAGACGGTTACGGCCGCAACTACCTGATCCCGCAAGGCCTCGCCCTCGTAGCCAACAAAGCCAACATGGCCAAGCTCGAAGGCATGAAAAAACAGGCGGCCAAAAAAGAAGCCGCTATGGTGACGACCTACCAGGCCTACGCCGCCAAACTGGCCGGTGGCGCGCTCAAAATCGCTGCCAAAGCCGGCGAAAGCGGCCGCCTTTTCGGCTCCGTCACGGCTCAGCACCTGATCAACGCCATCAAGGAAAACTACGATATCGACGTGGAAAAACGCATCGTCGAAATGCCCGAAGAAGTAAAAGAACTGGGCAACTACACGGCGCACATCAAATTCCACAGCGAAGTCGTCGCCCCGGTCAATTTCGAAGTCGTCGCCGAAGAAGCCTGATACCAGGCCGGCAAATAAACGCAAACGAAAAGCAAAACCCGCCCACCGGCAGGTTTTGCTTTTTTATTTTTGGGACCAAAACCAACCCAAAGGCTTGTTTGCCGTCCAGGTTGGGCCGCTGTTCCATCTTGTCAACACCGTCACATGACCAATACCATTATTCGCCGCGTAATCCTGCTCGGGGCATTTTCTATCCTCAGCCTGATCACCGTGCAGACCTACTGGGTAATGCGCACCTGGGATCTTCAGGAACGCGAGTTTCACCGGAAAGTCAACCAGGCCCTGATCGACGCCGCCAATGACCTCGCCGTAAAAGGGCAGTTCGAACTGAAACGGACCAACCTGATCGACCAGGTCAACTCCAACTATTACGTTGTCAATATTGAAAACCCTTTCAGAGAAGACGACTTGCAGTTCTACCTCCAGCAGGCTTTTGAAAAACAGGGCATGCGCGAGGATTTTCAATACGGCATTTTCGATTGCTCCAGCAACCAGATGGTCAGCGGCAAAGTGGTCAAATACCGCACGCCCTCGGCCGTAGGCGAACTGGAACCCGCCGCCGAACCCCTCTCGGCACACCACAACCGGGAAGAATACATCTATTATTTCGGGGTGCGTTTTCCCGGCAAAAACGCTCACCTGCTCAGCAATATGTGGATCGTGGTCGTGTTTACCGTGCTCATGCTCATTACCGTGGCATTTTTTATCTATGCCATGTTCGTTATCCTGCGGCAAAAACAACTCTCCGAACTCCAGCGGGATTTTATCAACAACATGACCCACGAGTTCAAAACCCCCATCTCCACCATCAATATTTCTACCGACGTCTTTCTGAAAAACGAAACCATACAGGCCGACAGCCGCCTGAGCCGCTATGCCGGCATCCTGAAAGAACAGGTCATGCGCCTCAACAGCCAGGTCGAAAAAGTGCTCCAGCTGGCCAAGGTCGAACGCGACAATATCGAACTGCATTACGAGCGCCTCGAACTCAACGAGTTTATACGCGACATGCTGCCCTCGCTCGAACTGAAAGTACAGGAACGGGAAGGCGGCCAGCTGCACCTCTCCCTGCCCGATGCGCCCGTCCACATCAAGGCCGACAAACTCCACCTCACCAATATCCTGCACAACCTCGTCGACAACGCGGTCAAATACTCGCGCGGCGCCCCCGAGATCACGATCGGCCTCCGGCGCAGCGGCCAGGAAGCAGCCCTGAGCGTCGAAGACAACGGGATCGGCATCCCCAAAGAACACCAGCGGCGCGTGTTCGACAAATTCCACCGCGTGCCCACCGGCAACGTACACAATGTCAAGGGCTTCGGGCTCGGCCTTTTTTACGTCAAAAAAATGACAAAGGAACACGGCTGGAAGATCGACCTGAGCAGCGAACCCGGCAATGGCACCCGTATCGAAATCAAAATGCCCGTCGCCTGAGCGCATGAACCACAGCTTTTCACTGCCCGACAGCGCGATCAATTGCGGGCCGCTGTGCGACTTCTTTCCCGCCTGGCTCGAACGGCGGCAAGGCTATTCCCGCATCGTCGTCATCGCAGATACGAATACCCGCGCCCTGTGCCTGCCGGTGTTCCTGCAACAAACAGGACTGAATGCCGCCGGGCTGGCTCTTATCGAAATTCCGGCAGGGGAGGCGGGCAAAAACCTGTCAACCTGTGAAAAAGTATGGGGCGAAATGCTGGCCGCCCGACTCGACCGCAAGGCGCTGGCAATCAATCTGGGCGGCGGGGTAGCAGGCGACCTGGGCGGCTTTTGTGCCGCCACCTTCAAACGCGGCATCGATTTCGTACAAATCCCGACCACCTTGCTTTCCATGACCGACGCCGCCATCGGCGGCAAACTGGGCATTGATTTTCAAGGCATTAAAAATACAATCGGCGTATTCCGGCACCCGGAAGCCGTGTTTGTCGATCCCGTTTTTTTACACACCCTGCCACGCCGCGAACTGCTCAGCGGCTTTGCCGAAGTCATCAAACACGCCCTGATCGGAGCGCCTGAACTTTGGCAGCAAATCGAGCAACTGGCGGAACTGGACACCGCATCCTGCCAGGCTTTTTTACCCGCCTCCATCGGCGTTAAAGTGCATGTGGTAACCGAAGACCCGCTCGAAAAAGGCCTGCGCGCCCTGCTCAATTTCGGCCATACCATCGGGCATGCCCTCGAAAGCTACTGGCTCGATACCTCCGATCCGCTTACGCACGGCGAGGCCGTGGCGACAGGAATGATCTGCGAAAGTTGGCTGGCCTGGGGCCAACACCCGCACACCGAGAAAATCAGCCGGCTGATCGGCCGTTTTTTCCCGCACAGGACCATTCCCGAATCGGCATTTCCACTCTTGTGGCAAATGATGCAGCAGGACAAGAAAAATGCCGCCGGCGCCGTCCGGATTGCCGTGCCCGACCCAGCTCAATCGTTCCGATTGCATACCATCGAGCCCTCCCGCGAAGCAGTGGAGCAAAGCCTTCGGTATTACAATGAGGGGGGGTGAGGAGGGGGCTTCAAAGCCTTGCCCCGCCTTGTGTATTCGCCCGAAAACCGTGAATATAGCTTTCTACATCCGGTTGTCTTTGCCTCATTTGTGTGTTATTTTAATGACAATACGGTGTCCTATTTGATTGCCAGTTTTTTTATTGAGCAAGGAGGTCATAAGAGCAATATTTAATATCAATAGAGTTTTCTTTGAAACAGACATAGAAAATTTCAATCCTGGTTTTGCCGGGCCCCCAATACACATAAAAGATCTTGTCATTACGGCACAGGCCGTTCTTGTCTTTATCAAGCATATTTTTATATTGATCTATTGCTTCATAATCCCGAACGCCTAGTGTATCCAAAAGTTCAGCAAGATCTTCTTCATTGTCAATCCTGAATGGGGCAATTTCCTCATATTCGGTTTCATACCTCAGCCCCAGATAAAGCGTAAAAAGCAGACTTAAATCTTCTTTAGCCAGGTCACCAATATTTACTTTCCTTTCAATCAACAACCTGGAAAGATTTTCAAAGGCAGTATCTGGATACAAATTATTCGCTTTATTATCCAGTAACAAAACTTCTTCAGGCTGAAGCAAACACTTCTCAGGTGGTAAAATTGTTATTTGCACCACCCTGTTGTTGTTGCTATCTGCCAACAGAATCAAATCGCTTTTGCCTCTGCAAAAAGATTTTACAACCCAAAGGCTCAGATCAAAGGCTTTCTTGTTGTCAATTTTATGAAGATAGTACTTTCTATATGCCGCGTTGGAGGTGTCTTTGGGATAAGGATTCAAACACCAATACCAATCAATGTCAAGGGAGTCCACAAATTGTGCTACCAAATCATGTTCGCTTTTGCAAGTATTGGCAAGGTTGCAACGGAAATTGGCAAACAACAATAGAAATGCGGTCCAGCCAAAGATTTTATGTTGCATGTTTTATTTTGCTTGATGATCCAAAAATCTGAAATAAACTGGAATCTGCTCCCGCTCAAAACCCCTTCGGCTGCACGATCGTAAACACACGCGACAGGTTGAAGCCGAACCGAATACCGGACACCAGGTCTCCATCGTCGCTTTTGTCCAGCCATTTTTCATCGGTTTGTGTGATCAGGCCCTTGTAGGCCATATCGGCGGCATTGGTGAAATGCAGCTGGAAAACATGCCCGCCGGTTTCGATGTCGAAACCGATAGCCAGGGGCTGCGCAAAGGGCCGCGACATTTGTCCGCCGGGTATGTAGTAATACTCCGCATTGAGCGTGACCCGCCGGCTCAGTTTGATACGGCCGGCAAATCCGACGGAAAACACGTCGTTGCGGTCGGCTTTTGAAGGTACGAGGTTGAGGTGCACCAGCGTGGGCGCCACCTGCAGGGTCAGGCGCTCGTTGAATTTGCGCGCAATCAGCAGCTGATGGGTAAAATATAGCCGGGAAGTAAAAAGATTAGGCCGCGAAGGATCTTCAAACTCGATGGTTTTGACCTCTATATCGGTAAAATACGACACCGAAACCGGCATGTTTCGCTCTCCGCTCGACTGCCACAACAAGCGGTATTTCAAAAAACCGTCGTACAATTTCTCCCGGCTGCTGCGACCGATCCCGACCATGAGCCGGTCGGTGATACCGTAGTCGAGCCCGATCCGGATAGCGGCGCCGTCGAGGCCAAACAGATCGTACAGCCCCCGGCGCACAGGCGCGAACCGGTGCGAGATCCGGACATCGAGCACGCCGGGAGCCGTATTTTCTATGGAATGGCCGTTGACGACCCGTGTGGTTTTAAAACTCGCCCGGGCCAGGTCGGTCGTCGGCTCGTCGCCCAGCAAGGACAGGAGGCCCTGCCCGTCGTCGTCCTGGGCCAGCAGTGGATGGAACAAACAAAGCAGCAGCAGCGGCAAAAAAGATCGCTTCATGACAGGCACATTTCGCTCAGTTCATGGGCGCCAGGGTCGCATCCACCGTCACTTTGATGTTGTTGGAAATGTTGGACACTTTCTGGGCCTCGATTTTGATGTTGTAGTCGGAACACTTGATCGTAAAATCGGAGTGGACGACCAGTTGATCGCCCGCCACGGTGATCGTTCCGGTCACTTCGGCGTCGCGTTCCACGTTGTGGAGGTTCATTTTGCCTTTTACCGTGACCGGGTAGGTTCCGTCGGTGTCGAATTTGACCTCGCCCAGGTTGGTCACATAGCCTTTAAAGGTTGCGGCCGGGTAGCGGGTCGATTCCATGTAATTTTCATTAAAATGTTCCTGCATCAGGGCTTTTTCAAAAAGAAAATTTTTGATCAGGACCTTCCACTCCATTTTGCCGCTGGCAATGTCGAACACCGCCGTGCCACTTTTATTGATGGCTTCGATGTTCTCCAGTTTGGCTTCGGAGAAAAAACGCACTTTGCCGTCGCGTGTAAAGAAACGCTGGGCGGATGCCGTGCCGGCGTACATAGAAACAGCCAGCAACAAAAAGACAGACAGGGAGTTTTGCATGGCTTACGGATTTAAAGCATGTTTAAATTTCAGCCATCGCGCTGCAAGGCGCTGAAATTTAAACATGCGTTTGAGGATAAAACGAGACCTATTTCACCTCGACGCAGCGCGATATCTGCACGTCGAAATTGAAACCCGAGCACAGTCCTTTGAGGGTGAGTGTTTCGCCGGGTTTGAAATCGGTGCGCGGGTGTTTGGCAAACTTGTCGAGTTCGCAGGACACGCCGAAGTCGCTGCCGGTGTCGAACATCACCTTGGTCGTGCCTTCGGTATCGGTTTCGGACGATTTGACGGTGCCGCTCACGGCAATCATTTTGTCGAGGTATTTTGCAGTGGCCGCCGTTTCATCGTTGTTGAACTCGTCGAACAGTTGTTTGGCATCGATCGCGACGTCCGTTTTGGAAGCGGCAATGTCCTGATGCGGTTTGTTCCAGAGATAATAACCAACGCCGGCGCCGACGAGGGCAAGGGCCAGAACTGCCAGAATCACTTTTTTCATAAATACAGTAAATTATTGATAATAAGTGCTTTACATTAATTATTCAAAGCTCCTGCCTTGATCCACGCATCGATTTTCGCAAGGGTACAATTGTCAAGGCGGGGGCCGTTCTGGGGCATCCAGTCGACGCTTCTCGTCACGGCGGCATAAAGCCGGCCATCCGTTGCGGCAGTGCGGACGACGGCGTACTGGCTAAAATCCAGGTTGCCGGTGGGTTGCGAACCGCTGTGGCACGAAGGGGTGCACTTGCTGTCGAGCAAGGGCCGGAGGAAGGCGGAATAGCTGACGCCCGCGGTGTCGCATCCGCCGTAGAGTTCCTCTTCGTTGTCGTAGTAACATGCGGGCAGCGTGCCGGCCAGCAGCAGCAAAAACAAGGCGGAAACAAACAGGACCAATACGTTCTTCATGCCCGAGGTTTAATTCTGTGGCGCCCCGGCATCGGCCCAGGCTTTGATTTTGTCGATGGTGCAGGCATCCAGCCGGGCGCCGCCGTTGGGCATCCAGTTGGCGCTGCGTGTGACGGCGGCGTACAGGCGGCCGTTGAGCGCGAGCGCCTTTGCGTTGTCGTAATTGCTCAATACGATCCCGCCCTGCGCAGCGGCGGCGCTGTGGCAGCCCTGGCATTTGGCTTGCACCAGGGGCTGGAAAAAATTGGCGTACGTCACTCCGGCGGTGCTGCAGCCTGCGTAGCTCTCATTGCAGCCGTTGTTTTGCGCGCCCTGGCTGATCCAGGTCTTGAGCAGGTCGATTTGAGCGGCCGAAAGGGGCGGATTAGGCGGCTGGGGCATTCGATCTTCGGGATCGGTTTCGGTGATGGCCCTGATCAGTTTGTTTTCGCCCCAGTCGGTCGTCGTAACGTGCTCGACGGTGGAGAGGACCGCCGCATGGGAAGTGAGCACCACGCCGTTGCTGTGATCCGTCGGATTATGACATCCCGATTGCGAACAATTGGCAACCAGAAGGGGCAAAATGGTGTTCTGAAAGTAAACGCTGTCGGGATCGCAAGGTATGCCCGTGCCCGTGCCGGAAGGCAGGGTATCGGTCGGATCGGTCACGGGAGGGTCAACCGGCGGATCGATGCTGTCGTTGAAAGGGTCGTGTTGGCACGCCGCCAGCCAGGCTCCCAACACCAGACAGGAAAAAAGGATAAAATATCGCATCTGCCAAAAACTACTTTTATCAATAAACCCGAACCTTAGCTGTTACCGGGTAACTCAACCAAAGTCCGCAACTTGCATGAATTCGACGACATCAAAGCCGCTCAACCGGGAAAAAGACGCTCCGAACATGGAAAAAAAGAACTGGAAAACCTGGTTTCGCCGGCTCGGAGTAGCCGGTTTTTTGTTCTTCCTCATCAAAGGCCTGCTCTGGCTGGCGGTCTTTTTCGGTTTGTTCAAAGTAGGGTGCTCCTGATCGCCGGCCGGCCGAAGCCGTGATTATTTTACAGGCTTTTTTAAAACAATTTTTTTAAAACGGCTATTTTCCGGAATTTTGCGCTCTTGCCGTTTTCTGCCATGACAAAACACAAAAAGGCCGCCCCGACCGCCCCGGATCTCGACACCGACCTGGTCGATCCCAAATTCATTTCCATCAAAGGCGCGCGCACCAACAACCTGCGCAACGTCGATCTGCGCCTGCCCAAAAACCAGCTGGTGGTCGTCACAGGCGTCTCCGGCTCGGGCAAATCGTCGATCACCATGGACACCCTCTACGCCGAGGGCCAGCGCCGTTACGTGGAAAGCCTTTCGAGCTATGCCAGGCAGTTTTTGGGCCGTATGAAAAAGCCTGACGTGGATTATATCCGAGGCATCTGCCCGGCAATCGCCATCGAACAGCGCGTCACCACGGGCAACGCGCGCTCCACGGTGGGCAGCATGACGGAGATTTACGACTTCCTCCGGCTGCTGTTTGCCCGCATCGGCAAATTCTATTCGCCCGTCAGCGGAGGCCTGGTCAGAAAACACGAAGTAGCCGATGTGATCGACTATATCCGCCTGCTGCCGGAAGGCGCCCGCGGCCTGATCCTGATGCCCTTTCCCAAAAAATACCGCGAACGAAGCCTCGAACAGGAACTAAACCTTTTGTTGCAAAAAGGCTACACCAGGGTGCAATGGGGCGATGAAACACTGCGAATCGAAGAAGTGCTGGGGAGCCCGGATGACAGCAACAAAGGAGACGAAGCCGGTACCGATCTGAAAAAAGGAGAAAAGGCCGGCACAAAAAAAGCACCCGCCCCCGCAATCGACATCACCCAGCCCGCCTTCTCTTTTCGCGAGAAAGGGCTGACCCTGCTGATCGACCGCTTCGTGGTCAGGGCCAATGAGGAAGAAAGCGCCTGGATGCGCCTGGCCGACTCGATCAATACGGCATTTCAGGAAAGCGAAGGGGAATGCCTGGTGCAGACCATCGGCGAACACGCGAGCACCCTGGGGTTCAACAACCGTTTCGAACTCGACGGCATCGAATTTCCGGAACCCTCGCCACAATTGTTCAACTACAACAACCCCTACGGCGCCTGCCCCACCTGCGAAGGCTACGGCCGCGTACTGGGCATCGACCCCGACAAGGTGGTGCCCGATAAAACCAAATCGGTGTACGACGGCGCCATCGCGCCCTGGAAAGGCGAGAAATACGGAGAATGGCTGTCGCATTTCCTCGGTCAGGCCCATCACTTCGACTTTCCTGTGCACAAGCCCTTCGAAGACCTGGGCAAAGCCGAACAAAAACTGCTCTGGACGGGCAACCAGTATTTCGAAGGCATCAATGCTTTTTTTCAGGAGCTGGAAAGCAAAACCTATAAAATCCAGAACCGCGTCACCCTCGCACGCTACCGGGGGCGCACCGTGTGCCCCTCCTGCGAGGGCGGCCGCCTGCGCAGCGAAGCGCTTTGCGTCAAAATCGACGGCCGAAACATCGCCGAACTGACCACCCTGCCGCTCGACGAAGTACAACAGTTTTTCAAAAGCCTGAGTATCAGCGAGCACGACCGCGCCGTCGCCAAACGACTCTTACTGGAGATCAACGGCCGGCTCGATTTCATGGTCGAGCTCGGGCTGGGCTACCTCACCCTCGACCGCATATCGAGCACCCTCTCGGGCGGCGAAACCCAGCGCATCCACCTCACCCGCACCCTCGGCTCCAACCTTACGGCTTCCATGTACCTGCTCGACGAGCCCTCCGTCGGCCTGCACCCGCGCGACACGGGGCGCCTCGTGCGCGTTCTCAAAAATCTCCGCGATCTGGGCAACACCGTCGTGGTGGTCGAACACGAGGAAGAAGTGATCAAAAATGCCGATTTCCTCGTCGATATGGGCCCCGAAGCCGGCGTGCACGGCGGCAACGTGGTATTTGCCGGCCCCATCACCGACATCGGCAACGCGGCCCCGGAAAGCCTGACGGCGCAGTATCTGAGCGGTAAAAAGGAAATTCCGACACCAAAAATCCGACGCAAAACCACCGATTTCCTGACCCTCAAAGGCGCTCGCCAGCACAATCTGCGCAACATCAGCGTGCGCATACCGCTGCACTGCCTGACCGTTGTAAGCGGCGTGTCGGGCTCGGGCAAAACAACGCTGGTGCGCGACATTCTTACCCCCGCCCTGATGCAACACCTGCCCGACAATCCAGGCAAACAGCCGGGTATTTTCGACGGCCTCGAAGGGCCTGTCAAAAAGATCAGCCGTGTCGAATTCGTCAACCAAAGCCCCATCGGGAAAAGCAGCCGCTCGAACCCGGTCACCTATGTCAAGGCCTACGATTACATCCGCGATCTTTTCGCCGGACAACAACTGAGCCGCATCAGGGGCTTTCAGCCCAAACACTTCAGTTTCAATGTGGAAGGCGGCCGCTGCGAAGCCTGCAAGGGCGAGGGCGAACAGGTGATCGAAATGCAATTCCTCGCCGACGTCCACCTCGAATGCGAAGAGTGCAAAGGCCGACGCTTCAAACAGGAGGTGCTCGACGTGCAGTACAAGGGGAAAAACATCTTCGAGGTGCTGGAAATGAGCATCGAGGAAGCCCTCGAATTCTTTGCCGGCAACAAAGACATCGTCGAACGCATCCGGCCGCTGTACGAAGTGGGCCTGGGTTACGTGCGGCTCGGGCAATCGAGCAGCACCCTGTCAGGCGGCGAAGCCCAGCGGGTCAAACTGGCCTCCTTCCTGATCCGGGAAAATGCCAACGGTCACCTCTTTTTTATCTTCGATGAACCGACTACCGGGCTGCATTTTCACGACATTCTCAAATTGCTCAACGCCATTAACGCCCTCGTGGAAAAAGGCCACACCGTACTCGTTGTGGAGCACAACATGGAGGTGATCAAATCGGCCGACTGGGTGATCGACCTCGGTCCGGAAGGCGGCGTCGGGGGCGGCCAACTCGTCTTTGAAGGCCGGCCGGAAGAACTGGCCGAACTAAAAGACAGCTACACCGGGCGTTTTTTGAAGGAAAAACTGGCGTAACCCCCGACGGGCAGCATCGTTTTCTTTTTGTTGTTGATAAAAAATGGCACGCAGAACAAAGCGCTCTGCGTGCCATTCCTGTTGCTGTCCGCAAGGGGCTTCTATCGCAGCACGACAAGTTTGCCGGAACTGACCCATTGGCCGTTGGACGTGATGCGGAAACCGTACACGCCGCCGGGCAAGGCGGCGTCGCCGAGCGAAACCGACTGGTCGGTTACCGGCCCTTCCCATACCAGGCGACCGGCCGCGTCGCGGAGGGCAAACACGGCATTGTCGAGCGCCGGGCCTTCAAGGTGCAACAGCGCGCCGGGGGCAGCAGGGTTGGGATAAACGCGCCAGGCGCCGTTTGCCGGCGAGTACTGGCGTTCGGCCGCGGGGCGTGGGTTGAGCTCCGTCGTCACCGGACAACCGAAGGTGTTGAGGTGGGTTTCGTAGTAAAGCCCGGACGACAGCCGAACGCCCACATTGATGTAATCGACGTCGGCCTGTTGCGGCAGCGCGTAGCGGAACACGTCCGATTCGCCGCCGGCAATACCAGTGCCCTGCGACTTGAACCGCACGGAATACATGGGCGAATAGTTCGGATTGCGCGCCAGATAGCTGCGGCCGGAAGGCGCCGTATAAATGGCGTTATTGGCCGGCGAAAAGGCCGTCAGGCCGTCGGGCACCTGCAGATACACGTATTGCAGCTCCGCGCTGCAGTTATTGGTGACGCGTACGCGGTACACCCAGTTGAGCGCCCCGTCGCGCTGAACACCGAGCAGTTCGAACTTGATACAGCCCGAAATTTTGGTGTCGCAGGCATCTTCCACACTTTGCACCTCCACCGTAAAGCAACAGGACGCGGAATGCCCGCAAGCGTCGTCGGCGCGGTAGCACACCGTGCTGGTACCCAGCGGGAAAGCCGAGCCGCTGGCGCCGCCCGAAACAAGGGTCGTGCTCAGGCCCGGGCAGGGGCAATCGGTATCGGCGACAGGCTGGGTGTAGTTCACCGTGGCTATGGTAGAGCCGGGCGCAGCAGCGACCGAAATATTGGCCGGGCAGGTCAGACTCACCGTGTTCGGCTGGTTGTCGCTCAGGTATTCGAGCACGTAGGCAGCCAGGGTATCGCAGGCGCCGCCGGCGCCCGGCAGTACCAGGCTGACCTCGCCGGGCTGCGTATATTCAATGCCATGAACGCTGACCGTCTCGCCGGGGCAAAAACGTATCGTATCGTTCAGCGAAACCTGCGGCAGCCACTCCAGCACGTAGGTCGCCAAAGTGTCGCATGCTTCAGTATTGGAGCCCAGGCTGAGCTCGACGGTGCCGGGCTGGTCGTATGTAACGCCGCCGAGGGTGACACTTTGACCCGGACAAAACTGGATCGTTTCCTGGATGTGCACCGGCGTATGGAGGCAGACATCGGTGGCGGAAAAATAGGCGGCATCGACCATGGGTTCGGGTTCGCTGCGCGATTCAACAAAATTGACCGGCGCGGGGTCATAAACCATCACTGTATCGACAAGGTCCGCTATGTCAAGCGTCGGCCATTGCGACGAACAACAGGATTCCATGTTGCCCGTGGCATCGGTTTTTACAAAAAAACCGTCGTAGGGGTCGAGGGGTGCATTTTTCACGCCCCCGATGGCCGCGAACCCGCCGTCGGCAGCTTTTACCACTTTCTGGAAGTGACTGAACTGCCCGCCGCTGAATTTCCTGTTCCAGACAGGCTGGCCGTCGGTATCCAGTTTTATTAAAGTGGCGCTTTCATCGAATTCCAGACTGAGTCCCGTATTTAAATAATTCAGGTAGATACTCATGATAAAACCGCCGTCGTCGTCATTTTCCAGCTGCGGCCAGCTGTGCACCCACATGGGGATGCGGTAGGTTTTCGACCAGAGTACCGTGCCATCCGGCGTTACCTTTTGCACCCAGGCGTAGGAGGGCTGGGCAATCAGCAGCGAATTCGGCTGGGTCCATCCCGCCATGACCAGATTGCCGTCTTCGGCAGGCCGGATGCTGTTGATTGTTTCCCACTCCTGACTGAAACAGCGGTATGAATTGATCAGCTCGCCGGTTTCGAGGTTCATGGTGAACCAGACTCCCTCGACGCGTTCGGCAAACAGTTCGGCGTAACCGTCTCCGCAGCCGTAGATCACCCCGTCGCGGACAAACTGCGCGCTCAGCCAATTGTAGCGGTTGGAGAACGGTATTTTGCTCCAGACGGTCGTTCCGTCGTTGTCGATCCGCGTCACAAACCCGCGAGCGGTAGAGATTACGTTGTTGATGCGGACGCCGGAGATAATGTAGCCGTCCCCTATCGGAACAATATAATTCGCGACCGTCAGGTGGCCCGACTGGCCGATGGTTTTATTCCAGAGCAGGTTGCCGTTGTCGTCCAGCCGGAGTATCCAGGTATTGGAGACCCCGGCGCCGGCGCCGCTGGCAGAGCCTATGGCGAGAAAACCGCCGTCGTTGGCCGGGCATACTGCGCGTAATTCGTCGGTGCCGTAGCTGTCGTAGCGGTGCTGCCAGATAATGGCGCCGTTCAGGTCGGTACGGATCAGATAACCGTCGGAACTGGAGTTGTTGCCATACGCCGTTGAGCCGGCGATGAGGTAGCCGTCGGGGAGCGGAGTGACCCAGTAACTGCGCGTGTCGGAACTGTCGGAAAGTACTTGTTGAAAAGTCGGGGTTTGTGCGGAAAGCGGGGTCAGGCACAGCAAAAGCAGCCCCGCCGCCAGAAGGCGAGTAAGCATGATAGGCATAAAATAAACGATAATTGGTGAATGGGAAGGCGGGTTGAAGATAGAGCAGTGCCAGGGTGTCGTCCCGCAAGATGTCACAAAAGATGAGGCCTTTCGTCCTTCAATCTTTCTGCTTCAAAGTCATTTTTTCTTGGCCGCCGCCGCAAAATCATCCTGGTCTGTTCCGTAATCAAGCCCCACAATCCACACGAATTTGAGCAGATGAACCACCTTTTGCATTATTGCCAGATAGGCCAGCAACACGCCGCCGAAATACATGAAAGTGGCAAAATACAGCGTCGCCAGGGCAACAACCGAATAGACCTTCCAGAACAGCAACTTCGACTGAAACACAAAAACAGTGATATAGAAAAAGACGAGCAGGGTCATGACGCCCGAAAACAACACCATTTTGTCGTGGAGCGAAGGAATGATCGTCAGGAAAGCGCAAAACGCCGCCGCAGTGCCGACATATTTGATGACGTTGGCCGCGCTTTTGATCGGTATTCGCTCCGAAAAACGGATAAAAAAGACTCCGAAAGCCGCGCTCAGGCAAAAAACGCCGGCCACTGCCCACGGCCGGGCCGTATTCGCCATGCCGTTGAGCGCCTGCGGATTGAGCAGGTTGGTGATGTAATTGTTTTTCCATTCGTAGCCCACGGACGCGGGGTTGTCGTCAGTGCCGCCGGGGTAATAAAATGTCGCAACAACGAGCAGAACAATGCCCAGCACAATCCCGATCAGGGTGAGGTTTCTTTTAAACATTTGCATCAATAACAGGTAAAAACACTGCCCATCCGGCAATATTGCCCGAATTTTGGCATCAGCAGAAGACAAAGATTGGAGCGGCGGCGGCGGGCGCCGATATTATTTCGACAAATCGGGCAGGAAAATCGTTGTTTCGAAAACACAATGCGACGCAAGGCAAGCCGGCGCCCCGGGCATCGAGCCCAACGGGATTTACCTGCCCACCAAACGGCCGTATTGCGATAACATACATATCCGTTAGTAAAAATGACCGGCAAGAGCGGGCCGGCGCAGGTTCGCAGATGCGGCATTCGGAAAGGCTGATGCAGAAACAACAGGCGTTTTTATATCGGCCAGATACACAAAACGATGCTCAAAACATGAACAACTCCTTGATCTCCTATACCGAAGCAGCAGAGGGCGACCATGAAGCATGGCTGGCCCTCGCGTCAAAATTGTGGCCCGATACGACACCGCCTGAATTGCAGGAGGAATTCATGCACCTGCTGCTGTCTTCCGATGAGCATGCCTTTTTCGCCAAATGCCCTGAACAAGGAACCATAGGTTTTGTCGCGGTGGCGATCCGGCACGACTACGTAGAGGGCGCAACCACCTCGCCCGCCGGCTATCTGGAGGGGATTTACGTCGAGGAGGCATTCCGGCGAGCGGGCGTGGGCAGGCAGTTGCTGGCGTTGGGCGAAAAATGGCTTTTTGACAAGGGTTGCAGGCAAATCGGTTCCGATACCTGGCTCGACAACCAGCAATCGCAGGCATTTCACAAGCGTTCGGGCTTTCGGGAAGAAGCCGTGCTGGTGCATTATCTGAAAGAAATAATACGCGATTGAGTTGCCGGGGAGCGGGTCGAGGTTCAGCGCGGCGGCTCGCCGCTGTTGCCATCCTCTTCAAACAGGGCAATGCCGTATTCCCGTATCTGATTGATCAACGGGATCACCTTCCAGCCTTTTTCCGTGAGGGAATACTCCGTTTTGGGCGGTACGACAGGATACACCTCCCGGTTTACGTACCCGTCGGCTTCCAGTTCACGGAGCTGCGTGGTGAGCATCTTGTCGGAGATATGCGGAATTTTTCGAAGCTCGTTGTACCGCATGGTTTTGTCTTTGAGGCGCCAGAGAATGGGCATTTTCCACACGCCTCCAATTTGTTCCATGACGAGTTGAACAGGGTTGTAGTAAACTTTCCCCTTGTAGATAAAATCCGGCATATTGTATAAGTTATTGATAAACAGCAAACTTTCCAAAAAGTTAGTATTGCACTTTTTAGTCAGTTTGGCCATAAATGTAGGCTGCTCCTGTAAGTTTGCAGGGTATTTTTTCCGGGTAACAAGCATTGGAGTATCAAACTGCGTCGGGCGCCTGCCCGAGCTGTGCCCGTCGTTGCCCGGGGAAAGCGTGTGATTTTATAAAAGACTAAATTTCAGCACAATGAGTACAGTAACCGAAGTCCAGTCCTACGTTCATTTTCATGGCGCGCCTTACAAGGGCAAAATTTTGATGGTAGCCAGTTCGCCGGATGTTTCCGGACAAACCGGCTGGCCCATCGGCTTTTGGGCGGCCGAACTGACGCACCCGCTGCGGGTTTTTCAGGAAGCAGGCTACGAAGTCGAACTGGTCAGCACCCGTGGCGGCAAGCTGATGATGGACACGTATTCCGACCCCACCGACGCCAGCGGCTACTCGGCCCACGATGTGATTTCACTGGGCTACATGCAACAGGACTGGTTCAATCAAATGTTGAACGACACGAAAAAACTGAGCGAGGTGAACCCTGCTGACTACGTCGCCATCTTCCTCGTGGGTGGCCAGGGCCCGATGTACACTTTCAGGGGCAACCGCGAACTGGAACAACTTTTCGCCTCTTTTTACGAAAGCGGCAAGCCTTCCGCAGCCGTGTGCCACTCCACTACGCTGTTGCTGGAAGCCAAAAAATCGAACGGCGAATTACTCGTGAAAGGCAAAACCTGGACAGGCTTTGCCGATGCCGAGGAAGAGTTTGCCGACCAGGCAGTCGGACAAAAGATTCAGCCTTACCGCATCGAAACGGAAGCGCGCAAAATCGAAGGCACAACGTTCAAAGTAGCCGCTCCCTTCTCATCTTACGCGATTCAGGACGGCAACCTGATTACCGGCCAGCAACAAAATTCCGGCGCGGCCGCGGCGGAACTGGTGGTGCAATTGCTGGGTAAGTAAGTAGTGTTTCCCGCAGATTGACGCGGGAAACAAGCTCACAGTTGATTCACCTTGCGAAATATGCTTTTACTGATATCCGAAGTGTTGAAGTTAACCAACAATCCCAGTTTGATCCCGGATAATTTGAGGTAAGTCAGCAATTGTTTGTGATGCACCTCCAGAAGGTTTTCGACAGATTTCACCTCAATAATGACCTTTTTTTCAACCAGAATGTCAATTCGATAGCCTACCTCCATGGAGATGGACTCATAAACCAGCGGTAATGGGTACCTGAGCCTCCACTTTCAGGTCCAGCTTTTTTAGTTCATAAAGCAATACCGCTTCATACGCACTTTCGTAAAGCCCCGGCCCCAAAGCATTGAAGACTTTAAAAACTGCTCCACGTACGAGATAGGAAATGTCATTTTCAGTCATGATTTTTAAAATGAAAAATAAGGCATTTATAACGATCACCCTGGTGCTTTTTGCCCTGCAAATACGCGCTCAAACCGTCGAATTATATGCCGGCCACAAGCGGGCGGGCGTTGACCTGATGTGGTTCAAATTTTTCCAGAACCCGAAAGGCGAGCGCTCGCCCTTCCTGTATTTCAGCCGCAACCGGGCCAGCGTGGACTACAAAAACTCCCCCACAGCATTCGGCTCCACCAACGCGGTGTCGTACAATTTCCGCAACGGCATGGGTATCGTGGCGGTCGGGGCGTTTGTCAACACAGGCCTGATCCCCAAAGCAGGGGTGCAGTACGTAAAAACCCAGGGCGACTTCCTGTTTTTCGGCTGGCTGGTCGCCGATTTGAAAAAGAAAGGCAACGTGGACCTGTTTGGCATGTTCCGCTGGCAACCGCCGATCAATGAGCGCTGGCGCTGGTTTTCGCAACTGGAGTTATTCCCCGTTTACAAGCCCTCCTCGGGGGTGTGGAACCTGACCCAACGACTGCGGCTGGGGGCAAAATACCAGGCCTGGGCGGCTGGCGGAATGGCGGATTTTAACCAAAGCGGCCCCGGGATTTCACAAACAAGCGCCAACTACGGGGTTTTCTTGCGGCGCGATTTCTAGTTTTTGAAAACGGTTTACTCACCTAAATGTTAGTTACGGACATTTGCGTAACCAACACATAAAATCAGTCGAAGCACCTGAGTTTTGTTCAAAAATTCAGGAATGGACTTTTCAACCATCTTTCAGAACAACGAACGCTGGATCGCCGAAAAACTGGCTGCCCAACCGGATTACTTTGAACAACTCTCCAAAGGGCAGGCCCCTGAATTCCTCTACATAGGGTGCTCCGACAGCCGCGTGACCGCCGAAGACCTGATGGGCCTCCAGCCGGGCGAGGTGTTTATCCATCGCAATGTTGCCAATCAGGTTATCCCGACCGACAACAACATCAACGCCGTGATTCAATACGCGGTGGAGCATTTGAAGGTCAAACACATTATCGTTTGCGGGCATTACGAATGCGGGGGCGTAAAAGCCGCGCTGAACCCCAGTGACATGGGGCAACTCAACAGCTGGCTCCAAACGCTGCGCGACGTGCGCCGTCTGCACCGCGCCGAACTGGAAGCCATCGCCGACGACCACCGGCGTTTCGACCGGCTGGTGGAGCTCAATGTGCTGGAACAGTGCATGAACATCATCAAAATCGACCACGTGCAACGCTCGTGGTACCGCGGCGGTTTCCCGAAAATCCACGGCTGGGTGTTCGATGTACGCACGGGCAAACTGATCGACCTTGGTCTGAACATGGAACAGGAGTTTGCCTCCGTTCGCGGCATTTATGACTTAAAACCCCTGGACAAGCAATGATTCTGCGCAAAATATTCAACCCGCTGGCCGTTGCCCGCTACATGAAAGCCGAGCTGATCGCATCGGCGGCGCTTTCCGTGACCGTCTTTTTCCTGTACCACAATCAGCACCTGGAAAAAGTCGGTTTGCCGTTTTCGGTTGCCGCCATTCTGGGCAGCGCGCTGGCGATTTTTCTGGCTTTTCGCAACAACAACGCCTACAACCGCTGGTGGGAAGCCCGTACCATCTGGGGTGGCATCATCAACAACAGCCGGATTTTCGCCCGCCAGATCATTGCCAATGCCGACCACGCCGCCGCCACGGAGAAAGCCCCGGCAAGCGATGTGGATGCTTACAAACGCGAGTTGATCTACCGCCAGATCGCTTTTGCCCATGCCCTGCGCTTGCACCTGCGCCGGCAAACTGCCTGGGAGGAACTGCAGCATTTGCTCTCCAAAGACGAGTTCGATGCCCTGTGCGGCAAAACGAACAAACCCAATTACCTGCTTCAAATTCAGGGCCTCAGGATCAGGGAAGGCATGCGTACGGAAATGCTGGGCGCTTTCGACAACATCAGTCTGGAACCCACCCTGGCCGGGTTCAACAATTTTCAAGGCGCCTGCGAACGCATCAAAAACACCCCGCTCTTGCGGCAGTACCATTTTTTTACCAAGTTGTTTCTGACGGTGTTCATGGCCGTTCTGCCGTTTTCCCTTATCGCCGATTTCAATAAAATGGAGGCGCCTGCGCTGATGATCCCCGTCAGCATGCTGTTGGCTTTCGTGTTCGGCGTAATGGGTAAAGTCGGAGAGGTAAACGAAGACCCTTTTGAAAACCAAATCACCGATATTCCCATGAGTTCGATGTGCAACACCATCGAGCGGGATTTGAAAGAAATGCTCGGCGAAGCGGAATTACCCCCGAAATTGGAGCCCGAAAACGGTTTTTTATTTTGAACGATGCTCACGAAAAACAGAATTGAAGCATTCAGCGACGGGGTTATCGCCATCATCATTACGATCATGGCCTTCGACCTGAAACTGCAGGAATTGCCCGCCCGGTTTACCGATGCCGATGTATGGGCAACGATGCTCGGCGTGGTGCCCAAATTGTTGTCGTACACCCTGAGTTTCATCGTGCTGGCGATCATGTGGCTCAATCATCACGTCATGTTCGACCGCCTGCCGCACTCCACCAGCAAACTGGTGTGGTACAACATGTTTCTGCTCTTCGCCATGTCGCTCATTCCCATGCCTACGGCGTTTCTGGCAGCGCATCCCTTTTTGCCGCAGGCGGTGATGTTCTATGGTTTTATCCTGTTTTTAAACGGGCTGGGGTTCTTTTTACTGCGCCGTTACGTCGAGGTGGAAGCCAGGTTGCTGCCTTACAACCGTTTGGTGCAACGCAGCAACCTGTTCTCCGCACTGCTCTATTTTTCCAGTATTCCGCTTGCATTTGTATCCATTTATTTGTCTTTTTTAATATTCATCGGCATTCCGGTCTGGTATTTTTTGCCAGACAGGTTTCACAAATAATAATCCGTTACCATGAAAATAGCCATTATCGGAACAGGCAACGTCGGCGGGGCATTGGCTGCCGCCTGGACAAAAGCCGGGCACCAAATTCTGCTTGGCGTGCGCGACCAGAGCAATTTCAAAGGAATGGAACTGCTTGCCAACCCCGGCACCGTCGCGCTCGGCATAAAAGAGGCGGCAGCCGAAGCAGAGGTCATTCTTGTCGCCACGCCGCCGCAATTTGCCGAAGACCTTGCCACTGCATTCGGCGACGTGCGCGGAAAGGTCATCATCGACGCGACCAACGCCGTGCGCACCCGGCCCGACAATTACCCTACCGCCTACCACGCCTTTGCAGCATTGACCGGGGCGGAAGTGGTCAAATGTTTTAATACGACCGGGTATGAAAACATGCTCGACCCGGTGTACGGCGGCCAGAGAATTGAGGTGTTTATGGCCGGCGACAGCGACACAGCCAAACAAACAGCCCGTCAACTGGCCCTCGATGCAGGTTTTGGCGACTGCCTTGATTTTGGCAAAAGCGATAAAGTGTTATTGCTGGAACAGTTTGCCCTGTCGTGGATCAACCTGGCCATCATGCAGGGGCATGGCAGGAATATCGCCTTCAAACTCGTGCGGCGGTAAGGGCTGAGAGCATGTTTGGGACTTTCTGCCGGCGGCGAAAAATCCCAAACATGCTCCAAATAAATGCCCTGACCGTCCCTTCATTGCGCCCGTTTGGCTTTTTCCCACAAGACCGACTGGCTGCCCTTGCAATAGCGCAAGAAGCCGGCGTACACGGCATAGTTCATCACGCAAAAATAGTAGGGCACGAAGAAGGCCTTCACCTTCATGTGGCGCTTTTCGAGCAGGTAGCCGGTCCAGGCCGCCGCGTAGAAAGCGATTTGTCCGGCCAGCAGCGCCGGGTACAGCCAGCCGCCACTGAAGGCCAGCAGCAGGTTCGACAGGAAGATCAACGGCAGCAGGGCAGGGGCCAGCGTCCAGCGCAGGACGCGGTGGGAAATGTATTGGACGCTGAGCCAGCCGTAACGGAACACGTTGAGCAGGGCGCGCAGCCGCGCCACCGCCTGCAAACCGCCCGCTGCAATGCGAATTTTTCGTTTCAATTCCTCTGCCACCGAGGCAGAGGCCGATTCGACGGCAAAAGCGCAGGGTTCGTAAGCCACCCGCCAGCCCTTCTGGGCAATGCGCAGGGTGAGGTAAAAATCCTCGATGATGGTATCGGGCGGCACCTTTTCATACGCTTCGGTGCGGAAAGCAAACAGTTCGCCGGCCGCGCCGACGACCGACCCGAGCTCGGCGTCCCATTTTTTCAACAGGCTTTCATAACGCCAGTAAATGCCTTCGCCGGCGCTGTGGGCGGCATCCCGTTCGGCCAGGCTGATGCGTTTTTCGCCGGCCACGGCGCCTGTGGCCGGGTCGGCAAAATGTGCGACCAGCCGCCGCACCGCCTGGGGATTGACCAGGGCATTGGCGTCGGTCGAGACCACAAACGGCGTTTGCACCTGCTCCATCGCCCGCTGAAACGCGGCAATCTTGCCTTTTCGGACCGGGTCGTGCAGGTGAAGGACGCGTGTGCCTTCCGGGTAGGGGTAGGCGTCGATCAGCGCCGCCGTGGCATCAGTAGAGCCGTCGCTGACAAAGATCAGCTGCAGGCGTTCACGGGGGTAGTCGAGCGCGAGCGAGTTGGCGATTTTGGCTTCGATATGTTCTTCCTCGTTGTAGGCACAGGTGATGAAACCAAGCGGCGGCAAAAAATCATCGGGCAACACGGCAGGACGGCCGCGACCGAGCCGCATGAGCACCCAAAGCAACAGGCCATAGCCCAGGTAGGCGTAAAAAACCAGGAACAGGGCGCTCCAGAACAATACTTCGAGGAGGGTAATCGACATGGGTCGGAAAGGTACTGCTGCGACTCGTGGCAGACAAACGACATGCCAATCTGGCCAGGTCGGAGAAACGAACAAGCGGTCTTGATTTACCAGTAAAAGGGTAGAAAATTCAGGATCAGGCGGGCAGAAATGATTAAGCGGAGATGAATTTTATATTTTTGTGACAGATTTAAGGGGCACGCAAACGCCGGATTCAATTTTGCAAAAAACTGATTTTTAGCATCTTACACAAATAAAGTGCCGAATTGCCCTGACGCGGCGCTCCGAACGGGCCGAAGGCCCTGCGCGGGGTGGTTTGTAAATCGTGATTGCGGCTTTATTTTTGTTGGGTGCGATGCGTGATCGGCTTTCCGAACTCGCTGAATAATTCGTCTGAACATAATCGTCTGCGCGCGGCATAACGCTGTAGTTATGGCCCGCGTCCCGATTTTTTAATCAAGCCCCGTATCGCTGTCTTCCAACCAATCTGTCTTCCTTTTTTGCCGGTAGCCAAGCATTCCGGCAACCCTTAATCAGCGAGTGTTGAACCGGGATTTCACCCATCCGGCCACAGGAACCGAACCTGCTGCATGCTGTAAAGGCCTTCGCCTTTCGTTGTGCGCGGGATGTTGACAGATTTTCAACACGCCAAAGTTCAATAACAACATCTTGCCGGGTCTGGCCCGCATCATGACATATTGCCCCCTTCACGCCAAACCTGATCGTTTTTTTAATCCGAATCAAATCGTCGAAAAAACATCAAGATGGGTAAACACATACTCCTGATTGAACATCATGAACCCTTGCGGCGCCTGCTGGGCGGTTATTTTTCCGGCAATTATCAGGTGACCGGCGCGCGCGATGCCGTGGAGGCACTGGCCTGGCTGGGCAAGGGGCTCCAACCGGATATCATACTGGCGGGCGCAAGACTTCCGCATATTTCCACGTCGCAACTGCTGGCTACCCTGCGCAACAGCGGCCTGCATTCGGGCATCCCGGTCATCGTACTGATCGACCGGCCCGAAGAAGCGGCCCGCTTTTTGTCGATGGGCGCTGCGGCCTGCGCAAGCAAGCCATTCGATCCGCTTGTGCTGCGCAAACAACTGGAAGAACTGAGCCCTCAGCCAGCCTGAGAACAGCTCTTTTGACCACAACATCTGAACTACTCTTTTTTAATCCATCCAAATACCGGCTACCACGACTTCCGAGGGCCTCACGGCCGGCGGTTCGTCGGCAACACTAACAACCACTTTTAGTCCCATGCATTCCCATTTACATCAGCCCGCTTATTCCCTGGCCACCAGGGAACTGCTGTTCGTAGGTTTCGGTCACAGCTTCGATGCCAATATTTCAGGCTACCCGTATCACAACGAACAATATGCGTATGAACTGGTCGATAACGAAGACGAAGCGCTTCGCTGGCTGCATTCCAGGGTTGACCGGCTGGACACCTTCCAGCCTCCCTATGCCATTTTCTTCGAACTTGACTGGCTGCTTCAAAACGCCGGCTTGCTCAAAAACATCCGCCGCCATCCCGATCTGCGCTTCGTGCCGCTGATCGCCCTCGCCAGCCCGGGGCAGATTCCACAGCGCTGCGAATTGCTTCAGCAAGGCCTCGACGACTGCTATCCCGTGCCCGTCGACTGGCAGCAGCTCGAAGCGCGGCTCGACTTTTTGAACCAGTACAAGGCGCTGATTCTGGAAAAAACGCCCGCACTGCGCACAGAAGATTTTTCCTTTAAAATTCCGACCGGAAAACGTGTTTTCGATGTCGTGCTGGCCTCCTGCCTGCTCATCGCCTCCTCCGTCGTATGGATACCGGCCGCCATCGCCGTGGCCCTCGAAAGCGGCAGCCCGGTGATTTACCGCTCCAGACGCGCCGGGGCGCATTACCGGGTGTTCAATTTCTGGAAATTCCGTTCCATGTACCCCGATGCAGACCAGCGCCTGCAGGATTTTCTGGCCCTCAACCAGTACAACGGCAACCCTGTGTTTTTCAAACTGACCCGCGACCCGCGCGTCACCAAAGTGGGGCGTTTTATTCGCAAATACAGCATCGACGAACTGCCCCAGCTGATCAACGTACTGCGGGGCGAAATGTCGATCATCGGCAACCGCCCGCTGCCACTCTACGAAGCCGCTACGCTCACCCGCGATGGCTGGTGCGCACGCTTTCTGGCGCCGGCTGGCCTCACCGGGCTTTGGCAGGTGAGCCGCCGCGGGCAAGCCGATATGTCGGCCGAAGAACGCATCGCACTCGATATTGCCTACTACGAAAACTACTCGGTCTGGACCGACGTGAAGATTCTGTTCAAAACCTTCAAGGCTTTTATTCAAAAAGAAGAAGTCTGAATGGTCTCGCTGATTACTGTCAATTTTAACCAGACCGAAGCCACCTGCGCCCTGCTCGACAGCATCCGGCGGCAAGACTGGCGCGAGCTGGAAGTGGTTGTGGTGGACAATGGCAGCCGCGACAACCCGCAAACCCTGCTTGAAACGCGCTACCCGGAAGCAAGGGTGTTGCGCAGCGAGCAAAACCTGGGCTTTGCAGGGGGCAACAACCTCGGCCTCGAAACGGCACAAGGCGAGTTTATCTTTTTTGTCAACAACGACGCCGAACTGACGGCCGGATGTATCAAGCACCTGCTGGACGTTTTTTCCAAACACCCCGATGCCGGCATGGCCAGCCCGCTGATCTGCTATTTCCCCGAAAAAAACCAGCCGGCCGATCGCATTCAGTACGCGGGCATGACTGCCATACATCCCCTCACCGCCCGCAACCGCACCATCGGGCAGGGCGAAACGGATGAGGGCCAGTACCGCGACGACCGGCTTACGGCCTACCCGCACGGCGCCGCCATGATGGTGCCGCGCCGGGTGATCGAAACCGCCGGCCCGATGGAAGACAACTTTTTCCTCTATTACGAAGAACTCGACTGGGCAGAGCGCATCCGCCGTGCGGGCTTCGAGGTATGGGTGGCCCCCCGGGCCAGGGTGTACCACCACGAGAGCCTGACCATACAACCCCTCGGGGCGATGAAGACCTATTTTCTCACCCGCAACCGCGTCCGGTTTATGCGGCGCAATTTCAACGGAGCCGGTCTGGCTGTATTTTTCGTGTTCCTGCTTCTGTTTACCGTGCCCAAAAATACGTTCCTGTACATCCTGCGCCGGCAATGGCCACAACTGAAAGCCTTCTGGCAGGGGCTGGCCTGGCACCTGGGGTTCAGGCGCAGTCGCTGGGAGCAGGTTGCGGAAATGCGTGCCGCCCGGGCGCCGTTAAAAAGCACCGAAACGAGGCAGCATGCTCCCGTATGACATCCATGCCGTCATTGACCTGAAGTTTATCCTGTACATCCTGCAATTTTCCGAATCATGTTGGCGCTTTACGGACTTTTTTATCTCCTTTCCGGCTGGGTCGTATTCCAGTTGGTTTACCCGTTCTGCACGGTCGCGCTGGCACGCCTATTCGGCCGTGAACGGGTGCGCGCAACGCCGGCCGGCGCCAGGGTTAGCCAGGATTTTGCCTGCATCATTACGGCTTACCGGAATGCCGCCATCGCCCGGCCGCTGGTCGAGTCGCTGCTGCGGCAAACGCACGAGCGGCACATCGTTTACCTCGTGGCAGACGAATGCGAGACCGTCGATTTCGGGCTGCACGACGAGCGTTTCGTCTTGCTGAGCCCCGACCCTCCGCTGCGCCTGAAAGCCAAAAGTATCCGCTACGCCATGGCGCATTTCAGGCGCCCGCACACGTACACAGCCGTATTCGACGCTGACAACCTTGCGCATCCGCGTTTTCTGGAGACGCTCGACCACTATGCCGCGGCCGGCCGGCGCTGCATCCAGGGGCGCCGCACCGCCAAAAACCTGAACAGCAAACTCGCCGCCGCCGATTCGCTGGGCGAGATGTATAAAAACTACACCGAACGCTACGCGCCTTACCTGCTGGGCGGCTCGGCCGTCATCAGCGGCTCGGGCATGGCGACCGAGACGGATTTGTACCGCGACTACCTGGCCAGTCCCGAGATCGAAGAAGGGCAGCATTTGTGGAAAAAAATGCTGCAGGAAGACAAGATTCTGCAAAATTTCCTGCTGCGCCGCGACATTCCCATTGCCTACGCCTGGGATGCCGTTTGCTACGATGAAAAGGTGGAAACGCCCGATGCCGTTCGCACCCAGCGCAGTCGCTGGCTGTATTCCTATTTTCAAAATATTCCCAATGCGCTGGGCATTCTGCGGCGCGGCTTGTTGCGCGGCAGTGCCAACCAGTTCTTTTTCGGACTGACGACGTTGGCGTTGCCCATGTTCATCCAGGTTGGGCTGGCCCTGCTGCTGGCGGCGCTCGGTAGCCTGATCGCGCCCGCGGCAAGTGTGGTGTTGCTGACTGCCTTATTTGTTTTTGCGGCCAACGTGCTCTGGGTTTTGCGCCTTTCCGGTGCGCCGGCCGCCGTTTGGAGAGCCCTTGGCGCGGTGCCGGGTTTTGTATGGCGGCAGGTGCTGGGCTTGCTCGGCATGCGCAATCCGAACAAAAATTTCAAACACTCCGAACACCGGCACGCCGTGACGGTGGATGATTTGCGGGTGCAGGGTTTCGACGAACTGGAACCCTGAACTGCTTTTGTTTTGCCGACGGCACTGCCATCCAAACCTGCCGATATGCGTCCCTCAACCGAAAAAATACCCTTTATCGACTTTGCCAAGGGCTACGCGATTTTTACCATCGTGCTCTACCATGCCCTGCAGAAGGCCATGTTGCCCGATTGGGCGATGCGGGCGGCGGCGTTTGGCGGCACGGGTGTGCACTTGTTTTTTCTGTTGTCGGGTTTTGGGCTGGCCTTGTCGCGCACAAGCAGTTCGGCGCCGGCCTTCTACCGCCGGAGACTGCTGAAGGTATGGCTGCCGTATGTGCTGGCGCTCACCCTCAGCTGGCTGGCGGCGGCTTGTTGCGGTCTTTTTCCCGACGGAGCGGGCGCCTGGCTGGCCGGGACTTTGCTGTACCAGATGTTTTACGAGCCGTATATCCTGAGTTTTGGCGGGCATTTCTGGTTTATCAGCGCTATTGTGCAATTTTACCTGGCCTGGCCCCTGTTGGTCGGGCTGCGCGCCCGCTTGTCGGACGACCGCCTGTTTTCCGGGCTTTGCCTGGTCGTGTCGGCGGCCTGGTGGCTGCTGGTTTTTTTATTGGAGAAAGGGCATTTGCGCGTCTGGAACAGTTTTTTCCTGCAATTTTTATGGGAATTCGGCTTGGGTATGGTGCTGGCCGCGCAGTATCGCCAAAAGGGCGAGGCGCGGGCTTTCTGGCGTTTTCCGCTCGGTCTGAACCTGCTGGCCGGCCTTGTTTTTACGGGCTTAATGGTGTTGCTGGTGCTGAAAATGGGTCCGGTCGGGCGAATTTTCAACGATATACCCGCGCTGATCGGGTACACGGCGGTTTGTGTCGCCATTTTTCAAATCGGAGCAAAATACCTGCCGCCGCTCCGGCAGTTTTTTGAATGGGTGGGCGGTGTGTCCTATTCCCTGTACCTGATCCACGTGCTGGTGCTCGATTTTTACCTGCTGGCGCTGGATGCGGGCGGTTTGAAGATCAATCCCGTTACCTTGTTGCCCTATCCTTTGTTGGCGCTGGCGGCTGCCTGGTTGTTCGAGCAGGGGAGCCGCCGCCTGACGGGGCTTTTTTCGCAAAAAACCGACGACAAACCCCTTCCCGGCGCCCAAACCGACGCCGCCGACCCAACCCGAACAACATGAAACGCTGGCTCATTTTTTCCTTTGTGCTCAACGCCGTACTGCTGGCCGGCATTCTGGCCGGTATCCGGCGGGGCGGCGGCTGGCGCTATCTGTTCAACCGCCTGCAATACGGCGAATCGGGCCTGTACGCCAACCGGCAGGACCAGTTTGCCCGCCTGCCCGAACAGCCCGGCGCCATCGTATTCGTGGGCGACAGCCAGATCGGGCAGGGCGAATGGCACGAATGGCTGGGCGACCAGCCGCCCGTGCTCAACCGGGGCATCGCCGGCGACGGGGTGAAGGGCGTTTTGGCCCGGCTCGATACCGATGTTTTGCGGCAAAAACCTTCTAAAATTGTGCTTTGCGTGGGCGTCAACGACCTGTTTTTTGGAAAAAAGCCCGACGAAGTCGCCGCGCTTTATCGCCAGTTGGTACAAGGGCTGCGCCAGGGCGCCCCGCAGGCCGATCTCTTGCTGGTGAGCGTGCTGCCGGTCAACAACGAGGTGCGCCAAACCGGCCTCGACAACGCGCAGGTGCGCGAACTGAACGCCGCCATCCGGCAAATTGCGGGAGAGTGGGCGGTGTCGTACCTCGACCTCTACGGCCCGCTTGCCGACGCCGACGGGCGACTGGCAGCCAAATTTACGGCCGACGGGGTGCATTTGAACGGTTTGGGGTATGGCGTCTGGAAGCATAATTTGGCGACTTTTTTTAACCAATAACCTGATCATCTATTCATGCGAACCTTGCTTTCACTCTGCTTGTCCGCTTTCATCAGTGCAATGTTCATTGGCCCGCTTGCCGCTCAAAAGGTGGAGCGCAGGCTGTTTTATACCCTGCCGCCCAATGGCGAGCAGCCTTCTTTTCTCGAATTCGGCCAGATGGTCGCATTCGATGCCTATCCGGTCAATTGTTTTTACCTCGAAGAACCCGGCGGATATCGGGTTTTTCTGAACGGACGGGAAAAGGGGCTTTATCCCAAACACAAAAATTTCATCTACCCGGCCGTCGATGCAGCAGGCAACCGGATGATGTATGTCAAAAAAGACGGTAAAGACTGGGTGGAATTCAACGACAAACTGTACGGCCCGTTTGAACGCCTGAATAAGGCCGATCTGCGGAACGGCCATGCGGTGATCGAGTACAAAGACCCTCAGTCCGGCATTAACTTCGTGGACATCGACAGCGTGAACGTGTGGCGCTCCTCGCCGGGACAGTCCGGGATAGTCTTCGTTCGGGTCGATGAGGCCGGCAATATCATTCGGGAGACGGGAGATGAATTTATTTTGGGCTCTTCAACGATCTATTTCAATGATTCGTTGATGTGTAGCGGCTGCGGAATCGGTTACAATCGCGCTGCCGGCAAACATTCCTTTGTATTGTACCGACATCAAAAAGACAAAGCACACTGGTATTTCCTGCACGACGGCCGCAGGAATGATCCTATCGATGCTTACTGGGTGCCGCAGATCGACACCTGTGACAACTTTGTACTTCCGCACGAGAAAGACGGCAAGGCGTATGTGATGGTCAACGAGCAGCGATTCGGTCCGATCAAGAGTATGCGTACCGTGTATTCATCAACCGGGCCGTTCGGCGTGGTCATGGAATACCATGCGATGGACGACAGCGGCCGCAAGCGGCACCTGTACCTGAACGGCAAGGTTTCGGGTCCGTATGACTCGCTGGAAGTATTTCCCGGCGCCAACACGTACTACTACGAGGCTGCCGGAAAACGTTTTTTGGCGAAAGACGAACAGGTGTTGGTTGAGTTGCCCCAGGGCGTGACGGTCTATTCCGTGCAGGGCGCCGGCAATCATTCCGCAGTAGTGTTGAGCGATGGCAGCGTGTACCGCGACGGTGTTTTTCACCGCAAATACGCGGCCGTGGAAAACGCGGGCGTATTTGAAACGGGGCGGTATTACGTCGTTTTTCGCGATGAAAAAGACCGGGTGGTCGTCGAACTGGACGGCCGGCAAACCGTTTGTGGCCCCATGCCGCCCCACAGTTTTGCGCGCTATGGCGGCGGTATCGTGTTCAGCGCCGATCAACGCCATTTTTTAAAATACTCGAAAGATGCGGCATTTTGCTACATCGACGGCAGGCGGTACGAGTGCCCGGGCGACAAGGTTCGATTTTTCTACCTGCGCGCCGAAAATACTTTTGCCTGGCTGTCTGTCGAAGGCAACCAATACTACTGGAACGCCGTAAAACTCGATTAATCCACTCATCCCGACCCAACCGATGGTATTCAACTCGATCACCTTTCTCGTTTTTTCGCTGGTCTTTTTTCCGCTCTACTTTGCACTGAAGGGCCGGCTGCGCCTGTGGTGGATACTGGGCATGAGTTACCTGTTTTACGGGTGGTGGGACTGGCGTTTTTTGAGCCTGATCGGGTTTTCAACGCTGATGGATTTTTATTTCGGGTCGGCCATTTCCGGCACCGAAGAACCGCGTCGCCGACGGATGTTTCTGGTGGCCAGCATGGTCATGAACCTGGGTTTTCTGGGTTTTTTCAAATACTTCAATTTTTTTATCGACTCCTTTTCCGCCCTGCTGAAAGGTTTCGGGCTGTCGGGGTCGCTGGGTACGCTGGAGATCATTCTGCCCGTCGGGATTTCTTTTTACACCTTCCAGAGCATGTCGTACACCATCGACGTGTACCGGAAAGAAATCCCGATGGAGCGCGACCGCCTGAAATTTGCGGCTTTTATTGCGCTGTTCCCCCAGCTCGTAGCCGGCCCTATTGTGCGCGCCCGCGATCTGCTGCCGCAAATGAAGGAGGACAAGGTTTTTGAATGGAGCCGGTTTTACTCCGGTTTGGGGCGCATTTTGTGGGGGTTTTTCAAAAAAGTAGCCCTTGCAGATTCGCTCGCGCCGTTTGTCGAGCAGGTATTCAAGGCCCCCGACACTTTCGGATCGGCCCACCTGCTGATCGGGGTGGTGTTTTATTCATTCCAGATTTACTGCGATTTTTCAGGCTACTCCGACATTGCCATCGGGCTGGCGCGCATCATGGGGTATGATTTCCCGGAAAACTTCCGCACGCCCTACTTCTCGCGCAGTTTTTCGGAGTTCTGGACGCGATGGCATATCTCGCTGTCGTCGTGGCTGCGCGACTACCTCTACATTCCGCTCGGCGGCAACCGCCACGGCAAATGGAACACGTACCGCAACAACATGCTCACCATGCTGCTGGGCGGTCTTTGGCACGGCGCCAACATGGCATTTGTTTTCTGGGGCTTTTTGCACGGCCTTTATCTCGTGGCGCAGCGGTGGGTCTCGCCGGCCTGGCGGGGCATTGCCAACACGTTTCGCCTGCCGCGCTGGCTGGATGCGGCGGTGTGCATGGCAACCGTGTACGTCCTGACCCTGCTGGCCTGGGTGTTTTTCCGCAGCGGCAGCATCGGGCTGGCTGGCGGCGACAGTTTTGGCACGGCGACGAAGGTGTTGAGCGGTATTTTCAGCGGCGAAGGTCTTTCCTGGGCAGCCGTGATCAATAAATTTCAGGCCCTCAAAGGGTTTCTGCTCATCGGCATCCTGCTCGGGGTGGAAGTGAGCAATTTCCGCTGGCGCTGGAATGTGCGGCAACTGCAGCAACCCGTGTTTCGCCTGGCGGCATTTGTAGTGCTGCTCTGGCTGATCGCCTTGTTCGGCACTTTCGGCGGCAATGCATTTATTTACTTTCAATTCTGAGCCGATGAAACACACGATCTGGTTTTTGGCCTTTTTCCTCGTCCTGTTTGCCGGCGACCGCCTTGGCGGCGCCTGGATGCAAAAGCAGACCGACGACAGCCAGTTCCGTTATTCGCGGCTGTACGACGCACGGGCGGGCGCCGATATCTTGCTGCTGGGCAACTCGAGGGGGCTGGCTTTTTACCAACCACGGATCGAAGCGATCACCGGCCTTTCCACTTTCAACCTGAGTTACAACGGCCTGCCGATGGACCTCGGGAAAGTGCTGACGCTCGACTACCTCGACCGGTACCCGGCGCCCGGCACGCTCGTGATCGATATTACGGCCTGCGATCGGCCGAACAAGTCGCTCATCACCGGTTTTTTGCCCTACACGGCGCATTCGCAGCGGCTCGACACCCTGATTCACCGGGCCGATACCAGCGCCTGGTACGGCGCGCGGGTGTCGGCGCTGTTTCGTTTCAACAATGAAGTATTTCAGCGCGCACTCTACTACCGCAATCGCAGCGATGCCGACTGGCTGCTCGACCGCGTGATTGCGCCGCAACTGCTTGCCAATGTGGCTCAGGAGCATTACGACCTGGATATCAGCGATTACCTGTTGAGTCAGCTGGCGGAAACCGTGGCCGCCGCGCAAGCCAAAGGGGTGAGGGTGCAGCTCGTGATCGGGCCCTATTGCCCGGGTTTCAGGGTACTCAACCTGGATACACTGAAAACTGCGGCGGAACAAATCACCGGCCTGACCGTGCACGACTACCGGGCCGCGCTCACCGATCCGGGCTTGTTCGGCGATTTTATGCACCCCAATCGGAAAGGGGCGTTCGCCTACCTCGATTTATTGAAAAAAGATGGCGTATTGCCCTGATGGTCAAGTGTTTGCCAATTGGTAAATGGCCGGAAGATTGCGCCCCAGCCCTTCGTAGTCGAGGCCATAGCCGACCACAAATTTGTTCTCGATTTCAAATCCAACCAGGTCAAGCGGTACGGGGAAGGTGCTTGCTTCGGGTTTGTGCAGCAGGGTCACTACCTTGACCGATTCGGGCTGTTCGAGCCGGAGTTGTTCCATGAAAAAATGCAGGGTGCGACCCGTGTCCACGATGTCTTCCACGATCACGATGGGGCGGCCAGCCAGGTCCATTTCCAGCCCGATGATCGACTGCACCTGCCCGCTCGACTGGGTGCCAGCGTAAGAGCGGAGTTTGACGAAAGCAATTTCACAATCGCCTTCGAAATGGCGAATCAGGTCGGCAGCAAACATAAACGCCCCGCTCAGGATGCTGATAAACAAGGGATTGCGCCCGACGTACTGTTCCGACAGCGTTGCGCCCAGCTGGCGCACCCGGGTTTGGATGTCGTTTTCGGAGAGGTAAGGCTCAAATTCCAGGTCGTGGAGCCGGATGCGGGTGTTCATGCGACAAAGATGATGCGGTTTTGAGGAAGTGCGAAGGGGCCGGGGCGTTTTTTGAGACAGGTGTCTTCATCCCGCATCGAAATTGCCCAAATCACCGCATCTTCGGCGCATAATTTTGAAAATCCATGTTGCTTTCCTGTCATCAAGCCGGGCGGCTGGAAGCCGGATGCGACGAAGCCGGGCGGGGATGCCTGGCGGGGCCGGTATTCGCCGCCGCGGTGATCCTGCCGGCCGATTTTTTTCACCCCTGGCTCAACGACTCCAAACAACTCACTGAAAAACAGCGGGATACACTGAGGGCCGTCATTGAGCAGGAAGCCGTAGCCTGGGCGGTAGCGCAGCTCGACGCGGGGGAGATCGACCGCCTGAACATCCTGAAAGCATCGCTCACAGCCATGCACCATGCGCTCGACGCGCTGAGCATCCGACCCGAATTTATCCTTGTTGACGGCAATCGTTTTTTGCCCTATCGCGACACGCCCCATGCCTGCGTGATCAAAGGCGACGGCATTTACGCGGCCATTGCCGCGGCGTCGGTGCTGGCCAAAACCCATCGCGATGCGCACATGTTGGCGCTCGATGCGCAATATCCGGGTTACGACTGGCGCGGCAACAAGGGCTACCCGACCCGGGCGCACCGCGAGGCAATACGCAGGCTGGGCGCGACGCCCGTACACCGGCGTTCGTTCCAGTTGTTGCCGCCCGGCGAGCAGCTGGAGTTGTTCTGAAAAGGGGCGATTGAAATCACAACACGGCCCGGAGGCGCTCAGGCCCCGTTGTTGCGCACCAGCCGGTTGTTCTCGTCGGGGAAAACAGCGATCGGCCGGAAGTTTTTGGCCTCATCTGGGGTCATCAGCGCATAGGAAATAATAATCACCACATCGCCTACCTGCACCATGCGCGCGGCCGCGCCGTTGAGGCAAATGACGCCGCTGCCGCGTTCGCCGCGGATGGCGTAGGTCTCCAGCCGGGCGCCGTTGTTGTTGTTGACGATCTGAACTTTCTCCCCTTCCAGGATGTTGGCGGCCTCCAGCAACTCCTCGTCGATGGTGATACTTCCGATGTAGTTCAGATCGGCCTGCGTGACCCGCACGCGGTGTATTTTGCTTTTAAAAACTTCGATCAGCATGTTGGGTGCTTTGCCTTCGGCAAAAATGAGTTGGTATAACAGCCGAAGGTCTTTCCGGGTTGCAAAAGTAGGCGGCTTGCCCGACCCGGCCAAAGGAAAGTTAGGTTTGGCAATTTTGTACGCTCCCGGCCGTTTAGAGGCCGTTAGTTCACCAAATCCGACCGTTATGAAAAAACTCTTATTTCTCCCCGGCCTCCTTTTGGCCTGCCTGCCGCCCCTTTTTACCCAGGTTATGGGCAATTACGGCGTACAGCAAAACACCTACCAGAACGTCAGGGTTGACGCCCGTTTTCGCGCCGTGCCGCGTTCGGCCACCTTTGTCGGCGACAATGTTCTGGAAATCAATATCAATGCCCTGTCGAACCAGAAAGCGTCGTCGTACACCGCCATTTTCAACATTGTGCAAACCGGCAAAACGGCCGACGAAACCAACAGCCTGCTCAATGCCCGCCTCGATCCGTTCCTCGCCGAATTGAAAAACATGGGTATTCCCGCCTCCGACGTGTACGTGGACATGGTCAATTTCCTGCCGAGGTACGAATACGACGTGAGCAAAAAACTGTTTTCCAAAAAAACCTACACGGAAATCCCCAAAGGTTTCGAGATGCAGAAAAACGTGCACATCCGCTACACCAACCCCGCCCTGCTCGACCGCATCGTAACCGCCGCAGCCCGACAGGAAATTTACGATATCGTCAAGGTCGACTACTTTGTGGATGAGCCGCAGAAGGTGTATGCCCAGCTCCGCGAAAGCACCTTTCAGTACCTCAAACAAATTGAAAACCAGTACAAAACCATTGGGGTGCGGCTCGATTCTGCCTATATCATCACGGCTGAAAATGCCTGGGTAGCCTATCCGATCAACCGTTATGAGAGTTACCAGGCTTTCAGCGGGCAAAAACTTGATCAGGATGAAAAGTCGGGGTCGGTAGTCAACAACGCCGACAAGCCCATCTCCCGTTTTTACAATGCCGTGCCGGCCAACGACTACGACATTGTCATCAACCCCGAAATTCTGGAGCCGGCCGTGCAGTTTTCCTACAACATCATCGTGCGTTTCACCCTGCCCGAACGGCATCCGGTGGAAAAGACCACGGTCCGGAAGGAATTTATCATGGTCACACCGGCCGGGGAGGTCAAGACCCTCAAGGTAGAATAGTCGCCGGAAAGGCAAAGTTTGGCGCAGCCCTTCCGATGTCGCGAAAAAAGCGTAATTTTGCGCCCTCTTTTGACGAGGAGCGGAGGTTTGGGCCCGGAAACGGCCCCTTCCGCCCCTCCAATTTTCAACCACGATCATGTCGCGCACGAAAATCGCCGAATTGCTCCGCACCGAACCCACGGGAACCGAGGTGCTCGTTAAAGGCTGGGTAAAAGCCTTCCGCAACAACCAGTTTATCGCCCTCAACGACGGCTCCTGCGCCGCCAATATCCAGGTGGTCGTCGATCATGAAAACACCGATCCCGCCCTGCTCGACCGCATCAAGTTCGGCGCGGCCATCGGCGCGCGCGGCCTGTTGGTCGAGTCGCAGGGCAAAGGCCAGAAAGTGGAACTGAAAGCAGCCGAGATCATCATTTACGGCGATTGCAACCCGGAAGAATATCCCCTCCAGCCCAAAAAGCAGACGCTGGAATACCTGCGCGAGATTGCCCACTTGCGTTTCCGCACCAATACCTTCGGGGCCGTGTTCCGCGTGCGCCATGCCCTGGCCTACGCCGTGCACAAGTTCTTCAACGACAGAGGATTTTACTATCTCCATACGCCCGTCATCACGGCCAGCGACGCCGAGGGCGCGGGTGAAATGTTCCGCGTCACCACGCTCGACCTCGACAAGCTGCCCCGCACCGAAAGCGGCGCAATCGACTTCGACCAGGATTTCTTCCGCCGTTCCACCAACCTCACGGTCTCCGGCCAGCTCGAAGCCGAACTGGGCGCCATGGCGCTCGGCGAAGTGTACACCTTCGGCCCCACTTTCCGCGCCGAAAACTCCAACACCACCCGCCACCTTGCCGAGTTCTGGATGATCGAGCCGGAGGTCGCATTCAACGACCTCAACGACAACATGGACCTGGCCGAAGACATGCTCCGCTACGTCATCGGCTACGCCCTCGAACACTGCGCCGACGACCTGAAAATTCTGGAAGAACGCCTCATCGAGGAAGAAAAGAGCAAGCCGCAGGACCAGCGTTCCGACATGGCGCTGACCGAAAAACTGCGCTTCGTCATCGACAACCGCTTCGAACGCCTCACCTACACCGAAGCCATCGATATCCTGAAAAATTCCAACCCGAACAAAAAGGGCAAGTTTCAGTTCCCCGTGGAAGGCTGGGGCACCGACCTCCAGAGCGAGCACGAACGCTATCTCGTGGAAAAACATTTCAAAAAACCGGTCATCCTGACCAATTATCCGGCGGCTATCAAGGCCTTTTACATGCGACAGGACGAACCGAAAGAAGGCGTGCCCGGCCCCACCGTTTCGGCGATGGACATCCTCTTCCCCGGCATCGGCGAAATCGTGGGCGGCTCGCAACGCGAGGAACGCCTCGAGCGCCTCGTACGGCGCATGCACGACATGCATATTCCCGAAGCCGAACTCTACTGGTACCTCGACACCCGGCGCTTCGGCAGCTGCCCCCATGCCGGCTTCGGCCTCGGTTTCGAACGCCTCGTGTTGTTCGTTACCGGCATGACCAATATCCGCGATGTGATCGCCTTCCCGCGCTACCCGGGCAATGCCGAGTTTTGATGCCCAAAACAGGCAGCCGACCCGAAGATGACGTTAAGATGACACGAAGGGGGAATTTTTTTTCGCGAAAAAAGTGACGAAAACGCCCCAAAACACGTCAAAATGGGCTCTTTTCAGGGGATAAAAAAAACTTTTTTGGCCTCCCCCCTTGCGCACAGGGTTAAGAGAATCTTAAATTGCGTTGTTTTTCAAACGTTTTAATCCATCCATGGACATTCGCGAGCGGCAATTTCCATCCACTTTGCCGCCTGTTATTGTTGCAACACAACTGATGCTCCACACCAGGTTTTAATCCTTCTAAAAAATCCCGAATTCCCCAGTTTACAGAAGGTAAAAGCTTGATCAACCCGCAGTCAGATGTCTAATTACACCTTGCGAATGAGTGATTTACACACCAACCTGACTTTACCGTCCGACCCTAAAAACGTTGAAAAAGTTGAGCCGTTTGTTGACGAGGTAGTTTCCCGCTACGGGCTTTCGCCCGATATGCACGGCAGCATCCTCGTCAGCCTGACCGAAGCCGTCACCAACGCCATCCTGCATGGCAACAGCTGCGACCGGAGCAAAGTGGTCAATATTTCGCTCCGCCGCCAGAAAGACGCGCTCTCGATCTCCGTCTCTGACGAAGGCCCGGGATTCAATCCCTGCGACGTGCCCGACCCCACTGCCCCCGATTGTCTGGAAAGATGCGGCGGCCGTGGCCTCTACCTGATGCGGCAACTGAGCGACGACTGTCGCTTCACCCGCGGCGGTAGCACGGTGGAAATGCGGTTCAAATTGGGTTAATTAACATGTTTTTTCTTTCCCGGCGCAGCCGGCAGCAACGACGGGGTGGTTTTCAAACCGCCCCGTCGTTATTTTTGCGCCATGCAATTTCCGCCACTCCCCCCCGACGCCGACGAAACGCCTGAACAAGCCGTCGGTTTTCATTTTGAAGACGTCAGCTTCGACCTCCCGCACGCCGGACAACTCACCGAATGGCTCCGCAGCATCGCCCGGGCCGAAAGCAAGCCCTTCATAGAAGTCAACTACATTTTTTGCTCCGATGAGTACCTCCGCAAGGTCAACGTCGAATATCTCGATCACGATTATTACACCGACATCATCACCTTCCCCTACGGCGAAGCCGGCGAGATCCACGGCGACCTCTTCATCAGCAGCGAACGCGTAGCCGACAACGCCCAAACCCTTGGCGTATCTTTTCAACACGAACTCTGCCGCGTCATGGCGCACGGCGTGTTGCACCTGGCCGGCTACGGCGACAAAAGTCCCGAGGAAGAAGCCCTGATGCGGCAAAAAGAGGACTTTTATCTGCAACAACTCGACAATGCCGCCCTATCGTAACAAGGCTGCCTTGCCGCAATACACGCCGTCTTTCGTACGAACCAGCAAACTGTACCAGCCGTTCGGCAGACCCGACAGGTCGGCGATATATTGCTCCGACAACAGCTGACTGCGCACGCAACGCCCCGACACATCAAAGACCTCAAGCAAGGGAGCGTTTTGACCGGCAGGCAGGTCGATATGCATAAAACCGGAGGAGGGGTTGGGCCACACCCGGCAAACCGCCCGCACCTCGGGTACATGGGTATGGCTGCCTTGTTGCAACGCTTCCCAGACGGCGCAATCGGACGCCTGGCCGGGCTGATAGGCTACCACATGCCCGTCCTGCGAAAAACACACGGGATCGAGATTGCTCTCCAGCCCGATCGCGCCCGGGCAGCCGACCCGGAAACCATCGGTCGACATGGCGCCTTCCAGCACGAACTCGTTGGGGATATTATTGAGAAAAAAACGACGGCGGGGCGATGCACCCAGCATAACGGTGTCGATCGAAGTGACGATAACCGGGTAATAGCAATAGTCCCATTGCAGGGTATCGCCTGTTTCGAGGTCGTAGTCCTGAATCAAGTCCTCCTCCTGGCTGTAAAAGAAAACCATGTAATGTCTGCTGCCTTCTTCGCGGACGGCGCCGACATAGGTATGGAGGGTCGTGTCGTAGCCGATGACGGTGCTGCTGATCCAGTTGAAACTCGTGTCCTGGCGGTCGAAGTACACTTTAAAATATTGCTTGCCGGCAATGGCGGTATCGCCGTCGAGGTAATAACGATGGTCCATAGCGGTCAGGGTGCCATCGAAGCCGATGGAACCGCCCCTGAATCGCCACTGGGCGGTTTCGTTGAGGTAAGACTGGGCGTTCAGGGCGACGGGCAGGGCCGCCAGGCAAAAAAGAATAAAACAACGCAGCATGATGAACAGATTTTGTTAAACAGGTATCCAGATACAGTGGTGCAGCAAGCTGCTGTACGATGAGGCAAAATCGCTGCCCGGCTTGTCTTACTTTTGCGCCATGTCAGTTTCTCTTACGCTTCCGCCCGAACTCGAACCCTATCGCGAGCAACTGCTTGCCACCCGTACTGCATTTATCCGCGTCGAGGCGCAGGCTTCCGGCGTTACGAAATTGTGGGAAAGCAAGGTGGGCGGGTTGCCCTATCTGCCCAAAGGCGCCGTTTGGCCCACGGCGCCGGATGGCCGAAACCTGTTTTTTCTGGCTCAGCTCAACTTCGCCGAGATGCCCCGGCTGGCGCCGTTTCCGGAAAAAGGCATCGTCCAGTTCTACATTTATGACGACGACCTGTACGGCATGGACTTCGACGACGGCGAAAACCCCGATACGTTTCGGGTCCTGTTTTTTCCGGAAGTGACAGAGAACGAGGCCGGTCTGCAAACCGGTTTTCCGCCCCTGCGCGACTATGATCTGCTGCCGCATCACCCCGACGTGTCGCACCCGCTGCGGTTTCGGCTTGAAGAGGAATGCCTGCCATCCACCGACTATCAGTTCTGGCAACGCTTCAGCCCCGATTTTTTTCAGCAGTTCGGTGAAAAGGAATGGGAGCTGACCGACGTATTCAACAAAACCGTGCGCGCCGACGGCCACAAGGTGGGCGGCTATGCCTATTTCACCCAGGATGATCCGCGCCGCGCCGAAGACCCCATGCTGTTGCTGTTTCAGCTCGATTCCGACGAAAAAATGGACCTTATGTGGGGCGACATGGGGGTGGGGCACTTCTTTATCCGGGAAAAAGACCTGGTAAAAGCAGACTTTTCGAGGGTGTTGTATGATTGGGATTGCCTGTAAAAGGAACTATCACAACAATCCCTCTGCCGCCAGCGCCTTCGCCACATCCATTTCTGCGGGTTTCAGCACCCCTTTGATGCCCAGTGCCCGGGCAGCGGCCACGTTTTCTTCCATGTCGTCGAAAAAGATCGTGTCTTCGGGCGCCAGTTCGGCATCGGCGAGCACGTATTCGTAGATCTCGCGATCGGGTTTGCGCAGGCGGACGAGGTGGGAATAATACACCGCGTCGAAAAACTGCGTCTGGAAATCGGTGAAACCGTGTTCGCGCAGCATGTAATCATCCACCCAGCGGGCGTGCAGGTCGTTGATGTTGCTGAGCAGAAAGACGTTGTAGCGCTCGCGCAGGCGGGCAAGCAGATCAAAACGCTCGCGGGGCATGCCCAGGAAAATGGAATTCCAGGCCGTCACAACCTGGTCTTCGCTCAGCGTCGGCGTGGTGGCAAAGCGGAGGGCGTCAACAAACTCCGCTGTGCTGAGGCCGCCGGTTTCGTAGAGCGTAAAAACGTGCTGCGCCATCAGCCGGTCGCGGGCCGCGGCGGCCTGATCGCCCCAGTATTGCTGAAAATGGCGGGGAATGCTGGAGAGATCGAGATCGAAAAGGACGTTGCCGAAGTCGAAGATGATATTTTTCATAAAAAAGCAGGTGCAGCAGGCTGCAAGTTGAGAAGAAGTTGGCGAAATGAAATTCTAAATCCGATGCTTTTTCGCGCCTTTTCATTCGCAGGGTCGTACCTTTGTGGCGCTCTAACCAAATTTATTATAAATTCTGTATGGCTCGCGTAGAACTCGTCATGCCCAAAATGGGCGAAAGCATCATGGAAGCCACCATTCTGAAGTGGCGTAAAAAACCCGGCGACAGTGTCGAACTCGACGAACCCGTGCTCGACATCGCCACCGACAAGGTCGATTCAGAAGTGCCCTCGCCCGTAGCCGGCACCATCGTCGAAATCCTGTATCAGGAAAACGACGTGGTGGCGATCAACAAACCCATCGCGATTATCGAAACCGATGCCGGCGCTGCCCAGCCCGCAGCGTCTCCCGCTGTCCAGCAACCCTTGGCGCCTGCCAACAACGGCCGCCAGGAAACCGCCGGCGTGCCCTACGTGCCTGCCGCTACTGCCGCCGCTGCGCCGGTCGCCTCCGACCGTTTCTACTCGCCGCTGGTGCGTACCATCGCACGGGAAGAGGGCATCAGCCAGCGCGAACTCGACACGCTGCCGGGCAGCGGACAAGACGGCCGCGTGACCAAAAAAGACATTCTGGCCTACGTCGCCAACCGCACCGCGCCGACGCCCTCCACCCCGTCCTCGCCGGTATCAGCGCCTGCCGCCAAACCCGCGCCGGCGCCTGCCGTGTCGATCTCCGGCAACGTCGAGATCGTGGAGATGGACCGCATGCGCAAACTCATCGCCGACCACATGGTGATGAGCAAGCAAACCAGCCCGCACGTCACCTCCTTCGTGGAAGCCGACGTGACCAACCTCGTCAACTGGCGCAACCGCGTAAAAGACGAATTCAAAAAGAAATACGGCGAAAACATCACGTTTACGCCCATCTTCATCGAAGCGGTGGCCCGCGCCATCCGCGATTTCCCGATGATCAACATATCGGTCGACGGCACCCGGCTCATTGTCAAAAAAGACATCAACGTGGGCATGGCCGCCGCCCTGCCCAGCGGCAACCTCATCGTGCCGGTCATCCGCAACGCCGACTTCCTCAACCTCGTCGGTCTCACCAAACAGGTGAACGACCTGGCCAGTCGCGCCCGCCAGAACCAGCTCAAACCCGAAGAAATCCAGGGCGGCACCTTCACGCTGACCAACGTGGGCACCTTCGGCAACGTGATGGGCACGCCGATCATCAACCAGCCGCAGGTCGCCATCATGGCCACGGGCGCCATCCGCAAAAAGCCGGCCGTGCTTGAAACCGAATACGGCGACGTGATTGCTGTGCGGCAAATGATGTTCCTCTCGCTTTCGTACGACCACCGCGTCGTCGATGGCAGCCTGGGCGGCTCTTTTCTGCGCCGGGTGGCTGATTACCTCGAGCAGTTCGACGAGAAAAGAAGCGTGTGAGTTTTTGAGTGAACCGGTGATTGCCCCGGCGCGCCTGTTGGCGCGTCGGGGCAATTTTTTTACCAGGACTTCTGCGGCGAGGAGGCGTCATCCCGATTGTTTTGGGAGGACATATTTTAGCAACGAACAACAGGATGGAGATCAGTTTCACGGCATATCTTCTGACATGAACCCGATGGGACCCTAACTGCTGCATCGCGGCAAAATGTTAATCCCTCCATAAAACCATCTGCAAGACCCGGCGGGGAGGGATGATAACTTCGGTTCGGGTTAGCCCGGGTTCCTTTTGGGCAACAACAACGGGTTCCTGCAAAAACCGGGTGATTTTCGATGTACAGACATCTTTTTTCAAAACAGGTCATCTGAAAACTATTACATTTGTGTGTAGTATCACCTGCCGCCAGATTGCTTTAATTCCATGTTTCTCTAAAGCACCGGACAAGTATGACCTCTTCAACACTTATCGGCCGTATTCTGCGCATCGTGATTATTCTGCCCCTGGTTTATGTACTCATCGCGGCATGCGTTTATGTCATCGGATCGTACATCAGGTATTTCCCATCCCAGTACAAGGACAGTTTTATTGCCTGGGGCAAACCCGAAAAGGTCTTGACCGCGGCATTTTACGCCTTCAATTTTATTCTCCTCGCCCTCTTTTTGTGGACGCGGATGTTGATTCGCGAAATGCGGCTGCATTTCTACATACCGGGATTCTTTTACAACCACCTCATTGTTCTGATCATCTCCTGGGGTTGCGTAGGGCTCGTGCTGTTTATCAGCCTGACTATTTGAAGCGCTTGCCGTTTGGCTGGCGACAATGCCGGAGACCGGGACCTGTTTTGCAACAGCGACAGGGTGCGGCTGCCCGGGGGCAGAGGCGCTCCTGGGCTGCATGGTAAGCACGAGGGCCGACAAATCTCTTTCCGCGCGCGCAAGGGCTTGGCGAGGCATTGACTATCTTTCCCGCTCAAAATCTCTGTGTATGAAGCGTATTCTCGCCTTTTTCGTCTTGCTGGCCCTGCTTGCGGCGGCTTGTCGCGGCCCGCGGTCTGCCGCTGCCATGGCAGGCGGCAAAGCGCCGTTTTTTTGGGAAAATGCCACGGTGTATTTCCTGCTGACCGACCGGTTTCAAAACGGCAACCTTAACAACGATACCAATTTTGGACGCAAGCTGCCCTGCGCCCCTGGGCGCGGGTTTATGGGCGGCGATATTGCCGGCATTACCCGGCACATCCGTGCAGGCTATTTCGACAGCCTGGGGGTCGATGCCATCTGGCTGACGCCCGTTGTCGAACAAATTCACGGGCAAGTGGATGAAGGTTCGGGCAAAACCTATGGTTTTCACGGTTATTGGGCCAAAGACTGGACCGCACTCGATCCCAATTTCGGTACTGAAAAAGAACTGGCCGAAATGGTCGAAGCAGCCCACCGTCGCGGCATTCGCGTCATCCTCGACGTAGTGATCAACCACACCGGCCCGGTCACCGACCAGGACCCGATCTGGCCTTCCGACTGGGTGCGCAACAGCCCCAAATGCACCTACAAAGACTACGCAACGACGACAGCCTGTACACTTGTCGACAACCTGCCCGATGTCAAAACGGAAAGTACCGCGGCCGTCGGCCTGCCTCCTCAACTCACCGAAAAATGGCGCCGTGAAGGCCGTCTCGAACGCGAAACCGCTGAATTGGATGCGTTTTTTGCCCGCACGGGCTACCCGCGCACACCGCACCATTACATCATCAAATGGCTCACCGATTACATCCGCAAATACGGCATCGACGGGTTTCGCTGCGATACCGCCAAACACCTCGAAGAAGGCGTCTGGGCCGAACTCCGCGTACAAGCCGACCTCGCATTTGCCGACTGGAAACGCGCCAACCCAGCCAAAAAACTGGACGACCAGCCCTTCTATATGGTCGGCGAAGTGTACGGCTACAACATCGCCAATGGCCGTCAGTACGATTTCGGCGACCGCAAAGTGGATTATTACGCCTACGGCTTTACCAGTCTGATCAATTTCGGCGCTAAATACGACGCCAAATTGCCCTATGAACAAATGTTTGCCCAATACTCCGCCCAGCTGCAAGGGCCGCTGAAAGGCTACACGGTGCTCAATTACCTGGCTTCGCACGACGATGGCGACCCCTACGACCCCACCCGCGAAAAGGCCATCGAGGCAGGCACCCGACTGTTGCTGTGCCCGGGCCAGGCACAGATCTACTACGGCGACGAAACGGCTCGGCCACTCGTTTATCCGGGCGCGCAGGGCGATGCCAAACTGCGCACTTTTATGAACTGGGACGAACTGTCAGCCAATTCGGCGCGCGGCGGCCATCACGTATCGGAGGTACTGGCACACTGGCGCAAAATCGGGACCTTCCGGCGGCAGCACCCTTCGGTGGGCATGGGCGTCCATACCATGCTCTCGCAGCAGCCTTATGTTTTCCAGCGGGTGCTGGAAAAAGACGGCGTCCGCGATGCCACCGTTGCAGGGCTCGACCTTCCGGCCGGCGCCAAGACCATCCTTGTGGGCAAGGTATTCGCCAACGGCGACGTGTTGCGCGACTATTATTCGGGGCAACGCGTGCGTGTAAAAGAGGGGAAAGTGACGATCGATTCCCCCTTTTCCATTGTATTATTGGGAAAATAAGCCCCGGAAAACATCCTGTACCCGGGTATTTTCCGACCGGGTATCAGCACCTTTCATCTGCCTTTGCACCGCCGTTCATCCGGCAGTAAAGGCTGTTGCTCTATTGTCTGCAGCCCGAATGCCGTAGTAAGGATCAAATTAGCCGCCAAATATTGTCTTCCCTAAGCCTGCAACCAGCAACGAACAACAATCAATCATGCAACTAACCATCCGCAACCTTTCCAAAACATATGCCAACGGCGTCAAAGCCCTGCAGGACGTTTCGCTCGACATCCCCACCGGCATGTACGGCCTGCTCGGCCCCAACGGCGCGGGTAAAAGCACCCTGATGCGTACCCTTGCCACCCTCCAGGACGCCGACGCAGGCACCGCTACCCTGGGCGACATCGACGTGCTCAAAGACAAGGACGCCGTGCGCCGCACCCTCGGTTATCTGCCCCAGGAATTCGGCGTTTACCCGCGCATCAAAGCCGTCGAAATGCTCGACCACCTCGCCGTGCTCAAAGGCATTCCTGCCGGCCAGCGCAAGGATGTGGTCAATGCCCTGCTCCAGCGCGTCAACCTCTGGGAACACCGCAAAAAATCGGTTTCCTCCTACTCCGGCGGCATGCGCCAGCGCTTCGGCATCGCACAGGCCCTGCTCGGCGACCCGAAGCTCATCATCGTCGACGAACCCACGGCCGGCCTCGATCCCGGCGAGCGCAACCGTTTTTACAACCTGCTCTCCGAAATCGGTGAAAACGTGATCGTTATCCTCTCCACCCACATCGTGGAAGACGTGAAAGAACTTTGTTCCAACATGGCAGTCATCAACGACGGCCGTGTGCTCTATGCCGGCGCGCCCGAAGCGGCATTGCTGCAATTGCAGGGCAAAATCTGGGAAAAAGCCATCCAGAAATCGGATATGGAAGACTATCAACAGCGCTATCAGATCATCTCCAGCAAACTGGTGGCCGGCAAGCCGATCATCCATATTTACAGCGAAACCGACCCGGCCGAAGGTTTTAAACAGGCAGAAGCAGGACTGGAAGACGTGTTTTTCGCCAGGATCAACGGGGTTGGCTGATTTTACTCAGTGCGTTGAGTAAATCTTCTCAATACCCTGAGTAAAATCATCGGCATCGAAGTCAAAAGCGGCCCCGGCCCGGCCAAAACTTCGGGCATGGCTGATTTTCAAAAAAAATACCGGCCCAAAAGGGTTTTACTCGTCGGCGACGGCGGACTGCCCTGGCCGGAGTTTCTGCGCATTCGACCCAGCGAACTATTCTGATCACTACAACATTCGAAGAATTCTACTTACCCATACCATGTTTAAAACATTTTTCCAATTCGAACTCCGCTCCTGGCTGCGTTCGCCCATGCCCTGGATTTTCCTGTTCATCATTGCCCTCTTGTCTTTTTTCGGCACCATATCCGACGAGGTGACCATCGGGGGCAGTTTCGGAAATGTGTGGAAAAACGCCCCTTTCGTGGCGCAAAACTGGTATGGAGTCTTTTCATTGCTCTGCATCCTGCTCACCACGGCATTTCTCAATACCGCCGCCATCCGCGACTTCGAGCGGCAGACGAGCCAGATCATCTTTTCCAAACCCATCGGCAAAGGCGGCTATTATTTCGGCCATTTTACCGCGGCGCTGCTGGTATCGCTTATTCCCATGCTGGGCGTGAGCCTGGGCATGTGGACGGGCGCCGGCTTCAACGGTATTTTTGAATGGCTGGAGCCCAACCGATTCGGCCCCTTCGAAATCAAGGGCCACCTGCTGGGCGTCCTGATTTTCGCCTTGCCCAATACACTCTTCGTCGGCGGCGTGCTGTACGCTGTGGCCGTCAATACCCGCTCCACCCTGTATTCGTTCGTGGCTGCCACGGCGCTGCTCGTTGGCTACATCGTGGCCGGCAACCTGCTGCGCGACCTCGACAACGAGCAATTGGCCATGCTGCTCGATCCCTTCGGGTTCAGAGCATTCAGCATTGAAACCAAATACTGGACCGTAGAAGAAAAAAATCACCTGGCGCTCGGGTTCAGCGGGGGGCTGTTGCTCAACCGCCTGCTCTGGTCGGCCATTGGCCTGGCAGTACTCTATATCGGCTATCGGCTGTTTGATTTTTCGGAAAAAAAATCGGGCGGCAAAAAGGCGGCAAAGGCCGAAAAAAGCGAAGACGGACAGGCCCTCAAATCGCTGGGCGCCCTGCCGCGCGTGGCAGTTGCCAGCGGCGCAGGCACCACGTTCAGTCAGTTGTGGAGCCAGTTCAAAACCGAGTGGCTGGGCATTGTGCGCAGTACGGCTTTTATTCTGCTGGCCATTCTCGGGCTGCTCAACTGCGTACCCAACCTGTTCAGCGCCAACGACGGTTACGGCACGCACGAACTGCCCGTGACCTACACCATGGTCAACCTGATTCGGGGCTCATTTTACATGTTTTCCATCATTATCATGGTCTATTTCAGCGGCATGGTGATCTGGAAAGAGCGCAGTAATCGCATCAGCGAGATCACCGACGCCCTGCCGACCAAAAACTGGACAGCCTGGGCCGGCAAATACCTTGCCGTGCTGGGCGTGATGTTCGTGCTGCAGGCCCTCGTCATGCTGTCGGCCATCATTGCACAGAAAGCACTGGGATTCAACGACTTGAACATATGGGTGTATGTCCGTGAAATGTTTGTGATCGATATGTTCGGTTTTGCCTTCATGCTGGCACTGGCTTTTTTGGTGCAGGCCCTGTCGTCCAACATGTACCTCGGTTTTTTCATCACCATCATGTTCATCATCGTAAACAGTTTTGTATGGTCAACCGTCAAAATCGAATCGAACATGGTGGAATTTGCCGCCACCCCCAGTTATATCCTCTCCGATTTTTATGGCTACCAGCCTTTCGGGAAAGGGCTGTTCTGGTTTCACGCCTACTGGGGTTTGTTCTGCGCGCTGCTGACGCTCGCCGCCATCGTGTTTTGGCCGCGCGGCAAGGAAAGCGGCTGGAAAAAGCGTTTCAAAATCGCGCGTATGGAGTGGCCGCAATACCGCGTGTTCGGGTACGGCGCCATCGCCCTGTTTTTGCTTACCGGCGGCTGGACGTATTACAATACCCAGATGCTGAACAAATATGTCAATTCGGGCAAACAGGAACGCTACCAGTTTGATTACGAGATCAAATACAAAAAATTCGAGGGCCGCTCGCAGCCCCGTGTGTACGATGTGAAATACGACATCGACCTGCGCCCCGAGACGCGTTCGCTGTTTGTGAACGGCCAGTTCAAAGCGCGCAATATTTCGGGCAAAGCCATCGATACCCTGTTTGTCAACACCCCGCAGTACGGCAGGTTCGACATCAAAAACGAACACCTTTCGCTCCTGCTCAACGACTCCACCCTGCACTGGCGGATGTACAAATTCGAGCCTGCCCTGCAACCCGGCGATTCGCTGACACTCGAATTTTCGACCCGCTTCGAGCCCCAGGGATTTGAAAACGAAGTGACCTGGAGCCGCATCGTGCAAAACGGCTCCTTCTTCGACAACACCGAGATCATGCCCATCTTCGGGTATCAGGAAGGCAACGAGATGAGCGATAAAAACCGCCGTCAGCATTACGGTTTGCCCGAAAAATCGCGCCGCCCGGCGCTCAACCGCCAGGACACCCTGCACCGCATGGATGCCTACATCGGGCTCAACAGCGACTGGGTCAATGTGGAAACCGTCATCCGCACGGCGCCCGACCAGATCGCCATCGGCCCGGGTTCGCTCCTGCGCGAATGGGAAGAAAACGGCCGCCGTTGCTTCCAGTACAAACTCGACCACGCTTCCTTCAACTTCTACTCGTTCCTTTCAGCCCGCTACCAGGTGGCCCGCCGCGACTGGAACGGCGTCAAACTGGAAGTGTACTACCAGCCGGGCCACGATTTTAACGTCGAGCGCATGCTGCACGCTATGGAAAAGTCGCTCGATTATTACACCAAAAACTTCGGCCCCTACTACCACAAGCAGTGCCGGATCATCGAATTCCCGCGGTTCTCCAACTTCGCCCAGTCGTTCCCGGGCACTATGCCTTATTCCGAAGGAGTAGGTTTCATTCAGGATTTCCGGGCCGAAGACGACGACATCGACCTGATGTTTTATGTAGCCGCCCACGAAATCGGGCACCAGTACTGGGGGCACCAGGAATGCGGCGCCCAGATGCAGGGCGGCGAAATGCTGGTCGAAACCTTCGCCCAGTGGAGCGCCCTCATGGTGATGGAACACGAATATGGCCGTGACCAGATGCGTAAATTCCTGCAGTACGAGATGGACCGCTACCTGCGCGCCCGGGGCCGCGAAACCCAGCGCGAGCTGCCGCTGGCCCGCTGCGAAGGCCAGGGCTATATCCACTACAACAAGGGCAGTGCTTCGATGTATTATTTGAAAGAAATGATCGGCGAAGACCAGGTCAATGCCGCGCTGCGCGCTTTTCTTGAAAAATACCGCTACGCGCAGCCGCCCTACCCGGTGAGCCTCGACGCTGTCGACGAGTTTTACGCCCATACGCCCGATTCGCTCGATTATGTGGTCAAAGACCTGTTCGAAGACATCACCCTGTTTGAAAACCGCTGCAAGGAAGGCACCGTGAAAGACCTCGGCAACGGCAAATGGGAGGTCACCATCCGGGTCGATTGTCAAAAACTGAAAGCCGACGATCTGGGCAAGGAAACCGAAACGCCGCTGAACGATTACATCGAGATCGGCGCCTTTGCCAAGCCGGAAGGCGACAAAAAATACGGCAAAACCCTGTATCGGCAACGGGTGAAAATCACGCAACCGACTTCGTATTTCACATTTACCGTGGACGAAAAACCGGACAAGGCCGGCGTCGATCCCTTCTCCTTGCTGGTGGATCGCAATCCGGAGGATAATTTGAAGGAGTTGTAATGCTCTTCAATGAGGCTGTCTCATAAGTTGTTTTCCCGCAGATAGCACAGATTGTTGTCGGGGATGACGCAGATTTATCGAATGATAATTGGATTCGTCCCGGTTTTTTGTTTAAAAACCAAACAATCATTGGTTAGCCAGATGCGAAAGCGACTTATGAGGCGGCCTCATTGAGGGGGAGGGGGAAGGGCAGACGCATTAAAATCTTCATCGGCTTGGGAAAGGAAAATAGGGGAAGAGGTCGGCAAAGCCCTGTTGGCCATTTATCTTATGGAATAAGGAACAACCCTTTTTAAAATCCGCGCCAATCCGCGTCATCCGTGTCATCCGCGTGGCTATCCACACTTCCGAAATCCTCGAAAAAAGAAACGAGGAAACACGAGGTATGAACAAGGATCACGGTGAATGGATCGCAACGCTGATGACACGGATGACGCGGATTTGCGCGGATCGGCCAGGGTATCCAATCCCGCGAACCTTCGCCTGATGATGTGCCGCGGTCATGATACCGACGTTGCGCCCCTATGGGGCGGAGGCCGGTGGGTCGCTTTTGCTACCGATGTTGCGCCCCTATGGGGCGGAGGGCCAATGGGGCATTTTTGCCAGCGACGTTGCATGCCTGACGTGACGGGGCTTGAATGCCATGCTGCACACCATTTTTTTATTGCAGAGGCGCTTTTCATCCCGTAGGGATGCAACCCTGGTAGCAAAAAGAACGTGTGTGCGAGGCCCCCGTCCCGGAGGGACGCAACATCGGTAAACATACCTTATGCCACGATGCGGCTGATCGGGATAGAGACAGTCCATCGGGTTCAGGGCAAATGGTATCCGATACCTTGGTAATTTCTATTTTAATGCGTTTGCCCTGGGGGGAGGGGGAAGGTTCGAAGGGAAGGATTAGAGGCGTCTTCCCGGTCAGGGTTGACTACCTTTGCCTGCTTTTACTACCGATCCGTTGTCATGTCCCGTTCTCCTTCTTCCCTCGATTGGTTTGCCTTGTTTTTGCTCGCTGCTGTGTGGGGCGCCTCGTTTTTGTTTATCAAGCGTTCCGTGCAGGTGTTCGATCCCGTGCAAATGGCGATGTGGCGCATGGTATTGGCGACGGGCGTTTACCTGCCCATTGCGGCGGCATATTGGTCAAAAATCGACTGGAAGCGCTGGAAATGGCTTGTCGTGGTGGCTTTTTGCGGCTCGGCGATCCCGAATTTCCTGTTTGCCGTGGCCCAGCAGCACGTGGCCAGCAGTCTGGCCGGCATACTCAATTCGCTCACGCCGTTGTTTACGTTCGTGTTTGGTGTGCTGTTTTTCAACATGACATTTACGCCGCACAAATTGATCGGCGTGGTGCTGGGCCTTGCGGGCGCCGTGATCCTGATTTTTTTCAACAGCAGCAGTGCCCTGTCGGGCAACGCGCTGTACGCCGCCCTCTGCGCCCTGGCCACGGTGTGTTACGCCATCAATGCCAACACGGTAAACAGGCACCTGCGCGACCTGCCGCCCGCGGCGATCGCTTCGGCGGCCTTCGTACTGACAGGCGGGCTTTTTATTGTCGGATTGTGGTGGTCGGGCGGCTGGGCAGCCGTACAGACGCATCCGGATGGCTGGAAAGGGTTGGGCTATGTTTTTTACCTCGCGGCCATCGGTACCGTGGCCGGAAGCATCGGCTATTTCTGGCTTTTGCAGCGGGCCGGCGCCATTTTCGCTACTTCGGTCACTTACCTCCTGCCGGTGACCGCCATGCTGCTCGGCGTAGCCGACGGCGAAACCGTGGGCCTTGCCGATCTGGCCGGCACGGGCGTTATTCTGGCAGGTTTGTACCTCGCCGGGAAATAACCCACAGAGGGTGTTTTTCCGTATTCAGCGGCTATTTTTCCCGTTCCGGTTGAATTGAGAGCAACTAGGGCGCAGTATCCTTCGTTTTGGGTTCACATTTGCGCCTCTGAAACTGCGCTGTCGGCACACATAACTTATTGCTCTTTTAAAACATCCCTTTTTTACAATTACCATGAATTTAGGACCATTCCGCTGGGCAGCACTTTTGCTTTTTCTGCCCGCCTGTACCACCACCATCGAACCGGCCGACAACCTCCCTGTGGTAAGTTTTCAAAGCGACATCTCCCCCATTCTCAGTGCCAATTGCGCGCTGGCTGATGGCTGCCACGGCGCTTCCGGCGGCGAATTCCCGCTCGTAACCCACGATCAGGTATTGCGCTACGCCAAGCCGGGCAATCCCTACGACAGCGAGCTGTACCAATCGGTCCGCAAGTATGCGGGCGAAGGGGCCATGCCGCCGAAACCCAACACGCCATTGAGCGATCAGCAGATCGGCCAGATCTATCTGTGGATCCTCCAGGGGGCCAATGACAATTAAACCCGCTTAATTCCAAGCACGTCTATACTTCAACCTTCTGTTTTGCTACTTATGAAAAAGTTTACCTGGGCGCTATTGCTTGCGCTCCCGCTGGCCCTGCTGGTGGCCGACAGCTGCTACTACGACAACCTGGAAGAGATCCATCCGGAATTGTTGCTCACGGATTGCGACACCACGGGTACGATCAGCTATCAGACCGACATTGTACCGATCATGGTCGGTTCCTGCGGCGCCAACAACTCCTGCCACAACACTTCCGGCGCAGGCGGAGGTTTCGTACTGGAAAATTACGCCGGTGTAAAAAATGCCGTGGAAAGCGGCCTTTTCATCAGCGCCATCACCTGGGACGGCAATGCGTCGCAAATGCCGAGCGGCAGCTCCTCCAAGATCAGCGATTGTTACATCGCCAAAATCAGCAAATGGGTCGCTTCCGGCTACCCCAACAACTAACCGAACTTCTTTTGCCTTCAATCTGCAATCATGAAAATTAAATCTTTACTCGCCATACCGCTCTTCGTGCTGGCCGCAGCCACGGCACAGGCACAGGACGAGGACTTGCTGAAAGGCCTCGAACAGGAAGACAACAGCCCCGTGCTGGCTACTTTCAAAGGCACCCGCCTCATCAACTTCCACACCGTGGAGGTCGGCGGCCGCCGCTCGCTCGATTTTCGTATCGCCCACCGCTTCGGGCCGTTCAACAGCGGCTGGTACGATTTCTTCGGCTTCGACAACGGCGCCAGCATCCGGTTTGGCCTCGAATACAGCTACGACGGTCGCCTGCAATTCGGCATCGGGCGCACCTCGATCGACAAAACAGCCGACGGCTTTTTGAAATACCGCCTTGTTCGCCAACGCCCCAACGGTTGGCAACAGGTGAGCGTAACCCTGCTGACCTCGGGCTTTTACACCATGAAAAAAGACCCGGACAAAGCGGTGAACGGGTTTGATAAATACGAAAACTGGACCAGCCGCCTGTCATTTGCACACCAGGTGATTATCGGCCGGAAATTTGACGACCGCCTGTCGCTGCAAATCGCCCCGGCCATGATCCACTACAATCAGGTGGACCGCATTTCGGACAAAAACGACGTGTTCGTGCTGGCCGCGGCCGGTCGTTACAAATTCACCAAACGCGCCGCCCTGACCCTCGAATATGGCTGGCGCATCAACGAATACTCGCGTACAAAATACTACGACACTTTCGGCGTCGGCATCGATATCGAAACGGGCGGGCACGTGTTCCAGATGTTCCTGACCAATTCCGTGGGCCTCACCGAGCCCCAGTATTTTGCCCAAACCACCGATCAGTGGAAAAAAATGGGCATCCGGCTGGGCTTCAACATCTCCCGCGTCTTTACCCTGTAATTTTTACGCCGGGGGGGTGTGACCCCGGGTCGCCCCCCCGGTATAAATACCAGACACAGGTTTTATTCTAATCCTATTTTCACTTTCATCCATCAATCGATTCATTCACATGAAACACATTTTAATCGGGCTTGCCTTTTCAAGCCTCCTGCTCCTGTTGCTCCTGCCCGCCTGCAAGCACGAGCTGGGACCGATTTCGATCGAACCCGACCCCAACGACACCATCGTGGTGCCGCCGCCGCCACCCGATCTCGGCGACACGACCGGCGTGCCCTGCAGCGGCGATACGGTGTATTTCCAGAACCAGATACTGCCGCTGATGATCTCTACCTGTGCGCTGTCGAACTGCCACAACGTACAGTCGCACGAAGAAGGTGTGATTACGACGGACTATGCGCACATTATGCAGCATATCAAGCCGTTTTACCCCAATCAGAGTAAAATTTACAAGGTGATCATCGACAACGATCCCGGCGACCGCATGCCCCGTCCTCCGGCTTCGCCGTGGACGCAGGCACAGATCAACCTCCTGAAAAAATGGATTGAACAGGGCGCGCTCAACAATGCCTGCAACGAAAACTACGGTCAATGCGACACGAGCGGCGTGACTTATACCGCGTTCGTCCAGCCCTTGGTAGCCAACTATTGCCTGGGTTGCCACGGCAACAGCAACCCTGGCGCCGGCATCAAGCTCACCAGTTACAACGAAGTAAAAGCCTGTGCCCAAAGCGGCAAGTTCTACAACTCCATCGCCTGGGCGCCCGGCTACTCGGCCATGCCGCAAAACGGCAACCAGCTCTCGGCCTGCTATGTTTCCAAAATAAGGGCCTGGGTAGAAGCCGGCATGCCGCAATAACAAGTTTTATCGGAGCCCCGACGGGTTTTGTTATTGAAAAGTGATGCCTTGTATTAATGATCTGTTACAACGTACGATCAGGATAATTCCGACACATTTTTCAGCCTTATCAATCCTGTCGAGCTTGCCTCATCAACTTTAAAAATTCAATTTCTCTCAATTATGAATCGCACCATCAAAATTGCCGTCCTCTTGCTGCTGGCCATGCCCGGCGGTCTTTTCGCTCAAAAATGGTTTTCCCGCGACGCGAAGGTTTACTTCGACGCGACGACCAAGAACTCGCCCGAACGCATCGAAGCGACGAATAAAAGCGGTACCATCGTGGTTGAACAAAGCAGCGGCCGCGTGGAAGCCTCCGTGCTCATCAAAGGTTTTCTTTTTGACAAATCGCTGATGCAGGAGCACTTCAACGAAAACTACATGGAGTCGAGCAAATTTCCGAAAGCCAGCTTCAAAGGCAAGATCGACAACTTGTCGGCAGTCAATTTCGGGCAAGACGGCACCTACAATGCCCAGATTTCGGGCGACCTGACGATGCACGGCGTCACCAAGCCCGTCAAAACCACCGCGACGTTCAAGGTGAAAGGCGGCAAGATTTCCACCTCTGCCAATTTTAACGTCACCCTGAGCGATTTCGGCATTGACGTTCCCTCGGTAGTAGCCGACAAACTGGCCAAGGAAGCCAAAATCTCCTTTGCCGGCGATCTGGCGAAGATGAACTGATAACGCGCTCCCGAGCGCCCGCTTTATTTTATTTGACCAGAAATGGGCCACTCCGCACAGGGGTGGCTCTTTTTGTTTGGGCTTGCGGGACGGGGATTTGTCCGCAAGGCGTCAGTTTTGATTAAATTGTCATTAAAAGCTGACGGCCACTGACGCAAGTCATTGCCGCTGCGGCAGTACGGCTCTTTTTTTGCTGTCAATTATTGGCACTGCCTTCCTTTTATTCCTCCCCCTACTGCGCTTTTTAAACAAAAAATACAATTGGGTCTGTCCGTACAGCGGGCGGGCTTTGTCCGTACCATCCTTCATACTTTCCCGTATTTCATTCATGAAAAAGACCTTTACCATTATCCTGCTGCTTGCCTCGTTCAGCTATTTTGTCTCCTGTGTGCACGATCCCGAAACCAGCACCGACACCCTGCTTCAGATGACCCTCGACCAGCGCTCGCCGACCGGCTCGTTCGAGGCCTACATCATGCCCGAGGGCACTGATTTTAGCGCTCTGCCCAATCAGGACCCCAAAAACCCCGTGACGGCCGCCAAGGTCGAACTTGGTCGTATGTTGTTTTTTGAAACGGGTATCGGGCTCGAACCCAAATACAGCATTTCCAAAACGGCTTATTCGTGCAGCAGCTGCCACATTCCCGAGCGTGGCTTCACCGCGGGCCGTTTTCAGGGTATCGCCGACGGCGCGCTGGGTTTTGGCAACCTCGGCGACGGCCGCTACCTCAACCGCTGGTACACCGGCGATGAAGTGGACGCCCAGGGCGCCCGCCCCTTGCCCACCATCAACCTTACCTACATCACCAATGCACTCTGGGCCGGCACCTTCGGCTCTTTCAACGTCAATGAAGGCACCGAATCAGTGTGGAACCAGGACACGCTGGTGGCCATCAATTACGACGGCCTGATGGGTCTGGAATCCAATAACAACCGCGCCCTTATCGTGCACCGCCAGGTCATCAACAAGGCTGTGACCGACTCGCTGGGCTATACGGCCATGTTCGACGCTGCGTTCCCCGAAATCCCGGAAAGCCAGCGCTACACCCGCCGTGTGGCCGCTTTTGCTATCGCGGCCTATCAGCGCACGATCCTGACCAACCAGGCGCCCTTCCAGCGCTGGCTGAAAGGCGAGCGTTCGGCCATGAACGACCAACAAAAACGCGGCGCCCTGCTGTTCTTCGGCAAAGCCGGCTGCTCCAACTGCCACAACAGTCCCTCGCTCAACAGCCAGCCGCACCAGTTCTTCGCCCTTGGCGTAAAGAACCTCTACCAAAACGGCTACGAAGTTTTCCGCACGGGCCCGAGCGACAAACGCAACCTCGGCCGCGGCGGCTTCACCGGTTTGCCGGAAGACATGCACAAATTCAAGGTGCCCCAGCTCTACAACCTCCGCGAAACCGACTTTTATTTCCACGGCGCCAGCAAACGCTCGCTCCGCGAGGTGGTCGAATATTTCAACAACGGCGTGCCGGAAAACCCCGAGGTGCCTGCCGACCAGATCACGGGATTGTTCCATCCCCTGGGCCTTACGCCTTCGGAAATCGACGACCTGACCGAATTCCTCGCCAACGGCTTGTACGACTCCAACCTCAAACGCTACGCGCCCGCACAGGTGATGTCGGGCAACTGCTTCCCCAACAACGACATGCCATCAAGGCTGGATATGGGGTGTAACTGATTATTGAAGATTGACAGGGGTTTATAGAAAAGGTTTGTTGGGGCTCTTCCTAATGAATAACAAAGAGTCCCAACAAACCTTTTCTATTATCCTCATCGACCCCTGACAATCATCCTTTTTTTCTGCCCGGTTTTTTCAGTTCGTCATCCACAACAATCATTTCCTGCAACACTTCAAGGAGGGTTGCTGCCGGCACGTCGTGTGGGTGGTAAAACGTCGCGCTGGCGACCTGCGAACGGTTTTTGAAATCGAGCAAACCTTGTTCATTCGACAATAAAAAAGCCTGACAAACGCCCCATTCGACACCGCCGTCTTTCAGCGGGTTGAAATAGCACAGCCAGCGGTTGCGGTCGTAGAAGGGGATTTTGTAGCGCAATTTGGCCACAACGCCCGGAAAACCGGTGATGAGCCCGTGCAGGAGCAGCATGACCGCCCTTTGTTGCGGATGCTCCCAGGTTTCGATAAATTCGAGGCACGACGACATACAAGCTCAGGGTTTGAACCAGCTGGAATAGTGCACGTAGTTGTTGGCGATGCGTTCGATCTGCCCTTTGAACAAGTCGGGGGTGAGTTCTTTCACCCGCCGTGCCGGCACCCCGGCATACACCCCGCCGCTTTCGCACACCATATTTTCGAGCACCACGGCGCCGGCCGCGATGAGGCAATTTTCTTCCACCACCGCCTGGTCCATCACGATAGCGCCCATGCCGACGAGCACATTGTCGTGCAGCGTGCAGCCGTGCACCAGCGCCCGGTGCCCGATGCTGACGTTGTTGCCGATGGTGGTGCCGCATTTCTGGTAGGTGCCGTGCAGGATGGCGCCATCCTGGATGTTGACTTTGTTGCCCATGCGGATAAAATTCACGTCGCCGCGCACCACGGCCTGAAACCATATCGAACATTCGTCGCCCGTGATCACGTCGCCGATGATGGTGGCATTTTCGGCGAGAAAGCAGTTTTGGCCAAATTGGGGGGTAAAATCGCGACAGGGAATGATCAAAGCCATGTGGAAAAAGCGGGTTGTTTGAACAGAATGGGCGGGTTAACGTACCTGTTTTTTGCGCCAGTACAGGCCGGTCAGGGCATAAACACCCCAGGCCGACAGCGCGCCGAAAGCGTTGGCCAGCATGTCGTCGAGTTCGAAAAACCGGCCTGGGATGAATCCCGCCTGCACGAACTCCATCAGCACGCCGTAGCCGGTCGCTGCAGCCGTCATCAGGCCGGCGTGGCGGGTCGTGAGCAAGCCGAGGTAAAGGCGCAGGCCGCGCAGGGAGAGCCAGCCCAGCAGGCCGTAAGCCAGGGCATGGCCCAGCTTGTCGGGAGCCAGCAGGTCAAATTTCGGCAATTGCATACTCGGCAGCACCGAAAGCACCGTGATCACGGCCAGGCACAACAACGCCGGCCAGAATGCCGGCCACCAGGATAATCGCTGAGGAGGATTGAGCATATCTTTTTGTTGAAGGTTGATGAGGTTTATAAGGTTGATGAAGTTTATAAGCCCTGTAAACCTCATCAACCTCATCAACCCTCACTCCATTACCCCTTTTCGTTTCATTTTGTAATAATGCACACCTGCGCCGAATACCCAGCCTTCCTTGCCGGCTTTGGTGCGCACTTTGACCCAGTGGTCGGTTACTTTTTCATAACCGAGGTTGATCTCCTCGGTTTTTTCGGTTTTCTGGTTGAGGAAATACACCGGCTCGTAGAGTTCCAGTTTGGCCACGACGCCGGATTTCAGCGAAGGCTCCTTGCGCAGTTTCAGGCCGTCGATGGTAACGTAGAGCGTCGAATATTTTTGTCCCGAAGGCTGGGCCGGCTGGGAGGCCGGTTGAGTAGTCGAAGAGGGGGTGGCGGGCGTCGCAGAAGGCGAACGGGTCACCACCGGGCGCTGTGCGCCGGGCTGAACGGGCGCCGCCGACGGGGTAGTGACAGGAGCGAGGGTAGTAGGCTGGGTGCTGACCGGGGTGGCGTTTTGCACCGGCGCGGGGTTTTGCGGCACAAAGACCGTATCGCGGCGGCGGGGGCGGTCTTCGGCATCGTTATTTTCATCCAGGTTGCGCAGGCGGCTGCCGATTTCGGTGCGTTTGCTCGAACATTTGGAAATGCCCCAAAGGGCCACGCAACCGAAAAAAACCAGGATGATCAGCGATTCCAGTCGGGGAAGTTTCATGTTTTCTCGTCCGTAGTTTTTGATAAAAATTTTGCCCCGGCGCGGCGCGGCCGGGAGAAAGGCGGCCTCGGCGCCGTTATATTTACGAGAAACAAAAGTAGCGCGTCGCGGGCATACACACCCGCCTGAAACGCGCCTTTCTGCCCGAACGATCCGACATGACCGACAGCCTGCTCCATCAGATCGCCCTGACGCTCCTGCCACAGGTGGGCCCCGTGACGGCCAAACTGCTGGTCAGCTATTGCGGCAGCGCCGAAAACGCTTTCCGCGCCAGCCGCCGCGAACTCCTGCGCATACCCGGCATCGGGCCGGCGGTGGCCGACAACCTCCGCGCCGCCGCGCCGTTGTTACAGGCCGAAAAGGAGCTCGTTTTTTTGGAGAAACACGCGGTGGAAGCCCTGTTTTACACCGATAGCCGCTACCCCGCCCGCCTGCGCCAGATCGCCGACGGGCCCGCGCTGCTGTATTTCAAGGGTTCCGACACGGCGCTGCTCGGCGCGGAGCGCATCGTCGCCATCGTGGGTACCCGCCAGCCGACCGAATACGGCCGCATGGCCTGTGAAGAACTCGTGAACGGACTGCAAACCTATGGTTCTCTCGTGGTGAGCGGACTGGCCTACGGCATCGACATCGCCGCTCACCGGCAAGCCACCGCCCTGGGCATCGCCAATATCGGCGTGCTGGGGCACGGCCTGGGCAGCATCTACCCAAGCCACCACCGCCCCGTGGCGCTCAAAATGATCGAACAAGGCGGACTGCTCAGCGAGTACGTACACGACGCCAAACCCGACCGCGACCATTTCCCTATGCGCAACCGCATCATCGCCGGCCTATGCGACGCGCTGGTCGTGGTGGAAACTGCCACCAGCGGCGGCTCGATGATATCTGCCGAATTCGCCGTGCAATACGCCCGTGAAGTATTCGCCTTTCCAGGCCGCGTCACCGACCCCAAAAGCGCCGGCTGCCACCTCCTGCTCAAAACCGAACGCGCCCGCCTGCTCGAAAACGCCGCCGACCTCGCCGCCGTGATGGGATGGGCCGAATCCGGCCGCGAAACCGCCCGCCAGCTCGCCCTGCCCCTCGACCTCGACCCCGCCGAAACCCTGCTTGTGGACCTCATCCGCCAGCAACCCGAAATCGCCGTGGACGAACTGACCCTGGCCGCTGGCCTGCCCCCCGGCGAACTGGCCGCGGCAGTACTGGCCCTCGAATTCAAAGGCGTGGTGCGGACTTTGCCGGGGAAACGGTATGTGCTGACGGGGTGAGACCGCCAAGAGCATGTTTAAATTTGGATATTATGAAAAACCTAAAACCTGACAGGTTTATCAACATTGAAATAGATGGCTTGACAAATAGCATACAAAATTTACATACCGGTCAAAATCATGAAACAGAAATTCAATACATAACAAAAAATGATTTCAAACAGCTTACCAGACGCGCTGGATGGAGATTTAACTGGAAGGCTGAAATTAAATACGCCGACCGGAGCGTTTACAAGCTAATCACTATCGACCTCCCTTATCAAATACAGGGCCTTGTCAGTTTAAGCGACCACAGCGATCATATTTACCTTCATCTGGTCGAGAGTGCTCCTTTTAACCTTGGAAAAAACAAAGTATTTTTGGGTGTTCCCGGAAACCTGATTGCCTTTGCTTGTAAATTGTCTCAAAATTTGGGTTATCAGGGATTTGTCGCCTTTCAAGCCAAAACAATTTTGATACGACATTATGAGCAATCTTTGGGGGCGACTCATATTGGGGGGCAAAAAATGATTATATACCCACATGAAGCGGCCAAATTGATTCAACGCTATTTCAAATCGTAAGTAATGGCAAAAGTCAAGTCCAAACTTAATATTGACCTGGAAATAAGCCCGATGCCTTTGTCGGCTGCCGATCGGGCGGCGATCAGCAATGCTATCGCAGATTACAAACAATCCGGAAGAAAGTCCGAGATGCCTGTTGTTCGGGCAAAGTGCGGCAATACCCAAACGCCGACAGTAGCCAAAGGCTCTACAACGAAAAAAACTTCGCAGAAGAAAAGCAGCCTGGCGTCTATTAAGCAGTGAAGTCGTACTGGCCCTCGAATTCAAAGGCGTGGTGCGGACCTTGCCGGGGAAACGGTATGTGCTGACGGGGTGAACTCCACCGTGGCCGAAATGCCCGCCAGCATGAAATTTTTGTTCCACATGGTTGAATGTGATCGGTTTTGGAACCTCCACGGGGCCACTTTCCCGGAGGCCGGCATTCCTGTTCCTAAAAGTTCCGGGCAGCAAAAACCGGTCGAAACAGCACAAAGTGACCTTGTTCGCCGTCATCCGCCCAAATCCGCGCTTTTGTACTTTTACCCCTGCACATTATTACCCGGCGCCGCACCATATCATGAAATTCCACGCCACCAACATAGAATACTGGAGCCAGAACCAGGTCGAAACCGTCTTTTTCGGCAATGAAGAGAAAGGCCTGGCCCTGCTGATCTCCAGCGTCGCCGGTACGGCCGACCACTACCTCGAATGGAACGACCAGTCCAACACCTGCGTCAATGGCGTCGAACGTATCGAACTTTCCACGGATGCCTTGCTCGTGCAGTTGTCGCCCCCGGCCGCAGAGCAGTTGGGCGAGGCCGCATTCGAGGTTGAATTTGCCTGCGAAGAGGAACTGTTTACAGCAATCGCCCGATGCCTGAAACTCGTTTTTGCCGACAAACTCCTTGTAAAACAACCCGTTGCACAGCAGAATAAAACAGCGCCTAAACAGGATTACAGCAAGGTCAAATACCTCAACCTGGAAGGTAAAAAACTGGCTCAACTGCCCGATTACGTGGCGGAAATGAGCGCCCTCGAAACGGTCAAACTGAGTGTCGGCCCGGAGACGGATTTCCACGCCGTATGCGAGGTGTTGGCGCAGCTGCCCGGGGTCAAACACCTGAGCCTTGCGATGGAAGGAGGCGCCATCCCCGAAAGTTTCGGCAAACTGACCCGCCTGGAAACGCTCCGCCTCAGCGGCCTGACAAAGCCCTGCGCCTTCCCCGACAGCGTGGGCCAACTGCAACAACTCCTCAGCCTGCTCGTCCTGAGCGACTCCGACGTCGTGTTGCCCGAGTCGTTTGCGGAACTGACAGCCCTGCAGGAACTGAACATGCGCGCCGCGAGCTGGCAACTGCCGTCGCAGTTTTACCGACTGACCCGCCTGAAAACCCTCGATTTTACCAATTGCCGCCTGCAACGCGTACCCGAAGAAATGACGCAGATGACGGCGCTGGAAACCGTGATCTTTTGCAGCCCGGAGGAGCGCGACTATGCACAAATACTGTCGGTGATCGCCCGCATGCCCAGCGTGAAAGTGCTGGAAATGAGCGTCAACCCCGTGCCCGAAGCCATTGGACTTTGCCAGAATATCGAGGAGTTTGTCGTCTGGGGCAGCAGCGACCGCGATCATCCGCTGCAATTGCCGGACGCGTTCTTCGGGCTGAGCCGGCTTCGGAGTCTCTCGCTGAACATGTGTTATCTTGAAAAAATCCCGGAAGAGATCGGCCGCTTGAAGGGCCTCAGAGACTTGTCGTTTATGGAAAGCGAATTTGAGCGCCTGCCCGACTCGATCGGCGAATTGTCGGGCCTCGAAGGGCTCAACATCAACCAAAATCCTGCCCTGAGCACGCTGCCCGCCAGTCTTGCCCTGCTGACCCAACTCAGCGACCTGTACCTCGACGGCAACCCGTTGCTGAGCGAACTGCCCCCCGGCCTGGACAAACTGGCGAACCTCAAAAACGTCCGCCTCTCGAACCGGGAGCGAGTGAACAACGTTCCGGCCGTCTGGAACGAACTCTTTACAGCGGTCTGAAATCCGCTTCCAGCAGGGCCCTGATTTGCTTTCGGGAGGTTTTGAATATGCGAGAGTGATTGACAATCAGGGTGTTGCACAGAAAGCAAACCGAGACAGGGATGCTCAGTTCGCCGTTGGTCAGCACGATCTGGTAGTCGTAACCGCAGCGGCTGAGTACCCCGCCCGGCTCGAAGCGCCATTTGTCCACAATGGCGGCCAGTTTTTCGCCATCGTCAAGGACGTAGTTTTTGGGCGGCTGTCCGGGGCGGACGTTGGTGGCAACGACCCGGAAATTGGACTGGGGCGCACCGACGCCTTCGAAGATTTTCACGCTGTCGCGGGAAGGGCCGAAAAGCGATGTCCAGTAGTTTTTCATACGGGGAAGATAAGGCGGTTTTTTTCGAAACGACCATGCTACCGATGTTGCGCCCCTACGGGGCGAGTTTCGTTTCGAGCCAACCCAACATCGATCAAAAACACGCGGTACGCCACCCGCCCCGTAGGGGCGCAACGTCGGTTATTGGTCAAAAACCGTTCGGCATGCGCCGCCTCGTCCTGTCAGGGACGCAACACATCGGTAACCCACGATCCCCGCCCCGTAGGGGCGCAACGTCGGTTATTGGTCAAAAACCGTTCGGCATGCGCCGCCTCGTCCTGTCAGGGACGCAACACATCGGTAACCCACGATCCCCGCCCCGTAGGGGCGCAACGTCGGTAGCCGCCCCGATAATCCCTTGCTCCTTCACCACCGCAATCCATTGAATTGGGAACACCTCATCCCGAACAAACCTATCCTTTCAACGCCCCTGCCAATGCCTCGAACCGCTCTGCGATCTCGCCTTTGAAATTCCCGTCGTTCAGGCGGGTTTTCATCACCGATTCGCTGTCGGTTCTTTTATCGGCGGGCAAGGCCAGGGGAATCGGGAAAGCCTCGCAGCGGATGCATTTATCGCCCAGTAACTGGCCGACTTGCCGAAATACCGGCCCGTATCCGAATTTTTCGTCTTTCTTTTCATCGCTGCTGCCACAGGAGGTCACGAATACCAGTTGCCGTATCTCGTCGCGGTATTTGTTGACAAAAGACCGCAGCGGCGCGATAAACTGCCCCACCCAGATCGGTCCGCAGAGGATAATGCGGTCGTAGTCGGCGAGCCGGGAGCGGAGTTTTTTGTTGCCCAGGTGCAGGCCTGTCATCATCAGGAACGGCACATCCCAGACAGGCCGGATGGCCTCGATGTCGCAGTGAAGGGCCCCGGCGAGCCGCTCGGCGAGGTAGCGGTTGCTGCCGGTTTGGGAATAATACAAAACCAGGTTTTTCATGCCGGTGGATTTTTGGGCAAAGCTCCGGCGGGGTCGGGAGACGCCAACCGACTTTGGTCAATGGGGACTGTGATTTTGATTGAGCCGGCGCGCGTCAGGCGGGTTCGGTCTTCCGCCGTAACGATATGAAATACCTCGACGGGGTAATTTTGCCATTGTTTTACAGCAGCAGGTGCGTACGGCTCCGCATCTGTCCAATAGCGGCCCGGCTCTTTGCGTTTGTCTGTCCACATTGTTTATCCATGCGAAAAATATTCTTCCTGCCTGCCGTTTCCGCCCTGCTCCTTGCGTGTTTTTGCCTCGTTTTTGCGGCCCTGCCCGAGCCGGTCGATTACCTGAATTACCACCGCGCCTATGCCGGCGTGGAGGCCCTGATTGTGGCCGAGGATTTCGCTTCGGCGGAAACGCAGCTGGACCGGCTGCTGGAGGAATACGACGTCAGATTTGCCAAAGACCTCGTTGTGGCGGCCCAGCTCGGCCTGCTCAACCAACACCCCGACAAAGCCCTCCGCTACCTGAACCAGGCGCTGGAAAAAGGCGTCAAATCGGATGTTTTGTTCCATATTCCACTCCTTCATACCCGACTGTCGCCCGCCGACTGGCAACAACTCCGCGAACAGGAGCCGGCAGCCCGCAAACGGTATTTCAGCCGGATCGACACGGCGTTGTTCCGCGAATTTCACCGCCGCTTCCAGGATGAACAAGACGCCAAAGGCACCGAGCGCTACCGCGATATCGTGTCGGCCAATTACCGGCGCATAAAAGCCCTACTGGAAAAAGGCCGGTTCCCGGGCGAAGCGCTCATCGGTCTTGACGACCACCGCTACGCCCCCTCGGCCTCCGACGGCAGCCTGAGCAACGCCAAAGTGATCGCTACCCTGCAACACTACGACTACCCCCTGGGCGAAACCGGCGAGGCGCCCTGGCTGGATGCCATCCGGCAAGGGCTGCTGCACCCGCGCGAATACGCCGTGGTCTATAATTTTGAAAAAAGCAAGGTTTCCGTCCTGTACCGGCATTCCGGCAAGAGCTGGCCCGTTCTGCCCGAGCGCTGGTTCAACTTCCCGTTCGCGCCGCAAAGCGAACAACTCGACCGGGTGAACGCTGACCGTGATGCCATCGGAATCTGCTCCTTCGAGACCGAACGCCGGAAAGACCCCGTGGAAAAGAAGTATGGCATACGGCTTGATTTCAACTATTAGCGCATCAATCAACAATCGTCCATTTACCCATTGCCCGCCATGCCCCTTTTCGATTTTTTAAAAAATGCTTTCCGGCCATCGCCGCCCGCCCGCGATACAGCCTCCGTTGCCGTAGAGGGCGAATTGCTCACGCTCGTTCGGCAAGGGCATACTACCCGTTTGCCGCTCGATCAACTCCAGTCGGTGAGCGGCTGGGCCTATCGCAAGGGCATTTCCGGGCTTGCCCTGACGGCCGCCGGTCGCATGATCTTCGTGCCGATGCACGCGGAGGGCTTCGCGGCGCTGCTTCGGTTTTTGATCGTCCGCTGGCAGGTCGATGAGCGGCAATTGAATCGGCTGCAAACCGAATGCGGCGACCTGCAATGGCTGATCTGGCAGCGGTTCTCTGCTCAAAACGCTTTTGTGGAGGCCGCCGTCGATGCCGAACAATTGCGGAAAAACCTCTGGACGGGCTTTTACCTGCGCACCGAAACCGGCCGGCAGGTTCCCTGGGACACGCCTTTTGACCGGCTGCTGCAACAACCATTCGCGCAGCCCTTGCCCGAGGGCGCGGCCTCGCCCCTGGCCCTGCGGTTTACCGTTCCCGCGCTTTTGGGCAATGTGGCGGTGGAAGGGCTGAGCATCAACCACCCGTTTCTGCGCAAGGACGTGCCGCCCGCTCACTACCAGGGCCGGCTCCTGTTCGAGGGCGCTGGCGACGCCAACTATTTCACGGCCCGCGACGCCTGGACCGCGCTGTTCGGCCCGCCCGCCGACAGCAGCGAAACCGCGCAGCGCCTGCAATCCAGCTGGCAATGGGAAGGTCTGGAACTATCGCTCTACTTCGACTACGACAGCGCAGCGACGGCCTCCACCGGGGCGGCTGTTTTTTTGATCAACAACCGGCGCGGCTATCCCGCTTACTGGCACGACGAGGCCTATGAAAACGGCTTCCGGTTGAGCAGGACCCTGTACCTGGATCAGCCCTGCGAGATGCGGATGGACTGGCGCAACAACCCTTTTGCGCGACCCACGCCCGAGGGCATACAGCGCAGCGCCATTTTTCCCGAACGCCCCTTTCTGATCTGGCTCGACGAGCCGGCGCAACGCATCGGTTTTGCCAATGCGGTTCATGCCGTCATCGTTCCCGGGGCGCATTTCAGGGGGCTGGAGTGCCGGGTCACGGAGCCTGACAAAGGCCCTGCCCAGGAAGCCCTGCGCGCCCTGGTGCGCTGGCAGGACGCCGAATTTTGGGTAACGGTGGCAGAAGGCCACCCGGGCGATTTTGAGCGGTGGCGTACAGAAATAGGGACATTTCTGGGCTGTGATGTCGGGATAACAACCGCGGAATAAACCGTTTTTCAACACAATGGAATTGCATTTTGACCAGTTCAATTCATAAACGGGCCATGAGAACAACCGCACGGTAAAAAATCCTTTGTGAAAAAAATTTGTAGTCAAATAACTACATGTATATTTGCAGTCAAATGACTACACAATGAATTTGCGCAGAGACGTTTTCCAGGCAATCGCCGACCCTACTCGCCGGGCTATCCTGTTGCTGCTGGCTTCACAATCCATGACCGCCGGCGCGATCGCGGCCAATTTCGACACGGCGCGCCCCACCGTATCGAAGCACCTGCAAATCCTCACCGAATGCGAACTGCTGCAGCAGGAACAACAGGGCAGGGAAATCCACTACCACCTCAACCCTTTGAAAATGAAAGATATAGCCGATTTTATCGAACCCTTCCGCCGCATGTGGGACGAGCGTTTTGACCAACTCGAAGCGGTCATGAAAAACCTTCAAACGCCACAATGACATGGAACGAAAGACACAGGTACACGCCGAAGCCGGCAAACAGGAATTGCGGATCACGCGGCAGTTCGGTCTGCCCGTCGAACTGCTGTTTCAGGCGCACACCGTGCCCGAGCTCGTGGCGCAGTGGATGAATACAAACGTGCTCCGACTCGAAGCCAAACGCCACGGCAGCTGGCAATTTGAAACGACCGATGCCGAGGGCAGGGTGGTATTCAGGGCCAACGGGGTATTCCACGAATTTGAGCCCAACCGGAAGATCACCCGGACCTTCGAAATGGAAAACGCTCCCTTTGCCGTCCAGCTGGAATTCCTCGAATTCGAAGCCCTGAGCGCCGATACCAGTCGGCTCAATATGCACCTTATTTTCAAATCTGTCGCCCTGCGGGACCAGTTGCTGCAAATGCCCTTTGCCGCCGGCCTCAGCATGGCCCACGACCGGCTGGAAGAAACAGCAGGCCGCTTGCTTCCACCCAATTCATAAGTCATGGTCACTACCGTCGATGCTTTTTTCGCCTCAGGCTGCGGGCGCTGCCCCAAATTCGATACGCCCGACTGCAAGGTTCATCGCTGGCAGCGCGAGCTGGCCCTGCTCAGGGCCATCATACTCGACTGCGGCCTGCAGGAAACCTTGAAATGGGGGCACCCTGTGTACACCTTCGACAACGCCAACGTGCTGCTGCTCGGCGCTTTTTCTGACAACTGCACACTCAGTTTTTTCAAAGGCGCGCTGCTGCACGACGAGGCGGGCATCCTGCGCCTGCCGGGCGAAAATACCCAGTCGGCCAGGGTGTTGCGCTTCACCGGCCCGAGCGAGATCGAAGCCCTCGAACCGCTTCTTAAAACGTATATTTTCGAAGCGATCGAAGTGGAAAAAGCCGGCCTGAAAGCCCGTTTCAAGCCTATAGCGGAGCACGCCGTACCCGAAGAATTTCAACAGAAACTGGACGAACACCCCGCCCTGAGGGCCGCCTTCAAAGCCTTGACGCCTGGCAGGCAGCGCGGCTATCTGATGCATTTTTCGCAGCCCAAACAGGCCTCGACCCGCGCCGCGCGCATAGAAAAATGTTTGCCGGCTATTTTTGCGGGGAAAGGCCTGAACGAATAGGCAAACAGCCGCCACAGAGCCTGTCGGGCTTGCATACCGCCTGCGTTAAACCTTGGATGCAACAGGGTGTTTTTCTATGCATCTTCTCAACTGAACACGTTCGACAGATGCGCAACACCATCAAATTTTGCTTTTTGCCCCTGCTCGTCATCGCGTTTTCGATGAGCGCGTGCATGACCAATTACAAAGTTCGCGAAGCAGCGATGCAGGAATGGCTCGCCGGCGCCAAACGCCCGGTCAAGGTCACGAAACACCATCCGAACCAGCACCTCGGCGCGACACGAGGCAGCCACTACTACACCCTGATCGACAGCGAGGGCAGGGTGTTTCTGGCCCAAAATGTGCGGTTTGAATTGCCGGAAGTGATTGAATAGGCCCGGCGAAAGCGGCCCGCAAGCCGGCGGGTTACATTCCCGTATCGCCCGGCTTGCAGGGTTCGTTTTTACAGTTATATATTTGACTTGACAACCATCTTTTTTCCTGTCAAGCTTGTTCCACCGTTTGATCTGTCGCCCAATACCCCCCAAACCGCGGCGTATTGGGCGATGGTTTTGGGGGTATAAACACCGGGAACCACTGGCGAGAGTACGGTCTGCAGAATGCGAACCCAATTGACACTTGTCCCGCAAGCGGGTTGGGGTTAATTGTTTGCTGCTGGCAAGCAATCGCTCCTGGCCATTAAAAAACAAAAAGAGCATGGACAAAGCAGTACTGATGGCGCTCGTTATAACAATAACGTGTTGCTATTCCAATAAAGGGCAAGTCGTTTTCCCGTCGGGAGAGCGGGATCTATTGCAGTTTTTGAATAGCGATGACTGGAAACTCCATCAAATTTGTGTGGACGGAAATTGCAAAGAAACAAGCAGCGAAGCCGATTACCCTTTTGGAATTGACACCCAAAACCCGGCGCCCAGCTACTGTTCGGATGAAAAAGGCGACTTCTACACCATCGGGAAATATTATTGGCAAACCGACCCCGAAACGTTTCAGAAAAGCGTGGCGACATGCAGCGACCCCGATTATTTTACGATAGTCGAATATGGCCGGGACGGGAAAGACATCAACATCAGGTTGTGTACGCCCGACGGTTATTATTCAGGATTACTGAAGGTAATCGACGCCGTTACTATCCAGATTATTGCCGAACGGCCCGAATATGAAGGAAAGGAAGTAATTCAGGTCTATAAAAAGAATTGAACGCCATTGCCCAAAACGCGCCGCCGTAGCGGCTGGCCGGGCGCTGCACAGGCTGCGCGCGAAAGTGGACAGCCATGCTGATATTTGCTTTCAAATAACACCAAAATTAAAAGGACACAACGCTCAAACATGAATTCACACAGCAAATACTTGTTTCTTGTCGGGGGCCTGTTATTGGGCTGGCTGGATGCTGTCGGGCAGGAGAACTGGCTATATAACGGATTTATCAATATAAAAAACGGAGGCCTGGTGAGTGTCTATCTGGACCCCTCGACGTCGGACACCCTGTTTGTCAACTATGAAACCTGGGAAAGCGTTTCCCTATCTGGCGTTTTTGACAGAACCCGGAGAACCCTGGGACACGCTGAAAAACAGCAGCTATCTGCGCTCCGGCCCATATGCTGAATATTATCCCAACGGCAGGGTTAAAGTAGAAGGGCAATATAAAGAGGAGTTTGTCGAAACCGACAGCCTCATAACATTAGACTCGCTTACATACGAACAGATAAAGACGCCTGTAAAGGGCTCGTTTTGGGCGCCAAGAAATAAAATGCAGAATCAGCCGGGGAAAGGCTCAGCGCTTGTTTTTATTCTTTGCTGTTTTTGAAAAAATCGAAATTCAGCGGTACCGGCGTTTTGATCAGGTATCGCGACAAAACGGATACCATCGGAGCCGAACTCAATATAACAAAGAACAAACTCCTGCAATGAAGCAGCCAAACAATCGCATTTCCCGCTCGTGAAACCAACCCGCACGGCATTCCTGATCCTCACGCTTGGCATCTTTTTCAGTCCACGCTGCCAGGCCCAGCTTGAAAAAATATTCGTGGACGACCACCGCGTGTTCCGCGCCGAACGGGCTCATTGCCGCTGGATAACCCTTTACGTCACCGGCGACCTCGAGCAGGATACGGCCAGTATCCGGCTGGAAGTGTTCAATACCGGGAAATACGACTACCATCCGCTCGCCTGGCACATGGTCGATTCCTTCCTGTATGCCGTCGAACTGCAGCGGGCCGACGACCTGTTTGTCAGGGCAAGCCTGATTCGTTATACCATCCCTTTGAGCGGAAACCTCGATTCCCGGCGGGTCTCGCAGTCGATGCGGTACTGCAACTACGTTCAGATCCTGGACAAACACCTTTTTTCCGTCTCGGAAAGGCGGCGGGATACGGACAAGCCGGTCGTGTATTTCGACTTTGCCATCGACCAGGCAGGGATCATGACTGTCGCCATACTCGAGCCCGATCAACAACTGTTGTACATCTATTCAAAACCCATCGCCCGGTACGAACAGGAGGCCTCCGACAATGTGCCCGTGTACCGCAGAGTCGATACCTGGGATGCAGTGGATACCATTTCCACGCAAATGGATGCGCCGTTCAGGCTGATCAAGGAAAACGGGAGGTACTTTATTACAGACGGCAGCGGGCGCCTCTACGAGGCCAAAAACAAGACATTGACAGAACAAAAAACACCAACCGGCCCGGCAGTACTTGTTTTCGACCGGCAGTCCGAAGCGGTTAACTGCATACCGGCCGGGACATACCGCGAGCTGGCCCCTTTCCATGTGGCAAGCATACGGAAGCACGCTGAAAAACTGACGGACAGGTAAGGCGCCGCAGTTTCGTATCGGCCGCCAGTCAGGAAACCCGGACCTTCAAAACTACCCCTTTTCATCTGCCTGTCCTGCCCAAAGTCCCCCCGGCGAATGACTTTTCTCACCCCTTTACACTACCTTGGCTGCCGACCTTTGCACTCGAAAATCCCGCTTCCAATTTTTCATTCTAAAAAACAACTGCGATGTTTGAGCCAGCCAAAACTGCTTTTCAAATGACAGCCAATACCGAACTGACCAATTGGGTCGATCTCATGGCCCAGCATTTTCAGCCCAAAAACGTGCACTGGTGCACCGGCTCACAGGAAGAATACGACAATCTCTGTCAACTGCTGGTCGATAAAGGCACGTTCATCAAGCTCAATCCCGAAAAACGGCCCAACAGCTTCGCCTGTTTCAGCGATCCCAGCGACGTAGCCCGCGTCGAAGACCGCACCTTCATCTGCAGCCGCCGCAAGGAAGACGCCGGCCCCACCAACAACTGGATGGAGCCGAAAGAGATGAAAACCCTGCTCGAAGACCTCACCAAAGGTTGTATGAGCGGCCGCACCATGTATGTGATTCCGTTCTGCATGGGCCCGGTAGGCTCCAGTCTCTCGCGCTATGGCATCCAGATCACCGATTCGGAATACGTGGTGATCAACATGAAAATCATGACCCGCATGGGCAATGAGATCATGCCTTACCTCGACGACGACACGGTCAAATGTGTACACACCCTCGGCGCCCCGCTGAAACCGGGCCAGGAAGACGTCAAATGGCCCTGCAACCCGACCGTCAAATACATCAGCCACTTCCCCGAAGACCGCCTCATCATCTCCTATGGCAGCGGCTACGGCGGCAACGCCCTGCTGGGCAAAAAATGCTTCGCCCTGCGTATCGCCAGCGTCATGGGCCGCGATGAAGGCTGGCTCGCCGAACACATGCTGATCCTGGGCGTCGAATCGCCCCAGCACGAAAAAAGCTACATAGCCGCCGCATTCCCCAGCGCCTGCGGCAAAACGAACTTCGCCATGCTGATTCCGCCCAAGGAAATGGATGGCTGGAAAGTGACTACCGTAGGCGACGACATCGCCTGGATCCACAAAGGCGACGACGGCCGCCTCTACGCCATCAATCCCGAAGCGGGCTACTTCGGCGTGGCCCCGGGCACCAACGAAAAAACCAACCCGAACGCCATGGCCAGCATCCGCGCCAATACCATCTTTACCAACGTCGGCGTCACGCCTGACGGCGACGTATGGTGGGAAGGCATGAGCAAGGAAGTACCGGCCGGCATAATCGGCTGGAACGGCCTGCCCTGGGACAAGGAAAGCGGCAAACCCGTAGCGCACCCCAACGCCCGTTTTACCGCCCCGGCCTACCAAAACCCGGTGATCGACCCAGACTGGAACAACCCCAACGGCGTACCCATCACGGCCTTCGTCTTCGGCGGCCGACGCAGCAGCGCCGTTCCGCTGGTGTATCAATCGTTCAACTGGAACTTCGGCGTGTACCTGGCCGCTACCATGGGCAGTGAAATGACCGCTGCTGCATTCGGCGAACTGGGTAAAGTACGCCGCGACCCCTTCGCCATGCTGCCCTTCCTGGGCTACCACATGGGCGACTACTTCAACCACTGGCTGCAATTCGGCCGCGACCTGCCCAATGCCCCCCGCATCTTCGGCGTCAACTGGTTCCGTAAAAATGCCAACGGCGACTTCGCCTGGCCGGGCTTCGGCGAAAACATGCGCGTCCTGAAATGGATTGTACAGCGCAGCAAAGGCCGCGCCAGCGCCGTGGAATGCCCCATCGGCTGGCGCCCGCGCTTCCGCGACATGGACTGGAACGGCATGGACAACTTCACCCGCGATGAATTCAACGAAATCATGCACGTGGACCGCGAACTCTGGAAACAGGAACTGCTCGGCCACGAAGAACTCTTCGAAAAAGCCTACGACCGCCTGCCAAAAGAATTCCTTTTTATGCGCGAACTCTTGCTCTCGGCGCTCTGGCGTTCGCCGGAAAAATGGAGCCTCGCCCCCGAGCGGGTCTGATGCTCCGGGTGCCCAAAGCGCGATTTTGACCGGCCAAGCCCCGAAAATCGGCTCATCGACGAGCGAAAAATCCACAACTGCAACCCGCCGCTTCTGTTTTGAAGCGGCGGGTTTGTTTTTGAAAAAAAGGACGGGAAGGATTGCCCCGAATCAGGAAGGCACCAAAAAGTAGGATGTAGAGACTTCAATGCCGAGGCAATCGAAATCCCGACATACATTATATCCGTTTCCGCATGACGACAGCAGACGAGGGGCAAAGGGCCGTGAATTGCGCGGTAGCGCCGATGTCTTTCGGCACGTTTGAGCGCTCGATGCGCTCGAACCCCTGCCGTTCGAAGTAGGTGTAGGCAGAATCGGTAATCAGCCAGAGTTCCGAAAACCGGGCGTCGCGGGCAAAATGAAGGGCCATTTCGTACAACTGGCGGCCCAGACCGGCTTTCCGGTAATTTTCGCGGACAGCAAAAGAGCGCAGCAGCGCACAGGCGCCCACCCGTTCGATGCCGATGGAACCCACCAGCACGCCCTTGTCGAAAGCCAGCAAAAACCCGTTCAGGTCGGCGGGCAGATCGTCGGTCGGCAGACGCAAGGCTGTCAGGAGCGTCTCGAGGGCGGGCCGGTCGTCGGGCCGGGCCGGTTCAAATTTGACACTTGTCATGATCTGATCCTGCAAATTGAACGATCAGCAGCAGCTGCCCGGCGCGCAGCCGCAGGTTTCAGCCAGTACGATTTGACGCGCTTTGACCCTGTCGTTTGCCCGGCTTTCCGAATCGCCGCCCGGCTTTTCGGCAAAGACCGTCACGCTGAAAATGCCCGTCCCCGACGCTACGAACGCGCGGATTTCTTCTTCTGTGAAGTACTGCAGCAGCAGGTCGTCGGGCAGCAGGATCGGTTTTTGTTTCTGGATCATGACGTTTTTAAAGCCGGCACGGGCGATCATGTCCATGTATTCATCCAGTTGAACGGCGCCGGCGACACAGCCTGCGTACAGTTCGGCGCTTTCCAGGATGTTGTCGGGCAAGGCGCCCGAAAGCACCACGTCCGAAATACTGAAATGCCCGCCGGGCCGCAATACGCGCATAATTTCGGAAAACACCCGGTTTTTGTCGGGCACCAGATTGAGCACGCAATTGCTGACGACGACGTCCACCGAGTCCTCGCTGACCGGCAAATCCTCAATGTCGCCCTGCCGGAATTCCACGTTGTTGAAGCCGAGTTTTTCGGCATTCTGCCGGGCGCGCCGGATCATGGCAGGTGTGAAATCGACGCCGATAACTTTGCCGGTTGCACCTGCCTCGGCGCGGGCGACAAAACAGTCGTTGCCTGCGCCGGAGCCCAGGTCGAGCACCACGTCGCCCGCCTGAATGCGGGCAAATTCGGTCGGCAGCCCGCAGCCCAGGCCCAGGTCCGCATCGGGGGTGTAGCCTTCGAGGTGAGCATAGGATTCGGCCATGATGTCGCAGGTGCCGGGCGCGCCGACTCCGCAACAGGACGCCGCATTGACCGCCCTTTCCTGCTCCGCAATTTTGGTGTACTGTTCTCTGACAGAAGTTTTAATGTCTTTCATAGCTTAATCAGTTTGTGCGTTAATGAATTGGTTGTCAAGTGATCAGCAGCAGGAGGGGCCGCCGCTGCCAAAATCGATAAAAGAGCCGATGAGGTTTTGGAGGCGCCGTACGTTGTCCCAGTTGATGCAATAACAGGATTTGGCGCCTTCGACCGTGCCCTGGATCAGGCCGGCAGCCTTCAATTCCTTCAGGTGCTGGGAAACCGTGCTCTGCGCCAGCGGCAGCACTTCGACGATTTCGCCGCAAACACAACTTTTGCGGCGGGCCAGTTCTTTTAAAATGGCGATACGGGCAGGGTGGCCCAGGGCTTTGGCCAGTTCGGCAAGTTCATTTTCATCTGCGCCGAATGCGGCAAGTTTTGGAGAAGCCATGCAGTGTTTGTTAAATCCATCGCAAAAATACGATGAAGCGCTGCACACTTGCAAGAGGCGGGGAAAAATTTATCGTAAAAAAACGATTAAACGGTGTTGGGCAAACAATTTGCCACCTTACAGCCTCGTGCGCAAATTGGGCCGGCGCTCTGTTTTTTAAACATCCCGGGGAAAGCTTTGCAGGGTAAAACAAAGGGCAGGCCACCCGACCTGTACCTGGCGCCGGCAACAAAGAAAAAAGGCTAACAAGTTGTCTGTCAACTTGTTAGCCTTTGAAATTGTAGAGGTATCGAGCGGACCTGAACCTTGTTTTTTTACGGCAGGCAGTGAGAGGGGAAAACGCGTTTTTTGGCTCAATATTAAAGGTTTGCTGTTTTCATCTGTTAAGATCGAGTAAACTTTGCTAAAAAACCATACCCAAATCCGTACCCAAAATAAAAACCTGCTTACTTTTGGCAGTGGTCAAACAAACCACTTCAACCGATGCCCAAAGTAAAAGGTACGCCCGCCGTCCGTTTCATTCTGCAAAGCACAAAGGAGCCAAAGCAGCCCGCCTACGTTTTCCTTTACTTCTACTACAAAGGCCAACGCCTGAAATATTCCACCGGGGAAAAGGTTTGCCCTGAAGCCTGGAATAAAGGCCGGGCAGTAGCTAACGCGAAGTACCCCGAAAACACGGACGTGAACTTGCGGCTAAACGAGCTGGAAAAATTCACGGTTGAAATTTTCCGGGAGACGGACGGGAAAATTGACCCCGTTGCTTTTCGCCGTGAATTGGATTACCGCATGGGATACCGTAACCGCCCGGCAGACATCCCGTCCCACGCCCCCGATTTTCTGCGCTTTATCGAGACCTTTTACCAAGAGCGCAAAATGCAGCCCAACGCCAACAAAGGCACTTTGAAGGTGCTGCACAAGGTCAAAGTTCACCTTGAGACCTATGCTGCCGAAAAGGGCAAAAAACTCACCTACCAAGACATTAACCAACCCTTCTTTTACGACTTCCGCGCCTGGTTGTTTGCACCGCCGCGCAGCCTGCAAACCAATTACGTGCACAAGATTTTTGGCATCGTTAAAATGTTTATGCGGGATGCAAAACGCCGAGGATACCACACCAACGACGTATTTGAAAACTTTTCCATTAAGAAGGAAAAGACTACAAAGATTGCTTTGTCATTCGATGAACTGGAAGCCCTTTACCGGCTCGACCTGACGGACAACACAAGACTGGAGCGAGTACGCGACCTGTTTCTAATTGGGGCTTATTCTGGTTTGCGTTTTTCGGATTTCAGCCGGTTAAGCCCCGAACACATTACCACCGTTGAAGGGGAGAAAATGATTCAAATAACCACGCAAAAAACCGGGGAACAGGTGTTTATTCCGCTTTTCCCGATCCTGGAAACCTTGCTCACAAAATACAGGTTTGCCGTCCCTAAGATTTCATCCCAAAAGATGAACGACTACTTAAAAGAGTTAGGACAGTTGGCCGGGTTGGATGAAAAGATAATGGTAACGAACACTGCCGGGGGCAGGCGCAAGGAACACGAAATGGAACGGTGGGAGAAATTGACGACTCATGTGGCACGTAGGAGCTTCGCTACGAACTTTTACCGGGCAGGGCTGCCCGCTTTCCAAATTATGAAAATTACCGGACACCAAACGGAACAGGCGTTCCGGCAATACATCTGCATTGATGCGAAAATGGCAGCAATGGATTTTGCCAAAGATGCCGCCCGCGTTATGAAACGACCGGGGTTAAAGGTTACGGGCTAACCGCTCACACATTTTTTACACGTTTTCGGCGGCTTTTGATACCAAACGAAATAGAGATTTTTTGACTTTAAACGCACTCGACCAATTTGGAGGAAATAAAAAACCCCGCCCATGCTTGGAGGCCCGGACGGGGAATTGTCTAACAAAACAATTTTTACAAAATGGGAAACCCATTTGAACGCAAATTTAGAGCATTTGCAACGCATCTGAGCGCGAAAAGCGCGCAAGACCACGCGGACACCACCGCTACCAAATCTGGCGAAATTTTCAGGGACAAACCCTTTACTGAGGAATACTGCACCGTTTACCGGGTTGCGGTTGTCGGGCAAAGCCTTTCACAGGTCGTTACCTTTTGCACCACGGCGGCTTTGGGCGTGTTCGCCCTGACACATATTGTGCCGACCTGGTGGGGAATTTATTTGGCCGTCCCTTTGGGTATCGCCTTTGCTTTCGGGGTGGAACGGCTGAAACGTTCCACGCTTTCCATTGCCTCGAAACACCTGCTCAAGTACCGAACGTTTGGCTTTGTCGGGGTAGTTGCCGCCCTAACCTTGTGCGTGTCGATTGCTGCCGCTTTGTATGGCGCTAAGGAATTGCCCGGCATTGTTTACCCCGTCCCCACACGCGCCGTTGACCCTGCCAGCGCCGAAACCCTGACCGCTGAAATTAACCGGGTACAAACCGACATTGACCGGCTACAAGCCAACCTGAAAGGGGGTAAAAATTGGGTTGCTGAAAACCGGACATTGCCGCGCCTGCAAAAAGAACGCGCTGCCCTGGTGGAACGAAGGGACGCGGCCAACAATGCAGCCGAAGGCCGTGCTGATGCCCAACACGCCGAAGCCCTGACTGATCGAGCCGATAAAGTGGCGAAAATGCAGGCGTACAGCGTCGGGGCTGCCATTGTTGCGGAGCTGGTTTTTTTACTTTGTACGGCCTTTGTCTTTTACTACCTATTCAGGCACTTTGCAGAAACTCAACCGGACGAAACCCCGACCCCGGACAACAAAGGACAGGCACCCGGATTTATTTACAACCCGAACGGAGCGACCACCACAACGGCCAACGGTCAGCCGCAAAACATAGCCCGACGACCAATCGGGTTTTTCCCTAACCGCTCCGTTAGTAACGCAACCGTTACGAAGCAAGACAAAAACCCTTTTGTCAAGAATTGCGCGCACTGCCAAAAGGAGTTTATGGCTAAGGTTGCCTGGCAAAAATTCTGCGCCGAGCCCTGCAAACTTGCCCACCACGAACAACGACACGGGCGAAGATTTGACCCGAAGCAGTATCGGAAACGTCAGAACCTGACTTCCTAAACTTCACCGGGCAAGGTTGTTGAAATACGGCTTCCCTGCCCTTAAAATCTGACATCATGGAACATTATCAGTTATCCCCGGCAGAACTTGAGGAGCTGAAAAAATGGTATGATTTAGAGGAAATCGAGCAAGCCGAACGGCGAGTTTACACTTACGAAGATTGGTTAGACCCCAATCGAAAAATTGGGCCGTTTGCATTTGGCTACCCTGGCATAACGTCGTTTTACCTTACACCAGAAGGAAACAGCGTGAATAAAGGGGAGGGCGTATTAACGCTTTTCATCCTGCCCGAAATCGAGGGCCAAAAAATTGAAAAGCGTAAGGCTGAAATTGTAGAAGGGTTTCTCGAGGCGTACACCAATGCCTTAATCAGTTACTTTGAAAGTCGATTCAACAACTCGTTAGAGAAAAAGATATTAGTGGAAAATGAAATGGAGCGAGTGAGAAAATTGCTTTTTGAATGGAATGAGAGGGCTATTTACGCCACTTATGGCGACGACCTTTGGCTAAGGTTCCAAAACTTCGGTAATCAAAAAGCCGGGACAATATGCGATTGGTACGAACGGATTTGCATCAATGGCGAGGACGCGAAAAAGGCAGTTTCTCTTTTCCATTCGACAATAACAGCGAGCGAGTTAAGCAGAAATTCCGATGCCTTGCATTTTGCGGTTGCCGCGCTTGCTTTTGAGCGGTTCAAAAAATACCTGAATCAAAAATTGGAAACGGTTGCATCACAAGAAAGACTTGCCCCGGCGAAAGTCAAGCCCAAAATCAAAAGCAGTTATTGTTGCCCTCACACCCTCCAAATAATGCAGGGCTTGGTTGAAAAATTCGATGTTTCGCAAGATGAAGTCAGGATTTTTGAAGAGTTTTTTTCCATGCACCCGTACACCAATTTGGATATGGGAAACGCTTACCGAGACAGCAACACACGCATTTTAGATTTTGACAAATTGTTAGACAAAATCTTTGAGATTGCAAGCCTGTTTGAAGGCGAGATTCAGGAATATTTTTTCGCTTGCGTTATCGAAGATGCCGAGGAAAAAAGTAGGCATAGGTGGGATACCGATTTACATATTTTAAAGAAGAAAATCGGGGAGCGCCGCGAAAGGGAGAAGGCGGCCGCGCAAACACCGTCGCTCAAAGACCTCCGCCCGCTTGCATCATACTTTCACAGCAGCGACCAATTGGACTTGGCTATAAAAGCAGCGACAGAAACGGGACTAATCCAAGACGGGGTTTGGGTGCACATTGGCTATAAAACAAACGCGGTTTCGATCTTTTGGAGAGCAGCCATAACAGCCGGGTTAGCCAAAGCGGATGCGCCTTTGAATAAAGTTGTGGGAGCAATAAAAGCGCAATTCAGATTGGAAAGCTTAGGGGTAAACGCGATTGACAAAAAGAAGGGAGTCAACGATTTTGACAAACAATACAAAGAATTGTACAAAAGCCTTTTGGCTGTTATGAGACCGTGAAAAACGTGACACGGTTTTCACGGTGTTAACCCTGTTATGCTCGCTCACCTTTGTCCAAAATCACAAAGGATGAGCAAATTGATAATCATTACAGCCGAGGAACTCGAGACCATTTTCGATGCACGGTTAAAGGCAGCCTTAGAACGGTACACGCCTCAACCTAAACAACGCCAACCCGACGAAACACCGGGAGAGGCCGGGCAAGCCTTTGTCAGTAAAAAACAAGCTGCCCGCCTGCTTTCCTGCTCAACGTCCACAATTGATAACCACGCCCGCGCCGGACACCTGACACGGCACTATGTCGGCAAAGCGGTTCGCTTTGGCCGGCAGCAAGTGTTAGCCCTGGCACGGCGGAACACATCAACCAAAACAAAAATTTGAAATGGAACAAAAAAATAAAGCCCACACCGGGGGAACGGTTGCGGGCGCACAGAAAACAGATTCTGAAATGATGCACAAAGATACGGATTTCCCGATTGAAATACCGGAAAACGCGGATTTGGAGCAGCCGCCAATATTGGAGATCAAAGGGAAAAACGGTTTACCCGATGCCGTTTTTGATAACCTGCCCAACTTGCTAAAGGAGGCTTGCGGTAAACTCACTGAACAAACAGAAAGAGAGGTTTTTTTAGTGGGTGCCTTGGGGGTCGTGTCGGGTTTGCTGCCCAATGTCCGGGGTTTTTATGATGGTCAGCACAACGGCTGCAACCTGTATTGCTACATTTTGGGGCAGTATGGCACGGGCAAAGGTGCACTGAAATTGGCCTTTCAATTAGGCAAGGCGGTTCATGCCCGACGCAAAGAGATTTCAGCCACATTGCAAGCCCAATACCGGCAGGAATGCCTGGAGGCCAAGGAAAACAAAGAACCGGAACCGCAAAATCCGGGCAGTAAATTGCTATTCATTCCGGCCAATAACAGCAAATCCGGGTTTGTCGAATTGCTGCACGACAACGACGGGCAGGGCATTCTTTTTGAAACCGAGGGAGACACTTTGGCCGATGCCCTTAAAACCGATTACGGCGGCTTTTCTGACGTTTTACGCAAAGCCTTCCACCACGAACGAATCAGCTTTTACCGTCGCACCGGCCGCGAACACCGGGAGATCGACGCGCCGCATTTGGCCGTTGTTCTAAGTAGCACCCTCGACCAATACCAAAAACTAATCCCCAATATTCACAACGGGCTGTTTTCTCGTTTCCTGCATTACTTTCTTCCACCTTGCCGCGATTTCAAAGACGTTTTCGACCGCCGGAAACGCGACTATCCAGAATATTTCGAGCAACTGGGTCAAACCTTCCTCGACATTTATACCTACCTGGAAACACTGCCCGCGCCGATTGAATTTGAAATGCGGGAACACCAACAAACCCGATTTCTGACAGTATTTGACAACTGGAAAAAGGAGTTAGGGGAATACGTTTCAACCGACTTGGACGGCACGGTTAACCGCTTGGGTTTGATCTGTTTCCGCATGGCAATGATGTTTACTGCCCTTCGCAATTTCGGAGAAGGCGACTATTCTCCGACCCTGCTTTGCAGCGACGTTGATTTTGAAAATGCCCTGTCCATTGTGGAAGTTTTGAAGCGCCACGCCCTGACGGTTTATTACGACTTGCCGCGCCCGGTTATATCGCGGGAAGCCGCCGCGATGGAGCGGGAATTACAGGACAAAGCCGCACTCATTGCCCAATGCAAACGGCGTTTTGATGCCGGGGAAAGCTATGCTCAAATAGCCTTAAACGTCTTGGGAGACAATAAACAGAAAAGCAAGGTTTGGCAGTGGTTGAACCGTTGAACATTCAGAAAGAAGTTTTGAACGTTCAATTTTTTGAACGCCATATAAATGCCTGTAAATGAAATTCTTAAGATCGTTTTTGACCGTTCAGGTCGTTCAATTTTTTGAACGGGAAACGTCCCGAACTAATCAAAATCGTTCAGTTTTTTGAACGGCTTGAACGGCCAAAAAACGATCTTACTCATTCAAAATCAATCAATTAACAGCCGTTCAATTTTTTGAACGATTTGAACGGCCTTATTTTGAACGAGATGAACGCTTTACAAACAAACGTGAGCTTTTACGCTCACTTCAGTGATACCAACAACCCGACCACCGGGACATTTTTACAGGTTGTCGCATCGGAGAAACTCGCCGCCAAATACGCCCCGTTGATCGAGCGCATCCGGGCAACGAATGACAAACCCGAACGCGATAAACTGAAAAAGCAACTACCTTGCTTTACCCCGTCGGGGACGTTCAGCCGCCGCGCTGCCGATGGATTGTTAAAACATTCCGGGCTAATTCAATTCGACATTGACAGCAAAGAAAACCCGGCCCTGACTGCTCAAAATGCGCCCTCGTTACGGGATAAAATCGCCCGCTTTCAGCACGTCGCCTTTTGCGCTTTGTCCGCATCGGGAAAGGGCATTTGGGGCGTTGTCCCCGTTACCAACCCCGAACGCCACAAGGAACATTTTGCCGCCCTTGCTGCCGACTTTGCCGGGTGGGGCATTGTCATTGACCCGGCTTGCAGTAACGTTGACAGACTGCGCTTTTGGAGCTACGACCCGGCCGCGCATTTTCGGCCGGAAGCCGTCAATTATTCCCGGCTGCAAAACGAGCGCCCGGACAAACACACCCCAACCTATCGGCAGCCAGCGACCACCGGCAACGCCGAAAAAGTGGAAATGATAACCGCACAAATCGAAGCAACGCGAACGGATATAACAGCCGGGGGAAATGGATACGACGAATGGTTTGCCATTGGTAGCGCACTGGCAAACGAGTTTGGGGAAAGCGGCCGCGATTACTTCCACCGTATCGGGCAGTATTATCCGGGTTACGATAGTCACGAAACCGACCGACAATTTTCCTATTGCCTCCAAATGAAGTCAAACCGCTATACCCTGGGAACGCTTTTTGAGATTGCCCGGCGGTATGGTATCGAGTACAAGGGGTTTTTGTCTCAACGGCCCGAAAGCCGGGCGCATTCGGCTTTAAAACTGCCTACACCGCATTTAGAGACACGTCCCGCCCTTCCACCTGGTTACAAGCGCGAACGCTATACAGACAGGGCCACGGGCTTGCCAATCGAGGTGTTATTAAACGCCGATAGATACCCTGCTGCCTGGGATTTGCCCGACAGCCAGCAGGCCGCACTTTCCCAAATGATAAAGACCGCGCCAATCGTCACGGAACTGATTGCAAGATTCGATTTAAAACCCTGCCTCTTGGCAGGTTGAAATATTTAGCGAAGTTGAGGAATTGTATAAAAAAGCAAGGCTTGAAAAATCACTCAAAACGACACGCGCAGAATGAAAAAACAAAAAGATACCCCCGCGCCCGAAGTTGACCAATACCTAAACTTTGGCAGCGACCACGACAACGGACACGCTTGGGCGGTATGGCTCGAAGCCATAAAAACCGGGGTTTTCTCCGATCCGGCAACCCCGCTAAAAATGTTCGTTGAATTGCGAAACGGGCTTATGAAGGTTGCCGAACATCCGGCCAAAGTGATACCGCTTTTCGGGCAATACACCGGCGGCATGAATGATGCCGAGAAACTTTTCATTGCCCGGCATTTGCTCCAATATTTCCAGCATACGGTTTTTACAGACGCCGAGAGCGGCGAGCCGGAAGCCTATTTGACGGGCATAACAAAGCCCCTGAAAGCCTTTGTGGAGAAATTAGGGCGGGAGACCGGCCAAACAAAAGACGACCTTAAAACGACCGATTTACGGCAAATGCTTAAAGACGTTTTTCGGCGAGAAATGGAGCGGCTGCCCGAATATTTGCAGAGCCTGGAAACCAAAGAGCGGTTGAACATCCTTTGCAAAATGATGCCCTACGTTTTGCCGAAAGTCGAGGCTGTTCACGCGACCGAGGGCGAACCGTTCCAACTTCTTTAACTATTTAGGTTTCTTCAAAAAAAAATTCATGCCCAAACACCCGACCCACCCGCTTATTTTAGACCGTTGCTACACGGTCAGCATCGGCAATTTCAGACGTTGGGGCGTGCTTTCGCCCGGACGGTATGCAAACGGCTCGATCTATTGGGGAGAGGAAGGCGAGCGCCAAGCCAGCGTTGGTTACTGTGCCGTTATCGGCCGGGAGCCGGGCCAAGCGTACATCCAATTTAATTACACCTACGACGGCGAGCCGATGCAATGGCGGGTGTCTTTGCTTTCCATGCCCGCGAACATCGGCAAAGGGTTTGTCTGGTTTTTTCGCTGCCCGATCACCGGCCAACGCTGTAAAAAACTGCACCTGGTCGACGGCCGTTTTGTACACCGTTCCGCCATTCGCGGCGCTATGTACAAACAGCAAACCGAATCGAAACAATGGCGCTTGGTGAGCCGTTTATTTGACCTGTACGACATTCGGGCGGGCGTGTTAGAGGAAATGCAACGCCCTTACTTTAAAGCCGAATATCGAGGCAAAGAGACCCGGCGTTATTGCCGGTTGATTCGCAAGACGGAAAGGGCAGAACGAGGTGTGGACGTGAAGGAAATTTTACAGCGCTTGAGTAGAACCTCGTAGCTCAGGTGTAGTAAAAACAAATGATATTTGCCAAATCCTTTTTTATAAAACCAATAAAGCATGAATTTTAAAGACTGGACTATCAAGGTAGGGTTTCATGAGATTGATTACAGCTCACCTATAGAAGAAAAACAAGAACAAAAACTTATGGAACATACCATTGGTATGTTGATAAATAGTTATGATTATATGCCAAGAATCGGCGACTTAATAGGAGACATTGAAGGGGATGCTGGACTATTTGAAGTCGAGCAAGTTCAGATTCTTCCAAATATTAAGACCGTTGCATTTGTTTTGTCACTTCCGGAGGAAGATGATTAAAGGAGTTAAAAAAACCTAAGGTTTGCCATGCCCCTAAGTTGGAATGAAATCAAAACCCGCGCCCTCGCTTTCTCAAAAGAATGGAAAACCGAAAGCAGCGAGGATGCCGAGGCCAAATCCTTTTGGGATGACTTCTTTAACGTGTTCGGCATTCACCGCCGACGGGTTGCGACGTTTGAAACGCCGATCAAAAAGAGCGACGGCAAACAAGGCTTTATCGACCTGCTTTGGAAAGGGGTTATCCTGGTGGAACACAAGTCGAGGGGCAAGGACCTAAACCGCGCCGCTCAGCAGGCCCGCGATTACTTTCCCGGCTTGAAAGAACACGAACTGCCGAAATACATCCTGGTTTCGGATTTCGAGCGCTTCCGGCTGTTTGACCTGGACACGGGAGCCGACGCCGAATTTGCCCTGCACGACTTCGCCAACCAAGTGCATTTGTTCGGCTTTATTGCCGGTTACGAAAAGCGCAGCTACAAAGAGCAAGACCCCGTAAATATCAAAGCAGCTGAGCTAATGGGAAGGCTGCACGACCGTTTAGAGGAAATCGGTTACACCGGCCACGCGCTCGAATTGTACCTGGTGCGCTTGCTGTTTTGCCTGTTTGCCGACGACACCGGCATTTTTGAAAAGGGCATTCTTTGGCAATACCTCGACTTGCACACCAAGCCCGACGGCAGCGACCTGGCAATGCACTTGGCTTCGATCTTCGACACGTTGAACCGACCGCCCGAAACCCGGCTGCGCAACTTAGACGAAAGTTTGGCCGCGTTCCCTTACGTCAACGGCAAGCTTTTCGAGGAACCTTTGCCCCCGGCCGCGTTTGACAGCAAAATGCGCGAAATGCTTTTGGAGGCTTGCGGCCTGGATTGGGGCAACATTTCGCCCGCCATATTTGGCTCGATGTTCCAAGCCGTAATGAACCCCAAAGAGCGCCGCAATTTGGGCGCTCACTACACGTCGGAACGGAACATTCAAAAAGTGATTCGGCCGCTTTTCCTCGACGACCTTTACCGCGAATTTGAGAAAGCCAAAGGCAGCCGCGCCCGGCTAAACGAGCTGCACCAAAAAATTGCCCAGCTCCATTTTTTAGACCCCGCTTGCGGGTGCGGAAACTTCCTAATTATTTCTTACCGGGAGTTGCGCGAACTGGAAATTTTGATCTTGCGGGAATTGAACAAAACCGGGCAAGGCTTCCTGAACGTGCGCGACATTATCCAAGTGGACGTTGACCAATTCGCTGGAATCGAGTACGACGAATTTCCCGCCCGCGTTGCTGAGGTCGCTATGTGGTTAATTGACCACCAAATGAACATGAAAGTATCGGAGGAATTTGGACAGTATTTCGTCCGATTGCCGCTGAGCAAGGCCGCTAAAATTGTCCACGGCAACGCCTTGCGGATTGATTGGGGCGAAGTCGTGCCAAAAGAGCGGTTGAGTTATATTTTGGGGAACCCGCCGTTTATTGGGAAAAGCCTTCAGAATGAAAGTCAGCGGTCAGATATGGATTTAGTTTTTGCTAATGTGGAAGGAAGTGGGCTTTTAGATTACGTCACTGCATGGTACTACAAGGCCGCACAATTTATCAAAGAGACAAAAATGAAAGTGGCCTTTGTTTCCACTAACTCAGTAGTTCAAGGGGAGCAAGTAGGAATTTTGTGGGGGGAGCTTTTCTCCAAATTCCATGTAAAGATTCACTTTGCGCATACGACCTTTAAATGGAACAATGAAGCACGCGGAAACGCCGCCGTTCATTGCGTAATCGTTGGCTTTGCTTCTTTTGATACCCTCGAAAAGCGTCTTTATACCTACGAAGATATTACTGGAGAGCCTCATGAGAAAGCAGTTAAAAACCTCAACCCTTATTTGGTAGAGGGTAAAGATTTAGTCCTTGGTTCACGTAAAAAGCCTATTTCGCCTGTCCCTCCAATTGTTAACGGAAGCAAGCCAGTTGACGGTGGACAACTAATTTTCACCGATAAGGAAAAAGAGATGTTTTTGGAAAACGAACCGGGAGCCGAGAAGTTTTTTAGGGTATTTGCGGGGGCAGACGATTTTATAAATGGTAAAATTCGTTGGTGTTTGTGGCTAAAAGATTTCCCGCCAAATGAAATCCGCAACTTTCCAAGAGTTCTGGAAAGAGTAGAAAATGTCAGAAACCTTCGACTTAAAAGCCCCAAAGAATACACTCGAAAGGCTGCACTAACACCGACACTTTTTGAACAAATAAGGCAGCCTATTTCAGATTACATCCTTATCCCTCGGCACTCATCTGAAAACAGGCTTTACCTTCCAATAGGTTTCCTGAAAAAGGAAGTGATTGTGGCAGACTCCGCGACGTTTATCCCTAATGCTACTTTCTACCATTTTGGAATCCTCGCTTCAAAAATGCACATAGCATGGGTAAAATATACTTGTGGGCGAATCAAAAGCGATTTCAGATACTCAAACTCCATTGTTTACAACAACTACCCTTTCCCGATTAATCCCACCGACGCCCAAAAGAAGAAAGTCGAGGAAGCCGCCCAAGCCGTCTTCGACACCCGCGCCAAATACCCCCGCAGCAGCCTGGCCGATCTGTACGACCCCGTGACCATGCCGCCCGACCTGGTGCGCGCACACGCGGCGCTCGACAAGGCCGTGGATTTGTGTTACCGGCCGCAACCGTTCGGGAGCGAGTTGGTGCGGATTGAATTTTTGTTTGGGCTTTACGAGCAGCTTACCGCGCCGATGTTTAGGGGAGGAGGAAAGAAAAAATAAATCCTTGACTAAATTTCGTAACACTTGTAAGAAAACTCAACACATTTGAAAATCACGTATATTTTTGTAATCCAGTATGGAAAACGACGTCAAGATTATTCACCTAAAAGGCTGGCATGGGACGAATGAAACGAATGGAGAACGAATTTTAGCAACTGGTTTCGAGGAAAGCCAAGGGGAAGACCACTGGTTGGGGAAGGGAGTATATTTTTTCACTGAAGGCGTTGGTGACCCCAAGGAACACGCAAAAAATTGGGCCAAGTCAGAAGCCCACAAAAAGAAAGACACCCGCTATGCTGTTGTTAAAGCTGGAATTTCAGTAAACGATGAAGCAGTTTTAGACTTGAGGCAAGACAGGGCACTTGAACTATTTAATGTTCACAGGAGTTACATTTTACGTCAAGTTAGGCAAGCCCAAAGAGAGTTCAGAATCCAAAACGATGCATATTCTGACTCAAAAGTGATCGAGCACATGAAACAAACCGCCGGGTTGGAGGTTGTAATTAGCAATATGTACGTCCAATTTTTAAAGGATCGTATCGAAAATATCCGCTCGAGAATCGCAAATTGTACATTCCTTTGCGTTTCCAGCCCCTCAGAAAATATTAATCATGACACTTTGGAAATTGTTGATCGAAACAATGTCTAAGGGTCAACTAACCAACGACCATGAACATCGACGCAATCCAAAAAAAGCTTCAAGATTATTACCGCCAAGCTACACCGGAGCAGGTTGTAAGGGAACTTGAGGCCTTGGGAGTTGAGTTTGTCGAAATTCCCGAAATATCAAATATTCAATTTCAACTTGAATTTGAATTTCCCCATGCCTTTAGCTACGAACTTCAATCCTGGTTTGAAGATTTCTTGGTTAAAGAGGGAGAGAAAGGAGCGAACGAGCCAATTTCTGCCGTTCCGTCAAAAGCGGCTGATTCATCCATTGGCATTGCGACCCAACAAGATGCCGGTAATTATCAGTATGCAATGGCTGCCTAATTTTTATGGAATTCAGGTTATTACACACAGAGGTGCCACGGCTTCGTTTAGATAAGATTGAGCCAGAGGAAGAAAAGGAGGCGGTGGAGCCTGGTATGGAAGCAGGCTATAAATTAGCACTAAACGTATTTCTTGACTCTAACCGAAAGGAAATTTTCGGGGTTCTCTTTGATATTGAGCTAATTCATCATGGCGAGTTCAAATTAAAATTGAACTATTTGGCATGGTTTGAAAGCCCCCAACCAGTTAGCAAGGAAGACGTTAGATCGCCATTCGCTCGCATTAATGCCCCTGCAATTGCCTTTCCCTACTTGAGAAGTTTTATTTCGCTGCTTACCCTTAATTCTGGGTTTCGTCCGGCAATTCTTCCCACAGTTAATTTTGTAAAAATGTTTGAGGAGTTTAAGGCAAGAGAGCAAAAAAGTAAGGCCGCTCCATCTGAAAAAGGATAGCCAAAGATTGTGCCTTGTCTGATTCTAAGACAAAAAGCCGTTATGTTGAGAACCAACGCAACGGCTTTTTCTTTGCACAATGCGCCAAAATCGCCCCCCATAAGTGTCTCAAAAGAGGGCAAACTGATGCTTCCGTACCCAAATCTGTACCCAAACCAAAAATAAAGAAGGCTAACAAGTTGTAAATCAACCTGTTAGCCTTTGTTGTTGAGGTATCGAGCGGATTCGAACCGCTGTAGCAGGTTTTGCAGACCTGTGCCTAACCACTCGGCCACGATACCCTGTTGCGGAAGCGGAGCGCAAAGATAAGGTGAATTCCACCGATGCGGCAAGGGATGCAAAAAGTTTTTTCTGTGTAGCGATGGCGTAGCCCGAATTTCTTTATTCCGCCAAAACCTGCCCTATATTTGGCCGCCTTAACCAAAACCAAGCATTGTTTGGTCAACGGTTTTTTCACCAAAAATTTCTTCCTGAAACAATGGGCAATCAATTACAAAACTTAGATTATCTGGTTTTTCTGGCCTACTTCCTGATCGTGGCCGGCTACGGCTACTGGATTTACCATCGTAAAAAATCGGCAAATGCCAGCGCCACCGACTTTTTCCTGGCGGAAGGCGCCCTCACCTGGTGGGCCATCGGCGCATCCCTGATCGCGTCCAACATCAGCGCCGAGCAGTTCATCGGCATGTCGGGTTCGGGCTTTGCCATGGGCCTGGCCATCGCATCCTACGAATGGATGGCCGCTGCGACGCTGCTGGTGGTCGCCGTGTTTTTTATGCCGGGCTACATCACCAACCGGATCTTTACCATGCCCCAGTTTCTGGAAAAAAGGTACAGCCCGCTGGTGGCAACCATGATGGCCGTGTTCTGGCTGCTGGTTTATGTGTTCGTCAACCTGACTTCGATCCTGTACCTGGGCGCTATCGCCGTTTCGACGATTTCCGGTTTCAGCTTTACGGCCTGCGCTGTTTTTCTGGCGGTTTTTGCCATCATCATTACCCTGGGCGGTATGAAAGTGATCGGCTATACCGACGTGATCCAGGTCGCGATTCTGGTACTCGGCGGTCTGGCAACCACCTATCTGGCGCTCGATCTGGTGGCCCAGCAATTCGGAGGCGAAGGTATGTGGGCAGGTCTGGGACTGCTGCGACAGCAGGCGCCCGACCATTTCCACATGATCTTCGACGAGTCGAATCCGCATTATAAAGACCTGCCCGGCCTTACAGTGCTGGTGGGCGCCATGTGGATCGCCAACCTCAACTACTGGGGCTGCAACCAGTACATCACCCAGCGCGCCCTGGGCGCCAACCTCAACACGGCCCGCAACGGTCTGTTGTTCGCTTCTTTCCTGAAACTCCTGATGCCGATCATCGTCGTCATCCCGGGCATCGCTGCCTATGTCCTGTTCCAGAAAGGGCTGTTCCAAAGCGAGCTGGTGAATGCAGCCGGCGAGGTCAAGCCCGACAAGGCGTACCCCGTGCTGCTCAACCTGCTGGGCCCGGGCCTCAAAGGTCTTTCTTTCGCCGCCCTCACGGCCGCCATCGTGGCCTCGCTGGCCGGCAAAGCCAACTCGATCGCCACCATCTTTACCCTGGATATTTACAATAAATACATGGATAAAACGGCTGGCGAGGGCAAACAGGTGCGCATTGGCCGCGTGGCCATCATCGTGGCCATGATCATCGCCATCCTCGTGGCCCCGCAACTGCAAAAACTCGAGCAGGGCTTCCAGTTTATCCAGGATTTCACCGGCCTGATCTCGCCGGGTGTGGTCGCTATTTTCCTCCTGGGCTTCTTCTGGAAACGCGCTACCGCCAACGCTGCCTTTGCCGCTGCGCTGGTGACCATTCCGCTGGGTTTTGGGTTCAAGGCCTGGCTGCCGCAAGTGCCGTTCCTCGATCGCATGGGCTGGGTATTCCTGGTCCTGGTCGCGCTGATGGTGCTGATCAGCCTGATCGACCCGAAAAGCAAGGACAACCCGAAAGCCATGCGGGTCGAGCCTTCGATGTTCCGCACCTCACCTTCGTTCACTCTGGGCGCCATGCTCGTGATCGGGGTGCTGGCGGCCTTGTACATCGTGTTCTGGTAAGGAGAAACTTGCTCTGCCGGTTTGTCAAGCGCCGGCAGGTCCTCCGGGCAGCTTGACAAACGGGTTAACAAAAAGGGTTTGCAGGATATCCTGCAAACCCTTTTTCTGTGTGGGTAAAACCGCCCCCGTTCAGGTTTTTGGCTTGTCGGGCGCAGGGGCGCTGGCATGGTAGTCGTCGCGGATGCGGCGGGCATAGTCGTCGAGCAACTCGAGCACTCTTTCGCGTTTTTTCGATTGTACGATGAGGCCGATGTGATGGTCCATACCACGGAGCCGCCATACGATCTCCGGGTCATTGAACTGGCTGTCGTCGGGCCATTCCTGTCGCGCAAGCGACACAATAATGCCTGCATAGTCGTTGCGGGTCTTGGGCAGCTGGTATTTTTCACCGGAAGCCACGGCGACTTCGAGGCGCGCCCATTCGAACCAGATATTGATGCCTGCCGACTGTTCCACCATGTCGGCCAGGTGGGCGCCGCCGACGCGGGAGGAGGTTTCGAGGAAGTAAAATTTGCCGTCGTCGTGGCTTTTGATGAATTCGGTATGGCTGGCGCTGTATTGCATGCCGAAAGCAGTCATCACTTCCCGGGTTGCTTTTAAAAGGTCTTTTTCATCGGCAGAGCCGAAGGGCACCACCACGCTGCGGAAAATACCGCCGCCGTGGGCCACGTCCAGGGGGGGCGCGAGGTATTGGGAGGCGCGGGCGAACACCACTTTGCCGCCTTCCGACAAGGCATCGACGTGGTACACATCGCCGGGTTTGAATTGCTCGACGAGGTAGTTGTGCCGGTCGCCGCCCAGTTTGTTGAGGTGCTCCCAGAGTTCGTCTTTCGAATGCACCTTTTTCATGCCCGTTGCCGAAGCCTGAAAACGCGGCTTGACGATCCAGGGGGTGGTTACGCTGTCGGCAAAGCGGTTGATCTCGTCGTCGTTGAACAGGGCCGAAAACGGCGGCACCAGGATGCCTTCCTCGGCTGCCTTGAGGCGCATGGCGAGTTTGTCGCGGAAATGCCGGGCGGTCGTCTGACCCATGCCTGGGATACGGAAATGTTCGCGCAGCTCGGCGCCTTTTTCCACATCGAAATCATCGAGGGCCACGATACGGTCGATGGCGTGCGTACGCATGAGCCAGGCCAGACCGTTGATGACGTCGGGCATGTGCCATTCGTTGTTGGGGCCTTGCTGCACATAAAAAATCTCGTCGATGGCTTCTCGGGCCCAGGGTTTGTCTTCCAGTTTTTTGGACGTCAGGAAATACACTTTCGCGCCGGCAGCCTTGGCGCCGCGCAAAAAATCATTGCCTTTGTAATAACTGGAGATGCAAAGAAAAGTCGGTTGTTTGCTCATGACGTTGGGCGGGTAATGGACGTATGAGGCAAAGCAACAAAAAAAGTGCAATAAATAACTGCCGGCCAGTTTTTTTAAACCCCGGGCCATCAATCAGCCCAAACTTTGCCCTTGAAAATACTTCCCGATCTGCCCTGACCCGTCGGCCGCCACATGCGTTTTTCAGTCATGCGGCAGAGCTCATCCGGGTTCCTGAGACAATATCTGCCCCGAGCCCGAAGGAAGGCTGCTGCTCCCGACGGCTGCCTTGCGGCATAATCGCGCCCTCGCGTTTCCCAGCGCGGGCCTATGTTTTCTGGTGTTTCTTTTTGGCGGCCGGGAAGAGGATGTTGTTCAGAATAAGCCGGTAGCCGGGCGAAGTGGGGTGCAGGTTGAGGTCGGTGGGCGGATCGCCGACAAAGTGCCGGTAATCCTCCGGGTCGTGGCCGCCGTAGAACGTGAAAAAGCCCTGCCCATAGGCGCTGTGGATGTAGCGGGCTTCATTGGCGGGCTTGTTTTCACCCATGATGAGCACCTGGGGTTTGATGTATCTTTTCAAAAAAGCCGTGCTTTGCCCCATAAAACCTTTCACGGTGCGGGTATGGCACTGGGTGAGCATAGTGGGCACAGGGTCCCATTTTGCCGAAAAGTCGAAAAGGGTAAAATAGTCCTGTTCGGGGTCCACGTTGCGCCCGAGGTTGTGGTCGATGGTAGAGTGTTCGTAAGTGAGCGGATCGCGGATGAGTTGGAAATCCGTGAAAGCCAGTGTCTGGGAAAAATCCAGTTTGCTCTGGGCGTTGGGGTCGGCGGGGTCGCCGTCGTAGATTTCCGCGCAAATATCGACGCCATTGGCCGCCAGCGCGATATCGTAGGTGTCGGTTGCCGAGCACATGGCGAACATGAAGCCGCCGCCCATGACGTATTCGCGGATTTTTTTGGCGACGGCGAGTTTCATTTCACTGACTTTGTCGAAGCCGTTCTGGCGGGCCAGGCTTTCCATGAGGCGCACGTGGTCGCGGTACCAGGGCTGGTTGTGGTACGAGGCGTAAAACTTGCCATACATGCCGGTAAAATCTTCGTGGTGGAGGTGCAGCCAGTCGTACTCGGCCAGTTTCCCCTGCAGAACTTCGGTGTCGTAGATGACGTCGTAGGGGATTTCGGCATAGGTAAGCACCATGGTCACGGCGTCGTCCCAGGGTTGTATTTCCTCGCCTTTTTCGTTTTTTTCAGGGGTATAAACGGCGATTTTGGGCGCTTTTTCGAGTTTGATCGCGTCCATATTCACCTCGGGGTCGGCAATTTCGTTGAGAATATTGGTGTATTGCGCATCGGCAATAATCTCGTAGCTGACGCCGCGGGTTTTGCATTCCTTTTCAAAGGTCGGCGTATAGACAAAGCAAAAGCTACCGCCGCGGTAATTGAGCAGCCACCAGGCTTCCACGCCCTGCGAAATAACCCAGTAGGTGATCCCGTAGGCTTTCAGGTGGTTGCGCTGGCTGACCTCGTCCATCGGCAGCAGGATGTACGTGGCGCGGGCTTGCTGGGCGGCAAGCGCCATAAGGGCAAAAATGAGGAGGAATTTGCGCATATTTGTCGGGATGGTAAGTTCAGGAGAAAACGCAGGGCCGGCGAAAAAGATTATTTTTTCCCGCCCTGCCGGGCAAAAATACGGCCCAATATCCCGACCTGCTTGTCATTCTTCGCCGAAGCGGGCAATTTGGGCGAAAAATGACAGCTCCCTTACCGTAAGTAGGGCGTACATTTCGGGTATGGAACAACCCTGCGCAAGATTTTTCCATACCCGGCCCGCATGCCTTCGCGGGCCCGAACGCCGCTTTTATCCTTTGACCCGGCGATATTGCGCCTGGTGGATTGCCTTGCTCCTGCTCCCCGCCCTGCTCCCCGCCCAAAACCCGGACTCGCTCCTTCGCCTGCTGTCTGTCGCCCCGCCCGACACGCACCGCGTCACCCTGCTGACCGATTATGCCTGGGAGATCAATGAAACCCAAACGGAGGAAGCCGATCAGCGACTCCAGGAAGCCATCCGCCTGGCGCAACAACTGGGTTTTACCCGGGGAGAAGCCGCGGCGTGGAACGGCCTCGGCGTGGTGGAAGAGATTCGGGGCAGCTGGCAGGCCGCCATCGAAAACTATCAAAAAGCGCTTTCCCTGCGCGAACAACTGGGCGAACCCCGGCTCGTGGCCGCTACATTAAACAACCTGGGCGTCGCCCACGAAAACCTCGGCGAATACGACAAAGCCCTGGCCTACCACCGCCGTAACCTCGAAATAGTGGCTCAACTGCGCGATACCGTGCGCATCGCCCGGGCACACCTCAACATCGCAGGGGTGTACGAACGCTTCGGCTTCTACCCCGAAGCCTTCGATGAAGCCAACACCGCCCGCTACCTGCAGGAAGCACACGGCGAAAACGGCTACGAACTGGCCAAAACCTATACCATGCTGGGGCACGTGCGCTTCGAAACCGGCCTGCTCAAGGAAGCAGCCCGCTGGTACCGCGAATCACTGCGCCTCAGAAAAGCCCTCGCCGACCCCGACGAACTGGCCCTGGCCTATAACGACCTCGGCAACGCCCTCGACGAACTGGGCGACAAAGACAATCTCATCGACTCCTCCAAGGCTGCCATCGACTATTACCAGGAAGCCCTGCGACTCTATCGCGACCTCGAAGACGAACCCGGCACCGCCGATGTACTCAACAACCTCGGCACCGCCTACAAACACCTCGGGCAATACGACAAAGCCCTGCACTTCGCCCGCGAAAGCGAAAAAATACGCTTACGGCTGGGCGACCAGCAAGGGCTGATGGAAACCTACAACACCCTGGGTGACACCTACTACCGGCAAAAAAAATACGCCCTGGCGCTCGATCTGACCAGGCGATACCACGAGATCGCCCTGCGCATCGGCAATGAAACCTATCACCAGAAAGCCCTGAAGGATTTTGCCGAAATCTATGCCGCTACCGGCAACTACAAACTGGCCTACGAATACCACAAACAATACGAAGAACTGCGCTACCGACGCCTCGGACAGGAACAGATCCTGTTTTTCGAACAGCGCGAAGGCCTGTTCACCGATTCACGACGCAAGGATTCGCTCGACCTGGCGGCGCGGGAAGTGGAACGCCAACGCAACAACATCGCCCTTCAGAATGCCGAACTCGATCGCGCCCGCATCCGCACCTGGGCGGTCGTCGGAGGGGCACTGGCACTGGCTGCCCTGGTCGCCCTGCTTTACAACCGCAACCGCCTCCGCGCCCGCGCCAACCGCGAACTGGCCGCCAAAAACACCCTCATCGAACAGGAGCGCCTGCGCGCCGACAACCTGTTGTACAACATCCTGCCTGCCCAGACTGCCGAAGAACTCAAAACCAACAACGCCGTGCAGCCAGTGCGCTACGAGTCCGTGACCGTCATGTTCACCGACTTCGAAGGCTTTACCAAAATTGCCGAACACCTGCCGCCCGAAGAACTCATCGGCGAACTCAACGAGTGTTTCCTGCTCTTCGACGCCATCGTGGCGCGCTACGGCCTCGAAAAAATCAAAACCATCGGCGATGCTTACATGTGCGCCGGCGGCCTCCCTTCGCCCAACGACACCCACCCTGTGGATGTGGTCAGCGCAGCGCTCGACATGCAGGCCGAACTGTCCCGGCACATGTCGACCCGCAAGGCGGAAGGCAGGCCCGTATTTGCCATGCGCGTCGGCATCCATACAGGGCCCGTCGTGGCCGGCGTGGTGGGCAGCCACAAATTTGCCTACGACATCTGGGGCGACACCGTCAATACTGCCGCCCGGCTTGAAGAAGAGGGCGTCACCGGCAAGGTGAATATTTCCGACACGACCTGTCAGCTGGTCCGGCACCGCTTTGCCTGCAGTTACCGGGGCGAACTGGAGGCCAAAAACAAAGGCAAGATCAAAATGTGGTTTGTCGAAGGCCCGCTATGATCTGGCCAGTTGCTCGAGCAGCCAATCCCGCTCGGTGAAAGCCGTTTCCGCCTCGATTTTTTGCCGCAAGGCCTGCACCTCGTTTTTATCGTTCCAGTTGAGGGCGAGCAACTTCTGTGTGTAGCGGGCAAGCGTGAGGTAGTTCTGCCGGTGATAACCAAGGCCGGGTTTCCGGCGGATGTATTTGACGAAGGCTTCGAGGTGGGCGTACAGCACTTCGTACTCGTCGAGGGCGTAGTAAATTTTCAGGGCCATGGTTTTGGCCGCCATATTGAGCAGGGGGTCGTGGTAGTTGGCATTGCGCAGCAGCGCCAGCGCAGCGTCGTAGTGGCGGCGGGCAAATTCGAGCCGCGCCATGTTGAAACTGAAAGCGCTGTCGCGGTAACTGCGTTCGAGCGTATTGCGATAGCCCTGTATAAATGCCTCCACCCAGGCGTATTCGCGCGTTTGCAGCCCTGCGGCCACGATGTTGTAGTAGGTGAAGTGCGACAAAACCCCTTTGTCGAACAAATGCCCCTTGGCCAGCCCGTCTTTGTAAAAATCCATGATGTCGTGGAAAAAATCCGTTTGCCCTTCGTTCACCCGGCGGATACAATAGTTGACGGCAAAGAGGTACAGGTCGCGCAGTTCATCGGGGTCGAAAACCGGGTCGGGCGCCAGAAATTGCTGTTTGAAGCGGTTAAAATAGTCGGCCGAATCCGGCGTCTCCAGCATTTTCAGGCAATAATACCAAATGGAAATGGCCGGTACTTCAAGAAACGAATAGCGACTCAGGATTTCCTCCACTTCCTCGCGCAGGCCCAGGGCCCGGGCGGCCTGAAACCGCGCGCGATAAGCCGTGTGCAGGCAGAGATAGCGCAATTTCTGCGACAGCCAGATCAGGTCGGCATTGTCCGACAAAGCGGCGAGGTAGCGTTCGTCTTCCGGGTGTCGCAACGAGGCATAGCGCGCCTCCTCCCACAACAACTCGCCTTTTCGGAGGTAAAATGCGCTGTTGCGCAGGGTTTGCTGCTCCAGCCGGCGGCGGGCCAGTTGCAGAGCATCCAGAAAATGGCGCTCCAGCCCCTTTTGCCGAAACGCCTGCACCAGGGCATTTTCTTCGGCGCCCGGCGTATGCTGCCATTGCTCCAGCGCCAGAAACTGCTCGGCCAGTTTTTGCAGATAACTCGTCACCAGCCGCAGCTGCTGATCGGAATATGACTCGCCCCCGGCCAGCCTAGCCGACAGGGTTGCGCGGTCGTCGGGATCAACCCCTTCCTGCAAGGCTTCGAACAAAAGCAGTACATCCTGTCGCTGGTTGAAATATGGCGATTGCAAAAAGCGGTAGAAGCGGCTCGTTTCTGCTTTATTCAGGGCTTTTAAGGTCAGGGCGATTTTGGAGTCTTTCATTTATTGAAAAAATCAAAACACTAATTTTCAATATTTTAATCAAAAAATTGTATAAAAATTGATCTACAAAAGTAAGAAAATGTATTTGCCGGATATCGGCGGCAGGTACACTTTTGTACCATGAACAACAAATTTCAATCCTCATGAAGAAAATCCTTTACCTGCTCGCCCTGCTGACGGCTCTGCTGCCAGCGTCCCGAACCGATGCCCAAAACCTTGTTTGCAATGATTTTGTGTCCATTGCCGTCAACCCGGATTGCCAGTTCACCATTCTTCCGGAGCATATTCTGGAGGGAACCATCTTCCCCGACTGTGTGGTGGAACTCGATAAAGTCGCGCCTTTCGGCAACGGCCCCTGGGTGCCCGGCCTGATTACCAGCAGCGATGTCAACCACATGTACATGGTGCGCGTCCGGCATACCCCTTCGGGCAATGCCTGTTGGGGCAACGTGGAAATAGTGGACAAAACCGACCCGACGCTCGAATGCAGCGGCCTCAGTTCGATTGTCCTCGACGCAAACGGCCAGGTGACCATCGACCCGACCGGCACTGCCACCCTGGCCCTCGACGGCTGTACCAGCTTCAACGACATCACCATGACCTTCGACGGCGGGCAGCCTACCATGAGTTTCGACTGCAGCGATCTGGGCGTTCATCTGCTCAATGTGACGGCGTCCGATGCCTCGGGCAACACGGCATCCTGCCAGACGACGCTGCTGGTGTACGACCCGACTTACGTCTGCCAGCCCTGCCTCGATTTCTGCCCGAACCCCGTGGCGGTGAGCTTCGAAACCGGCACGCAGGTCCTTTTGCCCGCTTTCGAGGCCGGCGATTACAGCGTGTTTCAGCCCTACGGCGAATCATTTTACAACACGGCCAACTGCCCCCCCGCAACCCAGACCTACAGCGTGGAATACCACCCGGGTCCGGCAGGCCAGTCGTGGTTTGAACGCCACTGGTGGTGGAAAGACGCCAACGACCAACCCGTGGCGCACTGCCTGCAGGCCATCACTTACGGCAGTACGCAGTACGTGTCCGTACAGGGCAACGTATTTTTCGAAACGACAGGCAACTGCGTTCGCGACGCGGGAGAAGCGGGGGTCAATACCTTCCCGATCTCCGTCACCTTGTTGCCCTCGGGCACTGTTCAAACCGCCGTGCCCAATGCCGACGGGTCGTACAACCTGAATTTTGCACTGCACGAAAGCGATTCTGTCGCGGTTGTCCAGCTCGTATTGCCCGCAGGGCTTTACACGATTTGCCCCAATGCCTTTACCGTCCCGTTCACCGGCGCCAACCAGAATTTGACCTTCGACTTCGGTCTACTCACGGAAGGCAACTGCCCTTCGATTCAGGCCAGTTTGAACTCGTACACCTACCGCCGTTGCCAGTCGAATCTTTTCAGCGCGTTGTACTGCAATATCAGCCTCGACACCGCCTATGATGCCTATCTCGTTGTCGATCTCGATTCGCTGATCACCCTGCAGTCCGCCGATCTGCCCTATACGGTCAATGCAGACGGCGATTACGTGTTCCAGCTCGGCGACGTGCCGCCCCTGCAATGCAACACCTTGCTGATGCAGGCCGCTATCAGTTGCGATGCCGTGATCGGTCAAACCCTTTGCAACAGTGTGACGGCCTATCCCGGCGACCTTTGCGGCGGTTCGTGGACGGGCCCCGAGGTGGTTGCCACCGCCCGTTGCAATGGCGACCTTGTCGATCTGGCGATCTGGAACCAGGGCGCGGAAGATATGGGCGCACCGCTCAATTTTATTGTCATCGAAGACTTTATCATGTACAAGGACGGTCCGTTCCAGCTCACAGCCGGCGACTCCGTCACCATACAGGTGCCGGCCAACGGTTCTACCTGGCGCCTTGAAGCCGAGCAGGTCAATGGCTACCCCTGGGCGGGTACCGTTTCGGCGGCTATTGAAGGTTGCGGCGGCCTGAATACGCCGGGGCTGATCACCGCGTTCCCGCAAAACGACGACCCGGGCAATTACGACGAATATTGCGAACAGGTGACGGGCTCGTATGACCCCAACGACAAGACGGCCGTACCCGGCGGTTACAGCGCCGAACATACCATCCGCGCCAACGAAGACCTCGAGTACAAAATCCGCTTTCAGAATACCGGCAACGACGCTGCCTACCGCGTTGTGGTGGTCGATACCCTGTCTTCCCTGCTCGACTGGTCCACGCTCGAACCCGGCGTTGCCAGCCACCCCTACCGGCTTGAAATCTACCCGGGCGGCATCCTGAACTTCGTATTCGACCCGATCACCCTGCCCGACAGCAACAGCAATGAAGCCGGCTCGCATGGTTTCGTGTGCTTCCGTATCGCCCAGCAACCCGACCTGCCGGTCGGCACGGTGATTGAAAACACGGCAGCGATTTATTTCGACAACAACGACCCGATCATCACCAACACGGCGTTCCAAACCATCGGCAAACTGGAAGAAGTGACGATCCAGAGCCAAACGCCGTTCCTGCCAGGCGTAACCGCCACACTTTCGCCCAATCCGTTCTCCGAGCAAGCCGTGCTCGACATTCGCGGCTATGCCCTGAAACAAGGCACACTGAACCTCTACGACGCCCGCGGCCGTCTGTTGCGCGCACAGCCTATGCAAGGCAACCAGACCCTGATCGAACGGCAGGGCCTGCCCGCCGGCATCCTTTTCTTCCGCGTTACGGAAGCCGGCAGCAATGTGGTAACCGGCAAACTAATGGTGGAATAATCGTCGGGCATCGCCCGCCCAAGCATCTGATACAGGGGCCGCCTCGCCGGAGGCAGCCCCTGTTTTTTTTGCGCGGTTGCAACGTGAAGACAAGTGGATCGTGCCAGGGATCGCCGGGCAAAAAAGGCTTCAAAGCATTGGCAAAAGCACTAAAAGCAATCTGCTCAGCCTGTTTCAGCAAGGTTTTCTGAATACCAAACCCGCCAGGGTACTGCTGCTTGACGATTTTTAATTGCCCACCAATCGCAAATCCTCCTTCTACAATCCAATCGCAAATCGGCCCAATCGAATATCGGGAATCAACCCCTCCCCTCGCCATGCCACCGATGAAACACCCCCTCCCCGTCGCGCTGCCCTCTGATGGTCTCCATTTGTTGCCAATGCTCCGCCGACAGAAAACGCGCCGGGCGGCGGTGCAGGCCCTCGTCGGCCAGCTGGATGCCCGTGGAAAGGTGTTCCATACGGCGCATCCAGTCGGCGGCCCAGGCGCCGTAACCGGGGCTGTCGGCGGGCGATTTCCAGGCGCCATAGAGGGCGATGTAGATCTGGTCTTCCACTGAAAACGCCATTTTCGACTGCCGCACCGGCGGGTGCCAGTTGAGCCAGAGCACGTGTGCAGGCGCGGGCGGCAGGGTGTCGGCGATCTGGCGGAGATAAGGGATCAGTTCGGTGGACGGCGCGTGGGTCCACATGTTATCGACACCCCAGCAGTGGCGTTCGGGGTAGTGAGTCATGGCGAATCGGTAGAGCGAGCCGATACCCGCGCGCAGCAGAGGCGTGCGGAAAAAAGCTTTTTTGCGTACAGGACTGCTGCGCATAAATTCGACGGCTGCTTCCAGTTCTTCTTTGGTGTCGGCAAACACGGGCGCCACAGCTTCGATGCCAGGGCCGCAGAACGTGAGGGTTCGGCGCGTCATCAGCAATTGAAATTCCACGGCCGGCGAAATGTTCGGGCCCACCTCCCAGGCCCACTGAAACACGTCTTCCAGGTGTTTCATGCCGAACACCTGCGTCATGGCGCCGATGTATTTGGGGCGGGGGTAGAGCCGCAGGTGAAATCGCACTACCACCCCGAAAAAGCCGCCCCCGGCGCCGCGTGCGGCCCAGAACAGGTCGGCATTTTCGGTTTCGCTGGCGTGCACCAACTCGCCTTCGGCGGTCACAATGTCGTAGCCGATCACGCTTTCGCAGGCCATGCCGAGTTTGCGGCCGTTCCAGGCAAAGCCGCCCTGCAGCAGGTAGCCGCCGATGCAGACGCCTTTGCAATGGCCTGCCGGAAAAAACAGGTCCTGTTTCATCAGCGCGCTGAGCAGGACGCTGCCGCCGACGGCGGGCCCTGCTGTGGCGCGCATATTGGCCTTGTCCACTTCGTAACGGTTGAAATGGGTCATGCTAATCAGCACGCTGTCGTTGCGGACGTGGTTGGCCGACCAGCTGTGCCCGCCCGAGCAAATGCTGATCTTTTTACCGGCGGAGCGGGCATAACGAATCACGGTGATGATATCGTCCACGTCCATCGGTTCTGCCAGCAGGTCGGGCATCCGGTCGAGCGGTTGTTTGTTGAACAGGGTGTCGAGCACAGCCGCTTCGAAGCCGGCGTCCGTGCGGCGCAGGAGGCGGCCTTTGATGTTCAGGAAATTCATGATTCGGAGGGTGAGTTACGATTGGACGCCAGGGTGGAATTCGGAATAAAGAGCGGGTAAAAATGAAGCAAGGTGGTTCATCTCCTCGGCACAATGCGTGAGGAGCTCGCGGGCCTGTTTTTCAGGCAAACGGATTGTTTTTTGTAAAATACTGCTGGCCAGCGCCGCTAACCTGCCTTTTTTTCGCAGTTGAATGTACCGGCCGCCCATCCAGAAACGGGAGCGCATTTCGGCGCCGCCGGGTATGGCCCGCAGCTCGTGCACCAGCCAGCCGAAGTCGATCGGATAGCGGGAATAACCGACCCGCGCGCAGATGCAAACGATCGCTTCGTTTGCTTCCGGCAAGCCCAGTTCGGCGGGCGGGATAAAGCGGATGGCCGCTTTTTCCATCGATGCGCCGATGTATTCCTCGATCAGGGAAGTGCGGCCGATGTAGCGGCCCAGATCGCCTTCGCCGTCGGCCCAGCGAGCGTCGCGGTGCGCCTTCGGATGCCAGAGTTTGTAGCGGCTGGCGAGGTTGCCATGCCAGCCGAACCACCAGTGCCACATCGTCGGTTGCACGCCGGGCATGCGGGTCAGGACGGCCACGTGTTGCGAACCGTCGGGCTCGAGCGTGTAGCCGGTTTCGAAAGGCCAATACCCCGCTTGAAGAAGTTCTGCCGCCCGTTCGGGCGGGGGCAGGGCGCCGGCAGGCAGAGCACCTTTATCGAGGGCCAGCCGGGCGGGTTCGGGAAGCGGAGGCTGTACGTCGGCAAAAAAACGCGCATGTGGAGTCAGGTAATCTTCCGGGCGGTAGCCCATGTATGCTGGTACTTTCATCGTAAGGACGGCGGGTAGTGTGTTTCGCAGGGCGAAGTACGGGGGCGCCTTCGGGATGAAAATTGACCTATGGTAAGAAATGCCGCCTCAGCGTATGTTTAAATTTCAGTCACCAGACTCCAATCGGCATTGAAATTTAAACCTGCTCTCAGAGGTTTTTCCGAATGCGGCTGAGCGACTCCGGCGTCACGTTGAGGTAGGAAGCGAGGTATTTCAGGGGGATGTTCTGCACGAATTCCGGCGATTTTTGCAGCAATTTGCGGTACCGCTCGGTTGCGGAAAGCGAAAGCAGGTCGCGGGCGTGTTCCGCTATTTTTTTAAATACTTCTTCCGTAAAAATGCGCCCCAGCCGCTCGAAGCGAGGCGAGCAAGCGTACAAATGGTCCAGATCGGCCCGATTGATACTCAATACCACCAGCGGAGTCAGCGCTTCAATATAGTGGTCGGAGGGCCGGCGATCGAGAAACGACTCGTAGGCGCTGACAAAGGCGCCGGGAAAGAAAAAGTCGAAAGAAACTTCTTTGTCATCTTTATAAAAGAAGATCCTGACCACGCCTTCCACCACAAAATTCAGGTGGTTTTCCACCTCGCCTTCGGCGATCAGCAGCGCGTTTTTGTCCAGGTTGCGCAGCCGGACGTGCCGGATCAGCACTTCGAGTTCTTCGTCGCCGAGGGCGGCGCGTTCCAGCAGAGTTTGACGAAGACTTTCAATACTGTTGAGGGGAAGCGACATGTGCTGCAGTTTGTCATTCGATCAGTTCGATCTCCGTTTTTTTGTTCAGCCCCAGTTTTTCCAGTACCCAGTCGAAGCCGAAATATACCACCGGCACCACGATGAGCGAGAGGAACATGGATGAGTTCAGGCCGCCGATAATGGCCCAGGCCAGGCCGTTTTTCCAGTCGGAGCCGGCGCCTTCGGCCAGCGCGATGGGCAGCAGGCCGATCACCATGGCGATGTTGGTCATGAGCACAGGGCGGAAACGCAGCTTGGTCGCCTCGAGCAGCGCGGCCTTGATTTCGCGGCCTTCCTCCCGCAACTGGTTGGCAAAATCGACCACCAGAATGGCGTTTTTCCCGACCAGGCCGACGAGCATCAGCAGGCCCAGGCCGGTGAACACAGTCAGGTTTTCGCGAGCCAGCGCCAGCGCCAGGAAAGCCCCGATGATCGACAGCGGGATTGACAGCAACACGACAAAGGGATATACCCAGTTGTCGTACAGCGCCACCATGATGAGGTACACCAGTACCAGCGACGCCCAAAGAGCAAACCCCAGCGTTCCGATGCCCTGTTCCTGCCGTTTGAGGTCGCCGCCGTATTTGATGTAGGTTCCGGGCGGCAGGGGCAACACATCGAGGCGTTCTTTGATGTCGCGGGTCACCGAACCATTGGGCCGCCCGATCACCTGCGCCGTGATGAGCAGCGAGGGCAGGCGGTCGCGGCGTTCGAGCCGGGTGGGTGCGCTGCCTTCGGTCACGTCGGCGTACTGGCGGATATAGACCGTGCTGCCCAGCGGATTGACGAGGGAAAGGTTGCGGATATCTTCGGGGCTGCGCCGGTCGAAGGCGTCGAGCGACACGCGAATCGGGTATTCGTAGTCGCCCTCGCGGTAGCGGGCGTCGGAGTTGCCGTTGAAAGCGGTCTGGAGCGTCAGGCCGGTCTGGGCCATGTTGAGGCCGAAGTCGGCCATGCGCTGCCGGTTGACATTGACCTTGATCTCCGGGTTGCCGCCCTCTACGGAAGGCGCGATCTCGACGCAGCCGGGCACCCGGGCCATCTCGCGCTGCACCCTTTCGCTGAGCGAGAGCAGGCTGTCGAGGTCGGGGCCGTTGAGCATGATCTCGATGGGGGAGAAGGACAGGCCGAGCATGTCGATGGGCGATGATTTGATCTTGGCGCCGGTGATGATTTCCTCCAGTTTGACCTTGGTCTTGCGGGCAAAAACAGGGGTCGTTTCCTGTCGCGGATTTTTATAGGGCGTCAGAAAAACCATCACCTCGGCGAGGTGCGGCGCATTGAGCCCGAATGACTTGTTGTTGGTGCCCACCGTCGTGTAGGTATTGATTACCTCTGGTTGCTGCCGAAGCCAGGTTTCCACCTGTTTGGTGACGGCGTCGGTTTGCGCCAGGGAGGCATCTTTGGGCAATTCGATCTCGACCAGAAACTCGCCCCGTTCGCCCGTATCAAAAAAGGCATTGCCGACAAAACCCTTGGTCAGCAACAAAAAGGAACCGCCGAAAAGCGCCAGCGCTACCAGAATGGTCGCGGCGCGGGTCAGCCAGCTTTTCAAGGCCCAGCCCAGGGCCGACACAAAACCTTCGGTGAGCCAGTCGATAAATTTTTCAAAACGCAATACCGCGCGACCGGCCATGTTTTTCCCCGAAAAACGGTGCACCTTGCCAAAACGGGAGGTCAGCCAGGGCACCAGGGTGAACGACACCAGCAGCGACATCAGCGTGGAGGTGAGTACCGTCATGCAAAACTGGCGCAGCAGATTGGGCACCATCCCGACAGTGAACACAATGGGCAGAAACACCACCACATCGACCAGCGTGATGCTGATGGCCGTAAAACCGATCTCCTGGCGGCCGTCGTAACTGGCCTGCACCCGGTGTTTGCCCATTTCGAGGTGGCGATAAATATTTTCAATGACCACGATCGCGTCGTCCACCAGGATACCGATAGCCAGCGAAAGGCCGAGCAGCGACATGAGGTTGAGCGAATAACCGAACACTTTCATCATGATAAAAGTGCTCACGATGGAGGTGGGGATCGACACCAGCACGATGGTGGCGTTGCGGATGCTGTGCAAAAAAAGCAACATGACCAGCGCCACCAGCAACACGGCGATGACCAGATCGTGCACCACGGCGTCGGTGGCCTGTTCGGTAAAACGGCTGCTGTTGGCGATGACCTGAAAATGAAGGCCCTGTTCGGCGTATTTGCCTTCCAGTTCGTGGAGTTTGAGCAGGGTTTGCTCGGCCATTTCCACGGCATTGGCGTCGCCCTGTTTGCGGATGGTGAGGCCCACGGCGGGCTGTCCGCCCGTGCGGCAGATCACTTCGGGGTCCTGGGCGCCGTCTTGCACCTCGGCGATGTCTTTGAGGAAGACCGACGAGCCGAAGCGGCTTTTGCCCACGACGAGGTTGCGGATTTCGTCGAGAGAAGCAAACTTGCCGGCCAGCCTGATGCGCAACTGCCCGTCTTCGTCGCTCACCTTGCCGGTCGGGAAGTCGAGATTGGCCGTTTGAACAGCCTGAGCAACCTGCAGCAGGGCGATGCCGTATTGCTCGAGGCGTTGACTGTTGACGTTGACCCTGATTTCGCGCGCTTCTCCGCCGAGAATATTCACCTGCGCCACGCCCTTTACCTGGGCAATGTCGGTCGCCACGCGGTTTTTGATCAGGTCGTAAAAAGCCGTGCCGGTGATGTTGGCCGACACGCCCAACCGAAGGATCGGGAGCTCGTCAAGGGCAAACTTGTTGATGACCGGCGTGCGCACCTCCTTGGGGAAAGTCGATTGAATCTGCCCGATTTTCCGCTGCATTTCGAGCACGGCCTGGTCGATGTCCACATCCTGGCGGAGTTCGACAGCGACAAAAGAGGCGCTTTCATTGGACGTGGCCTGTACCTGATCGATGCCTTCGAGCGCGGAAATGGCGTCTTCAATCGGCTTGCTCACCGCGTTTTCCACCTCGCTGGGCGAAGCGCCGGGATAGATGGTGATGATCGTGACAACAGGCGGACTGAACTTCGGGACCAGCTCGATCGGCAGCCGGAAATAGCTGCCGATACCCATGAAGGTCAGCACGGCAAACACCACGATGATGAGCGAGGGGCGACGGATGGAAAGAGCGGTAAGATTCACGCGGAGCGGAGCGGAGGGTTAAAAACGCCCGGTAAAGGTACAATCCGGGACAACGGTTTTTGCCGCCGGCCGGAAGGTATGCGCAGGGGATTTGTCGGCACGGGAAGGTTGTTTTGATACGTTGTAATTTTTTCGGTACTTTTAACTTCTGTTTTTTCACCAAAATCTATTTTTTATGAAATTTAATTTCCGATTTCCGATTTCCGATTTCCGGTATTCGGTACCCGGGGCAACGTTGTCCGGCATCTTACCCTGTTGATCATGGGTTTGACATTGATGCCTTCGGCGATGAGGGCACAGAATTTTGACCCTTACCTTGAGGGCCCATATGATCCGGTTAGCGGTCAGTTTTTTATCCGTTTGAAACTGGCGTACACTCAATCGCCCGCCAATCCGTGGGCCACCAATCTGGGAGCGGCCGAACTGGAACGCAGAACAGCCCGCTCCTTTGAAATACTCAATGCGGCCTTCAACCCTCACGGAATTTATTTCGTGCCCAAGGCAAACCTCGATATGGGTTGCTACACCATTCTGAATAATGTTGCGGCAGGCGCCGATCCTTCCTGCATTACCGTTAGTATTGCTTCGGACGACGGGGCGCCGAACGGATTTGCCCAAACTACCTTACCCTGTAATTTTTGTTCGGTGGGCGGCAGTGAAAACGGCATCCCGGCAAGCAATACGTCTGTTTTGATCCACGAAATCGGGCACTGCCTCGGCCTGGCGCACCCGCACGACTTCACAGTACTGAACAAAGGGCTAATGGAATATTCTGGCCCGGCAACGTCCTGCAACGTCAGTTCACAAAGCTGCGTTTCGACTGCCAACAACAACCCCCAATACTGTTGCGGCGATTTGATCGACGATACGCCAATGTTTGTAGCCCCGTCAGGCAACTATGTGTACATGAGCAGTGATTGTGCATATTCCACCAGCCCTACGGGTGTAGTGGCCGACATTTACACCAATTATATGGCCTATATTTATCCAACCTATTGCCGCGACAGGTTTACGCCCCAGCAAGTGCTGCGGATGCGGCTGTTCCTCTCGATGAGTTCGGTATTGGCCGCCGTGCAGGTCACGCCGGAGCAAGTGGGCGCTTCGACCACCTGGAACACGGCGCAAACCAAATACGCGCCGGTAGAAGTGCTGTCGGGCGTCACGTTGACCATCAGCGCCAAACTGACGATGACGCCCGGCACGTACATCATCGTACGGCGTGGCGGAACCTTGATCGTCGATGCCACGATCAGCGCTGCATGCGATGGCCTGTGGGGTGGTATTGTGGTGGAAGGTAACGGCAGTATGCCGCAAAGCAATTCCTCTGGAGGCTATTCAAATAGCCAAGGGCGGGTATTGGTGCAGTCCAACGGCGTTGTCGAGCACGCCCTGTGCGGCATCGGCGTTTTTGGCTTTGCCGATGCCGACGACATCGATTACGGCGGCGGTATCGCCGAGGTGTACGGCGATCTGAGCAATTGCGTATGCGGGATAAAATTCAGCCGTTATCGCTATCAGGGTGTGCCCAACCGGAGTTTTCTCTATCAGGGCACCCTCAATCTCAACGACGGCTATCGCGGCACAGACAACCCGCAAAAACCCGTTTTTCTGCAGTTGCGGGAGATCGATGGCTTGCGGGTCAATTACACGGTATTTAATGATGCCCGTACCGGCGATTACGTGGGGCAAAACCTGCGCGCCGATGGCCTGATAGCCGACGATGCCGGTTTCCGCGCCTACAATTGTTATTTCAACGACCTGGATCGAGGCATTATGTGCAGCCCGCTCGACCAGACCGGCGGATACGGCGCTTACGAAGTACGACGTTGCGGTTTTTTCAACTGTTTCACGGGCGTTCATTCCAATCTGCCGGACAATTTCATCATCACCGACAACGATTTTGAAGTCGGTCGCCCGCCGGAATGCCCCGAGACTTCCGCGAATACCACCCCCAGGGGCGTCGCCTTGTCGGGGTACGCCCTGCCCGTTGGCATCGTGCTGGAAAACAACGACTTCTACGCCGGCAACGGCAACGCGCAGGACAAAAAATTTCGCGGCGTGACCTGCCTGTCCACCGGCGGCATGGAAAATTTCATCCGGCGAAACGACTTCGACGACCTCGCCTTCGGCAATTACGCCTTGGGGTACAACGGCGGCCTCACCGGCCTGCGATATGAATGCAACAATAACACGGATAATTTAACGGCCGATTTTTATGTGCAAACGGGTGGTTCGGTAAGGGCGATTCAGGGGGATTGGAATTCAGATTTATTTATCTCAACAGCTGCGGGTAATACGTTTACGTCGGAAGGGGCTGATGCCTGGTACAACGACGGCACCAACCTTTTATATTATTACTCCGACTTACCTAACCAAAATCCGTTTGGTTTAATTGGAGGGTCAACAGGTATTGAAATTGAAGAAGCTTTTCAAGATAATTCAAACTGTGGCACATCCGGCGAAGGCTGTCCGCCACCTTGCGATCCTACCGAGGTAAACGGCTGGAAAACCAGTTTTTACCAGAGCCGTTCCAACTGGCTCGACAAACGTGCGGCATACCATAGCGCGACGGACTCGGCGGCACGAGCGCAACTGCTGCTGCAAGTCACTTTTCATCGGTCGGCAATGGATATTGCGGGCGGAAAAATCATTCGGAACTACGCGCTGGATTCGACCGGCGTAAAGACAGACTCCGTAATCGTATGGCAGGAACGCCTGATAGCCTACGAAACCGACCTGCGGCTGGCCCGCCATCATTTTTTCCAGGGCGATTTTGTAACTTACGACGCCTGGATCGATTCCATTTCCCAAAGGACGGCACTGGACGAGCGGCAAACGCTCGAACTGGCAGATTTTACAGCCATGTTAGCCGTCGTGCGGCCGGAACTGGAAGGCAACACACCGATCCACCGTTTGTCGGCGGCTACCTTGGACAGCCTTGAACAATACTGGGCTTCGGATTGTGCGGAGCCGGGGATTATCGCCAGAGAAATACTGCGCCGCAACAGTCGCGACAACGACCTGTACTGCCAGAACCTGCAAGAGCGCACCCGGCCCCAAATTATTCCGCAACAAAACAGGGCAGATGCAGGGCAAATGGTTCGTATCCGGCCCAACCCGGCCTCCGATCGGATTTTCTTTGACTACCCTGAAACAATGAGCGGCTTGCAGGTCGACCTTGTTACTGCCGAAGGTCGGGTGGTCGCCCGGGTGGCGATTCAAAACGGCAGCGGGCTGGATCTCGGCTCCCTGCCGCCGGGCTTGTATTTGTGCCGGATTTCGGCCGCCGATGGATTCCGGCAATATTCGAAAATTATCGTTTCACGCTGAAAACAAAAGGGCGGCGGGGCATGCTCCCGCCGCCGGTTTCTATACCATGCGACTTTTATTGCAATGGTTGTGCATTGCCATGCCCTGGCTTCTATATGCCCAACCCGGCTATAACATCACTCCGAATTTAGAGTACTACCGCGACCAGTTACACAAGGTTATTGTAAATAATGATACTATAATAGGGTACGGAAGAGGGTTTAATGATAGCTTGCAGCAATGCCTGCTCGTTGCCCGTTTTGATACAAATGGTATTGTTTTAGATAGTCGCCTTGTTTGCGATACCACCGGCGGGGTTTTTACAATGTCTATAAACTGGTCTAAAATAATAAGTACGGAAGACGGCGGATATGGCTTAACTGCCGCAATATTTGACCGCCATAATGGAGTGTTTATAAAACTTAGCAACGACCTGTCTGTTGAGTTCGTCAAAGAATACATCGACAGCGTCAATCTCGTGGAGTTTTACAACGCTGTTTTTGAACTACCCGACGGGTATTTGCTGGGCGGATACGTACAAAGTCCGAACTACGAAGCGGAGCCTTTTATCAGAAGAGTGGACGCCCAGGGGAACTCGCTTTGGATTCAGTATTATGGCGACTATGACGTAACAGACTTGTTTTCAAACTATTATTTGTTGTCCGATTCCACGGTATTGTGTGTGGGAGGGTATATTACCAACGACAATGTTTTGACCGGCAGGGGCCCCTGGATGGCGATCATCGACGTCAAGGAAGGGGAAGTGTTGAAAGAATGGCGGCCGGTCAATTTTCAGCCCTGGGTACTGCATTACGTGTACCCCTTGTCTGAAAACCAATGGATCGTTTACGGTAAAAAAGCCATGCAAATCACACCATACCCATTGTCCCAGGGATTTTCTGCCCTGATTGATACCAATTTTCAAGTCGGGCCGACGAGATCGCTTGGCTCTGCGTATTCAACTTTTTTTTGGGACATCAAACCAACCCCGGATGGTCAGTTCATCGCCGCCGGAAATATCAACGCGGAAAATCCCAACATCGGCCCCGATATCTACGGCTGGCTGTTCAAGTTTTCCCCCACTCCCGACAGCCTGTGGTCGCTCACGCTCACCGCGCCGATTCCCAACCCGGATATTTCGGGCAATTACCTGGGCGGCGTGGGCCTGCTGTCGAGCGGCAACATGATCGCCGGGGGGTATGCCCTGGCTGGCAACGAGGTGTGGCCCTGGCTGGTCAAGGTGACACCCGATGGCTGCGTCGATTCGCTCTGGTGCGTGAGCGCCCCGAGCAGCGCCCCGGAAACGGCCCGACGCCCCGGCGGCAGGGTGTATCCCAACCCCGCGCGGGATTATTTTTACCTCGACTGGCCGGGCGACTTTCCCGCCGGCGCCATACGCCTTACCCTGACGGCGCCCGACGGACGAACCGTGTCGCAACAATGGATCGGCCCCGGCGAACCCGTGTGGGTGGCCGGGCTGCCGGCAGGGTTGTACTACTGGCAGGCCGAAACCGGCCGGGGGCAGTGGCAGAGGGGGATAGTGGCGGTGCAGCGGTAGGTAACAGAGCACTCTATGCCAACCCGTGAAAACGCAACAAATGCCCCTGCGCCTGCTCGTTGTAAAGACAGAGAATCAGCGCGTTACGCAGGCGTGGATCGCTGGAAAAGAGGATTTTAACGGGATTGTGGATGTACCCGCGTTCGCCGAACAACTGGATTTGCTGGCCCTGGCGGGGGCGGCGGAAGAGGCGCAGTTCGTCGGCGCTGGCCGGAAGGGGGATGTCGCCGTAGCCTTCTTCTTCCAGAAATTGCCGCAGCATGTCATAAGTACGGTCGAGCCGCGACCCTGAAAACACCGTACGATATTCCCAGCCGTCGCTCGTGCCGCCCAAATGCCGGCTGCCGGCTGGTGGAAATTGCCGGCGGATGGGCACGTGCGGCTCAGCGGGCGCTTCGGGCTCGGGAAGCGGCGCTTCTTCAACAAAACCGAATTCGTCGTAGACGAGGGCGACATTCATGCGCACAAAAATAGGAACTTCCACAAAAAGTTTTAAAAAATAAAAACTTTTTGTTTTGTTTGGCATATTTACCGATGTTACGTGTCTACCGATGTTGCGTCCCTACGGGACGATTTTGCTTGTAACCTTCTTTTTTGCTACCAATGTTGCGTCCCTACGGGACGATTTTGCTTGTAACCTTCTTTTTTGCTACCGACGTTGCGTCCCTATGGGACGATTTTGCTTGTAACCTTCTTTTTTGCTACCGATGTTGCGTCCCTACGGGACGATTTTGCTTGTAACCTTCTTTTGCTACCGACGTTGCGTCCCTATGGGACGATTTTGCTTGTAACCTTCTTTTTTGCTACCGATGTTGCGTCCATACGGGACGATTTTGCTTGTAACCTTCTTTTTTGCTACCAATGTTGCGTCCCTATGGGACGATTTTGCTTGTAACCTTCTTTTTTGCTACCGACGTTGCGTCCCTACGGGACGATTTTGCTTGTAACCTTCTTTTTTGCTACCGACGTTGCGTCCCTACGGGACGATTTTGCTTGTAACCTTCTTTTTTGCTACCAACGTTGCGTCCATACGGGACGATTTTGCTTGTAACCTTCTTTTTTGCTACCAACGTTGCGTCCCTACGGGACGATTTTGCTTGTAACTTTCTTTTTTGCTACCAACGTTGCGTCCATACGGGACGGCACTAAGTTCCCTTACCGATATTGCCCCCCCCGTCCTCGTCCCGTAGGGACGCAACGTCGGTAGGGACGCAACGTCGGTAGGGACGCAACGTCGGTAGCAGGTTTTAACGGAAATTCACCCCATTCCCGGCATTTCCCGGCTCAGCTCTTCCACCCTGACCTTGTAAATATATTGCGGGGTGCGGGCCAGCAGATTGCGGTAGAGCGAGAGCGCCCGCATGTGGTGGGGGGTAGGATTTTCCGCGATCTTGCGCAGTTCGTAATGCACAGCCGCTTCTTCGCGTTCGGTGCGGGCAAGATTGAGCAACTGAAACAGGTGGCGAAGGGCTTCGGGGCGGTTGCCTTCTGACAAAATGATCTGGGCGCGCAGGATGTTGGCGCCGAACGTAAGGTCCGGATTACCCAGGGCCAGGGCAATGTCGCGGCCTTCCTCGAGCAGCAGGCGGGCGGGGGCGATCTCGCCGGCAGCCACGTGTACGCCGCCTTTTTCGATCAGCGAATAGCCCAGCACCAGGCGGTTGCCCATTTCGCGGGCATACTCGATGGCTTCGTTGTAGAAAGAAATGGAGCGCTGGTAATCATTTTTGTAAAACCAGGTATCGCCCAGTGTATTAAGGGCTTTGGCAATGCCTTTTTTGTAGTTGAGCTCGCGCGAAAGCGCCAGGGCTTCCTGCAAAAATTCTACCGCGCGATCGAAATCGCCGATCACCGAAAGCAGGTCGCCGATGAGGCCGCAGGCAATGGCCTTGCCCTGCTTGTCGCCGAGTTCTTCGCAGAGGGCAAGGTCGCGTTCAAACATTTGCATGGCCCGGGTGTAATCGCCTTTTTTCTCCCAGACGGAGCCGATGCTGCCGATGCAGATGGTGACGTAGAGTTTGTTGCCGAGTTCTTCGGCGAGGGTCAGGCCTTTTTCAAGGCAGAGCAGGGCGCTGTCGAGGCTGTGTTTTTCAAGGTTGATGATGCCCAGGTTGGTGTACAACAACACGAGGCCCTGCTTGTCGTCGGCGCGTTTGGAAATATCGAGTTGTTCCTCGAGCCAGCGGATGCCTTCGTCGTAATGGCCCTGGTTCATAAAGATCAGGCCGAGGTTGGCCACAATGCTGGCGTTTTCGGCGTCGCGTTGTACGGAGCGGTTGATCTCGATGGCGCGGGCAAACCAGTTTTTGGCTTCTTCGTAGCTGCCTTGCCGGAAATACAGGGTGCCGAAGTTGCCATAGGTTTTGGCAATACCGATCTGGTCGCCGGCCTGCTCGAAACAGGTAATGGCCTGGTCGAGGTGTTCTTTTGCCTTTGAATAGGCGCCGCGCAAAATGAGCAAATGGCCCAGCCGGCGGTGCGAACGCCCGGCGAGGTAGGCGTCGTCGAGCGGTTCGGTGCGCGTCAGTGCGTCGCGGTAGTCGCGTTCGCTCTCTTCCCATTGCCCGATGAGCTCGTGAATCGAGCCTTTGCGCAACAGCAGTTTGATCAGTTTTTTCGACTTCCGGCCGGATTCGATCAGGCTTTCGATCCGCTTTTCAAAGTATTTGAGCGCCTGCCGGTTCTGGAAGTTGCGCTGGGCGTGTCGGGCCGCTTTTTCGAGGTAACGGTTGGTTTTTTTGTCGTTTTCCGCCTGTTCGTAGTGGAAGGCGAGATCGACGTAGCGTTCGGCAGAGTCGGGATACAGTTGTTCGATGGCCTCGCCGATCAGCTGGTGCAGCTCGCGCAGGCGGGTGCGCAACTGCATATCGTAGGCGGCTTCGCGCAGGAGCGAGTGGCGGAAAATGTACCGCAATTCATTCATCGCATGCCAGATCTGCCATTTTTCGGCGGTCTGGATTTGCTCCTTGAGTACGACCTCCAGGTCGCCGTTTTTGCGGATAAACTCCTCCTGTTTTGCCATGACGGCCGACAAGACGGGCAATTCGAACTCCCGCCCGATCACGGCCGCGGCTTTTACGGTTTCCTTGACCAGGCCGCTCAGCCGGTCGATGCGGGCCATCATGATCTCCTTGACCGAGTCGGTGATCTGTATGTCCTGGTTTTGCAACTGGAGTACCCCGCCCGTATTCTTGAGCAATTTGGCTTCCTGAAAATAATCGGCCATTTGCTCCACGTAAAAGGGGTTGCCCTGGGTCATGCGCTGCAGCAGTTCGAACAAATCGGCATGCACGGGGCCGCCCAGGCGGGTTTCGGCAAAGGCGCGCAGGTCGTCGGGGTTGAGAAAATTCAGGTCAACTTCGCAGGTCGGCGTGCCCAGCTCGGCCAGCAAACTGGGCCTGAACGGGTAAATTTTGCTGCCATCGTCTTCATAACGGCTGGTCGCCACGAACAGCAGCGGGTACCCCTGCGCCCGGCGGATAAACTGCGCCAGAAATTCCCTCGACATGTCGTCGTACCAGTGCGTGTCTTCCAGTTCGATGACTGCCGGCTGCAAGAGCGCTTCGGCCACAAAGAGGTTGGCCATGGCGGCCAGTCCGTTCTGGTAGCGCCCCCGGGCGTCGAGTTGTTCCCAGAGGGAGCCGGGAATGGTGATGCCGACCATAGCGGCCAGCACGCTTTGCGTACGGCTGATCTCGCGGCGCACGGCATCGGCCTCGGGGTGTTGCGACTCGGTGAGGTCGTACATCAGTTCGAGAAAATTGGCCTCGAACAATTCGAAATTGCGCTCGGGGGTATTTTCCGGGCTTTGCTCAAAATAGTTTTTGAGGAAAAAAATAAAGGGGTTGAAGGCCTTGCGCAGAATCTGGTCGCTTTGACAATTGAACCAGCTCACGCCCGGCATCGTTTCGCGCAGGCGGCGGCGAAATTCGTAGCTGAGGCGGCTTTTGCCGATACCGGCTTCGCCGAAAATATAGGCCACGCCGGCAAACCTGCCTTCGCGGAAAGGCGCGGCGAAATCGAACAGCGTTTGCAATTCGGTTGCCCGGCCGAAATAATCGCCGCCGAAATTGGTGCGGCCGCCCAGGTTGCGGCCCGTGAGCACGTAGGTCGGGATGCTTTGCTCGAAACCCTTGTACTGCACGTCGCCGCGGTAGTTGAACTTGAAGTTGCGGTTGCGCTGCACGTTGTTGTCGGCCACCACTTCGCCCCAATTGGCTTTGGCCATGAGGCGGGCGCCCAGATTGACGCGGGCCCCGACGGCGGCGTACTGGCAAAACACGTCGGCGCCGATCACGCCGGTAAAAGCCAGTCCCGAAGTAATGCCGATGCGCCACTGGGCGCCGGTCAGGTTTTCGAGGTGGCGCAGGTCGTCCTGAACGGCGGCCACGAATTCGAGGGCGCGTTCCACGTTATTTTCAAAAGAAACAGGGGCGCCAAACAGCAGGAACATGACGCCGCCCTTGTCGCCAAAGTCGATCTCCTTGAAATAGCCGCCGAAATTGAGGCTTTGATCGAGTACGACGGAAGAAAAATGGTCGAGCCCCTCATGCGTTTCCACGCCTGAAAAGGAGAGGAATACACTCACGACGTTGCGGAATTCGTCGTTGTTCGACGCGGAAAACACTTCCGGGGGCAAAAATTCCGCCATGATGGCGGGGTCGGGCGGCGGCAACACGGGGTACGCGGCCGCGGAAAGCGGCGCGGCTTCCGGCAGCGGGCGTTCGACATCGACGCGGAAAAAACCCTCGCCCAGCGGCGTACCCGTCACGCCGGCGGCTTCGAGCCAGGTCAGAAACTGTTCGTCGCACACGGTTTCGAGGCTGCAGGCCCGCATTTGCGCCTGCGCGCAGCTTTCGATCGGGCGCCCGCGGAAATAGTAGGCCTTGCGGCGGTTGCCGACAATGCCCCATTCCACCTCGCCTTCCGAGAGGCCGATTTTGATGCCGATGTTGTACTCGGCCAGCAACGACTCTTCGTTTTCCTGGTCGGTGGCAAAGCGGCGCAGGGTGGCCTGGGCCGTTTGCATGACGCGCAAGGCGAGCTGGGCCGTTTCGGCTGCCGCGCCCGGCGTCTTGCTGTCGCAGGGAAAAATGGCGGTAAAACTGTCGCCCGCGAAATAGGGAATAAAGCCCTGCCGGGCGTACACCAGCTCCACCGTGGGGCGGAAAATGTAATTGAGGGTATTCGAGAGCGCTTCGGCGCCTTCGGCCCCGCCCTGACGCATCAGTTTTTCCGTAAGCCGGGTAAAGCCGCTCAGGTCGATAAACATGGTAGCCGCGCGGAACTGCCCGTGAAGGCGGCCGGCGCGGTAGTTCTCCTGTATGAAATGCGTCAGGAAATGTTTCAAGACAAGCAAGGGCGATTAGTGCGGGGGCAAGTTACGAGCTTTTGCGCGAAGGCAGCAGCAGTAGGCTTAACGTTGCAAAACAGATTTTCGAGGCTTGGCCCGCTTATTTATTACATAAAACAACGTTTGATCAAATCAGTTATACTTGCACGCTCCAAAGCCGGCCGATTCAACAGCAAAAGACATGAAAGACCTCATCCGTCAATTCGCCCGCGACTACCATGCCGAAGCGGTGACCATCCGGCGCCACCTGCATGCCCATCCCGAACTTTCTTTTCAAGAACACAACACCAGCCGCTACGTTGCCGAGCGTTTGCAAGCCCTGGGCATCGAGTATCGAAGCGGGATTGCCGGCACGGGCATCGTCGCGCTGATCAAAGGAAAAAACCCGAAAAAACGCGTGGTCGCCCTGCGCGCCGACATGGACGCGCTGCCCATCCGGGAAGCCAACAACGTGCCCTACAAGTCTCAGAACGAGGGTGTTATGCACGCCTGCGGCCACGATGTGCACACGGCTTCGCTGCTGGGCGTGGCGCACATTCTGCACCAGTTGCGCGACCGCTTCGAGGGCGTCGTAAAATGTATTTTTCAGCCCGGCGAAGAAAAACTGCCTGGAGGCGCCAGCATCATGATTCGCGAAGGGGTGCTGGAAAATCCGCGCCCGGCCAGCATCTTCGGCCAGCACGTACACCCGCCTTTGCGAGCGGGCATGATCGGCCTCAAACCGGGCATTTACATGGCCTCGACCGACGAGATCTACATCACCGTCAAAGGCCGGGGCGGCCACGGCGCCATGCCCCAGGAATGCATTGATCCGGTACTTATGGCTGCACAACTGATCGTCATGCTTCAACAGATCGTAAGCCGCTATGCCGACCCGACCATCCCCAGCGTACTCACCTTCGGCAAGATCAACTCGGTCGGCGGCGCCACCAATATCATTCCCAACGAGGTGAAAATCGAAGGCACTTTCCGCACCATGAATGAAAAATGGCGCGCCGAAGCGCACAAACGCATGAAAAAGATCGCCGAACAAACCGCCAAAAGCCTCGGCGGCGCCTGCGAGTTCAACATCGTGCGCGGCTACCCCGTGCTCCACAACCACGAAGAACTCACCGCCCGCACCAAACGCCACGCCATCGATTACCTCGGCAAAGACAAGGTCGTGGATTTGCCCATGCGCATGACTGCCGAGGATTTTGCCTATTTTTCACAGGAAATGCCCGCCTGTTTTTACCGCCTCGGCACCGGCAACCCGGAGAAAGGCATCAGCTCGCCAATTCATACCGACACCTTCGATGTGGACGAAACAGCGCTCGAAACCGGCATCGGGCTGATGAGCTGGCTGGCGATACAAGAACTGTCGGGCAAATGATGATTGTCACCATGGAAAAACATTACACCAACGAAGACATCACGGTCGTCTGGAAACCCGACGCCTGCATTCACTCCGCCCTTTGCTGGAAAGGCCTGCTTTCCGTTTTCGATCCGCGCAAACGCCCCTGGATCAACATGGAAGGCGGCGAAACAGCCGCTATCATCGCCCAGGTCGAAAAATGCCCTTCGGGGGCGCTCAGCTGGTTTCAAAATGGCGACCAGGCTTCGCAACCCGAGGAAATTGACGTGGAAACCGTCGTGGAAGCCACGCCCAACGGGCCGCTCATGGTGTACGGCAACATCCGGGTAAAAGACGCCTCGGGCAACGAAACCGTGAAACACAAGGTCACGGCTTTTTGCCGTTGCGGCGCTTCTTCCAACAAGCCGTATTGCGACGGCTCGCACCGGAAGATCGGCTTCGAGGGCTGATTTTATTCTCCTTTTACGAACCGCAGCGCTGCGCTGTTGATGCAATAGCGCTTGCCGGTGGGCGCCGGCCCGTCGTCGAACACGTGCCCGAGGTGGGCATTGCAGCGGCTGCAGCGCACCTCGTCGCGCACCATGCCGTGGCTGTTGTCGGTGGCCACTACTATAGCGGCACTGTCGAAGGGTTTGAAAAAACTCGGCCAGCCGGTGCCGGAGTCAAACTTGGCGCCGGAGTGAAACAAAGGCTGATCGCAGCACACACAGCGGTAAAGCCCTTTGGCGTGGTTGTTCCAGTATTCGTTGTCGAAAGCGCGTTCGGTGCCCGACTGGCGGGTGACGTAGTATTGCATCGGGGTGAGCCGGGCTTTCCATTCGGCGTCGGTTTTGACCACCTTGTCGCCAGAGTTTTGAGCCGACAGCAAACCGGCGGAGCACAGCGCAAGGATAAAAAGGAGGGTTTTCATGTTGCAAAATTTTATTTGTACAAAAATACCGGCAGCGCCTGTTTCGCGCTGCCGGGTGTTGGTCTGGTCGGGGCGGCGGTTTTACATTTTGGGCAGCAGCACGGCATCTACCGAATGAATCACGCCGTTGGACTGGTACACGTCGTAGGTATTGATATTGGCGGTATTGCCGTTTTCGTCCTTCACGACGATGTTGTGCGGGCCATTCATCATAAAGGTCAGGGTGCCGCCGCTTACGGTTTTCAGGGTGTTCTGGCCTTTTTTGAGCAGGGCGGCGAGCGCATCGAAGTCGTAGGCGCCGGCCACCACGTGATAAGTCAGAACGGTCGTGAGCTGGCCTTTGTTTTCGGGTTTGAGCAGATTGTCAACTGTGCCGGCGGGCAGGTTTTCGAAGGCGTCGTTGACGGGCGCGAAGACCGTAAACGGCCCTTTGCCCTGCAGGGTTTCCACCAGGCCGGCCGCTTTCACTGCCGCCACGAGGGTCGTATGGGCCCGGGAATTGACGGCATTTTCAACGATGTTCTTTTTGGGGTACATGGCCTCGCCGCCCACCACGACAGTGTTGTCGCTTTTTTGTGCGAAAAGGCCGGAGGCCAGGAGACTGAAGACCAGCAACAGGCCGGTCATTGTGCGGGATACTTTCATGTTGTGCAAATTTGATGGTCAGAAATGTGATGAAATTGAAATCACGCTCATCTACGAAAGCAGTGCGGCCTCCGGATTTTGCATGGCTCGCAAATGACTGTTTTCTGACAAAAAGCCTCAATAATTGCCGATCGACAACATGACCAGCGTGCAGCCCTCCACCGTTTCGATACCGCTTTGACGCGCCAGGCGCGCCAGCTCAGGGTTCTCGGCGCCGGGGTTGAAAATGATCCGCCGGGGCTTCAGCGAAAAAATGTAGGAGTAATAATCGGCCTGCCGGGCAGCATTGAGGTAAAGGGTCACCGTATCGACCTCATCGAGTAGCGGATGGCCGGTCAGGATCGGAATTCCGCCGATCGTACCTTCCCGGATGCCGACGGGCACCGCCTCGTGGCCGTATTGGGTCAGGCGGAGCACTGCCATGTTGGCATATCGGGCCGGATTGGGCGTGGCGCCCAGCACTACGGTTTTTTTCATGTCGGTTAAAACGCGGCGCAGCGGGTAAAAGTTGGTTGTAAAAAGCAGGGTTCTCGTCATTTGGGGTACTTTTGCGTGCTTTTTTATCCAAGTCCCATGATATTGACCGACAAAAAAATTCTGGAAAGTATCGCCAACGGCGAGATCGTGATCGAACCTTTTGACAAAGCCTGCCTCGGCACCAACTCGTACGACGTACACCTGGGCAAAACGCTGGCCTTGTATCGCGACAAGGTTCTCGACGCAAAAAAACACAACACGATCGAGTATATCGAGATTCCGGAAGAAGGTTTCGTGCTGCAGCCGGGCACCCTGTACCTGGGCGTGACGGAGGAGTACACCGAAACCCACAATTCAGTACCTTTCCTCGAAGGGAAAAGCAGTGTGGGCCGCCTGGGCATCGATATCCATGCCACGGCCGGCAAGGGCGACGTCGGTTTCTCCAATACCTGGACCCTCGAAATTTCCTGTGTGCAACCCGTGCGTGTCTATGCCGGAATGCCTGTCGGTCAGCTGATTTATTTCAGGGTCGACGGCGACATTGAAAATTACTACAACAAAAAAGGAAGCGCCAAATACAACCAACGAACCGACAAACCTGTGGAGAGCATGATGTGGCGCAATTTTTAAGGAGTTTATAAGTTTTGCAGCTGCCCGTCCTGTCTACTTTCGCTGATCAAAACTTTATATAACTAACTGATTATGAAAAGTAAATTACGGATTTTACTGGTATTCCTGCCTTTGTTTCTGTTAGGTACGCCCGGTTGCAAACAGTACAACAAGGACTACCAGAAACTCGCAGCCAACCCCGAATTTATTCATGCCGGTTTCCGGCGCCTGACGGAGATCATCCGTTTCGACATTTTTGCGCCGCCGGTCTCGTCGCGCATCTATGCCTATTCGGCCGTGGCGGCCTATGAAGCGCTGGTGCCGGGCTATCCCGATTTTCAAAGCCTGGCCGGGCAGCTCAACGGCCTGAAACCCGGTCCGCAACCCGAAGCCGGAAAGGAATACTGCTTTCCGCTCGCCAGCGCCAACGCCCTGCTGATCGTGGGCAAAACCCTGGTTTTTTCGGAGGGAAACATGGAGGAGCTGAAAGAACAGATCCTCGAGGATTACCAAAAAATGAACATGCCGCCGGAGGTGTACGAACGCTCGATGGCTTACGGCGAACAGGTGGCCAAGCATATTCTCGCCTGGTCGAAAACCGACAACTACGCCCAGACGCGCAGTGCGCCCAAGTTTACCATCGATCCGAAAAACCCCGCCCGCTGGCGCCCCACGCCCCCGATGTATGCCGACGGCCTCGAACCCCACTGGTCCGAAATCCGGCCCTGGGTACTCGATTCGGCCGCACAATTCAAGCCTGATCCGGCCACGCCGTTCAGCCTCGACAAAACGAGCGCGTTTTACAAACAAGCCTTCGCCACCTACGAAGCAGTGAAAAACCTGACTCCCGAACAGGAAGCAACAGCCTGGTATTGGGACGACAACCCCTTCGCCATGGAGGTCAGCGGCCACTTCTCGTATGCACGCAAGAAGATCAGCCCCGGCGGTCACTGGATGAACATCACCGGCGCCGCCTGCCACAAAGCCAATCTGGATATCATTCACTCGGCAGAAGCGTATGTTGAAGTAGCCTGCGCCCTGGCCGACGGCTTCATTTCCTGCTGGACGGAGAAATACCGCTCGACCGTCATCCGGCCGGAGTCATACATCAACCAGTATATCGACCCGGAATGGAAACCCCTGATCCAGACGCCGCCGTTCCCCGAACATACCAGCGGACACAGTACGATCACGGCTGCTGCTGCCATGGTATTGACCAACTTGCTGGGCGACAACTTTACGTTTACCGACAGCACCGAAGTGGAATTCGGCATCCCGCCGCGTACCTTCAATTCGTTTTTACAAGCCGCCGACGAAGCGGCCATCAGCCGTTTGTATGGCGGTATTCACTACCCGCACGGCAATCAGGCGGGCAACCGCAACGGCAAGATGGTCGGGCAATACGTATTTGACAAGCTGCATACGAGAAAAGGCAAATAAACCGGATTTATAGGCACCCCGACGAGCGGCAGGCACCTGGCTGACAAGGCCTAATGCCTGCTGTTTTTTTTGCTATTAAAAAAAATACAATGCCAGTGATGTGGTACGGGATTCCCGTAAATAGCGCCATAATGGCTGCAAACAAGGCATTTTCAGGGGTTAAATTTGAAAATAAACAACCCGGCTTGGCAAAAAAGGCTATTTTTGTCTCGCATAAGCATCTCGGTCTCTCGCCCATTATTTAGTCCGCCACCGCCCCCCGTCATTTTGAGTACCGACCGTTACTCATGTAGTGGTTGTGCGTATCAATTGAATTAATCCAACGTGCACAATTTCCGATTTAACGCTAAAAACACTTTACATCCCATGGGACGATCCTCTACCCATTTCAATTTTCGTTTGAATAGCCTGACCGGTGTTTTGCTGGCGGTGTTCTTCCCCCTGGCGCTTTGGGCACAGGTCTCGGTGACCACGAGTTCGACCAATGTGACCTGTTACGGCCTTTGTAACGGCAAAGCTTCGGCCTATGGCTCCGGTGGCTGGACGCCCTACACCTATCTTTGGAGCACCGGCGCTACCACGCAAAACGTGGCGGGCCTTTGCCCCGGCACGTACACCGTCACGGTGACCGATGTCGATATGGGTTATGCCGTCGGCACGGTCGTGATTACGCAACCGCCCCAACTGGGCGTCACGGCTTTCGGTACCGATCAGATTTGCGGCAATGCGCCCGAAGGCACCGCTACCGCCGTTCCGTATGGCGGCACGCCGCCTTACACCTACAACTGGAGCAATGGCGGTTCCACGGCCATTATTACAGGCCTTACCGCCGGCACCTACACCGTTACGGTGACCGACGCCAACGGCTGCACCGCTGCTGCCAGCGCCACGGTTGTCTTCTTCAATGAAGGCGTGTGGCTGATGGTGACCAACACCCCTGTGACCTGCTACGGCTACAACAATGGCACCGCGCACGTCAGCCCCATGTCGGGTACGCCTCCCTATACCATTTTATGGAGCAACGGCCAGTCGGGTGAAACCATTACCAACCTTTCTCCCGGCACCTATAGCGTTACGGTGTCCGATCAAAACGGGTGCTCCAACTTCACCTCCACGCAGGTAACCCAGCCGCCGCTCCTGACGGGCAACACCTCGTCTACGCCCGCGGCATGCGGCAACACCGGCACGGCTACCGTTTATCCGACAGGTGGCACTGCACCTTATACTTTCCACTGGCACAATGGCGGCGTAACGCCGACCATTATCGGCCTTGCCCCCGGCCCGTACTTCGTTACGGTCACTGATTCGCATGATTGCACGTTTACCGCAAACGTAACCGTGGGAGGCAACAATACCAACCTGACCGTCAGCGGCACCGTCGTCAGCAATGCCGGCTGTAACGTAGGCGGCAGCGCTTCCGCTACCGCAACCGGCGGTTCGGGCAACTATGTATTTATCTGGGATAACGGCCAAATGGGCGCCACGGCAACCAACCTGACTGCCGGCAATCACAACGTCACGGCTACCGATGTGACCACCGGCTGTATCGGCGTCGGCACGGTCAATATTCCCTCTGCGCCGACACTGGCAGCCAGCATCACGGTCAACGCCAACGCCAACTGCACCGTCGGCGGCAGCGCCACCGTAACAGCTTCGGGCGGTACACCGCCCTACACCTACCTGTGGGACAACGGCCAAACCACCGCCACCGCCACCAACCTGGGCGCCGGCCCGCACAGTGTAACCGTTACCGATGCCACGGGTTGTATTGTCATTAAAACAACAAGCATCGGACAGGCCCAGGGCCCGACGGTTACCGCGGTAGTGAACACCAACGCAACCTGCACCACCGGCGGCAGCGCCACCGCTACGGCCAGCGGCGGCTCGGGCGGCTACATCTACCTGTGGGATAACGGCCAAACCACCGCCACCGCCACCAACCTCAGCCCCGGCCAGCACATGGTCACCGCCACCGACGCCGGCGGCTGCTCTGCTTCTGCCTCCGTCACGATTACGCAAGCCAACTCGCCCAGCGTGACTGCCGTGGCGACCGGCAATGCCAACTGCAACGGCGGCGGCGGCGCAGCTTCCTCCTCGGCTTCTGGCGGTACGCCTCCTTATACCTATATGTGGAGCAACGGCCAGACAACCGCCACGATCAGCAACCTCAGCCCCGGCACCTATACCGTGACGGTTAAAGACGGCGCAGGCTGCACCGCCAGCGCCAGCGTCTCCATCGCCGCACCGCTGCCGCCCTCGGTAGTGATCACAGCTTCTACCAATGCCAACTGCAGCCAGCCCGGCAGCGCTACGGCGGTTGCCGCCGGCGGTTCGGGTGGCTATACTTACCACTGGGACAACGGCGAAACCACCGCCACCGCCATTAACCTTGCCGCAGGCCAGCACACAGTGACCGTCACCGACGGCGCAGGCTGTACCGGCACCGCATCGACCAATATCGGCTTTACCAACAACGGCATCAAAATCGGCGACTTCGTGTGGTATGATACCGATCAGAACGGCTCTCAGGGATCGTCGGAAGTTGGCGTACCCAACATCACGGTCAAACTCGTGAAAGCCGGCCCCGACGGTCAGTTCATGACCAACGACGATATCGTAGTCGCCACAACGACGACCAACGCTACGGGCTATTACCTGTTCGATTGCGTCACGCCCGGCACCTATATCATCATATTCAGCGGCATTCCGTCGGGTTATGAATTCACGGGCAAAGACCTCGTCAACGACTGCTACGACAGCGACGCCAACGCCAACGGCAAAACGGCGCCCTTCAATGTTGTGGCTGGACAGGCCGATAACCTCTGCTACGACGCCGGTATCCACACGCTCTGCGACAACGTCCTCAATGCAGGTACCATCTGCTGCAATCAGACGATTTGCGAAGGCGACCAGCCCAATGCACTGTACGGCGTCACACCGCCGTCCGGCGGCTCCGGCACCCTTGAATATCAGTGGATGCAGCTGGTACAAATGGGCCCCGCCCAACCCACCTGGGTGGCTATCCCGGGCGCTACGTCCGCCACCTATCAACCCGGCCCGCTGTTCGAAACCTCGTACTTCATGCGTTGCGCACGTCGTGCCGGTTGCCCCACTTTCCTCGAATCGAACATCGTCACCATCACGGTTAATCCGGCCGGCTCGCCGGGTTGCGGCTCGTTCCTGCAACAATTCACCGTACTGGCACTCAGTAAATACACGGTTCAGGTCGAATGGGTCGCACAACCCGAACCTACTCAATACCTGTACGTCGTAGAACACTCGACCGATCAATTGAGCTGGCGTCCGGTAACCACCGTCATGGGCCACCACGACGCGGCCAATCCGAACGAATACAAAATCACGGACGATCAGCCGGTCAGCGGCGTCAATTTCTACCGCATCCACCGCGTCAATGCGCTGGGCCAGGAGAATGTGTCAGACCCGCAAATGATCGATCTGAGCCTGCCGGTCGTCGAGTCCATGTCGGTGTCGCCGAACCCGGTCACCAATGTGATGACCGTTCGCAACATGATGACCTATGACGACGACGTCAAAGTGCGCGTTTGCAGCACCAACGGCGACATTCTGGAAACGCTGACCTTCCACGCCGGTCAGCTCGAAGTGTACCCTGTCGACATGAGCGACCGCCCGGTCGGCATTTATCTGGTACACATCCAGTTCTCCAACGGTGATCGCAAAACGCTGAAAATTGCGAAAATCCAGTAAACAGGTGCCTTACCGATTCAGAAGCCCGCTCCGGAGTCCGGGGCGGGCTTCTTTCATTTTATTTTTCCGCCAGTAAAAACCGGTACTCCCAGCACCCTTTTTCCAGGGCTTCATATTGCCGGATGGATGCGCAGACATTATTGTAGCGCAGCCTGTTGATCAGTCCCGATAACAGCATCAGGCGGCCCCAGGGTTGCCAACGGCGGCAAAGGCGGTGCAAATTGCGCAACGACACCTTTACCCGGGACGTAACATCCCGGCTCGAAAAATGCCTGAAGCCCGCCCCGAGTGCATGTGTGTGGTGTTCGTCCAGGGTATCGAGGTCGGGAATAGCCCAGGGGCGGAGCCATTGTTCCAGTAGCCATTCATCATTTTGCGACAAGGGTCGCCCGCTGCGCACGTACTCGGCAATTACCAGACGGCCTCCGGGGCGGAGCAAGCGAAAAGCTTCGTCATAAAAAGCGTGTTTGCCGGCAGTATGGCACAAACTTTCACAGGCCCAGACGAGATCGAAACTGGCGCCGGGCAGCGGCACGTTCAGGTAGTCGGCCCTGACGAAGGAAATTCCGGGATGCGGTTTTTTGTCCAGGGTCCGTGTGCATTCAGCCAGTTGTTCGGCGGAAATATTGACCCCGGTCACCGCACAGCCGTGTTGGGCAGCCAGCCAGAACACCGCACTGCCGCGTCCGCAGCCAGCATCGAGCACCCGTTCGCCCGGCCGGATTCCGGCATAGTCTGCCAGGGCGCGGTTGAGGTTGTCCAGCGCATCCTGATGGCGGTTGGCGTGCTCGTCGTAATAGCCGAAATGCACTGCCAGGTTGCGCCCGCCTGCCCAGATTATTCTGTAATCAAAGCCCGTCAGGGCATAATATGTTTGTACGTCAGGGTGCATCGGATTTAAAACGGGGGTGGACAACCGGGTATTCAGGTCAAAAAAACGGGGTATTCGGAAAAACGGGCAATTAACTCGCATTTACGGCATGTTTTAGCTCGGAATGGTCATTGTGTTTTAAAAAGCCTGAACCCAAAGGCGGAAATTCGGTTATTTTCCAAAATCTTAGCGTTCGCAATTTTATCAAAGGCAAATCAAAAAAGGATTTACGATGGACAAGCCCTGGTTGAAAAACTACCCCAACGGCGTTCCGGCCAATATCGATGCGGATGCCTACCCGCACCTGATGGCCATGGTGGAAGAAAGTTTTGAAAAATATCGCGACCTGCCTGCGTTCATCTCGATGGGCAAATCCATCACCTTCGGAGAAGTGGATCGCATGAGCCGCAACTTCGGCGCCTACCTCCAGTCGAGGGGCCTGCGGCCCGGCGACCGCATCGCGATCATGATGCCCAACCTGCTGCAATACCCCATCGCCATGTTCGGCGCACTCAGAGCCGGCCTTATTGTGGTGAATACCAACCCTTTGTACACCCCCCGCGAGATGCGCCACCAGTTTATCGACTCGGGCGCCACGGCGGTGATCATTGCCGAAAATTTTGCTGCCAACCTCGAACAAATCCTCGGCGAAACACAGATCAAAACCGTCATCCTGACCAGCGTGGGCGAGATGCTGGGCCTGAAAGGGGCCATTGTCAATTTCGTAGTGCGCAATATCAAGCGCATGGTGCCCAAATACCATATTCCCAACACGGTTTCTTTCAAACACGCGTTGCGCGAAGGCCGCAAATTCACCATCGCGCCGCACGCTCCCAGCCCCAACGACACCGTCGTGCTGCAATATACCGGCGGCACCACCGGCGTGTCGAAAGGCGCCATGCTGACCCACCGAAACCTGCTGGCCAACATGATGCAAATTCGCGCCTGGCTCATGCCGGTGTTGCAGGAAAGGGAAGTAATCGCACTCTGCCCGCTGCCCCTGTACCATATCTTCGCCTTTAGCGTCAATTGCCTCGCCTTTATGAGCGTAGGCGGCCGCAATGTCCTGATTGTCAATGCGCGCGACATTCCTGCACTTGTGAAAGAATGGGCCAAACACAAGCCCAATATCATGACGGGCGTCAATACCCTGTTCAACGCGCTGCTCAACAACGATGATTTCCGCGCCCTCGATTTCAGTGCGCTCAAAGCCTCCGTCGGCGGCGGGATGGCCGTGCAACGCGCAGTAGCCGAACGCTGGCAACAAGTGACCGGCTGTGTGCTCACCGAAGGCTACGGCCTGACCGAATCAAGCCCCGTGCTCACCGTCAATCCGGTGGACGGCAACGGCAGGCTCGGCACCATCGGCATGCCCGTACCGTCCACCGATGTACGCATCGCCGATGCACAGGGCAACATACTCGGCCCCGGCCCCGAAAACGTCGGCGAAATTCAGGCCAAAGGGCCTCAAATCATGAAAGGCTACTGGCAACGCTCCGACGCGACGGCCGAAGTGATCAAGGATGGCTGGCTTTGCACAGGCGATATGGGCTTCATGCACCCCGACGGCTTTTTCCAGATCGTCGACCGGATCAAGGATATGATTCTGGTGTCGGGTTTCAACGTGTACCCCAATGAAGTGGAAGACGTGGTCGCCATGATGCCCAAGGTGCTCGAAGTGGCCGCCGTCGGCATCCCCGACGAAAAGTCAGGGGAAGTCGTCAAGGTGTTTATCGTTAAAAAGGACCCCAGCTTGTCGGCGGAAGAAGTGATTGCACACTGCCGTGAAAACCTGACCGGCTATAAAGTGCCCAAACAGGTCGAATTCCGGACCGAATTGCCCAAAACCAATGTGGGCAAAATCCTGCGGCGAGCCCTGCGCGACGATAAAAAAGCGGGGTAAAACAGTCCGAATCGAACAGGCTGCGAGTGGCGGCGGCGCTGGCCGCCACTTCCATTGGAATACAGGACGACCGCCTCGTCGGCCTCGACCCATGCTGGCATTGCTACTGCAAAAGGTGCAGGTAATTTTCTTCGCTTCCCGACCAATCCGTTCAATATTCTGCGCCACAGGAGCGGGCCTTGACCGACTTTCTTTGCTTGTGGCAAGGCCATGAGAAGCGGGGATAAACAAGGAGCAGAAGCCGATCAAACCTAGGCCGCAGCACCCCAACGCACCCCTTCAAATTTCGAATTTGATATTAAATAGAGGAAGAAAATACTTTTGACAAAAACTTTACTAACATTGCAATGTTTTTCCAACAGTAATTTGGAATTGGATTTTTATATCAAAATGAAATTTACGCAACACATGGAACCATTGCACAACACACAGCAATCCGCCAACTCAGCAGGTGTAAGTCTCGAGTCTGAAAACCCCAGTTCCCTTGTTGAAAAAAACAAACGCCTGGCACAACGCGGCCGCACATGGCTGTGCATGGGAGTTGCGTTGATGGGCCTCAGTTTCGCCACCAACTACTTTCTTTTTCACTCCGGTCAATCGTTCGAAATGGCGATGTATATCATGACCACGCTGGGCGCCGTCTGCATTGTGAAGTCTCTGGCCGATCTTCTGGGTTTCTGACCCTTACCCTTACACAGTTCCGCGGTTGCGGGTACGCCATATCGACAACATCATGCGGCCTGCAAAAACCGGCGCGGCAATGATGCTGCCGAAGCCGAAAAAGAGCATTTCATTCCAGATGTACTGCTCTATGGCTTCTTTTTGCCCCGGGGGAAGGTGCCCTGTAAGCGTATCCCAGCTGTGTTCCTCGATGTAATTCATAAAGCCGTGCAGCCCGTCGATGAAAGAAAAGGTGAGCGGAAACATGAGGAGCAGCAAGGCAATCTTCAGCACCTGCCTTTTGGCCAGAAAGGTGTGTTTCAACAAAAAAATATAACGGCCCAGGGTGAGCAGCGCCACAACGAAGATGATGTTCCAGTTGCGGAAAGGCCACACGTACATGGCCTTGTAAACGGGGTACAACACGGCCGCCGCTACCAATGCGGTGATGATCCACCAGATGAGTTCGAGCCAGACAATGAGGGCATTTTTTCTATCCACGGTGCAAATGTATTACGCTCCGGCAAGGTACTGCGAAACGCTGCCAACAAACGCAGGTTTTAGAGCATCTCTAAATTGCAGTTGCCCTTGCGCGTAGCCGAAACGCCCCCTAGTACCCGCAGCGCTCGGGGGCGCCACTCAGGATGTAGGCAATCGTAAAACCGGCAAAGTAATACCAGTCCTTTTTATCCGGGTTGCCGTTGCGTTTGATGCCGTCGAGATCATCGGAGAACACCGGGCGCCAGCCCAGCTCCGCCCCCAGAATGATGCGATCATAAACGTCCATTTCCACCCCGAAACCGACCGGTGTGCTGAAAAAATGGCTTCGAAGGCCCGATTCAGGCAAAGGCGCCTTGAGGTAAAAATCACGCAGGTCTTCGGGACCGTAGTACTCCGCCTTGGCGTCGGTCACCGCACCACCCACACCGGCAAACAGGTATGGATTGACGCGAAAATTGTGCGACCCTGCCCCGTTGAGGCGTTCGGGGGCAAAAAAATGGTACTCGGCAACCGCGCCATATTCAAAAATCGAGGTCGCGAACTTGAGGCTTCGGCGCACCCGTTTGATATTGCTCGAGTTGTTGTCGTCGCCCGTTACATAACCGGAGTACACTTGCCCCTTAATGGCGAAAGCGGGCGAGAAATGATACCGCACGAACGCGCCGAAACCAGGCCGGGTTTCGTTCATTTCGATATGGGCCTCGGCAAGGTCGCCGGAGTAATTGGTGAGGCCGAACAGAAAGCCCAGTTCGGCGTAGTGTTCCGTTCCGCCCCTCCGGTACTGGGCGTGAAGCGGGGTAGTGAGCAACCCAAGCAGCAGCAGCGGGAGCAAGACTTTGTTCATCATTGGAAAGCGGTCTTCGTTAGTAAACAAAAGTGTGGCACACCCTGCTTGCAAAAAGGTGTGCCACACCGGCTGATTAATGTTAATTGCGAGGTAAAATTCGGAATTTAACGGAACCCTTTTTGAAATATTGCTGCCCCCCGGCTTAACCTTTTACCTTTGCGGGGTCTAATAGTCCAAACTGTCCTCGTCTCATGCCGCTCGACCAGCCACAAGAACACGAACGCATTGCCCGCGGCGAAATGTCGTTTTTCGAACACGTCGCCGAATTGCGCAAACACATCCTGCGCAGCATGGCAGCTATTGCAGTGGTGGCAACCTTCTGTTTCCTCAACAAGGAATTCGTTTTCAACACCCTCATATTCGGGCCTCGCAACCCGGATTTCTGGACTTACCGCATGACCTGCTGGTTTTCGCAAAGCGTGGGCGCGGGCGATACGATGTGTATGCAGCCTACTCCGTTCAACCTGATTACCAGGCAGTTGGGCGAAGTGCTGATGCAACACCTGTACATTTCCTTCTGGATCGGCCTGATCGGAGCGTTTCCTTACATTTTTTGGGAATTCTGGAAATTCATCAGCCCGGGCCTGTACGATGCCGAACGCAAAGCCGTCCGCGGCGTAGTGGTGGTTTGTTCGCTGCTTTTTCTGCTCGGTGTGCTGTTCGGCTATTTCATCATTGCGCCTTTTTCCATCAATTTCCTCGCGGGCTATACCGTCGAAGGGCTCGAGGTGGCGCCCACACTGGATTCCTACGTTACCTACATGACCATGTTCACCATCCCGACCGGCCTGGTATTCGAAATGCCTGTGGTGGCTTATTTTATGGCCAAGGTGGGCCTGATGGGCAAACAATTCATGCGCACCTACCGCCGTCATGCCATTGTGGTGATTCTCATTATCGCCGCGATCATCACGCCTCCCGATGTGGTTTCGCAGACGCTTGTAGCAATTCCGCTCTACGCCTTGTACGAGATCAGTATTCTGGTCGTCGCACGGGTGCAAAAAAAGCGGGAATTACAACTGGGACTCAGCAGCTCGCGGGAAGTTGAACCCGCCGACTAAACTCGCCAATATGTGAAGGCCGGACCTTCTCTGTTACCCGGAACAATTTGTGAGGATGGGCCATGTCAGTACGGCGGCAAACCGGTCTGTAATCAGTGCTCGGCCGCGTATGCCGCTGCGCCGATGATACCGGCATTGTTGAGTAGTCGGGCTGGGACGACGCGCGCTTCCGTGGTCAGCAGATGTTTGTACTGCTCGAAGAATTTGCTTTCGCCGCCGCCGAGGATAAAAAGGTCGGGAGAAAAAATGCGTTCCAGGTGGTGCAGGTATTCATTGAAGCGACTTGCCCATTCCTTCCGGCTGATTTTCAGGCGTTCACGGGCGCCGGAAGAGCAGTAAGCTTCGGCAATCCGGTTGTTTTTAAAAATCAGGTGGCCGAGTTCGGTGCCGGGCAGCATGTGCCCTTTGTAAAACATGGCCGACCCGATGCCGGTGCCGATGGTCAGCAAAATAACCAGCCCGTTTTCATCTTTCCCCATGCCGAAACGCATTTCGGCCATACCGGCGGCATCGGCGTCGTTGGTGGCAAAAACAGGGTTGCCGCACGCCTCGCCAAACGTGGTTTCGATATTGGTCCCGATCCAGCTTTTATCAATATTGGCGGCCGAGTGGCACACGCCGTTTTTGACAATGGACGGAAATCCGCAGCCCACCGGGCCTTTGTAGCCGAAAAACTCCACAATCTCGGCAAAAGCCCCCGCCATGGCGGCAGGAGTGGAAGGCTGGGGAGTCGGCACACGGAAACGCTCACCGCTGAGTTTGCCGGTTTTCAGGTCCACCAATGCGCCCTTGATGCCGGAAGCGCCAACGTCGATGCCAAGAATGGTTTGCATATACTGGGAAAAGATAGGGTAAAAGAATGACTGCCGGTGGTGAAGTGTCTGTCTAGTCTTCAGGGATGATTTCCTCGATCACTTCATCTTCGCCGGTTTCGCTTTCAAGCGCTTTTTGTTTGCGGCGTTCGAGCGAGTTGGCGCGCAGTTCGAGGTATTCCGAACGGTTGCGCACGATATCGGCTGCAAGGAACAGCGATTTGATCATCGACGATTCGTCGGCTTCACCTTTCCCCGCAATATCATACGCCGTGCCGTGGTCGGGCGAGGTGCGAATGGAGGCCAGGCCGGCCGTATAGTTCACGCCGGCCCCGAAAGAGAGGGTTTTAAAGGGGATGAGGCCCTGGTCGTGGTACATGGCCAGCACACCGTCGAATTTGTTGAACTGCCCCGAGCCGAAAAATCCGTCGGCGGGATAGGGGCCGAATGCCAGGATGCCTTTTTGTTTGGCGTGTTCAATGGCCGTGCGCACGATCTTGTCGTCTTCTTCTCCGATCGCGCCCTCGTCGCCTGCGTGCGGGTTGAGGCCCAGCACGGCGATCGTGGGTTTTTCAATGCCGAAATCGATACGCAGCGTTTCGGACATGATCTGGATTTTGCGGAGCACTTTTTCCACTGTAACGGCGGCGGCCACTTCGCGCAGGGGCAGATGGTTGGTGACGATGCCGATCCGGAGCGCGTCGCTCACCATCAGCATCAGCGAATCCTTGGCCTTGAATGCGTCGGTCAGGTATTCGGTATGACCGATGAAGGGGAAATTGGCCATTTGCATGGCTTTTTTATTGATCGGGGCAGTCACGAGGGCATCGATCACGCCTTCGCGCAGGTCTTTCACTGCCCGTTCGAGGGCTTTAAAAGCGCACTGGCCGCCCAGGTCGCTGGGTTTGCCAAGCGTGATATTGACGTTGTCTTGCCAGCAATTGATGACATTGACGCGATCGGGCTGGGCCTCATCGGCCGTCTGGATGGGGAAAAACTGGATATTTTCCTGGGTAATGATGTTTTTGTGGTAGGCCACCACTTTGGTGCTGCCGTACACGATGGTTTTGAAGGATTTGCCGGCTTTTTTCAGGGCCAGGGCTTTGAGGATAACCTCCAGCCCGATGCCATTGATGTCGCCGCAAGTAATTCCGATGGTAATATTGCTCATGATTTATTGGTCGTAAAGTGCTGCTATTCAAGACTGTGGATCCGTATTGGAAGCGGCGTATTTTTTCAAAAAGTCATATAAAAGCCGAACGCCCACCCCGGTACCTTCCTTGGTTCGGTAGCCGTTGGCGTGGCGAAGGTAAGCAGGCCCGGCGATGTCGAGATGCAGCCAGGGCAAGTCGCCTGCGAAATGTTGAAGGAATTTTCCGGCGGTAATCATGCCGGCGTTGCCCGTGCCCACGTTGCGCAGGTCGGCAATATTGCTTTTCAGTTCGTCGCCGTACTCTTTCCAGAGGGGAAGTTCCACGAGTCGCTCGTAGGTATTCCAGCCGCTGGCTTCGAGGGCTGTCTTGACGCTTTGCGGCGCAGTGCCCATGTAACAGATCGCCTGATTGCCCAGGGCGCGCACGGCGGCGCCAGTCAGTGTGGCGAAATCGAGCACCAGCTCGGGTTTGTATTTTTTGGCGTAATGGAGCGCGTCGGCCAGAATCAGCCGGCCTTCGGCATCAGTATTGACCACTTCGACCGTATCGCCGGAATACATGCGAATCACATCGCCGGGCGAAAGCGCCCGCTCGCCAATCTTGTTGTCGGTGGCCGGAATCAGGCCGACAAGGTGTACGGGCAAGCGGTTGCGCGCGGCCGCGACAATAGTACCAATCACGGTAGCCGCGCCGGCCATGTCGCACTTCATATAATCCATCCCCTCGGAAGGTTTGAGGCTCAAACCGCCGGTATCGTACACGACCCCTTTGCCGACGAGCACCATTGGCGCCCGCTCGCGCAGGGCTTCGGGTCGGTATTGCAGGATGATGAACTGCGCCGGCACTTCGCTGGCCTGGTTGACCGCCAGCAGGCCGCCCATTTTCAGGCTTTGCAGCTTTTCTTTTCCCAGCACTTCTACCTCAAAACCAAACTGTTGCCCGGCCTGCACCGCGGCGTTGGCCAGTTCGAGGGCGTTGAAATGAGAATGCGGTTCGTTGACCAGCGTGCGCGCGAGGCAAACAGCTTCGACCAGGCTGGAGAGCTCGGCCACGGCAGCCGGGTCGGCACCCGCCAGCCAAACTTCTTTCAGCGCCATCTCTTTCTTCTCCGGTTTGGAGAAATACTTGAGAAACTGATAGGCTCCAAGGCACATACCCTCCGCGAAATGTAACATTCTGTCGGCCCGGCAGTAATTGCTGACTACGACAGATTCGATTTTGTACTGGCGTATTTCACGAAGTATTTCATTGCCGGCCAGGCGGGCGTCTTCAGCGCCGGTCAGCGGGTCGGGGTTGTGCGCCAGCAGGCGGACGAGGATCGCCCCCTGGGCGCGCGGGAAAAAACAGGTTTTGACGTCGCGCCCCGCAGCATCCTGTAAAAACTGGAGCTCGGCCGGCGTCAGGGTCATTTGCAGACGGCCCAGCGTATCTTTTTCGGCCAGAAGGATTTGAAAGGGGGCGGATTGGCCGTCGGACATGGCGGCCAGTTGAATATTTTTCACAGAAAACGTATGTGTGCTAAAAAGGACGCCCGGGGCGTCAAGGACATTGGTTTTTCAAAAAAAGCCGGCAAAGTTAGCATTTTCAGGCGAAAATCAGCAGGCCGCGTGCGATACATTGTAGCCGGTTTCATCTGACGACTACACTATCTTTGACCCCCGCCGCCGAACAGGCCGCGGCATCTCTTCTGTCCAGCTATGAAAAAACTCTTTCTCCTCGACGGCCACGCCCTCATCTATCGCGCACACTTTGCCTTCATCACCCGCCCGCTCATCAACTCCAAAGGCTGGAACGTATCGGCCATTCAAGGCTTCATGCGTACACTCTGGGACCTGATCCAAACCGAGCAGCCTTCCCACCTCGCGGTCGTGTTCGACCCCAGGGGCGGCACCTTCCGCCACGCAGAATACGAGGCCTACAAGGCCAACCGGGAAGCGCAGCCCGAAGACATCACCTTCGCCCTGCCCTGGGTGAGCCGCATCATCGAGGCCATGCGCATTCCGGTGCTCGTGATCGACAACTACGAGGCCGACGACGTGATCGGCACCCTGGCCAAAAAGGCAGAAAAAGAACAGTATCAGGTGTTTATGGTCACGCCCGACAAAGACTACGGCCAGCTGGTTGACGACCATATTTTCCTGTACAAACCCGGCCGGCAGGGCAATGAAGTCGAAATACTGGGCCCGAAAGAAGTCTGCGAACGCTGGGGCATCAAACGCGTCGATCAGGTGGTCGATATGCTGGCCCTGATGGGCGATTCGGTGGACAACATCCCCGGCCTGCCCGGCATCGGCGAAAAAACGGCTGCCAAACTGCTTGAGGAATTCGACAACGTCGAAAACCTGCTGGCCAATGCCGACAAACTGAAAGGCAAACAGCAGGAAATCGTCAAAAACCACGGCGATAAAGCCACCCTGTCCAAATGGCTGGCCCGGATCGACACCAACGTCCCGGTCGAATTCAACGAAAAATTCCTCGAACTCGAACCCTTCGACCGCGCTGCCCTGATCGAAATTTTCCGCGAACTGGAATTTCGCTCCCTTGCCGAATCCATTCTCAGACACCCGCTTGCCTCGCCGCCTTCTGTAAGCGCCGCCAATACGCCCGCGCCCGCGCCGGCCGCGTCCAAACAAGGCAGCCTCTTCGACGACGACCCCGCCGCCGCGCCGCAAATGCCGGCAGAGCGCCTGTCGCACGCCGGCCACAACATCCACAACACCGAACACGTGTACCACCTCGCCGACACGCCCGAAAAACGCGCCGAGCTGATCGCGTTGCTCGGCAAATCGGCCGCATTCTGCTACGATTCGGAAACCACCGCGCTCGATGCCACACAGGCCGATCTGGTGGGTATGTCGTTTGCCGTACAGGCGCGCGAAGCCTGGTACGTACCCGTGCCGGCCGATGCCAAAGCAGCGCAAAAAATCGTGGAGGAATTCCGGCCGCTGTTTGAAGACGACGCCATTGAAAAAATCGGGCAAAACCTGAAGTACGACGCCATTGTGTTGAAAAACTATGGCGTCGAGTTGCGCGGCCCTTATTTCGATACCATGCTGGCGCACTACCTGCTCGAACCCGATCTCCGCCACAACATGAACTACATGGCGGAAACCCTGCTCGACTATTCGACGGTCAAAATCGAAGACCTGATTGGCAAAAAGGGCGCCGCGCAGGGCAACATGCGCGACGTGCCCATCGACCTGATCAAAGACTACGCCGCCGAGGATGCCGACATCACCATTCAGCTGCGCGACGTGCTGGCGCCCAAGCTCGAAGCAGGTGGCGAAAACCTCGTCAAATTATTCCGCGAAGTGGAAACCCCGCTGGTCAAGGTGCTGGCAGCCATCGAACACGCCGGGGTACGCATCGACCCGGATTTTTTGAAAGAATATTCCATAGAACTCAGCGGTCAAATCGATGCGCTGGAAAAGAAAGTGCTGGAAGAAACCGGCTTTACGTTCAACGTCGCCAGCCCCAAACAGGTCGGGGAGGTCTTGTTCGAACGTATGAAAATTCCCTATCCGGGTAAAAAAATGAAGAGCGGCCAGTATTCCACCGACGAGGAAATGCTCAGCAACCTCGCAGCCGAATATCCGGTGTGCGCCGACATCCTGCAACACCGCGCCCTGATGAAATTGCGCAGCACCTACATCGACGCCCTGCCGGCCCTGATCAACCCGCGCACCGGCCGCGTACATTCCTCCTTCAACCAGGCCCTGGCCGCCACCGGCCGTCTCAGCAGCCAGAACCCCAACCTTCAGAACATCCCGATCCGTACGGCCGAAGGGCGGAAGATCCGCGAAGCGTTTATCCCGCGCGACCGGCACCACGTCCTGTTGTCGGCCGACTACTCGCAGATCGAGCTGCGGCTCATCGCCCATATTGCCAACGACGAAGGCATGATCGAAGCCTTCCAGAAGGGCCTCGACATTCACCTGGCCACCGCCGCCAGGGTGTTCGGCGTAACGCTCGATCAGGTGACGCCCGAGCAACGGCGCGCTGCCAAAACCGTCAATTTTGCCATCATCTACGGCGCCGGCGCCACCAACCTGTCGAGCCAGCTCGGCATCAAGCGCACCGAAGCCAAAGAGTTGATCGACAACTATTTCCGCGAATATTCCGGCCTGAAAAACTACATGACCGGCACCATCGACTTCGCGCGCAAGCACGGCTACGTCGAAACCCTGCTCGGTCGCCGGCGCTATTTCCGCCACATCAACGGCAGCGGCCTCGAACGCGCCAACGCCGAACGCGCCGCCATCAACGCACCCATCCAGGGCTCGGCAGCCGACATGATCAAAATCGCCATGGTCAATATCCACCAGGCTATGGAAGAAGGCGGATTCAGTTCCAAAATGATCCTGCAGGTGCACGACGAACTGGTATTCGATGTGGAAAAAACCGAACTGGACCGCCTCAAGGTGCTGGTGGGCGAACACATGCGCAACGCCTTGCCCAACCTGAAAGTGCCGATCGAGGTGGAAATGGGCGCGGGCGACAACTGGCTGGAAGCGCATTGAGGGGTTTGACAAATCCGGAGTTCACTGGGTTGGCGAGGTGGAGAGCGGGAATTACCCTCTTGTTACCCTCACAACCTGATCACTCAGTTTTGCCCGTTCAATTGCTCCTTCAGCGGCGAATCGGCGCTGCCCGGGTTTGTTTTTGAACCCTCCGTGCTGAAATCGGACGTGGAAGCCGGAGAATAGCGCGCGAAGGGCCTACTTTTGCCCCGCTATGAGCGACAAACTGCGCGCCTATCTTTACCTGCATTTTTGTGTATTCATCTGGGGATTTACCGCCATTTTGGGCAAACTGATTTCCCTGAAAGCCCTGCCTCTGGTGTGGTGGCGGGTGCTGCTGTGTTGCGCCACGCTGATCATCATTTTACCCAAAGCACAACTGCGGGGCCTCAGTCGCCGGGCGTTTGGCCAGCTTTTCGGCATCGGGGCGCTGGTCGGCATTCACTGGATCTGTTTTTACGGCGCCATTAAAATTGCCAACGCTTCGGTCGCGGTGGCGTCGATGGCCACAACTTCCTTTTTTTCCGCGCTGATGGAACCGCTGTTGCTCCGGCAAAAAGTCAAGTGGTACGAGCTGGCGCTGGGCATCCTCATTCTGCCCGGCATGGTGCTCATCGCGGGCAACATCAGCTGGTCGATGCGGCTCGGACTGGGCGTGGGTATCCTGAGCGCGTTTTTGGCCGCGGTTTTTACCTCGCTCAACAAACGCGTCATCGAAAACGCTCCCGTACCGCCCCTGCTGATGAGCCTGACCGAACTGTTCGGCGGCCTGGTCGTTTGTTCCCTTGCCCTGCCTTTCGTGTGGTATTTTACACCCGGACAGGCGCAGATCGCTCCGAGAGACTGGGACTGGCTCTGGATGCTGATTCTCGCCTGGGTGTGCACACTGCTGCCCTATTACCTGACCCTGAAAGCCATGCGCCATATTTCGGCCTTCGCGACCAACCTGACCATCAACCTCGAACCTGTTTACGGCGTTTTACTGGCAGCACTGATCTTCCGGGAACACGACGACCTGAGCCCGAATTTTTACCTCGGCGTTGTCGTTATTCTACTGGCGGTGTTCAGCCATCCGTTGTTGAAAAAAATCTTTGAAAAAAACGAGCCGGCCGGAAAGCCGGCTGCCTGAAAGATGTTACTCAAATGGCTATTTACGGCATTGGCGATTCTGTGGCTGATACAGGCTCTTCGCCCGTATTTCGCCGTGCAACAGCGCCCTCCCCAGGCGCCGCCTGCGCCGCCACCGCCAAACAGCACAAACGCAGGCTTTCAGCCGGCAAAAGACGACGAATACATTGATTACGAAGAAATTAAGTAAAATTGGACATACTTTTAAAAAACAACCAGCTCATCGTTGCCAACAAACCGGCAGGCATCCCCGTACAGGACGATCCCGGCGGCGACACCTCGTTTTTGCACATGGCGGAAACCTACTGCCGTCACCCGCTTTTTTTGGTCCATCGGCTCGACAGGCCGGTTAGCGGGGTCACCGTTTTTGCCAAAACCAAAACCGCCGCTGCCAGCCTGAGCGCCCAGTTGCAAGCCCGTACGGTAGAAAAAGAATACCTCGCTGTGGTGCAAAATCCGCCGCCTGAAAAAGAAGGCACGCTTGTTCATTTTATCCGCAAAAACGCGGCTAAAAACCTTGCAACCGCCTACCCTGACGACAAGCCTGGCAGCGAACGCGCCGAACTGCGCTACCGCCTGCTGGGCAGCAGCGAACGCTATCACCTCCTGCATATCGTTTTGATTACCGGCCGTCATCACCAGATACGCGCCCAGCTGGCTGCGATAGGTTGTCCGGTAAAAGGCGACGTCAAATATGGCGCCCGGCGCGGCAACAAAGACCGTTCGATCCACCTGCACGCCTGGCGCATGGCCTTCGACCATCCGGTTTCCGGCGAGCGAATTCACATTACCGCGCCGCCGCCGGCCGACGACCCGGTCTGGAAAGCCTTCGGTGAGATGCCTGAGAAATGAGTATCAACCCTTTATAAACCCGCATCAACCTTTTTTTCAAGTTTCAAAAACAAACGGGGACGCCGCTTGCGCGGCATCCCCGTTTTTCTGCTGTTGGTTGTTTTGAATAAGGCCAAAGGGCCTGAACTATGTTGATTCCTGGTTATGTATTGTCTTAATCGAGCGACTGGTTGGCGGCGTTGGCACTGTTGACGAGGAACTGGTATTCCTGCGGCGTCAGGTTGTCGAGGCAGAAGTTGATCGGGTTGATCGGGTTGCCTTTGTAATGCACTTCATAGTGCAGGTGCGGGGCAGTGGAAAGGCCCGTGTCGCCTACCTGGCCGATTTTGTGGCCTTTTTTCACTTTTTCACCAACCCGTACATTCATGCTGCTGAGGTGTCCGTAGAGGGTTTCGTAGCCGTAGCCGTGACTGATTTTGACGCAGTTGCCATAGCCGTGGTGCCAGCCGGCTTCTACGACCACGCCATCGCCGGAAGCCTGAACGGCCGTGCCGATGCGGGCAGGAAAGTCGAGACCGGCGTGAAACTTGCGCACCTTGTACACCGGGTGGATGCGGTAGCCGAATCCCGAAAGGGTGCCGATGCTTTTTTGCAGTTTGTCTTCGCGAACGGGTTTGATGCTCGGGAGAGAGGCCAGCATTTTTTGCTGGTTGTTGGCCATTTGCTGGATGGTATCGAGCGATTTGCTCTGGAGCGCCAGCTGGCGGCTCAGCAGATCGACGCGGTCGATGGTGCTGCGAATGGCGTTGCCGCCGTATTTGAAGGCGGAAAGTTCGGGGTGGGCTTCATGGCCGCCGACGCCGGCCGTCCATACGCCCTGATCGATCGGATCCATCCCGAATACGGCGCGGTGCACGTTGGCATCGCGGTCCTGAATGTTCTGGAGAACTTTGGACATCATGTCGAGCTGGCCGCTCACCTGTCCAAATTTATATTCCATCTGGTCGATCTCGCGCAAAAGTTCTTTTTCGCGGGGCGAGGGGAACCAGGTGTACAGGAGTGCAAGTAAAATAAAGGAAGTGACCAGTACGACGGAGAAAAACCCGAAGGCCTGCCAGATTCGCGTTTTTAGGGGAACGACAACTTTCTCGTAGGTTAGGGTGTGAATGTTGTAAACAAACTTCTCTTTTCTGCCCATACTTGGTGGATTTACCAGTTGAATCGAACGTGCGCAGTACTTCTTCAAGGAAGATTGCAAGGTTCCGAACGTGCAGGATGGATTAAAGCAAAGGACGGGTTTCGTTCGGCACTCTTCACGTTGGCTATTGATTCGCCTGGCTAGTTAGAGTCGGTGTCCCGGTTTTCGGCTGACGGGATGTCGTCAGCGCACAAATGTAGAAAAGCAAAGAGGCCTGGCCAAACTTTTTGCCCGCTTTTTGCCTTTTAAGCGCTTTTTCGAACAAAAAACGGTCCGTTTGGGCAATTTTTCGGCGCTTTAACTTTTCCAAAACCACATTATTTTTTGTTAATACGGGTTTCCCCCATAAGGGAAAACCCGGGTCGAAGCCCCTCATCGGGCTTACTGGCCGGAGTCGGTTGCCAGGTCCAGAATCATGATTTTTTGCCAGATTTTGGCTGCCAGTCCCTGGGTCAGCGACTCCTGGTCGTTGACAGCGCCAAGCACCACAGGATCGTCCATGGTCTGTGCAAAAAGCGCCGCGATCTTGCTGTTGAGCGCCAGCAATTCGGAGCAATAATCGAGGTAGCGGGTCAGTTCGTAACGGGTCAGGGTGCGCTTGGGCGACGACTGTGTTTCTTTAAAATTGCCGAGCAAGTGAGCGGGGTCTTTAGTCAACTGGTGCATATCGACCACGTGTGCGATACTGCGCAGGCGGTGCAGGGCTTCCAGGGCATAGCCGCGTTTGATCCTGGTTTCGTAACCGGTCAGAAACACGAAGGCCAGGCCCAGCAAAATCAATTCGTTAATCGCCGATTCGGCTACCTGCACGAGACTGCCTCCATCGTCGATGTTAAACCTGAATTCACTGATCAGCACCCTGATCGCGCTGATGGCCATCAGCACCAGCAGCCCGATGAACACCCAGGAAGCCACGCGCACAGGCCAGATGGGCCGGCCGAGGCGCTGCGCCAGGGTTTCGCAATCGCCTGCCAGTCGGCGGAACTCACTGCAAACCTGGTACAGACCTGATTCCGGAAAGCGCTCCCCGATGCGTTGTTCCAGTTTTTCAATGGTGGAAAACAGGGGTTCGCTCTTGAGTTCGGTAAACCGGTCGCCCTGCCGGTTGACGGGTGCAAGGGCGGGAAATATTCGATGGAACAGAGACATTTTCTCGGTTGAATTTTGGGGCGTGATTGTTTGTTGACAGGTGTTTTTTGGGACAGGATTTACAAGGTTTACAGGATTAGGCGGTTTATCTGCTGCACATTAATCCTGTAAATCCTGTCCCCAAAAAACACCTGTCGGCTTTACGGCGCCACCACGCGGATGCCCAGTTCTTCCAGTTGTTTCAACTTGATAGCGTCCGGGGCATCGATCATCATATCGCGGCCCTGGTTGTTTTTCGGGAACGCGATAAAATCGCGGATCGAGTTGGCGCCGTTCATCACAGCGCAGAGGCGATCGAAGCCAAACGCGATACCGCCGTGCGGGGGGGCGCCGTACTCGAAAGCGCCGAGCAGGAAGCCGAACTGGGCCTCCGCTTCTTCGGGCGTAAAGCCGAGCAGGCGGAAGTTGCGGCTTTGCAGGTCGCGGTCGTGGATACGAATGGAGCCGCCGCCGATCTCGACGCCGTTGAGCACCAGGTCGTAGGCATCGGCGCGGATGCCTTTGAGCGTGGCGCGGTCGTCGGATTCCATTTTCGGAATGTCGGCGGGTTTGGGCGAGGTAAAGGGGTGGTGCATGGCGAAAAAGCGCCCTTCCTCCTCATCCCATTCGAGCAGCGGAAAATCGACGACCCAGAGCGGCTTGAAGTCGCCGGGCTTGCGCAGGCCGAGGCGGGCGCCCATTTCGAGGCGCAGTTCGCTGAGTTGCTTGCGCGTTTTTTCGTCTTCACCGCAGAGCAGCAGCAGCATATCGCCGGGTTGTGCGCCGCAGCGGTCGAGCCAAACTTTCAGGTCGTCGGGGCTGTAAAATTTATCCACCGAAGACTTGACCGATCCGTCGGCTTCGTACTTGACGTACACCAGGCCTTTGGCGCCGATCTGGGGGCGTTTGACCCACTCGGTGAGTTCGTCTATTTGTTTGCGGGAATATTCGGCGCAGCCGGGCGCGCAAATCGCGATGACCGATTCGGCGCTGTCGAACACGGGAAAGCCCTTGCCTTTGGCCGTGTCGGAAAGATCGGCGAATTCCATGCCGAAGCGCAGGTCGGGTTTGTCGGAACCGAAGCGGCGCATGGCTTCGTCGTAGGTCATGCGCGGAAATTCGGGCAGTTCGATGCCGAAGGTGGTGCGGAACAGGTGTTTGGTCAGTCCCTCGAAGGTGCGCAGGATGTCCTCCTGGTGCACAAACGACATTTCGCAGTCGATCTGCGTGAATTCCGGCTGACGGTCGGCGCGCAGGTCTTCGTCGCGGAAGCACTTGACGATCTGGAAATACTTGTCGAAGCCGGCCACCATGAGGATTTGTTTGAAGGTCTGGGGCGACTGCGGCAGGGCGTAAAACTGCCCTTTATTCATTCGGCTGGGCACTACGAAGTCGCGGGCGCCTTCGGGTGTGCTTTTGATCAGGTTGGGGGTTTCCACTTCGAGGAAACCTTCGCCGGCGAGGTATTTGCGCGTTTCGATGGCGAGGTTGGAGCGGAAGACGAGGTTTTTCTGCACGGCGTTGCGGCGGAGGTCGAGGTAGCGGTAACGCATACGCAGGTCGTCGCCGCCGTCAGTTTCGTCCTGAATGGTGAAGGGCGGCGTTTTGGCCGTGTTGAGTACTTTCAGTTCCGTAACCCGGATTTCGATGTCGCCTGTGTCGCGGTTAGGGTTTTTGGAAGCGCGCTCGCGCACGGTACCGGTTGCCTGGATCACAAATTCGCGACCGAGGTTGCGGGCGCGGAGGCAGAGGTCGGCGTTGTCGTCCATATCGAACACGAGCTGGGTGATGCCGTAGCGGTCGCGCAGGTCAACGAAAGTGAGGCCGCCAAGGTCGCGGCTGACGGCTACCCAGCCGGCGAGGGTAACGGTTTTATCGATGTCCGAGAGGCGGAGTTGATTGCAGGTATGGGTTCTGTACATGAGCGAAGTGTGGATTTGGGCAAAAAGCCCTATTCAGAAGAGCCGCAAAATTATTGGAAAAGCGGCAAAAAGCCTAAAAGTTCCCCATGTTGGGTGGGAAGCAGTTTTTTGCTTTCTTGCCTCCGAAACTGTCTTGTCATGATCCATTATCAGCTTCTGATCTTCATTACCCTGCTTTTTGTGGTGGTCATCCTGACCATGCTGAGCAACAAGCTGCGCGTGTCCTATCCCATTCTGCTTGTAGTGGCCGGGCTGATTGTCAGTCTGTTGCCAGGCGTGCCCGAGGTCAGGATGGAGCCCGACTGGGTTTTCTTTGTCTTTTTACCGCCATTGTTGTACGCGGCCGCCTGGAATACGTCGTGGCACGACTTCTGGTTTTACAAACGCCCGATTGCGCTGCTGGCATTCGGCCTGGTAATTTTTACGGCTACGGCCGTTGCGTATGTTTCCACGGCCCTGATACCGGGTTTTACCCTGGCCGCGGGCTTTTTGCTGGGAGGGATTATTTCGCCGCCCGATGCTGTTGCCGCCACCAGTGTGTTGCAAAGCGCGAAATTGCCCAAACGGGTCATCACCATTCTGGAAGGAGAAAGCCTGGTGAACGACGCCAGCAGCCTTATCGTTTTCCGTTTTGCGCTGGCTTCGATCCTGACCGGCGAATTTGTGCTGCGCAAAGCGGCCGGCGATTTTTTTCTGGTGTCGATCATGGGCATACTGATCGGACTGGCCGTGGCTCATGTGGTGTACCTCGTGCACCGTTTTTTGCCTACTTCATCGAGTATCGATACGGCATTGACCCTCATCACACCCTACTTCATGTACATCGCTGCCGAACATTTCCATTGCTCCGGCGTGCTGGCCGTCGTGAGCGGGGGGTTGTTTCTCAGTTTCAGGGCGCATGAAATCCTGACCTATGAAAGCCGCATCCAGTCGAAATACGTCTGGGAAACGCTGCAGTTTCTGCTCAACGGCATCGTGTTCATCCTCATCGGCATGCAGTTGCCCGAAGTGGAAGCCGGGCTGGAACGCTCCTCGCTCGGCCAGGCGCTTTGGTACGGTATCGTCATCAGCGCGCTCATCATCGCCATCCGGATCATCTGGGTATTCCCGGCCGCCTATCTGCCGCGCCGGTTCAGCAGCCGCATCAGAGCGCGCGAAGAACGCCCTGCGCCACGGGCGGTGTTTCTGATCGGCTGGAGCGGCATGCGCGGACTGGTATCGATCGCTTCGGCGCTGGCCATACCGCTGACGCTGCCGGGCGGCGAAGCCTTTCCCAACCGGCACATGATCCTTTTCATCACGTTTGTGGTCATCGTGGTTACCCTGGTATTGCAGGGTCTTTCGCTGCCTTATGTGATCCGTCGGTTAAAGATAGAAGTGCAAGACAACCACAGTCTGCAGGAGCAGCAGGTTCGCTTGCGCTTGGCCAATGCCGTGGTTGCATTTCTCGAAACGGAATTCAGGGAACAAACTGCTGAAAACGAAGTATTTGCGCGCGTCAAAGAGCGCTACGAACGGATGATTGAACACACTGCCCGAAAACTGGCGGAAGACGACCCCGAACTGAGCGCACCCGCATTTCTGGCCGATTACCGGAAAATGCTGTTGTCAGTCGTGCGGGTACGCCGCGAGGAAATCCTGCGTATGCGCAGCGAAAAAGCCTTCCCGGAAGAACTGCTACGCGAAAAAGAACACGAACTCGACCTCGAAGAAGCCCGCCTGCACCGCTAGGCGCGCCGGGTCAGTGTTGTTCGGAAACATAGAGAATGGTGTCGATCTTCGGCCGGCCGCTCAGCGAGATGGTGACAGGCAAACTGCCGCGCACGATTGGCGGGAAATAGGTATCGTCGTAAGACACCGCTATCAGCCAATGGCTGCCTTCCGGCACGGAGGCGATACAGCCGCGCGCATCGGCGCCTGTGCGAACCGAATCGTCGAAGTATGCAGCCGGCTGACCAAACCCCGGAAACGTGTCGGCGTTGAACTTGACGTACACCATGGCATTCGGTACGGGCACGCCGTGGTGCTGGGTCTGCACGCAGATTTCGGTGGGCAAGGGCGTGTCTTCCACCCCGGCAGGGCGACAAGATGCGAAGGCAAACAGCAAGAAAAAGTAAAACAGGCGGCGCATGAACAAAGGTTTTTCCCAATAACCGGACCAAAGGCGAACGGTTCCGGCTTTACAAAACGCTTGCACACCGCCGATTGTTTCATTCACCCCGACAGGCTATTGCCGTTTTTAGTAATTCCGAATATAATTTTTTAACCAAGGGCATATTTTTTAGAAACATCTTTTAACAAGCAAAAAAACACGTGCTTGTAAAAATTATATTTTAAAACCTGAGGTAAAAATCCCTAATTTTGTGCCGCCAAATTTTACCGCCACACCACACCACTCGGCTCTAACCAAATTCTCACCACGCAATGGCTACCTCCGCAAAAAAGTCACCGGCCAACGGCGCTTCGGGCAGCATCCCCGGCAACCGTATCGTCACGCTCGATGAATTCATCATCCGTTCGGAAAAAGATTTCGAATACGCCACCGGCGAGCTGACCGGCCTGCTGCGCGACATTGGCGTGGCCGCCAAAATCATCAACCGCGAGGTGAACAAAGCTGGCCTGGTCAACATTCTCGGCGCCTCCGACTCGGGAGAGAATACCTCGGGCGACATGCAGCAAAAACTCGACGTGTACGCCAACGAAAAACTCATCGAGTGCCTCAAAAATTCGGGCGAATGCTGCGCAGTAGCTTCCGAAGAAAACAAGGACATCATCCTGGTGCCCCAGGTCGGCTCGAAAAAAAGCCACTACGTCGTGATGTTTGACCCCCTCGACGGCTCCTCCAACATCGACGTAAACGTCAGCGTAGGCACCATTTTCGCCATTTACCGCCGGAAAAGCGACCCTAACGGCCCCGCTACCATCGAAGATTTTCTGCAACCGGGCACCCGCCAGGTAGCAGCCGGCTATGTGCTCTACGGCACCTCCACCATCCTCGTTTACACCACCGGCAACGGTGTCAACGGATTCACGCTCGACCCCTCCATCGGCGAGTTTTGCCTCAGCCACCGCAATATGCGCATCCCTGAAAATGGCCAGACCTACTCGGTCAACCAGGGCTACTACTCCAAATTTGACCTGGAAATGCGCCGCTATATCGACCAGTGCTCCGACATGAACTACGGCCTGCGCTATATCGGCTCCATGGTGTCCGACGTGCACCGCATCCTGATTCAGGGCGGTATTTTCCTATACCCGAGCACCCGCAAATACCCGAAAGGCAAACTCCGCCTCCTGTACGAATGCAACCCGCTCTCGATGATCGTCGAACAGGCCGGCGGCAAGGCCATCAATACGCAGTTGAAACGCATCCTGGATATGGAGCCGGGTGAATTGCACCAGCGCAGCACCATCGCCATTGGTTCGCCAGCCATGGTGGACGAACTGAAAGCGTTCATCGAACGCTATTCGGCGTTGCCCCTGTAAATTAGTTGCGCCGCGATGCGGCGCAGAGCGTTTCCCGGGGCCACATACGGTGGCTACTCTCCGGGCCAATGTCGCATGGCGGCATAAGGTGTGCGGCATGGCCAATGCCGAAGGGGAATATGCGTTGCCTACGGCATGACATACCAACCGCCCCTCAACATTCGTTTCGACTGACGTTTTGCATTTCTGCGTATTTCACCTTCTTTTTTTGCACAAAAACGCTCTACTGCTGTTACAGGGCCATGTTGTTACCCTTGCTATTCGCCCTGACGGCCCTGCCCGTCGCCCCGGAACTCCGGATGACATTTACCAACCTCAACACTGCCAAAGGCCAGTTGTACGTGGCCGTTTACGACAATGCGGGCAGTTTTTTGAAACCTGAAAAAGTGGTTTGGAAAGCAATCGTGCCGGTCAGTCAGGCCGGTTCGCTCGAACTGAGCGCTTCGGGACTGCGCCCGGGCGTGTACGCCGTCAGCTGTTTTCACGACCTGAACAACAACGGCAAACTGGATACCAACCTGTTTGGCGTGCCGACCGAACCCTACGGTTTTTCGAACAATGTGCGGCCCACCTTCCGGGCGCCCAACTGGGAGGAAGCCAGGTTCGAACTCCGGCCCGAAGGCAGCGCGATCAGCATTCGCCTTGAAAAATGGTAAACTGCGCCGATATGCCGGCAGAACGTACCTTTGCACCCAAGCATCTACCCACCAACACATGATCAGAGCCGACAACATCACCAAATCCTTTGGCAATCAGGAAGTGCTGAAAGGTATTTCCTTCTTGTTCGAAGCCGGCAAAACCAACCTCATTATCGGGCGAAGCGGCTCGGGCAAAACCGTGCTGATGAAAATTCTGGTCGGCCTTTTCCGGCCCACGCGGGGCAATGTGTGGTATGACGACGTGAATTTTACGGGCCTGGACAAAGACGATGTGCGGGCTATCCGGATGAAAGTCGGGATGTTGTTTCAGGGTTCGGCGTTGTTCGATTCGCTGTCGGTGGAGGAAAACATCCGTTTCCCGCTCGACATGTTTACGCACTACACCCCGAAACAAAAACTCGAACGCGTCAACTATTGCCTCGAGCGCGTCAACCTCGCCGGCAACAACCACAAGTTTCCGTCCGAATTGTCCGGCGGGATGCAAAAACGGGTGGGCATCGCCCGCGCCATTGTGCTTCAGCCGCAGTACCTCTTTTGCGACGAACCCAACTCGGGACTTGACCCGAAAACCTCCATCCTCATCGACGAACTGATCTACGACATTACCCAGGAAAATAGCATCACCACCATCATGAATACCCACGACATGAACTCGGTGATGGAGATCGGCGACAAGATCTGCTTCCTGCACGAAGGCCGGCTCGAATGGTCGGGCGACCGCCATCAGGTCATGACAAGCGACAATGAAAACCTGCAGTCGTTCATGTTCGCCTCGCCTTTCCTCCAGCGCCTGCGCAAAGCCGCTCTGGGGAATCCGATTCAGGATTGACAACATGGAAAAAATCACAGAAAGCCCGTCGCATTACCGACACCTGGAACAAATGTCGGTGCGCGAACTGCTGACCGGCATCAATGCCGAAGACCAGACCGTGCCCCGGGCAGTGGCCAGGGCAATCCCGCAGATTGAGGCGCTGGTGGAGGCACTGGTAGCCCGAATGCAGGAAGGCGGGCGGCTGTTTTACATCGGCGCCGGCACCAGCGGGCGACTGGGCGTAGTGGATGCTTCCGAAATTCCGCCCACCTACGGCGCACCGCCCGGATGGGTGGTGGGTATCATTGCCGGCGGCGACGGCGCCATCCGCAAAGCCGTCGAAGGCGCAGAAGACAGCAGCACGCAGGCATGGGACGACCTGGCGGCGCATCACATTGATCATCAAGACTTTGTAATCGGCATCGCCGCGTCGGGCACCACGCCCTACATCGTGCACGGCTTGCGCGCCTGCCGCGAACGCGGCATCGCAACCGGCTGCATCACTTGCAACCCCGGCGCGCCCGTGCTGGCAGAAGCAGACTACCCCGTGCTGGTCGTTACGGGCCCCGAATTTGTGACCGGCAGCACGCGTATGAAAGCCGGAACCGCCCAAAAACTGACGCTCAACATGATCTCCACCGCGGCCATGATCAGGCTGGGCAGGGTGCAGGACAACCGCATGGTCGATATGCAACTCAGCAACCAGAAACTCGTGGACCGGGGCACCCGTATGGTGATGCAATCGACCGGCCTGGAGTACGAAGCCGCAAAGGAACTGCTGCTGCAATACGGCAATGTGCGAGAAGCAGTCGACAAGTATTTTTCTCCCCCCGCAGGTAAATAGCAGGATGGATTGACGGGGATGTGCTTTTTTTATGGTGGATTTTTATTCAGCCGTACCACCATGAAGCAACATTTGACCGCAACCCTGCTCTTCTGTTTTGGCACTGTCGCCCTTTTCGCCCAAAACTGGCCCACCGTCGGCGGCAACAACCAACGCAACGGCCTGGGCAGCATGCCCGGCCCGGCCGGCACCAACGGCCTGTTGTGGTCGATCGACTCCGATTGGCCAACAGCATGGGGCAACTCCGTGTACCTCAGCGGCAACCGTTTTGTCAATACCCGCATTCAACTGGACCCCGTTTACGAAGGCCGGCTCGAATGCCGGTCCGTGTCGGATGGAGCCTTGCTGTGGACCTACGGCCAGAGCGGCCAGATTCCCTATGCCGTGGGCTTCGACCAACATGCGGTGTACGTGCACGACTATTCCAACGGCGATTTCCTGGCTCTCGATCCGCAAGACGGCCACCTGCTCTGGCGACACGATGAAGCCGTGTACATGTTCGGCGGAAACGCCGGCGTGCTCTTTGCCTGCAATGGCGACCCGGTGGTTTTTGGCAAACGCATCGACAAGTTTACGGGCGAAACGGTCTGGGCAACCAGTTACCTCATACCCATCGCGCCCGACGGCGGTTTTGCCGCCTATGAAGATACCTATTACCACTGGGAAGGCACGGTCTTTACGCCCAAACGCCTGATTGCCATCGACATCAATTCGGGCCAGCTGAAATACAAATCGGACCCCATGCCCGGCGACCCCGACCAGGAAAACCCGCTGACCGTCGGGCCCGACGGCACGATCTACATCAGCCGTGACGGCGGCCCGCTGATGGCCTTTCGCGACACAGGAACGGGCTTCGACACACTCTGGACCAGCAACCTGGGCGCTCAAAGCCGCATCGCCGTCGGGCCCGACGGCAGCTTGTATTATTTCCGCAACAACCGCATCCTGAGGGTCGATCCGACCAACGGGCAGCCGCTCGATACTTCGGTGCAGGCCCTCGCCTCAACCGCACCGCCCCTGATCGCCGCCGACGCCGATGGGCGGGTGTACGCCAGCAACGGCGCATTGGGCACACCGGGGCGTTACTACTGCTTTTCTGCTGACCTGAGCCAGATCCTCTGGATATTGCCCACGCCGACCAACTACTATTCGGGGCCTGCTTTTGGCCGCAACGGCGTGCTGATTGCGGTCGGGGAAGGTACTTTGATCCGGGCTTTTCAGTTTGAAGGCGCGCACCGCCCGGTTGCAGATTTCGAAGCGGACAACAACGTTATAAATGCAGGACAAGGGGTTGATTTTCAGGACTTTTCCTCTTTTTCGCCCGATAGCTGGGAATGGCACTTCCCGGGGGCGACGCCGGCTGTTTCCAGCGAACAGCACCCGCAAAATATCGTGTATGATCTGCCCGGGCTGTACGATGTCACCCTGATCACATCCGGCGCGCTGGGCGCCGATACCCTGACGCGCAGCTGCCTGATCGATGTGCGGGAAAGTTCGGCAACCGGCGAGCAAAACGCCGCCGATGTGCGGGCATTCCCCAATCCTGCCAGCGAGCTGCTGCGGATCGAGGCGCCCCCGGGAAGCCGGGTTCGGGTGTGGAATGCAAGCAACGGACGCCTGCAAACGCAAGCGGCCGCGCCTGGATCAATAGTGGTATCAGACTGGCCGGCCGGCTTTTACGTGGTCGAAGTAAACCATGAAGGCAAGGTTTACAGGCGCAAACAGGCCGTAGTCAGGTGATTTATCTGGCCCAGTGCCGCGACACCAGTTGCGCCCCTCTCGGCTCGTACAACCCGTTCGAATACCGGACGATGGCTTCATAAGGCTTCCCCGAGGCATCGCGCAGGGGCCTGAATTTTCCGTTATTCAATTCGTAAGGGTTTACCGTCAGGTTGATCGTATCCTGTTGCCAGTCGCCATAGTCCAGCGCCAGCCATTCGAGCTGTTGATCGCCGTCGGTATCGGCCAGCAAACCCGGCTCGGGAAAGTGGTCGAAGAAGTAAAAACCCCGGCTTTTGCCGTTCAGGCAAACGAGCAAAGTGGCATTGTACATACAGAAACTGCCATTACAATCCTTGTTATCGAGGCTGCCTTCCAACCAGTCTTCGTTGCCAATCCTGAACTTCCGCCATTCGCCGGTATAATGCCAATACAGCGAAACGCTGTCGCCACTGATTTGATATCGGTGAGCGTCCGGTTGAAGCGGAATATCGTTGAATTGAAGTTGCAAGGAACTGATCTCAGAGCCCATGACCGGTTCGGGCGGGCAATCGGGGTACCAGCCGTCCACATGGATCGTCATCCCTGGATATTTCAAATCCGTGCTTAAATGGCATTCTCCTTTTACTTTTTTTTGCTGCCAAACCACTTCGGGATTCAGTCGGGTGAAAGTCTTGTCGAATACTACCCCCGAGCCGACAAGCATTTGCAAAATACTGTCGAGGCTTCCGTCGGCTTCCAGGTATTCTTCCGTTGTTTCAGTTTCTTGCGCGGGGGGCTGACTGGCAGGCGCAGCTTGTTGTCTGGTCGCCGGGCTGCAGGCACCCAAAAGAAACAGCGCGGCGCCCGCTAAGGCCCAAAAACACGTTCTCATGTGGCCGTTTAGTGTTGAAAAGCCTTTTTAACGACGTCGGCCTCCGCCAGATACGGCACCGTGACCTGCAAATCGGGATAAGCCGCCATCGCCCGTTCGATGGTCGTCAGCGCATGCGGGTTGCGGCCCCAGGCGCGGCGGGCAATGCCGTTGTTGACGTCCCAGAACAACATGCTGTGCAGGCGCCGGTCGGCCTTCGTCGAGCCGTCGAGCACCATACCGAATCCGCCGTTGATGACTTCGCCCCAGCCCACGCCCCCGCCGTTGTGCAGGCTCACCCAGGTGGCGCCGCGGAACGAGTCGCCGATCACGTTGTGCACCGCCATATCGGCCGTGTAGCGCGAGCCGTCGTACAGGTTGGCGGTTTCGCGGAAAGGCGAATCGGTGCCCGATACGTCGTGGTGGTCGCGGCCCAGCACGACCGGGCCGCGCAGTTCGCCGCGTGCAATGGCGTCGTTGAACGCTTTGGAAATACGCATGCGGCCTTCCGCATCGGCATACAGGATGCGGGAGAACGACCCGACCACGGGCAGGTTTTGTCTGGCGGTGCGTATCCAGAGCAGGTTGTCGCGAATTTGCCCGCGAATATCGTCGGGGGCTTCTTCGAGCATGGCTTCCAGCACATCGCCGGCAATGGCGTCGCTGCGGTCGAGGTCGGCGGGATCGCCGGAGCAGCATACCCAGCGGAAGGGGCCGAAGCCGTAGTCGAAGCAAAGCGGTCCCATGATATCTTCCACGTAAGAGGGGTAGCGGTAGGGCGATTCGGCCACGCTGATTTCGCCGGGTTTGAGGGGCTGGCAGCCGGGTTTGAACACGGCCGCGCCGACGTCGCCGGCTTCTTTCAGGAAGGCATTGCCATAGTCCCAGAAATACATGCCGCGCTCGCACATGGCATTGACTGCCGCGGCGTGGCGGCGCAGCGATTCGGCAACGGCAGCCATAAAGCGAGGCTTGTCGCTGATAAGCAGGTCTTTGGCTTCCTTGAAAGTAAAGCCTGCGGGGCAATAGCCCATGTCGTGGATGTTGTGGCAGCTCGTCTGGTCGGAACCCAGTTCAATTTTGACATTATCCCGTACAAAACGCTCCCACAGATCGACGATGTTGCCGTGATAGATCAGGGCCGCGGCTTCGCCGCGCTGGCGGCTTTGTTCGATGCGGGAAAGGAGTTGATCGAGGTCGGCATACACATTTTCCCGCTTGATATAGCCGTCGGTGATGCGCTGTTGTACGGCGTCGCCGTCCACCTCGGCGATCACGCCGACGCAACCGGTGATGACCGCCGCCATCGCCTGGGCGCCCGACATGCCGCCGAGCCCGCTGGTGACGAAAACCCTGCCGCGCAAGTTGTCGTTGCCGAGCCCGAGCCGGCGGCCGGCGTTGAGCAGGGTAATGGTAGTACCGTGGACAATGCCCTGCGGGCCGATGTACATGAAGGAACCGGCTGTCATTTGGCCGTATTGGGTCACGCCGAGCGCGTTGAAACGGTTCCAGTCTTCCTTGCGCGAGTAGTTGGGAATCATCATCCCGTTGGTCACGACCACGCGGGGCGCTTCCGCGTGACTTGGGAAAAGGCCCAGCGGGTGGCCGGAATAGAGCACCAGGGTCTGATGATCGGTCATTTCGGCCAGGTAGCGCATGGTAAGGCGGTATTGCGCCCAGTTTTGAAACACGGCGCCGTTGCCGCCATAGGTGATCAGCTCATGCGGGTGTTTAGCCACCTTCGGGTCGAGGTTGTTCTGAATCATGAGCATGATGGCCGCGGCCTGGCGGGAGCGGGCCGGGTAGTCGGCCACGGGCCGGGCATGCATGGCGTAGTCGGGGCGGAAACGGTACATGTAGATGCGGCCGTATTGCTCCAGTTCGGCGGCAAATTCGGCGGCCAGTTCGGCGTGCCACTGGGGCGGGAAATAGCGCAGGGCGTTTTGTACGGCCAGCACTTTTTCTTCGGCCGACAAAACGCCTTCGATCACCCGTCGGGGCGCATGACTGACGCCGGGGTCGAGCGGTTTGGGGGCGGGCAGGGTGGCGGGAATACCTTCGAGAATCTGGCGCTGGAAGTCGTTGGTCGGGCTGATGGACATGTGGGCGTCTTTATTTTTTAACAACACCTTTGCGTTGTATGTTTAGTTGAAATAGCCGCTGGGGTGATCGGGTATTTCCTGCGGCAAAGGTGCGGCTTAAGCGCCTAAATTTATAAAAACCCTTCTATGCAAAACATCTTCCTCTCCGCTGCCTGGCGCCGTCTTCTGATGCTCAACTACCGCGTTGATCCGGCGCTTTTGCAAGCCCATGTGCCAGCAGGCACCGAACTCGACATCTGGAACGGCGTATGCTACGTCAGCGTCGTGGGCTTTATGTTCATGAATACCCGGCTGAAAGGCGTCCGCATCCCGGGGCATGTCAACTTTGAAGAGATCAACCTGCGTTTTTACGTGCGCCGCAACGACCCCGCTGCCGGCTGGAAGCGCGGCGTGGTTTTTATCCGCGAGATCGTGCCGCGCCCGGCGATCGCCTGGGTGGCCAATACCATTTACGGCGAACATTACGACCGGCGCAGGATGTTTCACCGCTGGCACGAGGAGCCGGGGCGTCTGGAAGTCGAATATGCATGGCAGGAAAAAGGGCGCTGGCAATCATTCGGCATTCGCGCCGAGCCTGAGGCCATCCCGCTGAAAGCCGGCAGTGAGGCCGAATTCATCACCGAACATTACTGGGGATATGCCCGGCGCGGCGCCGAACGAACCGTGGAATACCAGGTAGAGCACCCCAGCTGGCGCATGCACCCCCTTGGCGCCTGGCACGCCGACATCGATTTCGGGCTGGCCTACGGGCCGGATTTCAGTCATTTGAACAGGGAAGAACCGATTTCGATCTTTCTGGCGGAAGGTTCGGAAGTGGTGGTCCGCGGCCGGAAGCTGCTTCGTTTTTAAGCTTGGTAATGGCGGCGTTTTTCCAGTGCGGTTACAAACCGCTGTTTTCTCCGCAAACATTGCCCCCAGTGCCAGCTCTCTCCGGCCAGTATCGTCATCAGCCCGGCGCCCAGGAAAATGTTGTGAACGATGAGCGCCGTGTTGTAATAGTCGGGAAAAAAAGGTTTGATCACGAAAATCTCGGTAATGATGGTCAGCACGGAAAGCAGGAGAACCAAAATTGCCGCCGACCGCAGTTTGAACAACCAGTCGGGGCGCTGCAACAAGAGGCTTTTGTACAGCAAATGCGCGGCGGGTTTAAACCCGGGATGCAATTTGAGCAATTCACGCGCGACGTGCTCTGCGCGCGGGTATTCGTGCTGCCAGAACAACGTCGAGGCCTTGCGAAACAGCACCCTGGCATAAATATCCTCGCCGCCCCAGGCATCCACATTGTGCATGATGATAAATTCCAGCAGGTGGTCGCACATGACTAAGTGACGGCCGTAGTCGCCGGTCTGGAACAACGCTTCGGTGTAGGTGATGGTGCAGTCCAGGTATTCGTCCTGGTCCAGGTTGCGAATATCCTCCTCCAGCCGCTCGTAATACCGTATAATGCCGTGAAAATCATTGACTTCCAGCGCTTTGAAATTGCGGTACAATTTGAGTCGGTAGGCAGGCAGCATGGCATAATAACAGCTAGCGAAGATAGGAGGTTCGGGGTTTTTAAAGTTGATCTTATAAAAAATCCCCGCTTGCATGGGCAGCAGTCGGGCAAGCGACTGTGTGTGCCATTCAAGCGGGGATTTTTAAGCCGGAAAGCCGTGTTATTGTCGCCGCACAGCTACCGGCATATTATTGTCGTACACGCCGGTCAGCACAGGAGTCTGAACGCCCGAGGTATAGTCGCGCACCTTGGTGTAAACGTAGGTGTAGAGCTCGCGGATGGTCACCAGGTAGTCGCCATTGGTATCGGCCTGGCCTTTGAGGCCGCGCAGCAGGTAGTAGGTGAATACGCCCTGGCGCAGTCCGTGGTCTTCGAGCGACAGTTCTTCGGCTTTACTCGACATCAGCAGGGCGATACCTCCGTTGGAGTCTTCGAAAGCCTGGTAGTAGCGGTCGAGGGTCACCGTCACGGGGCCTTTGGCAGCCAGGCCGTAATTGAGCGTGCCGCTGTGGCAGGCGTCGGCGATGCACAATTTGTGCTTGGCCTTGCTTTGCAGAAAAATCTGTTTGACTTCCTCGTGGCGCAGTTTGTTGTTGTAGCCGTCGAAATCGACCGGCAGGAAGCAGCCTTCGAGGCCGTGGCCGCTGAAATAGAAGATGACCACGTCGTTGGCGTCGGCTTTGAGGAACAGCTGGCGCATGCTGCGCAGGATGTTTTCGCGCGTGGCGTCTTCATCGAGCAACAGGACCACCTGTTCATCGGGCAGGGCGCCGCCTTCCGGGCTTTTGAGGAAGGAGTACATCAGGTTGGCGTCGTCGTCGGTAAAGCGCAGATTCGGCATGGTGGTGTAGCGGCCCACGCCGACCACAACTGCCCATATCTTGACGTTTTTGCTGTTTTGCACCTGAACGGGCGTATTCGGCATTTTCTCGGGCGCGTCCAGTTCTTTCACGGGCGAGCCGTTCATCCAGACGGCGCCGTAAACACGGCCGTTGGCATAGTGCATGACGCCTTCGCCGTAGGGCGCGTTGTTGGCCCATGCGCCTTCGTAGCGATCGCCGTTGGCGTAGTAGCAGACGCCTTCGCCGTAAGGCACGCCGTTTTTGAATTCGCCGATCCAGCGGGAGCCGTCGGGGTAGTCGTAGTAGCCTTTTCCGACGTTGCAGTACACCGAGCCGCAGTTGCGCATGCCGGCGACGTCGTTGCGGCCGGAGGGCTGGGCGGCCGGCGTATTGGCAGGTTTGTTGCCCGCAGAGGCTGTGCCCGTATTGGTAGGTTTATTGTTGGAAGCGGGCGGCGTAGTGGTGGCGCCGGCAGGGCGGGTGCTCACCGGTTTGCCGGCGGCCCAGGTGCCTGTGGTTGTTTTACCGTCGGCTTCCACGAGTTTGCCCTGACCTTCGCGCAGGTTGTTTTTCCAGTTGCCGGTCCAGTAGCCACCGTCAGGGTAGTACATGGTGCCTTTGCCATTGAAGGTACCGTTGTAAAAATTGCCCTCGTAGCGTTCGCCGGTTTTCCAGGTGTACACACCTTCGCCGTTGGGCGAGTCGTTGGACCAGGAGCCCGTGTAGCGGTCGCCGTTGGGGTATTGCATGGTGCCTTCTCCCGACATGTGGTTGGCGCGGAACTGGCCGTCGTACACGCGGCCTTCTTTTTTAAAGACCATTTTACCGCGGCCTTCGCGCATGCCGCTGCGCCATTCGCCGGTGTAGCGGTTGCCGGAAGGGTAGTCCATGGTGCCCTGGCCCTGGGGTTTGCCGTTGACAAACTGGCCGGAGTATTTCGTACCGTTTTCGAATCGATAAGTGCCTGAGCCGTTGTAACAGTTGCCGCTGAGGCATTGAGCGCTGATTTGATCGAAGGAACTTGCCAGCAGCGCGACGAGCAAGAGGAGGCGGATTGTGAAACCCTTCATGTCGTAGGACTTTGATTGAGTAAAAAAAATTAAACTACAAGAAGGGTGCAAGTTTTGTACGGACGATTAAAACCGCCAATGAAGGCGGATGCAATCGCACGCAGGGGGGGTGAAAGGATAGTTGTTTGCTGGTGGCCGGTTAGTTGCGGGCGGCCAATGCGATTGCAAGAACAATTTTGCCATCCGAATATTGTGCCATACCTGTCCCGAAGCGATGGAATTTCGTACCTTTGCGGCGCGTTTTTTGTTGTAAAAAATTGATAAACAGTTTTTTGTAAAAAAATTTAAAAGCATGTTAAAGAAATTTCTTCTTGGTTGTTTTGCAGCGCTCGCCTTGAGCGCCTGCGCCCAGAACCCGAAAGTAACGGCCGTTGCCACGCCGGCCGGCGACAATATCGGCGCGCCGGTAACGCCCGATGGCGCCATCACGTACAGCGACCTCTTGCCGCGCATGGCCAGCACCGACTCACTCGCTGTCAAAATCACCGGCAAGGTAAGCGAGGTGTGCCTCAAAAAAGGCTGCTGGATGACCATCGAGCCCGAGCAACCCGGCCAGTCGCCCATGCGCGTTACGTTTAAAGACTACGCTTTCTTCATGCCCAAAGACATTGTCGGGAAAAAAGTAGTGCTCGACGGCTTTGCCTACATCGAAACCACCCCGGTCGACGTGCTGCGCCACTACGCCGAAGACGCCGGCAAAAGCAAGGAAGAAATCGCCGCCATCACCCAGCCCAAACGTGAACTGAACTACGAAGCCGCCGGCGTGCTGATCCTCAAATAATTCCGCAACGCTTCGGCCGTTTTTTTGTTTCTGCACAGGATCATCGGAACCGACCTGCTTTTTTCGCAAGCATCGTGTCGAATCCGATGATCCTGTCTTCTTTTTTGACCCATTTTCTGTCCAAAACGACATATCCGGCAGCATGACCGCCCACCTCCTGACCATCGGCGACGAGATCCTCATCGGACAAATTACAGACACCAATTCGGCCTGGATGAGCCGCGAACTTAACCTCCGGGGCATCCGCGTCAGCGGCAAAAGTTCCGTCGGCGACGAAGCCTCCGCCATTGTGGCCGGCCTCGACCATGCTTCGGCAGGAGCCCGGCTGGTCATTTCCACCGGCGGCCTCGGGCCTACCAAAGACGACCTGACCAAACAGACACTGGCCGCCTATTTCAACTCCAGGCTGGTCTTTCACCAGGAAATTTACGACCGCATCGCCGCGTATTTCGCCCGTATCGAACGCCCCATGCCCCCTTCGATGCACGAACAATCGATGCAGCCCGACAATGCGCTCATCCTGACCAACAAGGTGGGCACCGCCCCCGGCCTGTGGTTCGAACGCAACGGCACGGTGTTCGTTTTTCTCCCGGGCGTCCCTTTCGAAATGGAGTACCTCATGACCCATGAAGTGCTGCCCCGTATCGTCGAACGTTTCCAAACCCGCCCCATCGCCCACCGCACCCTGCTCACCGCCGGAGAGGGCGAGAGCAATATCGCCCGACGCATCGAAGCGTTCGAAGACAGCTTGCCCGAGCACATCAAACTGGCCTACCTGCCTGCCCTCGGCCAGGTGCGGCTTCGCCTGACGGGCATCTGGACCGGCGCCTCCCAGCCCGATGCAGAAGCGCGGCTCGGTGTGTTGCTCGACGCCAAAAAAGCCGAGCTGGAAGCGCTTATTCCCGATCTCGTTTACGGTTATGATACCGATTCGCTCGAAAAAGTGGTAGGGAAAATCCTGCTCGATCAGGGCAAGCAGTTCGGCACGGCCGAAAGCTGTACGGGCGGATACCTCGCACACCTGATCACCTCGGTGCCCGGCGCCTCCCGCTACTACCCCGGCTCGGTGGTCACCTATTCCTACGACATGAAAACCAAGTTGCTCGGGGTGCGGCCCGAAACGCTGAGCCAGCACGGCGCCGTCAGCGAACAAACCGTCAGGGAGATGGCCAAAGGCGCGCTCGACACGCTTGGCGTCGATGTTTCTCTGGCAATTTCCGGGATTGCCGGCCCGGATGGCGGCACCCCCGACAAACCCGTCGGCACGGTGTGGATGGCCGTGAGCGACCGCGAGCGCACAGTGGCGGTCCGGCATGTTTTCGGGCGCGATCGCCTCAAAAACATCCAGATGACCGGCACTTATGCCCTCAATCTTGTGCGAAAATTTTTGCTGGGAGATATTTAAAGCACACTCTCAGGCCGACCATTTCCCCCGGCCCCGGCGTTGCAGTTTTGTCCGCTGAAACAACAGAAAAGTAAGGGCTGCCGCCAGCGCAAACTCTATCGCGATCAGCTCGCCGGCGCCGAGGTACCGCCAGTAAAATGCCACGGCAATAAAAACGACGTTCACGCCGACGAGTACGGCCGTGGCCTGTGTGTGGGTGAGGCCGTTGTCGAGCAAGAGGTGGTGAATATGCGCCCGGTCGGGCGTAAAGGGCGAGCGGCCCATCCAAAGTCGGCGCGCAAACACCCGCATCGTATCGAACACCGGCAGGATCAGAATACCCAGTGCAATGGCCGGCGCTGCATTGAAAGAATAGCTGTCGCCCAGAGGGATTTCACGCTGAAGTTCGATAAAACGAATGGCGAAAACCGAGCAGATCAGCCCGATCAGCATCGAGCCGGTATCGCCCATAAAGATGCGGGCGGGGGTAAAATTGAATTTGAGGAAAGCGGTGAGCGCGCCGGCCAGGCAGGCCGCCAGCACCGCCAGTTCGAGGTGCCCGACCAGAAAAAACCAGCTGCCCCAGGTGATACAGGCCAGCAAACCGATACTGCCGGCCAGTCCGTTGATCCCGTCGATCAGGTTAAAGGCATTGATAATGCCGACGATAACGACAATCGACAGGACAAAACTGAAAAGTCCCGGCAGATCGTACACGCCTAAAATACCGTACAATCCGCTGATTTTCAGGTTGGCTTTGTACACCAGGATGAGCGCGGCCGTCACCTGGCCCATAAATTTTTTGGTTGGAGAAAGCGGCATCAGATCGTCTTTCACCCCGATAAAAAAAATGATGACCAGCGCGGCCAGCACATACTGCAAGGCCCAGAATTGCTCGGAGGGCATCCAGAGTACCACCGCACAGACGACCCCTCCGTAAATGCCGATCCCCCCCAGCGAAGGCGTCGGCTCGCGATGGGCGCTTCGCTCGTTGGGCATGTCGTATAAATGTTTGTCACGGGCGATCCGGATGATGACCGGCAAAGCCAGATAGGTGAGCGTAAAAGCGGTGAGAAAACCGAGAATGACGGCGAACATGGATTGGGCGTTTATTAAAAACTGCACTTGAAAATGCCACGTTGGGGCGCCGGGCCTGAGGTCGGAGGCTTGAGCCCAGTTTACGGTTCGATCGCCGGGATAGGGCGTAGGCAAACATGCGCTCGGGATTAGAAAAGCCGAAAGATGGTATATAAATGCCAGTTAAAAAACAGCTGCCAAAGATTAAGTGCCCGAACCCTTACAAATGATAAAACCCAGGCAGGAATTTTAGCAGTTAAACCCGAGGAACTGTTCGGCGGCAGGCCGCGTTACATTTACATCTTTCGTTCGTCGAAATAATGTGGTTTTTGGATCAATACGATCCGGATGCACGATACTTACCAGGCCAAACTTACGTTTTTACACCGTGAAAACACGTCTTTTCGTTCTGCTCCTTTCTCTCTGCGCGCTTGCCTCCTTCGGGCAAACGGGGCCGTCGGCGCAATCCAAAGCGGCCAAAATGCGCAGCCAGCCCGATTCCACCGCACGCAGCGTGCCGCGTACGCCCCTTTACGCGCGCCCCGACACAACGCCCCGAACCGGTGGCTGGGCCCGACTGGAGATCGAAAATGGCGACTCGATTTTCGTGATGTCGCTCTGGCCGGTGCGCATCACCGACCGCCGCATGTTCAAAGACGACGACGAACGCCGCCAGTATCTGTTGTACAAAAACGCGGCCCGCAAGGTGTATCCCTACGCCATGGAAGCCATCGCCCTGTACGAACAGTATCAGGACGAAACCCAGGGCATGAACAAACGGCAACGCCGCCGTTACTACCGGCACGAAAGCCGCGAACTGAAAGAAGACATGACCGAACAAATGAAAAGCCTGTCCAAAACCCAGGGTAAAGTGCTGATCAAAATGATTGAAAAAGAAGTCGGCAAGCCTTTCTACGAAATTATTCGCGAAACCCGCGGCGGCGTCACGGCCGCCTACTGGCACAACATGGGCAAATTGTACGGGTACAACCTCAAGGAAGGTTATCACCCCGGCGACGACCCGCTGCTCGACGAAGTTTTTCTCGATTACGATTTCGGCGACCCTTCCCGTTGGTATCAATAAACCCCGATGACAACCCCTCGCCAGATTTATTATTCCTTTCCCGTACGGCTACTGGTTCTGCACTTCCGCAACCACCTGGTCCTGATACTTTTATGGGCCTTCCTCGCTTTGCTGATCACCGGCGCAGCTGGCAAGTTTTTCGGAATGCACTACCTTTTCCTGACCCCTGACTACCAGGGCAAAGTCGGGTTCTGGAGCTTCTTCATCACGGGCGCCGCCCTGGGCGCCTTCATCATGATCTGGAACCTGACCACTTACCTGTTGTGCGCCGACCGTTTTTCTTTTCTGGCGACACTGGAAGCGCCCTTTACCAAGTTTTCCCTCAACAACAGCCTGATTCCCCTCGCCTTCCTCGCAGTGTACGTGACGGCAGCCGTGTGGTTTCAATGGCACGACGAACTCACCGCCACCCGCGACATCCTCGCCAATATGAGTGGACTGATCGGCGGCGTCGTTACCCTGATGGGACTGCTGGCAGCTTATCTCTACCTGACCAACAAGGATATCGCGGCTTTTCTCAAACCCGGCAAGTTTGTGCCGCGCCCGGGCTCCCGCCTGCTCGCTCCCGGCTATCGTTTGCCTACGCTTTGGGAAATACGGGCCGGCGCAACCCGCTGGCGGGTCGATACTTACCTGAACGAACGCTTGCATCCGCGCCTGGTGCGCAGCGTGGCCCACTACGACCCGGCCATGCTCGGGCGGGTTTTTCGGCAAAACCATTCGAATGCCGTGGTCGTCCAGGTCGTCGCCTTGCTGATTCTCATGTTTCTGGGTCTGTTTATGGACCGCAGCTGGGCGCGTATCCCGACCGGCGCAAGCCTGTTTCTGCTGGGCAGCATGGTCATGTCGATGTTCGGCGCGCTGACCTTCTGGTTCCGCAACTGGGCGACCCTCGTTTTCCTTGTCTTGCTGACTGTGGTCAATTACATCACGGGCTGGGGCTTTTTCAACTACCGCAACCGGGCTTACGGCCTTGATTATTCACCCGAATGCCGCGCCGAATATTCCAATGCCGCCTTCGAGCGAATTTGTACGCCCCAAATCATGGCCAAAGACACCGCAGCCACCCGCCGGATTCTCGACAACTGGCTGGCCAAAAACCGGACCACCAACGGCCGGAAACCCAAACTGGTCTTCGTGTGCGTCAGCGGCGGCGGCTTGCGCTCGGCCGTGTGGACGATGCAAACCCTCCAGCGCGCCGATCAGGCCACCGGCGGCCAACTTATGCGCCAAACCGCCCTCATCAGCGGAGCCTCGGGCGGCATGCTGGGCGCCAGCTACCTGCGCGATGTGTACTGGCAACAACAACAGGGCCGCCCGCTGTCTTTTTATGACACCTCGCACATCGAGCGCATGAGCCGCGACCTGCTCAACCCGGTCAGCTTCGCCGTCGTGTCCAATGACCTGTTTTTCCCGCTGACCACCTTCCGCTCGGGCGATTTTACCTACCGAAAAGACAGGGGGTATCTTTTTGAACGCCAACTGATCGAAAACTCGGGCGGCTTGCTGGCCCGCCGGCTGGCCGACTACCGCAAGCCGGAACAGGAAGCCGTCATACCGATGATGGTCATCACCCCCTTCATCCTCAACGACGCCCGCCGCCTGCTCATCAGCCCTCAGGGCGTCACTTACCTGATGCACCCGCCCGACGACGCCCGTAACTCCTTGTACCCCGAAATCGACGGCGTCGATTTCAGAAGATTGCTCGCCGCGCAACAGGCTGACAGCCTGGCTTTTACAAGCGCCCTTCGCATGAATTGCACCTACCCGCTGGTATTGCCCAATGTATGGCTGCCCACCCGCCCGGCCGTCGAGGCGATGGATGCAGGCTTCCGCGACAACTACGGCGTGGCCACCGCCACCCGGTTTGTCCATGTGTTTCGCGACTGGATACAGGAAAATACCAGCGGGGTGGTCATCTTGCAGATTCGTTGCTGGCAAAAGGTGGACCTCATCGCCGAAAGCGACCGCAAGGGCATCGTGTCCAACGTGCTGGCGCCGATGGGCCTGGCCGCCCATCTGACCGCGATTCAGGACTATGAACAGGACAACAGTCTGGCCCTGCTCGACGATCTTCTGGGCAAAAACCGCCTCACCGTTATCCGGTTTATTTACCGGCCCGTGCGCAAGGAACACGAGGCTTCCATGAGCCTGCGCATTACCAAAAGGGAAAAAAACGACCTGATGGAGGCCTTCTACCTGCCCGAAAACCAGGCCAGCCTGGCAGCCCTGAAGCAGGTGTTGAAATAAGCCGGCACCATACCGCTCCTTACTTTTTCTCCCCGTACGCCAAATCGCCGGCATCGCCCAGTCCGGGCACGATGTAGGATTTGCCGGTCAGTTCTTCATCGAGGGCGCCCATCCAGATGCGGGCCTGCGGGTGGCGACGCTTCACGGCATCGAGGCCGGCCGAGCTCGCGATCACGGTGGCGATGTGTATCTCGCCGGGTTCGCCGAAACGGCGGAGCTCCTGCAAGGCCACGTCTATCGAAGAGCCGGTGGCCATCATCGGGTCGCAAAGGATCAGCACACAATCGGTAAGATCGGGCGTACTCACGTAATCGAGCTGAATTTCAAAGGTGCCGTCTTTATGGTGGCGGCGGTAAGCGGAAATAAAGGCGTTGTCGGCCTGGTCGAAATAATTGAGCATGCCCTGATGAAAAGGCAGGCCGGCCCGCAAAATCGTGGCCAGTACGATGCGCGGAGCAGGCAAGGCAGTCATGGCAACCCCCAGCGGCGTCTCCACCTCGACGGGTTCGAACGTCAGGGTTTTGGAAATTTCATAGGCCAGCACCTCGCCGATCCGTTCGAGGTTGCGGCGAAAGCGCAACCGGTCTTTCTGCAATTCCACATTGCGCAGTTCGGCGACAAACTGATTGGCTATCGAATTGTGGTCGGCGAGATTGAAAAGCATGCTGGTATGTGTTTGTAGTTCGAAAGTTTGAACGCTCTTTTAAAAGAACAGCGCGTTGGCAAACAACACCTTGCCTTGCTCCCAGAAGCAACGGTATAGCGGATTGTCCACGAAATAAATGATCTGGCCATCGCCTATGCGCTGGACGGCCACGATGGGCGTCTGGTTGAGGCGCGGCCGTACCCTACTGCCGATGAATCCGCTTGAAATCCATTTATCGTCAAGCCAGACCACGGTGGTGGCTTTTTCGGGCAATTCAAAGGTATTGGCCGTTGTTTTCAGCGAAAAATAGTAGTTGGGCAAGCCAAAACCCAGGGGGTGCGTATTGTCCACCCTCGCCTTAACGACGGCGCCCGGCAGCTGATCGCTGATGGCTTCGCGCTCGCGCGACTGATAGGGCCGGGGTTTCGATTCGGACGAATCTTTTTTGACCTCCGCCTTGCTTTTCAGGGCAAATCCCTCCTTGTCTGCAAACGCTTTTACGCCGCCTTCGAAAGCAATGATACGGCCGCCGGAGCGCATCCATTCCTGCAGTGATTTGGTGGCGGCTTCAGGCAAATTATAGTTACCGTTGGGGAAGATGAGCGTAGTGTAATCGCTGAGACGCACCCGGCCAATGCGGTCGAGCGGAATGGCGGTAACCGGGTATTTCAACTCCTGGTCGAAGAAAAACCAGGTATGTCCGAAGGCATTGTCGTCCACATCGTCGCCATACACGATGGCGACATTGGGCTTCACCAGCGGCACGTAGCTTTCCGAGCCCAGATCGCGCCCCTGGCCGGCGTAGCCGCTGAAAATGGCGTTCAGGGTGACGTTGGAGTTGCGTGCAGCCTCCTGAACGATGCGGTCGAGATCGGGGAGCGTGGCATGGTTGTCGGCGCGCGTAATGACGATGGCGCCCGCCTCGAACTGCTGGTCGGCCAGGGCGAAGGGTTTCATGGCGTAGCGCACTTTTACGTCGTGCTCGAGCACTTCAGCCAGAAATTTGGCCTCTGCCAGCGAATGGCGGTGTACACACCAGGCATACGGCGAAGCGGCCAGCATGACGGTGGGCGCTTTGAAGGGTTCAAAGGGCTTTTTCGGCTCCAGGCGGCTTTTCAGGGCCACGGCGTCGAGGCCGTAGGCATAGGGCAGCGCCCAGGCGGTGATGTCGTAAGTAAGCGAATCGGACAGGCGGGGCGAGGGTTCGAACAAGACCTGCACAAAGGTGCCATGCGGTTGGTAGGCGCTGATAACCAGGTCGTTGGCCTGCACGCTCACAGCAGTTTCCTGTCCGTTGACATAGTCCCAGCCGCGCAGGTTGGCGCTGGCGGCGCCGGCCAGTCCGTAGCGGACATGGTGCAGGTCGAGCAGGCGGCAAAGGGAATTGACCTTGTTCGGGTCGTTGCCGGCGCGCACCACAAAAGCGACGTAGGCGCCCTGCGGCTGCGTGGCGCTGCGGGTGTAATAGTTGTGGAAATTATCGACCACGTTGCGGGCGTTTTTGCTGGCCATTTCGATGGTCGAGAGGCTCGTGGTCAGGTGATGTTCCATACGCGCCGAAAGCGTGAGCGTGTCGCCGAAGCTGTTCAGCACGGAGCGCCCGGCCGAGCTGTTGCCGGCCTGTTCATAGGTCATACCGATAGCGCCGTTGAACATCGGGTAAGTATCGCCGTAAGAGGGGTAAAACAGGTCGAACACCTCTTTGGTAAAATAAAGCCACCCGTTGCCATCGAAATAGCGGGCATGATTCTGACCGATCTGGGTCTGAAAATCGCGCTGCCAGGGGGTGATGTAATCGTGCATGGGCTCGGCGGCCGGCGCGAAGTAGTACGGATTGTCCACGTACTGTTCGTGCAGGTCGGCGTGTATTTGCGGCAACCACTTCTGGTACAGCGCGATGCGCTGGCGGCTTTCCACCTGAGTAGCCCAGGCCCAGTCGCGGTTGAGGTCGAAATAATAGTGGTTGGAACGACCGCCGGGCCAGGGTTCGCGGTGCTCGCGGGCGTCGGGCGTCACATCGGGGCGGCTGCCCGAAACGCTGCGAAACCAGTTGGTATAGCGGCTGTATCCGTCGGGATTGAGCGAAGGATCGAGAATGACCACCGTGTTTTTAAGCCACTCGCGGATTTGCGGGTCCGATTGTGTGGCAAGGCGGTAGGCCAGTTCGGAGCTGCACTCCGAGCCGGAAGGTTCATTGCCATGCACGCTCATGCTCAGCCACACGATGGCAACAGGATTGTTCATATCGGGCTGCCCATCTGCGAGGCCCGCCAGGCGCAGGTTGTTGACGCGGATCTGTTCGAGCCGTGCGATGTTTTCCGGCGACGAAAAGTAGGCCACCATGAGCGGCCTGTCCTCATTGGTCGTGCCATAACGCTCCACACGCATGGTTTGCGGGGCAGCAGCGGCGAGATAGTCGAAATAAGCGGTCAGCTGATCGTGACGGGTAAATTGCTGGCCGGGCTTGTGGGGGTAATAAGCCTCCGGTGATTTGATCTGCGCCGGCAAAACAACCGGCAAACACAACAAACCGGACAGGGCAAGAACAGAAGAAAAACGCATGAGCATACCTTGCTGGTAACAGGTTCGAATTATTCTGCAATGGTAAGGCGCTTTGCCCGAAAATCGGTAATGTGATCGACGTGTAACCTCTCCATCGCAGCCTGTGTCTTTAGTTCAACTTTCCGCTACTGCCGAGCCGGCAGCCGGGTACGGGAAAGGAAAGTCTCGCATCCGGAAAAATTATCACGATTATTAATTTTGCATTTTCACCAATTCACCACAACTTAGCTATTCATACACGAATAGCACCAAATGTCCGATCTTGTTTTTTAATTTTTCTAAAATCATTGCTTATGCTCACCGTAAACAAGTTACTGCAGGGAAAAATGACCAATATGGTGTACAGTGTTTCACCCCAAGACATGGTAATCGACGCGCTTGAACTGATGGCCAACAAAAATATCGGCGCTGTAATGGTCATGGACGGCGATCAGTTGATCGGCATTTTTTCCGAACGCGACTATGCCCGCAAAGGCATTATTCAGGGGCGAAAAGCAAAAAGCACCCCGGTTACCGAAGTCATGACGGCCAACGTTTTCACCGTAACGCCCGATATGAGTATTGAAGACTGCATGCAGCTGTTCAGCGACAAGCATTTCCGCCACCTTCCCGTGGTCACCCGTCAGGGCGAAGTCGTAGGTATGCTGAGCATCAGCGATATCGTGTCGGCTATCATGCGCGAACAAAAGGAACATATTCACTTTTTGGAACACTACATCAGCGGCAGCCTGGTACAGTAAGCTGCCCGCCCGAAAAAACACGAGGCCGTCCCGGAAACAGGACGGCCTCTTTTGTTTTCAAAACTTCCGGATTCGGGTCACGCGACGGTGATCTCCTGGGCAGGCCCCGAAAACTCGGGGCGTTTGGGCAAACTGATGTGCAGGATGCCGTCTTCGTAATGCGCCCGGATGAGCTCGGTTTCGACCTTGTTGGTCAGCTGAAAACGCCGTTCGAAAGGCGCGATGCGGTATTCGTTGCGCAGCCAGCGCTGCTCGTTGTCGGTTGCCGAACGTTCGCTGGCGATCGTAAGGATGTCGTCGGTGATGCTCAGACGGAAGTCCTCCTTGCGGCGGCCCGGCGCCACGAGGTAAATTTCGTAGCTGTCGGCCGTTTCCTCGACGTTGGCAGGAGGCCCGGTCTGCCGCCCTCGGCCGGCAAAAGGCCCGCGCTGGCGGTTCCATTCATGAAAATTCGGTCCGTGGTGGTGATGGGCGCCGCGCCAGGCGTCGCTCCATTGGGCATTGCGATAGCACATATTGCTGAAAAAATGGGTGGTGAAAAAAGGGTGTTTAAAAAATTTCGATCTGGCGGACGCCGGAAAGCGGTTCGCCCTGGGGCCGCGCCTGGCGCGGATCGATCGGTTCGGCTGCGCCGTATTGGTCGCCGCCGGCATAGGCCTGCATCGCGGAGGCGTAGGAGTGCCGCCAGTCGGCCGGATATTGCCCCCGGCGATGACGGAACGCCCGAGCGCCCATGAAAAACAAACCGGCGATCATCAGGCCGGCAAAGGCGAAAAACAGGAGTTTAAGGAAAACGATGGCCACGGCGGCTGCGAAGAGCACGCCGAACAAAAATTTGAACGGTCTCATGAATTATTGATTTACAAGGTACTGGGTAAGCAAGCGGCGGTCTCTTTGCCGCGTATATAACAGAAGACGAAGCGGCGGGCGGATTACTTCAAACTGTCTGGCTTTTTTTTAAAAAATGTTTTTCACGGGTGTTCGGGGGGGGCCGCCCGGGCGGTGTCACGCTAGTGGTCGTCCGACCCGTCGCGGCGGCGGCAGCGGTCGCGCCAGGCTGCGCGAAAACGTTCGCGGTCCTCTTCGCTCATGTGCTGCCATTTGCCGTGCCAGTGCGGGCCTCCCCGGTAAGCGCGCCGGCCGCGCCAGCCCCCGAAAAGGATGCGGGAAAGCAAGAGCAGGCCCAGTGCCTGCCAGTAGCGGAGCGGACCTATGGCGCTCACTTGTGGCAAAATGGCGTTCCAGAGCCACTGCACCAGCCAGCCCATCGCCAGAAAAACGCCCAGCGCCAGCAGCGCATAGAGCAGGTAGCGGGGCCGCCAGCGGCGGCGAATACCGGAAAAACGAGGTTCGTTGTGCATGGTTTGTTCGTTTTCAGGATAAAAATTCGCGGTAAAATGCGCCGAGCCTTTCACGCAGGTGCTGCACGGCATAGCGTTTTCGCGAAATCAAAGTCTTGATATTCTCGCCCGTACGGTCGGCAATCTGCTGGAAGGTTTCATCTTCCAGTTCGTTCCAGACAAACACATTGCGTTGCGCTTCGGGCAATTCGTCGAGTGCGGCGAACAATTCCTCCCAGAACAGCTCGCGCAGGTATTGCGATTCGGGCGTACTCGGTTCGGTGAGCAGGATGTCGCGAAAATCGAGCACCCCGTCTTCGTCTTCATATACCAGTGCGTCGAGCGAATCGGTGCTGGTTCGGCGGTAGCGGTCGGTCACCTTGTTGCGGGCCACGCGAAACAGCCAGGCGCCCACCTGCTCGATGGGTTCGACACTCAGTACGCGACTGAATTGATACCAGACCTCCTGTAGAAGATCCTCGGCATCGGCGTCGGACGACACCCGGCCCCGAATAAATCGGAAGAGGCGTTTGCCGTAATCGCGCACCGCTCCGGCGATGGTTTGTTCGGCCATGAGGACAGACATGGTTTCGTGTTTGCTGTAAACAGACGAACCAGCGGCGATTTTACTTTAAACCCGCGAAAAAAAATGCCCGGCCCCGAGGGTAAAATATTTTTGGGCAAAAATGTTAATATACATAAAGATGTAGTTGGAATGTTACTTTTGTCCTGAGAATCAAATGAAAGCACTGGAGTCTTCCCCGTCCGGCCGGTCTGAGGGAAGGCTTCGTTTTTTTAGGAGCGACAGGAATTTTCCGCGACGGTTGCACGTCGGAAAAATCCGGAACATGCGCTTACTTTTGTGCTGCCTCCCCCCGACCAAAGTTTTTGTGCTATGTCATCGATAGCGTCGTATCTTGAACATACCATTTTAAAACCGGATTGCACCCTCAACGAAGTACGTCGTGTGTGCGAGGAAGCCTTGCAGCATGAATTTGCCGCGGTTTGCATACCGCCGTTTTTCGTGCGCGATGCCCGGCGTTTTCTCGGAGAAGGCAAGGCGCCACGCCTGGCGACGGTCGTGGGTTTCCCGATGGGTTACAACGCTATCGCGGCCAAAAGCGAGGAAATTCGCCGGGCAACCGACGAAGGCGCCGACGATATCGATGCCGTGATCAATATTGCCGCCGTCAAAAGCGGCAATTGGAACCACGTGGAGCACGACATCGACGGGCTTGCCCGCGCTACCCACATGCGGGGGCGTACCCTCAAACTGATCCTCGAATGCGGCCTGCTCAATGCCGAGGAAATGACACGCATCGGCCAAATGGCCAGCGAGATGAAAGTCGCCTTTCTCAAAACCGGCACTGGCTTCAACGGTTTTCCGGCAACCGTGGAAATGGTGAAATTCCTCAAAGGTCTTTCCCTGCCAGGCATGCGCATCAAGGCGGCTGGCGGCATCCGAACCCTGAAAGACGCCGAAGCGATGATCGCTGCCGGCGCCGACCGGCTCGGCACCTCCGCTTCACTGGCCCTCGTTGGCGCCAAATAAACCAACACTGGCCGCAGGGATGCGGCCGAAACCGATGCAATGAAAAAATACGCATTTCCCCTCCTGCTCTTCCTGTTTGCCGCCGCTTCGCGAAGCCTGGCCCAGGAGGTGCAGATCAATGAAAGCCCCGAGACAGGCCAGCTCTTCGAGAGCTGGGTGCGCAACAATCGCGCCGTGCCCGAAGTATCGGGCTGGCGGGTGCAACTGATGTCAACCACCGACCGGCCCAAGGTTGAAGAGGCAAAGTCGAGGTTTCGGCTGTTGTTCCCCGAAGTGCCCGCCGACTGGGTGCACGAGCGCCCCTACTACAAGCTGCGGGTGGGCGCTTTCCGCAGCCGGGCCGAAGCCCTGGCATTTATGGCCGAAACGCTGAAAGACTCCTATCCGGGCGCTTACCCGGCCAAGGACGACCATATTCACCCGCGCGATTTTTTAACCCAACACTGACCCGAACGGGCGCCCGGCTTGTGGCGGCCCCCTTGTAATGAGTTCGTCCAAACCGACACCGATTTCTCTGAGCAATATCGACCGGCAAACGATGTGGTTGTACATCGTGCTGGTTGCGACGGGCTGGCTGATGATCTTCGCCGTCAATTACGACGCGGTGCAAGACAACGGCGTGTTCAACCTGACCTATGACCCCGGCAAGCAATTGTTTTTCATCATCGTCTGCGCCGGGTTGTTGTTTTTTATTTTTCTTATCGACTGGGCATTCTGGCGCACCTTCGCGCTGGTGCTCTACGCGCTTTCGCTGGTCTTGCTGATAGGCCCTATTTTCGTCGGGCGCGAGGTCAACGGCGCCAATGCCTGGTACCAGCTCGGCGGATTTTCCTTTCAGCCGTCCGAAATTGCCAAGTTTGGCACCAGCCTGGCAATGGCCGGCTACCTGAGTTCCACCGGCGTCAATCTGCGCGAATGGAAGAGCCGCCTGATCGCCTTTTCCATTTTCCTGATCCCCGTGCTGATCATTCTGCTGGAAAAAGACACCGGCTCGGCGCTGGTTTTTTTCTCTTTCGTCATGGTGTTGTACCGCGAGGGCCTGCCTGGCCGCTGGTATGCGGTGGGCTTCACAACGATCGCGCTGGTATTGCTCGGCCTCTTGTATGCCCCCGAAAGTATCATTGCATTCCTGATTCTGGTGGCCTGCGCCTGGCTGATCGGCCGGTTCAAGGATGGCCGGTACTGGTGGTGGGGCCTTGTCGCCGTGGCTGCACTGACCAACTGGTGGTACGATGCCGCCGTTTGGATGCTCGGACAGATCGGCTGGTCGGCACAAGACTTTCCCATGCTGAAATGGGGGGTCGTAGCGCCTCCGCTGTTGTTGTTTATCCCGGCTTTTATACTCAATTACTGGCGAAAAAACAGCCTTATTCAACAAAGTCTTCAAATGGGCGTGGTTGTTCTGGTCCTCTCGGCCGGTCTGGTCTATTCCGCCAACTTTGCCTACAACCTGCTCGCTCCGCACCAGCAACAGCGCATCACCATCTGGCTGAAGCCTTCGCAGGTGACCGATACGCGCGGCTCCGCCTACAACCTGCTGCACTCCAAAATGGCCATCGGGTCGGGCGGTTTGATGGGGAAAGGCTTCCTCGACGGCAACATGACCAAAGGCAAATACGTGCCCGAGCAAAGCACCGACTTTATTTTTTGCACCATTGGCGAGGAGCAGGGGTTTGTCGGCATATTCGGCCTCATCTTTTTGTTCACCTGGCTTTTGTGGCGTATTACGGTCATCGCCGAGCGCCAGCGCTCGCATTTTTCAAGGATCTATGCCTACGGTATTGCGGGCATCCTTTTCGTGCACTTTCTGGTGAATGTGGGCATGACGATGGGGGTTTTTCCGATCATCGGCATCCCGCTGCCATTTGTGAGCTATGGCGGTTCGTCGCTCATCGGTTTTACGCTCATGATCGGCGTGTTGCTCAAACTCGACAGTCAGCGCAACCTGGCGTGATGGTTTAAAAAAAGCCGGCTGAACGGGTAGCGTTCAGCCGGCTTTTCAATAATTTGCTGTCTGTCCGTTTACGTTGAAAGCAAACGAAGGGGCCGCGGCCCGGGAGGGAAAAATTATTTCTCGAGCGGTTTTTTCTCCGCTTCGCGCATTCCCTGGCGGATTTCGTCTTCCACCGCATTCTTGGCATTGTTGAATTCCCGGATGCCCTTGCCGAGGCCGCGCATCAGTTCGGGAATTTTATTGCCGCCGAACAACAGCAGCACAACGAGGAAAATGAGAACCAGTTCCGTCGTGCCGAGGTTGCCCAAGAACAAAAGCATTGCAGTCATGATTGATGTAAATTTTATCGTGGAAAAATGCGGCTCCAATGGGCCATTTTTGCGTTCTTCTTTGACCGAAGCCGCGGCACAAAGTTACACCGGGCGCAGGGCAAAAGATAGTGTAGCCGGCAAATTTAACCCTCAAACGGGCATTCCGGCGGTTTAAACGTCAATTCTGTTGGTAAAAGATGACAATCAAAGACGTCGTTCAGGTTCTCGAGCAAATCGCTCCGCCGCATCTGCAGGAGTCGTATGACAATGCAGGGCTCATTACTGGCCACCCCGATACGCCTTTAAGCGGGGTATTATGCTGCCTCGACAGCACGGAAGCGGTGGTCGAGGAAGCCGTCCGAAAAAACTGCAATCTGGTGGTGGCTCACCATCCCATCGTGTTCAGGGGGCTTAAACGCTTCAACGGGAGCAACTACGTGGAGCGCACGGTCATCAGTGCGTTGCGCCACGACGTAGCGCTGTACGCGATTCACACTAACCTCGACAATGTGTACCGGCACGGGGTAAACGAAAAAATAGCCGAGAAAATCGGCCTGCTCAACACCCGCATCCTGGCGCCGAAACCCGGAACACCCGAAATAGGGGCGGGGCTGATCGGCGAGCTGGCGCAGCCCGTGCCGGAGGCCGTGTTTTTGCAACACCTGCGGCAAACCATGCAGACCGCCTGCGTACGCCATACCGCCCTCAGGGGCCGGTCCGTGCAGCGCGTTGCTGTGTGCGGCGGCGCCGGCAGTTTTCTGGTTGCCGACGCGCTTCGGGCCGGCGCCGACGTATTTGTGAGTGCCGATTTCAAATACCACGAATTTTTCGATGCCGAGGAGCGGCTGGTGATCGCCGATATCGGCCACTTTGAAAGCGAACAGTTTACGATAGAACTTCTTTTTAACTTGATTCGCGAAAAATTCCCTAATTTTGCGCTCCATTTGACGGAAACGACAACCAACCCCGTACATTATTTGTTTTAAGCCTTTTGAATTTCCGCTTTCTTCCCAAAAATTTTCCGCCCCGGTCGCTACCGTCACCCTATTTCATCACCCGTAATTCAATCAACCCATACGCATGGCCGTCGAAACGTCTGTTGTAGAAAAACTGCAAAAAATGTGGGATCTGCAACAAATTGATTCCCAACTCGATGAAATCCAAATCCTTAAAGGCGAGCTGCCCATGGAGGTAGCCGACCTGGAAGACGAAATTGCCGGCTTGGATACCCGCATTAAAAAACTGAAGGCCAACGTAAAAGAGGCCGAGCAGGATATTGCCCGCATTCAAGCCAACGCAAAAGAAGCCGAGGCCAACATCAAGCGCTACCAGAAGCAGCTCGACGAGGTAAAAAACAACCGCGAATACGAAGCGCTTCAGAAAGAAATCGAACTGGCCAAGCTCGATATCCAGCTGGCCGAGAAGAAAGTGCGCGAAGCCAAAGTTCAGCTCGATACCCGCAAGGAAAGCCTGGCAGTAGCCGAAGCCAAATTCGACGCCAAGCAAAAAGACCTGGAAGGCAAAAAGGTGGAACTTCAGGGCATCATTGAAAAAACGGAAGCAGAAGAAAACCGCCTGCGCACCCAAAGCGAAAAAGCACGCCAGGGCATTGAGGAACGCCTGCTGCGCGCCTACGACAAAACCCGCAAGACCTACCGCAACGGCCTGGCCGTGGTAACTGTCGAACGCAACGCCTGCGGCGGCTGCTTCAACAACGTACCGCCCCAGGTGCAACTGGAGATCGGCCTGCACAAAAAAATTATCGCCTGCGAACACTGCGGCCGCATCCTGGTCGACCATTCGATCTCACGGGTGGAAGAAGTCAGCGAAGCCTGATAATCAATGTTTTATAAATTTACAAGCCCGTTGGAAGCCTACTTCCAACGGGCTTGTTTTTTGACCTTAACACCGTTCGTCGGAAAAACAGGGGGAAACCTAACGGGCAATCGCAATTTCTCCGTTTCTTGCATGGCATTTTTCCCTTACTTGTGACTCATGCGCCTTAATCCTCGGTTATTCCTGCTTTCGTTGTTGCTGTATTGTTGCATGCCTGCCCGGGGCACTGCACAAAACGTTATCGTGTACGACAGTATCGCTCAACTTGAAGCCCGCATACGACAGGCCGGCGATACGACTTTGGTGATCAACTTTTGGGCTACCTGGTGCGGCCCCTGCGTGGAAGAACTCCCCATTTTCGAAGAACTTCACCGCCGGTATTCTCCTTTCGGATTGAAAGTGATTCTCGTCAGCCTCGATTTCAAAAGTCAAAAGGACAAAAGACTCATTCCCTTTTTGCAAAACAACTGCCTGTCGCCTGAAATAGGCCTGCTCGCCGATCCCGACATGGACAGCTGGATACCCCGCGTCGATTCGCTGTGGGATGGCGCCATTCCGGCCACACTGGTCGTACAAGGCAGCAAGCGCGGTTTTCACCCCACGTATTTCAAGGATTTTCAGGAGCTGGAAATGTTTATCCAGCCGTTCATTCGTATTTGCCCGCGCCCTGCGCGGCGATAATCCCGTGTATAATCTCGCTTTTAGCAGATGCCTCACATCTGCCTGAATTTGTTTTAATCTGATTTCCCGCTTAATTCTTAAATCTTTCATCATGAAAAGATTGTACCCCCTCTCGGTTGCTCTTCTCATGGGTCTGGCCTTGTTGTTCGGGGCCTCCCGCCACGCCCAAAACTACATCATCGGTGAAAAAGCCGAAGACTTCACCCTGAAGGATACTGACGGCAAAATGGTCTCTTTGTCCAGCTACAAAGATGCCAAGGGCTTCATTATCGTCTTCACCTGCAACCACTGCCCCTACGCACAGTTGTACGAAAAACGAATTGCCGACCTCCACCGCAAATTTGCGCCGCTGGGTATGCCGGTAATCGCCATCAATCCGAACGACCCCGACATCGTGCCGGACGACAGCTATGCCGCCATGCAGAAACGCGCCAAGGATAAAAAATATCCTTACGCCTACGTCTTCGATGAAAAACAAACGGTCTATCCCAAATTCGGCGCTACCCGCACGCCGCATGTTTTTGTGCTCGATAAAGACCGCATCGTGCGCTACATCGGCGCCATCGACGACAATCCGGAAACGCCCGAAGCCGTGAAAAAACACTACGTGGACGATGCCGCCACGGCCGTGTTGCGCGGACAAAAACCGACGCCCGACTTCACACGGGCCGTGGGCTGCACGATCAAGAAAAAGTAACGCCAGCCTTCAACGCGGCGGCGGATGGTCGCCCCTATAAACATGGCAGTCACCTTTCCCGGCGTCTTGTTCGGGAAAGGTGACTCTATGATTTGAGGCAAGCTTGAGTGTGTGGCGCTACAAAAACTTCCCGTCCCGATAAATCAGCTCCCCGTCCGCCCAGATTTCGCCGCCCTGCGTCATGTCCGTAATCATGTCCCAGTGCACGGGCGATTCGTTTTTGCCGCCGGTTTGCAGGTAGCTTTGCCCGATGGCCAGGTGCACCGTGCCCCCGATCTTTTCATCGAACAGGATGTTTTTGGTCATCCGGTTGATGCCGTAGTTGGTGCCGATTGCCGCCTCGCCGAAGCGGCGCGTGCCTGGAAGGGAAAAAATATAGTCGAGAAAATCCTGGCCCTGGGCAGCCTCCCATTTTTCAATATAACCGTCTTTTACCCAGAGGGTTACGCCGTTTACCTCGTTGCCCTGATAGAGGCAGGGCAGGGAAAAATGTACCGTTCCGTTCACAGCGTTTTCGACCGGACTGGTGTACACCTCGCCCGAAGGCATGTTGGTCTGGCCGTCGGAATTGATCCAGGTACGGCCGGCGGTAGAGAACGTGAGGTCGGTACCCTGGGTCACGTAGCGCACGGTGGAGCAGGCGTTGAGGTGATCGACGATGCGCTGCTGTTCGGCGCGCACATTGAGCCAGCCGGCGATGGGGTCTTCTTCGTAGAGTTTGCAGGCAGAAAAGACGAAACGCTCGTATTCTTCCAGGCTCATGCCCGCCTCGCGGGCCGAAGCCTCCGTAGGAAACTGGCACAGGTTGCGGCGCAGGCGGCGGTCGGCGGTGCGGGCAAAATATGCCTTGTTGGACGGCGCCATCGTTTCCTGCCGAAGTTTGGCGCGCTCGGGATCGACGCCGGCGTTCTCGCGCAAATTATAGGGCGCCCTGACGTTGAGGTAGCAATCGAACTGCTCCATCGCCAGCGGAAAAACCGTCGGCGGCGTGCGCAGCGCCTCTTCGCTGGCGTGCTCGAGGAATATTTTTTCCTTTTCCGGAAAAGCCCAGTCGAACTCGACCAGCGCGGCGCCCGCATCGAGGCATTCGCGATACACTTCGCGCAACAGGGGTTCGGCCAGAAAAGTGCTGCTGAGCAATACCTTGTCGCCGGGTTTGACCTGCAGGCAGTAATGGGTGAGCAGGCGGGCGTATTGCTGAATGATCGTCGGCATAAAAACGGGTTTGAAATGCAAAGGTAGAATTCGGGGAAAATCCGTGCGGCCAAATTGACAACATAAAACATTTCGTTTAATTTCACCCGGCACTGTTTAAAATCCTACTTTTGCCCAAAGCTGCCAGGCCATGCACTATCTCGACGAACTCAACCCCGTACAACGCGCTGCAGTGACGGCCACCGAAGGCCCCGTGCTGGTGATCGCCGGCCCGGGTTCGGGCAAAACCCGCGTGCTCACCTACCGCATTGCCCACCTGCTGGAGCAAGGCGTTGCGCCCTGGGAAATCCTGACCCTGACCTTTACCAACAAGGCCGCGCGGGAAATGAAAGAACGCATCGAAAAAGTAGTCGGCCCCAAGGTACAGTCGGTGTGGGCCGGCACGTTTCACGCTATTTTTGCCCGAATTTTGCGCGCAGAAGCGTCGAAAATCGGCTTTCCGGGCAGCTTTTCCATTTACGACACCGACGATACGACCAGCCTGTTGCGCGCCATCATCAAGGAGATGAACCTCGACCCGAACGCCTACAACGCCTCGGCCATCCGCTCGCGCATTTCCATTGCCAAAAGCAACCTGCTTTCACCCAAAGCCTACCGCGACAACGAAGAAATGATGCAACAGGACCGTCAGGCCAGACGGCCCTATCTCGTGGAGGTGTATGAAAAATACCTCGCCCGCTGCCAGCGCGCCGGCGCCATGGATTTCGACGATTTGTTGTTTCAATTGTACCGGCTTTTTCGCGACAACCCCGACAACGTGGTGGACAAATACCGGCGCAAATTCCGCTACATCCACGTCGATGAGTTTCAGGACACCAACTTCCTGCAGTATGCCATCCTGCGCCGCCTGCTGAAATATGAAGGCAGCCCGGAAAACGTGTTTGTCGTCGGCGACGACGCCCAGAGCATCTACGCCTTCCGGGGCGCCACGATCGACAATATCCTCGATTTTGAAAAAGACTACCCCAACCTCAAGGTTTTCAAACTCGAACAAAACTACCGCTCGACCCACCACATCGTTTCAGCTGCAAACGAGGTGATCTCGTTTAACCGAAAACAACTGCAAAAAACGATCTGGACCGACAAGGAGAGCCGCCAGAAAATCAAACTGGTGCGCTGCATGACCGACGACGAAGAAGCCCGCCGCGTAGCCGACCTCATCCTGGAGCAAAAAAACCGCTACCACCTGCCCAACTCCGAAATCGCCATCCTGTACCGCACCAACGCGCAAAGCCGCAAATTCGAGGAACACCTCCGCCGGCTGAACGTGCCCTACCGGGTATTCGGCGGCACTTCGTTCTACCAGCGCAAGGAAGTCAAGGATTTCGTGGCCTACCTCCGCCTGGCCGTCAACCCCAACGACGAAGAAGCCCTGCGCCGCGTCATCAATGTGCCGGCCCGCGGCATCAGCGACGCGACGGTGGACAAACTGACCAGCCTGGCCAGCATCAAAGGGCTCCCCGTCTGGGAGGCCATGCTGCTGCCCGACCTGGATGTGACCGACCGCGCACGAAAATCGCTGGCCGTGTTCCGCAACATGGTGGAAGAATGGCGCGGGCGCATCGTCACCGACAATGCCTACCGGCTGGCCGCCGACATCCTCAAACGCTCGGGCTTGCTCGACTCACTCAAAAGCGACACCAGCACCGAAGGTATCGGCCGCCTGGAAAACGTCAATGCCGTGCTCGATGCCGTGTCGGAATTTGCCGACAACCCGACCTTGCTCGAAGACGACTTCAACGACCCCACCCTGGTGGACCGCAGCCACGACCGCTCGCTGGCAGCCTATCTCCAGACGATCACCCTGCTGACCGACGCCGACGAAAACACCGGCGAACGCGATTTCATCACCCTGATGAGCACCCACGCGGCCAAAGGGCTGGAATTCAACAGCGTGTTTATCACCGGCCTGGAAGAAAACCTGTTTCCGTCTTTTATGGCGATGGAAGATCCCAACGGCCTCGACGAGGAGCGTCGCCTTTTTTACGTGGCCATCACACGCGCCAAGGAGTTCCTGACCATGAGCTATGCGCAAAACCGCTATCGTTTCGGGCAAATCAGGGTAAGCGAGCCGTCGCGTTTTTTGGAAGAGGTCGATACCCAGCACTACGAATTGCTCGGCGGCATCGGCATTGGCCGGCCACAGCCGCAGGCACAGGCGCCCGTCCAGTCGGGGCGAGCCAGCCTCAGCGGCAATTTTGCCTCGCCCCGTATGCGCGCCCAAGCCCGGCCGGCTCAGGCGCCTGCGGTCGATCCGGGCGGTTTCAAAGCATCGCCGCCCGAAGCGATCGTGCCGGGGGCGACGGTGTTGCACCTCAAATTCGGGCAAGGCCGCGTCACCAGCGTGGAAGGCCCCCGCGACAATAAAGTTGCGACCATTCAGTTTCAGGGCGATGAACTGCCCGAGCGGCGGATCGTGCTGAAATTTGCCAAACTTCAAGTTGTATAAATAATCATGGACAACAAAACCGAAAATTACTGGAGGATACTCTACATCAACCAGGAAATGAACCGGTATGCCGATGCCAAAGCGACCGCCGTCCTTTCCATTTGCGGCATTTTGATCACCCTTGCATTCTCCAATACCCAGGTCATCCTGCAATCCACCCTGAATCCCTGGTTGTTGTCAGCCATGATCCTGATGCCGGGCGCTTTGTTGATGTTGTCCATTTACCATTCTTTCCGCAGCATTCATCCGCGTATCATTCCGCAAAAAAATGTGTCTTACCTGTTTTTCGGGTCTATCGTCAACGATTTCAAAGATGCAGAACACTACTACCGCGCATTACATGATGAACTGGACACAGAAAGCGGCATTCGAGACGACCTTTCTCACCAGATTTATATCAATGCCCGGCTGGCCAATGCAAAGTTCCGGGACGTGCGCCGCTCCATCCAGTATTTTGCCGCAACCATCGTGTTCATCCTGCTGGAATTTCTCGCTTATCTCATCGTCGGCGTGCACTCATAAAATCATGCTATAAAGCGGCGAGCGCGGCGAAAAACGCGGCCAGTTTTTGCTCGTCGAGGCGCCCTTCGGTGCGCACGCCGCTGCACAGGTCGAGCCCCCAGGGTTGCACGGCTTCCACGGCAGCCTGCACGTTGTCGGGGCGCAAGCCGCCGGCCAGAAACACGGGCACGCCCGATTGCTCCACAATTCGCCGGCTGATGGCCCAGTTGTGCACACGCCCCGTGCCGCCGAGTTCTTTCACCGCCAGATTGGGGTTGCCGGAGTCGAGCAGCAGGGCATCTACCTGCGGCGCAATGGCCAGGGCTTCATCAATACTGGCTTCGTCGATCACATGCACCACCTGCACCAGGGCGATGCCGGGCAGCGCAGTACGCAGCTCCGCGTAGCTGCCCGCAGTGAGGGCGTCCACGATTTGCACGGTGTTGGCGCCCGTGGCTTGCTGATGCGCAGCGATCCCGGTCGCATCGGTGCGGCTGGTGAGCAGGAAAGTGGCGACGGGCGGTGGTACCGAACGGGCAATGGCGCGGATCATTTCGTCGGAGATGACGCCGGGGCCGCTGGGCATTTCGGCAACCAGGCCCAGGGCCGATGCGCCGGCCCGAATGGCCATTTGGGCCTCGGCAGGAGAGGAAATACAGCAGATTTTGACTTTGGGTTGCATGGATAAAAATACTAAGTGTTCCGCCAATCATACGTTAGCATCTGTGGGGCCAATATTGGTTGCATTCGTTGAACAATATTGATTTTTCTAACCGTCTGCCGCTTGGAAAAAGGTATGCTAATAAAAGATTGCGAAAAATGAGTGAGCGAGTTGAAGGGTAGGGAATTGCAGGAGTTAGTCCGGTTGGAGGCAACTTGATTGGAAACATAGCCGCACAGTTTCTTGGATGAAAATATATTGTTATCAGAAAAAATTGATAAAAACTCAAACAGGTACCCTATCTGCGGTAGCAGCTGGCATTATTTTGGTTAGTGGTAAAACTCATAATCATCTTGCCTTCGTTCCCCGTTTTTTATAACTACCGCATTCTGCAGCCAGAAATAGCGTACAAATTGTTGTAGCCGATGGAAACTTCCACTACGACAAACGAAGGAATTGGGATGCCTTCTCCCAATAACCAAATGTCAAACTTCGACTGGATAGTTGATAAAAATAAGCTCCGTGACGAAGGCGTGTATTACGGCCTTTCGGATAGCAACGAATATCCGGAAGAAAAGATCCGGACCATCAGGCAATACTTTCACGAACAAACTCAGCTGGTCAAAACATCCATTGCTGGTAAACGCAATGAGTTGCAACGCCTGAATGCTGAAATAACTTCGATGGAGGGCCAAATCGAGGGTTATTATGATAAAATAGAGCAATTGCGCCAGCAGTTCAAATTTCGTCCACACGATTTCTGGCGTTATTTAACAGGATTTCTGGCTTATACGGGCATGTTGATTTTGAACTATTGGATCATTTATGACTGGCTCAAAACGGGAGGAGTCGCTTACCCTGAAGTTACAACCACGGCTGTTTACCTTTTCGGGGCTTTTAGCCTCTTCAATCGTTGGGCGCTTGTATACAGCCCCGAAAATGAAGAAAAGGAAGAGCATCATTTGAAAAGAGAGGGATGGAAAGTTTATACAGAGGAGATGGTGATCCCTCTGATTGCCGCCGCATATGTTGTATTCCGGGGGTACAATGCGCGACCTACTGGTGAGGTGCTGGTGTTTTTCCTGCTGATTCTATCGCTTTTTATTTTCGCGGGCAAAGGACTGCTGAATGTGCTGATTAAACTCAAACTGGAGTTTGCCGAGTTGACTGCCAATCGCCGCCTTAGAAGGCTTCAAAAAGAAAAAATAAGGGATATTCAGGATAAAATCGCCGAATTGAAAAGCAAAATTCAGGAAACGATTGACCTCCGGAAAACAACGGAGCAGTTGCTGATGGAGTTGGAAAAAAGCCTTTCGGTTTTGGAAGCGCAAGGTGAGACGCACGTTGCCTTGTTTCTAAGCGAATATGAACTGGCTCGCGCGGCCCGAAAATCAATGAGCAACCGCCAGACTGCGAGAATACTCGCCCGCCGGCATTAAACCCGTCTTCAAACCATGAACCAGGAAGAAAATACCACCGCTCCTGCCAACGGCGTGCAGGATTCAGCATCCAACGCTCAGGAAAAAGCGCGCAAAACCTATACCGTTTATTATGACGTATACGACCACGGTTTTGTCAACGGGATTTTGAAAATACCCAAAGAAGCCTTTGAACTCTTTATTTTTCATTTGGGCCACAAGGACCTTTCCAAAAAGGAGCTCGGCATCACCCTGCAGGAAATAGAGACCCAAAGGAAAGAACTCGAAGAAACGAAAAAACGACGGCTGGAACTCCAGAACGTCGTTTCTGCGAATGTCTGGGAATTGCAGGCAAACATCGAACAAAAAGAACGAATAGAATTTGATATTGCTTCGACACAACACCAGGTCGAAGATGCAGAAAATCAAGCTGATCGCATTAAACCTGAATACAATTGGGCCAACGTAAGTTTATTTCTGCTCATGGGCGTAGTATTTGTCGGCTCAGACTGGTATGTTACCTACGACGTCCTGCTCAATGGATTAAAAATGCAGGCATTCGGCGCCATTACGCTGGCGCTTGCCATGTCGGGCATCACCTTTGTCATCAAACCCACTATCGACCGGTTGTTTGAAAAGCCTTATCTCCGAGGCGAATCAAGCCGGAAGCACTGGTTGTTGAGCTGCGTTTCCGGCATTGCTCTACTGGTGCTGGGACTGATGGGCTATTACCGGGAAGAATACCTGCGAACCGATCTCCAGATGTCCTTTATCGAAGGTCAGATACGGGCAAAACGAGTCGATATCACGGAGCTCGAACGGAAAGAGAAATTGCTTGTCCGCACCGGCGCCAATACCACTCCGGACGGTCAGGCGCTTGCTGCCGATTATCAGGAGCGGAAAAAAGCCCTACGGAATGAGGTCGCAAGCAGCGAAAAACAACTGATTGACATTGGCCTCAATCGGGGAACAAACCAGGCGCTGTACTGGATTTTTGTACTATCCAATATCCTGTTTGCCGTGGCAGCGGCCATTTGTTTGAGCATTGCCTTCCCCGCGGCGGATACGCTGAGAAAAAAACAACGCCTGAAAAAGGCAGCCAAGCAAACTCACCTGATACTCCAACAATTAAAAGAGGATATTGCCAATCTGTCAGAACGCTCTAAAGCCGCGCTTATCCAACGCGATCAGGCGGCCAATGCATTGAAATTGCTGCCGGACATCGCCACACTGGAACAGGCCCTTGAAAAACTCACGTTATTGTCTAAAACCCTGCTCAAAAAAATTACCGAACACGATATCGGCGCCGACATCGCCTTTTACAACGAAGCTTACGAGAGGGGAAAAATATGCGAACTGGGCGACCGGATCGTCATTCATCCACATCAACTTGGCTCGCTTCGCAGATCGCCCCGTCCATCGGGCGTAAGAAACAACCCCGAAACAACAAAGGAGCCAGAAACAGGGGGAGAATCTGACATATCCTCGGGTTATTTGCATCAACAAATCCGCCAAATCATTGAATACAACCATCAACGAAACAAATACCAATTAAATGGAGAAGACGATTAAATACTGGCCAGCGCTGTTTTTCCTGCTTTTTCTTTTTTCGGGCTGCTGTGAATGTCCGGTTATCCAGGCTGTCAACCGAAACACGCTCATTTTTATTGATAAGTCAAAAAGTGCGGAACTTTCTTCGCCAGCCTATTTGTCACAAATCAAGGAAAACCTCGAGACGATGCTGGACACAACGATCCGGCAGGCTGGTGACCGGGTCGAGATTCGCTTAATCCACGGAGGGACGATCGATGCCGCCAAGGTATTTTCAGCGCAATTTGCAGAAGAACTGCCCTGCGAATGCGGTAAGAAGTCGATCGAATTCACACAGGATACCACGCTGTACACACAAAAACTTCGAAACTTACGCCAGTCCGTACTCGACGAAGTAGAAGCCCAGGTACTTGCCACCTCAAATAACACGGCTACTCTCGAGACCGACCTGCTCGGCACCCTGGCAGCCGTAGCTGATTTTTTTAAAAATGCATCAGCAGCGGCTCCGAAAACAATCCTCTACCTGAGCGACATGGTGCACTCGCAGGCTGCCCCTCGCGATTATCAGCTCAGCCCCTTGAAAGATAAAAATGATGCAGAGGCCGCTGCACAGCACGACTGGATGTGGGTCCAGCAACAATACGGTATCCGGCAAGGACAAATGACCAATGCCCGCGTTTATCTGTGGTTTCCCGGCGAATTGATCGCTAAAACACAGACAGGAGAAATGAAATACTACTGGAAGGAGATGTTTCGCTTGGTTGATGCGAGCGTCAGGGTGGAAAGCAATTAAGTCTGTTCCTCCGTATTGACGTTCAAACCCAATTGCCCTGCTGCTTCCTTCGCGTTTTTCACAATCGATTTCGATTCGTCGAGAGGGCTGCCGCCGGTGCTGTGGATTTTAAAGCTCACTTCAATCTCGATCCGGTTGCCGTTCATGGCGAAGGGCGTGATGAAGTAGTTGAACAGCTCATGGTAGCGTTCCAGGGGCACTTTACCAGAAACAATCAGGCTTTGCAGGCGACGCGCGGCAGCGGTCGCGGCTTCTCCAACAGGTTCGGATACAGTGCTCGAGCCGGTCGCGGTGGTTTTCGGATAGGCCGTGTCGGTGAGCGGCTCAACCGGCGCCGGTTTTAAGGATGGGTCGGTCAGCCAGTAGATGGCGTCCGTCACGTCGAAAGAAGGCGCCGGTTCGCCGAGGTAAAATCTGGTAAAGCTGACGCCATCGCCCGAAGCGATGCAGAAATGGTTCTCCTGGCAATAGCGCAACAAACTGACCTGCACGGCCTGCGGGCCGCTAATCATGGGCTTGTCGTCGAAACGCAGAAAGGCCTCGTACACGTCGCGGGCTTTCAGGGGCTGCTCCGGCGTGGGCAGCAAATTGTGCTGGCGCAGGGTGTTGTAGCCCACCGATTCGAGCAACCATTCTTCCTCTTTCAGCGCAGAGACGAGCTGGTGGTTGATCTGGGCATCCAGATTGTCGCGGAACTGTTTGAGCGCCAGAATTTGCAGGCCGTTTTTCGCGGTGTGCTTGACCACGATGGAGCAGGCCACCACCAGCGCAGTGTCGGCCTGCCGCGAGGCCTCGTTCAGGCGCTTGCTGATCTCGTCTTTTTGTTCGCGTTCGAGCTGCGTGCCGTATTCCTGGCCGATCTTCTGGCAGGCCAGGAAATCGCGCACGTCGGACTGGAGTTTGCCTGTACCGAGTTCTGAAAAAACGAGGAACAACAAAGTATTGCGGTAGATGCGCTGGCTGTTGCCTTTTTGGGTGGCCAGTTTTTCTATCAGGACACGAGTAGCGCCGTTGACCTGTTCTGCACTGGCCGTGTATTTCGGGCTGAGGATGATCAGCGTGGGTTTTTGCTGCTCGGGAATATCCTCGGAAGGGTTCACCAGGGCTTTGCCGAACAGGGCCAGGTTGTTGGTGGATTGGTTGAGGCGTTTCAGTATCTCGGCCTCGATCTCGTCGGGACGGATGTCGTTTTTGGCCTGGTTGATCAGGATGTTGATGTTGGGCTTGGTGTGGAACCAATAGCGTTTGCCCGCGCCGCCGGCCTGGGCATAGTAGAGGTAGTAGGCGTTGCTTTCCAACTCGTCGAGGGCGCTGTTTACGCTGTTGTGGTTGAAACCTTCTGGGCGCAGCACGTTGAGTTTGATCTCCGGCACGCCCAGACCTTTGTTGGGGCCGTCGCTGCCGAAGGAGTTGAGCAGGATGGTGGCGGCCACGCCCTGGGTGAGGTACCACTGCCCGAATTCTTTTTTGTTCTGGTCAATTTTAAAGGCGTTGGACGAGGAGCCCGCCACGTCGGCGCTGATGACGGCATCGTAGCCGTTGCCGTAGAGTTTCTTGAGCTGGCCGCTGAGCGCGTCGAGGTTGGCAAAATTCACGTCGGCGCTGTGGATGAGCAGGTTGCCGCCGGGCAAAGACTGCTGGCGTTTCCACAGGTCGCTGACAATGGCCGCCAGCAGGCGCAGCACGCCGCGGGTGCGCTGGAAATCGTGGTGGCTGGCCCAACGGATGCGGAACGCGTCAATCAGTTCGGGGTGGAAAGGGTACGATTTCAGCATTTTCTGCCGATAGGCGCTTTTGCCGGCGTGTTGCGGCAGTTCGGCTGCGTACTGCTGGTACAGCTCCAGGTATTTCGATACTGCCGCTTCGGCAGCCGTTCCCATGTTGTCGAACAGCCGGCGGCGGATCACTTCGTAAATCTCTTCGTCGGCGACCGGCTGGGTGTCGGCGCCGACACGGCTCACACGCTTTTGCAAACTGTTGAGGATAGCCTGAGCCTCCGGCGTATTGCCCACTTCCTGCGGGCTGGCGGGCAGAGTTACGACGGCCACACAATGGTTGGCGCCGGCCACAGCCTCGGTCAGCTCCTGCATAAAGCTGATCGTCTGGTCGGCCAGGCTGGAAGCGCCCGCCTGACGGGCGGCGGCTTTGACGCAGTAATCGGCCAATTCGTCGATCAGGATCAGGGCGGGCTGGCATTGCTCCAGTACTTTTTTGAACAAGCCCGCGGGGGCGATGAGCTGCTCGTCGTTTTTACGCACGATCTCGTAGGCCGCTGCACCGCCGAGCTGCCAGGCCAGTTCGCCCCAGATGGTTTGGATGGTGACACCTTCGGGCGTCGTGCGGCCGTTGGCGGGGTCGTTGGTGGTATTGGTGAACACGGCCACGCGGGCTTTTTCAAAAGCCGGCACGCCAGTGTACGCCACCAGTTCGGCGGCGTCGGTCCGCTCGGTAATGTTGCGGCCCGCATTGGCCAGGTGCCAGAGGGAAATGAGTGTATGCGTTTTGCCGCCGCCAAAGCCGGTTTGCAGCGATATGACGCGGTTTTCTGCGTCTTCTTCGCCATCGAGGCCTTTGATGACGCGCCGCGCCACGACTTTCAGGCCGGCGGTAAAAAAGGTTTTGGAAAAAAACGTCGCCGCGTTGTTGTACACCTCCCGGCCGTTGCCCAGGGCGACGTCGGACAAGCTCGCCGCAAACACGCTCTCGTCGAGCCGACCCATTTTGATGTCCAGATGCGGCTCCACGGCCTGGAACCATGGCCTGGGCCCGGCCGGAGCAGCAGCCGCCGGGACAGACTCCGCGGCCGGGCGCGCTTCGCGCAACCTCGTCAGCTCGGTCACCAGTTCGTCCATGCCCAGCAGGCGGGCAATCTGGGTCATGTTGATCCAGGTACGCGTCACGGCGTCGTCGTCCAGCTGGTCGTAATGGGCGATTTTATGGCGCACGTCGGCGATCTCGCCCAGCCAGGTGGGCGCGTTGTGCACGTCCTTGGCGCCGAAATCCTTGCGCAGCAAGTCTTTATATTTCAGGGCAAAAGGTTTGAGGTAGTGGATATCCACCAGGTTTTCGGGCGCGGAGCCGTTGCGCAGGTTCTGCTTCCAGTTGTCGAGCTGCTTGTCGCTAAGCGCCTCGGCAAACCAGGCCGGCCATTTGTCGCCGGCTTCTTTCTGAAGCACGCTGATCACGTAAGGACGCATGGCGTCGATGAACAGGCCGAGACCTTTGTAGAGATTGTCTTTTTGCATTTGCATGACAGGGAACATTTAGGGCAAATGACGCGAATCGATTATTGGATAAGAAAAACTGCTTTGTGGTTTGCCGGCGGCGCGGCCATACGCCTCAGCCCAGGTCCAGCCGCCCTTGTTCGGGCGCCCTTTTTTCCGCCTCCCGGCTCTCGCGCAGCAGGCTGTCTTTGTTGCTCAGCAAGCCCTGTGCCTGTTTGAGGTCGTCGCTGCCGGCGGGCAACACTTCGCAGAGTGCCGTGAGCACGCGCCAGAAGGGGTCGGTGGGCTGGGCTGCGCTGGCGGCCAGGTAGCGCAGCAGCGCGCCGCGATCGGCGCCGCGGTAAAGATACAGCGCCCGGTGTACCTGATCGATCAGGATGGCGCCTTCCCCCTCGCCCAGTTTTTTGTCGGCGGCCAGGCGGGCATCATAGGCGCCGAGGGCTTGTTTGTTGCCGTTTTTGAGCAGAATATGGGCCCTGAAAAGGTCTTGCACGTCGATGCTCAGGCCCACGCGGCTGAACTTGGCAGCGTCGTCGAAATCGCTCTCGGTGAAGCCGTAGAGTTGCAGCC
>JAXLUR010000004.1:0-596388 GCA_046329435.1 Saprospiraceae bacterium
CCACCCGGAATTCCCGCACGAATCGACCGGCGACCAGTTTTTCGACCCTGTGCAATGGGAAGCCTATTACAGGCTCGGGCAATACCTGGGCGCCGACATACTCGGGCTGGGCGACCTGGGCAAGGCAGCCCGCGATTTTGCCCCCCAGTTTTCGGTGGAGCAACTGATCGACTGGTTCGACGATCCGAAAAATCATCCGCTCTTTACCGAGGCCGAGCGCAGACTGGTGGCCAAACCCGATAAAGGTTTCGAAAGCGTAGGCGCTGGCGAGGAATCGGAAGAAAGCGCCGAACGCGGAGCCCGGCCCGCCGACAGCGCGCCCGAATCAGGGGATGCATACAGAATTTGAGTGTTGGGTGATGAATGCTTCATCACTTCGCACTTTTCCCTACCTTCGTGCGTTTTTTTGAGCCGACGAAAGCCGCGTTTCCAGCCTTTGTCGATACAATCCGTTGATTTTCTGGAAAATATAGTTTGCCCTGATCTGCCTCAGGCGCTGCATTTGCGGCGTCGCAAACCCGGGTATTCCTGACTATGCGCAATTATTTCAAATCCCTCCTTCAGCACCCGACGGTCCAAAATATTCGTCAGCGCCTGGTGTTGCTTTGGGCGCCGGTCCAGACCCTCTGGGCCCAGCTGACGGCGCCAATCCGCACTTTTTTCGCGCCGCTTACCCAACGCTGGCTGAAACTCACCTATCCCCTGCGCGTCCGCTGGGCGGCATTCCGGCAGCGCAGCCCCGTTCTCGGCAGCATTTTAAGCTGGACGGGCAGGCTGTTCAAGTGGGGGTTCTACCTGGTCACGCTGCTCGTTTTTTGCGTCTGGATCGGCGTTTTCGGCAAACTGCCCTCTTCGGAGGAATTGCGTTCGATCGAAACCGCCAATACCAGCGAGGTGTACGCAGCCGATAACGACCGCGAGCCGATCGGCAAATTCTACATCGAAAACCGGACGACCATCCCGCTCGACAGCATTTCTCCTTACGTTGTCAAAGCGCTGATCGCCACCGAAGACCGGCGTTTTTTCACCCACTCGGGTATCGACCTGCAAAGCTGGATGCGCGTGGCCTACGGCATGATGACCCGCAAGGAATCGCTGGGTGGCGGCTCCACCCTGAGTCAGCAGCTGGCCAAAAACCTGTACCCCCGCAAATCGTACGGGCTCGGTCCGCTCAACATTATTATCAACAAGATTCGGGAAAACTTTATCTCGATCAAACTCGAGCGCATCTATTCCAAACCCGAGCTGCTCAACCTGTACCTCAATACCGTTCCGTTTGGTGGCGACCGATTCGGGATCAACGTGGCCTCGAAGTATTTTTTCAATAAAAAACCCAAAGACCTCAGCCCCGACCAGGCCGCCACGCTCATCGGGATGCTGCAGGCCAGCACCAAATACGACCCCACGCGCAACCCCGAACGCTCGCGGGAGCGCCGCAACATCGTATTGCGGCAAATGGTGCGCAACGGCGACCTGTCGGAAGCCGATTTCCAGACCCTGAGCAAAAAACCCGTCGGCGCCAAACGCCACGGCGATTTCGGGAGCAACGACGGCCTGGCTACCTACTTCCGCGAATACCTGCGCACTACTGCCATGCCGCGCATTCTGAAAAACCTGAAAAAAGAGGACGGCAGCGATTACAACCTCTACACCGACGGCCTCAAAATCTACACCACCCTCAACAGCCAGATGCAGCGCTACGCAGAGGAAGCCGTGGCCAAACACATGGTCACCCTGCAACAGCAATTCGACCGGCACTGGAAAAACTATAAAACCGGCAAACCCTGGGGCGACGACAAATGGATCGACGACCAGCTGCGCCGCAGCGAACGCTGGGCCAACCTCAACGACGCCGGCCTGTCGGAATCGCAAATCCTGGAAAACTTCCAAAAGCCGGTTCGCATGACCGTCTTTTCCTGGAAAAACGGCGGCTCCGAATCCGACACGACCATGACTCCGCTCGACAGCGTGCGCTACTATTTCTGCCTGCTCAATTGCGGCTTTATGGCCATGGATCACCGCAACGGCTACGTGCGGGCCTGGGTTGGCGGTACCAACTTCAAATATTTCAAGTTCGATCACAACCTGAGCAAACGACAGGTCGGCTCCACGTTCAAACCGATCGTGTATGCCGCCGCCCTGCAGGACAGCGTTCGCCCGTGCCAGTTTTTCCCCAACCAACTCGTCAAACTCGAAGACTGGGAGCCCCACAACGCCGACGAGCGCTATGGCGGCTACTACACCATGGTGGGCGCCCTGCAAAAATCGGTCAACGTCGTGGCCGCCCAACTCATTGAAAAAGTGGGCATTCAGAAAACCATCGACCTGGCCACCAAAATGGGAGTCACCGCCAAACTGCCCCGCGAATTCGGGATCAGTCTCGGCGCAGCCGACATTTCCCTATACGACATGATGAAGGTGTACGGCACCCTGGCCAACAAAGGCGTCCGGCCCGACCCTGTGGTCGTGCTCAAAGTGACCGACCGCAACGGCAACGTACTGTACGACTACGAAGAAGAACTCAAAAAAGACCCCAAACTCAACCTCAGCGAACGCGCCCTCACCGTCGATCAGGCAGCTACCATGACCCGAATGCTCCAGCAGGTGATCAATTATGGCACTGGCGCTCGTTTGCGCTCGGGCTTCGGTATTCAGGGCGATTTTGCCGGCAAAACCGGCACCACCCAAAACCAGTCCGACGGCTGGTTCATCTGCTACAATCCCGAACTGGTCACCGGCGCATGGGTAGGCGGCGAAAGCCCTGCCGTACGCTTCCGCGATATGTCGCTGGGGCAGGGTTCGGCCATGGCCCTGCCGATCGTGGCCTGGTTCTGGCACAAAGTGGCCAATGACCGCAAATACGGCAAACTGCTGACGGAAAAATTTCCCGAACCCAGTGCCGCCGTTCTTAACCAGTTCGGCTGCCCGCCCTGGATCGGCATTTCGCCCGACACCTTTAATATCCTCATGCAGGACAGCACCATTGCCGACACCCTGCGCGCCCGCGGCTACAAGGATATTCAGGACGTCATGGACTCGTATTTCGGCAATCAGGAAACGCCCGGGGGCGAAGGCGGTGAAGGCGGCGACCCCTCCGACGCCGATCGCGAACAACGCCGCGAGGAACGCAAGGAGCGCCGGAAAGACTTTTTTGACAAATTACTCGGCCGCGACAAAGAAGAAAACGACAAGAAAAAAGGCGGCGGAAACCGCTAGGTAAAGCCTCGTCTAGACGCCCGCCAGGCTAAAAACCTGGCGGGCGTTTTTTATTGGCCCTCTTTCAATTTCGTGTGCTCCTCCACTTGCGCCACCGTCTGTTTGATCCTTTGCAGGTACTCGGAATAATCGGTTTGCGTCGCCTCGTACACCTGGTGCATCAATGGCGAAGTGAGCAAAAAATCGGCCGTGGAGCGGTCGCAGGCAATGGGTATGTTCCAGACGACGCCCAGGCGCAACAGAGCCTTGATATCGGGGTCGTGAGGCTGGGCTTCCATGGGGTCCCAGAAAAAGATCAGAACATCCACTTCGCCCTGCGCGATCATGGCGCCGATCTGCTGATCGCCGCCGAGCGGGCCGCTGAGCAGGCGTTTGACAGGTAGTTCCAGCGCCTTTTCAAGCAGCAGGCCCGTAGTGCCGGTGGCCAGCAAATCATGTTGCGAGAGCACGACGCGGTTGTACAGCGCCCAGTCGAGCAGATCGTCTTTTTTATGATCGTGCGCCACCAGGGCAATACGTTTACGGGGCTGGAGACGGCGAGATTTTTCCTTGGGTGTCATAGGCAGGTTATAGCCCGGTACGATCAGTCGTACAGGGCGGCTATTTCTTGTTTAAATTTTTGTTCGATCACGCGCCTTTTCAGTTTGAGCGTGGGGGTGAGTTCGCCTTCGGCGCCGTCTTTGCGCACTGGTTCCCAGATTTCGGGCAGCAGTACGAATTTTTTGACCTGTTCGGCGCGGCCAAAGTCAGGGTTGATGCGATCGAGTATCATTTGGTACCGTGCGAGAACGCGCGGATGGCGCACCATTTCTGCCAGGCTGGTCCATGCAATTTCGTGTTTGTTGCACCAGTCGTGCAGGGCTACTTCGGCAGGAACGATGAGCGCGGAAACGAATTTCAGGTTGTTGCCCACCACCATTGCCTGCTCGACGAGGCGGTGTTCTTTCAATCTCGATTCGAGGGGTGCGGGAGCCACATATTTGCCGCCGCTGGTTTTGAGCAGTTCTTTTTTGCGGTCGGTAATCTGGAGGAAAGGCCGTCCGCCCGGCCCTTCGACAAAGCGGCCAATGTCGCCGGTGCGCAACCAGCGGCGGCCGTTTTCGACAAAGAGCACCTCGTCTGTTTTTTCCTTTTGTTTGAAATAGCCCAGCATGATGCCTGGGCTGGTCGCCACGATTTCGCCTTCGCCGTGCCCGTAGTCGGCATCCGGTTCGATACGCATCTCCACGCCTTCCAGCAGCGGCCCCACGGCGCCCAGCAGGGCGCCACCCGGCTCGAAGCGGCTGAAACTCAGGGCAGGCGCGGCCTCGCTCATGCCGTAGCCTTCGCGCAAGCGGATGCCTGCGGCGTTGAAAGTGCGCATGATTTTCAGGGGGCAGGGGCTGGCGCCCGTCACTACGCCGCGTACTTCGCCGCCGAGCGCGTCGCGCCATTTGGAGAAAACCAGGCGGTCGGCAAGGCTGCGTTTCAGGCCGGTCCACCAGCCGGGTTGTTGGTCGAAGGCCCAATGATCGGTCAGTTCGAGCGCCCAGAAGAAAATGGCGCGTTTCGGGTTGCCCAGCAGCAGTCCTTTTTCGAGGATGCGTTCGTACACTTTTTCCAAAAGGCGGGGTACGGCCGAGAAAAAATGAGGTTTGATGGCTTTGAAATCGCCATTGTCGCCCCCCAGATTGTCGGTACCCGTAAAACTCACACTGGCGCCGTATGCGGTGTAGGCATAAATAACGGCCCGTTCGAAAATATGGCTGACCGGCAAAAAACTCAAGGCCCTGTCGCCCGGCTGGAGGGGAATCAGGGGCCGCATGGTTTCCACGTTGTAGGCCACATTGCGGTGCGTCAGCATGACGCCTTTGGGCTCGCCGGTGGTGCCCGAGGTATAGATCAGGGTCGCCAGGTCGTCGGGACGGATCTTGTTGCGCAAGGGCTCCAGCACTGAAAAATCGCTGTCGGGCGGCGCCAGCAGCGTTTCCCAGCAAGGGGCTTTCGCCTGCGGATAAAACGAATAAACGGCTTGCAGCCCAGGGGTTTGGCGGCTGGCCTGCTCCACCTTGTCGTGCAGGTCGCCATCGCCCACGAAGCAATACTGCACTTCTGCCTCGTTCATGATGTACACGTATTCGCGCACACTGATTGTCGGGTACATCGGTACGTTGAGCACCCCGATCTGGAGGAGCGCTATATCAAGGACGACCCATTCCGGCATGGTTCGGTACACCACGGTGCCGACTTTGTCGCCCGGTTTTAGCCCCAGTTGCAGCAAACCCAGGCTGAGGCGGTTGGCCAGCGTCACCATTTCGGCGGTCGATCGGTATGTCCATTCGCCGGAATCGTTTTTACATCCAAAGGCACGGGCCTGGGGGCATTGAGCCGATTGTTCGAAGAGGTAGTCAAATAAACGCTTGTCCGACATCCTGCACAGTTTTGTTTTTTTAAAATATTTTGTATCAAAATTCCCGTTTGCAAGCGGTGCGACCTGTTGGCAGGGGCAAGGATACAAAGGGCAAATTAAACAAGCATTTCAGAATAGTGCGTGGAAAAAAAGCAAAGACAAAACTTAACCTTTATTGGGTAAAGCCTTCAAATGGGGCCGCATTGCAGAATGATATTTTACGAAGGATTTACAAACAAAAAATTTTTTTAAAAAAACCTTCATTTTCAATTTGGTCCTGCGCGCCGGATTTCGGATATTTGACCTCCTGTAACTGGGAAAAGCGAACCCTTTCGTACGTACGGCTGTTCAAGTAATCACATCTTCGAAAGGGCATTCTATCTTCTGATTTTTGTGGGTAATTCTTCGAGACGATTCGAGGCATGAATGCCGGCAATCGTCCCACACTAACACGCAATCGTTCCGGCAGTACCGACACCACGTGGCTGAGGCCCGTTGTCTGCCCTGCCGTCGGCCATACCCCCGACTGACCGCTCTGAAAACACCCTTTTGATGGATTTTTCACTGCGTTGCCAACTGAAAGGCAACTCAACAGCAGGATTGTTATGCAAGCGCTCAAACTGATCTTTAAAGGCCGGCTGGAGTTCGGCAGCCAGCGCACCTTCGAGGTGGCGATGCGTCATTGGCTGACGCGCCTTGAAACCTGTTACAAGGCGGATATTCTGTTCAAGCCCGAACAATTATTCGTTCAGGACGAGTTTGCCCTGGTCGTTCCGCAACAAACCCTGATGAACAGTGAAAAACACTGGCGCAGCACGACAGCCTTGCTCGACGAGGTGGCGCAGTTTGCCGTGTGCGGCCATATCCGCGCCTGGTGCGTTGACAACGGCCGCCTGATCAACAACCTGACCATCGAGCCCTCGTCGGACAAAGTGGCCGTAGCCGAATACATCCGCGGCCGCGAACTGGTGGAGCAGGGCAAACAACAGGAGGCCAACGAGGCCCTGAGCCGCGCAATTGAAAAATACGAACGCCATGCCCTCGCCTACGAGCGCCGCGGTTACGTCAACTACAAGCTGAAAAACTTTAACGACGCCCTGCACGATTTTACCAAAAGCATCGGGTTCAACCCCAACAACCCCGAGCCCTACTACGGCTGCGGGAAAGTCAAGATGCTCAAAAACGAGTGGGAAAGCGCCATTGTTGATTTCGAACAGGCTGTCAAACGCTCCCTCGCCCTGCAGCCGCTGCACTGGCTGGCGCGTTTGAAAAGAGGTGAATGCATGTTCCGCGCCAAACGATATGCCGAAGCGGCCCAGGAAATGCGCCTTTACCTGCAACGCAATTTCACCGAAGACGATCCCAACTACGCGCGCCGCAGCCGCGCTGCCTGGTTTCTGGGCAAGGCATTGCTCGAACTGAACGATGCCCGCGCCGCACTGGACGCATTTGATCAAAGCCTCGACCTGCCGGCCGGCGAAGAATTCGTGCCCAAGGCCGAAGGGCTGCTGTATCGCGGTATTGCCAAACGCAAGGTCGGCAAACCCGAATTTGCCCACGACCTGGAAGCAGCCGCCCATCTGGGCTCGGCAGAGGCCGAACGCCTGCTGGCCGAATGGCGCTGATCGAAACCGAACAGATTTTTTTTAGTGTAAAAAATTACGTCGAATACCCCGGACGAAGCAGCCTTTTGGCTACCCGGGGCGTTTTCCGGCAACTGCCGGAAAAATTGCCGCCCGGCAGGAACCCGCGTCCTGCCGGGCGTTCTTTTACAATCGGATACCTCCGGCCGGTCATGTTTTTGCTACTTTTGCGCCCTCCCAACGAGCGCTGCGGCCAAACCAACCGCTTCAAAACGAACAAACCATCCAGAGCATGGATAAGAGAGACAATTTGATTGATACGTTCCAGACCATTTACCGGTGGAGAAAAGCGATCCGAAATATGTGCCTGTTAGCCCTGGTCGGAAGTATCGTTTTTGCGCTGCTGCAGGACAATTACTATAAAGCGACGACCACCTTCTATCCGACCAGCCCGCAATTGTCCAACCCGGAATTGATGTTCGGAAGCTCGAGCGCAGTGACCGATTACTACGGCGGCGACCGCGAACTGGACCGCCTGCTCGAAATCGCCGGCAGCAATGAACTGGCCGACTATCTCATCTCCCGTTTCCAGCTGTACCAGCACTACGGCATCGATTCGACATCGAAGGACGGCAAGTACAAGGTGCACGAGATTTTCAACGGCCTGTATTCCTTTGAAAAAAACAAAAACGACGCCGTGGTGGTCAGTGTGGAAGATACCGACCCGCAACTGGCCGCCGATATGGCCAACGCCGCGCGCGACCAGATCAATACCATCGCCCAGGGCCTGACCAAAGAGAGCCAGCGCCGCCTGCTCGACGCGTTCAACGACAACCTCAAACGCAAACAGGCCGAACTGGTCCAGTTGAGCGACAGCATGCGCACCCTACAGGCACATTACGGCATTTACGACCCGGAAGCACAGGGCGAACAACTTTCCGAACAGCTGACTATGGCCGAGGCCGGCATTACCCAAAACCGGGCCCGCCTGGATGTTTTGCAAAACAACCCGCTCATCCCGCGCGACACCATCGAGTACATCAAGGCCGATTTGCGCGCCGCTGAAAACCAACGGAAGCAGTTGCTTGCCGATGGCGACAACCTGACCATCCGCCGTTTCAACGAGGGCTTGCCGCAGGTGGCCATCCTCAAAGACCTGCATTTTCAGTCGCGCAAGCAATTGAGCTACGACCTGGAGCGCTACAACCACATCAAAGCGGCGTACAATACCGACATTCCGGCGCTGCTGATCGTCGAGCGCGCAGAAGTGCCGCAGATCAAAAGTCGCCCCAAACGCTCGGTGATCGTCATCGCTTCGGTGGTCGCAGCCTTCCTGTTTACCCTGCTGGCCGCCCTGCTGGCCGAAAACTACCGGGGTGTCATGAGCCAAATACGCGACAACTGAGGCAGCAGCGCCATGACCGCTTTTTTGCATAAAACCTGGCAGCAAATCCGCCAACTGGCGATGGGGATCATCGCCGTGCCAGCCGAACGACCGGGCAATGCCGGGGTCGCGCTGGCAGGGCTTGCCGGTATTGCCGCCATCTGGGGCGCCGTCTGGCTCGACAAGCTATGGTTGATGGCCCTGCCTTTCGCCCTGCTTTTGTTGTGGTGGACGGTCGTCGATTTCCACCGTATCTTTTTCGTGATGCTGGCCTGTATTCCGCCTTCCATTGAAATGGACCTGCCGGGCGGGTTCGGCACCGATTTTCCTTCGGAGCCGTTGATGTGGCTGCTCACCCTGGCTTCGGTGTTCTGGTTTATCCGCAATTGGCGCAGCATCGACGGGCGTTTTTTACGCCACCCCGTTACACTGGCGCTTTTTATCCATCTGGTCTGGATGGCGGTGAGCGTAGCCGCCTCGGAAGACGCGGTTGTTTCCTTCAAATTCCTGCTGGCCAAAGGCTGGTACGTGATCGTGTTTTATTTTCTGGCAGGCCGGGTATTGGACAGCACCCGGGCCTGGAAAAGCCTGTTGTGGTGGTTTTTTATCCCTTTGCTGATAACGGCCCTGATCGTTTTGGCGCGACATGCCCCGACGGGGTTTTCTTTTAAAACCGTCAATTTCGTGATGGGGCCATTTTACCGCAACCACGTGGTGTATGCCTGTCTGCTGGCTATTTTCCTGCCTTTTGTGTGGTATGGCGCCTGGTGGTACAGGCGCTGGTCGTGGCAATGGTTGTTGCTGACGGGCGGCATCCTGGTCTTTCTGGTGGGCATCAATTTTGCCTACACCCGTGCGGCATACGTGGCGCTCGTGGCGGCCATCGGCATCCGCTGGCTGGTGCGTCGGCGGCTGATGAAGGCGACGCTCGTGGCCGTCACGCTGATATTTACCCTGTTTGTCAGCTGGGTAAGCACCCGCGACAATTGGCTGATGTTTGCACCCGATTACCAGAAAACCGTCACGCACACGCGCTTTGACAACCTGCTGGAAGCCACGACAAAACTCGAAGACATTTCAACCATGGAGCGGGTGTACCGCTGGGTTGCGGCTTCGGCCATGATTCAGGACAAACCTGTACTGGGTTTTGGGCCGGGTAACTTTTATTTTTTCTACAAAAACTACACGGTCAGCAGTTTCAAAACCTACGTGAGCAACAACCCCGAGCGCTCCGGCATGCACAACTATTACCTGATGACCGCCGTGGAACAAGGCATTGCAGGTTGTTTTATTTTTATCGGGTTCTGCTTTTTTGTCATGCTGCGCGGCGAAAAGGTGTACCACCAAACGCAGGATCCGGCGCGCCGGCGCATATTGCTGTCGGCCATGCTGTGTTTCGTGCTGATCGACCTGCTCATGTTGATGAACGACTTTGTGGAAACGGACAAAATCGGCTCTCTCTTTTTTATGAGCATTGCCATGCTGGTTAATATCGACCTGGGCAACCGCGCCCAAAACGAAGCGCAGCGCGCCTGAAAACAGGCAGCAGCCGCTCTTTCGCTACGCCCTGTCGCAGCGCTCGATGTAGGAGCAATTGTCGAGCAGGATATTCCCCTTGTACGGTTTGAATACCCCCGGGCCATAGTAGGCTTCGAACGTGATCACCCGCATGTCGTGGCTGGGAACGAACTGAAACTTGTACACACGCCAGTCTTCATGATCGATGAGCGGTGAGGAGGCGAGCAGTTGTTCGCGGCCGTTGCGGCCGGCAGCGCCCCAGATACGAAGCCGGACGGGCAGGTTGTAGCCCGCGTAGCGTTTGGCATGCGAGAGGTACATGGTAAACGTGTAGCAGGTATTGGCTTTCAACATGCCGGGAAGCGCCTGCGTGACGTCCTCGGTGGTGCCGTCTTCGCGGCTGACCAGTCCGAGGCAGGTTTTGCCCTCCTGCGGAGGGTGTTGCACGCCCCAGGGGCCCGGAAGGATATCGGGCGTGCTGAGGGCCGAGGTCGATTGCCAGCCTTCGGGCGAGGCCGATTCGCGGGGGGTATCTTCGAAGGAAGGGTTGGTGAAGTAGATTTTGCTGTCGGGTTGGATGTTCAACCAGCTCACCAGGAGGAGTAGCCAATGTATTTGCATGGAAAAAATGATCGTCTTTAACGCAAAGAAAACGGTGTCGGCTACCTTTGCCGTGTCTTTCCGCCGGAAAATTGTAAAACAGAACCCGGAACGGCAATATTTTCCTCGTAAGCGGGTCAATTTCCACTCTAAGCTACAGCCCGATGTCGCGAACCAAACCTACCTATCTGTACGCCATCATCAGTGTCGCGCTGGTGCTGTTTATCCTCGGTTTTTTTGCCCAGACCGCCATTCACGGCCGCAAACTGGTGCAATTGTTCAAGGAAAAAGTGGACATCTGGCTCGAACTCAAAAGCGACGCCGGGCCAGGCGACGTTGAACGCATTGTCGCTACCGTGCGGCAACAACCTTTCGTCAAAACCGAAACAATCACCTTCATCACCCGCGAACAGGCCGCCGCTTCCATGAAAGAAGACCTCGGCGACGCCAGCCTGCTGCAGGATTTGCCCGAGCTCATGCGCGACGTCGTGCGTTTCAACGTACAGGCCGACTATCTCAACAGCGACAGCATGTTCAACTGGCGCGAACAACTGCGCGCCGACACCATGGTAGCCGATCTGTATTACGAAGCTGCTACCACGGGCAATGTGGGACCCAATCTCGAAAAACTGGGCTGGATTACCCTCGCCCTTGGTTTTTTGCTCATCTTTGCCGCCGTAACGCTCATTCACAATACCATTCGACTGGCTTTGTATTCCAACCGGTTTTTGATCAAAAATCAGGAACTGGTCGGCGCTTCCTGGGATTTCATCAGCCGCCCCTATATCCGGCGCGGCGTCCTGAACGGCCTCATCAGCGCGGCACTGGCCATCACGGCCCTGATCGTCGCCACGACCTTCATGGAACGCCAAATGCCCGAACTCCGCGATTTGCAGGACCTCAACAGCACCCTCGCGGTGTACGTGGGCCTCATCGTGCTCGGCATACTGATCTCGGGCCTGAGTACCTGGTTTGTCGTCAACAAGTTCCTGCGAATGCGCGTCGATGATTTGTATTAAAAAGGGGCTTGATGAGGATTGACGCGTTTTATAAGGTTGATCATTCGAATGATACCCTATAAACCCCATAAACCCTCATCAACTTCATCAACCTTTAAATAAAAAATGGCTAAACAACAACCTCGTCGCCCGACTCCGGCGCCTGCACAACCCGCCAAACGCCCGACGCCTGCCCCGGCTGCCCCCCGCCGCGAAGAACGCCGGCAAAATATCTTCCGCACGGGCGACCATGAAATCCTGTACACCCGCGAAAACTTTATCTATTTCGGCATCGGGCTGCTGCTGGTACTGGTCGGACTGATCGCCATGACGGGCGGCGCGCAAACCAACCCGCAAGAATGGCACGGCGAAGAAGTGTACAGTTTCCGTCGCATCACCCTGGCGCCGGTGTTGATGGTAGCCGGATTCGTAGTGGTAACTATCGGTATTTTCAAACGGCCGAAAAGCGCCGACGACAACACGCCCTCGCTCTACAATAACCCGACGGAGGAAGAATGAACCTGTTGCAAGCCATCATCCTGGCTATTATTGAGGGTTTGACGGAGTTTCTGCCGGTTTCATCCACCGGGCACATGATCATCGGCTCCACGCTGATGGGCATTGAGGCCGATCGCTTTGTCAAGGTCTTCACCGTCGCCATCCAGTTTGGGGCCATTCTCTCCGTAGTGGTGCTGTACTGGCGGCGTTTTTTTCAAAATCTGGCATTTTACGTCAGGCTGTTCGTCGCGTTTTTGCCCGCGGTGGTTTTCGGTTTTTTGCTAAAAAAACAGATCGACGCCCTGCTGGAGAACATCGTCGTGGTGGCGTCAGCCCTCATTGCCGGCGGCATTCTTTTTCTTTTGCTCGACGATTTTTTCAAACGCCAGAGCCGGCATGAAACCAGCGTGGACGATATCACCCTGCCCAAAGCGCTGAAAATCGGTCTTTTTCAGGTCATCGCCATGATACCCGGCGTAAGCCGCTCGGCCGCCACGATTATCGGGGGGCTCACCCAGAAGCTTTCGCCGCGCACGGCAGCCGAGTTTTCCTTCTTTCTTGCCGTGCCGACCATGTTTGCCGCCACCTGCAAGTCGCTGTGGGATTTTGTCAAGGAGAACGGCTCTGCGGCTGTTTCCCAACAGGAAATCATGCTGCTGATCGTGGGCAACGTGGTGGCATTTGTCGTAGCCATGCTTGCCATCCGCGGTTTTGTAAATTACCTGACCCGCCACGGGTTCAGGGTCTTCGGCTACTACCGCATTGCCGTCGGCCTGCTGATTCTGGCCCTTTGGGCGTCGGGCTACTTCGATGCGGTGCAAGTGGGCGATTTTTAACTCCTGCCTTTCATAATGATACTGAGTATCCAGAACGCTGTGCCGACGAATACGATCGAGTATAAAAGCGCATTCCAGTAACGCTGGCGCCGCTTTTCTTCTTCCTCACGCATTCCGGCCAGTTCGGGCTCCTCGTGGTCCTGATAGTCCAGCAAGCCCTGTACATCCTCCCAAATCCCGGCTGCTTCTTCCGCCCGTTCCGCTTCGGCCCGCAGTTCGACACAGCCGGCCGCCCATGCGCCAAAAGGCGCAACACTGCCCATGTTTTCGTTAAAAACCAGGTATTGAATGCCCGCTTCGTCCAATTTTTCCTGCAAGACGATCAAGCCTGCATCGTGGACAATCTGGAACTGCGCAACGGTGATAAAATCTGTATCCATTTGGATCAATTTTATGGTTAATCCGCAAAGATCGACCAAATGTTACTACGACGCCCGTGTTTTCCCGCGGTACAATCTGCGCCACCCGCCCTTTTTCCAACAAGGGTAAAGGCATGGCGACACAGGCACATGAGTGCAGCCTTCCCGTACGAGATTCCCGGCAAAAGCCTCACCTTTGCCCCACCTTTCCAAATAAAGTAGATCATGAAGCAACTGATAGAATGTGTCCCCAATTTCTCCGAAGGCCGCGAACCGGCTGTGATCAAAGCCATCACCGACGCCATTGAAAGTGTAGAAGGCGTCAAATTGCTCGACGTCGATCCCGGCAAGGCCACGCACCGTACCGTGGTCACCTTCGTGGGCGAACCCGCGCCTGTGATCGAAGCGGCATTTCGCGCCATCCGGACTGCCGGCGAACACATCGACATGAGCAAACACAGCGGCGAACACCCGCGCATGGGCGCCACCGATGTGTGCCCGCTCATCCCTGTGTCGAACATCAGCATGAAAGAAACGGCCCGATGGGCCCACCAGCTCGCCGAACGCGTGGGGCGCGAGCTCGATCTGCCGGTTTACTGCTACGAAGCGGCCGCCACCCGCCCCGAACGCCAAAACCTGGCCGACATCCGCGCCGGCGAATACGAAGGCCTGCCCGACAAAATCCTGCGCCCCGAGTGGAAACCCGACTATGGCCCCGCCCGCTTCGACGTCAAACGAGGCGCCACCGTCATCGGCGCCCGCGACTTCCTCATCGCCTACAACATCAACCTGAATACCACCTCGGTGCGCCGCGCCAATTCCGTCGCCTTCGACGTGCGCGAAAAAGGCCGCGTACTGAATGACCCCGCCACCGGCAAACCCCTCAAAGATGCCAGCGGTGAACCCCTGCGCCAGCCCGGCGCCCTGAAAGACGTGAAGGCCATCGGCTGGTTTATCGAAGAATACGGCATTGCGCAGGTGTCGATGAACCTCACCAACATCCGCAACACCCCGCTGTACCTGGCTTTTGAAGAATGCTGCAAAAGCGCCGACCGCCGCGGCATGCGCGTCACCGGCTCCGAACTGGTGGGCCTCGTGCCCCTGGACGTGATGCTCGAAGCCGGGCGTTATTTTTTAAAAAAACAACAACGCAGCGCCGGCGTGAGCGAAGAGGAACTGATCAAAATCGCCGTCAAGTCGATGGGCCTCGACGAGCTTGCCCCCTTCGATCCGCAGCGCAAGATCATCGAATATAACCTGGCCGCCGCCGACCCAGGTGAATCCAAACTATTGATCAAGAAGAATTTGCGCGAATTTGCCAACGAAACGGCCGCCGAAAGCCCGGCCCCCGGCGGCGGCTCGGTGAGCGCCTACGTGGGCGCGCTGGGCGTGTCGCTGGCCACCATGGTCGCCAACCTCAGCAGCCACAAACGCGGCTGGGACGAGCGCTGGGATCACTTCGGTCAGGCCGCCGAACGCGGCCAACACCTCAAAGACGCCCTGCTGCTCGCCGTGGACGAAGACACTGCCGCTTTCAACGCCATCATGGCGGCGTTCGGACTGCCCAAGGGTACGCCCGAGGAAAAATTTGCCCGCAGTCAGGCCATCCAGGAAGCCACCGTGGGCGCCATCAAAGTGCCGCTCAAAGTGATGCGACTGGCCCTCGAATCCTTCTCCCTCATCCGTGAAATGGTGGCGGAAGGCAATCCCAACTCCGTCACCGACGCTGGCGTGGGCGCCCTCTGCGCCCGCACGGCCGTACACGGCGCCTGGCTCAACGTCAAGGTGAACGCCCAGGGCCTCAGCGACAAGGACTACGCGCGCACCGTGACCGAAGAAGCCGAACGTATGGCCGAAAAAGCTACGGCGCTGGAAGCGGAGATCGTGGGGATGGTACATGAGCGGGTGATGCTTACGTAACACGGTTGGTCACTTTAAAAAACTGGGGGTATTTTTACAGTTGAGTGCAAGAATCCGGAACAATTGTGAACTGTAAAGTTGGCACGGCCTTCGATTCGATCGATGGTGCTGGCCTGGACGGTCATGTTTTGAGCGGACATGGGAGATAATGCGCTGATTTTGCGCTATTTTTGTCAAACATGTCGGACGCACAGGAACTTCATACACTTCCGCTAAAAGATTATTTCAACCGGGTAGCCCTCCTGCTCTCCCGCGGCGTCGATTTGTCGCAATTGACCGATTTGTTTACCCAACAGCCCTATGAAGAGGCCCGGCCGTACCTCATTTGGCGAAAATTGAAACCCTCCGATCCCAGGTTTTCGCTCATTCAGATTATTTACGACGCTGCTACTCCCGACAAAATCAATGCGATCTATTGGGATTTTGCGATTAATCTGAGTGAATTGAGCGCTATTTTCGGACCATACAACTGGCATAACGAGCCTTACAGTGAAAGTACGGCCTTCGTATTTCCTTCGCCCAACCCGGCTGTTTCCCTTGTCAAAACCCGTCATCCGCAATGGTTGACTGCCCTCCCGAATGAAGCCGGTTTTGGGTACGTCGACCGGGAAAGCGGAGAAAGAATGGTTTTATCCGACCCGGAATTCAGTTTTGTACAAATCAATTTGCAAAAATAGTCCTCATGCCCCTCCTCATCCACTACTGGCCCCTTTGGCTGCTCGCTGCCTTTTTTGCTTTCTCGGCCATCCGCGCCGGGCAGCGGCGTTTCGACCTGAGCCTGCGCGAGCGCAATTACCTGTTGGGCTACCGGCCGGTGCTCTGGTTTTTCAGCGCCCTGTTTGTCGGGCTGGCTTTGATGGACTGGGTGTTTTACAGCCTTCATTTCGAGCCATTTACCGCGCTCAATCGCGTGCTTTGGGGCGTTCTGGCCCTAAGCGCCCTGGCGATTTGTTCGGGCCTGTGGGTGCGCCCGCCAGAACCGGACCGCAGCACTCACGACCGCCTGAGCGAAAGCCTGCGCGCGCGGCGCTGGTACGCGAGCGTCACGGCCATCGGGGCGCTGTTGTTCAATGCGGCGCTGGCGGTGTGGCTGGTGGCGACGGCGGCAACCTTGTACCTGGGACTGATCTGAATATGGGGCTGAATATCGCCATCAGGGTTGGCAGACCAGGGGCCGGTTTTGATTTTTTTGCGCCAACTTTTCCGGTTGAGACGCCCGCTCCTGCCATTTTGACAAAAAAATAACATTTTCCCCGCATGGAATGATATGTGCTGCCCTGCCCGATCCGGCGGCGAATACCCTATCTTTGCGGCCCGGAAATCAATGGCGCTTTTAGCGTGGCAGCCGAGGCCATTCGTCGTGTAAAACCGAATTTGCCTGGCGAAAACCGACTGCTGCTGCCAAACTCCATTTTTCCTTTGCCACCTTTCAACTACGCACCACCATGTTTGGTTTTCTGAAAAAAATTCTCGGCACAAAACAGGATCGCGACCTGAACAAATACGAAGCGAATGTTGCCGAGATCAATCGATATTTTGCGGAATATCAATCCCTTTCCAACGATGCCCTGCGTCAAAAAACCATTGACTTTCGCCAGCGCATCCGCGAATACCTGAAAGATATCGACGCCGAAATCGCCCGCGTCAATCAGCAGGCCATCGAAGTCGAAGACTTTAACGACAAGGACGCCCTCTTCAAGGAAGTGGACGAACTGCGCAAAAACCGCGACAAAGCCCTCGAAGAAATCCTGCTCGACATCCTGCCCGAAGCTTTCGCCCTGGTGAAGGAAACCAGCCGCCGCTTCACCGAAAACCCGACCCTGCGCGTCACCGCTACCGAGCACGACCGCAACCTGTCGGCTCGCGGCAAATCCTATGTTCAGATCGAGGGCAACGAAGCCGTTTGGCACAACAAATGGGTGGCCGCCGGCGGCGACATCACCTGGAACATGGTGCATTACGACGTGCAGCTCATCGGCGGTATGGTGCTCCACGACGGCAAAATCGCCGAGATGGCCACGGGCGAGGGCAAAACCCTCGTGGCTACCCTGCCCGCCTACCTCAATGGTGTGGCCGGCGAAGGCGTGCACATCGTGACCGTCAACGACTACCTCGCCCGACGCGACTCCGAGTGGGTGGGCCCGATTTACGAATTCCTCCTGCTGACCGTCGATTGCATCGACAAATACCGTCCGCATTCGCAGGAGCGCATCAATGCCTACCTGTCCGATATCACCTTCGGCACCAACGCCGAATTCGGTTTCGACTACCTCCGCGACAACATGGTGGTCAGCCCCGAAGAGCTCGTGCAACGCAAACACCACTACGCCATCGTGGACGAAGTCGATTCGGTGTTGATCGACGACGCCCGTACGCCGCTGATTATCTCCGGCCCGGTCACTCGTGGCGCGGAGGATCAGGAGTACGTCGAGCTCAACCCCAACGTAAAACGGCTTTTTGAAGAACAAACCCGCCTCGCCGCCAAATTCCTGGCTGATGCGCGCAAACAATTCTCCGAAGGCGCCACCGGGCTGGAAGATGGCCAGGCCGGCATGTCGCTGTTGCGCGCCCACCGCGCACTGCCCAAGGCCCGCCCGCTCGTCAAATTCCTCAGCGAAGAAGGGGTCAAGGTTTTGCTGCAGAAAACAGAGAACTTTTACATGCAGGAAAACAACAAGCGCATGCCCGACGTGGACCGCGAACTGTTGTTTACCATCGACGAGAAAAACCGTTCGGTCGAACTCACCGAGAAAGGGGTGGAATTCCTTTCCCGTTTCAACAACGACCCCAACTTTTTCGTGCTGCCCGATATTGGCACCGAGCTGGCCAAAATTGACCAGAATACCGAGCTCGACGTCAACGAACGCACCGAGGCCAAAGAACGCCTGTCGCAAGACTACGGCGTAAAAAGCCGCCGCGTACACGCCGTACAGCAGTTGTTGAAAGCTTACACCCTGTTTGACAAAGACAACGAATACATCGTGACACCCGAAGGCGACGTCAAGATCGTGGACGAGCAAACCGGCCGTATCATGGAAGGCCGCCGCTACTCCGACGGTTTGCACCAGGCCATTGAAGCCAAGGAAAATGTGAAAGTGGGCGAGATCACGCAGACCTACGCCACCGTCACGCTCCAGAACTATTTCCGCATGTACCACAAACTCGCCGGTATGACCGGTACGGCCGAAACCGAGGCCAAGGAATTGTGGGACATCTACAAACTCGACGTGGTGGTCATTCCGACCAACCGGCCCATTTCCCGTGAGGATCAGGAAGACCTGGTGTACAAAACAGCCCGGGAGAAATACAATGCCGTGATCGACGAGATCATCCGCCTGCGCGACGCCGGCCGGCCGGTGCTCGTCGGTACCACCTCTGTCGAAATTTCCGAATTGCTCAGTCGCTTGCTCAAATTGCGCGGCATCGATCATAACGTGCTGAATGCCAAACAACACCAGCGAGAAGCCGAGATTGTGGCCGAAGCGGGTCTGGCCGGCAAAGTCACTATCGCTACCAACATGGCCGGCCGGGGTACCGACATCAAACTTGGCCCGGGCGTAAAAGACGCCGGCGGTTTGGCTATCATCGGTACCGAGCGCCACGAAAGCCGCCGTGTTGACCGCCAGTTGCGCGGCCGCGCCGGCCGTCAGGGCGACCCGGGTACGTCACAATTCTACGTTTCGCTGGAAGATCCGCTCATGCGCCTTTTCCAAAGCGACCGCATCGCCGGCCTGATGGATAAAATGGGGCACAAAGACGGCGACGTGATCCAACACTCGATGGTGACCAAATCCATCGAACGCGCACAGAAAAAAGTGGAGGAGAACAACTTCGGCATTCGCAAGCGCCTGCTGGAATACGACGACGTGATGAATATCCAGCGGGAAGCCATTTATAAAAAACGCCACAACGCGCTCTTCGGCGAACGCCTCGCTGTGGATATCAACAGCGCTTTCCTCGGCATCACCGAAGAACTGGTACACGTACACCGTGAGGGCGGCGACTTCGAAACCTTCCGCCTCGATTCGATCCGTACGATCGGCATCGACCCGGAAATGGAACCGGCCTGGTTCAAAAGCGCCCCCATGGGCACGGTACTGGCCACCTTCCAGCAACAGGTATTCGACCTTTATCACCGCAAACGCCAACAGGTGGGCGACCGCCTGCTCCCCATTATCAAAGACGTGCATGAGCGGGAAGGTCATCGCTACAAGCGGATCGTCGTGCCGTACACCGATGGCAGCCTGGGGCTCAATATCTCCGCCGACATGGATCATGCGATCCATACGAACGGCAAATCGATCATGCAGGATGTGGAAAAAGTCGCCACCCTGGCCATTATCGACGATGCCTGGAAAGAGCACCTGCGCAATGTGGACGACCTGAAAGAGTCGGTTCAGGGTGCTTCCTTCGAGCAAAAGGACCCGTTGGTGATCTATAAAATGGAGGCCTACAACCTTTTCGAAGGCTTGATTGGCCACATCAATTCCAACGTCACCTCCTTCCTGCTCAAAGGCACGCTGGCTTTGCCCGACGAGGCAGCCATGCAACGCGCCCAGCAACAACAGGCCGCTGCCGAAGCTGCCCGCCGCGCTCAGAACAGCCGCTTAAAAGCCAACAACCAGCAGGCCATGACGGAAACCCAGCAGGCCGCCCAACGCGCCGCTATGTCGGCCGGCCACAACGGTCCCGTGCAGCGGGTACAGCCGATTGTGAAAGAAAAAGTAGTGGGCAGGAATGAGCCTTGCCCCTGCGGAAGCGGGAAAAAGTACAAGAATTGCCACGGGAAGTAACTTTGAATAAAGCGAGCAAAACTTGAGTCATCCCGAATTTTGAGGATTTACCCTTGAAATTTGGGATGACCCAAGTTTCTTTATTCCAAAGCTTTAAGCAAGTAACTATCCAGGTAGCTAATGATGGAATGCGTCGCGGCATTTTTAGCCCAAGCTTCTTCTTCGTGGCTAATTTCTACAATCTTCACACCTTTCACGCCTTGGAAACGCTCAAAAACTGCTTGTAAAGTTGCTAGTTCCACATCTTCCAGGGATAGAGCCCGATCATCCTGCAAAAACTTCGTTCCAATACTGCCATTTGAGTATTCATGATGTTCCAGGCGCACAAAGTGCTCATTTTCGGCAAATTGAAAGAGCCCGTCAAAATTATTGGGTACGGGCCCCATTTCAATGGCCCGGTATTTTGCGCCACTAATGGAGCGCCCGTGGCGCCTGAAATGTGTAAAGTCGGCGTAGAAAAGCAATTTGTTCATTTGAGTCTTGTACGGCGACATTTTCTGAGCAAAAAATTTCACCATAGAACCAAATCGCCACAAATCGGCTGAGCGAAAGCCTCGTTCGACATCCGGACGGCCGGGTCCCATGAGCAAATGGGTCATCCATTCCTGTTCGCGCCAATCGGCATGCTTTTCCAGCACCTCTTCTGCTTTGCGAATCAGTCTTTCTTTTTCAGCGGGTTCAAGGCTGCTCAACTCTACCAGCTGGCAGAAGCCTTTGGGGTGCCGCGCCAGGAAAATTAAACTGGCATTAGACTCGCTCGGCAGTTCGCCATTTTCATATTGCTTGTATTGATTAATGCCGAACCGCAGTACTTCCGACATCTTAGCGGCTGATATACCATATTGCTCTCGAATAGCCTGAATTTCTTCGGGGAACGGCAAATTATGCTTGCTGCGATATTGATCGGCAGCCTGGCGAAGATTTCTTTCTACCAATATTTGATCTTCAAATTCCTCACCGGTATCCTCGCATTGCCAAACGTGGTACATCACCGGAAAGGCTTCTTTGCGAATGACAAGGGTGCTCGGACGAACGAGCAACTTCATTTCCTTGCCGGTCAACGGACTTTGCATAGTGTGTTTCTCCTGAGATAAATGGTCAAAGATCAAACCCTGAGGGGGTAAGTCATAGGATATTCTGCAACGTGGAAAGAGATGCAGATCACCGGATTATTGGGGCGGCCGAGTGTAATCTTGATGTAAATTTCGTGGCCTTTCACTACGCGGCCGAAGACCCACATCTCTGCGCCACCCAACATTTTGTCGGGCAGAGGCCCTTCGGAGTAATCCTGCACCGACAGCTCGGTCAGAATGATTTTCACATCGTTAGGCCAGATTTCCAGCGTAGCCAGCGTTTGAGTGTTTTTCTGGCGATCACTGAAAAACAAGACGTCCCAAACGTTCATTTTCACTTTAAAGTTATCAAGGAAGGCCTCGACTTGAACGATTACACTCATGGCTATATACAGTATTAAACAAATGGTCCGGCTTTCGGACGAAAATTGAATTTAACTTAATACATTCCATGAGATTGAAATCGAGAAACATTCAGAGATTAAACTTTGTCGTGCAAAATTATATTTTTTTTTAAAAAAATCACTTTTTCGTGAAAAAATCTTTATCCTAAAAATTTTACCGCATCCTCCGTCACCAATCCCGCCCGCAAAGCCCCCGGCACGCCCGGCCCTCTGGCTCCCCCCCCGACGGCGGCTACCGCTGCATTGAGGTCCAGCAGCCGCTGCAAAATACCGCCCACGTCGCCAGGCGCCACCTCCGGCCAGCCGTAAGCCGCCAAAACCGCCCGGTCCAGCGCCTCGTGCGCGTCGCGGAGCGGGTTCTTGCCCGGCTTGTCGAGGGTGCGGTAGAGATCTCGCAGGCTCAGGTGGTTTTTCGCCATGTAGTCGCGGCGCAGGTCGCGGAGCGATTTGGCCGCCCGGCCCACGGCCAGGATTTGGGGCTCGGTGGGGTGCTGAGGCCAGGGGAAGGTGTCCCAGACGGATTCGGAATTGTAATTGGGAGTTTGCCCAAGCGTCGTACATTTTTCAACAAACCAGTACCAATGGATATACGATTGGATAATGCCAAATGAGTAGTCATCATCAAAACAAAATACCATCACTTTGTCGTTGGGACGGATTTCCGAAGAAATAAACTCAAAAATAGGACGCTGCGTGACGCGAGCACAAGCAACATAGCGCGGAATCTGGGCGATGGCATGGAGCATTTCCTCACGCCGTCGCCACATTTTCCACCAGATATTGAGTTGATTGACATGACCGTTTTTGGCAATTTTTCCTGTCCGCTCGAGTTCTGCTTTTTCCTGCCGGAAAGGCAAAACCGTTTTTTCTAAAATTTGAAACAACTCTCTGAAGCGGCTGGCCGAGATGATGTCGTGATTGGAAAAATCAATCACAAACCGCCCCGGCTGGCTGCCCAAACTCGCCACTAGTTCATCGCCGATCAGGAACGGTCGCAGCACCTCAGCGTACTCCGGATGCGTTTTCAGCATTTTCAACGCCGCGTCTTTTTCCAGCAAAAAACCCTCGTGGCCATGCGTCTGTCCCTGAAAAACGCGCTTGGGTGCGGTGTTGCAAGCCAGCACCCGTGCACCGGTCAGGTCGATTTGCAGTGAAAGGCTGCTCGTGATTTGCGGCACGATATGGGCCACCAACGTCTTATCGGCGGATTCGGTGAAGAGGGTTTTGGGGCCGGGTTCCAGGCCTTTTTTCCAGTTGACGATGCTGACAAACACGGCCGCCTCGCCCGACCAATCCTGCGACGACACGGCATTGGTGATGGTGCCGCCGTTTTGCACGATGTAGTCGAGGCTGCTTTCGCGGCTGTTGTTCTGGCGGATGGTATTGGTGCCCACAAGGCCCGCATAGCCGCCCTCCGGCAGGTGTTGATGGGCCTTGTAAAACCAGTAGACGCAGAAGTCGGCACGGCCGTTCACCTCGGGATAGGCCGCGCGAAGGCGGTTGAGGTATTCGACGCCGAACTCTTGCTGCATTTTGTTTTTGGACTGGTAGGGCGGGTTGCCAATGATAGCTTCGCACTCGGGCCAGTCGGTGAACAGCGCATCGGCCCGGCGGATGTTGGCGTCCAGGTTGTCGAGCGGGAGCGGTGCGTCGTGGGTATCGAAGGTTTCGCGGACGGAAATTTCCTTGGCGATCATGAGGGTCACCTTGGCTAGTTCGACGGCGTAATCGTTTACGTCGAGTCCGTAGAATTGGCGGGTGCTGACGTAGGGTTCGTTTAACAAAAACTCCTGCAGCCGGCGGGCCTCGTCGCGGCTGGTGGAGGCGTCGCGCAGCCGGGTGAGCAGGTTTTTTTCCAGTAATTTCATCTCTTTGAAGGCAATAAAAAGAAAATTGCCGGAGCCGCAGGCGGGGTCGAGCACACGAAAGCGGCGCAATTCGCGCAGCAAAGCGTAATAGTCGTCGAGCGTTTCGGCGGCCTCGATGCGGCGCAGCCAGGGCTCGGTGATCGTGGGACCCACTACTTTTTTGATGTCCTGCTCGTAGGTGTAATGTGCGCCGAGGATGTGGCGTTGGTCCGCATCCATGCCCGCCTCGAAGATGGCCCCGAAGATGGCCGGATTGACATTTTGCCACTCAAAGGAGGCGGCATCGTCGAGGCAGTTCAGTTCGTACTCGTTGAGTTCGAGCGGCTGAATGCGGTCGAAGATTCCACCATTGAAGAAAGGCGTGTTTTTGAAGCGCCCCGCCGGGGTGACGCCGGGCGTGTTCATTTCGCGAAACAGTCCGCCGATGGCATCGTAGGCCGAAGCCTGGCCGCCTAGGCTGTCTTTCACGGTTTTGGAAAAAAGCAGGTCGGGCAGCAAATCGGCGTCTTCGGCGAACATGGAGACGACGCATTGCAGGCAGAAGTGCAGTGCATCCTCCCGCAGAATGCGGCGGCGCAGCATGGAATGGTACATTCCGGCTACCTGTAAAGCGGCGTCCTTGGTTATGTCGCGACGATTGACGCTGAACATGGGACGTTCTTCGCGGGGCAGCAAAAAGCCGAAGGCCTCAGCGTGGTCGGCCAGTTCATCGAGTGTCACACGATCGAGCGGCTCGTAGATATCGACGTCGAAATCGTAAATCCAGAACTCATCGAAGTTGCAAAGCACCACGTAACGCGGCCGGTTGGGCACAAGTCGCTGCCAATAGCTGAATGCCTGCTGATAATGGAGTTCGAGTTTTTCACCCGCTTTTTTCATTTCGATCAGCACGCGCGGCTTCCACACCAGGTCGGCGAAAGAAGTAGCGCGGCGCTGTTCGTCTTTGATGCGGAATTCGCAGCTGGCGCCCGCGCCTTTCAGGCCTTCGGCAAATCCGAAAGCGGTGAAAAGCCGGTCGAGAAAAATCTGGGCCTCGCCTTTTTCGTCGCCGCGCAGGTGCCGGCGGCAATAGCGGGTGAAGTCTGCGAGTTGGGAACGGAGCGTGGCGGACATATCGGGCGAAAGATAATTAAAACCTGTTCTGACTTGCTCTACCCCACCTTCCCGAGCAGCCACTCCCGCTCCGCCACGTACGGCTCTGCCCTAATCCGTTCCGCCAGCACAGCCGCTTTTCGTTTTGAGAGCGGGCCGCCGATCAGTTTCCGCGTAAATTTGATCAGATTCAGGTACATCAATCGCTGGTACCCGATGTCGTGCCGGCGGCGGAGGAAGGAGTAGAAACTTTTGAGCAGCGAGTCGAGCGCCGACCATTCTTCCAGTTCGAAGTAGCTGCGCAGCAGCATTTGGCGGGCGCTGAGCTGGGTATCGCGGTCGGCGAAGTCGAAGGTCTGGAGCAGTGCCGGCACGCGGGCGTATTCTCGGCCCAGGTAGTGCCAGCAAGCCAGGTTGAAACGATAGGTATTGGCGCGGTCTTCGGCCGGCAGAAAGTGCTGATATTCATCGAGAAAGCGCAGGGCCCACTCGCGTTCGCCGGCGCCGCTGGCCAGGCGAAGGATGTTGTTGTAGGTAAATTTTTGCAGTACGCCATTTTCGAACAACAGTCCTTTTTCCAGGGCTGCGCGGTACAGATCAAGCGCTTCGCGGGTGTATTGCGGGCGTTCGCCGCGGTTGTGGCGGCGCAGGCAAAAATTGATGGCCGACAGGTAGAGATCGCGGATCTCCGCAGCGCTGAACAAGTGGCTTTTTTCAGCAATCAGGTTTTTGAGGCGAAGGAAATTTTCCTCGTTTTCCGTATCGCTCAGGGTGAGGTAGCCCAGGTGGAGCATGGCAATCTCGGGCAGCAGTTCGGGGTCGGCGGATGCCGCCGTGGCCAATACCTCGGCGGCAAGGGGCAGGGGGTTTCTGGCGCCGTAACGCGCCTGAAGCGCAAGGGCGGTGCCCGCCCAGCGCAGGTTTTCCAGGGTAAAAAAATGATGTAAGGGTTCGGTTACGTTGGCCAGCGTCGTAGGCGCTTCGCGTTCGTGCAGCACCCGATGCTGATATCGCTCGCTTTCGAGCAGGTAACGGGTAAGGTGATAGCCCGCATTGCGCAGCGGCTGTTGCTCGAGTGTTTGGGCCAACTGGGCGGTTTTGCGCAAAAAATGCCGGTTCACACCCCTTCGGCGGAGCGACTTGCAGAGGAACCATTCGCGCCAAACGGGCTCCTGTTGCATTTCCTGCCGGTAAAAAAACTCTTCCAGCAGCCGTACCAAAAACGAACAAGTGTAATTAAAGCGCAGGTTGTCGTACGGCTCTCCAGGAAAAACCTGTTCAAAAACCTGCTTTTTGTCCAGCGCATGCCATTGCCCTTCCTGCGCCTGCGCCAACAAAGCCGCAAGCCTTTTGACATCCGTACGCTGGTTGTAGTGCGGATTATCCAGAAAACTCAAAAAAGTACGCCGTTCTTGTGGAAATAAACCGGACCACAACTCCAGTAGAAAAGTGTTTTCCATTTGATAATTTAAAAATATTGACCCAAAATAGGTTTACCAAAGTGATTTTTTTAAACAAAAAAACGCTTTTTTAATAAAAAGTAAAAAATAGCCCCCAAATATGGCTTTGATAATTTGATAAATCTGTACAAAAACGACAAAATCATTGCCCGCACTTTTGTACTCGTAATCCGGAAGTGCGCCCGTGCAAACCACATTCGCTCCCAATCCGGTTTTGGTTTCATCTTAAATCGTTGCCACATGAACATTCCTTTTACAATCCCTAATCGCCGTAAGCAAATGCTTGTACTGGCATTAGCCTGCCTGTTTGCCCTGGGCACCGGCTGGTCGCAGTCTGCTTACTTCGTTCACTTCCCGAACGACATCATCCTGAAAACCTGCGATCCTGCCAGTGTCAACCTGGGCGACCAGCCGGAGCCCTTGATTTACGACCCAACCGGCAATGCCAACATCTCGATCGGCTTTGAAGACGAGATTTTCATGATTAATGTGCCCAATGCCTGCGTTCGCGTCGAGCGGACCTGGCACGTCATCAACTGGGATACCTACAACAGCAACGACCCCTACGTGATCGTGCCCAATCCCAACCCGAACCCGATCGACAAGCACCCGGCCAACCTGCCCGGCCCTACCGTTTCGGCGCCGGGCACGCCGGCGCCCTGGGCGCCCACGATTTCCAAAATCGCTCCCGGCGACCCTTCACCGACGGATTACAGCACTTTTTGGGGCGCCAACGTGAACGGCTATGAGTACAAGCAGATCATTTTGCTCGACGGCGAGATCATTTGCCCGGCCATACCGCTCGTCGTCACGCAGATTGGCGAATGCACCGCGCTGGTCAATTACACTGTCGAGGTGAATGAAGACGCACCCGGCTGGACGTTGCAGCAGACCCAGGGTCTTCCGTCCGGTTCGTTTTTCCCGATCGGCGCCACCGTCAATTCCTTTCAGATGACCGATGTGGGCGGCGTGACGTCCACCTGTTCCTTTACGGTAAACGTGGCGGACGCCACACCGCCGGTCGCCGTCTGCAACGAAGTGCTGTCGGTCAACCTCGGCCCCGACGACGCGAACGACTGCTACGGTGGCGGCGTCAAATGGATACCGGCCAGCGCATTCGACGACGGCTCCTATGACGACTGCGGCGGGGTAAAACTCACGGTTCGGCGTGTTGCGCCCTACACGGACTGCATTCAGTCGCTGAACATTGTCAACGGGCACCCCGACTGCTCCGATTTTTTCCCCGACTTCCCCAGCGAATTTGAAAAAGCCATTTCCGAACAGGATTCGATCAAATTCTACTGCTGCGAGGCAGGCACCCAGCAACCCGTTATTCTCCGCGTCTATCAACTCGACGCAGCGGGCAACTTCGTCACGGTGGACGGGTACCCCGTTTTCAACGAATGCCTGACCGAAGTAACGGTCAAACTCTCGTCTTGCTACGACAATACGAATGTGATAACCGGTCAGGTGTCGCTCGACACCAACAGCGACTGCCTGCCCGAAGCGCAGCCGGCCGGCCTGCCCGGCGCGGTGGTCAGGGCCATCAACAGCAACGGCGACACCCTGTATTCTGCCGGTTCGGAGATCGGCGTGTACAGTTTCCCCGATCCGGTTGCCGGCTTTACCGGCCTCGAAGTGAAGCCGCCCTCGCCGCTTTGGACCATTTGCGACAATCCGACCCTGATTACGGTACCCGACCCGGCAGGCTATATCGTGCACAACTTTGCCGCCCAGGCCGTAACGGAATGCCCGGCGCTGACCGTCAGCCTGGCCACCAATCTGGTCCGCCCCTGCTCCTCGACCGTGTGGTTCGTCACCTATTGCAACCTCGGCGGCGCGACCGCCACCGATGCGTATGTACAACTGATTTCTTCCGCACCGTACCTGACGCCGCTCAGCGCTTCAAAACCGTTTGCCATCAGCGGCGATACCATCACGGTGCAAGTGGGCGATGTGGCGGCTGGCCAATGCGGCAATTTTTCGGTTCAATACCAGCCGGGTTGCGACCCCGACCTGATCGGTTCGCGGGCTTGCGTGGAAGCGCATATTTATCCCGACAGTTCCTGCTTGCCTGCAACCCAGGGCTGGTCGGGCGCCCAAATTGTGGCGCGAGGCCGTTGTGAAGGTGATTCGGTGCACTTTACACTGCAAAATGTGGGTCAGGGCTCGACCGCCGCTTCGCTCGACTACGTGATCATCGACGACATGGTCATCATGCGTACGGGTCAGTTGCCCACCGGCTTCCAGCCCAACCAACAGGTCGAGGAAGTGATCGTCGCAGCCGGTGAATCCATCCGCCTGAGCGCCCAGCAAGAACCCGGCCACCCGATAGCTCTTTCGCCCTCGATAGGAATCGACAACTGCAACGGCACCACCAACAGCAGCCAGTTGCTCGATTTCCGGAATGAAGACGGCGATCCGTTCACCGATTTTGAATGTTATGAAATCGTCGGCTCGTTCGACCCCAACGAAAAACTGGCCTTCCCGCGCGGTTTCTCCGACCAGCATTACATCGAACCCGGCACGCCGCTCAGCTATCAGCTCAACTTCCAGAACACCGGCAACGATACGGCCTTTACCGTGGTGCTGCGCGACACCCTCACGAGCCTGCTCGACCCCGCCAGCCTGCGCATGGGCCCCGCCAGCCACAACTACGAGTGGAAACTGGAAGGCCAGGGCATACTGACCATTACCTTCAACAATATCCAACTACCTGACTCGACGACCAATGAAGCGGCTTCCCACGGTTTCGTGCAATTCGACATCAAACCGAAAGCCGACATCGAACTGGGTTCGATCATTGAAAACCGCGCCGGCATCTATTTCGACATCAACGATGTCGTCCTGACCAATACCGTCTGGCATACCGTAGATGTAAATTTCATTCAGACAGTCGGCACATCCGAACCTCATTCCGGCCTTATGCCGCTCAACATCTGGCCCAACCCCGCGCTGGATAAAACTTTCGTGAGCCTCGAACAGTCCGCCCATGTCCGCCTGCTCGACACGTACGGGCACCCGCTGCGGCAATATTTGGCGCAAGCTCCCGGCCTCCATATCGAGCGCCAGGGCCTGGCCGCCGGTGTGTACATGATCGAAGCCCGCCTGGCTAATGGTGAAATGCGCTACGGGAAACTGATTATCCGATAACGTCTTGTCCCTCGTCAAACCGGACAATCTCCCTACGCCAGCTTCCTTGTTAAAGCACTGTCTTCGCCGGGGCAACCGCATGGTTGCCCCGGTTTTTTTATAAAACCGGGCCGATACAGTTAGCAGCTCATTTGCCCAGCGCGCCTTGCAACAAAATGCCGCAACCCTTGTACTCCTGTCCGTTGGCGCGTATCGTGACCGCATAGTCGTACTCCCTGTCGCTCATGCCGTCAGAGCAGACTTCCTTTCGGATTTGTATGTCGAGGCTGGAGGCGCCGGATTTCGTTTCATAGTGCCAGGCGCCGTTCTTTTCCTGCCCGGCTACTGCCGGCAGGGCAAGGCTGTCGCCCGACATGTGAACGAAGCGGAACTGTTTTTCGAAATCAAGTTCGAGGCTCCAGAACGGTTCGGTGCCCAGGCCGACGAAGTCGATGCCAGCCGCGCGTTTTGCCGCGAAAGCATCGTCGGCGCCCGCTTTGTCCGTCCGGGGCGCAAAACCTTCTTTCCAGAGAATATAGCGGCCGGCCGATTCGCCATTGATGCGCTGCCCCTGCCGGTCAAGCAAAACCAATTGATTTTCAGCGATTTCAAACTGGTTCATCCCTTCCGGAAAAGCCCCGTCGAGTTTGATCTTGTTGTCTGCGACAAATACCCATTTCCCGGTCAGGGAAACCGGCACAGCGGCTTTGCCACGGTACATCATAGCGCCCAGGTAGGTATGGTCTTCATTGATCGTCAGGAGGTACTCGATGCCTTCACAATCGGCGCACGGCGTCGTGCCCTGATATTGTCCGGCAATCTGTTTGGCAAGAGCGGCCTGTGCGGCGGTCGGCTGACCGGGTTCGGTACAGGCTGAAAGGGCCGCGACAGCGGCGAAAAGCAGCGCTTGAATTCTCATAGTCTTGATTTTCAGGTTATTGACAACAGCGGTCAATCATCCGATTTCCAGCTGGCGCCGTATTGTTCCACCAGAATGTTGTCGTAGTGGTCGGCTTTTTCAAAGATGGTTTGCAGGAGCCGGAGGCCGCTTTCTTCGTTGAGGTAGCGATCGTAGATCAGCAGGGAAAGCACAATATCCTGATCGTGAACGCTGAAGGTGAGCCCTTCATTGCTGTAATTTTCGCGTAAAAGGTATTCGTACAGGGGTTTGATATTGGTTTTGGGCAATTCGCAAAGCACTGCATCGGCCGTCATCAGGCCCGAGCGGTCGTGATAGGCTATGCTGATGCGCGCGCTGCCCTGTCGGATTTCCCAGACATTGGGGCCGCCACGGCTCAACGCCACGTCGTGGCCAGTACGGACGATAATGGCTTCGATGGTACGCGGAACGCCTGTCGGGATGTATTCATCCACGCTCGAGGGCAGCTGGACACGATAGCCGCAAATGGTACAATGCTGATTTTCAACCGTTTGAAGCGTGACCACATTACCGCAGCCAGTGCAGCGGCATGCGTTTTCGCCCCCGACATGCTGAAAGTCGGTGATGGAATCCTGCAAAAACTGAACCGGCAGGGAAAAGCCGATATTATCGCCATCGCGTATCACGAAGGTATTGACGCCCACGATTTCGCCGTCGTTGTCGACGAGCGGGCCGCCCGAATTACCGGGATTGAGCGCAGCGTCGATATGCAGGTAGGGAATGTTGTTGAGTACTTCCCGGGTTCCGGATACGATACCTGTTTTGACGGAAAATTTCAAACCGAAAGGGTGACCGAGCGCGGTCACCGGGTCGCGTTCGCGCAGGTTTTTGCCCACGCCGAGCCGCACATCCGGAACCTCGTCGAGATGGTCGCCCGGGCATTCCAGAAAAGCAAGGTCGTACTTGCGGTCGGCATAGAGCACCCGCGACAGTTGTTTTTTAAACCGTGCGCCTTCCACGATCACCTTTCGGTTGCCTTCCACCACGTGGTGATTGGTCACGATCAGTCCCGGCCCTTTGAGAAAAAAGCCTGTGCCTGTGCTGTTGGGCGTAGCGATCTGGACAATAACATCGCGGTAGGTATCAACAAAGTCCTTGTTCATGGCGGGGCGGCGGTTTTTCAGGCAGACAGGTCGAGGTTCCGGATCAGTTCGAGGTAGGTTTTGGCAAAAAAGGGCATGGAGCTGAAATTCAGGGCGTTGAAGTCGGTCCGGAGTTTCGGGTATCTGGTTTTGTTGGCGTCGAAAATGTTTTTGACAGCCGCCGTCACGTTGCGGCGTTCGGGCAAGCCGTTTTCGTCGAGTAAATCCGTCTGGAATCCCAGGCTTTTAAAAAAAGCCTGTTCGGTAATCTGGAAGAAAAGATGCAGCAGGTCGCGGTCGGGCAGCGGAGGCGCGTAATGGAAAAGCGAATAGCCGGCGACGTATTGCGGCACGGCAAGGGCCAGTTCGGCATGATTTTGCTGCAAATGCCACTCCATATTGGGCAGTTCACCGTCGATGAGGGCCACCAGGCGGTCGTGGTTGACAGCCTGATTGATGCCGAAAGTGCTGCGGGTTCGATAAAATTCCTTGTAAAAATCTTCGCGGGGCCGCTCGTACAATTGCTGAAAATCCTGCCGGAGGCCGAGCACTTTGCGTTGGGGCGTGCGTTCGTCTTTGGCGAAATAGGAACCATGCATTTTTTCCAGGGCATCCATCATAAATCCTTCCGGGCGAAGCAGGTAGTCGAGGCGGAAAGCCAGCGAAAGGAAGAGGTAGGCATAGCCGCCCGGGAACTGGTTGGGGTCGGGTTTGGCGCGGTCGAAAATAGCGAAGGTCTGTTCGATCTGGGCGCGCAGGTAATTGTATTTCAGCTGTTTTTCCGCGTCCGGGAGTTCAGTAATGGTGGATTCGACCGCCTGCAGGGTTTTGAATTCATCGAGCAGGAGGTCGTCCTGTTTGTCGGCATGCACGGCGAGTTCGCGCAGGGCCTGCTGGAGTTTGAGGGGCGAGCCGTCCTGGGTAGAGGTATCGAAAACGATCGCCAGGGCATTGTCGGGCGTGAGGGAGAAGCGGCTGAATTTGAGGGCGAAATTGGCTTCCATCAGGCGGCGCAGAAAGCCGACGTTCAGATCGCCGGCGAGGGCGATTTTGCTTTCCGCCTTTAATTTTTCGGCATTGGCAAACCCGGTGATATGCCGCGAGCCTTGCCAGAATTCGAAATGCAGCAGGTCGGGGTTGTCGTTCCAGCGCACATTGTCAGCTGCTTCGTCGCGCAGGTAAAACAAAAAGGAGCGATACGCATCCAGCGGCTGGCCGTCGTCGAACAATTGCAGGGACCGCTCCCAGGCGGCCATTTGGTCCGCATTTTTGTAGGCATCCGAATACCGCCCGAATACCACATCGGGTTGATTGTTTTTTTGACCGGAAAAACTGCCGAAAAGTCGCTCGAAAAAACTCATGCCTGCACGGCGCATAGTGAAAAGAGCCGTAAAAGTAGCAAGTTTGCGGGCATGGAAACCTTCCGAAGCACATTCCCTATAGAAAAAGCGCCGTTTGGCCTCTCGCACGACAACCGGATACTGCTCCTGGGCTCCTGTTTTACAGAAAATATGGGTGCTCGCCTGGCTGCGCTCAAATTTTATGCCTCGATCAATCCGTTCGGCATCGTGTACAATCCGCTGTCTATCAGCCGCTGCCTCGAACGTTTGCTCGACGGCGACCAGCCATTTTCTGCCGCCGAACTGGCACAGCACGCCGGGCTTTGGCATGGCTGGGAACACCACGGCAGCTTGTCTGACCCCGACCAGGGGCGGCTGATCGAACGCCTGAATACGCTCTACTTCGGGGCTGTCGATTTTTTGCGCGGCGCCGACCGCCTGATTGTCACGCCTGGCACGGCCGATGTGTTTTTTCTACAAGCCGAAGGCCGGCCGGTAGCCAATTGCCACAAAGCGCCCGCAGCGATTTTCCGGGAGCGCCGGCTCGGCGTTGAAGAAACTGTCAGTGCCCTTCAGGCGGTGTTCGAGCGGCTGCATCGCCGGCTGCCCGATTTGCGTATCATACTGAGTGTCAGCCCAATCCGGCATTTGCGCAAGGGCCCTGTGGCCAACCAGCGCAGCAAGGCAGCACTGCTGCTGGCCTGTGCCGAATTGTGCGAGCGTCTCCCGTATGTACAGTATTTCCCTGCTTACGAACTGCTGCTCGACGACCTGCGCGACTATCGTTTTTACGAACGCGACCTGACGCACCCTTCCGGGCTGGCGCAGGATTATATTTGGGAAAAATTTACCGAAACCTATTTCAGCCCGGCCACCCTGCAACTTGCCGACCGACTGCGGCAACTGCGAGCGGCGGTGGAACACCGACCTTTCCGGCCCGATTCTGCCGAACACCGGCAATTTGCCCGCAAACAACTGGAACTGATCGCTTCCCTGGAGATGACGGCGCCGGCACTGGATTTCTCAATAGAAAAGGCTCATTTTCAGCAAATTATAGGATAACACATGAACCTCTCACTACTTCACAAAAATGCGCTCGTCGGCGGCGCTTCAGCCGGTATCGGCCGGGCTGTGGCGATCGAACTGGCCGCCCTGGGCGCCAACGTATTCGTGCTGGCGCGCACCGACAGCAAACTCATCGAAACCCTGCATGCCCTCGACACCTCGCAGGGGCAGCAGCACGACTTCGTTGTGGCCGATTTTTCAGACAGCCAGACACTGATTGCGCGTGTAAGTGCCTTGCTGGAACAGCGCCCTATGCACATTCTGGTCAACAACACAGGCGGGCCGCCGGCCGGCCCAATCGTGGATGCCCTGCCCAAACACTTTTGGGAAGCCTACCACAACCACCTGATTTGCAATCAGTTGCTCGCCCAGGCGGTGTTGCCGGGTATGAAAGCCGCCGGTTACGGGCGAATCATCAACATCATCAGCACTTCGGTAAAAGAGCCGCTCGACAACCTCGGTGTGTCCAATACGACGCGATGGGCCGTGGCGTCGTGGGCCAAAACCTGGGCCAATGAGGTGGGCCGCTTCGGCATCACGGTCAACAATGTGCTGCCGGGCTACACGGCCACGGGTCGCCTCGACGAGATCATTCAGAAACGCGCCGCCGCCAGTCATCTCGACGCTGATGAGGTGGCCGAACAATTCAAGGCGCACGTACCGCTGAGGCGTTTTGCGGCGCCTTCCGAAGTTGCCGCGGCCGTGGCTTTTCTGGCCAGTCCGGCGGCAGGGTACATCCACGGCGTCAATTTGCCGGTGGATGGCGGCAGGACGAGGAGTTTGTAAACAGCCGCGAATCAGGTGAAAAATAAAAAGGCCGCTGGAGAGACTCCGGCGGCCCGAGATTGCCATTGAGAGCGTGTGGAAAGTTCTTAGTTCGGGTGGAAACCGTAATTGGACAGGATCTTGTCTTTCAGCTCTTTACGGGCAAAAAAGATCCGGCTTTTCACCGTTCCCAGCGGCAGTGCGAGTTCGTCGGCTATTTCCTGATATTTGAACCCTTCATAGTGCATGAGAAACGGAATGCGGATGCTGTCGTCGAGCCCGGCAATCATGGCGTTCAATTCTTTCATCAGAATACCGCCTTCGGCTGCGTTGCCGGTGGCATGGCTTCCTGAGTTGAGGTAGAACTGATTGTCGGTGGTGTCGAGGATGGTATTGGCTTTGACTTTCTTGCGATAGTTGTTGATGAAGATGTTCTTCATGATCGTGAACATCCAGGCCTTGAAATTGGTGTCGGGCTGAAACTTGTCGCGGTTCGAAAGTGCACGGAAAGTGGTCTCCTGATACAGATCCTTGGCGTCTTCCACATTCTTGGTCAAGTTGTACGCAAAGGAATGCAACAGGCTGGTCAAAGTACCCAGTTTGATATTGAATTCGGTCATGGTCATAGCAACCTCCCTTGTTGTTGTTTTAGATGTTTCAAAGGTACAGCTTTGTTGAAGAATCAGCAACAACCCGTTAAACAAAAATTTGTCAAGGTTTGGTGACAGGGTTTGCCATTTTGAGCATTTTTGAATTAAAAAATTGATTATCAGTATTTTATACTGTTTGGAATCATTCTTTTCTCAGTAATTTTTTCAATAAAAATTGAAAATTTTGAAGGGCTTTATCCCTTGAAAACTACCGTTCGTCCTGCAAAAACAGCCGTTCGGACACCTAAAGGAACTTTTGAGCAAATAATGAACAGATTATGAGCAGTCAGCTGACAAAAAGACTGTTGAACCTTTGCAGTGCTTCCTGAAAGGGAGGTTAATATTGTTCACTCAAACTCCTCGCTTGTCCAATGAAACGTTTGTTCAAAATTCTCGGCATTACCCTGGGCGTGCTGGCCCTGCTACTCGGCGGATTTGCCGCCTACATCAGCCTGAAAGGTATCCCGCACTACGAGGTTGAAATGCCGGCTGCCATTGCCGGTTTGCAAGCCCCGGGCGACAGCCTGCACGTCGCGCGCGGCGCCAAGATTGCCACCCTTCTGTGCAACGAATGCCACAAAGGCGAAGGCGGCAAACTGACCGGCAAGGAAATGCCCGATATGCCGGCCAATCTCAAACCTGCCCACTCGCTCAACATCACGCAGGACAAAGACCACGGAATCGGCGCCTGGACCGACGGCGAGCTCTACTATTTTCTGCGCACAGGCATCCGGAAAGACGGCAGCTGGGCCCCGCCTTTTATGCCCAAATTCCCGCTGTTGGCCGATGAAGACCTGCTCTCGATCATCGCCTGGCTCCGCTCCGACGACCCGGCCCTGGCCCCCGATCCGCGCGAACTGCCGCCCAATCAATGGAATTTCCTGGTCAAATTCCTCGGCAACGTCGCCATCTTCCCCCCTCCCCTGCCGACGCAACCCATCGTCATACCCGACACTACCGACAAGGTGGCTTTCGGCCGCTATGTAGCCAACAGCCTTTGCGCCTGTTACGCCTGCCATTCTGCCGATTTTACCAAACAGGACCCCATCCATCCGGAAAAAAGCCTGGGCTTCTACGGCGGCGGCAACCCCATGCTCAATTATGAAGGCCAGCTGGTGCCCTCGGCCAATATCACCACGGACAAAAATACCGGCATCGGCAACTGGACCTACCAGCAGTTTTACGACGCGGTCAAAAACGGCAAAAACCCGAGGGGAGGACCGCTTTACTACCCCATGTTTCCGCATACGACGCTGACAGACACGGAAGTGGGCGCCATCTGGGCGTATTTACAAACCGTGCCGCCGCTGGACAACGCAGTGAAACGATACAAGGCCGACTGAACGGTCGCCGTTGTAACCTTTGGGTGCCGGCTCGTGTCTGGTAGGGTACATTTTTTCACAAAAACTACTCGTCCAGATGAAACGTGTCCTGAAATTCCTGGGCTTCGCGCTCGGGGCTGTCGTCCTGTTTCTTGTCGCCGCTGCGGCTTATTTCCAGATCAAGGGTATTCCCGATTTTGAACCCGGCTTGCCGGAAGGCCTGTCCGAACTACAGGTCCCGCGCGACAGCGTGCATGTGGCAGAGGGTCAGCGCATTGCGTCCATGTTGTGTAAAAAGTGCCATACCGACCCATCGAGCGGAAAACTGACGGGTACGATCATGGCCGATGTGCCGCCGATGTTTGGCACGATCGCCACGTACAATATCACCCACGACTCTGTAAGCGGCGTAGGCGCCTGGACCGACGGCGAACTGTACTATTTTCTGCGTACAGGAATGCACAAGGACGGGTCGTGGTCGCCGCCTTTTATGCCGAAATTCAACCACCTTGCCGATGAAGACGTGTACGCCATCATCGCCTGGCTCCGCTCCGACGACCCGGCACTTGCGCCCGACCGGAAAGAATATCCGCCCAACGACTACAACCTGACCTGCCGCATACTGTCCAACACGCTGTTCAGTCCGCCGCCGATGCCAACGCATCCCATTATCCGCCCCGAGCCCCAAAATCAGGTTGCAACGGGTCGCTACCTGGCCAACGATCTGCTCGGTTGTTACCACTGCCACAGCGGCGATCTGCTGAAAGTGGACGGTGATGTAGCTGAAAACAGTTTCCGCTTTTACGGCGGCGGCGCCGAAATGAAAAATGAAAACGGTGAGGTGGTGCGTACTGCCAACCTGACGCCCGACCCCGAAACAGGTATCGGCCAATGGACCGAACAACAGTTTACGGATGCCGTACGCTTTTGCAAAAATCCGCGCGGCGGTATGCTGCACTACCCCATGTCGCCCTACTCTGCCCTGTCCGAACAGGAAGCGGCTGCTATATGGGCTTATTTGAAAACCCTGCCCCCGATCCACAACCCTGTAGACCGGTACAAGTCGGCCGAAATCAAGTAATAATCGTCACATTTTCAACCCTTTCCAAAGATGAACGTTTTTGAAATCATGGTATTGGCCGCCGGCATCTGTGTCAGTATCGCCGGCTGCCTGGCGGCTGTTCGGGGCTTCCGAAGCCTGCGCGCAGCACGCTGAACCCAGCTCGTTTTTTGCGCTCCAACAGGAGTCATCCGAATTTGAAGCGGCACACTTCCTGATTCGTTCCGACCCTGTTTACTGTTTTTTCCCGGGAAACATTCGTTGGGCCGCGATGCTGCAATATCGCGGCCCGACCTATGTAGCGCCAGGCAATGCGTACCGAATCGCGGCATGATGGAACCCCGATTTTCCAACGATACGCCGTTCCATTTTTATGAATGCCCCATTAGTCAACACCCATTGGGTTGGCCCGGACCGCGTTTCAACAGCAATATCGGCGGCCGTTCTGACAATTTTCCTGCCCTGACGGCTATTTTTGCCGCGTATGTTTCCTTTCCGATCCTTGCACGCCCTTCAATCGGCTCTTCGCAGCGGCCAAACCAGCTGCCGCGCAGTGGTCGAATATCATTTGTCGCGCATCGAACAGACGCGGGACCTCAACGCCTTTATCGAGGTGTGGGGTGCCGAAGCCCTGGCAAAAGCCGATGAACTGGACCGCCGCCTGGGCAGTGGCGATGCGCAACAGGGGCGACTTTTCGGGGCTGTGGTGAGCCTGAAAGACAATATTTGCTATGCCGGCCACCGCGCCACGGCCGGTTCGCGCATCCTGGACGGATTCGAGTCGCTGTATTCCGCCACCGCGGTGGAACGCCTGCTGGCAGAAGACGCCATCCTGATCGGCCGTACCAACTGCGACGAATTCGGCATGGGTTCTTCCAATGAAAATTCGGCCTACGGCCCCGTGCGCAATGCCGCCGACCCCGGGCGGGTATCGGGCGGGTCATCCGGCGGGGCGGCCGTATCGGTGCAAACCGATTGCTGCCTCTTCGCGCTGGGCAGCGATACGGGCGGCTCGGTACGCCAGCCGGCGGGTTTCTGCGGCATCTGGGGGTTCAAACCGACGTATGGCCGCATTTCGCGGCATGGCCTGATTGCTTACGGCTCTTCCTTCGACCAGATTGGCGTGCTGGCGCACAACGCCGACGACATCGCCGTTTGCCTCGAGGTAATGGCCGGCCCCGATGCGTTCGACGCTACCTGCCTGCCCGCCACGCAACCCACTGCGGCCAACACGGGCAAACGTCCCGCGCGGATCGCCTACTTCCCCGAAGCGACCGACAGCGAAGGGCTCGAAGACGGCGTGCGAACCCTGACCCGGGTATTTATGCAAAAACTGCGCGACGAAGGCCACCATGTGGCGCCCGTGACTTTCGACCTGCTCGACTACCTGATACCCGCCTATTACGTACTCACTACCGCCGAAGCGTCGAGCAACCTGGCCCGCTTCGACGGCATTCGCTACGGCTACCGCAGTCCCAACGCCGACAATTTCGAAGCGACGTATCTGAAAAGCCGGACCGAGGGTTTCGGGGCCGAAGTCAAGCGACGCATTTTACTGGGGACGTTTGTATTGAGCAGCGGTTATTACGACGCCTACTATGGCAAGGCGCAACAGGCCCGGCGCCTGATACGCGACCGTATCATGGCCATTTTCAGGGAATTCGACTTTATTCTCATGCCTGTAGCGCCCGATGTCGCCTGGCGATTCGGCGAAAAAGCCGGCGACCCCGTGGCTGCTTACCTCTCCGATATTTACACGGTGCCGGCCAACCTGGCCGGCGTACCGGCCCTCGCCATGCCCATCGGCACGCACCCGGACAACGGCCTTCCGGTAGGCATTCAATTCATGGCCTCGCAGGGGTCGGACGAAGCGCTTCTGGACTTTGCCGGGAAATTGAAATGAAACCGGCAGGGCTGGTGGTTAAAAACTGTTAAGCTTTTTACAGGGAGCAGGTAGGTGCATTTATCAGGGCAATCTTTCGTCAAAATCCGGCGTTTTCCCCAAAAAAGTCATTCCAATGCCCGTCCTCCGCATATTCCTCCCGCTTGCTTTTGTTTTTTGCGGCGCAGCCGTTTTTTCCCAAAACATCACCACCCCAAAAACAGCCGCCCCGCGCGCGCTGGCTGCGCTCAAATCTGGCGAGGAAGCCCTGCAAATGGGCGAACAGGCCCGCGCCATACGCGAATTCGAACGCGCCCTCGAAATTGACTCCATGTTTATCGATGCCCAGATCGGCTGGGCCAACGCGCACTACGATGCGCGCCACTGGGCAGAAGCCGAGCGGGGCTACGAACGCGCCCAGCGCCTCTCGGCCAACTACGACCCCATCGTGCCGTTTTACCTCGCTCTGGCGGAGTGGCAACAGGAGAAATACGCAGAGACCTCGACGCACCTCGACAATTTTCTGGCCTCCGGCGCCAAAAGCGCCGACCTGATCCAGCGCGCCACCCGCCTGCGCGACAATGCCCGCTTTGCCGCAGAGGCCGTCAAACACCCCGTTCCGTTCAAGCCGGTGTCGGTCGGCAACGGCGTCAATACCCCTGCCCACGAATACCCACCTGTACTTACCGCCGACGGCGAAACGATGATATTTACCCGCAACGCCGACAGCAACGAAGATTTTTACCTCAGCCGGCGCGTCAACGAAGAATGGCAAACCGCCGAAGCCATGACCGAAGTGAACACCTACCTCAACGAGGGCGCCGAAGCGCTCAGCGCCGACGGCAGCTGGCTTGTTTTCACCGGCTGCAACCGCCGCAACGACGGCTCTCAGGGCAGTTGCGACCTCTACTGGTCGCAACTCAAAAGCACGGGCTGGACCAAGCCCGTGCCGTTCAGCGCTGTGATCAATTCGCCCGACTGGGATGCGCAGCCAAGCATATCGTCCGATGGCAAAACCCTGATTTTCAGCAGCAATCGGCCGGGCGGCCAGGGCGGCAAAGACCTTTGGTTTACCGTCAGACAGCCGGGCGGCAAATGGAGCGCCCCGCAGAACCTCGGCGCCGGCATCAACACACCCTACGACGAAGAAATGCCGTTTTTTCACCCAGATGGCCAGACGCTCTACTTCGTATCCAACGGCCTGCCCGGCATGGGTGAAAGCGATATTTACTACGTGCGCCGCCAGCCCAACGGCGCCTGGGGCCAGCCAGAAAACCTGGGCTACCCGATCAATACAAAATCCAGCGAAGGCGGCCTTACCGTCAGCCTCGACGGCCGCACGGCCTATTTTGCCGCCAATCGGCCCGGCGGCGCAGGCGGCTACGATATCTATCAGTTTGAATTGCCGGCACAGGCGCGCCCGCAACCGGTTACCTACGTGAAAGCCAAGGTCACCGATGCGGCGACCGGCTACCCGCTGCAGGCGCGGGTCGATTTTACGGACCTGGCCACCGGACAGTCGTATCAAAGCGCCACGACCAAATCCGACGGCAGTTTTTTGACCTGCCTGCCGGCTGGAAAAGACTATGCCCTGAGCGTAGGCAAGGAGAAATATCTTTTTTACTCTGAAAATTTCAACCTGCTGGCAACGGCGACTTTCGACAAGCCTTTCCAACTCAATATCGCACTTCAGCCCATCCCGGCCGTCGCCGAAAACGGCACGCCCGTGCTCACCGATGCCAAACCGGTCGTGTTGCGCAACGTGTTTTTTGAAACCGGCTCCGCGGCCCTGCGCCCCGAATCGGCCACCGAGCTCGACCGCCTGGCGGCATTGCTCACTGAAAATCCAGGTTTGCGTATCCAGATCAACGGCCACACCGACCAGGTGGGCGACGACCGAAGCAACCAGGTTTTATCGGAAAACAGGGCAAAATCTGTTTATAACTACCTCACCGGCAAGGGCATCGCTCCCGATCGGCTCCGTTTCAAGGGCTATGGCGAAACCCGGCCCGTGGCGCCCAACGATACCGAGGAAGGCCGGGCGCAAAATCGGCGGACGGAATTCGTGGTGTGGTAAACGGTCAAGGAATGACGGCCTTCGGGCGCCTCATTCCTCAAACCTGACGCTCAGGAGTTGGTGTAGTTGTTTTTCGTTGACCGATTGCGGGATGAGGCGAAAAAGCACATTGCGCAGGCATACCAGCAAAGGGTTTTGCCACTGGGCAATTGCCCCCATTCGCCGCGAGGTTTCAACAATAAAACGGGTGCGCGGGAGTCGTTTTTGCTCGTAAGCCCGGAAAGCTTGCTCCGGGTCGGAGTGTTTTTTCAGCATTTCTGCCAAAATAACCGCATCCTCGATGGCCTGGCAGGCGCCTTGCCCCAGGTTGGGGGTGGTGGCATGCGCTGCATCGCCTATCAGCACAACACGCCCGTAGGCAAACCGGTCGAGGGGTTTCAGGTCGGCAAGGTCGTTCCAGATCAATTGATCGTCGCGCCACTGCTCCAGAATAGCGGGAATAGGCGCATGGTAGCCAGAAAAGATTTTTTTCAGCTCAGCCACACGCATGGCGGCCATGCGCGGGTCGTTTTGGGGGGCATTGATACAGGCAAAACAATAGATTTTGCCCCCTGCCAGCGGGACGATACCAAAGCGGCCGTGCTTGCCCCAGGTTTCGGTAGCGGCCGAAAGCGAGAGCCCTGGATCGTCGATCACCGCCCGCCAGCAAGTATAGCCGGCATAGCGGGTGACCGCGTCGGGCGCCAGCTGGCTGCGAATGGCCGAGTGTATGCCATCCGCGACAATCAGGCAGTCGGTGGCATGGGCACTACCATCGGCAAACTGTAGCGACAGCCTTCCGTCGGGCAGTTCAAGCAGGCCGGTCGCCTTGTGGCCTGTGCGCACCTGGGCCGGGTCGAGCTCGCCCAGCAGGGCATCGTGCAACTCGGCACGGTGGATGGCAAAGTTGTGCAATCCGTAGCGTTGGGAAATGCGCCGGGCATCGGCGCCGGCCAGGGTCCGGCCGGCCTGATCGAGTACGCGAAATTCGGGAAGCGCCCGCCCGCGGCGAACGATTTTATCGGCAATACCGAGGTGCTCGTAGGCTTTTACGGCATTGGCCGCGAGCAGCAAGCCCGCGCCAACGGGCCGTATATCGGCTGCCGATTCGAATACGATAGCTGTAATGCCGATTTTTTTCAGGGCAATGGCGGCGGTAAGTCCGGCTATTCCGCCGCCGAGTATGGTGTAGTTCATGGCGAAGGGTTGATAATGGTTTCGAATTGATGCATCAAGGAACAACATTGGGGCCGGGGGCAGCCCGTGATTGCCCCTGTGAAAGCGATTACAGGGCAAAGGTCCGGGAATGGGAAAAAACGCCTTGTCGTATTTTGCGCCATTAATGTGACATTTCACGCCAAACGAAAAGGCTATGGAATCAGCAAGTCTTTGGTCGAGCATGGCTTTTGTTCGCAACGTTGCCCTGGCCGCGGTCCGCAAAGGCATCGACTGGCCCGTGCTGGCTGCCGAAATCGGCGTGCCGGCGGAAGTGCTGCAAAAAGCGGAAGGGCGCGCCACGATTGAGCAGTGCATCGCCGTCTGGGAGGTCGCAATTCGCCACACTGGCGACCCGCTTCTGTGCTTGCACCTGGGCGAAACCACGACGCCCGGCGTGGCCGGCATGGTCGGTTATCTGGCAGAATCCAGTCCCGACCTGCTCACGGCTTTTCAAAACGGGCAGCAGTTTCACCGGGCATTGACCAACGCCACGCAGTATGACATTCAGCTGAGTGGCGACGAATTCCGCTATTTTATCGAACCCGTGCCGCTTTGGTACAGCCTGTCGGCCGAGGCTGCCCGGCAAATCGTAGAGCATTCGCTGTCGGCTTTTATGCACATGATCAAATTGCTGTCGGGCAAAACGCTTTTCCCCCTGCGCATCCTGCTGCGCCACCCGCGGCCCCTCGACACCCGACCGTACGGACAAGTGCTGAAAACGGAGCCCTTGTTCGGACAGGAATGCAATTGCATCGTATTTCGGCTGCACGACATGCAGTACCCGGTTTTGGGCCACAACCCTGCGCTCAACCGGCTGTTCCGTGAATTACTCGAGCAGGAACTGGCCAAAACCGCCCGCGAAGTATCCTTCTCCGGCGAAGTGCGCCGTGTCATTTTGCAAAATTTCAGCACTGCGCTGCCCCAGGTCAACGAGGTGGCGGAATACCTGAACACCTCGCCCCGCACCCTGCAGCGCAAACTGAAGGAAGAAGGCGCCTCGTTCCAGTCCATCTCCGAATCGGTCAAATCCGAACTTGCGCTGGGCCTGCTCAAAAACCGCTCGCTCACCGTCAACGAAATCGCGTACAAACTGGGCTATGCCGAACCCAGTATTTTCCGCCGCGCATTCAAAAAATGGACGGGAGCCAGTCCCAAATCTTTCGGCGCACAAGCCTGAGCCGGTTTTCATCGTTAAAAACATCCGCTACGGCAACCGGAAAGCCTCTACTTTTGTCCTCCTTTTTCACCCATGCCTTGTATATGATCACCAACGCCGCACAACAGCTCGACCGATTGGGCTACCTCGATATCGACATAGACCCCACCCTCGACCTGGCCGCTGAAATTCAGCGCCTGAAACGGGAAAAGAACGCGATTATTCTCGCACATTATTATCAGGAATCCGAAATCCAGGACCTGGCCGATTACATCGGCGATTCGCTGGGCCTGTCGCAGCAAGCCGCCAAAACAGAGGCCGATATCATCGTCTTCGCAGGGGTGCATTTTATGGCCGAAACCGCCAAAATGCTGTCGCCTGCCAAAAAAGTGCTGCTGCCCGACCTGAAAGCCGGTTGTTCGCTGGCCGACAGTTGTCCGCCGCATTTGTTCCGCAAATTCAAGGAAAAATACCCCGACCATCTGGTGGTATCCTACATCAATTGCTCCGCCGAACTGAAAACCCTGACCGATATCTGCTGCACGTCCACCAATGCGGTCAAGGTCATCGAGAGCATTCCGCTTGAACAGCCGATCATTTTTGCCCCTGACAAAAACCTGGGCGCCTATTTGGTGAAAAAAACGGGGCGCGACATGGTGATCTGGAACGGCGCCTGCATGGTGCATGAAATTTTCAGCCATGAGCGCATCGTAAAGCTCAAACAGCGCCACCCCGAGGCCAAATTCATCGCTCACCCCGAGTGCGAGGCGCATATTCTGGAAATGGCCGATTTTATCGGCTCTACCACGGGTTTGCTGAATTTTACGCAGCGCGATCCTGCAAATGAATTTATCGTCGCAACGGAAACCGGCATCCTGCACCAGATGCAAAAGGCCAGTCCGCACAAAACATTTATTCCGGCGCCGCCCAACAACAACTGCGCTTGCAACGACTGTCCGCACATGAAGCGCAATACGCTGGAAAAACTCTACCTGTGCATGGAGCACGAACTGCCGGAGATCATTTTGCCGGAATGGATTATTCGCGACGGCCGGAAGTCGATCGACCGGATGCTTGAAATTTCAGCGGCCGCGGGTCTGTAGCGCTACAGTCGCTCAAGCAGCCATTCTTTTTCCGCCAGCACCGGCAAAGCCAAAATCTCCTGCCGCAATCCATCCTTGCTGCCGGGCGCGGCGCGCACCATGCGGCGCAACACCGCCACGAAGTTGAGGTAGCGTTCTCCGATATATCCCACCTCCCTGTGGCGCTGGATAAACTTGCGGAGGGCTTCCAGGTGCATGTCGAGCAGGGCGTATTCTTCGAGTTCGTAAAAACATTTGGCCTGCACGATTTTGGCCGACAGGTTCAGCAAAATATCGTCGAATACATTTTGCTGCAACAGCGTCAGTGCCGGCCGGTACCGGCGCAGAGCGTAGTGCAAGCGCGCTTCGTTGAATGCGGCTGCGCCGGCACGGTCGCGGGGAGCGATCTTGTCGCGGTATTCGCGCAGCAACTGGGCCAGTCTTTCATAACGGCGGGCAATGAGCGCCAGCGTGGCGATATTGGTAAATGTGTAGCCTGTAACCCAGTTATTTTCCAGTAAAAGTCCTTCTTTGAGGCCGTACTCGTACAGGTCGATCTGGGTGTCGAGCCAGGCCGGATTGCCGTCGTTGTAGCGTTTGCTGCAAAAATTGATGGCCACCAACAGCAAATCGCGGCGCTCGGCAGTCGTGAAATATCGATGCCCGGCCAGCAATCCGTCGCGGAAAGTGATAAAATGCGCGGGTTCCCCGGGCTGTTGCAAGGCGCGCAGGCCCGCGAACAGGGTGCGCAACAGCGGCAATCCGGCATATTCGGACAGGGTAGGCTCGGCCCAGGTCAGCAGTGGGTCGCTGGGCAGCGCGTCTTTCCCCTTGCTGTTGGATAAAAAAATGCAGGCGTTGCGCAGCCGCCGGGCCAGCAAGCCGATGGTTTCGTAACGTGTCACGAGGGCGTACAAACCTGGATCATGTTCGCGCCGCATGGCAATATGGCGGTCGTAGCGATGGCGGTACCACCGTGCAGCCTGATCGAAGGTGTCGGCCGTCCAGTCGGTCTCCTCGGCCGGAAACGGCAAGGGCGCCTCGGCTACCCGGCGCCAGAGGCGTTCCTGTTTGCGTTCGGCCAGCAGACTGGCCAGGCGCAGCCTGAAATCGAAAGGCTCCGTTTCGCGCTGCTCGAGCACGAGAAAATGCTCGAGCCGGCGCAAGAGTTGTTCCATCGTTTTGCGTAGCCGGGCATCGTCGTAGGCTTTCCCTGGGCCGAATACCTGTGGAAATGCCGCCGTTTTTTCGCGCCGTTCGGCGCCGGCAGGCTGGAGCAAATGCTCGGCCAGGCGCAGAAGTTCGGGTTGGCCACCCCGCCAGGGCGATTGCAGAAAGCGCAGAAAGGATCTTTTTTCCTTCGGGCTGAGTGTTTTAAGCAGTTGAGCGAGTTGGCTGTTTTGCACAAAAAAAATTTAAAAATTTGATTATCAATTATTTAAAAAAAACAATTGTGCACAAAAGTAAAAATTTGGGTTTGCCTGCTGTTTTCAGGTACGCCATTTTTGTCCCGTCATCATAAAAACCCGGTCAACCCTGGCGGCACTGCCTGCAACCTGTTCGAAGAATCTGCTTTTGCCTCTCCTTTTTGGATGTTTTTGGGCAAAAGCAGGAAAACAGCGCACGAGCGCGTAATTTCACCATTGCACAAATATTACCCCAAATTACTGATTGTCAGTATTTTAAAATAAAACTATTGACACAAACATCAAAATCTGGATTTGCAGCCTTCTTTTGTCATCCGCACTTTTACCATCAAACCGTACGCCATGAAAAAGTTATTCGCTTTTCTGCTCCTTTGTAATGTCACAACTGTCGTCTGGGGCCAGGGCTGGGAACGCGCCTACCCCCAGTTGAGTGCGCTCGACTATTTGTACAACCTGGCGCCTGCCGCCGACGGCGGGTTCCTGATGAGCGTCGACAAGAACTACTGGGGCGCCTCGCCGCACCTGTTTGTAAAACTCAGTCCCGGCGGTTCGATCGACACGATATTTAATCAAAATCTCGTCCTGAGCGCCTTCCAGCCGTCCATGCTGCCCCTCGACAACGGGCACCTGCTATACTGCACGTTTTCTTCAGCAACCAGCAGCACGGTGTTGACAGAAACAGACGCCAATTTTCAAACTGTGTGGACCAACAGCTACCCGGGTGTTTACCTGGGCAACTACCGCGCGCCCAAACTTATCGCCACGGCCGGGGGGTATCTTTTCGCTTATCAGGCCGGGGAGTATGGCGAGATCAAGGTGACCAAAACCGATTTGACGGGCACTTTGCTTTGGCAAAAGAGTTATAATTTCGATAGCTACGGAGCATCCATTAGAGGGTTTCTCGACATAGCCTCCGACAGTCAGGGCAATTTCTACATCACTGGGGTGCAGGATTTCCCCTATGCGCCGGTTATTGGCAAGTTTTCTCCGGCCGGCGCCCTCGTGTATGCCAATGTGTACCCCAACCCCTCACTGATCTACGGTTTCGGGTCGCTGGCCCTGCAAAGCGACAACCTGATGGCTGCCGCGGCGACCAACAACATTGCGTTGATCAATCCGCAAACAGGCGTGGTCACAGGTACGATTGCGCTCGGATATGCCGCGGGGCTGGCCCGCTCGACCGACGGCAAACTACTGGTGTATGTCACCAATTCGGACGGCAATTTTTACATCAGCAAGCGCGAATGGGACGGCGCCCTGATCTGGCAAAAAGTCATCGATCGCCCCGAAAACCTGGAAGGCTCCTATGCATTCTGGGCCATGCCCGACGGTGGAGCGGCGGGTATCGGCCAAATGTCTAACGGCAACGGGTACACACCGTTTGTTTTCCGGACCGACGGAGCGGGCAATACGTTTACCAATTTGATTCATGGAAACGTATTTACGGACCTGGATAACGATTGTTTTTACACTCCCGGCGCCGATACCACCCATGCGGGTTTTATACTGACCGCCCAGCAAAACAACGATACCTATTATGCCACGACTGATGCGGACGGCAACTATTCCATCAATGTCGGCAGCGGCGATTTCCTGATGCGCGTCAGGCCGCCCTCCGCATTTTGGGAAATATGCGACGACTCCGTGACGGTCAGCCTGAGCGGCAATTTTGATACGGTGAGTTTCAATTCGGCCGTTTCGGCCCTGGGTTGCCCTTCGCTGAGCGTCGATCTGAGCGCCGGATTTCTGCGGCGCTGTTTTGAAAGCACGTATCAAATCTCGTACACCAACAACGGGAGCGCTACTGCCGAATCTGCCGTCGTCACCCTGTCGCTCGACCCCTGGCTCGAATTTGTCGAGGCCTCGGTCCCTTTTACCGATCTGGGCGACAACAACTACTCTTTTGCTGTGGGCAATGTCGGTCCGCTGGAAGCCAACACATTCAGCGTCACGGTTTTGGTCAGTTGCGATGCGGAATTGGGGCAAACCCACTGCTCTTCGGCATCGATCGATTTTGACAATCCGTGCCCGTCCACGCCCATAGCTTTTCCGGTCATAACGGTTGAAGCCAGCTGCCAGGCGGATTCCGTGGCTTTTACCATAAAAAATATCGGGGATGCGCCAATGGTCAATCCGGCAGAATTCGTGGTGATTGAAGACCTGATCGTCATGCGGGAAGGCCAGTTTCAGCTGCCCAACCAGCAACAAACGGTCATCACCTGTCCGTCCGACGGCAGCACCTATCGCATGTATGCGGGTCAGGTGTCCGGAGAATCGCCGTTTTTTTCGCCAACTGCCGCCATTGAAGGTTGCAACGGCCCGGTGCAGCCGGGGTTTTGGAACATGTTTCCCGAATTTGTAGATACCGACGGCGCCGACCGGGACTGCCAGGCCAACATCGGAGCCTTCGATCCGAACGACAAACAGGCTGTCCCGACGGGTTATTCCGACGAGCATTACATCGTTCAGAATATTCCCTTGAACTATACCATTCGTTTTCAAAATACGGGTACCGACACGGCTTTTACCGTGGTGGTACGCGACACCCTCTCGCCGTTTCTTCAGGTGGCCAGCATTCGGGCAATCTCGGCAAGCCATCCGTTCAGCTGGACAATTTCGGGCGCTGGGGTGCTTGAAGTGCGTTTCGACAACATTTTGCTACCCGACAGCAGCGTCAACCTGCCCGGATCGCAGGGCTATGTCAAATTTTTGATTGATCAACAGCCCGACCTGCCGCTGGGTACCCTGATTGAAAACTCGGCCGCCATTTATTTCGACTTCAATGCGCCCGTGATTACCAATACCGTGTGGCACCAAATCGGTAAAAATTTCGTGCCGGGCCTGGCTGCCTGGGCGCCGGCGCGCCCCGGTGTTTTGCTGCGCGTGTACCCCAACCCGGTAAACGATATGGCCTGGATCGATCTGGAAGGCTGGGAAGGCGGTTCCGGCCTGACGTTACGACTTTTTGATCAACAAGGCAGGCTGGCCCGAACGTTTACCAGCGATTCAAGGGGGTTCGTATTGCAACGAGGCGATCTGCCGTCCGGCATTTATTCGTTCGTTGTCGAATCGCGGGGGGCGCTGGTCGGGCGCGGAAAACTGGCGCTGTAACGCAGCATCGCCTCTGCTTTGACCAGACACTCGTCATACTCCTCTTCCGGAACAGAATCATACACAATGGCTCCGCCAACCTGCACAGACAAATAGCGACTCATTTTATTATAAAAAAGACTACGGATCACGACGTTAAAATCAAAATCGCCCTCCGGGGTCATGTAGCCGACCGCACCAGAGTACAATCCCCGGCGGCTGTATTCGTAGCGCTCGATCAGTTCCATAGCCATGACCTTGGGCGCGCCCGTCATGCTGCCCATCGGAAAGGCATCGCGCAGCGCTTCGAACCCGTCGGCGTCTGGCCGCAACCGCCCGCTCACGGTCGAAATCATCTGATGGACGGTTTCAAACGAGTAAATGCCGAACAATTCTTCCGCCATTACCGTGCCGGGAAGGCAATGCCGCGCAAGGTCGTTGCGCACCAGATCGACGATCATGACGTTTTCCGCGCGGTCTTTTTCGCTGGAAAGGAGTTCGGCGCGGATTTGCGCGTCTTCATTCGGAGAACTGCCGCGCCGGCGGGTGCCTTTTATGGGTTGCGTTAACAGCCGGTCGCCCTTTTTTTTCAAAAAACGCTCGGGGCTGGCGCACAGCAGATAGCGATGACCCAGTCGGGAAAATGCGGAAAACGGCGCCCGTGCCAGCTCGTTGACGCGCGCAAACACTGCCGCCGGATCGATATCGGCATGCTCGGCAAAAAACTCCTGGCAGAGGTTGACCTCATACACGTCGCCGTCGATGATATGCCTGCGCAAGGCGTCGACCGTGGCCAGATACTCGTTTTTCGGCATTCGCGGGCGAAAATCGGGAGCGCCGGAAACGGAATCCGGGGGAACAGGGCGCTGCATCAATGCTTCGTACACCGCAAGGGGACTTTCGTCCAGGCTGTGTACTTCCAGTTGGCCGTTTCTGACGCCGGCCACCACGCGAGGTTGAAAAAAATACAGGTCGGGGAAGCCCGTCCGGTCGGGATGACGGGAGGCGAGCGTCTCGAGTTCGTTTTTCAGGTCGTAGCCCAAAAACCCGAAACACCAGTCGCGGCGTGCCGTCCAAAAATCCTTCAAAGCCGGGAACGCCGATCCGGCGTGTTTTTCAACGGCATCGTGAGCGCCGGCAGCCACGAGGCACTCCCACTCCGAATGCCGGTCGGCATGCCCGTTGCTGTCGAGGTACATGGCCACCGGAAATTGTTGCGCCCAATGGAGCAGCCTGGTTTTCAGTTCCGGGAGCGCATTTACGGGAAAAACAGCGGTTTGTCGCATCAGACCGGGGTCACTTTTAAGCCGGGCGGCCAGTCGAGCGTGGCCGCTTCCTCGGCGCTGACTTTCCAAATCGAAGCTTTCATTCTCAATAATTTATCGGCTGTTTCGCTTTGCCTGACCGCCAGATCCATAAGGCCGGCTTCGCCAAAATCCTGGTGAACGATGGTAAAGTCCAGTTTTTTCACAGCATTCATAATATCGGGCATCAGGGCGTAATCAAAAGAGAAGCGAAAGCAGTCCTGCACGATTTTTTCCTCGATTGTCGCCTGGCGCAAGGCTTCGGCCGCCGCCTCGCGGTAGGCATGAATCAGCCCGGATGCGCCCAGCAGTGTGCCGCCGAAATAACGAACCACGACAATGACCACGTCTGTCAGGCCGAAAGCATCGATCTGTCCCAAAATAGGCCTGCCCGCTGTGCCGGAAGGCTCTCCGTCGTCGTTGGCGCGGAAGCGGTCGCCCGTCAGCCCGATCCGCCAGGCAAAGCAGTGGTGACGGGCTTTGAAATGCTCCTTGCGCAGCTGCTCGAGATGTTCGAGCGCTTCGGATTCTTCACGCACCGGCCAGGCGTAGGCAATGAATTTGCTGCCGCGGTCTTTAAACTCGCCGGTCGAAGGCCCCGAAAGGGTGCGAAAAACATCGGTCATTTCTGCCATTACCCCGCAAAGGTACAGCGTCATTCGGGTCTCGTACGTCGCGGAGTGCACAAGTAAACGAGCGGGTTGATATAAAAATGGCAAAACGCACCGGGCTGGAAGTCCGCAGCGCGTCTTGCCACATGATGTGAAATTTATTGGGCTGACTTGTTAATCAGCCTCCCGCGCCCTTTTGGGCGTCGGGGCTTATTGTCGGATGACTTTATGCAGCGTCACTTTTTCTCCGGATTGCACCTGTAGCCAGTAAGCCCCGGCTGGGAGGCTCTTCATCGACAAGCGAGGCTCGGCCATTTTATCTTTAAAAATGACTTTGCCGCTCCAGTCGGACAAGCGGACGAACGCCGCCGAAGCCGGATCGGGCAGTTGAATCGTCAGCCAATCGGATACCGGGTTGGGAAACACCCGAACTTCCTGAACAGGGTCTTTCAAATCCTGGGCTGGCACCACGTTGCCCGTCCATTTCAGGATATAGTTGTTGGCGAACGTATTGCCGTTGATAATCACCTCTTCGGATGCACGAGCCGACCAGCCAATTGCGTACCCCAGGGTCGGGCTGAGGAATTCGGCGCCTTGCAAACGGAAGGAATCGGCCGAGGTGCTTTCCCAGGCATCGGGCGCCAGGTAATTGGAGTTGAGCGAGATACTGGTACTGGCATTTCCGCTGAACTGCTCGATAAAAGAACCGCCGAAAAAATGCCCCGGCGCGCCCGGTACGGCTTCCAGGGTTGTCACCCTGCCGATCGGGACGTCGGCGACGGGCGTCCAGGTGTCGCCGCCGTCGCTGGTGTAAAAAAGTTTGGATTCAAAGTAATAGTTTAGCAGGCCCGTGCTCGGCGAATAGGTACCAATAGAACTGGCTACGCCGTGGAGCGTGTCCGTAAAGGCGATACTCATGATACAATCGTTCGCAGTACCCACCTGTTTCATGGTCCAGTTGTAGCCCCTGTCGAGTGTGCGATAAATACGGCCCTTGCTGGTGCCTATCCATACCCGGTCGCCCGCCTGGGCGGAAAAGTTGCACGTATAATTGAGGATATTGAATTCGTTGGCAGCAAATACCGGGGCCGCGGGAGAGGTCACCTGCGTCCAGGTATTACCGCCGTCTGTAGTGGTCGACGTACCTTGGCGGTTGTTTACCACGCCGTTCATGGCGTCGAAAAAATGGATGAGCAAGCCCCCGGAGGCGGCAGGCGGCGTGATCTGCGTCCAGCTTTGCCCGCCATCGGTTGTTTTGAAAATGGGCCGCGTATCGGAGGCCAGAAACTGGTTGGTGGTAAAAATCGCCGTATTTTCATCAAATCCCTGAATTGACCAGACAAACCGGCCGATGGCTTCCTCCACACGGAAAACGTCCCAGTTGTTGCCGCCGTCGACCGTGCGCAGCACCATTGGAATATTGTTTGGCCCGGTAAATGAGTTTTGATGAATGGAATCGGCCACCACCCACACGACATTTTCACTGACGACCGATATGTCCAGCATGTCGAAATTGGGGGGCGCGGTGTTGATTGAAACGGGAACCCATTGTTGGGAAAAAGCGGAGTTTAACAAGAACACGAGACCAAGGGTAAAGGCAAATTTCTTCATGGCAATCTGAGTTGAATATGAATAAAATGGGTGAAAATTTTCTTGATTTCTTCGCTTGCGCCATTTGCATAAAAAACAAAACTAATTTTGACAAATTGCCTTTATAAAAAATCAACAATTAATATTGAATTAATTTTAGAAATAAAAAAAACTTTAATACACTTCAAGCAGTGCATTTTTTGAAATAAATTTTCAAGCCTTGGGAGCAGGCGGCCCGGCAGCGGCGAACTTTGAAAAAAATGCTCCCGCTATGCAAGAAAAATTTCTCCATTACCTGTGGCGCTGGCGGCGTTTCAATGCCCGGAATTTGCGTACGACGGACGGCCAAACCCTCGAAATCCTCCATCCGGGCGAGCCCAATGAGCACGCCGGCCCCGATTTTCTCAACGCCCGTATTCGCCTGGGTGAAACCCTGTGGGCAGGCGCTGTGGAAATACACGTCAATGCCTCCGAGTGGCTGACGCATCGGCACGATACCGACCGGGCGTACGACAATGTGGTGTTGCACGTCGTCATGGAAGCCGATCAGTCTGTTCGCAGGGCAAGCGGCGAATTATTGCCTTGTTTCAGTCTTCGCGGCCATATTCCGCCCAAACTGCTCGAACATTACCTTCGGCTCGAGCACGAACGCGCCTGGATACCCTGCGCCTGGTTTTTCCCGCAGGCGCCCTCCATTGTTCTGCACAACTGGCTCGACCGGCTGATGGTCGAGCGACTGGAGCAGAAAACCGGGCTGGTCGCCACACGACTGGCCGAAACCGGCAACCATTGGGAAGAGGCGTTTTACCGGGCATTGGCATACAACTACGGACTAAAGGTAAACACCGAACCTTTTGAAGCCCTGGCGCGCTCCTTGCCGTTGTCGGTTTTGGCTCGGCAGCGCAGCAGTTTGTTTCAACTGGAGGCGCTGCTGTTCGGGCAAGCCGGTTTTTTGGAACAGCCATTTCAGGACGAGTATCCCCGGGCGCTGGCCCGGGAGTACGCTCATTTCAGGCGCAAGTTCAATCTCAGTCCTGTGCACGCCAGCCAGTGGAAGTTTTTGCGCATGCGGCCCGGCAATTTTCCGACCCTTCGCCTGGCGCAATTTGCCGCGTTGTGCCAACAGTCGGGTCAATTGTTCGGGCAGATTCTGGATGCCCAAAAACTGAAAGACTGGGAGCAATTGTTTGACATCCCGGTGAGCGAATACTGGCAAACGCATTATTTGTTCGACAAAATCTCGGCAACCCGGACGCATCATCCCGGCCCGGGTTTTATCCATTCCCTGCTGATCAATACAGTTGCGCCGTTTTTATTCCATTATGGCAAAATTCGCCACCTGCCAGCCTATCAGGAAAAGGCCATCGCCTTGCTCGAACAATTGCCGCCGGAAGACAATTCCATTTTACGCAACTGGCAAAACCTGGGCAAAACAGCAAAGAATGCTGTCGAAAGCCAGGCACTTTTACAATTGAAAACACGGTATTGCGAACAAAAGCGATGCCTTGAATGCGCTGTGTTCAGTTGCGTGTCGTTGTAACGCGCTGTAGCGCCGACCCTGAGAGTCGGCGCTACAGGGCTTCCAGCAAAACCTGACAAGCCATCCGTATTTCCGCTTCCGATATCGTCAGGGGCGGCGCGATTCTCAAACTGTGGTCGTTGAACAAAAACCAGTCGGTGATTACGCCTTTCGCGAGGCAATGTCTGATGGCGCGCTGCACCTGTTCGGCTTCACCCAGGTCGATGGCCAGCCAAAGGCCTGCGCTTCGAACTTCCCTGATGGCCGGGTGAACCAACAGCTGCCGAAACAGGGCTTCCTTTTCAGGCACACGGTCGATCAGATCGGATTCGAGCAGTACTTGCAAGGTAGCCAGTGCGGCCGCCGCACTGACCGGATGGCCGCCGAAGGTGGTGATATGCCCCAGGGGCGGATCATGCGACAGCAGCTGCATCAGCTCCCTGCGGGCAATAAAAGCGCCGATCGGCATACCGCCGCCAAAGCCTTTGGCCAGCAACAATAAGTCGGGAACAATGTCGAATGCCTCGAAAGCGAACAAGAAGCCTGTACGTCCGCAGCCGGCCTGTATCTCGTCGAGGACCAGCAGTGCGCCAACGGCCGTACACCGATTGCGCAGCGCCTGCAACCACACTGGATCGGGGCGGCGCACACCTGCTTCGCCCTGCACCGTTTCCACGATTACCGCGGCCGTACGGGATGTAATCATCTCGATATCAGCCATTTGATTAAAATCAATATGCCGAATACCCGGCAGCAGGGGCTGATAGGCAAGGGTAAAATCAGGCGGGTCCATCAGGCTGGCGGCGCCCTGGGTACTGCCGTGGTAGGCGCGTCGACAAGCGATAATTTCCGCCCGGCCGGTAGCCCGTTTGGCCAGTTTCATCGCGCCCTCCGTCGCCTCGGCGCCCGAATTGACAAAGTAAACCGAATCGAGCCCGGGCAGGCACTCCGCCAGCAAACTGGCGAGCTGGACCTGCGGACTGAGTACGAATTCGCCGTACACCAGCGTATGCCAGTATCGGTCAAGTTGTTGTTGCACAGCCGTTTGCACAGCCGGATGCCGGTGCCCGAGCACACTGACGCCAATGCCCGCGATGAGGTCGAGGTAAGGTTTGCCGGTTTGGTCAAACAGATAACAGCCTTCGGCGCGCGCAATCTCGATCGCCAACGGCGTCGGGGAGGTTTGTGCAACATGTTGCAAGAAGAGCTGCCGTTGGCCCAGGGCTCGGAATCGCCGGCCCGATTGCTCCATAAAAGTGCGGCGGTCGTTCAACATTTATATCAATCTTCGTATTTTTCTATCTTTTAAATCCCGCACGAAGTTGGCGGGATTGGCCGATTTTTTTTGTCGGAAAAAAAATTTGGATAAATATTTGTGTCTTGCGTCGGAGAATTTGCGTCTTACGGAATCAAATACGCAAAAGAACCGTTTAACACCCAACAAGACCGCTACTGCCTGCCATGATTGCCAGAAATCTAATCGCCCACGACGTTCCATACCTGAGTGTTGATCACACCGGCAGGGATGCCTTTCACCTGTTGAGCGATCACCACGTGAAGCACTTGCCTGTGGTGGAGGGGAAAGAGTTGCTGGGTGTGCTTTCGGAAGAAGATATTTTCAACCACAAATTGTACGAGCCCTTGCGCGAGTACGATTTTTCCCACCTGCGCCGCATTGCAGTCCATGCGGGTCAGCATGTTTTCGAAGTGTTGCGGATGATGGGCGAACACCGCCTGACGGTCATCCCGGTCATCGACGATGAAAACCAGTACCTGGGCCTGATCACACAAAATGAGGTGTTGCGCAGCTTTGCCGAGATGGCTTCTTTCGCAGAGCCCGGCGGAATTGTAGTGCTGGAGATGAACCGCCGCGATTACTCCCTGGCTACCCTGGCCCGGCTGGCAGAGGAAGAAGACACCAAAGTGTTGAGCGCTTTCGTGACCTCGACGGCCGCCTCCGAAACCGTGCATGTCACCCTGAAACTCAACCGGCAGGATATAGGCAGGGTCATCGATGCGTACGAACGGCATGAGTTCGAGGTTCGCGAAACCTATCCCGAATCACTGTTCCCCGATCATCTGAAGGAGCGGTACGATTCTTTCATGACCTACCTGAATGTGTAAATCCCTTTCCGGGACAGTTTACAGGCATCACAATGTTGCGCGTTGGGACGTTATAGGATAAATACGTCCATCTTTTCAATACCTGTGAAAAAGTCTGTTCTTTATCCGCTTGCATTTTTGCTGGCCGGTTTTGGCCATGCCCAAAACGCTCTTCTGCCTCGCATTTTGACCGGCCCTGCGCCAAAAAACATTAAATTAGCCATTGATTCTCAAAGGGTTGCTGCCGATGACTGGTACTACTTTGAGGAAAAAAGCGAGATCCTGCTGTTGCGCGGCGACAGTTTGTTCCGTTCGTGTATAAATCCGTTGCACTGGACTTTTTTGGGGCGCGATCCGCTGTGGAGAGGGCGACGAATTTCAGGCGTTTATTCGTCGGGCAGGAAAAATCTGGCGGTGTTATTTACCCTGAACGACGGAGCAACAAAAGGCGGTGCACCGCCCGTGTTGTGGTTCATGGGCCAACCCAGTTTCCTTTTTTCTCCCATGCCACCGGGCCCAGATTTCCGATGGCACCTTAATATCGAGCCAAGGCCCGTTGAGAGCGGGATGTTTCTGCAACTTTCACAAGACATATTTGATGAAACGAGCCGTAACTCGACAAACGACTCTATGGTTGTTTACTGGCTGGATCTGCATAAATCCTCCCTGATTCGATTGCCGTACAGCCAAATGCCGGATTTTTATGATTCAACACTTTCTTCAGCCTATTTTAAAAGCGGCTATCGGATCGTTCCTGAAGAAAACCAGTCTTATTACACCTATGACCGCTTTGATTTGCGAACGCACAAGATTCAAAGACAAGCGACTGATATTCGCCTGAACCATGTCTTTTGTTCTTTGGATCAAATGGAAGTCCCTGATTCCTATCGGGCCAATACCTGGAAACTAAAGAATCCGAACAACAGGGATGACGACTATGAACTGGTCTCGTCCCGTTTGGTGGTTCACGGACATCTTTTTCCCCCAACTTTTCAGGCGCTGCCTTCTTTTGACCCTCTTACCCAACCTCCTTTTTCTGTTCACATTTATGCAGTAGCCGGCCAGCGTCTTTATTATATCTGCAAGGCTGCTGATAGCCAAAACGACCTGTTATTCGGGCAATCCGGACTGGATTTCATGCAAATCCCCTCCACAGGAAGATTCCTTTATTTGTCAGGATTTAACAATGGCAATGCCTTGATTTTTGTCAATAACAGGCAGTTACCTTATCCAACAAATGTGGATGGCAAACGCGGGAAACTGTATCTCCTTAGCCATGTGGATGACACCTGGATTGATTTGTCCGGGCAGCTGCAACGGCACACCGACAATCCGGTGTATGATCCTGATGAGGTTTTTCTTTTCAGGCAGGTTGAACAGGCCGATACGCGCTCAACGGTGACCCTCGGGTGGATTGAACAGGGATTTCTGCCACTTCCTCCGGCCCTGGCAGGTCAAAATCCGAAACTTGATCAATATTGGGAGCGTATGAAATGGTCGGGTGTCGGGCCAAGGCTGATGGAGCGCGTGGCCCGGTATGCCCTGATTCGGGAAGACGGGCAACTCTATTTGTTTGATTTACCCTTTATCGAGCACCCCTTTGATTTTAGCCGGCTACTGTTTCATCCCTCCGGGATTTTGCTGGGGCATGATTATCAATCAGGCGACTTGCATTGGTGGCGGTTTGATCTTCCATTTTAATTCTCGTTGTACCTGAAAAGCACAAGCGCCACCCCGTTTCCGGGATGGCGCTTGTTGTTTATGATCGATTGAACGACCCGACGATTACTTCGTCTGAATCATTTTCTTCGTAGCGCTGTCCGTAGCCGTTTCCAGTTTGTAGTACAGCACGCCCGTCGTGTTCAGCATGGCGCGATCCAGCGAGATGGCGTTGTAGCCTTTCGCGAAGTCGCCTTTCTGCGTGAACAGTACGCGGCCCGTTTCGTCGTACACCGTCAGCGTAGCCGTGGCAGCAACCGGCAGGTGGAAGCCCACCATCGTACGGCCTACCCACGGGTTCGGCTGGTTTTGGTACAGTTCGAAGCCAACACCGGCGATCGTGTTGCCCGAGAAGCGCAGCGCGACTTCCAGGTTCTGACCGTTGGCATTGTAGCTTCGGCGCGCGTGATGCGGCTCGACAGTTGCAGCATTTCGCTCAACTTGCCGGCTTTGTCGGCGCGGAATTTCACCGTGAACTCACCAGCGCCGTCGATCGACGTCGTCAGGGCATCAGCGAACACACCGAAGTTGTCGGCGCTCACTTTGTCACCTTTCACGATATCAGCAACCGTCAGGCCGTTGAGGTTCATCGTGAACTGGAAGCCTTGTACTTGCTCGGCCGTGCGGAACGTCACGTCGAACACTTCACCTGCTTTCACGTCGCGGTCTTCCACGTCGAGCAGCAGCGTGCCGGCCGTGCGGTCTTCGGCTTGCTGGTTGGCATTGGCGATCACAGAACCGTTCAGGTCACCAATCTTGATGCCCGTGAAGTCGTCGTCCGACTGGCTGGCTTGTGCGTTGCCAAGGCTGATGTTTTCCGAGAACGGTACCGAAGCAAACGGATTGCTCGGGTTGGCGAACTGGAAGCCTTTGTCAATGAAGCGCCAGGAGGTGTTGTTCGGCAGTTCCGTGTAGATACCCAGGATCAACTTGCGCAGTTCAACGATGTCGAACGTCGTCACCGAGTTCGATTTGTTCACGTCGGCAGCGATGATCTTGTACGGCGAGTTCAGCGGCTCGATGCCCAGGATGTGCTTGGACATCAGCACCAGGTCGAACGTCGATACACCGTTCATCGGGTTGTCGTCTTTCACCGGCGTTACCGTGTAGTCGGTCGACAGCGGCAGGTAGTTGGCAAACATGTACAGACCGGCGTTGTCGGAGATGCCAAGGGCATTGATCGACGGCAGACCGTTCGGAGGCGTGCCAGCCAGTTCTACCTGTGCGTCTTCTACACCCTGATTACCAGCCAGCGGCTCGGTTTTCAAGCGCACCGAAACGAGATCGGGTTGCCACCGCAGTTGTTGAACGGATCCTGGATGATCACATACGTTTCGCAGTATGCGGCGTTGCCGGCGGCATCCTGTGCCCACAACTCTACCGGTTGCGTGCCCACTTCGTCGCACGTGAACGTCACATTCGTGATCGGCTGGCCAAAGGCGTCAACAGGAAGCCCGTGCCCTGACCCGACTTGCGGATCGCGTATTTCAACTGGTTGCCCGGCGTGTAAGGCGTCGGAGGCGTGCAGTTGTCTTCCTGGCGTATTGCAGGAAGTCCGTGGCCCACAGCGTTACCATACCCGTCGGCATGATGTTCACGCTCAGACCATTGAAGCATACCACCGTCGGCGCTTTGCAGTCTTTCACTACGAACGTGTATTCGCATACCGACTGGTTGCCGCAACCGTCCGAAATGATCCACTTGATCTTGTGCGTGCCGTAGGGCAGTTCAGGTACCACACCGTCAACCGACGTGTTCGTCGAGTTGGCCTGGGCGGCCTGCGTATCCCAGCGGACATAAGCCGTTACGTTGTTGCCAGATTTCACGCGGTCGATTGCGAAGCGGTACTTCTGGTTCGTCGGTACACCGCGCTCGTCGAAGGCGCGCGGCGTGCCACCCGAGAAGTTCGGGTTCGAGGCGTTGCCGTATTGTACGTTGTTGATGCCAGGCAGGTTGGTCGAGGAAACTACCGTCTCCATCACACCGTCGCCGTCCAGGTCAAGGAACAACAGGTATTCGATGTTGATGTTGGCGCCCGAGCATGCGTCGGTTGCCGTCACGTTCAGGTCGGTCGGACCTTCGCACAGGTCGTGCTGGCCGATCACGCCGTCCCACCAGTACATTTCATTCCACAACTGCGGGTTGTTCACCGTCAGGTCGCAGAATTCAACCGGGCTGGCCGGGCAGTTCGCCGTCGGCGCTTGCGTGTCGATCACTTTGATGATCTGCTTGTACACGAAGCAGTTGTTGTTGGCGATGCCCGGGATCGTCGTGCCGTTGTACGTGCCACCCGTGTAGAACACCGAGTAGTTCGTCGCCGTAGCGTCGCTCGGGTTCACCTTGATGTTCGACGGAGCCCACGGAGCCGGCGTACCGGGCGCCGATACGATCGGGCCGGGCAGGTTCTGCGTGCTGTTCGTCACAGGGTTCGGGTTCGGGTTCGGTACATACACGCACGGAAGGTTCGTGTTGTACGTGCACCAGTTGATGATCGTCCACGTCCGCTCGATCTTGAAGCATGCGTCCGGTACGACCGTGAACACTTCGTCTTCGAACGATACACCCAGCAGTTCGCAGTCTTCGCCGAAGAACGTCGGCTCGCCGTAGTTACCCGTACCGTCGCATACCGTCACGATCACGTCGTTCGGGAAGCGCACGAAGTAGTCCTGTTCGTAGTTCACGAACACCCGCTGCGTGCACTGGCTCGAGAAGCCGTGGCAGTCGTAAGCGCGGAACGTGCGCGTGATCGTACCCCGGTTGCACACCGTGTCGAACAGCGAGTAGTTGGCGCTGTGTTGCAGACCGCACTGGCCCTGATATACTTTCGTCGTGTCGAGGCAGCAGTTGTCGGCAACCGCTGCTTTGCCGTAGGCCCACAGGCTCGGGTCGAAGTTCTCGCACGATACCGTCGTGTTCGCCGGAGGCGTGCACACCGGTTTGATCTTGTCTTGTACTTCCACCTGGACCATGCACTGGTTGGCCACCGGTTCGCCGTCGGGCTGGTACACGATATTGCCGTTGCCGTCCAGTTGGTACACCGTCAGGATCACCGTTTGCGTCGTACCGACTTCGCAGCAGTAAAACTTGATCGAGTCGCCTTCCGAGGTGGCTACTTCGTATTCGTCGCCGCCGCAGTTCGGCTCGTTGTTCAGGTTTTCAATGCAATCCGAGTACGGAGACATCCGCTGGATCGTCAACTTGAACGTACCGCAGTTGTCTTCCGAGCCCGAGTCGAACGACGAGGCCGGCACCCAGGTCACACCCGCGCCTTCGCAGCCGTTGGCGGGCGTGTAGCAGTCGAACGGATCGTCAACATTGATCGCTACTGTCGTGAATTCCTGGCAGTTGGCCGACGGAGGCGTCAAATCGCGCACCGTCAGGTTGAATGTGCAGGTCGTGTGGTTGCCGCAGTTGTCCGTCACCGTGTACGTCACGCTGTGCGTACCGATCGGCAAACAGGCAGGCGTGTAGCCAAACACACCCAGCGTGTCGCTCGTCCAGTAGTTGTTGCCCGGGAAGTCCGTCAGCGAACCGCTGTACGTGTACGTGTTCAGCACCGCGCCGGTTTCGGCGTCGTGCGTCACCACCTTCGCCGTGATATGGTCGATCCGCGAGCAGTTGTCCGTGATGATGATATCCGGAAGGTCCACCGTCGCGCAGCAGTTGAACGGATCGGTACCCACCGTCAGGTTCGACGGGCAGGTGAAACTCGGGCCCGTCTGATCCAGCACCTTGATCAACTGGATGTAGTATTGCGGGTTCGAGGTCGGCGGGAACGGTGAGGTCGGCAGACACCAGTCCACCACCGTCCAGGTCCGAAGAATCTTGTACGATCCGTCGCAGACCGGGATGATCTGGTCGGCGTACACCACACCCAGTTCGCACCAGGTCGTGTTCGGGTACAGATCAATGTCGATGTGGGCGAGGTTGTCATCGATCGGGTAGAATTGCACATACGGCGTTCCCGTTGCAGAGGGATCAGTCACACCGTTGGAGCAATCCACCGTCACATCCGAGGGGAACAATACATCGTACACGTGCAGACGCTGGAAGTAGATGTACTGTGTGCAGGATGCCGTGTTGTTCGAAGCGTCGGTGGCTACCCAAACCCGCTTCACATAGGCCGAAAGATCGTTCGGATCATCGCAGCCCGTGTCGTACCAGGTATCCGAGTAGGTCAGCGTGTACGAGCCGCCGCAGTTCTCATAAACATCCGGGTAAGCCGCCTGGATACCCAAAACGTTGGCCAGGTAAGCCGGGTCGTATTGCGTGATGGCGCAGTTCAGGTTCACATCGTGGCAGGTCAGCACAGGGGCCAGTTTGTCTTCCACCTTGATATTGCCCCAGCACTTGTTGCCGCTCACCAGGTGCGTCACCCGCACCTGATAGGTTTTACCCAAATCCGAAGCATTGACAAAACCGGGCACCCACGGACCATTGCCGTACGGGATCGTTTTGTCCAGTTCAACGATATAGTCGTCGTAGCAGCCATAACTGCCTTCCAGCACCATGTCCGGGTTGATCTCTGCTTCGCAGTTCTCATCCACCGAAACAAACACCAGGTCGTTGCAGACCAGCGAGGAAGGCGTAGCCACCACGTTTACATAAGTTTTAACCGATTGAACGCAGCCCGGGTCATTGTTGCCGGCTGCTTTGGGCAAGCCGCCATCGACCGTGTACACGATCTCGTACTGGCCGGGGCCCTGTGCAGGATCGAAAGTGCTGGTCGGAACACCATTGACCGTAAACACGGCCGATACGATGTTCGCATCACCCGGAGTACCCGTCAAATCGACCGGGTCGGAGAAGATACAGAAGTCGGCCGACAAATCAGTTGTGATTGCCGGGTTGGGGTACTGGCAGCTGTTGCCAATCGACAACGAGACGCCAGCCTGGTTGACTACCGTGACGGTGTAGCCGATTGCGTCCACGTGGCGGCCTTCCAACTGATACATATTGTTGCCAATATAGGCCAAAGCGGTACCGACAGGAATAGCAATCGGAGCAGCAGCCGGCGGCGGGCTGGCCGTGGAGTACAAGCCGTTTACGGATTGCACGGTCCAGGTCTGACCGGCAGGCGCGTTCACCTTGATCGTCTCGCCAAACTGACCGTTGGTCAGGGTCGTGGCGTTGTTCAGACAGACGCAGGGGTCGCTGATGCTGATATTGCAGTTGAAGGTGGCAATGGATACCGAGCCAGTCATGGAGGTGGAGCAACCGGTTGCCGTTGTCGAGGCAACAACAGTATAGTTGCCCACGGTCGTGAACGTACCGAAGCTGATCGGGTTGCCCGTACCGGCTACCGGAGCGCCGTTATTGACATTATTGATTTGCAACTGGTAATTAACACCGGTTTGCGAACCGCTCAGGCCAACCGGAAGGCCGGGGCCGCCGGTGCAATAGGAACCGCCGCCGGTTACCGTGAAGAGCGTCGGCAGCGGGTTGACGGTAATCACACGCGTCGTAGTAGCCGTGCAACCGTTAGCATTTGTAACCGTGACCGTGTACGTTGTGGTGGCTGTGGGCGATACAGTGATCGCGGCCGTTGTGGCCGTTGTGCTCCACAGGTAGGAAGTGCCCCCAGTTGCTGTGATGGTCACAGAAGCGCCTACACAGATTGTTCCGTCGTTGTTGGTCGTACCGGAGGTTTCAGCCACCGTGGTGCCGGGCGTCGGCAGGGCGTTGACGACAAGGGTCGTCGTGGCCGAAGGACGGCAGAGCGGGTCGGTCGGAGTCGGCGTCAGAATAGCATATACGAAGTACGTACCCGAGGCGGCAAGCGAAGCCGTGGCCGTGGCGGTCGTACCGCCGCTGCCGAGGCTGCCGTTCGGCACGGTAGCCAGCACCGTACCGCCAGTATAAGGCGTTGCGGTTGCAGCAGGGAAGTGTTTGAAAATAATGCCGTAGGTATTGCCCATGTTGGTCAGCCCCGTTGAATTCATCGTAAACGTGGCATTGACGCAAGTCGGGTTCGGGCTCACACTGACGTTCGGAATCGTCGGGCATACGTCACAGCCGCCGGGGCCGGTCAGGTTGTAGGAGGCCGAAGCCGTGCAACCGGTCACCGTATTGGTTACCGTAACATTATAGGTGCCCACGATCAGACCCGTGCGGTCTTCCGGATCGTTGGTGCCGGGAATATCGGCCCAGTTCACGGTGAACGTACCGCCGTTGGTCACTGTCAGGTTGATAGCGCCGTCGGTAGATACACAGGTGGTGGGCTGTGTCAGGGTAGCGCTGAGCGTCGGCGAGGTATTCACCGTGATCACCTGGCTCAACACATCGGTGCAGGTGCCGTTGGTAACGGTTACCGTGTAGGTCGTCGTGGCTGTGGGCGTAACGGTGATCGATGCCGTAGTAGCGCCGCCCGGGCTCCACAGGTAGGTACCGCCGCCGGCAGCCGTGATGATCACTTGCGAGCCGGAGCAAATGGTGCCGTCGTTGGGCGTACCCGAGTTTTCAGAGATGGTGATCGTCAGGTTCGGATTGGTAAACTCGTCGGCGCCAATGTCCGGGATGGAAGCATTGCGCGACTGGCAGTCGATATCCGTCGTAACCGAAATCGGAGCGCCGCCACCGTCGAGGCATTGGTTGCTGGTGGTTACCAGGTGGAGGTCGGTTGTGGAAACGAAGTTGGGTTGTACCGAGAACGAGTTGGCGTCACGCCCGGTTTCCGTTTGCCAGTTGGCCAGCGTAGTACGCACCGGGCCGGCAGCAATGCCGCCAACGACAGCGACATGATAAGAGCCCGGACCAGGGCCGGCCGAATAAAGATCGTTGTTGTCGGAAATCAGGCCGGCGTAGTTACCCAGAGTACCGGAGTAACCCAGGGCAATAGCCGTATGGCGCTGAGTTGAAGTACCATTCGCAGCTTGTGTATTGCTCAGGATGTTGTTGCGGATATTCAGGTTGCTGGGAGCCGCATTATTCGTAACGGCTAATGCAGTCGAGGCGACAGAGGCGTTGGAGACACCTGTAATAGTCCCCTGCATCGACACGGTGTTGTAGAACACATTGATCGTGGAACCAATGCCACCGCCCAGTACGATACCGCCGCCGAAGTCGCTCGCGGTGCCGTTGGCCGCAACCCCCGAAATCATGTTGTTGGCAATCAAAGAGGTGCCCGAAGACGTAGCAGCCAGAGCGATACCGACGGCGGAGAATGAGCCGGAGTTGACCACCGAACCGATGATGTTGTTGGTGATGGTTACATTGGTGCACTCGTTGCCGGCAAAGGTTGTTACAATAAAGCCGCTGTGCAGGAAACCGGCATTGATACCTGCGACGTCGGGGGAAGTGGTTTGCGACATACCGGAAATATTATTGCCGGAAATGACGATACCGTCTTCAAACGTAACAAACACACCGCCGGTAGACAGGTTGGCCGGCGCAGCCGTGTTCATCAGGTTCTGGTTGATGACGTTGCCGGTATTTTTGTTAAATGCGCTGTTGCCCTGCGAGATGATGCCGTACTGCGCATTGCTGATGTTGTTGTTAATGAACGAGTTGTTGTTGTTGTTCGTACCCAGGCTGGCCGTGCCGAGGGTCGGGCTGCCGGAACCGATGCCACAAAGCGTCTGGAGCGGACCGCTACCCGAGATGTTGCAGTTGATCACCTGGTTGTTGCTCGCGCCATTGGGGGTCGAAACCACGTTTTGCAGCCAGATGACCGCGCTCGTGGTGCTCGTACTGGTGTTTGTGAGCGTCAGGTTGCGCGTAGCGGCCGAGGGCGGGCAGATGCTGTTGGGCGTGCTGCCGTTGCTGCCGTTGATGATCACCCAGTCGGCGCCGTTGAGCACGATCAGACCCGTGGCCGAGGTGCCGGAGATCGTGGCGTTGTTGCCGGCGGCGGGCTTGATGGTCAGCGTGTTGGTCGAGCTGGCGTAGATGTTGGAATTGATCGTGATCGGGAACGTCTCGCCGGGATACGTGCCATCCGTGAGGCTGAATACAACCGGGCCGGCGATGCAGCGGGTGTTGTAATCGGCCACTGCAGCGGTCAGGGTGGCATAGTTGCCGCCGGCGCCCACGGTGTAGGTGCCGCTGAGGGAAGCCGTCACGGTCATGCTGTTGGGCGTAACCGGGTGCGTGGTTACGGTATTGACGTTGGTGGCTACAACGCCGCCAGCGTTGGAGCCGACGTTGCCGAGGTTGTCCTGGGCAATCACGTAATAATCGACGATATCGCCGTTTGCGACGCCGCCCATATCGGCGACTACGATCGTAAAGTTCCAGGTGCTGTTGGTTGCGCCACCGCCGGCCAGAACGCCGGGGCGGGAGAACCAGCTGCCCGCATTTTTGCGGAAGTAGATGCGCGGAATCAGCGCGCCGGCGAGCGGGATACCCGTGCCATCAGTGATGTTGACGCCATTCAAAACAAAGTCATTCGTTCCGCAGGCGCCGATGATCGGCGTGTAGCCGATGCCCGGAGGCGCTACGTCGGAGAGCAGGAAGTTGCCGGCGTCGGCGCCGATGTCGGTCGGCGTCAGCGAAGCGCGGGTCTGGCCGTCATAATCGGTCGTAACCGCAGCAACGGGTTGCCCTGCTGCTTCAACTACTGTGGGTGTGGCGGCCTGAATATGCAGGTCAACCGAGGCGGAGTTGCCGGTCGGATTGATGTATTGCGGGTTGCCGTTGACGCTCTGGAAGTCGTTGCCGGTAGCGGTGCGCCAGGCGCCGATCGTGGCCTGATCGGTAGCATTGTACAGGCCGATGAAACCGCCCGTGCCGGTGACAAAGAGGTCGTTGTAGTTGCTGGCAACGCCGGCGGGGTTGGCAGCAGTGCCGCCAAATGCAATGGCGTAGTGCTTGCCCGTGCCGGCGCCGTTGGAGCGTGCATTGAAGAAAATATTGCTGGTATAGTTGCGCGCGCCGGTCGTCACCGTACTGTTGAAAGCGAAGGTGTTGGTCGCGCCCGCGCTGACGCCCGATCCGCCGATGTACACGCTGTTGAAACGCACGTTGTTGTTGCCCGCGCCTTCGAAAATACCGATAATGCCGTATCCGCTGGTGATATCGGCGCCGGTACCATCCACACCAAGACGCACCATGTTGTTTTCAACATTGCTGCTGCCGCCAGCCAGGAAGATACCCGCGGCCGTTCCGGCATTGGTAGTGGTGGCCATGGTAAGGCTGTGCACGAGGTTGCGCGCCACGAGGTTGTTCGTGAGCAGCGGATGAACAATCACAATACCGCCCACGTTGGTGGAGACGGCTGGATTGGTGGCTGCCAGATTGCGAACGGTGTTTTGTTGAACGATGTTCGTGCCGACAGTGGCGTTGTTGCCGTTCGTCTGAATCCCGTTCAGGGCGAAGCTGGCCGAATTACCCGTACCGCAGCTCAGGTTTTGCACCGTGTTTCCCGTCAGCGTATAGGTACCCGTCAGGCTGCCGGCAGTGCCGCCGCCCTGCGCCAGAATGCCCCAAAGAATAGTCCCTGTGCCACTATTGGTGGAGGTGATGTTGGAAATGGTATTGTTGGAAATCACCTGGCCCAAGGCCGTTGAGAAAGATACGATACCAAAGCCCCCGCTGTTGCCATCCATCGTAATGCTGTTGGCAAGAGTGGTGCTGCCGATGGTATTGCCCGTAACGATATAGTTATGGTTGACTGCCGTACCCTGAATAGAGATACCGCGAATGGTGCCCGGCGTGGCCGGTGCGCCGGTTACCGTCAGACTGATACCGCCGATGCTGTTGTTGCTGATGGTGGAGGTATTGGTCGGAGTGGAGCCGCCGAGAATGATGCCGTTGAATACGAACGCCGAGCCGGCGTTGGATGTCACCACGATACTGCCGTTGGCCGTCAGGCTGCCGATCGTGTTGTTGTTGACCAGGAAACTACCCGTGCCGAGCAGCAGCGCGCCGTTGAAGTTGGTCGCGTTGGACGTGGTCAGGTTAATGTTCTGGATGGTGTTGCCCTGCACGAGCGAAGTGCCGGCGCCAACCGTCATGTTGACGGCGCGGAAGTTGCCCGCGCCCGTCAGGGTCATGGCAGTGCCGCCGCACGAGGGCGCAGAACCGCCGATGAAGTTGTTGGTGATCGTAAAATAGTTACCCGTGGTGTTGGGTATGTTAATGGCACTGAACTGTGAAGTCGAGAGGGTACGGGCAACGGTCTGATAAAAACTGTTTCCCGTGATCGTCCAGTCGGAACTCCCCGTGGTCAGATTAACGCCCAAAGTGGAACTGGTTGAAAGGAACCAGTTGTAGATATTACAGTTCGAGACCGTATTGTTGCTGTTGAACTGCGCAATCGTGGTGCTTGTGCCCGAACTGTAAATACAGTTGGCAGGCGTGGTGGCGCCATCGTGCACATCGCAAAACTCGATCAGGTTGTTGTCGTTGCCGGTCGTGCCGGTCGTGGTGCTAAACAAGATAACACCGCTGACCGTGGAGGTGTTCACCCCCTGTACGTCGCAGTAACGGATGATGTTGTTGGACGCGTCGTTGATCAGACGGATAGCCTGGCCAGTGGTGCTGGTGTTGGAAATAACCAGGCCTTTGGTCGTGCCTGCGCCGCCGGGGCGACCGTCGATACGCCACCAGTTGCCGTTGTTGAAGTCGATGGTCGGGCCGGTAGCATTGGCGCTGGTGATCGACAACAGCGGAGCGCCGGCTGCCGGACGAATCGTCACGGTGTTGACGGCCGAAGGAGCACTGCAGGAACTATTCGGTCCGAGTGTGATCGGGAAAGTCTCCGATGCGCTGGTGTACAAATTATTGAGTTCGAGGATTACCGGGGCGCTCACGCCGCGTGCGTTGACGTCGTTGACGGCGGCCGTCAGCGTCAGGTAGTTACCACCCGTACCGACCGTGTAGGTACCGGCCATCGGCGTCAGGACAGGCGCGGAGGCCGTCAGCGAAATATTGTCGATGGCGATCGGGGGGGAAGTCCCCGCCGTTCCGTCATTTTTCCAGGTAAAAATCAGTCGCCAGGTGGCAGGCGCCGAGCAGTTGCCGATAAGGGAAGAAGGAATGCTCAGGTTGGCCGTTTGCACTGTGCCTACGTTCCAAAACTGGCCCAGCGTGACAGCCGGCGCGGCCAGCGCACCCGTGCCCAGCGATGCCGTAGATGCCGTAGGCGTATAAGAGGTGGGCGCTACGCTGACCATAAGCGCATCCCAACTCGACGTTTCGCCCAGGGCCTGCCAGTTGAAGGAGAGGTTGATAATGGACTGGCCGGCAGGGAACGTAACGTCGCGCCAGAAATGCACCACCGAAGTGTTCGTGTTGGTGTAAGCCCAGCTCGTGCCGCCGTCGTTGGTGACAAATGCCGAGCGGTTGCTGAAACCGGGCGGTACGGTACCGAGCACCCAGGTATTGAGGGCGGCGCCGTTATCGATCGACCAGCCGTTGGCGGCGAAGGTCGTGCCGTTTTCAAAACCACCCTCTGCAGCGGGGTTGATCAGCTGCGCCGAGGCCTGCTGGCTGAATGCCAAAAACGCCAACCCCAGCAGTGTGGGCAAGGCGTTGCGCAGCGCGCTATAGCAGCGATTGGAAATAGCGTATAATTCTTTCATGAGAATTAAAGAACAGAATTAAAAATGAAATCTAAAGAAGGAAGGGCTGCTTACTGGCCCGATGCGGGAACTGGCGTCGGGGCATCGACGGTTGTCAGTTTCTCCATCAACTGATCAAAATACTGGCGGAAAAGGCCCTCATGCATATACTTGATTTCTGCATCGTTGGGCGCTTCTTCCAGCACTTGTTTGAAACTGTTCAGGGCAATTACGTGCATGGGATCGCCGCCAGGCAAATCATTTTCCATGTACGAGAGCAGGCGATCATAAGCCTTGTAAGTGGCCTTGTCGACAACCTGAACGCCGGGATCGGCAATCAAAGGGGCAAACACCGAGTGCTCCGCTGTAAGGGTGGCGGATACTTCGGCATTTGCTTTCCAGTGCTGAGCCGCAAGATCTTCGGAGGAAGGTAAAATGCTCGTTTGAGCGATCAGGGAATCAGCACCTGACAGGCTCAGAGCCAGCAATAGCAGGGCAGTCATCCGAATCAATTGTACACGGATAGGTGCACAAGATTCAAAGTAATTAGTCCTCATCATTTCACGAGTTGTGATTACGGGTAAAGGATGGATTGATATCAACAAAAAATGTATTTTAACAGCAAACTTTGCCAGTCAGGCCTCAGGAGAATCTGTTTGAACAAACTAACCTGCTTGATCTGAAAAGCAATAAGAAACGGGCCTGCCCCTGTGGAAAGACCGCCAATGTGCGTTTTTGAGAAATGACTCTTTGGTAAGAGAAGGTGTTGCCAGCGAAGGTCGTGTGGGAGAATTACCTTCTTCGGACGAGTAGGACAACCTGGCAACAAAGAGGTAAGAGCGGCGCCAGAGATGTCATGAGATTATCAATACGGATTAAACGGATTAAATCATTATCAGGGGACAAAAGTAGGATTTACCTGTATTTTTTTCTCCTGCGGCTTTTTTTTTTCGACGATAATCTGTTAACGCTGGCGCAGCTCGGAGGCAAACATCGGAGATGGGTTCTCAAACATGTAATAACTACTTGTTTTTCAATATCCTGTACACTTGTTCCATTTCCAGATCCTTTCGCTGCAGCACATCTTCCATTCGGTATTCCACGGGCCAGTCGGGCAACACCCCGCGCCCTTTGTTGGGCTGCCCCACGTCGTAGCGCACGTAGTTGAGCGGGAAACGGACCTTTATACCCGTATGGGGCAAGACCAGCAACGGATAGCCGCCGCCGCAATTGCCCGTGGCACTGCCGCCCGTCTCGGTCCCGATCACCGTGGCGCCGCCCCTGTATTTCAAAAAACTGGCAGCCATGCTGGCCGACGAAAACGACCAGCCATTGGTCAGTACATACACGTTGCCGTCGAAATTGTGGCGTCGATGGGGTTTTATACGTCGCTGCCTGATTTTCAGCCCATCTTTTCTGTGGTGCCGGTAACCCGGAAATACGTCCAGTTTCAGCCACACCAGGCCTTTCATCAATTTGCCTTTTGTATTGAAATAAGGCCCCATGTTGACCCGCCGACGGCGTTCGTACTGGTAGCTCGTCGGCTCGTCGAGAATATGTTCGAGCAACATTTCAAGGTTGCCGAGGTTGCCGCCGGTGTTGTAGCGCAGGTCGATGACGAGATGGCGAATGTGTTGCTGCCGCAGCCAGCGGAATGTTTTGCGGTAAAACCCGGCGTAGTGCCTGCCAGGGAAACTGCCCATTTGCAAAATGGCCATATCCGGGTAAAGCGTGTCGCGAAAAAGGGCCATATCGCCCGATCGGAACACCGCACGCAGCTGGTTGGGGTTGGCCGATTGGACCATTTGCAAGGCGAGAATCTCTTTCCTCGGGCGCGACAACAACCTTCTGGTCTCGATGCGCCCGTCGGGCCATACCAGTTCCACCCTGTTTTCCTTCGGCGTACCGAACAGGAGCCTGAAATTGCGGGCGAAAAACACGGACGCCGACACGTCGCGAAACGGATCGGAATACCCGTCGCCAAACGCGATCAGGCGGCCGATCACGATCACGTTACCGGCGAGAATACCGTTGACAGCCCGAATTTCGGCGCCGCGCCAGGCCAGCGTATCGCCCGCGTAGTCTTTGATAATGAATGCTTTACCGCCGATCACCTGAACGGTCAGCGGCAGCACCTCGGTATTGTCGTCGTAAAAGGGCGTTTCCACGGAAGTATGCCCGTCGCGCACGTTGGCAACGGCCAGCCGGATAATCAGCTGGGCCTGGTTGCGCGTCACCGAATCGGCCGGCAGGCGGTCGCGCAGTTTTTGAAAAAAAGCGTCCATCGAATCGCGCGGGGTGTATTTGAACACGCCCGGATGGCCGCGATAAAGGGCAGCTTGTAAAAAATCGAGGTCGGCCCGCACTTCTTCGGGGGTAAATACCCGGCGTTTTTGCGCCCTCAGGGCAGCAGGAACAAGCAGGGCAATCACGAGCAAGGCAGCAAAAAGGCGTTTCATGGGGCAAAAATGACCAATTCAGGCAAAAGTGTGGATTGTGCAAGCGTTATGTCGCGCATTGGCCTTTAAGTGATTGGTTTCGGGCTGCGCCGGAGATACTTTTGATCCAGCGATTCAGACACAATTAAACAAAACCAACCAACCCATGCGCTACCTGTTCATTTTGCTGGCGAGCCTGCTCGCCCAGTTTCGCGTTGCCGCTCAATTGCTTCCCAACTACGTTTTCGTCCCTCTGGAAACCCGTTTCTGCCCTTACGATTCCAGCACTCTGGTCCAGCAGCCTTCGGGCTGGGAAATTTACCAGACGACCAACGGCTTCTGGGACGGCCCGCGCGACTCCTCCGTCTGCCTGACCGCCAGTTCGCCCGCGGGCTGGGATGCGCTGATTGATCTGGCGCAAATCAATCCGCAAGAGCCGCTTTTTGTGCGTTCGCTGACCGATTTTTTTGCTCCTGACCCCTTTTACCTCCAGCCCAACTTTGCGTACTCCATTTCGTCCAACGTGGTACTTATGCCCGACACCCTGCCGCTCAGGCTGGGGACAAATTGCCCTGACGGCCTTTGCACAGGCGTATGGATGGCAATTTCCATTCCCGATTCGGCAGGCAACACGGAGGCGGCCCTGCGTTGGCATGCCGGCATGCCGACCGGTTTTTTCTATCCGCCAACGATCAATGCCTGCCTGCCAACCGAGTATTTCCCCGACCAGAGTTTCCGTCAGTTCATACTCAAATTCAGTTTCGATTCGCTGAGCAACTTGAACGGATACGCGCTGAACCTCCAGAGCGTCTCGATCGACCCGCTTTGGAATCAGCCCAGCTATCTCCAGTCGGTTACGGCAGAGGCGTTCAACTGGAACGGAAGCTATTACGAGGTGCCGATTTACCAGGCTGCCAATGGCTGGAATCCGTTTAATTTTATTGCCCTCCACACCGATACGACTTACCCGGACGCATTCCACCCCACATGGATCGAATTCAAACCCCAGCCAAACCCGGACACCCCGCAAACGGTCGTATTGATCGTAGGACCGAATGAATCCCTTGAATTTCAGCCTTTTACCTATATCAGGGGCGCCCTTGTGGAGGACAGCGACTCGGTCCGCCACACTGCCGTTTTGCAAAACAACGGGGGCAACTGGTGCATCAACTGGCTCGATGTCATCTTCGCAAATCAGGATGAATACCAGCACCTCGGAGGCGCGGTGGAAGTCAACCACCCCATGTCGTGCATGCAGTTTCGCGACAACAGCGTGTTGCGGGTGGGTCCGGACGCGGTGCTGAATTACGGCAACACAGGCGCCGGTATGCTGGCCTTTTGCGGTGGCGCGCGTATCGTATTGGAGCCCGGCGCAACGCTCGAACTCGATGCCACACTCCAGATTTCCGATTGCAGTGCCGACGGCAACGCGCCCCCTGTGGTCGTCGAGCTGCATACGGGCTCCTTGCTGCATTTTTCTGAAAATGCCTGGCTGACCAACCGCTTCGCCCCGGATATGCGACTTGCCGTGCACCTGCTTGGCGGCACGCTCGACGACTCGGCCCTGTCGCCTGAAGAAAAAGCCCTGATCGAAAGGGTTTATCCCGTACCCGACCTCGATTTCAGCAAAAACATCGGGATCAGCCCCAACCCTTTTTCCAGCGACTGCGCGCTGGAATACCTGGCCGGGTCGGCTGAAACCGTGACCCTGACCTGGATCAACGAGGCCGGGCAATTGCTGGGTCGGGAAAGTTTTATCGCGGAAAAAGGCCTGAACCAAACCAGTCTTCACCCGCCGGCGGCCGGCGGTTTGTACTTTTTGCAGGTGGAGGCGCCTTCGGGCACGGCTGTTTTGAAACTTGTAAAAACCGGGGAATAAACGGCACGGGCGGCTTGCCGGCAAACAGCAAGCCGCCCGATTTTCTTTCGTGGCGTGAACACTCGTGTCCTAGTTGGCTGAAAAAGCCGGCGCCATCGGATGAGAGGCGTTGTAAAAAGTCAGTTCGCTGATGCGAACCTTCATGAAGCGGGTGAGGGGCAGGCTCGACACGAGTTCCATCAACTCGGCTTCGGAAGGCGCGGCAAACACGGCCCAGAGTTTGGCATCTTCAAGAGAGAGGGCATAGTTGAGCAACTTGCCTTCGCTGAGCAGGCGGTTGACGGCCTTGCGTTGTTGAGGGATGCGGCTGACAAACTCTTCGGGCAAATCGCTCGGCAGCGTAAAATCTACCATGTACTGATTCAGACTACTACTGTCCATATCTGATAGGTGATGGTGTTCGGAACAAAAAGAAACGGGCTTTGGACGGAAGGTTTCCGTTGCGTAACGGACAAACCGATCAAAAACCGTGCAAAGTTTCAGAAACAGCGCGCCAATTGTCAAATCGTCGGGCGAGGATTAACAAAAAGGAAATTTTGGCAGACGGTGTTCAGAGGTTGATCCCGAGCGCTTTGAGGGTTTCGTAGTCGATATTTCCGACGGGAAGCCCCTTGTCTTGCTGAAACTGAATCAATGCCGCTTTGGTGCGGCCGCCCATGTTGCCGTCGGGCGGCCCGGGGTCGTAGCCAGCCTTTTTGAGGGCTTCCTGGATTTGTTTGATCGAGTAGTTGGTGATTTTTTCATCGCAGACCACTTCGCGCCATTCGGTAAAGCCGCCCGGGCGCACCAGCACCTGCTTGGTCAGTGGAATGTACTGGGCCGGCGTTTCCACAAAATTGGTCACCGAGGGTTTCAGTTTTTTGACCTGCACAGGTTTGATCTCTGCCGGAATGTCTTCCGAACGCAGGGTGGCAGGGCTTTTCAGCACGTATTTGGTCACGGTAATGGTTTCGGCAGGCACTTCCTCGATGCGCACAGGGGCCGGCACAGCCACCACTTTGCCGCTCACGACCTGGTATTCCACCGGCAGTTTTTCGCGTTCTTCGGGAGGCGTTTTTACGACTCGTCGGGTGATGGTACGGGTTTCAGCAGGCACGATCTCTTCGCGGGCCTTTGCCGGCGATTTGAGGCGCTGCACGGTTCGTTTGCCTATTTTGGCAGGCACTTCGACGGGCACAATGCAATCGTTGCCGGGTTGGCCGGAATCGGGGCAGCCGACATACACTTTGCGGGTGTACACCTGGTATTCGGCCGGAATTTCGACCAGGCACCACACCAGACAATCGTCGGGGTTGGCTTGCAAACAATTGGCGTCGGCTTTTTTGCGCACCCATTTGAGCGAGGCCGGCCGGACTTCGGCGCGGTCGGTCACCGACTGGTACTGTGGCTCCAGAATTTTGTACTTGGTGTAGGCCGGCTCGACGACATACTCTTCCTCCACAGATTCCCAAACAGGCGGATCAACCACGATCCGGACATGTTCGGGTTTGATCACGTATTGCTCCTGCACCGTGGTGTATTCGGCCGTAATGGTGAGGTTACGCTGGGTGCCGGGTTTCATTCGGGCCTTTCCGCCCGTGGTATCCCATTCAGCCGTAGTGGTAAAATACCGTTTGGAAGCCTCCTTGACCACTACTTCTTCTTTTACCGTATCAAAAACCGCCGCGACGGGGGTCAGTTTTTGGGCAGCGGCTTTTACCACAACGTTTTCCGTGACCGTCTCCAGTTCGGGCGGTTGCGGAATGGCCATCATGTTCGCCTTCTGAATTTCAAGTTGTTGGTTCACCGTTTCGTAACGGTCTGGTATAAAGCATTTTGCGTAACACTTGCCAGGCTGCGCATTGGGCGGTGCATCGCCGTTTTGGGCCACCAGTTGAATGGTTACAAAAATTAGAAAAGGGAGGAGGAGGTATTTCATTGAACGATGTCGATTGAACGATTGAACAATTGGGGAACCTCAGGGCCCTTACCAGCCCCGGGCAGTCGGGCAAAATTAGAACAAAGGCCGTAGAGCCCCGCCAGGCATGTTTAAATTCACCTGGCGTTCTTCGGGTAACAGACGTAGTATTTCGTCACCCATTGCGTGTACACCGGCACGTCGGAGCATTCGGTAATGGGGCGGACGCGGCCGTTGTTGAACCGGATTTTGATGGTTTCGCGGGCGTCGTCGTAGGCCCGGTTGCTTTCCTTGCCTTCGTACACCAGGTATTCTGCCGGCGCATCGGGATACAGTCGGGCTACATTGTCGCGGATAGCGGCCGTGTAAGCCTCCGCAACGGGAGTGTTGTGCCATTCGAGCCGAAACAGCCGGCGGTCGAGCAAACCCCGTGAAAGAAAGGACAACACAAAATCGTCGGCTTCGGCCCAGACTTTCAGGGCGGCCGCAAAATCGGTGTCGTCGAGCCGGGCAAAGCGGGGCAACAGTTCGGAGGGCGGGGTTTTGTCGTCGGGCGCCCGGTATAAAAACCAGCCCAGCGCAGGCGGAACGTCGGCAAAACGAACGCCGCCCAGCGCCAGTTCGCGTGCGCGGCGCAAGGCGCGGATCAACATTTGCTCGGCAGCCACGCCGGTTTTATGCAGGTACACCTGCCAGTACATGAGGCGGCGGGCAATGAGGAATTTTTCTACGCTGTAAATCCCTTTTTCTTCCACCACCAGCTCGCCTTCGTGTACGGCGAGCATTTTAATAATGCGGTCGTAACCGATCACCCCTTCGCTCACCCCTGCGAAAAAACTGTCGCGGTTGAGGTAATCCATGCGGTCCATGTCGAGTTGCCCCGACACGAGCTGGTGCAGGAATTTTTTGGGGTAACGGTCTGTAAAAATCTCGATGGCCAGATCAAGCCGCCCGCCGAATTCGAGGTTGAGCGCCTCCATGAACAAGAGGGAAATGTCTTCGTGGTGCAAGTCGAGCAGCGTATGTTCGAGGGCGTGCGAAAAGGGGCCGTGCCCTATATCGTGCAGCAGAATGGCAATGCTGACGGCCTCGGCCTCCTCGGGCGTGATATCGACGCCTTTTGCACAAAGCACTTCGATGGCTTCGCGCATGAGGTGAAGCGCCCCCATGGCATGGTGCAAGCGGGTGTGCAGGGCGCCAGGGTACACATAATGCGTAAGCCCCAGCTGTCGGATGCGCCGCAGCCGCTGAAACCAGGGGTGGTCGATGAGGTCGAGCAATATCCCTTGCGGTACGGAGACAAAACCGTACACAGGGTCGTTAAAAATCTTGGTAGCGCTGCGCATGGAAAAGCAGTTGTGGCTGCAAAGATACCCTACCGCCACACAACCAGTCGCGCGAAAACACGCTGCCCGCCGCTTTGCAAAACTTCGCAGCCGTACACGCCGGGTGGCCAGGCGGCCAGGTCGATCCGTATTTGTGAAGCGCCGCGCAGCGCTCCCGAATGCCAGAACAGTTGGCCCTCTGCATCGCGCACCAGCGCCTGCTCGATGCCCGGCGCAGGACATTCCAGCCAGACAAATTGTCCGGCCGGGTTGGGCAAAAGCCTGATGCCCGGCCCTCCCTCCGGCTCTTTTGCAGCCGTGGTGTAATGCACGGCAATGATGCTGTCGCAGCCATGTACGGAAGTCAGGTAATAAACCGCCAGTGTATCCGTCTGGCCCGGCGGCAGCGGCTCGTACTGGTCGGTGAAATAATTGGGCCAGGGCAAAATGTGATGGGTCAGCGGTATCTGGTATTCGCCCAGGAATATCGTCGGTTGGACAATGTCCATCGTATCGAGTATGGGTACGCCCCAAAGCGTCGTGCCTGCGCATACCCGGAGTGTATCGTGCAGCCGGGGGTAGCGCGCCAGCAGCGTATCTTCCACGACCTGATTGTCGGCATTAAAGCCGATCACATGGGCCGTATCATTACAAAGCAGGCTGTCGGGGAAATAATCCGCCGCATCGACCAGCAAGAGACCCGGCCCTTTGATCGATTTTTCAAACCACCCGGCCGTGTTTGTTTCCCCCGGGTAGTATTGGTCGGGGCTGCCGAATTCTGCTATCCGGATATCGAAACCTTTCCAGTTGGCATCGCTGCCCGAATGAAGGCAGTCGTAGTCGGCATCCCGGCGGGCCTTTATCCTCAGTTTGCTGTTTTGAAAAACGGACCAGATCAGGTCAACGGTGTCGGCAGCAGCATAGGCGGGCAAATACACCGAATCGGACTGGCAGTAATAGCCGTTCAGAGGGCCGGCACGATAAAACGCCACCTGCAGGCGATACCAGCCCGTGTCGAGCGACACGGAGAAGTGGCCCGCGGCATCAGCCGGAATGTCATACGACTGACCAGATCTGAACAGGCGCACATGGCGTTCAGATCCTGAAAAACCTGAATTTGGCTCGTCTTTGCTGCAATTGCCGTTCGTGTCCTTCCAGATTTGCCCGTAGAGGCGGGCGGTGTAGCGCAATATCGACAAATTGGCCACGGGAACTGCCTGGGAATCGGCAACATGCAGCACCGCTTCGGCCACGCAGTTGCGGCCGAAGATCGGGGCGACACTGTCGGCCAGCGACAGTTTCCAGTCGCCAGCCGGGGCGTTTATGAGCAGTTCGCCCTGCGCATCCGTGCGGCCCGTCCACGACAGGTTGCTGCCGTCGAGCGCCGTGCAGCGCACCCTGGCGAACGGCGCCGGCTCGTAAGGCCCGTCGGTCTGGCAATCCTGATCGAGATCGCGGCGAACCACTGCCCGGAGCGGGTACTGGCTGACCGTCGAATCGTGGCCCCACAAGTCGGTTTTGTGCAAAATAAAACCGTTTTCAGCCGTCCATGCCAACACAGCGCCCTGGTCGGGTGTGGGAAGAATGACCCTGTTGGGACGTTTCATCCGGCCCGGGAACAAGTGATAGCCCGGGTGCAGCGGGCGTTGCCAGGCGGTGTCCTGCAAATCATAACTGCCGCGCCAGAGCCAGGCATCGGTATTTTTCTGCACGATCGCCAGCATATCGCCGGCGGGCATGGGTGCCGCGGCCACGGGGAAGGGGCCGTAGATCGTACCCATCTGGGTGATGGTTGGCGGATAATCGGTTGTGGATGCTACCGCCCCGTTTTCCTTCAAAACAGCGGTATAACCGTAACTGGTCATGGCTGGATGAGCGGGGCTGCTGACCGTCCATTTACGCCCCGACACCAGCACCGCAGTGTCGGCTGTCGGGCGGGCAATCTGCATTCCGCCGAAAGAAACATAGGCCGTGGGCGGTTCGAAATTTTCGCTGTAGAGTTTGTCGCCCTGGTTGTTGATGCGCAAAATATGGCCGGCGCCATGCCAGCCGTTCCAGTCGTCGGCGCCGATGACGAGGCAACTTCCGTCGGGCATGATTGCCGCATCGGCGAGGTCCCGAATACTGCCGTACCCCCACAGGAGAGTATCGCGGTGTACGAGCCAGAGCCGGTTGCCGGCAGCATCGAGGCGCTGAATCAGCGTTTGGCGGTAGGTGTATGCAGACGGGACAGCAGCGTTGGCACTGACCACGTAGCAGCCGCCGTCGGGCAAGGCAGCCAGTACGGGAGTGTGTTGTGGAAAAGTGTCGGGCAGTATTTGTTCCCACACCGGCGCGCCCGCGGCATCCAGTTTTTGCACCCTGAGCCGGGTGGTGTCCTGGATAAAGCAGGTTAAAAAGCCCCCGTCGGCAGCGGGTACGATGTCTTGTGGAACGGGGCCCAGATCAAGAGTGTCCTGCGCCATGCCCAGGCTGTCGACATACAGGCTGTAAACGTGCTGGTTGTTGTTCAGCAACAGGGAAAAACCTCCATTGGGCAAAACCTGAATGCTGATCAGGGTGTCGTTGGTGGCATAGTGGCGCGTCCAAACCGTTTGCGCGCCAAGCGGCAGGGTTGCGCAGAGCAATACGAAGAGGAAAAGGTTTTTCATCAGTAGCGGCTTTACTTTCGCGCTTCAAAGTAGTTATTTTTTTCGAAAAATCACCTCAACAGTTCCCGCGCTTCACACATGAAACGGCTCTTCATCCCGCTTTTTTCCCTGCTTCCCGCTCTTTTTTTCGCCCAAACCTGCCTCTATCTGGCATACGACGGCTTCGATTACCCCGCCGGTTCGCCCCTCGAAGCCCAGAGCGGCGGCCCCGGCTGGGGCGCGGGCTGGTATGTGCAGGTCAATGACGTGACTGTCCCCGGCTACCAGACTGCCAATGTCAGCGGCTCGCTGAATTACGGCGGACTGCTCACCCAGGGCAATTACGCTACGGGCGGCAAGGCATACCTGACGGCCGGCAGGCGGCTCGCCACCGCCGCGAACGGGCCGTTCGCGGATTACGTCGCCCAGGACCAGAACGGCATAGGAACCGCCTACGGAGACACGCTTTGGGTCAGTTTTCTGTTGCGCAAGGACCTCAACAACGACGAGCCTGTCTGGCTCGACCTGCACAACGACGGCAATATTCCCTGGTGCACCAACTGCGCCGGCCAACACATTGCAGCGGGTTATTTCGGCAGCGCCAACTCCAATGTGGGCGGTCAGCGCCGCTGGACGCTTCAATTGAACGGCAACTACTACCCCACTCCCGTGCCGGTAGAAACCGGTACGAGCGCCTTTTTGGTGTTGCGCATCCTGTTCAGCCAGGGCAATACGCAGGTCGATTTGTACATCAATCCGCCCCAGCTGGGCGACAACCCGCCGCCCTCCCCCACCCTGAGCCAAAGCGCAGGCACGGGCAACATCGTGCGCAGCATAGGACTTTACCTCGGCAACAACCCGGGCAACGGCGCATTCGACGAATTTCGCATGGCTGCCCGCTACGCCTGCGTGGCGCCCGACAACACCGTGGACATCAATCTGCCCCCTGTGGCCGCATTCAGCGCCGCCCCTGCTTCGGGGCCTGCGCCGCTGAGTGTCAGTTTCGATGCCGGGGCTTCCGCTGACCCCGAAAACGGCCCGCTGGAGTACCTGTGGAATTTCGGCGATGCCTCGCCCGCTGCGACCGGCGCCTCGGCCACACACACGTTCACAGACCTGGGGCAAATTGTCGTCTCACTCGTCGTCACCGACAATATGGGACTTCAACACACTGCCTATCAAACAGTTACCGTAACCGATGCGAACGGCGCATTTCCTTGTCAAAGCTCGTTCAGCGTGCTGAACATGGCCGCCTGCGGTCAAGACAACGGCCGTATCAGGGTCAATGCCAGCCTTGCCGACAATTTCAGCCTGCATGGGCCGGGCGGGCAACTTATTCCGCCAGCCACGGGCAATGAGTACCACGAGCTGGCGGCCGGCCTCTACACGTTCACGGCGAGCAGCAGCGAAGGCTGCCGCGACACTTTTTCGCTCCATATCCGCACCGACAGCACGAGTTGTCCGGGCTGGGAGCCGGATGAATGCCGGCTGCGCATCGGCACCAATATGTCGGGGTTTGCCGACTGGGTGGTGGAGCGCCCCATGAAAAACCTGATGAAACACGTGCGCCCGGAACCTATTCCCTACACACCCGACTGTTTCTGCTGGTACATTCCAGTGCTGGATGAAATGAGTTTTGATGAAAACGGCTACCCCGACCACATCCCGCAAACCACTTCTGCCGGCAGCAATACCGTGGTGCGGTACATCATTTCTTCCGACGACGCCAACCTGCAGCCCGGGCAATCCTACGTGCTGCTTTACGACGGCACGGGCACGCTCGGCATCCCTGCGGGCGTCAGCACCGACAGCCATACGCCGGGACGCCTGCAGTTTACGGTGACGTCCGGAGGCAATATCTGGATCGACATCGCAGCCTCCGACGCGACCGACCACCTGCGGAACTTCCGCCTGCTGCGCCTCGCCGACGAAAACGCCGACCTCGAAACCAGCCCGTTTTATCAGGGTTTTCTGGATAAAATCGCGCCTTTTTCCGCCCTGCGCTTCATGGACTGGGGCGCAACCAACAGCAGCCCGCTCGAGCACTGGGACCAGCGCAGCAGCACCTCCTATTTCACCTATGGCACTCCCTTCGGCGTGCCGTACGAGGTCATGATCGAACTGGCCAACCAGACCCACAAGGACGTCTGGATTTGTGTGCCGCACGCCGCCGACGAGGCGTATGTGGCCCAAATGGCGGCTTTGTTTAAAAACGGCCTCGATCCGGAACTCACCGTTTATCTGGAATACAGCAACGAGGTCTGGAACTGGATTTTCGGGCAGGCCCAATACAACGACCAGCACCGCCCCAACAACCTCAACTACGGCCGCGCCTATGCCGAAAAAGCGGGGCGCGCGTTTCGGATATGGCACGAGGTATGGGGCGATCAAAAATTCCGGGTCAAACGGGTGCTGGGCATGCAGGCGACGTTCAACTACCTCAACGAGCACATCCTCTCGCAACTCGATCAGGATGAATGGGACTATGGCTCGCCGACCTTCTATTTCGGTCTCGACCACGGCAACGGCGGCAATCCCGTACTCGACGCCGCTTCTACCGCCCAGGACGTCGTGGCCAACGCGCGCAACGCCTGGTACGGCAACAAGCAGTATGTCAAAAATGATTACAATCAGGTGCATTTGTTCGGCAAGGAGGTAATCAATTACGAAGGCGGCCAACATTTCACCAATTTCACCGTGCCGCCCTACATCCAGGCCATGTATGCCGCGCAGTACACCCCGGAAATTTACGCCCTGTACGACGAGGTGATCGACACCATCCGGCGCTGGGACGCCCGACTGGCCATGCATTTTTCGCTGGCAGGCCGTCAGGAAAGCATCTACGGATCATGGGGCAGCGTCAGCGATATCGACCAGCAGGAGCCCTGGTTTTCCAGCGCGCCGAAATACCAGGCCCTGCTCGACAACATCGGCGACTGCCCGCCGCCCGCGTCCGGCAGCGCATTGCCGCAGCGGCAGGAACCCCGGGTTCTTGTTGCACCCAACCCGGCCAGCCTTGAACTGAGCATTTACAGCATTGATAATGAATTGATTAAATCTGCCGAGGTGTATCAGGCCGACGGCCGGCCGGTGCTGGCGAGCTCATTCGGTTCCGGCACCGGCCGGGCAGTATTGAATGTGGAAAGCCTGCCGGCCGGCATATATTTTCTGCGCATCACCTGCCACGACGGCCATGCCGTTGTACGCAAGGTTTTTATCGATTAAAAAAAGAACGGCGGCCGTTGCGGGCCGCCGTCTCTGGCTTGGGGTTTGGGGCTGGGGTTATACAGGGCTTTTGGGGTCAAGCCGCCGGGATTGGGGTTATACAGGGCTTATGGGGTCAAGCCGCCGGGATTGGGGTTATTTCTGACGGTACTTCAAAGATGAGGTTGGCAGGTACAGGGCGCGGAATTGGTTCGAGGGCAAACTGTAATGGCTTCATGGCTTGAAAAATAATGGTAAAACAATAGTGCTGCTCGGGTTCGCTGCCGATGGCTGAATGCTGGCGGCATCCGGCGTTCATTCTCGATTACAGGGACAAATTTCGGGGCGTTTACAAAATTCGTTGCTCGGCAAATAGACTGTTTACGCCTAAAAACTGCAGTCTCGTTTTGTTTGTCATCCGCCGTCGTACAGCCGGTTGAGCCAGATGTATTTAATCATGCCTACCACGTTGTCAACGCCCATTTTGTGCATGATCGCCCTGCGGCGCGCGTCTATGCGGTCCTTCGCCTTTTCGTCCGTCCAGCCCAGTTCCTGTGCGATTTCCTCGCTGGTGTGTTGGTCCCAGACCATCTGGATGATCAATGATTCTTCATTGGTAAAAGTGCGCTCGGAAGGAGGGCAGCCTACGCCGATGTATTCTTCGCCATGCCACACGGCCCAAACCACGCGGACAAGGTCTTGCATATCAATACTTTTGGTCACGTAGGCTTTGGCGCCGCCGGCCTGGGCCTCGCGGGCGCTTTGGTAGGAGTCGCGGAGCGTGCACACGACGGTGCGCACCTCCGGGTGCCGCCTGCTCAGTTCGGCCGTTGCGGCCAGGCCGTCCATGTTGCCCGGCATTTCGATGTCCATGATAACGATCAGGCGATCACAGGCCGCCGCTTCTGGCGAGCGCAGCCAGGCGCCGATGGCTTCCAGGCTTTGTGCTGCGTTGGTGGCCGTGCCCACGACCTCGATAGCAGGGGCGTTGGGGTAATTCGACAGGGCGATTTGCAGCCCGTTGAGCAGGATGATGTCGTCATCGACGATAAAAACGGGTACTTTTTGCTGCCTGTCGATGGGGATAGACGGGATGGCCGGCGGTTTGGGCCAGGGCAGCACGTAGTCGGGGACGACCCAGTTTTCGAGGGCATAGCGGGCCATTCCGGCCAGGTTCCGAACGCCCATCAGATCCTTGATTTCCCGAAGGATATAATCGACGCGGGTTTTGTCGGGCCTGGGGTCGGGGCCTTTGGTTCGGAAATTCATCAGACCCGCGATCCTTTTACTGTCGCATTCATCCAGCGTGTATTCAATGACTTTTAATTGTTGTTCGTTGAAGACCGGGCTGGCGATCGTCGTATTGCGGCGAACGAGTTCGGGGTCGAGCGCGACGCAATTGCGCTGGCGGTGCAGTTTGACCAGCAAATCAGTGAAAAGGCTGAACTCGGAAGTGCGGAGCAAATAGCCGGCCGCACCCAGGCCCAGGCACTGGAGAGCGGTGTTGAGGTTATTTTCGACCGAAAGCATGACGATTTGAAACGTGGCCTGAGGATATCGCTCACGGAGTTTCTCCATCGTAGCCCTGCCGTCGAGCGTTGGCATAAGCAAATCCATCAGGATAATGTCTACGCCATGCACCTGCCCGATGGCTTCGATGGCTTCGACGCCGCTGGTGGCAAAGCCAACCATCCGAAAGCGGGAGTCGGTTCGCAGTACGGCGCGCAGGCATTCGATAGCAATAGGCTGGTTGTCAACGATGTAGATACCGATGGGTTCAGTCATGAAAAAGTGGGGGGATGCTGGCAGTTATTGATTGGTTTTATGCGGCGCAACCGGCACGACAATGTGGATAAAAAATCCGCCTTCGGCCCGGTTGCCCATTTGTTCGATCCTTCCTTCGAGTTCGGCCACTCTCCGGGCGATATCTTCCATACCGACGCCGGCGCCTTTTTTTCCGGTTTCGATGCCCACGCCGTTGTCGGAATATTCGAGGTGAAGTTCCTTTCCGACCTGGCTGATTTTCAACGACAACTGCGAGGCTTTTGCATATTTCAGGGTGTTGGTAATCAGTTCCTGAATAACGTGGCCGAGGTGAAACTTGATCGCCGCGGGCGGGTTTTCGGTATCGATATTGTACGCAGTATTGATGTTGCCCGAAATCAGACTGCACAAATCGGTGATATGCTGCTTGAAGTCGAGGTTCATTTGCTCCGTTACATTTTCAACGATACCGGCGCGCAGCGATTGTGATTTGTCGCGCGCAAAGGCCGCTTTTTCTTTCAAAAAACGGTGCAACATCTCGATCATTCCGTGGTCGGGACTTTCGCCCGGGGTTTTGGACAACAGGGTTTCGGTCACCCAGGCCAGCGAAGCGAGGGGCGTCGCGATTTCGCCGTGCAATTCGGTGCCCAGCTGAAAACGCTCTTCACGCCGCACTTCTTCGAGGTATTTTTGGGAAGTTGTCTGAATTTTTTCGAACAAAGCCACCCTCTTTTTGCGGGTGTTGCGGCGATGCAGCCAAAATGCGGCCAGCAATAACAGCAGGGCGAGAATGGCCCCGATGGTCAGGTTGCGGTTTTTGATTTTTTCCTGCTGTAAAAGCGCATCCCTGCGGGCCAGTTGAAGTTCGTGGCGTTGTTCCTCATAACGGCGCATCTGATTGATCAGGCTCTGGTTGCGCAGGGTGTCGTTTTGAATAAACGCTTCATCGTAAAGTCGCGCCGATTGCTGGAATTGTCCTGTCCTGAAATACAGGTCTGCCAGCAGGAGCCGCACTTCGAGTTGTTTTTCGGGGTCGAGCCAGTCGAAGCCGGACATCACATTTTCCAGAATGGAAATTGCCTTGCGGGTGTCGCCGGTAAAACTGAGTACCCAGTGGGCCCGCTGAATATCGACGTAATAAAGGCCTGTTGTGTCTTCGATGCCGGCATAATTCTTCCGGCAGGTATCGAGCAGCGCCAGCGCTTCATTTTTAAAAGCCGGGTCGGCCTGGTGGATGAGTACGAGGGCAAGGTTGTGCTGCGCATTGGCAATATCGAACCGTTCGACGCCGGGAGGGGCTTTGGCGGCGAGGAGTTGCCGGTAGTGGTAAGCCGCGCTGTCTTCATAGTGGTTGAGGCTGTCGCCGAATTCAAAATACTGCTGAGCAAGGTTGAACTCTCCGTTCCATTCGGCCGCCGGTTTCCCGGCATTGCGGCAATACGCCCAGGCTTTGCGGGCCGAACGCAAGGCATCGCCGGAGTCTGCCTGTGCTGCGTAAATTTTGGACATCTGAATATACAGGTAGCCCAGGCGCAGCATACGATCTTCGGCGCTCATGGGCCCAAAGGTCGGCGCGGCAGGGTCTTCCATTATTTTCAGGGCAGTAAAACAGTTGGCTAGGGCTGCCTTGTAATCGCCGGCATCGTATTGAACAGCCGCCCAGCTTTGCAAAATCGTGGCGACCCTGACACTGTCGCCATTGTTGCGCCTTGCCAGCAGGGCGCGCTGAAAAAAAACAGCGGCACTGTCAGGCGCTGTGGCGATCAGTCCGAGCACCTGGCAAGCGCTCCCGATGCCGTGCCAATAGGCTGGCGTTTCGGACAGTTGCAAAGCTTCCCGGGCGAGTTGATCGGCGGAATCGGGGTTCGAGACGCGCAGATTAAAGGCACTGTTGTTCAGGCGGTTGATGTAGGCCGTATCCTGACCGGCAACCGCCGACGCAAGCAGCAGGTTGCCGATCAGAATACCGGCCAAAATCGGGATTTGTTTCATGACAAGGCAATAGGGTGTTCATTCGGTGACAGGGAGTCAGGGCCCGGCCGGAGCGAAGGGGGCAGGGGGAAGGCCCTTCGCCCTGCCGGGCCCGGTTTTCATTTTTTACGACGAGGAAAGAGCCAGAAAATGATTCTCCTGATCGTCAGGAGAATGAATTTGATACATCCCCAAAACAAATTCGCGAGCCAGAGGAAGAAACGCCTTATCAGCGACATGGTCGCAACGGCGCGGCCGCTCCTTTGCTTCGATTTTCGCCCGCCTCCGGCGGCGGCAGCCGGCGTGTTGGCCACTACCTCGAAATAGTAGGAAGGGGAATCCTCCACGGTATTGCCAATCACGACGTAGGAATAGGCATTGATCGAACCGGGTTCGAGCCAGTTCATCGGAACAAAAGCTTTTTGTCCAACTAAACGATCCAGGTCGATTATGCTGTTTTGCACAGGAGCTATTGTACTGGCCGGAACTTCATTCGACTTGGCGGCGCTCGATGTGTAGCCGTGGTCTGTGGTCGGAATCAGCACTTTGGGCAGGCGATTGTTTATGCCCTTGCGCAAGGCCAGGTACGGGCAGTCCAGCGCAATATTGCCCGAGGGTACGGGCGACAGCTTGTCGCAGTCATCGAAGAACACGCGGGTGGCATTGTACGTATCGCCATCGACAACCACATCGAAACGATCGCAATTTTGCCACTTGGGGTCTTTCAGGTCCAGGTTGTACAAGTAGGTCTGTAAAGCAGGCGGCAATGCGGCGCTCGTTGAAAACGCCGTGATTAAGTCGAAACGGACCGTAGTGGACGCGGTAGCCGGAATAGCCGGAACCGTTTTTGAAAAATCTACGAGATAGCCTTTATTGACCGGTACGACAACAAAGATGCTCAGGATTTTGGTTACACTATCCAGATGCGAATAGACGTAGGCAGCATTGGTAACTGGCATGGCTGATTGGTTGAATTGTTCAAAAGTCTGCTTTCACACTGCAAAGATTCCCCCCTCGATTCAGCCAAAATACCGGTTTATTGGAAATTTCCTCCTAAAAACTGCAACGTCCATCCGCGTTGTCACGCTTTGCTCAAAGCCGCAAAAAACGCCCGAGCAGCTGTGCGCCTTTGTCGTCGCGTACCACCAGGACAAATACGCCGCCCGTTTCGAGCGCCGAAATATCCAGCCGGAGCGGGTCTGCCGAAGCGTTTTCCTGCCGGTCGATCAGCTGGCGCCCCAAGGCATCGAAGACCTGTACGCGAATCGCCTGGCCGGCCCAGGGCCTCAGATCGATGTTGAGGCGCTCCGACGCGGGGTTGGGATAGAACTTCGGCCACTGGGCCTGCGAGCCGAGGGCGGCGCGCTCGCCCGGGCGATCGACCAGCGTTTGGACCGGACAGCCGAACACGTTGAGGTGCGCTTCGTACCAGGCGCCCGATTCGAGGCGCACGGCGGCAAGCACGAAATCAGGGTCGGCCTGTGCAGGCAGGGTGTATTCAAAAATATCGGACTGCCCGGCGGCAATGCCCGCGCCCTGGGTTTTGAAACGAATGGAATGGAACGGCGCGGCGCTGGCATTGCGAACGCTGTACGTACGGCCCGAGGGCGCGGTATAGGTGCTGGCATTGGCCGGCCAGCCTGCGCTCAGGCCGTCGGGCAATTGGAAAGCCACGTAGTTGAGCACACTGGTGCAGGTGTTCGTGATGCGCATGCGGTATGTTTTTTCGCCGGCTGCGTTTTGGAAAATGCCGAGTATTTCGAAACGGGAGCAAGGCGTAATTTTCAGGTCGCAGGCGGTTTCAAGGCCTGTGGCTTCGACGGTGACGACAAAACAACAGGAAGCCGAATTGCCGCATTCATCGGTCGCCTGATAACAAACCTGGGTCGGTCCGAGCGGGAAGGCGCTGCCGGCCGGCAAGCCTTGAATCAGATCGACATCTGCCGCCCCGCAGGGACAGTCGGTCGCTGCCGAGGGCGCATTGTAATTCACCACCGCCGAACCAGCGCCCGGCGCCGCCACTACTACGACCGGCGAGGGGCACTGCACGGAAACCTGCGAAGGCTGAGGCAGGGAGACGTGGGAAAGGTGGTAGATGACCAGGGTATCGCAGCCCGTTTGCGCCGCAAGCGTATCGAGCACCGTGCCCGGCTGGTCGTATTCAACGCCATCGATCACCACCGATTCGCCCGCGCAAAATTCGAGCGACACCTCGCGCACGGGCTGCGGAAGCAGGCTTAATACATAGGTCACGGCAGTATCACAGGCACTGACGCTCAGAATCGTATCGACCACCGTGCCCGGCTGGTCGTAGGCGACGCCGCCGATCACCACTGATTCACCCGGGCAAAAAGCTATGTTTTCCGTGCGTTCGATCGTCGCATGCGGGCAGTATTCACTGACATTCAGCGTGCGAAGTGCTGTCTGAAGCGGCAGGGGCAGGTCGGTTTGAATAAACTCGCGCAAACCCGCCGGGATGCTGACCGCCTCGACCGGGAATGCTGCTTTTATCATCGGAATCGGCTGAATACAGCAGCCCTCGATGAGGCCGTCGGGGCCGGTGTTGGCCAGTTGCATGTAATGCACAACGGTGGTGTCCTGCACGTTGAGCAAGGGAATAAAGGCGCCCAACGCAAGGATGCCGCCATTGGGAGCAGGCCGGCAGGTGTTGAAATCGGACAGGTTGATCTGCTGGCTGTATTGAAAAGCCTTGATCTCCGACATATCGGCGTTGGCGCGCAGCAGAACGGATTGTTGATCATTGGGCCCCGATCTGACGCCACCGCAAAGCATAAAGCCGCCATCGTCGGTGTTTTGCATGTGCTGCACGTTCACATCGGCATTGGCGCCGTAAATAATATCGGAGCTCAGCACTTCGCCATCGAGGTCGAGGGTCATGACAATTTCAGCCTGGACCGCGCCGTTGGGCGTATCAATTGTTACAGGCCCGCTTGCGCGCAGCTTGCCGTCGGGCGAAGGCAGTATGGAGGTAAAAAATGCGCCTTGCCCGCCCGGCGCCGGGTATTCCTTGATAAAGGAAGTGTTTCCCCCGTCCAAACTGACGGCAACAAGCAGGCAGGAAGTAACCGGAGTGCCGGAAGAAGCATCATAATGAGCGCCTGCCACATACATTTTATCGTCCTTGATCACATAATCCAGAAAACTGAACGCCTGCGACGGAAGTCCGTACGTAAATGTCCAGTCGATCTCGCCCAGGTTATTGATTTTAATCAAAAAGCCGTCGAACGCGCCGATGGCGTCCCCGCTTTGCGTGCCGCAGATGATGTAACCGTTGAGGGCCGGGCGGATTTGCGCGCACAGGCCTTCGAAGCCGAAACGGCGCGACCAGATCAGGTTGCCGTTGCCGTCCACTTTCAACAGCATCAGGCGATCGGCGAAGCCGCCCAGGCGGTAAAATCCGACAGCCAGGTAGCCCCCGTCGATGGCAGGAATGACCTTCTGGATTACACCGTCAACAGGCGTCGGATAGGATTTTTGCCATACGACACTGCCGTCGGGCGCCAGGCGGAACAAGGTGGGGTGCGCAGGGCTGCCGAGCACCTCGCCTACCGCGGCGCCGCCCACGAGGTAGTCGCCGCCAGGCAGTACAAGCAGGTCGTTACCGATGGTGGAGCCGGTTTCGCCGTACAGTTTTTGAAAGGCGTTTTGAGAAAAAAGAGCGGTGGAAAGAAGCGCGCAACACAATGCAAGCAAAATCGGAAAGCGGGATGAAAAGGTCATGATAAGTTTTTTGTGCAAACATACCTTTCTCTCCCTCGGGAGGGTTTACCTCTAAATGGGTAATCGGGAAGAATTGTCGGGGGGGCGACAACAGGAATCACCCCAAGGTCACACTCTTCGTTTCCATAAAGAATCGCATGGCCTCCCAGCCGCCCTCTCGGCCCACGCCCGACTGTTTCACGCCGCCGAAGGGCGTGCGCAGGTCGCGGAGCAGCCAGCAATTGATCCAGATAATGCCGGCCTGCAATTCGGCCGCGAAGCGGTGGGCCCGTTGCAAGTGGTTGGTCCAGACCGTGGCGCTGAGGCCGTAGCCCACGCCGTTGGCCAGGGCCAGGGCTTCCTCGTCGGTGTCGAAAGGCTGGATGGTGACCACGGGGCCGAAAATCTCTTCCTGGTTGGTGCGGCATTGCAGCGGCAGGCCTTCGATCACTGTGGGCCGGATGTACCAGCCTTTATCGAGCGGGGCGGGTTGCGGTGCAGCCTCGCCGCCGCAGAGGATCGTGCCGCCTTCCTGCCGCGCCAGTTCGATGCAGCCCATCACCTTCTCGAAATGCGCCTTGCCAACCACTGCCCCCTGATCGCTGGCGGGGTCGAATGGATCGCCGACGCGCAGGGCTTTTACCCGTTCGACGAAGTCGCGTTTGAATTTTTCATACAAAGGCCGCTCCACATAAATCCTTGATCCACAAAGACATATCTGCCCCTGATTGGCAAACGAAGAGCGGACGGTGGTGTTCAGCATCTTGTCGTAATCGCAATCGGCGAAGATGATGTTGGGGTTTTTGCCGCCGAGTTCGAGCGAGAGTTTTTTGAACATGGGCGCAGCGATGCGCGCGATCTCGGCGCCGGCACGGGTGCTGCCCGTAAACGACACGGCTTTCACCAGCGGGTGCCGCACGATGGCTTCGCCGGCACGCGGGCCGAGGCCGTGCACGATGTTGAGCACGCCCGCAGGCAGACCGGCCTGCTGGCAGATTTCCCCCAGCAAATACGCCGTGTAGGGCGTCACTTCGGAGGGTTTGGCCACCACGCAGTTGCCCGCGGCGAGGGCGGGCGCAATTTTCCAGGTAAATAGGTAGAGGGGCAGGTTCCAGGGCGAAATGCCGCCCACCACGCCCAAAGGCTGGCGCAGGGTGTAGCCCAGGGCGCCGGGTTGCTGGTGGCTTTCGGAGGCGAAATGCAGCAGCGCCGTGGCGAAAAACTTGAAATTCAGCGCCGCGCGCGGGATGTCGACCGTGCGCGAGGTGTGCAGGGTTTTGCCCGAGTCGATGGTTTCGGCCTCGGCCAGTTGGTCGAGGTTAGCGCTGATGCCGTCGGAAACGGCGCGCAGGATGTCGTGTCGCTGGTCGGGCGGCAGGGCGGCCCAGTTGGGGAAAGCTGCTTGCGCGGCCTGCACGGCGGCTTCCACGTCTTCGGGGCCGGAGTCGGGCACGCGGGCAAAGAGTTCGCCGGTAGCCGGGTTGAAATTGTCGAGATAGCGCCCTTCGAGCGGGGCTACGTATTGGCCGTTGATGAAATTGGCAAGGGTTTTCATGGGGTAAAGATCGGCGTCGGCGCCGATCAATCCAGCTCAATTTTTGTCAAAACCTTTGCGAATTGCGCTACGGCCTGCTCGTTTTCCATTTCGAAGATATTGATGGAACTGCCGCTGTTGAGCCGAAACGGCGTATCGGGATGTTTCAGTTTGAATTTGCATTTGGCGACAAATTCGTCGATTGGCTCCAGTCCGATCTGGGCTCTTTGGCGGTCGGCAGCAATATGGTCGGCCGGCAGATCGAGGTAATAACGGTCATCGTTGCTGCCGCCGGTCACGCGAAGATTGATGATGCCGAATGCGCCGTAACGGTAAGCGGGGTCGTTTTGCAATTCAAGCCAGTAAGCCGCCTCCACGGGGTCCAGCTGGCCGTTTTGGGCGGCTTTGACGATCTCCGGCCCCAGGTCGGGCCAACCCGCGTATTTATCGCCGTCGGACAAATGCTGCGCATGGTGGTGCAGGAAAATGTGGCACACAGGGGGGGCCGGAAAATCGGCGCCGATCAGGCGTTCGGAGGGAAAACCCTTGGCTGCATAAAGTCGCTGCCAGCGCAGCACGTTGAGCGAGTCGATATGCCGGATCGTATCGCCATACACGGCATAGGAGCCCTCTTTTTGCCGGAATTCCTGATCGAGATCGGCCATGTAGCTCAGTTCGCGGCGGTATTCGAGGTCGGTTTCGGCCAAATGCCGGCTGTGCAGGGCCGGGTAGGCCTTTTCAAAAGCCGGCCAGCCGGGCGCCTGGTGTACGGCAGCGAAAACGGGGCGTTTGAAATACTCCATCGTCACGCCGGCAAGGGCCATTTTTTCAAAAAAAACAAGGGCAACGGCGGGCTGGCCCGACTGTACGGCGCAGAGCGAGGCATTGTGGTAATCGCGCGCCAAACCGCCGTTGACGGCCCTGAAAGCGGCCTGATACGACAATAGCGCCCCGTCGAAATCGTCCGACAGGATGGCCATTTCGGCAAAATGAATGCGGGGGTAATAGTCGGAAACGTAGTCGGTTTGTTGGGCAAAGCTTGCGGCAAGTGGCAACAGGAGTGCGGCGAACAGACAATAAAGTTGTTTCATGGAAAGAAACGTTGGTTGGGAGGCTGTGCGCGGTTTGTCGGACTGCCCGTGTTTTCAGTCGGACAAAAACGTCCCTGCAGCCGGTAGAATTTCAATTTTGGCCGAAAAAAAAACGTGCCTTAGGGTAAAATCACCGAGTTTTCCACCGCTTTGATTCGAAAGACGAAACGCAAATCACTTTCATGATCCTTTCTATCCAAAACGTCGTCAAACGGTACGACAAGCATACGGCCGTCGATCACGTCAGCTTCGATATTCCGCGCGGTTGCGTGTTCGGGCTGCTGGGCCCCAACGGCGCGGGCAAAACCTCGCTGATTCGGATGATCACCACCATCACTGCCCCCGACGAGGGCATCATCCTGCTCGACGGGCAACGCCTCAACGAACGCTCGCCCGAACAACTCGGTTACATGCCCGAAGAACGCGGCCTGTACAAAAAAATGAAAGTGGGCGAACACCTGCTTTACCTCGCCCAACTCAAAGGCCTGCCGGAAGCCGAGGCCCGCAAACAGATCGATCACTGGCTCCGGAAATTCGACATCACCGACTGGTGGAACAAAAAGATCGAGGAACTCTCCAAGGGGATGCAGCAGAAGATCCAGTTTATCGCCACGATCGTGCACAAACCCCGCCTGCTCATCCTCGACGAACCGTTCACCGGCCTCGACCCCATCAATACCAACCTGATCAAGGACGAGATCGCGCAGCTGAACGCCGAGGGCACCAGCATCATTTTCAGCACCCACCGCATGGAACAGGTGGAGGAAATGTGCGACTACATCGTGCTCATCAACCAGGGCAAAAACGTGCTTTACGGCGAGGTGCAGGACATCAAAAACCAGTATAAACAACACTTGTACCGCGTAGAAATCAGCGGCGAATGGCCGGCAGATTTTGCCGAACGATTCAACCTGGCGAGCCGGCAGGGCGGCACGGCCACCGTGCAGTTTGCCAACGAGCAGGAAAGCAACTCGCTGTTGCAATACCTCGTCGGCAAAGGCACGCACGTGCGTTCTTTCAATGAAATTCTGCCCACGTTCAACGAAATCTTCATCCGGCGGGTTGCCGAAACCGACCAAACCACAAATTTATCCGAAGCATGAACAAGATCTGGCTCATCGTCAAACGCGAATACATCACCCGCGTACGTTCCCGGGCTTTTCTGCTCGGCACCCTGCTTACGCCCCTGGCTTTCGGGGCTTTTTTCCTCATCCAGGCTACGATGATCGGCTACAAAGGGTCGGAAAAAAAACACATCGTCGTGCTCGACGAGGGCGGCTTTCTGAACAAGGGCCTGCCCGACGAGGAAGGGCTGCGTTTTACCAAAGCGGCGCCAGGACAAACGCTTGAATCGCTCAAACAGGCCGTCCGCGACAAACAGTACGACGGCGTGCTTCGGCTTCCGGCCCTGGCCAACGCAGCGGTCAAAAAACAAACCATCTACTACTACTCCGACGACCGCATCAGCCCCGACGCCAACGACCTGATCGAACGTCGCATCGCCACGCGCATCCGCGACTACAAGATCGCATCCTCGGGGCTCGACCGCACCGCGCTCGAAAACCTCGAAACCGACATCTCGCTCGATCCCGAACCCATCGACAAGCCCGACGACTCGGGCAATGCCCTGACCTCGGGCGTGGCCGTCGGCATCTCCTTTTTCCTCGGCATCATCATGTACATGGTCGTGCTGATCTACGGCTCCATCGTGATGCGTTCGGTCATGGAGGAAAAAACCAGCCGCATCGTGGAAGTCATCATGTCGTCGGTGAAGCCCTTTCAGCTGATGCTGGGCAAAATCATCGGTTCTGCCGGGGTTGGCACGACGCAGATGATCATCTGGGCCTTGCTGAATACGGTTGTTTTTATCGGCGTCCAGAGTTTGTTCGGGATCGATGCCGCCGCTGCTGCGCACACGGGCGTCCCTGAAGGCGCTGCCGCGGTCAATCCCGACGACGCGCAGGCCATGTTTACCCAGATTATGGCCGAAGTAGGCAAGCAAAACTGGTGGTACATCATCGTCAGTTCCATCCTTTTCTTCATCGGCGGGTATTTCCTCTATGCCTCGATGTTTGCTGCCATGGGCAGCGCGGTGGGTGATGATCTGGGCGAGAGCCAGTCGCTGACTTTTCCGATCATGATTCCGATTATTCTTGCCTTTTTGATCATGACCTCGGTTGTAATGCGCGCGCCCAACAGTCCGCTGGCAGTATTCGCCTCCATTTTCCCGCTTTTTTCCCCTATTGTCATGCCGGGTCGTCTGGCTTTCGATCCGCCCTGGTGGCAGCTGGCGCTGTCGCTGGTGCTGCTTTTTGCCACGGCCATCTTTTTCGTGTGGGTTGCAGGGCGCATTTACCGGGTCGGCATCCTGATGTACGGCAAAAAAGTGACGATGAAAGAGATTGGCCGCTGGCTGTTTTACAAGGGTTAAGGAAGGAATTACCAATTCAAAGTTTCAAGTTGTAAGCGGATGGCTTGGAGGAAGGAATTTTGCCTGATATTTCAAGGCATCCACACTTCCGGCCGCAAAACCACCCTGAACTTGAAACTTTGAACTGGTAACTTCGTCGAACGACTACCGGTTGCCCTGGAATTCGTAGACCGACATTTCCGTCACGCTGCCGCTGCCGGGCACGGAGGTAAAGGAAAGGTGCAGGTGGTCGGTGGCAGGCATTTCGCCGTAGCCGGTGTAATTGGTCCCGAAAATGGGCTGTTGATCAAAAACGATTTTTTCTCCGTTCAGCGAAGCCGTCAGGTTGGCCGTCTGGCCATCGACCGACAGGGCGAAGTGCAGGGAGCCGTCGGGATTGTCGCTGACGATCACTGTGGCGGGTTTGCCCTGGGGCTGGGCCGTGGTGGTCAGGGTGTACAGGCCGTTAAAAGTGCCGGCAAAAGGCGACGGAGTGAGTTGCGGATCGTCGTTCGTGTCGTTGCTGTTGCAGGCGGCCAGTACAGTGAAGGCGGCGGCGAAGAGCAGGAAGAATTTCTTCATGGGTGTAATCGATTTAAGTGATAAAGTGGTTGCGTGAAATGAACGGTTACAAATGCAAAAATATCATATTGTTTTGACTCTCCGGCTATAAGACGCGGCGGCCGGGCTTCATTTCGTCCGCCGGTCAAGGTAGGCTCTCCAGTCGGTTTCGGTGTCGATATCCGACAATTCGGGCAGCAAATGGACTTTCAAACCCAGTCGGGCGGCCTTTTCCAGGGTAGCGGGCAACACTGCGGGCGTGCTCCAGACAATATCGGCAAACAAAGCGGGCTGGTGTTGCCGCATACCCAAGAGGTAGTAGCCGCCATCGGGGGCCGGCCCGATTACGACATCAGATGCATCGAGCGCCGAAAACGCTTCCGCGAGCAGCGCGCCGTCGAGTTCGGGGCAATCGGAGCCGATGATGACAGCCTTCCCGGCGCCGTCGTCGAAAGCCCGGAGAAAAGCGGCGTTCATGCGCTCGCCAAGGTCGGCGCCCTCTTGTACAAATTTTTCAAACTGTTCCTCCGGCCATTCGTCGTCCTGCGTTATGGCGTCCGAATACCACAGACAACGCCTGGCCTCGACCGCCAGGGCCGTTTCGCGCGTTTTTTGCAGCAAAAAACGATAGATTCGCAAAGCTTCGACATCGCCGAGGGTGTTGGCCAGGCGGGTTTTGACGCGGCCGGGACGAGGGTTTTTGGCAAAAATGAGCAAGCAAGGCAGCATGGCGTAACAGTGGCGTGCACAGTTTGTTAATTTTGGCCGCAAAATCGCACAACAGCCTGTTATTTACCCTGGTGTCATGCGTTTGAAACGGCTCTGTCTGAGGAATTTGTTGATTTTTTGCTGTTGTCTCCCTGTCTCCTGGTTGTTGGCCCAACAGCCAAGGACTACCATGCTTACCATCGCCGACGGCTTGTCGCAAGGCATGATCCTGGCCATGATCCAGACGGGTGACGGGTTTATCTGGCTGGCCACCAAAGACGGCCTGAACCGCTACGATGGCTACGGGTTCGATGTTTTTGTCAACAACCCTTTCGACCCTTATTCCATCGAAGGCAACGAATCAAACCTCCTCTACGAAGACCACAACGCCAATATCTGGATCAATTTGCCGCACAAGGGCCTCGACCTGCTGGAAAAAAAGACCGGTAAATTTTACCACCTCACCCGCCTGCCGGGCTACGACGGCTCGATCGAGGTAACCAGCATGGCCGAAACCCTTGACGGTTCCATCTGGCTGGGCACCCCAGCAGGGCTTTACCGGCTCCGCTGGAAAAATCCGCTCTGGGCCACAGAAGGCCTGCCAGACGCGCCCGAACTGAACGACCGCTTCGAAATCCAGTGCTTTCAGCCGGAATCAAGCGTACCCGGCCGCAGCCATATTTTCCAGTTGCAGGCTGCTGCCGACGGCAGTTTGTACATCAATTCCGGTAAAATCTACGACTGGAAACCCGGCTACCCCGGGCCGATCAAAAGACTCGACAGCGACAAACCCGGCCCCATGTATCCGAGCATCCGCGGGGGCGTCATGGTTGTGCTGGACAAATCCTTTGCCTGGATCGATCCCGACGGGCAGAATTACCTCGTACCGAAAACAGCGCCTTTTTTCGCTCCGCAATTTTGTGGCATGGCCGACAAGAAAGGCAATATCCTCGTATGCGGGTCGGACAACAGGCAGTTTTTGGTCAGTGAAAGCGAACTGTTTTATTTCGGCAGAGCCCTCCAGCCCGTTCAGATCGGCGCACTGCCCCATTTCTTTCGCATCGCCCTGTTCGACCGTTCGGGCAACATCTGGCTGGGCTCGGCCGGCTATGGCGTGTACAAAATTCCCACCGAGCAATCGCCGTTTCAACACCTGCTGACAGGCAACAGCATCCGGCGCATTACCAACGGCCCGACCGTCATGATCTGGTCGGAACGCAACCTGCCCTACGGCTATTCAATGGCGCCCGACAACAGCGGGACCAGCAGCGAAATCCTTGACTATTTCTTCACCTCGATCCAGACCGCCGACGGCAAGGAGTGGAAATTGCGGCCAGCGAAACAGGGCAGCGAGCTGGTTCAAACGGCAACGGGCGCGGTGTTTCCGTTTGAACAATCGGCTTTTCAATATTCGCCGGTCATGCAGGACCATGAAGGGCGTATCTGGGTTGGCGGCGACAAAAGTCAGGTCTGGTATTTTGACCCGGCTACGGCAACATACACAGACTTTGATCTCGGCGGGCATTTGGGCGAGGGCGTGCAGGTGTATGCCCTGCATGAAGACCCACAGCGCCATGTGTGGGTGGGCAGCACCCAGGGTCTGGTGGAACTGGGCGAAACGAACGGCACGTACAGCGTGCTGCGTCATTTCCAGACCATACCGTCCGATCCGACAAGTTTGCTCAACAATTTTACCATCACCTTCTGCGACGACCCGCTGCGGCCCGATCAGTACCTGTGGGTGGGTACCAAAGGCGGCGGGGCCAACCGCCTGTACAAACCCGATGGCCGGTTTCTGCACCTGACTTCTCAAAACAGCGACTTGCCCAACGACGTGGTGTACGGCATCCTGTCCGACGAAGCCGGCAACCTGTGGTGCAGCACCAACCGCGGGCTCAGCCGCATCACACTGCCGCGGGAAGCCGATGCCGGCCCCCGGCAATTCAGGTTTCGCAATTTCAGGGCCTCCGATGGCTTGCAGCACGACGAATTCAATACCACCGCCTATGCAAAACTGCCCGACGGACGGCTCGTTTTCGGCGGCATCAACGGGCTCACGGTATTTCAGCCCCGTCAGATCAGGGAGCAAAAAAGCCAGGCCCGCATCTGGTTTACCGACCTGAAAATCAACAACGAACGGGTCAATTACCGCGAACAGGGCAGCGTGCTGAGCAGGCCTGTTCAGCTGACCGACCAAATCGAACTGCGCTTCGATCAGAACTCGATCAACATCGAATATGCCTTGCTCGATTTTGAAAACCCCGCCGAAAACCGCTACCGCTACCGGCTGCGCGGCGTTGACCCCAACTGGGTGGAAGCCGGCACCAGCCATTCGGCCAATTACTCGCGGCTCGGCCCCGGCATCTACACCTTCGAAGTGCAGGGCAGCGCGGCGGGCGGCGACTGGACGACGAGCAGCGCCGCGATCCGGATTGTCATTTATCCGCCCTGGTGGGCCTCGCCCTGGGCCTATTTCCTGTACGCATTGGTCGCGGCAGCCGCTATTCGCAGCTTTTACCGGTTCAGAATCAGTCAGATAGCACTCGCCCAGCAGCTGAAATTCGAACAGATGGAAGCCTCGCGACTCAAGGAAATGGACAATTTCAAAGGGCGCTTTTTCACCAATATTTCCCATGAATTCCGCACGCCCCTGACCGTCATCCTCGGCATGGCCGACCGGCTCGACAGCCTGGACAAAAGCCCGGAAAGCGGCGCGTTCGGCAATGCCGTCGCCCTCATTCGCCGCAACGGCCAGAACCTGCTGCGCCTTATCAACCAGATACTCGACCTGAGCAAACTGGAGGAAAAAAACCTGAGCGTCCATCTGATCCACGGCGACGTGGCGGCCTATGTGCGCTATATCGCCGAGAGCCTGCACTCCCTGGCCAATGCGCAAAACGTCATGCTCCGCGTGGAGAGCCGGCAGGCCAGCATTCCGATGGATTTCGACCCCGAACGCCTGCTGCAGATCGTGTATAACCTCCTGTCGAACGCCATCAAATTTACGCCCGAAGGCGGCCGGGTGACGCTCGAACTCGATCTGCCCGCCCCCGATCAATTGCTGCTGCGCGTCGCAGACACGGGCCTGGGCATACCCGAACAAGACCTGCCTTTTATTTTTGATCGTTTTTACCAGGCCCGCAACCTGGAAAAAGCCAAAACTGGCGGCACCGGCATCGGTCTGGCGCTTACCCGCGAACTGGTTTTGCTCATGGGCGGCAGCATCGGGGTGGAAAGCGAGCCGGGGCACGGCGCCGTTTTTACGGTCACCCTGCCCGTCACGCACCAGGCGCCGCCGGCCGGCGATCTTTCCCTCCCCGCGCTCCACGAACTGCCGGTCAGCGCAACGGCCACCCTTGCCGCAAAACAGCCGCATGCACCGGAAGATGCCGGTCTGCCGCATGTTTTGTTGCTCGAAGACAACCCCGACGTGGTGGAATACCTCGAAGCCTGTCTGCGCGGTCGTTTTCGGCTCGACTTCGCCTACAACGGCCGGGCCGGCATCGAAAAAGCCCTGCAAGGCAGTCCCGACCTCATCGTCAGCGATGTGATGATGCCCGAAAAAGACGGGCTGGAAGTGTGCGATTATTTAAAAAACGACCTGCGCAGCAGCCATATTCCCATCGTATTGCTGACGGCCAAAGCCGACGTGGAAAGCCGCATCGCCGGGCTGCGCCGGGGCGCCGACGCCTACCTGGCCAAACCCTTTGTGGAGGCCGAGCTGCTCGCCGTGCTCGACAACCTGCTCGAATCGCGCCGGAAACTGCACGCGCGCTACGCCACCCTCCTTGCGTCGCGGCCGGAGCGGCCCGCCCCTGCGCCCGAACTGGCGCTGGAAGACGCTTTTATGCAACAACTCGACGCCGTGATCGCGAGCCGCCTGTCCGACCCCGCGCTCAGCGCCGAGCTGGCCGGCCGCGCCATCGGCATGAGCCGCTCCAACCTCTACGCCAAGCTCACTGCGCTCACGGGCCTGTCGTTCAACCTGTACCTGCGCAACCTGCGCCTGCGCGAGGCGCAACGGCTGTTGTCGGAAGGCCGCATGAACGTGTCGGAAGTAGCCTACGCCGTCGGATTCAACGACCCCAGGTATTTCAGCCGGGTGTTTGCAGAAGCCTTCGGCATGCCACCCAGCGAGTGGAGCAAAAAAAGCGGGTAAACGCCGGTCAAGGCGGGAATCTACCCTGTGCGGGGCAAAATTTACCTTTTCCGGATTTGGCTCCACCATGTGTGGACAATAGTGAACAGGACTGCGCCCATGCGGCCTGCATATTTGCCGCATACCTGTTCAAACAAGTGTACAGGCGACACTCGGGGGCGACCCTGGCGCGGCCAATCCGCGGCGCCGGCCGGCTCGCCCGACATTCATCCGCTGTTTCCCTACTTGTCATATTCAACCCGGCATCCGGAAAGACTACCCTGTCGTTTTTGCCGCCGGCGCCCGCCAGCCCTCTTTCGGGTACCTGAACACCCCGAACAGACGCTTGATTTTGAACCCATCCTTGCAAAGGGCGCCGCGGATACCCCGGACGACGTTGCCCCTCTTCGGAGCGGCATTTGGTTGAAATGATATATTGCAATGGCGCGCGGCCGGTCCGCGCGCTTTTTTTATGGGGGTATAGGGCATCCGAACAGATGATTCGGCATGGCGGTGATTTCCGATATCCGATTGGGCCGATATTCGATGTACGATTGGATTGGGGATTTTTGATTTCCTTTCGGGCATCGTGAATTTTTTCAGACAGGATGAACAAGATATACAGGGTTTTAAGGGAAGGGGAAAGTCTTCCTTGCCGATAAAAATCCTGTTGATCCTGTAAATCCTGTCCAATAAACACCCCGCGTAGCGGGTCAAAAAATCCGTGCCAATCCGCCCAAATCCGCGTCCTCCGCGTTTCCATCCCACCCCAACAAAAATCAAAACTCCCCAATCCAATCGGATATCGGAAATCACCTTCAAGAAAGCTCCTTCAGAATATTCCGCTCAATCCTTCCCAGCGGGTCGTCCGATTCGTCTTTGTGAAACGACAGCCCAGTCACTTTTTCGTACAGCTCGATGTAACGCGCCGTGATTTCTTCCACGAATGCGTCGGGCATCACGGGCATGGTTTGGCCTTCTTTGCCCTGGAAACCGTTGGCAATCAGCCATTCGCGCACAAATTCCTTGCTGAGCTGGCGCTGGCGCTCGCCGGCGGCCTGGCGTTCGGCATAGCCTTCGGCGTAGAAGTAGCGCGAACTGTCGGGCGTGTGGATCTCGTCCATGAGCACGATTTCGCCGTTGTGCAGCCCGAATTCGTACTTGGTATCCACAAGGATCAGGCCCTGGCGGGCGGCCATTTCGGTGCCGCGCTGAAACAATGCGCGGGTGTAGGCCTCCATTTTTTCATACACCTCGCGGGGCACGAGACCTTTGGCCAGAATGTCGTCGCGGGAAATATCCTCGTCGTGGCCGGCGTCGGCCTTGGTGGTGGGGGTAATGATGGGCTCGGGGAAGCGGTCATTTTCGCGCAGGCCTTCGGGCAGGGGCACGCCGCAGAGCACGCGGTGGCCGGCGGCGTAGGTACGGGCGGCATGGCCGGCCAGGTAGCCCCGAATCACCATTTCGACGCGGATGGGCTCGCAACGCAGGCCGATGGCGACGTTGGGGTCGGGCGCGGCGAGCAGCCAGTTGGGACAGATGTCGCGGGTGGCGTTGAGGAAGTGCGCGGCGATCTGGTTGAGCACGGCGCCTTTGTGCGGGATGGGGCGCGGCAGCACGTGGTCGAAAGCAGAAATACGGTCGCTGGCAACCATGACGAGGCGTTCGCCGACGGTGTACACGTCGCGGACTTTGCCGCGGTAAAAGGCCGTTTGGCCAGGCAGGTGAAAATTCGTTTCGCGGATAGCTGGCATGTGTGGTACGATCAATTGCGGCAAAGGTCGGGAGCCATTCCGAAAAAACTGCCTTTCGGGCGATGTTACGTTTTACACAGGTGGTGGCGACAAGCAACGGAGGATTTACCTTTGCGACGAACGTTGCGCTCCCCTACATGTTTGTCCTGCTTGAAAAAATCCGCCTGATACCGACGCGCTTCCTGCTCAGGGGTATGCTGCTGCTGGCTCTTCCCGCTTTTATTATCAATCTTCACCTCGCCGCTTTTATCGGCGACGAGGGCATCCGCGCATTGGTGGCGCTGGAAATGAAACTGTCGGGCAACTACGTCGCAACCACCATGCACGGCGCTTCGTACATCAACAAGCCGCCGCTGTTCAACTGGTTGCTGGTGATCGCCAGCGAATTGTGGGGCGGCTACGGCGAATGGCCCTCCCGGCTTACCACGGTGTTTTTTCTGGGTGTGTTCGGCTACACGGTGTATCGCTTCGTCAAGCCGGAGATGGGCCGCGAATCCGCCGTGCTGGCGGGTTTATTGACCGTCACCAGCGGCCGTTTCCTGATCTACGACTCGATGCTGGCGCTGATCGACACGACGTTTTCATGGGTCACCTACCTGCAATTCATGTGCATCTGGTGGTTTGGCACCCGGCAACGCTGGCTCGGACTTTTCCTCTCGACCTACCTGCTGACAACAGCCGGTTTTATGCTGAAAGGCTTGCCAGCCATCGTTTTTCAGGGCTTGTCCATACCGGCCGGCCTGTGGCTGCTGGGGCATTGGCGCAAACTGTTTTCGTGGCAACACGTGGCGGGCGGCCTCTTGTTCAGCGCGCTGCTGGGCGCTTATTTGTGGTGGTACGCGCAATACCGGCCGCTCGACATCCTGCTGCCCAATCTGCTGAACGAATCGGTTAAACGAACCGTGGTGGAGCATGGCTGGCTGCGGTTTGTCGTCCACCTGTTCAGCTTCCCCTTCGAATGGATCTATCATTTCCTGCCGTTTTCCGTCACGTTTATTTGCTGGCTCGACCGCAGGATAGGCCGGCGCCTTCGCGAAAACCGCTTCCTGAGCTTCAATTTGACCATGCTGCTGGCCAATTTGCCCGTGTATTGGACCTCTGTGCACGTGGAAGCGCGGTATTTGCTCATGTTCATCCCCTTGTTCACGGTGATTAACCAATACCTGCTCGAACAGGACCGCCTGCTCCACCGCTGGACGTACCGGCTGATTTACGCCCTGTTCGGACTGGCGCTGTGCATCACCGCCGTCAGTATTTCGGCGATGCCACTGATTCCGAGGTTGTTCGACTTCCCGAACCTGGGCTGGATCGCCGGCGGGTTCGGGCTGCTCGCTACCCTGATCGCCCTGATGTACCTGCAAGACCCGCAGCGCTACCTCTGGTGGTTTGTCGCAGGATTGTTCGTGTTCCGTATTGTTTTCGATCTGGTGATATTGCCCCTGCGGAATGAAGAATCCGTCACCGCTCCTGCGCGGACGGAAGCGATTCGGCTGGGAGAAAAATACAAGGATCGGAACCTGTACATCTACGGTCGCTCCGACAACCGCGAGCCGGCGGCTTTTTACCTGACCAAAGGGGCGCATCAGGTGATCAAAAGGGACTATAACCTCAGCCATCCCAATGCAGTTTACCTGGTCAATCCGGTGATGTACCCCCAGTTTCCCGGACGGATAGTGGACACCTTGCAGACCGATTATCGCGACGTGGTGTTGTATTTTTATGAAATGGAGGAGTGAGCCGATCCTCCCAGCGTCCAGTCCACAAACCTTTTCATTCCCGCTTCCAGCGACACCTCCGGCCGGTATCCGCACCAGGCTGCGGCCTTGCTGATGTCGGCATGGGTTTGCTCCACGTCGCCCGGCTGTTTGTCCAGCCATTGTATTTCAAGGGGTCGCCCGAGCGCTTTTTCCAGCGCTCGGACCATTTCGAGGAGGCTCACCGGACGGCCGTTGCCCAGGTTGACGATCTCGTAGCCCCAGCGAGGCAGGGCCAGTATGTTGGTCATCCCTTGTACAATGTCGCCTACGAAAGTATAGTCGCGCCGCGTGCTGCCGTCGCCATACAAAGGAATGGGTTGGCCGGCCAGCGCCAGTTCGGCGAATTTCCGGATGGCCAAATCGGGGCGCTGCCGCGGGCCGTACACCGTAAAAAACCGCACACAGGCCACGTCGAACCCGTGCAGATGATGCCAGGTGTAGGCCAGCAATTCGCCGGCGCGTTTGGTCGCGGCGTAGGGCGAAATGGGATGATCCACCTCGTCGGTTTCCGAAAAAGGCGTTTTTTCCTGATTGCCATACACCGACGACGACGACACGAACAACAGCCGCTTGACCCCGGCGTGGCGCATGGCTTCGAGCAACTGCAGGGTGCCGTTCACATTGACCTCATAATAAGCCCCGGGGTCGTCGATCGAGGGCCGCACGCCTGCCTTGGCCGCCAGATGAACAACCGCATCGAACCGAGCACCGCCAAAGAGTCGGTCGAGCAGGGCGCGATCGCGGATATCGCCTGCCACAAAGCGGCAATCGCCTGCCGCATGCAGCAGGTCGAGGTTGCGGCGTTTTAATGCTTCGGGGTAAAACGGATCAAAATTATCCAGCACCGTCAGCTGATGACCATCGGCCAGCAGGCGCTCGCCCAAATGCGAACCGATGAAGCCGGCCCCGCCGGTGATCAGATAGTGCATGCCTAAGAATTTTCTGCCGGAATTATATCCAGCGAACTGGTTAACAACATTTTATGACAAATCCTTGATTTTCCTGAAACTGAACCACATGCCTCCCAACGAAACTGCCGTGGACAACAGGTAAAACAAAAACGCCACTGCAACGGATTTTTCAGCGTCCAGGTTCAGGATTTTTGCGCCCCACAAAAAGGTCAGTTCACGCGCGCCGGTGCCCCCTATGGTGAGCGGCAACATGGCCGCCACCGACGAAACCAGGAAGATGAGCGAATAGCCGATCCAGCTGGCGCCTTCGCCCAGGGCAAACATCAGCCCCAGGGCGCACACAAGCTGGGCGCCCTGCACGGCCAGCGATTGCACATTGAGCCCCCAAAAAAGATTGCGGTCGGTATTCACCAGCCACACGAACAGCCACCACGACACGGGCACGCTCAACATCAAGCCGAGCAGCCAGACGGGCCACCAGGGCTGCAATGGCGGCAGCAGACAAGCCAGGGCCACGGCCAGTTGACCAAGGGCCAGCATGCCGGAAAGGCGGTCGTACAGGGTCAGCGAAAACAGCGGCCGGAAGGGCTTGCCGAAAGCATCCATCAGGATTTTGATCTTGTAGCCGTCGCCGCTTACCCCCCCGGGCAACAAGAGGTTGTAGTACATACCGAGCCAGTACAATTCGAGGTTGCTGCGCCGCGAAAGCCGTATGTCGCCGGCGCCGAGCAAAGCCCGAAAGCGCTCGGCAGCTACCAGTTTGGAGACCACAAACCACGCCATTGCCCACAGCAGCCAAAGCGGATTGGCCCGCCGAAGCATGTCGGCCAGTTGCCGGGGATCGATGGCGCGCAACACCAGCCAGACGATCAGCCCCGATACGGCTATTTTCAGCAGCGTTTTCCAGTTCATGAGGCGGCCGTTGATGGCTCGTGGATGCAGCGGATTTTATACGGCTTTTTTTCCTGCGATTCGTAGTAGGTCCGCACCTGCAATTCGGCCAGAATACCCAGGGCGATCAGCTGCAGGCCGGCCATAAACAAGCCACCGCCCATCAGCAGCAAGGGGCGCCCCCAGATGTCGTGCCCCAGTATTTTTTCAATCAACAGGTAAAACAGCACGGCGGAGCCGATCAGCAGCGACACTACCCCCCAGCCGCCGAACAACTGCATGGGCTTGTGCCGGAAACGTTTGAGAAAGAGGATCAGCAACAGATCGCTCATCACCCGCAGGGTGCGATTGATGCCGTATTTCGATTTGCCGTGCTGCCGGGCGTGGTGGCGGACCGGCGTTTCGTCCATGCGCGCGCCTTCGAGATCGGCCAGCACAGGGATGAAGCGGTGCAATTCGCCGTAAAGACCGAGGCTTTTGGCCAGGTCGGCGCGGAACACCTTGAGGGTGCAGCCGTAGTCGTGCAAATACACCCCCGATGCCCGGCGGATCATCCAGTTGGCGATGCGGCTGGGTATTTTGCGGAGAAACATGCCGTCCTGCCGTTTTTGCCGCACGCCGGCCAGCATGTCGAGTTCGTCGCGTCCGGCGATCTGGAGCATGAGAGGGATGTCGGCGGGGTCGTTCTGCAGGTCGCCGTCGAGGGTGGCGATCCATTCGCCCCTGGCCGCCGCGATACCAGCCGCGAGGGCGGCGCTTTGGCCGTAGTTGCGACGAAATTCGAGGATACGCAGGCGCGGATTGCCGCTGTTTTTCAGTTCGGAAAGCGTGCCGTCTCTGGAACCGTCATCGACATACACGATCTCGTAATCCATGCCCGCCAGTGCCGCATCGATTTGAGCAAGCATGGGGCGGATGTTCTCTTGTTCATTGTACACGCAAACAACTACGGATAGATACGGCGACATGGATGGACATTTTTTGCGCCGCAAAGTTCAGAAATAATCGCCGGCCATCAGTCCGTCAGCGGAAATTCCTCTACCACCTTCTTGTTATACGCCTTCCAGCCGCCGCGAAAATCGCGCGCAGAAACCGCCATAAACGCGGCCATGCGGGCTGAATTCAATTGTACGAGCAGCTGCCCGTAGTCGCCGTCGTATTTGATGCAGTAGCCGGAGTAAAACGTCGCGTCTTCGCGCTCGTGCAGGATGAAATTGGGCTGCCGGTTCATGGGCGAAAACAGGATCTTCCGACCGAAACCTGTTTCCAGGCCTTGCGAACGGGCATAGGCGTACCAGGCAGGTTGCACGGGCCGGCCATTGTCGCGGCGCTCGAGTTCGGGTCGTACCGCACACAGGTAGGCGTAGGCCAGCGGAAACTCGCGCTGCATCGTGTCTTCGGGGATCAAACGGGTTTTCTCCTCGTATTTTTGGTAAGGGAAAAGCGCGTATTCGACAACAGGGTCGGCGCCGCTTTTCAGCGTGGATGCCTTGATCAGAGGTTTTAAAATACTCCTTTCCATCTTCACCCGTCCGCGCAGTTTTGTCAGGGCCCACACATATTGCCCGTCGATTTCTTCAATGGGGAAAAAATAGGCTTTGTCGCAAAGCGTGGTGATGCCCACATGAATTCGGGCGACGTCTTTCAGGTGTTTTCCGCTGTGCGATGGCTGGAATGCGGCGCCGAGTTGCCAGAATTTTTTGTCTTTTATTGCTTCAAAATCAATAACCTGGTTTACAAACTCATTTTTCCCCACCGCTTGTTCATAGCGAAATGCCTCTCGTCGTTCCGTACCGAACACGGCGATGGCGCTGTACGTGGTGGCGTTGTCAAAAACCTGGATGTCGCCGTAATTGGTCAGTTGCAACAGGTTTTGCCGGGCGGCAAAATAGGCGCGGAGTGGCCGGCCGGTTTCGGTGAAAAAGAAGGTATTGGGCGTTATGAATCCGCAGCGGCCGCCCGGCGCCAGCAGACGGGTGGCGAGTTCGTAAAAAGCAATGTAAATGTCGGTGGAACCGCTGCGGCAAAATTCAAAATGCTCCCGAATGTATTGCCTTTGCCCCGCTTCGAGATGCTGGACGCGGATGTATGGCGGGTTGCCCACGATAAAATCGAAGCCTTTCCCGGGGGAGGGTTGCCGCAAGGCGTCGCAATGGCGAAGTTGCCAGTCGATCGCCAGGCCCTTTGGTTGCACCAGCCGGTTGAGTTTGTCCCGGCATTCCGCCAGGGCCCTTTCATCGATGTCCCAGCCGTGCACCTGTGCCAGGTTGGCAGGCAGCGCATCCTCCGGCGACCAGTCGATGAAGCGCTGCACGATGGCTTCGAGAAAACGACCGTCGCCGCAAGCCGGATCGAGCACGGAATGCCCCAACGCAGCGGGGCCGTCGAAACCTGTATCCAGCAGGATTTTGTCCACCACGAATGCCGGGGTAAACACCTGGCCGGTGAGTTTCCGGCGATCATACTGACGGGCGAGCGAAGCCATTGGTGGTTGGCGAGGTTAATAGGGGTGGCGAGGTTAAAAGGGTTAAAAAACACATTAACAGTCAATTACCAATGAACCTGCCGGCAATTAACTGCCCACGGCTTCTGCCGTGGGCAAAAGGATCAATAGCCAGCCATTCCGGCCGGCAATTTTACGGTATTTGTCCAATTTTCGCCGTTGATCGCGGGCGTCAAAAGCCTGGCCGGCAAACCCGGCTGCCGCGACAACGCCATTTACCGCAACACCGTCACCTCCCCGTACAGCGGTTTGATTTCGCCGCTGCATTCCACTTCCAGCAGCCACACGTAGGTATCGACGGGCGCGGGTTTGCCGTCGATGTTACCGTCCCAGGCGGCTGTGGCGCCAGTTTCGTCGTACACTTTGGCGCCCCAGCGGTCGAACACGCGCAGGCGGATCACGGTCGGTGCATTTTCCACGGGCGCCGGCCTGAAACTGTCGTTTGTGCCGTCGTTATCGGGTGTGATGGCGTTCGGGATTTTCAGTTCGCCCACGTTGCAGGGCGGTGTGAAGCGCAGGTGTACCTCCCAGGTGGCCGAACAACCGTCGTCGGTGGTGACGCTAAGCGTGTAAATCGTGATGGTGTCGCCCGGAGCAGCCAGCGGGTTTTGACAATCGGTGCAACTCAGGCCGGCGGCAGGCGACCATTGGTAATGCGCAAAGCCGGGCGGCCCGAGGAGTTGTACCGTGTCGCCCGAGAGCACGTAGAGCGTATCCGCTACCGGCAGGCCGGGCGCTGCCAGGTTGTTCACCATGATGCAGTGCGTGCTGTCGCAGCCGAGGCTCGACAGGAAGGTTTCGCAATATTGCCCTTCGGCAATCACCCAGTTGTCGAACACCAGCACCGAGTCTTCGGGGCATTTTATTTTTTCTTCTGCTGTATTGCCCACCACTTCGAGCAGCAGGCAGACGGTGCTGTCGCACCCGTTGGATTTCGGGTATTGATGACAATAAAGGCCCGGCTGGTCGGTCATGGTACCGAACACATCCACCAGCGTGCCCTCGCAGGTGCGCACTGTGCCGAGGTTGATCGAATCGCTCTCAAGCACCGTGACGATGATGTCGTCAGCAGCGGTACACCCCGCTGCATTGGTAATGGTGACGAAATAGGCGGATGTCTGGTCCGGCTGCACAAGGTGCGCAGAAGCGCCGGGATTGACAATACCCGGCCCATCCCAGTGCCAGGTAGCGGCAGGCCCGGTTTCCAGCAACACGGTTTCCCCCTGACAAATCACCTTATCGGGGCTTATCAAAACAGGTGGTTCGGCGACGACTACCTGATAATTGTGTTTTATCAGGCAATTGGCCGAATTATCGAGCAGCGTCAGTGGGAAAGTGCCCGTTGCAGAAGGCGTCCAGACAAAATTGGGGCAATAAAGGCAGGGCAGGCTCATGGAAGCAGGCCATTGGTACGTATGGCCACTTTCATAGGGCGGTCCCAGGGCCACCGAATCGCCCAGGCAGATATGCCGTGTCTCATAGACCATCGAAGTGTTTGCAAAGGGCGCCACGACATCGTCGCAATCACACATGGCGCTGCCGGGCAATACCGCCAGCAAACTGCAGGGATCGAGCACGACCTGACTCGAATCGATCCAGCTCAGGTTGTATTTTTTGCTGGGCGCCAGTGATCCGTTAAAATATTGCGTTTCCACCACGGTATCGGCAGCCGACCATTGGCCGTTGCCGTCCACATCCCTGACGATAAGAATCTGTGCAGACTCGAGTACCTGAATACCGCCGTTGGCAAGCGTGATGTAATAACTGGTCCAGCCATCTTCTGGATTGGTAGCAATGGAGGAGTTGTAAATAAAGATCTGCGGATCAAAAGGCAGCAACGCGAAACTGGCTTCACCCGTCGAAACATACACGGCACAGTTTGAATTGATCGTCGGGCAAAAAGCCACCGACTGCTGCCGGGTCTGCACCTGGATCGCCACGCCCGAACACACGGGTGTTTCCGGCGTCGTCAGACTGAACTGAAAACTCAGCACCGAATTGGCTGGCAAACCCGGTGTAATGGCGAGTTGAAGCACCGTGCCGTATTGCTGCGGCGGCCCGGCAGGCGCGTTCTGGCCGGGTGTATAACTGCCGGCCACGTAATCAAACCCCGCCGGCAATGTGACGTAAACGCTGTCGCCCGCATGGGTAACGCCGCTGATTTGCAGGTTGACCTTGAAGGTCAGGGTTTCATCGCAAGTAAAAGGACCGCCGCCGCCCAGCTGCGAAATACCGATCTGCACCTCGTAGTCGGGCGTCAGCCCTTCCACGGTGAGCGGGTCGCTGGCCTTGCGCAGGAAATTGGTGGCCGTACCGCAAATCTGCTCCGCACTGGCGCCGAAAACCATCTGCGAGTTGGACACCACCCCGCAGGAAGCAATCACCTTGAAACGAATCTGAATGCCGTTTTGCGGATCGGCATTCACCCCCGGCAGACCGTTCTGCGCCACCCCGGGCACAACCGCATCCAGGTTCCATTCGTAGGTATTGTTGGGCAAAACAGCCGGGTCGGGCACCGGCACGAAGGCGCTGCCGCTCGGATAGGCCACCTGGCTGCTGCCGGGCAACAACTGCATGCCCCCCGGCAATTGTACACTGGCAAAAGGCGAAAATGCGTAGCCCAGGTCGGCGTTAAACACTTCAAATACAATGTAATCGGAAGTATCGCACAGGGGCGCGTCGGAAGGGAATTGCTGCAGATTGAGTTCCAGTTCGGCGAGTTGGGGCCGGAACAGGAGTGCCAGCGTGTCTCTGGCACAGGAAGCAGCGCCAGGAACCTCGTGAGGCGCACAATCCCAGCCGTAAATGACCCACAAACGCTGCGGGTCGCAACTGTTGTTTTTTGCCTTGATCCGCAGATTTTTTTGTGATAAAAGCCCCAGCGTGCCCAGCTGGAACACCCCGTTCGTATTGCTGAACGGTGTGTTTTGGGGCAATTGCAACAATTCAAAATCGGACAGCCCGCCGTCCGGGCCGACCAGTTCGACCCAGTAATTGGGCGCAGCGACCGGCGCCAGGTTGCTCAGCAAAATATCGGCGCCCACGTCTTCCGAGGCAAAATCATAAATCAGTTCGTCGGAAGTAATCGTATCGCGGGCCTGGTTGCTGAAAAAACCGATTTTATTGAGCACCACCTTGACGAGGGTATCGGGCATGCTCAGGCAGCCTTCAAAATCGAGGGTCAGTATCTGCCAGGTCGTGTCCGGCGAACGAAAAGCGCACGAGGGATCGAACACCAGGCTGGTCTCCAGTTTGTAACCCTCGTCGTGCGGCTCGGCAAACACCCCTGAAAAATCAATATTCACATGGGTGGAATCCTGCGTAAAAGGCAGGGGCAAACTCTGGTAAGCCGGCTGATTGACGTTCTCCTGCAAACGCAGGTATTTCAGGGTCACCGCGTTCAGGTTCAATTGGTCGAGGATCAGAAAATCGTAGTCGATGATGCGGTTAAGGGGCCGCACCTCGAAGGGGAAAAGGTTTTCGCGGGCAATACTGATCGCGTAGGAAAACGGCTTGATTTCCTGAGAATTCTGGCAAGGCCGGATGCCAAATGTGTTGTTGGTGACCGTATCGCGGTAGCCGGAATATTGAAACATCAGCGTATCAAAACGCTTGTAGGAATAAAAATCGGGGTAGTCGATTTGGTCCGGCTCGAATGCCATCTCAAAATTGATAAGCGGCGGGCTGTGCTGCTGGCAATAAGGCGTGTAATTAAAGTCCAGTTTGAAGTCTGTAATGATCTGGATCGAATCGCCGGCTGCAAAAGTAAAGCAGTCCGGTACGCAACCTCGTTCGATGAGGTCAGCCACTTGAAGCCCCAGATGTTGTCGCATCGAAACCAGTTCGTCGATTTTGACGGTTGGCTGCACGTTTACGTTGGTGACAATGCCGTAGAGGTTTTTGTACAACACATCCAGCGAATCCACCGAACACTCGTAATATTCACCCGTACTGCTGTCCCAGATACGAACCAGCGCCCCGAGGTTGCGAAAACGTTTGGGGTTGGCAAAATAACTCCGGGCGGTGGCTATGTCAAATACGTCGTTCACGTTGGCATAAGGAATATCGCTTCGGATGACCTCCGTAAAAATATTGTAACCCAGGTAGCACAGGTTTTCACCGGTCAGCACGCGGGTACCCATCAAAACCCGCATGGTATCGCCCGGCAAAAAGCGGTCGCGCCTGATTTTCAGGGTATCAACTGCGCCGGCATCGGCCGCGCGGTCGTCGTTGTGGTCGGGCAGCCCCAGGTTCAGGCGGTATGCATCGAACGAATATTGAAGCGTGCCGTTAAAATCGCAGGTGTAACAGCTTCCGCCAGGGCCTGTACCACCACCACCGCCACCACCATGAAAGGTGTCGAGCGGACAGACGCATTCGGTTCGCAAATCGAATGTTGTACAGGATGACAGTCCGCAGGACAGGTCGTCGTCCAGCTTTTTGGTCAGCACAAATTGACCCTCCCCCTGATAGCCGCATCCTGTACAAATTGCATTGAGGATGGTAAAATTGCCGGTCGGCCCGGGCGGCGGCACAGGTGGAAAATAGGAATACGTCGCGTCGGGCAGACAGTTCGTACGAAAGCAGAGCGGCACGAAAATCGAATCGTTCGGCAGCGGCAAATCATAGGCGATCCGCACCCGTGTAATCGTATCGTAGGTCACCAGCGTATCCACGACAATCAGCACGGGGCTTTCGCCATCGGCTGTGGGCTGGCAGGCCGGGTCCATAAACATGCCCCAGGGCAGATCAATCTGCAACCATGCAAAACCTTCATCCTGCAACAAACGCCCCGAATGGATGTAGTACAGGAAAGTATCCTGCTGCCCGTCTTCCACACAATCGCCGATGGAAAATGAGATGCCTCCCTGCCAGGTTGCCAGGTCGAGCTGCGGCCCGTGAAGAAAAGTATCGACGACCGACCCGCCGGCCGGGCACTCCACCAGGTGGAAAAAACTGCCCAGCAGCGGGTAGAGGGTCGGGTCGCAGGCCTCTGAGCAGAAATAGGTATCGAACAAAATATCCATCGAAGCGCCGGCCGGCACATTCGGAATGATCAGCACGACCATGCTGTCGCGTTGTACGCCGCAGCCGGGCATGATGATGGGGGTTTGCAGGTTGGGCGTCACGGGGGTTTGCACGCCCCCAATGTCGAAACGGAAAGAAGCGCCGTCCATCGCTATAATATTCGCAGCCGTGGAGCTGAGTTGCAACAACACATTGCTGGCGGGCGCCGTACCCTGGTTTTCGACGTGGATGACCTGCGGCGCGGCATAGTCGGCGCAGCGGTCGAACGGATAGCCATACTGTGAAGTAAAGACCAGTTTGGGCAATTTATCAAAAGGCAAAACCGTCACTTCTGCCCGGGCGCTGTCGGCCTGGCAGGAAGGCGCCGCGGCCGTGCAGGCCCAGGCTGCCGTGAGGGCCGAATTCACTTCGAAACCCGAGGGCAGGGCGCAATCGGTGATGGTAATTTTTTCCTGGATCAAAACGGTTTCATTGAACTCCAGCAAATTGTCGCCGTCGCCAAAACCGGTAAAAAAAGCGCCGTCGAATTGCGCCTGAAACAAAGCAGGCTGGTCGTTTTGACTGGCGGCGCCATTGGTCTGAATACTGATTCCAGCCGGGTGTGCATCCTGCAAGCGCAGGTACTGGATCGTGCCAAGGCGGGTGTTTTGCACGTGCAGGGTACGTACCAGCATGTCGCCTTTTTGCCCCGACAAAGAGTCATTGTCCACCTGGGTGATGACCAGCAGGCCGGTTTCCACGATAAAACTGGCTGTCGTGATCTGTTCCGCCTGCGCGCCGTTGCGCACCCGCAGCACAAGGGAGAACAACTGCCCGTCGTTGATTGCCTCCACCAGTCCGCAGCCCGCGCGAATAGTCATTTTGACCGCCACAGCCGTGTTGGGCGGGAGCGCGGGCAGCGACAAAACCGGCTTGTTCAGGTTGGAAATATTGGATTCGCTGGCGCCCGTTGCGCTGCCCGGCTGGTATTCCAGTCCAGAAGGCATCTCCACGTCGAGCAGGGCGCCGTTGATCGGCTGGGAGGTATTGTTCGTCACCGTTACGGTAAGCGTGTCCGCATCGCAGACAAACAATTGATCGGGCGTTTGGTATAAAATGGTGAAATTTTGGGAAAAAACAGGAAGGCAGGCGCCGGCAACAAGTACCGCCGAAAGAAGGATGATACGTTTCACAGGAGAGATTAGCTTAGGTGAACAGGATTGAATTGGCGGTTTAAAAGTAACCAATCGTTGAAAATCAAGCAAATTAAAAAACCCGCTCTGGCCATAGGTGGACAACAACAGAAATACGGGCAGTCGCCCTAACTTGGCGCAATTACCAGTACGCCTGCCATGACATTGCTCCGCCTGTTATTCGCCTTTTTGTGCCCTTTGTACGCCTTCGCGCAAGCATACCCGCAACACTTCACCCCGCTGGGAATCGGCGGCGGCGGGTACATGTACAGCCCCTCCATCAATCCGCACAACCCGGATGATATTTTTCTCAACTGCGATATGGGCGGCGTGTACCGTTCGCCCGATGGCGGCCGGCACTGGCAAATGCAGCATTACCAGCAGCTGGTCAGCCAGGTGAAGGGAAAAATCCAGTTTACGGCCGACCCCTCCGTGTGTTATGTGTGCCGCCGCTCGCTGACCAACACCGACGACCCGCTGTTCCGCGGCGAACTGGCCAAAAGCACCGACGGCGGCCTCAGCTGGCAAGCCCTGCCCGACCCCACCGGCAGCGGCGTCCATCGCCTCGAAGTCGATCCAAACAGTACGCAACGCCTCCTGCTCAACGAATACAACCAGTTGTATTTCAGCGCCGACGGCGGCAATTCCTGGGCTTCCGTTTTCCATCCCGACGACGACAAGGTCTGGTTCGGCGGCGTTTTCTGGGACGGCAACGACATTTTTGCCGGCACCGACAAGGGCTTGCTGGTTTCGCACGACAGCGGGCAAACTTTTGCCCTCGAAATACACCCGGGGCTGCCGGCCGACGCGGGCATTCTCCATCTGGCGGGCGCCAAAACAGGCGGCTTGCGCCGCCTGTTTTGCGTCGTGGCGCCGGCAGCGGATATGTATGCCTGGTACGATCCGCTCGACTTTACCGGCAACCTGCTCGGCATTTACCGCATGGACTATGCAGCCGGCGCCGAATGGGCCGACACCCGGGGCGACCTGCCCGCTACTGCCTCCATTGCCTGGATCGACCTGGCCCTGGAGCAGCCGGAAATCGTCTGGGCCGCGGGGAGCCTCGACGGGGCTTTGCCTGTCATTTACAAATCAGTCGACGGCGGCGCAAGCTGGCTCAATACCTTCCTGGCCGGCGGCAACCAGAATGTTAGCACCGGCTGGGGCGGCGACGGCGGCGCTTATTCCTACCTCTGGAGTGGCGCTAACCTCGGCCTCGATGTGGACAACAACGACCCCGGCCACGTGATCGTCACCGACGGCTACGGCCATGTGACCACCGATGGCGGCGCCAGCTGGCAGGCAACCTACGTATTGCCGGAGTTTCAAAACCCGCCCGGCTCACTCACGCCCGTGGATAAATTTTACCGCTCCTCGGGCCTCGACGTCACCTCCACCCACCAAATCTTCTGGCTCAACGACCACGAAATAATCGCTGCCAATACCGACATCGGGCAAACCTGGTCGGCCGATACCGGACAGACCTGGACTTTTGCCCGCAACACTTTTTTCCCCTGGGGCACTGTGGCCAACAACAACTGGTACCGGATCGCGGCAGCGCCCGGCGGCAAGTTGTACGCCGCCACTGCGGAGATCAATGACATTTACCTCGGCTACCGCATTACCGATGAACAGGTGGCCGGCAACGGCCTCGTCCTGCAATCCGTCGATTCGGGCGCCCATTGGGATACGTTGTACAATTTCGGCCATCCGGTAGTTTGGCTCGAAGCCGACCGGCTGCTGCCCAATCGCCTGTATGTCAGCGTAGTACATGCCACGGAGGGTGGCGTTTTTCGCAGCGACGACGCCGGCCAAAGCTGGCAGGCGCTGCCCGCGCCACCGCGCACCGAAGGCCACCCTTACAACCTCGTGGCGCTGGAAGACGGCAGCCTGGCTGCCTCGTTTTCAGCAAGGGCCCTGCCCGACGGCGTGACGCTGACGGAGAGCAGCGGCGTGTTCTACCTGCCCGCCGGCAGCAGTGAATGGCAGGACCGGACCGGCGCAGGCATGGAATTTTATACCAAAGACCTGATCGCCGACCCGCACGACCCCGCACAGAATACCTGGTACGCCACGGTCTGGGGGCGCTTCACCACCTTTGCCGGACCCAACAACGCCGGCAACGGCGGCCTCTACCGCAGCACCGACCGGGGGCTGAGCTGGACGCGTGTTTTTGCGCACGAACGTGCGGAAAGCATCACCATCCACCCCGAACTGCCCGGCGTAGCCTATCTGTCGGTCGAAAACGAAGGGCTGTTTTTTACCCAAAACCTGAACGATGCGGCGCCTGTTTTCGAAAGGGTCGCTACCCTGCCCTACTGGCGCCCGAAACGGGTGTTTTTTCAGCCCGACAATGCTTGCCGCGTCTGGGTGGCTACGATGGGCGGCGGTATGTGGCAGGGCGAAACGCCCGGGGATTGTGCGTCGTCGGGCGTATCGAAACCCGAAGAAGATGTCGCTGTGCGTTTGTTTCCCAACCCCGTTTCGGCAGGCAACCTACTTCTTCAACTTGATTTTCAAAGTATTAGCCCCGGCGAATACCGCCTCTCTTTGTTCGACCCCTTGGGCCGGCCAGTTTTCGAACAGGAACTGGACGGCGGGTCGGGCTTGTACGACCTGAATCCGGAATACCTTCCGCCCGGCATGTATGTGCTGCGCATACAGCAGGCCGGTGGCCGGGCAATCGTCAAAAGTTTGATCGTCACGCCATGAATTTTAACATTCCTCCCTTGCCCAAACTGCTCATTTTCCTGGGTATCGGGCTGGTGCTCGTCGGCCTCGTCGCATGGGCATTGCAGGGCCGAACCGGCTGGCTGGGCTGGCTGGGGCGCCTGCCCGGCGACATTCGTATCGAACGCGACAACTTTCGGTTTTACGCCCCGATCACGACCATGCTACTGTTGAGCCTTCTTGCAAGCCTGGTATTACGGCTGATACGGCATTGGTGGGGATAATGTTTGGACAGGTTTTATTTTGACAGGCTTTACAGGATCAACAGGATAAATATAGCCGCAACATCCTTTAATCTTGTAAAAACTGTCCATAAATACCTGTCTCTCACAATTATCAAAACGGCCACAAGGCCTTCCTTTCAGCCGGGTAATCCGCAAATTTTTCCTTGTACCAGCGGTGGTGCGCCAGCGCCCGGGGCGCGAGGTTGGCCGCGGTCCAGACGAAGAAGGCCCAGGCGGGCAAAGCCCATGTCATAAGCGCAAAACCTGCCCATTCGATCATTTCCCCCAGGTGGTTCGGGCAGCTCACCCGCCCAAACAGACCGCCGCGCGGGATAGCGTAACCCGTGGCGCCCGGGGCGCGCAAACCGAGCAGGATATTGTCGGATTGCCAGTTGATGCCCAGCCCGGTCCAGAACAGCATCATGCCGAGCAGGAAGCGGATATCGAACCACCAGTCGGGCGGGTAGTTGGCAAAATGAGCGAAATAGTAGCCCAGCAGGAAGCCGTTCATCAGGTTGAAGCCGACGGCAGACAGCATGATGACGACAGGCATACGTTTGCCGCGTGTGCGCAGTCGGAGTGGAAAAATGATACTCCGGTTGACATAATGAAACAAAAACAGGGCGCCAAATACCCAAACCGGCTTCGGGGCCGGTATGCCGGACCACAACAGGGCGGTCAGAAAAACAACAATCACCGTAAACTCCATCACAAACCAGCCCAGGCGGTTGTCGACCGTAGGGCCCCAGCCGGGTTGCACGTGCCGGCCGTAAGGCGCGTTTTGGCGCAGGAGGTAAAAAAAGGTAACAACGGCCACGGCCATCCAGGCCCAGGCAATCTGCGTGTACAGGGTATAGTTCATGCTCAACGGCGGGCATTTAACGCGCTCCGCCTCACAAATAACCGGCAGATTTGAACCATTCAAAAGCATCAGCCAGGGTCTCTTCCAAAGGCCGCGGCGAATAGCCCAGTTCCTGCCTGGCTTTTTCGGTCGAAACCACCTTCGGATGATCGCGCAAAGTGTCCAGCATTTCGGCAGTGAATCGCGCCGGCGTGCCACTCAGCCGGGCCCAGGCGCCCATCAACGGGAGCGACGAGCGCAACAGCCACTCGGGCGCGACGAGCCGGGGCATGCGCCGGCCCGTCACCCGGCCGATGGTCGCGGCCAGATCGCCGATCGACGCATACCGGCCGCCCAGCAAATAAACAGAACCGTTTTGGCCGCCGTCGAGCGCCGCCAGCGTGGCGTCGGCTACGTCGCGCACATCCACCCAGTCGGCGCCGCCGGGCGTGAGCATGGGGATGCGCCCCCGGTGAAAATCGAGCAACATTTGGCCCGACAACGATGGTTCAAAATCAAAAGGCCCCAGCACGTCCGTCGGGCAGAGCGTCAGCACTTCCAGGGGCCGTTCGGCGGCAAATCGCCGCGCCAGATCGAGGCTTTCGGCCTTGGCGCGGTTGTACGCCATTGGGCTTTGCAGGGCCAGCGGGGCGCTTTCGTCGAGCGCCTGCCCGGCCGGCGGCGGCACAAAAGCCTGCACCGAACTGAACACGATCACCCGCCGCAGGCCCCGGGCCAGGCTGGCCTCCAGTACCTGTCGCGTGCCCTCCACATTGATCCGCACGACCTCGCCACCCAGGTCGCCGTGTACGGAAATCAGTCCGGCCAGGTGGATCAGCGCTTCGCAGCCCCCGGCGAGCGCTTCGAGCGAGGGGCGGTCGAGCAAGTGGCCGCTGACCCTTTCGAGAGGCAGCCCGGCCAGCGAGGGCTTGTCGCGGCGTTGCAGTATGCGGAGGTGATGGCCGGCATCAAGCAGCCGGCGTGCGACGACGTTGCCGATGCGGCCGGAAGCGCCGGTGAGGGCGATTTTCATGATGTAAAAATGAAAAACAAATCGCCCCGGAGAAAACATCTCCGGGGCGATCATGGTCTGTCAAAGACTGAAATTTATTTCCCGATCGGAGCGGCAGCCGGCTGGGCGGGCGTTTCGGTCAGGCGAATTTCCTGTTGTTGCGGTTGCTGCACGCCGGTATGGCCGGCTGCGGCGGCGCGTTCGCCCAGAATCGGGGCGATGGCCAGGCCAACGAGGCAGCTGAGTTTGATGAGGATGTTCATCGACGGGCCGGAAGTGTCCTTGAAAGGGTCGCCCACGGTGTCGCCCGTAACGGCGGCCTTGTGCGGGTCGGAGCCTTTGTAGAAGGTCTTGCCATTGATTTCCACGCCTTTTTCAAACGATTTCTTCGCGTTGTCCCAGGCGCCACCGGCGTTCGACTGGAAGATAGCCCAGAGCACACCGCTAACGGTCACACCAGCCATATAGCCACCCAGGGCCTCGGCGCCCATGATGAAGCCGACAGCGATCGGGGTGATGATGGTGATCAGACCCGGGGTCATCATTTCGCGGATAGCGGCGCGGGTGGAGATATCGACGCAGCGCTGGTAGTCGGCCTGGCCATTGCCTTCGAGCAGGCCCGGAATTTCGTGGAACTGCCGGCGCACTTCATTCACCATGTCCATTGCGGCCTTGCCCACACTCTGCATGGCAAAAGCGGAGAACACGACCGGGATCATACCGCCCAGGAAGAGCGCGGCCAGTACGTCGGCTTTGAAAATATTGATACCGGCGATATGGGTAAAGTCCACATAAGCGGCGAACAGGCCAAGTGCCGTCAGGGCCGCCGAAGCAATGGCGAAACCTTTGCCGATAGCAGCCGTGGTGTTGCCCACGGAGTCGAGAACGTCGGTTTTTTCGCGCACTTCTTTGGGCAATTCGCTCATCTCGGCGATACCGCCCGCGTTGTCGGCGATGGGGCCGAAGGCGTCGATTGCCAGCTGCATGGCCGTGGTGGCCATCATGGCGGAAGCGGCAATGGCGACGCCGTAGAAGCCGGCGAAGGAATAAGCGCCCCAGATGGCGCCGGCAAACAGCACGATCGGCATCCAGGTGCTCATCATACCCGTAGCCAGGCCTGCGATCACGTTGGTGGCATGGCCCGTGGCCGACTGGCGTACAATGCTGAGCACCGGTTTTTTGCCCAGACCGGTATAATATTCGGTAATCGCCGAGATCAGGGCGCCCACGATGAGACCCAGCACCACGGCGTAGAAAACGCGCAGGTTGGAAATCTCCACGAGTTCCATTTCACGACCGAAGAATTTCATCTTCATCGTTTCGGGCAACATCCAGGTAATCACCGGATAGCAGGCGATACCGGTCAGGATAATGCTGACCCAGTTGCCGCGGTTGAGCGCCCCTTGCACGGTGCTGGCCGAAGCGGCGGCGTTGTCGGCCACACGCACGAGTTGCATACCGATGATGGAGAAAACAATACCCAGACCGGCGATCAGGATCGGCAACAGGATCGGGCCGATGCCGCCGAAAGCGTCGTTGATGCCGCCGGAGTCGCGGATCACGGAGTTGCCCAGCACCATAGCGGCGAGCATGGTGGCCACGTAGGAGCCGAACAGGTCGGCGCCCATACCAGCCACGTCGCCCACGTTGTCGCCCACGTTGTCGGCGATGGTGGCGGGGTTGCGGGGATCGTCCTCGGGAATACCGGCCTCCACTTTACCCACGAGGTCGGCGCCTACGTCGGCAGCTTTGGTATAAATACCGCCGCCTACGCGGGCAAACAGGGCAATGGATTCAGCGCCAAGCGAAAAACCGGCGAGAACTTCCAGCACCCGCGACATAGCAGTGTAGCCGTCGGCGCCGTAAGCGCCGCCCATGAAGAAGTTATAAAACACGGAAAACAGCAGGCTTAGGCCCAGTACAGCCAGACCGGCCACGCCGAGACCCATCACCGAACCGCCTTTGAACGACACCTGCAGGGCGCGGGCCAGGCTGGTGCGCGCGGCCTGGGTGGTGCGCACGTTGGCCTTGGTGGCGATACGCATACCGAAAAAACCGGCCATTACCGAAAAAAGAGCGCCCACGATAAAAGCGGCAACGATCAGCGGGTGACTGGTCGATACCTGTGTGCTGAGCCAGCCCAGCAATGCGCCGGCTACCAGGACATAAATCGCCAGAACGCGGTATTCGGCTTTCAGGAAAGCCATGGCGCCTTCGGAAATGTGATCGGCAATGCTGCGCATCTTTTCGTCGCCAGCGTCTTGTTTCGTGACCCAGGCTTGCAACACGACCATGTAAATCAGGCCGAGCACGCCAAACAAGGGAAGTAGGTAAACCAATGAATCCATTTTGTCTTGACCAAAAAAGTTATTGTGAAAACGGTGTAGCAGAAACCCGCCTCGGCGGGGCGTTTTGTCAAAAACGGCGGCAAAAGTAGAAAAAAAACCTTGCGCAGCCTGCCAACACCCTAAAAGAAGCAGGTCGCTATAATAAAAAAGCCCTCCTGATTGCTCAAAAGGGCCTTTGCGGGATGCGGGCAGACAGGATTATGGCTTGTTGACCGAGAGTTTGCCATAGGCAGTTTTGCCATCCTGGCCGGCCTTCACCACGTACAAGCCCGCCGGCCATGCCGCCACATCGAGGCGGCAAGCGGCGCCGGCGACGCGGGCGCGGTACATCAGGCGGCCTTGCGTGTCCCATACTTCCAGTTCGTAGGCCTCCGCGCCGTCGAGCATGACGACAACTGCCTCGGCGGCCGGGTTGGGCGACAGTCGCAGGCGCGCGGCCGGCCCGACCGGGGCGCGGCGTTCTTCGCCGTTGCCGGGTGCGGCGCCATCGGTCAGCGAGCGGGCGGCATCCACGTAAGTGCGGCATACGGTGGAAAAAGACAAGGAACCGGGCCCCCACAGATCGGCCGGGGGCTGGAAACCGGACTTGGCCGCCGGGAAATCCTCGTTGTGCAGCTCGTCCATGGCCGCCAGGAACTGATCCCGCACGGTACTGGCTTCGCCGCCGGTCACCACGACCGAGCAGGATTCGTCGCAGTTGCCGTCGGGATCTTCGCACACGAAACCCGGTTGCGGACAACCCGCCGGCTGACGGCCGAGTTGGGGCGCCGTGTTCATGCCGATGAGCGTACAGCCCGCCGTCGACACGCCGCAACCGCCCGTCGAGGCCGGGTTGTAGCAGAAGGTTTTGTGATCGGACGGCGAGGGATCGGCGCTGACGTTGGCGCCGTCGAAGCTGCCCCAGTAGTTCTGCGTGGCGGGTACGGGGTTGGGCGGCGTTTTCAGGCCGTAGCAAATATGGAAATACTCGCTGCCGCTGACCGGGCCGTAACTGACCGGTCGGATAAAGACGTTCGCGTTGGCGGCCTGCTGGCTCTGGCCGTTGAACAGCGCCGGATCGATCATGAGGGCCACGTCGCGGCCGTGGATGCCGTAGTAGTTGTTGATGAGGCGGGCGCAGTTCATGGCCACGAGACCCGTAGTGGCGTTGCCGCGCATGACGATGCCGGCGTAGCAGTCGCGGATCGTGGCGAAGTGGTTCATATACACGTTGGTAGGATAGCCGTCGAGGTTGGCGATGCCCACGTCGGCGCCGCTGATTTCGCCGCCGTCCATCCAGTACAGCCAGCCGCCTTCGAGGCGCACGCCGGTTTTGGCGGGCGGAGACAGGAGCGGGTCGCCGTTGGGCGCGGGGCCGTTGTTGCCGTACGTGCCGCTTTGGGCGCCGGTGATGGTCGTCTGCCGCTGCACGACGAGGGTGGTGTATTTGGAATAAACGCCGTCGTTGGCCCAGGGGCTGTTGAAGCTGCATTGTTCGAGCAGCAGTTGGGGCCGGTCGGCGCTGAACACGCCGATGCCCGTGTAGTCGCCCAGGGTGCAGGAGAGCAGGCGGGCCGTGCCGGTACCGCCGGAGAGGTGTACGGGGTAGGCGAAGCCGTCGAAGCGGCAGCCCGAGGCGTAAAACGAGGCGGAGTGGTCGCCCTGTACACCGTTGGCGGCCGCGCCGTAGAAGTGGATATCGGTGAAGCTGCCGCCCGAGCCTTCGGGCAGGGCCAGTCGCTCACCGTCGATCTGTACGGCGCCCTGGCGCAGGTCGATGTTGCGGCCGGCGGGTACGCGCAGCTCGCTTTCGATGCGGATAAAACGCTGGGCGATACCCGCGCCGGCCAGGCGGAAGGTGGTATAGCCGGGCCCGTATTCCAGTTGGTTGCTGCCGGCGAACTCGAAATACCCCGTGCCGGCAAAATCGATGTCGCCGTTGACGATCAGTCGGCCCTCGATGCGGATTTTGGCGCCGGACGATTCGAGGCGGACGATGGCGCCGGGATCGAGGATGAGGGAGGCGCCTTCGTAAATGATGAGCGAAGAGGCATTGTTGATGCGGAGTGTGCCGCCTGATTTGACATGTACTACCGATTCGCGCAGGGCATGAAAAACGCCTGTTTTGCCACTTCCCGGATCGCCGATCTGGACAGTACCACCGTGCTCAACCAAAATGGTCTTACCATTGGAGCAACCGCCGCCGGTATATACTTCAAAATGCGGAAGATCGGCGAGCGGATCGGCAGGGGTCATGTAATTAATAGGTCCATCCAGATTGACCGCCAGCATACCCCCATTGTTGATGGTCACATCGGGCACCCGGTTCTTTCTTTTACCGTAGTTGTATGTTTGCCCGGCTATCAGATTGAGATTGCCGCCCCCCGCCTGGGCAAGCCCGAGGGCCAGTTGCTGAAGCGTCCAGTTGGTCATATCGGCGTTGAGCTCCACATGGCGAAGGTTGACGTCCGGCGATGCCCATACTGCATCAAATGGGGTTAAGCCAGAGGCAATGATGGACTCATTTGTTGGATAACTTGTCATTAGTCCCTGATTATCCATAGGTAAATTGATATCCAAGGTACTGAGGGTGGGCATGAAGGTGGTGTATCCCAAATTGATCGGGACTTCGGCTCCATAGGTTCTTAAAAGTTTTTCGAACGAAAAAAGGTCGCCCCTTTTGCAGCCCGGCGCATTATCAAGCGACGGGAAATTCTGTTCAGCGAAAGTGCGCATCATCAGGCTTTTTCGCGGTGGATCGACGGATGAGAAAGCCCATTGAACATATTCAATTGGTATTGCTCCCCGGAATATTGTGGCAGGATCGCCCGGAAAATTGGCGGTACAACAGCCCCAACTGCCAGTGCCCCCGCTGAACGAAAGGTATTTGTTTATGGTCATGCTATTGCCATTCAAGGCCGCTATATCTGCCCATAGCACGTCACCTTCCAGGCTGCAAGATATATTAGGCGGGTTTTCGCTACGACGCGCCCATAAAAAGGTTTGTCCTTCATTGAACTCGAGTCCATTTCCGGCGCGCGATCCGCATGATATTGCCACGTTACGAGTTTGATGGGGATAGCCTAGACTTGCCATTTCGCTTTGAAATGATTGCCGCAATGCAATTGAGTTGCCATATTCTATATTCAATGGTTGCGGGATAAAAGAACCAATGCATAGTTCCACTTCTTCCAGTTCAATACTCACACTTCCTGATTCCACGCAACCGGCAAGAGAATACATAAGCATTTCTCGTGCGGCAGGACTATTGGAACGCCCCCACAAATCGTTCGAATCAAACCCGGCGCGATTCAACAAAAAAGCGGCAGACTGTATTCCCAGAGGGATATTTGCGCCCCGTTGTGGCGAATCGAAAGAAACGTAAGTATGCGTTTGATGCGGAATACCCTGTTCTTCCATATAAGAAAGAGCCCATTTGGCGATCTGTCCGCCCATGCTGGCGCCCACTATGGCATTGTCGCATACGGTTTCGCCCTCGGCCGCATGCAGGGCCTTTCGATTGTTGATTTCTTCGATGAGTTTGACCAGCAACAACCCGTTTTTCTGAATATAGTCGGTGCCATCTGAAAAATCGAGAAACACAATATCGTACCCGGCTTGTAAAAACGTCTCGAAAGCAGTTGGGTAGTACCGGTAAGTCGGCGGGTCAGGGTCGTAAGGATTAGGCTCAGCGGCATCATTGCCGAGCGTAAATACATCCCAACCCGATGCGCCGTGTCGTACGACCGTACCGTCGATGGTGTAGGTGGTGGCGTCCACATCAAAACCATCGACAAAAATCAGGGGCTTGAGCAACTTGCCGTTGTGGCCGGGCGCGTACCGAATGTAGGCGTCGGCAGTGCCTACTACATTGGAATTATAGGGGCTGCCGGCCGGAAAGGCCCCGGCAACGGGAGGTTGAAAAGTGGCGTTGGTAGACACGGGCATCACCTCATCGGGAGGCGAGTAGCCGCTGTTGTTGACTGTAAACGTGGCTTTTACGGTGAAGTTGATAACCGGACTGGTATATACAATCGAGCTATCCCCATCGCGTACTTCAAACCCCAACGGGTAAACAACGTCTGCTCCGCCTGCACTCAACGGATAGGTGTGAGGTACCGTTTGACCATTGACCAATTGGATGGGCGGCGTGCCATCGCCCGGATGCAGCCAGAATGTGTACCCGTTTGTGCTTACATCCAGTTTAAAAAGTACTTCATTGTGTAAGCTATAATCGTTTTTCAATACAAACGAAGTTTGTAGATTAGGGTGTGTCTGAAAAATCGGATTGTTAAAAATGAGTTCGTATTTTTCGTGAATGAAAAGGTACGAATTGCATGATAATCAATGGGCTGCGATTAAAGAATTGTTTCCTGAACGACGTGGAAAAGGTCGCCCTGGGCACTCTCCACGACACATCTTGAATGGCATCATGTGGATTTTATGTTCTGGGGCAGCCTGGCGAGACCTGCCAGAACGCTTCGGGTCGTGGAAAACCGTTTATCATCGTTTTCGGGAATGGCAGCGAAGGCTTGAACGATTTTGGCCTTATTGCACCTCAAACTCAATGAAGACGGTCTGATTGATTGGGATTTGTGAAGCGAATCGACAACCGTAAAGGCCTCTAAATCCGCAGCCGGCGCTAAAAAAGCCGGGGAACAAGCCTTAGGTCGTTCACGTGGCGGTTTTACTTGCAAAATCCACTTGGTTTGTGACCGGTTGGGTAATCCTTTGTGCTGTACTGACAGGCAACGACATGACGCTCCCCAACTCTCAATAGCGCTGGAAAACGTCTTGATCCCCACTGCAAGCGGCTACCGTAGTCGTCCCAAAGAAGTGGTTGCGACAAGCTTTACACCGGAAAACCTGTTCGCAAATACCGAAGTCGTGGCATAAAAGCACTGATTCCAGAGAAAAAACTGCCAAAAGGCCACAAAAGACGCCAAAAAGGCCCACATCATAGATTCAATGAACTGACTTATAAACAACGTAATGTGATCGAACGCTTGATAAACCGCCTGAAAGAATGCCGTCGTTTTGCTACTCGTTTTGAGAAACTAGCTGAATCCTTTCTTGCCTTGGTTCAACTTGCGTTCGCTCGTATTTTGCTCAAAAAGTATTTTTCAGACACACCCTAGACGGATCGCTGTCATTGTCAATCTCGACTTTCAGATCGACCTGTCGCGCATCGCGGCAATCGGCGCACTGCGCTGCCAGCGCCCACGCTTGCAACAGCGCGGCGAAAAGAAAAAGCAGTCTTTTCATGGAAAAGTAGTTTTAGTAGGTGATTGTTATTTTTGTGGTATCGTGTCCGGGGCAGTATCTGGTTATCCAATCACAGCCTGTTAAAGTTGCTGAATCAGGTTTGACACAATAGCCGAACTTATAGTTCTGGTTTCCCCTTACAAGAGCGACTAACGTGGTATCTGATCCTTGCCGGAGAAAAATATACGGGTTGACAGAGTTAAATACGTCAGTGTTGAATGCATACGCCCCGCTTTCGTTTTTCACCGTCACTTCCAGCCACGCATAAGGCGGCAATACGATATCGGTGTTTTCTTCGCTGCCGTCGAGTACACTTTTTGCGGTCGTATGATCGGTAAAATAACCTTCTTTGGTGGCATTGACCCGAAGAACAGCTTCGTTGTCGATGATCTCGAACGAATAATGGCCATCGCCGGCGCTTCGCGTGGTATCGGCGGTCGTACAATTGAGATTGCCGTTCGGGTCGCTATCGCAGGCGCCCAAAGACACAAAGGCGTCCGGAATGGGGCGTCCGGTACCGTACTCGATGACATAACCTGCTGCCCGCTCCCGTACGTGACCAGTTTCCCATTTTTGGCAGCCGGCCAACAGGATGAGCAGCAGCAAAGGCGGTAAAGGCAAAAGTTTTTTCATAATGAAATGTGTTTGGTGTGAAAAAATAGAAGGATAAATACGGCCTGGGGTATTTTTTATGGTTTTCAGGTGTTGACGGTTCTATTCACAAAGTTGCAGGCGGCGAAGGGGTGGTTTGTAATGATTTGTACTACAAATAATATTTAATTTTATTGCATATTAGGAAAAGCCGCCCGACAGGCGTTTTTTTTCACAATTCTTTGGCCAGCGGCAATACGACAAATTTAAGGTCGGAAGAGTGGGGAGGATTCGGAGACGGGAAAATTTATTTCAAATTCTGATTAGAAAAAAAGAATACAAACGACTGTTTTTCAATAATTTAAACTCATTCTATCTGAACCAAAATTAACATTTTGCCCGTCGCACGCCGTCGATCTGCACGGCGCCCTGGCGCAGGTCGATGTTGCGGCCGGCGGGTACGCGCAGTTCGCTTTCGATGCGGATAAAGTGCTGGGCGATACCCGCGCCGGCCAGGCGTAAGGTGGTGTAGCCGGGCCCGTATTCCAGCTGGTTGCTGCCGGCGAACTCGAAATACCCCGTGCCGGCAAAATCGATGTCGCCGTTGACGATCAGTCGGCCCTCGATGCGGATTTTGGCGCCGGGCAATTCGAGGCGGACGATGGCGCCGGGATCGAGGATGAGGGTGGCGCCGGGGTGGATGATGAGCGAAGAGGCATCGCCCGATATGCGTAGAATACTTTCCGGATAAAAATGCAACGTCGAGCCTTCCTCCACGACCATTGTCGAGCCGTTTTCTAAATTCAATTTTGAATAAGAATGAAACTCGGTTAGGGCGCCATCGCTTGTAATTATTTGAGCCTGATTGATAGCCGTAATGAATGCGTTTGAGTTGACTTTCATACTAATTGGCCCATTGAGGGACAAGAGCGATTTATCTTCAATTTTGATCGCTTCCGTAGCGCTGGTGCCCGACACTTCGAGCTCGCTGCCGGTTTGAAAAAACATTTTCCCGATATTTTTTACGCCGTTTTGATAGTCGCCAATCACAATCCTGCCACCGCTTTCCACAGTGACTTTGGCTTCGTTGCCCCCGGCGCAATCGATACCAGGCACAAACACTGAAAAGAATTGGGGTTTATGATTGAGGGGCGTATTGCCTCCCGTGTATCCAATCCTATCATTTCGATTGATCCACAATTGAGCATTATTTTGAATTATGAGGTCTTGGGCTACTGTTCGGGGCGTTGAGACGGTGGTCATACCAGCCACATTATTGGTCTTTCCAAAATTGTAAATTTCCGTTGAGTTGAGTGTTGGCGCTAAGCCAGCCACTTGACTCCCCGCCAGTAACTCTTCCGTTATTACTGTCGCTATTCGTCCATTCATAGTGACATGTCCTTGGTTAAATTCCGGTTCGCCTGTTGCTGGGTTTTCCTGCAAATTGTCGTCAGATGCTGAGCAACGTGCTGCTCCGGAGGCGCCGCAAGGAAAACTTGTAGAGGGATTTGTGCCGACGGGATTTCCCAAAGCACTCACGGTTGGAATAAATGAATAACATTCAAGATTGAAGTCAGAAGTGGTGGACAGAAGGTTTGGGAGCGACTGGGCGATGACTGGAAGCCCCCCTGCTATATCATCCAGGCCCAGAACACCGATGCCTCCGGGTGCGTTATCCAGACCAATCGGAGAAGACAGTTCCAGAATGGCTTCGTATGTCTGATCATCGGCAAATGGTTCACAAAAGGCATTTATACCTACTTCAATCGTCCTTCGATAGATCAAGGTTGTTTGATCGGTAGCCGCAAAAGCCTCGGCATTGATCTGAACATTGTAGCATGCCTCCGGGCCGGGCGCCCCGTCTGCTTCATCCAGTGCAACCCAGAAGTCAAGTATTTTTTGAATGGGCTCTATGCTCTCCTGCATGATTCCCCCGTCAGCGCCGTTGGCCAGGACGATATGTCTGGTTATACTTCCAAGTGGTTGAACCAACTCCAACTGGTCGATATCGTATTGCAGGATATCAAACTGAAATGCCGGATTTGTAGAGAAACTTAAGGGGACGCCCCCGGTGATTTCCACGCGCGCCATCAGCATGTCTTTGGCGGCTGGCGAATCGAGCAATAACAGGGCGTTGGCAAGGGAAGCAGTGCTGGCGCCTACACTTTCGGCATTATATACAATATCGCGGATAAAAGCTTGCAGGCCGATGGGGAAGTTGGCGCCTTTCAGCGGCGAATCGTAGGTGAAAAAAATTTCCACCTCTGAGTCTTTACCCAGCTCATTATGCATTTTCAGGAGGGCGTATTTGCCCACCAAGCCGCCCATACTGGCCCCGATCATGGCATTAGGCTCGCTGCTTTCGTCGGCATGTTTGCGCGCGTTGATCCACGTGAGAGCCTGGATCAATGCATTTCCGTTGTCGGATACCGAGGCAAAAGGGTCGGTCAAGTCTACCCAGATGAGGTCATATTCATGGAGGTTAAGCCAGGTGTCTAACGGCTGGCCATTGGCGTTTCCTAGTTTTAGTAAGTCAATCATACTCTTGAAGGTAAATGTTCCGCCAAAGCCTTCTACCACGATCAATGGTTTGCGCAATTTGTGATCATCGCAGGAATAGAACAGGCTGAGCGTAGTACCGCCGAGATTGACAACCTCGTTCGGCACGGTGTCGAAGGACATTAACCCGCCGCGTTCGTCTGCCGACACTTCGACGTTTTCCACCGTCAGGTAAGCGGCCGTCTCGAAAGTGCGGCCTTCGTGCTGGTATCGCAAGGTGAGCGTCTTTTCTCCGGCCTCGGGAAAGGTGACCCAAGCCTCTCCGTCGCATTGCAGGCGTTGGAATCCCCGGCCGTCGCCGAAGTCCATCTGTACCGCGCCGATGTCCCAACCCAGGTTGTTGAAAATCAGCGCGGAGGGCAAATGGAACTGCACCGTGCGGCCGCGGACCTTTTGCCGCAGCGCCGCAAAAGCAAAGCAAGTGTCCTGTACATAAGGAGAGGAGTGTCGGCCTTTTACGTCGTGCAATTGGCCTTCCCGCCAGTCGAGCAGGCCGGCCTCTCGGGCACCCTGGCGGATGCGATCATAGCGGGTAGCCATGAACATAAGCGGCACTTCGTTCGACGCTTGGGGCAGCTTGCGGGCTCTGTCGAGATAAATGACCGGATCGGGCAAATACGACCGGCCAACCGAGGCACCCCGAAACTGCCCATACAACAGGCCGAACGCATCGAGGTCCAATCGCAAGGAATCCGTGAGGCGATGCCCGTCGTATCGCCCTGGCCAGAGGAAGACCGGTGTCTGATCGATCAGAATACCGCTTTGCACCGCGCTCTTGTCCAGCGGCTCGTAAATGTGGCGGATAATGGAGTCAAGTGTCTGGGCTGGGCATGACCTAATCAGGCCGATCAGCCCCAACAGGCTGAGCAGAAAAACTTTTCCATGATGGAAAAAGATTTGGGTGAGGAAATAAAAATGGAGGGGAGGCACGTATGGACAGTTTGCCTCAATCCCACATTCGGAATTTTTAATTGGAAAAATTTACTCTACCTGATAGATTGCATCGAAACGGCCTTGGCTAAAATGAAGGGTGTCATTCTTGTTAGGTGACACGGCAAAAAAGTCGAATTTTCCGGCGCAGATGTTCTTCGCGGTATCCAGCCGGGTGATTTCAAAGTAATAAGGAAGCAAGGTGTCAAGCTTGCAATACACGGGAGTTGCTAATGATCGATACCAGACATCATGAGATAGGAGGCCATTGATGAGAACAACCCCCTTTTCATGTATAGGCTTGAATATTAATCCGATAGAATTGTCGGTAGAGTCATCAACTTTTTGGGCGTAAATGCGCCAGTAATAATTATCATAAAGACCATGTCCTGGTTCGTCATACAAAGCGTCGATGGGCCTTAGGATGGACCAGTTGTCTGCGATATTGGCTACCCACGGCTTATCATTAATATAGCATCCGAAAGTATTTTCGCCTGTCATTGTGGCGCATGGTAAGTCTGGCGGGCAGTCATTGTTTACTTCCTTGGCACAGGAAAGATGTACCAGGGTAGCCGCGGCAAATAGCAACAGCAATGGCGGTAAAGGCAAGATTTTTTTCATGATGAATTGTGTTTGGTGTGAAAAAATAGAAGAATAAATGCGGCTTGGGGTATTTTTTATGGTTTTCAGGCATTGAAGTTTCTATCCACAAAGTTGCAGGCGGCGAAAGGCTGGTTTGTACTGATTTGTACTACAAATAATATCTAATTTTATTGCATGTTAGGAAAAGCCGCCCGACAGGCGTTTTTTTTTCACAATTCTTTGGCCAGCGGCAATACGACAAATTTAAAGTCGGAAGAGTGGGGAGGATTCGGAGACGGGAAAATTTATTTCAAATTCTGATTAGAAAAAAAGAATACAAACACCTGTTTTTCAACAATTTAAATTCGTTTTATCTGAATCAAAATTAACATTTTGCCCGTCGCTCGCGTCGATCTGCACGGCGCCCTGGCGCAGGTCGATGTTGCGGCCGGCGGGTACGCGCAGTTCGCTTTCGATGCGGATAAAACGCTGGGCGATACCCGCGCCGGCCAGGCGGAAGGTGGTGTAGCCTTTGGCCCGAACTGCATCACTGAGCACAGAGACCGAGCCTTTGCCATTGCCATCGGCAAAATCAACGTGGATAACGCCTTCCAAAAACACCGGAAACCGGAATTTTACGGGGTTATGCAACGTGGCACTTTGCTCAAATGTTAATCCGTCTGGCCCAAAACAGACCAGCACTTCATCCATGTTACGCGGATAATCAGGACAGATTTGTGCCGGAATATGCGAGGTCGCAAGACAAAAAAGGCAAAAGAGCATCCACCCCCTCACCATGTGGTGAGCAGTTAATTTATTCATAATGAAAAATTTAGAAGATTATAGTTTAGAAATGAAGTTCGTAGTAGGTGGTGTCGCCGCCAGGGCAGTAGATGGAATCCTTATACAGAATTGGGATTGAATAGGGTTTCCATCTGATATCGACATAACGATTTCCTAATATTTCAAATATTCTGGTCGTATCTCCGGTTACAGAGTCGTAGGTAAGGACATAACCTATTCCGTCTATATCAACATCAATATAAGATGCTCCCAAATCTGGCACAGTCTTCAATTTCAGCCACGCATACGGTCTCAGTACCACTTCCAGATTATTTTCGCCATTGTGAAAAGGAAGATCTTTTTCATAGCGAAAACCCGGCTTGTACACGGAAACATATTCACCGCCCGACAAGTCGTCGTTGAGGTATTCGCGGTGAAAAGTGCCGTCGGCAGCGGTGCGAAAAGAATCGGCGATGACCGATACCGAGGGGCCAAAAGGATCGCCTTCTTGTGATATGACAAATACCTGGGCATCGGGTACCGGCTCGGCAGTGCCGTATTCGATCACCCGGCCACTCAGGGTGGTTTTGGCGGGTTCCTTGGCACAGGAAAGATGTACCAGGGTAGCCGCGGCAAATAGCAACAGCAAAGGCGGTAAAGGCAAAAGTTTTTTCATGATGAAATGTGTTTGGTGTGAAAAAATAGAAGAATAAATGCGGCTTGGGGTATTTTTTATGGTTTTCAGGTGATGATGTTTCTATCCACAAAGTTGCGGGGGGCTTTGTATGGGCTGCCACCGGGATAAGCCGTATTGGGCGATGGCGTATAGGTGGCGCCGGAAATGTCGTCCCAGGTAGCATCCGGGCGCAAGGCCGCGTAGGATGCACATCATTAAAATTCAATTGAAAAGCATGAATACCACTGGTACCATGATCTATCTCTTCCGGCGGATTGCCGATTATTAGGTAACTTGCCATTCGATCGCTATCTGTGGCCGGAACTTCCAGCCGGATACGTGATTGTCTTGGTCTCGCCTGAAACAATATCCTACAAGCCCTGGCCATCTTTGAAATCCACCCGGACAGTGGGTATCCCAGTTTGGGAAGTCGCCAAAAGTAAATCGTAGGGTTGTGCATGGAGGCGTTTTGTTCAAAGTTTGGTTTGGCGCCACAGCACACAAATACTTCGTCCATATCACGAGGATAGATTGGGCATTGCTGTGCCGGAATATGCGAGATCGCAAGAAAAAAAAGGCAAAAGAGCATCCAGCCCCTCACCATGTGGCGAGCAGTTAATTTATTCATAATAAAGGATTTAGAAGATTATAGTTTAGAAATGAAGTTCGTAGTAGGTGGTGTCGCCCCCGGGGCAGTAGATGGAATCCTTATACAGAATTGAGGTATTCGAATACGGTATCCATCTGATATTGACATAACGATTTCCTAATATTTCAAATATTCTGGTCGTATCTCCGGTTACAGAGTCGTAGGTAAGCCAATACCCAATCTCAACATCCACATCAATATAAGACTCGCCCAAATCTGGCACAGTCTTCAATTTCAGCCACGCATACGGTCTCAGTACGACTTCCAGATTATTTTCGCCATTGTGAAAAGGAAGATCTTTTTCATATCGAAAACCCGGCTTGTACACGGAAACATATTCACCGCCCGACAAGTCGTCGTTGAGGTATTCGCGGTGAAAAGTGCCGTCGGCAGCGGTGCGAAAAGAATCGGCGATGACCGATACCGAGGGGCCAAAAGGGTCACCTTCCTGTGAGATGACAAATACCTGGGCATCGGGTACCGGCTCGGCAGTGCCGTATTCGATCACCCGGCCGCTCAGGGTGGTTTTGGCGGGTTCCTTGGCACAGGAAAGATGTATCAGGGTAGCCGCGGCAAATAGCAACAGCAATGGCGGTAAAGGCAAAAGTTTTTTCATGATGAATTGTGTTTGGTGTGAAAAAATAGAAGAATAAATGCGGCTTGGGGTATTTTTTATGGTTTTCAGGTGATGATGTTTCTATCCACAAAGTTGCGGGGGGCTTTGTATGGGCTGCCACCGGGATAAGCCGTATTGGGCGATGGCGTATAGGTGGCGCCGGAAATGTCGTCCCAGGTAGCATCCGGGCGCAAGGCCGCGTAGGATACCGCATCATTAAAATTCAATTGAAAAGCATGAATACCACTGGTACCATGATCTATCTCTTCCGGCGGATTGCCGATTGACCAGGTAACTTGCCATTCGATCGCTATCTGGCCGGAACTTCCGGCCGGATACGTGATTGTCTTGGTCTCGCCTGAAACAATATCCTGAAAGCCCTGGCCATCTTTGAAATCCACCCGGACGGTGTAGTTATCCCAGTTTGGGAAGTCGCCAAAAGTAAATCGCGTAGGGTTGTGCATGGAGGCGTTTTGTTCAAAGTTTGGTTTGGCGCCACAGCACACAAATACTTCGTCCATATCACGAGGATAGATTGGGCATTGCTGTGCCGGAATATGCGAGATCGCAAGAAAAAAAAGGCAAAAGAGCATCCACCCCCTCACCATGTGGTGAGCAGTTAATTTATTCATAATGAAGGATTTAGAAGATTATAGTTTAGAAATGAAGTTCGTAGTAGGTGGTGTCGCCCCCGGGGCAGTAGATGGAATCCTTATACAGAATTGAGGTATTCGAATACGGTATCCATCTGATATTGACATAACGATTTCCTAATATTTCAAATATTCTGGTCGTATCTCCGGTTACAGAGTCGTAGGTAAGCCAATACCCAATCTCAACATCCACATCAATATAAGACTCGCCCAAATCTGGCACAGTCTTCAATTTCAGCCACGCATACGGTCTCAGTACGACTTCCAGATTATTTTCGCCATTGTGAAAAGGGAGGTCTTTTTCATATCGAAAACCCGGCTTGTACACGGAAACGTATTCACCGCCCGACAAGTCGTCGTTGAGGTATTCGCGGTGAAAAGTGCCGTCGGCAGCGGTACGAAAAGAATCGGCGATGACCGATACCGAGGGGCCAAAAGGATCGCCTTCTTGTGATATGACAAATACCTGGGCATCGGGTACCGGCTCGGCAGTGCCGTATTCGATCACCCGGCCACTCAGGGTGGTTTTGGCGGGTTCCTTGGCACAGGAAAGATGTACCAGGGTAGCCGCGGCAAATAGCAACAGCAAAGGCGGTAAAGGCAAGATTTTTTTCATGATGAATTGTGTTTGGTGTGAATATCCTGTGTATCCCACCGGCAGGTGATTGAAGATACTATGCTACAAAGTTGCAGACACAGAAAGTGCCGAAAGAAGCGGATTTCAACACAAAAAACATTTCATTTTATCCCATATCAGGAAACAGCACGATCACGCTACCGGGCTCAGCCCCACTTTTCTCACCTCCTGGCCGATTCGTGACCTCGACAATGCACGATCAAATAAAAAAGGCTGCCCCGCGCCGACGCGGAACAGCCCCCGGATGTGACATGAAGATTATGCAGCCCGATCATTCAACAGGCAAAGGGACCGACGTAGGAGCAATCGTCGTAGATTTTAATTTCCTTGACCTGCCCCGGCGCCAGCGTAAAAACGCTATCGACGCCGTTGATCGAGATCTTGACCGTGCAAGTCGTGCTGTTGGGATTGCCAAACCACATTTTCGTCGTGGGCGTTACCACATAACTGGTGCTGGTGCCGCCGGGTTGCAATACGGTGCCGAAGCCCGTACCGCCAGTGCAAAACGTGCAGGCATTGGCGTTGGTCTGGGTGCCGCAGATTTTGGTGTCGCAAGTAGTCTTCACATACACGGTACATGTAGCGCGTTCTGTGGCCGTCTGATCGGCCGTCTGGGATTGTTCGGTCACAGGTTCTTTCGCACAATAGAGGAGGAAAAACGCGCCTGTGGCCAGAAAAAGCATCGGTAGAAGGAATTTGGTACGCATAAAAAGGCAATTATTAAAGTGATGAAGAAATCTGTCCTGCCTCAAAAGTGCGGCGCGGCGGCGGGTAAAAAAATTACACTTTTGGCTACTGATTCCATCCCTCAGGAAACAGCCCACTACCCTTTTCAAGGCGTATAAACTCCTGAAAGCCCGTTAACAAGGAAAAAATCGCGATAAAATTTGAGTACGAATTGCCTCCCCTTTTCCGCGTTGCTACCGCAATCGCGCAGCTTTTTCAAGCAGCCAGTCGCGCTCGGCGGCCTGCGGACGGGCCAGTATCCGGCGACAAAGGCGTTCGCCCCGGGCCTTGTCGCGCGGCCGTGAGCGAATAATTTGCAACAGCAGGTTGACAAAATCGCCGTTGGCTTTCCGAAGGGCGGCCGGCATAAACTTGCGGGAAGCGCGGGCAATAAAAATCTTGAAAGCCCCCGCCTTGTACGACAACAACTCCGACCCGAGCTCATACAGAATTTTCAATTCAAGCCGTTTGCCGGGCAATGTATAATCGAGGTACTCGTACGTCGGCGCCAGCAAATCGAGCGCTTGCTGATAGGAGCCCATAGTGAAATAATAACAGGCCAGGTTCAGGCGGTAGAGATCGAAACTTGCGTTTTCTCCCAGCACCCGGCCTTTGTGCGCCTCGATAAACTCCAGCGCCCAGTCAAAATTGCCACAGCGGAGCGCGGCAGTGGTCACGGCCAGGTAGGCGCTGTGCGGAATCCTGTTGCCGTCGTAGTATAAATAACCCCGCTCCAGGCTTTCTACCTGCAGTTGGTGATAAAATGGCAAAAGGTTGTCTTCGCCGGCATTGATCAACAGCGCGCAGGTGCTGCGCAGGTAAGAGTAAAAATCCTTGAGAACAGCCGGATCAAGGGCTGGGCCGTGTTGCCGGAGCAATTCGGCCAGCACGCGAAAATCGTCGAGCGGCGGCGGCTCCTGACTCAACAATCGATTGATTTTGAAGGAAATAAGCAACAGGGGTGATTCCTGCAACAGGTGCTCCGGCACCTCGATGGACAGCTCGGCCGTTTCGCCGGAAAGGCCGGACAGATCGAGTCGCCTCACTTTTTGCTGCAGCAGGTACTGGTTGAGCAGGTTGAGGCGCATGAGGTAATAATATCCGTCGAGGGCCGACAGGGCGGTCGGCACATTGAGGTCGGTGCGCAGGTAATTGTGGTCGGTTTCGTGCAAAAACAGCGCATATTCGGTATCAAACCGGTCGCGGCTGTCGCGGGGGTTGCCGCCCGGCAAGGCGCGCTGCCTGCGGACGAGTTTGAACAAAGCCTGACGCTGCCAGCCGTCGAGCCCGCGCGACTGCAATATTTTTTGCCAGTCGAGCTGCTGCCCGACCGAGCTTTCCTGCTCCTGATAATATTGTTGAAGCAAAAAACGCCGGAGCAGCTTGCCGGCTTCCACCATCACCTTTTCGAGGCGGCCGGGCGCCTTGCCGGGGAAAAGGAGTTGCTGCACCTGCGTTTTGTCCGCTTGCCCTTCGGTTTCCATCAAATATTTGAGCAGGGCAAGCGCCGGCGCCTGTCGCTGTACAGTCGCAGGCGGCAGCCCGGTCGAATAATGCAGGAATGCGGCACGTTCATCGGGCTTCAGGGTTCTGATTAATGCCAACAGGTAAGTTCCTTCCATGGAGACTATCAGGGGTCGCGGAATACGCCGCCAAAAGTGTAACAAATTTCATAAAGTGAAGTCCTGATTTTTGCCCAATAACCGGTCATAACAACTTCATTTTAATAAAGATGCAAAACCTTACGCTTCATCGCCAGGCCCTGGCCGCGGCCTTCCTTTTCGCGTCCCTGCTGCTTCCGGCCGCCAATCCTTTTACAATTATTTCAGGGCAGGACCCCTGCTCCCTGGCTGCTCCCGCCAGCCTGAATTCTACCATTACCAGCCCCAGTTCGGCAACATTGAACTGGGCTTCGGTAAGCGGCGCCTATGGGTATAGGGTACGCGTCAGTCCTCTGCCCGAGGGCGCGCCGGTGGCCGATTTTCTGGCTTTCGGGCTGAGTGCCGGCATCAGCGGCCTCACTTCGGGCGCCACGTACCGCTGCGTTGTATCGGCCGTGTGCGCCGATAATTCCGAAGTAACCGGGCAAGGCAGCTCCATCGTCATCGACATCATCATCAATTACAACTCGCCACCCGGCGAAAGCACCAGCGCCCCGGCGCCCGACGCCGGGCCCTCGGCCGTGGTGGTGAGAACCAATCCGTTTGGCGAAACCCTGCGGATTTACCAGCCCAACGCCCCGTCGGGCGCCTGCCGGGTGCGGCTTTACAGCACGGGCGGGCGGCTTGTACTCGACCAAACGGAGGGTTGGCCGGCAGATGGTGAAATCACAATTCCGACGGCACGGCTGACACCCGGCTGGTATATCCTTGTCGTGGATACGCCACAGGGCCGGAAGGTGATACAAGTGGTGAAAAGCGCGGGATAAATCCTGTTGACAAGGGCGAACTACCAGTTCAGTTTTAATCCCTCTTCCGTATCCACGTACTTCAGTTTCAACTCGCCTCCCTTCACACCCGAAGGGAGCACAAACTGGATTTCCCCTTCCGTGCTGGCATGTGATTCGGCCAGCAGGTTGAGGTCGTTGGAAGGCGCCTGGGCGGGCGAGCCATCGGAAGGGATGAAACGGAAACTGGACGTCCAGAAATTGATGGGACGGCGATACGACATAACCGGCGAGCAAAGCAGCCGGATGTTGAGGCGATTTTTCGAGGCGCTGAGCCGCTCGATGCTGGCATCCAGGATTTCATAGCCTACCTCGTCGGCATTTTGCACCAGTTTGACGGCTTTGCCGTCGGGGAATCGTACAGTGCTGCCTGCAACGGTCGTCGTGGTCGTCTCCGCCGATGTTTTGACCTCGGTTCCGAAACGGAGCCAGCCCATTGCATAGCCCGCAAGCAAGGCCACGGTGGCAAACATGGAGGCCAGGGTCAGGTACAAACGTTGCCGCGGCCGCCGTGCCGGCGCGCCCGGTGCGGGCTTCGATGCAGGTTCGAGGCCCGACATCAGCGTCAGCAAGCCGGCATTGACCTGATTGGTTTGCCGCATGGCCTCTTCACGGCTGATGAGGCCCAGGGCGCTTTCTTCTTCAATTTTTTCCCAACGCGAACGCAGCAGTACACACTCGTCGTAGAGCTCGCCGTAGCGGCTTTGAGCCCATTCCATCAGGGTATTTATGGCGGTTTCGGTCTGGTTGTCGGCCAGCAGGGAGCGTATTTTATCGCGGAGATCAGTCATGACAGGTGGTTTTGCAGGGGCTAATATCTGTAAAACAGTGCGCAACCTTCCGCAACGGGCGTTGTTTTCCTGCCAAATTTTACCTTTGTCGCCCAGCCGCCCACCCATTCCACATGGCCGAAACACCCGCTTCCATACCGCCGTCCGACGATCCCACCGCTGTGAGCCGCAAGCAGGATCATATCGAAATGGCCTTTCAAAGCCGCGTCGAAAGCGGCGAACTGGATCGTCGTTTTTATTATGAACCTCTCTTGGGCAAGCACATCGATCCGTCGCAAGCGTTTCCGCCCTTCCGTTTTCTTCAAAAAACACTGCGCACGCCGCTCTGGGTGTCGTCGATGACTGGCGGCACCGCACTCGCCAACGTGATCAACCACAACCTGGCCCGCGCCTGCGCTGAATTCGGCATGGGCATGGGGCTGGGCTCCTGCCGCCAGTTGCTGCACAGCGATCAGTATCTGCCCGACTTCGATGTGCGCGACACCATCGGACCCGAGCTGCCCCTGTACGCCAACCTCGGCGTGGCGCAACTGGAGCAAATGCTGCGCAACAACGCGCTCGACCAACTGGAACGCCTGCTGGCCAAATTGCGGGCCGACGGCCTGATCGTACACGTCAATCCTTTGCAGGAAGCCATGCAGCCCGAGGGCGATCGTTTTGAACGCAGCTCGCTGGAAACCATTCAGGAGTTGTTGGAAAAAACTGATTTTCAAATCATTGTAAAAGAAGTCGGTCAGGGATTCGGGCCGGCCAGCCTGCGCGCCCTCTTGCAATTGCCCCTCGTGGCCATCGAGTTTGCAGCCGCGGGCGGCACCAATTTTGCCCGGCTCGAACTACTGCGCAGCGACCCTCTGCGCCGCCAGATCTTCGACCGGCTTTCTGCCGTGGGCCACAGCGCCGACGACATGATCGGTTTTACCCAAAAACTGGTTGCCGAACTCGGCGAACGCTGCCAGGTGCGCCATCTCATCCTTTCCGGCGGCGTGCGCGACTTCCTCGACGGCTTTTATTTACTCGAAAAATCGCCGCTGCCGGCCGTTTACGGCCAGGCTTCAGGCTTCCTCAAACACGCCCGCGGCGACTACGCCGATCTCCGCGCCTTCATCGAGGCGCAATTGCAGGGCCTCGCCCTGGCCAGAGCGTTTTTAACCGTCAAAGAAACCTGATCGCTCATTCGTCCAATCGTTCAATCGTCCAATCGAATGTCTGTTCCCATATCCGGCTTTTCCAAACTCGGCAAAGCGCAAAAAATTGAGTGGTTGACGCGCAGTTTTTGCGCCGACCCGGCTGCTGCCGCGGCCTTGCTCGACAGTTGGCAACACGCCGACCCGGCAGTACAAAAAGTGCTCGACGGCTTTACGGAGAACGTGGTGTCGAACTTTCCGTTCCCGTTCAGCATTGCCCCCAACTTTTTGATCAACAACAGGTTGTACGCCGTTCCGATGGTCATCGAGGAAAGTAGCGTGGTGGCGGCGGCCTCGGCGGCAGCCAAATTCTGGCTCGACAGGGGCGGTTTTCATACCGAAGTGATCGACACCGTGAAACTCGGCCAGGTGCATTTCCGCTGGGCAGGAGCGCCCGAACGGCTGCGCACACTTTTCCCGCAACTCAAAACCCTGCTGCTCGAATCGGCGCTCGACCTGACCGCTAACATGAAACAGCGGGGAGGCGGCATCCGCGACATCGAACTGCTCGATTTTACCGCCCAGGAGCCGCGATATTTCCAGCTGCGCGCCTCGTTTGAAACCTGCGACAGCATGGGCGCCAACTTTATCAACTCGGTGCTGGAACGCTTCGCCGACACCCTCGAACAATTTTTTACCAAAAGCCCCGAACTCCACGACGCCGAACGCGATGTGGACATCGTCATGTCCATCCTCTCCAACTACACGCCCGATTGCCTGGTGCGCGCCTGGGTGGAATGCCCCACCGCCTCGTTCGAATCGGAAATTCGCGGCCGTGGCCTCGACATGGACGCCGACGAACTGGCCGAGCGCTTTGCCACTGCCGTGCGAATCGCGACCATCGACCCGTACCGCGCCACCACCCACAACAAGGGCATTTTCAATGGTATCGACGCCGTGGTATTGGCCACCGGCAACGATTTTCGGGCCATCGAAGCCTGCGGACATACCTACGCCGCCCGCGACGGCCAGTACCGCAGCCTGAGCCGCTGCACTGTTCACGACGGTATCTTTCATTTCGAACTGGAAATACCCCTGGCCCTGGGCACCGTCGGCGGCCTGACCGCCCTGCACCCACTGGCTCGCCTTTCGCTCGAACTGCTGGGGCGTCCTTCTGCCAGAGAGCTCATGCAAATTGTCGCGGCCGTAGGGCTGGCGCAAAATTTTGCCGCTGTGCGCTCCCTGGTGACCACCGGCATTCAACAGGGCCACATGAAAATGCACCTGACCAACATCCTGAACCACCTCGGGGCCAATGAAGCGGAAAGCGCGGCGGCCCAGACCTATTTTACAGGCCAGACGGTGAGTTTCAGCGCGGTGCGGACATTTTTGGATCAAACACGTCAGTCGGGGCAGGCTTTTTCAGCAACCGTGTAAGCAACCTGTTCCAGCGGTTTTAAAAGAAAAAGGGCACGCAATTGCGCAGTCGTTTAAACTGCGCCCTTGCGTGCCCTTTGTATTGATCCGCCGGAGCGGAAATTACTGCACAATCAGTTTGCGCGCCGTTTTGCCTTTGGCATTTTCAACCGTAACGGCATAGACGCCTTTCGGCAGGTCCTGCACATCGAGGTTCAGTGCGCCCGAACCTGCGCCTGCCGACCAGCTGCGCACCAGGCGGCCGGAGGCATCGTAGAGTGCGACGCGGGTGTCGTCGGCGAGCGGGGTGTTGAAACGAAGCGATGTAAAGCCGTTGGTCGGGTTGGGCGCCAGGATAAAGTCGAGAACCGTGACGGGTTCTTTTACCCCGACTCCGAAAGGCTGCACGACGTAGGTGCCGGTGAGGAAGCCGCCTTCGCCGTCGGTCAGGGCAAAGCGGAAATGATCTTCGCCGGGGCCGCCGTAGTCGAAGTAGCGGATTGCGCCGTTGTCGATGTCGGCTTGGGTAAACTGGTCGCCGGGATGCATGATACCCGACCAGTTTTTCTCCAGGTGGCCTTTGGCCGGCACGGTGATGAGGGTATAGGTGAGCTGGCCGGCCGTGTTGTTGGCGTCTTCTGCTTTCAGCAGGTCGGTCGAAATAACCATGTTAAGCCCGGTTTCAAGTACGAGCGGGTTGTTGTTGACGAGCACAGGTGCGTTGAGGGCTGCATTGGAGCAGATTTCGAGTTCAAACCCGGTGATTTGGCCGCCGGAGCCGGTTTCATTGTCTTTTACCCGAAGTTTCCAGGCGCCGGTGGCGTTTTTGCCGTTGAAGTCGGACAGGTTGCCGAAAGGATTGTAAACGATCCCGTTGTTGGGCGGCGGGCAGGGGAAAATCCCCACCGCGGCGTCGTCGAATCCGATGTTGAACACAGGAACGCTTTGCGCGCATTTGTCTTTCCAGAGCAACACATTGGTGCCGTCAGGACCGATCAAACGCACTTCGAGGTTGATGAAATAGTCGTGGAAGCCCGTGATTTTTTTCACGTTGATATCACTGATCGTACCGCCATTGCCGATGTTGATCGTCGATTCGACGGTAGGCGTGCCGTTGGCGGGAATGCTGACCGGCACGTCGTTGGCAGACAGGACCGTGCAGGCTTCCACAACGGTTGAAAACGCGTAGGGCTCCGACCAGGGGCCATTGCCGCAGCCGTTGGTCGGGCGTACGTGCCAGTAGTACACATGGCCTTTTTCGAGCACGACGGGCACCTTGAAGGTGTCGACCGCGGCGCCGTATTTGGTGGAGATCAGGGTGGCTGCATCGAAAGAGGGGTTGTTAGCCACTTCGATATCGTATTTGTCGGCATCGACGGCGGGCGCCCAGCGCAGCACCGGCGTTTGCACCACGTTGGTGGAGCCGTCGAGCGGTTGCTGAAGAGCAAATCCGGACAGGTCGTTAGAGACGACGGTCACATTGGTATTAAGCGAAAAACTGCTGCTGGCCGACGTGCCTTCGATCGCTACCGTGTACTGGCCTTCGGCCGTACCCAGGGGGTAATTAACGCTCATGACCGACGCCTCGCCCGGCTGAACGGGGTTCGGGCTGAATGTGGCCGTGGCGCCGGCAGGCAGGCCGCTGGCGCTCAGCGTGATCGGCTCGTTGAGCCCCAGCAGGCTGCTCGTTGCAAGCGTGGTCGTGTACGTTGTGGGAGCGCAGGCCTGAACGGTGAGTTCGCCCGGGCAGAAGCTGAATCCTGGGGCCACCGGCTGCAGGATGGTGATGTTGGCATTGGCCAGGTCGAAGAAAATATTGTTGGCGGCCTCGATCTTGAGGCGCAGGGTGCTGCCCACGATGTCGGGCACCTGGATGCAGCAGGAGCCGGTGTTGGGCACGTTGGCGGCGAGGGTCACCGGGAAGGTCTGGCCGCTGTTGAGGCTCAGCACGATATTGACGGTCGGGCAATTGACCGGCGCCTTGTCGGTATTTGCCACATCCCAGGTGACGATGCGGTATTCGCCTACCCGCCAGGTAATACCTGAAGCATTGGGGTAGGTTACCTTGAACGGTCCGGCCTGATCGGTTACATTGAATTGAATATCATCCCAAACCTGACCGCCTGCGCCGGGGTGGTTATCGCGTACGGACACCTTGAAGGTCAGTTTTCGCGAGTAATCGGGCATGTATTCGGCCACCGTGTTGGTATTGGTAATCAGGCTGATAAATTTCGGGAAAAGGCGGGTCGGGCTGGCCACCGGCTTGAACGAGCGGAATATCGGCGCCGTGGTTTGCGGGTCGGTCAGCGTGCCTTCCGGCCCCAGGTCGTATTCTTCCCAGCAATAAGTCAGGTTGTCGCCGTCGGGGTCGGAGCCTTCGGCCGTAAGGGCAAAAGGCGTCAGCATGGGGATGTAAAATCCATCGGTCAAAGGGATGGACACCGAAGGGAAGTTGTTGTCTGTGGTAACGTTGGTGCCACAGGTGCTGCCCTCCTGCTGGGTAATAAACTGACGAGCCTGTTCGATGGAAGCGATGTGGTAATAATCGTCGCGGTTGCCGATAATCTCGGGGTCGCAGGTGGTCGAATAGCTCATGATCGTGGAGCCGCCGCCGGGTTCGTAGGCCGTAGAGCCTGTACGAGCGTCGGCCGCGGGCGGGCAGGAGTTGAACGTATGCGTCGCGGAGAACTGGTGCCCCATTTCATGCGCGGCGATCAGGTAAAAATCGGCCCCGACAGGTTGCGGCAGAGAAGAACCCGCGCGGGCCTTGTCCACTTGCGTACACACACCCGACAACGAAGCAATACCGGCTACATACACGCCGCCGGGCGGGTCAACCTGCGTAAACACGTGGCCGATGTCGTAATTATTGATGCCCACGCGCTGGTTGGTCGGGGCTGGGTTCTGGTTGAACCACGACGTTACCAGGTCGCCGTCGTAGGGGTCGGTGGCGGGGTCGAAATAAATCAGGGTATCGTTGTTCGGGATTAGTTCGAGCCGAACGCCGAAGTCGCGTTCCTGAATAGCCGTGATAAAATCGATGGCATCCACGATCTCGCTCATCACCAGCGGTTTGGTGCCGCCGTGGAAAATCGAGTATTCAGCCTGCGCGGAAATAGCAGTGCGGTATTTTTTCAAAACAACCGGCGTATTGGCCCGCTCGGCAGAGACGGGGGCTACCGTGTGCGGCATGGTTTGCGCGGCCGACTCGTCTGCACCGCAAAGGGCGCTGGCCTGCTGCGGGTTGTCGGGCAAATCTTCCAGCCGGTAGGCCTGGTAGCGGCGGTCGGCAGTGCGTTGCAGGGGTTCGATAATCTGCACATGGCCGTCGAGGCTGAAAACGTAGGCGTGAAAACCGTTGTAGCTGAGGCCCAGGCGAACCGTTTGGCCCGAACCGTCGGCAGCGCGACCCGAATAGGTGCGAATGGCCGGGAATTTGGCGGCGAGTTCGGGCGCCATCACTGGCGACTCGGCCAGTTTGAAGGTTACGAAACTGCCGTCGGCCATTGGCAGCGTGAACAGCACGGGCTGTTGGCGGGCCGATTCGGTAAATTCCATGGGGGCGCCAGAAAGCGCGGAAGCCATGGCGGCTACGTCGGCGTCATAGAGTTTGTACGCCGTCGGCGAAGCCTGGCGTTGCGCCGCCGATACCGAAGCGGCAGCCGATTCAGGCAGGGCCGCCCAGAAGTTGTTGGGCAGTTGGGCGAAAATCGAAACGGAGGTACCGATCGCCAGCAAAAGGGTAACAATAAATCGCATGTTGGTCGAATGTTGAAGAAAACAGGCTGTTGTGATCGCGAAATTAACAGATACAAAAGTCAGGGTTTCGGAGAAGTCGGGCGCGGTTTTTCGGCGGTTTGCCGAAAAGTGACGTTCCACGGGCGTTTTTTCAGGAGGAACAACGCTGCATCACCATACCCGCGCTGCCAGCACCACCCCGAAACCGATCAACACCACGCCGATGGCGCGGCGGATCAGGCGGGTGTGTTCCACCGTCAGCAGGCGGCGTACCTTTTTGGCGCCATATGCTTTCAGGGTGTCCATGGTAATGAGCGCGCCCATCATACCGCCGAAAAACGAAAGGGTGTCCTCTCCCGTCCACTGATTGGGCAATACGACGCCCGTGGCGATGCCGATCCAGAAAAAAACGGTAAAGGGATTGACCGTATTGATCAAAAAACCGCGCAGCCAGTAGCCGGCATAACCCCAGTGGGTCCAGTTGGGCGGGGCGCCGGGCGGCTCCGGGCCGTCGAGCACGTCCAGCAGGCGGTCGCCCGGAGAAGGGGCTTCGGAGACCGGCGGCTTTTTGGAGGAAAGCAGGTTGTTGACCCCGAATCCGATCAGCAACAGCCCGCCCGACAACCCTGCCCAGAATTTGAAACCGGGCCAGGCCGTCACCCATTCGATGGCCGTAATACCCTTCCAGACGAGCAAAATATACAAGGCATCGCTGACCCAAATGCCGGAAGCAACGGAAAATCCGGCCCTGAAGCCACGCTCCAGGCTGGCTTGTATGATCGACAACATCAGCGGGCCGGCAATGACGCTGAACGATAATCCGAGTAAAATTCCCTGGTATAGCATTGATTGGGGATTGAGCGATTGAGGGGCTAAGGTCTGTTGGTTTTTGTTTATGAATAACAGGGGGGCTTATAATTTTAACACTCTTCGGATCGCCTTGCCCTGTAATAAAACGCTGCCTGCCCGTTGCCAAACTCCATCTGCACGGCTATATTTGTCTGGCGAAAGCGCTGTTTTCTTTCGCCTTTCTTTATCTCCCTGACGCGGCTGCTCCCGTCTGCCGCACCGCTCACTACCAGCCTGCCGACATATTAAGCGCTGCAACGGCGCCTGTTTTCCCTGCTGAAGTCAGTTTCGCGGGGAAGTTTCTCCGATGTGACATGCAACCCGCGCTAAGCGCGGGCTTGAACGCTATTGTTCAACACTGACTTTTTCGGGTAAAAGGCGCCCGGACGAGGGAGACGTATTTTAAACCCGGTATAAAACACGATTTTTTACTTTCACAACTATTCACCATCAAATGCTTCAACCATGTTACCCCAAACAAGATTTTTCAGACGCCGGTTTTCCGAGATTTTTCATGTCAATGCCCTTCTACTGCTGTTTGTTATGGGCATTTACCTTGTTCCCGCCCGCGGCCAGGGGGGGGAACAATGTCTGGCGATTACCGATTGTGAAAGCCGCCTGGAATTAGAGATTAAGCAGGCATACAGCAACGTACTGACCAGCTGCCCTACCTCGGCAGCCCTATGCAGCGCCGACCAGTTTCACCAGATGGTTTACAAAGTTCGCCTGAAGTACACGGCCCCGGGGGCAGGTGATCCGCTGAATTTCAAACTCAGTTATAAAAACCTGAACGTAATCGTCGGGCTTGACGTCGTCTCCCCCGCGCCCAAGTTTTCTTTTATCGACATTGCAAAAACAGAAAGTTGCTTTGCCAGCGGGAACGGTGCGAATTGGGGCGCCAACAAGTTGATCGTCACCGAAAAAACCGCCGAATTGACCTTAAGTACCCTGGGCGGAAGTCTCGGAGACTGCGAAGGCGATGTCGTTCACTTTGTAGCCGGCGGTATCGAGTGCGGCACAGGCGTTTATTGCGCTTATGCGGATTTGTTCACTATCGTGGTTAATGCCTATGCGGGGGAAGTTGTCCGGGTCAATTGCGTATCCTCTCTGTATGAATCTTATGATGAAAACGAGGTTTGCGCTGATATCAGTTGTTTGGGTGGAAACAACCTGACGACAATTTCTTCGCCTTTGGCCCCGACTACTGCGCCCAATAATGGCATCCAGATACAATTAGGCAGCCCTACCACCAACCCGGACGGCAGTTGCGACGTACAAGTATTAGCGTCGAATTCCAATACCGCGTCGGTAACTGCCAATTACATGGAGTTCATGGTCAAGGTGGCCATGGCCCAGTTAATGGAACCCCTGGCCATAACAAGCAACTACGACCGCCCCGTGCTGGAAGACGGCATGGATCGGTATATCCATTTCATCGTACCTGAAAATCAAACGATCGCGGGCAATGGGGGCACGGTTCTACTGGGTACCATAAGAGTCAATCCGCCCACCCTGACCAATCAGGATTGGTCAGCAACATTATCACTGGTTGACGAAACCAAATCAAGGCTCGAAACTTCGGCCTGTACCCGCCTGCCGCTTTCTTCCACTTCGCGGGTATGCGAACACATTGGGACGCCGCTGTGCGGAGGTAGTATTGATGCAAGCCTTGTCATAAGCGGCCCGGATGGCATGAGCGATTGTAATGCGTTAATCGTAAAAGTCGGGCTGCAAAGCAACAATCCTCCGGCAACGCTTAACCTTTTTCGTATATCTTTTACAATTGTATTTGATGCGAGCAGCGGCGTCGAAATTGACTATGTCGATTTTGGAGATTGGTTCCCGGCATGCCCTAATACGGCGAACCTATGCGGATTACCAACAGGGGAATGTTACGAAATCCTTGGAGGAAACACCCTCCATTTTTGTGCATCTGTCACAAATTCGAGCAATCCGATATCTTTTTCACTCAATCCCGCCGAATTTATGGAGATTCATTTTAATGCTCCGGCTGGCGGTTGTATCAACAATGCCAAACTAACATTTTTTGATATCGTACCTGTCAATGCAGATCTCTGCATACCCGGCTATCTTGACCCGCAGAAATTCCCGGTCTGCATGCCGCAAGCCACTGGCCTGATCGCCACCGAAACCGGCGATCCGGTGGAATCGGTTATTGTCGCCATGAACGATGATTGCGGCCCCGACGTCACCTGCGATTTTAGTATGACGACCTCCGACCCGGGAGAATATGGCCTGTGCCCGGACTGCTCGCAGGACTGCCTTCTATACACCATCAAACCCACACGAAACGACAACCCCATGAACGGCGTCTCCACCTTCGACCTCGTCCTCATGAGCAAACACATCCTGGGCATCACGCCGCTCAACTCCCCCTACAAGATCATCGCCGCCGACGTCAATAAATCCAACAGCGTCACTGCTTTCGACATCGTCGAACTGCGCAAACTGATCCTGGGTATTTACACGGAACTACCCAATAACAGCTCCTGGCGGTTTATCGATCAAACGTTTACGTTTGCCAACCCGGCAAATCCTTTTGCCAGTGCCCCCTTCCAGGAAGAGACCTCTGTCGACTTTTCTGCCGGCCCCTCCGTCGGGGCCGATTTCGTCGGGATCAAGATCGGCGACATCAACAACAGCGTTTTGGCCAACCGGCCCGGCCGACGGCCCGAATTGGGCATCGATTGTACCCTGCCCGCCGCCCGCGCCGGCGAGGCGCTCATCGTACCCGTCCGCTATCTCGGCGACGAACCCCTGCAAGCCTTTCAACTCGCCCTGCGGTTCGACCCCGCCCAGTGGCAATTGATCGGACCCGCCGCCGGCGATCTGCCGGGCTACAACGCCGGCAACTTCGGCCTCACCGAACTGGAACAGGGCCTGATCCGTACGCTTTGGTTCGCCGACTTCAACGACCCCGACCAGCGCGTCGAGCCGGGCGCCGTGTTGTTTTACCTCGGCTTTAAAAAAATCGGCGAGGGCGAGGGAGCGGGCTTGTCGCCCGACCCCGACGCGCTGCCCTGCCTGGCCTGGCTTTTCGACGATACCGAGTGCACGCTGCGCGCCCAAACCGCGCAACCGCGCGAGTCCGCAACGACTGCCTCCTGGGCTGTTTGCCGCCCCAACCCCACTTCGGGCGAAGTCGTATTCAGCATCGATGCCGAAAAAGAAGGCAGGGGCCGCTTAGCCCTCTTCGGGCCCTTCGGCCAACTCGTGTGGATGCGCGACGTGACGCTCTCGGCAGGCCGGCAAGACATCCCCGTGCCCGATTTCGCCACCCTCCCGGCGGGCCTGTACGTCTGGAAAGTGCTCACGCCGGGTAAAAAAATACAAGGGAGCCTGATCAAACAATAAGACTTCATCCCGGGAGCGACTGTCGCCCGAAAGGCTCGGGCGATAGCCGCTCCCCTTCTTCAACCGTCTATCCCATGAAAAATACGATATTCTACCCAACCCTCTTTCTCCTCTTTTTCAGCGCCGCGCTACCGGCCCAAAGCAATCGCTATTACGTTGATGCCTCCGCTACCGGCGCCGGCAACGGGGCCAGCTGGACCGATGCCTTTGCCGATCTGCAAGCCGCCCTGCTCACCGCCCAGTGGGGCGATACTCTCTGGGTAGCGGCGGGAACCTATTACCCCGGCACGGGAACCGATCGAACCCAGTCTTTCGAGCCCGCCAGCGGGGTCAAAATCTTCGGCGGCTTCGCCGGAACCGAATCCGCCTTAGAGCAGCGCGACTGGACGGCCAACCCCGTCGTACTCAGCGGCGACATTGGCACGCCCGGCGACTCGCTCGACAACTGCTACAACGTGGTGTACCTGTTTCAGCCCGACAGCAACACGGTGCTCGACGGCCTGGTGATCCGCGACGGGGTGGCCAACTATGGCGGCGCGGCGCCCTCACGCGACCGCCGATTGTGCGGCGGCGGCCTGTATATAGAGGGAACCGACTGGGAAGCGTACCCCGATATCCGCAACTGCCGTTTCGAACACAACAGCGCGTACAATTTCGGGGGTGGCATGATGGTCAACGGCAGCGGCGACGGCTCCGTGGCGCCCAGGATCGTCAATTGCGTGTTCAGCGGCAACTTCGCCCGAGCCGGCGGAGGAGGTATGGCAAAGTTTGGAGGAAGCTGGGTGGAAAGGGGAGATGACCTGACCCAATGTACATTTGAGCGAAATGTTACCAGATTTCGCGGAGGAGGGTATTACTACGCCGATAGTGAAAGAAGCGATTCCATTACGATAACTCAATGCAGGTTTGTGCACAATATATCCGAGTTAATGGGTGGCGGAGCGTACTTGCTATTAGGTAGAGAACAAGGGAGTGTATTGCACATCGACTATACCGATTTCATGAATAATGTTGCAACTCACAATATTGCATTTGAAATTTACCCGCAAGGGTTTGCTTTCTTGAAGGATATAAGATTTTCCAACTGTGTTATTAGCGCAAATAAAGATACAAGTATTAATCAGGATCCACCAGGTGTGATATTTAATATAGATCAATTAGGCATTGATAGTTCTGTATGTACAATGAGTAAATGTGAAATTTTTAACAACCAAACACTATACAGCGAGACATTTAGCGCCACAGCAAACAATTGCGATCTTATGATTTCAAATTGCAATTTTACTAATAATAATTCAGTAATTTTATTTCATTTAGGTGACTACAATAAATCTACATTAGAAAAAATAAATATTAGTAACAATATTACAAGTGCTTTCATTTTTATTAGCATTGGATCTATTAATGACATATTAATTAAAAATACTTTGTTTAGTGACAATCAAACTACTTCCACTTCATTCGCTCCATTTTTGTTAATAGAAAACATAGGGCATGTTGAATTGGTTAACAATAATTTTATACAAAATCAATTCACTTATCCAGATAATATAAACACAAACTCACCTTCTGAATTTAACGCCAGCAACTGTGTTATAATAAGCCTGCCCGGTTATGACTTTCTGAACAAATTTGAAAATTCCGCCACCATCTCCAACTGTTACTTCAACACGCTGGATTGTTCCGATTTCCCCCCCAACTATACCTGTTCCAACCTCATCACCGGCATCGACCCCCTCTTCGTCAACCCCGACTCCTTCGACTTCCGTCTCAAGCCCTGCTCGCCCCTCGTGAATGCCGGCAATAACACCTATGCCCCGCCCGGTACCGATCTGGCCGGTCAGCCCCGCGTACTGGGCGGCACGGTCGATATCGGCGCCTACGAAACCCCGCTGCCCACATTAGCCGCCCAGCCCGGCGTCAGTCCGGCTTGCCCCGGTACCGCTTCCGGCAGCGCCGCCTTCGCCGTGGCTGGCGGCTGCGAACCCTACGGCTATGCCTGGTCCAATACCGCCGGTGGCTCGGGCAGCGGCGCCGACGGACTGGTCCCCGGCGATTATACCTTTACCATCACCGACGCGCGCGGCTCGGCCTTCACCGCCACCCTGGCGGTGCCCGCCGGCAGTCCCATCACCCTCTCGCCCGCCCCCACACCCCTGACCTGCGGCGACACCCTCGGCGGCAGCGCGGCCATGAGCGTCGCGCAGGCCCACCCGCCCCTCCAGTTTCTCTGGGACGACGGCTCTACCGACAGTCTGCGCACCCCGCTGCCCCCGGGCGTCTACGCCCTTACCGTCACCGACGCCATCGGCTGTACCGCCGCCGGTACCGTCGAGGTCGGTACCGAGGGCTTCCTGGACATCGATATCGCCGTGCAGGAAATCAGCTGCCACGGGGCCGCCGACGGGGCCTTGAGCGTACAAGCCGCCAATGGCGTGCCGCCTTTCCAATGGCTATGGGCCAGCGGCGATACCACCCCGACCCTGCAACCCATCGGGCCCGGCCAGTACGCCGGCGCCCTCACCGACGCCTACGGATGCACCATCAGCTGGTTTGTCCCCCTGGGCCAGCCCGACAGTCTGAGCTATTCCGCTTTGCTCAGCCCCGCTTCCCCCGGCACGCCCAACGGCAGCATACTGCTCAACGACATCGTCGGGGGCGCCCAGCCCTACGCCATCGCGTGGAGCAACGGCGACACGGGGCCCCTGGCCGACTCGCTGCCCGCCGGCCAGCACGCCATGACTCTCACCGACGCCCGGGGTTGCCTCCACACCGCCGTCTTCGAACTGGGCCTCAGCGGCACGGCGGCCCCCGACGACGCGGCATCGGGCTTCACCCTCCAGCCCAACCCCGCCCGCGAGGCCGTCTGGCTCCTGCTCGACGCACCCACACCCGCCGCCCTGCCCCTGCGCGTACACGACGCCTCGGGCCGGCTGCTGCTGTACGACACCCTGCCCGCCGGCGCCTCCCGATGGCCCATCGCCCTGGCCGACTGGCCGCGCGGAACCATCTGGGTGCAACTGTGGGACGGTGCGCGCTGGCGATCCAGAGTAGTGGCGGTGCAGTGAGGGGGAAAAGTAGAAGAGTGCCCTTGTTCTAAACATTCCACGGTCTCACTCAACTATTTTTTCCACGACTTGTGTAATTCAGTACGTTTCGGCATCTCTTGATACGATGGCTTTTTAAGCCGGGCCAAACGCTTGCTTTTCCCTTTTTCTAATCCGGTTTTTCTGCAATTTTTTTACCAAACAAACATCTTCGCCATGCGAACTGCACTGTTCCTGGCCGGCTTGCTTTTTGTCTTGCCAGCCTTCCGCCCCCTCCCTGTATCCCCCGATCCAAACACTGTTTTAACCGGAAAAGTAAGCGACGAAAAGGGTGAAGCGCTCATCGGCGCGAGCGTCAAGGTGTTACAAAACGAAACCCTTGTGCGCGGCACTGTCACCGATTACAACGGCGAGTATCGCCTTTCACTCGACCCTGGCGTCTATGACGTCGAGTTTGCCTACACAGGATATAAGCCTAATCGTATTGCCGGGGTACAGGTAATCTCCGGCCAGATCAACTTTCTCAATACCGCCATGACCGAAGGTACCGTACTGAGTGAGGTAGTCATTACGGAGTACAAAGTCCCGCTCATCCAGCAAGACCAGACCAGCGCCGGCCAGACGCTCACCACCGGCAGCGTATGGCCGGCCTCGGCCAGCGGCAGCGGCAAGGTCAGAGGCAATCGCTCTGGCGGGCGCAAGGAGGAGCCCCAGGCCCCCTCGTACGCCTCCGGCGGAGCCGTGGGCAAAAAAGGCCGGCCCCTTAAAACCCTGCGCGATACCCTGCCGCCCGAGCAAGGGACGGAGCAGTACAATGCTATCATGGAAAATCCTTTTGTGGAGGTCGCCGGCAATCCGCTCTCGACTTTTTCCATCGACGTCGATGCGGCCTCGTACAGCAATGTGCGGCGTTTCATCAACTCGGGCCGCCTGCCGCCTGCCGATGCCGTTCGCATCGAGGAAATGATCAATTACTTTGATTATCAATACGATGCACCGCGCGATGGCCGGCCTTTTGCCGTACATACCGAACTGGCAGCCTGCCCCTGGCAACCCGGGCACCAACTGCTGCTCCTGAATCTGCAAGGGCAAAAAATCGACACGGGCCAGTTGCCCGCCAGCAACCTGGTATTCCTCGTCGATGTGTCGGGCAGCATGGAGTCGCCCGACAAACTTCCCCTGGTGATCGAGTCGCTCGACCTGCTCACCGACCAGCTGCGCCCGCAAGACCGCGTGGCCATCGTCGTGTATGCCGGGGCCGCCGGTCTCGTATTGCCTTCCACGCCCGGCGACCAGAAAGAAACGATCAAACTGGCGCTGACCGAATTAAAAGCAGGCGGCAGCACAGCCGGGGGCGCCGGCATCCAGCTGGCTTACCAGACCGCCCGCGAACAGTTCATCCCCGGCGGCAACAACCGGGTGATCCTTTGCACCGACGGCGATTTCAACGTGGGCGTGAGCCAGGAAAACGATCTGGTCAATTTGATTGAAAAAGAACGTGAAAGCGGCATTTATCTCACGGTTTTAGGCTTCGGCGAAGGCAATTATCAGGATGGCAAAATGCAAAGCCTGGCCGACAAAGGCAACGGCAACCACGCCTACATCGACCGGATCGAAGAAGCGCGGAAAGTGCTGGTCAGCGAGTTCGGAGGCACGCTGTTTACCATCGCCAAAGACGTGAAAATTCAAATTGAATTCAACCCCGCCAAAGTCGCCGGATACCGGCTCATCGGCTACGAAAACCGCCTGCTCAACAAGGAAGATTTCAACGACGACACCAAAGACGCTGGCGAACTCGGCGCCGGCCACCGCGTCACCGCCCTGTACGAAATCGTGCCTGCCGGACAGGCTACCCCTGTTTCTTCTGTCGATCCCCTCAAATACCAAACGCCGGGGACAACGACCCCGGCCGCGCTCGCCGGCAACGAACTGGCGACCATCAAACTGCGCTACAAGGCACCTAAAGGCAACCGCCCCAGCCAGCTGATCGAATTTGCCGTGCCCGCCGAAGCCACCGCGACCCCGGGTGAAAACTTCGAACTGGCCGCGTCCGTCGCCGAATTCGGGCTGCTGCTTCGCAATTCCAAATACAAAGGCAATGCCTCCTGGAAGGTTTTGTCGGAACGCACCAACCGCTTTGCCCAACAAGGCAACAGCACGTTCCGCCGTGAACTGGCCGGGCTGATCGACCGCGCCTGGCAACTGTCGGAACCGATGTCGGCCAAAAATTGAGCGCAGCCCGGGAAACGGCTCCTCTTTCACTCGATACCACCCCTGTGCGGCTGTTAAACCCTCACAGGGGTTTATTTTTTAGAATTGCCGTACATCTCCTCGATTTCCACCGAATAGCGCTCCCAGAGCGCTCCCCTTCTTGGTTTTAACGTAGTGGTAAGCACGCCCGATTCGGTCGTCCAGCTGTCGGAGAGCAGCCGGAAGGCGCGCACTTTTTCCACCGCGGCGAGGGCTTCTTCGTTGATCCGGTCTATCTCGCGCCGAAACAGTTTTTCCACCTTTGGATTGTGGATCATGTAGGCCGGCGCAGTCCAGTGCACCTTGTTGGCGTGGCACCAAGCTTCCAGTTTGACAAAATCGGGTAGAATCAGCGCAGCAACGTAAGGCTGGTTGGCGCCGAACACAGCGCACTGGTCGATGTAGGGCGAAGTCAGCAATTGTTGCTCGACGAAAGCCGGGGCGACAAACTTTCCGCCGCTGGTTTTAAACACCTCGCTCAGCCGGCCGGTGATCTGCAAAAAACGCTTGTGAACGATCTGGCCCAGGTCGCCGGTTTTGAACCAGCCGTCGGCGGTAAAGCGTTCGGCGGTGTCTTCGGGCAGATTCCAGTAGCCCATCATCACATTAGGGCCCCGTACCTCGATTTCGCCCACGCCGGATTCATTGGCGCCCATAATCCTGACCTCCACACCTGGCGCCGGAATTCCCACTGTGCCCAATTGCACGCCGCCCGGTTCGAAACGGTTGAACGAGACGACCGGGCTGGTCTCGGTGAGTCCGTACCCCTCCCGCACATCGATGCCCGCGGCGGAAAAAAGTCGCGCCAGCCGAGGTTGCAGCGCGGCAGCGCCTACGGCAATGGCCTCCACCCGGCCGCCCAGGGCATCCCGCCAGTGGCGGAACACCAGCCAGTTGGCAACCAAAAGTTGCAACCTGTAAGAAAGCGGCATCATATTGAGCCTGCCGGCAACAGGAAAACGCTCGCCCAGGGCCACGGCCCAATCGAATACTTTTTTTCCAAAAAGCCCCAGTTTGTTGCGCTGATCCAGCAGCGTGTCGAAAGCCCGTTCCAAAATGCGCGGGACGGCTGTAAAAAATTGCGGCCGCACGGCTTTGAAGGTAGCCGGCAGGTCATCGGAAGCGCCGGCAAACCAGATCGACGCGCCGGCCGCCACGTACACCAGGGTAACCATGCGCTCGAATATGTGGCTGATGGGCAAAAAGCTCAACACCTGCGAGCCGGGATGCACCGGTACGATGGCCAGCACGGCTTTTACATTGCTGACGATATTGGCATGCGACAACATCACGCCCTTTGGGAAACCGGTCGAACCCGAGGTATAAATGATCGTCGCCAGCTTCCCGGGATCGATGGCGTCGCGCAGGGCGCTGATTTTTGCCGCGTCCGACGGACTGAGGGGAAACATTAGATTGTGCCAGTAAGGCGCCCCTTCCATCATCTCGATGCCTATGATTTTTCCTTTGAACGGGCCCGCTTTCCGCAGTTTTCTCAACAAATCTTCATCGCCGACGATGCAGGCGTTCAGTTCCGCATCGTTGATGATATAATCCACCTCGTCGATGCGGGCGCCGGCATGGATCGGCACGGAGATCATGCCCAGTTGCATGATGGCGGCATCTGCCATGATCCAGTGCGGACTGTTGCGCTGAATCATGATGCCAATGCGATCTTCCGGGCGAAGGCCCATTTTGAGCAAAATGGCGCTGAACTGGTCGCGGTCGCGAATGGCTTGCGCGGTGGACCAGCTGCGCCATTCCTCATTTTCAAAACCTGTCAGCGCCACCTTTTGCGGGTAGCGCTGCATTTGGTAGTCCAGCAGATCGAAAAGCCGCGTGAAATCCATGTCAATCGACGCATTGATTTGACAAAATCGCGTACAGCGGTCACTCGTGCACCGTCATACGCTGCACCCTTACCGCTGTCATTACGAATAAACTCACTATAAAAAAGATAGCCAGCGCCAGTACGCTGAATCGCATGGCGTCCGACTCCTGTTCCAGCGGAAAAATGCCCGAGCTCCGGACGATCTGCTCCACGAACCCGAATACGAACGTGCCGGCCACGGTCGATACCTTGTCCATCACGTCGTAAAAGCTGAAATAGGACGCGGTGTCGGGGGTGTTTTCGGGCAGCAATTTGGCATAGGTGCTGCGCGACAGGGCCTGAATACCGCCCATCACCAGCCCCACGCCGGCCGCGAGAAAGTAAAATTCAAGCCCGGAAGTGATCCAGTAGCCGGTAGCGCAGATGGCCGTCCAGATTACCAGCTGGATCATGAGCGAAAACTTGTTGCCTTTGCGGTCCGACACCTTGGTGGACAGCCAGGCGCCTAACATCGCCACGATTTGAAGGATCAAGACCAGCAAAATGAGCCCTTTCGTGGTGAAATGCAGCACTTTTTCGGCAAAAACGGAAGCCAGAAACAGCACAGCATTCACACCCGCATTGTAAAAGAAAAAGGCGGTCAGGAAAGCCAGGGTGTTGCGGTCGCGGCGCACCACACGCCAGACTTTCCGAATCTCTTCGTAGCCTTTGGTAAACAGGTTGACATTCGCCTGCCGGGTTTTGTCTTCTGGCAAAATATTGAGTGGAATCTGGGCAAAACCGATCCACCACAGACCCACCATCACGAAAGCCGTCGGCACCGCCAGCAAATCTTCCTTGAATCCGAACATTTTATAGTTCGAAATAACGATCAGGTTGGCCACCAGCAGAATCACACTGCCCAGATAGCCATACGAAAAGCCCTTGGCGCTGACGCGGTCGTACTGGTCCTCGGTCGCAATGATGGGCAGAAAGGCATTGTAAAAAACGATGCCGCCGGCAAAGCCGATCGTCGCCAGTATGAACCCCGAAACACCCACCCAGAGGGTCGGCATGCCTTTGAAAAAAAAGAGAGAAATGCAGGCGAGCGAGCCCAGCAGGGTAAAAAAGCGCAAAAAAGCCTTCTTTTTACCGCCGTAGTCGGCAATACCCGAAAGCAGCGGCGACAACATCGCGATGACGAGATAGGCCAGCGAAATAGACCAGGCATAGAGCGTGCTGTCCGACATTTCGTAGCCCAGCACACGCACGCGATCATTGGTAACCTGCAAAAAGTAGCCGGGAAAAATGGCTACGGTAATGACCAGGGCATAGGCGCTGTTGGCCCAGTCGAAAAAAGCCCAGCCCGTGATGGTGCGGGGGTCGTTTTTGGGAGATGTTGCAGCAGACTTGGCAGTAGACACAGGCGGGAAGTTTGGCGTAAATGTAAACCGCCGCCGCTCAAATCTTTCCCCAATCCCAAATATTCCATTTCAGTTCGTCGGGCAATTTAAATCCGCATTGCCGGGCGGTCAGCAAAATATTCCCCCGATGATGGGCTTCATGAGCGATCGTATAGCCCAGCCAGCTCACCACATCGCGTTTAAACCCTTTGACCTGCCCTTCGTTTTCGACCGCACGGGCCAGCAGCGCCGCCTGCGCGGCGCCGGATGCTTCCAGCGCGCCGCGCAGGCGGTTGCGGTCGGGGTGTTCGTCGCGGATGAGGGGGATCAAGTCGCCGAGCGCTGCTTTTCCCGCATGATGTTCCAGCCAGGAGAGCCGCACGTTGTGCAGGTGGGCCAGCTGGTCGTACACCCTGCGCCCGCCACGGGTGGAGAGGGTGGCCGCCAGCGCTTCGTCGGGCAAGTGATCAAGTACGGCCAGCGTAACGCGGCAATTGATGTTCCATGCTTCAACAAGAGACGACAACAGGTTCATAGTCAATTATTTAAAACAGGCTCAACCTCCAACCGGACTCATTCCACGCCCCCGATCGGCACGCTGATGCCCAGCCAGGGGATAGCAAATAAACTACCTTCGGTTCGTGTGGGGATGATAAAGGCGCCGTCGATGGCCAAACGATCGCCAAGATAACGACCGCCTCCGGACAAGAGAATAGTGTTGCTGTTGCCCGTATCGAAAAGGTAATTTTCGGAGATCAGCGCAAAACGTTTACCAGCCCTGTACACGCCGCTGAAACTGAGGGTTGGCGTGTTGGCCCAGTCGTTGCCGGCATAGCCGTACCCCAGGCCGATGTTAACATTGCGGTCGCGGGAGCCCAGGGTCAGCTGGCCGTAGGCGATACCGAACGACCCGCCTTCATCTCCTCCCAGCACGGTTGCGAACAAGCCGCCAACGCCGACATTGACCTGGTCTTTTTTTATGGGGAAGGAAAATTTGGGCGTGATCCAGATCGGGGTCGGCGCGCCGGCAAACAGGAAGAGCGGTATAACCCCTGCACCCACCGTGAAGTTGTCGGTAAAACCAAAACTCAGCTGGTTGAAAAAAATCCAGGTGTTGGAATAGTAGCCTTCTCCCTTGCGCAGGCCATAGCCGTTGGGGCCAAAAAGGTAGCGGGTGGCATGGGGGTTTTCGGGCCAGTATTGGCCGTCCACGATTTCCTGACTGCGAATGGTTTTTACCTGAACCACCTGATTTGCGGGCAAGGTGATGACACCCACTTTATCCGTCCGCAGCACCATACTGGCAGCGTCTTGTGAAAGAATACGGCCCATATAGCGGTTTCCGTCCCTGGTTTTGACCAATACCATTTGTGTGGTATCAACGACGCCCGTTTGGGCCTTTGCTGCAGACGGCGTTTCACCAAACATCCACAGCATTATGGCAAGTAATAAAATTGTCTTTTTCATAGGGCAGAAATATTTTTTCAAGGGCAAATAGTCCTGCCTTCCGTATAAAAACAATGATCCGCATTCTTTTACTCAATGATAATTTCATCCAGAAATAGCCAGGCGCCGTTGCCTTCGCCGGGTTGTCCGGTCGGAATCAGTCCCTGTGTCGTTGCGACAATCTTGACATAACGCGCCTTGGCGCCGGGAGCAGGCAACAGCACCGTTTCAAGGCTTCTGCCCGGGAGCGCATCGCCCCGAATTTCCTGTCGGGCCACAGAGCGAAACTGCAGGCCGTCGTCAGACACCAGCACTTCCATACGCAGGGGCGGGTAAATATGCGATGGCTTGTTGTTTAGAAAATGGACGGTCACCTTTTCAAAAGACTGAACAGCGCCCAAATCGATCACAGGGTCGAGGTCTTTGTTGACCAGGCCTACCCAGTTTTTCCAGCTGCGCAAACTGCCGAGCGTGCCGTTGGTCAGCGCCATCGGATCGCCGCCGCTGTATTTCTCCGGCCGGCCGCTCATGGTGTAGGGGCGGCCCAGGGCTTTGTGGACGAGGCATTGCGCCGAAAACGTGTTGCCGACCTGCTGTTTCTGCCGGAAAGCAGCCGCCTTGACGGTCGCGCTGCGGTTGAGGACCAGCGGGGCAAAATAGGCTGCCGATTGCCCGGAAGGCTCGCTGCCGTCGGTGGTGTAGCGGATGACCAGTGCGGGGTCGTTGCAGCGCAGGGTGAGCGTTCCTTGTGAAAAAACGCCTTCTACATCATAAATGCTTTTTGCGTAATGCACCTTCATGGCGTCGAGCCGTACCAGATGGTCACTCAGGCGGCGGGCAAAATCGGGCCAGTCGCGCTGCGTTTTGGCCGTCCATTGCACTTCGCTCATGGCGCACATCCGGGGGTAAACCATATATTCGAGGTAGTCGGGCGTGTCGATGTATTCCGTCCAGACGTTGGCTTGTACGCCGAGGATGTATCGGGTTTCTTCCGGCGTGAGCTCGTCGGGCACGGGTTCGTAGGCATACACCTGTTCGATCGGCAAATAGCCGCCGATAGCCAGGGGTTCGTTATCCACATTTTTACTCTGGTAATAGTCGAGGTAACAGTTGGACGTGGGGGTCATGATCACGTCGTGGTGTTCGCGCGCCGCCGCAATACCGCCCTCCGTGCCGCGCCAGCTCATCACGGTAGCGCTGGGCGCCAGACCGCCCTCGAGTATTTCGTCCCAGCCGATGAGTTTTTTGCCGTGTGCAGCCAGGATGTTTTCCGCCCGGCGGATAAAATAGCTCTGCAGTTCGTGTTCGTCTTTCAGGCCTTCCGCTTTCATTCGGGCCTGACATTTCGGACAATTTTTCCAGCGGGTTTTGGGGCATTCGTCGCCGCCTACGTGCACGTAGGGACCGGGGAAAAGCGCGCAAACCTCGGCGAGCACCTCTTCGACAAAGCGAAACGTCTCGTCATTGCCCGCACAAAATACATCTTCGAATACGCCCCAGCTCCCGGCAGCCTTGTACGGACCGCCAGTGCAGCCCAGTTCGGGGTAAGCCGACAACGCCGCGAGGGCATGCCCGGGCATTTCGATTTCGGGCACGATGGTGATAAAACGCTCGCGGGCATAGGCCACCACCTCTTTGATCTCCTCCTGGGTATAAAAACCGCAGTAGGGTTTGCCGTCGAAGCGCCGTGGCTGGTCGGCATTGTGACCAATGAGGGTGGAGTCGCGACACACGGCGACCGTGTTGAGTTTGGGGTATTTTTTGATCTCGATGCGCCAGCCCTGGTCATCGGTAAGGTGCCAGTGGAAGACGTTGACCTTGTGAAAAGCCATCAGATCGATATAGCGTTTGACGTAGTCAACCGGGAAAAAATGCCGGCCGACGTCGAGGTGCAAACCCCGGTACGCAAACCGGGGCGCATCGGCGATGGTGCAGCAGGGAGCCGTCCAGGCAGTGCTGCCACCGGATGGCGACAGGCGGTTGAATTCGGGCGGGAACAGTTGCCGCAGGGTTTGTACGGCATAAAAAGCGCCCGCCGCAGATTGCGCCCTGATGACGATGCTGCGCTGGTGCACTTCCAGCCGGTACGCCTCTGCGCCGGAAATGGATGCATCGGGCAGAAAATAAACCGCCTGGTTGTCGGTTTGGCGGAGGGTGGCGTGGTAGGTTTTGGTTTTGAGCGCCAGGCCTGTCCCCGATTTCACCAGCTCGGTCCAGGCCTGGGCAGCAATCGCCCAATCCGGCTCGTCGTCAGGGTAGAAAACCTGGGTTTTGGCGGTAAGGGTAAAAAAGCCGTCGGCCGCTTCGACGGAAACAGGGCGGGGAATCACATGAATCATATCGGACTGACAGGAGAGCAGTACCGGAAACATGGCGAAACATATCAGGAGTAAACGCATAGGAAAAACGGAAAAGGAATCCTGAGGCAAGGTAACGCGAGTGGATTGTAAATCACAATCGGCAAAAAAGAGCTGGCTTTTTCGACAGATTTCCGTATAAATTTGTTTCGCCTGCAACCTTTTTCAGCCAACCTGCTTCCAAAAAAACATCTGTTCACCAACCCGCAATGCCATGACAAAAACTACCCGCCACACGCTGGCCATCCTGTCCCTTCTGGCCTGCATCCTTTCAACGCCGCTTTCCGCACAGGACTGGAACTTCAGACACGAAACCGACGGTGTAAAGGTGTATCAGCGCAGCTCTTCCTCCGGTCAGGAGCTCAAACTCCTGACACAATTTTCCTGCAGTCTTTCCTCCCTGGTGGCTCTTTTCAACAATGTGCCGGAATATCCGCGCTGGGGCTACAAGGTGAAAAACACCCGCCTGGTCAAACGCGTCAGCGACAACGAATTTTTCTTTTACCAGCAATTCGACTTCCCCTGGCCGTTGAGCGACAGGGATGTTATCATGCACGCCGTCATTAGCCAAGACCCCAAGACCCGCATCGTCACGCTACAATCGAGCGCCGCGCCCGATCAACTGCCGGAATACAGCGGTTTTGTGCGGGTGCGAAAGGCTTTTGTACGCTGGACGCTGGTACCTGTTGGGAACAACGTGGTGCAGGCCGAATACTGGCTCAACACCGATCCGGGCGGCATGCTGCCCGACTGGACGGTCAGCCTGGCCGCCGATTCGGGACCAGTACAAACCGTGCAAAACATGAAAAAATTGTTGACAGAAGAGCAATACCGCAATGCCCGCATAGCCTACATCAAAAACTAGCAGCAGCTCAGCAGATCACAGCGCCCTCCTGATTGACAGCCGACAGAAACACTTCGCTTTCCATCTTTTGTGCGCTGAAAACGGCCTGCATCACGCGTCCGGCCTCTTCCGCTGCGAGGCTGTTGGCAGCCAGTGCGAATACCGAGGGGCCCGAGCCGGAAATGCTGCAGCCGAGTACACCCTGCACGCCCAGGGCGGCCGCCTTCACGTCGTAAAAACCTGGTATGAGCTGCGCCCGTTGGGGCTCGATGACATCGTCGCGCAGGCAGCGGCCGAGCAGGGCAATGTCGCTATTGTACAAGGCGACTACAAATGCGCCCAGGTTGGCGCTTTGGCGCACAAAATCGGCCAGCGGCACCTCGGGTTTGAGCAAGGCGCGCGCCGATTTGGTCAGCACTTCCAGATGCGGATAAACCACTGCTGCGTGCAGCCCGCGCGGTACGTGCAGGCGGTGCACGTCGAGTGTGGGGTTGTCGCGCACGAGCACGATACCGCCGATGAGCGAAGGCGCTACATTGTCGGCAAAATAGGCGCCCGAAGCCATCGCCTCACCCGCGCAGGCAAAGGGCAGCAGTTCGCGTTTGCTCAAGCCCGTGCGGAGCAATTCGCTGACCGCCAGCACAGCAGCCGCGGCGCTGGCCGCGCTGCTGCCGAGGCCGCTGCCCGAAGGCATTTTTTTATGTACTTCCAGTTCGATGCCGCGCCCTTGCTCGCCCAGGTGTTCGAGCAGGGCCAGTGCGGCGACGCCGGCAGTATTGCGATCGGGTTCGTACGGCAATTTGCCGCCGGCGCCGGTAATTTTGGTGATGCGAAGGCCGGGCGTGTCGCTTTTTCGCGCGATCACCTCGTCGCCCGGGCGCTCCAGTGCCATTCCCAGAATGTCGAATCCCACACCGATGTTGCCAATGCTTGCGGGAGCAAATACTTTGATACCCAATTTGTTTGTGATGAGTGAGAAGTGATGAGTGAGGAGTTATTTGTGGTTGAGTTTGCTCCGTTTGGATTTGATGGAACTTCTGAGGATTTTCATGATGTCTTCCGTATCGGAAATCATTGAATCGAACGCCTGCTGGGTCAAATAGCCCGTAGAATAGAGCAGTTCCAGCCAATATTGGGTTTCTCCCAATTCTTTCTGCGCAATACTTAATTGATGGATCAAATCATGTCCGCTTTCAGCATTATTAGCTTCCCGGATCATGGCTCCCGGATTCGTGCCGCAACGAAGCAGTTGCCGGCTCTGCACAGCTTCTTTTTTCGTTTCAACAAGGTATTGATACAGCCTGACAACTCTCACAGCCAGGCGAAAGGATTTTTCTTTTAAAGGACTATACATCATTCACATGTACTTCGCGTCAGATAGACTTCAGCACGAAGTTGGTTATTGAGTTTATGAGGTTTATGAGGTTTATGAGGTTTATCAAACCCTTCGGGGTGAAAATGTGACAGGGTGCATTATTCTTTCATCCTCACTCATCACTCACAACACACCCTGTTCCGGGTTGGCGCCGGGTATGTCTTTAAAATAATTCCACAGCCATTGCAGGTCTTTCTCTTCGTCGCCGGTAGGCCGGAACAGCTGCGGGTCGAAATGTACTTCCTTCGTGGCCCAGTTGAACGTACAAAGGCAGATCGGCACGTTTGCGAGCCGGGCAATGTGGTAAAACCCGGTTTTAAAGCGATCCACTTTTTTGCGGGTGCCTTCGGGAGCAATCACCAGGTGCATGCGTTTTTCGCGCTGGAATGCCTCCGCGGTGGCAGCGACAAAGTTGCTGCCGGGTTTGCTGCGGTCAACGGGAATACCGCCCAGCCAGCGAAAAATCACGCCGAAAGGCGGCCGGAAAAGGGTGTGTTTGCCCAGATAGTTGGCCGGGAGGCGAATGGCGCTTTTGACCATTACGCCCACAGGAAAATCCCAGTTGGACGTGTGCGGCGCCACGGCTATGATGACCTTGGGCTCCTCGAACGGGTAGCGGCCGGTAATGCGCCACCCCCAAAGCCGGAGGATAAGGCGGCTGAGCAGGGAAAACATCGTTGGTCGTTGTTTATTAAAAGCGGGTAAAGGTAGGGCTGCCGATGATAAAATTTTGCCAAATGGCAGCGACCTTTGAAGGTCTGAAAAACACCCGACATGTCTCCTGAACCCCGCTTTGCCGATGCGGGCCATACGCTCGGCGACTTCAGCACCCATTTTTTGGTTCAATGCCCGCATTGCGCGGCGCGGGCCATCGTCCGGCAGGGCGACCAGCGCCTGCTGTGTACCGGCTGTCACCACACCGAAATGCCCGGCCGCTGGTACGGGGCGTGGCGCCTCACCGTGAGCAGGCGTTGCACCGTATGCGGAGCGCACGCCCTGAAAAGTGTGGAAACCGGGCACCTGCGCCCCAAACTTTCCCTGCGCTGCGACGAATGCGGCGACGAACGCGAGTACCGCGCCCAGGCCTCCCGCCTGCCGCGCCATGATGGACTGGTCACCGACCCGGTTTACGGCCTTCCGCTGTGGCTGCAGGCTGAATTTCAGGGGCAACTGTGCTGGGCGCTCAACAACGAACACCTCGATTACCTGCGCCGCTACGTAGGCGCCAAACTCCGCGAACGCGGTATCCTGCCGCGCAACTCCATTCGAAAAAACAGCTCCTTGCTGAGCAGGCTTCCCGATTTTATCAAAAAAGCCCGTAACCGCGAGGCGCTGCTTCGTTTTTTTGACCAACTAGAACAACGCTGAACGCTTATGGGCGCCTGGATCAAAAACAACTTCTGGTTCTTTTTCTTCGGCATTTTTGCCACTGTCGGAACAATTCTGGGCATCGTCGGGGTCGTCATCTGGCGCAGCAGCGACGAATTGATCGCCCACGGCGCCCGGGCCGAAGGACGGGTGATCGACCTCGTGTACAACGGCAGCTCCGCCAATGCGGTCATCGAATACAATACCGAATGGGGCGGCAAGGAGCGTTTTGTCAGCAAGGTTGCCACCAGCCCGCCTGCCTATCGCATCGGCGAAACCGTGACGATCTGGTATGACCCCAAACAACCCGGCCGGGCAACGGCAGACGGCTTCGACCGCTGGTTTTTACCGGCTTTGTTCGGGGGCTTTTTCCTCATTTTCGGCGGTATCGGCTGGGGGGGTATCGGCTGGCAGGTGGTTAAAAAGCAGCGGCGCGAATGGTTGCGCACCAACGGCACACCCGTGCAGGCTTCCCTGATCGAGGCAAGCCGCAATGAGGGGGTAAAACTGAACGGCGTTTCGCCCTTCGTCATCCGTTGTCAGTGGCAGGACCCGCTGAGCAAAAAGGTATTTACGTTCGAGAGCGATCCGGTTTGGTTCGACCCGACAGACTACATTTCGGGTCCTGCGCTTACTGTGCTGATCGATCCGCGCAATCCCAAAAATTATTTCATCGACCTGTCTTTCCTGCCGGAGGCCGGCAATTGAGCCCGCAAGCCTACATCTCCACCCACTTTTTATTGCTCTTTCCGCTGGCAATCACTTTTTCAATAAAGCGCATACCACGCACGCCGTCGTGCACACCCGGAAAATCGGCGTAAACGGGGTCGGGGTCGTGGCCTTCAAGGCGGGCACGCAGGCAAAGGGCAAAATTGCGGTAGATGTTGGCAAAAGCTTCGAGGTATCCTTCCGGATGACCGGCAGGAATACGCGTATGCGCCTGCGCCTCGGGGTACAGGTTGCCCACGCCGGTGCGATACACCTGGGTTGGCCGGTCGAGCCATTTGACGAGCAAGGTGTTGGGTTCCATCTGGCGCCATTCGAGGCCCCCTTTTTCGCCATACACCCTGATGTTGAGGTTGTTTTCCTCTCCTGCACTGATCTGGCTGGCGTGCAGAATGCCTTTTGCGCCGCCGGAAAAATGCAGGAGTACATTGCCGTCGTCGTCGAGTGCGCGGCCTGGCACGAACGTGCTGATGTCGGCGCAAAGCTCGGTAATGTGCTGTCCGGTGACGTACTCGGCCAGGTTTTCGGCATGGGTACCGATATCGCCCATGGCGCCGGCGATGCCCGAACGGGCCGGGTCGGTGCGCCAGGCTGCCTGCTTCTGGCCCGAGCTTTCGAGCGGGGTGCTGAGCCAGCCCTGCGGGTATTCGACAACGATCTTGCGCAGGGCGCCGAGTTCGCCGTGGCGGATCATCTGGCGGGCCTGTTTGACCATCGGATAGCCGGTGTAATTATGGGTCAACGCAAAAAGCTGACCTGTTTTTTGCACGATTTTTTCGAGCGCAAGCGCTTCTTTCAGGTTGAAAGCCAGGGGTTTGTCGCAAATAACCGCAAACCCGTTTTCAAGCGCCATTTTAGCCGGAGCGAAATGGACGTGGTTGGGCGTCACGATACTGACGAACTGCATCCGTCGATCGGGGCGCAGGCGTTTTTCGCGGCGGATCATTTCTTCGAAAGTGCCGTAGCAACGGTCGGCCGGCAGTCCCAATGCTGCGCCGGAGGCACGCGATTTTTCAGGGTCGCTGCTGAAGGCGCCGCAGACCAGTTCGATTTCGCCGTCGAGCGCCGCCGCCATACGGTGCACGGCGCCGATAAAAGCGCCGAGGCCGCCGCCGACCATTCCCATGCGGAGTTTCTGTTTCATGGTTGTACTTTTTTATAAAAACCGGGTAATTCCTAACCGTCGGCAGAATGCCTGGCCGTTGGGATTAACCGCCGTTTTGGATAGCGTTGATGTTTTTTTGAATTTGCGGGTCTTGCGGGGCCAGTTGAGCGGCTTTACGGAGGTCGTCGAGCGCGCCATTGCGGTCTTTGAGGTTGAATTTGCACACGCCGCGGTTCTGGAAAGCATTGGCATCTCCGCCGGTTGCAGCGATCACGGCATCGTAATCGGCTATGGCCTCGGTGTAGTTGCCCAATGACATATGGATGTATGCCCTGGCCCCTCTGATGTGCGTGGAGCGCTCGGGCATCATAGTCAGCGCCTTGTTGAAATCTTCCAGCGCGGCGGGGTAGTTTTTCATTTTCTCATACGTGACTCCCCGGTTGTAGTACAGCTCGCCTTCGTCGGCGTGGAATTGCAGGCCTTTGTTATAGGCTTCCAGGGCTTTGTCGTACTGCCCTTTGGAGCCATAACAATTGCCCAGCCCTGTGTACACCCCAACAGCGTGCGAACCCAGGGCATCAGCTTGCTGCAGGTCGCCGAGGGCGCCTTCCAGGTTGCCCGTTTTGCCGCGGTGATTGCCGCGGTTTTTGTATGCTTCGGCCGTATTCGGGAAATGTTTCATGACGTGCGTCCAGAGCGTTTCACTGTCTTTCCACACCTTTACCTGCTGGCGGGTGAGGTAAAACATGAGGCCGCAAAACACAACTGCCGCACCCATGACAGGCAAACGGAACGCGGCAGCGCGGCCTTCCTTTTGAGCCCAGACGCCGTCGATCAACCAGGCCAGTATGAACGAAAGGCCCACGTAAGGCAGGTAAGTATAGCGATCGGCTGCGATCACCATACCGACCGATACGAACTGCAATACCAGAGCCACCGTGAGGGCATAAAAACCAATACCGAAAAGATACACACGGTTTTTTTTCAAAGCGGCGAAACTCAAACCCACTACGGCAAGCGCGAGCAGCGGCAGTGCGAAATAATATGCAGGAAAATTACCTTGCAGAGCGCCTTCCGGGTAGGCGTAAAAAGTGACCATCGGCGGCGGCACGAACAGCTTGTACAGGTAGAATAAAAAGCCATAGGAAGCGATGGCAATCCGTTGTATCAAACTGAACGCCTGAAAATCGCCAATTGCTCCGGCCGATTGAATTTCCACGGCCTTGACCCCGAATAAGAGGGAAATCACCAGAAAAGGAATTTTTTCCAGCACAGCCCGCCAAACTATTTTTCCTTCCTGCCACAGCCGCCCTTCGTAAAAATCAATCAGCAGCAACACGAGCGGCAACGACACAGCCATGGCTTTCGACAAACAGGACAGGACAAAAAGGCCCAAAGTCGCCGCCAGCCAGCCCCATCCTCCGCGTCGCACATACCGCAGATAACTCAGCAGCGCGGCCATAAAAAAGAGCGTGTACAACACGTCTTTGCGTTCCGACACCCAGGCAACCGATTCGACATGCATCGGGTGTATGCCAAAAAGCAGGGCCGTAAAAATGGCAACCAGCAACTTCCGGCGGCTCAAAAAATAGGCGAAGAGAAACACCAGCGCCGTGTTGCACACGTGCAGGAAAATATTGGTAGCGATAAAAGGACGGGCTTTCGGCTTTGCCGGATCCATGTTCCAGGCCAGGCTCAGCATCGTGAGCGGGTGGTAATTGAGCGAAACAGGCTGGCTCCACAGTGCAGCTTTGTTTTCGGGCGTGGGGCGCAGCAGCAAGGGATTTTCCGTGACGTAGGTCGGGTCGTCCCAGTTGACAAAATCGTTTTGCAACGCAGGTTGATAGGCGAAATAGACCAGCAACAGAATCGCGGGTATCCATATCGCCCACAAGCCGCCGGGGCCCGGTTGGGCGGTGGCAGATTTACGGGTATTGGCCGGGGGGACAGGCCTGGATTCGGACGGGCGGACAGGTTTGGTTTTTGCCATGACAATCAGCAATAGTTCGACAGGCACGAAAGTATTCAGAAGCGCCTTGAAATTAAAATTGCAACCCGAACGGCTGTAATATTTTACCCGCCCTGGTCGGTTGCTGTTCAAAACATCCGCGTTTTGTCCTTACCGAGCTGGCCCTCAATTGCAGCAAAGCCCGTTTCTTTGCAGCATGTCCTTTCTGAAAGATTCCACGCTCCTTCGTCACCAGGCCTACCTCGACGGCGCCTGGATCGACGCCGATTCCGGTCGCGTTTTTGACGTAACCAACCCCGCTACCGGCGATTTGCTTGTTCGGGTAGCCGACTGTTCTGTTGCCGAAACCCGCCGTGCCATCGAAGCGGCCGACAAAGCCATGTCGGGCTGGCGTGCCAAAACCGCTGCCCAGCGCGGCGCCTTGCTTCGCCGCTGGAACGATCTCATGATCGAACATGCCGAAGACCTTGCCCTGCTCATGACCCTCGAACAAGGCAAACCTCTGGCCGAATCGCGCGGTGAAGTGCGCTACGGCGCTTCCTTTATCGAGTGGTTTGCCGCGGAGGGCCAGCGGGTGTACGGCGATATCATTCCGGCTCATGCACCCAATCTGCGGGTGCTGGTACAGAAGCAACCCGTCGGCGTATCAGCAGCCATCACGCCATGGAATTTCCCCATTGCCATGATCACCCGTAAAGTGGCGCCGGCCCTGGCTGCCGGCTGTACGGTAGTAGTCAAACCTTCGGAGGAGACCCCGCTTTGCGCCCTGGCCCTGGCCGAACTGGCTCATCGCGCAGGTTTTCCGCCCGGTGTGATCAATATCGTTGCCGGCACGGACGCCCCGGCAATCGGTCGGGAACTGACCGGCAACCCGCTGGTGCGCAAATTTTCCTTTACCGGCAGCACCGAAGTGGGCAAGCTGCTCATGCGTCAATGCGCCGACACCGTCAAAAAAATATCGCTGGAACTCGGCGGCAACGCGCCATTCATCGTCTTCGATGATGCCGATCTCGATGCTGCCGTCGATGGCGCCATCACATCCAAATACCGAAATGCCGGACAAACCTGTGTGTGTGCCAACCGGATTTTTGTGCAAAATGGCATTTATGACGCTTTTTTGGAAAAATTCACGGCTGCCGTGCAAAAGCAAAAAGTCGGCCCAGGTACCGAACACGGGGTCAGTATCGGTCCGTTGATCAACCGCGAAGCGCTTGAAAAAGTGGAACGCCTAGTTCGCGACGCACACGAAAAAGGCGCCGAAATACGCACGGGAGGCAGTGCCCTGGAAGGTACGTTTTACGAACCGACCGTGCTGGCCGGCGTCGAGCCGGGCATGGACATCATGCAGGAAGAAATATTCGGTCCGGTCGCGCCGGTCATCCGTTTCGACACCGAAGCGGAAGTAGTTGCCCTGGCCAACGACACACCCTATGGGCTCGCAGCTTATTTCTACGGCCGCGACGTAGGCCGTGTGTTCCGTGTAGCCGATGCGCTCGATTACGGCATGGTCGGTGTCAATACGGGGATTCTTGGTACAGCCATTGCGCCATTTGGCGGCATGAAAGAAAGCGGAATTGGCCGCGAAGGTTCGAAATACGGGATCGAGGAATTTCTGGAAGTGAAATACGTCTGTGTAGCCGGGCTTTAGCGCCGACTTTAGCGCCGACCTGGAGGTCGGCGCTAAAGAAAAAGCCTCGCGCGCGTTTGCCGAGGCTTTCTTCTTTATGCCATGAATGTTGAAATCGGGAATCGGGATGGCACTGGGGACTGGTAATCGTAAATCGGTTGGGATGGCCGGCGCTGCTTTACAGGCCGGAGGCATTGATGATTTTCCCGGAAGCTACCGGCCTGCCGTCGGCGGCAAGCCGGTAGTAGAATGCTCCCGGAGGAAGCTGAGGTCGGAACAATTGGAATGTGGAATGCGAATAAAATTGATTAAAAACTAATCGGCCCTGGGCGTCGTACAGCTCCAGACGGTAGTCTTTTGCTTTTACGCCGGTTATTTCAAAAGTGGCGCTTTGGCTGAAAGGATTGGGATAAACCTTTACGTTGGCGCCGGGATAATCAATATTCTGCGTGGCAACGACCGGCAGGAACAGCGAGTCGGGGCACACCGTATGGAAAACCTCGTTCGTCAGAACAGGCGCATCGAAATCGAAGGTGATAGCAGCGGTGTTAAAGATCTGCGTGCCGCAGGAAAGGTTCGGTCGTTGAGATACGCGGAATTTTACGTAGCCTTCACTGCCGCTGCTACCAGGAGTGAGATTAAGGTTTGGGATGGTAAATTGCACGATGCCGTTGCCATACAGGTCAAACGTGTACGGATGGCTGGACGTGCCGGGCAAGACCGTAGCCGGGTCGAGCCATTCCGACAGGGTGTCGCGAATGATGACCTGATGCACGGTATCGGTACCGGTGTTTTGGAATCGGATTAAATACTGCAAATCGGTTGTTGGATCGACGTACTGGGGCACGTCATAGCCCTTGGGATGACCTCTCTTAAAGAAAGTCGGCGGATTAAAGTCGGATGCCACGCTTTCCTGGCAGTCGGTGGCGATAAAAGCCTCGCCATCGGCATTGGGGAACATGGTGTAGAACCCGACGGAAATCGGATTTTGAGACGTATCGGAGATACAGCCTTCAACGGCCGCGGTGGGATAACTCAGTGCGGGGTAAAACTCGCTTTGTTCTGCGATGACACGGTAGGTTTTGCCATCGGCCTCGTGGTTGAACACCTCGCGGGTTTCGCCGGGCATCAGGCTGGTGATGTTTTCAAACTCGGTCGAAGAAGGTCCGACAATCAGAATAACATCTTCGATGATGACGTAATCGAGGCTGGCCGGGTTGTTATAGACGCCGGTGCCACTGTTTTTGATACTCAGTTTTACGGTGTCATTTTCACAATTGCCAAGCGCCTGAATGATCGCTTTGTCCCAGTTGGGATTCACGTCGCAGAACGAATCGGGTACGATATGCGCCGTCATGCAATGCGCCAGCCCGACCGTTGCGTCGCAATCGAGGAATGCGGTGATCGTAAAATTGCCGCAATCGCCGTTGTTCAGGGTACCGATGTTGAAAGTCAGGGTATCCTGATCCTGGGTATAGCTAATCGAGCTGTTGACAACTGTAAGATCGGGATCGACCACAACGCGGACCTTGGTATTCAGCGAGGGTATGGTACCGGTATTGCAGTAGCGAACGGTGTACACGTTATCGGCACAGTTGCGCAGCAAAGGCGTTGCAATATCGACCTCGTTGCGGGGGCAGGAGAACTGCGAGTAAACAGGCACCTCTACTTCCACGGTATCGTAGAAGTTGAACACATCGACCGGCACGGCGTCGACGCAGGTCCCCCAGTAAGTGTTCGGGGTGATGAGTTGCAGGTCGTAGGAGCCGGTATCGACGAGCAGCAGGAAGTTTCCGTTTTCATCGGCTGCTGCATAGCGCACGAAATCGGCACTGGAAACTTTTACCAGCCAGCCTCTCAGCGGCGACTCTCCGGGGTTGAAGGCGCAGTTGTTGTTGAAGTCCTGGAAGACGTTGCCTTTCAGGTAGCTGGTGAATACCTTGCAATTCTGATCGACTTTGGCCAGGTAGGGGTTTTCTTCGAAGGTCGTAACGCCGGGCTGGCTCGAACCGGCAGCTGCTGCGCCGCCGTCGGGTGTGGCAACAATTGCAAAACCGATATCGGGGCCGCCTTTACCGACTGAAATATCGCACACTTTGTCGCCGTCGGCGTTGGTATGCAGGATGTACAGTTCGCCGTTGAGGATGGTCACGTCGCGGCTGCCCGTGATGAAGAAGCCTTCGCTTTTATCGTTGACCACGCTGCGGAAATCTGTGGCGGGGAAGGTTTTGTACCAGAGTGCAGCATCGCCGCCGTCTTCATCGATTTTCATGAGCAGGCCGCCGCCGCCCAGGATGGAATTGGTAAAGCCTGCGATAACGAAACCGCCGTTTTTGGCGGCTACGATGGAGCGGCCGAAGTCGTCGGCAGCCGTACCGCCACCCAGATCGAAGAGGCCGTAGGTATTTTCCCAAATTACCGCGCCATTGAATGCGGACAGGCGGGCGACATAGATATCTTTGGTTTCGGAGATGCTTTGGCGAATTTCGCCGGTGAGCACCAGATCGCCGTCGGGAGCGATGGTTACGCCATTGCTTTTTACCAATTGAGTACCCGAACCGAGGATTTTGACCCACATATTGGCGCCACTGGCGCTCACCCGGGCAACGAATCCGCGTTCGCGGCTGGTGGTGGGGTCGGTTTGGAAACCGGAAATCACGAGGCTGCCGTCGGCCAGCTGAAGAATGGAGGCGCCTTCGTCGTTTTTGGTGTTACCGAAGGTTTTGGACCAGAGCACGTTGCCGTTGGCATCCGTTTTAAGCAGGTAAATATCGCGCTGGTTGCCATTGCCCTGATCGATAAAACCGGCAACGGCATAGCCGCCATCCTGCGTCACCAGTACGGCATTGCCGGAAGCCTGCACCGCCTGAATGGTTTTGGTCCATTGCAGGTCGCCATCGGCGTCAGTCTTGATCAGGTAAACGCGGGTTGTGGAACCGTAATATCCCGCCATGATATAACCGCCATCGGGGGTGATAGCCAGTCCTTTGGCGACATCCTGGCCTCCGCCGCCATATGTGCGTTCCCAGCCTTGCGCGGTCAGCAGACCGGCAGAACTGAGCAACAAGAAAAGGAGGACAAAATATCTGTTCATGAATACGGGTTGGATTAGGAACCGCTGTAAGTTTTCTAAGACGTTACAAAAGTGCGGGACAGGAATTGCGCGGAAAAAGACAAAAAATTGCATTTGTTGAGTTATTTTTGACCGGTATTATCGGCTCTTTGAACAGACAAAGCCAAACCTTTATTTAAATTTAATATTGATAATCAACCTATTAAACAATAAAAGACGCCGTACAGAGTTTTTCGGTTGCCTGGCATTTTGTTGAAAAGATAATATATTGTTGGTATGCAAAAAAGTGTTCTGGTCGAAATCATTCGCTCCCTGAACAAAAAGGAAGTGCGCGAGATTCACAAGTGGCTGCAGTCGCCTGCCCACAACCTGCGCCAGGACGTTGTCGCGCTGTTTGATTACCTCGTCAGAAAATCGTCCGACGCCATCGAATCGGTTGACAAGGAACAAGTGTGGCAGGCTGTTTTCCCTCAGGAAGATTTTGACGACGCCCGAATGCGGCAGGTCATGTATTTTTTGCTGAAAGCCATCGAAGATTACCTCGCCTTTACCGAACTGCGCAAAGACGAGGTCCATATCCAGACGGTTTTGTTGAAAGTGTACCGCACGCGGCAACTCGAGAAGCCGTTTAAAATGACCATGGAAGCGGCCCGCAAACGGCAAAAAGAATCGCCATATCGCAACAGCGTGTTTTTGCGCGAGCAACATGTGCTCGAACAGGAACTGTACTACTACCTCGGCTCCCGCAAACGCAGCGATGAAGTTAACCTGCAGGAAACTTCCGATGCGCTCGATCTGGCGTATTTCGCCGACAAACTTCAGATCGGCTGCCGGATGCTTGCGCACCAGACGGTATATAAAAAGGCGATGTACGACCTCCGGCAACTGGAGAACACCCTTGCCTACGTCGAGCAGCAAAACCTGCTGAAAGAGCCGGCCATCGCGGTGTACTATTACGGGTTCAAAGCCCTGACCGAGCGCGAAAACGAAACCCATTTTGCCAATCTTGAGCGCATCATTTTTGAAAACGGCTCCCTGTTCCCGATGGCCGAACTGCGCGAGTTGTACCTTTTGGCAATCAACTATTGCATCAGCAGGATCAATGCGGGCATCGAATCATACCTGCGCAAATCCTTCGAGTTCTACAAGGAAGGGTTCAGCAAAGGCATTCTTATCGAGAACAATCTGGTGACGAGGATCACCTTCGGAAATGCCGTGTCGAACGCCATCAAGATCAAGGAGTTTGCCTGGGCCGAAGAGTTTATTGAAAAATTCACGCCCTATCTGGACGAAAAATCGCGGGAAAGCACGGTTCACTTCAACCTTGCGAGGTTGTATTTCGAGAAAAAAGACTACGCCAAGGCCCAGCAATTGCTGCTCAAGTTCGACTACGACGACATTCTGCTCAACCTGGTCGCCAAAACCATGCTGCTCAAGATCTATTACGAGGAAGAGGAGTTCTCCGCGTTTGAATCGCTGCTAGAGTCGATGCGCACCTACCTGCAGCGCAAGGATGCAGTGTCGGCCAACCACCGGATCGTGTACAAAAACCTGTTCAGCGTGATGCGCAGGTTGATTCACCTCAACCCTTTTTCCAAAACCCAAAAAGACAAGTTCAGGGAACTGGTGCTCAACACCAATCCTTTGCTGGAAAAAGAATGGTTGTTGAACCAGCTGGACCGCCATTAAAGCGATAAGCGCCGCCGCACCACAACTTTCTCCCCAAATCGCCGTTTCTTTGCGCGATTTTATGCACAAAATATTGCCCGACGTTGAAACGCTCGCACATCGTTACGCTGATCATTCTGCTGGTACTGCTCATCGATCAGTCCCTGAAAATTTACATCAAAACCCACTTTGAATACAACCAGGACGTGCCCATGTTCGGCCTGAGCTGGGCCAAACTGCATTTTGTAGAAAATGAAGGCATGGCGTTCGGCATTATTTTCAACTGGGAATACGGCAAGCTCCTGCTCAGCAGTTTCCGCATCCTGATGGTGGCCGGCCTGATCTGGTACATTCGCTTGCTGCTGCGCCTGGGCGCCCCTACGGGTTTTATTTACAGCATCGGCCTCATTACGGCCGGCGCGCTGGGCAATATTATCGACAGCGCTTTTTACGGACTGTTTTTTTCGGAATCGCCCTACCACGGCGGGCTGGCTCAAATCATGCCGATGGGCCAGGGCTACGGCACGTTTTTGCACGGAAAGGTGGTCGATATGCTTTATTTCCCGATCAAATGGGTCAGCATGCCCGAGTGGATGCCGTTTGTCGGCGGTGAAAAATTCCTGTTCTTCTCCCCAATTTTCAACATTGCCGACGCCTCCATTTCCCTCGGCGTCATTTTTATCCTTTTGTTTCAACGCAATTTTTTCCACTCCGAGCTGGGCCCGAAAACGCCCGACGGCGAGGAATTGGCGGTGATTCCGGGAACGGAACCCATGGACGCCGAGCATGCCCTGCTTGCCGCAACCGAAACGGAGCAGGAGGAGCCTGTTGAAGACGAAGAGGAAAAGAAAGACAAGGAAGAAGCGACCTTGTAGGCGCCGTCCGGCTTACGCAGCGCTTTCCGCCTGAAGTTTGGCCGCGTTGTCGGCAATGGTGAGCGCTTCGATCAGTTCGGTCAGTTCGCCCTCCACGATTTTATCCAGATTGAAATTTTTGTTGTCGCCTTCAAGACGGTGGTCGGTCACGCGGTTTTGGGGCCAGTTGTAGGTGCGGATTTTCTCCGAGCGGTCGCCGGACCCCACGAGGCTGCGCCGTTGCGACGCCAATGCGGAGGCTTGCTGCTGAATCTGTGCGTCCCGAATTTGTTGCACCAGTCGGCCCATCGCGATTTCGCGGTTTTTGTGCTGGGAGCGGCTTTCGGTACTTTCCGCCACGATGCCGGTAGGCAAGTGCGTAAAGCGCACGCCCGATTCGGTCCGGTTGACGTGCTGACCGCCCGCGCCGCTGGCCCGGAACACATCGGTGCGAATATCCTCCTTGCGGATGTCGTAATCTTCTGCCTCCATTTTGGGCAAAACGGCCACCGTGGCTGCAGAGGTGTGAACCCGGCCTTTGGCCTCGGTTTCGGGGATGCGCTGCACCCGGTGAGCGCCCGATTCGAACTTGAGGTAACGGTACACATTGTCGCCCGACACGTCGAGAACGATCTTGGCGTAGCCGCCCACGGTGCCGGGGCTCTCGTCGAGCACTTCCACCTCCCAGCCCATAGTTTGAAAATACTTGCTGTACATGCGGTAAAGGTCGCCGGCAAACAGGGCGGCTTCATCGCCTCCGGTGCCGGAGCGAATCTCGAAAATGACATCCTTTTCATCTTCGGGATCGCGGGGCGTCAGCAGGGTTTTAAGTTCTGCCTCCAGGGTGTCGAGCAGGGGCTGGAGGCGGTCGATTTCATCCCGCGCCATATCGCGCATTTCGGGATCGGACTCGGCAGCGAGCATTTCGCGGGCGCCTTCCAGTTCGGTATGCGACTTGTGATACTGCTCGAAAGCCTGTACCAGGGGCTGGAGGTTTTTGTACTCCTTGTTGAGTTTTTTCCAGCGTTCCATATCACCTATGGTGCCCGGGTCGGCGAGTTGTTCTTCCAGGTGAATGTATTTGTCGCGAATGGCTTGCAGTTTGTCGAGCATGGTGTACGGGCAAAAATGGGGCGGCAAAAGTACGGTCAAAGTGCCGACGCGCAGCAGATTCGGGGTAAAATGTATCTGTAAAGCAAGGGTTAATTAACGGGCGCTGAAAAAGTTATCTCCGTATTGCTCGCTACCTTTGCAGCCGTTTTACCGATTAATCCTGCCCTTGCCCCTGTGTCTTCCGGTTGCCAGTCTGGGCCGGCTGTCATTTCCGGGGGGTATTTGACCTCTCCCGTAGCTCGCTCTTAACCCTTTCGATATTATGTTCCGGATGAAGAAAACGCCTCCTTCACTGATTGTCGTTATGCAAAAACAAACTTTTTCGCGCTTCGGTTCCTGCGTCAAAATCGTACTCCCCCTGTTGTTTTTCAGCCTGCTGTCCAGGGAAACGAACGCCCAATGCCCAACCGTAGAGGCCGTTATGGTCGATGCCTGCGGCACGGAATTTCTCAACGAGTTTTTGATTATCAATTCCGGAGGCGGGTTCAACACATCCGACATTATGCTCGACTATGACGTCAGCAATAATATCGTCAGCGGCGTCAACAACGACGTCAATACCGACAACGGCAACCTGCCGGGCGGCCCCTGCGGCATTGCAGCCGGTTCGACGGGCGCCTACACCGGATGCAGCAACCTCATCTCCGTCGGGCCGGGCGTTGATATTCCGGCCAACTCCATCGTCGTTTTCCAGACCAGCAGCGGCGCGGCGAACAATACCTATAATTTCAGCAGCCTTTGCGGCTCGGGGCAGTGTGTGTACGTTGTGGCGAGCGCCTGCACGCGGAGTGCCGGCGGTTTTACCAACGGCGCAGGCAGCGGCACCCGCACCTCCGTTTTTTCCATAGCCGGCGGTTGCTCCCAAACCATTACCTATTCGCTCGCTTCCCTGACGGGCGGCAACGGCGCCTATTTTCTCCCACTGGCCAATGGTGGCGCAGGCAGCTACGGCAACGGCGGTTGCGCAGTGCCCCCTTCTTCTCCTGCGCCCAACCCGCCCGTCATCACGCCCCAGGCCAACGTCTCCACTTGCGGCACCTACACCCTGCCGCCCATCACCGGCTCCAACCTGCCGCCCGACGTGGCCTACTTCACCGGCCCCAACGGCACGGGCACCCAGTACAACCCCGGAGATGAAATCAGCATGACAACCACGCTTTACATCTACGCCCAGGTCGGGCCGGTGGGCTGCACCGATCAGGAACAGTTTACCATTACGATCACCCCCCCTCCCTCGGCCAATCAGCCCAATGACGTCACCGTTTGCGCCGGAGCGCCGGTAAGCGTCGCGCTGACGGGAAGCGGCGGCACAACCTTTCCCTGGACCAACGACAACACAGCCACCGGCCTTGCCGCCTCGGGTACGGGCAATATCTCGTTTACTTCTGCCAACGTGAGCACCCAGCAGGTCAGCACCGTCACCGTCACGCCTACCCAGGGCGTTTGCATGGGAACACCCGTTACGTTCACGATTACCGTCAATCCGAAACCCACGGTGGACGACCCGCCCAACATCACCGTTTGTGCCGGCGATCAGGTGGACGTGCCATTGACCAGCCCTAACGGCAGCCCTACCTTCAACTGGACGAATAACAATGTCAACATCGGCCTTGCCGGAACGGGCAGCGGCGATATCAGCTTTACGGCAGCCAATGTGGTAAATAACCAGACCGGAACCATCGTCATTACCCCGGTGGAAAACGGCTGCACCGGCCCGACTCAAAACTTTACCATCACCGTCGGGCCCCTGCCCAGTGTGAATCCGCCGGCAGATGTCATGGTCTGCGGCGGAGGGCCAGTGACCGTTGTTTTTTCGGGCAGCCCGGGCGGCACGACCTTTGCCTGGACGAATGACAACACCGGGATCGGGCTCGGCGCCATGGGCACCGGCAACATCAATTTTACCAGCGCCAACCCGGCCAACGACGAAACTGCCACCATCACGGTCGTGCCCATGCTGGGCGCCTGTGCCGGCGCAGCTCAGACCTTTACCATCACCGTGCACCCCAAACCCACGGTAGACGACCCGCCCAATATTACCGTCTGTGCCGGCGAACCGGTGGATGTGATGTTTACCGGCTCCAACCCCGCCGCCAACTACAACTGGACCAACACCAATACCGGAATCGGGTTGGCGAGTTTTGGCATCGGCGACCTCAATTTTAATGCTGCCAACGTGGCAACGACCCAGACCGGCACCATCAACGTGACGCCCAGCCTCAACGGATGCAACGGCCCGGCGCAGAATTTTACCATTACCGTAACGCCCGGCCCCAACGTCGTCCAGCCTTCCAACCTGCTCTACTGCGGTGGTGTGCCGGTGTCGGTGACGTTTACCGGCACCTCGGGCGCGACGTTTAACTGGACCAACGACAACACCGGCATTGGCCTCGGAGATTCCGGCTCCGGCAATATCTCGTTTACCAGCAGTGTGCAGGGTACCACACAGGTGGCCAATATTACCGTGACGCCCAGCCTCAACGGTTGTGACGGCACGCCGCGCACTTTCACCATCACCATTCTGGGAGCTCCGACCATGAACGACCCGGCAGACCAGACCTATTGCGGTGGGCAATCCGTCAATATCCCCTTTTCCGGGGCCGGCAGCGGCGCTACCTATGGTTGGATGAACAGCAATGGAATCATCGGACTGGGTCTATCGGGCAGCGGCGATATCAGTTTTACCACTGGCAACACCAACGGCACCGGCACAATCACCGTGACACCTTACGTAAACGGCTGCCCGGGGGTGCCGCAAACGTTTACCATCACCGTTGCCCTTACGCCGACGGTCAGTCCGCCGCCCAACCTCAGCCTTTGCGGCGGCCAGGCAGTGTTTGTCTCGTTCAGTTCAACCTCGGGCGCGACCATCAACTGGACCAACAACAATACGGCTATCGGCCTGCCCGCATCGGGGTCGGGCGATATCAATTTCACCTCCCTCAACCCGGCTACACAACAGGTTGCAACCATCACCGCCACACCCGTGGTCGGCAACTGTACGGGTTCGCCGGTGAGTTTTACCATTACTGTAAAACCCGCTCCGACCATGCTCGACCCCGTGGATGTGGAAGTTTGCCCCGGCTTCAACGTCAACATCAATTTTAACGGCACGCCGGCCAATGCGTCCTTTTTCTGGACAAACAACAATACCAACACGGGCCTGGACGCAACCGGCGCGGGCAATATCAGTTTCAATGCGGCCAACGTGATGAGCACCCAGACCAGCATCGTCACGGTCACTCCTTCGGCCAACGGCTGCAACGGCCCAACCCAAACTTTCTCCATCACCGTCGATGCCCTGCCGAGTATGAACGACCCCGCCGACCAGGCGGTGTGCGCCGGCGCGCCGGTGGCGGTCAATTTTACAGGTTCGGCCGGCGCCACCTTTGCCTGGACGAACAACAACACCAGTATCGGACTGCCCGCCAGCGGCAACGGCAACATCAACTTTACCAGCGCAGGTGTGGCCACAACGCAAACCGGGGTAATCACCGTCACGCCCATAGCAGGCGGCTGTTCCGGCCCCGTGCAAACGTTCAGTGTGACGGTCAATCCGGCTCCTACGATGACCCAGCCGGCCGACCAGACCGTGTGCGCCGGCGCGCCGGTGGCAGTGAGTTTCAGCGGGCAGGCGGGCGCTACCTTTGCCTGGACGAACAACAACACCAACATTGGACTGGCGGCCAGCGGCAGCGGAAACATCAGTTTTATCAGCGCCAGCGTAGCGTCGGCGGAAACGGCGACCGTGACCGTGACCCCGACTGCCAATGGTTGCCCCGGCACGCCCCTCACGTTCAATATAGGGGTCAATCCCTCGCCCGTACTGACGCCGGTAGCCGACCTCTCGGCTTGCGGCGGCCAGGCGGTAGCCGTCAATTTTGCCGGCACAGCCGGCGCTACGCTCAACTGGGCCAACTCCAATACGGCCATCGGCCTCGGGGCGAGCGGCAGCGGAAATATCAGTTTTAATGCAGCGGCGGTGTCTTCTACCCAAACCGGTTCGATCATCGTAACACCCTCGATCGGCAGTTGTACGGGCGCGGCCGATACTTTCGATATTTCGGTGGTCACAGCCCCCGTTGTCAATGACCCGAACGACGCCATCGTCTGCGGCGGGGCGCCTGTAGCCGTCAGTTTTACAGGTTCGGCTGGTGCGGGCTTCTCCTGGCTAAACAACAACCCGGCCATTGGCCTTCCGGCCAGCGGGTCGGGCAACATCGCATTTACCAGTGCCAGCGTCGGCGCGCCCCAGACGGCGACGATCTCCGTTACGCCTACGCTGGGCGCCTGCTCCGGCGTTGCCGCCGACTTTACCATCACCGTCAACCCGGCCGTCACGGCAACCATTTCGGGTAATCAAAGCCTTTGTGCCGGCGACAGCACCATCCTGACCGCTTCGGGCGGCTCCATTATCAACTGGAGCACGAGCCAGTCGGGAACGGCCATCACTGTGACGCCGGCTGCCACGACGACCTACTCGGCCATTGTCGGCAACGGCTTAGGCTGCGCCGACACGGCGGCGGTTACCGTTGCGGTCAGCCAGCCCAGCGCCACGACCATCCAGCAAAGCAGTTGCAATCCGGCCGATACCGGCATCGTGGTACTCACCCTGAGCAATCTGGCGGGTTGCGATTCGGTCGTGACGACGGTGACAACACTTTTGCCCACCGACACGGTGCTTTTATCGAGCGTATCCTGCGATCCCAACGCCGCCGGCACTTTCACCCAGACGCTGTCGAATATTTTCGGCTGCGATTCGGTCATCATCAATACCGTCGTTTTCGATCCGGCCAATATCGACACCACTCAGCTGGTACAAACGACCTGCGACCCCAATCAGACGGGCACCAGCCAGGTCCTGTTCAACGGCGCCGACGGTTGCGATTCGCTGGTCATTACGACGGTCAACCTGATTCTTCCCGATACGACATTGCTGACTGCGAGCACCTGCGATCCGAACGCCACGGGGACTTTTACCCAAACCCTGTCGAATATTTTCGGCTGCGATTCGCTGATTATCACCACGGTAAGTCTTTTGCCTGCCGATACGACCTATCTGGCGGCGACGAGTTGCGATCCGAACGCCACGGGGACTTTTACCCAAACCCTGTCGAATATCCTGGGGTGTGATTCGCTGGTGATTACAACCGTGACGCTTTTACCGACCGATACCACCTATTTGTCGGGCGCCAGCTGCAACCCCAACCAGGCGGGCACCTTTACGCAGGTGTTGTCCAATATGTTTGGCTGTGACTCCGTGGTGATCAACACGATCATTTTCGATCCGGCCAATATCGACACCACGCAACTGGTGCAAACCACCTGCGACCCCAATCAGACGGGCACCAGCCAGGTATTGCTGACCGGCGCCGACGGCTGCGACTCCCTGGTCATTACCACCGTCAATTTGTTGCCCACCAGTACGACCAACCTGAGCGCCACGACTTGCGACCCCGCACAGGCAGGCACGTTTACCCAGGTATTGAGCAATCAGTTCGGCTGCGATTCCACGGTAATTACCACGGTAACCCTGCTCCCGTCGAGCACCACCAACCTGAACGCCACGAGCTGTAATCCGAATGCCGTCGGGACATTTACACAGGTGTTGTCCAATATGTTTGGCTGTGACTCCACGATTATTACCACCGTGACTTTCGACCCGACCGGCATCGACACGACGCTGGCCGTGGCTTCTACCTGCGACCCCTCCCAGGCCGGTGTGTTCACCGATACCTACACCAATCAATTCGGCTGCGATTCGGTCATCATTACGTCCGTGCTCTTGTTGCCCTCCGATACCACCAATATTTTTGAAACTACCTGCGACCCCGCACAGGCCGGCACCTTCCAGACCCTGCTGAACAATCAGTTTGGCTGCGATTCACTGGTAGTTCGAATTGTGGACCTCTTGCAATCCAATATCACCACGGTGACGGATTACACCTGCAACCCGAATCAGACCGGCACTTTCACAGCGGTTTTGACCAATCAATTCGGGTGCGACTCTACGGTCATTACCACCGTGCTGTACGACCCGACAGCCATCGACTCCACTTTCCAGAATGCCACCACCTGCGATCCTGCACAGGCAGGGTTTTCCTCGGTCACCCTGACCGGCAGCGATGGCTGCGATTCCGTGGTAATCACCTACACCCTCTTCGACCCGGTGCTTTGTGCGGTCGCCGCCCTGGTCAATACTGGCGGCGCATCCTGTCCGGGCGTCAACGACGGCACCGCCGTGATCGTTGTGACTGGCGGGCAGGCGCCATTCAATTACAACTGGACCGACGGCGCGGGCAACAGCGGCAGCGGCCAGATCGCTGCGATAAACATGCCTGAACTGGTCAGCGGACTGGCCACGGGCACATTCTCCGTTACCGTGACCGGTTCGGCCGGGCCTGTACAAACGGTTGTGAACGCTGAGGTACCGGCGGCCCAGGGCATGACCCTGTCGGCAGATGCCGACATTGCCTACAACGGATTTGCCGTGAGTTGCAATGGCTTGTCCGACGGCTCGGCACAAGTGCATGTGCAAGGCGGCACCCCACCCTATCAATACGCATGGCCCAATGGCGATCAGGGGCCCGTAGCCGACAGCCTGGCCGCCGGATCGTTTGAAGTAACGGTAACCGACGACAAGGGCTGCACGGCCACCAGTCTCGTGCAACTCACCGAACCGCTTCCGCTGCAACTGTTTACCGAAACGGCGCCCGTAGTATGCGGCGACTCGCTCGCGGAAGTCACGCTGCTCGCCACTGGCGGCGCCGGCGATCTGAAAGTCAATGTTGACGGACAAGCCTTCGACGGGCTCCAGATCAGCCTCCCGACCGGCCTGCACAAGATCGTCGTGGCCGACGTCAACAATTGCAGCACCGACACCACCATCACGCTTTACGTGCCGACGGTGCCGCTGTTGTTCTTGCCCGCCGACACGACCATCCGGCTGGGTGAAATACTGACCATCACGGCGCAAACCAACCTCGACACCTGGGCCTCGCTGAGCTGGTCGCCGGTGCCCGACACCAGTTGCCCGGCCTGCCTGCAGCAAACCTGGTCGCCCGATGCTTCCCTGCTCTACACGCTGACCATCGTGGACAGCCTCGGCTGTTTTGCCACGGCCGATATCCGGGTGAACGTGCGGCAGGACATCGACATTTACATTCCCAATATCTTTTCTCCCGACGACGACGGCTACAACGACCTTTGGCAAATCGACGCCGGCCCCTCGGTCGCTACCCTCGAAAACCTGCGGATTTTCGACCGCTGGGGCGATCAGGTGTATTTATGGGACGAATCTGTGCCCGCCGACGGCTGGCCGGGCTGGGATGGAAAAACGGGCGGCAAGGCCGTCGAACTGGGTGTGTATGTCTATTACATCGAGTTTCGTCTGGTCAATGGTGAAAAACACATTCGCAAAGGCGACCTGACGGTGATGAAAAGGCGATAGCTTTCCTCTGCGCCGACGACAGGTAAAAGCCCGTTTCAGACGATTGCTGAAACGGGCTTTTTTTTACAACTAAAAACAAGGCGAAGCCTGTTTTTCAAAAAAACTGTGGCGGTTCGTTTACAGTTTTTCCAGTACAAAGTCGGTTAGTTTGGTAAACAGGTGCCTCGTGGCATTTTCTCCGTAAATACCGTGGTTGCGGTTGGGATAGGCATAGGTGTCGAATTGTTTATTGGCTTTGATGAGCGCGTTGGTCATCTCTACGGAATGCTGCCAGTGCACGTTGTCGTCGGCGATACCGTGGCAAAGCAGGTAGTTGCCGCCGCGCAGCCGGTCGCAGAAATTGATGGGCGAATTGCTTTCATAGCCGGCCGAATTGTCTTTCGTGGTATGCATGTAGCGCTCGGTGTAGGCCGTATCGTACCATTTCCAGTTGGTGACCGGCGCCACGGCCATAGCCATTTTGAACACATCGTTGCCTTTCAGCACGCAGGAGGTGCTCAGGTACCCGCCGAACGACCAGCCCCAGATACCGATACGGTTCGCATCGACAAAAGACAGGGTGCCGAGATAGCGGGCCGCGGCGATCTGGTCTTCGGTTTCCAGTTTGCCCAGTTGCAGCTGGGTGCATTTTTTGAAATCGCGGCCGCGCCCTCCTGTGCCCCTGTTGTCCACGCTCACCACGATCACGCCCTTTTGCACGAGCATCTGGTGCCAGCTGCCCACAAATGCATCGTATTGGTTTTGAACGGTTTGAGAGCCTGGACCGCCATATACATCAAATAAAACGGGGTATTTTTTTCCGGCTTCGAGATTGGCGGGGCGAAGCATCCAGCCGTTAAGCTGGGTGCCGTCGGCCAGGGAGAAAGACCAAAACTCTTTGTCCACGAAGCCGTACTCGCCGCGCAGGCGGCGTACGCGTTCGTTTCTGACCAGGGTGCGCAGGGTGTCGTCGAGGCGGTCGCAGACAGCAACGACCGGCGGGGTATTGGCGTCGGACCAGGAATGCACGAAGTAGTCGAACGTCGGGCTGAATTTGGCATCGTGCGTGCCGGCTACTGGCGTGATGAGGCGCGGTTCGCCGCCTTTCAGATCGGCCTCCCAGATTTGCCGGTCGAGCGGGGTCGGGGTAGCCGCCTGGTAATAAATCTTGCCGCGCTTTTCATCCACACCGTAAAATCCCGTCACGTCGGAATTGGCCTGCGTCAGGGCGAGCGGCGCTGCCCCCGTGGCCGGGTTCAGGCTGTAGAGGTAGATCTGGTTGAAGCCTCCGCGTTCGCTCATCCACAGATAGTGCTGCCGGTCGGCCAGGAAAATGAGTTTGTTTTCGCTTTCGATATCCACGTAAGCCGGGTCGATTTCGCGCAGCAGGAGTGTGGCGGACAGTTCGACCTGGCCGGTTTGGGCATTATACTGGGCGCCGCGGGTTTGTACCAGCAGCAGGTCGAGGGTGTCCTGCATTCGGGTGAGGCGCGTGACGACCAGTTCGTTGCTGTGGGTCCAGTGCAGGCGCGGCAGGTAATCTTCGGTCGAAGGTCCTTTGAGCATGCCGAGCATTTTGTCTGATTTCAGGTCGAAAATATGGGCTGTTACGACCGAATTGCGTTCGCCGACCTTGGGGTATTTGAAGCGCACGCGGCTGGGGTACATATCCTTGTCGTAGAGGGTCATCGACATGGTGGGCACCTGGCTTTCATCGAAGCGCAGGAAGGCGATTTTTGTGCCGTCGGGGCTCCATTGGGTCGCCACCATGCCGTTGCCGTCAACGGGGCTGAACTCCTCTTCATACACCCAGTCGGGCAGGCCGTTGATGACGGCGTTGGCCTGGCCGTCGCCGGTGATTTGCACGGTTTTGCCATTGAGGAGGTTTTTGTAATGCAGGTTGTTGCCGGCCACGAAGGCGACCTTGTCGCCCTGCGGCGAAAATACAGCGTACTGTACGGGGCCGCCCGTGTACAGTTGTTCGGCGCGGCGGTATTGCAGGTCGTACACCCAGTAATCGGCCTTGACGGAATGCCGGTAAACCTGCTCCGCATTGGTGCGCAGCAAGACCCGGCTGCGGTCGGCGTTGAACTCGAAATCGTCCCAGTCGCCGACGATACTCAGGCTGGCCTTGTCCACGAGTGTGGCGCCTTTTTTACCCGTCAGCAGGTCGTATTCAACGATATTGCCGCCCTCGGCCTTGTAATAATGGCTGCCGTCGGGCGTGAATCGGAAGTCGCTGCCCGATTCGGGGTAAAATTTGAAATAGGTAAAGCAGTCGTCGAGCGTGATGGACTTCTGGGCCAGGAGCCCGGCGGCGATAAAAAGCAGGAGGAATGAGGCAGTTATTTTTTTCATCGGACAAAAAATATTTCGGCAAGCCGAAAGGTAGTTCGACTCGTCGAATGGCTGCGTAAAAACCGAGCAAGGGTGTGCTTTTCAGGGTAAAAAGCACCCTTCGCTAATCAATTTCGGTAAAGACTGTTTCGCCTTCGTGCAATATTTTGGACAAATGCCTGACCGTATTGTTCCAGTCGAGCGGCGTCCAGTATCGCGGATATTTGAACGTGACCGGCTGGTGGAGCAGGCGTTGTTGTATGTCGTGGAAGACGATGCCGCGCTGGGTGCCGCGATTGACATAATACAACGTCGGGTTGTCCTTGAGTTTGAAGATCACATCGTAGCCCTTGTTTTCATAAATCTCCGTCACGACGCCCGTAACGACCAGGCAATCTTCTTCGGGCGGCAGGGGCACGGGCCGAAAGATGAGCACTGCCACGACAAAGAAGGTGATCAGAAAGCCCCACAAAATTTTGTTCCAGATTTTCATCGTTTCAAAAATCGGGTTGGTTGCTGAATTGAAAAAATAAAGATTATCCTTGCAGGCTGAAACGGCGCAAAAAGTCCGTTCGCTGCTCCCCGCCCCGAAACCGGCCCTTCAAATGTCTGTATCCTTATGATTGTAAAACTGGTTTCCGCTTTGGTACTTGGCGCGCTGACTTTTGCCGCTATTTATCTCCCCAGACCTGATGCGACAACCCCACAATCCGTTGAAACAGAAGAACCTGCCCCTCCGGTCGCGGCCGCTGCCATGCCCGACGCCACTGAAACGGCGACGCCGGACAACCCGGTCGAACTGGGTTCCGTGCACTGGTCGCGCGATCTCGATGCCAGTCGCGTCAAAGCAAAAAATTCCGGCAAACCCTTGCTCATCCTGTTTCAGGAAGTGCCCGGTTGCAGCAATTGCACCCGTTACGGCTCGGTCACGCTGCGCCACCCGCTGATCGTGGAAGCGATCGAGACGTACTTTGTGCCGGTCTGTATTTACAACAACAAGGATGGAAAAGACGCCGAGGCGCTCCGCCTTTTCGGCGAGCCGGCCTGGAACAATCCGGTCGTGCGTATCGTCGATGCCGACAACCGCGACCTGGCGACGCGCATGCCCGACTTTCGCTCTTCCACCCAACTCGCAGAAGGCATCCGCCAGGCGCTGAAACAAACCGGCCAGGCTGTGCCGCAGTACCTCGACCTGCTGATCGAAGAGTTGGCAGCCCGCGAGGCCGGCGTCGAGACGGCCACCTTTTCAATGGGCTGTTTCTGGAGTGGCGAAGGCGCGCTGGGCGCCCTGTCAGGCGTTGTCGAAACGGCACCCGGCTTTCAGGACGGCCGGGAGGTCGTGCGGGTCACCTACGATCCCTCGCGCATCAGCAAGGATGAATTGGAGAAAACCGTACAATCCAGGGGCATCAAAGCCTGCGCGGCCAACAGCGGGTTTAGATCCGACAGAGAACCCAAATACTACCTCGCCCAGACGCACTGGCGCTTCGTGCCCATGACCAGCCTTCAGGCCTGCCGCGCCAACAGCCTTGCCGCTCAGGGCAAATCGCCCGAAGCGGTACTTTCTCCCCGTCAGATCGAACTCGGGAAGCGTATCGAGGCCGATCCTGCCCGCGAATGGACCAACATGATCGGCGCTGCCGACCTGGCCGGAAGCTGGGAGAAAGTGGCCGGGCAGTAGAATTACTCCCTAAAAATTACACCTGTTTTTATTCTCCAACACCTCACGACCATCTGAACCATGTTCTCCGTTTTGTTCTGGTCTGCCGTCGTTTACGCCTTGTTGTGCGTACTGTTCTATTTCGGGCAGGACCTGTTCTTTTTCCGGCCGGAGCGCCTGCCGCAGTGGTTTGCCTACAAATACCCGTTTCCATTTTCAGAGATCAATTTTGAAATGGACGACGGCGGCTCGGTCAATGCGCTGCATTTTCGGGTGCCCAACAGCAAAGGCGTGGTGTTTTATGTGAAGGGAAATTCGCGCAGCATCAAAGGTTGGGGCAAGTTTGCCAAGGATTTTGTGGGCAAGGGTTATGATTTTTTCATCCTTGATTACCGCGGATTTGGCAAGAGCAAAGGACGACGTTCGGAGAAAATCCTGCACGAAGACCTCGACGAGGTGTACCGCTGGCTCAGCGCAGAATACGGTTCCGAAGAACGGATCATTGTTTACGGCCGCTCTCTGGGCAGTGGCCTGGCGGCCAGGCTGGCCTCGCGGCACGACCCGCAAATGCTCATTCTGGATTGCCCCTATTATTCATTCCTGTATCACATCAGCCGTTACGCATTTATTCTGCCAGTGCGCTGGCTGTTGCGCTACCCGATACGCACCGACCTCTTTATCCGGCAGGTGCGCTGTCCGATCCGCATTCTGCACGGCAGTCGCGACCGGCTGATTCCCTACCGTCAGAGCGAGCTGTTGCTGGCGCTTGCCCCCGAGCGCATCATGCTTTATCCTATCGAGGGGGCGGGGCACAACAATCTGCCTGCTTTCCCGCAGTACCACGATTTGCTGTACGAACTCCTCCATGCGGAAGAAATTACCGTGGTCGCCCTGCGTGCCTGAAAAATAGCCGCTCTATTGCCGGGAGCGCTTGCGATATTTGCCCCTTTGCAAGATTGACGTAAACCCTGGCGGAAGAAAAGCCGCCCCACACTGTCTGTCACCATGTCTGCGAAACAAAAAGGCAAACCCCGTCCGCAAACGAGCGCCAAACCTGCTGCACCCCGCATGCCTCCGGCAGCGCCGGAAGTAACGACGCAAACCTTCGAACCGGGCTTTTGGCGCCGGCACTGGCTCCCCGCCCTGCTGCTGATGGCGCTGGCGTTTGCGCTGTACGGGCAGGCCATCCGATTTGGCTATGTCCTCGACGATGAAATGACCATCTGGAACAATGCTTACGTGCAAAAAGGCGTGGCAGGGGTGCGCGATATTTTTGCTTACGACAGTTTCATGGGGTATTTTCAAGACAAGCAGAAGCTGTTTTTGCTGGAAGGCGGCCGTTACCGGCCCTTGTCGCTGGCCACTTTCGCCCTCGAAGTGTCGCTGTTTGGCAAACCCGGGCCCGAATTGGCGCACATCAGCCATTTCATCAACATCCTGCTGTATGGCTTCACGGGCATCCTGCTGTTTCGCATTTTGCTGGGCCTGTTTCCGCTGGCGGAAAAGAACCGCTGGTGGTTCAGCGCAGCCTTTCTGGGAGCGGCCTTGTTCGTGTTGCACCCCCTGCACATCGAGGCGGTGGCCAATATCAAGGGTCGCGACGAAATCCTGGCCCTGTTGTTCAGCCTGGGCGCTCTGTATGCCAGTCTGAAAATGTTTGATGGCAAGCCGTTGCAATACGGCGACCTGTTCGGGGTCTTTCTGGCCGGTTCCATCCTGTTGTTTCACCCTTTGATGGCTCTGTTGCTGGCTTTGGGTTTGGCCGCTTTTTTCCTGCCGCTTCGCAGGAAGGCGTCGGTATTTTGGGGCACGCAATCGTTCATCCTGTTGTTTCTGGGTTTGTTGTCGAAAGAAAATGCCATCACTTTTGTCGCCGTCATTCCCCTGACCGCCTGGTTTTTCGCCCGTGTATCGCCCGGCAGGGCATTTACCGCATCCCTCCCTTTGCTGGGCGCCGCCCTGCTGTTCGTAATTATTCGTTACAATGCGCTCGGTTTCATGGTCACTCACGGCCGTCCTTCTACCGATCTCATGAACAACCCTTTCCTCGGCATGAGTGCCGGCGAAAAACTGGCCACGACCTTCCTGACCCTTGGCTGGTACCTCAAATTGCTGGTTTACCCTTTCCCGCTCACCCACGACTACTACCCCTATCAGGTGCCGCGCGTCGGCTGGACCGACTGGCGGGCCCTGCTTTCACTGGCCATCTACCTGGGCATGGCCGCCTGGGCGCTCCTTAAATTGCCCCGGCGGAATGTGCCGGCGTACGCCATTGCCTTTTACCTGCTGACGCTCAGCATCGTATCCAACCTGTTCGTATCGGTGGGCACCTTTATGAACGAACGTTTTTTGTACACGCCTTCCGTGGCCTTCTGCCTCCTGCTCGGCTGGCTGATGGCCCGTCAGATGCCGGCCTGGCTGAAAGAAAAGCCCGACCATCCGGGTATTTTGTCGGGCGGACTGGCAGTGTTGTTCGCGGCGTTTTTTGTGTGGGTAGCCATTGGCAGGGTGCCCGACTGGGAAAGCAAACTCACGCTCAATACCTCGGCCGTGAAAAATTCGCCCAACAGTGCGCGCGCGCACTGTTTTTATGCCGTAGCCCTGTACGACGAGGTGCTGCAGGCAAAGGACAAAAAGGCCGCGATCACGCCCGATGAAAAAATTGCCCTGGCCGACAGTATGGAGGCGCACATCCTGCGGGCGGTCGCGATCAACCCCAATTACGGGGCGGCCTGGCAAATGTTGCCCGGCGTGTCGTTTGCGCGTTTCGACGCACAACGCGAAAGGCAGCAAAAAAGCGGTGGCGCGGGTCCGCAAATGGACCGTTTGTTCAACGATTTCAACGAGGCGATCGACAAGGCGCCCAACAATACCGAGATCAAACGGTTTACCGTTTCCTGTGTGGAATACCTGGCCACCAGCGGCGGCAATCCGAACAAGATTATTGCGTTCTGTTACAACCAGGGTTATGAGCGGTATTACAAAAAAATGGGCGACGCGCAAACGGCATTGAAGTTTCTGGAAGCCGCCGTCCGCACCCAAAATGAAGACGAGCGCCTGTTCAATGCACTGGCAGAAATTTATCAAAAAACCGGCAATGCCGCCAAGGCTCAGGAGATGTTACAGCGGGCTGCCGTGGCGCGTACGATTGACCCGGGCAAGTAAAATTTGCCCAAGCACCTGTTTATCATGAAAGTAACCGAGCATTTTCAAAAAGCCAAGGGCCGCACACTGGTCTCGTTCGAAGTATTGCCCCCGCTGAAAGGCGGCAGCATGCAGGCTATATTCAACACCCTTGATGCGCTGATCGAATTCAAGCCGCCATTTATCGACGTGACCTATCACCGGGAGGAGTTTATTTATAAAAAACGCCCTTCGGGCTATTATGAAAAAACGGCGATTCGAAAGCGGCCGGGCACGGTAGGTATTTGCGCCGCCATCATGCACCGCTACAAAGTGGACGCGGTGCCGCACCTGATTTGCGGCGGTTTCTCCGCAGAAGAAACCGAAAATGCGCTGATCGACCTTAACTTTCTGGGTATCAACAATGTGCTGGCGCTTCGCGGCGATGCCAGGATGTTTGAAGACAAATTCACCCCGCACGACGAAGGCCACAAATTTGCACTCGACCTGGTGCGGCAAATATCCGGCATGAATGAAGGCCGCTACCTCGATTCCAATATCGTAAACGGAGAAAAAACCGATTTCTGCATTGGCGTGGCCGGCTACCCCGAAAAACATTTCGAATCGCCCAATTTCGGCACCGACCTGCATTACACCAAAATGAAAGTAGATGCCGGGGCCGGCTACATCGTCACGCAGATGTTTTTCGACAACCAGAAGTTCTTCGAATACGTCGGGCACTGCCGCGAAGCCGGCATCAATGTGCCCATAGTGCCCGGCTTAAAACCCCTGACCAAAAAATACCAGCTGAATTCCATCCCGCGCAAATTTTTTGTCAACATGCCGCAAGAACTGGTCAAGGCAGTGCAGGATGCCCCTGACGACGAAGCCGTGCGGCAAATCGGCGTGGAATGGTGCATTCAGCAATCGAAAGAATTGAAAGCCGCCGGCGTCCCTTGTCTGCATTATTACACGATGGGCGAGCCGGATACTTCCCGAAAGATAGCCTCCGCCGTGCTGTAGACCCAACCTTCAAGGTCGGCGCCACAGCACAACTAAATTCCTGCTCTTTCGTTCGCAATATAAAAGCGCGGCAAAGCCATGAGTAAACGATATACGACGATCCTTTTCCTGCTAGTGGCCACAGCCTCCTTAAAGGCGCAGGATCCGCTTTTTTCGCAGTTTTACGCCGCACCTTTGCAACTCAACCCGGCTTTTACAGGCAGTGCCTTTGCGCCGCGACTGGGCATCAACTACCGGCATCAGTGGCCGGGTTTCGAGAATGCTTACCGCACGTACGCTGCCTATTATGAGCAAAACCTCGAAAAACTCAACAGCGGAATCGGCTTCCACATAGAGGGCGACAACGCCGGCAACGGTATTTACAAAACCACCCGTTTTTCGGCGCTGTATTCCTACCAGCTGCGCATTACGGAAGGCATGGCGCTGCAATTCGGTGCAGAAGCCGGTGTGCATCAAACCGCGCTCGACTGGGACAAACTGACCTTCCCCGACCAGCTCGACGAACTCAACGGCGCGATCAATCCGAGCGCGGAAGTACGCCCCGAATCGACCAATAAAACCGAACTGGACATTTCTTCAGGCCTGCTGATTCTGAGCCCCAAATTCTGGGCCGGCGGCGCTTTGAAGCACCTGAACACCCCAAACGAAACTTTCCTGCTCATCAACGACAACCTAGGCCGGGGGCTGCCGCTGCGTTATACCCTGCACGCAGGCGGCGTTATCGAACTCGAACCGGGCAATAAACTTCGGCCCGCCTCGTTTATCTCCCCGAATTTGTTGTTTGCCGCACAGGGTCCGTACCGCCAGCTCAATGTCGGCGCTTATGCCGGGGCAGGGTCAATTTTTGGCGGGGCGTGGTTCCGGCACACTTTTCGCAACAGCGATGCGGTTATCCTGCTGGCCGGCTTTCGCCAGGGAATCCTGAAATTTGGCGTGAGTTACGACGTTACCGTGTCGGGGCTTGCCGGCAGAACAGGAGGAGCTTACGAAGTCAGTCTGGGCATCTCGCTCGATCAGGACGAACGTTTGAAAAACAGGAAACGACGCGCAGATATCAACGACTGTTTGCGCATGTTTCAATAAATATTACCTGTCAAATCCATAATCCGGCGGATATTCAGGGCGGGTTTTCCCAACCCAAACCGACAAACACTATCCGTTTCGCACCGCCTGCAGGGCTTCGCCCGCCGCACTCCTGAAAAAGACTGCCGTTAAATTTGGCAGGACAGGAAGAACGGAATGTTTTCTTTGCCTTACATTTGCTGCTCAATTTTTCAAAAACTGCTTTTAATACAATGAAGAAACTGCTCATGCACGGGTTAAGCCTCCTGGCTCTGGTCATCCTGCTGGCGAGTTGCGGCTCCAAAAAAGAACGCTCCTCTACCACTGGCTGGAAATACAACGACCAGAAATGGGGAGGTTTTGAAAAAGTTGATTACAAAGGGCAAGCAACAGGCCCGAACCTCGTCCTCATCGAAGGCGGTACCTATACCATGGGCCTCACCGATCAGGATGTGACCTACGAATGGAACAACGTGCCGCGCCGCGTCACCGTTTCCTCGTTCTACATGGACGAAACCGAGGTGTCCAACATCGACTACCGCGAATACCTCTACTGGGTTGACCGCGTATTCGGCGCAACCTATCCCGAGGTCTGGAAACGCGCGTTGCCCGACACCCTGGTATGGCGCGAAGAACTCGCGTTCAACGAACCGCTCGTTGAAACCTACTTCCGCCACCCGGCCTATGACTTCTACCCCGTAGTAGGCGTCAACTGGAACCAGGCCAACGAATACGCCAAATGGCGTACCGACCGCGTCAACGAAATGATCCTGATCGAAAAAGGTGTTATGAACACCGCTCCCGATCAAAAAGATGCCAACAACTTCAATACCGAATCCTACCTCGTAGGCCAGTATGAAGGCAACGTACGCAAAAACCTGCCCGACATCCGCACGGGCGGCGAGCGCCGCGTACGCCTCGAAGACGGCATCCTGCTGCCCGCCTATCGCCTCCCGACGGAAGCCGAATGGGAATACGCCGCGCTGGCCCTCGTCGGCAACCAGGCTACCAGCAAAGACGAACTCGTGACCGACCGCCGCATCTATCCCTGGAACGGCAACACCGTTCGCTACCAAAAGCGCAACAAGTATCAGGGTAAAATGCTCGCCAACTTCAAACGCAGTGGCGGTGACTACGGCGGTATGGCCGGCGCTCTTAACGACAAAGCCTTTACGCCCTCGCCCGTTACCAGCAACTGGCCCAACGACTACGGCCTCTACAACATGGCCGGTAACGTAAACGAATGGACCGCCGACCTCTATCGCCCGATGACCTCGGCCGACTTGCGCGACGTGGACAACCAGGACCTCAACGCCTTCCGCGGTAACGTCTTCATGACGAAAAAACTTGACCCGGAAACCGGCGCACCCATCGAAAAAGACAGCCTCGGCCGACTGCAATACGAACTCGTGGATACCACCACCACGGCCCTGCGCGACAACTACAAACGCCCGGATGCTTACAACTACCTCGACGGCGACAAAGAATCCGAAGTCGAATACCTCTACGGCAAAAGCACCCTTATCAGCGACAAAGCCCGTGTAATCAAGGGTGGCTCCTGGGCCGACCGCGCTTTCTGGCTCTCCCCCGGCACCCGCCGATTCCTGGAAGAAGACAAAGCCAGCAAAAGCCTCGGCTTCCGCTGCGCCATGACCCGTACGGGTAGCCCGACGGCCAACAACGAGCCGGAAGGCAACAACTTCAAAGTCAAAGGCAAAAAACACAAACGCCGCTATTGATCTTGAACCCGTCTTACAAAAAAAGGGATGCTGTGTGACAGCATCCCTTTTTTTGTAAATGTTTGTCACTCAGTTTCTTTGATATTTTTGGGAGAGGCGCTTTTACCCTGCCCCCCGCTTTTTACCTTTGCTGTCATGACTACGCTGGAAGAACTGTACCGGCTTTTTCGCATGCACCCTGAGGTTTGCACCGACACTCGCCGGCTGAGCCATGCCTGCCTGTTTTTTGCCCTTAAGGGAGAAAATTTTGATGGCAATACCTTCGCACAGCAAGCCCTGCGCGACGGCGCAGCCTACGCCATCATCGACGATGCGCACTATCAGACCGATCCGCGTTGCCTGCTGGTGCCCGACGTGCTGCAAACACTCCAGCAACTGGCGCGTTACCATCGCCAGCATTTCGATATTCCTGTGATCGGCATTGCAGGCTCCAACGGCAAAACCACCACCAAGGAACTCGTTTCTGCAGTGCTCGCCAGCCATTATCCCTGCCATTTTACCAAAGGCAACCTCAACAACCATATCGGCGTACCCCTCACCCTGCTGGCCATGCCCGATCATACGGAAGTGGCCGTGATCGAACTCGGCACCAACCACCCCGGCGAAATAGCGGAACTATGCGAGATTGCCCGGCCTACACACGGACTGATCACCAATATCGGCAAAGAACACCTCGAAGGGTTCGGCAGCCTGGCCGGTGTAAAAAAAGCGGAGGGCGAACTTTTCGACTACCTGTCTCGTCGCGATGGTTGCGCATTTGTCAATCTTTCTGAAAAATACCTCCCGGCAATGGCGCGTAAAGTGCGCAAAAAAATCGCGTACAGCCGCGTGGACATACTCGACCCCGCAGCCGGTTCCAGCCCGATTGGGGTGCGGTTGACCACTGAAACCCCCTTTCTGAATATCGCTTTTTTGTCGGAGCACGACGAACCTGTCGAGGTACACACCCACATCGTTGGGCGTTATAATTTCAACAACCTGATGACGGCAGTGGCGCTGGGCACATACTTCAAGGTCCCTTCCATGGCCATCAAATACGCACTCGAAGCCTACCGGCCCGCCAACAACCGTTCCCAACTCCTGCAACGGGACTCCAACACCTTTGTGCTCGACGCCTACAACGCCAACCCGTCGAGCATGCAAGCCGCGCTCGAAAGTTTCCGCGACCTGAAAGCGCCGCGCAAAGTTGCCATACTGGGCGATATGCTCGAACTCGGCGCAGAAAGCCCCAAGGAGCACGAAGCCATGCTCAAACTGGCCCTGCGTTGCAAACTGGACCAACTCGTGCTGGTCGGCAAAGCGTTCGGGCAATGCAAACGCCCCGCCCGCGTATTGCATTTCGACCACGCCGCTTCGGCCAAAACCTGGTTTGACGGGCAACATTTTCGCGATACGTTCTTTCTGCTGAAAGGCTCGCGCGGCATTCGGCTGGAACAAATTCTGGAAGACCCACGCTGACAACAACCATGCCTTTCCAACGCAAAAAAACAGGCGCCGGCAAACCGATTGACCCCAAAACGGCACAAGACCGGATGGAGCGGTTTTGCGCCTTTCGCGAGCGCAGCCCGAAAGAAGTGCGTCAAAAAATTGCGGAACTCGGGCTCAAGGGCGAAGAGGCCGACACCCTGTTCGACTATCTGCAGGAAGAGCGTTTTTTTAACGAAGAGCGTTTTGCCTTTGCCTTTGCAGGAGGCAAATTTCGGGGCAACCACTGGGGGCGCATTCGTATCCGTATGGAACTCCAGCATACGCACGGCATTCGAAAATCCCTGATTGAAACAGCGCTGGAGGCACTGCCCGAAGCCGAATACCGCGCCACTCTGCTGCGTTTACTGCAAAAAAAACGCGCCCAACTGGCCCCTGACGACCCGAACGCCCGCCAGAAAACAGCCGCTTCCGCTATTCGCGCAGGTTTTGAACCCGAGCTGGTTTTTGATTTTCTCGACTGATTGCAGGTTATCGCGCATATCTACGCTACTCAGGAAACCTGATTTTTCCAAAAACTTGTCCAAACCGTCCGTAATACGGACGACTAATTTTCCGGTAATTTTATTGCACGATTTGTTTTCAGGTAAAAATTTCAACACCTCCGGATTATGGCAAAAGAAAAATTTACACTCGACGACCTTAAGGTCAACAGTTTTATCACGACGCTCGACGATGCCCAAATGAAAGAAATCAAGGGGGGCACCATCGTGATCAAAGGACGCCGGTTTACTTACACAACGCGTTGGACGACCGTTGACACCCGGGTAGATCCGCCGTCGAGCACAGGAACGGTTGGGGGCAACAACGGCGCCTAAACCTTCTTCTCCATCAGCCACTTTTCGTGCACCACCCGGGCAAACGTTCGGCCGCTCAGCCTGCTTTCGAGCCAGGCATCCAGGTCGAACGTTTGCAGCAAAGCGCGTACATCGGGCACCGAAGCCAGGCGTTGTATCGCTCCCCTCATTTGCCTGAACACAGCCTTCTGCCGAGCCATATCGGGCGCCTTCATAATTTCGGACATACCCTGTATAAACCGCCGTTCCAGTTCGAGCAGGCGGTTTTTTTTGCGTAAAAAACGGGTGGCCGAGCGCGTCAGCGACTCGAGCAGCACGGTGTTGCCCATTTCGAAATGCAGAATGATCAGCAGTATGCGTGCGAGGCTTTGCAAATCTTCACGCCCTACCGTGCGCGGCTGGTTGAGCCAGTAATTGAGGTAGTCGAGCGCCTCGTCGTAACGCCGGCAACCGAAACAAATAATGCTGTATTGCGCAAAAAAACTGCTGGTTTCGTAGTCGTGCAGGTCGTAGCGGGCTGCGTCCGACTGGCACTGCGCCATTTCCTGGCGCCCCTCCTCAAACTCGCCGGTGTAGATGCACAGCACAAATTTGTTGGAATAATACTGCCGGTGAATTTTGCGCCGGTCGTCGTAAGTGATAGGCTTCAAAGCCCGGAGTTTTTCGAGGCTGCTGCGTACCTCGTCGTAGCGGCGCAGCAGGCCGCAAGACAAGATGAGATTGCTCAGCGCAGCGATATAGTCGGCGAGGTTTTCCTGCAAAAAATGCGGTTTTGATTCGAGCAGGCCGATCAGTTTGCCGCCCGTCTCATAAAACATTTCATAGTCGAGCGCGGCATAATAGTAGAGGTTGAGCGCCCGGTAATAGTACACCCTTGCCCGGTGCGAGGTCGCCAGGTCGGGGTTGGCCATAAAATCCTGCCCCACCAGCTGCCGGAGGCGCTCCTGCCGGTCTTCGCCGCGGTGCGAGGCTTCGCGGCGGATGGTGGCATACACCGAAAAAAACGCCTTGCGGTACTCCGACACATTGCGAAGTTGTTCGAGGGTGTGCGTTTCTTCATACTGGAGATGCTCCAGTCTTTTGTGCAAAAAATCGGCGTCCATCCGGGTATAAGCCAGTTGTTTTTCCCAACGCAGGACTTCCAGCTGGTGCGCGAACGCTTCATAATGACGGGCGGTTTTGCCTGCTTTGTGCAGCAGTTCGCGGCAATCATCGTAATGCCCGCGCTTGAACAGCACGGCCACGCTTTGCAGCAAATGGTTGAGCCTGAACTCTACAGACTGCTGTTCGTCGTAGCCTTGCAGGCTTTTGAGCAGCAATTCGTACAAATAAGCCTTTAATTCGGAGTATTTCTGGCTTTCGAGTGGCTGATTTTGGTAAATTTTTGTCTTGAATTTTTCCTCGTCGAATTCGTCTGAGCCCGCCATCGCCTCGAAAAGCCGCAGGTACTTGGTCTCCTGCCCCGGTTTGCCACGAATAAACATCCTGAAATACCGCTTTTCCTGCGGGGTCAGGGAGCGGATCAGGCGATGTAATTTGTCGGACGGGGTCTTTGCCATGAATACTCGAAGAATAAGCGGCCGAAAATTGTCAGATTTTTATCAAAATGCCAAGTTAGTCAAAGCCGCCGGAAGCCTGACTTTTAAGAAAAAATAGGTTTGGTTGGCCCTGAGAACCGGCGGAGATTTGTCTTGTCAATGGCCATTAACGGCAACCCTGCAGGCAAAAACAACAACTCCGCTATTCTCACGATCAAACTTTACACGCTATGGCCCACGCTGTTTTATCCGCCGAAACCTCGGGCTTTCCCGATACGCCCCACGCAGCAGAAAGTTTACGCAGCGCCGTGTTGCATGGCCGATTACCGGCAAGTATGCCCCGGAGCGGGCACCCGTCCAAAAAAGACGGAAAAATTGTGTTGCCGACCATGGAAGGCCTGTGTTTTGAAAAAGTAAAACACATCGCCTACCTCGAAGCAAACGGCAACTATACTGTGTTGCATTTTACCGATGGCCGCCAGGTGCTGGTTTGCAAAACCCTTGGCGACGTGGAAAACATGTTGCCCGGCGCGGCATTCGTCCGCATTCATCGTTCGCACACGGTGCACCTGAGACACCTCAAAAAATATGTTCGTGGCAAGGGGGGGCATGTGATCCTGCAAAATGGCGTGACGCTCACTGTATCCGCAGGCCAGAAAGATGATTTCATGCAGGCAATCCGGTACTATTTCGGCTAACCCCGACCGAAACCGGTTGCCGGGCCCAACCAGCCAGCCGTCTCCGGGCGTCATACCTGAAAAAAACACCCGTTCACCCCGAGAAGCCCCCGGCAAATAAACACATTGCAAGGGTTTGGTTTGGCGCCGGGCGCGAGAAGTCGCCGCCCGGCGCACCTTTTTTTACCTGCTTTCCAAGGATCGTATTTCCCTGGTGAACCAAGGTGCAGTCCGGGGTGTTTTGCCCATCTTTGCAGCCTCGAACGGAATGCTATGAAACATCTGGCCTACCTCAACAAGTTTTTTTGGAAATACCGCTGGCGTTTTCTGCTGGGCATCCTGTTCGTCGGGTTGGTCAACTGGTTTCGCGTCAAACAGCCTGAAGTAATCGGCGAAGCACTGGACAAAGTGATTGCCAGTGTAAAGCACTACAACGAAACCGGCGGCATATCCGCCCACCCCGAGGCCTATCGCGAACTGGGTTCCCAGATCGGCTGGTTCGGTCTGCAACTGATCGCCCTGGCACTTGCAATGGGTTTGTTCATGTTTCTGATGCGGCAAACCATCATCGTGATGAGCCGCCTGATCGAGTACGACCTGCGGAAGGAAATTTTTGCCCACTACGAGACGCTCGATCTCGCTTTTTACAAACGGCACAGTACCGGCGACCTCATGTCGCGCATTTCGGAAGATGTCAACAAGGTACGCATGTACCTCGGCCCCACCATTTTGTATGGCCTCGACCTGATCTTTCTGTTCGTCCTGACCATCACAGCCATGCTGCGTGTCAACCTGACCCTCACGATATGGTCGTTGATCCCGCTGCCGCTGTTGAGCATCTCTATTTACTGGGTCAGCAACATCATCAACAAACGCAGCGAGACCATTCAGCAGCAACTGGCCACGCTGACCAGCACGGCACAGGAGGTGTACAGCGGCATCCGGGTGGTGAAAAGCTATGCACAGGAAAAAGCCATGGGCGACTGGTTTGCCCGGCAAACGGAAGTATATCGCCAAAAATCGCTGCGCCTGATTCGGGTTGACGCTTTCTTTTTCCCGCTCATGATGCTGCTGATCGGCGCCAGCACCATCATCACCGTGTACGTTGGCGGCCTGCAAGTGATTGCCGGGCATATTACCCCCGGAAAAATCGCGCAGTTTGTCATTTACATCAATATGCTGACCTGGCCGGTCACGGCCATCGGCTGGATTTCCTCGCTGACCCAGCAGGCCGCGGCCTCGCAAAAACGAATCAACGAGTTTTTGCAAACGCAACCCGCCATTACCAATCCCGTGGTCGATCCCAGACCCCTGAAAGGCCATATCCGCTTCGAAAATGTCAGTTTCGTTTACCCCGACACAGGCATTCAGGCGTTGAAAAACGTCAGTTTTGACATCCGCCCCGGCCAGCGCCTGGCCCTGATCGGGCGTACTGGCAGCGGCAAAACCACCGTGGCCGACCTGCTCACCCGCCTTTATGATGTCAGCGATGGCCGCGTTCTGATCGACGGTCAGGACATTCGCAGCCTCGATCTGGCCAACCTGCGCCAGCGCATCGGGTATGTTCCGCAGGATGTCTTTCTGTTTTCAGACACCGTGGAAGCCAACATCGCTTTCGGTCAGGACGGAATCACCCGCGCCGACGCCGAGTATTTTGCGCGCAGCGCAGCCGTTCACGACGATATTCTTTCGCTGCCCAAAGGTTACGACACGGTGGTCGGCGAACGCGGCGTGACGCTTTCCGGAGGGCAAAAACAACGGATCAGCATCGCGCGGGCCTTTGCCAAACGCCCCGACATCGTGTTGCTTGACGATTGCCTGTCGGCCGTCGACACCAATACCGAAAGCCAGATCATCGGCTACCTCAACGACGCCCTGGCAGGCAAAACGGCTATCATCATCACCCACAGGATTTACGGAATGCTGGAGTTTGATAAAATCATTGTGCTGGCCGACGACCACTCCATCGCCGAGGAAGGCACACATGAGGAACTCCTGGCCAACAAGGGCTATTATGCCGAACTGTTTGAAAAACAGCTGACCAGCGAGGACTCCATGTCGTAACGCCTGTTTATTTTTGTCCAAAGCCCGACCAACATGACGACGCTCAAATCCTGGCTTTCCACACCCTACGGCTGGCTCGAGATCACGGGCAGCGAGCTTGGCGTTCGTTCCATCCTGTTTCGCGACAAATCCGGCGAATCCTCCGCCGATATTCCCGACGATCACCCGATATCGGAAGCCCGGCGTCAGTTGACGGACTATTTCGCCGGTTCGCGCCGTTATTTCGACCTGAAACTCGACTGGGGCGGCGCTCCCGATTTCCACAAACAGGTGTGGGCAGCCTTGCTCGACATTCCTTTCGGCAAAACCGTTTCCTACTCCTACATCGCCGAACGAATCGGCCACCCGAGCGCCGTACGCGCCGTGGGCATGGCCAACCGCAGCAACCCAATGGCCATCGTGGTACCTTGCCATCGGGTTATAGGAAAGGCCGGCGAATTGCGCGGTTACTTTTACGGACTGGACACCAAAATGGCGCTCCTCCGGCACGAAAATCCAGTCCGTTTCGCCGAACAGGGCGAGCTTTTTTAAATCAATTCGTGGATATGCCCCTGAATGCTTTTGGCCATTTTTTCCAGGGGCAGGTCGTTCTCGTCGGCGCCGAACGGCTCTTCGATTTCCTCGGCAATCAGTTCCAGGCTGGCCAGCACATAAAAAACGAAAGCGACGATGGGCACCACATAATAGCCCAGATTGAACACGTAACCCCAGGGTAGCGTCGCGATGTAAATCAGGATGAAACGTTTGATAAACACGCTGTAAGAGTACGGGATAGGCGTGTTTTTGATGCGCTCGCAAGCGCCGCAGACTTCGGTGAACGACTGCAGTTCGGCATTGAGGAAAAGGAGTTGTTCGCCCGACAGTTTTCCGTTTCGGTGCAACTCATCCACCGACCGGATCATGAGGGCAGCCACCTGGTTGGGCAGGTGTTTTTCAAGGTCAATTTTTTGCTGAATTTCCACCGGCAGCCCGTCGAACAGTTCGAGCCGGGTTTGTTCGCTGCGCAAATGATTTTTCAAGGCGACGGCGTAAAGCGGGATCAGCCTGCGAAACACGCCGCGGTGAAACTCGTCGTCGCGGCCGAGCAAGGCGGACAGTTTGATGGCCAGGTTTCGGCTGTTGTTGACCAGCGCGCCCCACAACTTGCGGCCCTCCCACCAGCGTTCGTAGGCCGTATTGGTGCGAAAAACCAGTAAAAACGAGATCACAAAACCCAACAGCGTGTGCATCATGGAAATGTTGCGCACGTAACTGTTGGTATTGGTCATCTGCCACACTTCCATTTCCAGCCAGGCAACCAGCGCCGAATACCCGGCTACGGCCAACAGCCAGGGAAACAAACGGCGCACGGTGTCCGAACGATGAAAATGCAGGGGCCAAACCAGCCAATCCTTTGGGTTGTGGGCAATCATGTTTTTTGGCGGTAAAGATAAATCCCTGAAATACAAGCGGCGCAAAGGCAATTGCCCTTGCGCCGCCGGCATATCCAATCAGACGAATGCTCACTGGTGCTGCACCGACAACACCCGGCTTTGATTGCCGCATTTGATCACATAATTGCCGGAAGGCCAGTCTTTTACAGAAATATTCAGCGTCGGCGCATAATTTTCGGCAAACAGGCGACGGCCGGTAAAATCATAAATCTCCACCCGTCCGGAGTACGTTTCCGGCAGCTGGATGCGCACGCTTTGATCGGCCGGGTTGGGCAAAATCCGGAACAGGAGAGCTGCCGCCTGCTGCTCGACGGCGCCCGAAGACTGCTCGTTGTTGTAGCCGAAAGTGGGTGATTTGACCACAAAATTGCCCGTGCCATTGGGTATGCGGGACAGGCTAAGGTCTGCATCCTGCGCCCCGAAGGTGACCAGATCGACCACGGCGCCGCTGGCGTCCAGCAGGGTCAGTTCCTCCCCTGTGGCGGACAGTTTGAAATTGGCGTGCAGGGGCCCCTGACTGCTGTCTTCGTCGGCCCAAAGGATCAGGTAATCGCCGGGTTGCAGTACGGTGCCGGCCGGGAAGTCCCATTTGTCGAGGTTATCGGGCTTGTCGGTAATGAACCAGCCGCTGATATCGACGGCGCTGGCGCCGTTGTTATAGAGTTCGATCCAGTCGTCGTACTCGCCGGCCTCATCGGCGGCCGTGGTCATATTCGAGGCCATCAGTTCGTTGATGACGATGGTCGAATTGGCGGCAGCCCCGGGCAACACCTTGTAAATCATCACGTCGTGTTCGGCGCCTGCGGGGTAAAAACGCAGCGATTTGGCGGTATTGGCAGCAGCGGCCTCGACGTAGTAGCGCACCCACTCGCCGGCAGCCTGAGCAGGGATACTGGCGCCGTACACGCCGTCGCCGGCAGCCAGGTCGCCGTGCTGGCCGTCGTCGTACATGGTTGTCCGGCTGAAATTGCCCACCAGTCCGGCGGCGTAATAAAGGGTAACATGATCGATGCCGTTGGCGGAGCTCACCGCGGCGCGCACGCTGGCTTCCTGATTCGGGTCGGGTTGCGCCCATTCCGCATTGCCCACAAAATGCGACACGGTGGAAATCGTGGGCGCTACCTGGGCCATTTCCGTATTGCTGAGCAGGTAGTTGTGGCGCGTAGAGACGAAATCTTTCAAATCCTCCACTTCCGTCAGAAACTGGTTGTAGGTGTAAATTTTCTTCGGATCGGTTTCCACCAGCGAGTCGATCTGGGCGGCATAGGCATCGATGGCAGCATTTGCCGTGGTCGGGTCGAGCGACTCTTCCGCAATAGTGCGCAGGTGCGCGAGGTAACGCTGACGCAGCGAGGGCACTGCCAGCAGGCGGTTGAGCAAGGGATAATTGGCGTTGTTGGCATGGTAAAAAGGCGTCCATTGCTGGGCAAAATTCAATTCCATGCAGCTGTTGCCATCGTATTCGATGGGCGTAATGCGGCCTGTTTCGGCTTCCCAGTAAACATAGTAGTCCATTTTCCCCTTGTACACATAGCTGTCGTCGTCGGTGAAGGCAATTTCGCAAGCCAGAAACCAAAGTGTCCGGTCGATGTCGAGGTAATCGGCCAGTGTTGCTTCCAGCTGGTCGAGCGGCGTATTTTCGAGCACTTCGCAGGTGACGACGAGGTCGTCCCAGGGATTGGTTTTTTCCGTGCTTTTCAGCGTGTAATACTGTTTATAAAGGGCCGTATCGGCGCCAAGGTAGTTGAGTGCGGCCGTGCCGTCGCCCCAGCCGGGACCGCCGCCGCCGCCAGGGCCGCCGCCTGCGCCTGCCGGGCGGTCGGCGCGCCAGTTGGTGCCGTTGCTGCTCAGGAACCATTCATCGTAGAATTCGCCGTTGAGTTGCTGAATGCTCGGGTAAACGCCCCAGTACAGGTTATTCAGATAAAGTTTGACAAAACTGGCCTTGGCCGCCGGAATATGGTTGCGAATCTGGTGCAGGTAAAAAAACTCGCGCAGGAAGGACGGATCGAGGTAGCAGTTGTTGAGGTTGAGGGTTTTGTAGCCCATCAGCTTGTTGTAATCCACCCCGTAATTGAGCGAGATATTGAACGACTTTTTCTGCGAATTGACCATCTGATACGAGGTTTGGCCCTTGAAACGCACCCCGACGCTGTCGTACACCACGCCATCGACGGTCATCGTAGCCGGAATATCGGTATGGCTCTGGTAATTCTGGGTGAGCAGCGTCCAGTAGTTGGGCTGGCTAAAGTCGAGGTAAATCGACCGGACAACAGCGTCGTCGTACAGCCCCGAAGCCGGCTGGCCGCCCGTAAAAAGCTGGTGGCCGTCGGGCGAGAGGTACATTTCGGGCGGCAGCGATTGTGCGCGAACCGTCAGGGAAAGCCCTGCGAGGCAAAACAGGAGCAAAAAGCGCATGGGATACAGGTTTGGTTGATAAAAAATATTCGGCACCAGGTACAACGAGAAAACAACACAGCACGGTTGCGCACAAAGCGTAACCGTGCTGCATCAATTTGCGCCCTTGCCTTGATTATTTGCCGGGTTGGCCGCCCCGCAGCAAGTCCATCTGGTTGAGGGCCATCAGTTCCTTGAGGGTTTTTTGCATGCCATCGGTAGAGCCGTCGAGGAAAATGACGTTGCCCTTGCCGTGTTCCGTAAAGTTTTTGATCGCTTCCGTCCACATGGAGAAGAGGATAACGGAAGTGTCGAGCTGGGCATCGCGCATTTCCCTGGCGGCCTGGCTCATGCCTTTGGCGACCTCTTCGCGGAACAGGGCCACGGCCTGACCGCGCATCTGGGCGGCCGTACGTTCGGCTTCGGCGGCAATTTTAATGGCATTGCCCTCGGCTTCGGCGGCTTTCGTTTTGGTGATAAGCAGCGCCTGACCCTCGTTTTCAGCCGCAGCCTTGAGGTTGTTGGCGGCCACAATCTTTGACATGGATCGCATCACTTCCTCGTCGAACGTGATGTCGTTGATCTGCAGATCGATGAGGTGGTAGCCCCAGTCTTCGAGCATGTGATCGACGTTGGTTTTTACCGCTTCGGTGATCTCGCGGCGCAGGCTGAGGATTTCCTGTTGTTTTTTGGTGGCGACAAAAGCGCGAATACTGCCTTCAACCGTACGGGTCAGCGTGGCCATAAAATCGCGGTCGCTGACAAAACGGAAAGCGACCTGTTTGACCGTTTCTTCATTGTTGTTGAGCACGGAAAACAACAACAGGGAGGTAAAATGCACATTGGCCTGGTCGATCGTGACGGCCTGGAACGTGAGTTCCGCAGCGCGGTTTTGTACCGAGATACGTTTGAAAATTGACTCGACAACGGGTATCCGAAAACTCAGACCCGGGTAAAGGGTTCGGTTGTATTTGCCGAAAATAGTGGTGACGGCTACCGTACCTTGTTGTACCGTTACGATACTCAGGACCAGTAAAACCAAAATGACCGGAAGAAGAAATGTTATCATGATCGGGATAGTTGAGTTGGTAAATGGTTTGGTTCAAAGGAAACACAGATCACCGTTTTTTTGCCGGCAACCCGGTTAATTTGCAGCCATGAAAGTAATGCGAACCTTGCTGACCGCGGCCCTGCTGCTGCTTTTTTTCCAAAATTACGCCCAAACACTGCGCGGTGTCGTGCGCGATGCCGCCACAGGCGAATCTCTTGCCGGCGCGCAACTCAGCCTCCGCACAGCGCCCGGACTGACGCCGGTCGTAACGCACTCCGATTCCTCCGGCGCCTATATTTTTTCAGCGTTAAAACCCGGCTACTACCTGCTGGAGGTTGATTACGACGGATACCAGCCCATGCTCGTCTGGGACGTCGATATCGTGGCGGGGAAGGAAACCGTGCTCGACGTGGCGTACAACCAGTTGTACAGCCTGCCCGAACTCAGCATCTCCGCCCGCGCCGAACAAGGCCACCGCCCCATGCCCATGCTGGGCGTCGCCCCCCTGAGCGGCGTACAAACCGAGCGGGTGCCCGCTACTTTTTTTGACCCCGCCCGCCTCGCCCAGGCCTACCCGGGCGTGAGCGGCAACGACGACCAGGCCAACGGCCTCATCGTGCGCGGCAACAGTCCGGCAGCACTCCGCTGGCGGCTCGAAGGCCTCGACGTGGTCAACCCCAACCACCTGCCCAATGCCGGCACCATTGCCGACCGGCCCACGGCGGCAGCCGGCGGCGTACTCCTGTTTTCGGCACAGCTGCTCGACCAGTCGGCCCTGCTCACCGGCAGCCAGCCCACCGGCTACGGCGACGCCATAGCAGGCACGATGGACATTCGACTTCGGCCAGGCAACGACCAGCGCCGCGAATTCACGGCCCAGGCCGGTCTGCTCGGCCTCGACGCCGCCGCCGAGGGCCCCCTCACCGGGCGCGGGAAAAGCAGCTACCTGATCAATTACCGCTACTCGACAGTAGGGCTGCTGGGGCAAATGGGCATCAATTTCGGCGACGAGTCCATCACTTTTCAGGACCTGTCCGTGCATTTGGCAGCCCCGCACACTCGCGCCGGCGATTTTCGACTGTTCGCCATGTGGGGCAATTCGGCCAACTATTTCGAACACAAACCCGACAGCGCAGCCATCGAGACCAGCAAGGATATTTTCAATATCGACTACACCTCCAAAACCCTGATCGTGGGGGCCAGCTGGTACAAGAAACTATCCGCCCGCGGCTGGATTCGCGCGGCGCATATCCATTCGGGCCAAACCAACGAGCGCGTCGCCGAGTCGGGCGGCGTCGCCTTCGGCGAGTTTCAAAAGGATTATTCCGATGAAGAAATCGCGTCCACCGCGCTCAGCCTCGGCCATCAGCTGACCCCCGGACTGCGGCTGGAAGAAGGAGCCATCTACGTGTTTCGCGACTATCAGTACCGCATCGCCCGCAATATTCAGGTCAATGCCGACGACTACCAGGTGGAAACCCTGCAGCCCTGGATGCAACTGAGCTGGACGCCCCCCTCCGGCCAAACCACCTTCACCGGCGGCCTGCACAGCGTCTGGTGGCTGCAGTACGAAGTACACCTGGAGCCGCGTCTGGGTTTCGTACAACGCGTGGGCAAACGGCAGACTTTAAGCGGCAGTTGGGGGTTGCACAGCCAAACGCCTGCCTGGTGGCAATGGGACTTCAGGTATGACAACAAACTCATCCGCTCCACGCACACTGCCCTGCGCTATGCCTGGCATTCAGCCAGCGATACCTGGCAGCTGGGCCTCGAAGTTTTCGACCAAAAAATCTCCAGAGCCGTGGCGCTGCCCTATCAGGGTGGCGCAGTTTCGTCGCTCAACGAAAGTGAAGCGCCGTTCCCCTATTATTTCAATACCAAAACACCCTCCGAAGGGCACAACAACGGCATAGAAATCAGTGCCGAGCACCGCTTCGACGCTGGATGGTTTTTATTGGTCAATGTCACATCTTTCTACGCCCAGACCCGCGTGTCCGGCGGCGAATGGTCCGACTCGCGCTGGAGCCTAGGCCGAATCGTACACCTTAGCGGCGGCAAGGAATGGCGTAAAAACGTGGGCGAAAACAAAACCAGGGCCTTCGGTTGCAGCGGACGCCTGAGCTGGTCGGGCGGTTTGCGTGCCCTGCCTGTCGATCTGGCCGCCTCGCAGGCCGCCGGCGCCACGGTGTACGACGCCAGCCGGGGCTTTTCCGAACAACTGCCCGACTTTTTCCGCCTCGACGGACGCGTGTACTGGCGCACGAGCGTGGGCGACCGCCGCAACAGCACCTTCGCCATGGATTTTCAGAACATGACCTTGCAACAAAATATCGCCTATTATTTCTACGACAGCTGGACGCAGAAAATTGAGACGAAACACCAGCTCGGGCTGGTGCCGAACCTGAGCTGGCGGCTCGAATTCTGACCTTGCGACGCAAAAAAAGGGTTGCCCTGCGAAAGAGCAACCCTTTTTATTTATTATCAATCAAAGACTTACGCTTATTTCTTCGCCTTGGAAGCCTTCCCGGCCGTTTTTTTGGCGGCTTTCGCCTCGCCGGATAATTTTGGTTAATTTTTTATTTCAACATTTTTTATTGATGCACCTACTTTATTTTTAGATGTCAAAATCGATTTGGCTTATTAAACCTTCTTTCACTTTTAATTCTCTGATTATGTTCATCACGCTTCACGCTTCACGCTTCACGCTTACCTTGTTCTTTCTGACCCTCGCTTATTTCGACTTTCTCCCTGCCCAGACGACAACCCAATGCGGTTTCACGAACCAGCCCACCCTTTGTCAACAATACGGAACGGCAACGCCCAATTTCCAGATACTCTCCAATTCCTCTTCCAGTAGCTGGATCGGTGGTTGGAGTAGTAGTATCATCTATATCAATGCGACTTTCACGGTGAATACCAGTTTTTCAATTTCCGGCTGCGTGCTGCGCTTTGGCCCCGGCGGAAGTATTGTCGTAACCAGCGGCGGTAGCCTGAACAGTTCGAATTCTTCCTATTTCGGATGCGCTGGATGGCCGGGTATGACTTTGAACGGTACGGGATCGATTATACTGACAAACAACAAGTTTGAAGATGCCAGTTATGCCCTGACTATTGCCAGCAGCACTTCCACGGCTTCCATCACAAGCAATACTTTTAACAGGAATATCGTCGATATTAATGTGGCGCCCGGCGTAGCTGCCAATGCCCTCATTTCCAATAACATACTGGATTGCACCTCCAATACAGTAGCCGGGGCACGCTCGGATATTGGCATTTTTATGCAAAAAGCCACTTTAACCTTTGGCATCCCGCTGACTCCTCATAATATCGTTCGCAACCACCGCCTCGGCGCATCCGCCTATAGTTCAACACTTAATGTGCGAAATGCCGAATTCTCCTGTAACGACGAACTGGCCATCCAAACCTACCTTAGCACATTGGATGTTCGTACAGACCCCGGGTTTTCTTACACCAACTATTTTTTTCACAATAAGGCCGACATCTATACCAATGCTACTAATTTATATCTGTCCTCTTCTCAATTTAGTGAATGTTTACGAGATAATGTTATTTCAGTAAATAACACACATGCTGAAACTATTGAGATCAGGCAAAATAATTTCACTGTCAACGATGACAATACATTTGCCCTCAGCAATCATAAAACATCTATTGGGGTAGATCGTTCAAGCGGCACTTCGGGTAACAGTTATAAAAATAAGATTCAGGCTAACATTATTAACATATTGCCTTTTACAATTGACCAAGGACGGACGGCTATCCGTACGACTGGCTTTCCCGGAACTTCGGATTTTATGTATATTTTGGATAATAATGTCAATATCAATGAAGGAGGTTCCAATCCAATGGTTGCCCATGCCTCGCCTTTTATCGAAGTCGTTGTCAATACGGCTAATGGTTTTATTCTTGAGAGAAATCATATTTCTACGCAAAACATTGACGATTTAGATCACCGAAGCCGTTGGGGCTTTTTTCTGCATGGCTGGACAAGTCCCTCTTCCCAGCATGCGTTGCACCAAAACACAGTAATCGGCACTCCCGCGAATTATGATTATGGGATGTGTGCTTTTCACTTCGAAACTATTGGCCCTTGGCAAATCTGTGATAACCAAACTGATTTTACGCTTCGTGGTTTTCATATTCGGGGCGCTTGTGATCCCTCGATTTTCGGAGGCAATGTGATGGGCGACCACCGCCGGTCGCCATCCAGTGGAACGGGCGCTACCGCCGCCTTGATCCTGGAGCCGAATGCCAAAATCGGACCACAATTCTGCCGACATAACCTGTTCACTTATGGAAATTATGCTCCGGATAATGGGGCGGAACACAGGGGACCCACCCTTTCTGTTATAGGACAATCCCGTTTCGATGTCAGTCCCTCCATTTCCCAAGAAATGCCCAACCCGGTAGACCCGAGCGGCGGCTGGTTTTTCTTAAACGATTCGTGCCAAGAAGCGCCCAACACCCACTGCGGCAGCACGCAAGAAGGGGGTGAATACGAAGCATCCTTCAGCGAGTACGAATGGGAAACCGTCGAGAACAACCAGACTTACATACCCCCGGCAGATGCCGAAGACTGGGACCGTCGCCGTCAGCTCATGGCCAAGTTATTGCGATACCCGGCACTCAGGATCGCTTACCCGGACGCCAATACGTTTTATGAGGCACAATTGAACAATTCTCCCGGTTTGTTCGCGCAGTGGAGCGAACAACTGGAGCAAACCATGCTGATCCCTTCCGATTATCTAGACACCCTCGAGAACTACCGCGCTCAGCTGGCCGGCTTGTTGGTCGAACTGGATGAACACGATGCCGTATTGACCAACCTGGAAGACGTAGAAAATGCCGGTACTGATTTTTTCAGCAGCCGCGCTGCTATCCTGAGCCAGATCAACACCCTGACGCAGAAAATAACCGACTTGCGGGAGGACATCGATGAAGCAAGGATCGAGCCCCTCGCTGCTTGTACCGAAGCACTTGCCGGATTACCGCAAGAGGAAGTTTTCGAATCGAACCAGATGTTCCTGAACGGCTTGTCTTTGAAAAAAAACCGACAGGAAGCATTTACCGACGAAGAATATGCCCTGCTGCGCATTATTGCGGCCGAATGCCCCGAGTTGGCAGGCAGCACGCGCGAACAGGCCGCTAATTGGCTGCCCGTCGGTGACCCGAACCGGCGGGTGTGGGAAGACGGCGAGGCGCCGGGTTGCGACACGGAGCAACGAAACGGCACAAATTCTTCGACGGGAAAAGACTTGCAGCAGATTACCCTTTGGCCCAATCCGGTCAGGAACGTACTCTCGGTTCGGTTTGCCCAGCCTTTTATCGGCCAGGGCTTCGTCACGGCAATGGCCGGCGCCGATGTTTTATGGTCAGGCGAGCTTCGCGGAGAAACCCGGTTTAGCTTCCCCGTCGAAACGCTGTCACCGGGCGCGTACCTGTTTACAGCGCTTTCTTCCGACGGCCAACGGACGGTCCGGAAGTTTGTCGTGACGAAATAAATCGCCAATAGCGGAGCAGTGCGGTCGAGCCGGCTGCTCCGCTATCATTCCAACCATTCTTATCCAAGCTGATTTTATGAAAAGGATCATCTCCCCGGCCTTGGTGCTGACACTCTTGGTGTTGTGCCTGTATGCTCCCATCCTGCCTGCCCAGGACCAGCATGACTATACGTGGCTATTGGGCTCCAATAACAATAATCCGGCAGGGTTTTTCGGCGCCGATTATATTCATTTCGACCAAGGCGTACCTACAGTGCAGTTTTTTGTTTCCCCCATGGATTTATGGGTGCCCTGCATCATGTCCGACGAACACGGCAATCTGCTTTTCTATACCAACGGTTGCAAAATTCTGAACAAACAACACGCTTTAATGGAAAATGGAGATAACATTAACTCGGGTAGTACCCACGATCTTTACTGCATCAACACTGGCTACCCTGCAGTCCACAGCTTGATGGCGCTTCCATACCCCGGACACGACGAACAGTACTTTCTCTTTCATCAGAGGGATTATGGCGATACCTATAATTACGATCTGTTGTTTTCAAGAATTGATATGAAAGCGAACGGGGGACAGGGGAAAGTCCTCGAAAAGAACGTCGGACTCATACACGATACGCTGGGCTTAACGGTTAGCGCCGTGAAGCATGCGAACGGCAGGGACTGGTGGATCATGACGGGAGAACAATACAACGACAACCTGTATTGTTTCCTGCTTGATACGAGTGGCATTCATCCCACGCCTATTGTTCATGCGGCATCCTGGATGGAACCTGATCAATACCCGGGTATTATTTGTTTTTCTCCCGACGGACGAAAAATGGCGCATAGCGGCCAGGGCTCTCCGGCTGCCTTCCGCATTTACGATTTCGACCGCTGCACGGGTGAAATTTCCAATCCAGTCGATTTAGAAATTCCCGATGACGAAGCCTATGTGTCTTGGCCCTGTTTTTCCCCTAATTCCCGCTACTTATACCTCACCAACCTGGTATCCAAACTCTATCAATACGACACCTGGGCGTCCGACATCGGCGCCTCGGTACAACTCATCGGCGAATACGACGGATTCCTGGCCGATTACAACGTGCCCGCCACGATGTTTACCATGACCCTGGGCCCCGACCAGCGCATCTACATGTCGGCCAACAACAGCGTGCGTTACCTGCACACCATCCACCATCCCGACGAGCCCGGCCCGGCCTGCGACTTTCGCCAGCATGATTTTGCAATGCCCGCGCTTTTCCCGTTTTTTTTACCGAATATGCCCAACTACCGGCTCTACAACGAGCCCGGCAGCCCATGCGACACGCTGGGTATCCAGCCCCCCATCGTAGCTCAGTGGTACAGCGAGCCCGATTGCGTGGCCGGCCCGACAACCCTGGCCTTTACGGATATTTCCTACTTCCAACCCACGTACTGGCACTGGTCGTTCGGCGACGGCGACACCAGTTTGTTGCAGTCGCCCGTCCATGCTTTCCCTTCGGCAGGCGAATACAATGTGTGCCTGATCGCCTGCAACGAAGCAGGACTATGCGACACCCTGTGCCGCACGCTGCAAGTCACAGTACTAAGTGATACTGAGGCTCCCAATCCTGAGAGCGATGTACAAATTACTGTTTGGCCCAATCCTGCCAATCAACACCTGTGGGTAGCACATGACCCGATGCCCTCTGCCGGGTTTGTTCTTTTCGATCTTTCCGGGCGGGAAATACTCCGGCAGTCCTTCCAGCCCGGAAAGGGAATTGAATCTATTACACTCGGGAAACTGCCTGTTGGCTTGTATTTCTGGCAAATCAGGACAAGGGACCTTACCAGGAGTGGAAAACTCGTTATTCAACGATAGCGTTTGCAACAGCACCTTCGCCATGGATTTTCAGAACATGACCATGCAACAAAATATCGCCTACTACTTCTACGACAGCTGGACGCAGAAAATTGAGACGAAACACCAGCTCGGGCTGGTGCCGAACCTGAGCTGGCGGCTCGAATTCTGACCTTGCGACGCAAAAAAGGGTTGCCCTGCGAAAGAGCAACCCTTTTTATTTATTATCAATCAACGACTTACGCTTATTTCTTCGCCTTGGAAGCCTTCCCGGCCGTTTTTTTGGCGGCTTTCGCCTCGCCGGCGTCCGGGTTGACGGGCAGGTGACCGGCGGAAGCGTCGCGTACGTAAGTCCCCCAGGTCAGGTTGTTGCCGCCTTCGACATGGGCGAGGGCTTTTTCAATGGCCATTTTCGCGGCGTGCTCGACCACCCATTCGAAGTTTTCCTCGCCGACCGAATGGATATCGGCATCGGGCGCCGGGTTGCAGAAATCGATGGCGTAGGGAATACCGTCGCGTACGGCAAATTCGACCGTATTGAAGTCGTAGCCCAGCGCGTGGTTGAGGCGCAGCACGTAGTCGTGCATCTGGTCCAGCAGCGCTTTGGAGGCTTTGTGATCGGCTACGTAGCGCAGGTGGTGCGGGTTGCGCGGCTCATAGTCCATGATGCGCACGTATTTGCCGCCCAGGCAATAGCAACGGAAGTAGGAATCGAACTCGATGGCTTCCTGCAGCAGCATCACGAGCGTGTTGGTTTCGTTGTAATCGCGGAAAAACTCGTCGTAGTTGTGGATTTTATACACGTTTTTCCAGCCGCCGCCCGAGTGCGGTTTCATAAACAGGGGGAACCCGCCGAGGTATTCGATCATTTTCTCCCAGTCGAGCGGGTATTTGAGGTTGCGGAAGCTTTGGGCGCTGGTGTCCGGCGGCATTTCCTTGGAGGGAAGCAGAATGGTGCGAGGCACCGGCACGCCGACCTTGGTAGCCAGGCAGTTGTTGAAAAACTTCTCGTCGGCGCTCCACCAGAACGGATTGTTGAGCACGGCCGTGCCGTTGAGGGCTGCATTTTTCAGGTAGGCGCGGTAAAACGGCACATCCTGACTGATGCGGTCGATGAGCACGGCATAGGGCGTGGGCTCGCCTTGCATGAGCTCGTCAACGAGCGCGCGTTCGGCTTGCACGCCTTTGACATTTTTGGAATTTACGCGCTCGACGAAGGCTTCCGGAAAGGTGCTTTCCTTGCCGTGAAGGATTCCGATTTTTTTCATGTTGAAATGGTCTGTTGTTAAAATGGCGGGTTTCGCTTTGCGACAAAACTAACGCAAACGGCAACTTTCAAGCGATCTGCCGTATTTTTTTGAAAAAAAAATTACATCTCAGTCGTTGTACAAGGTTGCAGGCGCCTTGATTTGAAGGGGCTGCCCCACTTTTTGAATCATGGTATCGATAATCGCCTCCTGGCCCTGATAGCGGGCGTAAAGGCGCACCGTGTAATTGCCCGGTTTGCGGTAGGTGTAGCGCAATTTGCCGTTGACGAAGGGCTGCCGGCTGGCGCCATCGCCCGGGTCGATTTCATAAATAGCCCCCTGGGCAAAATTGGCCATCTCGAACGTGTAGGGCGTGCCTGCTTCCGAATCCGTATTGGAACGCAGCAAATTGCCCGGAATGGCCTGGATGGGCCGCGAAGCATCGGCGCCGGCCCGTTGCGCATCCGCGTCGGATTTGGCTTGCAGCAAAGCGCGCTCGGCTGCCTGCGCGGCCGACTGCCGGGCGAAATACAGCGCCGCCAGGCCAATCAGACCAATCCCCAAAACAACAAGCAGCAGGATGGTTTCCCGATTTGATTTGCGGGGCGGGCGAGGGTTGGTTTGTTCCGACATGGGTTCGAATTTTGGGGCAAAGATAGCGACAGGAAGATCAAGATGTTCTGTACCAAACCCTTGCGCACCCTGCCCGATTGCAATTGGCCGGCCTGGCGCCCCCAACCAGCGCGTAGGAAAAAATGAACCCCCTGCACCATTTTTCAGTTGTCTCCCTGCCGGAACATACGCCTGGCGTATGTTTCCATCTTCAAAAACCAGTTGTTTGTCCATGTCTCTACCCGAACTGATCGGCATCGCGGCACGACTGACGCCGAGGCGCCTGTGGAACCTGGCCGCGGTGCTCTCATCCTACGCCCTGACGCGCCTGCTGTGCCGCCCGGTCCAGTGGGGTCTTCCGGTCACAATCAGCATCGAACCGACCACCGCCTGCAACCTGCGCTGCCCGGAATGCCCTTCCGGGTTGCGGGCTTTTACCCGACCTACGGGCAATCTGCGCGCCGATTTTTTTCGGCACACGATGGCCGAGTTGCACCGCGATCTGATGGTGCTGATCTTTTATTTTCAGGGCGAACCGTTCATTCACCCGCAGTTTCTCGACATGGTGCGCCATGCCAGGGCGCTAGGCCTCTACACCATCACCAGCACCAACGGGCATTTTTTCGACGATGAAACAGCGCGAAAAACCGTGGAATCGGGCCTTGACCGACTTATCATTTCCCTCGATGGCGCAACCCAGGAGACATACGAACAATACCGTATCGGAGGCCGGCTTGAAACGGTGCTGGCCGGCGCCCGGCGCCTCGTGCACTGGAAAAAACGCCTGGGTAAACACCACCCGCGGCTGGTTTTTCAAATGCTGGTCGTGCGACCCAATGAGCACGAGATCGAGGAGATCCGGCGCCTGGCCCGCGAAACCGGCGTGGATGAGGTGCGGCTGAAAACTGCCCAGGTGTACGATTACCGGCACGGAAACCCCTTGATTCCGACCCTGGAACGCTTTTCTCGCTATCGGCCCAATCCCGACGGCAGCTGGTCGGTCAAACATGCGCTGGCCAATCATTGCTGGAAATTGTGGCACGCCTGCGTCATCACCTGGGACGGCGGCGTCGTGCCCTGTTGCTTTGACAAAGACGCCCGCCATCGCATGGGCGACCTGAAAAACAACAGCTTCCGCGCCCTGTGGCACGCCGAGCCGTACCGGCAGTTCAGGTCGGCTATTTTGCAGGGACGAGATAAAATTGACATTTGCACCAACTGTACGGAGGGTTGCCGCGTTTGGGGATAGGCGTCTGACCAAAATTTTGATAAAAAATGACCATACAACAAGCACAGGAAACCGTGGACCAATGGATTCGCACCGTGGGGGTGCGGTACTACGGCGAATTGACCAATACGGCCATCCTGATGGAAGAAGTGGGAGAAGTGGCCCGGCTCATGGCCCGGCTCTACGGCGAGCAGTCGTTCAAAACACCCGAACAGGCTGCCAGCGCCCGCGAGGACCTGGCCGATGAAATGGCGGATGCGCTGTTCGTCCTGATCTGCCTGGCCAATCAGACCGGCGTGGACCTCAGCGCCGCGCTGGAAAAAAACCTCCACAAAAAAACCGTTCGCGACGCTGCCCGACATGCGTCCAACGAAAAACTCCGCTGAACAAATGCCGCCCGCAACCCAGGCCCTGGCCGTTTTTTTACAAAAAAAGATTCTTTTCCGCCCCGTGCGACTGCCGGCAGGGCACCTGTTTCATTTTGACTTTCCATTCGAGGAAATCTGGATCGACACCCCCGATCCGGGGATTCGCCTCAACGCGCTTTTCTGCCCCGCCAGCCGGTCTGCCTCGCGCGGCGTAGTGTTGTATTTTCACGGCAACCGCGACAACCTCCAGCGCTGGGGCGCCTATGCGCCCGAGTTTACCGGCCTGGGCTACGATTTTTTTGCGCCCGACTATCGCGGCTATGGCAAAACCCCGGGAGAGCCCGACGAGCACGACTATTTCGCCGATGCGGAAAGGGCCTACGATTTTCTCAGGCGCCGTTATTCGCCCGAGCAGATTGTGCTGTACGGGCGCTCGCTGGGCTCCGGCCTGGCCACTTATCTGGCGGCCCGCGTGCAGGCCCGAATGCTGGTGCTCGAAACGCCGTTCGACAATATCCGCGGCCTGATGGCGAGCCATTTGCGGCGCGAAGCCCTTCCTTTCGAACCGGCTTTTCGTTTTCCCAACGACCGGCACCTCGACTTGGCCGATTTGCCGGTGCTGATCTTTCACGGCACGCGCGACCGGGTGGTGCCCTTTGCTTCGGCGGCCAAATTGCGGCAGTTTCTCAATCCCGGCGACGAGTTTGTGACCATCGAGGGCGGCGCGCACAACAACCTCGGCCAGTTTCCGCTCTACCGCGAACGGCTGGCCGCCTGGCTGGGGCGTTAGGCCGGGCATTCCCCAAAAGCAAGGTGGCGCCTGCTCCGCAAGAGCAGACGCCACCCGAATTGAAGCTTCGTCATGTGCCGCGCCGAACGTTAGTTCAGCGAGAACTGCACCGTGACCCCGGCATTGATCGTCGTGATGGGGAACGATTGCGAGGTTTTCGGCACCGTGCGGCGGTAGTCGGTAAACAGACGCAGTTTGAGGCGCTTGTTGAGCGAATAATCCACCGAGGGGTTGATGCTGATGGTGCGGGCGCCGCGGGTCGGCACGGCCTCGTCGAGCTGGTCGAGGCGGTGGTTGACCGTGATGTCGTCGCGCACTTCGAAATCGAACTTGAAGTTCATATCGTTGCTTTGGCCGGCGGCGCCGCCAGCCGGCGGCGGAGTGGTGCTGCCGGGTTTCGGCTTTTTGGCCTTGGCGCCTTTCTTGTTTTTCTTGCCCGTGAGGAATGGAATATTCACATTTTTCAGGCGGTAGCCAAAGCCTGCCGAGTAGGAAGTGGAGCGGGTTTCGGCCAGCTGATAGTCGATGAACGACATGGCCAGCGTGCGCTGTTTTTTGAAATCGGCACGGAAGGTCATGTCATTTTTCAGCTTGACATCGAGGCCGAACAGGGGCGCAAACTGCTCATTGATCACTACTTGCGGAATTTCGTAACGCGCGATGTAGTTGTAGTTGAGGGTGTCCGTCTGGTACGGATTACCCGGCTGGTAGAAGATGTCGGTGTTGTAGGAATTGACCGTCAGGGTGCTTTTGTAGCCATGCGAGATTTGCACGCTGGTAAACACGTCTTTCAGGTTGCCCACTTTCGACAAGCCGTTGTAATTCAGTTTCCAGTTGACGGCCGGCATGGTTTTGAAAATATTCAGGTTGACCTTGTTGGGGTCTTTGTCGGTATAGGCCGCGATGAACGAGGGAATCAGTACCTCCTGCTGAATTTTACCATAACCATAGCGGTAGCCCGAACCGTCGAGTTCGTGCGGATCGACGTTGCCGGCGATTTGGCCGAGGCGGTTCGACACAATGGAGCGGTTGGTCTCATAGCGGGCAAAAAGGGCGTCGAGGTCGTTGTTAAACAGCGTATTGAGTGCGAAATACGAGATCGTGTAAGAGCCCAGGTCGCGTTGTGCACGGTGTTGGTAGTCAACCGAATCGGGGCTAAGGTTGAAATTCTGGTCCTTGAACAGTTCGGTGCTGTTGCGCACGTACTGGCGGTTGGCGGTCAGTTCGATGCGGAAATCGGTGAAAGGCTCCACGGTCATGCCGGCATCGAAGTTTTGGGTATAATTGCGCAACACCTGTTGGTTCAGTTCCGGGCGCTGGGTGATCCAGCCCTTGCGGGCTGCTTCATCGAGCCAGCTGGACTCGGGCTGGATGCCGGTGACGAAAGCCCAGCCTGGGGCCGTAAAGCCTTCGCTGAGGCCCATCAGTTTGGTCTGCGGGGTGAAGCCTGGAATGACGGTGCTGTAGTTTTCGCTGTACGTAAAGCGGGCCTTGCGTATCAGCATCAGCGGGCGCAGGGCTATGCGTTCGGCCATTGAAGGTTCACGGTCTTTTTTCTTCTTGTCCTTGTCCTTATCCTTGTCCTTGCTGTCTTTGCCGCCCGAGGTCGAAGAGGCGTCGGCAGCGCCGTCGCGGCCGCCCGCGCCGGGTTTGCCGGAATCTTTTCCGGCGCCGGGCCGGTTGCGATCGCGCGGTGTGACGGGGCTCTTGTCGTCCTTGGCGCCCATAGCGCCGGCCGGATCGCCGCCGGGGCCCATTCCGCTTGGGTCGTCGCCGCCGCCGGGAGCGCCCTTGTCGTTGCCGCCTTTGCCGCCCGGGGCATTTTTGCCGCCCTGGCCCCGCTTGGCGGGCCGGTTGATTTTACCCAGGTATTTGCTCTTGTTGTAGAGTTGTTCCAGGTTAAAATCGCCGTTGATCTGCCGCAGCGAGTTGTTTTGAATCACGTTGCCCAGGTTGCGCGAATTTTCGAGGCCTGCATACTGACCGGCATCGAGGTGCTGGAGTTTGAGCGACTGGGCCGTCCAGGAATAGCCGGCCGTATAAGAGGCTTTCACCGTAATCCAGTCCATGAAAGGAATGGTTTTGAACGGCAGCGTGTAGTTGAGGCTGGCGTTGTGGGTGTACAGTTTCGGGCGGCCGAGGTTTCTGATGTTGGTCCAGATCGAGTCGCGGCGTTCCTGTTTGGTCACCCGTTGGCCGTCGGCATTGTATTCGAGCGGTTCGTCGATGATACTGCGAGCCTGGGCGTCGAAGTTGAACCGAAGCGATTTGGAGATATCCCAGCCCAGGTCGTAGTTGCGGTCCCAGAGGAAGCGGCGGTTGTAGTAGGTATTGAGCGCGGGGTCTTCGCCGGCAAAACGCCAGGTGGTCACCCCGACCTGCCGGTCCACATTGGTGCTGAACCCGTAGGTATTAGGCAGGGGGTTGAAGTTGAACTCGGAGATAAACTTCAGGTACTTGTCTTTTTTGATCAGCTTTTTAAACGGCTGGAAGGGTTGCAGCCCTGTAGCGTACTGGTAGTCGATACCGCCCTTGTATTGGTTCAGTCGGTCGCTGATAATAAAGGGATTGCGTTTATTCTGCTGGTTGAAAGCGTAGGTCAGGCTGAAGTTGGAAATATCCCAGGGCATGGGGGCTTTTTTACCGCGTCGTTCCTTGCGCACGTTGGTAAAGTTGTAGCCGCGCACGGTGGTCACGTCCAGAGCCTGCTGGCGAATGCTGTCGCGGTCGGCCGGGTTGGTCGTTTCGCGAAGTTTGTCCTTAAGTTTGATGTCGAGGTCGTAGGGGTCGTATTCCGGAATACGGGTGGTATTGGAATACTGGGCGTAGAACGGCACCTTGATCCCCGATTTTTCGGGCAGGAGTTTGCCGAGTTCGAGGTTGGTCGAAAGGTCGTACTGCACCACTTCCTCGCGCTGGCGCTGGATGAGTTTTTGTTCGATACTCCCCCACCCTATGCCGGTGTAACTGCCCGCGGCAGAGACATTGCCGAAATCGGCCAGTTTCATATCCACACGGGCCAGGCCGGCCACACCGCCTTTTTCGTTGAAACCGTTGAGGCGCAGCTCGTTGACCCAGACTTCCACGCAGTGCTGAGTTTTGTTCGGGTCTATATTGCGAACGCCGATCATGATACCCTTGACGTAGCCAAGGTTGGGGTTGCCGATCACCTTGACCTTATTGGCGGGGTCGGCGGGGTCGGGCATTTCAAACAAGCTGCCGATAGGGAAGTTGGGGTCGGCGTTGCGCTGTTTTTTCACGTCGGTCAGCAGGCTGAGCGGAAAATCGAAATCATTCTGCGGCTTCCAGACGGCTTCCTTGTAGCGCGGGTCTTCCGGGTTGTTGTTGCCGTTCAGGTCGGCGACGACCGACGGGGAAAGCGGAATTTCGTATTCGTAGTAGTTGCTGAAAAAGTCGGAGCCCAACCGGATGAAAACAGTCAGGTCGGTCGAGTCGATCTGTTGGTTGTCGTAGTCCTTGCCTTCGGCGTGTACGAACATTTTGAGGCGGTCGAACTGGCGAAGGTCCATGTTCAGGGTTTTGAAAATACCGCGGGCATCGCACCAGTTGAGGTCGCAGATGTCCATGGCGAGCGCCTGTTCGTTCTGAAGAATGTCGGGGAACGCGCCCACCGAGTTTTCACGCGAGATGCCGGGCGGAATCGTGTAGTTGAAGGGCTGGCGCGCCGAGTTTTCCTCGATGCTCACAGCGTTGACGTCGAAAGGAATCGGCTCGTTGGGCACGTCGCACTGTGACAGCGGCTGGGTGTAGCGGCGCCATTGGTTGCGGCCGAGTTCGAGGGTGGCAAAACGGAAGGTCGTGCGTTCGTCGAAGCCTTTCCAGAGCATCCGGATAAAACGAATGGAGCGGAAATCGCCGATGCCGCCCACGTTGGAACGGATGGGCGCCTGGGCGTCGAGCGGCAGTTTGAAGCGATAAAACACGTATTGTTTGCCTTCTTTGTCCACCACGCGTTTGTCGGTGATCAGTTCAGACAACACCGGGTTGCTTTCGTCGAGTACTTCCTGGCCAAGCACGGCGTCGAAGGTCTTGGCCATGGGGATTTTGTAGCGGAAGTAGGCCTCGGTTTCGTTGAGCGAGTTGTCCTGGTTGAAATCTTCGCGGTCGGGGTAGTTGGTGGCGAAGTTGGTGATATTGCTGTTGGCATTGGTCACCGGCGAGTTGCCTTCCGTGCCGTTGAACTGGCGGTAACGGGCGATGATGCCGTCGTTGGGCCCGAAACGCGCATCGTTGAAATAAACGAAGTTGTCGTTGGAGGGGTCGGAATTGATGTCCGCCTTGGCGTTGGGCGAGAGGAAAGATGCGTTGATCTGGTCGAGCCAGGCCTTGAATTCGGGGAAAGTACGCTCGCCGTCGTCGTTCAGGCCGTCGAGGCCAATGTCCTGCAACTCACGCTTGGCGGGATCGTTGTCGAAGGCGTTGACTATGGGCGGCAACACGGGGATGCGGCCCCAGCGGGTATTGGCGGTGGCGCCGCCGCCGGTGCCGGTGGGCAGGGCGTTTTCAAAAAACTGACGCGAATCGCGCATGATATCTTCCGACAGCGTGCCCAGGTCGATGTACATGTCGCCGGCTCTCGATACCGAAGAGCCGTCTTCTTTTTCCATATAGGGGTTGAGTATCCAGAATTCGATAAACTCGATGTTCGAAGCCTCGAAGTCATTGGTATTCAAGCCTTTCATAAAGCCGCTCCAGCGTGTTTCGGGTTCGTTGAGTTCGCCGGCGGTGTTCATACCGGCCGAGATACCCGGGTAGCCTTCGGGGAGTTCGAAGTTGTACGGACCGCGCTGGCGCGGGTAGATCGTCACGTCGAGCGGGCGCAGGAAGGAGTTTTCCGCGGGCGAAAGCTGGCGGTTGGGGAAAATATCCTGGTAATCGAACTGCCGCGCGTAGGGGTTGTCGGAGTCGACGCCCTGGAGTGCGCTGGGGTCAGCGAGGTACCACGACATGCGCGAGCGGTTGGCGCCCAGCGCCAGCGTGGTATCGTTCGATTCGGGGAACAGGGAGAGGTCGCCCTGCGGCACCGAAGCGATTTGCCAGAGGTTGGCCGGCAGCGCCAGCGGGAGGTTGGCCGTACTGCCCTCGAAGTCGTCGATATAGACCACCCCGCCTTTGTCGCCCTGGTTGATGGCGCGGTTGTGGCCGGGGTCGAGCACGGCGACTTCGGCCTGTGCGGTGATGCTCGAAGGTTCCTTGGTCGAAATCAGCGGGAGCGCGTCCACAGCCTTGGTGAGCCAGGGGGCGTCTTTCGAAATGCCGACGTCGAGGCCGTACATTTTGTTGTTAATGGGGTCTTCGCCGAAATTGACTTTTTGCGTAAGCGGCCGCTCGAAAAGGTTCATGAAGGTGGCCCCGAGGGTAATGTCTTTATTTAACTCGTAATCAAACCTCGCCCCGAGCATGGTTCGGCTCTGAAACCCGAACGCCGTGTTGTCTTCAAAACTGACATTGACGTTTTGTCCCGACTGCAGGATGGCATCGTTCAAAATCTTGATTTTACCGATGTTATAATCCACGATGTAGTCCGAGCCTTCCACGAGTTGCCGCCCGCCAGCGCTCACCCGCACGGAGCCCTGGGGCAGATTGAAGGTGCCGAGGGATATTTCCGAAGAGGTGGATGATTTGTACGAGCCTTTCAGGGTGTAGCGGTTGAGTTGCTGGAACTCCCGCGCCCTGAACAGGGTGGAGTCGTACAACTGGGTGTAGGCGACGGTTTGAGCCAGCTGGGCCGAGTCGAGCGCAGGGTTGGCCTGCTGGAATTTTTTGATCAGGTAGTCGCCAAAGGGTTCGAGGACGGGGAACATGACCCTGCCCGAGCGCAGGTTGATCGTCAGGCCGGGCACGAAGTCGAATATCCCGTCGGCCCCCGGGTCGCCCTGCAGGTTGAGGTTGTCCAGGTTAAATACCTGCAACAAGGGGCGCGATTTGTATTGCTGGGGCACCAGGGCGCCGTCGAGAAAACGCTTCTGGCCTTTGCCGGGGTCTTCGTAAAAAACGTCGAAGCGGAACTCCTGGGGGTCCACATTGGCCGAGCCCACGGCGTACACGTTTTTCATCATGAGGTCCCAGATGGGGTACTTCACGTTGGCGGTGGTGCTCTTCAACATCTTGACAAAGAGCACGTTCTGATTGAGCGAGTCGCCGTTGGGCACGTCGCTGGTAATCTCGCCGATCTTGTGCGGCTGGCCGTTGTAGGTGTATTCGAGGGCTACGCCCACCACCTGGTCGGGCTGTACGTTAAGGTTGATGCTGATAAAGCCGAGTTGTTCGTTGTAGGTGAATTCGGCAGGTGAAAGCATACGGGCGCGCACTTTTTCGAAGTCGCGGATCTGCACGAGTTTGTAGTCGTTGGTCAGGCGCGATACCACCTTGTCGGCTTTGCGAATATCGGAGTTGGGGTCGGTGATATCGTCGGCCAGTTGGGGGTAAAGGCCGTTATTGACGTTGTCGGGCAGGGGTTTGCCTTTGATGTCGTAATAGATCGGCGTACGGTCGTACATATCGTTGTAGGGGTCAGGTTCGGCCAGGTCGGTCAGGGCCACGATGTCGCGCACGTTTTCAGTGGCCAGTTTGTCGTTGGTGATCCAGACCTGAATCTGGGTAATGTTGAACAGCGATTGCGGTACCGGCAGGCAAGAGAGCGCCGGCTCGAATTCGCCGCGGTTCCAGTGGCTGATGAAGAAGTGGCGGTTTTCATCGTAATCGTCGGCCTGCACTTCGAATTGTTGCACCTGCGCGGCGCCCTGCAGCGTGATGCTTTGTTGTTTGGATCGCTGCTGACTGGCGAGCAAGGTGGTGCGCAGGTGGCCGAATTTGAGTTCGGTCATGACACCGAAGAGGTTGGTCGCGCCTTTGATCAGGTTGGAGCGCAGGGGCATCGACACGTTACCGGCCTGGATGTTCTGGATGATCTCGTCCTCGGAGAAGCCCTTGGTATCGTAGTGGAGCTTCATCTGGTTGTCGATATCGAAGGTCGCCTGGGTATTGTAGTTGAAATTGAGGTTGAGTTTTTCCCCGATTTTGCCCGTGGCGCTCATGTTGATGTCCATGTCAAAATCGAAGTTGCCCGTATTCTGCTGGCGGAGGGTCAGGATCGGGTTCTGGATCTTCTGGTAGTTGTAGCCGAAGGTCAGGTTGATATTGCCCTGCGGCCGGATGTCCACGTTCGTGCCGCCGAACAGGCGGTCGATGAGCGAGGTTTTGACATCAAACTTGGCAATCGGGTCGTCGAGTCCGACGCCGCTTTTGCCGCCGGAAGAGATACCCTGCAGGCGGTCGAAATACTCCCGTTGTTGTTCTTGTTCGCGCCATTTAAGGTAATCGTCGAAGGTCATGTACGTCGGTGCGCGGTAAAATTCGTCACCGATTTTTTCGGTAATGATGTACATGTTGGTCTCGGGGTCGTACTCGACCTCTTGCTGAATCGCCTTGGGGTCCTGCAGATCGACAGGGTTCGAATTGCCTCCGTTGATAAAATCGTCGAAGCGTTCCTGAAGCGGCGGCGGCGTATCGCGTACGGTTGCTGCGATATCGAGCCGGTCTTGCGCCGGCTTTTTTACCTCCACGCGGCGTTCTGTCGCTGTGGGCGGCGTTTTTTCAGGAAAAAAAAGCGTGAAAACGTCTTCACGCACGGCTTTCGGAGCCGTAAAAGCAAACAACGCAGTCAGGCAAAGCGTACCGAAGGTCGCCAGCAGGATGTTCTTCTTCGTCATCTTCAAAAAGCAGGTATAGTTGGATGGAGGAACCGGGGGGAAGCCGGTGTAGGACATTGACGCGGGAAAGGGAAAAAGGGTTGCCTGTAGCGTCGTCTGTAGCGCCAACCCTCAAGGTTGGCGGGGTTGAGCGCAATAGCACACCGCGATTGTACTGCATTACGCCATGCCGTATCTGCTGACCCGAACTTTGGCTGTCAATCGCGGTACATTTCTTCCCTCAACTGCGCCGGCCTTGAGGCCGGGGCTACATCGACAGCGCTTTCAACGACAACTTGATCAATTCCTCCACTTTCGTCAGCCCAGGATTGTCGCGGAGCACGGCGTTCAAAGCTTTCTGCACCGCGATACGGTTGAAACCCAACGCAAGAAGCGCAGACAAAGCCTCTTCCCTGAGGGTATTATCTGCCGCCGGCAGCAATACGGGCGCCTCGGGCGCTTCGCGGGTGAGCTTGTCTTTCAGGTCAAGAATAATTTGTTTCGAAGCTTTGGGGCCAATCCCCTTGGCGCGTTGCAGCACGTGCGCCTGCTCGCCGATAATGGCCGCGCGGATTTCATCCACCGTCATGGCAGAGAGCAACAACAGCGCCGAACTCGGCCCTACCCCGGTGACGCCGATCAATTGAACAAAAAGATTGCGCTCGGTCTGAGTGGCAAAACCATAGAGCGACTGCCCGTCCTGGGTGACGTGAAAATGGGTGTAAATAGTGGCTTTCTCCTGGCCTTGCAGCGCCGTGTAGGTGCTCAACGGAATGCTGACATGGTACCCTACGCCATGCACTTCCACCACCAGAAAAGCCGGACTCCGGTAGGCGATTTCGCCTTTGAGGTATGCAAACATGCCGCGAAGGTCGGAAATGCTGCGTCACTTTTTACCCCCGAGCCTATCTCACAAGCTGCCTTTGCACCTGGCAAGCCAATGATTGTTTGGTTGTTAAACAAAAAAACCGGGATGAAGCCCATGGTCATCCCATACATCTGCGTCATCCCCGACAACGATCTGCGTTATCTGCGGGCAAACAACTTGGGAGACAGCCTCGTGGGAATAAAAAATGCCGGACAGCCCTTCCTGTTTCTACACAATCGGTTCAAAATGCGCGGTGAAATGCCGCAAAAATGGCAATTCAAACGTAATCCGGTAGCCATGTGTATTGGCGCGGTTGGCCAGCACGGCGTCGAATACTTCATTGACATAGTCGATGTGGCTCTGGGTGTACACCCTCCGCGGAATGGCAAGGCGTACGAGTTCGTGCGCCGCCGGGATGAGTTTGCCCTCGGCATCGTACTTGCCAAACATGGCCGAGCCGATCTCCACGGCACGGATGCCGCCAAGGCGGTACAACTCGCAGACCAGCGCTTGCCCGGGGTATTCGTGCGGCGGAATGTGCGGATACAGCGCGCCGGCGTCCACATACACGGCATGGCCGCCTACCGGGTAAACGATAGGGACGCCCTTGGCGCGGATGTTGTCGCCCAGATAGGCCGTGGCCCGGGCCCTGTAGCGCAGGTAATCGGGCTCAAAACCCTCTTCCAGCCCCACGGCAATAGCCTCGAGGTCGCGACCGGCCAGGCCCCCGTAGGTCGTAAACCCTTCGGTAATGATGAGCAGATTGGTCAGCTCGTGGGCCAGTTGTTCGTCGCGAAGGGTGAGAAAACCGCCCATGTTGACGAGCGCGTCTTTTTTGGCGCTCATGACGCAGGCGTCGGCCAGGCTGCACATTTCATGGGCAATTTCGAGGTAACTTTTTGACTCGAATTCCGGCTCGTGCTGGTGAACAAAGTAGGCGTTCTCCGCCACCCGGCACATGTCGAGCACCAGCGGGATGTGAAAACGATGGCAAATCGTGGCCACTTCGCGGGCATTTTTCATGCTGACCGGCTGACCGCCGCCGCTGTTGTTGGTCACGGTAAGTACCACGGCGGCCACATTATCGGCGCCCCTGGCAGTAATTTCCGCGAGCAACCGCGCCGTATCGAGATTGCCCTTGAAAGGATAATCGCTGGCCATATCTGCCGCTTCCGGACAAGGCAAATCGAACGCTTCGGAGCCGCTAAACTCGATATTGGCCCGCGTGGTGTCGAAATGGGTATTGGAAAAAAACACTTTCCCCGGGCCACCCAGATGGCTGTACAGGATGCGTTCAGCTGCGCGCCCCTGGTGGGTCGGCAAAATAAAAGGCATGCCGGTCACATGACGCACGGCGTGTTCAAATCGGGTCCAGGAGCGGGCGCCGGCATACGATTCGTCGCCCTCCATCATGGCAGCCCACTGACGACTGCTCATGGCCGAGGTGCCCGAATCGGTCAGCAGGTCGATAATAACCTGGTCAGAATTGAGGAGAAAAGGGTTGTACTGGGCTTTTTTCAAAAATTCAATCCGCTCCGACTCGGTGGTCATCCGGATAGGTTCCACCATTTTGACGCGGAACGGTTCGAAGATGGTCTTAAACTGCATAAAATGTTATGATTCAAAGATCTTTTTTCCGGAATACCCGCTCCGCCCAGAACATGGGCAGCAGCACCCAAAGGACCAGGCAGGCGTATGCCAGCGCAACGCCGGCCGTGCTGCCCAGAAATTCATTGAACACCGCCCCTGTATAGCCCATCAGCGCCGATACGTCGAGTTGCAACAGCATGAGGATGCGGCTCAGATCGACGGGGTTGAGAAACGTCAGCACCAGCGTCGGTTTTTCGAGCGGATAGTCGCTGAATGCGAACAGCAACACCAGCACCAGTCCGTCGTACAGAATGGAGAAGCAAAACCAGAGCAGCAGGGCAAGCCCGATTCCGCGGGCTTTGTCGCGGGTGAGTACGGCAGCCAGAAACGCCAGCGAGACAAATACCAGCGTCAGCAAAACGCCCGTGGCCAGGAGGGTAAAACCCCGGCTGTCGGGTGAAAAAACCACCACCGGCAACCCGATGCCAAACAGAAAAGCGGCCACCAGCGCGCCACCCACGCCTGCATATTCAGCGCCAAGAATGGCGCGGCGGCTCACCGGCTGCGCCACGAGTAACTCAATGAATTCGTAGGAGTTGTAAAAATGTATGGTCGAAAAAATAACGCTCACCAGCGGCGCCATGATCAGCACGATATTGAGCAGGCTCATGACGCTTTTCGTGCTGTCGCCTTCCAGGTTGAAAAACGTGATGGCCGCAACAAACAGGAAGGCCGCGTAGCCCAGTACGATCCTGTTGCGCAGAATGTCGTACAACACATATTTGGCGATTTTCAGCATACAGGAGCGTGGTTGGGCAGTTTGATTAGCGGAAGATACGACAGCTTCCCGTTGCTGCAACACCGAGGGGGCTGCCGATGCGTGATGGAGGTAATCCTGTTTGGATATGGCGTTCATCTTTGTTCGGTTTTTATGGTCAAAACAACCAGGCGGCATGCAGCACCAGTCGCTGTCGGGCATCGGAATACCCCTCTGACAGGTGTTCGTACACAGGAATTTTGACCGTGGCGCCAACGGTTACGCCTTTGAAATAAACATCCAGACCGGCCGTTGCCAGCAGGCAATCGCCGCCCGTGTAATCGAGCAGCTCGCCGAGGTGGACGTCCTTGCCGGCAGTTTCGTACAACAGCCCCGCGTTGGGCAGCAGCGTCGGGCCGTTTTTCCATTCTTTCCAGTAAAAAAGCCGCACACCGCTGGTAAAACGGTTGCCGTAGTGGTAGTACGACGGGCTTTTACCCATGTAACGCCAGGTTGCGTCGGCATTCAGGCCGATCTGGCGGAACCGCAAGGTGTAGATCGTGGACCCCAACCAGTCCCAACTGCCCGTACCGCGCTGCAAACCAGGTTCGTCGGTGTAGCCGGAGCGAAAATGCCCGGTCGGGATTTTTACCCCGCCGCCGATCTGCCACTGGTGCCTCCAGTTGCCGCAACGCACGTTGTTGACCAGCGCATAGGTGGCCAGCAGCGTGGCGTCGCCCAGGCCTGCGCTTCGGGTGACCGTCTCGCCGGAAGTGCTTGTGAGAAAATGGTAGGGCATGGTTGCCAGCACCTGCACCCGGGGCAGGGGATTGACGCGGCCCCAAAGTTCCAGGCTGCGAAAACGGTCGCTGGTAAAACCCGGCTCGTCGTGGTGCACAAACGGGTGCTCCGTGTCAACACGGCTGTCGTACCAGCGCAGCCCGATCACGTTTCGGTGATACTGGGGCAGTATGCCGAAATACGGCCCGCCCACCGAGCAGCCGCACACGTCGCAGGCATAGGTGTCGGCGGTAAAGCAGCACAAAAGGAGCAGAAAGCATATGTTTTTCATGGCTGCCTGTTTAGGGTTTTCCGACTACCTGCGCTTCCAGCGCGACGGCTTTGGGGAAAAGGATGTTGTTTTCGAGAAAAATGTGCTGGTGCAAGTCGCGTTCGAGTTGCTGGAGTTTGGCGAACGTAACGCGGTAGCTGTTGCAGGCATCGGCCGGCAGGGCGTAATCGTTGGTCAAAGTACGCAAGCGTTCCAGCAGCATGCCGGTCGATTCGTGTTCATGCTCCATCATGCGGATCGGGTTCTGCGCCGTTCCGAAAGGCGGCGCCACCAATTGACCGCCCATAAGGCCAGCCTGCGACAGCCGCACGATGTACGGAAACAGGATGTGCTCTTCTTTTTTCAGGTGTTCCTCCAGTTCTTCCTGCAGGGCGGCAAAAACTACGAATACTTCGCGCAGCTCGGGGTGGCGTTCGCCGTGCACACGGGCGATTTTGGCGGTGTATTCGCGTAAAAGCGGCAGCTCCGCCAACAAATAGCGGTGGTGCGTCTGCACGATATATTCGGCCAGAAAGCCGGTATCCCAGCTGCTGAAATCCTGAGAAGGCAAAATATCTTCCGGAGGCAACACCTCCAGATCGTGGCGGACAGCATCCAGGTCGGCGCCTTTTTCGGCGCAGGCCTGCGCAAGCGGCTTGCGGCCGCTGCAGCAAAAATCAATGCCGTATTTTTTAAAAACATTGGCAGCATGGTGGTTGGCCGCGACAAACTGCGCAACAGTGGGTTCAACGGTAAGCAGGTCAGATTCCATGACTTGATTGAGTTTTGGATAAAAGTCAAACAGGGCGCATTCGTGGCAACTTGGGGCAAAAATCTGACGGCATTGCCGGCCGCCGGGTGAGCCAAATCAGGCAGTCGCCTGATCCTGGTCGGCGTGCCGGCGCATGATGCTTGCAATGGCCAGGCCAAGGCGGGCTTCGCCGGTCTCTGTCTTGAGTGATTCTATATCCTTGAAAAACAACATTTTACCATCCATTAAATACATCACGTGCGTGCTGATTTCGTCCAGATCGCTCAGGATGTGGGAGGTGACGAGAAACACCCGTTCGCTGTCTCTTTCGCGCAGGATTTTGGCTTTGAGCACCTCGGCGGCCAGCGGATCGAGGCCGGCGGTGGGCTCATCGAGGATCAATACGCCGGGGCGGAACAGGAAAGCCAGCGCTGCGCTCACTTTTTGCCGCGTGCCGCCCGAGAGGGCGCGCAAAGGCTTGTCGAACATGGCTTTCAGGCCGAACTCAGTCAACAATTCTTCGTCGGTGTCGGCGGGGTGTCCGCGCAGGTCGCGCATCATGTCGAACAATTGACCGATACGCATATTATCGGGGTAACGACCGATTTGCGGCATATACCCGATACGGGCGCGGTAGGCATCGGAGTGCGCGAGGTCGTAGCCCTCGAAATGCAAGGCGCCCGAATCAGGACGGGCCATGCCCAGCAGGCATTTCAGCAGGGTGGTTTTTCCCGAGCCATTGGGCCCGATCAGGGCGATCGATTGCCCGGCGCTGAATTGGGCGTTGATGTCGTCGAGCGCGCACAGTCGGCCGAAGCGTTTGGTCAGATTTTGAATGTTGATCACGTTACAAGGTTTTATGCAAGGACAAAATTTTCACGGTTGTCGCAGGGGCGCTTTCAGATCAATTTCATGGCCGGGCTGTCGTCGCGCAGGTTTTCGGGCGTCAGGGAAGGAATGACTTTTTCGGCGCGGTCGAGCAGCGCCACCATAAAACTGCGCCACAGCATCATGGCGTAGGGCATGTCGTCGGCAATGCGGGCGTAGAGGCTCACCGGGCGGAAAGGCACATCGCCGGCGCCGTCGCGGGCGAGGTCGTAGCCCTCGTATTTGTCCCAGTAATTGCTTTCCAGCCGGTTGAGAACCAGGGCGTTATTGGTGGCCACGTCAAAGGTGTTGGCCACGAAGTTGTTGCGGGTAAAGAGGTTGTCTTCACAACTCGCCTGCAGTTTCAGCGCCCAGCCGTTTTGCCGGAAGGTGTTGTGTTCGAAGCGGCAGCGCGAGCAGCCTTCCATGTAGATCCCGATCGTGTTGTCGAGGAATTCATTATCGGTCATGTGGCTGTCGCTGATGTCTTTGAGCAAAATGCCGTAAGCGGAGCTGCCCTGGTTTTCCCAAAAGCGGTTGCCATGCATGGTCACCCGCCGCGAATACATGACCGCCACCCCTGCCCCGTTGTGCAGGAAGGTGTTGTTTTCGTAATGGTCGTTGTGGGAAAACATAAAATGCAGTCCGTAGCGCAGGTTGCCTTCGCTGTGGTTGCCCTCGATGCGCGAGTTGGTCACAAATTCGAAATAAATGCCGTCGCGGTGGCCGCTGGCGGTATTGAAGGCGATTGTGATGCTGTCGCATTTCCAGGCATGGATGCCGTTGCCGCTGGTTTGTTCGGCGGTGCCCGAGGCGCGAAGCTGGTTGCCCGTCACCACGCAGCGCACACAATTGGACAGGTAAATGCCGAAATAATTGTTTTCGAGGCGATTGCCCCATACATACACGGCGTGGGCATTGTACACTTTAATGCCGGCGTAATCTTCCAGTCCGTTGGAAGGAGAATTGGCCACCCGTAAGCCGCTGACGCTGACGTAGCTGGAACGGATGCTTAAGGGCTGGTAGCGCAATTCGCCGTCGAGCAGGGGCCAGTCCACCCCGATCACCGTCATCGGTTGGGCGATTTCGATACTGGCCCCCTCACGGTATTCGCCGCCCTGTACCCAGATGGTATCGAAGGGGCGGGCGGCAGCGAGTGCGGCGCGCCAGCTCATGTGCCCGGCGCCTACGTACAACGAACGGGCCCGGGCTGCGCCTGCCAGCAGGCAGAGCGCACATACGATCAGGGAGTATTTCATGACAAATGTTTAGAAAGCGGTTTGCAATTTGGCCCAGTCCCAGACCTCTCCTTCGAGTTGGGCCTTCACTTTGCCTAACTCGGCCAGGGCGCCGAAAGCGGCTGTCCGGGAAGCCATTGGCGAATTGAGCAGTTCGCTGTGCAGGTAAGCCGCCGATTCGGCCGAAACGAGCGTGCCCGGCTGGGCGTAGTTGATGACGTAGCGTTCGGCAATCTGATCGGCCGGTACGGTGTTGGCGTGCAGAAAACGGACAAAACAATTGAGGTCGTCAAATTTGTACGCCTTGCCTTTTTTAGTAACCAGTTCTGCGCCGAAATGCTGATCCATCAGGGTCATTTTGCACATGTCGCAATTGTCTTGCCCCCAACGGACCGGCTGCGGCCCGGGGCGGGCACAGGAACCCAACGCCAGCGCGCTCAACAGTAAAATCAAGGCGGCCAGCGGCGCGGCGCCTGTGGCGGAGCGACGGCGTTTGCGCGCCATCCACCATTCTGCTACGATGACGACAAATGCCAGCGCAGTCACGATCATCAAAACCCAGCCGCCAATGTCGGGCAAAGACCAGGCTTCGAAGTTGAGCAGTTTTTTGTAACCGATCAGCGGCGGCTGGTAAGCCATGCCCGGGATCACGATCGGCGCCGTGGGGTTGAGGTTGTGGCCGTACTGATAGCCCCAACTCCAGAAATCGTACATGGCGATCGAGTCGGCAACAGCCAGCAGAAGGTAATAAACGATTGTCGACCACATGCGGCCGATCAGGGCCAGTACCAGACAAATTGCGGCGGCGGCCATGATCAATTTACCCAGGTACTGAAATTCAGGAAACATTTCCACCGAGATCGGCGCCATGCCGATGTAGTGGTTGAGCGCGCTGATCACTTCCACGTCGCCCGTGAGGGTATTGTGCCATATTTTCATCGTCAGGCCCTCGGGGTACTGCGGGGCAGTGAGATAGATTTGCCAAATCGGCACCAACAGCATCAGAAGCAATGAAACGGCCCCGATTGCCAATAAAATTCTACTGAGTAAACTGATCTTTTTCATGGTAAGAAATATTTGAAAGACAGCAGGCAGGAGCAGCAGGCAGGGGCAGGGGGGCTTTTCAGCCGGCCCTGCCTGCTGCCATACTCAACTATTTCTCGGGCGGCAGCAATACCGCGTCCACCACATGGATAATGCCGTTGGAAGCGGGGATTGTGGCAATGATGTTGGCACCGTTGACGGTGAGTTTATCGCCTTGTTTGCCAAAAGTGATGTCTTTCAGGTTCACCTGATTGACCTTCTGGCCATCGCGCATGTTCTCCGGTTTGTACACGGCAACAGAAACGTGATACTCGAGAATGTTCTGAAGTTTTTCCTTGTTCTCGGGTTTCAGCAGTTCTTCCACCGTGCCTTTGGGCAATTTTTCAAATGCCGCATTGGTAGGAGCATACACCGTGAATGGCCCCGCATTGGTCAGCACATCGACCAGCCCGGCAGCTTTTACCGCTGCCACGAGCGTGGTGTGATCTTTGGAGCCTGCTGCAATTTGAACAATGTTTTTCTGCGATTCGTCGTCCTGTACACCCGACTGGCCGACCGCCTGCGTGGCGCTGTTGTCGGCTGCCGACGATGTAGCCGGAGCGTTCTGGGTGCAAGACTGGAAAGACAATGCGCCGAAAATAAAGAGGATAAATACGAGCAAATTTTTCATAAGGCATTGATTTAGAATGCAAGGGAAATAGGGAAAGGGTCAGGCTCGGGGGGAGGAAAGGGTACCGCCCCGCCGGGGCGGGGCGGTCCTTGAGCAACGCGTGTTTATTTCGATTCGGTAGGCGCGGGTGCAGGTTCGCCGGTGCCGAATTTGAGCGGCACATTGGCGCCTGCGGGCGATACGCGCATGTAGCCCTGCATTTCCTGGTGAAGCGCCGAGCAGAAGTCGGTGCAGTAGAAGGGGAATACCCCGATGCGGTCGGGTTTCCAGTAGAACGTCTGGGTTTCGCCCGGCATGATCAGGATCTCGGCCGTATTGGCGCCTTTTACGGCAAAGCCGTGCGGGATGTCCCAGTCCTGTTCGAGGTTGGTGACATGGAAGTACACATCGTCGCCGAGTTTCACCCCCTCGATGTTGTCGGGGTTGAGGTGCGAGCGGATCGCCGTCATGTACACGTGTACCTGATTGCCGTTGCGGACTACCTTGGCTTCGCCTTCGCCTTTGGCGACGTAGGGGTGCTGGTTTTCTTCCAGTTTGAAGAATTTGGTGCTGTTTTTCATCAGCAATTCGGCAGGCACGGCATTGGCATAGTGCGGCTCGCCAATGGTCGGGAAGTCGAGGATGAGTTTCATCTTGTCGCCCGAGATGTCGTAGAGCTGGGCCGATTGCGCCAGTTCGGGGCCGGTAGGCAGGTAGCGGTCCTTGGTGATCTTGTTGTACGCCACGACGTATTTACCCCAGGGCTTTTTCGTATCGCCGCCCGGCACACAGAGGTGGCCGATGGAGTAGTAGGTCGGCACGCGGTCGAGCACCTGAAGGCTTTGGACATTCCATTTGACGATTTCGGACGACACGAAGAACGACGTGTAGGCATTGCCGTTGGCATCGAACTCGGTGTGGAGCGGGCCAAGACCCGGCTTCTGCACTTCGCCGTGCAGCACAGCGTCGTATTTCAGCACAGGAATGCCGTCGTATTCGCCTTCGAAGTTTTTGTCGGCGATGGCCTTTTGCATTTTTTCAAAGGAAAAGACCGGGATGACGGCCGCCAGTTTGCCCGAGCCGACGATGTATTCGCCGGTAGGGTTCACATCGCAGCCGTGCGGGCTTTTCGGGCAGGGCATGAAGTACACGAAGTCTTTCAGCTCTTTCGGGTCGAGCATAATGACCTGCTCTTCCCATTTGGTGGTGGCGCTGTGCGTTTTTTCGTCATAAATGTTGTGAGCATAACGCACTTTTTTCACCATGCCCTTGCCGGCTTTGGCATATTCTTCGGCCTTTTTCCAGTTGATGGCGACGATAAAGTCCTTGTCTTTTTGCGAGGCATTCACCTCCAGCAAGGTGTTGGCTTGTTCAGAGTTATAGCAGGAGAAGAAGAACCAGTCGTGGCTCGGGCCTTTGCCGGAGCGGCTCAGGTCGAGGTTGAGGCCGGGCAGCAGCACCTGGAAAGCGAGGTTCATGCGGCCGTCGTTCGGGTCGATGGAAATGAAGGAAGCCGTGCCGCGGAAGTTCTGTTTGTACGTATTGATCGGAACGTCGGGCTGATCGTCCATCGGGATGGAAAAGCGCGTACCGGCCACGATGTATTCCGAGTTTTCGGTGATGAACGGCGAGGAGTGGTTGCCGCCGGCGTTCGGAATTTCCATGATTTCGGTCGTGCGGAAGGTTTTCAGGTCTATCCGGCCCACGCGGGGCGTATTGTTGGCGTTGGCGAAGCACCAGCGTCCGTCTTGTTCGCCGTTGGTCAGCGACATGGAGATGTGGTGCTCGTCGTCCCAGGGCACAAACCCGTGCGAGGTCATGAGCATGGGTTTGGTTTCGTCGTTGTAGCCGTAACCGTTTTCCGGAAACTGGGAAAAGACCGGAATGATTTTCAGCAGGCGGCCCGAAGGAAGCCCGTAAACGGAAACCTGGCCGTTGAAGCCCCCGGAAACGAAGTTGTAAAACTCGTCGTATTTGCCCGGTGGCACATAAGCTTTCTGAGCGTCGCCGCCGGCAGCAGCCGACGAGGCCGAGCCCTTGGGTTTGCATTGCCACAAGGCAACGATGACGAACATCAGCGCTGCGAGCGCAAGGAGTAATTTTTTCATAAAAAGTTGATTTTTAATTTGATAAAGCTAGGCTGTGGTGGGCTGAGGCGTCGGGGTCAATTATTTTTCGCCGTCGTTTTTGCGCATGAATTCCAGCACGTCGCGGGCATCGCCGATCGAGACGTTCTGGTTGGGCATGCGGGTGAGGCAGAGTTGCAGGAGTTTGTTGGCCTCGTCGTCCTTGTCGAGCATCACCTCCACGTTGGTGATCATGTTCATGATCCATTCGGGCTTGCGGCGTTTGGTCACGTCTTTCCAGCCCGGGCCGACGAGCTTCTGGTCGTCCAGTTTGTGACAGGCCAGGCATTTCATTTTGTAAATGGCTTCACCCCGGCTGACGCGTTCGGCTTCCAGCGGCGTTTTCAATTCAACTGCTTTGACTTCGCCGACCCCCTTGCCTTCGGCAAGCATTTTGGTTTCGGCAGTGGAAGCAGGAGGGGTTGCCGTTGTGGCGCCGTCGGCAGGCGTATCGGAGCCGCCGCATGAGCTGAGCGCAAACATTAAACCGAGCACAGGTACGAGAAGAAAATGGCAAGTTTTCATGTGTAATGACGATATAAATGGTAAGAGTTGAGGCGTTGAGCCACACTTTCGGGCTCAAATCACAAGACAAGATTCCGGCAAAATGCATCGGGGGAAGATGACAACAGTCAGGATTCCTAGTGATTTTAGTTAGGATTCCACATTTTATAAGATTCGCCGCCGGCACAAAAAAGAAGAGGGTTCAAAAAGCGCTGATAATCAGTGCTTTTTGAACCCTCTATTTATTGCCTCGAAAGCCTTGCGGCGTACCGGCCTATTTTGCTACTGCCGTTTCGGGCGCCATTTCTTTGGCTTTGACCTGACCGGGCAGGAAAACTTCCAGTTCGCCTATGGGTGTCCCGTCGGCCCAGTAGCCCAGGTGGCGTTGCGCTGCGGTGTTGCCAAAAGCGTAGTCCAGATGGCGCCCCGTCCGGGAGCCGTCCATGATGGCGTCGGCAAATTTCCAGTAACAGTTAAAATCGACTTCGTTGAGGCGGGAGGTCATCAGCACGCGGCGGGCGGTGTAGTTTCGGACACCCGTGTCGAAATCGAGGTCGTAACTGTATGGCTCGTTGTGCGAAGCCGAAATATGGCGGCGCCCGTTGCTGTCGCGCCGCTGGAGCACCAGGTTGCGCATGGGTGTGTTAACGGCGGTGGCAAACACCAGCGCGCCGAATTCATGCCCTACCACATAGTCGTCTTCACCTACCACCACCACGAGTTGCAGGTCGGCAGGAAGGCCGTCGTAGCGCGGCAAACGGGCTCCTTTGAGCGGGCCTGAGCCGGGCTCTGCCAAGAGCATGGAGGCCGGCTTCGGGATACCGAGCGTTGGCCAGTTGACCCCCAGGTTGGCAGCGATCACGCCGCCGTAAGAGTGTCCGATGTAAGCGACATGCTCCGTTCGCGGATGCACACGCCCTTCTTTGGCCAGCTCGGCCAGCGCATCGCGGATACCTTTGGCTGCATTGGCCGGAAACTGGTCGGCGCCAGGCATCAGGATGTTTTTCTGGTATCGCGGGTAAATGACGATGTTGCCCCTCGCCACGAGGTGTTTGATCCATTTGCCGTACGCCATGGGGTTATATGCGCCATAGCCATGCAGAAAAACGACCACTTCGGCGGAGTCGGGTTTGGGGTCGGCGGGTTCGAACAGCCAGTACCCGTCGGCGCGCTGGGCGTGGTCGAAAAAAGCGACAGCCCGGTGTTTGTACTCGGCGCCGCCGGGGCCTTTTTCGGGCTGGCCAGGATAGGGAGTTCCTTGTGCAGCAGCAAAAATTCCTTTAAACAACAGTAAGGACATGAATAAAAAAGTACGCATCGGGATATTTCAGATGGACGCCGGAAGCCTGTCAAGGTTTCGATCGCGGGGCTTCGACAGGGCAATTTTATTTTTCTATGCGTTAAATCCTGCATCGAACAGGCTTTATTCGACTGCAAAACTTGCCTTGATGAAAACAAAATTTTCCTCGCCTCGCCCCGGCATGGAAATCCGGACACGCTCTACAACGCGGGAACAGGATGTTTCGTTTAGACACACCCCGGCTCTTATGGACGAATGAATCGGGATTAACCTTTAATTTTGAAAAAAAATTTTGTGAACAGACTGCTCCCGTTTGCCCTGCTCCCGTTTCTGGCCCTGGCGTGCCGCCAGAACAACACCGTGCAGCAAGAACCCTCTCCTGCCCCGCCTGCCCGGTTTACGCAGGCAGCCGCACCGGCCGCCCCCGACTCCACACGCCCGGTGCGCAAGGCAACCCAGGCGGCGCCGGACACTCCCGCCCGGCACGGTTTTTCAGATGTTGCTGCCCTCGACCCCGGCATACGGTTCGATATCCGGTACGCCACGACCAACAATTTTACCAAGGCAAAAATCTATGATTGTCCGCGTTGCCTCCTGCGGCCCGAAGCGGCCGAAGCCCTCGTTGGCGCCCATAAAGCATTGCAAAAGAAAAATATGGGGCTAAAAATGTTCGATTGTTACCGCCCGCGCCCCTATCAGCAGCGGCTCTGGGACAAAGTGCCCAACCCCGACTACGTCACGCCACCTGCAAAGGGGTCCATGCATTCGCGCGGCGCGGCAGTCGATCTGACCATCGTCGATGCGCAGGACCGCGAGCTCGACATGGGCACGCCCTACGATTTTTTCGGGAAGGAAGCCCACTACGACTACACCCAGTTGCCGGCCGCGGTGCTCGCCAACCGGCGTTTGCTGCGCGAAACCATGGAAGCGGCCGGATTCAAAGGCATCCGGACCGAATGGTGGCACTTTTCCTATCAGGGGAAAAACTATGAGCTGTCGGACTATGTCTGGCCCTGCCCGGAGTAGGCTTTACCAGCCCTCGGCTGTCACGGCCAGCTGCTCGAGCGCGTGGTCGAGGAAATTCGGGATGATGGTCTCGAACGTGCGCTGAATCTTTTGCGGGTTGGCCAGGTCGCGGATCATTCGGTCGTAACGCGCCTCGCCGTGTTCTTCGACGATGGCGATCCGGCGCTCTTCCTCCATAAAATAATTGAGCAGACCGGCCGGGTCGGCTTCCGGGTGAAACTGCGTGCCGATCATTTCGGGGCTGAACCGCACCGCCATGACGGCGCGTTCGAAATGCACGTGCGGGCGCAATTTTTCCATACAGAGGATATGCGCGCCCATGTCGCGGAAACGGTCGTGATCGGGGTTGGTCACCTGAAAACGCCTGAAATCGGCGATATAAAAAGGATCGGGCAGGTTTTCGAAATAAGGCTCTTCCTTGCCCCAGTGGGTCCTGTGAACCGGAAAGGTACCAAACGACATTTTGTAGCGCTGCGACACCTCTCCCAGTCTGAAATGGTGGCAGGCCATCTGGAACGAATGACAGATGAAGAACACGTATTTTTTAGGCTCTTCGCCCCTGCGATTCCATTGCCATAGCGCCTCGATCAAATCATAAAACGGCTCGCACCAGGGCTTGCCTTCCTCCAGGGGGTCGCCGGGGCCGCCTGAAAACAGGTAAATATCGTACGACAGATCGGGTACTTCATTGCGGACGCGCACGTCGAAATGGTCGAAGCGCAACTCCTGCTCATAACGGGCGAGCATGGAGCGCAACATTGGGATGCCTCGGTTGGTTTCACCGTTGTACATGTCGAGAAGAGCGGCGCGGAGCATATGCAAAGTCAGAATCGGGTTGAACGAATGAATAAACCAACCGGGAAAACCGTGCCATGCCGTGGAGTAAAACGACTGGCAAACGGATTTCAAAACAGTTGGAAGCAGGGGACGACAATCGGTGCGGGCAGATGCAAAGTTGGCTTTTCGACGTCGAATTCAGCTGTCGTCACCTCCTTTTTTCGGCAAATGATTTTTTTGGTCAAACGCGGCCGAAGGCGTAGGTTTGTCCTGAGTTTTAAATTAACCATTGATTTTCAATATATTACCAATGAAAATTATTAATTCCAACGTCATTGACGCCGTTATAGAAGAACTCGAAAACCTCTCCGACGAGCAGTACGAGGAGCGGATGGAAGCCTTCGCATCGGCCCAGCCTGTTCTGGTGGCTTATTTGTTCGACGACGAAAATTTCCATCTGCTGACCGACGACGAAAAAGGCTTTCTGCAGTACCTGGCCCTGATCGCCTGGTCGGCTGTGGTCAAAACAGCCGGCGACGTGGCCGCCGTAAGCGAAGAGGCCATTGGCGAAGCCGAGGAAAAAAACTACGCGGTACTCGAACAAAGCACTGCCAAAAAGTTTCGCGACCGGCTCGACCCGTTTTTCGACAACTACCCGCAGGAAGACCTGCTGGCTTTTGCCGAAGAAGCCGTGCTCGAAGACGAAGACGATCCCGACACGCTCGTCAGCAAGGAGGGGCGCGAACCGATTTTTATCGCCATGAAAACGATCATCGACGTGCTCACGGCCTGAACATCGCCGTTTTCCCCATCCCGCGCCCCGGGTCGGCTCAGGCTGCCCGGGGCGCGTTGTTTGTGCCCTGCGCTATTTTTCTGATTATCAGCTTTTTACAAAAGCCCGCAGCGTCGGCAGACGAAACCTTCAAATTTGCCCGCTTTTTTCACAAACAACTGATTATCAATAGCATTTTGACTTTCCCGGGAATTTATTTTTCAAACTCTGGTCAAAATTTTCACTGATTATCAATTGATTATGACAAATGACTGTGAAAATCTTTCGCGATTCCTTGTCTGCCGCGAAAACGCGTCGTACCTTTGCGTCCGCTTTTGAAAAAGCCCCTCTTTGAGGGGTTCATTTTTTACCAATTTCAACACACAACCGACGCGACAATGAATACGCTGAGTTACCGGACCAAATCGGTCAGCAGCCTGGAGATGCAGGGCAATCGCAAGTGGTACGTCATCGACGCCGAAAACAAGGTAGTCGGCCGTCTTTGCACGCAAATCGCCGCCATTCTGATGGGCAAAAACAAGCCTTCGTTCACGCCCCACGACGACACGGGCGATTACGTGATCGTGATCAACGCCGACAAGGTGCGTTTCACCGGCAAAAAAATGGCCCAGAAAGAATACAAAAACTATTCGCTGCACCCCGGCGGTCTGAAACTGACCACGGCTGCAGAAATGCTGGAAAAACACCCCATCCGCATTATCGAGCGCGGTGTAAAGGGGATGTTGCCCAAGACGAAACTCGGCCGCCAGATGTACAAGAAACTGTTCGTGTACGACGGCCCCGACCATCCGCATGCCGCTCAAAAACCCGAAACTTTGAATGACAAGTGATGAATGATGGCGGATGAACGGCCTCGATCAGGGCTGATTCATACAGCATCGTTCTTCAGCGTCATTCCTGTTCTTAACATTCATTCTTTGTAAAATATGGAAATGATTAATGCCATCGGGCGCCGTAAAACTGCCGTCGCCCGCGTTTACCTGATGAAAGGGGAAGGCAAAATTGTCGTCAACGGCAAAGACTACCGCGAATATTTCCCGCAAGTGCACGTACAGCACAACGTAGTCGATCCCTTTGCCGTCGTCGGTACCGAAAATATCTACGACCTCAAGATCAATGTCCGCGGTGGCGGGTTCAAAGGCCAGGCAGAAGCCATCCGCATGGGCGTCAGCCGCGCGCTGGTCAAATTGAACGAGGAGTTCAAAAAGCCGCTCAAGGACAAAAAATACCTCACGCGCGACAGCCGCGCCGTCGAGCGTAAAAAATACGGCAAGCCGAAAGCACGCAAGCGCTTCCAGTTCTCCAAACGTTAATGGAATCTGGACGACAGGAATTGGCCTTTTCAATTCAATTGCCTGATTTTCAGTTTCTAAGATCAATTTTCAAATTTCAAACCCTGCTTTTGAATCATGCAAAAGCCCACGTATAAAGAACTCCTCGACGCCGGCTGCCACTTCGGTCACCTGCGCAAAAAATGGAACCCCAAGATGACGCCCTATATCTTTATGGAGCACAAAGGGGTACACATCATCGACCTCAACCGCACGGCCGAATGCCTGGAACGCTCCGCTGCCGCCATGAAAGCCATGGCAAAAAGCGGCAAAAAGATCCTCTTCGTCGCTACTAAAAAACAAGCCCGCGACATCGTTCAGAAAGCCGCTGAAAGCGTTGGCATGCCCTTCGTAACCGAACGCTGGCTCGGCGGTATGATGACCAACTTCATGACCATCCGCAAATCGGTCAAGAAGATGAACAACATCGAACGTATGCTGGCCGATACCACGCTTACCAGCATCACCAAAAAAGAACGCCTCACGCTGAGCCGCGAACACCACAAAATGGACAAGCAACTGGGCGGTATCGCCGACCTTAACCGCTTGCCCTCCGCTGTGTTTATCGTGGACATCCACCACGAACACCTGGCACTGGCCGAAGCGCGCAAACTCAACATCAAAACCTTCGGCATGGTGGATACCAACTCCGACCCAACTCTGGTCGACTTCCCCATCCCGAGCAACGACGACGCGTCCAAAGCGATCGCTTTCATCACCAACTACCTCGCCGAAGCCATCCGTGAAGGCCTCGAAGAGCGCAAAGCCATCAAAGGCTCGGAAAAAGACGAAGCAGCTGCTGCCGAAGCCTAACTTTTACCGCTTCGCCACCGGGCCATCGGAAGCCCCGGGCAAACGGCCGGAGGGCAAAAACGCAAGTTTTCATCAAAACTTCACTTTTGCCCTCCCTTCCAAACCGCTTGAAGACCCGACTTTCGCGTTTTCAAACCCGCAGTTTGAACCCTTTATTTTTCCGACCCGTCGTGACAGCGCAAAAACTGCCCGGCGATTTCCCTAATGTCTAATTTTCATTCAAAATGAGCGAAGTAAAAATTTCAACCGCCGATATTCAAAAACTGCGCGAAATGACCGGCGCAGGCATGATGGATTGTAAAAAAGCCCTCGAAGAAGCGACCGGCGACTTTGAAGGCGCTGTCGACGTGCTCCGCAAAAAAGGTATCGCCAAAGCGGCCAAACGCGAAGACCGCGAAGCCCGCGAAGGCGTCGTGATCGCCCAGGTTAATGCCGACGGTACCCGCGGTATCATTGTGGCGCTCAACTGCGAAACCGACTTCGTAGCCCGCAACGATAACTTCATCGCTATGACCCAGAAAATGGCCGATATTGCATTGGCCAATTTCCCCGCCACCCGCGAAGACCTGCTCGCCCTTCCGTACGAAGCAGGCGTCAGCATCGCTGAAAAAGTAGGCGAACAAAACGGCGTCATCGGCGAAAAAATCGAACTCGGCCGCTACGAACGCATCGAAGGCGCTGCCGTACTGACCTACAACCACTCCAACAACAAACGTTCGGTTCTCGTCGCCCTCAACCAGGCCGGCCAGGACGAAGCAGGCCGCAACGTGGCTATGCAAATCGCCGCCATGAACCCCGTCTCGGTCTCCAAAGACGACGTGGATCCCAAGATCGTCGAAAAAGAGATCGAAATCGGCAAGGAACTGGCCCGCAACGAAGGCAAAGCCGAAGACATGCTCGAAAAAATCGCCCTCGGCCGTCTCAACAAATTCTTCCAGGAGAGCACCCTCCTGAGCCAGAAATACGTCAAAAACGGCGACCAAACGGTACAGCAATACCTGCAAAGCCTGAACAAAGACCTTACGGTCTCGGGCTTCAAACACGTAGCGCTCTGATACGGGCCTGTCTCCCAGTACAGCATACTGCAAACGCCATCCGGAAGCAACAGCATCCGGGTGGCGTTTTTTGTAACGGTTTTTCTCCCGCCAGCGTAGTATCATGTCGTTTTGTGACATTAATCATTTGGCGCACTTTCGATCCCGACCTTACCTTTGCCTCCAACCATGAAAAAAACCTTTGTCGTCTTTTGGTTGTGCTGCATGCTGGGCCAGGCGTTCGTACGCACGGCATGGGTGCTGCATTACCAGTGGAACAAGGCTTCCTATCTCCAGCACTGCGTCAATCAAAAACGGCCGGGGATGCACTGCGACGGCAAGTGCTACCTGAAAAAGAAAATCGCAGCGGCAGAAGACTCCGAAGATCGCAACGCACCCAAACTGCCCGACGAGTTTCGCAGTGGCAAGGAGCTTCAACTTTTCTGGCAATCATCGGAGCAACTCTCCAGCCTGGGCTCCGATGAAGAATTTTACCCGAATCATCGCCTGACCCGTCGGCAACAGATGTTCGCCGACCCGCATCGGCACGGGGTTTTCAGGCCCCCGGCCGTATGAGTCAATACCCGTTTGTTTAATTTATCTCCAGTGGAATGCTGCTGTCGTGCCGTGTGGCACGGGGATAGCGTGCCCTTATTGACTCATTTCTCACCATCAACGATTTCTACATCATGAAAAAATATCTTTTGACGGCATTTGCCGCCCTGTTTGTTGCTGCCCTTTCTTTCACCGCCTGCAAAGACAAACAGGAAGAAGAAGATACCCAGGCGCCGGTTCTGACCATTGAAAGCCCCACCGAAGGCGGCGTCTATACCGGCTCGGTAAACCTGCACATGCAGGTTACGGATGAAAGCCTGCACGAAATGTCGGTCAAAGTCACCCGCGACGCCGACAATTCGGTGGTATTCGAAGAAGACCCGACCGTGCACGACGAAACAGACTTCCACTTCGAACATACCCACACGTTTACAGGCCTTTCGGGCGACACCCCGATGACGCTCACCGTGGTGGTGGAAGACCACAGCGCACACTCGACTACCAAAACGATTCACTTTACGGCCAAGCCCTGATACCCGACAGGTGACGAACGGGAAGGCCCAAATCCTTCCCGTTCGCACAATTTGTACAAGTATTTTTGCGGCTGCACGGCCCTTTGTCGGTCGCCATCCGTACCTTTGTTATGCAATGAAGCGGTTTTTCAGCCTTTTTATGGTATGTTGTATGCTGGGACAAGCCACTGTCCGGACAGCATGGGTACTGCATTACCAGCTGAACCGCTCCATGTACATCCGGCATTGTGAGAACAGGAACAAACCCTCGATGAAATGCGACGGCAAGTGTTACCTGAAGAAAAAAATGATGGGTACGGCGGGCAATGACTCCCGCAAAACGCCCCAGATGCCGGAATCTTTCCGCGACGGCAAAGACCTTCAGTTGTTTGCCGAACAACTGCCATCCTGGCCCGATTTCAAGGTCGAGCCCATAGCATCGGTACAGCGCATGCCGTACCAGGGTGCTGCCCTCGACGGCGAGTCGAGGGTACTGGAAAAGCCGCCGCAGGCCTAGCGCCCCTTCCCAAAGCCGGCATTCCTTTTTCACATTAAATTCTGACTAATGCGAACACTGTTCCTCGCAGTGGCGCTGCTGGCGTTGTCGCCGGCTGCGTCGGCATGCGATGTGTGCGGGTGTTCAATTGGGGGCAATTACTTCGGTATCCTCCCCCAGTTTCACCGGCACTTCATCGGGTTTCGGTGGTCGGAGCAACTTTTCAACTCGTCACACACCCGCGCGGCCCTGCTGGCCGGCGACGATGTGACCGACGAGCATTTCCGTACCGTGGATATGGTGGCGCGGTTTTATCCGTGGCAGCGTGTCCAGGTGCTGGTGCTTGCTCCTTACCACGATTTTCGCCGTACCGAGCACGGGTTACCCGTGCATACGCAGGGGTTCGGCGACCTCTCTCTGCTCACCAATTACGTCTTGTTCGACAGCGGCGACAGCCTGCGCCGGGCATGGCGACACACTTTTACGCTCGGAGGCGGCCTGAAACTGCCCACAGGGCGGCACCATTTGTACAACACCGAAGGCGATTTGTACCACCCCAACCTTCAACCGGGCACAGGCAGCACCGATTTTATGCTTTCGGCTACCTATACGCTTCGCAAAGGCGCCTGGGGCCTCAGCTCCGACGGTATTGCCCGCCTTAATACCGGCAACAAGGACCATTATCGCTTCGGCAACCGCCTGAGCGGCGCGGCGCGGATTTTTTACTGGAAAAACCTGCACGGCATCACACTGCTGCCCAATGCAGGCGTATTCAGCGACTACTCCCAACCCAACCGCGACCAGGGTAAAACCGTGGATAACACCGGCGGGGTGGTCACGCTTGCTACTGCCGGGCTCGACGTGTACACCGGGCATTTTTCTTTTGGATTTACCTGGCAGCAGCCGGTTTACCAAAACCTCGGCAACGGCGCCATTTCAGCACAAAGCCGCTGGATGGCGACGGTCAATTACATTTTTTAAAGCCCCCCGAAAACAGTTGCGGATAATTACGCCGACATGTTTTCCATCGATCACGTTCATAACCATTGATTTTTTATTTGATAAGTTGGCCCGGGCGGCGCAAGGCTGCCCGGACTTTTTCTAACGCTAAAATTAGCCATGACACTGTTTATATCCGAGTATCTCACCATCACGCTGGCAGGAATTGCCGTATTTTTCAGCCTCCAACTGGCAGCCCGCCTGATGAATGCTTACCTGCGCTGGCACGACAGGCTCCACATTTCGAAAGAAGACCGGGGGCAGATTGTCTCCACCCTGACGACCGCCCTTGTATTCGGAGCCCTGACCTTTTTGTCCGCCAAAGTACCGGTACCGGTTTTTATCACGGTCGTTTTGCTGCTGGTCGTGGTGGCGCAACTGACACGGGTCAACCATTTGCTGACGGCGTTACGGCGGCACTGGTCGGCCTGACAAACGCCGCAAACAGGTATATTATCATTCTAAAAAAGTGCTTCTATGAAATTCCAGTTTTTGTTCGGCGTTGCCGTTTTTGCTTTTGCTCTCGGCTCCTGCCAGCAATCCGCCGCGCCCAATACGAATAACACCGGCAGCGCCGGCACACCGGCCCAGGTACAACTGGCCTCCGATACCGACCCTGTTTGCGGGATGCAAATCGACGCTTCCGTAACCGATACAGCCCACTATCAGGGCAAGGTGTACGGCTTTTGCAACCCGTCGTGCAAGGAAGAATTTGCAGCCAATCCACAAGAATATCTCACATCCGCACCTGCCAAACAATGAAGCCGCTGTTTTTCCTCTGCCTCTGGATCGCCTTGCCGCTGGGCTTGTTGGCACAGACACCCGACCCGCTCGAATCCATCATCGAGTCTGAAAAAGACCAATGGCTGCGCCATCAACAAGTACAGCCCCGCAGCGGGCTCAACAGCGCCGACAACCGCAGCGACATCCGCTACTGCCGCCTGCACTGGACGGTCGATCCGGCCGTGCGTTACATCAAAGGCGCCGTCATGACCGTGTTCGAACCTGCCGAGACGATCAGCAGCCTCGACTTCGATTTTTCCTCCGCGCTGGTGATGGACAGCATCCTGTATCACGGAGCGCCCCTGACCTTCGTTCAGGCAGGCGACCTGCTGACTGTTCAGTTTCCGCAGGCTTTGCCGGCTTTGCTCCCCGATTCGATCACCTTCTTTTACCAGGGCCAGCCGACCTCTACGGGGTTTGGCTCTTTTGAAACCAACCAACACAACGGAACGCCAATAATGTGGACGCTTTCGGAGCCTTACGGCGCCATGGAATGGTGGCCCTGCAAACAGTCGCTGACCGACAAGATCGATTCCATCGATGTTTACATCACAGCGCCCGACGGCTACCACGCGGCCAGCAACGGCTTGTTGCAAAGCGAAACCAGCGCCGGCGGGTTCACCACGGCTCACTGGAAACACCGCTACCCGATCGCCGCCTACCTGGTTTGCATGGCAGTGACCGATTATGCCGTATTCAGCCTGCCCGTGCCCTACGGCAACGATACTACGTTGATGGTCAATTATGTATATCCGGAAAACCTGGCAGTCGCGCAGGCCATGATTCCGGAAAATGTGGCGCACCTGCAACTGTACGACCAGTTGTTCGGCCTGTACCCGTTTCAAAATGAAAAATACGGCCATGCCCAGTTTGGCTGGGGCGGCGGTATGGAGCACCAGACCATGACATTTGTCGGCAGCTTCGGTTACGAACTGCTGGCGCACGAACTGGCGCACCACTGGTTTGGCGATAAAGTCACCTGCGGCTCCTGGGAAGATATCTGGCTGAACGAAGGCTTTGCGACTTACCTGAGCGGGCTTTGTTATGAAAATCTGCAGCCCCAGTTGTGGTACAATTTCAAATCGGGGCGGATCAGTTCGGCTACCAGCCAGCCCGACGGCTCGGTGTGGGTCAACGATACCACCAGTGTGGGGCGTATTTTCAGCGGAAGGCTTTCGTATGCCAAGGGCGCCATGGTGCTCCACATGCTCCGCTGGGTTTGCGGCGACAGCGCCTTTTTTGCCGGTGTGCGCAATTATGTGAACGACCCCGCCCTGGCTTACGGTTATGCCCGCACGGCCGACCTGAAGGCGCACCTGGAAACGAGTTCGGGTAAAAATCTCGACGAATTTTTCGCCGACTGGTTTTACGGGCAAGGGTATCCTTCTTACGACATCAGCTGGTCCAAATCGCCCAGTTCGCTGGTCACGATCAAGATCGATCAGGCCCCCTCCCACCCTTCCGTGAGCTTTTTCGAGATGCCAGTGCCGGTTCGCCTCACCGACGGGCAGCACGACACCCTGCTGGTATTGCCGCATACTTTCAGCGGACAAACCTTTACGGCGCAGCTCGATTTCAGCCCGACAGATCTGGTTTTCGACCCCGACCTCTGGCTGGTCAGCCGAAACAATATCGTGCAGGAAGTGTCGGCCACCGGCGGGCCGCTGCCGCAGTTTACCATCGACATCATTCCCAACCCGACGGCCAGCGACCTGCACATCCGGCTGCGGACCCTCTACGGCGAAGATGCACGCCTGAGCCTGTGGTCGGCCGAGGGCAAACTCGTGCTTCAGCAAAACGAATTTTTGTCGGCAGGTACCAATCAAATCAACCTGCCTACATCGGCATTTCCCTCGGGCACGTATGTACTGCGTATCGAAGGCAAGGGGTGGCACAACGAACGGCAGGTCGTCCTGCATTAGTGTTGGCCTTAAAACGGCCGCAAATCGTTGACAGCTGACTGCTCAACGATTTGCCTAGTAACAGGGTGTAAAAAATTTGTCCCTTGAAATGCGGCGGGCCTCGAAAGGCTTGCCGCATTTTTTTTAGACCTTTGCCGCGCTAATCGCCCCGCCCGTTCCTTTCCATTCAAACGTCTTTTTGTTTCCGATGAGCAAACTACGCTATCGTCGCATCCTGCTTAAACTCTCGGGCGAAAGCCTCATGGGTCGCCAAAAATTCGGCATCGAAGCCGTCATGCTCCAGCATTACGCCCGCCAGATCAAGGAATTACATGAGATGGGTGTGCAGATAGCCGTCGTGATCGGCGGCGGCAACATCTTTCGCGGCATCCAGTCGGAAGACGCCGGCATCGAAAGCGTGACCGGCGACTACATGGGCATGCTGGCCACCGTCATCAATGGCCTTGCCCTGCAAAGCGCCCTGGAAAGCATCGGCGTGTACACCCGCCTGATGACCGCTCTTAAAATGGAAAACGTGGCGGAACCCTATATCCGCCGTCGTGCCATCCGTCACCTGGAAAAAGGCCGCGTCGTGATCGCTGCCGCCGGCACCGGCAACCCCTACTTCACCACCGACTCCGCTGCCGCACTCCGCGCCAACGAAATCAGCGCCGACGTCATTCTCAAAGGCACCCGCGTCGATGGTATTTACACCGCCGACCCGGAAAAAGACCCTCACGCCGTCAAATTCGACCAGATCACTTTCGCCAAAGTCATCAGTCTGGGGCTCGAAGTGATGGACATGACCGCCTTTACCCTCTGCCAGGAAAACAACATGCCCATCATCGTATTCGACATCAATTCGCCCGACAACCTGAAACGGATCGTGGCCGGAGAAGCGGTAGGGACGCTGGTGGAAGGATAGAAAATCGAACCAATCGTATCTATTTTGCCATGCTCCGCATCATCTCCTACAACGTCAACGGCATACGATCTGCCATTTCCAAGGGTTTTATCGAGTGGCTGGCCGCCGAAAAACCGGATATCGTGTGCCTGCAGGAAACCAAGGCCCAGTCCCAGGATGTGCCAATGCTCGAACTGGAAGCCCTCGGCTATGTGCACCACTGGCATTCGGCGGAGAAAAAAGGGTATAGCGGAGTGGCAACATTCAGCAAAATACAACCCGACGGCGTGGTCGCAGGCTGTGGCATGGAACCCTACGACCGCGAAGGACGCATCCTGCGTACCGATTTTGGCGACTGGACGCTGCTGAACTGCTATTTTCCTTCGGGCACCACGGGCGATGTGCGGCAAAATTTCAAAATGCAGTTCCTCGATGATTTTTTGCAGTGGATCAATGACTTGAAAAAAGAACGCCCCCGCCTGATCGTGGTGGGCGACTACAACATCGCCCACCAGGCAATCGATATTCACGACCCCAGGGGCAACAAAAAAAGCAGCGGGTTCCTGCCCGAAGAACGCGAATGGATGACGCGCTGGTTTGAAAGTGGCTTCACGGACGCCTTCCGACACGTCAATCCTGAAAAAGTGGAGTACAGCTGGTGGAGTTTCCGGGCCGGTTCGCGCGGCAACAACAAGGGCTGGCGCATCGATTACCAGTCGGTCACCGACAATTTGGCGCCGCATATCGTCAGCGCACGGCAACTGAACGAGGTCGTGCATTCCGACCATTGCCCTGTCTTGCTCGAAATTGACCTGTAAGAGGCAACCCGAAGCATTTGCTGGCTACCTTTACGGCATGAAAATCACAGCCGCCGAACTTGCCCAGCTGCTCAACGCCACCGTAGAGGGCAATCCCCAAGCCACCGTCAGCCGTCCGGCCCGTATTGAAGAAGCGGTCGAAGGCGATTTCAGCTTTTTCGACAACCCCAAATACGAAGCCCAGGTGTACACCACCCGGGCCTCTATTTTATTGGTTCACAACGATTTCAAACCCAGCAAGCCGGTCGGCGCCACGCTCCTGCGGGTGTCAGATGTGCGCGGCAGTCTGGCCTTTTTGCTCAGCCAGTTTCAGGCGGCGCAAAGCAGCGGCGCGGGCGCCGTATCGGATCGGGCAGCCGTCGATGCTTCGGCTACGCTCGGCGCCGGCGTCTCCATCGGTGATTTTGCCGTGGTGGAAGCGGGTGTGGACATCGGGGAAGGCAGCGTGATCGGGGCACAGGTGTTCATCGGGAAAAATGCCCGGATCGGCCGCAATTGCCGGATTTTCCCGGGGGCAAAAATTCACCACGAGTGCGCCATCGGCGACAACTGCGTATTGCACGCCAATGCCGTGATCGGCGCCGACGGTTTCGGTTTTGCGCCGCAGCCCGACCGCAGCTGGAAAAAAGTACCGCAGGTGGGCAACGTCGTATTGGAAAACGACGTGGAAATCGGCGCCAATACCTGCATCGACCGCGCGGCCATCGGCAGCACCGTGATCCGGGCCGGCGCCAAAATCGACAACCTCGTACACATCGCCCACAACGTGGAAGTAGGCCGCAATACCGTCATGGCTGCCCAGGTGGGTATCGCCGGCAGTACCAAAGTAGGAGAAAACGTGGTGTTGGGCGGCCAGGTAGGCCTCGCCGGCCACCTGCACATCGCCGACGGCACCCAATTGCAGGCGCAAAGCGGTGTGGGCTCTTCGATCAAAACGCCGGGGCAGGCGCTGTTCGGCTCGCCGGCCATTCCGTACAACGACTACGTGCGGGCTTACGTGGTGTTCAAACAATTGCCGGAATTGCAGAAGAAAGTGCGGGAACTGGAGAAGCGACTGGAACAATTGGGCAGCCGGCAGGATTGATTTGCGCCCGGGGGATTATTTATTTCGATCCAGGCGTTCCCCCTGTATTGTACCATGATCGTCTTCGGGGCGCACCCAGGCCAAGGCGCCATCGTCGGTTCGATAGATATGCCAGTTGATTTTCCGCTGTTCTTCCACCCATTGTTGAAACGCGGCTTCTCCGCCCTTGCTTTCTACTTCACTGCTTTTCATATAAGGCAATGAATTGAGTAACAGGAGATAATCATCAAAACTGTGCACCTCCTTCGTTCTTTGTAAAAACAAATCAACTTCCGCCTTTCCATCGCGAGCCTTTTTTTCCTGCTGCAGAAAAGCATGCAACGCCGAGTCGGGAAGGTACATGAGCCCGTTGTTGTTTTTTTCCAATATGACCGATTCCAGGCCATATTGCCGGGCAGCGTTTTGGACTTCTTCCCAGGTATTGTATTTGGTCAAATTTTGCGTCGGGCCGAGGTTTTCTTTTCCGGATTGATGGCAAGCGACAAGTGCAATACCCGTCAGGGCGAACAGAATAAAGGAGATTTTCATTGTTTTTGGTGCAGGTTAATAGTGATACAAATTGCCGATCGTAGTGATGAGTCGCAATCGGACTTTGCCGGACATCCGAACCGTTCATCCATCCGGCCGGCACTTTCGACGGCAAACGGTCTCTTTCGGCACTTCAAGGTTGTACTTTTGCAGCGCCTTTGAACACAAAACAAATACCCGGCCCTGTTTATTCAAAGATTTGGGCTCCCTCAGCCTAAAATTTTTTTCAATTTTTCCATCCAAAAAATGACCCGCACCGACGTCAACGAATTCGGCGAATTCGGCCTTATCGAACACCTCACACGCGATTTTCCCCTGCGCCAGCCCTCTACCCTGCGCGGCGTGGGCGACGACGCGGCCGTGGTGCTCAATGGCCCCCTGGCCACCGTGGTAAGCACCGATATGCTCGTCGAAGGCATCCATTTCGACCTGGCCTACACGCCGCTCAAACACCTGGGTTACAAATCCGTGGTGGTCAATCTCTCCGACATCTGCGCGATGAACGCCATCCCGCGCCAGATCACCGTCTCCATCGCGCTCAGCAACCGATTTTCGGTGGAAGCCCTCGACGAACTCTACGACGGCATCCGCACCGCCTGCCGGCACTACGGCGTCGATCTGGTGGGCGGCGACACGACCTCCTCGCCCCGTGGACTCATCATCAGCGTCACAGCCATCGGCGCCGTGGAGCCCGATCGCCTGGTGTATCGTTCGGGCGCCAGGGCGGGCGACCTGATCTGCATCACAGGCGACCTGGGCGCGGCCTACCTCGGCCTCCAGTTGCTCGAACGCGAAAAACGCATCTGGCAGGAAAACCCCGACGTGCAACCCGAATTCGACAACCAGCAATACATCATCGGCCGGCAACTCAAACCCGAAGCCCGCACCGATATGATCGAAGCCTTCCGGAAAGCCGATCTGCTGCCCACGGCCATGATCGACATCTCCGACGGACTGGCCTCGGAAATCTTCCACATCTGCAAACAAAGCCGGGTGGGCGCCCTCATCGAGGAAAGCGGCGTGCCGATCCACCCCGATTCGCAGATGCAGGCCCTGCATTTCAAACTCGACCCGATCACCTGCGCCCTGAGCGGCGGGGAAGACTACGAACTGCTGTTCACCATCGACCCCAAAGACGTGGACAAGGTCAAATACCTGCCCGATATTTATATCGCAGGAGAAATTCTGGATGCCAAAGACGGCGTAAAACTGAATACCAAGGGCGGGAACCTGCACGAGCTGAAAGCGCAGGGGTGGAAGCATTTTTAAAACTAAGATCACTGTATATTTGTACACGTATTACGTGCAAATTGTTTTATGAAAAACATAACCTTGTCTTTGCCTGATGATCTTTTGGAAAAAAGCAGGGCCTATGCGCGTCGGCAGCATACCACGCTGAACGACCTTGTCCGTCGTTTGCTGCGGGAAAATGTAGAACGTGAAAACCAGGACCTGATTTCCGCCCTTTTTGCAGAAATGGATAAAATTAAGATAACCCAGTCTCCCTCCTGGAAACGAGAAGACCTTTATGAAGGATACGCAGGCGATTGACTTTTCGATTATTCATCAATTATCCTTCTGGGACGCCCTGATCGTTTCGGCCGCTCAAAAAGCAAATTGCTCTACCTTGTTTACCGAAGATCTTAATTCAGGTCAGATAATGGCCGGCATTAAAATCATCAACCCATTTACGATTTCCATTCCCTGATTTCAAAGCATACGCTCCACTATGCTCCCGCAACTCGCCGTTTCCCTTTTCATGGCCATCCTTTTCTCCAGTCGGGCCTCGACAAGGTGTTCCACTACCGGGGCAACCTGGCCTATTTCAGCGCGCATTTTAAAAAAAGTCCGCTGGCCGGACTGGTATCGCTGATGATGCCGGTCATCACCCTGCTGGAAGTAAGCGCCGGGGCATTGTCGGCGGCCGGTGCAGTGCAACTGTTGCTGAGCGATACGGCCACGCTGGCGTTTTATGGCCAGGCGGTGGCTGCCGCGGCGCTGTTGTGCCTGTTTTTTGGTCAGCGACTGGCGCAGGACTACGGCGGCGCAGCCGCTCTGGTGCCGTATTTTCTGACCGCGCTGGCCGGCATGTGGCTGACGAAGGGAGTATAGCCTCTCGTTCTTCAAGCGGATCAAGGCGCCGGGCAGAATTCCAATTTACAGCGAAAACACCTTATCTTTGACGAGGCACTTAGCCATATCACCCTTCTCAATTTTTTTTCAATGTACACTGGAACAGTAAAATTTTTCAATGAAACCAAAGGTTTTGGCTTCATTCAGGAGGACGGTTCGGGCAAAGAAATCTTTGTACACGTAAGCGGCCTCGTCAACAAAATCAGGGAAAACGACAAGGTCACCTTTGAAATACAGGAGGGTCGAAAAGGACCGAACGCAGTAAACGTCAAGCTTGCCTGATCGCGATCCTGGCATCTTTTTGACCTCTAACTTCAACTTCCTCCCGGCATGGCCGGAAGGAAGTTTTTTTTACCTGCAAAAGGCCTTTTTTGCAAAAAAAATTGAAAATCAGTTTTTTATAAAAAATACCCCTACCTTTGCAGTGGCACATTGCCACATCATCATTTACAATTTTTTTTTCAATGTACAGTGGAACAGTAAAGTTCTTCAATGAAACCAAAGGCTTTGGCTTCATTGTTGACAACAACTCGGGCGAAGAAATCTTCGTTCACATCAGCGGCCTCATCGATAACATTCGTGAAGGCGACAAAGTCAGCTACCGCACCGAACGCGGTAAAAAAGGAATGAATGCAGTAGATGTCAAGATCGTTTAATCGCGACAAGACATTTTTTGGATAAAATTTCTGGGCCTCCGGCGATCACGCCGGGGGCTTTTTCTTTGCCCTTAGCCGAATTGCCCAAAAATCCGGCCGCCCGCCGTACAAAAGCGGCGATCTGCCTACTTTCGCCCCGCCAAACCGTATAAAGCCCAAAACCCTTCGTCCCAGACATGCAACTCGACACTTTCGAAGTCATCGGCGGCCAGCCGCTGCATGGCGAAATTCAACCCCAGGGCGCCAAAAACGAAGCGCTTCAGGTCATCAGCGCCGTACTGCTCACCGACGACGCCGTTACCATATCCAACGTTCCGAACATCCTCGACGTCAACAAACTGATCGAGTTGCTGCACGGCCTCGGCGTCACCGTCGAGCAACAATCGGCCGATACCTGGCGCTTTTGCGCGGGCACCATCGACATCAGCTACCTGCGCTCCGAAGCTTTTATGAAAGATGCCCAGCGCCTGCGCGGTTCGGTCATGCTGATCGGTCCGCTACTGGCCCGCTTCGGGCGCGCTACCCTGCCCAAACCCGGCGGCGACAAAATCGGCCGCCGCCGCCTCGACACCCACTTCCTGGGTTTTCAGAAACTGGGCGCCGAGTTCAAATACGACGACGAAAAAGACATATACTACGTGCAACAACCCAAAGAAGGACTGCAAGGCACGTACCTGCATATGGACGAAATCTCCGTCACCGGCACTGCCAACGTCGTCATGGCTGCCGTGCTCTCCAAAGGCAAAACCACCATTTACAACGCAGCCTGCGAGCCCTACGTGCAGCAACTCTGCCGCATGCTCAACCGCATGGGCGCCCGCATCAGCGGCATCGGCTCCAACCTGCTTGAAATCGAAGGCGTAGAACACCTCGGCGGTACCGAACACCGCTGCCTGCCCGACATGATCGAAATCGGCTCCTTTATCGGACTCGCCGCCATGACGCAGTCGGATATTACGATCAAAAACGCGGGCATCCCGCACCTGGGCATCATCCCGCACACGTTCGAACGACTGGGTATCAGGATCGATCAGCAAGGCGACGACCTGCACATCCCGGCGCAGGAGCGCTACGAAATCAGCACCTTTATCGACGGCTCCATCCTGACCATCTACGACGCGCCCTGGCCGGGTTTTACCCCCGACCTCATGTCGATCGTGCTCGTGGTAGCCACACAGGCCCGGGGCAGCGTGCTGATCCACCAAAAAATGTTTGAAAGCCGCCTGTTTTTCGTGGACAAACTGATCGACATGGGCGCCCAGATCATCCTCTGCGACCCGCACCGCGCCACGGTGATCGGCCTCGACCGCCGCTATCCGCTGCGGGGCATCGACATGACCTCGCCCGACATCCGCGCGGGCCAGGCGCTGCTGATCGCCGCCCTGTCGGCCAAAGGCACCAGCCGTATCCACAACGTGCACCAGATCGATCGCGGGTATCAGTACATCGATCAGCGTTTGAATGCGATCGGGGCGAAGATTACGAGGGTGTGAGTGGTTTGCGTTCTAGTCAAAAACCACTATTTTTGCTTCAATCATGGCACAATTTCACCCATATTTTGCTCAAAAAATGCCTGATCTGATTCGTTTGTTAAAAACGCACAAGGTGGTCAGCGCATATGCTTTTGGGTCGGTATTGACCAATAATTTTAACGAAGAAAGCGACATCGACCTTCTGATCCAATTTGAAGAAAACCTGTATCCCGTCGAAAACGGGGAACTGTGGTGGTCACTTTGGTATGCAATTCAAGAATTGTATGGCAGAAAAGTGGATTTAGTGATTGAACGATCTGTCAAAAACCCATACTTCAAAGCTGAACTTGCTGAAAAAAGCAAACTGGTGTATGCTTAGAGAAGAACTCATGTTGCTGTTTCATATCCAGGAAGTGATACGTGGAATTGACCATCATTTGTCTTCCTGTGCATCGTATAACGATTAAGAGCGTAATTACACGGTTAAAAGGGCGGTTGAAAGGGAGTTTGAAATTATAGGCGAAGCGCTCACCCGCTTAACCAAGTTACAATCAGAAGTTCAAATTTCGTCAAAGCGAAGGATCATTGACTTTCGCAACCTTCTTATACATGGATATGACGGCATTGATGACGTGCAGGTTTGGGCAATCATTAAAAACCATTTACCGATCCTCAAAAAAGAGATAGATAACTTGTTATCTGAGGGTTAAGAACTCATTTTTAAAACAACCGCATCTGCCCCGTCTTGAACTGCTCATGCAGTTCGCAATTCAGTTTCGGCATTTTCCGGTCCTTGAAATAACGCTCCCGCGCCAGTTTGAACTGTGCCGACACGATCTCGGCGATTTTGCCTTCGCCGCGCATCCGCAGGCCGGGGCGGTGATCGAACAGTTCGCCGCTGTGGGTGGAGCGGATCTTGTTGAGCACCTTGTCGGCGCGGTCGGGCATGGTTTTTCGAATCCAGTCTTCAAAAATGAGGCCCACGTCGCCGTTGAGCCGCACCATGCCGTGGCCGATACCTGAGGCGCCCAGTTCGGCTACTTTTTTGGCGAGGGGCAGTATTTCGTGGTCGTTGAGGCCAGGGATAATGGGCGCCATCATGACGAAGACAGGGATGCCGCGCGCCACCAGCGTTTCGAGGGTGCGCAGGCGCTGCCGGGGTGTGGCGGTGCGGGGTTCGAGGAAACGGCAGAGCTCGTCGTTCAGGGTCGTGATGCTGAGCGCCACGCTGACCAGGTTTTGGGAAGCCAGTCGGTCGAGCAGGTCGATATCGCGCAAAACCAGGCTGTTTTTGGTGATAATGCCCACAGGATGGCGGTATTTCCAGAATACTTCGAGGCAGGCGCGGGTGATGCCGAATTTGCGCTCGGCGGGCTGGTACACGTCGGTATTGCCGGCAAACATGACCGGCGAAGCTTTCCAGGTCTTTTTTTTCAATTCCTTTTCGAGCAATTCTGCGGCGTTGCGTTTGACCAGAATCTTGCGCTCAAAATCGAGACCCGCCGAAAAACCCCAGTAAGGGTGGGTGTTGCGGGCGTAACAATAAATACAGCCGTGCTCGCAACCCTGATAGGGGTTCAGGCTCCACTCCATCGGAATATCGGCGCTTTCGACCTTGTTGAGGATGGTTTTCGGGTGCGTTTCGAGGTATTCGGTGGGGAGCTCGGGCGTCTCCCAGTCCGCCTCCACCAAGGCCCAGTCGACCGGTTGTTCGTCCGTCACGTGTTTTTCAAAGCGGGAGGACGGGTTGATCTGGGCGCCCCGGCCTTTTAAAAAGGGTTGGCGCTCCGGGTTATTTGTTTTTTCTTTCGGCACGAGGCAACTTGTTTAGTGCTGCAAATTAAACATTTTGCTTTAAATTTTACAACAAAAAATTTTAAAAATGCCGCCTGCCTGGCTTGTCCGTTTGTATCAGGTATTGTTCATCGCCCTGCCCTGGTCGGTGGAGTGGCCGATGGGCTCCTGGTCGCTGGTGGCGCCGGCGGAGCCCTTGATTGCCGCCGCGGCCATCGGACTGGCATGGTCATGGCGCATGTCGGGCCGGGCGCTTCCCCGCCTGGATACGTGGCCCATCCTTGTGGCAGGCTGGGCGCTGTGGTTCACGGTTTCAACTGCCTGTTCCACCCTGCCGCTGGTATCTTGGAAATACTGGCTTGTCGGCATAGGACACTGCTGGGTTTTCGGGGCAGGCATCCTGCTGTTTCCCGAATTGTGGCGAAAAGCCCTGCCTGGTTTCTGGCTGTCGATGGCGGGCGTAGCCGTGTACACTTTGTTGCACCACGGCCTCATCTATCATTTCCACGCAGATCAGGCAGCACTGGGGCCCATGCCGTTTTTCGCCGACCACACGGTATTCGGGGCAGTGCTGGTCATGGGGATCGGGTGGGCTGCCGGTTTGCGGGCGTATGCGCAAACGCCGCCCTGGGGCTTTTTGCGCCGTTTGCCGCGGGGCTTTTTTCTTGTGCTATTTGTTGTGGCTTTGGTTCTTTCCGGCTCACGGGCGGCCTTGCTCAGCCTGGTGTGTTGTAGCTGGGCTGCTGGCTGGTTTGTTTTTTCGGGGAAAAAGGCGCGCCTGGCACTCCTACTGATTGCCCTGACAGCCGGCGCCGCGGTCGTCGGGCTGCACGAGCGCCTTGCGGCACGGCTGGGCGCCGATGTTTCTTCGCAGGAACGCCTCAACCGCTGGTCGTGCGCATGGCGAATGGCGGCCGACCGGCCCCTGACGGGGTTCGGCCCCGGCACCTATCCATTCCAATACCTCGGCTACCAGCGTACGGCAGAAATGACGCGCATCAGCGTAACCGCGCCGATTGCGAGGCGGGGGCCGGAAAATTACGGGCGGGGTGGCGGAGCGCACTCGGAATACTGGCAGGCGCTGAGCGAGCAAGGCTGGCCCGGGCTGCTGATCTGGCTGCTAATGACCGTATTTATACTGCTGGAATGCGGGAAACGCATCCGCCGGGCGACCGGACGGGAGGAGTTCTGGCTCGAACTGGGCATAGCCTTCGGCCTGCTCAGCTTTTTCCTTCATGCATGGGTCAACAATTTCCTGCACGACGCCCCGGTCGCGGCAGTGCTATGGGGCAGCGCAAGCCGGAAATAGCTGCTGCGGGTTGGCCGGTCCAGATCGTTAAATACCTCTTCTCCTGACTTCCTGAAGGATGAGGGCCAGCTCGCGGCCGGCGTCGCCTGTGACGGAGGTGTTTTCCTGGGCGCGGCGGATGAGGTAGGGGATGACGTCGCGGACCTGTCCGTAAGGCACGTATTTACTCGAGCGGTAGCCTGCCGCGGCGAGGTTGAACGTCAGGTTGTCGCTCATGCCGAACAACTGGCTGAACATGAGGTGCGGATGATCGCGCGGGATGCCCTTTTTGTCCATCAATTCGGCTTGCAGGCGGGCGCTTTCGGCATTATGGCTGGCATTGCAGGAGGCAATGTCTTCATAATGGTCGATGCAGAAGCGCATGCCCGTGTTGTAATGGTCGTCGGTAGCGCTTTTATCGGGGTTGATCGGGTTGTCGTACCCCATTTCGGCGGCGCGTTTGGCTTCTTTTTCCATGTAGGCGCCACGCACCAGTTTGGCCCCTAACAGGAAGCCTTCGCGTTTGGCGCGATCGTAACTTTCGAACAGGAACTTCAGCCGGTCTTTACGGTACATTTGAAAAGTGTTGTAAACGACCACACGTTTTTTGTTGTACCGCCGCATCATGAGCCACACAAGGTGGTCGATGGTATCCTGAATCCAGCTCTCTTCGGCATCGAAAAATACCGAAATGCCTTTTTGCGACGCATGGTGGCAAATGGCGTCGACGCGTTTGAGCACGTTGCGGTATTCGTTCAGTTCTTCACGGGTCAGTTTTTGAGCGCTTTGTATGCGTTCGAGCAGTCCGAAACGGGCCAGTCCCGTGATTTTGGAGCTCACCACTGGAATGGTGCCGGCGCGGGAGGCAAAATCAACAGCCCGGAGGTTTTCATTCATGGTGTAATTGAAGTCGGTCTCCGTTTCTTTTCCCTCGGCGCCGTAGTCGAGTATGGTAAGCGTGTTGAATTTGGCCAGGTGCTCGATGTTGGGCTGCGAATCGAGCAGGGTGGTGCCGCCGACGAAATGCTCAAAAATGGTGCTTTTAACGATTTTTTCGGCAAAAGGCAGGCCGTTTTCGATGGCCCAAAGCCCCAGGGCGGAGCCGTATTTGACGATCCAGGGCTTGTTCATGAGGTTGAACAACCAGGCAGTTTTTTTCAATTCCCGATCCGAGAAGTGGGCAAATGCGATTTCTGTGTTGGTAAAATCAACTCCTGGAAGGCCGTTGTCGGGCGTATTTTCGGTGGGCATCACAGTCGGTTTTAATTGTCTGGCAAATGTCGGCGGCCCCGTGTGGCAGCCGGGGCAAAATTACGATTTAGGAATCAGAGCACATTGAAAATTCGCCACAATAGCGCCGTTCGCAGTGGCTTCAAAAAGCCGATCCTGCGCCTATCTTTGCGACTTTGCCAGATTCGCCTGATATGCAAATTCGCCGTTTTTCGCCCGTACAAAGCGCTTTCGCCGTCATGCTTGTCGTACAGACGCTGTTGATCGTCTTTACGTACAACAAGTATTTTACCGATCCGCGGGGGCACATGTTTATGAATGCTTTCGACGGGCTGAAAAATTATTATACCCTGCAATACTATGTGCAGTACAACCCGGCAGGCGAATACGCGCAGTTTCAGGGAATGAATTACCCATACGGCGAGAACATTTTTTACACCGATAACACCCCTGTTTTTGCTTTTGCCCTGCACCTGCTTCGCGATATCGGGCTGCCTGTCGGCCAATCGGCCATTCCGCTCTTTCATTTCCTGATGCTGGCCAACCTGCTGCTGGCCTCGGCACTGGCGTTCGGCATCGGCCGGCGACTCGGGTTCAATCCCTGGCTGAACGCGACAATGAGTATCGGGATCGTGTGGGCTTCGCCGCAGATGTTTCGCTTTTTTGGCAATATGAACATGGCTTTTTCCAGTTTTTACCTGGGCGCCATGCTGCTCCTGCTGATCTGCCACCAACGCCTTCAGCAAGGCGAACGGTACTGGAAACCCGCCCTGGGGCTGCTGGGGCTGTTGGTGCTGGCCGCATTTTTTCACCTGTACCATTTGCCCATTTTGGGTGTAATGGTGGGTTCATTCGGTGTTTTTGCAGCATTTTTTCAAAAAAACTGGCCCCAACGCCTGCGCGCCCTGTCGCTGAGCGCCATTCCGCTGGCAGCCCTGATCGTCACCCTCGGGTTTATCCGGCTCATCGACCAGTATTACGCCCTGCGCCCCGTCGGCAACGGCTACGGGCTGGCCGACTGGCGGCTGCCCTCCGGGGCCATTTTCAGGGCTTACGGCTTTCTGAAAATGCCGCAATTCGTACGCACCCAGGGCTGGGCCATGGAGCAATTTGCGTTTCTGGGTTCGGCGGTGATCTACGGCGCCCTGCTGGCCTTCATCGGCTGGATTGTTTCGCTTAACTGGCGCCTGGCCACCGGCAACAAACCCTCGGAAAGCCTGTCCGTGGCAAAGTCGTTCGTCTGGCTCATGCTGCTCGTCGGCGTTATCGCCTATTCGACCGCGATGGGCGACTATGTGGAGATGTTCGGCGGCAACCTGAAATACGATAACTGGCTGAGTCCCTTTTATTTTCTGCGGTTCGTTACCCCGCAGGTGAGCCAGTTTCGCTGCCTTGCGCGGTTCAACTGGGGCGATTTTTATCCGGCCTGGATCGCGGTTTTTTATGCCGTCAACCGGCTCGCCTTTTCCGGGTCGCTGCCCCGAGTAGCGGGCTATGCCCTGGCCGGGGCCGTGGGTTTGGTGACGGCCGTCGATACCGCCAATTTTTGCAAATACTACCACACGGACTCCGTGTACGACAACCTATTTCAGGAAAAATACCTGCGCGGCCTGCCCGATATCGACTACGGGCGCTACCAGGCTGTGTTGCCCCTGCCCTTTTTTCACGTGGGCAACGAAAACATCGACCTGATCACCGACGACAACCCCAAAGTGTCGGAACGGGCCTACCAGATTTCGCTGCGCAGCGGGCTGCCGATCGTGGCCTGCAAAATGTCGCGTACGCCGACGCAAATGACGCTCGCCCACTACTCTTTGCTCCTCGAAGGCGCGGAACCCGACAAGGATCTGCTGGCCCGCTTCAACGGGAAACCCTTGCTCGTCGTTGAACTGAAAAACTACGAGGCGCCGGCCAATCCGCAAAAAACCTCCGAAAAAGTGATTGCGGCCTGCAAAACCTTTGTGCAGCGCCACAACCTTCAGAAGGTCGGCGAAGACGCGGATTGCAATTACTACGAATGGGTGTTGCCGGGGCGCTAGTCGCGGTCCGACTGCCAGATTTCCCAGGCTTTCTCCGCTTGTAAAACCAACATTTCCAGGCCGTTCTGCACGGTTGCCCCTTGTTGGGCCGCCCGACGCATCAGCAGGGTTTCAGCAGGGTTGTAGATCAGGTCGAACACCAGATGGCCGGGGCCCAGGCGTTCGAAAGGCAGATCGGGGCAGCGCTCCGAATCGGGCGACATGCCCAGCGGGGTGGTATTGACGAACAGGGCGGCGGGGGCGAGATGTTGGGCCAGTGCCTCGTACGGGATTTCACCGGCTTGGCGGGGTGTGCGTGAAACGTACTGAAACCCGATACCGAGTTTTTTCAAGACAAAAGCCGCTGCCTTTGCCGCGCCACCCGTGCCGAGGATGTAGGCCGGCAGGCCCTGTGGCGCCGTTTTGTTTTTTTGCAAAAAACCGAGCAGGGATTGTTCGAAGCCGTACACATCGGTATTGAAGCCTTCGAGGCGCCCTTCGCCGATCCGGATACAATTGACGGCCCCGACGGCGGCCGCCGTTTCGTCGAGGCGGGAGAGGAAAGGAATCACGGTTTCCTTGTGCGGGATGGTGACGTTGAGGCCGCGCAGTCCGGGATGTTCGCGCAGCAAGGCGGGGAATTGGCCAATATCGGGCAGGGGGAACAAATCGTACTGCGCGTCGCGGATGTCTTCGCGGACAAATTTTTCCGTAAAATAGCGCTGGGAAAACGAATGCCCGAGGGGATAGCCGATGAGTCCGTAGAGTTGTTGCACGACAAGGAGTTTGCAGCAAATAACGCGGAAACGTACTAATCGCTTCACGGGTTTTTGCCCCTTTTTCCTACATGAAGCCTTATTTATTTCAAAGTTGGCTGGTATTGGCCGTTGTATGCGCGGCAGCCGTGGCGGCCTGGCGGCTGGCCCGACGGAAACGGTACGTACCGGCATTGTTCTGCATACTGCTCATCGGACTTGCGCTGCGCCTGTTTGCCAACGCGGATCAGTACCTGCATCCCTGGGACGAGTGTTACCACGCCCTCGTGGCCAAAAACCTGATGTCGCATCCGCTCGAACCCACCCTGGTAGAGCGGCCCGCCTACGATTTCGGGCCGGATGCCTGGTGCTGTACGCATATCTGGTTGCATAAGCCGCCGCTGGCCTTGTGGCTGATGGCCGGCAGTATGGGCGTGTTCGGGCTCAGCGAGTGGGCGCTTCGCCTGCCATCCCTGTTATTGTCGCTGGTAGCAATAGGGTTTACCTGGCGTATGGGGCGTTTGTTGTTCAATGCCGAAGTGGGCTTGCTGGCGGCTTTTCTTCATGCCATCAATGGCAAATTGATCGAACTGGCGGCCGGCCGGGAGTCGTCGGACCACGTGGAAACCTGCCACGTGGTGATGTTTCAACTGGCGATGTGGTTTGTCGTGCTGGACTGGAAGAAGCCGGAAAATAAGTATGCTGTTGGGTTCGGGTTATTTGCCGGCCTGGCTTTTTTGAGCAAATGGACGCCGGCTTTTTTTATCCCGATGATCTGGCTGGGCGGGGTGTTGTGGCAAAAAAGAAACCTGTCGGATATCATGGCGCACGCGGTTGGGATGGGTATTGCGGCCTTGGCTGTAATTAGCCCCTGGCTGGTGTATATCTACCTGAATTTTCCGCAGGAAAGCCACTGGGTGTTTCAATTCTTGTTGAAATACGGCGATCAGGTGGTGGAATTGCACAGTGGTGAGTGGTATTTTTATCTGGATCGCCTTCGGATCATGTTCGGCGAACTGGCGTACTTGCCCCTTTTGGGCGGATTGGCAGTTTTGTTCCGACGGCCCCGGTCCGTTGCCTGGATTGCCCTGGCGGTATGGCTTGGACTGCCCCTCCTGTTGTTGTCGGCCGCTGCCACCAAACGCGAAACCTATCTGCTCATCGCCGCGCCCGCGTTTTTTCTGCTCACGGCGTACTGGGCGCGGTGGTCCTGGCTGCGTTTCCGGCGATACCGCACTTACGGATGGGGGCTGCTCGCCGTGTTGCTGCTGTTATTGCCGCTGCGATACGGCGCCGAAAGGGCCAAGCTGTTTGTTGCCCGCGAACGCCGCCCCGAATGGCGCGTGCGCATCGACCGGTACGAGCAGCGCATCCGCGCCGACGGCCCGATTGAAAAGGCCGCGCTTTTTTTGTACGACCACCCCAACGAAATGATGTTCTATACCGGCATTACGACATACGGCGTGTTGGCCGACGACAAAAAAATCGAACAACTGAAAGCGGAGGGCTGGCGGGTGTACGTGGCGACCGGGGATGGGCCGGAACGGCGGTGAGAGCAGGAATCTGCATGGGTTGAAACGATGTTTTTCGTCCTGTTTTTTTATAAAGGGGGGGGCTTAACTTTGAAAATGTCTTTCAACCTATTTTTTCACCAAATTTCCTGTATCATGTCAAAATTATCTATTGTCCTCCTGCATTCATTTTGCTTTTTATTTTGAATGCGGCGAATGCCCAGGTGCAAGTTGATCCCGACCTGCTCAATCCGGTAGCCAAACCGGGCTTCAACCTGGTATTTGAAGACGAATTTGAGTCCTTTGATGAAAGCGTATGGGACAGATCGTCGCCGGGTGACGACAATTGCGCTTACGGGGATCCGACTTTTTGCAATCCCAATGGCCCTCAGGTTATCAATTGCAGGGTTCCGAACAATGAGTCCAATGTGCCGGGCTCAGATGGAAATGACGCGCTGGTTTTCACGCGGGCCCGCAGCCCATTACCAGAATAGTATGCGTGCGTTCGTACAACGATTGCGGCGGCGCCTCTGTCCCTTTTTGCCGTACGCTGACTATCCCTGCGCTCAATGCGGGCTTATGTTCCGGTTGTATGGAGGCTCCCTTGCCGCCCAGAGAGATTGAAGTACATGCGACGTCGGCGCCCGACGTGTACCAGCTGGCGGTGCGGCGCACTACCGGCGCGATCGGTTACCAGTGGTCGTACGATGCGCACGACTGGTACTATGTCGCCAATACTGAAAATGGTATTTACAATCGTTACGGCCAATTCCCTGCCGGCGAACCGCCTTTTCAAATGTACGTCAGGGCGGTATTTGCCGGTGAAACCTCTGAAATCTACGGGCAGGAAGTATCTTTTCCCGCGCCGGTGCAGCCTTTCAGTTCGCCAGGCAATAACGAGCAAACACTCGCCCAGGGTAAATCCTCGGAACGGGAGCAGGTTATCGCAACCGGTCCCGCCCAAGTCTCCATCCGCGTGTTGTACGACTGGTCGGGCAGGGTCATTTCCCGTGAAAAAATATCCGATGCGGGCGAATTTCAGTATCCTTACACGGGCATTCCGGCAGGGATTTACATCGAGGCCTGGTATGCCGAAGACGGCGGTTTGCTTCATCGGAAAAAAATAATCGTTTCATCAAACCGGTAAAAGCCATGAAAAAATATCTGCTGCTTCCGCTGTTTGTCCTGCCCCTCCTGCTCGCCGCCCAAACGGAGCCCCGCTCCCCCCAACGGCGCAGTTACAACAACGTATTCGCCGAGGCCTGGGGCGTAACCGGCTGGTATTCAGTCAATTATGAACGGATTTTTTGGCGGTCTAAGCGAAATATTTTTATGGTATCGGCCTCTACTGGATATTATAACTTAGCATACAAAGGCGTCCGTCACATACGCTATCCTTTTCGACTAATGCTTTGCGTAGGCAAAAATCAATGGATGGGCGAATTAGGCTATAACTTGCTTCTGGGCAAGAATAAGGCGCAAGGATACCTGCACCCATGGGAATATAATGTGAGAAGTAATTATCTGCATGCCGGTGTTAGGTATCAACCCCTACATCGTGGTTTATACATAAGGGCGTATATTTTTGCTATCCCATTGCAGCGATTTTCTATCCCAATGCCCATACAGGAAAGCGACGATTCGATGTTTTACCATCTGGACCAGGATTACTGGGCGCTTCACGATGCTGGTAAAAAGAACCTCTGGTGGGGCGGCGTGGGCATCGGCTGGTCATTTGGCCGTTAGGCAGTGCGACGTAGCGCCGGGGCGTTGTCGAGGTATTGGCAGCGCCCCGGTTTTTGTAACCCATTCATGTCAGTACCATGAAAAAAACGCTTTTTACCCTGTTCCTATTCCTGCCCCTCCTGCTCGCCGCCCAAACGGAGCCCCGCTCCCCCCAGCGGCGCAGTTACAACAACGTATTCGCCGAGGCCTGGGGCGTAACCGGCTGGTATTCCGTCAATTATGAACGGATTTTTTGGCGGTCGAAACGGAATATCTTTATGGTATCTGCTTCGGTGGGTTATTCCAACCTTGCCCGCAAAGGCGTACGCCATGTCGACTGGCCCATGCGCCTGATGTTGTGTGTGGGAAAAAAGAACCTCTACGGGGAAGTCGGGTATGATTTGATCTTTAATAAAGAAATGGCCGATGGCTATTTACATCCTTGGGAAACAAATGATAAGTGTAACTATCTGCACGCCGGCATACGGTACCAGCCCATGAAATCGGGGCTATACCTGCGGGCTTATGTTTTTGCCATTCCGTTGCAAAATTTCGCGGTACCGCTTCCTTATGATTCCGCTTGTGATGGAATATTTTACCATCTGGACCAGGATTACTGGGCGCTTCACGACGCTGGTAAAAAGAACCTCTGGTGGGGTGGCGTGGGCATCGGCTGGTCATTTGGCCGTTAGGCAGCGCGGTGTGGCGCCGGGGCGTTGTCGAGGTATTGGCAGCGCCCCGGTTTGTTTTAATGGCGCATGTTTTCCGCCCCCCTTCGCCTTCCTTTCCCATATTCTCTCTACCTTTGCAGAGATTCGGCCAATTTTTGCGCTGAAATCAATGACCCAATTACGTGTTTAACCGAGTTGTTCTGAGGAATGAAGGTTTCGTTGAATTGGCTTCGGGAATTTCTCGACCTAGATAAAACACCGCAAGAAATCGCCGATATACTGACTTCGCTGGGCCTGGAAGTGGAAGGATGGGAAACGGTAAAACCCTCGCCAGTGGATTTGCACAAGGTCGTCACCGGCCTTGTCACCGTTTGTGAGCGCATACCGGATACCGATCACCTTTCGGCCACCCAGGTCGATGTCGGCGATGGCGTCATACGCTCCGTCGTATGCGGCGCGCCCAATGTGGCCGTCGGTCAAAAAGTGCTGGTCGCCCTGCCCGGCGCCCAGGTTTTCAGCAAAGACGGTACGCTTTTCCAGATCGCCGAACGCAAAGTGCGCGGCGTGGCTTCCCAGGGCATGATCTGCGCCGAGGACGAACTCGGCCTGGGGCACGACCACGCCGGCATCATGGTGTTGCCGCCCGATACGCCGCTGGGCCTCACCGCCGCGGCCTATTTCCGGCAGGATGCCGATACCGTGATCGAGGTGGGCCTCACGCCCAACCGCGCCGACGCCACCAACCACCTCGGCGTAGCCCGCGACCTGGCCGCCTACCTGCAAGTACATGAAGGCCTGCAATCGCCCCTGCGCCTGCCCGAACGCAGCGCTTTGCCGGCTTCCGGCACAGCTTACCCGGCCAGCGTTGAAAATACGGAGGCCTGTCCGCGCTACACCGGCATTTTGCTCGACAACATCCGCGTGCAAGAGAGCCCCGACTGGCTGAAAAATCGCCTGCTCGCCCTCGGCCAGCGCCCGATCAACAACGTGGTCGATGTGACCAATCTCGTGCGCCTCGAAATGGGTCAGCCCCTTCATGCCTTCGATGCCGCCGAAATCGGCGGCGGCAAGATTATCGTGCAAACCCTGCCGGCCGGCACACCCTTCGTCACGCTCGATGGCGTAGAACGCAAACTGCTGGCCGAAGACCTCATGATCTGCGACGGCAACCGCACCCCCATGTGCATCGGCGGGGTATTCGGCGGCGCTACCAGCGGCGTGAAAGACAGCACGACGAGCATTTTCCTCGAAAGCGCCTATTTCCACCCGCGCTGGATTCGCCGCTCCATGCTGCGCCACGGCCTGCGCACCGATGCGGCCTGGACTTTCGAAAAAGGCGCCGACCCCAACGGCTGCTTGACGGCCCTCGAGCGCGCCGTTTTCCTCCTGCAACAACTTGCCGGCGCGCAAACCGCCTCGGCTCTTGTCGATATCTACCCGCAAACAGTAGAGCCCGCGCGGATCGCCATTCGCTACGAAAAGGTCAATGCCCTGATCGGAGAAGACCTTTCGGTCGATCAGATCAAAGCCATCCTCACGGCCCTGGGTATCGGCATCAGCGACGAAACCCCGGCCGGACTGACGGCTGTGGTGCCGACCAACAAACCCGACGTGCTGCGCGAAGCCGACATCGTGGAGGAAATCCTGCGCGTGCACGGGCTCGACAATGTGCCGCTGCCCACCCACCTGCGCAGCAGCATTGAAATCACCCCCAAGCCCAATCCGGACAAGCTGCGCAATTTCGCAGCCGATTTCCTGGCCGCCCAGGGCTTCAACGAGGCCATGAGCCTGTCGTTGTCCAACTCGGCCTGGTACACCGGCCCCAATGCGATTTATCCCGTACTCCAGGAAGAACTGGTGTACGTGCACAATACTGCCAACCAGGGCCTCGACTGCCTGAGGCCCACCCTGGTATTCAGCGGCCTCGAAGCCATCCGCAACAACCAGAACCGCCAACAGCCGGATTTGCGCTTGTTTGAATTCGGGAAGGTGTACAGAAGGGTATCTGCCGCCGCTGAAAACGCTTCCCCCTCCGGCGAGGGAAGTGGGGTTTACGGAGAAGTCGGCAACTTCAAGGAAGTCGCCCGCCTTGCCGTTTTCCTCACTGGTGTGCACAGCGCCGAAAGCTGGCAGCCTGCGGCTAAAAAAGTCGTGGATTTTTATACCCTGAAATCGGTGGTGCAAAACCTGCTGGCCCGTCTGGGGGTGGCCGGTTTTCAGGAAGAAACACTTGAGGAAGCGCCGTTCCAGTATGCCCTTCGTTATCACAGGGGCGGACAGGAACTGGTGACCTTCGGCGCCGTACAGCCGGCTTTGGTGAAAAAAATGGACGTAAAAAACGCCGTTTTCTGTGCCGACTTCCACATGGAAAATATCATCAAAGCGTTGTCGAACAACAAGGTGCAATACCGCGAACTGAGCCGTTTCCCGGCCGTACGCCGCGACCTGGCCCTCGTGCTCGACCGCAACGTGCCGTTTGGCGACATCCGCCAACTGGCCCAAAAAACTGTTAAAAAACTCCTCCGGGAGGTCAACCTGTTCGACGTTTTTGAAGATGAAAACAAACTCGGCGCTGGCAAAAAGTCGTATGCCGTCAGTTTCACCTTTGAAGACCCGGACAAGACGCTCCAGGAAAAAGATATCGATACGCTCATGCGCCAGTTGCAGGAAGCGTTCGAAACAAAATTGAATGCAAACATCAGGCGGTGATCATTGACCATCAGGTAAACAGGGCGGCATCATTCGCGGTCATTTGACCGCTCCCCCTTTGCTCAATTGTCAATTACCACCATATCACATAAACCACTTTTATAACACTACAATCATGGATATACTCTCAATAGGAATAGGCCTGGCCATCGGCGCCGTGGTGGCCTATCTGATTGCCACCCTGACCATAAAAAAGGACAATCAGAAAGCCATCGAGGAAAGCAACAGGCAGGCCGACCTCGTGCTGCAGGAGGCCCGCCTGAGCGCCAAGCGGATGACCGACGAAGCACAGATCGAAGCACAAAAGGTCGTTGCGAAGGCCGAAAGCGAAAACGAGCGCATCAAGCAGCAGAAAATACAGGAAGCCAAGGAACGCTATGCACAAATGCGCAGCCAGTTCGACAGTGAAAAGGCCGACCACGTGGTGAAGATGAAGGAGCGCGAATTGCAGGTGGTTCAACTTGAAAATGACCTGAAAGCCAAGGAAGCCGCTTTTCAACAACGCATCGACGAAGTCAACAACGCCAAAGTAGAACTCGAAAACAAGGAAACCGAACTCCTGACCCTTCGGGAAAACCTCGAACGCCAGCTCCATATCGTTCAGAAAAAACGCGAAGAACTCGACGCCGCCAACGAAGAACGCATCAAGGCGCTCGAAAAAATCGCCAGCCTCAGCCAGCAGGATGCCAAGGACCAGCTCCTCGAAGCTGTTCGCGCCAAAAGCGAAACCGAATCTATGGCTATCGTGAAAGAAGCCGTGGCCCAGGCCAAACTGAACGCCAACAAAGAGGCCAAAAAGATCATCATTCAGACGATCCAGCGCACCGCAGCCGAGGTAACCATCGAAAACACCGTCTCGGTGTTCAACCTCGAAAACGACGACATGAAAGGCCAGATCATCGGCCGCGAAGGACGCAACATCCGCGCCCTCGAAGCCGCAACGGGCGTCGAGATCATCGTTGACGATACGCCCGAGGCCATCGTCATCTCCTCCTTCGACCCCATCCGCCGCGAAGTAGCCCGCCTCTCGCTGCAGCGCCTCGTGGCCGACGGCCGCATTCACCCCCAGCGCATCGAGGAAGTAGTGGCCAAAACCCGCAAACAACTCGAGGAACAGGTGATCGAAATCGGCGAACGCACCGTGATCGAACAAGGCATCCACGGCCTCAACCCGGCGCTCGTACGCATGGTCGGCCGCATGCGCTTCCGCTCCTCCTACGGCCAGAACCTGCTGAAACACAGCATCGAAACCGCCGAACTCTGCGGCCTCATGGCGGCCGAGCTGGGCCTCAGCCAAAAGCAGGTCAAAATGGCCAAACGCGCCGGCCTGCTGCACGATATCGGCAAGGTGGCCGAAGAAGAAACCGAACTCTCGCACGCCCTGGTCGGCATGAAAATGTGCGAACAATTTGGCGAGCACCCCGTGGTCATCAACGCCGTGGGCGCTCACCACGACGAAATCGAGATGAACAACATCATCTCGCCCATCATCCAGGCCTGCGACGCCATCTCCGGCGCACGCCCCGGCGCACGCCGCGAAATCCTCGAAAACTACCTCAAACGCATCGGCGAACTCGAAGACCTCGCCATGAGCTACGAGGGTGTGGCCAAGGCTTTCGCCATGCAGGCCGGCCGCGAACTGCGCGTGATCGTCGAAGCCGACAAGGTGACCGACCAGTACGCCGACGATTTGTCGTTTATGATCTCGCAAAAAATCCAGGAAGAAATGCAGTACCCCGGCCAGATCCGCGTGACGGTCATCCGGGAGAAGCGGGCCGTGGCGTACGCGCGGTAAACAAGCTCAGTAAAAATTTAACAAGCGGGCTGGCGGAGAATTTCGTCAGCCCGCTTGTTGTTCAATTACCCAAAAAATCGCATTATTTTTGCCTAAAATTATTCGATATGAGCACCGTTGAACTAAGGCACTCCATTGTCGCACTACTGGAGCAGACAGACGACATGGAATTGATGCAAAGTATTCTTGTCCTGTTGCGTAAATCGATAGATAAACCAGCGGCAGGAGTTTTACATTATGAAGCGGATGGCACTCCGATTACTGAGACTGAATTGGTGGAAAGCATTCTGGAGGCCAACAGAGAGGTCAAAGAAGGAAAAAAAATTGCATTAAGCGACTTAAAGAAAGAGCTGTTGTCTGAATGAAAACTCCTCCCCCTTATGATGTAGCTTTCTCTATCCATGCAGGGCGGGATTTACGTGAAATTCGTAAATATATTACTCAAAAAGCCTCCCCCAAAGTGGCACAAAGAGTCATCGCCAGCCTCTTTGAGGCGGTTGAAACCTTGCAGGAACATCCGGAGCGCTATCCGATTGAGCCTCTTTTGGCGGAACATGGTAATTATCGGGTCATTAGAAAAGGCGCTTATGAAATTTTCTATGAATTCACAGGATATGACATTTACGTATATCGTGTTGTCCACTCAAAACGGGATTTGGAACGGCTCTTTAAAAGATTCAAACCTTAGTTTGGCGGTAAACACCTCGGTAAAAATTTAAAAAAAGCGGGCTGGCGGAGAATTTCGTCAGCCCGCTTTACTATTTTTATTACCCCTAATTTTTTTTCACTCCAATTCAATTTGAAAATGATTCTTGCACAAGCCATGATGGCATTTCCCTTTGTACTGGCTGTGCTCTGGGTATTCGTAATCTCCTGCTTTTGCCGTTCAAGTTGTTGTTGAACAAACTCTTCCGCAACAACGACGCTCAGTCCGGGTATCCGGTTTTGATCTTCGCAGCACTTGCTGCCAGCCTGGTCTGCTGGTACTTTATCTACCGCATCTGGACTTTTGATGGACCCTGGATCAACTGAGATCAAATCAGCCGCTCCACCCGCGTCGATTGCCCCGGTACGCCGTTTTCCAGCCCGCTCAACCACAGCAGCCCCGGCGTTTTTCCTGCTTCCAGACTGCCCAGCGTGTCATCGAAGCCCAATGCCTCGGCGCCGTTGAGCGTGGCCCAGCGCAGCAGGGCGTCGAAGGGAACGTAGCTTTGGTAGCGGGCAATGGTTTTTATTTCTTCCAGAATGGAGAGTTGCCAGTTGGACGTCAGGCTGTCGGTGCCGAGCGTGACGCGGGCGCCGGCATCCATAAATACCCGGTAGTTGGGCAAACGGTTTTCAATATAAAGGTTGGCGTTGGGGCAGGAGGCCCAGTAGGTGCGCGGGCTCCATGCCTGCGCGGCGGCCAGGTCGTCGGCCGTGGTGAGGGTGTTGTGCACAAAAAGCGTGCGGTTGGCCGGGTTCAGATGGGCCAGGGCATAGTGGATGGAAGTAGTTCCTGGGGCCCGAAATCCGTCGAGCGAAATGCCGAACCGGCTGTAAAAATCGCGGAATGCGCCCGTGCCCTGCACAAACAGTTCATTTTCGGGCGGCGTTTCCTGATTGTGGATGCTGAGGGTCGTGCCGCTCGCAGGATTGAACGCATTGATTTTTTCAAACAGGCGGGCGCTCACGCTGTACGGCGCATGCGGCACGAGGGCTTTGGCGCTGCCGGGCGCAGGCAGAAGTTGATCAAACACGGCTTTTCCGGTGCCGAAGGTTTTATCCGCGCCAGCGTCCTGCAAAAAGTCGAACAGTTCGACAAACGTGTACCAGCGCAGGCGCCCCCGGCTTTTTACCGCAAAAGTGTCGGGTACGTTGGAAATATCGCCAACCGCCACGATCCCGCCGGCGAGCATGTCTGCCTCGGCCCGCTCGATGGCATCCTGAATGAGTTCTGCAGCGGCATTGCGCTGCGTGACGACGCCCGTGATGAACGGAATCAGCCCGGTACCTGTGTCCACCTTGCCTTTCATGTGCGACAGTTCGAGGTGGCAATGCGTATTGACAAAACCCGGAATCAGCGCGCCGGAACGAATGTCGATGCCGGCGGGGTCGTGCCTTTCACGGGGCTCGATGGCGAGAATTTTACCCTGGTCGTCGGTCACAACCACGGCTTGTGGCAGGGGGGCGGAAGAAACCGGAAAAACCCAGTCGGCTGAGAACTTGCGCATGGTCGGTCAAATTTGCTTCAAAGGTGAAAAAACTCGCCGGCACGCAGGATATCCCAGGCAAATCGCAGCACAATTCCGGCCACAACAACCAGAAAAAAGCGCCTGACAAAAGCATTGCCCCGCAAGACGGCCAGCCTGCTGCCCGTGTACGAACCTGCGACATTGCACACCATCATCGGGATGGCCAGGTGGAACAACACACATTTATGAATCAAAAAGAAGACCAGCGATGAGACGTCGGCAATGACATTGACCACTTTCGAAACCGCCGATGCCCGCAGGAAACTGTATCCGATCACGCTCACAAAACCGAACACCAGCAAACTGCCCGTACCCGGGCCCACGAAACCGTTGTAAAAACCCAGCAATCCGCCGATGCCCAGCGCCAGCCAGGGAACCCGCCCGGGGGCCACCCGAAGGATGTCCGACTGCCCAAAATCCTTTTTGCGATAGGTGTACACTGCAATGGCAATGATCAGCACCAGAATAACCGGCTTCAGGACTGCCGAAGGCAACATGCTTTGAACAGTGGCGCCCAGGTAAGACATGGGCACGGCGCCCATTGCGGCAAACAAGACCGTCCGCCACGGGATAGAAATATTGCGGGCATAATTGACCGCTGCAACTGCCGTACCTACTGCCGAAGCCAGCCGGTTGGTACTGATGATATTGGGTACCGAAAGATGGGGGTACAACACAAAAAAAGCGGGGATCTGAACCAATCCACCGCCGCCAACAATGCTGTCGATAAAGCCGGCCAAAAAGGCAAAAAAGCAGAGCAGGTAAATTTCCATAGCCGCTCCAAGGTATTATTTGTTGCGCACTTTGCGGGCGATCCAGGCCGGCGTCACGATGGCGCCCAGCAACAAATACCCATAGTAGGCCAGGCCGCGCCACAACATTGCCACGACAAAAGCGATGCTTTCCGGCGTGTAATCCGAAATGTATCGGGTCATCATCAGCTCTGCGATACCAGCGCCGCCCGGCGTCGGGCTGAACGCCATAATCGTAAACATGGCGACCATGCGGGCGTAAATAAATGCCTGCGTTGAACCGTCAATCGGCGTCGATGGCACGATCGCAATTAGCAGGCAATTGATCATCATAAACTTGCTTGTCCAGGCGCCCAGCGTGCCGGTTATCACCCGCAGGTGGTAGCGCCAGTCCTGTGCCCTGATCTCGTCGGCAGCATGCGCAAACTCGTCGCCGAGGCGCTGTATCTTCGGCGCCCAGCGGCTCAGGATGCGCCGCCGGGCCAGCCAGAGCAACGCGCTTTCGGCATAATGCGGCTTTACCAGCAGCAGAAAAACCATGACCACCCAATAGGCGAACATGAACCCGTAGGTAATGAAAAATGCCGCGGCGGCCGCGCCATGCTTGCCGCCGTCGTGAAACGTCTGCATGCCGGGAAACAACATCGGAGGGCCGTAAAATGCCAACAACAAAGGCAGTGTGATGATAAAAAAGCCCGCATCGCATACCATCGTGTAAAAAACGGCGGCTGCCGTACGGCCGGCGCTGAGCTTTTCCCGGGTCAGCACGAACAACATGACGAAAGGCCCGCCCTTGCTGGTCGGGGTGAGCGCCGAACTAAACTCCCAAATCACGATCAGTTCCAGGCATTTGCGCCAACCCAGGGCGCCGGCAGTAACCGATCGCAAGCGGTAGGCATAAAACAAATGGCGGATGATCAGCAGGAGCACCGCGAGGCCGATCCAGAAAAAGGCATGGCCCGTCCAGCGAATGGAGCGAAACTGTTCGGGATCGAACTCTCTGAGGGCAAACCAGACCGCAACGGCCAAACCGATCAGTACGGGCACGACCAGGCGGGAAGCGCGAAAAGAGCGCAATACTTTTTGCTGCTCTTTCTCGGCAGGCGCAACAGGCATTTCAAATTGGGGATCAGACACAGTTTATGCAACAAATTTCCGGGACGCGAAGTTCGCGCTTGGCCCCTGTCCCAAAACGCAGATTCAGACTTTATGATATGGACGGTCGACATATTTTGTTCCATCCACGACCAAAAGGCAAAACCGTCTGCCAGGCTGCGCAACATGTAAAAAGCCGGGCATTGCGCCCGGCTTTTAAACTTAACTCAAATCATATAATCACACTTGTATGAAGCCAAAGAAACCGGAGCGCTATTTCCTAACCTGTCCACTCCGGTTGGTCCGTTTTTACAAACGGATATTTTTCAGAGCGCCTCGAACGCTGCCAGGCCATTGAGCTCGGGCAGCACTTCTTCGCGACGCAGGGTGATCACTTTGGGTTCGCGCACAGGCACCTGCAAACGGGGGCTGACGACATCGAACTCGGATTCATCGTAGCGGTAGAGCGACCAGGCGCCGTCGGCAAACTCGAGGGCGGTGAGGTGTTCCACCCAGTCGCCGCTGTTGAGATAGGTGACCGTCCGGCCGTTGGCAGCCGTCACATCGCGCATTTGCGGCCGGTGGATATGGCCGCAGATTACGTAGTCGTAGCCTTTTTCCGCGGCGAGTTCTATGGCCGTATTTTCGAAATCGGAGATGTACTTGACGGCGCCTTTCACACTTTTTTTCACCCGTGCGGCAAACGACACAGGCGCCAGTCCGAACAAGCGGCGCGCGCCGTTGATGGCGCGATTGATGCGGATCAGCAGGTCGTAGCCGGCGCCGCCGAGTTTGGCCAGCCAGCGCGCTCGCTGGATGCTGGCGTCGAAAACATCGCCGTGAAACACCCAGTGGGTGCGCCCGTCCACCTGAAACACGAGTTTGTTGCGCAGGTGGACGAGGCCGAACGACAGTTCGCCAAACTTGCGCAGCAGGTCGTCGTGGTTGCCCGTGAGGTAATAGACTTTGGTGCCGTTGACCGCCATTTTCAGGATGCGGCGCACGACCTCCATGTGTTCTTTCGGAAAATAACTCTTTTTAAACTGCCAGATGTCGAAAATATCCCCGTTGAGCACCAGTGTACGCGGTTGTATGCTTTTCAGGTAGTTGTGCAATTCGCGCGCATGGCAACCGTAGGTACCGAGGTGGATGTCGGAAAGGATAACGATGTCGAGTTCACGTTTCATGGCGGCGGGATTAGCAATTGATAACGGCAGCAAAGCGGCCTGTATGGATGGAGTTGAGGAAAAAATCAAAGGCCCGCGCCGTACGAGGCCAACCATTCATGCCCCGACCGGGAACCGGTGAGACATAACGCCGAAGCGACAGAAAAGAGCGACCGAAAAACGAATGGGCATCGGAGGAAAACTGGCGCGGGAAACACTTCATTCGGGTGTTTTTTTAACGATACAAAGGTATTTCCGCGCTATTCGCCGGGCGTTAAGCGAATATGAAGTTTGTATGAACTTGAGGGCGGGGCATAAAAAAACCGGAGCGATTCGGTTGAATCCTCCGGCTTGTGTGTGGTTGGGAAATTTTGCGCGAATGGCTCAGGCGGGCGTTTTGGTAATTTGCCTGATTTTATTGAGCAAAGCCTGGGAGGCTTTTTCGCGTGGCAGCCTGCTTTTTATAAAAGCGCGGAATGATTCTGCTTCAGGAGAGCGTTGGGCGTGGGTTGCGTACTGGGGCATCTGGGTGTCGGGGGTAAACGGGGTGTTCTGGAGGCCGGGCTGATCCTGGGTGGTGCCGGGCTGCACCGAAGCGGCGCTGTTTTGTGGTTGATTGAACGAATTTTTCATTGTTGGGCGATAGTTTGTGTCAGGGTTATCCCAACAGGTCGTGCTGCCGCGCCAGACCGGTCCGTATTGCAGAGGCGCCAGGCCGTGCCGTGTCGTCCGGTTGTCAGTCGGCCAACAGCTATTAAACACGGTGGTCTTTGAAAGATAGGATCCTTGCTGCATTGTGATCGGGCTGTTTGCGGGAGCAGGTTGAAGGCGAAGGGCAAAAAGCGGAAGGTCGTCGCAAAAATGTGTCGAAACCGGCCGCTCGCGTTTTGCCTTTTGTCATTTTTTCAACCCGCTGACCCGGGGTAATAACCTTGACGGTGAACGGATAAAGAGTTGGGTTTGGTTGTGAAAAAAGCAAGAAAAAAGGGTTTATCCGGCAGTTCAGCCGGACAAACCCCGAGGTTTTTTACGCAGAAACAGGTACTTCCTGGTTGTCGGTTGCATCATTGACGCTGTCGTCTGCGGCGCTATAGCCTCGCGTTTCGGCATATTCCCGGAGTTTGTCGGCCAGGATGTTGCGCGCGCGGTGCAGACGGGAGCGGACGGTGCCGATCGGAATATCGGCGATGGCGGCCATTTCTTCGTAGGTAAAGTCTTCAAGATCGAGCAAGACCACCATTCGGAAAGCCGGCGGAAGGGCGTTGATGGCGCGAACGACTTCGTCGCCGAGCAATTTACCGCCCATTTCTTCATGCAGGTCGTGGTAGCGTGCCGAGGTCGGGTCGTCTTCGTTGTGATAGACAACCACTTCTTCATAATCTACCTTGTAGGGCTGACGCACCTTGCTGCGGTACTCATTGATGAAAGCATTGCGGCAAATCCGGAACAGCCACGCCTTGGCATTGGTGCCTTCGGTGTAGCGGTCCATGAAGCGCCAGGCTTTCATGTAAGTGTCCTGCACCAGGTCGTCGGCGCGGTTGCGGTCGTTGGTCAGCCGAACGGCAAACGAGTACACGGCATCGGCGAGCGGATAGAATTCGCGCTCGAAGATGCGGTCGTACCGCGTTAACGTCTGTTCGGTGGCTTGAATGTCGAAAGTAGCCATTGGTTGGGTTTTCATTAAGTGGCCTTAACTGCCTGAGGAAGTGCAAAGTTCCCGGCGTTTTAAATTTTTTGCAAGAATTTTTTTCACCCTTGAAAAAGGGGGCTGCTGCTAGGCCGGGCGGCCCAGCCGTACAAACACCGGAAACCAGATAGCCAGCGCCCCGTCTTCCGGCCAGACGGCTTCAATTTGCGGCGCAAAAACGGCCACGGGGTCTTCCCCAAGCGCTTTACGGTAATGCTGAACCGCCGACCAGGTGCCCAAATACCCCTGAAAATGCGGCAGGGTCCAGCGGTACGGCATCGGGAAGGCCGGCGCTTCAATTTCGGTGAAAGGGAACGGAATACTGCGATATTCGGCATCGACATGCCGGCGCTCGGCATCCCAATAAGGCCCCGTCACCTCGCGGTAAAAATGATCGAGCCGTTCGTTGACGGCCTCGCTTTCGGTGCGCAGCAAGCCGTAGCCCCACAGCGCCAGTATTCCGCCGGGCTTCAGCACCCGCTGCGCTTCCGGGTAAAACCGGTCGAAATCAAACCAGTGCGCCGCCTGGGCCGCAGTGATCAGATCGAAGGCAGCATCCGGAAAATCGGTTTTTTCTGCCGCGCCGACTGCATAGCGGATGTTGGGGCGCTGTAGGGCGTGCTCCAGCTGCTTTGCGCTGATATCGGTCGCGTCCACCTGTTCAAAATGGTCGGCCAACACAGCCGCTACCTGCCCGTTGCCCGTGGCACAGTCCCAGGCCCGCCGGCGGCCGGGCGCCAGCGGCAACAGAAAATCGTACAAGGCAGCCGGATAAGCGGGCCGAAATTGCGCGTATTGCGCCGACTGTTGCGAAAAATTGTCTTTCATGGCAGCGGATGTTGACGATTTGACCGCCCTCTGACCAGCTGTGCGTCAGCCGTTGATCTGGTATCGTACGTATTTGATCGTCTTGCCGTTGGCCAAATGCATAGCCTCATAAAGGGTCTGGATTTGCAGTTCGGGATACAGCAACGGACTTGCGTAGATATCGTCGTTGTGATACAGCAGCCGGCAGCGCGGGTCGGCTTCGATGGTGTCGAGCGTAAAACGGTAAAAATCCGGATCGTCGTGTTTCAGGTGCATCAGCCCGCCCGGCCGCAGGATAGCGCGGTATTTTTCATGAAAAAAAGCGGAGCTCAGGCGGCGGTTTTCCTTGCTGGGCCGGGGAAAGGGGTCGGGGAAAGTAATCCATATTTCAGCCACCTCTCCAGGGGCAAAAAAATGGTCGATGATCTCGATCCTGGTGCGCAAAAAGGCAGCGTTGGCCAGCCCTTGCTCCAGGGCTTCCTTGGCGCCTTTCCAGATGCGGTTGCCCTTCACGTCAACCCCGATGAAATTGCGGTCCGGAAAACGTTTGGCCAGTCCGACCGTGTACTCGCCGCCCCCGCAAGCCAGTTCGAGCGTGATGGGCCGGTCGTTTTTGAAATGTTGCTCGTTCCAGCGCCCTTTCAAATCGACCGGCGCCATGCCGGCGCCCACGAGCGCAGGCTGCTGCACATTGTAACATTCATACACATTGGGGAATGCCAGAATTTCGGCGAATTTGCGGAGCTTGTTTTTGCGAGCCATACCAAATAAAACAGGGGCGCAAAAGTCTGCAAATTCCTTCAATCCTGTCCATATTCATATTTCCCCGTAAACTGGCCGTTGGGTCGGGTTTCGTATTTCACATCCGGCAACCCGTCGGCATTGTACTCGTAACGGTAGGTGGTGATCAGCGAATCGTTGCCGGGCGCGTAATACAGTTCTTTCCCGGGGTTGTTTTTGTGGTACGGGTAGCCGGGCAAATAAGGATACTGGATTGTCCAGCCGGCCGGGTTGACCTTTTGATCAAAATCGCTGTATTCCACAACATTGAGCAACAGGTAAGTGCCGGTCTGCTCCAGGCGGTAAATTTCCTGCCGGTTCAGGTTGTCGCTGTCATCGTAGAAAAAACGGTATTGATAAAACGTCGGCTGCTCGCCCGGGCCGCCCGGAATCTCGCGAACCTGCCCGGAGATGCGGCCTGCTTCGTACAAATAATTGATCGTACTCAGCACTGCGCCGCCGGGGGCTAGTTCCTGTACCTTTTCGAGCAACGCGCCGTTGTAAAAATACCGGGTTTTAAAGCCTCCGGTAGAGCTGACCTCGGCGATCCGGCCCTGCGCGTCGTAACTGAATTGGTCCACCAGCAGGCGAATAGCCGTGGGGTCTTCGGCCAGGTACTGCCATTGATTGCGCAGTTCGACCAGGCGGCCGTTGTCATCGTAAACAAATCTGAGGTGGTCGTTTGGCGACCAGCTGATCCGGCTGATTACCGGGGCAACCGGCGGTTTGACAGGTTCGTCCACCGTGTCTTTACGGCAGGCAGAAAGGAGGAGCAGCAACATGCCGCCCGTCAGGAGCACTTGTTTCATAGCTTTATAATTTTTAAGAGATCAAAAAATAGCGCCGCAAACCGATTGAATGTTGCCGACAGGCTCAAACGGTTTCCGGCGCCTGGTGGTGCGCCCGGCCGGTCGGGGTCTTATTGCATGGGACTCATATCAACGCTTTCTACGTCGGTGCGCAACAACAATCCGGTAGCGATGGCGGCCACCACCGTGCGGGTTTCTGCGTCAAGGCTTTCATCAATCCAGACCTTGCCTTTATTGACCGTCGACACAGCGCCGATTACCTGGCCGTCGAGGTGAAATTCGTGGCCGTAAACGGCCAGCGCCTTCATCCATTCCGGCTGGCCCTGCAGGCCCCGAATCGGGGTAATTTCGATGCGGCGAACGCCATTTTGGGCAAAACCGGCCGACTCCTGTTCGCGCATCAGGTCGCCGTTGGGATTGTACAGGATAAAGTCCCAGACCGGCCGTTCGCCGCCCAGATGGATGTTTCCTGCAAAAAAGTTCTGGTACTCGATCGGGATGCTGAAAAACTCGGACGCCCACTGTATTTCGGTGCTTTTGAACTTGCTTACGCACGAAACCTCGGCCTGGAGCCCGGCAGCGCCATGTTGGGTGTAGCTGAGTTTTTCGCGCGCACCCTGAAAGCGAACGATGAAGGGAATGTCGTAGCCTTTCGTCCAGCCCCGGCGAACCGGCTCGGTGCGGTATTCGCCGTAGCGGATTACCTGGCCAATCAGCAGGCCGTTGCGGCCTTTGACCGGCATGGCTTCGGCATTGAGTTGAGGATCGACGGCCACCTGGGCCGTCCGGCAGGCCAGCAGGCTCGTCAGGGCGAGCAGGCCGATGAAAAAGAGACGGGTTTTCATAGCGAGTGTGTTGAATGGATTGGGAGAATCGGTGAAGCAGGCACGGCGCCGAGGGCGCATACAGATCAGACAGTGCCGGACAGCAGATTGTTACAGCGCCGGCCGACTTGTGTGCGGCTCGTTCAGGTCCAGGCTTCCGTCAGCAGCGCCTGTTCATTCATCACCTTTTGCAGGCGCTGACGGGCGCGGGATAAGCGGCTTTTGACGTTGTTGGGCGTCCAGCCGGTATGGCGGCCGATTTCCTCGATGCTTTGTTCGCGGAAATAAAAAAGGTCGAGCGCGATGACGTCCTGTTCGCTGAGTTGACGAAAAGCCTGTTCGATAAGGCGGCGCTGGTCTTGCGTATCGAGCAATTTGCCGCCCTCGTTCCATGCTGCAAGCGTTCGGGGTTCGCAATCTTCCATAGCGGCCCAGCTCGCGTAGCGGCGGATGCGGCGGCGGCTGATTGCAATGGAAATTGCGATCCGGCAGAGCCAGGTGGAAAATTTGGATTCTCCCCGGAAATGGTCCATTTTGCGAAAGGCGCGCAGGAAAGCATCCTGCAGCACTTCCTGCACGGCTTCGGGGTCGTTGAGGTATCGCAACAATACCGTTTGCAGCAGTCGGGTATAGCGCTGGTAAAGCGCGGCAAAGGCTTGCTGGTCGCCTGCGATCACGAGCGGGATTAGTTGCTCGTCAGTCATACGGGCATAGCTGGCGACGGGAAGGGAGATCGTTGTCATAGCTTTCAAGTTTTTGTTGAAGCAAAGGTGCTTCCGGCTGTGGGTGCAGGCCAAAAAGGAGTGGATGAATGCCGTAAAGCGGGTGATGAATGCCCGAATGCGGTTACATTTGAGACTGCCATGGATTTCTTCAACTCCCTCAACGCCATACTCACCCCGTTTTTTACCGGCCTGCTTACGGCAGCCGGGGTCGGTTTGATCATCGGTCTGGAACGAGAGTTCAACACCCACGACGAGCCGGCGCATATCGGAGGTATCCGCACGTTCATCCTCGTGGCCATGCTCGGTTTCTGCGCCGGGTGGATGGGTCGCTCCGGTTTGAACGAAGTGCTGATTACCGTGCTGGCCGGCTTTTTTGTGCTGGTGGCCGTGGCCTACTACGTCCAGACGCTTCACCACAAAATGGGGCTGACGACCGAGATCGCCCTCATGCTGACCCTTTTGCTGGGCGTTGCGATCGCCTCGGGTTACGTGCGCGAATCGCTGGCGGTAGTGGTGCTGATGACGCTGGTGTTGTCGTTGAAGGAAAAACTACACGGTTTTATTCAGCGGATTACGGAAGATGAGCTCTTCGCGTTTATCAAGTTCATCGTGCTGGCGCTGCTTGTGTTGCCCCTCTTGCCCGACGAGCCTTTCGGCCCCGAAAACCTGCTCAACCTGCGCGACATGGGCTGGATCGCGGTGCTGGTCCTGTCGATCAGTTTTACCGGCTATCTGCTCCTCAAATTTGGCAAGCCCCACAAAGGCATCCTGCTCACCGCCCTGATCGGCGGCTTGTTTTCATCGACCCTCGTCGCCTGGGTGTTTTCAGCGCGCAGCCGGGAGCGCCCCGATCTGTCGGCGGCATTCGGGGCCGGCATCGTGTCGGCGTCTTCCATCATGTTTGTGCGGGTTTTTGCGCTGAGCGCCTTGTTTTCGGTCGGGGTGGCGCTGCGTTTATTGCCGGTTTTGGCGCTCATGTTGTTGGGCACCCTGCTGATGGGCTGGCGCGCTTTGCGCACCCGGCAGCCCGACGGCGATGCCCCGCAGCTTTCGCCGGGCAATCCGCTCGACCTCAAAAACGCCGTGTTTTTCATCCTGCTGTACATCGGCGTTACGCTGCTGATGTTTGGCTCGCGGCAGTGGCTCGACCCCGCGCTGAGCTACCTGGCCGGTGCGCTGGCCGGCGTTGCCGATATCGATGCCATTACGATCAGCACGGCCAAATGGTCGGCCGCCACGCCCGATTCGCAGCGCGAGGCAGCGGTTATCATTCTGCTGGCGGTCATGTCCAACACGGCATTCAAATTACTGGTCAGCGTTTTCAACGGCGCGCGGGCCCTGCGCCGGCCGGTACTGACGGGTTTCGGTGTGGTGTTGCTGCTGGGGGCGGTGTTTCTCACGATCTGGCTGGTTTAGGGCATCACAAGCCATCGTTGCTCATCGCACAAACAGCACGGAATTGACATGGCCTTTCGTATCGGTTTCGGTACGCGGATTGGCCGGGTCGGTCATCCATTGGCCATCCACAATGAATTTGTACAGGTATTTGCCGCCGGTCAGCGGCACGTCGGCGGCCCAGCCGGCGGGTGTCCTTTGCATGTTGATCTCGTGTTCTTTCCAGTTGTTGAAACTGCCTGACAGGATCACTTCGCGCGCGTTGTTGAAGCCCTGCAACTCGAAATGCACGGGGGTGGCTACGTGCAGCACCGAGTTGAACGTGCCGTACTGGTTGCGTTTTTTTTCCGGGTTGGCGGGGTCGTGCAGCCATTCGCCATCCGCGATGAATTTGTATTCGTACACCCCTGGCGGCAGCGGCAGCCGCATTTCCCAGCCGCCATCGACGCGCCGCATCCGGTAATTGTGTTCGTCCCAGTTGTTAAAAGTACCAGCCAGGATCACCTGTTTTTTATCGGTAAAGCCGCGCAAATGAAAAGCAACATTGCCCGTATCGCCCGAAGGGGGCGCCACTTCGGGCCCCTGAAGATCGTAGCGGCCAAGTACGCCTTCTTTTTTCACGACGCCGACGGGCGTCCAGTACGTCCCGTTGATCAAAAACCTGAACTGCCAGTCGGGCGCATCCCTGAAATCCTTGAGATGTTTGCGCAACTGGTAGCGATTGGCGTCCATGCGTTGCATCACCCAGCCTTCTGCCGACCAGTTGTTGAAATCGCCCGACACAGTGATCTGCAAAATATCGAGGTCGGCAAAATCCACGGCATTGCTGTCGGCCGAGTGCAGGGCGTTTTCATACACCCGCTTGTCGAACTCGAACACCACTTCATCGCCTTCGAAAAAATACAGCCCGTATTTGCTTTTGGCGGTGTCGATCTGGGCTGCGAGGCGTAGCGAGAGGAGCAGGAAGAGGAGAAGCGTTTTGCCTCTGATCGCTTTTTGGGGGTTAGAATTGCAATCCGTCGCCCTTGAAGCATTTGCACCGGCCTTTCCGCGGGTGGTTGACCCGGCCCTGGGGTATCTACAAACCATTTCCCAAACCTTTATCATAGTATTCAAATTGCTTTTGCCGTCAAGATGTTGCAAAGATCAGGGTCGAACAGCCCGGTAGAACGTCAGCCGGCGTTTTTTATAGTTGACGCTCACAGGGTACTGGGACAAAAATTCGTAGCCCAGGATGCCGTCCACCTCGGTTTTATAGGTCGAATTGATGTCGCTGAGACTGGTCAGAATCGTAGCCATGGGACGGAACGGAAGCGAGTCGAGGCGCACGTTGTGCAAGGTACCGCTGAGTACCTCGAGGCTTTTATGCCCTGCGCCCCGCAGTTTGATACGTTTGCCGATCACAAAATTGTTTTTCAAAAAACGCTCCCCTGCCTCATTGCTCAAAAGGTTTTGTTCGGCGCCCGAATCGAGCGCAAAGCGCAGGCTGACCGAAGCGGGGAAACGCAGGCGCAACACCGCCACGTGGTCTGCCACTTCGATCGGGAAACTCGCGCGGGGCTGGTATTCCCAGTCGGGCAAAGGCGTGGCAGGCGCGCCCTTTTTATTGGTCCGGATCAGCACCAGCCGGAAAGCGGCATAATCGAACAGGACCTCGTACTCGCTAAACACTTCGTAGCCGATAATGCCCATCAGATCGATCTTTTTGGCATTTTCGAGGTGCGAAAGGTCGAGTATTTCGGCAGCAATATCGGCGGCCACGAGGTTGTCGAGCCCGAAGGTATCGACGCGGATAGCGCCCAGCACCCGCACCCGGCCGGTGACGCCGCCGCCCTGCGCGGAAGTAGCAAGGCGGCGGGCTTCGCCGAAGTAGCGCGCGTTGAGCAGCAGGCCGCTGGCGCCGGTATCGAAAAAGAAATTGCCCTCGGCCGTATCGACCCTGGCGCGTACGGTGATGAGCGTGCCCGACAGCGTAAACGGCACCCGTACGATGTCGTCGGTCGCCCATTCGGCCTCGGTCAGCGTGAGCGCCCAGCCGGGATCATCGCCCGCGCGGGCCAGAGCGGCCGTCAGCAGGCAGATGAGCAAGACAGAGAAGATTGTTTTCATAGCTTGTAGCCTGGGATATAGACTACTGTTCGGGCCGGAACGTTGCAGCTTATTTCCCCAACCATTCTTTAAAATCCGTCATGCGGTCGCCGCTGACGAATACTTCCTGTTTGTTTTTCGGGACCAGCTCGAGTTTCAGTTTTCCCTTGAAGTGGGTAAAAACATGCTGAATAGCCTCAAAACCAACCAGATATTGCCGGTTGGCGCGGAAAAAATGTTTGGGATCGAGCAGACTGGTCAGTTTGTCGAGGCTGAAATCGATGGGCAAATGCTGTCCTTCCCGGGTCACCATGAAGGTGATTTTTTCATCCGAATAAAAATAGGCGATGTCGGCTGTTTCAATGCTGCGAATCTTGTTGCCCACCGTAATCATAAAACGGGTTTTTTATTCCGGCGTTCGCTGACCGATGTAGCGAAGCAGGGTATCGAAATCGGGTTTGGCAAACTGCGCTCGCAGCGTTTTGAATTTTTCCAGGGCCGCGGCAAGTTCTTCCGAATTGACCGGTTTGAGCAGATAATCGATGCTGTTGACCTTAAAAGCCTTGATCATGTACTCATCGTACGCGGTGGTAAAGATGACCGGCGAAGGCAGGGGCGCCAGCTCGAATATCTTGAAACAGAGGTCGTCTTCGAGGTGAATGTCCATAAACACCAGATCGGGCGCGTCATGGCGTCGCAGCCATTGAACCGCCTCGGCTACCGAAGGCAGGACGGCCTGTACCCTGATCGAAGCGTCGTACTTTTTCAACAGCCCTTCGAGCCGTTGCGCCGTGAGGTTTTCGTCTTCAATAATGATGGTGTTCATAATGCGTCGATGTGCTAACGGGTTGGGAGGGTGTATTTTACAAAAGCGGTATGCGAACGACGAAATCATCGCCCACCGTGCCGGCCTCTACCGGTCGGTCGCTGAGCAAGGCATAGCGGTTGACGATATTTTGCAAACCTATGCCGGTGGACGAATCGGGCGTCGGGCGGGGCTGCAGGTGATTTTTGACCACCAGGGTGGCGCCTTCGGCCGTGACCGTCACCACGAGCGGCTCGCGAACCGACATACGGTTGTGTTTGACGGCATTTTCGAGCAGCAATTGCAGGGTCAGCGGGGCTACCCTGTATTGATCAAACAAGGATTCGTCGAGCTGGATTTGAAAATGAAACTTGTTTTCAAAACGGATCTTGAGCAAAAAGGCATAGGAGCGGATAAATTCCAGCTCGGTTCGCAGGGTCACCAGCGACTGGTCTTTTTGTTCCAGCAGGTAGCGATAAGACTTGGACAACTGGTCGATGAACTGTTCCGACAACTCCGGGCTGACGTGGATCAACGACGACAAAATGCTGAGGCTGTTGAACAAAAAATGCGGGTTGACCTGGGTTTTCAGCAAAGCAATCTCATTGATAAGTTGTTGTTTTTCAAGATTTTCAGTGCGCAATTTTAATTGGGCCGAATTTTTACGGAAATACAACATACCGCTGAGGAAAAGCAGGGCCAGCAGCAGCACGCCCAGGGCCACGACGAGCAGGATATTGGTGTTGCGGGTCTTTTTGTTGAGTTCGGTTTGGTAGGCGACTTCCAGGCCGCGTTTTTCTTCCTCTCGTGTCAGGCTGTCGGAGAGCAGGTCTTTTTCAAATTCCAGCTGGTTGAGCCTGATTTCGATTTCGCCCTGTTTGAGGCTGTCGGTCAGTTGTTTGTACTGTTCGTGGTAATGCAGGGCTTCCGCGCTGTTACCCATTGTTTTGTTGGCTTTGTACAGGCAATGGCAGGCGTTGCGCTGCATGGCGACGATGCCCAGTTCGCGGGCCAGCCGGAGCGATTCGGCGCACCAGCGGAGCGCCTGTTGCGGATTATGCTGTTTGGCGGCAATATCGCCCAGCAGGTAATAGGCGTGGGCGGTGCCACTCTGATCGCCAAGCCGGCCGAACATGTCGATTGCCTGCGTCAGATAGGCGTTGGCGTGGCGGAAGTCGCCCTTGTTGGCATACACCGAACCTATGTTGAAGGTTGTGATGGAAAGGCCGACCCGGTCGTCGATCTCGGTACGGATCGCGAGGCTTTTGAAGAAGTTCTCGAGTGCGCGGTCATACGCGCCGTTTTCGGAATACAGGTTGCCGATGTTGTTGTAAATCAGCGACATATCGCCTTTTCGGTTCAGCGTTTCGTACAGACGGAAAGCCTTGTCGTAATAATCGAGCGCTTTTTCCTTGCTGCCCTGCTGCTGATAAATGACGGCTATGTTGCTGTAGTTGGCGCACAGACCCAGGGTGTCGCGGAGTTTTTCATTCATCGCCAGCGATTTGAGCTGATACTCGAGCGCTTTCAGGTTATTGCCCTGCTGGTTGTAAATCACGCCAAAGTTGCCATAGATCGCCCCTTCGCCCTTCAGGTCGCCGATCTCGATGCGCAGGTCGAGGCTTTTTTGATAAAAACTCATGGACTTCGCATACTCGCTTTTTCCGTAGTAGTAGGTGGCGATGTTGTACAACCCTTTGGCTTCCCACAATTTATAGCCGCTTTGCCTGCCGAAATCCACTTCCTGGCTGGCAAGGCTGAAAGCAGAGTCAGGGTTTTTACTCAACATGCCCCAGGTGAGCGATTGCAGGGCTTTCAGCCGCATGGTATCGTGCAGAGCCGGGTTTTGCCAGGCCCGCCACAAACTGTCAGCATTGGTTTGCGCTGCCAAAGGCGCCAGAAAGGCCGGCAGAAAAGCTGCCAGAAACAGCAATACAATGCGTATGGGTTGAGCCGTGTGCATGCGATCAGTTGTTTGATGAGTGGAGATCCGCCTGCGTCAGCAAAGGCAGCCGGACCACAAACTCGCGTTCTGTTTCGCCCGCCCACACCGGCCGGTCGGTCAGCAGTGCGTAACGGTTGATGATGTTTTGCAAACCTACGCCCGTAGAGTCTTTCCTCTCGCCGCGAGGCCGAAACGGGTTGCGCACAACCAGTTGGTCGCCTTCCTGCGCGATACGGATCAGCAGGGGTTCGCGGCCCGACATGCGGTTGTGTTTTACGGCATTTTCCACCAATAGCTGGAGCGTGAGCGGCGGTATGCGGGCCGCAGTAACGGCAGCTTCCTGTAATTCGAGCCGTACTTCAAATTTATGCTCAAAACGAGTTTGCAGCAGGAAGGCATAGGCTTGCAAAAAATCCAGTTCGGCGCGCATGGGTACGACATCGTATTCCCGCTGCTCGAGAATGTATCGGTAAGCTTTGGACAGCCGGTCGATAAACTGCTCCGACAAAGCGGGGTCTTTGCGCACCAGCGACGACAAAATGCTGAGGCTGTTGAACAAAAAATGCGGGTTCACCTGGTTTTTCAATGCGTTGAACTGCGACAGCAGGTGCTCCTTTTCCAGTTGTTCCACCCTGATTTGCGTCGTCTCCATATAGTCCATGATATGTCGGTTGGCGATCAGTACGTACACGCAAAGCGACAAGGTGGCAAACTGGCCGTAAATAGCCCGTCGGCTGTGCGCCAGGTCGGCAATCGGGTATTGCATTTCCATTGCGCCGTAAAACAGCCACTCGGTGCCTTTCAGCATCAGAACGATCACGGCCATGCTCAATACAAAAAACAGCGCCCCGGCCAGCAAATTGGGCCACACGACGCCGGGCCGCAGAATATATTCGTCGAGGTACCTGCGCAGAAAGCGCTGCATACGTTCGGCCAGCGAGATCCATCCGAAAGTAACGGCGGTGCTGACCACAAACTGCACGGCAAAGTCCGGAAACAGGCGTTGCGTCAGGGCCGGCCAACTGCGGTCGTCGGTATTCACGTAGATGCCCAGCGGAAGGTAGATCAGCATCAATCCGGCAGCCATGAGCCATTTTCGGGTCGAGGGTATCTTTTTTTGCATAGCCGGCAGGTTAAGCGGGTAAAAGCGGCAGGTGCACCGTACAGGTTTTATCGGTGGTTGTTTCCCGGACGCGGCGTTCGCCGCCGGTCAGCAAGGCGTAGCCGTTTTCAAATTCGTACCAGTCGATGTCGCCGATGCTGAGGTCGGGTTCGAGGCGGGGCTGGTGATTGTTCTGTACCGTCAGTTCGCCATTTTCACTGCGAATACGAACGGCAAGAGGGGTCTGGGCCGACATACGGTTGTGGCGCAGCGCCCGGTCGAGCAGGATTTGCAGGCTCAGGGGCACTACCTGGGCGCCTTCGCTCACCGAGGCAGGCAGGTCTATATCGAGCCGGAATTTATCGCCGAAACGGGTGTTTAGCAAAAAAGCGTAGGCTTGCAGAAATTCCAGTTCAACTTTCAGCGGGATGGTTTTGCGGTCGCGGCTTTCGAGCATGTAGCGATAGGCTTTCGACAGCCGGTCGATGAACAGTTCCGAGCGTTCGCCGTCGATCTGCACCAGCGACGAAAGGGTGCTGAGGCTGTTGAACAAAAAATGCGGATTGACGCGGTGTCGCAATTGCGCGTATTGCCCCTCAAGGAGTTCTTTCTGGGCGCGTTCGGCGCGCAAAGCCACTTCGCGGGCGCGCTGCTGAATGCGGCGGTTGGTGAGCAAATAGTACACAAACAGCGACATGATGACGTAATTCACGTACGTAAACCGCATCGCCATCCGGCTGTATTCTGTTTCAGACGTGATGGCCGGGTCGGCTTTCCCCAAAACCAACAGCTATATCCAGTAAACACCCTTGATCGAGAGAAAATTAATCGCCAGATTAGCCGCGGCAAAAACCAGTATGGCCACCAAATTGGGCCAGAATTCGCCCCTCGAAATGATCTCTTCGCCAAACCAGCGCTCAAACCGCGCATGCTGCCACTCCGCCACATAGAGCCATGCGAAGATCACCAAAACGCCCGCCAGGTACTCCGATAACAAAATCGGAAACAACTCCCCGAATATCGCCGACCACACCCTGCTGTTTTCATCCAGGTTGACATACAGCAGCACCGGATAAAAAAAGGCGTTGAGACCGAATGCGAGAAGGAGTTTGTTGCGCACGGGAAAAGTTTGTCAATTTCGATTGGCCGGGATGTATTCCGAAAACAAATATGCAAAACCCGGGAGCAGCAGGGCAAAAAAACAGGTACGAATGCCCAAAGGAGGGGGATGAAAGACGAGAACGGGGCGACCGTTTCTTTGCGGCCCCGCGGCTTGTGTCCTGCGACGCATTTGCCCGCGGCTTATTTGCCCACCGCTTCGGCATGGGCCCGCGCACATTATCTTCGCCGGCATTCAACCGTAAAATATCATGACCAAAACAACATCCCGATACCTGCTCGCCGTTTTGACGGGCATCGTCTTTTCAGCCGATTTGTCCGCCCAGTCCTTCTCCTTCGGCGCCGACCTCTCCTACGTCAACGAAATGGAAGACTGTGGCGCCGTGTACCGGGAAAATGGCCAGCCCAAAGACCCGTACCAGATCTTCGCCGACCACAACTGCAATCTCGTACGCCTTCGCCTTTGGCACACCCCGGCCTGGTACGACACCCTCAACAACAGCCAGCGCTACGCCGACCTGGCCGATGTGCGCCAAAGCATCCAGCGGGCCAAAGCCTCGGGCATGAAAGTGCTGCTCGATTTTCACCTGTCCGATACCTGGGCCGACCCCGCCCATCAGCGCGTGCCGGCCGCCTGGCTCGGCGTCGTCGGCAACCTGCCCCTGCTCAAAGACTCGCTTTACAATTATATCTCCTCCACCCTGCTGTCACTCGACGCCGAAGGACTGCTGCCCGACATGATCCAGATCGGCAACGAAACCAACAAGGGCATCCTGCTCTCCCCTGCCGACGACGCCGTCTGGACGCTCGACTGGAACCGCAACAGCCAACTCTTCAACCGGGCCATCCAGGCCGTGCGCGATGTGGAGAGCAGCACCGGAAAATCCATCGAAGTCGCCCTGCACATCGCCGGGCCCGCCGATGCAGGATGGCTCATGCAGGGCTTCTGGAGCCACGGCGTCACGGATTTCGACGTCATCGGACTGTCTTACTACTGGGCCTGGCACCAGCCGACCACTATTGCCGACGCAGGCAATGTGATCGCGCAATTGCGGCAAACCTATCCCGGCAAAAAAGTCATGGTTTTCGAAACCGGCTACATCTGGACGACAGCCAACAACGACAACGCCAACAACATCCTCAACGTCGTCAATGCCGGGTACGCCCCCGCCAGCCCCGCCAACCAGCGCCAATGGCTCATCGACCTCAGCCAGGAAGTGATCGACAAAGGCGGCAGTGGCGTCATCTATTGGGAACCCGCGTGGGTCTCGACTTCCTGCTGGACGCCCTGGGGACAGGGTTCGCACGGGGAAAACGCCGCCTTTTTCGATTTTAACAACGACCTGCTGCCCGACGGCGGCCTGTTCTTCATGAGCCACACGTACAGCGGACTGTCGCCGGCTGCCGAGCCGGCTCGCCCCGCGCAGCGTTTCGAGGTCTGGCCCGACAGCGGGCGGCGCAGCCTTGGCCTGCGTTTCGAGGGTTTTTCGGGCGGCCTGGTGCAGGTTGATCTGCTGGGCGCCGACAGTCGGCCGATCCTCAGTCGCCAGGTAGCGTCTGCCGGTACCGTGTCGCTTGCGTTGCCCGAGCTGACCAGCGGGGTTTATTACGTGGTCGTCCGGGAAAAAGGTGTTTCCCTGGGGATGCGCGGCGTGTTTTTGGGCGGGCAATAAGCCCTAAAATGCATTTTTGTAAAAAAAACAGGCGCCACCCCGCGTGGGGATGGCGCCTGAATCAGGTATCAACGAATCCCGGAAAGGGATCAGTTTTTCGTGATTTTGTACTTGTAAACGGCTGCGCCGAGCAGCAGTTCGATCGTGTAGTTGCCGGGATCGGGCACAGCGATATTGGCGCCGCCGTATTCCAGCGACTTGTTGGCGCCGTCGTCGCCAAGGTTGATACCCCAGTCGTCGTTGGCGCGGAACTTGACTTCACCGGCCACGAGGTCGAGGGTGATCGTCCATTTGTTGGTAGCCGGGTCGTAGGTCATGTTCTGGTCCGAATCCCAGCCGTTGGGCGTGGCGGAGCCGATCAGCCCCCAGTCCGTTTTGGTAAACGTGTGGGTGAGTGCGTTGAGGTCGGCATTCAGTTTGTACACGCCGGCAACAGGGGCTTTGATGTTGTCGCCATTGGGGTCGAGGGTGCCATCGGCGCCGGTGTCGCCCCAGTTGGTGGTCCAGCTCGGGCCTTTGGTGTACTTGAATTCCGTGTTATCGGCATTGAAGTAGATGTAGCCTTCGTACTTCTCGTCGCTGCGTACGGAGAAGATGATCGTGCTGTTGTTGTCCGGCGCCCAACCCTGGTAGCTACCCGGCACCTGGAGTTGCGGGTAAACGATCACGACCGTGTACGGCGTGATTTTCAGGGTGATCGGGGCGGAATACACGTCGGCGACTTCCGGGCTGATTCTGCACGCGATGCGGAATTGCATGTCGTGTTCTTCCTCGCCGGCAAGGCCGATGCCCAGCATCAGGTTGTTGATCTTCTCGTTGTTGACGGTCAGTTCGGTCTTGTTGACCGTACCGACGACCAGCGGGTCGGCGAAGTTATTGCCGGCCACGTCCATTTCCACCGTGTAGGTCACGGCAGCGTCATAGCCGTAATCAGCGGCCGACCACGTGAAAGCAGGGAACGATTCGGCAGCCGTCGCTTCGGTAAGGACGATGCTCGTGCCATTCGTCGGGCTGGAGATTGCAGGGGCATTACCCAACGACAGCACCGGGCCCGTTTCCTTGTCGCTGCAAGCCGTCAGGAAAAGTGCCGCAGCGAGGCTTAGAAAAAGGTATTTTTTCATCGTTGCGAGATGTTTTGTTTAAATTAATAGTTCGGGTCGTTTTGATCGAGGTTCGGGTTGGCGCCGAGGTCTGACGACGGGATCGGGTAGAAATCGAAGTGCTGCGGGCGCGAAACGCCGCCGGGCACGCCACCCTTCCAGGGCCAGAGGTAGTCGGTGTTGCTGAATTTGCCGAAACGCACGAGGTCGGTACGACGGTGGCATTCCCAGTACAATTCGCGGGCGCGTTCGTCGAGGATGAAATCCAGGGTCAGTTCGTTGGCTGCAATATCGCCTGCCGAGCCGCCGTAGGCACGTTCGCGGATCTGGTTGACCAGCGTGAGGGCCTGGCCCACATCGCCGGCGCCGCCGCGCAGTACGGCTTCTGCGTACATCAGGTAGGCATCTTCGATGCGGAACATCGGGAAGTCCGTGTCAACGAAAGTCGGGTCGGAGCCCGGCTGGCCGGTGGAGGTCACGTTTTTGAACTTCGTGATGGCATAGCCCGAGGTGAACTGCGAGATATCGGTGATATCGAGCGACTGGCCGTTGGTGTAGAACATGGCACGGCTGTCGAACGCCGGGCGCGAGATGGAGTACGTGTAGTCGGGTTTGTCGAGATACAGATTGATCTTGTACAAGCCGTTGGACGGGATGGCGATGTTGGCGCCGTTTTGTTCGAGGATGGCGTTGGCGCCGTCGTCGCCGTAGTTGAGGCCCCAGTCGTCGTTGGCGCGGAACTTGACTTCCTGGCCGCCGATGAGGTTGAGTGTGATCGTCCAGGCGCCTTCAGCGGCGTCGTAGCTCATGTTCTGGTCGGAGTTCCAGCCGTCGGGCGTAGCGGAGCCGATGAGGCCCCATTCGGTTTTGAGCAGCGTGTACGTGTTGTCGTTGAGGTTCACATTGATTTTGTAGAACCCGCCCGAGGGGATCACGACGTTGGCGCCGTTCTGTTCGAGGGAGCCGTTGGCGCCGTCGTCGCCGAAGTTATTGTCCCAGTTGGGGCCGAGGGTAAATTTGAATTCCTTCTGATCATCCGGGAACCAGACATATCCTTCGTAGGTATTGTCGCTGTTTTTGGAGGTCAGTTGGGCCGCTTCGGCGGGGTTCCAGCCCTGATAGCCGCCCGGTACGTAAATTTTCGGGTAGCTGTCGGTATTGCCGTCGCTCGGCGATACCACGACGGAGCCGCCGGTAGCCGGGAATTTGGCGACAAGAGCGCTGGTCGTGCGGGTACCGCCCCAGCCGCCGTCGATACCGAAATCGCCGGGGCTCATGCTGCCGCCTACTGCAGCGTGCACGACGAAGGTCATGCCGCCCCAGGTTTTGGAGTGAACGCCGTCGAAACGAACCGGGAAGATGACGCCGGAAGCCTGATCGTTGTCGGCCATAAAGAGCTGGCCGTAGCTCGGGTTCAGGGTGTAGCCGGCGTTGATGACTTTCTGGCAATATTCGGCGCAGTCGGAGTAGTGGTCCTGACCGGTGTACACTTTGGCGTTGAGGTACAGTTTGGCGAGCAGCATCCAGTCGCAGGCCTGGTCGGCGCGGCCGTACTCGTTGGTGCGGGCCGGAGCGAGGTCGGGTTCGATGGCCTTGCATTCGCTCTCGATGTAGCGGAACAGCTCGTCCGTGGAAAATTGCGGCGGGAAGAAGTTGCCGACTTTGTCGTTTTCCGTCACTTTCGGCGGTTTGCGGAACAGGTCAAGCGCATGCCAGTAGCTCAGGGCGCGGAGGAAGCGGGCTTCGGCACGGAAGCGGATGACGTCGGATTTGAGGGCGCCGTCAACACCGCGTTCGTTGAGCTTTTCATCCGTGGTTTCGCGAAGGAACTCGTTGCACAGCGAGATCTGGTAGAAGATCCGGTTGTACATGGCCGTTACGAATTCGTTGTTGGCATCCCAGTCTTGCTGGTGGAAATCCTGAATGGTGCCGTCGTTCCAGGCGATAACCGCCTCGTCGGTGGGCAATTCCTGGGCTTTCCAGTATTGGCGCAGGTAGGTAGAGAAACCTTCGTCGATGCCGGAAATATCGGCCTGACCGGCCGGGCCTTGCTGGCCGCTGAGCGCCAGACCGGCGTAAAGTTTGGCCAGTACCTGTTTGTACGCGGCAGGGTCGTCGTACACCGTGGCCGAAGTCGTCACATCTTTGTCCAGCGGCTTCGTATCCAGGTCTTTAAAACAGGATACTGCCAGAACTGCGACGGAAAGTATGAGCAGCGATAGTGCTTTAAATTTCATTGTTACAATTTTTTTTGGTTAAAAACTGGCATTCACCCCAAGCATGTAGGTCCGGGCGCGCGGATAGACGTTGTTGTCGATACCGCCGAACACTTCCGGATCGAGGCCTTCGTATTTGGTGAAGAGGAGCGGGTTCTGCACGCTTACGCTGACACGCAGTTTGCGCATGATGCCGATGTTGCTAAAGTTGTAGCCAGCGGTGATGTGGTCGACACGCAGGAAGGAGGCGTCCTGAATAAAATGGTCGCTGAAGTACTGCGGTACCGTGAAATCGATGTCGTTAATGTGGCTTTCCACGTTGTTGAGGTAGCCGACACTGCCGTAGAGGCGGTTGTAGTAAGCGCCCTCCGACTGGAGGTTGTTGTACACAAAGTTGCCGATGTTGGCGCGGGCGCCGAAGCCGATATCGAAGTTGCCGCGGCGGTAGTTGGAGTAGAAACCGATCACTGCGTTCGGCACGGGGTTTTCGTAGCGGTAGCGGTCGGCCTGCGTGATTTTGCCGTCCTGGTTGCGGTCAACATAAAGTCCTTCGATCGGCGTTCCGCTGGCATCGTACACCTGTTCGTACACGAAGAAGGAGTTGGCCGGGAAGCCTACACTGTGGATTTGGATGTTGTTGCCCACGCCGCCGGAAATACCGCCGGTGAACACGCCGAGGTAATTCGGATCGTCGGTCGAGGTCAGTTTGGTGATCTCGTTTTTGTTGAGCGTCAGGTTGGCGCCCAGTTCCCAGGCGGAGTTACCCGAGCGGTACGGGATGGTATTGATCGAGAATTCCACGCCGCGGTTTTCGAGGTCGCCTACGTTGGTCGTGATGTAGTTGGTCAGGTTGGTACCGGCCGGCACGGGAATAAAGTTGAGCAGGTCGGTCGTTTTGCGGATGTAGTATTCGAGCGAGCCGTACACGCGGCCGTCAAACAGTTCGTAGTCGACGCCGGCGTTATAAGTGGCCGTTTCTTCCCATTTGATGTTGGCGTCGTAGCCGTTGGGACGAAGCGTGGTGTAATACGTCGTGCCGAAAGGATACTGTGCGTTGTCGAAGCTGCTTTGGTAGCGGGCCAGGTAGGGGTACAGGTCGGTGCCGATATCCTGTTGGCCGGTTTCGCCGTAGCTCACGCGCAGTTTGAGCGAATTAAGCGCGCCGTCGCGGTCTTTGATCACTTTCCAGCCCAGGGCAACGGAGGGGAACAGGCCCCAGCGGTTGTCTTTGGAAAAGCGGGAGGTACCGTCGCGGCGAACCGTAGCTGTCAGCAACACGCGGTCGTACAGGGTATAGTTCAGGCGGCCGAAGAGCGAGAGCAGGTAGTATTCACGCGGATCGGCGTTGTAGGCATCGAGCACTTTCGTGCCGGCGGTATTGGTAGCCTGGTTTTCGTCGAAGAAGTAGAAATGTTGCCAGGAGTAGCCACCCATCACATCGAGGTTGGTGGAACCGAAGTCCTTGGTGTAATTGAGGTAGAATTCGAGCAGTTTGTTCTTTTTCTCCTGGGTGTAGGTCTGGTTGCGGCCGCCATCGACGAAGGCGAAGGAGGCATTCGGCGGCACGATGACCGAGCCGTCGCTGTTGGAGCGATCGTAGCCGATGTTGAGGTTGGCGCGCAGGTCTTTGAGGAACCAGAAGCGATAGTCGAGTTGCAGATTGGTAATCAGGCGGTTGACATCGGCTTTGTCCTCGCGGAGGTTCAGCATGGCCACCGGGTTGTTGGGCGCCACAGTGAGCAGGTTGCCCGCAGTATCGGTCCAGGTGGTGTAGCCGGCAAACTGGCTGGCCGGGTCGAGTACGGTCTGGGTTGGGTCGAAAGCAGCGGCTGCGCCGATGGCGCCGCGGTTGCCGAAGCGGTTTTTCGTCAACATGCCTTTCACGTTCAGGTTCACCTGAAGGGTGTTGTCGAAGAAGCCCGGCGAAAGGTTGAGGCCGCCTGTGTAGCGCTGGAATTCGTCCGTTTTCAGAATACCGTCGCGGTTGTTGTAGCCCAGCGAAACGCGGTAGGGCAATTCAGCGACAGCGCCGCTGATGCCCAGGTTGACTTCCTGGCCCACGCCGGTCTGGTAGATTTCATCCTGCCAGTTGGTGTTGGCGTCGCCCAGCAGTTCGCGGGCCGGGTGGCCGTCGGGGTAGCGCGTATTGATCAGGTTGCGAAATTCGTCGGCCGACAATACGTCGATCTGGTTGATCCGGTCGCTGATCGAGAGGTTGGCCGTGAGGTCGACGCCGATTTTGCGGTCCGATTTGCCTTTCTTAGTGGTGATAAGAATGACACCGTTGGATGCGCGCGAACCGTAGATCGCCGTAGCGGAAGCGTCTTTGAGAACCGTAAAGGTCTCGATGTCGTTGGGGTTGACAATGTTGAGGGCGTTGCGGTCGCCGGCTACCGAACCGTTATCCACCGGCACCCCATCAATGACGATGAGGGGGTCGTTGGAAGCCGAAAGCGAAGAACCGCCGCGGATGCGGATGGTACCGCCGCCGCCGGGTTCGGCATTGGGCGTCACCTGAACACCCGCAACTTTACCAACGAGCAATTCCTGCGGAGCCACCAGAGGCCCTTTGTTGAAATCGTTGGAACCGACGCTGTTAATGGCGCCCGTAGCGTCTTCTCTTTTCACGGTACCATAACCGATGACAACGGTTTCCTGCAGGGCAAGGCCGGGCACAAGTTGCACATCAAGCACGTTGGAAGCGCCGAGTGCAATGATTTGTTCGGTGTAGCCCGAGTAAGAGAAGCGAATTTGCGTCACGCCGTCGGGCAGGCGCAGGTTGTACCGGCCATCGAGGTCGGTCACGGCGCCTACCGGTGCGCCTACCGCGGCCACCGTAGCACCGATGAGCGGCTCGCCCGTTTCGGAATCCGTAACCGAACCGGAAATCTGCCGCTGTCCGTAGGACATGCTCAGTGCAATCATCCAGCAGCACAAGACTGCCAGGCATGATTTGAGTTTGCGTTCAATCATACAATAAAAAGGTTTAGTGACTAAAAATAGTAGTAGGGTGGTTAGGCTTGACTTAGCCAGGGCGTGTAGATAAGGCGAATTTTCGATGGCCAAGGTACGCCTAGACCAACAATTCGACACAACGATGCAATCATTTTTTAGCATAAATGTCGAATTCTGAAATTGTTTAACGCCTGCAAAAGTGGTGATTTTAGCCTTATTTCCAACTGATAAATGTTCAGCCCGGCAGTGAGGTTTATCATTCCCGGGCTTTGCCCGAACAAGCTTTCTCCACTCTTCCTACCTTTGCCGGTCATGAATTATCTCACGCTCGAGGGCGTCACCAAATCATACGGCGAAAAGATTCTTTTTCGCAACATCAGCCTGCACATCGACAAAGGGCAAAAAATCGGCCTCATTGCCAAAAACGGAACGGGGAAAAGTACCTTGCTGCGCGTCATTGCCGGCATGGAAGGCTCGGAAGGCGAAAATGCGCGCATCGTGCTGCGCAAGGGCATTCGCATCGGCTGGCTCGATCAGGAACCCGATTTCCACCCCGAACTCGATGTGATCGGCGCCGCGCTCGACCCCGCCAACCCGCTCGTCCGCGTCGTGCAACGCTACGAACACGCCCTGGCCCACCCCGACAAGGCCGCCGAACTGCAGGAAGCCATGGCCGATATGGACGAACACCAGGCATGGTCGTTCGAAGCCCGGGTGAAAGAACTGCTGTTCCAGTTTCGTATGACCGACTTCGAGCAAAAGATCAAAACCCTCAGCGGCGGCCAGAAAAAACGCCTCGCTTTGGTCAAAATCCTGCTCGAAGACCCCGACTTCCTCATCCTCGACGAGCCTACCAACCACCTCGATGTGGAAATGATCGAGTGGCTGGAAGAATATCTGCAATCGCCTGGTATTACGCTGTTTATGGTCACACACGACCGTTATTTCCTCGAAAATGTGTGCGACAGCATCATAGAACTCGACGGCGGGCAATTGCGCCGCTACTCCGGCTCCTATTCCGATTACCTTGAAAAAAAGGCCCAGCGCGAAGAAGTGGAAAGCACCACCCACGAACGGCAAAAAAAACTCCTCAAACGCGAGCTCGACTGGGTGCGCCGCAGCCCTGCCGCCCGCACCACCAAGGCAAAAGCCCGTGTGGACGCCTACTACGACCGCAAGGAAGCCAACGAAGCGCTTAAGCCCAAAAAAGAGGAAATGAGCATCCAGATCAAGGAAAACTGGCTGGGCAGCAAGGTGCTGGAGTGTCATAACGTCGGCAAAAGCTTCGGCAACCGGGAAATCATCCGCAACTTCACCTACAAGTTCAAACGCAAGGAACGCGTGGGCATCGTCGGCCCCAACGGTGCAGGCAAATCCACCTTTCTCTCGCTGATTACGCAAGCCTTCCCGCCCGATACCGGCAAAGTGATCGTCGGCGACACCATCGTATTCGGGTACTACCGGCAAGACGGCCTGCAACTGACCGAAGACAAACGGGTGATCGACGTCGTGCGCGACATCGCGGAGGTCATTCCCCTCGAAAAAGGCAAGGAACTCTCCGCCGCCCAGCTTCTCGAGCGTTTTCTCTTCAACCGCGCCCAGCAACAGGTGTACGTCAGCCAGCTTTCCGGCGGCGAACGGCGGCGCCTTTACCTGGTCACCGTGCTGATGAAAAACCCCAATTTCCTCATCCTCGACGAACCCACCAACGACCTCGACGTGATGACCCTTCAGGTACTCGAGGACTTTCTGGAAGAATACCCTGGCTGCCTGGTCGTGGTGACGCACGATCGCTATTTCATGGACCGGCTGGTCGATCACCTGTTCGTGTTCGAAGGCAATGGCGTCATACAGGATTTCAACGGCGACTACGCCCAGTTCCGTGCCATCAAACGAGCCGAAGAACTGGCGCGCCGCGCCGCCGCCGCCACAGCCACCGCTCCCGCTGCCACTGCTGCAAGCGCTGCCGCGCCGTCCGGCCTGACCAACACCGAACGCAACGAATTGCGAAAACTGGAAAAGGAAATAGCCGAGCTGGAACGCAAAAAATCGGATATCATGGCCGCCTTTGACAATCCTGATATTTCGGCCGATCAGGCAGCCAAACTGTCGATCGAACTGGGCCAGTTGCAGGAGACGCTCGACAGGAAAGAAATGCGGTGGTTTGAATTGTCCGAAAAGTAAAGCGTGCATATAAAATCCTCGGCTTTCAGGCTTATTATTGCCGCCTCAAAGCCAGCTAATCGCCTCTTTCTCTGTGTCTGTTTCAAACCGCAACCTGGCTGAAAACCAGGCCCGAATCTCATACAAAAGTGCTCCTCCGCTGCCCGTCAGACCCAACGCCTGGTCGATGGCCTGGAAAAAACTCACCGACTGGGAGCGCTGGCCTTTTGCCGTGTTTTATTTCCCGCTCAGCTTCGTGTGGATCTGGCATATCCTCCGCGCCCGCGCTTTCTGGTTTTTCAGCCCCTCCAACCCTACCCTCACATTCGGCGGCTTTGAAGGCGAAGGGAAAAAGGAAATGTACGAACAACTTCCCGCCGACGCCTTTCCGGCCACGGTGTTCATTCAACCGGACGAGGATTTTGATGCGGTATTGAAAAAAATTGAAGATACCGGCCTGCGCTGGCCTTTTATCGTGAAGCCGGACATCGGCATGAAATCGCTTTTTTTCCGGAAAATCGACAACCCTGAACAACTGCGGGAATACCACCAGCATTGCCCGGTCGAATACCTGGCGCAAGACCTGATCGACCTGCCGATGGAAGTCGGAGTATTTTATGTGCGCCATCCGCTCGAACCCAAAGGACGCATCACCGGCATGGTTCAGAAAGATCCGCCGCGTGTAGTGGGCGACGGGCGCTCTACCCTGCGCGAGCTCATCGCCGTACACCCCAGGGCCAGATTCCGGTTTGAAGAAATGTGCCGCAAGCACGCGCACGCCCTCGAAAGCGTCATTCCGCATGGCGAACTCTATTACCTCTCGTATGCCGGCAGCCGCAACCGCGGCGCGCAGATCGTCAACCTCAACCATTTGATCGACGACCGGCTGGCAGAGGTGTTCGACCGCTTCAGCCACTACAACGGCCAGTTTTTTTATGGCCGCTACGATGTCAAATGCCGCACCGTGGACGATCTGCGCGAAGGCCGGCATTTCAGCATTATCGAGTTTAACGGCTGCGGTTCGGGGGTCACCCATATTTTCCACAGCGGCCTAACAGTCTTTCAGGCTTACGCCGAAATTCTTCGCCACTGGCGCATGCTGGCAGCCATCAGTTTGCACAACAACCGCGTACGGAAAATCCCGTATTGGTCGTTCTGGCGTGGCGTGCAGCACTTGCGCAAGGCCAGCCGCCATTTCAAATGGCTGGAACAGCACGATTATTAAGACTATGTTCGACAACCACCCGTGAACAAGGACTTCAAAGTTTGGGGCATCGGCCTTTCGGTCAGTTTTCTGGGTACGCTTCCGCCAGCCGTACTCAACCTGATCGCTATCGAAATCGGCCTTACCAAAGGGATGCTGGCCGCTTTTATGTTTTCGGCCGGGGTCTGGACGGTTGAAATGGTTTTTGTACGGGCGTCGCTGGTCGCGATCGAATGGTTCAGCCGCCGGGCAGGCTGGTTTCGCGTCATCGAATGGTTGTCGGTATTTATCCTGGCGGGCCTGGCCGTAGGCAGTTTTCGCGCAGCCCTGGCGGAAAGCAGCGCAGGCCCGCACGCCGATAGCAACAGCTTGTTGCCCGATTTACACCCATTTTTGATCGGAATGACGCTCCGGGCGCTCAATCCGACCATGATTCCGTTCTGGTTCGGCTGGGGCGCCATGCTGATGGAGCAGGGCGTGCTGCAACCCAAACGGCTGCATTACAATCTTTTTACCCTTGGGCTTGGCATGGGCACCCTGCTCGGCCACAGCATTTATATCGTCGGCGGGTCGCTGGCAACCGACTTTTTGCGCCAATGGCAGCACATTTTTTACTGGATTATCGGCGGTCTTTTTTCCGTTACCGTCGTGCTGCAGCTGATTCGGATTTTTCGCGGCCGTGATGCTGCCGAGCGGCTTCGGGCCACGAAGGTGCCGCATATCGAGGATGATACGCCCGACGAAGGGCAGCAGGCAACCTGATTGTACATTTTTCCCGGGCAAATAAAAAAGAGCACATCAGGGTGAGGGAATCCCGCCGATGTGCTCCTGGCTGGAGGCAAATTTGTGCGCTGGCTCAATGCGATTCAGTAGCGCGGCGCTCGGCCATACGTTCCTTCATTTTGCGCCAGCTCGGCCCGATGAGGCGGTTCATGCCTTTATCGACCACATAATGGCGGGCAATGTTGGCCAGGCCGCGCATCCGGTCGGGGATGGAGCCAAACGAACGAAGCGCGATGGAATAACCGCCATCGGTATATTCAATATAGTGCCAGTAGCCGGAAGGCATAAAAATGGTTTCGCCCGGCTCCATGACGATTTCATAACCTTTGGCCCGCGCCAGCGCCGGATATTTTTCATAATCCGGGTTGTTGAGATCGACATAGCTGGCCACGGTGAAGGGATGGTGGTAAATATTGCGGCTCTGGTCGGGTGCGAACAATACGACGCGTTTGCGGCCGTGTATCTGGTTGAGGAACACGTGGCTCATGTCGATATCGTAGTGAAGCGCCACTTTGGCGCCTTCACCGCCGAAAAACATAAAAGGCATCTCGTCGACAAAGCCGTCCATAATGTCCGGAATGCGAAAGTCGTTGCGCAGTTCGGGCGCCGCCTTGAAAATGTTCCAGAGGAAAATACGGAGGTCGGTCGGGCCCGATTCGAGGATTTCCAGAAATTCCTTGAAGGAAATGACCCGATCGGGGGTCATATAACCTTTTCCGGGTTTGGAATAATTGTTGGAGACAACCGGCACGCGCAAGTGGCCATAGTGCTCCTTGAAATGTTCGATCGTCCAGCGCTGGCGGGCAGGCCAGGAAGCCGTCAGGTCGGTAAAAACGACCGGCTTCATGGGTTTCAGGTACTCTTCCGCGAAATCTTGGCGCGTCAGACCGGTACGGCGATCAACAGGCAAAAGTTCCAACATAGGGTGACAAAGTGAAAATGAAACAATAGGCGCAAGGCCGGTTCCGGGTTTTTGTCGGGGACAAAAGTAAAAGACAATGTGCTTACGCTGTGCGTACCTGCCCAGCTTTGAGCGTTTGATTTGACAAACCCTGGGCAAAAAAAGCCGCAACGGCGCCGTGCTCTTTTTTCCATGTACCCGAGGCAGCCCGAAAAAGGCCGCCCGAAAGCGCCTCGGATGAAGCGCCCTAACCATAACGTGCGCTTATAACAGCGTTACCGGGAAAATCTGCCGAAAAATGTCGGAGTACCTGATCGCTGGCACTCTGCAGATTTGTCGCTATTTTGCCCACTTTAAAGCCCCCTATTCACACTGCCCCTTATAGTTATTCTATTCCAAATCTCATGACCGTCAATATTTTAGATCATATCCGGGCCGCTCATACAGTGGTCGCCTTGCCGCAAAACGACACCCTGGCCGACCGGCTTGCATCCCTCTCCGCACAAACCGGCTTGCAGGCAACGGCGCTTCAAAATGATTTTAGAGCCGACGCCAAGGAACTCCTGACCTTATATGTACCCGGTACCGACACCCGGGTTTACCTGCTCGGACTGGGGAAAAAAAGCGGCGCACCCGACCTCCAGAATGCGCTGAGAGGTTTTTGCCACCGCAACAAGTCCAAACTTCCGCTCCATCTGGCCATCGATCTGCGGCATTTTCCGCAGCAGGACATTCCGCGCCTGACCGATGCCGCGGTGGCAGGCATGTTGCTCGGGCTGTACGATCTCGGACTCTACCGCAGCGCCGACCCCGCCAAACCGGCGCCGGCCTTTGGGTCCGCCAGCTCCACCCTGTCGGTCATCGTGCCGCCCGATGTGCTCGACGAAGCGCAGCGGGCCGCCCGCAGGGGCGAAGTGCTGGCCAACGCCACCCTGACGATCCTGAATTTTGTGAACGCCGCCGGCAATAAAAAAACACCTGCCCAACTCGTTCAGTGGGTCGCGGAAGCAGGGCAGCAATTCGGGTTTTCCGTGCGGTCGCTCGACCACGAAGCCATACAGGCCCAAGGTCTGGAGGCGCTTTGGCAGGTAGGCAAAGGCAGCCCTAATCTCCCGGCGTTTATCATGCTCGACTATTCGCCCGAACACACCACCGGCCAATCGCCCGTTGTCGGCCTTGTCGGCAAAGGCGTCACCTTCGATACGGGCGGCATCAGCCTGAAGCCCTCGGCCAATATGCACCTGATGAAGAGCGACATGGGCGGCGCGGCGGCTGTCATCGGCGCCTTTATTGCGGCAGCCGCATTACAGTTGCCGGCGCGTATCGTCGGCGCCATCCCCACTGCCGAAAACATGATCGACGGCAACGCCCTCAAACCCGGCGACGTCATCGGCTCGCTGGCCGGCAAAACCATCGAAGTGACCGATACTGATGCGGAAGGCCGCCTGATCCTGGCCGATGCCCTCAGCTGGCTGCTTCGGCACGAACAACCGGAGGTCGTGATCGACCTGGCCACCCTCACTGGAAGCGTCATCAGAGCGCTCGGCTACAACGCGGCCGGTCTGTTCACCGCCAACGACGACCTGGCCGAAGCCCTGCTCCGTGCCGGCGATGCCGCCGGCGAACGCCTCTGGCGCCTTCCGCTCTGGGAAGAATATGGCGCCGATCTGAAAAGCGACGTGGCCGACCTGCGCAACTACACCGGCAAACCGGTGGCCGAGTGCATCAGCGCCGCCAAATTTCTCGAACACTTTACCGCCAACCACCCTGCCTGGGCGCACCTCGATATTGCAGGTACCGCCTTCGGCGACTCGGAGTTTGCCCAGGGAAAAAGCGCCACGGGTTTTGGCGTCCGGCTCCTCATCGAGTTTATCGAACGACGGATTGGCCGCTGAGCCTTTTTTCTCCGCCAAATGGCTACTTTTGCGGCGAAATCAGGGGTGCAACCTTATTTAAAGGATGATGAAGATTCATAAACAACAGGCCGCTTCCTGCTGCGAACCCCACACAGCGCGAAATGCGGCCCGCTTGTTTTTTAACGGGTCCAGTCTTTGCCCCCTTATTACCCCTTAAGTGTCACTTCCCTCCTCTACTTACATAAATGGCTGATTTACAAAAACTAACTGAATTGTGCACACAGGTTCGCCGCGACATTTTGCGCATGGTCTTCAATGTACAAAGCGGTCACCCAGGCGGTTCGCTGGGCTGCACGGAATTTTTCGTCGCCCTGTATGGCGCCGTGATGAAACATTCGCCCAAACCCTTCCGCATGGAAGGCAAAAACCAGGACCTCTTTTTCCTCAGCAACGGCCATATCTCGCCGGTATGGTACAGTGTGCTGGCGCGCAGCGGCTACTTTCCGGTAGCCGAACTGGCGAGCTTCCGCAAACTTAATACGCGCCTTCAGGGGCACCCTGCCACCCACGAAGGGCTGCCTGGCGTTCGGGTTGCTTCCGGATCGCTCGGTCAGGGTATTTCTATAGCGGTCGGCGCCGCGTTGGCCAAACGGCTCGACGGCGACAAACGCTGGGTGTTTGCGCTCACCGGCGACGGCGAACTCGAAGAAGGCCAGTGCTGGGAAGCCATCATGTCGGCAGCTCACCTCAAGGTGGACAACCTCGTGGTGACGGTTGACTGGAACGGCCAGCAGATAGACGGCCCCACCGAAAAGGTGATGGCGCTCGGCAACCTGCCGGCCAAGTGGAAAGCCTTCGGCTGGGACGTACTCGTGCTCGAAAAAGGCAACGACCTCGAAGCCGTGATCGCCATGCTGCGCAAAGCCAAACGCCGTTGCGGCAAGGGCAAACCAGTAGTCATCCTGATGAAAACAGATATGGGTCACGGGGTCGATTTTATGGCCGGCACCCATAAATGGCACGGCAAAGCCCCCAACCAGGAACAATTCGAACAGGCCATGGCGCAGCTGCCGCCGACCAGCTTCGGCGATTTCTGAACAACCTGCCCGCTATTTTCACCCTTTTCATGACTCATTTTCCGGCGGATGCATCATCCGCATTTCAATATGAAAATCAACGACATCACCTCCACTGCCAATAAAGCCACCCGGGAGGGTTTCGGCCAGGGTTTGCTCGAACTGGGCCGGCAGAATCCCAAAGTAGTCGGGCTGACCGCCGACCTGATGGAATCGCTGCAAATGCAGCATTTTCAAAAAGAATTTCCAGAACGCTTTTTCCAGGTCGGTATCGCCGAAGCCAATATGATGGGCATCGCGGCGGGCCTGGCCATCGGGGGCAAAATTCCGTACACCGGCACCTTCGCCAATTTCAGCACAGGGCGCGTGTACGACCAGATTCGCCAAAGCATCGCCTACTCCGATAAAAACGTCAAAATCTGCGCCTCCCACGCAGGCCTGACCCTGGGCGAAGACGGCGCTACCCACCAGATTCTCGAAGACATCGGCCTGATGCGGATGCTCCCTGGAATGGTCGTCATCAATCCCTGCGACTACAACCAGACGAAAGCCGCCACTATGGCGATTGCCGAGTACCACGGCCCGGTGTATCTGCGCTTCGGCCGTCCGGCATGGCCTGTGTTTACACCTGAAAATCAGCCATTCAGGATCGGCAAGGCCTTGCACCTCGCTTCCGGCAAGGATGTGAGCATTTTCGCCACGGGGCATCTGGTCTGGACCAGCATCGAAGCGGCCCGCGAACTCGAAGCCGAGGGCATTTCCTGCGAAGTGATCAACATCCACACCATCAAACCGCTCGACGAAGAAGCGATTCTGGACTCGGTGAGCAAAACGCGCGCCGTGGTGGTGGCCGAAGAACACCAGCGCAACGGCGGTCTCGGCGACGCCATCGCCAACCTGCTGGCGCACCGCCTTCCCGTCCCGATGGAATACGTGGGTGTCAAGGATTCGTTCGGCGAAAGCGGCAAACCCGCCGAGTTGCTCGAAAAGTACGGTCTGGGTAAAAAAGACGTAGTCTGGGCGGTAAAAGACGTACTGGAACGCAAAAAATAGATTGCGCAAAAGGCTTTTGCACAAAAAACAAAGCGCCGCGGAAAACGATCGAAGGGTCGTTCTTCGCGGCGCTGTGTTTTGACCGGCCCGCCTTGAATTGTCCGGGAATCATCATTGCATCCCTGGAACGGCACTGTGGGCCCTGATGAGCATCGGTCAGCCGGTACAGGATTAGCGATATTGCGGCGGAATCATGTTCGGCGGCGTGCGGTACAAGGCTTTATGCCAGGTGCGCAGGCCGTATTGCAATACGTAAATGCGTTTGTAACCCAGTTCCTTGAGTCGTTGGGCGGCGTCGCCGCTGCGAATACCGGACGGGCAATACACGAAGACCGGCAAGCTTTTGCTGAAAATCCTGATCTGCGTGTCAAAATCGTCGGATGGAAACTGGATGTTGGTGGCTTGTCCCATGTGCAGGTGGTGGAATTCCCTGGGGGTTTGCACATCCAGCAGCTGAACGCCCGTGCCGTTGCCGACCATTTGCTCGAATGCCTTGTTGTCAATCCAGACAATGATGGAATCGGGGTCGGTCGTTCCAGTCCCTGTCACCATTCGGCCGGCCGGCCCTGAATCCTGATCGTCGGTACCGCTTGTCGGAACGGCGCCATGACGGGCCGCGGAATCGGGCGTGAGGCCAGTCGTGTTTCCGTCCGAAGAAGGATTGGCCGGCGCATTGGTATCGGCAGGCTGCGAACGATTGCAAGACACAAGGAGGAATACAGATAGCACGGTGCCGTAAAAAAGGGCTGTACGCATGGTTTTACTTTTCGGCAAAGGTAAGCTGCCACGATTGGACAAAGGGAATTGCTTTCCGCTTCCCGGTATCTTCCTACTTTTGCGCGCCGTAATGAGCAAAACCACTATTCACACAAGATATGAAATTCGCGACCAAGGTCATTCACGCCGGGATCGAACCGGACCCTTCCACGGGCGCCATCATGACGCCTATTTTTCAGACCTCCACTTATGTGCAGGCCGCTCCCGGCGACCACAAAGGCTTCGAATATGCCCGCACCCAGAACCCGACGCGCTCGGCGCTCGAAAAAAACCTTGCCGCCCTTGAAAACGGCCTCGACGCCATCTGTTTTTCCTCAGGCCTGGCCGCCCAGGACGCCGTGATGAAACTGTTGTCGAGTGGCGACGAGGTATTGGCTGTCAATGATTTGTACGGCGGCTCTTACCGGCAGATGGTGCGGATATTTGGCCAGTGGGGGCTGAAAAGCCGCTTCATCGACATGACGAACGCCAGTACCGTTGCCGGCCAGATCGGCCCGCACACCAAACTGCTCTGGATCGAGACGCCGACCAATCCCATGCTCAGCATCGTCGATATTGCTGCCGTTTGCGCGATTGCCCGCGAACGCGGCATCCTGGTCTGCGTCGACAATACCTTCGCTTCGCCTTACCTGCAAAATCCGCTCGACCTCGGGGCCGACATCGTGCTGCATTCGGCCACCAAATACATCGGCGGACACTCCGACGTGGTGCACGGCTGCCTGATTGTGAAAGACGCCGAACTGGCTCAGCGTCTGCATTTTATTCAAAACGCCACTGGCGCCGTACCCGGCCCGCAAGACTGTTTTCTCATTCTCCGGGGCATCAAAACCCTGCACCTGCGGGTGCAACGGGCCTGCGAAAATGCAGCGGTGATCGCCCAGTTTCTGGATACCCATCCGAAAGTGGGCAAGGTGTACTGGCCGGGTTTTGCCAAGCACCCCAACCACGAGGTTGCCAAACGCCAGATGCGCATGTTCGGTGCAATGGTATCGTTCGATTTGCTCGACAATTCGGAAGAAAACGCCCGCAAAGTGCTGAGCGGAACACAGTTGTTCTCGCTGGCCGAATCGCTGGGCGGCGTCGAATCACTCATCGGCCACCCGGCCAGCATGACGCACGCCAGCATTCCGAGGGAAGAACGCCTGAAAGTCGGACTGACCGACTCGCTGATCCGCCTCAGCGTGGGCGTCGAGGATGCCGACGACCTGATCGACGATCTGGATCAGGCGCTCGCAAGGGTGTGATTTTTGTCTGTATTTCGTTGTAAATCAGGGTTATTGGCCGGCCAGGTGGGTCTTGACGACCTCCACTCGGGCGCCGTCTTCCAGATTGATCTGGCCCGTCAGTACGACCTGTTCCGATTCCTGAACGCCGCCGGTAATTTCCACGCGGTCGCCCAGCATGGCGCCCAGCGTGACGGGGCGCAGCGCGACCAGCGAGTCCTGTACGATCACAAACACCCGGGGCTCCTGCAAACTGCCGGCAATGGCGCGGCGCGGCAGGGTTAGCCCTTCGTGACGTGCCGTGGAAGCAAATTTCGCCTTCGCATGCATGCCACCGCGCAGGGGTGAACCTTTCGGGTTAGGCACTTCGATCTCCACGTCGTAGTTAAACGTATTGTCGGCACGCAAACCGATATTGGTCACCTTGCCTTCTAATACGGCGCCCGGCAGGATGTCGGCCTTTACCTCGACGGGTTGGCCTTTTTTCACACCGAGAATATCGCGTTCGGTCACTTTTACCATCAGGTACAGCCGGTCGAGGTTGGTCATTTGCGCCACCTGTATGCCGGGACCGATCACACTGCCGCGCTCGATAATACGAATGCCCATGGCGCCACTCATCGGGGCGCGAATGCTGGTGTTGGCGATCTGTTTTTTCAGCACCTTTTCCTTCGCTTCGGCCGCCTGAATGGCCAGGTCGATGTCTTCGGCTTTGGTTTTGGGTGCGGCCTCGCCTTCGATGAGCCGGCCGAGTCGGTCGCGATCGGTGCGCAATTTGGCCAGATTGGCCTGGGTGACCTCCAGTTCTGCGCGCAGGAGTTCATCGTCCACCTTGGCGATGAGCTCACCTTCGTCGAACCAGTCGCCCTTGTTTTTGTACACTGCCACGACACGCCCCTGGGTTTCGGAAATGACAAACATTTCCTTGGCCGGCAGGAAAATTCCGTCGGCCTCGAGGGTGGCCGACACTGTTTCGCGGAATGGCCGGGTTACTTCCACGGGCACAAAAGCGCGGGAAATTTTCGACAGTTCGGTTTCGGCGGCGAGGCGTTTTTTGTTGTCGTACAGTTTCCAGGCGACAAAGGCGACGCCCAGCAGGAGGGTCAGCCAGAGGAGGGCACGTTTTTTTAACATATCGGGCAAAATTAAGCTTATCGTACCTTTACCCCCAACACAATTGCCATTGATCCGCCCATGCTTTTATACGCCTCCAGCATTACCAACCTTACCGACGCCCGTTATTTTGCTGCCAGGGAAGTCGATTTCCTCGGTTTTAACCTCGAAGCCGGCACGCCAGGCTACCTCGATCCGATCTACATGAAAGCCATGCGCGAGTGGGTGGAAGGCCCCCGCATCGTGGGAGAATTCAGTCTGTCGGCCGCATCGACCGTTCTGGAAGCCGCCGATTTTTTCAGCCTGGATGCCGTGTGCCTGCGCGGGGAGCGCTATCTGGGCGATTTGCCGCTGTTTGAAGGCCGGACGCTGCTGCTGGAAATTGAGCCCGGAACCGGGCTGGCAGCAACCGGGCAAATTTTCAGCCAGGCAGCCCCCTGGGTAAAGTGGTTTGTCCTGCATTTTTCAGGAACCAGCACTGCCGACGCCCCGGGCTGGAAAGCCCTTTTCGAACGCTACCCTATCCTTTTGCAGCCCGAAGTAAGCCTCGACAGCCTGCCACTCCTCGTGGCCGATTACCAACCGGCCGGCCTCCTGCTGCGCGGTGGCGCAGAGGAGCAGGTGGGAGTCAAATCCTTTGAAGAAATCGAGGCGATTTTCGAAGCGCTGGACGAGGACTAAGCAGATGATGAGGTTCCAAACCGCGGATTTCACGGCAAATGAAACCTCATCATACGTCGTTACCGGGTCACTACAAATTTCTGCTGCCCCCACACTTTCCCGTTCGTCCGCGCAAATGCGATATACACCCCGGCGGGCAGGTTGCTGCCATCGAGCGTTTTGACGGAATTAGACTGCGAGGTGTAAGGCTGCTGCCAACAGACGTGGCCGGCCATATCGACGACCAGTACTTCCGTGCGCTGGCGGGGTTTGATGTTTTCGACGGCAATATGGACGGGGCCGCCCGCATTCAGCGTCGGAGAAACCCTCAGTTTAGGCGCCGGCGCACCGCCCGGGTTGAAGGTCGAAGACTGGTTGTCGCTCACCAGGGAATCGAGCGGAAACGACATAATACTGCGCGCATGGGTGCCGGCAATCAGGGTGTTTAATTCCGTATTCAGCGCCAGGTCGTACACTGGCGCGTAGGGGAAGTTGGAGCCCAGGCGTTCCCAGTGCTGGCCACTGTTGAGTGTACCGTACACACCGCCGTCGGTAGCGACAAAAATGACCGAGTCCTGATGCCCGGGCAATACCAGCAGGTCGTTGATGGCGAGATTGGGCAAGTCGCCGGCAATAGGCGTCCAGGAGTCGCCCCGGTCATCAGAGCGGTGCAGGCGCGGCGAAAAATCATTGTCGCGGTAGCCGGTCTGGCTCACAAAAACGCGGTCGGCCACGCCGGGCGAGCCTTTTACCGAAGATACATAGCGGTCGGGCAAGCCGCTGGTCACATCGGTCCAGGTGGAAGAATTCATATCGCCGCGCCAGACTTTTCCGTCGTTGGTGCCGACATACAGCAGGTTTTGCACGACAGGGCTTTCGTCGAGCGTGGAGATGGTATGGAACCGGTCATTGATCCCCTTGGTCAGGTCGTCGCTCACCGGCGCCCAGCCCGGCAGGTGCCCGAAGCCCTGATAAATCCGGTAAGTGCCGGCCCACATGATATCCGGGTCGTGCGGGCTGATCATGTACGGCATATCCCAGTGCCGGCGGTCGCCGGGGTCGATACCCTGGGTGGCATCGTCGATGAAGCCGCCGTCAACTGTACCCACGATATTGCCGTTTTGCCATTCGAAGTAATAAATATTGGGGTCGAGCGGGTGAAACACGGGCAAAAAGCCGTCGCCGCCATACACGGAGTACCAGTTTTGCGGGTCCAGCGCATTGCCAGTCACCGTACCGTTGTCCTGTGCGCCGCCGAAGTAATATTCGGGCAGGTGCGGACTGGCGGCTACCCGGTAAAACTGGGTGGTCGGGATATTTTCTCCCTTGTACCAGTTAAAGTCCTGCGAAATGTCTTCGGAGCGGTAAAGGCCGCCGTCGGTAGCGAGCAGCGCCGAGTTTGGCCCGGTGAACACGAGATCGTGGTGATCGGCATGGGTGTAGGCATCGACGTATTGCCAGTTTTGCCCGCCGTCGAGCGAGCGACAGGAATACACGCCAAGGACCCATATTTCCAGCGGGTTGTAGGGGTTGAAAACGATCTTGCCGAAATACCAGGCAAAATTGCTCTGAAACCCCGGATCGAGGCCCGGAGCCGGCAACTGGCTCCAGGTGTCGCCGCCATCGGTGGTTTCGAATATGCCTTCGAAGCCCAGCGATTCGTTGGCAAAGGTGACCAGCACGCGTCCGCTGTTGGAAGGGTCGATGGCCAGTCCCGGACGGCTCATGGGTATTTCCGGCAGCCCCCCGGAAAGCGGCGACCAGTTCAATCCGCCGTCGGTGCTGCGCCAGATACGCGCATTCGGGCCGCTCACGAGGCTTTCCGAATTGCTGCGAATGCGGTCCCAGGTGGCGGCAAAAATGACGTTCGGGTTGTCGGGCGCCTGGGCCATGTCGATGACGCCCACCGAGTCGGCCACAAAAAGCACCTGTTGCCACGATTGCCCGCCGTCGGCCGAGCGGAAAATGCCGCGGTGGTTGTCGCGAACAAAAGGCAGGCCCATAGTGCCGACGAGGAGTACGTCCGGATTGTCGGGACGGACGATGATTTTGGAAATAATGCGGGTGTTTTCGAGGCCCAGCGATTGCCAGTTCTGCCCGCCGTCGGTGCTTTTCCACAGGCCGTCGCCGATAAAGGGATAGCCGCTGACATTGGGGTCGCCCGTGCCGACGTACACCGTTTCGGGGTCGGTCGGGTCCAGTTCGATATCGCCGACGGAAAGAAAAAGGTGGTCGTCGAACAGCGGCAGCCAGTTTTGGCCATAGTCGGTGGTTTTCCAGACGCCGCCACCCGAATAGCCCAGGTAAATGGTACCCGGGTCGGTCGGATGCACCTTGATGGTATTGATGCGGGCGCCTATGTTGGCAGGGCCTTCCAGCGTCCAGGGGGCGGTAAAGCCGGGAAAATTGTTGCGTTGCGAGGCGCCGTTTTTGGCGGCGTACATGGCGCGGGTGTAAGATTCGACATCAGGCGCGTAGCGCGGATAATCGCGCATGGCGTAAAAGAGTTCATTGGGCCACAGGCCAGAGTCACGCCGCATTTCCAACGATTCCTGTTCTCCGGGAATGGCGTTTTTCGCGGCCTTTGATTCCATACTTTTGAGCAAAAAGAGGAAAAAAGCCAGTACAATGACGGCCAGAAGTATGATATTGCGGATAGGAAATGGCTGGCGGGTACGGCGTTCAAATGTCATAACGAAGGTTTTATTTGACAGAACAGATTTTGTCAGGGCTAAATTAAGGCCGTTTGGGCTGACCCCAAGCCGACAATGCAGAAAAAGCCGTGTACCGGCAAATACAACTACTCAGCCGAAGACCTGACTTATTTGTCAAATGTATGAGCTTGCTCAATGCTGTTTGACCATCGGCCGGGTTTGTGCTTACTATTGTCTGCGTATTCAATCGTTTAATTGACCGTTAAAATCTTTTCACATGACCAAATCACTCCTCTGTTTGTGCGCGTTTGCCCTGATCGGCTGCTCGCTGCACAGCCAAAATTGTGCGCCGCCTGCCGCACAACTTGACATTCATGCCAACAACATCCAGGCTCGCTTGCTGACGGGCGGCGACCTGTTCTGGGACCTGAACGACGGGCAATTCATTCCCAATCCCGACCCCAACGGCAACGGCCCCGGCACGATTTACAGCGCTGGCATCTGGATCGGGGGCCTCGACGCCGGCGGCAACCTGAAAATGGCCGTCGCGCACTACCGCAACAACAGCGCGACGGACTTTTGGCCCGGCCCGCTCGACCCGATCACCGGCACCGCCGATGCTGCCAGCTGCGCCAACTGGGACAAACTGTTCCACGTGACCTCTGCCCAGATTACCGCCTTTCAGGCCGACCTGCCCAATCTGGTGAGCAATCCGGGCGCTGCCCTTGCACAATACCCCTCGATCATGGGCTGGCCTGCCCACGGCAACCCCTACTTTTCGTCCGTTTGGGGCTTCGATCTGCCTGCATCCAGCGCCAATCAGCTGGCGGGCTTCTACGATGCCAACGACGACAACGTTTACAACCCGCTGGCTGGCGACTATCCGGCCGTCACCTTGCGCGGTCTGTTGCCTTTTGTTGCCGACGAGATCGTCTGGTGCGTGTTCAACGACGAAGGAGCGGGCAATCCACATGCCCAATCGGGTGCGCCCGGCCTCAACATCGAGGTACAGCTGAGCTCCTGGGCCTTCAACTGCCCCGGCAATCAGGCGCTTGACAATGCGGTTTTTACGGCCCACAAGGTGATTTACCGAGGCACCGAGGCCCTCGACTCCTGTTTCGTGGGCTTCTTCGTCGATCCGGACATCGGCTGCTACGCCGATGATTACTACGGCTGCAACCCCTCGCTCGACGCCTTTTTCGCCTACAACACGGATGCCCTCGACGGCAGCCCAGGCAGTAATTGTTCCGGCCCTTCGAGTTTTGGCGACAATCCGCCGGTGCAGTCGGTCGCCTTCCTCAGCCAGCCTATGGAGAAATTTATCGGCATCAACAACCCTGCCGTTGGCACCTGGCCGAGCGGCACCACCGACCCCAATTTCACGCCGGAGTACTACAACTACCTGAGCGGCCACTGGCGCGACGAATCGCCGCTGGTCGAAGGCGGCAACGGCTACCAGTCGGGCGGCGCAGCAACCGATTTTATTTTCCCCGACAACCCCTCCGACCCCTCCGGATGGAGCATGTGCACCGCCAACCTGCCCATGGGCGACGTCCGTTGCCTTGGTATCGTTCGGCCGGGCTCGATCATCGAGGATTATGGTAAAATCTGGCCCGGACAGATCGACGAATATGTCGTCTCCTGGATGGTGCACCCCAATGCCGACCTGCCTTGCGGACTGGGCAGCACATTTGCCGACATTCAAAAAGCCCGCAGCGCCTACAACAGCGGCTTTGTCGATCTCTGTGCTGCGTCCGGCGTGTTTGCACCGTCGATCAACAGCGCCAAAGTGTTTCCCAACCCGGCCGCGCAGACCTTTACGCTGCAATACGGCGACTGGACGCCGCAATCCATCCGCCTCGTCAGCGCCGACGGCCGCCTGGTCAAAATCATTCGCCCTGACGGGCCGCAGCAAACCGAAGTGCGGGTCAATGATTTGCCCAACGGATTGTACAGCGTTCAAATGCAGGGCGAAAACGGCACCCGAAGCCTCAAAATCTCGGTAGTTCACTAGTGTTCAGGGTTTCAAGTTCAACGTTTCAAGTGCCTGGCTCGCAGCAAGGCATGATACCCGAAGACCCCAAGTTTGCCCCAAAATCCGGCTCCGAACTGCCTCGAACTTGTAACTTTGAACTTGTAATTTGAACTTGAACTTGAAACCGTGAGCCTGAACGCCGAACAATATTACCGGACTGTGTGCGACTCGTTTCGCGAGCACGGCGACCCGATGGTAGCGCAATTCCAGATGGCCTACATGCGCAATCAGTTTGATTATTTCGGCCTGAAAATGCCTGCATGGATGGCGCTTACCCGGCAATTGCACCACCTTCACGGCTTGCCGCAAGGCGACGAGCTGACACGGCTGGTGCGACTCTGTTTTGCCGACGACCACCGCGAAATTCAGTATTTCGCCATCGAAACCTGTCAGAAAGCCTTGCCCAAACTGCCGGCCGAGGCCATCGACCTGCTGGAGGAAATGATTTTGACCCAGTCGTGGTGGGACACGGTTGACTGGCTGTCCAAACTTGTGGGCCTGCATTTTCGGCGCTACCCGATGCTGATCGAGCCGACGGTCGCCCGCTGGATGGACAGCGGAGAAATGTGGCTGCAAAGGGTCTGCCTGCTGTTTCAGTTGCTGTACCGCGACAAAACCGACGCCGGGCTGCTTTTCGGTTTGGTGCGCCGCGTGTCGGGCTCGAAAGCATTTTTTTTACAAAAAGGCGCGGGCTGGGCGCTGCGCGAATATTCCAAAACCGATGCGGCAGCGGTGCGCGCGTTTGTCGAACAGGAAATTCTGCCGCCCCTCACTCGCCGCGAGGCCTTGAAATGGCTAAAAAAGCGGGAAGCAAGCGGGCAAAAATGAAAGCGCCTCGTACCCTTTATACGGGTACGAGGCGCTTTTTTGAGTGGTTAAGGCTGTGGTAGCCAACGGCTAAGGTTGGCGTCATGCTTGCTGGGTCTTGGGCGACCAGGCTTTGCGGCCGAGGTACACCAGCGCCAGCACGAGTGTGTAGGAAAGAGTGGCAGTCATTGAAAAACAGATCGGTTGGTAATTGTTTCCGCGGGTCGCTTTTGACCCACGCCGGTAATGAGACGTGGGGAAAACGCCCGCAGGTTGCCGAACGCTGCCAGCGTTTGTATTTTTTTTCAAAAAAATTTTCCCGACAAAAAAAACGGCCGCGGGCTCCCCCGCGACCGTCCGTCGGATTCTGCGTCTCAACGCATTTTTTTCAGTGTAGATGAGGGTTGACAAAAGCTGTTTATCCATCCTCATCCATCAATCTGTCACCACCACCCGCGCATAACCCGCCAAACCGTCGGAGGATTGAATTTCGAGGAGATACATGCCGCCCGGCAGTCCGTCGCGACGCAGCGTGAAAGCAGGGGCAGCGGTTTTTTCCTGCCGCACCAGACGGCCGTTGAGGTCGAACAGGCGCATGGTAAGGGGCGCGCCGACGGGCAGGCCCGTGATTTCGATCCGGGCTTCATTGTTCATCGGATGCGGAGCGATGAGCAGATCGATGCCGGGTTGCGCGGGGCGCCAGCCGATTATCGTAAAGTTTTCGCCGATGCGGTGCCAGGTTGTGTTGGTGATGACCGGCAAGTTGTAGTCGAAGTAGATGCCCGCCTTGTTGTAAATGTCGGTTTCGAGCGGCACGTCGGCGCGCGGCGACACGCCGAATCGGACAAAGCCGTGCGAAGCCGGTTCGTTCACGTTGCTGTCGGGCAGCATGATGTTTTCGAACGTAAACCGCAAAACGCCAGGCCCGTATATTTCGTAGCGATACGGATGGCTGCTGGCGCCGGGCGTCACCGTAGCAGGATCAAGCCAGGCCGACAGGGTGTCGCGCACCACGATATTGAAGGCCGTATCGGTGCCGGTGTTCTGGAAGCGAATCATGTATTCGAGCGGGGTGCCAGGTTTGATGTAGTGTGCCGCGCCATAGCCGATGGGGAAGCCCTGTTTGTCGTTGGGATCGAAAGCGCCGACGTTCGCAGTGCAATCCACATCCAGCCAGGGAGAGGCATCGCCGTCGGAGAATAGTTGCACAAAACCCGTTGAAAACGAGCCGCTTCCGCCAACCGTACAGCCTTCCACCCAGGCCGTGGGCTGGGCAGGCGCCGTCGGGTGATTGGGCTCCTGGTTGGCAATAAGGCGCCAGGTAGCGCCGTTGGCCGGGAAGCTGACCGGGTATTCGTCGCCGACAGCGAGCGGCGGAGAATGAATTTCCAGGTACATAATGGCGTCTTCGATCACCACGTAGTCCAGCGGTACGCTCATATTGGCCGTACCGACGTTGCGCACTTTGAATTTGACCGAATCCTGGTCGCATTCGGCGATCACCGACACGCTGGCGCCATTCCAGTTGACATTTGGCGCGCAAATCGAATCGGGGTAGATATGGGCCTCGGAGCAGTGCGTTTGACCGAGCACGGCATCGCAGCTCACCTCGACACGTACGCTGAAATCGCCGCATTCGCCCGAAGCCACATCGCCCAGTTGGAAACGGTACACGTTATTGCCCAGGTCGGAAAAAGGATAGGTCGCGGAAATCAGGCTCAGGTACGAATCGAGGGTGATATCGACCCAGGCATCGGTAGCGGTCACGGTGCCCTGGTTGCAATAATTGACGTGGTAATAGTTGTTATCAAAGCAGCGGCGCAAAATCGCCGTACCCAGGCTCACATCCATAACGGGACAATCGACCAGCGCCTTCACTGGAAAATCAACCATCTGGGTACTTCCGGCGCCCTGCGATCCTATATCGACCGACCAGGAACAGGGCTGCCAGACCGTCGAATCGGGTGCATGAATACTGACCACGATACTGCCGGGAAAGGCCGACATCCCGTAATTGCCGTTCGCATCGGTAGTGGCATAGTACGTGTTGTTGCCATCGGTAGCCGACACCAGCCAGCCGGCCAGCCCCTGTTCGCCGGGATCGGAGGCACAGTCTTCATCATTGTCGCGAAAAATACGCCCGTTGATGGCCACACACTGGTCGGTAGCCACCTCGATGAAGGTGTCTTTCGTGACCGAGCAGCCCGCTGCGTCCACGATCGTCATACTGTACACGGCCGAATAGGTGGCGATAACGAGATTGCCCGTCGGGGGCACCGGCGTGCCGTTCACTTTCGGGATGTAGAGGTAGGGCGGTGTGCCTCCCCAGGGCAAAACATGCCAGACCTGCTGATCGCAACTGATCTGCTGGGGCGACCATTCGGCGGTAAGCGGCGTAGGCAATACGATTGTGATACTGGAAAGGCAGTTAACGGCCTGGCAGCCGGTAGCATCGGTGATCGTCACGCAAAGGTCGGCGGGCGGTTGGCCGAGCAGGGGGTATTGGCTGTCGGTGTTGCCATCGCTCCACAGGTAGGTTATCGGCGCCTCGAAACCGACCGGCGTGAAGATATTCAGCCACAGGGTATCGTCGCCGCAGCTGATACTGGTGCCGATGGTCGCCAGGTTTTCTGAAAAAACACTCACCGCGGCGCTGCTGTAACATTCGCTCACCGTATCAGTCACCTTCAACAAATAAGTGCCGGGCACATTGACTTCCGGGTTGAGTTCAGTGGAACTGAACCCGCCCGGGCCGGTCCACAGCACCGCGTAGCCGGAAAACGGAGGGATCGTTGCCGACAACGTGACGCTTGGGTTATCGCAGGAAAGCACGCCGGGCGTGTCCCAGGAAAAGGCCGGCGCCTGAATATTTTCCGTCACCACGGCACAATCCTGTGCCGTGCAGCCGTTTTGGTCCACCACCGTGACGCAATACTGGCCGGGCCAGCTGATGTTCGGCTGGGGCAGTACGCTCGTAAAGTTGTTGGGGCCGGACCAGGAAAAAATCGCGCCACTCGAAGGGCTGGACGCCGTCAGCACCACGAAAGGGTTGGCACAGCTCAGCACGGCTTCCTCGGGCGTGATACTCACCTGGGGCAGGTCGTGGTACGTGACCGTCACGGCCGGGCCGACCGAAAGGCAGGCGTCGTTGAGGTCAACCGAACCCGTGCCGTCGTTGTTGCCGGCGATCGGCGCAACTTGCAGGGGCGAATTGGCAGCAAAAACAGGGTTATAGGGGAAACTGACCGTTGGGAACATCCCCGACGGGCTCACGGCCAGAATGGTGCCGCTCAACGGGTCGGCGCCCGTAAACACCACAACCTGGCGTACATCGTCGGCATCGAGCGAAGCGTCGTTGTTGAGGATCAAAATAATATCCTCCTGGCCGCAAAGCGAAGCGGAATACGACTGAATGGTACCGGCATCGACGGTACATTGGGCCCGGGCTGCCTGGCGGAAAGCCAGCAGGCAGAAGCAGGCAAGCAGCATAAGTTGAATTCTTTTCATAACGAAAAAGGCTTTTGTTCACGGGAAAGACCATGTCCGGTTTTTCTGTCAGCGGCAAAAACGCACCTGTTGAGGCCGCCGGCAGGCCGGGCCGCAGCGGATCAAACAATCGGTTTTTACCTCCTCGAATAATTCCCGAATACGCTCAAAGACAGGGCAAAACTCCGGTTCGCGGCCCGAAGCAACAAAGACATTTTTCAGAATTTGTACCTAAAAATACAATTCAATTTTTATGCAATTTATTGATTATAAATTTTTTAAAAAAATATTTGTATTTTGAATCGACGAAACCTTGCTTTGTTGCGTCTTTGAAAAAGAGCCCTTCGGCCGCAACAGGAAGGCCGGCTGACATTCGCTTCGGCTTTCCGGCACGACAAATTGGTTTGACCCATGGAAAAAACCCTGCTTTACGAGGCCTTCGCCACCCTTGGCAAACCCGAACGCCGCGAGTTCGGCAAGTTTGTGCGCTCGCCTTTTTTTAATCAGAAAGCGCAGCCGGTGGCCTTGTTCGAATACCTCTGCGAATGCCACGACGCACGGCGCGCGCCCAATGGAACGGCGGCTTTCGAACGGATCTGGCCCGGACAAGCCTACGACGACCAGCGCATGCGGCTGGCCAACAGCGAATTGCTCGGCCTGCTCGAACATTTCTGGATGTATCAGGAGAAATTTCGCGACTTCGACCGCGCCAAAATCCGCCTGGCCGCCGCCTATCGCAAACGCAACCTGCCCAAACATTTCCAGATCAGCCTTCGGGAAGCCCGCAGCGCCCGCGAAAGGCAACCCTTCCGACATGCCGAGTTTTACCACGACCTCAACCTCATCGAGTGGGAACAATACCAGTTTGCCACCGCGTCCAAACGCACCGAACACTTCAACCTGCAGGAAATGTCGGACCTGCTCGACGCCGAATTTGCCGCCCGCAAACTGCGCCACGTATGTTTCTCGCTGTCGCATCAGGCTGTTTTCAAAACCGACTACCGCTTCGAACTGCTCGATGCCGTGCTCGACTATGTGCAATCGGGGCAACGGCTCGACATCCCCGCCCTGGCCCTGTACTACCATTGCTACCGCTTTCTGACCGACCCGGCCGACGAGCAGCACTTTTTTATCTTCAAGGAAAAACTGCTGGCGCATGCGGCCGCATTTCCGCAGGACGAGTTGCGGATTTTGTACCTGTTCGCCCTCAATTTCGGCATTAAAAAATGCAACGAACTGGTGCAGCCCTATTTTCAGGAAACCCTCGACCTGTACAAAAGCGCGCTTGAACTGGACCTGTTGCTCGAAAACGGCCTGTTGTCACGCTTCGCTTTCAACAATATCGTGGCGGCGGCCCTGCGCGCCGGCGAAACCAGCTGGGCGGAAGATTTCATTCACCGCTACCGCAATTTTGTGGAGAAAAAGTACCGCGACGTCACGTACAGCCTCAACCTGGCCCGGGTGGCCTACACGCGTCGCGACTACAAAACTGCCCTGCTCCACCTCCAGCGCGCCGATTACAAAGACCTGATCAACAACCTTATTGCCAAAACCCTTCAACTCAAAATCTTTTACGAACTGGGCGAATACGACCTGCTGGAAAGCCACCTGGCCAGCATGAAAACCTATATCCGCCGCCAGGCAGCCATCGGCTACCACCGCACCAATTACCTCAACATCGTGCGCTATACCCAGCAGTTGCTTCAGGTCAATCTCAACAACACCGCCATGATTGCACAGCTCCGGCAACAAATAGAAAACGAGCCAGTACTGACCGAGCGGGAATGGCTGCTGGCACAATCCGGCTAGACTTGTGCCGCTTTTCAATGTGTGAAAATGCCCCCCTGCCTAACGCTTGGGCAGCATAAGCCAGAGGCGGCCGTACTGATTGATACGGCGGGCTTCGGCGAGCGCTTCGTCGCCGATACCGCAATAGAGGTCGATGCGTTTGGTGGTAAGGATGGCGCCGCCGCGGTCCTGCGCAAACACGTATCGGTAGGTATAGCCTTTGAGGCGGCCTGCGCGGTCGAGGTCGGGCAATTCGGCCATCAGGGTAGCGCCGAGCGGGATGTAGCGCGTATCGACTGCGATGGAATAGCCCGGGGTAAGCGGGAAAAAGCCGGCGCCGAGCACCCTTGTTTCGTCTATTTTCTGGAAAAACACATAGGAACCGTCGGCTCCCGGCGCAGAGCCGCCGAAGCCCAGGTATTCGCGGGAGCCGTCGGCAAATTCGACCATGCAGGAGCCCTGCAACTGGGCATTGCGCACCGCTTTCCGGCTGCTGAGCCAGGCCAGGGCCAGGCCGCTGTTGTCGAGGGCGCCGGCTTCGATGGCGGCGGCGGTGGGCAGGCTGGGGTCGCCGTTGGGTTTGCGAAGCAGGGGATACTGATAGGGGCCGCCGCGGGTCCGGCTTGCCTTGACGACGGGCGTGTAATACCCCGTGACCCTTACCCGGTCGCTTTTGAGATCGGTGTTGACGCGGTAAAAGTCGAAGTGCTCGGGCAGCAAAAACGGCGGCACAAATTGCACCGACTGAAGCAGCAGGAGCGTTTGCTGCATTTCTTTTTTACTGATACCGGGCACAGGGATACGCGGCACGTCGGGTCGTTTGAGGTAATCATATTGTTCTTCCAACGCCGCGAACATGGCAGTATTGAACGGGATGACCGGCAGGGTGTCGGGCCTGGCCAGCACGAGCACCGAGTTGCGCACCTTGCGCGGCGGAAGAGGCGGCGTTTTGTGGGTGGAAGTGTCAACGACGAGCCTTTCAGGTTCGGCTTCGGCCCCGGTGGCGGCGTTCGAAAACGTCGTCTCGCAGCCCTGCGTCAACAGCAGCACAACGGCCAGAAAGCCGGTAAGGCAATACCGCAAGAAGAGTAATTCAGGACGCATGAGGCGGGGGGCGGTCAGCGCGAGATTGTTTTCGTTTTGACAAATGTAGAAAGCGTCGGTCACATTCGCGGCGAAGAGCGACATTTGGCGCGGGTTTTTTCCGGCACCTTTTTTGAACGGATGAAATTCCGACCATCCCGTTCGACTTTAATACCATGACCGATTTACACGATTCAGCCCATGAACGCCGTTTTTGGCTGCGCTCGGGCCTGCTGACGCTGATGGAAAAAAGCGTCGGACTTCTTTTCGCGCTGGGTACGGCCATGATGCTGTTCCGGGGGCTCGACAAGGCCGATTTCACGGCCTGGGGCGTGTATCTGCTCATTACCTACTTTCTCGAAATGGGCCGCAGCGGCCTGATCCAGAACGGCATGGTACGCTACCTCATCCTGCACCGAAGCGACGCCCCGGCGTACGTTGCCATCAGCAATGCGGCCCTGTTGATCAGCCTGGTTTTTTCCCTGCTCAGCAACCTGCTGCTCTGGGTCGGCATTCCCTGGCTGGCGGCCACCTACCAGTCGCCCCAATTGGCCGAGGTGCTGCCCGTTTATTTCGTCACCAACCTGCTGATGGCCGGTTTTTACCATTTCAACTTCATTCAGCAAGCCAATTTCGAGTTTCGCGGCATTTTCTGGAGCACCTTTTTCTTTCGCGGGTCGCTGTTCGGCTGGATCTCGTATTGCTGGCTGAGCCACCGGCCGCTCGATCTGCGCGAAATGGCCTGGTCCATGCTCGCTGGCGCGGCAGTGGGCGCACTGGTGTCGGCCTGGTATGCACGGCCATTTTTAAAATGGCGCAATGTTCTTGATTTTCAATGGATTAAAACGCTTTTGTCGTTTGGCAAATACGTGCTGGGCACCAACCTGAGCACCATGTTTTACAAAAACATCGACAAACTGACCCTGGGCAGCATGCTGGGGCCGGCGGCTTTCGCGGCCTATGATGCGGCGGGCAAGATCACGCAAATGATCGAAACGCCCTCCTTCAGCATTGCCGCGATCGTGTTTCCGCAAAGCGCCCGCAAGATGGACACCGAAGGCCCCGAAGGCGTCCGCCGCCTGTACGAACGCAGCGTCGGGGCGGTACTGGCGCTGATCCTGCCTTTTGTCGTTCTGTCGGTGTTGTTTGCACAACCGATCATCTGGCTGTTTGCCGGCTCGGCTTACGCCGAATCGGCCAATGTGCTGCGGCTCACGGCCTTTTTCGGGTTGTTTTTACCCTTTGCCGTGCAATGCGGCACCGTACTCGACGCTACAGGGCGGCCGGCGCTCAACTTTGCCTACACCCTGTTCACGGCCGTGTTGAACCTCGGGCTCAGCTACCTGTTCGTGGCCCGGCTCGGGCTAATGGGGGCAGCCTGGGCAACCCTGTGCGGGTACGCAGTCAGTTTTGCATTGCAACAATACCGGCTCGCGCGCGACTACGGGGTGCGCTGGTGGAGGGCATTTACCCATGTGCCGGCATTTTATCGCATGGGGGTTGATGTGCTGAAAAACAGGATGTTGGCCGGGGCCAATAAATAATATCATTACTTTCCAAGCCTGTAAAAACGGCATGTCAGACTTTCTTTTTTTCACCCTTTTTCGCACCGACAACGCCTATTCTTCCATCTCGCTGAGCATGGCCCGCGAACTGGCGCAGACGCACCGCGTGTTTTACGTCAACCACCCGTACTCGTGGAAAGACGCCCTGAAAGGCTGGCTCGCCGGCGACCCGGCACTTCGCAAACGCCTTCCGCGCTTGCTGAGCGGCCGGCCTTGCTACGAAACGCTCGACAGCATCCCCCGCAATTTTCTGGCCGCTACCCCACCCCTCACCCTGCCGATCAACTGGCTGCCGCCAGGCCGCCTTTACAATTTTTTTCAACGCCTCAACAACCGCATTGTGCTGCGCTGCATCCGCCGCCTGCTGCGCGATGAAGGCGCCCGCGATGTTGTTTTTATCAATTGTTACGACCCGTTTTTCGCGGGCTGGCTGCCGCGCGAGACGGGGATTCGCTGCTCCATCTACCACTGCATCGACGACATTACCCAAAACGCCTACACCGCCCGCCACGGCGCCGCACTCGAAAACCAGGCAGCCGCCCGGGCCGACCTGACGCTGGTGACTTCGACCAACCTTTACCAGCTCAAAAAGCCATTTGCCCGGCGGATCGCTACCTATTTCAATGCGGCCGACAACAGCGTTTTTGAGCGGGTGCGCAACGAAAAATTCCCGCGCCCGGCCGAACTCGAGGGCCGCCCCGGGCCTGTCATCGGCTTTATCGGCAACCTCGACGAACTGCGGATCGACTACCAACTGCTGCTGGCCGCCGCAAAGGCGCATCCCGACAAAACCTTTCTGCTGGTCGGCCCGGTCAACAGCCCGGAACCCCGGGCCCTGGGGCTCGACCACCAGCCGAACGTCGTGTGGGCCGGCCCGCGCCCCTTGCAGGACCTGCCGCCCCTGCTGCAGCACATGGACGTGGCGCTGATCCCTTTTCGCTGCAACACGCTGACCCGCAGCATTTATCCTTTAAAAATCAATGAATACCTCGCCGCGGGCAAACCCGTGGTTTCTACCGCTTTTTCCGACGATATTCGCAGTTTTGCGGAGGTCATTTACCTGGCGGAGACTTCGGACGACTTTGTTCGTCTTATCGACCGGGCTTTTGCGGAAAACAATCCGCAGCGCGAAGCGCAACGCGCGGCGGTAGCGCAATCCAATACCTGGGAAGCCCGCATCAGGGAATTGCACCGACTGGTGGAACAGGTTTCATTAGAGCAAAACAAGGCATCGACGCCATGAAAGAACCCAAAATAGCACTCACACGCTACCAGCGTTTCATCGAAACCCTGATGCATGTCGGGATTATTCTGACGCTGCTGGGCATTTTTTTAAAAGTCCTGATTTTGTAAAAGCCATGTCCAAATCGCTGCATCAGGGCGAATCTTTTGCCGACAATACCGGCTGGGCCGCGCGCATTCGGCGCTGGCTGGGGGCGCAGTTGTGGTTTCAAAAATTCAACAACCCGCTTGGTCTGGGGCTGCTGCTGCTGGCCACCCTGCCGGTGTCGTACCTGCTGGCGACGCTCGATCTGAAAATAGGCGTGGTGTTGTTTCTCGTGCTGGTAGGCTTGCCGCTGGCCGCATTCTGTCTGGTCAACATCACTTTTGCCATCGGCATGATGCTGATCGTGGCGCTGATGGTCGTGTTCGGCGCCAAATACACGGGGGCGCCCATCGGCACGGTGCTCGACCTCCTGATTCTGATCAGCGCGGTGGGTATTTTACTGCGGCAAATCAAGGAACGCGACTGGTCATTTCTGCGTTTTCCGCTGAGTTACATGGTGATGATCTGGCTGTATTACAACGTTTTACAAGTGCTTAATCCCTGGGCCGAGTCCAAAATGGCGTGGCTGTACACGGTGCGGAGCGTTGCCATTCAGCAGGTGGTGTTTTTCATCGGCGCCTATGCGTTTCGCAACAGCAAGGCGGGCATTCTGAACATCCTGAAACTCATCATCGCGATCTGTTTTGCCTCGGCCCTGTACGGTCTTAAGCAGCAATTTCTGGGCTTCAGCGCTGCCGAAACGGCCTGGGTGATGGCCGACCCCGAGCGTTTTCAGTTGTATTACCAATGGGGCATGATGCGCATCCCTTCTTTTTGTTACGATCCCACCACTTTCGGCATCCTGATGGCCTGCTTTGCCGTGCTTTGTCTGGCGCTGCTCATCGGCGGCACGCGCAGCTGGCAAAAAGCCCTGCTCGGGCTGATGCTCCTGTGCAGCGTGTGGGTCATGGCTTACACGGGCACCCGCACGGCTTTCGCCCTGCTGCCGCTCGGGGCAGTATTTTACGCAGGACTGATTCTGAACCGCAAGGTGTTGCTCATTTCCGCAGTTTTTATGGTTTTGGGGGCGGGTTTCGTGATGAAATCGACCAGCAGCGGGGTCATTTACCGCATTCAGTCGGCATTTAAACCCGGCAAGGACGACTCGATGAACCTGCGCCTCGAGAACCAGAAGAAAATTCAGCCTTTTATACAGAGCCATCCGTTCGGGGGCGGGCTGGGCAGCTGCGGGGTGTGGGGCAAACGCTTCAATCCCGACAGCGAACTGTCTGATTTTCCGCATGATTCGAGTTTCGTGCGCATGGGGGTGGAACTGGGCTGGATCGGACTGATCCTCTACACCCTGTTGCACTATTTTGTACTGCGCACCGGCCTGTACTACTTTGTCCGTTGCCGCGACCCGCTGATCAAGGCCGTGTACGCAGGCATCACCAGCTGGTGCTTTATGCTGGCAGTGGCCTGTTATGTGCAGGAGGCCATCCTGCAGTTGCCGATGAACGTGATCTACAACGTATTTCTCGCCATACTCGTCACCCTGAAAAACTTCGACCCTGCTTTTTCCAAAGAGGGCTCCGGCGCGGCATAAACCCGGAGCTTTGCACACCATAACCCTCTTTTATGATGAAAAATCTGACCCTTTGCTTCCTCCTGTTTGCCTGCGCAGCCACTGCGCAGCAGACCAATTATGAAAATATCGTGCAGCCGCTCGACACCAAGGCCCGCGATTTTTCGGAATACCTCGTCCAACTGGCCTGGCAAAACAATCCGGCCAGCGCCATTGCGCTCGAAGACGTAAAAAACGCCCGCGACAAAGCCGGCAACATCCGCAAGGAATGGATGCGCGACGTGCAGGCCAGTTTCAACTTCAACGAAGCCAACCTCCGCGCCGTCGATACCTTCGGCAACGTCTTTTTCCCGCGTTACAACATCGGCCTGACGCTGAATCTGTTCAACATCCTCAGCCAGAAAGACAAAAACCGCATCGGGCGCCGCGACATCGAAATCGCCGAACAAAAAGTCAACGCCCAGATGCTGGCCGTACGGGCCGAGACCCTCACCCGCTACACCCAGTTCCGGCTGGCCAAAGACATTCTGAAAACCCGCACGCTCGTGGAGCAGGAGACGTACAACAACTTCGTGCTCATTCAGCAGCTGTACAAAACCGACGAAAAAACCTTCGAAGATTACAGCACCGCTTCCAGCGCCTACTACCAGGCCCAGGAGGCGCGCATTCGCGCGGCGGCCGACCTGCAAGTGGCCAAACTCAGGCTCGAAGAGATCATAGGGCTGAAATGGGAGCAGGTGCAACACCCTGGCAAGGAAGAATAGCGTGGGGTCTTCTCTTGCAAGCCGTTCAAAACATGGCGTTTAGCGGCTCGTCGAGGGGTTTTGAAACTGTTTCTTACCTTTGCCCCGCCTTTGATAAAAAGGGCTTGAACGGTAAACATTCTATTTCGCAATGAAGAACCTCCCGCTTGTTTTAAGCATCGTCGCCCTGCTGGGCATGGCTCATTTGTACTACCTGCATTTTTCCGGTAAAAAAGCCGACAGCGGCCCGGTGGCCATCGTGCCGCCCCCTTCCGCCGAAGGCGGCGTACGCATCGCATACGTCAACGGCGATACCCTCGACGCCAAATACGAATGGCTGAAAGAGAAAAAAGCCGCCATCAAGCAGCGTATGGAAAACGCCCAGAAATCGATGGCCGCCAAACAGGATGCCTTCCTGCGCGATATGAACAGCCTACAGGAGCGTTTTGCCCAGGGCAACATGACCCAGGCCGACGCCGAAAAAGAACAGGCCGCCCTGCTCCAGCGCCGCGATAAAATCGCGGAAGAAGCCGAACGACTCGAAAAACAACTGGCCGACGAACAGGAAAAAGCCTTCAAGGACATCTACGCCGACCTCGAAACCAAACTCAAAACCCTCTCGGATAAAATCGGCTACGATTACATCCTGAGCTATTCGCGCGGCGGCCAGATCCTGCTGGCCAACGACAGCCTCGACATCACCAACGAAGTGCTCCAGCTCCTCAACGCCCGCGACCAGGAGAAAAAATAGGTCCGCATAACGGTCAAACATCCCTTCGTGTCCGAACCAGCCCTCCGCTTGCAGCTCGCCTCGCCCGACGACATCCCGGCGATCCGCGATCTTGCCCACCGTATCTGGCGGGAGCACTACCCCGACATCATCGGGGCCGCGCAGGTGGAATACATGCTCGACCTCAACTACAGCGCCGAAGCCCTGGCGCGGCAGATGGCGGAGGGCCAGGAGTTCCTGCTCGTCGCCGACGGCGGCAGCGCCCCGATCGGCTTTATCGCGGTGAGTGAAAAAGGGCCGGGGCAATATTTCATCCACAAATTTTACCTCGACAACGGGCAGCGCGGCAGGGGCCTGGGACATGCCGCTTTCGGCGCTTTGCTCGCCCTGCTGCCCGAAGCGCGCGAAATAAGGCTGACGGTAAACCGTCAGAACTACAAAAGCATCAATTTTTACTTCAAAACCGGCTTTGTCATCGAGCAATGTCTCGACATTGAAATCGGCTCCGGGTTCGTGATGAATGATTTCCAAATGATTTGGCGCCGCCGCGACTGAACCTTTTTGCCCCCTTCCGGCGTTGGAGCATCGTCGTGCCTTTTGTTTGAAAAAACCGCACGACAGCCCCGCGACCGGTTCGAACTACCCTCCCTCCCATGCATACTCGCGCCTACCTTTCCCTTGCTGCCATTTGCCTGATCTGGGGCACCACCTACACGGCTATCAAACTGGCCATACGCGATTTTCCGCCCTACATGCTGGTTTTTATGCGGCAAACTGCTGCCGGCCTGATGCTGCTCGGCATCGCGCTGGCCGCCGGCAAACTGATTGTCCCCGACCGAAAATACCTCGCTCGCCAGTGTATCACCGGCCTGTGCACCATCACCGGCGGCAACGGTTTTATCACCTGGGGCATGCAGCACGTGCCTTCCGGGCTGGCTTCCATCATCGGGTCGCTCACGCCCATCGTGGTGTTGTTGATCAACCTTTTTTGGGGACAGGCCGAGCGCCCCAACGGCCGCATGCTGGCCGGTATTTTGCTGGGTTTCGGCGGCATTGTATTCATTTTCAGCGAAGGATGGGAGAATTTTTTTCAAACCGACTACCTGCTCGGCATCCTCGGTTGTTTCGGGTCCTGCTTCACCTGGTCGCTGGGCACCGTGATGGCCAAACGCTGGAATGCGCCGGGGGTATCGCCCATGCTCAATGCGGGATTGCAGATCACCGCGGGCGGGCTGGGCGGCGGGCTGCTCAGTTTGTTTTTCGACAAAACCCACGTCATACACCACAGCATCGAAGGCTGGTCAGCCCTGCTGTACCTGGTGCTGTTCGGTTCGGCACTGGCTTTTACCCTGTACATGTACGCGCTGAAACACCTGAGCGCGACGGTATCATCGCTCTACACCTACATCAATCCGATCGTGGCCATTCTGTTCGGCTGGATGTGGCTCCACGAGCACCTCTCGGTCTGGGAGTTGGTCGGCATGAGCCTGACGCTGGCCGGCGTCTGGCTCGTCAACCAGGGCGCCCGTCTGCAAACCGCGGCGGCGCTCAAGGGGCCTGGGCGGCATTGAGCCGGCGCTTGTCAGGCGGCGCTTTCTTCTTCTATCAGTTTGACTTTCAATGAAGTAAGAATATTCTGACGGCGTTCGAGCACGCTGACTTCGTAAGGTGGCACGTGGAAAGGGCCGTCGTTGCTCGGTATTCGGCCGAAGCGGTTGAGTACCAATCCGTTGAGGGTGTTGTACTGGCGGCTTTCGGGAAAGGGCACGGGCAGAAAGTTGTTCACATCGTGCAGTGGCGCGATGCCATTGACGATGTACACGCCTTCAGTTTCGTGTTTTGTCACCGGCAGCGGTTCGTCATCATATTCGTCCTGAATTTCACCCACCAGTTCTTCCAGAATATCTTCCATGGCGATCAGGCCCTCGGTGCCGCCGTATTCGTCGATTACGATGCCGATATGCGCTTTTTTCAGTTGAAATTCCTTGAGTACGCGGTTGAGGCGGGTTGTGGCGTACACGTATTGAACGGGGCGCATGAGGCCGCGCAGCGACCAGTCTTCCTCCTGTGCATTGGCGCGGAAGATATCCTTGGCATACACCACGCCCAGTACCGTGTCGATGTCTTCTTCGAAGACGGGGATGCGGGAGTAGCCGTTTTCGATCACGGCTTTCAGGATTTCGTCGCGGGGGGTGTCGGCTTCGAGGGCAAAAATGCTGACCCGGGGCACCATCACCTGTTGGGCGGTTATTTCCGAAAAATCGAAAGCCTTCTGGATGATCTGGAAGTTGTCTTCCTTGATAGCGCCGCTTTTCTGGCTTTCGCGCATCAGCAGGCGAAGTTCTTCGGCGCTGTGGGCCTCATGTTCGTCGGCGGGTTCGAGGCCGATAAGGCGCAGGATGAGGTTGGACAAACCGTTGAGCAGCCAGATGAAGGGTCTGAACACCAGAAAAAATGCCTGCATGGGCAGCGACACCGCCAGAGTGGTTTCTTCGGGCTTGCGGATGGCCAGCGATTTGGGCGCCAGCTCGCCAAACACGATATGCAGCACGGTGATGAGGGCAAATGAAACGGGCAGGGCGATGCTGTGCGCGAGGTCTTCCGGCATTTCGATGCCGATGGCGTGCAGGGTGGTCAGCAGTATTTTGGATACGACCGGCTCGCCGATCCAGCCCAGGCCCAGGCTGGCCAGGGTAATGCCCAGCTGGGTGGCGGAAAGGTAGGCGTCGAGGCGGTTGAGAATGCCTTGCGCAATGCCGGCCAGGCGGTTGCCTTTCTGGGCGCGCAGTTCGATCTGCGAATACCGCACCTTGACAATGGCAAATTCGGCCGCCACGAAAAAGCCGTTGAGGGCCACAAGAAAAAGGGTAATGAGGATATCGAAAACCATGAGGGTAAGGTTCGGAACAAAAGGGAAGGCAAAAAACGGAACTTTTCGGCAGCCCCGGCAAGAATTTTGAACTTTGCGCGCCCCCGCAAGTTCAGGGCATTGACAAATATTCGCCAAATTTGTCGGTCTTTTGAACCTGCCTTCCGGGGCGCTTTTCGTTTCAAGTAACGACAGTCTGAACCAATCACAACCCTTTCTTCATGCGCAGCAAAATCGCCGGCATCGGCTACTACGTTCCCGAAAAAGTGGTCACCAACGACGACCTTTCCAAAGTAATGGACACCACCGACGAGTGGATACAGGAACGCACCGGCATCCAGCAACGCCGTTACGGCAAAAAACACCGGGAAACCACCACCACCATGGGCGCAGCAGCGGCGCGCATCGCCTGCGAACGCGCCGGCATCACCCCCGCAGACATCGATTTCATCATTTTTGCCACGCTAAGCCCCGACTATTATTTTCCCGGCTGCGGCGTGTTGCTGCAGCGCGAACTGGGCATTACCCAACAGGAAGCGGGCGCGCTCGACATTCGCAACCAGTGTTCCGGTTTTATCTATGCCCTGAGCATCGCCGACCAGTTCGTCAAATCCGGGATGTACAAAAACGTACTGGTCGTCGGCTCCGAAATGCACTCTATGGGTCTCGATTTTTCGACCCGGGGCCGCAACGTGACGGTCATTTTCGGCGATGGCGCCGGCGCCGCCATCATTCAACCCACCGACGACCCGAATCGCGGCATCCTGACCACCAAACTGCACTCGGACGGCACCTACGCCGAAAAACTCGCCTTCATCAACCCCGGCGCGCACGGCGGCTATCACTTCAACAAGATGGACGAACCCGTCGATTTCGGCTACCCGCCCGAAGATACCTACGGTGAAATTTTTATCACTCCGCGCATGATCGAAACGGGTCAGTACTACCCCAACATGGAAGGTCAGTTCGTATTCAAACTGGCGGTGCAAAAATTCCCCGAAGTGATTCATGAAGCCCTGGATGAAGCAGGCCTCCAGGCTTCCGACATCAACATGCTCATCCCGCACCAGGCCAACCTGCGCATCAGCCAGTTTGTGCAAAAAATACTGCGCCTGCGCGACGACCAGGTGTGGAACAACATCCAGCGCTTCGGCAATACCACCGCCGCTTCAGTGCCGATTGCCCTCTGCGAGGCCTGGGAGGCCGGCAAGATCAAGGAAGGCGATCTGGTGTGCCTGGCGGCGTTCGGTTCGGGCTTTACCTGGGGTTCGGCGCTGATCCGCTGGTGATCGAACCCGCCAGATGGTTTTTGCACAGCCGCCAGGCCGACAATGCAGCCCTTCGCTGTGTCTGTGCAAAAAATATCCGGCCTTCTTTTTTGTAACCGACCTGTTCCAGAGCCATGCGTTTACTTTGTCTGAGCTTTCTGTTCCTGCCGTTTGCCGCTTCCGCACAGGATGGCTGCGCTTATTTCATGCACAAATTTCGCGCAGAAGCCTATATGCATAAGGACCGGCCCGACAGCAGCCTGATCGAATACCGGCGAGCCTTTGCCATTCACACCCACGGCCTGGCCGATTTGCTCATTGCCTCGCACATCGCCTTGCAGCACGACAGCCTCGATGCGGCGGCTTGTTTTCTGCGGGCGGCGGCCAGCTGCGGACTGGCCTGGCAAGACCTGCCCATTCAGATTAAAAGCGCTGCAATAGCGGCCGGAATTACGGATTCAGACCGTTGGCTGACCCAGTTTCGACCCTTGCCACCCGGCGCCGACGTCGAGCTCATCGCGCGAGTACGGCGCATGGCCGAACGCGATCAGATGGTACGGTCCGAGGAAGTAACGGTTGAAGACGCCGTCATGTGGGCCGCCGACAGCCTCAATGCGCTCGATTTGCGCGCCATTGTGCAGGAAATGGGTCGCCTGCCCGGTTATTCAGATCTGGGCTGGGAAGGGCTGGACGACCTGGATCTGCTTTTTCACCACATGCAATTCAAGGATTTACAATTTTTTATGCCGTACGTGATCGCCAGCATCCGGTTGGGGGAATATTTGGACAACACCACCATTGCCTACCAGATGGACCGCATTGCCGTGTCGGAGGGCCGGGCCTTGTACATCGATGAAAAAGACCTCCTGCAAGCCCTGCCTGCCGGCCAGACGCCCCTCGCCGGCAGGGTCTATTGGTCGGCGACTGGCGAATGGGACGACTTTTTGCCCAATGGAGAAAGTGTCATCTGGCCGGTCTGGCCGGGTTTGGGTGAAGCCGGCGCGAACAAAACCCGCCAACGGCTTTGTCTCGACAGCGTGTCCGACGGCGCCCGCCGCAAACCCTGGCTGCGGCAAGCCTCGGCCAAAGAAATCAGGACCGCTTTCGGCATCAAGGATTGATAACGGCGGGATAGAAAAAAATCCCCATTTTTCGCCAAAAATAAAGCCATGACCGCCCGTTTACTGATTTCGGTTTTACTCCTGCTGACAGCCTGCAATTCTGCCCAGCCGCCAGCCACGAGTCCGCCCGCCGCCCCGGCCGCCGCCCCGGCAACCAAACTGCCGCTTGACCTGATCAAACTCCCGCCGGGTTTTCATATCGACGTGTTTGCTGAAAATGTGGACAATCCACGGTCGATGACCCGCAGCCCCGAAGGTACCCTGTACGTAGGCACCCGCGATGCCGGCAACGTGTACGCCCTGCGCGACACCAACCACGACAATCGCGCCGACCTGGTATTTATCATTGCCCGCGACCTGAATATGCCCAACGGAGTGGCTTTCCGCGACGGCTCGCTGTACGTCGCCGAGATCAACCGCGTCTTGCGCTACGACAACATCGAACAATACGTCAGCGCAATGGTGCAGGCCCGGGACCGCCCGATTCGTATGGCCCAGCCGACAGCCATCGTCGTGTACGACGGCTACCCGACCGACGAACACCACGGCTGGAAATACATCGCTTTCGGCCCCGACGGCAAATTGTACGTCCCGGTCGGCGCTCCCTGCAACATCTGTGAGCCGGAAAACCCGATATACTGCACCATCACCCGGCTCGACGTGCGCACGCCGGGCGCCCAGCCGGAGATCGTGCAGCGGGGCATCCGCAATACCGTGGGATTTACGTGGCACCCCGAAACCAAAGACCTCTGGTTTACCGACAACGGCCGCGACTGGCTGGGCGACGACCTGCCGCCCTGCGAACTCAACCATGCCACGGCCGACGGACAGCATTTCGGGTACCCGTATTGCCACGGGGGGACGATTCCCGATCCCAATTTCGGCAGCAAACGCAATTGCTCCGAATTTGTAGCGCCGGCGCAAAACCTGGGGCCGCACGTAGCGCCGCTGGGGGTCGAGTTTTACACGGGCAAAATGTTTCCCAAAACTTATAAAAATCAGGCTTTTATCGCCGAACATGGCTCCTGGAACCGCGCTACCAAGACCGGCTACCGCGTCAGTCTTGTCAAACTCGACGCCAAAGGCAACAGCCTGGGCTACGAAACCTTCGCAGAAGGCTGGCTGCAACCCGAAGAAAAAATCTGGGGCCGCCCCGTCGATATCGAACTGCTGCCCGACGGCTCCATGCTGGTGTCCGACGATTTTGCCAACGCCATCTATCGCATTTATTACAAAGGTTGACCGCCGGGATTCGGGGCCTGAACTTTGAACTCAAAACATCCAACTTCGATATACGATGAACGTTGACGACCTGCGGCTGCATTTCAATCCCGACCAGATGAGGGTGCTCAACCTGGCAATGGCTTTCCTGATGTTCAGCGTGGCGCTGGATGTACGGCCGGGCGACTTTCGCAAGGTGGTACTGTTTCCCAAATCGGTAGCGGTGGGCCTCGTGGTGCAGTATCTGTTGTTTCCGGTGCTGACGCTCGGCATCATCTGCGTGTTTCAGCCGCCAGTGAGCATGGCCCTGGGCATGGTGCTGGTGAGCATGTGTCCTTCGGGCAATATGACCAACTTCCTGGTGCACCACGCCCGGGCCAATGTAGCCTTGTCGGTGACACTGAACGCCATCATTATCCTGTCGGCCACGGTGGTGACGCCGGGCGGTTTTTTGTTCTGGTCGCAGTACGTACCAGGGTCGGAAGAACTGCGCAAATCGTTCGAAATCAGGTTTATCGACATGGCGTTGATCATTGTCGAACTGATCGTGGCGCCGTTGCTGTTCGGCATGTGGCTCAACGGGCGCTTTTCCAGCTTCGTGGCCCGCATCCGCCCCTGGGTCCAACGCATCGCGCTGCTGATCTTTTTCTCCATTCTCTTGCTGGCGCTGCTCGGCAATTTCGACAACCTGATCACCTACCTGGGTTTTGCATTCCTGATTGTGGCCGTACACAACGCCATCGGACTGAGCACCGGCTACTGGCTGGGGCGCGCCATCCGCCTGCCCGAACTCGACTGCCGCACGCTGGCCTTCGAATCGGGGGTACACAACACGGCGCTGGGGCTCCTGCTGATTTTCAGGTTTTTTGACGGTCTGGGCGGTATGGCCCTGATTGCTGCCTGGTGGGGCATCTGGGATTTGGTAACGGGCATGAGCCTGGCGGCATGGTGGAAAGGGAAAACTTCCGCAGCGGCAGAAGTCTTCCCTCACACACCCTGATTAATTAAAACCAGAAATTATATTCCAGCACGGCGTAGGCAGGTAACAGGCCGGGGCTGAAATCATGCGTCAAAGACATGCCGGCCCTCAGGTTCAGGTCGTGCTTCCCGAAGCTTATTCCTCCGCAAAAGCCGGCCTGAAAACGCCCGCCCGACTGCCGGAACCAGCCGTCTTTCGCCCCTTCGTAGTAGGCTTCCCGGTAATAGTCCGTATGGTGGAGGCGGGTAAGCAGAAGGCGGTGATACTGCAGGTCAGCGGCGGCAAACCACTTGTTGCGGTAGTAGCCGGGCTGCAGGCCGAAGGATGCTTCGAGGGTATTGCCCCGGAAAAGTTTGTTGCGGCTGAATACCGTTCCGGCCCCGATCGTCAGCGGGAGCTGCCAATGGCGGGCAGCGCGCAATGAAGTACCCAGGTAAAGCGCGGCCTTGCCGTCGTCGAACTGGTCGCTGCCGGCGACAAAACCCAGTTCGCCGCCGGCCAGCACCGGCTGACCCGCTATCCGGAAAGTATGACCATAGCGGAGGTTCAGCGTGGTGCCGAGGTCGAGGCCCAGCGCGGCGCCGGCGAAGTTGCGGCCGGGCGTGGCAAGGCGAGAAGGATGGACGAACTGGGCGGAGGCGCTTGCCGTCAGCAGGCAAAAGAGGGCTGGGAAAAATAAGGTTCGCATGGTTTTTATTTTAAAAAGTTGACAATGAGGTTTTTGCAGGTTTCGAACTGTTGATACAACACATCGTGGCCGGCGTTATTGACAGTCACCACGGTGGCGTCGGGGTAATGGGCAGCCAGCATTTTTTGCCGTTCCAGGGTATGCACGGAGCCCCATTCGCCGTCGATGAACAGCGCTTTCCCCTGAAATTCGCCAAGGCGGGTCGTCCAGTCGAAGTCTTTTTGCGACTGTGGCAGCCAGATGCTCGCCACTGCTCCCCAGCGCCAGTGCGGCGCGGGCCGGGCGGGGTTGTTCTGTTCGTGGTCAGACACGCTTTCGATTACCAGCGCGCGTTTGTAGTCCTGCACGGCGTGTTCATCGGCCGAGATGAGGCCGTCGGACCAGGCCAGGTCATTGGTTGTTTCTTCGAAAAATGCGGGCTGGTAGGCTTTTTTGAAAAAATCGCGCAGGTCGTCGCTGGTAAAGGCCGCCGGTTCGCACAGCACCACTTTACTCACCCGTTGCGGAAAAGCATTGACGTACATGGTGGCGTACATGGCCCCCCAGGAGTGCCCGAAGAGGATCACCTGTCGGGTGTCGGAACGGGTGTAATGGTCGATCACCTGTTTCAGGTCTTCCAGGTAATTGTCGAGAGTGATTTGATCCTTGTCTTGCCGTTGAGACAGGCCGGCGCCGCGCTGATCCCAGAACACGACATAAAAACCTTCCTGGGCCAGTTCCTTGTATGGCAGCATGGAGCGATAGTCGGCGCCCGGGCCGCCGTGCAGCACGATGATGACGGGGTCGTCGGGGTTGCCGAAGGTTTCGGCGTGAAACAGGGTGTTGTTGAGAAAAACGGAAGGCAGGTCCGGGTCTTCTTCCACGGTAGGCGGCACGAGCGCGCCTGTTTCGGAGAGTTTGTCGATGTTTTGACAAGCGGGGAACAGCGCCGATACTGTCAACAGTATCAGCCAAAAATGTTTTTGTTTCATAACTAATTTGTTTTGTTGAAACAAAGGTAGGGGCCTTCCCCGCGGGGCTCCATTAACATTTGTAAAGAAGTGAAAAGGGCCGTTTACTCTTTTGCAATATCGCTTCGCAAGCGGCTGAGCGAGATGGCGGAAATGCCCAGGTAAGAAGCAATTTGCGTGTGCGGCACCAGGTTTTCCAGCATGCTGAACCGTTGCCTGAATTGCAACAGGCGCTCACGGGCCGTGAGAGCGGCCAGGCCGATCTCCTTGTCCACTTTCTGCTGAAGTTCGAGCCGCATTACCGTGTTGCCGAATTCCCGGATTTCCGGGTTGGAAATCATGTGTTGCATAAACGCATCCGCATCGATGCGGCCGATCTGTATTTCGGTACAGGCCTGAAAATTGTAGAGCGACAGGCGGTTGGCCGTGCGGATGGAATGGGGCGAGAGCACCGACGGCCCCTGAAAAAACGAGATGGTAATGTCGTCGCCCATCGGGTCGAGCAGGTAACTGCGGCAAATGCCTTCGAGCAAAATGTATTCGTAGCGGTTGGGGCGTCCGTGGGTGACAAAAACCTCGTTTTTGCCGACTTGCACGAATTCCGTGATCTGTCGGATATCGGCCTGGGCGCCGGATGACATGGGGTAAATGTCATGGATGAAGTTGCGGAGCAATGTTTCTAAATGGTTCATGTCAGGCAGACAAGCTTGGCGGGAGAGATGTACAAACCCGGGGTTTACGCATAACAGTACAAAAATGCACCTTTGCACAACATTTCTACCTACGCAAATCATGCTTTACGAACAGATACAGGAAGCGGTCGCATTCCTTCGCCAGCGCACCGATTTTCAACCCCTCACGGGCATCGTGCTCGGTACGGGGCTGGGCAACCTGACCGACGATATCGAAATCGCGGCGGAGGTGCCGTACGCCGACATTCCGCATTTTGCGCGCAGCACGGTGGAAAGTCACAAAGGCAAACTGATTTTCGGCCGGCTGGGCGCGCACCCGGTGGTGGTTATGGCCGGGCGCTTCCACTATTATGAAGGCTGGTCGATGCAGCAGATCACCTTTCCGGTACGGGTGCTGAAAATGCTGGGCATCCGGCGGCTCGTCCTGACGAATGCTTCGGGCGGCGTCAATCCGCACCTGCGGGCCGGCGATCTGGTGATCGTGCGCGACCACATCAACCTGCTGCCCGAACATCCCCTGCGCGGGCCCAACGACGAACGCCTCGGCCCCCGTTTCCCCGACATGCTGTACACCTACGACGCCGGGCTGCGCGCCCGCGCCCTGGCCATCGCCCGCCGGCACAATATCCGGGCGCGCGAAGGCGTCTATTCCGCCCTCCAGGGCCCCAATCTCGAGACCCCCGCCGAATACGAAATGCTGCACCGCCTGGGCAGCGATTGTACCGGCATGTCGTCGATACCCGAAGCGCTGGTGGCGCGGCACATGGACCTCGACGTGCTCATGATCTCGGTGGTGGCCAACATGGCTTACCCGCCCTCGGCCATCCGTGAAACTTCTGTCGAGGATGTGATTGCCGCCGCTTCGGGCGCCGAACCCGGCATGCGGCTGATCATCCGTGAATTGCTGAACGAGGCGGTGGCGGCCAGCCAGTCGCAGGGCTGAAATCCCGGGTTGTTCATTCATCCATCAGTTTCAATATCATGCTAGTTTCTGCTATAGTCGCCGTCGCGCACAACAACGTCATCGGGCACGGCAATCAAATTCCCTGGTACCTGCCTGCCGACCTGGCCTGGTTCAAACGCAGCACTCTGGGGCACTTCGTGCTCATGGGGCGCAATTCTTTTCGCAGCATCGGCCGGCCCCTGCCCAAACGCACCAACGTGGTGATCACCCGCGATCCGTATTTTACCGCCGAGGGCGTCCTCATCGCCCATTCCATCGAAGAAGCCCTCGAACTGGCCTTCGACGCCGGCGAAACCGAGGCCTTCATCATCGGCGGCGGCGAAATTTACCGCCAGAGTATCGACCACTGGGACCGCGTGTACCTCACCGAGGTGGACGTGTCGGTCGAAGGCGACACCTTTTTCCCCGAACTCGCCGCCGGCGAATGGCAGGAAACCTGGCGCGAGGCCCACAGCCCCGACGAAAAGAATGAGTACGCCTTCACCTTCCGCATTTTGGAGCGCACAACGGCAAAGGCCGACTAATCAATTGAATAACAAGGCGTTATTTCAATCTTTTCGTTTTGAAAATATTTCATGGAAAGTAAGCAGACAAAAGAACCGGCTTTTTTTTATACTTTTGCATCCGATTTTGTAAAACAAACGGTTTTGCAAAATTCCCTTCAAGGGATTGCTCACCAAAGTCTGGTTCTGATATAAATGGAAAAGAAGCGCTTGCTAATCGTCACCCAGGAGATGGAGCCTTACACCGAAGGCAACGACATTTCGGCCCTGGTGGCGAAATTGCCGAAATTCTTACAGGACAACGGGTATGAACTGCGGATTTTAATGCCCCGCTATGGCACTGTCAACGAACGCCGCCACCGACTGCACGAAGTCGTGCGACTCTCCGGAATGAACATCATTGTGGACGACGATGACTACCCGCTGATCATCAAGGTCGCGTCGCTGCCCAATTCGCGCCTTCAGGTATATTTCCTCGACAACGAAGACTTTTTCAAACGCAAATTCGTGTTTGAAGACGCAGACGGCAGCGCATTCGACGACAATGTCGAACGCGCCGTATTCTTCTGCAAGGGCGCCATCGAAACCGTCAAGAAATTCGGCTGGTCGCCCGATATCGTCATGTGCCACGGCTGGATGACGAGCCTGATTCCTTTCTACCTTAAAACTGCGTACAAAACAGAACCGCTGTTCTCGCAGTCGCAAATCGTGTACAGTGTATATGACACTCAGCACGAAAGGCTCGGCAGCGATCGCTTTTTCCAAAAAGCAGCCATCAACAACCTTTCCCAGGGCGACCTCGATCCGTTCCGCGACGGCAACGAAGGCCTTTCCATGCACAAAGGCGCCGCGGCTTTCGCCGATGCGCTCATCATAGGCAGCGCCGGCGTCGATCCGAACGTTGATTACCTGTCTGTGGCCCAGGACAAGCCGGTGCTTCCCTTCAAAAACGAAGACGAAATGCTGTCGGCTTACCTGGAGTTCTTCCGTACCCTCACCGAGGCGGAAGTGTCGCAGTAATTTTCCGGGACGAAGAGGGCTGACAAACGCCGATGAGGGTTGATCCGGTTTATCGGGATTTATAAAAAGACAAATTTGCTTCCAACTTTTATAAACCCTCGTCAACCGCATCAACCCTCATTGACCATACACCCCTCACCAACAACTTACCATCACTGATGACCAGAATTCTCACAGCCGGCATTTTCCTCGCCGCGCTCCTGACCGCCTGCAACAAACCTTCCCCGTTCGGAGCCGACCTGCTCGACGACCAGCTCGCCGACTACGCGTTCACCGACACACTCTCGCTGAAATGCACCCTCGTCGAGGAAGACAGCGTACTGACCTCCGACCGCACGTTTACCGCCGACTTTTTCTTCTGCGGCCAACTCGATGATCCCGCATTCGGCAAATCGCAAGCCGATATTTACAGCCTCCTCCAGCTCGACAACCTCAACCCAGGCTTTAAGGCGACCGACGTGCTCGACTCCGTAGAACTCATCCTGCGCTACGACGTCGCAGGCATCTATGGCGATACCACGCAGCCGATCAGCCTGCGCGTACAGCGCCTGGGCGACCAACTGCGCTGGGACGAAGACTACTACTCCAACCAGTCGCTGGGCACAGCCGAAGAAATCGGCTCGCTCGATTTTGTGCCCAAACCCCGCACGCTGGTCAGCAACCCCTTCGATACCGCCTCCGACGCCACCAAATACAACTACATCAAGGTGCCGCTCAACCAGGCCTTCGGCCAGATGCTGATGGGCATGGACAGCCTCACCCTGAGCAACGACACCCTGTTTTGGGAAGCGCTCAACGGCTTGAAAATCAGCGTGAGCGCCAATTCGCAACCCGGCGCGATGCTGGCATTCGATCTCAACAACAGCCTGAGCCGCATCCGGCTCCATTACACCCGTGACACCTCGAAACTGAGCTTCGACTATTTCTTTGCCGCCAATAAATTCATGCAGTTTCAGCATGATTACACGGGCACGGCCGCGGGCCAGCAAATCGGGAAGGTCAACCCCCAGCTACTTTACCTTCAGGGCATGGGCGGCCTGAAACTCAAACTCGAAATCCCCAACGCCGACCGCCTGGAAAATATCGCCGTCAACAAGGCCGAACTGGTATTCACCGTGGCCGATCAAAGCGGCGACCCCGTGTCGCTCACACCCGCCGGCCAGTTGGTTGCTACCGAATTGCGGGGCGACACGGTTTACTCGCTCATCAGCGACGTGCTGTACTCGCTGGGCACCACCCTGACGGGCGGATTCGGCGGATTCGGCGGCCAGCCGGAAATCGAGGTCATCAACAGCGCCAACGTCAATCGCTACCGCATGACCATAACCCAGCGTTTTCAGGACATGGTGGACGACAGCTCCGGCAACATTAAAAACCGAACCCTTTACATCAGTGTTTATTCGCAACGGGGCTCGGCCATGCGCTCCGTGCTCTACGGACCCGGCAATACCAGTTTTCCGGTCAAACTGGAGCTGAAATACACCAGAATCGAATGATTACCATTAAGGGTGGATGAGGGTTGACAAGGGTTGATTGGGGTTGATAAAAGGGGCGTTCCCGCTCCCTGCACTGACCCCGGCGCCCCGCACAGCCATCAACCCTCCTCAACCCGCTACCAACCTTCTCAAACAATGTGTGGAATCGTCGCATACATCGGCTCCAAGAAAGCCTACCCGGTTTTGATAACCGGTTTGCAGCGGCTTGAATACCGCGGCTACGACAGCGCAGGCATCGCCCTGCAAAACGGCCACCTGAATATTTACAAGAAAAAAGGCAAAGTCGCCGATCTCGTCGATTTTACCCGTGAAAAAGACACCAGCGGGCACATCGGCATGGGACACACCCGCTGGGCTACCCACGGCAAACCCGACGACATCAACGCGCACCCGCACCGCAGCGGCAATGGCCGCCTCGCCCTGATCCACAACGGCATCATCGAAAACTACGCAGTGCTCAAAAGCGCCCTGCTCAAACATGGCCACACATTCACGAGCGAAACCGACACCGAAGTGCTGGTTCACCTCATCGAAGAAGTGCAGAAACGCGAGAACCTGCCGCTGGAAGAAGCCGTTCGACAGGCCCTCACTCAGGTGCACGGCGCCTACGCCATTGTGGTGATGGACCGCGAAGACCCGGGCAAACTCGTGGCCGCCCGCAAATCGAGCCCCCTCGTGATCGGGATCGGTAAAACGGAATTTCTGATCGCTTCCGACGCCACGCCCATCGTCGAGCACACCAAAAACGTGGTGTACCTCAACGACGAGGAAGTCGCCACCATCACCCTGGCCGAAGGCCTTGTGGTCAAGACCCTGCGCAACGAAGTGATGACCCCCACGGCCCACGAGATCGAACTCGAGATCGAACAACTGGAAAAAGGCGGCTACGACTATTTCATGCTCAAGGAAATTTTCGAGCAACCTACCACCATCGCCGAATGTATGCGCGGCCGCCTCAACGCCGACGAAGGCTGGGTGCGCCTGGGCGGCATGGTCGAATACCAGAAACGGATGATCAATGCCCAACGCATGATCATACTGGGCTGCGGCACCTCCTGGCATGCCGGCATGATTGCCGAATACCTGTTTGAAGAACTCGCCCGCCTGCCCGTCGAGGTCGAATACGCCTCCGAATTCCGCTATCGCGACCCGGTTGTGCGCGACCACGACGTGGTGCTGGCCATCTCCCAGTCGGGCGAAACGGCCGACACCTTTGCCGCACTCGAACTGGCCAAGGCCCGCGGCGCCCTCACCTACGGCATCGTCAATGTCGTGGGTTCTTCCATCGCGCGCCTGACGCACAGCGGCTCGTATATCCACGTCGGCCCGGAGATCGGCGTGGCTTCCACAAAGGCATTTACCGGGCAGGTCACCATGCTCACCATGATGGCGCTGCTGCTCGGCTATGAACGCGGTTTTTTACCCAAATCACAGTACCAGAAACTGGTGCAGGAACTGGCGCTCATCCCCGGAAAGGTCGAACGCCTGCTCGAAACCTGCCACGAACAGGTCAAGTATATCGCCGGCGAATTCAAGGACGCCGATAACGCCCTCTACCTCGGGCGGGGCTACAATTTCCCCGTCGCCCTCGAAGGCGCGCTCAAATTGAAGGAAATCTCCTACATTCACGCCGAAGGATACCCGGCCGCCGAAATGAAACACGGCCCGATCGCGTTGATCGACGAGAACATGCCCGTCTTCGTCATCGCCACCAACCGCGGCGCCTACGACAAGATCGTGTCGAATATTCAGGAGGTCAAAGCCCGTAAAGGCGTGGTCACAGCCGTCGTGATCGAAGGCGATGAAACCATCAAAAAACTGGCCGACTATACCATCGAAATACCCGAAACCGAAGATTGTTTTTCTCCGCTGCTCTCGGTCATTCCGCTCCAGTTGCTGGCCTACCACATCGCCGTCCTGCGCGGCTGCGACGTGGATCAGCCCCGGAACCTGGCCAAATCGGTCACCGTCGAATAGGAGCGAAAAGCCGCGCGATGCCCGCATCGCTTGTCAATACCACCCATTAATACATTGATTATGAATAATTTGGAAATATCCTATAATACCGAACGCGAAGACATTCGTTATCCGGAATACGGGCGTACCATACAAGACATGCTTGCTTACGCCAAAACCATCGAGGAACGGCCCAAACGGCAAAAAACCGTGGAAGCCATTATCCGCATGATGGAGTTGCTCAACCCGGCTGGCAACCGCAACCAGGATGATTACCGCGAAAAACTCTGGAACCACGCTTACGCCATCGCCGGCTTCGACCTCGACGTAACGCCGCCCAACGGCATCACCCTGCGCAAGGAGGAAGAACGCCCCAGAGCCGAGCCGGTACCCTACCCGCCCGGCACCAAAAAAATGCGCCACTACGGCTACAATGTGCAAACACTGATCAAAAAAGCCATCGAAATGCCCGACGGCGTGAAAAAAGAAGGCTTCGTGGAAGTGATCGCCTCCTACATGAAACTGGCCTACAAAACCTGGAACCGCGAACACTACGTCAGCGACGACGTGGTCAAAGACGATCTCGAAATCCTGTCCGAAGGCCAGCTCGAACTGCACGAAGGCCATAGCTCGCTCGACATCCTGGCCGTCAGCGCCAGCAAAAAAGACAAGGAACTGGCCCGTATGCAACAACAAAACCGGAAGAAAAACGGCGGCGGCAGTAAAAACCGCAACCGGAAGAACTACGGGAATTTCAGGAAGCAGCGGAAGAAGTGATTTTTTAGCAAAATCTAAATGGCGAAGGCCGCAAGGAGCAACATGCTCCTTGCGGCCTTCGATTTTTTTGAAAAAAACTTCACAGCTCCCCGCCCGTCCACCAGCAACGGATCGTCAGCGGTGTCTGGCTATCGTTGCGATAACTGTTCAGCAAACCGCGAAGGGCGTTCGGATCGGCGCTCAGGCGGCGCAGGAAAGGTTGTGAGAGCGCGCCGGGCGCCACGCTGCGGTGAAAAAACACCTGGCCCGTGCCCGCCACCGTAAAATAGCCGTAGTAGCCAGGCGCCAGGCCGGATTCCGTTGTGAAATCCTTGATATTCAGCAGAAAATTATTGGCAGCCGGATATTGTATCTCCGACGGGGTGAGCGCGTAGCCCCAGACCATACCGTCGGGAATGTGCTGCAATACGCGGTTTTGCACGTCGATACCAGCTGTGCCGTCGGGGAAATTCAATTCAAAGCGGCCCTGCCCGATCGTCAGTACGCCGTCGCTGAACAGGGCGTCGCCGAGCTGCACCGTAAAAGCATATACACCGTCGGCCAGCGCGCCCACCGGGATAAACGCCCGGGCCGGGCCGGCGATATGATCGGGCTGGTCGGGCTCCGACACATTGAGCAGGCGTACGGCAATGCGGTTGGCGCCGCTTTCCACCGCTGATACGATGCGATAGTTGCCCGAGGGGTAGTCGGTTTTCACCGTTTCCACCCAAAGCCCGAAGGTCGCATGCCCGTCGGCAGCATCGCGTTGCTCATACAGGTCGACGATAAATTCCGGAGGAACGGTGACAATCACGTCGGGGTCGGATTCGCCGGGCCTTACACGGCAGGCGCCCAAAGCGAGCGCAAACAACAGAAAAAGAAAAGTCAGGCGTCGAAGTAGCGGCATAAAACAGTATTTGATCAAGGCTGAACATTTAACGCCCCAAAAGTAAAATCGCTGCCAGAGCGGGAGGGTAAGAACTGGTTTTTATTGGGCAGGGTTTTGGGACAGTATTTACAAGATTAACAGAATTAAGCGGTTTCGCCGCAACGGGGCTGGCCCTGTTAATCTTGTAAATCCCGCCCCAAAACCCGCCCCAAAAACCCTGCCCAATAAAAAAACCTGTCCCAAAAATCCCGGCTCCCTCGCAAGCTCGCAGCAGCCTTCTACCTTTGCGGCAAACAAATTTCCTCCTGCGCACTCCATGATTTCCCTCCGCTATTTTGCGTGCCTGACCACGCTCCTGTCGATTGCCTTGATCTCCTGCAAAAACGACTCAAAAACCGCGTCCGTCGAGGGGCAAGTCCGGCCCGATACCATCCGGGTCGAGCCCGTGCCCACCGAAGGCGCGCGCAGCTACGAAGTGACCGAAGGCACGGTGTACTGGCAAGGAAAACAGGCCGTCGGCGGCTCCCACAACGGCATCGTCCGGGTTAGCGGCGGCGAACTGCTGGTCAATCAGGGCACTCTGCTCTCGGGCCAGGTGCGGCTCGACATGAATTCCATCGAGGTCAGCGACGTGCAGGACCCGCGCGAACGCGGCGAACTCGAATCGCACCTTCGCGATACCGAGTTTTTCGACGTTAAAAACTTCCCCGAAGCAAGTTTCAGTTTTGACGAAAGCTTGCCCAGCAAAACCCCGAATTTCAACGCCGTGGTCACCGGCCAACTCACCATGAAGGGCAAAAGCAATGCCGTCAACATCCCGTTGCGCCTCGAAATCAAGGGCGATGAATTGCGCGCCGAATCGCCGTCTTTCATCATCAACCGCACACAATGGGGCGTCAATTTCCGCTCGGGCATGCTCGGTACGGCCAAAGACAAATTGATCGAAGACGTGATCCCGCTTTCGCTCAAACTCAGGGCAAAAGCGAAATAACCCCCCGAAGCGTATGCGGGCCGCCCCGCGGCTTCAAAACAAACTCACATACCCCAGATGAAACTTCGCCGCCCGCCAGTCGATCGACTGGCCCGTATCGCGGCGCCCAAAAGCTATATTGATGCCGAAAATACCCAGGCTGGTCTCGAAATTGAGCCCCGCACCCAGCCCCCAGGGACGCAGAAACAAGCGGTTGCGATCGGTCAGGTTTTCGAGGTAGCCATAGTCGGTGAACGCCGCGATAAAGGAATTTCTGGCCAACAGCAGGCGGATTTCGGCCGTCGCCACGACAAAGCGGGTGGCAAACAGGCTTTCCTCGTCGAAACCCCGCAGGAGTTTGTTGCCGCCCAGGCGGTATTGCTCGTTGGCAAAAACCGGTTTTTCCGAAAAAATACCACCCCCGCGCAGCCCCAGCTTGACTGTCGTGCGCGCCGCCAGCGGCAGGTAACATGCAGCCTGCCCGTCGAGGCGGAAACGCGCCACGCGGCCTGCCACCGAATCATACAGGGTAGCGAATGAAAAAGCGGGATCGGCGGGGTCGCTCAATGCCTCGATGGTCGGGTTGCGCTGCACGGTGTTGAAACCCGCCACGCCGCGCAGCGACAGGGCCCAGCCCTTGCGGGGGTTGAAGCGGTAGTCGAGCCGGCTCAGGCCCGTTTCGAGGCCAAAGCCGTTTTGCCGCAGATCGAGCACCGCCGGCAGCCGGCGGGTGGCGATGATGCCGAGCGTATCGATTTTTTGCAGGCTCGAACTTTTTTTCTCCCAAAAAAAGGACACAAAATCGTTGCCTTCAATAAAATACTGCACTCCCAGCTGCCCCTGGGCATCCACCCAGCTGCTGTCGCGGCGGAATACGCCGAGCCGGCCCTCCACCCCGAAAGGCAGCCCGAATACGTACGGCAGAGCGGCCTGCGCATCGAGTTTTTGGGTTTCCGGGCGCAGGCGTTCAAATTCGACGGAAAGGCGTTCTCCCAGGTTGAGGGCGTTCTGAAAAGCAGCATTGAGCGAGCCGGTAAGCAGCAGCCGGCCGTCGGGGTCGTTGGGTTGAGGCAGCAGGCCGATGATAAAATCGAAACGGCCGGCGCGTTTTTTTCGCAAAAACAGGTTGACCGTAGCCTGGTCGCCGGCAAAGGTGACGGTCGGATCGCCCGTGCGTTCGGCAAAGGGCAGGTCGTCGAGTCGCTCGCGAAGGCGCAGCACCCGCGTGCGGTTGTAGGGCGCGCCGGGGCGAAGCCCGAGGTAGTTGGGCAAATAGCCTGCGGGCAGGCGCAGGTCGCCCACGATACGCAGGGTTTTGATTGTGAAATAACGGTTGCGTTGCACGCGCAACACGGCCGACACGCCGCCGTTGGGCCTCACGGCAATGCTGTCGAGGTACAGCGCGGCAAAGGGGTAGCCGTTGTTTTCCGCCTGTTCGAGGATTTTTTGCCGAATGCGCAGAAAAGCGTCGTAGCGCAGGGGCCGGTCGCGAAACAACTGTTGGCGGAAACCCGCCGCATCCAGCCAGGCATCGGCGGCGCCCGGCGCGGGCCGCAGCGCGACCCAGTACATCGGCGGGCCCAGGAACAGCCGGGCGCGGGCATTGCGCGCATCGAGGCGCTGGAAACTGTCGAGCGAGGCGCCGAGGTAGGTGTTGTCCTGCAAATGCCGGATCAGGCGCTGACCCATGTCGGCCCCGCCCAGTGTGTCGGGCGCCGGAAAAAACCAGCCGCCAGGCAGTTCTTTCGGCGTTGGCGACCATTTTCGGAGCAGGGGCGCCAGCAACGGCGCATCGGCAGGCGATACGTCGAGGCGAAGGCCGGCGGGCGACTGGGCGCTCAGCAGGGCGCTCAACAGGCAACCCGACAGCAGAAAAAGAAAACGGCGCGTCATGCGGGATGTATGACGCAAAAATAAGGGGCGGGGGTTGGACGGGGCAAACTGTTTCAGGGCGGGCATTTCACGGCCTCGCTCTCCACGTTTTGGGCGTCATGCCGGTATTTTTTTTAAAAAACTGGTTGAAATTGGTTGGCTCTTCGAAACCAAGTTCAAAACTGATTTCCTTGACGGGCATGTCCGAGTTAACCAACAGGCGTTTGGCTTCCAGCACCAGTCGCTCGTTGATGAGCTGTTTGGGGCTTTTGCCCAGCACGTGCTGCGTCGCGTGGTAAAGGCGGTTTTCGGTAAGATTAAGCGCAGCGGCGTAATAGCCAACGTTTTTACGGGTTTTAAAACCAGTATTCAAAAGCGCCCGGAAAGCCATGCAGTAATCCATATCGATACCGCCCGGCAATGATTCGAAACCCGGCTGGCGATGCAGCAGGCGTTCGGAAAGGATCAGAAAATTGTGCAGCAGATTGCGCAGAAATTGCACGTGATGCAGTTCGGGCGGCTTGCGGAAGGTATCGTACATCATGGCAAAATATTGCCTCACCATTTCTATATCGTTCGTCAGGTTCAGCCGCGAAATGGTGCGGAAATTATTGAAACAGACACTCTGTTGCAGGAATCGCGCATCGTGCTCGTTGCTGCAAAAAAAACTGTCCAGAAAAACGATACCCTTGCCCTCGATCCGGTCGGCGTCTTCAAAAGCGTGGATAGCATCCTTGTTGACAAAAAGCAGCGTAGTAGGCTGTATGTCAACAGTTTGAAAATCTACAAAATGCCTGGAAACGCCGCCTTTCAGCAAGAGAATATGATAAAAATCGGTGCGGTGCGGCTGAATCATCCGGGCCTTGTGCCGGGCATAAACCTCTTCCAAATCTACAATTTCAAAGCCGATTTTGGCTTCTTCCCTGAAAGTGTAGTGCTGGATATTCTGTTTCATAAATCCGGGTCATTTGTTTCAAATTCCGAAGGCCCTGCGGGTTCAAATTGCCGGCAAGCTGCTGACGATACCCCGCCCGCGTACTTATTTCGCCTGTTGTGCAAAGGCGCGAATCGTCAACCCCGGCTTGCCCAGTTCGTCCCAGGTTTTTTGCGCCTCGAAAGTCTCTTTATTGTGCAGCATCACGTCCATCAGCCTGGATAAAAATTTCATTTGCGGGACAAACCAGCCCAGCACTTTCATCAATCCGAAGGGCATGCCGCCCACGCTCAGTTTCAGGGGGGCGTAATGGTCGGCAAATAGTCGGGCGGCCTCTTGCATGGTCAATGCTTCCGGCCCCTGAACAGGGTATTCACGGTTGAGCGCCAAGGGCGTTTGTAATGCTGTTGCGACCTGTTGGCCAAAATCGCTGCCGGCAATCCACCACGCTTTGTTGGGTTCGGAAATTGTCGGGACGGCAAGCTTCCCGTTTCGGATCATACCGCCGGTAAAGTTTTCCATAAAGTTGGAAGGGTAAAATATCGTGTAGGAAAGACCGCTTTTTTTGATCCGTTCAATACTCGATTTTTTTGCGCGCATGACCCACCATTTGCCCTGATAGTTGCGCGCCAGAAAAGAAGACAGGTATGCTACCTGCCTGATATTCAGAGATTTGGCCACCTCCAGTATGTTGTCCAGGCCTTGTATTTCAGGGTTAAAATCACTTTCCCTGTCTTCCGGACGAGTGGAAATATTGATGTAAATGGCGTCTGCCGACTTCATGGATTCCCAAACAGATACCTTGTCGTTCAGATCACCCTGTACCAACTGCACCCCATCCGGGAAAACTGCTTTTGCCTTTTCTACGTTGCGGACAAGGGCCGTCACCTGAAATCCGGCTTTGATCAACGCTTTTGTGACAGGCTGCCCGATCATGCCGGTGGCGCCGAAAACGGTTATTCTGTTGTTCATACTTCGTTTTTAATTACAAATACGGGTTCAAAATGCTGTTCGTCAGTGCTTCCAGGCGCTCCCAATCACCCGGCCGCGTGTCCAGTTTCAGGGGCGAGCGCTCCCTTGCCCAGGCGTAGGTTGCGCCGCTTCTATGGCGTTGGGAAACTTCGTGCAGCACCCGGATCATGTTGTCTGCGGCTTTTTCGGGCGTCAGCCCGATGATGAGGTTCATGATTTTCACAAAAGCGCGCATCGGCTGCGGCTCGTTCGAAAGGATTTTCGTCTTCACCAGTCCGGGCATATACAGGTTCATGGGTACGGCGCCGTCGATGGCATAGTGTTGCACGAAAAGGTTCATCGCCCATTGCCAGCGTGTCAGGCCTTTGCGCCCCGTGAACGCCTTTTCAATGGTCGGGTCATCGAAATCGAGTCGGGTCGTATCCAGCCCGATGACGGATAAAACCTGACTGCCCGGCGTAGAAGACAGCGTTTTTTCGAGCTTTTTTAGCATCAAAATGCGGGACAGGTAGCCAATGGCGAAGTTCAGCTCGTTGCCTTCGCTCGTGACAATGCGCTCGTTGGCAATGGCGTTGGCGTTCAGAACAAGCAGGTCGAGCGCCCCGTGAGTGGCCAGAAAACGGTCGCAGACCGCTTGGGTTTTCAGCAGAACACCAAGGTCGGCTTCCAGGGCGGAAATGTGCTTGTGGTTCGTGAGGCGTTGCAGTTCCCCGACGGTTTCCGCGCATTTTTGTGGCGACCTGCCGACGATGACTACTTCCCAGTCAAGGGCAAGCAGTTTTAGGGCGAGGGCTTTGCCGATGCCGTCGGTGGCGCCAGTGACCAGAGCGGTTTTGCGTTGCATTTATTGCTGTTTTGGCGTAAAAAGCCAGCAGGAGGCCGCTGGCGAGGGGTTCGACTATTTTTTCAACTGCGCAATCGCTGTGCTCCATTCCTCCACATGATAAACCGTCCGGATTTGCCCGTTTTCAACGGTATGCATGTCCATAGCCATCGTTTTAAAGGATTTGGAGCCGTCGAGTTCCATACCCATGAAATTGCCCCGAGGCGACGCGGAAAACAGGCTGCGCACCACCACCCTGTCGCCTTCCTGCACCATGTCCTGGATTTCCCATTTCATGTCGGGCATCAGGTTCCAGAAGCCGTTGATCTGGGCGATCATGGTTTGTTTGCCCTTGGTTTCGGCGGCATTGCGCGACTCGAAGCCGTCGGCAAGGAGTTGCTGCAGGCGCTCGGTAAGATTGTTCGTGCCGCCCACGGTGAGGCATTCTTCGTAAAATGCCCGAACGATGTCTTTTGAATTTTGCATCTTTATTGGGTTGAAATGACAAAAATTTGATTTACGGTGCAAAATTCAAGCGCAAAACCGCCTTTCGAATAATGAAAATCCTGGAAAGAGTGATGGAAAAATAACAAGAAGCCGCCCCTTGGCCGTTGCCGGACCAATAAACGACGCCTGCCTGGCGATTCCCCGAAACGTTTCGACCGGTGGGCAGGCTCCGCACCAAAGCTAAAAACAGCGGGGCCTAAAACTAGTCCCTACCTTTGTTCCGGCCCAAGGCAAAAAAGGCCCGCCCGGCGCTCAACGGGAAATGTCTCATCATGCTCTCAACCAGGCAACAGCTCAAATGGAAAATACCGGGGTGAAATGTACGCTTCAGCAAATCACCGGGTTTACAGACGGTGAACTGGATGTTGTGATGGAATTTTTCCATCAAAAAAACTTTAAGAAAAAGACGACCATCATTGAAATCGGCGAGGTGGCCAACGAGGTCTTTTTCGTGGTCAAAGGCTGTTTGCGGCTATATTGCTGGAAGGATGGTCAGGAGCTTTCCACCTATTTTTTTACCGAAAACACATTTGCGGGCACCTACGACAGCTTTATTTCCCGGAAGCCAACCCGAATTGCCATGGAAGCGCTGGAAGATTCTATTGTACTCGCGCTTTCTTATCAGTCGCTTGAAACGCTGTATGAGGTTTTCCCCAAAATGAATGAATTTGTAAGAAAATCCATAGAACAGCGGTTTGTTGTGCTCCACGACCTTTTTACATCCTACCTGCTGAACAGCCCCGAAGAACGATATGTCAAATTGCTGAGCGAAAGCCCCGAACTGCTCCACAGAATCCCCCAGCATCAAATTGCCTCTTTTTTGGGGGTTACACCCGTTTCGCTCAGCCGCATCAGAAACCGGGTAGCGAAAAAGTAAAAGCACGGCATTTCTTATCTTTTGTTATCGCCCCGCCCCTGCGCCGCGCCATAGCTTTGTACTTCATTTTAAAGCACCGTAAAAATGAAGCATAAAGAAGGCATTATCAACCCCAACCCTGACTACGAAAACGTAACAACAACCGTAAAACTAAACGGGAAAGACGTAAAAATACACGGTTTGTGTGTCGGGACCGTAGCCGTAAAAACCACCTTCAAGACCAAAAAAGGCGATGGTTTTATGTCAAAAATCAATATCCTGCTGGCCGGCTATTACACGGAATACATGCCGATCTGGGTATGGGTGATTGAACACCCCGAAGGAACCATCGTGATCGACACCGGTGAAAATGCCGACAGCATGGAAGTGGACAAATACCTATCCAACGAAAGTTGGTATGCGCGTTTTCAGTTTAAAAACGCCTGCAACGTAAAAATCAGGCGCCAGAGCGAGATCAATCGCCAACTGGAAAAAATCAATATCAAAATCGACGACGTGAAACTGGTGGTGCTGACCCACATGCACCTCGACCATATCGACGGGCTCGGGCATTTTCCCAAACAGGAAATCATGGTTGGCGATTTTGAATTCACCCACCCCGACAACGTATTCAAAAGCATTTTGCCTTCCTGGTTCAAGCCCAACAGGCTGGCCTACAAACCCGGGAAAATCGAGGTTTTCGACGAGGCATACCCCATTACGCGGGCAGAAGACCTGCTGTATATCCCTACGCCGGGGCATACGCCCGGACACAGCTCGCTCGTGTTCAAAACCGATGATTTCGACATCATTTTTGCAGGCGATGCCTCATACGACCAGGCACAGGTATTGAGCGGCGAGTTGCCGGGCGCAAATACCAGCTATGAAAAAACGGCTGAAACCTATCGAAAACTGCTGGCCTACGCAACCATGCGCAAGGCGATATACCTGCCTACGCACGATGGCAATTCCGGGCAGCGACTGGTCACGAAATCATTTTTGATATAAGAACGTGCTGTTCTGCGCTCATCCGTTCTTTTTCAGGGGCGTATATGCCTTGTAGGTGAGCAACGCCCCTGTAAGGATCAGGATGATTTCCACCGCCAGCGCAGTGTTGTCGTTTTTGAATTGCGCGATATATTTCTGAGGAAAAAACATGCGGGCAGCGCCCAGCAATACAGCAAACCAGCCGATGATCGTCAAGGCAGTCGGCCAGCCCCGCACCCAGATATTATGGCTTCTGACGATTGCCAATCCTGCAATAAAAAACAAGGTTCCTGAAAGATAGACAAGCGGCACAATTTGCGTGTCGTACAAGCTGTGGTTCCATGCCCTCAGTTCAGACAATACCATAACGAGCAGCGCAGGCCCGACAATGCCTGCTATCGATTTCGACTTTTCCATTATTGTTTTGTTTTGGTGTGTCGCCGGACAATCAGGAGCGCCTTGTAGCAGCGCCCTTTACGGCCTGCAAGCGCACATACAGGAAGAAGGCCGTGCCGGGGACAAGAATAGCATTTTTACCGCTATTCCAGGCATGGACCGCCGTTTTAAAGCGGGGCCTGCACACTGGTTGTGACGGGGCACAAACCCGTTCGGCGTTTGCCGGACTGATCTGCGCCCCGTCGGACCTGTTCAGAAGTTATACTGGATAATGCTTTGTGTCGTCGTGCTATTCACATAATCAATGTACACGATGTTCGGCTTGCTCAGTTTGTTCACCACGATCTGGTCGTACAACACACCCGGCAACTGCGAATTTGCTTCGGCTGCCAGGGTTTCGATACTGGAGCCGAGCGGCGGGTTCGCCGTCAGCGTCCACGACAAGAGGAAAAACCGGCCGTTACCCATTCCGCCGTAGGTTTTCCACTTTTGGATCTGGTCGTTTTTCATCGTGTTGTAGTCCGACGTGTTGGAATACTCGTCGTACACCGTGATGTTGGCCCCCGACTGTATCGTGCTGCCGTCTTTGTAACGGAACCGGCCCGTGGCCGGATCGATGTAGTCGTTGTAGTCGAACACCAGGATCATTTTGCCCCGTAGTTGTCCGAGCGATACCCCGGCCAGGTTGACCGAACTCGTGGCATTGGTGTAAATGACCGCGGTATAGGAGTTCAAGAGGGTGTTGATTTTGGATTTCGTTACATCCGGATCGTGGTCTTCGTAGCTGCGGATATGCGAAAACTTGAAAATCGCGGTTTCCGAAGGATGCGCGATCAGGAAGGCCTGGGCCTGGTCGAGCACGTCACGCAAGCTTTGACCGTTGCAGCCCCAGCCGTCGTTGCGGTGGTAGGTGACCAGTTCGTCGTAGTCGTAATCGACGCGGATGTCGAAATACCGCGACCCGTCAACCAGTTGCTGGGCGATGGAGCCGCTTTGGGTCTGGGAGTAACCGCCGGCGCCCACGGGCGGCGCGCAGTGATCGAGTTGCGACATGCCGGCGTCGTGGCTGCCCGGCATCATGACCTGGTCCAGATTGGTCGAATCGGGGAGCCGGGCCATCCAGCTGGTCGTGTCTACGAAGGTATTGGGCGTGACCTCCACGGTACTCACGTCGTTGCCGCCCCGCAGGTACACGAATGAAACCGGCCCGCCTTTGGAATCAACGCCCAGGCAGTTCACCTGGTTGTTCTGGATGTAAGAGCAATGTTGGCCGCCGAACCACCAGTTGTTGCTGGAGCCGCTGTGGCCCTGGGCGAGGGCGACGTCGTAGAAAGTAAATGTTTGCTGTCCGTCGCCGAGCACGCCGCCTTTAATCGTCAGCACCAGGGTGCCGAGGAAGGCGAAATTCAGGTCGCCGGCGTTGTGGTTGAAAGTGTTCTGCGAGGCCGGCACGCGGTCGTTGAACCATTTGGCCACTTCTTCCGAGCCTTTGCGCCCGATGCTGAACGTCATCTTGCCGTTGCTGCCGCAGGTCACTTTCAGGCCGGCGTAGATGTGGTGGTCGGGGTCTTGCCCGGAGGTAATGGAATAGCTGCTGACGGTGTAACTTCCGCTGATCAGAGAATACTCCGATTTGAGCTTGAAGTACACGTCGTTGTCACGGTACGTCATACTGTTTAAAAAATTAAGCGTGAATGATGAAATGTTTCCATTCGGCACACCACTCCCGCCGCTATACCGAACGCTCGGCATAGTGTTGACTGGCGAACAGGGTGGACGATCTGTAATCGGGAAAAGGGACGCTTTGTCCGTACGGTTTGCTACTTTACATTACCGCAGGAGCGCCCGGGGGCGAGTCAGCAGGGAGACACGACGGCGCTTCATTTGGCAATGGCGGGTAGTTGCGGTCAAAGATATAAGGGACGGATGGAGAAATTTGGGTACATTATTGGGAGGGGATTCCTTGGGGGCGAGGGTGGAGACAGCTTGGATGGGACCAAGTGGGGAGGATGGCAACGCGGATAACACGGATGGTGCGGATAGGCGCGGATATTAAAAGGGTTATTAAGTTAATGCGTTTATCCCGGACTATTCCGGGAGAAGCCGCGGGTTGCTGATTCTCTATATATTTGGCCAGATTTTGCCATTTCCGACCACCCGGAAAACGCAACGCTTTTCCATGGGACTTAGAAGCGACATCAACAAACTGCTCAAAGAGAACCTTATCGAGGAAGCCCTGATAAGACTGGAAAAGTATGCCCGAAAGAAGGAAAAGCCCTTGATGGAGGATTATGTGGCGGAATTGCACAGAAGGCACGTGCAGCACAGAAATTCGTTCAACGAGATGAAAATTTCCGACGACGCGTACAATCGCCAGATGAGCCGGCTGAGCGCCGCGCTCCTCAACGCGGTGCGCGCCCGAAAAGACGACAACAATTTTATGCTCACTTAGTAATTCCTTGAATTGTTTTTCTATTATGTTTAAAATGCAAAACACCAGATGTAATATAAAATATCAGGCCATCTTTTAATGGTTCTATTCTTTCAATATAAATTATAACCCTTTGAGCGGCAGTGTTTTGGCGCCCGTGTCATAGCAGTCTTTTTATATTGATGACGTTTATATTAGCGCTTGGAATTTTAGAAGTGGTGTTTTGGAATAAGGGATACTTACTATATAATAAAGACTAGTATCACTGGACCCTTTTTTTAACACATTAACAATCTCTCGTTTTTCCTAAGTCTATAGCAGTGCTAATTATAGTATCTACTGAAAAGTTAGAATTTGATTGCGCAAACAGTGCCTCCGTTAAAAACAATAAAAACATTATAATTTTGCTACACATATCTTTATTAAATTTTAGTGAGAGCGTTTTTATGCTTATTATATGGTAAAACAGCCATTGCGCTTTTTGAATTATAAAAAAATCATACGACTGCCGTCATTTGGTGTATACCCTAGGATAATTCCGTATTTCGTCCCTTGACTTGCCTCTAGGCTCTGTTGGTGTTTTATATCACCGTTTTTTAGGTCGCCAGATGGATGAGGAGAGCCGCCAGTATGTGTTCCTAAACTAACTTCATGCTCATATCAAGGGTGTGAGTGAACTATATAATTTATAGATGCGCCACTTGAAACGTGGCTAGCTTCAGTATTTTATACATCAGCATCATTTAAACCAGCAGTTATTTGTTGAGTAACTGCTTGGCGAGTGGTATGTTACTGAAGCTAATCTCAATAATGGTAATTTATAAATTTAGCGTGAAAAAGATTACGCTACTATGAATTTGACAGACGAGCAATGGGCTGTCATCCAGCCACTTATACCTGTTCAACGGCGTGTCGATGGCCGCGATCGGCCTGTCAGGAACCTCGTGAAGTTTTGGACGGTATTCTCTGGATTCTCCGAACCGGCGCCCGCTATGGCGGGCCTGTCAGGCGATACCCTCCATATCAAACTTGCCATCGAACCTTTCAAAAATGGGTCCAAAATGGTGTTTTTCTCCCACTATTTTGGAAACCTTGGCCGAAGATTTAGGCCAACGAGGCAGTTTGGGCTGTCAGAGTGTTTCATCAACGGCACCTTTGTGCCGGCGAAAAAAAGGGGCTCTGTGTTGGGAAAACCAAGCGTGGCAAAGGGACCAAGATCATGGCCATTGCAGACGGCCGTGGTTTACTATCGCCATTCACCTGGCAAGCGCTTCGCCACGAAATCACCCTTGTTGAAGACACTTTGGCAAATTGATTCGTGGCGCAAGTCCCTGAGCGAATAATTGGCGACAAAAACACGACAGTGACCCATTGAACCAAAGCATTGAAAGCCAAGGCATTGAAATGATCGCTCCGCACCGTTCTAATCGCAAAAAACCAAAACCCAGGATAGCCCGGACCTTGCGACGATACAAACGACGCTGGAAAATCGAACGGCTCTTCGCCTGGCTTTTCAACTTCCGACGCCTTCTGGTTCGGCTTGGTATTATTCGAAACTTTTTCGCTTTTGTATCACTTGGCTGTATCAAAATCTTGCTCAGGTATTTTTGAGATGGCTTTTAATAACTGCTAAAAAACTCTACTTATTTTTCAATAAATGAAAATGAGATTCCATCTTAGGTATTACCATTTTTATACAGAACAATAATATTATAAAAGTTTACAACATCTCCCTTTTGCAACGTGGTAAAAAGAATTGTCTTAAAGTTGCTGTCAAACAATGGCCCATTGTTCTCATAACAAAAAATTATGTTTTCATCTCTTATTACATCAACATCAAAGTTGATTACTTTTAGATTGGTAGCGTAGCCCGAATTAGAAGTGGCATAAACTCCAGTAGCCTCTGTGACGCTTTTTATATTCCTATTATGCTTACTAATCATTAAGCCAGTCTCTGGGTCTTGTGGTTGCTGAACCTTGAAAATATAATAATATGTATGTTTTTGATTTATAACAATACTTAATGAGCACAACCCGAGCCTGTCGGGCTCTATAAAGTAACGATCCTCCGTTTAGTGAACCTTCCGTTATCTGAACAAAGTGAACTTTGGTTTTTTAAACCAGTTATTCCAACTATTATTGAGTTTGTTAAATTGTTATGCATAATATATTGAATTGGGCAGGTGCTACCGCAATGTAGTACTTTTGATAACGAAGTTGTGCAAATTAAAAAGGCTGATAAAGATACGTAAATTTTTCACAAAGTAAAGGTAAATTCACGAACTTCATTGTTATGGTTCGGGTAAGTAACATTGTTACCTCTTTGACTCACAAGGAAAAAACACCGTACCTGCCACAATTCACAACCATAATCGTTCATGCTTTCCTCTATACCTTATTTTGAAAAAGATATAGCCATATTACACCGAAATTTTTCACTGATACTAATTTTAACTTATGAGCCTTCTGGGGCACTAAACAACCCGCCAAACGGTTTTGGGTACAAAATTCGGCACCCTTTCCGCGGGCGCCTCCTACCCCACCCTGCCAATTTCCACCACAAACAGCCTTTCCCCCCACTTTTTTCGCTCAAAAACCACCTCAAAACCCCATCCAAAACTGCGCGCGATTCCGCTGATCCGTTCTATTGCACAGTCTTCCGACAATACCATCCAGCAGCGGCCGCCGGGGGCCAGCACGGCGCCCAGGCCGGCAAAGAAGCGCTGGAAATATTCCAGTTGCTCGCCGGCATAGAAAGCGTGCTCTTCCAGCCGCCGGGGCGCCAGGGGGTAATAGGGCGGATTGACCAATACCACTTCGAATGACCTGCCGGGAGCCAGGGCTTCGAACAGGTCGCTTTCCAGCACGTCGAGGGGCAGGCCGTTGGCGGCGGCGTTGCGGCGGGCCGTGGCGGCGGCCAGGGGATGCAGGTCGAGGGCCGTGGCGCTGGCGCCCTGCCGCGCGGCGTACAGGGCCAGCAGGCCGCTGCCCGTGCCTACATCAAGCAGGGTTTTGTCGCGCAGATCGCGCGTGGCCAGAAAACGCAACATGACCGGCGTACTGAAATACAGCCCGGGATGAAACACCCCCGGCGGCACGCGCAGACGCAGACCGGCGTAGCGGTACGTCCTTTCACGGCGCTGGTAGCGCAGCACCCAGCGGCGGTACAGGGGTAGCCAGAAGCGACGATAGAGCCCGCGCGTGTTCATATTCCTGTATTGATGCGCAGGTAAAAGCCGCCTTCGCCGAGGTGATTCCAGGTCCATTCGAGGCGGATGCTTTTGTTGTAGTAGAGAATGACGTCGAGCCCGAAGCCGTAGCCGCTGAGCCAGCGGTTGCTGAGGGGGTTACCGGCGGCGTACCAGGGGTCGTTGGCGTAGCCCAGGTCGCCGTTGAGGGCGAGATAGAGTTTGAGGGGCAACACGCGGAAGGCCTGCACGGGCATGTAGCGCCCGAAATTGAACTCGCGGTTGAAAAACTCCCAGTGCCACGAGGTGTGCAGCAGCACGAAATCGAGGCCGTCGGCTACATAATATTCGTAGCCGCGCACATAGTCGCCGCCGTAGCCCAGGGCCTGGTTGTTGTAATAGGGCGGCTGGCGGCGGGGCCAGCTGACCCTGACCTTGCCGATGGCTTCGAGGCTCAGGGTGCGGGCGACGGGGAAATACCGCCCGTATTCGGATTTGAGGCGCAGCAGGTGGAGGTCGTCGGAGGGCAGCAGGCCGTTGATGCGCAGTTCGTTGTACACGTACCAGCCGTCGGTCGGATAGGGCCTGATGTTGCGCCGGTCGTGTTCGAGGGTGTATGCCAGGCTGAAATGTCGTTGCCGGGTGGCGCCGTCGCCGAAAAAGTCGGGGTTGAGCACGGTAGCGATGGAGTCGGCGGCGCGGTTATCGCGGTATTCGAGCGTAAAATTGTGTCCGGTAAACAGTCGGGGCCGCCAGGTGAAGCCCAGCCAGGCGAAGGTGCGGCGGATGTACCATTCGTCGGGGTTGGTGCGGAATACGAGTTTGTTGGCGACTGTGCGCAACGCGACCTCGTGGGTGCGGGTGTACGACACGCCGGTTTGCAGGCCGAGCGTTTGTCGGCGGTTGATGCCGGGGCATCGGTAATTGATCTCGTAGCGGTTGGCGTAGCCAAACTGGGCATTGATCTTGAGGGCGTCGGCGCGACCCGTAAAATTGAGCTGGGTAAAATCGACGCCGTAATTGACCCGTTTGAGCGAGCGGTGAAACTCGTGCCACCAAACATTAAAATTCCGGTCGGCCAGGCTGAAAATCGGCACGGGATAGAGGTACCAGCCTTCCACCAGTTCGATGCGCAGGCTGAGGCGGTTGCCGTCGTGCCAGCGGGCCACATTGATCTTCGCCTGACTGAAAATGCCGAGGTTCATGAGGCGCAGGCCGTTGCGCTCGAGCGTGGCGCCGAGCGAGGCCATCGGCAACGAATCGCCGGGGTGAAAATCTAACTCGCGCAGAATCAGCGCGTCACGTGTTTTGCGATTGCCTTCTATGAAAATAGTGTCGATAAAAACCCGGTCGGGGGGTGCGGCGGGCGTCTGGGCGGAAAGGCTGGAAAAGGCGCTGCCTGTCAGGAACCAGACCCCTAACAGCTTCATTATCAGCACCAAAAAACAGGTTCCGCGATGGCTGGACATTTCCCCGGCAATGATTGGTTCAAGACTTTTTTCCGGGAAAGGCAGACCCGTTTCCGACGGTTGGCACGAGCGCCAACCAGTGCGCTCTCCGACAAAAGTATTCCAAAAACGCGCAAAAAGCGGGCTAATTGCAGGTTTTTGGCATTTATCCTTTACCTTTGGTCAAAATTATTGCATTCCCCCGCATGGATGCCTTGGTGCAGGACCCGCTTTTTTATTGGCTCGCATGGGCCATAGCCACCTTGATCGGTTTGGTGGTCGGGTGGTCGTTGCGCGCCGCCCTGTACGAAAAACCGATCATCGAAGCCTACGAACGCAGCGAACAAGACCGCAACGCCCTGGCCCGCCTGTACAGTCAGGTGCGCGATCAGCACGACCTGAAAGACGCCGATTTGAAACGCATGTCGCTCGAAATCGGCCAGTTGCGTCAGCAGCTGTCGAGCTTCGAGATCGAACGCGCCACCTGGGCGGCCTCCGCTCAGGCCGAAGCGGCCAAACTTGCCAAAGCCCAGGCCGAAGCGGCTTTTTACGCTGAAAAAATCCAGTTTCTCGAAGAACAGGTGAATGGCCTGCGCAGTCGCAATGCAGAAACGGGCAAGGAAATCGCCCGCCTGCACGAAGAGCTGAACGCCTGGAAGGTGCTCAATCGCGATTTCAACGGCATGCTCAGCCAGATGCGCACCCTCGAAGAAACCACGTCGGCCCTCGAAGCCGAACGCACCCAACTCCAGCAACAACTGGACGCGGCCCGCATCGAGATCGAAAACCTGCAACTGGAAGTGCTGCGCAAACGCAGCTACGGCGAACTGACGGAAAAAGCCACCACGGCTTCCGCACCCAGCAGCCGCAACATCCTGGCCGGACCGGCTCAGGCCGGGCACCCGGGTCGCCAGGGCCAGGCCGACGGCGACCATGCCGACGATTTGAAAATCATCAATGGCATCATGCCCTTCGCCGAGCAACAACTCTATGCGCTCGGCATCTACACCTTCGCCCAGATCAGCCAGTGGGACGACGCCACCATCTCGGCCGTCGCGGAAGCCCTGGGCCTGTCGCCGCGCCAGATCATCGAGGAAGACTGGGTGGGCCAGGCGCGCCACCTGATGGCCGGGCCGCCGAAGGTGCAATCATAATGTTATCGCGGGTCGCCCGGCCGGAAGCCCTGGCAAGTTACATTACCTCCCTGAGGGGGCGGTGAAACGTTCAGAACAACCCCTGACGGGCATCCAACGTGCGTTTTATCAGACAGGATTTACAGCATTTACAGGATAGCGCGGTTTTTCGGGCTGCATTCCATCCTGTAAATGCTGTAAATCCTGTCTGATAACATTGTCACCTACCTCCACAATTCTCCCGGAATTTCCCCTCCTACAACCAGCCCTACCGCAGCTCGAATTCTGCTTCTTTCACCTCTTCCGAGCTGCCGCCCACAAACACTTTGAATTTGCCCGGATCGGCTTTGAATTTACCGTCCTGATTCCAGTAACTCAAATCGGTTTTGTTCAGTTTGAATGTCACGGTTTTACTCGTGCCGGGTTCCAGGTGCACTTTTTCAAAACCCTTCAGTTCTTTTAACGGCCGGGCAATATCGGCAGAGAGGTCGCGGGTGTACAATTGCACCACTTCGTCGCCGGCGCGCCCGCCGGTGTTGCTTACGGTGACCGACACTTCGAGGGTTTCGTTCATGCCGATAGCGGGCTTGCTGAGCCGGAGATCGGAATAGCGGAACGTCGTATAGCTCAGCCCGAAGCCGAAGGGCCATGCCGGCGTGACCGGCGAATCGAGGTAGCCACTGCTCCACATCTGGCCCATATGGGTTTGCGGGCGCCCCGTACTGAGGTGGTTGTAATAAAGCGGCACCTGGCCGAGGTTGCGCGGGAAGGTTACCGGCAACTTGCCGGAGGGATTGACGCGGCCGGTGAGCACATCGGCCAGGGCGTTGCCGGTTTCGAAGCCGGGTTGCCAGGCGACAAGGATGGCGGGTACATTTTCGGTAGCCCAGGGGAAGGTGAGCGGGCGGCTGTTGAACAGCACCATGACCGTGGGTTTGTTGCCGCGGGTGACGATTCGGAGCAGGGTTTCTTGTCCGCGCGGCAGATCGAGGGACGATACCGAACGGCTCTCGCCACAGTCGAAACCGCGTTCTCCGACGCAGGCGATCACGAGATCGGCCTCACGGGCGGCCTGCAGGGCGGCGGAATAGTCTTTTTCCGTGCAGGCAGCGTCGAGGCACACTTCCGTGACGGTCACTTTAAAGCCCAGTTCTTCCAGCGCAGGCTTGAGCGCCTGTGCGGGTGTGACGACCTTGGTGGAGTCGTATTCGCGCATGCCCAGTCCGAGTGTCCAGAAACTCATGTAGTCTTTGTTGCCTTTGCTGTCGGCATAGGGGCCGATAATGGCGATTTTGGTGAAGGGGCTATCCTTCGTGAGCGGCAACACGCCGCCGTCGTTTTTAAGCAGCACCATACTTTCGGCGGCCAACTGGCGCGAAGCCTGGCGGTATTCGGGGCGTTCGAGCGTTTCCGCGCGGTGTTTGGGATCGAGGTAGCGATAGGGATCGTCGAAGAGGCCGAGGGCAAATTTGAGCCACAACACGCGCCGCACGGCGTCGTCGATCTGTTGCTGGTTGATACGGCCTTCGGCGAGGGCTTTTTTCAAACCCCGCTCATACACGCCGCTGCACATGTCCATGTCGCTGCCGGCGTTGAGGCATTTGGCGGCTGCGTCGGTGTCGTCGCTGGCGGCGCCGTGAATAATGGTTTCGCCGAAGGAAGCCCAGTCGCTCACGAGCATGCCTTTCCAGCCCCATTCGCCGCGCAGGATGTCGGTGATGAGGTGGCGGTTCATGCTGGCGGGCACGCCGTTGAGCGTGTTAAAAGCATTCATAAAGGTGGCGCTGCCGGCACGGGCCGAGGCTTCGAAGGGCGGCAATACGGTTTCGCGGAGGCGTTGTTCGCTCATATCCACCGTATTGTAGTCGCGACCACCTTCGGCAAAGCCATAGCCGGCGAAGTGTTTGGTGCAGGCTGCCACGGTATTCGGCAGGCTCAGGTCGTTGCCCTGAAAACCGCGAATACGGGCTTCTGCCACCCGGCTGCCGAGGAAGGGGTCTTCGCCTGCGCCTTCCATGACGCGGCCCCAGCGCGGGTCGCGGGCCACATCGACCATGGGTGAGAAGGTCCAGTTCTGGCCGTCGGCAGCGGCTTCGGTAGCGGCGATGCGTTCGGCGTTTTCGATGGCAGCCATGTCCCAGGTAGCAGCCTGGGCGAGCGGGATGGGGAAAATGGTTTTGTAGCCGTGGATGACATCGAAGCCGAAAATCAGCGGAATGCCCAGCCGCGATTCTTTCACTGCCGTGCGTTGCATCACGATCTTGTTGTCGAAATTGGTGTGGGAAAGCACGCTGCCGACACGGCCCTGGCGGATGCCGGTCAGCATGTTGTCTTTCGACACATCGGTGCCGGTGCTGATATCGCCGGGCACCTGGGTGAGCTGGCCGATCTTTTCCTCGAGGGTCATTTTGGCCAGTAGTTCCTCGACCCGGCGGTCGATGTCGCGTACGGCAGTTTTTTGAGCAAAAAGGGCATTGCCGGCCAACAGCAGCAAGGCAAGCGGGAGGGTTGCGGAAAATGTATAGCGCATGGTGATATTGTTTGCGCTAAGGTAGTTTCTTCCGCAAAATTTACTTTTTGCGCTCCGTCACATACACCAATAATTGACGCAAGGCTTCGCGGGCTTCGCTGGCCGGAGCCTGATCGAGCAGATCGAAGGCCTCCTGGCGGTAGCGGTACATGGCCTCGGTGGCGTACTCGATGCCGCCGCTCTGGCGCACGATGCGGATAACCTCGGCCACGCGGTAGGTTTTGTGGCTTTCGTTTTTCACGATGTTGAGGATAAGGCGTCGGGTGCCGCGGTCGGCGTTGGCCAGGCAATAGATGAGCGGAAGGGTCATCTTTTTTTCCTTGATGTCGATGCCCAGGGGTTTGCCCACGTCGTCGGTGCCGAAATCGAACAGATCGTCACGGATCTGGAAAGCCATACCGGTTTTTTCGCCGAACAGGTGCATGCGGGTCACGATTTCGGGGTCGGCGGCGGTGCTGGCGGCGCCGGCGGCACAGGCGGCGGCAATGAGGGAAGCGGTTTTTTGGCGAATAATATCGTGATAAATCTCCTCCTTGATGTCGAGCCGGCGAGCTTTTTCCATTTGCAGAAGCTCGCCTTCTGCCATTTCGCGCACAGCGCGGCTGACGATTTCGAGCAACTGAAACTGCTGGCTTTTAACGCTCAGCAACAAGCCTTGCGAGAGCAGGAAATCGCCGACCAGCACGGCTATTTTGTTTTTCCAAAGGGCATTGATGGAAAAAAAACCGCGGCGCTCGTTGGAGTCGTCCACCACATCGTCGTGCACCAGCGTGGCCGTATGCAGCAGTTCGACCAGCGAAGCGGCCACGTAAGAGGCGTCGTTGATGGGGGCGAACAGGCGGGCGCTGAGCAATACCAGCATGGGCCGCACCTGCTTGCCTTTGCGCTGCACGATATACCAGGTAATTTTATCGAGCAGGGGCACATGGCTGCGCATCGCGTCGCGGAATCGCGATTCAAACACCTCCAGTTCGGCTGCGATAGGTTGTTTGATGGTATCGAGTTGAGACATGAAAGGGCTGGTGTTTCTGCTTGGGACGGTGAATTTTCAAGAATAATTGAAAACTTTGAACAGAAACACCGCGAAGTTAGGAAGGTTGCCGGAATGCAGGCTTTTATAGCGCCCGAAGGGCAGAATATTTTGGCCTGCTGGGCGCCATACTTCATTGCCCTGCGCGGCCCATAAGCCGCATCAGTTCTGCTCTTTTTTCGAGCAACTGGCGGTTTTTGGCGCGGTCTTCGTCGTTTTGCGGCCCGGGGATGGTATCCAGCCGGCTGGCGATTTCGGCGGCGCGGAGCGTGTCGCCGAGTTTCAGGCGGGCAAAGGCAAGATTGAGCTGACCTTCCCCGTAGCGCGGGTTGATGTCGAGCGCCTGTTCGTACATTGTTGCCGCCTGCTCGTACTGGCGGCTGGTGGCCAGCGCCGAAGCGTAGTTGTTGATGACCTGAAAACTCCAGGGATTGAGCCGGTAGGCCTCGGCCAGCGCGTTTACAGCCGGTTCGTTCTGACGCATTTGCAGGTACACGATACCTTCGAACCATTCGAAAGGCAGGGCAGTGTCGTTGTATTGGTAAAAGCTGTTGCGCGAAGCCTTCGCTTCTTCAAGCACCTTTGCATTTTTGCCCGCAACGAGGGCTTGCATCATCGCAACATTGTGGATTTCGCCGCGCACCCGGTAGTACCCGATCAGGAGGTTGAACGCGAGTCCGGCCAGCACAGGAATCAGCAGCCATTTGGCCGAACGGGCGATGGAAATGCCCGGCAGCGCAGCCCACAAGCGGCGTGTTTCGTATATCGTCAGGGCAAACAGCAGTCCGAGTAAAAGTTGCATTTCGACGCGTTCGCGCGGGAAATCGAAGAACTGGATGATGCAATACCCCGCCAGTCCGGCCAGAGCCATGCTCAGCCGGGCGGCCGCTCCCCCGCCAGCTGTCTTGCGCAGATAAAACAGTCCGGCGCCGGCAGCCAGCACAAAAAGGCCGCAAAACACGGTTATTCCGATCAGGCCCATTTCGGCGCGGATTTCGAGGTAGTCATTGTGCGCCCTGGTAAAAACGATATTCTTTTGCTCCAGGCGGTATCCGCCGCGGATGCCTTTGGAAGGGAACCAGAATTTCCAGCTGCCATTGCCCACCCCGAGCCAGTAGTGTTCCTTGTTGAGCAGGTCGGTTTTGTACCACACGAAACGGCGCTCGTTGGCAGACGCACTTTCGAGGTAGGTGAGCGGATTGAGGCGTTCGCCGAGGCTGGTGCCGCGCCCTTTCCAGGCCACCAGCGCCAGCAACAGGGCCAGCCCGGCCAAGCCGGCGGGCAGTATTTTTTTTAAAAAAACAGGGCGAAAAGCCGGTTCGGCAGCAGCCCGCAAAGAAAAATACAGGACGGCCGACAAGCCCACGGCCAGGTAAACCGTCCGGGTTTGCAGCAACAGCAGCAGGAGCAGCAACAAGAGGGAAATGGCGCGCAGCCATTTTTTATGACGGGAGTCGGCGTAAAACATCCCGTTGAAAACCAGCAACAGGAACAAAAAATCGGACGCGAGTCCCTTGTTGCCAAACAGCCCCGAGGCATAATCGTACAGTGCGTCGTTGTCGAGGCTGTGTTGCGTGGCGGCGTACATCAACTGCCCTGTCACGAGCAACCCTGCCACCACGCTCAAAGCCAGGAAGATAGCCGACAGTGTTTGCCGTACCGCGTTTTCATCGATAAAAAAACATTGACGGAACAGCCAGTAGGCCAGCAGGAACAACCATACTTTTTGCGCAAAAAACACGCCCTCCGACCAGCTGAACGCCCAGCTGACCGAGGCCAGGTTGAGGCCGTACCACAGCACGACCAGCAGATCGAAAGTGTTGAGCCGCCAGTCGGCCCGCCGGAGCAGTTCGGTGCGGAGTTCCCAGAACACGCCCGCCATCACCAGCGATACGAAGAGGAAGCGCGGCGCCAGGTAGCGGTCGAGGCATTGCGGCCAGAAAAAAAGCGCGCCGGCAAACAGCAGCAGCCAAAGCGACAGCCGGAAAGGCTGCCAGGTATCGGCGGGAGGAGCGGATGGTTTGGCAGGACGGGCCGCATTTTTTTTCATCGGATGCGTATTGATTTGCCGGGCAAACCCGCCCGGCAAAGGGTGCAGAAGCCTTTTCGGGGGCCGGTTTGCCCGCTGACAGGAAGCGGAAGAGCCGCCCAAATGTACTGAAACCCGCACAGGGTTGCGGTTCATTTTAGGCCGCTTAAACCGCTGTTTGCCCGTTTGCCTTTCCATTTTGCCGAAGGGGGCGGGCATTCGCAACAAAAGCTTCAAATTTGCGTCTTAATTTGCCCATCCGTTACTCGCTTGGCGCCGGAGCGGCCCCGGAGGTGATTGCCGCCCGGTCGCTCGCTCCCAAGGCATCTGTCCACCGCTTGATCATGCAATTGTCATTTCAATATCCCGCCTGGTTTCTGATCCTGTGTGCTTTACTGGGCTTCGGTTACGCCGCGCTGCTCTACTGGCGCGACACCACTTTTCGCGAGCAATCGCCCAGTTTGCACCGCTGGCTGGCCGTCCTGCGCTGGCTCACCATAACCCTGCTGAGCGCCCTTTTGCTCTCTCCGCTGCTCAAAAGCCTGATCACGGAGACGAAAAAACCAATCATTGTACTGGCCCAGGACCAGTCGGAAAGCGTCGGCGCCGAACTGCGCGATCAATCGCTCGAACAGTACCGTCAAAACTGGCAAAACCTGCGCGCGGCCCTCGGCGACAATTACGAAGTGCATGAACTGGCTTTCGGCGACGAGGTGCGCGAAGGCATCGACTTCAATTTTACCGACAAGGTCACCAACCTTTCCCAGGTACTCCAGGACGTGTACGACCGCTACGGCGCCCAAAATCTCGGCGCTATCGTGCTTTCTTCCGACGGCATTTACAACGAAGGCAGCAACCCGGCTTACGCCGGCGCCCCGATCAATGCGCCGGTCTATACCATTGCCCTGGGCGATACCACCCCCAAAAAAGACCTGCTGGTCAAAAGGGTGTTTCACAACAAAATCGCCTACCTGGGCGACAAGTTTTCCATCCAGATCGACGTGGCAGCCACCAATTGCGCCGGCGCCCAAACCGTGCTCAGCGTCAGCAAGGTGGACGGCGATCAAACGCGGCCGCTGCAATCCATCCCGATCCAGATCAACAGCAACGACTTTTTCACCACCCGGGAACTCGTCATAGAAGCCGATCAGCCGGGGGTGGCCCAATACCTGATTTCCGTAGCCAAAATACCCGGGGAAGCCTCCGGCGCCAATAATGCCCGCGAAATTTTCATCGACGTGCTCGATGCCCGTCAGAAAATCCTGCTCCTGGCCAACAGCCCCCACCCCGACCTTTCGGCCCTGCGGCAAATGCTGGAAAGCAACCAAAACTACACCGTCAGCGTGGCCTATCCCGGCGACGCCGGCCTCGACGTGAGCAAATTCGACTTCGTCGTGCTGCACAACCTGCCCTCCGCCACCAACGACGTGGCAGGGCTGCTGCGCACGATGAACGAACGCCGGATTCCAAGGCTGTTCATCGCCGGCCTGCAAACCAATTTCGGCGCCCTGACCCAGGTCCAGGGGCTTGCCGCCGTACAAAGCGACGGCAACCAGACCGACGACGTGCAGGGCAAGGTATCGCCGCAGTTTGCCGCGTTTTCGCTCAGCCCGTCCGTGGGCGAACAATTGCCCCGTTTCAACCCCGTGGTGAGCGCCTTCGGCAATTTCAGCGCAACACCGCAAGCACAGGTCGTCCTCTGGAAACGCATCGGCAAGGTAGATACCGACCAACCCCTGCTGGCCATCGGCGAAACCAACGGCATCCGCACGGGCGTCTTTTTGGGGGAAAATGTGTGGAAATGGCGCTTGTTCGATTACCTGCAAAACCAGAACCACGAGATCTTCGACGAAGTGTTCGGCAAAACCGTGCAGTACCTCTCGGTGAAAGAAGACAAGCGGAAATTCCGCGTCACCCTCGACCAAAATATTTTCAACGAAAACGAAGCCGTCAGCTTCGGCGCCGAACTGTACAACGACAACTACGAACTCGTCAACGACCCCGATGTGAGCATGGTGATCCGCAACCGCGACGGCAAGGAATACACCTACACGTTCAATCGCCTCGGCAAGGGCTATTCGCTCAACGCCGGCATTCTGCCGGTGGGCAATTACACGTTCCGCGCCAGCACCAGTTTCAACGGCCAAAGCCTGAGTTTCGACGGCAAGTTCAGCGTACGGCCCATCCAGCTCGAATTGTTCGAAACCACCGCCAACCACGGGGTGCTGCGCCAGCTCAGCCAGAAATTCGGCGGTGAAACCGTTTTGCCGGCCGACATGGCGGGCATTGCGGAAAAAATAAAAAGCAAGGAAACCGTAAAACCAGTGATGTACAGCACCAGCAAAACCAGCCCGCTCATCAACCTGAAATGGATCTTTGCCCTCCTGGCAGGTTTGCTGGCCGCAGAATGGTTCCTGCGGCGGTATTTTGGCGCTTATTAAACGGCAGCGACGCACGGAAATACACCACTCGATATGGTCGATTCAACGAATACCCCCCGCGATCTGCGCGATCTTTCCCTGACCGAGCTCGAAAACGCGCTCGCGCACTGGGGTGAGCCGCGTTTCCGCGCCCGGCAGCTCTATGAGTGGCTCTGGGCCAAGGCCGCGACCTCGTTCGACCAGATGACCAACCTGTCGAAAGACCTGCGCGCACGCCTCGCCGGGGAATTTACTTTCCATACCCTGTTGCCCGACAAGCTGCAACACAGCGCCGACGGCACCCTCAAATCGCGCTGGCTTACCCACGACGGCCATCGCATCGAAAGTGTGTTGATACCCGTGCCGGCCGAAGACCGCTACACCGTATGCGTCAGTACCCAGGTCGGGTGCAGCCTCACCTGCGCTTTTTGCGCCACAGGCCGCATGGGCCGCAAACGCAACCTCACGGCGGCAGAGATCTTCGATCAGGTCGCACTGGTGAACAAACAGTGCCTCGACAGCTTCGGCAAACCCCTGACCAACGTCGTGTACATGGGCATGGGCGAACCCCTGCTCACCTACGCCAACACCCTCGAAAGCATCGCGCGGCTCACCACTGCGCCGCCGCAGGGACTGGGCATGGCCGCCCGCCGCATCACCGTCAGCACGGCCGGCATCGCCAAAATGATCCGCAAACTCGCCGACGACGGCTTCCGCTCCAACCTGGCCCTCAGCCTGCACGCGGCCGACGACGTGAAGCGCAACGAGATCATGCCGATCAACGAAAGCAACAACCTGAACGCGCTTATGGAAGCGCTGGAATATTTTTACCGGAAGACGCACAACCGCATTTCCTACGAATACATCGCGTTCCAAAACTTCAACGACAGCCTCGACGATGCCGCGCGGCTCGTGCGGCTTTGCCGGCGCAAATTCCCCGTGCGGGTCAATATCATCGAATACAACCCTGTCGGCGGGGTGAGTTTTGAAAAATCGGACGAAAACCGATTGAACCTTTTTGCTGCCTACCTGGCCAAAGAGGGCGTCACGGTCACCGTGCGCCGCAGCCGCGGCAAAGACATCGACGCGGCTTGCGGGCAACTGGCGAACAAGGAGTAGCGAAATGTGAAAACGCGGGAATGTCTCCTGCGCCTCACGGTCTCACGCTATTCTCCACCTTAAGATTTTCCATAAAAAACTGCTCCACCTTTTCGAACAGGTGTACCCGGTCTTTGCCCATCACATTGTGCAGGTGCTCGGGATACACGAAATAGTCGATGGGTTTGCCTTTGCGCACACACTCACGGATGTAGCGCAACGAGTGTTGCCAGAGCACCACATCGTCGGAGGAGCCGTGAATCATGAGCAGGCGACCGTTAAGGTTGTCGATGTAGTTGAACAAACTGGCTTTGTCGTAGCCCTCGGGGTTTTCCTGGGGCGTATCCATGTAGCGTTCGGTGTACATGATTTCGTACATGCGCCAGTCGATTACCGGACCCCCTGCGATACCGCAGCGGAATACGCCTTTGGCCTCGGGGCGGGTCATGAGCGAAGTGGCCATGAAGCCACCGTAGCTCCATCCGTACACGCCCAGGCGCGTGGAGTCGATGTAGGGCAGGCTTTTGAGGTAGCTGGCGCCCGCGAGCTGGTCGGCCACTTCGGCGTCGCCGCAATGGCGGAAAATAGCCGATTCGAAGGCGTACCCACGGTTGTCGGAGCCGCGACCGTCGAGCACGAACACCGCCACGCCCTGTTCGGCCATGCGGTGCATCCAGAGTTCGCCGCCGTTGAGCCAGGAGTTGGTCACCATTTGCACGTGCGGGCCGTTGTAAACGTACACCAGCGCCGGGTATCTTTTGTTGGGGTCAAAATTGACGGGCAGGATAAGGCGCGCATTGAGCGGCACGCCGCCGGGCGAATTGAGGGCGACCAGACGCGTTTCGCCCAGTTGAACGTCTTTCAGGGGGTTTGGGGCGGTGAAAATGACGCGGCGTTTTTCCGGCTTTTTCACCGGGATAACGGCTATCTCGCGGGGTACGGTGGGGCTTGAATAAAGATCGAGCACCCATTCACCGTTGCTGCTGGGCAGGGCGTTGTGGATGCCCGCGTCGGTTTGCAGGCGGAAAATGCCGTTGGCCGGGTACACCTCTGCCGTGTAGCAATAGCGGTTGAGGCCGTTGTCGTCGGCCATTTGGAAAAAGCAGCGCTTGCCGTTTTCCGTAAAGCCGATGAAGTTGGTTACGGGCGCATTGCCGAAGCTGATCTGGCGCAGCATCTGGCCCGAAAGGTTGTAGAGGTACAGGTGGTTGAAGCCGTCGCGTTCGCTTTGCCACACGAAATCGGTATTGGAGCCCGGCACGAACTCGGCGGGGTGTTCGGGTTCCACCCAGCGGTCGCTGGTTTCTTCAAACAGGGTTTTGACGAAAGCACCCGTCGTGGCGTCGTACTGATTGAACCACAGGTGGTTCTGGCCGCGGTTGAGCACCGCGATAAGGATGTATTTGTCGTCGGGCGACCAGCTGACATTGGTCAGGTATTGTTCGGCCGGCTCGCCGGTTTGCAGGTAAATGGTTTTGCCGCTGGCCAGGTCATACACGCCGACTGTTACGTGGTGGCTTTGGGAGCCGGCAAAGGGGTAACGGATCTCGCGTTGCTGGGCCGGCATCGAATCGAGCACATAGATCGGGTATTGGGTCACCATGCTTTCATCCATGCGGTAAAAAGCCAGTTTTTTGCCCGAAGGGCTCCAGTAAGTGCCTTTATGGATGCCGAACTCGTCGCGGTGCACGCTTTTTCCGTACACGATGCCTTCGCTTTCACTTTGGGCCACGAGCACGGTGTTTTCGCCCCGTGCGATGCGCAGTTCGTTGCCGCTGGTGTAGGCGGCGTCGAGGGTTTTCGGATGAATGTCGGTATTTTCGGCTTCGGCCGGGATGCGGGTTTTAAAAGCGGTGGCGCCGTCTTTGGGCATCCAGGTAAAGAGTTCGGCGCCGTTCTGGAACCACAGGCTGTTGGCGTCGAACCAGTTGAGGGCCGGCAGGGCGGTCAGGGCGGTTTTGCCCTGTGCGGCGAGGCCTTCATTGAGGCGCGGCAGCCAGTCGAGCGTATCGCTGACGGCCGGTTTTGTGGCGTCGAGGCGCACGAGTTTGCTGCCGGCGACGTAGGTGAATTGGGAACCGCCCGGAATCCATTGCAGCTGGCGCAGGTTGGCCGGGGCGAGGCTGGTGCGGGCTTTCATGATGGCATCGGCCATCGTGATCGGCTGCTGGGCGCTGAGCAGAAGCGGGAGGAAAAAGAGAAGCAGGGCAAATTTTTTCATTGCAGAAATGGTTGGACTATGGGTGGCAAAAGTAGAAACATTCCGCCGGGCATGGCGAAAGTAAGAGGCATGAGGCCGCGCTGTTAGGCGTCCGAATGCCGGGGCTGGTCGAAAATCATCCTGGTTCGGTGTTGCGAATTGGCCCATCTTTGCAGGGTGAAACGAAAATTCAAATTTCGCGAAGTCATTCGCCTGCCGCGCCGCATGTTGTGGGCCCTGGTGATGGAAGGGGTGGAAACGACGAAGATGGTACACACCTTTGCCCGCCACGGCACCGGCAAGCTCCGATTGCTCCCCAAACACCGCCACCCTACCGACGAGGAGCTGCGCGAAGCCGTGGAGCAACTGAAAGACATCCCGCGTTTTTTGCCGTTTTTCGTGGTGGTCGTAGTGCCCGTACCGGGTGTCACGGAAGGTTACGCTCTGGTCGCCATGACGCTGGAGCGTTGGCTGGGCAAAAAAGTGAAGTTTTTACCAAGCCAGTTTCGGGAGGTGTTGCATGGGAAGGAGGAGTCACAAGAACAAAAAGATGACTAGATATCGCTCCTTTTCCACATAGCTAATCTGCAATTTGAAATATGTAATCCCGTATTCTTTTTGCTTGACCAGCAGAATATTGAGTCAAAAAAAGAGAGGATTGTAATTGTTCGATGCCATATTTCTCGATTAAATTACCGAAAGATGAATTAAGAAAAGATGAAGAAAAGGGAGTTGCTCCGTACAATGAGAGTCGAACTTTCTTACCTTTCATAAATGCTTCATCCAAAGCGTAGAAAAGAGTCACGCCCTCTAAATTGGTAGAGGTGCCTGAAACAACATCCATTGCCCTAATTTCAATTAATCCATCTGCCATATTTTGGTCGTTGAACGCTTACAAATGTAAGTTAAAACGAAAAATCTTCGTCAAAAATTTCAGTATCACTTTCTTCAAAGGAGGTGGTATCTAAAATAACTTCGAAATGAGTACCCTGAAAATTATGTTTAATTTGAAAGCACCGGATGCTTCCATCCTCTAAAATCATCATTGCATTATTTGATACAACCCGTAAAGTTCCCCTGCATTCTTTAACAATTGCCAACAAATTATCCAGGCCAAAGCCCCTATTTTGAGGAGAGCTTTTGGTAGAAAATGACTTTTGAAATGCATGAAGCAAAGCCTGATCCGAACGCATACTCTCATATCCTTCTGCTGCAAAAAAAGAGTTTACCTTTTGGGGGATACCTACTCCAAAGTCACAAACGGCAACACGAACCTTTCCTTGACGAGGATAAAACTGGCTAGTAGTATAGCCACTCACTGGTGAGTTTGCATGGTCAATTATGTTATTAAATAATTCTGCTAATGAGATATTAAGGGGCTCAAAGCTCTTTTCTTTTAAAAAATTGGTTTCAAAATATTTTTGCGCATAAACTACGTAAGGGGAAAGCATTCTAGGATCCAATTTCCACAAACACAAATTCGTCATCTTATCATTCTGGCTATACGATGTGCGATCGAATCCTGGCTCCCAATACTCTAAAAATCGAATAGCAGTCAAATACTCCCTCAAAGCTAGGTTTTCGCCAGATTCAAAAAATATTTGCACATCATTCTGGTAGTATTCCTCTATCAAGCAAGCAAGAAGTACTATGTGAAAAGGCTCAACAAAAACGCACTCCTCGAGATCGATTGTTAATTTAGAAACCCCTTTCTGGAATCTATGTTCATTAACGAACTTAGTCCAAAGACCTTTTGGTGCCGCTGTTCTGATTTCAATTAGTTTATGCATTTAAAAAAGCAATTAGACATTTACATATTCCTCCTGTACTGCCCGCCCACCTCGTACAAAGCCCGCGTGATCTGTCCCAGCGAGCACACTTTCACGGCTTCCATCAGTTCGGCGAAGAGGTTGCCGTTGGCCAGGGCGACCTGTTGCAGGCGGCGCAGGGCTTCTTTTGCGCGGTCGGTGTTGGCGGCATGGAGGTTTTGCAGGGTGCTGATCTGCGCCTCTTTTTCCTCCTCGGTGGCGCGGATCACCTCTTTGGGCAGGATGGTGGGCGAGCCTTCTTTCGAAAGGAAGGTATTGACCCCGATCAGCGGCAGTTCGCCGGTGTGTTTGAGGGTTTCGTAGTACAGGCTTTCTTCCTGGATTTTGCCGCGCTGGTACATGGTTTCCATGGCGCCCAGCACGCCGCCGCGTTCGGTGATGCGGTCGAATTCGGAGAGCACGGCCTCTTCCACCAGGTCGGTCAGTTCCTCGATGATAAAGGAGCCCTGCATGGGGTTTTCGTTTTTGGCCAGTCCGAGCTCGTGGTTGATGATGAGCTGGATGGCCATGGCGCGGCGCACCGATTCTTCGGTGGGCGTGGTGATGGCCTCGTCGTAGGCGTTGGTATGCAGCGAGTTGCAGTTGTCGTAGATGGCGTACAGGGCCTGCAGCGTGGTGCGGATGTCGTTGAAAGCGATCTCCTGGGCGTGCAGAGAACGGCCGGAGGTCTGGATGTGGTATTTGAGCATCTGGCTGCGCGGGTTGGCGCCGTATTTCCAGCGCATGGCCTTGGCCCAGATGCGACGCGCGACGCGGCCGATGACGGCGTATTCGGCGTCCACACCGTTGGAGAAGAAGAAGGAGAGGTTGGGCGCAAAATCATCGACCCGCATGCCGCGTGAAGCGTAGTACTCCACGAACGTGAAACCGTTGGCCAGCGTAAAGGCCAACTGGGTGATCGGGTTGGCGCCCGCCTCGGCGATGTGGTAGCCGGAGATGGAAACGGAGTAGAAGTTGCGGACCCTGTTTTTGATAAAATAGTCCTGCACGTCGCCCATCACGCGGAGGCTGAATTCCGTGGAAAAAATGCAGGTATTTTGCGCCTGGTCTTCTTTCAGAATATCGGCCTGTACGGTGCCGCGTACCGACTGGAGGGCTTTGTTTTTGAGGGTTTGGTACACATCGGCCGGCAGCACTTCGTCGCCCGTGAGGCCGAGCAGGAGGATGCCCAGACCGTCGTTGCCTTCCGGCAATCCTCCCCTCTCTGTGGGAGAGGGGTCGGGGGTGAGGTTATAGCGGGGGCGGGGCAGGCCGCGGTCGTCGTATTTTTCCTTCAATTTGGCCTCAACGAGGTGTTCCAGGCCGTTTTCACGGATGTAGCGCTCGCATTGCTGGTCGATGGCGGCGTTCATGAAAAAAGCGGCGACCGTGGCGGCCGGGCCGTTGATCGTCATCGACACCGAGGTTTTCGGGTCGCAGAGATCGAAGCCGGAGTAGAGTTTTTTGGCGTCGTCGAGGCAGCAGACCGACACGCCGGAGTTGCCGATTTTGCCGTAAATGTCGGGACGGTAATCGGGGTCTTCGCCGTAGAGCGTCACCGAGTCGAAGGCCGTGCTGAGGCGCGCGGCGGGCAGGCCGTGGGAGACGTAGTGGAACCGTTTGTTGGTGCGTTCGGGACCGCCTTCGCCGGCAAACATGCGGGTGGGGTCTTCGCCCTCGCGTTTGAACGGAAACACGCCTGACGTGTAGGGGAATTCGCCCGGCACGTTTTCCTGCAGGCGCCAGCGCAGGATGTCGCCCCAGTCTTCGTAACGCGGGAAAGCCACGCGGGGCACGCGGGTATGCGAGAGGGTTTCGGAGAAGGTTTTGACGCGGATTTCCTTGTCGCGCACCTTGTACACGTATTCGTCGGCCGCGTAGCGGGCTTTTTTCTCCGCATGGCCTTCCAGAATACGTTTACAGCGCCAGTCGAGCTGGGCTTCCAGTTCGGCGTAGCGTTTTTTCAGCACTTCGGCCACCTCGCCGTCCACGGTTTCGAGGGTGTTTTTGATGCTCCAGAGCTTGCGCGCGATGGCGGTTTGCACCAGCACGTCGGCGTCGTATTTGCGGTTGCTTTCGGCGATTTCGGAGAGGTAACGGGTGCGCTGGGGCGGGATGATGTAGATTTTTTCCGAAAGTTCGTCGGAGGGGGTGAAGCCCGACTGGAAGTCGGCGCCGGCTTTTTCGCGCAGCAGGTCGATGATGCGGCGGTAGAGCTGGTTGACGCCCGGGTCGTTGAACTGCGAGGCGATGCAGCCGAACACGGGCATGTCGTCGACGGCCAGGTTCCAGGCCTGGCGGTTGCGCTGCACCTGTTTGCGCACGTCGCGCAGGGCGTCGAGGGCGCCGCGTTTGTCGAACTTGTTGATGGCGATCACGTCGGCAAAATCGAGCATGTCGATTTTTTCGAGCTGGGTGGCGGCGCCGTATTCGGGCGTCATCACGTACAGCGAGAGGTTGCTGTGATCGATGATTTCGGTATCGCTCTGGCCGATGCCCGAGGTTTCGAGCAGGATGAGGTCGAAGCCCGCGGCTTTGAGGATTTCGACGGCCGACTGCACGTATTTGGACAAAGCCAGGTTGCTCTGTCGGGTTGCCAGGGAGCGCATGAACACGCGGGGGTTGTTGATGGCGTTCATGCGGATGCGGTCGCCCAGCAGGGCGCCGCCGGTTTTGCGCTTGGAGGGGTCGACGGAGACGATGGCGATGGTTTTATCGGGCTGGTCGAGCAGGAAACGGCGCACCAGTTCGTCGACGAGTGAAGATTTACCTGCGCCGCCGGTGCCGGTGATACCGAGAACGGGCCTCACCCCGGGGCGCTCCGTCAAGGCGGGCCTTACCTTGTTTTCGTACAATTCCGGGTTGTTTTCCGCCACGGTAATCAGCCGGGCGATGGCGCCCGGGTCGCGCTCGGCAAAGTGTTTCATTTCGCCGTTAAGCGAGGCGCCGAGAGGGAAGTCGCACTGCTGGAGCACGTCGTTGATCATGCCCTGCAGGCCCAGGCGGCGGCCGTCGTCGGGGTGGTAAATGCGGGCGATGCCGTAGGCCTGCAGTTCTTCGATCTCGCTGGGCAGAATGGTACCGCCGCCGCCGCCGAAGATTTTGATATGACTGGCGCCGCGTTCTTTCAGGAGGTCGTACATGTATTTGAAAAACTCCATGTGGCCGCCCTGGTAAGAGGTGATGGCGATGCCCTGCACGTCTTCCTGAATGGCGCAATTGACGATCTCCTGCACCGAGCGGTTGTGGCCCAGGTGGATAATCTCGGCGCCGGACGACTGCATGATGCGGCGCATGATATTGATGGCGGCGTCGTGACCGTCGAACAAAGAGGCGGCAGTGACGAGACGGATCTTGTGCTGTGGCTGGTACACGGGTGGATTCTGCATGGTACGCGGAGTGGTTAGGGCCGTTTGGGCGTTGGGCGGCGCAAAATTATGGGAAATTGGGGGCTTGTGAGGGATAAAACGCAGCCTAACTTATTGTTCAATGATCGAATAAAAAGGAGGGTTCATTCGGTGTGAAAAAAAGCAAAGGCGGCAAAATTTAACCAAAAAATTGATAATTTTGACAGCCTCTTGATACTTTTTCTCCTTTTCCTAACCAAAAACAAATCATGGGAACACTTCGTTTTTTGCTCCTCACAAGTCTGCCGCTCCTCCTTTTTCTCAGCGCCTGCGGCCCCAAATACGGCCCCGCCTACCTCGGCAGCAACAACGCATACATGGCCAAACCTGCCTACAAAGGAACGAGGGTCAACACCGTTTCTGTCAACGGACGCTACAACCGGGGCGCCGTGTACTACGATGGCGAACGCAACAACACAGGCGAACTGTCGGCCCACGTGACACTCCTGCGCCACGGCTTTTACTACAGCGGCGGATTGTTCGGCTATTTCGGCCGATACCAGGTAGATACCCTTCCGGGAGAAGGCGTCATTCTGACGCCCTACCGCGTCAAAGGCTCCGGAGTACGGCACGAACTGGGCGCGCGCATCGAATTCAGCCCCGACTGGGACATGCTGATGGGCGTAGGGCTGCAGACATTCTCCGAACGCGGCAAATTCACCGAGCTCACGCGCGACGAAGCCGGCGAGGTGATCAACAAGGTTTTTCTCTTCCCATTCCTCGGCCCCGACGTGCTCGACAAGGACTTTAAAAGCGGCGGCCTGGGGTACAGCGCCAATTTCGACGCGCGGTATGCCCCTCCTGCCGAAGATTTTATGCTGGGCATGCGATACAGCTACTGCCTGTCGGTGGGCAACGGCCTGACCAATTATCTGCGTACCCACCAGTTTACGCTGCATGGTTCCTATCGCAGGTTTTCGGGGTATTGCCAGTTTGGGTTCGGCGCTTACCGGGAGAATATTTACAATCTGGAGGGCGGGTTGTTTCATGTCGGACTGGCCTACTCCATCCCGTTTGGCAGAAAGAGACTGGCGCGTGTTTCGGCCGAATAAAAGAAACGCCTGATTTTACGGGCGCCGACACGGGTTCAAAACCGCGGGATTTCGCGAAGCGCCACAGGGGCCGCAAAGAAGCATATCGCTTTGCGGCCCCTGTTTTTTGGCGTTAAAACCCGGGCAAGCCACCTGTCGGCGCAGGGAAGCATGTTCGTAAAATGTTATTGGTTGCCAGCGGGGGGCAGGCCCACTTTTGTCCTGTCGCCGATCGAAAGGCACACGTTTTCACCTTCACTTTCTTCACACTAAAAACTTTATTCCAATGAAATTCAAAATTCTTTTCCTGCTTCCCGTCGCTGCCCTCGCGCTTGCCATTGGCCTGACCAACTGTAGCAAGGAACCGGTCACCACCGTACCGGAAACGCCCGATACCATCGCTTCCGAGCGCGGGGTTTGCCAGGTCACCTACACGGTAAGCGGCAACGCCCAGCTGTGCGGCACGCAGACCAACCCCGACTACTGCACTTTCCCGCCGCCCGTGAATGCCAACTCTTTCGGCGTGGAAACCGTGGGCGCAGGCCAGTACACCTACACGATCAATACGCCTTCCGTGATCGGCGTATTCAACCCCGGCCCCGGCACCCTTAAAGTGTCGATCGCTACCGGCGGTGGCAATGTGGCCTTTACCCTTGCTTCGGGCGCCAGCCGCCGCTATCTGGTAAGCGACCTTTGCGGCCTGACGCAAATCTGATCTGCCCCTGAAAAACCTGTTCAAGTTTTACCTGCCTATTCTAAACAACAAACGGCCCCCGGATTCGTCCGGCGGGTCGTTTTTTTTGGGGCAGGAGCAGGTGTAGCGGGGGTCAAAGCAATTCGTTTGCTTTTTCAAGGAGCCAGTCGCGTTCGTGAAGCCAGGTTTTGGCTTGAATACGCGCTATCAGCCGCTGGATACGTGTTTGATCCCCTTTGATCGTGTTGCTCAGCTGGTGCAAAAGGTTGATAAAATTGCCGTAACGCTCTTTTTGTATGGCAGGCAAGGGCTTTTGAAAAGAACGGCTCAGGTACATTTTAAAGGCGTCGATTTTGTACGGGAGCAGTTCGGAATGGAGGCTGTAGTAAATCTTGAGTTCCAGGCCCCGGGCCATTAAATGGTAGTCAAAATCGGCCAAAGAATGGGGCAAGGTATCGAGCGCTTCTCCAAATTTGCCGATTCTGTAGTAGTAATTCGACAGGTTGAAGCGATAATAATCCTGGTTTTCGTTGTCGCCAAGGATTCGGTCGGCATGGCTTTGAATACAATCAAAAGCCCAGTCGAACTCGCCGACGCGCAGTGCGACATTGATCGTATTAAGAAAGGCAGAAGGGGTTATTTGATTGTCATAGTACATGTAGCCTTTGGTCAAATGTTCTTTCTGGATATTAAATAATGTGGGCAAAAACTGGGATTGCCCTGAATTGACCAACAAAGTGCAGCAGCCTCTCAGTAACGCAAAATAGGTTTTCAGCAAATCCTCGTGAATGTCCATTTCCATCTCCTGAAGTAATTGCGCCAGAAACGTAAAGTGCTCGCGTTCAGGCTTTTCAAGTTGAAAAACGCTTACAAAAGCGGTCTGCAATTTCAAAACCGGCGATTTGTCCAGCAAACGTTCGGGGCGAATCGGCTCTTGCAGCATGGATTGGATCAGGTCCGAGGATTCGAGGTAAGCGACCCGCTGCTGTATCATAAAACGATTCAACAAGTTGGTTTTTCTGGCCTGAAAAAAAATGTAAAAGGCCTCCAGCAGGTCAGGGATGTTCAAATCGCCCCGTTTTTGGTTGGACAAGTTTTCAAACTCATATTGCTCCAGCTCGATTTCATACCGTTTTTCCAGTATTTCCAGGTCTTCTCTCAGCTCGCTTTGTTCCACCTGTTCACGCAGTTTTTGCATGGTATTCTGGAAACGGTTGTTTAATCCGCGGAGACGGCTGAACCGCGCCAGGCCGAGCAATTGCCTGAACTGTTGGGATTCGTCCAGTTGCGGATGGATAAAAACAAACTGGCGGGCAAGCCGGTGCAGCACGGTCATGACCTTTTCCAGTTTGCCTTCTCCAAAGGTTTTACCCGGAAAAATGACGGCAAAAGCTTGCCTGCGGGCATTTTCATCCCAGCTCCAGTGCGGCGAATGGTGAAGCAAAACCTCGATCAGGAGGCTTGCCTTGTCGCTTTATTTTCCCCGGTTAAAGTAGGGAGACTTCACAAACGACTGAAATTCAGAGAGTTCCTCTTCCGTAAATGTCTCAAGCAACTCGATGAGCGGACTTTTTAGCATGGTCTTGCGGTTTGCGGAGGGGGAAATTTCGCGGAATAATGTTATAAATTTCCAAAGGCAGCTTTCGAACATTTGTTGTTCGAAGAAACGATCATCTAAAAAAAATGTCATTATGGCACAAAAACGATTTTTCAGGTTGCTGCTATGTCTTATGCTTTTGGTTCCGCTGGTCGCGGGCAACAGCGCGCCGGTTCTTCCGGCAAGCGAAGCAGTGGACGAAGGCGGATGCAACCTCCCTGCTCCCATGAATCTTCACACCGTGTCGGTGGGCTCCAATACCGCCACTATCGCCTGGGACAGCGTTAATACCGCCTGGGGTTATTATGTCACATTGTCGCAGGGAGGCAACCCACCTTCCGCCTCTGGTAATACCACGGCCACATCGATGACATTTACCGACCTTGACGAAGGTACCTACACGGTCAAGGTGTACCCAAAGTGCTCCCTGTATTCCACCAGCCCACAGTATGCGCAACTGAATTTTTCGACGATCATCATTGACCTTATTTGTAGTGCAACCGGGAACAGCGGCACCACGGTAATCAATGGCTCGAACAATATTTACACCTGGCCCTGGGGCGTCACCCAGCACTATTTCGTTTATGTGACCTACAACAATTCGACTGCCAAATTCCAGTTTGACCGCCTGATTTCTCCCGAAGTGAGGTTTACGTTCAGCCCGGTGAGCGGCAACCCTTCCAACTTCAAACTGGGACGTACATGGGGAGAAGGCAATGACAACACCACCTATTGCAACGACGAAGGCGCAGAAGGCACAACAGGCGAAGTCAAGATCAAGTATGACCAGACCGTGGTGGCCAGTTGTTATTTCCTGCGGAACAACCAGATGGAAGTCGATCCTTCTTCAGGCGCCACCATCGTCGTGAAATATACCAATTACGAGCCTGCGCCCATTGCGCCCGGCTCGCCTCCCAAGGCCGGCGACGGCTCTACGGCCGCCCTGCCCACTCCGCAGCCCAATCCCTTCTCCGATCTGTTGTACCTCAGCGGCGGAGCGCCGGGTAAGCCGGTGCAAGGCGCCCTGTACGATGCCTGCGGCCGTTGCGTACGGCAATTCGATTACGACCAGTCGGGGCTCATGACTATTCCGACCGACGACCTGCAGCCTGGCATGTACTTCCTGCAGTTGCGCTCGCCCTCGGGCAACACGATGCACAAGCTGCTCAAATTATAACAGGACCAAAACGCGCTTCAACAACAACAAGGCCTTGTCCGCTTTCCCGGGCAAGGCTTTGTTGTATTTCGGCCCCTGCCGGAAATTATCGCCAAATGTGTTATTGTAGGCAAGGCGACAGGAGGCCCACCTTTGCAACAGGTAATGACAACACCGGCAACGCAGTACTCACCGTGCAGGTCAAGACAGTAGCCAGTACCCTCAACGTACTGATCGCCGCAGGCGGCACAGCCAGTTTCAGCTTGACTGACAACTGTACCTTGATTCAAATGCCGTGATAAGGGGCCCGCAATGCACCCGGAGTGTCAAAATCGGGAGCAAAAACAGCGGCCAGTAATCAAACAGGCTTCGAGCAAATGTACTAAAGACCTATTCAACACTTTTGACATGGCGGCTCCCCGGTAATCGGGGGGCTGCTCTTTTTTACTTGAGTTGATTGGCTTTTTCAATCAGCCAGTCGCGGTCGAACAGCCAGGTTTTGCTGCGGATACGCCCGAGCAGGCGCTCGATGCGGGCCTCATCGCCCCGTGGCAGATTGCTGAGTTGCCCCAGCAGGTTGACAAAATTGCCGTTGCCCTCTTTCAGCAAGGGAGAAAGGGGCTTCAGAAAAGAACGACTGATGAACATCTTGAAAGCGTCGATCTTGTAGGCGAGCAGGTCGTCAGCCAGGCAGAAATAAATTTTCAGTTCGAGGCGCTTGGCCATCATCTGGTACCCAATTTCTGCCAAGGAACCGGGCAATACTGCCAACGCAGCATCATACTGTCCGGTGTAAAAAAAATAATTGGCCAAATTAAGATTGTAGTAATCCATTTGTTCATTGTCGCCCACAATACGTCCGGCATGCGCCTGAATACACGCATAAGCCCACTCGAACTCCTTAAGACGCAAGGCCACACTGACAATGCTCTGAAAAGTTGAGGGGGTAATTTTTTGTTCGTAGTAAAAAAAGCCCCGCTCGAGGTGGTCTTTCTGAAGATCAAACAAAACAGGCAGGTAGTCTTGCTGGCCGGAATTGACCAGAATACTGCAGCAGGAGCGCAAAAAAGAGTAATAATCTTTCAGCAATTCCACGTCTATCCCTTCTTCCTGCCGTCGCATCAGGTCAGCCAGCAGGTGAAAGTCCTTTTCTTCCGGTTTGGCCATTTTCAGCACTTGCAGAAAAGCTACGGCCAGGCGCAGGAAAGCCGCATTTTCCAGCAGGCGGGGCGGCACACTGATTTCCTGCAGCGTCCATTGCATATACTCCCCTGTTTCGAGGTGCGTGACTTTTTGCTGCATCAGGTAGCGATTGAGCAGGTTCAGTTTCAGGGCGTGGTAGTGTACATCCAGGGCTTCGACCGTACGGGGTATATTTACATCGCCGCGTTTGCGGTTGAGTGTGTTTTCGTATTCGTGCTGTTCGAGTTCGATGGCCAGCCTGCGGTAAAAAAAACGGAGATCTTCGCCGGTGTACGTTCGTTTTTGCTCTTCGCGCAAAGCCTGAATCGTGTTGTCAAAACGGTTGTCGAGTCCTCGTTTTCGGCAAAAAACAGCCATATCGAGCAAACGTTCGAATTCGCCGTCTTTCCCTTGCCGGGTCTGCACAGAGACGAAGGAGCGGGCCAGGCGGTGCAAGACCGACATCACTTTTTCCAGCTTGCCTTCCACAAATTCGGCTTGCGGAAAAACAGCGGCAAACGCTGCCCTTTGCCCTTCTTCCTGCCAGTAGGAATCAAGGGGCGTGTCGTACAAATACCGAAGCAGGCGGGGAGATTCGGTCCTGAATTCGCCGCGATTGAAAAAAGGAGACTCCACAAACAGCAGAAACTCCGACCGTTCTTCAGGGGTAAAAACGTTGAGCAATTCGGCAAACGGACTCTTGCGCATGATTGATTTGGTAAGGGGCCGGAAATTATGCTTAATAGTGTTATAGTTTTTGGATCGGGCCGGTCGAAAATTTGCAGCATGTAATTAGCATTACTCAAATAAACATGTCATTATTATGTTGAAGAAGCACTCCATCCTTTACTGCCTAGTCCTGTTCCTCCTGATGCTGGCTCAGGTGTCGAACAGCGCGCCGGCTTCCGTCGGCCTCCCTCCCCCATCCTGCAATTTGCCCGCGCCCAACAACCTGCACACCACTTCGGTTGGCGCCACCAGCGCCGCTATCGCCTGGGATCCGGTTTCGGGCGCATGGGGGTACTCCGTTTACCTCTATCAAAACGGCAACCTGGTTTCGCCGGCATCTTTGACAACCGCTACATACTATAATTTCACCGGCCTTGCGCCGGGCACTGATTACACCGCCGAAGTACACGCGATGTGCGGCCCTACGCCGGATTATGAGAGCCCCAACAAATCAATCAAGGATTTCTCGACGATTGTTATCGAAATAGTCTGTGAGGCAACCGGCTGTCAGCAAACAAACTTCATCGGCTCGGGTGCTCATGTAAATTACAATTGGAAACCGGCCAGCCAGGAAACTTATGTCCTCGTAGTCAATGGCGATGGCAACACGATCAGGTATTCGTTTGAAAAAGCGAACGGCACGAGCAAATTTTATGTCGCGCCCCTGACCGGTAACCCCGAAGCCTATAAACTGGGCTCCAGCCCGACCCGTGTCTGCCCGAACGCCACGGGCACAGGCCCTAATTTTTACATAGTGGTGGACAATGGCAACGGATATACCATAAAAGTAACCGGTACCTTCTCCGATAACAGCGCCGATTTTGCCATTGCTCCAAACTACACGGTTGCAGTTTACAAAGGAACATGTGCAGGCAAGCCCAACCCCAACGCTCCCGATTCGGGCGACCACTTCACCGAAGGTGAAACGGCCCTCGGCCTTGCGCCGCTGCCCAACCCCTTCTCCGATCGCATCATCCTCAACGGTTCGGCAGGTTCTGCCCAGGACCCCGTCCGGATCGCCCTGTTCAACTCGGAAGGCGTGCTGGTCCGAAACGAAGAAGCCGTCGTGGAAGGCGACCACACAATGAGCACCGACGATCTGCCGCCGGGGCTTTATTTCCTGCAACTGAAAACTGCCCGGGGCAGCAGCGCGCATAAATTGTTAAAACTCTGACAATCAGTCATCCGGGCACATTGAAACCGGATGCAGACTTCTCCTACATCAAGACAAAGGGCCCGGCCTCCTGCGTTCATTTGAATAGCAATAACTACTCAAAACGCAGGAGGCTACCCTGAATACTCCTGTGTTTGCCCCTGCAAACACCTCCGCTTTTTTTGCCCGATTCCAACCCTGATTTGTCTGACGTTGACGCAGCCGCGGAATAGCGCCGTATGTAAGGAAGCCCGGGCATACCGGAAAAAGATCCGATGTGCCGCCAAACGGGTTTGACGAGCCGGGAAACGCAGATTCGAGACGAATTTTTCATTTTTTAAACATAGTTAATTCATCATGAAAAACTTATTCATTGTTTGCATGCTCCTCGTATGCGGAGCAACCGTATCCTTTGCCCAGAACCTCGTGGGGAACCCCGGGTTCGAAACCGTAACCAATCCGACCAGTTCCATCAGCAAATTCAACCTGGAACAAGTATCGCGGTGGAAATGCATTGCCGATGCCAACGAAGTAAGGACAGAATACTACTGTTCAGGCGGCGGCATCCCGATCACTCCAAATTCAGGAAGCCGGATGGCTCTGCTGGATGCTTCCTATTTGGGGTTCGGCGGCCCCTTCGATCCCCCTTTCAATGTTTCCTTTCCATTGACTAATTTACTAACCCGGCCGATTTTCCCGGGCGAAAAACTCACGATCCAATATGCCGGTTTGATACCCGCTTTCCCCTGCGCCTATTACCAGTCCTATTTCATCGACTTTTATGTTTCAAACCAACTCCCGACCAGTCCGTTTCTCTTAAACGGTTTTACCAAAATCGGGACCAGCTTCATTCAACAGGCATCTTCCTGGACGACGGTACAGGCCCAGGGCCTCGACGGTACAAACAACGTGCAAGTGCCGGCCAATACAACATGCTCCTTCAAATACCTCATTCTTCAGGTAAGAGGCGTAATGCTGGCGGCTTCCCCCGGGTCGGAAAGCCAGGAGCGGCTTGTTCCGCCCAAAATCATCCTGCTCGACGATGTTTCCGTGCAACCAGCCTGCTCATCGAGCATCGACGTCAACATCACGCCCATGGACGACTTCGGCGGCCAGTGCAACGACGTGCGTTTCGCGGCCAGCATCACCAACGGCACCGCCGTGCGTTTCTTCTGGGATTTCGGCGACGGCAGCACACTGTGCTCTACTTCCGGCCTGACGGTCCACTCCTACCCCAACATGGGCGACTATACCGCCAAGCTGACCGTGCTGGACGCAAACGGCTGCACCCGGGTGATTACCATTCCGGTTGTGGTTGAATGCGAACGCTGCGAGGGCATCAGCGCTTCGCTCTCGGCTGCATGTCAAGGCTGCCAGCAGTCATATATCATCAATCCGAACACTGGTCAGCCGACCAGTTATAACATCGACTGCACCTACAACCTGTACGGCAACGGCACCCCCGGGGCGCCGGGCTTGCCGCTCAATTACCAGTGGGTATTCAACGGCGGCACGGTCTCCACAGCCCAAAATCCGACCAATGCACACCTCATCCTCGTGGGCAACAACCTGCCCCTGAATGCGGCGCTCTGCCTCTCTGTCATGGACAATCAGGGCTGCAAAGCCACTACCTGCGAAACCATGACCCTGCCCTGCTCGATCAACTCGGATGGCAAAATGGCGGCTGACCCTGACGGCAGCTTCCTCGTCGTTCCCAACCCGAGTACGTCAAGCGCCGTCAACCTCGTACTGCCGGTTTCCTGGATCGGGCAATCGCTCAATCTGTCGATACACGACATGTCGGGCCGCCTGATGGAACAACGCCAGCTGGACGGCAGCGATGCCGACCTGCGCCTCGACCTCTCCAATCTGGATAACGGGGTCTATTTCTTTACCATCCGGCACGCCGAAGGTCAGGTCACGAAGAAGGTGGTTATTCAGAACTAACTAGCAGCCATCCCGGCATCCTGATTTTTAAACCCGATTGAATACGTTGCATGCCGCGGCAGGCAGGCCGGCGCCGAAACAGTTCGGTACCGGTCTCCTGCCCGGCGCAGATTGAAACAGGCACATTAACACCTTTTATAACTAACTCATTATTAAATACTTATTCCAATGAAACGGCATATCAACTTCCTGATTCCGGTTATCCTGTTCCTCTGTTTCGCCTGGCCGGTATCCGGACAGGAATCCTGCGGCTCGACGGAAGCATTGAAACGCTACATACAGGAGCATCCCGAATACCTCAAACAACAAAAGACAAACGAGCAACACGCGCAGGACGGCCAAAGGCCCGATGAAGACGGCGACCTGCCGGTTATCACCATCCCGGTCGTCGTACACGTAGTATGGTACAGCGGCGCTCCCTCGCAAAACATCAGCGATGACCAGATCAACTCTCAAATCGCCGTGTTGAATGCCGATTTTCGCAGACAGAATTTCGATGTGTCGTATGTGCCGTCTTATTTCGAGAACCTGATTGCCGACGTTCAGGTGGAATTCTGCCTGGCCAAGCGCACACCCGATTGCCAGGCGACCAACGGCATTACCCGCACCGAGAGCAACAAGGCACAATGGACAATCGGCGAAAATACCGCCTTGAAATCCACCAGCCAGGGCGGGGCCGATGCCTGGGACCGGGACAAGTACCTGAATATTTGGGTCTGCAACCTGGTCGGTTATACAGGGTACGCCCAGGAGCCGGGCGGAGAAGCGGCTACCGATGGCGTAGTCATTAAATACACCTGCTTCGGCACCACGGGCACGGCAACGTATCCGCACAACCAGGGCCGGGTCGCCACACACGAAGTCGGTCACTGGCTTGACCTGATACATATTTTTGGCCAGGACAATCCCGATGACGGGTGCAGCGGCGACGATCTGGTGTACGACACACCCAACCAGTCCGTCCACTCCAGCGGCTGCCCGGAGGGCATTCAGATCAGTTGCAACAACGGGCCATTCGGCAACCTGTACATGAACTACATGGACTATACGGACGATGCTTGCATGTACATGTTTACCAAAGGCCAGAAGGTGCGCATGCGCGCTGCCCTGAACGGCCCCCGCAGCGGTCTTGCCAGTTCCGATGGTTGTGTTCCGCTCAACAGTTGCGACTTTCTGCCGCCTTTCACGGTGTCCAACATCAGCGGGCCCGGTGTCCTGTGCACTTCCGGTATACAGCAGTACGGGGCGTTTACCAGCACAATCAGTCCTTACGTACCGGGCTGTATGATGGGTGTCTGGAGTGTTTCCTGGCCAGGCGGCTTGCAAATTGTAAACCAGACCGTTGCCGACGACGGCACGACGAGCGTCCTGATCAAAGCCCTGCAACCGGGCGCCTATACCCTTACGTTTACCGTCACGACAAGGGCCTGCGCGCCCATTGTGATGAGCAAATCGTATCAGGTGCAGGTTTGTGCAGCGCCCAACCCGCCGATCTCCGTGCCGCCGCCCGGGCTGAATTCGATCTGCTCTTTCAACGACCCGGAATGCTATTCGTTCAGCAGCAGTTGCGGCCTCACCTTCATTCTATCGACGCCCGACCCCAATCTTGTCGCCAGCGTCTCGGGGCCCGCTATTTGCCTGTCGAGCAATTTCTACAAACGCCGTACTTCCCGGCTCAACGTGACGCCGGTCAATGCCTGCGGACAAGGCCCGACAGCCATCTGGTACATCTCCATCGACAATCCGAACGAATGCCTTTACCTGACTCCGCCGGCTGGCGCCGACCTGCAAACGGGGGCAGGCCACCAGGCAACCGACGGCAGTTCCTACATCGTGTCGAGCAAAGCGAACGAAATCCGGATCGAAGACCTCGACAACGAATCGCCCCCGGCCCGTAAAAACATCCGGCTGCTGGCAATCGACGGCCGCCTGCTGCTCAGCTACGATACGGAAGACCCGCTGATCCAGATCGATTTGGGGCAGGAGTACCCCTCCGGCATCTACCTGCTGCGCATCGAGAAGAACGGTCAGGTGTACACCAAAAAAGTGGCAGTACAGTACTGAGTTTTTTTCGCAAGTCAAGCGGTTTACCCTGCTGCGTCAAGAGCCACCCCTGGAAACCGGGGGTGGCTCTTGACGTACTGATTATCCGAACAGTTCTATTTGTCGGATTTGGGCACAACTGTCGCCCCTGTCCGGCCAGCGAACCGCCCGCCCTTGCGCGTTACACCTACAAACGCCGGCGTTTCATTTTTTCATCATTTAAAATGTTCATCAAATGAAACGATTACTACTTTGCTGCATCTGTTTGCTGGCAAGCGGATGGGGCTTTGCGCAAGACTATCAGTTATCAGTCGCCGACGTGCGCCAGTCATCCGTGCGCCGCCAGGGCACCATCGAAGAAGCGACCTTGTCGGTACGCACGAAGGGGCTTTACATGGAGTACGGCCTGTACCTCACCTTTTCGGCACGGGGCGCCACATTCTACACCAACGGCGATTCGCTCGAAGTCGTGCTCAACTTTACGCTGCCCGCCGAAGCCATCGTACACGACTCCTGGCTCTGGATCGGTGAAAACATCGTGAAAGCGCGCATGTACGACCGCTGGACGGCCGGAACCATTTATGAAAACATTGTCAACCGACGGCAAGACCCCTCGATCCTGGTCAAAAACAGCGCCACGAGTTATCAGCTCAGGGTGTTCCCCATGGTTAAAACAGGTACGCGCAAGGTGAAAATCACCTGGCTGCAGCCCATAAATATGTATAAAAACCGCGCGGTGGCCGATCTCCCCTTTTCTATTCTGAACACCTCCGCCAACCCCGTGCAGGACTTCAATCTGCTGGTCTGGACCGACGACCGTTTCCAGGCGCCGCAATTTGTTGACCAACCCGATTTGCCCTTCGAACTGGTTGATGATCCGCAGGCAGGTACTTACTATCGGGTCAGCCTTACGCCCGGCTGGTACGCCGAAGACCTTCATTTGCAATTTGCCTCTCCCTTTCAAGACGGGGTGTTTGCCAGCACTTTTACCAATGGCGGCGAACAATATTACCAGCTGGCCGTCAATCCATCCTATATCCTGCCCTTGCCCAATCACCGCAAGGTGACGGTACTGCTCGACTATCAAGTCGCAGCCGGCGCCCCCACTTCCGCCAAACTGCTGGCCGATACCAGAAGCGCCCTGCTCAATACCCTGAGCCCGAACGACTCTTTCAACCTGTTTTTATCCGGCCTCATCATTGATCCGTATGCCAACCACTGGTTGCCGGCACATCCGGACACGATAATTCAGGTATTTGCCGGTCTTGGCAGCCAGTTTACCGGGTACAACAACCTCCAGCCCTTGCTCGTGGAAGGCATTCTGTGGACCCAGCTAAACGGCGGCAGCGACATCGTACTCGTAACCAACAGCAACGGTATTTCAAATCTGCAGACCGCCAACCCGCTGCTCAACCAGATACTGATATTGCTCGACGGGGCGGCGCCTGTTCATGTCGTCGATTACAACCACGTCAATTCCCCTTATATTTCTGTAAACGGCTACTGGTACCCCGGCAGCGCATATTTTTTGAGCAATCTGGCTGCGTTGAGCGGCGGGGTTTATTACCAAACCTACGATTACACGACGTCGCTCAAAAGCGCGCTGATCAATTGTATGTCCAACCTCGACCAGGCCGCGGGCGTGATCGAAATGTACCCGCAAACACAAAACGGGTTTTGCTACGGCCGCTTCGATGTGGGCAACCTGAACAGCAACCCCAATCGCCCCGTGGGGCAGGTGGGAAAATTTACGGGCGAGCCACCGTTCACGGTCAGTGTAAACGTCCTGATCGGCAGCCAGGCCTTTTCCAACCAGATCGTTGTCGAAGCCGATGATTTCGCCCCGGGCGACAGCCTGACAGAGGAAATGTGGTATGGAAACCTCGTCGAGACGCTCGAAGCCGAACCGCAAACCGGCCCGGCCATCAGCAACGTGATTTACCAAAGCCTGAGCGGCTGGGTGCTTTCCCGATACACGGCCCTGCTGTGCCTCGAAAATACCAGCTGGGCCTGCGACGATTGCGAAGACGAAACCCAGTACGTCAGCACCGACGACCTCGCGGCAGCCGACTCGCTGGCCAGCGCCGTGCCCAACCCCTTTGTCAGCCGAACGGTCATTACCATTCGGACCGGCTCACTCCACCCCGAAGCGCGCAAACTGGACCTCTTCTCCGCCGATGGCAGGCTCGTGCGGCAACTCGATCCGGTCGAGCAGGTCGGAAACATTCAGTACGAATGGGATGGCAGCGACCGGGCAGGCAGCGAAGCGCCGGCCGGTATTTACCTCGCATTCTGGCAGACAGGCCAGCGGCGAGGCGTCCTGAAATTGTTGAAAGCAACCCCGTAAATGCCTTGCCGCAAGTTGGATTTTCCGGTTCGTCGGTCGTTTTTCCGGTTTCAGGTTTTTTAATGTCAAAATTTTAAGTGTTTTAACATTGATTTTAAATTGCCGCCTTATCTTTGCCGTACAATTTCAAACAGACAAAATTTAAAAACGATATGGCACAGACCACCTGGCAACTCGACCCCGCACACTCCGAAGTCACGTTTCGCGTACGGCACCTGATGGTGTCCAACGTCAGCGGCAAATTCAAAAGTTTCTCCTCCACCGTAAGCACGGAAGGCGACGACTTTACGACGGCCGACATTGAATTCACGATCGAAACGGCTTCCATCGATACTGGCGTGGAATACCGCGACAATCACCTGCGCAACGACGACTTTTTCAACAGCGAGCGCTACCCCACCCTGACCTTCAAAGGCAAAGGCCTGAAAGCCACGGGCGATGACACCTACCAGCTCGACGGCGATCTTACGATCCGCGACATCACCAAACCGGTCAGTCTGCAGGTTGAAATCGGCGGCATCGTCAAAGACCCCTACGGCAACATCAAGGCCGGCTTTGAAGTAACGGGCAAGATCAACCGCAAGGAATTCGGTCTGCTCTGGAGCGCCCTGACCGAAGCAGGCGGCGCCGTAGCCGGCGACGAAGTGAAATTCCAGGCCAACATCCAGTACGCCAAGGTCGTCGCCTGATACGCGGCGAACAGGCAGCAAACACTACCACATATTCCTGCGCCATTGCAAGTCGAACACTTGTAATGGCGCTTTTTGTTTAATTTATTTTGCCGAGTCGGTTCGATTTGTTAAACAAATCCTGGACGAGACCGTTTTCCTTTTCCAGCCTGCGATTAAAACCTGCATCATTCTTCAAATCCTGACTATGTCCGATCTTCTGCTGCATCCTACCTCCGATCACCATTCCGATACCGATCCCTTCGGCGATCTGCACCTTTACAGTGCTGCCGATACGCCCCTGCACGAACAGGCCTTTGCCCTTAGCGACGAAGAGAAAGTGGAACGAATCAGCGCCCATTTTGCCAGAATCATGGACTTGCTGGGTCTCGATCTGGCCGACGACAGCCTGCGCGGCACGCCCCGGCGCGTTGCCAAAATGTATGTGAACGAAATTTTCAGGGGGCTCAACCCGGACAACAAGCCGGCGCTCACCACTTTCGACAACAAGTACCAGTACCGCCGCCTGGTCGTGGAGCGCAATATTCCGCTGCAAAGCACCTGCGAGCACCACTTCCAGCCCATTTTCGGGGTGGCGCATGTGGCTTACATCCCGAAAGACCGGGTAATCGGGCTGTCGAAACTCAACCGTATCGTCGATTATTTCGCGCGCCGCCCGCAAGTACAGGAGCGCCTGACCATACAGATTGCAGAAGAACTCAAACGCGCGCTCGGCACCGAAGACGTGGCTGTGTACATCGACGCCCGCCACATGTGCGTACAGGCGCGCGGCGTGGAGCATCACGGCGCCAGCACCATCACGGCCGAATATGCCGGTAAATTCCTGAACGATGCCACCAAACGGGAGTTTCTGCATGCCATCGGCATGCCAATGCCAGCCTGATCAATCTGACAGCATATCTTCCGGACGCATCAAAACAACACATTTTGCTCAAGCGAGTCGCCTCTGCAAAGGGGTGGCTCGTTTTGCATTGGCCCCGGTATTTTGGCATACCAGAAGCCAACGGAAACAATCGCCGCTGCGTAAAACGAAGTATGGAATACATTTGTCAGCTATTACGCTCACTTATGAACAACACTTAACCATGCACAAACATCTTTACACCCTGTTTTTTGTCGTGCTGACCGGCGCGCAGCTCTTCGGACAGTGTCCCGCCGGCCAGGCCCTCATCCGCCTTGAAATTACCCCCGACTATTACTGGCAGGAAGTCAGCTGGGAACTGACCAGCGTCGACGGTTCCGAAGTTTACGGAACGGGCTCTGTGCCGGGCCCGGGGCAACACACCTTCTTTTACTGTGTACCCGAAGACGGTTGCAAGGTCTTCCGCATCTTCGACAGCTATGGCGACGGCATGGCTCCCGATGGCGTTTACCGGGTATATCGCAACGATGAGCTGATTCATGAAAGCATCGGTCAAAATTACGGCCACGAGCAGTCTTTCACCTTCGACTGCCCGCCCGGCACCTACTGCGACAATCCGCTCGCGCTCGACCTGGGCCAGTACACGGCTGCCGGCAACGGCGATACCTGGTACCGATTCGTGCCTTCTCAAAACGGCACCTACCAGATCAGTACCTGCGGCCTGAACAACAACTCCTGCCACTCCAAAATCTGGGTGTACGACCTCTGCGACGGTATCACCGTCACCAACAACAACCTGGGTACACTTTTCTATGCCGACGGCGGTTGCAGCACCGATCCCAACGGCGCCGTCGCTAATCTCTTCCTCGCCGGCGGGCAGGAATATTTTATCCGTATTGGCCATGCCGACGCGGCATGCGACGGGCAGGCGATCAATTTCGAACTCAGCTATGTCGGCCCGGTTGTGGGTTGCACCGACCCGACGGCATGCAATTACCAGCCGCTGGCAACCGTAAGCGGCCCCTGCATCTATCCGGGCGATCCCGAATGCGGCGACCTGCCCGACCTGATGGTGGTGGAAAGCGAGCTGCGCAATTCGCTCTACCCGGTCCTGATCCCCAACGCCGATGCCTGCGCGGTGGAAGAAGGTTGCATCCGCGGTTTTGGCAACCGGGTAGCCCTGCGCTTTACCACCCACATCAAAAACATCGGCGTGGCCGACTATTTCATCGGCGAAACGCCTGCTTCGCCGAGCACGCCTTCCGACCAGTTCGTCTGGGACCCCTGCCACAACCACTGGCATTATCGCGGCTACGCCGAATATGTCTTGTTCGACGCCAATGGCGTCAGGGTGCCCGTAGGTTCGAAAAACGGCTTTTGCGTGCTCGACCTCGAATGCTCCGACGGCGGGGTCGGCAAATTCACCTGCGGCAACATGGGCATTACGGCCGGCTGCGGCGACATTTACGACTCGGGCCTGCCTTGCCAATGGGTTGACGTGACGGGCATTCCCGCCGGCCTTTACACCCTCGTGGTGCGGGTCAACTGGGACAAATCGCCCGACAAAACGGGCCGCCCGGAAATTACTTACGACAACAACTGGGCACAGGCCTGCTTTACCATCGAATATGACAACGCCGGCGCGCCGCTTGTCGATGTGGTCAACGATTGCCCGCAGTTTACCGACTGCAACGGCGAAATCTTCGGCAGCGCCCAACCCGACTGCAAGGGCGTGTGCAACGGTCCCGCCCTGCGTGGCGACTGGAACGACGACCTTCAGCGCGATGCCGCCGACCGCAGCGCCTACCTCGACGCCGCCCTCAACGACGACGACAACGCCACGGCCTGCAACGACCTCGATGCCAACGAAAACCTCGATGTGTACGATGCCGCCCTTCTCCAGGAGTGTATGCTGCACGGCGATGACCCGCAGTACTGGGGCACCCGTTTCGCCTGCCAGTTCCCGACCGGCACCGACAGCCCCAACGACATCGTGTACCTGCTCCCGGGCAGCCTCGATCAGGTCAATAAAACTTTCGATGTTCAGGTCGTCAATCCGTACTCCAAACTGTACGGCCTCGAATTTCAGCTCAGCGGCCTGCACATCACGGCTGTCGACAACCTCGACCCCGATTTCGACGCCGACTGGCAGTTCAATGCCGCCACGGGCAAACTGCTGGCTTTGACCACCACCGAAAACGGCCTGCACAAAAAAATCCTGCCCACGGCCTTCGTGCGTGTTCATTACGATGAGTTGACGGGCAACGGCCAGGAAGTTTGCATCGGCGGTATCACGGCTGTGGTCAATGAAAAATATTTCCGCAGCAATGCCCAACTGGCCGACCCCAACTGTGTTTCCACCGGGGCTTCATCGGCCGGCGAGCCAGGCGGCGCCAGCCTGCGCGCTATCGCGATCCCCAATCCGGCTACCGAGGAATTTCACATTTTCTTCGACAATCCGGGAGCAGAACCTGCCACCGTCACCCTCCAGGATGCTACCGGACGGACGGTGCGCAAGTTTGCCGGCGTTCGCGGCGAATCTGTCGAAATCGACAGCAACGAGCTCCCCGGCGGCCTGTACTGGTTCCGCGTGGAAACCCGCCAGGGCTGGGTGAGCGGCAAAGTGGTGATTGAATAAAAGCCTGTTGTGTTGACCAATAATGAAAAAGCCGTCCGGTCGGGTTCGATCGGACGGCTTTTGTTTTTGCCGATAATTCATTTAATATCAGTGTTTTGCAGCAGCGAAGCGGCGGCTTGCCTCGTCCCAGTTGACCACATTCCACCAGGCGGTAACATAATCGGGCCGGCGGTTTTGGTAGTGGAGGTAATAGGCATGTTCCCACACATCGAGGCCGAGAACGGGGTGGCCTTTTTGTTCGGCCAGATCCATCAGAGGGTTGTCCTGATTGGGCGTGGAAGAAATGAACAGTTTGCCGTCGGCGCCCACGTTGAGCCAGGCCCAGCCGGAGCCGAAGCGTTTGGCGGCGGCATCGGCAAATTGTTTTTTGAATTCATCGAAGGAGCCGAATGCCGCGTCGATGGCCTGGGCCAGTTCGCCTTCGGGTGCGCCGCCGCCCGAGGGCGCCATGATTTGCCAGAACATGGAGTGGTTCCAGTGGCCGCCGCCGTTGTTGCGCACGGCTGCCGGGAGTTTGGACATTTGGGCAAACAGTTCTTCGAGCGATTTGCCCTCCAGTTCGGTACCCTGCACGGCAGCGTTCAGGTTATTGACGTATGCCGCGTGGTGTTTGCCGTGGTGGATTTCCATGGTGCGGGCATCGATATGCGGTTCGAGAGCGGTCGGGGCATAGGGGAGTTCGGGAAGGGAAAATGACATTGCGAACTTTGGTTAGTGATTGAGAAAACGATTCGGAAACATTTTTCGGGGCATTTGGCAACCATGCTGCCAGTCAGAGTGGAACAAGCGACCCGGAAAGAAGTTCGGCACAAATGTCGCAATGTCGGGCAGGCTTTGGAAAAAAAATCGCCCGACGTTCAAGGGAGCGAACGGCGGGCGTAATGTGTTGTTCCAGGCTGAATACCCGGCTAAAGCCGGTCCAATGCTCGGAAATTGGGAGGGAACGAATGCCTGTCGGGCCTTCGCAAAAGTCCTGTGCTCAGAGATTAGTGTGTTTCATAGTGTTACGAAAGCACAGGAAAGCGCGTTGTGATGGGCCTGTGACAGGCTATTAAATGGGGGGAGGAATCAAAAAAGGGGGGTAAAAGGGGGTCGCAAATCGGCTTTTGAAACCCTTTGCAAAGGTAAATTGGCCGTTTCGTCCGGGGAATCGGGAGAAGTCCCCGTTTTTTTATCCGGGAAAACCCTGAGTATTTTCGACGGGAATGGTGACGTGGATGCTGGCGCCCTCGCCGGGGGCGGTCTGGATGCTCAGTTCGCCTTGCAGGAACTGCACCCTTTGGGCCAGGTTGTGGGTGCCCATGCCCTTGACGGCCAGTGCAGGGTCGAAGCCCTTGCCGTCGTCTTCTACCAGCAGGGCGATTTCGGAATTGCTTCGGGTCAACTGTACGAGTATTTCGGTGGCGCCGGCGTGTTTGAGGCTGTTTTGCAGCAATTCCTGTACGATTCGGAAGCAATGGAGCGCCGCCATGTTTTTAATATCGGAAAAATCGCCGAAGTGCTGGAACGTGATATTGGGCACTCCTTCGCCCCTTACGCGGCTGACGAGGTCTTGAATAGCCGCCACCAGGCCGAAGCGCAGCAGTGCGACGGGCAGGAGGTTGCGGGCAATATGGCGCGCTTCCGCGACGGTGTCGTCGAGCAGGTCTTTTAGTTTTTTCCACTCGGGGCTTTGGGCCAGACCGGAATACTGGGCCGGCAGGTTTTCGAGCTGGATTTTAGCGGCAGCCAGCAGGCCGCCCAGGCTGTCGTGCAGGTCGTGCGCGATGCGCTGGCGTTCGCTTTCCTGCCCCTCGAGCATCGCCTGCATGCTTTCGATCTTGGCATTTTTTTCCAGTGCCATGTAATTCTGGCGACTGATCTCTTTTTCCTGGGCGGCGATGATGCGGTTGGCGCGCAGCCGCTGGCGATAGGCATACCACATGCCGGTGGCGCCCAGGACGACCAGAACGAGCAGGGCGATGGTGGCCATATTCGTTTTTCGGCGCTGCTCCGCGAGTTCTTCGGCTGCTTTTTTGCCTTTTTCCAGTTCGTTGATTTCGAGGCGTTTTTTCTCGGAATCATAGTGAAAAGCCGTGCGATAACGCGCCGACGCGCGATCGCGCACCAGCAGGGTATCGCCCAGCTGGCCGTACCGAATGGCGTAATCGATCGCCACATGCAGCGAATCGAGGTCGTGGTAAGTCTCCGAGAGTTCGCGATAAATTTTTCGGCGCAACACGAAATTGCCCGGCAGTACCGATGATTCCGCTTTGTGCAGGTATTCCACCGCGGTAAAAAACTTGCCTGCCCGATGGCTTTGCGCCCCGATGCTGTATTCTACTTCGGCAATCAGGGGGCGCTGGTGCGTTTGTTCGGCCATTCGAAGCGCCAGAAACGAGAGCTGTGCCGCGTCCTGATATTCCCCCCGGTTTTGCCGCGCAAACACATCCTCCATCATGAACATGACGATGAGCGAGGTGTCCTTGACCGTTTTATTGAGTTCCTTGAGTGTACCGCGCCAGTTTCGGGCTTCAGTCGTGTCGCCTTTTAGCAGCCAGATGCGGTAAATTCCGGCCATCATTTGCGCTTCGAGCAGTTTGTCGTTTTTGGCTCGGGCGTAGTTCAGGCCCTCCATTCGCGTGCGCAGCGCTTCGTCGGGGAGGGCCCCGCGGTTGGCAATCCGTTCGGCCTGCTCGGCCAGTACCTTGTAATAGTGCAGGGTATCACCGATGGTCTGGTAAAGTTTCGCGCTTTTGTCGAGGTAAGCGTAAACAGAGTCTCTGTTGCCGGCTTTTTGTTCGTCGTACAAGGCCCACTGGTACCATGCCAGGGCTTGCCCGGCGGTATCGCGGGCCTGAATACCGGCCCTGAGGTTGTGTTGAATTTGTTCGAAAGACTGCTCCAGGTAAAGATCGCTCTGGGCGGCCAGGCGGCTGACGCCTGCCGACAACAAAAAAATGCCGGCGACGAGCCACCGGGAGCGCGATGTAAAAACCCGGTTATTCATCTTTGAGGAGCTTCCATTTCAGGGCCATTTTGACCAGCCCGGCAGTGTTGCGGGCGCCGAGTTTGGTGAGCAGGGCAGCACGGTGGCTTTCGACGGTTTTTTCGGAAAGGAACAGTTTGCCCGCGATTTCCTGGGTGGTGCATTCGTCCACGATCAGTTTCAGCACTTCGAGTTCGCGGCGGCTGATCTTCGGCGGCGCTTCGGCGGATTTGTCGTCCTGCTTGCGCCCGAGGCTGTGCATCACGATATCGGTAACGTCGCGGCTGAAATAGGTTTTGCCGGCAGCAACGGCCTTGATCGCGGCCACCACTTCAGCCTTGCCCGTATTTTTTAACAAATAACCCGAGGCGCCGGCGCCGATCATGGCTGAAATATAGCTCTCTTCATTGAGCATGGAAAACGTCAGCACCCTGATCTCGGGGGCTTCGGCGCGTACTTTGCGGCACACTTCGATGCCCGACATATCGGGCAGGTTGATATCGAGCAAAAGGACATCCGGGCGGGTCTGCAGCACTTTTTCAATGGCTTCGCCGCCGGTATTGGCCTGGCCGAGCAATTCGAACTCGGATTCGCCGGCCAGCAGGGTGGCGATGCCTTCCGCCATCATCGGGTGATCGTCGGTAATAAATATTCGCGTCATGGATCAGTTTGCGGTCTCGGTTAGAGGGGGTTTTCGGGCAAATATAGGTTCGGGCGAAGCGTTTTTCGGCGTTTGCACGAGGCAGTCATATCCTGTAAAAATCGCAAGCATGCGCTCAAACGTTAAGAAACGGTTCAGGATTTTCTCAAGGCCCCTAAAATTCGGCGTTTTTCCGCGGCTTGCGCCATACGCTATCGTTCAGAAGCGTTTTTTTTCACGCCAACAGGCATTTTTTGCCCGAAACAGCCGGGTTTCCCGCCCGAAATAAAAATACTGGACCTGCTCTAAATTATCAATTTCGTTTTATGCAGGCTGTTGGCTGCGCTACTTTTGCGCCGCAAACAGACCAGTACGGTCTGCATCGATAAAATCATACCAATTTTCCCACACATGGAATATCGCATTGAAAAAGACACCATGGGCAAGGTACAAGTGCCTGCCCATGTCTATTGGGGCGCGCAAACCCAGCGCTCGATCGACAATTTCAAAATTGCCCGCGACACCAACCGGATGCCCATCGAGATCATCCGGGCCTTCGCCTACCTGAAAAAAGCCGCCGCCCTCACCAACCTCGAAGCCGGCGTGCTGCCGAAGGAAAAGTGCGAACTTATCGGACGGGTTTGCGACGAAATCCTCGCCGGTCAGCTCGACGACCAATTCCCGCTCGTGGTATGGCAAACAGGTTCGGGCACGCAATCGAACATGAACGTCAACGAAGTGGTCGCCTACCGCGCCCACGTGCTCAACGGCGGCCAGCTCACCGACGAACAAAAGGCCCTGCACCCCAACGACGACGTCAACAAATCGCAGTCGTCCAACGATACCTTCCCCACGGCCATGCACATCGCGGCGTATAAAATGCTGATCGAAGTGACGATCCCGGGCATCGAAAAACTCCGCGACACCCTGCGCGCCAAGTCCCAGGCTTTTATGAATGTGGTCAAAATCGGTCGCACACACTTCATGGACGCCACCCCGTTGACGCTCGGACAGGAGTTTTCAGGCTACGTCGCCCAGCTCGACCACGGCCTGCGCGCCATCCGCAACTCGCTGGCCCACCTCGGCGAACTGGCCCTGGGCGGCACCGCCGTCGGCACCGGCATCAACACCCCGCCCGGCTACGCTGAAAACGTCGCGCGGCACATCGCCGGCCTCACCGGGCTGCCTTTCGTCACGGCGCCCAACAAATTTGAAGCCCTGGCCGCTCACGACGCCATTGTGGAAAGCCACGGCGCCCTGAAAACGGTAGCGGTCAGCCTGATGAAAATTGCCAACGACATCCGCATGTTGTCGTCCGGCCCGCGTTCGGGTATCGGCGAAATCTTCATCCCCGACAACGAGCCCGGCTCCTCGATCATGCCCGGCAAGGTGAACCCCACCCAATGCGAAGCCCTCACCATGGTGGCCGCCCAGGTGCTCGGCAACGACGTAGCCATCAATATCGGCGGCGCAACCGGCCATTTCGAACTCAACGTGTTCAAGCCGGTCATGATCTACAACTTCCTGCATTCGGCCCGCCTCATCGGCGAAGCCTGCGTATCGTTCAACGACAAATGCGCTGTGGGTATCGAACCCCTGCACGACAACATCCGCAAGCATGTGAACAACTCGCTGATGCTCGTGACGGCTCTGAACACCAAAATCGGTTACTACAAAGCGGCCGAGATCGCCCAGACGGCACACCGCGAAGGCGGCACCCTGAAAGAAACGGCGATCAAACTGGGCTACCTCACGGCCGAAGAGTTCGACCAGTGGGTGCGGCCGGAAGATATGGTGGGCAATATTTGAGCTTTCGGGGCGGTCTTTTTTTGGAAAAACCCTGGTTTTCAGTCAGAAAGCCAGGGTTTTTCTCTGTAAAAGTCGAGCAAAACCGATTTGAAGCCGAAGGCGAATTCCTCATCGGGCATCCTGCGGATATCGGCTTCCGAAAACCATTTGAGGCGCCGCCCTTCGTGCAGGGGCGTCGTGGCGAGGTCAAAATTTTCGCGGCGCCAGAAGGTGTGTTCGATGCGGTCCGTTTCTTCATAAATCCTGAACAACCTGGGTTCGCGCAGTTCGTATTCGATCTCTTCCGCCATTTCGCGGATGATGCACATTTCGGGCGTTTCACCCTCCTCCACCCCGCCGCCGAGGATGTCCCAGCAATTCGGGTAGCGGATCGTTTTTTTGTTGTCGCGCAGAAAGAGCAGCACCTCGTTGCGGTCGTTGATAAAAATGAGGCTGGTGCCTTTTTTCAACCCGATTTTGCCCGTGTGCTCGGCTGCGTCCCACATGCGGAGAAATTCCTCCTCCACTGCCCGGTAGCCCGGGGGATTGATTTTTTTATTGAATTGCAGGGAAAAACAGTTGTCGCCCACGCCGCTGTCGTTGTAGTAGGCAATGATGGCGTCGTCGTCGAACAGCGTAATATTGGAATACATGATGCCCGGGTAAAGCCGCAGGTACTGGTCCGTTTTGGGCGGCACCTTGCTTTTCAACACCTGGTACACCTTGCGGGCCAGTTCGACCTGCTCGTCCACCACGGTGGCGGTTTTGCCCTTGTAGTGTTCGGCAAATTTGTTGAACTGAATCAGCTGCTGGTACGACAGGTAGCCCTGATGCGGATCGGGGAGCACCATGCGCACGTCGATGGAACGATCGAGATAGTCTTTCAAAAAAGTGCGCTCCGACACGCCGACCAGCGAGGTGCCGCACACCCAGAAGCGGTTGTGCACGCGGTCGTTGAAGGGTTTCCAGTGGATGTCTTCCCTTTTTTGATAAAAATGAAAACTGGAAACCGGCTGTTCGCTTGGGCGGGCCTGCGCCTCGGGCGCATCCGTGTCGAGCACGCGAATATCGAGCCGGTCAACAATCTGCATGAGCGCCAGTTTGATTTTTTCAATCGATTCGCCGGTCGCCATCCCGAGTTGGAGCTGGCGGTTCGATTCCCTGAATCGTCCTTTCATCAACAGCACGTCTTCGTACAGGCGTCGGCTGCCGGGGTAGCGGGTCAGGTTTTCCAGCCAGTCGAGCGCTTCTTCCGTATGCTGGGCCACGAGGGCTTTGAGTTTTTCTTTCATAATGTTCTACAGGGGGTAGGCCGAAGGTTTGGATAAAAGCATGTTGCCGGGCAATGATAGAGATTTTTTCAAATACCCAATTGTCTGCGCTGCCATGCGTTCAGAAAGAAAATCCGAGGTTGATATAGGTGAGGAACTGTTTGGACTGATCGGAATACTGCAGGCTGAATTCGAGCGGGCCGAGGGCCGAGTTGTAGCCCAGGGTAAGGGCGTAGCCCGACCGGAACGAAGGGCGCTGGAAAAGGTTGTCGCTGTCGATGAAATCCTTGGCCAGTACATTGGCCCTTAACGTCAGAAAGAGGTTGGTGAACAGTTCGCGCCGCAGGCCCAGCTGAAAAGCGAGCAGGTCGGCCGCATGGTCGGCGCCTTCGGGCAGGCCGGCAAAAGTGACCTGGTTTCGGTGCAGGCGGTTGAGGCCGCCGATGTAAAAATTGTTGAGCAGGTTGTCGCGGTAATTGAAATTGACGCCCAGCTGCGTTTGGGTGAAGAACGTGAAGCGGTTGCGCCAGGGCGTAAAGGTTTCGAGGTTGAACCATAAGCGGGCGTAGTCGTTGAAACGGATGCCCAGCGAATCGAGGTTGCCGACCGGTTCGCCGTTGCTGAAGAACGTGACGGCCGGGTTTTGGCGGAACACATAGCCCAGTTCGGCATCCAGCCGAACGCCGCGATGCGCGAAAACGGGCTGGTCGAGGGTGTTGTACTGCCAGTACAGCAACGCCGAATTGATGCGGTTGCGGCCGCGCAGGTCGAGCTGCGACTGGATGCTCGGGCGGTATTGCAGCGATTCGTAGCGATAACCCGCCCCTGTGCTGAAGCGCCGCCGCCGCGACACCTGGAATTTTAGTTCGCTGTCGAACCACGCTTGCCGGAACAGGCCGTCCTTGCGAAAGTCGAGGTAGGTCGTAAAGTTGTAGGATTCGAAGTACAGCGACCCGATCAGCGCGCGGTTGCGGTGGCGGCCCACAAACTGGAGGTGTTCTGCCCTTGCCCGGAAATTTTCACTGATGTTGACGGCGGCCAGCGAGCGCGAATTGGGCAGCAAAAAGTTGCGCGCGGTCAGGTTGGCGATCAGGCTCGCACCGCTGAACGTGTTGTAGTGCATGCCGAGCTTGGCATAGGCCGCGGGGTTTTCCTCCACGTGAAAAACGATGGCCGCGCTGCCGTCGGGAAGGGGTTTGAGTTCGTATGTGATGCGGTTGTAATAACGCGTGCCGAAGACCTGCCGGATCATTTCGTTCAGTTGGTCCACCCGGTAATAGTGGCCGTCGCGGTAGTTCATCATCCGGGTGAAATAGTCGTAGCTGGTTTGTCTGAGCCCCAGCACCTCGCAGGACGTGATGAGCAGGGAATCCACTTTCGGCAGGCGGTTTTTTACAAAAGGCTGCGGGCCGTAAACGGCATCCAGCGAATCGGCCAGGTGTTTGAAAGCGGGGTACATTTTATTCCCCTCGCGAATGCCCAGGTCGATCAGTTCGTTGGCGCGGTTGAAACTGGCGGCGCTGTAATCGTCGATAGGGTGTTTGATGTAAATGTCACACAGCGCCACTTCTTTGGGTTCGTCGAGCGCCTCCTGAAAAAAGACGATCTGCATCAGAATTTGCGCCGCGTTGGTCAGTTTTTCCTGTGGCAGCAAGCCGCTCGACACGCTGCTGCCGATCACGTAGTCGGCGCCCATGACTTTGACGTCGGTCACCGGAAAGTTGCGCACCAGGCCGCCGTCGACGAGTTTGCAGCCGTCCACATCCACAGCGGTAAACACCGTCGGGATGGCCATGCTGGCTCGTATGGCGGAGGTCAGGTTGCCCTGACCGATCGCTACGGCCGCTCCCGATTCTACCTCGGTGCCTACGCACATGAAGGGGATGGACAGCTGGAAAAAATCATTGGTCCGATAGGCCGGCACGAGCAGGCTGTTGAGCAAAAGCCAGAGTTCCTGGCCTTCGAGCACCCCGCTCGGCAGCAAAAACCTGCCTTTCACGAGGGGCAGTTCGACGGCAAACCGCCCGTAGTCGCCCTTTTCTTCCATGGTCATGGCCCGCAGCGAAGTGCGGTTGGTAAGGAGCTGGGGCCAGTCGGTTCGCCGGGCGATCTGCTCGATGCTGTCGCCCGAATACCCGACGGCGTACAGCCCGCCGACCACGCTGCCCATACTGGTGCCGGTGATGAGGTCGATTTTCAGGCCTGCCGAGTCGATGGCTTTCAGAATGCCGATATGCGCCAGCCCTTTGGCGCCGCCGCCGCTGAGAGCGAGGCCGAGTTTGGGGCGCCCTGAAGGGATTGGCTGCTGCCCCGTGCAGCGTACTGCGCCATAGAGGAACAGCAAAAGAATGCCTGTAAATCGCATGAAAAATCAGGTTGTGCCTCACAAAGTTAATACGCGGCCGGCTCAATGAAAGCCGCTGTTCGACGCGGGCCGGCACTCGTTTGCTCAATCTTGCCCCTTGAATTAGTCAGAAAGTCTATTTTTCATGCTCAAAACTTCCTTCTTCGTCTATGAATGATTTCAACCGTTTGCTTCTGGTGTTGTGGGCTTGTACGACGGCTGCAATGCTCCGCGCCCAATTGCCCGCCGAATTCGAATGGCTCGATGCCGCCAAAAGCCCCGAACGCCAATACACCCTCGCGCTGTTGCGGGTCGGCCCCGAAGGCTTTCATCTCTTGCGCTGGCAGGATGAAGTGCGGGATTACCAGGGCAAAACATCGCCGGCCTACCCTGTACTCACTTTGCTCGACCTCGGCGGGAAGGTGAAAAACAGCCAGCCGGCGCCGGGCATGGCGCCGGGGTCGGGTACGGTGTTTCACTGGGCAGTGCCGAACGACAGCGTCGTGCTGTTTGGCTACCATCGTTTTGATCAATATTACCATTTTGCCACCCGCATCTACGACCTGCGGAGCGGCCAGTGGGCCGGCGAGGAGAGCGTTCACTGGTTCAGTCCGCCCGACGACCAGGAGCCTTTTGCCCGCAGCTGGTTTGTGCGTTCGCCCGACGGCAACTACACCGCCCTGTACTGGTCGGACCGCAAATTGTTCAAATACATCCTGCTCGACCGCTCCCTGCACTTCGTGAGCAAAAACGAAGTCATCTGGCCGTCCGAACTCAATACGGTCGCCGATGTACCCAACGTGTTTTGCAGTAACCAGGGTGATATGTTGCTCTACGCACGCGCAAGTCCCGCGCCGGGCCGCCAGTCCATCCTGTTTCCTGTGCACCCCAACAATTACAGGAAAGACGGCACGAGCCTCGATTTGCCGCCCGGCGCGCTGATGGTGCTGAACAGCGACCCGCTGGTCAACATCATCCTGTTGTCCAAAAAGGGAGAAAACAAGTTTCACCTGTTCTACCCTAATCCGGGTAAAAAATTCGTCTCCTCGCTGCTGTTCAGCCAGCAGGGCGAAGGGCCGGTATTGTGCGCCGGGCTGGCTTCCGACACAGACTACGACCGTTCCGAATCCTTTTTTGTTTATCAAATACAAACAGGCGCCGTGCAGGCAAGCATGTTGCAAAATGCAGCGCTTTCCGCCCCCGTGCGCAATGCCTTTCCCTCGGCCCGCAGCAACGGACCGGCACTCGAAAACCTTTGGCTGCGCCAGTGGCTTTGGGCTTCCGACGGCAAACCCTGGCTGCTTGCCGAATGCGAACGCGGGCAAGGCGAGATCGAGACCGGCGAAGCGGCCCTGTTGCGGCTCGACAGCACCTGGAAGGTCAACAGCGTGCGCCGGATCGACAAATCACAATCGGTAAAAACCTACCGAGGGCACCGCTATTCAGGCTCCGCTGCCTTTATTCCTTCGGGAAAAAGCTGGTGGGCGCTTTGGCACAAAGGCAGCTTCCCCAATGCGCGCCTGATGCTGACCGACTGCAAATCGGGCGGCGACCCCGAGGCCGGCGAGCTCATTGCAGGCCCCCGCCTGATCCTGGCTTTGCTGCCCCACACCCAGTATTTTTATCAGGGCAAATGGTACTTCGCAGGCGACAGCGCCGATGGCAGCCGCTTCGGCGTCGGTGTGCTGCAAAAGCTGGGGAAAAAGTAAAATCCGGCGCGTTCTGCCTACCTTTGCGCCGCTTTTTGCACCACCCACCAATTAAACAGCCATGCAAGTCAAGGATTTTTTAAAAAAACTCGGCCTTAAAACCAAAAACCCGGGAACCTGGACCGGCCAGGAATCGCTCACGGGCAGCGTCCGCAGCATTCAGAGCCACTCCCCGGTTGATGGCGAACTGATCGGCTCGGTCACCGTCACCACCCGCGAACAATATGAACAGGTCATCGCCCGCGCTCAGGAAGCCTTCCTGACCTGGCGTGCCCTGCCGGCGCCCAAGCGCGGCGAAATCGTACGCCAGTACGGAGAAGTGCTCCGCCAGTATAAAGACCCCCTCGGCCGCCTCGTGAGCTACGAGATGGGCAAAAGTCTCCAGGAAGGCTGGGGCGAGGTGCAGGAAATGATCGACATCTGCGATTTCGCCGTCGGCCTCTCGCGCCAGCTCTACGGCCTGAGCATGCACTCCGAACGCCCCGGCCACCGCATGTACGAACAATGGCACCCGCTGGGTATCGTCGGCATCATTTCGGCGTTCAACTTCCCGGTTGCCGTTTGGTCCTGGAATGCCTGCATCGCCTGGGTTTGCGGCGACGTTTGTGTGTGGAAACCCTCCGAAAAAACACCGCTGTGCAGCATCGCCTGCCAGCATTTATTCCAGAAAGTGTTGAAAGCTAATGATTTGCCCGAAGGCATCAGCTGTATCATCAACGGCGATTACCGCGTGGGCGAATACATGACCAAAGATACCCGCGTGGCGCTCGTATCGGCTACCGGCAGCACGCGCATGGGCAAAGTCGTGGGCAAAGCCGTGGCCGAACGCCTCGGACGCTCCCTGCTCGAACTCGGCGGCAACAATGCCATCATCATCACGCCCTCGGCCGATCTCAAGATCGTGCTTACCGGGGCCGTATTTGGCGCCGTCGGCACGGCCGGCCAGCGTTGCACCACCACGCGCCGGCTGATCATCCACGACAGCCTGTACAACGATGTGAAAAAAGCGCTGGCCCAGGCTTACGGCCAGTTGCGCATCGGCGACCCGCTCGACCCGAACAACCACGTCGGCCCGCTGATCGACAAAGGCGCGGTGGAAAACTACCTGCACGCCATCAGCGAGATCAAAAAAGCGGGCGGCAAGTTCGTGGTGGAAGGCGGCGTGCTCGAAGGGCCGGGCTACGAAAGCGGCTGCTACGTGAAGCCCTGTATTGCCGAAGCGCAAAACGATTGGGCCATCGTACAGCACGAAACTTTTGCACCCATCCTGTACCTGCTGAAGTATAGCACCATCGAGGAAGCCATCGCTATCCAGAACGGCGTTCCGCAAGGCTTGTCCTCGGCCATCATGACCAACAACCTGCGCGAAGCCGAGCGTTTCCTGTCGGCAGCGGGTTCCGACTGCGGCATTGCCAACGTCAATATCGGCACCTCGGGCGCCGAGATCGGTGGCGCCTTCGGCGGAGAAAAAGAGACCGGCGGCGGCCGTGAATCGGGCTCGGATGCCTGGAAAGCGTACATGCGCCGGCAGACCAATACGATCAACTATTCGGAAACCGTACCGCTGGCCCAGGGCATCAAGTTCGACCTGTAAGAAGCGCAGCGCTCCGATCTGATACTACGCACCGAAGCCCCGTCCGGGCTATCATTCAAAAACAAGTGCGCAGCGATCACCCGCTGCGCGCTTGTCATTTAACCGGTATTCACCAGAAAAACGCCCCGAATCAGCTGCTCACTGTTTGACCAGCGGCCTGACCACCGGCTTCCAATCCAGACCTTTCACATTGACGCCCGAGCGTTCGGCCTGGTCGATGGTCTTCTGGGCGCTCAGGGTATCGCCTTTCAACATGTGCGCTTCCACCACCTGCTGGATGGCCGTTACGTTTTTAGGGTCTTGCCGGATCACCTTGCTGGCATTGCGCAGGGCGCGGTCGGCGTCGCCGAGGCCAAGGCTGGCCTCGGCAGCTTCCAGACTGGCTTTTTTATTGCCGGGGCTTTGGCTGGCGATGCGCTCCATTTTATCGACCCGCTGTGCCAGGGCAGTACTGCTGTCGCGGATTTCCAGTTTTTTGCGATCGATCCAGGTGTTGTCCTTGAGTTTGTCCTGCTCCACGTTCTTGAGTTCGTGTTCGGCCTTGTCGGGTTGGCCGCTTTTGAGGAAGGCCTCGGTGCGCAGTTCGTGCAGGGCAGGTTTCTGCGCTGTGCTGCGAGCTGCCACCGCTTCCAGGTCGTTGGCTGCGCCGGCGAAATCGCCCATTTCGTAGCGCAGGGCGCCGCGTTTCAGCAGGGCGGTCTGGTGATCGGGATAGGCTTCGAGTATCTTGTCGAGTTCGGCGATGGCTTTTCCGGGTTGCTTGAGGCGCAGGTAATAATCGGCCAGGGTTAGGCCCGTGCTGGTGTCAACTGACGGGAAGGCGCTGGCCACCAGCAAGGTGTCGTTGGCCGATTTGCTGGCCGCCGGGAACTCCAGTTTGAAATTGGCCGCGATGGGCGCCCGCAACTGGTTGGCCAGTACGAGGTAGAGCAACTGGGTGACCGACTTGACATCCTGCACCCAGCGACCTTCGTCGGTGACGGTCAGCAGGCGGCTGATCGTGGTGTCGCCCGAGTAGCGAACGCCGCCCGCATCGAGCAGTTTGTAGCGCACGTCGAGCGAGTAGGATTTGCCCGGCGACTGGTTGATCCGCCCCCAGACGATCATCTGGGCATTGCAGCCCCGGGCAAGGTCGGCGGCCTCGGCCGGGTTGGGGTAGTTGGTATCGATGTCGTAGCGTTCGTGAACGTCGGCGATGGCTTTCATGCCTGGGGTGGCGGCGATCAGGTCGTTGAGGCCGTCGCTGATCTCGAATTCAGGTTTGGCCGATTTGTCGGCGCCTGTATGTTTGAACGGCAGGATCATGACGCACATGCCCGGGTTGGGACCAAACTGCGGACAACCGTCCTTGCCGGTAGTCGAATCCTTTTTTCTCAAAAAAACCTGCCAGACCAGCAAGGCCGCGGCCAGTGCGACGATTCCGCCGGCTACATAATACCGCCAGGCCTGTGATCGGGTCGGCGCGTCGGTGCCGGGCGCTATGCGCCCGATCTGCAAATCCTCCACTATTCTGAGCGCATTGGTGGTCAGTTGGTTGGTAATCAGGCGGGCATCGTCGGGCGCTATCGTTCCGCGGAGCATTTCCGATTTAAGCCGGTATAATTCAGCCTGGTTGACCCGCACCGTCTGGGCGAATTCGGCGACAGACGCGCCTTTTTCTTCAAGAAGAACAATGAGTTGGGCCAAGGCCGACTCGAGTTCGCCCTGACTGAGGAGTTGTTTGATCGCTGACAGATCCATACGTGATTTCCTGCTCCGGGGCGCCTTCCGAAAGGCGGGACGGTCACCCCTTATTACCTACCCTTGCGGGTAAAACCTAAAAACGCGGGCAAGTTCAAAATAATTTCTGAACGGACTGTTAGGAGCAATTTAAATGCCGAATACCGCGCTGTTCACAACAAAGGCTTCAACACCTGCCATACATTGTTGGCAACGATTTTTTGTCCCTCCACATTGGGGTGAATCCCGTCGGACAAATTCAGGTGCGGTTCGCCGCCGACGCCCTGGAGCAGGAAAGGGATGAGCGCGGCCTTGTTGTTGCGCGCCAGTTCGGGGTACATGTTGTGGAAATCCCGTGTGTATTTCGCGCCCAGGTTCGGCGGCGCTTCCATGCCTGCCACCACGATCTTGCAATCGGGATATTTGGCTTTCACCTGATCGACGATGGATTGCAGGTTTTTTTTCGACGCTTCGAGCGGCAGGCCGCGGAGGGCGTCGTTGCCGCCGAGTTCGAGCACAAACACGTGAACTGGTTGCTGGAGCACCCAGTTGATGCGGTTGGCGCCGTCGGCGGTCGTTTCGCCGCTCAGGCCCGCGTTGATGCAGCGGTAGGGCAGTTGCAAACTGTCGATTTTTTGTTGCACAAGCGCCGGAAAGCCCTGTTCGGGCGAGAGGTTGTAGGCTGCTGTGAGGCTGTTGCCGAAGAATACAATGGTTTTGTGCTCCATTTGGGCTTTGGCAGCGGTTTGATCGGGGGTAGTCGTCTGGCTGGCGGCCGATTTGGGAGCGTCCGACTGACAGGACGACACCCACAGGGCGAGGGCGAAAAGAAGGATGGCGTTTTTCATATCCGTAAAAATATGCCGTTGGCAAGATGCGTCAATGCCGGTTTGGGCGGGTGTTTAAAAATACACCTCCAGGAGCACATTTCAATTTCAGTGCCGGGGCGTAAGCAAGCAAATTATTTGTCACGCGCTAAACACCGCTTTGTGGCCAAGGGTTGAGCGCAACAAGGCCGTAAGGGCTGATTGAGCAATATTCCCGCCCAAAGGAGCACACTGTTGCACAGGCTGGCAAGCTCGGCATTCATTTTAAAAACGCTCCTGTTACTCAAAAAATGCGGCTGCGCCGACCCACCACGCACCGGACGCTCGCGAGGTTCAAACAGGGCCGGACGCCGCCGACAGGTGCAAGATGGCCCCTCATCGAACACTCCGGCAATAGTCCCGACAGCGGTGCAGGGCCGCTTAACGAACTTTAACCCCAGGGGCCGCACGGCATTTTGACCTTAACAAATAAAAGCTTGATTTTCAACGGATTCTCTTTTGGTTAAAACCTCGCCTGCTGTTTCCTTAAAAAACTTTAACCGCTCCGGGGCAAACCGCGGCGGCCATTTTTTGCACATTTGCCTGCTGCTTGTTGCCTGCCCGGCGCCCGGCCCTTGTGCATTCAGGTATTCCCAACCGGCACATTGACCAAATCACGAATCATACCGCCATGCCCCGTCCGCTGCTCACCACCGATCAATATGTGTCAGGTATCCTTTCCGGCGACCGCGTCATGCTGGGCCGTGCGATCACGCTCGTCGAAAGCAACCGGCCCGAACACCAGGCGCTGGCGCAGGAAGTGATTGGCTGTTTGCTCGACCGGCCGGAGCGGGCTGCGGGCGCCGACTCTTTCAGGATTGCCATTACGGGTTCGCCGGGCGTGGGGAAAAGCACCTTCATCGAGGCGCTCGGCACCCACCTGACAGAGCGCGGCGAGCGGGTGGCGGTACTGGCCATCGACCCGAGCAGCGCCGTCAGCCGGGGCAGTATTCTGGGCGATAAAACCCGCATGGAGCGCCTTTCCGCTTCCGAACTGGCATTCATCCGCCCCTCCCCTTCCGGCAACTCCCTGGGCGGCGTCGCCCGCAAAACGCGCGAAACCATCCTGCTCGTGGAAGCCGCCGGATACGCCACCGTGCTGCTCGAAACCGTGGGCGTGGGCCAGTCTGAAATAGCCGCCCACAGCATGACCGACCTGTTCCTGCTGTTGCTCCTGCCCGGCGCCGGCGACGAACTGCAGGGCATCAAACGGGGCATTGTCGAGATGGCCGACCTCCTCGTCGTCAACAAGGCCGACAACGACCGGCTCGCCCTCGCCAGACAGGCCCAGGCCTGGTACCGCAACGCCATTCACCTCTTTCCGCCCAAACCCGGCGGGTGGGCGCCACAGGTACTCACCTGTAGCGCGCAGGAACAAAAAGGCATCGCCGAAGTGTGGGAAGCAGCAACGGCTTTCCGCCGGCACATGAACGACAACGGCATGTGGACCGGCAACCGCCGCCAGCAGGCACAATACTGGCTGCGCGAAGCCGTTCAGGATGGCCTCCTGCGTGCTTTTCACGCTCATCCCCGGGTGCGCGAGCGCCTGGCCGCGCTCGAACCTGCCGTGCTGGCCGGCCGCATGTCGCCTTTCGCCGCCGCCGAAGCAGTGTTGAAAGCTTTCGGAATGGAGCCTTTGAACGATTGAGAAAACGGAGACTGGCCCGGCAACCCGAACTTCACCATCCGCATACCCTCCAGTTGAAAAAAATTCAACCTCTTCATTTTCAATATAATAATATCATTTTTTTAAAATAAAAACCCTCAAAAGCGCCTGAAAACCGATCGTTCAATCATTCAATCGTTCCATAATGAAAAAACTCCTTTTCCTCTTCTCGCTCCTCGCCATCACGCTGGCCAACACTGGCTGTGCCTCCTGGCAACAAAACAAGTGGCTGGCGACACACCGGGCCAATCTGACGCGAATTGCCAACAGCAACATGACGCCCGAACAAAAAATGGACGGCCTGATTGAAGATTACCTGCAATTTATCCGCGAAGACCTGAAGTTCGTCGATCCCCGCAAAGGCATCAAGTACGTGCGCAAATACCACGACCAGAACGAGGCAGCTATGGATAAAATTCTGGGCGAGGCCGATCGCTGGCAGAACAATATGGACCTGGTCGGAAAGGCCTCGCTTGCCGTTCGGATTGCGCAAAAGCCCTATCTCAAAGACCTGCTCGACCTGGCGCCCAAGTTCAAACGCAAATACAACCAGTATGCCTTCGTGGCCAAAATGACCGGCAAGATCGGGGGCGGACTGGGCAAACTGGCCGGAAAAGCCCTCGGACTGTGAATCCCGAAACCCGAAAGGTCTGGCAGCGATTCCGGCGCAACAAGCCGGCTTTTTTTGCGCTCTGGCTCATTGCGGCCGAAGTGCTGATCGCGATTTTCGGGTATGCGCTGGCGCCCGACCACACGCCCGATGCCAACCGGCAAATTGCCGAGATCGCGCTGCGCGAGCCGGGGTTCGGATGCCGCTTTCTGGCGTTCCGCCTCCATCGCAGCGCGGAGCCTGCGGGGGTCTGGCAACGCTTGTGGTCGGGCGTCGCTCCGACCGACCGCTGGGTGGCCGTCGGCGAGGCGCAAACAGCCGCCGATTCAGTACGGTTTGTGCGTCTGGGCGCCGCAGCTGTGGAAGAAGCCGCCGCTTTGAAAGACCTGGCCGCGCAACCCCACGGGCAATATGTTTTCTCCCGCAGCTTCCTGCTCGGCACCGACAAATACGGCCGCGACATCCTGAGCCGCCTGTTGCTCGGGTTTCGCGTCTCGCTGACGGTCGGGCTGATCGCCGTCTTCATCTCCCTGAGCATCGGCGTGGTGATGGGGGCGCTCGGCGGATATTTCGGCGGGCGCATCGACGACTTTGTATCGCTGATTATCAATGCCGTATGGTCGATTCCCACCTTGTTGCTGGTGTTTGCCATCGTGCTGGCGCTGGGGCGCGGCGTGGGCATTATTTTCCTTGCCGTAGGGCTGACCATGTGGGTCGATGTGGCGAGGCTGGTGCGCGGACAGGTGCTGATGTTGCGCGAAATGCCATTTGTGGAGGCCGCGCAAAGCATGGGTTTCGGAGCGGCCCGCATTCTTTGGCGCCACGTGCTGCCCAACCTGATCGGCCCCGTGCTGGTGCTGGCAGCCGGCAATTTTGCCACCGCTATCCTGCTCGAGTCGGGTTTGAGTTACCTGGGATTCGGCGTACAACCACCCGCCCCTTCGTGGGGAACTTTGTTAAATGAAAATTACGGCTACGCCATCGGCGGCAAGCCCTGGATGGCCGTAGCCCCCGCGCTGGCCATCGTGCTGACCGTGCTGGCGTTCAATCTGGTGGGCAACGGGCTGCGCGATGCAGCCGATGTTCGGGGAAAATAGCCGGCAGCCGCTTACCTTCGCGGCGCGATCAACCAGTACTCCGTGCAAAAACCACTCTTCAGAATCAGGGAAAAAGGCTACTATGGCTACATCGACGCCAAAGGCGAAGTCGTGATCGAGCCACAATACCTCGATGCGGGCGATTTCCGCAACGGTTTCGCGTGTGTGCGCCTCAACGACCGCCTGGTACTGCTCGATTCCCTGGGGCGCTTGTACCTGCGCAGGGCCTATCGGTTCATCGGCGCCTTTGAAGAAAACCTGGCACGGGTGCAGGTCGTGCAGGCCTGGGGCTACCTCGACCGCCGCGGGCGCGAGGTGATCGCTCCCCGTTTTGAGGATGCACGCGATTTCAGGGAAGGCCTGGCTGCCGTGCGCTTCAACGAACGCACTGGTTTTCTGAAACCCGACGGCGATTTCGCTATTCCTCCCACCCTCGAAGCCGCCGGCGATTTCAGCGGCAACATCGCCCCCGCCGCCCGCGACGGCCGCTGGGGTTTTATCGACCGCAAGGGCATATTTGTTCTCGCTCCGCAATGGGATATCGCCCAGAGCTTTCAGGGCGACGTGGCGGTGGTGGTCGAAAACGGTCGTTGGGGGCTGATCGGCCACGATGGGAAAACCTTGCTGGCCCCGCAGTTCGAATTTGTCAAAGGCCATTCGCACGGCGAGTTTTTCGACGGCATGGCGCTGGCCTGCCGCGACGGCAAATACGGTTTTGTGAATCAACAGGGCGCGCTGGCCGTCGAGCCAATGTTCGACCTGGCCGGCGACTACGGAGAGGGTCTGGCGCTCGTGGAAATCAATGGCGCATACGGCTACATCGACCGCGCCGGCAAACTGGTCATTATGCCCAAGTTTGAAGATGCCGGGGTGTTTTCGGAAGGGTTGGCCCAGATACGAAGCAATGGCCGCTGGGGCTACATCAACACCGAGGGCCAGATCGTTATTCCGGCCGCTTTCGAGGCTGCTACACCCTTCAGGGAAGGTCTGGCGCTGGTGGTGAGCGGCGCCAAATGGCAGTATATCGACCGGGCGGGCGGCGTTGTTTGGCGCGAATTGTAGCGCCGAACTGTAGCGCCGACCTCAAGGTCGGCGCTGTTGAGCGCAACAACAACCCGCGATTATGGCCCCAGCCCACAATTAATACTATTTGAGTAATGCTCCCAGCATTGGCTCTTGATCGCGGGTTATTACTGCTCGCCGACTCGCCGACCTGGAGGTCGGCGCTACAGTACCACAATTTCGTCGGCAAAAATCCAGCACGGGTTCCCGTTGCAGCTGTGCCAGGGCGGACAAACTTTGGCATTTACCGCCGTAACCCGCACATAACGCGCCGGGCGGGCAGCCCCCAGATCGACCGCAACGGCGCGCACTGCTTTTTTACCGTCGGGCTGCAAAGGAATTTGCTCTCGAAACACGGTCTCAAATGCCAGCCCGTCGTTTGAAATTTCGATACTGACCGCTTCGGGGAAAAAGACCCAGGACTGCTGGTCTTGCAAAAAAGACACTTCCACCTTTCTGATCGAATCGCCCGACACTGCGGTCGTGGCGACCATATCCTGCCCCTCGAAGCCCAGCCAGTTGAAACGGTAGTCCGTCTCGCCGATGCGGCGGTTGTTCAGTTCTTCGGCCCGGCCGCCGGCATAGACGGGCGATGCCGGATAACGCAGCGTTATGGCGCCCGCGCGACTTTCCGCAGCGACAAGCGTTTTCCTGACAAATGCCATATAGTCGGCGGCGTATTGTCGGGGGGAGTAGCCATTTTCATGCAGGTTGAGAAAACCCACACGGTCGCAAGCCTGCACAAAGAGGTCCACCGAGCGCGCCGTTTGAGTGGTGTCGCTGAGCATTCTATGCAAAAGGGTGCTGTCTTTTTTAGTGATTTCAGCCGTTGCAAAAAAGACATTGACCAGTATTTCTCCGAAGTGATTTTCCAGCACTGAATCGGATGTTACCCGTGTTCTTCCGGAACTAAGGGTGGTATAATATCCCGACAGGTAGGCAAAAGAGAGAAAAGGCTCGTTTTGCGGGATGTTGTAAATGGTCAGTTGTTTGTCGCCGGCGAGCATATTTTCCGTCAGTTCGTGTACGTAAGCCTGCACGGCGGGCCAGGCCTGGCCGTAATATCCTTGCCCGAAATCGTTGAGAATGGAATCGACATTGACCTGCGGGTTCCACATCAGTTTGGCCAGCAGGTAGGCGCGCATGTCGCAAAGTTCGCTGCGGTCGCTTCCCGAGCCTTGTTCGAAGATCATGCGCACCCTGTGTTGTTGAAACAATTGCAGGTTGGGTTGCAGGGTATGCCAGTTGGGGAAAGGGCTGAGGTAGCTCCTGAACTGCACCACGTAGTCCCAGATCATCAGCTGGTCGGTCAGGGCCGACCATTCGGCCACGTCGCGGGCGAAATCGGGGCAGCCTTCGGCGATGGGCAGCCCGCGGTTGCATTCGATGCTGCACAGGCAAACGCTCACATTGCGGGCGGGCCGGATGCCGCGCGGCGCGCGGCGGGTGTATTGATAAGCCAGGGTAGAAATGGTTTTGTCGGGGAAAGCGGCGGCCACGTCGTTCACAAAAGCCAGCAGCGTGCCGGCCGGTGAGCCGTAGCGCTGATCGGAGGCTGCGCAACGGGCACAGCGGCAATAGTCGAAGTTGTCGTTCTGGCTCACCGACCAGTATTGCGCCCCCGGGTTGGAGGCTATTCGCTCGCGCAACGACTGGATCACGATCTGTTTCACGGTATCATTGGAGAGGCAAAGCTGGGCGGGCGAATACTGGGCGCCGTTCCAGGCAAAATATTCCGGGTGCCCGGAAAAGTACATTTCTGCGGGGCAAAGCGCTTGAAAAGTATGGACGAACAGGCCCCATTCCGCTTTTTTTTCGTGACGGGTTTTGAGTCGGTGCCAGCGCGCCCAGTCTGCATCGGTAGCCGGCTGGTACCACAATTCGCGGTAGGGGAAAGCCGGCGTGTCGAGCCGGGCGGGGTAATCGGGCAGGCGCAGATCGGAGATGCGCGGGATGAACGAATCGACCGGGCTGTACCGCCGGCAGCCAAGCAATTCGAGCAATGCACAGGCGGCGTATTCGGGGCCGTTGCCGCCGCCGCCGGCAATGACGAACACATTGTCGCGGCCCTGCAGGTACACGGCCTCGTCGGGCAAATGGGCCGGTACCGACAGTCCGTATTTTTTCAGCGCGGGGTTGGGGCCCAGATAGATCAATGGGCGGGTGCGTTGTTTTTTATTGCTGCGCAGCGTTTCCACGGGCGTACCCGTGATTTGCGCAAGATATTGATTCAACACATAGGCAGCCCTGAGGTACGACTCGTCGGTTGTGGCCGTAGGCAACACCAGCCGAGGGCTTTGGGCCGGCAAAATGGCGGGCAACAACAACAAGAGAAAAAGATGTTTCATGTCAAATCAAATTTGGAATCGGCCGCCGGCAGGCACTTGTCACACTTTTATCGAAAAAATGGTTTTGAGCAACTGTATACCAGCCTTCGGCGTTAAAATGCGGTAATTTTGCAAGCTCTACTGCCCGTATCATACGACGAACATAAAGATGACTACTCGTTTCTTCCGTTTTTCCGCCGTTATTCTGTTCCAACTGGCTTTCAGTGCCGGTCTTTTCGCCCAGGACCCCAACCTGGCCAACCAGTATTTTACCGACGGCGAGTATGAAAAAGCCGCTACCCTGTACGAGCAGCTCTCGGAAAGCGACCCGCGCAGCGAGTATTATTTCAACCGCTACGTCGATTGTCTGCTCAACCTCGAACGCTACGACGAGAGCGAAAAAGCCGTTAAAAAACAACTCAAACGCACGCCCGACAACGCCAACATCTACGTGGTGTACGGCAATATTTTCGACCGGCAGGGCAAAACCGAAGAAGCCAAGGCGCAATACACCAAGGCCGTCAATGCCGTAGCCCCCGATTATGCCGCCGTCAACCGACTGGCGACCACCTTCATCAACGCCGCCAAGTACGATTTCGCCATACAAACCTACGAACGCGGCTCTACCCTGCTCAACGACCCCAACCGCTTCGCTTTCAACCTCGGCGAACTGTACCGGCGCAAGGGCGACATGCCCAAAATGATCGAATATTACCTCAACGCCATCAGCGTCGATCCTGGCCGCCTGGGCTACGTACAAACCCTGCTGGCCAAAAACCTCGGCGACGGCGACTACACCGAACTGCAAAGCCAACTGTACGCCCGTCTTCAGCAAAAAGAAACCCCCGAGTTCGTCGAACTGCTCGCCTGGTCCTTCGTGCAGCGCAAGGATTTTAAAAGCGCCCTGCGCCAATACAAAGCCCTCGACAAACGACTCGGCGAAGTAGGCCAGCGCGTGTACAAACTGGCCGGCGACGCCGCCGCCGCGCACGACTACGAAACAGCCATTGCCGCCTACGATTACATCATTACCGAAAAAGGGCCTACCAACCCCTATTTTTTCGATGCCAAACGCGAGGCCATGAACTGCCGCCGCGACAAAATCACCGAAGGCTATACCTATACCACCGAAGACCTCAAACTGCTGGAAACCGATTATGAACAGTTTCTGGCTCAGTTCGGCGGCGGCCGCAACACCGCCTCCATCACCCTGCAACTGGCCGAACTGGAAGCCCTCTACATGAACAACCTGCCCAAAGCCATCGCATTGCTCGACCACCTGCGCGAAGAGCCCGGCCTCGACCCCGTTATGCTCGCAAGGGTTAAGATCAACCTCGCCGACTACTACCTGATGAGCGGCGAACGCTGGGAAAGCACCCTGTTGTACAGCCAGGTGGACAAGGATTTCAAAGAAGGTCAGATCGGGCAGGAAGCCCGTTTTAAAAATGCACGCCTGGCCTATTTCATGGGCGATTTTCAGTGGGCACAAGCGCAGTTCGACGTATTGAAAGCCTCCACATCCAAACTGATCGCCAACGACGCGCTCGACCTCTCGGTGTTCATCATGGACAACCTCAACCTCGACACCACGGCCGACGCCATCAACCTCTACGCCGGCGCCGAACTGATGGTATTCCAGAACCGCTTCGAAGACGCCTTCGCGCGCCTCGATACGCTGCGCCGCCAGTTTCCCGAACACTCGCTGCAAGACGACGTATTGTACCTGGAAGCCCAGATTTACGAGAAAAAACGCGATTACGCCCGCGCCCTCGACCTCTACCGCCAGGTCGTGGAAAAAGACACGGCAGGCATTCGGGCCGACAATTCGCTCTACGCCATGGCCCAGTTGTACGAAACCCGCCTGAACGACCCTGAAAAAGCCAAGGACCTCTACGAGAAGATCTTTATCGACTATTCAGGCAGCGTTTTCGCGGTGGAAGCCCGGAAACGGTATCGTATTTTGAGGGGAGATAAAATGCAGTGAAAAAAGGTTTTGTCGTCTGAGCCCGGCCGTTAGCAGAAAAAGCGCCCGCACAATCTGCCGGGGCATACAACTATGCACCGCAAAATCCGGCTATCCACGACATGAACCCAATTTTACGCGCCCTGCGCCTCCTTTCGATCTCCCTGTTTTTTCTGCTTCCGTTTATGACCATCGCCCAGGTCACCACCATCAAAGGGCGGGTGACCACGCAAGACAAAGCGCCTGCCGTCGGGGCCAATATTTACCTCCGCGATACCTACGACGGCGCCACCAGCGACGCCGACGGCAATTTTTCTTTTGAAACCGAAGAAACCGGCGAGCAAACCCTGCTGGCCATCTACCTCGGCTACGACACTGCGGTGCAAAAAGTGACGCTGCGCGGCGGCGTCGTCGAGTTCAACCCCGTCCTGAAAGAAGGATTCAGCGAACTCAAGGTCGTGGTCATCTCCGCCGGCGCCTTCGAAGCCAGCGACGAAAAAAAGGTGACGGTGCTCAAACCCCTCGACATCGTCACGACCGCTTCGGCCAACGGCGATACCTATGGCGCCCTGAAAACCCTGCCCGGCACGCAGGTATCATCGGGCGATCAGGAGGGGCTTTTCGTCAGGGGTGGTTCGGGCTCCGAAGCGCCCACTTTTATCGACGGCCTTCTGGTGCGCAATCCTTTCTCGGCCAGCACGCCCGATTATGCCGCCCGGGGGCGGTTCAACCCGTTTTTGTTCAAAGGCACCGTGTTCAGCACGGGTGGCTATTCGGCGCAATACGGGCAGGGTATGTCGTCGGCCCTGATTCTTGACACGCAGGACCTGCCCGACCGCTCGGCCGGCAACCTGGCGGTTTCGAGCGTGGGCCTGGGCTTCGGCCAGCTGAAATTGTGGAAAAACAAAGGCCGCGCCGCCGGCATCAACATCAATTACACCAACCTGGCTCCCTATTTCTGGATCGCCCACCCCAAACCGAACTTTACCCACAAACCCGAAGCCGTTGGCACCGAAACTTTTTTCCGGCAAAAAACACGGGGGAAAGGTATGCTCAAATTTTACGGCTATTACAACTTCGGGCGTGTGGCATTCGAAACGGACGCGCCCGGCAACGGCAGCAGGAAATTCGGCTTCGATGTGCGCAACAACAACGTGTACACCAACCTCAGCTGGTCCGGACTGGTCGGCGACCACTGGAAACTCAACGGCGGCCTGTCGTACTCCTACGACTGGAACGACATCGCCAGTTCTTACAACACGGGTTTTATCGCCCCCGACACCTTCGGCTTTCAAAATTCGCTGGCACAGGCCCGCCTCGTGGCCACGAGGTTTTTCGGCCGCCTGACTTCCCTGCGCTTCGGCGCCGAACACCAGTATTCGACCGATATTTTTAAAAGCCGGTTTTTTGGCAACAGCCGCATCGAAGACCATTATTCCGCCGCTTTTGCCGAAACCGACTGGTACCTGACCACCAAACTGGTCGCCCGCGTCGGCCTGCGCAGCGAATATTCCGCCCTGCTCGACGAGGCCCGGCTGTCGCCGCGCGTCTCGCTGGCGTACAAAATCGGCCGGGGCGACCAGTTTTCCTTTGCCTGGGGGCATTTTTACCAAAAGGGCGACAGCCTGCTCCGCTGGCGCAACGAGTTCGGCACACTGCCCGGATTTCAGCGCGCCGAACACTTTATCCTCAACTACCAATACATCCTCAACGACCGGACTTTCCGCATCGAAGGGTATTACAAAAACTACGATCGGCTGGTCACGACCGAGGGCGCACTGCGCAACGACGGCGACGGGTACGCCCGGGGTATCGAGCTGTTTTACCGCGACAAAAAAACCATTCCCGCGGTCGATTTCTGGGTTTCCTATTCCTGGCTCGATACCCGGCGCAAATTCCAGTGGTATCCGGTGGAGGCACAGCCCGCTTTCGCCGCCAACCACGTTTTCACCTTCGTGGGCAAAAAGTTCTTCCCCAAGATTCGGACAGGAGCCGGGTTTACGTACAGCTACGCCACAGGAAGGCCCTACTACAACCCGAACCGGCCGGCGTCCGAGTTCCTCGCCGACCGCACCCCCGACTACCACAATGTCAGCGTCAACCTCAATTACCTGACCACCATCAGGGGCGCGTTTACGGTTTTTGTACTGGGCATGCAGAATGTTTTGGGCAGCGAACAGGTGTTCGGCTACCGCTATTCGGCCGACGGCAGCAGCCGCGAAGCGCTTACGCCGGCCGTCAAACAGTTTTTCTTTATCGGCGCCTTTGCCAGCTGGGGCGTCGATCGCCGGCAGGAAGTGATCGACAATCAAAACTGACCGAAAAGCGGGCTGGGATGAAATTGATCGGGAGAAAAGAAATTTTAGTCTATAATATAAACCAATTTTAAAAATAAACCCAACCTTTGAAGCAGTCAACAGATTTCTTCAATGTCAACCCAATTTTTGCATCATGAAAAAAGCGCTTTTTATCGCCGGAATGTTGTTCGCCTTTGCCTGGAATGCCACGGGACAGAATGCCAAATACACGCAAGCCATGGAAAAAGCCCTCGCCGGGATGGACACGCTGAAAACGGCGGATGAATGGCTGGCTCGCTCCAACAGTTTCGAGCGGATTGCGCAAAAGGAACCTGGCGAATGGCTGCCTGCCTACTACACGGCTTTTTGCCAGGTGATGGTCTTCAATCTTGAAAAAGACCAGACGCGCATGGAGCCGGTTTGCGCCAAAGCCGAACTGTTCGTGCACCGTGCCGACTCTTTGCAGCCCAACAATTCGGAAATATACGTGCTGCTCAACATGGTCACCACGCTTCGCATCCGAATCAATCCAATGGTCAATGGCCAGAAATACGGCCCCATCGCCGCGCTTTACCTCCAAAAAGCCCAGCAACTCGACCCCGGCAATCCCCGCGCCGATATGCAGGAAGGTCTCGCCCTTTATTTCACTCCCCCGCAATGGGGCGGCGACAAGGCCAAAGCCGTGCAAAAACTGGAAAGCGCCGGACAAAAATTCGAATCCTTCCAACCCGCTTCGTCCATTCACCCCAACTGGGGCAAGGAAGCCAATGTGCGCTTCCTCGAAATGGCCAAAAAAGGATAATAGCCATCCTGACCGAACATGCGGCAAGCGGCCGGGCGCTTTGGGCCCAATTGCCTTGTCGCATGTTTTTTTATGCCGCCCGGGCATTTGTAAAGTGGAAAAAGCCGGGCGCGAAGCAAGGGTTTTGTTGGCTGCCTGACAATTAGCCCTTAGATTTGGGCTATTGTTTTTACCCAATCAAAATCAGCTTTTTACTTATGAAAAACCAGTTTTTGCTTCTTGCAGCCGGCCTGATGGCCCTTTGGGTCAGTTCCTGCGCCCCGGCGCGCCAACTGAGCATTCAGGGCGCTTACCGCCCCGGCCAGCAAATTCACTACAAACTCGTGGAAAACACCGTGACCAGTACCGAGGCCCTGGAAGGCGAGCTGGAAATACCGGCCACCACCACCACGCAGGAGAAAGTCACGGAGTTCAGCTACATCGTCAAATCGGTGCGTCCCGACAACAGCATCGATATGGACCTGAAATTCACCCACATTTACGACAGGGAAAACGACGACAAGGGCGAAACAGAATACGATACGGACCACCCTATCCCCGACTCGCTGATCGATATTTCTGCCGGCGGACTGGCAGGAAAAGCGCTGGCCTACAACACACTCATCGGCCGAAACTTCCAGATGCGCCTGTCGCCCGAAGGCAAGGTGCTGTCGATCAAAGGCATGAACGAAGCCTGGGACGAGATCGAAGAACGTTTCATGGAACAATCGCCGCTGGCAGGCTCCATGCTGAAAAACATGAAAAAACAATTCGGCGACGAAGCCATGCGCTCGGGGCAGAACGACTACTGGGGCTACCTGCCCGGTAAAAAAGTCAGGGTGGGACAAACCTGGAAAAAACCCTACGAATTCGCCTCTTTCGGCCTTGCCGGCACCACTGCCTACACCCTCAAATCCTTCGATACCCGGCAGGCCCGCATCACCTTCAGTACCAAAATAGGCACGGAAAAAGACAAACCGGGCATCATCGACATGGGTATGATCAAAATCCGGTACAACCTCCAGGGCAAGGGAAGCGGCAACATCCAGGTGGACCAGCCCTACGCCACCATCCGCACTTTCGAACAAACACTGTCCATGACCGGCCCGATGGAAGTCAAAACCTCATTCACCGATTGGATCATGGTCCCGATCACCGTCACCGTAAATTCGAGGCTCGAACGCGTGGAAAAATAAACCCGCAAACTGCGGCGGCGTTTTGGTTGTCGGTCAAAACAAAGGGGGCGATTCCGATCGCCCCCTTTGTTTTTACTGTCTGCTGTATTTCTCGTTAAACTTCCGCGTCAGGGCCTTCTGTTTGTTGTCCAGGTCGATGGTGCGGCCCTGGATGAAAGCGGCAGTCACGACGCAGGTCCGCATGTCGAGCACGTCGCCTTCGCAGATAAAAAGCGTGGCGTCCTTGCCGGTTTCCAGTGAGCCGGCGTAGGCGTCGATACCGAGTATTTTGGCGGTATTGAGCGTGATGGCGCTGATGGCCGCCTCTTTGGGCAGCCCGAATCCGACGGCCTGGCCGGCCATAAACGGGAGGTTGCGCTGCCGCCAGAAACCGTCGGCGCTGAAGGCAAACAGGACGCCCGCGTTGTGCAGGGCAACCGAGGTTTTGAACGGCTGGTCCACGGCTTCATCTTCGCGGCCAGGCAAGCGCTGCGTTGGGCCCAGGATGACCGGCGTCTGGTGCCCGCGCAAAAAATCGGTGATCAACCAGGCATCGTCGGCGCCCACCAGCACCGGGCGCAGCCCGTAGCTTTCGGCAAACAACACCGCTTCCTGCATAGCTCTGGCCTGGCTGACGTGGATGTACAGGTTTTGTTTTTGCCCAAAAATGCCGCGCAGGGCTTCATATTTCAGGTTGACCGGGTCGGGCGTTGTTTTTTGGCAATAAGCTTTTGCCTCGTCGAAGAACTGGCGAAGGGTCTGTACGTCGCGTTCGTAGGCTTCGTTTTTCTTTTGCGAGGGGTCGCTGGTCTGGCTCCGCCAATACGGCCAGTTGATGTGCAGGCCGTCGTCGGCGCGTATGGCCGCATCCTCCCAGTTCCAGGCATCCATCTGCACCACCGAGGAAAAACCCGACATCAGCCCGCCTTCGGGCGTCGTCTGCACCATGAGCACGCCGTTGGTACGCAGGGTCGGCGGAATGTCGGAGTCGGCATTGTACGCGATGAGGGCGCGGTTTTGCGGATTCAGGGGGCCGGAATCGCTGGCATCCTGAGTGGCGCGCACGGCGCCGACTTCGACCAGGCCTACCGTGGCGTCGGGTGCGATCAGGCCGGGGTACACGTGTTTGCCGGAGGCGTCGTAAATACGGGCGTATTTGGAACGGTCGAGCCGGATCGTGGTCGCATCGGCCACGAGGGTGATCTTGCCTTGATCAAATGCGACGGCGCTGTTGGGAATCACCGTGCCGTTGCCCAGGTGGGCCGTGGCGCCGAGGACAAGGATAGCGCCCGATTGCTTCGGAGCGGGCACGGGCGATTGGGCGCGCAGGGCGGTGGCAGCAAGAACAACGAAAAACAGGGTACGCAACATATCGGATAATTGTTTCTGTAATGAGTTCACTTGACCGCGCAGCGGATCATGGGCTGGTCTTCGATAAAACCTTCCAGTACGTCTCCGATTTTTACCGGCCCGACGCCGGCCGGCGTGCCGGTAAAGATCATATCCCCTTTTTGCAGGGTAAAATAACGGGAGATGTGAACGATCAGGGTGTCAAAAGGAAAAATCAGGTCGCGCGTGTTGCCGTCCTGTACCAGCTGGCCGTTTTTTTTCAGTTGAAAATGAATGTTTTGAGGGTCGGGAAGTTCTTCCAGCGGCAGCCATTTGCCCAGCGGGGCAGAGCCGTCGAAGCCTTTGGCAATTTCCCAGGGCTGGCCTTTTTGTTTAAGCCGTTCCTGCACGTCGCGGGCGGTAAAATCGATGCCGAACGCCACCGCGTCGTAGTAGCGGCGGGCAAATTCGGGCTGCACCGAGCGGCCGTTTTTACACACCCGCAGCACAATCTCGCCTTCGTGATGAAGATCGCTGGTGAAATCAGGGTAAAAAAACGGCTTGTTGTTTACGACCAGCGCCGTTGGCGGCTTCATAAAAATCAGGGGCTCCGCCGGAACGGGGTTGTTCAGTTCCTTCGCGTGATCCACGTAGTTTCGACCAATGCAAAAAATCTTCATGGGCGAAAGGTACGTCATTACAAAAACCGAAAGAAGCCCGGGAGACTACCCCCTGAAATGGGTCCGGGATTTTCAGCCAGTGTGCTGAAAATCCCGGACCTGCATTTATTCCACTTTCACTGCCTTCCATACCCTCGCGCCCTGCGGGTCGGAAAGCCGGATGAAGTAGGCGCCGGCCGGCCACCGGGCCGTATCGATGAACAGTTCAGTATCTGTCAGCGATTTTTCCAGTAAAATGCGCCCCTGCACATCGCTGAGTTGCAAACGGGTGTCGGGCGGTGGCGCCTGACCGAACCGCAGGGTCAACGCATTCGTAAACGGATTGGGCGAAAGTGTCGCGGCCGCGAAAGCCGGTTCTTTTGCGTCGAGGCAAATCTGGGCAAACAGGATCAGGCTCGACGTATCGGCACATCCGCTGACCGTTTCAAAAACCACTTTCAGGGTATGCACACCCGGGTCGATCCAGGTAATTTCGATTTCGTTGGTCCCCTGGCCGCTGTTGACGAAGCCGTCGGGACCGAGCACCCATTGATAACTGAAAAAATCGGACGGCATCGCGTACGTCTCCGGAAAACCGGCGCAGGCCGTATCGCTGCCGATGATGGGCACATCTACGGGTGTCGGGGCGAGCACGTAGCCGATTGTTTCCACGCTGCACTCGTTCGCATCCGTTATGGTCAGCAGATAATCGCCCAGCGGCAAGCCGTCGATCGCGGCGGTCGTAGCGCCCGTTTCCCACAAATAGTGGTACGGCGGCACACCACCCGTCGCACTGGCGGTCAGGGCGCCGTCGCTGCTGCCGGTGCAGGAGGCATTGGTGGTTTCGATGTCGGGTAAAATGGAAGCAGGCTGATCGATCACGAAATTCAGGTTGTTGCTACAGCCCAGCGCGTCAAAAATTTCGATGTGGTGAAGCCCCGCGACAATCGATGAAGGGAAATCGACGGAAAGGTTCACCCCGAAGTCGAGGCTGTATGTGTAGGGCGGGCCGTTGCCGCCAAATACGCTCAGGATGTTCAACACCGTCTCATCGCCGAAGCACAAGATCGGCGGGGCATCGATCTGCCCTGAAATGAGGAGCGGCTCGTCGAGCACCACCCCGTCAACGATCGTGCAGCCATGCGAATCGGTCACCGTGCACTGGTAAAAGCCCGATGTCAGGTTGCCGATGGTTGGCGTACCAACATTGTTGGACCATTGATACACATAGCCCGGCGACCCGCCGGAGGCCTGGGCCAGTATGACCCCGTTGCTGCCGTTGGCACAGGTGGGTGAAGAGGCGTCAAGCGACAGGTTCAGCGCCGGCGGTTCCCCGATCGTCGTGCTGAACACGGCAGTACAGCCGTTGGCGTCCGTCAGGGTGCCGCCGAAGTTGCCGGCCATCAGGTTGTTGACGTCCTCGCCGGTCGTGGCGTTCGACCACAGGAAATAGTAGGGGGTTGTGCCGCCGGTAGCCGTGAGGTTGATGGCGCCGTCGTGCCCCCCGTGGCAGCTGACGTCATAGGACGTCAGCGTGACGTTCAGGGCCGGCGGCTGGATCAGGTTGACCGTGCCCGTCACCACACAATTGCTCGCGTCGGTCACAGAAAGCGTGTAGGCGCCGGCCGGTACGTTCGTCAGGTTGAGCGAACTGGCGCCATTACTCCACAGGTAGGCGTACGGTGGCATGCCGCCGGTGACGACAGGGTTGACCGTGCCGTCGGAAGCGCCGTTGCAGCTGACCGGCATGGTAGCAAACTGAATGTTGATGGAAGTGTTCTGGCCGACGGTCGCCGTAGCGGTTTTGGTACAACCATAGGAATCGGCCACCGTCACGCTGTAAGTGCCGGCGGGCAGATTGTTCAGGGTGGAGGTGGTAGCCCCGTTTGACCAGAAAAAGGTATAAATACCTGCGCCGCCCGTCACCGTCATGTCGATGCTACCCAAAGAAGCAGGCGCGCAAGTCACATTGGTGACCGACAGCTGAATGCCGATGGCCGTGGGTTGATCGATCTGGGCCGAAGTAGCAGTTGTGCAGCCGTTGGCATCCGTGACGGTCACCTGGTAGGCGCCGGCGGGCAGGTTGTTGCGATTGGTCGGGTTGTTGGCGCCGGGCAAATCCGCCCAATCGACGCTGTACATCCCCGCCCCCCCGAAAATATTCAGAAGAATAGCGCCCGTGCCGCCAAAGCAGGTTGCATCCATCACCGAAGCCTGCGCGTTCAGCGGTGAGGTTTGGTTAATCGTGCGCGTTCCGACCTTGGTGCAGCCGTGGGCGTCGGTTACGGTAAAAATATAGGAACCGGCGCTCAGGCCATCGATCATCGGTCCTGTATCGCCCGTTGACCATTCGGCGGTGTAAGGCACTGTACCGCCCGTTATCGTGAGCTGGATGCTGCCGTCGGCGCCGCCGTAGCACGATACATTGCTGGAAGAAGCTTGCACCTGCAAAGCCGTTGGCTGCGACACCGTGGCCGTGGCAGTCACGGAGCAACCCAGCTGGTCGGTGACCGTCACGAGGTAGTTGCCGGCAGGGGCATTGGTGATACTCGACGACGTGTAGCCCAGCGACCAGAGATAGGAATACGCCGGCGTTCCGCCGCTGACATTCAGGGTGACCGTGCCGTCGAAACCGCCGTTGCAAGAAGCCGGCGTGGTCGATACCGACACCGAGGGCAGGCCATTGAACGAAGCCTGCGCGGCCGCGCCAATGCTTTGGTTAAAATAGGAGCCGGTCGGAACCACCTCTTTTTTCAGGCTTTTTACCTGGTAATAATTCACCCCGTCGAGCGGGTCCGTATCGGTAAAAGCAGTGCCCGGCACAGGGTTGGTCGTCAGCAATTGGAACACGCTGTCGGGCGAGCCGGAGCGATACACATAGTACCCCAGGCTGGCATCGGCAGAAGCCGTCCAGTTGAGCTGAATACTGCTGCAACCGGGACTGGCGACGACCGAAGCCGGCGGTACGACCGAGTGCGCGCGCAGGGTCGGGTCGCCGAGCAGCCCGACGTGCACCAGTTCGTCGAAGGCATAATTGATGCCCGAGGGCGGGTACACGCGGTAAGTCAGGAAGCTGTTCAGCCACTCCCAGTAGGCGCTTACCCATATCGGCTCGCCCATGGCCATGTGGTGAAAATGCCAGTTGGGTCGCCCGGCCCAGACGCAAGTCAGGATGCCCCCTTTGGAGGCCAGTGCGCTCGGCATCAAGGGGTTGCTTTCGTAATCCCAGTCGCCGTGGTAGCTGCCGAACAGCATCGAAAAAACGATATTGACACTGTCGGTTTTAAAATTGTCCGAGCTGCCGACACCCGCAGCGGAAGTGTACGAGCCTGCGCCGCAGCCGTAGCCGAACAGAAAACTCTGGTTGTCGGTATCGTTGAAAAAATCGCCGTCCTGCACATTGGCCGGGCCCGAAATGGCCGCGCCGTTGCGCCAGCCGCTCTGGGCAAATGCTTCGCCATTGAAATAGCCGAAGTTATCGTCCACCAGGGTTTTGTTGTCGGGCTTGTAAGCGCCCGTCCGGAAAGCATGGTTTTTATTCAAATAGCGCCGATACAGTTCGGTTTGCGACTCGTTCCAGCCGCTGAGGTTGGAAAAATCGACCCGGCTGACGACCACTTCCGGCAAACTCGGGGTCACGCTCTGGTCAAATTTGCCATCACCCGGCACGTTGCGGTTGGCTGGCCGGCTGGCCGCAGGATTGTTGACCAGTGAATCCGTCCAGAGTTCTTCATCGAAGTCGCCGTAGTAATAATCGGTCGGCCAGGCGCCGATATGGTCGGGATGCCCGTCCGGAGCGATTTCGCCGGAATAAGGCACCGGGATATTGCCAAACAGCAGGACGCACAACGTGTTGGGATCGGCCTCCCAGTCGGTCCGGATCAGCTCCTTGACCGAGGGGACGCTGCTGGAAGCCACCGCAATATCGTGCCGCAGCACCTGCCAGCCGTCGCCGCGCAGGTCCTGTTCAAAACGCGACAGCTCGCTGGCCAGCGGCGCCGACAAGGCGTCGTCGATCACCAGCACGATTTTGCCGCGCGAGCCGGTGTAGGCCGGCAGGTCGATGCCGGCATACGCCAGACCGACGCGTTGGGACGGGGTGCCGCCGTTTTGTTCTACCCGGTATTCCCAGGCCACACCCGAGCCGCTACCGACGTCGGTATAAGAAGTAGCGGAAGGCGGCAAAATAGAAAGCGCCGTCCACGAAAGATCAAAGATTGATTTTCGAAACACAATCACCTGGGTGACGCCGGCGGCCGGCGCAGGCCAGCTGAGCGTGATCGAAGGCGCCGCCGAAGTAGTGACCGTGATCGGCACGACTTCATCGGCCGAAGTTTGGGCGAGGGCGGTTGTGAGCAGACAACCGAGGAAAACCGCGGTAAAAAGTGTCTTCATAAAATGAAACAGGCTGGTGAGTGAACAATGGTGATTAAAGGTAATACAATTAGCGTTGCCATATACCTGCCGGGGCAGGATGACAACGCAGATCACCCAAATGAACACGGGTTGGCGAGGATAATAAAGGACGGCTCCTTCTTCCGGCGGCTTGAATGCCGGCGGCAATTGCGGGCGGGAAAGGGCAAATGCCCCTTGATCTTGCCTTATGCCTTCGTATCGGGCTTTTTATTGAGTTTGTACATCACGTAACCAAAGCCCGCGACCAAATGCAGCATAACGATCAAAAAAATAACGGTTGCCATGTCGATTTCTGTTTGTACGCACACAGGAGCGGTGCGTTTGAAAAACGACGCAAAGATTGAGCGGGCCGGGCGGGGGGATGGATGAGTTGGGTTAGCTGGAGGGGTAATCTTGCTCATGGAGAGCGGGGGGAAATGACAAACCAGAGGGCGAAAATGCGCCGCAGCGCGGCAAAACGCATGTATTTCTGTTTCAGCCAACAATGGCCTCAGCCCTCCAGATCCTGCAAAGCCTCCTCCGCCCATGTCAGGTTTTGCTGAAATGCCACGTAGGCCGGAAAATCACGGGCCAGCTCCAGCCAAAGTGCCCGGCATTTTTCAAAAAAGGCCCGCGCCTGGTTGTTGTCGCCTTTTTAGTAGCGGTAAAATCGGCCACGGCACGGGGCAAAGCCCCGCGCCAGCAGCAAAGTCCCGCGCCAGCAGCAAAGTCCCGCGCCAGCAACAAAGCCCCGCGCCAGCCGTCCGTGCCAGCCCTGAGGGTGGCAAAAGGGTTTAGTCCGTTTGGAATTTCTTCCAGGCCGCTTCGGCCAGTTGCCCGGTTAGTTTTTCTACATAATAGCTGCCGGCGGCGGGGTCGGGCAGTTCGGTGAAAAAGCTCTCCATTTTGAGCAAATGCTGCACGTTGCGGGCCATACGGCGGCCGAAGGCGGCCGGCCGGGAGGGGTTTTCGGCGCCGGCATCGAAAGGCAGCACGGCCAGGCGGTCGGCGCCACCCAGCACGGCCGACATGGCCATCGTCGTGGCGCGGATCAGGTTGGAATACTCGTCGGCGGCGTAGGCGGCCGGCGCAAACCGCACATCGAGCGGCGGCCAGGCCTTGGGGAGCCCCCAGGCTTGCAACAAATTGAGCCACAGCAATTTCAAGGCGCGCAGCTTCGCTATTTCGACAAAATAACTCGATCCGACGGCCACGGCGACCTGCATGCCGGCGGCCGCATCGGCCGGCGACCAGCCGCGTTCGGCAAACTGTTTGAGGTAGGCGTTGGCCCGCTTCAACAACAGGGCCAGTTCGTCGGCAGCGCCGGAAGCGCCCTGCCAGTCGGCGGCGCCTTCCACCGACAGCAGCGTGAAGCCCGGGAAATTTTCGCGGCCGTAGGCCAGCAACTCGGCCACGTAGCGCCAGTCTTGCAGGCCTTCGGCAGCAGCAGGGTCGTAGCGCAGGGCGCCGCGCAGCCGGCGCGGATCGAGACCGCGCTCACGGGCCAGCGTTTCGAGGGCGGCCAGCACGGCGCCGGGGTTTTTCGCCAGTCCAGGCCCGGCAAATTGCAGGCTGATAAAATCGGGATGCACACCGTCGAGCAGGGGGTGTATAAAAGCCGCAGTTGCCGGCTCGGTCAGCTGAAAACAAAGGCTTTCCGCGCCAAACGACAAGGCTTCGAGGGCCTGTGCGTTGGCGGCTGCCGGGTCGGCAGCGTAGATGTCTTCGCAAATTTCCCATTGCAAGGGCTGCGCGCTCAGCGGGGCTGGCGGCGCGGGGAGCTCGTCGGCATGCCCGAAAGGATCGACGCGGACCTCTTCGGCGAGCTGCCAGTACAGGTCGTCGAGGGCTTTGCCTTTGAGGTCTTTGGTAATGCGGGCGAGCCAGTCGGCTTTGGAGACAGGCTGAAATTCGGAGAAAAAGTCGGTAGAAAGTGCCATGGCGTACGTGTGGGCAAAAGTAGCGATTCGTCGGGCAGGACGTGTACTTATAGGCCGGCAGGATGCAATTTTCTCTCCTTATTTTTCAAATTCACACCCGGCTTTACCGGATTCACATATCGGAGCCGGACCGCCGCCGTTGGCCGCCATCTTGCAGCCGTATTCAAACTTGTTTTATCATGAAAAAGAAATGGCAAACGGCACACCTTCCGATCCTGTTCCTTACCCTGGCGCCTCTTTTTTTACAGGCGCAAAACGGCGCCGGCTTCGAAACCTACGCCCGGCAGCACGACAGCATTTTTATTGCCCTTTATGAAAAAAGGGACACCCAGGGCTTCCGGCTGCTGCTGGCCGACTGGGAAAGCGCCTACGCACAACTCGACGCCCGGGAGCGCAAACGATTCGCTTCCGACCGGGCCAATGCCCACTACAACCTCGCCTGCACCTATGCGCTCTGCGGTCGGCGCGAGCCGGCGCTCGACCATTTGCAACAGGCTGTCGAAGCGGGCTTTACCGATTATTCCCACCTGCTCGGCGACACGGACCTGGAAAGCCTCCGGCACGAACCGCGTTTCATGGCGCTCGCGGAGTCGATTCGGGCGGTGGGCGACTACCTGTTCATCTTGCGGCACGCGGCAGCCTACAACCCCGCCGACGCCCGTGCGCGCCCGGCTTTTCGCTACGATTCGGCCGACAAACCCGAACTGAAAGCACTCCGCGAAAAATACCGGCTCGATTCCGTCGCCGGCTCGGGCAACGACGTCTCGCAGGTGCTCAACGTGCTGCACTGGGTGCATGACCTGATCCCGCACGACGGCGAACACGGCAACCCGCAACAACACAACGCACAGGCCATGATCGAAGCCTGCCGGGGCGGCAAGCGCGGACTCAACTGCCGCGGCCTCGCCACCGTGCTCAACGAGTGTTACCTTTCCCTCGGTTTCGCTTCGCGGCTGGTGACCTGCCTGCCCAAGGACAGTCTGGGTATCGACCCCGATTGCCACGTGATCAACATCGTGTTCGTGCCTTCGCTGGGCAAATGGATCTGGGTCGATCCCACCTACGACGCCTGGCTGATGAATGAAAAAGGCGAATTGCTCGACATCGCGGAGGTCAGGGAGCGCATCATCCTCGACCAACCCCTGCTGCTCAACCCGACCGCCAACTGGAACCATCGGTATTCGCCCGACAAAACGGAATATTTGTACCAGTACATGGCCAAAAACCTCTACATCCTGCAATGCCCGGTCGAGAGCGCCTGGGACCTGGAAACGCCGGCCCGGGGGAAAACCATCCAGTACGTCCAGCTGCTGCCGCTCGATTATTTCAAACAGGAGCCGGTCGTACGCGAATATACCGACCCTGAAAGCGGCGTTACCTACAAGTTTTACAATACCAACAATCCTGTCAGTTTCTGGAAACACCCCTGATATGCGCCACCTGATATTTTTCGCTCTCCTCCTGAGCGCCCGCAGCCTGGGCGCGCAGGTCAGCTGGCGCGATACCAGCCAGCATTTTTCCGACATAGAGTGGAACAACTATTCCACTTCATACCTGGGTGAAGGCCGCGACAGCACGCCCCTGCTGGTCACGGCCATCCCCAACAACGGCATCTATTCGATAGACGACCTCGACCCCGAGCACTCGCCGCTCGACATGACGTTTTCCGGCTCGGCCTTCCGGTTCAGGTCGAATCTGGAAGCCGGCCAGTTGTTCCTCAACACCTATGATTCCTCGGCGGTGTATTTCCTTGCGCCCGGAATTTTTCGGCGCAATGCTGCGCGCTACGAGTTTCGCGTTTCGGAGGCTGGCGGCAAAGTCGTCAGAGACTGGAGCCCGATCGAGCAGTTTACCAGCGAGGATTTTCAACTCAACCAGTTCCGCGAAGGCTTTGCTTTTCTGGGCGGCTATTCGGCCGGCTGGGGGCATTGCCTGCTGGTCGAATTGCGGGAAAAAGGCAAGGCGGCCCCCTTCACGTCGAGCGTTGTTTGCTGGAAGGAAACACACCCTGTGCTGCTCTCGGTGCTCACCCGCGACGAGTTGCACGAAAGCATCCGGCATTTGAAAAACCCCTTCGATTTCAGCCTCAACCCCGGGGAGGCCCGAAAACTCGCCGAACGCTACCCGGCAGCCCGTACCGACAGTACTTCGGGGCAATCGTCGCCGCCGCAACTCGTGCTGCCGGCCGGCGAAGACGAACTGCTGGTGTTTCTGCGGGCTGCGGTGTACAAAAAAGAAGCCCTGGAATACCGCCTGACGCGCGACGGCAGGCTCGAAGCGCCCTGGCAGCCCAACGACATGGACAACAATTTCATCTGGTTGCGGCATTTGAAGCCCGGCGATTACACCCTCGACATCCGCTATGCCAAACAGCGCCACAACCCGATCGTTTACCGTTTTCGGATCGAAGCGCCCTGGTACGAGCGCTGGCCGTTTCGGGCGGCCTTCGGCCTGATGGCGCTGGCGGCAGCGGCGGCGCTGGTCATGCTCGTGCAGCTGCGCCGGCAAAAGCGCAGGATGGCCGCAGAGCAAGCGCGGCAGGAGCGCCTGGCCCTGGGCTTGCGTTCGGTGTACGCCCAGCTCAACCCGCATTTTATCTTCAACGCCCTCTCCTCCATCCAGGGCCTCATCAACCGCAACGACCTCGACGGGGCCAATCGCTATTTATCGGCTTTCGGCAGCCTGGTGCGCAGTTCGCTGGCGGATGTGGAGCGCAATTTCATCCCGCTGTCGCGGGAAATCAGTGCGCTCGACACCTATCTTTCGCTCGAAAAACTGCGTTTCGGCTTCCGTTACGCCATCGAGACCGGCGAAGGGCTCGCTCCCGACAACATCGAGGTGCCGTCGCTTTTGCTGCAGCCCCTGGCCGAAAATGCCGTGAAACACGGCGTATCGGGTCTGCTGGAAAAAGGCCTTATCCGGGTGGTGGTTGGCGCAAACGGCGGCGACCTGTACATCCGGGTGATCGACAACGGCGCAGGTTTCGCCGCCACACCGGGCGCAGAGGGCTACGGATTGAAACTCACAGCCGACCGGATCAAACTGCTCAATGAGATGCCGGGCCAACGCCGGATCGTTCTGCATTGCAGCAATTTGCCCGGCGAGGGAGCACAAGCAGAAATTTTATTTCAAAACTGGCTGTTATGAACCCGCTTAGCGCCATTCTGATCGACGACGAACCCAACAACCTGGACAATCTCGCCAACCTGCTGCGCGAGTATTGTCCCGAATTGATCGTCGCCGGCACGGCTTCGAGCGCGGCGGCCGGCGAGGCGCTCATCCGGCAGATCGGGCCCGAACTGGTTTTTCTCGACATTCAAATGCCGGGGCAATCGGGGTTCGATCTGCTGCGCGCCTTGCCGGCCATCAATTTCGAACTCATTTTCGTCACGGCCTACGACCAGTATGCCATCCAGGCCATCCGCTTTGCGGCTGTCGATTATTTGTTGAAACCCGTATCGCCCGACGAACTCCGGCAAGCCGTGGCGCGCGCCGCCCAAAACGCCCGCAACAAGCGGCAAAACCTGCAACTCGACAACCTGCTCCAACTCCTGCAACAACCCAAAGACGCCCACCGGATCGCGCTGGCATCGCTGGAGGAAACGCGTTTTGTACGGCCGGCCGACATTGTTCGCTGCGAATCGGACAACAACTATTGTTTTTTCTACCTGGACGACGGAGAAAAACTCACTGTTTCGAGGCCGATTTACGAGTTTGAAGAGTTGCTGCGGCCCTACGGGTTTGTGCGTTGTCACCAGTCGCACCTTATCAACCCCCGTTTTGTCAAAAGCTGGGTGAAAAAAGACGGCGGCTACCTGCTGTTCGACAACGGGGCGCAGGCGCCAGTTTCGCGGGCAAAAAGAGAAGAAGTGCTGCGGGTACTGCAGCGATAAAAAGGGTTGGCAAGGGAAATTCCCGGTTTCCAAAGCCCCCCGGCCAAAGTGCAGCAGCGTTGATATTCAGAGTTTTTATTTCTTCAAACCTTTTTACGGACGCGCTGTTTATCTTTGCAACCCGAATCGTTACCTTGATTCAATCTAAATAAAAGACAACTTGCCCGCTGCATGGAAAAGCGCCGCCTGATTTATCTCGACAACAATGCCACCACCCCCTGCGACCCCCGGGTTGTGGAAGCGATGATCCCCTATTTTTACGAAAAACACGGCAATGCAGCCAGCCGCAGCCACCAGTTTGGCTGGGAAGCCGAAGACGCGGTGGATTACGCCCGCGAGCAGCTCGCGCAATTGCTGCAGGTGGAAGACAAGGAGGTCATTTTTACGTCGGGGGCGACTGAAAGCAACAACCTGGCGCTCAAAGGCGTGTTTGAAATGTACGCCCGCAAAGGGAACCATTTCATCACCGTCGAAACGGAGCACAAGGCCATCCTCGATACCTGCAAACACCTGGAAAAACAGGGCGCCGAAATCACCTACCTGAAAGTCGGCGAAGACGGCCTGATCAAACTCGAGGAGCTGGAAGCAGCCATCAAACCGACGACCGTACTGGTGTCGATCATGTGGGCCAACAACGAAACCGGCGTCATTCAGCCCATGCGCGACATCGCGCAGATCTGCGAAAAGCACGGCGTGTTGTTCCACAGCGACGCCACGCAGGCCGTGGGCAAGATCCCGACCCATCCGCGGGAAGTCGGCATCCACCTGATGTCGTTCACCGCCCATAAAATGTACGGCCCCAAAGGCGTAGGCGCGCTTTATGTGAGCCGCAAAAATCCGCGCGTCAAAGTGACGGCGCAAATGGACGGCGGCGGCCACGAACGCGGCATGCGCTCCGGCACCCTCAACGTGCCCGGCATCGTCGGGTTCGGCAAGGCCGCCGAGATCGCCCGCCTCGAAATGGCGCAGGACGCCGAACGCGTCTCCCGCCTGCGCGACAAACTGGAAAGCGCCCTCACCCGGCTGGAAGAAACCAAGGTCAATGGCAACGTCGGCAGCCGTATGCCGCACGTGTCCAATATTTCTTTCAAACACGTGGAAGGCGAAGGCCTGATGATGACCTTCAACCAGAACATCGCCGTGTCGTCGGGCTCGGCCTGCACCTCCGCTTCTCTCGAACCCTCCTACGTACTCGTCGGCATGGGCCTGGGCGACGATCTGGCGCATTCTTCCATCCGCTTCTCCCTCGGCCGTTTCACCACAGAAGAAGAAGTGGACGAGGCCATTCGCCTGGTCAGCAACGGCGTCAATCACATGCGCGAGTTGTCTCCCATCTGGGAAATGTACAAGGAAGGCGTCGATCTGAGCAAGATCGAGTGGAGCGCACACTGATGTTAAACACCTGGTTTGACCCGCTTTTTACGATCAAAAACAACTACCAACATGGCATATTCCGATAAAGTACTGGACCATTTCAAAAACCCGCGCAACGTCGGCTCTCTTAACAAAGAAGCCAAAAACGTCGGTACGGGCCTCGTGGGCGCGCCCGAATGCGGCGACGTAATGCGCCTTCAGATCGAAGTGGATGAAGCCACCGGCATCATCCGCGACGCCAAATTCAAAACCTTCGGCTGCGGCTCGGCCATCGCCTCTTCTTCGCTGGCCACCGAATGGCTCAAAGGCAAAACACTCGACGAAGCCGGCAAAATCGACAACATGGACATCGTGGAAGAACTGGCACTGCCCCCCGTCAAAATCCACTGCTCCGTGCTGGCCGAAGACGCCATCAAGGCCGCCATCAAGGACTATCAGGACAAAAACGGCATCCATACCGAAGCCGCACCCAGCGAGGCAACGGCCTGATTGGCCGCCCCCTGCGACCCGTTTTTTGCACAACAGCACCAAACACCATGATTTACGTAGCAGACAGCGCCAAGCAGAAAATTACCGAGATCCGCGACAGCCAGCACCTTGCCGACGACTTTTTCCTCCGCGTGTCGGTCGTGTCGGGCGGCTGCTCAGGCTTGTCGTACAAAATGGATTTCGACAACGAATCGCGACCCAACGATCAGGTTTTTGAAGACAACGGGGTCAAAGTGGTCACCGACCTCAAAAGTTTCCTCTACCTGTTCAACACCACGCTGGAATTTTCCGGCGGACTGAACGGCAAAGGCTTTTCATTCAACAATCCGAACGCGGCGCGAACCTGCAGTTGCGGCGAAAGTTTTGCCGTGTAGCAATATCCCGGTTTCCGGTTTCCAGAGGCTGCCAACAGGCAGCCTTTTTTGTTTTGGTCGAAAAGTTTGAAAATGTTTTTTATTTTAAAACTTTTTATGTCAAATTTGCATCAAATTTTAAATAGACTGGAGCAGAAAGACCTCGACACGACACAACTTGATCTTAATTTATAAAAACCAGCCTGCTACACATTATGAAAGCACTCAAAATTCTCCTTTATATCGTTCTGGGGCTTGCCGCACTGGTGATCGCACTGGGGCTGTTTGCCAAAGGCAATTATCACATCGAACGCAGTATCGAGATCGACGCCCCCCGCGAAGTGGTGTTCGAACAGGTTCGATTTTTCAAAAATTTCCCCAAATGGTCGCCCTGGCAATCGCTCGACCCGAACATGAAAACCCTTGTGGAAGGTACCGACGGCGAAGCCGGGGCCGTGTACGTCTGGTCGGGCAACGACAAAGTCGGCGAAGGGAAACAAACCCTCAAATCCGTCACGCCCGGCCGCGTCGACATCGAAGTGAACTTTGTCAAACCCTGGGAAAGCACCTCTCCTTCCTTTATTAAAATGGATGCTCAGGGCGACAAAACCCACGTGAGCTGGGGCTTCGACATGCATGTCGGTTTCCCCTGGAACGGTTTTGCCATGTTTACCGACATGGATGCCGCGGTGGGCAAAGATTACGAGCGCGGCCTGGCCAACCTCAAACGCATTTGTGAAGAGATCGCCCACCCGAAATACCTGGGTTACGAAGTCGCTGAAACCGACATGCCGGTCAAATACTACGTCGGAGTACGCAAAAACCTGCCTTTCGATAGTCTGCAGGAATTTTATGAAGCCATCTTTCCACAAGCCATGAGCGCAATACAGGAACAGGGCCTTGCGCCGGCCGGCGCGCCCTCCAGCCTTACCTGGGTTTGGGACGACTCTACCCATACCACCGACATGGCTGCTGCCGTACCCATCGCTGAGGCCAAAAAATTCGGCAACGGCCTGGGCGTGTTTACAGTTGGCGGCGGCCGCGCACTGGTGATCAATTACTACGGCGTGTACGACAGTATCGGCAACGCCCACCTGGCTATGGACGACTACATGATGAAAAAAAGTTTGCGCAGCATCCCGCCCGTTTTGGAAGAATACATCACCGACCCAATGGCCGAGCCGGACACGAGCAAATGGCTGACCAAGGTGATTTATTTTGTGGAGCCGCTGCCGCTAGATTCGCCGACGCCGGTGAAGAAATAAAGGATTGAGACGGGGAGAAGAGAGCGGGGGACAGGTTTATTGGGGACAGGATTTACAAGATTTAGAGGACTATAAGCCAGCGAAGTAGCCGCGCTATCCTGTAAATCTTGTAAATCCTGTCTGACTTTTAACCCTGTAATTCAGCGTTTTGCAAGTTCCTCCCCCCTTACGTGCTCTTCAATCGCCAGTCGCTTCCTCAATCAAAGCCCCGAAAAACTCGCCCAGCGCCCAGCCGGCGGCACTGGCCTGTTGCGGTACGATGCTGGCGGGCGAAATACCCGGTATGGTATTGGCTTCCAGCAGGTGAAATGTATCGCCCACAAGAATATAATCGAACCGCACCACGCCGCGGCAACCGAGCAAACCGTAGATCTGCCGGGTGCGCTCCTGGCATTGGCGGGTCTGTTCGGGTTTCAGGTCAGCAGGAGTGATTTCCTGGGATTTACCTTCGTATTTGGCCGCGAAATCGAAAAATTCCGTTTCAGGAATGATTTCGGTAACCGGCAGGACGACGATTTCGCCATTGTGACGGAAGGCGCCGTTGGCAAACTCCCGGCCGGGCATGAAACTTTCCACCACTACTTCATCGCTGAATTTCCAGGCTTCATCAAGGGCAGCCTGAAGTTCGCCCTCGGCTTTCACCTTGCTTACCCCGAAACTCGACCCGTGGGTATTTGGCTTGACAAACAGCGGCAAACCCAGGGTGAGCAGGTCGCTGTGATCGACCGGATGGCCGCGATGCAGCAATTTCGACTTGGCCAGCGGAATGCCATGCGGCGCCAGTTGCGTCTTGGTATTGTGCTTGTTCATGGTCAGCGCGCTCACATAGCCGTCGCAACAGGTATAGGGAATGCCCAACATTTCGAGATAGCCCTGCATTTTTCCGTCTTCGAGCGGACTGCCGTGCAATGCCGCAAAAGCGCAATCGAAGTGAATCTTTTCCCCGTCGAGCACGAGAGAAAAATCATTTTTATCAACCCGGGCACCCGAATCCAAATCTCGCCAGTCTGCTTTTTGAATGTCGATCAGAAAGGTACGGTAGCGGTCGGCTGGCAAATGGTCCGCGACCACGCGGCCGCTTTGGAGGGAAATAACGCGCTCCTCAGAGTCGCCGCCGGTGAGAATGGCAATATTTTTCATGATGAAGGGTGATAAGGTGGGCAAAGGTAGGTTGCAGTGCGTGCATAAAACGCACGCTTGCCCTTCCTACTGTGTGGCAGGGGGCTTTTTTTCACAACCCCGCAAAGTACCGCACCAACTCGTGTCCCGCAGGCGCCGGCTCTTCCTGCCGGCTTGCGCCCCGGGGTATTGTGCCGTCTTGCACAAAGCGCAAAATAGCCTCCGTCACTTCGGGATGGCCGAGGTGATGTGTGGCGCCCCTGGCCGGCAACAAGGCGCTGCCGGGCCAAAAACGGTGAAAACGCTGCGCGTGGTCGAAAGGCGTGACCGGATCGGCCGGGTCATGCACCAGCAGGGCATCCACCCCGTCCAGATCGCCGCTCATACGCGCCAGATCGAACTGGTCGAGCCGGTCGCCCAGCATTTTTTCGGCCAGCCGCACCACCGGCCAGTACAGCGTTGGCCAAATACCGAGCGCTTTTTTGTAATCGAGGAATACCTGGGGCACGTACGTGAAAGACGCCATCACCACCATGCGTTTGGGATGCAGGCGGGCGGGCAGCTGATGTACGGCATACACACTGCTGCTGCCACCGAAAGAGTGCCCGATGATGGCTTCAGCAGGGCCATAAGTGTGCAGCAAATCCATGATAATAGCCGCGTTCAGCGGCATGTGCATCTGCCCCCGGGGCGCCTGGCCATGGCCGGTAGGATCGTAAGCGATCACCCGCCAGCCCGACTCGACCAGTTCGGGCACGAAATGGCGCCAGCGACCAGCGTTGTAGCCCCAGCCGTAACTAAGCAATGCCAGAGGAGCGTCGGCGAGCCCCCAGTGATATTCCACGATTTCCCGGCCTGCGGCCGCGCGGCGTACCTGACGGGCGCCTGCCAGAAACGCCAGTTCTTTCTGACGAAGCCTGGGGGTAGGAGGTGTTCCGAAGATGCGCAGCGCTATACGCGCCGTCCTGTCGGAGGCGATCAGGGAAAGCAGGTTCAGGCCGAACCCTAAGGATTTGAAGAGAAGCGGTTGCAAACGAATCATGACGCAGGGAGAGGGAAAAGGGCCACGGCACGGGCCACCAGATTTTCAAGATGCTGCTCGTCGCCACTCAATTTGTAAAAGGCAACGGCGCCTTCGTATTCCAGCAAGAGCCGGTAGGCCGTTTCACGGGCTTTGTCGGGCGGCATGGCAGTGCCAAGAATTCCCGCCACCGCCACTTGCCATTCGTCAAAAATGGTTTGGATGTAGTGGTTAAAAATGCCTTCGCGGCCGGTTTCAAGCGCCGCATTGGCAAAAAAACAACCGCGTCGTTCGTATTTGGCCAGCCGGTTCTGGCGGCGCAGCAGTTTTTCAAGGCGTTGTTCGGGGGGCAAATCTTCCGAAGCCACGGAAAGCACATAGTCGCGCAGGTATTGCTGCGCATACTCCATCACGGCGTGCATCAGGCCTTCTTTCGACAGGTGGTGGTGCATCAGCCCGGATTTGCCCAGCCCCGTCGCTTCCGCAAGCATGCTGATGGACGTACCGTAGTAGCCGTGCCGGTTAAAAACCTCCCAGCAACGGCGCAGCAAATCTGTTTTGTCAATTTTTTGTGCAGGCATTATACCGAACGTTCGTTCGGCAAAAATAAGGCCTTTTTACAAACTTCACCGGATAAGGGGTAAAAAATAGCGCTGCGCCTCAAAAATCTGCTTCATCCAGCAGTCGACGGTGGTAATTGATCTGTCCCAGGTGATAGTTGAGGTGCGTCTGGAGATGCAGCAGCATGTAGCCGGTCGTGACCACCTGGCCATGTTTTTCCAGCGGGAACCGTTCGTAGAGGTCGGCGTCCTTCCATTTTTCGAGGCTAGTCTGCACGACCGCGATGGTTTTGTCCACCGCATCGAGCAACTCCTGCCGGGGCACATTTTTCAGGGAAAATTCGAGGTCGCGCTCGCGCACGTAGCCGGTCTGTCCCAGCGTAGCGCCGATAAAGTGGTTGAGGTTGCCCACGAGATGCAGGCAAAGGTTGCCGGCCGAGTTGGCAATTTCGCCGCCAGTCACCCACAAGGCGTTTTCGTCGCGGTATTGCTGGATTTCGGCTTTAAGTTTTTCGAGGTCGCGAACAAATAATTCAGTCAGGGTAGAAAGCAACATGATATGCCCGGCGATTGTGATCGTAACACCGACCCGAAGGTCGGCAAATGGTCAGGCCGGCCCTCCGGGTCGGCGAAGGCTCCAAAAGTAATACCCTGCATTCAGGCGCCAAAATGATCGGCGCCGTTTTATCAAGGGTCGAGACTTGGGAAGACTTCGCCGGACAGGAAGGCCGGCGTGGCAGGTATGAAATCGGGGTTGCAAGCCCCCCCCGGCGTCGCCAACCGGGAGAGGTCGGCGCAGCCGGGGGGAAACGCGATGTTAATCGCGTTCTGCGTTCAGCACGTAGCGTTCGCCGTCGAGGATGCCGGACAATTCCAGTTCGTCGCCGTCGAGATCGAAGTCAAATTTGAGCGTTTCGCCGTTGTCGTTTTCGAGTTTCACTTCACGGTCGGCTTCGTCCACCTCGTAGTCGCCGGTAGCCACTTCGCTGCTGCCGTCGGTGTACACGATGGTCCATTCAAAGTCGCCGTTGGATCCGGTGTAGGCTTCAAATTCCATCTTGGACGACAGTACGACGGTGCCTTTGATTTCCACGCCGTCGATGGTGAAGGATTTGATTTCCCATTCGCCGACGATCTGTTGCGTGGGGGTTGGTTTGGAGTCGTCGTTATCTTTTTTGCAGCTGCTGAGGCCGAAGAGGGCGGCAAAAAGAAGGGCTGTGGCGGCCAGGCTGATTTTCGACAGATTGTGTTTCATGTTGGGAATAATTTACAATGTTTAATAAATTGGTTTTTAAATCTTAATGCGCACAAAAGTCCGTTCAACGGGTTCTGCTATCTCAGACAAGGGGCATTGAAAAAACGTTACAGCACGTCTCCTGTCTGGCTGTTAAAAATTTTTTAAACCGCCCGAAATCGCAACCATCGGCAGCCCAGGACCTGTCTGTACGGCCAGAAAACAAACCATGCATTTTTTATGAAACCGATCTTCTCTCTGATTGCCTCCCTGGTCCTTTCATGGCCCCTGTACGCACAATGCCCTTTTACGCCGACCGTGAGCGGCAACACCTTGTTGTGCCCGCTCAGCACGGAAGTGCTGACGACCGAATCTTACGACAGTTATCAATGGTACAGCAGGCCTTTTTCGGGCGGCAGCAGCCAGCCCATACCCGGCGCCACCGGCCAGACGCTGACGGTGAATTCCGATGAGGTGCCGTTTTACGTATCCGTTGCCGCCACCCTCGGCGGATGCACCGAGCAAAGCAGCGAAGTGCTGGTCGATGGGCTGGCTTTTCTGCCCGTTACCGTCTTGTCGGATGGCTATTTCAATATCGGCCCCAACGGTGAGATGATCATTTGCCAAAACCAGCCGGCTTACCTGATTGCCCTGCTCCCCTACACCACCAATTTCACCTGGTACAATGGCATGGACCCCATACCCGGCGCTACCGACGACACGCTGAAACTCGACGCCCCGGGCGAATACTGGCTCACAGCCTCGCCGGCCGAATGCCCCCACTTCGTGGAAGCGCTGGGCGTCCAGATTACCGTGGTGTGGAGCGATGTGCCGGGTTGCGCCCCGCTGGCGGCGCCCGAGCCCAGGCCGCAGCTGCCCGTACGGATCTCGCCCAATCCGGCGCGGACACACGTTGACATTCAATTGTACGACCGCACGCCTACCCTGCTGACCTTGCTCGACGCAAGCGGCAGGCCGCTTCGCCGCGAGACGATCAGCTATCAGGGGCGCTTGTATGTCAGCGACCTTCCGCCCGGCACATACTTTTTACACCTCAGTGCCGGGAAGAGCGAAACGACCCGCAAACTGGTCCTGAAAGGATAAGCGGCAGCCGTTACTTCCCCATCCAATCCTTGAAATCGCTCACTTTTTCCCGGCTGACCAACACTTCCTGCGGCTCTTCGGGGCTGAGGTTAAGTTTGAGCCGGTTGCCGAAATACGCATGAATTTGATGAACTGCCTGCACGCTGACGATAAACTGGCGACTGGTGCGAAACCAGTCGCGCGGGTCGAGCATGGCCTCGATCTCCTCGAGGGTGTACTCGACGAGGTACTTTTGCCCCGCATGGGTTTTGAAGAAATTGATACGGCCCTCCGACCAGAAGTAAGCGATGTCGGCGACATCGACAGCGACGTATTTCTGGGCATGTTTGACTAAAAACCGCGAGCGGTAGGCTTTGGGCGGTTCGAGGCGCTGGCTGAGGGCGCTGAGCAGCTCCGTCAGCCCCGACGAAGCCGAATAGCCGTCGGCAGCATATTGCGTTTTGATGGTTCGGTATTTGTCGATTGCCTGCGCAAGTTCTTCACGCTGAATGGGTTTCAGCAGATAATCGACACTGTTGACCTTAAATGCCCGCAGGGCAAATTCATCATAGGAAGTGGTGAAAATGACCGGGCTTTTAACGGTGGTGCGGTGGAATATCTCGAAGCTTTGCCCGTCGGAAAGTTCGATGTCGAGGAAAATCAGGTCGGGCGCGGGGTTGCTTTCAAGCCATTCCACCGCCGCACGGATGCTGCCGGCCGTACCGGCCACACGGAGGTCGATGGCAACTTCTTCGAGGAGGCGGACGAGTTTTTTGACCGCCAGGGGTTCGTCTTCAACAATAAAAGCATTCATGACAGGATGGTTGCAGATGATTCGAGAAGGGGTAGTTCGACGGTGAAAAAACGGCCGTCGTTGCGCACTTCAAAACCGGTTTCACCGAGCAGTTCGTAGCGCAGCCGGAGGTTTTCAAGCCCGACGCGGCTGGAATGGACGGCTGTTGATTTGGGCTGAATATTGTTGCGCACCAGCAAACGCGCCTGGCCTTCGCCCGCACGAACGAGCATTTCGATGCGCAAGGGCTTGTCGGGCGCGATTTCGTTGTGTTTTACCGCGTTTTCCAGCAAAATCTGCAGGGCAAGCGCCGGCACGAAATGATCGGCCCATTCCGCCGGCACCTGAATATCGAGCGCGATGCCCGATTCGTAGCGGGTCGAGAGCAAGTGAAAAAAGGAACGGATAAAACCGAGTTCCTCCCCTACCCGCACCACCTCGCGGTCGTTGGAGCGCAGGAGGTAACGATACACCCTCGACAACTGATCGACAAAATCCTCGGCCCGGCGCGGGTTTTCGGCAATAAGTGAGGACAAAACATTGAGGCTGTTGAACAAAAAATGCGGGTTCAACTGATCCTGCAACGACTGAAACTGTGTCTCCAGGTGCAATTTTTCCAGCTGTTCGGCTTCTGACAGCGCTGCCCGCCATTTTCTCCAGTAAATCAGGGCCTCATGCGCAGCCGCGCCCGCCAGCATCATTATGGTGGACAAAAGGAACAAGCCGAACCACTGCCCGCTCCCGACCACCAGGCGGCCGCCCGACATGAAGTGAAACACCGCTACCGCCAGTGCCGTACCTGCCATATTGACGAGCCAGTAGCCCGGGAGGCTGAACAGCAGGCGCCAGTGCCATTCGTCGAGCCGCTGAAACCTCCGCAGGTTCCAGTCGCGCACCTGATGGTTGGCCACCACCACGAGCATGGCAACCGGTATGCACACCAGCGTACTGCGCAACAGTACGTCCCAGTCGTCGAAATAGGCCTTGCCGAACAGGATGTAGCCGAAAGCAACAATGGCAAACGGCACCGTGACCCATTCGGCATAGTAAGGCGCAAAAACGCGCTGGTACCCTTGTCGAAGTATCTGTTGAATCGTCATGGCGTGACGGAATATTCGGGTAGAAAAGGAATTTGAAGGCGCATTTCCCGCTCGCCTACCGATTGCAGCAACGGCAGGCCGCGCGCTTCGAAATCGCCGCGGATCTGCGCCCATTCCTGCTCGCCGGCGTCGAGCCACACGGTTTTGGGCTGGTAGGGGCCTTCAAGGCGCAAACCCGAGGCATCGGCGCTGACCCGAATATGCAAAGGGCGGTCGGCAGCGATTTCCTGGGTGCTGACCCAGTAATCGAGCGCGGCGCGCAGGGTCGTGGGGAATATTTGTTGATCAAAAAAACGGGGATCAACCTCTTCCCTGACGGAAAAATCGGGGTCGAAACGCGTCTCCAGCAGAAAGGCATACGCCCGCAAAAAAGCCAGTTCTTCCCCAACTGTCACATGGCTGGTCTGGTTGGCGCGCAGCAGGTAGCGATACACTTTCGACATCTCATCGACGAAACGTTCGGCCTGGCGGGGGTTGTCGCCGATCAGCGCCGACAGGGTGGTCAGGCTGTTGAATAAAAAGTGCGGATTGACCCGGTTTTTCAGCCCTTCCAGCTGCCGGCGGGCCCGGTCGCGGCGCAATTGTTCGGTGCGTTGCAGGGTCAGCCGGTAATTCTGGAAAAAATAAATGGCTTCATAAACACTGCCCAGCACGGCCCAAAAGGCAAATGCGGTGATGATGTTGTTGCGCAGACCGATCAGGGTGAACACCTTGAACGGCGTCACGACCATCCTGTCCACCGTCCACAACAAGGCGGTATGCCCTGCCGCACAAACGACCAGCCAGCCGGCCAGGGTCCACAATACGCGAGGCAAAGTGTTGTCGAGCCCTGGCCAGCGCTGCCTGACGCTCAGGATCATCCAGCGGCCTGCTTCCCACATCAGGATGGTAAAAACCAGGCCGTAGAGGGAAAACTGCCACCAGAGGTCCCAGCGCCCGGGGTAAAAAATCGGCATTTGCGCCAGGGTGGCGATCGGAACCGAAAGCGGATTGCCAATCAGGCGCAGCCATTTGTCGTTGAGCGAATTTTCCACGGCAGTGATTGATCCTTCAAAATTAGCCCATTGACGCAAGCCGTTTCAATTGTTTGGGTTGAATTGCGCGCCCGGCGACATCAACTGTCAACCCGGGCGCATGAATTGCGGGGTCTTTCAGGGAGTCTGCCGGCGCTGTTGTTCCCAGGCCGCACAGGTTTCCATCTGTTCGATTTCATTGGTCAAAAGGTTATACAGGTCTTGCAACATGAACTGCCGGGTACTCAGCACCAGGGTGTAATGCATGCCGAAATCGTAGTTTTTGCCGTAGTTCACTTTTTTCAGGGCTTCGTTCAGCGGGGCCATACGCGTCGTCAGGTCGTGCCGGTATTGCGCCAGCAGCGCCCGGGACTCTTCCCACTCTGCCGCCCCGAGTTCGGCGTGTTTGCCGGCAGCCTCCCGCCGGATTGTTTTGACCTTTTCGGGGTCGTGGTCGTGGCCGTATTCGCCAAAAGCGATCATCGGCAGTTTGTCGATCTCGGCATTGGCCCGGGCATCCACTTCGGCATGGCGCTCGGCAAAACGCTGGCGGAGGGCGGCCAGGGCATTCCAGCGATCCGGATCGGCGCTGGTTTGCATGTAGGCCGTGCACATGCCCGCCCAGTCGGCATCAAGTCCGGCAGGCATGGCAGACGGGGTATTGGCCACACCCTGCGCGGGCTGAATACCCTTTTGGGCAAGCAGTTTGGCCATATAGGCCTGCTGCTCGGCTTCACTCATGTGCGAAAACTCCCGGGCGAAAGCCGGGTCGTTCATCATTTTCGTGGCCAGCTCAGCCGTTGCAGCATCCATTGCGTTTTGCTGGGTCGGCGACACACGCGATGTTGCGGGCAATGCGGCGGGCTTCATGCCGGTCGGGTACTGCCGGTAAAAGTCGGCAGACAAGGTCTGGATTTGCTGTTGCGCGGCTTCGAGCTGCGACAGCCAGGGTTGGTAAAACTGTTCGGTCTGAGGAGCGGATGCGCCGTTGGGGTAAACGCGCTGCGCAACTTCCGCAACTGTCGCCGGCGCTTTGGGGAGCGCGGTCAGCAGGGCAGCAGCGTCGGCATCGCCAGCCGGCTGAGCAGCAAGGCGGCTCAGGCCGGCGGCCAGAAAGGCCGTCATCAGAAGGGATTGGGCAAAACGGTTAACAGACATGATCGTTGGGTGTGCGTTTGGTGTATGAAAGTCCCTTTGACCACCGCCGGGGCAGTCAGGTTACGGCCGGCGCCAAAGCACGGGACCAACGGGCATCAAAACAGGATAAATAGCCGGATTCAGGCGTTTTTCAGCCAGTCTTCGAAAGTCGTGGGGCCAATTTTCGGGGCCAGCGTTTCGTGTTGCGTCACTTCGAGGAAAAAGGCCAGTTTGTCGTACAGGTTGCGATCGAGCAGCCGCCAGAAAGGCAACGCGGCACGGACCATGCCGGCAGGCAGGCGCCGCACTTTTTTACCCGGGCGCACCGTCTGCATGACAAGTTCGTTGATGCGGTGCCGGGAATATACCTGCTGGCCGCCGGCCGGTATCAGGGCAAATGACTGGTCGAGAGCATCCACGCACACCTTGGCCAGGTCGGCCTCGCTGATCGGGTTGGTCAGGCTGTCGCCCTTGCCGATGGTGACCAGCATGCCCCGCCGGGCCAGTTTGAGCAGGTCGTTGAACGCGCTCATGATCGCCGTGGGTTGCACGATGGAATAATCGATGCCCGACCCGATCAGGCGTTCGGAGAATTCGTGGTGCACCCGGAAATAGGTCAGCTGCGTCAGCTGCGCGGCGCCGAGCGCCGAGAGGTACACGAATTTTTTCACCCCTGCCGACAGGGCTTCGGCGAGCACGTTGGTGTTGCCGCCCAGATCGACGGCTTCGAAACCCGGCTGGCTGAAATCGAAGGTCGATACGCTTTTCCCCAGGGCGGAAATCACGGCGTCCTGTCCCTCGCAGATGCCTTTCAGGGTGTCGGGCTTCAAGGCGTCGGCTTCGATCAGGCGGGTCACGAACGGCATAATGTGCGCCGCGCGCTCCCGGTTCCGAACCACCGCACTGACCGTATGGCCGCGCCGGTCGAGTTCGGCGGCAATGGCGCGACCTGCATGGCCTGTAGCGCCGAAAAGAAGGATGTTAGACATGGCTGGCAAATGTCCTTTTTGAAAAAAGGCAAGGCAAAATTGCGGCTCGCCGGCGTTGCACGGCAAGGCCAGGCGTCATGAATTGAGATAAAAAAAGGGTGAACTGACATTTCACCCGGCCTGCCGCGGCCGCGGCGCAACAGGTTCACCAGCTTTTCACCTGGTGCGGATAACGTATCACGTAGGCCTCCTTGATCAGCCGCGTCATTCGCTCGCGCAACTCATCGATACCCTCCTTGCTTCGGGCCGAGATGAAGACGTTTTCGCCGAACGAATTGCGCAGGCGGTCGCGCAGTTCGATCTCGAGTTCGCGCCGCGTGCCGGCGTCGAGCAGCTCGTCGAAATAGCGCTCGCGGTGGAGGTCGATTTTGTTGAACACCATGAGGGTGGGCTTGTCGCCCGCGCCGATGTCTTTCAGCGTAGCCTGCACGGTACGGATATGGTCTTCAAATTGCGGGTGCGCCAGATCGACTACATGCAAAAGCAGGTCGCTTTCGCGCACCTCGTCGAGTGTGCTTTTAAAACTTTCGACCAGATGGTGCGGCAGTTTGCGGATAAACCCGACGGTATCGGACAGGAGGAAAGGCATGGTGCCGAACACCACTTTTCGCACCGTGGTATCGAGGGTGGCGAAAAGTTTGTTTTCTTCGAGCACAGTCGATTTGCTCAGCAGGTTCATCAGTGTGCTTTTGCCCACGTTGGTGTAGCCGACGAGCGCCACGCGGATCAGTTCACCGCGGGTTTTGCGCTGGGTTTGCGATTGCCGGTCGATGTCTTTCAGGCGGTCTTCCAGGCTTTTGATGCGCTGTTGTACGATTCGGCGGTCGGTTTCGATCTGCGTTTCGCCCGGTCCGCGCATCCCGATACCGCCGCGCTGGCGTTCGAGGTGAGTCCAGAGGCCCCGAAGGCGCGGAAGGAGGTACTTCATCTGGGCCAGTTCGACCTGTGCTTTGGCCTGGGCGGTCTGGGCGCGGTTGGCAAAAATGTCGAGGATGAGCGAAGAGCGATCCACGATCTTCACTTTCAGGGCTTCTTCGAGGTGGTTGGTTTGTTTGCCGCTGAGGTCGTCGTCGAAGATCACCATGTTGATCTCCTCGTGGCGTTCGAGGTAGCGGCCGATTTCCTCCACCTTGCCCTTGCCGATGAAGCTGGTGTGTTCGGGGTGCTGCAAACGCTGGGTAAAACGCCGGAGGCTGACGGCGCCGGCCGTCAGCGCAAGGAATTCGAGCTCGTCGAGGTATTCCTGGGCTTGCGTCTCGGTCACGTCGGGCGTGATAAGCCCGACGAGCACGGCGTGTTCGGTTTCTTTTTTAAGGGCGGCGGCTTTTTCGCCGAGGGTCCAGTCTTTGGCCATATGGAAAAACAAATTCGGGATGGAGCAAACGGCGCGGCAAAACCTGCAGCCGGCTGTGGGCCGGCCCCGAAGCTGCTCCGGAGTGCAAAGTTCCGTCATTAAAAGCCCGATTCGGTCGTAAAGTTTCCTTTCTGCAAAAAAAATCCGCCGGCACGTGTTAAACCTTTGCACTGGAAAGCGGTTTTTCCCTAACCTTGCCAAAATTTTTTTGAAAAAAAACCGGCTCCCCCGCCGGGCTGTTTTTTGTCTAAAATTTTGATTTTTAATTTTTTAGATAAAATTCGTTTTTCAAAAACCCTACCCTGTCCTGTCAGTTTCCGCAATTCCGGACGAATTTGGCCTCCGTTTTGATGGGGCCGCCGGGCCGGCGGTAACAAATAACGCAAATCACTAAACCGAATCATCGTAAAACACTCCCCAGCCTTTCCCGATGTCGTTGTACGGACCGAAACAGACGCTCAGCCAGAAAATGCAGCAAAAGCTGTCGCCCCAGCAGATTCAGCTCATGAAACTGCTGCAAATCCCGACAGCAATGCTCGAACAGCGCATCCAGGAAGAACTTGAAGCCAATCCGGCCCTCGAGGAAGGCGACGAGCACGACGGGCTGCTCGACGAAATGTCGAGCATGGATCTCGACGACGCCGACGCCGATTATTACGCCCGCGAGCAAAAAGCCGAAGCAGGCGAAGCCGACGAGGCCGCGCCCGAAGCCGACGGCGGCGGAGCCGATGCGCTCGACGAGATCGATCGCGATACGGCCGACGATTATGCCGACGACGACAGCGCCAGCTTGTCGGAATCCGACAGCGACGATGATTTCGGGATGGACGAGTACCTGCGCGACTTTATAGAAGACGACCCCAGCACCTACAAAACCCGCGGCGACGACCGCGGCGGCGAGGAAGAAGAACGCACCATCCCCATTGTTTCAGAAAATACCTTCCACGAATACCTCGAACAGCAACTCGGCCTGCTCCCCCTCAAAGACGAACGCGAACGCGCCATCGCCCTCCAGGTGATCGGCTCCATCGACGACGACGGCTACCTGCGCCGCGACCCCGCCGCCATGGTCGACGACCTGCTGTTCAGCCAGAATATCTCCACCAACGAACGCGAAATCGAACACGTGCTGGCCAGAATCCAGCAATTCGACCCGGCCGGCACAGGCGCCCGCGATCTGCAGGAGTGCCTTCTGCTCCAGCTCCGCGCCAAACTCCGCACCGATGCCGATATCCCTTACGAGGAGCAGCTCGCTATCGAAATTGCCCAGCGCATCATCGGAGAATACTTCGACGAGTTTACCAAAAAACACTACACACGCCTTTGCCGCGCCCTCGGCCTCGATGAAGAAGACCTCAAAGTCGCTATCGACGAGATCCTGAAACTCAACCCCAAACCCGCCAGCGGCTTTGCCACACGCGGCGACCGCGCCCTCAACTACATCGTGCCCGATTTCCTCGTACACAACCGCGACGGCGAACTCGAACTCACGCTCAATGCCCGCAACGCCCCCGACCTGCGCATCAACGACCACTACCGCGAAATGCTGCGCGCCTTCCATTCGGGCCGCAACGGCCGCCGCCCCAGTAAAAAAGAAAAAGAAGCCATTCTTTTTATCAAACAAAAGATCGACAGCGCCAAGTGGTTCATCGACGCCATCAAGCAGCGCCAGCAAACCATGATGCTGACCATGGGCGCCATTCTCGACCACCAGCAGGAATACTTCTTCACCGGCGACCAGAAAAAACTGCGGCCGATGATCCTCAAAGACATCGCCGACACCACGGGCCTCGACATATCCACCGTCTCGCGCGTGGCCAACTCCAAATACGTGCAGACCGAATTCGGCACCAAACGCCTCAAGGAGTTTTTCTCGGAAAGCCTCCAGACGCAGGACGGCGAGGAAGTCTCTACCATCGAGGTCAAAAAAATCCTCACCGACCTCATCAGCGAAGAAAACAAACGCCGCCCGCTCTCCGACGAAAAACTCAAATCCCTGCTCCTCAAAAAAGGCTACAACATCGCCCGGCGCACCGTGGCCAAATACCGCGAGCAACTGAACATCCCGGTGGCGCGGCTCCGGAAAGAGCTGTAAAAACGGCTGGAAATCAGGTTTTTAAGTTGTGAAACCAGGTCCTGTTTTTTGAAATAAATTTTCAGGCGCAGGGCCTTTGAGACCGATGGTATGGAAATCGGGCGTATATCTTTGGGGAAAGGCGCTGGCATGGCAAAGGATTTTTTTCACGGTATTTGCACGAACACGGCGGCTATGCCGTCAAACCAGGTCTCGTTTCAAACTTTTTTCTTGAAATTTTTTCAAAAAACATTTTTAAAACAACTTTTTGTTTTAATTTTGGGTCTTCAAATTTTACCACTTACCAACAGCCTCAAACATGGCAGACGAAAGAGAAAATAAACTTAAATCCCTCCAGGCCACCATCGACCGGCTTGATAAAACCTACGGCAAAGGCACCATCATGCGCCTCGGCGACCGCCAGGCCATCGAAGTAGAAGTCATTCCTTCCGGCTCGCTGGGGCTCGATCTGGCGCTGGGCTGCGGCGGTTATCCCAAAGGCCGTATCATCGAAATCTACGGCCCGGAATCCTCCGGTAAAACCACCCTGGCCATCCACGCCGTTGCCGAATGCCAGAAAAAAGGCGGAATTGCGGCCATTATCGACGCCGAACACGCTTTCGACCGCTTCTATGCCGAAGGGCTGGGGGTAGATGTCAACAACCTGCTCATCTCCCAACCCGACAACGGCGAGCAGGCCCTTGAAATCGCTGAAAACCTGATCCGCTCCGGCGCTGTGGACATTGTTGTGGTCGACTCCGTAGCCGCGCTCGTGCCCCGCTCCGAGATCGAAGGCGAAATGGGCGATTCCAAGGTAGGCCTCCAGGCCCGCCTCATGAGCCAGGCCATGCGCAAGCTCACCGCCGCCATCGGCCGCACCGGCTGCTGCTGCATCTTTATCAACCAGCTGCGCGAAAAAATCGGTGTCATGTTCGGCAATCCTGAAACGACCACGGGCGGTAACGCGCTCAAATTCTACGCCTCCGTCCGTCTCGATATCCGGCGCTCCGGCGGCGGCATCAAAGACAAGGACGGCAACGTGGTCGGCAACCAGGTCAAAGTGAAAATTGTCAAAAACAAACTGGCCCCCCCTTTCCGCATAGCAGAGTTTGAAATTGTCTTCGGTGAAGGTATCTCCAAGGCCGGCGAAATCGTCGACCTCGGCAGCCAGTACGATGTGATCCAAAAAAGCGGCGCCTGGTACAGCTACGAAGGCGCCAAAATCGCCCAGGGCCGCGACGCAGCCAAACAATTCCTGCTCGACAACCCGGAGACGGCCGTTGAGATCGAAAAGAAAATCAAGGAAAAAATCGCCGCCGGCGGCGCTGCCGCCAAAGCCAGCGCAGCCAAAGCCGTACTCAACGGCGCCGGCGACGATGACGCGGACGACGAGGATTGATATACCGCGCGCCGCCAGGCTTTTAGTACGACGGGGCCATAAACCCATATCAATCTTATGAGCCGTCTGCCTGAACCTTACCGGCGCGAAGCATAACACCTTCGTTTTTCCAGCCCTGTCCTGTGAAACACTGGCAACTGCCCCGGCCTCCACCCGCCGGGGCAGTTTGTTTTATAAGCCGGTTGACGCCCGACCAGGCGCCCGAAAAAATCGCAGGCGAATTAAACCACCCCGCATGTTCAGCGTCAAAGTCGCATGGCACATGCCGGAAACTCCATTTCCGCCTTGCCGCGGTACCGACATTCCGACATGTTCGTACCACTCTTTGCTGCACTATTTTTGATTCACTAATGTACTAACCATGAAAACGAATGTCTTTTCGGCGATAGCAGCCCTGTTGAGTATTCCGCTGCTATCCCTTTCCCTTTCCGCTCAAAATGCCGGCCCCCAAACCGACAGTACAGGTTATCCCGGCGACGGGTTCAGCCTGGAAGCAGCCGTAGAACTGTTCAAAAAGGCCCAGTCGCCCGAAGAGTTCGAAAAACTGCTCAACACGGAGGACAATTCCATCAACAACCTCGACCTCAACGATGACGGTGAAATTGATTACATCCGCGTAATCGATAACATGGACGGCGACGTGCATGCCGTTGTGCTGCAGGTGCCGGTCAGCGAAACCGAATCACAGGATATCGCCGTGATCGAAATCGAAAAAACCGGCGAGGAAGAAGCCACCCTGCAAATTATCGGCGACGAAGACGTGTATGGCAAACAGGTCATCGTCGAGCCTTTCGAAGAAGAAAAAACCAGGGATGTCCGCAACGGCCCCTCCCTCGGCGACCAGCCTGTACGCATCGTCGTCAATGTGTGGTTGTGGCCCTCGGTGCGTTTCGTTTATCGCCCGGGTTACGTGGTCTGGGTTTCGCCGTGGCGCTGGCGCTTATATCCGGCCTGGTGGCGCCCCTGGCGCCCGCATCCCTGGGGCTGGTACCACGTACGCGTGCGGCCGTATTATGCGCGCTGCCATGTCGTCACCGTTCACCGCGTAACCCGCGCGCATGCCGTTTATGCCCCGCGCCGTACGCATTCGACGGTCGTACACACCCGTACCGTGACGCACGGCCCGCGTGGCGGCACCAAAACCAAAACGACAACGACGGTGCGCGGCAAAAACGGCAACGTCAAAGCCCAGCGCAGTACAACTACCCGAACCGGGCCACACGGCCACGTGAAACAGCAAAAAACGACGACGAAAGTGCGCAGGGGAAGGAACTGATTTCCCCGGACCTTGCATGACGGACGCCCCGCTGCCCTGTGGCAACGGGGCGTTCGCCGTTAATCACGAAAGCGCTTGATCGCGCTCATTGGCATTATCGTAAAAGTCCGGCAGTTTGAAGGGCGGAAAGTGTTTTCCGCAGGATCAATTTTTTAAAAATCATGTCGAACAAATTTGCAATACTCGCTGCGCTGCTCACAGCGATCTTTATGTGGGCAGGGTGCAAAGACGACAACCCCTCTGAACCCCTGCCCGATTTCAAAAGCCAGTTGCAGGAACACGTTGTTCACAGCACTGCCTTGATGGGTAATGCTTTCAACGACCCCATCGACAGGAAAGTCATGGTGTACACGCCTCCCGGTTACGATCCCAACGGAGAAAAACGATACCCGGTAGTTTACCTGCTGCATGGCTTGCCCCTTTCCGACAGCACTTTTATCTCGCCGGAAGCCTGGGCAGGCATGAACGAAGTAGCCGATTTTCGTCCGGAAGGCTTCACTGCCTGGATCGACACCCTGATTGCACAGCAGGTAATAGCGCCGATGATTCTCGTGATGCCCGAAACCAAAACCTTATACGGGTTCTGCTTTTACACCAATTCGGTTTTACAGGGAAATTATGAAGACTACATCACCCAGGATCTCGTCGGGTACATCGACGCCAACTTTAAAACAATTTCCACCCGCGACGGGAGGGCCGTCATCGGCCACTCCCAGGGAGGCTATGGCGCCATGCGCATGGGGCTGTTGCACGCCGATGTGTTCAGTGTCGTTGCTTCGCATAGCGGTACGCTCTATTTTGATGGCCTGAAAGCGGGCACTCCTTTCGTCATTGCCGAAAACCCGAACGGCATGATGGGGCCGGAGCACGGCGGATTTATGACCCGGGTCACCTACGGCATGGCGGCGGCCTGGTCGCCCAACCTGCAAAACCCGCCTTACCAGGTCGATCTACCCTTTGTTTACCCAAGCGGGCAGAACATTCCCGCGGTCTGGGATCGCTGGCTGGAACACGACCCGTACACCCTTCTCAATACCCACGCCGCAGATTTGTTGTCTTTGCGCGGCCTGTATCTCGACTGCGGCACGCAAGACGGATGGTATGGCCTCAGTCAGTTTTACGACCAGGCACTTACCAGCCGGAACATCCCGCATACATTTGAATCCTTTACAGGCACGCATTTCAACAAGCTAATATCAAGGGTAGAAGTCTCGCTGGCCTATTGCTCTGCACACATACAGCATTGATAATCAACATGTTTCTTTAAAATAAAAAGGCGGAGAGTAAAAACTCTCCGCCCCTTTCATATCCAGGATTTAAAAACATCAGTTTTTCCAGCGTTCATATTCTGCCATCATCAAATGCACGCCCTGTTCGCTCATCGGGACGAGGGGCAGGCGTACATCGCGGCTGCAAAGTCCCTGCAATTCCATGGCTGCTTTCACGCCCACGGGGTTGCCTTCGAGGAAAAGCAGTTTGTACAGTTCGAGCAGTTTGAAGTTGAGGTTTTGGGCAGTAGGCATATCGTAACGCAGGGCGGCGCGTACCATGTCGGTAAAGGGGCGCGGCAGGGAGTTGGCAATTACGGAGATTACCCCGTCGCCGCCGGCAGCGATAAGCGGCAGGGTAATAAAATCGTCGCCGCTCAGCACCAGAAAATCCGCCGGCCTGCCTTTCAGGATTTTCATCACCTGATAAATATCGTCGCTGGCTTCTTTGACCCCGATAAACTTGTCGCTCGCATGGGCAAGTCGGAGCGTGGTTTCGGCAGTCATATTCGACGAGGTGCGGCTGGGCACGTTGTAAATAATGATGGGCAGGGGCGATACCTCGGCCAGGTCCATGTAATGGTGAAAAATACCTTCCTGACCGGGTTTGTTGTAAGCCGGATTGCTCGACAACAGGGCATCTATGCCTTCAAAGTTGAAGCTTTTGATCTTTTCCACCATGGCGGCGGTGTTGTTGCCGCCAAATACGCCGGCCACCAGCGGCAGGCGGCCGCGGTTTACTTTTATCGTAAAATCAAGAATTTCCCGGTGTTCTGCATCGGAGGTGGTGACCGACTCGCCGGTAGTGCCCAGGCTGACCAGGAACTCGACGCCCCCGGCGATCACATGTTCGATAATGCGTTCGAGGCTTTCCCAGTCGATCGAACCGTTGCGGAAGGGCGTAACCAGGGCTACGCCGGTGCCTTTAAGGCGTTGTTGCAGGCTCATGTGTGGAGGTTAGGACAATTTTGTCAAGATAGAGGTCGAGTTGTTCGACGAAGAAACGCAGCCCTTTGTCGGCCGGCACTTCCAGCAGCATGTCGAAATCGTTGGGCAGTTCGGTGACGAACCCTATTTTCATACCGGCCGGCGACTGAGCCGACACCCAGGCCAGGGGCAGCAAATCGGCCGGGTTGAAACTCAGCAGCAGGTCGAAGGGTTGGCGGCTGAATTCAAGCGCTTTTTCACTTTTCGGGGTGCCGTCCCACTGCATGTCTTTGGCCGTAAAGAAAGGGAAAGCCTGTTCGCCCGCGGTTTTGGCATCATGGATAAAGCCAAGCAAGCTGAGTTTTTTGCCTTTTTTTTCGAGGCTTTTGGCAAAATCAAGCAGTTCCCGGCAATTCCGCTCCTGAGCGGCATCGAACAACAATCCTATGGAACGGGCGCTATTGAGGGTGTGAATACGGCGGCGGCGGCTTTTTTCTGCTACCAGGCGGCGTAGTTTCTTTCGGGCAATTGCATTGCGAAGAGCAACAAGCATGGCAATTGGATGGGTGGCTGCATGAAAGTATCGGATTAAACAGGAAGTATGTCATTGATGCGTTTCAGGGGCAAGCGGTCAGTAAGCGACGAGCGGGCGGGGTTAAGTATGTGATCAGGCGACATTAACCCCGGCTGTACCGATCAGCCCTTTGTAGCGGCTGCCGGGCGGCGGGCATAATGCCCCATGCGGCTGTATTTGTCGATCCGGCTGACGATACGCTGCTCGGGGTCCTGTCCTGCGAGTTGAGTCAATTGGCTCATAATGTGCTTTTTCAGCTCCTGGGCCATGGTTTCCGGCGCGTTATGGGCGCCTCCCAGGGGTTCGCGCACGATGCCGTCGATAAGGCCGAATTCGAGCATGTGATCCGAGTCCAGTTTGAGGGCTTCGGCGGCTTGTTCCTTGTAATCCCAGGAGTGCCAGAGGATAGACGAGCAGGATTCGGGAGAAATAACGGAGTACCAGGTGTATTCGAGCATGAATACCCGATCGCCCAGGCCGATACCCAGTGCGCCGCCGGAAGCGCCTTCGCCGATGATATAGCAAAGGATAGGAACGCGGAGTTGCGCCATTTCGAACAGGTTGCGGGCGATGGCTTCTGCCTGGCCGCGTTGTTCGGCTTCCAGGCCCGGGTAGGCGCCCGGCGTGTCGATGAGCGTTACCACAGGAAAATTGAAGCGTTCGGCCATTTTCATAAGGCGGAGCGCTTTGCGGTAGCCTTCCGGGTTGGCCATGCCGAAGTTGCGATACTGGCGCATTTTGGTGTTCACCCCTTTCTGGTGTCCGATCACCATGACTGTCTGGCCGTTGAAATTGGCCAGCCCCCCCACAATGGCGTGATCGTCGCCCCCGCAGCGGTCGCCGTGGAGCTCGATGAACTTGTCGCACATGGTGGTGAGGTAAAACAGCGTGTAGGGGCGCTCGGGGTGGCGGGAGAGTTGTACTTTTTGCCAGCCGCTGAGGCTCGCATAGATCTCCTTGCGTTTGGTCTCGATCTTGGTTTCGAGTTCACGCACCATTTCGGTGACGTCCACTTCGCCTTTTTCCCCTACTTCTTTCAGTTTTTCCAACTGCTCGTAGAGGGCTTCCAGCGGTTTTTCGAAATCCATGAAGGTCATTGCCATGACGAAACGTTGTGAGGGTGTTGGTGGTTTTTTAGGCGCCGGGCATACTGCCGGAAATGCGTTGGCAGCAGCCGGGCGAAGGTACGGTGCTGCGCAGGATTTTTCACCGCCTGCCTGGCTCCGTAAAGTTTTTGCAAACTTTTTTGGAGGAGCTGTTGCAGGAGAAAAATCTTTGCTGTTATCTTTGCCCCGCTTTTGAAAGAAAGTAACGGATTGGTAGTTCAGTCGGTTAGAATGCCGCCCTGTCACGGCGGAGGTCGCGGGTTCGAGTCCCGTCCAGTCCGCAAGGCCCGAGCAAACAGCTTCGGGCCTTTTTTGTTGCGATGCATTACATTTATATGCTGAAAAGTGAGTTGGATGGCAGTTTCTATATCGGCTATTCAACTGACATCAAGCGTCGGCTCGCAGAGCACAACGCCGGTCTCTCGTCTTATTCGTCTGGAAACAGAAAAGCTCTCCCCCTGAAAAAACAAAAAAACCGGGAAACGCTCGCGGCAGATTTTCCGCTGGAAAAAATCAATATTGCTCCCTGGCACGGTCCCGAGTGCTCGGGACGGGTTCGATTTGAAGCATTACATTTATATGCTGAAAAAGTTGGATGGCCTATATCGGCTCTCCGCCGGAGCACAACGCCGGTCTCTCGTCTTATTCGTTGGAAACTTATATATTGGGAAGAATTTGAAGATAAAAAAACAAAAAAACCGGGCATTTTACCAGACGCTCGCGGCAGATTTTCCGCTGGAAAAAATCAATGAAAAAGTCGGTTAGGATGCTCCCTGGCACGGTTTCTATATCCCGAGTGCTCCAGAAAAGCCCCTTGGAAACTTATATATTGGGAAGAATTTGAAGATAAAACCTCGGCTCTCTCGGGACGGGTTCGAGTCCCGTCCAGTCCGCAAGGCCCGAGCAAACAGCTCGGGCCTTTTTTGTTGCGATGCATTACATTTATATGCTGAAAAGTGAGTTGGATGGCAGTTTCTATATCGGCTATTCAACTGACATCAAGCGTCGGCTCGCAGAGCACAACGCCGGTCTCTCGTCTTATTCGTCCAGAAAAGCCCCCTGGAAACTTATATATTGGGAAGAATTTGAAGATAAAACCTCGGCTCTCCGCCGGGAGATTTTTCTGAAAAAACAAAAAAACCGGGCATTTTACCAGACGCTCGCGGCAGATTTTCCGCTGGAAAAAATCAATGAAAAAGTCGGTTAGGATGCTCCCTGGCACGGTCCCGAGTGCTCGGGACGGGTTCGAGTCCCGTCCAGTCCGCAAGGCCCGAGCAAACAGCTCGGGCCTTTTTTGTTGCGATGCATTACATTTATATGCTGAAAAGTGAGTTGGATGGCAGTTTCTATATCGGCTATTCAACTGACATCAAGCGTCGGCTCGCAGAGCACAACGCCGGTCTCTCGTCTTATTCGTCCAGAAAAGTCTTATCGTCTTATTCGTGAAAAAACAAAAAACCGGGCATTTTAAAGCTCGCGGCAGATTTTCCGCTGGAAAAAATCAATGAAAAACGGTTAGGATATATGCTCGGGAAGAATTTGAAGATAAATTACATTTATATGCTGAAAAGTGAGTTGGATGGCAGTTTCTATATCGGCTATTCAACTGACATCAAGCATCGGCTCGCAGAGCACAACGCCGGTCTCTCGTCTTATTCGTCCAGAAAAGCCCCCTGGAAACTTATATATTGGGAAGAATTTGAAGATAAAACCTCGGCTCTCCGCCGGGAGATTTTTCTGAAAAAACAAAAAAACCGGGCATTTTACCAAACGCTCGCGGCAGATTTTCCGCTGGAAAAAATCAATGAAAAAGTCGGTTAGGATGCTCCCTGGCACGGTCCCGAGTGCTCGGGACGGGTTCGAGTCCCGTCCAGTCCGCAACTACAAAGGCTAATAAGTTGATTCACAACTTGTTAGCCTTTTTTCTTTTTAGTCTGGATGTAGATTTGGGTGTAGAAACGCAGTTGTCTCCTGTTTTTCCTGCACTTATCAGGCTTTTTCTTACCGTTTTTTGCTGTTCCTCCTCCCGAATCGTATTGCCGTTCGCAAAGCGAAAACTCCGTTCGCTCGAAATACCCGCCGCTTTCTTTCAAAATAGAACATTTTGTTTTTCATTTGTCGCGATTAAAACATTTTGCGTCATGAGAAAACTAAACTACGTTGACAAACCAACGTCCTTTCCGCTATTTGGGTCGGTTTCTGCCGGCTTCCCGTCTCCAGCGGCCGACTATGCGGAAAGTCCTTTGAGCCTCGACGAATATTGCATCCGCAACCGCGCGGCTACTTTCCTGCTTACCGTCGAGGGCGATTCGATGAACGGCGCGGGTATCTTCGACGGGGACGTGGTGGTAATTGATCGCTCGGTAAAGCCGCAGTTCGGGGACATTGTGGTGGCGCGTGTCGAGGATGAATTTCTGATCAAACACCTGCGAAAGCAAGGGACATTGATTTTCCTGAGTCCGGCTAACCCTGCTTACCCGCCGATCATTCTCGAGGAAAATATGTCGGTCGAAGTTTGGGGGCCGGTGGTCAGCGTTATTCGTCGTTTGAAATAGCGCCAGCCATGTTTGCCCTGGTGGACTGTAATAACTTTTATGCCAGCTGTGAGCGGGTGTTCCAGCCCCGGCTGAATGGCGTCCCCCTGATCGTTTTAAGCAACAACGACGGGTGCGTGGTGGCCCGTAGCAACGAAGCGAAAGCATTAGGCATCGCTATGGGCATCCCTTTCTTCCAGATTCGGGATTTGGTGCGGCGTCACGGTGTGCGTTACTTTTCCTCGAATTATGCCCTTTACGGCGATATGTCGGCACGCGTTATGGATGTGCTGGCCCGCTTCACAGACGAACAGGAGGTTTATTCGATCGACGAATGTTTTTTGCGGCTGCGCTTTCACCGTCGCGGCCCAAATTGGTTGTCGGGCTATTGTCGTGAAATGCGCGAAACAGTCCGCCAATGGACGGGATTGCCGGTGTCGATTGGCCTTGCTCCGACAAAAACACTCGCCAAACTCGCTAACCATGTCGCAAAAAAGACCGGAGACGGTTTTTTTTCGCTCAGCAATCCTGCCGAACAAGAAAGGATTTTGGACCGCATCGAAGTCGGCGAAGTCTGGGGCATCGGGGGCGCTTACGAAAAATGGCTGCTTTCCAACGGCGTCCGCACCGTCTGGCAATTGCGCAACGCCCGGCCCGAATGGGTGCGGCAACGCATGGGTGTCACAGGGGTGCGGATGCTGCACGAATTGCGCGGCTTCCCGTGCCTCGATTTGGAACCGCCTGAAACCGCCCGGCAACACATGGTTGTTTCCAGATCGTTTCGTGGCGAGGTCGGCACATTGGCGGAATTGAAAGAAGCCGTGGCGACATACGCTGTGCGGGTGGCTGAAAAATTGCGCGGGTTCAACCAAAAGGCAGGGGTTATTTCTGTTTTCCTGCTAAAAAACCGCTTCAAATACCCGGACGAGCGAGACTATTACCGAAGCGCAAGCGCAGAATTAGCCCTGGCATCTTCCGATGGCGGAACGCTAAACACGGTCGCTTGCCGCCTGGCCGCCCGATTGTTCCAGGCAGGCGCGACCTACAAAAAAGCGGGCGTCATGGTCTCCGACCTTTCCCCGGCCGGGATGTTGCAAAACACGCTGTTCGACGACGCGACCAACGAACGACGGCGCGAAGCGCTAATGGCCACGGTGGACAAGTTGAACGGGCGGTTCGGAAAAAACGCTGTGGGATTCGGAAGCGCCTTGCCGGGAGCCGGGAACGGTTGGCAGGTAAAATCGGAGCATCGGTCGCCCCGGTACACAACACGGTTTGCCGACTTGTTAAAAGTACATTAGCGGCCCTTTTACGGCTTATTTTGCCATTGCATTATAATCCGCCATCTTGTCGGATCAAATCAACTCTACCCATGCGTGCAATTGCAATCTGCCTGAGCATCTTCCTGTCGGCTTTCGCTCCTCCGGCTGGCGCACAAAACACCCTCCCCTCGCCCGCTTTCTCCCTGCTCCAGTGGCGCTGTATCGGCCCGCATCGCGGCGGGCGCACGGTAGGCGCTTCGGGCGTACGGCAACAACCCGGCACATTTTACATCGGCGTCAACAACGGCGGCGTCTGGAAAACCACCGATTACGGCCGTGTCTGGACGCCTGTTTTCGACGACCAGCCCACCGGCTCTATCGGCGATGTCGCCGTAGCGCCAAGCGATCCCAATGTAATTTATGCCGCCAGCGGCGAAGGATTGCAACGCCCCGACCTCTCGGTCGGCAACGGCGTGTACCGCTCCTCCGACGGCGGCAAAACCTGGACCAACACGGGGCTGCACGAAGGTTTGCAAATCGGCGGACTGGCGGTGGATCCCTCCGACCCCAACCGGGTTTTCGCCGCCGTGTTGGGGCACCCCTACGGCCCTAATGCCGAGCGAGGCGTCTACAGAACCAAAAACGGCGGCAAAACCTGGGAAAAAGTCAACTATATCGACGAAAATACGGGCGCCATTCAGGTCGCTATCGACCCCCAAAACCCGCGGATCGTGTATGCCGATTTGTGGGCGGCGCGCCTGGCGCCCTGGGAAAACGGCACTTTCCAGGGGCCTGGCTCGGGCCTCTGGAAAAGCACCGACGGCGGCGACACCTGGACCCAACTCAAAAACGGCCTGCCGGCGCCTGCCCAGGACCTGGGCCGAATCGGCTTTTGCATTTGCCCTTCCCTGCCTTCCCGCTTGTACGCAACCGTCGACTGTGGCGAAGGCACTGAAAATGCCCGCCTGTACAGCGGGGTTTACCGCTCCGACGATGCGGGCGCCAACTGGTACCGCATCAACGCCGACCCGCGAATCTGGGGCCGGGGCAGCGATTTTGCCGAAATCAAAGCGGACCCCAAAAACCCCGACATCGTTTATTCTGCCAATGTGGTGGCCTGGAAAAGCACCGATGGCGGCAAAAGCTGGCAAGCCTGGCGCGGCGCGCCGGGTGGCGACGACTACCACCGCCTCTGGATCAATCCCGACAACCCCGATATCATTCTGCTGACCGGCGATCAGGGGGCCATCATCACGGTGAATGGCGGAAAAACCTTCAGCAGCTGGTACAACCAGCCCACCGCCCAGTTTTACCATGTGAGCACCGACAATGCCTTTCCCTACAATGTGTACGGCGGACAGCAGGAAAGCGGTTCGGTGGGCATCAGCAGCCGGGGCGCCGACGGCCAGATCGGGCTCCGCGAATGGCACCCGGTCGGCGCGGAAGAATACGGCTATGTAGCAGCCGATCCGCTCGACCCGAACATCATCTACGGCGGCAAAATCACCAAATACGACAAACGGACGGGGCAAACCCAGAACGTCAGCCCGGAAATCGTGCGAAGCGGCCAGTACCGTTTCCTCCGTACGGCGCCGGTGCTCTTTTCCCCGGCGGATCCGCACATCCTGTATTTTGCCGGCAACGTGTTGTTTAAAACCCGAAACGGCGGCTATTCCTGGGAAGTCATCAGCCCCGATCTCAGTCGCGACACCTGGAAGGTGCCGGCCTGCGTAGGCATATTTACGCCCGATGCCGAAAAAACCAAACGTCGCCGGGGTGTGATCTATGCGCTCGCTCCTTCGAATCAGGATACCGCCACGATTTGGGCAGGCACCGACGACGGATTGATCCACCTGACCCGCGACGGCGGCAGCCACTGGTCCGATATTACGCCCCCGCAACTGACCGACTGGAGCAAAGTGTCGCAACTCGATGCCGGGCATTTTGACAACAACACCTGCTACGCCGCCATCAATTGCATCCGCCTCGACGACCTGCGCCCGCACATCCTGCGCACACACGACGGGGGCAAAACCTGGCAGGAAATTACCCGGGGCTTGCCGGCACACGAACCGGTCAACACCGTCAGGGAAGACCCGCAACGGCCCGGAATGCTCTACGCCGGCACCGAAAACGCCGTGTACATCTCCTTCGACGACGGCGAAAACTGGCATTCCCTGCGCCTCAACATGCCGGCTACCAGCATCCGCGACCTCGTGGTCAAAGACGACGACCTCGTGGTAGGTACGCACGGCCGATCATTCTGGATTCTGGACAACATCAGCCCGCTGCGCCAACTGGAAGCGCCATTGACACCTGATTTGAAAACAACTCTTTTTCAACCCCAGACGGCTTACCGCCTCCGCTGGAACCTGAATACCGACACCCCTGTCCCGCAAGAAGAACCGGCCGGACCAAACCCGCCTGAAGGCGCCGCGATCGACTTCGTGCTCGATCACGACGCCAGATCAGTCAGCATTAGTATCTTTAAAAAAGGGGGCGGTGTTGTAAGAACTTACACCAGGCACGACCCGGCGCCCGACGTGAGCGCCGTCAATATTCCGCTGTACTGGATTAAACCACCCCAGTCATTGCCCACAACCAAGGGCGCCCACCGTTTCTACTGGGACCTTCGGTACGACGATTTCAGAAAAGAATTCCAGCGGGATTTCGGCGCTTCGTTCCCCATGTCCGCCATTTATGGCCAAACGGCGCCCGAAGCCCTCGCCCTTTGGGTGATGCCGGGCCAGTACGTGGTAGAACTGAACGTGGACGGGCAAATTTTTTGGCAAAACCTGGAAGTGCGCATGGACCCGCGCATCACGACCAGCCGGGAAGATTTGCAACAGCAATTCGACATCTCGGCACTGGCCGGCGGTTATGTTTATAGCGCCATGCGTTACGAACTGGGTTTCGAGGGAGCCAAATCGCTGATTGACGAAGCCAAAACACAGGCCTCGGGCACAACGCTCGATACGCTGCGGCAAACAGAAAATGCTCTGAACACCTTGAATGCCAGAGCCCAACGCCTGCACCAGCAAGCCCTGTCGGTGTTTGCCGCGGCGCAGGAAACAGACATGCCGCCGACCAGCCAGATGAGCAGAGACCTTGACGCCTTGAAAAAATCCTTCTCCGCGCTGCTCATCGATTTTGCCCAATTTGAAAAAAACTACTCGTCCTATTTGTCCAGCTTGCCCAGAAGCGAGGATTCCGATGAATACCGCTTTGCTTCGCGCTACCGCCATCCCGAACCGGAGGCGGCAGGTTTTGTCAATTTGTTCGACGCCGGGCTTTCCAACGCCATTTACCCCAAAGGAAAATGGCAGATCAATGCCGCGGGTGAACTGACAGCCAGCGAAGACCAGTGTATTTTTTCCCGAAAAACCTACCGGAATTTCGTGCTCGATCTCGAATTCAAAACCGCCGAAGGCACCAATTCCGGCGTCATCGTGCATTGTTCCGACCCGGCCAACTGGATTCCCAATTCGGTCGAGATTCAGATTGCCGACGATTATTCCGAAGAATGGAGCAAGGCCGATCCCAGCTGGCAATGCGGCGCTATTTTCGGGCACCTGCCGGCCAGCCAACAAACCGTGAAGCAGCCGGGCGAATGGAACCGCCTCACCATCACCTGCATCGACCGGCAAATCTGGGTGCTGCTGAACGGCGAGCAGGTCAACCACATGGATATGAACAGATGGCTTTCCGGCAGCCAGAATCCCGACGGATCGCCTATCCCCTCGTGGCTGCCCAAACCCTTTGCCACGCTGCCGCTCGAAGGGCATATCGGACTGCAAGGCAAACACGCCGGGGCGCCGGTCTGGTTCAGGAATGTGCGAATACGGGAACTTCGGTGAGCCTTGATTGATTCAAGACAATTGCGGGGTTCAGCCGGGCGGCTGGCCTTCGCTGCCATTGCATGCCGATATACTTATCGGGCGTATTGCAGTTTTTTGTGCCAATAATTTCACAAGCAGCACACCACAACAAACAAATGCCTATATTTTAGCTATCTGTAAAATAATATCCCGTATCACCCAAAAATGAAAACGTTATGAATTTTGAAGAATTAAAATCCAAAATTATCGGGACACTCATTGGAGCCGTGATCCTTTTTGTACTCGCAAAATTTGGATTAGGCCCCCAGACAAGCGGCGAAGCCGCCAAAATGGTGTCGGACAACTACGCTCATTTGCCTTCCAGCCAATCTTCATCCGGCTCCGGCGCATCTTCATCCTCGCTTTCCCCTACCCCGTCGCGGCCCGCTTACAAGCAGCCTGCACGGGTGCGAACCCGCAACGGCGGCAAATTGAACCTGCGTTCAGCGCCTTCCGAAACGGCGCCGGTCGTCACCCAGGTTCAAAGCGGCACCTCCGTATGGATACTTGAATACGACAAGGAGTTCAAGGTTGTCAACGGGGAGTCGGGGAAATGGTGCCTGGTGGAAGCCAACGGCAAAACCGGCTGGGCATGGGGCGTATTCATTCAGGCTGAATAAAAAGGCAGGCAATGCCTCAGGGCTTTAATTCCCATACCTCTCCTTTCAACAAACGGATGCTGCCGCCTTCGGTCTCGATGCTCAGCCGGCTGAAATCTTCCGCGGGGAAGAAAATATCGGTCAGGGCCACCGCTCCGCCGTCGGCAAACAATTCGCAGGACGCGCGATCGAAGAAGAGGTGCAATTGAACGGTGCGGGTATTCGGGCTTCGCGGGGCCACGTGCCGTTGTGTGGCAAAAGCATAGGAAAAACTGCTGTCGCCGGCCTGTCTGCGATCGCTGTACCACTCGTTTTTGAGGGCATCGTACCCGACGCGATAGCGTTCGCCCTTTGTATTGGCCAACACGACGGCCAGGTCGGTTGTGCCGGCGGCGGGCTGCTCGAATTCGAGCAGCAACTCGGAAGTGCAGGGCGAAAAACCGAGTTTCGGCGTCAGATCGAGGGTTGGCAGCAGGGTCTGGGCCGCAAGTTCAACATGCCGTTTGCGCAGCTTCGCCACTTCACGCGCCGGGCGGGCGTAAAGCCGCAGGCCTTCGGGGCCGCGTTGCAGCGTCAGTTCGCGCGGCAGGGTCATGGCGCTGCGCCAGCGCTTGGTCGGTACGGTTTGGGCATAGTCCCAGTTGCTCATCCAGCCGAGGAAAATTCGCCGGCCATCGGAAGCCGGCACATCGGACCAGGTGACGCCGGCGTAATTGTCGCGCCCGTAATCGACCCAGAAAGCCCGGTCGTTTTTTTTGAGGCTGGCGGCAAAGTCCGGGTCGAGCGTAAACTGCCGCCCGTCAAAATTGCCGACAAAGTACTGCGTTCCGCTGCCGCCGTTGGGCGAGCCCGGGTTGAGGCTTTGCAGCAAGACCCACTTTTTTTCGCCCGTACCTTCCACCTGCATGGGGAACAGGTCGGGACATTCCCACACGCCGCCATGAGCGCCCCACTCGCGGCCGAAGTCGCTGAGATACTGCCATTTGCGCAAGTCTTTCGAGCCGTACAATCGCACATGATCGCCGGCGGCCATCACCAGCACCCATTGGCCCGAAGCCTCGTCGCGCACGACTTTGGGGTCGCGAAAGTCGCGGATGCCGGGGTTGGGAATAACCGGATTGCCGGTGTATTTGGTCCAGCTGCGCCCGCGGTCGGTGCTGTATGCGATGCCTTGCGTCTGAAAATCCTGCCGCCCTGCCTTTTCGCCGGCCATGTCGTGCTGGGTAAAAACAGCGACCATCGGCGGGCGCCCTTTTTCACCAAAACCGCTCGTGTTGTTCCAGTCGATCACCGCGCTGCCGGAAAAGATCATGCCCAGCGAATCGGGGTACAGCGCGATGGGCAGGTGTTGCCAGTGCACAAGGTCGCGGCTCACGGCATGCCCCCAGTGCATGGGGCCCCAAACCGTGGAATACGGATGGTATTGATAAAAAAGATGGTATTCCCCCTCATACCAGACCATGCCGTTGGGATCGTTCATCCACATGTTTTCGGGGGTAAAATGGAAGGCCGGGCGATGCGCTTCCTGCGCAGAGGCCTGCGAACGGCGCTGTCCTGCACAGGCAGATACGAGGCCGAGCAACAGCAACAGGAGGATACGATAGTTCATTTACCAACCAGTTGTTTTTCAAGTTCTTCGAGCGATACGCCTTTCGTTTCAGGCATCATTTTCCACACAAAAAGCAACTGAAAGACCATCATCACGGCAAAGAAGGCGAAGATGGGTCCGCCGCCGAAACGCCCTGCCAGCCAGGGGAAAATATTGGCGATCAGGGCGGCAAATACCCAATGCGTGGTGCTGCCGAGCGAGTTGCCATAGGAGCGCACCGCATTGGGGAAAATTTCGGAGATGAACACCCAGATGACCGCGCCCTGCCCGATGGCGTGCGAGGCGATGAAGACAAAAAGCAGAATCGGCACCAGCAGGCTGTTGGAAGCCGCGCCGGAATAAAAGGCGAATGAGACCATCGACAGCGACAAAATGTAGCCCCAGGAGCCGATATACATCAAAAACCGCCGCCCCATGCGGTCGATCAGCGACACGCCGAGCAGGGTGAACACGAGGTTGACGAGCCCGATGCCGGCCGACGACAGCAGCGCCGCGCTTTTGCCCATGCCCGTTTCGGCCAGGATGCGGGGGGCGTAGTAGATCACGGCATTGATGCCCGACACCTGGTTGAAAAAGGCAAACAGGAACGCCAGCACGATGGGGAAGCGGTATTTGGCTGAAAAAAACGATTCTTTTTTGCCGCTGGCATCGGGGGTGTGCCGGCTGGCCTTGATATCGTCCAGTTGTTGGTCGGCAACAGCCGGGTCGATTCGCCGGAGTACGGCCAGGGCGGCGGCTTCGTCGCCTTTGCGCAGTACCAGCCAACGCGGGCTCTCGGGCACCGTCAGTACCGACAGGGAAAACAGCAGGGAGGGCAAGGCCACCCAGCCCAGCATCCAGCGCCAGGCATCGGGGCCGCCTACATCGCGCAGGAGATAATTGGCGACATAGGCCATCAGGATGCCGAACACGATGTTGAACTGAAACAAGGCCACCAGACGGCCGCGCAATCGGGGCGGGGCAATTTCGCTGATGTACAAGGGCGCCGTCACGGAAGAAGACCCGATCGCCAGACCTCCCCAGAAGCGAAACACCATGAATGAATACACATTGGACGCGGCCGCGGAGCCAATGGCCGAAAACAGAAACAGAATTCCGATGATAAAAAGGGTCTTTTTACGACCAAAACGGTCGGAAGGCCAGCCGCCGAGGATGGCGCCGAGCACGGTACCCCACAGCGCCATGGCCACTGCCAGGCCGTGCGTGACGTCGTCGAGTTGCCACTGGGCCTGAATGGCCTGCTCGGCGCCGGAGATCACGGCCGTGTCGAGGCCAAATAAAAAGCCGGCAAGGGCCACTGCCACCGACCAGAGGAAAATCTTGTAAGCGTTCATGCGATTGGTTGTTTGAAACTTGTCCCCCGGGCCTCATCCGGACCGAAAAGGCGTTTTTAATTTTAAGCCCCGGAAGTATGCTGTTGATCTGCGAACAAACATAAGCGAGAATTGCAGATGAATGCCTGCGCCAGCCCTCAATATTTGGGCACCCGGTCAACATGGACAAATTTTGTTTCAGGCCCGCAGGATTTTGCCATTAAAGCCCAATCTGCATACGGCAGTTTATTCTCATTCTCCTGCGCCCGACAATTGCGCCGAGCCTTCGGGCGGAATAACTTCGCGGCCTGATTCAACATCTCCCTCATGCGCATTTTACTGGTCGAAGACGACCCCTCGCTTTCCCGAAACATCGAAGCCGAACTCGTCGCCCAGGGATTTTCGGTCGAAAAGGCGTTCGATGGCCTGATGGCCGTAAAAATCCTGCGACAGGATACTTTCGACTGTGTGGTCCTCGACATCAACCTTCCCCTGAAAAACGGCTACGAAGTAGCGCGCGAATTGCGCCAGTTCGATCAGCATACGCCTTTGCTCATGCTGACCGCGTTTTCCAATCTTGAAGACAAACTGGACGGTTTCGAAGCAGGCACCGACGACTACCTTACCAAGCCTTTTTTTAACAAGGAACTCGTGGCGCGTATCCGCGCATTGCTCAAACGCAAAAATCCGCCGGCTGGCGGCAATGCCAAAAAATACCAGGTCGGCGAACTGGAGATCCGGGAAGATCAAAAGCAGGCGTACCTCAACGGCGCCGCGCTGAACCTTACGCCGCGTGAATTCCAGATCCTGCTGCTGCTGGCGCGGGCCAAAGGAAATACCGTATCCAAACCGGAGATCATCAAGGAAATCTGGGGGCGGCAGTTTGATGCCAATACGAATACGATTGAAGTGTTTATCAATCTTTTACGCAATAAAATAGACAAGGGCAAGCCCGATAAACTCATCAAAACCCGTATCGGGTACGGTTACTACCTCGACGCCCCGGTATATGAGACTTAGCCACCGCATTCTGCTTTATTTTTCTGTTTCCTTCGTTTGCTTCATCGGCGTCAGCCTGTGGGTCATTTACACTGTATTCGAGGAATACCGTCGCGATGAGTTCCTGCAGCGGCTCGAAGATGAAGGGCAAATGGCCATTACCCAATACGCCCGCCGCGACAGCAGCGACGGCAACTTTCATCTGGGACAGGACGTACTCAGTGAAAACTTTATGGACGACGCCGAAGACGAAAAACTGATCATCTTCGACGAGCATAAAAACGTCATCTACAACAGCGCCCAAAGCGGCAAAATCAATTACCCGAAAGACATTTTGAACCAATTGGGCAAGGACAGGCCCGAAACCGAGCAAAATGAAAAAGGCGTTTCGCTAAAAGGGCTTTATCTCACCCGCGACGGGCACCAGTATTACATTATTGCAAAAGCGAGCGACACCATCGGGTTGCGCAAGCGCGAATACCTGAAAGACGTCCTGTTGCTCACCTTTTTGGCAGCACTCGTGATTATTGTCAGCTTGTCTTTTTACCTGTCGCGCCAGATTTCCGCCCCGCTGAAACAAATCACCCAGGATATTTCCAACATCGACATCGACACCCTGCACCAGAGCCTGAGGGTGCCGCGCGAAGGCGGGGAAATTCGCCTGCTGGCCCGAAAATTCAATGAGGTGCTGGGCCGCCTCGAACAGTCAGTACGGTTTCAGACCCATTTTATTCACCATGTTTCGCACGAGTTGAAAACCCCAATCGCCGTGCTCGTGTCAAACCTGGAGCAGGCCGAACAGTCGAACAGTATCCGTGAAATGCGGAACGCGCTCGCAGCGCAGAAGGGCGGTTTGCTTGATCTGGCCGGCGTCATCGACGCATTGCTCGACATTTCGCGCAGCGAATCGGGGCAGCCCTTTCCTCTGAATGAACAGGTACGCATCGACGACATGATTTTTCAGATCACAGACGATCTGCAGCAGGTCTTTCCGCGCCTGCATTTTGAAATCATACTCGACAAAAACATTACCGACGAAAGGCAGTTGATCGTCCATTCCAACCGGAACCTGCTGAAAACGGCTTTTCAAAACCTGTTAAAAAATGCCTGGTTGTACCACGACAGAAAGACGCCCGTGGTGGCGATCGCGCCCGTAGCCGGCGGCCTGTGCGTGTCGGTCACCAACGACGGCCCCACCTTGCCGGCGGAAGAGCGCGCGTTGTTGTTCCGGCATTTTTTCAGGGGCGCCAACAGCCGCGGGCACAAGGGATTCGGCATCGGGCTGGTACTGGTGCAGCGCGTCACAGGTTTGCACGGCGGCACGGTTCGTTACGATATTACCGCCGAGGGAAGCAACCAGTTTGCCCTGACCCTGCCGCTCGCCTGAATGTTTAAAAAAACCTCTTTCAGGGCTTTTTTATCCGTATTAAGGTGTTCTTAAGCCCGATCAGGGCTCCTTTGCGGCATGAAAAGTAAGTTTTTGCTCTTCCTGCCCCTGCTGTTTGCCGGCCTGCTTCGTGCCGGCGATACCCTCCAGATCAGCCTGGCTCAAGCCGACAGTATGTTTCTTCGAAACAACTACCGCCTGTTGGCGGCAGCGCTCGACGTGAAAGCGCAAAGCGCCCAGATGATACAGGCGCGCCTGTACCCCAATCCGGAATTCAGCATCGATTTCAACGCCGTCGATCCGCAAAATGAACGCGTGTTCCATGTCGGCGAAAGCGGCGAAAAAGCGCTGGAAATCAATCAACTCATCCTGCTGGGCGGCAAAAGGCGCGCTCAAATCGACCTGGCCCGCAGCAATGTCGCCATCGCCGAACTGACGCTTGAAGACCTCGTCCGCGAGCTGCGTTTTCAATTGCACAAGAGCTATTTCGCGCTCGACCGCCAGCGTTTTCTCATCGACCGCTACACCCGCCAGATGACCCTGCTGCAGTCGCTGATCGACGCCTACGATGAACAGTCGCAAAAAGGCAACGTCGCCCTGAAAGACCTGGCCCGCCTGAAATCCGAATACCTCGATCTGCTGAACACACGCGCACAGTTGTACCAGGAGCATTTTGCCGAACAAACTACGCTGCAAACCCTGTTGCGCACCAGTGCCTACATCCTGCCTGCGCCGCTCAGCCTGTCGTACGAGCGCTATACGCAACAAAATTTTCAGGATTCCACCCTGCTGAATCTGGCCCTGGCCGGGCGCCCCGATATTCTTCTGGCCCGGCAAAACGAGACGCTGGCCGCACAAAATACACGTTACCAGCAAAGCCTGGCCCGCCCCGACCTGACGCTCAGCGCTTCCTACGACCAGCGCGGCGGCGCATTCAATCACCAGATCAATCTCGGTGCTTCTCTCCCCTTGCCTTTGTGGAACCGCAACCAGGGGAATATCCAGACGGCAAAAATCGGTGAATCGATTGCCCGGAATAACAGCGATGCCCTGCTGAACAATATCAGTGTCGAGATCGCCAACGCCAACCGAGCCTACCAGCAAACGCTCGCCGAATACAATACCATGCTGCGCACTTTCGACCAGGATTACGAAGTCGTGCTGAAAGGCATGAGCGACAATTTCCGGCGCGGCAACATCAACCTCATCGAGTTCCTCGACTTCTTCCAGGCCTACAACGACGCCCTGGATACCGTATCGGGCGCCCGTCAGCAACTGGCTACCGCCGGGGAAACGCTTAATTACCTGACTGCAAAAGAATTGTTCCAAAAATGAAAAATCTCTCCCTTGTCCTACCCGGCCTCTTTTTGCTTTTACTGCTCACCGCTTCCTGCAACAAGGAAAAAACGGATACAGAAGCCGAACAAGCCTTCTCTTTCACCATGAGCGACACCATGATGGCGCGTTGCCCGCTCTATGAAGCCAAAAATGAACAAGTGGTGACCGAACTCCGCCTCTTCGGGAAAATCGCGGCCGACAACAACAAGATAGCCCAGGTGTACCCGATCGTGGGCGGCAACGTAGTCAGAATCAATGTCGAACTGGGCGATTACGTGCAACGCGGCCAGCTGCTGGCGGTCGTGCGAAGCGGCGAAGTAGCCGGCTTCCAGAAAGAAAAACTGGATGCCATGAACGACCTGGCAACCGCCGAAAAAAACCTCCAGGTAGCCCGCGACATGTTTGCCGGCAAACTCCTGCCCGAAAAAGAAGTCAGCTCCGCAGAACGCGAAGTGGAAAAAGCCCGGGCCGAGCTCGATCGCGTCAACGAACTGTACGAGATATACAGCCTTAAACAAGGCTCCATTTACAACATCACGGCGCCCATGAGCGGCTTTATCGTCGCCAAAGACATCAACCAGAACGAACAACTCCGCTCCGACCGCACTGAACCGATTTTCACCATCGCGGAGATCAACGAAGTATGGGCCCTGGCCAATGTAAATGAAAGCGACATACCGAAAATAAAACTGGACTGCCCCGCGGAGGTGCGCACCCTCAGCTTCCCCGACCAGGTGTATCAGGGCAAGGTCGATAAGGTGTTCAACGCCATCGACCCCGACACCAAGGCCATGAAAGCGCGCGTGTGCATTCCCAATCCCGATTTCAAACTGAAACCCGAAATGAACGCCACCATCAACCTGCGCTATCCCGAAAATCGCCAGCTCGTGGCCATTCCTTCTTCCGCCCTCATTTTTGACAAGGGGAAAAACTGGGTGATGGTATTCCGAAACCGCAACGACATTGAAACGCGGCAGGTAAAAACCTGGAGCCAGCTCGGCGACAAGACCTTCCTCGAAAGCGGTTTGCAGCCCGGAGAAAAAATCATTGCCAAAAACGGCCTGCTGATTTATGACGCCCTGAACGATTAACAGCCATGCTTAAATTCATCAAAAACATCATCGGTTTTTCTCTGAAAAACAAATTCTTCACCTTCTTTTGGGTGATAGCGCTGGTCATCGCAGGCGTGACGAGCTACCTGAACATTCCCATCGAGGCTTTCCCCGACGTCACCAATACGCAAATCATCATCGTCAGTCAATGGGAAGGGCGCAGCGCCGAAGAGGTGGAGCGTTTCGTCAGCACCCCCATCGAAATCGCCATGAATCCTGTACAGCGCAAAACCAGCGTGCGCAGCATTACAATGTTCGGGCTGTCGGTCATCAAAATCATTTTCGACGACGACGTCGATGACGCCTTCGCGCGCCAGCAGGTCAACAACCAACTGCGCAACGTGAGCCTGCCCGACAATGTGGAGCCCGACGTGCAACCGCCTTACGGCCCGACGGGCGAAATTTTCCGATACGTATTGCGCAGCCCCGACCGCGATTCCCGCGACCTGCTGACCATCCAGAACTGGGTGATCGACCGTCAGCTGCGCGCCGTACCAGGCGTAGCCGACGTGGTGGCTTTCGGCGGTCAGGAAAAAATCTACGAGATCGCCGTAAATCCCATCCAGGCGCAGCAATACAACATGACGCCGCTGGAGATTTTCGATGCCGTGGGCAAAGCCAACCTCAACGTGGGCGGCGATGTGATCGAGAAAAACGGCCAGGCCTACGTGGTAAGGGGGATCGGCCTGCTGGGCTCCGTCGGCGAGATCGAGAACACCATCGTCGATAATTTCAATGGCAACCCTGTTTTGGTCAAAAACGTGGCCGAAGTGCGCGAAAGCAGCGCGCCGAGGGTAGGCCAGGCTGGCCTCAACGACAACGACGACGTGGTGGAAGGCATCGTCGTGATGCGAAAAGGCGAAAACCCCAGCGAGGTGCTCACCCGGTTGAAAGCCAAAATCGGCGAGTTGAACGCCAGGGGCCTCCCCTCCGACGTGAAGATGGAAACCTTCTACGACCGCGACAATCTCATGCACTATTGCACGGAAACCGTGTTGCACAACCTGGTCGAAGGCATCGTGTTGGTCACCGTCATTGTATTCCTGTTCATGGCGGACTGGCGAACGACGCTGATCGTCTCCCTGGTCATCCCGCTGGCGCTGCTGTTTGCCTTTTTCTGCCTCAGGCTGAAAGGCATGAGCGCCAACCTCTTGTCGCTCGGCGCTGTCGATTTCGGGATCATCATCGACGGCGCGGTGGTGATGGTGGAAGGGCTTTTTGTCGCGCTCGACCACCGCGCGCACCAGGCCGGCATGGAGAAATTCAACCGCCTGGCCAAGCTGGGCCTGATTCGAAAAACCGGTACCGAGATGGGCAAAGCCGTGTTTTTTTCAAAACTCATCATCATCTCCGCACTGTTGCCCATCTTTTCTTTTCAAAAAGTGGAGGGCAAAATGTTCTCGCCGCTGGCCTACACCCTGGGGTTCGCGCTGCTGGGCGCCCTGTTGTTTACCCTGACGCTCGTGCCCGTCCTGACCTCCATCCTGCTACGCAGGAATGTGCGGGAGAGACACAATCCGGTGGTCAACTTTTTTAACAGGATTGTGGAAGCGGGTTTTAATGTGCTCTTTGCGCACAAAAGACTGAGTCTTGGCGTCGCAACAGGCATCCTTTGCCTGACGCTCTTCTCTACCCGCTGGCTCGGCACCGAATTTTTACCCGCGCTCAACGAAGGCGCATTGTGGGTGGAAGCCAAACTCCCCATGAGCACTACCCTGCCCGAAACGGTAAAAACCACCGCCGAACTGCGCAAGGCGCTGATGGAATTTCCGGAAGTCAATGGCGTGCTTTCGCAGGCAGGCCGCTCCAACGACGGCACCGACCCCAGCGGGTTCTACTACGTTCAGATGCAGGTCAATCTCAAACCCAAGAAAGAATGGAAACGCAGCATGAGCGATCTGGTGGAAGCCATGGACCAGCGTTTGAAAAATTTCCAGGGAATCAATTTTAATTACTCCCAGCCCATTATCGACAATGTGCAGGAGGCCGTAGCCGGCATGAATGCCAACAACGCCGTCAAGATCATCGGGCCCGACCTCGACATGCTCGATTCGCTGGCTGACGTGGTGCTGGGCAAAATACAGAACGTGCCCGGGGTGAAAGACATCGGCATCCTGCGCAACCTGGGCCAGCCGGAAATGAGCGTCGTGCTCGACGAAGAAAAAATGGCCATCTACGGCGTCACCAAGGCCGATGCCCTTTCCGTGATCGAAATGGCCATCGGTGGCAAAACCGCCACGGTCAAATACGAAGGCGAACGCAAATTCGACCTGCGCATCCGCTTCGACAAGGCGTACCGCAAAGACGAAGAAGACCTGCTGCGGCTGTTTATCCCGACCATCAAAGGAGGACGTATTCCGCTCAAGGAGATCGCCGAAATCAGGACCGAAACCGGCCCCGCATTCATTTACCGCGACAATACCAAACGTTTTATCGGGGTAAAATTCACCGTCCGCGACCGCGACCTGGGCAGCACCATTGCCGAAGCGCAGGAAAAAGTAAATACCATCCGGCTGCCCGAAGGATACAACATCACCTGGGCCGGGGAATTTGAAAATCAGGTGCGCGCCACCAGACGGCTGGCACAGGTGGTCCCTGTCAGCCTGGGACTGATTTTCGTGTTGCTGTTTATCATGTTCGGCGATGCCAAGGATGCCGGCTATGTGTTGGTCAATGTGCCCTTCGCGCTCGTCGGCGGCATCCTGGCATTGCACCTCACCGGGATCAATTTCGGCATATCGGCCGGCGTCGGGTTCATCGCCCTGTTCGGCATCTGCATCCAGAACGGCGTCATTCTGATCGGCGAATTCCACAAGCAGGGTTTGTTGTTTGAAGACATCAGTCAGGCCGTCCGAGAGGCTGTCAGGCAGCGAACGCGCCCCGTCATCATGACGGCGCTCATGGCCGCCATCGGTTTGCTGCCGGCCGCACTGAGCACTGGTATCGGGTCGGAAAGCCAAAAACCGCTGGCCGTCGTGATCATCGGCGGCCTCGTGACGGCAACGGTTTTCACCCTGCTTATTTTCCCGATTGTGTACTTCAGGGCCATGCGCCACCGTTTCGGCAACTGACACTGCATTTTGGCATGGCGAACCCTTGGCGGTTCGCTCCGATCTTGCAGATTGTGGTTGTCAACAGCATGGCGCCGCGATGCGGCAGCCGGGTTTTGTGCATCACCTCGGGAGTCTTGGCAAATGAAATCCCGGGCGCCGAACCTGTCCTGTGCCGCATCGCGGCATCGCCCATAAATCGATCCAAAAAACCTGGAATAATTCGCCCTGCAATGGATATTTTTCAGGCTGTTTCCGACCCATCCACACACGTCATTTTTCTCCCATGCCACGCATCGCCCTACCGTTTTTCCTGCTGATCGCAACCATCCATGCTGCGGCTGCCCGACCGGCGCCAGCCCTCGCGCTCGGCGGCGCCATCGCGAATATTCCGCTGAACGGCCCGCGACGGCTCGCCCTCGAAGCCTGGGTGATGGACCAATGGCAACAGGTGCAAATCATTCCGGTAGATGCCGACAACGCTTTTTCCGCCACGCTCGACGCCGTACACCCCGGGCAGTTCCGGCTGCGCGTATTCGGTCAGGCAAAAATCTGGTGTGATTTCGTCGTTGCCGACTCTGCTATGGCGGATAACACGCTGCGCTTCAAACTGGATTACAGGGATATGAACGGGCAAGCGGCCCGCCTGCCCGAATCGCCGGTCAATACCCTTTACGCCGCCCTGACGGATGCCCGGGACAGGCTCAATCAGCTGCGCGACAGCAGCGCTACAATGGCACAGGCCGATGAGGCCCTGACCGCGCTCAACCGCCTTTGCCTCGAAACGGCGGCCCGCTACCCACGAACCCTGATCGCCGACATTGCACTGTTGCTCTTTCAGCCCGCTGCCGCCGATTACATCAGTTCCCCCGAAGTAAAAAAAATGACAGCCAATGAGTTCGCCAGGGCCTACGACCTGGATAAAATACCGTTTCATCACGATAACATCCTCTATCACAATGCTTTTCTGAAAGCGTTGAACCGGTATTACAATTATTTCAGCCGCGACGACGCGGGAAGCCAGGCTTACATCGAGGGCATCATGTCGCGCCGAAACGGTAGCGATGCCGTGGACGGCTTCCTGTTCAGGTTCCTGCTCGACCGCATGATGGATGCCAAGCAGGAAGGCGGCCTGAATTACCTGTTGAACTGGTACACGCCCGATTGCTCCGACGAAAATCCGTTGCCCGACTACACCCGGAACCTGCTGGTTGCCCTGAAAGTCTGCGCGCCGGGCAATACCGTGCCGGACCTCGCCTTGCCCGGTATGGACGAAAAAAACGTGGCCCTGAGCCAAATCTGCCCCCGATACAACATAACGCTGTTGCTGTTCTGGCGCAGCACCTGTTCGCATTGCCGCGAGTTCGAGCCCGAGTTGGCCCGCATCTATGCCAAATACCATCCGTTGGGGGTGGAAGTGTTTGCCTTGTCGAACGACAAGTCGAAAGAAGACTGGCAGGCGTTTTTACAACAAAACCCCAGCCCCTGGATCAACGTATTTATTCCGCAGGAACAGCGCGCCGAAATCGCCAGACAGTTTCCGGCGCCCAGCACCCCTACCCTTATCGCGGTTGACAGCCGGCGCAGGGTCGTCAGCCGCCTCATCAGCCGGAGCGCGCTGGAAAGTTTTCTCGATTCGGCCCTGCAAAAACAACAGGAACACAAAGGCCGGTAAGGCCATCGGCCGGGTCAGCGTGGCGTCGTTTATTATTTTTTCAACATCGTTTTCCGGTTTGTCTATCGACTTTTCCGCATTTTCTGTCGGGAAAAGTCAAGTTTTGTATGCAACATTTAGACATTTGCCTAAATACTGAATTAAAGGTCATGAATTTACTTTTTAAAGCCCTGAACGACCCGACCCGGCGCACCATCCTGGAGATGTTGCGCGGCGGCGACCTGACGGCCGGCGAGATTGCCGATCGTTTCGACATGACCAAACCCAGTATTTCGCACCACCTCGACCTGCTTCGCCAGGCCGATCTGGTGAGCAGTTACCGGCGCGGACAGTTTATTTATTACGCTTTGAATATGAGCGTACTGGATGAGATCATCGCCTGGCTTTCACAGTTTAAAAAATCCTGACTTATGAAAAAGAATCCTGCACTTGAAATCCTGATCTGGGCCATCGCGGCCATTCCTTTTGTTTACCTGGCAGTGATCTGGGGGCAATTGCCGCCCGAGGTGCCGACCCACTTCAACGCGGCAGGGGAGCCCGACGATTACTCTTCCAAAGGCAGTCTTTTCGTGATCATGGCCTTTGTCACGCTGCCGACCAATGTACTGATCCAGTTTTTGCCGACCCTGGACCCCAAGCAGAATTTTGACAAATTCCCCGACGCATTTCAGCGCCTCCGACTGGTGATCGCCCTCGGGCTGGCGGCGATTTGTTGCGTCATTGTCTATTCGGCCACCCACACGGGTGCGAATCCCGTCCGCATCCTTGCGATTGTCATGGGCGGCTTGTTTGCCGGCATAGGCAACTACATGGGCGTCCTCAAACCCAATTATTTTGTAGGCATCCGCACGCCCTGGACGCTCGAAAGCCCCACGGTATGGCGCAAAACCCATCAAATGGGCGCCCGCCTGTTTTTCATAGCCGGAATCGCCACGATCCTGATGGCCCTGATTTTCCCCGTCCAGGCGCTGGTCTGGGCCATCGCCCTGCCCATTCTGGTGGTTTGTCTGGCCACGGTGTTCTACTCCTGGCGGGTATATCAGCAGGAAAAAAAGGCCTCTTGACGCACTGCGCTACATTTCCGGACGAGGATTGAGGAAACCTTTGCAACTTTGTCAGCCGCAACGGCCTGTGCCTGGCGGCTGACAATTTTTTTCCGATCAAAACCTTTCTCCTCATATTGCCCCTCTGGTTGCTGTGCGGCGTGCTCCATGCGCAGCCTTCCGACGATTTCGAGCATACGACCGGGCAGGTGGATCACCTGCTCACCCAGGCCCGCGCAGCAAAAAAGGACGCCGATGCCGAGAATCTGGCCCGACAGAGTTACGACCTGGCCCGGCAGGTCAACTACGAGGGCGGGGTCATCCGCTCGCTGCTCCTGCTGGGCGACATCTGCGCGCGCAACAACCGAACGGAGGAAGCCCTGCGCTACTACCTCGATGTAGAAGAAAAAGCAACCCTGACCAACAACAGTGCTCTCCTGTTTACGGCCTGCACCGTACTGGGCGACCTATATTTTCGGGAAAAAATATATGGCAATGCGCGGCAGTATTACCTGAAAGCGCTGGGCATTCAGCCCGACAATTATTCCATTACGGAAAAAGCCGCCGACACCTACCTGTACGATATGCGTTTCGACAGCGCGGAAATCATGTACCGCGACCTGATCGTCAATTACCGCACCGACGGCAACAACACCAAACTGGTGCAGATCTACCAGAAACTGGCCGATGTGTACAACCAGAACAACCTTCCGTCCAAAGCCCTTTATTATTACATCGGCATCGACGAAATACTCGACCGTTTCGGCTCGCCGGCCGCCAAAGCCACTTCTTACAACAACCTGGGCAAGCAGTACGTCCTGCTCAACGATTACGACAAGGCGCTCTATTATTTCCGAAAAGCCGAGCTGCAATGCGACTACGTCAATTGCGAGCAACCCGAGGTGCTCTACGCCAATCTGGGCATCGCCCTGCACAATACCGGCAAGACCCGAGAAGGGCTTGAATATTTGCTGCGCGCCCGCGACATCGTGCTGCGCAACAAGGATCGCCGGGCGCAGGCCAGCCTCGAACACCTGATTACCGGGGTGTATTTCAGCAACAACGACCTTTACAACGCCCTGCAGCACAACGAAATCGCCATTCAGGCCGCCCGCGAAACCAAACAGATCGACGTACTCGCCGAGGCATACCATACCGCCGCCGACATTTACTACGGGCTGTATGATTTTGAAAAAGCCTTCAACTACTACAAGGAATACCTTGCCCTGCTCAACCAGATCAGTTTTGAGGAAAAAGCCAAACTCAACAACCTCGTACAGCTGACGCGCTCGCTGAAAGACGCCGAAAGCAAGTACAAACTGATGATCAGCCAGCAAAAAATCAAGGAAACCGAACTCCAGAGCCGCCTGGCCGAGCAAAACCAGCAACTCGCTTTCGAAACCCAGCGCCGGGAAGACGAAATGCGCCAGGCCATGAAAGACAAGGAACTGAACGATGCCAAATTGCGCGAGCAAACCCTGCTCGTATTGCGCGCCCGCCAGGAACTCCGCCTTCGCCGACTCGACGCCGAACAGAAAGAACAAATGGCCCGCTACCTTCAGTCGCAGGAACAGGAACGCGCCAATAATCTTGCCGACAGCCTCATCAAAGCCAAACAGGCCCAGGAACTGGAAGTCGCCCTGCGCGACAAAAGTATCGCCACGCTGACCGCCAGTAAAAACCTCGAGCGCCTGCGCTTTGCTTATGGCGTCGGCGGCTTTGCCCTCGTCATTCTCGCCCTGCTCGGCATCAGCTGGCTGTACGCGCGGCGAGCCAGCCAGCGCCTCGCCCTGCAAAACCGCAAGATCGAAGCGCAGCGCGACCAGATCGAACAGGAACGGCGCAAAAGCGACCAGTTGCTGCTCAATATCCTGCCCGAAGAAATTGCCGCCGACCTGAAGGCGCATGGCGAAGCTACCCCCCAGTTTTATCCGGCGGCCACGGTTTTATTCACCGATTTTATCAATTTCACGAGTCTTTCCGCCCAGTTGTCGCCAGAAGTGCTCATCGCCGAGCTCAACGAATGTTTTCTGGCTTTCGACGAAATTTGTGATAAAAACCGCCTCGAAAAGATCAAAACCATCGGCGATGCCTACATGTGCGCAGGCGGCTTGCCCGTGCCCAACGACACCCACGCCGAAGACGCCGTGAAGGCCGCGCTGGAGATGCTGGACTGGCTCGACCAACGCAACCGAAACAACCCCAGGGCCATTTTCCGCCAAATGCGTATCGGGATTCACACCGGCCCTGTCATCGCAGGCGTCGTCGGCAAAAACAAGTTTGCCTACGACATCTGGGGCGACGCCGTCAACCTGGCCTCCCGCCTTGAAGAGCTCGGCGAACCCAGCCGCATCAATATCTCTACCGCCACCCGCGACGCCGTCGGGCATCTGTTCACCACTTCTTACCGCGGCAAAAAGGAAGTGCACAACAAAGGACTGGTGGATATGTATTTTATTGAAGGGAAGGTTGATGAAGCAGCAACCAAAGCGGTTTAGTCTGCCCGGCTCACCGACACGCGGCCGCTCTCACATTTTCGGCGATCCGTTAAACACCGTCAGAAAGATCAGGGCCATTTTCATGGCCGGTGTGACCGACTCATCGAGATTGTCTTCGATCGCCCAGTCTCTGGGGTCGCGTTCGCGCAGGGTGTAGAGGTAAAACCGCCCCCGGTTGGGGTCGTCGACGAGCCATTCGTCCAGCTGATTGGTCCAGCGGCTGCGCAGGTTGAGCGACATGCTGTTGTCGGTGACGCGCCATTCTTTAAAATCATTGGCCCATGCCGTGCGCATGGTAATCACGTCGCCGTTGTACGTGCGGAGTTCCCATTGATTCAGGTCGTCTTTCCACTTTTGGCGGATGGTGCCGCGCAATTCGCCGTACTGAAAGTCCCAGTCGGTCCAGTCGTCGCGCAGATTGAGCCAGCGCAGTTTGAGTTCGCCCACGGTTTCTTCGTCCGGGTAGTCTGACTCTTCGTCTTCTTCCGCCGCACTGGTATCGGCGCTGACCGCGTAAATTTCCCATTCCACAAACGAATCGCTCCAGCGGCTGCTCACCCCCGACAAATGCTGTTGCTGCGCGCCGAGGAGCGCCGCGACGGACATGGCCAGAAAAACGAATAGCGTGCGGAGCATGGTGCAGCGGCAATGGATAAAATAGCAGGCAGTGGGCAGCCAAAAACTGCCCATTGCCTGCTGTCGAATCAAAACGGCAGGTCGTCGTGCGAGGTATTCGTCGACTGCGGCGCGTCGTTGTAATTCGGGAAGGGATCGGGGGGAAAAAATTCCTCGCCACCGCCGCCCTGGGCTGCCGGTGCGTCGGCACTGCCGGCCCGGTCGATGCGCCAGGCGTTGAGGCTGGTAAAAAATTTACCCTGCCATTCGCGGCCGCGCAAGTCGAACGAAACCTTCAGGCGTTCGCCTTCCTTGTATTGGTCGAGCAGGGAGCATTTGTCCTGCACAACCTGAAATTTTACGTATTGCGGATAGTTGCCGTCGGGTACTTCCAGCACGAATTCGCGTGCCTGAAAGCTGGCCGTTTTTTGTTCCGTCGGGAAAATGCGGTACAGTTTTCCCTCTACTTCAAATGCCATTGGTCAGATAATATGATTGGTCGTAAAAAATGATCGGGTTTATTTTTTCCCGGGCGCCGGGGTCACGGGGTTGACCAGTTGGAACAAGGGCTCGTAATAGCCGGGGCGGTTGGAGGAAAACACGCACTTGAAGCGTTTGGAGCCGATATAGCGCTGTTCCGGTGCGTAAAGGAACACTTCCGGAACCTGATCGTGCAGCATTTGCTGGGCCTGGATGTACAATTCGTTGCGTTTGGCCTCGTCGGAAGTGCCGCGAATTTCATCGGTAAGCCGGTCGAATTCGGGATTGGCGAAGCCGCCGCGGTTATCGCCCGCCGGGCTGAGGCTTTTGGAGTGGTAATTTTGGTAAAAATCATTGAGGCCGGGGAATTGTCCGAGGCCGTACAAAGCCGCTTCAAAGCGCCCGGCACGGGTTTCTTCGCTCAGCTCCTGAAGGCCCAGCGGCACGATGTTGATCTTGACGCCGGCAGCGCGGGCTGTTTGTTCGATGCTCGACGCAATCTGGGCGGTTACCGGGCTCGATGTGGTGGCTACTACGTCGATGCTCAGGGGTGTTTTTACGCCGTTCAGGTCCTTGTCGACGATGCCGTCGTTGTCGGTATCGGTCCAGCCAGCCTCGGCGAGCAGGCTTTTGGCCTTCTGGATATTGTAGTCGTAGGGAACGATATTTTTGGCGTAATAAGGCTTGGACGGGTTGATCGGGCTGACGATCCGGGTGCCCATGCCTTGTTGCACGGTATTGAGCAGGTAATCGTAATCGACCACGTGGGCCAGCGCCTGGCGCACCCTGACGTCGGCAAGTTTGGGGTTGCGGACATTGAACAGCCAGCGGTTATACTGGAAGCTGAGGCGGGTTTCAAAGTTGTAGTTGGCTGCCAGGAAAGAGTCTTTTTTCAGTTCGAGGAACTTGGCCGGGCTCATGGTCAGCACCACGTCGAGGTCGCCGGTGCGCAGCATATTTTCGATCAGGCCTTCGTCTTTCTGGTATCTGTACACCAAGCGGGCCGGGTAAGCGGCCAGCAGGGGATTGCCTTTGACCTTGTCGCCCCACCAGTCGCTTTTTCTGACCAGTACGGTTTGTTCGTTGCTGATGATCAGCGGGCGGTACGGGCCGCTGCCGATAATGCCGGTCGGATCGGTCGTGTAGCGGGCCGTTTGAAAGTCTTCCGTGAATTTTTTCAGGTTGGCATTGCTGCCGGCCAGGGTTTTGGCCTTGTTTTGGTCGAGCAGGTCGGTGAGCGGGATATCGGCCAGCAGGTTTTGCGGATCGTAGTTGTAGGCTGGTAAAATAGGCGTCTGGCAAAGTGTTTCGACGGCCAGGATGTAGTATTTGCGGAAGTAAACGGTAAATTTTTTCGGATTGGCAGGGTCCACCTCGATGTTTTGCAAATCCTCGATATAACCGCTGAAATTATGCAGGGGCATCAAGGGGTCGAGTTGGACTTTGAAAGTGAACACGAGGTCGTTGCCGGTCACAGGCGTGCCATTGTCCCAGACTGCTTCGGGCAGTATCTCGAAATCGTAGGCCAGCGCGCCCTTGTACGGGCCGTCGGTTATGTTGCGGGCAGAGGGGATCGACTTGCAGATCAGCGGCTTGAGTTCCATCGATTCGGGATCGACGATGCCGAGGTTCTGAAAAATCTGGGCGGCCACGTAGCGGGGATAGCCCGACTGGACGAGGTAAGGATTGAGTACGTTGGCGGGCGCTTCAATGCGGATGTTCAGGGTGTCGCCGTAGCGGTCGCCGGCATAACCCGTGGGCTGACCGGCATGGCCCACGCAGTTTTTGCAGTAATAAATGAGGAGTGCCGCGGCCAGAACGGCGAGGCCGGCGCGGAGATAGAGCCGTCTTGTTTTCATGTACAATCCATTTTAAGGGTAAAAGTAAGTGATTGTTGGATGGATAAGGGGTTTTTCACACAAACCGGCTTTTCCATTCTGCTCTTGGCAGCATACATTGTTCCTGACGCCCAAACCAGCGGTATCGGTTGCTTGCCACCCAGTTGTACACCGCGTCGCGGATGGGGCGCGGTACAATTTTAAAAACATACAAAACCGGCCACAGGCCGCCCACACGGCGCACGACTTCAAGCGCCGCATCGGAGCGCGTGTACACACGGTCGCCATCGACCAGCACCACGGTGTTAAACGCTTCGGCCGAGAAGCCCAGGCGCTGAAGCATGACCTGGCCGGTTTCCGACTGCAGGGCGGCGAAGCGGAAAATACCGCGCCGGTCGCGCAGTAAAACCCATTGCACGGCGCCGTTGCAGAGGTTGCACACGCCGTCGAAAAGGAGCACCGGAGAATTAACTTGTGAATCCAATCTTTTTGACCTTTTTTGCATGATAAAATAATCCGTACACCCATTTCCCGATTGTTAAAAACTCCCTTCCATGCCTACTGCGCTTACCATTGTATTTGTCGGCATCACGATCTTTTTGTCGCACTATTTCGCTTCGCTGTTTATCCGGACGAAGATACCGGATGTCCTTTGGTTGTTCACCATCGGTTTGCTGCTGGGCCCGGTAGGCGGCGTGGTGCGGCCTGAAAACTTCGGGGCCGTAGGGCCGGTGTTTACCACCATCACCCTGGTGTTTATCCTGTTTGAAAGCGGGATCGACCAACGGCTCGAACCGCTGATCCATTCGCTCAGCGGTACGGCCAAGATTACGACATATAACTTCATCGGCACCTGTATGGTTGCCGGCAGCATCGCATATTTCTATACCGACCTGGGTTTGTTGCGCGCACTGATGCTGGGCAGTATTGTCGGCGGCACGTCGTCGGCGGTGGTGACCACACTGGCCAGGCGTTTCCCCATGACCGAGCGCACCAGCACTATTCTGGTGCTCGAATCGGCGTTCTCCGACGTTTTCACGCTGGCCGTGCCGCTCACCCTGCTGACGGCCTACAAAATCGGCAAGGTGGACGTGGCCTTCGTCACCGGGCAAATGATCGCCGCTTTTATCCTGGCGGCCATGCTCGGTATTTCTGGAGCGTTTTTGTGGAGCATATTGTTGCGCCGCATGCGATTGCTGCAAAACACGGTGTTCACCACACCCGCTTTTGTATTTATCATCTACGGGGTGGTCGAATTGCTGAACTATTCGGGGCCGATTGCAGCCCTGGCCTTCGGCATTACCCTGGGCAACATGGACGTGCTGGGGCCGCCCATTATGCGCAATGTGTTGTCGCGCAAGCCCATCACGCTCAACGACAACGAACGCGCCTTCTTTTCGGAGGCCGTATTCCTGTTGCGCACCTTTTTCTTCGTCTATATCGGTATTTCCGTTCGGCTCAACGACTGGTGGCCGATGGCCCTGGGCGCCATCATCACCGGGGCCCTGTTTGTCATTCGTATCCCGATCGTGCGGATTTCCATGCCGCGCAGCACCCCGCGCAAAGACGCCGCCTTTGCCGCGGCCATGATACCCAAGGGCCTGGGCGCTGCCGTGCTGGCCTCGTTGCCGGCGCAACAAGGGGTGCCGGGCGGCGACCTGATCCAGTCGATCGTGTTTTCCATCATCCTCTGCACCACCCTTTTTACCACAATTTTAACCTTTTTGGTGGACAAAACCTGGGTCGCCAACGTTTATATGTGGATTTTCGGCGCCTTGCGCATGGGCCGGAAATACGCCGCGCCGTCGGAACAACTGACGGCCGAAGAAACCGAACTGGGCGAGGAGATCACGGAAAGCGAAATTCCGGCCCGCGAACTGGACGAACTCGATGATGTGCCGCCGGAAGAAGAAAAGCCGGGGTAATTTTGGCGTAAATTTGCGCGTTTCCCAGAACCCTGTAAGGGTTTTAAACCCTTACAGGGTTGCCGAAAGTCGACATGCAAAAACTACTCTACACCCTCTCCCTGCTACTGCTGCCGCTGTTGCTCGCCGCGCAGCAACCGACCGCCGCTTCACCGGCTGATACGGCAGGGAAGCTGAAAATCGAAACCTCCCTGTACGGCGAATACTTCCAGCTGCGCGGCGGCGCCTACGGCCAGAAACTGAGCGGCAACGTACGCCTCCGCCAGGAGAACACCCTCGTCTATTGCGACACCGCCATTCTGTTTGGCGACGACGCCGTGCTCCGCGGCAATGTGGTGCTCGAACAAGGCGATTCGGTCAAGGTATTCGCCGATTCGGTCGTCTATTTCGGCCTCACGCGGCAAAGCGACCTTTTCGGCAATGTCGTGCTCGAAAACGCCCGCCAGCGCCTTTTTACCGAAAAACTGCACTACGACCTGGCCAACAAGATCGCCTCCTACCACAGCGGCGCCATGATGGACAACGGCAAAAGCCAGCTCAACAGTCGCCACGGCTACTACTTCGTCAACCAGCACGAAGCCTTTTTCAAGGGCAATGTACTCATCACCGACCCCGACGTCACCGTCCGCACCGACACCATGGCGTTCAATACCGAGACCCAGGTAGCGCGTTTTCTGGCGCCTACGCGCATCACCCAGCACGACAGCAAGGTGTACACCGAGGGCGGTTTTTACGACCTTGAAAACGATTTTGCCGAGTTCGACGTCAACCCGCAATACGAACGGGAAGGCCAGCGCGGCCGCGCCAAAAAGATGCGTTACGACGGGTTTACCAAGGAATACGTGCTCGAAGGCGAAGCATTCATCGAGGAAAAAAACAAGGAAGTCACCGCCGACGTGATCCGCTACAACCTCGATACCGAACAGGCCGTCCTGCGCGGCAATGCCCACTACCGCGACAGTACGCAGGACATTACCGGGGCGGAGATCCGCTACGACGACCGCAACAAACGCTACCAGCTGCGCGGCAGGGGGCGTATCGTCGATCCGCCCAACATCATCGAAGCCGACTCGCTCGACTTCAACGACCAGCTGGGCGAAGGCCTTGCCCTGGGCAATGTGATCTGGCAGGATACGGCGGCGGATTTTACCGTGCTTTCCTGGCGCATGGACTACAACAAACAGTCGGATTACCTCTACGCGTTCGGCTCTTCCGGGCCGGAAGGCCCCGACGGGCGCCCCCTGATGAAAACCCTCATCGACCGCGACACGCTCTACATGTCGGCCGACACCCTGACCTCCTACAAGCCAGATTCGGCCAGCGACGTCAGGCTCCTGCTGGCTTACCGCGATGTGCGTATTTTCAAGGACAATTTACAGGGCGTGTGCGATTCCATGTCGTTCAGCACGGCCGACTCGATTTTCTGGTTTTTCAAAATCAGGCAAATTCCGCTCTTGTGGTCCGACACCTCGCAGTTTTCGGGCGACACCATCAAGATGCTGCTGCGCAACAAACGGCTCGACCGCATCTGGCTGCGGCTCAATGCCCTGGTCATCAATTCGGAAGACGAACAGTACTTCAACCAGATCAAAGGCCGCTTCACCACCGCCTACTTCCGCGACAACCAGGTGAACAACATGTACGTGGAAGGCAATGCCGAGGCGGTGTATTACGCCCTCGACGACAAAGGCGCCTACATCGGCGTCAACGAAACCCAGTGCTCCGAAATGCGGCTCCTGTTTGGCGACAACAAGGTGGAAAGTGTCAAATTCTACACCGAGCCCAAGGGCAAGTTTTCGCCCATAGACCAGGCGGGCGGCGATACGAAAAAACTCGACGGGTTTTTCTGGGACAAGCTGCGGCGACCGCGCTCGGTGGCCGATTTGTTGCGGCGGAGGGAGGAGTGAGTTGTGACAAGAATATCTAATAGCCGCGCTGGAATTTGCTGCTACGCGGCAGCAGCGAACAGTTATCGCTGCGTGATACCCCACATCACGAAATCCTGCTCCACACCCTCCCGTCCTTCGTTTCCGTATCCAGTTGTCGTTTGAGCCGCGCGTGCTCGGGCAGTTGCAGGGAGGGGTCTTTTTCCAGAATTTTCAGGGCGATTTCGCGCGCCGCCGTCAGGATTTGTCCGTCGCGGGCCAGGTCGGCGATGCGGAAATGCAGCATGCCGCTTTGTTGGGTGCCTTCGATATTGCCGGGGCCGCGCAGTCGCAGATCGGCTTCGGCGATGATGAAGCCGTCGTTGGTTTGCACCATGGTTTGCAGGCGCTCACGGGCGTCGGCGCTGAGTTTGAAGCCGGTCAGGAGGATGCAGAACGACTGGTCGGCGCCCCGGCCCACGCGGCCCCGCAACTGGTGGAGCTGGGAAAGGCCGAATCGGTCGGCGTTTTCGATCACCATGACCGAGGCATTGGGCACGTTGACGCCCACTTCGATCACCGTGGTGGCGATCATGATCTGGGTTTCGCGGCGCAGGAAACGCTGCATTTCAAAATCCTTGTCGGCTGCCTTCATTTTGCCGTGCACAATACTGATCTGGTACTCCGGCTGCGGAAAATCGCGACTGAGCGCCTCGTAACCCGACATCAGGTTTTGCAGGTCCACGGTCTCGGTTTCCTCGATCATGGGGTACACCACGTACACTTGCCGGCCTTTGGCGATTTCTTCTTTCATAAACCCTTGCACGCGCAGCCGGTGGTGTTCGGTGCGGTGCGAGGTGGCGATGGGTTTGCGGCCGGGCGGCAGTTCGTCGATCACCGACACATCGAGGTCGCCGTAGAGGGTCATGGCCAGGGTGCGGGGGATGGGCGTGGCGGTCATGACCAGCACGTGGGGCGGCAGGCTGCCCCGGTTTTTGGCCCACAGTTTGGCGCGCTGCTCCACGCCGAAGCGGTGTTGTTCGTCGATCACGGCGATGCCCAGGCTTTGGAATTGCACCCAGTCTTCGATGAGGGCGTGGGTGCCCACCACGGCGTGCATTTCGCCGGAGGCCAGTTGGGCGAGGATGGCTTCGCGTTTTTTCCCCTTCACATTGCCGGTCAGGAAGCCGATGTTGACGCCCAGGTCGCCCAGCAATTCGGTCAGGTTGGTAAAATGTTGCTGCGCCAGAATTTCCGTGGGCGCCATGAGGCAGGCCTGATGACCATTGTCGAGCGCCATAAGCATACTCATGAGCGCCACGACGGTTTTGCCCGACCCCACATCGCCCTGCACGAGGCGGTTCATCTGACGGCCGGAAGCCAGGTCGGCACGGATTTCACGCACCACGCGTTTTTGCGCGCCAGTGAGTTCGAAGGGCAGTTTTTCCTGGTAAAAGCGGTTGAAAAAGTCGCCTATTTTATCAAAAACAAAACCGCGCGAAGCGTCTTTCCGGCGGGTGCGAATTTGTAGAAGCCGCAATTGCAGGAAAAACAGTTCTTCAAATTTCAGCCGGCGCATGGCAGCGTCGAGTTCTGCCTGGGTTTCCGGAAAATGGATTTTTTGCAGGGCCTCCCAGCGCGAATGCAGGCGGTAGGCCAGCAACAGATGATCGGGCAGGGTTTCGGGCAGCTCGGCCGCCGAAAGGGTGTCGAGCAGGGTGCGGGTCAGTTTGCGCAAACCTTTGGCGTCGAGGCCTTTTTGCACCAGTTTGTCGGTGCTGGGGTACACGGGGTCGAAGTGCCGCGCTTTTTGGGTGTTTTCCTGGTTGGCTTCCTCCATCTCCGGGTGCGCGATATTGACCCGCCCGTTGAACTCGCTCAACCGCCCGAAAACGATGTACTCCTTGCCGACCGACAGGTTTTTTTCCAGCCAGTGAATACCCTGGAACCACACGAGTTCGATGGCGCCGGTTTCATCGCGCAGGGTGCCCGTCAGGCGGCGCGCCCGGCCTTCGCCCAGGGTTTCGAGGCGGCGCAGAATACCCCGGAATTGCACTTGCTCACCCTCCGTCTGCGCATCGCGGATACGGTGAAAACGGGTGCGGTCGATGTATCGGAAAGGAAAATAATACAGCAGGTCGCCAAACGTAAAAATACCCAATTCCTTTTTCAGCGTTTCGGCGCGTTGCGGGCCGACGCCTCTGAGGTATTCTATGGCGGTATCGAGTGGCACGGGGCAAAAATAAAAGAATTTGTTTTAAATACCTTCTACCGGTTGGCTTTGCTCAGGAGCCATTCCCGTTCGGCCACGGCCGGGCAGGCGTTTATCCGGGCCGCAAGGGTCCGGTCGGCGCCGCGCCGGGCCAGTTTTTTGGTAAAACGGATCAGGTTGCGGTAGCTTTCCCGGTGGTAACCCAATGCTTTTTGGCGCCGGATAAATACCGCGAAACTGTCGAGCAACGATGCCAGCGACAGCCATTCTCCCCGCTCGAAGTAGCTTTTGAGCAACATGCGGCGCACGTCGAGCGCCATAAAGACCTCTGGAAAATCGAGCGTGCGCAGCAGTTCGAGCGCCCGGCCGTAGTCGGCGGCGCGGTAGTAGAAAATAGCAAGGTTGTAGCGATAGATATTGTCGCGTTCGGCAGCGGGCAGCGCTTCGCGGTAGCGGTCGAGGAAATCCTGCGCCCAGGTGGTTTCGCCCGTCACCTGCGCCAGAAAATGGATGTTGTTGTAGGTGTAGGCGGGCAAAACGCCGTTTTCGAACAAGATGCCGCGATCGAGCGCCGAGCGGTAGAGGTCGAGCGCTTTCCGGGCAAATTCCCGCTCGCCGCGGTTCTGCCGCCGGATGCAAAAATTGATTGCCGCCATGTGAATATCGCGGCTTTCAGCGGGCGGAAACAGGGCCGGATGGCGGCTCAGCAGTTCATTGAGCAGGTGAAACGCCTTGTCGTCGTCCGAATCGCGCAGCACGCGCCAGCTGTTGTACAGCAGGGCCAGGGCCGGGTTGTCGGGCGAGGTTTCGGCAAATTGCGTCACGGCGTCCGTCAAAGGCAGTTGGTAAGCGGCCGCCCCCACCGAACGAAGCGATTCGGCCGTGCAGGTCCAGCGCAGGTTGTCGAGCAGAAAAAACTGCCCCAAAGCTTCGCCCACGGCGGCCAGGTTGGTCGCCCCTTCGCGACGTTGCACGATGCGGTGGCTGAACAGTTCATTGTGCAACAAATAATGAAACAAATGCCAGCCCGCATGCCGGAAAGGCGAAGAAAGGTGCTCTTTTTCAATCTGTTGCGCATCGCGTTCGAAGAGTTGCGACAGCCCCCTGCGGCGAAAGGCGCGCAGGCGGTACAGGCGTTCCATAAGGCCGTCGCGCTGCATCTCCACCAGCGCGAAGTATTGTTCGAGCCGCTCGGTGAGGTAGGAAAAAGTATAGTTGAGCGTCAGATTGTGGTAGGGACGGCCGGGGTAGAGGTGTTCGAAAATAGCCTCGCGGCCGGGCGGCTCGGGCGTTTTTACCAGCAAATCGAACAGGACGAGCACATCGTCGCGGCGGTTGTAAAAGGGCGATTGCAGGAAACGACGCACCGCACCGTGCTCGGAAGGGTCGAGTGTGCGGAGTATCTGGAACAAAAAACGGTTATCCATTTTCGATAATCAGATCAAAACAGGCTTGTTTACTTTATGATTTTTTGTCCAAAAATGAGTCTTTTTATTAAAATTGAATCAATTTAAGTTTCGATAATCCTGAAATTCTGTTCAAAAACAGCAAGCCGCCCGGCAGTTATGTTTGTGGTCAAATCACATGAACATGAAAAAAGAATCTTTTTCGCCGCGTATAATCTTGACCCTGATGGCGATCCTTTTCAGTTTCGCAACGGGCTACAGTCAGATCTTTTTTACCAAAAACCACGCTGCAGACCCCGATGAAACGCGTTTTCGCATATCGCCTTCGGGCTATACCGTTCTGTCGCTCGACGGTTATCCAAACTTCTGTCTGTCGTATCAGGAACTGGACCTCGACGGCCAGGAGCTCAGCTGGCAGACGAATTGTGCCCAATTGCCCGATGAGGACTTCGTGTACTGGCTTCGGGACGATACGCTGCTCGTTTCCAACAACACGTTTGTCGAAGACCAGCTTCTGGTCGTAAAACGAACGGTAGCCGGCGACACCCTCTGGGCTACGGGGGTGCCCAAATCAACCCAGTGGCTCTACATTCCAATGGAAGCCCGGCCCAACGCGGCAGGGGAAATTCTGGTTATCGGCGAAGCCAAAAAACTCGTGCCGCCGGTGGAGCACCGTCTTTTTGCAGCAAAATTTTCCCCGGACGGCGAACTGTTGTGGAATATTCTGGAGCCGGCGCCACTCGGCCTGGAGATAACCAAAGTTTACCTGGAGGCCACTCCCGACAGCGCTTATGTGTACAGTACGTACCAGACCGGCGGCACGGGCACGCCCGTCGTGAACCTTTACAAAAGGGACGGCGCCGGCAACCTGCTTTGGTCACAACCCCTGCCGGTCGGTTTGTCCTTCAATTTCGACCTGAGCGCCAGCAACGGCATCACCGTGAGCTGGGGCGAAACCAATCAGCAGACCGGCGATCCGCACCTGTACGTGCAACGGTTTTCCGACGCCGGCGCGCTGGAATGGAGCCTTCACCTGAACGATTTGCTGGGGATCAGCAGAGTGACGACCAGCATCAAAATACTCGTCACCGGCCCCACACAGGGCATTCTGGTTATGGGCAGGGAAAGCGACGGGAGCAGCGATTATATTCCCTTTCTGGCGCGTTTCGACTTTGCAGGCAACCTGATCTGGAAACGCAATTATTCCGTGTTGAATTCCTACGTTTATACGTTTATGGTCGGCGGAGCGCCCACGCCCGACAACGGGTTTATTCTTGGCGGCAATTCGGACCAGGGCCTCGACGACTATCTTTTTGTCATGAAAATCGATGCCGAAGGCAACCTGTTGCCCGGTAACCTGGAAGGTTTTGTCCGGCTCGACGACAACGACGATTGCGTGGCCGATACCAGTGAAACCGGGCTCGACAACTGGGTGGTTTATGCCAGCGACAACATCGATTATTTCACCACCACCAACGCGCAAGGCTATTATTCGCTCGGCCTGCCGGCCGGTACACAGCAGGTTTTTGTCGTACCGCCTTCCAGTCTCTGGAACGTTTGTCCGAACGGTGTGAGCGTGACGGTGCCGGATTCGGGCCCCACCACGCTGACCCAGCATTTTTCAGCCGCCCCGATCATCGAATGCCCGGTCATGCGGGTGTCCGTATCGACGCCCGTGCTGCGCCGTTGTTTCCCGAACAATTACTTCATCAACTATTGCAACGACGGCACCGTGACGGCCGACAGCGTAGTGGTGCAGGTCGAACTGCCCGACGAGCTGAATTTCAACAGCGCCAGCATTCCGTACAGCATCGACGGCAATCTGCTGAGCTTTCAGGTGGGTGCTGTCGCAGCCCTGGAATGCGGTTCATTTACCTTTAACGTGACGCCCGATTGCGACGAGACCGAACTGGGGCAAACCCTCTGTGTCAGCGCCGCGATTTATCCCGATACGATTTGCAATCCGCCGGCCAACTGGTCGGGCGCCACGCTGTCGGGCATGGCCAACTGCCTGGGCGACAGCGTGCAATTCACCCTGACCAACACCGGCTACGGACCAAGCGCCGCGGGCCTGGGTTTCGTTGTGGTCGACGACCACGTGATCATGATGCAGGCGCCGCTGCCCTCGCTTTTACCCGAAGAGCAATACTCGGCCACCGTGCCGGCCAGCGGTACAACGCTGCGATTCATGGCCGATCAGGAGCCCAACCACCCGCTGTACGAGCCGGTTTCGGTCGGGGTAGAGGCCTGCAACGGCCCCGTACAACCCGGTGTTTTGCTCGAATTTCCCAATACCGACGGCCGCCCTGCCACTGCGCGGGATTGCCACGAACTGGTGGGATCTTACGACCCCAACGACAAATCTGCCACACCGCGCGGTGTGGGCGACGAGCACTACATCCTGCCGGGCACGGCGCTGGACTACCTCATCCGGTTCCAGAATACGGGCACCGATACGGCTTTCACGGTGGTGGTTCGCGACACCCTCGACAGCTGGCTGGACGCCGGCAGCGTAAGGGTCGGCGCTGCAAGTCATGCGTTCGATTATAACCTCACCGAAAACGGCGTTTTGACCTTTATTTTTAACCAGATCGCCCTGCCGGACTCAAATATCAACGAGGCGGCTTCGCACGGTTTTATACAGTTTTCCATCGAACAAAAAACCGGGATTCCGATGGGAACCGTGCTGCAAAACCGCGCAGGCATCTACTTTGACTTCAATCCTCCGGTCATCACCAACACGGTATGGCACACGGTGGACACGGGTTTCCTCTCCATTGCTAGCCGTATCGAGCAGCCCGTTTTTGCGGCAAACAGGCTGCATGTTTTCCCTAACCCGACCCGCGGCGCTTTCCTGATCGACGCGCCCTGCCTGCCCGGCGATTACCTTAGGCTGTACAATGCCCTGGGTGAAATGGTGCTCGAACAGGGCGCGGCAGGGTCCTTGACCGAAGTAAAGGCAGCGCTGCCGGCCGGCGTTTACCTGGTGGAATGGCTGAGCGGCGGCGAGATCAAAGGCCGGGCGAAACTGATACGGCAATAGCGCTGGCGCCGGGGGAGATGCTAATCGGATTTGTTTAAAAAAAATTGTTTTAAAAACAAATCCGATTGGCAACTTATTCCGAATTTTGGGGGTTTTGAAGGTCGTTAAATCTGCTTCATGCAATTCAAACTCTCCTCCCACTACCGCCCTACCGGCGACCAGCCCCAGGCCATTCGTCAACTCGTCGCAGGTATTCAACACGGCGACCGGGCACAGGTGCTGCTCGGCGTCACCGGCTCCGGCAAAACCTTCACCATGGCCAACGTCATTGCCGAGGTGAACCGCCCCACCCTGGTGTTGACCCACAACAAAACGCTGACCGCTCAGTTGTACGGCGAGTTTCAGTCCTTCTTCCCGGATAACGCGGTGGAGTATTTTGTCTCCTACTACGACTATTACCAGCCGGAGGCCTATATCGCCGTCACGGACACATATATTGAAAAAGACCTGCAAATCAACGAGTTGGTGGACAAACTCCGTTTGAAAGCCACCTCTACCCTGCTCTCGGGCCGCCGCGACATCATCATCGTCGCCTCTGTGTCGTGCATTTACGGCATGGGCAACCCGGATGATTACAAAACCGGGATCGTCCGCCTGTTTAAGGGTCAAACCTTGTCGCGCACCCAGTTTCTGTACGACCTGGTGAACGGCCTTTATTCGCGAACCGAAACCGATTTTTCACGGGGCACCTTCCGCGTCAAGGGCGACACGGTCGACATCAACCTGCCTTATGCAGACTGGGGGTACCGGGTCACCTTCTGGGGCGACGAGGTGGAGAGCCTGGAAACCATCGAAATTACTACCGGCAAACGCATAGAAGCCGTCGAAAACGCCGCCATTTTCCCCGCCAACCTCTATGTAGCGCCCAAAGACCGGCTGGCGCAGATCATGATAGAAATTCAGGACGAGCTGGCCGAGCAGGAAAAATATTTCATCCGGGAAGGGCGACTGGCCGAAGCGCGCCGCATCAAGGAGCGAACCACTTTTGACCTGGAAATGATCAAGGAACTCGGCTATTGCAACGGTATCGAGAACTACTCGCGTTTTTTCGACCGCCGCTCGCCGGGGTCACGCCCCTTTTGCCTGCTCGACTATTTTCCCGACGACTACCTCATGATCGTGGATGAAAGCCACGTGACCCTGCCGCAAGTGCGCGGAATGTGGGGCGGCGACCGCGCCCGCAAACAATCGCTGGTCAACTGGGGCTTCCGCCTGCCTTCCGCCATCGACAACCGGCCGCAGAGCTTTGAAGAATTTGAAACCCTGATCAATCAGGTGGTTTTCGTGAGCGCCACCCCCGGCGACTACGAACTGGAACAAACCGAAGGCGTAGTTGTGGAACAACTCGTGCGCCCCACCGGCCTGCTCGACCCGCCCATCGACGTGCGCCCCTCCCTCAACCAGATCGATGACCTGATGGAGGAAATCCAGCGCCGTGTGGATGTCGGCGAACGCGCTCTGGTGACCACACTCACCAAACGGATGGCCGAAGAACTGGCGGAATACCTGGCCAAAGTCGGCATCCGCTGCCGCTATATCCACTCCGAAGTGGAAACACTGGAGCGCGTCGAAATCCTGCGCGACCTGCGCCTCGGCGAATACGACGTGCTGATCGGCGTCAACCTGCTTCGTGAAGGCCTCGACCTGCCGGAGGTTTCGCTCGTGGCCATCCTCGACGCCGACAAGGAGGGATTCCTGCGCAACGCCCGTTCCCTCACCCAAACGGCCGGCCGCGCCGCCCGAAATGCCCACGGGCTGGTCATCTTTTATGCCGACAAGATCACCGACGCCATGCGCAACACCATCGACGAAACCAACCGCCGGCGCTCTATCCAGATGGCCTACAACGAGGAACACGGCATCACGCCGACCACCGTAACCAAAACCAGGGAGCAGATCATGTCCCAACGGAGCATTCTCGACATACGGGGCGGCACGGAGCCGACCCAGTTCTATGTCGAACCCGAACAGGCCAGCCTGGCCGCCGAGCCGATTGTGGCCTATGCTTCGCGCAGTCAGCTGGAAAAGATGATCGCCGAAACGGAATCGCGCATGAAAAAAGCGGCCAAAGACCTCGATTTTATCACCGCCGCTCAATTACGCGACGAGATGCTCGCATTGAAAAAACGGCTGGGAGAGCGGTTTGACGTGTAAATTCGACAGGCAGAAGACTGCAAGCCGGGCTTGCCCGCACTTCCTTTAATTGATCTGTAACAAGCCTCCCTTCGGAAATCCCTTCCGAAGGACAGATATACCCTTTCCCCGGAAAATGCCTTAAAAGCGTATCATTTTCATACCTTAGGGGCCTGTACTTTCGCCTGTAAATCCTTTTCATCATGAAGTATACTGTTACACTACTCGCCTTTTTAGGCCTCGCCCTGGCTACGGCTTCCGCCCAAAATCTCCTCACCCCTCTGCTCATTGATTCTACGCACTGGCGTTATTACGAGAGCGCTACAGGCCTGCAACAGAATCTGTCGGTACAGTACAAGTACTATAATTCCGAAAACCTGGAGACCCATACCCTTTCCTTGTCGACCTGGACCGGCCAGTCCACCACCTATTTCCGCGACACTTCCGTATATGATTCCAATAAAAACCAGGTGCGCTGGACCAGCTACCAAAGTACGGTGTCGGCTGACGGCCCCTGGGAATACTGGTCAAGAGACTCCCTGGCGTATGACAATCAGGGGCGGCTAATCCGCCAATACGGCGAGTACGGCAACGCCGGCAACTGGGTGCCTTATTACGACGTCAACTACGGTTTCGACGACGCCAACCACCGCGACTCGCTGCTTTACCTGCTCTGGGACCCGTCAAGCCTGGTTTGGGAAAATTATAGCCGCGAGTTTACCCAACGCACGGCCGACGACAAAATACTGGAATATCGCCGCGACAACTGGGACGCGACTTCCGAATCATGGAAACCCGCCCGCATTGAATATTATACCTATCAGCCCGACGGGAAACTGCTCGTCGCACGTGTCAACGAATTCAGCTCGAACAATGTGGAAACGATGACCGTCGATTCTTCCATTTACCAGCCCGACGGCAAGCTCGACAGCACCTTTTTCTTCAACCATATTGCCGACTACAATATTCACAACCTGTTTGTTACCAAATACAAATACGACAACGAAGGGCAACTGGAATCATCCACCACCGTACGTTCGTCTGACGGCGGCCTGACTTTCTCTAACAACTCGCGAAAATTTTACGAGCCGGCAGACGGGGTATATTCGGACGAATATTCCTACGAACTGGTTGAAATTGCTCAAAACGGCACATACTACCCCAACTGGGAAGAGCGCCGCATTTTCACGCCCCTCGGCAACGGAAGAGTGCTTTATTCGGACGCTTACCTCCTGGCAACACCCCTGGGCAATCCGCTTTTGCCCAACACCATCGACTCTGTCTGGTACCGCGCCCCGGCAGCGGTTGGCGTCGCCGCTCCGACCCAAACGCCGGCCTGCTATTGCACGATGGCCAACCCCTTCCATCAGGGCAATACCATCAGCTGCCAAACCTCCAATGCCGACGCCCTGATCCAGTACCGCATCACCGACCTTAACGGTCAGCCGATCGCCTCAGGGCAAGCACAGCCCGGAGCGCCCTGGCACCCGGTCATTCATGCGCAGAATGGTGTGTACCTGCTTAATGTCTGGCAAAACGGCGTGTTTTTGGGCAGCAGAAAACTTGTGTGGATGAATTGATGGCGCCAGCCATGCATGATGCGGCGATGCGGCGCAAGCTTGCTGCAATGATGCGGGAAAAGTGCGCCGCATCGCAGCACCGTGCAACTTCAAAATTCTCCCTACCTGACGAATCGGGGCGCCCTACCCTTTCTTCGCGGCATATCGTTTCATCAGCCACTTTCGCACTGGTATGTCGTACCATTTCAAGCTGCCGTAAGCAATTGCGACCGAGGCGAGCAGAACCCCCAACCCCTGGGGCCATGCTGCTGACATGGGTATTTTATTGTCGAGCGCCCAGGCGGTGAATACATAGATCAGGGGATAATGAATGATATAGAGCGGGTAGGAAATATCGCCCAAAAACCTGCAAACCTGTCCGGTGAGTTTCCCTTTTATTGTTCCGCTGGCGCCCATAAAAACGATCAGGGGAAAAAGAATAATGATTGAAAGGGAATCGTACAGACCATTCATCCAGAGGTTTTCGCTGCCGCCCACCCTGGGAAAAGTCAGAACGGCAACGATCAGCAGGCTGCACCATAAAAAGGCATTGCGCACCCGACCGGGTTTGCTGATTCTCGACAACAGCAAGCCGGCAAAAAACGGATACAACAAGCGCGTCAGCCCGATGCGGAATTGCGGAAGGTCCAGCGACCAGCCTCCGATCACGTCGCCGTTGGGGCTCGTGACGGCGAGATGGATCAAAGCGCAGCCTGCCAGAAAAACCAGGGCCGCCAACAAGGTATTCGACAGGCGCCGGATAAACAGGGCATACAGGATGTTGGCCACGTACTCATAAAAGAGCGACCAGGCTGGCCCGTTGAGCGGGTACATTTCGCCCCAGCCCCTGATGTCGAGCGAAGCGGGCAGTGGCAGCAGCGTAAAACCGACCAGCATGGTCAGTACAACTTTCCAGACGGGCGTGCTGCTGATTTGCGGAAACAGTTCGGGAGAAGCGCTGAAATAAAAGGCAATGGCGCCGATCAACATCCCCATGACGATCATCGGATGCAGACGGATCAACCGGCGTTTGAAAAAATCGCTCCGGCTCATCGCCCCCCAGCGGTCGTCGTAGGCATAACCGATGACGAAGCCCGAAAGGACGAAGAAAAAATCGACGGCCAGGTAGCCGTGGTTCACGATTTGTTTCAGGTGATTGGCTTCGGAAAAGGTCTCGAAAAGGTGGAAAACCACCACCATGACAGCCGCAACGCCGCGCAGGCCGTCGAGAATGTCGTAATGGGTTTTGGAATCTGAAAAACGGGGAGCAAAGGAGGTGTTCAATGCAGCTGGATGTTGTTTGGCCGACAATATAATATCGGGAACATGTTCGCATTGAAAGCTTTGGCGTTTTTCCCCGTTTGGGTGCGCGTATGCCACAATTAAAAGGCTCAATACGCTTCAAACCATGAAAAGGTGTCGTTGATAATACTGTCTTTTTCCCTCCGTATAAAATCCAGATACGCTTCTGCTATCGGCGAGAGTTTCTTGGCGGCCAGCCAGACCAGATTCCAGTGCGTTATGATCGGCAGTCCCTTGCACGGAATAATTTCCAGGTCATTGCTTTTCAACTCGTTTTTAATGCCGATGAGCGGCATGACAGAATAGCCAAGCCCCGCTATCAGCGCCTGCTTCAGAGCCTCATTGGAGGTCAGTTCAATCTTTTTGTAATCGGGCCATTGCTCCTTTTCAACGAATTGCTCCATGGCATTCCGGGTGGCGGAGCCGAATTCGCGGTAAAGTAACGGGTGCTGTTCGAGCAGTTTGCGCACCGGCGTTTTGGGGTTTCGCTGAATGCGTGTCCCTCCGACCAGAAAGAGTTTATTCTGCAGCAATTGCACCGTATTCAGTTTCAGGTGTTCGGGCACCACCGACACCAGTGAAAAATCGACCTCGTTTTGTTCCAGGTTTCGCACCACCTGGGTTTTATTGGTCACGTCCATCAACAGGTCAACCCCCGGGTGTTGCCGGAGAAAATCCGATAAAAAATAGGGCATCACGTATTTGCCCGTCGAGGCGGTCGAAATTTTGAGCCGGCCGGCCAGCTGCCCTTTGAACGACTTGGTTTTGTAGTTGATGGCCTCGATTTCTTCCAGAATTTTTCGGGCCGAGGCAGCAATGTCGTGCCCGAAATCAGTGATGTACAGCTTCTTGCCCACCACCTCCGTGAGCGGTATGGCAAACTGCTCCTGAAATTTTTTCAGTTGAAGCGACACTGCCGGCTGTGTCAAATAAAGTTCTTCCGAAGCCCTCGTAATACTCTGGCATTCAGTCACTTTGATGAATATTTTCAACTGATGCAATGTGTAAACCATAAATAATAGTTTATAATTTTCATTGCAAATATAAATTATAACTTATTCTGCCACGCTTCACCTTTGCCAAAAAAAAGCGATGCCAGAACTGATGCGAACCAATAACGGGGCCGCGGGGAAAACCTCGGAAAAAATAGCCGGCCAACACCCGTTCACCCCGATTCGCCTGAAAAAAAGAGGGATGATCAACGACCTGCTTATCGCCGGCCTACCCGTTCTCGGGCTGTTTTGCTGCGCATTTAATCATTATCTCTTTTTCAGGGAACTGGCCTTGTCCGGCGCCATTATTGGCATGGCCCTGTACCTGAAACGCCGGAGCAACAACACGATCCCTGTCAACAGCCGCGACATATCTGCCAATTGACTGGCCCGCAGCCTGCTCGAAACGTCCGTCAACCTGTTTGATCATATATAAAATCCTGCATCATGCTCATTAAACAAACCATGCAAACGATAGAACTGGCCAACGGGTATCTCCCGCCGAATGTGGCCGCCGAGATCATAGAAGCGCTCGTCAATGAGCGGATACAGGTGCACAATATCCAAATGTTGCGGTCATGGGAAAGCAATCACGGGTTCGATTCCGCACCGTACGATCAGAAGATGAAGGCGATCAAGGCCCAGAGAGAGAAGGCGAAAGCGCTGATTGCCGAAGCGCTCGAACGGGGAATCAAGGTGTCGTTGAAAGCCCGCATCGAAGTGCATCTCGCGGCGCAACCTTTTGATCACGATGTCAGCTTCGACCTTACCTTCAATTGATTGAAAAGAACAAAATTCGAATAACAAGCCATTATGCAAAAAGTAACAATTGCCAAGGGCGATGGTATCGGCCCTGAAATCATGGACGCCACCCTGAACATCCTGAAAGCGGCCAATGCCCGCGTGGAGTTTGAGGAAATTGAAATCGGGGAAAAAATCTACCTCTCCGGCAACACCAGCGGCATCGGAAACGAGGCCTGGGACAGCATCCGGCGCAACAAGGTGTTTCTGAAAGCCCCCATCACCACGCCCCAGGGCGGCGGGTACAAAAGCCTCAACGTCACCATGCGCAAGGCGCTCGGATTGTACGCCAACATCAGGCCCTGCAAAAGTTATCACCCGTTCATTGCCACCAAACATCCCCTGATGGACGTCGTGATCATCCGGGAAAACGAAGAAGATCTCTATGCCGGCATCGAACACCAGCAAACCGACGAGGTGGTGCAATGCCTCAAACTCATCTCCCGCCCGGGTTGTGAAAAGATCATTCGTTATGCCTTCGAATATGCCCGGCTGTACAAACGCAAAAAAGTAAGCTGCTTCGTGAAAGACAATATCATGAAGCATACCGACGGGTTGTTCCACAAGGTATTTAAGGAAATCGCCGCCGAATATCCCGACATCGAAGCCGACAGCTGGATCATCGATATCGCCGCGGCCAGACTGGCTGATACGCCCGAAATCTTCGAGGTGGTGGTTACGCCCAATCTTTACGGCGACGTCGTGTCGGATATCGCCGCCCAGATTTCCGGCTCGGTAGGCCTGGCGGGCTCTGCCAATATCGGCGAATTGTGCGCCATGTTCGAAGCCATTCACGGTTCGGCGCCGACCATTGCCGGGCAGAATCTGGCCAACCCCTCGGGCCTGTTGAAAGCGGCCATCATGATGCTCAACCACATCGGTCAGCAGGATGTAGCCGAGCTGATCAAAAATGCCTGGTCCTGCACTATTGAAGAAGGCATTCACACTGCCGATATTTTTAAAGAGGGCGTGAGTAAAAAACTGGTCGGCACGAAAGAATTTGCCGAAGCCGTCATTGAGCGCCTGGGTCAAAAACCCCGGCAACTCAAGATAGCCGACTACGAAAAAGGCGTACAACTCAATTTGCCGAAGTACCAGCGCAAACAACCCGCCAGCAAGGTGTTGAAAGGGGTCGACATTTTTGTCGACTGGAAAGGCCAGGATGCCGCCCAGCTGGCCGAACGCTTGTCCAAACTGAATAGCGACATCCGGCTGACCATGATCACCAACCGCGGCGTGAAGGTTTGGCCCAACGGATTCGAAGAAACCTTTTGCACCGACCACTGGCGTTGCCGCTTCGAGGTCAGCAACGGCAAACCTGCGGACAAAGGCAGCATCCCCCATCTGTTAAGCCTTGCGCTGAATGAAAACATCGACGTTATCAAAACCGAGAACCTTTACGAATTTGACGGAGTAAAAGGCTATTCCCTTGGTCAGGGGCAATAGAACAAGGATGATTGTGTGATTGAACCTGAGCACAGTTTTCAACACTAACAACAATACCCACGCCTCCATACGGAGCACGTGGGTATTGTCATAATCAAAGTGGGCGAAGGGCGTTTTAAAGCGCCTTTACTTCGCTTACCAGCTTCAACAGCGTATCTTTTGCATCTCCGAACAACATCTTGGTTTTCGGATGATAGAACAAATCGTTCTCAATGCCGGCGTAGCCGGATTTCATCGAACGCTTCATGACGATGACGTTTTTGGCTTCCCAGACTTCCAGTACAGGCATGCCGTAAATCGGGCTGCCCGGATCGTCTTTTGCCGCGGGGTTCACCACGTCGTTGGCGCCCACCACCACCACCACATCGGTTTTGGCGAGAAATTCGTTGGCTTCTTCCAGGTCGAAGAGTTTGTTGTAAGGCACGTCGGCTTCGGCGAGCAACACGTTCATGTGGCCTGGCATACGACCGGCAACCGGGTGGATGGCGTAGCGCACATCGACGCCGTTGGATTCGAGCAGATCGTCGAGTTCCTTGCAAATTTTCTGGGCCTGCGCCACAGCGAGGCCGTAGCCCGGTACGATGGCCACCGATTGCGAGTAGTTGAGCAACACGGCCGCATCGGTCAGGCTGATTTCTTTCACCGTCTGGTCGCCTGCCGTTTTCCCGGCCGCCGCCGCGCCGCCGCCGCCGAAATTACCGACGAGTACGTTGGCCAGGGAGCGGTTCATGGCCTTGCACATGAGCACCGTCAGGATACTGCCCGAGGCGCCCACGAGGATACCGCCGACGAGCATGATCAGGTTGTCGTAGATAATGCCTGCCGCGGCGGCAGTAAGGCCGGTGCAGGAGTTGAGCACCGAAATAACGACAGGCATGTCGGCGCCGCCGATCGGGGCGACGAAAGAGAAGCCGTAGATCAGGGCTACTGCAAACAGGATCAGGCCCCAGGTCATGCCCGAAACGCCGGCGCCCCACACGGTGTAACCGATCAGGCCGAGGATTACGAGCACAATGATCATATTGACCAGGCCGTGACGCGGCAGCGTAATGGCGGAGTCTTTGACGAGGTCTTCCAGTTTGGCATAGGCAAGCAAACTGCCGGTGAGCGATACCGCGCCGAAAAACATGGTGAACAACACCAGGATAAGTCCCGAAGCCGCGGGCTGATGATAGCCGTACTGCAGTTTCATTTCAGCAATGGCCAGCAGTGCGGCACAGCCGCCGCCGAGGCCGTTGAACAGCGAGACCATTTGCGGCATGGCCGTCATTTTTACTTGATAAGCGGCGCGCCAGCCGATAAAGCCGCCGATAGCAAGGGCGCTGTACAAGAGTCCGAGTTTCAGCGTACGCACGCTGCTGCCCGCATCCGGAGCGGAGGGGTGCAACAGCAAGGTGCCCAACACCGCCAGGGTCATGCCGATCGCCGCCAGCTGATTGCCCCGCCGGGCTGTGTCCGGGTGACTGAGTTGCTTCAGGCCCACCACAAAGGTGATGGCGGCAACGAGATAGATCAGGTCGAGTATATAGGAGATCAGCATACTTATTTTTTCTTCTTTTTAAACATTTCCAGCATCCGGTCGGTCACGGCGAAACCGCCCACGACGTTGAGGGTGCCAAATACCACGGCGACGAAGCCGACCGCCAGCGACCAGTAGTCGTCGGCGCGGGCCTGAAACAAGACGATGATAGCGCCGACCAGCACCACCCCGTGGATGGCATTGGCGCCCGACATCAGCGGCGTGTGTAATACGGCCGGCACTTTGGAAATCACTTCGATGCCGAGCAGGATGCTGAAAATCAGCAGGTAAACCAATAAAAGGTTGTCGTGCAGGAATTGTAAAATCGCTTCCATAGAAGTATGCGGGGCCGGGCCCCGGCTGTTTAGGATGATTTTTCGTAAAGATCAGGCGGCCGGTTTGTCGTGATGGCCGGCGATGCAGCTTTCGCGTACGATCTCGTTGTTGAAATCGAGGTGCAAAGCGCCTTCCTTGTTGATCAGCAGTTTGAGAAAGTTGGTCACATTGTTGCCAAACATGGTGCTGGCATCCTGTGGCATCCGCGCGGCCAGGTTGGAATCACCGACAATAGACACGCCGTTGTGGCGCACTGTTTTGCCATCCTGCGTCAGGTTGCAGTTGCCGCCGGTGCTGGCTGCCAGGTCGACAACCACGCTGCCCGGGCGCATTTTTTCCACCGTTTCTGCCGGCAGCAACAAGGGAGCTTTCCGGCCGCGCACTTGTGCCGTGGTGATGATCAGATCGGCTTTGGCAGCGCGGGCTTGCACTTCGGCGCGCTGGCGCTGGAGAAACTCTTCACTTTGCTGAACGGCATAACCGCCGGCGCCGCGATCGTCCACAGCGCCTTCGACTTCCACGAATTTGGCGCCGAGGCTCTCCACCTCTTCCTTGGCGGCAGCGCGGGTATCGAAAGCCTCCACCGAGGCCCCGAGGCGGCGCGCCGTGGCAATGGCCTGCAGACCGGCCACACCGGCGCCCAGCACCAGCACCTTGGAAGGTTTGATACTGCCGGCGGCGGTCACCATCATGGGCACATAACGGCTCAGCTGCGCGGCGCCGATCAGCACGGCCTGGTAGCCGGCAATGGAAGCCATCGAGGAAAGCACGTCCATAGCCTGCGCCAGCGTGGTGCGCGGGATCATGTCGAGGCTGAATGCAACGAGCCCTTGCTCGTTGAGATGGGCAGCAATTTCGGTATTGACAAAAGGCTGAAACTGGGAGACCAGTACAGCACCGAATTTAACTTGTTTGCGTTCGTCTTCTTCGGGTGGAAAAACACTCACCAGCAGATCGGCAGAGTGCAGTACTTCCTTGCGCGACACCACTCGGGCGTGCTGTGCATATTCTGCATCGGAGAAAAACGCTGCATCACCGGCGCCGCTTTCCACCACAATATCCAGGCCGGGTACAGCAAGTTTGGCGAGGTTGGCAGGGGTGAGGGCAACGCGGGGGTCGTTGGATTCCTTAAGTAGTCCTAGCGTCATGGCAAAAGGTCAGAGCATTTTGTTGCGGCGGCGAAAATAGGGCAAGCGCAGCGAGCTTGTTTGCCGAAAATGAAAGTTGATGAAAAAAAATTGGGGTAATCCCGTCCATCAGCCTTATATTCACTGAAACAAAGCCCGCTTCAACTCTTCCACCTTTCCCAGGGCCATCACCCGGATGCCGTATTTTTTCAAATCGAGACCCTTGGCGTTGTACTTCGAGATATAGATTTCCTTGAAACCCAGCCGGTCAGCCTCCGCAATGCGTTGTTCGATGCGATTGACCGCCCTGATTTCGCCGCTCAGCCCTACTTCGCCGGCCAAACAAACGTCGGATGGCACGCTCACATCCTGAAGCGAGGAAATGAGCGAAGCCACGATAGCCAGGTCGATGGCGGGGTCTTCCACGCGGATACCGCCCGCAATGTTGAGAAACACGTCGTTCATGCTGAAAAAATAGCCGCAGCGTTTTTCCAGCACCGCCAGCAGCATTTGCAGGCGGCGCATATCGAAGCCCGTGGCAGATCGCTGCGGGGTGCCGTACACCGATTTGGAGACGAGCGCCTGCGTTTCGATCAGCATCGGACGCATACCTTCCATCGTGGCGGCCACGGCGCAGCCGCTAAGGTCTTCGTCAGACTGGCTGAGCAGCAATTCGGAAGGGTTGGTCACTTCCCGCAAGCCGGCGCTTTGCATTTCATAAATCCCCATTTCATCGGTACTGCCGAAACGGTTTTTGAGGGTGCGCAGAATGCGGTAGGCGTTGTGGCGGTCGCCCTCGAACTGCAACACACAATCGACGATGTGTTCGAGTAGTTTCGGGCCGGCAATGTCGCCTTCCTTGTTGATGTGGCCGATCAGAAAAACCGGGATATTGGTCTCTTTGGCAAAACGCAGCAGCTCGGCCGCGCATTCGCGCACCTGGCTGACGCCCCCGGGCGCCGAGTCGAGGTGCGGTGTGCTCATGGTCTGGATCGAGTCGATCACCAGCAGGCCGGGTTGCAGGTCCTGCGCCTGCTGCAGGATTTTGGTGGTATTGGTTTCCGTCAGAATATAGCACTCGCTCCCGGCAGCGCTCAGGCGGTCGGCGCGCATTTTGATTTGCTCCTCACTTTCTTCTCCACTGACGTACAACACTTTAACCGGTGTTTGCAGCGCAATCTGGAGCATCAGCGTACTTTTCCCGATACCAGGCTGACCGCCGATCAGCACCAGCGAGCCGGGTACGATACCGCCGCCCAGCACGCGGTTGAGTTCGCCGTCAGGGGTGGGAAGACGCAGGGTAGCGCCAGCCTGAATATGTTGCAACGGCACCGCTTTGACAAGTTCCTGCTTGCCGTTGCCGCCAGCCCACGAACGCCGTTTTTCCTCGGCAACGGTCTCTTTCTGAATGAGTTCTTCCTGATAGGTGTTCCACTCGCCGCAATGCGGACATTTGCCGAGCCATTTGGGCGAAGAGGCGCCGCAGGAAGTGCAGAAGAAGATGGTTTTGGCTTTGGCCATGAAGACAAACTTGAAATTATTCGGGATGAATGTAGATCGCCTGGCTCCATCTGGTGCGCACCGGCTTGCCGTCCTGTTCACCGGGTTTAAATCGCGGCATGGCGGCCAGTTGGCGGATTATCGCCTGCGTCCACGGATGGTCGGCATTGCGCACTGCGCAAATGTTCGACACCCTGCCGTCGGCTTCGATAATGTATTGCACCGCGATTTTGCCAATCGGCGCCCTGGTGGAATCGAGCGGGGGAAAAACCGCTTCTTGAAGAAACCGCAACATGGCGGGTTCGCCGTCGGGGTATTCCGGCATACGGCTCAGGAAATAAACGTCCACGACGCCGGCCGTGTCCTGCTCCGTGCATTGCGCCGTTGCAGAAAGCCGCGAGAGCAGGAGGACCAGAAAAAAAAGCCCTCTGGCCAAGTTGGACAGTTTGTTCATTTCGCCCCAAAAATACATTTTTTTAAAACAAAAACTTTTAAATTAAGCAAACACAACGGATATCAACAAAAAGCGGCAGCCCCGTTGCCTGGGCCGCCGCCATTAGCGATTCAAAATGTTGTTAACACGGGTATGTTACAATCCTCTATTAATACCCCTCGCTCCCTCAATTTTTCATCAATTTCAGGGTTTGCACCTGATTCTCGGAACGGAGTTGTACGAGGTAAATACCGGGTTTGAGATCCGTCAGCGGCACGCGAACGGCATTGGGGCCGGCAGAAGCCTCCTGTTGCTGTCGCAGCACGGTCTGGCCCGACACATCGGTCAGGCGCAGTTCGTAAGCGCCCGATTCGCGGCTGGTGAAAGCCAGTGTTGCTTCGTCGGAAGCGGGGTTGGGGAACATGCGGGCGCTTTCAAAGGCAGTCGCTTCTTTCGTGCCCGTAGCGCCGGTGGCCAGGCCCAGCACGCCACCGTTGCCGCCAAAGCGGAAGAACGGATCGGTCGTATCCAGGTCGAAGGAAATCACGCTGTTGCACGAATCGGCTACGATGCTCAGGGTAACCGTGTACACGCCGGGTTGCGAATAAGTATGGAACGGATTCTGCTCGGTACTAGTGGTGCCGTCGCCGAAATCCCAGGTCCATGACTGGATCGCGCCGGGCGAGATCGACAGGTCGAGGAAAAAGAAACCGTTGCCGGTGCTGTCGGGAATCGGAAAAAACATGGCCTGGCAATCGTATTCCGTCCAGGGGAAGTCGCCTACATACACTTCCATCGAAATGTCGCTTTCGCAGCCGTCAAGCGTTTCGATGTGCAGGCTCACCGTGTACAAACCGGCCTGCGCATAGGTATGCGTCGGGTTTTGGTCGGTGCTCGTGGAGCCGTCGCCGAAATCCCAGGTCCAGGATTGAACTGCGCCGAAGGAGAAATCGAAGAAATTGATTTCGAGCGAGTTAAACCCGCCGGCCGGGTTGTTCGGGTCAAGGCCCCAGCTGACGCCGAACATGGCCTGGCAGCCGTAGTAGAAGGTGTCGATGACGCCGCCGCCGAACGTGCAAACCACGTCGCAGGCATAAGCTTCGCAGCCGCTGGTCGTCGTAGTGGTCAGCGATACCGTGTACACGCCGTCCTGTGCATAGGTATGGGTGGGATTGGATTCGGTGCTGGTCGTGCCGTCGCCGAAATCCCAGAAATAGCTCACCACCACATCAGCGGGGTCGGGCGTATAGGTTTCAGAGGAGAAAGAATACGTGAGCGGGCTGTTGGAGCTGTACCAGAAGTAGCTCTGGCAATCGGGGAAGGGCGGAAACGAGTCGAAACAGATGGTGAAATTGGCCGTGGCGCCGCCGTTTACTATGGGAGCGTTGACGAACACAGGGCCCGAACAAATGTCGAAAGATTGAACCAGTACGGAGGTGGCCGTATCGGGCACTTCCACGATCATTTCATAGTTGCCGCTGGCGTCCGTAAAGGCCTCGTAGGAGGTAAACGGATTGGCGCCCAGCGCATACACCCACCAGTCCGGCGCCGGCAAGCCATTGGTATAGTTCACCTGACCCGTCACGGTCACTTCCACGGTCGGGCCGGTATAAAAGCCCGGTACGTTGATCTGGATCGACGAGCTGGCCGAGCAATCGGGCGAAACGGCCGTCAATGTGACGGTATAAAGGCCGTCGGCAGTGTAGGTGTGTTCAACTTCCTGACCAGTGCCGTTGGTGCCGTCGCCGAAATCCCAGGTGAATTCAAAACCCGGCCCGCCGAACGCATCGGCATAAAAGCTGACCGTCAGCGGCGCCGAGGGGTCCTGTTGCCAGAAACCGATAAAAGCCATGCAGGTCGTGTCGGGCCAGGGATTGTCCTGACAGAGCTGGAAATCGGCGCTTGCCGCGCCATTGACGACGGGGACCAACTGCGCCAAAGAGGTTTGATTGCACGAGTCAATGGTCGAAATCTCCAGCAGCGATCCTTCGGGGGCGTTGTTGATCTGAGCGGAGTAATATCCGTTGGCGTCGGTCAGCACGCTGACGCCCGAAGCGGGGTCGTTGCCAAAGATCCAGACCGGGTAGTTGGGTACGCCCGCGCCGTCGGGAAAACTCGTGATCTGACCTGACACCGTCGCGGTCTGGGCCACCAGGCGAAGAACGGCCGCAAACAACAGGAAGGTCAGTGTTAGCCTTGTGTGTTTCATGTTTACAAAGTTTTTGTGTTTGTGTGAGTGGTTAGAAATAAAGTGTGCAGCGCGCGCCAAATCGGTATTATTCGATACTCAGCTTTTGGACAAAAAGCCCTGTATCTGTTTGAGTGTAAAGAAAATACAGGCCGGCCTTCAACTCAGGCAAGCGACAGGAATAGCGCCGGTCGTCGAGCCGGGCCTGTACTATGAGGCGGCCTGAGGCGTCGAGCAGGGAAAGCAGACGCACAGGCTCGGGCGATTCGATTGAAAAAGCGTCGCTGGCCGGATTGGGGGTCACGAGCGGCTGATCGCGCTCGCGATCAGGGCGTTCGACGCTGGCGGTGGCATCGGGCACGACGGTGAGCCACAAGGTGTCGCCGGCCACGGTCGTTTCGTTGCCGAAGCGGTCGAGCACCCTGATCGAGTCGATCCGCAACATGAAGCTTTCCTGTACGCCCACGACATCGTCGATGACGATAAAATCCGCGTCGCCGATCGGGCCGAAGCCGCTCTTTTCGTTGTGGTCGGTGCGCACCCAGCCCACGTCGATCCGATTGCTCGTTACGCGGTTGACGCCAAAAATCCGGTCGTTGTCGGGGTTGGCCCACGAATAGCCGCCGAGGTTGAGATCGACCTGGTCCACGTCGATGAAATCGCGATCGACAAAGATGGAAAAGGCGATGCCGTAAAAATCTTCCATCGGCAAATCGGGCGACCCCAGTACAATTGGCAGGTTAAATTGTTGTCCGCCAACCAGTTGCGCAGGCGCGGCATTGTCGTCGAAATGCAGGGCGGGGTCGAGGCCGGGCACGCCGGTCTGGTACACGTCGGGCGTGATCGTTCCGTGCGTTTTGCCGTAGTGCACGTAGATCGGGAAGGCGTCGTAGTAGTAGTTGACAATCCCGTCGCCATTGCAGTCGGCGTAGGCGTAATTGGTCCCGTTGGCAAACTGCCCCGACCAGGGCGAGGCTTGTAACGGTTGCCAGTTGACGTTGACCGAGTCGCGCTCGGGGCCGATGTAATTGTAAGCCAGGCCGAGGTGCAGGAAGTCGATATTGTTCACCACCCCGTTGTTCGTAACGTCGCCGGGCCACACCTGCAGCGACTGGCTGTTCGCAACCGCCGAACAGCACAGGACCAAAAGCAGATTAATCAGTAGATGTTTCATGTTTATTTCAATCGGGCCACAAATTCGGTTGACATGTATTGAGGATACAAAAGTGCCGGGGAAGCTCCGGGCAGCCAAATACATTTTGAATGAAAAATCAAAGGGTAAATCATTTTGTTTTTCATTCAATATTTTTATAAAATACTGTTTTTCAGCATTTTGAATTTATAATTAATATTGTTAAAATTTTAAAAAATCATTTTTACCCTTTAAAAAATCTCTGCCGCCACCCTACTTTCGCTACCCGGAGACAAAAAATTTCACCAAAAACAGCCTGTGGAAAAAAGCAAACTGATCGAGCTGCTGCGCAGTTTTTCCCCCAGAGAATGGAAGGCCTTTACAGCTTTTCTTTCCTCGCCCTATTTCAACCGCAACGAGCAACTGATCCGGCTGGGCGCCTGGCTGGGCGGGCGGGCGCCGGCGCTTGACGGCATCGGACGCGCGGATGTCTGGCGTGTTTTGTTTGGCGACACGCCGCCCGACGACAAAACCCTGAACCACCTGAGCTCGCAACTGCTCGCGCTCGCCGAACGCTTCATCGGGCAGGAGCGGTTCGAAGCCGACTCCACGGCTGCGAGCCTCTACACCCTCGACGGCCTCTCGCGGCGCGGGCTGCACAAACACTATCGCTTTATCGCCGATCAGCTCCGTGAAACGCTCGAACGATCGCCCCTGCGCGATGCCGGCCATTTTTACCGGCTTTACCAGCTGAACGACCTCGAACGGGCGCATTTCGACCGGCAGGGGCTCCGCCGGCTGCACGAAAGCGCGCAGGTGGCGGCCGACAGCCTCGATCATTTTTACCTGACCGAAAAACTGAAATACACCTGCGCCATGCTCAACAGCCAGGCTGTTGTCACCGCGCCGTTTCACCTGCACTGGCTGGACGAGATCCGGCGGGCGTTCGACAACCGGCCGGTACCCGCCGATGCGCCGGGCATCGATATTTATTTGCGTATCCTGCGCCTGCTCACCCGCGAAACGGCCGACGAGGACTTCCGTCACCTGAAATTTTTACTGCCGCATTGCGCCACGCGTTTTGAAAAAGCCGAAATGGCCACCCTGTACGAATACGCGCTTAATTACTGCATCCGGCAGATCAGAAAAGTGCGGGAGGAATATGTGGAAGAGGCCCTGCTGTTGTACGAACAAGGGGTCGAATCGGGCATCCTGACCGGCGCTACCGGCCGGCTTTCTCCCTGGCATTTCAAAAACATCATCAAACTCGCCCTGCGCCTGCGTCGTTTCCACTGGGCGGAGCAATTCATCCGCGACAAAAACGCCTTGCTCGACGAAGATTTCAAAACCGACGCCCTGCATTACAACCTCGCCGAACTGTTCTTTTACACCCGGCGCTACGACGAAGCGCTGCACCATCTCAATCAGGTGGAATTTACCGACGTGTACTACAACCTCGGCGCCAAGGTGATGCTCGCCAAAATATACCACGAAACCGATGCTTTCGACGCGCTGGAAAGCCTGCTGCACGCCTTCCGGCTCTATTTGCAACGCAACAAGACGGTGTCGGAAGACACCCGCCGCGCCTATCTCAATTTTATCCAGCTGCTCCGCCGGCTCATGCACGCCACGCCCGACCGGCTGCCCGCCCTGCGCGAACAGGTGGCCGACACCGCCACACTGACGGAAAAAAACTGGCTGCTGGAGCAGATGGGCCGGTCGTAAAGCCGCCGCAGGCTCGTACCGGCGGAAAAAACGCGCGCCCGGACGAAGCGATCGTCCGGGCGCGTATGGGGCAGGTGTGGGAAAGTGTCGTGTGCTGTGATCAGGGCCGGCGCACCAGGCTTTTGAGCACCTCTTCATTTACCTGAACGGGGTACTCCTTGCGCAGTTCTTCGATCCACTGTTTTTCCAGGTAGTCCTGGTAGTCGGCCACGGCATAGCCTCGGGCGTCGGCGAGGCCTTTGGGCGACGGCGGTTCGATGGCTTCCACTTTGAAGAAGGTGGTGGTTTTGGCAGTGGTGTCCACTTTCGATTCGTTCATGGTGCCGGCCATCCATTTGCCTTCGAGGTCTTTGTTTTTGCCTTTCTCGATCTTTTTCTCCGAGACCATAACGACTTCGGGCTGGCCTTTTTTGTTGAATTTTTTGAGCACGTCGGCTGCCGGTTTTTTGGCGGCGAAGTCGCGCACTTTTTTGGCCAGGGCCGGGTCGTCGGTTTTGATCGTGTAGTAGCTGACGGTGGCGCGCTCATCCCACTTGTATTTGCCGGAGAGGTTGGTGCGGAAGTATTGTTCGAGGCCGGTGCTGTCGGTATTGGCGCGGTCCCAGACGTATTGTTTGGTGGCGTCGAAGAGCAGGATTCCTTCTTCGTATTCGCGCATGAGCGATTTGAAGTCGGGATATTTTTTCTCCAGCTGGGTTTCTTCGAACTGCATGGCCGTTTCGTCGGTCCAGCTTTTGTACAGTTTGTTGACGGTTTCATTGACCGGGTATCCTTTGCCACGCATGCGGTCGCGGCTGGCGCGTACGCAGTATTCCTCGAAATCGGCGACGGTGTATTTTTTATCCGGGCCGAACTGCATCAGCACGGTTTGCGGGTGGGAGGGGTCGGGTTTCCAGCGGAAGGTATGGAAAAGCGTATCGTGTTGCTGGGCGGTCCATTGGGCCAGCGCTTCGGGATATTCCTTGTAGTTGCCTTCTCGTTTGATGCGGTTGATCATGCTTTGTTTGGCGATCTCGCTGCGGCTGTCGCGTTTGACGCGTTCGGTAAGGCCTCGCTTCATTTGCTCGTAAGGGCCTACGCCGCGGTGGCTGACGCGTTTGACGATGTGGAAACCGATGGTTGTTTCGACAGGTTTGGTGTAGTCACCGTCTTTGGCCAGGGCGAAAGCGGCGTCTTCGAAGTTTTTCTGGTAGCGGTTGATGCCGAAGAAGCCGATGTAGCCGCCTTTGGCGGCGGTGTTTTTGTCGTCGGAATAACGCGCACACACTTCGTCCCATTTGGCGCCGGTTTGCAGGGCGGCGTACACGCTGTCGGCGCGCATGCGGGCCTGGGCCTGTTTTTCGGGCGTATCGCCCTTGCGGATCAGGATCTGGGCCACTTCCATTTCACCGCGGGCGGGCCGGAAGCCGTTGACGCGCACGACGTGGTAGCCGCCGTTGGAGCGCACGGGGCCGACAATGTCGCCGGGTTTGGCCGCGTAAACTGCTTTTTCCATCTCATAATAGCCGTCGGGCAGCATGGCGTTGACGTAGCCGAGGTTGCCGCGGTTTTCCTTCACTGTTTTGTCCATAGAGCTGTCGATCGCCATTTGTTCGAAATCCTTGCCGCTGCGCACCAGTTTGAGGATGTTTTGGGCGCGTTTGTAGGCGGCGAGGGTGTCTTTGGCCGAAGCATTGCGGTCGCAGGCGATGAAGATGTGGCTGATGTCGGCATCCTGCTGCATACGGTCGTAGGCTTCGCGAACCAGTTTATCGGTCACTTCTTTGTCAACCAGATAGGAATTGGCGAGTTGGCGGCGGTAGCCGTCGAGTTCGGTTTTGGTTGCCGAAACGGTGTCGAGGCGCATGTCACGGGCTTTTTGCACCTTGAGTTTGAACTTGATGTAGAGGTCGAGGTATTCGCGAAGCGAGGCTTCGGAAAAGTCGGCCTTGTCCTGGTTGGTTTTGGCGTAGATGTATTTGAATTCATCGACGCGAACGGGATTGCCTTTAACCGTGAACAGCACGGGGTTGGTATCCTGGGCCAGTGCGGAGCCTGCCAGGAAGAGGAACAGGCCGATAAAGGCGATCAGTTTGTTTCGCATAATTTGTAAGGAAGTTGTGGCGTGACTTTATAAAAATGGGTAAAAAAGGCGGGCAAAATTAGAAAAGCAGGCGGGAAAGGAGGGCTGCAAACGGGGTTTTGTAAAATGTTAACAGGGGAAGGATGATGGTTGACAGGAGGCGGATTTGGCCCTGATGCCGGAATGGCAACTACGCGCGCGCAGCGCTTTGCCTGTGCATGCATCAATCTGCGGTGCGCAGCGCTTTTACATAGATGCTCAGGCGTTGTTCGCCGCGCCAGGTATCTTCGTGCAGGCTGTACGCCACATCGAACCTGCCGCCCTGCACTTCCCTGAACGCGTCTGCCAGGCCGAATCCCACGCCTTGCGCTTCCGTTTCGAGGTTTTCCTGATGCAGCGACAATTTGACGTGGTTGTTGGCCAGAAAACGGCTTTTCCCCGAATCGACGACGTTGCGGGTGATGAACACGGGGCTCATGTTGTGCGGCCCGAAAGGTGCGAATTGCCGCAGTGTGCGCCAGAATTTCGGTGTGATGTCGGAAAAATTGAGTTCGGCGCTCAGGTACAGCGCCGGATGTACGTCTTCGGGGCGCAGATTGGTTTGCACCAGTTGTTCGAAACGTTGCGCGAAAGCCGGCACATTCTCCACGGGGAGTTGCATGCCGGCCGCGTGGGCGTGGCCGCCGTACGAGTAAAACAGTTCTTCGCATTGCTGCAGGGCGTCGTACAGATCGAAACCCGGCACCGAACGCGCCGAACCCACTGCCCTGCCTTCGCTTTCGGTCAGGATAACGGCCGGCCGGTGGAAGTGTTCGGCCATGCGGCTGGCGGCGATCCCGATGATGCCTTTGTGCCATTGTGGATTGAACAGCACGATACTTTTGCGCGCGGCCCAGTCGTCCTGTTCGAGGACATTGCGGCGCGCTTCGTCGGTCATGGCAAAATCGACCTCCCGGCGCTGGCGGTTGCGTTGTACGAGGGCCGCAGCATTGTCGAGGGCGCTGGTTTTATCGGCGCTGAGCAGCAGCCTTACCGCTTCGCGGGCATCGCCGAGGCGGCCGGCTGCGTTGATGAGCGGTCCGAGGCCGAATACGAGGTCGTTGATTTCGAGCGGGTAGCTCCGTCCGCAGCGATTGGCCAGCGCCCAAAGTCCGAGTCTTGGGTTGCGGTTGATCTTTTCCAGCCCGAAATAGGCCAGCACGCGGTTTTCGCCGGTCATCGGCACCACATCGCAGGCGATGCTGACCACGACCAGGTCGAGCAGGTGTTCGATCTCCTCGGTCGGCATATCCTGCAGCTGGGCATAGGCCTGGGCAAATTTGAAAGCAATGCCACAGCCGCTCAGGTCTTTGCAGGGGTAAGGGCAATCCGGCCGTTTCGGGTCGAGGTTGGCCACGGCTTCGGGCAAGGTTTCGTCGGGCAAATGGTGGTCGCAGACGATAAAATCGATCCCCAGCGATCGCGCTTTCGAAACGGCGGCATGGGCCTTGATGCCGCAATCCATTGCGATAATGAGGGAACAACCTTGCCCGTGGGCATAGTCCACACCAGCCAGGCTGACGCCATAGCCCTCCTTGTCGCGGTCGGGCAGGTAATAATCGATGTGTCGGTAAAACCCCGAAAGGAAGGCGTACATGAGCGCCACGCTGGTGGTGCCGTCCACATCATAGTCGCCATACAGCAGGATACGTTCGCCCTTTCGCACGGCCGTATCGAGGCGTTCGACGGCGAGGTCCATGTCGCGCATGAGGAAGGGGTCGTGGAGTTGTTCGAGGGAGGGGCGAAAAAAGCGATGGGCCTCGTCGTAGGTCAAAATACCGCGTTGCGTCAGCAGGCGGCAAAAAACCGGCGCCACGGAAAGTTGTTGCTGTAGTTGCTGTACAGCAGTTTCATCGGTCGGAATGGGCAGCCATCGATGCTGTTTCATATTACGATTCGGGGAAGGTACGCCGAGCGAAGGTAGTTGCCGGTGAAAAATTTTGGGTGAAATGCACCCATTACCCGCTAATTTTTTTTCAAAATTGTCCGCCCTAATCTGTTGCTCCGATATGTCGCGTTCTAACAAGTTTGTCTGTATTCACGGCCATTTTTATCAACCTCCAAGGGAAAATGCATGGCTCGAAGTGGTTGAGCAACAGGAAAGTGCAAGGCCGTATCACGATTGGAACCAGCGCATTACGTTCGAATGTTACGAGCCTAATGCCGCCGCCCGCATCAAGGACGGCGCCGGCTGGATCACCAAAATCCGCAATAATTACAACCGTATTTCCTGGAATTTCGGCCCTACCCTGCTCTCCTGGCTCGAAAAAGCCAACCCCGACGTGTACCATCTGCTGCAACAGGCCGACCGGCGCAGCAGCGAGCGCTACGGGGGGCACGGCAGCGCCATGGCGCAGGCCCACAGCCACCTGATCCTGCCGCTGGCCAATTACCGCGACAAGATCACCCAGGTGTGGTGGGGTATTCGCGATTTCGAATATCGCTTCGGGCGTTACCCCGAAGGTCTTTGGCTGCCCGAACTGGCCGTCGATACCGAAACCCTCGAAGTGCTGGCTTCGCACGGCATCATCTTCACCGTACTGTCGCCCCGCCAGGCCAAAGCGATTCGCAAAACCGGGGAAGCCGGCTGGCGCGAGGTCAACGAACCGACACTCGACACCCGCCGGCCCTACTGGTGCCTGCTGCCCAGCGGCCGCCGTATCGCGCTGTTTTTTTACCACGGCGGCATCGCCCACGACGTGGCGTTCGGGGGGCTGCTCGACAACGGCAAAACCTACGCCGAGCGCCTGCTCTCCTCCTTTGACAACAACGACGAGCCGCAACTCGTACACCTGGCCACCGACGGTGAAAGCTACGGCCACCACCATCGCTACGGCGAAATGGCGCTGGCCGCCTGCCTCAACCATATCGAAGACAGCGGCCGCGCTTCGCTCACCAATTATGCCGCGTTTCTGGAGCAATTCCCGCCGCAATACGAGGTGATGATTCATGAAAACTCGTCGTGGAGCTGCGCCCACGGCGTAGAGCGCTGGCGCTCCGATTGCGGCTGCAACAGCGGCGCCAACCCGGGCTGGCACCAGCGCTGGCGGGCGCCGCTTCGCAACACGCTCAACTGGCTGCGCGACCGGCTGATCCCCTTGTTCGAACAGGAAGGCGCGCGCCTTTTCCGCGACCCCTGGGCGGCCCGCAACGACTACATCGACGTCATGCTTCGCCGCGACGATGCCACCGTGGCCGCATTTTTGGCCAAACACGCTCGCCGGCCGCTGAGCCCGCTGGAAGAAGTGACCGCCCTGCGGCTCATGCAACTGCAGCGGTATTCGGTGCTGATGTTTACCAGCTGCGGCTGGTTTTTTGATGAAATTTCGGGTATCGAGACCAACCAGATCCTGCAATACGCCCTGCGGGCCATGGATTATGCGCAGGACCTTTCGGGCATCGAACTGCACGCCGAATTCGTGCGCCGCCTCTCGGCCGCGCCGAGCAACCGCTATGCCAACGGAGCCGTGAGCTACCTGAAAAACGTGGTGCCCACCAAAGTCGATCTGGCACGGGTGGCCATGCACTTCGCCGTGGCCTCGGTGTTCGAAGAACGGCCCGAAGACCTCGACCTGTTTAATTACACCGCCAAACCCGAGTTTCTGGAAGTCATCGAAGCAGGCACCCAGCGCCTGACGGCCGGGCGCCTGATCATACGCTCGCACCTGACTCACTTCGAACGCGCATTCAGTTTCAGCGCCTTGTACCTCGGCCAGCAGCACCTCATCGGCAACATCAGCGAAACCATGAACGCCGCTACTTTCGAGGAAATGCACCAGAAAACGACCGAGGCTTTCCGCAGCGCGAACCTGGGTGAGGTGATGGGTATTCTGCAGCAATATTTCGGGCCGGAAAAGTTTTCGCTGAGCAGTCTTTTTACCGAAGAAAGGATAAAAATCATCCGAGATATCACGCAGCAAAGCCTGGAACTTGCCGAACTGAGTTTTCGCAATGTTTACAACGACAACTATCAACTCATGACCGGCCTGCCCGAAGCGGGCATGGCCATTCCCGACGCCTGGCGCAACGTAGCCGCTTACGTGCTGCACGCCGACCTGCTGCGTTTCCTGGCCCGCGACAACGGCAACAACCACCTCAACGAGCTGCGCCGCATCGCTGCTGATCTGAAACGCTGGGGCCTCAAATTGTCGGACGACGAAGCCGTGCGGCACGCCGCAAGCGAACGCATCCACAGCGAGCTGATGGCCATCTGGCGCCACGACGACGTGCCTTTGGCGCGGGTGCAACGACTGGCCGACGTGCTGGCGCAATTGTTCGACATGGGTCTGCAACCCCGCCTGAGCCGAAGCCAGAACATCTTCTTCCTGATTACGAAAGGCTACCGCAAAAACGAGTGGGATTTCGTGAACGAAGACTGGAAAAAATCTTTTGAACGGCTCTCGGAACTGCTGCGGGTTCGCCTGAAATGGGCGTAGCAGCGCTGGCCCACCGCCCGAATGAAAAGGCGCCCGGGTGATTCGAAATCCCTTCAAACTGCGCCGATGATCGTACGCGACGCAGTTTTCAGCGTAAAAAATTGCCATTCCCCCGAAAATACCTTCAAATTTGCACGACAAAGAGCAAGCCTTTCCGACATCCCGTCCGGAAAGGCTTTTTTATCCTGACCACTTGTCATTTTGATCATTATGGAAAATCTGGAAAAAAACGACGCGGAAGCATTCGATACCCCGGTACAAACCCCGGCCGGCAATCGTAAAATGAAAACCTGGAACAAACTGCGCGGCGAAAACGCCTGGACGATGTTCAAGGTCATGGCCGAATTTGTCGATGGTTTCGAAGTGTTGAATAACGTGGGGCCCTGCATTTCGATCTTCGGGTCGGCCCGTACCAAACCCGGCACTTATTACTACGAACTGGCCACCCGCATCGCCGCCAAGCTCACCGAGGAGGGCTACGGCATCATCACCGGCGGCGGCCCGGGTATCATGGAGGCCGGCAACAAGGGCGCCTGGATGAAGAGCGGCACCTCGGTGGGACTCAATATCGACCTGCCTTTCGAACAAAACCACAATCCTTTTATCGCCCCCGCGCTCAACCTCAAACACCGCTATTTCTTCGTCCGAAAGGTCATGTTTGTCAAATACGCCCAGGGGTTCGTGGTCATGCCCGGCGGCTTCGGCACACTCGACGAATTGTTCGAGGTGCTCACCCTGGTACAAACCAAACGTATTACGCCGGTGCCCATCGTACTCGTCGGCAAGGAGTTCTGGGAAGGCCTGCGCGACTGGATTATCGAGGTCATGCTCAAGCGCCATCACAACATCCACGCGGAAGACATGAACCTGCTGCACATCACCGACGAGCCCGACGAAGTGACGCGGATCATCAACGAGTTTTACGCCAGCGACAAGGAGGCCCTGTCGCCCAATTTCGAGTTGTAAAGCGAGGTTCCCGAAGCCTGGTTCCGTATCCTTTTCCCGGGGTTGCGCACTTGTGCAGCCCCGGGCATTATGTATATATAGTCCGTTTATCGCTGTGTTATGATGCGATGCGACAAAGGACGGCTATGTGGGTATTGGATGCAGCTGCGCTACGGCTGATCTCCCTGCAAAATCAGCGGGGTTTCTTTTTCAGGGCAGCCCGCGCGATGTTTTCCGCTATTCTTTCCCGCACAATATATTCGATGCGCTCCCGCGGCAATGGCCTGTCGAGCTCAAAATGAAAGGTAGTGCCCGACATTTTTACATCCGGCCATTCCTCCTTCAGCCTGCCGGCCAGTTTGCTGCTCATGGGGTAAAAACTGCAATATTTTCGCGTCGTACCGATGCCGACGAGGAAAACCCCGGCCAGTTTGAAGCACGGGATCTGGTAACTGATTTGCTCTTCAACACCCGGGACCAGGGTATGGATCAGCGCCCGAATGTCGCGCAGGGCAGCCTGATGCTCCGGCGTTTGCCGGGCGATGTATTCTTCAACGTTCTGTACCGGGTTGGACTGCATAACGGACTATTTTGACGCAAAAATCGGTCAAATTTGGTTGGGGAAGGCGGCTTGAATACGACGTTGGAGCGGGCGACTTGCGACTTTTACACCACCCATGCAGCAAGCAGAATCGAAACGAATCCTACGGCGTAGCCCCGGTAAATATCGGCGGGCTCATGGGCTTTCAGCGCCAGCCGCGCCGTGCCGACCAGCCCGGCCAGCACAATGCCCAGAATCAGTACGACGAACGTGCTGATTTGCAAACCGCCCCCGGGTAGGGGTACGACAATGCCGGCATCGTTCCAGTCGACCACAAGAAACAACAACATGGCGACCAGCCCCCCCATGCCCACGGCATGGGCACTGATTTTGCTAAAAATATTGATCAAAAAGGCCAGAAACAGGCCAATTGTGGCTCCAAGGGCAAAAATCACGTACAACTGCGGGGTCTGGCCGTCGGACAACAGGTTTTTGACCAGCCACAGATAAAACACTCCGCTCACAATGTACGGCCCGATACGGTCCTGTTTGTCCTCCATTTCGAGGCTTTTGATCAGGCCCAGCGGTTTCATCAGCGCGACGGCAAAACCCGGCAGCACCACCGTGCAGACAAATACCGACATCAACAAAACGACCGACTGGGGGTCCGACATTTGCCGGGCGCCGAAAGAGAACGGATCGAGCGCCATTTGCAAAAGCAGCACATAACTGAGCACCAGCAGGGGGTGTGCGACGAATGACAGGAATCGGGCGAACGCTCTGGACATTTTTTTGTGGTTTTACTGCCTGCTGCGAACGATTTTGGTCACGCGGTCGAGGTCTCGTTTGCTTTCGCGGTCCTTGATCGTATTGCGCTTGTCAAACGACTTTTTGCCTGAGGCAAGTTCGATTTTCAGTTTGGCAAAGCCGCGTTCGTTCAGAAAAAGCTTGTAGGGAATAATGGTAAACCCTTTTTCCTTCACCCGCCGTTCCAGTTTCCGCAGCTCGGGTTTGCGCAAGAGGAGTTTGCGGGTGCGGCGCGCTTCGTGGTTGTTGTCGGTGCCGTATTCGTACTCCGCGATATACAGACTTTTGACCCACAATTCGCCGCCTTCGAAAAGGCAATAAGCATCGTTGAGATTGGCATTGCCGGCCCGTATGCTTTTGATTTCCGTACCGGTCAGCACCAGGCCGGCCTCGTACTCCTGTTCGAAGTGATATTCGAACGGCGCGCGCCGGTTGGTGATCTCTATTTTTTGTTTGTTGCGATCTTTGGACATGGCAAATAAGGGGGGTAAAGATACTTCATTTGCGTATGCCCGGTAACTGGCGGGCAACTACGGCAAAATCTTTCCGCTCTCAAAGGTGTTTTGGCCGGGTATAAATCCGAAATTGCCCCGCATAGTTCCCGCTTGATCGCAACAAAATTGTCAGGCTTATGAGAAAAACGGTTCTTTGGTCGCTTTGCGTGTTGTTCGCGCTGTTCACACTCGTGCAGTACAACGACCCCGATCCGGTTCAATGGATGCTGCTGTACGGCGGCGTAAGCGCCTTGTGCGGCCTGGCAGCCACAGGTCGTTTTTACCGCCCGGCAACCTGGCTGTGGCTGGTGGCAGCGCTGGTGTGGGCAGCCACCCTGTTCCCCGATTTTATGCACTGGATCGACTTGGGCGAACCGTCGATCGTAGAATCCATGAAGGCGGAAACGCCCTGGGTAGAACTCACCCGGGAGTTTCTGGGGCTGTTGATTGCGGGCTCGGCCTGCGCCTGGTTGTTGTGGGCGCATCGCCTCAGGGCAGCCCGATAACGGCCATCATGCGGCCCGTCGTGCCTTTTTCGGCCCTGTGGGAAAAATAGTCGGCATTGTCGCGTACAGTGCAATAGGGCGAAATGCCGATTTGCGCTTCGGGCACGCCTGCCAGTTGCAACTGGGCTGTATTGGCCTTTTTTAAATCGACATAATATTTGCCCGCCAGGGCAGAGATCTGTTTGAACGCTTCGGGGAAATGGAGCGCTACATCCTCCCCTACTTCAAAAGAACACTCGTCGATGCAGGTGCCGACATAGGCCCAGCAATCTTCGCCGCGGGTGCCGAAAGCAAGGGCCATGGCCGCCAGTGCTTTCCCGGCCAAACCCGCCACTGTGCCGCGCCAACCTGCGTGCACCGCCGCCACCGCTCTGTTTTTGGCATCATAAATCAAGACCGGCACACAATCGGCCACGGTCACGGCCAGCACCACGCCGGGGCGATCGCTGATGAGCGCGTCATAAGCCTCCGCGCCGCCGGGCGTGCGGGCGTGCAGGATTTGATCGCCGTGCACCTGATGCGACCAGGCCAGCATGCCGGGTTCAAAACCCGTGGCCTGTGCAAAACGCCGGCGGTTTTCGGCGACGCACGCCGGGTCGTCTGCCGTGCTTTTTCCGAGATTGAGCGAGTGGAAAGGCGCGTCGCTTACCCCGCCGTGACGGGTGCTTTCCCCGACGATCAGTTCGGGGAAAGCACTAAAAACAAGGGGGCGGCGTACCAGCGGTTTTTGTGTCGTTGTCATGTAAAAAGCCGGGGCCGGCTGTTTATTAAATTTGAGTACATCCCGGTGTCCGGCGGTTCAAATCACAGGCCCGTCCCCTGAATCGTAAAGACGAACGGGTTGTCGGGATGATCGTCGGTAGTGATGATAAGAATAGCCGAGCGCAGGCCTGTCGCGGAAGGTGTAAAACTGACGGTAAACCAGGATTCGCCCCCTGCTCCGACTGGCGACCCAGGCTGGCTGGTGACGCTGAAATCGGCAGCGTCACGGTCGGCCACCGTTACCCTGGGTACGCCCGTGAGGTGCAGGTTCGAACTGTATGCGCCGTTGTGGATTACGAACGACTGGCTCAGGGTATTGCCCACCGGCGCACTGCCGAAATGGGTACCGTTGGCAGCGCTCGCAGTAGCCGAACGGTTGGCGACAGGCAGGTTGTTGCCGGTCACCGTAATGTCCTGCTGTTGTGCTTCGCCCTCGCCTTTGATGGCGAACGTGTAAGGATTTTCGTCGTTGTCGTTGTTGGCAATGCTGACCGTGGCCGTCCGCGCGCCCACAACGGTCGGGGCAAACTGAATGGTGAAACTGGCCGGAGAAGCCGTCACCGGGCTGGCCGGTTGGGTCAACACCGAAAAATCGGCCGATTGTGCGCCGGAGAGCTGCACTTTCGGGCTGCCCGTGAGGTCGAGCGAACCGTTGGCGGTATTGTGGATTGTGAAGGTTCGCGACACGACGCCGGAGCCTGCTGTTGTCATACCGAAATCGGTGCCGTCGGCGCTGCCGGGCATCAAATCGCCGCTGGCAATGGCAAGGCCATTGCCGCGCAGTTCTATTTCGGGGTCGCAGGCATCGCCCAGGCCGTCGTTGTCGGCATCCGCCTGGCTCGGGTTGGCGGTCGCCGGGCAATTGTCGCAAACATCCGGAATGCCGTCGCCATCCGTGTCGGTAGCGGAGAGGTTGGCGCTGCCGGGACTGATGCAGGTGAGCAGGAAATCTGTGCCATTGATATTTTGGTCGGAGCCGTCGGGCAGGCGCGAAAGGCCCATTTGTTGCGCCGTACCGGCGTCGTCGAGGCCGCTGCCGCTGCCTTCCACCGCGCCGCTCACCGAGCCTTCATAGCTGAGGGCGTCGACGGTCAGTCCGCCGGGCAAGCGAAGGCGCAGGGCATCCGGGGCGCCGTTCTGGATTTGTTCGGTAGCGCCGGCGAAACTGAAATCGCAATTGGGCACCGAAGCGCCGTTGTTGCAGATGACATAATAATCGCCTGCTGCAAGGTTAACATTGGGCAAATCCACCGTAGCGTACACGGTAGCGCCGGCGCCATCCACCAGTTCGAGCGAGTAGGCGTCGAGGTTGACCAGGGCGCCGGATACGTTTTTCAGTTCGACAAATTCCAGGTTGTCTGTGCCGGGCTGGTCATAGTCCGTTTCATTGATCACCAGTGTTGGCGGGAAGCAGACGCCGGGGCTGTTGAAAAAAGCATCGTTGCCGGAGCCGTTGCCGGCGTTGGCATTGAACAACCTCAATCGGTTGACGCTTTGCCCGCCTGCCGGGTTTTTCAAATTGCCCGAATAGGTGGTCGAAGCGCCGCCCAGGGGCGTCACGACCAGTTGGTAGGCCGTAGCGGAAGTGAGGGTGACCTGCAGTTGCAGACCTTCATCCGTAAAGCCCACCGACGAGGCATGGGCGCCCGTGGCGTCGTCGTAAGTGTAGTTGCTTGAGCCGCCGGCGAAGTAAAATTCAAACAGGTTTTCGCCGCTGGTATTTTGCAGGCCGAAACCTACCGTACCACCGCTGTTGATAAAACCATTGTCCATTTTAAGGCTGAATGCCGTGCCGGAAGGCCAGTTGATGGCAAAATTGCGCACGGCATTGGACTGGCCGCCCGAGTTGGCCCACAGGCCCCAGGCCTTGCCGCCGGTATTGATGTCGCCGTCGCTGTTGTTGTCGCCATTGCCGTTGCCGGTGGAGCTGCCGGTGAAAGATCCTGCACTGCCGGTGGTGCTGAGGGTCCAGCCGGTCATGCCGGTCCCGCCGTTGTCGCCGCTTTGCCAGCCATCGGCGTAGGTGGCTTCGCTGGCCTGGTCGGCGCCGCAGAACGGCTGATTGACCGGCACCTGCGTATTGAAGGCGACAATTCGGGAAATGCCCTCGCAGGTGTAGGCGCCTTGCGCCGTGGTGGCGACGGAGAACGTGGGGTAATTGCCGTTGCGGTTGGGCGAATTACCCCTTTCAGGCGAAAAGTTGAAGGCCGTGCTGGCGGCCGCGTATTGCACGGAGCCGATCTCCACTTCCGTACCCGCGCTCTGGTCGTACACAAAAATCCGGAAGTTCTCGCTGGCGGCCATTCCGCCAGTAGAGCCGATGCCCAGCACCTCGATGATCATGTCGTGCGTACCGTCCCAGCGAAAACCCTGGCCGATGCGGCCGATGCCGCTTACCTGGCCGCTCGCGTTTTTGACCGCCACCTCGTCGCCCACGGCAATCGGGGCGCCATTGACGATCAGATTGGGCGCGTCGGCAGCACGCAGGGCGATAAAATGCGGGCAGCCGCCCGGCGTGGCATTCATGGTGAAATGCGGGGCCGGCGTGCCGGGCGTTTTGGGGTAAAGCCCCGTGACCGACCACCAGGAGTAGTCGCGCGGCCCGGCCTTGATGAGCGCCCGCGTATCCGTAGCCGAGGCTTTGGTGCTGACGAACAGATAGCCGTCGGAGTAGTCTTTGAGGTATTTATCGGTGAACGGCGTATTGACCCAAACGGCGCCCTGCTTGGTGGGGTGATCGTTGAGTCCCAGCACCATCCCGTCGCTCACGCCACCCGTGAGGCCGTTGCGGCGCATGGCAAACATATTGCCGCCGTGGTTGTCGGCATCGTAGGGCGCCGAGGTAGGCCAGCTGCCCGCCATGTTCTGGATGTGATCGGAAGTACCCGTTGCGGTAGCCTGGCGAAGCGCCATTTGCCATTGAATGTCCTTGGACAACCCGTACCAGTACCAGTCTTTCCAAAATACGACGGGGCGCCCTTCGGCAGCCATCAGGAACGGATATCCCATATCTTCCTTGTCCGATACGATGGGGTCGTGATCGGGTTCGGTATTGAATTTCAGGCAGGTGCCGCCATACGGAATAGCGCAGCCCGATACATCCTGCACATATCCCGTACGGTCGGTATCATGGCTTTCGAGCCAGGTTACCACGTCGTAGCCGCCCATGGAAGTACCCCAGACCAGGCCGGCATTGCCCAGGGTGTTGTACAGGTCGGCGCTGCCGTTGGTGGTGTTGAGTACTGTTTTGAGCGCAGCACGCAAAGGGAAATCAAACAGGGAGATTTTGGCGTTTTTCACGCCGCCGCTGTTGGCGGGGGCTTCTACCTGGCTCCAGTAGTTGACCAGGTTGGAAGCTGTGTATTCGAAGGATTCGCCGATGGCAAAAGGCTGGGCGCCGTTTTTCGACTCGATGAGAAATTTTTTGACAAACCAGGGGTCGATGTGTTTGACGGCATCGAGGCGCAACTCGTCGTAGCCCACGTCGTTGATCAGCCAGCGGCCCCACATGATGAGCGAATCACCATAAGAGCCGCAGATCGTCGGCGCGCCGAAATACCAGCTGCCGGCCGTACCGTCGGGATTGGTGGGCGGGAAGGCGTCGCTTTCATTGAAATGACAGATGTCTTCGAAAAAAATGCGGTTGTGGTAATCGGGATTGAGGTCGGGATGCTGGTTGGTGGGGTGAACGTCTTCCGGTCCTCCCGGAAGGCGCATACTCGGCGGGTTAAATACGTTGTAGCCGGTGCCGTAGCCGCTGATCTGATATGGCGCCTGCGCATCGGCGCCGCCCCGGTGGTTGAGCACCACGTCGGCCATCACCTTGATGTTGTTGGCATGCATGGCGGAGATCATGGCATCCAGCTCGGCGCGACTGCCATGCCGGGTGCGCGTGGTACCCTTGCTGTTATAACTGCCCAGATCGAAGTAGTCGTAAAGGCCATAACCCATGTCCCACACTCCCGCAAAACTTTTGGTGGGCGGCGGCGTCCATACGGTGCTGAACCCGGCAGACTTCAACTGCGGCGCTACCAGCGTCAGCGTGTCCCACCAGATGCCGCCCGTAGTGGTATTGGTGGCATCGCCGGGGTGTGTATTCCAGTAAAACCCCTGGAGAATAACGTCCTGGGCTTCTGCGCGTTGCAGCCCGAGCCAACACATCAGGAAAAGCGTCAGGCGGAGAAAACGGCGGGTAAAGACAGTATTCATGCGTAAATACGATTAATTCTTGTGTGAACAGAAGCGAGTATCAAAAGGTTATTTCGGGGCAAATTTTATAAAAAAACCCTGTAAGGACCGCCTCTACCGGGCCTCAAAACGAAAGACCTGCTCATGCCCGCCCGGCAGCAAAAGCCGGAGGAAAAACATGCCGCGGGCATGGCTTGGCAACAGGATACCTGCCGGAGCGGCGCCCGACAGGTCGAAACGACCCTGATCTATCACTTCTCCCAGCACATTGTACAGTACATAATCAACCGGCCCGGCATTTGCCGGCGGCGCCTGCACGTACACTTCCGGGCCGGCGGGGTTGGGGTAAAGCAGCCAGTTGCCGCCATTGGCGAACGGCTCGTTTATTGCCACAGTGCCGGAGGAAAACGACAAGCCGCCGTCGCAGGCTTCACCGCCGCCATCCGCGCTCACGACAAGGGTGTGCAGCAAATTGTTATAACCTGTGCCCGGCTCCCAGACAGCGCCGGAATTGGCCAGCCGGATGGCGTATTCGGGGCGCCCGGTCAGACTCGCGTACGGATCGGCCAGGTGCAGCAGTAACCCGTAGTTGCCTTCCGGCAAGTTGGCCGGTAAACATAGCGTGTGCTGAATCACCCGGGTTTGTCCGCCCGGCAGCCAGCCCCTGGGATCGTCGGGTAGTTCAGCCGCATAAACCTCGCCGCTCGCTTGATTGCGAAGCAGCAGGCGAAGCCGGCGCGGGTTGAAAGGAGCCGCGAAACCAACGTTTTTCAGTTCGATTTTTACAAAAACAGATTTACCGGGTTGCGCGGCCGTCGTATATTCTCCTTTTTGCAGCACCAGGCGATACCCGAGTTGCTGGCGGATGGCATTCATACAACCGCCGCTGACCCAGTCGTTGTTGACGGCGTGATTGTAATCGGCATTGAGGTAGGAATAATGCAGGCGCGCCATTTCGGCGTTGGCGCCGCCGCCGGGCTCGCCCGAGCAATTGGAATAAGGATTCCAGTCGTTGCAGGTTTCGCCGCCGACCGGCACGAACAAGGCATCGGCGGCCCAGTAAGGTTTCAGGCTTGCCGTGTCGGCGCCGGCGCCGTTGATATCGTAGTCGTAAAAAGTGCCGTAATCGTCGGGGCTGGCCAGAAAGCAATCGTTGTGGAAGCCGATACGTGCTTTGGCCGTGTTTTGCCAGGCCTCATTTTGTTGCAATGGCGCGGCAGACAGCGGCGCATTTGCCCCGTACACAAATTTTTGCTTCATCTGTGCATGGCGTACCTGGATGCAACGCGTAGCCGGCAGCGCGCTCAACAAACTGTCGGCCACTGTTTTTCGGTCGAGCCAGTTTTGTGCGCTCAGGCCGTAGGGAGGCTGCGAGGCATCGCCGAAATAATCGGTGAAATAATTTTCACCCCAGATGCCGATGAAGCCCATTTGCACCACGGCAATCACGTCGGCATTGGCCTGCAAAAGCGGTTTTAACTGCCCGATATGCAACAAGACAATGCTCAGGGGCGCGTCGCCGTATGGAGGGCAAAATGTGCAGCCCCCGGCATCGGGGTCTTCGGTATAGGCAAATCGCACGATCAATTTGACGCCGGCCTGCCGGGCAGCCTCAAAATCCTGCGACATTGCATCGAGGTAGCCGGGCGAGATCAGCCCCGACTTGAAATCTTCCAGAAAAAAATAACGGAACACCAGGGTGCTGTAAATGCTGTAACCAGCGCCCGGCGGCTGGTGCAAATTGCGCCAGGCCTTCAGCACATTGGTGTCGAGCGGTTGGTATTCCCCTGAATAAGTGGCGGTGTAATGGTAAAATCCTCTTTCGGGGTTGGGAAAATCTTCCGTCGATTCGTCGTAAACGACCGTTGTCGTTTGCTGTGCAGGTAAGGAGGCTGTAATGCCGGAAAAAAAGCCCAGAAGGGGCAGCAGCAGAGCGTGTTTCATAAAAGCGGGTTGATTTTTCGAAGGTACGGGGCATTTTCGAGCTAGCTATAAAAAACGGCCGCATCCTGATGAGGATGCGGCCGTTGCTCTATTTGATGCCGTCGATCAGGCAATGATTACCTGGTCTGGATCATCTTCTTCGTCGCGCTGTCGGTAGCCGTTTCCAGTTTGTAGTACAGCACGCCCGTCGTGTTCAGCATGGCGCGATCCAGCGAGATGGCGTTGTAGCCTTTCGCGAAGTCGCCTTTCTGCGTGAACAGTACGCGGCCCGTTTCGTCGTACACCGTCAGCGTAGCCGTTGTGGCCTGCGGCAGGTGGAAGCCGATTTGCGTGCGATTCATCCACGGGTTCGGCTGGTTCTGGTACAACTCGAAGCCAACGCCGGCGATCGTCTGGCCCGAGAAGCGCAGCGCGACTTCCAGGTTCTGAGCGTTGGCATTGTAGGCTTCGGCGCGCGTGATGCGGCTGCTGAGTTGCAGCATTTCGCTCAACTTGCCGGCTTTCTCAGCGCGGAAGCGTACCGTGAACTCAGCGGCGCCGTCGATCGACGTCGTGAGTGCATCCTGGAACACACCGAAGTTGTCGGCGCCAACCTTGTCGCTCTTCACGATGTCTTCGACTTTCAGGCCGTTGAGGTTCAGTGTGAACTGGAAGCCTTGTACCTGCTCGGCCGTGCGGAACGTCACGTCGAACACTTCACCTGCTTTCACCTCGCGGTCAGCGCTACCCTCTCCGTTTGGAGAGGGGCTGGGGGTGAGGACGTCGAGCAACAGCGTGCCGGCCGTGCGGTCTTCTGCCTGCTGGGTGGCGTTGGAAATCACCGAACCGTTCACGTCGCCGATCTTGACGCCCACGAAGTTCTCATCGATCTGGTTCGACTGAATGTCGCCCACACTGATGTTTTCCGCGAACGGTATGTTGTAGAACGGATTGCTCGGGTCGCTGAACGCAAAACCTTCATCCAGGAAGCGCCACGAGGTGTTGTTCGGCAGTTCCGTGTAGATACCCAGGATCAACTTGCGCAGTTCCAGAATATCGAACGTCGTCACCGAGTTCGACTTGTTGGCGTCGGCAGCGATGATCTTGTACGGCGAGTTCAGCGGGTCTGTTCCAAGTATGTGTTTGGAGATCAGCACCAGGTCGAACGTCGATACGCCGTTCATCGGGTTGTCGTCTTTCACCGGCGTCACCGTGTAGTCCGAGCCCAGCGGCAGGGCATTGCCGAAGGCGTAGTAGCCCTGGGTATTCGTCAGGTCGAACATGCTCACCGGCGGAAGGGCCGGGTGCGAGCCTTGCAGATCGATCGAGGCGTCTTCCACCCCGTCGGAGCCGGCCAGCGGTTCGGTTTCCAGGAAACCGGCCACCGTGGCGTTGCCGTTGGGCGAGCAGATACCGTCCGGATCCTGTACGATCACATACGTCTCGCAGTAGGCGGCATTGCCGGCCAGGTCCATTGCCCACAATTCAACCGGCTGCGTGCCGATTTCGTCGCAGGTGAACGTCACGCTCGTGACCGGCTGGCCCTGTGCATCGACCGGGAAGCCGGTGCCCTGACCCGATTTGCGGATCGCGTAGCGCAACTTGTCGCCCGACGTGTACGGCGTCGGAGGCGTGCAGTTATCCTCGGCGTAGTTGAGGAAGTCGCTTGCCCACAACTGGATCATGCCCGTGGCCATGATGTTCACACTCAGGCCATTGTAGCACACCACCGTCGGCGCCTTGCAGTCTTTCACCTTGAAACTGTATTCGCATACCGTCTCGTTGCCGCAACCGTCTTCCACGATCCACTTGATCTTGTGGGTGCCGTAGGGCAGTTCAGGCGTCACATAGGTATTCGGAGCCGATTGCGTGTTCCATTTCAGCGATGCCACTTTTTTATTGCCGCTCAGCGATGTCTGGATCGCGAAGTTGTACTTCTGGTTTTGCGGAACGCCGCGCTGGTCGTACACCCGCACCTCGCCGCCCGAGAAGTTCGGGTTCGAAGCGTTGCCGTAGTTCACCGTGCCGGCGGCCGGCAGGTTCGTGCTCGACACCGCCGTTTCCATCGTGCCATCGCCATCCGTGTCGAGGAACAGCAGGTAGCGGATGTTCACGCTGGCGCCCGTGCAGGCGTCCGTGGTCGTGATCGACAGGTCGGTCGGGCCTTCACAAAGATCGTGGCCTTCCGTCACGGCATCCCACCAGTACATTTCATTCCACAACTGCGGGTTGTTCACCGTCAGGTCGCAGACTTCCACCAGGCTGTCCGGGCAGTTTTCCACCACTGGATCCTGCGTATCGATCACTTTGATGATCTGTTTGTACACCAGGCAGTTGGTCGAGGCGATGCCTGGCACCGTCACCGTCTGGCCCGTGCCGTAATCCGTGTACGTGCCGCCCGTGTAGAACACCGAGTAATCCAGTTGCTGGGCGTCCGTCGGGTTCACTTTCGACTTCGTCGGCCCCCACGGGGCCGGCGTACCGGGCGCCGATACGATCGGGCCGGGCAGGTTCTGCGTGCTGTTCGCCGTCGGGTTCGGGTTCGGGTTGGGTATGTACACACAGGGCAGGTTGGTGTTGTACGTGCACCAGTTGATGATCGTCCACGTCCGCTCGATCTTGAAGCATGCGTCGGGCACTACCGTGAACACCGCGTCCTGGAACGTTACGCCCAGCAACTCGCAGTCTTCGCCGAAGAAGGTCGGCTCGCCGAAGTTGCCCGTACCGTCGCACACCGTCACGATCACGTCGTTGGGGAAGCGGACGAAGTAGTCCTGTTCGTAGTTGACAAACACCCGTTGGGTACACTGGCTGCTTTGACCCGCGCAATCATAGGCCCGGAAGGTCCGGGTGATCGTGCCGCGGTTGCACACCGTGTCGAACAGCGAGTAGTTATTCTGCACCGTGATGGTATCCATACAGCAATTGTCCTGGCCCGTGGCATAGCCATAAACCCAGAGGCTCGGGTCGAAGTTCTCGCACGAGACCGTCGTGTTCGCCGGGGCATTGCACACCGGTTTGACCTTGTCTTCCACCAGTACCTGGATCATACATTCGTTGTGGTTGCCGTGGCAATCCGTGGCGCGCATGATCACTTGTACCGTATCGCTGATGTCGTCGCAGCAGAAGAAGACCGAGGGACCGAAGTCGTCCGGAATCGTATCGCCGCAGATCGTGCCCATACGGCGCACCAGCAGCGAATCCAGGCAGCAGTTGTCGTAGGTATCCGAGTCGAACGAAGAAGCCAGCACTTCTACCTGACCGCCGGCGCCGATCGACACCTGCGTTACTTCCTGGCAAGCCACCACCGGCGGCACCAGGTCGGCTACCGTCAGTACAAACTGGCAGGTCGATACGTTGCCGCACTGGTCGGAGGCCGTGTAGCGAACCGTGTAGTCGCCCAAAGGCAGGCAGGACGTGTAGTCGAACACCGCCAAAGTATCCGGTAGCCAGTAGTTGTTGCCCGGGAAGTCGGTCAGGTAGCCCGGCACCGTGAAGGTGATGATGTTGCCGTTGGCAGGGTTCGTACCCGTCACCTTCGCTTGCAGATCGCTGATGTTCGAGCAGCCTTCCGACACGATCATGTCGGGCAGCGCCGCCGTCGCGCAGCAATTGAACGGATCGGTCGATACCGTCACCGCCGGCGGACAGACGAACTGAGGACCATGTACATCCTCCACTTCAATCCGTTGCGTATGCGAGACGGGGTTGTTCGGGCCGACCGGCAGGCAGTCGCTCAATACGCTCCATGCACGGAGGATCGTGAACGTGCCTTCGCAACCTTCGTAATACGTATCGGTGTAGTTCACTTTCGAGTCGCACAACACGCTGCCGGTAATCGAAGCGCCGTTGATCGACGGGTTGCCCGTATTGGCCGGCGCCGTAGCATTCGGGTTGTTATACAGGTCTTCACAATCAATGGTGATATCATCGGGGAAGATCACATCATCCAGATCGAAGGGCAGCACGGTAATGATTTGCGAGCAGGTGGACTGGTTGCCCCAGGCATCCGTCACGATAAACGTGCGCGTAATGATCTGGCGCGGGTCGCTGCAGTCGCCGTTATTCACCACTTCGTCGTCGATTTGCGTAGTAGTGGCCGTACAATCGTGAATACCCACATTACCGGTATGGCTTACATCGGTCGATTCACTGCAGGCAATGGTCACGTCGCCGGGGCAAGTGAGACTGGGCGCCAGTTTGTCCTCGAGGACGATATGGCCCCATGTCTTGTTGCAGGATACGACATGCTCGATTTCCACAATCAGCGTTTGACCCAGGTAGGAGGCCGGTACCGGATTGGGTACGAGCACGCCTTGTTGCGTCTTGATTTTCACCGTGTAATAGCCACCCAGCGGGTAGGTTTCTTCCGTACAGTTGTCGGCCTCGCCTTCCAGCACCATCGAAGCCAGTACCAGTACCTGGCAAGAGGAATCGATGGAGATGTGTACCAGGTCGTTTTGAACCAGCGGTTGAGAAATATCCCAGCAGTTGGTGAGCGGCGTCGGGTCGTCGTAGCCACCGGTATCGCCAGGAGCGTACGGGTTGTTCGACATCGGATCAAAGCCGTCGTCGGAGAGATCCATCACCATGTACTGGGCGCCGTTGTTGAAGAAGTCGGGCACCGGTACACCCTGGAAGTTCACTGCCTTGGCGCTTACCTGAGCCTGCACATCGGGGGCAGACGGGGCGCCGGGCGCATCCGGGTTCAATTCGAAACGCATACGGATGCAGACCTGTTCGCCTGGCCACAGCAAACCGCTGGGGCCGCTGAACAGGTTAGTGATCGAGGTTCCGTTATAGGCCGTATTGAGTGCCGGATCCTGTTGAGCCGTGCTCGAAATGATCTGCGGCTGACCACCAGTTACAAAGCCGAGGAACATCGAACCGAAGGCATTGGAAGAGCCGAGGTCGAGGTTGGCGGTCAGCATGTTGAGCGGAATTTCACCCGTGTTTTTGATGCACAGGTCCATGATCACGTCAAAGTGTCCACAGGTACCGCTGCTGGCCTTGGCAACGCCCTGAATACCCAGCGAGGCTGCGATGGCAGGCTTGTTGATAAAGCCCATGTCAAGCGACAGGTTCTCGTTTTTGTCCGGGAAGCCGTTGAGGCCGTTATTGTCTTTCAAGCCGTCTTCATTGACTGGCAAGAAGTTGGTAATCAGATCAGGGATGGTTACCGGGATAAACGGATTGGCATCGCTGTCGATGTTGTCATTAGGTGGCAGGTTCGGGATCGTGAGAACCTTGTTGACCGGCTGTACGTTGTCCGGGTTGTTGACACCCGTGTATTTCAGCGGAGTAATCCGGTAGCCGCCGGGGATAAGACCGCGGTACAGGTACACGCCCAATGCATCGGTGGTCGTGTTGTACAGCCTGTCGTCAGCGGTTCCGAAGGCGGCGTCTTCGCCAAACCAGCGCAATTGCACAGGCACACTGGCCAGCATCATTTCCGCGAGGTCCTGATCGCCTTCGATATCGGAATCCATCCATGCGTAATTGCCTACGATAGCCAGCGGTTGCCAGTAGTCTTCCACCTCGCCGAATACCACAAGGCCCGTGGGGTTCATGTTGGCGGTTTTGCTCAGGCGGAAGCGCATGTTGGCTGCGCCGCCCTGGAAGGTGGCATTTGCCGGCACGTTGAAGCAATATTTCCGGGTCAGCTGACCTTGCGGGATAGCCGGGGCTGAAGAGTTGACTGCTGCGCCGTTGATGGTCGTGAATGTCACTTTTTCCGAAGCATCATACACGCCGTTGCCATCGAAATCGATCCATGCGCTGAGGAAAGCGCCGGTATGGGGCGCCTGCACGGTGGTTTTAATTTCCAGGCAAGCTTCATAACCCGGGATCAGCGGGGTAAGGATACGCACGCCGTCTTCGTCGTCGCCGGAGGCGGGTACCATACCTACGTTGTAAGTGCTCGGGTCGTTGTCGTCGCCGCCGGGCGGCACAACGCCGGATTCTGCATCGGGCTGGCCGTTGGGTTCGCTGTCGACACCCATACCGAGGTAAAGACCCGGCGTGATGGTGTGGTGCGCGCCGTTGGGCAGCGTGGTCGTGTAAGTATCCGGGTTGTCGCCAAAATCGAGGGCTACATAACCCATATCGTGCGTCTGGTCGTCGTGCGCGTCGGGGAAGTTCGGGATCATACCCGGCATATCGCTGACGCCATGTTCGTTGAGCACGAGGTTGGCTACATCCGGCCAGTTGAAGATATCGCCGTTGACGAAGTCATCGGCATCCAGATGATCGTCGTTGCCCTGGTTAATGAGCGTGGGCACGAAATCGGTCGGTGTGGCAGCCGTCAGTTTGTAGGTGCCGTCGATCAGGCCGCAGAAGTAGTACAAGCCGTTTTTACCATTAATGGTGGAGGTGGTTTGCACATAGGTCAGGTTGTCGGCCATCGTCGTGATATCGCCGTCGGGGCCTGCCCACATGAGTTGAATCTGCACGCCGTTCATGCCGGGCTCGTCGGCAGGATTGCCCTGGAGTCCGTCAAAATTGGTATCATTCCAAACGAGGTTGCCCACTTTACCCACTTCTTCAATGTAGTCTTCCACTTCACCCAGCGGCATGCTGGCAGCGCCGTATTTATCCGGGCCGTCGGGTCCGAGGCCGCCTGTGGGCGAGAGGCGGAAGCGTGCATACACGCGACCGTCGTTGAAGTGCGCGTCGGCAGGTACCACGAAGCAGTACGGTGCGTCGATCACACCACCGCTCGGCACAACGCCGCCGTTGGTAAAGACGAGCGCTTCGCCGGCTTCCAGTTGTTTGTTGCCGTTCCAGTCGATCCAGCCTTGCAGGTAAGCCGGTGCGCCGGTAGCATTTTGAGCCGTTACGCGGATGCAGGCTTCGTAGGTCGGCACGAGCGGGGTAGCAAAACGGACGCCGTTTTCGTCGTCTTCACACACCTGGTTCTGATCGAAGCAGGAGAAGTTGATCGTGGCCGTGCCGCCGATATTGACCAGGTCGGCAGTAACGCCGTCTTGCTGGGCAAGGCAGGCGATCAGGGCATTGGTATTGCCGCCGTATGCACCCGTGGTAGCCGGGGAGGTGATAATCACCTCTTTGCCAATAACATTGGCAAGGCCGCCGGCAGCCGTGATAGCCGGGCTAAAATCGCCGTTGACCACATAGTACACATATTCGCCCTGGGCATTGATCTGGCGAACGATCAGTTTGTTTTCGCACAGGTAAGAGCCTGCGGAAACTACACCGAACGTATTGCCGACGCAATCCTGGGCATCAATATCGTAGCCCTGAATGCCATCGTCGCCATCGCCGCTGTCGGTCGTGAGGTAGTCGTACACACCCGCGTCGTCGTCGGGTTGTCCGTCGCGTTCTGCGTCAACACAGTTGCCCAGGGTAAGTTTGGGCGTAGTGACGTGAACAGCGCCGTTTTCGGCCATTGTTGTGTTGTACTGTTGACCAAGAGCCTCCTGGGGCAAGTCGCCGTAATCGAGGAAGGCAAAGCCAAAGTCGTGGGTTTCGTCAATCTGCGCATCGGCATAGCCCATGATCGAGCCCTGATCGCCGAGGCCGTTTTCACCCACAGGCATGTTGTTGACGTCGGCAATGGTAAAGGTTTCCATTACCATGGTCAGGTCCATACCCACAACAGGGCCGTCGGAATCGAGTACGTTGTTGCCACCCTGATCGGCCTTGGTCGGCGTCATCATGGCGGGTGTCAGTACGGTAATTTTGTAGGTACCGTTGATTACGCCGCAGAAGTAGTAGAGGCCGCCGAGGTTGGTCGTGGTGGTATAGTCAACGTTGTCGGCAGCGGTATTGATGTTTCCGTCGGGGCCTGCCCAGGTCAATTTCACATTGACATCGGCGATACCCGTTTCACCGGCGTTCTGAATGCCGTTGAAATTAGCGTCGTTCCAGACGAGGTTGCCAATTTTACCTACCGTCACCTTGTAATCTTCCACTTCACCGCCGATGGCCTGGCCCAGCGGCGTCAGGCCGCCTTGCGGCGACAGGCGGAAGCGGGCAAATGCCGCACCGTTCTGGAAGGTAGCCCAGTCGGGCACCATAAAGCAATATTTCACATTATTCACACCGCCGTTCGGCACGATGCCGCCGTTGGTCAGCACGAGTTCTTCACCGTTATCCAGCACATCGCCGTCGCCGTTGAAATCGATCCAGCCTTGCAGATAAGCCGGGGCGCCGCTGGTATTAATAGCGCTCACTTCGACGCAAGCCTGCGAACCCTGTACCAGCGGGGTGATGAATTTAATACCGTTTTCGTCATCTGTGCCCGTTGTGCAGGTTCCTTTCACCGGCGTGCCGGCGTTGTTGTCGTCGCCGCCGGTCATGGCGCCTGCCATGGCTTCGGGCTGGCCGTTCAATTCGGCATCCGCGCAGGAGCCCAGCAAGAGGTTGGGGTTCAGCACATGGTAAGCGCCGTCGGAAACGCCGTTGAGCGTACCATAGGTATTGGGCAGGTCACCGTAGTCGGTCGTGTAGTAACCGGCATCCCAGGTAAGGTCATCTTCACCCGATACCAGTACCGTTGGCGTCGTCATACCCATGACAGGATCCGGGTCGGAATCGGCCGCATCGTTGCCGCTCGGGGTGTCCTGCAAGGTGAGGATATAGCCGGTCGGTGTGGTAAATTTCAGTTTGTACGTGCCCGGAACGAGGTTGTCGAACAGGTAGTGGCCGGTAGCATCGGTAGTCGTCTGGAGCATGACAGCCGTGCCATTGCCCGTTGTACCGGTCAGCATGACGATTACGCCCTGAATACCGGGTTCGCCGGCATCCTGTTCGCCGTCGGCGCTGTAGTCTTCCCACACATAGTCGCCAATGGAGGCGTAGGAGTAGAAGCCCGCATCCCAGGTCGGATCGTGTTCACCCGAGATCAGCGTCGTCGTCGTCGTCATGCCGCCCATTGCCGGGTCGGCATCCGAGTCGATCGTGTCATCGGCGCCCTGATTGACATAGGTTGCCGCATCGCAGCCGGCCGGCGTGGCAAAGGTCAGTTTGTACATGCCGGGGTGCAGATTATCGAACAAATAGTAGCCGTTGGCGTCGGTAAGGGTGGTCAATGTCACAGGATTGCCCTGTCCGTCAGTGCCGGTAAGGGTTACCAGTGCGTTTTCAATGCCCGGTTCGCCGGTTTCCTGGATGCCATTGGCATTCAGGTCTTTCCAAACATAGTCGCCGATCGAGGCGGGATGTAGTAACCCGCGTCGTAGTCGGGGTTGTATTCGCCCGAGGTCAGCACTTCGAAGGTAGTCATGCCGCCCATCGCCGGGTCGGCGTCCGAGTCCGTGGCTTCCGAGGCCTGCGGGTCATTGGCGTTCGTCGGCAGGTAGCCGCCCGTCGGCGTCACAAACGTCAGTTTGTACGTGCCCGGGGGAAGCGTCGTCGAGCCCGGCGTCTGGTTGCCGAACATGTACATGCCCGTCGCGTCCGTCGTCGTCGACATATTAATCACATCGCCTGCACCCGTCGTGCCGCTCAGGATAACCTCGGCGCCGCCGATACCCGGCTCGCCCGCATCCTGGATACCGTTCCAGTTCAGGTCGTTCCATACGAAGTTGCCGATCTTGGCCGGTTGCCAGAAGCCCGCGTCGAAGCTCAGGATCGTGTCGCCGCTCGTCAGTACGAACGGATCCGTCATGCCCATCGCGCCGTAGTCGCTGTCCAGCGCGTCGTTCGCGCCCTCGTTCGGCGAGGTCGGTACATAGTTGCCGCCAGGCGTCCCGAACGTGATCTTGTAATCGCCCGGTACCAGGTCGTTGAACATGTACATGCCGTTGCCGCTTGTCGTCGTCGTCAGCGTAACCGGGTTGCCGAAGCCGTCCGTGCCCGTCAGCGTCACTGTAACGCCGTTGATGCCCGGTTCGCCCGCATCCTGGATGCCGTCGCCGTCCTGATCGTGCCATACAAAGTCGCCTACCTTCGCTTTCACGAAGAAGCCAGCGTCGAGCGTCGGGTCGTGGTCGCCACTGCCCAGCGTCGTCGTCTGCGTCATCAGCATCGCTGCCGTCGGGTCGCTGTCAACAGCGTCGTCCGTGCCCTCGTTCGGGTTCGTCAGCGTGTATTTCACCGGGTTCGGATTCACAAACATCACTTTGTAAACACCCGGTACCAGATTCGTAAATTGATAAAAACCGTTGGCATCCGTCACCTGGTTCATGATGGCCGCGCCGTCGGCGTCCACCGTCACCGGGTTACCCGAGGCGTCCTGCAATTTCACCGTCACACCCGCCAGCGGCAACTCGCCCGGATCCTGCACGCCGTTGGCGTTGTCGTCGATCCATACGTAGTCGCCCAGGGAGGCCGGGATGTAGAAGCCCGCGTCCCAGCTCGGGTCGTGTTCGCCAGATACCAGCGTCGTTGTCGCCGTCATGCCGCCCATCGATTCGATGGCGTCGCTGTCCATCGCGTCGTCGCCGCCAAGGTCGTTGCCCGTCATTTCATATTGTGTGCCGGCAGGTACCGCGAATTTCAACTTGTACGTACCAGGGGCAAGGTTGTCGAACAGGTAGTAACCGCTGACGTCCGTGTACGTCGTCAGCATTACCGCGTTGCCCTGACCGTCCGTGCCGATCAACATCACCTGCACGCCTTCCAGGCCCGGTTCACCCGAATCCTGCACGCCGTTGGCGTTGTCGTCGATCCACGCGTAGTCGCCGATCGAGGCCGGGATGTAGAAGCCCGCGTCGTAGTCGGGGTTGTATTCGCCCGAGGTCAGCACTTCGAAGGTCGTCATGCCGCCCATCGCCGGGTCGGCGTCCGAGTCCGTGGCTTCCGAGGCCTGCGGGTCATTGGCGTTCGTCGGCAGGTAGCCGCCCGTCGGCGTCACAAACGTCAGTTTGTACGTGCCCGGAGGAAGCGTCGTCGAGCCCGGCGTCTGGTTGCCGAACATGTACATGCCCGTCGCGTCCGTCGTCGTCGTCAGGTTCAGCACGTCGCCCGCGCCCGTCGTGCCGCTCAGCACTACCGTCGCGCCGCCGATACCCGGCTCGCCAGCATCCTGGATACCGTTCCAGTTCAGGTCGTTCCATACGAAGTTGCCGATCTTGGCCGGTTGCCAGAAGCCCGCGTCGAAGCTCAGGATCGTGTCGCCGCTCGTCAGTACGAACGGATCCGTCATACCCATCGCGCCGTAGTCGCTGTCCAGTGCGTCGTCGGCGCCTTCATTCGGCGAGGTCGGTACGTAGTTGCCGCCAGGTGTGCCGAACGTGATCTTGTAATCGCCCGGTACCAGGTCGTTGAACATGTACATGCCGTTGCCGCTTGTCGTCGTCGTCAGCGTAACCGGGTTGCCGAAGCCGTCCGTGCCCGTCAGCGTCACTGTAACGCCGTTGATGCCCGGTTCGCCCGCATCCTGGATGCCGTCGCCGTCCTGATCGTGCCATACAAAGTCGCCTACCTTCGCTTTCACGAAGAAGCCAGCGTCGAGCGTCGGGTCGTGGTCGCCACTGCCCAGCGTCGTCGTCTGCGTCATCAGCATCGCTGCCGTCGGGTCGCTGTCAACAGCGTCGTCCGTGCCCTCGTTCGGGTTCGTCAGCGTGTATTTCACCGGGTTCGGGTTCACAAACATCACTTTGTAAACACCCGGTACCAGATTCGTAAATTGATAAAAACCGTTGGCATCCGTCACCTGGTTCACGATGGCCGCGCCGTCGGCATCCACCGTCACCGGGTTACCCGAGGCGTCCTGCAATTTCACCGTCACACCCGCCAGCGGCAACTCGCCCGGATCCTGCACGCCGTTGGCGTTGTCGTCGATCCATACGTAGTCGCCCAGGGAGGCCGGGATGTAGAAGCCCGCGTCCCAGCTCGGGTCGTGTTCGCCAGATACCAGCGTCGTTGTCGCCGTCATGCCGCCCATCGATTCGATGGCGTCGCTGTCCATCGCGTCGTCGCCGCCAAGGTCGTTGCCCGTCATTTCATATTGTGTGCCGGCAGGTACCGCGAATTTCAACTTGTACGTACCCGGGGCAAGGTTGTCGAACAGGTAGTAACCGCTGACGTCCGTGTACGTCGTCAGCATTACTGCGTTGCCCTGACCGTCCGTGCCGATCAACATCACCTGCACGCCTTCCAGGCCCGGTTCACCCGAATCCTGCACGCCGTTGGCGTTGTCGTCGATCCACGCGTAGTCGCCGATCGAGGCGGGGATGTAGTAACCCGCGTCGTAGTCGGGGTTGTATTCGCCCGAGGTCAGCACTTCGAAGGTCGTCATGCCGCCCATCGCCGGGTCGGCGTCCGAGTCCGTGGCTTCCGAGGCCTGCGGGTCATTGGCGTTCGTCGGCAGGTAGCCGCCCGTCGGCGTCACAAACGTCAGTTTGTACGTGCCCGGGGGAAGCGTCGTCGAGCCCGGCGTCTGGTTGCCGAACATGTACATGCCCGTCGCGTCCGTCGTCGTCGTCAGATTAATCACATCGCCGTTGACCCGTCGTGCCGCTCAGGATAACGTTGGCCGATACCCGGCTCGCCAGCATCCTGGATACCGTTCCAGTTCAGGTCGTTCCATACGAAGTTGCCGATCGCCGTTGCCAGAAGCCCGCGTCGACGCAGGATCGTGTCGCCGCTCGTCAGTACGATCTCCGTCATACCCATCGCGCCGTAGTCGCTGTCCAGCGCGTCGTTCGCGCCCTCGTTCGGCGAGGTCGGTACATAGTTGCCGCCAGGCGTGCCGAACGTGATCTTGTAATCGCCCGGTACCAGGTCGTTGAACATGTACATGCCGGTACCATCCGTTACCACCATCAGGTTCACCGGGTTGCCGAAGCCGTCCGTGCCCGTCAGCGTTACCGTAACGCCGCCGATGCCCGGTTCGCCCGCATCCTGGATGCCGTCGCCGTCCTGATCGTGCCATACAAAGTCGCCTACCTTCGCTTTCACGAAGAAGCCAGCGTCGAGCGTCGGGTCGTGGTCGCCACTGCCCAGCGTCGTCGTCTGCGTCATCAGCATCGCTGCCGTCGGGTCGCTGTCAACAGCGTCGTCCGTGCCCTCGTTCGGGTTCGTCAGCGTGTATTTCACCGGGTTCGGGTTCACAAACATCACTTTGTAAACACCCGGTACCAGATTCGTAAATTGATAAACCGTGGCATCCGTCACCTGGTTCACGATGGCCGCGCCGTCGGCGTCCACCGTCACCGGGTTACCCGAGGCGTCCTGCAATTTCACCGTCACACCTGCCAGCGGCAACTCGCCCGGATCCTGCACGCCGTTGGCGTTGTCGTCGATCCATACGTAGTCGCCCAGGGAGGCCGATGTAGAAGCCATTGGCGTCCCAGCTCGGGTCGTGTTAGATACCAGCGTCGTCGTCGCCGTCATGCCGCCCATCGATTCGATGGCGTCGCTGTCCATCGCGTCGTCGCCGCCAAGGTCGTTGCCCGTCATTTCATATTGTGTGCCGGCAGGTACCGCGAATTTCACTTGTACGTACCCGGTGCAAGGTTGTCAAACAGGTAGTAGCCGCTGACGTCCGTGTATGTCGTCAGCATTACCGCGTTGCCCTGACCGTCCGTGCCGATCAACATCACCTGCACGCCTTCCAGGCCCGGTTCACCTGAGTCCTGCACGCCGTTGGCGTTGTCGTCGATCCACGCGTAGTCGCCGATCGAGGCGGGGATGTAGTAACCCGCGTCGTAGGTCGGGTTGTTCTCGCCCGGATCAAGCACTTCAAACACGGTCATTCCGCCCATGCTGATATCAGCGTCACTGTCGGTTGCCTCTGATGCATCGGGGTCATTGGCAGTTGTGGGGATGTAACCACCTGCCGGTGTAATAAAGGTAAGTTTATAACTACCCGGCCACAGGTTGTCGAACAAATACATGCCTGCGCCGTCAGTAGCCGTGGTTTGATTGACCATATTGCCGTTGATATCGGTACCGTCGAGGATAACCACAACGTTGGGCAAGGGTGATTCGCCCGGATCCTGGATACCGTTTGCATTGGCATCCACCCAGGTTTTATCGCCGATAGAGGCCGGAATGACGCAGGTCAGGACGACTTGTGCAATCTCTTCGCAACCATTGGCATCGGTAATGGTAACAGTGTAAGTACCGGCGGCAAGGCCCGAGATAGTCGGGCCGTCGGTGTCCGGATTTTGCGGGCCGTTATTGCTCCAGTCGTAAGTATAGGGGCCAACGCCACCGCTTACGGTAGCCGTAACGGAACCGTCGGCATCGCCGCAAAGGCCTTCGTTGACGGCCGTCAGTTCAATCCGGATCGGCGTGGGTTCGCCAAGCGTTACCAGGATCATGGCCATACAGCCATTGGCATCGGTTACCGTCACCTTGTAATCGCCGGCCGTAAGGCCGCTCAGGTCTTCGGTATCGTTGTCCGGGTTTTCAGCGCCGTCGTTGTCCCAGTCATAAGTATATGGGGTGGTTCCGCCCGATACGGTCAGGTCGATGGAGCCATTGGAACCGCCGTTGCACAGCGGATCGACACCCACTGCCGAAAGGGTCGGGCCGGGGATGTTGTTGATAAATTCGATGGCCGTAGCCGTGCAGCCATTGGCGTCCGTTACAGTTACTTCGTAAATATCCACGCCCAGGCCGGTCAGGTCTTCCGTGTCATTATCCGGGGTTTCAGGGCCGTCGTTCGACCAGTCATAGGTGAACGGAGAGGTATTGCCCGTCACGGTCAGGTCCAAAGCGCCGTTGTTACTACCGCAGGTAGCGTTGGTGACGGCGATAGAGAGCGTCATGCTGGCCGCGGGTTCATTTACCGTAAAGCTTTCCGAATAAACGCAACCGTTGGCGTCTGTGATCGTGACGGTGTAGGTTCCCGCGCCGATATTGGTCAGGTCGGCCGTATCGTCATCGGGGGTTTCTGCGCCGTCGTTGTCCCAATCGTAGGTGTAGGGCAAGGTGCCGCCCGTTCCAGTCAGGTTGATGGCGCCCGTTTCTGCGCCATTGCACAACACATCGGTAATTGCAGCCGAGGCATCGAGCGGCGCCGGTTCGGTGATCGTAACGGAGGTATTGGTCTGGCAACCGTTGGCGTCGGTCACGGTAACCGTATAAACGCCTGGCGCAAGGCCGGTGAGGTCCTCCGGGTCGCTGGCCGCCGGGGGCGGATTCGAGCCGTTATTGCTCCAATCGTAGTGGTATGGAGTTGTGCCACCAGCAACCATGAGATTGATGGAACCATTCGCAGCGCCATTGCAGGTGACGTTGGTTGACAATGTCGTCACCGAAAGCGGTGCGGAGGGCTGGGTTACCACGGCCGTCGTGGTGGCCTCGCAGCTGTTGGCATCGGTTACCGTGATGGTATAGGAGCCGGCGGGGAGGTTGGAGATGGTGTAAGGCGAGGCTGCGCCGGTTTGCGAGCCATCGTTAGCGCCAGGGCCGTCCCAGGCCACGGTGTACGGAGCGGTTCCGTTTGTCGCGGTTACCTCAATGGAGCCTGTGGTCCCTGCGAAGCACAGTACGGGCGAAGGTGTGCCGGCAGCCGTAAGCATGCAGCAGTTGCCTTCTTCCAGCACGATTTCACAGCAGCCTTCTACCGGGCAGTTACTTGCATTTGTAGCTGTCCAGTAATAGGTGCCCAGCTGATTGGCCGTGGCGTAAATTTGGGTATTGGCCACCACTACCGGGGCAGTTGGGCCAGCCCCGTCGGCATCATACCACCACTGGTAGTTTTGCCAGCCGGCCTCGGCGGTGAGTGTATAACTTTCACCGGGGCAGAGGGGATAGGGATCCGGGCACGCACTGCAGGTTACCGGCGCTACCGTCACCGTCTGATCGGTATAGCAATCGTTCGCGCCGTTGAATATCCTTACAATATAGGTACCGCCCGTGTTGGGCACCATGCTCTGGATCACTGCCGGCAGTCGTACCCGGTATGGCCGCTGCCATTGCGAATGCCGGACCATCGTACGTACCCGCGTTGAGCGTGCTCACACCGTAGTGCGTGCCGTTGGTAACGGTAGCCAGGCTGATCGTGCCGTTGTTGTTCGGCGTGGCGCCGTTGCAGGTGGGCGCGGTTTGGGTGAAGGTGATGGCGGAGGGTTGGGTGCAAGAAGAAGTAAGCGTCAGGCACCAGGCGTCGGTCTTGAAGGAAGGTCCCCCATTGGAATAGGTATTGGCCGAAGTACTTGCCACCACGCGTATTTTGGTAGTGCCCGCTGGTGCTGTTCCGCTTAAACTATACAATTGGAAAGAGCCCGATATATCAACATCTTCGTCCACCTGTGCCACGGATTCCCCCAATACCGTATTACTTGCATTGAGAAATTGTAGTTTTATCTCGCTGTTATTTGCCGGGTTGTGTACGGCAGCATATACTGAAAGGTTGGCCACAGTGCCCGGCGTGGCGGCAACGTCCTGGTACAACACGTTGGGGTTATTCATGTTGTCGGAAATAATGACACCATAATACAACCCTTGCACATTTGTAAAGGGCCCTGGGGGGGTGCTGTTTAACAAAACGTCGTCATTTCCGGGGCCGTAACCCGGCGTGATCGTCCAACCGGTAAAATCACCGGTTTCATAGCTGGGGTTTTGAATCAGGTTGCCTGTACAAGAAGTGGGCGTTTGGGTCGTCAGACAGAAAGCGTCCACTTTCACTGCGTCCCACGCATTGTTGAGCACCGTGACATAGTAACTCACGCGCACGTACGCTGCGTTGGCGGGAGCGGCGCCCAAATTCAGGGTGTAAGGCCCCCCCAGACTGGGTGTGGGCCAAGTCGATTCAATGTCATAGGTAACATCAAATACCGCCCCGCTCCCGATGGGATTATCTCCTGAGTCATAATATTGCAACACAACGACTCCGTCATTGATATCCGGATCGTGCATAGCAGCATAAAATGTCATGGAGTAGGTATTTCCAACCGTCGCCGCGACCTCCTGATAGATCGGAACGTTGGGTACCGCAGTGGAATAAGCGATGGCCAAGCCTTCCGGAATGGTATAGTCGGGGTCGAAGCCTTCATTTGTACCGGCCGTCGCGTTACCCATCCATCCGGGAAGGGGGCCATATTGTACACCACCTGAGAAGGTGCCGTCTTCGAAGGACCAGTTGGCAAGCAGCCCCCCGGTACAGGTAGGCGCCGTCTTTTTCGCAAGACGTAAACTTGGGCTGGGGAAGGACGTCGCGGGATCAATCGTTGCCCCCCACTGGCTTGACATATCAATCGCCGAAGCAAACTCATTACCCGGTAATGCCGGAATAACATTGCCGTTAACCGGAAAGCTTGGGTTGAGCGGAATCGTGAGATTGTGATAGCCGCCGCACATCATGTAACAACCATAGGGCGATTTGCCGCCCTGATTTGGCAATTTGGGTAAAAAATCACAATAGGAGGACAAGTATAAATGGCCGTTCGACACGGTATATGCACCCGTTGAAGTGTTCAACCCTGACAATACGGGTTCACCCATACCGTTCAATTGGGTGGTCCCGTACAAATTGTAGGTATTGTTTGCCTGGTCCCAAAAGGCAGTTTTGTAGTACTCATCCACAGTCATGAGCCTCGGGCCATAGAAATTGTTATTAATAGCGGAAATGTTGGCATTACCATCATTTGGGGCAGCAAACGTATAAGCGCCCGTATTAATATCACCTGTGGCCTTCCAGTTGGCATAACGTGCCATGCAGTTAAAAGACAGGCCATTTACGCAACAGGTTGCCCGCACCGCGGCAGTCATCGTAATAGAGCCGCCGCAAGCCGACAATGGCTGGATTGTCCAAGCACTTCCGTTATTGGACACTGCTCCTACTGTGTAAAGCAGGCCATTCCCCAAATTCATCGTGTTGCCTGGATCCACCGCGTTCAAAAAGTCAACGTACTCCTGCAGGGTCACGAAACTTTCGGCCACATCAAATTCGTAAGCCACCGAACCGCGTCCCACCTGGTTTGCACCGTTATGGCCGTAAGCGGGGCCATCGGCAGGGTTGCCCGGGTTGCCGACGTGAATCCAAACCTGTGCGTGGGAAGTAACACTGAAGCCCGCGAACACTGTGAGGAATACAAACAGTCGAACGTTTATTAATTGGGCACCCCGCCATCTCGTGGCAGTTTGGGCATTTTGCTTTTGCAACCATTTTTCAGCAGAATACCGGGCATACCGATATAACCCGAACAAGGCCAAACAAACCACCGCGAGCGCGAGCAGGTCGGTTGTATTGTTTCCGATCGAATCCGTTGCCTCTACGTTGGAAGCATTCCGATTGATTCCAAAAACGAAGAAAAGAAGGCCCAACAAGGGCAAGACGATGGTTTGGTAGAACTTCTTCATGAGTGGTATTATATTATGAGTCGTTTTATCGGCAACTCATTAATTTTTAGACTTTTATCGGAACTCCGGGCCGGCGCATGCGCCGGCCCGGAATAAAATAAGGTTGTCGTTCAATTAATTCTTTATGACCGTTGTAGTGCCGCAGGGTATAGTCGGGCAATTACAGGTAACCGGCGCTACTACCACGGGAACATCCGTATAGCAGTCTGCCGCGCCATTGAATACCCTCACGATATAAGTTCCGCCCGTGTTGGGCACCATGCTCTGGATCACCGCCGGAAGCGTGCCGGGTATGGCCGTAGCCGGGTAAACGGGGCCGTCGTATGTGCCGGCGTTCAGCGTACTGACGCCATAGTTTGTGCCGTCAGTCACAGTGGCTAAACTGATCGTGCCGTTATTCAGCGGCATTGCACCCAGGCAACCAGGCGCCATTTGCGTGAAAGTCACATCAGTAGGTTGTACACAGAGCGGCAAGGGATAAAAACCAAAGTCAACCGTGTAGTAAGCTTTCGCATTGGAAGCTGGATCAATCATGCCGTTAATCGGCAGTCCATGGTCGGCCTCTGTCCAGTTGGCGCTACCTGGTATGCCGCCGTCGTTGGCCAGTGTGACCGCAGTACTGCGTATGTAACCACTCATGGCAGTCCCGGCGCCGTTGTCATCGCTATCCGTTGAGTTTGGTGTATTCGTCGTTGCGATATCAGCCGAGGACAGGAATCCTGCGGGGGATTCCACTTCAACATAATAGGTACCTGCATTCAGGTTTTTGAATACATACCTCCCATTGCCATCGGTTGTCGTGGTGGCCAACACTGTTGTTCCGTCTGATGCGATCAGGCGGACTTCAAGGCCAGAGAAAATGGCTTCACCATTATCGAATAATCCATTGTTGTTGGCATCTGACCAGACCTGATTGCCGATGGACAAGGGCCCCATAAAGCCGGCATCCACATCGTTGATGGTTTGATTATTGGTTGGCGTATAGGTTGCCGTGGTCACACCGGTCATTAAATCAACATCCTGATCTGGCCCTGCCACCGAAAACATGATGTTGACAGCAGGTGGAACAAATGCCACTTTATAACTGACATTCGGATCGAGATTGGTAAAGCAGTAATTTCCATTCACGTCGGTCGTAACCGAGTTCAGGGTAAACCCGTTGACGTCAAGCAATTGAACCGTAACGCTTGGCATACCAGGCTCGGTTACCTGGAAGGCGCCGTCTTTGTTCAGGTCATCCCATGCCGTACCACAAATCGTGGCCGGATTAACCGGTGGCAAGCGCAAACCCAAATCCATATCTGCCGAACCGCAGGAGCTTACGGGAAAGATGTCGGTTTGACCATTTGGATTGGCATCTGAATCATCTGCATCATTTCCGGTCAGGTCTTTAAAGGTTGGGATTTTACCACCTGGAAACCCACTGAATTCTACATAATATACGCCTGCCGGAACACTTGTAAACGAATAAAGCCCGCCAGCATTGGTCATTTGTGCAGCGCCCACCGCGGCATTGGTCACGGCATCCCGCAGGGTGACCGTGACACCGCTTTGCGCCATTTCGCCGGGGTCTTGGCTGCCGGACAAATCGGTATCCATCCACACATAACCAGATACGCTACCCAGGCAAACAAAACCGAAGTCATACGTTTTGGTTTGGGTGCCGGGACCCAGCGTAGGCGATGTAATCTGCGGGCGGGGAGTCGCCGCGCCCGCGAGGGTACCCATAGCCGCATCCGAATCCACGTCATCCGCAACGGCGTTAGCGGTCGTCAGGGTGTAGCCCGACAACGGAGCGCCACTGTTGTAATCAGCGGCATGGTCAAGACGCACATAATAAGTCGTGTTAGGAGTCAGGCCCGGGAAGCAGTAATAACCGTTTGCATTTGTAGTTGTTACAGCTTGCTGACCGCCGCTGTTGGGGATGATAACAGGCTGGCCGGCTGCATCGTACAGGCTGACGCGCACACCTTCTACCGGCGTTTCACCGGCATCCTGACGGCCGTTTGCATTGCCATCCAACCACACATAGTCGCCGATAGCGGCAGTGGTTGCAGGGTCAATCATTTTCAGGCCCACTTTGATGGGTTCTGAACTAAGCAGCGCTCCCGTACTGACAGCAGTAGCTGTGTAGGCCAGCGAGTTCCAGGCGATTTCGCCATTGGTGTAATCCGCCTCGCCGGTCAGTTGGCGCACGTTGATTTTAACACGCAACTGCTCCCCGAAGGTCAGCGGTGTCGTTGTGTTGAGCCACCTGAAAGCAAAACCTTTGGCTCCGGCAGCAGGGTTGGCTGTACTCATGTCGGTACAGCCGGCAGCCTGGCCTTCAGAAGCGATGGCCGGGTCGGCGGTTATCTGTCCGGCCGGCAATGCACCGTCCAGGTAACAGGCGTTGTACGTGTTGGCGTACATCACACCCAGGGGTAACTGGCCGGCAGGCACCGTACTCCAGCCACTGCCGATGGTGTAGCGTTCAATGGTAATGGCATTCGCCAGTTCTTCACTCCACTGCGAGCCGCGGCTGCCTGTGGCAGTAAGCGACATATCGCCAATGTAGGGCAGTACATCGGCCACATCCAATTGCTGAATGGGGTCAAATCCTGTATTTTCGATATATATTTCATATTCTCCGTCGCCGTTCAGGTTGGTGTTGCCCACCAGGGGGAAACGGCTGAAATCGCTATCCAGGGCACCTTTGACATATTTTTTGGAGTCGGTGTTTGCGCCGCTGGTTGGAAAGGTGACGGTACTAGGGTTGGAACTCACAGAAGTTTGGCAGGCCCAATCCCCGGTAGTCACAGGCCCGACAAATACCGCCAGAGGACTGCCATCTGCCGTCTTTACAGAGAAATCATTCACCACGCTTGGGGGCAATGGTGATGTGGCCGCCCAGCGGCTGGATACCGCCAGAACAATTTCCCCCCCATGGCCCGCCGTAGAACTGTTACCATTGGCAGGGAAGACGCATGTCGGGGGGAAAGTCCAGCGAAGGAGCGTCCTGCCGCCGCTGTAATTGGGGATAGCTGTAAACGAGGGGGTTTTGCAAGTCGCATCCAGATAGGGTGATGACCCAAACGAATAATCAGCGGCCCACCAGTTGGGTACGTCACCGGTGGAGACATAATCAAAACCGGCAGGCAATAAATCTTCAATAATAAAACCGCCATCTACGGGTTCGGGATTGGAGCGTTCGTTCTGTACCCGTATGCACCATACTATGTCTTTGGCATCTTTGGTGGTCGGGAAAGATGGAAAATACCACTGCGAAGGCCCTGAATTGACGATGGTTGTAGTGCCAAGATTGGCGCTTGGCGGCCAATAAACGGCGCCATTGCTTGGGCTCCATTTTCCCAATGTTAAGCGCGGTTTCTGCGGAGATACCGCGGCAATAGCGCAAGAGGTCAGAAAAGCCGGGTCTGGAAACGGATACACAGTTTTCGTAGTCGCCTGCCGCCACATTGTCCTCGACATGAAAGTTAAAATAGGTATTCAGCCCGGGATTCAGCCCCATATTACCCGTTGTGATCCGAAATCCGGTAATATTACTTCCCCAGGAAGAGGTAGAACCATTGAAAAATGTTTTTGTCATCTTGGTACTACCAATGTCATTGCCAAAATCATCCAGCAGAGGAGCGCCTGTAGCAAAATCACCTAACCAGTACTGGTAACCTTTATAGGTGCGGTTCAAAACTCCATTGGTGATTTCCCACCAGGTTCCATTGGAAAACACTTCCAGCTTGTATCCGGTACCAGTAAAGAAATTCGGAAAATCTGCTGAAGTTTCTACCAAGTGAAAACCGGTCGGGAACATATCCGTAAACACCGTGCTGGCGTTGTGCGTCGGAATGTTGAGATAATAATAGGTATTCTCACCGGGCATTACCACCCCCCGGACATCACTGCCACCGCCAACGCCGTTTTGGATTAGTTTTATCAGATCGGTTGGTGGCGGTATCGGCCCTGGCGGAGGCACGCAAGCACTCACGGTCGGCGTAGTCACATCGGCAGGCGCCGCAGCGGTAACCGACATAGCCGAAGCAGAAAACACCGGCAAGCCGGCCGGGGTAAAATTAACCGGCGTGCCGGCAACGGGCACCGGAGGCGTGCCGTTGGTTCCACACTTGAAACGGACTCCGGTCAGGAACAACCCCGACGACCCGGCAGCCAATGCGCCCGCAGGCGCGCCCGCAGAAGGCGGTGATGCCAATGAAACGGTCACCGTATTACCCGAAACTGCCACATTGGTAATGTTGCCGCCGGGGCTGGGGGCACTGATAATCTCCAGTGCATCGGGAATCGTATAGGTGATGGTCGAGTTGTAACAGTGCTCGGTAATGGAAGCGCAACGGTACCGAATTTTATAATTGAATACATCACTTGCGCCCGGCGCCGTATTGGAGACACTTACATCTATGAGCAGGCTTTGTGCTGTCATGATGCCCGTCAACAATAAAAAGAAGCCCGCCAGAAAAACTGATTTACAATTTTTCTCCCTTATGAACATTCGAGAGAAATGATGCTCTTTGGAATACATAACGAAATTTTTCATGTGAATAAGGGAAAAACCACACGTGATGAGAAGATAAATTCGACTGAGAAGTACTAGCAAAAAATTGTGGCATAACGCTTTCGCCCTTGTTACAAGCCGGATACAGATCAGACCTGGCGCCTCATCGGATTGAGGCAATCCTTATGAAACCGATGGAGCAAAAGAGAATCGAGTTATACTGTATTTTTTATATGCAAGTGCCCCGAAACGCTTGTTCTTTAAGAAGAAGCATTTCGGGCTTGCAAACAGATCAGTGTATCATTCAATTTCACTTGATTAATTGTCGAGATTATATATTCCGATCAACAAGCAAGCGTGTTTTAACGGGCAATAATGAGAAACCCCTGCCCGGTACAATACCAGTCAAGGCGATTATTCATTCATAGAATAAACTATGAGCGTTATCAGTCAGGTAATCAATCCTTCGGGAAAGGAACCCCGATAGTTCTGGATTAATAACACATATAAAAATAGTAACCGCCGCACCGCCTTTGCAGGCGGCGGTTTACCGTCAGTTAGTCCAATGGATGCCAGGGAAGCGTGTACATCCAGATGGTAAGAATGGCCCGTCTCATAAGACCGTCTTATATTCTTGTGCAACTGAAAAATGAGGAGAAAGAAGACTATTTTCCTGTTACGTCGATAATGATTATTCGACGTTCAGTCTTCACAACGGCATTGCCGTTTGGCATGAGAATGCACTCCTTCTTCCTCCCCAAAGGAAGGTTCAGACGACTTTTCATAGGCGAATCAACGGGACGATTAGAAGATTAAAAAATGTTCAGATTTATACCTCAAATGTAATAGCGCTTCCTTCGCAGGGCCCCGGACAATTTTTCAACTTTTTTTCGAGTGAAATTGCAGTTTAAATTCATGGATCATTTTTTTTGTAATTCATAAATTTAAACCAATCAATATTGTAAAAATTCCACTATATAATATTTCGCCGACACTTTCAGATTATACTGGCCTCCTTTTATCACAAAACCCTCGACCCCAAGCAGGCCCGACACTGATGAAGACAGCGCGTAATCCGACTCAACAACAAATATTGCCGAGCTGAAAAATTGTTCAATCATTCCGCTGGAGCAGTCTGATCGCCAAAAGCACATGCGAAGTTTGCCGCGCGAAAGGGACTGAACCCATGCCCGCACGCCTGGGCAAGTCCAGCGCATCTTTTTGTGCATCTGGTAAGGAACTACGATACAAATACCCGCGCCCTGGCATTTCCGGTTTGGAGAGCCCAGCACAACATTTGTCAATACCGGCAGGCAGAATTTCTTTTCCGTTGTCGTTAATAAAGGCAGGCCGGACCCAGTTTCAGGGAAAATACATGACATGAATTTTATATTAGACTTGTTGTGACGTAACTGGTTGATAATCAAAGTGTGTATTTTTGCTGTAAATCGTACCATTATGGCAATCAATTACAGAGATGTTAGAAATGATCGGCAGTGGAAGGCGAGCACTGGATTATCAGAAGAGCAGTTTTTTAAGTTGGTAAAGATGTTTGGCGAAGCCTATGAAAGATTATTCGGGGTTTCAATGACCGATCGCCAAAACAACTCAACCAATGAAAGTACATTTAAGACCTACGAAGACTTGCTTTTTTTCTCGCTTTACAGCCTCAAAAGCGGTTTAACCTACGATCTTTTAGGTCTTACATTTGGTTTGGACGGGGCGAATGCCTATCAAAATCAGGCACTTGGATTACGTGTACTTCGAGCTGCTCTTGAACATGGCGGACACATGCCCAAACGTACATACCAAAGCGTAGAGGAGTTCAAAGAGCACTGGTCTGAAGAAAGCGAAATCCTGATAGATGCAACTGAACAACAAAGACAAAGGCCTGCAAATCAACAAGATCAAAAAGAAGACTACAGCGGCAAAAAAAAGCACACACCCTGAAATTCCTAATTTTAGCCAATGAAAAAAAGCATATCAAATTTCTAAGCGAAGCCTATTGCGGGTCTGCCCACGATTATGCCATATTGAAAAGCGAACTGCCCCCGGAAAACAGGATTTGGTTTGACGAACATCATTTGCATGTAGATTTGGGTTTCTTGGGGATTTGCAAAGACTACTCAGCCGAGCAAATCAGTATTCCTTTCAAAAAATCAAAGAACAATCCACTCACAGAAAACCGAAAAGCCATCAACAAACAAAGAAGTTCCGTCAGAGTTACAGTCGAACATTCAATAGGCGGACTAAAGCGGTTTAGGTTCTTATCTGATCGTTTACGTTGTCGAGATATTCAATTGTACAACATCGTCGCTGGTGTTTGCGCAGGGCTATGGAACTTTTTACTAACTGATTGATTTTCATACGACAACAACTCTATTTTTATTTTAGTCCAAAGATAAATCTCTGCCGTGCAGCATCTTTCGGACAGTTTTCCCTGTTTTTTTCTTCTATTGCCGGATTGATTCTTTATTTTTCATACATCATGGCAAATAGAAATCCGACGCTCGCAGATTTTGAATCATATCCAAACCTGTGAACATCGCGGCGATAATCTGCGGGGAATGATTATCCGGTAATGAGGTCAAGCCGATACTCTCATCACACTGGCATTCTGTAACAACCCGACGAGAATATCCCACAGGGTTTCATAAGGAATGACCTCGACTTCCAGGTTTTGATTGGCCGCCTCGATCGGAATGGTTTTCAATTTTTCCAGGTGCGGGCGAGCGCTGTTGATGATGGTTTCCGGATCGAAGCTCGATCTGGGAATCAGTTCGAGCATTTTGAAAAAGTAGTGGCTCCTGGCCGCGTCTTCGGGTTTAAGGTAACGGGTGCGGTATTTGGCCAGTCCTTCCTCGCGATCAACACACTGGCCGTAATCCCGTTCGACCAATGGAAAGACAAATCGCAGGATAAGCAAGGGGATGTTCATCCCCGATTTGTCGCGGTTGGCTAGATGGATATCATTCAGCGTTTTGATGATCCTGAATTTTTTACTCAACTTACGATCACTCAACAAACCGCCAAGAGAAAGGAAATGAAGGAATGCTTCGAATATCATCCAGGTCTCCTTGATGTGCTGCGGAACGTCGGCGGAGCCAAGTTGAACGTTTACCTGTTGCCAGATTTCAGCGGCCGACTCATACATTCCGGCATGTAGCTCGCACATAAGGTGCAGCTCATGCCATTTGAACCAGTTGTAACTTCCTTTCTGAAAAAGGTTGCGATACTGCAAGGCAATGGCACGGCACTCCTCGTATTGCCGGAGGTTGAGATGGCCCATCAGGAGGGAATAATAAAACACCTGGAGGGCGCTATGACTTTTGTAGGGTTTTTTCTCAAAGAATGCTAATGCGTCCGCGCAAAGCCGGATCAGCATGGCGTGGTCATTGTTGTTGTCGTAAATGGCGATCTGAATAAGCCTGCTGAACAACTGGAAGCGAAATGATTGGCAAGCTGCCATTTTCGGCTCAACCTGGGTAAAAAACCGGCGCGCCTTTTCCGCCAGTTCCCGTTTCTGGGATTTACTGTTCACAAATCCGATGACGAGTTCGGTATAAAAAGATTCGACCTGGTCTTCACAATTGCGCAGCTGGCGATACTCCTCCATCATGCCAAAATACTCTTTGTATCGCTCCTCATCGCCAAAAAGACTTCCGGTATGGAGCGACAGTTCCCTGAGTATTTCGATCGACAGCTCGGTAAACTCGAAGCGACGGGTATATTTGAGCAGGTTTTCGAGCCGTTGAATCGCCAAAACGCGTTGATTTTTAAAAAACATGACTTGCGCAGCCGCCCACTTTTTCGTGCAATCCAGATAGGCCTTTTGCCGGTCATTGGCCGAAGTATCGGTAAAATCAATCAGCAAAAGCGATTCGCTGAGGCGCTCCTTGAGTTTGCTCTTGACCGTTGCAAGAATGGTGACCGAGGCTTCCAATTCTTCAATTTGCTCCAGTGCGTCCTCATCAGTCATGATTCGAGCATCAGCTATGCCGTCGTAAAGGCGGCGCATTTGGGTACCAGTACCCAGCAGCAGGTCAAGCATCTGCGTGGTTCGAAATTTGGAACTGTTCAACAAGTTGATCAGGATAATCAGTTCTCCCATTCAGTACAAAATTTGCGCCCGGGCAAAAACCATGTTGCGTTTCAAAAGGGGGGGAGGTTCTCTCTGAGGAGCCGAGAAGAAAACAGGTTTTTACCCAAAGCAGGGTTCTCATTACAATCACAAAGTTGTGCGTTGTGCCAGCTACATTTCCATGTAGTTTTTAAGGATTAATCTCTCGCAGGGCCTGTCCAAGGCTGAAAATCGTTTTTTTTACCCTGTTTTGACCTAAAATACCTTTTCTAATTTTCTTTTTTTCAGGTAATTGAAGCAACCTTATTCCTTATTCGTCTCCCGCAAATCGTCTGTATGACATGATGACCTATCGCATTGCCGTGATTGAAGACGACCTGTACCTCAGAAGCAGTATCCGGGAGGAGTTTGCAAAGTCAGCACGGGTTGAAATCGAGTTTGAATCCGACAGCATCGAACGTATGCTGTCATTTTACCAGACCCGGGCAGCGCCACATCTGATTTTACTCGACCTCAGCCTGCCCGGCCTCTCGGGCATCGACGGGTTGCCTTTGATGCGCAGGAAGATGCCTGAAACGGAAATTGTGGTGCATACTTTTCAGGACGACGACGACAAGATATTTCAAGCCATCTGCAATGGCGCTTCGGGCTATTTGCTGAAAAACACCCCGCTGGCCGAGCTTGAAAAGTATTTACTTACCACACTCGAAGAGCGCGGCAGCGTCCTCAGTCCGTCTATTGCACGCCGCGTACTGGGATATTTCCGGCCCCAAAATCCGGCTCTTCCCCAAGAAGAAGACCTTAATGAAACCGAAAAAAGCATCGTTAATCTGCTGGTTGACGGGCTGACTTACGCAGAAATTGCCTCCAAAATCGGCCTAAGCATTGATGGCGTCCGGTATTACATCAAACGTATTTATTCCAAACTACACATCAGGACGCGCAGCCAGCTGGCAAGACGTTTTTTAAAAAAGTGAGTATCTATGCAGGATGCCAAAACGCCGACCAGGTTTATTGCGGGATGCCTTATGCTTCCTATTAATTCTGTTTTGCCTCCCCGGCAAAGCCCAGGTTGACCTTGATCCCTATAATGTAGAGTATCTCGGGGTTTCGGACGGTTTGCCCTCCAGGCAAATATGCGGCATCACACAGGATCAACTTGGCATGATTTGGATGGCCTCCAGTAACAAGGGAGTAATCCGGTATGATGGCCATGAGTTTACCTGTTTCTCTTCGGCGCCCAACAGCAGAATCAGGTTGAGTTCCAACCGTTTCCTCGACCTTGTTACCGACTCGCAAGGCCGTATTTGGGCAGGGCATGATCAGGGGATCGACATCATCGACCCTTTTTCGTTCAGCGTTCTCCGAATGATTCCATTGACGCCCAAGGAATCAACAAAAAGCAGTGAGGTGCGCTCCTTGTGCCTCGGCAAGGATGGCGCCATATGGGCTGCCGTGAAAGGCGTCGGCCTGGTGCGCTACGATACCAAGTACCCTTTTCAACCGGCGGTGTTCGATTCCAACCCGAATTTATTTTACGTCAATTTCAGCCCCGACGGTTTGCTTTGGACCCTTGGAGACAATACTGCTTTTTGTTCACAGGATAGCGGGCTGCATTTCACTCCCGTCAAGACATTGCCCCCCTATATCATCCCGCTCGAAAACGAAGATGGGCTAATCGTCGGGCTACTTGGCGGCACGGTGGCTGAAAAACCGGTCGTTTTCCGCCTCCTCGAGGGTTTGCCCCAGGTCAGGAACGAGCCGGCGCCAGGCGCCATATCCTGGGCTTCCGTTATCTATTTTTCGCACAAGTTTCACCACAAAGCGGCGCCTTTTGATTCCTTTCCCAACCTGAACAGCACTAATTTTCGAATATTTAAAGATCATGAGGGGGGGACATGGGTGGCCACACGCGATTATGGCGTACTCAAATTGCGGAAACGCAACATCACTTTCACCACATGCGCCGAACTTCAGGGAATCAGCCTGCGCGGTATGGTGGAAATGCCCGACGGGAAAATCTACATTGCCACCTATAACGGGTTGTACCATTATGACCCCGTATCAAACACCGCCAGACTGGTTGATGGGTCCAGGAAAGCAATCTACCACCTGCGACGTTCAGGCCCCGATACGTTGGTCTGCCTTACTGACGGCAGCGGCATTCTTCGCTATACGCCCTCCGACAACAAATGGTCTGACATCAAGGGGCTAAAGTTCGTTACCAATGACCTTTCCTTTTTTTCCGCCCTTCCGCTCGACGGAGATCGCCTGCTTTTGGGCAACCGGCAATTATTTACCCTAGGTGCGCCCGACTGGCGTCCACGCCCTTTCGCCACCCTGCCTTTCATACGCGATGGCCTGATTACCATGTGTTTTAAAAAAGGACCAGACGGACAAATCTGGATGGGTACCAATGCCGGGGTCTTTGTGCTGCTCCCGAATGGAACAGTTGAAATACCGAGCATCAGGAACTATTATTTTTTGGGGGAAAGCGCACAGATCAATGACATTTTTTTCGATAAAAACGGGAGAATCTGGTTTGCGACCAAACAGTACGGGCTACTACGATATACCCCTTCAACCGACAAGTTTGACACCTTCAATGCCGTTCAGGGTTTTGGCGAAGATGAAACATACATGATACTACCCAATGACAACGGCGATCAAATTGCCGTCAGTACGGCGAAAGGCTTGTTTTGCTTGTCTGTTTACGCTGAGGGGGAGATATTTTCATACGCCGTCGAGGATGGAACATCCAACACAGAATTCAATACCGGTTCGGCCTTGCGCAGCCTGAACGGCGACCTGTATTTTGGTACGATAAGCGGGCTCACCCGTTTTCATCTCCCGTCAAGGATACTTATGGCTCCCTCGCCCGCCTGCCGAGCCTATATCTATCATGTATCCATTGAATACCCCGACGCTCAAAATTTATGTATCAATTATCCGTCCAAAGATACCCTGATACAGCTGCCCCGGATGTGTGATGCCTTCGAGTTTTCTTTTGGCTGCACCGATTATTTCAAGTCAAACTATCGGGCATTTTTAGTGCAGCTTGAAGGCTTCGACGAGAACTGGATACCCATCGGGAACGTGAACAAAATGCGATACTACGGTCTCCCGCCAGGAAGTTATACTTTTCGTGTAAAATGTGGCGAGCAAGATGAACGCCAGAAAGAATCTGTAAGCTCGTTTTCATTTATTATCGACGGCCCTTTCTATCACAAGGCATGGTTCATTATATTGGTGTTATCCGGAATCGTTTTTATCGTCTGGCTTTTTTTCAGGTTCAGAATTCATCAATTACGCCGGGAGCAAAACTTTCGCACTCAGATTGCAACGGATTTGCACGATGATTTTGGAGGCAATATGGGCGCTATATCCAACATTGTACATGTGATCAAACGCAGAAAAGAAGTCGGCAAACCCTTTGACGAGGAACTGGATCATTTGCAGTCTTTGGTCAAAACCGCCTACAGTGTTATGTCTGACATTATCTGGGCAATCGACAAGAGAAAAAACACCTATGTTGATTTGTCAGCCCGCATGCAGGACTATGCTGACAAATGGCTTAAAATGAATGATATTAAAGTACGGTTCAGCACCAATTTCGTGGCCAATCGTTTGCCTTTTTCCTTTGACATCAAACACCAGTTATTGCTGGCCTATAAAGAAATTTTAGGCAACATACTTAAACATACGTATTCTGAATCTGTCGAAATTAACCTGAATTTCAGAACGCGCCACCAACTAGTGCTGTCTGTCAAAAATCTGTTTTCAGAACGAAAAACAGATGTAGCATCAAATGGCCAAGGCCTTGAAAACATTCGGCAAAGAATTAACCGGATTGGCGGGGATGTAAATATTGAAGAAGGCCCCGGCGAATTTATTGTTACTATCAGGCTCGGCCAGGGCAAATAATTGAAGTATTTGTCAACACCTTCGTTCGAAAACTAAATCCGTATTGCAGCCTCCAGAAATCAACCTGTCAAAACGCGGCCTAAGCAGATTGAATTGATGCGCTTTGCCTGAATGTGCTGTTATCAAGTTGAAATAACTTTCTGGCAAGCGAACGGAACACGTCGGGTGCGTTTATTGTGCGGTAAATCCGCGTAATCCTGTATGCGCAAGACCCGACATAGTCACCTCAGGTAAAGGATTTCATAAAAAAACACATGCTGGTCCCCGAATCTGTTTATCACGCATTTCATTGCCTGTTCATATAAAAAGAGGCCCCGATGAGAATTCACCGGGGCCTCTTGATTTATTCAGGGCAAGTCTTATCTGGTCTGAATCATCTTCTTCGTAGCGCTGTCCGTAGCCGTTTCCAGTTTGTAGTACAGCACGCCCGTCGTGTTCAGCATGGCGCGATCCAGCGAGACGGCCTTTCGCGAAGTCGCCTTTCTGCGTGAACAGTACGCGGCCCGTTTCGTCGTACACCGTCAGCGTAGCCGTTGCAGCAACCGGCAGGTGGAAGCCCACCATCGTACGGCCTACCCACGGGTTCGGCTGGTTTTGGTACAGTTCGAAGCCAACACCGGCGATCGTGTTGCCCGAGAAGCGCAGCGCGACAGGTTCTGACCGTTGGCATTGTAGAAGCTCGGCGCGCGTGATGCGGCTCGACAGTTGCGGCATTTCGCTCAACTTGCCGGCTTTCTCAGCGCGGAAGCGTACCGTGAACTCAGCGAAAGTAGCCGTCGATCGACGTCGTGAATGCATCCTGGAACACACCGAAATTGTCGAAGCCTACCTTATCGCTCTTCACGATGTCTTCGACTTTCAGGCCGTTGAGGTTCATCGTGAACTGGAAGCCTTGTACCTGCTCGGCCGTGCGGAACGTCACGTCGAACACTTCACCTGCTTTCACCTCGCGGTCAGCGCTACCCTCTCCGTTTAGAGAGGGGCTGGGGGTGAGGACGTCGAGCAACAGCGTGCCGGCCGTGCGGTCTTCGGCTTGCTGGTTGGCATTGGCAATCACTGAACCGTTCAGGTCACCAATCTTGATGCCCGTGAAGTCGTCGTCCATCTGGCTGGCTTGTGCATCGCCAAGGCTGATGTTCTCGGCGAACGGCACACTTGCAAACGGATTGGAAGGATCACTGAATACAAAGTTCTTGTCAATGAAGCGCCAGGAGGTGTTGTTCGGCAGTTCCGTGTAGATACCCAGGATCAACTTGCGCAGTTCAACAATGTCGAACGTCGTCACCGAGTTCGATTTGTTGGCGTCGGCAGCGATGATCTTGTACGGCGAGTTCAGCGGGTCTGTTCCGAGAATATGTTTGGAGATCAGCACCAGGTCGAACGTCGATACGCCGTTCATCGGGTTGTCGTCTTTCACCGGCGTTACCGTGTAGTCGGTCGACAGCGGCAAATAGTTCGAGAACAGGTATTCGCCCGCGTTGTCGGACAGGTCCAGCGCGCTAATGTCAGGCAGGCCGTTCGGCGGCGTGCCGGCCAGTTCTACCGTTGCATCTTCCACACCTTGGTCGCCCGAGAGCGGCTCGGTCTTCAATTGACCGGCCACCGAGATCGGGTTGCCACCGCAGTTGTTGAACGGATCCTGGATGATCACATACGTTTCGCAGTATGCGGCGTTGCCGGCGGCATCCTGTGCCCACAACTCTACCGGTTGCGTGCCCACTTCGTCGCACGTGAACGTCACATTCGTGATCGGCTGGCCAAAGGCGTCAACAGGGAAGCCCGTGCCCTGACCCGACTTGCGGATCGCGTATTTCAACTGGTTGCCCGGCGTGTAAGGCGTCGGAGGCGTGCAGTTGTCTTCGGCGTATTGCAGGAAGTCCGTGGCCCACAGCGTTACCATGCCCGTCATCGGCATGATGTTCACGCTCAGACCATTGAAGCATACCACCGTCGGCGCTTTGCAGTCTTTCACTACGAACGTGTATTCGCATACCGACTGGTTGCCACCAACCGTCGAAATGGTCATGATCTTGTGCGTGCCGTAGGGCAGTTCAGGTACCACACCGTCAACCGACGTGTTCGTCGAGTTGGCCTGCGAAGGCCTGCGTATCCCGGCGGACCTTAAGCCGTTACGTTGTTGCCAGATTTCACGCGGTCGATTGCGAAGCGGTACTTCTGGTTCGTCGGTACCGGGCGCTCGTCGAAGGCGCGCGGCGTGCCACCCGAGAAGTTCGGGTTCAGGGCGTTGCCGTATTGTACGTTGTTGATGCCAGGCAGGTTGGTCGAGGAAACTACCGTCTCCATCACACCGTCGCCGTCCAGGTCAAGGAACAACAGGTATTCGATGTTGATGTTGGCGCCCGAGCATGCCGTCGGTTGCCGTCGTTCCCGGGTCCACTCGGACCTTCGCACAGGTCGTGCTGGCCGATCACGCCGTCCCACCAGTACATTTCATTCCACAACTGCGGGTTGTTCACCGTCAGGTCGCAGAATTCAACCGGGCTGGCCGGGCAGTTCGCCGTCGGCGCTTGCGTGTCGATCACTTTGATGATCTGCTTGTACACGAAGCAGTTGTTGTTGGCGATGCCCGGGATCGTCGTGCCGTTGTACGTGCCACCCGTGTAGAACACCGAGTAGTTCGTCGCCTGGGCGTCGCTCCGGGTTCACCTTGATGTTCGACGGAGCCCGGAGCCGGCGTACCGAAGCGCCGATACGATCGGGCCGGGCAGGTTCGTACTGTTCGTCTAGAGGTTCGGGTTCAGTTCGGTACATACACGCACGGAGTTCGTGTTGTACGTGCACCAGTTGATGATCGTCCACGTCCGCTCGATCTTGAAGCGCCGTCCGGTACGACCGTGAACACTTCGTCTTCGAACGATACACCCAGCAGTTCGCAGTCTTCGCCGAAGAACGTCGGCTCACCGTAGTTGCCCGTACCGTCGCATACCGTCACGATCACGTCGTTCGGGAAGCGCACGAAGTAGTCCTGTTCGTAGTTCACGAACACCCGCTGCGCACTGGCTCGAGAAGCCGTGGCGGTCGTAAGCGCGGAACGTGCGCGTGATCGACACCGTGTCGAACAGCGAGTAGTTGGCGCTGTGTTGCAGACCGCACTGGCCCTGATATGCTGCATCGTGTCGAGGCAGCAGTTGTCGGCAACCGCTGCTTTGCCGTAGGCCCACAGGCTCGGGTCGAAGTTCTCGCACGATACCGTCGTGTTCGCCGGAGGCAGACAAGCCGGTTTGATCTTGTCTTGTACTTCCACCTGGACCATGCACTGGTTGGCCACCGGTTCGCCGTCGAGCTGGTACGGTATTGCCGATTACCGTCCAGTTGGTACACCGTCAGGATCACCGTTTGCGTCGTACCGACTTCGCAGCAGTAAAACTTGATCGAGTCGCCTTCCAGGTGCAACTGCTTCGTCGTCGCCGCCGCAGTTCGGCTCGTTGTTCAGGTTTTCGTGCAATCCGGTACGGAGACATCCGCTGGATCGTCAACTTGAACGAAATGCCGCAGTTGTCTTCCGAGCCCGAGTCCGCGACGAGGCCGGCACCAGGTCACACCCGCGCCTTCGCAGCCGTTGGCGGGCGTGTAGCAGTCGAACGGATCGTCAACATTGATCGCTACTGTCGTGAATTCCTGGCAGTTGGCCGACGGGAGCGTCAAATCGCGCACCGTCAGGTTAATCATCACGAGTCGTGTGGTTGCCGCAGTTGTCCGTCACCGTGTACGATACGCTGTGCGTACCGATCCGTGACAGGCAGGCGTGTAGCCAAACACACACCCAGCGTGTCGCTCGTCCAGTAGTTGTTGCGAAGTCCGTCAGCGAACCGCTGGCGTGTACGTGTTCAGCACCGCGCCGGTTTCGGCGTCGTGCGTCACCACCTTGCCGTGATATGGTCGATCCGCGAGCAGTTGTCTGTGATGATGATATCCGGAAGGTCCACCGTCGCGCAGCAGTTGAACGGATCGGTACCCACCGTCAGGTTCGACGGGCAGGTGAAACTCGGGCCCGTCTGATCCAGTACCTTGATCAACTGGATGTAGTATTGCGGGTTCGAGGTCGGCGGGAACGGTGAGGTCGGCAGACACCAGTCTACCACCGTCCAGGTCCGAAGAATCTTGTACGAACCGTCGCAGACCGGGATGATCTGGTCGGCGTACACCACACCCAGTTCGCACCAGGTCGTGTTCGGGTACAGATCAATGTCCAGGTTGCCAAACGTTACATACGGCGTTCCTGTCACTGCAGGGTCCGTGTTGCCGTTGGAGCAATCCACCGTCACATCCGAGGGGAATTGTACGTCGTACACGTGCAGGCGCTCGAAGTAGATGTACTGCGTGCACGATGCCGTGTTGTTCGAAGCATCGGTGGCGACCCACACCCGCTTCACGTAGGCCGAAAGATCGTTCGGATCGCTGCAATCGGTGTCGTACCAGGTATCCGAGTAGGTCAGCGTGTACGGCCCGCAGTTCTCGTAAACCGAGGGATACGCGGCATCCGTCAGCACCAGCACATCGTTCAGGTAGGCCGGGTCGTATTGCGTGATGGCGCAGTTCAAATCGATGTCTTTACAAGTCAGCACCGGCGGAAGTTTGTCTTCCACCTTGATGTTGCCCCAGCATTTGTTGCCCGACACCAGATGCGTCACCCGCACCTGATAGGTTTTACCCAAATCCGAAGCATTGACAAAACCGGGCACCCACGGACCATTGCCGTACGGGATGGTTTTGTCCAGTTCAACGATATAGTCGTCATAACAGCCATAACTGCCTTCCAGGATCATATCCGGGTTGATCTCTGCTTCGCAGTCTTCATTCACCGAAACAATCACCAGGTCGTTGCAGACCAGCGAGGAAGGCGTGGTGACCACCTGAACGTAGGTTTTGACCGACTGTACGCAGCCCGGGTCGTTCGGACCGGCAGCCTTGGGCACACCGCCATCGACCGTGTACACGATCTCGTACTGGCCGGGGCCCTGGCTCGGATCAAAAGTGCTGGCCGGAACCCCATTGACCGTGAACGTGGCCGACGCGATGTTCGCATCACCCGGGTTGCCCGTCAGATCCACCGGATCGGAAAAGGCACAGAAGTCGCCCGACAGGTCGGCAGTGATCGAGGGGTTGGGGTATTGGCAGCTGTTGCCAATCGACAGGGATGTACCCAGGCCGTTGGACACCGTGATGCTGTAGCCCAGGGCGTCGATGTGGCGGCCTTCCAACTGGAACATGTTGCCGCCGATATTGCTCAGCACCGTGCCCACCGGAATCGGCGTGGGCGCCGAGGGCGGCGCCAGGCTGGCCGTCGAGTACAGACCCGTGACCGCCGTGACCGTCCAGGTTTGCGTGCCCGGCGCGTTCACCTTGATTGTCTCGCCAAACTGACCATTGGTCAAGGTCGTGGCGTTGTTCAGGCAGACGCAGGGGTCGCTGATTTCAATCGAACAATTGAAAGAAGAAACGGTCACCGAACCCGTCATATTAGCCGAACAGCCGCTGGTGTTGCTTGCGACAACCGTGTAGGTACCACTGGTCGTGAACGTACCGAAGTTGATCGGGTTGCCGGTACCCGCTACCGGGGCGCCGTTATTGACATTATTGATTTGCAACTGGTAATTAACACCGGTTTGTGAGCCGCTCAGGCCTACGGGCACACCAGGGCCGCCAATGCAGAATGAACCGCCACCGGTCACTGTAAATGCGGCGGGCGAAGGCGAAACTGTGATAATGCGTTGCGCCGTCGTCGAGCAACCGTTCAGGGTCACCGTCACCGTATAAGTCGTCGTGGCCGTCGGAGATACCGTGATCGCGGCCGTCGTGGAGCCGCCGGGGCTCCACAGGTACGTGCCGCCGCCGGTTGCCGTCAGCGTTGCTGATGCGCCCGAGCAGATCGTACCGTCGTTGTTCGTCGTGCCCGAAGTTTCAGACACCGAAATCGAGGCCGTCGGAAGCGGGTTCACCGTGATTACCTGTTGCACCGTGGTCGTGCAACCGTTCAGGTCACCGTCACCGTGTAGGTCGTGGTGCTTGTCGGGTTGACCGTAATCGCGGCCGTCGTGGCGCCGCCGGGCTCCACAGGTACGTGCCGCCGCCGGTTGCCGTCAGCGTTGCTGATGCGCCCGCAGATCGTGCCGTCGTTGTTCGTCGTGCCCGAAGTCTCGGACACCGAAATCGAGGCCGTCGGAAGCGGGTTCACCGTGATTACCTGTTGCACCGTCGTCGTGCAACCGTTCAGGGTCACCGTCACCGTATAAGTCGTCGTGGCCGTCGGAGATACCGTGATCGCAGCCGTCGTGGCGCCGCCGGGGCTCCACAGGTACGTGCCGCCGCCGGTTGCCGTCAGCGTTGCTGATGCGCCCGCGCAGATCGTGCCGTCGTTGTTCGTCGTGCCCGAAGTTTCAGACACCGAAATCGAAGCCGTCGGAAGCGGATTCACCGTGATCACCTGTTGCACCGTCGTCGTGCAACCGTTCAGGGTCACCGTCACCGTATAAGTCGTCGTGGCCGTCGGAGATACCGTGATCGCGGCCGTCGTGGCGCCGCCGGGGCTCCACAGGTACGTGCCGCCGCCGGTTGCCGTCAGCGTTGCTGATGCGCCCGCGCAGATCGTGCCGTCGTTGTTCGTCGTGCCCGAAGTTTCAGACACCGAAATCGAAGCCGTCGGAAGCGGATTCACCGTGATCACCTGTTGCACCGTCGTCGTGCAACCGTTCAGGGTCACTGTCACCGTGTAGGTCGTGGTGCTTGTCGGGTTGACCGTAATCGCGGCCGTCGTTTCGGTCGTGCTCCACAGGTACGTGCCGCCGCCGGTTGCCGTCAGCGTTGCGGAGGAGCCTGCGCAGATTGTGCCGTCGTTGTTCGTCGTGCCCGAAGTTTCGGTTACTGCGATTGATCCGGTCGGAATCGGATTGACCACCAGTGTAGTCGTGGCTGACGGACGACAGTTCATATCCGTCGGAGTCGGCGTTACGATAGCGTAGATGTAGTAGGTATTTGCCGTGGCGAAACTGGTCGTCGTGCTCGCCGTGGTACCGCCGCCGCCCAGGCTGCCGTTGGGCACCGTGGCAATGACCGTGCCGCCAGTGTATGGATCGGAAGCCGGCGCCGTATAATATTTAAAAATAATGCCGTAAGTCGTTCCCATATTGACCAAACCAGACGCCGTGAGGGTGACCGTGACGTTCTGGCAGACCGGTCCGACGGGATTGGAACTCAACGACCCCACCACCGGGCAAGCGCCGCAGTTACCGGGGCCCACCAGATTGATGCTGGCAGTTGCAGAGCAAAGAGTTGTTTGATCCGTCACCGTTACATTGTAGGTGCCCACGCTCAGGTTGTTTTGATCTTCCTGTCCATTCACCAGTCCGCTGCCGTTGGGTGTCGACCAGTTGAAGGTGTAGGAGCCGCTGCCGTTGGAAATCGTCAGATTGATCGAACCATTGTTAGAGACGCAGGTAGTTGGCTCCGTAATGGTAGAGGTAATGGTCGGCGCGGTAACCGTAATCACCTGCTGCACCGTGGTCGAGCAGCCGTTCAAAGTCACCGTTACGGTATAAGTCGTCGTCGAGGTCGGCGATACTGTGATCGCGGCCGTCGTTTCCGTCGTGCTCCACAGGTACGTGCCGCCGCCGGTTGCCGTCAGCGTAGCGGAGGAGCCTGCGCAGATCGTGCCGTCGTTGTTCGTCGTGCCCGAAGTTTCGGACACTGAAACCGAGGCCGTCGGAAGCGGGTTCACCGTGATCACCTGTTGTACCGTCGTCGTGCAACCGTTCAAGGTCACCGTCACCGTGTAGGTCGTGGTGCTTGTCGGGTTGACCGTAATCGCAGCCGTCGTTTCGGTCGTGCTCCACAGGTACGTGCCACCGCCCGTCGCCGTCAGCGTAGCGGAGGAGCCTGCGCAGATCGTGCCGTCGTTGTTCGTCGTGCCCGAAGTTTCGGACACCGAAATCGAGGCGGCAGGAAGCGGGTTCACCGTGATCACCTGTTGTACCGTCGTGGAGCAACCCAGGTTGGTCACGGTTACCGTGTAGGTCGTGGTACTTGTCGGCGAGACCGTAATTGCGGCCGTCGTTTCGGTTGTGCTCCACAGGTAGGTGCCGCCGCCCGAGGCTGTCAGGGTCACCGAAGCGCCTGTGCAGATGGTGCCGTCGTTGTTGGTCGTACCCGAAGTTTCGGACACCGAAATCGAGGCGGCAGGAAGCGGGTTCACGGTGATGACGAAAGTACAGGATGCTGTGCAGCCGTTGCTGTTCGTATAGGAATAGGTGATGGTTTTTGCACCTGCGCCTGCGGCGGCAGGATTGAACATATTACCCGTAACGCCGGGGCCGCTGTACGTACCGCCGATCGGCGTGGCGCCGCTCAGGGCAAATGCCGGGGCGTTGATACAAACGGAGAAATCTGCCGGGCAACTGGCCGTGAGCGGATTGACCGTTACATTGGCGTTGTTTTGCGGTGTGACGGTCAGGTAGCAGAACTGGGCATTGGTCGCTTCAATCGGCGTCGGCGTGCCGGTGATGTTGATGCTCACCGTACCCGTCGTTGCCAGTACTTTCATCGTAATCGTCAACAGGACGGTATTATTGGCCAGGTCTTCGCCGTCCGAACCCGCAGGGTCGAACCAGGCATAGGTCAGTTGGCCGCTGTTCACATTAAAAGTACCGATGCCGGGAGCGCCGCCGCCGACCGGGGTGGCCGTGTGGCTGACGTACATCAGTTGGGTCTGGTTCCAGTTGACGCTGTATTGCAGCGAGCTGATATCGGTGTAGCCGCTGGTTGCCTCAACGGTAAAGGTGATGTTGTCGCCGCAGTTGGCGCTGGTCGGGCCAAGTGCCGTAAGCACCAGCGGGGGCAGTGCGCCATAGCTGATGACCATCTGGTCGGAAGCCGGGCAAGTGGGGCTGTTGGACGTGAGGGTCAAGGTAATCGGCAAGGTATTGCCGGATGGCGGGGTATAAAAAGCATTGAGCGTATTGGCATTTGGCATGAAAGAACCGCCGGGGATGCTGGCCGTCCAGATGACGCCCGTGCCGCCGCCGCTGCCGGTGAAAGAGCCCGCGAGTTGAACGATACCGTTCACACAGGTCATTTGATCGGGGCCGGCGTTGACGACGTCGTTGGGATTGACGGTAATCACCTGTGATGCTGTACCTGTACAGCCTCCAGCACCCGTGACCGTGACCGTATAGGTCGTCGTCATGGTGGGAGACACGGTGATCGCGGCAGTCGTTTCCGTTGTGCTCCACAGATACGTGCCGCCGCCCGAGGCCGTCAGGTTTGCAGAAGTGCCAGAGCAAATCGTGCCGTCGTTGGGTGTGCCGGAGCTTTCCGAGACGGAGATCGCAGCAGTGACCGTATTGACGGTAACCGTTTGGGTGGCCGTCGTAGAGCATCCGTTAGAACCGCTTACGGTGACGGTATAAGATGTTGTGGTCGTCACGGCGGTTGCCAGGGGGTTGGCAATGGTCGTATTGTTCAGGAAGGTTGCCGGCGACCAGGAGTAAGTGTACTGGTTGACCCCGCCAGAGATTGTAACGTCGTAATCCTCGGTTTCTCCGAAGCTACTCGATGATGCTCCGCAAGCCTGCCCGCTGGTAACGGCCGAATCATTACCCCCTACGATACGCAAGCGGGTAAGGCCATTGAGCGCTGTGACCGGAACCGTGAAGGAAATGGAGATAGTACCACTTGCACCCGCGTTGCCCGAGGCGCCCAGAAATTCGGATGCCGCAAGCGTTCCGTCTTTATCAAAATCAATCCACGCGCCAAAATACTGATTGCCATCGGTACCAAAAGTGACGGACAAAGTGTACATGGTCCCGGCGGTAAGCGTGGTCGTAGGCGTGGGTGTAAAATAGGTGTACGCCGTTGGGGCACAGCCGCTTGGGCTGGTCAGGGTATTTAAAACCACGTTGGTCATTTCATCTCCCGATCCGCAACCGCTGGAGTGGGTGGATGCGCAGTAGGAAGAAGGCGCCGGCGTGCTAACCTGTAATTGGGAGTTGCCGCCGGAGCACACAGCCGCGGGTGTGGCACTGATGGAAGAAATGACAGGCGAGGGGTTGACCGTCACCGTTACCGTCGCCGTGCCGGTGCATCCTGCCGCATCGGCTCCGGTTACCGTGTAAGTGGTGGTGGCGGAAGGCGAAGCAATCACGGTTGCCCCGGAGGTCGTATTCAGACCTGTGGCGGGCGACCAGGTGTAGGTGGTCGCGCCCGACGCGGTGAGCGAAACATTGGCCCCGTTGCAGATCGTCGGCGCAGGTGGCGTAACTGTCACGGTGGGCGCTGCATTGACAACAACGGCCACTTCATTGGAGGTCGCCGTCATGCCGGAGTTGTTACAGGTCACCACGCACTGGTAATAATAAGTACCTGGCGTAAGTGCGCCGGTGTTGTAACACGTTGCTCCTGCACAGGAAATATTGGAATACGGGCCGCCCATGGTAGCCGAGGATTGCCATTGTAACGTTATCCCTGCATCCGTACTTTGGCCGGAAAGGCAAATCGTGGACGATTGTCCGGAGCAAATCGGGTTGGGCGTAGCCGTAGCCGTGCCGGCCGTCGGCATACCGGTACAGGCCGTGGCCGCGATGCCGGCGAATTCGTCGGCGCCGATGTCCGGCGTGGTGGCATTGCGGGTATCGCCGTCGAAGTCGTCCGTATAACCGGCAATGTTTGCCGCGCCGCTTTCGATCTGGGTAGCGAGGGTCGTATTGATATGAAGGAAACTGGAGGAGGAGCCGGAGGTGCTGACAAATTTGGGGTCCTCGGTCACAGAAGCCGCATCGCGGGTCGGACCAACGCGGGTTTTAAATGCCGCGAGGGTCTGATCCGAGTTCGTGCCATCATAAAAAATCAGGTTGCTTGTACAAGGCCCGCCCGCAAAGAAAAGGTTGTTGTTGGATGTAGAACCATAGGTGGTGAGTGTCGTTGTCGACCTGCGGAAAGCCACCGTGAGGCCTGTGCCTTTGGCCGTCGAGTTATTGACGAAAATGTTGTTCCGCAAGGTAACCGTCGGGGAGGTGGACATCGATACGGCCGAGGAACCGAAATTTACACCTGTACTGGTTGCGTTCAGATTAACCGTGTTGTAATAGGCATTGACCGTCGTGCCGCCTGAGATATTCAGGCCAATCAGAGGGTTGGCGGCGTTGGCGGCAGTCGTGCGCAGGTCGCCGATTAAATTGTTGGTTACTGTATGTAACGTACCCGCCGTTACGGCTATACCATTTACCGTACCCGACGCATTGCTGTTGGAGAGGTTGTAAATTTTGTTTTTAACAATCGTGCCGCTCGTCGGCGCAGCAGAAGTTATGCCTACGACCAATGAAGCGCCGGTACTGGAAAGACCATTAATGGTATTACCCGAAACAGTAGCCGCTGTGCCGGAAGAGCCAATATTGATGCCGGTAATAGCACCGCCGCCGGTTATATTCGAAATCGTATTGCCGGAAATTGAGTTTCCATTACCCCCCGCGCCGCCGCCAAAGCTGATGCTTATGGCTGTAATGGAGGAGGTACCGCCCGTCCAGTTGCTGAATGTATTATTGGTATAGTTTTTATTGGCCGTCCCCCCGTCAGAACTGATCCAGCCCGCGATCGTCGTGGCGCCGGTTACCGTGATATTGGAGAAGTTGTTATTGGCATGATTGATCGTAGCGCCTGAAGTAGAAGATGCACTGGACGTACACAAGGTAATCGTGCCGCCCGCTCCTCCTTTATTAAAGGCCGTTACAATGGAATTATTGCTAACGGTTTGGGTGCCGGTAGCAGAAACCGTAACGCTGTTGGTGATAAAGGTTACGCTACCGGAGATATTGACATTGAGGTTGGTAAAGGTGTTGGAGCTGATATTTTGTGAAAGAGTGGCCGCAGTGTTACTGACATAAGTATTACCACCAGTACCAGCCACAGAATAGACGATTCCCTGGAAATTGTTGGAACTGATTGACAGCGCACAAGTACTTGCTCCGCCCGAATTGGCGATAAAAACGGGTGTTCCCGAGTTGGCAGCGCTAAAAGTAATCGCGCCTGCCGTTCCGTCGCCAATACTGTTGTTGTTGATGTTGATCGTCGTTACAACCGCGCCTGAATTGGCTATCGCATTGATCGTGCCCGAGGTGGCAGTAGTTGTATTACCCCGATAAATATTGTTATTGATATTCAAAACGCCGACCGGGTATGCATTCAAAATGCCACTCAAAGGGCTGGTGGAAGATGCCCCGGTGATGGCGCAGTTGATCACCGAGTTGTTATTGATGTTTAATGTAAAGCCAGCAACTGCTCCGCCGACAAAACTATTCGCCTGTCGAATTGCCTCGAATGTACTACTTGTTGCCGCACTGTTCAGCGTCACCGTGTTGTTGGAAACCGTATTGGTAAAGGTTCCCGACGGGGCGCCGGCGGAATAATCGAGGAATATGCCCCGGAAAGTTGTAACGATAATCCCGGTAGCGCTGGTCAAAGAGTTAAATCTTAAGTTCAGGTTAGTCTGGTGATTGCAGAAGATGCCCCACATCGTACCAGAAACGGAGACGAATGCTCCGCTGTTAACGGTGCCACTCCCCCAGTTGGTCATGGTGTTGCCCGTGCCGGCAGCCGTGCCGCCGATGTCGTTTCCGGTATCCATGTTGGCGGCCGTGGCAGATCCAACGAATACGATCCCGTAGTTCACGTTGCTGATCGTATTGCCGTACACTCTGTTGTTGTTGTTGGCGCCACTGGGTGCGGAAATGTCCGAAGTTGTTGACGGCGTGCCCGCTGCGTGGCGCACGTTGCTGTAAATAGCAAACGAGTTGGCATAATTTCTATTCAGCGAAATCGTATTATTCTGAATAGTATTGTTTTGTGCGCCATCCGTAGGGGTAGTACGCAACAAGGCAACTCCCCATTCCGTCATGGTATTGGTCGCTCCCGTTGCCGTCACGGTATTGCCCGCGTTTTCCTGCATGGTAAAGTTGGTTATCGTAACCCAGTCAGTACCAATAAGTTTGAAAACAGCATCGATATTACTGCCAGATGTTTGCAGGCCCGCTGTTATGGTATTGCCATTCCCCTGCAGGGTAATCGGATTGGCCATCGTACCCGTCAACGTCGTAATACTATACCCCCCAACCGGCGCCGTTTGCGGGTTGCCCGCCAGCAGGTTCAGCGTGACCCCGCCGGCGCCTACCCCCTGGGTATTCAGGTCGGTGATGGCAGCGGCCAGGTCGGTATAATCACCGGGGATGTTTTTGGTGCCGGTGAGCTGTGCCTGTGCGGCATTCAGTCCGATCAGCATAAATAACGAAGCCAGAAAAGCCGTACGTGAAGGGAGTACGGTGGAGAAAAACTGGCAAAAACGCGCGGTTTGGGTGTACAGTTTATTCATTTCCAAGAGTTTACTACGTGCGAAACGGGTATTACAAGCGAGGTGGGTAAGAGTGCTGAAACCTCGGGGGATTAAACACGATTTGCCATGCCCGGTGAGGCACGGCATTGGGTTTGGATTCGCCCATGCGGAATCCGAATCAGTTGTTGAGTGCTGACCCTTTGGTGAAATCCGGAAGTCCTGTCGCAGAAGAAAACTCAACACCGGCATCGCAACGAGAGAAATTGCGGAAAACAAGCGGTGTGAAGGCAGGAAAGCCTGTGGAAAAAATGGCCAAAGCAGTCATGAGATCACATACGATTAAACGGATTAAACTTTTCGAGCACAAACTTAGGGTATATTCCGATTCATCAAGTGCTTTTGTGTCAACTATTTGAAAGCCAAAGCTCCCTAACAATTCAATGACAAAAATTGAGCCGAAAACGCGCTGCCGCGGCAGCCGCAACGGGCAGCAAATTCGTTTGCAATCGCGGAAAATATTGCACACCAATCTGCTGCCCGCCGGCCGGCTGCTACCGGGTCATTATTCTTTCGACAGCACCATTTTCTTCGAGCGGGAGCCGAAGGGTGTGACGAGTTCGTAATACAGGAGGCCTTGTTCGGCCGCGCCGCCGAGGTCGAAACGCAGCTGGTTATAGCCTCGGGTAAAATATCCTTTTTGCTCTGCGACCAATCGGCCCGAAGCGTCGAAAATGCGGAGCTGGGCTTCGCAATCGGCCGGCAGCACAAAACCGATCAGGGTTTCGTCGCGGAAGGGGTTCGGGCGGTTTTGCAAGAGACTTAAGCCGGCGTCCGCCAAGGTGTTCACATCCGTGGACAACCCTTCGAACACGAGGCTGACCGTACCCTTGGTGTAGTCGGCCACATAGGATTCGCAGTCGATAATGGAGGCGTCGAGGCTAAGTACCTCACTGAGCAACACATTGTTTTCCAGCGCCTTGAAGCGCAACTGGAATACTGCGGCGCCATCGGTCCAGCTCAGGGTTTGGGCCATGGCCAGCACGCTGCGGATTTCGCCGCCAGCCAGGTTCCAGGTACCGAAATTGCCTTGTTGCAACGGACCGTTGCTGACCGGAATGATCTCGAGCATTTGCAGTTTTTCCGGATCGAAGCGCAAGGCGAATTGCAAGGCCAGCAGTTCGTCGAAGCCGTAAGCTTTGAAATCAACCGTAAATTCCTCGCCGGCCTGTACCAGTTGGTCCTGTACCGACCAGATCAGTTCAGGCGCGTCCAGGCTGACGATATTGGCCGGGTTGGCCGTGTTGTTCACATCACCGAGTTTGCAGCCGATGAAGTCCTGACCCGAAGCGCCGCCGCTGAGGGTGATGCTTTCGGGGAAGCCCCAGGGCGAGGTCGGCACAGGGAACACGTAGGCTTTCGGTACGAAACGCCAGGTATTGTTGCTGAACCAGTTCTGCGCCACCGGGTTGCCCAGAATGGCCTGGGTAATCAGGTTGGCGTCGGCGGCCGTCACGGAATTGGTCTTGTTGGCGTCGGCGGCAATCAGCTTGTACGAATCGGTGATCGGGAAGGCCCCGATGACGTGCTGCTGGATGCGCGAGGCATCGGCCGACGACAGACCATTGATGGCGCCGGGCATGGGTTTGTTTTTCTTCGGCGTCACCACAAAATTGCTGCCCGTGTTGCCGGAAACCATGTAGGTACCGGGAATGCCCGTGATGTCCACGTCGCTGGCATCGCCCGAGAGCGTGACGGTCACCTCGTTGACGCCGGTCATGGTCGTCAGGCGGTCGCCCTCCCAGATGATTTTACCGGAAATGTCGTTGCAGCTCACCACTGTGATGACCTGGGTAGCCGTTGCGGAACAATTCGAAGCGTTGGTCACCGTGACGGTATAGGTGGTCGTAGCCGTCGGATTGACGGTAATGGCTGCCGTCGTGGCGCCGCCGGGGCTCCACAGGTACGTGCCGCCGCCCGAAGCCGTCAAGGTAACGGGATCGCCGGAGCAGATCGTGCCGTCGTTGTTGGTCAGGCCGGAGGTTTCGCTTACCGCGATGGATGCCGTCGGCAAAGGATCGACGATAATGGCCTGGCTGGTCGTGGTAGAGCAGTTGTTCGAATTGGTCACCAGCACCATGTATGTGGTTGTCGCCGATGGCGTCACCGTGATGGAAGCCGTGGTTTCCATGGTGCTCCACAGGTAGGTGCCGCCGCCAGAAGCTGTCAGGGTCACCGTAGCGCCCGCGCAGATCGTGCCGTCGTTATTGGTGGTGCCCGAAGTTTCGGACACCGAAATCGAGGCCGTCGGAAGCGGGTTCACCGTGATGACAAACGTGCAGAAATTCGAACAACCATTGCCATCGGTGTAGGAATACGTGATCGTATTCGGCCCGATTGCTGCCGCTGCCGGGTTGAATGTGTTCGAGCTGACACCCGCGCCCGAATAGTTACCGCCAGCAGGCGTACCGCCGCTCAGGGCAAAAGGTGTCGCATCCACACACACTGCAAAATCGGCCGGACAAGTTACTGTGATCGGGTTAAGCGCCACCATTGCCGGGGTGGTGTTAACCGTTAACATGCACATCTCGCCGGTCGTGGCCTCGATGGGCGCAGGCGAACCGGTGATGGCGATGTTCGTATTAACCGAATTGGTCAATACCTTGAACGTCAGGGTTATCAAAGTCGAGCCGTCGGGCAGGCTTATACCCGTAAAGCTCGAGAAGTCCACCCAGGAATATGTCAGGTTACCCATCGCCGGCGCGACGTTGATTGAAGGCGGGGTCGCACCGATCGTGACAGGCGTATTGGACAAATATTGCAATTGCGATGGGTTCCAGTTGAGGGAGTATTGCAAAGTAGCCATCTCACTGAACCCGCTGCTGGCCGCCACAGTAACCGTTATCACATCGCCGCAAGTGGCGCTCGCCGGCGCATTCACCGCCAGTTCAAGCGGCGGCAAGGCGCCGTAGGTCACCGTCATCTGGTCGCTGGCCGGACATGGGCCATTGCTGGTCAGGGTAAGCGTAATGGGCAAGGTGTTGCCGCTCGGCGGAGTATAGAAGGCCGTGGGACTGGTCGGGTTGGGGAACTGGGAGAACGAACCACCCGCGCCGCCGTCGGACCAGGTGCCACCCGTGGCGCCGCCCGATACGCTGCCGTTGAGGTAAATCACCCCGTCCACACAGGTGCTTTGATCGGGACCGGCATTGGCGCCCTCCGTCGGGTTAACTGTTACTACGGCAGAAGTTGTAGAAGAACAACCCAAATCTGTTACCGTCACCGTGTAGGTCGTGGTGCTCGTCGGGCTGACCGTGATGGCAGCCGTCGTTTCCGTCGTGCTCCACAGGTAGGTGCTGCCACCGGAAGCCGTCAGCAGCGTGTTTTCCCCGATGCAAATACCGAGGTCGCCGCTGATCATGGCGGCGGGCAGCGGATTCACGGTAATTACCACCTGCGTATTCGACTGGCAGCCATTGCCGTCCGTCACCGTTACCGTGTAGGTCGTGGTCGCCGTCGGCGCCACTGTGATAGCAACCGTCGTTTCCGTCGTGTTCCACAGGTAGGTCGTGCCACCCGAGGCAGTCAGCGTTACCGAAGCGCCCGTACAGATGGTGCCGTCGTTGTTGGCCGCACCCGAAGTTTCCGATACGGCGACCGAAGCCGTAGGCGTCGGGTTGACGAGTACGGTGGCTGTGGCCGGCGTACCGAGGCAGCCGTTGGCCGTTGCGGTAATGCTGAACGTCACCGTCACCGGCGCATTGGTCGTATTGGTCAGCGTTCCGGCAATCATGTTGCCTATGCCGGCGCTCCCGATTCCTGTCACCGTGCCCACATTGTCGCGGGTCCAGTCGAATGTCGCTCCTGCAACATTACTGGTCGAGGTGATGGTCGTAATGGCATCGCCCGAGCAGATCGTTTGCGCCGCAGGCGTCGGAAGGGCGTCGGGTAACGGATTCACCGTTACGCTCGCGGTAATCGGCGTACCGTAACAGCCGTTGGCCACGGGCGTGATCGTAAAGGTCACCGTGATCGGCGCGTTCGTGGTATTGAACAGATTACCGGCGATATTGATACCGGCGCCACTCGCCGGAATACCCGTTACGGTACCCGTGTTGTCGCGGGTCCATTCAAAGTTCGCCCCGTTGACACTACTGGTCAGAATAATGGTATTGATGGAAGCGCCCGAACAGCTCGATTGCGAAGCCGGCGTGGCCACCGCGTTCGGCGTGGGGTTCACCGTGATCGTGAAGGTTTGCGAAGCGCCCGTGCAACCATTGGCCACCGGCGTCACCGTGATCGTAGCCAACACCGGCGTCGTGCCCGTGTTCGTCGCCGTGAAGGCGGCGATATCGCCACTGCCCGAAGCAGCCAGGCCGATGCTCGTATTGTCGTTTGTCCAGTTGCGAGGAGCCCGCGCAGATCGTGCCGTCGTTATTCGTCGTACCCGGCTTTCCGTCGACGATGCGCCGGTCAGGGAGCAGGATTCACCGTGATGACCTGTGTACCGTGTCGTGCACCGTTCGGTACCGTCACCGTGTAGGTCGTGGTGCTCGTCGGCGACCGTGATCGCGGCCGTCGTTCCGTGTGCTCCCGGTAGGTGCCGCCGCCGAGCCGTCAGCGTTGCGAGGAGCCCGCGGTGTGCCGTCGTTGTTGTGTGCGAGGTTTCGCACCAATCGCCGTCGGGACGGTTCACCGTGATGACCTGTTGTACCGTGTCGTGCAGCCGTTCAGTACCGTCACCGTGTAGGTCGTGGTGCCGAGGCGACGTATCGCGGCCGTCTCCGTGTGCTCCACAGGTAGGTGCCGCCGCCAGAGGCCGTCAGCGTTGCGGAGGAGCCCGCGCAGATGTGCCTCGTTATTGTGTGCCGAGGTTTCCGTCACGCGATGGCGCCGGTCGGATCACGTGATACCTGTGTACCGTGGTGTGCACCGTTCAGTACCGTCACCGTGTAGGTCGTGGTGTCGTCGGCTGACCGTAATCGCGGCCGTCGTTCCGTTGTGCTCCACGGTAGGTGCCGCCGCCAGGCCGTCCAGCGTGCGAGGGCCGCGAATGTGCCGTCGTTATTGTGTCCGAGGTTCCGTCACGATGGGCCGTGGAGCGGATTCACCGTGATGACCTGTGTACCGTGTCGTGCACCGTTCAGTCCGTCACCGTGTAGGTCGTGGTGTCGTCGGGCTGACCGTATCGCGGCGTCGTTCCGTGGCTCCCAGTAGGTGCCGCCGCCGAGCCGTCAGCGTGCGAGGCCGCGCAGATGTGCCGTCGTTTTGGTGTGCCAGGGTTTCCGTCACGCATGCGCCGGTCGGAGGTTCACCGTGATACCTGTGTACCGTGTGTGCACGTTCAAAGTACCGTCACCGTGTAGGTCGTGGTGGCGTAGGCGATACGGTAATCGCGGCCGTCGTCTCCGTGTGCTCCACAGGTAGTGCCGCCGCCTGCCTCAGCGTGCGAAGCCCGGCAGATGTGCCGTCGTTATTGTGTACCCGAGTCCGTCACGCGATGGCGCCGGTCGGACGGTTCACCGTGATGACCTGCTGTACCGTGGTCGTGCAACCGTTCAGGGTTACCGTCACCGGTAGGTCGTGGTGCTCGTCGGGCTGACCGTATCGCGGCGTCGTTCCGTGTGCTCCACAGGTAGGTGCCGCCGCCGAGCCGTCGCGTAGCAGAGGAGCCGCGCAGATGTGCCGTCGTTTTGGTGTGCCGAGGTTTCCGTCACGCGATGGCGCCGGTCGGGGGTTCACCGTGATGACCTGTGTACCGTGTGTGCACCGTTCAGTCACCGTCACCGTGTAGGTCGTGGTGGCGTAGGCGATGTTCGCGGCCGTCGTTCCGTGTGCTCCACAGGTAGTGCCGCCCCGGGCCGTCAGCGTTGCGAAGCCCGCGCAGTGTGCCTCGTTTTGTGGTCCCGAGTTTCCGCACCGAATCGAGCGTCGGAGCGGTTCACCGTGATGACAAACGTGCAAATTCGAACAACCATTGCCATCGTGTAGGAATACGTGATCGTATTCGGCCCGATTGCTGCCGCTGCCGGGTTGAATGTGTTCGGCTGACACCCGCGCCCGATAGTTACCGCCAGCAGGCGTACCGCCGCTCAGGGCAAAAGGTGTCGCATCCACACACTGCAAATCGGCCGGACAAGTTACTGTGATCGGGTTAGCACCATTGCCGGGGTGGTGTTAACCGTTAACATGCACATCTCGCCGGTCGTGGCCTCGATGGGCGCAGGCGAACCGGTGATGGCGATGTTCGTATTAACCGAATTGGTCAATACCTTGAACGTCAGGGTTATCAAAGTCGCCGTCGGGCAGGCATACGTAAACCGGAGAATCCCCAGGAATATGTCAGGTTACCCATCGCCGGCGCGACGTTGATTGAAGGCGGGGTCGCACCGATCGTGACAGGCGTATTGGACAAATATTGCAATTGCGATGGGTTCCAGTTGGGGAGTATTGCAAAGTAGCCATCTCACTGAACCCGCTGCGAGGCCACGTAACCGTTATCCATCGCCGCAAGTGGCGCTCGCCGGCGCATTCACCCCAGTTCGCGCGGCAAGGCGCCGTAGGTCCCGTCATCTGGTCGCTGGCCGGACATGGGCCATTGCTGGTCAGGGTAAGCGTAATGGCAAGGTGTTGCCGCTCGGCGGAGTATAGAAGGCCGTGGGACTGTCGGGTTGGGGAACTGGGAGAACGAACCACCCGCGCCGCCGTCGGACCAGGTGCCACCCGTGGCGCCCGACCTGCCGTTGAGGTAAATCACCCGTCCCACAGGTGCTTTGTCGGGACCGGCATTGGCGCCCTCCGTCGGTTAACTGTTACTACGCAGAAGTTGTAGAAGAACAACCCAAATCTGTTACCGTCACCGTGAGGTCGTGGTGCTCGTCGGGCTGACCGTGATGGCGCGTCGTTTCCGTCGTGCTCCACAGGTAGGTGCTGCCACGGAAGCCGTCAGCAGCGTGTTTTCCCGATGCAAATACCGAGGTCGCCGCTGATCATGGCGGCGGGCAGCGGATTCCGGTAATTACCACCTGCGTATTCGACTGGCGTGCCGTCGTCACCGTTACCGTGTAGGTCGTGGTCGCCGTCGCCACTGTGATAGCACCGTCGTTTCCGTCGTGTTCCACAGGTAGGTCGTGCCACCCGAGGCAGTCAGCGTTACCGAGCGCCCGTACAGATGGTGCCGTCGTTGTTGGCCCACCCGAAGTTTCCGATACGGCGACCGAGCGTAGGCGTCGGTTGACGAGTACGGTGGCTGTGGCCGGCGTACCGAGGCGCTTGGCCGTTGCGGAATGCTGAACGTCACCGTCACCGGCGCATTGGTCGTATTGGTCAGCGTTCCGGCAATCATGTTGCCTATGCCGGCGCTCCCGATTCCTGTCACCGTGCCCACATTGTCGCGGGTCCAGTCGAATGTCGCTCCTGCACATTACTGGTCGAGGTGATGGTCGTAGCATCGCCCGAGCAGATCGTTTGCCCGGCTCGGAAGGGCGTCGGGTAACGGATTCACCGTTACGCTCGCGGTAATCGGTAACGCCGTTGGCCACGGGCGTGATCGTGCAAGGTCACCGTGATGTAGGTCGTGCCCGTCACCGCGCCCGTGAATCGGCGCGTTCGTGGTATTGAACAGATTACCGCAAACGTCTTGATACCGGCGCCACTCGCCGGAATACCCGTTGCTCACGGCCGTCGTCATATACCCGTGTTGTCGCGGGTCCATTCAAAGTTCGCCCCGTTGACACTGCTGGTCAGAAGCATTGTTTAATGGTATTGATGGAAGCACACCACCTGATCGGCCGGATCGGCTACCGTTGGCGTGGGGTTGACCGTGATCGTGAAGGTTTGCGAAGCGCCCGTGCAACCGTTGGCTACCGGCGTCACCGTGATCGTGGCCACCACTGGCGTCGTGCCCGTGTTCGTCGCCGTGAAGGCGGCGATGTCGCCACTGCCAGAGGCGCCAAGGCCGATGCTGACATCGTCGTTCGTCCAGTTGTAGGTCGTGCCCGTCACCGCGCCCGTGAAGCTCACGGCCGTCGTCAGGGCATTGTTGCACACCACCTGATCAGCCGGGTCGGCTACCGTTGGGGTCGGGTTCACCGTGATCGTGAAGGATTGCGGATCGCCGTAGCAGGTCACACCCGCATTGGTATAGGAAGGCGTCACCGTGATGGTGGCCACCACCGGCGTCGTGCCCGTGTTCGTCGCCATAAAGGCGGCGATGTTGCCGCTGCCCGAAGCAGCCAGGCCGATGCTGATATTGTCATTCGTCCAGTTGTACACCGTGCCCGGCACTGCCCCGGTGAAATTCACGGCCGTCGTCATGGCGCCGTTGCACACGACCTGGTTGGCCGGGTCGTCCACCGTCGGACGCGGGTTCACCGTGATGACAAACGTGCAGGAGTTTGAACAGCCGTTGCCGTCGGTGTACGAATATGTGATCGTATTCGGACCGATTGCCGCGGCAGCCGGGTTGAAATTATTCGAACTGACGCCGGGGCCCGAATAGGTACCGCCCGGAGGCGTGCCGCCGCTCAGGGCGAAGGGCGCCGCATCGACACAAACGGCGAAATCTGCCGGGCAGGTGACCGTGATCGGGTTGAGCGCCACCGTGGCCGGCGTGGTATTCACCGTCAGATCGCAAAGCTCATTGGTTGTGGCCTCGATGGCCGTAGGCGTACCGGTAATGGCAACGGTCGTATTGACCGAATTGGTCAGCGCCTTGAAGCTGAGGGTCAGGATAGTCGTGCCGTCGGGCAGGTTTTCGCCTTCGAAGCCCATGTTATCCGCCCAGGAATACGTCAATTTACCCGTGGCCGGCGTAACGACAACCGAGGGCGCGGCCCCGCCGATCGATACGGGCGTATAGGACTGGTATTGCAATTGCGTCTGGTTCCAGTTGACGGAGTATTGCAGCGACGCCATCTCGCTAAACCCGCTGTTGGCCACCACGGTAACGGTAATAACATCGCCGCAGGTGGCGCTGGCCGGGGCATTTACCGAAAGGGCAAGCGGCGGCAGCGTGCCGTACGTCACCGTCATCTGATCGCTGGCCGGGCAGGCGCCGTTGCTGGTCAGGGTAAGGGTAATGGGCAAGGTGTTGCCGCTCGGCGGGTAGTAGAATGCTACCGGACTGGTCGGGTTGGGGTACTGAATGAATGAACCACCCGCACCGCCGTCGGACCAGGTGCCGCCCGTGGCGCCACCCGATACGCTGCCGTTGATATAAATTACCCCGTCCACACAGGAATTCTGGTCGGGACCGGCGTTGACAATCTCGGCCGGCTGCACCGTCACCACGGCAGAGGTCGTGGACGAACAGCCCGAATTGGTCACTGTAACCGTATAGGTCGTATTGGACGTCGGCGAAACCGTGATGGCCGACGTCGTTTCCGTTGTGCTCCACAGGTAGGTGCCGCCGCCGGAAGCGGTCAGCGTGGTGCTTTCCCCGGGGCAAATGTTGAGGTCGCCGCTGATCATGGCATTGGGCAGGGGCGTCACCGTTACCACGGCAACAGCCGTGTTGGTGCAGCCGCCTGTGCCCGTCACCGTGACCGTGTAGGTGGTCGTGGAAGAAGGCGAAACGGTGATGGCCGACGTCGTGGCGCCGCCGGGGCTCCACAGATACGACGTGCCGCCGGATGCCGTCAGGGTGGTGTTTTCACCCTGGCAAATGTCGAGGTCGCCGCTGATCGCCACGGAAATAGGCGTCAGGCTGATGGCCGACGCGTTGTTCTGCGTATTGACCGTCAGGAAGCAATATTCGTTGTTGGTCGCCTCGATGCCCGTGGGCGTACCAGTGATGTTGACGCCCACCGTGCCCGAACTTTGCAATACTTTCAGGGTAATGGTCATCAGGGTACTGCCGTCGGGCAGGTCTTCGCCGTTGGGCGCCGTGCCGTCGAACCAGGCATAGGTGATCTGGCCGGAAGCCACCGAGAAAGTACCCACGCCGGACGCATCGCCGCCGACAGAGGGGTTCGTATGGCTCACGTATTGCAGCTTCGCGGGGTCCCAGTTGACGCTGAACTGGTCGGAAGCAATATCATCGAAACCATCTTCCGCCTTGATCGTGATCGTGATGTTCTGACCGCAGGTGGCACTCGCCGGGCCGTTGGCTGAAAGCACAAGCGGCGCGGGCGCGGCAAAGGTCAGGGTCAGGTTGTCGCTGGCCGGACAGGGTCCGTTGGTCGTCAGCGTGATCGTGATCGGCGAGGAATAGTTGAACGGCGGGGTGTAAAACGTGGACAGGGCCGTGGCGTTCGAGAACGAACCGCCCACGCCGCCGTCGGACCAGGTGGAACTGCTTGCGCCGCCGCCGATCGAGCCGTTGAGCTGGATAGTGCCGTTGACGCAGGTCGATTCATCAGGACCGGCGTTCGCCGTAAAGGTGGCGGGCGTGCTGCCCACCGTCACCGACACCGCCGCGCTTTCGCAGTTGTTGGCGTCTTTGACTTTCACCTGATACGTGCCGGCCGCCAGGCCGGTAAAGGTGGCCGTCGCCACATAGTTCGTGCCGTTGTCGATCGAATACTGGTAGGGCGCCATGCCGCCAGTCACACCCGTGATGGCGATCTGACCGTCGCTGTTGCTGCCGCAAGCGTTGGTCGGCGTGGCGGTAAAGGTGATCGTCGGGCAGTTGGTGCCTGTGCCCTGAATGCTGAAATTATACGGATTCTCGTCGGTATCGTCGTTGGCGACAATCACCGTGGCCGTGCGCAAGCCGGTCGCCGAGGGATCGAAGACAATGGTAAAGGTGGTCGAACTGTTGGCCGGCACCGTGGAAGCAGGCGATACCGTTACGTTGAAATCAGCCGCATCCACCCCGCTGACGAGCACCAGGGGCGAACCGTTGAGCGCGAGCGGGCAGCTCAGGCTCGTATTTTTTACGGTAAATGTGCGCGTGACCATTCCGCCCGTCACCAGCGCGTTGCCGAAATCGGTGTTGTCGCTGACGCTCGGCATCAGGTCGTTGTCGGCAATCGGATTGCCGTTGCCCTCGATGCCAATTTCGCCGTTGCCGACCGTCAAAGTGGCGTTGCTGCTCACTGCCGTGCAGGGGCCTGCGCCATCGGGATCACTGGTCGTCCAGGTCAGGGTCACCGTGCCGCCCACTTCGCCCGCTGTGGGCGTGTAGGTCGTGCTCGTGCTGGTGGCGCTGGCAAACATACCCGCGCCGCCGCTCCACGTGCCCGAACCGCTGGCCGTCGCCGTGATGGCTACCGGGTTGGCGCCGCAGACGAAATAGGGGCCGCCGGCATTGGCCGTGGCGGGGGCGGTAAACGTCAGGGTAACGCTGCTGACCTTGTCAGCGCAGGGCGGGTTGCTGATCGTCCAGCGCAGGACGTATATGCCTGTGCCGCCGGCAGGAGTAAAGGTCGCCGCAGGGTCGTTGACGTCGCTGAACTGGCTCGCCAACAAACTCGGGCCGCTGAACACCGACCAGGTTCCCGTGCCGTTTGCGGGCGTATTGGCCGCGAGCGTGGCCGGCGCAGTGCCGCAGAACGCCTGGTCGGAGCCGGCGTTCGAGTTGGACGGCTCGGCAACGACCGTGACGGTCATGTTATCCGAAGAAGCCGGACAAGGCGCGTTGCTGATGGTCCAGGTAAGCGTATAGACGCCCGCCCCGCCGTCAGGGGTGAAGGTGGCGCCGGGGTCGGTGGCGCTGCTGAACTGGGAGAGGTTGGCCGAAGGCCCGCTCACCGTCCAGGCGCCCGTGCCCGTCACGGGCGTATTGGCCGCGAGGGTCACCGAGGGCGTGGTAGAGCAGATGGTCTGGTTCGGGCCCGCATCGGCCGTCGTGGGCGGGTTGGATACCGTCACCGTGGCCGAGCCCGACACCGTGGCCGTGCAGCCATCGTTGTTGGTCACCGACGTGAGGGTGTAAACGGTGGTGCTGCCCGGACTGACCGGGATGGGGTCGGCGTTGTTGTAACTGTTGACCGTGCCGCCGCTGTACACCACCGTGTAGGGGCCCGTGCCGCCGCTGATGGCGACGGAAAGGTTGGTCGAGCCGCCCGCGCAGATGCTGGCGTCGCCCGAGAGCACCGCCGTGTAGCTGGGACAGCTGTTGCCCATCTGGAAACCGCTGAACGCCGTCAGGCCCGTCATTTTGGCGCTGGTGGCCGTCTGGTTCGAGGTGCTCGGGTAGGTCCAGTTCGGGGCGTTGTATTTGCCGCCCTGGCCGGTCGCGAAGACGTAGCCCGCGTCGTTGTCGCCCGAGACCCAGTTGAAAGTGGCGTCGTAGGCGACCGTGCCCAGGCCGGAACTGACCGTGAAGTCCCAGTAGCGATTGACGGTTTTATTGGCAATAAAGGTGGACGTGCCGAGGTTGGGGTGGTCGCCGTCGGCGGTAAAGCCGGTCAGGTCGCCGGCCGTTGTGGAAGCCCCGAAATCGATGCTCACCGGGGCGTACACCGAGGCCGTACCGATCGGATAGGCGTAGGTATTGGCGCCGGCGGCGATGGCGCGGCGGAGGTTGCCGGCAACATAGCTGGCGCTGCTTCCGCCGGAGATACTTCCCGTGGCATTGCTCATAATGGTTACGAGTTTGCCATTGGTAGAGCCGTCGATCTGGCCGTTGGTAAGCGTAAGAATCTGGTCAACGATGATATCGTCGGCCAAAATCAGCGTACCGGAAGACTTGTCGATAACCAGGTAATGAAAAAATTGCCCGCCGGTAGCCGAAAGGGTTTGGTTGCCCGAGCTGCCGTCGAAAAAGACCGCGCGGAGGTTCGGGAAAAAGGTACCCGTGGTGCGGGTCCAGTTGCCCGCAATTTTCAAATCGCCGCCCGCGACGTTAGAGAGGGCAAACGAGCCCGGCAAATCGAGATTACCCAACATGCGCCGGTATTGAGTGCTGAACCCGAATAAGAGGGTTGTACCGCTTGCAACCTGTACGTGGTGGGGAACCCCAACGCCGGAAGCCAGATTGCTCGTCCATTCCGAGCCGGCCGTGTAATTACCGCCAGAGTTGTATTTCAACGTCGAACCGGCAGCATAAGTGGGCGGATTGGCGCTGACAAAACCGCCGGACACTATTTCAAGGGTTCCATTGATCGTCGAGATGCCCGAGGCCGCGAAATTCATGCCCTTGGCGAGCTGCACCGTAACGTCGCTGCTGAAACTGAGCGTGCCAGGGTTGGTCACTGTGACATCGGCCGTCGTGACGGCAAAAATACCGCCCGCCGGACTACTGGTAATTGCCCGCGCACCCGACGACAAACTCAGGTTGCCGCCGCCGCTCAGGGTAATATTACGGTTGGCCAGGTTGATATTGCTCGCAGCAGAAGACGACAGGGTGAGGCCACCGGGTGAGTTGACTGTTATATTGGTCGAAGCGCCGAGGGTAAGGGTGGCGCTGTTTTGGATCAGCAGGTAATTGAAGGTTTCCGTGCCGCCGCCGGTGATCGTAACGGTCTGGGCGCCGCTACCGTTGAAAAATACCGCGCGGTTGTTGGGCGTAAAGGTGGCGGACGCGGCACGGGTCCAGTCGCCGGTGAGGTACAGGTCGCCGCTGGTAACATTCAGGTTGAGCGCGCCGCTATTGATGTTCAGGTTGCCGGCGATACCCCGGTTGCTGTTGGGCATGTTGACCGTTGTGCTGTTCTGGATGGTCACGTTGGCCGGTACGCCCAGGCCGGGCATGGTGGCGTTGCCGGTCCATTCGGTACCGACGCCATAGCTTCCGCCGGTGTTGTACACGAGTGTGGAGCCGGCAGCGTAGGTCGGAGCATTGGTGGAAACAAAACCGCCGGAGTTGATCTGGAGGGTGCCGTTGATGGCGACGACGCCGTTGTTGGCGAGGTTATGGGCAATATTCAGCGTACCGTCGACTGTAAGATCGTTGCCCGTGCCGTCGTTGACGGTCAGGGTCTGGCTGGCATTGGTGGTCAGGGTAGCGCCCGATTCCACCGTGATCTGGTCGATGGTGACCGGGGCTGTGACGGTGACGGTGTGGGTGTTTTTGATGGTGATAGTGCCAACAGTTGACGATGGAGCCATAGTAGCCGGCACCCATGTTGTACCTGCAATATTCCACTCCCAAGTATTTATATCGTTGAAATTTCCACTTTGTTTACTCCTGTAATCACCTGTTGATGGGTCATTTGTTGTAAATGCGTTGGAATATTCGATGTCATCTATATAAAGATATGCAGAGTTTGAAGCACTTGATTCTCCAAAAAAACCAATTCCTGCCAAACTTGTTCCTGTACCTACTCCGGCAGTAGGCCACCCACCACTAGGTGATCTTTTTACACCATCTACCCATAAATCCCAAGAGCCGCTATTCAAACTATTGGAGCCATTTCTATTATAAGTAGTGCTACTTGCTGCATTGTTAGCATAGATTTCAATTGTCTGATCTGCATCTTTTGTAAAGCCAGATGATGTTATTGTACTAAATCCAGAACTAGTTCTTCTTTCTACAGCTGAGATCGCTCCACTTGCATATGTAATCCTAATATTGGTAAGTTGACTTGCATAACTATTATAGCTATTATTATCTTGATATGGAGTAGAGGCAGCTCCACTACCAAGGCTAAAAACTAATTCGCCGCTACCAGCTGAAGTAGTACGGATTTTAGCTTTCAAATATGAAGTAGTAGAAGCCCCTGTCCACCCATAAATTGTAAACTTGTTTGTTGAGCCTCCAGTAGCTGCATTCAGTTGGGTTTCTGTTGCATTTCCAAGAGAAGTTCCGGGATTAGCGAGTACCAAAGATCCCCCTTGTGAGCCAATCCGCACCCTGTATGTCCCCCCACCAGATGGAGTTCCTGTAAAAAAGGTTGTATTCCCGGAACCAGAATTAGAGTTATTCGCCGTTCCGGTACCTGTACCAAAATCATATGTCCAAGGCTGCCCCCACACTCCCCCACTCCACCCCATCAACATCAGGGTCATCAGGGCGGGCAGTAAAATCGAACGGGAAACGCGCGTACCCTCCGGGGTGGCGGAGAGGCTGAGGGTGGAGGGGTTTCCGGATATGCGCATCGAGGGTAAGTAACTTTTCATGCAAGAAAGATCTTGAAGAAGAAACAGTGGATGATACGGGAGTGCAGGAGGGGATTAAAGGCAATGGGCATTCGCGGGCCGTGTCGGTCCCGGAACGCCGCAGGGTAAGGTTTTTCGGGCGTCAAAGATGGGGAGCCGGGGGCTTTTCCCGGCGGCGGGAGCAGTGATTAAATTGTGAAGATTAGGGTTTAAAGGTGGATTTTTTTATTGCGGGTTGGCTGTTTAACTTCCGAGTAGAGCCTCAACTCCTTCCCCTTCCTAAACCCCACCCCCAACCCCTCCTCCCGAGTGCTCGGGAAGGGGGGCTGATGGCGGGTTGGGGACGGCCTCGTTTTTTTCCTCGCCTCCCGGCCTCATGACTTCCGATCCGCCCCCTTCCCCTAAACCCCACCCCCAA
>JAXLUR010000005.1:0-312500 GCA_046329435.1 Saprospiraceae bacterium
ATTTTTTTGGAAAGGCCGATAAAAAAGCCGATCAGGAGTCCCGTTATTCCCAGGAAACCCGCACCCAAACGAGCTTTATCTTCTTTGGTCAAAGCAAAAAAACTGTCTTTATCATCATCTCCCGAGGCATAACCCAGCACCAGGCCCGCCACCGTACCGATGGCAGCGCCCGCCGCCATGCTCCTGCCCAGTTTGCCGCGCGGACTGAGTTTGATTTTTTTGATTTGACTTACAGGTATCGTTGTTACCGCACGCGGAAAACGGGGGTCGGGGCTTTGGGAAAGCAGAATACTGCTGTCGGTGGTCATCAACAGGAAACCGCTCAGCGGAAAAGTATGGCCGTACACATGCACCCAGGCCCTGTATACCCGGCGTTGTTGGGGCGGCAGGTGCCAGTGAACAGAAAGGATGTCGGACAAAGGCAGTTGGTATTCCTGCCTGACCTGTTGTTGATCGCACAGTTTGTAAACCAGTTTCTGGTCGTCCATCGCTTTGGTCCGAACCAGCAGCATACGGCCGTCACGGGTGTACACGGTGTCGCAGCCGTCGCCAGCCGTCGGCAAGGCTGTTCGGCCGAAAAGCGCAGGTGCATGCGCCAGGCACAAAAGCAAAATAAGGTATTGCGGCTTCATAAGGCTGTGGATTTGAGACAGTGGCTAGTGTTCCTTCCAGTAATCGTCGTACCACTTGGCAAAAGCATTGAGGTCATCTTCGTGGCCGGTGAGCCATTTCACCGCATCTTTTTCACCGCCGGAAGCCGCGATGTAATACGAGGCAGCCTGGGTATGGCCGTCTTTCTGCAGCTGGATGAAATAGGTGGCGTAAAAATCCCACCAGAAATTGCCTTCGGCCGGCCGGTCTTTGCTTTCGTCCAGCACCTGAAACAGATGCTCGTTGGTTTGCACGAGTTGTTCCGAGGGCGTAGGCTCCGGGATTTCCGTGTGCAGCGAATCGGCCAGCTGATCGCGCATGGTTTTGAAAAGGGCCGGAGCCAGCGCCAGGGTCATTTCGCCGCTGGCAAATTCGTCGTTCAGCGCAGCCGGGTCGAGGTTGATGTTCATGGTGCGCTCATCCTTTTTTTCAAAACCCGAATTCTCCACCTTTTGAATCAGTTTCCAGGCTTTTTCAGCCCTTTCTCCATCGGTTTCGATGGTCAGGAAGAAATACAGGGGAAACAAAGCCTTGACTTTCAAGCCTTTCTCTGCTTCCAGAATGCCCAGATAATAATGGCTGCTGGCGTGGAAGGGGCGGAGTTTGAGGGTTTCGATGTATTCTTTTTCCGCTTCCTCGTATTTGCCCTGCCCCATCAGGGTGACGCCGAGGTTGAAATGCAACATGGGGTTGGGTTTGCCGTTTTTGATCCCCATTCTGTAGATGGCGATCGCTTCGTCCGGTTTGCCCTGATCGTCGAGGATATTTCCTTTCAGGTAACAGGCGTCGGAGTAGCTCTCCGGAATTTTGCGGTCGATAATAATATCGAGGTATTTCAGTGCCTTTTTGGTGTCTTTCAACGCCAGATAGGTATTTGCCTTTTCAAAAAGGGCATAGCCGTTGTACTTCTCGATGTCGAGGGCCTGATCGAATTTTTTAAGGGCTTCCTGGTAAAGCCCGTTGTCGTGCAGGCGGATGCCTTCGACAACCAGCGAGTCGGCCAAGGCCTTTTTTTGTGCAAAACTGCGGGTTGCGGGGAGCAACAGGGCAAAAAATGCAAGCAATAAAATCTGACGCATGGAACAGGTATTGATGTGAAAAAATGAATTATTAGCATTGATTAGCCCAGGAACTTGCCCCAGTTTTCCATCTCGTCCTCTGTCCATAATTCGGGGAAAAAGACAACGCGCTGAAACCGAGGAGGCAGGTATTTCTGCCAGTTGGTACCGCCGGTCGCTTCTATTTCCTTGGGCTTGGCATCGAGATAGCGCACCGCGGAGCGGTAGTGCGACAGGGCCCAGCGGACGTTGGTATTGATGTCATATTCGCGCAGCAATTCGCGCAATTCGGCGTCGTTTTGGGCTTCCGGGGGCAGTTTAAAGTACAGCTGACGCAGGTTGCACGACTGGTAATGTTGAGAAAAACGCACCAGTTCCTCCGCATATTTCGATTCAAATTGTCGAAGCGTGAGGGTTTTTTTACCTGAAGCCAGTTCGGTTGCGCCCGACTTCCAGTACAGCACGGCATTGAGCACGCGAACATCTGTCTCGTTGATGATTAGTTCCCGTTTCGAGGCATGTACCAGTTGATGAAGGTCGGTGCTGGCGATCTCGATCATGCGGTATTGCACGCTTTGGAAGCCGCTGGCAGGCAGCAGACTCATGCGGAAACGCAGGAACTCGTCCCGATCCATGCCGTCCACCATGATGTCGAACGAATTGATCAGGTTGGTGAAGTAGCGATTGAGGCGAATGATCTGGCGTTTGAACAGGTCGACGGATGGGGCCGGCTGGCATTGGGCCAGTTGTTCGATGGCGTCGAGCGAAAGCCTGAAATAGAGTTCGGTAATCTGGTGATAGAGGATAAAAATTCGCTCGTCGGGTATGGGTGTACGCGGATTTTGCAGACTGAGCAGGGTATCGAGGTGGATATAATCCCAGTACGTAAGGTAATCGGCGTAGAGCAATCCGTCGAGGTAGGAATTCATGTCCTGCCCCATGGCGGAGTATTTCTCCTCCAGTTGGCGCAAGCGGTCAAGCATGGCTTCGTTAAGTTCCATAAGATGGCAGTGGTTAGGCGGCGAGTTTCAGTCCCAAAAGTAGGCAAAGGAAACAGAGCGCCAAACTGCCAAATACATTGCCGACGAAGGCAGCGTGCTGGCCGGCTTGCCAAAGCCCCCAACTTTCGGCGGTAAAGGTGGAAAATGTGCTGAAACCGCCACAAAACCCTGTTGTCAACAATAGCCGGCGTTGCTCGGGCCAGTCCGTATGCCCCAGTGCAAACCCAAGTACGAGGCAGGCCAGGCCATTGGCCGCGAAGGTGGCCCACGGAAATTGTTGCAGTAGCGGGCGGAGGAGCAGGTAAAGGCCGTAACGGAACATGCTGCCCAGGCCGCCGCCCAGAAAAACAAGGCTGAATGCGAACAATCGAGGCATGGAGAGGTAGGGTGAATGAAAGTTGATTTGGGGTTGATGAGGTTGATAAAAAGGGAGAGGCCTGCTTTCCGGCCGAAAAAGCGATGCAGGAAAAATACCCGATAGATTCTGAAGTTCAGCCGTAAAAAACAAGGCGCAGCGCCGGCCTTATTTATCAACCTCGTCAACGCGCAAAAAAAAACCCCGACTAATTACAGCCGGGGCAACAACTAAAAATTAAGCTATGAAAACAAAAACTTCTTTTGTCGTAACAATTTTGACAGGGCAAGGATAAGCAGAAGATTTGTTTCCGGCAAGTGCTTTTTACTCGGTTACATCGCGGCCGCCGATGAGCATCTCCTGATATTCTTTCAGTTCATCCCATTGACCGGCGGCGGCGAATTTAGCCTGAGCGGGCCAGCTGCTCGGATCGTGAATCTGGTAGCGCGGGCCGGCAGCGTCGAGGATCTCCTTGATGCGCTCTACCGGGGCATTCGCCAGATCGTCCCACGTGTTGATTCCGCCTTCCTTAAGAAGGGTTTCAATTTTCGGACCAATTCCTTCAACAATTTTCAGATCGTCGGGTTTAGGGCCTTTTTCTTTTTTTGCAGCGGGGGCTTTTTTAGCGGCCTTTTCTTCGGCAGCGGGAGCGCTTGCATCGGCCGTTTCTACAGCTTCAGGAGCGACTGCGCTTTTCGTTTCGGCGACTACTTCGGGTTTGGGAGCGGGTGTTGCTTCCTCCGCTTTGCCGGGGCGCGGCGTGGGGCGCGTGGGTTTTTTCGGGGTATCGGGCGTTTCGACAACGACGGGCATGACGTTGACAAAAACGCGGTCGTTCTGGGCGCGTTTGAACACTACCGTGCCGTCAATGGCGGCGTGCAGCGTATGGTCGCGGCCCATATAGACATTCTGGCCGGGGTGATATTTGGTGCCGCGCTGGCGCACCAGAATGTTGCCGGCAATGGCATGTTCGCCGCCGAAGAGTTTGACGCCGAGACGTTTACTTTTACTGTCGCGGCCGTTATCGGTACTACCTACACCTTTTTTGTGTGCCATGGTATTGGATTGCTAATGGTGAAATACAGATGGTTGACGGTCAATCGACTTACAGCGAGATGCCTTTGATTTCGATTTTGGTGAAAGACTGGCGGTGACCGTTTTTCTTGCGGTAACCTTTGCGGCGTTTTTTGTGAAAAACAATCACTTTGTCGCCTTTTACGTGACCAATGACGCTGGCGCTGATCTTGGCGCCCTTCAGATTGGGCGTGCCGATCGATACTTTGCCGTCATTGTCAACAAGGTGCACAGTGTCGAAAGTGACCGAATCACCTTCGTTGGCTGCCAGCCGGTGGACGAAGATCTGTTGACCTTCCTCAACTTTAAATTGTTGACCGGCAATGGAAACAATTGCGAACATGTTGATAATCAGATAATTTGATGAAAAATTAAATTTACCCTGTAAGGGCGCGCAAAGGTACGCCAAAACGCCGGAAAAACCAACATCCCTTTCAAAATCCTCCGAATCGGGGCTTTTCCCGTCCTTTGCTGCACGCTCCTCACTCCTCACTCCTCACTCCTCACTCCTCACTCAATTGCGCTACAAAATCACCCTCGAATACGACGGCAGCCGCTATGCCGGCTGGCAGGTACAAAAAGACGATCGCACCGTACAGGGCGAATTGCTCAAAGCAGCCGAACAGGTGCTCGGCACCCGCGACCTCGAATTTTACGGCGCCGGCCGCACCGATGCCGGCGTCCACGCCCGCGGCCAGGTCGCACACCTCGCATTGGGCGCAAGACCAGCCAGCCCGAGACACGGCGGCTTCGAGCGGCGCGGCCCCGACGCCGGACCGATCAGCCTCACCCCCCAGCAACTGCTCATGCGCCTCAACGACGCATTGCCGCATGATATCAATATCCTCGCCGTGGAAAAAGCCCATCCGCGTTTCCATGCCCGCCACGATGCCCGCTCCCGCACCTACGTGTACCAAATCTCACGGCGGCGCGATGCATTCGGAAAAAAATACGTCTGGTGGGTACGCGACCCGCTCGACCTGGCCGCCATGCGCGCGGCAGCTGCCGAACTGGTCGGGTTTCATAATTTCAGCTCGTTCGGCGATCTCGACGACCCCGACCAGGACCCTCGCGTAGAACTGACCCGGCTCGATATTCGCGAAGCAGGCGACCGTATCCTGATCGAGATCAGCGCCTCGCATTTTTTGTGGAAAATGGTGCGCCGCATCGTAGGCGTGCTGGTGGAAACAGGGCGCGGAAAAATGCCTGTCGAGACCGTCAGGGGCTTTCTGCGACAGCCTTCAAGGGAACCGGCCCGGCTGACGGCGCCGCCCAGCGGCCTGTTTCTCGAACGAATCGATTATTGATTGTTTTCGAAAAATTGACCGTAACAAATTCTCCAACCAGCGTATTTCTTCTTCAAAAAGCCGTTTTTTATGAAAACCATTATTGCACTGCTGGGCGCTCTTCTGCCCTGCTTCCTGACAGCCCAAATCACACAGCCGGGCGTCGTATTGCTTCAAAACAGCGGTAAAACGCCGCTTGAAGATGTTCAAGTGACCGCCCCCGGCGCCGCTGACGCACTTTCGCTGGGCGACGGCCGGTTCAGCCTGACATTTGCCTCAAAAAGCAAGGGCGACTACGCCCGCGTGACCGTGGAAAAACCGGGTTATCAAGTGGTCAACGGCCGCTCTCTGGCTCATGCCGATCTCGATCCTGAGCAGGTGCTGACCGTGATTATGTGCCCGGCCGGTGAAATCGACCGCCGCCTGACAGCTTTGAACGAGCGGTATGAAAAAACGATCAAGGCCGACTACGAAGAGCAACTTGCCCGGCTCAAAGCCGGCAATCTTGCCACACCCGACACCCTGGCGGCGCTCGAAGCGCAGTACGAACGCAAACTGAGCCGGCTCGGCGAATTCAATGACGATCTTGTCCAGAACAACCTCGACGAAGCGTCCGGCCTGCGGCGGCAGGCGCTCGGATTGTACGAGCAGGGCTTGCTCGATTCGGCGATCAATACCTTGCAGGAAGCGCGAATCGCCGCGGAATATTCCGGCGAGGATGCCAAGGAGCCGTCGGCAGTGTACCAGACCATCGGCGCCTGGATGGACAAGGCCAATTTGTATGCCCTTAAGGGCGATCTGGCGAATGCAAAAGCCTGTTTCCACAAGGCAATCGCAGTCGATACCACCAACGGAGACCCGTATATGCGGTTTGCCTACTTTCTAAATGCCGAACGCCAGTACAGCGAGGTGGAACCTGTTTACCTCAAGGCTTTGCAATTGACGACCGACCAGGGCGTCAGGGGCATCATTCAACTGAATCTGGGTGCATTTTACAAAAACAGGGGGCGCTTCGAGGCTGCAGAGCAGGCATTTCGGGGGGCATTGGGCGAATACAGGGCCCTGAGCCGCAACAATCCCGAGACCTTCCGCTACCTGGAAGCCGAAGCACTGATCAATCTGGGCGAGCTTTATTACAATTACGACAAAATGGAAGCCTCGGAGGCGGCTTTTGCAGAAGCCTTGCCGATTTACCGGGAGATGGTCGCTTCAAAAAACGATGCTTACAGGCCGCGCCTGGCTTATTCTCTCTATTACCTCGCCATTATTCGGGAAGATTTGCAAAAAACATCCGAGGCAGAAAGCGAGTATCTGGAGTCGCAGTCGATCTATGCAGCGCTGGCCGCCGAAGACCCCGAATCGTTCCTGCTCAACCACGCCAACCTCTCCTACCTGGTCGGCGAGTTTTATCTGCATAACGGGAAACCCGCCGAAGCCGAGGCTGCCTACCAGCTTGCGGTGTCGGAATACCGGATCTTGAAAGCGGAAGACGACTCAGGCTTCGAGTATTACCAGGCAGAGTCCTTTTCCGCGTTGGGGGGAATTTATACCGAGCAAAAACGCTTTCCCGAAGCAAAAACAGCCTACTCCCAGGCCCTGATTGCCTATAGCGAAGCGGAAACGCAGGCGCCGGGACAGTACCAGAGCCACATGGCGGCCACGCTGTTCAACCTGGGTAGCAACAGCAGCAGTCAGGGGCAGATACAGGGGGCCATCTCCGCCTATTCGGAATCGGCTGCCATGTACAGAAAGCTGTCGAGCCAACAGCCAGACGTCTATCTCGACGACCTTGCAGACGCCCTTTACAACCTGGGATTCAACTATTCTGCCGCTGGTAAAAAGCAGGAAGCCGAGCAGTTTTACCGCGAGGCATACGATATTTTTCGCCCGCTGGCCGCCCAAAACCCCGTTTTTCAGGCCAAACTGGCCAACAACGCCTTCAACCTGGGCCTTATTTACCTCGACGCCGACAAGCCGGAAGCAGCAGAAGAGACATTCCTGACCGCACTGGACATTTACCGGCAACTGGCGGTAATAAAGCCTGAAGTGTACCAGGCGGAGGCTGCTTCGGCCCTTGCGCAACTGGGGCTTGTGTATTCGGCTGAAAAAAAGCCGGAAGCAGCGGAAAAAGCGATGCTTGAAGCCTTCAGGATTTACGGCGACCTGGCGAAAGACGGTTCGGCGCTGTACCGGGCCAAAACGGCTCAGACCGCCAGCGACATCGGTATTTTTTACTACCGGCAACGCAAGACGAATGCCGCTATGGAATCCTTCCTGATCGAACTGGACCTTTGGCGCGGACTGGTCAGGGAGTACCCGGCCGGCGGCTACGAAGGGCGCCTGGCCCTGGCTCTGAACAACCTGGGGGTACAATATGAACTGCAAAAGAATTTTCCCGTTGCCCTGAATTTTTACGAAGAGTCGATCAAGTTGCGTGAAAAGGCACTTTTACAGGGAAAAACGGATGAGCAGGAGGAATGGGAACGGGTATATATCAATATTTTGCAGGTCAGGGATACGGCCTTGGCCGAGGATGATATGCCGATAGCCGTGGCGGCAACCCGGATAGCAGCCGAATCTTCCGACCATCTGAAAGATAGGAGTCCGGAGATGAAACAAGATGCCACTATAAATTACAACAACCTCGCCTGGCTGGCCTTGTTTACGGGAGAATATGACCTGGCAGAAAGGTCGGCACGCCGCTGTCTCGAAATCGACCCCGATTTTTACCACGCCAATGCGCGCCTCGGTTACGCCCTGTTGCTGCAAGGCAAGGAAAAACCGGCCCGGAAGGCATTCGGCGAGTTGAAAGGCCGTACGGATATGAAAGGCCGGCCTTACCGCGACGTGTTGCTGGCCCAGTTTGATGTTATTGAATCAAATGCTACCAGCAGTCCGCCCGGCGGCTGGGACGATATTCGCAAATGGGTGGGAAAATGGTAAACGATACAGCGTAGGGGTCAAAAACTTGTCCGTACGCCTTGTGTGCAGCGAGAGAAATGGGTGTCTATATTTGCTTTTGAGCAAACACCCATTTCTCCATGTTGAACAAAAAGGATTTGAAAGAACACATTGCTTTTGGCAATCTTGAAGATGTTCTCCTGATTTTACTGGGCGAGACCCAGCACACGCCCTGGCACAAGGATGTCCTGATGCTGTCCGGGCCTTACTACGAAGGTTTGAAGAGTTTTAGCCAGCACCTGACCGATGCCGGCGAATGGGAGCGCGCCAGGGCGCATATTCGACAGGGGCTGCTGAATTTGATCGACAGACTGCCGGACGACCTGTCGGCCCCTGTTGCGACATCCGTTGCGGCGCAGGAACCGCCAACGCCGCCGCCTTCGGATGCCAGCGCTCCCATACGCCACGCCCAAACGCCCTTTTATTTCAGTGTCGGTTCGTTGCTGGTTTTGCTCGCCCTGACGGTCTTCCTGCCGGGCTGGCAACGCGACAACAACACACTGGCGCATGTGCTCATGGCATTGGCCGCCGCTGGCGTTGCCGCAACGCTGCCGGGGTTTTTGAGCCTCGAATGGGGCGTCGGCGTCAAGGCAGGCGGTTCGCTGGCTGTTTTTGCGCTGGTTTATTTCCTGCAGCCGGCTTCCGAAGGAAAGGAATTCGGGATTTCGATTTACGTCAAGGCGCCTCCCCGGCTCGAAGCAGGTATTGCCGGCGCCAAAGTCACGCTCGACATGAAAGATTATCCTTACCATGAAACGGCAGTTGTGTCGGCCAATGGCGAAGCCCAATTCCGCAACCTTTCTCCAAAATTCCGCGGTAAAGCCGCTCAGATTGAAATCAAGGGCAGGTACCTGGAAGCCAGGCAGACTGAATATGTCATTTCCGACAACGACAAACTCAGCATATCGCTCACGCCGGCCGGACTGGATAAAGTGTGGGGCACGGTACGCGCCGACGGGCAGTTCCTCACGGGCACGCCGGTTCGCATTGGGCAACATGATACCCTGACCGATGCTGCTGGGCGTTTTCGTTTCGATATTCCGGCTGCCGAACAGGATACGGTGCAGACGCTCGTCGTGCAGTCGGACGGTTATTATTCCCTTCAGGGCTCGCCCATTTACGAAATACAGGTGACGCCCTACACCCTGAGTGGAGACGGGGTGCCGGTCGTATTGACGAAGAAGAAAAAAAAGTAAGCGCTCATAACCGGAGTACCGCAACACGGAGCCGGGCGCTTGTCCCGTGTTGCGGCGTTTTGTTTTGAAACAACCGCCTGCCACATGAAAATACTCCCCTTCCTTTTGCTGGCCTTCCCGCTTTCTGCCCAGATCACCCAGCATGGCCTCGTCCTTTTACAAAACAGCGGCAGAAAACCCCTGTCTGAAGTAGAACTCACCGCCCTTGGCGCCAACCCCGCCATATCGCTGGCCAACGGCGCCTTTTCGCTCACGTTCGGTGCAAAAAACAAGGGCGACTACGCTGCCATTTATGCCAAAAAACCGGGTTATGAGGTGGTCAATCAGGAAGAATTACGCAAAACCGGCCTGCACCCGACCGATACGGTGCGCGTGCTCATGTGCCTGGCTGGCGAACTGGATCGCCGCCGGCTGGCCTACTACCAGATCAACGAAAAGAATATCACCAGATCCTACAACGACAAGATTGCCCAACTGCGCGCCGAAAACCGAGCCACCGACGAGGCATTGTCGAAACTGGGCGAAGACTACCAAAGCGCTCTGAGACAACTGGAAGACTACAACGAGCGCTTTATTGTGATGAACCTCGACGAGGTGTCCGGCTTGCGCAAACAGGCCTTTGCACTGTTCGAACGGGGGCAGATCGACTCGGCCATCGCCGTGTTGCAGGACGAATTGATCACCGAAGACCTCAACCGCGCCCGCCGTGAAAAAAAACAGGGGCAGGCGTTGAAAGAACTGGGCGAGCAAAAGATTAAAAACGGCGAGGAAGGGGAGAAACAGGCTGTTCAGGCCTGGATGGACAAGGCGGAGTTTTATGTGGTCAAACTGGATTTTGCACAGGCGGAGTCGTATTATGAAAAAGCCGTGGCAGCAGATACGAACAACTTCGACAATGTGTTCAAATACGCCTTCTTCCTGCAGGGGCAACGGCAGTTTGCCAAAGTTGAGCAGCAGTACCGAAGAGCGCTGGCCCTGGCTGGCGACTCCGCTGTACAGGCGCTTGTCCTCAACAACCTGGGCGTGTTTTACAGCGACAATCAGCGCATGGCGGAGGCGGAGAATGCGTACCTGAAAGCCCTTGCTATTCGTCGTAGCCTGGCACAGAAAAATCCTGATGCCTACCAGCTCGAAGTGGCAGCCTCGCTGAACAACCTCGGTGTTTTTTACCGCGACAACAACAATATGGCGGAGGCCGAAAAGGCCTATTCCGAAGCGTTGTCGATCCGCCGGCAACTCGCGCGGGAAAACCCAGATGCTTTCGAGGCCGAGCTGGCTGCAAGCCTGGATAACCTGGGTGCATTTTACACCGTGAACCAAAAAATGGCGGATGCAGAAAAGGCGATCACAGAGGCGCTGGCCATTCGCCGCAAACTGGTTTTGAAGAAAGGCGCGGCTTATCAAGCAGATCTCGGCAAGACGCTGAACAGTCTGGGCAATTTTTACCGGGCCAATCAGCGGGCCGGGGAGGCCGAAAAAGCCTATCTCGAGGCACTGGCGATCTACCGCGGGCTGGCGCAAAAAAATGCGGTCTTCCAACGCGAAGTGGCCCTGTGTCTCAACAACCTCGGGATTTTGTACCGCAACAACAGCGATATGGCAGCGGCCGGCGATGCATTCGCCGAATCCTTGAATATCAGGCGAATGAGGTTGAGGCCGGCTTTTACGCCGAAGTTGACCTGATGCATTCGCCGAATCCTTGAATATCAGGCGAATGCTTGTACAGAAAGACCCCGACGCGTACCAGCCCGAGTTGGCTTCGACCCTCGTCAATCTCGGTAACTTTTACCGCGCCAATCAAAAGATGGCAGAAGCGGAACAGGCGTACAAAGAGGCTCTTGCCATTTACCGCCAGCTGACCCTCAAAAACCCCGATGCGTTTCGGCCCGATGTAGCCCTTTGCCTCAATAACCTCGGGATTTTTTACGCCGACACCCGAAAGACGGCCGAAGCCGAACAGTCGTACCTGGAAGCGCTTGCTGCTTACCGCCGCCTGTCGCTCGACAACCCCGCTACTTTCCAGCCCAACATCGCGGCTATCCTCAACAATCTCGGCATTTTGTACAACGACAACGGAAAAATGAACGAAGCCGGGAAAGCCTATCTGGAAGCGCTGGACATCCGTCGCCGGCTGGCGCAGGAGAACCCTGCCGCTCACCAACCCGACCTCGCTACCACCCTGAACAATCTCGGCTCCTATTACAGCGACCTGCAAAAAGTACGTGAAGCGGAAAAAGCCTATTTGGAAGCCCTTGACATACGCCGGCGACTGGCGCAGGAAAACCCCGCGGCCTTCGATCCTGATGTTGCCGCAACGCTGAACAACCTCGGGGTGCTGTACAGCGATACCAAACGGATGGATGACGCGGAGAAAGCCTATTCCGAAGCGCTGGCTATTTTTCGGAGGCTGTCGCAACGAAACCCCGACGCATTCCAGTCCGACTTTGCTTCGACGCTGAACAACCTCGGCGTACTCTACGAAACCCGAAAAAATTACGCCAGGGCCCTGGATTACTACTCCGAATCGCTGGCTGTGTATAAAGCAGGGTTGTTGCAAGGGAAAAAAAACCTGTTTCCTGGCTGCATGCAAACGCTGCGCAATGTGGACGAGGTGAAAGACTCTACGATCGAGCGCGAAGACTTTGTTCATACAACCCTTGCCCTCCGGCTGCTGGCCGAAACCTGTGATACCCTGAGCGGCCTAAACGATCGCCTTCGCAATTTGGCCGCGCCGCAATACAGGAGTTTGTCGTGGTCGGCCCTGCTGACCCGTGATTATGCGCTTTCCGAGCGCGCGGCGCGGCGCAGTTTCGCTTTTGACTCCGGTCAAATCGATGCCTACGCCTACCTCGGTCATGCGCTGCTGCTTCAGGGGCTTGAAAACCCGGCACGCGAAGCGTACAGCCACCTCAAAGGAAAAACCGATCAATACACAGGAATTCCCTACAAGATGAGCCTCGAAAACGATTTCGACGCCCTGAAATCGCAGGGAATTGCTCCTGCCGGCGGCTGGAACGACATTCGTGCCTGGGTGCGACGGAATTTATAATGCCGCCCCCGGCGCACAACAGCAGCTGCGCGCGCATCTTTGGCCGCATGAACACTGCGCGTACCTCCTTGCTGACCCGCAACATCTGGCTGCTTTCCCTCGTCAGCCTGTTCAACGATGTGGCTACCGAGATGCTGTACCCCGTCATGCCCGTGTACCTGAAAAGCATCGGGTTTTCAGTGGCGTTTATCGGGGTGCTGGAAGGGTTTGCCGAAGCCCTGGCCGGACTGAGCAAAGGCTATTTTGGCAACTGGAGCGATGTGTCGGGCCGTCGCCGGCCCTTCGTACAGGTTGGATATGCGCTGAGCGCTGTGTCGAAACCCATCCTGGCCTGGTTCGTGCAGCCGGCGGCGGTGTTTCTGGCCCGCACAGGCGACAAACTTGGCAAGGGGGTGCGCACGGCTGCCCGCGATGCCTTGTTGTCTGACGAGGCCACGCCGGAAACGAAGGGCCGTGTGTTCGGTTTTCACCGCTCGATGGATACGCTGGGCGCCGTATTCGGTCCCTTGCTGGCCTTGCTTTACCTGTACCGCCATCCTTCGGCCTATGCCACGCTCTTCGCCTGGGCCATCCTGCCGGGTATGCTGGCGGTGGTCGTCACCCTGCTGATTCGGGAGCGGCGAAAAGCCCGGCGGGAAGACGCTGCGCGGCCCGGCTGGCTTGATTTTGTCCAATACTGGAAGCGCAGCCCGGCTGCCTACCGCCGGTTGGCAACGGCCCTGCTGGTGTTTGCGCTGTTCAATAGTTCCGACGTGTTTTTGTTGCTCAAAGTCAGGGAAGCCGGATTCAGCGACGCGGCGCTCATTGGAGCCTATATTTTTTTCAACCTGATATTTGCCGCCGCCGCCTATCCACTGGGGGCGCTGGCCGACCGCCTCGGCATGAAACGGGTTTTTGCGGCCGGGCTTGTTTTGTTTGCCGTCACTTACGCAGGTATGGCTTTTGCCGGCACTTGGGGGAGTTTTCTCGTGCTTTTCGGGTGTTACGGCCTGTATGCCGCTGCGACCGACGGCGTGGCAAAAGCCTGGATCAGCAATATTTCGGATCAACAGGACACCGCCACCGCCATCGGAACCTACACGGCCTTTCAAAGCGTGGCGACCTTGCTGGCCAGCAGTCTCGCCGGCCTGCTTTGGGTATGGGCCGGGCCGGCAGCAGTGTTTGGGCTTAGTGCAGTGGCGGCGGCCGGTGTGGCGTTTTTTCTGATAAAACGAGTTTGAATCGGGGAGGGGACAGGCGTTTTTGGGGGAGACAGGATTTACAAGGTTATTGCTTGACGGTTTTTCATGAATGAGGTTTCTAAAATGATTTTGTCAGGATTTACAAGATTCACAGGATTATTGTGTGCCCCCAGGCAGTTTTAATCCTGTAAATCCTGTCAAACAAAAAAACTGTCCCCCTCCTGTCACAACGGCAACACCTTCCAGGCAGACCCCTCGCGCACCGATTCCAGAAACTGGGCGCCAGTTTCGCGGATGGTGGTTTCGAGCGGGCGGTAGGTAAAGCCCGGTACCGACAGCGATTTTTCATTGCCGTAAAAAAACTGGCTCACGCTGCTGCGCGCGCTGTCGCGGGTGACGACGGGCGTGGCGCCCAATAATTTTTCCTTGACCCATTCCACCCGCCAGGCGACCTCGGCCAGCAGCGGCGTTACCTTGATCGCTGGTGGTCGGGCATCGATTGACCTGGCGACGTGCTGGAAAAACTCGCGGTAGCTGATGTTGCCGGCGTTCAGAATATACCGCTCGCCGCTGATGTTGTTTCCGAGCAACAGGAGCATGAATTGCGCCACGTCGCGCACATCCACGAAGCCCGAACGCCCTACGGGCCAGAATTTCAGGCCGTCATTCACCTGCTGGAAAAAGCGGCCCGAACCCACGTTCCAGTAGCCGCTGCCGAGAATAATGGCCGGATTGACGATTGCCACATCCAGTCCTTCGGCATGGCCGCGCCAGGCTTCCTGCTCGCCCTGGTACTTGCTGATCGCGTACTGGCTCGTCACCTTGCTCTGCACCCAGGGCGATTTTTCATCAAGGTGTTTGCGCTCTTTCGAGCGCCCGATGGCTGCAATACTGCTCACGTGCACCAGTTTGCGCACGCCGAAATGGAGGCAAAGGTTGACGATATTGGCCGTGCCGTCCACATTGACCTGCATCATGCGCCGCACATCGCGCGGATGAAACGACACCATGGCCGCGCAATGGCAAACCTGTGTGACACCCTCGAAAGCCTCTTCCAATGCAACGAGATCGGTGACATCGGCTTCCACCCATTCCACCCGGTCGGCTACGTCGTGCACCAGGTGCATGGCGCTGTCGGCCCGGCGCAGGGCACGTACGTGATAGCCATGCTGCACGAGCAGGCGGATAAGATATGAGCCGACAAAACCGGTACCTCCTGTGACAAGAATCATGATGATCTGGTTCGATTGATTCGATTAATCCGAATTGTTTCTCGGGTATCAATAGTTGCCGTTTTGATTTGGGGGATATTCAATTTTCCGGGGCAGGCCGGAGGGGAGTTCGGATAATCGAAGCCGCCAAAGTTATTCGGCTACCCGAAAGGTTTCCGTGTAAGCGGCCACAGCCCTGATTTCTTCCGGATTCAGAATTTCACCAAAAGGCGTCATCATGCTTTTCCCTTTCGTAACGAGGCTGATGCGTTCTTCCAGTGTGAGGGCGGTTTTGGTCAGGTCTTTTGCGCCGTTGAGGCCCAGTTTGCCGTCGGCGCCGTGGCAGGCGACGCAGTATTTTCGAAAAATAGTTGCGCCGTCGGGTTCGGTGGCGCCTATGGCGGCGGCGCTGTGCCGGCTTGCATCATTGGCGCAGGCTGCCAAAGCGAGGGCTGCGATCAGGACTAATAAACAGGCAGGGTATTTAAACGACATAGGTACAATTTTGGCAAATAGCATCGGCAACATTCGCAGGCTCCAACCGGAGCAGCGACAAAGTGTTCAAAAAAATGACCGGAAATTGGAAAGCAGGCCATTGTAAAAGCCTGTTGGAGAGAAAAATTGATCCTGAGAGAAAAAATTTTTCTCGCGGCGGGAAATTTTTCCTTTTTGGCACACGTTTGGGAGTCAAATTATAGCTTCATACAATAGAAACGGTTTAGTGAAAAAGCCCGGCGCTGAAAGAGCGCCGGGCTTTGTTCTTTGTAGGAAAGAGTGCCGTGCTATTTTAGCACGGTCAGGTTGCCTGTCTTGACCTTTTCCTGTCCGTCGCATCGGTATCGCAATCGGTAAAGGAACACGCCCGGATTCACCGGCTGGCCTTTCACCGTACCGTCCCAGGTTTCAAACTGGTCGACAGCATTGAAGACGCGCCCGCCCCAGCGGTCGAATACCTCGAAGGAGATAAATTCATCCACTGCGTACGGATTGCTGATGCCGAAAGCATCGTTCACGTTCTTTGTGGAATTGGGGGTAAAGGCATTCGGAATAAAAATTTTGCTGCAATCAAGGGTGTCGGGATCGATCACCTTAACCCGGATGCTGTCGTATGCAAAACAGCCCGGGTGGTAGTACTTGAGGTAATAGGTGGTGGGCAAAGTCGGCGTGATGACCGTGTGAGGATCGGTGAAGGATGCCACGCCGGCGGTAGGCGACCACTCGAACTGCGTGGCGCAGGAGGGCGAAGTGCGCACCTCGAACGAATTGCCCAGGTAGATCAGGGTGTCGTTGGTCAGGATTTTGTCCGGATGGAGCGACAGGGCCTGGATGTAATCCGGGTAATTTGGATCGTTATCGACGGCTTTGTTGTACACCCGCAGTTCGTCAAGATCGCCTTTGAAGGGCCGGTCGAGCAAGCACACCGGCTGGCTGATTTTGAATGTGGCGCCCGACGACAGATCGGCGCGCAGGAGGGTGGTTTTTTTGTCGCGTTCCACGCCGTTGAGGTAGAGCGAATAGCGGTTGCCGCTACGCACCAGCACGACGTGTTGCCAGCACAGGCTGTCGTCCAGTTCGGCCGATACGGTGGTCAGCAGGGTGTCGTTCTGACTGATGCCCGACGAAATCTTCGGGCGTGGCGTCGGCGTGTAGCGTACCCAGAACGCGCGTTCGGTGTTGCAGCTGCTTTGTTTGGCCATAATGACCTGCGCGCCGTTTTCACCCTGCACGATGGGCAGCGGGCGGAAATAAAAGCTGACCGAAAAATCGCTCGTCGTGAAGACGTCGTTGATCTGGGCGGCGGAGTTGAAGCTGATCGAGCCGGGCAGGTTGGGGCCGCCAAACCGCAGTGCCTGGCCGCCGTTTACACCGCATACGCAGGTGATGCTGTCGTTGAACAGGCCGGTGGAGCCGTTGCCGCTGTCGTCGATGGCCTTGCATTGGTCAAATGAAAAATAGGCCTCCAGCTGGTCTTCGAGGTCTTGTGCGCCGGCTGCATAGCTCGCCAGTGCGAAAAAGAGGAGGAAAAGAAAGCGCATTCGAGTTGTCTTTTTTGGTGCAAATAACGCTCGCCAGGGCGGTAAAGTGTTCAGGGCTTGGGCAAATCGCCCAAACCGCCGAAAGGCAGCATATCCTTGAGCAGTTTGGCGGTTTCGGCGGCGGCTTTTTCACGAGCCAGTTCGAGGGCCCGGTTGACGGCCACCAACATCAGGTCTTCCAGTTGTTCGCGGTCGTTCATATCTACTTTCGACGGATCGATTTTAATGTTTTCGATGTGCTGATCGGCGCCGGCCTGTACGGTCACTGCGCCGTCGCCGGCCTCGGCTTCCACCAGAATGCCGGCCAGTTTTGCCTGAAGTTCAGCCTGTTGTTGCTGAATGTTGCCAAAAAGATTGTCGAACATGGGTGAGCAGTTTATTGGATGATAATTGGTGCAGGTTGATGGAGGCGGTACAGGGCAAGCCCTCCTCCGGCCGGTCAGAATTTTACCAATTCGGCAAACAGTTGAACACGTTTGCTGATCATGGCCGGCGTGAGCCCCATGAGGCGTTCGGGGCCGAATTTTTCCACGCAGAAAGAAGCCATGGCCGAGCCGTAGATCACGGCTTTTTTAAGGTTGCCAAAGGAAAGGTCGCCCGTTTTGGCCAAATATCCGATAAATCCGCCTGCAAAGGTATCGCCAGCGCCCGTGGGGTCGATCACTTCTGCCAGGGGCAACGCCGGTGCGTAAAACATCAGATTGGACTGGAACAACAGTGCGCCGTGCTCTCCTTTCTTGACAATCAGGTATTTAGGGCCCATTTTATGGATGATCCTGGCGGCTGCCACGAGCGAGTGCTCCCCGGAAAGCTGGCGGGCTTCCTCGTCGTTGATGGTCAGCACATCCACCTTTTTGAGCACCTTGAGCAAATCGGAAAGCGCCGTATTCATCCAGAAATTCATGGTGTCGAGCACAATCAGGCGCGGGCGTTTGCGGAACTGGCTCAGCACCCGCATTTGTACCTGCGGGGTAAGGTTGCCCAGCATCAGAAAATCGGAATGACGGTAATTTTCGGGCAACACCGGATCGAACGTGGCCAGCACGTTGAGCTGGGTGTCGAGCGTGTCGCGGGTATTGAGGTCCCGGTAGTATTTGCCTGCCCAGAAAAAGGATTTTTCGCCTTCGCGGACCTGCAGCCCGCCGAGATCGACGCCGCGTTTTTTCAGGTAGCCCAGCATGTCGGCCGGATAATCGTCGCCAATGACCGACACAAGATTGACCGGTTTGACGAAATAAGATGCCGCAATGGAAGTGTACAATGCAGCGCCGCCGACGATCTTTTCGGCGCGGCCGGCTGGGGTTTCAATGTCGTCGAATGCAACAGTGCCTACGGTGAGAAGACTCATGGCGAATACTATTCTTCAGTTGATAATACCTTGTCACAAAATTCCTGAAATGCTTCCGGTGAAGTGGCAAAACGGGCAATCATGCGCTTGGATTTCAGGGATGTTATTTTTCGCTTCACGCTGACAGCATTGCTGGGCAACATACCCGCTTTTGCCCGGGCTGACAACTTCCAGGGGCGTTACCTGGAAGTATATGAATCCGATGGGTCAACTTCATGGTTGCGTTCATGCCGCATTTCGACCGAATTTGTTTGCCCGATGTTGTATTTGTCAAATCGTTCGGAGTTATGGCATGAAGACGAAAAAGGGCATAATATAAAAAAAAGCCACCGTGACAAGCGGTGGCTTCCTGCGCCTCATCAAGGACTTGAACCTTGGACCTACGGATTAACAGTCCGCCGCTCTAACCGACTGAGCTAATGAGGCAGCGCCTTTTTTCAAAAGCGGGGCAAAGATAGTCCCGTGTGATTTGAATTTACAACCTTTGCCAGCGAAAATTTTTTTCAATGCAAGACATCCACCTCAGCATTGCGCCGGAAGTCAGGGCGGCGCTCGACAACGGCAGGCCGGTCGTGGCGCTGGAAAGCACTATTATCGCACATGGCATGCCGTTCCCGAAGAATATGGAAACGGCTTTCCGGGTGGAACAAATTGTCCGCGATGCCGGAGCCGTGCCGGCTACCTGCGCCATTCTGGATGGACAAATGAAAGCCGGACTCGATCGTGCGGAGATCGAAAAAATCGCGCGTGCTGGCGCTGCCATGCCCAAGGCCAGCCGCCGCGACCTGCCTTACCTCATCAGCCAGGGAAAAAGCGGCGCCACCACCGTGGCCTCCACCATGATCATCGCCGATCTGGCCCGTATTCGGGTATTTGCTACCGGCGGCATCGGGGGTGTGCACCGGGGGGCTTCAACGACTATGGACATCTCTGCCGACCTCCCCGAACTCGCCCATACGCCCGTGGCTGTAGTATGCGCCGGCGTCAAAAGCATCCTCGATATCGGACTGACGCTGGAGTACCTCGAAACCCTCGGAGTGCCGGTCATTGGCTACCAAACCGATGATTTTCCGGCCTTTTTTACCAGAGAAAGCGGGTTTGGCGTTGATTGCAGGCTCGATACACCCGCCGAAATCGCAGCATTGCTGCGCGCCAAATGGTCGAACGGACTGCGCGGCGGCGTGCTGGTAGCCAATCCTGTGCCCAAACAGTATGAGGCAGCGCCGGCCATCATCGACGAAGCCATTGCTCAGGCGCTCGCCGAGGCCGAACGGGCAGGTGTAAAAGGCAAAGCCATCACGCCTTTCCTGCTGGCAAGAGTAGAAGAACTGACTGGCGGCAAAAGCCTCGCCACCAATATCGAACTGGTCTGCAATAATGCCCGCCTGGCTGCCGAAATAGCCCAGGCCCTCCGCCCCGCGGAATAATTTACCACCACCAGCGCGCCAGCACCACCATGCTCCACAGGATAATCATGGCGCCCACGCCGATCATCATGTTTTTAACCGGCAACCTGCCGGCCAGGCGCGCGGCAAGGGGGGCAGCCAGCACGCCGCCGACCGTGAGGCCCAGGATAACCGGCCAGTGACCAATGCCGATTGCGGCAAAAAAAGTAATGGCGCTGGCCAGGGTGACAAAAAACTCGGAAAGACTCACCGAACCAATGACATAACGGGGCGTTTTGCCTTTGTTGATGAGGGTGCCGGTGACCAGGGGACCCCAGCCGCCGCCCCCGAAGGAATCGAGAAATCCGCCGATTCCCGCCAGCAAACCCACCCTTTTGATCTCTTTTTCCCCCTGAGAAGGGTAAAAAACGCGGTACAATATTCTCACGCCCAGCACAAACATGTACACCGCCAGCAGGGGTTTTACAAATTCTGCCCCACGCCCGTCGAGCCACGACAACAACAACGCGCCGCAAACCGCGCCGATTACCCCGGGCAGCAGCAGGGCGCGAAACAATTCTTTTTTGACATTGCCGAAGCGATAATGGCTGTACCCCGAAGCGCCCGAGGCAAACATCTCGGCCGTGTGGATCGACGACGATACGGCGGCAATCGGCACGTTCAGCGTCATCAGCCCGATGGCAGCCGTGGTGCCGTAGCCCATGCCCAGCAGGCCGTCGATCATCTGGGCAAAAAAGCCGATGGCGAGAAATGGCCAGAACTCGGGCGCGATCTGCTCATGCAGGCCCGTGATGTACACGATGTTGCCGATCAGCAAAAGCCCGAATGCCGTCAGCGCTCCCGTGGCGATGCGCCGCCAGTGCCGCCCGTCGATGCGTTCCAGCCCCTCCGGCGGGTGCGGATGAGCGGGCGTCCAGTATTCAAACCGTCGTTTTTTATTCATCAGGCCGCTTTTCGGCGCAGCCGGTGCAAACTGAAAATCGGACAGTTCGGGCGCGCCGGCCACATTGACCATGATTCCCTTTTCGGCGGCAAGGGCCCTGATTTGCCGGTCGAGCGCCGGATCGCCCGTGGCGATAAATACAAGATGAATGTCTGCCAGATCGCCGGGATCGAAAGCCTGCTCTGTAAGTTGCACCGTCGGATGCCGTTGCACCAGTTCGGCGAAGGCAGGCAATACGTTGCTTCCGGCTACCGTGATCCGGGCAGAAGGCGCCTGGTTCAACAACATGTTCAGCAACGCCAGGGCTTCCTGACCGGTTCCGGCAATCAGAAGCCGAAAACGATCGGACTGAAAAAACAGGGGCAGCACAGAAGCGCCTTGATGGGCCGGTGTGGTCATGTCGATGGACGATTGCAGATAAGAACGGACAAAGAAAGCGCAAAACGCTTGGCTACGGAAACGGCTTGTTCCGTTCGGGAAATTCACTCCGCCGCTTTTTTCAAAATAGCCATGCCTTGCCCGATTTCCGCTTCATTCACCGATCCAAAGCCAAGACGCGTGGCATTCAGGTGAGCGCCGTACAGCAAGCCGTCGGATATCCACAAGCCTTTTTCACGACAACGTACAGCCAGCTCAGCCAGCGAAATCGAAGGATCGAAACGCGCCCAGACAGCCAGACCTCCGGTAGGTCTGGAGAATTCGACCTTGTCGCCCAGGGCTGTTTTCAAATGTTCACAGAACAAATCGCGCCGCCCGTGGTAGATTTTTTGCGCTTTTCGCAAGTGCCTGCGCATATCGCCCTCGCGGAAAAGCACCGCCACGGCGGCCTCCAGCAGATTGTCGCCCTGCCGGTCGATGATTCGCCTGAACTGCGACATGGCCTCGATCACCTCGGTCGGCGCCACCACGTAGCCGATGCGAAGGGCGGGGGAAAATACCTTGCTCAGCGAGCCGACGTACACCACATGCCGGCCCGTATCGGCCGCTGCCAGCGGCAAAATCGGGCTGCTGTCGTAGTGAAAGTCATAATCGTAGTCGTCTTCCAGAATGCAAAAACCGTGGGTCTGCGCCAGCTGGAGCAGGCGGATGCGGCGCTCGGCCGGCATGATGACCGTGGTCGGATGCTGGTGATGAGGCGTCACGTACACCATGCGGACAGGCGTGGTTTCGCACAGGCGTCCGATGGCCTCCACGTCGATGCCGTACTCGTCGACCGGAACGGTAAACAACTGAGCACCCCGCTGCCGGATGATCAGGTTGCAGGAAGCATACGATACTTCGCCGACCACCACCGCCTCGCCCGGCTGCACGATACATTGCAAGGCGAGGTAAATAGCCATCATGGTGCCCCGGGTAATCAGGACATTGTCGATGCCGATGTTCAACCCGCGGCTTTCCCGAAGGTAGCGGCACATGTCGGTGCGCAGGGATGCCTCGCCGGAGGTGTCGCCGTAGAACAGCAGATTTTTGCGAAAACCCTGTCGAAGCGCACTGCGATAGGCCCTGTTGAGGGCATCCCAGGGCGCGATGCGGACGTCGGGAAAACCGTCGTCGAAAGCCAGTGCGTTGGAGCCTTTGAACAAGGGGAGCCGAAGCAGCGGGTCGGGCCGAAAAATAAAACCGGCCCTCGAAGCCGAATCGGCGGGTGACGGTTCGGGCGCTGCGCGCAGGTGTTGCGGAGGGATGTCGGGCAGTTTCCGGCTGACGAAGGTGCCGCGCGAATAGCGGGTTTCTATCCAGCCCTGCGCCAGCAATTCCTCGTAAGCCGCCAGTACGGTTTTGCGGTGAACCCCGAGCGCATCGGCCAGGCCGCGCGAACCCGGCAGCCGCGCCCCCGCGGGCACTACGCCGTTGCGGATCAGGTCGATCAATCCTGTGGCAATTTGCAGGAAGACCGGCGTTTTATGACTTTTTTCGAGGGAAACAAGCGAGGCAAACGGGAGCATGGCGGCGCAGTTAGTTATTGCGTTGCAAAACTGGGGCTTGCGAATTTAAATCATTTAACCGGACTATCAGGTATTTTAAAACCGGACGATTTTGGTAGTCCGTCAAACCACTATTTTTGCTATCAAAATTTCTGCTATGAAAAAGAACGCCCTCTCGTGGCAACCCTGTTATTTCGACCGCTACATCGACCTGGTGCCGGATGTTGACCTTTCCGCGGCCCTGCGGCAAAGTCTGGATGATCTGGATACGCTCGACATGGCCAGTATTCGCGCCATCGGCCTGGCCGTGTATGCGCCGGGCAAATGGACCCTTGCCGACCTCTTTCAACACCTGATCGACTGTGAACGGGTATTTGCCTACCGGGCCATGCGATTTGCCCGCAACGACAAAACCCTGCTGCCCGGCTTCGACGAGGATGCCTTTGCCGCCAACGCCGGCGCCAGCCGGCGCAGCATCGACGATCTGCTCGCCGAACTGCGTGCGGTACGACTGGCCTCCATCCTGCTGTTCGAGTCATTTGACGAAGCAGCCCTGCGCCGCACGGGCATTGCCTTTAATTCGGAATTACCCGTACTGGCGCTCGGATTTGTGCTCGCCGGGCACCAGATTCACCATTTCCGGGTGATGGAAGAACGTTATTTTCCCATGCTGCTCACAGCCTGAAATTTTGCCATGAAAACAAAAACAACCCGTACGGAGGGCAGCCGTTACTACCCCAAACGCTACGATTTCGACCCTGCCGTCCGCGACGCCATTCTCGACGAAGGGCTGGTTTGCCAGGTCGCTTTTCAGTATGAAGGGCAGCCTTTTATCCTGCCGACCAGTTATTGCAGGGCGGGCGACACCCTGTACCTGCACGGCTCGGTAGGCAGCCATTTTTTTATGAAAATGGCGAGCAGCATACCAGTTTGCGTCAACGTTACCCTGCTCGACGGGCTGGTGCTGGCGCGCTCGGTGTTTCATCATTCGATGAATTTCCGTTCGGTCGTCGCTTTCGGCGTCACCCGGCTGGTGGAGTCGGAAGAAGAGCGCTGGCTGGCAGCCGAGCGGTTTGTGGAGCACGTGATGCCCGGCCGATGGGCCGACGCCCGCCGGCCGGATGCTTCGGACATGAAAAAAACCATGTTCATCGCGGTGAAAATCGAGGAGGCCTCGGTCAAATTCAGGGCGCACGGCGTCATCGACGATCCCGAAGACCTCGATTTGCCGGTGTGGGCTGGCGTGTTGCCCTTGCGCCTTGTACCCTCCGAACCCGTACCCGACCAGGCCGGCAGAAAGGATGTGCCCCTGCCGGCGTATGTGCTCGAGCGTTTTGCTAAAAAAGCATGACCAGACGCTGCCGATGAGTGCTATTCCTTCCACAAAACGCTGTGCTTGCGCGGCCCGACAAGTTGCATGAAACAGGATTTTACGCTGCTGAAATGGGGGTATCTGCTGGTCTTGTCGCTGATCTGGGGCAGCAGTTTTATTTTGATCAAAAAGGGGCTGGCCGGCTTCGGCTATGTCGAGGCCGCCACGATCCGGCTGGTGTCGGCGGGACTGTTGTTTTTGCCTTTCGGGATAGCGAACCGGCGCAATATTCCGCCCGAAAAACGGCTGTACGTCCTGTTGGCCGCGCTGCTGGGCATGGTATTTCCGGCCTATCTTTTTTGTCTGGCCCAGCAGCAAGTCCAAAGTTCGGTAGCCGGCATACTGAATGCGCTGACGCCGGCTTTTACCTTCGTGTTTTCCATGCTCTTTTTTCATACCACTTACAAAATCAGGCAAGTAGCCGGGTTGTTGCTTGGGTTGGCCTGTGCCGTTATGCTGGCCCTGGAAAGGGCCGATTCGGCGCTGCGCTTCAACTGGTATGCAGGCCTGATCGTGCTGGCGACGGCATTCTACGGACTGAACATCAACCTGATCAAAAACAAACTGGGCGGGATTCCGGCCCCGACACTGTCCACGGTATCGGTCAGTGTGGCCGGACTGTTGGCGTTTTTGCTGGTGTTGTTGCCCAACCTGGGCCATTACACGGTGACGGAAGCCAGCGCGGCGCCCTTTTTGGCGCTGGTGACCCTCGGCATGCTGGGCACCGCGCTGGCGCAGTTGCTGCACTACAAACTCATCAGCCGGACTTCGGCCCTGTTTGGCAGTTCGCCAACCTACATCATTCCCGTGGTGGCTGTGCTGTGGGGCGTGCTCGACGGCGAGCCGTTCCGCCTCGTACATGCCCTCAGTATAGGTGGTATCTTGCTGGCGGTCATTCTTATCCGAAGGGGATAGACTTGTTTATAAATCATGGATTTTCAACCAAGTACAATCGACGACCTCGAAACGATTTTCCAGTTGTACGAATACGCCATTGCGCATCAGAAAGCAGTGTCTGATCAGCACTGGCTGCCTTTTGAACGCCGGCTGGTGGAGCAGGAGATCGCGGAGGGGCGCATCTGGAAGATCGTGGACGGGGAGCAAATCGCCTGCGTGTTCATGATTGCCTACAACGACCCGCACATCTGGGGCATAAAAGATGCCGATCCGGCGGTGTACCTGCACCGGATTACCACGCACCCGGCATGCCGGGGCCGCAATTTCGTCGCTGCCATCATCGAATGGGCCAGGGCGCATGGCCGGGCCAGGGGAAAAAAATACCTCCGCCTCGACACCTGGGCCGACAACCTCCGCCTGAAAGCCCTGTACGAGCGCTGCGGCTTCCGATTTCTGGGTGTGGAACGGCCCGCCAATCCGGCGGCACTGCCCAGCCATTACAGCACGATTGAGCTGGGGATGTTCGAGATGGAGATTGGATGACGGGTGGCGGCAGGCACTTTTGAACACCCTGAACAAACTTTGAACAAACTTTGATCTGGTAGCCGGGCAGACGGGGAAAAGACTTTTGCGCCATCCAATATCGGATGAAACCAAACTTTTCCCAACATGCGATTGCTTACTTTTTGGCTGCTCCTGGCCTCTTTCGCTTTCATTCCCAATGCTTTGCATGCGATTACTTTCGTAGGCGGCTATGAAGGCAACATCTGGACCGACTACCGCAACTGGCAGCCTCAGCAGGTGCCCGGCGCCGGCGATCTGGCCGATATTCCGCAAGGCAAGGCGGTGTATGTCAACGGACAAATCTCCGTCGGTTCCCTCATCCTCGGCGGCGGTCTGAACAGCGACGGCAACCCGAACTCCAGCCTCACCATCAACTCCAGTTTCAGCTGGACGAGCGGCACGGTCGGCGTGCCAGTGACCCTCCTGCAAGGCTGCGCGGGCCTGTGGCAGGGTTCTCTGGGGATCGGCGCCAACATCACCAGCTACGGCCAGGTCAGTTGCGATGCGAATATCACCATGAGTTATTCCTCCATCGTCAACTACGGCGAGTTCGACGTGACCGGCACGCACAACTTCGGGGTGTACTACTCCCCTGCAAGTTTTGAAAACCACGGCTTGCTGAAAAAACCTTCCATCGATGCCTCCACTTTTTCCATCGGCGTGCTGCTGGTCAATCATCCCGACGGCGATATCGAGGTCGAAAACGGCGAACTCTACGCCTCCATTCATTGCAAACAATCCGGCGACGTGAATGTGTTCGCCGGAGCGGTGTTTCACACCCACACCCTGGAAATGTACAACCCGGCCACTTTTACGGGCGGCGGCACCCTCAACATCACTGGTAACGGCCTGTCGGCTTTCAATACCACGCCGGTGACTTTCGACAACGCCGAAACCGCCATGAGCGCCAACGGGCTGGTTGGATCGGGCGCACTGATATTTCCGCACCATTTCACCGGGCTGGGGGGCAGTATTCAGGTGCCCGTAACGGTTGCCGCGACCGGGGTAGTGGATATCGACCCGGGTTCGGGCGTCGGTATCAGCAATGATTTTATCAATAATGGCACTTTTAACATCAATGCCAACCTGACCTTCAGCGCTGGCACACTCTACAATTACGGCACAATTGCGCTGACGGGCGCCTACACCATCGGGATTTATTACGCGACAGCGGGCATATTCAACCACGGTACGGTGCAAAAAACCGCGGCCTCTTCCGGCTTGTTCAACATGGGAATTCCGTTGCACAACGAGGGCGATGGCCTGGTATCGGTACTGGCCGGCGAACTGAATTGCAGTGGCGACCTGTACAATACCGGCGATGTGGTGGTGGCAGCCGGCGCCCGCCTGAGGGCCCATGCGACCGCTATTTACGACGGCGCTACATTTACGGGGGCGGGAACCTACCGCAACGAGGGCAACGGCATTACTGCCAACAACACGAGCTCCGTCTCGATCGAATGCGCCGAAGTGGAAATAGCTTCCTTTGTGAGCGGCCCCGGCCCGATTACCTTCACGGGGCACCTGGACATGAGCAACGGCAGTTTCAATACCAATGTCACCCTCGCTGCCGGGGCTGTCGCCGACATGAACGGCGGCAACATCGGCGTGGGCGGCGGCACGACGACCGTGTATGGCACCCTGAACGTGAATGCCAACTTTACCCTGAGCGCCGGCCAGATCGACAACTACGGCCTGATATCGCTCAACGGCCCGTACACGATCGGGATTTACTACGGCACACCGGGCATTTTCAACCACGGTACGGTGCTGAAACCTTCCGGTTCGGCCGGCACTTACAACATGGGCGTGTCCCTGACCAATTATTCCGACGGACAGGTGTCGGTGGAAAACGGCGAACTTTTTGTCGGCGGCGGCCTGAAAAACTTCGGCAACATCAACGTGTCGGCGGGTGCGCTGCTGCGCGTCCATTCGCTCGAGGTGTTCGACGGATCAGGCATCGCCGGCAACGGCACGCTGCACATTCAGGGCAGCGGCCTGTATGCTTCCAACTCGGCCGATGTCGCGATCAACATTGCCACGGTGGAGGCGGAATCGGACGCTTCCGGCTCGGGTCCGATTGTTTATACGGGCAATTTTCGCTGGCTCAACGGCTCGCTCAATGCCCCCTGGACCATCGCCGCCGGCGCGGTGCTCGACGTGTTGCCGGGCGGCAACCACGGCATGTCGGGCTCGCTGACCCTGAATGGCACGATGAATGTCAACGACCTGTTTTACAACAACGGCACCCTGCAAAACAACGGCGCCGTCAACCTGAACGTGGCGGGTACGATCGGCGGGTACGGCCAGTTCAACAACGCGGGTTTTTTGAAAAAACACCCTGCCGCCGCAAATGTCACTTTTACCCAAAACCTGAACAACACGGGTACGGTGCAAGGGCTGAGCGACAATTTTTACTTCCAGGGCGCATTCGTCAACAGCGGCGCCGTGGAAGCGACGGCCGGGGCCAACATCCAGGTGGATGGCTACAATGCGCTGAACAGTTTTGAGAGCGGCGGCAGCATTACAGGGGCCGGCGTCTTTACGCTGGCGGCCAATATGACCGTGAACGGCGACCAGACCATCGGGGTCGAAACCTTCGTAATCGACTATTACTACGGCCTCGGCGGAACCGGCGTGCTGCATTTCGATCATGTGCTCGACTGGAAAGGCGGCGAGATCGGCAATACCGTCGTAATGTCGGCCGGTAGTACCCTGAACATACTCGAATCCGGCTTTGCCAAATACCTGAACGGCACGCTCACCAACAACGGCACGGTGCAATGCCACGCCGATCTCCTGACCGGCAGCAGCGCCTTGATCAACAATAACAGCGTGTTCAATCTTCATGAAGGCGCTTCGTTCGGGCCTTCCTACGGCTATTCGGGCCAAATGAACAACAACGGTACGCTGACCAAAAACGGCGCGCAAACACTCGCGTTCGGCTTGTTGCTCAACAATCTTTCCGGCGCGCTGCTGCAGGTCGACGAAGGAACGCTGGAAGTGGGCAGGCTGGACAATGCCGGCGCTGTTTTCATTGCGCCGGGCGCCACACTCACCATCAAGGACGGCTCCCAACTCGCCGGCGGTACGCTGGCCGGCAGTGGCATTCTGCATATTTTCGGAACGGGCTGGTATCTGACGGCGCCGCTGAACACCAACGGCATCACGCTCGACATCGAGGGCAACCTCGGCGGCGACCCCGGCGCGACCCTGACCATCGACGGCACGGCCAACTGGCTTTCCGGTGAGATCGGCGTCGCAACCCTTGTCGGCGCCGGCGCCACGCTGAATATCCAGGGCTATGGCTACCGCACCTTGTCGGCCGGTTTGACGAACGGCGGCACGGTCAATCTTTCGAGCTCGTTCAGCGCTTACGGCGACATTGTGAACAACGGGCTGTTCAACCTGAACGGCGACGGCGGCAGCTTTTACGGCTCGGGCGACCACACTTTTACCAACAACGGTACGCTGCACCAGAGCGCTTCTTACAGCTCCACTATCGGCGCCGCCGCCGTCAACAACGGCTCCATCGTCATCGATTCCGCTCCGCTTTATTTTTACAACGGCCTCGATAACAACAATGCCATCACCATCGCCGCCGGCGCATCGCTGAATTTGCCCGGCGCCTCCAGCTTCAATGCAGGCGGCAGTGTCGCAGGCGCAGGCAGCATCGAAACTTCCGGCGGCCTTGCCCTGGCGATCGATTTCAATTTTTCAGGTGAAATGTTCACCCTCTTGGGCGACTTGACGGGCCCGGGCACGCTCCACATCGCCAGCGCCATGACCTGGAACGGCGGTCACGTTCAAACCGATGTACTGATCGACAACGGTGCAACCCTCGTGATTGGCTACAATGGCGGCGGCAACAATTCGAAACAACTGAAAAAAACGGCTCCCGCCACTGGCGGCTCCGATCCGGCCGAAGCGGTCGCGGCGCCCGTACAAACCGCCCTGATGAGCAGTTACGGCCAAACGCTGTCTGCCGTGCTGACCAACAACGGCACCACCAGCCAGCAGACAGACTACCAGATGAGCGGCGGCAGTTTTATCAATAACGGCCAGTTCAATACCAGCTACGGCGGTATTTACGACGGCGGCAACGGCGGCACGCTCGCCAACAATGGCGACTGGACCCTCGACGGCGATTTTTACTGCTACATCCCTGCCGTCAACAACGGCACCCTGAAAGGCAATGCGAACTCCCTGCTGTTCGATCCCGCCTGGGAAAACAACGGCGTCGTATCGCCGGGCATGTCGCCGGGGCGGATAAATTTTGCCTACTCGTATGAAAACGGCGCTCAGCTCGACATCGAAGTGAACAACTCGGACGGCCCCGGCTACGGCCACGATTACGTGGAAGCGCAGGAAAATATCCAGCTCGGCGGCAGCCTCCTGGTGACCGAAACCGGCAACCCGCTCGACGGCGAATATGTCATTCTGCATTGCAACGGCAGCGCCGACTGCCTCACCGGGACATTTCAAAACACCAGTTTGCCCGGCGACTACACGCTGGCCTACACGGGCAATGAAGTCATGCTGATAAAAGGCCAGCCGGCAGTCGTCTCCCCGTCCGACACCCTGGTGTGTGCCGGAAGCGGCGTCAGCCTCACGGTATCGCCCGGCGAATCTTACCTGTGGAGCACGGGAGAAACCACGCAATCGATACTGGTGTATCCCTACCAGACGCAGGTGTACTACGTCACCGTCACCAATGCGGGCGGCGGCGGCAGCCTGGGCAGCGCGGTTGTACAGGTAGCGCCACAGCCTAACCTCTCCGTCGATCCCTGGTATGGCATGGTTTGTCAGGGCGAAAGCCTGACCATTACGGCCTATACCGACGCATCTGCTTACGAATGGAGCACGGGAGAAACGACATCTTCCATCACCGTCAGCCCGGATACCGACACCAATTACTACGTCACGGTGACCAATGACGCGGGTTGCACCAACAGTTCAGGATCGACCGTTTATGCCAATCCCAACCCGCCGGTGACGCCCGTTATCAGCGGAGTGCCGTCTGCTGCCTGCCAGAACGACTACGGCATTTATCTGCCGACCTATCAGGACGGCGTGTCGGGCTACTGGACGGGCCCCGGGGTGTATTATGGCTATTATTTTTATCCCTACGGACTGCTGGGGCCGCAAACCCTGACCTTTACGCCTTACAGCGGCCAATGCGCGCTGCCTGCCGAGTGGGTCATCGACGTGAGCAGCGGCATTTACTACGAAGATGCCGACGGCGACGGCTATGGCAATGCTGCCGTGTCGCAAAATACCTGCGAGCAGCCCGCCGGCTACGTGGCCGACAACACGGATTGCAACGACAACAATGCAGCGCAGCACCCTGGTGCGCCGGAAATTTGCAACGGCATCGACGACGATTGCGACGGCCTGATCGATGAAAACCTGGGTGCAATGTGGTATGCCGACGCGGATGGCGACGGCTACGGCGACCCCGCCAATGCGCAAATGGCCTGCACGGCCCCGGCCGGCTATGTGGCCGACAACACGGATTGTAACGATGGCAATGCGGCCGTACACCCCGGCGCTGCCGAGCTTTGCAACAACCTCGACGACGACTGCGACGGCGAGATTGACGAAAACGTGCAAACGACTTTTTACGCCGATGCCGACGGCGACGGTTATGGCAATGCTGCCGTTTCCACCCAGGCCTGCACGGCCCCGGCCGGTTATGTGACCGACAACACGGATTGCAACGATGCAAATGGCGCGATTCACCCAGGCGCTGCGGAGGTTTGCAACAATCTCGACGACAACTGCGACGGGCAGGTCGATGAAGGTCTGGGTCTCACCTGGTTCCTCGACGTGGACGGCGACGGCTACGGCGGTACGGCTTATACCATCGTCGCTTGTATGCAACCCGACGGTTATGCCGCCACGGGCGACGACTGCGACGATAACAACCCGGCGGTACACCCCGGTTTGACCGAAGTCTGCAATGGCCTCGACGACGACTGCGACGGGTTGATCGACGACGCCGACCCCGATGTCACCGGCCAGCCGCTGTGGTATGCCGATGCCGATGGCGATGGTTTTGGCAATGCGGCGGCTACGCTTGCCGCCTGTGCGCAACCCGCCGGCTATGTGTCCGACAACACGGATTGCAACGACGCGAATGCGGCCATCCACCCCGGCGCAGCTGAAATGTGCAACGGCCTCGACGACGATTGCGACGGCCTGATTGATGAAGGCGTACAATCCACTTTTTACGCCGATGCCGACGGTGATGGCTACGGCGATCCCGCTCTTTCCATCCAGGCTTGCACGCCTCCCGCGGGCTATGTACCCGATAACACGGATTGCAACGACGCGAATGGCGCGATTCACCCCAACGCGGTGGAAATCTGCAATGGCCTCGATGATGATTGCGACGGGCAAATTGACGAAAACCTCGGCGCCAGCTGGTATGCCGATGCCGACGGCGATGGGTATGGCAACCCCTCCAACAGTGTGACAGCCTGCACGGCGCCGGCCGGATATGTTGCGGACAACACGGATTGCGACGATACGAATGCAGCCGTGCACCCCGGCGCGCAGGAATTGTGCAACGGGCTCGACGACGATTGCGACGGCCAGATCGACGAAGGCGGCCTTTGCGATCAGGACGGCGACGGCTACACGGTGGGGCAGGGTGATTGCGATGACGCCAATGCCGCTGTTCATCCGGGCGCCCCGGAATTGTGCGATGGCCTCGACAACGATTGCAACGGCCTGACGGATGAAAACGGTATCGTCATCGATCCGGTCATTGTGACCAATGTGGCCTGCTCGGGCGGCAATACCGGCTCGATCAACATCGAAGTATCAGGTGGCGCACCGCCATACGCCTACCACTGGTCGAATGGTAAAACCACCCAGGATATTGCCAATCTGCCCGCCGGCGTCTATACCGTGACCGTCACTGGCGGCGGATGCAGTGCGACTGCCTCGGCCACCGTCAATGGCAAACTCCGCCTTGTCACGACCAAAACCAACGTGACCTGTAATGGCGGCAGCGACGGTTCCGCAACGGCAATGATCACTGGCGGCGCCGCGCCTTACAATATCTTGTGGAGCAATGGCGCGACCACTGAAAGCATCGACAACCTCAGCCCGGGCTACTACATCGTCGTTGTTTCGGATGCCACTGGCTGCGTACGCACCGCCTCGGTGTACATCGGTCAGCCGCCCGCCATCGGTATTTCGGGCCTGATCCAGCATGTCGCCTGCAACGGCAACAACAACGGCGCGATCGACATTTCCATCAGCAATGGCACAGGGCCGTTCGCCTACCTCTGGAGTGATGGTTCAACTACCGGAGATCGCGGCGGATTGACCGCCGGCACGTACAGCCTTACGGTGACCGACGCCAACGGATGCACCCGCCAAAAGTCTTTTACGGTCAACCAGCCTTCGGCCTTGACCCTGAGTTTTACTACGCAAAATGTCACTTGTAATGGCGCAGCCGACGGCGAATTGAAAGCAACAGCCGGCGGCGGCACCAAACTGCCCTCGTCGGGCCTATGCAATGGCGAACGCTACTGCTACAACTGGAGCAACGGCGCCAACACCCGAACGATCGGCGGCCTGGCCCCGGGAACCTACACCGTCACCGTGACCGACGCCAACGGCTGTGTGCTCGTCGGCACGGCCAGTGTGTCTGAACCGGCCCTCCTGCTGGTTGCGGGCGTGAATCAGGAGTTGTTGTCCAATGGTAAATACCGCCTGACGGTGAGCGCTACGGGCGGCGTAACGCCTTACAAATACAAACGCAGTCCGGGTGGCGGCTTCCAGTCGTCCAATGTGTTCAACAATGTACCGACAGGCGCCTATGTCATCACTGTGCGCGACAAAAACGGCTGCGAATCCAGTGTCGCGATCAATGTGCCGGCCGGCAACGGCTCGCGTGAGCAGGGTGTTGTGGAAATTAGCCTGGTCACGCCTTCCGGCCAAACGCCCGCTTCGGCGCAGCGCGAAGCGGAAACGCAACCCGAGTTTGCGCTGTACCCCAACCCTGCCGACAACCTGTGCTACCTGAGGGCGGAACAGCGATTTGAACAAGGCACGGTTCGTATCGTGGATGCCGGGGGGCGGCTCGTTCTGGAACAGGAACTGGCTCCCGAACAGGATGTTTATGTGTTCGACCTCTCTGCCTGGCCCGCCGGCCAATACTGGCTGCGCCTGGAAACCGACGGTCAGACGACGGTGAAACGCCTGGTCGTGATGCGGCAGTAGCCGAATCGATAAGAACGCCGAAACATCGGACGCCGCGCGGAGTGGCAAGGCAAAAGGAAGACATCTTCCGGCAGCCTTGTCGCTCCGCGCGTTTTTTTTGAGCCTGTCCCGAACGGGGTTCTTCTCCCCGGGGTTTGCTTCAAACAACTACCTTTGACCTGCCGGCAGGTAATGCTCAGGCCCCTGCTCAACCTGCCCGATCCTGCTATTCAACTGCCCTTTCTGTCCCCTGTTACAGCATGACCATTTTTAACCCGCGACTGCTACTGCCCCTTTTATTCCTGCCATTTTCCTGCTCCCGCCATTTACAACGCCAAACTATGTCAGATTTCAAAATTCCGTTCGAAACCAACCCCAGCCAGACCCTTACCTACGCCGAAGCCATTGCCTGTTATGAAAAAATGGCAGCGGCGCACCCCGACATGTTCCACCTCGAAACGGTCGGCATGACCGATGCCGGCCTGCCCCTTCACGTGGCGGTCGTATCGCACGACGGGGTGTTCGATCCGGTCAAAATTCGCCAGTCGGGCCGCCGTATTCTGCTGATTAACAACGGTATTCACCCCGGCGAACCGGAAGGTATCGACGCCACGATCATGATGCTGCGCGATTTGCTCAACGAGCCTGGCCGCCAGAAAGTACTCGAGCACCTGGTACTGGTGGTCATCCCGGTGTACAACATCGACGGCTGCCTCAACCGCAATTCGTACAGCCGTGCCAATCAGGACGGCCCCGAGTCGTACGGCTTCCGCGGCAATGCCCGCAACTACGACCTCAACCGCGACTTCGTCAAATGCGATTCGCACAACGCCCGCAGTTTCAACCGGATCTTCCAGACCTGGATGCCCGATATTTTTGTGGACAACCACACCTCCAACGGAGCTGATTATCAATACACCATGACCCTGATTGCCACCCAGCACGACAAACTGGAGGCGCCGCTGGGCGAGTTGTTGCAAAAAACCATGTCGCCCTACCTGTATGCCGAAATGGCTCGCCGAGGCTGGGAAATGATCCCGTATGTGGACGGGCCCGGCGATACGCCCGACCAGGGTATCAGCGATTTTTGCGACTACGGCCGCTATTCCACCGGTTACGCAGCCATGTGGAACACCATCGGGTTCATGCCAGAAACCCACATGCTCAAACCGTTTGCCGACCGGGTGTACAGCACCAGGGCATTTATGGAAACCGTCATCGGGTTTGTGGCCGAACACGCGGCCGACATCCGCAACGCGCGGGAAGCCGCCTGGAAAAACACCCTCGAAAAGCAGACTTTTGTACTCGACTGGAAAGCCGACCTCAACCACATTGACTCCATCGAATTCAAAGGCTACGCCGCCAAATACAAACCCTCGGAAGTGAGCGGCCTGCCGCGCCTGTGGTACGACCGGAACGAGCCCTACACCAAAAAAATCCCGTATTACAACCATTTTGTACCCTCGCTTTCGGTTCAAAAACCGGTGGCGTACATCATTCCCCAGGCCTGGGACCTCGTTGTACAGCGCCTCGAACTCAACGGCGTGCAAATGAAACGCCTCAGCGCCGATGCAGAAGTGGAAGTGGAAACCTACCGGCTTGGCGAGTTTCAGACCCGCAACGCCTGGGAAGGGCATTATTTCCACTATGGCCTCAAAGTGGAGACCCGCACCGAAAAACGCCGCTTCCATGCCGGCGACTACGTGGTGTACTGCAATCAGCCGGCCAACCGCTACCTGCTGGAAACGCTGGAACCGCAGGCGCCCGACTCCTGGTTTGCCTGGAATTTCTTCGACGCCGTGCTGATGCAGAAAGAATATTTTTCCGCCTACGTGTTTGAGGATCTGGCAGCCGGTTTTTTAAAGGAAAATCCGACGGTAAAAGCCGAACTCGAACAGAAAAAAGCGACCGACGCCGATTTCGCTGCCGACGCTTCGGCGCAACTCGACTGGGTGTACCGCCATTCGCCCTGGTACGAGCCGTCGCACAGGGTTTATCCGGTGGCACGCCTCCTGAAAACGACTCAACTTCCACTTTGAGCGACAGCGGCCAACCCGAATTTTTGTTCTTTTCATCTGTCGATTTTTATCCTTCATATAAAATAAATCGCCGGCCGTCGCCGGGCCATGTAACCTTGTGCCCGTGAAAATGAATCCGATGGCCCGGTCCATCAACTTTCCTTTCTGTATGAAACGTTTGGTGAAATCCACCGCACTTTCCGCCCTGCTTCTGGGCCTGGCATTTGGCGCCCACGCCCAGGAAGTGTGGTCGCTCGAAAAATGCATTCAATACGCCCAAGACAACAACCTGACGGTCAAACAGGCCGAGGCGAGCGTGCGGACAGCCCAGCTCAGCGAAAGCCAGGCCAAAGCTTCGCGCCTGCCCAATGTGACCGGCTCAATCAGCGCCGGCGAAAACTTCGGGCGTACAATCGACCCCACGACCAACGCCTTCAGTAGCGTGGCCATCGGCCAAAGCAGCGTCGGCCTCAATGCTGGTATGCCCCTGTTTAGCGGCGGCCAGATCCATCACTCCGTCAAGCAGGCCGGCTGGAACCGCCGGGCTGCCGAAACCGACGTCATGCAGGCGGTCAACGACCTTTCCCTGCAGGTTGCGCAGGCTTACCTCACCGTGCTGCTCAACCAGGAACAACTTGAAAGCGCAAAAAACAGGCTTGCACAAAGCCAGCGCCAACTCGACGCCACCCTCAAACTGATCGATGCCGGCAGTACGCCGCGTGCCGAACGCTACACGATCGACGCGCAAATTGCCCGCGAAGAACAGGCCGTGGTGGTGGCGCAGAACAACCTCGATCTGGCCTACCTCAGCCTCAAACAGCTGCTCCAGCTCGAACCCGACTTCAACCTCGAAGTCGAACGCCCGGTGTTTGAAATCCCCGGCGACGCCAACCCGGATGTGCTGATGCTCGGCCCGGTGTACGAGCAGGCGCTTAATACCCAACCCTCGGTGCGCAGCACGGAATACCGCATCCAGGCGGCCGAAGAAGGGGTAAAAATGGCGCGCGCCAGCTACTGGCCTTCCATTACACTGGGCGCCAACGTCAACAGTTATTACTCGACGGCTTTCCAAAAAGCGACGATCACCCAGGGCCCCGACCAGAAGGTCGTTCAGGACGTGGAAATCGGCGGCCAGATCGTGCAGGTGGGCTTCTTCCAGCCGACTTACAGCACTACGCTCTCCGATGTTTCCTATTTCACCCAGCTCGACCAAAACTTCGGCCAGGGAGTAGGCATCAGCGTCAATATCCCGATTTACCAGAACGGCCGTACCCGCCTGGGTGTGGAACAGGCCCGGCTGGGTGTCATCAATGCGCAATTGCAGGACAACCAAACCCGCCAGCGCCTCAAAAACGACATTCAGACGGCTATCGCCAACGCCCGCTCGGCTCGTTTGCAAATGATCGCCGCCCAAAAAACGGTCGACGCCACCCGTATTGCGTATGAAAATACCGAGAAACGCCATTCCCTCGGCGCGGTCAATACGCTCGAACTGACGACCGCCAAAAACAACTTCGACATTGCCGAAAACGACCTCATCGTAGCCAAATACGACTACCTCTTCCGCCTCAAGATCCTTGATTTTTACCAGGGCAAGGCCCTTGGCCTCAAATAATTGCCCCCGAAATCAAGCGCCCCGATCACCATCGCCACACGTCAACCAACAATTTGAATACCATGACCGCTACGCCGAAACCCAAACGCCGCAGAACCCTGCTCTACGTGCTGATCGGGCTGCTGGGATTGCTCATTGTCGCAGCCGCGATCAAAGCGCGGCAAAAACCCAAAGGAGAAGAAGTAACCGCAGAAAAAGTGCAACGCCGCACCATCCGCGAGACGGTGAGCGCGAGCGGAAAAATCTTTCCGGAAACCGAAGTCAAAATCAGCTCGGACGTATCGGGCGAAGTGATCGAGATGTACGTCAAGGAAGGCGATTCCGTCACTGTTGGTCAGGTGCTGGCCAAGATCAAACCCGATGAATACCAGAGCGCCGTCGAACGCGGTGAGGCGGCTGTCAGCAGCGCCCGCGCCCAGCGCGAAATTTCGAGCACCAATGTACAGGGCTCTTCCGCTCAGATCGAACAACTGAGGGCCGACCGCAACCGTGCTTCCGCCCAGCTCGAAGCCGCCCGGAAAAGCCACGAACGCAATCAGAAGCTGTTCAATGAAGGCATCATTTCCGCTGCCGACTATGAGGCATCGCTGAGCAATTTCCGCGCGATGGAAAGCGGCCTGGCCAGCGCCGAAGCCATGCTCAAATCGGCTGAAAGCAGTCTTGCCAGCGCCCGCGAAAATGTGCGCGTGGCAGAATACGGCATCAACAGCGCACAGGCCAGCCTGAAAGAATTGCGCACCAGCCTGCAAAAAACCATCATTACGGCGCCGGTTAGCGGCATTATCAGCAAACTCAGCGTCGAAAAAGGCGAGCGGGTGCTGGGCACCATCCAGATGACCGGTACCGAAATCATGCGCATCGCCAATATGCAATCGATGGAAGTACAGGTGGATGTCAGTGAAAACGACATTCTCAAGGTCTCTGTCGGCGATACGGCTGAAATTGAAGTGGACGCCTATCTGGGCGAAAAATTCACCGGCCGCGTGACCGAAATTGCCAATTCGGCCAGCAATATCTCCACCCTGACCAGCCTCAACACCGATCAGGTCACCAATTTTGTGGTCAAAATCCGCATCGATGCGGCATCGTACGCCAACCTGCAAAAAGAGAAAGGCCGCAATCCGTTCCGTCCCGGCATGTCGGCCTCCGTCGATATTTTTACCCACACTGCCGGCAACACCCTGAGCGTGCCGCTGATCGCCGTCACGGCCCGCGACAAAGACGAGGGCAAAAAAGCCGACAACAAGGAAAAAGCCAAGGAAGAAGAAGGCCTCGCGCAGGCGGAAGACAAATCCAAGGACCTGGAAATCAAGGAGATCGTTTATGTCGTCAGCGGCGATACCGTGGGCGTCAGGGAGGTCAAAACCGGTGTTCAGGACAACGACTACATCGAGATACTTTCCGGCTTGCAGGAAGGCGAAACCATCGTGACCGGCCCTTACACTGCTGTCGCCCGCAAGCTGAAAAGCGGCAGCCGCATTACCGTCGTGGATAAAGACAAGGACAAAGACGGCGGTAAAAAAGGCGTCAAGGTCGAAGTCGATTAAGGCGGTTCACCCCACAGCCTCTCCGCCAAATCACCTACCTTTGCCGCGCAGCGAAACAACCGTCGCTGCGCGGCATTTTTTATGGATCAACCACAACCCGTCGTTACCGATACCGCCAGTCTTCCAGGCAATGGCCGTTCGCGCCAGGCTCAGCTGTCTTCCAGTCACACCCTGTTCTGGCGGATATTTGTGCCCATCTTCGGTACCGTTTTCCTCGCCGGTTTTCTGCTGGTTTTTCTGCTGACGGCAGAAGAAGACCTTTACCTGCCGTTTCCGGCTGTCTGGTTGCGCATCGGCACCTTTTTGCTCATGGGCGGCTGGCTTTGGCTGCTGCGCCGAACAGTCTGGCGCCTCAAACGCGTCGATGCCGACGACGCTTTCCTGTACGTCACCAATTACTGGACGACCGTACGCTACCCCTGGACGGATGTGCAGGAGATTACAGAAAAAAAACGCGCCGGCCGCCGGATCGTGACGATCACCCTGCGCGCGCCCGGGCGATTCGGACAAAACATCTCCTTCCTGCCGGGTTCGCACTTATACGAATGGCTCGCCGAACACAAAAAACAGGATTTGCTGCTGGCCAATTGACCCTGTCGGGCTTTATAAGGGTGCTGGGCGGCGACTCTACTGATCAATCATTTTTCCGAAAGGCATCGAACCGGGAACAGACCGAGTCTCTTTTGAAAAACTCATCAGTTCATTTGTTCAGCCGCCATGAAAAAAACTATTCTTCCCGCCTTGATGCTGCTCTTTTTTGCAACGTCTGCCTTTGCTCAACAACCTCGCCTCGATATAGGCCTGGCTCACCAGTGGAACTTCCTCGACCGCGATGCCGCACTTACGGCCACCCGATACTGGGGCGATAACGGCGTTCGCGTCGGACTGCATTATTTCCAGCACACCGCCCAGCAAGCTGTTTCGTGGTACCGCCCGCGCGCACTCAATTTTGGCCAGCATTTCGGTTTCAGCCTGGCTTACGAACGCCGAATCCATCTTCCCGACAGCGATCTGGAACTTTACCCTTTTGTCGGCGGACAGGCATTTAAAGTGGCGTATGTGAAGCAGGATGAAAACTTTGTGCAAAAAGCGGAAGAGCCTGCCGTCAACCTCAACACGCACCTGGGGGTGCTGGTAAAGGTGAAATTGCATCGCCGCATATTTGTACAGGCTTCGGCAGCGCTGGGCCCCAACTGGTCGTGGGGACAGCAATGGGGCGGCAAAAACGTTGAGTTCGGCGGTCTGTCGGGTACGTTTGCCCTGGGGGCTTTGTACCGTTTCTGACACAGATCAGCCTTCCATGAGGGAAATGCCGTGTGCGCGCAAGGCCGATTGAATGGCGAAGCGCAAGTCGCTCTGTACCAGATCGGCTTCAAAAATGCGTTTGGTCCAGAACTGGAGCCGAAATACCAGGCCGCTTTTTTCGTGAAAATCAAGCAGTTGAACCTCAGGGGCAAACTGGCTGTCGTCTTTCACTACATCGGGATGTGCGTTGGCGCTTTCGATCAGCAGGCTGCGCACCAGTTGCGGGTCGCAGTCGTTGCGCACGGGGACGCTGACCTGAAAAGCGGAAGCGGTGTTGGACTGGTAGTTCCAGTTCAGCACGTTTTCCGTGATGAATTTGTGGTTGGGTATGATCATTTCCACCCCGTCGCGGCGGCGCAGCCGGGAGGTACGCAGCCGGATTTCTTCGATGCGGCCGACCACGTTGTCGACCTGCACGATGTCGCCGATCTCGATAGTGCCTTCGAACAGCAGGAAAATACCCGAAGCGATGTCGCGGAAAATTTGCTGGATACCCAAACTGATGCCAACCAGCAAGGCCGCCGAGCCGGCCACCAGCGCCGTGATCTGCACGCCGATGATCTGCAGCATGGCAGTAATGGCAGCAATCCAGATGATGTACTGGGCGATTAGGAACACCGATTTCCGGCGCCCTTCATCCCAGCTGGAACGCATCAGCCCGCGCTTGATCAATCGTTTTGAAATGCGCTGGAGCACCCAGGCGACAATCCAGACGAAGATCAGCCCGAGCATCATGGCCACGGTCAGGGTGAATCCCCCGATATCGAGGAGCCGGGTCTCCAGCAAGGCTTTCATATCAGCGAACGATCAGTTTTTCGCGCTCCGGCCCGGTAGAAATCATGCTGAACGGAATGCCCAGGTACGCTTCCAGTTCTTCGATGAAGGCATGAGCAGCCGGGGGCAGGTCGTCGAAACGGGTAATCTGGTCGAGCGCGCATTGCCAGCCGGCGTATTTTTTCAGCACAGGCTGCACCTCGTTGTAGCAGAGATCGAACGGCAGCCGGTCGTTTACCTGGCCGTCGGGGTGCCGGTATTGGGTGGCCGCGGCGATTTCGGCGAAGCTGTTGAGCACGTCGATTTTGGTCATGCACAGCTCGGTAGCGCCGGAAATCTGGATGGAATAGCGCAATTGCGGCAGGTCGATCCAGCCGCAACGGCGTGGCCGGCCGGTAGTGGAGCCGAATTCGTGGCCTTCGCGGCGCAGTTTTTCGCCGGTTTCATCGAGCAATTCGCTGGGGAAGGGCCCTGAACCGACGCGGGTGCAGTAGGCTTTGGTGATACCGATCACCCGCCCGATTTTTTGGGGCGCCACGCCGAGGCCGGTGCACACGCCGGCGGTCATGGTATTGGAGGAGGTGACAAAGGGGTAGGTGCCGAAATCGATGTCGAGCATGGCGCCTTGCGCACCTTCTGCCAGCACCCGCTTGCCTGCTGCGAGGGTGTCGTTGACGTAATATTCGGCATCGACCATTGGGAGTTGGCGCAGGGTGTCGAGGCTTTCGAACCAGGCTTTTTCTTCGGCGCCCAGGTCGAAGGGCACTTCCGGATAGATCTTGAGCAATTCGAGGTGTTTGGCTTTCAGGGCTTCGTAGTGTTCGCGGAAGCCCGGCAGTTCGATATTGCCCACGCGCAGCCCGTTGCGGCCGGTTTTATCCATGTAGGTCGGGCCTATGCCTTTCAGGGTGGAGCCGATCTTTGCCTGCCCCTTGTGGGCTTCACTGGCTGCGTCGAGCCAGCGATGGGTGGGCAGGATGAGGTGGGCTTTTCGGGCGACGAGCAGGCGTTCGCGGAAATCGACGCCGCTGGCTTCGAGCGCTTTGAGTTCCCGTTGAAAAACAAGCGGGTCAAGCACGACGCCGTTGCCGATCAGGTTGATTTGTTTGGGGCGAAAAATGCCGGAAGGCACGGTGTGCAGCACATATTTCTGTCCGCCGAACTTGAGGGTGTGTCCGGCATTGGGGCCGCCCTGGAAGCGCGCCACCAGCTCGTATTCTTCGGCCAGGAAATCCACGATTTTACCCTTTCCCTCGTCGCCCCATTGAAGGCCGAGAATCACATCGATTTGCATAGGAGGAGTTTAAAGTTACAAGTTTAAAGTTACGGGTTTAAACGGCTAACTCGTAACTTTCAATGTCGTGCCGGCAAAGTTATGAAAAGTCGCGGGGGCGGCATCCATCCGATTGAATCGAAAGGCTTTTTCCTACCTTTGCGCCATGCTTCGTTTGTTGATTTGCGGCTTTTTGTTGGGACTGACCGGCGTATGCGGATGGTCTCAAGCGACTGCATCGGTCAATCCTTTTGAACTTCGGCACCGTTTGCCCAGACAGGTGTTGCCGGCCGATTCGCTGCTTGTCGAAAACCTGCCTGCAGACGAACGCAACCCTTTCGATCTGGTACAACACCGCCCGCCCGGCATGGTCAAAACCTTGCTGGAAGACGTGGCTGAGCCTTTCGAACCCGCCACTTTGCTGCCACATGGCGACACGCTGCCCAAACAGGGCGTTTTTTGGGTGCTGACGATTCTCCTGGGTTTGTTGTCGGTGTCGATCGCCTCGAACAGGACAGCCGTTGATCGCGCCTGGCGTGGTTTTTTGAACGATAACGGCCTGACGGTGGCGCAACGCGAGGCCTCGGGACTGGTGGGCAATACGCCCTATATTTTCCTGTACGCCAATTTTCTGCTCAATGCGGCGGTTTTTATTTTCCTGCTCACACGGGTTTTTGCAGGAGGGGAGTACAACAACGCCCGCTTTCTCCTGCTTTGTCTGGGGATCGCCTGCGCGTTGTTTCTCGTCAAGCACCTTTTCGTGGGGTTGCTGGGCAATTTGTACCCCGTAGACGCCGAAGTAAGGCGCTACAGTTTCCTGATTATGCTCTTCAACTGCGTGCTGGGACTGTTCCTTTTGCCTTTCAATGTGTTGCTCGCATTTGCCGGAGACGGCGAGCTGATCAAGCAATTTATTGCCTTCTGGATGCTCGGCCTGGTGGCCATTTTTTATGCTTACCGGTCGTGGCGTTCGTCAACGATTGCCCGTAAATTTTTGATCGCTGACCAATTTCACTTTTTGTTGTACCTTTGCACCGTCGAAATCGCACCGGTTATCGTGCTGGTCAAAGTTGCCCTGCAACAAACCAGCTAACCTCGGAATCCTCACCATTTCACATAAACACAACTCCCGGATGTCTGCAAGTGCTGCACCTGTTCAGGAAGCCACCTTCAAAAGAGTTCACAACATCCTGATTTCTCAGCCCAAGCCGGCCCAGTTCGCTGCCTACGAAGAATTGCAAAAGAAATTCAACGTACGCATCGATTTTGTGCCGTTTGTCACCGTAGAAGGGCTGACGGAAAAGGAGTACCGGAAAAATCGGGTTTATCCGAACGACTACACGGCTATTGTATTCACCAGCAAAAATGCGGTGGATCACTTCTTCCGTCTTTGCGGCGAATTGCGCATCAAAATGTCGGAAGAAACAAAATACTTCTGCGCTACGGAGACTATTGCCAACTACCTGCAGAAGTTCATCATGTTCCGCAAACGCAAGGTGTTCAACGGCACCAAAAGTATCCTGGAACTCAAATCCTATGTGCTGCGGCACAAGGAAGAAAAGTTCTTCCTGCCGTGCAGCGACCAGGGCAATCCGGAAGTCACCAAGTTCTTTGCCGATCTGAAAGTGCCTATCCAGGAAGCGGTCATGTACCGTACTGCCAACACCGACCTGAGCGATCTGAAAGATATCAAATACGATATCATCGCTTTCTTCTCGGCACTCGAGATCAAATCCATGTTCGAACAGTTTCCCGAGTTCAAACAGGAAGACCGGCGCATTTGCGTGTTCGGCACGGCTGCCCACAAGGCAGTCACCGATCGTGGCATGACCGTCAATATCCAGGCCGGCACCCCCGAAGCGCCTTCTATTGCCGTGGCGCTTGAAAATTACCTGAAAGTATCCAATCGATGAAGGTTGAAAAGGGTTGATGCGGTTGATAAAAGGAGTGCACCCGCACTCCTTTTATCAACCGCATCAACCCTAAAAAAACACGGACGCCCGATGTTTCATCGAGACGCCCGCAAACCTCCGTGTTATTGCTCAAAATGATACGTTCGTTGAAATAACCCGGCGAGCGGCCTTGATGCTGCTCCGCCCTGCCGGTCGCGCTACAACCTAGGCCCTGCGCTGCTTTCGGGCACTGATGGTGACCTCGGGCAATGCCAGCTGAGGCATGGCCTCGGGAGCCGTGATTTCTACTGCCGGGAGCGTGATTTCCGCAGCCACAGGAGCGGGGCGGTTGAAGTACCAGGTAGCGGCTGCAATGAGCGCCAGGGTAAGGACGGTAGCGACTAAAAGATTGTTTTTCATAGCTGGATGCACAGGTTTCAGTAGCGGTGCTTGTTAAAAGGTATTGTAAATATACTTGCAAAATTGGGTACCTTGCAATACATAATAGTTGAACTGAACTGCCTGACCGACCAATGGCTACTTCCTGTCGATCAAAAGTTGCGGGGAATCAGCGCGGTACCTCGTACGATATTTTTCGTATTTGCCAGACACAGGTATAGACAACATTGCGGCAAAAGAGGTTGCGTATGACAAACTGCAATACGCCGCCTGCGGGTTCAATAACCTTTCATTCGGGTCAAAGGGAGTAAATTGCCAGACAAACGAACAGGCTACCCTATGTGGGTTGCTGAAAAAAACGCCGGCGTAGCGGGGCTGTCAGAGGAGATGGCGGCCCTGGAGCCATTCCGGCAATTCGAGCAGGGAGGCGATCAGCCCGTCGTTGTCCAGTAAAGCCAGTTCTTCGCGGCTGTGCGTCCCGTTGGTGACTGCAATGGAACAACGGCAGCCGGCATTGCGGCCCTCCAGCAGGTCGACGGGGGTATCGCCGATCTTGATTACCTCGCCTGGGTTGGTCACACCGAAGGCATCCATCGCTTTCCGGATCATAAACGGCTCGGGGCGCCCCTTGGGTACTTCATCGCTGCATACCACGAAATCGACCGGGTTCCCGTTGCTATGCCAGTCGAGCTTTTGAAGAATAATATCCGTGACCACCCGGTAAAAACCTGTATTGAGTGCCACCCGTACTGCCCGGGCGCGCAGCCATTGGAAAGCAGCCAGAGCGCCCTCGGTGGGTTGAACTTCATGGGTGAGGTAGTAGTTTTCCAGAATGGTTCGGAAGGTCCGGTAAGAGCGTTCGGCCAACCATTTTACCTCTTGGGTATCGGCGCCGAGTTGTTCTTGCCACAAAATGCCGAAAACTTCCAGTTTGGAAACGCCCATCAAGGCATTTAAGCGGTTGCGTGGCGCGTTGATTCCCTCTTCACGACAGGCTTCGGAAAAGCAAAATAACACCTCGTCGTTGTCGCGAACGGTGGTGCCGGCGATATCGAATACTGCAAGTTTGATCATGCCGCCAAAGGTCGGGGCGAAATATTAACCGGGTATTAAATTTGACCGGAGGGTTGGCAAAGCGCTTTTTCCATCCGAAAGCGCGTGACAGACACGCCTCGAATCAGGACGATTTTTTCTTCCAGCACGACGAAGCCTTTTTTGTCAAAGTAGGATTGCGCAGAGGTACTTACTTCCGCGCCAATGGCAGCAAATCCTTGCTTGCGGGCGTAGCGTTCGATCTGACGGAGCAACGCCCGTCCGATACCTTTGCCCTGTTCCGACGGATGAACGTACAGAAAAGTCAATTGCCCCTCCGACGACAGGCTTGCAAAGCCGAGCAGTTCCTTTTTCTTTTCCACAACGAAGCTCTGCTGATTGTCAAACAGTTCCCACACAGACTTATCCGCTTCGTCTGGCGCCCAGGCCGCCAGTTGTTCAGGCGTGTGGTCGCGTGCGTTAACGGTATGAACGGTCTGAAAGAATAGCTGCTGCAACCGGCGTTTGTCTTCCCGTTTGGAGGCGCGCAGAAACATTGAATTTACCCTGGTTTTACTTCTGCACAAAGAAAGGCCGAAGGATATTAAGCGGGTTTTAAGAAACCGTTATGTAATTGTAACTGCTTCGTTTTCAGGCTGAAATGGGCGTATGATTGTCCCATATTCCGAAATCGTACGTCATGCCTTCTTCACAGGGGTCGCCGTTGCCCCGCTCGTTTGCCCCGACCCATACTGGCGCCTTTGTTTTGCTGGCTGCCGTTTCTTCCTTTTCGGCCTATTTGTGCATGTATGCCTTTCGGAAGCCTTTTACGGCCGGATTTTACGAAGGACATACTTTTTGGGGCATTCATTTCAAGATTCTGCTGGTGGTTGCGCAGGTAGCTGGCTACGCGACCTCAAAGTTTATCGGCATACGGGTTATTTCTTCCATGAATGCCCGCCTCCGCGGCCGGTCCATCCTGGGTTTGATCGGGGTGGCCGAGCTGGCGCTGGTAGGTTTCGCCCTTACTCCCTCGCCGTGGAATGCGGTCTGGATGTTTGTCAACGGGCTTCCGCTGGGCATGATCTGGGGTTTGGTGTTCAGCTACCTGGAAGGCCGTCGCACCACCGAGGTGCTGACTGCCGCGCTGAGCGTCAATTTTATTCTGTCGTCGGGTTTTGTCAAAACAACCGGCCGCTGGCTGCTCGACGCAGGCGTTTCGGAGTGGTGGATGCCGGCAGTTACAGGCCTGCTGTTCGTCCCGCTGTTGCTGCTTGCTGTTGCCATGCTTGAACGCCTGCCTCCACCGACATCGGCCGATCTTGAAAGCCGTTCGCCGCGTGTGGCCATGAATGCCCAAGGCCGCAAGGAACTGTTTTTACGCTATGCACCCGGCCTCGTGATACTGATCGTCGTGTATTTGCTACTGACGGTTATTCGCGATGTGCGCGACAATTTTGCCGTGGAAATCTGGGCGGGCCTCGGTTTTAAAGGCCTGCCCTCCATCCTCACCACCGCCGAAATTCCGGTCGCTGTGCTGACACTGGCGGGTATCAGCGTCCTGATGATCGTGCGAAATAATTTTCAGGCCCTGAAAGTCAACTTGTTGATCTGCGGGCTCAGCATACTGCTGCTGGGCGGCAGTACACTGGCGTTCCGCCATGGCGCGCTTGGGCCAGTTGTATGGATGATCGTATCGGGTGTAGGCTTGTTCGTACCCTATATTTTGTTCAATGGAATTTTGTTCGACCGCCTGCTGGCCGCTTTTCGCGAACGCGGAAACGTCGGATTTCTGATGTACACAGCCGATGCATTCGGCTATCTCGGAAGCGTAGGCGTGCTACTATGGCGCAATTTTGGGGCGGGGAGCTTGTCTTGGCTCGACTTTTACACAACCCTCTGTTACACAGGCGCAGGAGCGATGCTGATCCTGATCGGGATGGCCTGGCAGTATTTTTTTCACAAACAACGATAAAAATGACTTTCCATGCGCAACAATAAATTTGACGTGGCCGTCGTCGGGGCCGGAATCGTAGGGCTTGCCATTGCCTATACCGCTGCCAAAAAAGGCTTGAAAGTGGCTGTTTTTGAACGGAATGCGCGCGCTACCGGCGCTTCCATTCGCAACTTCGGACTTGTCTGGCCGGTTGGTCAACCTGCGGGCCCATTGTTCGACAGGGCAATGCGCAGCCGTGAGACCTGGCTGGAACTCTCCGCCGCCGCCGGTTTCTGGCTTCGCCGCAACGGCTCTCTCCAGCTGGCTTATCATGATGATGAATGGGCAGTAGTTCAGGAGTTTTACTCGACGGCGAAATCGGAAGGTTATCAACTCCAATTGCTTGCCCCTTCGGAAGTGCCGGACTATTCGCCGGCAGTACGCACCGAGGGGTTGAAAGGGGCATTGTTCAGTGCTACGGAATGCACGGTAACCTCGCGTCAGGCGATCCCGCTTATAGCCGATTACCTCGCCCGGGCCCTGGGGGTCGAATTTCACTTCGGCTCGGCAATCACTTGCGTGGAGCCCCAAACCCTGTCTGACTTTTACGACCTGTGGCAAGCCGAACGGATTTACGTCTGTTCGGGCGCCGAGTTTGAAACCCTGTATCCCCGCATTTTCCGTGAAAGCGGAATTACCAAATGCAAACTTCAGATGTTGCGCACCGGGCCGCAGCCGGAAGGCTGGCTGCTCGGTGCCTCGCTGTGCGCCGGCCTGACCCTGCTGCATTACGGTTCGTTCGCCGATGTACCCGGACTGTCCGATGTTCGCGAACGCTACATGCGTGAAAACCCCCTGTTGGGCCAATATGGCATCCACGTACTGGTATCGCAAAATGCTTATGGAGAATTGATTCTGGGCGACAGCCATGAGTATGGCTGGGATGTGTCACCCTTCGACGACCTTGCGATTAATCAACTGATCCTCGACTATTTGCGCGGCTTCGCCAGCTTTCCGTCGGGTGGAATTGTGGAAAACTGGCATGGCGTTTACCCCAAACTGCCCGGCCAGTCCGATTTTGTGCTGGAGGCTTCCCCCGGAGTCTGGATTGTCAATGGTTTGAGCGGGGCGGGCATGACCATGAGTTTCGGCCTGGCACAGGAACTGGTTTGAAAACCTACTGGTAATATGGGGGAAGTGGCCTTAACGCGCTTCCCCTGGATGTGCTCACAGCCTTTGCAACAGGTGTTTCCGTATCAGCATTTCCAGCCAGAAAATATCTTGTACAGACTGGCCGGGTATCTTGGCTTGATCGTCGATCCGCCGCAACATCAGGTGCTCCTCCAGGAGGCTGTCTTGCCGGAACGCTGCAATCTCGTCGGGGCTCATGGGCCCGCCCTGCAGGGCCAGCGTCTGGCGGCTGGCTTCCGACAAACCTGCGAAATAGACCGGATCGGTAGCCACCAGATAGCGTTTGGCTTCCACATGGGCCGCTACCAGCCGGGCGATTCGGGCAGAAAACCCGCGCGCCATCAGGTACCGTGCACCCAGGGTTTCATGGTCGGCTACGCCATAACTGCCCATCTGTACGATTTTTCCCTCCGAAACGCACAAATGACCTATATCGTGTAAAAAAGCGGCCAGTACAAATTCCGGGTCGTCCGGGCGCAGGTTTTTAGCCAGTAGGGCGGCCTGTACGGCGTGTTCGAACTGACTGACGGCTTCGCCATGGTATTCGGCGTGCCCGTGAAACCGAAAGAGTGACATGACGGCTTCCACAATTTCATCGACATCGCGGGCGGTATTCAAAGGATGGTTGGAAAACATGGTACTCTTTTTCAGGATGAAGAAAAAGTGGAAAGCCAGCTTTACGCCGGATCTCCACTGAACTGAAACCCATTAAACAATTGATAGCCAACGGCTGGGAGCCGCTCAATCGCGCAAGCTCCCAGCCCGGGTTGTCAAATGGCGGCTTACTGAATCAGCCAGAAGCGGAAATTGACATCGTCGCCGGGATTGCCCTGGCGGGTCAGTGCAAGGTTGTAGTTGTTCGTATTGTTGTCGCGTTCGCTGGTCGGGTATTTGAAACGCATCGGGATAACGCCCAGGTTGCCCGTGCCGGGGCCGCCCTGATAAAAGGTCGGTACGCCCGTACGACGCCAGTTGTAATACGCTTCGAGGCCGCTGTGCTGCGCCAAAGCCAGGTATTTTTGGGCCAACACCTGCGATAACCCCTCCGTGTTGTTGCCTTTGTAGGCAACCACGGGTTGTGCGAGGTATTCGTCGACCGCAGCCTGACTGACGCCGTAAAGCGTCATGGAGGCAGCAATCCCTTTGTTGTACCAGTCGGCGGCGTTACCGCTTGCCCAGCCGCGATTGATGCCTTCGGCGATGTTGAAACACATTTCCGGATATCCGATCTGGATGCAGGGTTCGCCCTCGTAGCTGCTGAAAAAACGCGCCTTGTTGATCAGGGAATATTCCCCGGTTTGCACCTTGGTGGCCATGGCGTCGAGGCTTTCATCCGAAGGCGCGCCGACATAGGCTTCGTAATCCGCCGCGGTGTAGCCGGCCGCGAGTTTGGCGGCTGCCGGCTCGGCGACGGCAAAAACACGCGGATCGTGCAGGGCCGACAACGTATTCACGTACGTAGCCGAGGTGTTGTAACGCAGGGCGTAAAAGCCGAAGTTGTCCTGGTTGAACGGATATTTTTCCAGCGGCCCGTACAGGTAGGACATATTATCGTCGTTGCTTTCCATGAGGTTTTTGGATAGCGTGGCGGCGAACTGCTGGGCCAGATTCAGATCGGCCTCGCCGGCTTTCAGGCTTAACTGGACCAGTACGCGAAGTTTGAAGGCGTTCACGGCTTTTTGCCATTTGCGCAGGTCGCCGTTGTAGTAAATATCGCCTTGCAGGGTATTGTCGGCTGCGTCGATGCGCTCCTGGAGTTGTGCATCGGCTGCGTCGAGCCATACCAGGATTTGTTTGAAAATATCCTTTTGCGAATCGTAGGCCGGGGCAATGTTCTGGTCGCCCTGCAAAGCCTGGCTAAGCGGGAGGTCGCCCATTTTCATGGTCATATCGTAGTAGAAATAGGCGCGGAAAAAATTGGCCAGGGCCGAGTAGGCGTTTACATCGGGCAGGTTGATACGTTTGGCCTCGTCTTCCATTTTTTGCACATTTTTGAGCGTGGTAAAACGCAGGTCGGCGCTACCTGTCCAGTATTCGTTGTTGTCGTAGTAGTTGTAGTTGGAGCACCAGTATTGGCACCAGCGGCTTTCCTCGTCCCAGGGGGCGTAGTAAAGGTCTTTGAGAATGCCGCGCAGTACGAGTGAGGGCGGTACGGAAGTAGATCGGTTGGGATCGGCCTCGAGGTCGTCGAATTTTTGACAGCCGGCCATCGAAACCAGTACGGCAAGCGTTAAGAAAATATTTTTCAAGTTGTTCATTTTCAATTATTTAAATTGATTAATTAAGCCAGGGTTCCAATCAGAACGTGATGTTGATGTTGATACCGTAGCGTTTGGCGGTTGGCGACTGGAGGCCCGAGTAGTTGGTGCCGATATAGTTGTCGAGATCGATGTCTTTTTTCTCGGCGAAATAGAGCAGGTTGCGACCCACGAGCGACACGGAGGCTTTTTGCACCATTCGGCTGCCTTCAAACCAGTGTTGCGGCATATTCCAGGTGAAGGATACCTCGCGGAGTTTGGTGAAGGTTTTGGAGATCAGGTTACCTTCTGCCGAGTTGTAGTAGCGGCTGATGTAGTCCTGGGTCCAGGTTTTGGTTTTGTTGGGCGCAAATTCCAGTTCGTCGTAGTTGGTGATCTCGCCGGTCAGCGGGTCGTATTCGATGGCTACGCCATTGGATACGACCATGCCTTCGCCGAGCCAGTGGCCGTCGTCGTTGGCCTTGAGCGGCTCAGGGTTTTCACCGGCGTCGAGGGCGCGGAAGTACTCTTTTTGCACGAGCCAGTCCTGATAACGGGCTTCTCCCATAGCGCCTTCTGTGGTTGCGATATGACGACCGCCGCGGAAGGTTTGCTGCTGGATGTAGTCGCGCATGACGCCGCCAACACGGCCGTCGAACTGGAAGCCCAGGCTGAAGTTTTTCCAGCTGACCGTGTTTTGCACGCTCCATACCCAGTCGGGGTTGGAGTAGCCGAGTTTTTGAGCGACAGGATTGTAAATCGGGCGGCCGCCGGCATCGTTGATCAGCTGGCCATCGGGCGTATGAAAGAACCCGCGGTCGTAATAGCCGTCCACGCGGTCGCCTTCCTGGTAAAAGCCGTAGATACGGTCGAGCCCTTCGGGCAGTTCGAGGAAAGTTTCACGCCAGGTGCTCCAGTTGGCGCTGATATCCCACGACCATCCGCCTGCCTTGCGGAACGGTGAACCGCTGAGGGTTACTTCCCAGCCTTTGTTCTGCGTTTTTACGGCATTGATCAATTGCGAACTGTAACCGGAAGCCTCCGAAATCGGTTTGGCAAAAATGCGCGGACCGTCGATGTAGGTAAAATAAGCTACGTCGAGGCTGATTCGGTTGTGAAGCAGCCGCGCCTCCAGGCCAGCCTCGTAGTTGGTGCGGCTGAACGGCGACAGGTTCTCGTTGGTAATGGTATTGGTGTAATAGGAACCGGGCTGGCCGTCGTACACGATGGGCGAATTGTACACCGAGGCGTTTTCATACGAAGGGCCTTCATACGAAGAATAGTATTGTGAGCCGTAACCGAGCGGGTAGGCAGCGCCCGGGGTCGGGCCGATGTAACTGCTCGTCAGGCCGCCTTTTACGTTGGCATACGAACCGCGGAATTTCAGGTAGTCGAGCGGCCCCATGCCCACCAGTTCGGTCGGAATGACGCTAAAGCCCACCGAGGGATAAAAGAAGGTGTTGTTTTTCTTCGGCAGGGTGGAAAGGTGATCGACGCGGCCGGTATGCGACAAGGTGATAAAGTTGCGGTAACCCAGGTCAATGGAGTAAAAACCGGATTGCACCACCATCTGGGAGTTGAAGTTGGTGGCATACAAAGGGTTGGCAGTGTTGGTAAAAGTGTACAGGCCGGGTACGTTGAGGTAATCGGTCGTCGTGTAGTTGCTCGAATAGCGGAACGAACGGATAGCGCCGCCGCCGATGGCGTTCAGATTGAAATCGCCGGCAATTTTGGTATCGTACTGAAGATAGGCGTCTGTATTGTTGTCAAAAAGGGTCCGTTTGTCTTCCCGATAGTCGCCGCGCGCTTCTTCGCGGCCATACACGGTGGCAGAGTAGGGGAATTTTTCGCTGCGAAAGAGGTCGTAGGTGGTAATGGCGGTCCGTACTTTAAAATTCAGGTCCCTGCTGATCTTCCAGCTGAGGGCCGTTTGTCCGTAGATGTCGGTTTTGTAATGACCGCGCAGCCATTCGTAAGCCAGAAACCAGGGATTGTTGTAGCGCTGGTATTCGGCATAAATCTGCTGAACGCCTTCTTTGCCGGGTTGCCAGTAGTCGCGCAGTTGATCCACATCCCAGTCGGCTCCACCCCAGATGATGATATTGTAAATCATGGAATTAGGCCCGTATTGTACGTCGGGGAAATTCTCCGTGAACTGGCGGTTGTAGTTGATATTAGCCTCCAGTTTTACCTTGTCGTTGAATTTCAATCCGCCATACACATTGAAATTCAGGATGTTGAGGTTGGTATTGGGCACCATGCCCTGCTGATAGCCATAGGTGGTGGAATACCGCATGTCCAGTTTGTCCGAACTGGTACTGACGGCGATGTTGTTGGTGCTCAGGAAACCCGGCCGCAGGAAGCGTTCGAGGTTGTCTTTACCCCGGGCTACCCAGGGTGTCGGGATGCGGTCGTTGAGATCGGGCGTTGATGCGTCGAGCGGGCTGTCGTACTGCGTAATGAGCTGACCTTCAAAGCGCGGCCCCCAGATATCATAGTCGCCGTCGTTGGCGCCGCCGCCGCGGCCATCGACGAAGTAATAGCGCCCGTGGTCGCCCGGGCCGTATTCGTTTTGTACCTTGGGAATGGCGTTGAACCCGCTTTCGATCATCTGGCTGCTGTTGAACTCAATACTCACCCCACGGCGGTCGCGGGTGCCTTTTTTCGTTGTGATCATGATGACGCCGTTTTGCGAACGCACCCCGTACAAGGCTGCTGCCGCCGGCCCTTTGAGTACCTGATACGACTCAATATCGTCGGGACTGATGTTCCAGGTGTCCGAGTTGATCGGAACGCCGTCAACAACGAAGATCGGCGCGCCGGCCCCGCGAAGATTGAGGCTCGGAGCGCCCAGCAATTCGGGCGAACCGCCTACCGTGAGGCCGGCTACTTTTCCGGTTAGGCCATTGACCGGGTTGGGTTCCCGCGCTTTGATCAGGTCCACCCCTTTTACTTCCTGGGTGGCATAGCCCAGACGATCCTTTTCCTTGTTGATGCCCAGGGCGGTCACTACCACCGTTTCGAGCTGATTGTCGGGGCTGAGTTCAATCGTAATTTCTTTTTCGGCGCCGATAAGCACAGATTTTGTGGCAAAACCCACATAACTGGCGACCAGGGTTTCGCCTGCGTTTGCGTTGAGGCTGAAATTGCCTGCGGCATCCGTAATCGCTCCGCGATTGGTACCTTGTACCACCACCGTGGCTCCGGGCAAGGCCTCCCGGGTATCACTGGCCACAACATGACCGCTAAGCTGCTGAGCTTGGGCGGCATTCATGGCCAAAATTGTCAGAACAAGGGCACAGCATGCACCCTTGAAGGTGAGGAAAAAAGCCTTCATAACAATGGGAAATGTTTAGTGTCAGAAAGAAGTAAACGGCGTGCGGAATACTGCTGCAGCCCTTGCCCGAAGGGCGGGCTGCATGGTTCAACAGGCAGGCGAAACGTTCCGCGATATCGGCGACAAAATTAGGGCAGCCTCCCGCAGAAGGCTGCCCTGACTATTTTAATTTTGTTTTAAGTTATTGATAGACAGACTTTTGTGTAAATTTTATGTAAAGGCTGTGTTACCTGAAGGAAACTTCCTGCGCTCCGCTCTTTAATCGTCGCCGTCCTCTTCCCGATCATACACCAGAAACGCCCCCCTGCGCGGCGGCGGCATGGTCGAATGCTCGCCTTTCAGCGCTTTCCAGAGCAATTCGTTGAACAGCCGGTCTGGCGCCCGGTCTTCCGCCGACATGTCGAACGCATCAAACTGCCGTTGCAAATCGTTGACCGCCGCATTCCGGTCGTCGAGATTGATCGAGGGCGCAATGGCCCGGTATGGCCTCAGGTCGGCCTGCGCCGAAAAACAACGCCACATCGGCGTGGCGGCCGCGTCGTGCTGGCTCATGGGCGGTATGCCGAGGATCAATTCCATGGTGCGCAACATCGAATTGGTTGAATAAAGGGTGTGATCGACAAAATGCCGACGGGTGTAGGGGCTTACGACAAAGGCGATCGAACGGTGCGCATCCACATGGTCGGCGCCGTTCTGGGCGTCGTCTTCCAGTACAAAAACCGCCGATTGGGCCCAGACCGGGCTGTGCGACAGGTGCTCGATGAACAACCCGAGGGCGTAATCGTTATCGGCCACCATCGCGTACGGGGTGTTTTTCCCCTTGCGCAAGCCTTCGGTGTGGTCATTGATGAGGCGCAGGGTGCTGAGCCTGGGCAGCGCGCCTGCGGTGACCAGCGAATCGAAATCGCGTTTCCACTGGCTGACCCGGGCAGTGTCTTTCACATCGGTGTCCCAGGAGGTGTAATAAGGACAAAAATGGCCTTCTACGGCCGGAATATTGGCTTTGTAATCGTCGGCAAACTCGCCGTAGGTGCGGTAACTGATACCCGCCCTTTGGCAATGGTCCCAGATAAAACCGCCGCGGGGCCAGGCGGTTCGGTTTTGCCCTTCGTACACATAATCGCCTCCGCGGCCGCCGTAGCTGATGACCCATGTTTTTTCCGTAAAATCGTTGGCGTAAGCCGCGGTACTCCAGTTGTGTCCGTCGGCGCTCACTTCGGCTGCCACGTAGAAATTGTCGAGCAACACAAACTCCCTCGACAAGGCGTGCTGGTTGGGCGTATATTTTTCGGGGAAAAGACAAAGGCTCGAATCTCCGTTGCCCTCGGGCATATCGCCCAGCACCTGGTCGTAAGTGCGGTTTTCCTTGATGATGTAAAACACGTATTTGATCGGCGACGGCGCCCCTACAAGGCGCGGAACGGGGTTGCCCTCTTCCCCTTCGGCGAGCAGCTCCTTCGCTTGTGAATATGGCGAATTGCGATGCACCTGAATCGAATAGACGAGCAACTGCATTTCATCGGGCCGAGGGATGATGCTCAGGGTGCCTTTCATGAGGCTGCCGATGTACTGTTCTTCCTGAACCTTGTCGGTCTGGCCCTGCTGATAGGTCACTTTTCCGATCGGGTTGGGGCCGTTGGGATTGGCAAACGAGGAAAAACCCTTGCCGTTAGCGACAAAAATGGTTTTGCCCAGGCAGCGCACGCAGGTTGGGTACCAGCCTGTCGGAATAAAACCCTTCGCACGGCTTTCTCCCGGCCGCGATACATCGAACACTGCCAGGCAATTGTTGTCGGCATTGGCGACGTACAGTGTTTTTTCATCAGCCGACAGGGCAACGCTGTTGGTCGTCGATCCCGTCGGGGCATCGGGATAAAGTGATGCGACGAGCGATTCGATCATTTTTCCCTGTCGGAGGTCGATTACGCTGACCGAATTGTCATCGGCGCAGGCTACGTACGCAAAACGACCGTTTCGGCTGATAATCAGATCATTAGGGTTGTCGCCGACGGGTATGCGCGCCTGTTCGCGCTGCGTCAGGGTGTTCCACACGATGAGTTCGTTGCCTCCCCAATGGGTGATGTAAAGCAATTTGCGATCGGGAGAAAGCGCGCAACTGTACAACTCGCGCCCGAGGGAGTCGCGCTGCAAGACCTTTTTGGTTCGGGTATCGACAACATAGAGGCTGTGGTTTTCCTTGGTCACCACGTATAAAAGATGGCGGCGATCGTCGAGGCAAAGGCCGGCCGGCGATATTCGGTTGGGCCAGGGCGCGCCGAGACTCAGGGTGTCTTTGAGCAGCAACTGGTCGTGCACCACGGCATATCGCAGGATATTGTTGCTGTTGCCTCCTGAAACGTAGAGCGTTCGGGAGTCGTCGCTGAACGCCAGTCCCAGCCAGGCTTCTGGGATCTCGATCGTTTGCAACAATTGGCCTTTCCGGGCATGGATCAATTGCAGCGACTGGGCGCCTTGCCCGTTGTTAGTGGCGGCCAGGTAGCGGCCGTTGGGCGAGCGCGCGAGGTTGAGCGGAAAATCGCCGAGGGGCAGGGAACGGCCTGCCGGCGTCAGCGACCAACCGTTGGGCAGCAGGATGCCTGCCGCTTCGGGCATGGGCCCGGGTATTTGCTGCGCACACAGACCCGTTTTAATTAGAATAAAAAAAATAAATATTTTTTTCATAAAAAATCAGTGCGTTACAGGCAAATAATCATTTGCCTCCGACAAACAGAAAATACTGCCACAACCCCAGGCCGCCGCTTCTGACGCTAAAATACTGGGTTTCGAAACGCGCTTGCAGCGCAGGCAGCAAATGTCCGTCGATACGCACGTGATGGCGATCCATCCACCAGCGCATCAGGCTGCTTTGAGTGTGGTGGAAATCGACTACGGCGACCCTGCCGCCCGTGCGCAGGTCGCGATAAGCCTGGTCCAGGGCTGCCTCCCAGCCCGGGTTGAACAGCGTCAGCGAATAGGAGAAAAGAATCAGGTCAACCGGCTCCTGCAGCGAAAATCCGTCGGAAGGATAGGGCGTTTCGATCAAACGAACCTGTCGGGAATAGCCGGAGCAGGCCCTGGCGGCCCGATCGAGCATATCGGGCGACACATCCACGCCGATCAGTTGCATACCCGGAAAAAGGCGCGCCAGCGCGGTCAGGTTTTTCCCCGTTCCACAGCCGATTTCCATCAGGGTCAGCCGCGATGTTTGCGGCAGTTCGAGCCGCCGGACGATCTCCTGCCGGCCATGCAAAAACGCCCAGCGCGTCGCGTCGTAGCCGGGGGCATATCGACGGTACATGCGGCGCATTCGCTCGATTTGTGCTGCCGCGCCGTTGTCGTGTTGGGTCGGTATCGTTTTCATAATCGACTGTAAACAAGCTGTTTGCAAGATTTCGGGTCAGATTCGACGATAAAAACCTTCTGCATCCTGATCGGATGGGCCGCTTGTTTTACGCTTTGTAAAATTAAGCGAAAACAGCGCTGCCGAAACTGGCACAATTTTAAGTTTAGTTGAATTATGGCAGATCCTGTTCAAATCTGGCCAGGCATGGCTGATTTCGGCGGAAATGCCTCAACTTTGCCCCGCCCTCACAGGTATCAGGGCAGGTATTCAATGGTCAACCACTTTCATTTAACGCATGAACTTTTCATTTCCCGACTTCGTCGCCAAGTTTCCGCCGGTAAACATGCCGGTCACCCTGGGAGAAGATACACACCATACCTTTAGCACTGAAAATGAGCCGCTTCCGCTGGGCCTGGTTGAACAGTTTATTCTTCCTACCGATGTGTCAGGCGTCCCGGACGACGAGTTTACGGAATATGTACCCTGTTTTTCGATAGAGGATACCGACAGTTTTGTCGCCTTGGTGTGGTGGCGGGCCGGGTTGCTGAATTATGAGTACGTGCTGGCCACGTTTACGCTGAAAGGCGAGTTGATCGGGCGCCGTGTGGTGGCATTTACGCGGGTGGTGGACGAAAAAGTCCGCCGAGCCGTGGCTACAATCGACGAAGACTGGGTGATTTTTATCGCGGAAGGCGAATCGAGCGGCGGCGACGACTTTTTTGACCCCTCCACTTCGGTTACGTATGACCTTGAGATCATGGCCGACGGCGAAATTGTCTGAGCGACGGGCTTCTGACCATTCCTTTTTAAAAAAGACCGTTTACGAACTTTAACGAAACTCCGGCGGGGCTGGCACTAATTTTGCGCGTGAATTGCGCCTTTTAATCCGTTAATCCGTCTCCTCTGCCCATGTCCGATTACCTCAGCTGCTGTTTGCAGAAACGTTTGTTTCGCGTCTGGTTAACCGTCGGGTTGGCCGTTTTTGCGTTGGCCGCCAACGCTCAAAGCTGCGCATTGATCTGCAAATCAAACCTTAATGTCGCGCTGAACGGTGTCGGGCAAGCGCTCATCACAGCGCAACTCATTGCTCCTACGGCTCCCACCTTTTGCCCCGGTACGATTTCCATTTCCCTCTTTGACGAAAACAACGAACCCGCGCCCAATCCGCTTACCTGCGATTACCTGGGACAAACCATTACCGTGGTGCTCGAACATGCGGCAACCGGCAACACCTGCTCCGGAACCCTCGAAGTGCGCGATTATCTGCCTCCTCAGCTCAGTTGCTCCAACAAATTTATTTTGTGTACCCAGGACCCCGCCCCTGCACTGATCGGTCAGCCGGCCATGACCGATAACTGCACGCCAGCTTCGTCGATATCCGCCTCCTACACCGATCAGTTTACCGATCTCCCCTGCAACGCCACAGCCGGGGGGCAGGCCGTTACGGCTCGCATCGACCGCAGCTGGCAGGCAAGCGACGCAAGCGGCAACAGCAGTACCTGCCTGCAACAGATATGGATCAAAAAAGCCGAACTCCAGGACGTGAGTTTCCCGCCTGATCTCGACGGGTTTCAGTCTGCGCCGCTGAATTGCGGACAGGATCCCTACGACCTGTCGCTCACCGGCGCACCCAGCATCGAAGGACAGGTCATCGAAGCCGGGAGCAATTGCGACCTGGCGGCATTCAAGAGCGATCAGGTTATAAATAATTGTGGAACAGGAAGTTATACGGTATTGCGAACCTGGACCGTCAGCGATTTTTGCGGGTCCGGCTCGATACAGCATATACAGGTCATCAAGGTGCAGGACCTTGTTCCGCCCACGATTACGCCGCCCGACGATTTTACGGTCGGGACGACCGATCTCAATTGCTCCGGCTGGGTGAGTTTGCCACCCGCAACGGCAAGTGACGACTGTTCCGCCGTGACCGTACAGGCGTCCTGGGCTTATGGCAACGGATTCGGTCCGTTTCTCGTACCTGACGGCCAGCACGTGGCGACCTACACCGCCACAGACGCTTGCGGCAATACTGCCACGGCTACTGCACGGGTTACCCTGCTCGATGACGATCCGCCCCAGGTGATATGCACCGGCGAAGTGCAGGTGGCTATTTCCGCCAGCGGAACCGGCTACGTTTTGCCGGCCACCCTCGATGCGGGCAGTTGGGACAACTGCAGCGCGCTGTTGCTTGAAGTGAGCCGTGACGGAGAGGTTTTTACGCCGATAGTGCAGGTGAACTGTGCGGATATTGGCACGCCAATACAGGTTTACCTGCGGGCCACAGATGGCGTCGGGCTCGAGAATTTTTGCATCGTGGATGTCACCGTGCGCGACTTTATCAAGCCGACGCTCAATTGTCCGGCCGCTATCACCCTCAATTGCACGGATGCCGATCTGTCACCCCAACACACCGGCCAGGCGCAAGCGAGCGATAATTGCACCCTGCAAAATATTGTTTATCAAGATATTGTAAATTTAAATGCTTGCGGAGCCGGCTCCGTTCAGCGCAGCTGGACCGCTGTCGACGTCGCGGGCAATACGCGTACCTGCGTTCAACAGATCGTCATTCAAACCCTGAGCACGATTACCGTCGGGTTTCCGCCCAACAAAACGATCGGCAACTGTGCAGCCACCGCCGATCTGCTGCCCGCCTCGACCGGTCAGCCCGCCATCGGTGGGCAATCGTGTTCGCCCGTTTCGGTGACGTACACGGATCAGGTTTTTGCAACGCCGCCCGCCCCGGCCTGTTTCAGTATTTTGCGAAGCTGGAAGGTAATCGACTGGTGTACTTACAACGGCGGCTCAACGGGTATCTGGGAGCATACCCAATTGCTCACCATCGAAGACCACAGCGCGCCCGTGCTTGGCATTCCTGCCAATCAAATTGTGGATGCGCCTCAGGGCGCCTGCTCGGCCTGGGTACCCTTGTTGCCGGCAGTGGCAACCGATTGCAGTTCGTCGGTGGTTATTTCACACAACAGCCCTTATGCCGTCAATGCCGGCAGCGACGCCAGCGGGACCTACCCGGTGGGAACGCACCAGGTCGTCTTTACGGCTACGGATGCCTGCGGCAACAGTACGCAACAAACACTGACCATCCAGGTGCGCGATCAAATCGCCCCGCTGCTCAATTGCCTGAACAACGTGACGCTGGTGCTTGGCTCCGACGGAGAGGCGCTCCTGACGCCGAATGGTTTGGTCGCCGCCTTGTCCGACAATTGTACGCCCGCGGCTTCCATTGCCCTGACTGTCAGCCCCGCGGCATTCAATTGTACGCAGACCGGTCCGCAGACCGTCCTCGTAACGGCCACGGATGCTGCCGGCAATGTTGCGGCCTGCCAGGCACAGGTGTCGGTGCAGGCGCCTCCGGGCGTTTGCCCGGGCGTCGACACCTATAGTATAATAGGAACTATCCGGACGGAGCAGCAAATTCCGGTGTCGAATGCGCCAGTCGATCTTCAACAGGGAGTGGTGCAGCAGCAGGTGTTGTCCGATGATGCGGGGAAGTTTGAATTTGACAATTTACCCGATCAACCATCCGCACTGCGCCCGCATTTCAGCGACGACTGGACCAATGGGGTTTCGACCTTCGATCTTGCGCTCATCTCCAAACACATTCTGGGTATCCAGCCGCTCGCGTCGCCTTACAAAATGATTGCCGCCGATGCGAATCATTCGAATTCGATCACCACGTTCGACATCGTGTTGTTGCGGAAATTGCTGCTGGGGGTAAGTGATACGCTGGATGGGAATACGTCCTGGCGATTTGTTGCGGCGGAATATGTTTTCCCCGATGCGAACAATCCCTTTTCGGCGCCCTTTCCCGAAACCATCCATTTGGACAGCCTTTCGGGAATGCCCGATTCGGCGCAGTTCATCGGTATCAAAATCGGAGATGTCAATAATTCTACCAATCCAGTCTTGAGCTTTGGGGCTGGCCATGAAGCGCGTACGGGGGTGTCCGGGGGCGATTTGCCGGCGCGTCAGTCCGGAAGCGACGGGGAAGGAGACGTAATCTGGGAGCAGAGCGAACTTTTTTTGGAAGAAAAGTTCAGGGTTCGCTGGTATTTGGAACGGTTTTTGTCTTTTTAAGTCACATAAAAAAACCGTTCCCTCAATACAGGCTACCGGTTCTTTTTTCTGAAAAAAAAATCATTTTACATGCAACCGATTTCCAAGAGGCACGTATATTTGTGCACGTTTTCGACAGAAATCCGGTCTGAAAACTTAATCCGTAATAATCTCATGAGCGAAAGACGCTGGAACGCATTCTCCTGTTCGCGTCAGAATTCTCGCCCGGACTCTAAGGCAAAATTCCCCCTCGCTCTATTTGTTACCCAACTGATTGACAGAACGCTTTTTCTGTCCCTTGATTTGTTCGTACATCCGGCTACCGGATCGATATATACGTCAGTCAACCGATTTAGTTAATCCAAATAGGCAAAAGCCTTCTCTGAGTCCTTCTTTAATCTCATGAAAAAAACTGCTACCAGTTGTTGTTTTCGCCATACGGTTTTGCAATAAAGTATTGACTGCACGGGTGCTGCCCTGCTATCAATACTTTTTTTATGTTCCATACGCACCTTGACCTTTCCAATATCGCATATTAGTTCCGTCCGAGTGATCGGAAATAAAATAAAAATTTTCACCATTTTTCATCAACTATTTCTTAACATCATGAAAAGAATGAGTTCAATTCGCGTCATGCAAATGCTGGCTGTGCTGGCTTTCATGACTTTCATGGGGATTTCGAGCGCTTCGGCTCAATCTTACATGTCGCCTGCACAGGCGATCACTAAGATCGACCAGACGCTGGCAGCTCTCAAAAATCCCACGCCCCCTACCTCGAACGGCACGTTGCAACCTGCAACTGGCGCTCCGAGCCGCACGGTTACCAATGCTACGGTTGCCGTTAACATCAAGATCGATTACCTGATCGACGTGAAGAACCAGCTCAAGCAAGGTTCCCAAACCGGTCCGGCCATCGAGTACACCTACAGCTGGATGACCCAGCAACTCAACGGCCGCAACCCGTCGGTGTTGAACACTACGTACAATTATGTGAAAGACTTGCTTACGCAGTAATTGAAGTGGTTCCCTTTTTTTATTTCTTCAAGACAAATTTTTAAATCGTAGTCTCATGAGAATGTTAAAAACTACGCTTAACTGTTGGAAAGCGGCATCACTCCTGCCGGTTTTCCTTCTGGTGGGGTTGGCCGCTTCCTTTGGTCAGACTGTCACCACATTTACCTCGGCTGTAGCCAGCCAAACCATTCCGGACAATGGCTACAACGGCACGTTTGCCTCCATGGCTACCAAAACGGTGAACGTAAACACCGCTTCGCTGCCTGCCGGCCAAACGATCAGCAACGTGCGCGTATTTGTTAATACGCTTTCGCACACCTGGACGGGTGACCTCGTTATGAAGGTACAACTTCCCGGCGCCCAGGTTTTCGGTCTGCAAAGCCAGGCCGGCCTTGCTGAGCCCGCTGATAACGGCACCTCCTGCTGCGGTTACAGCACCGACATCAGCAACGCCATCATCCAGTATGATGACGCGGCTGCCAACAGTGCTGAAAACATGGGCAGCAGCGGCGTAACCCTCACGGGCACCAGCCAGTGGCAGCCGAACAAAGGCTCCATCGTATCGCCCTACACCACCTTCGCTTCCATGATCACCGCTCTGGGTACGGCTTATGCCCCCTACAACGGCACCTGGACGATCGGTGTTGGCGACTGCGCCGCTGGTGACGTGGGTTCTTTCAGCTCGGTAACGGTTGAAATCACCACGGTTGCTCCCCCGGTTCCCTGTATCATGACCTGCCCGAATAACATCACGGTCAACCTTGACCCGGGTGCTTGCGGTGCTTATGTCAACTATGACGTTCAGACGACGGGTGATTGCTTCATCAGCAACCAAACCATCGGCTTCCAGGGCGAATACGCTCCGAGCGCCATCAACTACTACCAAAACGGCAACGGCATTTTCACCAACCCGCCCACTCCGTTTACCAACAACGCTCCGGAATTGGTGTTCAATGCCGCCAACCCGCCCACCCAGTTCGTTATGCAGTCGGCTGACTTCTCGCAGCCCGGCCCGATCTACTACTACTTCTATGGTGTAGAATGGACGGTACTGACGGAAACCGACCTGTCTTTCGACTGGACTTACACCACCAACGACGGCGCCTTCTGGGATCGCTTCGTGGTGTTGGTTGGCAGTGCCAACAACAATTTCTCGAACAATAACTTCGGTAACCAGGTAGGTAACTGGACGACGCTGACCAACAACAACGGCGCCAACAACCAAAGCGGTTCCTACTCCGTACACCTCCTCCCCGGCCAGCGTTTCGCTATGGCTGCCAACACGCAAGACGCTTTCGGCGGCCCGTGCACGATCACTGTTTCCAACTTCGTAGTTGGCTCGGTGGTTCCGGCTGTTCCGGTACTTGTCAGCGGTCTGGAAAGCGGCTCGTGGTTCCCGATCGGTACGACGACCAACTGCTTCGAAATCGACTTCCCGGATAACGACCCGGTTAACGACGACCAGTCCTGCTGCTTCGACGTTATCGTGAAAGAATTTCCGAACCCGATCTCTGCTCTGGTTTGCAACGACCTCGTGTATGTTTCGCTCGACCAAAACTGCTCGCACGTGCTCGGCGCCGACGACGTACTCGAAGGCGGCCCGTACCACTGCTACGACGACTACATTGTTGAAGTGGACAAAACGGCTCCGTTTGGTAACGGCCCGTGGCTCCCGGCTGTATTCGGCCCCAGCGACGTTGGTAAAACCTACCAGGTTCGCGTAACCGACCCCGACACCGGCAACAAATGCTGGGGTAACGTGAAAATCGAAGACAAACTCGCTCCGGTTCTCGACTGCCCGACCGTACTGCTGCCCTGCAACTTCCCGAGCTTCGCTCCGGAATACAGCCAATCCGCTACGCTGACGCTCAAGTTTGCTGCTTCGGATGTTTCGCAAACCATCGCTCCTGGCGATAGCTACACGTTCAACATCAACGTTCCGGTAAATGCTACCGTTAACGATGTTGACTTCCGCACCAAAATCACCAACGCCCTCTACTGGAATACGAAAATTGACATCAACAGCCCGGCTGCTACTTCCAGCGTTGTATGGGACGGCCTCGGCGGTTGCAACCTCGTTGGCCCGCTCTTCACGCGCTTCGACGACGAAGGTATCAATTCCGCTCTCTGCGTTGACATCTACGCCGACCTCAACATGAACATCATGCCGTTGTTTGGCTTCGACCCGCTCAACGTGTTTGACGGCGAAAACGCTCAAGGCGTATGGCCGGTAACGATCAGCAACGTTGACAACTTCGGCTTCGGTCAATCCATCACGGTTGATATCGCTGAACTGTACATCAACATGACCGGCTCCTTCACCGCCGGCTTCCCGAACGGTCTGACCTACAACGTTGACGTATTCTCCGGCAACAGCGCCAACACCTACATTGTGCCCGCCGGTGGTGGTACGCCTCAGCTCGACAACTGCTCTGACGTAACGCTGACCTACATCGACACGCAAGTTCCGCAAAACTGCGCTTCGGGTCTGACCGCTACGATCAACCGCAAATGGACTGCAAAAGACGGTTACGGCAACACCTCGACCTGCCTGCAGACCATCAACCTGCTCCGCCCGACCCTCATCGACGTTGTACTTCCGTCCGACTACGATGATATCGACGCTCCTGCTTTCCACTGCACCGACAACGCCTACCCGACTCCTGACTGGATCGAAGGTACGGGCGCACAAGGATGGCCCCACGTGTTCGGTCAGCCCTCCGGCTGCTCGATCAACTGGACATACGAAGACGTAGTGCTGGATGTATGCGACGGTACGTACAAAATCCGCCGCCGCTGGTCGATCATCGACTGGTGCATTGGCGACGGTTTCGAATACAACCAGATCATCAAAGTACTCGACGATCAAGGTCCGTCATTCGACTGCCCGGCCAACATCACGATCTCGACTGATCCGTTCGTATGCTGCGGTTCGACGAACCTGCCCGACGTGATCATCGAAGACAACTGCTCGCGGATCGACAACATCAGCGGCATGATCATCACGTTTGACCCGCAGACCAACGAGCAAACTGGTATGTACCAGATCGGAGGCCAACTGCAGGACTTCCCGGCCAACAACTACTGGGATCTGGATACGCTGGGCAACTTCGGCTGGACGCCGTGCTTGCCGCTGGGTACGCACACGGTGATCTACGTAGCCGAAGACAACTGTGGCAACACCTCTTCGTGCTCGTTCCGCCTGACGGTACGTGACTACACGCCGCCGCAAGTGGCTTGCCAGGGATTCACGACGGTAGCGATCAACGTTGACGATCCGTTCGACTGCTACGGCCCTGCGGGCCCGAACGGTCAACCGGCTGCACTGGACGCATGCTCCGGCGCTGGTGTGACGTGGGTAAAAGCTCCTCGTTTGACAGCGGTTCGTTCGACAACTGCGGTAACATCAAGTTGACGATCCAGCGTATGGGTCCGGATTACAGCGATTGCATCCAGGGTCTGAACTCGACGAACGGTCACCCGAACTGCGCAGACTTCTTCCCGGATTTCCCGAGCGAGATTCGAACGCGCAACGGCAGAAGGCGACTCGATCAAATTCTACTGCTGCGAAGTCGGTACGACGCAGACGGTGATCCTGACGGCTTACCAGTTGGACTACAACGGCAACTTCGTTGTTGGTCCGGACGGCACCCCGGTATCGAACCAGTGCATGATCCAGGTTGAAGTACAAGACAAGATCAAACCGGTGTGCACGCCTCCGGCGAACACGACGGTATCGTGCGAGAACTTCGACCCGAGCCTGTGGGCTTACGGCAAAGCTACGCCTTACGACAACTGCTGCCTCGACACTTCGAAAGTATATCAAGGCCAGTGCGGTTTGACGCACAGCGCCAACTACTCGCTGTTCGACACGGTGTGCAACCGCGGTACGATCACGCGCACGTTCCGCGCTTACGACTGCCACGGCTTCTCGAGCCAGTGCACGCAGCGCGTGTTCGTGAACTACGAACAGGACTACTTCGTGCGTTTCCCGAACGACGTGATCGTGACGGTATGCGACGGTACGGGCAACTACGGCGAGCCGACGTTCTTCGGCGAAGACTGCGAACTGCTGGGTGTATCGTTCGAAGACGAAGTGTTCACGGTCGTACCGGACGCATGCTTCAAGATCGAGCGGACGTGGACGATCATCAACTGGTGCACGTACAACACGAACCTTCCGTGCGTGTATGTACCGAACCCGAACCCGAACCCTGTGACGAACAGCACGCAGAACCTGCCCGGCCCGATCGTATCGGCGCCCGGTACGCCGGCTCCGTGGGCTCCGTCGAACATCAAGGTGAACCCGAGCGACGCCCAGGCAACGAACTACTCGGTGTTCTACACGGGTGGCACGTACAACGGCACGACGATCCCGAGCATCGCCAACAACAACTGCTTCGTGTACAAGCAGATCATCAAAGTGATCGACACGCAAGCGCCGACGGCGAACTGCCCGGCCAGCCCGGTTGAATTCTGCGACCTGACGGTGAACAACCCGCAGTTGTGGAATGAAATGTACTGGTGGGACGGCGTGATCGGCCAGCACGACCTGTGCGAAGGTCCGACCGACCTGAACGTAACGGCAACCGACGCATGCTCGAAGCCAACATCAACATCGAATACCTGTTGTTCCTTGACCTGGACGGCGACGGTGTGATGGAGACGGTAGTTTCCTCGACCAACCTGCCTGGCATCAACAACGTATACTACGGCAACGCCTCGAACCCGAACTTCTCGGGTGGCACGCCGCGCGCCTTCGACGAGCGCGGTGTACCGACGAACCAGAAGTACCGCTTCGCAATCGACCGCGTGAAATCTGGCAACAACGTAACGGCTTATGTCCGCTGGGATACGCAGGCCGCCCAGGCCAACTCGACGAACACGTCGGTTGACGGTGTGGTACCTGAACTGCCCTACGGCACGCACAAGATCAAGTGGATCATTTCGGACGGTTGCGGCAACCAGTCGGTATGCGAATACACGTTCGTAGTGAAAGACTGCAAAGCGCCGACGGTGGTATGCTTCAATGGTCTGAGCGTGAACATCATGCCGACGGGCATGGTAACGCTGTGGGCCACGGACTTCCTGCAATACGCCGAAGACAACTGCACGCCTCCGACGCCTTACACGCCGGGCAACCAGTTGAAATACGCGATCCGCAAGTCGGGTCAGGGCACGGGCTTCCCTGTTGACGCCTTTGGCCAGCCGATCACGAATGTGACGTTCACGTGCGACGAAGTGGGCACGCAACCGGTAGAGTTGTGGGCACAGGATGCCGCCGGCAACGCTGCATACTGCGAAACGTATGTGATCATCCAGGATCCGTTCAACAACTGCGGTGGCAACCCGATCTCTGTTTCGGGTGCGCTGAAAACCGAGCCGTTGGCTGGTAACCAGGGTGTAGAAGACGCACAGGTAGAACTGGCTGGCACGCCTCCGAACGGTCTGCCGTCGATCAATGCCCTTGGCATCTCCGACAACGCCGGTCAGTACCTGTTCTCGAACTACCTGCCGCTGTCGACCGACTACACGGTAACGCCGGTGAAAGACGACAACCCGATGAACGGTGTATCGACGTTCGACCTGGTGCTGATGTCCAAGCACATCCTGGGCATCGAGCCGCTGAACTCGCCGTACAAGATCATCGCTGCCGACGTGAACAAATCGAACTCGGTGACGACGTTCGACATTGTTGAACTGCGCAAGTTGATCCTGGGTATCTACACGGAACTGCCGAACAACACCTCCTGGCGCTTCATTGACAAAGGCTTCCAGTTCGCCAACCCGAGCAATCCGTTTGCTTCGGTACCGTTCTCGGAAAACATCAGCCTTGGCAACGCACAAGCCAGCCAGTCGGACGACGACTTCACGGGCATCAAGATTGGTGACCTGAACGGTTCTGTGATCGCCAATGCCAACCAGCAAGCCGAAGACCGCACGGCCGGCACGCTGCTGCTCGACGTGGAAGACCGCGACGTGAAAGCAGGTGAAGTGTTCGACGTGACGTTCCGCACGGCCGAGCAAGTACAAGGCTTCCAGTTCACGATGAACCTCAACGGCCTGACGGTTGCTGATATCGTGAAGGGTGACAAAGTGAGCGCCGACAACTTCGGTGTGTTCGCTGACGCCCTGACGACGTCGATCGACGGCGCTGGTGAGTTCACGGTGAAATTCCGCGCCGACAAAGCCGGCAAGTTGAGCGAAATGCTGCAACTGTCGAGCCGCATCACGCGCGCCGAAGCTTACAATGCCAACGGTCAGAACCTGGAAGTCGCGCTGCGCTTCTCGGGCAACACGATCGCCGGTGTTGGCTTCGAGTTGTACCAAAACCAGCCGAACCCGTGGGTAGGCCGCACGATGGTGGGCTTCCACCTGCCGGTTGCTGCTACGGCTACGCTGACGGTGTACGACGAAACGGGCCGCGTACTGTTCACGCAGAAAGGCGACTTCACGAAAGGCTACAACGCCATCTCGCTGGATCGCGCCATGCTGAACACGACGGGCGTGCTGTACTACAAACTGGAAACGGCTACGGACAGCGCGACGAAGAAAATGATCCAGACCAAGTAATTTTCACCATAAGGGAAATTGAGCGCTTTGCCTTAGGCAGAGCGCTCAACCCTCCCTCTTGTTGAAAACCTTCGGAAAGACATTTCCTTTATCGTTTTTTACACAGAGATAACATGCGACACGAGCCTGTCGTAGATCATATCGCCAGGTACCGATTTTAACATACTTTAAAATCGGTTTTTGGGATGGCCTCTCTCCATAAGATGGAGGGGGGCTTTTTTATTGAAATAAACCGATCCAAGCCGGGGGAAAGCACTTAATCCGGAATATGGCCAAAATAGACGCTACATTCGCAGGTCCCTGTGAGCATAAAACCTGAACTGCATCCACTATATGCGTGATATAATTGACTTAGTCGGCCGGATATTCTTGTCGGCGACCTTTCTTTTCGAGGCGATAGACTCCATACTGTTTTTTGACAAAACCAAAGAGACCATGACCCAATTCGGAGTAACCTGGAATCAGGATTTTCTCCTTTATGGCGCTATTTTTTTGTTGCTATGTGGCGGACTAATGGTCCTGACCGGCTACAGATCGACCCTGGGCGCTGTGTTGTTGTTGTTGTACTGGGCGCCGGTGACATTTATGGTCCATGATTTCTGGAATGCCGATGCAGAACACATACGCCTGCAAAGCGTACTGTTTATGCGCGATCTGGCTATCATCGGCGGGTTATTAATGCTGACAGGCAAAGGCAGCGGCAGATACAGCATCAAACGGCTTTTGGCAACAACCCGGGTCTGATCAAACAACCTTTGTTTTACTGATCAATCGGGAGAAATAGGCCGGGAAAAATCTCTTGAGATAAACCCCGAGCACTTCCTTGCCGCCGAAGTACACCTCCTCTTTACCCGTCTCAATGGCGCGCAAGATCTTTTGTGCAAGTACTTCAGGATCCATGCCTTTTCCCGTAGCCTCGTCCATGGTGCCCTGAGAGTTGCCGCTTCCTGTAAGTGCGTTGATGCTCACATTGGTTCGGATAAATCCCGGGCAAATAAGCGTGATCTTGACAGGTGTTTGTGCCAACTCGGCACGCAAGCTATCGAAAAAGCCGTGCAAGGCATGTTTGGAAGCGGCGTAAGAAGAGCGCAACGGTGATCCGAATTTACCGGTAAGGCTGGTGATCGTCGCGATGTGGCCCAACTGATGCGTGAGCATGCTGGGTAAAACCGCTTTGGTCAGCGCAACGGTACCGAAGTAATTGACATCCATCAGGCGTTTGTCGACGTCGAGACGTGTGTCCAGCGCCCGTGCACGTTGAGATACGCCCCCGTTGTTGATCAGGATATCTATTTTCCCTGTTTGACGGAGCACCTCTTCGACCGCGGGAGCGATGCTGTCGTGTCGAGCCAGATCAAGCACCCTGATTAATACAGACGCCGCCCCGGCCTCCTGGCACAAAGCGGCAACCCTGTTCAACTCGGTTTCGTTGCGGGCCGAAAGAATGAGGTGAGCGCCATGCCGGGCGAAGGCTTTGGAGAGGGCTTCGCCGATACCCGATGAAGCGCCTGTAATCCAGATTCGTTTGTTACTAAAATAATCAGCCATGAGGTGCCGCGTGTTTTTTTCGCTCACAAAGGTAAAAATGCCACAACATACGTGTACCCACACTTCGAAACGGCCTCCAGTGAGCGGTTCTTTGCTCAAATTCGGGATGCAATGGGCGCTGAGGCAGACCTTTTAAAACGCGAAATGCCTCCAGCATGGCGATATCACCCTTGGGCAAAATGTCGGGCCGCAACAGGCATTCGGACAGGTAAATATCTGCCGTCCAAACGCCGACTCCCTTAACACGGGTCAGCGCATGCCGCACGGCCTCGTCGGAAGCCTGGACAAGTGCGTCCAGATCAAGGCGACCATCAACCAGATGATGCGCCAGGTCTCGCACATATTGCGTTTTTTGCCGGCTGAAACCGATTTGCCGCAGCGCAGGATCGTCAAGCGCCAGCAAATTACCCGGTGTGATGTCGCCCAAATATTCCCCGAGCCGATTAAACGCCGCATTGGCGGAAGCCAGCGAGACCTGTTGCTCGAGAATAATGTGCACCAGTGTGGAAAATGAAGGCGTGCGAGCCCAAAGCGGCGGATAACCGTACAGTTTGAAAACCTTTTCCAGGGCTTCATCGCGCGTTGCCAGCCAGTCAACGGCTGTTTTTAAATTTTGCTCATCCAGACGATCGATATGCATAGGCGAAGCTTGAAACAAATGCATTACTTTCCAGTTTTGATACACAAACACCTTTTACAGTGAAAATCGCGACGCTTACCCTCAACCCGGCCCTCGACAAAAGTATGGAGGTCGAACGCCTTGTGCCGGAGGCCAAACTTCGCTGCTCCGCCGTCCGCCTCGACGCCGGAGGCGGAGGCATCAATGTTTCGAAAGGCATTCAACGCCTGGGCGGCACCAGTACGGCCGTATTTCCGGCGGGCGGGGCCAATGGCGCGCGCTTGCGCGAACTACTGACACAAGCCGGAATCACTACGGAAGTCATCGGCATCGCCAGCGAAACCCGCGAAAGTTATGCTGTTCGCGAGACCAGCACCAACCACCAGTACCGGTTTACGCCGCCAGGCGCTGAAATCAGCTTGTCGGAGGCAGAAGCCTGCCTGCAACGGATAGCCGGCCTGCGCCCCGACTGGCTGGTTGCCAGCGGCAGTTTGCCGCCCGGTTTGCCGGAAACCTATTACGAACGTGTCGCGCAGTTTGCAAAGGAAATCGGCGCCCGGTTCGTACTGGATACTTCCGGCGCTGCCCTGAAAGCAGCAGCCGATGAAGGGCTGTATTTGTTAAAACCCAACCTCGCAGAGCTCAGCGCGCTTGCGGGCGTGTCCAAACTGGAAATGAATCAGGTAGACGATGCTGCATTGGCCATTATTCACAAAGGAATGTGCGAGGTAGTGGTCGTGTCGCTCGGCGCACGCGGCGCCTTGCTGGCAACATCATCCGGATTCGAGCACATTCCTGCCCCGACTGTCGAAAAACGCACGACCGTAGGCGCCGGCGATAGTATGGTGGCGGGCATGGTCTGGGCACTCAGTCAGCAAAAAACACTGCGGGAAATGGCCCAGTGGGGGGTCGCGTGCGGCACCGCGGCTACCATGGGATCGGGCACCGAACTATTTCACGCAGACGATGCAACCCGCCTCCTGAAGTGGATAGAACAATACGGCGAGCGCTACCGATATCTTGATTTTTAAAAGCCGGCAAGCGAGGTTCTTTTCTTTAATACAGAAATAAATTTTATATTTATAAAAATTTTGAATTAAAAAATTGAAAAAAGCAAGACGGTTGGAATAATGAACTGAGCGAAACTTCGATTTTGAAAAATTTCAGCTTCCCGACAGCACCGTCTAATTTTGCGAAGCTTTTCGGAAAAATCCAGTATATGATTAACCTGATTTTGTTTGGTCCGCCCGGTTCCGGAAAAGGAACGCAGGCCGCCCGCCTGGTAGAGAAATACCGCCTTGTCCACATCAGTACCGGCGATTTGTTTCGCTATGAAATGAGCAATGACACGCCGCTGGGACAACAGGCGAAGGCCTATATGGCAAAGGGTGAACTCGTCCCCGATGAAGTAACCATTGGCATGCTGCGCAACAAGGTGGAAGCCCATCCTGACGCCAACGGCTTTATTTTCGACGGATTTCCGCGCACGATCCCCCAGGCGCAGGCCCTCGACAAGTTTCTGACCGAGAAAAATACCGATATCCGTTGCCTAATGGCCTTGCAGGTGGATGACGACGAAATCGTGCACCGTATCAAACTGCGTGGCGCCAGCTCGGGCCGGCCTGATGACAACGATGAGACCATCATTCGCAACCGTATTGCCGTGTACAAGAGCGAAACCACTCCTGTGTACGACTACTACGACCGACAGGCCAAAAGCCACAGCATCAACGGCGTCGGGGAAATAGACAATATCTTCACGCGTTTGTGCGAGATCGTCGATCAATCGGCCTGATGACCTCCTGTCAGGAAGTTTTGTCGGGCTCCGCGATTTTTTGCTGAAAAGCGCCTACTTTTGAGGCAGCATTTCAAGAGAATCATGGCTATCTCTTCCAATCCCTGGCAGGCGCTCTGGCAGAAATTACCGGCTCCCTTGCAGAACAAGTACTACCTCACCCTGGTGGTCTTCTTCTTCGTACTCATATTCCTCGACAAACACAGTTTGTGGACGCAATATCGCCTGTACCGCGCCCAGCAGAAACTTGAAGCAGACCGGGCGTACTATCAGCAAAAGATCCAGGAAGCCCGTGAAGAAGCCGAAGATTTTGAACTGACCAAAGAAAAATATGCCCGTGAACACTATTTCATGCGAAAAGGCGACGAAGACGTGTTCATCATTCGGGATAAATAACTTTCAGTAGGGCGAATCTGAACATTCGCCCTACTGTTTTGATAAGCATTTTACCGACCTGACCAACTCATTACTTAATTCTCCACTACAACAGCATGTCTGTATTAGTCAATAAGCAATCCCGCATCCTTGTGCAGGGATTTACGGGAAAAGAAGGCACCTTCCATGCCGAACAAATGATCGCCTACGGCACCAATGTCGTCGGTGGCGTAACCCCCGGAAAAGGCGGTCAGACGCACCTCGACCGACCGGTGTTCAACACTGTTGAACACGCCGTCAAATCGACGGGCGCCGATACTTCCATCATCTTTGTGCCGCCGGCTTTTGCCGCCGATGCCATTATCGAAGCCGCCCAGGCGGGTATTCAGGTCATCGTTGCCATCACGGAGGGCATTCCTGTGCAGGATATGGTGCGCGCCAAAGCCTACATCAGCGATAAAGGTTGCCGCCTGATCGGTCCCAACTGCCCGGGCATCATCACCCCCGACGAAGCCAAAGTGGGTATCATGCCCGGTTTTGTGTTCAAACGCGGCCCGATCGGTCTGGTATCCAAATCCGGCACGCTGACCTATGAGGCTGCCGATCAGATCGCCAAAGCCGGCCTGGGGATCACCACGGCCATCGGTATCGGCGGCGACCCGATCATCGGCACCACCACCCGCGAAGCCATCGAACTTTTTATGAACGACCCCGAAACAGAGGGCATCGTCATGATCGGTGAAATCGGCGGCGGCCTCGAAGCGGAAGCCGCCCGCTGGATTCGCGCCAACGGCAACAAAAAACCGGTCATCGGTTTTATCGCCGGCCAAACAGCGCCGAAAGGCCGCAAAATGGGCCACGCAGGCGCCATCGTCGGCGGTGCGGAAGACACAGCTGCCGCAAAAATGGCGATCATGCAGGAAAATGGCATCACCGTGGTGAACAGCCCGGCCCAGATCGGCCTGACCGTGAAACAGGTCATGGGACGCTAATTCCGAACCCAACCGGACATAAAAAGAGGAGCGATCCGTTGTGCGGGTCGCTCCTCTCGTTTTTCCAGCCAAGGGTTATTGCCCGCCGCTTGCAGGCGCCGTTTCGGGCGGACTGACCATGACCGGCACTTGCCCGTTGCCCATAATCACTTTGGCATTCGGCGATTGAGAGAGGGTCAGCCAGGCTTCGATGGCTTTGTATTGCAGCACCTGGGGCGTCAGGCCGGCAGAAATGATCTGGTTGGCGTCGCTCACGCCTTTGGCTTCGATACGACGGCGTTCGGCCTCGCGCTGCTCCTGTTGCAGCACAAATTCCATGCGTTGAGCCTGTTGTTCCGCCTCCAGTTTGTCTTCGATCGCTTTGGCCAGACTGCGCGGCAGCTGGATGCTTTTCAACAATACATTTTCTACAACGATCCCCTTGTCTTCCAGGTTTTTCGCCATCAAATCGCGAATGGCGATTTCGATCTCACCGCGGTTGCCGGAGTGCATGTCTTTGGCAAAATACTTGGAACTGACATCAGCCACCGCCGAGCGGAATACCGGCAGAATAACGGTTTCCTCGTAGTTCAGGCCAATGTTGCGCATGATGTTGGGGGCCGATTTGATCTTGATGTGGTACAGGATCGATACCTCGGCCCGGATGGTCAGCCCTTCTTTGGAAGGAATATCGAGTTGTACTTCGATATTTTCTGTTTGACTGGAAACCTTGACAAAGGTGGAAGTAAAGGGATTGAAAAAACGCAGACCGCTGGTGTGTACGCGATCGCTGTATTTTCCAAAAGTGCGCTTTACGCCGGCCTCCCCTTGCCGCACCACGGCGCAACTGCCGGCCGACATCAGGACGCCGGCAGCTATTATGCCGAACAAAACTGAACGTATGGTCATAATCAGGACGTTTTAATGATGAAGAAACAGGTGTGTTTTGCCAAAGAAAATGCCGGAACCCCCTTGTTGGTTGATTAAAAACCGACAAACATTTGCCTGCTGTCCATAATTGGCAAAACGATCATTTTCAACGGACCGTTTTTGAACAATAAGCGGCTCACTACAATTTTTATCCTTTCCGCCACTGGCTGCGCCCGCCGCCTCTTGCCAGTTTGCCGCCAAAAACTTAAATTGCACACCATTGCGCCAATACTGCCGGACTGGCGTTTTCCTGTTCATTTTTCAATTAATCCCGCTTTCCCACATGAACATTCCTCTTTCCAGCCTCGCCGGCGTGGCGCTTTTTTTATTGGGTTTTGGCAAAAAATGTGACGCCCAGTGCGGCGCGCTGCTCCTGAATTGCAATTCGCCCTCCGACACCGTTTGTGTCCTGAACGAAAATGACCCGCTGCTGTGGAGCGGCAACGGGTGGTACGATCCCCAACATTTTGTCTCGGACCTCCCTGAAGGCAACGTCGATCTGAGCATCAGCCTTTCCGATACCTGTCCGGGCGCCGTGCTGCAACCTCGCTTCCTGCTGTTCCTCGATCTCGACGGCAACGGATCGCAGGAGACCGTGCTCGACAGCGACAATCTTCCCCCCTACGGCATCATTTTTACCGGCAATGCCGCCAATCCGGACTACTCGGGCGGCACGCCCCGGCGCTTCGATGCCCGGCCGATTCCCGACAGCCTCAAATGGCATTTTGTGCTGCAAACCAGTACCGAAGCCGGCGGTGGACTGTCGGCGCGCGTGAAGTGGTACTCGGCCGTGTACCCCGATTCGTTTGCCCTGCCGCAATTGCCCCTTGGGCGCCACACAATCCGCTGGATCGCGACCAACGGCCTCGGCGATACGACGAGCTGCGAGCGCGCCTTTTGGGTGCGGGATTGCCAGGCGCCGACGCTGGAGTGTAAGGCGCAGGTATCGACGCATGTGTTGGCAGGGCTAATTATCAACGTTTATGCAAGTAGTTTTCTGCAGCAAGCATCCGACAATGTCACGCCGCCAACATCGACCTATGCCAACAACCTGCTCGATCTGGGTATTCGGATTGCCGGGACGGGGACGGGCTTCCCGGTCGCGGATACGTTCGGAAATCCCCAGTATTACCTTGGGTTTCAATGTTCCGACATCACCGCGGAGCCCCTTGATATCGAGGTTTGGGCAAGAGACAAAGCGGGTAATACGGCACAATGCCTGAGTAAACTGCATGTCGTTGACGTTGCGGCCGATTGCGTTGAGCCGGGGCCGGGTATCATTTGTTGTACAACAGAGCCCTGTACACAGCAAAAAATTGAAGAGGTAAATTTTTATGCTCACGTAACGCCTCCAAATGGCCTGCCCACTTATGGCTTATTTGGCCTTACCGGTTTTCAGGGCTGCTTTTTATTTTTTAATGCGCTGCCGCTGTCGGCCGACTATGTGTTTACGCTCCACAAAAACAACGACTACCTCAACGGCGTCAGCACTTTCGATCTGGTCTTGCTGAGCAAACACATTCTGGGCGTCGATCCGCTCGATTCGCCTTACAAGATCATCGCCGCCGACATCAACCGCTCCAACACGGTCACCACCTTCGACATCGTCGAGCTGCGCAAACTGATCCTGGGTATTTACGATTCCCTGCCCAACAATACTTCCTGGCGTTTTTTTGATCAGAACCTGGTTTTTACCGACCCTACCTATCCGCTCATGGATGCACCGTTTCCGGACAGTTTTTGGGTGTTCAACGTTATGCAAACACAGACGCTCGATTTCTATGGCGTCAAAGTCGGTGATCTCAATTGCTCGGTCATTCCCGACGTCAATACGCCGGCCGGCATCTGGCTGCCCGACCGTGTGATGGCGCCCGGGGAGGTAGCCGAAATACCGGTCAGCGCTGCGGAAGCGGCCGACTGGCTGGGTTTCCAGCTGGCTTTGCGCTTCGATCCCGCTGTACTCGACATCGAACAGGTGCTGCCCGGCGCTTTGCCGGGCATGGACGAAGAGGCTTTCGGCTTGTCGCCGGGGCGGTTGGCGGCAAACTGGTTTGCTGCCGAAGCGCAGGCGGTTCGTCCGGAAGCGCCCTTGTTCACCCTGCGTGTAAAAGCCAGGCGGGCGCTTAATATTCGGGATGTCCTTAGCGTGGAGACCGATCGCCTGCCACCCGAACTCTACACTGCCGAAGGCGCGCGAAGGGTTCTTTTGCCGGTATTCGGCCCGGAAAATTTGGCAACAGACGGGGCCGTCGTTTTTGCCGCGCAGCCCAACCCGACCCGCGCGGGCGCCTCGATTCCGCTTTCGCTGCATGCGCCTGCCGCGGCGACGCTGTCGGTGTTTGACGGCAATGGCAGAAAGATGTATGACATTGACTCACAATTGGATGCGGGGTTTCAGGTACTGGAGATTCCGGCGGAGGCACTGCCCGGGGAGGGCGTTTATTTCTGGCGGCTTGGCCTGGGAACACAACAGTTTTCGGGGCGTTTGCTGCGATATTGAACGGATGAATTTTTCATTAATCATTTAATATCTCATGAACAGAATCTTTACTTTCCTGCTCTTTCTCGGCTTGCCCGGGCCATTCATTCGGGCGCAATGTATCCAGCCGTTACCCGGCTGCGGGCTGGCATCTGATACGGTTTGCGACCTGTCGCTCAACGACCCGCTATTGTGGAACGAAACTTACTGGCTGGACCCGATTCACGACCTGCATGATTTGGCCGAAGGGCCCACCGACTTACAACTGACCGCGGTGGATACCTGTCCCGGCGCCGTCTTGCACATCCGTTGCGTTTTGCTGCTCGATCTCGACATGGATGGGGTAAAAGAAACCGCCATCGACAGCGACAACCTGCCGCCCGCCGGCGCCATAATGTTCGGCAATGCTCAACACCCGGGTTATACGGGTGGCACAGCGCGGAATTATGACGAAAGACCGTTGGCCGCCGACCTCAAATACCGTTTTGCGCTGGACACGATGCCTGGCGGGGGCGATACCCTCACAGCGGCCCTGAGATGGAACAATGCGCAGTCGCCCAACACTTTTGTCGTACCGCAATTGCCGATCGGTGCGCATCAAATCCGCTGGATCGTGACCAATGGCCTTGGCGATACGATCACCTGCGAGCGCGCTTTCCAGGTGATGGACTGCAAGGCGCCCCAGGTGTTTTGTTTGCCGATTTTTAGTGTCAATATTCAACAGACGGGAAGTATCTCGCTTTGGGCAACCGACTTTTTGCAATACGGCGAAGACAATATCACGCCGCCAACGCCTTACACCCCTGGGCTTCAACTGGTGTACGCAATTCGGAAAACCGGGCAGGGAACGGGTTTCCCTTTGGACGGATTTGGTCAGCCGGTGACACAGGTGACGTTCGATTGCGACAGCCTGGGTGTGCATTCGCTCGAACTATGGGCGCGGGATGCTGCCGGAAATGCCGCTTCTTGCAATGCCGCCGTTATAGTTCAGGATCCCCTCAATAATTGCGGGTCAACCCTGATGACTACCATTTGTGCCAAGGAGTATTGTTTTAATGAGCCGGTCGAAGGCGTTACTTTCACTTTGTCGGGGAACCCTCCGCCAGGATTGCCGCCATTCAATACACTGATCATCCAGGATTCAGCAGGCTGTATTTCCTTGTCGCCATCCTGGCCCCTGAGTACCGACTATACGATTACCCCGCTTAAAGACGACGATTACAACAACGGCGTCAGCACTTTCGATCTGGTTTTGATGAGCAAACACATCCTGGGAATTGAGTTGCTGAATTCTCCGTACAAGATTATCGCGGCCGACGTCAACAAGTCCAACACCGTGACGACGTTCGACATTGTTGAATTGAGAAAACTGGTGCTGGGCATATACAGCGAATTGCCGAACAATACCTCCTGGCGGTTTATCCGCAAGGATTTCGTGTTTTCCAATCCTGCCAATCCCTTTGTCAACGCGCCTTTTAAAGAGTTTTTTTCGCTGACGGACGATCCTGTTGACTTTGTCGCCATCAAAATCGGCGACCTCAACTGCTCTGCCATTGCCAATGCCCAGGGCCCCAGTATTATTTGCTTAACCGACCGTCATCTGGAACCCGGGGAGGTGATCGATATTCCGTTCGTTGTCACCGGCGCCGCCGACTGGCTGGGCATGCAGTTTGCCTTGCAATTCGACCCTGGGCTGGTAAGCGTCGAAAATATTGGGAGCGGAGTATTGCCCCGACTGAACCTCGACAATTTCGGCATCTTTCCTGGCAGGGTTGCCGTTAGCTGGTCGAATGCCCTGCCTGTAAAAGTTGCCCCGGGTGACTCCTTGTTCACCCTGCGCATCAGGGCCTTGAAAACGGTTGATCTGAAAGACGTTTTTCGTTTCGAAGATGCAGGGCTGACGCCCGAGGCCTATACCGATGCGCTGGAACGACAACCCTTGCATCTGGCTTTTCAATCGTGTCATGCGGATACGGGAGGCCCCCAGGTTTTTGCTCCGCAGCCCAATCCGACCCAGGCCGGCGCCTCGATCCCGATTGTATTGCCTCTTCCCGCCAGCATGAGCATGGAGGTGTTCGATTCCGGCGGAAAAAGGGTTTACAAAGTTGAAAATCAATTAGATGCGGGTTCTCAATTGTTGGAAATACCTGAAATAGCAATGTTAAGTTCCGGGGTATATTATTGGCAGTTATCTTTGCATAGCCGCCGATTTTCCGGCCGTTTAATCCGCCTGTGAACATATTTCTAGTCTGTAAAACGCATTTTCAAATGAAAAAATCGCTCTTGTTCTTCGTGTTGGCGAGCACCATGAACCTTGCCGCGCAGTCGTTTCAAATCTTGAATTGCCCCAACACCCCGCCGGCATTTTCCGACGAGACGACCAATGACCCTGCTTTGTGGAATCAGCCCTATTTCTGGCAAAACCAGCTGGCTACGCACGATATGCCCGAAGCATCCGCCGACCTGTCCATCAGTGTTTCGAGCACCAATCCGGCCGGCCTCGTTTTCGATTACCAGTTGTTTCTAGATACCGATGGCGACGGCTTGGCGGAGACGGTCGTCGGGCCGTCCATCCTTTCCTTGCCGCCGGGTTACATTCGGTATGGCAACGTTGACAACCCCGGCTACAGCGGTGGCGTCCTTCGAAAGTTCGATGGCCGCGCCGTGCCGGATTCGAAGAAATACCGTTTTCGGATGCGCAAAACAATCAGTGGAAACGAGGCTACGGTGAAAGCCGTTTGGGCGAGTTCGCCGGGGCTTTATTTCCCGGGAAAAGCCCCCAAACTGCCGTACGGCACCCATCGCATCAAGTGGACGGTGACCGATGCCAACGGCGACAGCGCTGTTTGTCAATATGTTTTTACGATCAGGGATGGCGCGCCGCCTGCCGTTGTGTGTTCAAATGACATTACTGCCAGCATCCTGCCTTCGGGCCAGTTTGCGCTCTGGGCCACCGACCTGCTGCAATATGCCACCGACAACAACGGGACGGCCGGTTTCAAGTTTTCGATCTGTCCCCACGGGGCCTACTCCGTCTTCCCGACCGACGTATTCGGCAATCCTTACACGTCGCTGAGCTGGACCTGCAACGACCTTGGCCAACAGGAAGTGGATGTCTGGGCGCAGGATGTTTTTGGCAATGCTTCGTACTGCACCGCCACTTTTACCTTGCAGGACTTTGCCGGCAATTGTGAAAACAACAGCGGAGTGCCGGTATGCGCCCAAAACTGGTGCAACCACGAAGGGATAGAAGAAGTCAGTTTTAACCTGCAAAGCACCACTCCTCCGCCCCCGGGGCTGCCTCCGATATGGTACTTTTGGTTATCGGCGGATAATGGCTGCACCAGCTTCCCGCTCAATGCCATCCCGCTTAGTTCGGATTTTACACTGACCGCATTTAAAGACGACAACCCGCTCAACGGCGTCGGCACTTACGACCTCCTGCTGATCAAATTGCACCTTGATGGCACCCAACCCTTCACGCAGGCGTGGCAGTATATCGCTGCCGACGTCAACAACGACGGAGTGGTCAGCGGGGCAGATACCATTGAGCTCAAAAACCTGATCACAGGTATTTATACGGAACTGCCCAACAACACGTCGTGGCGCTTCTTTGCCGATACCTGCGACTTTTCAGCGCCTTACCCCATCTCTTGTCCAGAGGAAATTCAGGTAGTCAATTTCAATTCGGGCGCCTACACGGATCTTGGTTTCTATGGCATCAAAATCGGCGACCTGAATTGCACCAGCATCGCCAACAACGTACAGCCGCCTTCGGAGCGGCAAAACGATTCCGAAAACCGCCCGATCATCCTGGGTGCGCGCCCCAACCCGGTTAAAGACGCCGCTCTCGTCCCGGTGTTTGTCGGCGAAACGACGACCGGCTATTGCGAACTGTTCGACCTGAACGGCAGGCTCGTCTGGAGCCGTCAAACGGATATTCAGACAGGTTGGCAAAATGTCGAACTGCCGGCCGAGGCCTTTCCTCAAAGCGGCGTTTATGCCTGGCGAGTCCGGGTAGATACTTCGGTTGCCACTGGCAAACTGGTAAAAGAATAGGTTCAAACGAGCTGTCTGGCGTACGGGATCAGCTGGTAGGCCAGACAGCTATCCTTTCAGTTCCATGCGAATTCTCCGTTCGGCGGGCAGGTAGTTGTTCATGCGGTTGGGCAATACTTTTATCCAGCCGAGCGCCAGCCCGTGAAAAGCTGCGAGTGCCCAGCCTTTGGGCGTGTCCGGCGGCAAATCGAAGGTTTCTTTTTTCAGAAAACGCAAAGCCAGTTCGCGGCTCAATTCGATTCGCGGCGCCTGTTCCGATACGGCTGTGCTCAATGCGAGGGCATGATCGGGGGCAAAATCCTTTCCTTTAAACTGGCCGATACGCAGCCCGAACCATTTGTTTTTCAAATACTTGTCGAGCAAAAGATAGTCGGCTTCAAGGGCAGCTGGCAACGCCAGTACGTCGCCTGCCGGTGTCAGAAAATACCGGAAATCTGCCGGCCGGCTCATCCAGTTTTGCATGTCGGGCAACTGCGCTTTGGGCAGTGGTTTCAAGCTGCGGAAGGCCGACGGGAGCGCGAGGCGAGCCGGGCTACCCTCGTTTTTACGCAGGGCGGCCAGGAAAAAACCTTCTCCCCGAAGCCGGTGCGGGTAAAAATGATATTGACCGTCGTTTGCGACGATGCCCCAGGCTGCCGGCAGATCGAGCGGAATACTTTGTAGGCCGAACTCCGCGCGCAGCCATTCCACGTTATCCTCGTTTTCCTGCCGGTTGTAGGTACAGGTGCTGTACAGCAAAACGCCGCCGGGCGCCAGGGTTTCCACGGCCTCAGCCAGAATACGTCGCTGTCTTGCGGCACAAAGCCCCACATGGGCCGGCGACCATTCGTCACGGGCATCGGTGTCTTTTCGAAACAGGCCTTCGCCGCTGCACGGTGCGTCGGCAAGCACCACGTCGAAGCAGCCCGACAAGTCGCCAAAAGCCTCCGCATCGGCGCTGACCACGGCGATGTCGGGCAAGCCCCAGCGTTCGAGATTTTCGCGCAAAACGCCCACCCGCGACTGAATGACCTCATTGGCCACCAACAGGCTGCCCGGGGCGAGCATGTCTGCCAGGAGGGTGCTCTTGCCACCTGGGGCAGCGCATAAGTCCAACACTTTCAAGGGTTTGGAAAAGTCTGCTGTTTGCCGGGCTGCCTCGTAAACAAACATCGACGAAGCCTCCTGCACGTAGTAGGCTCCGGCGTGCAACAGGGGATCAAGGGTAAAAACCGGGCGCTCGGGCAAATAATAACCCTTTGGATGCCAGGGTACGGGCTGGCCGGCAGCAATAGGTGCTCCGCCAGGCGGTGTTTTATGCGAATGAAGACGGATGCTGACCGGCGGAGGCTCCTGCAGGGCGGCCTCGAAGGCCGCGTATTCCGCACCCAGCAGGGTTTGCATTTGTTGTTGAAAATCAGGCGGTAGCATAGGTTGCTGGAGCGTATTTTTTCAAATAAACCTAATCGGGCAAACACACGGTCCACGTAAAAGCGGGGGCATTGTCGGGGCGCGCCAAAGCCGAAAAAAGCCGGTAGCGTTGCAAGGCGCCACCCTTGTCGACCAAACCGCCGGCAATGGTACGATGTCCGTCCCAATTGAACGGCAAGACCCGGATATGTTCGCGAAAATCGAGGGCTTTCAGACCGTAGGATTTGTAAAGACTTTCTTTGGCCGTCCAGAACAGGTGTTGTAAAACAAACTGCTCGTCGATTGCGTATCGACCGATGAATTCTGCCTCTTCGGGGCGAAGAAACTTGTAAGCCAGCCTCGGCATTTTATCTACCAGCACCTGGATATCGCAACCGCAATTGGTCTGGGCCGAATGGAACAGCAGGGCGCCCACAACGCCGTGAGAATGGCTGAGCGAACAGGCAAGGCCTTTGTTGTCGGGGAAAAAGGGCTTGGAAAAAGCGTCTTTGGCCAGCGGCAGGCGCACATCGCTGCCCGAAATATGGTGCAAAAGCCAGCGCCCGGCCAGCCATTCGATGCGCCGAGGGCCTTTGAGCGGCTCAAATTCTGCTAATTCCTCAACGGAAAGCGGTGTATTTTCCCGAAAATAGGCCTCGTCTTCGGTAGCATGCCACACGGCAAAGGCGGCGGCAGGATCGGGATGGGTGAGGAAAAGAAGCGGCATTTCGCGAAGGTGCGAAATCGGAACGGAAACGCCAAAAGAGGATTGGGGGTTGACAAAAGACACACTGCTTCATGTCATGTATTTATCAACCCCCATCCCTCTGTCCGTGCTTATTCGCGCCGAATCAGCTGCCGGCTGAAATGCTGCCAGGGCGTACGCAACTCGAGATAATAGACGCCCGCCGGCAATTGGGCCGTCGGCAACGAAAGGTTCTGATCGCCCGCCGACAGCATCGTATTCGACCATGAATTCAGCACCGGCCGGCCGAGCGCGTCGTACAGCACCAGCGAAACGGGGCTGTTTTCAGGCAGGGAAAATGAGACCTGCAACTCGTTGCCAAACGGATTGGGCACACAACGCGGCTGCGGCAGTAAGCCTGCTGCGGGCGTGTTGTCGCGTTCTCCTGCGCCGGGGTCATTAAGCGGCCCGGCCTCGCAAGGATTGATGAACGCCCGGAATGCAACGCCGTTTTGGGCATGAAACCCGGGTTTGAGGCGAATATTGTCGCCGGTTTGGTACGTCACACTGGAACTGCCGGAAATCTGATTCCAGCCCACGATGACGTCCTGCGAGTGAAAATCGGCTGTCAGCCCTACGAATGCATCGGTAAAAAACAGCGCACGCGGGCAGGCGCCGCCGCAACCGCCAGCGCTCAACAGCGCGTCGCGACCGCCTCCCGGGCTAAAAGACGCCAGCATGCGCGCTTTTTGCCCGGCCGAAAACATGTACATGCAGGCGTCGTCGGTATAATCCATGTAATTCATCGACATGTCGCCGTTGGGTCCGTTGCTGCAACTGATGGTGACACCCGGGCATCCGCCGTTGGCGTTAAGTTGATTGGGCGTGTCGGCCACGTTGTCGGAGTCGGTACAGGTGGGCGGGTTGTCGTCGGCAAAAATGTGGATCAGGTTGAGCCAGTGACCTACTTCGTGGGTGGTGGTACGCCCCAGATCGAAGGGGGCGACCGCAGAGCCGAACTTGCCAAAGGCGAACACGTCGATCACGACGGCATCGGTTGCGGCAGAAGCGGTCAGGGGATAGGGCGCATAACCGAGGGTTCCGCCTGTCAGCTCGCACACGTACAGATTGAGGTAGTGCTGTGTATCCCACGCGTCGATACCGCCGCTGCCGGCAAACATCATGTCGTTGGTGGGGTAGGTAAAAGGCCCGTGTGCGGTGGCCGTACGGGTAATGCCGGAGCTCGGGTTGCCGTCGGGATCGACCGAAGCCAGGCAAAATTGAACCTGAATATCCGACGCCAAAGGCTGAAAAGGCACAAACTCGGTCGGTACGGATAAGGCATAGTCGGTATTCAACTTGCGATAGTCTTCATTCAGCACCTCGATTTGAGCATACACCTGTTCGTCGGAAATGTTCTCGGCGGCATTGTTGAATACGATATGCACCACGACCGGAATGGTGACGACGCTGTTGGGCAAAGCACTGCTGCGGGAAGCTTCGCCGGAAGCGATGCGCTGTTCGAGCAGCGCGTGTTTTTTGGCCCCTTCCGGGTTGGTTTGCGCCAGCATTTTGACATACTCGGCAGTACCGCAATTGCGCTGTGCCGACAGTCTTGTGGGCCACCCCGCCGCGGCAATCATCCCGATCAGGGCTGCCAGCAAAATTGATTTTTTCATGTGGTGAAAAATTGAAGGGTAAACCGTTAGTGTTTTTCAATCTGTGCCTTAAGGGCGGCATTTTCCGCTTCGAGGCGCTTGTTGGACGCTTCCAGGGCTTCGAGGCGTTTTTCCATTTCAAAAAGGTGGAGATATACCTCCTCGAGGTTTTGCGTGACGGCAAGTTGCGTCTGGCCCAGGGGCAAACCGTTTTCTGCCACTTCGGCGGCAGTCGGTACGCCAGGCAGGTGACGGTTTTCCTGCACATATTTTTCTTTTTCAGCCAGGGGCATCAAGGCATAATCTTCTGCAAAGACGTAGTCGGGCCATGCCGGGATCAGCGCGACCTTGGCTTCCGTGCAAATCATGCTGCCGCCGACATAGAGCTGGTGTACCAGCGGGCCGGCGTGGGGCGGGTTGGGCACCGATGCGCCGAGGATCAGGGTGCCGTCGATTCGGCCGCCGCCGTTGACATCGAGGTTGCCGTTGACGTTGGCGTTGCCGTTCACATTGTTGTCGCCGGTAATGCTGGCATTGCCGCCGACATTGATGTTGTTGTTGAAACGGGCCGAGCCGCCTACATGAAGGCGGAAAGCGCCATCCGGGGCATTGCCTACACCGATACCGACATTGGCGCCGTTGTCGAACAACTGACTGTCGCCCAGGCCGTTGGCGCTGGTGAATTTTGCAACAAAATTGGTCGAGCCGTTGATGTCGCCGCCGGTCAGCAGCCGTTGCCACGCTGCTCCCGTCCAGTCGGTGGCATTGCCGGTTTTGTAGCGGTTGTAAATACCGTCGTCGCCGAAGAAAAGCTGATGATCGGAAGAGGTGCCGTTGAGGTCGGGCGCAACCGTCAGTACAGCGCCGAAATCGTTGCCTGCGCCGGCCGGTACACCGATGACGCTGCGTTGTTTGCGTTCAAAATACGCTTCGGTTAAGTAGGTGTTCGGCGCATCGTTGGTCGTGGAGTTGTTATCGATGTGCCAGCGCCCGTAATAGTCGCCGCTGGTGTGGGTATTGCCCACGACATCGAGGTGATACTGCGGGTTGATGGTGCCGATGCCCACCAGGCCACTCGAATTGATAATCATACGGTTGGACTGGAACGGTCCGGTGCGGAATACCAGGTTGCCGTACAGAAAGCCAGGCACCACCGGCCCTTCCAGCCACGACAGGATGGAGGCGCCTGTCTTGATGTTGCCGGGAGCAGTCAGGGCGTTAAATTTGATACGCCCCGTTGTGTCGCCCGCCACAGCCGGCTGGCCGCCGCCCGGGCCCCCATTGTGAAAATAGAAGATGAGTTCGGGCTTTTGGCCGGAGATCTGAGCGGAAAGCGGGGTGGAAAACCAGTTGAAAACAGCTGTCAGGAGAAGGAAAACAGGAAGAATACGCGCTTTTTTCATTTTTTGGCACATTTTGGAAGTGAGAAGAGGTTGGCTCATAACGAGGCCCCAAAGATTCGCCATGCAGGACACCCTTCTTGGAAATACGTTGGAAATGATTTGGAAACCCGAAAAAAGATGCGCACTTTTGGGCGACCCAATTGAATTCTGTTTACCAAAAAATCAAACCCCAAAATGGACAAGAAGGATTTCTTCGTCTTCAGCGCCCTGCTGTCCGACGTCCACACCAAAGCATTCGGTGAACCCCTTTCCCGTCTTTCTCACAGTAAAGCACAAAGCCTCAGCTGGATGGTTTACGAAGCCACAGGAGCCCTGTTGAGTTACAAAACACTCGGCAACTACGTGGCTGCGGTGTTGGAATCAGCTCCGGAAAAAATCAATCCTACCGGCATGACGCTGTCGATCCTCGCCTGTTATGTTGCGGAGCCCGTTGGCGGCCGCTGCAACGGCCTGGCCTGGTTCAAATACAGATCCGCGGTTTTAGGCCGGCAAATGGCTGCCTGAGCGACCCAGCTCTCCGCCTTTGGGCCCGTAGAAGATTACCCAGGTACTGAAATCTTCGGAAAATTGTAAAAAACGGTGCTCTACACCGGCCGGAACGAACAGCAGATCGCCCGGCCCGAAAGGGTATTGCTCCGAGCCGTTTTGAAAGATGCCCCAGCCGGAAATGACGACGTATAATTCGTCCTGTGCATGGGGTTGCTGCGGGTCGTGGCCACGGGGAACGTATATTTCAACCGACATCGTGCCGTGCCGGAAGAGTTCCATGAAGGTCTTACCTTCGTGGGTCTGCAAACGCCCGAGTGCTTCCTGAGGATTGATTTTCATGCTTAAAACAGATTTTATAACAACAAATGTACGCCTTGACGCGGCGTTCTACCAGCGTCACGACGTGCTTGCTATTGCCCAGGAACTGCTCGGACAAATTCTGGTCACCCAATTCGACGGGTTGCGCACCAGCGGGCGAATTACCGAAGTGGAGGCTTATCGAGCGCCCGACGATCGAGCTTGCCACGCCTGGAACAACCGCCGCACCCCGCGCACAGAAATCATGTTTCAGGCCGGGGGGAGGGCTTACATTTATCTGTGCTACGGCATCCACCACCTGTTCAACGTCGTGACCGGGCCGGAAGGCGCTGCGCAGGCCGTACTGGTACGCGCAATAGAGCCGCTTGAAGGGTTGGAACACATGCTCGAAAGGCGCAGGTCGAAACAGTTGACCACCACGTTGACGACCGGCCCGGGCGCCTTGACGCAGGCGCTTGGCCTGTACACCCGTTTTAACGGGCAAAGTTTGCTCGCGCCGGACTCGCCGGTTTGGATCGAAAAGAGCGAAGCCCCGAGCCGTATTGCATCCGGCCCCCGTATAGGGGTGGATTATGCCGGTGAGTGCGCTGCCTGGCCCTGGCGATTTTGGTTGCCCGAATCGCAGTTTTTTCGCAAAAAGTAAGGGCTTTATGTATTTTTCAGCCGTCAAAACAAATGTACCACCTGATTATGACGGCTTTTCTGTTGTTTTCCGATCCCGTTTTTGTCAGTTATGGCGCCGAACACTGGCTATGGCTGGCGGCCGGCGCAGCAAGTATGATCGTCTGGATTTCACTGGGGCTGCGACAAAAAACCGAACTGGGGCGCAGGCAGGTTGGCCTGGTAATGGGCCTGATTCCGGCCCTGATCTGGACGGCTTCTTCCATGTGGCTGGCCTTTCATATGAGCCCGCTCGACCTGACGCTGGTGTTACCTTTCCACGTCTGCTATTTTCTCAACCTGGTGCTGCCCGTCATGCTTTGGCGGCGCGATTACTTTTTGTTCGAAATCAGCTATTTCATGGTGATGGCCGGTTGTATTCAGGCCCTGCTGACGCCCGATCTGCAAACGACCTTCCCCGATCATTTCAACGTGCGCTACTTTTTCGTGCATATCGGACTGGCACAGAGCGTATTATACGCCATTGTCGTATATCGTTTCCGGCCGACCTGGCGCAGTTTGGGCAAGTCGCTGCTTTGGACCAACATTTATTTTGTTTTTGTCGCCGGCCTCAACCTGATGCTGCATACCAATTTCATGTATCTCTGCCGCAAGCCGGCGATGCCGACCATGCTCGACCTTTTTGGCGACTGGCCGTGGTATATCCTCGGCGGCGAGGTGCTGGCCCTGGTCTTGTTTACGGTCGTTATGTTGCCCTTCGCCTTGCGGCGTCCTTCGACCCAAATCCCTTCCTCCGCCCCCCCCACACCATGACCACCATTCCTGTCAGCGAGTTCAGGTTGCGCCGTTATCCGCCATTTGGCGGATACATTCTGGTACTATTCCCCAGTTTTTTTCTGTTTGCCATCGGCGGGGCGATACTAAGCAACCTGTTGCCCAGGGGTTTGCAGTGGCTGGGCTTTCCATTCTTTCCGATGTTGCCGACCTTTTTTCTGGCGTATTATCTGCAGCCGCCTTGTGAGGTTCGAACGGATGAGACGGGTATTACGGTGCACACCCTGCGGCACAGTGTAGGCTTGCGGGCAGGCGAACAATATTGGCCCTGGCCCCACCTGAGCCATTACCAATTGACCTCCAATCGCGGCATTTTTTTGCGCCTTCAGTTTGGTCCCGAGGAAGTTATTTTCGTTGGAAACGGGGCGTACCCGCTTCGCACTTTTCTGAAAACGCATTTTCCCGAGCGGGAAAAGAAGGGATTTTGGGGCTGACAGTAACAAACACTTGCCGGCTTTGATAACAGGGCAACTGATACAATTTCGTTCCTATGGATGTTTCTACTGAGCAATTCGAAGCGAACCCTTTTCCCGAGTCGAAATTCAAGCTGACCCTCGCGCCCCGAGCGGGAAAATACATGTTGATTATCGCGTCTTTTTGGCTGATATCCGGAGTGTTGTGTGCATTTTGCGCAGCATATTTCTTGGCTGGCAATGCGGGTTTGATATTGGTTTTTCCAATTCTGCCCCTGATACTAACCCTTTGGTTGTCCAATAAATTGATGGCAACCTGTACGGTTCGGGTGGATGAAAACGGGCTTTTCATGGATACTGCTCCCGGCAGCCTCATGATTAAATCCGGCCTGAAAAGGTGGGGCTGGGGTGAAGTTTTGCATTATAAAAAATCAATCGGGCGCTGGAGCGTGCTCATTATCCGGTGTGCCGACGAACGGCCTATGCAACTGTCCGGCAGCGAACTCGACGGCCTGTATGAATACCTGAAAACACATTTTCCCGAAAAGGAAAAAACAGGGTGGTAGAACGGGCAACCAGCATCATCCCTTCATCGCATAGGCCTGCTCTACTTTTTCGTTGAATTGTTCATAAATGTCGGAGGGGATCTTGTGCCGGATTGATTGCAGGAATTGCCTTAGTTTCAGGTATTCGTTTTCGGTGAGCACGTCGTCTTCCATGAAAGTGTTGAACAATTCGAGGAAGTTTTCGCTCACGTTGCGGGCAAATTCGATCCGTTTGACCTTGTCTTCTATAAAAGCCAGAAAATAAAGCCCTTCGGTGTAGTTGAGGCGGCGTTTGAGTACCAGCGAGTCCACTTCCTTTTTGATTTCTTCGAGCCGCCTGCCGGCCACTTCCGCGCTGATCGCCTGTTTTTCAAAACTGGAAAAAACCTGCTGGGCGCGGTCGCCGTAGCGGCGGATCAGTTGTTCGCGGCGGCGGAACACCCACCAGCCGAACAAAGCGGTCAGCAGGGCGGTCGCGGCCACCATGGTGACCTCGACGAAGTAGCCTGTGTCGTGCAGCCACTGGATTTGCCGGGCGATAAAACTGGAGCCTGGTTCGAGGCCGTCGCAGCGGATGGTTTGGTCCAGCGGCTCAAAATCGCGCTCGGTCATCGGCCGCTCGGGGCTCATGCCATTGACGTGGCCGATGTACACTCCCTTGAGTTGCTGGCGGTCTTGCGCTGCAAAATAGTAGCGCACATTGCTGCCCTGGCCGAGTTCGAAACCTTCCGCGTAGCGGTCGTGGATAATCTGGTTGGTCTTGACGAAATAGAACAGGAACTGGTGCTGTTGGGCTGTATCGCGCAGGGCAGCCAACTTCGCTTCTTCCTCCGGGCTGCGGGTGGTTTTGGCGGCCAGCGTGGCAGCCTGAATGCGCATCCAGGCCAGCAGTTCGCGCGGGTTGGGGCGCAGGATGTAGGGGCTGCCCAGGCGTTTATAATGTTCGGCGTTGAGTTCGATGAGCGAACCTGGCCCCAGGTGTGTGACCGAAAGCAGGTGGAAATTGGGCGGTATAGCGATCTTTTGGCCGCCGATGACGGCGGCGTCGCCGGGCGAGCTGAGCGCTTCCCAAAGAGCAGGCCCGAAAAAAGTTTCCGGATTGATCTTGTCGATGTTGTCGATCACCGCGACGAAGCGCTCGTCGGGGTGTTGGCGGCAGCGTTCCCAAAAACGGAGCAGGAGGCCGGGTTGGTAGCCGCGTCCGCTTTCTTCGCCAATGTATTTTTTATGCAATTCGAGGTCGAATTGCGGAGCGCAATCGATCTCCAGCAGGTTGTCGGGGCAGCTCATCAGCAGGCGGGCTGCATAACGCGCCTGTTTGGTTGCCTTGGTGCCCGTCACTCCCGATACGACCATCAGGGGCTGGCCGGCGGCGGCGCGGCAGAAGTCGCGAAAATTGCTCCACTCGATGGCAGAAATACTGCCCGCCGTGGCGATCCGTTGAATGGCAGTTTGCTCGCCGGGGTGGAATGGCAGGGCATGTAATTCGCAGTAAAGTTGTTGCAGGGAGTCGGGTACGTTGGCGATCAGCACGGGCTGCTCGGCCATCAGACGGCCGGTTTCGATCCAGACCGGATCGGGGTATTGGCGCAGGCCAATCCACAGGAAAGCAGCGACAACTGGTATGGCCAGCAATCCATAAGGGCGCCGGCGGGCGGGAGGTGGTGTAATTGGTTCCAAACGGATTAAATGTTTTTATGCCACAAAAATAGGGCAGCCCGGGGCAAATACTTTCACTTGCGCTTCAATTCGTGCCGATATGCCTACTTTTGCGGCCGCTTTTAACAGTAATTTTCAAGATTCTTCCAATCGTGTCCGATTTTCATTCCGAGCTCCGCCGCCGCCGCACTTTCGCCATCGTTGCTCACCCCGACGCCGGGAAAACGACCCTGACAGAAAAACTGCTGCTTTTCGGCGGCGCCATCCAGACCGCTGGCGCGGTAAAGAGCAATAAAATCAAAAAAAGTACAGTGTCGGACTTTATGGAGATCGAGCGCCAGCGCGGTATCTCCGTAAGCACCTCTGTCATGGGTTTTGAATACCGCGATCTGCAAATCAACATCCTCGACACACCCGGTCACGAAGATTTTGCCGAAGATACCTACCGCACCCTCACGGCCGTCGACTCCGCAATCGTGGTCGTCGATGTGGCCAAAGGCGTCGAAACCCAGACCGAAAAACTGACCAAGGTGTGCCGTATGCGCGACACGCCGATCATCTTTTTTGTCAACAAACTCGACCGCGAAGGCCTCGACGCTTTCGACCTCCTCGACGAAATAGAGCAAAAACTGAACGTGCGCGTACGGCCGCTTTCCTGGCCCATCGGCATGGGGCAGCGCTTCAAAGGGGTGTACAACCTTTATGAAAAAAAACTGGTGTTGTTCAATCCGCACGGCAAACAGGAAGAAGGCGACCTGATCGTGTTCGAAGACCTTTCCAACCACGCACTCGAACAACACATCGGCGAATCGGCCGCCCGCACCCTGCGCGAAGAAGTGGAGGTTGTGGAAACGGTGTACCCCGATTTTAAAAAAGAAGATTACCTGGCCGGCAAGATATGTCCGGTGTTTTTTGGCTCTGCCGTGAATAATTTCGGGGTGAAAGAGTTGCTCGATTGTTTTGTGGAAATTGCGCCCACGCCCCTGGCCCGCGATACCGAAGAACGCCGCATCGAGCCTGAAGAAAGCAAAATGACGGGTTTCGTGTTCAAGATTTTTGCCAACATGGACCCCAAACACCGCGACCGTATCGCCTTTCTGCGCATCTGTTCGGGCAAATTCGAGCGCAACAAAAACTATCGGCACATCCGGCTCGAGCGCGAATTCAAGTTTCCCAACCCGACCATGTTCATGGCCTCGCGCAAAACCCTGCTCGAGGAAGCCTATCCCGGCGATGTGGTCGGCTTGTACGACTCGGGCAATTTCAAAATCGGCGACACGCTGACCGAAGGCGAAATCCTGCATTTCAAAGGCATTCCCTCTTTCTCGCCCGAACAGTTCCGTTATGTGGAAAATGCCGACCCGCTCAAACAAAAACAATTTGCCAAGGGCCTCGAACAGCTGATGGACGAAGGGGTGGCCCAGATGTTTGTCCGTCAAAGCGACGGCCGGCGCATTATCGGCACGGTTGGGCAACTCCAGTTCGAAGTCATCCAGCACCGCCTCGAATCGGAATACGGCGCCAAATGCCGTTACGAGCCGGTCAATCTGCACAAAGCCTGCTGGGTCAGCAGCGACGACCCCAAAGCCCTGCAGGAATTCCTCGACCGCCGCAAACGCGACATCGCCAGAGACAACGACGACAACCTCGTATTTCTCGCCGAAACAGCCTGGACGCTCCAGACGGTTCAGGAAAATTTCCCGAAGGTGACGTTCCGTTTTACATCGGAAAAATAAGAAGCAAGGCGTTGATCAGCCTGCGCCGTTTCCTCAGGAGTTATGCAGGATCAGAGCAGGTGTCATATATGTTATGCCGCGATGCGGCAGCTTGATACAGATGCCGGATTTTCGGGGGATCGTAGATTGTTCCCCAACATATTGACACCTGAGCACACACCACATCGCGGCACAATGAATCAGTCAATCCCCGAAATTCGGATTGATTCCATGTGGCCTTTAATTTTCTATTTTCAATATTTTAATCTCCACCCGCTGATTCATCTTTCTGCCTTCGGCAGTTGAGTTGGATGCAATGGGTTTGCGTTTGCCATAGCCTTTGTAAGCAACGCGCTGCGGGGCAATACCTTTTGCAATCAGGTAGTCGGCCACCGATTTGGCTCGGGCAGTGGAAAGGCGGTCGCAAAATTCGTCGGGAGGGGTGCTGTTGGTATGCCCGCCGATTTCGATCACGATGCCGCCGTTTTCAGAAAGAAAATCGTAGAGCTCGTTGAGTACGGGCAGGCAGGATTCATTGATGCTCGAGCTGTCGGCTTCGAAGCGCAGTTGCTCCATCCGTATCGTCTGGCCGCTTTGGAGCTGGCCTGCGGTAAGCGCGGGCAGGATACGTTGTTTGACTTCCACGTCGGCTTTCAGCGTGCAGCCATTGGCGTCGGTAGCGGTGACGTGGTGGATACCCATACCGAGTTTTTGGGTTTGGGCGCTCGTTTCGCCATTGTCCCAGGCATAGTTGATGGCGCCTGTGCCGCCTGTCGCTTTGACGAGTACCCGGCCGTCGTTGCTGCGGTCGGTCGTCGCTCCGATGTTGCGTACGACTTCAAGGCTGAGTGCTGCTGGCGCCTTGATGCTGGCGGTGGCGGTTTGGGTTTTGCCCTGTGCGTCGGTGACGGTCAGCTGGTAGTCGCCTGCCGGTACGCCCGTGGGTGCAGCGCCTTGCAGCGCAGGGCTGTTCCAGTTGAACTGGAAGGGGCCTTTGCCGCCGCTGATATTGACTTTCAGCCCTGCAGTTTCACTGGCGCATTTGATTTTGCCCTGCACTTCCACCTGAACGGCAAGCGGAAGGATGTTTTCAGACAAATCAAATGTGGCCAGGGCTGTGCAGCCGTTGGCATCCGTTGCCGTCACGACATGTTTACCAGGGCCGAGCCGCACGGCATTGGCGGTGGACTCGCCGTTGTCCCAGGCAAAAATGTAGGGGCTGGTGCCGCCGCGGGGCTGGGCCACGGCCTTGCCGTCGGAGTTGCCGGCACTGGCCGGACTTTGTACCGTGGCGATAAGGCTCATGGAAGCGGGTTGCACGACGCTGATTTTGGCTGTAGCGGTCTTGCCGCTGGCGTCGCTGACGGTCAGCTGATAGTCGCCCGCGATGACGTTGGCGGGTTGGTCGCCGCTGAGTGTGGAGGCATTCCAACTGTACTGGAAGGGGGCTTTTCCGCCGGCTACTGTGGCTTTCAGGCTGGTTTTATCGCCTGCACATTTGATTTTACCGGTTTCTTCAATGACAACGCTCAGAGGAAGGATGTTCTCCGAAATATCGACCGAGGCCGTGGCGCTGCAGCCGTTGGCATCGGCAACGGTGACGGTATGCTTGCCGGGTGTAAGTTTGGTTGCAGAAGCAGCATTTTCGCCGTTATCCCACTGGTAGGAGAACTTGCCCGAACCGCCGTTGGCCGAAGCCGTGGCTTTGCCGTTGCTGCCTCCAGTGCTGGCTGCCGCCGTGGCCTGGGCGCTGGCAGTTAGCGGGTCGGGTGATTTTACCGTTGCAGATGCGGTCTGCGTATTGCCTGCAGCGTCGGTCACGGTCAGCTGGTAGTTGCCGGCTGCGACGCCGGAAGGCTGTTCGCCATTGAGGGCTGCATTGTTCCAGGCATATTTGAACGGAGCTTTGCCGCCTTTTACCACTGCTTTCAAACTCGTTTTATCGCCGCTGCACTTGATGGCTTCGGGTTGTTCGACGCTGACCGCCAGGGGCAGGATATTTTCCGGCACCTCGCCGCCGAACATAGCTTTGCAGCCGTTTTCGTCGCTTACGGTCACCCAGTGCATGCCGGGGGTGAGTTTGGTTGCCGTGGGAGTGGACTCGCCGTTGTCCCATGCATAGTTGTATTTGCCGGTGCCGCCTTTGGCTTTGACGGTCATTTTGCCGTCGCTGCCGCCGGTACTGGCTGCTGTGACCACCTCGCCGACCGCCACCAGCAGGTCGGGTTCTTTCAAAGTGTATTCGGTTGTAGCCGAACCGCCTGCCGCGTCGGTGACGGTGAGTTTGTACGTGCCGCTCGCCACGCCGCCGGGCTGATCGCCGCTGAGCGATGCATTGCTCCAGGTGTATTTAAAGGGCGCTTTGCCGCCGTTTACGGTGACTTTCAGGCCGGTTTTTTCACTTTGACATTTGATTTTTTCTGTTTCGGCGATGCTGACATTGAGGGGGAGGATGTTTTCCGTTACTTTAAAAACAAACCCTGCATTGCAGCCATTGGCGTCGGTCACTTTCAGCGAATGATCGCCAGCGCCCAGCGCGGCCGCCGAAGGGCTGCTTTCGCCCGTGTCCCACTGGTAAATGTAGGGCGGTGTGCCGCCGCGCACCTGGGCGCCGGCCTTGCCATCGGCTTTGCCGGTGGAGGCTGGCGCCTGCACGGTCACCTGTACGAGGAGTAGTTCGGGATCGGTTATTTTGATGAGTTCCGATGCCGTTGTGCCGGTCGCATCGGTGACGGTGAGTTGATATTCGCCACGCGGCACGTTGGCGGGTTGGTCGCCCGAAAACCCCGGATTGCTCCAGGCGTATTTGTAGGGTGGTTTGCCGCCTGTTACGGTCGCTTTCAGGCTGGTGGTGGCGTTGTTGCACTTGATTTTTTCTGTCTCGGCAATTTTGACCTCAAGGGTGGCGAGTTTCTGGCTGATTGTGACGGTAGCGGTAGCCGTGCAGCCGCGCGAATCCGTGACGGTCACATGGTGCACGCCTTCACCCAGTTTTTTGGCGCTGGCGCCGGTCTCGCCGTTATCCCATTTATAGGAATAACTGCCACTTCCGCCGCTGGCTTTCACTTCGGCCAGGCCGTCGTTTTTGCCCGGTCCGCTTTCCGGCTGTTTCGACTCTGGGTTGAGGCTGATCACCGGGTCGGCCAGGGTGGTTTTGGCTGTTTTGGTTTTGCCCGAAGCATCCGTCACCGTGACGGAGTAGGCGCCGGCCGCGAGGTTTTGCGGCGCTTCGCCGCTCACGCCGGCGGCCGACCATTCGTACGTGAACGGCGCTTTGCCGCCGCTGACTTTGACACGGAGGGCGCCGTCTTTGCCCGTGCCGCCGCAGTTGAGTTCTTTTTCGGTTAAAATATTGACAGTCAGGGAAGAAGCTTTGTCGATGACGTACAGGCCTTTATCGTCGGTGCCAATCCAGATGGCGCCGTCCTGGTCGGCGGCAATACAGCGGCCGTATTGGCTGGTATAGTCTTCGGGGCCGCTGAACGTTTCGAACTCGTCGGTCAGCAGGCTGAGGCGGGTGACGATGGCGGAGAGCATCCACAGGTTGCCCTGGGCATCGATGTCGAAATCGATGGGGTCGCTTTCCACGGCATTGTCGGGAATGGGGATGGCTTTTACTTTTTCGCCGCGTTCGACAATCCAGAATTCGCCGTCGGCCAGCACGTACAGGTCGGCGCCAGATTCGCGTATGCGGGCCACGTCGTAGCCCTGCAATTCGCCGCGCCATTTGCCGGGCGTACCGATCATCATGCCATCGCGGGAGGCGATCCACAGGCGGCCGGTTTTGTCCTGGTAAATGTTGTTGATCTCGTTGCTGCGCAGTTTGGAATTGGACGTATTGAACTGTGCCACCCGGCTGAGCGCGGGTTGGGTTTTGAGTTGCAGCAGGCCGGCTTCTTTGGTGCCCAGCCAGAGAAAATCATTGGTCGCATCATAAAAAGCGGCCGTGACGGTGACCGGGCTGTTGAGGATCAGGTTAAGCGTCTCGTCGGTCCAGCGCACATCGGCATTGCCGCCGGGGTAGAGCAGGGCCGAGCGCTCGCCCGCGCCCAGCGCAACCGGGGCGCCCAGATCGCAGGCGCGCACCTGGGAAAGCGCGCGGGCAGAAGCGACCCATTTGGAGTTGTCTGCGTCAACATGAATGTTGCGAACGGCCCGGGATTTGTCAACCGCAGCGCAGCGGTTGACCTGAAGGCCGGCTTTTTGAGCGAACAGGTTTTGCGAAAAAACAAAGGCCAACAGCAGGAGGGCTGTCGGACGGAAAGAGAAAAATTTCATGGTGGGAAATGCCTGCTGGTAATTTTTACAGGTAAAATAAACGGTTTTTGAACGGGGGAATTATGTCGCGGGGCGTTTTGACGCTATTTCCACACAAAGGTAAAGACGGCAAGCTTGTAAAAAGAAAAGGATTGAGCTCCCCTCCGAAAGAACATTCGAGGCGGCATGATTTTTCACCCTGTCTTACGAGTCAGAACAGCATTTGGTAGGCCAGCGCGCCGCAAACACCGCCGAGCAAGGGCGCCACGACGGGTATCCAGGCATAGCCCCAGTCCGAACCGCCTTTCCCGGCAATGGGCAGCACGAAGTGCGCCAGCCGGGGGCCAAGATCGCGGGCCGGGTTGATGGCGTAGCCCGTGGTGCCGCCCAGCGAATGGCCGATTGCCAGTACCAGCGCGCCCACGGCCAGGGGCTTCAAGCCCTGGCTGAACTCGTTGGCGCCCAGGGCAGAAATGCCGAAAAGCAGTACGAAGGTGCCCAGAAATTCGCTAAAAAAATTGCCGGCGGTGTGCCGGATGGCGGGGCCGGTGCAAAAAACGGCGAGTTTGGCGCCCTGATCGGTGGTGCGGCCCCAGTGTGGCAGATAGTGCAGCCAGACGAGCGCGGCGCCCAGAAACGCGCCGGTCATTTGTGCGCAGAGATAAGCCGGGACATCAGCCCAGGCAAACTGGCCGGTCGAGGCCAAAGCCACCGTCACGGCCGGATTGAGATGAGCGCCGCTGACACGCCCCACGGCGTACACGGCGAATGAAACTGCAAGCGCCCAGCCAATCGTAATGACGACCCAGCCGGAGTTTTCACTTTTTGTGCCGCGCAACACGACACCTGCCACCACACCGTCGCCCAGAAGGATCAACAACGCGGTGCCCAGCAGTTCAGCGAGGAAATTGGACATAAGGAAATACGACGGGGAATAACCCCCTGTTATAGTGGGTTTGAAAAAGACAAATCGTCCGCTCTTTTCCTTTCTGCACATCGTTTCCTCGTGAAGTTTGCCGGAAGTGTTCGTCACTCCCGGCAAACTTCCGGCCACAGTCGTCTCGCTGCATTACATCCATTTCACCGCGAAGCGGTTGAATTCATGCTTCATTTCCTGGTACAGGTCGCGGAAACGCTCGAATTGTTCGCGGATGTCGGCATGGTCGGTAAAATGTACGTGATCGACGGCGATTGGATGTTCCTTGGCGTAGCCGGCTAGAAAATGTTCGTGCTTTTTGATCCGGTGTTTGATCTCGCTCACGTGCTCGCGCTGCAATTCAAAGCGGTTTTGAAAAGACTCCACGCCGCGTTCAGCCTCGTCGCCTGTGTTTCTTGCAATGATTTCGCCCAGGCGGTGCTCCAGAATATTCAGTTCTTCTTTGTAAAAATTGAGTTCGTTGCGCCACAACAGGTGTTCGTAGTGCAGGTCGGAAGCGTAGGCGAAGTTTTTATCGGAAGCCATATGTGCTATGTTTAGGTAAAAAATATGCTTGTATTGGCCGGCAAGATGGCATTTGGCAGCAATACTTCCAAGTGAAAAAAAACATTTTATGCGATGATTTTTTTCACTGTAAAATTCCTTTCCACTGCCAGTTCGCCTACCAGGAGAAAAGCCTGGCCCGGAAGTCCGCCAGTTGTTTGCGATAAAGGCTGGTTTCGCGTTGCCGCCGCGCTTCGTCCCAGCCCAATTCCCGCGCCATCAGCGTTGCAACTGGCTCTGCAACCGCTTCGGCGGCCTGCCAGTCGGCAATTTCGAGGCGAACGCGGCGCGCCAGCATGTCGCGGAGGGTACAGGCCATTTCATGGCGGGCAGCCCAGACGACTTCTGCTGCGATGAAGGGCCACCCCGGACTCAGGGGTTGTGCCAGCGAGGCATCTTCGACGGCCAGACTGACCACCTGCATCGCCCGGTCGCCGTAACGCCATTCGAGGTGTCGGCAAATGTTGTCATCAAAACCGGTCACCAGCTGTATTTCCCGCCAGATGCCGGGTTCGTAACGGGTTGCGCCTGCCAGTTTGTAATCGGCTGTCCGACAGGCGCTTGTGTGTTGCAAGGAGGCGCAAACCGCATCCACGGCATCGCGTGCCATCAGGCGATAGGTGGTCCATTTTCCGCCCATCAGGCTGAACAGTCCCGATTCGGGGTCGTGTTCCACTTCGTGGTCGCGCAGCATACGTTTGGTGGCATGGCTGTCACCGGCTTTGATCAGTGGTCGTACACCGGCAAACGCGGCGCTCACGTCGGTTGGCGAGATGGACCGCGCGAGGTAAGGTTTGAGGGTGCTGATTAAAAAACGCAGGTCGTCGCCATCGGCCAGCGGCTCTGTATCCTGTTCGGAAAAGGCCTCGTCGGTGGTGCCCACGAGCACATGGCCGTCGAACGGCACCGCGAAAACGACGCGTCCGTCGGCGGTTTTCGGGATCAGCAAGGCATCGTTGCCGGGTAAAATGCTGGCCGGAAGCACAATGTGGGCGCCTTTGGAGGCTTGTATGCGTTTGGGCAAACGCGGGTTGGCCAGCTGGCGCAGCTGGTCGGCAGTCGGGCCCGTACAGTTGAGAAATACACGGGCTTTGACCCGAATTCCGGCTTCCCCTTTTCCGGCGGCCAGTTCGTCGCGAATTTCGGCGGCTTCCAGTTCGTGGTTTTCCCGGTGAAAAAAACGCGTCAGGGTCGCGTGGTTGAGCACCACGGCCCCCGCCTCGGCGGCGCTCTGCACCAGCGCCAGACAATATCGCGCGTCGTCGAGTTGTCCGTCGTAGTAGCATACGGCCCCCCGGAGCCGGGTGGTGAGCCCCGGGCTGCGCCGAAGGGTTTCGGCGCGGTTGAGGTAGCGGCTTTTGGGCAATTGATCTTTGCGGGCCGCAAACCAGTCGTACAACCACAGTCCGATGCGGTAATACCAGGCTTCCCACCGATGGAAAACCGGGGTCAGCAAGGGCAGCGGGTGGGCCAGGTGGGGGGCATTGGCCAGCAGGATGTGCCGCTCTTCCAGCCCGTGGCGCACTTGCCTGAGCTGGGCAACATCCAGTTTTTTGAAAGCCTGTTCGAGGTATCGGACTCCGCCATGAATCAGTTTGGTGCTTCTGGAAGAGGTTTCGGCGGCGAAATCCGCCTTTTCGACCAGACAAACTTTCAGGCCGCGCAGTGCTGCGTCGAGCGCGCAACCTGCCCCGGAGGCTCCTCCTCCGATGATGCAGAGGTCGAATGCCTCGTTGCGAAGCCGTTGGAGATGTTCGTTGCGGTTCATGTCGGGCGGGTCAATGGGTGTCGTGCGAACTGCCCGGCGCGCCAAGGGCAATTTGCCAGCGCCAGGCATCAGTCAAGGCATCGTGCAGCGACCGCCGGGCGGTCCAGCCCAGCTCGCGATTGGCTTTTTGCACATCGGCAAATACCGCCTCCACATCGCCGGGTCGGCGGGGGGCGATCCGGTAATTGAGCGACATACCGCTCGCGGCTTCGAAGGTGCGGATCACTTCCATCACACTGGCGCCGGCGCCGGTGCCAACATTGAATGTATCGTACAATGATGGAACGCTTTGCCGGGAGAGATACTGAAACGCCATGACATGCGCTTCCGCGAGGTCCATCACGTGAATATAATCGCGCACTGCCGTGCCGTCGGGCGTATCGTAATCGTCGCCGAACACACTGAGCTGGGGGCGGAGCCCGGCAGCGGCCTGCGTAATAAAAGGCACGAGGTTGTTGGGCACGCCGCGGGGCAGCTCGCCGATCAGGCCCGAAGGATGCGCCCCGATCGGATTGAAATATCGCAGGGAAATGATCTTGAACGGCTTGCCGGCAGCAGCTACGTCGCGAAGGATCTCCTCTCCGATTCGCTTGGTATTGCCGTACACCGACATCGCGGGCTGCGGCGGGCTGTCTTCACCCACAGGCAGTTGCTCGGGCTGGCCGTACACTGTAGCGGAGGAGGAAAAAATCAGGTCGGTTGTTCCCGATTCCTGCATGACTTCCAGCAGGGTGATCAGTGAGCCGAGGTTGTTGTGGTAATATTTCAACGGCTCCGCCATGCTTTCTCCCACGGCTTTAAAAGCGGCAAAATGGATGACGCCCGCCGGTTTTTCGCGGCGAAAAATATCGCGCATGGCAGCGCGGTCGTTGCAATCGGCCTCGTAACACTTGACTGGGCGCCCCAGTATTTTTTCCAAACCGTCGAGTACCAGGCGTTCGGAGTTGGAAAAGTCATCGACCAGTACAGGGGTGAAACCTGTTTCTGCGAGCGCCACTACGGTGTGTGAACCAATAAATCCGGCGCCGCCGGTGACGAGAATATTCATGAAAAAAGGAAGTTGTGGGTGATCAATTTTTAGAAAAACAGCCTGAAAAGACGGCTTTCGGACGGTGTTGTGCGCGACCGTCACAGTGCCAGTACACGGATTTGTAACAACACAGGATGCCTCTTTGACTACCCGGGCTGGCCGAGCCAACAAATTCGATGAAGCCGGCCGGAACAAAAAAGAAGCGCATACTTCTGGAGAAATTCAGTCATTTCGTGTCACTTTTGAATGGCTAAAATACGGTCGGCGCCCAATGTCGGGCAGATTTATTGATTAAACGCGCATGAAGTTTCATTTCCTCGTTTTGCTTTTTGTCGCTGCGTGCGGCCTCTCAACGAAATCCCAAACCCCGGCGCTGCCCCTGCCCGGCAGCGATCAGATTGCCTGGCACGAAACGAATTTTTACCTCTTTCTCCACTTCGGCCCCAATACTTTTACCAACCTGGAATGGGGCCACGGCACCGAAACGGAAGCGCTGTTCAACCCCACCGCGCTCGATTGCGAACAATGGTGCCAGGTAGCCAAAGCCGCCGGCGCCAGGGGGCTTATTATCACCGCCAAACACCACGATGGCTTCTGCCTCTGGCCTTCCGCCTATTCCACCCACACCGTGCGCGAAAGCCCCTGGCGAGATGGCAAGGGCGACGTTTTGCGCGAACTCTCCGATGCCTGCCGCCGCAACGGTTTGCTCTTCGGGGTGTACCTCAGCCCCTGGGACCGCAACCACCCGAAATACGGCACGCCTGAATACAACGATGTGTATGCCAGTACTTTAACCGAATTGCTGACCGGTTACGGCCCCCTGTTTGAAGTGTGGTGGGACGGCGCCAACGGCGAGGGCCCCAACGGCAAAAAGCAGGTTTACGACTTTCACCGCTTTGAAAAACTGGTGGCGCAGTACCAGCCTCATGCCGTGATTTTCAGCGACATCGGTCCGGGCTGCCGCTGGGCGGGCAACGAGCAGGGCACCGTGAACGAAACCAACTGGGGCGGGCTCGATACGGCCGGTTTTGGCCGAGGCGCAACAGGCCCGCCTGCCGAACGCCTGCAAACCGGCCAACCCTACGGCGCGCTTTGGGTGCCGGCCGAGTGCGATGTGAGCATCCGGCCGGGCTGGTTTTACCACGCCGAGGAAGACGACAAGGTGAAAACGCCCGATCAACTCTGGGACATATACCTCAAATCGGTCGGCCGCGGCGCCAACCTGATCCTCAACGTGCCGCCCAACCGGCAGGGCCGTATCGCGCCGCAGGATTCGGCGGCGCTGGTCGCTTTCGGCCAAAAGAAAGAAGCTGCCTTCGCCCGCAACCTCGCTTTGGGCAAACCCCTGCGCGTCCCGGCTTGCGGCTTTGGGCCGTTAAAAGAACCGACCGCGCTGACCGATGGCGACTGGCGCACACCTGAACCCGATCTCGCGGCGGGTAACCGGCGGTTCTGGATTGATCTGGGGCGAAAACAGACGTTCAATGCCGTCGAGTTGCAGGAATGGATTGGCGAAGGCCAGCGTATTCAGGCTTTTACCGTGGAGGTGTGGCAAAAGGACGACTGGCAGGAAGTTGCCCGCTCGACCACCGTGGGGCATAAAAAAATCCTCACGTTTCCGGCCGTGAAGGCTCGTCGCGTGAGGATTTCGGTTACCGCGGCTCTTGCGCCGCCTTTGCTGAGCGAGGTGAAGGTGTTCGGATTTTAAGGCTCTGCCCCTGGAGCATCTTTGGAAAAACCACAGCGTGCCGTGAGCGCGAGGGCCAAAAAAAGGATGATGTACATTTCCATTGTACGGATTAAAAAGTTGGGTGAAAACCGGGTTTGGAAAGTTGCTTTTTCGTCGTTTTGAAACACATATAAAACGACGGGAAGCAAGGCGTATTTCTCGGGGAAAACCCCCTTTTTTTATCCTTATTTACCCCAACCGGGCTTTCACCCATACTTTTTACCAACTCCAGAGATCGTGTTCGCGGTTGAATAATTCGTCGTTGATCTTGGCCGATTCGTACACGATGTCTTCTCCCTGGAGGTAGTCCTGGATGCGCCGGTCGTAGGGGTTGCTTTCCTTGTACACCATGGAAGCGAAGTGGCGCATTTCAAAAATGTCTTCCCAGGTCATGGTCGCAGAAAGGTTGCCGCCCGGGGCATACACTTTCTGACGCGCCAGAAACGGGCGGGCGGTGGGATAGTGGATCCAGAAAAGAGGCCTTTCATACTTGAAGTCGCCGTTCTGATCCACCACATCCATCATTGGGGCTATGCCGAGGATGCGGACGCGCAACTGGCCGGTGTTGGTGTCGAAAAACCAGGCCTCCTTGACGCGAAAACGCCGGATGGCGGTCGGGTCGATTTCGTTGGTGACCAGTTTGGCCTCGTCCATTTGTGTGTCGAGGTTAAACACCATAACCGTGTCGCGATCCACCAGTTGGTCCTGCAACGCGGCGAGGGTCATGGGATCGTTGAAGCGATCGTCGGTGTAGGCCTGCAACTGCCCCGACAGGGCGGCTTCGGCAAGGACTGTGAACAGCGGCGCTTCCGGATAAATAAAAGGCAGGTTCATTTTCTCGCGTACGTCGATGACGCGCCAGATGCGTTTTTCAAAAAGGATGTCGGCTTCACGAACCGGCTGATAGGGCAATACAGGGCGTTCGGCCACCACTTGCCGGGTTGTGAAATCGTCGAGCACGGGCGGGTCGGCCGTTTCGGTAGGTGTGTCGGATTGCGGCACCTGGCCCAGCGCAAGGCTGGCCATCAGGCATGCCGCGCCCAGGCTGCCCATACGTCGGGCAGCCCACGGAAAGACTGGAATAGTCATGTGAGGATGATGTGTTTAGTAACTTGTGAAAAGGATTGTAAATGCCGCGGCAACCGAGGTTTTCAGGTGATTGTCCAGGCCGGAGTTTCTTAAATCGGAGCGGGAAGGAACGAATCGGTTGAATTTCGGGAATTCAACCGTTGGCAAAACGGGACCTTAACAATAGCTGTTTCAGTAGTTAAAAATTTTAACAACCGCGCAAAAAACGGGCAAAGTCGAGCAGGCTCTCAAAGCGATAGTCGATGGTCATCTCGGCCAGTATTTCGGCTTCTTCAAATTTGCCTTCGATCAGGACGGTGCGCATCCCGAGCCCTTGCCCGAACACCATGTCGGACGCCGAGTCGCCAACCATCCAGCTGTGGGAAAAGTCGATCTCCGGAAACTGAATGTTGGCCTGCCGCGCCATGCCGGTAGCCGGTTTGCGGCATTCGCAGCCTGTTTCCTTGCGGTGCGGGCAGTAATACACGGCATCGATGCGCCCGCCTGCCGCTTCAATGTGATCGAGCAGTACCTGGTGCACCGCGGCCAGGTCTTCCTCACTCATCAATCCCTTGCCGATGCCGGCCTGGTTGGTCACCACTACGATGCGGTCAAACATGCCCGACAACATGGCCACGGCCTCGCCGACACCCGGCGCAGGGACGAGCTCGGCGGCAGTCTTGACATAATCCATCGGAGGGCGCACATTCAACACGCCGTCCCGGTCGAGAAAAAGGGCTGAGGCCATCGGTGGATCGGTACTCATGAGGATGCAAACATCGGGATTTGCAGGAAATTAATTTTTTGGTGTTGAAACATTTAAATGCATAATGCTGTTTTGCATCCATGCGGCTTCGGCCGTTTCAGACCAATCAAACTTTCTTATGCACATCACCATTTTATCGGCGAGCACCCGGCTCAACCGGCAGTCGCACCGCGTAGCCCTCGCGTTGAAAAAGTTCATCGAGGCAGAAGGCGTTCACAGCGCCGAAATTCTCGATCTGGCTGAATATCAGTTTCCTGTACTGGAAGAAGTATTGCATCGCCATCCGGCCCCGCCGCCTGGCCTGGCCGAATTTGCCGAAAAGGTCCGCCATTCCGATGCGCATATTTTCGTATCGCCGGAGTACAACGGCAGTTACACCGCCGCTTTGAAAAATGCGGTTGACTACCTTAAAGAAGGTGAATTTTCGAAAAAAGTCATCGGTATAGCCAGCGTCACCACGGGCATGCTCGGCGGCATTCGCGCGGCGCTTGCCATGCAGCAGCTGGTACTTGGCATTTCAGCCCTGCCCATCCCGCAGATGCTGACGGTGGGCAATGTCGCGCAACGTTTTGACGAAGACGGCCAGCTCACCGAACCGGCTTTCGAGAAAAACATGCGCCATTTTCTCCACCATTTCCTCTGGCTGGCAGAGGCCGTGGCGCAGAAAAAAGAAAGCGAGGCGGTGTTGAACTGATCGGGTTTGATCGCCAGTGCGGGTCGTTTAAAAATCCGTGCCCAAGGCGATGTGAACGATAGGTTTTTGTACCACCCGGGTTTCGACGCCCCAGCCGTAGTCGAGGCGCAGATACATGCCGAACAAGAGGGTTCGCATGCCCACGCCATAACCTGCCACCAGCGGGTCGCGGAAATAATTGACCGTGACAGACACGGTGGGCGGGTTTGAAAATGTGACGGTATTGAGCGGGTTATCGCCGGCATATGGGTCTTTGCCGTACCAGGCAGTGCCGGCGTCGAAGAAGCCGACCAGTTGAAAATTGCGCCAGAAAGGCCCTAAAACGGGTTTTTTCGACAAATATTTAAAAATGGGGACCCGCAGCTCGGCATTGAGCAGGGCGTAGGAATTGCCGTTGCGGATGTTCTGTTTGAAGCCGCGCAGGTTGGCCGCCAGGGTCTGGTAGGCAAAGTCATCGTTTTGGGGCACGGGGATGGCGTTGTTGAACTGAGGGAAAATCCAGTTGTCCACCCCGCCGAGGTAATACAGAATTTTTTCAGAGCCGAAAGTGGTGCCGCCGGCGAGCCTCAAGGCCAGAATGGAACGGCGGTCGAGCATCTGGTAGTGGCGGGCGTCGATGCCGATGACGGTCATGAAACCCTTGTTGAAACTCAGGCTCCAGTCGGGCTGGGTATTGAACTGGAATCGTTTGACGCCTTCGACAAACACCTTGGCGCGGGTTCCGGTGCGGAGGTTCATGTCCACTTCCACCGTATTGTCGTACACGGCGGCGAGGCGAAGGGCGGCACGTTGTTCGGCCAGATCGGGCTCGTCGAGCGTGTTCTGATCGGTGGTCAGCGTAACGGCTTTGTCCTGACGCAGGGTGAATGTGCCGCGCAGACTGAAAAATACATCGAGCGGATAGCGCAGCTCGTACTGGCCGAGAATGGTGTTGGTCCTGACCTGATAAGGCTGCGGCACACCGCCGGCCTGAGTGTTGTCGACGGTATTGACCACGCTTTTCCGATAAAGTGCCACGCGCCGGTCGAGGCGGTGTTTTTTGTTGTCAAACCAGAGGTAATATTCTGCGCCGTTAAAAGTGGTGGGCAGGCGGAAGCCGGCTTCGATGACGTAGTCTTCGAGCAGGTCTTTAAAATTAGCCCGCAACAGAATGCCCGGCGGGGGCGTCCGGAAGCCGTCGGGCGATCCGGCGTAGCTGTCGAGGCCTTCGAACAAGAGGTTGTTATCGAGGTCGGTGGAGATGTAATCGGTTCTGAATTTCAGGCGGTAAGGGGTAATCTGAGCGGGATTGAACCGAATGATCGACTGGTTTCGACCAAACTCGAAACGCGGGCGCGAAAGCGATTCTATTGGCGCCACGATCATGGAATCGGGTTTGGGCGAGGGTCGTTCGGCATGCGCATCGTCGGTAGCGGGCGCTGTTTTGGGCAATGCGGTCGAGTTGTTTTCCAGGTAGTCGGGCACTTGAAACAGCCAGCCCGGCGGAATGGGGCGCATCGAATCGGCCGCAGGGGTCAATTCTTCCTTTCGCAGTTCCGTACTGCCTTGCGGCGCTGCATTTTGTAATGGTTCGGGTTGGGGCGGTACGGGCAGTCCTTCGGCGCGCAGCCGCAGCTCGCGATAACGGCTGATGCCGGCCTGGGTGGTGGCAGCAGGGTCGTTGGTGCGCAGGAAGAACACGTTTTTCCCTTCCCGGCGCTGGCTTTCAACAAGGCGGCCGGTGCGGAAGGACACATCCTGTTCTTCGATGTTGCGATCGCAGTTGGTCTGGTTGAAGGTGAGCGGTCTTTTTTTCAGCACCGGAAAAATTCGGATGCTGTCCACCAGCGTCGAATCGATGTTTTTCAGCACCGTATCGAGCGGGGCGAGGAAGACTTGTATGCGTTGAGCCGGCCATTCGCCGGGTTTTTTGTCGGCCCAGGCGCTGACTTCTGCGCCGTCGTGCAGGTAAATGACTGCCTTGTGATAAGCGAGGTATTCTTCCAGATAGCCGCTCTGGCGGTTGCTGACCCCGCTGATATCGGACAGGTAGGCAAAATGCGTGCTGTCGGCGCCGATCGGCGCGCGTTCGTTGGCCCAGGGCGTATTGGTGAGGCGGATGAGTTCGGGCGAACGCGTTTCGAGATCGAACCAGAAAACATCGAAATTGCCCACAGGCAGTATGGTGTCGAGGCGCTGGTTGGACAAGGTGTCGGTGAGGCGGTTGCTGGCAAAAAGCACGCCTTTGTGGCCGTCGAGTACGCTGACGGAAGCATCCAGGTCATCCCAGAAGTCCTGGGTGAGCCGCTCGGTCTGGCGGTTCATGGTATGGTAGATAAAAAGGTCGGCATAGCCCCTGGAGGACGCCGAGAGAACCAGATCGACCGGGTTGATATAGTCCATGCTGTACACCCGCTGGTACTCGCGGGAAAGCGCCGTGCGTTCCTTTTTGCCGGTTTGCAGGTTGACGACTGTGACTTGCCCGAGCGCGCGGTGTTCCCACAGCACGGCGAGGCGCTGGTTGTCGGGGTTCCAGGCGAGCAGGGGATAGTTGTAATCGGTTGCCTGCAGGGCGTTGCGTGTTCCGCCGCGGAGGATGCGTTTGCGTTTGCCGGTCTGTAGATCCTGCACCCACACTTTCCAGCGGCCGATGTCGTTGCTGACCCAGGCGATGCGCGTGCCGTCGGGGCTGATTTTCAACTGCGTAAGCGGCAGCTTGCGTTTGTTGCGGATTTTGATCTGGCGGTCGGTGTCGGCGGGGCGGGTGTATTTTGATTCTTCGCTGTAGCGTTGCCGGAAATAGTCGAGCATGCTGTCGGTCGTACGGCGGTAACCGCCGCCCAGCACATAAAGGAAGCCTGCGTCCACGCTGCGGTTGATGCGCGTGAGATAAAGCAGGTTGCTCACCGTGCCCTTGCCGAAATGCAGGTCGAGGTAGTACCAGAACGCGTGCCCTGCAAGCCGGGGATTGTCTTTGGCGAGTTTGTCGAAGTTTTTATAGCGTTTGGACAGGATGATGTCGCGAAATTCATTGTCAAGTTCCACGCTCCAGGGTTCGCCGCAGTAGGCGGTCAGGCCGTCGGTAAACCAGCCGGGCAGGTTGAGCAGCACGGCATTTTGTACGATTTCCTGAAAATTGGACCCGTAGAGCATCGAGTTCAGGATTACGCCCGCAGTGCCTTCGCGGAGTTGCGCGCGCAAATGCTGGTGGTTGCCGTCGAAATACACGAACACCTTGTTGCCCAGCACTTTGGTTTCGCCCGAACGGAGTTGAAATACCTCGTCTTCCCCGATATTGCTTTGTTTCAGGTCGGTCAGGTCGGTAAATACCAGCACTTCGATCTTCTCGCTGACCTGATGCTCGAGCATTTGTTGCACGTTATTGAAATCCAGTTCTGCCATCTGCAGGGCCGACTGGGCGATGTTGCGGGCGTCGCCGTACCAGTAGGTGACGTAGTTGGCCGTTTCGTAGTACATCCATTCGTCGAACTGACGACCATACTGCACCCTGTTTTTTCCAAAACTCGTCTGGGTGGTTTGGGCGGAAAGGGAAAAAATGCCGCAAACAAGCATCAGGGTGAAAAGCAGGCGTTTTGCCGGCAGGGCTTTACCCGTATATGCGTCGCGGCGGCGAGCCGCCAAAAGGTTCAGGTGAAAAGGTGTGCGCATAAGCGGCGAGTTTTTGTCAAAAGTAGCGGTCATTTCAGTTGTTTCCGCGTAGCGGAGCGACCTATTTCGATGAAACAAGGCCACAGATAGCAAAACGCGGGAAAAGGCAAAAAGATTATCGGGCAGCCGCGCGTTCGGGGCCGGCTTTTATTTGCGCTCCACCAGCCTGCCGCGTTGCCGGGCCAGCCGGCGGCCCCAGTCGGCGATGGCTTCGAGCATGGGAATCATCGTCTGGCCAAACTCGGTGAACGAATATTCTACCCTCGGCGGCACTTCTGCGAAAACCTGCCTTTGTATCAGGCCGTCGGCTTCCAGTTCTTTCAATTGCAGCGAGAGCATTTTTTCGGTGATTGCGGGCACCAGCCGGTTCAGTTCGCTAAACCGTTTGGGGCCAGTGCGCAAATACCACAAAATCACTGATTTCCATTTGCCCCCGATAAACGACATGCTCACATCCAGTGCGCAATGATAGGTGCGGCCGTCCATTTCGTAGGCCATGTCTTTTCCGTCGATAACCATGATAACAGTTTATGAATGAGCAGTTGCCCGTAAAAGTTTTTTTGAAAAAAAAGCGCCGTAAAACGTTGAAAGTCAGCAATTCCGTCAAAAATGAAAGGTGGCTGTCATTTTTGACAGTTATTGGCAAATATATAGCAAGAGAAGAAATTTGCAGTATCAGAAGGTCGTCGGTATTGTCCGTTTTGGGCAAACTTGCAAACGCCTCCTTCCTTTTTTGACCAACACATCAAACGTCATCAATCTGTACACGATATGAAAATTGCCATTCTCGGCACCGGCATGGTCGGCGCCACCATCGGTTCGAAACTCGTCGCCCTGGGCCACGAAGTCTGTATGGGCAGCCGTACCGCCGACAATGAAAAGGCCGTCGCATTTGTTGCCCAAAATGGCCCCCGGGCCTCTCAGGGCAGTTTTGCCGACGCCGCGGCTTTCGGAGAAGTCATTTTTAACTGCACCAAAGGCGAACACAGCCTGGAAGCCCTTCGCCTGGCAGGGGCCGAAAACCTCGCGGGCAAAACCCTGATCGACATTGCCAATCCGCTCGATTTTTCCAACGGCATGCCGCCCAGCCTGTTTGTCTGCAACACCGACTCGCTCGGCGAACAGATTCAGCGCGCTTTCCCCGAAACGCACGTGGTCAAGACGCTCAACATCGTCAATTGCGAAGTGATGGTCGATGCAGCCCGTTCGGGCGGCGACCCCACCATGTTTGTCAGCGGCAACGATGCCGGCGCCAAAAGCCTGGCCGTCGATTTTCTCAAGGCATTCGGCTGGAACGACATTATCGACCTGGGCGATATCACTACGGCCCGGGGCACCGAGCAGCTGCTGCCGGTCTGGGTGCGCACCTGGATGGCAACGGGCAACGGGCACTTTGCGTTCAAGATCGTGCGTTGAGCAGGCTAGACGATTATCCTGCAAAACGGCCCGAACGATGCGATGTCGCATCATTCGGGCCGTTTAGCGTTCCATGTATGAAATGCCGTCCGGATTGCTGCCTACTTGACCCCGAATCCGTTCGCCCATCCGTCCTGCGGGCTGACAAAACACAGTTTTCCCTCCGCGTTTTCAGCCATCAGGATCATGCCCTGCGATTCGACGCCCATCATGACCCTCGGCGCGAGGTTGGCCAGCACCACTACCTGGCGGCCCACTACTTCTTCCGGTGTATAATGTTCGGCGATGCCCGACAGGATCGTGCGGGTTTCGAAGCCGAGATCGACGCTGAGGCGCAGCAGTTTTTTCGATTTCTCCATTTTCTCCGCCGTCAGGATAGTGCCTGTGCGGATGTCGAGTTTGACAAAATCGTCGTAAGTGATGGTGGGCGCGAGCGGTGCGTACATGGTTGCGGCTGGTTCAGTGGCAGGGACAGGTGTTGTGGCATTGGCTGCCTGGTCGGCGGCTTCGAGTTTGGCGACCTGGGCGGCGATGACGTCATCGGGGATGCGCGAAAACAGGTGTTCGGCGGCGCTGATGGCGTAGCCGCTTGGTAAAATGGGGTTGCCTTCGGCCAGGTCGTTGAGGATAAACAATAGTTCTCCGCGCGTTTCGTCGAGCGCGTTGAGGTTGATGAGCCGGCGCAGGCGTTTGGAGGTAAACGGCATAAATGGCTGGCACGCCACGGAGAGCGCGGCCACGTACTGCAGTCCGAGGTTGAGCACGACCTTGACCTGTTCGGGGTCTTCCTTGATCATTTTCCAGGGCTCGTTGAATTGCAGCAAGGCGTTGCCGGCGCTGGAAATTTCCATGAGGATGCGGAGCGCTTCGCGGAAATTGAAGTGCTCGATCTCCCGGCCCATCGCTTCGAGTTTTTCGTGGAGGGCGTGCAGTTCTTCGTCGTAAATGCCGGTTTTTTCGGCTTCCCAGCCGCTTTTGAATTCATGGTTGGCATCTACGGCCGGTACGAATCCGCCGTAGTAATTGTTGGTAAGCACGAGCACACGATTGACGAAGTTGGCCAGGTTGTTGACCAGTTCGTTGTTGGTGGTTTCCTGAAAACCTTTCCAGGTAAACTCCGAATCGCCCTGCTCGGGCATTTTTTTGATCATGTTGTAGCGCAGGGCGTCTTCCTGGCCGGGGAATTCGGCGACGTATTCGTGCACCCAGACCGCCCAGTTTTTCGAGGTGGAAATCTTCCGGCCTTCGAGGTTGACAAACTGGTTGGCCGGCACATTTACGGGCAGGATAAAATCGCCGTGGGCTTTCAGGATTGCCGGAAAAATGAGGCAGTGGAATACGATATTGTCTTTGCCGATAAAATGGATCAGGGCCGTGTCGTCGGCTTTCCAGTAAGGTTCCCAGCTTGTATTGTGGTCGATGGCCCACTGTTTGGTGGCGGAAATGTAACCGATGGGTGCGTCGAGCCAGACGTAGAGTTTTTTTCCGGCCGAATCGGGGATTTCCTGCGGCACATCGACGCCCCAGTCGAGGTCGCGCGTCATGGCGCGGGGGTGAAGCCCCTGGTCGAGCCAGCTGTTGCACTGGCCGAGCACGTGGTTTTTCCATTCGGCGGGGTCGTGAAGTTTTTGGCCGTCGGCAACGCCCGTGTTGATCCATTCGCGCAACCAGTTTTCGTGGCGGTCGAGGCGCAGGAACCAGTGTTTGGTGGGCCGCTTGACCGGGGTGGAGCCGCTGAGTGTGGAGCGGGGGTTGATCAGCTCGGTCGGGCTGAGCGAGGAGCCGCATTTTTCACACTGATCGCCGTACGCGTCGGGGTTGGCGCACACGGGGCAGGTGCCGATGATGTAGCGGTCGGCAAGAAACTGGCCGGCCACTTCGTCGAAGTATTGTTCGGTGGTTTCCTCCGAAAACTGGTTGTTTTCGAGCAGTTTTCGGAAAAAATCCTGAGACGTTTCGTGGTGTAGCGGTTCGCTGGTCCGGTGATAGATGTCGAAGGCAATCCCGATCTTTTCGAAGGTGTCGCGAATGATCGCATGGTATTTATCGACGATCTCCCGCGGCGTCACGCCCTCCTTGCGCGCTCTCACGGTAATGGCGGCGCCATGCTCGTCGGAGCCGCATACGAACACCACATCTTTGCTCATCAGGCGGAGGTAACGCACGTAGATGTCGGCAGGCAGGTAAGCGCCGGCCAGGTGACCGATGTGCAGGGGGCCGTTGGCGTAGGGCAGGGCGGCGGTGACGAGGTATCGTTTTTTACCGGGCATAACGTAAGAGATATAAAAATTTTTCGGGAGGTTAAATGTGCTGTTAGCGTGCTTTTTGTGTAATAAAAGTTGTTTTAGGCCGTGTATTTATTCAAAAAAGCGCGCAAAAATACGCGCTTGCAATCGAGTTTTTATGAAAAGCCTGCGCCTGGTCAGATTATTCAAACATCACGAATTGTGTGACATCTGGCAAAGTGCACAATCGTCTTGGCCTTTTATTTGCAGCACTTCAACTGCCGGCTGCCGTAGCACCACCCCTCGTTCGCCTGGCAAGACTCTGAATCTTTTAATCTATACGGCAGGCTTGCGACGCCTTGTTTTTCTCTCCCCATGCTGCGTCGCGCCTAATCTCGCTCACGCTTTCCGTCTCTTTCATGCCCGCGGCCCGTGCCGCATTTAATCCCTGCGTTTGGTACAACCTGCTTTGTACCCTGCGCGAGCATTGTCATACCACTAACACAAGTAGCACTATGATCACGCATCTTGAATCCGATGTGGTTGCCCGCCCTTTGGCCAACCCGGCGTCTTCCCAAATTCTTACAGCCGAGATTGAGTTTGGCACGATAAATCGCAACGGCGAATGTGTCAATGTTGGCATTTGCCGTTTGCAACCCAATGTCAACGCGTCGCGCCCCTCACACCGCCGTTGCCCGCAGGCACTGGCCGAGCTCAGTGTGAACAATCAGGGTTGTCTGCAGATCTTTTTTCCCAAAAACGGCATGATGCCCTGTACGGAAAGGGCGTTTTTCAGCCACTGGCTGTTTCCTGTACCGCTTGCAGTTGTCCTTCCCGAATTTATCGGCCAGGGTCTGGCAGGTTTGAAGCAAAGTATTCTTCCTGCGGGTACCTATCCGATCCGCCGCAGCGCCGAAGGCTACAGGATTGAATTTTAGCACGTTTGCTCTTTCGCAGCGCATGCCCGTCCGTTTGCTCGCGATAACACGCGGCCAGTGCTGATCGTTCCGCCAAAAGGAACGAATTTCGCCGCATGACAACTCACGACTGGGAGGCATTGATAAAAACGGCTTTGCTCGGCACGGCGCGCGCGCCCTTGCCGGAGGCTTTGACCCGGCAGGCGGAGGTCTGGGGGCTCGATCCTGCGAGCGAACCGGCCCGCCTGGCCCTCGATATGCTCGCCATGGCGCGCCTGCAACGCCGAGCAGGTATTGTTTTGGGCCAAATACCGCCCACAGCGCCGGCGCCACTGCCTGCCGGCGAGCCGGCTCCGGCAGCCCTTGCTCCCCTGCTCGACCGCATACTGACCGGCGACCAGGGGCCTGTGCTCGACGAATATTTGGGGCTTTGCCTGGCGCACAACATACGTTTGCCGGCGGCTTTTCTGCCCCAGTTGCTCGATCGCTGCGTACAGGATGCCGCCTTGTTCCACCTTGTCAGACCGCTACTCGGCCCCCTGGCTGAATGGCTGGCTGCGCAAAACCCCTATTGGCAAGACCTGTTCGACCAAAGCGACCGCGCCTGGGAACAGGGTCGTTTTGCGGAGCGGCTGCGCTGGCTGACCGAACAGCGCGCCCGCCAGCCTCTGGCTGCCCTGGCATTGCTGGAAAAAAGCTGGAAAGGCGAAAAGCCGGAGCACCGGCTTCGTTTGCTGGATGCCTTGCGGGTGCGCTTGTCGGTGCTCGACGAGGATTTTCTTGAACAAATACTGGCCCGTGAAAAACGCCGCGATATCCGCCAAAAAGCGCTCGAATTGTTGCTGCAACTGCCCGGCAGCCGGCAACAAACGGCCTGGATCGCATTTTTCAGGGAGCGCCTGGGGGCAATTTTTGCCCGACCCGACCCGGACGCATACCTGCGGCAACAACTGCCCGAAATGGATGAACAACCCGTCCTTTCGCTGGTAGCCCTGCTGCCGGAAAACGAGTTGAAAAACTGGCGACAGGCCGCCGCGGCTTTTTTGCTCGGCAGCCTGCCACCTGCCAGCCTGCTCGATCTGCCGCCAACAGGCGAACCCTACGACCTGTTTCCTCCCATTGCAGAAAAGCCTTCCTTCAAGGTGCTTTTTCGCAACGTTTTGTATGGCGCGCTGGTGCACGGCGATGCCGGCTGGCGGTCGGCATTGTTGCGATTCAGGGAGCATCATCACGAATCGCCGTTGTGGGACGGGGAAGCCCTGCTCATCCTGCTCGAAGCCTTGCCGGCGCTTGAAAAAGAGCAACAACTCATCCGTTTGCTCGGCAGAAAAGATACGAGGCTAGAGCCCGGCTCGCCCCTGGTCAGGGTGCTGACGGCGTACGCGCATCCCTGGCCGTTTGCCCTGCTCGAAGCCCTGGTGGGCCAACTGGAGCAGGCGCCAATACCCGGCCCGCAGCACCGGGAAATACTCGAACGGGCAGCCTGTTACTGTCGCCCGGTCGATGCAGAGGCGCTTCGGCAGCGGCTCGACCCGGCCCGACGGAGCGGATGGCGGTACGAATTGCACCGGTTTTTCGACATCATTCAGTTTCGCCGCCGTATGCATGCTGCGTTTGAAAAATAACGGTTCTACAGCCATCCTTCCGGCCATTTGCAGCGTCAGGTAATTTTAAACAACGCGTATGTTCCAGTTTCGGCTTTCCATATTGGCCATTTTAGCTATTGTGCTCACAACAGCTTGTAAAAAAGACAACGACCTCGGGCCGGGGTTCGACCTCAATTACAGTCAGCAATTCGACATTCCGGCCGGTATCGGCGGCTTTGCCGTGCATCATTTTTATTTAAAAAACATCCCCTCCCGCTACGTGCAAACGCTGACCCAGCAAGGCAAAACGGACGCAGATGTAACGGGTATCCTGACCGCCAAGGCCGAACTGACGGGCATCTTTGGCGACGCCGATTTTTCTTTTGTCGATCAGGTTTCGCTGCGCATTTACCATGAAAGCGACCCGACCGACTACATCGAGGTGGCTTACCGCCAGCCTGTGCCGCTCGATCCGGGCAATATCCTGTCGCTTATCCCGACCCTGGCCGATTCCAAACGCCTCGTCAGCGCCGACCGCTTCAGCATGGATGTGGTGCTGTGGCTGCGCAACACCACCATCGATAACACACAGGTGCAGTTGAACCTGCAACTTAAGGCGACGTATTGAGGATGGGGCCATTGGTTGCGGGGATTCCCGTAATTTTGCGCGAAAATCCCTGTCCGACGATTGCACCCGCAGTTCAATCGTCCCTTTGTCCAATCGTTCAATTTTCTCTCCATGCAAGTCCTGACTGAATCCAAATCCGTTGCGGCTCCGACCGACTCTTTTCCCATCAACGGCACTGATCACCTTGAATTTTACGTAGGCAATGCCAAACAAAGCGCCCTGTACTACCAGGCTGCGATGGGCTTCGAATGGGTCGCCTATGCAGGCCCCGAAACCGGCGTGCGCGACCGCGTGAGCTACGTGCTTCAGCAAAACAAAATCCGGCTCGTTCTGACTTCCGCGCTCACGCCCGACCACGAAGTCGCCCGCCACGTGGCCGAGCACGGCGACGGCGTCAAAGTGCTGGCCTTGTGGGTCGACGATGCCGAAAAGGCGTATTTCACGGCGCTCGAACGCGGCGCGGAATCGGCTTTTGCGCCCAAAACCCTGCGCGACGAACACGGCGAAGTGACGCTGGCTGCCATCAAAACCTATGGCGATACCATTCATACGCTGGTCGAGCGTTCGGGCTACAAGGGTCCCTTTCTGCCCGGCTTTGAAGCGCGCAAAAGCGTGTTTCCCGTCCAGTCAGTCGGCCTCAAATATGTTGACCACTGCGTCGGTAATGTCGAACTGGGCGATATGAACCGCTGGGTCAAATTTTACCAGGATGTCATGGGCTTCAAACTGCTCATCACTTTCGACGACAAAGACATCAGCACCGAGTACACGGCCCTCATGTCAAAGGTGGTGTCCAATGGCAACGGTTACATCAAATTCCCGATCAACGAACCGGCCAAGGGCCTGAAAAAGAGCCAGATAGAAGAGTATATCGAATTTTACCGCGGAGCAGGCGTGCAGCATATCGCCGTGGCCACCGACGATATCATCGACACCGTCAGCCGCATGCGCGCCAACGGCGTCGATTTTCTCTATGTGCCCGAGACCTACTACGAAGACGTGCCCGAGCGCGTCGGCCATATCGAGGAAAACCTCGATGAGTTGAAAAAACTCAATATCCTGATCGACCGTGACGAAGACGGATACCTCCTCCAGATTTTCACCAAACCAGTGCAGGATCGCCCCACGGTGTTCTACGAGATTATTCAGCGGCGCGGCGCCAAGTCGTTCGGCAAGGGCAATTTCAAAGCCTTGTTTGAAGCCATCGAACGCGAACAGGCCTTGCGCGGTACGTTGTAGTAGCGCCCGGCTACACCCCAACCCCATAAGGGTTTGCAAGCCCTTATGGGGTTTAAAGGTCAGCCCTGTAAGGGTTTTCAACCCTTACAGGGTTTATTTCCCGCCATTCGTCTACTTTTGCGCCGCTGTTCAAAACAAAACAGCTGTTTTGTCGTCCTTAATGCACTTTCCGCTGCCTCGTGCGGCGTTTTGTATTCAATTGCCAATCAAAATTTTTCCCAACATGAATTTTAAAAAGTTTGTGGTCGCAGCGCTCCTCTGCCTGCCGGCCCTCTTCCTCGGCGCCCAGGGCAAAGCGCCGGAAAACTGGTTTCTGCTCGATCCGGCCAAGGACGGCGTCAGTGGTACCGGCGCCGAAACCGCCCTCCAGAACCTCAAGGCAAAAGGTAAAAAAGGCCAGACCGTTATCGTCGCCGTGCTCGACTCGGGTGTGGATTACATGCACGAAGACCTGAAAGACGTGATGTGGACCAACCCCGGAGAAATCCCCGGCAACGGCAAGGACGACGACGGCAACGGCTACATCGATGATATTCACGGCTGGAACTTCCTGGGCGGCAAAGACGGCCAGAACGTTCACCACGAAACGCTCGAACTGACCCGCGAATACGTGCGCCTGAGCAAACTCTACGCCGGCTCCAACGGCCAGAACCTCAGCGGCGACGCCAAAAAAGAATACGACTACTGGCTCACCATCAAGGAAAATTTCGAGCAGCAGCGCGGCGAAATCGAGGGCCAGAAAGCAAAAATCGAAGAGCAGTTCGCCAAGATCGACAATGCCTTCAAACTGGTGCAAAAGGCGCTCGGCAAAACCGAATTTACTACCGAAGACCTCGCTTCCATCAACACCGACGGCAATGCCGAACTGAAAGACGCCGTGTCGCTGTCGAAACGTATGTTGTCGCAGGACGTGACCCCGGCCACCTTCGAAGAGCAAAAAACCGAGGCCATGGACTACTTCTCCGGCCAGTTGCTCTACAACCTCAATCCTGATTACAACCCGCGTTCGATCGTGGGCGACGACCCCCGCGACCTCTCCAACCGCTACTACGGCAACAACGACTATCGCGGCCCCGACGCCAGCCACGGCACGCACGTAGCCGGCATCATCGCCGCTACCCGCGGCAATAACATCGGCATCAACGGCGTGGCCGACAACGTGCGCATCATGAGCGTGCGCTGCGTACCCGACGGCGACGAGCGCGACAAAGACGTGGCCAATGCCATCCGCTATGCCGTTGACAACGGCGCCAGCATCATCAATATGTCGTTCGGCAAAGGGTACAGCCCCGACAAGCCCTACGTCAACGAAGCCGTCAAATACGCCGCCGACCACGACGTACTGCTCGTACACGCCGCCGGCAACGACGGTGAAAACAACGACACCGACCCCAACTTCCCCAACGACGCCATTGACAAAAAAGGCAAGGGCAAAAAAACGGCCCCCAACTGGCTCGAAATCGGCGCCCTCAGCTGGAAATCCGGCGAGCGTCGCGTGGCAGGCTTCTCCAACTATGGCAAGAAAAACGTTGACCTTTTCTCGCCCGGCGTAGCCATCTACTCCACCGTGCCCGACAACAAATACGCTTCCTTCCAGGGTACCTCGATGGCCTCGCCCGCCGCTGCCGGCGTGGCCGCCATCATCCGTTCCTACTATCCCGAACTCTCGGCCAAACAGGTAAAAGCCATTATGGAAAAATCTGTGGTGCCGCAAGACGGCGAAGTATATAAACCCGGCACCACGGAAAAAGTCAAATTCTCCGATCTCTGTGTCAGCGGCGGTATCGTCAGCGCTTCGCAAGCCGTGGCACTGGCTGAAAAAACCAAGGCCAAACCCAATAAAAAAGCCACATGGCGCGAAGCCGGCATGGGCAAGCCGAAAAAAGGCAAAACGGTATTGCCGTAAGTCGTTCGTTCGGTTATTTGGATAAAAAAGCCGCGAAGCAAGGGTTGCTTCGCGGCTTTTTTTGTTTCCGGCCATCCCGCTATAAGCCTGATTTTTACAAAAACTTGTCTTGCAAAACCTCTGCCGGGGGCGTATACTTGTCCTATCTATTCACTTTTTCCAAAACCGCTTTATTATGAAACTATTCACTGCCCCCCCCCGTTCTCGCCGTTTATTATTCGGTAATGTAGTCGTTGTTTTTCTGAAAATTTTCCTTACAATGGCTGTATGGTACTCTTTGCCACAACAACTATCAGCTCAATGCGACAAATTACCGTTTGGGTTCAGCATCAACGGATGCACGGTGACATTTTTTTCTACCAGTTCCAATCCGCCTTCTCCTATCAATTGGGGTTTTGGCGATGGCACGACCGGGTCCGGCAATCCGGTTACGCATATTTATTCAGGTAATGGTACATATAACGTAACGGCCAGTTATTCAGGATTTTCTGGAACCTACACTTGTACCCAGCCTGTCACGCTTACCGGGTGCAATATGGGTTGTTGCAGCGCCGCGTTTTCGGGTCAGGTCACCCGCGACTGCGGGGGCTTGTTTTTAAGCCTCACGTCGGAATGCAGCAACGGCACGCATTCCTGGTCGGTGACTACAGTACCCGCGGGCCAATGTTATACTCTCGTCGGCTTCAATACCGCCATGGCCTCCCAGACCGTGCAACTCACCAATATAAATACCTGCACGGTGACCCGGCTCTCAGTCACCCATACCGTGAACTGCGCCGGCGGGCCCTACACCGTCACCCAATCGGTTGACATCAACGAAGACGCCATTTTCATCGGCCGCAAAAACGCGACAACCAATCTGCAGGATTACAACTGCGTACTGCCCGGCGCGAGTTACAGCGGCGCCTGTCCGGTGTATGTCTCCGGCATTGTCAACACGGATAAAAATTTCACTTTTTCCGGTACCGATATTCACATGGATCCCGGTGAGACCGGGTTTGACGTGCCGGCGGGGAAAACGCTGGAATTGACACAAAACGCTTATGTACACGGAGTTTCAGGTAACGCTTGTAACTGTTTATGGAGAGGGATCTACGTAAATGGCGGCGAACTGAAATTTTCAGCCACCAGTGTCACCAGCGCTACCGTGGAAGATGCGCTATATGCCGTAAGGGTATTCGAGTCCTCTACTTTGGGCTTAAAAAGGGTGATATTTAACAAAAACTTCGTCTCGCTTCGGGCAAGTGACGGAGATTTCCTGTTGACAAACAATGAACAAAATGAATACGACGGCACCGGACCCTTGAAAAATATTTGCGGCTTGGCAAATCTAAACGACCTGGCTATCATGCCATATTTTGGCGGGGCTTGGGCAACCGTACCCTATAGTAACGAACGCGGCTATACGGGCTGGTATATCCGAAACCTCACTGCAATTACTTTAACGCCATTGTCTTTTCCGAAATATAATCATTTCAGGGCATTATCCAAAGGAATTGAGGTGTACGACACGGATGTCGCCATGAATGCAAACAGCTATTTTTCAGGAATCTTCCCAGGTACGGGTTATGTTGTGCAAGGTTCGGCTGGCGTTCGTTTCGGAGACTCGGGTTCTAATGGCACGAATACTTTCAGTTTCAGGGGTATCGGAAATACAAATGCACTGCCCATCACTGATTTCGATGCTTGTGCAGTCGGAATTTCCTTGCGGAGCGAGACGCAGGGCACTCAAATTGGCGTTTTTCAATCCAATTTGGTCAATGTTCAAACGGGTATTATTATTGACGCGGCCGGAGGCTCAGTTTCAGGAACTAACCCTTCCTCTTTGTACCCTGGAATAAATACGAACACCATCAGGGTGTCGCCTGCCATTTTCACCCCCGCCTATGAAACTGCCGGTATTTTTATGCGTGATTTTGATCCCGGTATGAGCAATCTTGAAATTAACAACAACAGAATTACTCTCAACTTTGAAGCGCCCAACGGTTCATCTGGCATCAGGGCGCTCGGGGCCGCTGGGAACATCCCCCTGGCATATCAGTTAAATATACATCGCAACAGCATCACGGTAAATCAGGGACGGACAGGTATATTCATGGATGGCTATGGCAGCGTTTCAATACACGATAACAATCCCAATAGCGCGCCGGGAGCGGGCATATATATGAATTGGAATGTGCCCTTGGCAACCACGGCAGGAATACAGGTAAATGCCAACCTGTCCGTCAACAACCTGATTGCCTGCAACCATATCGTATCCACGGCTACCAGCGTCCGCAATATGGTTATTGCAAACAGCCCCGATAATGTCATCGTAAAAAACTACTTGAACGGCCCAAGCACAGGGGCGGAATTCAGACTCAACTGCGGCATGGCAACTAATTTCCGTTGCAATACCATGGAAGACAATATCGGTAATGGATTGCTTTACACAGCGTTTGCTCAAACTGGAGATCAGGGGACTCCTAACTCATCTTATGGCAATAAATGGCTCGGTACTTTTACCCCCGGTGCAACCGCAAATGCAGTTGGGCTAATATCAATTACAAACTCAGAATATTATGTAAGGCCAATTTCAGGTGAGAATCCGCTTCCTGATGTATTTCCTGCATCTTGGTTCTCAGCCATTGTCCCCAATGGAAACTTACCAGATTGCTTGTACAATTGCCCAATAGGCAATCAGGAAGCGCCCCCGTCCAAAAGCATTTCAAGCCTGGAACTACTCGTCGCCGCGGATTCCGTCGAGTACTCTTTTTTTCCGGAGTCCTACCAGTGGTGGAACGAAAGAAACCTGTATGAAAAATTGTACCTGAACCCTGAGCTGGCCAATGGCCAGGCATCCCTACAGGCATTCATGGCAGTCAAAAATGCCAGTTCGATGGCGCAACTGAGCCAGATAGCCATCAAGGCCGACAGCCTATGCCTGCCGACGGCGGCACAAAAAAACGCCCTGGACTACAATGCACAATCCTTGTCCGGCTTGCTTGCCCAACTTAGCCTTGTCGATTCGACATTGAGGGATTCAGCGGCGCAACTCACTCCCCAGACATGGCTGGAATCAGCAAACGAGCGGATGAGCCTTTTGCTCCAGATCGACAACCTACAGGCACAGAACGAGGTGCTTGACTCGGAAATCGATCAAGCCAGATTGTCCGGCGCGCCCGCGCTCATCCATCAGCTCGAAAGCATCAACCCGGCCAATATTTATGAAGCCAATGAAAAAACGGTGCTGGATTTTTTCCTCCGCTATATCATTCAGGGTGGGGAACCTGATAGCGCATCGCTTGCCGAATTATCGGTGATTGCCAGCGAATGTATTTTTGAAGGGGGCCCGGCTGTCGATGATGCACGTTATCTGTATGCCGGCTTCACCGGCATTCTCCTGCCAGAAGCCGAATGCGCCTATGGGGAGCGCCGGGGCAGAACGAACCAGAGCCTGTTCGAACAGTCCGGCTTGACAATTTATCCGAACCCGGCTGATGAACAGATATTCATCAATCTGGGAGGCATGGCAATTTCCGAATCCGACGATGTTCAGGTTAGTATTTGTAATAATCTGGGACAAATCGTTTTGCGCCACCAGATTTCCCTGCCCGAAAGCAACATTGACATCAGACGTTTGCCCGTCGGTACTTACCAGTTTAGACTGGAACAAGATGGAAATCTCATTGAAAGCCGTTTGATGGTTGTCAATCGTTAAAAAATCTATTATTTCATCAGGGTTGTATCCTCCCAGGGTGCAACCCTTTATTCTTTTGTTATGAAAAACACATACATAACACTACTACTTTATTGTATATCTGTATTCCGTTTGGACGCTCAAAAGCACGATTATGTCTGGATACATGGCCTATATTCACCACAGGCCACCCCTCCCTCGTATGACTTTAAATTTGATTTTAATCAGTTTCCTCCCAAAGTTGAAATTGACTCGTCCATCGTAGATGGCTTTCAAAATACCACTTTGACCTACTCAGACTCCGAGGGAAACTTGTTGTTTTACTCAGGAGGCTGCATAATTAGAAACAAAGAATATAACACTATGGCAAATGGTGAAAATTTGAATGAAGGTATTGTCCATGATGTTTATTGTCCGTCAAATGGTAATACTTACCCGATTTTTCATGGGATTACCTCTTTGCCATCTGACAATGACAAATGCAACTTGTTTCATATTCGGGCAGATTTTAGTAACGACACGAACACTTGTATTTATCGAGACATACTTTACAGTCAAATTAATTTTAACATGAATCAGGGTTTGGGAGAGGTTGTAGAAAAAAATACATTACTATTGAGTGGCTGTTTTCAGTCAATATGTGCCAACCGGCACGCCAACGGGCGCGACTGGTGGTTGCTGGCCGGCGATAATCAGGCGGATACTTTTTATCGCTTTTTGGTCACGCCGGATACCATTCTCGGCCCCTGGTTGCAGGCTATAGAAAACCCCTTTATCGATGAAGGGTTTTTCTGCGGATGGAACTGTTTTTCCCCCGACGGCCGGTATTATGCCGTCAACAGCTGTATTTTTGGCGTGGCGGTGTACGATTTTGACCGCTGTACCGGCTTGCTGTCCAACCTTCGCTTTGATCCCCGTCCATCTTGGGATTATACCTTTGGCGCTGCTTTTTCGCCTGATAGCCGGTACCTCTATGTAGAAAGTAATTCCGGAAAAGCGTTACTTCAATATGACCTTTCTGTAACAAACTTTGCAGGCGCAAAAGATACTGTTGCAATATGGGATGGCTTTTTTGACGTATTTGGAAGTACTATTTTCGGCTTTAGTATACTTGGGCCTGACGGTAAAATATACATTGGAAGCGGAGATAATAAGTACGTTCACATTGTAGAATATCCCAATAAAAAAGGCGCTGATTGTACTGTTGTACAACGCGCGATAGAATTTCCTACTCAAGGAAAGTTCTCAGGCATGTACCACCCCAACTACCGCCTAGGCCCCCTCGACGACTCCTCCTGCGACACCCTGGGGCTCGACAACCTGCCCTCGGCGCTGTTTCGCTACGAACCCGTCGATACGGCCGATCCGCTCACCCTCCAATTTACCGACCTCTCCTGGTACGAGCCCGATACCTGGTACTGGACCTTCGGCGACGGGGCCATAAGCCAGGACACCAACCCGGCGCATACCTTTCCCTGGCCGGGCATCTACACGGTATGCCTCGTAGTGAGCAACGAATACGCTTCCGACACGCTCTGCCAGCAAATCGAGGTGGGCGAAGTGAGCGGCGTGCCGGCGCTGCCCGCCTTGCCGCTGGCGCAGGTGAACCCCAATCCGTTCGGCGAAGCCTTGTGGGTGAGCCTGCCCGCCCGGGTGGCCCTGTCGCCCCGCTTCGTGCTCCGCGACGCCCTGGGGCGGGTTTGCCTCGACGAGCCGCTGGCCGGTTTCGAGCACCGCATAGCGACGGGGCATTTGCCGCCGGGCCTGTACTTCTGGTCGCTGCAATACGGCGGGCGGGTGGTGCAGGCGGGGAAAGTAGCGAAGGGGCGCTGAGGTGTTTAAAAGAGACAGGATTTACAAGATTTACAGGATAAAGCGGCTTCGCCGCTGCCTTTATAATCCTGTAAATCTTGTAAATCCTGTCCCCTAAAAACTTGTCCACTCAAAACCATTCCACATTAATCCTCAAATCCTCATCAAAAAGTAACGCCCAGCCGCGCAAACACGCGCATGCCGTTGCCGCCCATCTGGACGGCATCCCAGACGCCGCCGGTTTCGGTGTTGTAGGCCCAGCCCGGTGCGCCGGGTACGTAGCCAAGATCAGGGTGCACGTTGAGGAAGTTATCGACCCCGAGGTGCAGGGTAGCGTTTTTGACGAAGCGCCAGGAGGCGTATGCATCGGGCACGAATTTGGCGCCATACACATACTCATCGGGCAGGTAACCGCTGCCATCGTCTTTCGGTACTTCGGGATCGATGCCCAGACCGCTTTCGCCGTAGCCTTGCAGGGTGATTTCGCCGAAGTAGTTGAGGCGGGTGCCGACGGTGAAGTTGCCGAAGCCGTATTCGATCGTTGAGGCGAGTTTCACCGGCGGCGCGGAAGCCAGGATGAACTTCTGTTCACGGCTGCTCAGGAAGGTTTTGCGATGTCCTTCCGTGTCGTTGAGCGCGGTGGGTACGTTGACATCGTCGATGGTCATTTTCTGGATATTGGCCGCTACGAGGAAGCGGAAGTGCCGGTTTTCCATCCGACGGTTGTAGTCGAGCACCAGGTCGATGCCGCGGTTGGTGGTGTTCACGGCGTTGGCGAAGAACTGCGCGAGGCTGACATTGAGGCGGTTGAGCTCGTCGGTAAGTGCCGGATTGAGGGTGGTATCGCTGGCGTCGAACTGGCCGGAGAGCACCACGCGGTCTTTCACCTGCACCTGGTAGGCATCGAGGGTGATGGTGAACTCACGGATCGGCCGCCACGAGAAGCCCAGGCTGGCGCTGATCGATTTTTCTTCTGTGAGTTCGGGGATACCGGCCGCGCGGGTGATCGGGTTGTCGTTGGGCGCGATCTTGACCTCGGCGATGTTGCCGCCCTGCACGGTGGTGAAGGTGGAGCTGAAATTGATCTGTTGCAGCGAAGGCGCCCGGAAGCCCGTGCTGGCCGAGCCGCGCAGGTTGAAATTGTCGGTGATCTTGTAGCGGGCCGAGAGTTTGCCGTTGGCGGTAAAGCCGAAGTCGGAATAGTTTTCGAGGCGTACGGCGCCGCCTACGAGGAAGCGATCGGTCACGTCGAGCTCCACGTCGGCATAGGCGCCGACGCAATTGCGGCTGGCATCGGCCTCGTCGGAAGGCTGGTAGCCCGGGAAACCCTGAGCGCCCGAAGCCTTGTCGGGGTCGTAGTTGCGGTAGGACGCTTCTTCACCGGCATAGAGCTGGTATTTTTCGAGGCGGAACTCGGCGCCGAAAGCCAGGTTGAAACCGGAAAGAATATCGGGATACAGACGGCTGAAATTCAGGTTGGTCGTGTTTTGCAGGAAATTGAAACCGCCGTCGTCGAAATGGGTTTGTGAAGCGCCAAGGCCCGCATTGAAGGTTTTGTCGCCGAAAAAGTGAAAATCGTTGTAACCGGTGGCATTGCTCAGGTCCCAGTTCCAGCCTTCGCCAAAATTGCCGCGCAGGCCGGCTGCAACCGACATATCCTGGATTTCCGTCTGGATATGCGGGTTGTAAAAGAGTTCTCCGCCCGGCGTCGTCATGGTGATGCCGTCAACCGGAATCGGGTTGCCGTTGTCGTCGGTGGGGAAACGCTCGGGGCGCGCCGAGAAATTGCGGGTAAAGGCATAGGCGTCCGATTCCTTGCGGTTGAAGCCCCCGAAAGTATAGAGGGTCAGTTTGTCGTTGTCGCGGAAAGGAATTTCGGCGTTGAACATGCCGCCGATGGTTTGCAGGGAGCCGTCGCCGTGCGCGCGGCGGTAAATGTCGACGGGCAACACGCCGGCCAGGTCCTGGCGATAGGTTTTGCCGGCGTTGGCGTAGTTGAGCGTAAGGTTGAGGAAGCCCCCGTTTTGACCCAGCGGCAGGCCGTAATTAGCTGCTGCACTGTACGTTACGCCGTCCATTTTATTGTCAAAAATATACTGGCCTTTCAGTTCGTCGCCATACACGTCTTTGGCGCCGTCTTTCAGATAAGCCGGGTTGTATTCGGAGTCGAGGTAACCGGAAAATCCGAAATCGGCCGATCCGGAGCGCACATTTTTTTTCAGCACAATATTGATCACACCTGCGATGGCGTCGGAGCCGTACTGGGCGGAGGCGCCGTCGCGCAGGATTTCGATGCGGTCGATCGATTGGGCCGGAATGGCGCTCAGGTCGGTGCCGGCGTTGCCGCGGCCGCGGGTGCCGAATACGGCCACGAAAGCCGTCTGGTGGCGGCGTTTGCCGTTGACGAGCACCAGCGTCTGGTCGGGGCCGAGGCCGCGCAGGGTGGCCAGGTCGATGTGGTCGGCGCCGTCGGAGCCGCTTTGTTTGTTGTAGTTGAACGAGGGTGCGCTGTAATTGAGCATCGACGTGACGTCGTAGCGCGCCGTGGTGGGCGCTACCTGCCCGACATTGATCACATCGACCGGTACCGGTGTTTCCGTCTGGACCCGGTTGCCGCGCCGCGAACCGACGATCACGATCTGTTCGAGCAGGGTTTCATCGGTTAGCAGGGTGACGTCGAGCGTCGTGCGGCCACTCAGGGCAATTTCCTGCGTGGCAAAGCCCGTGTAGGAGTACACCACGACCGCGTTGCCGTTGCTCACCCGCAGGGAGTAGGTGCCGTCGATACCCGAAGCGGTGCCGCTGGTCGTGCCTTTTTCCTTGATGGTCACGCCGGCCAAACCCTGGCCCGAGTTGTCGGTCACTCGTCCGCGGACGGTGTTCTGGGCAGAAAGCCCGGGTAATCCTGCAAACAGAAAGAGCAGGAAAACAAATAGTTGCTTCATACAAAGTTGAGTTTTATAAAATTAGTTCAGGAAAAGTAGGTCTTTCGGCAGTCGCGCCAAAGGTAATGTGTCGCTTTCGCTGTTTTTACAACTAATTTTTTTTGCTAATACCTTGTGCTCCGGCGTTCAAAAACTCCACCGCCAGCGCGCATACACGGCATTGAAGCGGTTGCCGAAATTGCCGGCAGGGCTTTGCCCGAAAAACAGTTGCCCGGTGAGGTCGGCAGTCCAGTTGTCGGCAACGGACACGGCAAAGGAGGGCAGGGCAATCAGCATCTTTGCATCGGGGGCGTACACGAGGGCAAGCGAGCCGTTGAGCAAGGGCGTGATTTCCTTGCGCAAACCGAGGGTCATGCTCAGGCGGGCGGGGAAAAGATTGTCGGGCGACAGGGTGGCGCCGGCCAGGGTTTCAGGGCTTTGCACCGCGCCGGATGCCCGCGTATTCCACAAAACAGCCCCGTTGAGCAGCCAGTTTTTGCCAAAAAGATAATCGGACCCGAGGGTAAAGCTGAGCGTGGTTTTTCCCGTATCGAGCGGCTGAAAGACCGTCCATTCGCCTTTGAAGCCCGTGCGGCCCAGATCGCCAGCCCAGCCGCCGCCGATGGCCAGCCGGTTTTTGAAATACGCGCCGATCAGCTGCCAGTCGTAAGAGCCACGGTGGCCGGTGTATCGTGCGCCGCCGATCCAGGCCCTGCTTTGTCGGGAGGGACTGAAAACGGCTTCCACATGCGAAAACCCGCCGAGTTGGTATTCGGCGCGCAGGGCATCGGCGCCGGGGCGCTCTTCGTAATCGAAATCGAGGAAATTGTAGGCGTTGAACAGGTCGTTGGGGTTCCAGGTGGTGGCGATGCCCCAGTTGACGCGCTGCCGCCCGGCCCGGAAACGCCAGCGCCCCGGCCGGTACTCAATATAAAGCCTGTCGAATGCGCTGTTCATGACCAGAGCATTGCGTTCGATGGTGTTGAACGAGAGGTCAAAATACCCCGGATCACGGCTCAGTTCCTCCGCAAACAATGGCGAAACCCGCACCAGATCGCCATAAAACAGCCGATTGCGCATTTCTGCATGGAGACCCGTCAAACTGTCGGGCGACCATTGAAAAGCCAGCCGGTTATGCACAAAACCGCTGCTCAGCAGGCTGTTCTCCTGATCGGTAAAAAAGAAGGTCTGGATGTTTTTGACATAACCGCGAAGCGCGAACTGCTGGGCCGGGCTGCTGAAACAGGAAAAAAGAAAAACCAGAAGCGCGAGGGCTGTTTTGCCCCTCGGGAAATGGCGGGGACTATCGGTTGCCGCTCTTGTATTGGGTTGGGTATCTCTGCTGGTTGCTCCTTTGGTATTCACCGCGCCCCCGACTTTGTTTACCCCTACCCCTACCCCTCCGGGGAAGGGAGCCGATCCGAACTGGGAGCCGCCCTCTTCCCCGGAGGGGGAGGGGTAAACAAGAGAGGGGCAAATAAAAGAAAGAGCGTCAGCGCCGGGGCGAACAAGCAAAGAAAAGGCGCTACCCTGGGAGAAAAATGTCAAAAAACTGCCCATGCCCGTCTTGTTTTAATGTTCCGGCGACAGTGCGGCCGAGTCCGAGCTCACTTGCCCGTCAACGAGTGTGATCACCCGCCGGGCCCGTTCGATGACGCGGGCGTCGTGGGTAGAGAACAGGAAGGTGGTGTTTTCCTCTTGGTTCAGTTTTTCCATAATGTCGAGCAAATTGGCCGCCGAAGCGCCGTCGAGGTTGGCGGTTGGCTCGTCGGCGAGCACAAAAGCAGGTTTGGAAGCCAGGGCGCGGGCGACAGCGACGCGTTGTTGTTGCCCGCCGGAAAGCTGGGCCGGGCGGCTGTCGGCCTTGTCGCTCAGCCCCACAGCGGCGAGTAATTCGGCCACCCGCCGGTCGCGTTGCAGTTTGGGTGTTTTTTGCAAAAACATGATAAATTCCACGTTTTCGCGGGCTGTAAGGGCTGGTATCAGGTTAAAAGCCTGAAAAACAAAACCGATGTGCCGCAGCCTGAAATCGATCAGTTGGTTGGCGGAAAGCCGGGTAATGTCTTCGCCCTCAATCAGAATACGGCCCGAATCGGGGCGATCGAGCCCGCCGATCAGGTTGAGCAATGTGGTTTTGCCGGAACCTGAGGGCCCCACCAGCGTCGTAAATTCACCCTGCCCCAAATGCAGGTGCACGTTTCTGACGGCATACACCGGCACCGTGTCCGGGTTGTACACCTTGCTGATGTCGTGCGCATCGATAACGGGCGTCATTGGGCAATGTTTTGGACAAAGTTGGTCCGTTTTGACCAGAACGGGGCTAATTGTTCTCAACCTTTTAAATGATGAAAATTTCTTTTTCGGCCTGCACTTCTGCCCTAACTTTCGGTCATGGATCAACAGCAGATCAAACAATGGATTGCGGCGGGCGACACGGAGTCGGCGCTTCGCGAGTTGCTTGTGGAGGCCCGGGGCAGCGCGGCCGAAAACGAGATCATGTTGTTGGCCGCCCGTTTTGAAAAATACCGGCAGACGGTACGCCTCGGCATTGTCAGCGAAGAGGAAAACCGCCACGAACTCAACCGGATCAATTTTGCCCTGCTCCAGCTGGCCGACACCCTGGCGGCTCCCTTGGAAAACAAACCTGCCCAACAGCGGCGCAAGCGCTACTGGCTGCTGCTTCCGCTGGCCGTTGTTGTCACCCTGGCCTGGTATTTTGTCCAAAAACGCACCGACGCGGTGGTGTACCAGTTTTACTACAAACAACACGGCATTCCGACTGATGTGCTCCTTAAACTGGATTCTTTGCAGAAAACAGGGCAAATGATTCGCGATGTGTCATTCGGCGTTCGTGGAGAATGGGTGATCCTTTACGGCCGGAATCGTTTTTTGCACAGCGGCAACCTGCCCCAGTTGCTCCTTGAAAAAATGGATACGCTCCGGCGCTTCCACGACGCAGAGTTTAAAGGACTCTATCTGGGCGCCAATTCCTAAGCTTTGCTGCGTTTCAACCGCAATGAATTCTGGTTTGCCGACCGCGGAGGAGTGCCGGTCAGCTTTGTCGATACGCTGTTTTTGTGCTACCGGCTCGACCGGGAGGTTCGCGATGCAGCCCTGGCGCCCGACGGCTCCTGGGCGGTGCTGTGGAATCAGTCAGGTTTTACCTGCGAAAATGTACACGACTCCCTTTATACCTACCTGCGGCGCACGAGCATCGACTACCACCTGCCGCTCAAAAGCCTCTCTTTCAGTACCGACGGCGGCTGGGTGTTGCTGTACGACTACAACAACTATTGGTACGGCTTTGTCGATCCGACCCTCATCGTTGCATTGGCCGAGGTCAGGCAAAACCGGCAGGAACTACTCGATGTTTTTATGGACCGCGGGGATCAATGGATCGTTTTGTATCGTTGAAAAATCGTTAACGCCGTATGGCTTCTGCAGGCCGCAACGCCAGCGCTTTCAAAGCAGGAAAAATGCCGGAAACCAGCGCGGTGACCAACACGATCAGCAAAATTTGCAGGGCGTTTCGGGCCGGAATGTGCGGATAAATGATGTTGTCGTACCCGAATTTGTTCATCATGTTGCCGGCGCTGGCACTAAGATCGATACCCTTTTTTCCCAGCCAACCAACTATCGCAAATGCCGCGCCCATCCCGAACGGTGCGCCGGCAGCCGTCAGGAAAAGCGTTTCCAGCTGAATCATCCCGAACAGCCGCCATTTGTTCATGCCCAGCGCGCTCATGACGCCGATCTCGCGGGTGCGCTCGAGCACGGCCATCAGCATGGTGTTGACAATGCCGAACGCCAGGGCCAGAAAAATAATGACCAGCATGACCAGCGATTTGACGTCGAGCGACTCTACGGTCAGACTGATCTCCGGCGCGACTTCCTGCCAGGGTTGCACTGTGCAGTCGGGCAGGGCATTTTGCAAATGACGGACCGTTGCGTCAAGGGTTTTGAGGTCGCGGAGCATCACGGCAGCTTCCTGAATATCGTCGGGCGCGCCCAGCAGCCGGCTCAGTTCCTCGCGCCGCACGAAAACGTTCGTCTCGTCAAGCGGGCCGTTGCTGGACTGGTACAGGCCGCAAACACGAAATGCGCCCGCAGCGATGTTGCCGGCCGTATCGGTGAAACTCAGCACGACTTTTCCGCCGGTTCGAATACCCGTTTTTTCCGCCAGCCGCCGGCCGAGCAGCACCTGATTTTTTTTCAGGGAATCAAAGTATTGGCCCGCACAGACAAAGCCGCTCAGGCCGCGGGTGTTGTCTTCCGCCGCAGGGTCGATGCCGTAAATGCGGACGCCACTCGTGGAGGTGGCATTGGCAATCATCCCGTTGGTCAGGCAGCGCAGGGAAAAACTGCGGACTTGCGGGGTGTTTTTCAGCAGACTTTCAAGCGTCTGACGCTGCATGCCGTACCGCGGCTCGTTGTCGGCCAAAAACGCGGGCTGGTGAATTTGAAGGTGCGAAACCTCCCTGTCGAGCGCAGTTTTTAGCCGGGAGTCGCCCAGCCCGTAGTACAACGACACCAAAAACGCGCCTGCCAGGGCCCCGAGGGCCACCGACGACATGATGGCCAGGCTGCGGGTGCGGTTGCGCCAAAGGTTGCGCCAGGCAATTTGTACGAGCATCATGGTTCAGCTGCGCATGGCATTGACGGGGTCGAGCGAAAAAATCCTGACCACCGGGTAAAGAGATAAGAGCAGGCCGAGCACCAGCACCGTGAGGCCCTGGTGCAGGAAAATTTGAGGGTCGGGGCTTGTCGGCAAAACAGGTTCGAAGCCGAACCGCAAATAGGTTTCGCCCAGTTTGCCGCCGAAGCGGATAGGGTGGACCTTGAAATACCAGGTCAGCGGAGCGGCAGCGATCAATCCGGCCACACATCCCAGGACGCTGATCAGCACCGATTCGTAAAACAAAACCCGTGCAATGCCGGCTTTTTTCATACCCAAAGCGACGAGCATGCCCAGTTCGCGGCGTCTTTCGGCCAGCATCATCAGCAGAGTAGAAAAAATGCCGAAGGAAATGAGCAGGTACAGAATACCGCTGATGAAGGCTGTGGCGGCAGTGTCGGTTCGGATGTGTTCGGTGATTTCGGGAAGCATTTCCTCCCAGGTCATGACCTCGCAGTCGGTCCCTGTCGCTGCGTGCAGCGAGGCCGCAATCGGGGCCAGGGCATGAGGGTCTTTGGGCAGAATAACCAGTGAAGTGGCCAGTTCGGGGGCATCGAAAAGCGTTTGAGCGGCCGGAAGGGGCAGCAGTACCAGCCGCTCGTTGAGTTCGGGCGAGCCGAATTCGAGCAAGCCGGCCACCGGAAACTTGCCTGCCGCCTGCGACCCGTAGTAGCCTTGTCCGAGCAACAACAGCGTATCGCCGACACCCAGCCCGAGTTTTTCAGCCAGGCCTTTGGGAATAAGGGCCGCCGATTCGTCGCGAGTCGGACAACGGCCCGCCTTCACCCGTGAAGGAAGCCCGGTTACGCGGTTTTCCGCCTCCGGCAGAATGCCGACGACCATGGCCCCGCGCGATTTTTCACCCGAGGACGCCAGGGCGAAGGTTTCGAGCCGGGGCGCCACGGCCTCGACTCCCGGAAGCGACAACAGCCTGTTTTGAAACGAATCGGTGGCCGCCAGGGTGTTTTCGAGGTTCTTTTCCTGCCAATAGCCGGCCCGATGCACTTGCACGTACCCGCTGTAAAAACCGACAACGTTTCGGACCAGGTTGTCAAAAATACCCTGCATCAGCGCACTGGTGAACACCGCCAGCACCACCGCGCAAAATACCGAGCCCATCGTGATGAGCGTACGGGTGCGATTGCGCCAGAGATTTCGCCAGGCCAGGGAGAAGAGCATGATTTATTTGACTTTGGTCATGTTTTCAGTGGTGAAAAAGGAATCGGCGATAAGCTGATTGAATACGATACTGTCATACACAATTTCGGTTTTGTGTCCGGGTTTATTGGCCGGAATCATGGTGAGGCGCGAAGGCAACATGCGGTCGCCCATTTTTTTAATATCGGAACCGAGCAGCGTGCTGGCCAGCGAACCGTCTTCGTCGTAAAACTCGGCTTTTAACTGCAGTTCGTCTTTTTTATCGATCCAGACGATCACTTTTCCCCAGACAACAGCTGCTTCCGGCCTGGGCGTCATGCTGATTTTGTAACAGTCGCGCCCGGCAACGGTTTCGGAGCCCAGCAGGCTGTGGGTGTAATCGTTTACGGCGGAAGACTCCCGGACGAGGTCGTCGTTGGTAAAGTCGGTACCCATCCACGACTGGCTCATCATCGAAGGCGGCAGTTTGATAGTGCGTTCGATGGCGGGCGACCAGTTCCACACTTCTTTTTTGCGTTTCAGGTAGGTCACGCCCCGATCCTTGGCGGGTTCCTGGATGAGGATAAGGGCCAGTTCGGAGCCTTTTGTCCAGGTTTTGATGCGCATGGAGCGAGTCCATTTGGGGCGTGTGGTCGTGATGGTCATGGTGGCGACCGAACTGGCGCCCCTCGCCTTTTCATCGGCCCGGCGCACGATTTCACGGGCATCCTGAGCCGGCGCGGATGCGGCCAGCAGTAAAAAAACGACCTGAATCAAGAGCAGTTTTTTCACGATTGGGAAAATTTGGATCAAAATAGAAAGACCGGCCGGAATCTCCCCAAATATCGGGCAGTGCAGACGGGAATACGGATGAGAAAAGTCAGGTGCGGGGTTGACGTTTGGTCGTCGAAAGGCTGTGCCCGGGCAGGTGCAGGCGGGCAATCGGCCGAAGCGCTTGCAAGGTCAAGTGTTAGCTTTTTCGTAATCTTGCAGCGTTACGCCTCCCTGTCCGATCTTTTATTGACATTGACTTGTCTCATGAGAAAACACTACACTGTCCTTCTGTCCTGTTTGTTCTTTTGGACCCTCTCTCTGCGGGCGCAGTGCCCGATCACTGTAAATGCGGGTGAAGACATATACCTGTGCAGCCCGCCGACGCCTACGGAACTCAACGGAAACATAGATGGGGATTACCTGAATTTTACCTGGTCGCCGCTTTCGGGCCTGACTTTCCCGAATACCCTCTCACCGGGCGTAAACGTAACGCAAACCTCGACCTACGTACTTACCGCGTCGGCCGTGGACCCTGCCACCAACCTGATCGCCAACGGAGATTTCGAGGCGGGCAACTCCGATTTTTCGAGCGACTACGTGTACAATCCCGGCGACCTGGTGCCGGAAGGCTATTACGATGTGCTCGCCAATCCGCAAGATGACCACCCCGGCTTCCAGCCTTGCGACGACCACACCTCGGGTAGCGGCAACATGATGGTGGTCAATGGCGCCGGCACGCCCAATCAGGACGTATGGTGCCAGACGGTCTCTGTCATGCCCAATACCCAGTATGCTTTTTCGGCCTGGGTGACCACGGTCGTGGCGGCCTCGCCGGCGTTGCTGCAGTTTTCTATCAACGGACAAACGATCGGGCCGATCTTCAGCGCTCCCAGCCAGACCTGCATCTGGCAGAATTTTTACCAGATTTGGAACAGCGGCAGCGCTTCCAGCGCAACCATTTGTATCGTCAACATGAACACCACGCTCGGGGGCAACGACTTCGCGCTCGACGACATTTCCTTTTCTCCGGTGTGCAAAGTGAGCGATACCGTTGTGGTGCATGTCGTGAATGTGACAGCCGTGGCTGCCCCCACGGTCATTATGATCCCCTGTGAAGGCGCTACCGTGACGCTTTCGGGAACCGGCAGCAGCACAGGCGCCGATTATTCCTACCACTGGGACACGCCCGACGGGAATATCGTGTCGGGAGAAACTACCCTGAACCCTGTCGTCAATGCGCCGGGCCAATACATTTTGACTGTTACTTTTGAAAAAGACGGCTATACCTGCGAAAAAACAGCGACGGTGAACGTCATCCTCACCCCCAATCCGCTGTCTGCCTGGATCAACCCGCCCCAACCGCTGGGCTGCGGCAGCTCGGGCACGACCAATCTGGTCGGCAATTCCAATCAGGGCGCAGTCAGCTGGCAATGGTCAACCAACGACGGCAATATCGTATCGGGCCAGAATGCCAAAACCTGCGTGGTCAACGCTCCCGGCATTTACGAACTGCTGGTAACCAACATCATCAACGGCTGTACGGCAGTGGTGGAAGTGACGGTGACCACGGCCACCAACCCGCCCCTGGCCAATGCCAATGCCGGCACGATCACCTGCATCGACACCACAAGCGTCCTGTCGGGCGCGGGAAGCAGCACGGGCAACAACATCACCTATTCCTGGACAACCTCAAACGGCACGATCCTTTCGGGACAGAACACCATCAATGCCGTGGCCGGAACGCCGGGCACGTATTACCTGCACGTCACCAACACCTCCAACAACTGCATCGCCAATGACACCGTGACAGTCAGCGGCAACCTCGCACAGCCCGTCCCGGCCATCCAGACACCCGGCCCGCTGACCTGCGCCAACGATACCCTGACCCTCGCGGGTACGGTGGCGCCAGCCAATGCCACCTTTACCTGGACGGCTTCCGGCGGCGGAAATATCACGGGCGGAAACGGAACGCTTACACCTCAGATCAATACCCCCGGCGCCTACACCCTCTCGGCAACTAACCCGGCCAATGGCTGCAAGGCGTCTGCCAGCGTCAGTGTGACGCAGAACATTCAGACGCCGGCAGTAAACATCCAGCCGGCCGACTCCATCACCTGCCAGTCGCCCAGCATATCCCTCGACGGCTCGGCCTCCTCCACCGGCCCTGCATTCAGTTATCAATGGACAGCCTCCGGCGGCGGCAATGTTGTGAGCGGCGATACCACGCTTGCCCCTGTGGTCAATGCGGCAGGTCTTTATACTTTATTGATTACAAATGCTTTAAACGGCTGCACAGCAACGGGCTCTATCCCGGTCGTGGCAGATCAAAATGTGGTGTCGGCAGTGGCCAATGCTCCTGACACCCTCACCTGTGCTGCCGATACCATCGCGTTGAATGCGGGCGGATCGTCGAGCGGTCCTTCCATTACCTATGCCTGGACCACCGGCAATGGCAATATCGTCGGGGGGAACAGCTCGCCCAACCCGATGGTCGATCAACCTGGCACCTACCAGTTGCTCGTCATCAATACAGCCAACGGCTGCTCTGCCACCGACCTCGTGCAGGTAACGCAAAATACTGCCCAGCCCCAGTTGCAAATCGCGCAGCCGGGCGAGCTCACCTGTGCCAATCCAGTGCAGACGCTGAGCGGGCAAAATCTTTCTGCGGGCAATTTTGCCTATGCCTGGACGGCAGCCGCGGGGGGCAATATCGTATCGGGCGACAGCACCCTGAATCCTGTCGTGAACACAGCAGGCAATTATACCCTCTCTGCCTGGAACCTCGACAACGGATGCTCCGCTCAGGTTTCCACTACGGTCACGGTTGAAACCGGTACTCCGACTGCTGTCATCGCGCCGGCGCCTGTCCTTAATTGTACCTTGTTATCGACCACCCTCAACACAGGTGGCTCCTCCACAGGCGCTCAATACACGTATCAATGGGGCGTTTCGCCCGGCGGAAATATCAGTTCGGGCGACGGCACCCCTGCTCCGGTCGTCGATGCGCCCGGCCAGTATTCACTGACAATCACCAACACCCAGAACGGCTGCACCGCTACCACGACGGTTGCGGTGAGTCAGGATCTCACCCACCCGCTCGCCGATGGCGGCGCCGACGGCCTGCTGAACTGCTACAACCCCGTGTTCAATCTTTCGGCCGCGCTGGCCCCGGGCGTCAACCTGCAATACCAGTGGAGCACTTCCGGCGGCAACTTCATCGGAGACCCCAATATGACCAGCGTGAATTGCGATCAGGCAGGCGCCTACTACCTGGTGGTCACCAACACGGACAACCATTGCGTCAGCGCCGACACGGTTCTGGTAGCTGCCAATCAAACCGACCCTTCGCTCAGCCTCGCCACACCCGCAGTGCTGGGTTGCGTACTGACCCAAACAACCCTGACCGCCACGGCAACCGGCAGCAGCCCTGCTCTGGCCTACAACTGGCAGACGGCCGACGGGCAATTCGTATCGGGGCAGACCAGCGCCACTCCGGTGGTCGATGCTCCGGGCAATTATCAACTCACTGTCACCGATCCTGTCAATGGCTGTACCACGACCGGCCAGGTCGCCGTGCTGGAAAACCTGACGCCGCCGCTGGTGGATATTGCGCCCCCGCCAGTATTGACCTGTACATTGACCCAGTTCAATCTGCAGGGCGATGGTACGGGCGACGCCACCTGGACCACCGCCGACGGCAACATCCTGTCGGGCAGCGACCAGTTTGGCCCTACGCTTGTCGATGCTCCCGGCACTTATGTGCTTAGCTCGGTTGACCCCGTCAATGGATGCACCGCACAGATATCGGTCACTGTAACGGAAAATATCGCGGCGCCCACGGTCAGCGCGGGCGCCGACGCTACCCTGAGTTGCGCCGTCAACTCTCTCGGACTCAACGGGTCAGCCGTCGGGCAGGGCGCGATCAGTTACAACTGGACGGCTTCTTCAGGCGGCAATATTTTGAACGGAGCCGGTACGCCAACCCCGGTCATCGATGCGCCAGGTATGTACACCCTGCTGGTCAGCGATGCGGCCAATGGCTGTACCAGTTCGGACATGGTGCAGATATTTGAAGATGCGAACGCCCCCCAGGCCAATGCAGGCGCTCCGACGACCCTCAACTGCCTTGTCGGGCAAATTACGCTGAACGGCAGCGGCAGCAGCGGCGCGGGAATTTCCTATCAATGGACGGCCTCATCGGGGGGCAATATTGCGGCCAACCCTAACACCCTTTCTCCCACCGTGGACGCTCCTGGCGTGTACCAGTTACTCGTGACCAATGCGAACAATGGCTGCACTGCCACGGCCACCGTCACCATCCCGCAAGACATTGAAAACCCGCAGGTAGATGCCGGCGCCGGCGCAGTACTGAGCTGCGCACAAACCACGCAAAGCCTCGGTGCGACGGCAACCACCACCAACGGCGGCGCCTTGCAGTACAACTGGCAAACCACAGGCGGAAGCATTCTTTCCGGCGGAAATACGGCAACGCCAACCATCGGCGCCGCGGGCGTGTACACTTTGATCGTACAAAACCTGCTCAATGGCTGCACGGCAACAGATCAGACCACGGTAAACATCGATACGCTTGCTCCGACTGTAGCCGCGACCGCCCCGGCAACGCTGACCTGTGCACAGCCTCAAGTCAGTGTGAACGGAACGGTACAACAACCCGCCAACGGCTATTCCGTTGCCTGGACCAGCGCCAACGGCAATATCCTGAGCGGAGCCAGTACCCTCAACCCTTCGGTCGATCAACCCGGCACGTACGTGATGTTGGTCCAAAATCAGCAGAACGGCTGCACCGCAACTGCGTCGGCAGTGGTACAACAAAATATTCTGCCGCCGGTGGCCAGCATAGCGCCGGCCGCTACGATTACCTGTGACGACCCGCAGATCAGCCTCGATGCCTCGGGTTCGTCCAGCCTCGAAGCGTTGTCCTTTTCCTGGACGGCCTCCGGGGGCGGCGTCATCGTCAGCGGACCGAACAGCGCGGCGCCCACGGTATCGTCGGCCGGCAACTATACCGTCGTTGTGACCAATCAGGGCAATGGCTGCACCGACAGCGCCGTGCAGACGGTGTCCGTCGATACGCTCGCGCCGGCTACGGCGATTCTTTCCCCCCTTCCTCTCACCTGTACCCGCGACACGGTGATGCTCAATGCGGGGGCATCTGCCAATGGCTCCAACTATTCGGCGATCTGGACAACCACGGGCGGGCATTTCACGGGCGGGCAAAATACCTTGTTCCCGGGCGCCGACCAGCCCGGGTTATATACCCTGGTTGTAGAAAACCTGAGTACCGGTTGTACCGGCACGGCCAATATTAATCTTACCCAAAACATCACACCGCCGCAGGCGGATGCCGGCCCGCCGGCTGCGCTGGATTGCTCGCAACCGCAAGCCGTCCTGCAAGGCAGCAGTACGACGCCGGCAGTGCTCGGCTTCCAGTGGGCAACAAACGGCGGCCAGATTGTCTCGGGCGGCAACACGGCTACTCCGACAGTCGGCTCGGCAGGCCAGTACCTGCTCACCGTCACCAATACCGAGAACGGCTGCACGGCGACCGATCAGGTTCTGGTCACAGCAATACCGCCTCCCGCATTCGATCCCACTCCCGAGCAGCCTGATTGCCTCGATCCCAAAGGCGAGATCGACTTCGGCACAGTAAACGGCGGAACGCCACCCTACCGATATTCCATCGACGGCGGCGCACACTTTCAAACCAGTCCGGTATTCGGCAACCTTTCCGCCGATACTTACGAACTTGTCGTAAGCGACGACCACAGCTGTACGGCCGAAGACGAACTGACGCTCTTTGAGCCGGTGTTCCCCTCGGTTACCTTGCCGGTTTCGGTGACGGTTGAACTGGGCGATACCGAACAGTTTCACCCGGACATTAATCTGCCGCTGACCGACATTGCCAGTTGGCAATGGTCGCCCGCCGATTACCTGTCGTGCGACGATTGCCCGGAACCCACGGTGCTACCTTTGCGCAGCACCCTGTACCACCTGACCATCACCGATGAAAACGGCTGCACGGCCTCTGCGCCGGTGCAGGTACGCGTCAACCGGCAAAAGAGCATTTATGCACCCAATATTTTCTCGCCGAACGGCGACGGGACGAACGACACGTTTAAAATTTTCGGAAAAGGCGTGACCGACATCCGCAACCTGGCTGTATTTGACCGTTGGGGAAATCAGGTGTTTTTTACCGAACACCTCGACCCGATCAGCGAAGACGGCGGCTGGAACGGAACTTTCAGGGGAGCGGATCTCAACCCTGGCGTATTCGTTTGGCAGGCTGTTGTCGAATTTCTGGACGGAGAAATCCTGGTGTTTGCCGGTGACGTAACCCTCGAACGTTAGGCTTTCAAATTTTGAAATAAAATTGACCGGCTTTTGTAAAAAACGCTGATATGTGAACGGGAAAACTGCAATTTGCGGACTTAAAAGCAGTAGCCATGCCTGAAAAAAGTGGCACCGGCGTAATTGTCGGCCGATTCCAAACCTACAAACTCAACGCAGAGCACCAACGCCTGATTGACATCGTTGTGGCGCGCCACAGGCGGGTGGTGATTTTCCTTGGCTCCAATCCAGCCCCAAGCGAAGTCAATCCGCTCGATTTCAAATGGCGCCGCGAACTTTTTAGCGAACGATACAGCGGAAAAGTGGAAGTGTTGGAAGTGCCCGACGCACCCGACGATCGCATCTGGAGTCAGGAACTGGACCGGCGTATCCTCGAACTGCGCCCCGAAGGAGAGGTGATTCTTTACGGCACTGCTGCCGGTTTTTGTGAAGCTTACAGCGGCCGTTATCCCACAGAGATTCTGGAGGCCGACGAAGAAGGCGCGACCTTCGATCTGGATACTTCTTTGGGTCATATCGACCCGGCCAGTTTTCGGGCCGGGGCGATTTATGCCATGCTTTGCCGCTTCCCGACGGCCTACGCCACGGTGGATGTTGCCGTATTGCGCGACGATGCCCGCGAAGTGATGCTGGCGCGCAAGGCCAACGAACACAAGTGGCGCTTCCCCGGCGGATTTGCCGATCCGTCCGATGAAAGTTTCGAGGTGTCGGCGCTCCGCGAGCTCGCCGAGGAATGTGGCGAAATCCGTATTAAAAACCTGCTTTATCTGGGTTCCCTGAAAATGGACGACTGGCGTTACCGTGGTACACTCGACAGCGTGATTACGCATTTTTACGTATGTGACTGGATGGACGGCGATGCTTTGCCCGACGATGACATCGCCGAACTAAAGTGGTTCAAAACAGAAGGGCTGTTGCCTGAAACCCTGATGCCCGTTCACCGGCCGCTGCTGGAAATGCTGAAATTATACCTCTCCTGAAGCAATCCTAGGCTTCCTGCGCCACTTCTTCGGCGGCTACCTGGGCCTCTTCTTCGGGCGTGTCGATCACGTCGATTTCGAAGCGCAGGTTTTCGATGATGAATTCCTGACGCTCGGGGGTGTTTTTACCCATGTAATAATCCAGCACATGATCGAGGTTTGTGTCTTCCGGCAGGTAAACAGGCTCGAGGCGAATGTCTTCTCCGATAAAACCGCCGAATTCGTTGGGGGAAATTTCGCCCAGACCTTTAAACCGGGTGATTTCCGGCTTGCCGCGCAGTTTTTTGATGGCGGCCTGTTTTTCTGCTTCTGAATAGCAGTAAAAAGTCTGCTGTTTGTCGCGCACCCTGAACAGTGGCGTTTCGAGGATGTACAGGTGGCCGTTGCGGACAAGGTCGGGGAAAAACTGCAGGAAAAACGTGAGCAGCAACAACCGAATGTGCATACCATCGACGTCGGCGTCGGTGGCGATCACCACTCGGTTGTAGCGCAGGTCGTCGAGCGAGTCTTCGATGTTGAGGGCATGCTGGAGCAGGTTGAACTCCTCGTTTTGATAGACCACTTTTTTGGTCATGCCGTAGCAGTTCAGCGGCTTGCCGCGCAAACTGAACACTGCCTGCGAATTTACATTGCGGGCCTTGGTCAGCGAGCCGCTGGCCGAGTCGCCCTCGGTGATAAAAATAGTGCTGGCCAGCCGCAGGTCTTCGGCTCCCTTTTCATTGAGGTGGTAGCGGCAGTCGCGCAGTTTTTTGTTGTGAATATTGGCCTTTTTGGCGCGTTCGTTGGCCAGTTTCTTGACATCGGCGATTTCCTTGCGCTCTCTTTCCGACTGTTGGATACGCTTGAGCAGTTCCTTGGCGATCTCCGGGTTTTTGTGGAGAAAATTGTCCAGTTCTCGTGTCAGGAACTCGCTCATCCAGGTGCGGATGGCGGGCCCGTCGGGCGCGATGCGTTCGGAACCGAGGCGGGTTTTGGTCTGGCTTTCAAACACGGGTTCTTCCACCCGAACCGCCACGGCGGCTATGATGCTTTCGCGGATGTCTTTGGCGTCAAACTGTTTTTTGAAATGATCGCGCACCACCTTGACCAATGCTTCGCGGAATGCATTGAGATGGGTGCCGCCCTGGGTGGTGTTTTGCCCGTTGACGAAAGAATAATATTGCTCGCCGTAATGATCGCCGTGCGTCATGGCGATCTCGACGTCTTCGCCGCGAAGGTGAATAATGGGGTAGCGGATTTTTTCGGCGTTGGTTTTTTTCTCCAGCAGGTCAAGCAGGCCGTTTTTGGACTGGAAGCTGCGGCCGTTGAAATTGATTTTCAGGCCGGCATTGAGGTAGGCGTAGTTCCAGAGTTGCTGTTCCACGTATTCGTGCACCCAGCGGAAATGGCGGAACATGCCATTGTCGGGTTTGAAATGGATGATGGTGCCGTTCTCTTCCCTGGACGGCTCCACCTTGCTCTCTTTTTTGAGGTTGCCAAACTGAAATTCGGCCCATTTGGCCTGCCCTTCCCGGACGGCGGTCACTTTGAAATACTCCGAGAGCGCGTTCACGGCTTTGGTACCCACGCCGTTGAGGCCGACCGATTTTTTAAAGGCTTTGGAGTCGTACTTGGCGCCGGTATTGATCTTGGACACCACGTCCACCACTTTGCCGAGCGGAATGCCCCGGCCGTAATCGCGCACGGTTACGCCCGCTTCATTGATCACCACGTCGATCTGGCGGCCGAAGCCCATCGCAAATTCGTCGATCGAGTTGTCGAGCACCTCTTTCAGCAGTACGTAGATGCCATCGTCGGGCGAGGAGCCATCGCCCAGTTTGCCAATGTACATGCCGGGGCGGAGCCGGATATGCTCGCGCCAGTCGAGTGATTTGATTTCGTCTTCGGTGTAACGGATTTCCTGCATGGGTGCTTGCTTGTTCGTTGATCTTTGATCGCCGACCTTGGAGGGGGTGGAGCGGGCCGTTTGTTTGCCCGGTCTGGATGATTTGTAAGTCGCGCCCAAAATACGAGAGTTTTGAGTGATTGGAAAAACGTTGACACAAAACAGTGGGCAAAATTAGATTATTTTTATAAATAAAAACAAATTGTTTTTTTAATTGAAAATGCCCGTTCAAATTTGACCAGATCTGTCACCCGACCGCGCCGAATTTGATCTAATCCCTGTTTTTTTGCCTTCCAATTCATTTTTGCCCCGCCAATTGAAATTTTATGCCGTTTAAAAAACAGTTTTTACCCCTGCTCCTGTCCTTGTTATTCGCGTGTCCGGTTGCCGTATTTGCCCAGAGCCGGCTCGATGAAGTAGTGACCCGGCTTAACAACGCGCCTGCGGACACAGCGGCCTGGTCGGCCCTCCACAACTGGTTTGATACTACCGGCCTTGCGCCCCAATTGTTGAGCGCCCAGCTGGATAGGTGGCTGGCGACTGTGCCCGAAGACAATCCCCGCCTGCGCGCCGAGCTGTACCGGCAGGCGGGGATCGTTCGGATGGATCTGGGCGAATTTCAGCCTTCCACCGACTATCTTTTGCAGGCCATGCGCCTCTTCGAGGCCCAATCGGACGCCTTCGGCATTGCGCTTACCAGGGTCAATTTTGGCTCGGTCAATTATTACCTCAACCAATACAAGGAAGCGATCGATTACTGGCAGCAGGCGGCGGGTTATTTTGCGCAGAAAGGGCCTTTTACGCGGCTGGCCCTCGCGTACAGCAATATCGGTTCGGCCTATGCCGAAATGAGCCGGCTTGATAGCGCGGAGGCCTACCATCGGCGGGCCATGCAAATCAGCGAACAGCAGCGCGATCTGAAAGGCCTGGCGCGTGCCTGGAACAACCTGGGCGTCACGTACGAATACAGGAAAAAATACGACGATGCCCTGCGCTGCTATGCGCAAGCCCTTCAGTTGAGTGAGAAAATGAGCGACCAGGCCGGTTCCGTGCGGGCTATCCTAAATGCTGCGGCCGTGCTGACCTGCCAGTCCAGATTCGACGAGGCGCTTGCGGCCAACCAGGAGGCTATCGAGCGCCTGAAAGGCTGTCGGGAAAAATCATTGTACCGGCTTGCCTATCTCAACATGGCCGACCTGTACCGGCAAACAGGTCGTTACCGCGAGGCTTTCGACGCCCTTGACCAGTACCATCTGTACAAGGACTCGATCATGAACGAAGACAATACGCGCTATGTTCAGGACCTTCAAATTCTGTATGAAACGGAGAAAAAAGAGCATGAAATAGCGGAATTGAACCGAAAAAGCGAATCCCAGGCTTTCCGCCTCAACCAGCAACGCCTGCTCATGACAGGCCTGGCGCTCTTCATTTTGTTGCTGGGCGCGCTGGTTTGGATCGCCGTAAGCAGCCAGCGCCGGACGACGCGGCTGTTGCACAACATTCTCCCGGTCAGCGTTGCCGCCGAATTGCGGCAGACAGGCAGCGTCAAGCCCCGCCGCTATGAGGCTGTGACCGTACTGTTTGCAGACTTGGTGGGGTTCACCGAACTCGGCCATGTGTTGTCTCCGGAGGAGCTGGTGCGGCTGATCGACCGCTATTATCACGCGTTCGATTCGATTATTGATCGTTATGGCCTGGAAAAAATCAAGACAATCGGCGATTCCTACATGTGCGCTTCCGGCCTGCCGCAGCCCAATCCCAAACACGCCGAAACGATTTTTCTTGCAGCCAGGGACATGTTGCGCTGGGTAGAGCAGGATGCGCGGCAAAGCATGTTCGACCACCTGCAGTTGAGGGTGGGTATTCACTCCGGGCCGGTGGTGGCCGGTGTAGCCGGAAAGATCAAATATGCCTACGATATTTGGGGCGACACCGTCAATATTGCCGCAAGAATGGAACAATTCGGGGTGCCTGGCAAGATCAATCTGTCGAACGCGACCCGCGCGCTGCTCGACCCGTCGATTGTGACCACCCTGCGGGAGCCTGTTGTTGTAAAAGGCCTTGGCCTGACCAATATGTATTTGTCCGATTGAGCAGGCTGTCAGATCAATGCGTTTGCCGTACAAATTCGAGGCCTTCATCGATCCAGCGGGCCAGGTCCTGGTCGGTGTCGAATCCTTCCGGCGCCACGTACAGGAATCCTTTAAGCGGTCGGCCGGTGAAGTCCATTTTCCGGCAATTCGGCTCGAGCAAAGCCGCCTCGTATTTCGTTTCGACAATGCGGACCATGAGTTCGTTGTTTACGATGCCGCAGGCCATTTTACCGCCGACCAGAAACGCCAGTCCACCAAACATCTTTTTTTCCTCGAAAGCAGTTTTTGCGCCAAGTATTTGCCGCATCCGGTCGGCCAGAAAGGAGTCGTAAGCCATGATTTTTGCGGATTTACACGGAAAACTGCCGCAGATGATGGTCGAGATGGAGCCAGGTCAGGGTGCCCCATTGTTCTGGAGCGAGGGCGCCGAAAGCGTTGTGCGGAGCCCAGGGGCCGTCGAGGCCGCGGGTATGGGCGTCGTCGAGGTTGTCGAGCAGGCGTTTTTTCTCCTGTTCGAACATACGGCCATCGGTGACAAGGAAAAATCTGGAAGTAGGGAGGTTTCTTTTGAATTCGGTTTTGCCGAGCACATACCACTTGAGCAGGCGGCGGGTGAGGAAATTACCCTCGGGCGGCAACTGAAGTTTGCCCAATCCTACTTCCAGCGGCACATTGGCATGGGCGAGCATCTGGGCTACGGTCATTTTTCCCCATTGGCGAACGGCGCCAGGTTGCAGGCTGTTTACTCTTTCGCGCAGGGCGGCAAACTCGGCGGGGTCGAAAATACTTTTCTTGTCCATGGAGAAGATGACTTTATCGCAGGGTTTTGACGTAATCGAGCGAGGCCCTGGCCCACTCTGGCCATCGGGAGGCGTAGTGAGCGGGTATTTGAATCCAGCCGTTCATCGGCGATCGTTCGGTCATGGGCCGGAAGGTATGTGCGCCGTCGAGGCTAAGCGCTTCCTGCGCCGCTTCGCCGCCCAGTTTGAACACCAGTACATCCCCTTTGGGCCAGTAAATGAAGGCGGCCTTGCCATTGGGGGCTTTGATGCAGGGGCAGCCAAACATTTTGCTTTTTTTGCCGTCGGCCAGGCTGTCTGCAATTTGATGGTAAAGGGTTTCCGCTGTGCTCATTTTGTGACTTTTCCTGAAAAAGGAGAGCCAAAATTAGTCAAATTTTAATAAAAAACAAAACTGACTATCCGCATATTGTACAGTAACCCGTTCGCACCACGGACAATTTTTATAACTATTTAAAAATCAATTACTTATGAATTATCCATTAGATTTTATTATTCCGTCAATCTTTATTCTTTGTGGTTTTGTCCTTTGGGCTGTCATTCGGCTTGGGGAGATTCGAGATACAATTGATAAGTTCCGTCCTTAAACTATCTTGTGTTTGTTCCAACTTTTCAATTTGTTTTTTTGAATCGGCTGCACCTTGAATTTTACCTTGATTACAAGTGAATGGAAGAACTGAACCTAATAAAATTGCTTGAAAAATAGCAATCATGGATAATATTTCACTAACGGTTCTTTTACAGAACCAATTTGGAGTTATGGTCATGTCACCTCCAGATTCTAAATAATTGATATATCGGCTAACATAATCGTCCCCAAGATGCTTTTTCATCATTATCCATTCTTCTGCTATTTCTTCTGGTGTCAAATCATTATCTTCATCATCTTCAAAATTAAGGTCAAATGTAAAACCCATTATTTGCGATTGCCTTACAAATTTCTCATCAATAAATTGTGAAATAATGGCATCAGTATATGATTTCCAATTATCATAATTTATAAATGTAAGAGTATCTATTTTATCCAGTTGTTCGTTTAGCAGTTTAATTGCTCTTTTGCGGCGAAATGATTTAATCATCTTAATTTATCTCATTTTTTTATCCTGCAAACCTACGGAAAAACCTCACATTTACAGCCTCAAAACCTTCAAAAATTAGTACACGCATATTGTACAGTAATTCGTCGTTAAAATGGATACTTTCGTCGTAAACAACTCAAAATCAGTGTTTAATGAATTAACTTTGTATTGTAATTCAAACGAAGTTAACATGAACCTTTTACAGTTTGTCAAAGATTACCCGAACGAAGAAGTTTGCCTTCAACGCTTTGTTGAGTATCGTTTGCAGCGTGGTATCACTTGCGAAAAATGTGGCGAAGCAACCAAGCATTACTTCGTTAAGGCTCAAAAGCGGTTTGAATGTAGCAAGTGCAAGTGCCGCACTTCTTACAAGCAAGGAACTTTGATGGAAAAATCCAAAATTTCCATTCAAACATGGTTCATGCTCATTCACTTGATGACTAGCATCAAAAAGTCTTTGAGCGCATTAGAAGTTAGCCGCCAATTGGATGCGCGGTACGATACGATTTGGTACGCGATGCACAAAATCCGTAGTGCGATGGGTAAACGCGATGCGCGGTATGACTTGAACGGAACTGTTGAAATTGATGATGCTTTTTTCGTAGCCGTTGATTTAGGACGTGACAAGGAAGAAGAAATGAAACGTGGTCGCGGTTCGCAGCGTGTTGCAAAGGTTCTGGTGATGGTTGAAAGTGAGCCAGTAACAAAAGAAGTGAAAATTGAGAAATACGGCAAAGACACGCCACACCGCAAAGACCGCAAAATGGGTTTTGTGAAAATGGTTGTAGTGGATGACCTTTCGCAGCAAACGGTTAATTTTGAAGCCGACAAAGCCCTAAATTCGGACGTGGTTGCAATTTCTGACGATTGGAAAGGGTACAGGGGTCTGGGCAAGGTTATCACCAAAGTTAATCAAATGGTAGTGCCTCCAAAACAAGCAATGGACAAACTGCCTTGGGTTCATACTGTAATCTCAAACGCCAAAAAAATGACAGCAGGTGTCCACCATTCAGTAGCAAAAGAGTACCTTCAAAACTACCTGAATGAGTTTTGTTGGAAAATCAATCGCCGCAATTTTGAATCAGATTCATTTGAACGGGCAATGTGCATGGCAGTAGATGAATATTGGTGCTAATTTTTGGTTAAACGAATACGTTGTCCCTGTATGGACATCTTTATTTGATTATCCCCAATTTCACCAATTTCATTGCCATATTGGTCATATAATGAGTTATTAGAGACATCACCACCTTCATTGCTAATTAACCTACCCGTAGTACCTTCAATGACTTCACCATACCATTTGTTGGGGCTGACCACTATCTTGACCTGCACACCATTTTCGTCTGCGGAGTAATTTCCAACATAACTTGAAGACGCATTAGGAGAGTCACTTGAAAGGTCAGAATTATGTGAGTTTTTCAAACCCTTATCAACAAAAACAAGCAAAACTAACAAAATGGCATATTTGATAAAACCAATAAAAAAATTCTTTGATAGCGCCCAAGTTAGCGGAAAAACTATCAAGCCACAAATTAAAAGCAACAATGGATTTACGTTTGCGCCAGTAATAATTCCCAAGCCTTTTCCTCCTAATAGGTAAAATATCAAAACGCTTAGCACGTATATTCCAATGAAACGAAAAGTTTTAAAAAGCCTACTGGATGATGATTGTGGTTGACTCTGTTCCATTATGGTTAGGTGTGATTTATGATTTATATGATTTCAGAAAGACCTTGCAAACATACTGAATTTTTGAAAGGTTTAAAAATTGAAAAAACAGATATTTATAGTAAAAAGGAGATTTAAGAATGAACAAATCAAAATTAAGTCAAGACGACCAGCAACGTTTGGAACAAATGAGCGACGAAGTACAATCAATGACATTGTCTGTACGAGAACTTGTAAAATCCTTACAAAAGACGTTTGAACTTATCAAACAGTACGACCGAAGTCGCGCCGATTTAAAGAATAACAACTAAGAGCATGTTGAGTTTTTTGAAATGGTATAAAAAAGGGAATCAGTTCATACCTTTTGAGTGTCTAAATCGAAGTGTATGGTCACTCAATTTACTGAGCTTACTGATTCCCAGTGGGAAGTTATGAAGGATGTATTTAATCACCAAAGAAAACGGAAACACAACTTGCGAGAAGTTGTAAATGCGCTGTTTTTCATACTTCGAACCGGTCTTCAGTGGCGGAATTTGCCCCGAAATTTTCCGAAATGGACGATTGTTTACTACTATTTTCGGCATTGGCAAAAAGATGGGACGATTGAGATTTTGAACATGTATTTGGTAGAGCTAGAGCGTCAGGCATGGGACAAAGAAGCGACGCCAAGCATAATATGCCTTGATAGTCAAAGTGTTAAGAGCGCACCAATGGTTAAAGAAGGCCGAGGTCTGGATCCGTTCAAAAAAGTAAATGGCAGAAAAAGACACATCGCATCGGATACTTTGGGGTTGATTTTAGATGTTTCTGTGGCGGCTGCCAACTCGTCTGACGCTGTGGAGGGTTGTAAGATCATGAAACGTAGTAGCGACCTATGGAGTAGGCTCTTGAAGGTGCTTGTGGACGGGGCTTATCAAGGTCAATTTTTGAGTTGGGTCAAAGAAAATACCGGAGCATTGGTTGAGATAGCTTCCCGCCCTCCGACACAAAAAGGCTTTGTACCAATTAAATGGAGATGGGTGGTTGAGCGAACATTTTCATGGTTCAATTTCTTTCGACGCTTATCCAAAGACTATGAAAAAACAACAGAAAGTTCGAAGGCGTGGATTCTTCTAGCCAATTGTTCGGTTATAGTCAACCGATTTAGGTGTGAACCAAATTAAATTCCTCAACATGCTCTAAGAAGTAACTATGGCAAGAAACGCATCAAATAAATTACTGCAACAGGCTAAAAAATCAAAAAGTGATGAGTTCTACACGCAACTTTCTGATATTGAAAGTGAATTGCAACACTATAAAAATCATTTCAAGAATAAGGTAGTTTATTGTAATTGTGATGACGCTCGTATTAGCAATTTCTTTAAATATTTCGCTGACAATTTCAAGGAATTAGGACTAAAAAAACTTATTGCAGCTTGCTATCAAAAGCAAAAGAATGATTTATTTAATACAGAAGAAACTGCAAATGGCTTCTACTTTGAATATACAGGTAAAGAAGACGAAACCCCCTCACCAAATTCTAACGATATTATTCATTTTAAAGGTGATGGAGACTTTCGTAGCCCTGAAAGCATTGAACTATTAAAGCGATCAGATATTGTTGTTACTAACCCTCCTTTTTCTTTGTTCAGAGAATATGTAGGCCAACTAGTAAAGTATGACAAGAAATTTTTGATTATTGGCAACATTAACGCAATTACATACAAAGAAATTTTTAAACTTATCAAAGAAAATAGAGCTTGGTTAGGAATAAATCTTGGAAGGGGAGTTTCCGGCTTTATTGTGCCTGAACACTACGAACTTTATGGCACAGAAGCACGAATAGATAATTTAGGAAATAGAATTGTATCGCCAAACAATTGCTTGTGGCTAACAAACTTGGACAACTTCAAGAGGCACGAAGACATTGATCTAACAAGAAAATACTTTGGAAACGAGAATGAATATCCTAAATACGACAATTATGACGGCATAAACGTTGATAAAACAGAAGACATACCATTGGACTATGATGGACACATAGGAGTACCTATTACATTTTTACATAAATTTAATCCTGATCAATTTGAAATAATTAAATTCAGAAAAGGAAACGATGACAAAGATTTATCAATAGCTGGGAAATGTCCGTATTTCAGGATTATAATTAGAAATAAACGGTTACAAGACAAGTCATTGAATAGAAGTATACATAACCAACAGACAATAATGGTTTGACTTGATTTTGGGTGTAAATGGGTATAGTTGCCAATATTAAACATGTACCAATTCCGGCCAATCACCGACGACAAGCTCGGCGATATCGTCTATTTGTTCCGGGTCGCGGTTCAAAAAACGGTATCCATCCGATACCTGCAACGTAAATACCGTTTCCCTTTTTCAGGCGGCAGATTGTGGGGTTTTATGGCTTTCGAAGAGGCGACAGGCAAACCCGTGGCCATGACGATGGCACTGCCCTGCCATATTGCCGGCCAGGGGGAGCCCATACCTGCTGCCCAGATGATCGACGCCTGTACAGACCCTTTGCATACGGGCCGGGGATTGATGACCTCATTGCTGCGCCTGACCATAGATGCGCTGGAAAAGCAAGGTATCCGGCTGTTTTTCAGCTTTTGCAACCAGAATAGCTTGCATGTCGTTCTTCATAAATTAGGCTGGACGCCATTGGTTCGGATGGAATATTACCTGTTGCCCGCGGCTGCAATACCTTTCGAAGCGATTTTCCGCCGCTGTAAGCTGGTGGGGCTTTGGCGTTTTTTTGCGGAGAAAATAATGGACAAGTATGCCCTGTCAGCCGATACCATACCCAATTCCATACTCGAGGAAGGCTATTCAGGCATAAAACATGATGCCGCTTATTTTCAGTATAAAAAATTCACATTCAATCGGTTATTGAAGATTGCCGGCACCCCTGTGTGGGTAAAACCCGAGGGCGGGCTTTTGGTTGGCGACGTCCAGTTCAAGGAGGAAACCGACTTCGATGCACTGCTGTCCGGGTTGCGTCAACTGGCCGGGCGTCTGGGTTTGCGGCGCGTCGTATTTCAAGTGAGTCCGCAGACCCGTCTGCAAACGGAGTTGAGCCGTCGTATTGTTCCGCACACTTCATGGGTCATCGCCGGAAAAGCATTGGAAGCCTCCGTTGATCTGAGGTCCCTTCGGTTTTCGTACGCCGACATCGATACTTTTTGACACGGGGTCAGTACGGTTTGGTGTGCGAATCAGGGGAGTGTCAGTAGCAGCGAGATGATTGATATCCGGGAAAACGTTGGAGCAAATGTGCCTTTAATTGTCCAGGATGGCCTGGATAATCAATTTGCCCGAGGCTTTGGCATCTGATTGCATTTTGCCCAGAATGGGAAATACCGCAACGACCGGAAGTTGTTTGAACTTGAACTCCTCCCAGTTTTTGGCGGTGCTGTGTTTGGGAACGGGTTCAATTTGCAAGGGCATTTCCCTGGCCAGTTTGGCTCTTTTGCGTTTTGGCACGAGTCGCAGCAGGCCTTTGCGGGTTTGAATTATCCTGGCCTTCAACGCTGCGCCTTTTCCCTGCTCTAAAAATATTTGCGTCGTCAGTTCCTTGTTCCGGCCTTCCACGGGCATACCTGGCTGATCTGGTTTCGGACCGCCGGCAGCATCCCAGATTTCGGCGCGCAAAGTATCCACGTAACGGACAAACGACTCGACAATCTGGGTGGCTTCCCATGCTTTTACGAGGGAGAGCGAATCCGCCGGAATGCTGGCGGGCTCGGATTGAGCCTTTGAAACACAGAGGCTTCCCAGCATCAGCCCCATGAACAAAAGGGAACGCAGAAAAGACATTTTTGACCAATAGATCTTTAAAAAAACAGCGCCAGAAACGCCGTCAAAGGAAGCAGGCGAAAAACGGCGTTGCGGTAAAAGCGGCTCTTTTCCGGCTGTTCTTTTCGGGCTACCCATAAAACTATACAGGTAAGCAACAGCAGCGCAGCCAGGGGAAATGAGAGGATCAATATCTCGTGCCCGCCTTCCCAGGATTCCATGCGGAAAAGCAGGCCCATTAATCCCAGACTCAGCGCGACCCCCACGGCATGGGCGCCCAGATGCTGCTTGCCGCCCTTGCTGCCAAACAGCAAAATCGGCAGCGCCCAGTAACAGCAACACAGGATACTGAACGTCAGAATCAGGGTTTCACTGCCGCCCTCCCAGGATTCCAATTTCAGGAAAAGGCCGACCAGCGTCAGCAGCCAGAGTGCGATTTCGAAACCAATGGCCACCTTGCGGGCCAAAGGCAGGCGCTGGACTGTGCGTTGAGGCTCGTCGAGCAAAGAATCAGTCATGGTAATTTTTCATTTGTATCAAGGCCATGAAGGTAGATCGAAGACCTGATATTCGCAGAAAATAGTGTTTCCCCATTCGCAACCTTTTCCCGGGATTTGTATTACCATGAACTTGCCCCATCTTTGCCCACCCAAATTTTAAAGTCGCAAACCGTATGGCATACGAATTCAAACTACCCTCTCTCGGCGACGGTGTCACCGGAAAAGTGCTCGAAATATTGGTCAAGCCAGGCGACCAGGTCAAGAAAGATCAAAACGTACTCATCGTCGGTACCGACAAAGTGGATGCTGAAATCCCGGTCGACGTCGACGGCACTGTAGAGGAAGTTTTGGTGAAAAAAGGCGACGACGTCACCGACGGCGCCCTGATTCTTCGGCTCCAAGGCGCGGATGCAACTGCCGCCGCTCCCGTTGCTGCCACGCCGGCGCCGGCCGCTACGCCTCCTGCTGCCGCCCCGGCTGCCGCCACAAGCTATGCGTTTGCGCTGCCCTCCCTCGGCGACGGCGTCAGCGGCAAAGTGCTGGAAGTGCTGGTCAAAGCCGGCGATCAGGTCAGCAAAGATCAAAACATACTCATCGTCGGCACCGACAAGGTGGACGCAGAAATCCCGGTTGACGCCGATGGCACCGTCGAGGAGGTTCTGGTGAAAAAAGGCGACGAAGTGACGGGCGGCACGGTCGTATTGCGCATGACAAGCAGCGGCAGCGCGCCGGCGCCGGCAGTTCCCGCAGCCCCGCCCGCGCCCCAGGCCGCCGAACCGGCAGCCCCCTCGGTTGCTGCTCCCGCACCGACTCCCGCACCGGCCACGGCTACGGCCAGCGCATTCCGCATCTCCCCGCTTGCGCGCAAACGCGCCAAGGAACTGGGCGTCAACCTGTCCGACGTGCGGCCGGCCGAAGGCGCCAGCCGCATTTCGTACAAGGATGTGGTTGATTATATCAGACACAAGATCGAAACCGGCGGCGGGCAGCAAGCTCCTTCTACCGGCGGGTTGCCGCATAAAAAACTGCCCGATTTCGCCAAATTTGGCGAGATAGAGCGCCAGCCGCAAAGCCGCATCGGCGTACTCACGGCCGAAAACATGCACTATGCTTTCAACACGATCCCGCACGCCTGGATCTCGGAAAAAGCCGACATTACCCAACTCGAAAAACTGCGGCAGCAGTACAAAGATCAGGTAAAAGCCGCCGGAGGCAACCTCACCACCACGGCCATTATCACCAAGGCTGTGAGCAGCCTGTTGAAAAAAATGCCGCAGTTCAACGCGAGCTATGACGCTGAAAAACAGGAAATTATCTTTAAAAAATACGTCAACGTAGGTATTGCCGTTGATACGCCGCGCGGTCTGCTCGTGCCGGTCATCCGCAATACCGACCAGAAAGGCCTGCAGCAAATTGCAATCGACCTCACGGAGATCAGTACCCGTACCCGCGACGGCAAAAACAAGCCTGACGACCTCGACGGCGGTACATTCACCATCTCTAATATCGGCGGTATCGGCGGCACCAACATGTTGTCGATTGTCAACTGGCCCCAAGTAGCGATCCTGAGCATTACCGCCGCCAGTACCGAAGCGGTCTGGAACGGCACGGCCTTCGAGCCCCGCCTCCTGATGCCCATGACCATCGGCTGGGACCACCGTGTGATCAACGGCGCTGATGCCGCACGGTTCCTTGTTGAGTTGAAAAAAATACTGGAAGAGCCGTTTTTGGGGTGGATGTAAAACCTCGAACCGCTCAAATAACGAACAATGCCTCTGCCGGTTTGCCGGCAGGGGCATTGTCTTTTTCCACCTAACCAGTTTGTGAAGGCCCCTTTCAAGACCTCAATTATTTTGCACACACCAATCAGCACAATATTTTATCGGACAAATACAGCCGTTCAAACTCCGAAACTATCTATTGGTCGATACCGTAAACTAAGCGCAGAATTATTCTGTTATAAAAACAAACAATTGTAAAAATGGTATGCATGAAAAACTGAAGTAGAATTGCAAGCGAATAAGAGTCTCTGTGCCTAGAATTATATTCTTTTCCGAAATATACCAACCAAACATTGCATGCTGAGATCTTACATTTCCTTCGCGGCCCGAGGTGATGTCGTACTTCAACAAGAAATCATGGGACATTTAGGTATTGGCGCTAACGGAGTTCTGTATGGCGCACTTTCTCCCTCCGAAAACAGTCTGGTACTATCGCAAATCCCGCCTAAATACTGGCACCGTGCCCTGAAAATCATCATTCACACCCATCACGTTCCAGGTTCACTTGCTGCCGCCGCCCAAGCTATTGCTTCTCTGGAATTTGACACTATTTCGAGCTGGTCTTCAACAGAAAGTTCGGAAGGGCATTCCTGCTTTACCAGCATAGTCGTGTATGATTCAGAAAAATACCCAAACCTGGATTGTTCCGACATTGAAGCAGCCATTACCAATCTGCTGCCGAAAGAGCTTTCCAAACTGGAAATTTTTGACAAAAACATCCTGAGAAAGGTGCGCGTCACGCCTCTGTCTTTCTTGAATGCGTACTCGGACGATTTATCAACGGCCGAATTTCAACGGGTTCAGGTTGTCGATCACTCCCTGCAACTGGGAAAATCCAGGTGCCTCGGCCGGCGCAAATTCCCTTCTCTATGGCAACAATTGTTGACTGCCAACCAGAACCCCAACGCTTCCTCCTGTATTCTCACGCCTGACACAGAAGAAGCTTTTTTGCGAATCAGCCTTGTAGAAGAGCGCGCAAGACTGGTTCGGCTGGGGTTCAGGGTGCATATACACAGTGATCAAAGTTCATTTGCCGGCTACTGGAAAGAAGCCCTCGATGTATTAAAAGAGAGCAAGTACAATGTATTTGTCGCACATAACCTGCTGGTATCCAAAAATGACGAACAGAATAGAGAGGAGGCCGAGTTTCACTTTATTGTTGATCGCAGAAACGGTCAGGACACGGGACTGCCGCTGGACGATCTTAAAGAACACATAAAGAGTCGGCTCGACAGCCGTTTGAAATCATTTGCCCGGGAAAGGGGCGCTGAAATAGACATCAAGGGCCTTAAAGTTACGTACCCGCGCGGGGTTGGAGTGCCGTGCTTTTTTGCTTGCAATGCCAAACAAAGGGATGGCTTGGGGGCAGAAGCAGCGGTAAGGCTTTGCCGGGTACTGGAAGGCCACGGATTCAAGCCCGTCAATATCGATATCGCTGCCGGCGGTGAAGGTTTGCAAGAGCAGGTCAAGAAATTGATGAGCTCTTGTCAGTTCATGGTCGTGCTACAATGTCCGGATGAAAACCTGAAAAGCAACAAGGAAGGTGAATATTTCCCTGCCCCCTGGGTGCTGTTCGAAGAAGCGCTCATGTTGGGCCAAAAAGGCGAAATCTATCGATATCGTTTCGATCAGGTTATGAAACCCAATTTCTGGCACGGTTTCACTGAAACGATTATCCCCAGGGAAGGCTTTCAGGATAAAGACCCGCTCTTGCAGGATTTCAATGAAAAACTGGACCGCTGGTCAAGAAATATGTCCAAATTGAATTCCAGCAATCTGGATGCCCCGCCCATCGACGACAAAATACTGGAAAGGGACCTGGTAACCTACTATGGCGGTCGTGATTGATTCTTTCGGCTGGGCCTACCGTTGTCGTTTCCCCAATAAAAACATCAACGGCCGGTCCAGCCTTTTTCCCCAGGCGCGTTCCGAATGTTCTTCCCCTTCAAAGCGCAGCGTGATCCAGTTTTTGGCCGTGTAGCCGTGCTGCGCCATACGTTTGTCCACTTCTTTCTGATAGGGTTCGTACCAGGCATCGAGTGTGGCCGTGCCATAGTCAAAATAAAATCGGTGCGTGGCAGGATCTGGTAGATGTTGCTCCAAATAGGCGACAAAGCCCGCGGCAATATTCGGATCGTTGCGAAAGACGCTGCCCGGCCAGTGCGTCGACAAGCAGGCGGCGCCGCCAAACACCTCGGGATATTCGCAAATAGCGTACATGGAAATGAGCCCGCCCATGCTCGAACCCATGATGAAGGTGTTTTTCCGGCCATTTTGGGTGGAATATGCGCTGTCGATGAAAGGTTTGAGTTCCTCGACGATGAACCGCAGGTAGGCATCCGAGCGAGGCTGGGCCGTTGGGTCGCCGAGGTCTTTGCGCAGCGTGTCCTGTACGGCCCGCGGCAACTGCGCAAACGCCTTGGCAGGATAGTATTCGACCCTGCGGTCGGGCGTATTCCAGATACCCACCACAATACAGGGCCTGAGGTTTTGCGCCCTGATCAAGCGGTCCAGCATTTCGTCCACGCGCCATTCCTGATGGTTCCAGTTGATGGTGCTGTCAAACAGCATCTGGCCGTCCTGCATGTAAATAACCGGGTATTTCCTGCGCGGCGAATAGCCGGGTGGCAACCAGACGTCCACATTTCGCGCGGATATATAACGCGAGGCAAAAAGCTCATGCCTGACGACGGTACCGCTGCTGACAGCCGGCAACTGCGCTGAGACAGCAAGGGATAACGAAAAAAACAACAGGATTACAACAAGTCGATTCATAGGTTAGAGAGCATTTTGTCCGGATGGAAAGGTCGGTAATTTCCTCAGGAGAAAACAAATGAATGAATCGACAGGGATCACTTTTTCAGTTAAGCACGGTCATTTACCACAATGCTTGTCGGGGGGCAAATTTGTAGCGTAAAAAACCCGGAAAGCCGTACGACCATGAAACGACCTTTCCCGCTCTATGTGCTGCTCTTGCTGCATGGAGTACTTGCTGTCGGCGCCCTTTACGGCGGCTGGAAGCTCCTGACCGACCCGATCAACTTCGGGATGCGTCCCGAATGGCTCGACCATTCGCCTTTTCACTCCTACACGGTGCCCGGGCTGGTTTTGTTGTTGTTACTGGGCGTTTTCCCGCTGATCGTGGCGCGAGGACTGATGCAGCGCAGTTTTCTGCCTTTCGCCTACGTATTCAACATTTACCGCGACCGCCATTGGGCCTGGACCTACTCGCTGATCGTCGGACTGATACTCATCGGCTGGATCAACGTTCAGATTTCGCTGGTGCCCTATTTCTGGATGCAGCCGCTGTTTCTGGCCTGGGGCCTGGCGATCCTGATTTTTACACTGTGGCCATCGGTCATGCGGTATTACCAGAAAAATCTCGCGTAGCGCATTGGAAGATTTTCAATGCCTCGTTGCTGCCTTGAAACCTCAAAACGTTTTCAAACCCTTCTACCATGCTCAGGTTAATTTTTGCCCTTCTCCTGCTCTTGCACGGGGCTATTCATCTCATGGGCTTTGTCAAAGCCTTCAAATATGCCGAGGTGTCTCAGCTCGGCGCCGATATTTCCAGGCCGGCTGGCATCGGCTGGTTGTCGGCAGCCCTTCTGCTGGGGGGGTCCGCCGTACTTTTTATACTGAAAAAAGACATCTGGTGGCTGCCGGCAGCTGTCGGGCTGCTGGTCTCCCAGGTCATGATTTTCAGTGCCTGGAAAGAAGCGAAATTCGGCGCCGTCGCCAATCTCATTATGCTCGTGGGCGCACTGCCGGCCTACGGCGCCTGGCGGTTCAATGCCATGATCCGCTCCGAACTGACGGCTTTTCAGTCGGCGGCCAGCGCACCGGCCGAGGTGGTTGCCGATTCGCAACTCGCCCCCCTGCCTCCCATTGTGCAGGCATGGCTTCGCAACAGCGGCGTCGTGGGCAAACCCATGACCCAGGCTGCGCAGCTCGTCCAAACGGGCCGGATGCGCACCACCCCTGACGGCGCCTGGATGCCCGTCACTGCCCGACAGTTTTTTCGCACCAGTCCGCCCGGGTTTTACTGGACAGCCGATGTTCACGCCGCCCCCCTCATCAGTCTTGCTGGGCGCGATCGTTTGCAGGACGGGCACGGACACATGCTCATCAAGGCGCTTTCTCTTTACCCCGTAGCCGACGCACACGGTCCACAAACAGACCAGGGCACCCTGCTGCGCTATCTGGCCGAGATCTGCTGGTTTCCGGATGCCGCTTTGCAGCCATATATCCGCTGGACGGCCGTTGATTCCCTGACGGCCAACGCTACCCTGAAAAGCGTGGAAATGAACGTGACGGGCACCTTCCATTTTTCGCCGAATGGCGAACTGCGCGGATTCGATGCGCTGCGTTACTACGAACAAAAAGGCGGCGCCACACTCGAAAAATGGCATATTGAAAATGATCCGGCCAGTTACCGGGTTTTCGAAGGACGCCGCATACCGACCCGTTCTGCGGTCAGCTGGCAACTGGAAGGGGAAAATTTCACCTGGTTTGAACTGGAAATCGACCAGGTACACTACGAATAGTCATCGGCAGCCCAGCCGTTTTTTACCACTGTGGACGAGCCGGATTTAGCAGTTGCCATTACTGCTGATTCGCGCTCCTCCTGTTATTTTTTACCCGGAAGGAAGAACGTTTGGGCCGCTCCAAACTCATGACATAAACTGAGCGCGGTCATTTCTATCGCCATGCCAAACGGAGCAATTTGCAAGAGAAAACAATTTAAGTTATGAAAAACATACTCCTCCCTTTCCTGCCGATTGTTGCGGCGTTGCTGCTTTTGCAAAGCTGCGCACCCGCTGTCAGGGTTTATTCCGAAGAAGAACCTGGCGTCAATCTATACCAGTACAGCACATTCAGCTGGCTCGACAACCCCGTCGTAGCACGGGGCAACAGCGGCCCCGAATGGCTGAATAAAGCCTCGGAAGACGATATCCGCGGGGCCGTCGAACAACAATTGGGCCGCTTCGGCATGCGCCTTTGTCAGGACAACCCTGACCTGATGTTGCATTACCATGTCGTCATAAAAAATGAAGTGTTCTACGTCCGAGACTGGTGGTGCGACGAAGAAAGCTGGCGGCAATACGGCCATTGTAACCGCGTCCGGCCGGTACAATACCGTGAAGGAACCCTGATCGTGGACATGATCGATGCCCGGACGGGCGAACAGGTCTGGCGAGGCGCCGCCACTGGTGCGCTTGAAAATTTGACACCCGAACAGGCAGAACCGCGGATTTACGAAGCGGTACGGCAGATTTTCAGGAAATTTCCACAAAAACCTTTGCCCGGCGCCTGATAATCAGGGTTTTAGAAATACCTCGAATATCGTTTGCGAAAGGTTGTCCAGCTCTTTCCAGCGCCATGGGTCGCGTCCGTTGTTGCTGTTTTCGTAACCGAATGTCTCCACCGTCACCACGTTGATCGCCTGCCGCGAGGGCGTAGGGCGCGAGCCCCATTGCCCCAGACTGACTCCGTCGGACAACTTGATGGCTGTATCGTTCGGGTAACGCGTGGTCTGGCGCGAGGTACGCAGGAAGTTGGCAGGCAAGCGCACCCCCAGCGAATCGGCGTACAAGGCCATGGCCAGTGCCAGCGCATCGTCTTTTTTCTCCTGGCCGGGCCGCGGATCGGTGGTGATGCTCGGCCCGCCTCCCGACATCATCTCCAGCAAGCCTGAGGGACTGGTATCGGTGTTTCGGTGCCCGTGCACACTGGCAATGCGTTCGGGCTTGTAGTGGTTGATCAGGTTGAGTAAAAATATGACCTCGGGCTCCATGCAACGGCCGTGCGCGTCGGGGTAGCACCCGTCGCGTGGATCAAAGCGATGATCTTTGCCTACCGGGGGCATCTGACGGTTGGGATCGGGCTGGCCCGGCGTGGCCCGAAGGCGCGAGGCGAGGTTTTCGGGAAATAAAACCGGTACCACGATGATGGAAAAATAGGGCTTGGGGGCGCCTTCTTTTTGCAAGCGCTGCAACAACTGTTCGACTACCTCCACCCCTGCCGCTTCCGAACCATGTATGCCGCTCACCACCATCAGATGCCGTTTCGTTTCGCCGGGGAAGTAGTACACAGGAACATTGGGGCCGCCGCGGAAATTCATAAGATGCGGGGCCGTGGCGGTTCGGACCTGCGTCGTGGTCGTATGCAGCACAAAACCGAACAAGCCGCTCGCCAGTATCAGGCCTGTCAACCAGTCGGGGCGCAGAAAAAACCTGTTCATAAGTACTCGTATTTTCATGGACGCAAAAAAAGGCTGTTTGGGCCTGCTCCGGAAGAGCCGACCCAAACAGCCTCTAATTTTAACAGGTTCCAGATGATTTCCCCCCCCTTTCCGGGGCTATTGCCGATGTTTTCAGGCTTTCACCCAGGGAAGGGTTTTGACGGCTTTGCCATTGCTCAGGCTCAGGAAGTACTGTCCGGCCGGCCAGTCGCCCACAGAAAACGTCAATTGGTTGTCGCCTTCGTCAGCGCGGATAACACGGGACTGCAACAAGCGGCCCTGGGTATCGAATACCGACAACTGAAGTTCTTCTGCCTGCTCTTTGCCGGCAAAACGGAGTGTCAGATCATCGACAGCCGGGTTGGGGCCGAAGTTGAGAATGTCGAGGCCCAATTGTTGTTCGGGCGTTTCCTTTACAGCGGTGGTCAATGCGGTGACAAAATTGACGGATTTGGTGACCGGAATTTCCTGTTCAAAGGGCGGGAAGCCGGGTGTGACCGTTTGGGAATGGCCACCGGAGTATGTGACCGAAACCTGCGGCCCGGGTCTGCCGGCAACATACCACTCATAGGTCGTGTTGTTCAACACAGTGATCGAATAGCCACCGTCGAACGCTACGCTGTCGATACTCACTTCCACCGTTTTTACACGAATAGCATTGTCGAAGGTTGCGTCGGGCATTTTCAGGGTGCCGTAGGCATCGTATTCGGAGGCCTTGACGGAGCGGTTGAAAAAAGTGCCGGTTCCGGGGATGGTGACCGTGCTGGTATAGGCGTCGTTGTATGCGCCGTGATAGTTGAGCGGCGCCTGAATATTGATTTGCGGGTCGCTGAATTCAAAAAACACGCCCGCAGCGGCCGAACCCAGGGTGGAAATTTTATCGTTTTCGACCTTCAAATAGAGGTAGAAGTCGCCGTTGTCGGTAGTAGCCTGCACGGCGAGGTTGGCTTCGGGAAACAGGTTGGCGTGCGGCGTATTGCTGGCGGCAACAACGGTCGATTGTACCGGCGGTTCAAAGGACAGCGGCGTCAGGCCGGTAAAATCCCAAACCATGTTGGCGCCGCCGGGTCCGGGTTCGATACCGCCCGTATCGCCGTCGGCCTGGGTCACGACATCGCCGACGGCCGGGAAAACGTTGTTCTGCAAAGTAGGTTGGGCATGTAAAGTGCCAAAGGCAAAAAGAACGGGAAAGGCAACAGCCAGGAGATTGTTTTTCATGCTTATTTAGTGTTGGTTGAATGACAAATGCACAAGAGCGATCAACTGCGGATCGGTCTTGCGCATCTGACACCGGCTAATGGAAGCATGTTGCAACCGGGTTGCCATGAGGGGGGGGAAACACAAGCGCCTGCACTTCAAATCACTGAAATACAGACACTTGCAAAGAATGTTACCTTTTTCTTAAAATTTTTCCCAGGGCAAAGTCCGGGTCAGGCAACCATCAGTCAGGTAAAGAAAGTAAGGGCCGGCGGGCAGGGTTCCGACCTTGAAAGTGGTGGAGTTCGGGCCGAAGTCGGACACCAGCATCTGTTTTTGCAACACAGCGCCTTTTTCATCCAGCAACAGGCACTGGATATCGGCGCCGGTCGTCATGCCGAAAAATTCGAGGCGCAGGGTTTCGGTAGCCGGATTGGGGTACAGCGCACAGCTCGACGCAACGAATGCCCCCGCCAGCGGCTCGTCGGCACGGGTGGTCAGGGCGCTGACATACCGCACCGACTTGTACGGCGGGTTGGGCATCATCATGGGCGGAATGCCGGAGTAGAAAAACGTGGTCGATCCTGTGCTGTTAGCGATGCTCAGTTGGGGCAAAGGGCGGCCATTGACATACCAATCGTATTGAATATCAGTATGTTCGTTGAGAGAATAACCGGCAAACAACCAGGTGGTATCTCGGTAAGTCGCGACCGTTTTCAGGCGAATGGCATGCTGGAAAGTGCCCAAAGGCGTAATCAGGGTGCCAAAGGCGTCGTAGGTTGTCGTTTTATGCCCCATGCCCTGCAACTGGTTGTCGGGCATGGAATTGTAGCGATAAAAGTCGTCGCTAAAACTTTCCCCGAAGTCCAGCGGCGTTTCCAGCGCAGTTTCCGGATCAGAGTATTGCAGCGGTAAACCGTATTCAACCGAGCCGACTACCGACAGCACACTGGATTCTTTTCGATAATAAAAGAAAGCGCTATCCTGATCGACCGGTTGCACTCCGCAGAGGTTGGCAAAGGGAAACTCGCCGGCGTAAGCGGTCTGACTGGCGGGTTTGAAAGTGACGGGATTCAGCATGTTCAGGGCTTGCAGGCCTGAAAAATCCCAGGTTTGGTCGGCGCCGGCGTTGCCCGGCTGTACGCCGGTTGTATCGGCGATAGAGATGCTCATTTGGGTGCCTGCTGCTGGAAACACCGTGTTGAGCAGGGTCGGTTGGGCCAAAGCGGCGCTGAGCGGCAGGAGTGCCGGCAGTAGAAGTAGTTTTTGCATAGACATAGCCAATTGTTTTCTGCTTTCTAAGACAGATCGGAGTGGGCGGCGGTTGGGCGGTTGGGCAAAAAAATTTGTGAAGCGGCCCCAAAAAGGCGCCGGGCGTCTCCGCATACGCAGAAACGCCCGGCACAAGGGAGAAATGGGCAAAAGGAAATCAGCGCAGGACGAAGTCGCCGTAGTTGAGCCGGGCTTTTACAAGGCCGCGGGCATTGGCGTCGCCGACGTAGCCTTGCACGGAGGTTTTCCCGGCCGATTCGTTCTGACGCAGCATTTTGGCGCTGGAGGGGCACGAAACGTCGGTGTACTGGCCTTCGGCGTCGAAGCGGAAGGCAGCGCCCCTTTCAACATAGATCTGGGTATCCGTGTACTTGCCGGTTATGGTTACAGCCTGGAAATTGCGCCCCAGCGCCTCTATTTTCAGGCCGCCGTAGGTCATGTCCACATCCACCTGATTGCTCAGGCTGCGAACGGACAGGTCGGTGTATTGTGCTGTTACAAAGGCAGATTGAACGCTCTGGATACGCACATCGGCGTATTTGGTCTGCAGGCGCAATTCGCCCACGTTGCCCAGTGCGATATCGTCGTAACGGGAGGTCAATCGCAGGTTGTTGGCCTGTTCGAAATTCAGTTCGGAATATTTCGAATCCAGTTGGACATCGCCGCATTGGCCGATGGAAACACCGCCGTAGCCTACCTGTCCGCTGATGTTTTGCACTTTGGCGATGGTAGCTTTGCCGTAGTTGATGTTCAGGTCGGCGTCGGCGCCCAGCGCCTCGGTTCTCAAGTCGCCGTATTTGATCTCGGCAATGAGTTTGCCGTTGAGGTTGCCGACGTAGGAATTGCCGTATTTGTTTTTCAGATCGAGCGAGTTGCCGGCCGGAAGCCAGACCTCGTAGTTGATCTTGAAATCCTGGCAGGAGTTGCCAAAATCGGGGCCCCACCAGCCGCTGCCTTTATCGATGACCGTTTCGGATTTCACATAATCGGGGGTATTGGTGAAATTGACATTGATCCGGTCGAAGGTGCGGTCGGCGCCGCGTTGATCATTGGCGTTCACGACGATGGTGATGTCGATCTTGACCGAGTTGTTGGTCCAGGTATTGACATTTACCTTGCCGTACTGGTTGTAAAGGGCGGTGAGTCCGTTGGGCGTGATGCTGAAATCACGGCTGATGGTGCGCGTAAATTCGCGCAGCGGTTCACCGGCGCGCGCGGCGACGATACCCAGCATCCAGCAGCCGAGGAGCAGGAACGTCCGCCACCTTTGCAGCGCGGTCAGTTCAAATAGATTCTGTTTCATCATTTTTATTGCTGTTGATTTTCGTTTTCGGAAGTGAGTTCGGGGTTTGAAGGCGCTCGAGTACCCGCTCGAGAATAGCGGCTTTGGCCTTGTAATTTTCAATCATGGCGCGCACTACCTGCTCCCGGTTGCCGGGAGGTACGTGGGCGAGTTCCTGCTGTAATTCCTGCATTACGGCGTCGAGTTGCAGAAGATCCTGTTCGACATCGGCATTGTTACCGACAAAAGCGACCAGTTGTTGTTGTTTGGCGGCAATATCGCGCTGGTAATAATTTTCCAGTTCGGCGTATTCGCCCGACACCTGGCCGAGGGTCATGCCGTTGTGTTGCATGTTCTGTTCGCCTGCGTACCAAAGTCCGAGCCCTGCGCCGACAATCAGCAGCGCGACGGCGGCGGCGGCGCGCATCAGGTAGCGGCTCCAGCCGATTCGGGGGCCCGGGGCGGGCAGGTTTTTCTCCACGGCAGCCCACACGCGCAGGTCGGGAGTGGCGGCATCGAAAGCATCGCGATTGTGGCGAATGAAACCTTCCAGCCTGTCTGATGGCATCTGGAGACCGCTTTCTATCCGGCCCCAGAGGGATGCCGGCGGTTCGGCGGTGTCGAGCGCTTCGCGGTGGAGCAGCACAAACCGTTCGGCGCCGGAAGAATTTACCAGGCGGTCGAGCGTGCGTGAAATGTGCTGCCAGCTCGCTGCATCGGGTTCGGCGGTATCGAACGCATCCCGGTTGTTCCGGATGAAATCCCGCAGTTTATCGTTCATTTTCTGTGTATTGTAGGAGGTTTTGGGTGAAGATTAAAGATCAGATCAGCTTTGGAGCATTTCCCGGAGTTTTGCTTTGGCCCGGCTGTACTGCGATTTTGAAGTCGCTTCGGTAATACCGAGGATTTGGGCAATTTCTTCATGGTCGTATCCTTCCACGGCATAGAGGCTGAATACCACCCTGTAGCCGTCGGGCAATTCGTTGATGGCCCTGTTGATTCGGTCAACGGAATAGGGTGTTTCAGGTTCGTGGTCGTGGTCATCGATTCTGTCGGCGCCGGCGCCCAGTTCGGAAAAAGCCAGGCGACGGCTTTTCAGGAAATTGATGCATTTATTGACCGTAATCCGCTTCATCCAGGCGCCGATGCTGCTTTCATGCCGGAATGAATCCAGTTTGGTAAACACCTCGACAAAAATGCTTTGCAACACATCTTCGGCGTCGTGCGGGTTTTGCAGCATCCGAAGGGCGGTGTTGTACATCGCTCTCGAATACAAACGGTAGAGTTCAAATTGCGCGTCGCGTCGGCCTTCTCTGCAGCGTTCGACCAACTCGCGGTGCGTTTGGGTAGCGTCCATTCTGTGATTTGATCGTCTGTAATGACAAATACATGCGGGCGGGGTTGCACGGACAAGGTCGGAATTTGTGTCAAAATTTGGTCATGTCATGCAGCGGCGCCCATCTGCTGCTTTTCTTCAAATCAAAAGGCGCAAGACAGCCATGAAAGGTCGTCTTGCGCCATGCATCACTACATTTTCACTCTTGTTTATCTGCCTGATGGCAAATGCCGCGGCATTATTCAGCTTCTTCTTTCCAGAGCATGTCTTCTTTCATCCATTTTTCGAGCTGTTCGCGGGAGTACCTCGGCAGAGCCCTGGCCTGCGCGAACTGGCGGAACCTCCGCAGGGCCGGTTCACCGCCTGCCGGCGCCTGTACAGCGGTATAGTGCCCTCGGGTATGCAGGAAGAAACTGCGTTCCATGCCGTCGGCAGGGTATTCGCCAGGTGCGGCAAAACTGATCCTGACTTCGTCGCCGGCAGCGGTTTGTTCGTAGTAGGTGCCGTCGTTGCTTTGCAACACCATGCGCAGGTCGTGGCCATTTTGGTCGATCGCAGCGGTCATTGGCAGCACTTTTTGTTGTACAGGCATGGGGCTTGCGGCATCGAGCGCCACGTAGTCGATTTCCCAGAAAAGGAAACCTGTTGTCAATTTTACCCTGAATTCATCGCCTCGAACGCGGCTCAGATCAAGCGGCAAGACATCGCAGCGCATGCTGTTGGCGCCGGCCAGATGGAAGAAATCGACTTTCTCCCAACGATCGGGCGCCGTTTCCAGCCAAACGGTCAGGGGCAAATTCGGGTTGGCGGCCTGGTCCGTTGCATGGTTGGGCGACTGGTCGTCGCGCATCACGCTCATCATGGGGTCGAGCCAGCTGGAATTTTTGGCGCGCAGTACGAGGCTGGCGGCGCGCAAATTTTCAGGACGACGGAAGGTCAGCACCACGCCGTCGGTTGCGCGCGGATGGGCATTCATCTGATCGCCCGTGTAGCATTTTTCATCTTCCTGACTGAGCAGCGGGAACACGTTGCGGCCCTGCAGATCGGTTGCCCGCACAGGGCTTTCCGGATAAAGCAGGGTGTGCGCGCGGCCGTATTTATCGAACAAAACGCGGCTGCCTTCGGGGTGGTCCACTGCCAGCAGTTCGACCAGATCGGTGTGATTGGCCTCCTTCGATTCGTTGACAAACCTGAGGTTATAAGCGCCTTTTACTGCCAGCAGGGGCTCGAGCGGCAGCCAGTCGGAGCGTTCCAGACCGGGTTGCATGGCGCCAACGTAAACCTGTCCCTGCGGGTGAAGATTGTCGCCTTCCTCAGTGTAAACGACAGGACCCGCGCCGGTCGAAGCCGTAAGAATCACAAAGCCGACAGGCGTCGTAAATCCGGTCAGATAAGGCGCAATAATGTTCTGGCGGTTGTATTTATACACCACACTGCGATTGACCCGGTTGAACGGCAGGGTGATATTGGCCGATTCGTTCAGGCCTTCGGCAAAGTTGCTGTTGACAAAAAAGAGGACGTATTCCTCCATTTTATTCTTTTCAATGCGGTCGGGGTGCAGATTGATCACCTCATGCGCATCGACGCTGGACAAGCGGGTTATCGCGCCGCTTATTTCGTTGCGCCCAAGCACAACCTGATCGAAACGCCAGGCGACCTGATCGGGGCGGTTTTCATCCAGCAGATAAAACCGGACATTATCGAAGTTCTGTCCGAGGGACTGGTCGGCAGCCAGCCTGGCGCTGGAACTGCACGAGCCGGCAATCAGTGCGATAGCCAATGAGACCGATGCCAGAATTAAAAAGCGGAAATTGTTCGTTAGCGGTTGCATGACAGAAGTTGGTTGTTGAGCATGAGCGTTAAGGATTCAACAAAATGGGCAACTCCGACACCCGCTCAGCATGACAGCATTCGGGTAGCCGCCCACCCGGCATTGAAAAATCCCCTGCATTCCACCAACTCCCTGTACGGCAACGGGGCTTTTCCGCATGCCAGTTTGACCCTGCAAAAAAGCCCCGTTATCAGGTAAAATACGATGATCCAGATCAGAGTGCGGTATGATTCGGCGAAGCGTTTTCAGCGCAGCAAGTTGACCTCTCCGCTCCGCTTCCCTTTTTCGCCGTCGCAAGCCACCTCCAGGAGGTAAATATAGGTATCCACAGCGGCGTCCTTGCCATCAATGCGTCCGTCCCATCCCGCATTCGGGCCGCTGCCGGCATACACTTTTTCGCCCCAGCGGTTGTAAATTTCAAGGCTCAGAATGACCTCCAGCCCCTCCTGCGCCACTGGTCGGAACAAATCGTTGACGCCGTCGCCATCCGGCGAAAACGCATTGGGCATCCGGACATTGGCGGGGTCGCAGGGCGGCAACATACGCACCCGATAGGTTACCACGCTGCTGCAACCAGCCGCATTGGTCACCGTGACGGAATAACTAAGACTGTCGGGCGCGGGGCTCGGCGGCGTAAATACGGGCGCGGCGCAATCACTGCACGACAGGTGGTCGGCCGGCGACCATTGATAAGTGGCAAATCCGCCCGGAAGACTCAGCACTGGGACCTGGCCCGGGCCGATCACGATTCGGATGAATGTATCCAGCGCGGGCGCGGGCACGGCATTAATCACCACACACAGCGTCGAATCGCAGCCTTCCGACGTAAGGTAGGTTTGGCAATACCGGCCGGGTTGGGTGTAACTGATGCCGCCTTCCGTCACGCTGGCGCCCGGGCAAAGGGTGCGGAGCAACTCGGCATAGAGCGTGTCATTGGTCACCAAATTGATGCAATGCACGGAATCACAGCCGTTTACCGAGCTGAACTCCCTGCAATACTGCCCTGCAGCATCTGTAAAAAAGTCGAATACCGGCACAGGTTCTCCGGCACAGGTCACCAGGGTTTCAGCGGTATGTTGCACGGAGCCCGGCACGGAAACTGTCAGCTGGACCGTATCGCGGCAGCCGAAAACATTAAAACCAAGAACGGTGTATAGCGTCGTCTGACCCGGGGCAAGCAATACCTCCGTACAATTGGCCGACGGGCAAAACACGCCAGCCTGAGGAGACCAGGTATAATAATCGGCTCCCGAAATGCTCACCGAAGCCGTGTCGCCGATGCAGTTGGTGATGGCTGAAGCCGAAAGATCGATCATCGGGTTGGCAGAAAAACCTACGAACAGCGAGTCGCTGGCTGTACACTGACCGTTCTGGGTGCTTACCGTTAGTACGAGGGTAGTATTCTGCTGACTGGTAAATTGCGGGTCGGCAATCGCCGGGTTGCTCACCGCATTGGCCGGCGCCCAGGCGTAACTCCATCCTGGTTGATCGGGGCCGTCCAGCATCAGTTGCTCGCTGCCGCATACCCCCAGGGTGTCGTCTGCGAAAGCAAAATCAGGCAAGGGCCAAACCGTAATCACCACCACGTCCGTTGCCGTGCAGTTGTTGGCATCCATCAGTTCGACGCTGTACATGCTTGTTGCTGTCGGAGTCACAAATTGAGCAGCGGCTGTTGGGTCGAGAATGCCCGGGCCCGTCCAGTGGTACAACCAGGCCGGAGAGGCCTGCAGCAGCACAGGTTGTCCGGCGCAAACAGCCGTATCGGGAATGAACAACACCAGCATCGGGAAAATCGTAACCGGCTGCACGCCCGATGCGGTGCAGGATCCCGAGGTTTCCGACAATTGATAATGAAGAACAATCGGTTGATTACCCGGATTGTAAACACCCTGCAAAACCGGATCTGCGCAACTCGTGCAGCTTAATCCGTCGCCCGGCAACCATTCATATTGATGGCCGGGAACAGCGGCAGAACCCAGCGATACAGGCTCTCCCGAACAAATCGAGAGCGGCTCGAAATCGATAGCCAGGGAGTCGAGCGCGCGGCTCAGGGTATTGCAAAGGCAAAGCGCCTGTGCGTCGAGTACGACAACGAGTGGACAAAGCCCTGCCAGATCGAGGACAAGCGACCCGCTCAGTATGGCGGTTTGCCCGGGTAAAATACTGGTCGGAGCAATCGCAGTTTCGAGCAGCGTATCGGCTGCCGAAAACAACCCGTCGGCATCGACATCTCGGTAAAAATACAGCACGCTGTTCCCGTCAAAACCAACCGCGCCGGTATTGGTCAATGTGAGCATGTACACCGGCTCGTTGTTGTTCAAATGCACGGAAAAAGCATCCAGGCTGAACTCAGGATGATCGATCTGGAAAGTAAAACTGGTCGTTCCGGTAACGAAACTGAACGCGCAAACCGAACCGTCGGCGACACAAACAGCAGTCTGCTGCTGGGTTGCCCAGGCGCGAATGGTATCGGGCGCGCAGGCATTCATGCCCGGGTTTTGTACCGCGAAATTCAAACTGAGCGCCGTGCCCGCTGCGATTCCGGCTGGTAAATTCCACGACAAAACCTGTTGATCATCCATATTTTGAACAAAAGGAGGCGAGGCGGGGCCGTTCGGGCCGGGCTGGTATGAGCCGGGGAGGTAGCCGGCGCCCGCGGGCAATCGCACGAACAAACTGTCGTACATCCCCGTGGCGCCGTCGGCCGTGAGCAGCAGTTGAACCGGCAGCGGCTCGCCACAAGGATGCGGCGGAGGGGTCGTAATTAGCAGCCCGAGACTGGTGGCGTACGGCGGCGGAACGCCATCGAGCAAAATCGCCTCGCCCGGCTTGACCAGCAGATTGGTGGTGTCGCCGCAGGTTTGTTCGGCCCAGGTTCGATACAGTATTTTATCGCCCGAAATATAACCGCAGCCGGAGAGGGTCCGGAAGCGCAGGCTGACGGAATGCATGGGTGCGAAAGGGAAGCCCGCAAGGCCTTGCTGCGCCAGGTTCGAATTGAGCGAGGCAAGGTCCCAGCCCAGCCAGCCGCCGGGTTGTGCCTGCGGATCGGGCACATTGACCCAGGCCGAACCGCTCGGAAAAGCCATCTGACAACTGCCCGGCAGCAAGGAAAGGCCGGGCGGCATTTGAACGCTCAGGCGGGGAGCGTAAGCAGCGCCGTACAAGGCATTAAACACGTCCGCAACGTGATAGTCGCTGGTGTCGCAAAGCGCGGCGGTACTGCCGGGCGTACTCACATTGATCTCCAGTTCGGCGGGCTGGGCCTGCACTTTCAGTACGATGTTTTTGCGCTGGCAGGCAAAGGCATTGGGCACGGTCAGTGTATCGCAGTTCCAGCCGTAGTACAGGATCAGGATTTCCTGCGCGCAACTGTTGTTGCGGGCCATCAAACGGTATTGCCTGACTGCTCCGGCAGGTATTTCTCCGGGTTGAAAAATGCCGTTGACGGCCGGTACCGGCGTCAGCGAGGGCAGTTCAAACAACTGAAAATCAGTCAGCAAGCCGCTCAACGACTGCGGGAAAACCCAACCGAAAGGCGCTGCTACCGGGTCGCCGCCATGCACCAGCGTGATATCCCAACTGGCCATGTTGCCAGAGCCGACAAGGTTGGGTTGTGCAGAAAAAGCCGTCAGCGAAGGCCGTATAGGGATAAAGCCAAAGGTGTCGTCTTTGATCGGATCGATGGTAAAAAACGTATCGACGATTCCCTCTCCGGCGTTTGGCAAGGGCGGCAACCAGTCGAACAACAGGTCGACTTCCAGTCCCTGCGGTACGTTCAGGTTGCAGGCGGCTGTATAGGTTTGATTAAAATGAAGCGTAAAGCCTTCATCCGGTTCGGGCAGTGTTGTCAGCGGGGTGGCGTACAAATTATTGCTCACACTGCTGCCCAGCGGCACATCCTGCATGGTGACCGGGCCCTCCTGCAATTGCAAACTATCGAGGAAGGTATTGACCAGTGTGATGGCAGGCGACACCTGATCATTTAACTGACGTACCCGAACCACCGGCCGGTATTCGTAAGGGAAAAAGTCGCCGAATGACAAGCGCACCTCAAAATCCTGCTGCATGGGCGACACGGAAGGTTCGCAGGGCGGCAGGTAAAATTTGGAACGGTTGAGGTAGGCGTTTACGGAAGTGTACTGGATGAGTGTGTACGGACAGGAACACGAAAAGTCCTGGGGCGGCGCCTCATAATTCCCGGTCGTGGGCTGATAGCCGTTAAAAACATTGACAAATGTGCCGGCCCGCATATTCAAATGCAACTCGGTGCTCAGGGGATTGGCAAAATGGCTGACTACCCGCAAACTGATGCTGTCGCCTTCCGTAAAGACAAAATTCGCCGGCACCGCACATCCTGCCGCCGCGAGTGTTGCCGGCGAGATGTCCCAGGTCCAGTTCATGCCGGAAATATTCTCTGTGGTGTCCACGCATGGCGGGTAATTGACATTGATCGTGACAATTTTCTGCTCTGTGCATTTGAGTTCCGGCGCTCCGAGTACGCAATCGTAGGTCTGCCCGGTTTCGGCATCGCGCAGGTGCAATTGCGCCAGCAGCGGCACAATCAGGTTGCCATTGCTGCAGGGCGGCGTAAATGTCCCGGTATCAATCGCGATATCGCTTTCATAAGCGTCGAAATACATCCGAAGCAGCCCGTTTTCAAAACTCAGGCCAGGCTGGCTGGTATGCACGATACCCTGCATCAAGGTCTCGGCCGTGTCTCCAGGCATAAACCTGTTGAGTTTTATTTTGGAAAAATCCAGGGTTCCGCCCGGATCGGGCAGGCGGTCGCCATCGTTGTCGGGCAGGCCATAACTGGTGCGCCGGATCGACGACTGGTGCTCAACCCAGCCGTCGATCGGCGTCAGGCAGGAATCGCCGGAACAATCGTACACAAAATCGTAGTCCACACATTGCTTGATGCCACAACCGGGCGCCACTTGCGGATCGAGCAAAAACTCCGAAATGATGCGCAAATTCGTACGCGGCAAGGAATCTGGATCGGCGTCGCAGGGATGTTCGCAACTTCCGGGAGCGTCGAAAAAATGCAGGCATTCCGCTTCCCGATCCGGGCAGGCCTGATCGCAATCCCATCGGATGCTGAACGGACCGATGGCAAAGGGTTGCCCTATCGGAGTCTGAAATTCGAACCAGTTCACGGTGGTGTCGGCATCGGGATACGCCCCCTGCGACACCGGCGAAAGCCCGTTCAGGGTAAAAGGCTGGCTGCCCATGCTCATCCCGCAAGGCAACCTGAAATTGACCCTTACAACGCCCTGCGAGTCGGAAAGCAGCAGCGAACTCAGGCTGTACAACATGGAATATTCCTCGTCGTCGTGCAGCGGCTCTTTGACGCAAACCTGCCATTCCGGGTCGTTGAGCACATCGATTACATATGGCGCCGGGCCGATGCCGTAGCCGTTGTCAACCTGGCCCGGCGGGCAGTTTCTGGGCAACCAGTAATCCATTTGCCAGCCGGGGAAGTCGCTCGGGCATTCGGCCGAGCAGGCATACAGGTCAAACCCCGCAACGACGGAGGCGCCGGGAGCCAGCCAGGGAACCGTGAAACAGACACTGGAGAAAAAAGGGCCCTGATCGGGGCAATCGTACAGGCTTACCGGCACAGCATTGAACGGGTGCACAGCCCGCCAGACGCCTGCACTGTCGAGGCCGATCGTCATCGTATCGATACCTGCCCAGGGAATATCGGGGCCGCCGTCGCCTTCCAGCAAAAAAAGGCAAAACCAGGCGCCAATGGCCGGCTGATCGCCTGTATTCGTAATACGGACGTGCTGCCGCGTCGGCAATTGCCCGCAAAGATCTTCCTGCACATTGACCACACCCTCGAACTCCAGCTTGGGTTTTCCGCTGGCAGGAAGCAGGTTGAGGGTTGCCGTACTTGTATTGAACTGACAAATGTCGCCATTGCAGCTCCATGCCGCCCGTAGGGTGGAAATGCTTTGATTGAGGTTGATACCACAATCGGTCACCAGCAAGGTTTCGGTGATGATGATCTGTTCATTGAGTTCAAAAAGGCCGTCGCCGTCGCCGATTTGCTGAAAATCAGCCGGCCCGAGCAGGATGGAAAAAAAGTCAGGGATGTTTTGCAACACCGTGCCGGCATCCGCACTGACTGAAAAACCGCCGTCGGGGTGTTCGTCTTCGAATACGAAACTATCGAGCGCCCCCAGCCGCGTATTGCGGATCGTAAAGCTGCGAATCACCTGCTGCCCCAATTGCGCAAACGTATTGGCATTGGTGCTGCTCACGATGAGCAGCAGGGGCGTTTCAACGGGATAAGGGGTGGTCGTGACGCTGTTGTTTCCGCCCGGCCAACTGACCGCGATCGTGTTGGTAAACTGCTGGCCGGCATTGATCGCCGCCACCATATCGCACGACGCCCGCGCAACAAAGGAAAAACTCTGGCTGCTGCCGGCGGCCAGCCCCGGGATGGAAAAAACCGGCGCATTGGGGACGCCCCCGTTTTCAGCCGCGCCGGAAACCGAACCGGGAACATAGGCGACGCCCTGAGGCAACCCGACCGTCGTGTTGATGACGCCCGAAGCAAGTGCGCTGCTGTTGCTCAGCGACACGGTGAACAGGGCGGTGTCGCACACGAAAAAACTCGTCGGCGACACATAGTCGATCTGTATGTTCTGGGCAGGTAATTCTTTGAAAAAGAATAAAATGGCGAGGAGTAAGTATAGGTGTCTTTGCATGGTAAAAACCGGCTTCTGCGGCGAAAGTTACGAATCAAATAATCAGACCGCTCCTTTCCGTTGCCCGGCGGCTACACCTGCCGGCTAAAATCTGCGACGGTATAATGGCCTGCCGGGGCCGGCGAGCCGCCCAGCGCGGCGCGCAAATCCATGAGCGTACGCCCCAGATGGTTGCCGCCCGAACCGTCGCTGGCATCGCTCCAGAAGGTGTCGCCGCTGTGCGGGCCATGCTGGTATTCCCTGTGTTCCAGCAAATACGCATCGCCGGTTTGCAGCAAACCCTGTTTGAGCAAAGGATCGCTGAATTTTTGCTCAAGCACGGCTTTCATCGCCCCCAACTGGCCTAACCCGGCGTAGGAATAGTCCGGATTCGACAATTTCTTTTTGGTAATAAATGCATCGGTTCCCGACGTTGCATTTTCCAACGCTTTGAGGGCGGCCGGATTATGCCACCACTTGGTAGCCTGAAAAGCCGCTTCGGCGCAAACAAACTGACCACTTATCCCGTCGATGGTCAGGTGAACGGCGCACTTGAAAAAGTTGGTCAGAAACTGGGCGCAGTACACCTTGTCCCAGGCAGTGTCGTAATCCGGATAATAAAAAGCGACGAGTGTGTAAGGCTGGTTGTTAATGACAACGGATTTTGGCTGGGGCGAGAAGTTGGGAGCGGTGTTCATTTGGAAAGTTTTATTGGTATTTCGTGGAAAGTGCAATCAGCGTTTGTTGAATCCTGTCGGAAACCACGGCGGGCATGCCTTGCGCAACGCCGCCGCCCACGGCATAGGGATGTTTCGGGTTGTTGACAGAAATCTGGTTTTGCCAGCCCAGCACCGTCCAGCCGCTTTTCAAGTAGTTTTCAATGCGGTCCAGATCGGTGGTGACGATACCCAGGTGAATATTGTCGTTCCAGGGGGCGACAGCCTGAACATAGGCGTTCATGGTTGTGATCGGGAGGATGTGCAGTTTGCCTTGCAAGGCCGGGAATTTGCTGCCCAGCAGCGATTCGAGGCTTACCATGACCGTGGCCTGATTGGCGCCGTCGGTGTGGGTATTCCAGCCGCCCGAAAAATAGGTTTGCTGGATGGTGCGGGTCTGGCCGTAGTTGGCCGAATACGTAAGGCCTACGCCCGGCGCGCCAGCCTGTATCAGATCGGCCGCTTTGTTCAGAAAAAGGAGTGCCTGATCGTCGGACGATACACTTTCATTATTTTCAATAAAAGGCACATAAAAATTGATAAACTGACCTGTTTTCATCCGGTTGTTCAATTTGGTTAAGAAACGAAAAATGAGGAATCGGGTTCCAAATGTACAGTTTCGTCCGCTTCTTCGTTTTTTTGCCACAAATTAAATCACCATGAGCATTCGCCAATTCCTCCTGTTCGCCTGTTTCCTGACACCGGCGTTCCTTCTTGCCCAAATCGACCATCCCAAAGCCATATTCCGCGAATTGCGCGGCCTCGACGGCACCTGGTTTATGCCGACCGACCGCGGCGACCGCCTTGAAGTTTGGCGCATCGACAACGACAGCACCCTCATCGGGCGCGGCCTTCGTATCAAGCCCGAAAACGGCGATACCATCACACTCGAAACCATGCGTATCGAGCGCCGTGATACGAATATCCTGTACATCGTCATCGTACGCGGCCAAAACCAGAACCAGCCCGTGACCTACCGAATGACGCAGGCCGATTACGACGGTTACCTGTTTGAAAATCCCGAACACGATGATCCTCAAAAGATTCGCTACCTGCTCCTGGGCAACCGCGAACTTCAGGTGACCACCGAAGGCAAGCGCGGCAGCCGCGATACCAAGCAGGAATATGTGTTTGAACGCGAGTTCACGCCGGCAGGCATGGAATTTCGCCTTCGTGTCGGCGGCAACCTCTTTACCCAGCACGCAACCGGCAATTTCAACCTCAGCAATGGCCAGAAAACACCCGAATACAGCCCCCGGCCAGGTTGGGAACTGGGCTCGCAGTTCAGCTTCCGCGGGCGGGGCGGCTTTGTCTCCATGAACCTCGAACTGGGCTTTATCGGCAAATATTCACATGCGCAGGCTGCCTTCGTGGTCATCGATACGGCTTTCACCGAATATCAGCGGGATGTGACCTACGGACAAACCTGGCTGGTGCTGGCCGCCGTCCCGGAAATCACCCTGAAACGCGACGGCAAACTGTCGTTCATCGTCGGCCCCTACCTCGGCCGTCTGTTGTTTACAAGCACCAGCGGCACAGTGCTGCCCACCGACAAGGAAAACAAACTGTTCAAAGCCAACAACGACTTCAAAAAGACGGATATCGGCGTACTGGCAGGCTTCCAGTACAAATTGAATTTTGGCAAAAAAGACGTGGGCGGCCGCCTTGGCCTGCGCGCCAACCTCGGCTTTTCCAACCTCGACAACCTCTACACCACCCGCGGCGACGGCGACCCCGCCTTTTACAACGGCCGGGTGGGTCTGCGCGGTGTGTCGCTGTATTATAGCCTGGATTTACTCAAACTCTGATAGCTGTCCGTTCTCACTACGTTCATGTCAAAAAAATTCTACGTCGTCTGGGAAGGTCATCAGCCGGGGGTGTACGCCGACTGGGCCGAGGCCAAAAAGCAGGTGGACGGCTTCCCGGCGGCAAAGTATAAAAGCTTCCCGTCGAAGGCGGAGGCCGAGCAGGCCTTCAAAGGCAATTACTGGGCGCATGTCAGCAAAACTGCGGCTAAAAAATCGCCTCCGCCTTCTTCGGCCAGCATCCTGCGCGACAGCCTTTCGGTCGATGCCGCCTGCAGCGGCAACCCCGGCCGGATGGAATACAGGGGCGTGTACACCGCTTCCGGACAGGAGTTATTCCATGTGGGCCCGCTCGACGACGGCACCAACAACATCGGCGAATTTCTGGCGATCGTGCATGCCCTGGCGCTACTGCAAAAAGAAGGCAAGCCGCAAATGCCGATCTATTCCGACTCCCGCAACGCCCAGCTGTGGGTCAAAGCCAAAAAGTGCCGCACCAAACTGGAAAGAACAGGGCGCAACGACAAGGTGTTCGAACTGATCGATCGGGCGGAAAAATGGCTGGCGGTCAATAAGGTCACCAACCCGATCCTGAAATGGGAAACCGGGGCCTGGGGAGAAATCCCTGCCGATTTCGGCCGCAAGTAAAACAACATGAACTTCGCCATCAACCTTCGCTCCATCCTCTTGCTGCTGGCAATGGTCCAGGGGCTGGTAATCGCCGGCCTGCTGCTGCACCGCGGTTTTCGCAGAAGGCAGCTGCGCGATGCAATTCTGGCGGGACTGTTGCTGGCGTTGGTCATGTCGCTCGTCTCTTATTTCATCGGGTTCATGGGGGTGTACGATTATGCCGCGCAACACGGCTTTGACCTGACCTATTTCCCCTTTGGCAACGGATTCCTGTTTGGTCCGCTGATCTGGCTGTACGTCGTGTCGGTGACCGACCGGCAGTTTCGCTGGAAATCCGCCTGGTGGGCTCATTTCGTTTTACCAGTGTTGTTTTATGTCGTCAGTTTTTACCTGTGGTCGCTGCCAACAGGTCAAAAAGAAACCGTGGGCCATATCTGGATGGGCATTACCGGCGATCTGCTTTTCAATGCCACCCTCGGCGCCTACCTGTTTCTGGCCCTCCGCCGCTATGCTGTTTACCGAAAACTGCTCGACGCAGAATACTCCAACACGAGCAAATTGCTGCTCGACTGGCTGCGCAATTTTCTCTACGTCTTTACTGCCTATTATGTCATCAGTCTGGGTTTTACCCTGGCCAGTTTCTGGGTAAATCTCTGGTACACAGGCTGGTACTGGCTCGAATTGACCCGTGCAGTCATGCTGTATTACATCAGCGTCACAGGCTGGGCTTTCGCGCAGAAAGTCGTGGTTCCGTTCGAAGCCCTTGAACGACGGGAAGCAGGCCTCACGCAGAGTGGCGCTGCGAAAACTCCCGCAAGCAAGCCCGTTTTTCCGCCTGAAGAACTGACGCAACGCCGCGAAAAACTCACGGCATTCATGCTCGAACGGCAACCCTGGCTCGATCCTGACCTGACCCTTTCCGAACTGGCCGCGGGTACCGGCATGAATGCCACCCAGCTGTCGTACCTGATCAACACAGGGTTCAACAAAAATTTCAATGATTTTGTCAATGCCTACCGGGTTGAAGCGGTGAAGCGAAAAATGGAAGACCCCTCCGCAGCCCACCTTTCGCTCCTCGGCGTCGCTTTCGAATGCGGTTTCAATTCAAAAGCGACATTTAACCGGGCATTCAAAAAAGCCACTGGCAAGGCGCCGAGCGAGTTTTCAAACCCCCAATAGGCTCAAAACATAATCTGAGACGGCTCAAATTATGCATTGCAGCATGCCTTACTGACAGCAGGGTGAGTTTTGCCCCATTCTTTACGGTAAAACCACCCAGGTCATGCATCGAGCCATTTTCCTCCTTTTCTTCCTTTACCAACTTCCGCTGTTCGCCCAGACGCTCTCCGGCACGGTTGCCGAACCTTCCGGAGGGCCTGCCGCATTTGCCACGCTTCGGCTGCGCAGCTGGCCCGACAGCGTGTTGCTGGCCGGAACAACCGCCGACTCGGCCGGCGTATTTGTTTTTCAATCTGTCAACGCCGGCAGGTATATCCTTCAGGCTGGACTGATCGGCTTTGAAGATGCTTTTCGCACCATCGACCTCGATCAGGAGGCGGGCGGGTGGCGGCAAAGCCCTCTCACGCTGGGCACAGCGCCCCTCGGGCTGGCGGAGGCTACCGTCACTGCCCGCAAACCAGTGATCGAACGCCTTGTCGATAAAACAGTCGTCAACATCGAAGGCACAGCGCTGGCCACCGACGGCAGCGGCTACGACCTGCTGCAACGTTCACCCGGGGTGGTGATAACCCCGCAGGATGCCGTTTTACTGAATGGTAAAAGCGGCACAATGGTCATGATCGACGGACGGCCGACGCAACTGTCGGGGGCCGAACTGGGCAACCTGCTGCGCTCGATTCCGGCCGACAACATCGCGGCCATCGAACTGATCGCTCAGCCTTCCGGCAAGTACGATGCGCAAGGCGTTGGCGGCATCATCAACATCCGCCTGAAACGGCGCGGCAAGGCCGGCTGGAGCGGCAGCGTCAACGGCTCCTACAGCCAGTCGCTGCACCACAGGGCGCAAGCCGGCGCCAACCTGAATTACCGACCCGGAGCCGTTCATGTTTTTGCCCAATACACGCTCAACGACGCCGCGCAACTGGTTGAACAACAGGTCGAACGCCAAACCGGCAGCTTCCGGTTACGACAATCCAACCCGGCTACCTCAGCCTGGAATTCGCAATTCTGGAAAACCGGTCTCGACTGGAATATCGACCGCAACAACAGCGCAGGATTCCTGTTGGTCGGCTCCGCCTATGACAACCTTACCCATGCGGTCAGCAACAGCGACCTGTATGCCCCGGGGCAATCCGTACCCGACAGCACCCTGCACTCTGAGCGCCGAGCGCCCGAACAAAACCGGCGGCTGAATTTCAACCTGAACTACCGCTACGCCGATACCCTCGGACTGGAATGGACCATTGATCTGGATCGCATTTATTTTAACCAAAATACTGAAAATGAACTCGATATCTACGGACAAGCCGATGTTGCGACCTGGCTGAATACCCGGGCTGCCGGCCATATCGGCGTCTGGGTGGCAAAGACCGATCTGTCGAAAAACCTGGCATCGGGCTGTCGACTGGAAACCGGGTTGAAAAACGCCTGGTCCGATTCGGAGCAACTCCTTTTTTCGCAAACAGGAGATGCCTCCCAACCGCAGGGTATCGAGGAGAGCAGCAGCCGTTTTTCAGTACAAGAAAACATTTTTGCCGCCTACGCCAACCTCGGGGGGCAGGCCGGCCGGTGGCGCTGGCAAATCGGGCTGCGCGCCGAACATACCCGCGTGCTGGGGCGCAGCCAAAGCACGGATATCGGCGCCGACAATCGCCCTGATACGGCATACCTGTCTTTATTCCCCACTGCCTTTTTACAATTCTCGCCCGCCGGAAACCATCAATTCAGTTTGGCCCTCAACCGCAGACTCGACCGACCGGCCTATCAGGATCTCAACCCGTTCACGTGGCCAACCGACCCGTACAGCGCCGAGCGCGGCAATCCCTATCTGCGACCGGCATTTTCGCGGAACGGCGAACTGGGCTATACCTACAAAGATGCCGCCAGCCTGACGCTTGGCTATTCCAGCCTGACCGATGTCGTGAGTTCGATAGCGGTGCAGGAAAACAAACGAACCGTCGTCCAGCCAGCCAACCTGGCCCGCCAAAACCAGTGGAGCCTCAACCTGAACACGCCTTTGCCGCTCGCATCCTGGTGGAATGGCGAGTTGTGGATAGGCGTGTGGCACAGTCGTTTTCAGGCAGATCTGCCGGAAGGCAGGCTCGACGCGCGCAGCTGGGGCGGCGGTTGCTGGCTCAACCACAGTTTCAGCCTGCCCCGAAAAATACAGCTGTCGGTGTCGGGATGGGCGCAATTTCCTACCCGCGACGGCATGTTTACCAACCGCGGCATCTGGAGCGCCAACCTGTCCGTCAAAAAGAAAATGCTGGGCGACCGTCTGACTGTCCGGCTCGCCTGCTGGGATCTGTTCAACAGCCAGCGCTGGACGCAGGAGGGCAATCTGGGCGCCGTAAACACCCGGTTTCGCAACAACTGGGAGAGCCAGCAGATCAACCTGGGAATGACCTGGAATTTTGGAAAAAATACCCGGCAAGGGCGCGAAAGGGAGATCGGTGCGGAAAAAGAGAACGCACGAATCAAAAGCAACCCCAACCAGTAATTCCTCAAAAACAAACCGCTTCACAAGGAGTCGACAGGGTTTGAATACCCTGAACCGGCTGCTCGTGAAGCGGTTGTTACCTGTTTTTTTGGGTGCCGGCGTCAGCCGGCCGTTTTCAGGTTATTCGGCGCCGTCGGTCTGGGCGCGTTGTACCGCAAGGCCGCCAACCGCGCTGCCGCTGACGAGGCCTGCTTCGCAGTCCATCCGATAGTGAATGCCGCCATACAGCCTTGATAAGGAAGCCTCGTTGGCCCAATCATTGAAGGTAGCCGCTTTGGCAGGGAAGATATGTCCGAGTATGGTTGCAGCAGCGGCCGAGAAAGTCGAGTGGCCGGAGGTGTAAGCAGGGAAATTGGGTACTCCTGTCAGGGTTTTGATCTCGGGGTCCATCTGGCTCGGGCGCGGGACCATATAGTGGTACTTGGTTTCCCAGCAAAGAATAGCCGCATCCATCATGGCCATGTTCAGCAAGGCAAAATTGCGGGCAGCCCGCACCTCGCTCTGGCCGGCATTATAGATTTCTTCGAATGCGAAGACATTCCAGTGACCGGGGGGCGTATAGGTTCCTGTTCCGTCGGCCCAGAAATGCACGATGCGCATCTTGTCGCGGTCGGTCGGATCGGCTTCTCTTTTGACTTCCGCGACCTGCTCCTGAAATGCGGCCGAGCTGGTAGAGGGAGGCTGTGGCGGGCGCAGGGTTGCAATATCTGCCTGATTGAACAACCAGGGTTTGACGGCTCCAAACATCATCAGCATGCCTGGCCGGCGCGGAGTCTCCAGGCTCAACCATCCGATCTCTCCCAAGGTCTCGACACGCTGCACGAGGCTGTCCTGGATAGCCAGGCTGCCGATAGCGTTTTTCATTCCGTCGCTTTTGGCGCGCGTCAGCGCTTTGGACGCAATGGATTTGCCGAGAGCAAGTCCGGCCGTCACATCGGAAGCGACTGCCGCACCGGCCCATTGTTTGTACCAGGCGGCTTCGTTGACTTTTTTATTGATAAAAGTCGTATCGGCCGGGAACAGCGCCCGCAGCATGGTATAGGCCGCGCCGGCGACCACGGCATCTTCCAGCGGATAGGAAGGCAGGTCGTTGGTCACGACGTGGTAGGGTTGAATGCTGGCATCTACCTGGTAGGGAGCCGGACGGTTGTAGGTCGTTTTGTAATGCCAGGCAGCCACGAGTGCATCGTATTGTGCGACGCTGGCATAGGCATAGGCGCGGGCGGAGTAGGGCGGGTTGGCAAAGGGGAATTCGGGGTAGGCAAAGGGATTGGTGGCATCCGGAATGGGGTAAGTGCCGTCGTCTTTGGGCGCCGGGGCAAGGTTGTGCTTGGCCACGAGGTAACGCATGATTTCGTTCCAGCGCAACACGCTTCCGGCACTCCAGTAGCGGATAATTTCCTTCTGTTCTTCGGTAAGCCCGGCCAGCGCCTGTTTGGTGGCGGCAAGCTCGGCCTGGTATTCCGACGAATTGGTGGCAGAGGGCTCGGGCACAGGCACATCGGTGGCAGTGGCGGTAACGACCGTTCTCCAGGTGCCGGCATTCAAATCCTGGTTGGCCGGCGCAAGCGGTTGAAGGTCGGTGTACTCACTGGTCACCTCCTTGTCGCAGGCATTGAACACAAACAGGGAGACAGTAATCAATATGGAGAGAAGTTGAATCCTTTTCATTTTCTTAAAAAATTGAAAATCAATTATTTATATCATTTCAAAAAAGCGCGAAGAGAGCCGGAGGGACGGGATGCATCCCTCCCGGCGCTACGCTTTCACAGAAACTTAACCTTTTTTGTTGAAGTCGAGGAACTTGGTCAGCCCGACGGTCCAGCTGAGTGATTTGCCCATGTTGCGACCGGCAATCGTCTGGTTGACCTGACCGAGCAATTGCAGATCGCCCAGGAAAGGCATGCGGTAGAATGCTACCGCGCCGATGCGCGTTGCATCCATGTTGTTGGACGGGAACGGCATGTCTTGCCGGCGAATATCGAAGCCGCCCAGCGTCATGTTGTGCTCGGCGAGCAGCTCGGCGCCCCAGCGGTAGGAATAATACCCGCCGCGGAAGGCAAGCTGGGCGGTGTTGGGCATTTCGACCTTGTTGGAGTAAATCTGTTCGGTGGTGTAATACGACTGACGGTCGATCTCGATATTGCTGCGCAGAGCATAGGCGCCCGACAGAAGGAAGGTCAGGTTGTTTTTGGCGGCGTAATGCACGATGCCGCGGCCAAACAGGGTTTTGCTTTGCAAACCGATGGCAAGAGGCTGATAATCAGCCACATAATTAGTCAGCGGAACGGAACCGCCGGCTGCGGCCTGGAGAGACATGCGCCCTCCGATGGCATCGAAAGCGAAGATGTTGTACTTCAGCCCAAGGGTAAGGTCCTGGATGCCCTTTTGCGGGGCCAGGGTGCCGGCGCTGGCTTCGGTCCAGACATAGGGCGCCATCACCATGACGTTGAGGCGGTCGAGAATGCCGTAATTGAGGCCAAGCATGACATTCTGGGTGCTTACGGTGCCGATGTTGCCGTTGGAGCGCAGCAAGGTGCCTTCCCAGTATTCGTCCCAGGCGTCGTGGGTGTAAAAAGCCCCGACACACAGGAATTTTTTATTCATAAAAATGCCGTCGGAAAGGCTTTGGGCAGCCGAGACTCCAGGGCGAACGAACGCGGCCAGCAGCGTGATCAGCAAAAGACGCGACAGAGTAGAGCTAAAATTCATACGATACAGACAGGATGGTTCAAAACTGCCTGCAAAGAACCGTGAAGCCCCGACGGAAGGGCTTAGAAGCGGTTTATAATTTGCTTAGAATTTGCTTAGAATTTGCTTAGAGGATCAGCCTTCTTCGCTTTGCAACACCTCCAGCGACCAGTGGATGGGGCAATGGGCCTTCAACATGGCCGTCACACCACAATATTTGTCCTGCGACAACTCGATGGCCCGGCGCACTTTTTCCTCGCTGATATTTTTTCCGCTGATGCGGTACACCAGGTTGATTTCCGTGTAAACTTTCGGATGCTCTTCCGTCAGTGGCGCGGTGGCCTCGATTTCCAGTGTATCGAACACGACCCGCATTTTGGGCAAAAGAGCAGCCATATCGATGCCGGTACAGCCGGTGAGCGCCACCAGCAGCAGCGATTTGGGCCCCGGGCCCGTATCGTCGCCGGCATCGGGTTTGGTGTCGATCCTTACGACATGGTGGCCGATGGTACTGTCGAAAGCCATTTTGCCGGCCCAGCGGGTAGTGACATGGTGTTGACTCATGGAAAGACTTTTGTGTTGAGTAAATGCGTAGAAACAAATCTGCGGGCAAAGGTTCAAAGTTTGCCTGCCTGAAAAGCGCTTTACCCTGACCGCCGGATTTTTTGGCTGTAATAATTTGAATTGCCGGCCGGCGGCAAGCGAAATTTACCCGGCCAAACACACCATCCTATGTCCAAATTTGCCGACAAAAAAGCCCCCGGCCACTGGCGCCGGAAACTTGAAAAACACGAACCGCCCCGCATCGAAACGGCACCCGACGAATGGGCGGAACGCTACGGTGGCCATAAAATGCTGATCGCCAACGCATTGCTTGTCGATGAAAAACTCCGGCAAGTGCCGCCCGGCCGGATCATCACCATCAGGCGGCTGCGCGAACAACTGGCTGCCGATTTCGATGCTGACTTCGCCTGCCCGCTGACGACCGGCATTTTTGCCCGCATCGCGGCCGAAACCTCCGAAGAAGACCGCAGCGCCGGCCGGCCCGACCCGACGCCCTGGTGGCGACTGGTCAAAGACGATGGCTCGCTCAACCCCAAACTGCCCGGCGGCGGCCCTTTGCAAGCCAGATACCTCAACGAAGAAGGCATCCGGCTGGAGCCCAAAGGCAAAAAGAACATTCGTATAACAGACTTTGCCAAACTGCTAAACCTATCCGAATAACAATCCGGCTACAAGGCTGTTGTACAAGGAAAATCTTACTACCATGCGCCTTGTAGCCGGATTCGTTTTTTTGTTCTTCGCCTTCGCAGGCACAGCCCAAACCCCGAACGAACCCACCGACAGCCACGAAACGCTTCGTTGGGTACAGTCCGTTTCCATAAAAATCGACTCTTCTCTCGACCTGGCTACCCGGGGCGAGGGCCAGTATAATCTGCTGCTTTACCTCTATGTTGCCTGGGAAGACTTTACAGCCGTGGCCCACGCCGGTTTGTATTGTCACAATGCCCGAATTGCAGCCGAACGCGGCAGGCAAATTTGCGACCTTACCCAGTTTAAACAAGAAAAAGACTTGATGAGTCTGAAAATACGCGCTGCCGAAGCCCGGCTGCAAGCCATTCGAATGCGCGAAGCCGCCGCAGCCTGTATGCCGGCAGCCTCTATTGCGTCGGCAGGCTACCAACTGTCCGATGTTTTGAGAAAAGATGCTGAAATTGTAGCCAATGACCTGCAGGACGCGCTGGCAGTTCCCGATTTCCATGTCATGGCGCAAAAGCTGGAACAGGTGCTCGATATTCTTCACGACATGGAGTATTTCTCCGAACGATTGCCCAATTGCCGCAATACCCGCGAAAAAATACTGGCCGCAACGCAGGCATGCAGCAACGCCCTCGCGTCCGATTCCTGGGAAAAAGCCGCCCAATTTGCCCGAACAGCTCAACAGGCCATGAACGACATCTTACAAAGCGAAGGCTGTCGCTGAACGGACAATCGGGTTTTTCCTACTTTTCCGCCCTCATCTATCCTCTACCCTGTCATCATGGAAAGAATCAGTGTTTTCGATATTTTCAAAATCGGAATCGGCCCTTCGAGCTCGCATACGATGGGCCCCTGGCGTGCCGCCCAGCGCTTCGTCCGTGAAATCGCGGAAAAAGGCCGGCTGAACGATCTGGCCGAAGTGCAGGTCGATCTTTACGGCTCGCTGGCCAAAACCGGAAAGGGCCACGGCACCGACCTGGCCGTCATCCTCGGCCTCAACGGCGACGACCCGGTGACCATCCCCGTCGATCAGGTGCACCCCACCCTCGAACGCATCAACCATTCGAAAAGCCTGCTGCTCGGCGGGCAAACACCCATCCGCTTCGACCCCGACCAGCACATCCGTTTTCATTTCGAAACCAGCCTGCCCTATCACGCCAACGGGCTCACTTTTCACGCATTCTACCGCGACGACACGGGCGAAAGCCAGACCTATTATTCCGTCGGAGGAGGCTTTGTGGTGAAAGAAGGCGAGGAAAACCTGGCCAGTTCCATTCAACTGCCCCACCCCATCGACCGCGGCGAAGACCTCGAACGCTGGTGCCAGGGCAATACGCGGGCCATTTCGGAAGTCGTCCGGGACAACGAACTCACCTGGCGCAGCCCCGGCGAGATCCGGACCGAACTGCTGGCCATCTGGGAAGTCATGAAACAATGCGCCTTCATCGGCGCCCATACCGACGGCGTGCTGCCCGGGGGCCTCGAGGTGGTGCGGCGCGCCCACGACCTCAACATCAAACTGCTCGGCAACGACGCTTCGCCGGATGCCGATACCTGGATCGAGCGTATTCGCGCGGGCCACTGGTCGTTTCAGCAGATACTCAAATGGGTCAGCTGCTTCGCGCTGGCGGTCAATGAAGAAAACGCAGCGTTCAGCCGCGTGGTCACAGCCCCCACCAACGGCGCCGCCGGCGTCATTCCCGCCGTATTGCTTTACCATGTGTGTTTTAGTGAAAAAACAGGCGACGACGACATCCTCCGCTTCCTGCTCACGGCCGGCGAGTTCGGCAGTTTGTTTAAAAAAGGCGCTACCATATCGGCCGCCATGGGCGGCTGCCAGGCCGAAATCGGCGTCTCCTCGGCCATGGCAGCCGGCGCGCTCACCGAATGCCTGGGCGGATCGCCCGGCCAATGTATGATGGCCGCTGAAATAGCCATGGAACACCACCTGGGCATGACCTGCGACCCTATCGGCGGTCTCGTGCAGGTGCCCTGCATCGAACGCAACACGATGGGCGCCATCAAAGCCATCACCGCCAGCCAGATCGCACTCGAAAGCGACCCCTCGAAAGCGAAAGTGAGCCTCGATGCCGTGATCAAAACCATGAAAGAAACGGCCGACGACATGAGCCATAAATACAAGGAAACCTCCGACGGCGGGCTGGCCGTGCAGATTTCGGTAGGCCTGATCGAATGCTGAGGCAAGGCACTGTTGACAAACCAAAACCCTCTTCCCGATTTGCCCAGACCTGTTGCGGCCAGGCTTTTCGGGGTACAAGAAGGGTTTTGTCATGGGGATGTCTCCCCAATGTCATTTGTCTGCAAGTAGTTGTTTGGGCAGGTTTTTGCTGTTTTTTTGCCATTTACTTTTGTCTCATCAATACGAAAGGAAAAAATCATGAAACTATCTGTCACGCTACCCTCCCTGCTTTTCCTGAGCGTTTCGCTCTATTCCCAAACAACTTTCGACCAGATTTCAGCCGGGCCCGGCTACAACCAGTCCGGCTATTTTTATTTGTCCAATGGCAACTCCCAGCAAGTGCCGTACAATGCCTGGGACATCGCTTTTTCCAACCTGAGCGTACAAACCGCCGGTATTTTTATCAATGAAAGTACCATCAGCAGCAGCGGCCAGACGGGTCCTGCCCTGGAAGTGTACGACGCGCTCACCAGCGACTTTTCCGAAGAACTCGATCCGGCCCTCTACACCGACCGGTTGTACAACCCGGAAACCACCTGGGCAGAAGGCGCATTCAACACCCCGCGCGACCTCGCCGACCCCTTCGATTTCGGCTGGGGCGTGTACAACCCCGCGCAATTCAAGGTAGTGGGCAGCCGCGTGTTTTTAATCAAATTGCGCAATGGCGACCACAAAAAGATTATTTTCGATGAATACAACGGCGTCAGCTACAAATTCCGCGTAGCCAACCCCGACAACAGCGGCGCAGCCGAATACACCGTCAACACCAACTTCGGCAATGGCAGCCCGCTGATCTATTTCTCGCTCGGCGCCAGCGGCAGCAATGTGGTGACACCCGCCAACTGGGACCTCGTGTTCTGCCGCTACATCGACGCGCTCAACGACGGCCAGGGCAATATCGTACAGTACAATGTCACGGGCATCCTCACCGGCGATGGCGTACAGGTCGCACGTGCAGCAGGCATTGACCCCGAAACGGTTGATTACCAGGATTATGTGGACTCTTTCTCCAACGAGATCGACCGCATCGGTCACGACTGGAAATCGTTCAACCTGCAACAGGGCGGCTGGATCACCACGCCCAACCTCGCCTATTTTGTCAAAACCAAGGACAACAAACTGTACAAGGTGGTTTTCATCGATTTCGAAGGGGTAAGCACTGGTGCGGGTACGATGGAACGCACTTTCCTTGGCCAGCTGAGCGCTGCGCCCGACCTGCCGGCCGGTATCAGCGCCGCCCTGGTGTACCCCAACCCGGTTGCCGATCACCTCACGCTCTCCTTCGGCAGTGAAAACGCCGGCGCCGCTGCAATGCTCCTGTTCGACGCCGACGGCCAGCTCGTCTGGAGTGGCGCCATGCGCACCCAAAACGGTCTGAATGTGGCGGAAATTGATCTCCCGAACCTGTCGCGTGGCGCCTATGTGTTGAATGTTGCAACCGCAGGCGGCCAGTTTTCGCGAAAAATTACGGTCGGCAACTAAGCATTCGCCGCACATTTCCGGCCCTGTTGGCAAAAAATCGCCGGCCGGCAGTGTGACCCTCCTTTCCAAAATTTTGTCTGTTATCTGCTTCCCTGCCGGACGCTGTATGAAGCGCCCGGCGGGGAAGCAAGCCAGCATACTACCCTTTTTTGAACGATCATGAAGCATTTATCCGCTTTTCCAGCGCTTTTTTCCCTGGCTTTTGCACTGCCGCTTGCCGCCCAAAGCACCGATTCGCTACCAGACAGCGGTTTGCGGGAGGTTGTCGTGACGGCCCAGTTTGCGCCGACCGATGTGCGCAACGCCACCCATCCCGTGCGCATACTTCGGCGCGACCGGATCGAACGGCTCGGGGCAAACAACCTGGAACAATTGCTTCGTCACGAACTCAACCTCGGCATCGGTCAGGATATGATTCTGGGCAGCAGCCTGTCGGTACAAGGCCTGTCGGGACAAAATGTCAAAATTCTGATCGATGGCGTGCCGGTAATCGGCCGTCAGGACGGCAATATCGACCTGGGGCAAATCAACCTGGCCAACATCGACCGGGTGGAACTGATTGAAGGGCCGGCCTCGGTGTATTACGGCACCGACGCGCTGGCAGGCGTGGTCAATCTCATCAGCCGCCGGTCTCAGTTAGAGCGCTGGCGCTTCGGGGCCAACAGCCAGTACGAAACCCTCGGCGAGCGCAGCATCGGGGGGAGCGCAGGCTGGCAAATAAGGCCGCGCCTGCTGGTGCTCGCAAGCGGCGGGTACGACTATTTCGCCGGCTTCGATACCAGCGCTACCAGCCGCGACCGGCTCTGGAACCCCAAACAACAACATTATGCCGATGCATCTATCCGTTTCGATGCCGGCAGCGATCATGTAATTCGGCTGAAAGGCTCCCTGTTCGAAGAACAAATCGACAACCTGGGGGCAGTGCGCCGGCCGCAGTTCAAGCCCTATGCGTTCGACGACTTTTATTTTACCCGCCGTCGCGACCTCGCTTTGTTGCACGAAGGTTCGGTCGGCAGGTCTTTGTACTGGAATAACACACTGGGTGTCAATTTTTTTCGCAGAGAAAAACAAGCCCTGCGCACCGATCTGGAAAACGCGCAATCGACCCCGGTTGCCGGCGAACAGGACACCACCCGGTTCAACAGCTGGATGTTCCGCTCCGTACTGGCCACCCGCACCGAACAACGCCGCTGGCAGTGGATGGCCGGCGTGGATGGCCGGCACGATACCGGCGCCGGCCAGCGAATCCGCGACACCCTGAACAGCACGCCGGGGCGCAGCGAAATGCTCGACCTCGCTGCTCTTGCCAGCCTGCGCTACCGGACCCGCTCCGGCCTGACCCTCGAAGCCGGCCTTCGGGCCAGCTGGAACAGCCGCTACAACGGCGCGGTTGTGCCTTCGTTTCACCTGCGGCAGCCAATAGGCAGGTCACTCAACCTCCGGGCCAGCTATGCGCGCGGTTTCAGGAGCCCCGATCTGAAAGAACTGTTTTTTTACTTCGTGGATGCCAACCACTACATCGTGGGTAATCCTGATTTGCGCGCCGAAACTTCAGACAACGCACAAGCCCAGCTGAGCTGGGCGGGGATGAACCTGGGCGCCGTGCACGTAGATGCCCAGGTCTGCGCTTTTGCCAACTGGCTGCACGACAAGATTGAGTTGTACGAGTTTGTGGAATCACCCGGGGGCGGCATACAACCTGCCCCGGGCGACACTTCGACCCTGCATTACACCTACTTCAACATCGAGCGGTACCGGACCCACGGCGCCACCCTTCGCACTTCGGCACAATGGCGGAGCCTTCGACTCGATGTTTCGACCAACCGCATCGGCCACTTCAACCCCATGCGGTCCGAACTGCCCGACACCCCTGAATTTACCTACACCCAGGAGTGGGCAGCCGCCCTGCAATGGGAGCACAAGTCGGGCTGGAATGCCGGCGTATGGGCCCGCACGACCGACCGGTTCGTGCGGTACTATCCCGAACTTGAAAACGGGCAAGTAGTTGCGCATCAGCGCATTACCGATGGCTTTACGCAACTGGACGCTTCTGTTGGCAAGTTATTTTGGAACAAACGCATCACACTGCAGGCCGGCGTACGCAACCTGCTCGATGCGCAATCCGCCCTGATAAGCGGCACTGCCGCCGGCAATCATACCGGCGGCAGCAGCAGTGCTCAACCCCTCAGCCCCGGCCGTAGCTGGTGGCTTCGGGCAACAATCAACATTGGGAAGGAATAACACGGAGGAAAGATGATTGCCTTTTAAAAAAGCCAATTCATCCTGCTTCATTGTACCGGAATTTGCTGTTGGGCCCTGAGCGCTTTCCTGTGTTTTGGCACTGTAAGCAGTAGGTTAGGAGGATTGTTGATTGTCGTCAGCAGGCAGGGTAACGCAGCGCATGGGTACGCTGCTCAGGAGCCGGCAATGCAGATTTTATGTCGGCCCGCAACGGAGCGAAGGGCCCCTCGGCAAGATATTGTTTTGAAAAAATGGTAATAAAGCCGGAAGGCAATACACAACGCCCCGCCCAGGGCGTTTCAAAAAATATAATTCGATCGCCAGGCTGTCGCCTGTTCGGGGCAAAATGCCGGTTTCGGAAGCCCGCACAGCCCCTTTGGCAACGGCTGGAAACAGCGATAGCGCTCAGGCCAGCACTTTCCCGGGATTGAGGATGCCGCGCGGATCGAACACCTTTTTGATCTGCCGCATGAGGCGCAGTTCGGTTTTGGAAAAAACCAGATCGAGGTAGGGGCGCTGCACCAGGCCCACGCCATGTTCGCCGGAGATGGTGCCGCCCACGCTTTTGACAAAACGGAAAATTTCGCGGATGCCGCGGGGCACTTCTTCTTTCCAGGCGCGCTCATCGAGACTGCCCCGAAGGATATTGACGTGCAGGTTGCCATCGCCCGCGTGGCCGTAGCAGACCGATTCGAAACCGTAGCGTTCGCCGACTTCCTTCACCTTTTTGAGCAAGGCGGGCAGTTCGGCCCGCGGCACAACCGTGTCTTCTTCCTTGTAAACGGAGTTTTTCTTCACGGCATGGGCCACATTGCGGCGCAGCTTCCACAAGGCTGTTTTTTGTGCGTCGTTGTCGGCGAAAAAAATCTCGCCGCAGTCAAACTGCTCTAGCACCCCGGTAATGGTCGCGCAATCGGTCATCAGGCTGTCCATGTGGAACCCGTCCACCTCGATAAGCAAATGCGCGGCATCGGTATCGGCAATGGGCACGGGCGTTTCGCCCACGTAGCGCACCGCCCAGTCGATGGCGTTGCGTTCCATAAATTCAAGCCCGGAAGGCGTCACGCCGGCCTGAAAGATAGCGGCCACGGCAGCGCAGGCGCTTTCGGCCGAACGGAAAGGCGCCAGCATGAGCAGGGTTTGGGTAGGATGCGGCTGGAGTTTGAGCACAATTTTGGTCACCACCCCGAGCGTGCCTTCACTGCCGACAATCAGCTGGGTGAGGTTGTAGCCGGTCGAATTTTTCAGGGTATTGGCGCCGGTCCAGATGACCTCGCCGTTGGGCAATACCACTTCGAGGTTGAGCACATGATCTTTCACCACGCCGTATTTCACGGCCTTGGGGCCGCCGGCATTGGTGCTGATATTGCCCCCGATAAAACTCAGGCCGCGGCTCGACGGGTCGGGCGGATAAAACAAACCCTTCTCTTTCACCGTATTCTGCAATACTTCGGTGATGACGCCGGGCTCCACCGTCACCTGAAAATTGCGTTCGTCGATCTGAATAATCCGGTCGAACCGTTTCATGGAAATGACCAGTCCGCCCGCAACCGGCAAGGCGCCGCCGGCCAGTCCCGAGCCGCCGCCGCGAATAGTGACCGGAATTCGTTCTGCATGGCAAAGGCGGAGCAGGGCGCTCACTTCGGCGGTATCGGCCGGCAGGGCGACTGCCTCGGGCAAAAAAAGCAGGTCTTCCGTTTCATCATGTCCGTGTTGCTGCCGGGCGGATTCATCCGTCAGGAGGTAGGGTTCACGAACAATCTCCCGCATTTTCGCAAGCAGAGCAGGCGTGAGGGGCCGGAAGGGCGTATTTTTGCCTCCGCTTACAGAAACTGCCTTTTTTCCTTTATCAATGAATGCCATGATCATCAGAATATTAGTGTGTTGTACTGCTTGTTTTCTCCTCGAACCTGTTGCTGCACAAGCCCAGCGGTTTCGCGAACACCCGCCCGCCGAAGAACCGCGCAACAAAGGTAACGCGATTCTGCTGCACCTGTCGGGGGGCTTCCAGTTGCCCGGAGGCGACCTGGCCAACCGATTCGGCAACAACGGCGGCATCGGCGGCGGACTGGAATGGATCAGCGCCGGCAACTGGGCGCTGGGGCTCGAAACCCAGCTGTTGTTCGGGCAGGATGTCAAGGAAGACCCGCTGAAGATCCTCCGCACCCCTGAAGGCGACATTATCGGCAACGACCGCACCGTGGCTTCCGTTTCGCTCCGCGAACGCGGCATCTATTTCGGCGGCGAAGTGGGCCGTTTGTTTACCTTTAAAAAAGACAGCCGTTCGGGCATCCGCCTGACGCTGGGCGCCGGCTGGCTGCAACACCACATCCGCGTGCAAGACGACACACGCACCGTGACCCAACTCACCGGCGACTACCTGAAAGGCTACGACCGCCGCTGCGCCGGGCCTGCGTTCAACCAGTTTGTCGGCTGGCAAAGCCTGGCGGCCAACCGCCGCTCCAACTGGATGATCGGCTTCGAATTCAACCAGGGCTTCACTGAAACCCGCCGCGACTGGGATTTCAACGACATGCGCCGTCTCGACGGCAAACGCATCGACCTGCGCTTCGGCATCCGGGCCACCTGGACGCTGCCTTTCTACTTCGGCGCACCGGAAAAAATCTTCTATTGACCCCGCTAAACCCCGCCGGCTATCGCTGCAATCGCTGAACCATGTTGTACGAAATCGCCATCCGCTTGCTCGGGTCAGGCATGCGCCTGGCGGCGCTTTTTCATCCCAAAGCCGCAAAATGGGTGGAAGGCCGCCGCAACTGGCGGGCGCGGTATCGCGAGGTTTTTGATAAAAAAGGGCGACTGCTTTGGGTGCATGCAGCCTCGCTTGGCGAATTTGAACAGGGCCGCCCGGTCATCGAGGAGTTCCGACAGCAATTCCCAGGCTGGCAGATCGTGCTCAGTTTCTTTTCTCCTTCCGGCTACGAGATCCGAAAAGACTATCCGCACGCCGATTTTATCTGCTACCTGCCGCTCGATACCCGCCGCAATGCGCAGGATTTTCTCGACCTGATCCGGCCCGATGCAGCCGTTTTTGTCAAATATGAATTTTGGTCCAACTACCTGCGCGCCTTGCAAAAACGCCGGACGCCGGTCGTGCTCATCTCTGCCTTGTTTCGGCCCGGACAGCCGTTTTTCCGATGGTACGGCGGCTTTTGGCGGCAGATGCTGCGCTGCTTTTCACACATTTTTGTTCAAAACAACCAGTCTGCCCGGCTGCTGCAGGAGATCGGCCTGCAAGCCAAGGTCACGGTAGCCGGCGACACACGGGTCGATCGCGTATTGCGCATCGCCGCTTCTGCGCCCGAAAACCCCGTGCTCGCCCGCTTCGCCGCGTCTCCGGCCCCCGTCCTGATAGCCGGCAGCACCTGGCCGGCCGACGAAGCCGCTTTGTCAAGCGTATTGTTTCTACCTGATTTTCAGCACTATAAAATCGTCTGGGCGCCTCACGAACCCACGGCAGAGCAGGTGGAGCGCCTGGAAAAACGGCTGTCGCCCGAGCTGGTCGTTCGTTATTCGCAAGCCGCGGAAAAGGCGGTGGAAAGCGCCCGGCACCTGATCATCGACAACATTGGCCTGCTCAACACCTTGTACCGCTACGGCCGGATCGCCTACATCGGCGGCGGTTTCGGGCGAGGTATTCACAACACCCTGGAACCCGCTGCCTGGGGCCTTCCCGTCATTTTTGGCCCGAAATACGGCAAGTTTGAAGAGGCCCGCCAACTGGTGGCGCGGGGCGGCGCCTTTTCGGTCGGCGACCCGGAAAGCCTGGCCGGCGTGTTGCAGCGCCTCGGCAAGCCGGCAGCCTGGCAAAAAGCCTCGGAAACGGTCGGCGCCTACATGGCCGAAAGCAAGGGCGCAACCCGCAGCGTACTGGAGTATTGGGTCGCGCGGTTGCCGAAATGAGTTTTTTCTGCTTTTTTAGTTAAAAAAGTCGCATTTCTTGTCATTCCTCCTCCAAAGTTCTGCCTCGCCCTTTCTAATTTTGCGGGCCTGCAAAAGGCCACCGGAAAACCGCCACCCACTTTTATCCACCTTCATCCAATTTTACCATGACTGGTTCAGCAATCACCATTTCACGGGGCAAACTGAAAGTCCCTGACCATCCTATTATCCCTTTCATTGAAGGCGACGGCACCGGGCCCGATATTTGGGCAGCGTCGGTGCGCGTGCTCGACGCTGCCGTTGAGAAAGCCTACGGCGGCAAGAAAAAAATCGTTTGGCAGGAAGTGCTGGCCGGTGAAAAGGCCTACAACAAAACCGGCAACTGGCTGCCCGACGAAACCCTGAAAGTGATTGATGAATACAAAGTCGCCATCAAAGGCCCGCTTACCACGCCTGTCGGCGGCGGTATCCGATCGCTCAACGTGGCCCTGCGCCAGATCCTCGACCTGTACGTATGCCTGCGCCCGGTGCGCTGGTTCAAAGGTGTGCCCAGCCCGGTCAAACAACCCGGCCTGGTTGACATGGTGATCTTCCGCGAAAACACCGAAGACATCTACGCCGGCATTGAATACGCCGCAGGTACGCCAGAGGCGCAAAAGGTCCTCGATTTCCTCGCCGAATTCGACCCCAAAGGTTTTGGCAAAGTGCGCTTCGGCACCGCCGACAAAACCAACGAGTTTGCCAAACTGGCCAAACTGGCCGGCAAACAAAGCGTCGAAGTAGGTATCGGCATCAAACCTGTGAGCAAAATGGGCTCGCAGCGCCTGATCCGCTCGGCCATCGAGTACGCCATCAAAAACAAACGCAAAAGCGTAACGATCGTCCATAAGGGCAACATCATGAAATTCACCGAAGGCGGCTTTCGCGACTGGGGCTACCAGCTCGCCAAAGACGAATTCGGCGCCGTGGAAATCGACGGCGGCCCCTGGTGCAAAATCCCCGACGGCAAGCCGGGCGCCGGCATCGTCATCAAAGACGCCATCGCCGACATCACCCTGCAGCAGGTGCTCACCCGCCCCGAAGACTTCGACGTGATCGCCACGCTCAACCTCAACGGCGACTACCTCTCCGACGCCCTGGCCGCACAGGTCGGCGGTATCGGCATCGCCCCGGGCGCCAACATCAACTACCTGACCGGCCACGCCATCTTCGAAGCCACCCACGGCACCGCGCCCAAATACGCCGGCAAAGACGTGGTGAACCCCTCCTCCGTCATCCTGTCGGGCGTCATGATGTTCGAATACATGGGCTGGACCAAAGCCGCCAAACTCATCGTCAAAGGCATCGAAAAATCGATCCGCAAAAAACGCGTGACCTACGACTTCGAACGCCTCATGAAAGGCGCCACCAAACTGAAATGCTCCGAATTCGGCGACGAGATCATCGCCAATATGTAATGCGCTAAAATCTGTATTCCCGGGCGCCCTGCATCTTCGGATGGCAGGGCGTTTTTTTTAATGATACGGCCCGACAGCACTGTATTGAACCAAAACCCCTACTATTGTCTGTAAAAATCACAGACATGGCTTTCAAAATTGAAGTCAACTTCGATGCCTGCGAATCCAACGGCATCTGTATGGACATTGCGCCCGACGTGTTCGAAGTACGCGACGACGGTTTTTTGTACATTCTCCAGGAATATCCCTCGGCCGAGGCCATGCCCCGCGTGGAGGAGGCCGTTCCGCGTTGCCCTACCCAGGCTATCACGCTGGTGGAAGAATGATTGTTAAATATTTTGCACTCCTGACTTCCCTCGCGATCGCCGTGTTGCCGGCTTTCGCACAAACACCTTCATCTATGCCAATTGGAGAATATTACCTCAGCGGCGTGCCGGAAATGGCCTCCGGTTTCCGCATCAATGCGGACAGCAGCTTCGATTTCTTTTTCATTTATGGCGCCGTCGACCGCTTCGGGAAAGGCAGCTGGTCGCAAAACGGCGACACCCTCGCCCTCCAAAGCCCGCCCAAACCGGCGCCCGATTTTGTGTTGCAAAACAGCGCAAAGGGCGATACGGCCGGCACCGTGATTCAGGTTACCGATGCCAATCCTGCTATACTGGGCTACATCATGTGCCAGGCCGAAACGACCGACGGAGAAATACTTCGGGCAGAAAGCGATAACAACGGACAGATTTATTTCGACACAGACAAGCCGCTCAAGACAATCTATCTGTTGCATCGCTTGTGGCCCAACGAACCCTGTGTGGTCGGAATCGGGCAGTCGGGCGACCATTATTTCGAGTTTAGCATATCACCCTCAATCATGGAGGTGGCGTTCAACAATCTGGAACTGCGCCTCGAAGACGGCGGGCTGCGCGGAGGGCACCCTTTGATGCAGCCGGGCAAGGAGTTTTTTTATAAAAAACGATAAAAAACCTATAAGGGTTCCCAACCCTTGTAGGGGTATAACGCGGCTTGTTTTTTGGACAGGATTTACAAAATTGACAGGATGAATGACCTGCGGCGAAGCCGTATTATGCTAATAATCCAGTTGATCTTGTAAATCCTGTCCAACAAAAAACTGTTCCACCAACCAGGCCTCATCTGAAACTTCAACCATCCAAATCTTCCCATCAGCACCATCCAGCGCACGCCATGCTCAGTTTCAACGAATACCGCCACTACGACGCCCTTGGGTTGGCCGAACTGGTCAGAAAAGGCGATGTCACCCCTGAAGAACTGCTCGACGTCGCCATTCGCCGCGCCGAAGAAGTCAATCCCGGCCTCAACGCCATCGTGCACAAACTGTACGACCACGGCAAGGAGGCAGCGCGCGCGGCGCCCCGCGACGCGCCCTTTGCCGGCGTGCCCTTTCTGGTCAAAGACCTCGGCATGGAAGTGGCCGGCACGCCCATGAACACCGGCAGCAAGGGCTACGACGGCTACGTGTCCAAAACCGACAGTTTCGCGGTGAAAAAGATGAAAGCCGCGGGCCTGGTCATTTTTGGCAAAACCAACACCTCCGAATTCGGTATCACCCCCTTCGTCGAGCCAGAGCGTTTCGGTCCCGCCTGCAATCCCTGGAACACGGCCCACAGCACCGGCGGATCGAGCGGCGGGTCGGGCGCCGCCGTGGCCGCCGGCATCGTGCCGCTGGCCACCGCCAACGACGGCGGCGGCAGCATCCGCATACCGGCCTCCTGTTGCGGTTTGTTTGGCCTGAAACCCTCGCGGGGGCGGGTTTCCTGGGCGCCCCTCACCGGCGAAATGTGGAACGGCGCCGCCGTAGAAAACTGCCTGAGCCGCAGCGTGCGCGATTCGGCCGCCTACCTCGACAACATCCAGGGCGCTGCACCCGGCGACCCCTACCAGATCGCGCACCCGAAGCGCCCCTATCTCGAAGAAGTGACAACCCCGCCCGGCCGACTGCGTATCGGCTACACCGCCGCCCATACGCTCGACATGAGCGTGGACACGGCCTGTGTGGCCGCCCTGCACCGCACGGTCGAGGTGCTGCGCTCGGAAGGCCATATGGTGGAAGAATGCGCCCTGCCCTACCGCCGCGAAGACCTCACGGAAGTGTTCCTCGTCATCGTGGCCGCCGAACTGGCCGCCGAACTCGACGTCATGAGCCGCCACCTGGGCCGCAAGGTGCGCCCCTCGGACGTGGAAGCCCAGACCTACGCCTTCAACCTGCTGGGGTGCTCCTACAACGCCGCGGAATTCGCCTACGCCCGCCAGCGCTGGGCCGAGATTACCTTCCGTATCGCCGGTTTCTACGAGCAATACGACCTGCTGCTCACGCCCACCCTGGGTCTGCGCCCCATCTGCACCGGCACGCTCAAAACCAGCGCCTCAGAGCAGGCGCTCATGGCCGTCGTCAACGCCCTGGGCCTCGGCAAGGCCATTCGCTCCACCATCAATCAACTGGCCGACAAAATCTACCACTACATGCCCTGGACGGCCTTCGCCAACATCACCGGCCAGCCCTCCATGTCGGTGCCCGCCGGCTGGACGGAAGAGGAAAACCTGCCCATCGGGGTGATGTTCACCGGGCGCTTCGGAGAAGAGGATGTATTGTACCGGCTGGCGGGGCAGATGGAGAAGGCGATGCCCTGGGGAGAGAGGATGGCGATGGGTGGATAGGTGCGGCGGGATAAATAAAAAGCCCCTTAGACGATTTGGAAATACAGGGCTCTTTCGATAAGTTTGCATAAACCAATTTGAATCAGTGTAAACACATGTATCCCCAACCCTGCCTGTTTATCCACCCTGCCCCGAAGCCTTGCACGCCGGGACAGGGTGATTTTTATTTCCTTTTCATTAACATTTGTTGCGGCTATCCAGCCATTTTGAGTTGGCTTGCCGCAATTCGAGGGGCGACAAAGTGAATTTGGTTGTAAATTGGGGGTGACGGGAAACCTTAGTTAGGTACAACGAAAAAATAAAAAAATGAAATCAACGGAAAGGGTAATATTGACTAAACGAGAATGGTTCTATCATTTTAGAATTTCAATCTATTTGTTAATTATAACGGTAATGCTTGCATGCTTTTCAATAACTGCCCAAACACCGGATAAGTTGATTTATATAGCGTTGATATTTTTAGCAGTATCAGCCTTCATTTATTGGCAGAGTTGGGATAGATTGTTTTTCCAGGAATACAAAGCTGAAATAACAGACGAACAATTTCAAAGAGCAATTGAAATAACGGCTAAAGAATTGAATTGGCAGGTGGCAATATTGGAAGGAAATTATGCTGAAGCATGCAGATACCCAGAAGCGTTGGGAATTGGAGGAGAAAAGATAACAGTTAAAAAAACGGCAGATAAAGTATTCATAAATAGCATAGAGAACCCTGAATTACTGAGAGGACATTCTCTAAAACGGAACAAAGAGAATGTAAATTCATTTTTAATTAATACTGCACACATACTAAAAGGGAGAGATGTCGAAAAAATAGTAGCCGAAAAACTTATAAAAGAGGAAGAAGCGTTTTGGAAAGAAAGTGAATGGACAATCAAGATTATTTTAATGCGAATTGTCGGATATGGATCGACAATTATTTTTTTGCTAATCGGAATGGTGATAATTTATGAAGATGTATGGAAAGGAATTCTTCCAGTAATTTTAAGTATTGGAATCTGTTATATCTATATAAAATACGATATACAAATTATTCGAGAGAAACATCGAAGAAAGAAATTGTAAAAAAGAAGGCTGCGCCAAACAAAGCATAAAATAGTCACCCGGAACAGGGCTGTTCTTTTGTTACTCTTTATTTACATATATTGCGGCTATCCAGGCTATTTGGGCTGGTTTGCTGCAATGGGAGGGATGGCAAAGTGAATTTGGATGTAAATTGGGAGCGACGGGGAACTATATTTACATAACATAAAAGAAAAAAGAAAACCATTGACAGACCACGAAAAATATACTGAAATACTTCAATGGCATAATGGAATTGAATATTTCGATTACAACCCTGCAATTGATTGGGCAATTGAATTGATTAGAAATGGAAAAGAGGCGGAAAATATTTTAATTGTTGCTTCTTTTTCAAAACCAGTCGATAGAGAAGAAATCAAACCTTATATCAAAGGAGCATTAAAAGAGCTAAACCTGAATGAGAAATATGGAGATTACTCAATTATTGCAAATGCACATTATTACCTCGAGCAAATACTGAATGATTGCGAAATAAGAAAGAACCTAAGCAAACTTTATGAAATTTGTCTGAATGCCGATATGGATAGTAGATTGATGCCATTTTATCTTCTTTATCACGGTTGGGGTGAATTGGAAGAGATAGGAGCAAATTATTATTTTGAGGGAGCAGATTTGGATAATATTGAAGAAGTAATAAAGGAACAAGCAAAAATTTGGATGGACAAATACGTTTACGGAAAAGAAACAATCGAGAAAATCGAAGAAAAAGAAGTTCCACCGAAAGCGAATAATGTAAAAGACGAAACTATTAGAAAAACGATTTGGCAATCAATAGACTTGTTTGGCTATGATAATCAATGATATATCAAATTAAAGTTCCAAAGTCCAGCACAAATTCCGACGATAGCATCATAGAGTTTTGGATCACGTAATCGAAGCCGGTCAGAAAGGACACGATAACGTTTGAGACCACCGATGCTATGCTCTACGGTTACACGTTGTGAGGCTTGTTCTTTGTTTTCATCCTTTGCTTCCTGTGGCAGTTCTTTTTTCTTCGGTTTTTTGATAGGGATGTAAAGTTGTCGACAGGGGTAAAGGTCAGCAAAGCCCTGAAAGCCTAAATCAAGGCGAATTTCGAAGCGGGTGAACCAAGGTTTTTCCGGAGGGAATTCTTGCTTCAAAATACCAAAATCATGCGCTGAGCCGACATAACTACGGCTGACGTACAAGATTACTTTGGTGACTGAACTGATAACAAGCATTTTAGCGGTATGGCTTTTTTTTACCGCTGAAATGAGCCTTTTGAACGGAATTATCCTTTGAACGCTGAATTTGCTGCTCCGTGCCGTCTACCAACAAAGTATCGTGCCCGGAAAACCAGGCCTCAAATTCTTCAACCGAGGAAAACGACCGCTTGGGCATTAGGCCTAACTGGGTTAAGGCGGCTTGAAGGATGGGAAGAGCGAATGCCTGATTGGCTTTTGCCGTCGACCCATCACAATCAAAGATAGCCCCCAAAGCATCATAGCCCAGGCCAGATTTTAAACTGAATAAGACAAAGAACAACAAATCTTCGTAAGAACGGAATATAGCCTCCTGACTCGAATTCGCCTGTCGTTCTTCAATAGAACACCCAAAAACGCTTTCGTAAGCCCGGCCAAATGCCTCGGACAATTCCAGAAATTTTGCCTGGCTCAAACCCGTCGTGGCTCTCCATTGCCGTTCATTGCGAATTCCTGTGTAACCAAAACCCATATGAATCTTTTGAACGTAAAAATACAACTACTGATTTTCAATAGGTTACATCAAAACAAGTCTAATTAAAAAAATTTGGAACGAGAAATGAATATGCCGTGTAATCGAGTAGGGAGAAGCGGCCCTGCGACCGCCCCTGCACTCTCACACCACCGTGCCGGAACGCCTGATAACGGCGACCCAGACGTTTCCACGATTTCCAGATACAGTAACGCAGTCGGTTGCTGATCCAGCCGTCGAGCTGCGTCAGCGGTTTGATCTTGCGTTGTAACGATTCCCAAGCGTCTGGCGTAGTTTGATTATATTTGCATCAGCCGATTCGATGCCCGTTCCGGGCACATATCATTCATTAACGACTACTATTTCTTAACCGCAAACAACAGCGCCAAAGCTGTCGTTTTTTACCAAACTCAGTTGCCATGAATATTTTCGTAGCGAAATTAAACTTCGACACGCAAGAAGACGATCTGCGTGCTGCATTTGAACAATTCGGGGATGTTACCTCCTGTTCCATCATTTTCGACAAATTTACAGGCCGTTCCAAAGGTTTTGCCTTTGTAGAAATGCCCGATGAAGACGCGGCCACAAATGCTATTAATTCCCTCGACGATACCGAAATGGACGGGCGTACCATCGTCGTCAAAAAAGCGGAGCCCCGTGAAAACCGTTCTCCGAGTGACAATCGTCGTGGCGGTGGTTATGGCGGCGGCGGCAATCGCGGCGGCGGCGGCAATCGCGGCGGCGGTGGTTATGGCGGTGGCGGCAATCGCGGCGGCGGCAATCGCGGTGGCGGCGGTTATGGCGGTGGCGGCAATCGCGACCGGTGGTAGAAGTAACGACAGTTTTTAAGTCGCCACGGTCTTTCCCCAAAAGACCATTTTGAAACTTCTATTATAATACCGACAAAAATTCAAATGATGACGCATCAAATTACGCTCAAAGGAATTGTATCTTTTAATCAATCTCATCCTGTAACAACAACGGTAAAAGTCTGGGAAGCTAATAATAAAAAAGAGATTGGCGAGTGTGTCGTGACAGCAGAAGCGAAAGGTCACTTTACCATACACGTTACGCCTGAATCAGCAGACGCCATTCTCTCAGTTACTGCCGAATTGCATCGCCCTGATGTCGTGCTGCTGTCTGTTTTATCTCCAAACTGGCAGGAGGAGATTGCCAAGAACGGGCTTGTCGTGAATGAGTTAACCACAGTGGCTTCTGCGTTTACCTGCGCCCAGTTTTTCAAGGGGCTTCTGTTGTCAGGAAATCACCGAGGCGTAACGATTGCCGCCAAAAACACGCCCAATCTGGTCAATCCTGTAACCGGGTCCTGGGGCGATGTGCTCACGAACCCCTTCAATATCACACAGAATGAAACGCTGGCGCGGTTGAATACACTGGCCGCACTGATTACGGCCTTCGGCACTGCAAAAGCAACGGACGACAAGTGGCAGCGGCAATTTTTGACGTACGCGACCCCGCTCGAAGGGAAACGGCCGGAGAATACTGCCGAGGCGATGATTGGCATTGCCCAATCGCCTTGGGCGCATCCGGCAGATTTGTTTGATCTTTTTGACGAGGCCTATCCTCAGCCGAAAGATGGCTTCCCCGCCAAACCCAACAGCAAGGTTCCTGTCAGTCGGCGGAGCGCGCCTTTCGTGCCTTATTTGAGTTTTTTCCCGGAGGATTTTTCAATGATCCTGGCGTTCGGTCAGGGCGGAATATGCGCCCCTGGAAAGCTCGCCCTGGATGAAGAGGGTAACTTGTGGACCGGCTTGAACTGGATGCCGGGTGCACAAAACGGCGTGTATCAAGGTATCGGCGGCGGACTTGTCAAGCTTGACTCGACAGGGCGCCTGTTGTCGCCGCCGGTGACCGGTTACACTGGAATGGGTGTTGATGGCGCAGGCTGGGGCACGGCTATTACCAAAGAGGGCACCTGCTGGGTGTCGAGTTTTAACGGCGCTGTTGGCGTTTACAGACTGGAAGACGGCTCCCCGATTTTCGACGAGGTTCCGGAACACATAGCGGATATCTTAACGGAGATCGGAGGCTTGCAAGGCATTGGCGTGGCGCCGAATGGTGATATCTGGATTGTCGGCACTTCGTCCAATCAGATGCTTTATTTTCCGAACGGCGACCTTACCAAAGGCAGTGTTGTTGCGGATGAGAACCTGGACAAGGTGCTTACTGCCCCGTTTGCGGTCTCGATAGATTATTCCAACCGCGTCTGGATCAGCAATACGAATGGCAAATCGCTGGTGCGTTATGCTCCATTTGAAAAAAACCGTCCGGTAGAACGCTTTTTCCTTGCCGGTGGAGGGCGTGGTATCGCGCTGGATTCAAAGGGGAATTGTTGGGTAGCCTGTAATACAAGCCCCGACTTCCCTCCCACAACGCCTACCGACGGCATTTCTATTATCGAGGGGTTTGCGCTGGGTTACCCGCATCTCGAACAAACCCTCGGGCGGAAACATAAAACGGGGTCTGTCTTTATGATTCCATCTAATGCCAATCCGATTAACGAGATTGATATACACACACACTCATCTAATTTAAAGGCTTATGGAGATGGCGAACTGAGCGCGCCCTGGGGGGTATCCGTCGATGGCAATGATGACGTCTGGGTGGCCAATTTTATGGGCAGGGGAGTATCGTTCCTGGCAGGCGCTGCACCCAGCGGACGTACCCGGGCTTTTAAGACAGGCGATGTGATTCACACCATCCATTCCGGCAGTATTCAGATGTTGACCGATGTGGTCGTCGATCAGGCGGGCAATCTCTGGTGTGCCAATAACTGGAACCTGCCTCAGACGGTGATGCAAGCGAAACCCGACCCCGCCTTTTCGACATGGGGTGGCGGCTCCGGGGTGTTAGTCGTCTACGGAATAGCCAAACCGGCTCAAACGCCTGTTGTAGGCCCGGTTAAAAGTTTGGAGCACTTGTAATATTATCATCAAATCGGGCGTCAAGTCTTATATACTTCGCGCCAGGAGGCATATAAATATAGCGCGTTCCGGCAGCACTGACAATCCTGTTTGTCATAAAATCTTGTTTGGAGCAAACGTTTAACAGCCGGGAAAAAAGTATAGGAAACCTGGATGGCAGCCGGACAGCAATTTATGGGAGTACCTGTCTATCGCCAAAGACAACAACAATGAATTATGGATCGCCACCTATGACGATGGCGTTTGGCGATACAACGGAAAAAGTACAACATACTATCCTGTGCTGTCCGGAGAGAAAGGTATTACAGTGTTCTCCATCTACAAAGACAACGATGGCGCCTTGTGGCTTGGCACACACGAGCATGGCGCATATCAATTCAAAGGCAAGTCGTTTGAACGATTCAAACCACGATGGGCGAAAACAAGGCCGCACTAACCGGGCAATCGGGCCGTAAGACACCAATGCTGTTTTAGCCGCTCTTCTGCCAATACCATCCGTACAGGGGGCTGCGCGACAGGGCCAGTCGATTTTGCACGACGGACTGTCGAAGGACCTTCCATCCCCGGATTTCAAATTGGTTAAATTTGCACCAATGCTGTCAATGCCTATTACAAGCACACCCTGCATGGTCGCCGTTACCCCCGAACAGCAAAGCCGTAAAACCGGGCGCAATGGCACAACGCCAGGTCAATCGTTACAACCAACTCAAAAACAACAAGGAAATAAAACCAATATGGCTGTAAAAGATAAACAAAGGCAATTATTAACTACTGCAAGATTTGCAGGAATCTGGTACCTGGTAATAGCAATTTCAGGGGTGTTAGGGTTTATGGTATTTCACCCAAAAGTATTTATAGCGGGCGACCCTGAAAAAACGCTTGGAAATTTGACCAATCTGGAATCCATAGCGAGAGTACGCCTTCTATTAGAGTTTACCATTATTGTCTCACAGGCCCTTGCAGCAGTATGGTTTTACAGACTGTTTAAAGGTGTAAACGAGTGGGCATCCTGGGCAATCGGTATATGGGGAATGATGAATTCAGCAGCGATTATGATAAGCGCAATTTCAATGGGCTCGGCCATCGAGATCGCAAACGCCCCTGCACAGGCCCATGAAAGCAAGGTTTTGCTGATACAACTTTTAAGCAGTATAATTACAAATGCCTGGGGAGTTGGAGGTATTTTTTTCGGGCTTTGGCTTATTCCAATGGGATATGTCGTCACAAGTTCGAAAAGGATGCCAGTTTGGCTCGGGCGCACCTTGATTATCGGAGGGATAGGTTATCTGTTAAGCGCTTTCCTCAAATATGGAGGGATTGAAAATTCCTATTTGGATTTATTTGTACTTCCTGCAACTATCGGGGAATTCTGGATGATTGGCTATCTGCTAATTTATGGAATCCGCCCTTTGAAAGAGCAATAAAAAATGATGTACAAGGCTTATAAGCTGGCAGGGAAGGCGACCATGCGACCGACCTTGCCCTCTCTCAGCACTTGCATATCGGCCCCGAATTCCCGGGGGGCACGCAGGGCAGCACAACGCTTATGCGACAGACTGGCAAAATAATAGAAAATGAAAAAATTAATACAAATAATAATATTGATATTGCTTTCAACCAGGGCAAATGCTGAACCATTCACCATTTTAGCAAAATCAGGCCTTAACGTAAGAAAAGGGCCGAGCTCAAAATCGGAAAGGGTCGGATCGTTGCCTTTTGGAACTGTCGTAGAAGCGGAAATAAATTACGAAACCGATGTCGGATATAACCGAGGTTACAAACACTGCTCCGAAATCATTGAAGGAAAGCAAGGTTTCTGGATGAAAATTTCGTATGGAAAAATTGAAGGCTATATTTTTTCAGGGTTCGGGCTTGTCGGAGAATGGGTTGTCAAGTCCACAGAAATAAACAAAGATTATAGATTGCTTCGTACCGGCCAATATTGCGGCCCAATAAATTATGACCCCAAGCTAAACTGGTACGCGTTAACAAAGTCCAATGGGAACCTGTCTGTTAAAAAATCAGAAGTGACGTTACGGCTTGTTCATGAATTCAATGAGCAGGATACATTGGGAGAAGGGAAAGAACATTGGACAGAATTTCCATTGATCGTACAATCAAACATAAAAGACACGGTGCTATTCCTGATTGGCGCCAAAACCGATTTAGACGAAGGGGCAGTATTTTCTCAATTCGTCGCCAATCAATGGGGGTATTCAGAATACGAAAAATTTCTTTTCCCGGAACAAATACATACTTTTTATTACGAAGGAAAAAACTATCAACTCCATGCATTCGAGGGCGTGGAGCTTACCAAAGACAATTCGGCAGGTTATATAAAAAAATATCAGATTGAATTGAATATTAGCACCTACCCTGAAATCAAAAGATATAATTTAAGCAAGGAACTGGAATTGCAGGACACTGCAGAAAGGCATTGCAACTATAAAACGCCGCAACTTATTTTGGCTGGCGATATAAATAAAGACGGTTTACCTGACTTCATCTTTTACTCACATACAATGAATGATAGTTGCGGGGTTTGTTGGGAATATCATTTGTTTCTGTCAGACAAATCAAACCCGGACAAGCCGATTCGGAAGGTCGCCAACGAATTAAGCTGCAATTGCATTACCTGACTATCTTTGAGCAATGCATCTAACATCTATGCCACCCCAAAACCAAAAATAGGTTGCATAAGGCCCATACAATCACTAAATCAATGAAAAACATCATAAAAATATATACAGACAGTGTTAATGTTTATGCAACAATTCAAATTAATGCATCGGCAACCGGAATCAGGGTACTTTCGGTTTTAGTTATGCTGTCTTTGATTTTTCTTGTAGTGCTTTTATCAAAAATTAAACCTGAAGAAATTCCTTCGATGGCAATCCCGATAGTATTGATGCTGATTTTCATGATTGGCATGCCAATAAAATACCTGCTGTGGAATCGATACGGGCAGGAGTTTTTAGTTGTCAATACAAAATCTGTCAGTTGGTCGTATGATTACGGAATAATAAAAACCAATTTAAAAACAAAGACATTTGACAAACTGGGAATAGGATATGAAGCAATTAGGTCTGCCGGCGAAAACGAAACCGGAAGGTTAATCTTTTATGATTATAACGCAAAAAACAATTTACCTGTTATCATACATCAAACAACTGCCCTGTTATCAAGAAAGGACCTCGAACTACTTAATAATAAAGTAAAGTATCTGTTTGCAATAGAATTTAATACCCAAAACGGTTTTGTCCCTTATTCAAATAATTGAAAATCAGAAAAAACAATTCGCGTGTTACATAGGGTACTTATTGGTACGATTCCAATAGATTAATTACCAGGATAGTTCAAAATTAACAAAATGAAAATAAAAATTCTAAACCTGTTAATCATAGTCGCTTCATTGTTTGGCTATTTGGAATGGGGCAGCAACAACAACAGTTCGTTTTTGTATGAAGGCGAATTCGAGGTACTGCACAAATTGTTTACCGATCCCGGCGCTGCCATTCACCCGCTTACACTCATCCCCCTGCTAGGCCAGGTATTGCTATTGATAACGTTATTCCAGTCGCGCCCCAGTAAATATTTGACTTATGCAGGAATTGCCTGTTTAGGCTGCCTGCTGTGTCTTATGACCTTTATCGGGATTATAGACATGGATTTTAAAATACTGTTATCAACATTACCGTTCCTGATTTGCGCTGTTTTGGTTATAAGGGAATTTCGGAAACAAAAAAAGGAAACACCCGCAGGCTAAACCGGATGCCAGTAGAAGAAGTATGGTACTGAATCGGTCTGGAGCATTTGATGGCTTTAATCCCGATTAAAGCCCGAAAGACTTGTCCTGCCCCCCTTTCTCAAACGGCATTTTCAGGCACACCCCGGGGGCAATTGGCTCAAAAATGGGCCGGATTTTGCCGAGGTTGAGCGATCAGCTGGACAATTTTCAGCTCGGAATTTTAAGTCAAATCGACAGTTGTGGCGCAAGTAAAGGCATCACTTCGCTGTTTGTTTATAGTGGCGACAACCAGTCCCGGCAAACCCGGGAAAAGGCCGGGCAAGAGCCTTTGCGAGGGCATTCGTATTCTCGCCATGTGCCTCGATGCAGGAGAGGGAAAAAGACGTCCAATCCACTGCTTCTTTCCTTGATGCAATGCCCGGTTTCTGAAAAGCCCCTACCATCAGGTATGGTTAAAATACTTTTAAAAGAAACGAATACCTCGGCAATTTTCCTGCAATGTGCGAAATTGGAACTTGTTTGTGATTACCCGCAACAGCCACTAGGGAAAACAATTTAACGAAATCAAGAATATGGAAATACGCCCGGAAGATTACAAAGTAAACATCAGGATTAAACTTTCTGCATTGTGGACTTCTATAATGTTTTGTTACATCTATGGAGACTATTTTGAACTTTATGTTCCGCAAAAAGTAGAAGGCCTTCTGAACGGTCAAAACATGCTGGACAGCCCTGCTAAGTTATTTTCAGCAACATTTATCCTGACAATACCTGCCTTGATGATTTCTATGTCGATGGTCTTAAAACCCGGGCTGGCCAAATGGCTAAATGTTGGAGTGGGGGTATTTTTTACGCTGTTCACCTTGCTTGTCGGAATATCTTCCATGACTGAATGGAGAACATTCTATGTGTTTCTTTCTTTTCTTGAAAGCGTACTGACGGCCATAGTCGTTATTATGGCTTGGAGCTGGAAGAAAGAAATCAGTCAATAAAAACGCCGGCTAACAACGCCGTAACTTTTCAAGGCATTTTTAACCATTATTATTCAATTGAAAAGGCCTGTTGCACCATTAGCCAACAATCGCGCAAGATTAAACGAATAGTGCGTATTTGATTGCAAAAACAGCCTTGATGATAACAATGTTTTTATGCCCCAGCCACGGCATTTAAATTTCGACATACTTTATACCAAAGAAAATGAAAACACTCAAATACAAATTCGCATTGCTTATTATTCTTTGCTCCAACTATACTCTATTGTCACAACAAGCGGATTCAATCAAAACCTTAAAAACGGATGTTTCTTTCTTTTCAAACCAGCAATTGATCAAGGGCTGGTTGTTTGTACCGGGAGATTCAGTGGATCACGATCTACCGGCAATCGTCATGGCTCCCGGTTTTTCAGGAACCAAAGAATGTAATTATCAATTTTTTGCGTCGGCCTTTGCGAAAGCAGGCTTTGCGGTGCTCCTTTTTGATTACCCGAATTTCGGGGAGAGCGCCGGGACTATCAGGGGAGAAGCGGACCCCTGGCAACAAATACAGGCCTACAGGGATGGCATTAGCTTCCTGGAAACCAGAGACGAGGTAGATAAAAACAGAATAGGTGTTTGGGGGGGCAGCTATTCAGGAGGGCATGCCCTTGTCGTAAGCGCTCTCGACAGCAGGGTTAAATGCGTGGTGGCCATGACGCCTTTCATTAGCGGCTCTTATTATGTCCGCCAATTTTCGCCCGGGGCAAAAGCATTTCTGACACAACTGTTCAATGAAGACAGAAAGGCGCGGTCAAAAGGAAGCGAGCCGGCCAAAATTCCGGTAGCAACCAACGACCCCAACCAGTTTACCGCCATTTCGAGCCCCAACGCATGGCGTTTTGTTCAAAGTTTCAAGGACTATGCGCCGACCTATGAAAACCTCGTGACGCTCAGGAGCCTTGAAATGCAATTGGAATATGAGCCGGGATATTACGTGCAAAATATCGGCGCCATACCCAAGCTTTTTATTGTTGCGAAGAATGATGAAATCATACCGGAATTCCAGATCGTCGATGCATTCAACAAAGCATCCGAACCCAGGGAAATCGCCTACGTTGAAGGGCACCATTTTTCGCCTTACATGGAGGGTTTGCCGGAAGCAAGTAAAATAGCCATTGAATGGTTTAAAATTCACCTCTAACCTTTTGCGATATCTTGACCATGCTAAAAATCACTACCAAGCTCCTCATTTTGATTGCCGCTGTCGCATTATCCGGTTGCTCGACCCAGGTAAAAGAACACTCAAACAAAAACGAACTCCTCCAAAACGCCGGCGTGGCCGACAACCCGACCGCGGGCCAAACCGAACTTGCCGATCTTTATACTTTGGCTATTGCTGAATATATCGGCGAAGCAAAACAGACAGGCAAAACCGGCTTTGGTACGCTGTATGTGGGCATTCCGTCGGAATCTCCGGACGTCGATCTGCCTGCAACAATTTCCGGCGTGCAAATTCGCAAAGTAAACGAGACAGAGGTGGAGGCAAAAAAATCGGCTTACACCCAGGCTTCACCTTTTATCAACCTGATAGGCATGGTCGAACACGGCAATGCGGAGTTCATCTTCGTTACTTTTTATCCGGAGTTTGAGCACCAGTTTGATTGTTACCTGAACTACGAATATAATACCCAAACAAAAAAATTCGATCTGCTTCAATCGCGAATCGAAGTGCTGGTGCGCAATGCGGAAGGAGGGGCCGACCATTTTGCCGTTTATAAGCAGGGCAGGCATACCGGAGACAGGCCGATACCGGAAAATCAAAAATAAAAATCGCAGGCGGCAAAGGCGGCAGGGCTCAGAGAATCCGCGCCGAGCTGTTCGTCGGCCAGCCGGGCAAAAAAAAGCGGCCCGGCGTCCCACCCGCCGTGCCGCAGTTGTATGCGAAAAACCGAATTAGCTGTTAGAAGGGGCTGGTGAGGTTGATGAGGTTGATAAAAGTTTATAGCATTGAATGCGGAAGCAACCCTTTTTATAACCTCTATAAACCTCATCAACCCTCATCAACCCTTAATCCACATTATCATGCAGGAACGAGTTGCCGCCGAAGCGGATTTCGGGTTCCTGTTCGTCTTCCAGTGAGATCGTCCAGTCGGACATGCCGGGTTCTTGCGAATCGGGCACATCGTCCAGGCGAATGTTGCGGCGCAGGTAGGCCGGCTGATTTTCGAGTTCGATGATCGTCTGTGGCGAATTGAGTTTCACCACATTGAGTTGGCGATTGCGGACCTCTTCCCGGCGGCGTTGCGCTTCTTCCATACGTTTGCGGCGCTCTTCGGGCGACAGGTCGGCTTCTTCGCGGCGCACGAAGGGGTCAGCATTGCTGCCCTGCGTACGACGGTACTTGTCAATCGTCTCCCGGATGTTATCGAACTCGAACTCGAGTTTGCTGGCGGCCTTCTCCTCCACCGGGCTGTACGCGCTGCTGTTGTCGGCAGTGATGTCAGAAAGAGAAGGCTGGTGCTTTTTTGAAGCAGCCGCGTCGGGATCGTCGAGGTGAACTACATGGCGATCATTTTTTGATTCCTGGCGGGTATTGACCGAAATCGGAGCGCGTTTTTCTGTGGCTTCAAAGCCCGTGGCAATGATGGTCACCGCAAGTTTTTCGCCAAGGCGCTCATCGTAGCAGTTGCCCCAGATCAGGTTGGTGCCGTTGCCGGCTTCTTCCTGAATGAATTCCGTGATCTCGAAAATCTCGTCCATCGTGGCTTCGCGCATGCCGGAGGTAATATTGACCAGGATGTTCTTGGCGCCGTGGATATTGCTGTCTTCGAGCAGGGGCGAGTTGAGCGCTTCGTCAACGGCGCGACGGGCGCGGTTGTCGCCTTCAACAGCGGCAGTGCCCATGATGGCCACGCCGGATTCGCGCATGACGGTGTTGACGTCTTCAAAATCGACATTGACATAACCGGGCACGGTGATGATCTCTGCAATGCCTTTGGCAGCGGTGCAGAGGATATTGTCGGCCTGGGCGAAGGCCTGCGACATCGTCAGGTTGCCGTGAATCTGCCGCAGTTTGTCGTTGGAGATGGCCACGAGGCAGTCCACGTTTTTGCGCAGTTCCTCCACGCCTTCATAGCCGTTCGACACGCGAATGCGGCCTTCGAAGGTGAAGGGCAGAGTGACGATGCCCACGGTCAGAATACCCATTTCGCGGGCGGTTTTGGCAATAATGGGCGCTGCGCCGGTACCCGTACCACCGCCCATGCCGGCGGTAATAAAGACCATTTTGGTGCCGTCTTCGAGGAATCGTTTGATTTCCTCGAGACTTTCCATGCAGGCGCGCTTGCCCACGTCGGGTTTGGAGCCTGCGCCGCGGCCTTCGGTAAGGCTGGCGCCCAGGGGAATCTTGGTACCCACCGGACTGAGGTGCATGGCTTGTGAATCGGTATTGCAAATGGCGTAATCCACGCCAACGATACCTTGTTTGTACATGTAGGACACTGCGTTGGAGCCACCGCCGCCTACACCGATGATTTTTATGATGGAAGGCTCGTCCTTCGGCAAATCGAAAAGCATAGCCAAAAAGTTTTTTTAATGAAATTAAAGAGGTTCCTGCTGTAAATCACTGTGTATCAGGTATCCCGGCCGCGCCGAACCTGCATGATGAGGCTACCGGCCACCAGTACGCATCCGAGCAGGAGGACGGCCAATCCGACGTAACTGATTGTCGGGTTTTGTGGTCGACCGCCTTGCTGCAGGCTGTATCCGACAAACATCAGAAACAGTCCCGCGATAAATGCGTACATGAGTCGGGTGCTCATTTGGCGCCGATTTTTTTGTCAAAATCAACGTCTGGTTCGGCTTCGAACCATTCCTTCGTTTTCTGGAAAATATTTTCAAGCCAGGAGGCCGACTTTTCTTCCGAAACATTGGACGGTTCTTTTTCCTTTTTCACCTCGGGCGCTTCGGCCGGCGGTGTTTTGCCGCTTTCCACTTCCTGCAGGCCTTTGAGCAACAAGCCGATGCCCGTGCTGAAAATCGGGCTGCTGACACTCTCGTGATAGCCATGTGCGAGGTTTTCAACGGGGGCGCCGATGCGACACGACATGCCGGTATGGAGTTCGGCGAGTTTGTCGGCGTGCGCCAGCAGCGAGCCGCCGCCGGTGAGCACGATACCGCCGATCAGCCGGCGTTCGTAGCCCGAACGGCGCAGTTCCCAGAGCACATAGTCGAAGATTTCTTCCATGCGCGCCTGGATGATGCGGGCGAGGTTTTTCTCGCTGATTTCCTTGTGTTCGCGGCCTTTGAGGCCGGGGATGGTGATGATACGGTTGTCGAACACCTCATCGGCGAGGGCCGATCCGAAGCGGACCTTGAGTTTTTCCGCCTGGGGTTGCATGACGGTGCAGCCTTCCTTGATGTCGGCCGTAATCACGTTGCCGCCGAAGGGAATCACCGCCGTGTGGCGGATGAGGCCTTCGTGGAAAATCGTGATGTCGGTGGTGCCGCCGCCAATATCGACGAGGGCTACACCGGCCTGTTTTTCCTCTTCCGACAACACGGCATCGGCGCTGGCGAGCGGCTCGAGTGTGAGCTCGGCTACGCGCAGGCCGGCTTTTTCGACGCAGCGGTAGAGGTTGTTGATGGCTGTGATCTGGCCGGTAATGATGTGGAAATTGGCTTCCAGCCGCACGCCACACATCCCGATCGGATCGGTAATGCCTTGTTCATTGTCAACAGTGAATTCCTGCGGGAACACGTGGATGATCTTGTCGCCGGGCGGCAGTACAAGTTTGTACATGTCGTTGACGATCCGCTCGATGTCGCGGCGGGCGATCTCCGTGTGGTCGCTTTCGCGGGTCAGCAGCCCACGGTGCTGCAGGCTTTTGATGTGTTGCCCGGCGATGCCGACGTGCACGGTGTCGAATTTCATTCGCGCCTGACGTTCGGCAATCTCGACTGCCTCGCGAATGGCGTTCACCGTTTTTTCGATGTTGCTGACGACACCGCGCAGCACCCCGACGCTTTCGACCTTACCGACGCCGATAATGTCGAGTTTGCCATGGGTGTTTTTTCTGCCGGCCAGACAACACACTTTCGTCGTGCCAATGTCCAGGGCTACGACCACATCGTGGGATTGATGGACTAATTCGGTCATAGTTGTCCTAAGTTTAGTGGTTTGAGTTTCAGTTCTTTCTGACTTTTCTCTGCCGGCAGGCAGAAACTATTTCCCGCCGACAAAGGTATTTTTTAAAGCTTTTAGCTTCAAATTTTTCAACAATTTATTTTTTTTAAACAAACAGCTTCTTTAGGTTGATGAGGGTTAATAAGGCATCGTGGGTAGGGGTGTTGTATTCGGCATCGGGTACTTGCAGGGTTGAGATGCCGAACATTTCCTCTTTCGGAAATGCCCTCGTCGCTTGATAAATGAGGAGCGTAATCTTCCTCGACATTTGCCAAACGGCCATTTTTTCAAATCCATAAGTGCACCCCATATGCTATGAATAAACCCTATCAAACTACTTTTTACAAACGATCTGTCCGTTGTACTTCAGGTTGATCGTTTCGTATTCGCGCCACCCCGTTGCCGGCATGGCTTTCTGGTAAAAGATTTTCAGGCGGTTCAATTTGTCATCCAGATGGCGTGTGCTTCCGAGGATGATTTTCTGATCGCCGATGAGCGGTACGAGTACGAACTCTCCGGCGTTGTTATAATGGATCTGCTGGATGAAATTGGCGAAAAAATCATCGTTTTGCAGCGTATTGGTCAGGTTGTACAGGTCTTTGAGCGGGTGGCGTTTTTTCTCCATAAAGTCGGCCGTGTAGGGCGGCAAATTGCCCGTCGCCACCAGTACCCGGGCGGTGAAGTTTTTGGAGGGCGGCATTTTCACCCCTTTTTTGTCGAGGTAATAGTTGCCACCATTGTTGTCGAGCACCCGGATCAGTGGCTCGCGCTGTTTGATCCGCACGTGCAAAATGTTGTTTTGATCCACCCAGGTATCGGCGTCGGCCACGAAAGGATCTTCTTCCATGACGCGTTCCATACGTTCCACTTCGAGGCTGCCCAGGGTGGTTCCTTCGAGCGTATTGCCGAAAGAACGGAGCAATGCGTTGCGCACGTCGCCTTCGCTGATGAGTTTGTCGCCCTTGCCCAAAGGCACCACCTCCACCTCTACCGTCTCGGCAAAGCTGTGCTTTTTCCGCGCCACGGCCGACAGGAGGATCACCCCGACAATGATCAGGAAGAGCACCCAGTAGATGCGGTCGTAGCGCAGATTCGGCGCGCGGAATGTGGGTAATTGTATGGCCATTGGTCAGACGGTGAACAAGGTTTTTATCGGTTCTACCAATTGGTCGATATCGCCGGCCCCCATGGTCAAAACCACTTGCAAGTCTTTGTTTTTCAAGACATTCAGCAAATCTTTTTTCTCTACGAGGGCTTTGTGTTGTAAGGTCATTTTATCCAGAATAGTTCCCGACGTGACGCCAGGTATCGGCGCTTCACGGGCAGGGTAGATTGGCAGCAGCAGGCATTCGTCGAGCCCGTCGAGCGCGCTGGCGAAGCCCTCGGCAAAATCGCGGGTGCGGGTAAACAGGTGCGGCTGAAACACCCCTGTGATCCGTCGGCCGGGAAACAGCATGCGCGCTGCTGCAATGGTGGCTTCCAGTTCGGCCGGGTGATGCGCATAGTCGTCCACATACACCAGATCGGGACGCCGGACGATGTATTCGAAACGGCGATGCACGCCGGCAAATCCGTCAAGCGCTGCGGGCAAAGCGGCCGGCGGCACCCCCGCCAGCAAGGCCGCTGCCGAAGCAGCCGTCGCGTTGAGGATGTTGTGGCGCCCTGGGTAGCGAAGACTGAGTCGGAGCGATTCGCGAGCGGTAGTTATCTCTCCTTTAACCCCTCCTCCCCACACCAGTTCGAACACCATTCTTCCGTCTTCTACACGCACATTTTTAGCCTGAAAATCGCCTTCTTCGATCCCGAAGGTGAACACCCTGCGATCCGAGGCGTGCAGTTCGGCAGCCAGTCCATCCAGCGGAAGACCGTGACGGAAGACCAGGGCGCCGCCTGGCTTGATTTGGCGGGCAAACTGTACATAAGCTTCCACCACTGCCTCCGGCGTACCGTAAATGTCGAGGTGATCGGGGTCGATCGAGTTGAGGATGGCAATCTCGGGATAGAGGTGATGAAAACTGCGGTCGTACTCATCGGCTTCCGCCACCACCCAGTCGGACTGGCCCTCCACGAAATTGTTGCCCAGATTAAGCGAAATACCGCCGAGGAATGCCGTGGCGTCGATACCACCGCTGCGCAGCAGGTGGGCGACCATCGTGCTGGTAGTCGTTTTGCCGTGCGTGCCGGCGACTGCTACCGTGCGCAGGTTGCGGCTGATGAGGCCGAGTACCTCGGCGCGTTTCATCATCGGAATGCCGCTTTGGCGGAACCAGTTGAGCTCGCGATGATCGGCAGGCACGGCAGGCGTCCAGATCAGCAGATCGACGCCGGCCGGGATGCGGCCCGGATCGTCGTCGTAGTGCACCGAAATGCCTTCGTTCACCAGGGCGCGCGTCAGTGCGGTTTCGGTACGGTCGTAGCCCGACACGGTTTTTCCACGGCCGTGGAAAACCCGGGCCAACGCCGACATGCCGATGCCGCCGATGCCGATAAAATAGAGCCGTTGAAGGTGGTCGAAGGTCATGATACCTGTGCTGTAGTCGCTTATTGTTCTGTTTTGGTCAATTCGAGGGTTTCCTGTTGCCCGCCGCGGTTCATCTCGAATTTGAGGGTGCTCCCGTCGGCGGTGATCAGTTTGACCATGATTTCTTTTTTACCGGTCTCGGTGGTGTAAAGTTTGTCCCCGTCCGTGCGCCAGGTGCCCTGTTGTTTTTGATCGCCGAAGCTGGCCCGATAGGCGCCGTTTTCGTCAAAATCAAAACTGACCAGGCTGGCATCCTGTCCGGATGGTTTGCCGAAAACCAACCATTCCTTGCCGGCCCAGTGGCCGAGCAACATGGGATTTTTATCGTTGGCTTTTTGGCAGGCCGATAAGGCGAACGCCAGCAGAAGAGTCAGGAATAGTGCTTTGTTTTTCATATCGAATCAGTTTGTACAGGTTGTTTTTGGATCAATTTCAATGCTTCCAGAGCGATGGTTTCCGCAGCATTGGGCCGGCCAAGCGGGCGAATACTTTCGCTCAGGCTGAATGCCATGGCTTCATTTTGCAGAACGAGCAATGCTTCAGGGATCATTTTTTCCACCGCATCGACGTCGCGGATCAGCCGTGCCGCACCTTTTTCCACCAGGGAAAGCGCGTTTTTGGTCTGATGATCTTCGGCCACATTGGGCGAAGGAACCAGAACAGCAGGCTTGCCCACGAGGCAGAGCTCGCTGATCGTGAGCGCGCCGGCACGGGCGATGATCACGTCGGAGGCCGCGTATGCCAGATCGACGCGGTCGATAAAAGGCAGGATGTGCACATTGGGCAATTGCGCGGTATCGCTGTGCTCATACTGGCCGATATAGAAACGGCCACATTGCCAAAGCACCTGCACGGGACTGTCTGCCAGCAAGCCGGCGGCCTCGGTCATAGCCTCGTTGAGCGTGCGCGCGCCGAGCGAACCTCCCGTGATCAGGATGGTTTTGAGCCCTTTTTGCAGACCAAAATGCGACAGCCCGGCGTCGTGCTTGCCGTTGAGGTCAACAATGTCCTGCCGGACAGGATTGCCGGTAAACACCACTTTATCAGCCGGGAACCATTGTTCCATCCCGTCGTAAGCCACGCACACCGCCCCCGCGCGTTTTGCCAGCAGCCGGTTGGTGACGCCCGGATAGGAATTCTGTTCCTGAATCAGCGTCGGGATGCCCAGGCTTTGCGCCGCGCGCATGACCGGGCCGGAAGCATAGCCGCCCGTGCCGATCACTACATCGGGGCGAAAACTGCGCACGATACGTTTGGCCTTGCGCGAACTGCTCAGCAGTTTGAACGGAAATGAAAGGTTTTTTCCAAGGCTCCGCAGCGAAAAACCACGCTGAAAACCCGCAATATTCAAGCCTTCGATACGATAGCCCGCCTGGGGCACACGCTCCATTTCCATGCGGCCGTTGGCGCCCACAAAGAGGAACTCTGCCTGCGGATACATCTTCCGCAGCGCATCGGCGATGGCGATAGCCGGGAAAACGTGTCCGCCGGTACCGCCGCCGGTAAGCAGAATTCTTGGTTGTTGCGTGGTATCTGTCATGTCAGGTCGTTGCGTTGAAAGACGGTCCGGTTTTTTCGGTTAAAAAGAGGATAATCAGGATGTCGTTTCGTCGTAGGTTTCAATAAACTTGCTCACGGAAAGGATCATCCCTAAGGAAATACAGGTAAACACCATACTTGTGCCCCCCATCGAAATCAGCGGCAGCGTCAGGCCCGTCACCGGCACCAGATTGACCGCCACGGCTATGTTGGCCAGTGCCTGAACGGTGAGGCTCAAACTGAGTCCCAGCGCCAGAAAAGTGCCGAAAGCCTTGGGGCTTTTGGTGGCCAGCACTACCGTCCGGAAAAAAAGCAGGAGGTACAGACCCAGTACGATACCGCCTCCGACGAGGCCGTATTCTTCACAAATAATGGCATATATAAAGTCGGCATAGGCATAGGGCAGGAAGTTCCGGGCAATCGAGTTGCCGGGCCCAACCCCAAACCAGCCACCCCGCGCAATTGCGATTTTGGCCTCGCGGACCTGGTAGCCGCCGTCTTCGGCATTGAGAAAATCACTCACCCGCGACACCCAGGTGTCGACCCGCACGGCCGTCGGGAAAAACTTCCACAACACGATCAGGAACGCGAATACGACGAGGCCCAGGAGGCCCAGCAGCAGTATGTATTTCCAGTTGACCCGCCCGATGAACATCAGCACGATGCAGGTGCAAAACAGCACGACCGCAGTGGACAGGTTGGCCGGCGCGATCAGGCCGCAAATCACCAGCACAGGGATGATGATGGGCATAAAAGCCTCTTTAAGGCTTTTGATATACTCCTGCTTGGCCGTCAGCATCTTGGCCACGTAGGTGATGAGCGCAATTTTGGCCAGGTCGGACGTCTGGAACGTAATGTCGAGACCGGGCAAGGTCAACCAGCGACTGGCCGAGTTGATGTTGGCGCCGATGAGCAACGTCAGGAACAATAATGGCACCGTTGCCATCAGCATCCAGGGCGCAAACTGCTGATACCGGCGGTAATGCAGCAGGTGGCAGACATAGATCAACAACAGACCGAAACCGAGCCGCACCATGTGTGTGATCAGGTAATAGGTCGTATTGCCTCCCCGCGACCAGGCCAGCGAACCCGTAGCGCTGTACACTGCCAGGATGCTGAACAGGCTCAGCACGGCAATGATCATCCAGATGGTACGATCACCTCTTAATTCTGCTGCTATGCGGTTGCCAAATGACATGGTCGGTTGATTTCGGTTGTGAGTAAAGGGGATTAAAAAATTATGCTTTGACGAGGTCCTTTACGGCAGCTTTAAACTGCTCGCCGCGGTCTTCGTAATTTTTAAACAGGTCAAAACTTGCGCAGGCAGGGCTGAGCAATACGGCTTCTCCTTCGTCGGCCAGGCGGGCAGCAGCCAGCACGGCCTCGGCGGCAGAGCGGGTTTCCACGATGGGCTTTTTCAGGTCGGAAAAAGCGGCCAGTATCTTCGAATTGTCCACGCCGAGGCAAACGATGGCTTTCACCTGTTTGCGCACCAGCGGCAACAAGGGAGCGTAATCATTGCCTTTGTCTTGTCCACCGACGATCCAGACCGTCGGGCGATCCATCGCTTTCAGGGCAAAAAAGACCGAATCCACGTTGGTCGCCTTGCTGTCGTTGATCCACAGGACGCCGTCGGATTCCGCCACCTTTTCGAGGCGGTGCGGCGGCGGGTTGAACGTGGCCAGCCCTTCCAGTATGTCTTCCTGCCGGACGCCCAGGCGCAACGCGGCCCGAATGGCGCAGGCTGCGTTGAACCCGTTGTGCGGCCCTTTCAGCGCGGTGCTGGCCAGATCAAACGCCATGCTGCGACCGATGTGGACGTAGCCGTTTTTCAGGTCCGAACGGCGCACTTTCTGCACCTTGCAGCGCACATGCCCGGGGTTTTCTTTCAGGTAGGCGCCGATATTGGGGTCGTTGGCATTGGTAATGAACAGGTCGCCGCGGCGCTGGTGCATGGCGATGCGGAACTTGGAACGGATATAATTGGCCATCTCGTAGCCGTAGCGGTCGAGGTGGTCGGGGGTGATGTTGAGCAGAATGGCGATACCGGGCCGGAAAGTGGCAATATCGTCGAGCTGGAAACTGCTGACTTCCAGCACGAACACTCTTTTTTTGTCGCGGTTGCGGCCGGCCGCGATGTCTTCGGCAACGATTTCCGCAAAGGATTTGCCCACGTTTCCCGCCATACGCACGTCGAGGCCGGCGGTTTTGAGCAGGTGATAAACCAGGTTGGTCGTGGTGGTTTTGCCGTTGGAGCCGGTGATGGCAATGATGGTGCAAGGGCCGGCATGCCGGTAGCCCAGTTCGATCTCGCCGATGACCGGGATGCCCCTGGCGCGGATGCGCCGCATCAAATCGATGTTTTCCGGGATGCCGGGGCTTTTGATCACCTCTTCGGCTGCCAGAATTTTTTCCATCGTATGCTGCCCTTCTTCCCAGGCGATGCCCGAGTCGTCGAGTTGTTGTTTGAACCCGGCTTCGATCCGGCTTTTATCCGAAACAAACACGGCATGCCCCAGCTGCCTGGCCAGGATGGCCGCGCCTGTTCCGGATTCACCGGCGCCGAGTACGACGATTTGTTTCTTTTTCATTTTTTATAAAAAATTGGTTTTCAACGAATTTTCAAAGTAATGACCGTCAGTGCCGCCAACAGGATCTGGATAATCCAAAAGCGGATTACGATGGTGACTTCGTGGTAGCCTTTCTTCTGAAAATGGTGGTGGAGCGGCGCCATGAGAAATATCCGGCGGCCTTCTCCGTATTTTTTCTTGGTGTATTTGAAATACCAGACCTGCATGATTACCGACAGGTTTTCCACCAAAAACACCCCGCAAAGCACCGGGATGAGCAGTTCCTTGCGCAACAGGATGGCCATGGCCGCGATCATGCCGCCAAGGGGCAAACTGCCCGTATCGCCCATAAAAACCTTTGCCGGGTAGGCGTTGTACCACAAAAAGCCGAGGCATCCGCCCAGCAGGCAGGCCGAGAAAATCACCAGCTCGCTGCTGTACGGGATGTAGAGAATTTTCAAAAAATCGGCGGCCACGGCGTTGCCGCTCACGTAGGCCAGAATGCCCAGCGCCGCAATCACTACTGCCGAAACGCCGGTCGCCAGTCCGTCAAGCCCGTCGGTCAGGTTGGCGCCGTTCGATACGGCAGTGATCACGATGATGGTCATGACGACGAAAACGATCCAGACCAGATCGGCGGCATTGTCGCCGAGAAACCAGAGGATGCGCGAGTAGTCGAGTTCGTTGTTTTTGAAAAAAGGTACGTTCGTGATCGGGGCTTTCACGTGGGCAAATTCTTCGTGCACACCCGTGGTCTTGTTTTCGACAAATACGGTTTTGACCACACGGTAGCCGTATTGCTCGGCCTCGGCGGGCGTCAGGCGCACGACGATTTCCTCGTTCCAAAGCATGGTCAGGCCCACGATCAGGCCGAGGCCGACCTGGCCCATGATTTTGAAGATGCCTTTCAGGCCTTTTTTATCTTTTTTAAATACCTTGATGTAATCGTCAACAAAACCGATAGTTGTCATCCAGATCGTAGCGAACAGCATCAGTAGGGTGTATATGTTGTCGAGCCGAGCCATCAGCAGGCAAGGGATCACGGTAGCCGCAATAATGATGCTGCCGCCCATGGTCGGCGTGCCGGCCTTGAGTTGTTCGCCCTGCAGGCCCAGGTCGCGAACCGTCTCCCCGATCTGCGCCTTTCGCAGCCAGTTGATGATGCGCTTGCCGATCACGATGGAAATCAGCAAGGACAAGATCATAGCCACACCTGCACGGAAGGAGATGAACTGGAACAGTCCGGCTCCCGGTACATTGTAAGCGCGATGCAGATATTCAAACAGATGATAAAACATGTATCGAATGGCTCGATTAATTGTTTCTATTGATTCAGCAAGGTCATTTCGGTTTTAAAATTGGCTGCGGGGCAATCTTGCATCGCCCCTGCAACCGGCTGTTCAAAATAATAGTCCCTCCACTATTATGTCTTTGTTTTTCAGGCAGTTGAGGGTTGGTTGGGTTGATAAAAGGGTTGTTTCCGCGCTCCGGCCAAGCCCGGTTCGCGCTGGCCGCCGAGAGCATCCACCCTCCTGTTTATCAATCATATACCATTCATCAACCCTCCTTCATCATTCTTTCCAGCATGGCCCGGTCGTCAAACGGGTATTTGACGCCTTTGATGTCCTGGTATTTTTCGTGTCCCTTGCCGGCGACAAGGATGATATCTCCCGGCCTGGCAAAGCGTTCTGCGGTTTTAATGGCCTGTTCACGGTTTTCGATGGTGAGGGTTTTCTGTTGGTCTTCGGGGCTCAGGCCGGCTTCCATATCGTGCAGGATGGCCTGGGGGTCTTCAGTACGCGGGTTGTCGCTGGTCAGGATGGCCTGATCGCTGAGGCGAGCGGCCACCCGGGCCATGAGCGGTCTTTTGGTTTTATCACGGTCGCCGCCACAGCCGATGACGGTGATGACTTTGGCGCCGCGTTTTTTGAGTTGTTGTATGGTTTCGAGCACCTTTTCAACGGCGTCGGGCGTATGGGCGTAATCCACAATCCCGATGCAGCCGTTTTTGGAAGGGTGCACCACATAATCGAAGCGGCCTTCGGCGCCGCGCAAATCGCTGAGGGCGGTCAGGGCGGCGTGTTTGTCTATGCCCAGCAAACGCGCCACGCCATACACGGCAAGCAGGTTGTAGGCATTGAATTCGCCGATCATTCTGGCGTGGAAGTCTTCATCGTCGAGGCGCAGGTGCAAGCCGTTCAGGGCATTTTCAATGATCTTCGCTTTGAAGGTCGAGGAGGTTTTCAGGCCGTAGGTGAAGGTTTTTGCCCGCGTGTTCTGGAGCATGAATTTGCCGTTGCGGTCGTCGGCATTGGTCAGTGCAAAGGCCTGGGCGGGCAAATCATCGAACAGGCGTTTTTTGGCGTCGCGGTACGCCGCGAAAGTGCCGTGGTAGTCGAGGTGGTCGTGGGTCAGGTTGGTAAAAACGGCCCCGGCAAAGTTCGCCCCGGCAATTCGCCGCTGATGGATGGCGTGGCTGCTGGTTTCCATGAACACGTAGGCGCAGCCGGCGTCGGCCATCTGCCGCAACAGCGCCTGCAGACTCACGGCGTCGGGCGTGGTATGGGTGCTGGGCACTATTTGGTCGCCCACCCGGTTTTCAACGGTTCCGATCAGTCCGCAACGGTAGCCCAGCCTGCTGAAACATTGCCAGAGCAGGGTCGTGACGGTGGTTTTGCCATTGGTGCCGGTGACGCCTACGAGGCCGATCTGTTCGGAAGGGCGTCCGTAGTAGTTGGCAGCCATGCGGCCCAGGGCTTCAGCGCTGTCGGCCACACGAACCAGGGCCGGCGCAGGGTCTGCCACGGCCGGTTGTTGCTCGCAAACGACAGCCGCAGCGCCGTTTTCAAGGGCTTTCTGGATAAAATCATGCCCGTCGGCGCCGGCTCCGCGTACCGCAACGAACAGGTCGCCGGGCTGCACCTGGCGACTGTCGAAACGGATCGCGCCGATCGCGACATGGCGCGGATCGGGCCCCGTGGCATCCAGGATTTCTATGCTGGAAAGTATGTCAAAGAGCGTCGTAGGCATAGGTGGTTTATTCGAGGTACAATACGCAGGTAGAGTTGTTGGCTCGGGTGCCGGGCGCGAGGCTTTGACGGGCAACCTTGCCGACGCCTTGCACTTTTACGCGGCAACCGCGGTTTTCGAGCAGGTAAATGGCATCCTTGAGTCCCATTCCCACGACCGAAGGCACCGTTTTGTCGTTTACCAGCCGGGTACGGATAATCAGGGAGTCGTTGCGCGCCGAGAGCGATACCCAGTCGGGCAGTTTGTCCGATTCATACCAGGGCATGTTGAGCCATTCGAGTGCGGCTTTTACATCCTTTTTCTGGCCTGCATCCAGGCTCGGCAAATCGGCGGTAGCCAGTTTGGTCTTGGGCTGTATCGGGGCGTGCAATTCGGGTTTCATGGCAAAACAGCGGTCGGCAATCGCCCGGAATACCGGGGCTGCCACCTCGGCGCCGTGGTAGCCGGCGCGTTGGGGTTCGCTGATGACCACGATGCAGGAATAGACCGGGTTGTCGGCCGGGAAATACCCGCAAAATCCGGCCTGGTGGCGGATGCCGGCGTCGGCCTTGAACTTGTGGTAGTTCAACTGCGCGGTGCCGGTTTTGCCCGCGATGGTGTAGTTGGCCGGCCGTATGTTTTTGGCCGTACCGTTCTGCACCACGGCTTCGAGCAATTCGTGGGCCTTGCGAATGGTGCCCTTGCTGGCAATACTGCGCCGCACCACATAGGGCTGAAATTCTTTTACGGGTTTGCCGTAGCGTTCGATGCGTTCGACGAGATAGGGGCGCATCATACGGCCGTCGTTGGCCACCGCGTTGTAAAACTGCAGCAATTGCAGGGGCGACAGCAATAGTTCGTAGCCGATGCTCATCCAGGGCAGGGTCGTGCCCGACCATTCGCTTTTGGGGTCGCCGGGGTGTTTGAGGTAAGGTTTTTCCTCCCCGCCCACCTCGATTTCAGTAGGCTGGTCGAGACCGAAACTTTCCAGCCTTTTGACAAAAGCCGCTGCTTTGCGGGAGTCACCGTAATATTTCTGGACCAGTGAAGCCGTGCCGACGTTCGACGATTGGGCGAAGATTTCCCTGATCGTCATGGAATCCAGTCCGTGCGGAACAGCGTCCAGCAGTTCCTCGTCATAAAACTTCATTTTACCCTTGTAAACAGGTATTTTTTGGTCAAAATCCTCGACATAGCCATCTTCAATCATGGCCATGAAGGACGCCAGTTTGAACATGGAGCCTGGCTCCACCCGCTCGCCGACGGCATAATTGAAGGTTTCCCACCAGCCTTCGGGGGTTCGCCCGACGTTGGCAATGGCCCTGACGGCGCCGGTTTTGACTTCCATGACGATGGCGCAACCGTGGTCGGCATCGTGGGTTTCGCAGGCCTTGAGCAGGGCCGACTCGGCGGCATCCTGAATGTTGATATCGATGGTGGTGACCAGGTCGTCGCCGGCCCGGGGTTCAATTTCAGCCAGGTCATTGACCGGGATGTACATATCGCCCGGCACCCTGAGCATGAGCTGCTTGCCCTGCGAACCGCCGAGCACTTTGTCGAAAGCGCCTTCGAGGCCCACAGGCAGGGCGCCTTCGCGGACGTAGCCGATCGTGCGCTGCGCCATAATCTTGAAGGGGCGGTCGCGTTTCGGCCGTTGTTCGATGATCAGGCCACCCTTGTTGCGGCCTAGCCGGAAGATCGGGAAGTTCTTGATTTGCAACATTTTGGGATAGGAAACATCCGTTGCGATAGGCACATAACGGATGCCCCTTGTGTTGTCGGGGTAAATGTTGCGCAGGGAGTCGAGCCACAATTTGTAAGCGCCCGGCGTAAAATGCTGATCGACGTAGGTGGACAGCAGGAAGGCCAGGCTGTCGATCCCTTCGTTAAACACATCGTCGGTCAGGCCCTCGGCTTTGGCATCGAAATGGACGTCGAAATAGGGCACGGAAGTCGCCAGCATGGAGCCGTCGGCTGCCAGAATATTGCCGCGGTCGGCGTACACATCTACAAACTTGAGGTACAGGCTGTCGGCTTTTGCCTGCCATTTGGGGGCATCGACCACCGACAACTGATACAATCGGCCGAATATCAGGAACCCTGCGACGAGCGTGAGGAACGCTACCACATAGAGGTTGAGCAAGACTTCGTTTTTGATATTCAGCATGGGTGATCGAAAGTTGAATTCGGGTATTCAGGGTGGTTTAAAAAAAAGCGGCCCTCAACGGGGTCAGTCGTTTACGATGATTTTGGGCCCCTCGGGGTCGAGGCTCAGCCCGGACGATTCGAGGCTGGCGTCCATCTGCGACTGGAGGGATTTGTACATGGTTTCGCTTTTAATGGAGGTATATTCCCATTTGAGTTCCTTGATTTCTTTTTGAAGTTGCTGGATGCGCCGCACGCCCGTTTCGGAAAAGTGGGCGTTGGCGATGTACACAATGGCCAGGAAGCCCAGAAACAGCACGAACGTGAAGTTCCCGAACACCAGTTGGGTGGTGTGTTGGCTGATGTTGAGATATCCGAGGAGCTTATTGGCCATGGCGCGTCGTCATTGGGTGTTCAACACACAGGTGCGCCGGTTCAGCCGGGAGGCTGCTGGCCGGAGCGCAGGCGGACTGGCCTGAAAGGCCGGGCGCCGGGCGCGGGTTGCTGGCAGCAACAGGAGGGAGGGCGACTAGTAAATTGAACAGTTTCATCTTGTTAGCGGGTCACGAACGGATCATTCGTCTGGCTTGCCCCGCGCTTTTTCCCCGACGCGCAGTTTGGCGCTTCGGGCGCGGGAATTGCGTTGAATTTCTTCGCTCATGGGTTCGATCGCCTTTTTCGTGATGATGTTCCACGGCCGGGCGATGTTGCCGTAAAAATCTTTTTGTACAATGCCTTCGGGGTCGCCGGTTTTGAAAAAATTCTTGACCAGCCGGTCCTCGATGGAGTGGTATGTGATGACGGCCAAACGGCCGCCGGGAACAAGCATTTCAAGCGCTTCTTTCAGGAAATCGCATAGTGCGCCCACCTCGTCGTTTACTTCCATGCGCAGGGCCTGGAATACCTGGGAGAGGTAGCGCCAGCGTTCGCCCATGGCCAGCGACTCGCAGAGGGCCACGAGTTCGCCGGTGCTGCGGAAGGCTTTTTTTTCACGTTGCTGCACGATGGCCTGCGCCAGGGTGCGGGCATTGCGCACTTCACCGAAATCGCTCAACACCCGCTGCAATTCGCCGGCAGTGTAGCCATTGAGGATATCGGCCGCGCCGCGTTCGTCCTGCGGGTTCATCCGCATGTCGAGCGCCGCATCGAAGCGGTAACTGAATCCGCGCTCGGGCGTGTCGATCTGGTAGCTGCTCACACCCAGGTCGGCGAGAATTCCGTCGATTGTGCCCGGCGCCTGGCCTTCCACACGCAGGTGCCTTTTCAGGAAGCGGAAATTGGCCGCTACGAACACAAAACGGTCCTCTCCTGCGAATGGCGCCTGGCGGGCATTGGCCGCGGCATCGTCGTCCTGGTCAAAAGCGTAAAGGCGACCTTTGTCGCCCAGCCGGGTCAAAATGGCCCGAGAGTGCCCGCCGCCGCCGAACGTCGCATCCACGTACACCCCGCCGGAGCGGAGTTGCAGGGCTTCGAGCGATTCGGACAACAAAACGGGATCATGGTACATATCTTGACGTTGTGGGTTTCAAGTTGAAAGTTTCAGGCGCTGATTCCCGCAACTCGCCAACACAGGTTTTCGTGGTCAATCGGTTCAGGATAGTATTCCGGTCAGGCTTTGTTTAAATCTTCCAGGTTTTCGCCGACATCGCCGCCCATCACCTGATTGGCGAGGTCGGCAAAGTCGTTGGGGTTGATATTCAGCATGGACTGATACACCTCGGGCGCCCAGATTTCAATGCGGTCTTCCATGGAGACAAGGATGGCCTCGTCGCTCAGACCGGCATAGTCCATAAGCGGTTTTTGCAACAGAATGCGGTCGGCGCTGTCGGTATCCAGGGGATAGGCCCCGAGATAAAAAGAGCGGACGAACATCCGGTTGCGGTCGTTGAAACGGTTGAGGCGGCTGAGGCGGGCTGTGATCTCGTCCCACACGGCTTTGGGATAAAGTGTCAGGCACTTTTCAAAACCGCGGTTGATCACAAACGAATACCCCTCGCCGCCCTCGGACTTCTCGCCGAGTTGCCGCAGCAGGGCGGTGGGGAGCCTGAGCCGGCCCTTGTTGTCCACCGATACCGGGTATTCGCCTATCAGATTCATGCTGTTTATTGCCTTCATAGGGTATGGATAGCCCTACCCTATATTCAGTGCCACAAATGTACTCGGTTTTTCCACATTTTCCCACAAAACGACACTTTTGCCCTGTTTTGAAAATAAATTTTTTTATTTAATTTATTAAAATATTGATTTTCAATTTATTATAAAAATTTGCCCTTGCCTCAAAAACCGGACTGACAACCGCCACGGCCCAGAATCAGGCTTGTTAAAAAGCAGCCGTTGGAAAGATGCGGCCTGAAAACCACCTGAAAAGGGAAAAATGAAGGAGTAAAACCTGACCGGGTCCGCCCCCGGGGGGAATTTGTGGGAGCCGCTGCGCCAAAACCGGACAGCGGTGGGAAAATGTGGCGCAGCCAAACAAAAAGGCGCGCCGGGACAAGTCCCGGGCGCGCCTTTCGCCAGTTCAATGCAGCAAAAATCCTATCGCACTACCGTCACGTCGCCTCTGAATTTTTCCGTTGCGCCATCCACCAGTTCCAGTTCGATGGCCCAGATGTACACCCCTGGCATCACGACCTTGCCGTCGTAGCGGCCGTCCCAAATGAGACTGGCGTCGCCGGGTGTGGCATTTCTCGCCTCATGAATCAGCGTGCCCCAGCGGTCGAAAATCCGCAGGGACGTGACGCGCGCCACTGCCGGACCGAAACTGGGCTCAAAACGGGCGTTGAAATCGGTGGGCGCCGTGGGTGCAATGGCATTCGGAAAAAATACGTCGATCACCCGACGTACTTCCAGCAACATTTCATCGGCCGCCTTGCAGCCGTTGGCATCGGTCGCCACCAGACTGTACCGTATTGTGGTCAGCGGCGAGGCAATCGGGGTGAGGCAATCGGCGCAACTGAGATATTCGCTCGTATTCCAGGCCAGGGCCAGGGAATCGGTGCTGTTGGTAAAAACCTCGATCAGGATTTCCTCACCCAGCAGAATCGTTGTGTCGCCAGGCAGTTCGACGAGCAATTCGGGCGGCCCCGGCACTATGACGGTGCTGTCTTTCAAACAGCCGTATATGTCCTGCACCTGCAAATCGTACGCGCCGGCGCTCAGGCCTTCGTATTGGGTGGCGGCACTGAACCCTCCATCGCCCAGGGCGTAGAGCAAGGTACTATCGTTGCTGGCGATCAGAATTGCGCCGTTGCTTTCGCCAAAACAACGCACAGAGTCGGCCGTTACGCCAAATTCGATGGGCGGGTAGGCCACCACCTGCGCACTCGCAGTTTTCGTACAGTCGGAGGCGTCGGTCAGCGTCACAGAATAGGTACCGGCCGGCAGGTTGTCGATACTCGGGCCGGTCTGCCCGGGCAGGTTCCAGGCATAGCTGTATGGCGGCGTACCACCATTGCCGGTCGCCGTCACCACGCCCTCGGTTTGTCCGCCACAAGTCGGCGTTTCATCCAGGGCCAGGAACAATGCGGGCAGCACGTTGAGGCTGACGGTATGGGTGGAGTCGCAGCCGTTGGCGGCCGTAAAAGTCATTCGATACACCCCGCTTGACGACTGCGGTTGCCCGAAAATGGGCACCGATTCGCCGTTGCAGATGGTCAGGCTTTGCGCCGTGGCAAATGTGTCTTTGGGCATTACTGTGACCATCACCGTGGAGTCGCAACCTGTGATGGCCGACAGGAAGAAGGTCTTTTGGTCGCCTGGCAGCAGGTTGAAACCGTTGTAGGGCAGCGTTTCGCCCAGGCACACAGCGGTGTCCACCTGTATCTGGAAGGTTCCGACTGTGGTGCCGTGCACGCGCACCGTCACCGTCGAATCGCAGCCTTGCAGGGTTTGCAGGAAAAAGGTTTTTATGGAGTCGGGGGCAATGTCCACACCGTTCCAGTTGACCGTCCGGCCATAACATACCGTTGTATCGATTGCATAGTTAAACGTATCATTTACAGCCAGATACAAGGTGTCAAAACTTTGGCAGCCATTGGCAAAACTGGCGTGCAGCGCAATCGTGCCTGAACTGGGCAAAGCGGCGCTGACGTTCGGGCAGGTCGGGCAATCGACGGCATTAGCGGGGGTCCACTGGTAAAAATCAAAACCGCTTTCCGCCAGCGCCACTGTTTCGCCCTGGCAGATCACCCGGTCGGGGCCGATCTGCGCCACCGTGTTGCTGTCGATGCCAACCACAATGGTATCGGTCTGCACAATGCCGCAGATGTCGGTGATGGCCACCGCAAATGTGCCGGCGTCGGGCGCCGTAAAACTGTCGCCGGCCGAACCATCCTGCCACTGCCAGCTCACATAATCCTGCCCGGAAGCGTCGAGGGCCAGCGTGGCATTGTCGCAGATCAGGGTATCGGGGCCGAGGTCGAGCACAGGCGGGTTGTAGGCATAGACAAAGCTGACGATGTTGTTGGTAAACTGGCACTCGCCTACCGCCGTGACCGGAAAGTCGGCCGCCAGGTTGTAAGGCGGCGCCTGGGAATGGTCGTCGTTGAGCACCAGAAATACCGAATCATTGGCAATTCTGGGAATCCTGAACGTAAAAGTCCGGCAGCTGTCTTTTTGCAGGTCGAAACCCAGCGGCGCGGCACCCACCCAGGGCGCGGCGGTGAACTGCGGATTGGCGGTGTAAACGGAGATTGGCGTCTGGGGCGGCAATACATTGTCGCCAGTGTTGCAAAGAGAGAGCGTTATGTCGAGCGAATCGCCCACACAAACCACATTTTGGAAAGTGAGCACCCCGTCGGGTGAAGGGAAGGTGGGATTGAAATACTGGTTCAGGAACGAGTTCATCCGCAGGCTGTCGCCTATGATGTGCGGGTTCTGCTGATAAACCGGCACACTCAGGTCATCATTGATATTGGTGTTGAAATAGGCATGCTGGTTCCACACCTTTCGCGAAGCGATGCCCGGCGACCCCACGGCTTCATAAGCCACGATACTGCCCGAATACGGTGGCATTCCCATGCCGTAGGTCGGTCCGCCGCACTGGATAACGATCTCGGTCTGGCCGTCGGCGTCCACGTCGAGTACCAGCGGGTTTTCAATATGGGTTTCGGAAGCGCAATCGTCCTGGTACTTGATTTGCCCGGTAGCGCCTTCGAGCACCTGCAGGTAGGTCATGCCGCGATAGATAACGTCGGCGGAGCCGTCGCCGCAAAAGTCGAACACACTGGAGCAGGTGATGGAGGAAAGGTCGTTGGTCTGGCGTATCCACATGACCGAAAAATCGTTGCGCAGAGCGTACAGGCGTGGATAGCCGACAAAACTGAGTTCAAGTTTGCCGTCGCCGTTGAGGTCGGCGATATTGACACGCGAAGCGCCTTCGACCCAGTTGTTGAGCAATTGAAATTGCCGCAGAATGGTCGGGGTCTGGATATCCCAGCAGTAAACGTAGTTCTGCAGTCCTCTTTTCCCCTGTACAATGGCATCCAGATCGCCGTCGCCATCGAAATCGGCTACACTGGTAAATCCGTCGGTAAACGGCGCTGCGGCCGTCACGCGGGGCGTTACGGTGCCGGCGACGAGATCGACCGACAAGACCTGATTGCCGGCCACGATTTCCAGGCCGTCGCAGTCGGGGCAAAAGTTGTCGGGCAATGCATCGATGGCAACAGGCGAGCAGAACGAAAATCCGTTGGCGACGCGTGCGGGGTGTTCTCCCGCCGACACAGAGGGGCCGCCTTCGGCCAGCAGGGCGCCGGTTTGGCCGCTGAATACCTGGTTGCCAATGTTGATTTCCGGGTTTCCGTCGTGGTCAAAGTCGGCAATGTTGGGCACTGCAAAGCGATACCGCTGGTCGTAGCCGACGATACCCGGGCTGGTCCATTTCAAGGCGCCGGTGTGGGAATAACAGCGGATGAAGCGGTCGTTGCCGATCAGGATAAACTCGCCGAAGCCGTCGTTGTCGAGGTCGGCCATTGCGGGGGCGGTGCCGCCGGGCAGCACTGTCGGGCTCATGATCGTGGCCTTGGTGGCGCCTGTTGCGCCATCGACAATATAAATTTCGCTGTTTTCCACATGATAGGTCACAATCTCGGGCACCCCGTCGCCGTCCATATCGCCGGCAACCATGGGCGAGTAGGTGCCTGTTTCGACCTGGGCCGTCCACTGCACCCCAAGCGAAATCTGGTTGCAGGGCGGCAGGTAAGAGCAATCGGCGTTGCAGGTGGTGTAATAAAAATCAGCGCAGTTGCCCTGGCAGGTGCAGTCTGGATCGAAGCAGTCGATCAACCCGTCGCCATCGTCGTCGGCGCCATTGTCACAGTCTTCAACGGCTTGGGAAAATGCCAGGAAAGGCAGAAAAAGGAAAGCAAAAAAGGTAATAATAGCGGCGTTGCGCCAGGGTGAGTAAGGGCGTTTTACCATGGTGGAAGGGTCGGTTGGTTTTGTCCGGCCAATGAAACGGAGGCGCACGGGCTTTCTTTTACCCGGCAGCGCGATTAACAATGCGTTAAGGGTGCGAGACTATGGCGGGAAAAACCAGAAAACGGAGAAGATTAGGAAGAAAACGGCTAACAGGCCGACAGGGCAAAATTCATGATTTTTTTTAAAATCTGTTTGCGTCCCTCACTTCTTTTCCAAAATCACAAATACCTCCGTGCCGATCCTCGGCGCTACGGAGTTGTAACAGGGCGCGAGGGTTTTAATGGTAAAATGAGGGGCGAACAAGGCTGCATATTCTTCCCTGTTGCCTCCAAAAGGCGGGCCGCCTTCAAATTCGCGATCGAAAAGGACGCCGGCCAGACGCCCGCCCGGGGCCAGTAAACCTTTCATTTTCAGCACATAAGCAGGTCGAAGCACGGGTTCGATGGCACAAAAAAAGGTTTGTTCGAGTATCAGATCGTACTGGCCCTCGTGCTCAAAAAAATCGCCGCACACCAGTTGGAGCCGATCGGACCAATCGCCGTTCAGGTCTGCTTCGAAACGCTGTCGCATGATCTCGACAGCCGTCGGCGCAATATCCAGCAGGGTGATATTGCCAAACCCGTGTTCGAGTAAAAACCTGGCTTCGTAGCCATTCCCGCAACCCGGAATCAGCACCCGCATGGCCGGGCGCAATGCCTGCGGGATTTGCAAACAATACTCGTACAGCGGCGGCGAAGCCGTGCGCAAATCCCAGCCGGTCTGGCCGTTTTTCCATCGTTCATCCCACATAGAGGCTTTTATCGCCGTCTGCAAGCCTGGAGTTTGGTCGTTCAAATCGCAGATATTTTGCGCAAATATACGCAGTGCAACCGTAGCGCCGACCTTCCACGTTGGCAAACAAACGCAATCAGGAATTGTGATCTCCCCTGTTGAGCGGTATTCCTCCGTGGCAGTTGCCGGCCCTTAGAGTCGGCGCTACAGGTGCGTTACATCCGGCCCTGCAAAATCTGGTGCCAGTACAGCCAGGGCAGGATATACCGCTTCAGCACCCACATCGTCCAGCGTTCTTTCGACTGGTCGAAGGGAAAAGTTTCCGTCGGCTTGTTGTCGTAGTCGAATTCGGCCAGCATCAGTTTGCCGTAACCGGTCACGATCGGGCAGGAACTGTACCCGGTATAACGGGCAGCGGGCTCGGCGCCGGCCATGACGGCCAGCAGGTTGGCGACCAGCACGGGCGCTTGTTTGCGCACGGCTGCGCCGGTTTTGGAGTTGGGTGTCCCGGAGGCATCACCCAGCGCGAAAATATTGGGGTATTTGTTGTGGCGCAGGGAGAACTTGTCCACATCCACCCAGCCGGCTTCATTGGCCAGCGGGCTGCTGCGGATAAAATCGGGTGCGCTTTGCGGCGGCGTCACGTGCAGCATATCGAAATGCCTGGTTTCCTCGCTGACCGAACCGTCGGGCGCCGTTACCTTGAAGGTAGCCAGATGGCCCGGCCCGTCAACCTTGATCAGGTCGTGTTTGAAATACAGGCCGATTTTGTACCGTTCAGCCACTTTGCGAAGGGTTTTTGCATATTTTTCAATACCGAAAATCACCCCCCCGGCCGTACAGAATTCCATTTTGACTTTGTCGGTCTTGCCATGACGGCGCAGGTAATCGCCTGCCAGGTACATGATTTTTTGCGGGGCGCCGCCACATTTGACGGCTGTGCCCGGCGCAGTAAACATGGCGGTTTGGCCATCATTCAAACTTTGCAGGCACTCGTAGGTGTAAGGGGCTGTGTGTACCGAATAATTGCTGCACACCCCGTTTTTGCCCAGGGTGTCGGTCAGTCCTTCCACTTGGTTCCAGTTGAGCTGAATACCGGGGCATACGATCAGGTAATCGTAAGCAATCACATCGCCCTTGCGGGTCGTCACGGTGTTTTGTTCGGGCTGGAACGTTGCCACGGCATCCCTGATCCAGGTAGCGCCTTTCGGAATAAAATCGGCTTCGTTGCGGATCGTGTCCTGAATATCATAGGCGCCGCCGCCCACGAGCGTCCATGCGGGCTGGTAGTAGTGTTTATCGGAAGGCTCGATGATACCAATATCGAGTTTGCTGTTTTTGAGCAATAATTTGGAAGCGGTGGACAATCCGGCGTTGCCGCCCCCGACAATGAGGATTTGGTGTTTCATGACAGGCAGTGTTTTTATCAAATCTTTACTGCGCTACAAAGCTAGCGGCATATTCTGCCTGCCAAATTGTACTAAAGTCAGATTCATTTGTGATAATCATCACATTTTTTCAGCTTTCGGCGCTCCTATCTTAGCCGCATCTTTCAACAAGCCTTCTTTACAAGATTATGGCACCTCAATTTTTGATCGATTTTCTCAACTGGGTCAGCCAGCCCTGGCCTTGGTACGCAGCCGGCCCGATTCTGGCGCTGATCATGTTTATTTTGCTCTGGTTTGGCCACGAATTCGGCATCTCTGAAAATTTCAGGCTGATGTGCGCTGCCGACGGCGCCGATGAAATGAACGAATTTTTCAAAATCAACTGGCAGGCCGGCGAATGGAACCTGCTGGTCGCGCTCGGAGCAGTATTCGGCGGTTACCTGGCTTCACATTACCTGACGGGCCCCGAGGGCAACCTGGCGCACATTTCCGATGCTACCGTTGAAAGTTTGCGGCAAATGGGCATCGCCATCGAACAGGGGCACGTTCCGCTGGTACCGGCTTTTATCTCCTGGGAGTCCATTTTTACGTGGCAGAGCCTGCTGGTGATTGCCGGCGGCGGTATTCTTGTCGGGTTTGGCGCCCGTTACGCAGGCGGTTGTACTTCCGGCCACGCCATCAGCGGGCTGTCGGCCCTGCAGTTGCCGTCGCTGATCGCCGTTATCGGTTTTTTCCTCGGCGGCTTGTTTATGACTTACGTCGTGTTCCCCCTTATTTTCTAATGTAAATACCTGTCTATCATGAGAATGTCCCGATATATCCTTGTAGGCATCCTGCTGGGTATCACCTTGTATAAAAGCGAAGCCGTATCGTGGTTTCGTATTTACGAAATGTTCCGTTTCCAGTCTTTTCACATGTACGGCATCATCGGTTCTGCGGTGATCGCAGGCATTTTGATCGTTCAGATCGTCAAGAAACGCCACATTCACAATGTGGAAGGCCAGGAAATCGTGATCAAAGACAAAGCCATGAGCGTGCCGCGCTACCTGATCGGCGGTTTTATCTTCGGGCTGGGCTGGGCACTGGCCGGCGCTTGCCCCGCGCCCATGTTCATCCTTCTGGGCAGCGGCGTTACCGTATTTGTCGTGTATCTGATTGCGGCAATGACCGGCACCTATTTGTACGGGGTTTTGAGGAAAAAACTGCCGCACTGAGTTTACAAACCCAGCAAGTGCCCCATCAGGTCCTGTTTGGTCTGTAAATAATTGATGTTTTCAGCCTGGGGTTCCACGACCAGAGGAATACGAGCAGCCACTGCAACAGGGGAGCGCCGCAGGGCCTCTACCTTGTCCGGGTTGTTCGTGATCAGCTCGACGGAATGAATGCCCAGATCCTGCAAAATAGCCACGGCGCATTCGTATTGCCGGGCGTCCACATCGAAGCCCAAATGGGTGTTGGCTTCGGCGGTGTTGAGGCCTGTGTCCTGCAGATTATAGGCTTTGAGTTTGTTGATCAAGCCGATTCCTCGCCCCTCTTGCCGCAGATAAATCACCACCCCGCCCCGCTCCGCCGCAATTTGCATGGCGCCGTGCAATTGTTCTCCGCAATCGCAGCGGCGCGATCCGAACACATCTCCAGTCATACATTCCGAATGTATCCGCACAGGCACCGGTCCGGAAGGGTTGAATCCGTCGGACACAAAAGCGATGTGCGGCATGCGTTCCTGCGCGGACGCTGCATAGGCTATCATCGTAAACGGACCGAAATGGGTGGGAATTCGGGCTTCTGCTTGTCGTTTGAGCATCATGTATTGTTGTAAAAAAGGCAGCCTTTGAAAGACTGCCTTTTTCGGGGGCAAAAATAGCCGTTTTTCGGCAACGTGCACGTTAAACAGCCGGGCGCCCCTTATTGTTGCCGCAAAACATCAGGCAACGCGCACCCGCTCCGAACGGCGGCGCAACTTGCGGCCGAAATAAATCTGTAACGGTATAATAGCCAGCGCCGGGCCAAACCATTGCAGGTACCAGGGTAAAAAAGTAGCCGCATTGACGGTAAAAGCAGTCGTCGAGGCCGTAAATGCTCCCAGCATGGTACCCACGTGCAAGCGATACCACTCGTGGCTGCTCACTGCACGTTTCCACAGAAAAAGACGGCAATTCTGAACGGTATCCGACAGCGCCATAACGCCGAATACCAGTAACAATATCGGCAGGGCGATCATCGTGCCGTGCTCGAAATGCCACAACGCGCGACTGAACAACCACATGCCTGTCAGCCCGAGCATCACGGTGTAGGCAATGTCGAAACCGCCGGGCCGGCGCAGGTTTTTCATAAACTGGATGGCGCGCACCTTGCGCAAAACAGAGGCCAGTACGATCATGGCCACACCCAGTAAAAACTGGAAAAACGGCTGGTCGGGGCGTTTGACGTATCCCATCCAGGAGCTGACACAAACCACCAGCATGGCGTAGAAAAAAACCTTGCCCGCCAGGCGGTGCTTGCGGGCGTCTTTAAAATTGTAAAAAATGGCGACCGGACCGGCAATGAGGGTGCTGGCGCCTGCGATAATGTGAATGATGAGAGACAGTTTTCCAAAAAGTTGTTCCATGTTTCAATATCTTTTGTCGCGGCTTCGACCGTTGCAGCCGAATGCCCTCGCAAAAGAAAAACCCAAGCCGATATCGCGCCGAAAAGAGGGGTATTTGACAAAAAACAGGGACGAACAACAAGGTTCAGGGGCCGGCAGCAGCCCTCAGGGACAAACGGGAAGGCGGCGGAATCAGGAATCGAGGCGGGCCCGCATCTCCTCGTTGAGCGACCGCGACACGGGAACCGGCTGCTCCGCGCCGCGCAAATGCAACTTGTAGCCCTGCGCATTGCCACTGATGCGCTCCACCCGGTCGAGGTTGACGATATACGTCCGATGGCAGCGATAAAACCTCGGATATGCGCTCAACACTGCTTCAAAACGCCGCAACGCGCCGCGCATCAGGCGCTGTTTTAACGCCCCGTTTTCTTCAAAACAAAACTGCACATAGTTATCGGCGGCTTCGAGGTAAAGCAGGTCATCGGGACGTACTTTCAAGCGCTCGCCCTGGTTTTCACCCGCAAATTCCAGCAGGGGTTGGGCCGGATGCGCTGCCGGCAGGTGCAGGGTGCGCGTCATTTCATCCGCTTCAGAAGCATAACGGCTCATCAGCCTGATTTGCCGGGTCATCACCCCGATCACGGTCGGGAAAACAGCCACCGTCCAGGTTGTAAACTGCCAGGCAAAAAAGGCATACCAGCTCATTTCCTGACCGAAGCGCCACACGGCATAAAACATGTTGGCCGTCGCGATCATGCCCACGAACACCAGCGTCAGCACGATTTCCTTCCACACCTGCCATTTTTCCTCCTGAAAAATCCGGGGGAAAGCCCTATCGATCTGCCGCCACAACAACGTCACCGCGACAGTGACAAGGCCGAACTCTGCGGAAACTTTCAACCACTCGAGCTGTTGCCCCTCCGCTACCCTGACGCCGAATGGTTGTAAAAAATACAAAAAAAGCAGCACAAACAAGCCGCTCAGCAAAGCCATACGGCCGCCCCAACGCTGCGCATCGTGCAGCGGGAACGGCTGTGTAAGTTTCTGAAGGATCGTTGTCCAAACCATGCGACCAAGGTACAGTCCTCCTGCATATTTGAGGCGATCAGCCGGCGCCCGCGAAAGGAAAGTTCATACCTTTGCCCCCAGACAATATGCCACTGATCAAATCTATCTCCGGTTTTCGCGGCACCATCGGGGGCCGCGCAGGTGACAACCTCACCCCACAAGACATCGTTGAATGTACCGCCGCCTTCGGGCAGTGGGTGCTCGACACCTCGGGCAAGCCGCTCGTTATAGTGGGTCGCGACGGCCGCATTTCGGGCGACATCGTTAGCGGACTGGTTATCAATACCCTGCGTGCCACGGGTATCAGCGTTATCGACCTCGGTTTGAGCACCACTCCCACCGTCGAAATGGCGGTGCCGGCCGAAGGCGCCGGAGGCGGCATTATCCTCACCGCCAGCCACAATCCACGCGAATGGAACGCCCTCAAACTGCTCAACCAGCGCGGCGAATTCATCAGCGCCGCCGATGGCGCCGACGTACTGGCTCGGGTAGCCGGCGGCAATATCAGCTACGCTCTGATCGATCAACTGGGCGCTTACCGTCAGGACGACAGCTATATTCAGCGCCACATCGATCAAATACTGGCCCTCTCGCTCGTGGACGCCCAGGCGGTTAGGGAAAAACAATACAAAGTAGTGGTGGATGCCGTCAACTCTACCGGCGCGCTTTCCGTACCGCCGCTGCTCGAAGCGCTGGGCTGCCAGGTAATTCTGCTCAACGGCGACATCACCGGCCAGTTTGCCCACAATCCCGAACCACTCAAAGAGCACCTCGGTCAGCTTTGCACAGAGGTCAAAATGCAAAAAGCGCATCTGGGTATTGCTGTCGACCCCGACGTGGACCGCCTCGTATTTGTTTGCGGCGACGGCGAACTGTTCGGCGAGGAGTACACCCTCGTCGCCGTAGCCGATTACGTTTTGTCGAAACGCGGCGGCGGCAACACCGTCTCCAACCTTTCGAGCACCCGCGCCCTGCGCGACGTCACGGCCCGCTACGGTGGCCAATATTACGCGGCGGCAGTCGGCGAGGTCAATGTTGTGGAAAAAATGAAAGCCGTGGGCGCCGTAATCGGCGGCGAAGGCAATGGCGGCGTCATCCTGCCCGAATTGCACTACGGTCGCGATGCCCTGGTGGGTATCGCCCTGTTTCTCAGCCATTTGGCCCTGTCAGGCAAACAAATTTCCACCCTGCGCAATACCTACCCCGACTACAAAATGGCGAAGACGAAGATCGACCGCTCGCCGGATATCGATCTGGAGAAGGTGTTCGCCGCCTTGAAGGAAAAATACCGCAACGAACAGATCAACACCGAAGACGGCCTGAAAATCGACTTCGAAAGCGGCTGGGTACACCTCCGGCCTTCCAATACCGAACCCATCATCCGGGTGTATTCGGAAAGCAATTCGGAAGTAATCGCACAGAACCTGGCGCGAAAGATTATTAGCGATATTCAGGATCTGCGCGGCTAGGCGCATGTTGACATCTTTCCTGCCAACTCCCTATTTTTTGGCCGCTGCAGCCCTGGCGCGGCATATTTCGAGCAACAACTCTGGTTCGTTCGTGGTGATGTAGTCGAAACCGCGATCAAGCAGCCAGTTCATGTCGGCGGGCTCATTCACCGTCCAGGCATTGAGCAGAATACGATGGTCGATCCAGTCGGGATGCTCCTGATACACAGAAAGGTGAAAATCGGCGCCGTCGATGCCATCGCGGAGCAGATCAGCCGGAGCGTGATCGCCTTCGAGGTACTGCGTGGCGGCGTCCGGGTTCAATTCCCTGATTTTTACCAAAATGTCGTAGTCGAAACTGATAAAAACCACCATGTGCCAGGCATCCAGTTCATCGACGAGGCGCACGACCCTGGCCGCAATCTCTCGACCGCGTTCCTTGCTGATTTCCGAGGGTTTTATTTCACAAACCAGCATCGTCTCCGTGTTGATGTTCATGCCCGCCAGCAGGTAGCTGCGCAAGGTGGGCAGTTTTTCTCCATTGGCCAGCGGAAAAGCCGCCAGCTCGGCATACCGCGTGGTTTCAATCGGCAAGTCATGATACTTCGGGTCGTGGTTGATCACCAGCGAATCATCAGCAGTCATGCGCACATCGAACTCCGACCCCGCGCAGCCCAGGTCGATGGCCGCGCGCAGGGATGCAAGGGAGTTTTCCGGCAGTCCTTTCTTCTTCCAGGCGCCCCGATGCGCTATCACGGGGTTGGGGTCGGGCAAGTCATCGGTCCGGAAAGGCAAGGCAGGAAACCCTTCATGATTGTACAAATTGGCCTCCACGGGGCTGTCGGCCCAGCCATAACGCACGGCAAGCGGCGCCGGCACTATCGGGCTGGCAACTTCCACCCGGTTGGCGACGATCCGCGCATCGGCCCGTACAAATTTGCCATCCGCCCCGGCAATACAAAACCCGTTCAGGGTTTTGCCTTTCATCATCAAACCACTGCCCCTATCGTCGAATTCAAGGATCGCCCGGTTGCCCTGAAAGCGGCAGGCCCTGAGTTTCGGGCCGGAAGTAATCAAAATGTCTTTTGCATACACCATTCGCAGGGCGGCGGCGGCCAGTCGTTCACCGACCTCCTTTTTCTGGTGCGGGTGAATATCGTCGGGATTTCCGATGTCGATCGAGACGGCCATTGCCGTATTGGGCAAAGTCAGGGCTTGTGTCTGCGCTTCGCGCAGCTGGGCCCAGTCGCTTTCCGAAGGCTCCCGAACCACTGGTCCGAACGAGGAGAGTTGCACAAAAAGAAACGGGAAATCGCCCTGCCCCCAGCGGTATCGCCAGTCGCGAATCAGGGCCGGGAAAAGCCGCCTGTACTGGCGCGCATTGTCCGCATTGCTTTCGCCCTGATACCAGATAACGCCGCGGATGGCGTACGGCAACAAGGGTGCGATCATGGCATTGAACAATATGGATGGCTGGTGTTCGATAGCGCCGTAGCCCCCTGTCAGATCGTCGAGTACCGTCACTACCCTGAATTTTGCCTTGCCCGCCAGGGGTATGGTTTTTCCGCCGACGGCCAGGTTGAATACTTCTTCGCGGGCCATCAGCCCGCCGCCGCCCTGATCGTCCTGCACTTTGATTACCAACACATTACGTCCTGCTTTCAGAATGCCTTCCGGCACTGCATACTCGCGCAGGGCGTCCCATTGGTAAATGCTGCCGAGGAAAACGCCGTTGATGTAGGTGGAGTCCATGTCGTCGACAGGCGGGATATGCAAGGTAGCCGGTTGCGCAGCCAGCGATTCGTCGAGGTAAAAAGCAAGGCGGTAAATGGCAAATCCGTTGAGGTTGGGATGGCCCTGTTCTTCCCATTCGCCGGGCAGGAACTGGTCTTCCCAGCCGCTGTCGTCAAAATCGGGTTTTATCGCTTCGGCCAGCAAACCCGCCTGGTCGCTCAGGCGCTGCCGGAACCGCTCCCGCATGGATTCGTTCAGCGTCTCGATATGATCGAGATGAAGCGGCCGTATTTTTTTGTCGAAACGGCTGGTCAGTCCGGGAAAATCGTGCAGCCCCTCGTAACTCACCCAGGGCTGCGCCGGCGTGCCGCCCCAACTTGTTATGATCAGTCCCACAGGCACATGCAGGCGGTATTGGAGGGCGCGGCCGTACCAGTAGGCCACCGCCGAGCAGGAGGCCAATGTGTGTGAATCGACCTGCGCCCAGCTGTTCTCCAGCGCCGCGTCGGCCAGGGGACGATTGGCAATGGCCTTGCGCAAGGTGACGAAGCGGATATCGGGATTTCGTACGGTATCCATTTCCGGCCGGTAGGTGTCGCCCAGCATGCCCATGGTCCATTCCATGTTGCTCTGGCCGCTGCATACCCACACCTCGCCCACGAGCACGTCGTGCAGGGTGATGGTTTGTGCGCCCGATTGCACCAGCAAATCGCCCGCATGGCCTGCCGTGGCCGACTCCATAAACAGGGACCACTGGCCCGACGCGTCGGAGTAGGCCGGGTATTTTTTCCCCTTGAATTTAACCGAAACACCCTGATTGGGCGCAGCCCAGCCCCACACGCGGACGGGTTTTTGTTGCTGAAGCACCATTCCGTCGGAGAACAGGGCAGGCAAACGCAATTGGGCGGCCAGCGATGTGGCGGCAAAAAGGATGGGTAACAAAATTTGAACTCGAAGGCTCATGGTCTGATTTTTTTATAAAAAATAAGCCGGCATTTAAACCCGCAGAAACACCTGCTTTTTGTACATCCAGTACAAAAAAGCCCATTTCACTGCCATAATACCGAGAATCAGCAATACTGGCTCATACACAGGGCCCGACAACTGGCCCAGCCAGCCCAGCAGGGCTTTGGCCGTGAAACCCCAGTCGATGAATACGACCGACATGTAAATCAGGATGGAATTGAGCCCGATGATGCGGAAAAAGAACGCCCATTTTTGATACCCCCTGACGTCCATGATGTAGTAAAAAGTCGAGAGCAGCAAGAGACTGCAACCGCCGGCCTGAAGGGTGAACGAACTGGTCCAGAGGTTTTTATTGATCGGGAACACGAGGTTCCAGGCTTGCGCAAGCGCCACCAGCACCAGCCCTGCGCCAAACAGGTACAGGGCTTTTCGCTCGGGCGCCATCGGGTTTTCTTTTAAAAATTGCCCCGTCAGGATGCCCAGTAAACCCGTACTGATAGCGGGCAACGTGGAAAAAAGCCCCTCGGGGTCGTGAATGCCGAGGTACAGGCTGCCGGGTATCAGCAGGCGATCGACGTAGGAAGCAAAGTTGCCTTCCATGCTCATGTCGCCGGGCGGAAAACCCGGGGCGGAATTGAAAGCCATGATCAGCCAGTAGAACAGCAGCAGGCCGGCGCACCACAGCATCTGCCCCCTTTTTCCGGCGTACAGATAGATGATGTTGGCCAGCATATAGGCCGTACCGATGCGCCCGAGCACACTCGGGAAACGTATTTTATCGATCGGATGGAGCGCCAGGCCGTTGTTGTAAATGATGCCCAGCAACACGAGGATCAACCCGCGTTTGACGACGCGAAGCAGTAACCTGTTCCTCGGCGTGCCTTTTTCCAGCTCGCGGCCTACCGAGTAGGGTGTGGCGACGCCGGCGATGAATAAAAACAGCGGAAAGATCAGGTCGTAAGCAGTAAAACCATTCCACTCGGCATGGTCCATTTGAGCCGCCAGGCCGTTAAAAAAGCCGTTGTTCCACACCTTGGCCAGTTCGTGGGCCAGTTCGTCGGCGCCCATGATCCAAAGCATGTCGAAGCCCCGCAGGGCATCCAGCGAGGCGAGTCGTTGTGTAAGGGAAACTTTTGCCATGATATTTACGGGTTTTCAACAGTGGTTGTGAGGCTGCCCCGTCCGCGGGTGTCGAAGGCTCTTATTTTGATGGTTCCGCGGGCAGCAATCGGGCCGTTGTACAGGGTACTGCCCGGCGAAGGCTCGGAGCCGTCGGTCGTGTAGCGCAGGGCAAGCCCCGGAAACTGAATATTGGCATTGACCAGCCCGTTTTCCGCTATTGCGCCGGGCCAGGGGATGCGGTAGGCAAACCCGCCTGCAAAATAATCGAGCCTCGGCAGTTCGCGGCGGCCGACCTGCTGCACAAACACCGACCAGGCCCTCGCATATTCCCTTTCGCCGGCGGCTTTATCGGTAGCCTGCGCCCAGGCGGGGTCTTTCGCCCAGGCACGCTCGGCCACCCCGAGGATTTTGGGCAACAACAGGTATTCCATCTGATCGACGGAGCGCAGGTTTTCGGCCCAAAGCAGGCCCTGTATGCCGACGATATTGGACCGGCCAAAATCCGTCAGGCGCTCTTTGCAGTTGAACACGGAAGGGTCAAGGGGGTTGCCGTCGGGGTCCTCCGCGGCGTTTTTATAATAATCAAAGGGAATAAAGTAAAAAGGCTTGTCAATGTCCTGAAAGCCGCCCCAGTAGTAGCCCGGCTCATCGGGGTGTTTGAAACAGGCCAGATCGAGGTAATTGTTGCTCACCGGCGAAAGTACCACCTTGTAACCTGCATTGGCGAGCCGGTAGGGCAGGTCTTCGGAGCCCCAGCCGGCCACGTTGTTCCAGACGTGCAGCTGGATATTGTCGTTGGCCATGCGACTGTTAACAATAAGCGTCGGGTGCCCGTCGAGCACGGTTTTGCGCATGCCGGCTTCTTCCCAGGCCGACAGAAAGAGGCCTTTCGATTGCAGCATGGTATTGATACGGCCGTAAAAATAATACCACAAGTCGTTGATTTCGTGCACGGAAGGGTCTTTCCCGACCAGTGCCGCACAGAGCGGGGAGCCGGCCCAGGCGCCGGCGGGCACCTCGTCGCCGCCAAAATGGATGGTCGTGAGCGGCGCGTTGGCTTCGCGGTACATGGCAATCAGTTCGTCCGTCACCTTTTCGGCAAAACGGTACACGGAAGGCAGGGCCACACACATCACATTGTCGGTCCAGAGCTGTGCCGAACTGTACGTCGAACGGTCGTCGGGGTCGCTCAGCAGGTATTCTGTTGCGCCTGCACGGTCGCCCTGGCGCATCAGGCGCTCGTAACGCGCCTGCATGGCCTTGATGGCAGCCCGGCCGTGCCCGGGCGCTTCCACTTCAGGGACAACGCTGATGTGGCGCTGCTGCGCGTATCGCAGCAGCGCTATGAATTCCTTGCGCGAATAGTAGCCGCTGCCCTGGGAGCGCCCAGGAACAGGCCCCGCGCCATATGAAGGCGGGAGTACGCCGCGTCCGTCGGCACTGTGGCCGCGCCGGGCGCCCACTTCGGTGAGTTCCGGCAGGCCCGGAATTTCGATGCGCCAGCCTTCATCGTCGCTGAAATGCAGGTGCAACACATTCATTTTGTAAAGCGCCATCAGGTCGAGCACCCTGAACAATTCCTGCTGCGGCTTGAAGTTGCGGGCCACATCGAGCATCAGGCTGCGGTAGGCAAAACGCGGTTCGTCCTCGACCTCCACGGCTGGTATGTCGAAACCTTCAGCGGCGTTTCCGTGCCACAATTCCGGCGGCGCAAGAGACCACAAGGATTGAATGCCGTAAAAAATACCGGCTCCGGAGCCCGCCGATATTTCGATCCTGCCAGGCTGCACCATGAGCCGGTAGGCTTCGTTTTTCATCGTCGTTTTTTGCAGAACGATCCGAGCCGGGCCCTGGTCGTACCGAACCGGCACAGGGCTGCCCAGCAAACGTGTCAGTTCGGCCGACAGGTAGTCGGCTTCCGCCCGGAAAGCGCTGTCGCTCTGAATAGTCACGTTTTTATCCAGATGAAACACCCCATACAAATCGCTGTAAATCAATGGTGTGGGGAAAATTTTCGGAACCTGCGAGCCCGGCAAATCCTGAATCAGACTGTTCTGCCGATATATTTTTCCCGGCGTAACCTGATCCGGCATGGTATTGTTCAAAGGCTCTACGGTGTAGTTGGACAGCGAATATCCCGTGCCGGGCTCCTGGTCCCACACGATATATAGGCCCGATGGTACAGCCGTGTAGTTGATCAGCACATCGTAGGAAAAATACTCGATCCGGGCCGACGCTCCCGGGCGCAGGGCGTGGAACGATGCATCGGGCCGCATGGCGTAAATGTCGCCGTTCACATGCGAGAAAGTGACTCCGCTACCCGGCCGGGCTTCCCCGATTTCGCGACTGGAATTAAAATACAGGGTCCAGCCCGAGGCAGGAAAGCTGGTTTTCCCTTTGTTCGTCAGGGTAAATGCCGACAGGGTGTTGTCGCCCCCCTGATACCTGTTGCCGACGAGTTGCCACCTGACCGCGAGGTTTTTTTCATCAAAACCGGCCGGCCGGCGGGCATCGGTCAGGAGCAGCAGGGCGGCGCCCAACAGCAGGAATTTGAGTAAAAATTTCATAAAGGGCAAGTTCAATTCAAATTAATCCATTCATTTTCAGCAATCTACACAAAAACCCCATGCCAGATTTCCAAAAAGAGTCGCCCCAAACATCCGGCCCTGGGGCGGCATTGGGGCGACTTTTCGGATAGGAGCACAGGATGCACTCCCTTGTAAAAAGAAAGGGAGCAGGGGGCCTTGCGGCCCCCGGGGTCACGGATTAATAGCCAAAATTCTGGACGAGGTTCGGGTTGGCGTCGATCTCCAGTTGCGGGATCGGCATTACCCAGCGATAGGTAATACAGTTGGTGTAGTCCATCTTCACGGGCGGGCTCACCACACCGCCGGCGCAGGTGTAGGTGTATTCCTCCAGCGCATGCATGACGGTAGTGGCCAGATTGATGCGCACGAGATCGTCCCAGCGTTGGGCTTCGAAAGCCAGTTCGAGACGGCGTTCGTTGAGGATCGTCAAACGCATTTCTTCTTTGGAAAGGGAAGACGACACCGGCGGCAAACCCGCGCGGGTACGCACCAGATTGAGGGCGGCGGCGGCAGAAGCGGCATCGCCCAGTTCATTGTGCGCTTCGGCCTTGAGCAGGATGATGTCGGCAAGGCGAAGCAGGTAGAAATCATCGCCACTGGCCCAGCCGGAGGGGTGTTTTTGCTTGAAATTGAATGGAATGGCCGTATTCGGGTCGGCGCATGGGTTCCAGTTTTCGTCGGCCCAGCTGATCGGATCACCGTTGGCGTCGGTCGTCATGAACGCGATATTGGCGTTTTTCCGCACCACATCGCCCGCGGCATCATAGGCAGCTACGAGGTCTTTCGACGGGACGCAGTATTTCTGCCAGCCGTCTTCGGGAGCCAGATACAGCTCGACGCCCCAGCAGGAAGCGGCCCAGTTGCCCTCCTGATACGGGATTTCGAGGATGGATTCGGCGTTCATGTCGTGGTTGCCATCGAAAAGGTCGGCGTAGTTGGACAGCAGCGAGTAGCCGGCCGGGCTGTTGATGACCTCGTCGCAGTGGTGCAGCACGTGGTTGTAGTCGCGGTCGGAGCGCTGAGCCCAGGCCTTGGCCAGCATGGCGTTGGCGGCGCCTTTGGTGGCGCGCACTTTGTTGACGGAGGGGTCGCTGCCGTAGGAATCGGGCAGCTGATTGGCTGCCGTCTCCAGGTCGCTGATGATCTGGGTGTACACGTCGGCTTCGGAAGCCCTGGGTTTGCGGGTGATTTCCGGGTCGGCCGTATTGGATTCCAGTTCGAGGGGCACGCCGCCGTACATTTTTACCAGCTGGAAATAGTGAAAAGCGCGCAGGAAGCTGGCTTCGCCGATGATTTGGTTGCGCCGCGCATCCGTCAGATCGGGGTCGGTAATGTCGCCGATTTTAGCCAAAAGAATATTGCAGCGTGCGACACCTCGGTACAGGGCGCGCCAGTTGGCAAAATTGTGGTCGTTGCTGGGCGGCAGGATAAAGCGGTCGTAGTCGTAGAAAGTCTCTTCGTTGCCGCCGCCGGGATAGGCATTGTCGGAGCGAACGTCGCTGAGCATGACGTTTTCCCATTGGTAGTAGTCGGAGGCGTAAAAAAGGTTGTAGCAGCCTGCCAGTGCATTCTCCATGTCGGCAGCAGTTTTGTACGCATTGCCGGTGGTCAGCGAGGTTTTCGGCGTATCGTCGAGGAATTCCGAGCAGCTGTTCAGCATCAGTGCCGCGCCGAAAAGCAAGGCAGCCGCCGGTAAAAGGATATATTTTTTCATGTTGAATGTTCAGTTTGACATTAGAAGGTGATGTTCAGGCCGAAAGTAAAATCGCGCGATTGCGGGTACGTACCGAAATCGACGCCCGGCGCCGTGTTCTGGTTGGTAGCGCCCTGATTAGATGCGCTGAATGCGCTCACTTCGGGGTCGAAACCGCTGTATTTCGTGAAAGTCAGCAGGTTTTCGGCGGTCACATAGACCATGAAACGGCTGATCTTCATCTTTCCGAGGCTTTCGGTCGGGATGCGGTAGCCCAGCGTCAGGGCTTTCAGGCGGATGTAGGAGCCATCCTCGACATAGCGGGTCGAAACGGCCGAATTGTCCCAGTTCGACGGCGAAACGCCGGGGATGTCGGTGATGTCGCCCGGGCGGCGCCAGCGGCGCAACACATCGGCCGACTGGTTCATCGGCAGCACCATCGACTCCGACAGGATGCGGGTGGCATTGAGGATATCGTTGCCCTGCACGCCCTGGAAGAAGAAATCGAGCGAGAAGTTTTTGTAGGAGATCGAGTTGCCGAACCCGAACACAAATTTCGGGTTGGCGTTGCCGATAATGCCCACGCTGTCGGCGCCGCCATCGGCAGTTTTCAGGAAGATCATATGGCCAGTGGCCGGATCAACGCCCTGCGAGTATTTACCATAGAAAGAGCCGAGCGGTGAGCCGGCCTGCACGATGGCCGTATTGAGGCTGGTGCCTGCCGGGTTGACCGTGCCGGTTTGCAGGGTCGTCCCCACGATGTCGAGCACTTTTCCCTTGTTGAAGGAAATGTTGAAATCAGTGGACCAGATAAAGTTGTCCCGAACGATGTTCTTCGAGCTCAACTGGAACTCGACACCCCGGTTTTCGAGGCTGCCCGCGTTCTGAAGGGCCGAGGAAAAGCCCGTACTGGTGGGCTGCGTCACTTCCAGCAGGAGGTCTTCGGTCTTTTTGATGTAATAGTCGGCCGTGAGTGTCAGGCGGTTATCAAAAAAGCCGAGGTCGATACCCACATCGATTTGGGAGGTCTTTTCCCAGCGGAGGTCGGAGTTTTCGAGCGTTGTATTGACGAAGGCGGGGTGTTCGACGCCGCCGATCAGGTATTTCGAAAGCGTATCGACCAGGCCGTACCAGGCATAGGGGCGGGAGCGGTCGTTGCCCACGAGGCCCCAGCCGGCACGGATTTTCAACTCGCTGAGGGTGCGGGAGTCTTTGAGAAATTCTTCCCCCGAAATACGCCAGCCTGCCGAGAAAGAGGGGAAATAGCCCCAGCGGTGTTGGGGCGAGAACTGGCCGGAGCCATCGGCCCTGAAATTGGAGGTCAGGAAATATTTGTCGGCAAAAGCATAATTGACCCGCCCGATAAATGCCACGTGCGACTGCCGGGCATAATCCGAATACGGATCGGCCTTCACATTGCCCGATTCAACATTGTTGTCGGGGGCATTGGTGAAATCGTGGGAAGATTTGTACAGGTTGTCGTTGGTCTGGCGAGAAGCGATGAAGCCGCCAAGCAGGTTGATGTTGTGGCGGTCCAGGCTCGTCGTGTAATTGGCCGTGTTTTCCGTGATCCAGTACGTGTAATCGTAGGTATTTTCCACCGCGATACCTTTCAACGACTGGCCGTAGCGGGTCTGCACCGAGTCCTGGAAGGAGTTGAAGAGGCCATTCGAACTTTCATAGCCGAAAAGGCTCTTCAGTTTCAGGCCGGTCAGCACTTCCGATTCTGCGTACACATTGCCGTGAATGCGGCTGTTTTTGAACTTGTGTTCGGGCTGGTACACCGTCGAAACGGGGTTTTCCAGGTCATTGATAAAGGGGCTGCGGGCGTATTCTTCCGGGTTGTCCGGGTCGCGGATGCCAATATTGGGCATTGCGGTGTACAAGCGGGCGATAACGCCATTGCGTTGGTTTTCAGGCACATCCACGTCCGTCCACTTGTCGTAAGCCAGCGCCGTGCCCACTTTCAGGTATTTTGAAAACTGGTGATCGAGGTTCAGTTTGGCGGTTCCGCGGTTGAGGGAGTTGTTGAGGACAATGCCGTTTTGGCCCAGGTACGACCCCGATACGTAGTACGTGGTTTTGGCCGTGCCGCCCGAAGCCGACAGTTGGTAATTCTGCGTCAGGGCGTTGCGGAAAACCTCGTCCTGCCAGTTGGTATTGGCGTTGTACTTGTCCCAGTCGGTCGTTTCGCCCATTTCGGTCACGAGTTCGCGGAACTGGTCGGCGTTGAGCACGTCCTGTCTTTTCCAGGCGCTCGACAGGGTGGCGGAAGCGTTCAAATTCAGTTGCAGCTTTTGGTTTCTGCCCCTTTTGGTGGTGATCAGTACCACACCGTTGGCGCCGCTGCTGCCGAACACGGCTGCCGACGAAGCATCTTTCAAAACGCTGATGCTTTCAATGTCTGCCGGGTTGATTTCACTGACATTATAGGTGGGCACCCCGTCAACCACATACAAGGGATCGCTGCCCGACGTGATCGATGCCGTACCGCGCACGCGCATCGAGAAACCCGATTGCGGCTGGCCCGACGAACGGATGATCTGCACGCCGGCGGCTTTGCCTGTCATGGCGTAGCCGAACTGGGTGTTGCCCCTGTTTTCGAGGTCTTTGGACGACAAAACCGATACCGATCCCGTCAACTCCTTTTTCTTCTGGGTACCATAGCCTACCACCACCACTTCATTGATCTGACTGGCGGCAGGCGTCATCACCACCCGCAGGACGGCCGAGGCGCCCAGAGCGACTTCCTGGGTTTCGTAACCCACGTAGGAAAAAATCAGGGTTGAGCCCTCGGGAGCATCGAGTGAAAAACTGCCTTTTTCATCGGTAGAAGCGCCAATAGTGGTGCCTTTTACCTTGATACTGACGCCGATAAGCGGCTCGCCGGCATCCGACACCACGGTGCCCGTAATTTTTCGGTCGGCAGGTTTTTCAAAGGCAATAGCGGAGAAATTTGGCCGGTTAATACCAAAAGTCGCACTCGTAACAGCCAGGCATAGCAAAGCCATGACCCAGGCAAGCGGCAGGATACCAACAGGTACACGGCCGCTCTTCGGAAACGTGCGTTTCCGGGAGGGTAGCAGATGTTTCATGAAAAAATGTTTAAAAAATGAAAAACGGTGTTTGCACCCGGCTGCGGGGTTGGGCGAGACTTTTGGTAAGTGAAAGGTAGAGCGGCACTCTTGCAGCCCGTCGTGAGCAAACTCACTACCCTACCTGATTTTAATCAACGGCAATATTCCAAAACTTCTGGCGTCGTTTTTCCAAAGTGACCAATCTTTCTTTCAAAACGGAGGCCCTGCCACTTTCCCTTTTATTTCTTCCCTTATTGCACAGGGCTGTCATTTTTGTCCGCCGCGGCGACAATCCTTCTTTAAATTCGGGGCGAAATAGCGAATTTTGCGGCAGGGGTTGTTCCCGCCCCCGCAACCGGATTTTTTTTCGTCACAGCCCGCCCGTAGCCAACACCCATCTATGCAACGCGTCTATTTTGACAATGCCGCCACAACCCCCATCGCCGAAGAAGTGATCAACGCCATGGTTCCCGTTCTGCGGGGGCAATTCGGCAACCCTTCCAGCATCCATGCCGAAGGGCGCGCTGTGCGTGCAGCCCTGGAAAATGCCCGAAAAACCGTAGCGCAATGCATCGGCGCCAGCACGGCCGAGATATTTTTTACTTCGGGCGGCACCGAAAGCAACAACACCGCCATCAAATGTGCCGTGCGCGACCTTGGCGTGCGCCGCATCATCAGCTCCCCTACCGAGCACCATTGCGGCCTGCATGCCATCGAGGCCGTCGAACGCGACAGCGGCGTGGAAGTCGTCTGGCTGCCAGTCGATCAACTGGGGCGCGTTGACCTGGATGCGCTGGAAAAAGAACTGGCCCGCAAACCCGGGGTCCGTACCCTCGTATCACTCATGCACGCCAACAACGAGATCGGCACTATGACCGATATCCGGCAGGTTTCGGCGCTTTGCCGGCAATACGGCGCGTTGTTGCACACCGATACGGTTCAAACGGTCGGTCACGTGCCCCTCAATGTGCAAGACATCCCGGTCAACTTTCTTTCCGGCGCGGCGCACAAGTTCCACGGCCCGAAAGGCGTCGGCTTTTTGTACATCAATGCCGAATCGCCCATCAAGCCCTTCATCGACGGCGGAGCCCAGGAACGCAACATGCGCGGCGGTACCGAAAACGTGTATGGCATCGTCGGGCTTGCAAAAGCCCTCGAACTGGCCTGTCAGGAAATGCCCGAACGTACGGCCCATATCCTCGACGTACGCAATTACCTGAAAGCGCAACTGCTCGACCACTTTGAAGATATCCAGTTCAACGGCGACTACGAAGGCGATTGTCTTTGTACGGTGCTCAATGTGTCGTTTCCGCCTTCCCCCAAAAACGAATTGCTGTTGCTCCTGCTCGACATCGCAGGCGTCAGCGCCTCCGGCGGCAGTGCCTGTTCGAGCGGTACGGAAAAAGGCAGCCATGTGTTGAGCGCTATCGGCGCCGATCCCGACCGGAAAAGCGTCCGCTTTTCTTTTTCACACTACAACACACGGGAAGAGGTGGATTTTCTGGTTGAAAAGCTGCGAACGATCCTGCCCGTACGCAAGGAAGCAGAAGTAGCACAAGGCTCTTAAAATCAATTTTTTATCAAACATACTTATGAAAAAAATTCTTTTTACCCTGCTGGCTGTGCTGCTGGTGGGCATGTCTGCGTCGTTGGCGCAATCCGGAAGCCCGGTCAAGGTGAAAACCCAGCGATACAAGTCGGAAAAATGCGTTCGGAAAAAGAACTGCGTCGAAATGACGCTGGCCTGGCCGGTCTTGTCGGGCGGCAATGCCAAGGCGACAAAAGCCATCAATGATTCGATTCGCGCCTTCGTTTATCTGGCCGCCGAAGCCGATCCTTCCCTGCCCCTTCCGCGCGCGCTCGATACCGCAATGACCTACTCGCTGGCCATGCTGAAAGACCAGACAGCCGAAATGGAAGACTCGGAAATGGGCTATTTCTACGAACTGGAAAGCAAGGTGTTGCTCAACAACAAAAAGTACATCTCCCTCTCGATGGGGCAATTTATCTACACCGGCGGCGCCCACCCAGGCTCCTACGTCCAGATGAGCACCTACGACCTGCAAACCGGCCGCCGGATTCGCCTCGACGAGATTATTCGCGATACGATCGCACTGCGCCCCATGCTGGAAAAAGAATTTCTGGCCGCCAAAACAGAGCCCGGCCAGCCGGCCCCTGTCCTGAGTGAAATCCTTTTTGAAGACTTCAAAGTGCTCCCCATGCCCGAAAACTATGCCGTCACGGCCAAAGGCGTCGAGTTTTACTACAACCCCTACGAAGTAGCGGCCTATGTTTTTGGCCCGACCAATTTCACCCTCAGCTGGGAGGCCCTCGGTAAACTGGCCGACCGGCGCAAATGGGGCTTGTGAAGGTGTCAAAGCCGCGAATCGCGGCCTGGTTGCGTTCAGCTCGTCAAATAAAGACCAACATGCGTTACATTCTGCTTCTTTGCCTGTTCTTTCTTTCCAGCGCTCCCTACGCGCAGAAAATGCTGCTCATTGAGCGCGCCAACCGCGCCAAAACCACCAAACTGTTTGTCGGCGACGAACTGCATTTCAGGCTGGCGGGCGAAGAAGACTATTGGTACAAACGCACGATCACCGGCATCCTGCCGGAATCCAACATGCTCCTGCTCGACAATTTTCCGGTCAAGCTGGACAGCATCGTCGCCATCAAGGTGCACCGCCGGCCAGTCTGGCGCATTTTGGGCGCAACAGCCATTGCGTTTGGCGCCAGCCTGGCCGTAGCGACCACGGCTGGCGCCATTTATCATGATAAAGACGTGAAATACGGACCTTTGTACGCAACTTCCGCCGGTTCGGCAGGCCTCGGTTTTTTTCTGAGTTCCAAACGCAAACTCAAACTCGGTAAAAAACACCGGCTCCGCATCATCGAAATCGATTTCGGGCCGCCGCTAATTCCGCCGCCGCCGGGCCAAAACCGGCAATAAAGCCGGTCAATACCCGCTTTCCTTGGCTGCGTTGTACACCGCGGCTGCCACGCATTCGGCCACCTGGCGGTCGAGCGAGGCGGGAATGATGAAATCGCGCCGGGGCTGATCGACGCAATTGGCAATGGCCAGCGCGGCAGCGAGTTTCATCGGAGCATTGATGCGCGGCGCGCGGGCGTCGAGCGCCCCGCGGAAAACACCGGGAAATCCCAGTACATTATTGACCTGATTGGGCAGATCGCTCCTGCCGGTGCCGACGATGGCCGCACCGCCGGCCAGTGCGTCGGCCGGCATGATCTCGGGGATGGGGTTGGCGAGCGCCAGCACGATCGGATCGGGCGCCATGGTGCGGATGTCGTTGGCTTCCAGCACGTTGGCCGAGCTGACGCCGATAAAGACATCGGCGCCGCGCAAGGCGTCGCGCAGGCTGCCCTTCTGGTTGTCGCGGTTGGTGAATGCCAGAGCCGCCAGTTTGGAGGCGTTCAGATCGGTGCGCGAGCGGTGCAACACGCCATTGCGGTCGCAGAGGATCACGTCGCTGACGCTGATAGCGGGGTTTTCCAGGTTGATGCCTTTGAGCAATTTGGCGATGGCCACGCCGGCAGCGCCGGCGCCGTTGATCACGATCCGAAAATCATTGATATCGCGCCCGAGCACCTTGGCGGCGTTGATCAGGGCAGCCAGCACCACGATCGCCGTGCCATGCTGGTCGTCGTGAAACACGGGAATGCCCAGGTCCTGCAAGCGTTCCTCGATCTCGAAGCTGCGCGGGGCGGCGATGTCTTCCAGGTTGATGCCGCCGAAAACGGGGGCGATGTGGCGGATGGTGCGGACGATCTCGTCAGCGTCCTGAGTGTTCAGACAAATCGGGAAAGCGTCGATGCCGGCAAATTTTTTAAACAACATGGCCTTCCCCTCCATCACCGGAATAGCCGCCAGGGCGCCGATATTGCCGAGACCCAGCACTGCCGAGCCGTCGCTGACGACAGCCACGGTATTGGCTTTGATGGTGTATTCATAAACGGATTCCGGGTTGGCAGCGATCAGTTCGCAGGGCGCGGCTACGCCGGGAGAGTAAACAGTGGCCAGGTCATCGGTGGTTTCTACAGGTACTTTGGGGTGGACTTCAATTTTACCTTTGTGTTGCTTGTGCAATTCAAGCGCGGCTTGGAAATAATCCATACGATCTGTTTGGTGGGCAGTTTTGAAAAAAGAGCCGCCAAAGTAGAAATTGTTTCAGTGCAGGGGGCAGATTTTCTGAAGCGGAACGCCGGATGACTGTCGTTACTGGCGTTCTCAAATGGCACAGTGCGGGCGCCTCGCGCATCAGCCTGGCACAAAACGAATCGACAGGGAATTGACGCAGTGCCGCACGTTTTTTTCCGTCATGCGTTCGCCTTCGAACACGTGGCCCAAATGGCCGCCGCAGTTGGCGCAGATGATTTCCACGCGGCGCATGCCGAAGCTGTTGTCGGGTTTGCGGATCACGGCGCCGGGAATTTCGTCGTCGAACGAGGGCCAGCCGCAGCCCGAATCAAATTTGTCGGAAGAACGGTAAAGCGGCGCATTACAGCGCCGGCAGATGTAAGACCCTGCCGCTTTGTGGTTCCAGTATTCACCGGTAAATGCACGTTCGGTGCCTTTGTGGGCGATGACCTGTTCTTCTTCGGGCGTCAGGGGGTTCCAGTCGGGATGTTGCATAGCGTACGTTATTTGATCTCAGTGCGTGTTAAACAGCCAATCAGCAGACAGGGTTCAGTTAATCCACCCTACCTTTTTTGTTCATTTTTTTAAAATATACGGTATTTTTCGGGAAAAATACGGCGCCCGCCGTCCAAATTCCGATCTCATGAGAAAACATTTACTCCTGGCCTTGCTGCTTGCGGGCAGCCGGCTGCACGCGCTGCCCGCGCCCGATTTCGACGTCACCGACTCCGACGGCAACCAACACAGCCTGTACGGCGACTACGTCAGCCAGGGCAAGGTGCTGGTGATCGAAATATTCTTCGTGAACTGCCCGCCCTGCGCCACCCATGCCCCTCATTTTCAATCGCTTTACACGTCCAAAAAATCCATGTATCCGGGCAAGGTGGAATTCATGCTGCTCACCACCATGTCGGGCGACCACGACCCCCAGGTAGCCCAGTACAAGATCAACAAGAGTATGACCATGCCGGCCGTGAGCTCCGACGGAGGCAGCTTGCAGGCGATTGCGCCCTACCAGTCGGGCACTTTCGGCGCCTTCCTCGGCACACCGACCTTTATCGTCATCGCGCCCAATTCCGGCGAGGTGTTCTTCGACATTCGCGGTAGCTCGCCGCAGGCTACAATGGGCAAAATCTCGCAACTGGTCGACCACCTGCTGGTGCCCGCCAACCCGCTCAACGTCTGCGGCGCCGCATCGCCCACAGGAGCACCCCTCGACAGCGTGCGCTACCACGTCGATGCACCCGGCTGGGACACGACATTCTGGGCCGGCGACTACAACCTGTGGAACTTCGCCCCGCTCCAGATTACCCAGCCTTACACCATTACCCCATATAAAAATGACCACCACAAGGCGGGCATCAGCACCTTCGATCTGGTGCTGATGTCGAAACATATCCTGGGTATTACGCCGTTCGACGCGAGCTGGAAAACATCCGCGGCCGACGTCAACCTATCAGGTTCCGTCACCACTTTCGACATTGTGGAGACGCGCAAAGTGCTGCTGGGCGTGTACGACACGTTTACCTATTGTACGTCGTGGCGCTTCGTGCCGACGAGTGGCAGCGACGTTAACGGCTATTGCTTCCCCTTCCAGTGCATCAAAATGGGCGACGTCAACGGCTCTTATTCGGCCAACGGCAACACTTTACCGGAGGAACGACAGGGCGAAAGCATTTCCATTTTCTCGACCGACCGGCAGCTCACTCCAGGAGAGAGCGTCGATCTGCCGCTCGACATCCGCGGCGTGGCCGAATGGGAAGGGCTTCAAATGGCCATTCGTTTTGACCCTTCTCTGATTGAAATTCAGCAGGTTTCGTCATCCACCCTGCCCGCCTGGGGGCCCGACAACCTGAACTTTTTGCCCGATGGGCAAATCAGGGTCAGCTGGTCGACAGCCGGCCTGTCCGCCCGTATTCAGGCAGGCGCCCCCTTCCTGACCCTGCGCGTGCGGGCTTTGCAGACAACCCGGCTTTCCGAGGCGCTCTCGCTCGACCCCGCCGGCCTGCGTGCCGAAGCCTACGACCGAGTTGAACGCGTGTACCCGTTCGAGTGGCAATGGGAGGCCTCCCCGATGCCCGTTTGCCGCCTGACGCCCAATCCTGCCAGGGAGTCTTTCAATATCGAAATGTACAGAAGCGAATCGGGCACAGCTGCCTTGCAACTGATTGATACACAAGGCCGGGAAGTATGGCGGGAGGTATTGCAGACCGATCGCGGCGTCACAACGCACAAGGTTCAGACCGGCACTTTGGCGCCGGGTTTGTACTTCGTGGTGCTCGACGGTCAGCCGGCCGGCAAGGTTTTGTTGGGCGAATGATGCCAATTCGCCGCGCCTGAACCTACCTTTGCCCCGATGCAACTGCTCGCTCAAATCCTGTTGTGGGGAAGTGTGCTCGCACTGGCGCACAGCTACGTTTTTTTTCCTTTGCTCATGAAATGGCTGGCAACAGGGAAAAAACCGAACAGTCAGGTATTTGCGGCAGACGACCCGGCGCTTCCGGCGGTCACCGTCCTGATGTCGGTGTACAACGAAGAAAAGGTTATTGGCGAAAAAGTGGAGAGCTTGCGCCGGCTCGACTACCCTGCCGACAAACTTCATCTTTATATCGGGTCGGACTGCTCCGACGACACGACCAACGCCATCGTCGGCGAAGCCGCAACCACACAACCGAACCTTCATTTTTACCCTTTTTCGCAACGGCGCGGCAAACCGCCGGTCATCAACGAGCTGGCAAGTATTGCCCTGGAGCGGCACAACGCCGGCCCCGACCATATCTTCCTGCTGACGGATGCCAGCGTCATGCTCCGGCCCGACACCGTGTATCAGCTGGTCCGGCATTTTCGCAACCCTGCCATCGGCGTCGTGGATGCGCACATGCGCAGCGTGGGGCTGCGCGGCGAAGGCATCAGCCGGAGCGAAGACCGTTATCTCAGTGGTGAAGTGCGATTGAAATACCACGAAAGTATTGTCTGGGGCCAGATGATCGGCCCGTTCGGAGGGTGCTACGCCCTGCGTTCCGACTTGTTCGAACCCGTGCCGCCCAATTCGCTGGTCGATGATTTCTGGCTGGTTTTCAGGGTATTGGAAAAAGGATTCCAGGCTGTCAACGACCTCGATGCCGTCTGCTATGAAGGCGCCACGCACCGGGTCCGCGACGAGTTTCGCCGCAAAAAACGCATTGCAGCGGGCAGTTTCCAGAACCTGGCGCGGTTTCGCCGCTGGGTTTTGCCGCCGCGTACCACCCTGGGATTCGCATTTTTTTCGCACAAGGTCTTGCGCTGGTTCGGCGGGTTTCTGATCCTGCTCAGCTGGCTTTCCTGCGCATATCTGGCGCTGTATCAGCCATTGTATCGCGTGCTTTTACTGCTGATGACGGCCGGACTGGTCGGCGTGCCGCTGCTCGACTGGGTGCTGGCGCGGCTGCGGATTACTTTTTTACCCGTAAAAAACCTCGCCTATTTTCTTGCCATGAACGCCGCCTTGATCGCCGGCTTTTTCAAATGGCGAAACGGCATCCGCGAGAATACCTGGCAACGCACCACACGCTATTGATACATACGGCAGGAAACGGTAGCTTTGCGCCTTCATTCAACAACAGGCCCATGCTCACCACCACCGCTCCCAACGGCCATTCCGAGGCCCCCGTCATGTCCAACGCCTTTCAACTTAATACCATAGAGGAAGCCCTAGCCGAAATTCGTGCCGGCCGGGTGATTATTGTCGTCGACGACGAAGACCGCGAAAACGAGGGCGATTTTATTTGCGCCGCCGAAACCGTCACCCCCGAGATCATCAATTTTATGGCTACGCATGGCCGGGGGCTGATTTGCACGCCCCTGGAAGAGCGCCGCGCCGACGAACTGGATTTGCCCCTCATGGTCAGCGCCAATACGGCGCTGCACGAAACGGCTTTTACTGTTTCCATCGACCTGATGGGGCAGGGTTGTACGACGGGCATCAGCGCCTACGACCGTGCTACGGGCATACGCCATTTGACCAATCCAGCGGCAAAATGCACTGATTACGCCCGCCCGGGGCATATTTTTCCGCTCCGCGCCAAAACCGGAGGCGTGCTGCGCCGCACCGGCCACACAGAAGCGGCCGTCGATCTGGCTCGCCTCGCCGGGCTGGCCCCGGTCGGGGTGCTGGTAGAAATCCTGAACCCCGACGGCACGATGGCCCGCCTGCCGCAACTCATGGACGTTGCTCGGCAATTCGACCTCAAGATCATCTCCATCGACGATCTGGTGGCCTATCGCATGCGTACCGAGCGACTGATTAAGCGCGAACTGGAAACGGTCATGCAAACCATTCACGGCGAATTCGAGGCAATTGCATTCACCGACATGACCAGTGGCGACACCCACCTGGTGCTGAAAAAAGGCGACTGGACCGACAACGAGCCGGTCATGGTGCGGGTGCATTCCTGGTCGGAAACCGGCGGCATTCTGGGCAATCTGATGGCCGATTACGGCACCCAGATCCATCGTTCCTTGCGGCTGATCAATGAAGCGGGCAAAGGCGCGTTTGTTTACCTGCGGCAAGGCGACAAGGCCAATTTGCTGGCCAAACTCAAATTGTACAAACAACTGCGCGACGAAGGCGAACTTGACAAGTTCGAACTGCACACCAACATCGGGAAAAAAGACTTCGGCGTGGGCGCCCAGATCCTACGCGAACTGGGCATTTCCAAAATCCGGTTGCTGACCAACAATCCGAAACCCCGCACCGGGTTTATCGGATACGGGCTGGAAATCGTGGAAAACGTGCAACTGGACTAGCCCGCTCCCTCCTGTGGCCAATAGATGAGCGTTCCCGAATTTTCGGGTACGAAGAGTTTTTCTGCCGTTTGGCGCAGTGCATCCGGGCGGATGGCGAGGTAGGTATTCACTTCATCATTCATCCATTCTGCGCCGTTCAGAATTTCATAAAAACCCAGGTTTTGCGCCTTGTTGAGCACGCTGGTTTCTGAAAAAACCACGGTGCTTTCGAAGCGGTGCTGGATTTTGGCCAGCTCCCGCGCATCGATTTCCTCCCGGCGCAACAATTCCAGCTCGGCCCAGATGGCTTCCAGGGCGGTTTCAGGTGATACGCCTTCGGCCGGCCTGCCCTCGATGACGAACAGCCCAGGATCGATATTGCCGGTGACATAGGCGTCGATGGTCGAAAACAGGCGGCGTTCCTTGAGCAGGCGACGGTAAAGCCGCGAGGATTGCCCCTGAGCCAGCACGTCGGCAAGCAGGTCGGCGGTGTAAAATTCAGGGTCGAGCCGGGAGGCCGTTCGAAAGGCGAGGTAAACTGCCGGAACGGGCACCTGTGCCCGCACTTCGCGGCGTTGAGGGGCGGTCGCGGGCGGCTCGGCAGGCAGGCTGCGCACCGAAGCGGGGCCGGCCGGGATATTGCCAAACCATTTATCCACCAGCCGGAATGTTTGCTGCACATCGACGTTGCCGGCAATGCTGATGACGGCATTGTTGGGGCAGTACCAGTGGCGGTAAAAGTCGCGCACATCGTCGAGAGTGGCATTTTCAAGGTGTTCGGGCGTCAGTCCGATCACGGGCCAGCGGTACGGGTGCGTGTGGAACATGAGTTCGGACAGGTGGTGCCAGGCATCGCCGTAGGGTTCGTTCAGGCAGGTTTCCTTGAATTCTTCCACCACCACCTTGCGCTGCACTTCGAAAGGGCGGTTGCCGATGTTGAGCGCCAGCATGCGGTCGCTTTCGAGCCAGAGGGCGGTTTCGAGGTTTTCCCTGGGCAGTATTTCGTAAAAAGTCGTGTAGTCGTTGGTGGTGTAGGCGTTGTTTTCGCCGCCTGCGCGCTGCAGGGGGTCGTCAAAATCCTTGATATGTTTGCTTCCGGCAAACATCAGGTGCTCGAAAAGATGCGCAAAACCGGTCTTGTCGGGCTGTTCGTCGCGGGAGCCGACGTAATACAGCACATTAACTGCTACGAGAGGGGTACTTCGGTCTTCATGCACCAGTACGCGGAGCCCGTTGGGAAGGATTTCCCGGGAAAAATGAACCATAAATAATTACTCACCCTGTGCCTGTCGGAGCAGGTCGTCTGAATCCTTGATCAATTGTTCCAGTTGTTGTTGCAATTCCGCCTTGCGGCGCTCCTGGTCGGCGTTTTTCGACGACAGGGTCTGTTCTGCTTTGGGGTCCGCTTTCAAGCCTTTTTTGGCGGGCGGCGGGGTATTCTGAAGTTGTTGATCGACCTGTTCGATACTGTCCAGCTGGCTTTGCAGGTCAGCTTTGCGGCGTTCCAGTTCGTCGAGTCGTTTGAGCACTTTGGCATCCACGTTTTCAGCTTGCTGGCGTATGGCGCGGTACGCGCCGCCGAGTTTTTCGAGCGCGCCGTCGTATTTGCCGGCGTCAAACTTGGTCTTCTCTGATTTGACCAGCTGCCCCACCGAAACGACCACGTCGCGCATTTCTCCGAAAATTTTCCTGGACTGTTCCTTTTCCGCGCTGGTGCCGAAAAAACGGTTGTACACCAGGATCGCAACGATGAGCACGAGGCCGATTTTGATGAGCGAGCGTATCATAGCTGATTGTCTTTTGTTGCACAAATGTACTTCACCGGGTGGACAACAACAGAAAAAACGCGCCGGGAAAGTACCCGGCGCGTCTGTTCGCAAATATAACTCAAACTGTTTCCGTCACTTAAATTCCATGCCGTGGCGAAGCGGGTTAAAATTTGGTTATATCAAACCAAATTTTGCAGCCCGGCTCAGATTATTCGGTGAAAAATCTGACGCGGAAAGAAATAAAATTTCTCGTCGCAGCACGGCGATTAAAACCTCAACCTATTCTTAGCGCTGTATGGCCAGTCTGGTCGTCCGCACGCCCGAGTCCGAGCGCAGTTCCAGATAGTACATACCCGAAGCGAGAGCGCCGAGTTCGATACGCTGCACGGCCTCGCCGGCATTCAGCCAGCCGAGTTCGCCTTCAAGAGCAAGCCGGCCGGCGGCATCGAACAAACGATAGCGCAAGGCTTCGGGCTCGTTCAACTCAAGGCGCAGATACGTCTCCTCCGAAGCCGGATTCGGCGCAAGTTGCAAACTGGCCAGTTTGTTGTCGAGTTCGTTGGTGTTCACAAATTCCGGGAGCGGAAAGGTCGTGCCATCGGCCAGTGCGACCCATACTTCGAAGCCGGGATCGCCATTGAGATAGCCACTGGCAAATACGGTTGCCGCCTGACCGGACAGGCCGGATATGTCGGCCACATAAGACTTGACAACAGTCGAATTGTCATTCGACGGGGTCAGTTGTATCACGTATTCCGACGGCGGAACAGACAGGTAATTGCTGAATTCGCCAAACTCGATATTGTCGAAAATTACCGGGCCTGCGGGCAACTGCACATCTACTTCCGGCGCGTTGGGCGAGCCATGGAACAATGCGAGATCCACCGTTCCGGCGGTCTGGGCGCGGTCGCGACCATTTTCATTGATGTAAAGATCGAATGCCGGGCTGCCTCCGACTACGCCTGCCGCCATAATCACATAGGATTTGCCGGTCCGAAGTTCATCGACATCGAGCGTGTAAATCGCATCGTCCGGGGAGGAGCTGTTGGCAGGCGCCACGCCGAGTGTGAAGGGCACGCCGGCCGGCAGGAAGCCGAAAGGCGTAGCCTGGCGGAATTCAAAATCATCCAGAATCAGAATGTCGTCGAAATACACGTCCACAACGGGCTGGGGAGCATTGTGGATCACCTGGGCGCGGGCAAACGCCGGCAGCGGAATGACCGTACCGTCGGGCAACGCCAGCAAAAGATCAAATTCCGGTTGGTCATTGAGGATGCCTGTCGCAAATACAACGCCAACCAGGCCTTCCAGTCCGGAGAAATCTCCACCCCAGGTGCCCACGATGGTATTGGGCGCGCCGGCAGGGCTGACATCGAGCAGGTAGGTGTCGGGGATGAGGCCCAGATAGGAAGTAAATTCACCGAAAGCCAGATTGCTTACCAGAGGCGCATCCGCCCCCACGGGCGTCACGTCAACGGCAGGGGCGCCGGGCGAACCATGTACGATCATCAGTTCCATCAGGTTGGGATCTTCCGTCCGCTCACGTCCTTGGTCGCTCACAAACAGATTGAATCCCGGCATGCCACCCACGAGGCCGCCCGCCATTACAACGTAGGTTTTGCCATTTTCAAAAGTTACGGGGAATGTGGCAATTGCATCGGCGGAAGACTGGCTGCTGCCCGGCGCAACGCCGATATTGATCGCAACACCCGCAGGCACATAAATAAAGGGCGTGGCCGTCTGGAAAGCAAAGTCGTCGATCAGCAGATCATCGTTTGCATACACGTCAACGGTTGGCGAAGGGCTGTTGTGAATAATCTGAACACGAGCCACCTGCGTCGCAGGCAATTCGATTACCGTTCCGTCAGTCAATACGGCAAACAAACCGAATCCGGGATTGCCGCCCAAAATACCACTGGCAAATACGCGAAGCGCCTGACCGCTTAATCCCGACAAATCTGCCTGATAGGTGGCCAAAATGGTTTCAGAGCCGGCAGGGCGAATATCAAAATAGTAGTTGTCGGGCGGGAGGCTCAGGTAAGGAGAAAAGTCGCCGTAGTCGAAATTACTCAGAATATTGCCGATCAGGCGTTCATCCACATCCACTGCGATGGGGCCGGGCGTCGGCGAACCGTGGTGTACGCTGACCTGCACGAGGCCCGGCGCGCCAAATTCCTTCGCATCGTTTTGTGCCAAAAGGGTAAACGGACGCTCCGTACTTCCCACAACGCCGCTGGCAAATACCGTGTATAATTTCCCCGACTCGAAACTGACCGGGAAGCTGACAATAGCATCGGCTGCCGAGGCACTGTTGTCCAGGGCAATGCCGAAATTGATGGAGCGGTCAGCAGGTACCGTCACAAAAGGCGTTGCCGTACGGAAAGCAAAGTTGTCGAGCAAAAGCGTGTTGCCCGCGTACACATCCACGGTCGGGCTGGGCGAGTTGTGAACAATCTGCACACGGGTGACGGGCGTTTGGGGCAAGGCCACCACCGTACCGTTGGGCAAGGCGGCGTACAGGCCGAACGAGGGCACGCCATTAATAAATCCGCTCGCGAAAACATAGGCCGACTGGCCTGCCAGACTGCTCAGATCAGCCCGGAAACTTGCAGCCACGTCCGGACTGCCCGCTGCCCGAATGGCCAGGTCGTACACATCGGGAGGCAAATTGAGATAACCAGTGTACTCACCGTAAGAGAGATTGCTCACCACATTGTTGGCCACAAACACCGCATCCACATCCACCGCAGGCGCGTTGGTCGAACCATGCAACACAGCGACATCCACCTGCCCGGGATCGAGTGCGGCTTCGCGGGCATTATCGTTCACAATCAGGCTGAAAGGCGTAACAGGGTTGCCAATCAAACCCGAAGCCGTGACAATGTAAGCTTTGCCGGCATCGAAGTTAAAGTTGAAACTGGCAATCGCGTCGTTGACGGAACTACTGGTAGCCGGAGCCACCGATACCGTAACAGGCGTATTCGCCGGCACATCTTCAAACGGCGTCGCACTGCGGAACGCAAAATCATTGACCGCCAGGTCGCCATTGATATAAAGGTCGACCAAAGGCGCCGACGGGGAGTTGTGAATCAATTGAACCCTGGCAAATACCGGCGGGGTGTACACCGGAAATTCCACCACCGTGCCGTTGGGCAAGGCGGCGAACAAGCCGAAACCAGGCGTGCCGTTCAGCAGGCCGCTCGCAAAAACACGCGCCGCGCCGCCGGCCAGCCCGCTCAGGTCCACTTCGTAGGTCACCAGCACATCAGGCGAGCCCGCCGGCTTGATCTGCACCAGGTAACTGGCAGGGTCCACAGACAGGTAGGGCGTGAATTCGCCGTACGACAGGTTGGTCACCACATCGCCGACACCCACAACGGCCACATCCACGGCCGGAGCATCGGTCGAGCCGTGCAGTACGTTGAAATCCACCTGCGAGGGCAACAGCGCCGCTTCGCGGGCATTGGCATCCGCAAGGAGGGTAAAAGGCGTATTCGGGTCGCCTACGATCCCCGAAGCCGTCACTGCGTAAGTTTGGCCGGAGGCAAAACTGACATTAAAACTGGCAATGGCATCGTTGGCGGAAGTGCTGTTGCCCAAAGCGATACCAATGGCAATATCCCGGTCGGCCGGCACGACGACAAACGGCGTGGCAGTCCGGTAGGCAAAATCATCGACCAGCAGCGAATTGCCGGCATACACGTCCACCGTCGGGCTGGGCGAGTTGTGAATCAACTGTACCCGCGAGGTGGGCGTCAGCGGCAATGCCACTACCGTGCCGTTGGCCAGCGCGGCATACAGGCCGAACGAAGGGCCGGCGTTTCCATCGAGCAAACCGCTCGCGAACACATAAGCCGACTGTCCGCCAAGCCCGCTCAGATCTGCGCGGAAACTGGCCACCACCGTGCTGTTGCCCGCGGGCCGCACAGCGAAGTCATACTTTCCGGAAGGAAGGTTCAGGTAATCCGTAAATTCACCGTAGGCAAGATTGGTAATCACATTGTCGGCCACCAGAACAGCGTCAACATCGACGGCCGGCGCATCGGGCGAACCATGCAATACAGCAACATCCACATTGCCCGGCTCCGTGGCTTTTTCACGGGCATTGTCGTTGATAATCAGGTCAAAACCAGGTGTGCCTCCTACAATGCCAGAAGCCGTCACGATATAGGTTTTGCCATTTTCCAGGTTGACTGTAAAATTTGCAATGGCGTCGGCTGCGGAAGTTGAATTGTCGGGCGCAATCCCCAGGTTGATGTCAACCCCAGCCGGCAGATAAACAAAAGGCGTTGCGCTGCGGAAAGCAAAATCATCGAGGAACAAATTGCCGTTTGCATACACATCCACCGTCGGGTTGGGACTGTTGTGAATCACCTGTACCCGGGCAACCGCTTTGGCCGGAAGCTCGACCACGGTGCCGTCGCTGAGTACCGCGATCAATGCGAACGCCGGCGCGCTGCCGAGATATCCGCTGGCCAGCACCCGGACGGCTTGCCCGCCAAGGCCGCTCAAATCGGCTTCGTACGTCGCGACGATGTCGTTGCTGCCCGCCGGCTTGATATCCAGATAATAAATGCCGGCAGGTACCGTCAGGTAGGGCGTAAATTCACCGTACGCAAGGTTCGATACAATTTTGTCGCCCGTGCGAACTACCACATCGACAGGGGGCGCGTCCGGCGAACCATGCAGGACGTTCAAAGCGACCTGCCCGGCCGGAGCAGTTTCCTGTGCCGCATCATCGGTAATCAGCGTAAATGCCGGCGTGCCGCCGACAACGCCCGAGGCCGTCACAGCATAGGTTTTGCCTTCTTCAAAGGAAACATTGAACGAGGCAATGGCATCGGCTGCCGAAGCGCTGTTGCCCGGAGCGATCTCAAGCGTCAGGGGCAAAAAAGCCGGCAGGTCCAGAAAAGGCGTCGCCGAACGAAAGGTGAAGTCGTCGAGCGCCAGGTTTCCATTGACATACACGTCAACAGTTGGGTCGGGTGCGTTGTGAATCACCTGAACCCGTGCAAACTGGGCATTCGCGCCGACAATCGCCAGCATCCAGCATAGCAGAGTGCTTAAAATTGGTTTCATTGTTCTAAAAGATTGGGTGAATAGTGATAAGTAACCGGACATACTGAACCTGTTTTGTTTAACTTGGTTCCGCTATTCACACAAAAAGATTAAACAAAAAGAGCGTTTGCCAGAATTAGGCAAACGCTCTTTTGTGTTTAAACAATCAGATCGATTATCTCAAAACGCACAACTGACTCTTGCAAACAACATCCGGCCCGCAAAACCGAATTGCTGCGCCTGGGTATTGTACACCAGCAAGCCTCCGGCGGTATTTTGGGAATGGGTATGCCGGTCGGGGTAGGCGTCTAGCAGGTTGTGCGCCCCGAGCGTAATTTTTACTGTTTGCGAAAACGTGTAAAAAACAGAAAGATCGAGCAGGGTTTTCGACCCGAATTCCTGATTCAGCAACTCCACCTCCCCGCCGCCGAACAGGTTGTCGCCACGCGCATCGAAGGGGTCGCGGTATTGTGTGCTGCCCCACCAGCTGGCCCGGAGTGCAGCGCCGATTCCCTCGTATTCATATTCCGCCGAGGCGATCAGTTTGATGTGCGGCAGCGCGCCTTCAATGCGGTTTTGGTCCGACAGGTTGAAGTAAGCGGAGGCCAGGTCGTTCTGTTGCGCGATCTGTGGCAGATGGAGCGCGGGAAGGCCGTTCGCGTCGGTTTTGATTTTCGAGCGATTCCAGCCGGCATTCAAACCCAACTGAAGTTTTTGCCGTTCGTCGAGCATTTTTTTCCATGAAAAACCCGCCTCCACCCCAAAGGAACGGGTGTCGATGGCATTGTCCCAGAAAGAGACCTCCCGCGCGCCGAGCGCAAGCATGGCCGAATCAATTGCTCCGTTGATGCCCTGGGTGAGGTAATAAGTCAGGATCATGCGGTCGTTGACGGAGAGTTGCCAGGCATCGAGCGTGAACTCAAGTCCGTCGGCCGGCTGCACCGTAATGCCGGCGGAAAAGCCCAGCGATGTTTCAGGTTTGAGGTCGCCGACCTCGAAAATTTGGGTTACTTCGGCGTTGTTCGCAAAAATCCCGCTGCGGCCCGGCGGCGGAACGACATCGAAATTATAGTAGTACAATTCGGCCGGCTGGTTGAAGAAGCGCTGCTGAACAGATGGCGCCCGAAAACCGAGGCCGGCGGCAGCGTGCACAGAAAACGCCGGCGTTGGCCGGTAATGAAGCATCAGTTTGCCGCCCAGGGCATTTCCTGCGCCCGCATAACGGTCGAAACGGAGGGTGCCGCCTGCGCGGAACGTTTCCCCAAACTGCTGATCGGCAGCCAGATAGGCGCCTATGCTGCTGCGCCCGTGGGTGCCTGTGCTGTCGTCGAAACCGGTAAATCCCTGCGAACCGAGCGTGGGCAAGTTCAGGTGCTGTTGATTGGAATACGCGTACAACTCGCCCTGGCGGATGCCGTAGCGTTCGATCCTGTGCTCGAGGCCCGCGCCAAGATGAAGCACGCCGGCGCCATTGTCCATCTGCCGCGACACGTCGAGACGGGCGGTATTTTGAAACAAATGCAAGCCCCCGGCATCGAAGCTGGTCTGCGGCGAAAGCGTCTGCGTGACATACTCGGAATAATTGATCGTGTGATCGACGTCGAAATCCAGTTTGTTGTGGCCGGTCGTGTTGCTCAGATCGATCAGCCATCCGCCCGCATTGCCGCGCAGGCCCAGGCTCGCGCCCAGGTTGCGATTACTGGAATTGATCTCCGGCAAAAAGCCGAAAGGATAGGTCTGCAAGGCAAGAGAGATGCTACCCTGCGCCTCGCTTTCAATAACTGACGGGTAATGATAAAACGCGGTGGAGCGGCCGTTTTTTTGCGAAAAACTGCCTACTGCGTAAAATTGCCACTCGTCGGTGAGACTCAAATCCAGATCGAACAGCGCTGCGCCGCCCCTCATGCGCGCTTCGCCGATGTGCGGAACAAACTCTTCCCGCTTGCGGCCGGTTTGCGCGAGTATCAGCGAGTCCTGGACGTTGAAGGAAAAAATTTTGCCGGTGTACGTGCCCGAGCGTTCGGTAGCACCCCGGCTGAGGTACTCACCGCTGACGCCCAGACGGCCTTTTTCGCCCAAATCAATGCCGTAATGGAGGCCGGCGTGAACGGTTTGCCCGTCAGACACCCGGGCATCGGGCTGGTCGGCCTCGCCGTATTTCCACAGGGCGTAGTCGCGGTCGAACGTGGTCATGCGCTGCCCGTACGACAGTTGCGCATCGAGCGCGCCAGGTTTGTTTTTCAAAATGATATTGACGACGCCCGCCACCGCATCGGAGCCGTATTGCCCGAGCGCCACATCGCGCGATACTTCTATACGCTCCACTGCCGAGGCAGGGATGGCGCCCCAATCGAAGCCCTGCGACATGCCGCGCTGCGCCGTCGGGCCCGTATGCACCAGGGCGCTCTGGTGCCAGCGTTTGCCGTTGACGAGCACCAGCATCTGGTCGCTGCCGAGGCCGCGGAGCTGCACAGGATCGACGTGGTCGCTCGCCCCGGCGAGGGTCTGCCGGTTGCTGTTGAAAAGCGAAGAGGAAAACTGCAATACCTGGGAAAGCTCTATTTGCCCGTAAGTATTCAGTAGGAGGGCGACAGGTATGGTATCGACCGGCAGCAGGGTCAGCCGGGCATCGTCTTCGTCTTCGGGACGGGGAGCCGGGCTGCTGCGTTTGAGGGCGATGTCGTAGGTGTTGCTGGTCGTCAGTTCGACCCGTACGGAGGCATAGCCGCCCAGGTTGAATAACAGGGCTTTTGCATTGGCCGGCGCTTTCAGGGTGTATTTTCCGGCCTCATCGGTACGGGTGATTGCGGCAGCGCCTTCCACCGAAACGGCCACACCGGCCAGGGGGCGGTTGCGTTTGCTGTCAAAATCGGTCACCGTGCCGGTAATGGTGCGCTGCGCGGAGAGCCAGAGCGGGGAAAAAAGAGCAAGCAGCAGACTTGTAAAAAGCAATCGATTCATTGGATGAGCAGGGTAAGGGGGTGAAAAATGTTTGGCGACTTAAAGATAAGCAGATTGCATGGCCGGCACGTTCATTACGGGGGCCGATCTGCTGCCGTTTTCCACGATATTTCCAAAAACACCACCTTTTACCCATAAAAAATCACCTTCCGACAAACACTTTCGCCACGCCGGTCACACCGCTTTCCGTGCTCAGTTTAAGCACCCAGACACCCGGCGACAACTCGCCTGCAGGCACCGTTTGCTCGCCGGCCGAGACTGCCGAGGTCCAGACAACCCGACCCAATCCATCGCACAGCAGGAGGCGGCCCGCTTGCGGGATGTCCACTTTAAACGACTCCGCAGCAGGGTTCGGACTGACCTGAAGCGAGACCATAGCCACAGGGTTCGAGCGGCTTTTAATCACCGACATACAGGAGCCGGTGCAATACACAAACACCTCTCCGCCGTTCGACACAGCATAGGCCAGTTCAGGAGACACCGCATCCACATCTGTGAGCACGTCTTCAAAACCACAATTTTCGCGCACCCAGCTGGCGCCGCCATCGGCGGTATGCAACACCAGTCCGCCGCCGCCTGTGGCCCATCCGTTTTGCGCGTCGGCAAATTGCACGTCCAGCGCATTGCCGGCATCGACATAGCCGTAGTTGTTCCAGCTTTGTCCCGCGTCGTCGGTAAACCACAGGCTACCAACCTCGCCGTTCAGCCATCCGTTCGATCCGGATGTAAAATATCCTTTGCGTAACCCGCCGTTCCAGTCGGGGAACAGCGTGTAATTCCAGGTATTGCCCCCGTCGAACGAACGAACAATGGCAGGGGTGTAATTGGGCGCCAGCCCCAGTTGGCCGCTGCCGACAATGGTGTCGTTTTGCCAGTAAAGCAGGGTTTGAATCAGTAAAAAAGGCGTAGGAAAGAGCAGCTCGGTCCAGTTTGCGCCGTAGTCATTGGTGGTCAGCATACTTCCGAAGCCATGCGTGGCATAACCGCGCCCGTCGGTGCGCAGCGCGCCGTCGAAGATAAAAGCATGATCACCCGGGTTGCGATCCTGCCAGCTGAGGCCGCCGTCGGTCGTCACCAGAATGCTGCTCTCCAGGGGTGAAGTACCGGGGCCGCTCACATAATTGCCGGCGGTGATGATACCCAGTTGGGGGGTGGTCATATTCAGATTGAGCAGGGTGCGGGTGACGCCCGGCGGGTTGGGCGGGTAGTTTTGTTCCATCCAGTGCTGGCCGCCGTCGGTTGTTTTCCAGATATGCCTCGACTGCAAGACCCAGCCTGTGTCGGGATGCGGAAACGACACGGCCAGCAAGGCGCCCTGATCGGAGCCCGGGAAAGGCAGTTTTTTCCAGCGGCGTTCCTGATCGATCGCGACGGGGTGGCAGGTTTTGGCCACCTGACTCAGGCAAGGCGACGAAAGACTCAGGCACACATCATAACAGCCAGGCGCCAGGTAGGTATGTTGCGGATTCCAGTCGGTCGAGGTATTGCCGTCGCCGAAATCCCAGAGCCAGCTGTCGCCGTCGCGGCTCGTATTCAAAAAATTCACGGTGACGCCGTCGTTGTCGGCTACCACAAATGCAGGTTTTGGCAAAGGACAACTCAACGAATCGCACAATGCTGCCGAAGCGCCGGGCGCCATCCAAAGATCGCCGGAGGCATCGCGTGCACAGGTGAATATATCGTATCCCTCGAAGTCGTACCAGTTAGGGATCAATCCGCGGTCGATGTCGCCGATGCCTTCTATCCATTCGACAAAATAGCCGTTGTATGGCTCTTTCAACCTGATCCAGCGGCGGCTTTCGCCGTTGAGCAGGGTAACCTGGCCAGTTTCCTCCACTTTAAGCAGCGGAGATGAATTTCCCTGAAACGACTGCCCGACGACAAGGTCAAAATCGTACAGCAAGGAAATATCGTTGCACAAATCGTTCTGATAACGGATGTACAATTTGCCGCCGTCCTCTCTCAGATACACCGGCCAGCCGTATATTGTTTCATAACGACGCAAGGGGGTACCGCAAAGCACGGTATCGCCGGCATAGAGGAAGCTGGTGTTGGCAGTTCCGTCGTAAAAATTGAAGTGCGCAGCGCCGATCCGCAGGCCCGGGCGGGCCCAGGGAGAAGTCGTTTGTGCTACAATTCCGACAACAAACAGGGAGAATACAAGGGCGAAAAAACAGCGATAGCCAACCATGACGCAAACAGGATTTTTCCGTGAAATACCTGCAAGATACATTTTCAGGCGCCTCTGCTGCCGTTTGGCCTCAGTTTTTCAGCTCTTCCATGATCAATTCGCCGTCGCGCAGGTATTTCAACCGAAACCATTTTTCGCCTTGTTTGGGCAGCGAAAACAGGATCTGGTTGCCGTCGAGGATTTCCCAATGCCCTACCTCGCGGGTGGTGCCGTGCCGGTCGGGCAAACCCCAGATCAGCGTACGGTCGGGTAAAAAGAGATAGGAACCCCAGGTCTGCATCAGGCAGGTTTGCTCGCCGGCGTAGTCGGCGCTGACAAGCGTCCAGGTCGTCCGGGTGGGCGTTTCGCCGACAACCGAACACAGCCGCCAAAGCCCCCCGCTCGTGGTTTGCTCCACCATTCCGCCGGGCTGCCCGGGCACTTCTCCGGCACACAGCACGGGCACGATCGCTTCCGGGTCGGTAGCGAGGGCGAGGTTGAGCAAGGTGTCGCGGTCAATTTCGCCGTCTTCGTAAATGTAACCGCGCAAATCGTACTGCGGGTCGCGGCGGTTGGATCGCTCCCACAACCCGACCCGTTCACCGTCTTCATATTCGCCGGTCCAGATAAAACCCAGGCTGTCTTCTTCCATCCAGGCGCCCGATTTCGACGACGCAGGGGCAAAACGGAGGTAATAGGTTTCGTCGTAGCTCTCCGGGTCGAAAGTCACGCTGGTATCGACCAGCCAGTAATCCGGCGGCGCGGCGTAAAGCCCGCGGGCGATCAGGCGGGCAGGTTCGATGCTGTCGTAAGCCAGAAACAGCCAGTTGCGGTCTTCCACCCGCAGGTATTCGTCGGATACATTGCCGTTGGCAAAGCGGCGGCGCACGGCCAGCAGGCGATTGGACAAAGGGTCGCGCAGCTGTTGCACCGCACGGTCCATATCCCAAAGGGTGCTGCCCCAAAAGTCAAAATCGAAGGTGTCGATGCCGGCAGGCGGCGTCACGACGGTCGCATCGGACGAGGAAGGTTCCTGCGCAGCGACGCAAAGAGGAGAACAAAAAAGGAGGAAGGCGACGAGGGTCCGCATGGATCGATTAGAGGGAAAAATTATGGTAAATGATGATTTGTAAGAAAAAAACGTGCCGAACTGGCCGCCATACGGCCCGCTACATCTTTTTAAGGGTATAAATCCTTCTTTTAACATCGTAGGACAAACGGATGTGGTCGGCATGCAGAAAGGTAAACCACACCCCTGTCGAACGGTCTTTTTCCGCCAACGAAAAACCGCCCAGTTCGCGGCCGTCGCTGCTATCGACCAGGGTGTACAGGGTCGTGTCCAGATCAGCCGGCACATAGGGCACAACCCTGAGCAGAAAACGGTTGGAATACATGGGACTGTGCGTCCGGTCGTGGGTCAGTGTATTGTGTTTTCCGGGCCGGAGCAGAATGGCCGTATTGCCCAAACATCCCAGCCAGCGCTTTTGGCCTGTCGCGTTTTTTAATTGAAAATCAACCTGTTGCCCCGAGTCCGGCTTGTCCGGGGTGTTTGACCGCAGGTAAAAATCATTGCAACAGTCGTTGTAGGAAAGCGTGTAGGTCGAATCCGCTCGCAGGTCGCAGATCAACAAAAGGCTGTCTCTGTGCGCGCGGCTGTTCAACACGATCACCGTGTCGAGCCCTTCCCTGACGGGTACTGCCTGGCGCAATCGCGCCGCATCGACCAGGCAGCCGTTGAATCGCCATTGCCAAAAAGCGCGCTCCGAACGGGGAAAAAACTGGGTATCGATCTCGACAAATGCCCTCGGCCCCGGCGTCGGGAGCGGTTCGGGTTCGGCAATCGCAGCGCTTTCCACCCGGGCAGGCGCCTGCGGCTGGCGGCAGGCGGCCAAAGCCACTGCCCCCCACAAAAGAAAGACTCCAAAATTTTTCATGGTTGCTGGAACGATTGAAGCGGCCCGTAAAGTTTAATCCTGCATGCATTAGCCTCATCTAAAATTAAATTCCCCTAAAAGACCTAATTTTGCCGCTTCTCAAAACAATCATTGGGGCGGTACTTTGCTCCTTTACGAATTTCCAATTTCCGGCATCTTTCAATGGACTACAACCCGCGCGACATCGAACAAAAATGGCGTACCTGGTGGCAGGAGAACCAGGTGTACAAAGTATTGAACGACAACAGCAAGCCCAAATTTTACCTGCTCAATATGTTCCCCTACCCTTCCGGGGCCGGCCTGCACGTCGGGCACCCGCTGGGGTACATCGCCTCGGATATCCTGGCCCGCTACAAACGCCTGCGCGGTTTCAACGTACTCAACCCGATGGGCTACGACTCTTTCGGGTTGCCTGCCGAACAATACGCCATCCAGACCGGCCAACACCCGGCCATCACCACCGACCAGAATATCGCCACCTTCCGCCGCCAGCTCGACAATATCGGTTTTTCCTTCGACTGGAGCCGCGAAGTGCGCACCAGCGACCCGACTTACTACCGCTGGACGCAGTGGATCTTCATGCGCCTGTTCGAACATTATTACGACAAAGCCGCTGACAAGGCCCTGCCCGTCAGCCAACTGGTCAGCCATTTCGAACATCACGGCAATGCCGGCGTTCAGGCGGCCTGTGATGAAGACACGCCCGCTTTCAGCGCTACCGAATGGAAGGCCCTGTCGGAAACGGCGCAGCAAAACCTGCTGCTGAAATACCGCCTGACCTTCCCGGAAGAATCCTTCGTCAACTGGTGCCCCGCCCTGGGCACCGTGTTGTCCAACGACGAGGTAAAAGACGGCGTGAGCGAGCGCGGCGGCTTCCCCGTGGAGCGCAAACGCATGAAACAGTGGGCCATGCGCATCACGGCCTACGCCGACCGCCTGCTGGCCGGCCTCGACACCGTCGACTGGCCCGAGTCGATCAAGGAACAACAACGCAACTGGATCGGCCGCTCGCAGGGCGCCTCGGTGCGCTTTGCCGTCGACGGGCATCCGGATGCCGTAATCGAGGTGTTCACAACCCGCCTCGACACTATCTTCGGCGCCACTTTTATGGTGCTGGCGCCCGAACACGAACTGGTCGGCCAACTGACCACCGATGCACAACGTACTGAAACAGAAGGTTATATACGTTGGGCTGCTTCCCGTTCCGACATCGAACGCATGGCCGAAACGAAAAAAGTAACCGGCGCCTTTACCGGCGCCTACGCCATCAATCCTTTCAACGGCGAGAAAATACCTGTTTACATCGCCGACTACGTGCTGGCCGGATACGGCACCGGCGCCGTGATGGCCGTGCCGAGCGGCGACCAGCGCGACTGGAATTTTGCCCAACACTTCAAACTGCCCATCGTTCCCATCCTCGATGCGCAGCAGAACCTGGAAGAAGCCGCCGATCCCACCAAGGAAGGCTGCTACGTCAATTCCGGGTTTATCAACGGATTGAGCTATCAGGAGGCTATGCCCCGCCTGATCGCCTGGTTGCAGGAGAACAACCTGGGCCAGGCCAAGGTGCAGTACAAAATGCGCAATGCCGTATTTAGCCGCCAGCGCTACTGGGGCGAACCCGTGCCGGCATACTGGAAAGACGGCGTGCCATGCCTGATCGATGACCAAGAACTGCCCTTGCTGTTGCCACAGGTGGACAAATACCTGCCCACCGAAACGGGCGAGCCGCCGCTGGGTCGCGCCGAAGGCTGGAAATACAAGGGCCAGTACGAATACGAATTGAGCACCATGCCCGGCTGGGCCGGCTCGTCGTGGTATTTTTACCGCTACATGGACCCCCAAAACGAGCAGGCATTTGCCGGTCAGGACGCCATCCGCTACTGGAAACAGGTCGATTTTTACATCGGCGGCTCCGAACATGCCACCGGCCATTTGTTGTACAGCCGTTTCTGGAACCATTTTCTGTTCGACCTAGGCCTGGTGCCCGAGCGCGAATACGCCCGCAAACTGGTCAATCAGGGCATGATCCAGGGCCGTTCAAGTTTTGTGTTCCGCGCCAAAGAGCAGTTTTTCGAGCAATATGTGTGGATCAAGGTGCTGCAACCCTTCTTTGCAGAAAACGGCCCCATTCAGGTGCCGGCCTCGAATGTGGAAGAAGAGTACAAATACGATTTTGCCTTCGAAAGCAACGACCTGGTTATCGAGGTGGTCTCGTACAAACAGACCGACAAGATCGAACGCATCCGCGCCGCCGCCGCTTCCGACGGCAAACGCCTGCTCGTGTTGTACAACGAAGAACTGGCCGATTCCATCAACGAACCTGAAACGACGGCTGAAAAAATCCGCCGCGCGCTCAACAGCCGCGAACCCTATTTCGTGGCCGACAAACAACCCCGCTCCGAACAACTGTTCGTTTCTCATGACCTGACGGGCAAATACAGCCCCGACAGCCTCACCAAACTGCATGTCGATATCAGTCTGGTCGACAACGACCAGCTCGACATCGAGCGGGCGCGCAAAACCATGCAGTTTGCCGGCGCCAACTTCAAACTCAACGCCGAAGGGCAGTTTACCTGCAGTTCGGAGGTGGAGAAAATGTCCAAATCCAAGTTCAACGTCGTCAATCCCGACGACATGGTGGAACAGTACGGCGCCGACTGCTTCCGCATGTACGAAATGTTCCTGGGCCCGATCGAAGTCGCCAAACCCTGGGACACAAAGGGCATCACCGGCGTTTCGGGTTTTCTGCGCAAATTCTGGGGGCTGTTTTTCGACGAAAAAAGCGGCGCCTTCCAGCTGAGCGAGGCCGAGCCTGACCGCGACGAATTGCGGATTTTGCACACCGCGATCAAAAAGGTCAGCGACGACATCGAACGCTTCTCGATGAACACCTGCGTAAGTCATTTCATGATCGCTACCAACGAATTGCGCAGCCTGAAATGCAACAAACGGGCCATTCTCGAACCGCTGGTCGTGCTGATCGCCCCATTTGCCCCGCACGTGGCCGAAGAACTCTGGCACCGCCTGGGACACAACGATTCGGTATGCGCCGCTCAATGGCCGGCCCTCGACGAAGCCCACCTGGCGAAAGACACGGTGGTGTACCCCGTTCAGATCAACGGCAAATTGCGCGGCAACGTGGAAGTGCCCGCCGGCACCCCCGCTCCCGAAGTGGAACAAGTGGTACTGGCCCAGGAGTTCGTTCAGCGCAATCTGGGCGGCGGGGCCGTGAAAAAAATCATCGTTGTGCCAGGGCGGATTGTGAATATTGTGGCGTGAGCCGCCAGCCGGCCAACCTGTCAAGGGGCGCAAAGGGGGGAAGTACCTTTTGCGCCCCCTTTATTTCCGGCAGCGCTCGGCGACGAAATTCACTTACCTTTTCTGAAAAAATACCATGCACCGTTACCTTCCTGTTCTCCTGCTGCTGCCCTTCTTCGCCTGCAAAGACAAAAAATATTGCGCCTGCTGCGAAAATCCCGGACTTTCTGCCCGCATTACACTCAACTACGGCCCTGCACATCCTGACAGCCTCGCCACCGAAGCTTTGATCTATGTGCCCAATATTCTGGTGTACGACGACAGCGGCATCAACGACCTCTTCATGGTCTTCAGCAACTTCGCAGTAGTTGAAATCGTCTCTTTTGAAGGTAAAGATTCCAAAGGCAACCGCCTTTTCCTGTTCGAGCATTTTTACCCCAGCGACACCCGATATGGCTGGAACGGACTGACGTCCGGCGGAACCCGCTATGAAGGCAGTTTTGACTACACCCTGGTCGCCAAATTGTACGACGGGCAAGTCAAAACCCTCGAAGGATCTGCCTGCGCCTTCCCTTGTGGCGACAAAGGTTTTCCGAAGTCGCAGGTGGACGGGTGCCAGTTCAACAGTCAGAACAACGGCAACGGGGAGTTCGACCCGACGCAGCCGGGGGGAGCGCCGGGGTGTTTTGAATAAAAGTCAGGTATGTACATCCGTCTTTTCAACAACTTTCTCCTGTGCGCTATCCTGCTGATGCCTTGCTGGCTAAGCGGGAAATTGACAGCCCAATCCTTCTCCCCCGGCCAAACCTATTTCGGCGCCAACAGCTATGTCGAGTACCGGGCCGGCAACCTGCCCATCATCATCAGTGCGCCGCACGGCGGCGATAAAACGCCGGCGGCCATCCCCGACCGCGCTTGCCCCGACGCCGTTACGCTCAACGACGCCAACACCCAGGCCTTGAGCCGCCAGCTCGACACGGCTATTCAAATGCGCTTCGGATGCTACCCGCACCTGATCATCAATCGCCTGGCCCGCCGAAAACTCGACGCCAACCGCGACCTGCCCGAGGCTGCCTGCGGCAACCCGCTGGCCGAACAGGCCTGGTACGATTACCACGAATTCATCGATTCGGCCAAAAACGCCGTCGTGGCCACGTACGGCAGGGGCATTTTTATCGATTTGCACGGCCATGCCCACACGATCCAGCGCCTCGAATTGGGGTATCTGCTCAGCGGCGCCGAATTGCGCAAACCCGACGACTCGCTCAATTTGCCCGCCTACGTACAGGAAAGCAGCATCCGGCGCCTCGCCGAAAACAATCTGCACCAGTACAAACACGCCCAATTGCTGCGCGACTCTTTCGCACTGGGCACCCTGTTGCAGGCCGCCGGCTACCCGTCTGTACCCAGCGCCGCCGACCCGGCTCCGCTGGCCGGAGAGCCTTATTTCAACGGCGGCTACAATACCTATCGCCACGGCTCCTCACAGGGGGGCGCCATCGAGGCCGTGCAAATCGAGTGTTACTACGCCGGCGTACGCGATACCTGGGCCAACCGACGCCAGTTTGCCGATACACTGGCCCTAGCGGTGCAGGTTTTTCTGGAAAAACACCTGTTCGACCACGCCTTCATACCGGATATCAGCGGCGGCGAAACGGTTTGTGAAGACGGTATTTACACCTATTCCGTACCCGCCCTGCCGGGCAACAGCTACCTTTGGATGGCCAGCGGCGGCGAAATCCTGAGCGGCCAGGGCAGCGCCTCCGTACAGGTGCGCTGGCTCACGCCCGGCAATGGCAGCATCACGGTGATGCGGCTTTGCCCCTGAGCAAAGAAACTTTCCGAATTTTATGCAATACAACCCTTGCAAGCATCCTCCTGCCATACTTTTGGCGGGACTTTTCGCCCGCATTTGCCGATGCTGAAATTATTCCGCCAAAATCCGCCGGAACACCGGAGTGATGAACATCTGCTGGAACAGTATGTGTCCAGCGGTGATACGCGGCATTTGGGTATGTTGTACGAGCGCTATATGCCAATGGTGTATGGCGTTTGCCTCAAAATCATGCGCGACCCTGCAAAAGCCGAGGACGCCGTGATGGCGATTTACGAAGAACTGGTTCGCAAGGCCAAAGACCACCGGGTCGAATCCTTCCGCGGCTGGCTGTACGTACTGGCGCGCAACCATTGCCTGATGGAATGGCGCAAAAACCAGCGCCGCCCCACCGACCTGCACGCCCCGGAAGACATGGTTCGCTACGACGCCGTCGAACCCGGTTTTGAAGTCGAACTGCCCGATGCCGGGCCGGGGCCGGTCCAAAAATGCCTCGACGAACTGCCTGAACAACAGCGCAAAAGCGTCGTTTTGTTTTATTATGAAGAAAAATCGTACAAGGAAATATCCGACCTGATTACCGAAGAAGTAGGCAAGGTGCGCTCCTACATACAAAACGGCCGCCGAAACCTCCGAATTTGCCTCGAAAAACAAGGAATACACGGCATGTCGTGAACTGATTCCGGATTAAAACCCGGCAGCCCCCGGCAAACCGCCATGACCAACCCGACCACTGCAATGAACCCTACTGTCCGAAAGGACGACGAACGTTTTCTGGAACTGCTGGACCGTTGGATGCAGGGCAATTTCACCCGCAACGACGAGCAGGAGCTGTATGCCCTCACGGACGCGGACGAGTTTCGCCGTGAAGCCTGGGAAGGGCTGATGGCGCTGCCCGAAGCGGACCATGCAAGGCGCCTGGGCCTGCTTCGTGAAAAATTGCTGGGCCATAAGCCGCACGGACGGGTCTTTATTTTCCCTCAATGGATGGCTGCCGCGGCAGCGCTGGCGCTTTTGATCGTCGCGGTGTGGTGGTTCGCGCCCTGGCGCCCGCAGCCCGACCAGCCGATCGCAAGCGTAACGCCCGACAAAGCCACAGAAACGCCGCAACCTGCTGCACCCGCTCCCGCAAACGAAGAAAAAAACACCGGCCTTGCCCAAAACACCCCTGCCCCCGAGGCAGAGTACCTGCCCCCTGCCGTCAATCGGGCAGCAGGCAAACAGGCGCCCGCACAGCCTGACATAGTACAAGACGATCTGGCGATGACGACTGAAACCAGGGCAACATCCGAAGAACAGATTTCGCCGGCCGAACTAAGCAGCAAACCTGTTCCAGCAGCATCGGCTCCTGCCGGCGCGCCAGCCTCTCCGCCCGTGGCAACAAGCACCGACAAAGCCAAAAAGGCCAATCGACAGGAGGCAGACACGTTCAATACCGACACCAGGCCGGATATGTCCGCGGTGCGCAAACTCGACACCGCAAACGAACAACCCGAACCCGTCAAAGGTTGGGATGAGTTCAGCGAGTATTTGCGGCAAAACGCCCGACTCACCGCCGAAGCGCGCAACAACAATGTTTCAGGTACGGTGAGGCTCCAGTTTGCCGTCGACAACAACGGCGCCCCCTATAATTTCCAGATCATGAAAAGCCTGGGCTACGGATGCGATCAGGAAGCCATTCGCCTGATCAACGAATGGGAATGGACGCCCGGACGGCGGCCGCTCACGGTCGATATCAGGTTTGTGCGCTGAACGATCACAAGGTATTCAGGCTGTGCCGAAGCGCCGAACTGAACAACAGGTACACTTTCCGCTTGTCCGATACCCGAAAACGCTGTTGTGCGATTTTTTGAGCAGGAGCGTTTTTGATTTTGGCAAATAACTGCGTGTAATACTTGTAAGCCAGGTAAACTCCCAGGCGCGCACCGCGCGGCAGGCGCCGGATTCCGTCGAGCGCCGCGTCGAAATCCTCCTTGATATCGGCTTCGATTTCGCGTTTTTGCTCGTTGTCGAAGTACCGGAAATCAACCTGGGGGAAATAAACCCGTCCGCGATCGTCGTAGTCGCTGCGGATGTCGCGCAGGAAATTGATTTTCTGAAAAGCGGCGCCCAGGCGGCGGGCGCCATCCTTAAGCGACTGGTATTTTGCTTCATCTCCCTCGCAAAAAACACGCAGGCACATCAGCCCGACCACTTCGGCAGAGCCGTAGATATACTCGTCGTAGCCAGCCTTGTCGTAGGCAATGTTGTGCAAATCCATTTCCATACTTTTCAAAAATGCCTCGGTGAGTTCAGGCTCGATTCCGTACTGATGCACCACCTGCTGATAGGCATTCAGCACCGGATTGAGGCTTATCCCGTCTTCGATAGCCTGCCAGGTGTCACGACGAAAACGTTCGAACAGTTCGGCTTTGGGATAATCATGGAAAGTGTCCACAATCTCGTCTGCAAAGCGCACGAATCCGTAAATGCCGCAAATCGGGGCGCGAAAGCGCGGGGAAAACAGACGAATCCCCAGCGAAAACGAAGTCGAGTAGCGGCGCGTAATCAGGCTGCTGCACTCGAAACAGGTGTTGTTAAACAACGCAAAGTGATTCATGGTCTGCAAATTAAGTGATGAAGAAGACGACAATTATTTGAAAAACAGAGCAGATTACCCGGCCAGAGCAAGCGCGACTTCCCGGGCTACAACCTGCCCGCTGATGATCGCAGGCGGCACACCCGGCCCCGGCACGGTCAGCTGGCCTGTGTAATAGAGGTTGGGAATTTTTTTGTTGCGCAGCTTGGGCTTGAGAAAAGCCGTTTGCCGAAGCGTATTGGCCAGACCGTAAGCATTGCCTTTAAAAGCATGATAGTCGCGCACAAAATCGCTGTGCGCGTAGGCACGGCGGTACACGACCGACTCGCCGATGCGTTCGCCCGTCAGCAGGGAAAGACGTTGCATCACAAGGTTGTAATAATGCTCGCGTATGGCCGGCGTATCCTCCAGCCCGGGAGCTACCGGCAACAGGATGAAGAGGTTTTCGCAGCCCTCGGGGGCTACGGTCGGGTCGGTCCTGGAAGGCGCGCTGACGTAGAAGAGGGGGCGTTCGGGCCATTGCGGGGTCTCGTAGATCTCCCTGGCATGCCGTCCGAAATCTTCATCGAAAAACAGGTTGTGGTGCAAAAGACGGTTGAGCCGCTTGCTGACGCCCACGTAGAAAATAAGGCAGGAAGGCGCCATAACCCGTGATTTCCAGTACGAAGAAGAATAATTGCGCACTTCGGGAGCAAGCAATTCGGATTCCACGTGGTGATAATCGGCCGAACCCACCACGGCATCGGCAGGATAAATCGTTCCGTTTTTGGCCACAACGCCGGTCGTGCGACTTTTTTCGGTGCGAATATGAGCCACTTCGGTATTCAACACGATTTTTACTCCCAGCGTCTGCGCGAGCTGGGTCATTGCCTCCACAATCCTGTACATGCCGCCCCGCGGGTACCAGGTGCCCAGCGCCAGGTCGGCGTAATTCATCAGGCTGTACAAGGCCGGCGTTTTTTCGGGTGTAGCGCCGAGAAACAGCACCGGAAATTCCAGTAATTTGATCAACCGTTCGTTGCGGAAAAGACTCTTGACGTGTTTCGAAAGTGAGGTGAACATCTGAATCCGGAACATGCTGCTGATCACCCGCCAATCGGCGAATTCGAGCAATCCATGACCGGGTTTGTGCACGAATTCATTCATGCCGACCTGGTATTTGTACGCGGCTTCTTGCAAAAACTTGCGCAACGAAGCTGTGCTGCCTGGCTCCAGTTGCTCGAACATCGCTTCCAGTTCGGCCATTCCGGCGGGCACATCCAGGTGATCGCCAGGACCAAAATAAATCCGATACGAAGGATCGAGGCGCTCCAACTGGTAGTAATCGGCTGCTTTTCGGCCAAATCGGGCAAAAAACTGGTCGAAAACATCGGGCATCCAATACCACGAGGGCCCCATGTCGAATGTAAAACCCTGTGCCTGGTATTGTCTCGCACGGCCGCCGGTCTGCTCGTTCTTTTCCAGAATAGTCACCTCAAACCCTTCCGCCGCGAGGTTGCAGGCAGCAGACAACCCGGAAAACCCGGCCCCGATCACAATTACTTTTTTGGCCATAGCGGCAATAAGGTTTAGAATTCGTTTTCTATTGAATCTCGCCGGGCAAAACTTGTCGTTTCATACGGCCAACAGGTCGTGAAACTGCCCGTCGAACAAAGATGGTTGAAAAAACCAGTCTGCCGTTCTTTTGTTTAAGATTTTGACGAATAAAGTTAAACAAAATTGAGATTCTGGCAAACTCAGGCCCTCCGGGTGCTGATTTTCAAAACTTTGTGTGCGAAAACTTCTCGCCGCTCGTTTTACAAATCTACATTTATTTCCTTTGCATCCTGCTGATCAAACCGGCAAGCGCATGGCTTCAGACATCTACGCACGTAAATCACACTGGAAATGGTACCTGGCCGTCGGCGGGATGGTTATCATAGTCGTTTCTCTGTTATATACCCGCTATCTGGCCCAAAAGCTCGCCGACCGCGAACATCAGCAGGCCGAACAATTCGCCGAATCGCTGCGCAGTATTGCCAAAACCAACATGGATACGTCGCAGTACAATTGCGACATTACGCTTCACAACCTCATCATCCGGCAGAATACCACCATCCCCGTCGTGCTGTTCGACGATGCTTGGAACATTATCGAGTACCGCAACCTGCGCGACAACTCCGACTCACTCGATAAAAGCATCATCCGGCAGGAGCTGACCCGCATGGTCGCTGCCGGCGCCGACACCATAGAAGTATCGGCCCCGCCCTATTTCCGCAATTATCTCGTGTATTCGCACTCCTATCTGCTCAACTGGCTCTACTGGTTTCCTTTTGTTCAACTGGGTCTGATCAGTCTGTTCGTCGTGCTCGGGTATATGGGTTTCAGCGCCGCCCGGCGGGCCGAAGAAAACCAGGTCTGGCTCGGTATGGCCAAGGAAACTGCGCATCAGCTGGGCACCCCCATCACCGCCATTATCGGGTGGGTCGAAACGCTCAAGGCCGTCAATGAAGACAACCCAGCCAACGTCGAAATGCTCGACGAGCTGCGCAACGATGTGACCCGCCTCGAACTCGTTGCCGACCGTTTTTCAAAAATCGGCGCCAAGCCGGAACTCCGAACGGTCAATCTTTACAGCGAACTGGAAAAATGCCGCGATTACATGCAGCCCCGCACCCCGCGCAAAGTGGTGCTGGAGTTTCCGAGCTCAGCTGACTCCCCTGAGCAACCCGTAAGGGTGAATTCCCACCTCTTCGACTGGGTAATCGAAAACCTCCTGCGCAATGCTATCGATGCCATGGAAGACGGCACTGGCCGGATCAGCGTAAAAGTGTATGAAGAACCAGGCTTCGCCTGCGTCGATATCAGCGACACCGGCAAGGGAATCCCCGCCAATCGCTTTAAAACAGTTTTCAAACCCGGCTATTCCACCAAAACCCGGGGCTGGGGCCTTGGCCTTTCGCTTTCCAAAAGGATCATTGAACAATATCACCAGGGAAAGATTTTTGTCAAACGCTCGGAACCGGGCAAAGGCGCCACATTTACCATTAAATTGCCTAAAAAAAACTAGGCTCTGCATGACCAGACTACTTACGCTGTCCGTCTTTCTCCTCACCCCGTTTCTCCTTTTTTCGCAACTCCAGCTGCTCGGGCACCTGCCCTACGATTCCGCCACTCTGGCCGGCTGCTGGCACCACGTTGACAGCAGTGGCGGCGAATGGGCGCTTGTAGGCACCAGCAAAGGACTCAGCATCGTTGACCTGTCCGATCCTGCCCAGCCCGTGGAACGTTTTTCCGTGCCTGGTATCAGCAGCAACTGGCGGGAAGTTAAAACATGGTCGGGCTACGCCTACGTCGGCTCCGAAGCGCCGGGCAGCGGCATTACCATCGTGAACCTGCGCGAACTGCCCGACTCCGTGAGCTGGAAAGTCTGGAAAGGCGACGGCGCATACCTCGATCAGGTACAACGCAGCCATACAGTGGCCGCTACCGACGGCTGGCTCTACGTGTTTGGTGGCAGTACGGTCACCAACGGCGCCGTCATCGCCGACCTGAGCGACCCCTGGAATCCGCAAATCACAGGCTTGTACACCAATTTTTACGTGCACGACGGCTATATCCGCGGCGATACGCTCTGGAGCAGCGAAATCTACGCGGGACAGTTCACCGTGATCGACGTATCGGACAAAAGCGCGCCGGCCCCGCTGACCAGCACCCCCACCCCGGGCGCTTTCAACCACAACAGCTGGTTGTCGGACAACAGCCAGATCCTTTTTACCACCGATGAAAAAAGCAATGCCCCGCTCGGAAGTTTCGACGTCAGCGACCTGAACAATATCACCCTGCTCGACAAATACTACCCCAGCGTTTACCCCAACAAAGAGGTGCACAACGTGCGGGTACTCAACGATTTTCTCATCAACCCCTCCTACGGTGGCCAGCTCACGATAGTGGATGCCAGCCGGCCCGACAACCTGATTGAAACCGCCTGGGCCTCACTGGGCAACTCGCTGGTGTGGGACGCCGACCCCTACCTGCCGTCGGGCATCATTTTCGCCACGGCCAAAAACGAAGGCCTGTTTGTGTACCAGCCTGCTTACCAACATGCGGCATGGCTCGAAGGCCACGTGACCGACGCGCAAAGCGGAGCGCCGATCAACGGAGCCAAAATATTCATTTTGAACACGTTGAATGCCGACACCAGCCGCGCCGACGGCAGCTACAAAACCGGCAACGGACAGGCCGGCACCTTTTCCGTGCTGGCCGAAAAGCCGGGCTATTTGCCGCAAACCCTCGACGGCATACCCTTGCAAAACGGGCAGGTCACTACGCTCGACATTGCCCTGACGCCCGGCTTCGTAGCAACGAAACAAGTCGCGGACGCTTCGGAAATCGACGTGTATCCGAACTGTTTTCAACACGAATTTCACGTAAAACTGCCGCCGAATGCTGCTTTTCAACCCGGAAATGCCCGGGCCGTGCTGCTGGACGCGCATGGCAATACCGTACTGGAGCAGCCTTTGGTCGAGATGGATACTGTCATTCGTCCGCACCCGGCTGTCGCCGCCGGCGCTTATTGGCTTTTGGTGCGCCAGGGAAATTTGTGCAGCAAAGCCTGCCCATTGATCAAATCCTGATCTTTGCGCGCAATTATTACCGTTTTACCTGTCAAACAACGTATTGTGACGCTACTTTCTCCCGGCGACCCCTTCCCTTCGGAATACCCCAAAGGCGCCGTTTTGCTGGTGGACAAACCGCTTGCCTGGACCTCCTTCGACGTGGTCAACAAGGTGCGCTACCTCCTGTCGCGCCGCCTCGGCATCAAAAGGATCAAAATCGGTCATGCCGGCACCCTCGACCCCCTGGCGACCGGCTTGCTCGTGCTTTGCACCGGCGAATACACCAAACGGATCGAGTCGCTCCAGGCGCTGGAAAAAGAATACACCGGCACGATCACGTTTGGGGCCACGACCGCCTCCTACGATCTGGAAAAACCGGTGGATGCCGTTTTTCCTGCCGGCCACCTGACTGACGATTTGTTGCAAAAAGTTGTTTTTGAACAATTTACAGGTGAAATCTCGCAGATTCCGCCAGTGTTTTCCGCCATCAAAGTGGATGGCAAAAGGGTGTATAAAAATGCCCGGACGGGTCAGATCACCGCAATCGAGCCGCGCAGTGTCCGGATCGACACCTTTGAACTGGGGCCGCTCCGACCCGTAGAACCCGGCCTGACGGTTTCGCAGATTATTAGTAAAAAAGGCGCTCCCATCCATTTGCATCCCGATTATGCGGAGGGTCGGCAATGCGATTTTCGGGTGGTGTGCGGCAAAGGCACCTACATCCGCTCGCTGGCCCACGACCTGGGCCAGGCGCTCGACGCCGGCGCTTATCTCAGCCGCTTGCGCCGTACAGCCACAGGCGGTTTTCGGGTCGAATCAGCCTGGACCATCGAAGCGCTGGAAGCCTGGCTGCGCTGAAAATGTCGTTTTTGTCCGATCCTTTCCAAAAGTCTGTCGAACGAATGCCCCACGCTTCCAGCTGAAACGCTTACTTTCGGGAGTCGTTTTTGTACATTTCCCGTATGCTTTTGCGCCATTTCGCCCTGCTCTGCTGTTTTTTAGGCATTTATCGATTATCTGCCCAGACGTTTCAACCCGTCGGAGGGCCCGTACACCAGCAGGAACTCGCACTCGAACAGGCCAACGAATGTTACCTCTTTTTTGACAACCCCGGCGGCGATTCGCTGACCCTGCGCTGGCGCAAAGTGGAAGTGAGTATGCCCGACGACTGGGATGCAGCCCTCTGCGATTACGGCCTGTGTTACAGCGGAATACCGGGCAATGGGATCATGAACCCTGTGACTGGCGCCACCCAGCCTTATCTAAAACTGATTGTACTGCCCGGCACGACAGAAGGCGCCGCCTGGGTGTGGTTCAGGGTTTGGGAAGACGGGAACGAAGCCAATTTTGTCGATGTGTATTTCAGCCTGCATACCCAGGGCGCCTTGTCGGCCGGCGCCGTTGCAGCCCCCGAGTTTTCCTTTTACCCCAACCCCGCAACAAGCGCGCTCCGGCTCGACAACCCCGCCGCCTCGGCCATCGTCGTCAGGTTGATCGGCCCCCGCGGTGAAACATTACAGGAAGAGACGCTCCCGCCCAATACACAAAGTACCTGGCAGCTCGACGCGTATCCGGCCGGAGTTTATTACCTGCAAACCGACCGAAAAACCCGGCCGCTGTTGATTCAGCATTAAATTTATCGCCACAACTACAAACGCTACTGATAAGTTCTTTCTGCACAACACAAACAAAATGAAGAATTTAATTACGTTTCTTTTTTACTGCTTTTCGGTAACCGCCCTGATCGCACAGGTTCAGAGCGATACCCGCGTCCAGGTGTTGTCGAACACGGGCGAAGAGACCGTCATTCGCCTGACGCTTTCGGGCGTCGCCCAAACCGCCGTTACGACGCCCGAAGGCCCCGCCGTGGTGGTGAGCATGGCAGAAGGAACGCCCTTGCTGCGTGCCGGCGCGCCCGATGTGCCCAAATTCGCTGCCGCCCTCGCCTTGCCCGTCAGCGGCAGCATGGCTGTTGAAATTATCGGCGGCGAATACGAAGACATTGGCAATGTGGATGTTGCGCCTTCAAAAGGCAACCTTCTGCGCACGGTCAACCCGGCCGATGTGCCCTACACCTATTCTTCATTGTATCAGGAAGACGCATTTTTCCCGGGCAAGCTGGCCGAAATGAACGGCGATCCGTTCATTTTTCGCGATGTGCGCGGGCAGGCCCTGTGGATTTACCCGGTGCAATACAACCCGGTGAGCAAAACCCTGCGGGTGTATCACGATCTGGTGGTCCGGGTATTTCGCAGCAGCGATACCGGCCCAAACGAGCTGGCCGATACCGGCCGGCCAGGAGCCAGCCGCAGTTTCCGGCAATTGTACGCCAAAACATTTTTGAACTACGACGACAAGTTTCTGCTGCAAAGCCGCGGCCTGACAGCCGCGCCGGAGCCTGAAAAAATGCTCGTCATTGCAAAAGACGAATTCATTCCGGCCCTCGAACCCTATGTCGCATGGAAGCGGCAATCGGGCATCAGCACCACTGTCGTAGCCACCTCCGAAATTCCCTCCCTAGCACCCGACGGTATTTATTCGTTCGTTTCCGACTATTACGCCGCCAATGGCATCACTTATTTGCTGCTGGTGGGCGATGAGTCGGCGCTGGAACCCCTCGTGCGCCCCGGCAGCCCCTACTCCTGCGACAACTGCCTGGGCTATCAGGCCGGCGACGATCATTTCCCTGAAATATTGGTCGGCCGCTTCAATGCCGCCACGGTCGAACAGGTGCAAATCATGGTGAATCGCAACCTGGAATACGAAAAAAATCCGCTGGTGGATGAAGCCGCCAACTGGTGCGCTACCGGCATGGCCTCCGCATCCAACGAAGGCCAGGGCATCGGCGACGATAACCAGGCCGACTACGAACAAGGCAACGAGTGGAAATCCGCCCACCTGGCCGATGGCTTTGAAAAATACTGGGAGTTTTACGATGGTAATCATGGCGGCATTTCTCCCACACCTGGCGACGAAACAGCCGACCAGAACGGCAACCCGGTCAATACCCAGTTGGTTAATTTGATGAACAACCGGGGCGTAAGCCTGTATAATTACACCGGCCACGGCTGGGAACAAGGGCTTGTGAGCGGCAATTTCAATACCGACGCCGTGGCGGCCCTCCGCAACGAACACCGCTACCCGATCATTATTGCCGTAGCCTGCTGCGCCGGCAACTTTACCAATAACAACGGCGGCGACTGCCTTGGCGAGGCTGTACAACGCGCCGGTAATCCTGCCACAGGAGAGGTCTGGGGAGCCATTGCAGGCTTCTTTTCCTCCGATTTTCAAAGCTGGGCCCCGCCCATGGAAGGTCAGGACGGGATGAACCAATACCTCATCGATGCCGATGGCATTACCCTCAAACCCAACCTGGGCGCTATGGGCGCCTACGGCAACGCCCTCATGATCGCCGCTTACGGACAAGGCGGCATCGACATGGCCGATGTATGGAACCCGTTCCTCGACCCTACGACGGTGCCGCGCACCCGATTGCCGCAGGCGCTTGCAGCCACGCACCAATCCTCGACTTACGTGGGCACCACCAGTTTGAGTGTCAGCAGCGATGTGGAAGGCGCGCTCGTCAGCCTGTACTGGCAAAACCAGACCCTGGCTGTCGGTATTGTTGAAAACGGTGTGGCAGTGCTCGAATTTCCCGCCCTCAACAACGTAGGCGAAATAACCGTCACAGTAAGCCAGTTCAACTACATCCCCTATCAGGGCGTTGTCAACGTAGCAGTAGCCGGGGTGCCTTTCGTCGTCAACGAATCCGTGTTGCTCAACGACCCGGCTGGCAACAACAATCAACAGGCCGATTACGGCGAAACCGTTAATATGGACGTAACCCTCGCCAACGTAGGGATCGGCCTGGCCAATGCCACAAGCGCCACGCTCAGCAGCACCGATGACAACATCGTACTGCTTGATGCCATGGAAAATTTCGGCGACATCGACGACAGCACCTCCATCCAGATACCGGCCGCGTTCAGCTTCACCGTCAACGACGACGTAGCAGACGGCCACATCGTCAATTTTAACCTGCACATCGAGTACAACACCACCGAGTCCTTCGACATCGTAGTTCCGGTAAAATTGCAGGCTCCGAAGCTGGTCGTAGATGCCTTCACCATCAACGACTCTCAGGGCGGCAACGGCAACGGCCGTCTGGAAAGTGGCGAAACGGCGCAAATCACGGTTAAAAACCTGAATACCGGCAAAAGCCAAAGCCCCGACGCCCTCGGGATTCTCACTACGGGATCGCCCTGGCTGACGCTGAGCGGCCCTTCCGTACTCGGTCCCATGTATGCCGTGAGCGGTCAGTCGAATGCCGTATTTACCGTTGCCGTATCGCCCGATGCCCCCCAGGTCGTTTCGGCAACGTTTGATTACCAGGTAGTAGCCGGCAATTACGAAGCGTCCAAATCATTCGGCCCCTTTGTGATCAATGCGATCATTGAAAACTTCGGATCGGGCAACTTCCAGAGCTTCCCCTGGCAAATGGGCGGCAACAAACCCTGGACGATCTCCACGGCCAATCCGTACGAAGGCACTTCCTGCGCGCGCTCGGGCAGCATCACCCACAACCAAAAATCCGAGATGTTCCTTTCGCTCGACGTCACGGCCGACGGCTCAGTTTCATTTGCCCGCAAAACGAGCACCGAGCAAGACTATGACTTCCTTCGTTTTTATATCGACGATGTAAAAATGGGCGAATGGAGCGGCGAAAATGCCTGGCAGGAAGTGTCGTTCCCGGTCGGTACCGGCAGCCATTTGTTGCGTTGGGTGTATGAAAAAGACGAGGTCAGCAGCGCAGGTTCCGACCGCTGCTGGGTCGATCAGATCAGCCTGCCTCCGCATCAGGTGGCCGTCGGCACCCATACGCCCGACAGCGAAGCGGTTCTGGTGCAGGCTTCGCCCAACCCGACGACAGGCCCGCTGAATGTGGGTCTCGAACTGAGCAAAGAGCAACGTATCGACATGGCCCTTTTCGATCTGCTTGGCCGCCAGTTGCGCGGTTTTGAAGGCCGTTTGGCGGCAGGCGCTACCACTCAGGCATTCGATATGTCAGGGCTTGCCCCCGGCGTTTACCTCTTGCAGGTGCGGGGCGAAAATTTCTCCCGGACGGTGAAAATTGTCCGGCAATAAGACGAGCTCCGGACACGTAGCCGATATTTGTCAGCGCGCGCAGCGGTTTCAGCACCCTGCGCGCGCTGTCGTTTATTGAATGCAGTAAAAAGCAGGGAAGAATTTTTTTTTCAGCGCCGACCCAACCCTTTCGAAACACCGTGCGTGATAGGGTTAAAGTTTGCAAACACACCTTTTTCTACACCATCCATTTTGGCAAAGCATTCAAAACCATGAAAAAACTTTTTTTCCTCTTATTCGGATTTTTAATTCATCAGGGCTTGCAAGCCCAGAACCCCAATTGCCAAACCTTCGTTTGGGCGACCGATTGGTCCAATGGCCTGACGACGCTTACTGCTATCGACTCTTCTCAATACGCCGTCCAGAGCTACCTCTGGAGTACCGGCGAAACAACGGCGACAATCCAGGTTTCGGGGCCGGGAAACTACTGCGTCACCACCACGGACCTCGGAGGCTGCACTTCGAGCGATTGCTTCCAGTTGCCCGACCCCTGCTGGATCACCGCATGGTGGTACTGGATCGACGACCAGCACGTCAATGTGACGGCATATGGCGGCCCCAATTACCTTGATCGCACCTATTTGTGGAGCACGGGCGAAACCACCAGTAACATTGTCGTGACTGCCGGCGGACTGTACTGCGTCACGGTGACCAACGAGAATGGCTGTACGGCCATGGAATGCGCCAGCGTACCGAATTTCCCCAATAACAACGACAGCTGCACGGCCGACATACAGGCCTGGTACTGGCCCGACAGCACCGTTCAACTCAATGCCCTGAGCAGCAGCCAGCCGGTAAGCTACCTGTGGAACACCGGCGCCTCTACGCCTTCGATTATCGTAGAAGCGCCTGATAATTACTGCGTTACGATTACCGATGCAAGCGGTTGCCAGGCTTACGCCTGCTATACCTACGGCGACACTTCCTGCTATAGTTATGTTTACATGAACTGGCAGGGCAACAATACGGCCGAGTTGAGCGTCTGGTCCAACCATCCGATTGCTTCCTACCTCTGGAGTACGGGCGAAACAGACGCCACTATTCAGGTGTCCGAGACGGGTCAGTATTGCGTCACCACTACCAACATATATGGTTGCCAGTCTTCATCTTGTCTCGACATTCCCGATGTGGCCCATTACCTCAGCGTCTATGTCCAGATTCCGGATTCACTCAACGGCGTGTTTGCCGAAATTTATCTCATCGAATACGATACCGCCCAGGGGGGCACTTTGACGGCTGTTGATACCATTTTCACAACCGATGGCAGCGGCTTTGCCTTTTTCCAGGATGTTGAACCCGGTGAGTACCTTGTCAAGGCAGCCCTGATGCCCGGTACGCCGCATTATGATGAATATTTGCCTACCTACAATGTGCAGCACCTGTTCTGGGATGATGCAGATCCCGTTATTATTTCCCCTTTCAGTTACGGTGATGTTATTTTGATTCACCTGATCGAAGGCCAAAATCCGGGTGGCCCGGGCTTTATCGGCGGTCTGGTCAGCGAAGGCGCCAACTTTACGGCTTCCGGCGATGCTGCCCGCAGTGAAGGCGACCCGATGCCAGGTGTGCAGGTGATTCTCCGCCGCCAGGACGACACGCCTGTTGCGGCAACCAAAACGCTGGCCGACGGCACGTTCAGTTTCGACAATATCGCATGGGGGAGCTACCGGGTTTCCATCGACATTCCTGGAATCGAGCCACTGCATCAAGTTGTCGAAATCGGCCCCGACCAGCCCAGCGCAGGCAGTATCAATTTCACCGTCGATGGCCTGAACGCCAGCAGTACCTCTGCAGCCATCGAGGTAGGTACGCTTGCCGTACACCCCAACCCGGTGCACGAAACCCTGACGGTCGACAATCCCGGCGCACAAAACGGCACTTTGCGCATTGTCAACCTGCAAGGCTGCGAAGTGCTTCGTATGGCGGTAAGCGGTTCGCAAGCGCAAGTCGATGTACATTCGCTGCCCGATGGCATGTATGTGCTGGCCCTTTATACCGGCCAAAAGATGTACACCAGCAAAGTTTCCAAACAATAGCCCCGCTATTGAAGACTTGTTCCACCAGCAAAATCGAGGTTAGATAAACCTTCAACCAATTGTATGAACGTCACCGCCGACCTGCTTCTGGCCGCTCAGCACGGCGACCGCAAAGCCCAGTACGACCTGTACCGGCTCTGTTTCCCCGTGCTCATGTCGGTCTGCATGCGTTACAAACGCGATGAGCAGGAGGCGGTGGCGTCTTTAAATGGCGGCTATCTGAAAATCCTGAACCATCTCGGTCGTTACCAGGCGGAAATACCTTTTGAAGCATGGATTCGCCGGATCATGATCAATACCCTGATCGACGAATTCAGGCGAGAGAAAAAATGGCGCGACGCAACGGTTTTTACGGAGAATATCGAGCGGGAGCGCGCAGAAGAACCCATTGACTGGAATGAAGCCGACAAACGATTCGATTTCCAGCAACTTGAAAACCTGTTGCACCGGCTGCCGCCCGTTACGCGGCAAGTATTCAACCTTTTTGCCCTCGACGGGTTCTCTCATGCCGAGATCAGCGCAGCCCTGGGCATGAGCGAAGGTACCTCGAAATGGCACGTCAACTCGGCCCGAAAACAGTTGCAAAGCTGGATAAGGCTCGAATTGATCGAATCAAAATACTGATCAACCATTGTTTAGCCGATAAGTGGAGTCATGGAAAACATCGACGATTTTATGAAAAAGAAAATGCTCGACGATGCCGCCGGCGGCGGCCAGCGCTTCGAGTTCAGGGAGGAATACTGGCTACAGGCCGAATCCCTGATCGTCGCCCAGGAGCAACGCAAGCGCCGTCGCCGCTTCTTCTGGTGGCTGAGCAGCGGCTTCCTGCTCCTCGCATTTGCTGTCGGCGCCTGGTATGCCTGGCTTCAGCCCAACACAGGCGAACAATCCGGGCTTTCGGCTTCGTCGGATATGCCTCGCACCACGGCAACGCAACTGCCCGCCGGCGATACGCTCTACCATCCAGCCGCGGCCCCGCAAACCGGAAACACCTATACTTCACCCGCAACAACATCATCCACCGAAAACAAACAACCCGGATTTACCCAAACCCAAGGCGCTTCCTCCAATCCGGCCAATGCAGGCCATCGGGCCGACAATGCCGCGTCGTTGCCGCAAAAGGCCACCGCTCATTCGATATCCGGTCGCAACCAGGCGGGAAGTCCGCGTGCTGGCGCCGCTAGTTTCAAAGGCAGCAGCACAGACCTGCAGCCAGCCAAAACCGGCCCGGCGTCCGCAGTTTCTAGTGTTGAAAAAACGGAAACCGCGGTTCCCGGCACAGCCGACAAACAGGCTCTCACATCCGAACCAGCCGCAGGCAATGGTACCACAACGCCACAGCCGGCCTTCGAAGGATCGGATAACAAACCGCTGACCCTGCCTCAATTGTTGCCCACATTGCTCCGCTACCTGCAGCCCGTTCCGCCGCGACTGCCCGCGGGCTCTACAGCGCCGCCAGAGCCGGTTGCCCAAACGAACAAGCCGCCGGATGCTGACCGGAAATTTCACCTGGGCATCATGGCATTTGGGTCCGCTTATGCACCCGCTGCATCTACCCAGCGATGGGGCGCAGGCGCAGGCATCAGCGCCTCCTGGCGCCTTGGAAATGCCTGGTCGGTACAGGTATCGCCGATGTGGCGCATGCGAACAATGGGTGCTTTCACCGAAGAATGGCAGCCGCAGAACAGCAGCCAGCTGCGTTACAGTTTCGGTTACGAACTGTCAGAATACAGCCTTGAAGGCACCGCCACGCACTGGCTGGAAATACCCGTCGGAGTGCAGTGGCGCCATTTGCCCTGGACAGCAGAGGCTGGCATTGCGCCCGGGCACCTGCTGGTGGTTCAGGGTCGAAAAGCTACGGCTACGGAAGACTCCTTCACCCCTCGGAAAACAACCCGGGAATGGGTAAAACTGGACCAGGCGCCGTTTTATAAAAATTACGTAGCCGTTTATGCAGGCGGACGGTTTGCCCTCACTAACCGGCTCAGCCTCGGCGTCAGGGTGTATTACCTCGGCGGCGATTTCCGCAGACAAAGCCCTGAGTACACCCCGCCGCGCCAGACGATCTGGGTTGATGCAGGTCTGCATTGTACACTTTTTTAACCTTGTCAATAAGATTTCTACCATGAAAAGAGCCTTCATATTCCTCCTTGTTATGCTGGCCCTGGGAGCCTGTCGAAAAGCCGAAATACCCGACGACATTCAGGAATCCCCGGTATTCAATGTCGGGTTTCTGATTGATGGCAACGACCATTCGCTGGAAGCCGGCGTGGACGGGCAATACCTGTTTACCTCTTTCGACCGGGACCATAACGACGTAGTGACCATGCGCGGCGCTTTTGCCGACGCCAGTTGCCCCGACGCCAGCTGCAAGGGTTCGTTCATCTTCGAATTACGCAACTACGTGATCGGCGACGTGGCGCCCTCGCCCAACGACTCGTCGGTTATCCATTCCGGCTATTTCGGGTTTGAGTATTTCCGACGCCCTGCTACCGACAGCGCCGGCTTCTACAGGTCAAAACTGACCTTCACACTTGACAACCCCGATCCCAGCACATCTTACAACTGGGCAATTCAACAAACGCCTAACGTAGATATTCAGGGTTTCACGCCGGAAATCTGGCAGGAGTTTACCGACACAGTCACGCCTGTTGAAATTAATTTGAGTTACCTGACAGAAAGCGGATTTAGCAGCAACGGCCATTTTCAATACCGTTTTGGCGCCACAGCCGCACCTTGCCCCCAGGTTGTCATCAGCGCTACGCCCGACACGCTTTTTTCAGATAATTATAAACTGGTTGCCCACGTTACGCCTCCGATTGGCAATTACGACTTTTCGTGGAACGTTGCTGGTGCGACGGATTCCGTGCTCGTAGTCGATTCGACAGATCTGGGCACGATTAAATCGGTAACGGTGACCGATGCAAACGGTTGTACGGCCAGCTCTTCCGTGTTAAACTACAACTCCGGAACCGGTTTCAACAAGTCGGCCCTTGTGTACGTGAATCGGGAGGACTTTATCGTCAACAATCCCCTGCAATTGGGCACAGTAGCCATTACCTGGGTACAACCCGAAGTGGGTACGGTGTGGCGCTCCGACGGCGCTATTCAACCGAGCAATTCGTACATCCAGATACTCGACTGCCAGCACTACGACCCTAACGAAAACGGCGAAAAAACCGACCGCTTCACCTTCAATTTCAGGTGTTTGCTCTTCAATGCCGACGGCGCAAGCATCCCCATGGTGGGTAGCGGCGTCATGGCGGTCGCTTATCCATGAGAGCATGTTGAGTTTTTTCTGCCGAGGCGAAAACGGGAAAATTGTATTTCCCGGAGAGGCAAATTTCGCAGTCGGATGCGGGCGATCCGGCGAGAAATTTAACGAAGCCGGAAATAAAATTTTCCGTTTGCAGCCCGGTGAGGAAAAGATCAACATGCTCTGAGCCTGCCGGCGTTCAGGCAGCTTCAACGGAGGTCACCGGCAATTCGACAAAAAAGTCGGTGCCTTCGTTCTCCCGGGTTTCAAAACGAATCGTGCCGTCAAGCGCTTCGATGATCTTCCGGCAGATCGCCAGCCCCAGGCCGCTGCCCGATGTTTTGGTGGTAAAATTGGGTTCGAATACCCGGTTGCGGATCTCGGGCGGAATGCCGCCTCCGTTGTCGCTGATCTTCACGATTGCTTTGCTTCCCTCCCGCCGCATGGAAACGCTGATATGCCCTTTCCGATCGGAAGGAATAGCCTGCATAGCATTGATAACCAGGTTATTAAACACCCTTAGCAGGTGGTTTTTATCGCCGAGGATGTGCATGCGTTCGGCGGGCAAATGCAATTCGTGCGTCAGTTCTTTTTGCTCGCTGAACAGGTCGTACACGCTTTCGACCACCTCGTTGAGCACCATGTCGTGCTTTTCCCGGATATCGAGGTTCGCGAACATCGAAAACTCGGAAGCAATCTGCGCCAGCGAATCGATTTGTTCGATAAGGCGGGTAATGGCTTTTTTCAAATACGCGGCAGCCTGTGTCGGATCGGATGAAACGCGCTCCAGTTGTTGCATGGACAGTTTCATCGTAGTGAGCGGGTTTTTGATGTCGTGTGCAACCTGCCGGGCCATTTCGCGCCAGGCGCCTTCGCGTTCGAAACGAATCAGTTGGGCCTTAGAATCCTCCAGTTTGTCCACCATTCGGTTGTACTCTCGTATCAGGTCGCTCAATTCGTCCTGACTGTCGCCTGCGTACACCAGTTGTTCGTTTTTGTCTTCCAGCTGGAGTTGATGAATCTTTTCCCCGATCATCTTGACAGGTCGGATGATCGAATTGGCCAGGAAATAGGTAGCCGCGGCGGCTACCAGCAGCAGGAACACATAAAAACTGGCCAGCATGCCGACGAATTCGGATACTTCGGAGCCGATTTGTCGGCTCGTAAAGTCGTACGGTACGCCGAGATAGGCCAGCAACTGGTTTTGATTGTTGAGTACAGGCAAGTATTTTGTAAAATATTGAAAACCAGCCGTTTTTTCTTCCACCAACGCTTCTCCCTGCCGGGTATTGGTGAGCGTGAGCAGCGCCTGCGGACTCATTTTAAGCGGTAAAATACCCAATTGGCGCAGGTCTTCACGGGTTGTGAACGACATATTGCCGTTTGAGTCATAGAGGTTGGCGTCGATCGACAAGCTATTGGCAAACGGCGCCAGTGTCGCGGGCAATGCTTTTTGCAAACTGTCGGAGCCGGCCTTCAAATCACCCAGTTCGGCGCGCAAATGCGTCACGATGGCGGCAGAACGGTAGTCGAGCCCCACCATCTCGGATTTTTTTGAAGACTGGTTGAATTGCCGGTAACTCAGCCAACCGATCACGAGAAAAGCGCCTACAATCAGCGCGACATTCCAGTAATGGATGCGTTTGGCCAAAGACCCGCGCACGCTCAGCATGAATTGCAAATAACCCGGCAGCAGCCGAAGCTGAGAGTTCAGGATGGCCAATGCAAACAGGATAAAAGACGCAAACGCAAACAGCATGGCAAACAAGTACACCGGCCGAAACCAGCCGCCGGTGCGCCGCCCCACACTCACAATAGTATGGCCGTCGGCGCTGGATTGTACGGCGTCGACACGGGCGGGCGTTTGCGAAACCAGTTCCAGCGTTTGGCCCTTGTCCAATTGCAGAGTGGCCAAAGCCGGATTGCGCGGCCCTTTTTCCACGATCAGGCGGTTGTTTTTCCAGATAGAAAAATCGTAATCGCCCAGGTGGTCGAGTTGTTTGTAAGGTTGTGTAAAAAACAGCGCCGAATAAACCCGGGTTGTTTTGGGGTATTCGTGGTCGAAAAAGCAATAAATATCCGCCGGGTGATTGGGATCACCCATGCGGTTGGTTTTTACATGGAAGATGTAGCGCCCGGTCCCTTCTTCATTTTCTTTGTAACGCAGTTCGACATCTGCCGCTTCCAGGGGGGTAGCGTGGTCCCAATTGTCCGTTACAACAAATGCCCTGCTCTGGGCCTGGCCCAGCAGCAGGGGTTGCTGCTCCTTGTCGAAGGCAAACACCCGAAGCCGGTAATGCTGAAAAAGGTAATTGTATTCGAAAACCTTGTCGTTCAGGTAATTGCGCAGCGAATCCGCGTCCGGCTTGAAGGGCCAGGGTTTTAATAAATAAGGCAACTGTGGGTCGCTGGCAATAGCGCGACAGGCTTCCAGCAGTAACGGCTCTGCATGGTCGGCATCGCGGTCGTCGGCCAGCGCGATGGCGTAGTTTTTTCTCAGTTGCGCATCCTGTTTTCGGTTGTATTGGTACAAAAGCTGGCTTGCAAAGAGCGCGTTGAGAAACAGCCAGAAAACCAGCCAGCTGAACCCGGCTTCTTCGCTGTCGACAAACATGTCGAGCACCACGGCATACAAAATGGCAAAACCTGTGAGAGCGATCGGGCTGAGCTGCAAGCTGCTCCATGCCATATTGAGTCCAAACGACAAGAAGGCAGCCGCGCCGAGAGCGCCGTAACGCTGGCGGTTGGGCAAATCCAGCAGCCGCACGGCACGAACCAAAAGATTGCTCAGCCAAAAGAATGCCGCCATCATCAGTACCAGCCCTGTCAGCAGCCCCACTACTGGCGCATCGATGTTGAGCAGATTATCAAAATCCAGTCGCAGCCCGGCGTTCAGCACCAGGTTTTGAAACAGGACTGCCGTCAGCGGCACGGTGCTCATGACCAGAAAAAACAAAGCGGTTGCCGCGGCCAGGCGTGCGGGCATCGACCATCCGGACAGCGCGGGTTGCGGAATCTGGCTGCGCAAAAAATGGAACAGCCAGAGCAAGAGCGCGCCATACAGGAGCAAATCGCCTGGCGAAACACCCAAATGAGCATGCTCGCCGCCACAGGAACCGGAAAAAAGAGGAAGGCCGCAAAAGCTTGTTCCGGTAAAATTTTGCTGAATATTAAGCAGACAAAAGCCTGTCACCAGCACCGTCAGGGCGCCAGCGGCGGCCCAGGGCGAAATTTTTTTGCCCAATGCCACGGCGCCGCGGTGGATGGCAGCCAGCAACAAAAAGAAAAAAGTCGCAACTGCCAGAAACTTCAGCCAAAGTTGCCAGTCTGCAACGGGCACGCCGGGGGTTTCATCCGTCTTGAGCCAGCAAAGCGTTTCGCCGGCCACCGCCACAGGCGCAGAAGCGCCCTCGGCAGCCAGGCTGATTTGTACGCTGCCGGGTATTGCCCGGCTGGCGGGGAAAAAACTTTTGTTGGACGTCAACGGCGCGTCGAGCGCATACCGAACGGGCGTCAGCACCAGCAAGGACGCCTGCCCAAAAGGCTCCTGATAAACGGCATAATAGCCTAGCGCCAGATGAAGGAGACTGCGCTGTTTTTTTTGTTGCAGGATCAGTTTGATCTCTCCGGGGGAGGGCAAAGCGGCATTATTTGACCAAAATGCCAATGAATCCTTTTGCACCAGCAGGATGGTAAAATCGCTTTCCGTTTGCTGGTTCAAAGCCGGCCTGAGTTCTCCGGCCGAAAGAGCCGTACCCAGCGACAGGGTTTTTTCCAGCAATTGACGTTCTTTTTGCACCCAGTCCAGCGCTGTCCGCTCCTGCCTGTCCAGATACCCGGATATTGTCAGCGCATAGTGTTCGGGCCGTTGCATATCTTTATGCCAGCTACCGGCCAAAAGGGCCACCGCCAGCAAAGTGGCTTCAATCGCCAGAAAAAGCAACAGTCGTTTCGTCATAATCTGGAATAGCAAAGCGCTGAAATCAAAAAAGCAAGTGCGTTGTGGTCCGCTCGTTACCGACTCATGCCTTTTCGGGCGTTTCGGGGTGCGGCAAAAGTAGCGGAACAAAGTTTAAGCCAATACCTTCATCCGGCTCATTTTTTATCAAATCTGCCCCCTCATAAACCCTCATAAACCCTATTTATCAACACCGATCAACCTGAAAATAAACACGCACCGCTCTGCCGCCTTTCGGGGAGGAAAGTCCGGACAACGCAGAGCACCGCACCACCTAACGGGTGGGGCCCGATGCAGATCGGGTACAGAAAGGGTCACAGAAAATTACCGCCGCGGCTTCGGCCGGGGTAAGGGTGAAAATGTGTGGTAAGAGCACACAGTATCCCGTAGCAATACGCGATACGGACAAACCTTGCGGGTTGAAATGCCATGTACACCTTGTCTTCCGGCCGGTATCCGGCCGGGACGCTTGCTGCTCGCGGGCGACACAAGGGGGGTAGGCAGCGCAAACGCCGGCCGGCGACGACCGGCGTCAGATAAATGGCAGAGCCTTCCGGGCAACCGGAAGAGACAGAATCCGGCTTACAGGTGCGTGTTTTTTTATGATTTAAACGGGGTATGGGCCCTGAAAAAGCAAGCGCGTCGCTCCCTTCGGAACGACGCGCTTTTTTATTTTTCAAAAACTAACTCTTACAAATTTTCAGGTTCGGCCGGCTTATTTCTCGCGGTTGAAGGCGTACAATACGTCTTTGCGCAGAAGCAGCAGTTGCGTATCGTCGAGGTGTTTGATTTCGTACGACATGAAACGGTTGCCTTTCGAATCAAACAGATTCAGTTGGTTGCCTTCCACCTGCCAGCGGGTACCCGTGGGCAACATGGCGTCGCTGGTCGTGCTTTCTACGGTATGGTCGGCTTTGAAAATCACACCGCCGCCGCAATTGAGTTGGTAGGAAGTGTATTCGTCCCAGTTGCCGGATTTCGTGTTGCAAACCCAGCCACCCTCGATACGGGAAGCGTCAAAACGGAAAGAGCAGAGCGTGAGGGCGAAGAAGCCGAAGAAAAGGATAGTGGATAACCGAAGAACCGAAGACATAGCAGTGAATTTGGATTAGAATTGAAAGTGAAGTAAAGTTGTGTACTCCGTTTGTCTTTGAAGACGATACAAAAGTCTAACACCGCCCCTCCTCCACCAATAACATTTTTTAGCCTTTGTGAATTGAAAATTTATCAAAAAGAACGTCGCCCTATTATTGTTATTTATTGATTTTCAATATTTTAACTAATAATTTTTAATTGTTTCATGGTATATCTTTGTGAAGATTTTAATTCCGATTTTAAAAAAATGTGATGAAAATTTTTTTTCCGGAATGCTGAAACAGCCATACCATACACCGGGTAGTTCAGGTTTCGGCAACAAGTATTTGGCGGTTTTTTCTAGAAATCGGCAGCATTTTCGAGTAAACGGCATTTTTGTTTTGCCTCCTCCCCGGCAATTATTTTTCAGAAATTTTTCCCTGCCAACCTTCGCCTGATCTTTATAAGTTGTGCCGCAATGCCGTCCCTCCCTGCCACAGCAGGCAGAGTATCCCGGACAGGTACTATTGTTAACCGTCATTTCCGATTTGTCATGAAATTCCATGTGTTTCTGATTGCGCTCTTCCTGGGCTTCCTGCCGGCCTGCAAACAAACCTCCGCACTCTCGCCTTCTTCGGCGCCCGTAGCGACAAATACCCTGCACACTCCCGACTGGGCTAAAAATGCCGTGATCTATGAGGTCAACATTCGCCAGTTTTCCAAAGAAGGCACTTTTAACGCCTTTACCAAAGAACTGCCACGCATACACGAGCTGGGCGTGGACATCCTTTGGCTCATGCCCATTTACCCGCTGGCCACGACCAATCGCAAATGCCACGACAATGTGACCAGTGAGTGCTTCGGCTCACACTATGCCGCCATCGACTTCGAGGCCGTCAATCCGCGCTACGGCACCATGGACGACTTCAATCGCCTTGTCAGCGAAGCCCACCGGCTGAACATGAAAGTTATCCTCGATTTTGTGCCCAACCATACCGGCTGGGATGCCAAATGGATGAAAGAGCATCCTGACTGGTACGAAAAAGGGCCCGACGGCAAAATCACCGACCCCATCAATTCAGACGGCACCAAATGGGGCTGGACCGACGTAGCCCAGCTCGATTTTGACAACCCGCAACTTCGCGAAGCCTGGATGCGCGCCCATGAGTTCTGGCTCAAAAACACGGCCATCGACGGTTTTCGCGAAGACGTAGCCAGCGCAGTGCCCACTTCCTACTGGGTCGAACTCCGCCCCCGGCTCGACAAGATCCGCCCAGTTTTTATGCTTTCGGAAAATGAAGACAAGGGCCGCGAACACTTCGCCGCCTGTTTTGAGATGAACTACGGTTGGGGCCTGCACCACACGCTCAAAGACGTGGTCAAAGGCGCCAAACCTGCCTCTGCCATCTACGAACACACCGAAAAAGTAAAACGTGACTTCGGCACGCGGGGCTGGCAGATGAATTTCACGCAAAACCACGACGAAAACTCCTGGAACGGCACCGAACGCGAGTTGTTCGGCGCCGGGGCCGACTGTTTTACCGCCCTTTGTTTCACAATCGAGGGCATGGGCCTGATCTACAACGGCCAGGAAGCCAGCCTCGACAAGCGGCTGCTTTTTTTCAACAAGGATGAAATAGACTGGTCGGGCAAGTCGCGCGCCGCTTTTTTCCGCACCCTCACCGACCTCAAGCACCGCAACCGCGCCCTCTGGAACGGCCGCTACGGCGGGCCGCTGCAAAAAATCCCGACTTCCGACGATGCGCATGTGTATGCCTTTTATCGCGAGAAAAAAGGCGACAAGGCGCTTTGCCTGTTCAACCTCTCCGGCCAGCCCGTATCCGTCAACTGGGCCAGCCCCCTGCTCAAAGGCCGGTGGCACGACGTATTTGCCCCCGGCCAGCCGCTCGTAACGGTCAAAAGCGGAGAAACCCGGCAGTTGGGGGCATATGGGTGGTTGATTTTGAGTAATCGGTGACTTCGAATCGATAACATCTGGATCGCAAGTAGTCATATAGTGATCGTAAACTATCGCATATTTTTGGCGGTATGATCAACTAATATCCTGGGAAAATCTTCTTTCTGCCTGCTTTAACGCGTCAAAAGGCAAAAAGCGGACACGCGCCGTTGCCCAGTTTCACCTTCAACTCGCGGAGCAATTGCTTGCACTCAGGGCGGAATTGAGGCAACAAACCTACCAGCCCGGGCCATATCGCACTTTTTTTATTTACGACCCCAAAAAACGCTGCATCAGCGCTGCCCCTTTTCGCGACCGGGTTGTTCACCATGCTTTATGCCAGATTATTCATCCGGAACTGGAAAAAAGATTGATTGCTGATACCTACGCAAACCGTACGGGAAAAGGGACACACAAGGCAATCCGACGTTGTCAGTATTTCCTGAGGCGACACGATTACGTGCTGAAAGCGGATATTCAAAAGTATTTCCCTTCTATCGACCTCGAAATACTCAAATCGCAAATCGCCCGGTATATTAAATGCCCGAGAACACGATGGCTGACAGATTTAATCATCGACAACTCCAATCCTCAGGAAATTGTACTCAACTATTACGCAGGCGATCATCTGTTTACGCCTGTCGAACGCCGAAAAGGCCTGCCAATGGGGAATCTGACCAGTCAATTATTCGCTAATTTCTACTTATCCGGGTTTGATCACTTTGTGAAAGAAGTCCTGCGCCGGCCTTATATCCGCTACGTCGACGATTTTCTCGTTTTTGGCGATAGCCGGGCAGCACTGGAGAAAGACCTGGAACGAATAAAAAACTGGCTTGCCGAACACCTTCGACTCAACTTGCATCCTGATAAAACGCATATCGTGCCATGCCGGCAAGGCATTACTTTTCTTGGGCAACGCATTTTTCGCGACTACAGGCGGTTGCGCAGGCAAAACGTCCAGCGCTTTTACAAACGATTAAGGCGGCGATTGAAAGATTTTTCGGCAGATGAACTTCCCCCGGAAAAACTCGAAGCGCAACTCAACAGCTGGATGGGCCATGCCCGGCAGGCCGATACCTGGCGGCTTAGAAATAACATCCGGCGACAACTCATATTTCAACATCGTCTCCTTGTTTTGGAAACTCCCAAAGGCGCATGGAGGGTGCTCGAACGCCCACAAAAAAAGGCAGGAGGACAGCCCGAAAGCGATCCTCCCGCGTTTTGATATTCGGCGCCCTTTATAAAAAGACGCACTGGAGACGGCCTGGGCTATCAATGGCACACTCTGCCGGGCCGTAGCCCGGCAAATTCCGGCCCGAACGGAAAGCACTGGGAAAGCCGGAAACCGTTGTTGTTGTTCCGGTTGTTCGGATTGTTGTTGTTCCGCACCGACACCTGGCAGTTGTTATTGTTGTTGTTCCAGGAGCCGCCCCGCAACACACGGCCCGCTTTTTCGGTCGCTCCAGCAGTAAATTTACACACTTTTTATCCAGCCCCCTACCATCCTGCCGATTTCCAGCAATCGCTCTGCAAATTCGCCGTAACGCCTGGAATTGTAATACCCTAACTCATACCCCAAACGCAACAGATAACGCAATTTTTCAAGGCTCAAATTCACCGTCTTTAATCGCGCTTTTTTCTCTTCCCCGGACAAATAGTACGCCTCGATCAGCTTTTCCAATGTCTCCAAAGCCAGGTGCTCCATCCGGGTTCCCAGTATAAATCGCTGATCCCTCGGAAAATTATTCACCAAAGGAATCAGCACCTTCAACAACTCATACATCCGCATCACCACCCCTGCCTTCGAACTTTCTTCCATGCCGTTTTTGTTTTAAAGTCTTTTTCCAAAAAAAAATTTCGGCTTCGCCGAATCTAAAAAACAAAGGGTAAAAGGGTAAAAGTATAAAGGGTTAATAACCCTGGGAAAGCCGGAAACCGTAGAAGTCCCGGATGTTCGGATCGTAGTTGACCCGCACCGACACCTGGCAGTTGACATTGATGCTGAGCCAGGAGCCGCCCCGCAACACACGGCCCGCACCGGAAGGCGCGCCGACCGGATTGATTCGCGGCCCTGAAGGGTAGGCGCCTTTCCAGTCGCCGCACCATTCCCACACGTTGCCGCTGAGGTCGAAGATCCCCAAACCGTTGGCGCGCTGGGCGGCAAAGGGCCAGCTGTGGCTCTTGCTGTTGCCATCGTACCAGCCCACGAGATCGAGGGTATCCGAACCGGCGTAGCGGAAGGTATCGCGGCGTATGCCCCCCCGGGCAGCCCACTCCCACTCGGCCTCGGTGGGCAGGCGAAAGCCGGGGCCGGGCAGGGGCCTTACGGTCCATTTATACTGATCAGAACTTCTCTCGTTCGTTTTGTCTTCTTCGTCTTTCCGTATCTCGTAGGCGCGCGCCAGGCCCATCCGCTCACTGAGCCAGTTGGCGTATTCGGCGGCATCGTACCAGTTGACGTACACAACCGGGTGGTTGCCTTTCCAGCCCCAGGAGGGAGCAAAATCGTTGAGCGTATCGCCCTCGGGGCCTATGCGCTGCGCGATGCCCAGCCCCCGCGCCGCGCAGTAGATGTTGTATTGCCACACGGTGGTTTCGGTGCGCGCCAGGCGGTAGTCGGAGAGTGTGACCACGTAGGCCGAGTCGCATTCGTCGCCTGTTTCTCCCGGTTTTATACAGCCCGGCACGAAGGCGCCGCCCTGTACGGGCAGCATGACGGGGTAGTAGCGGGTCAGCAGGCTGTCGCGGTAGTAGTCGGGCGCGAGCGCTTGTATGGCGGCGAGCAGGGTATTTCGGGCGGCGGGGCCGTCGGCGAGGCGGGCGCCGGCAATCTGTTCGGCGGCGGCGGCACTGCCCAGCAGGCGGGCGGCAGCGGCGGCCCGGGCGCGGGCCTCGTACAGGCCGCCGGTTTCGGCCTGAAAAAAAGCGATTTCCAGCAGGCCGCGGGCCACGGCGGGGCGGTCTTGTTCGAGGCGGGCGGCGGCGTGCAGGGTCACGGCGGCGGCGGCATAGTCGAGGTCCACGACTTGCTGGCGGGCCTGGCTGAGCAGTACGCGTACGGCGACGGCGGCGTTGTCGGTGGCCCGGCGCAGGGCCTCGGCGGCGATCGCCTGGGCTTTTATGGCCTCGGCGGCCTGGGTGCGGGCATAGTCGGCGCTGTCGCGGGCGGCTTTTTCCGCTTCCCCCGCGCGCAGCTGGCTGGCTTCGGCGCGACCCTGCGCGGCCTGGGCCGAGTCGGCCAGCACGAGGGCTTCCCGGCGGGCTTTTTCCGCCCGGTTTTCGCTTTGCGTGGCCGCCCAGGTCTGGTACAGGGCCCAGGCTGCCAGGGCGATGGCGCCAAGGGTAATGAGCCAGGCGCGTCGGGTAGCGGCCTGGGCTTTTTCTTTTTGGCGGCGTTGGTCTTCGGCCTCGCGCTGGAGGCGTTCTTTTTCTTCCTGTTCGCGGCGGGCTTTGGCGGCCTCCTGGATGGGGCCCACGAGGGTATCGTGGCCTACTTCGTACAGCATGCGGCCCTGTTCGTCGCGCTCCACGCGCAGCAGAGAGGCGGCGGCGAGGCGGTCGAGCAGGCCCTGGTGTACGCCCGGCACGCCGAGCAGGGCCTGCGCGGCATAGGGTACGCGGGCGCCGTCTTTGATGAGCACGTCTTCGCAGAGGCGGCAGGCAGCGGCGCAGTCTTCGGGGCTCAGGTCGCGCAGGGTGCTGTCGTAGAAGTTGCGGAAAATAGAGGACAGCTCGCCGAGGTCGCCTGCCGTCACCGTCGCTGGGCTGGGGCCGGCGGGCAGGCCGGGCAGGATATGCCGCTCTACGTGCCGGCACACGATCTGGAGGGCCGAGGCGGCGTAGCGGCCGCTGGATTCGTCGCGCAGGGCGAGCAGGATGGCGTCGAGCGCCTCGGGGGTGTAGGTGAAGCGGGGCGTTGCGAAGTCGGGTTCGCCGGGCAGGGGTATCAGCGCGGCCGGCTCCACGATGGCGGCACGGGCTTGTTGTTCGTCGAGTGCGTCGAGCGGGTAGCCGTGGCGCAGGAGGTTGGGGAGGTAGTCTTCGAGGGTTTTGAGTTGGCTCATGCGGTCGGCCCGGATAGAGAATACGACCTTGAGTTCGAAGGGTTCGTTGAGGGCTTTTTCCTGTGCGGGGCTCAGCGCGGCCTCTGCGACGGCCTCGGGCACGGCAGTGTAAAGCGCTTCGGCGAGTTGTTGTTTGAAGGCCAGGATTTGCGCGGGCGGGTAGCTGAACAATTCTTCGAACTGGTCGAAGAACAGGATAAATTTTTTGTGTTCGCCCTGGCGGTTTTTGAGGGCCTGCCACAGTCCCGCGCCGAAGTCGGCGGCCGGAAACGGCCCGGGGGCGTCGGCCGAGCCCTGCGTCATCTGGCCGAGGAGCGTATCGGCGGGCGGGCGGGGCGCTTCGGGGCGGTAAGGGCCGAAGCGAACTTCCCAGAAGCGGTAGCGCTGGTCGGCGGCGAGTTTGGGGTAGATGCCGGCGGCCAGCAGAGAGCTTTTCCCGAAGCCGCTGCGGCCGTACAGGATCACCACCTGTTCGAGGCGGATGAGGCGCCACAGGCGTTCGATATCGTTGTCGCGCCCGAAAAACCGGTCGCTTTCGTCGGTATGGAAGGGGCGTATGCCCGGGTAGCGAAAACGGTTGTTGTTCATGGGGCGTCAGTTCATGTGGCGGATAATATCGAGCAGCGCGGCCCGTATGCGGTTCATTTCCACGCTGGCGTGTTCGCTCAGCACGGTGCCGTTGCGGATGTTTTGGCGCAGCCCGGTGAAGTTGGCGCTCAGCAGGATGACCTGGTCGTGGAAATGTTTGTCGTTTTGGGCGGCAAAATGGGCGTCGAGTTTGTCGAGAATACGCTGGAGTTGGCCTTGTTTGAGCCAATCGAGCAGGTTTTGGCGCAGGGGGGCGCCGGTTTCGAAGCGCTGTTCGTGGGCGCGCCAGCGCAGGTGCAGTTCGGAGAGAAATTCGAGGGGCTCCATCCCGCTCACAAAGTCCACTTTGAATTGGTCGGCGAAAAAGACGAGGGTTTCGTCGGCCAGTTCGGGATTAAAGGCGTATTGCCGGCCCTTGCTCAGTTCGGGATTGAGCAGGCGCAGCAGGAGTTGCATATACCATTTATCGAACTGAAAGCCGAGGAAGATAAAATCGTCGGCATCGGTCAGGGCTTCGGAGACGGGCAGGTAAAAATCGTCGGTCAGGGGTTTGGCGCCCAGGATGCTGCGCAGGTAATCGAAGAGGTCTTCGTGGGTGAGCACCAGCGATTCGCGCTCCCCGATTTTGCCGAAGAGATTGAACAGCGCGCGTTGTTCTATGGGCTTGTCGGCGATGCGTTCGTGGGGTTTGGGCGTGCCGCGCCGGTGGTAAAAGCTGGACTGGTGGGCAATGCCTGCTTGTTCCAGCCAGCGGTGCAGGCCTTCGTCGGGCAAAGTGGAAACGATCAGCGGGAAGGGCAGCTCGGCTATTTTGGCGTAGGCATCGGCCAGTCCGGCGGAAAATTCCTGGTAAAACGCCCCGATTTTTCCGCTCACGCGGGTACGGGCATCGAGGCCCGAGAAGAGGAAGAGTTCGTCGTTGGGGTAGCGCACGCTCAGGTCGCCCCGGCGAAGGCCAGCAGGGTTGCCGGGGTCGTCGAGCCAGCGGCACAGGGCGTCGAACATCCGGGTATCGGGCAGCAATTGGGGGCCGAGCAACAGGACGCACTTGCGTTGCTGGAGGGAGTCCAGAAGGTCGTTCCATTCAATATCGGCAGGCGACAGGGTTGGGGGAGGAGGCATTGTTGATTTGGTTTGGTGGCGAATATAGGAGAGAAAAGAAAAAAAGTTTCACATCAAAAGATGCAAAACTTCCCTGAGGGACTTCTCGGCCGCCAAAAACAAAAAGCCCTTGCCACGGTATCGTGACAAGGGCTGGTAGTTTGAGTTGGCATCGACCTACTCTCCCGCGGCATCAACCGCAGTACCATCGGCGCTGGCGGGCTTAACGACTCTGTTCGGAATGGGAAGAGGTGGGACCCCGCCGCTAAAGACACCAACAATTCTTTGCTCCTTTTTCGAAGCTTTTTTCTTTTGACAAAAATCTGGGAGGGTCGTACTGCTTTTCGGGAACTTCGGTGCAACAATCTTTCAAGCCGGCTTCCAAGCACAAGTCTTGTTCGCGCAGTCCGCGTTGTCGTCGATCTCTCTTCATGTATGGAATTTGTTCTTCCTGACAAGCCGGAGACTCATTCTATACATGCGGCGTCGTTTCTTCAACTCTTCGTCTTCTTGTTTACTTTCGCTTTCTTTCCCCTTTTGCAAAGGAAAAAAAAGGAAGCTTACGGGTCATTAGTACGGCTCGGCTTAGCATGTCACCACACTTACACCTGCCGCCTATCAACGCAGTAGTCTCCTGCGACCCTTAATCGGAAGATTCATCTCAGAGTAGGCTTCGCGCTTAGATGCTTTCAGCGCTTATCCCGGCCGAACATAGCTACTCGGCGCTGCACCTGGCGGCACAACCGATACACTAGCGGTTCGTCCATCACGGTCCTCTCGTACTAGTGACAGGTCTCTTCAATCTTCCTGCGCCCACAACAGATAGGGACCGAACTGTCTTGCGACGTTCTGAACCCAGCTCACGTGCCGCTTTAATGGGCGAACAGCCCAACCCTTGGGACCTTCTCCAGCCCCAGGATGCGACGAGCCGACATCGAGGTGCCAAACCTCCCCGTCGATATGAGCTCTTGGGGGAGATCAGCCTGTTATCCCCGGAGTACCTTTTATCCTTTGAGCGATGGCCCTTCCATGCGGAACCACCGGATCACTTTAGCCGTCTTTCGACCCTGATCGACCCGTCGGTCTCTCAGTCAAGCACCCTTGTACTAATACGCTCTTCGCATGATTACCGTCCATGCTGAGGGTACCTTTGCAAGCCTCCGTTACTTTTTAGGAGGCGACCACCCCAGTCAAACTACCCGCCATGCACTGTCTATTTGTAATGTTAGGACTCAACTAACCAAAG
>JAXLUR010000005.1:317500-567908 GCA_046329435.1 Saprospiraceae bacterium
ATACTTCTCATAATTAAAAGGTTTAAAATCGGCAGGTCTTTACAGTTGCAAATAAAGTTACATTTTGAAATTTCAACAATAGCTGTTTATAAATTTTTTATTTTAACTAAAAAAAAGATTTATAATCTGCAATTATAAAAATATATCCTATTTAATTTCAAGCGCTCGTTCGATCTTCATAACTGCTTCCATATCAATATCATGCGCAGCGTTTGAGCTGGTATTTTTTGAAATATTTTTTTCAGCGCCGTGCAAAAGCCGGCCTGACGGCCATAGCTTTGATGAAAAAGCCTATGCAAAATCTGCTGAAAATACCCGGATTGCGCTCCTTGGGAGAAGGTTTCCTTCACCTGCTGTACCCCAAACTCTGCGTCGCCTGTGACGAAGACCTGCCCGCCGGCAAAAGTTGCTTCTGTTTTTCCTGTCGCCTGAAACTTGACCCGGCCAACATGCATTTGCAATACAACAACGAGTTTACGGACCGGCTTTGGGGCCAGATACGGATCGAAAGCGGTGCGGCTTTATATTATTTCACCCGAAAAAGCCCCATACAGCAAGCCCTGCACCAGCTGAAATACCACGACAAACCAGATGTGGGCATCAAACTGGGCCGCGAACTGGGCTCCTTGCTGAGTCAGTCGCCCTGCTTCAACACAATAGACCTTGTTGTGCCTGTGCCGCTTCATCCCAGAAAAGAGCAACTGAGGGGCTATAACCAGAGCGCCATGTTTGCCGAGGGCATCGCAGAAGCGATGGACCTGCCTTGCCTGACGCGCGCATTGGTGCGCCGCGTGTTCGCCGAGTCGCAAACAAAGAAAAAGCGGCTCGATCGCTTCGACAATGTGGATGAAAGCTTTGCGGTCGTTCGGCCGGAACGGCTGCAAAACAAACATATCCTTCTGGTGGACGACGTGCTGACCACCGGCGCCACGCTCGAATCCTGCGGCCGTACCATTCTCAGCATTCCGGGTACCAAACTGAGCATGGCTACAATTGCCATCGCCGTCAAACACGCCTTATGAGCCCGCCGCCCAAACGCGTTTACCCGCGCCAGATCCGCGACAAACTGCGGTTGTCGCTCTTGCTCGATCAATTGTTGTGCCTGCTGGCCGACAGCCCTTTGCAGGTATCGCTGCGCGCATTGAGTTATGATACCCATATTCCGGCTGGAGTTTTCGAACGGCTGAGCACCCTTCGCCACGACCCGGCCGACGCGCCCAATATCGAACTGGAGGATTTTTACATCGTTTTTTCCAACGTGTTGTTTCGTTATCCGACCGTCAAAATATTCCGGCAAGCCGACGGCGAGCTGTTTTTCACGCTGTAAATCCATGCCCGGGGTGAACCAAAGCCGCGCACATGCGTTACTTTTGTCGCGCATTTCTTTCGAAAGAATCTAAATCAATATTAGTAGCATGGAAGCCGCAGTGAAAAGCCCCGTGATGCTTTACACGGAACAAACACCGAACCCGGAGGCCCTGAAATACGTCACCAATCGCTTGCTATATCGCGGCATTGCCGACTTTAAGGAAAAAGACCTGGCTGCCGAATGGAGCCCGATGGCCAACAGCCTGATGGAACTGCCGTACGTCAAAAGCGTATATTTCAACAACAACTACGTCACGATTACCAAGGAGATGAACTACGATTGGGCAGAGATCATGCTCAAACTGAAAGAGTTCATCAAGGACTACCTGGAAAAAAGCGGTATCGTCATCAAAGACGGGTTTGCGGAATACTGGGAAGAACGCACCGCGGCCGACAATGCCGGTCAGTTCAGCGGCGAAGGCGGCGAGATTGCCCGCAAGGTGAAAGAACTGATCGATACCTACGTCAAACCTGCTGTTGAAATGGACGGCGGAAACATCGAATTCAAGGCTTACGACAAAGGCGTGGTTTACGTAACGATGCAAGGTTCGTGCAGCGGCTGCCCCTCATCGACGGTTACCCTGAAAGCCGGTATAGAAGGCATGCTCAAACGCATGGTGCCGGAAGTCACCGAGGTGGTGCAGGAAATGGCCTGATTGATCGCCGCCTGAATTGTAACCTGACCTGCCCGCGAAGCGCAAGCCGTTTCGCGGGCAAGTTTTTTTATGGGCAATGTATTTGCTGAACGCCTGCCACTACCTTTGCCGCCATCACCCGACACACAGGGGCAGCGCATGTCATTACTGAAAAAACTTGCCGGCGAAACCGCGCTTTACGGGCTCAGCAGCATCGTGGGGCGCATGCTGAATTTCCTGCTGACCTTTATCTACACCCGCACCCTGACCAAAGCAGATAACGGCGTGCTGAACGAGCTATACGCCTATGTCGGCTTCCTGATCGTGGTGTATTCGTACCGCATGGAATCGGCTTACTTCCGCTACGGCACCCCCTTGCCCGACCGCGAGCGCAGCTACTCCACCGGTTTGATTTCTCTGATCGGCTCCACCCTGCTGATCACCACCGCCATCCTGTTTTTTTCGCAGCCGCTGGCCGATGTGCTGCATTACCATGACCATGCTGAATATATCCGTTTGTTTGCGCTGGTGCTGGCATTCGATTGCCTTTCCGAACTGCCTTTTGCCCGCTTGCGGCTCGAGCAACGCCCGCGGCGTTTTGTAGCGGGCAAGCTGCTCAACATCGGGGTCAATATATTGCTGAACGTGTTCTGGCTGGTCGTTTGTCCCTGGGCCGCCCGCCACGGGTACAACTGGGTGTACACGGTATGGTCGCCCGACTGGGGGGTGAGTTCGGTGTTTATTGCCAATGTTCTGGCCAGTCTGGCCACCCTGATTTTCCTACTGCCACAGTTTAAGGGCCTGCAAACAGGTTTCGACCGGACATTGTGGAAAAAAATGATCTTTTATGCGGCTCCGCTGATCATTGTACAGTTTGCAGGCATCGTCAACCAAATGCTCGACCGTACGATGCTCAAATGGCTTTTGCCCGGCACGCCGGAAGAGAACCTGGCCCAGGTGGGTGTTTATGGCAATAATTACAAACTGGCCATGCTCATCACCATTTTCACACAGGCATACCGCTATGCCGCCGAACCGTTTTTTTTCCGGCATGCGGCCGACGAAAATGCGCCCGAAATTCAGGCGCAGGCAACCAAGTGGTTTACCATCGCGGCGACCACGGGCATGGCCGGCATCCTGTTGTTTATCGACGTGGTCAAATATTTTCTCGGGGAAGCTTATTTCAGCGGCCTGAAAGTGGTGCCCATTCTGCTGCTGGCCAATGTCCTGCTCGGCATTTACTATAACCTGTCGGTATGGTACCGGCTGAAAGACAAAACCCTGCTCGGCGCGGCCATTTCGCTGGCCGGAGGCTTGCTGACCTTCGTGCTGAACATCGTACTGGTGCCGCGGATCGGCTATATCGGCGCAGCCTGGACGGCACTGGCCACCTATTCCTTCATGTGTCTGGCCACCTGGTTTACCGGCTTGAAACACTACCCGGTACCTTATCCTTTCGCGCGGATGGCGCTGTACATCGGCTCGGCGCTGGCGGCCTACGCCATGAGTGTGAGCGGCAAATACCTGCTGCCCGGGCAACCCGTACTGACGTGGATGCTGAACATCGCGCTGTTTGGCGGCTACCTGCTGCTGATTTACCGCCTCGACGGCAAGGAGCTGAAACGCCGCAGAAACGCCCCGGCCTAGAGATCCACCTCGTCGCCCAGCGCCGGAATGTCCACTTTGCCGAATCCGTGATCAATCAGGTAGTCGCGCCATTTTTCCTGCCGGTCGATGGTGCCGTGCACCAGCCAGATGTTGCGCGCGCTTTGTTTCTGGTTTTGTAAAAAATCGAGCATTTCGGTGCGGTCGCCGTGCGCCGAGAAGGAATCCATGATCTCGATATCGGCCAGAACCTGTTTGTTTTGACCCATAATATAGAGGCTTTTTGCCCCGTCGCGCAAGCGCCCGCCCGGCGTATTGGGCGCGCAATAGCCGACGATCAGGAAGGTGTTCCTCTTGTTGTCGATGTTGTTGAGCAAATGGTGGCGGATACGGCCGGCGTTCATCATGCCCGATGCGGAAATGATGATGCCCGGTTTTTGAATAAAATTCAGCTTTTTGCTGCCTTCCACGGAGCGGATGTAGAACAGGCCGTTGAACCCGAAGGGGTCTTCGTCTTCCACCATGTGGTTGTGCAGTTCTTCGTCGAAACACTCCGGGTGCGAAAGGAATACGTTGGTGGCATTGACCGCCAGCGGGCTGTCGACGTAGATCGGAATATGCGGCAATTCGCCGGCGTCGTACAGTTTGTCGAGCATATACACGATTTCCTGGGTACGGCCCACTGCAAAAGCCGGGATGATGAGCTTGCCTTTTTTCTCCAGGCAGGTATGGCGCACGATCCGAACCAGATTTTGTATTTCGCCGGGCGCCGACTCGTGTTCGCGGTCGCCATAGGTGCTTTCGCAAATGACGTAATCCGCCTCGGGCATGGGCAGGGGGTCGCCGAGGATGGGGCGGTTGGGGCGTCCGATATCGCCGGTGAACGCCAGCCGGATCACGCGGCCGTTTTCCTGAATTTCGAGGTTGACGCTGGCGCTGCCCAGGATATGGCCGGCATCGCGGTACATCACCCGCACATCGGGGTGAATGTGAAACCACTGTTCGTAGTTGTAACTGGCAAACTGCCGGATGGTCTGGTGCACATCATCGGTCGTGTAGAGCGGTTTGCGCTCGGGCTCGTTGCCGTGGCGGTGGCGGTTGTCGTATTCTGCGTCGTTCATCTGGATTTTGGCAGAATCGAGCAGCATAATGCCACAGAGGTCGCGGGTGGCATGCGTGGCGTAGATTTTTCCGCGAAAGCCGTCGGCCACCAGTTTGGGCAAACGGCCGCTGTGGTCAATGTGGGCGTGGCTGAGCACGACACAATCGATGTCGCGGGGCGAAAAAAGCCAGCGTTCGTTAAAACCTTTCATCGACAAACCGCTGCCGCCCGAAGCTTCACCTTCGTCGGCGCCCTGGTACATACCGCAGTCGAGCAGAAAACGAAACCCGTCGTTGAGGGTGATCATGTGGCAGGAACCGGTTACCTCGCGGGCGGCGCCGCAGAATTTAATTTTCATGGCGTAGTGAGTTGCGTGACCAAGGTCGGGAGAAATCAGGGCGAAATGTAGGACTAAAACCGTTTTTACCTTTGCGATAAGCCCCTTGTTTTATTTTCGCCCCGGTCCAGATACCCTATAACATGCTTCCACCCGCACTGTTGCAACACCTCGAATCGGCGCTTCGGGTCCGCCTGACTGCGGGGCCGGCCGTCAAAGGCGGCGATATTCACCAGGCAGTGATACTGCTGGGCGACGAAGGGCAAAAACTGTTCGTCAAATACAACCGCGCGCCGTCTGCCGCCGATATGTTTCGCACCGAAGCGCAAGGCCTGGCCTTGCTCGGCGCTTCGCGGGTGGTTGCCGTGCCGCATATCCATGCGCACGGCGAGGCTGATGGCGGTTGGGCCTATCTGGTGCTCGATTTCGTCGCTTCCGGGCCGCGAAGCCGTTTGTTTTGGGAAAAGTTCGGCACAGCGCTGGCCAATCTGCATGGCAATACCTCTGAAAAATTCGGCTTTGCCCACGACAATTTTATCGGCTCCCTGCCGCAATCGAACCGGCGGCACGACACCTGGACCGATTTTTATGCCGCCGAACGCCTTTTGCCCCAAACCCGCCTGGCCCGCGACGGCGGCTACATCGATTCCACCGCCGTCCGGCTGATGGAAAAATGCTGCGCCAGACTTGGCAGGCTCTGCCCGGAAGAAGCGCCCGCCCTCATCCACGGCGACCTTTGGAGCGGCAATTTTTTGTGCAATACCGACGGCGAGCCGGTGCTGATCGACCCTTCCGCCGCCTTTGCCCATCGCGAAATGGACCTGGCCATGGCCCGCCTGTTTGGCGGCTTCGATCCGGCGTTTTTTGCTGCTTACGAACGGGCCTGGCCGCTCGAACCCGGCTTTGTAGAACGCCTCGGCATTTATCAGCTGTACTACCTGATGGTGCACCTCAACCTGTTCGGCGAAGGATATTTGCGTCAGGTGAGGGACATTTTGAACCGATTTGCGTGAATTTGCCGGGCGAAGGCCCCACTTTTGTAGCCCCATTGCCGCATGCCGTACCACAGCGTGAGACTTTCCGTCATTATCGTCAATTACAACGTACGCCACTTCCTCGAACAGGCGTTGCTCTCGGTCCGCAAGGCCCTCCAGGGTATCGATGGCGAAGTGTGGGTGGTGGACAACAATTCGGTGGACGACTCCGTCGAAATGGTGCAGGAAAAATTCCCCGAAGTGCGCCTGATCGCCAACCGGCACAACCCCGGATTTGCCATTGCCAACAACCAGGCTATTCGGGAAAGTACCGGCGAATTTGTGCTGCTGCTCAACCCCGATACCCTGGTGGAAGAAGATACTTTTTCCAAATGCCTGGCTTTTATGGACGCACACCCCGACGCGGGGGCACTCGGCGTAAAACTGATCGACGGCAGCGGCAAATACCTGCCCGAGAGTAAACGCGGGTTCCCGTCGCCCTGGGTAGCTTTTTGCAAAACGGTGGGGCTGTCGGCCATTTTTCCCAAAAGCCGACTGTTCAACGGCTATTACATGGGCTACCTCGACCCTGAAAAAAGCCATGCCGTGGATGTGTTGGTCGGTGCGTTCATGTTTATCCGCCGGACGGCGCTCGACAAGGCGGGTTTGCTCGACGAGGCTTTTTTCATGTACGGTGAAGACATCGACCTGTCGTATCGTATCAAGGCGGCCGGGTTTGAAAACTACTATTTCCCCGACACCAAAATCATTCATTACAAGGGCGAAAGCACCAAAAAAGGCAGCCTGAATTACGTCCGCACGTTTTATCAGGCGATGATCATTTTCACCAGGAAGCATTTTTCGGGCAGCAGCGCCGGGCTGTTCATTTTTATGCTTCAGGCGGCAATCTGGCTGCGGGCCGGGGTGACGCTCGGTCGGAATTTTGCCCGAAAACTCTGGCTGCCGCTGCTCGACGCAGGCCTTATTTTCGGCGGCATGGTGTTTTTGCGCGACTTCTGGGAGCAGTATTACTACAAGGAGCCCGGCTATTTCAAACCGCCGCTGCTCTGGTTCAATTTTCCTTTGTACATCATGGTCTGGCTCGGCTCGGTGTGGCTCAACGGCGGCTACGACCACCGCTACGACATGCGCCGACTGTTGCGGGGGCTGGGCTTCGGCACCCTGTTTCTTGCAGCGATTTACGGTTTTCTCGACCAGGATTACCGCCCCTCGCGCGCCTTGCTCCTGCTCGGCGCCGCCTGGGCCATGGTGGGTACGGCCGGGTTGCGCACGGTGATGCACTTTATCGAATTCCGCAATTTCAGGATTGGCCGCGACCGCGTCAGAAACCTGCTGATCGTAGGCTCGCAGGAAGAAAGCCGGCGCGTGCAGGGCTTGCTCAACCAGGCCGGTGTGCGCAAGAATTTTATCGGCACCGTGCCCCCCGACGATACCAAAAACACCCGAAGCGCCGACGGACCGGCGATAGGTACGCTCTCGCAACTCGACGAGATCGTGCGCATATTCGAGGTCGAAGAGGTGGTTTTTTGCTCCAAAGACCTGTCGGCGCAGGATATCATGAGCTGGATGACCCGGCTGGGGCCTGCCATTTCGTATAAAATTGTGCCGGAAGAAAGCCTGAGCATCATCGGCAGCGGCAACAAGAACGAGCCTGGCGAACTGTACACGATCGAGATACGCTACAACATCGCGGAGCCGGGCCAGCGCCGCAACAAACGGGTGTTCGACGTGCTGTGTTGTCTTTTTCTATTGGCAACCCTGCCTATCTGGCTGCTTTTTTCGGCAAAAAGAGGGCGTTTTTTGCAATACTGGCCGGCTGTGTTCTTCGGTCGCCGCACCTGGGTCGGCTATGCGTCCGATGCGAAAAACGGTAGTTTGCCCAAGCTGAAACCAGGCGTGTTTTCTCCGATGGAAGGTTTGCAGGAATTCAATGCGAGCGAGGCGGCAGTGGCGCGGCTCAATTTTTTGTTCGCCAAGGACTGGAATGTATGGCGCGATCTGGCGATTCTGTGGCGCGCATTGTAAGCGCCAAACCCTGAGGGCCGGCCTTACTTTTGGGCCTTCATCACCAGCCAGGCTGCTATCCCTGCAAACGCGATATTGGGCAACCACATCCCCAGTGCGACGGGCACCGTGCCGCTGCTGGCAAACGAGACGGCGAATTTGGAGGTCAGAATAAACATGGCCCCGATGCCGATACCCAGCGCCAGGTGCAAACCCATGCCGCCACGCACTTTTCTGCCGGCCACGGCCAGGCCGATGATCGTCAGGATAATGTTGGTAAACGCGTCTGCCGTACGGCGCAACAATTCGATTTCGTAGTTTTTAACGTTGGAAAGCCCCCGGCTCTGGTCGCGCGCAATCACTTCCCGCAGTTCGGCCGAGGTCATTTCCTCGTTTTGATTGTGGTACCAGATGAAGTCCTGCGGCGTCAGGTTAATCATCGTGTCGAGGGGGCTGGGGTAAAAATGGTAGTCTTCCTTCAATCCGTCGAAGCTGCGAATGCTGTAATAGCGGACTTCCCAGATGTTGGGGTCTTTTTTCCAGGTCGCGGTTTGCGCTTCCAGCAGGCTCACCACGCGGTTGCCGTCGAATTTTTCCAGCCGAAGGCCGGTAGCGGTTTTACTGGCTTTGTTGTAGTTCTGGATAAACACCTTGACGTCGGGGCTCACCAAAAAATGCACCTGTGCGGTTTTGCCTTTTTCCTGATCGGTCCACACGAAAGTTCGCTCGAACCACAGGCGAAGTTTGTTCCGTTCCGGGATCAGGTGGTTGTTGAGGGTAAAATGCAGCGCCGCTACCAGTCCTCCTGCGATCAGGTAGGGCCGGAGCAGCCGGTTAAAACTCACGCCGGCGTTGAGCACCGACAGAATTTCGGCGTTGAACGCCATCCGGGAGGTAAAAAACACCACTCCGATGAGGGTGTACAAGGGCATCAGCAGGCCGGCCATGTGTAATACGAATCCGACATAGTAGTCGAGCAGGATATTGCGCAGGGTCGCGGGTTTCTCGATAAAGTGCTGCACCTTGTCGCTGAAGTCGATGGCCATCGAGATCAGGGTGCAGATCAGCATGGAAAAAAATACCGTCGAGAGGTATTTCCGGATGATGTAACGATCCAGCGTTGTAATGTGCAACAACTTCCACATGGCAGTAGTAAACCTCGGCATACGCTAAGAACGCGGCAGGGTGAACTTTAGTTGCTGGATACGCCGGTTGTCGGCGGCCACAACGGTAAAAACAAATGAATTCCAGCTGATTTCGGTCCCCGGCGCCGGAATGTCGCCGCTGAGTTCGAGTACCAGCCCGGCAAGCGTATCGGCGTCGCCTCGACCCTCGTCGAAGGTATCGACCGGCAAGCCGGTGATGCGGCAAACATCGTTGAGCAGGGCCTGACCTTCAAACGCGTAGCAATAGTCGTCTATTTTCCGGTAGCGCACCTCGCTTTCCTCGTCGAACTCATCGCGGATTTCGCCGGTCACTTCTTCCAGAATATCTTCCATGGTGACGATGCCGGCCGTGCCGCCGTATTCATCGACCACGACTGCCAGGTGCAGCTTTTTCTTTTTAAACTCCTGCAACAACTCGCTGGCCCGCTTGGATTCGGGTACGAGCAGCACGTTGGTGCGGATCAGCGACTGCCATTCGAAATGCGCGGGCTGGTCGAGATGGGGCAAAAGATCCTTGACATACAGGATGCCTGTGACGTTATCGAGGTCTTCATCGTACACCGGCAGCCGGGAAAAACCGGATTCCCGCACTGTTGCCAGCAATTCGGAAAAATCGGTGCGAAAATCAACGCCGACAATTTTCAGGCGCGATTGCATAACCTGTTTGACGGTCACGTCGCTGAATTTGACGATACTTTTCAACAGGTCGATGTCGCGTTTGGATGCGATCGGGTTGGCTTCCGCCGCGGCATCGGCATTAGCGGGTATTTCTTCCGCCTCGGGCGCCTGTTGTTCCCGTATCAGCAGGCCAAAAAGGGCGCGCCAAAAGCGGATAAACCCACTCAGCCGGCGCAGCCAGACGAGGCTTTTCCCTTCGCCGGGTATGCGCAGGCCGATCCATTTGAGGAGTTGAAATACGAGGGCCAGGCCGACGGCGGCGAGCATCAGCAGGCCGGCGCCATACCACCAGCCCCAGGGTTCTTGCCGGGCGATCTGTATCCAGGCATCCCGGCGCATGACCCATGCCGTCGTCCAGACGGCCAGCAGTACCAGCAAGAGGATGCGCGCCAGCAAGAGCGCAGCCAGGGCAGGTCGGGGATTTTCGGCCAGCAGGCGCAGGCGGCTGCTCGTGTGGGCATCCCTTTCTGCAGCGCGCAATTGTTCCAACTCGCGCGGGCCGACACCCACCAGGGCGCGTTCGGCGCGCAAGATGAGCCAGTAAATGATCAGACCTGTAAAGAGAAAAAACATGGGTAAACCGTCCTGCCCTGCAAAAGTACGCAAACCGGCCTTCCCGATGCGGCATGAAACCCGAACAATTGCCGGTTCATGTTGCAAAAGGAAGGCCGGTGCACTTTTTTTACTTCAAAACAATGTCAGTTTCGCTGCGTCTTCGGTGGCTTTTTGAAAAAAAACCGAAGGCGACGCATTAAAACGGCAGGTCGTCGCCCTCGGCGGGCGCAGTATCGGCAGTAGCAGGGGCGTTGGCCATGGCAGCCGAACGGGCGGGAGGCGCGTTTTCGGCCGTGGGGAAACGGGTATCGGGGCCGGAACCTTCGCGTTTGTCGAGGCTGCGGAAATTGTTGATGACAACATCCGTCGCGTAGCGCTCCTGACCGTCCTTGTCGTTGTATTTGCGGTAGGAGATTTTGCCTTCCACGTAAACAAGGGAGCCTTTTTTCAGCTGTTTTTCAGCACGTTCGGCCAGCTCGCGCCAGGCAACGACGTTGTGCCATTCAGTTGTTTCCTGGAAGTTGCCGTCCTTGTCCTTGTAGTATTCGTTGGTGGCCACAGACAGTCGCGCGACCATGACGCCGTTGTCGAGATGCCGAACTTCCGGATCGGCGCCCAGACGGCCAATAAGGGTTACTTTGTTAACCATGATGAGTTGTTTGTTTAAGACACAATCGGGTGAGCTCGCCCGTTAAAACAGACTGTAAGTTACGGTTTTTTCCCGCAAATACCAATCAATTACCCTCGGGAAAGCCATATTTTTTATCAAATTTTGAAATAATTCCCACTGACAGTTTTCAAATCCAAGCTGCTCTTTTACAAGGGTTTGCGAAGATTTCGGCAACTCGAATTCGCAAAAAATAGCTGAAATTTGTTGATGGGTCAATGTCTGCCTGTACGGCAGGCTCATGCCGAGCAGGCGCATACCAGCCGGGCGGCCGGCAGGAAAAAAACGGCTGTCGATCAGCTGCTCTGTTTCGGCTCGGTCAGCAGGCAAGGCAGGCAGTTCGATCAGGGGAAATTCCCACAGGTTTTGCCAGATGTCTTTGCCGTCTCTGCGCCGCAGCAGCATACTGTCGCCGGATTTGAACACGAGGTACAGAAAGAAGCGGTCTTTGCGCTGCAAGGTTTTGCTTTTCACGGGCAGCGCGGCCACTTGCCCGGTGGCCAGCGCGACGCATTCGGCGGCAAAAGGACATCGCGCGCATGCAGGTTGACGGGGCCGGCAATGCGTGGCGCCGAAGTCCATGATGGCCTGGTTGAAGGCGTCGGGGCGTTCGGGGTCGAGCAATGCCTGGGCCAGCCCGGAAAACTCGCGTTTGCCTGCTGGCGTATCGATGGGCGTAGCCATGCCGAAAATACGCGACAGCACGCGGTACACATTGCCATCGACCACGGCATAGGGCAGCCGCCAGGCAAAGGAGACGATGGCCGCGGCCGTATAATCGCCCACACCTTTCAGGGCGCGAATGCCGTCGTAGGTGTCGGGAAAACGGCCGCCCAGTTCGTACGCCACGTATTTGGCGGCAGCGTGCAGGTTGCGGGCGCGGGAGTAGTAGCCGAGGCCTTCCCAGAGTTTGAACAACTCCCCCTCCGGGGCATCGGCAAGTTGCCGGATCGTGGGGTATTGTGCCGCGAATTTTTCAAAATACGGCAAACCCTGCTCCACCCGGGTCTGCTGCAGGATGATCTCCGACAACCAGATCAGGTAGGGGTCGCGCACGCCTTTCCAGGGCAGGGGCCGCGGATGAGCGGCTGCCCAGTCGAGCAGTTTTTCCCGGAAGATGGAGGGCGTCAACATAATTTGCGGGTGGCAGACAGCGCGGGGTCAGTTTTTTCCCAAAGACAACAGGTTGGCAAACAGGCGGTAGGCGCCCGGCACGCCGGCAGGCAGTTCGCGGAAAAAAGACAGGCCCGTGTACACGTAGTAGCCCTTGCCGAATTTGCCCACGAGCAGCGATCCGTCGGCCGGTTTTTCGCCGGGGTCGTTCATCGACAGCAGGGCCTGCAGCGAAGGATCCCATTCGCTGGGGAAGTACAGGCCGCGCTCCTGCACCCAGCCGTCGAAATCGGCCGCGCCGATGCGGTTGGGGGCCGTGAGGGCGCGGTGACCGGGTTGAAGCAGGCGTACTTCGGCGTTTTCATCGGTCGTGCGGGTGCGGGCCAGTTTGAGCGGCACGGGGGCCAGCTGATCGAGCACCAGATCGAAATTGTTGTTGTACTGAATGAGCAATGTGCCGCCGTTGCGGACATAGTCGTAGAGCTTGGGCTGGTGATATTTGAGGTTTTCCTTCGTGTTGTAGGCCCGGATACCGATCACTACCGCGTCGAAGCGGCGAAGCTGTTCGGGCTCCATGTCCTTGTCTTCCAGCAAGGTGACGGTGCAGCCCATCTGGCGGAGCGCATTGGGAATCTCGTCGCCCGCGCCCATGTAATAGCCGATGTTTTTGGCCGACACCTGCAGATCGAGGCTGACGGCCTGCGTGGCATTGTCGAGCAACACGCTTTGTTGCGGAATATGGCCGTACTTGATGGTCACGAGGCGTTGGCGCCAGTTTTGACCGTCGAGTTGCGCCAGGGCCTTGAGTTGACCCTTGCGTTGTTTTCCGGCGGGTTGTACGGTAAAATGCAGGATTTTCGTCTCGCCCCGCTTGTCCAGTTGAAATGCAGCCGCGGAAGGCCGGACGGTCCAGCCTTCGGGCGCCTCGATGGTCAGGTTGCCCGCCACGCTGTCGCGGCCCGCGCGCACTTCCACGCCTACCAGACGCGGGTGGCCGTTGGGAAAAATGTAGGAAGGCTGGTCGAACGCGGCCGTCACCGGCGGCAACACCTCGAAAGGCCGCCAGACCTCGCCCACTGCAGGCTCGTCGATCTTGTAGGCCACTTCCGTCTCGTATTCCAGCGGCCGGCCGTCGATGGTGATCGACCAGCGGACTTTGGCAAAACGCGGCGTTTCGGGCAGGCCGCGCAATTGCTGGTCGCCGACGCGGTACATCCCGATATCGAAGGGTTGCTGCAGCCAGTATGGCGCGGTGATGCCCGCATCGGCCGGTATGCGCACCGGCGTTTCGAATACCAGCCCTTTGTTGGGTTCGAGGGTTTTGGCCAGCACCGTGTCGAATAGGGCCGGGCGGATTTGCACGGCCGTCAGCGCTACCGGGTAATTGGCCCGGGCGATGCATTCGAGCCGGATTTTCACGGTTTCGCCGGGCGACACGACCGGGGTAGCCGCCGTGGCTTCCAGGTAGATGCCCAGGCAGCCGCGGATGACTTCCTTGATCTCGGCCAGTTTGACCTGTTTCCAGTGGCCGTCGGGCAGGTTTTTGATCATGTCCATGGCGCGGAGCAGCTCAGGTACGGAGGCGGCGGGGTTGTCGGGCCGGAAATTGCGGTCGATCTGCGTCAGCAACTCGCCGATGGGCGCGCCACCTTCCACACGGGTCCAGCTGGTATTGATGCCCTGAAAAAGATCGTTTTCGGCAGGGCGGTCGCCCTGCACGAAATCGAGCCAGTCGAGCGAACTGCCGCGCGTGCTGAGCATGCCGAAGCCCTGACAGCGGTGCATGGAGCGGCTTTCGGCGGCAATTTCATTGTTGCTTTTGCCAAGCAGGGGCAGCCAGCCGCCGATATCGACCGAAAACAGGTTGCTTTTATCCATTTTATCAAAAGCATCCTGGCTGCCGAAAAACCACCAGGAGGTGTTGAAAAACTGCCGGCGGGGTTGCCAGGGCTGGGTAAATGTCAGCTGATCGGGGTATGCCGAGGCGTCGCCGGCCATTTTGAAGGCCTCCACGCTGAGCATGGCCGAGGCCGTGTGGTGGCCGTGGGTGTCGTATTTTTTGTCGTGGTAAAAGCGGTTGATGACCACGTCGGGCTGGGTGAGGCGCATGGTCCAGACCACGTCGGAAAGCACCGCGTCTTTGTCCCAGATGCGCAGGGTTTCGTCGGGGCTTTTGGAAAAGCCGAAGTCGTTGGCGCGGGTGAAGCGTTGCCGGCCGCCATCCACGGAGCGGGCCATGAGCAGTTCCTGGGTGCGGAGCACGCCCAGCAGCTCGCGGATTTCGGGACCGATGAGGTTTTGGCCGCCGTCGCCGCGGGTGAGGGAGAGGTAGGTGACGTCGTAGCGTTTTTCGTTGCGCAGGTAGCTGATCATGCGCGTGTTTTCGTCGTCGGGGTGAGCGGCGACGTAAAGTACCGAACCGAGCACGTTGAGTTTTTTGATCGACTGGTGGAGTTCGGCGGCAGTCGGTTTTCGGGGTTGTTGCGCGCTTGCGGCAGGGGGCAGCAGTGGGCCGAAAAAGGCAAACAACAGGAGCAGGAAGGCAAGCCGGTAGCGGCCCGGGGCAGCAGAAAGACGTTTCATAGAGACACCGAAGGGAAGTTGAAGGCGCGAAAGTAGGCACAAAAAACAGGGCAGGAAAGGGAAAGGTTCGTTGTGCGCGCCTGTTTCGCGGCGGCGGTTGCCGAATAAAAAGCACAGATGCCACGCAGCATACCGCCGCGTAGCATCTGTGTCTGAATATGGTTTGGTTTGGGCGAGGCAGCGCCTTGCCGAAAGCGGATGGTACAGGGTTATTTGCCGGCGCCCCGCCCGAGCATCCAGCCGATCACGCCGCCCACGATGCCGCTGATGACAGCGTTGGCAGCCAGATCGACGAAGAGGCCGTTAAGGCCGGTCCAGGCGTTCATGCCGGCGTACATGTTCATATCGACGCTCAGGGCCATCAGAGCGCCGATGACCGCGCCGGCCATCATGCCGCCGTTGAAGGTCGTGATGGCGGTGTAGCGGCTGTACAGCCAGGCCAGCAAAAAAGCCCAGGCCAGGCTGCCGACGGCATAACCCCAGATGATGGGCTCGGCCCGCATGACGGCGGTGCCTTCGGGCGTGAGCATGGAGTTCATGTACGACATGAGGGCCATGCCGTAGATCAGCCAGCCGAGCAGGAAGTGGGCAACACCGCCCACCAATGCAGCAAGTAAGGTTTTACTGTTCATAACACATTTTGTTTTGGTGAAAAAATGCAAAACCGTTCTGCGAATGTAGAAAAACCCCAAATTTTTCTGGTTAAATATTTTTAAAATACCAGTAAAAATTTTAAAAATAAAAAAAAGCGTTGGGCGGGGAAGCAGGAGGTTTTTCAAACAAATGTTTTTTGAGGGGGCGAGTGTTGGACCAAATCCGCTCCTTTGTTATCCCGCTCTCTCGTTACACCTCTCGTTTGTTATTGCGCTCCCTTGTTACCCCCCCCTCATTCCCCAAAAAAAAAATTTCGGCTTCGCCGAATCTATTTTACCCCCTCACGGCTACCCCTCGCGGCTGCGCCTGCTGACGCGGCGCGCCTGCTCCGGGCAGGCCGGACTTTCTTTTGCTCACCGATTGGAACCGGAAGGGTCAGCCACCTCCCTGGAAGGACGCCGCCAGGCGGAAACCAAGGCTGCGGGCGACGTGCGCCGGGGGGCTGAGGTTGCGGTACGCCGCGCGGCAGTGCCGCGCTACGTCCCAGCAGCCGCCGCCGCGCAGGACGCGGTAGACGCCCTCTTCCGTCTGGTCTTCCCAGGCGGAACCGTCTTCCGGCGCGCCGTTGTAGTTGCCATGCCATTGATCCAGCACCCACTCCCACACGTTGCCGCTCATGTCGTACAAGCCCAATTGATTGGGGCGTTTCAGGCCCACGGGTTTGGTTTCCAGGTGGCTGTTTTCTTCAAACCAGCCTACTTCTTTTAACTTGTTACTACCCGCATACAACAACCCGTCTTTGTAATACGGCCCGCCCCGCGCGGCGTATTCCCACTCCGCCTCCGTCGGCAGGCGAAAGGAAATACCCGTCAGATTTTCCAATGCCAGCAAAAACTCCTTCGTGATCCTGTCCCACGACACCCGCTCTACCGGCCGTTCGTCGCCTTTGAAAAAAGAGGGGTTATCCCCTTCCATTACCGCTTTCCAGAGTGCCTGCGTGACCGGGAACCGGCCGAGGTAAAAGTCGGAGAGGCGGACGCGGTGGGCAGGTTTTTCGTTTACGAAGCCGTGATCGTCGCCCATTAGGAATTCGCCGCCGGGGATGTGGGCCAGCGAAAAGGTACAGCCATTGACAGTAAAGTGTTTAATATTCGGGGTCATGACCGATCATTCAGGGTTTCGGCGCGTTGACGTATGGCGTTTTTGATTTCGGCAAAATCATCGGTCCTCAGCACCTGCGGTTCCAGGGTAATGATGTCGGCCAATACATTTGCCAGCAATCCGATTTGTTGCTGTATTTCAAGATAAAGGTCGAAATCGGGCACGGCGGAACGGGCTGCGGACAATCCGACCTCCGCAATTTTTTGTTCGAGTTTTTTGCAACGCTGCTGCCAATAACCGACATAATCAAGCCGGTCAATCGGGTCGTAGATATTGGCATCTTCAAGGATGACCGGAAATATTTTTTCGCGAAAACCGTCTGTTTCCGAACCTGATTTCCGAAAAATCTGCAACATCTCGTACATGCAATTGGGCGATTTCAAGTACTTGTCGCTAATGACTGTTATGATAAAATCAGACCGGCCGATTTCCCCCATAAACTCGCGCAGAGAGCTGCGATACTTTGCGTCTTTTTTGTCTCTTTTCAGATGGCAAAACCCTTCATTTTCAAGGGATTCATACAAGTCATTGACCAACTTCTCCCGGCTCTCTCCCTTTTCGCGCTCATCGCCCCAGGCATAGGAAAAATACACTTTGGGCTTCTGCACCTCCGCCGGCGCTTTTTCAGGCGTAGGCGCTTCTTTGCCTTCCGGTCCATGCCCCCACTCTCCCCTGCCGGTGAGGTGTTTGAAACTATCTACCCGAGGTTTAGCGGCGCCATCGACGGTTTTGATAAAGGTGGATTCGTTTTCGACGGCATCGAGCAAACCTTGCCAGGAGACAAACTGCGTTCCGTCGAGGGAGACTTCGGCGTTTGCCTTTTTGCTGAGTTGGTAAAATGCCTCGCAAACTTCCCGTTGTAACTGCGCCGCCCCCGGCCAGCGATCGGTCAGTACCACCAGACTGCGTTCGGCTTCCATGTATTGTACGGCACATTTTACCCCGGCCGAATTGGTAAAACAAATCCCCGATCGCCAGTACATCTTGTCGGAAAATGGCCCGTATCGGCTCAAAAAATTGATCATCACGTTGTCGGGCATGAATTTCGGAAAGCGAAATACGAATGCCGGTTCCAGGTCCTTGCTGATGATGTTGTAAGCCGATTTGGCATTGCCCCGCAATTCGCCGGAGAGGTACTGCGGCACTATCCAGAACACGCCATCTTCATCGGAGTCTTCAAAAATCAGCTCAAAGGCCTTGAGCAATTCGATGAGGCGCGCGCGTTCCTGATCGGAATATTCCGGCAGGTGTTGTTCCAGCCAGTCGGGGGTTATTCTGCCTTCCTTTGTTTCGAGTTGATGATTGATGAGCCGGTAAACCTCCCTGGTGAGCCAGTCGGGGTTGGTATAAATTACATCGCGCAAATCGTCTTTGTCGTAATATACGACGATCCCTGTCTTGTGGAGGTATTCCAGCAATTGATCTTCTGTGCCTTTCACTACGCCTCGTTCGCTGCAAAAGCGGATAAACTCGTCTTTACCGATCACCGGCGGGTCCTCTTTAATGCCCTCTATTTTTCGCGCCATGCTCTCGTAACTACGCGGGAAATCCTTGCCGAACAAAGGGATCTCCGTTTTTATCTTATCTGTGATCATTTTTTTCAGTTCGACAAGGCCGTAGTCCGTTTCTGCATCAAACTGGAGAAACTCCGCCCCGTAGTCTTCCTGATAAGCCGCTTTGACCTGCTCCCTGTTTTGCACGTTTTCCCAATGGGTTTGGACCATCAGCAGCGGACTCTGCGGCCCGCTCAGCCGGATATTTTCGAGCCAATACTCGCAGGGTTGCGATTTTTCCTTTCCCCGGAAGGGCAAATCTTCTTTGTCGCGCTCCCGATGCGCCTGCACGTTTTTTTCCGAAGTCCAGGCCAGGATGTACAGCGCATCGTCGGACAGAAAGAACTGGTGCGTGGCGTAGAAAATCTCCTGTCCGCCAAAGTCCCATACGCTGGCCTGCAAGGGCTGCGGTTTAATCTCCGGGAGGTGTTCGCCACTCAGATTCCCGACCTGAATGCCGTGCGTATATTTTTCCTTCGGATCGAAGGGCTGGTTTTTCAGGCGTCTGAACAAGGAGGTTTTCCCGACCCGGCCATTGCCCACCAAGATAATTTTGACCCGATCGTTCTTGATAGCGCCCTGTTCCAGATTGAGCAAAAAAGCTTTTATGGCTTCCCAGGAACTGGCTTGTTCTTCGCTGCTAATCAATTCCTTGGGCAAGGCCGACATGGGATTATCGTACACATACAAAGCCTGCAAATCGAAGCAATCGGTCAGGTCGAGCGGCAACATATCGAGTTTGTTTTTTCTCAAATGAAGGACTTGCAACGAAGGCAAACCCGACCGGAACAATAGTGTATCTATGCGGTTGTCATTCAAGTACAAATACTTCAGTGCCCCGAACAAACCCGGCAATTCAAACGCCTTCATTTGATTATTGCTCGCATCCAGCATCCACAAAGCCGGGCAAGCCCCCTGAAAACGCAGGCTGCGCAGTTGGTTCCGGCTGAGGTCCAGTTTTTGCAGGCGCAAAAAAGCCGGCACTTCGAGCATTTCCAGGGCGCACTCATTCAGGTCGAGCCATTCGAGCGGCAGGGTATGGGGCGAGTGGAAGTCGAGTTGTTTCAGGGCTTTATTCTTGCTCAAATCCAAGTACCGCAAATTAGCCCATTCGGCCGGCAGGGCCAGGCGGGTAAAATTGTTTTCGCTCAGGTTGAGCGCCTGCAATTGGGTAAAAGGCGCCAGCGCGCCGAACTGCGCATCGGTCAGCCCGTTGCTGCGCAGGTTGAGCCCGATCACTTCGCGGCCTTCGGCGTCGAGGGCGTAGTGGTTCTGATAGCGGTAGCGGGTGAGTTCTTCGAGTTGTTCGGGCGGCCCGGGGAAGGGTTCGAGTTCCAGTCCAAGCGCCGTTTGTAATTGCCGGATGGCGGCAGGTTTGTCCATGGGTATTTTTCAATGGTTTGATGTTCAAAAAATAGCGGCAGGACTTTCGCCAGACTACTCATACCACCGCGTGGAGCGGCCCCGGAAGAGGGCCGCCATTTCGCCGTCCTGGAAAAACCGGGAAAGACGGGACAAGCGTCTGGTCAGTGACTGCCATCCGGCCAATCGGTGAGCTGGAAGGACGCCGCCAGGCGGAAACCATTGTTGCGGTTGTCGTTCGCCGGGTGGTTGTTGTTGCGGTACGCCGCGCGGCAGTTCTGCGCTTCGTTCCAGTAGCTGCCGCCGCGTATGACGCGGTTGACGCCCTTTTGACGCCTGACCCTTGTCGGGCAAACTTAGGTATTTATCACCTTTTTTCTAAATGCCAGCGCATCGGCGTGTTGTGTAAATGCGATGAGCGTGGCAGCATGCCGGCTGCATTTGGCTTGGCTCCACCGGCCTGTTTCATAGTTGGCATTTATGATCCCGATTTTTCGGATAAAACGGCGCTGGCTTGCACCCAGCAAACGGGTGTGGTACGGATAAATCAGGTACCCGAGAAACGGGAGCCCGCGCGGAGTTTTGTTGCACAACACCGGTTTCATATCGCACAACAAGCGGTCGGCGACGAATTCTTCCACGGCTTGCCGCGCCGAGATCAACGCCCGCTTGTCGTCGTGCCAGAGCACGAGGTCGTCCATATATCGGACGTAAGCTTTGATGCGCAAGCGTTCTTTGATAAAATGATCCAGCCCCGACAGGTAGTGATTGGCAAAGTACTGGCTGCAAAGGTTGCCGATGGGCACGCCCCGCTTTTCCGAGGCGGAAAAACTGTCGATAATTTGCCCGAAAATAGCCAACAAGTGTTCATTTTTGAAAAGACCGGCCAATTGCGCTTTCAGCACGTCGTGGTGAATGCTGTCAAAAAACTTGCGCACGTCCATTTTCAAAAACCAGTCGTGCCGGCAGGTGCAGACCTCGGCGCGCTGCAAGGCGGCATGTATCCCCCGCCCCCGTCGGCTGGCGTAGCTGTCGTGGATTTGCACCCGCTCGAAGTACGGATCACATACATTCATCAAAGCATGGTGCAGCACCTGTTCGGAAAAAGCGGGGGCGCAAATGCGGCGCTCTTTGGGCTCCCGGATGTTGAAATAGCGGTAATTGCCGGTTTCTACTTTTCCCGACAAAATCTGTTGCCGAAGTCGCCACAGGTTGTCGTCGAGATGCCGGCCGTACAACAGAACCGGCGGACTATGCCGCTTCCCCTTCGCCGCTTTCCAGCAAGCCAGCCGCAGGTTGTCGGGGTCGGCGATGCGCTCAATCAGTTGATCCGTTCTTTTCATCATTCAGGACTTGAAGAAAAGCCGCTCCGTATTTTTCCACCTTTTTTTCGCCGATTCCCCTGATCTTTTTCATGGCGCCAAGCTCCGGCGATTCCAGTTGCGCCAGGCCGGCCATTTCCTCGTCGGTAAAAATGACGTAAGACGGTACGCCTTCTTCCTGCGCCAGACGTTTGCGCAGCGCGCGCATCCGGACAAACCGGGCATAGGCAGCCTCGGGAAGAATTTTTTTATAGTCGACCCTCGGCCGTTCCCTTTCCGCCGCCTCTATATCGTCTATATAGGTGACGCAAAAACTCCAGAATGCCCCAAAAGAGGTCTCTATCAGTTGTTTATCAAGGCCCAGCACTTTTTTCGAGCGCAAAAAAACATTCAGCGCGTCTTGTTGCGCCTCGCCGCCCAGAATGGGAATCGTAAAAACCTTTACCTGCATTTTTAAAAAATTTTTTCGGCTGCGCCGAATCTGTTTTACCCCCTCACGGCCACCCCTCGCGGCTGCGCCTGCTGACGCGGCGCGCCTGCTCCGGGCAGGCCGGACACTCTTTTGCTCACCGATTGGGGCCGGATGGGTCAGCCACCTCCCTGGAAGGACGCCGCCAGGCGGAAACCATGGCCGCGGGCGTCGCCCGCCGGGTGGTTGAGGAAGCGGGACGCCGCGCGGCAGCTCCGCGCCGCGCCCCAGTAGCTGCCGCCGCGTATGACGCGGACGACGCCCTCTCCCTTTTGGTCTTCCCAGGCTGAGCCGTCTTCCGGCGCGCCATTGTAGTTGCCATGCCATTGGTCCTGCACCCACTCCCACACGTTGCCGCTCATGTCGTACAAGCCCAATTGATTGGGGCGTTTCAGGCCCACGGGTTTGGTTTCCAGGTGGCTGTTTTCGTCAAACCAGCCCACTTCTTTTAATTTATTGCTACCCGCATACAACAACCCGTCTTTGTGATACGGCCCGCCACGCGCGGCGTATTCCCACTCCGCCTCCGTCGGCAGGCGAAAGGCAATACCCGTCAGGTTTTCCAATGCCGGCAAAAACTCCTTCGTGATCCTGTCCCACGACACCTGCTCCACCGGCCGTTCGTCGCCTTTGAAAAAAGAGGGGTTCTCGCCCTTCATTACCGCTTTCCAAAACGCCTGCGTGACCAGAAACCGGCCGATAAAAAAAGAAGAGACGGTCACGTCGTGGTCGGGAGATTCGTCGTCAAACGCGCCGGGCGCGCCTTTGGGGCTGCCCATACGGAAGGTGTCGCCGGGCACGTACACCATGTCGGCCAGCCGCTGCTGTGCCCCGGGCAGGGGCAGGCCGGGGATGGTGAAATTTTCGGGTCGGGTGAGCAAGGGGTGCATAGGAAGGCAAAAAAAGGGAATAAGCGCGGTAAAGAAAAGGATTTTCGGGAGGATGGGGCAGGTTGTTTGGGGGGTAAAAAGGGCTTATATTTGTCCGAATTCCAGCTTACAATCCTTACTTTTGTTCAAATCATGGGCGCATCCAACATACAGGTTTCTTTTCCGGGCGAGCTGGTCGGCTTGCTCGATTTGCCGGAAGGTGAATTAGCGCCCGAAATGCTTCGCCTCGCGTTGGTCAAGTTATTCGAACTGGGCAAAATATCGTCCGGGCAGGCGGCACAATTGCTGGGGCTTTCCCGTGTCTCTTTTCTGGAACTTGCAGGGGCTTATCAGGTTTCCATCCTCGGAAACCCCGATGCGGAACAATTGCGACAAGATTTGCTGAATGCGTAGGGTGATTTCGAATACTACGCCGATTGTTGCACTGTTGAAAATCGGTCACTTGCACTTGCTTGAAGGCTTGTACGGGCAAGTTATTGTGCCGAAAGCGGTTTGGATGGAAATTGAAGCCGGTCGTAGCACGAAATATTACGTCGACCTCAGCTCGCTACCCTGGATAAGCATTCAGGCGCTCAAAGAGCCAGAAAGGCTAACACAATTTAAGGATTTGGACTCAGGAGAAGCGGAAGTATTGGCACTGGCCCAGGAAATTCAGGCCGATCTCGTCATCATCGATGAAGTTCTGGCTCGTTTGGCAGCAAAACATGTTGGCTTATGCATTACAGGGACCTTGGGCGTATTACTTCGAGCGAAAGAACAGGGCATCATTTCTGGAATTACCCCCCTGATTATCCAGTTAACCGAGCAAGGAATTTGGTTGAGCAAGGCTTTAATTCAAGAAATACTGCAACTGTCCGGGGAGATAAAATCTTCGTGAACCATCACTCAACATTCGTACGGAACATCTCTGGAAGCAGACGGGGTAAGTCAAGCATAATAGGTCTTATCTTTGTCCTAAATTCTAATCATGGTCAACTCCTTTCCACACATCGTTTCTGATCCGGATATCCTCGGAGGGAAGCCTTGTATTGCCGGGACACGCATTAGCGTGGAACTTGTTCTTGAATGGCTGGGCACCGGCGGCACGCCGGAAAGTATTGCCGGCAAACATCCCTTGTTGACACCGGAAATGGTACGCGAAGCATTGTTGTATGCTTCGACAACATCAATCCCCCATTTATCCTGATTTCCGAATCGCAGACAGGCGGCACAATACGAATCAGACTCCGATCGGTCTGAACAGTCCAGTAGAAAACACAAAAAGCCCGGCGAACTTCCATCCGCCGGGCTTTTTGATTTATCCGATCCCTTTTCCTCAGTTTTTCACCGGCAAAAAGCTGTACTCCTTCCCGTAGCGCAGCATTTGCTGCACGAAATCGAGTTCGGCTTCCACTTTCACGTCGGTGATGTTGCCCTGGGCGTCGGTGACGGCCACGAGGCGGGGTTGTACGAAGCCGCTGTACGGCTTGGTGGGCAGGCTGGCGTAGCGGCCGCGCACTTCGGTGACGGTGGCGGGGTCCACTTTTACGCCGTAGCCTTCCACGAGGGCGCGGGCGGCGTTGTAGTCGCCTTCGGATTTGATGCGCTGGATTTCGGCGAGCAGCTGGCCGAACAGTTCGCGGAGCCTGGCGTAGTCGCGGATGTCGTAGTAGGTTTTGCCGTTGCGCACTTCCTTCACGATGACGCCGTCTTTTTGCCCTTTTTCATAGGCCCAGGAGGCGACCAGCAGGCGGTTGCGCATGTGGTCTTCTTCGATGTTGTCGCCCGGATGGATGCGGCGCAGCTGCTGGAGCATGCCGTTGCGGATGTACTGGTCGTACTCGGCCTTGTAGGCTTCGGCGTCGGGCATGAGGCCCCATTCGATGAGTTTGGGGTCGGGCATGAAGTAGAGGGCCACGAGGTCGGCGCGGCCTTCTTCGAGGGTGCTGGCGTATTGTTTGAGCGTGACGTTGGGCTCGGGCATGCCTTCTTTGAGCCGGCCGCTGGCGTGGCCGATCACTTCGTGCAGGGCGGTGTGCATTTTGCCGCAGGCCTCGGCGTATTGCTGGGCGCGGGCGATCTCCTCGGGGTCGTTGGCAAATTCGGCGGTGGCCGCAGCGCCGCCGGCCTTGTTGTAGGCATTTTCGATGTTGTTGAGGCTGACGGATTTGGAGCCGTGGTCGAACCGTATCCAGTTGGAGTTGGGCAGGTTGATGCCGATGGGCGTGGAGGGCGCGCAGTCGCCGCCTTCCATGGCTACGTTGATGACGCGGTACGACACGCCTTTCACTTCTTTCCGCTTGTACTCGTCGGGGATAGTCGAGTTGTCTTCAAAATACTGTGCATGCTGGCTCACGATGGCCATTTTGGCGGTGGCTTCGGGGTCGTTGTACTGCACGGCGGCTTCGAAGTCGGCCTTGTAGCCTTTCGGGTCGTGGTACACTTCGATGAAGCCGTTGATAAAGTCGATGGTGCTGGCGGTGTCTTTCACCCAGGCGATGTTGTATTCGTCGAATTTGCTCAGGTCGCCGGTTTTGTAGTATTCGATGAGCAGGCGGATGGCTTTTTGCTGCTGCTCGTTTTCGGCGTAGGGAATGGCTTTTTCGAGCCATAGGATGATCTGGTCGATGGCCGGGCCGTACATGCCGCCCGATTTCCAGACCATCTCGACGGGCTGCGGACCAAGGCCGCCCACGAGTTTGGAATTGAGGCCGATCATGGGGGCTTTTTTGCCGGCGGCTTTCACTTTGGGGCCGTAGAAGGCATCGACCTGCGCGGCGCTCAGGTTTTCATAAAAATTGACGGCCGACTCCTTGATCACGTCCACGCCTTCGTCCTTGTTGGTGCGTTTGGCATACACAGTCGGGTCGAACAGGACGGGCGTGAGCTGCGCGACGAGCGCGCCGGCATTTTCGCCCGCCGACAAGGGCAAGGCGGCAGGATCGCTGCCCTGCACCAGGCTGGCGAAGTACTCTTTGCTGAAGCCGGGTACAAACTTGGTTTCGTTGTAGTGGTGGTGAATGCCGTTGGAAAACCACACGCGTTTGGCATACAACTCGAATGCCTTCCAGTCGGCCGAATTGCGGTCGCCTTTGTAGGTATTGAAAATGCCTTCGATGGTCTTGCGCACCGTCAGGTTGTATTTGCAGTGCTGGTCGTAGATGATGTCGCGACCGGCCAGCGCGGCCTGGGAGAGGTAATAAATGAAAGTTTTTTGCTTGAGGGTGAGTTTATCCCAGCCCGGCAGTTCGTAGCGCAGCACCTGGAGATCGGCGAAGGTATCGAGCACCACCTTGTCGGCGACGGGCGGCGGCGGGGGGGCGGGTTTGTTGTCGGCAGGTTTTTGCTGGCAGGCCACGGTCAGCAGGCTGACCGACAGGGCCGTAATCAGGGCGAGCGGAAGAAAATGTCTGTACATTGGAATGAAAAATTGTTACGGGTTTTGTCGTTATTGGATGTCGGTTAAGGTTAAAAGAGTTCCGATAGACGGCTTGAAGCGTTGGCGGGAACCACGGTACGAGGCAAAGCCTCGCACCAGCCGCAAAGCCTCGCACCAGCCGCAAAGCCTCGCACCAGCCGCCAAATCTGGCACCAGCCGCAAAGCCTCACACCAGCTGCCAAGCCTCGCATCAGCCGCTGGACTTCGAACCAGTCGGGCCAGGCCTCATCACATCAGCCGCCGGGCTTCGAACCGTCACGAACCTTATTGTTCCACGACCAGCGCATTCAGTTGATTGAAAAAGTCTTTCGCTTTCTGCTCCACGGGAAACTTGTCGTCGCCCCAGGCAATACGCCGGATGGCGCTGCCTTCCTGGAATTGCACGAAGCTGTACACGTTGCCGGGGTGGTTGAAGTCGTATTTTTTCAATTCCTTGTCAAAGGATTTGAACAGGTTTTTCGCCGTTTTGGGTTTGGTGCCTTTTACTTCCTGCAAAGCCAGGCCGGTGCCGTTGCGGCGAAAAATCTGGCCGTTTTCAAGCAGTACGAAGGAGGTCTCCTGGCCGGCAAAACCGCCGCCATAGCCCCAGTGCAGCTGTTTGGAGGGCATATTTTCGGGCGTGTACCGGGTACCGGGCGAGCATTGCCACAAGCCGGTGGCGAGCAACAGGGCAAAAGCGCTGAACAACAGAATTCTTTTCATTGGATCGAGTTGAATGGTGTATGTATATGCGATAAATGGCTTGTCGCTGCGGCCGGCCCGGTCGTCATGCCGGCGTCAGTTGCCGGGGGCCCGCCGCCAAAATGTCGGGTTTGACCTGATCGGCAAATTTGGCAAAGTTTTTCGCGAATTCCCCGGCCAGCCAGTGCGCTTTATCGTCGTAGGCCTTTTTGTCGGCCCAGGTATTGCGCGGGTTGAGCAGCTGGGCGGGCACGCCGGGGCACTCTACGGGCATGGCCAGCCCGAATACTTCGTGTTCTTCAAAATCCACCTTGTTCAGGTCGCCCCGCAGCGCGGCGGTGATCATGGCGCGGGTGAATGCCAGTTTGATCCGGCTGCCCACGCCGTAAGGGCCGCCGCTCCAGCCGGTGTTGACGAGCCAGACGCTGGCCTTGCTGCGGCGCAGTTTGCTGCCGAGCAAATCGGCGTATTTGGCCGGATGCAAGGGCAGGAAGGGCGCCCCGAAGCAGGCTGAAAACGCGAGTTTAGGGTCTTTAACCCCAACTTCCGTGCCGGCTACCTTGGCTGTGTAGCCGCTGATAAAATGGTACATGGCCTGTTCGGGCGTCAGTTTGCTGATGGGCGGCAATACGCCCGAGGCATCGCAGGTGAGGAAAAAAATGTTGCGCGGATGACCGTCGGCGCGACTGGGCGACACGGCATTTTCGATGTGCTGAATGGGGTACGACACGCGGGTGTTTTCCGTAACGCCGCGGTCGGCGAAGTTGACCTTGCGTGTGCCCTCGAAAAAGGTCACGTTTTCGAGAATGGCGCCGTGGCGGATGGCGCGGAAGATGTCGGGCTCTTTTTCTTCGGTGAGGTCGATGGTTTTGGCGTAGCAGCCGCCTTCGAAGTTGAACACCTCGCCGGGGCCCCAGGCGTGTTCGTCGTCGCCGATGAGCGGACGGTTGGGGTCGGCGCTGAGGGTAGTTTTGCCGGTGCCGGAGAGGCCGAAGAACAGGGCGATGTCGCCGTTATCGCCCACATTGGCCGAGCAGTGCATCGGAAGCGTGTCTTTGGTCTGGGTGGGCAACACAAAATTGATCACCGAAAAAATACCTTTTTTGATCTCGCCCGTGTAGCCCGTGCCGCCGATAAGCAGGCGTTTTTTCTTAAAATTCAGGATGGCAAAATTGTGCTGCCGTGTGCCGTCGGTGGCGGGGTCGGCTTTGAAGCCGGGCACGCAGAGCACGGTCCAATGCGGGTCGAAGCCGGCCAGTTCTTCGCGCCCGGGGCGCAGAAACATATTGGCCGCAAACTGGTTGCTCCAGGGCAACTCGGTCAGCACGCGGATACGCAGGCGGAAATCGGGATCGGCGCTGGCGCAGGCGGCCACATCGCGCACGTACAGGTCCTTCTTTTTGAGGTAGTTGCAGGCTTTTCGCCAGAGCTGGTCGAACTTGCGCGACTCGAACGGGAGGTTGACCTTGCCCCAGTGGACCTTGTTGGCCGTGATGCTGTCCCTGACGATAAAACGGTCTTCAGGCGAGCGGCCCGTAAATTCGCCGGTAGAGATCACCAGCGCGCCGGAATCGGCCAGGCGGCCCATTCCTTTTTGAATGCTGTGTTCGACGAGTTCTTCGGGAGAAAGGTTCCAGTAGGCGGTTTTCCAGTTTTTCAGGCCAAGGGCCTCGAGCGAGGCGGCGGGATTTTTAAATCCGACTTCTTGCATGTGGTGGTGCGATGGTTAGAGTGGACAGAAGCGCTCGCACGGATTTCCGACGCAACAGGAACGGAAACAACACGCAGCGGAGCCCCGAGGCGCTGCTGTTCCGGATGGGTAAATACCGTCTCCCGAGGTCGTTGAAAGTAGTTGTGGTGTACCGGTTGAGCGCCGCAAAGATACGACGGAGAAGGGCAAAAGCCGCGTGGAAACCCAGCTGCTTTCGGCCCGAATGACTGCTCAAAGCAAATTTTCCAGGCTGCGGAATACTTCGAGCAACGAGGCCCCCCGCGCCGAGAGGACGTACTCGATGTGCAAGGGCTTTTGCCGCACGACGGTTTTGGTCAGCAGCCCGCTTTCTTCCATTTCACGCAAAGCCACGGCCAGCGACTGCCGGCTGGAGCCCGGCAAACGGCGCAAAAGGGCATTGAACCGCAGAGGGCCTTCCGCGGCCAGCCGGAAAATTTGCGGTTTCCATTTGCCCGACAATGTTTTCAACAGCCCCTCCGCAGGGCATTGTCCGGCGCCGGCAGGATCGATTTCGGTAGTCATGTTTTTTTGACTTCTTGCACAGCCGTTCGGGCTGCATGAATTTTGCACTGCTTAAACCAATGATTCTACAACGCTATGAATCGATTATTCACGCTCCTGGTTTGGATTTCAGGCTTCTTTTTTTCCCCTCAAAGCCAGGCGCAAACAAATACCCAACCCATGAGCGATCATAACAACCCGCTTTTGTGCGATCCCTTCGACGGTATCTGCACCACACCCGGCGCCCAGGCAGGCTCCTCTCCGTTCATTTCCGCACAAAAACCCGTGCACATCGTGTATTTCACCGACCCCATCTGCTCCTCCTGCTGGGGCATCGAGCCGCAATTGCGCCGCCTCAAACTGGAATACGGCGACGCCATCGACATCGAATACCACATGGGCGGACTGCTGCCCTCCTGGGAGGTGTACAACAGCGGCGGCATCAGCAAACCTTCCGACGTGGCGCACCACTGGGACGAAGTCAGCGCGCACTATCAGATGCCCATCGACGGCGATGTGTGGCTCGAAGACCCCCTGCCCTCTTCCTATCCGCCTTCCATCGCTTTTAAAGCGGCGCAAATGCAGGACGAACACAAGGCCCTGCTGTTTTTGCGCCGCATCCGCGAAATGGTGTTTTTGGAAAAAAAGAACATTACCCGCTGGGAACACCTGCAACAGGCGGCACTCGAAACCGGCCTCGACCCCGGGCAACTGAAAAAAGACTACGACGGCGCCGCTCAACAGCGTTTTCAGGACGATCTCGCCCTGGCGCGCAGCCTGAGCGTGCGGGGCTTCCCCACCCTGTTTTTTACTGATTCGGCACAAAACCGCCTGGTGCTGTACGGCGTCAGGCCTTACGAACAGTTCGAACAAACCCTGCTGACCCTTTACCCCGCTGCGCAGAAAAAAACATACGGCCACAGCCCCGAACAACTGTTCCGCTACTATCCCACCCTGACGACCCGGGAATACGCCGTACTGGCGGACACGGGCATGAAGGAGGCAGAAATGGTGTTGACCCAGCTGCTCAACAACGGGCAGATCAGCCGTTTTTCGAGCAAAAACGGGCCGCTGTGGAAATGGGCGGGGAAGTGAGGATTTCCCGCAGAGGAATGATGAAAAGGTTTTGTATATTTGATTCTATATAATCATCATAATATGCTATAAACCTGATTTTTCACTTTAAATCATTCATCATGCCACACCTTTCATTTTTTGCCCCCCCCCCACTTTCAACCCGGAAAGTATCTACGGATTTTCGCTAGTACGATTAGTTTGCTTTTGTTAACCCTGATCTCAAGGCTAAACGGGCAAAATCCCGTCTTACTTTCGGAAGTATCGGTAGCGCAAGCACAACTAACCGGTACGGAACAAGCCTGGTTGAGCAGCCTTCAAAATTCTGCTGTTGCCAACTCGGTTCGAATCGTCGCCATAGGCAACGTGCTTGAATTGTCGCAAAACGGAAGTGTACATTTTTCCATACCTGGTTATCCCGGCATACTGACCGCACATACCGTTCAGGTGGAAGAGCAAGCGTACAACGATTATTTGTGGACTGGAGAAATAGAAGGGCAGGGCTACGCCATGATCCTGTCTAAACCTGGCGGGAAAGCCGGATTTATTCAACTGAAAGACAAATTTTACAGACTGAACCCCCTGCGCAGTAACCTGAATGTACTGGTGGAAGAAAATCTTTTCGCGGCAGAAGAGGAGCTGTGTTTAGGCATGACGGGCCCCACTTCTCCGCCGCTTCTGGTACCATGCCCGACGGATGATGCCTGCCCGGCAATAATCACCGTTCTTATTTTGGTAACGCCGGAAGCCGTAAATTCCATCCTCAACCAGACCAACTGGCCGGATTTGTACTTTGCCCTGGGCGCTCAAACGGTTAACGCGGCCTTTTTGAACAGCGATGTGGCGAATAAGCAAGTTCGGAATATCATTATTCCAATTCCTTTTAACTTTCCATTTAGCACGAGTAATAACAATTTAATTGATGATTTAAACCAAATGGGTGTTAATCCTGACATAAATAACCTTAGGAATCAGTATGATGCCGACCTCGTTTTTATGTTGACCGGAGAACGATACAATGGTGTTGCCGGTCGCGCAAATGTAGGCCCGGGCATCAATTTTGCTTTTGGCATCGTAGAAGCGCCATCCATGTGGGGCCCCCGCTGGACGTTCGCGCATGAATTGGCGCACACTTTCGGGGCGCAGCACAACACAACGGCTAATGGTGGCCCGGGCGGCGGCACCAACGACGACCCGGGTTGTGTTCACGGCTTCCGATTTTTCGATGCCGATCAAAACGACCGGAGAACGATCATGGCGCGAATGTTTGACGATGAGGGCCTGGTCCGTATTCTCCATTATTCCAACCCGGATGTGGTATTCAACGGGGCATTTTCGGGCGATGCATTTGATGCCAACGTAGCGGCGACCATCAGAACCAATGGCTGCGAGGTTGCCGCTTACTTCGACACACAGGAACTGACTGCGTTTATCGATGGCCCTTCAGTAGCATGCAACGAGTCGCCGGCCACTTACTGTGCTGATATTCTGATGCCCGAAAGCGGACTCCCCGGCCAGCCGCCTTATACTTATGCCTGGCACTGGAACACTACTGGAATTTTTTCTGTGTTCGACCCATTTGGCGGAGTGGCCAACGGCGGTACCTATCTGGGCAACTCGCAATGTATCAACCTGGGTAATCTGGCTTGCAATTCCTATTGGCTGCAACTGACGGTGACTTCATCTGACGGGCTAACAGTTCGTACAAAGCGACGCATTAAAACCAAGTTTTGCGAAGACTGCCTGGAACGGAATACCTTTCAAACAGGAGGGCTGACGTTGGGCGCGAAAGCCAGCCTGATACCCAATCCGGCCGCCGAATCTGTACAGGTGGTCTTTAAGCAAGAACAAACCGGTCCGGTTCGTATCGCTTTGTTCTCCATTGCCGGTGATCTTGTTTTTGACACCCGCGCATATTTTGAAGCCGGAGAAAACAGCCTTCCACTCGAGATCGGCCAACTCCCGACAGGGGTTTACCCGGTCAGAATAGAATATCCCTCCGGAACGGAAACCCTGCGCCTGTCCATTCTTCACTAAACACCTGACCAAACCATGCAAAAAGTAATAAATTCCCTGCTCCTGCTCTTGATGGCTTTCTTACTGCATGCCTGTCAGGACGATGCCCCGCCCGGCGACCTGTTCCCGGTGTACCTGCCCGGAAATACCGACAATGGCGAAATGTCGGCCATTAAAAGTCTGACGGACTGGAGGGCGTCGGCCCAGGCGACGTACCTAAACGGTTTTCCTGATTATCTGGAAGTTGATGCAAGCACGTACACAGAAGAAGAATATTTGAGAGAATCACTTTGGTTCATTTGGCTCCCGATTCGTACGGGCACTTTCGAAATCCGCACATATGATCAGACCGATACTTTACAGTATCAATCCGTCAGGGCCAATTATGCTACCTCCACCGCTGATGGCGATGCTTCCGAAGATTATTATCAAGTCGACACCACTGCAACGGATAATTTTATTACCCTGACTAAGGTGGATACCCTTGCAAAAGAAGTCGAGGGATATTTTACCTGTTCTTTTGAGATCGCTACTTTTGGCGGCAAGCGCAACCCGCTCAACCCTGACCGGCTCAAATTTTCGTACGGTCGGTTCAAGGTCAAAATCACCAATTGAGGCGCCTGGAAAAGAACTTCCCACAATATGAGGCCGCTCGTCCGATGCAAGGGCGAGCGGCCTTTATACATCTATGCTCCGATTTATCTTCTGAACATGTACCCTTGCTAAATCTGCAGGAAACCCTGCCCTTAGTCGAGCATCTCAAACCGCACCCAATCCACCGCGCCGACTGTGCGCGAAGGAAAGTTTTCGTTTTTCAACACAAAATAAAGGTCGTGAAAACGCCCGTCGGCAGGCCGGGTCAGCGGCATTTGCAACTCGGCAACCGACAGCGGCACGCCGGTTTTGGCAGGCGGCAAAGCCACCGTACCTGCCAGGGGGCCTTTCGGGCTGTCGAGGTGCAATTCGAGTCGGCCGCCGCCGAATTCGTAGCGTAAATCTGCCGTGGCCACCCCGAAGCTGACCGCGTGCAAGCCGCTCAGGTCGGCGCGTTTGATCACAAAAAAACTGTTGTGTTTCAGGTCGTTGAGCACCACCGTATCGCCCGAAAACGGCCGGTAGCGCGTCACGCCTTTCGATACCGAGTCGGCCGACTCGGCCTGGAAAAAGGCGGGTCGGAGCGCGAGTGTTTCGCCGTTTTCGAGGGGCGCCTGCGTGCCGCTTCCCCGGTCGCGGTAGCTGGCCTGGAAAATAAAGGTGCCGGGCGAAGGTTTTTTGCCCTTGGCCGGCGGCGGAATGGTCAGGGCGTACTGACCGCTGACCGGCAGCGATTGTTTGACTTTGGCCGGGCCACCCAGCGACAAAATCCAGCGGACCATTTCGCCGGCGTCTTCTTCACTGACCTGCGGGTGCGCGCTCATGACCACCTGCCCCCAGTTGCCGGCGCCGCCCTGAATGACCTTTTTGGAGAGGTTGCGCACGGCAAATTCATCCTTGCGATAGCGTTCGGCCACAGCCTGGAAGGACGGGCCGTTGATTTGCCGGTCTTCGGCATGGCAGGTTTTGCAGTCCGAGCGTTCGATCAGGAGCTTGCCCCGGCTGTATTCCGTGGCCTGTTTGGCCTGCTGGTGCCCCTGCGCGATGGCGGTGATGTCGAAACCCGTTTCGAGGTAATCGATGCTGGTGGCCACAGAAGCGGGCGCGATGCCGCCGTTGGCCAGGGAGCCGTCTTCGCGGTCGGAGACCACCAGGCGGTAGTCGAGCAGCGTGCCAGGCTGGTAAAAGCTGCGGTTTTTGCCGCCAAAGTCCCAGACAACTTCGGGCGGTTCGTTGCCCACGTTGATTTTTTGTTTGGCGGTAGCCCAGGCGCCGTTGGGGTCGCGCACCTTGAGCACCACTTCATAGGCGCCCGGGGCGGCGTAGGTGTGGGCGATGCTGTCGAGCGGGTTGTTTTTTTCCTTTTTCTTTTTGGTCAATCCCTCCTGTGTCGCGATGCGGCCTTCCCAGAAAAACGGCTCGGTCTGGTCGCCGAAGTCCAGCGTGTACTGAAGAACATCGTTGTCGTAATCACGGGTTTTCGCTGCCGAGAAACAAACGCTCATGGGGGCAGCGCCGGCGGTTTTGTCTGCTGCCAGCCGCGGGCGGGGAGGTCGGTTTCCGCGCACGTAATCGATGCGGCTGATGCGGGCGTCGGGGTTGGAGGAAAACCACTGAGTGCCGTATTCGAGCACCCAAAGCGAGCCGTTTTTATCGATAAACATGTCCATGGGGCGGCTCAGTTTGATCGAATCGGCGAAAGGCTCCATACGGCTGAAATTGCCCGACGAGTCGAGCGTAACGGCCATCATCCAGCCGCGCATCCAGTCGTAGGTGATGAGTTTGCCGTCGTAATAATCGGGCAGGCGCGTGTCGGCCGGGTATTCGTCGGCATAAAAAACAGGGCCGGCCATAGCGTTTCGCCCGCCGTTGCCAAGCAGTGGAAATTCTTTGGAATTGCCGTACGGATACCAGATCAGGGCAGGTTGTGCGGGCGGCAATTCGCGGGCGCCCGTGTTGTTGGGCGAGTTGTTGACCGGGTGCATCGGATCGAAGGCCGGCCCGTTTTTCCCCGTGGAAAAATCGTGGTCGCGGTAAGGCTTGTTGTCGCCCACGAAGTAAGGCCAGCCGAAAAAACCCGCTGCCCTGGCGCGGTTCACCTCGTCGTGTCCCTGCGGGCCGCGGGCCGTGTCGGGTTCGCCGGCATCAGGGCCCACTTCGCCCCAGAACAAGAGTTTGCGCCGGCTGTCGAGCGAAATCCGGAAGGGATTGCGACAACCCATGACGTAGATTTCGGGGCGGCCGAAAACCTCACCCCCCGGCCCCCTCTCCCTTGGAGAGGGGGAGCGGCCCTCACTTGAGATCGCCTCTCCCTCTCCAAGGGAGAGGGGGCCGGGGGGTGAGGCCACATGCACATCTCCGTTCACAAACAAATTCCCCGCCGGGCAGATGTACGAGCCATCGGGCAAGGGGCGAATACGCAGGATTTTGCCGCGCAGATCCATCGTATTGCCCGAAGAACGCTGGGCATCCCAGCTGCTGCGGCCGGGGCGCTCGTCGATGGGGTCGTACCCCTCCGAAGCGAAGGGGTTGGTATTATCGCCGGTGGACAAATACAGGTTGCCCTCGCCGTCGAACTCGATGCAGCCGGCTGCATGACAGCATTCCTCGCGCTGCACATCCACCGTGAGCAGCAGCTTTTCGGAGGCCCGGTCGAGGGTGTCGCCCCTGAAAACGAAACGCGACAGGTTGTTAACCGCCTTGTTGCCCACCGGCGAATAGTAGAGGTAAATCCAGTTGTTCTTTTCGTATTGCGGGTCGAGGGCCAGCCCCAGCAGGCCGTCTTCTTCTTCGGAGTACACCGGGAATTTGGTCACGATGGTAATCAGCCCTGTGTGGGTATCGAGCAGTTTGATGGCGCCGCGGCGTTCGATGAACAGGATGCGCTCGTCGGGCAACATGGCAAACTCCATAGGCTCGTTCAGTTCGCTGGCGAGCACCGTTTTGACAAAGCGGGTGGGATCGGGCAATGCGGGGGTAGTACAGCGCGTGTAGTCGAGCCGTTTCTGTTTGCCGATAGCGTAGCGAATACCGCCGAGCAGATGCTGCATAAATGCAGGCTCGCCATACGATTCTTTCGTATGCCCCATAGCGGTATAAAACGCGCGGCCGCCGTCGTATTCGTGGCACCACGACAACGGGTGACAAGGCTCGGTCTCGCCGTGCTGGCACATGCCGCCGCCTTCATAACTGCTCTCGTCGAGCGCCAGCAGCACCTGAACCGTCGTGTTGAATTCCTTGAAATTGTACCACTCGTCCTTGCGCAGCCAGTTGTCTTCTTTCAGGTGCCGCGTGGCAGGATGCTCATGATTCCTGACCATCACTTTGGCTTCCTGAATGGCCGGATGGCCGTTGAAATAAGCGCCGGAAAGCCCGCCGTACCATTTCCATCCGTACTCCGTGTCGGTTGCCGAATGGATGCCCACATAGCCGCCGCCGGCCTGGATGTAGCGTTCGAACTCGGCTTCCTGTACAGGATTGAGCACATCGCCCGTAGTATTCAAAAACACAACGGCTGCATAGCGGCGCAGGTTGCGTTCGTTAAAATCGGCGGCATCTTCCGTGGTGTCCATCACGATCTGGTTGTCGCGACACAACTGACGGAGAGCCGCCACACCCGTCGGAATACTTTCGTGACGGTAACCTTCGGTTTTGGAAAAAACCAGAATGCGCGGCGGGGCATGGTTTTCAGAACAGGCGGCAAATGACAGGGCTGCAACGAGCAATAGAAACGAGAGGCGCATGTTTTTACATTGACTTGAAAGCTTGGGGCGAAAATAGTTTTTCAAGTCAACAGAAAAACATTTGTCTGGCCTGGTCCGCCGGAGCCGGCTTCCTGTCGGCGTTTTTTTTCATTAACCAAAGGAAAAACGCCGCCTTACTCCACCCTGACGGCAGCCTCCGATACCTGCCAAACGCCGAAATAACCCAGGGTTCCGCCCGTCCAGTTGCTTTTCGGGTTGTACGGCGCGGGCGCCGCCAGCCCCCGGCCGTCGGCATTGGCCAGGTCGGTGAAATAGTCGTAATAATCACGGCTGACCGACAACAATTGCACCCGCAGCAGGTCGCCGCGTTCGAACGACTCCCGGATCACCGGCCGAGAAATTCGCGTGCCATCGCCCAGCCGGTCATCGGCGAGCAGGTAGAGCGCCGACAGGAATTCGCCGTTGCGGTCGATCTTCAAACGATAATCATTCTCCCCGCCGAACTCGTCCTGCCATTCGACGGTCAGCAGGTATTTTTCGCTGCCGCCGCCCGGGCCGCCTGCGGCAGCGTTTTGGGTCACCCGCAAGGTATCGAGCGGAACAAGAGCGGGCGTCAGGGCTGGTTTTGATTCGATCATTTGCCCGTCGGGCAAGACAAAGCGCAGCACTGCCGTATCGCCGGGCAAAGGCGTCAGGCCGGCGATGCGGTACTGTCCGCTTTCTTCCTCCGTTAAAACATGGTCAACGCCCGCCAGCCGCAACACAACCTGCGCGCCGGAGACGGTTTCAAAGGTGTTCGTTTGATAAAAATCGCTGCTGCGGGTCAGTTTCAGCGAGCAGGTTCCGTGCGTGGCATCGAGGTTGGCCTCCGCCACGAGCCGCGGGCCGGCCGAGTCGAGGTCGAGCCGGATTACTTCCTCGCAGCCGAGGACAACAAGAAGCAGGGGCAGCAGGAATAAGGGTCTCATACGCGTTTGGGCAAATTGATTGACGCGGTAAAGATTCCGGCGCGGGCCGGTCGGAAAAAATTAAATCAATCAACGGCCGGCTTTTATCAATCAACGGGTCAAATCGCGAATAAACTGCGGCGTTTCGGGTTCTCCTTCGAAAAAATCGCCTTTTAAACCCCGCGATAAAGCCCAGCGGTGCAGCCAGGAAATGCCCCAGCGCCCGTAAACAGTGACCTCCGTTTGGTACGCCTCGTCCTGCAGCGCTTCATCGAGGGAAATGAAAGTATAGCCGTTGCGGCGGTACATGGCGGCCAGTTCGTCGAGGTAGTCGGCGTTGAGGGCGTTGGCGTGCAAAAGCAGGATGTGGCGAATGTTGCGGCCGAACAGCTTGTTCGATTGCTGTTCGTAATACCAAAGCATGCGCTCCATGTACGCGATATAGGACGCGCCGATGCTGCGCATCAAAGCGGTGTCGCGGGCCGTCATGGCGCTGTCGTAGGCGAATGCAAACAGGTATTCCTCATTGTCGATGGTCACCGGCGCTTCCAGGTAATTGTGCTCTCGAAGAAACACCCGCAGGGAGTCGGCCTTGCCCTGCCGCTGGCCCGTATGCAGGTAAGGATGCCGGAAATAGCGGAGCGATTTGCCGAATTCGCCGACCAGAGGGCGCGTCAGGCGTTCGCCCAGTGTGATGTTGGCAAAAAAGTATTGGTTCGAAACGTTGTTGTAGTCATTGTGCCCGTAGGTGTGGTTGCCCAGGTCCATGCCCGCTTCCAGCCATCGGCGCAACAAACGGTAACGGGCAGAATCCGGTTGTTCGCCGTCGTCGGGGTAAAGTTTGCCTTCGTTGACAAAACCCGTGGCCGGGATACCTTCTTCCACCAAATGGCCCAGCAGGTCGGCGGTCAGTTTCGCTTCAAACGCCGCTCCGGCATGCCGGTAAGGCACCACCGGCAGGTCGTCGATCGTGAAACACACCTGTTTTTGCGCGGCGAGCCCGGAAGACAGCAGCAGGAACAATACGGTCAGATTTTTCATAAACATGATTTTTCAAAAGACCTTTACAGGCATGACGCCCTACACTGTACGAAAAGCAACACCGCAAGACCTGCACGCCATTGCCGCTTTGTACCGAAGCGTCGCCGGTCAGGGCGGCGGCATTGCCCGGGAAGAATCGGAAATTACGGAGCTCTATATTCGGAATTTCACCGAAAAGGCGCAGCAAAAAGGTTTTCAGTTGGTTTGCACCGACGAAAATAACGCCTTGCTGGGCGAGCTGCATGCCTATCCGCCCGAACCGCGCGCTTTTGCCCACGTGTTGGGCGAACTGACCATCGCAGTGGCGCCAGGGCACCAGGGCCGGGGCATCGGCAAAAAACTGTTCCGTTTTTTGCTCGATCTCGTCCAGGCCGAACGGCCCGACATCCAGCGGATCGAGCTCATCACCCGCGAATCCAACCGGAAAGCGATTGCCCTGTACGAAAGCCTGGGTTTTGTGGCCGAAGGCCGGCTGGAGTGCCGCATCATCGGCGCCGACGGCCAGCCCGAGGCAGATATTCCGATGGCCTGGTTCAGCCGGCGCTGATCTGCCGGATTTTTGCCTTCCTTTGCCCGTATGCCGCCGCTGAATTTTCTCCAGGCCTACGAACAACACCGCAATCTGGTGTTCAACCTCTGCCTGCACTACCTGACCAACCGACAGGAGGCAGAAGAAGCGGCGCAGGATATTTTTATAAAAATTCACAGCAAAATCGACGGTTTTCAGGAGAAATCGAGCCTGAAAACCTGGATCTACCGCATCGCCGTCAACCATTGCCTCGACGTGCTGAAAGCCCGCAAACGGCAAAAACGCCTCGCGTGGGTCAGGCAGTTTTTTTCCGACCAGCCCGGGGTCATGCCCGAACCGCCCGATTTCAATCACCCGGGAGTTTTGCTGGAAGACCGCGAAGCGCTCGAATTGCTGTTCCGGCAAATCCACCAGCTCCCCGACAATCAAAAGACCGCGCTCATCCTCCGATACCTCGACGAGCTGCCGCCCCCCGAGATCGCCGAAGTGATGGGCTGCTCGTTGAAAGCCGTGGAATCGCTCTTGCAACGAGCCAAACAAAATCTTGAAAAAAAACGCCGCGATGCCGAAGGGCCGTAGGGGTTTTGTCGTCCAATCTTCCGACTCATGGCAAAAGAATCCGTACAGGAGCTCCTGAAAAAAGTGCGCCCGACAGAAGCGCCGCCTTTTTTGCTCACCCGCATCGAAGCCCGCCTGCGGGCCGAAGCCGCCGAACGCTTGCCGCGCAGCTGGCAGTGGGCCGGGGCGCTGGCATTCGGGGCGCTGCTGCTGCTCAACGCACTGGCCCTCCGGCCGTCCGGCAGTACATCGACCGACACGGCCGGCAGCCTGATGTCTTATTTGCAAATAAACTCGTCGAACCAGTTGTATGCTGACCAGGACTAACTATCTGCGACTCGCCATTGCGGCGCTGGTGTTACTCAACCTCGCCACCCTCGCCTTTTTCCGCTTCGGCCGGCCTCACCCGCCCCGCCCCGGGATTGCTTTGAAAAAAACGATCGTCGAACGCCTGCATTTCGATGCGGCCCAGACGGCTGCCTATGAACAGCTGATCGGCCAGCACCAGGCTGCCGTGCGGGCCAAAGACCAGCAACTCGCCCAACTGCGACAGGCGTTGTACAACACGCTGGCCATCGCCGACACGGCCGGCAAGGATTCGCTCGTGCAGCAAATCGGGGCTGTGCATTCCGGCATCGAGCAGCTGCACTACGAGCATTTCAAAGCCATCAAAAACCTTTGCCGGCCCGAGCAGGCAACGGCTTTCGACCAGTTGAGCGGCGAACTGTCCCGCTTTTTCGCGCCGCCGCCGATCGATGAAAAACCGCACGAGCGATGAGAAGCGCGGTTGTCGTTTTTCTGCTGCTCCAGTTTCGGGGCGCCGCTCAGCAGTCGTCGCTTGATCTGCTGTTCAGAGCGACTTACGGCGGAAAAACCATCGGCCTCGAACAACCCTTGCGGACGGCGGGCGGCGATTCGCTGGCCTTGCACAGCCTGCGAATGTACCTGGGGCATTTCGTTGTTGTACAAAACGGGCAGGCGGCTCCTGCAGGCGCCGACGAGTTTTTCCTGCCCGATCTGGAGGAGCCCGCATCCCTGCACCTGCACCTGGATCTGCCCACGGGCGGCCGTTTTGACAGCCTGCGTTTCGAGCTGGGCGTCGACAGCCTGACCAATACAGGCGACGTCAGGGGCGGCGCGCTCGACCCCACCCGCGGCATGTACTGGACCTGGCAAAGCGGCTATATCAATGTCAAACTCGAAGGGTTTTGCAGCCGAAGCGCGGCCCGCAACCACGACTTTCAGTTTCACCTGGGCGGCTATCTGCCGCCTCATGCAACCGTCCAAACCGTGCAGCTGGCCCTTCCCGGGAGTGGGCGGGCTGTTTTAGCGCTCGATCTGGAGCCGTTTTTCCGGCAGGTCGATTGGGCGGCCCGGCATCATATTATGTCGCCTTCTGCCGAAGCCGGAAAGTTGTCGGCGGTCCTGTCCCAAAGTTTTCGTTTGTATGCCGAATAGCCGTTTGATCCTTCTTTTTCTCGGGCTGGCCTTTGTCGGCCTGTTCGGGCCCGCCTTGCGGCCTGCTGCGCCGGCAGGCGAGCCGTATGCGCTGCGCTACCCGGCCGGCTGGCCCGCGCCGGCCTATGATTTTTCCCGCAATCCGCTGACCCGAGAAGGCGTCGCGCTGGGCCGGCAGTTGTTTTACGACCCGATGCTCTCCCGCGACAGCACGGTGTCGTGCAGCAGCTGTCATCTGTCGTACACGGCTTTTACGCACGTCGATCACGCTTTGAGCCACGGCATCGGCGACCGCATAGGCACCCGCAACTCGCCGGCCCTGATGAACCTGGCATGGAGCCGCCTTTTGATGTGGGACGGCGCGGTGAACCACCTCGACGTGCAGGCGCTGGCGCCTATTTCCAACCCGGTGGAGATGGATGAGAACATTGCGCATGTGGTGGAAAAACTCAGCCGCCATCCGCGGTATCCGGCCTTGTTCAGGGCGGCGTTTGGCGACGAACGGGTGAGCGGCGAACGGGTGCTGAAAGCGTTGGCGCAGTTTGAGCTTACGCTGGTGAGCGCCGACTCGCGCTACGACCGCGTGATGCAGGGTCGCGACACTTTTTCGCGGCAGGAGCAAAACGGCTACCGGCTGTTCCGCGAGTTTTGCGCCGATTGCCACGCCGAGCCTTTTTTTACCCATTTCGGCTTTGAAAAAAACGGGCTGCCGCCCGATACCGCCCTGCTGGATTACGGCCGGATGCGCATCAGCGGCCTGGCGGCCGATTCACTGAAATTCAAGGTGCCCAGCCTGCGCAACATCGAATTTTCCTACCCATACATGCACGACGGCCGGTTTAAAAAACTGCGTGATGTCGTCAATTTTTACACCCAAAGCACGGCACTCGATCGAAAGGTCGTCCTTTCCGCCGATGAAAAAACCGACCTGATCGCCTTCCTGCTGACCCTGAGCGACCGGGCTTTTTTGTTCAATGAAGATTTCGCCTTTCCAAAAAATTGAGCGGCAGCGAAGGTTGCGGCGCGCTTTGTCGTCAAAGCCGGTATTTCTCCTTCATCTTTTCCTTTTTACATGAAAAAACTCCTTGTTTGCTTCGCCTTCCTCGCCAGCGCGACCCTGCTGTCTGCCCAAATCAACCCGGTCATCAGCTCATGGCTGATCAATAACGACGGCATTAAAGGCCGGCACTACGTGCAAGGCAATTCGACCCCCATACAGGACAACGTGCTGGCCAACGTGCAGTCGGTGCAGTATTCGACCAGCTGGGTGTACGTCAAAGCGACCGGCATCCCGGCTTACATCACCGGCCCTTTCCTCGACGGCAACCCTTCGATTGCCCAGGCTCAATCGGGTTATTTCAAAATTCCGCTCAACCCTGTGCCCAACACCGGCAACGCCAGTCCGACCACACCGGGCAACATCGGCATTTTTATCAACGGCGTAGCCCTGTTTGACTACCGCGACGGGGTCTCGTGGCACAACGCCTCCCAAACACTCAAAGGCGGCCCGATGGGCGGCATGGGCGACAACGTCTGGAACCGCGATGCCGTGGTGGCCGAACGACTGGGTTTCGACTGCGCCAAAGGACACCCGGCCATGGGCAATTACCACCATCACCAGAATCCGTCGGCGTTCAACCTCGACCTCAATGTCATTTCCAGTGTTTGCGACCTGTACCTGGCCGACGGGCTGTACACGCTCGACAGCACCCAGCACTCGCCCCTGATCGGCTTTGCCTACGATGGCTACCCCGTATATGGCGCTTACGGCTATAAAAATCCGGACGGTACCGGCGGCATCGTACGGATGAAATCGGGGTTCCAGCTGCGCAACATCAGCATACGAACCCACTATGCCAACGGCAACGATGTGACCGACGGTCCGCCCGTCAGCGCCAGTTTTCCGCTGGGCTACTTTCGCGAAGACTATGAGTTTGTGCCGCACGCCGAAAGCGACTACCTCGATGTTCACAACGGCCGCTTCTGCGTCACGCCCGAATATCCGCAGGGCACCTATGCCTATTTCTGCACGGTAAACGAAAACTGGAACTCGGCCTATCCGTATGTCGTCGGCCCGACTTTTTACGGGGTAAAAAGCGCCTCGAAGGTGCAGGCAATCAACGAGCCGGTGACGACCTACAATCCGGCAGCAACATCGGTTGCGGAGCAGGAGGATGCTTTCCGGCTCAACATTTTTCCCAACCCCGGCGGCGATTTCCTGGCCGTTCAGGCGGAGGGTTTGCTCAGGGAAAAAATCCAGGTGCACCTTGGCGACCTCAGCGGCAAAACCCTGCAACAAACCGCGATCGAACCCGGCAGCACCATTTGCTATCTCGACGTGCGCAGCCTTTACGACGGCGTTTATCTCGTATGGTTTTCTTCAGGCGGCAGGAATTGGGGCGCCCGAAAAGTGGTGGTAGCGCACTGACGGTTACCGACGTTACGGCCCTGACGGGACGGGGGGCAATGCACGGGCTAACGATTCTACCGACGTTACGGCCCTGACGGGACGGGGGGCAATGCACGGACCAACGATTCTACCGACGTTACGGCCCTGACGGGACGGGGGGCATTTGCCTTGTAAACTCCGCAAGAATCGGGTTGGCCGGCAGCGGTCAGGGCCGGAATTTTGCTGAAAATTCAACACGATCATGTCGGAAAACGAAAACATCGATTACCAGCGCGTCGCCAGGGCCATCGAATTTCTCGACACCCATTTCCAGCAGCAACCCGAGCTCGACGAGGTGGCCCGGCAAGTGCATCTTTCGCCGCACCATTTTCAGCGCATCTTTACGGAATGGGCAGGTGTCAGTCCCAAAAAATTCATGCAATACCTCAGTATCGACCATCTCCGCAGCCGGATTTTCGATCTGAACAACCTGAACGAAGCGGCCGAGGCCGTCGGCTATTCCACGCAGTCGAGGGTGTACGACCTGTTTGTCAGCATCGAGGCCGTGACGCCCAGAGAGTTTAAAACCGGCGGCCAGGGCCTCGATATCCGCTACGGGTTCCATCCGACGCCTTTCGGCGAATGCCTGATCGGTCTGACAGCGAGAGGCATTTGCGCCCTGTCGTTTGTTGATGAAACGAACAAACAAGCGGAATTCGACGATTTTCTCGATCGCTGGCAAGCAGCCCGCCTTTGGTCCGACCCAGCGGGTACCGCCCCGACTGTCGAACAAATTTTTGGGCAAAAGGCTACTCAAAAGGTTCATTTGCTGGTTCAGGGCACCAATTTTCAACTCAAAGTGTGGGAGGCTCTGCTGAAAATACCCGCCGGCGCCGTCAGCACTTACCAGCACATCGCACAAAACATCGGCCAGCCGGCCGCCGCCCGTGCAGTTGGCACCGCCATCGGGCGCAATCCGGTCGCATACCTCATTCCCTGCCATCGGGTGATTCGGAAAGAGGGTCTGGTGGGACAGTACCACTGGGGCAGCACCCGTAAAAAAGCCTTGCTGGGCTGCGAAATGGCAACTTCGGCTATCGACTGACACTTTATCATCTCCCTTCTTTTACCATGTCGGATTTTCAAATTTCAGCGCTGTCCGCAGGCGCTTTCGAAGATTTTTTTGCCAAAACAGACGCCGAACTGGCCCAACTGGGCGCTCGCCGGGTATTGGCCGATCATAAGCCGGGCTACCCGTGCCGTGTCAGTCTGAGTGATGCAGAGCCCGGTGAAGAATTGTTGCTGCTCCACTACCTTCATCACGATACAGGAGGGCCATATCGGGCTTCCGGACCGATTTTCGTGCGAAAAAACGCCCCAACCGCCCGGCCGGGCATAAATGAAATACCGCCGTTTCTCCTGCATCGGCTGCTGTCGGTCCGTGGCTACGACGAAGGCGGTATGATGGTGTCGGCCCTTGTATGCGAAGGTGTCGAACTGGCTTCGCGCCTGCACGAGCTGTTTGCCAACCGGAAAATTGCCTACATTCACGTGCACAACGCCAAACCCGGCTGCTTCAATTGCGCTGTTTACCGCGCGGCAACCTGAATATTCTCTTCGACAACCACCCGTTTATGCAAGTGCTCAGTCAAGCCCTCATCGCCCTCGTCGCCCTCGAACATCTCTATATTCTTTACATGGAAATGTTTGCCTGGGAAACCCTCGGCCGAAAAACCTTTCGCGGCGCCATGCCCGACGAATTGTTCGGGCCGACCAAAGTGATGGCCGCCAACCAGGGGCTGTACAACGGCTTCCTCGCGGCCGGACTGATCTGGAGTCTGCTGATCGGCGACCCGCACTGGTCGCGCAACGTGGCCTTGTTCTTTCTGGGTTGCGTGGCGGTGGCAGGCACGTATGGCGGAATGACCGCCGGACGGAAGGTCTTTTTCGTTCAGGCGCTTCCGGCCCTGCTTGCGGGGGCCGTGCTTTGGCTGACGCAGGCCTGATTCAGCGTTTCGAACGCATGGCTTTTACTTTCTTAACGCCTGGATCGGCAGCCAGCCGGCGGTATTCCTCCGAATCCACGGGGTAGATCGCCACTTTGCCGTCCCCATTGTGGTGTACGCCCCAGCCGTATCGCTTGGGCAGCGGGGAGGAGCGCATGCAGGCCTGCCCCCTGGAGAAAAACTGTTCCCGCTCGGTCTGCAAACTGCCCTGCATGCCGTTTCTGGCGGCGAAAATCCCGAAAATGACATCATCGGAACTGTATTGGTAGGGGTGCTCCAGAATCATTTCAAATTGCAGGCGCGCCACGGTTTTTTCCTCGTTTTTGACGGGCGGTTCTTCTGCATTCGCCGCGGGGCAGTCTTCGGCTATTTCGATCAGGGTATTGTAGTAATTCGTGGTGTGCATTTTTATAAATTATTGGTTTCCAACAGTTTTTTCATTTCTTTCATCAAAGCCGCCCAGTTCCGGGCCGAGTGCATCTTTTTTTCGAGGGTGTCGATATTGCGTTGCGTAATGGTCAGAACAGCGCCGGCGCCTTTGGGTTTCAGGTGGTAGCGGATGATCTGGTAGTTTTCGGGCAGGTCGGGCAGGTCGGACCACGAACTGTGGTAATCATATTCCAGCATTTTTTCGGGTTCGAATTTCAACACCCGCCCTTTGTCCTCATAAGCTTTGCCCTCCCATTCGCCCCGGAAAACAATCGGCGTGCCGGGCTGCCAGCTGGTGAGCATATCGGTGCCGAAAAAATATTTTTTCACCTGTTCCGGCCGGGTGATGGCGGCCCAAACCCTGGGCACAGGGGCATGGATAGTACATTGTGTTTTTGCCGTAAAAGCCATTTTTAGGTCGTTTTTGTTGTCAAAATGGAAGATACGGCAAAGGAAAAGCCCCCGACTGACAACCCTATGTCAGTGGGTGGCCGGGCGTGCCGGAAATTTCTTTCTGAATCGTCTGGAGGTAGTCTTGCAAGCTGATGTGGTCGGTTTTCCGGAAAGTCTGCAGGCTCACGGTAAGTTGCCGGATGCGCGAGGTGCGGAAATCGCGGTACTCGCCGCGCAGGTGACACCAGGCGATCAGGTGCCAGTTGAGCGAGTAAAAAGTGAGGCCGATCGGCTCCACTTCCCGTACGCTTTCTTCCTCCTGCTGGTTGACGTAAACGATGCGCACGATTCTTCGCGCTGCAATGGCGTTCTGCAGGGGCACCAGGTAATCGGTGGCGGGCATGAGGTGGGCATAATGATCGGGCACGAAATGCGCCGTTTGCCGGCGCGTGTGGTCCAGCTGTTCCTGTTGCATGCGGCCCAGCACCATCCTGATTTTCGACAAGGCCGTGCCGTAATGCTGCTGCACCGATTGGTCGGCAAAACGGAGCACCAGGGGCTCGGCCAACGAAAGCGCATTGGCTTCTTCCGCCGTGAGCGACACCGGCGGCAGGAAAAAGCCGCCGCCCACCGAATATCCTTTTTCCGGCTCGTACAGCACCGGCACCCCGATCTCGCCGATCGCCCGCAAATCGCGGAATACCGTGCGCTCGCTGATCCCGAAATGTTCGGCAATCTGCGGCACCGTGCGGTGTTTTTTGGTCTGCAGCAGGGTGATGATGCCCAAAAGCCGGTCGATACGGTTCATGACAGGAAGATTGGTTGGTCGTTTGGGCGGCAAATGCTGCCCGACGCCGGATAAAACGCCGTTTTTCAAAAAAAATTCAACCTGCTGCCGACAAAACCTGCTTATCCCGCCCGGACGCGGCGCTCAACGCCAGCGAAAATTCCAGGTCACCGAAGGCACGATACCGAACAAGGCGGTTTTGACCGCTTCCGTGGTACCTGGCCTGGTTTCGCTTTCTTCGAAACTGATGGAGAAAGCGTTTTTGCGGTTGTAGGCATTGTACACGGAAAAGTTGAGCTCTGACGACCAGTGCCGGCGTTCCTTCAATTGCCAGTTGAGCCCCAGATCGAGGCGATGGTAATCGGGCATACGGTCGCCGTTTCGGCCGGTGTACAAGGTGACGACCTGGCCGTCCACTTCGTATTTTCCGGTGGGAAACGTGACCGCATCGCCAGTGTAGTACACCCAGGCGCCCGAAGCGCTCAGCCGCGGAGAAATACGATAGGTGGCCACCAGTGAAATGGCGTGGGTGCGGTCCTGACGGGCAGAAAACCAGTCTCCCCCGTTGATTGCCTCAAACTGCCGTTCGGATTTGGACAGGGTGTACGATACCCAGCCGCTCAGGTCGCCCTTGTTTTTTTTCAGAAAAAACTCGGCCCCGTAGGCCCTTCCTTTTCCAAAAACCAGTTCTGCCTCCAGGTCGGGGTTGAGAAATGCTTCGGCGCCGTCTTCGTAATCCACCTGCTGCTGCAGGTTTTTGTAATACGCTTCCACGCTGAATTCCCAGGTGTTGTCCTGAAAGTTGCGGAAATACCCCAGGGCCCACTGGTTGCCGATCTCCGGCCGCACCAGCGGAGTGCTCGGGTACCACAGGTCGGTCGGGGTGCCCGAGGTCGAATTGGACAGCAGGTGCAGGTATTGGTAAAGGCGGTTGTAGGAGGCTTTGACCGAGCTGTGCTCATCCAGCAAAAAAGTGGCGCTCGCCCTCGGTTCGAAACCCCACCAGGTATGGTACAGTTTGCCCGGGCCGTAGGATTGCGTCGCGGCGACCTCGTCGGATGCGTCGTAGGTTTTCAGGTCGTAGGGGCCGATATTGCTGAACGTGCTCAGTCGGGCGCCGTAGTACATCGAAAGCCGGGTGTTGATCTTTTGTTCGTTGTCGAGGTAAAGGCCGGTTTCGAGGGCTTGTTGCGCAGGCAGGTCGAGCGCCATGTCGGTCGTGTTGTCGTCGCCGTCGTCGGCGCTGAACTGGCCGGGTTTGAAACGGTGCAGGATCGTGTTCCAGCCGAATTGCAGCGTATTGTCGGGGTTGACAAACCAGTTGTAGTCCTGTTTGAGGTTATAATTAAAAATACCCGACGAGAGTTCGATGGCCGTGCCCGCGTTGTCGACCCCGAAGCCGTAATCGAAATCGCTGTAAATGAAGGCGGTATTGCAAAACAGGCGTTCGTCGAACACATGGTTCCAGCGCAGGGTGGCCGTCGCATTGCCCCAGTCGAGGCCCACGCGGTTGAGCGCGAACACATCGCGGCCGAAATAACCCGACAGGTAAAGCCGGTCTTTTTCGCCGAGAATGTAGTTGGCTTTGGCGTTGAAATCGTAGAAGTACAGCGAGGTTTGGTCAAAGTTGCGGGAAAATGTTTTCATCAAAAGGTCTGCGTAGGTGCGGCGCCCCGAAAGGATCAGCGAGCCTTTTTCGTCGCTGCCGAAAGGCGCTTCGACGGTGAGCCGGGAAGAAATGAGTCCGATACCGCCCGAGATTTCGGGAGAGCGGGTGTTGCCGTTTTTCATCCGCACATCGAGCACTGAAGAAAGGCGGCCGCCGTATTGGGCCGGAATGCCGCCCTTGTACAATTTGACGTCTTTCAGGGCGTCCGAATTGAACACGGAGAAAAAGCCCAGCAAATGGGAGGCGTTGTACACGGGGGCCTCGTCGAGCAGCACGAGGTTCTGGTCGGCATCGCCGCCGCGCACGAAGAAGCCGGCATTGCCCTCGCTGTTGGGGCTTACGCCCGGCAGCAGCTGGATGGTTTTCAGGATATCCTGTTCGCCGAACAACACAGGGATCAGCCGGGCATCTTTCATGTCGAGCGTGGCGACGCTCATCTCCGTGGAGCGGATATTTTCGTCGTCGGGTCTTGCCTGCACAACGACTTCCTGCAAGGTTGTTGCGGCGCCGAGTTCCACGTCGAGCCGGATATCTTTGTCGAGCCCGACGTCGAGGGTACGGCTTTCATAGCCGACGTACGAAAAGCGCAATTGCCAGGCGCCCTGCGGGAGGGTAAGCGAATAAAAACCGTATTCATTCGTGGTAGCGCCCTTGTCCGAGCCGACAACCCTGACCGTGGCGTAGAGCAATTCTTCGCCGGAGGCGGCATCGCGGAGGTAGCCGGAAAGGGTGTGGTTTTGGGCCGGCAACAAGAGGGGCAAACACCAAAAAAGCAGCAAACAGTACCTGGGTATCATAGCAACAGCGGTATCGGGTGATGTACAGCAGCAAATGTGCCCGACGCGTTGCTGGCCGGCAAACTTTATCAACCAACGGAAGAAAATCATCAATGAAAGCAGGGGCGCTTACATTCGCCTTGCCTTACAGGAACCCGCTGATTTATTCCAACCGTACATTTTTCATGAAAACAACCTGCCTCTCCTTCTGCCTTTCCCTGTTTGCCCTTTCGGCATCCGCACAAAACCTGCTGGTACAACCTTTTCTTCAGGATGCCGAACCATACGCCATAGCGGTGGCCTGGGAGACAGCCGACAGCTCGGCAGCGTATGTCGCCTGGGGGCCCACCGACACCCTGGGCTATATTTCGGTCAGCGAGTCGGAGCCAGGTATGGGCAACTCCCGCATTCACCACGCCCACCTGTCCGGACTGATGCCCGGCACGCGCTATTATTACAGGGTCGTTGCCGACAATGTGCAAAGCGCCATATTCGACTTCGTGTCGCCGCCGCTCAAAAATGCAGAACAGGCGTTTTCGCTGGTGGCCATGAGCGATATGCAACAGGATTATTCCAACCCCTATGTGTTTAATGAAATCTGCAACGAGGGCATTCTCGGCTATTTGCACGACCAGGGCCCTGTCGATTTGCCGGCTCAACTGGCTTTTGCCATGATTCCCGGCGATCTGGTGGATAATGGCAACGACTATCTTCAATGGAAAAACACCTTTTTTAACCCCGCCGAAAACCTGTTCAGCCACATCCCCGTGTACCCCGTGCTGGGCAACCACGAAAACAACACGCCCACCTATTTCAAATACTTTGAACTGCCGCTCAACGGCACGCCCGGCTACGAAGAACACTGGTGGTACAAGGACTACTCCAACCTGCGCATCATCGGCCTCAATTCCAACTCCGGCTACACCATTCCCGAACAGCTCGACTGGCTCGAAATGGTGCTCGACGATGCCTGCGCCGACGATGATATCGACTTCGTGTTTGCCCAATTGCACCACCCCCACCACTCCGAACTCTGGCCCGAAGGCAATTCGGACTACACAGGGCAAGTCATTCAGAAACTGGAGGATTTTTCAACCGCCTGCGGCAAACCGAGCGTGCACTTTTACGGCCATACGCACGCCTATTCGCGCGGCCAAAGCCTGAACCACAACCACAGCATGGTGAACGTCGCCACGGCAGGCGGCAACATCGATTACTGGAACGAATACACCCAGACCGATTATCCCGAGCACATCGTCAGTCAGGATGAGTACGGTTTTGTGCTCGTGGAGGTGGAAGCCGGCGAGCAGCCCCGTTTCGTGCTCAAGCGCATCAGCCGGGGCAATGTGGATTTTCCGCTCGACAACGTGCTGCGCGACAGTTTTTTGATCAAACGCTACAACCAGTCGCCCGCACAGCCACAAGGTATTTTTCCGGCAGCCGGCATGACGGTTTCGCCCGATTGCATCACCGAACTCGGCGCTTCACCCTACTCCGACCCGGACGGCGACCTGCACGGCGCTTCCCAATGGCAGGTTGCCACAGATTCAACGTTCGCCGACCCTGTAATCGACCACTGGCGCCAGTTTGAAAACTGGTACAAATACGTCGATCTGCAGGCCGGCGACGACCTCAGCGACGAACAGATCGAAGGGCTTGCCGACAACTCGACGTATTTCTGGCGCGTCAGGTATCGCGACCGCAGCCTGGCCTGGAGCCAGTGGAGCGAGCCGATCCGTTTTTACACCGGCCCCACCAATGCCACCGGCAATCTGCTGATCAATGGCGGCGCAGAAAACGGTATCGATGGCTGGACGGCCGCGCAGGGCGTGATCGAATCCATTCTCAGCGGCGAATGCGCCGGCAACGATGCGCATTCCGGCGACCGGCTGTTTGCCGTGGGAGGTGTTTGTACGGAAAATGCCTACGGCGAAGCCTGGCAACTGGTCGATGTGTCAGCATTCACCCAGTATTTTGCCAACGGCAATGCCAAAGCCATCTTCGGGGGCTACCTCAGCGATTACCAGGGCTCCGACCGGCCCGAGTTCCGGCTGGAATTTTTATCCACAAGCGGCAACCTCGTCGGCGCGACGCCCACCTACGGGGTCAATTCGGGCGAGTGGGTCAAATTCCGCAAAACCGCCACCCTGCCCGCCGCCTGCACCCAGATTCGGTTTGTGCTCACCGGCACGCGGCAAAGCGGCGTGGACAACGATTCCTACTTCGACGATATGTTTCTGCAAATCGATACAGCGCAATGCGAGCTGGTCATTTCTCCGGCGCATCAGGTGGCCAACGGCGACGCATTCCTGCGCTGTCGTCCCAATCCTGCGCAGTCGGCGCTGATCGTGGAAATGGCCAACTGGCATGAGCCCGTTCCCTTTCAGATAAGCGATGTGCTGGGCAAAACCGTGTTTGCCGGCGAGCTCGGCAGCGCCTCGCATACGATCGATGTCGGCGGATGGAACAGCGGCGTGTATTACCTCCATACAGCGGGCCTGCGCCGCATGGCGCTGATGTTTGTCAAGCAGTAAAGGCTGGCCAGCGGGCTCGTCGCGGTGTTGTTGGCCCAACAGGAGCGCCGGGCCGGCAGCAGTACGCGTCGGCCGGCATTTTCCCGGGGAAGACAGTGGTGTCTGCAGCCTTATTTTTTCAGCAAATCCCGAATTTCGCCCAGCAGCGTTTCCGTTGGCGTGGGCGCCGGCGCCTCGTTGGGGTTTTTACCCAAAATGCGCAGGAAAAGATAAAGGGAAATGCCCACCATCAGGAAATTGATGATTGCCTGCACAATGGCGCCCCAGCCAATGGCTACACCGGCCAGTGTAAATACCGATTTGGAAAAATCGAGGCCGCCGAGCAAGGCGCCGATCAGCGGGGAAAAGAACTTGTCCACCAGCGCGGAGATGATGTTGTTGAATGCGCCGCCGATCACGACGCCGACGGCAAGGGCCAGCGCGTCGCCGCGCAGGAGGAATGTTTTGAGACTTTTGAACATATCCAAAAAACGATTTAGTGTACGGTAAGGTCGCCGCCGGAAGGCAGTATTCCGTTACGAATATGCACAAAAGAAATAAAGTACGGGGTTTCTTCAACATTAAGTTTACGCCCTGCCTGCCATCTGCTTTCGGTTGTTTCGCCAAAACATGACGGCAAGCGCCAGAAAAGGAAGGACTGAAAGCACCATTTTCCAGTTCATCGACAAAGCGCCGGCCAGAAAAATCAGCAGCACGACAGGACTAAGGATCAGGATGCCGGCCCAGGTCAGTTTGACCGACGGAGTTTTTTTGAATGCCGCATACAGAAGGAGCAGCTGACCCAGCAAACCGGCGAGGATGATCGGGTGAGCAAAATTGTCGCGCCAGCTGGCCGACTGTGTAAAAATCTGATACTCGCTTTGAAAAACGAAGGATGAATTGCCTCCGCCCCACTCCATATAACAAATGAAAAATGCGAGCACTAATCCGATGTTAATGAGTCTGTTATTCATAGGCGAAAGATACAGACAACGGCTCGCCCGCTTCATCGGGATGGATTACAAGAATCAGCAGCGAATATGATTTTGATCCTCACTTCGGACGGAAGAAATCTGTCCCTTTAATGCCCCGTTTTCAATTCCTAACTCTATCCTGAACTATGGCAAAAAGAACTCTTATCAGCGAAGAAGAAGCGCTCAAAACCACTACCCGGCAGGCACAGGAAGGCGATGTAATCGGCGGCGACACCCCCGTGGAGGCGCGTGCCAAAACCGTCAACCGACGCATCCGTGCCAAACTCAACAAGGAAGCGACCGCCCTCGAAGATATCCTCGACCGTACCGACGACGACAAAAAAATGACCGCCGAGGAATACCTCAAAAGTTTTCCGCTCGAAGAACGGGAGTGGCTGCTCAAGGTGCTCCTCGAAGACATCCATCAGGCCGGATTGGCCAAAAGCAAAAAAACCAGGGACGACGAAGAACTCTCGCCCGACTGGCGCAACGGAGGGTACCCGTACAAAAACCTCATGTCGCGCAAGAACTATGAGGCCCATAAGTACGACCTGCAGGTAGAGCTCCTGAAACTCCAGGCCTGGACGAAAAAAACCGGCAGCCGTGTCGTCATCCTGTTCGAAGGCCGCGACGCCGCCGGCAAGGGCGGTACCATCAAACGCGTCATGGAACACCTCAACCCTCGCGGCGCCCGGGTGGTGGCCCTCGAAAAACCCACCGAAGAAGAACGCGGCCAGTGGTATTTCCAGCGCTACGTCAAACACCTCCCTACTTTCGGCGAAATCGTACTGTTCGACCGGTCATGGTACAACCGGGCCGGCGTCGAACACGTGATGGGCTTTTGCTCGCAGGAGGAGTACGCAGAGTTTATGCGCCAGGTACCCGAATTCGAACGCAATCTGGTGCGCAGCGGCATTACCCTGATCAAGTTCTGGTTTTCCGTCAGCCGCGAAGAACAAAAAAGGCGTTTCAAGGATCGCGAAACCCACCCGCTCAAACAATGGAAACTCTCCCCCATCGACCGGGCCTCGCTCGACAAATGGGACAACTATACCGCGGCCAAGGAAAACATGTTTTTCTACACCGACACCTCCGACGCACCCTGGATCGTGGTCAAATCGAATTGTAAAAAACGCGCGCGGCTCAACGCCATGCGCTACCTGCTCCACAAGGTTCCGTACGACAACAAAGACCTCAAACGAATCGGCAAACTCGACCCGCTGATCGTCGGTCGCTCCAATGTGATTTATGAAAAAGGGGAAAACCTGCTGATCAACGAAAAAATGTAAAAAGACGGAGGGGGCGGCGCGCGGCCACTGCTTTTCACCACGCTTGGTGTTTTTACCAAGCGAACCTCTTCGGTGCCCGCACCATTGCCCATGAGCGAGGGTATCGCTTGAAGGTCTGCCTGGTGAAAACAACGCCAGGCAGGGGCCCAAACATCTTCCCGCAGGCGTCGCCCCCTCTTTTATTCAGCGTTTGAACCGATCGTCGGTCAGGGCGTGCAGATAATTTTCGAGGTCTGTTTTTTCCTGTTCCGTCAGCCCCAGCGGGGTGCGCAGCAGCGAGTCGGTATTGACCGGGTATTTCACAAAATTAAAAGGCTGGTCGTAGTAATCGATCACCTCGCGCAGCGTGCGGAAGCGCCCGTCGTGCATATACGGGGCGGTGACGGCCACATTGCGCAAGCCGGGCACTTTGAATTTGCCGAGGTCAGACGAGTCGCGGGTGATGGCGAAGCGCCCCTTGTCGTCGCCAGGCGCGCCGGTGTACAGGCCAATGTTGCGAAATTCGTCGCCTGTGAAATCAGGGGAAAAATGGCAATCGAAGCAACGGCCTTTTTTCAAAAAAATCTGTCGCCCGCGGCGCTGGGAAGCGCTCATGGCCGAGGTGTCACCGCCCAGCCAGCGGTCGTTGGGCGTGTCGGCAGTTTCAAGGGTGAGTTCGTAGGCTGCGAGGGCATCGCCCAGGGCCAGCGAATCGACCGGACGCTGGTAAATAGCGGCAAACCAGCGTTTGTAGTCTTTATGCCGCGACAAACGGCGTACGGCATCCCTGATCTCCAGTCCCATTTCAACCGGGTTTCGAATGGGGTGCAAAGCCTGATCGGCAAGCGTAGCCGCCCGGCCGTCGTAGAAAAAATAAGGGCGCGCGGCGAGATTCATCGCCGAAGGCGTATTGCGCGCCGTGTGTTGTCCGCGAATGCCCAGGCTGAACGGCATGGTATCGGCAAACGCAAACGCCGGTTTGTGGCAGGAGGCGCAGGAAATCGTGCGGTCGGCGGAAAGAATGGGATCGAAAAACAGGCGTTCGCCCAGCTCGGCGGGCGTGGCCGGATCGGCGCTGCGATAAGCCGGCAACGATAACACGAGCCCGGCAGCAACCACAGTGAAAAATATAAAGCGCAACATAATGCCGCAAAATTCGGGGCTGCGTGTTCAAAATCCGACAGGACGACGTTATTTAGACAGGATTTACAAGATGTACAGGATGATAAAAGCCGCACTATCCTGTAAATTCTGTAAATCCCGTCCAACTCCATCCGTAAACCCTGTCCAATCGACAATTCAACCAGTCCTCTCCATGCAAAGAACCTTCCATTGGGGCATCATCGGCCCCGGCCGAATTGCCCGAAAATTTGCCAGCGACCTGCGCCTGTTGCCCAATGCGCGCCTGCACGCCGTGGCTTCCACCGACGCCGCGCGGGCACGTTCCTTTGCCGACGAGTTCGGCGCCGACTTCGCCTACGGGCGTTACGAAGACATTGCCCGCTGTCCCGGCCTGGATGTGGTTTATGTGGCGACTCCGCACATGTTGCACCACGACTGCACCTTGCTTTGTCTGGAAAAAGGCATCCCCGTCCTGTGCGAAAAACCTTTCGCCATGAACGCCGCACAGGCACAACGCATGATCGACGCGGCCCGTCGCAACGGCGTATTTTTGATGGAAGCCTTGTGGACCCTCTTTATTCCCGGCGTGGTGAAAGCCGTTGAACTGCTTCGGCAAAATGCCATCGGCCCTTTGCACACCGTGAAAGCCGATTTCGGGTTTAAATCCGTTTTCGATCCGACATCGCGGCTTTACGATCCCAAACTCGGCGGTGGTTCACTGCTCGACATCGGCATCTACCCTGCCCTGCTGGCCCTCGATTTGTTTGGCAAACCCAGTCCGGAAAATGTGCAGGCCACAGCCAGCTTCGGGCCCAGCGGCGTGGATGAAAGTTGCGCGTTCATGTTCCGCTACCCGGGCAACCAGCTGGCGCTGGGGCACTCGACCGTCGCGGCCAACACGCCCGTGGAAGCCTGGCTATACGGCTCGGAAGGCGCCATTTACCTGGCGCCGCGCTGGCACCACACCCGGCAAGTCAGGCTGTACGATTATGACAAGCGCGATGCGCCAAAGGAGATTTTCGACTGCGCCTACCCGGGCTTCGGCTACCAGTTCGAAGCCGATCACGTGCAGGATTGCCTCGATGCCGGCCTGACGGAGAGTCCGCGCGTGCCCCTCGATTTTTCACTGGGCCTGATGCAAACACTCGACAGAATCCGGGAATTGATCGGCCTCGTATATCCGGCCGACGGGGAATAAACGGGGGTCGGCATTTGCATTGCCGGGGTTGGGGCAGGTGTTTTTGTTGACAGGATTTACAAGGTTTATAGGATAAGGCGGCTTCGCCGCTGGACAATAATCCTGTTGATCTTGTAAATCCTGTCAACAAAAAAGCCTGTCTATATCACACAAGCCCTGCAAGGTTCGCAGCGTTATGGTGGAAAAAATCCACCTATGCGCATATCCCTGCTCTTGTTTTCCGCCCTGCTGATCGCGGCAACTTCCTGTCAAAAAGACAACAATCCAGCCAGCGAAGACGGGCCCGGCCTCAACTTTCAATTCAAATTCGACCCCGGCCAGGTCCGGCTGAACAACCTCGGTCAGCCTTCGACCATACCGCAGGGCCACGCCGCCCAGACGCCCGATTTTCACCAGTTAAGTGTGCATTACATCGAACTGGCGCCCACCGCCCTCACGCAGCTCGGCACGGGCGCCATTCTGTACAAAGCCCCGGAAACCACGGCCGGCGGTGAAAACGCCATCGATTTCGACAAGGCCGCCGTGGCCGGTGAAAACCAGGTTTTTACCAAAATCAGCCTGAAAAACGTGCCGCCGGGCACCTACCAGTGGGTGCGGGCCAGCGTAGCGTACCAGAATTACGACATCCGTTTCAACATCAACAACGTGCCCGTCGTCGGCGACCTGACCGACCAGCGCGGCACGGTGGCTTCTTTCCTTGGCTTCAACACCTACATCGGCAGCATCAAGCCCCGCGAGCGCTCGCTGACGGTCAACGACGACAAAAAACAGGGTTTTTGGGTGTTCGAAACCGCGCTCACAGCGCCGTACAACGCCTACGATCAGCTGTACTCGGGCCAGGCGCCGGCCGGGGCCACCACGGTAGTGAACCCGCTCGGGCCGGCCAACCCCGTGCCGCCGGGCTCCTGCGTCATCACCGGGCAGTTTGCGCAACCGCTCGTCGTCACCGGGCAGGAAACCGAAGACATCACGGTCACCCTCTCCTTTTCCATCAATAAAAGCTTCGAGTGGGTCGATGCCAACGGCAACGGGCAGCTCGACATTTACGCCGACCAGAGCGCGGCGGCGGAGCAGATCGTGGATATGGGTTTGCGGGGCTTGGTGCCGAGCTGGGAGTAAGCGAATTCACGCAAACACCACCTCCACCACATCCTCCACTTTCAAACCCAGCAACGTCGCTGCCCGACCCATATTGATCGCGATTTCGAGGTAACCTGCGCTGTTGAAAAGGCAAAGCGTGTCGCCCACGGGCACGTCGCAGTAGTTGTCGCTCAGGCGCGTGATCGGGTCGTTCCTTCTGAAAAACAGGGAAAAAGGGCGACCCTTGGCTGCCTGTTCGAACACTTCGCGGCGAATATTGACCACTGCGTTATCGAAATTGTCGATATGCACCACGGTGCCGCGCAGGCGGCCGGGCGTGACGACGGGTTGCAGGCTGATGCGCTGTTGCAAAACCGGCGCTGGCTGACCGAGTTCTTCAAAAGGGCGCCCGGCGAGTAAATGCGCCGAAGCGTCGGCAAACACGTTTTTAACCAAAAAATGACCCTGTGCCGGGCAATCGAGCAGACGGGCATCGGCCGGAAGGGTATCGGCAAAGAGCAGCGAGAGCAGCCCGTTGTCGGGGGCGAGAAAATAATGTCCGGCATGGCGCAGGGCGAGGAATCGATAGCCGGCTTCATACACGCAATTGACTGCGATAAGGTGGATCGTTCCTTCCGGAAATTCCTGCCACACATTTTGCACCACAAAAGCCGCCTGCACGATGTCGAAGGGCTTGATGTGGTGCGAAATATCGACCACCTGCACATCCGGCGCCCGGCGCAGCACCGCGCCTTTGAGCGCTCCGGCGTAAAAATCGCGGTCGCCGAGATCGGTGGTGAGGGTGAGGAGGGGCATGGGGCAAGATCAATAAGCGCGTTCGTCCTTGTCTTCCACAAAATTCATAAACGCGCGATTGACCACGCGGTTGCCGCCGGGTGTCGGGTAGCGACCTGAAAAATACCAGTCGCCCGAATTGCCCGGACAAGCTTTGTGCAAGCCGTCGAGCGTCTGGAAAATGACCTGTACCTCGGGTTTGATGTCCTTGTGCCGCACGATCTTGGCAATTTGCTGGCTGATCTGGCAGTATTCAAACAGATCGTACAGCGGCGCCACTTCGTTGCGGACCATCTCGGCCGGCAGGTTTTCCGAAGCTTTGCAGCGCTGGTAAGCCTCCTGAAGCAAATGCGAGCGGCCGGTTTCGTCCAGCAATTGCACCAGCGCCTGAAACGCCACGAAGTCCTTCATTTTCGACATGTCGATGCCATAGCAATCGGGATAGCGGATTTGCGGGGCGCTCGACAGGATGATGATCTTTTTGGGTTTGAGGCGGGCGGTGATGCTCACGATACTGTCGCGCAGGGTGGTGCCGCGCACAATGGAGTCGTCGAGCAAAACGAGGGTGTCCTTATCGTTTTCGACCAGGCCGTAGGTGACGTCGTACACGTAGCTCACCATGTCGTTGCGGCTTTTCAGGTCGGCGATGAAGGTGCGCTGTTTTTCGTCTTTGTGTACGAGTTTTTCCACGCGAGGGTGCTGGGCGAGTATTTCCTGCACTTTTTCGGGCGTCAGTTTGCCTTTGGCCTTGAGCAGTTGTTCTTCCTTGTGCAGGTTCATTTCCTTCTCCAGCCCTTCTGCCAGCCCGTAGAAAGCGGCCTCGGCAGTATTGGGAATGAAGGAAAAAACGGTGTTTTTAAAATCAAAACCCACGGCTTCGAGCGCGGGTCGGGCCAGTTGTTCGCCGAGTTTTTTGCGTTCGAGGTAGATCTCGCGGTCGTTGCCCCGGCTGAAATAAATGCGTTCGAACGAACAGGCGCGTTTTTCAGGCACATCGGCGAAGGGGAGTTCGTCGAATTTGCCGTTGTATTTCATGATCAGGGCATGGCCGGGGCGGAGTTCGCGCACTTTGTCGAAGCGCACATTGAACACTGTCTGGATGGCGGGCCGTTCGGAAGCGCCCACCACAATTTCATCGTCGGCATACCAGTAAGCCGGCCGGATGCCGTGCGGGTCGCGGATGAGGAATGCGTCGCCGTGGCCCAGCAAGCCGCCGAGCACGTAGCCGCCATCGAATTTTTTGCAGGCCCGGCGCAACAGCCGCTGCACGTCGAGGTTGTCGAAAATGAGCTGGTTGATGGCCTGGTTGCTGTGTCCGTCGGGTTTGTACCAGGTATGCAGGCGCTGCACTTCGTCGTCGAGGAAGTGCCCGATTTTTTCGAGCACCGTGACGGTATCGCTTTTTTCCTTGGGATATTGGCCCAGTTCGACGAGTTCGTTGAAGAGCTCGTCCACATTGGTCATGTTGAAATTGCCGGCGAGCAGCAGGTTGCGGGTAATCCAGTTGTTCTGGCGGTGGAAGGGGTGTACCCGTTCGATGGAGTTGTCGCCGTGGGTGCCGTAGCGCAGGTGGCCCATGAGCACTTCGCCGGCATAGGGTACATTGGCTTTGAGCCAGGCGGGGTTGTTGAATTGTTCGGGGGTGATGTCCTTCAGGCGACCCCAGACCATGTCGAAAAGGTCGGTCAGGTAGTTGGCGGCATTCGAGCGTTTGCGACTGATGTAGCGGGTGCCGGGCGCCGGGTTGAGTTTGATGGTGGCGATGCCCGCTCCATCCTGGCCCCGATTGCGCATTTTTTGCATCAGGAGCTGCATTTTTTGCAGTCCGTAAAAGGCCGTCCCGTACTTTTTGTGGTAATATTCAAGGGGTTTAAGGAGACGAATAACGGCAATGCCGCATTCGTGATGGATCTGATCGCTCATGCGTATGTTGAGTGGAGGAGAATTGCCGCAAAGGTACAAGATGCCCGGCAGAACGGCAACGAAACGCCCGAATGCGAAGGGTGTTCCGGAAATGAACGGTATTGGGCAATTGTTAGGAAATCGTATCCTTTTTTACCGGCTGCCGAAACCGTCCCAGTAGCGTTTGCTGTATTTCGCCAGACTTTCCGGCGACAGCGGCGCGCCGCTCTCATCGTACAGCTCGATTTTTTTACACCGAACCGACAAATTGCCCCCTTTGAACCCGTCGCCGTTCCAGGCTTTGCAACTGACCACCACCCTGTCGCCAACCGTATCGGCCGACAGGATTTCAAGTTCACAGGAAACGATTTGATCCACATCCGTCATCGTCAGCCGCGGGGCGTTCTGTTCGAGCCAGGGCTCGAAAACAAAAATTTCCGGTTCTCCCAAAACAAGCAGCACGTTGGTAAAGCGGGGGTCGATGAGGCCGGCAAGGTAGGCGCAGTCGACCGTCAGGAGCAACTTTTCGTTCTTACGGGAACCGGCGGTGATCGAGCCGTCGTGCAGCATGGAAAATACCGCTTCCAGTTGTTCGGTCAGGGGATTCATGCGGTTGGAAAATCGGGAAAATACTGTTCGATCAGGGCTATTGCCTCGCTTTCCGACAAGGCCATAAAATCCTTGTCGCGCTGGTGGATGCGCACCAGTTCGTCGAGCGCATCGCTCACGAGCGCCTTGTTTTCCCAATGCAGAAGGTGGCGGAGCACTTTTTCCAGGCTGCCTTTCCGGTACGAAATCTGGCCGATGACGTGTACCAGGGTGTTGCGCACGCGGGCGGTTTTGTCGTATTGCAATTCGCGCAACAGGGGCAGGATGTCTTCGGGATGGGAGCGCCCGCGCAGCTCGATGCCGTGGCAAACCTCGCGGCGAATCTCCTTGTCGGGGTGATTCAGGTATTCCTGCGCCCATCGGAGCACAGGTTGCGGGTTGACGGCGCCCGATTTTTTGATCGACCCGATCACGGCGTTGCGGGGCGAGTGGTGGGCATCGAACAGGCCGGTGTCGAAAAAGTGACGCACGATGCCGAAATCGCTTTTGGCGATCTCGCCGGCTGAATTGATCACCGTCTGACGTACGCGAAAGTCGTCGTGGGTCGATAGTTCCTCCAGCAAGGCGAGCACTCCGGCGCGCAGAGCCGGGTATGTGCTGTAAATGCGGCCGACCGACAGGTAGGCCGACTTTCGGATGTAGGTGTCGTCGTCGGAAAAATAGCGGAGGGTGGCCGTGCGGTCGCCGGTATGCAGCTCGGCGACCAGTTCGGACTGTATGCTGGACACCAGCCGGTCGCGGTCTTTTTTATCGAGGTCGTAAAATGCCATTCGGGGCCGCTTATTCCTTTTTTTTCTTGAAATCGCCCCGTTTCCAGGCCTGGAAAAACTGTCCCCAGGCGAGCGGACTGAAGATGTTCATCGGCGGCGTCTGGCCGATATATACGTACTCGCGGGACTGTTGGCGCAGGTAATAATTGGCGCTTTCCGGGCCGCCGTACGGCACGATATCCGGGTTTTTGCGGGCTTCGGTGAGGTAGTCGTTGGCCAGGTTTTCGGCGGCGCGGCGCTGGAGCTCTGGCGTCACGTCCATGCGCAGGAATTCGAGGGTAAAATGCTCGCGCGAAGGCCAGGGAAAGATCACCGTTTCGGGCAGGTTGATGGTATCGGCCGACATGAGTTGCACCACCGAGTAGCGGTCTTGGGTCAGGGTATCGGGGATACGGATGGTGACCGGTTCGAAGCCGATACAATTGAAGCGCACCTTGTCTCCTTTTTCGACCACGAGGGTAAAAAAGCCACGGTAATCGGAATAGGTGCCGCGCCCTTTATCGGGCAGGTGGATGCTCGCATAGGGCACAGGCACCAGGCGGCCGTCGGCGTCGGTGATGAGCATGCCCGAAAACTGAATCAGCTGCGGTTTGGGGGGCGTGGTTTGCGGTTGCTGGGCGCGGAGGCCAGAAACAGCAGCTACCAGACTGATTATCAGGAGAAAAAGATGTTTTTTCACAAATACAATTTTATAAAATTAGATCAAAGGTACGGAAAACGGGGATGCCGTACAGTGGACGTTTGTCCGCATCAATACGTTTAGGCCGGTATAAACGCTGGCTGGGTCGTTGAATTTCGGAAACGGAGCCGTTTGGAATGATTATCGGCAGGTCTGCCGTTTTCCGCACGCCGTCCACCGGTTTTTTGTTACTTTTGCCGCTCGTTTTCGTTTCATTTGAACAACAACTCTCATTTTACAGCAATGTTCTGCAAACTTAAATTTTTGACCCTGTTAACCTGCCTGATGGGCGCCACCGTCCTTTCGGCACAAAACCCTGCGCCGAAATACGGCCACATGAACCTGGGCAACCTCCTCGAGTCGCTGCCCGAGACGAAAAAAGCCAATGATGACCTCAAAGCTTTTGCCGATAAACTCACTGCCGTTGACGACTCGCTCGGCAAAGCCTTTCAGGCTGCCTATCAGCAACTTGAAAAAGAATACAATGCCGGCGAACTGACGCCCGTGCAAGCCAGCCAGCGCCAGGAAGAACTGCAAAAACAGCAGGCCTACATCCAGAAATTTGAAGAAGACGCCCAGCAAAAAGTAGCCGCCAAACGCGACGAATTGCTGCAGCCCATTCTCGACAAGATCGACGCCGCCGTGAAGGCCGTCGCCAAGGAAAACGGCTACCTCATGATCTTCGATACGAGCAGCGGCGCCATGTTGTTCGCCGCCGACACGGAGGATGTGACCGAGCTGGTGAAGAAAAAACTGGGGATGTAAACCTGTTTTGAACAACCTAAACAAAAAGCCGGCGGGGTATCCTGCCGGCTTTTTGTTTTTTAGTCCGCAGACAACTTCCTGCGCCGGCACTTGTCTGTTTGGTTTTGTCAACCCAACAGCTTTCGTCATTTCCCCGGACTGCCGGCGCACAATGCCGACCGATTGCCGGCATAAAGTGCCCGGCTGATTCATTTTACACAGCTTAAAGTGGCGCTTGCGCGGACTTTTTTAGTTTTGCGCTTCTTTTACATTAACACAGCCTAGGATATGCGCGACCCGGGCCTGTTCGCCGGCGCGATATTTCAACAATCACGAACACAATCATGAATTCATTCCGAACGCTAAACAACGTCGCCGGCTGGCTGGTCTTCGCCCTGGCAGCCATCGTACTGGGCGCGGCAGCCGAACCCACAGGCAGTTTGTGGGACTGTGGAGAATTTATCTCCGGCGCCTACAAGTTGCAGGTGGTGCACCCGCCTGGCGCGCCCATATTTCTTCTGGTCGGCCGTTTGTTTGCCTGGGTGGGCTCGCTGGTGTCCAGCGATCCTTCGACGATTGCATACGCCGTCAACCTGATGTCTGCCCTGTGTACGGCATTTGCCGCCATGTTTATTTGCTGGAGTACTTCAATTCTGGCGCGCATTGCGCTGGTGGGCCGCGGCAATGAACCCGAAGGCGGCCAGGCCATCGCGGTGGTCGGCGCAGGTCTCGTGGCTGGTCTGACGACCGCGTTTCTCTCCTCCGTATGGTTTTCGGCTGTGGAAGGCGAGGTGTACGCCATGTCGACGTTTTTCACCTGCCTGACCCTCTGGGCCGTGCTCAAATGGTACAACCTGCCCGATACGGCCCAGGCCGACCGCTGGCTGGTGTTCGCTATTTATGCCACAGGGCTTTCGATCGGGGTGCACTTGCTCAGTTTGCTGACCTTCCCCGCGCTGGCCATGTTCTATTATTTCAAAAAACGGGAAAAAATCACCGTCGGCGGCACACTGGTCGCAGCTGGCGCCGGGGTTTTGTTCATCATTCTGGTACAATCGCTGATCATCACGGGTATCCCCAAAATGTGGGCTGCCTACGACAAATTTATGGTCAACACCCTGGGTATGCCGTTCCATTCGGGCGCAATTCTGGTGCTGCTGACCCTGGGTCTGATCATCGGTTATTTCCTGCGCCGCACCCAGCGCAAAGGCAACGGCGTCGCGCAGCGACTCGTGGTCGCTTTCGGCGTCATGGTGATCGCCTACCTGGCCTACGGCATGGTGGTGATCCGCGCCAATGCCAACCCGCCGATCAACATGAACAACCCCTCCGACGCCATGCGTCTGCTGCCCTACCTCAACCGCGAGCAGTACGGCGAACGTCCCTTGTTGCGCGGCCCCGACTTCGACGGCCGGCCGGTGCGATACGAACGCTCCCCCCGCTACGGTCGCGTGGGCGATCATTACGAAGTAGTAGAGCAAAAAATTGATCCTGTCTTTTCGCCCAACGACGAGACACTGTTTCCGCGCATGGGCGATTATACACAGGGGCGCCCGGCCTTGTACCGCAAATGGATCGACAAGCCGAACGGCAAAACGACCTTTGGCGACAACATTAAATTCTTCGTGCGCTACCAGCTCGGCTGGATGTACTGGCGCTATTTCATGTGGAACTTCTCGGGCCGGCAAAACGGCGAACAGGGGTATTTCTCCTGGGACCCCAGCTCCGGCAACTGGATTTCGGGTATCGACTTTTACGATGAAATGCGGCTGGGCAATCAAAAAGAATTGCCCGAGTTCCAGAAAAACAGCCAGGCAAGAAACAAATACTACATGATTCCCTTCTTCCTGGGGCTTCTGGGTATGTTTTTCCATATGCAACGCCGGCCCCGCGACTTTTCAGCCCTTCTGTCGCTGTTTATCATCACGGGTATCGGCATCATCGTGTATTCCAACCAGCCACCCAACGAACCCCGCGAACGTGATTACGTACTGGTCGGCTCCTTCGTTACCTATGCCATTTGGGTGGGCCTGGGTGTGCTGGCCCTGTTCGATCTTCTGGCCAACCGCCTCAAAACGCCCGTTGTGGCCGGCGCGGCCGTCGCCACCCTCCTGGGCCTGAGCGCACCCTATCTGCTGGTGACCCAGAACTGGGACGATCACAGCCGCGCCAAACACTTCGCCAGCCGCGACTACGCCTCCAACTTCCTCAATTCCTGCGCGCCAAACGCCATTATCTTTACTTATGGCGACAACGATACCTACCCGCTCTGGTACTGTCAGGAAGTGGAAGGCATCCGTACGGACGTGCGCGTCGTCAACCTTTCGCTGATCGCTGTCGACTGGTATATCGAGCAATTGCGCCGCTCCGTCAATAATTCGCCGGCCATCAAAATGAGCATGCCTTCAGACAAGATTCGGGGCGACAAACGCACCCAGATTCCCTATCTGAGCGATGCCGACAGCGGCAGGGAAATGGAACTGCAGCAATGGCTCAAATTCGTGGCCGACGACCATCAGATTCCGATCCCCGGCGGTGAAGAATTCGAGACCTACATTCCGGCCAACAAACTTTTCATGAAAGTCAACAAAGACGACGTGCGCAAATACAATGTCGTCAGCGACTCTGCCGTCGTCGATACCATGCATTTCAGTCTTGGCCTTAGCGACAAATCGCCTTTCCTCATCAAGGACCAGCTGGCCATGCTCGATATCATCGCCAATAACCTCTGGGAACGCCCGATCTACTGGGCCGTCACCGTGCGCGAAGAACGGCTGCTGGGTCTGCAAGACTATATGCAACTCGAAGGCCTTGCCCTCCGCCTCGTGCCCGTCAAGTCGCAAAGCGACCTGCGCGCCTACGGCATGGTCGGCGCAGGCCGGGTAGCCGACGACATTGCGTACAAAAACATCATGGAAAAATGGGCCTGGGGCAATTTTGACAAGGAGAAACTGTTTATCGACCGCGCCTACATGCCCAGCTTGCAAACCATGAGGGTTGCCATCATCCGGACCGGCCGCCAGCTCGTGGCCGACGGCAAAAAAGAGGAAGCTGTGCAGCTGGCCGACAAGTATTTCCAGGTGTTCCCGGATTTCAATTTCCCCAACGACCAGTTCACCGCCTTCATGGCCGATCTCTACGCACGGGCAGGAGCCAAGGACAAGGCAGCTGCCACCATCCGGAAAATGGCCGGCTCGCTGGAAGAGCAAATGCGCTTCCACCAGTCGCTCTCGCCACGCTTCCAGGACGGCTACGAACAAGACTATCAGTACGCGCTCGGCAACCTGCAAACCCTGCTGCGCGTGGCCGACGATATGAAAGACAGCACGCTGGCCGACGAGCTGGAAAAACAGTTCCAGCCCTATCTGCCGCAACAAAACAAGCCGGCCTTGCCCGGCAGCATGCCGAAGCAGTAAAAGCCCTCGCAAGACCCGCTCTCGCAGGCATACCTCCAAAAACGGCGCGGCCCTTCTCGTTCGAAGGGCCGCGTTTTTTTTCGCCAATCCTGATCTTTATGCAACACCTCAACATCGAACTCAAGGCCCGCACCACCCGCCAAACCGAGATACGGGCATGGCTGGAAGCGCAGGGCGCCGATTTTCGCGGCGCCGATTTTCAGACCGATACCTACTTCCATGTACCCAACGGCCGGCTCAAACTGCGTACCGGCAACGTGGAAAACAACCTTATTCATTACCGGCGCGCCGACCAGCCCGAGGCCCGGGCATCGGAAGTCGCCCTGGCGCCCGTGGCCGATGGCCCTGCGCTCAAAAATGCGCTGGCCCGGGCGCTGGGCATCCTGGTCGAAGTGCATAAACGGCGGGAAATCTATTTCATGGACAATGTCAAAATTCACCTCGACGAACTGGACGGACTGGGCCGTTTTGTCGAAATAGAAGCCATTGCCCAAAAACCGGAACACACCCGCGAATGGCTGCTCGAACAATGCCGGCAGTATGCCGCACTTTTCCGGATACAGCCCGACGATATACTGGCCGAATCGTACAGCGACCTGTTGCTGCGCAAAGCCCACAACGACAAGCCGTGATTTTTATCCAACATTTTACCTTTGCGCCATGGGCCGCATTCTCGCTATCGATTTCGGGTTGAAACGCACCGGCATTGCCGTGACCGATCCGTTGAAAATCATCGCCAGCGCACTGGCTACCGTGCCGACAGCAGAAGCGATCGACTACCTGACGCGGTACTGTGCCGGCGAAGAGGTGGAAAAAATCATCGTCGGACTGCCGTTGCATGCCGACGGAAACCCGGCCCAGATCGCGCCCCAAGCCGATGCTTTTGCCGAAAAACTGCAAAAACTTTTTCCCGACAAACCCGTTTTGCGACAAGACGAGCGCTACACCTCCAACGAAGCCAAACGCATCATCCTCGCCAGCGGCATCAAAAAGCAAAAACGGCGCGACAAAACGCTCGTGGATAAAATTGCCGCGGCCCTCATTCTGGAACAATACATGCACGAACACTACTGGAATCGGTAAGCGATCCGGACATTTGCATCAAATACCAATACCATGATTTTGCCCATATTCGCCTACGGCCAGCCGGTTTTGAAAAAAGTTGCGACCGATATCGGCACCGACTATCCCGAGCTCGCCCAGCTGATCGACAACATGTGGGAAACCATGTACCACGCCGATGGCGTAGGACTCGCCGCCCCCCAGGTGGGGCTGGCTATCCGCCTGTTCGTTATCGATTCGCTGCAGATCGAACGCGACGAGAAAAAAGCCGACGAACAACCAGGCTTCAAACGCGTGTTCATCAATGCACATAAACTGGAAGAAACCGGCGATCCCTGGGCCTATGAAGAAGGCTGCCTCAGCATTCCGCGCATCCGCGGCGATGTGGACCGCCCGCCCGTCATTCGCCTGCGCTGGCAGGATGAAAACTTCGAAACGCACGAAGAAACCTTCACTGGCATCAACGCCCGCATCATTCAACACGAGTACGACCACATCGAAGGCATCCTTTTTACGGAAAAACTGAAGCCCCTGAAAAAGCGCCTTATCCAGCGAAAACTCGACGACATCCGCATGGGCAAAATCAACACAGATTACAAAATGAAATTTTTCGCAACCCGCTAAAAAACAAACCCCGACCCGAACTTTACGCCGGCCTGTGTTGTTCGCACACAGGCCGGCGTTTTTTATTTCGTTTGGCAGCGCAAAGTGTGACCTACATGGAATTTTATATGTCTTTTATCGAAAAACTGAAAAAACAATGGAAACATTTTTCTTTAAAATCGTTTCCATTGTTACCTTTGCGCCATGTTAAACGAACAACAAAAGAAATGGACCCGGCGCACCGCGGAGCTTTTTTTGCGTTACGGCATCAAAAGCATCACGATGGACGATGTGGCGAGGGAACTGGGCATTTCCAAAAAAACCTTGTACCAGTTTGTTGAAAACAAGAACGATCTGGTCATGAAGGTGATGGAGCAGCATATCGAGGAGGAAAAAAGTGAATGCCTGCAATTGTCGGGCAAATCGGCCAACGCCCTAGAAGAACTGTTCGATGTGATGGAAGCCAACACCCAGCAAATGCAGCAGATGAAATCGAATGTGGTGTACGATCTCCAGAAATACCACCGCGAGGTCTGGGAGAAAATGCAGGAATTTATTCAGGGCTTCATGTACAGCCTGATGCGCAACAACCTCGAACGCGGCGTGCGGGAAGGCATTTACCGCTCCGATCTGAATGTGGACATCGTTGCCAAATTTCACATCGGCCATTCGCTGCTTCTTTTCGACGAAACTCTTTTCCCTCAACATACATACAACAAGGAAATTCTATTTAAAGAATACCTGACGCACTACCTCTACGGCATTGTGTCGGACCGCGGTCTTCAGGTATTAAAAGCAAAACTGTCCTGAATTATGCTACGAAAACCAAGACTTTTTCCGCTACTGCTGATCGTTTTCGGGGTGGCCATGTTGCCGGTGTCGAAAGCCCAGAGTCCTGATGCCCGAAGCCTCAACGATTGTATCGGCTACGCCCTCGACAACAACCCCCAGATTCGCATCGCCCAACTCCAGCTCGCCGACGCCAACTGGCGCATCAAGGAAAACAAATCGACCGGCCTGCCGCAGATCACGGCCAGCGTGGGCTACCAGTATTTCATCCAGCGCCCCGGCATTCCGGCCAGCGCGCTCGGGTTTCCCAGCGATGAAAAAATTGCGTTCAATGCCTACCACAGCCTTTCGCCCAGCGTCCAGCTCAACCAGCTGTTTTTCAGCAACAGCTATCGCGTGGCCACCAAAGCAGCCGATTATTACCGGGTTTACGTCAGCGAACAGCTCAACGTAGCGCGCCGGACGGTGCGCAATCAGGTGATCGACGCCTACCTGCCGGCCCTGCTGCTCAGCGAAAACCTCGCCTTGCTCGACAAGAACATCGCCAACCTGGAAAAACTGCTCTCCGAAACGAAGGCCATCCAGCAAGCCGGTTTTGCCGAACAACTGGATGTTGACCGGCTCGAACTCAGCCTGACGGCCCTGCGCAGCGAACGTGACAACCTGGTGCGCCAGCAATCGATGGTGCTCAACGGCCTCAAAATGGCTATGGGCCTGCGGATGGACGAGCCCCTGAGCCTGTCCGACAACCTGAATCAACTGCTGGGCGACTACGGCGCTGCCGATCTGAGCTCCCAACTCAACCCGCAAAACCGCCCCGAATACGTGCAACTGCGCCGGGCGCGCGAACTCAGCCAGATCCAGGTCGAACTCCAGTCCAAACCCTGGATGCCTACCGTGGCTGGTTTTGTTCAATACCAGCCGGGTTTTCAGGGCGGTTTCGGCGACGATAAAAAATGGTTTTTTATTCCCTCCGCGATAGCCGGTATTTCAGTCAATGTCAATTTGTTCGACAGCGGCGGTTCAAAAGCCCGCCGACAAATGGCGCAAATCGGAGTGCAAACCATCGACGAACAGGAAAAACTCCTGCTCAACAGCCTTGAACTCGAGGTTTCCAATGCCCGCAAACAATACCTCAATGCCGAAGAACGCGTAAAAAACCAGCAAAAAAACCTGGCACTGGCACAGCGTATCTACGATACCACCCAGACCAAGTTCAAAGCCGGTGTGGGTTCCAGTTTCGAACTCGTAAGCGCGGAACAATCGCTTTACTCCGCCCAGCAAGCCCTGATGACTGCCCAGTACGACCTGCTCAACGCCAAAATCGCGGTGCAAAAAGCGCTCGGCACCACCAACTGATCCTCCCTCCCGACTCAACTTTATTCTTCGAAAAAAACATTTTCCATGAAAAATAACACCCTCGTCCAATTGTCGCTGTTCGTCGCAGCAGCGCTCCTGCTCGGCGCCTGCGGTTCTCCGGCTACTGATAAAAACGCCGAGCTCGCCAAATTAAAAGAAAAAAAGACGCAGATCGAAGCCCAGATCGCGGCGCTTGAAAAAGAAGTCGGCGCACCGGCCGCTCCGCAAAAAGTACATACCGTCAGCCTGACCGAACTGCAGCCCGCGCCGTTCCGTCACTTCATCGATATTCAGGGCAAGGTCGATGCCGAGGAAAACGTGCCGGTCACGGCCAAAGCCCCGGGCGTACTCAGCAAGGTGCTGGTCAAAAACGGCGACGTGGTCAAACGCGGCCAGTTGCTGGCCATCATCGACGATCAGCTGATGCTCAAGGGGCTGGCCGAACTGGAACTTCAGCTCCAGACCGCTACCGACCTGTTCAATCGTCAAAAAGCCCTCTGGGACCAGAAAATCGGTACCGAAGTACAGTTCATTCAGGCCAAAACCAATAAGGAAGCGATCGAGCAACGCATTGCCACCACCAAGGAACAATGGCAAATGACGCGTATCTACGCCCCCATTTCCGGCTCGGTCGATTATGTGATGCTGAAAGCCGGTCAGGCCATCTCGCCCGGTATTCCGCTGTGCAACATCGTGAACCTCAGCGATTTGAAAATTACCGGCGAAGTGCCCGAAGCCTATGCCGCCAAAGTGACCAAAGGCGACGCCGTGGTGCTGTATTTCCCCGACCTGAAAAAAGAAGTCAATTCGCGCGTTACCTACGTCAGCAAAACCATCAACCCGACCAGCCGCACCTTTGCCGTCGAATGCGCCCTGCCCGCAGGCGCCGATTACCGCGCCAACATGATCGCCGTCATGAAGATCATCGACTACCAAAACAACAATGCGCTGATTATCCCGGTCAATCTGATCCAGACCGCGGCCGACGGCGACTTCGTGCTGACGGTTGAAAAAAGCGCCGACAAACAAGGCGCCGTGCGCAAAACCCCGGTCAAACAAGGCAACAACTACAACGGAATGGTAGAAATCACCCAAGGCCTCAAAAAAGGCGACCAGGTCATTTCCGTAGGTTTCCAGGACGTGAACCCGGGCGAGACGGTCAATTTCTAAACCCGCCCCTGCCCGCTTTTTTTTCATCAGCATCCGTCAACAACGCTCCTGAATAGCGCTATGAAAGAATTCAAACCCACCAGTTGGGCAATAGATAACCGTACGAGTATTTTCATCATCACGGTTATCATCACGCTCACCGGCATCATGTCCTACAACGCACTGCCCAAAGAGCAGTTCCCGGACGTGACCGTGCCCACCATCTTCGTGTCCACCATCTACCCGGGCGCGTCGCCGAGCGACATGGAACAACTCGTTACCAAACCCATTGAAAAACAACTCAAGGGCTTGAGCGGGGTAAAAAAAGTAACGTCCAATTCGGTACAGGACTTTTCGAGCATCATCGTCGAATTCAACACCGACCTCGACGTCGGCGAATGCAAGCAAAAAGTGAAGGACGGCGTGGATAAAGCCAAACGCGACCTTCCTACCGACCTGCTCGACGACCCCACCATCACGGAATTCGATATTTCCGAAATTCCGATCATGAACGTCAACATCGCCGGCGATTACAGCCTCGACCAGTTGAAAGACTATGCCGACAGGTTGAAAGACCGCATCGAGGAGATGCGCGAAATCACGCGGGTCGATGTGGTCGGCGCCCTCGAAAAAGAGGTGCAAATCGATGTGGACAAATACAAAATGACCGCGACCAAATTGACCTTCCGCGACATCGAAAATGCCCTGGCGTTCGAAAACATGACCATTTCGGCGGGCAATGTCGATATCGGCGGCATGACGCGGTCGGTGTCTATCCGCGGTGATTTCAAAAACATCGAGCAGATCAAAAACATCCTCGTTGCGTCCCAGTCGGGCGCCCAGGTGTACCTGAAAGACATTGCCGAGGTGCGCATGGGTCACAAGGAGCAGGAAAGTTTCAGCCGTCTCAACGGCCGCAACGTGATCTCGCTCAACGTCATCAAACGCACCGGCGAAAACCTCATCAACGCCTCCGACAAGATCAAGGAAGTGGTGGACGAAATGAAAGCCCACGAATTCCCGGCCAACCTCGAAGTCAGCATCACCGGCGACCAAAGCCGCGCAACCCGCACCACCCTCAACGACCTGATCAACACCATCGTCATCGGCTTTATCCTGGTGACGCTCATCCTCATGTTTTTCATGGGCGCTACCAACGCCATCTTCGTCGCGCTCGCCGTGCCGCTTTCGATGGCCATCGCCTTTATGGTACTGCCGGGCTTTGACTTTACGCTCAACATGATCGTGTTGTTCGCTTTCCTGCTCGGCCTGGGTATCGTGGTGGACGACGCCATCGTGGTCATAGAAAACACCCACAGGATTTACCACGAAAACCCCAAACCCGGCATCATCCACTCGGCCAAACAGGCCGCCGGCGAGGTGTTTTTGCCGGTCTTGTCGGGTACGGCCACCACGCTGGCGCCATTTTTCCCGCTGGTTTTCTGGGGCGGTATTTTTGGTAAATTCATGCACTACCTGCCGGTCACGATTATTATCACCCTGACCGCCTCCCTGCTCGTTGCCTATATCATCAACCCGGTCTTTGCCGTATGGTTTATGAAAAAGGAAGGCGACGAACTCAGGCAGGAAGACCCGGTCAAAAAACGCCGCCGAACCATCGCCGCCTACGTCATTTTTGGCCTTTCCACGCTGTTTTTCTACCTCAACGGTAAAATCGGCATGGGTAACTTCCTGGTCGTGTGCGCGTTGTTCATGGTATTGTACCGTTTTGTGCTGGCCAAATGGGTCGATACCTTCCAAAACAAAACCTGGCCAGCGCTTCAGGAACTGTACGCCCGTTTCCTCGGCTTTGCCCTCAAATACCCGATCGCTATTTTGAGCAGCGTAACCGTACTGTTATTCGTAACCCTGATCGTTACGGCTTCCCGCCAGGCCAACATCGTACTGTTCCCCAAAGCCGACCCGAACTTCATTTACGTGTACATGACCCTTCCGGTAGGTACCGACGTACAGGTGACGGATTCGCTGGCTTCGGTCATGGAACGCAAAGTGATTGAAACCCTGGGCGAAAACAACCCGATCGTCGAGTCGGTCATCACCAACGTCGCCATCGGCGCGTCCGAAGACGAGTTCGACCGTTCGGCTACGTCCAACAAGGCGAAAGTAGGGGTGGCTTTTGTCGAATACGGCCATCGCAACGGCGTGAGCACCAAGGAATACATGGACAAAATCCGCGTCGCCACAAAAGGGGTCATCCCGGGAGCCGAAATCGTGGTGGATCAGGAACAAGGCGGCCCGCCTTCTCCCAAACCTGTATCGGTAGAAATCAGGGGCGACAACTTCGACGACCTCGTGGCCACTTCAACGGCCGTCAAGCGCTACCTCGATTCGCTCGCCATCCCGGGTGTGGAAGAATTGCGCAGCGACCTGGTCGTGTCCAAACCCGAGATCAATATTCAGATCGACCGCGACCGCGCCAACCGCGAAGGCATTTCCACCGCACAGATCGGTTCGGAATTCCGCACGGCCATTCTCGGCAAGGAAGCGACCAAATACCGCGACGGCGAAGACGAAATTCCGGTGGTCATCCGGCTGCAGGAAGATCAGCGCGCCAATATCAATGCCGTTGAAAATCTGAATATTACGTTCCGCGACATGAACATGGGCGGCGTGCTCCGCTCGGTACCAATGGCGGCCCTGGCCGACGTGAAATACACCAACACGTATGCCGGCATCCGCCGCAAGGACCAGGAACGCATGGTCACGATCTCGTCCAACATTACGACCGAATACCAGCCGAAACAAACCGAGGTGATCAATCAGGTGAAAGCCGCTATCGCCAACTTCCCCAAACACGAAGGGGTGGTCGTAGGCTTTGCGGGTGAAGACGCGGAGTTTCTGGATGCAGCGTCCTTCCTGGGCCGTTCGCTCCTCATTTCCTTGTTCCTCATCCTGCTGATTCTGGTTACCCAGTTCAACTCGATCGGTAAAACGCTGATCATCCTGACCGAGGTGGTTTTCTCCATCATCGGGGTATTGATCGGCATGGCCATTTTCAACATGGACTTCTCGGTGATCATGATGGGTGTCGGTATCGTAGCCCTGGCGGGTATCGTGGTGCGAAACGGGATTTTGCTGGTCGAGTTTACCGACATCCTCCGCGAACGCGGCATGCAGGTGCGCGAAGCCATCATCGAAGCCGGCCACATCCGTATGACGCCCGTATTGCTCACGGCTACCGCCACCATTCTGGGCCTCATCCCGCTGGCCGTCGGTTTCAACATCGACTTTGGTAGCCTGTTTGCCACCGGCAATCCGCACATTTTCTTCGGCGGCGATTCGGTGGCATTTTGGGGTCCGCTGTCGTGGACGATCGTGTTCGGCCTCGGATTTGCCACTTTTATCACACTGATCATCCTGCCGGCAATGTATTTGCTGGGTTGGCAGGTAAAAAACTGGTGGAGCAAAAAAGTTTGATCATCAGCATCTTGGATCAATAAAAAAAGCGCCGTTTCCGGGTTGGAAGCGGCGCTTTTTTTTGGTTAATTTTCAGCTTCCGAACTGCCTGAAAACGTACCCTGGCCGGATGTATCTGATTGTAAACACTTTTTTCTTCACGGTTTTACTGTTCTGTTCGTTTGTCGCCCTGCTTCAATGGCGCCAGACCCGCGACCGTGCAATCGTGCCGTACGTCGGATACCTGCTGGGTACTTTTGCGCACTACGGCCGGCAATTCTGGATCATTTGCGCCGCCGAATTTGGCGTCGGATACCCGCCCGACCCGCCTCTGCAGTGGAACTCGCCATTGAGTTATGTCGCGTTGGGCTGCTATTTTTTGTTCCTCGAATATTTGATGAACATCCGGCAGGATGCACCCGGTTTGTCAACTTTACTGCTTCGGCTATCCCGAATTTTTTTCCTGCTCACGGGGGTGAACATCCTGGCGCAGCTGCTGCTCGGAAGTGTCAAGGCCGATCAAATACATCAGCTGGTACAAATACTGTTGTTGCCGCTGATGATCTGGATACTGATTCAAATCTGGAAAAACGCCCGCTTTTTTTACCAAAAACTGGTTTTGACGGGTAGCGGAGCCCTGATCATCGGTTTTGTTTGCGTACTGATGACACGCCTGATGGAGGGCCGTCACGATTGGGTACGGGATGCGATCTGTTGTTTTCCGACCCCCTGGGGCGATGTGTGCGTTTACCACCTGAAGGTTGGCATCCTGTTCGATGTGCTGTGTTTTTCATGGGCCCTCACCCTGCGCCAAAAAATTCTGTTGCAAAATGCCGTCCCCAGGCATATCCATTTTCACAAAATCAGCGCAGTAAAAGACTCTTTTCTGGAAGAGGTGCAAGCCTTTTTGGAAAAAAGACTCGGCGATGAATCCCTGCGGGTACCCGAACTGGCCAATGGCATTCACCTCAGCGTTGCCCAGACGAACCGCAAGATCAAGGAAAAAACAGGATTGACCACGGAACAATATATCCTGAAATACCGCCTTGAAAAAGCGCTGGACATGCTGCAGGGTACCGACAAGTCGATACGCGAAATTGCATTTGCCGTGGGCTTTCGCGAAGCAGCCCATTTTTCCAACGCATTCAGGCGTTATTTCGGGAAAAGCCCGAGGGAAACAAGAAAGGACAACACGGCCAGTGCATCAAATACACAAGAAAATGCAGGTTAAATGTAAGCAGCAGGGGTAGCCCCTGAACTGATATTGCGGCAGTATTTAACCAGTTCAAGCAACTGCCGCCATGCCGAAAACAACTTTCCTTTTTGTCCTTGCACAGTTTGTATGCTCCTGCCTTTTCGCCCAGTCGGCGAGAAGCCTGGTTGCCAGCGCAGGAAATACGGACGCTACCGCCCGGCTCAGCATCAGCTGGTCATTAGGGGATATTGCCACCGCAACGGCCTATACGCAGGAATGTGACCTCGTTGTCGCCGAAGGGTTTCAACAGACTGAATATCCGGCCGATTATGCCTGCCCGTCGGGCTACGTCGATGTGAATGCCTCGCCCGGCCCTTCTTCCCCGGTCAAAATTTACCCCAACCCGGTCGAATCCCGGCTGATGATAACGACGGAACCGTCGTGGAAGGCGCCCGTATCGGCGACGGTCCGCGATGCATTCGGCCGGGTGCTGCTTTCCGCTTTGCTCGATAAAAATCCGGCCGTTCTCGACTTCCAGTCGATGGCCCCGGCATGGTATTACCTCACGCTCACCGACGGCAACGGGGCGGTGTACACCTTGAAGGTGATCAAACAGTGAGCGCTACCCGCTTCACCACACAATTGAAATTTCTGCTCAACATAAAAATTTAGTCAGCATGAAAAAGATGAACTTCTACCTGCCGGTGTTCATGTGGTTGTGCGCAAGCCAACTGTTACCAGCTCAAAATGTACCGCAAGGCATGCGTTATCAGGCCCTTGCCCATGATTTGAAAGGCAATCCGATGCGCGCCCAAACGATCAGCCTTCAGGTTGAAATATTGGCCGGCGGCCCGGATGGGCGGGTTGTTTATGCCGAGACCCACCGGCTTGCCACCGACCCTGGCGGGGCGTTTTCGCTGGTCATCGGAGAAGGCAATGTACAGGAAGGCCGGTTCGGGGCCATTCCGTGGAGTACGGCGGAAATCTGGCTTCGCACCGCCATCGATGAAGGCGGCGGCAATAATTTTCAATTGCTGGGTTCGAGCAGGTTGCTGGCGGTCCCGTATGCATTCCACGCGGGCACCGCAGAAATGCTTCAACCTGCCGCAAACAGTGAAAAACCCGGCTGCAATGCCCCCGGCATTCCTTTCTGGAGTCTTCAGGGAAATACCCTGGTGAATGATACCTGTCATTTTATCGGCACGGCCGTCGCGGTGGACCTGGTGTTCAAAACCAATCAGGTGGAACGGATGCGGATTACCAAAGAAGGAAACCTGCTGGTGCACGGCGAGGCAGAAATTACTGATAATCTGTATATTAAACCGGACACGGTGATTGTCATTAACCAGTTCTCCGTACTTGAAAATGCCAGCATCGAACAGGCCCTGGTTATTGGTGGCAAACTTGATGTAGCAGATAATCTGACGGCTACCGATGACACCTTGCTCATCAGGCATCAATTAGTAATAAACGAAGATGCTTATATCGGTCAAGATGCCCTTGTCGAAGGTAACCTGAAAGTTAATGGGAATTTTGATCTATCCAATTCGACGCTACAGGTTAAATGTTTGAATATTCTGGGTGGCTGCGACTGGTTCGAGTGGTCGCAATCAGACGACATCCTAAAACCCGGAGAAGTAGTTGTCATCGATCCTCTGGGCGGGTTTAACGCTGTGCATCGAAGTACCAAAGCATATGACAGAACCGTGGTAGGGGTAGTCAGCGGAGCCGGGGATATTCGTCCAGGTATCAGTCTTTCCCAACCAGGTATTCTGGACGGCAATACTCCGATAGCTCTTGGCGGAAAAGTCATGGTGCGAATTACTGGAAATGTACGCCCGGGAGACCTGTTATGCTCCTCCAACATACCTGGTCGCGCTATGGCAGTGAAACATAGGCGAAAATCTCATGGTGCTGTACTGGGTAAAGCACTTAGTTTACCTAATGAAGAAGGATTGGTATTAATGCTGGTAATGATGAAATGATGCCTCTTGTCATTCACTCAAAACGCTAGTTATGAAAAATATACTCTATATTCTGAGGATTGTTCCTGTTGTTTTCAGTTTTTCTTCTTTCTGCCAAAATGTACCATTAGATCACTATGAAGGCTATTACCTTAAAACCGGAACCTATCCGGAAGATGTGAACAACTGGTGGATGAGTAATGGATATGAAGTTCAAGGGGTCACTCATGATGATGATAACTGGTACTTCACTCTCACCGATAAAGACAGGGATAATGGAGTATTATGGAGAATCCCGCGTTCGGTTCCTCTGGCATCCCCTTCACAGCCCACAGATACAGGAATTAAAGTCGTTACAATGAACGATGTTGACACACTGTCTGAGATTTTTAAATGGCATTGGGGTGACCCTGATTGTTTTCGCTACAATGGTGTAGACTACATATTGATTCCTATCCCGGGTCCAATGGTAGCCTGCTTTAAAGCCGACAACTTGGAATACGTAAATTATGCGAATTTAGATAGTAATGTTCAAGATTATGCAGGATGGTGCGCTGTGGGAAAAGACGGTTGTCTTTATACATCCAGCAACCATGCTTGGGGTATCGTTAAGTATAAGATCAATTGGGATTCTTTGATCGGATCACCCGGTAATCATGACGCTTGTACTTACATTGATAGTTTTCCTTTTCAAGATAGTAATGGTTCGCCAATGCAACTTTTCCACATGCAAGGTGGAGAGTTTACCCCTAGTGGTGAATTACTTTACCTCGTTTGTGGAAGCGCAGGCTGTGATGCCCTTGGGCCAATTTGGGATACGTTCGGACCTGGCGAACCCATGCCCTCCGATGGAATTCACGTTTTTGAAACAATAAACTGGAAAGAACTAACAAGGTCAGTAAACTCATCAGACAGCTCAACGAATTTCAGTTATGTGTTCGACAATGACTGCACCTGCTATGTCCCAATCCCACTTCCTCCCCTTTTCATACCTGTACCCGTTCCTTTTGGTTCCCAAACTCCGGAAGGATTAACAATTTGGGATCTTGAAGATGGAAGTGCCCCTTATATAAGTGGGCAATTGCACGTTATCAAAGATCATTACAATACGGCATTTTGCGATGACGCAATTACTATGCAGCATTATAGCGAAAAAATTTACATTGACAAAAACAACTTAGATTATGACTCCTTAAGCATAGCCTTAAAAGGAACAAAAGAAAAGCCGTTTAGAACTGTTGCCGAAGCCTATAATTATTATCCGATTTGGGATGGAGCGCAAATGATAATTATATCTGGCTCTTACCCTGAGCCTGTATTTTTTAATAGGCGCGTCCGGATAACAAGCCAAAACGGGATAGTTACTTTAGGACATTGAAAAAATTCTTTGAATTATGGGATTTTAATTTAACAAATTTTACGTCAAATATTCCTTCTCTTCACGAATTTTTTCAATTGCCTGATATCCATTAAGCCGAATAACAAACAACTGAATAAACCGATACCCAGCGATGCGCCGAGTTTGACCGGCCAGGGCCACCCTGTTTTTTCGAAGATCAGCCAGTCGCCGACCACGACCACAAGGCCGAATCCCAGCACCTGCAACAGGCCGCGGCGGCTCGGCGTGAAACCGAAGTCGCGGCTGCACAACCACACCATGCCCGTCGCCACAAACGCCTGTGTGCTTACCGTAGCAATGGCTGCGCCATGCGCCTGCCAGCGCGGAATGAGCAGGAGGTCGAGCGCGACATCGAGCAGCAGGCCGATGACGAACACGCGATTCATTTCCATCAACCGTTCGTCGGCCGTCAGCAACGTACTGAAAATGTAGGTGGTACACACGGGCACAAAAGCCCAGATCAGGATGCCCAGCGTGTCCCAGCGATAAGCCGAGGCTCGTTCGGGCATCATTAATTCCACCAAACCCTGCCGCGCAAAAAAGATTGTCGCGGCAAGCGTGATGCTCCCGGCCCAGATCAGTTTGAAGCTCAACGACACCAGCGGGCGCACGGCGTCGCCGCGTTTCAGCATCCGTGCAAACATGGGGAGCAGCAACGACGCGAACAAAAACCCGAACATATTGGCCGCATCGAGCAGGCGGTAGGCGCCCGCATATACATCTGCGTGCACCACACCTTCCATACGTTCGAGCAGCACCGCGTCGAGGCGGGTGTAGGCCGTCATGAGCAGGATGACCAGCGCGTAGGGAAAACTTTTTTTGAATAATAAAATCAAGGTCAGAGCACCCGTGCCGCGGTTGTGGGTCCAGGATGGCCGAAGGCGCAGGCCGCCGGCTTTGTACCGCAAGACCAGCCACACGATCAGGGTAGTGGCCAGCAAGGCTGCGGTCTGCGCGAGGGCAAACAGCTCGACCGAAAAGAAGGGCTGCAAAGGCGGCGCCCACAACACCAGGCCGCAGGTGATAAGCATCAAAAACTTGTCGAGCGACGAGAGCAGGCTGTCGATCCGGTAAAAGCCCAGGCCCGACACGTTGGAGCGCAGAAAAAGGGTGTACTGCACCAGTACCTGGTTGAACAGCAGGATGAGCAGCAACTTGATGGCCCGGGCATCGTATTGTGAGAGCACCGCGACCAGCACGGAAAAAACGACGTACACAATACTCAACGCAACCTTGATCACCAGAAAGTTGGGAAAATATTTGCCCAACAGCTTGGGGTGCTGGCTCACTTGCCGGTTGTTGAAATTTTGCACCCCGAAATCGCTCAGGATCTGAAAGAGGTAGGTAAAATTGAACAGGGTAAAATACAGGCCGTAGTCGCCTTCGGGCGCCCGGTTTTGTACGCCGAGGTCGATACCGAAGATGAAAAAAGGCTTTATCAGCAGGTTGATAAAGACAAGGAAAAGGATGTTGAGCAGAAATTCCCTGTTCAAAACGCAGTAGTTGAGCCGGCAAAGGTGAAACAAAGTCGGCGCCTCTGCGCTGACGGAGTCAAACGTTTTTCAGCGCTCCTCAGAAAAGGGTGGGCGTCTCCTGCGTTTCCTCGTGCAGATCGGGGCCGTCGTTGGCTGGCGAGTTGACGCTTTCCGAAACGGGGTAAAGCCGGAGATAGCCGTCGGCCGGCGGGTGAAGCATGGCAAGGCTGTCTTCGAGCGCCTGCGGCGACAGCCACTGCTCTCGCGCGCCGCGATCGGTGAGCAGGACGGGCATCCGGTCGTGCAAGCCGGCCAGCTCGCGGTTGGGCGTTGTCGTGATGATGGAAAAAGTGCGCAGGAGTTTGCCGCCCTGCCGCCATTCGTCCCAGATACCGGCAAAACAAAGCAGGCTGCCGTCGGCCGGCAGGATGCGGTACGGAATTTTGCGCCGGCCGGGCAAGTGCCGCCACTCGTAGAAACTGTCGGCCCAAACCAGGCAGTGCCGCCGCCGAATGGGTTCGCGAAAAGAGGGTTTGTCTTCGATTCCCTCCGCACGGGCATTGATGAGCCGGCCGCCGTTGGCGCCGTCGCGGCTCCAGTGCGGCACCAGCCCCCAGGTCATGGCCTGCAGCAGGCCGGGTTGGTCGTCGGTCACTACGTATGCCTGTTGGGTAGGGGCGATGTTGAAACTGAGTTTGAGTTCGGCCGGCCGGTCCAGGTCAGACAACTGGGTGTCGAGCTGTTTTTGGGAAGGCACAAAAGAATATCGACCACACATAGGAAATCGGCAGGAAACTGGTGAGCAGGCAGGTTTTTGTTGGGTGTATTTTCAGGTGATAATTTGGCGGCAGGAGGTTTTTCGGTGTTGAAATTTGGAGCAATTTACCTAAAAATCTCGAAATCAGGGTTTTAAGATCGCCTGGGTGTGCAAGCTTTTTGTTTCAAACAGTTATCCACAGTGAAATGATCACCTTTCATAACTCGCTCATTTACAGGCGCCTTTCTGGGAGGTATTTTCTGAAAACCCTGTGGACAACTTTACGCTGGCTTAACATTGGCCAACACCCGTCCTCTAAAATGCACCTCCGAAAGGTGTACAAGCCGAAAGCCTGTGCAAAAAGGCAGCTTTTACACACGCCTTTTCACAGCTAACAGTCCTGTTGATGCAAAAAGCGGGGTAAATCGAAAAATTTCCCACAAGTCTGTGCATAACGCTGTAATGTGTTGTCCGACAGTCGTGTTTTTTCGGGCCGCATGTGGATAAAGCTGGTAACTCGCAGGTATAAAAGAGGGATCTCAACGAGTTACAAGGTTATTCACAAACTAACAGCCCTGATGATGGAGATGGATTTGAAATTTAAACTCTTTAAAATTATCAAATAGTATGGGGGAAAGAGGATAAGGTAGCAACGGAAGGGTTCTACTTTTGTTTTAAAATTCTGCCGCGGGTTTGCGGCCTCCTGTCTATGTCGTCCATCAATACTGTTTCTGCATTAGAAAAAGCGCCCCGGGCGGTTCGTATCTGGATCCTCACGGGGCTGGCCATGGTTTTTTTCCAAATCTTTATCGGAGGCGTCACGCGGCTCACGGGGAGTGGGTTGAGCATTACCCGCTGGGAAGTAGTGACGGGCGCTATCCCGCCCTTGTCGCAGGCCGACTGGGAAGAGGCATTTAACTTGTACCAGCAAACGCCGCAGTACCACAAGATCAACAAAGGCATGACGCTGGGCGAGTTCAAGTTCATTTATTTCTGGGAGTACTTTCACCGGCTTTGGGCGCGTCTGATGTTTTTTGTCTTTGTGTTTCCGTTCGCCTGGTTCTGGTGGCGGGGCATGTTGTCGCCGCTACTCCGCCGCCGTTTGTGGGTAGTTGTGCTGCTCGCCGGCCTCGAAGGTTTCTTTGGCTGGATCATGGTGGCCAGCGGTCTGACCAAGCGCCCCTGGGTGAATGCCTACAACCTGACCTTGCACCTGAGCATGGGCATCATTATTTTCGGCTATTTGCTTTGGACCTATTTCATCGCGCGAATGCCGCAGGTCCCCGACCGGCTTGAGCCGCGCTGGCAACGCTTCGGCTGGGCAATGGTAGCCGTTGCTTTTGTCCAGATTGCTTTGGGCGCCATGATGTCGGGAACGAAGGCCGGCCTGTTTTTCCCGACATGGCCCGATATGCAAGGCAGTTTTATTCCGGCCCTGTTGTTCGACGGCAGCAAGTGGACCCTCAACAGTTTTATCGACTACGACACCGATCCATTTACCCCTGCACTGGTTCAGGTATTGCACCGCAATACGGCGTATATTTTAAGTGGCCTGATTTTGTATTATTTCTGGCACGTGCGTCGGCAGCAGGTTTCCCCTGCCCTGCGCACAGGCTTAGGCGTACTGCTGGCTGCGCTGACCGTACAAATACTGCTCGGGATATTTACCCTGATCAATTGCATCGCGCACATACCGGTTGCACTGGGCGTCGCACACCAGGCCGGCGCGGTGGTTTTGTTTGGTGCGGTGTTATTGGTGGTGTATTGCAGCGCCGGCGGCCGAAAAGTTGCCGGGTGACCAAGGCCTTTCGGATCAACCGGCCGGCGATGTGTAATTAATCGGATGAAGCAGAACGGGGTATTTTGAAGGTAGCAAGGAGATCGGGTATTGCCTGTTCCCGGGTTTAGCCGGCCGCCTGGCCGTTGCTACTGGAGTGTTACAGTTGGCGCTACGGAAGTTTTGTCTATTTTTGCCCAAATCAATAGAATCAGCACGAATGAACGTAACGGTCAAAGAAGAACAAGGCTTTCGCTACATCGAGTCCGGCGCCGAGGGCGAGACCCTATTGCTGCTGCACGGCTTGTTCGGCGCACTGAGCAATTTTGAAGGAATCATTACGCGTTTTTCCAAAGACTACAACGTGGTGGTCCCTATTTTACCCATTTATGAGATGCCGATCTTCGAAGTATCGGTCAGCGGGTTGGTGGAATTTGTTACGCGCTTTGTCAATTACAAACAGTACGACAAAGTACATCTGGTCGGTAACTCCCTCGGCGGGCATATCGCTCTGTTGTACGCGCTGGCACATCCTGCGCGTATCGCTTCCATCACACTGACCGGAAGTTCGGGTCTGTTTGAAAGCGCCTTCGGATCGGCCTTTCCGAAAAGGGGAGATTATGATTATATCAAAAAGAAAACAGCCGATACGTTTTACAACCCGGAAGTTGCGACCAAAGAACTGGTTGATGAAGTTTTCGGTATCGTCAACGACCGCAACAAAGCCATCAGGGTAGTCGCCACGGCAAAGTCGGCCGTACGGCACAATCTCGGCGACAAACTGCACAACATCAAAGTGCCCGCCCTGCTCATCTGGGGCAAACAGGATATCGTGACCCCGCCTTTCGTGGCAGAGAAATTTCACGAACTGATTAAGGACTCCCGGCTCTATTTCCTCGATGAATGTGGTCACGCCCCCATGATGGAAAAGCAGGAGGAGTTCAACAACATCCTGGGCGAGTTTTTAAAAGAAGTGGTGAATGCCAAAGTGGAAGCGTAAGCACCAGGCATCAATCCTTTGATATTGCCGTGCGGCGTAAGGAAGTCACCTCCTTACGCCGCACGCTTTTTTGCAGACCTGCCCCGGGCCCTTTCACGATACCCTGCTATTTTTTCTCGATGCGCTTTACTACATCGCCTTCGGCGGTGTGCAATAAAAGAATTAAAGTTTGTGATGGTAAATGTTGTAATGATAGTTGATTGTTCACTGGTTTTGTTTGTAACAGCAGACGGCCTGAAAGGTCGTACAGGGAGGCGTCCAGAACGCTCGAGCCTTCAAAGCGGATCAGGTCTTGTGCCGGGTTAGGGAATATGTTCACGAAGGGTACGGGTTCATCGACCAATAATTGGGTATTGCTGGCCCCGCTTGCCAGCGCTTTTCGGGCAAACCAGATGTTGAGTTTGTTCATTCTCACATCTCCCCACACAGCATAAAGGGTGTCATTTTTCATGTCGAGGCACATGAAGTCGTTGCCGTTTTGAGAGAGGTAAAGACCGTTGTAAGGCGTGATGGTATCCGATATCCGGAAGTTGGGCGAAAAGTCGGGCGTGCCTTTCCAGCGCACGGCCCCCCATATTTCGGAGGCATTTTCATAGCCGTTGCCTGTGCCATTTCGGCGATCGCGCCAACCCAGTACGAGGCCGCCGTCGTCGTCGAAGTCGGCCCATACCAGGTCCTGCATTTTGCCATTGCCAATCGGGTCATTATTGACCCGAACAGGGTTAGACCAGGTGTTGCCGCTGTTGAAGCTTTCAAGGATAAAAATATCCAGGTCGCCGCCATTGGATTTGAAGGTATAGGTAAACACCAGATGGGTTGGATCGCTGGGGTCGGCAACAAGTCGATAGCCGGTTTTGGCCAGGGTGTCGGGGCCGCTTGCCGCTGCGTATATCATGCCGTGATAGGTGAAATTATTACCGTCGTCGCTGGAACGGGCGTGGATAAAGCCTGGCAGGATATTTTGGGAAGGCACCCAACTGGGGAATACAGCATGGAAATAACCATCGGAAGAAGTCGCCGGTGCGGCCATTGGCCCGGCGATAAAGTTGCCGGTCAGAAACCCCGGCCCGTCGAGGTATTGCCAGGGTTGCCAGTTTTGGCCGCCATCGGTGGAGCACATAAAGTAGGGCCGATTGGGCGGAGCTATCCAAGGGGCTGGCTTGGTGGTAATGTACAAATGGCCATTGACGGGGTTGATTGTCAGCCAGGGGCGATCGAGCGGTCGCTTGTTGCCGTCGGCGTAAGCGTCGATGGCCTTTACGGCATTGCCCCAATTGAGGCCGCCATCGTTCGACCGGAGCACGTACACTCCCCCACTGTCGGGGTTTTCCCGGTAATCAATGTAACAGGCATACAGGGTTCCATCGGCGGGGTCAAAGGCGAGCGAGGGGTCGGCAGAATGATAGGTCGGCGAGAAATGGGGTAAGGTTTTGGGAGCACTCCAGCTCGTTCCGCCGTTGAAACTGACCCGGGTTTTAATGCCCAAAGGATTACCAAAGGTGTAGCCCATCCATGCGACAACCAGGTGCTGGGAGTTGGCCGGATCGATGACCAGATAGGGCTCTCCGTCGAAAAACAGGCCGTTGGATATGTTTTGATTTTGTGCCGAAAGCCGCACGAAGGCGGACAATACAAACAGGGTGACGAGTATATTTTTCATGCCTTATTAGACATGACTAGCCCGTGCAAGGTTTAGTATTGTGCTGGAAAATTAGCCCGAGAAAACAAAACGTGTGCTTCTTACCTGTTCAAACAAGACCTTGTTCCACGTGGAACACTACGCCTGCTGCATCAAGTACGCTTGCAGGGCCGGATAACTGGCCGGAAGCAAGGTGGACTGTTTGGTGCTGTTTTTTAAGTCGGCCAGGCGTTCGGGGATGTCGATTTTTCGCCCAAGAATACGCTCCATGTCCTCCAGGAATTTGGCCGGGTGGGCCGTTTCCAGCACGATGCCCAAAGTGTCGGGGTGAGCCGATTGGTATTGTCGGAGGGCCAGGTAGCCTACGGCGGCGTGTGGGTCAAGTAAATAGTGGTATGCCTGGTCTGTTGCCCTGATGGTTTCTTCTGTGTCGGTATCGCTAAATGCAAAGCCGGAAACGTCCTTTTTGATACTGTTCCACGTGGAACCATAAAGGTCGGTCATGCGCGCAAAGTTGGACGGCGCGCCCACATCCATGGCGTTTGACAGGGTGCGAACAGACGGGCGGGGTTGATACTCGCCGCTGGTGAGGTATTGGGGCACTACGTCGTTGGTATTGGTTGCCGCGATAAAATGGTGCACCGGCAGGCCCATTCGCATAGCCAAAAGCCCCGCAGTGAGGTTGCCGAAGTTGCCCGAAGGGACAGAAAATACCAGCGGTTTGCCCAGATGACTGGCCTGTTTGAATGCCTCGAAATAGTAAAAAGACTGAGGAATCAGCCGGGCAATATTAATGCTGTTGGCCGAGCTGAGTCGAAGGCGCCCTGTCAGCTCGGGGTCGAGAAAGGCCTGTTTCACCAAAGCCTGACAGTCGTCGAAGGTTCCTTCTATTTCCAGGGCGCTGATGTTGTGCCCCAGCGTGGTGAGTTGTTTTTCCTGTAAGGGGCTTACTTTCCCGGAAGGGTAAAGGATAATCACGCGAATGCCCGGAGTGCGGTAAAACCCGGCCGCCACGGCGCCTCCTGTGTCGCCGGAGGTAGCGACCAGAATAGTGAGCTCCCGGGTTTCGCCCCGGTTGAACCACGACATGGTCTCTGCCATAAAGCGGGCGCCAAAATCCTTAAACGCCATCGACGGGCCGTGAAAGAGTTCGAGGATGCCGATATGCTCGTCGAGCAAAACAACTGGCGCCGGAAAGTTGATGGCCTTGTCGATGATAAGGCGCAGATCGGCCGCCGGAATTTCTTCGCCGATCAGGTTGTGCGCGACGCGAAAGGCAATGTCCTGAAAACTGTATCGATGCAGGTTGTCAATAAAATCGGTCGGTAAAACGGGTAGGCTCAAAGGCATGAACAAACCTTTGTCGGTCGGCAAACCCTGGAAAAGAGCCTCTTTGAAACTAACCCGCAGCGATGGGTTATTGGTACTGTAAAGTTGCATGAGGAGTGAAAAATGCTCAGATTTTGGTGACTTTGATTTCGACCCTTCTGTTTTGCGCACGGCTCTCTTCCGAGTCGTTTTCGTTGAGCGGATGCCGGGCGCCAAATCCAATGGTTTCGATACGTTCGGGAGAAACACCTTTGGCGATGAGAAAATCCTTGATAGCCCGGGCGCGTTGTTCCGACAATATCTGCAGTTCCGAAGCCTGGCCGATATTGTCGGTGTGCCCTTCTACCCGGATATAAAGGTTGGGATTGTCGAGCAACAACCCGGCAAGCCGCGATAATTCAGGATAGGATTTATCCAGGATAACGGCCTTTGATTGCTGAAAATATATCGGCTGCAGTTCGATTTTACTGCCGACCGAAAGCGGTTCGACGTAAAGGTCGATGTACTGTTCGCGGAAATAATAGTACTGTCTGGGAAAATACACCTCGGCCGGTTGTCCGGAATATCCCGGGTGTTGCGCCGAAAAATTGAAGTGGACGCCGCGTGCGACTTTTAGCCGAAACAAGCCGTCTGGCGCCTCGATCGTGTTGGTCGTGTCGCCTTCCGCCCCGTAAAGGATGCGGGCGTTGGCGACCAGCTGGCGCGAGCTGCGGTCCACTACCCTTCCGATCACCGTCAGTTCCGTTTCTTGCGGCGGTTCGATCTGGATGCGGTAAATATCGCTGCTGCCCTCTCTTTTCGAAGTGAAATACAGGTAGCCCGTGGTCATATTGAAATACGGCTGACTTTCGTCCGAGCTGGAATTGATACGCTTGTCTAGGCGTTCGGGTTTGGTCCAGTTGGTCCAGCTGTCGTCGAGCCGGTGCGTTTTGAAAATATCGAAACCGCCCGAGCTTTCTTCGCGGTTGGATGCGAAGTAAAGGGTTTCGTTGTCTTCGGATAAAAAGGGCGTCAGTTCGCGTTTTGCCGAGTTCACAACATTGCCGAGGTGCTGCGGCGCCCCCCAACGGTTGGGGCCTTTCCGGAAACAGACGTATAGGTCCATCTCCCGCGAATCATACCGAGCAGCTGCAAGAATCATAACTTTCCCGTCGAAGCTCATGGTCAGGCTGACTTCCGACTGGATGGTGTAAAAATCATCGAGTTCGATGGGGACAGGAAAGGTCCAGCCACTGCTGTCGGTCGTACGGCGTACATACGAAAACCCGCGGCTCATGTTGCCGTTGCGTTCGAACTGGTTGATCACGTACAACATGTTGGGGTCGGGCGTGATGGTCATGACACTGTTGGGCAAAGCATTGTTGAGCGGATAGCCGGGGTGCTCCACCGAAATAAAATTGGCCAGCGAATCCTGAGCCATAGCAATCCAGACGTCCTGATTGAATGCCGAACGAACCGGCCCGTAAATGGATTTGCCTGCAATTTGCGTGTAAACGCCGGACAGGGTCGATATGTATTGCATCGGCGTTTCGGTTACGGCCCTGTCCACACTGTCGATAAACAGGGTTCGGTTAAAGTTTTCGCAGCCGACGCGGGTGAAATACAGGGTGCGCCCGTCGCGACTGGGCACCGGCGTAATTTCATCACAGGAGGAGTTGATCAAATCGGGAAGTTTTTCCAGCCGCCAGCTTTGAGCGCCGAGCGGCCATAACAGCAGCAAAAAGAAAAAAGAGAAAGCGGATTTTAGCATAAAAAGAAGTTGGGCAGGGGGCAAAATTAAACATACCATAAACGACAAAGGCGACCCGCACATTTGCCGGGTCGCCTTTGTTTTTATTCAGAATGGCAATCAGTTCAAGCGTTCGTAAATGCCGGCGATGCCCTGCCCTCCCCCGACACAGGCGGTGACCAGTCCGTAGCGCTGGTTTTGCCTCCGCATCTCGTTGAGCAACTGAATGGACAGTTTGGCGCCCGTACAACCCAGCGGGTGCCCGAGTGCAACGGCGCCGCCGTTGACGTTCACAATGTCCGGGTTAAGACCTGCCTCCTGAATAACGGCCAGGGCTTGTGCCGCGAAAGCTTCGTTCAGTTCGATCGCCTCGATCTGACCGAGTGACATGCCAGCCTGCTTCAACGCTTTGGGAATGGCGGCGCAAGGGCCGATACCCATGTACAAAGGTTCTACACCCGCTACCGAGCAGGCCGCCAGACGGGCAATGGGCTGCAATCCGAGGTTTTTGACCATTTCTTCGGACATGACGAGCACGAATGCCGCACCGTCGGAAGTTTGCGAGGAGTTGCCGGCCGTCACTACACCGCCGTTGGCAAATGCGGGCTTCAATTTGGACAGGCCATCCTGTGAAGTGTCGCGGCGCACGCCCTCGTCGGTGTCGACCGTGTACGTGCGCTCCCGGCGTTTGTCGTTTTCCACCCACACTTCGGGTACCTCGATGGGCAAAATTTCACCCTTGAATTTGCCGGCGTCGATTGCCGCCGCTGCGCGCTGGTGCGAACGCACAGAAAAGGCATCGGCCGCTTCCCGGCTGATGTTGAATTTTTTCGCCACGGCCTCGGCCGTCAGGCCCATGCCCACGAGATAATCGGGGGTAGTGGCGGCGATATTGTAATTGGGCGCCAGTTTGTAACCTGTCATCGGGATCAACGACATGCTTTCGGCGCCGCCGGCGATAAAACAATGGCCCATGCCGGCGCGGATTTTTGCTACGGCAATGCTGATGGTTTCGAGGCCCGATGCGCAATAGCGATTGACCGTCATGCCCGGCACGTCTTTTCCGAGCGCGCGGTTGGCAATGATGCGGCCGATTTGCAGGCCTTGTTCGCCTTCCGGGTTGGCGCAACCAACGATCACATCGTCCACCATCGAATTTTCCAGCCCGGGCGTCGATTTGACCAGGTGCTGAATGAGCGCTACGGCAAGGTCATCGGGCCGGGTGCTCCGGAAACCGCCTTTGCCGGCTTTGCCGACAGGGGTGCGAAAACCGGATATGATATATGCTTCTTGCATGATTTTTTATTTTAAAATAATTTATTTTTTATTGATAATACAAACACAATTAATTGTTTGTGTTATCAATTCCGCAAAGGCTTCCCGTTTTCCAGCATAAATTGAATACGTTCCAGCGTTTTTTGTTCGCCGCAAAGCGACAGGAAAGCCTCGCGTTCCAGGTCGAGCAAATATTGTTCGGAAACGGCTTGCGGGCTGGTCAGGTCACCACCACAAAGCACCCAGGCAACTTTCTGGGCAATTTTAATATCGTGTTCGGACGCATAGTTGCCGAGTTTGAGCGAATGGGCGGCCACGTAAAGCGCGCCGAGGCCCGTTCGGCCCAATACCCACACGTCTTTGCGGGGGATGGGTTTGATGTACCCTTCCGAAAGTTCGAGCGCCTTTGCCTTGGCATCGGCGATATTGCGGGCTGTGTTGTGCACCACCTGGTCTTTTTGCGGCAATAAATAGCCGTAATTGAACGCTTCGTAGGCGGAAGTAGCCACCTGGGCTGTGGCGATGGTTTTGAACTTGTCGATCAGGGTCGGGATTTGCACGTCGCCTTCCCGTGTGATCAGGTCCGAGGTACGCACGGCAAATTCCTTGGTGCCTGCGCCGCCGGGGATGAGGCCTACCCCTACTTCCACCAGCCCGATATAGCTTTCTGCCGCGGCCATCACGGCATCGGCATGCATGGAAAACTCGCAACCGCCCCCGAAAACGTAGCCTTGTGTGGCCATCACCACAGGAATGGCAGAGTACCGCAAGCGCATGGAGGTTTGCTGGAAAATATTGACCGCCATGTTGAGTTCGTCCCACTCCTGCTGGTAAGCCATCATGGCGATCATCATCAGATTGGCGCCCACGGTGAAGTTGGCGGCGTTATTGCCAATGACGAGGCCTTTCCAGCCCTGCTCTTCGGCAATCTGGATCGAATCGTTGAGGCCGCGCAGGATTCCCTCGCCGATGGCGTTCATTTTCGAGTGGAATTCGAGGCAAAGCACGCCGTCGCCGATGTCGTGCAGGGTGCACTCTGCATTCTGGTACACCGGTTTGCGGTCGCGGAAGTTGTCGAGAATGATACTGGCCTCGCCGCCTGGCAAAGGCTCGTATGTTTTGCTGGCGGGGTTGTAGCACAGGCGCCGGCCGTTTTCCGATTTGTAAAAGCTGCTGTGTCCGGCCGCCAGCATTTCCGTTACCCAGGGGGCAATTTTTTCTCCGCGCGCTGTGGCCGCTTCCGTGGCCTCGGCCACGCCGACGAGGTCCCAGTACTCGAAGGGGCCTTTGTCCCAGGCAAAACCTGCGCGCAGGGCATCGTCGATGGCATAGAGTGTATCGCTGATTTCGGGCACCCGATTGCTCACGTAGGCAAACAGGCCGAGGAACGAGCGTTGCAGCAGTTCAGCGCCTTTGTCCGAGCCTTTGAAAATGGCTTTCATGCGGCGCGGGAGCTCGTCGATCTGCTTGAGGGTGTCGATGATGGGCAGTTTCTCTTTTGCAGAAGGCTGATAATCAAGGGTTTCCAGGTTGAGCGACAGAACGACCGGCCGGCCCTTGGCGTCTTTTTCCGCTGTTTTTTTGTAAAAACCCTGACCCGATTTGTTGCCGAAAAACTTGTTCTCGATCAGAAAATCGATGTATCGCGGAATGGTGAACGCGCCGGCTTGTTCATCGGCCGGGCAGTTTTGCCGGATGCCGTTGATCACGTGCACCGCGGTGTCCATGCCCACCAGATCGGCCAGGCGGAAGGTGCCGGTTTTGGGCCGCCCGATGGCCGGGCCGGTGAGCGCATCGACGGTATCGATGCCCAGGCCCAGTTCATGGGTGAGCTGGAAAATTTTGGCCATCGCATACACACCCACGCGGTTGGCGATAAAAGCCGGCGTGTCTTTGCAAAGCACGGTTTGTTTGCCCAGTACCAGGTCGCCGAAATGCATGAAAAAATCAATCACGGCCGGGTCGGTGTCGGGCGTCGGGATGACTTCCAGCAGGCGCATGTAGCGGGCCGGATTGAAAAAGTGCGTGCCGCAGAAGTGCTTGCGGAAATCCTCCGAGCGGCCTTCGGCCATGAGGTGGATGGGGATGCCTGATGTATTGGAGCTCACCAGCGTGCCGGGCGCACGGAATTGCTCCACTTTTTCAAATACCTGCTTTTTGATGTCGAGCCGTTCGACGATGACTTCGATGATCCAGTCGCAGGATTTGATTTTTGAAAAATCATCTTCAAAGTTGCCGACGCTTATCCGACTGGCAAATTTGTTGTCAAAAAACGGGGCAGGTTTGGCCTTTAATGCAGTTTGCAGGGCATTCTGTGCAACCAGGTTGCGGTTGTCACCCGTTTGGGGGAGAATATCGAGCAAGAGTACTTCGAGCCCGCAACCGGCAAGATGGGCCGCAATACCCGTTCCCATTAGGCCGGAGCCGAGGACGGCAACTTTTCGGATATGTTTATTGAGCATGGAAAGGAGGAGAAATCAATTTGAATAAAAATGAAAAAATCCAGCGAAAGTTCGCAGCGCGAAGATATGAATTTTGATTGCCCCTCATACGGCGGAATGAAGTTCTGATCGCAAAGGAGCGGGGTAGCAAGCCTGTTCATCCTGTTTTTTTACCATTTCCGTCATAAATGAGCAGATCGGACGGCTTTTCCGTAGCGTTGCTGTAAATAAGTGTATCTACATTTAACGAGCATATTATAGTCTGAATTTAAACAACCAGTAAAAAAAGCATGAAAAGATTTTACCAAACCCGTCTGTTTAAATTCGCCGGCCTTGGGCTCGGTGTGTTGATGTGGCTGGCAAATGCCGGCGACCCGCCAAATGGCCGAACGGGAGCGCCCTTCGATGGCCATTGTGGAGATTGCCACAGTGGAGGTAATTTTAACGGCACCGTCGAGATTAACGGATTGCCCTCTACCATCGAACCCAACATGACTTACCCGCTGACCATTACGCTTACACCCACTTCGGGCAGCCCTTCTACTGGTGGATTTCAGGCCGTTTTTGTGGATAACAACAACAACTGCGGCGACCTGACTGCAGGTAATGCGCAAAGCGGTACGGTTTTTTCCGGCGGACGTGAATACATCGAGCAACGGGGCGATAAAACTTTCACCGGCGGGGCGGCCAGTTGGACTTTTAACTGGAAGTCGCCGGTTACAGTGGCCGGCAATACAGTGAAAGTGTACTACATCGGCAACTTTACCAACAACAACAATAACGACTCGGGCGATTTTGCGACCTCATTTTCGACATCTTATGCCTTTTCAGGGGCGCCGCCGGTTACGGCATCTATCTCCGATATTGTCAATGTGAGTTGTAATGGCGGCAACAACGGCTCACTGACCGTAACCCCCGACGGCGGGGTGCCGCCTTATACCTACCTGTGGTCGAACAGCCAGACTACCCAGACTGCTGTCAATCTTGTAGCGGGCAATTACACGGTCACCGTTACCGGCTCGTCAGGCTCCGGGACGGCTACGGCTACTGCGATGGTGACACAGCCGCCTGCGCTTACCCTGTCGGCCAGCTCCTCGAACACGATTACCTGTGCCCAGCCGAATGCCACCCTGACGGCCACCGGCGGGGGCGGAACACCGGCTTATTCGTATAACTGGTTCAACGGCGATACCGACAATCAAACGGTCGTCAGCGCGCCAGGCGCCTATTCCGTCACCTTGACCGACCAAAACGGCTGTACCAAAACAACCACGGTGAATGTCAGCGGAAATATTACCGCTCCTACCTCTACCGCCGGACCGGATGCTACCCTGACCTGTCAGCAAAACACTGCTACCCTGAACGGAACCGGCTCATCGTCGGGCCCCAATTTCAGTTACCAATGGAGCACGACCAACGGCAACATTGTATCCGGCGCCAATACCCTGACGCCCGTAGTCAATGCTGCCGGCACTTACACGCTCGTGGTTACCAACAACAACAACGGTTGCACGTCTTCGGACGAAGCCGTGGTAACGGCCAACCAAACAGCGCCCAGCGCTACGGCTACCGGCGGGCAGTTGACTTGCTCGGCCACCAGCGTCCAGATTTTTGTTACTACCAATGCCGGTCAGCCCAGTTTCCTGTGGACCGGCCCCAACGGATTTACTTCCGCCCTGCAAAACCCGACAGTCAGTGTCGCAGGTACTTATCAGGTGGTAGTTACCAACGGCTCCAACGGCTGCAGCGCCACGGCGAGCGCCAGCGTTTCGCAGAACACCACGCCCCCAACCGTGACGGCCTCTGCCTCTGCTGCACTCACCTGCGCCAGCACATTGGTAACCCTGACAGGCGCCAGCAATGCCGGCAATTATTCCTGGACCGGCCCCGGCGGTTTTTCCAGTTCGCAGCAAAACCCGACGGCCGGCGCACCGGGGGTGTACACCCTTAGTTCCACAGGCTCCAACGGCTGCGTATCGTCGGACACGGCCCTTGTGGTGCAAAACACCACCCCGCCCGGCGCCACGGCTTCCGTCAGCGGGCAGTTGAATTGCAATTCTTCCAGCGTACAACTTAGCGGAACCACGTCGGGCTCCAGTCCTTCATTTTTATGGACAGGCCCCAACAACTTTACCAGCAACCAGCAGAACCCCACAGTCAATGCGCCCGGCGATTACAACCTGGTGGTAACTTCCGGACAAAACGGTTGCAGCTCGTCCGCACTGGTTAATGTTGTCCAAAACATTATCCCGCCAGTTGCCAGCGCAACTACGCCGGTGAGCCTTACCTGCACTTCCTCAACGGTTCAACTCGACGGAACGGCTTCTTCCCAGGGCCCCAACTACACCGCCCAGTGGACGACGGCCAACGGCATTATCGTGTCCGGCGCCACAACGCTCACGCCGGTTGTCGGTGCTCCGGGTACCTACCAACTTATGGTAACCAACAGCGGTAACGGTTGCATATCGACCACTACCGTCACCGTCACCCAAAACCCGCCCGTCGCCGCCACGGCAACAGTGACCGGCAATGTGAGTTGCAACGGCGGCGCCGATGGCGCTGTGGCTGTCGCGGCTTCCGGAGGAAACGGCGCCTACACCTATCTCTGGTCCACCGGCGCAACCACGACCTCGGTTTCCGGCCTCAGCGCCGGTACTTATTCAGTGACGACCACCGACGGAGAAAGCTGCTCGGCGGTGAGCATGGCAACCGTCACTCAACCCGCAGTTTTGACCGCCAACGCTGCCGCTACCGGTGAAACATCAGCCGGCGCCAACGATGGCACGGCCACTGCACAACCAGTCGGCGGCACGAGCCCCTACGCCTTCCTGTGGAGCAACAGTGCTACTACCGGCACGATCACAGGCCTGATGCCGGGCAGTTACACGGTTTCGGTGTCGGATGCGCAGGGCTGCTCGACGGTTCAGACAGTCACGGTCAACAGTTTTAACTGCAGCCTCAGCGCAAGCATATCGGCACAAAACAGTACCTGCAACGGCGCGAACAACGGTTCGGCCAGCGTCAACCTCAGCGGCGCCGCAGCGCCGGTCAATTATTTGTGGTCGAACGGCGCTACCACCCAGACCGCCAGCGACCTTGCCCCGGGCAACTACACGGTGCAAATCACAGATGCCAACAATTGCCCGGCCGCACTTTCTGTCAGCATCACCGAACCGCCCGTACTGCTGGCCAATGCAGTTGCAAGCGGCGAAACGGCGGCTGGCGCCAATGACGGCTCGGCGACGGCCCAGCCGACGGGAGGAACCAGTCCCTACAACTATTTGTGGAGCACCAGCGCCACCACGGCAAGCATTAGCGGCCTCGCTCCCGGTATTTACACCGTATCGGTCAGCGATGCCAACAATTGCAGCAGCGTCCAAAGCGTCAATGTCAATGCATTCAATTGCGCGCTTTCCGCCAATATTTCCTCTGCCAACGTCGCCTGCAACGGCCAGAGCAATGGACAGGCCACCGTCACGATCACCGGCGGCGTACTGCCCTACGACTACCTTTGGTCCAACGGAAATACTACCGCCACTGCCGACCAGTTGGCCGCAGGCAGTTATTCCGTTACGGTAACCGACGACAACAACTGCGTGGTTATTGGCAGTGTAAGCATCACGGAGCCGCTTGTGCTGGCAGTTTCCATCGTTTCTGTTACCAATGTGCAATGTCCCGAAGATCAAAATGGCGCCATAGCCATCGACATTACCGGCGGTACACTGCCATATCAGTTGCAATGGTCGAGTGGCCAGGGCGGACAGAACCTGCCGCCGGGTACCTACACCGTTTCGGTCACCGACAACAACGGCTGCCCGGCAACGCAAACGGCAACCGTGGTATCGACGGATGTGACGCCACCGGAAATTACCTGCCCGGCCGGCCCCGTCTATGGTTGCGAAAACGACCCTGTGAGCTACCCGCAGCCCCAGGTATCTGACAATTGCAACCTCAACGGCGCGCAGGCCCAGCTGGAATCCGGCCTGGCCAGCGGCTCCGTATTTGGCCTGGGCACTACAACGGTGGTCTATTCCGTCAAAGACGCCTCGGGCAACACAAACAGCTGCTCGTTCAATGTCGTGGTGGATCAACTCCCGGTTATTTCCACACAGGTGTCGCCCGAAACCAACAGCCAGGGCAACGGAAGTATTCTGGTGGCCGTACAAGCCGGAGACGTAGTCAGCGTTAGCTGGACGAAGGACGGCGTGTTTTATTCCGGCGAGCAAAACCTGCTGAACCTGAGCGAAGGCACCTATCAACTGACCATGACCACCCTGTTCGGCTGCTCCGTTACGTTCCCGCCCATCGTGGTGAGTAATAGCGTAGGCATTGTTGATCACAGCGCCGAAAACGCCGGCATTCGTATCGTGCCCAACCCGGCTTCCTCCTCCTTCCGCCTGCAAAGCTCGGGCGCAGAGCCTGTCAGGGTGCTCCTGTTTGATATGCGCGGAAACCAGGTAGCACAGTTTGCCGGCGAAGAGGCTTCCGGAGAATTGATGATCTATATGCTGCCCTCCGGCGTGTACTACGTTGTCGCGGTGCTCGACAACGGCCTGCAACGCGCCATGAAACTGATCAAAACGGATTAACGATCCGACTTCTCGATACAGCCCGGCCCGGCAACGCGAAGGACTGTTGATGAAAGAAAATCCGGTGGCTGGCTTGCAAAAGCAAACCAGCCATTTTTTTATGACATAAAAAAATTAAACGAACGTTTGATTTTAAATGAGGGCATATTTTACTTTTGCCGCAAAATTCCTGACCGCCAATGTCGATTGCCGTTCTTGAAAAACAGGACCGCCGCCAGCATTTGCTGGATGTGGCCGAAAAGCTGTTCGCGAAGAACGGGTACGAAGCGGTGTCGATACGACAGCTGGCTTCCGAATCGGGCATGAACGTGGCAATGGTCAGTTATTATTTCGGTTCGAAGGAAAAGTTGTTCGAGGCTCTGCTGGAGCACAAGCTGCCGAAAACGAGGGCCCAGCTCGAGTCTTTGGCCAAAACGGATCTGAGCCCCTGGGAAAAACTGTCGCAAACGGTAGAACTGTATGTGAACAAATTTTTCGAAGGCCGTGATTTTCACCGCATTGTAACGCGGGAAATGTCGCTCCGCCAGCGCCCCGAACATGTCAAACTGATTATCTACCACATGGGCCGCAACATGGAAGTGGTGCGCGGATTTATCGTGGAAGGACAGGAAAAGGGCATTTTCCGGTATGTTGACCTGGAACTGACGCTGACCACCCTGTTCGCCACCATTTCGACCGCCATCAGCAATACAGGCTTGATGTGTATGATGATGAAGGCAGAGAACGAAGAACAACTGTACTCCGAACAAAATAAAGAACGGATAACCAGTCATGTCAAATCCGTGTTACAGGCGCACCTTTTGCTACCCGGCGCCTCCCCTGTTTGACCCCCTGAAACCGGCAGCCTGAAACCCACCCGCCAGACGGGTGTTTTTTTAACCCTGTTGTTAAACAAACGTTTGATCATTTATAGGTCCTGATGAAAAACTTAATCTACTGCTTGCCGGTACTGGCTGTATTGGCCTCGGTACCTGAGACGGCTTTGGCCCAGGGGCGCATTTTGCGGCTCGACGAAGTGATAGACCTGGGGCTCGCCAACAGCAAAGCCCTCCAGATTTCGGGTGCAAAAGCTGCTGCTGCGCAATCAAAAACGGCGCAAACCCACGATGCGACCTTCCCGACGGTGTCGTACAACGGCTCCTACACCCGCCTGAGCGAAAACATCGACCCGTTCTCCATTACCCTGCCCAACGGAGAAAACAAGGTGCTCAACCCGGTAATCCCCAACCAGTACCTCAACCGCTTGTCGGTTACCGAGCCGGTTTTTACCGGTCTGAGGGCGATCAATACGATACGGGCCACCGAGTTTCTCGAACAAGCTGCCCGTTTTGATTTTGAAAAAGACCGCAAGGACGTACAGCTCAACCTCACGGCTGCCGCGATCAACCTCTACAAACTGCAAAGCGCGCTGGCAGTGGTGGACAAAAACCTCGCAACCGCTCAGAATCGCCTGACCGACACCTATCACCTGCGCGATCAGGGCATGGCGCTCGACAACGATGTGCTGCGCAGCGAACTCGCCGTCGCCCAACTCCAGACCGCCAGAATCGAGACCGCCAACGCCATTGCCGCGGCGCAATACAACCTGGCCATCCTGCTGGGTTTGCCGACGGATCAAGGTATTCAGATCGACAGCGCTTCGCTTTTTGCAGGCCCGGAAAGCGCGGAAAGCCTCGATTATTTCCTCGGCAATTCCGCCGGCCGCGCCGATGTCAGGGCTGCCGACCAGCGCGCGCTGGCCGCGGCCAAACAGATCAGGATCACGCAGGGAACCTATTACCCCCTGATCAGTGTCGGCGCCAATTTGTACACCAACCGCCCCAATCAGCGCGTGTTTCCGCCGCAAGACCGCTTTCTCAGCACCTGGGACGCGGGTCTGAACGTGTTGTGGAACCTCAGCAATTTTTACACGTCGAGGCATACGGTACAGGAGTCCAAACTTAATCTCCTGCAAGCCCAACTTCAGCGAAGCCAGCTCGACGACGCGGCCAAAAGCGACATTGCCAATAATTTCTACAATTGGCAAACCGCCCGTCAGAAAACCCTGCTGGCGGAAAAAACCGTGGCGCAAGCCCTCGAAAACCAGCGCATCACCCAGCTGCGCAACAGCCAGCAGATCGCTTCCCTTTCCGATTTGCTCGACGCCGACGCCCTGCTCGCGCAGGCGCAGATCAATGAAGCAGGCGCCCGTGCCGATGCCCGCATGGCCTATTTCAAACTCCTCAAAAGCGCCGGAAAACTCTGACCCGTTCCACCAAAACATTTATCCTTCGTATTCTCAACTTTCACCGGATATGTCGATCACCAGAAAAAAAATATTGCCTATTGTACTCGGTGCAGTGCTGCTCACCGGTCTTGTTTACGGTTTTCAAAAGGTCCGTTACATGATGACCCATGAAGACACCGAAAACTCTTACCTCGAAGCCGATATCGTCACGATCGCTCCCAAAGTGAGCGGCTATGTGGAAAAAATCCTGATCGAAGACAACCAGTGGGTTAAGGCGGGCGATACCCTTTTTATACTTGATAACCGCGACTACCTGCTTCGCGTTCGGCAGGCAGAGGCCGCACTGACCAATGCCGAGGCCAATGTCGGTCTCGTATCGGCCAATGCGGGTGCAGCTGGCGCCAATGTGGGCACGGCCGAAGCCAATTTCCGCGCTTCGACGGCCGGGGTGGAAACCACCCTCAGTTCCGTGCAGACGGCGCAGGCCAATGTGGACGCCGCGCAGGCCAAAGCCTGGCAAACCGCCCAGGATTTCAGCCGCTTTGCCGCCTTGTTGCCCCAGCGAGCCGTCACGCAACAACAATACGACGCCGCCAAAGCCGCCCGCGACAACGCCGACGCCGCCCTTCAGGCTGCCAAAGCCCAGCTCGAAACAGCCCGCCGGCAGGTGGAGGTGAGCCGCCGTCAGTCGGATGCCGGCGAACGCCAGACGAGCGCTTTCCAGGCCCAGGCCCAGGCCGCCGGCAAAAATGTGCAGGTGGCCCGCACCCTCGTCGAACAACGCCAGATCGACCTCGACAATGCGAGGCTGAACCTGTCGTACACCGTCATCACCGCTCCTGTGAGTGGCTTCATTGCCAAACGCAGCGCGCAGCCGGGCCAGCTGGCCAATGTGGGCACGCCCTTGTGCGTCATTGTGCAGGATCAAAACCTCTGGATTACCGCCAATTTCAAGGAAACACAGGTATCGAATATGCGACCCGACCAGGCTGTGCAAATCAAGGTCGATGCCTACCCGGGCAAGACATTTAACGGTAAAATTCAGAGCATAGCCCCCGCTACGGGCGCCAAATTCAGCCTTTTGCCGCCCGATAATGCCAGCGGCAACTTTGTCAAAGTGGTACAGCGTGTTCCGGTCAAGATCATCTTTACCGACCCCGCCGACCCCGCATTTCCCCTTCGGGCGGGCATGAGCGTGGAAGTGGCCGTACCGACACGCTGATTCATTTGTGCATCATTATCCAAAGCATTGATCCGTATGGCTGCCAAAGGCTTTGCCCGTTTTATCATTGTGCTCACCACCGTGTCGGCTGCGATCATGGAACTGGTGGACACCTCCATTGTCAATGTGGCCCTGTCGCAAATGGCCGGCAGCCTTGGGGTCACGATCGAAGACATTGCCTGGGTCATCACCTCGTATGCAATTGCCAACGTGGTGATTATCCCGATGACCGGCTTTCTGGCCGAATACTTTGGCCGGAAGAACTATTATATTTTTTCGATGGTCCTGTTCACGATTGCTTCCTGGCTCTGCGGTACGTCCACGGGGTTGTGGGAGCTCGTGTTCTGGCGTTTTGTGCAAGGCATCGGGGGCGGCGCGCTGTTGTCCACCTCGCAAAGCATCCTGTTCGATGCCTTTGAGCCCAAAGATCGTCCCATGGCCAGCGGTTTGTTTGGTATGGGGATCGTTTTGGGCCCGACACTGGGCCCCACCGTCGGCGGCTGGATTCTGGATTCGGCCAACTGGCCGCTCATATTTACGGTCAATATCCCGATCGGTATCGTAGCCACGGTGCTGGCCGTGCTGTTCATCGAACGCCGGCCGGGTGAAGGAGAAAAAAAGAAATCCATGACCATCGATTATCCGGGTATTGCCCTGCTGGCGATCGGGATCGGGTCGTTGCAGTATGTGCTGGAACGCGGAGAAGCCGACGACTGGTTTGCCAGCGATGCGATCCGCTTGTTGTCGATCACAGCGACAGCCGGCGTCGTAGGTTTTATCTGGCGGGAATTGACCATCCCCCATCCTGTGGTCAACCTGCGCGTCATGGGCAATCGGACCCTTGCGCTGACGACAGTTTTTACTTTTGTTGTGGGCCTGGGTTTGTTCACTTCCGTTTTTATATACCCTATTCTCGCCCAGCGGGTGCTGGGCTGGTCGCCGCTCGAAACCGGTTTGTCCATTCTGCCGGCAACCGCGATCGGGGTTTTGTTGATGCCCATCATTGGTAAAAGAATGTCGAGCGGCGCGTCTCCCATTCCGTTTGTCGTCATGGGCTTTATCCTGTTCATCATTTTTGGCTGGTGGAGCGCCGGCGCCAACCCCCAGTCGGGCAAATGGGACTTTTTCGGCCCCCTGGCCCTGCGCGCCGTCGGGATCAGTATGGTGCAGTTGCCGCTCATCAGTCAGGCGGTTGCGGGTTTGCAACCCCGCGATTACCCGTCCGGCATCGCGCTCAACAACATGATCCGGCAACTGGGCGGCGCATTCGGCATCGCTATTTCCAACAACTACATCGCCCGACAGTTTGCGCAGCACAAAACTGACCTGGTCGCCTACACAGTGCCCGGCAATCCGGCTTTCGACGAGCGCCTCAGCACCATGGTGCAAGGGCTCATCAGCCGAACAGGAGCGTCGGCCGCCGACGCCACGGCAATGGCATACAAACAATTGAATTTTGCTGTCGAAAAACAGGCTTATCTGCTGACCTACCTCGATACCTTCCGGCTGATTTCCCTCTTTTTCATCATCGTGTTCCCCTTGATCTTTTTTATCCGTCCGAATAAAAAACAGGTTTCGCAGGAAGCCAAGACCGCAATGTCGGAGGCGCATTAATCCCGTTGAAACAAATTCAGTTTTTTTCTCTTTCGCTCACACCTTTTTGAATTCTGGCACGTTTTTACGGACAGTTTAATCCTTTAAATAAAAATTAATCAGCCGTTTCAGAGCCATCCCCGCTTTTATCGGATATTTGCCCCGGCTGTGTTAGTCACAACCAACTTTACGTAACCTACACAATTTCAATGGAAGAGAAAAAACGCCGTCCTCGTTTGACCAAGACGGCACCCGGTTTTTCGCTGAAAGAGCGTCCAAAAACCTTTTATCCCGCCAAAGACGAAGAATCGTCCGAAACCTCCGACTTTAACAAGACCGAAGACGTGCCCCGGAACGAAACCTCCGGCGACGAGGGCAATTCCGAACGCAAGCCCTGGCAAGACCGCAACCGCGAAGGTGGCGGCGACTACGGCGAACGCAAGCCCTGGCAGGACCGCAACCGCGAAGGCGGCGGCGGCTATGGCGAACGCAAGCCCTGGCAAGACCGCAACCGCGAAGGCGGCGGCGGTAGCGGCGGCTACGGCGAACGCAAGCCCTGGCAAGACCGCAACCGCGAAGGCGGCGGTAGCGGCGGCTACGGCGAGCGCAAGCCCTGGCAAGACCGCAACCGCGAAGGCGGCGGCGGTAGCGGCGGCTACGGCGAACGCAAACCCTGGCAGGACCGCAACCGCGAAGGCGGCGGTAGCGGCGGCTACGGCGAGCGCAAACCCTGGCAAGACCGCAACCGCGAAGGCGGCGGCGGTAGCGGCGGCTACGGCGAACGCAAGCCCTGGCAAGATCGCAACCGCGAAGGCGGCGGCGGCGGCTACGGCGAACGCAAGCCCTGGCAGGACCGCAACCGCGAAGGCGGCGGCGGCTACGGCGAACGCAAGCCCTGGCAGGACCGCAACCGCGAAGGCGGCGGCGGCGGCTACGGCGAGCGCAAACCCTGGCAAGACCGCAACCGCGAAGGCGGCGGCGGCTACGGCGAGCGCAGGCCCTGGCAAGACCGTCGCGAAGGCGGTGGCGGCTATGGCGACCGCAGACCGTTCGGACAAAAGCCCTTCCGCAAGAAAGAAGAGTTTTTTGTAGAGAAAAAGCCCAAGCCCGAGCTGCCCACCGGCGAAGGCATGCCGCTTAATAAATACCTGGCCCACTGTGGCGTATCCTCGCGCCGCAAGGCGGTCGAGTTTGTCAAAGACGGGCAAGTGACCGTCAACGGCGAAGTAAAACTCGAACCGCACTACCGCGTTCAACCTGGTGATGCGATTACCTGCGAAGGCAAGGAAATGAACATCCAGGAGCGTCAGGTGTACGTGTTGCTGAACAAGCCGAAAAACGTCATCACGACCACCGAGGACGAACACGGTCGCGCAACGGTACTCGACATCGTGGATCCCCATTTCCCCGAACGGCTCTACCCGGTCGGGCGCCTCGACCGCGATACCACGGGCCTGATCCTGCTGACCAACGACGGCGACCTCGCCCAGAAACTCTCTCACCCGAGTTACCACGTACAGAAACAATACCGCGTAGGACTCGACAGAGGACTGAGCAATGCCGATTTTGAAAAAATCCTGGCCGGCGTCGAACTCGAAGACGGCCCTATTCAGGTCAACTGGCTGCGCTACGCCGAAGACCATCCCCGCCGCGAAGTGGTGGAACTCGAAATTATCGTGGGCCGCAACCGCATCGTGCGCAGGCTGTTCGAATCACTGGGGTATCAGGTGAAAAAGCTGGACCGTTTCTACTACGGCGGTCTGACCAAAAAAGACCTGCCCCGCGGCGCATTCCGAGAGCTGACGCAACGCGAAATCATCATGCTCAAGCACTTTACCGGCCACCCGACAACGGGCGGCAGCAAACGGCCACAGTCTGAAGAAGATTTTGACGACAACGATATAGAACTGGAAGAGGATCTGTAAACCGACCGGCCTTTTATCAGTTACAACAGGGCAAACGACCGGCAAACGGCCCGTTTGCCCTGTTTCATTTTCAGGGGAATCACCACCGGCTTTTATACAATAATCGCCCATCCCGCCTACTTTTACGGGAAAATTCACCCTTTTCACCAATCAAAAAAACTTCATGCTATGAAACTGCACCATGCGATCAGACTGCTGCTTGTACCGGCCGTCTTTTTTCTCCTCCTTCCGGCTATGCGTGCACAAATGGCCGACCCCGAGGGGCATACCCGTTTCGGGCTCAAAGCGGGTATGAGCGCCGCGAATTTTTCCAAACAGGATTTTGAAGACCGCAAGGGGCGGGTTGGTTTTGTCGGCGGGGTGTTTGCCAAAATCCCGCTGGGACGCCCCAAACAGGTGGCCGCGTCGCTTCGCCCCGAACTGCTATTTACCATGAAAGGCGCCACCGTTACGCCCGACAGCCTGGCCGACGTCAGCTTTAAACTGAACTACGTGGAACTGCCCCTCTCGCTCGATATCAATTTCCTTACGTTTTTCAATATTCAGGGCGGCGTACAGGCCGGCACCCTGATCTCGTCGGTCGATAAAGATTTCAAGGTCAATAAACTGGATGCCGGCTGGCACATCGGCGCCGGATTCGACATTGGCAATATCGGCTTGCACGCCCGCTTCAACTCCAGTTTTACCAACCTGTTCGATATAAGTGCGCTCGACCAAACCCGCAACTGGAACCTTACCGTGACGGCTTCCTACGCCATCAACTAAACTGTTTTAACTTTCATTGCTCCGCCTGCATCAGATATTGCTTGCGCAGGCGGAGCAATTTATCCGTCTTTTCAAATGGCGCGCAGAAAAACCGACATCCTTGTTCTTGGCTCCGGCATAGCCGGCCTGACCTTTGCCATCAAAACCGCGCGGAAGTTTCCGAATCGCGATATTCTCGTACTCACCAAAACGGTGGAAGGCGAAAGCAACACCCGTTATGCCCAGGGCGGCGTAGCGGCCGTGTGGGACCACGAAAAAGACAACTTCGGCAAGCATGTGGAAGATACCCTGATTGCCGGCGACGGTCTGTGCAAGCGCGATATTGTCGAAATTGTTGTGCAGGAAGGCCCGCAGCGCGTGCAGGAGATCATCGACTGGGGCGCCCGATTTGACAAGGAAAAAGATTCGACAACCTACGACCTGGCCCGTGAGGGCGGCCATTCCGAGCACCGCATTTTACATTACAAAGACCTGACCGGCTGGGAAATCCAGCGCGCGCTGATGGAAGAGGCTTCCCGTTATCCCAACATCCGGGTGCAGGAAAACTATTTTGCCCTCGACCTGATTACCCAGCACCACCTGGGCTACATGGTCATTCGCGTGACGCCCAATATCGAATGTTACGGCTGCTATGCCCTGAATCGCGACAACGGCGAGATCGACACCCTCTTGTCGAGGGTCACCGTACTGTGTACCGGCGGCGGCGGGCAGGTGTACAAATCGACCACCAATCCCGTGATCGCTACGGGCGACGGCGTCGCCATGGTGTACCGCGCCAAAGGGCGGGTAGAAAACATGGAATTCATGCAGTTTCACCCCACTTCGCTGTACAACCCGGCCGGGCAAAACCCCTCCTTCCTGATTTCCGAAGCGGTGCGGGGCTTTGGCGGGGTGCTGAAAACCGAAGACGGCGAAGAATTCATGCAACACTACGACGCCCGAGGTTCTCTGGCCCCCCGCGACGTGGTGGCGCGCGCCATCGATGCCGAGATGAAAAAACGCGGTACGGAATGCATGTACCTCGATTGCCGTCACCTCAACAAGGAAGATTTTGTGGCGCATTTCCCGACGATTTACGAAAAATGCCAAAGCATCGGCATCGACCCGATGCGCGACATGATTCCCGTGGTGCCCGCATGCCACTACATGTGCGGCGGCATTATGGTGGATGCGAAAGGGCGCAGCAGCATCGGTCGTTTGTACGCGGCCGGCGAATGCTCCAGCACCGGACTGCACGGCGCCAACCGCCTGGCTTCCAACTCCCTGCTCGAAGCCATGGTGTTTGCCCACCGCATTGCCGAAGACGTAGCGGCACAGCTCGACAGCTGGGCTTTCCGCGAAGATGTGCCCGACTGGAATGCGGAGGGCACTTCGAACCCCTCCGAGATGGTCCTGATTACGCAGAGTTTGAAAGAATTGCGCGAAATCATGTCGTACTACGTCGGCATTGTACGCTCCAATGTGCGTTTGCAACGTGCTATGGACCGTCTTTTCCTGCTTTACCGCGAAACGGAAGAACTGTACAAAAGCGCCGTCATATCGCCGCAGCTCATGGAATTGCGCAACCTGATCGCCGTTGCCTACCTCATCACCCGCTCCGCCAAGGACCGCCATGAAAGCCGGGGGCTGCACTTCACCACGGATTACCCGGAAAAACTGCCATTTATCGAACATTCGATTTTATAAAACACGCCAATGCGGCCGGTCGCCAGTTGAAAAATGCCCCTCTCTGCCGTCATCATTACCTTTAACGAAGAACGCAACATCGGTCGCTGCCTTGATTCGCTGGCCGGCGTCGCCGACGAGATCGTGGTGGTGGATTCCTTTTCGACCGACCGGACGGCGGCGATCTGTCGCGAAAAAGGCGCGCGCTTTGTGCAACACCCCTTTGGCGGGCACATCGAACAAAAAAACTATGCGCTGGCCCAGGCTTCGTACGACTGGGTACTTTCGCTCGATGCCGACGAAGCGCTGAGCGAGGAATTGCGGCAATCGATACTCGCGGTAAAAGACCACTGGCAGGCCGGGGGCTATGCCATGAACCGGCTCACCAATTACTGCGGCCAGTGGATTCATCATTCGGGTTGGTACCCCGACCGCAAATTGCGCCTCTTCGACCGGCGACTGGCGCAATGGGGCGGCCAGAATCCGCACGATAAAATTGAAATGTACGCCAGCGCCCGGCAGGCCCGGCTGCGTGGCGACCTGCTGCATTACAGCTATTACACCGTGGAAGAACACTATGCCCGCGCCCGCAAATACGCCGACATTGCCGCCCGGGCCATGTATGCCCGGGGCCGCCGCGCCCGCTGGTGGAACCTGGCGCTGAGCCCGGCCGTCAAATGGCTGCGCAACTACGTGTTCAAAGCGGGTTTCCTCGACGGCCGGGCCGGCTGGACCATTTGCCGCATCAGCGCGCTGGAGACGGGCTGGAAGTACAGTGCACTGCGGGCAATGGAAAAGTCATAAGTTTTCTCCTCTTGTTTTGGGAATGATCGTTTTTGGTTGATAAGCCTGACTTTTGCTTTATTTAATTTGCTTGCTTTCAGATAATTAAGTGAATATAGTAGAAAAATGAGTTCCTGACTTATCAAAAAAAGTGTTTGTAGCCCCTGGAGAATGAAGTGTAAATTTGAAGCGACCTGCCGCTTCATTTTCATCAAACTTTTATTTCTACATGAAAAACTTATCTTTTGCCCCCCCCCCGCGCGACAACTAATCTTAATTTTTCTCGCGTGGTTGTTTGTTCAGGCTAATGCCCGTGCCCAATGTGACCCCTGCATTTACCAATACGCGGCCGTACTCGCCGACAATAAACTGCTCCCATATTGCGGCAGTGTAGATTTGGACGTCTCGGTTTTCAATGGTTTAAATTCCTGCCCACTCAATGTCAGAATTGAAATCTCCGTCGGGACACTCACCGATAACGGATTTTCCGAACTGGCCAATTTCAAACTGGCTTCCAATGACGCTGATTTTATTGACGAAGACACCTGGGCAGAAGGAAACTCTTACTACTACCGAAGGTTTAACTTTGAAGCCGAGGTCCCTGCCTTTGACCTCGACTTTCTGCAACAGTTCCAATTTGACTTCACGGCGGATAATAACAATGCCCCTGCCGGAACTTACCGGCTTCATATCCTGGTCTATCCCCTGCCAATTGAAACTTGTGATCCAGCCGGGTGGCCTGCGCCAGAAGTATTTGATCTTCAATTGGTTCCGGACGGTATGACTCATCGAACCATTTCCGGGAAAGTCAGCGACCTGATTGCCTCCAACGACCTGAATGCCAATTCCTGTACCCAGCCCATCGGCAATGACAGGATCATACAAGGCGAACTGGAAATTGATCAGGACTTTTGCTTCCTCGGCGTTTCCACCGATCCAATATCCATTTACCTTTTGCCGGGCGCCCGCATCGAGGTGAAACCGGGAAAAACCCTGACCCTGAACCATGTAAATATTTTCACCTGCGATCAACTCGCCGAAGGAATCATTGTCGAGACTGGCGGCAAGCTTATCGCGCAATACGTCAATTTCAACGATATGCGATTTGCCGTCAATGCACAATCCGCCTCGTCGCTGGACATTCGGAATTGTAATTTCACCAACAACTACGTCGGCCTCAACCTCGACATGACCGGCGCGGCAGCCGGCCAGGAACAAGTGAGCTTCCTCGGTTTTTCGGGCAACACCTTTTCCACCGCCCCCGGCCAGGCGCTCAAAGTGGCCTACCCCGGCATGCCCGAGGCCATCGAGGAGCGGGGTTATTGCGGCATTTTTTTGAAAAACTACCGCGATTTCAACGTCTTCGGCGCCAACAGTTTCGAGCGACTGGCCAACGGCATCGTGGCTACGAACACGAACCTGAACGTAGGCAACCTGACGTTCAGCGATATGCGGCACAGCGGCGTGGTGAACGCCTACCCCCGCGAAGGCTTTGGCATACACCTCTCGGCGCGCAACAACAGCAGCTGGGCCAACATCGGCCTGCCCTGGGCGCCCATGAACTTCGACGACTGCAAAACCGCCGTGTTCGCCGAGCGCTATGCCGGCAAGGTGGAGCACTGCACGATGACCGACGTCAGGACGGGCATCGACTGGCAAAAAAGTCAGCTTCGTGATGTCAGGCTGAGGCAGAATGACATCACGGCCTTTGAATACGGCATCCGGTCATTTCTGAATGAGCCTACCCATAATGTCAGTGCCATTCAGACCAATGACGTAACAGTGGAAGACCAGGGTGACGGGGTAGCCCCCGTAACCGGCATTCAACTGAACGAAATGACAGGAGGCTCCATCGGCTCGGGTTGGACCGTCACGACCAACAACGTCACGATGCAAGACGGCGGCTGGGGAATCCTGTACCGCACTGGTAATTACGGCACGATAGGCGGCAATTATGTCATGAATGACGACCCGGAAAACGGCAGCTTTATCGGCCTCAAAATCGACGGTTCTGCAAACAGCGGAATTTCGGCCAATACCATCGACGGCGGCGATGCCGGGGGCATATCCACCAGTATTTTCAGCAGCAGCGGCTGGGCTAATACTTTCCAGTGCAACTGCGTGGATAACACGGCAATCGGGGCGCAGTTTCTCGACCTGGCCGATTTCACCAATGCCGTTCGCGGGAATCATTTTTATCACCACTGCTACGGGTTGCAGGTGGGAGCAGAAGGTGTTGATGATGCCTATATCGGCCTTCAGGAGTACCAGGGAAACCTTTGGGAACTAGATCAAATTCAGTGTACATATGGGGCGAAAAATTTTTCTGATGCAACAAACTCACAGTTTATCGTTAACGGAATAGCTAACCCCAAATGCAATCCTCCGGTTACGCCGACAAGTGGCTGGTTCTTTAACCAAACCAAGAGCAGTAATTATGAGGGCTGTGATGAATGCGACTTTTCCGGCGCACCCGGGCGGGTAGCGGAAACCGGCTCGCCGACCGAAATAGACAATGCGATCGTCCTTGACAGTATGCCCTATACCACCGACGAGATGATCTGGAAAGGGCACTACCGGCTGTACCGTAAAATCCTTCGCTGGCCCGCGCTTGAAAGCGTATCGCCATACGGCTCGTTTAAAACGGCGCAGTCGACCCTGTCTACCGGCAAACTGGCTTACATCGCCGAGCAGCGCGCCAAACTTTTCGTTCCGGACAGCCTTCAACAAGTGTCGATCAATGGTTATCGTACCACCTTCCTGCAAAATACGGAAGACATCCGCGTGCAGGATAGTTTGCGGCAGGCGGGCGCCTCGATCAATGAAACCAGCTACGCGACCCTTGTCTCGCAGCGCAACACGGCCGCGGGCCAGTTGGAGGCGATTTATTACACGCTCGACACAGCCCGACACAGCAAAATCGTGGCGCTTGCAACACTAAATAGCGGCATTACAACCAGTTATGCCTGCGATGCCAACCACAAAAGCGTCAATGCCATTGTTTTCCACTTACTGCTGACAGATACGCTTGCCGCCGGCGGCCTGGCCACCCTGGAAAGCATAGCCGAACAATGCCCCCTGGAAGGCGGCGATGCTGTTTACGAAGCGCGGGCTTTCATCCGGCAAATGACCGGCACGGAATACGACGACCTGGATTTGTGCAATTCTTCAAGCCGCCCGGCAGCAAGACAGGATAAGCAGACCGCCGCTCGCATCTGGGAATTATACCCCAACCCGACGTCCGGCATACTCAGGTGGAAGAATGCCTCCACCGGGGAAGCCCTTGTGGAGGTGTATGATCTCCTCGGTCAACTCAAACTGCGTGTTAAAACGGCGGAGTCGTTTGTCGACCTACGGCCCTTGTCCGATGGCGCATACTGGATACACTTTTATCTACCACAGACGGACAGCCCTATTGTACAAAAGATAATTTTGATCAAAGAGTAACCCTTCCTCTAAGCTTAGGGGTATATGAACGCATGTTCATATACCCCGACTTTATTTTCCATATCATGAAAAGATGGATATTATTAGGTTTGCTTACGTCTGCCTCAATACAGCTATACGCTCAAAAACAAGATAATATTTGGCTCTTCGGCTACGACTACAGTGACACCCCATTATCGGAGGGTATTCGGTTTCAGTTCTGGGATTCGCTAATAATTATTTCAGAACAGAGGCCAATGCCTTTTTCGGATTGTGAGGCTTCGATTTGCAACTCGTTGGGGCAGTTAGTACTATATACCAACGGTTGCTATATTGAAGGGCCCAATGGATTAGAAGTAGAAGGCAGTGAGGGTCTGAATCCGGGTTTGCAATATAGTTTATACTGTAATGCTGGTTATGGCTATAGACTACCACAGAACACTGTTATCCTCCAAGACCTGCAAAGTCCTGTGCTGTACCATTTTTTTCACTATCCCCGTTCTCAAAGTGTAATTAATAAAAACCTTCTCCATACCTTAGTCGATATGTCAGCCAACGACGGCAACGGACAAGTAATCTTCAAAAATGCCCCGGTGGTGATCGATACGATACACAACGATGGCCTTCACGCGGTGAAACACGCCAACGGCCGCGACTGGTGGGTTGTGGCGGCGAAAAAACACAGTAACGTTTATTTCATCCTTCTTTTTTCTCCACTGGGCATTAGCGTACATCAGCAGGCGATTGGCAACGTGGCGGTGGATGGCAACACTTACGGCGAACTGGTCTTTTCCCCCGACGGCTCAAAACTGGCCCGATTCAACCCACAGGACGATTTGCAGGTCTTCGACTTCGACCGCTGTACCGGCGAATTGTCCAACCTTGTACACGTACCCGTGATCGACGATGCAGATATCGAATATTTCGGTGGTCTGGCCTGGTCGGCCGACGGTCGGTACCTCTACGCGGCGGAGGTGAAACGCCTGCTGCAATTCGACACCTGGGCGACGGACCTGGCCGGGAGCATGGTGATCGTAGCGGAAGCCGAACCGCCGGTATGTTTCCTGAGCGGTACCATTGGCTACATGGAACTGGGCCCGGATGGCATGATTTACAGCCGTCCGCTCAACGGCCAAAACTGTATGCACCGCATCAAACATCCCGAGCGGGGCGGCACGGCCTGCGAATTCGAGCAGAATTACTATCAGTTGGAATATCCCTATGCCAATATGCCCCATTTCCCCAACTTCCGCCTCGGCCCCCTCGACGGCTCGCCCTGCGATACCCTGGGCCTCGACAACCACCCCCTGGCCAACTGGCGCTACGACCGCACGGGCGGCCTCGGTGTCGATTTTACCTCCGTCTCGTGGTACGAACCCACGCTCTGGCAGTGGGACTTCGGCGATCCCGCGAGCGGCGCGGCCAACAACAGCGCCGAGCGAAACCCGGCACACACGTTCTCGGCCCCCGGCGCTTACGAGGTGTGCCTCACCGTGAGCAACGCGTACGGCTCGGATACAAAGTGTAAAACGGTGTGGGTGCTGGCGACGGGAGCGGGGGAGCCAAAGGAAGACGTGGAAGCGGTGCGGGTGTATCCGAATCCGACTACCGGCCTCGTCTTCTTTACAAATGTCGAAGCAGGCGCAATAGCGGAAGTGTATAACCAGTTGGGACAGTTGCAATTACGCCAAAACCTGACAGATGCCCGACTTGATCTGGGACTGCTTCCCAACGGCGTCTATGTCGTTCGCCTGATCCGGGAGGGGCAGGCGCCTGTTACGCGGAGCGTAGTGTTGAATAAAAACTAATCTATCTTTCATTATCAGGGCTGCGCGGCAACTTTGGCCGCGCAGCCTTTTATCTATATTGCCATGAAAAAGATATCTATTGGGTTTATTTTTCTGTTTCTATGCCTCCAGTCCAATGCCCAAAAAGAAGACAATCTGTGGTTATTTGGCTATGATTCCAATCAGTATCCAAAGTATCCAGGGGTAGACAGAATAGCATTCAATTTTTCTGACAGCCTGACTATTTCGTATTCTTCTGCTACTATGTCCTTAATGGATACCTATGGCTCCATTTGCGACAGTAATGGCGATCTGCTTTTGCTGTCAAACGGGTGTTACATCGAAAAAGCAAATGGCGAAGCCGTGGAAAATAGCGAAGGGCTTAACCCTGGGTTTTTATATAATCAGGTATGCCCTGACAATGAAGGATATAATGTGCCGCAAAGCATGATTATGCTGCCCGGGCCAGGTAATTCAACCACGTTTCATCTCTTTCATTATCCAAATATCAAGGAAGGTCAATTTTTTTTATTTCGAAATCTGCTTCATACGGTTGTAGATATGTCGGTAAATAACGGGCAGGGAAGTGTGATTGTTAAAAATGAGGTTGTAGTAAACGATACCATGGATACACATGGCCTACATGCTGTCAGACATGGCAATGGGAGGGACTGGTGGATAGTCTGTACTAAATTATTCTCTAATACATTTCACATTTTGTTGCTTACACCAGACTCTGTTATTTCAAAAATACAACAGATTGGCCCGCCTCTGAACCATATCGCTTATGGAGAATTAGTTTTTTCCCCGGACGGTTCAAAAATGGCTATTTTTGATACTCGGAACGACCTGCAAATCTTCGACTTCGACCGTTGTACGGGTACGCTTTCCAATCCTTTGCATATCGCCATCACCGACGATGCCGACAACGAAATCTTCGCCGGCTTAGCCTTTTCTGCCGACGGCCGCTACCTCTACGCTGCCGAAGTCAAACGCCTGCTCCAGTTCGATATGCAAGCCGCCGACATCGCCGCCAGCCAGACCCTGGTAGCCGAGCGCATTCTGAACCCCGATTGCCCTCTTGGTCAAGCGATCGGTTTTTTGGAACTCGCCCCCGACGGCCGCATCTACTGTCGCCCCGGCAACGGCCAGCAATGTATGCACCGCCTCGTCCGGCCCGAGCTGCCCGGCGCGGCCGCTCAACTCGAACAATACTATTACACCTTCGACGTGAGTTACAAAAACCTGCCCCATTTCCCCAACTTCCGCCTCGGCCCCCTCGACGGCTCGCCCTGCGATACCTTAGGCCTCGACAACCACCCCTTAGCCAACTGGCGCTACGACCGCACGGGCGGCCTCGGCGTGGACTTCACCTCGGTGTCGTGGTACGAACCCACGCTCTGGCAGTGGGATTTCGGCGACCCCGCGAGCGGCGCGGCCAACAACAGCGCCGAGCGAAACCCGCAGCACACGTTCTCGGCCCCCGGCGCTTACGAGGTGTGCCTCACCGTGAGCAACGCGTACGGCTCGGATACGAAGTGCAAAACGGTGTGGGTGCTGGCGACAAGCCTCACCCCCCAACCCCCTCTCCAAAAGAGAGGGGGAGTAGCCCTCTATCCCAATCCGACAAGGGGGGAACTGCGCTGGCGAGGGCTGCCCGAGGGCGAGGCCGTCACCGTGCGGGTATTCGATGCCCTGGGGCGATTGGCTGCTGAGCGGGAGACCCCTGAGGGCTTCATACGCCTCGACGGACTGCCGGCCGGGCTGTACCAGGTGCTGCTGACCGACGGGAGCGGGAAGATGTTGGGCGGCGGCGCGGTGATGCTGGAGAAATAATATTTATTCATGCTGCCCTGTTTTGGGGCTTATCGTTTCCTTTTTTATGAAAACAAACACTGCTTTGTTTATGAAAAACGACTGCAAAACCGCCGTGTTCGCCGAACGCTACGCCACCCTTGTCTCGCAGCGCAACACGGCCGCGGGCCAGTTGGAGGCTTTTTATTACACGCTCGACACCGCCCGGATCAGCAAAATTAATACGCTGTTGGTCCAGAATACGGCAGTGGTGGATACGATTCTGCCGGCAACGAACCAGAAAGGTTTGAACGACATCCTGTTGCGTTTCTTGAAAACCGATTCACTGGCCACCGGCGATCTCGACGATCTGATCGCCATTGCCGAGCAATGCCCGCTTGAAGGCGGCGATGCCGTGCTGGAGGCACGAGCGCTGGTCGGGCATTTTACTGGGCAGGGCTTCGACGACTATACGGCTTGTGGTAATGCTCAGCAGCGTCAATATATTGAATTGGAAAAGGCAGACAAATTTACGATGCATTTGTATCCCAACCCGACTACCGGCCTACTGCACTGGGATGCCCCGGTTCAGGCCCCAACGACAGTAGAAGTGTATAATGCCATGGGCCGTTTGCAATTGCGTCAACTCGTTCAAACCTCGGTAATTGATCTTTCCGCTTTGCCGGAAGGCGCCTATTATGTGCGATTCCTGTCGGAAGAGCAAAAGCCGCATACCGGCCGCGTTTGGATTATCCGTCCTTAATTTTTCTATTTATCCCGGCTATGGGGCCTCACGGGGCCCCATAGCCGACTATTATATACATAACATGAAACGATGGTTTACTTGTTTACTCATCCCGATTGCCTCCTCACTTTTGGCCCAAAAAGAAGATAACATCTGGGTATTCGGGTATCGATACACTTTTGAGACCTTGGCCAATGGAATATATTTTGATTTTGGAGACTCCCTGAATATCAGTTATGCTCAGAAACCCATGTCTTTAATGGATACCAATGGCTCCATTTGCGACAGTAATGGCGAACTGCTTTTGTTGTCGAACGGGTGTTACATCGAAAAAGCAAACGGCGAAGCCGTGGAAAATAGTGAAGGGCTTAACCCCGGAATTTTGGCCAATCAACAATGCTATGGCGATGTATATGGATATAACGAGCCACAAAGCATGATAATGCTGCCCGACCCATCCAATTCGACGCGATATCATCTGTTTCATTACCCGCTAGTAAAAGAAGGGACAAGTTTTCTATTTAAAAACCTGCTTCATACGGTAGTTGACCTCTCGACTAATAACGGACAGGGAAGTGTAGTAATTAAAAATCAAATTGTAGTGAATGACACCATTGACACTCATGGTTTACATGCAGTTCGGCATGGAAACGGCCGTGATTGGTGGATAGTTTGTCTCAAGCAAAAAACCAATACCTATTATCTTACTCTTCTGACGCCTGATACCGTGATTGCGACTCCACAATCCATCGGAGTACCTGTATTATGGGCGGCAAGGCGTGGCGAGATAGTTTTTTCCCCGGACGGTTCAAAAATGGCGATTTTCGATACGCGGAACGATCTGCAAATCTTCGATTTCGACCGTTGTACGGGCACTCTATCCAATCCTTTGCATATCGTCATCACCGATGATGCCGACAATGAAATCTTCGCCGGCTTAGCCTTTTCTGCCGATGGCCGCTACCTTTATGCAGCAGAGGGCAGGCGAATTCTCCAATTCGACATGCAGGCTGCGGACATTGCTTCAAGCAACACAGTTATCGAAGAACTTCAATTAAATGCCGAATGTCCACTGGGCCAGTCATTATTGTTTATGGAACTCGCCCCCGACGGCCGCATCTACTGCCGCCCCGGCAACGGCCAGCAATGTATGCACCGCCTCGTCCGGCCCGAGCTACCCGGCCCGGCCGCCCAACTCGAACAATACTATTACTCCTTCGACGTGAGTTACAAAAACCTGCCCCATTTCCCCAACTTCCGCCTCGGCCCCCTCGACGGCTCGCCCTGCGATACCCTGGGCCTCAACAACCACCCGCTGGCCAACTGGCGCTACGACCGCACGGGCGGCCTCGGCGTCGATTTTACCTCCGTGTCGTGGTACGAACCCACGCTCTGGCAGTGGGATTTCGGCGATCCGGCGAGCGGCGCGGCCAACAACAGCGGCGAACGAAACCCGCAGCACACGTTCTCGGCCCCCGGCGCTTACGAGGTGTGCCTCACCGTGAGCAATACGTACGGCTCGGATACGAAGTGTAAAACGGTGTGGGTGCTGGCGACGGGCCTCACCCCCCGGCCCCCTCTCCAAAGGAGAGGGGGGGTAATACTGTGGCCCAACCCAACGACGGGAGAACTGCGCTGGCGCGGGCTGCCCGAGGGCGAGGGCGTCACCGTGCGGGTATTCGATGCCCTGGGGCGATTGGCTGCTGAGCGGGAGACCCCTGAGGGCTTCATACGCCTCGACGGACTGCCGGCCGGGCTGTACCAGGTGCTGCTGACCGACGAGCGCGGAAAGATGTTGGGCGGCGGCGCGGTGGTGGTAGCGGAGTAAAAAGGTATTACATCCACTTCACAACCATTTACGAACCCTTTACAATTTTAACAAATTTTACGAAGGTTCTAACAGCTTTTAAAAGCGAGTCTGCAACCAGTGCGCGCATCTTGCACTCAAATTCAGAAAACAATCAAAACGATAACCGTTATGCGCCGCCAGACCCGTTTGCTCGCCTTGCTCCTTTTGACCATTTTTGTCGTTTCTGCCTGCAATACCCTTCAACGCTACACTGAAAGCGGCGACTACGATGCCGCTATCGAGCTGTGCCTCCGCAAGTTGCGCGGCAAGTCCAAAAAGAAAACCGAATACGTCAAAGGCCTCGAAGAAGCTTTTGCCCGCGCCCAAACCCGCGACCTGCGGGCCATCGACGCGCTCTTGTACGAAGAACGCCCCGAAAACTGGGAAAAGATCAACGCCATTCACCGCAAGATTCGCGAGCGCCAGCAAAAAATTGCCCCCCTCACTCCCCTGCGCTCCAAAAGCGGCTATCAGGCCAAATTCGCTTTTCTCGACATAGCCAAAATGGAGATCGAAAGCCGCCAGAAAGCTGCCGAATTTCTCTATTCCCGTGCCGAAAACCTCCTGTTGCGCGCCGATAAAGGCGACAAACCGGCCGCCCGCGAAGCTTATAATGTGCTGGAAAAACTGGAGGAATGTTACTACCGCAATTACAAAAACACCGCAGAACTCAAACAGGACGCCCGAGCCCTGGGTACGACGCATGTCCTGTTCGAAATCAAAAACCAGAGCGACAAGGTGCTCCCCCGCGCTTTCAACGACCGCGTACTGGCTATCGGTAAAAACGACCTCGACAGCGAGTGGAAATCCTATCACTTCACGCAGGAACCCGGCATCCGCTTCGACTACCGCGCCGTATTCAATATCCGCCGCGTCGATGTCAGCCCCGAACGCGTGCTGGAGCGCAATTACGTGGATGAAAAGGAAATTCAGGACGGCTGGAACTACGTGCTCGATGCGCGCGGCAACGTCAAAAAAGACAGCCTCGGCAACGACATCAAAACCCCGCGCATGGTGCGCATCCGCGCTGCTGTGGTCGAAATTCATCAAACCAAAGCCGTGCGCCTCTCGGGTACGGTCGATGTGTTCGACGCCGCCCGCAATACGCGACTCGAATCGAACGAACTGGGCACCGAAGTGGTGTTTGAAAACTATGCCTCTACGTTTACCGGCGACGAACGCGCCCTGAGCGCCGACACCCGCCGCCGTATCGGTAACCGCCCCCTGCCCTTCCCGCCCGACGAAGACATGCTCATTCAGGCGGCCGACCGGCTCAAACCCGACATCAGGGAAAGCCTGCGGCGCAGCCGCGCAATGCTTTGACCCTGGAAAACGGGCCAGCGACCCCGTAAGGCAGTTGGTTAAAAACAGGAGAGCCTTCCCGAATTTCGGGAAGGCTCTCCTGTTTTTCATTATATCTGTATCGCCTCATTCCACCAGAATTTCGTCGGCAAACAGCCAGCAGGGCAGCCCTGCGCCTTTGTGGCCGGCCGGGCAAACGCCCAGCGATACGCCGACGACGCGCAAATAACGACCCGAGGCATTTTCCGGCGTCAGCGTAAAATCCTGCTGCAAGGCGCCGCTTTGAGTGCTTGGCACGGCATTGGGCACTTCGCCGAGCGGGCGGAAATTTTGTCCGTCGTCGGAAACTTCAACACGCACGGCCGAGGGGTAAAAAATCCAGGAATTTTCGTCCTGCAGAAAACCTGCCGTGACCCGGCGGATGGGCTTTACGGCGCCAAGGTCGAGCGTGACGTCAAGGTTGACGCCCTGGAATCCTTGCCAGCCGCCCGAGCGAAAATCGGCGCCCCCGCGCAGCAGGTCAACCAGACCGTTGTTGCCCCGGCCGGTGTACTGGTTGTCGTAGGGCGCGCCGTAGCGCACAACCTTCAAGTTGCCCTGCAATTTCGAAAACTCGGCCTCCACAAGCGGGCTGTACTCTCCTTCGGCAAGGGAAATACATTTGAGCGTCGTGGTCGCGCTGATCTTGATGGGTTTGGTGTAACGCTGGCTTTTGGCGGTCGGCGTACTCCCGTCGAGGGTGTAAAAGATCGCCGCGTTTTTATCGGCCGAACCCAGTTCGATTTCTTCGCTTTCCGGGAATACCCGCTGTCCTTTTGCCACGAAGGGCGCCGGCAGGATCGGCTGATCGGCGATGGCTGAAACAGGGCAATTGGCCTCGGAAGTGCCCCAGGTCGATGGTTTGCTGGTCATATCGAAGGCCAGTTCGCCGCCTTCGAGCAGGGTGCTGTGGTTGATCCAGGTATTGGGCCAGGCCGATCCGTTGAGCCGGGCGTTTTGCACGTAAAAACGGCGCGCGGAAGCGCCGGGCGCGCTGATGGTGAAGGTTTTGCCATTGTCGAGGTGAAGGGTGGTTTTGTCGAACCAGGGCGTACCGATGATGTACTGGCCGCTGCCCGGCACGGCGGGATAAAAGCCCATAGCAGAAAATACGAGCCAGGCCGACATCTGGCCGCAATCCTCGTTGCCGCTCAGGCCGTCGGGTTTGGCAGCGTATTGCTCATCGAGGATCTGGCGTACGCGTTGCTGGGTTTTCCAGGGCTGGCCCGCGTAGTTGTACAGATAAGCCATGTGGTGGCTGGGCTCGTTGCCGTGTACGTATTGCCCGATCAGCCCTGTGATATCGGCCTGCTGGCGGCCGGTGATTTTCGGATGGGCGCTGAACAGCGAATCCAGCTGATCGGCAAACGCTTTTCGTCCGCCCAGCAGGGTCATCAGGCCGCTGATGTCTTGCGGTACGGCAAAACGGTATTGCCAGGCGTTGGCTTCGGTATAGTTGAAATTGACCTCGAAGGGATCGAAAGGCGTGTGCCAGGTGGCATTGTTTTTTCCCCTGAAAAAGCCGGTGGAGGGGTCGAAAATGTTTTTGTACGACTGCGCCCGGCGGATAAAACGGTCGTACACGCTTTTCTGGTTGAGGCCTTTGGCCATCTGCGCGATGCACCAGTCGTCGTAAGCGTATTCGAGGGTTTTCGACACCGACTCGGGCTCCTTGTCCGACGGGATGTAGCCCATCGAGCGGTAAGAAGGCAGGCCGTAGCGGTCGCTGTCGGCGCTTTTTTGCATGGCGGTGAGCGCCTTGTTGGCGTCGTAGCCGCGAATGCCCTTTTGCCAGGCATCGAAAATGACCGGAATGGCGTGGTTGCCGATCATGCAGTCGGTTTCGTTGGCCGACAATTCCCAGACGGGCAAGAGGCCTCCCTGTTCGTACTGACGCAGGAAAGTCTGGATAAAATCATTGGTCCGTTTGGGTTCGATCAGGGTATAAAGCGGGTTGCAGGCGCGGTAAGTGTCCCAAAGGGAAAAGACGGAGTAGATGTTGTATCCGTCGGCGGAGTGGATATTGTTGTCGCGGCCGCGGTATTGCCCGTCGGCGTCGTTAAACAGGTTAGGCACGATCATGGTGTGGTAAAGTGCGGTATAAAACACGGTTTTCTGCGCATCCGTGCCGCCTTCCACTTCAATTTTGCCGAGTTGCGCCGCCCATTTGTCCTGGGTGGTCATCCTGATTTTGTCAAAATTATAGCCCAGCGGACCAGCTTCCGCTTCGAGGTTGCGCCGCGCGCCTTCAATGCTCACCGCCGAAATGCCCACGGTGACTTCCAGCGGCGTTTCGTCGTTGTAAAAATCGAGCAGGCCCACGACGGCCTTGCTGGTCACCGAGCGCTGCGACACATGCGGGTTGCGGGTCATGTCCAGCACCTTGGAATTGAAAAAGGGCTTTGAAAAGCGCGCAATGAAGTAGATGTGCTGCTCTTTGGCCCAGCCCCGCGACACCCGGTAGCCCACGATTTCGTGGTCGTTGATGATGGTCAGGCTCGACGACAGCACCTCGTCGCGGTGGCGCAGGTCGATCAGCAGGTGGCCGACTTCACGGCTCGACGGGAAGTGGTAGCGGTGCACGCCCACGCGTTCGGTGGCGGTCAGTTCGACGCGTATATCGTTGTCGAGTTGCACGGCATAGTAGCCCGGCTGCGCTTCTTCGCTTTCCTTGTTGAATTTTTGGACGTACTGATGCGGTTCGAGTTCTGCTTTGCCCAAAAAGGGCATAAAAAGTATGTCGCAATAATCGGGCACGCCCGTACCGCTGAGGTGGGTATGGCTGAATCCGTAGATCAGCGAGTCGGAGAAATGGTAGCCCGAACAGCCGTCCCAGTCCATCGTCGAAGGGCGGGTGTCGGGGCTCAGTTGTACGAAGCCGAAAGGCGCCGTGGCGCCGGGGTAGGTATGGCCGTGCGCGTCGGTTCCGATGAATGGATTGACGAATTGCAGCGGATCGGGGAGGGTTTGGGCGCAGAGAAAGCGGGTCCAGAACAGAAGGATAACGGAGAGAGTGCGGGCGCGCATAGACCGGATTTTTTGCCCAAAGGTAAAGGAAGGGGGCGTTTTTGAAGCCGTCGGCGCTGCTTGCTGCGATTCGGGCGGGCAAATGCGGGGTTTAAACATCTGGTACAAAACACAAAAGGCGCAAAACAGCCGGGTGTACGGATTGCTTTGCGCCTTCTCGCGTCAAAAAGCGGCAGGATTTACCATTCCAGCACCATGCTGCGGCGATACAGCATAATCAGCAGGGCAATGAGGAAAAACAAAAACATAAAAAGGTAAAGCATGAAGTAACCTTTGCCGCGGGTATTCTGAATGTTATCCATGTTGTCGAGAGGAAGTTGGTACTTGAATATGGGGCAAAAATACACAGCGAGGCAAACATAACGCGGGCAATACGGTTTTTTTTGCCGTTCGTCGTTGTTTGCAACGGATTAAAAGCCCTGGCAGGCGCAACTGTCGGCAGCCGGCAGCGCTGCCCGGGAAAAAAATTATCTTTGCAGCGCCCCTGACACACAAAAATTATGGCCGATGTAATCCAATTGTTGCCGGAAAACGTGGCAAACCAGATCGCCGCGGGCGAGGTCGTTCAACGACCCGCCTCGGTGGTGAAGGAATTGCTCGAAAACGCGATCGATGCAGGCGCCTCCCAGCTCAAGTTGATCGTCCGCGACGCAGGAAAAACTTTGATTCAACTGGTCGATAACGGCTGCGGCATGTCGGAGCCCGACGCCCGCATGTGCTTCGAGCGCCATGCCACGTCGAAAATCCACGATGCCAAAGACCTGTTTGCCATCCACACCTTCGGGTTCAGGGGCGAAGCGCTCGCCTCTATTGCCGCCGTGGCACAGGTCGAACTGCGCACGCGCCGCGCCACCGACGAACTGGGCACGCGCATCGTCATCGAAAATTCGGCGGTCGTGACGCAGGAACCCTGCCAATGCCCGGTCGGGACCAATCTCGCGGTCAAAAACCTGTTTTTTAACGTACCGGCACGCCGCAATTTCCTAAAAAGCGAACCCGTCGAAATGCGCCACATCATCGACGAGTTTCAGCGGGTCGCCATGGCTTATCCCGATCTGTTTTTTTCCCTGCACCACAACGACCAGGAAATATTTCACCTGCCGCCGGGCACCTTGCGACAGCGGGTGGTCAAAATTTTCGGCGAAACAGTGAATAAAAAACTCGTGCCAGTGCAGGAAGAAACCGATATCCTGAAAATTTCAGGCTTCGTCGGCAAGCCCGATTATTTCAAAAAAGCGCGCGGCGAACAGCTGTTTTTTGTCAACCACCGTTTTATCAAGAGCAATTACCTGCACCACGCGGTCGTGAGTGCGTACGAAGACCTGCTCCCGGCCGATACCTACCCGCTCTACGTGCTGTTTCTGGATATCGACCCTTCCCGCATCGACATCAACGTGCACCCGACCAAACAGGAGATCAAATTCGACGACGAACGCCTGGTGTACAACTACCTGAAAGTGACCGTACGGCACGCCCTCGGCAGCCACAACATCACGCCCACGCTCGATTTTGAACAGGAGCCGGCCTTCCAGTCGACACCCGTACGCACCCCGACCATACGACCCGAAACAGACAACCCCTCCTCGGTGCGCGACTATCCGCGTGCCGACCGCGGCTCCGGCCTCGACCAAAGCAACCTGCGCAACTGGCAGCGCCTCTACGAAGGCCTGGAACTGATCGGGCAGCCGGCCCAGAACACCCCGTCGGCCGACGAGGAAGACCAACAACCCCTGTTCCCGACAGAACCTGCTTTCCAGGTGCGGCCAAGCGACGAAAATGCAACCATCGACGACGAAAGCGGCTCCTTTTCCAAAGGACAAAAAGAACCCTATCAGATTCATGGTCAATATATTGTAAGCCAGATCAAATCAGGATTTCTGCTCATCGACCAGCAGGCCGCCAGCGAACGCATCCTGTACGAACGCTACCTCGAAGCCCTGCGCGAACGGCCTGTGACCACCCAGAAAGCCATGTTTCCCAAAACGCTCAACCTGCCGGCCGCCGACGCGGCTTTGCTCCGCCAGATACTGCCCGAAGTAAACCGGCTGGGCTTCGATCTGGCAGAATTCGGCGGCAGCGCCTTCATCGTGCACGGCTACCCGGCCGATATCGGGACCGCCGGCCGGGAAGAAGAACTGCTCGAAAAAATTCTGGCTCAATACAAGGACAACCTCGAACTTCAACTCGGCACCACCGAAAACCTCGCGCGCGCCATGGCGCGCAGCGCAGCGCTTCGGCGCGGACAATCGCTCGGCGCCAGGGAAATGCAAGACCTGATCGATCAGCTGTTTGCCTGCGAAGTGCCCTTCAAAAGTCCTTCCGGCCGAAATTGTTTTATTACCTTCGAACTGGAAGATTTGCAAAAAAGATTTAATGGATAAATTGGTTGATGAGGGTTGATGAAAGTTTATAAAGGTTATCACAATGGTGCATTTCAACCTTTATAAACCTTCATCAACTCTTCTCAACCCCAAATCACAAACAGTGCCTCAATTCAATTTTTATCAACCCTTTTCCGGGGTCGTACGACATTTGATCATCATCAACGTGCTGATGTATTTCGGCACCCTGATCCTTCTGGGCGATGACGGGCGGCTTGTGCTGGCCTCCTATCTGCCCGGCTCGGTTGATTTTCAGCCGTATCAAATTGCAACGCACATGTTCATGCACGCCGACATCATGCACCTGGCGTTCAACATGCTGTCGCTGTATTTCTTCGGCCCGATGGTGGAAATGGTGTGGGGCCCCCGGCGTTTCCTGTTTTATTACCTCGCCTGCGGAGTAGGCTCCTTTGCCCTTTATTCCGGCGTGACCTGGTGGGAACTTCAACAGCAAGGCATCGATCCGCACCTGTGGACGGTACCCATGCTCGGCGCTTCGGGCGCGATTTTCGGGGTTTACGTGGCGTTTGGCTACCTTTTCCCCAACCAGATCATCAGTTTGCTGTTTCCGCCAGTATCAATGAAAGCCAAATACTTTGTGATCATCATGGCCGGCCTCGAACTGTTTTACGGCGTACGCGGCTATTCCACCGGGGTTGCGCACTTTGCGCACCTGGGCGGGGCCTTGCTCGGCTTTTTATTGATCATGTATTGGTACAGGTTTCGTTTCAGGTAAATATTTGTCCGAAACTACCCGCCTGAACGCGCAGCATAAAACACAGGGTGTTTCGTTTTTAGAACACAGGTAAATTTCCATCGCGACGTTGAACAGGCTATGACCGGGATAAATTTTTGACAACAATGGCTGTTTTTGGCTCAATCTGGGATGATATACGGCATGCTTTCCGCGCCGGCAACATGGTGACCAAGCTGGTCATTGTCAACTTCGGCGTGTTTGCCCTGGTCAATATTATCTACTTCATCTTATGGCTGGCCAATCAGGGGGCCGACGTGAGCGAAGCCTACTGGCGCTTCCTGCGCTGGTTTTGTATTTCCTCCGACTGGCGTACGCTGATCTGGCAGCCCTGGACGCTGTTCACGCACATGTTTTTGCACCAAAGCCTGTGGCATGTGCTCAATAATATCATCGGACTTTTCCTCTTTGGCACCATCGTCGGCGACCTGATCGGCGACCGGCGGGTGTTGCCGATTTATTTGCTGGGCGGTCTCGTCGGCGGCATCCTGTTTTTTGTCTCCGCCCAGTTTTTGCCCTATGTGGGCGCCTACGCGCTGGGCGCTTCGGGCGCAGTAATGGCCCTGGCCGGCACAGCCCTGATTCTGGCGCCCGACTACCGGGTCATGCTCTTTTTACTGGGCGAGGTAAAAGTCAAATACATCGTGCTCGTCATCGTATTGCTCGATCTGGTGGGCATCGCCAATGCCAACAACTCCGGCGGCCATGTGGCCCACATCGGCGGTTTTGCGATGGGCTGTCTGTTCGTTTACCGGCTCCGTGACGGGCAGGACCTCGCCGCGCCGGTCAATCGACTGCTCGACTGGCTCAACGGATTGTTTCGGCCGGGTGCGCCGCGCCGAAAAATGCCGGCCCCCAAACGCAAACCGCAAATGGCGTATAAAGGCGGCGCTTTTGGCAACAAACCCGGCAATATCACCGATAATCAGGAACTGAGCTTTCAGGAAAAACTGGATGCCATTCTCGACAAGATCAAACAGAAAGGCTACGAAAACCTGACGCCGGAAGAAAAGGAATTTCTGTACCAGGCCAGCAAAAAGTAACCGGCCTTACCCATACGATGATCACCGCCCTATTGACAAAAATTGTTCGGGTTATCAGCACGGTTGTTATCGTACTGACTTTTCTGTCCTACTTGTGCCCGTACGTCAACCCCGCTTTTTTCCGCTGGCTGGCGTTCTTCGGCACGGCTTTCCCGTGGTTTTTGTTGTGCAACTTTTTCCTGATGCTTTTCTGGCTGTGGGCCCGTAGCCGGTACTCGATCTACCATTTTGTCATCATGGCATTCGGCTGGTCGTATGTGACCGGTTTTATCGGTTTCAATTTTGGACAGAAAAAGGTGCCCGAAACTTCCATCACGCTGGCGACCCACAACCTGGGCGCTATTTTTCATGGGCAAAAAATAAATGATGCCCTGCGGGAAAAAACAGCGACCGCATACGCCCGTTTTTTACAGGAAAACGGCATGCCCGATATTCTTTGTACCCAGGAGACCACCCGCAAATTTTACCCCCTGCTGGCCGCCAAAATGGGCTACGAGCACACCTTTAACCTGAAAAAAGGGACGGTGATTTTCAGCCGCTTCCCCATGCAGGCCGGCGGCGATATTCCTTTCGGCAAGGGCACGGCCAACTCGACGCTCTGGGTCGATATATTGATCGGAAATCAAACCGTTCGGGTGTATAATGTGCACCTGCAATCCAACAAAGTTTCCACAGATGCCGAAAAAGTGATCGAAGGGCCCGGCCTCGATGAAGAAGAAACCTGGCAGGACATCGGTATTTTGCTCGACAAAGTCGGCAGCGCCACCAGTCAGCGCGCCAGCCAGGCGCAAAGCCTGCGCGAGCATATCGTGGCCTGCCCGCACCCGGTCATCGTCTGCGGCGACTTTAACGACACGCCCAACTCCTACGTGTACAGCCTGCTTTCGGAAGGGCTAAACGATACTTTTCGCGAAAAAGGAGCCGGCCTGGGCACCACCTATGCCGGCGTGCTGCCCTTGTTGAGGATCGATTATATCCTGACCGACCCGGGCATCCGCACCTACGATTGCCGCAACGTGCGCGGGCCTTATTCAGACCACTACCCTGTTTTTGCCGAGCTGGGCATTCCGTAGGCCCCAAGGAAAAAAACAAGATTTTGAAGTTGCCAGGGCATGCTCACCCGTTCTGATTCTGTGCATTGTTTTTACCTGAAAACATACGTTTTGCCGCGATGCGGGACCTTAGGGCCTGCCTCAATTACGCTCAACGCGGCACATCGATCTTTTTCACGATCTCGTCCAGCACTTCCCGGGTCGAATAGCCTTCCATTTCGCGTTCGGGCGTGAGGATAATACGGTGATTCAGCGCAGGGAAAACCACGTAACGAATATCGTCGGGCGTCACAAAATTGCGGCCGCTGATGGCGGCGACGGCTTTGGACGTTTTCATCAGGGTGAGCGAAGCGCGCGGACTGGCGCCCAGGAAAATATCGCCGTTATTGCGGGTGTTGTGCACGATGGCGGCGATATAATCGAGCAGTTCTTCGCGGATGTACACCTGTTCGATGCGGCTTTGAATATCGGCAATGTCGGCCGGGGAAAGCACGGCCCTTACCTGCTCGCGCAGGGCGCCGCTGAAATCGCTGCGGAAACGGCGCAGGATTTCCTTTTCGTTGTCGAGCGTCGGGTAGTCGATGATCACTTTGAAAATAAAGCGGTCGAGTTGCGCTTCGGGCAATTTGTAGGTGCCTTCCTGTTCGATAGGGTTTTGCGTGGCGATCACAAAAAACGGCGCGCTCATGGGATAGGTAGTGCCGTCGACGGTCACCTGCCGTTCTTCCATGACCTCGAAAAGGGCGGCCTGCGTTTTGGCCGGCGCCCGGTTGATCTCGTCGATCAGGACGATATTGGAAAAGATCGGACCCGGTTTGAAATTGAATTCCGACGATTTCATGTTGAACACCGGCGTGCCCACCACGTCGGCCGGCATCAGGTCGGGCGTAAACTGGATGCGGCCAAACCCGGAATTGATGGTTTGAGCGAGCAATTTGGCCGTCAGGGTTTTGGCAATACCCGGCACCCCTTCGAGCAGCACGTGGCCGCCGGTAAACAGGGCAATCAGGAGCTGTTCGAGCATTTGCTCCTGCCCTACGATCACTTTTGAAATCTGTTCGCGCACGCGGTCTGCGTGGGCCTGTACAGGAGCCACATCGACGCCGGGGGGCGTCGTGTTAAGGGGTTCGACCGGCTGGGGCTCGGGTTCGGGCTGCTGATCTTCTTGCGGTTCGACCGGATCGTTTTCAAGCAGAGACATGGGCTTGCGTTGTTATTTTGCTTTTTTAAAAAAGGCTTCCATGGAAAGGTACAAATCGACCATCATCGCTTCGGTCGGCTCGTACTGCACGGTGTTGTTGTACTGGGTAAAAATATCCCGGATTTGGGATTCCGGCACCTCCGAATGTTCGGATAGCCGCCTGAAAAACTCACCATCGACACGCGGCGTTCCCGTGCCCGAATCCATGGGAGCGATGATGCCGTATCGTTCGCGCACCTGCGCCAGAAACAGTTTCATGCTTTGCAGGCAAAGCCCCCGATAGTTGCGGTCGCGGAAATGCAGGTTGGCGATAGTGGTGATAAACTCGTACGAGGAGTTTTCATTTTTGGGCAAAACCGGGATGATGCGCTGCCGGCGCCGCGCGCGAAACACGATATAAACGCCGGCCAGGCCCAGCAGCAAGTACCAGGTCCAGGCGAGGGCGGGTTGTTGCAACATCCAGGTCAGCGGGTGTTCTTCGGGCAGCGAACGGCCTGAATTGTTGTGCCGGCGGGCCACCTGTTCGGGCACGCGGCTCACGTCGTCCCAGTAAATATCGCCTTCCGGCAGGTACGACAGCACGGCTTCCGCGTAGCCGCGCGCTTCGGGCCGGAGCAGGTGAAAATTTGAAAAGGCAATGGGCGAAGTGTGTAGCAAAAAACGCCCCCGGCCCACTGGAAATTCGGCAAAGTTGACGAGGCTGTCGAGGTGCCCCAGCGGCCTGGCCGGAACGGAATCGCAAAAAATGTAGTCGGGGATGTAATTCCAGTTGTAGTGCTGCGGTCGGTTGCGGTTGCTGTAAAAAAACTTCGCTGCCGCGGAGGACGGTGCGTCGAGCGTCATCATCACGCTCGATTCGCTTTCCTGGTTTTCGTAGTCGGTCCAGCCCAGGTCGTAGTCGCATTCCACCGGATACACGTAGGTCATCAGGTCGAAGGGAATCGTCTTGCTGGCGATGAGCGCCGTATTGCCGGCTGCAACGAAATTGAGCAATTGCGCGGTACCTGCCGAATCCATGTACATGCCTTCTCCGACAAACACGTAAGAAGCCGGCCGGCCCAGGCTCGAATCGACAGGCAATTCCTTGGCCAGATCGCCTTTCAAAACCTTCAAGTGGTGGCCGGGGAAATAATGATTCAGGAGCCGGTGCAGGATTTCCGTGCCGTAAGGCTGATCGCTGTTGTAGGCGTAGGTCTTTTGTCCCCAGGAGTCGGACCACTCGTACCGCGGCTCGTCGGCGTTCCGGAAATACCAGAACACCGCCCCCAAAACAAGCAGGGCGAATGCCAGAAGGAGAAGAAGTCCGCGGTTGGACATGCCTGGGAAGAGGTTGATGAGGGTTTATAAGGGTTGATAAGGGTTGATAAGGAGGGGCTTTGCAGTAAATGATCACCAGAAACGTTTCCCGGGAGCAAAACCTGCCCTTTTATCAACCCTTATCAACCTTTACCAACCCCTCATTTAATAACAATCACTTTCATTTTAACGTCCTGTTTCGGACGGTCTTGCGGGCCTGTGGGTGCGGCGGCAATTTTATCGATAACGTCAAAACCTTCGATCACGTGTCCGAATACCGTGTAATCGCGGTCGAGGTGCGGCGTACCGCCGTTGGCGAGATAAGCTGCGCGCTGCTCGGGCGTATAGTGGAAACGTTTCATCGACTCGATCTGATTGAGCGTTGCTTCCGTGACCGGGCTGCCCTGTACGATATAGAACTGCGAACCGCTGGATTTTTTCTCCGGGTTGTTGGTACGCGCGGCGGCGAGGGCGCCTTTGGTGTGCACCAGCGAATCGACAAATTCGGCCGGGATCTGATAGTTCGGGCCGCCTACGCCCAGGCTTTGGCCGGGCGCGGCATTGCGCGAGAGCGGGTCGCCGCCCTGGATCATAAAGCCGTTGATCACACGGTGGAAGAGCAGGTCGTTGTAGTAACCTTCTTCGGCGAGTTTCAGGAAGTTGTCGCGGTGTTTGGGGGTGGAATTGTACAGTTCGACAAGCATGTTGCCGTACTCCGTCTGGATTTCGACGAGGCAACGTTCGGGGGCGGTAACCTGGATCATTTGTTTGTACGTTACGTTTTTACCGTCTTTGGTCGCTTTCAGCGTGACGGCATAATTGCCGGAATGATAATAAGTATGGGTCGGATTGGCTTCGGTGGAGGTATTGCCGTCGCCGAAATCCCACAGGTAACTGTCTGCTTTGGCGGTGGTATTGGTGAAGGCGACCTTGGCCGGAGCGATAAATTTACCGGAAGGAACACTGAAACTGGCCACAGGTTTGACGGCGCAGGAGGCCAGCGCAAGCGCGGCCAGAACGAGAGGCAAAACGGTTTTTACCATAAGGTTGGAAACACAAAGAATAAAATTGTCAAGCAAAAGTGCCGCAAAGGAAAGGGTTTTTGGGTGAAAATGGGCGAACAGCCTTATTTCCCTTTTATACGGCCGAGGCCGGCTTTTGCCCTGGCGTGCAAACTGGCGGCATAATCGGTCGGTTGCAGGCTCAGGCATTGCTGGTAAGCGAGGCGCGCGGCCCTGTAGTCGCCGCGCGCCGCTTGCAAATCGCCCAGTTGCAGGGCTGCATTGCAGGCGAAATAGGCCGGCTCGGTGGCGCCGTTGCCGATCGTCTGGTTGTAGAGCCGGATGGCTTCCAGTGTGTTGCCAAGGCGGTGCTGGATGCGCGCCATGCGGTAGCTGTATTCCAGCCGGCGGTTTTTGTCGGCGGCATAGTCGGGCCCGGCGTTTTTCAACAGCTCGTAGGCGCGCGAGTAGTAACCGCCGTCGAACAGCAATCGCGCCTGCAACAGCCGGGCGTCGGGCTGCACACGCTCATTGGCCTCGCGCAGGGCGGCCTTGTCGGGCTCGTTGCGTGCGGCGCCCTGTGTCCTGACGAGCTGCATATAGCGTGAATAGCCCTCGGGGCGCCCCTGTACCAGCTCATGCCAGGCCAATTTCTGGTAAGCTTCCTTGACGCCGTTCTGGCCGCCCTGCCGCCCGGCAAAACGCAGCAAAGGCTGGTCGGCGTCTTTGTCGAGCCGGCAAAGCCGGGCCATGCCCAATTGATAATCGAGATAGGGAAAGGGGTAAAAACGAGCGTTTCGAGGGGCATTTTGCAGCATTTGGATGGCTTCATCGTTGTGTCCCGTGCGCCGCCCGATGCCGGCCACTACAAAAATTGCCAGCGGATTTTGACGGGTATCGAGACTCGGATGTTTGCGCACGCTTGACCACGCGCCGTTTTCGTCATTATCGAGGTACAGCTGCATAAAAGCATAGGCCGTCAGCGCTTCTCCGGTAAATAAAAAATCCTGCTGCCGGGCGTAGGCCAGCACGGTTTCCATTTCCTGCATGCCCTGCCGGGCGTTGCCGTCCATGCCTGCAAAGGCCTTGATGGCCCATTTGTATTCTTCGGGGGTGTTGCCGAGCGCGGCGTGCAGGATGGCCATGCTTTTTTTATTGGGCATAAAATCGGGGAAAAGGCGCTGGTTCTCCTGTAAAAGCCCGTAAGCCAGGTTGAAATCGTTGAGCCCGGCGAGTTGATCCCTGTATTGGCTCCGCAAAATGGCCCACTGGAGTCGTATCTCTCCCAGGCAATACATACGCCAGGGCGATCTGGGCTCTCCCCGATCAATGCGGGCCAGGCGGGCCGATATATTTTTCGACAAGCCGCGATAGCTGGCTTCGTCGTTGTCGGCGAGGACGGTGAGCACATCGAGGTAGTTTTCCACGAGCAATGGCAGGAGATTGCCGGGTTCGCTGCGCTGTAATCCGTCGAGCGCCGAACGGGCTTCTGAAAAGCGCAGGCTCGTTACTTTTTCATACGCCTCGCGCACGGCCGGCGTCAGTTCGAAGTACCCTTTTTCCCGTCGGGAGGCAGGCGCACGACCCGCAGATACAGGCATCAGTGTGGCCAGCATTATGCAAAAAAGGCCGGGCGTCAAGCATTTTTTATAAAAACGCATACCATACATGGCGATAAAATTAGGGCCTGGAAGGGGTTTTACCGGGTTCGTCGGGCGCCCGCCGCCCTGAAAAACGAGAAGGACACCTGGCGGTGGCCGGGTGTCCTTCTTTTAGCCATTTAAAAAACGACTCAGTTCTCTGCGGCGACCTGGTATTCTTTGGCCAAAAAGGTTTTGACCCATTCGGTGGTCACCGATTTCGGCCGTTCGAGGGGCAGGCCCAGCGAGCGGGCCCAGCAAAGGGCTGCCAGTACGCCCAGCGCGCGGCTGACGCCGAACAGGACCGTGTAGTAGTTGTATTCTTTCATGCCGTAATGGATCAGCAGGGCGCCGGAGTGCGCGTCCACGTTGGGCCAGGGATTTTTCACCTTGCCCAGACTGGTGAGAATGGGCGGCACGACGTCGAAGATTTTCCAGACGATTTTGACCAGATCGCTGTCCTGTACATTGTCTTCAGCAAACTGACGCTGCGCCATAAAACGCGGGTCGGGCTTGCGCAAAACGGCGTGACCGTAACCCGGAATCACGCGGCCGCTGGCCAGGGTGCTTTTGACGTACTCGCTGATCTGCTCGCGGGTGGGTTTGGAGGTGCCGAGAGTGTCGATCATTTTCTGAATCCAGCGGATCACTTCCTGATTGGCCAGTCCGTGGAGCGGGCCTGCAAGCGCGTTCATCCCGGCACTGAATGCCAGGTAGGGGTCGCTGAGCATCGAACCCACGAGGTGGGTGGTGTGAGCAGAGCCGTTGCCGCCTTCGTGGTCGGCGTGGATGGTCAGGAAAAGGCGCATGTATTCTTTAAAACCTTCGTCGTCGAAACCGAGCATGTGGGCGTAGTTGCCGGCCCAGTCGAGCGAAATGTCGGGCAGCACCTGATTCCCGTTGTGATACACCCGCCGGTAGATGTAGGCGGCGATGCGCGGCAGCCGGGCGATCAGGTTCATCGTGTCTTCGTAAGCGGCATCCCAGTACTCGGTTTTGTTCATACCAGTGTTGTAGCGCTGGGCGAACACGCTGGTGTTCTGCATGGCCATGATCCCGACCGAGAACTGGGTCATCGGGTGGGTATCGGCAGGCAGTGCGTCGATGGCGCGGAAGGCGTGTTCGGGTACGTTGGCGCGGCGCACCCAGTTTTCGGTGAGCCATTTGACCTGTTCGAAAGTGGGAATTTCACCCACCAGCATGAGCCAGAACAGGCCTTCGGGCAAGGGTTCCGTGCCTCCGGGGGCTTTGGGAAGTTTGTCACGCAATTCGGGGATGGAAAAGCCGCGGAAACGGATACCTTCTTCAGCATCGAGCAGCGAGGGCTCCCAGATCATGCAGGTGATGTCGCGCATACCGCCGTACACCTGGTCGAGCATAACGTCGTCAACCTTTTTGTCGCCGTGTTCTTTGAGCAATTCTTTGACCTCCTTAGCCTGGGCCTGGGCTTTTTCGTAAAAGAGTGATTTAAGCGGATCCATGAAGCAACAATGCGAATAAATGTGTGGGAAAGGGCGAAAAAAGCTGTGTCAGGGAGTAGAACAACGCTTCTCCCGCAAAGTTACATTTTTTCAAAGGGCGCGACAAAAAAGGGCGAAAATGAAGACGAAACAGGAAAAAAGCCGGTCGAAGCGGCTGCGCCGGGTGCGCATTGTTTGTACACAAAGCCATGCTTATATGTACAAACAATGCAAGATCACGCCTTCCCGAAGCCGCTCTCCCACCGCAATGCTACCCGCACCAGCAGGATTAACACCGGCACCTCGATCAGCGGACCGATAACCGCGGCGAAAGCAACGCCCGAATCAATACCGAACACAGCGATCGCCACCGCGATGCCCAGCTCGAAATTGTTGCCGGCAGCCGTAAAAGCCAGCGAAGTGCTTTTGGCATAATCGGCCCCGGCACGCTTCGCCAGAAAAAACGCGCTGAAAAACATGATGACGAAATACAGGACCAGCGGTACGGCCACCCGCAACACGTCCAGGGGAATTTGCACGATCAGGTTGCCCTTGTAACTGAACATCACTACGATCGTAAACAACAGCGAAATCAGCGTGACCGGACTGATTCTCGGGATAAACTCCTGCTGGTACCAGTCCCGGCCTTTTTGCCGGATCAGCACGTAACGCGTCAAAAAACCTGCGATAAAAGGAATGCCCAGGTACACGAATACGCTCTCCGCAATCTGCCCGATGCTTACATGCACCTCCACCCCGGCAATGCCGAACCAGGTGGGCAGCACGGTGACGAACAACCAGGCGTACACACTGTAAAACAGCACCTGAAAAATGCTGTTGAACGCCACAAGGCCTGCCACATACTCGTTATCGCCCCGCGCTAGGTCGTTCCAGACAATCACCATGGCAATGCAGCGGGCAATGCCGATCATAATCAGCCCGATCATGTACTCCGGCTTGTCGGCGAGCAACAGCACGGCCAGCCCGAACATGAGCAAGGGGCCGACGAGCCAGTTTTGCACCAGCGACAATGCGAGAATGCGGTGGTTTCGGAACACTTTGGGCAGCTCTTCGTACTTTACCTTGGCCAGTGGCGGGTACATCATCAGGATAAGCCCGATCGCGATGGGGATATTGGTCGTCCCGCTTTGAAAACGATTGATAAAAGCCGCTGTACCGGGCAAAAAATAGCCCAGCGCCACACCCAGAAACATGGCGGCAAAAATCCAGAGGGTGAGATAACGGTCGAGAAAGCCGAGCCGTTTGGGCAGCTGGCTGGATGTCTGGCTCATAGTGCGCCTGTTTTGGTTTGCTAAAAAGGTTTAACCCAAGTGCTCGCGTACAAACTGCTCCGCATAGGCTTTGATCAGCTCTCTTACCCTGCGGAACTCCGCGGTGATTTCTTCCTCGGCGCCCGTCGCTTTGGCCGGGTCGGGAAAATTGTAGTGAAATTTTTGCGCCTTCGTTGGAAAGTACGGACAGCGTTCGCGGGCGTTGTCGCACACGGTAATGACATAGTCGAAATCGATGTCCCGGTACTCGTCCACGTGGTTGGAACTATGGCCGGAGATGTCGATGCCGTCTTCTTTCATGGTGGCGATGGCGCGCGGATTGACGCCGTGCGTTTCCACACCGGCGCTGTACACTTCGGCGCGGCCGCCGGCAAAATGACGCAGATAGCCTTCGGCGATCTGGCTGCGGCAACTGTTGCCGGTACAGAGAACGAGGATTTTTTTCATAAATAAATGGATCGGTGGTTGATAGTCTTTAACGGGCAGCCTTTTCCCTGGGCGTCAGTTTGAAATTAAAGCCTGCGTACAACTCCCGTCCTCGCGTGGGCCCCCAGGCAAATGAAGGATCGAACCCCCTGGAAAAGGGATGTTCCCAACCCAAAATGGGGCGCTTCTGGCGGAAATCGAACAGGTTTTCGCAACCTGCAAACAGATCGAAACGCCGCAGATTGCGCCTGATTTGCACACCTGCGACCGAGTAGGCGCCCGAGTAATCGGGCAGCCGGAGTGCCTCGGGATTCAGCCGGGTGTCGGGCAATCGCTGCCGGCCGTACCAGTGGAGGTTAGCGTCGAATTGCCAGCGCTCGTCGGGTGTTCGAAGGTTGAGTACGAGCAGCAATTTGTGGCGCGGATTGAAGGGAAGGTTTACTTTTTTGCCCTCTTCGTACCGAAACACATCGAGGAAATTGTACGCCGTGCGCAGTTCCCCCCGGCGTTTCCAGCCCGCGCTGAATTCGATCTGGAAGCCGTTGCTGATCGAGGTTCCCGTAAAATTGCCGATGATGGCTTTTGCCGGATCGGTATCGTAGTCGGGAAAAAACTGGTTTTGAAAACGTGTATGGTAAAAATCGGTCGTGGCTGTCAGATTGACTTTCCCGACGATCAGGCGACGGGTGGCGTTGAAACCTGCATTCCAGGCGCGTTCGGGAAGCAGGTTTTCGGCAAAAACGATGTCGCGGTTCCCGGCCAGCAGGGCGGTGTTTTCCGGGAAAAGGTTGACGGTGCGCCATCCCGTGCCGAAACTGGCGCGGAGGTCGAGGTCGGGAGACGGATTGAAGCGCAGCATGGTTCGGGGCGTCAGTTGCCAGCCGTGTTCATTGTGCCGGTCGGCGCGAAATCCCGCGATCCAGACCCAGCGGTCGTCCCGAAAGTGGAAGGTATTTTCGACAAAACCGCCGGGTATGTTTTCCGTACGCAAATAGTCGCCTGCATAGCCGCGACCGAGGGTGTCGGCTGGCGAAAAAGCAATGTTTTCATCCAGCATGAAATGCCGGAAACTCAGGCCGGTTTTCAGTTCCTGCGCCTGGCGGGCGCCCCAAAACCACTCGTATTGCAGATTGGCATAGGCCTGGCGTTGCCCGGCCTGATAACGGGTCAGTCCAAACCAGGACGATTGCTCCTGCGCAACGAAGGCGGCAAACAGGGATATTTTTCGATCGGCATCGAAGCGATAGCCGGTTTTGCTCAGGATTTCCGGTTGCCGGAAACGCACGGTTTGTCCATAGGCCTCGACAGTGCCTTTATCGGTATCGGGGTCGAAGCCCGACTGTCCGCCAATGCGTTGTTCATCGACGAACCGCACGGCGACAAAAGCCGACCAGCCGGTTTCATTTTCCTTGCGAAAACGCCACTTGTCGTACAAAGCGTAACGGGTCAGGAGCGGAAGGTCCAGAAAGCCGTCGCGATCGCGGTCCCATTTTCCGCCGGGCTGCGAGGTATGGAGAGCCAGGTAGTTGGTCCAGTTATTCTGCTTGCTAGCCACGGCGGCATTGATGTGTTTTTCCCCGAAACTGTTGACCAGCACATCGGCGGTAAAAGGTTCGGCGATGCCTCCTTCACGCGGAAAAACAGTGATTTGGCCGACCATGCCTTCGTACCCCTGCAAAACGCTGTTGGCGCCTTTTACCACCCAGATATTTTCCAGCATACTGCCGGGAATAGTGCCCAGTCCGTAGGTGTAGGTCAGTCCCTGAATGGTGGGCAGGCCGTCGAGCAAGATCTGGTTGTACACGCCGCTGAGGCCGAGAATACGCAGTTCTTTTGCGTTGGTCAGGATATTGGTGGTGGTAGGTTGTACGGTACTCTGGGTTTCGAAACAACCGGCCAGGTCGCAGCAGGCCGCCTTGCGCAATTCGGTACGATTGATCACCTCCACTTTGACCGGCTGCAATACGGAAATATAAGCGCCGCTGACCTCATCGCGAATGGTCACTTCCTGGAGTGTCACTTCGGCTGACAGGCTCAATTGCCAGTAGCTGTGCAGGTCGTCGATCAGAAACGTGTCGCGAACGCCGCCGAAGACCCCTGCCAGGCGAAGCGGTTTTTGCGTCGTATCAGCGGGAAAAGGAAGGGAAAATTCACCGTTGTCGTCGGTGCGCGCCCCGACTGATGTGCCCACCCAGGCTACCGAGGCGCCGGGCAGGGCTACATTTCGGGTGTCCGTCAATTGACCGTAGAATTCCTGGGCTGACATTGGCTTACCGGAAAACAATCCGTAGCCAAGCAATAGCAAATATAAAAACAACGGCTTTCGAACCCGGCGGGCGGGCCGGGCGACTGCACTGTATTCGCACATAACAAATCCTGTTTGATCGCAAAAATACGATGAACTTTGGTGTGTCTGTTCATTTCGACATAAATTAATCGTAAATAAACGATAGGATGATCAAGCATAAAAAAACAGCCATTTCGCGCGGTGGCGAAATGGCTGGCTGTGGTATGGAAGGGACACCAAACTGGTGGATTACCAATTCACGTCCTCTTCATCCGTTTTTTTGGTACTGCGTTTTTTAGCGGCTTTGGCGGGAGATTCCTCTTCTGGCTGGTCGTTGCGTTCGTCGCGAATTTCGTCGTCGAAAGGTGCTTCTTCGTCCGTGAAGTCTTCTTCTTCCTCGCGGCCGGACCATTCGTCGCGGGCGCCGCTGCGGTCGTCGTCTTCAAAATCGCGGTTTTGTGCTTCCCATTCGGCCTGGCGGCGGTCGAATTCTTCGTAATCGAAGTTGGGCATCAGGTCGGTTTTGACGTGATTGACCACTTCATTGAGGGAAGCGACGAAACGGTTGAAGTCTTCTTTATAGAGGAAAATTTTATGGCGTTTGTAGCCGTATCCGTCTTCGCGGCGGGTGCTTTCCGTGATGGTGATAAAATAATCCTCACCGCGTGTTTTGCGCACGTCGAAGAAGTAAGTGCGGCGTTTGCCGGCGCGTACGCGTTTGGAAAATACGCTTTCTTCGTTGTCGCGGTCGAATCCTCCTCCGCCGCCGCGGTTGCGGTCGTAGCCGCCGCGGAATCCTCCGCGGTCGCGATCAAATCCTCTGTCCCGATCAAATCCTCCGCGATCCCGGTCCCGGTTGTGGTCCCTGTCGCGATCATAGCCTCTGTCGCGGTCAAAACCTCCGCGGTCTCTGTTGTTGTAGTCGTTGCGCTCGCGGTAGCCACCCCGATCCCGATTGTCATTGCGATCCCGATTATCATTACGGTCTCGATTGTCATTGCGATCCCGATTGTCATTGCGGTCGCGATAATCTCCCCGATCTCTCCGCTTGAAATACCCGTATTCCACTTGTAAAACGTTTGGTGAAAAATAATTTTTTAACAGTAGTTGTGAGCAAAGGTAGATTTTCCGGCGATACTCCATCAATATTTCTCCAGAATATTACCCGGCAGGATATTATCGGCTGAATTTGATCTGGCCACCGACAATTGTTTGTAACACCCGTGCTTGCAAAATTTCCTCTTCGGGGCAACGCAGGAGGTCTTTGGAAAGTACCACGATGTCGGCGAGCTTGCCGGGTTCGAGTGAGCCTTTGTCTTTTTCTTCAAAAGCAGCGCGGGCATTCCATAGGGTGTAGGAATAAAGGGCCTCTTCGCGGGTCATTTTTTGTTCGGGAAAAAACTCCAGCCCGCTGTCGACGCGCCGGCGCGTGACACTGGCGTAGAGGCAGGCCAGCGGGTCGCAATCCTCGACAGGGGTGTCGGTGCCGTTGGCCAGCCAGGCGCCTTCATCGAGCAGGCTGCGCCAGGCATAAGCGCCGGTTCGGGCCCGGTCTTCGCCGAGGCGTTTGACCACAAAAGGCGCATCGCTGGTGCAGTGAATGGCTTGCATGGAGGCGATAACGCCCAGTTGCCGAAAGCGCGGCATGTCTTGTGGATCAATGTGTTGTGCGTGTTCGATGCGCCAACGCTGGTCTTCCGGCGCGCCACTGAGGCTTTCTTCAAAAACATTCAGCACTTCGCGGTTGCCACGGTCGCCGATGGCATGTACGCAGCATTGCAAGCGATGCTGGCGGCACAAGCGGGCGATGGCGCGCAGGGTGTCGATGGGGGTGGTATTCTGGCCGTAAAATCCGGGTTTGTCAGCGTAGGGTTCGAGCAGCCAGGCGCCATAGGAGCCCAGGGCGCCGTCGAGGTACACTTTGACGGCGCGCACGGTGAGGAAGTCGTTGCCCAGGCCGATCTGAGGGTAATCGGCCAGTTTGGGGTAATCGGCGGGCGCCGGCTGGGCGATCATGACCCATAGCCGCAGGGGAAGCTGACCTGCTTCTGCCAGGCGGCGGTATTGCCCTATTTCCCAAAAATCGCTGCCGGCATCTGTAAAAGAGGTGATGCCTTTGCCCAGGCATTCCTGCCCCGCCATTTCGACCGATTTTTCGAAATCCGCCCGCTTTTGGTCTTCTGAGCGCTGATTTTTCCAGGCTGTATAGGGCGCCGTAATGAGGTCCATTGCATTTTCCTCAAACACGCCGGTCAGGCGGCCCGACGCGTCGCGCACGATGCGGCCGCCTGCCGGGTCGGGGGTTTCGAGGCCCACGCCTGCAAGCTCCATGGCTTTCGCATTGGCAAACAGGCTGTGGCCGCTGGCGTGTACGAGCACGACCGGATGCCCGGCGGATACAGCGCTGAGCGCATCGTGGTACGGATAGCCGTTGAAAGACGGTACCGGCCGGGCGCTCCATTTTTCCTGATGCCAGCCCCGTCCTTCGATCCAGTGGCCAGCGGGCGTCTGGCGGGCTTTTTCAGCCACCATCGCTACAATCTCGTCCCAGTTGTTGGATTTACCCAGGTCGAGGTTTTGCCGACTGCGGCCAAGGCTCGAAAAATGGCCGTGCCCTTCTATAAATCCCGGCATGACAAAAGCGCCTTTGAGGTCGATGATGCGGGTTTGACGGTCGGCCAGCGCCGTAGCGCCGGCATCGTCGCCCACATACAGGATGCGGTCGCCCCGGATGGCCAGGGCGCTGGCGTGCGGATTGAGCGAATCGACGGTAAAAAAATTGCCGTTGACCAGCACGAGGGTGGCTTTGGGTTTGCCGACCGAACTGCAGGCTGCCAGTAAAAGTACCGAAAATGCCAGCCCGAGGCTGCTGCGAAGCGAATGTGGCGTCATGTTGAAAAATCAGTTTGGCAAAAAGCGCGTAAATTTCGCCCTTTCTATGTGCCTGAACAAACCCCGATTGCCCTTTCAAATTTTACACAAAGTATGAAAAAACTCATTTTTTCCCTCCTTGCCGGGCTGCTTACCCTTAGCCTCGCCGCTCAGAAAGGTCCTGAGCCTTACTCCTTCAAACCCTTCAAGGTTCTGACGGCAACGCCCGTCAAAAACCAGCAACAAACCGGCACCTGCTGGGCGTTCAGCTCCGCGTCTTTTCTCGAGAGCGAACTGATGCGTCTCGGCAAAGGGCAGGTCAACCTGTCCGAAATGTATGTCGTTCGCCACGTATATCGCCTGAAATGTGAAAACTACGTGCGCCGCCAGGGCGATGCCCGTTTCGGCGAAGGCGGCCTTGCCCACGACCTGCTCAACGCCGTGCGCACCTATGGCGTGGTGCCGGAAGAAGCGTACCCCGGCCGGAAAGACCCCTCCAAACCGCTCAATCACGGCGCCCTGGAGAAAAACCTCAAAGGCATCTGCGACAAATTCATCGAAGAAGGCAAAAACGGTACCCTTAAAGCCGACTGGATGGCCGACATCGACAGGGCGCTCGACGCCGAATTCGGGCCGCTGCCGACGCAGTTTACCGTGGGCGGCACGCAATTTACGCCGCAGTCATACCTCGATTTTCTGGGCTTGCATCCCGATGATTACGTGACCATCACTTCCTTTACGCATCATCCGTTCTACGAACCCTTCGTGCTCGAAATTCCCGACAACTTTGCCTACGGCACCTACTACAACCTGCCGCTCAACGAGATGATGCGCTGCCTCAACTTCTCCATCCAGCAGGGCTACACGGTCACCTGGGACGCCGATGTGAGCAACGAAGGTTTTTCGGCCCAAAACGGCCTGGCCATCGTGCCGGAAAAAGACTGGTCGGCCAAATCGACCGCCGAACAGAACAGCACGTTCAAATACTGGGAGCCGGAAAAAGACATCAATCAGGAATACCGTCAGCAGCAATTCGACCGCCAGATTACGCAGGACGACCACCTGATGCACGTCGTGGGCATTCTCGACGAGTCGCACAGCGGCATTTATTATTCCGTGAAAAACTCCTGGGGCGAGATCAGCGACCTGAAAGGGTATGTTTACGTCTCGGAAGATTACATGCGCCTCAACACGATTTCTTTCACCGTCAATAAAAACGCGCTGCCGCCCGATGTGCGCAAGCGCCTGGGCCTGGAGCCCGGCGAGGTGAAAATCGAAAAACAAATGGGCCCGGGCGCCATTCCGCCCAAAAAAGGCGTCGATCCCGCCGAAGCGCAGCCAGCCGGCCGTGTCCGTGCCGCCGGAGGCCGCACCCCTACTTCCGCCACGCCTGCGCCCAAAAAAGGCAGCAAAGACGAATAAACCAATCCGCCACCACACCCTTCATCTGTATAACTTTATTGCATGAAACCCACTCCTCTAACGGACAAGCACATTGCCCTCGGCGCCAAAATGGCCGAATTCGCGGGCTACAACATGCCGATCTCCTATTCTTCCATCACCGACGAACACCATGCCGTGCGCAGCAGCGTGGGCGTGTTCGATGTCAGCCACATGGGCGAATTTATCGTTCGCGGAAAAGACGCCACCGCATTTTTGCAAAGCGCCACCTCCAATGACGTCAGCAAACTCACGCCCGGTGAAGTGCAATATTCCTGCATGCCCAATAAAAAAGGCGGCATTGTGGACGATCTGCTCGTGTATCGCCTCGACGACGTGCCCGAGATGACCGTAGCCGGCGAAGAATCGTACATGCTCGTCGTCAATGCCTCCAACGAGAAAAAGGACTGGCGCTGGCTCAAACGCCTTTCGAAAGGCTTCGACGTCAAAATGACCAATATCTCCGCCCGCACCGGCCTCATCGCCGTTCAGGGCCCCAAAGCCGCGCAGGCCCTGCAAAAACTCACCAACATCGACCTGGGCAGCATCAAATACTACTCCTTCCGCCGCGGCCGCTTCGCCGGTTGCAACAACGTCATTATTTCGGCCACGGGCTACACCGGCTCGGGCGGCTTCGAAATTTACGCCCGCAACCGCGACCTGGTGAAAATCTGGGACAAAGTGTTCAAAAACGGCGAGAAATTCGGCATCAAACCCTGCGGCCTCGGCGCCCGCGACACCCTCCGCCTCGAAATGGGCTATTGCCTCTACGGCAACGACATCGACGACAAAACCAGTCCGCTCGAAGCCGGCCTGGGCTGGATCACCAAACTGGGCAAAAAAGCCGACTTCCCCTCCAAGGAGCGCTTTCTCAAACAAAAAGCCGAGGGCGTCAAACGCCGCCTGGTCGGCTTCGTGGTCGACGACCGCCGCGTGCCGCGCCACGGCTACGCCCTCGAAAGCAAACGCGGCGCCGCTATCGGCGTGGTGACCTCGGGCACGCATTCGCCCACGCTCGACAAACCCATCGGCACGGGATACGTGAAAGTCAAACACGCCGAACCCGGCACGAAAATCATGGTTGTGGCAGGCGGTAAAAAACTCGAAGCCACGGTGGTGAAACTGCCGTTTGTGGAGCCGGGCGTCTGAACGGATTTTTTTGATTAAACGATTTTTTGAGGCTGAAAGTCATTTTGGATCGCGCAGGGATTGGCCAGCGCCGGTTGGAATGGCTTTCAGCCGTTTTTTATGGTTGACATGAAAAAATTGCTCTTCTTCCTGCTTTTTCTCCCCCTTGCCTTGCCTGCCCAAATTCCGGACGAACCAGCGCCGGTAGAAGAGGACACACGGCCTGAAGCCGTTCGATTCAGGGAAAGCATCCCCAAACGGTACAAAACAGGCAAGCCGCAGATTTATCAGTATAACAAGCTCTGGGGCTATATTCTCAACGACAGCGTGCTGATTCCCTGCAAATACGAGGAACTGGACAGTTATTTCTCCGACCTGATGGTCTGCCGGGAGCCGAAAAAACTGTACGGCGCCATCAACAAAAAAGGAGAGACGGTCATTCCTTTCGAATATTACGTCCTCAACAAACAACCCGACGGCCTGCTGCTGGCTAATAAAAAAGACGCCGGATATGGTTTGCTGAACGCCGACGGCAGCACGGTGCTGGCGCCTTTCGAGTTCAAAAAAGGCATGCATCAAGACTCGATCTACATCTTTTATTCAGACGGCAAACAACGCGTGCTCCGGCACACCGGCGGCGGGAAATTGACGGTGCTGATGGAAAGCAGTTTCGATGACATCGACCCAACGATAACCTACGACCAGCCTTTGTTCGCCGTCAAACAGCAAGGGCGATGGGGGTTGATGGATTACAACAAAAAATTGCTTTTGCCCTGTGCATACGACCAGGTTTGCCGGATTGAAAACCGCATGGTGACCGTCCGAAAAGCAGGCAAAATGGGCGTCGCAGACCTCGGAGGCCGCGAAATGGTGCCTTGCGCCTACGATGAAGTTTACCCCAGGATGAGAAACGGCTTGTTTCGGGTGGTCAACAAAGTGCCCGGCGCGATGCTCATGGGTTTGCTGGATTCCACCGGCCGACAAATCCTGCCGCTCGAATACGGGCAAATCGAGCAATTCTACCGTATCGATTTGATGAAAGTACGCAAAGGCGAAAAATGGGGTATTGCGGATGTAAGCGGAACGATCCTCGTCAGTCCGCAATTTGCCGATATCAGCGAGTGGAAACACTCCGAATGGGTCGAAAAAAAGCCCGGCCAGTGGATCACCGAGGAGACTTACGGACAATACTTTGTGTACAAAGACGTCGCCAACGGTTCCTCCATCGGATTGTGGCGCCTGGAAAAAGGGAAAATTCTCCCTGCCGAATTCGACTACTTTGAAATTATGCACCCAGGGAGCCTCGTCGTCGTTACGAAAGGCGAAAAACGCGCACTATACGGCCTCGATGGCCGGCAAATCACCGGATTTGAATTCGATGCCCTGAGCACGATGAGGCCTGAGGGGAAATTCCTCATCGCCTATCAGAACGGCAACCGGACCCTCATCAGCGCCCGCAACGGCAAACAGGTTCAGCCGGAGTATTACGACGACTGGTTTTTCAACTACCTGGACGAGATGCAGGGCTATTTCTACACCAAAAAAGACGGATTTTTAGCCCTGCATGCCCCCGACGGCCGCCGGTTAACCCCGCATCAGTACAAGATGGGCATCCGCCCCTGCGCGGCTACACCGGCCTTGCTGAAGAAAATACCTGCCGGTAGAAAACCCGTTGCCGGCACCTACCGGGAGGTCGACGGGCGCCTGGTCCCTTTTGTACTGGACGACCTGGGCGCCGAATACGAATTCGACTGGCTGAATGAGAAATGAGGCGATGGCGTCAAAAATTGATGTAATCGCTGGGGTCCACCGCGCGGCCGCGGTACCAAAGTTCGAAGTGGAGGTGGGGCCCCGACGACTCCACACCCGTATTGCCGATGATCGCGATGGCTTCGCCGGCTTTTACGGAAGCGCCCGCCGGTTTGAGTAATACTGAATTGTGTTTGTACATCGTCACTACGTTGTTGGGGTGTTGAATGGCGATGCTGTAACCGGTCTCCACGGTATAGCCGCTGGAGATCACCACCCCGTCGGCCGCGGCCTTGACGGCGGTGTTTTTGGGTGCGGCGATGTCGATGCCGAAGTGTTTTTTGGACAAATCGAAGGGCGAGGTCGTTTCGCCGGCCACAGGCGGCATAAACGACATTTGCTCCAGCGGCAGATCGCGCGAGCCGGGCAGAATTTGCGCCGACGCATTGGCGCCATTGACGGCCGGGTCGGACGAAAAGGTGCCCTTGGCCACGGCTGCCCGCAGCTGGTCGTCTTCGGGGATGCGGTCCACGTCGTCGGGCAGAATGGAATCGTTCGGGTTGCTGGGGATTACCTGTTTTTCCGCAGCTTCCTTGCTCATGTCGGCCAGGTCGCCGACGAGTATCTTGCGGAAATTCTCGTTGTAGCGCCGATGCGCCTCGATTTCTGATTCCAGGCCGGCAACCTTGGTCGTCAGTTCGGCGATTTCCTGATCGCGGTTGTAGTCGCCGTAGCCGGGGATGTAGCGTTTGAGCGGGGTGTAAACAATCAGCAGCGTTACAAAAATGGCCGTGCCGACCACCAGCGAGCTGAAAAATACGTAAACGGTGAGCGGCGAAAGTTTGAGCGATGTGACCTCTTCGAAGGTTTCGTCGTTCATAACGACCAGCCGGTATTTATCCCGCAACTTTTCCATCAGGCTGCGGTCGTCGTCGCCGTGCCGCCGGAAAAAGTCGAAGAATTTTTTAATGAAAGCGAAATATTTTTGCATCCCTTTAAGTTGATAGCGGCGCTTTTTGGGCCTGAAATTCCGGGTTTCGAGCGGTTTTCCAACTCCGCAAAGTTCGCGTAAAAAAGTATTCGCCCCCGAAATAATCCTGAAAACCACCACAGGTTTTTTGTTAAAAACCGCGAAGGGAAACAACCTTTTTGCCATTCCGTGCGCCATAACGACTCAGCTGAGGTTCTGTATGTCCGGCTGACCCATACCAACTTGCACCGCGCTTTCGCATGAAAAAGTTTAGTCTGATAACCCTCGTATTGGCAGTCCTGATGCTGGCTGCCGGTTGCGTTACCCACAAGAAAAAAGGCCAGCAGGAGATCGGCTGGTTCAAAAAAGGCTATCACAACCTCACCTCCAAGTATAATTACTGGTTCAATGCGGACGAACTGCTCCGGCTGACCATGGAAAAGCAGTCGACGCAGTACAAGGACAATTACAACCAGCTGCTCGAAGTCTATCCGTATGCCGCGGCAGATCCTCAACCGGCAAAAGGCGACCTCGACAACGTCATTCTCAAATCGTCCAAGGCCATCGCCCTGCACCGCCCGGCCGACTGGACCGACGACTGCTATACCATGATCGGAGAAGCGCAGTTTCTCAAGCGCGATTACGAAACGGCAGAAGCTACATTCAAGTACATCAAAGAAGAACACGACCCGCACAAGGTCAAGCCCAAGCTGAAAAAAGGCAGTAAAAAGAAAAAAGAGTCGGTCGACAAGAAGAAAAAGAAGAAGAAATCGTCCAAAAAGAAGAAGAGCTCCAAAAAGAAAAAATCTTCGAAGAAGAAATCTTCCGCCAAAAAGAAACCGGCCGACAAACCCGCCACGCCCGATAAAAAAACGGAACCCAAACCTGCCGAGACCAAGAAAAAAGACGATGCGCCGCCGCCGGTTACCGGCATAAATCCCTACCAAAAGGGCTGGAAACGCACGGCAGCTTATCCCAATGCCATGATCTGGTACGGCCGCACGCTGACGGCACGGGAGAAATACGACGAAGCGGAATTTCTCTACCGCGACCTGTACGAAGACCCCTGGTTCCCGCAAAACCTCAAAGACGACCTGGCCACGGCCGAAGCGTACCTCTGGATCAAACAGAAAAAATACGATCGCGCCATCGAGCCGCTTTCGCGCGCTATCCAGCTGACCCACAAGAAAAAGGACCGCGCGCGACTGGCCTATATCCTTGCCCAGTTGTACGACCGCTCGGGCCGTTACGACGACGCCTATGCCGCCTATGAAACGGTCTTGCGCAGCCGCCCTGCCTACGACATGGAGTTCAACGCACGCCTGCATCAAATCGAAGTGGGCTGGGAAAACGGCAAATCCAGCGGTACCGAAGCGACCAAATCGCTCGAGCGCATGGCCAAAGAGGAAAAAAACAAGGAATACCGCGACCAGATCTATTTCGTAATGGCCGAGATCGCGCTGAAGGAAGAGCGCAAAAAAGACGCTATCGCCTACCTGCGCCAGTCGCTCAACGCCAATGTGAACAACACCCCGCAACGCGGCGAATCCTACCTCCTGCTCGCCGACCTCTACTTCGAGGCCGAAGAGTTTGTGCAGGCGAAAAATTACTACGACAGTACGCTCACCGTACTGGCGACCACCGACGAACGCTACGGCCGCGTCACGACCTACTCCAAAAACCTCACGGAAATCGCACGCCTCATCACGACCATCGCTGAAAACGACAGCATCGTTCGTATTTACAACATGGATGAGGCCGGCCGCAAGGAACTGGCCAAAACCATCAAAAAACAACGCGAGGCAGAAGCGCAGGCGCAAGCCGCTGCCCAGGCCGCCAAAGCACAGAACTCGACCAAGGCCCCAACGCCCCAGGCCGGCGCCAAACCCTCGAACTTCTACTTTTACAACGAAGCTTTCCTGAAAAAAGGTAAAAAAGACTTCAACAAGACATGGGGAACACGCAAACTGGAAGACAACTGGCGGCGCTCCAACCGGGCTGTCACCAGCGACGCCGACGACGCAGCTACCAAAGACAGCACCCAGGCCAACGCCGTCTCCGACGCCGAATTGAACAACATTTTTCAGGGTATCCCGAAAAATGAGGCCGAACTGGCCGTCATCCACCTGGCGACCTATGAGGCGATGTTCAAACTCGGCACCCTTTTCCGCGACCGGCTCGAAAACTTCCGCCGCAGCGCCATTACCCTCGAAGATCTCCAGACGCGATACCCCGATACGACCAAACACGAACAGGAAGTGTGGTACTACTGCTACCTCGATTTTTCGGACCTGAACAACCCGACACGAGCGCAATTCTACCTCGACAAGCTGGTGGGCAAGTACCCGAACAGCCCCTATACCCGCGCACTGACCGACCCGAATTTCCTCAATGCCTCGCGGGCCCGCGAACGCGAAATGACCGAGTACTACGAGCAAACCTACTCGCAATTCAAGAGCGGACAATACCAGACGGCCTACGAACGCTGTCTGGAAGCGCCCAAAAAATACGGCTCAACCAATCCACTCATGCCAAAGTTTTCGCTGCTCAGCGCACTTTGTATCGGCAATTTGCAAGGCAACGACGCATACTGCAAAGCGCTCGGCGAAGTGATCGGCCGATACCCCGAAAGCGCCGAAGCAACCCGGGCCAAGGAAATCGCCCGCCTGCTCTCCTGCAAGGGCTTTGAAGTGGATGACAAGAAAAAGAACGAGCAGAAAACCCCGATGGACGATGCCTTCACCCTCGAAGACGACAAACTCCACTACTTTATCGTGGCCCTCAGCGGCGCCGATGTCAAACTCGACGACGTTAAAGCGTCCATCGCCGACTACAACCGCGAATTCCACAAGACGGAACAACTGCGCATTTCCAATATTTTCCTGGGTACCGACACCAATACGCCTATCGTCGTTATCCGAAAATTCGACAACAAGGAACAGGCCATGCGCTACCTCAACGAGGTGAAAGACAAAAAGGATTTTCTCGGCGAGGCTAAAAAGACGTACTCCAAAGAGTTTTTTGTCATAACCCAGGAAAACTACCGGCGGGTACTCAAAAACAAAACCCTCGACGGTTACAGGGAGTTCTTCCAGGACAATTACCTGAAATAAGGAGATTGGGGCGGGTTGATCGATCTGTATCAACCCGCCTCAATCTTTCAAATTCACGGCTGCTACCGCCAGCAGCCCGGCGGTTTCTGTTCGCAATCGCGCACTGCCGAGGCTTACCCCGGTAAATCCTTTTTCCAAAGCAAGCGCCACTTCTTCTGGGGTAAAATCGCCTTCCGGACCAATCAGGACAAGGGTGTCCAACTCCCCACGCAAGGTGTTTTTCAGGTGCGGCAGGGGTTCGGGCGCGCACCAGGCGATGCATTTTTGCGCTTCCACGGCATTTTCCAGCACTTTTTTGACGGGCGTCATCGGGTTCAGGCGGGGCAGCCGGGCGCGCAGTGATTGTTTCATGGCTGAAACGAGGATTTTTTCCAGCCGGTCGAGCCGCACTGTGTCGCGCTCCGAACGCTTGCAGAGCAAGGGCGTGATCTCGTCGATCCCGATTTCCGTCGCTTTTTCCAAAAACCATTCGAGCCGCTCCATTTGTTTGGTCGGCGCAATGCCGATGTGCAGGCGTGCCGGGCGCTCCAGCGGCGCGGGTCTGGTGTCCAGAATACGCGCCACGGCGCCTTTTTTGCCGGTTTCCACGAGTTCGGCCGTATAAAAATGGCCTTTGCCGTCGGTTAGTTCCAGGCGGTCGCCAGGCTGGCGGCGCAGTACGGTAAGCAGGTGCCGGCTTTCTTCTTCGTCGAGGAAAGCAAGCCCGTTTTCGATGCGGGTGGTGTAAAAAAGCATGGTTTACGGCTCAAAAAATCCCAAACTGGCGCCCACCCAGTCTTTCCCTTTGTTGTAGCGGACGCCCACCATTTCCCCTTTGCTTATGCGGACAAGGTTGTTGACGAGTCGGGGCGCCGCCCAGTCCTTGTCCCAGAGCAGCATCATGCGGATTTCACACTTGCTCGGCTCTTCGGGGTTGGGTGTTTCGATGCCGGCGATGTATTCCACCTTGCGCTGGAGAATGAAATTGGAGGGGTCGTCCACTTTTTCCACGTCTTCGCGGGTGATATTGACCATGACGCCTTGCCCCGAGAAGGAAAACAGGGGCTTGAGCACCCAGTTTTCGAGGTCGTCGGGAATACTTTTGAGCTCGCTGACAAAAAGCGTTTCCGGCACGAAGTCGGATTTCAGGAAAGGCAGCGTGTGTTTGGAAATGCGGAAAAACCAGTTGGGGTGGCCCACCCATTCGGCATTCACTTCGCTGAACATGTCCCATTCGCGGGGCAGGTCGGCGCGTTTTTCGAGTTCGTCGAAGATGATGCGGTTGTAGATTCGCTCCACCCCGATGCGCCGGCCCTGGTCGTCGAGGTAGTACAGGTCGCGGCCTTCGCGGCGCAATTTGCTCAGACAAAGGGTTTTGATGCCCAGGTGTTTTTCGCAGCCCCAGAAGTCGATGCGGGTATTTTGCTTTTCCGGCTCTATTTCGAGCAGAATGACATTTTCGGGGCGGCTTCCGCCCACGATGACCTGGCGCAGCAGGTCGAGGTATTCATTTTCGTCGATACCGCCGAAGAGGTGGTGAAAATCGGCCGGAATATCGAAATGCTGCCGGTAGCTCTCGGCAAGCAGGTGCTGGAACATATAGAGTGAAGGAAAACCCTGCATTTCAATCAGCTGTGGGGTCAGGTTGCCATCCGCATCGCGGCAGATGCCGAAATCGAGCTGCAAAAAGACGGTATGGTCGGCTTCGTTGGGCACATTGAGGTGCGCGGGGATGGCCGCCGCGCTTTTGTCGCGGAAATCGGGCCGGGTTATAACCTCGCAGATGTCGTTCACCCCTTTCAGCATGCGGGCTTTCAGCTCGCGGGGGACAAACACTGGTGTTTCCGCCACCCGAAAGGTGACCGGCTCGCCGTAGGTAGTGTTGACGGTGTGTAAAAATGCCTCGTATTTTTCAGGCGTAAAGGCGGCATTGTAGCGGCGTCGAACGTCTTTGTGCATGGAAGAATAAATTAAGCGGTTGTTTTCAGCGAAAGTGGGTTGTTTTTTAAAAATTCAGCGTGCAAATTGGGAAAAAATGCAAGACCGTAATCCCGTACTTTTGTCAGCTTGATCGAAAAGTCTTTAAGAAAGACCCGCAGGCGCAAACTCCGTTGACATGACCGAGCTAAAATCACAAATTATTCCCGACAAAGTTCCGCAACACATCGCCATCATCATGGATGGCAACGGCCGCTGGGCCAAGCAAAAAGGCATGCCCCGCGTACTGGGGCACCGCAGCGGCGTCAAAAGCGTTCGGGAAGTGACCGAAGCCGCCGCTGAAATCGGTGTTAAATACCTGACACTCTATGCGTTCAGTACCGAAAACTGGAGCCGCCCGCCTGCCGAAGTAACCGCACTGATGGGCTTGCTGGTCGAGACCATCAAAGGCGAAATACGCTCGCTCAACAAAAACGGGGTGCGCCTGATGGCCATCGGCGACCTGGAAGCCCTGCCCGGCGACAGCTACCGGGCTTTGCTTGAAGGTATGGAGCAAACCCGCAACAACACACGCCTTACCCTCGTGCTCGCCCTCAACTATTCGGCAAAATGGGAAATCCTGCGCGCTGCGCGCCGCCTCGCCGAACAAGCCGCCGCCGGCGCCCTGCGCCCGCAGGATATCGACGAGTCGGTTTTCGAAAATGCCCTAAGCACCCACGGTATTCCCGACCCCGAACTGCTGATCCGCACCAGCGGCGAAACCCGCATTTCCAACTTCCTGCTCTGGCAGATCGCCTACGCCGAATTGTATTTTACCCCCGTCTTCTGGCCCGATTTCGGCAGAAAAGAGTTGTTCGAAGCCATTCTCAACTATCAAAGACGCGAGCGGCGCTTTGGTATGATCAGCGAACAGATCGCGTAAGCTATTCCACCACCACAGCCAGCCGGTTGTCTTTGCCATAGGCCAGCCGGGTGATTTTTTTCACGCCGTAACGGCTCAGATTGGCAATTTCTTTCCAGTCGGTTTGCACGCCCGGTTTGTACTGGTACAATTTCGGGCCGTTGCCGGCCAGGTAGGTGCCGTCGGGGAGCACAACGAAGTCTTCGCTGCCGGGCAGGGTTTTGACCACGATGTCCGATTTCTGGGCACGCAGGTCATAGGTTTTCAAAAACCAGGTCTGGTCGGTGGCTTTTTGCACGTAAGCCAGTTTGTCGTCGGGTGTTTTGAGCAGGCAACGCCCGATTTTGGACGCGATCCACAGCGGTTTCTGGCTTTTGGTGCCTGCCAGCACGAGTTTGTCCGGGTGTTCGTTGTCTTCTCCCACGAGGTAAAGCGCGCAAAGGGTGTCGCGCAGCCAGCAATGATAGCCCACGTTGCCAAGGTCGGGAAACACCGGATAACCGCCGTTCGAGCGGTCGAGCGGCAAGGCCCATAGCCGCTGACGGTTGTCCGATTCGACCCTGACAACCGACAATTGCCGTCCACCAGGCATGGGGGTGGGCGAAAACTCGGACTCGCGCGTGGCCGTCACCCGGCTGCGGGTGCTCAGGGCGAGATCAAGGGCAAAAATGTCGGTTTGAGAAGTATCCGAGGCTTCCTGCACGGTCAGGTAAATTTCACCCGAAGGGAAAAAACAGGGCTGGTTGTTGTAGCCCCGCGGATTAAAGGCGTTCAAAAAACGGGCCCCGGAAGGCTGCCAGCTGCCGTCAGCCTGTTTGTTCAGGGTGAAATATAGCAGGTTGACCTGCGGCAATCGCTGCGCTGTGAGCGAAAAAGTCAGGAGCCAGAAAAGCCCGGCAAAAGCAGTTTTCATAGAATATGCGGTGATTTTGTGCCGGAAAATAGCACGCCGGCATACAACAACGCAATTTGCGCCGATTTTTGTCCAAAAGAGCCTGACCTTTGCACGACCGGCCATCGCCGGTTTTTATTCGCCGTGAACAACAACACCCCAACCGCACGCCTTTTTTCCACGATCGACGACTGGCTGCAAGCCAGCGCCCAGGCCGATTCAGCCGCACATCCCGATTGCCACGTACAACCGCGCTACCTGTTCAGCGATTACTCGGCGATTCAACGCCTGTGGCCTTTCGGCAAGCAGTTTTATGAGATCACCCTGCTGAGCGCTTTTCCGGCCGAAGGGCAGGAGACCAGCGGCCCTGCCCTTGTCTTTGTGGGCCCGGGTCGCGTTTTTTCACCGCTCCGCGACAAGCGGGGCAAGGGCTTTTCCCTGTATTTCACGCCCCGTTTTTTGCCTGCCGCCGCCGACCGGCCCGAAGCAGCGCTGGCCTTGTTCGACGCCGGCGCCGAGCCCGTTTGCCCAGTCTCCAAAGCCGTTTTTGACGATTTGTGGCGCGTGATGGAAATGATGTGGCAGGAGTTGCACCATCCCGGCCCGGAGCCCCAGGCATTCGTTTTACAACAACTGCTCGGCATTTTGTTGTACAAATGCCAGCTCGCCGTCGGCCAACCGGTTGAAATTGCCCGGCGGGTGTCGCGCGCGGCGCAACTGGCGGCAAAATTCAGGCAATTGCTCGACCGGCATTTCCTGACCCACCGTACAGTGGCCGAATTCGCCCGCCTGATGGACATTACCCCCGGGCACCTCAACGACTCGGTAAAAGACAGTACCGGCCTGAGTGCCAGCGCATTTATTTCGGCGCGCCTGCTAGAGGAAGCTCAAAAAATGCTGGCCCATACCGACGAAGACGTGGCGCGGATCGGAGAAAAGCTGCAGTTCGCCAACCCCTCCCATTTTGGCAAATTTTTTAAAAAAGCCACGGGTGAAACACCCCTGAGCTACCGAAAGAAGGCGCGTTCCGGCAGTCAATCCTGAAAAATTTGCCGCAGCAACGGCATCAGTTCCGCTGCCCTGCCGGCATCCCAGGCCGGACTGTCGGCTGCTTGCGCCTGCGCAGCCTGCGTGGCGCCCGGGCCTGTTCGGGCCAGATCGAGCAATTTTTCGCGTTCCGGGCCGGTAAAACGGCTGAACGTACGGCGCAACAAGGGCAATTGTTCGCGAAACAGCCCTTCCGGCAACTCGCTCAACCAGGCGTCCAGCAACTCGCGCAACGCCGCATGGTGTATGAGCAGCAGGCCGCTGCCTTGTAAAAAACCTTCCAGCCAGCCGACTGCCTCGCCCGGCGCTTGCGCCGGAGAAAGCCAGAAATGCAGCGCCGCCGCCGCTTCTTCGGCCGAGGAAAGTCCCTGATCGAACAGCAATCGGCGACTCAACCCCGACAACAACGGCGCCGACCCGGGATGACCGGCCACGGCCGACAAACTGCTGTGCCAGGCCTGACGATGCCCCGTGTGCTGCAGCAGGTCGATTGCCCGGTTGACGGCCAGTATTCTGGGCAATATTTCGGCCGCTGCTTCGGGGCTGAGGCCGGTACTGGCGCCGGGCAATTGCAGGCAAAACCGGGGAATCAGACCGTCGAGCAGCATTTCCACGGCGCCGAGGTCGAGCTGGCGGGCATGCCCGTAGCGCAAGGCTTCCACGAGCGGCGGAATGGCGTCGGCCAACACCATTGTATCGCGGGAGAGGGCGGCGGTTTCGCGGAGTTTTTCCAGCAGCAAAGGAATGGGCGGGCCCAGATCGGCCTTGAGCAGCTGGCCCAGCAGGGCCGTCAACCCCGGCAGGTGCTCGGAGAGGGCGATTTGGCGCCGGGCTTTTTGGTTGCCCGCTTCCTCAATCGTGTTGCCCCAGGCGCCGGCTTCAATGAGCCGGATCTCATACTCTGGCTGCCAGCCGATGGTCCAGTTTTCATGAAAACTGCCTTGTTTGCCGCTTCCCGTCTCCTCCGTTTTTCCCCAGGGAATACCCAGTAGCAGCAGCCGATGGAGAAGCTGGCTCTTGCGCAGCTGCGCGGGTTCGCGGAGGTCGAGGTGCAGGCTTTTCTCCTGGCTGCTGCGTTCCAGCCGGCAGCTTTTGGCCTGGGCTTCAAAATCCGCTTTCAGGGGCGGTACGGGCGTCTGATCGGGCACGGCGCCCAGCACATCGCCCACCACCAGCTCGCGTTCGATCAGTTCGACCGGTTTTTCCGCGCCTTCGCAAAGCACGGTGACGGCCGCTTCCCGCAGCTCGTCGATGCCCGGCTGGGCCGTGCGGCGCAGGTGCGACAAACTTTCGGCCAGGCGGACGGCCTCGATGACGTGGGAAGAAGAGGTGTCGAGGCCGTGTTCGCGCAGAAGCCTCGCGGCGAGCGACAGCCATTCGGTGGCAGGAGCCGTTGTGTTTTGATAAAGAATGCGGTACCAAAAAGGCGCTACTACCCCGGCGGCGTACCCGCTCTGGCGCGCCAGTCGTTCGAAAGACCAGGGTATCCAGGTCGCCTCGGTTTTGATTTTTTTCAAACCTTTCAACAAAGCCGTATCACTTGCTGCCTTGACCTGCGGCGTATCGGCCAACGCCGGCCCGTGCCAGGCGCCGCAGACCACCGCGATGCGTTCAAAGCCTTCTTTTTGCGCAGTACGGATGGTTTGGCGCATGTGGGCTTCCCGCAGCAAGGTCTCCGGGCTTTCCGTCTGGTTTTTGGCTGCCCGCAGGGCGCGCATGAGTTCCAGTATGGCATCAAAAATATCGCCCTGCCGCGCTTCAGGATGTTGCCGTTCGACGGCGGCTTCCCACCAGCGCTCGGGATCGGAATAACCGGCCAGCCCCGCCAGTTCGGTAAACGGGTCGTAACGTCTGCCGCCTGGCGTTTTTTCCGGCCGATCCGGCTGGGCAAAACCGATGCTCATGGGCAGGTCCATCATGCGGACCGGGATTTTTTCCCGCAGGGCATACCGCATGGCCTGCCATTCGGGTGAAAATTCTGCAAAAGGGTAAAAAGCCGCCTGCGACAACATTTTGGGGTTGTAGATCAGCAGTGCCACGGGCGGCGTCATTTGCTCATGAGCGATCCACGACACCTGCGATTCGGCGTCGGCGGGCGCTTCCACCAGCACAATGTCCGGAGCCAGTGTTTCGAGGGCTTGCAGCAGGCTGCGGGTCGAGCCGGGCCCGTGGTGTCGTATGCCGAATATGTGGAGCAAGGGGGGCGTCGGATGGTTTGAAGATTCGCTCAGGCGGCACGGAACCGGCTGTTGCGGGCTTGAATGTTATTTGAAAGGAGAATTGGACAGGTGTTCCTTGACCATGCGGCTGACGTAATAAAGCACGAGGTACAAGGCGATGGTCGCCAGCACGAAAAGCCAGTCGAACCAGTGTTGCAGGATCAGTACGTCGTAGGCGCCGTGCAACAGTACGGCAAGAACAAAACCTTTGGCCAACAGCCGCGTACGCCCTTTCGGGTTGAACCTGGCGAGGCCGAAATAATAGCCCTGAACGATGGCAAACGCCAGATGGGCGGGCACGGCTGTGAAGGTGCGCAAGACCACCGTCGGCAAGCCGAAACGATCGGCATACAACAGGTTTTCCAGCGTGGCAAAGCCCATGGCGATCAGTACGGCGTACACAATGCCGTCGATGGGTTCGTTGAAAAAACGCTGCGGAAAAACCAGCAGGCGCAACGCGCCGAACTTCAGCAGTTCTTCATTAAGCGAAACGGCGCCAAAAGACAGCCACAGCACCTGCATGATCGAATAGTCGCTCTGCGGTCCTGCGCGGTGGAAAGCCCAGCGTTCGGCCCACACCGCCGGCATGGTCAGAGCGGCGCCCAGGATAAAGCAAAATACCAGCGCCCCGAACGGTTCGCGTTCGTATTTGTCGAGCCTGAACATCACGTAGCTGATGGCCAGGCCCGGCAAAATGGCAAGTATGAGCAAGACCGGATTCACGGAAGTTCGTCAAATATCAATATTTCTGGCAAGCCAGGTAGAATTCCTTTACGATCGCGGCGGCTTGTTCGGGGGCTTCGAACATGGCCATGTGCGCTACGCCGGGCAGCAAATGAATATGGGCCAGCGAAGGCAAGGGCAGCATGATTTCCCGATGCGCAGCTGGCACGAAATGGTCGAGTTCGCCGAGCAAAAAAAGTACCGGAACCTTCGCCGCTGCCAGCACCGCCGTGCGGTCGGGGCGTTCCATCATGCCTTGCAAGGCCGCAATGATACCTTCCGTTGACTGCCGGCGGCCCCGCGCTACGAGTTGAGCGACCAATTCGGGATGCAGGCGCGCAAACTCGGGCGCAAACAATGTGGGAAATAATTGCGCCACATACGCCGCTTTTTTGCCCTCCTCGAGCAGAGCGATACCGCGCAGCCGGTTCTCGATTTGCACCGGCCCGTCGGGCAGGCTGTGCGAATGAAACAAGCCGAAACCGGCCAGTCGTTCGGGGTATTTTTCGGCAAAAGCCAGCGTGGTATAGCCGCCCATCGAATGGCCGACCATGACGCAACGGCTGATCCCGAGGTCGTTCAGCACGGCGCACACCGCGTCTGCATAACTATCCATGCCCGGGCTGGCCGGCAGTTCGGAGCCGCCGAAGCCGGGTAAATTGACCCGAATGACGCGCAACCCTTTGAGTAATGACAAAAAAGAATCCCAGACCGAATGATCCTCGCAAAAGCCGTGGAGCAGCACCAGGGGCAGTTTGCCTGCGCGACCGTTGATTTGCGTGACGATTTGCCGGCCATTGGCCATAAGCACGTGTTTCATGGCGGCAAAACTGCAAAAATCCCGGCAGGTTTGCCAGCAGACAATTTTGACGAATTTTGCCCGACCGAAGACGGAATGGCGGTTGTCCGGTTTTCCTGACAGATATTTGCAACGGCTTAAGACTTGTTGCCGAAAACAACGACAGCGTTATGGCATCTCTCATCGCAGAAATATCGCGCGCATTCAGCCCGGAACTTCCGAGCGACCTGGGCGACCTCGACCAGCATCTGGATTTTATTATTCCCAAAGTGCGGCAGTACGGCGAGGATTTGCGCGAGGAAAAATTCTGGCTCGGCAAACGCTGGAAGGAACTGCGCGATGCCGAAGGATTTCACGAAGCCATCCTGCATATTTTTAACCCCGGAGGCGAATACATGCTGGTCGTCGACGGCAATATCGCCAAGGGAACCTGGAAAAAACTCGGCGTTTACAACACCCTCATTCTGGAGATCGCCGGTAAAAGCGAACTGTTCGACCTGCGCTTCCTCAACAACGATTTCCTCGTGCTCACCAAACACGGCGACCAGGGCCGCAAAAACCAGCGCCGCTATTTCATCATGCTGCACGAACCCGCCACCCGGGCCGGCGGCCGCGAACTCGACTGGCGCAACGCCATGGAAAAGATGTTCAACATCTGGCGGGAAAACAGCTTCGGACTGCTTTCCTGGCTCATATTTATTCTGGTGTTGGGGGTGATTCTTTATTTTTCTCTTTAAAAAACCGGGGCCGCATCCTGTTGGTTTAATAGCGGTCTTTCTATCCTGTTGTCTGTCTAACCTGTCAAATCAAAAGCATGAAAATTCTCGACTGGGTCGTGTTGGTCGTCACGCTGGCCCTAATCGTGCTGTACGGCATGTGGAAAAGCCGCCACGTCCGCGGCAGCCACAATTACCTGACCGGGCATCGCGACCTCCCCTGGTGGACGATCGGGCTCAGCGTTATGTCCACACAGGCCAGCGCCATTACCTTCCTCAGTACCCCTGGGCAAGCTTACGCCGACGGGATGCAATTCGTGCAATTTTATTTCGGCATGCCGATCGCTATGACCATTCTGGTCCTGTTCGTGCTGCCCATCTATTACCGCCTGCGCGTCACCACCGCCTACGAATACCTCGAAGAGCGCTTCGATGTGCGGATGCGGACCCTTACGGCCGCCATCTTCCTTGTCTTGAGGGGTGTGTCGGCCGCTATCAGCATTTATGCGCCGAGTATTATCCTGTCGGCCGTGTTCGGATGGAGCCTCGCTTTCACCAATTTCCTGATGGCGGCCTTCGTCATTTTTTACACCTCTACCGGCGGCGCAGCGGCGGTCAGCCGTACGCAGGAGCTGCAAATGGCGGTCATGATGGGCGGCTTGATGCTGGCTTTTGTGCTGGTGCTCAATCAGTTGCCCGAGCATGTCGGGCTGAGCGAGGCCTGGCAAATCGCCGGCGTGACCGGCAAAACGCAGGTCGTTGACTGGAGCTTCGACTGGCACGACCGCTACAATATCTGGTCGGGCGTTCTGGGCGCCACCTTTTTGTTTCTCTCCTATTTTGGCACCGATCAGAGCCAGGTCGGGCGTTATTTGTCGGGACGTTCGCTGCGCGAAAGCCGCATGGGCTTGATGTTCAACGGCCTGGTCAAAATCCCGATGCAGTTCCTGGTGCTTTCGGTCGGGGTCATGGTGTTTGTATTTTACCAGTACACCCGGCCGCCCCTGTATTTTAATGAAGCCAATCGGGTCAAAATAACCCAAACCGACCGCGAACCGGATATGCAGGCGCTCGAACGCCGGGCCGACACGCTGTTTGTGCAAAAACAGGCTGCCCTGCAACGCCTGACCGACGCCTGGTCGGCCGGACAAAACGAACAGGCCGCCGCCGCCGGCCGCGATATCCGGCAACTGGAACAACAGGGCGTCGCCCTGCACAACAATGCCGTTCAGGTAGCCAAAGAGGCATTGCCGCAAAGTGATCCGAAAGACCGCGACTATATTTTTATCAATTACGTCATGAACCATATCCCCACCGGCCTGATCGGCCTGATGCTGGCCATGATCTTTTGCGCTTCCTGGGGCACCACCTCTTCCGAAATCAATGCGCTGGCGGCCGCCTCGGTGTCCGATATTTATCGAAGATCGATTGTGAAAGGCCGCGATGACACCCACTACATGCGGGTAGCACGTTGGTCAACGGTTTTCTGGGGCGCCGTAATCATGCTGTTCGCCACTTTCGTGCGGCTTTCCGACAACCTGATACAGGCCGTCAATATGATCGGCTCTTTGTTTTACGGCACCCTGCTGGGGATATTTTTTACCGCGTTTTTTCTGAAAAAAGTCGGGGCTAAGGCTGTTTTCTGGGCCGCTCTGGTGGCGCAGACAGCGGTGTTGTACTGTTTTTTCGCTGTTGACAAAAATGCGTACCTCTGGTACAACCCGCTGGGCTGCGGACTGGTGATGGGCGTCAGCCTGATCATTCAGCTGATCGCAGGCCGGGAAAAACAGCAATAACGAATTTGGCTCATTTTGGCAAAAAACGTCATGTGATGAAAATTTCACTTTTACTGGCCTGGTTTTTGCCAGCAGGACAAGCAGCACCCGTGCTGAGGAATTAACGGAGTATTTGCCAGTTTTTAACCAAACGTCAACTACTCCGGGGGCATCAAAAATTTAAATTGCAGCGTTAATTAATCTGAATTTGTTGCCCTGATTTATTTCACCAAAAACAATTAATCCAATGCTTATCCTGACGTTTCTCCTGCTCCTGCTGCTCATTTTTGGCAATAAAATGCTTAAAGAAGCCTGATTCGCAGAACTTGAAAACATGCAACAGGCGTCATCGAGCTCATGCCCGATGACGCCTGTTTTTTTATCCGGCCGTGGGTACGGGCAAAAAAATTGCCGCCGGAATGCTTTCGCCTCCGACGGCATAAACCCCAAAAAACCAAATGAAAACTAACATTAGAACGCAGGATGCGCCCGATAGGTTGCTGTCGGGATGTCACTATTTTGTCATCCCCTCAATTTTTTATAAATCCTGCACGGATTTCCCCTTTTTTCGATCGCATTCGCAGATGGTAAAAACCCGGCGGCAAGGCCGAGACATCCAGCATCCACCCTTCCGACAAGGCCTGAAAGGACAGTTCGCAGGATCGCCCGGCTGAATCGATGGCGGTAAATCCGGAAGGCGGGGCTTCCAACTGTCCGCTGGTTTGCACCAGCAGCTCCCGAAGGGCCGGATTGGGAGACAGGCGCAGCGTAATCGGGGTGGCCGGCGAGGGTGCGGCTGTTGCGGTCGGGCAATCCTGGGTCACGACCAGGCCTTCCGTCGTGCCGAGTTTTTCCTGAAACACAGCCCATTGATCGGCCTGGTCGTAGAGGTAAAAGCGCAGCCAGGGAAGCAGCAGGGCAAACACTTTTTCATGCTGTTGCTCGCGGCTGATGCCCGGAGAACACCCCGTCGTTGTCTCGCCGAAGTTGCAGTTGAAATTGTAGTCGCCGAAATAGCAATGGTTGCCGCCAGTGATGTCCACATGCGTTTTGCAAACAGAATCGAGCGCGGCAAACATCGGTCCGGCATGGTTGGCCGTGGGCGTGATGCAATCCTGCGATCCGGTGAACATCAGCACGGGATTTTGAATTTGCGCGCAGGCGCCGATGGCGCTCGGGGTGGTTTCTGCCGGCGCAAAAACCGCTGTGGCGGTGATGCCTGCGTACAGCGGCGTGCCCAGAAGGGCCGCCCCGCCGCCCATGGAATGCCCCATGAGCGCCGTTCGGTTGGCAATGTGCCCTTGCCAGAAGCTGCCGATAGAGGCGCCTTCCGCCTGCATGGTTGCGGCTAAAAAGGCAAGATCCCGGGCGAAATTGTCGTGACCGGGCGCAAATCCGCTTTCTGTCGAGGGCAGGCATACCACAAAACCTGCGGGCGCCAGGGCTTCCGCAACGTTGAGATAAGCCCCCGTGCTCATGACGAAACCGTGGCCGAACACGACGACAGGAAACACCCCGGCAGCCAAAGCCTGGTCGTCGCCCGCCGCGGTGGCAGGATAATAGATTTCTGCGGATACCGCGCGGTTGTTGCGGGCCGGGTCGTTGAACACCTGTGTTTTGTGGCCAAGGGCATATTGAGCCCAAAGCGGGCCGGCGCAACCCGACAGCAGAAGAAGTAAAAATAGCTGGAATCGTATCATGTTGAGAAGCTGGTTTTCCGCACAACAAGCCTGCTTTCGGCTGGTTCATCAATAATAGAACTCATACGGCGCCGTGTTCGGCCAGAATCCGGCCCAGCGACCTGGCGTCGTTGGCCAGCCAGTCGGCGCCGTGCGACAGCAGTTTTTCGCCGTGTCCGTCGAAGACGTGGGCGGCGCCCAGAAACCCGACCACGCGCAGGCCGGCGCTTTTGGCTGCCGCAACGCCGGTCGGACTGTCTTCTACCACCAGCACGTCGTGCGGCTGGAGGCGCAGGGTATCGAGGGCCAGCTGGTACACATCAGGGTGCGGTTTGGGGCGTTGCACGTGCTCGGCCGAAAAAATATGCCCGTCGAGCGCATGGCGAAGCCGCACACGGCGCAAGCTGCGCTCGACATGCCTGACGCTTCCGTTGGACACCATGCTTTTCGGGATACGCAGGCGGCGAAACAGGCTGCTCATGCCCGGGATGGCGCGCAGCTCGCGCTGGAAAGCCTGCACGTGTTCTTCGCGCAGGCGCTGCAAAAAATCGGGAGGAAACTCGATGGCGTGTTCGCGGGTAAGGATGCCCACGATATCGCGTTCGAGCAGGCCGGGGAAACGCTGGCTGTATTCGCGTTCGTTGAGATGAACCCCCAGCGCAGCCAGGTGGCGCAACATAAGCCTTACGGCAATAATCTCCGAATCGACGATCGTGCCGTCGTTGTCAAAAAGTATGTGGCGAAGCATAATAATCCACCAAACACCCCAGGCGGCTTACTGTTTGGTAAAAGGTTTGACCAGCACCTGGCGGCCGATGGTAAGGCGCAGCACGCAGGCGCCGGCAGGGAGCTCGCGTATATCCAGATCGAAATCGGTGGTTTCGCTTGTCCATTCGCCGGTTTTGGCCAGGCGGCCGGCTGCATCGAAAACTTCCCAGCGAACAGGCTCGGCGGGTATTTCTTTCAGGCGAACCTGTACTTTGTCGAGTGCCGGCGAAGGGAACAGCAAAACCTGGTCTTCTTTCGGGAAATTGACGCTGCGCACGGGGCTGTACGTGAATTTGCCGTCGAAATCCGTCTGTTTAATGCGATAATAATTGCGACCGGGGGCCGGGTTGTTGTCCTGAAAATAATAGTCACGCCATTCCGCGGTGGTGCCTGCGCCTTCTACCCTGCCGATGGGAGCGAAGCTGCTGAGGTCCGTAGCGCGTTCGAGTGTGAAAAAGTCGTTGTTGATTTCGCTGGCGGTGGCCCAGTGCAGATCGACGCTGCGATCGGCGCCCGCTCTGGCTTCAAATACCGCGAGTTCGATGGGCAGCGAACAGCCGGCTCCGTTGCCCTGAATGATGATGTCGTCGACGCGGAACGAAGAACCCGGATTGAAACTGGTTTTGCGGAAGCGGAAAGCATTACAATTGCCCGGCAAGCCGCTCAGCGTACGCTGGTACCATCCGATGGTGCCTGCGCCTGTCGGAAGGGTAAAGGTACCTGCCGAGGTCCAGCTGCCGCCGCCGTCGAGGCTGTATTCCACGGAAAAGCCGGAACCGTTCTCGTTGTTGCGCGATTTCCGGATGCCGAAGCTGAGCGTCATCGAAACGCAGGCCTGATTGGGGGTGAGGCCCGTCACAACCAGGTCTTCAAACTGTGCGTTGAGCAATGCGTTGGCCCCGCCCGAAGCGCCCGGATAGCCCGTAGAAGGCGCGCTGTTGCGCACGTCGCCCGAGCCGGAATAGGTCAGCAGATCGATATCGAAAGCGTTTGCTGCTTCGTGTTGAGCTATGGTAACGATGCCGGACACGTTGCCCATCGTTTCGGTGTACGAAGATTGGGCGTAGCCGGACAGGTGCAGGAGGGCGAGCGAAAGGACAGTCAGAATGATACGCATGGGCGGGCAGATTGATGCTGTTGGATGACCGAAAGGCCGGTGGAATTGCCGCCCGGCATTTCTTTGCTTTTTCAACAAAATAAAAACTGGAGTAAGGAGCCGAAAACAAAAGTAATCGGCTTTCCGCATTTCAAGGCCTTCTTCTTTTAACTGCCCAAAATTTGTCCGCCCACTTCTCCAAACCCGACGCGCCGGCCTTCCCGGGTGGCCCAGCCCCGAATGACGACCGAATCGCCGTCGAGCAGGAAGGTTCGGGTGCTTCCGTCGGTCATGGTCAGCGGTTTTTGCCCACCCCACGACAGTTCGAGCAGGGAGCCGTAGCTGCCCGGCTCGGGGCCGCTGATAGTGCCCGAGGCCATGAGATCGCCGACCTGCACGTTGCAGCCGTTCACCGTGTGGTGGGCCAGTTGCTGAGCCATGTTCCAGTAGAGGTATTTGAAATTGGAACGGCTCACCACGGTTTCAGGGCCGTTTTCGGGGCGTATGGCCACTTCGAGTTCGATATCGTAGTTCCGGGCGCCGCTTGTTCGCAGGTAGTCGAGCGGGGCGGGGTTTTGCTTCGGGCCTTTTACCCTGAACGGTTTGAGCGCTTCGAGCGGAACAATCCAGGGCGATACGGAGGAGCCGAAGTTTTTGCCCAGAAACGGCCCCAGTGGCACGTATTCCCAGCGCTGGATGTCGCGGGCACTCCAGTCGTTGAACAACAGCAATCCGAAAATAAATTCGTCGGCCTTGCCGGCAGGGATGGGTTCGCCAAGCGTCGATTCCTTGCCGATGACAAACGCCACTTCCAGTTCGAAGTCGAGCTGGCGGCTGGCCGAAAAAACAGGTTTTTCTTCGCCTTTGGGCACAATCTGGCCGTGCGGCCGCCGGATCGGGGTACCGCTGACGACCACCGAAGAAGCGCGGCCGTGATAGCCGACGGGCAGCCAGCGCCAGTTGGGCAACAAGGGATTGTCGGGCCTGAACATTTTGCCGACGTTGGTGGCGTGTTCTATGCTGCTGTAAAAATCGGTGTAATTGGGTACGTGTACCGGCATCAGGAGGGTGGCGCCGAGGCGGTCGACGAGCAGTTGGTCCGCTTCGGCGGGGCGCTGGGGCTGGGTCAGCCATTCCTGTACCTTGCGGCGCACGCGGCCGGTGACCGGCTTGCCGAGAGCGATAAAATCGTTGAGTACCGGCTGCTGGAAGATTTTTTTAAAAAAACGGCGCTTGCCAAACAAACCGGCTTCCGCGGCGGCGGCCAGATCGACAATATGATTGCCGATTGCGATGCCGGCGCGGGCATGGCCGTCGCTATGGCGGAATACGCCGAAGGGCAGGTTGTGAATACTGAAATCGGAGTCGTGCGGGATGGAAAGCCAGGTGGTCATGGTAACGGGCGCTTGAAAAAGGAAAAAATGGGGCGCCGCAAAAGTCGTAAATCTGCCGGGCTGTCGTTTATTTCGGAACAAATCCGCGCCTGATTTTTTATATCCCCTGGTATGATGGACTATCGCAAATGGCTTTTGATCCAGAAGTTACAGGAACCTGGCCACCGGTCACGGACCCGGCGGCAGTCGTTTCCGGTGAAAATGATGTACTCTTTTGTGTACCCGTTCAGTTCGGGGATCGTCATATATGCCGGCCTGATGACGTTTTCGGTCGTGGTGACCAATATTACGGGCTTGTTGCCCCAGATTGCCCAGCGTTTGTACGAAGGGCATTTTGACACGGCCGGTTCGATCTTTTTGTGGCTGTTCGCCTTTTTTCTCGGCGGTTTTTTTGCAGGCTGGTGCGTAGAGCGGGAAAAACTGCTCAAACGCCGCTACCTTCACCTGCTGCCCCTGCTGACCGTGATCGGCCTGTTCGTTTTTGTCGGCGCTTCCCACCCCAAAGACGAAACGGGTGTTCTGCACCCGCTTACTTTCCCGGCCCTGATGCTTTTTGCCATCGGCATTCAAAACGCCATGGTCAGCCTGACCACCTCTTCGCTCATCAAGGCCAGCCAGATTACCGGGGTGGTGAACGAACTTGGCGTGGATATTGCCGAGATTTTTCACTCGGAAGGCGAAAAACGCCGCCTGGTGCAACGCGAGGCCCTGCTGCGCATCATCATTATGTTCAGTTTTTTGCTGGGCGCCCTGTTCAGCGTTGCGGTTTTTCCCCAGTTGCAAATGAAAATTTTCTTCGTGCCGGCAGGTATTATCGGCTTCGTCATTTTGCACGATCTTGTTCGATTTTGAACAAGCCGGCAGATGCCCGCGTCGCTTTTTCCGGTAATTTTGCCCCCCGCAAAAAAATTCAACCCGATAATATTCACATTTCAAGCGCTTGACCATGCCTGACAATAAAAACCAGCCCCAGCAACCCGCCATCAACATCGAAATTTCCGAAGAGGTCGCCGAAGGCATTTACTCCAACCTCGCCATTATCTCGCATTCCAATGCCGAATTTGTGGTCGATTTTATCCGCATGATGCCCAATGTGCCCAAGGCAAAGGTGAAGGCCCGCATCGTGCTGACGCCCCAGCACGCCAAACGCCTGCTGTACGCCCTGCGCGACAATGTGCAGAAATACGAAATGCAGTTCGGCAAGATCGAAGAACCCGAGCAGCCGCCTTTCCCGCCGATGAATTTCAATACGCCGCCGGCGCAAGCATGATGAAAGCCCGATGAGGGTTTACAAAGGCAGATTACATCCGTGCATCAACCTTTATAAACCCTCATCAACCCTTTTTAAATAACCACCGTTTTGCCCGGAATGGCGCAGGGATAGAGGCCGTCGGGGCCGGGCAGCACTTTCGGACTGGCATTCCAGTCGATCACATCGGGCGCCAGCACGATGTTGGAATTTAGAGCGGCATCCCATTCGACCAGTTGGCCCGAATAAGTGGCCATGCGCCCCATGATGGCGGTCATGGTACTTCTGGCGGCATTTTCTGCATCCGAAAATTTGTATTCGCCTTTGGCGATGGCTTCGAACAGTTCGTCGTGCTCTACCTGATAGGGATTGGGGTCGTTTTTGCTGTCGTGGGCCAGCAACACCTTGCCGTCGCGTCCGATAATCTTGCCGGGTTCGGGCGCCGTTCCCCTGGTGCCGTGGAAAGCTTCGGTAACGCTGTTCAGGGTGCCGGGCATCTGGCGGCACTGGCTGAACATACGCGTACCGTCGGCGTATTCGAATTCGACACTGTGGTGGTCGAAGATTTCGCCGTAGTCTTTTCCGATGCGCAGCTGACGGCCGCCCATGCCCGAAGCTTTGACCGGGTAGGCGTTTCTGACCCAGTTGGACACGTCGATATTGTGCACGTGCTGTTCCACGATGTGGTCGCCGCAGAGCCAGTTGAAATAATACCAGTTGTCCATCTGATACTGCATTTCATTTTGCTCGGGGCGGCGCGGATGCACCCAGAGCGCGCCCATGTTCCAGTACACCCGCGAGCTCATGATGTCGCCGATAGCGCCGTCCTGCAACATTTTGACCCATTTGCGATACACGGTCTGATAATGCCGTTGCAGGCCCACGACCACGTTGAGTTTTTTGCGTTTGGCTTCTTCGGCTGCGGCCAGTACCCGGCGGATGCCAGGAGCATCCACGGCCACGGGTTTTTCCATAAACACCTGTTTGCCTTGCCGGACGGCTTCTTCGAAGTGCGGCGGACGGAAACCCGGCGGTGTGGCCAGGATGACGACGTCGGCCAGCGGAATCGCCTGTTTGTAGGCATCGAAGCCGGTAAACCGGCGTTCTTCCGGCACATCCACCCGCGATTTGACATTGGCATCGCTGCCCGTCCAGTCGGAGATGTCGTCGGCCGTCAGGCTTTTGTAGGCCTCGTCGATCTTGTTGCGAAACACGTCGGCCATGGCCACCAGTTTCACGTTTTGTTTGGTCAGCAAGGCTTGCATGGCTGCGCCTGTGCCGCGGCCGCCGCAACCGATCAGGGCAATTTTGATGGTGTCGTCGGTGAGGCTTTGAGCGGCCTGCGCGAGCGGCATGCCGGAAAGCATGGCGCCACCGGTGAGTGCCGCGGTGGTTTTGAGGAATTCACGGCGGGAGGGTTGGTGTTTTTTCATGCTGGAATTGAACTTGAAAAATGGACAGAGAAATACGGGGCAATCCCTGCGCTATCCGGGCCGGCGATTGAAATGTCAATCAACTTTCAGCCCTAAAAAAGCGCCGAATTGCGCCAACGCGTCGCCAAGAAAAGCAGGCTCCGGCATTTTTTTGAAAAATTGAGGCTGCACCGACACCGAGTTTTTCTTCACGGTTCGTTTCCAGGTGCCCTCCACCCTTCCGCCGGAGACGATGACCGGGTAAAAAATGCCGTTGCTGGAAATGCTCGAAGGCGCAAATGAGGGGTCGAGCGAAACGTTGCGCGAGCGGTAGCTGATCAGGTATTCGTCGAATGCCGGCAGGAGGAATACCTGTCGCGGATGTGCGATGTCGGGCAGTGTGTCGGGAGCGAACCAAAAAGACTGGCCGTCCAGTTCGATTTTTTCCAGTTGCGCTCCGACGGCTTCCAGGCCAGCCCTGGCTTCGCCGGTCGAAAGCCCCGACCACCAGTTGAAGTCGGCCAGTGTGGCCGGGCCGTGGCTGGTGAAATACCGCAGGGCGAGCGCTGCCAGGTTTTCCTCGCGCGATCGGGCGGCGGCTGCCGGAAGGTCGAGCCGCACGTAGGTAACTTGTTTGCCGCGGCGCGGCCCGGTTCGGGCAATGCGGTCCATTTCGGCCCGCATGAGCAAGTGGGAAAGCCGGTTTTCGTCGGTGGGAATGCCTGCTGAATTGAATATTTCGGCGATTTCCTCGCGGCTGAGCGCGGCGCCGTCGCGAAGCGCGTGTTCGAGCAAACCGACGCTCCGTGTCACGAGTTCGGGTTCGAGGCCCAGCCGGCTATCGCCCCATCGCATGGCATTGCCTATTGACTTTGCTGTCAGATCGAGCAGCCAGGGCAGGTCTTCCGGCACGACGAAATGCCAGGTCGGCCGCAAAATATGCGTACGAATAATCTCTCCCCGGTTGATGGCCTGCTCCACGTCGTCGTCGGTTGTGCCCGGCATACGGATACCCAGGGCCCATTTGGCCATGGCATAGTCCTGTGCCTGAACGGCGCCCATCCAGCGCACGAGCGCAGCGGGCGTACGGTGTTCGTTGGCGTGGAGGTGTTGGTGTCGAATACGAAGTTGTGCGATGTCGGAGTACGTCATGGTGCCTGATCGAGGTATTTCCGGTAAACCGGTCGATACCCGAAAAGGTAGGCAATAGGCGCGAGCAGCGCAAATGCGATTTTTTGCAGGGGATATGGGGGCCTGGCAAGCCTGTATTCGCCCGAAAAATGCCGGCCCATGAGGGCTGCCTGGAGCAAGGGTGGAACGCCTTTCCGGTTGGTTTTACCGTCGTTGGCGAGCCCGATGCCCGTTTCCAGCAGCTGATCGGTGTGAAGCGCCGGCCGCACCTTCCAGTTGACGGCGGTTGGCTGGTCGGAATGATTCCACATGGCGTGTACCGTGTTGGCGGGAATGTGCAGGGTATCGCCGGCTTTGAGCACTTTTACCTGCCCGTCGATGCGAACGCTGAGTTCTCCTTTCAGCACCGTAAAATCTTCTTCCTGTTGCGGGTGGTAATGGGGCGGCGGTTCCTGTGAGCGCCCCTGATAACGGGCTTCCATTTCGAGCAATGCGCCGCCTGTTTCTTTTCCGGTGCGCAAAAATGTAATGTCTTGACCGATGAGCGGATTCTGCAGGGTCTGGTTCGGGTAGGCCATTGGTATGTGGTTTTGATCATTAAGCCAGGCAGTACGGGCGAGGCAGGCGACGTGTTTTTTCTCCGAAAACATGCGCTAAAAGCCTCCCGCCGCCTTTTTGTCAAGCCGCGTTTTCGCTCGCCGGTCCATCCTGATGTTTTCCCAGATGCATATTTCCTCTTCCGAGAGATCAAGCGTTCTGCATTTTTCTTTAACCCAAATTTCGACGATCATAAAATCGATCAGGGTGGTTTGAATCGTACCCTGACAGGTATTGAGAAAGTTGGGAAAACTGTCGGGCCGCGGCTGCGCCGCTTCCTGACGAAGCAGGGGGATGACGAGCCGTGGAAAACGGTCGGTCGCTGCCATGAATGCAAATGCCGCCACCGCCAGGCTGTCGTGCCGAAACATATCCGCGACATCGCTCTCCTGCAAGCTGGGCAGTAAATGCTCGTAGTCGTCGTATTGCGGATCGATTTTCAGCGGCCCGTCGTACAGGCCGGTCACGATGCGGGAGCCCGTCACGTAATTGCGGCGGGCGAGCGCATCGATCAGCGAATCGCAAGGCGATATTTGCTGGGCGTGCGTCCAAACAGACACGATCAGGAAGAAGAAGGTTACAAACGGGCGAGCCATCAATCTTTTATTGCTTTTTCAAAAAAAGCGTCCCTTTCGGCTTTGGTCTTTTTGCCGGTTTCGCGCACGATGCGAAAGCCGACGAAGGGCGAGTCAGGATTCCACCACTTGCTTTTCGGGATTTGTGGGTCGCGCGCCTGCCACTTGGCTTCGCTTTTGCGGCGTTCGGCGCAGCGCAGGTCTTCGGTGTAATCTTCGAAAGAGCCACCGCGCACCGTTCGGGAGTGCTTTTTAAGCGGATAAATGACCGGATTGACCAGCGTAGTATCTGCCTCGGCAAAATATTGTGCGTCGTAGTAGTCCAGCGTCCATTCGGCCACGTTGCCGTGCATATCGTACAGCCCCCAGGCATTGGGTTTTTTCGTGCCGACTTTTTGATAGGAGCCTGCGCTGTTGTCATAATACCAGGCGTATTCGTAGGCTTGTTTGGGGTCGTCGCCCCAGGAGAAAGCCGTGTTGCTGCCGGCCCGGCAGGCGTATTCCCATTCTGCCTCGGTGGGCAGCCGGTAAAAGTCGCCGGTTTTGTCCGATAGCCACTGACAATAGCGCAGGGCTGCCTGCTGGGTCATCGAAGCGGCCGGATAGCCCCCGGCGCGGCCCCGCCCATACACGAAATCGAAGTAAGGCGGTGTGGGGCGCGCCACGGCGTCGGCGTGAAACGATTCGGTTGCCGTGGAAGAGTCGGAATCGAATTTGACAAACTGAAAACGGTCGAACTCGTCCCAGGTCACTTCGCATACTCCGATCCAGAATGAGTCGAGCCGGACCTTGTGCTGCGCTTCGTCGTCGTCGCGGCCGGCTTCGGCGGCAGGGCTGCCCATTTGAAAGGCGCCGCCTGGAATCAGGGCCATTTTAAACCGTATTGCTGTGCCCGGTATCGCAATTTCGGCAGCAGAGGGCACTGTCGCGCCAGTTTGGGCAAATGCAGGAAACACTGCACTGCAAATGAGCAGCAGCAAAATGACAGTCGGAAAGCGTAGCATGGGAAAAAGATGTTCTTGATGGAGGTAAAACGGACGAAAACAGGTTGTTCAAAGGCGCGATACCCGTTTTCAGGCGCGGCAAGGATCAATTTGCCGCGCCCGGAAACCGGCCTCCAAAATTAGGACGCGCAGGAACAATACCTGCCGGTCGGCCGGTACATCTTTTTAAATCCGGCCGGTTTTTTCCGCCCAGGCCCTCAGGCTGCGTTCTCTCCGTACGCAGGAGTGTCCAGTACGGTTGATTTTCTTTTTTTCCCGCTTAAAAACACATACATGGCCGGGATCACAAACAGCGTCAGCACCAGCGAAAACAGGAGGCCGCCGACCACTACCACGCCCAGCGGAATACGGCTGGTAGAGGCAGCGCCCAGCGCCAGTGCGATGGGCAGCGCGCCGAGCACGGTGGCCAGGGTTGTCATGAGAATAGGACGCAAACGCGCCTGCGCAGCCTCCACGACGGCTTGCATCTTGGTCATTTCCATGCCGCTGCGCATTTTCTGGTTGGCAAATTCGACAATCAGGATGCCGTTTTTCGTCACCAGGCCGATGAGCATAATCATGCCGATCTGCGAGAAAATATTGAAGGTGTTGCCCGACCACCAGAGCGACAGGTAGGCGCCTGCGATGGCAAGCGGCACGGTCAGCATGATGATGAACGGGTCGCGGAAACTTTCGAACTGCGCGGCCAGAATCAGGTAGATGAGGCCCAAAGCCAGGAAAAACGCGAAAAAAGTATTGCCCGAACTTTCGCGGAAATCGCGCGAAGGGCCGCTGAGATCGGTCTCGAAACTGCCGTCGAGCACCCGCCCGGCGATGGCTTCCATGGCGGCAATACCCTCTCCGAGGGTTTTACCGGGCGCCAGCGCCGCGCTGAACGTGGCGCTTTTATAACGGTTGTAATGGAAAAGCGTGGGCGGATTGCTGGTTTCGACAAAGTGCACCAGGTTGTCGAGCTGGATCATGTCGCCGCGGTTGTTGCGCACGTAGAGCGAAGCCAGGTCGAGCGGCTCGTCGCGTTCGGCGCGGTCCACCTGGCCGATCACCTGGTATTGTTTGCCGTTCATGAGGAAATACCCGAAACGGCGGCCCGAGAGGGCGAGTTGCAGGGTGTTGCTGATGTCCAGCACGCTTACGCCGAGTTCGGCTGCGCGCAGGCGGTCGATTTCGACCTGGAGTTCGGGTTTATTGAATTTGAGGTTGATGTCGACGTTGGCAAATGTGGGGTCCTTGCGGGCTTCTTCGAGGAACTGCGGCACTTTTTCCTGCAATTTTTTGAAATCGAGGTTTTGCACCACAAACTGCACCGGCAGGCCGAAACCGGACGCAAGGCTGGTCGAAATGGTTTGTTCCTGATTGGGAAATACCCGAGCGCCCGAATAGCGGCGGTACATGCGCACCATCTGGTCGTAAATCTGTTGCTGCGAGCGGGCGCGCTCCAGCGGGTCGGTCAGCATGACGCTGATGAAGCCCGTATTGGTGCCGCCTGCGGTAAAACGACCCGGCGCCGTGATGCCGAACACCATGCGGTTTTCAGGGATGGAATCCATGGCCAGCTGGGCAATGTCCATGATTACCTGCTCCGTCTGGTCGAAGTCGGTGCCTTCCGGGGCGGTTACGTTGGCCCGGATGAGGGAGCGGTCTTCCAGCGGAGCGAGCTCGGATTTGATATTTTTTTGAAAAAACCAGATCATGCCGATGCAGGCCAGCAGCATGGCGAGGCTGAGCCAGCGGACTTTCATAAATGCCTGCAAACTGTTTCCGTACGCACGGTCGAGGCCTTCAAAAAAAGGTTCGGTGACGCGGTAAAACCAGCCGTGCTCGTGGGCTTTTCCGCCCAGTTTGACGTTGAGCACAGGCGTCAGCGTCAGCGATACAAAAGCGGAGATCAGCACGGCGCCGGCCACCACGATGCCGAATTCGCGGAACAAGCGTCCTGTAAAGCCCTGCAAAAAGATGACGGGGATGAACACCACGGCCAGCGTGATCGAGGTGGAAATGACGGCAAAAAAGATCTCTCTGGTGCCTTCCCGGGCGGCCGTCCATTTGTCCATGCCGTTCTCGATCTTTTTGAAGATGTTTTCCGTCACCACGATCCCGTCGTCGACCACCAGACCCGTGGCGAGCACAATGGCCAACAGGGTGAGCACATTGATGGTAAACCCGAAAATGTACATGATGAAAAAAGCCCCGATGAGCGACACAGGAATGTCGATCAGCGGTCGCAAGGCAATGAGCCAGCTGCGGAAAAACAGGTAAATGATCATCACCACCAGCGAAATGGCGATGATGAGGGTTTCTTCCACTTCCGAAATGGCACGCCGCACGAATTTCGATTTATCCACCCCGATATCGATGATCATATCAGGCGGCAGTTCTTTTTTGATCCGGTCGAAGCGTTTGTAAAACTCGTCGGCGATCTCGACATAATTGGAGCCTGGCTGGGGGATAATCGCCATCGAAAGGCCCTGGATATTGTTGCGGCGGGCGCCGCTTTCCTCATCTTCGGGGCCGAGCACGGCATCGCCCACGTCGCGGAAACGGATGGTCTGGCCGGCTGTTTGCCGGATGATCATATTGTTGAATTCCTCCTCGGTGGTGAGGCGGCCGAAGGTTTTGACGGTGAGTTCGGTGACGTCGCCGCGCACTTTCCCGGCGGGCAATTCCACGTTTTCGCGGTTGAGGGCGGCCTGCACGTCCTGCACGTTGAGGCCGAAGGCGACGAGTTTGGCGGGGTCCATCCACAGGCGCATGGCCGGACGTTTTTGCCCGAAAATATTGACGGCCGATACGCCAGGAATGGTTTGAAACTGTTCGAGCAGCACATTTTCCGCATAATCGCTCAAATCGACCAGGCTGCGCGTAGCGCTTTGCAAGGGCACGAAAATGATGGGATCGCCCGAGGCGTCGGCTTTTTGCACCACGGGCGGCCCGTCGATATCTTGCGGCAGGGAGCGCACGGCTTGACTGACCTTGTCGCGCACGTCGTTGGCAGCGCGTTCCAGGTCGGCGCCCAGTTCGAACTCGACCGTAATCACGCTGGCGCCAAGCGCCGATGTGGACGAGATGGTACGGATGCCGGAAATTCCGTTGATGGCTTTTTCCAGAGGTTCCGTGATCTGGCTTTCGATGACCTCCGCGTTGGCGCCGGTATAGTTGGTGCGCACCGTGATGTTGGGCGGATCAATGGCCGGATACTCGCGCACCCCGAGAAAACGGTAGCCAATCGCGCCGAAAACGACGATCAGAATGCTCATTACCGTGGCCAGTACGGGGCGTCGAAGGGATAGATCGGAAAGATTCATGCGAAACGGGAGGTGGTCAGGTGACAAAAACGCGCCAGGGCAGATAGAGTTCTGTCGAGCCGGCCAAATTACTCGTAATGGAAGGACAAAATTGGCAAACGACCGGCTGAAAAATGAAATGCCGAAACAATTGTGCGAAGAAAGCCGGGCCAGGGTCTAAGAAATTGCTGCCCTGAAAGCAGGCCGCGGGGGCTCGGCCGAATGGGAATACCTGGAGCGTATCGGGTTTAAAAAATAAAACCCGCCGCGCAAAGCACAGCGGGTTTTACCTGAAAACAGGCGCCCGGCTCTTACAGCATTGCTTCGATGATATTCTCTTCCGTCACGCCTTCTGCTTCGGCCTTGTAATTGCGCACGATACGGTGGCGCAACACCAGGTTGGCAATGGCCTGTACGTCTTCGATATCGGGCGAATACTTGCCGCGTACGGCTGCGTGTGCTTTGGCGCCCAGGGCCAGGTACTGGCTGGCGCGCGGTCCGGCGCCCCAGGAGAGGTAGTTGGCGGCTTCCTTGGTGGCGCGGGGGGTGCCCGGGCGCGTTTTGGAAACAAGGCCGACTGCGTATTCGAGCACGTTGTCCGACACGGGAATCTTGCGAATCACCTGCTGGAAATCGAGAATTTGTTCAGCATTGAGGATGTGGCGCAGTTCAACTTTCCGCAGGGAGGTCGTGTTTTTGACCACCTCGACTTCCTGTTCGTAGGTCGGGTAGGTAAGCGGAATGTTGAACATAAAACGGTCGAGCTGGGCTTCCGGCAGCGGATAGGTGCCTTCCTGCTCGATAGGGTTCTGCGTGGCCAGCACAAAAAACGGCGAAGGCAAAGCGTGGCGGGCGCCGCTCACCGTCACCGAGCGTTCCTGCATGGCTTCGAGCAGGGCCGCCTGGGTTTTGGGCGGTGTACGGTTGATCTCGTCGGCCAGTACGATATTGGCGAAAACCGGACCGCGAACAAAGCGGAAATGGCGGTCCTCGTCGAGGATTTCGGTGCCCGTGATGTCGGAAGGCATCAGGTCGGGCGTAAACTGGATACGCTTGAATTCGAGGTCGAGCACTTCTGAAATTGTGCTCACGAGCAGGGTTTTGGCGAGGCCGGGCACCCCGACCAGCAGGGCGTGACCATTGGAAAGCAGCGAGAGGATTACGGCTTTTACCACGTCTTCCTGACCCACGATGACTTTGCCGATTTCGGCGGAGAGTTCTTTGTATGCCGCGGCGAGGGCATCTACCGCTTCAACATCCGATTTGAACTGCGACATGTCTTGAGATTATGCTTGTGTTGCTTGGTATGGATAATCTGTTGGCGAAAACGCGGATTAAACGGTTGCCGGGGGCGAATGTTTTTCCGCGAAGGGGCAAAAGTAGTGAAACGGGCCATGCCGTGGCGAAAAATCGGCGAAGCTGTCTTTGCAGGGCTTTATTCGCCGTGGCTGGCGCCTCAAAGGCCGTATTTGTCGATCAGGTAAACGAGGGTGGTCATGCTGGCCGCGCCGAGTTCGAGTTCGCGTTTGTTGACCGAATCGAACACGTCGGCGGCGGTATGGTGCACATCGAAATAGCGCTGCGAATCAGGCGAATAGCCGCTCAGCAGCCCTTTCATTCCCTTCAGGGGGCCGATGTCGGCGCCGCCGCCGCCACGGGTCAGTTCGAGGCCGTAGGGTTCGAAAAGCGGTCCGTAGGTTTCGATTTTTTCAAAAAAGCGGCCGAAAACCGACTCATCGCCGTCGAAAGAAAAACCGCGGGGCGTGAAACCGCCGGCATCGCTTTCGATGGCGCAGAGCGGGAATTCGCCTTTGCGCTGCGCTTCGCGGGCGTATTCGCGCCCCCCCCGCAGGCCGTTCTCCTCGTTCATAAACAGGACGCAGCGGATCGTATGCCGCGGCCGGTAGCCGAGCCGGCGCAGGTTGCGCAGCACATCCATGCTTTGCACACAGCCGGCGCCGTCGTCGTGGGCCCCGTGACCCACATCCCAGCTGTCGAGGTGGCCGCCGACGAGGATGACGTCGTTGGGGCGTTCCGAGCCCCTGATCTCGCCGATGACGTTAAAAGAGGCGACGTCGGGCAGGGTCTGGCAATTCATTTTTATAAATACCTGCACGGGCGTGCCCTTTTTGAGGCGGGCAGAAAGCAGTTCGGCATCGTTGGTGCTGATGGCCGCGGCCGGAATGAGGGTAAAAGCCGAGTCGTAGCGCAGCGAGCCGGTGTGCGGAAAATCGTCGAGGCGCAGGCTCATCGAGCGCACCAGAACGGCCACTGCGCCGTATTTGGCGGCACGCGAAGCGCCTTGCACCCGCTGATCGACTGCGCCGCCATAGGCTTCGAAAGTGCGGATGCGGGTGGGGTCCATGGGGCGGTTGTAAAAAACGATCTTGCCGCGCAGGCTGCGTTCGCCGAGTTTTTCAAGTTCCTCCCAGCTTTTCACCTCCACCACTTCTGCCTGAAGGCCTTGGGCCGGGGTGGCAACCGAGCCGCCCAGCGCCAGGGCGTGAAGGGTGATCTCGTCCGATTTCCTTGCCCCCACGATGCGCACCTGCTCGGCTTCGCCGCGCACCCAGTGGGGCACCGCGACGGGTTGCAGCCAGACGGAGTCGAGGCCCAGCGTATCGAGTGTGGCGCGCGTCCAGACCACGGCTTTTTCGGCCCCGGCGCTGCCGCTGAGCCGATGGCCGATGCGCAGCGAGAGGTGTTCCAGCCAGGGATAGCAGCGGCCGTCGGTGAGCGACTGGTCGTAAATTTTACGGATAAAAGTTGCGTCGGCCTCCCGTTCGGCGTTTTGCGCCGTAGCGACATTGATGAGTGTAGAAGCTACAATAAGGGTGAGGCAGCAAAACGACGTGATTTGGAATTTTGCCCAAAAATTTTTCATTTTAAAAAGCGAATAAAATTATGTTTTCTGTTGAGGGCATGCATTTGCCCATTTTTATTGTTGCGGAAATATGATTTTCCTGCTGGCAAAATGGCTGCGAGGCAGATATTCTTTTTTCGAAGGGCTAAAGATTGCCCGGCGAAAAAAAATTTTAAAAAAAATTAAGGTTGTTGTTGTAGATTATACACAAAGACCTTTATTTTTGTGCTGTGTTAATTCGAAATCGTTTTACCACGAAAGAATAATTTGGTTTTATTTGGTTAGGGCTGAGGTAGTGCTGTGGTGGCACTGCCTCATTTTTTTTCTCCCCGACCCTTTTCAGAAACGGAGCCAGGAGCGCTGTTTGCGCGGCGTAAAACTATCCAAAACTTTTGCAGCCTCCGGCCGGTATTTGCGAGTAAATTACCCTTTTTGTCGTAAATACACGAACCATCCTGAAAATCACTTTACCTTCGCCGCCGCATTTTACCATCAAGAAAATTTCTGAACGACATGCTCGGTAATCTGACCGAAAATGGCGCAAAACTCAAGCGCATTTTCATCGAACCCAAACTTCCCGCCGGCCTTGCTCCTCTGTACGAACTTGCCCACAACCTCTGGTGGTCATGGCAGCACGAGGCTATTGATCTGTTCAAAAGTATCGATGCAAAGAAATTTGAATCGCTCAATTATAACCCCGTAGCCCTGCTCGACGAGCTGGGTGTGGAACAGGCCCGGGCCTTGCTCGACGATGCCGCTTTTATGAAGCGCATGGGCAAAATTCACAGTGATTTCAAAGCCTATATCGACGAGGCGCCAGCCCTGACCGAACCGCAGATCGCCTATTTCTGCATGGAATATGGCCTGCACCAGAGCCTGCGCCTCTATTCGGGCGGCCTTGGCGTATTGGCCGGCGACTACCTGAAAGAGGCCAGCGATTGCAACACCAACCTTGCAGCCGTGGGCCTGCTGTACCGCTATGGCTATTTCCAGCAGGCGATTTCGCTCAACGGCGAGCAAATCCATCAGCTCGATGCCGCCAAATTCACTCAGCTGCCCTTGCAGCCCGTGCGCGACAAGCGGGGCGAATGGATCAAAATTCACGTCAACCTCGCAGGACGCACCATCTGGATCAAGGTTTGGCTGCTGGCCGTCGGCCGCATCAAGTTGTATCTGCTCGACACTGATATCGACGACAACCGCTGGGAAGACCGCTCCATTACGCATCAGTTGTACGGCGGCGACAATGAAAACCGCCTTCGCCAGGAACTGGTATTGGGCATCGGCGGCATTCGTGCCCTGAAAGCCATCGGCCTCAATCCTGATCTTTACCACCTCAACGAAGGCCACGCCGCTTTCCTCGGCCTCGAACGCCTGCAAAACTATATTAAGGACAAACGCCTGTCGTTCGAAGAAGCCATCGAAGTGGTTCGCTCCACGCAGCTGTTTACCACCCACACACCTGTGCCTGCCGGCCACGACGCTTTTTCAGAAGCCTTGCTGCGCGATTATATTTTCGAATACACCTACGGCCTGAACATCAGCTGGGAACAACTCATCGGCCTCGGCCGCCTCGAAGCCGGCAATGCCAACGAACTCTTTTCGGTGAGCCACCTGGCCATTCGTACCTCCCAGGAGGTCAACGGCGTGAGCCGCCTGCATGGCGAAGTAAGCCAGAAGATGTTCAATGATCTCTATCCGGACTACCATTATGCCGAAACGCACATCGGATATGTCACCAACAGCGTGCACCTGCCTACCTGGGTGGCCAGCGAGTGGCTCGATTTGTACAAAGGGGCTTTCGGGAAAGATTTTCTGGCGCACCAGATCGACAAAAAATACTGGGAGAAGATCCGGCAGGTGCCCTCCGAAAAGATCATGGGGCTGCGCAGTTTGCTTAAAAAACGCCTGCTCGACTGGGTGCGGCACTCCCTTCAGGAGGATTTTGCCCGCCGGGGCGAAAACCCGCGCGCCACTTTCGAGATCATCAATGCCTTGCAGGACGACGCGCTCGTCATCGGTTTTGCCCGCCGTTTTGCCACCTACAAACGCGCTACGCTGCTGTTCTCCAACGAAAAAAGACTCGCCGAAATCGTCAATGACAGCGAACGGCCGGTCATCTTCCTGTTTGCCGGCAAAGCGCACCCTGCCGATAAAGGCGGGCAGGAGTTTATCCGCCTGATTTACAACACCACCAAAAATCCGCTCTTCAAGGGAAAGGTCGTATTCCTCGAAAATTACAGCATGGAAATGGCCAAAACCCTGGTTCAGGGCGTCGATATCTGGCTCAACAACCCTACCCGGCCCAAAGAAGCCTCGGGTACGTCGGGCATGAAAGCCGTGATGAACGGCGTCATGAACTTCTCGGTCCTCGACGGCTGGTGGGTCGAAGGCTACCGCCCCGGCGCCGGCTGGGCCTTGCCCGAGCAGGATACCTACACCGATCCCGCCCTGCAAAACGAGCTCGATGCGGAAACCATTTACAACATTCTGGAAAACGACATCATCCCGACCTATTACGATCGCGACGAAAAAGGCGTTTCCGAGCGCTGGGTGAGCCATATCCGCAACACCATCGCGCAAATCGCGCCGGAATTCGTGATGAAACGTATGCTCGACGATTATCAGGAGCGCTTTTACAGCAAACTCTGGGCGCGCAGCCAGAAACTGAAAAAGAACGACTACGAACCGGCGCGCGAACTGGTCGAGTGGAAAAACTACGTGCGCCAGGGCTGGGATGCCATCGAGCTGAAAGACCTGAAAGCGCCCGATACGTTCAATCATTCGATGTTGCTCGGCGACAAATTCGACGCCGAAGTGACCCTCGAACTGTACGGGCTTTCGCCCGAAGACATCGGCGTTGAAGCGGTCTTTTTCCGCCGCGTAACGGAAAAGCAACTGGAACTGCTCTCCACGCACGAACTGCAACTCGATGCCGGCCAAAGCGGCAAAGCGCGGTACCGCTGCCATATTACGCTGGGTACGGCAGGGGTGTTTGAATACGGCTTCCGTATGTTCCCCAAACACCCCCTGCTGGCACACCGCCAGGACTTCGATCTGGTGCGCTGGCTGTAAACAATTATTGACCCGTTTTACGCGAAAAAGGGCGCAGGATATGCAAGCTGTTGCATGCCTTGCGCCCTTTGTTTTTGGGCCTTAACACAACAAAAACGACTTCACAACAAGCCCTTAACTCACCATTCCTGCTTAAAAAGCGTCTTTTATGGTATCATCTTTCCGAATATTATTGATATTAAATAAAAACAAATGTTCGGAGTATTTGAATTCAGTTCCAGGGGCCTGTGCGCGCCCTCTACCTTTGCCTTAAATTAATTGATTAACCATTAAATGAACAGCCATGAAAGTTATATCTGTTAAAGTAATGAGCTTGCTGACGGTTTTTTGCCTGATGAGCGCGGCACTCCTTGCACAGGATGTCATACATAAAAAGAACGGCCAGATTCTTCAGACCCGGGTGGTGGAACTGGGCACCGGCGAAATCAAATACCGCCTGTTCGATCAGCCCGACGGGCCAATCTATGTTGTTGAAAAAGAAAGTATTGTAAAAATAGTTTTTCAGGACGGGCATACCGAGTACTACGGCATTGCCCGCATGGATGCCACCGAAATGTTTGAAGGCCAGCGCCGCAAGAACCTGAAAGTATCGTTCCTGGGGCCCCTGCTCGGCTACACCAACGTCGTGTACGAACAAAACATCAAACCCGGCCGCAGCTGGGAAGCGAAAGCATGTATTGTTGGCCTGGGCCGTCAGTTCGACGACCATGCGCGCGGCTTTATCGGCACGGTCGCATACAAATTTTATAAAAAGCCGACTTTCTACACCAACGATATGCGGCGCACCCACCTGCTCCAGGGCGCATACTTCAAGCCGGAGATTTTCCTGGGCCGGACGACCTACGACGAGGTTGTTTTCTTCGATCCGTTCTCCAGCACTGACCGGGAATCGGTCAGCAGCACCACGGGCGGCATTCTCCTCAATATGGGCAAACAATGGGTGCTCGACGACGCTCTTGTGCTCGACTTGTCGGCCGGACTTGGCTACGGCTTCGGCAACAGCCGCCGCTCTATCTATACGTCCAATGACGCCGGGATATCGGGGAGTATCAACCTCAACATCGGCTTTATGATCAAATAACCCCTCTTCTGAATACCCTTATCCCCCCGATTAACCGCCTGCGAGGCCGCCGTTCAGTGTTCGTGACGCGCGGCCTCGTTTTTTTCCACTTTTTCGATCAGCACTTTGTCAATCTTGCTTTTATCCATGTCAACGATCTCGAAGCGGAAGCCTTCGCGCTCGAAGAAATCGCCCGCCTTGGGGATTTCGCTGAGTTTGAACAGGATGAAACCAGCCAGGGTAGAGTAATCGGCATCATTGTCGTCAAATTCTTTCAGCGACACGATTTCCTTCAACTCGTCGATCGGGATGATGCCTTCCACCAGCCAGCTGCCGTCTTCCCGGGTGATGATGGAAGGTTCTTCGGCATCGTCGAGGTCGGGCAGGGCGCCAAAGATGTTTTCGGTCAGGTCGTGCAGGGTGATGATGCCCTGGATGGAACCGTATTCATCGACCACCACGGCGAAGTAGTTGCGTTCCTTGCGGAAGCGTTCGAGAATACGGATGGCATTCATGCCTTCGGGCACGTAGAGGGGCTGGCTCAGGATGTCGCGCAGGCTGAATCCGGGCCGGCTGCGTTGTTCAATGTAGTCGCGCAGTTTGACCAGGCCGAGGATGTTGTCGATCGAATCTTCGCAGACCAGGAATTTGGTAAAACCGCTTTTAAGCAAGATCCGGTCGTTTTCTTCGGCCGGCGCGTTGATGTCGAGCCATTCCAGATCGTTGCGATGCGTCATGATGGTGTAGGCATCACGGTCGGCAAAGCGGAGGATATTCTGGATGTATTCGCTTTCCTTGGTTTCCAGCACACCCTGCTGGTTGGCCATTTTGACCATCAGCTTGATTTCTTCTTCGGAGATATTTTGCTGTTCGTTGGGTTTGATAAACAGCAGGCGCATGAAAATTTTGGTCGACCAGCTCAGGAAGGCTGAAACAGGCCCGGTGAGTCGGGTGATAAAATTCATGACCGGCGAAAAGCGCAGGGCAAGGGTTTCGGCGTGCTGGATGGCGATGTATTTGGGCGCGAGTTCGCCGATAATCAGCGACAGGTAGGTGATCAGTGTAACGACGATGGAAATAGAAATCTGCTCGGCGTAGGGTTCGAGCGACGGAACCCGGGTCAGCAAGGGCGTCAGGTAGCGGCCGATCGTCACACCGCCATAGGCGCCTTCCACGATACTGATCAGGGTAATACCGATCTGCATGGCAGACAGGTAGTTGTCGATATTATCCAAAAGTCCGACTGCGATTGCCGCATTCCGGCTTCCTTTTGCTTTTTCGCTTTCCAGGCGGGAGCGTTTGGCGGTAATCAAGGCGATTTCACCCAGCACCAGGAAACCGTGCAGGACGATCAGGATGAGTATTATGGCAATTTCCATGAGCGAAAATGTAGTGTCGCCTCTTTTGCGGGCTGGTTCCAAAAAACTGAAACCGGGTACTTATTTCGGGGAGCTGGGGCGACCTACTGCGCGGGCAAAAGTTGGTACGGAAAAAATTTTTCGCAAAAGATGAAGCAAAGATAGCGCAATGCCGCGAATTATCAGGATGTTTGCCTTGGTTGCCTGGCAAGGTGTTAAAAAATGTTAAAGCAGAAATTTTTTTTTGCATAAACACAATAAGCGCCTACTTTTGGCCTAGCCAAATGGCACTTTCCTCACGGTTCATCGCTCAAAATTAAGTTTGCTTATAGGTTATAACTTGTACACCACTTAAATTCTGAATCAATTTAACTGGTAAAACAGCAAAACTGTTGCTCATGCAAGTTATATCCCTGCTTAATGATCAGGATCTGATCGCCCGTTACGTTGACGGTGATGAACAAGCTTTTGAACTTCTCCTCAAGCGTTACAAGTCCAAGATTTATACCTCTATCTACCTGTTCGTGAAGGATCAGGCATTGGCCGAGGATATTTTCCAGGAAGTTTTCATCAAAATTATTGACACGCTCCGCCGGGGCAAGTACAACCACGAAGGCAAGTTCGTGCAGTGGGCCATGCGCATTGCCTACAACATGTGCGTCGATTACCACCGCCGCAACAAACGCCGTGCTCACATCAACCCCACCGAAGAATTCGACATCTTCGAAGTGTTGCGGCTGAGCGACGACGGCCCCGAAACCCAGATCATGCGCAGTGAAACCCACGACCGCATCCGCCGACTGGTCGACTCCCTGCCGCCCGAACAGCGCGAAGTGGTCATTCTGCGTCATTACGCCGATATGAGCTTCAAAGAAATTGCATCGCTGACCCGTGTCAGCATCAACACCGCCCTGGGTCGTATGCGTTATGCGCTCATCAACATCCGCAAGATGATGGCAGAGCGCGATGTCGTGCTGCAATAAAAACCCATCGGCAGTGTCATGTTGAATCCCGCCTTTTTTCCAGGGGAAAAGGGGCGGGATTTTTTATTGACCTGCTCCGCTCTTTCAAGCCGCGCCCGATAAAAAACCGGGGGCACCTGATCGAAATAATCGGGTGAATCGCGGCAATCGGCCTAATTTTGCAGGGCTATGAACAAAATCCGCCTCCTTTACGTCGAAGACGAACCGTTTTTGGGCAAAATCGTCAAGGAAAGCCTTGAAAGCCGAAACTACGAAGTATGTATGGTGGCCGACGGAGCCGAAGTCATGGCGGCTTTCGGCAGCTTTCAGCCCGATATTTGCATCCTGGACGTCATGCTGCCGCATCGCGACGGCTTTTCGCTGGGGCAGGAAATCCGCCAGCGTTACCCCGCATTGCCCATTATTTTTCTCACTGCCAAAACCCAGACGGAAGACGTTTTGAAAGGCTTCGCTTCGGGCGGCAACGATTACCTGCGCAAGCCTTTCAGCATGGAAGAACTGATCGCCCGGCTGAACAACCTGCTCGCGCTTTCCCGGGGAGCGGCGCCGGCCACGCCGGCCAATCCGAATGATGCCGTCGTAATCGGGGCCTACCGCTTCTATCCCCTGAAATACGAGCTGCGCTATGGCGACGAACTGCGCAAACTGAGCGCCCGCGAGGCGGATTTGCTTAAAATACTGATCGAACACCGCAATTACACGGTGACGCGCAAAGACATTTTGATACAACTGTGGGGCGACGACAACATATTCAACTCCCGAAACCTCGATGTGTATATTACCAAACTGCGCAACTACCTTCGCGACGACCCGGGTATCGAGATTATTACGATAAAAGGCGTCGGGTACCATTTTGTCGCGCTGTAGCGCCGACCGGCCATCCCGAACAATCGATCGGGACCGGCAAAACCAACATTCACCCGCCATTTGTTTGCCGGCCTTGAGGGCCGGCGTTACTGTTATGCAACCATTGTTTGAAGATTATTACCTGCTTGCCGTCAACAAACCGGCCGGGCTTTCCTCCGAAAACGGCGATCAGCGCCACCCCTCGGCCGAGCGGGAAGCCCTCTTTTACCTGACGAGGGAGTTGAATGAAAAATCGAGCTCCTCCCGACTGAAAGTGACGCCGTTTTTGCGCACCGTACATCGGCTCGACCGCCCCGTGAGCGGCGTTTTGCTGATGGCCAAGACGAAAATGGCCATGCTGGATTTGATGCAGCAATTTGAAGCGCGGACGACGGAAAAAATCTACCTCGCCGTGACCGCCCGCCGCCCCGAAGCCGAACAGGGCGTGCTACAGGACTGGCTCCTGAAAGACGAGGCCACCCGCAAAGCCTTGCTGTTCAAAAACGAAAAGAAAAACCGGCAATATGCCGAGTTGTCGTATCGCGTCATCAAGCCGGTCGGCGCGGGCGCACTGCTGGAGCTGCGGCCGAAAACCGGCAGATTTCACCAAATAAGGGCGCAACTCGCACAACTGGGCTGCCCGATCGTGGGAGATACCCTCTATGGCGGCCCTGCGTGGCTCGATCACCAGATCAAACTGCACGCCGCATCCCTGCAATTTACGCATCCGAAGAGCAAACAGCCCGTATTGATCGAAGCGCCGCTGCCCGAAATATGGGGCCTGGGCGAATAGGGGCAACTCGTCCGGCAATTTTGGCGTCATTTGCAGCGTTTTGCCATCCTTCAATATGCCGCCCATGCGCCGCTTCATTCTGCTGACCTGCCTGATTGCCCTGTCGTTGCCCAATATTGTTCGCGCCCAGGACGACGGGATTCGATACGAAAACTACATCTACGACGACGATATCAAGACCGTGCAACTGCACCTGAACGGCGCCTCCCAGACCAATCCCATGCTGGAACTGCGCCCGCCAAACGGCGCGCTCGTGCTTGAATTCGACCACCTCGGCGGCGACATCAAGGACTACCTCTACACCTTCGTCCATTGCAACAGCAACTGGGAACCTTCCGACCTGGTCGACAACGAATACATTGACGGCTACAATGAAGACCGAATCCTCGAATTTGAAAATTCGCTCAATACGCTGACCCCCTACGTCCACTACACCCTGCGCCTGCCCAACAGCAATATGCGCTGGACCAAATCGGGCAATTACCTCCTGAAAATTTACGATAACGACAACGACAAGCGCCTGGTGCTCACCCGCCGCTTCCTCGTAGTGGAGTCGCAGTGGGGCATCGAGGCCCAGTTTGTGCGGCCCGCCCGCGTCGATAAATTCGATACCCACCACGAAATCGATTTTACGGTCAATTACCGCAATTTCAGGATTCAGAACCCGCAACAGGACGTCAAGGCGTACGTCATGCAAAATTTTCGTTGGGACAACATCATCGGGCCCCTGCCGCCGTTCGCACAGCGCGAAACCAAACTGGTGTACGATTACCAGGACAAAGTGGTGTTTCCGGCCGGAAAGGAATGGCGGTTTTTCGATATGCGGGCCTTCGATTCGCGCGGCGAAGGCGTGAAACGTGTTTCCGAAAAAGACGACTATTACGAAGTCACCCTCTATACCGAACAAAGCCGTGGGACGGCCTCGTACCTGTTTCGCGCCGATCTGAACGGCAAATATGCCATCGACAACAAGCAGTACAACCAGTCGCTGGCCGAATGCGACTACGCCAAAGTGTTGTTTTCGCTGACGCAAAACGCGCCGCTGGAAGACGAAGACGTGTATGTTTTCGGTGAGTTGAGCGATTGGCGGCTGCTCCCCGAATTTAAAATGGAGTATCTCCCGGAAGCAAAAGCCTACATCGCCGAGCCATTTTTAAAACAAGGCTATTACAACTATGAATTCGTCACCGTGAGTCGGAAGACCGGCAGGATGAACGAAGATACCTTCGAGGGCAACTGGTACGAAACCCGCAACGACTACACGATCCTGGTATATTTCAAGGCTTTTGGCGACCGCTATGAACGGCTCATGGCATCGTCAACCATCGTGAGCGGCCAGAAATAGCCTCAGAAATACTGCGCGCTGGTGGGTTCGGGCAACAAGCCGATCTGGCGCAACATGCCGGCCACGTCCCAGATGCGCCGGCTGCGGATAATTTTGCCGTCGCGCAAGGTGAAAAATGTGGAACCCATGAAGGCAACAGCTTTGCCGGTGGGCGGAATATTCATCAGCCGGCCCTTGTGGTGCCCGGTCGCTTTCCAGAAAAAGAAAACCTGATTGCCTTCGGCGCCTTCCTCCAGGATTTGCATGTGCAGGTCGGGCAAGGCGTTGAAAATATAGTCGATCATTCGTCCGGCATTGGCCAGGCCATCGGCCTGTTTGCCTTCGGAAAGGTCTTCCCCGAGATAGTCGGGGTGGTACATGGCCAAAAGCCGGTCTCTGTCGTGAGCGTTCCACGCGTCGATGAGTTCGGTCAGGAAGGCGTGTTTGTTCATGGCTGCTGAAATAAAAAATGAAACAATGGTCTGCATGCAGTGTTTGGCTCGAAACCGGATTTAAAAACAGGTTTTTTCCGGGCTTACTTCACCTGGTACAAAAGTAGGACCCCTGCTGCAAGGGGGCATGCCCAATATTTGCTCAATCTTTGTCCAAATTTTTTGATTCACCCGTCACACCTTGTCCAGCGCCATGTCTGTTGCCGAACTCATTCGCCGCCGCCGCTCGATTTTCCCCAAAAGTTACCTGCCTGACCGTCCCATCGACCGTTCGCTCATCGAGGATTTGCTCGAATGCGCCAACTGGGCGCCCACCCACCGCCTGACGGAGCCCTGGCGATTTCAGGTTTTTCACTCGGCCGAAAGCCGGCGCCAACTGGGTCAGTATCTCTCCGATTTTTACCGCGACAACACGCCTCCCGAACAGTTTTCGGCAGAAAAAATGCAAAAAGCCGGGGAAAATCCGCTTCGTGCAGGCGCCGTGATCGCTATTTGCATGCAGCGCGACCCGGAGGCTTTGGTCCCCGAATTTGAAGAAATCGCCGCCGTGGCCATGGCTGTCCAGAACATGTGGCTGCGTTGCGCCGAAGCCGGCCTCGGGTGCTACTGGAGCACGCCGAAAGCCGCCCTGCTGGCCGATGCTTTTCTCCACCTTGCGCCCGGCGAACGCTGCCTGGGCCTCTTTTACCTCGGCTGGCACGATATGCCCGAAATTCCGGGCAAGCGGCGCCCTGTCGGAGAGAAAACCATCTGGCATTGAATCGGCTGTAAACAAGGTCTGTTGTTGCTGCCTGCTGCCAACTTAATGGTATTTTTGCAGCAAGACAGACACGAACGTGACCCGCAGAACATTAGAGACCGAACAAAAAGCCCTCGAAATCAACCTCGACGAGCGCATTTACGGCGCTTTTGCCGAAATCGGCGCAGGACAGGAAGTGGCGCGGCATTTTTTTCAGGTGGGGGCGGCCGCCGGCACGATCGCCAAAACCATGAGTGCCTACGATAAAACGGTATCCGACGAAATCTACGGCCCGGAATTGCTGGGAAAAGGCCGCTATGTGTGCGAATCGCGTTTATACAAAATGCTCGACCATGAGTACGAACTCATGGAAAACCGCCTGCGCGCGCTGCGGCCCCAACAGAATTTTTTTGCGTTTGCCGATACGGTTTCGGCCATCAATTACCAGCGCACCATCAAAGGCGACGGCTGGCTGGGCCTGCGTTTTCAGCTGTCGCCCGACGGAGCGCCCAACGATCTGGTGTTGCATGTCAGGCTGCTCGATCCCGACAACCGCCAGCAACAACAGGCGGTCGGTATTCTGGGCGTCAACCTGATCTACGGCTGCTTCCGCTATGCGCAACACCCGGAAATGCTGCTCCAGTCTTTGCTCGACAACCTGCACGGCCGCGTCATGATCGATATGGCACGTATGAGCGGACCCGATTTTGCGGCCGTTGACAACCGCCTGGTTTGCCTCTGGCTGGTGCGTTACGGCCTGAGCCATGTGGCTGTTTTCGGCCCCGACGGCAACAGCCTGCACGCCGGCGAGTTTTTGTACCGAAAATCACTGCTGATTGCCCGCGGAAGTTACCGGCCCCCTACCCTTGTTCAACAGGACATGATCCGGCAGGCCTACGCCCAGTTCAAAGCCGAACCCGATCTGAAGGGCAGCGCCAGTTTTTTCCTGACGGAAATCACGCTCGACAACCTCAGTCCCGATGGCCAGCCCGACGAACGCGACTTTCTCGACCGCGCCGACATGCTCTGCGCGCTGGGGCAAACCGTCGTGATTTCCAATTGCGTACCCTATAAAAAACTGCTCAACTATTTCGCCGATTACAAGCCGCCGCGTATTGGCCTGGCGATGGGGGTGCGAAAATTGCGCACCATTCTGCACGAAACCCTGCGCGACAATCCTGATATGCTGCTGGGCGCGTTTGGCGAACTCTTTCCCCAAAACGTGCGTTACTACATTTACCCGGCCCGCGAGCCGGACGGAACCTTGTTGAACACCCGGAATTTGCCGGTCCCCGAAGAAATCCGTTTTCTCTACACTCATTTGCTGGAAAATCGCCACATCGTCGATGTTCAGAACTTCACGCCCGAAGTACTTTCGATCCTGCACAAGGAAGTCATCGGCATGATCCGGCGCGGCGAAACGGGCTGGGAAGACAAGGTGCCGGCCGAAGTGGCCCGCATGGTTCGGGAAAAAGGCTTGTTTGGCTGGAAAAAGAGCGCTGCCGTTCACTGAGCAGGCTCCGGCGTGGTGCGCCTCGTTTTTTTTAAATAACCGAATTTTTATAAAAATGTCACTCGAAGAAAAAATCAACAAAGACCTCGTAGTCGCCATGAAAGCGAAGGACGAGGTGAGCCTGCGGGGTATTCGCGCGATCAAAAGCGCCATTTTGCTGGCAAAAACCGACGGTTCGGGCCAGGCAATCGATGAAGCCAGGGAAGTGGCCATGTTGCAGAAACTGGTCAAAACCCGCCAGGAATCGCTTGAAGTTTACGAAAAAAACAACCGCCCCGAACTGGCTGAAAAAGAGCGCGAGGAGATCGATGTAATCCGCCGTTACCTGCCGGCTATGATCGAAGGCGCCGAACTGGAGGCCATTTTGAAAAAAATCGTGGAAGAAACAGGCGCCTCCGGCCCCAAAGACATGGGCAAGGTGATGGGTGTCGCTTCCAAACAGCTGGCGGGCAAAGCCGAAGGCCGCGCCATCTCCGAAGCGGTCAAGAAACTGCTCGGCGCATGACGCCCCGTCTGCTGTTGCCGGCATGTTTGATCTGGGCAGCTTGCCGCAATACGCAGCAACCAGCCCCGCAGCCGGCCGGCGCGCCAGGCGCTTCCGACACGACTACCACCGTTGCCGTGAGCGCCGCCGGGTCAGATGATACCCCCTGGTGGGTCAGGCAGGGACTTCCGGAGCCCGATACGCTGGTCGTGCCCGTGGATGCCGACACCCTGCCCGGCGTCGAAATCATGCCTGTCGGGTCTTTCCACGGGGATGAAATTGATGAACACGCCGCTCGAAAGACCTGGTTCGGGCTGTTTGCCAGGGGAAACGGCTTGTTTTACCTGAAAAATACGAAGATCAATCAAAAACACATCTACGACCCGATAGTGGACGAAGACGAGTCGCAGCCGGGCTCCGGCTGGCTGGTGACAACACCTTTGAAAGACTCCTGTTATGTGCTGCTCAAAGGGCTCGAAGGCCTGAAAGACGGCCCTGTCGAAACCGTTGCCGACTCGTTTCCCCGCAAAATCTATCCCGGGTCGAATTGGTCTTTCTCCCTGGGCGGCAATAGTTATACCCTGAGCGGCGAAGGGGCGATGAACAATCTGCCCGACGAAGGCGTGGTGGTGGCCAATTACAGGCTGTGGTTGTCGGGCCCTCTCGACGGCCGACCAGCCAAACAGCTGCTGGTCGCCCAGCCCTCGTTCGACGATGCCATGATCGAACTGCTATGGGTCGGCGATCTGGACCGCGACGGGCGCCCCGATTTTATTTTCAATCTTTCCGCTCATTACAATGCCTCCGAGACGGGACTATTTTTGTCGTCGCGTGCAGCAAAAGGCAAACTGGTACGTTTTGTAAATCGGCATATCTCCGTCGGCTGCTGATGCGCCGGCTCAACAACTAGGTTTTATGGTATTACGCGCAGAACATCTGATCAAAACATACGGCAAGCGGACGGTCGTTCGCGATGTTTCCTTCCAGGTCCGGCAGGGCGAGATTGTGGGGTTGCTCGGCCCGAACGGCGCGGGCAAAACCACTTCTTTTTACATGACCGTGGGTTTTATCCGTCCTACGGCGGGCAATGTTTTTCTGGAAAACCAGGAGATTACCGAACTGCCCATGTACCGGCGTGCACAGCTGGGTATCGGTTATCTTCCGCAGGAGCCCAGCGTGTTTCGCAAACTGTCTGTCGAAGACAACATCAAGGCCGTACTTGAAATGACCAAACTCGGCGCCTCGGAGCAGGCAGATAAACTGGAAGCCCTGATCGACGAATTCAACCTGCACAAAGTGCGCAAAAGCAACGGCGACACGCTTTCCGGCGGCGAGCGGCGGCGTACGGAGATCGCCCGCGCCCTGGCTTCCGACCCCAAGTTCATCCTTCTCGACGAGCCTTTTGCCGGTATCGACCCGATCGCCGTGGAAGACATCCAGTACATCGTCGCCCGCCTGAAAACCAAAAATATCGGCATTCTTATCACCGACCACAACGTGCAGGAAACGCTGAGTATCACCGACCGGGCCTACCTCATGTTTGAAGGCAGCATCCTGAAAGCCGGCACCGCCGAAGAACTGGCAGCCGATGAAATGGTGCGAAAAGTATATCTTGGCAAACATTTCGAGTTGCGGCGCAAAGTGATCGAATTATAAATCCCGTTTCCCGGTTTCGATTTTATTCCCTGCCTGTCCTGCCCGGCGCATTGCCCGCAGGAGGGCTTGTTGTTTTTTCAGGGTAAATCTGAATTGGGCATGATAAATGCTATACGGTGTGGAGCAAGCGGGGACCTCAGATTTGCCTCATTTGCAGCGAATTTTCCTAATCAAGTACATCGTATATGAAAAAAATCTTTACCCTCGCACTTTCCGGCTTACTGCTGTTGATCCTCGGCTGTCAGGACAATGAAAAAACGCTGCCCGATTGCAACGGCGCCTACTGGAGTTACCGCGGCACCGACGGCCCCGGCTATTGGAAAGACATCTGTGTCAGCTATGGCGATTGCGGGGGCAACATCCAGTCGCCCGTTGACATTGCCGGCGCTGTCGAAGACCCTTCGCTGCAAGGCCTGGGAGGCCGGTTTTCCGAATCGCAGATTCACCTCCGCAACACCGGCAACACCATTGCGCTGGATATGGACAACGGCAGTGAAATCACCTTCGACGGCGTGACTTATCAGATGAAAGAAGTACACTTTCACACGCCGGGAGAGCATAGTGTCAACGGCTCGGTTTATCCGGTAGAAGTACACATGGACTTTAAAAACGAGACGACCGGCCAGCTGGCTGTGATCAGCATGTTCCTTCGAGAAGGCGCGGTCAATTCGTTTCTGACGAACATTTTGCCGTTTGTGCCGCAAGCCGGACAGGAGTATCACGCCGCCGAAACGATCAATATTGCCACGTTTTTCCCGACGGATCTGAGCTACTACACCTACACAGGTTCGCTGACAACGCCGCCCTGCTCCGAAAATGTTACCTGGATCGTACTGAGCGAACCCCTCGAAGCATCTGCCAACCAGATCGGGGCGCTCACCAATAAAATGCCGCGCAACAACCGCCCGGTTCAGCAACTCAACGGCCGCGTAATCCGGCATTTTCATCAATAAGGTGCCAGACAGCTATGTGAAAGCTGCGTAATTGGCCCCACAGGGCCGAAAAAGGAAGGGGATGACCGCTGCCGGTCATCCCCTTTTTCTCTTGGGTGTGAAAGGATTGCCTTAATCCCGAATGACCCGGTAACTGCCCGAAACCGTGTGGCTGGCGCCGCCGGCGTCCAGGAAGCTGCCGTCGAAAGTGCCGATGATCGGTTCGCCGGTGTTGCCAAACTGCGTCAGGGTTGTCGTGACGGTAGTGCTCGTCGTAGTGTCCTGCGAAGCATAGAAGTAGGACATCGGGAAGGTGCCGGTTTGAGCATTATTGGCAAAGCCGAAGTAAATATTGGTCGAAGGTCCGTAAACATTGGTGCTCGGAGCAAAGTAGCTGGCATTGGGGTCGATTTCCAGGAAATTCTCCCCATCGAGCGTGTACTGGATGTATTCAGTCAGGTTGTTGCAGGCTTCGAGGGCGCCTGCTGCCAGCGGTGAACTTGCGTTGTTGAATACGGCCGGAGTGCTTTGCAGGTTCAGGTTCAGGTTGTACCCCGTGATCGTAAAGTTGGCGGGCGACAGCACACAGGGATAGGCATACAAGAAATTACCCTGCGCATCCGTGTAGGCATAGGCTGTCGCGCCGTTGCATACGATTTTTGCGTAGCCGTTTGTGACAGGCTGCTGGCTGCAATCGACGATCTGGCCGCTGACATTGAAGGTTTGAATACTGTTGGCCGGAATAATCACGGGCGGCAATACTGCGTCGGCGGTCAGAGGACCTATATTCTGTGTATAAAGCACATTATTGGTACAGTTGGGGCTGTACAGCACCACGGTCAGCTCGAGGGGCACGCCAACCGGCACGCCACCGGCAAAATTGCCTTGCAAGTCGGTTTCGCCGTGGCCGCAGCCTACGGTAAGCGCCGAGCCCTGCGGGCAAATCCACACCGCTACACCCGACAAGGGGTGGTCGGTATCGCCAATGAAAACCTGGCCGTTTACGAACACCCGTTCACCCTGAAAATCGCAGTTCCACCAGGTAAAATGGCTGACCTGGCCCACATATTCGTTGCCGACAAGTTGTGCGCTGCCCTCTTCGATCCAGCGCGAGCGATCGGTATCGAACCACCAGAGCGGAATGCTGGACGGCGCGTCGCCCATTTGTTCGGGCTGAACGGGCATCCGCAGCTCGACCGTGTGACCGGGCGCTACCTGCAAGGCTTCGCCAGCGTTGTTTTCGAGTTCAACGACGACCATGCCGTACGTCACCAGGCCCAGCTGGCGACCTTCGGTGTTGATGGCGCGCAGGTCGCCAGGCATCTGGCGAAACCAGTTTTCGGATGTCGGGTCGATATAACGCGCGTACACGTTGACGGGGCCGTTGAAAGTGCTGCCATCGGCGCGGGCAACCGAACCGGCCGGAAAATCAAGTCCGACGCCGCCCGGTACCTGCACCGTACCGCCCTGCGCGGTATTCAAGGTGGCCGTCAGCTGGCGCGGAAGCAGCTGGATGTTGACGATTTTTTTCGCCCCGTCGGAAACAGGATAGTTGCGGGTAAAATCAAAATAGCCGATTTTAAACACACTCAATTGGGCGTCGCGAGCAGGCAGTCGAACCGCCTTGAGTGTGAAAATGCCGTTTTCGTCGGTCTTGGCAAAGGCACTGCCGGCGCGTACGGCTGCGTCGGCCACGGGTTGGCCCTGATCGTCGGTTACCTGCCCGGTGAAGGATACTTCGGCCGTCGGCTCGAAAAACGGAGGAGCGTCGTCTTTCCAGCACGATTGCCAGACCGCAGCCAACAGAAGGGTGGGAAGTAAAAAACGAAGGAGATTTTTCATTGGTGCATGCGTTTTTGTGAATGAATTTTTTCCACATCACGCATGCAAAGCCTTCGGGGTTGGGTCGGTCGGTAAAAAAATTACACATCGAAGCTCACCACTACGCGCCGCGTCTTGGGATGGGACTGGCAGGTAAGCACATAACCGGCTTCCACTTCATCGGCTTCGAGGCCGTAATTGAGTTCCATTTCCAGCTCGCCCTCGAGCACTCTGGCCTTGCAGGTGCTGCACACCCCGCCCTTGCAGGAGAAAGGCAGGTCGGCGCCGGCCCGCATGGCGGCGTCGAGCAAGGTGCTCCCGTCGGTCGGCAATTTGAAATTGAACTCGGCGCCGTCCTGAATAACCGTCACTTCGGCTTCGAAGGCGTCCTGTTCACTTCGGGCGGCGACGGGTTTTCTTTTTAGTCCGGCGGTTGTAAACAGTTCAAAATGAATGTTTTTGCTTGATACGCCGAGGCTTTCGAGCGCCGATTTGACCGAAAAGGTCATTTCCTCGGGTCCGCAGAGAAAGAAGGCGTCCACTTCGCCGGGCGCGAACAGCAGGCGGCCGTATTGGCGGCATTTTTCGCCGTCGAGGCGGCCCTGAAAGAGGGGGCTGCCCAGCGATTCGCGGCTGAGCACGTGGTGTACTGCGAGGCGGTCGGGGTAGCGGTTTTTCAGTTCCTCGAGTTGCTCCCGGAAAATGATGTGATCGAATCCGCGATTGCCGTAAAACAGCATAAACCGGCTGTCCGGCTCCTGCACCAGGGTGGTCCTGATCAGGCTCATGACCGGCGTGATGCCACTTCCCGCGGCAAATGCGACGTAAAGCCCGCGGTTGCCGGCGTTCAGGTCCACGCGAAAGTGTCCCTGGGGCGGCATGGCTTCGAGGGTGTCGCCGGGGCGCAATTGTTCGTTGGCCCAGGTACTGAACGCGCCTTCGGGCACTTTTTTGACGGCGATGCGCAGGTCGTTGTCTTCCACGCCGGTACAAATGGAATAAGTGCGGCGCACTTCCTCGCCATTCAGCGAGGTGCGCAACACCAGGTGCTGGCCCTGCAGATACCGGAAGGTGCTGCGAAGGGCTTCGGGTATTTCAAAAGCAATGGAAACGGTGTCGGGCGTTTCCCGGCGCACTTCGCGTACTTGTAGCGGGTAAAATTTGGTTGACATGTTTGGTAGCAGGCAGTGGGCAATAACAGGCGTCGGCAGCGTCGGCAGCAGGATGCGCTTGGGCAAATACAAACACAAAAAGTGTATCCCCGGCTTAAAGGAATACACTTTTCGGCTTTAACGACAGTTTGTCCGAAGACAAACGCCCGCTGCAACAGCTACTGCAACCGTGATTTACGCCAGTCCGTTGACGAATTTCATCAGACCGCTTTTCAGGTTGGCAGCTTTGTTGCGGTGGATGCTGCCGCGCTTGGCCAGACGGTCGATCATGCTGATAACCTTCGGAAGGAAGGTCTCCGCCTCGGCTTTGGCTTTCAGGCCGCGCAGGTTTTTGATGGCCGTGCGGGCTGTTTTTTTGTAATAGCGGTTTTGCAGACGGCGTTTTTCCGTTTGACGAATTCGTTTGAGCGCTGAACGATGGTGTGCCATGCGTCGATATACTGAATTGAAAAATGTGCGTACAAAAAGAGGTTTTTGATTTTGGGCCGGCAAAGGTAGGTTTTTGCGCCGGAAAAAGAAAACACCCTTCGAAATTTTCTTTTCCATTATTGCAAATAATTATGCCGCAACGGACGATTATTTTGAACAATCCTGCACTTGCTCCGTTGGATTTTTGCTTGTAACAACAACCCTTTTTATAGGGTGAAATGTGCTAATTTTGCGCGCTTTTGCCCAAACAGGCAGCCGCGGGCATCGTAATTTGAACGACGCAGCGCGGATGCTTTTCAAACACATACCGTCAGTCGGGGATGACCTGAGCGCCAGGCTGGTAACCATTCGCACGATTTGAGCGCGCCGCACCCTGTTTGACCCAATTTTTTCAATACCCGAAATGAAAGATTTATCCGCCGTTTTCAACGCGCACCCTCAGTACATCGACACCTTGTACCACAACTGGCTGAATAATCCCGACAGTGTGGAAACTGATTGGCAGGTGTTTTTCAAAGGTTTTGACTTTGCCCTGAGTGCGGCCAACGGCAGCAGCACGGGCAGCGGCGGCAGCAACGAGGCCGACCTGCACAAGGAATTCGGGGTGGTGGGTTTGATTTACGGCTATCGCGACCGCGGGCACATGCTCTCCACAACCAACCCGATCAAACCGCGCAAAGACCGCAAACCGCGCCTCGACCTGAGCGATTACGGCCTGAGCGAAGCCGATCTCGACCGCCGGTTTGCAGCCGGTTTCGAACTGGGCATGCCCAATGCGACCCTGCGCGAAATCGTCGAACGCCTGCAGAAAATCTATTGCGGCAATATCGGTTTTGAAAACGCCCACATCCACGACAAAGGCAGGCGGATGTGGCTGCGCGAAAAAGTGGAACACCGCAACCTGGCGCCCGATTACGGCTTCTCCATTGAAAAAAAGAAACGTATTCTGGAAAAACTGAACGGAGCGGTGGGTTTTGAGCAATTCCTGCACACCAAATTCGTAGGTCAGAAGCGTTTTTCCATCGAAGGCGGCGAATCGACCATTCCTGCCATCGACGCAATCATCAATAAAGGCGCGGAAGAAGGCGACATGCCCGTGGAAGAAGTCATCATCGGCATGGCGCACCGCGGTCGCCTCAATGTGCTGGCCAATACGCTGGGCAAAACCTACGCCCAGATTTTTTCCGAGTTTGAAAGCAAAACCATCCCCGATCAGAGCTTCGGCTCCGGCGACGTGAAATACCACATGGGTTATTCGTCGCAGGTAACCGCCGCCAACGGCCGTTCGATGTACCTCAAACTCCTGCCCAACCCCAGCCACCTCGAAGCCGTCGATCCCGTTGTGCAGGGCTTTGCACGCGCCAAGGCCGACATTCTGTACGGTTCTTTGTACGACCGCATTTTGCCCATCCTCATTCACGGCGACGCCGCCGTGGCCGGCCAGGGCGTGGTGTACGAAACCATCCAGATGAGTCAGTTGCAGGGCTACTACACCGGCGGCACCATCCACCTGGTGATCAACAACCAGATCGGTTTTACCACAGGCTGGGAAGATGGCCGCTCGAGTACCTACTGCACTTCGGTGGCGGAAGTGGTGCAGGCGCCGGTATTCCACGTCAATGGCGACGACCCCGAAGCCGTGGTGTACGCTGCCGAACTGGCGACCGAATACCGCCAGATGTTCAACTCCGACGTGTTTATCGACATCGTGTGCTACCGCCGCTACGGCCACAACGAAAGCGACGAACCGCGTTTTACGCATCCGCACATCTGGAAAATCGTCGATCAGCACCCCAACCCGAGGGAGATTTACAACAATGTGCTGCTCAGTCGCGGCGATGTGGACGAGCAACTCGCCAAACACATGGAAGCACAGTTCCGCGCCGATCTGCAGGCCCGCCTCGACGAAGTGCGCCAGAACCCGTTGCCGTACAAATATCAGGAACCCGAGCTGGCCTGGAAATCCCTGAAAAAGACCATTGATCCGGCCGATTTTGAACAAAGCCCCGAGACGGGCGTGCCCCGGGCGGTGATCGACAAACTGCTGCACCAGCTGACGAGCTTCCCCGAAGGCTTTCACCCGCTGCCACAGATCGTCAAACTCAACGACGCCAAGAAACAACTCATCGAATCGGGCAAGATCGACTGGCAACTCGGCGAGCTCATGGCCTACGGCTCTATCCTGCTCGAGGGCCGCGATGTGCGCATGAGCGGCCAGGATGTGCGCCGCGGCACGTTCAGTCACCGCCACGCCACCCTGGTCGATGCGCATAATTTTATGGAAATCAACCGCCTCGACGGCCTTTCCGAACACCAGGGCAAGTTCCGTATATACAACTCGCTGCTCAGCGAATATGCCGTGCTGGGCTTCGAATACGGCTATTCGCTGGCCACTCCCGACGCACTGGTGATCTGGGAAGCGCAATTCGGCGATTTTGTGAACGGCGCCGGCACGATCATCGACCAGTTTATCTACGCCAGCGAGGCCAAGTGGCACCGCATGAGTGGCCTGGTGATGCTGCTGCCGCACGGCTACGAAGGCCAGGGCCCCGAACACTCCTCGGCCCGCCTCGAACGATTCCTGCAGGGCTGCGCCGAATACAACGTGACGGTAGCCAATGTTACCTCGGCCAGCAACTTTTTCCACCTGCTGCGCCGCCAGCTGGCGCGGCCTTTCCGCAAGCCGCTCATCGTTATGTCGCCCAAATCGGGCCTGCGCGCACCCTACAACCTCGGCGACATCAGCGCCCTCGAAACCGGCAGCCGCTTCCAGGAAATCCTCGACGACACGAGCGCCGACCCGAAAAAAGTGAACAAACTGCTTGTGTGCACGGGCAAAGTGTACTACGACCTCGACAAGCGCCGTCAGGATGAAAAACGCGACGATGTCGCCATCGTTCGCCTCGAACAGTTGTATCCTTTCCCGGAAAAACAGTTCGACGCCCTCCTGAAAAAGTATAAAAACGCCCGTCCGGTTTGGGTACAGGAAGAACCCGCCAACATGGGCGCCTGGGCCTATCTGGCCGTTACCCAGCCGCAATACGGCTTCACCTGCATCAGCCGCCCGGCCGCTGCCAGCCCGGCTACGGGCTTCCCGAAAAAACACGAGAAGGAGCAGATGGAGATCGTGGAGCGGGCTTTTGCAGGGTAAGACAGGTTTTTTGTTGGACAGAATTTACAGGATTAACAAGATAAAGACATCGGCTATTCCGAAAAATCCTGAAAATCCTGTCTAATAAAAACCTGTCCAACAGGCCATACAATCGCCGGGCAAAAGAAGCGCCCGTTTCCGATCTTTGCGGAGGCGGGCGCTTCTTTTAACCCAAACACCCGCCTGCCGATCAATATGCCTTTGACTGATTTTGATTTCAGCAACCTCAAACGACGGGTCGATCAATACAAGCAAATCCTGAACAACACCCAGCGCTACCGCGAAATGTGGCAGAGCGGCATGAAGGCGCTCATCAAGGATACTTTGCGGCAGGCCGCCGAAGCAGCGGGCCTCGGCTGTTCCATCGACGAGCGTTTCGACATCGCCAACCTGGAAACGGTCATTCTTTCACTGGGATCGAGCCACAGCGGCCTGGGCGAATCGGTGGGCGACGACATGCGCCGCGACCTCGTCAAGCAAAACGGAGCCCTTGTGTATCAGCAGTTGTTCAACGGCAAAATACTGGTCGTCATCAACTACCCCTACATCGAAAAATACGGCCAGCCGCAACCGCCCAAACAGGTGGCCATCTACCGGCCCGACGAACTCAACCCGCAGCACTTCCTGCGCCACCTCGAAGAATTTGTCACCGAAATCACCAACTGGGAGGATTTTGACGACGATCAGCCCTCGACCCACCAGCAAATCGGGTTCAAAGTGCGCCAGGAAACCCCTGCCGGCTGATTTTTTTTAACTTCCGCACCCCGGGCAGCCAACCCTTTGAGCATTTCATTCGTTTGTATGCACAGAAGCCATTCTGCAAAGCGCCATGCTGTACCGCAAACCTGACGAATCCCCGCTCGACCGACTCGAACGCGAAGCCAACGACGAGTTTCGCCTGCTGGCCGAGCTGGGGCCCGCCGAATTCGCCTTCGAGCACCTGCTCGAATTGCGCGAACGGGCGCGGCGCAGGCTGCAATTGTTCGACCGCCGCCAACGCCTGGCCATGTGGCTGGGCGCTACCGCCTCGGGCTGGGTGATGCTGTCGTTCGCTTTCGGGGCTTTCCGGCTGTTTTGGCTCATGCTGGCGGCCGGGTCGGCCGGCGCCGCCTGTTTTTTCGCTTTCTTTTACCTGATCATGATTCAAAAAAGACGCTTCGACAGCAGGGGAGAACTCGATTTCACCCTGCGCTCCATCGAAGACGAATTGCGCCGGCGCAGCGAACGCCAGCGAAAAACGAATCATTGATCCTCTTCCGCTTTTTCTCGTTTACAGGCGCTTTTTTCATCTTTGCGTACAACTGAAACGCAAAGCTATGATTCGACTCTCCCTTTTCCCTGTCCTTCTGCTAACGCTGCACGGCGCCCTTTTTTCCCAAAACAAACTCGATGTCTTTTTGCGCGACAGCCTCGACCGCTACACCGAACGCGCACTGACGCGCTGGCAAATCCCGGGTGCGGCCATCTGTGTTGTAAAAGACGGCAAAGTGCTGGTCGCCCAAGGTTATGGCGTACGCGAACTGGGCCGCCCGGAACGTGTGGATGCCAACACCCTGTTCGAAATCGGGTCCAATACCAAGGCGTTTACCGGCACTACCCTTGCCCTGCTCGAACATGACCGGGCATGCAGCCTCAACGACAAGGTGCAACGCTGGCTGCCCTGGTTTTCCATGCGCGACGAGTGGGTGGCCCGCGACCTGAGCCTGACCGATATCCTTTGTCACCGCATCGGCATGGAAACCTTTCAGGGGGATTTTACCTACTGGACCTCCGACCTGAGCAGCCGGCAGGTGATTGAAAAATTCGGGTTGATGACACCCCAATACGGATTCCGCAGCCGCTGGGGCTATACCAATGCGGGTTTTGTCATCGCCGGCGCCTGCACAGCGGCCATCAGCGGAGAAAGCTGGGGCGCCACCGTCGAAAAACGCATTTTCAAGCCGCTCGACATGCGCCGCACCGTGGCCTATGCGGCCGATTTTGCCAAAGCCGACAACATCGCCCAGCCGCACACGGTGATCGAAGGCCGCTGCCAGCGCATCCCTATTGCCATGATCGACAACCTGGCCCCCGCAGGCAGCATCGGCTCTTCGGTCAACGACCTCAGCCATTGGGCGATCGCCCAACTCGACGATGGCCGCTACGATGGCCGCGAGGTGTTGCCCGCCAATGTCATTGCCCGCACCCGCCAGCCCCGCTCGATCATCGGCCGCAGTCAGCAGCCTTTCAACAAGGGACATTACCAGTTGTACGGACTGGGCTGGATGCTCGAAGACTATGAGGGCCGCGAAATCGTGTCGCACACGGGCGGGGTCAATGGCTACGTCACCAGCGTTACGCTCGTGCCGGAGGAAAAACTGGGCATTATTGTTTTGACCAATACGGATGAAAACGCCTTTTTCGAGTCGGTCAAATGGGAAATCCTGGATGCCGCCCTTAACCTGCCATACCGCGACTACGACCGCTTGTTTCACGAAAGCGTCGCGCAGCAGGAGGCCGAGACCAACCGCGAAATCGCCGAATGGCGCGATACCGTGGCCATGAAAATGCCGCCGGCGTTTGAACTGTCGCGCTATGCCGGGCGTTATGACAACCCGGTATATGGCTGGATAGATATTTCCGTATCGGGCGCCGACCAGTTGCTCATGCGTTTCGAACACCACCCTGCCCTGAGCGCCCGGCTGGAATGCCTGGGCGGCAATTTTTTCCTGTGTACTTACAGCGACCCCATTATGGGCGTTAAACCGATCCATTTCCGCACCGATGACAAACAGGTAACCGGTTTTACCCTGCGTGTCAATGATTTTGTGGAATTTACCCCCTACGAATTTGTCAAAAAATAGCCCGGCCCGCCATGTCCCTATCCCGGTTTATCCAACTTTTCGAACAGGCTTTCCACGAAGGCGCCCTGCTAAAATGTACCCTGAGCCGCCCGACCTCTGCTGCGGAGCCCGAGCTGAAAAATATATACCTGCGCCGGGTAGCGCTGAAAAAAGGGCCGCACGTGGCGTTCAATTTCCGCTTTAAAACCCGCGACGAGGTCAAAAACTTTGCCCTCCCCGACGCGCTCGCCCAACTGAAGAGCCTCCTGGGCGCGGCCTGGCTCAATGCCGATCTTTTTACTACGGGGCAGGATGCCACGCTTTCTTTTTCCAAAAACGGCGAGGCGATGCTCCAGCTCAAAAAAGCGTCGCAAACCGCCGCGCCCGATACCCGCCACGACCGTTCCAAAAACCGCCTGTTGTCAACCGGCTCGTCGTGGCTGCGGGCGCAAGGCATCACCAATGCGCAGGGCGAAGTGTTGCCCACCGCCCAGGATAAATGGCGGCAGATCAACAAATTCCTCGAAACCATCGACGCCCTGCTTAAAAGCCATCCGCTGCCCCCTGATGCCCGCATCGCCGACATGGGCTCGGGCAAGGGCTACCTGACTTTTGCCTTGTAGGATTACCTGACGCAGAAACCGGGTATGCAGCCGCAGGTCACGGGTATCGAACTGCGCCCCGCCTTGGTCGAATTTTGCAACAAAACCGCCCGCGAAGCGGGTTTTGAAGGCCTGCATTTTGTCGCCGAAGACATAGCGAACTACCACCCCGACCGCCTCGATTTGCTGATTGCCCTCCATGCCTGCGACACGGCCACCGACCTCGCGCTGGCCAAAGGCATACACGGCAAAGCCTCGATCATCGTGGTGGCCCCCTGCTGCCACAAACAGGTCAGGGCCGAGATGCACCCGCACAATGAAATGGCGCCCTTGCTGCGGCACGGTATTCTGGAAGAACGGCAGGCGGAAATTCTGACCGACGGCATACGGGCCCTCCTGCTCGAATCGCAAGGCTACCGCACCCAGGTGTTCGAGTTTATTTCTACCGAACATACCGCCAAAAACGTGATGATCACCGCCGTAGGCGGCCCCAGGGAAGCCCGGCGGGAAAACGAAGCGCTGGAAAAAGTACGGGCCCTCAAATCGGGGTTCGGCATCGGAGAACACTACCTGGAAAAACTCCTCTAGGCCTGCTGTCGCGGGATCTCGTCGATCGACATAAAAGTCAGTTTCCCTTTTTCCCGACCGATGCGGATCATGTCGTCTGCGCCTTTCGAGGCGCCGCCGATTCGCAGCACGGCGTCCACCTTGTCGAGCAGGCGGATGGCCACGGGGTGGAAAATGTCATTAAAAACAGCATCGCCAAGCCGGACAGAGCCAGCGGTTTCAATAAGCGGCAGCGCAAACCACTCGCCGAGTACCGGCAAATGGCCCATTCGATAGAGATCGAGCGCTACGCGGTTCATGTGCTCCACGTTGGCGGCAATACGTTCGGGCTGGTCGTCGGTACCCGAACGGTAGGGGCCGGCGACAAGAATGAGCAGGGGAGTTGTCATGTGTGGAAAAGGGAGGTGAAAACTATTTGGGTTATTTTTTATCGTAAAATTTGTACAAAACCCAGGCCCTGACGCCGATCAGTACGGGGACGAGTAACAGGAGCGCGCTGACACTCAGCAGCGCGAGCGTACCGTACCCTTGCATCAAAACGGGAAGCAACAGCAAAACGAGCCCCAGCGCGATCAGCCAGCGCGACACCGGCCGGATGTAGGAACGATCTTCTTCCTCCTCTTCCATGACGGCCGTAATGCCGACGATCGAAAACAGGATGACGGAAAGCGAAACAAAAAACATCCAGGCCAGTACGGGCGAAACATCGCCGTCGATTTCTGCGAGCAGCACTTTGAGGCAGGCGCCGACGGCACTCATGGCGGCGAGCAGCGGAAAGTGCAGAAAGGTCAGCCATTGGTAATGGCGATAGGACTTTTTGGCCTCCTGCTCGCTCGTCATGTCGAAATACAGGCTCCACAGCAGAAAAGCGATAAGAATGGCGAGGATAAAGGCTGCCCAGGCTTCCGGCCGCTTGTCTTTTACCTCGGCTACGCCGTTGACGGTGCTCAGGATGCTTTCCGCCAGCACAATGATGGTGAACAGCCCGAACCGCTCCACGATAGCGGCGGATGCCGAAAAAACCTGCCCGCGTTGTTTCAGCACGCCGACAATTGTCCGCGCGCCCGTCAGCGAGGGGCTCAGGTTGAGCAACAAAACGCCGATCCACAACCAGATCGCCGTTTCAGGGCCGGTGAAAATCGACACGAGGAGCAAACCCAGCCCGATGCTGTAATTGACCGTGTAAAAAATATTGAATACACGGTGAGAGGGGTCGTAAAGCCCCACACTCCACCATAGATAAATGATCACGACCTGCACCACGCTGAACGCCACGGCAAACCCCTGATGATGTCCTTCGAACACGTCTTTCAACGTAATGGCGACGGCCGCGACGGCCAGCATTTGCCAGAACGTCAGCAGGCGGGTGCGAATGCTGTCGCTTCCGTGCAGATCGTAGTACTGGCTGCCGTTGACCCATGACCAAAAAACCAGGCAGAACAACAGAAAAGAAAAACCGAGGCTGCCCCAGCCGGGGTGGCTGGCAATGTGGTGGGTCAACTGGCCGATAGCCGCTACGTACACCAGGTCGTAGAACAGTTCGAGCCAGCTGATTTTTCGCTCGTTTTTCCGGTCGTCAAAATTTTGCGGAGGCCCCCACCAGGAGGGCGCTTTGTGCGCTGTCATGCAAAGGATTTAGCAGTATAACAAGGATGTTGCCAGGGTAAAGGAACTGCCGCCGACACACTCTACAAATTCAAATATTGAAAATGGTGATCCGGAAAACGGTCGAGCCCGATTTTACAACCGAGCTGGCGATCAGCAGTTTGCCTTCATCGAAAAACAGATGAAAAGCACTGGCGGCATCGGTTATGCTGGCGGCCAGGTCTTCAGGAATGGGAAGCGTTTTGGTGATCTGGAGCGACGGGTAGCTGATTACATCGACTCCTGTGTCCGACAGTCCGTAAATTGTAACCCCCGCATCGTCGATGGCTGTGGCAATGTAAGATTTTGGCAAGGAAGCACTTATGCCCAGGCTGGACAAGGCGTGCACGTGCTGGCCGCTGATGAAAAAATCCGCATTTCCTGAAAAACTGACATTGCTGGCGCTGAAGTTGTCCACCTGGTTATTGCTCAGCGTACTGAGCACATTGCCTTGCGCGTCGAACAAATCGAGGCTGATGCCATCGGGCAGGTTATTGCCGCCGTTGCCGAGCGAAACCACGGCCGTGTTGTTGCCTTTTTGGAAACAGTAGGCGACTACATTGTTGTCGATGCCCTGGCTCTGTGCGACGAACGACCGGGTCAGCCTGTTGAAGGAGCGAATACCCCGGTCTTCGGCTGAAAACGTATTTACCGGGCTGATAAACAGCAGGTTGGCGTTGTTGGAGCCGATGGTGTTGATGAAAAAGGCGACGGTGTCGGGAAAAACCTGAAAGGAATCGGTTGTCATCAGGGTAAGCGGATCCAGCACATATATTTTTTTACTGACGCCGACATACAGTTCCCGCTGGCCGCCGGCTGCTCCCAGACAGGCCTGCGCGGAGTTCACATACAGGCCGAGGTCCCTCTGCCGGAGCACCGACCGGGCGCTGTAATCATAACTGATTGCCGTGGAATTGGCTGTGCCGCCCAAAAAATAGAGCCTGTCGTTGGCGGGGTCGGACACGATCGTAGCCCTCGGAGCGTTTCCCGGCAGCGAACTCGCCTGAAAGTGCTCATAAGGCGTGTCGGAAGGGTCGGGGTTGTCGTTTTTTTTGCAGGAGGCAAGTAGCAAAATCAGGAGACTGCTCCAGGAAAGGAGCCGGGCGGATATTGGCATAAGAGCAGATGGTTTCCAGTGTGAAAAGGTTGGGTGCGAATCCCCGAAAAGGTAAGGCGCCGCTGTTCAAAAACGGCCGGTTTTAACAACCGCTGGTGTAAAAACGCGGCAGGGCCGCCCTCAAAACGAGAGCGGCCCTGCGTATGCTGTCGGTCGGACAAAAAATTATTGTTCTTTCTTGTCGCCGGCTTTGGAAGCGCAGCAGGCTTTACCCTGGGAAGCGCCGCCGGAGCAGCAAGCTTTGCCGGAACCGGCGCCTGCACAGGATTTTTTCACCGTGCCGGCTTTGGCGTCAGCGGGCATCGTTTTCGGAGCCACGTTCACGAAAGTGTTGGTGGCTTCGTCGTATTGTACGCTGACGAAACGGACATTGCCCTGAGCGTCAGCTTCTTTGCGGACATAGGATACTGCGCCGTCGTCGGCCATGCGTTTTTCGATGCTGGGGTCAGCAGCGGCGGCTTTGGCAGCTTTGCCTGCGCAGCAGGAAGCGCCGGTAGCGGTAGCCGATTTGGTGCACTGGGCGTTGGCAGCAGCAATGCCGAGGAAGAAGAGGAACGGCATCAGGAAAAGAACTTTCTTCATAGCGGGAAATCCAATTTTAATGGTGAGAGTGAAGATTTTCAATGATTTGGACGTCAAATGTACTTCCAGGTTGCTTTCGGTTGGTTGTTTTTTGATAAACCTTAACACGCCACGGTGTGTTCAACACATTTTAACGCCCGTTCAGAATTTTGTCGTAGCGGGCCGGGTCGTTGAGCAGTTTGACGGCCTCTTCCACCTCGGGGTCATTTTTCAATGATTTGCGCACTTTGCCGCGCTGGAAGTAGTACCGGCCCACGATTTCCTGTTCAATTTCACGAATAATTCGCGTTTTGTTGCGGGTCATTTCGTCCTTTTTGGCGGCTTTGATTTTGCTGTCCATCGCCTGTAGGTCGCCGGAAAGCGCGAGGTTTTCTTTGTCGGCAGCGGTCTGGAGTTCTTTCAGTTTTTTCTCGGCCTCCGATTCATAGGAAAAGTCGCGCTTTTGTACGTAGCGGGTAAAATCGTCCCATTCCGTAAAGTTGAACACCTCGATGGAGTCGATACTCGGGTGTTTGAATGCCCACTGGGTGACGTAATCGAAAATGATGTTTTGGTCGAGCAATGCCCGCACGATGCCGGTTGCCGTATCGACGGGGAGCATCACGTCGGGCGTCACGCCGCCGCCATCGAGTACGGGGCGGCCGTTGCGGGTTTTGAACCGCGCGCGTTCGCTGTCGGGGATATCGACGGGCTGGCCGTTTTTATAACGCACGGCCTGGATGCAGCGCCCCGAGGGAATGTAGTATTTGGCGGTGGTGAGTTTGATTTTGGCATTGTAGCCGAGGTCTTTGGTGTTTTGCACCAGCCCTTTGCCAAAACTGCGCTGCCCCATGAGCACGGCCCGGTCGAGGTCTTGCAGCGAACCGCTCACGATCTCGGAAGCCGAGGCGCTTCTTTTGTCGATCAGCACCACGACGCGGATGTTTTGATCGACGGAAGGCCCGACGGTGCGGAAACTGCGATCCCATTCGGGCACCTTGCCTTTGGTGCTGACCACCATTTCGCCGGTGGGCACAAACACATTGACCACATTGACCGCCTCGTTGAGCAGGCCGCCGCCGTTGTCGCGCAGGTCGAGAATGACGCCTTTCAGGCCGGGGTTTTTGGCTTTCAGTTCTTCCAGGCCGCGCGCCACGTGCTCGCCGGCGTCCTGCGTGAAGGTCGTCAGGTTGATATACCCGATGCCTTCGGCCACGATGCCGGAGTGGGGCACGTTGGGTACTTCCACTTCTTCGCGTACGAGATTGATTTTGAGGTCTTTGCTTTCGCCGGGTCGCCGCACCATGATATCGACCGAGGTGCCGGGAAAGCCGCGCAGGAATTCGAGAACCTGGGCTTCTGTTTTGCCCTGGGCGCTTTGTCCCTGCACGGAAAGGATGGCGTCGCCGACTTTAAGGCCGGCTTTCTGGGCGGGGCTGTGTTCGAGAATTTCGGTGACAACCACGTAGTCGCCCATTCGTTTGCCGGAGGCGCCCAGGCCGTTGTATTTGCCGTCGGTCTGGATGCGATAGCCTTCGATGTCGGTTTCGGAAATGTAGTTGGTGTAGGGGTCGAGGCCTTCGAGCATGGCATCGAGGCCGGTGCGCATGAGGCGGCCGGGGTCGAGTTCGTCCACATAGCCGTGGTTGATTTCTTTGTAGGCGTTGGCGAAAATTTCCAGGTTTTTGGAAATTTCAAAATACTTGCCGGGCGTGCCGTTTTGGGCGCCGAGGCCCGTGACGAACAGGATGGCGAGGCAAACGGAAAGGTGTTTTTTTGTCATGTTATTTTTAAAAATTGTCGGGCAGACGGGGCAAAAATAGAACGGCTGACCGGCGAGGTAAAAAAGTTTTCCGACCAAGCGGCCTTGCGGCGCATCGATCGGCTCATCCAAGGGTTTATTTCAAAAAATCGCGCAGCAAAGCCAGCAGCTCGGCGGGTTTTTCGGCGTGCACCCAATGGCCGGCGCCTTCGATGGTTGCGATCTCCGCCTGCGGGAACAGGCTGCGGATTAACGCAAAATCGCTGTCTTTGATATAGTCCGAGCGGCTTCCGCGGATGAAAAGCGCGGGTTTGTCAAATGGATGGGCGCCCGGGCCGCCTACGGGAGCGAGGATGTCGGCATAGGCGCGGCGAAGGGCGGCCAGGTTCATTTTCCAGGTAAAACCGCCGTCGGGGCGTCGTGTGATGTTTTTCAGGAGAAACTGACGGATACCGAAATCGGCGATCCGCGCGGCGAGAAAATCGTCGGCTTCCTGCCGGGTGGCGATGTGGTCGAGGTCAAGCGCGTCGAGCGCCTGGAAAATATGGGTATGGTTGTCGCTGGCGCGGCCGGGGGCAATGTCCACTACCACGAGTTTGTCCACGCGGTCGGGGTGGTCGAGCGCCAGTTGCATGGCGACTTTTCCGCCCATGGAATGCCCGACGACGGAAGCCGAAAACATCCAGTGCGCTTCCATGAAAGCCTGAATATCGTCGGCCATGGCGGGGTAAGTGTGGGTGTCGGCCCAGGGCGAGCGGCCGTGGTTGCGCAGGTCGGGCGTCACGACGAGGTGCTGATCGGCCAGGTGTTTGGCGATGGTTTGCCAGTTGTCGGAAAAGCCGAACAAGCCGTGCAAAATGAGCACCGGGTGACCCTGACCAAATTCTCGATAATACAATTCCATAAACGGAAAACACGCGCCGGGGGCGCCAGGTTGCATGGGTAAAGTGCAGCAGCTAAATTACCGCCCCTGCAAACACCAAAGGGGCTAATTTTGCGCACCTTTCAAACCCGGACAAATTTTCAACAAGACTGCAACATGCGCATATTCACGATCGCCCTCGCCCTTGCGGGCCTTTCTTTCTTCCTTGCCTGCAAAAACGACTCGACCAAAAACAACCGCCCGCCCGACGCGCCGCAGGATCCCGAGCTCGTGGCGCTCGACGAGTTGCTGGCCAAAGACCCCAAAAATGATTCCCTCCTGTACCGCCGGGCCGAGGTCTATTATCGCCTCGAAGGCTACGACGAAGCCCTGAACGACATCGAAAAAGCCCTGGCCCTCGATTCGAGCCACGTGGCCTACTACCACCTCATGGCCGACGTGATGCTCGACTATGCGCGCCCCAACGACTCCAAACGCGCCATCGAAGTGCTGGAAAAAGCCTCGGCCAAATTCCCGACCAGCATCCATACCCTGCTCAAACTCAGCGAATTCAACCTCATCGTGCGCCGCCACTCCCAGGCGCTGGCGGCCATCGACAAGGTGCTTCGGCAAGACCCGCTCAACCCCGAAGGCTTCTTTATGACCGGCCGCGTCGCGCTCGACATGGGCGATACCACCAGGGCCATCAAAGCCCTGCAAAAAGCCACTCAGCTCGATGCTACCAACCTCGATGCCTGGATGTTCCTGGGCAAAATTATGACCAACCGCAACGACCCCGTTGCCCTTCAGTATTTCGACAACGTGTTGCGCCTCGACTCGACCAACCTGGAAGCACGCGAGTTCAAAGGCGTGTTTTACAAACGCCTCGGCCAGTTCGACAAGGCTTTTCAGGTGTACCGCGACATCATTGTGCGCAACCCCGACTACGCCGACGCCTACTTCGACATGGGTGTGATCTACCTCGAAATGGACTCCCTGCAAAAGGCTTACGACAACTTCGATATCGCTGTCAAAGTGGACCAGCTGTTCGTCAAAGCCTACTATTATCGCGGCCTGACGGCCGAACTTCAGGGTAAACCCGATGCCGCCCGCCTCGATTTCGAGCAGGCCAGCAAAATGTCGCCGAACTGGGAGGAGCCGAAAGAAGCGCTGAAACGATTGAATCAGTAGGCCGGCGAAGTCTTTGTCGCCCCGATAAAGGGGCTGTCTCACAAGTCGCCCTTGCGCCAGGCAAGCCAATGATTGTTTGGTTGTTAATCAAAAAACCGGGATGAAGCCCATCATTATTCCATGAATCAGCGCCATCCCCGACAACAATCTGCCTGTCTGCGGGTAAACAACTTATGAGACAGCTTCTTTTTAATCCGTTTCTTCCAGATGAAAAATCTCTTCCAGGGGTTTTTCGAACACCCGGGCAATTTTCAGGGCCAGCACGGTGGAGGGCACGTAGCGGCCGTTTTCGATGGAATGGATGGTTTGGCGGCTGACGCCCGTGCGTTCGGCCAGTTCCGCCTGGGAAATGTCGAGCCGGGCGCGTTCTTCACGCAGGCGGTTTTTCATGTCGTTTCGATGGTTTCGTCGGCCGATTCCTGGTTGCTGAGATACAAGACATAGTGAAAGCGCAGCAAGAATACGATCAGGGGCGTGAACAAATTAAACAACATGGCGTAAAAGAAATTGCCGCCGTACAACAGCCAGTTGGCCGCCAGCAAGATGCCGAACTGAAACAGAAAACTCCATTGAAAAGCTTCCAGGCGGATGAGCTGCACGCGCTCGTCTTCGTGCCTGACCCGGCTGAAAGCCATCATCAGGAGGCCGACGAGTAAAAGGGTCAAGGCCAGTTCCTGGGTAAAATTTTCGAATCGAGACACCAGAAATTCGTCCTCCTTGCGGAGGTTGAAGCCGAAACCCGGAATTTCAAAATTGCCGAACACCGTCAGGGCGCCCAGCACGGCGCCCGCCAGCGCCAGTACGAAACCAACCGGTTTCCAAACGGTCGGGAGCAAACGAAGTGTTTTCATGATGTAAAGTATTTTTGTACAAATGTAAAGCAAAGTTTACAAAAAGACAAAAATATTTTACCTTTAATAAGTAGCAAAAAAATTAATACAGGTCAAGTGCCTTCAACTTGAGAATGGTTTGAGAAAGGCCGTCCCGCGAGGTTCTGAGCCATATTTTGCCGTCGGCGCCGACCAGAATAAATTGCGGTAAAGCATGGACGTTCAATAAGTCGGCCACATTGCACCATTCCGCACCGCCCGCCTCCAGTTGACAATTTTTGGGAATACAATAGGACTGACGCCTGGACAGTGCGTTGTTGCTGATACAGGCCTCTGTTCTTGAAATAAGAGTATCTTTGAAAATAAACGGATAATAAATCATCTGAACTTTACCTTTAGCAGAAAGGCGTTCATCTAGCGCCTTGACCTCGGGCAGTTCTTCCATACAAGGCGCGCACCACTCGCCCCAAAAATGTAAGAGGAAAAACGGCGTGTTTGACCAGCTAATCGCGTCAGATCCCGTCATCTGGTTTTTCTCCGTCAACGCCCTTAATATCGCCATATCTACATATTGCCCTTCGCGAAAGCCTTGAATTCGATCGCCCCTGACAGCTTCTATTGACGCTTTATTGCCGCATAAATCAATGTTGCTCAATCTGTACCATTTGCCGCTAAACTTAAAAGGTTCGTTTATTTGGAACGATAACAATGAATCTGATGGCACCCCAGGGTCCTTGTAGTAACACCACATTTTGTAATAATGCGCTTGAATGTTGACTACCAGCGTATCTCCTTCAACTAAATACCTCGCCCGGTATTGCAAATAGTTTTGAATTTCGATGCTTTGAAATTTTCCTCCGACTGCATTGACGTTGATCATCAAGGGTAAAATAATTTCACAGGCCAACCCATTTTGCCAAAGGCAAATCGGTTTGAAAACTAAAGCAGGAGCATTAATATCTATCGTATCCCTTGTGTTATTGTCGAAATAGTAATCACCTTCCGCGTCAAAGACTAACACGGCTTTATTTTTATCCAACAAGCGAAAAATCAAAGGCCGGGCAGATAAGTTTTTCCCCTGTTTATAAAATGCAGTGAGGCAAGGATCGCTTGGAAGTAAATTTAACGCGTTTAGATTGATCATTTGGTAACCCTTCCAACGGCTTGAAACAGAGTCGGGAATTTTTTCAGTATCGTTAGCCGAAATATACAGTATCGGAATGATTACTTGCCCGGGAACAGGATACTCAAAAGTCCGTGCTAAATGGATTTCCTCAGGGGACTGCCCTCGAAGAGTACATCCTAAAAGAAATGAGATGGCCGTAGCTATCCCACCAATGATTATTTTTTGAACCATTTTAATATCAATTTCGGTATAATCCAATGGAAACCAGTTGGTCTCCCTGAAAACAGCCAAGCCCTACCTGCCCAGTAGGAACATATACTATGGGAGAGCAATGATCTCCTTCACGAGGCATGGTGCCACCTAAGCCATCCGCCCATGCACAATGGATAGTGCGTTCCTGTGATAATTCAGAAATATTGCCAGACTTAAATGGAAGGGCTGCTATTTCTTCTGGGGTCAGAATCCGATAATCATCGATATTACTCGGTAAAGACAGGCTGCTTTCCGATTTGGTACACGAAACCTGCCCCCAAAAAAGGAATAAAAGAATTGTGCCGAAAAGAAGAAAAGTTAACTTCATAATGATTGAGTTTGCTTAATAAAAATAACAAAATCAGGTTATTGACAGAACAAAAAAAACAGATTCTGTCTTTTTTCCAAATATTTAACAATCATTTTTTGATATAAATCGAAATTTCAATCACCGTACCTTTGCAAACTTTTTACCGCCGCACCCTGTTTTTAGCGGTATTAGCGAAAAAAATACATGTTTCCCACCTACGATGTCATAGTAGTCGGCGCCGGTCATGCCGGCTGTGAAGCGGCGGTTGCCGCGGCCAACCTGGGCTGTAAAGTTCTGCTGGCCACCATGAACATGCAGACCATCGGTCAGATGAGCTGCAACCCCGCCATGGGCGGCGTGGCCAAAGGCCAGATCGTGCGCGAAATCGACGCCTTGGGCGGTTATTCGGGCATCGTGACCGATCACACCATGATCCAGTTCCGCATGCTCAACCGCTCCAAGGGGCCGGCCATGTGGAGCCCCCGCGCGCAAAGCGACCGCATGCAGTTTGCAGCCAAATGGCGCCAGCTGCTCGAAGCGCATCCCAACATCGACTTCTGGCAGGAAATGGTGGCCGGACTCGTGGTCAAAGACGGCCGCGTATGCGGAGTGCGCACGGGTATGGGCATCGGGATCGAAGGCCGCGCCGTGGTGCTCACCAACGGCACCTTCCTCAACGGCATCATCCACATCGGCGAAAAACAATTCGGCGGCGGCAGGGCCGGCGAATCGGCCGCGCGCGGCATCACCGAACAACTCGTGCAACTGGGCTTCGAAGCCGGCCGTATGAAAACCGGCACCCCGCCGCGCATCGACGGCCGCTCGATCGATTATTCGCGCATGGAAGTGCAGCCCGGCGATGTGCCCGCCGGCAAATTTTCCTATACCGACACTCCGCCGCTGACCGAACAGCTGCCCTGCCACATCACTTACACCAACCGCAAAGTACACGACATCCTGCGCACGGGTTTCGACCAGTCGCCCATGTTCAACGGGCGCATTCAGGGCGTCGGGCCGCGCTATTGCCCGAGCATAGAAGACAAGATCGACCGCTTTTCCGAGAAGGAATCGCACCAGCTTTTTATCGAGCCGGAAGGCCGCGATACCGTGGAGATTTACATCAACGGCTTTTCCTCCTCCCTGCCCGAAGACGTGCAGTTCAAGGCGCTGCGCGAAATTTCGGGACTGGAAAATGCTAAAATGTTCCGCCCGGGCTACGCCATCGAATACGATTATTTCCCACCCACCCAGCTGAAACTTTCACTCGAAACCCACCTGGTTAAAAACCTGTTTTTCGCCGGCCAGATCAACGGCACCACGGGCTACGAGGAAGCCGGCTGCCAGGGCCTCGTCGCGGGCCTCAACGCCGCGCTGGCCGTGAAAGAGGAAGAACCGCTTGTGCTCAAACGCTCCGAAGCCTACATCGGTGTGCTGATCGACGACCTGGTGAACAAGGGCACCGAAGAGCCCTACCGCATGTTTACGAGCCGGGCCGAATACCGCATTTTGCTGCGCCAGGACAATGCCGACCTGCGCCTCACGCCCATCGCACACCGACTCGGCGTACGCGGCGCCGACGAGCGTATGCACCGCGTGCGCGCCAAACAGGAGGCCGCCACCGCCATCGAGCAGTTTTTCCGCAATACCTCCGTGTCGCCCGACGAGATCAATGGCTACCTCGCTTCCGTCGATTCGGCGCCCACTGTGCAAAAAGTCAAATTGTACAACATTCTCCTGCGCCCGCAGGTCGATATCGGCTCCCTCGCGGCGGCCTTGCCCGGGCTCGGACAGTTTTTGTCGCCTTACGAGCGCGAGTTTGCCGAACTGGCCGAAATCAACATGAAGTACGACGGCTACATCCAGAAGGAACAGGAACTGGTGAACAAAATGAACCGTTTCGAAGACCTGCGCCTGCAGGAAGACTTCGACTACCAGGCCATTCAGGCCCTGAGCATAGAGGCAAGGCTCAAACTGAGCCAGGCGCGCCCGCGCACACTGGGCCAGGCCAGCCGCATTTCGGGGGTGAGCCCGGCGGACGTGAGCGTGCTGCTGATTCATCTGGGCCGGTAATAAATAAGGACTTTCATTTGGCAGGGCCCCGCGATTTTGGCTTCTTTGCAAGCCTGAATACCGGACCATCATGACGCCAAATGTGTTGAACCTCCGGTTGTCCGATCTCGGCAACCAAACCGCCCGTCTTCGCTATTTCCCCGAAGACCAGCCCCTCGATGTATTCGAACGCGTCCTCGACCTCGGCGAAATCGCCCGGCTCGTGGAGCGCGCCGACCGCGACTACTACTATTTTTTCTCCCCCGGCGGCCAAAACCGCGATGCCTCCCGCGCCGAACAGATCAGTCTCGGAAAAACCCTGTACAACTGGCTCGACAGCGCCGACCGCTACCTCGAGCGCCGCATCGGCGCCCTGCAGGCGGGCCAGCTGCTGATATTGGCCCTTCAAGGCGATAACAACTTGCTGCACCTGCCCTGGGAACTGTTGCACGACGGGCGCGATTTCCTCGTCAACCGACGCCTGATGCCCCTGCGCCAGACCCTCGACACCAACAACAGCCGGCCGCACCGCCCCGCCGACCGCGCCCTGAATGCCATTTTTATGGCTTCCTCGCCCCGAAAACTCCGGCCAGTTTTGAGTTTCGAGCAGGAAGAAAGCGCCATCCTCGACGCGACGGCCAAAATTCCGATGCACCTCGTCGTGGAAGAAACGGGCAGCTTGCCCGAACTCGCCCTGAGCATGCTCGACTACGGCGCGGGTTATTTCGACGTGGTGCACCTCACCGGGCACGGCCAGGACGATCCTCCCGCTTTCGTCGCCGAAAACGAGCTCGGCGACCCCTTGCTTGCCGATGCCGGCAGCCTGCGCAGCGCACTGGCAGACGATACCCCGCCGCTGCTCTTCGTTTCTGCCTGCTACAGCGGCGGCGCGCCGGGCGGCGGCCAATCTTCCCTGGCCGAAGACCTCGCGCGGGCGGGTTTTCCCGCCGTGCTGGGCTGGGCCCGGCCGGTGACCGACCGCAGCAGCACCGCCGCCACGGCCGTTTTGTTCGCCAAACTGGCGGCCGGCATGAGCATTCCCGAAGCCACCCATGCGGCCATCGTGACGCTGCTCAATACAGTGCCCGCGCGCATCGACTGGCACTACCTGCGGCTGTATTCCCACGACCGCTGCCCCGGCGCACTCGTCACCCGGCGCCGGCACACGGCCCCGCGCGTCTCGCTGAGCGACGAATTTCTCGACCCGGCCAGCTACCGCGTCCGCGTGCCGTCCCGCAAGGGCTTCGTGGGCCGCCGGCGGGTGCTGCAGCAGTGTCTGCGCGCACTGCGCGACCCCTCGGGCAGCAAAAACGGCGTCGTGCTCGCCGGCATGGGCGGCCTGGGCAAAAGCAGCATCGCGGCCCGCCTGCTCGACCGCCTGAAAGACCGCTGCCGCACCGCCGTCTGGATCGGCCTGCTCGACGAAACAAGCCTTTTATCCAAGCTGATCCCCTTTACCGCCGACCAGGCTGCCAGCCTGGCCCTGCAGCAGATCGCCGAGCCGCTCGACCGCCGCCTCGGTCGGCTGTTCGATGCAATGCCGCCGGAAGACAAGCGTTTCCTGTTCATTTTCGACGATTTTGAACAAAATTTTGAAAAAGACGCAGAAGGCCGCCCCCTGCTCTCGCCGGAAGGCCAGCCCCGACTCCTGCCAGCCGCGGCGCAGACACTCGAAAGCCTGATGCGCGCCGTCAGGGCCGTGCCGCACAGCAGCCCGCCCTGGCTGATCTTTACCAGCCGCTACAAAATACCCGGCACCTTCATGCGGCACTGCGAACAGATCGATCTGCCCGACATGGACGAGGCCGACCTGCGCAAATTCACCGAATCAAAGGGCCTCGACGACGCCAAACGCGCCGAACCGGCTTACCAAAAGGCCATGACCCTCGCCGCCGGCAACCCCCGCCTTTTGGAATGGCTCCTGGCAGTGCTCGACCAGCCCGGCGTAACGCCCGGCCGCCTGCTGCAACGCCTCGAGGAGGAAGTAGCCGCGTTCCGCGAGTCGGTGCTGGCGGATTACCTGGTGGAATGCCTGCCGCCCGAAGCCCGCCAGGCTTTGAAAAAACTCTGCCTGTTCCGGCTGCCCGTACCGCTGTCGGCCCTCGCACCCCTGCTGCCTGCCGGCATCGAGCTGCCCGCCGCGCTGGACAGCGCTGTGGCGCTGGGCCTGATCGAAACCGAAACGGATGCCTTCGGCCTGCCCGGCCGGCACTATCGGGCGCATGCCCTCTTGTACGACCGGGATGACAGCCCCCCGACCGAAGAAGTGGCGACAGCCGCCCGGGCCCTTTTCTCCGTATGGGTCGATGACGAGAGCAAAGGACTGGACACTCCCCGCATGGAAGAATTGCTGCGCCTGGCCCTGTCGGGCAGTGTCGGCGCCATCGCCGCGTACAGCGCCAGTGCACTGGGGCACCGGCTTTTCAACAGCGGCCAGTTTCGCGAAGCCCTGCACTGCTGCGAAGCCGCCCTGCCGCTTTGCCTCGGCGATTTCCGGCTGCTGCACGCCCTGGCGCGGGCGGAAGTACTGCTCGGCGAAACCGCCCGGGCCAGAACCCACTACGAAACCGCCCTCGCCGCCTGCCCCCGCGAACACCGCGATTACGCCGGTCTGTTGCATAACCTGGCTTACCTGTACTTGATGCAGGGGGAAGTGGAGCGCGCGATGGGCTTGTATCAGAAATCACTGGGGATTTATGAAAGCCTTGGAGACAAACAGGGCAAAGGCGCGACCTTGTTTGAGATGGCCAAATTGTACTTGATGCAGGGGGAAGTGGAGCGCGCGATGGGCTTGTATGAGGAGGCTTTGGCGATAGTAGAAAGCCTTGGAGACAAAAAGGGCAAAGGCGCGACCTTGTTTGAGATGGCCAAATTGTACTTTGATGCAGGGGAAGTGGAGCGCGCGATGGGCTTGTATCAGGAGTCGACTGGTCGAATGAAAGCCTTGGAGACAAAAAAGGGCAAAGGCGCGACCTTGTTTGAGATGGCCAAATTGTATCAGCCTTGGAGACAAAAAGGGCAAAGGCGCGACCTTGTTTGAGATGGCCAATGCATTGTACTTGATTCAAAGGACCTTGTTTTGAGATGGCCCGCTTGCGCGCGCGCGATGGGCTTGTATCAGGAATCACTGGGTATTTATGAAAGCCTTGGAGACAAACAGGGCAAAGGCGCGACCTTGCACGCGATGGCCGGCTTGTACAGGATGCAGGGGGAAGTGGAGCGCGCGATGGGCTTGTATCAGGAATCACTGGCGATAAAAGAAAGTCTTGGAGACAAACAGGGCAAAGCAGCAACCTTGCACGAGATGGCCGGCTTGTACAGTATGCAGGGGGAAGTGGAGCGCGCGATGGGCTTGTATCAGGAGTCACTGGGAATTTTTGAAAGCCTTGGAGACAAAAAGGGCAAAGCAGCAACCTTGCACGAGATGGCCAGTTTGTACGCGATGCAGGAGGATTTTGAACGCGCCATAGCCCTGTACATGGAGTCCCTTGATATGAAAAAAGAAATGGGCGATCTGCGGGGCATGGCTATTACACTGGCCTCGCTTGCCCAGATAGCCGCTCTTGCAGGCGCCTATGACGAAAGCCTTCAAATGCTGGAGCAATCCGAAGCGTACCTGACGCGCCTGGGCGCCGCCCCTGAACTGGACCAGGTGCGCGAGCTGACCCGTCAGGTTATGGAAAGGAAAGACCGGCAAGACGGCGCAGCCTGAAAACCACGCCCCGAAGCGGCAGGAATACCAGCTTCCGCTGCGGGGATATTGGCGGGAATGCGGATGTTTGTTTTTCAAAACCAACACCGCCCGCTCATGAAATTACTCCACACCCTCCTGCTGCTCGGCTTCGCCCTGGCGCTCGGCGCGCAAACGCCCGTGTACGAGCTCCTGCCCAGGCCCGTTGCGCTCGACCCGCAGCCCGGCTTTTTTTCACTCCACCGGCTCGTTTTGGTCGGCCAGCCGGCCGGCTATTCGCCTTTCGAGGCCTGGCTCGACGCGCGCGGCGATCAATCCGCCCGCGTCGGCCATGCGAAAAAAAGCCGTGCCAGGGGCGCCGTGGTCTATGTGACCGACCCTGCCCTGCCCGCCGAAGGCTACACCCTGCACGTGACGCCCCGCCGCATCGAGTTGCGGGCCGGCTCGGAAGCGGGCTTTTTTTACGCCGAACAAACCCTGGTGCAGCTCGCCGCCCAAAATGGCGGCCGGATTCCATGCCTGCTCCTGCGCGATCAGCCGCGCTTCGGATGGAGGGGCATGCACCTCGACGAAAGCAGGCACTTCCTGGGCAAGGAGTTTGTCAAAAAATACATCGACTGGCTGGCCGCCCTCAAAATGAACGTGTTTCACTGGCACCTCACCGACGCGCAGGGCTGGCGCATCGAGATCAAAAAATACCCCAAGCTCGCCTCCGTGGCCGCCTGGCGCCCCGAGCGCCCCGGCCTGCTCAACAGCGAGGCCGATACCGCCCGCGCCGGCGAACCCATGACCTGCGGCGGTTTTTATACCCACGACGACATCCGCGAGATCGTGCAGTACGCCGCCGAGCGGCATGTTACCATCATTCCTGAAATAGAAATGCCGGGTCATACCACGGCCGCACTGGTGGCTTACCCCGAATATTCCTGCACGGGCGGCCCCTTTCCCATGCCCGGCGGGGCGAAAAACTGCCCCTACCCCAATTTCTGCGTGGGCAACGAAGCGACCTACGTCTTTTTGCAGGACATCCTGAGCGAGGTGATGTCGCTGTTCCCTTCCGCGTACATCCATATCGGCGGCGACGAGGTGGAGCGCCAGCAATGGCAGCAATGCCCGCGTTGCCAGCACCTCAAAGATTCGCTCGGGCTTGCCGACGAGGCCGGCTTGCAGGTGTATTTCACCAAAAAAATAGAAGATTTTTTGCTGAAAAACGGCCGCCGGCTCATGGGCTGGGACGAGATCATGGAAGGCGGCAACCTGACGCCCACGGCCGGCGTGATGGTGTGGCGCGGCGAAGGCCTGGCGCGTTCGGCCACGCAGGCGGGGCATCCGATCGTTATTGCCCACAACTATTATTTCGATTTGTATCAGGGTAATCCGCTGTTCGAGCCCGTAAGCTATGGCTATCTGCCGCTCGAACGGGTGTACCGCTACGAGCCGGTTCCGGCCGATTTTACGGAGGCGCAGCGCCAGCGGGTGCTCGGCGTGGAGGGCTGCCTATGGACCGAAAACGTGTACGATACCCGCAAAGCGGAGTACATGCTGTTTCCGCGTCTGCTGGCGCTGTCGGAAGTGGCCTGGTCGCCCGCGGAGCGCCGCGACTGGGCTGATTTTCAGCGCCGCCTGCCGGCCCTGCTCGACTGGCTCGACCGCCGCGACACGCGTTATGCAACCAGCGTGTTCGACCCCGAAATCTCGATCGCGACCGACAGCCTGACCCGCCGGCTTTCGGCCCGCATCAGCCAGCAGATACCCTTCGGAACCGTGCGCTACACCACCGACGGCCAGCCGCCGGCGGCCAATGCGCCCGTGTACGAAGCTCCCTTCGCGCTCGACCGCCCCTGCAACATCCAGGCGACGGCTTTTTGGGGTGCCAGCCGGCAAAGCAAAACCCTTTCAGTGGCCTTTCAGCCCAGTTTGGCCAGCGGAAAACCCTTCCGGCTGCGCGCTTTGCCCGATAAAAAATACAACGGCGAACACCCCGAAGTGCTGACCGACGGTCTGACAGGTTCCGAATCTTTCCACGACGGCCGCTGGTGCGGTTTTTACGGCGACGATTTCGGTCTGACACTTGATCTGGGCACGGCGCAAACCCTGCACCGCCTCGACATACGCTGGCTGGAAGCCGAGGGCAGCTGGATTTTTCTTCCGTTACAAATGACGGTGGAATTGTCGGACGACGGCGAACACTGGACCCAGGCGGCCAGCGTGCCCAAAGCCGACATCACGGCCAGCTCGACCGGGCGCATAAAACCCGTGACGCTCGACCTGGGCGGACAAACGGCCCGCTGGGTGCGTATTTATGCGAAAAACCCGGGTCAACACCCGCTTTATGCCGACGGCAAATGCTGGCTCTTTGTGGATGAGCTCAGCATCAAATAGCCTTCGAGGAGTTTGACGTTTAAAGGAAGAAGCAGTTGACTGTCGGAAGAGGTTCGGATCAGGAGATCGCCTGTTTGCCCTCTTTCACAATAGTCAACCGCTTCTGGCTTTAAATCGCTTCGACTGCCGAATTTCCTAGTCCGGCTCGAAGCCCAGCACGATATTGAACCGCGCGAAATCCGACCATTTGCGGCTGCCGCTGTTGACCAGGGTCGGTTTGTCGAAACCGAAACCGTAGTCGAAGCCGAGGGTGCCGAACATGGGCAGGAAGACGCGCAGACCCATACCCACGGAGCGTTTGACGTCGAAGGGGTTGAAGTCTTTGGCGCTCAGCCAGGCGTTGCCGCCCTGGGCGAAAGCCGTGACGAAGATGGTGCTTGATGGGTTGAGCGAGATCGGGTAGCGGAGTTCGACGGTAAATTTGTCGAACACCCCAGCGCCGCCTGGATAGGACGACATGATATCGTTGACGTCGTAGCCGCGAAGGCTGATGATGTCGCGGCCGTTGAGGCCGAAGTTCTGGTTGTTGAGGCCGTCGCCGCCGAGTTCGAAACGTTCGAAGGGGCTGAGGCCGGTTTTGCGCGACCACTGGCCGAGCAGACCGATTTTGGCCGAGGTTTTCAGCACCAGTTTGCCGACGACGGTGGTGTACCACTCGGCGTCGAGGCGCCATTTGACGTATTCGACATAGCGGTAGCGTTCCTGAACGCCGGCGGTATCGTAGAAGGCCTGGTTTCTGAACGCCGAGTACGGCGGCGTGAACTGCACTTTCAGCGAGACCAGCGAACCGCTGCGCGGGAAAATCGGGTCGTTGATGCTGTTGCGCGCCAGGGTAAGGCCGATGTTGTAGTTGTGGTAAATACCCTTGGTGACGGAGTTGCCGGCATCGTCGCGGAAGCTGGGCCAGTTGTTGAGTTTCAGGGTCTGGATATCGAGATCGGCGCGGAAGACGAAGTTGTCGTCGGGGAATTTGAGTCGGGTGCCGAAGCCCACAGTGCCCTGGATGATGTCGAGGCGCTGGTAGTTGTCGGTGCCTTCGTAGCCGTAGGCGTAGCGGTTGTAGAAGCCGGCCACGGTGAGCGAGTTCGGCTTTTTACCACCCAGCCAGGGTTCGGTAAAGGAGGCGTTGTACGACTGGAAGCGGTCGCCGGAGGTTTGCGCACGGAGGCTCAAACGCTGGCCGTCGCCTTGCGGGAGCGGGTTCCAGGCTTCCTTGTGCGGGATGTTGCGCAGCGAGAAGTTGTTGAAGGTGACGCCCAGCGTACCGATGACGCCGCCGCGACTGTAAGCGGTAGCGGGCTGGTAACCGGCCGAGAGTTCGAGCTGATCGCTGGGTTTTTCCTCCACGGTGTATTCGACGTCCACCGTGCCGCGCTCGGGATTGACCGGCGTATTGATGCCCAGGGCCTCGGGGTTGAAATAGCCGAGGTTGACGATCTCGCGCTGCGAACGAATGATGTCGGCGCGGCTGAATTTGTCGCCCGGTCGGGTGTACAATTCGCGCCGGATGACGTGCTCGTGGGTGCGGTCGTTGCCTTTGATGATAACCCGGTCGATCGTCGCCTGCGGGCCTTCGTAGATCCGCATTTCGAGGTCGATGGAATCCTTGTCGATGGCGGTTTCGACCGGGTCGACGTGGAAGAAAAGGTAGCCGTTGTCGAGGTATAGGGAAGAAATATCGCGGCCGTCCTGGCTGAACGAGAGGCGGGTCTGGAGCAGTTCTTCGTTGTACACATCGCCTTTTTTGATCCCGAGTACCTGGTCGAGGTACTTGGTTTCGTAGATGGTATTGCCTTTCCAGACGATGTTGCGGAAGTAGTAGCGCTGGCCTTCGGAGACGTTGAGTTCGATGTTGAGTTCGCCTTTTTTATTGCGCCAGATGCTGTCGCTCACGATGCGGGCGTCGCGGAAGCCGATGGTGTTGTAGTATTTTTCAATTTTGCGTTTGTCGTCTTCGTAGGCTTTGCGGACGAGTTTCGACTTTTTAAACCAGCGCCGTTTGCGCACAGTGTCTTTCATCTTTTTGCGCAGCACCTTGGATTTCACGTGCTGGTTGCCGCTGAAAGAGATGTTGCGGATTTTTACGCGTTTGCCTTTGTCGATCACGAACTCGAGTTGCACCGCGTTGGTCGTTTTGGGGTCGGGCGTCACATTGATCTTCGCCACGGCATTGAGGTAGCCTTTGCCGACGTAGTAGTCCTGAATGGCATAAATCAGCGAAGCCTTGACGCTTTCGGTGAGGATGGCGCCTTTCTGAATGTGTTTGGCGATTTCGCCGTTCAGGTCGTCGTGCTGTCCTTTTTTTACTCCTGTGAAAGAGTGACGGGTGTAGCGCGGCAGTTCGCGGACCGAGATTTCGAAAAATGCGAGGTTGCCCTGCGTGCGTTCGAGGTTGATTTGCACGTCGGTGAACAGTTTCAGGTTCCAGAGCGCCTGAACGGCTTTGCCGAACTGGCTGCCCGGGACGCGGATTTTGTCGCCGATACGGAATCCGGCGATAGAGATCAGGGCATTGGGGTCGGCATACTGGGTGCCGGTGACTTTTACCCCGCCGATTTCATATTCTTTCGGCTGCTCGTACGACAGGACAGGCAGCAGCGAATCGGGCGTTTGAGCCGACAGGAAGGAAGACAGGCCCAGAAAGATCAGTAACAGGCCGAGCGAACGAAAGGTCATTGTTGTATGGTTGAAGGCGATGCACATGGGTCGAAACCGGCAAACGCGGGAAAAGAAAGGGTTCAGGGTCATGAATCAGCGGCGGTTGGCGCCGGTTTCCTGTAAAAGCAGCTGGACGTTGGGGCAATCGCGATACAGTTTATCGACCGACAGGTAGGTGGTTTGCAGTTTTTCGAGCACCCAGCGTTCGGTAAATTCGGCTTTTTTCTGTTCGAGTGCGGCCGTCTGGATTTTATTGTAATCCAGTTTGAGGTCGGCGCGGTGCGGTTTGGAGCGGCTTTGCAGCAAGACGAGGCGGAACATGCGCGAGCCGTCGGCGGCGCGGAAGGGGATGGGCTCCGAAACGTCGCCGGGTTGCAGGTCTTCGATAGCGAAGTAGATGTCGGTATCCAGGTCCTGCACTTCGAAAAAGGTGTTGCCGCTGCGCGGGTTGGCCACCCGGCCGTCGTTGTTGTAGCTGGCGGTGTTTTTGTCGCCGTATTTTTTCACCGCATCGGAGAAGCTGATGTTGTTCATTTTCATCTGCGTGCGGATGGTGTCGAGTTTTTCTTCGGCGGCTTTGAGGTCGTCGGAAGTGATTTCCGGCTTGATGAGGATGTGGCGCGCATGTACGAGGTTGCCGCGTCGTTCGATGAGTTGAATGACGTGAAAGCCGAATTCTGTTTCGACGATGGGGCTGATCTGGCCGTTTTCGAGGTTGTACACCACGGCTTCGAATTCGGGCACGAAGGTGCCGCGTTTTTGCCAGCCCAGGTCGCCGCCGTTGCTGCCCGAGCCGGGGTCGTCGCTGTATTTTTTGGCCAGGGCTGCAAAATCTTCCCCTTCGCTCAGGCGCTGGCGCAGCTCGGTGATGCGTTGCCGGGCAATGCCTTTTTGCTCGTCGTTGACTTTGGGTTTGTACACCAGTTCCCGGATTTCGACTTCCGAGTTGAAATAAGGCAGTGAATCCTTGGGAATATTGTTAAAAAACGCCTGCACTTCGGCGGGCGTCACGCTGGCATTTTCGGTGATTTGCGACTGCATGCGTTCGGCCAGCAATTGATTGCGCATTTCGGTGCGGGTCTGGTCCTTGATCTGGTCAATCGTGAGGCCGTAGTAATCTTCCAGCGCTTTCTGGTCCTGGTTGAAATACAGCATGAGTCGGTCGATACGGGCGCCGAGCTGGTTTTCCACCTCGTCGTCTTTCACTTCCACGGAGTCCAGTTTGGCCTGGTTGACGAGCAGTTTTTGCACGATGAGGTTTTGCAGGGCCATGCACTGGTACTCGGGGGGCAGTTGGGGTTCTTGCTGTTTGGCGAAGGTGTACTGCTCCTGTACTTCGCTCAGGAGGATGATTTCCCCGCCAACGGTAGCCACCACCTTGTCGATCACTTTTTTATCCCCGTTCTGGGCCGATAGCGGCTGGATGAGGGCGGCCGTAAGCAGTAGCAGTGCAAGGATGTTCTTGATATGGGTCATTGAAAATGAATTCATTGCATGATTTTAATATTCTCCCGCTGCAATTCTTTTTGGTAGAGGTCTTCTTTCCAGCGTTCGAGCAGTTCCTGTTTTCTTTTATGTAAAATAACGTTGGCGATCTGGTCGCGCACGTAATCGAAGGGGGCGGGTTCCTTGCCTCTGACGACTTCGAGCACCCTGTAGTAGTAGCGGAAATCGCCATCGCTGACCGTGCCTTCGCGGCGCGAATCGATGTTGTCGCTGTTTAACGTTCCTTTGGGCAAAAGCGCGGCCACGTCATCGAGCCGATACCATTTTTCCCTGTTCATGAGGGCCAGCGCGGCCCATTGCTGGGCGAATGCGTCGAGGCGTTGTTCGTCGGCATCCTTGCGGCTGTTCCAGAGTTTGTTCATTTCGGACTGGGGCGCCGAGCCGGGCAATTTGATCACCAGGCATTTCAGAATGGTGCTTTCCAGTTGAAACTGGTCCTTGTTGTTTTCGTAATAAGCCTGCAATTCGGCCTCGCTGACGGTGCTGTCGAGTTTTTCTGCAATGATTTGTTGCTCAAAATTGAAGCGCACCAGACTGGCGCGATAATCGCGCACCAGGTTGTCGATATTGAGGTCTTTCGGAATGTTGCGTTCGGCTTCGTACATCAGCAGCTGATCGCGCAGCCAGCGCTGAATGTAGGCGCTGACGATCAGGGCGCTGTCGGCCGGCGGCGTGCCTTCGGGCACCACGCCTTCCAGTTCGGAGCTGTACAAGCTTTTGTTGTACACCTTGGCCAGCGGTTTGTCGTCGGCTTTGGCGGGCGCGTCGCCGTTGCCGCAATGCAGAAGCGCCAGGGCGAGGCCGGTCAGGGTCAAAACGGTCAGAAAAAATCTCGACATGGGGAAATGAATCCGGTCCGCTGTCAGGCGGAACGCGCAAAGGTAGCAAAAAGAGTTGGGAGGAGGCAGGAGCTGTTGGCATTGACAGGAGGCACTTATTCGGTTTTATCGGGTTTGAACGGCTTTAAACGGGTCCGCGGCCTTTTTCGGCACTGTCTCCTGCCAACTCTTTTTCTCACCTTTGCAGCACGATTTGACCTGTTATGAAAAAAATCCTGCAATTCCTGCTCTTTCTCGGCCTGGGCGTGACCATCCTCTGGCTGGTGTTTCGCGGCCAGAATGCCGCTTTTCAGGAGCAATGCCGGCTCGACGGCGTGCCTTCCGACCAGTGCAGCCTGACCGACAAGCTGCTCCACGACTTTTCGACCGTAAACCTCGGCTGGATGTTGCTCGTGGCAGGCGCTTTTACCGTGAGCAATATTTTCCGCGCCCTGCGCTGGCAAATGCTGCTGGAGCCGATGGGCTATCGCGCCGGCTTCGCCAACAGTCTGCTGACGATCCTGCTCGGTTATTTCGCCAACCTCGGGTTTCCGCGCATGGGCGAAGTGGTGCGCGCCGGCTCTCTTTCGCGTTACGAGCGCCTTCCGCTCGAAAAAGTCATGGGCACACTGGTCAGCGACCGGCTGATGGATATGGTGTGCCTGCTGCTGGTGATCGGGCTGGCGTTTGTGTTTCAGGGACAGGTTTTGCTCGATTTTATCAGTACCCGGCGCAGCGGCGCGGGCGCCGAATCGGGCGGTTTGCTCAGCAGCCGCGCGATCTGGATCGTTCTGCTCCTGATGACGCTTTGCGGGGCAGCAGTGGTTATTTTTTGGCAAAAACTGCTGCATTTCCACGTTTTCCGCAAAATGAACCAGATTCTGCAGGGTTTCTGGGAGGGCCTGCGCAGTGTGTTGAAACTCAAAAATCCTGTCTTGTTCATCGCCTACTCCCTGGGCATCTGGCTGATGTTTTATTTGCAGTGCTGGTTCAATCTCAAAGCTTTTCCGCCCACAGCGGGGCTTTCCGCCGCCGCCGCCATGATGGTTTTTGTGTTCGGCACGCTGGGCATGGTCGTGCCTTCTCCGGGCGGCATGGGCACGTTTCACGCCCTGGCCATCGCGGGGCTGGCCCTCTACGGCATTGCCGGCAGCGACGCATTTTCATACGCCAACATCGCATTTTTTGCCATCCAGATCTTTTACAATATCGTGGGCGGCGTGCTGGCGCTGGTGCTGTTGCCCATGTTGAACGGGAAGAAAAAACAGGGCGATTCTACCGCCCCCCTCTGATCAGTTCAATGTAACCGCTCAGCACCTCTGCCCGGCGAACGACCCCTTCCACCCGCTGCTCGTACACCTCGCAGACGTAGAAATAGGTGCCCTCCGACAGGTCTTCGCCCGATTCGTTGCGCCCGTCCCAGCGGATCTCCGGATCGGTAGTGGCGAATACCTGATTGCCCCAGCGGTTGAAAACCCTGAGTTCGATTTTTTCGACAAAACGCCAGCCCGGGAAGGGCCGGTAGGTGTCGTTGGCGCCATCGCCATTGGGCGTAAACGCATTCGGCAACACGTATTCGGGGCAATTATCGACACAAAGCGTTGGGCTCAGCGCGCTTTCATTGCTGAACGAATCGATGGCCGACACGGCGTAGCAGCCCGCCAGACCATAGTCGAGCAAATGGGTAAACGCGGTGCTCGAAGCGCCTTCGAGGGTGGCGAGCAAGGCCAGCGGCGTGTCTTCGTCGGGCGCGAACCAGACCTTGTAGCGAATCACGTCGTCGGTGTTCGGGCAACTCAGGTTGGGGTTGGACCAGCTCAGGAAATTTTCATACGGCGGATCGGGGAGTGTGGCTTCTCCCGTCGTGCAGAGGTTGTCGATCGTCAGCTCTGGCGCGCAGGGCGGCATGGTGTCGATCGGCGTACCACAATTGCGCTGCGAGAGGTTGAACAAAGGGTTGGCCACCCCGCCGATGCTGTACGTGCCTTCGGTGCGCACGTAATAGCAGTATTCCGTGCCGTTGGTCAGTTTGGTATCGGCATAGCTCAGCGTACTGGATCGCCCGATGGAGTCGAATACGCCAGTGTTGGCGTTGAACCTGAAAATGGCCGTTTCGTAATTGTTCCAGGGCACATCGGCGCGCCAGCTCAGGGTGTTGGTGTTGTCGGTAGATGCGATGCTGAGAAAAGGCGAGGACGCCACGTTGGTATAACCCAGCGGGGTGTTTTCGCCCCGTACGTAAAACGCCACCCGATAGCGGTACGGCTGGGCGGAGGTGTTCAGGCCGTTATCGACAAAAATCGTGTCGTTGGCCTGCCAGAAATTTTGTGCCGTGAACGACGCGCCGGGCACTTCTTCGAGGGCGCCGCCCGTAAAACCTGGCGCCCGCAGCAGCTGATAGCGATAGGGCCCGTGGTTGAGCACCGTGTCGAGGTCGGGCGCCACGGGTTTCGACCAGCGCACTTCGATACGGCCGTTGGCCGGATCGGTATCGAGTACCGACACATTGGTGATCAGCGGCAGGTCGCGGGGCAACTGTACGCAGACTTCTTCCGAAGGAAGGCTTTCCACGAGGTTGTACACGTAGCCGAGGTTGGTTTTTTTGGCAAATTTGGCCAGCACGCGGTAGCAATAAGTGCGTCCGCGCTCCACATTGGTGTCTTTGAAATAATATCGTCCGTTTTGTTCGTCGCGCGTCACGAAAATCAGTTCGGTGTAGCCCTTGCCCGCCAGTCCCGGCGTACAGCTGTCGGGCGGGAACGGGTTGCTGCCCTCCCGTCGCCACACCGAAAAACCGTAGAAATAGTTGTCGGCGGCGCCTTCGCAGTCGTACGGCTTGTCCCAGCTGATCTCGACCTCGCCCAGTTGGGCGCTGGCCTGTACGCCTTCCGGGGGCGGCCCCACGACCTTGATCTCGACGGTTTGCAGGTCGCTTAGCGAGGGGAAGTTTTTAACGGCAATGGTATCAGTGGCTTTGAACACCACGGTGTAGGGTTGTTTGGCGATGTGCTCGCAGGTGGTGTTCCAGGTGAACGTGCCGCTGACGGGCGGCGCTTGCCAGCCTTGCGGGGCACTGAATGTTGCCGGACTGTAGGGGCTGGTAAATGGGCCGCCCAGGGCCGTGAGTTTGACCAGGTTGGCGGTGTCCGGATCGCTCGCATTGACGTCGAAGCTGACGGTTTCGCCTGCAATCACGCAAATTTTGCTGATCGTTTGAACGTCGGGCGGGTTGTTGTTGCACGATTGCACCAGGATCTGCATATCGCGGATGGTGGTATCGATGGCTTGCCCTTTTCGCCACGATATGATGTAAAAGGCGACGTTGTATTCGCCTGGTTCCTGGGGCGTAAGCCAGAGTATGTCGCCCGTCATTTCATTCAGCTGGAAAAAATTGTTGGGGCCCGGCGGGTGCTGGTTCGGGTAGGTATAGTTGGGCACGGGCGACCCCGCGGCCTGCAGCGGCACGATGAGCTGGTAAGACAAGCTGTCGCCGTCGGGGTCGTAGGCATTGGGATTGTGTTTGAAAGGTTTGCCCACACAGGCATTGTCGATGGGTGGCTGAAGCAGGTAAGGGGTGGTATTGGTGCCTTTAAAACCCGGATCGAGGAAGGTGAAAGAGGTCTGGATATGGAAGGGAATATTTTGTGAAGTCGGCGGGTTCACGTTTTTGATACCCTCGATGCGGTTGGGGTCGGTCATCGAAATGATATAGGTCGAACGGCCCGCGTAGGTATGGGTGGCGATGTACAGGTTGTACTTGATATCGTTGGGGAATACTTCGCCTTCGCCGCCGCCATTGGCGCGCCAGACCGTTTCGCAGGTGCCGTCGCCCCAGCAAATGGTCAGGGTATCCCGGTCGGCGTTGGTGCTGCTGGCTTTGGTCCAGGTGATAATGGTCGCCTCGACGGTCAGGGTGCCGATCTGGCGTACGTGGATTTCGCCCGCGCGATTGTGGGTGGCATGGGCAAGCCGGGGCGCAAGGGCGCACAGCAGGAGGGTCAGGCAGGTGTAAAGAACAGATTTCATGTTTATTTGAGCGAAGTTGGGTGCCAGGGAACCGGGTTCCGAACGGGATACAAGATTAACTTATTTTCCATCCCGCTGTTCAAAAATGGTCAATTTTGCCCGTCGATAACATTTAAACCGGAAAAATGCTCCTCTACAACGTCACCGTCACCATCGATCTGGACGCGCACGAAGACTGGCTCCAGTGGATGCGCAGCACCCATATCCCGGAAGTCATGGCCACCGGCCTTTTCCATTCCTACCGGCTCAACCGCCTGCTCGCCCACGAGCACGACGATGCCGAGATATTCACTGTTCAGTACATGGTTGATAACATGGAAACGCTTCAGCGCTATATGAGCGAGTTCGCACCCGAACTCCAGCGCCGGCATGCCGCCCGTTATGAGGGCAAATACGCTGCATTCCGCACCGTTATGGAAGTGGTGGAAATGGGCAGCGGAAAACTGCAATAGGAGAAGTTTTTTCAAAAAAACGGGGCGGCAATATGGCCTGTGATGGCCACATTGCCGCCCCTGCCCTCCTGTTTACCTCGGCTTGTATCCCCACATGGCATAGTAGAGGATATACAGGTAGCAGGGAAGCATGACGATCAGGAAAGCCGCCTGGTGGCCCACCGGTTTTTCGAGCAAACCGTACAGCTGCGGCATCACGGCGCCGCCGGCGATGCCCATGACGAGCAAGGCGGAGCCAATCTGGGTGAAACGCCCGATGCCGTTGATGGCCAGCGGGAAAATTGCGGGCCACATCACGGCATTGGCCAGGCCGAGGAGCGCGATGCTGGTGACGGCCGCCGAACCCGTGGCGAAATAGGTGACGCAGGTCAGCGCGATGCCCAGTATGGCCGAATATTTAAGGTAGTTTTGTTGCGAGATGAATTTGGGGATCAATACGATATTCAGCACATAACCCAGCAACATGGCGGCAAGGGTAAACGAGGTGAAGTACTTCGTCTGATCCAGCTGAAAACCCAGCGCCCGGCCATAAATGCCGATACCGTCGCCCGACATGACTTCCGCGCCCACGTAAAAGAAAATGGCCAGCGCGCCCAGCACGAGGTGCGGGAATTGCCATACGCTCGTCCGTCCTGCCGAAAGATTCAGCGCCGGCGCCGAGGCTTGTTCCAGCGGATTTTTGTCGAGGATGTTGTCGCGAATCGCCCGTTCGTCTTGCGAATCGCCGCCAATGTTTTCGGTGTCGATTTCCGGCAGCGACGATTTCCGGATCATGAGCGCCAGGCCGGCCAGCACGACCGCCATGACGACATACGGCAGGATGACCCGCCCGGCGAGCTCGTCGAGCAGGCCCGTCCGCAAGGCGGCATCGGTGGCGGCTTCCACCTGTTTTTCAATTTCGGTGGCATTTTTCAGCACGATGCTGCTGAGAATCAGCGGGCTCAGAATACCTGCGATTTTGTTGCAAATACCCATGATGCTGATCCGCTGCGCAGCGCTGTCGATCGGCCCGATGATGCTGATGTAGGGATTCGAAGCCGTTTGCAGCAGGGAAAGCCCCATGCCCTGGATGAACAACCCGGTGAGAAACAGCGGGAAGGCGCGCATATTAGCTGCCGGCACGAAAACCAGACAACCCACGGCCATCACCAGCAGGCCCAGGGCCATGCCGTTTTTAAATCCAGTGCGTTTGAGGATTTGCGAGGAAGGGATGGCCAGAAAAAAGTAGCTGATGTAAAAAGCAAAAGTGACGAAAAATGCCTGGCTGGTATTGAGTTCGCAAGCCAGTTTCAGGAAAGGAATCAGGGTGCCGTTCAGCCAGGTCACAAACCCGAAAATGAAGAACAACAGACCGATGATGGTAATCTGGTAAGTGTAATTTGAGCGCTGCGGCGCTGCGGGGGCGTCGAGATTCTGCATACTTTTGCCGTCCTTTTGTTAATATGGTTCAGGTAGATCGCTGAGCGCGTGTGCAGGTCAGCGGTGGTAAAAGTAGAATTTCGTTCCGAAACAAGTATGAAACCCACACTTCTGATTCTTGCAGCCGGCATCGGCTCCCGCTACGGCGGCCTCAAACAGGTAGATGGAATGGGCCCCTGCGGCGAAGCCATCATCGAATATTCGGCCTTCGACGCCATTCGCGCCGGCTTCGGCAAAATTGTTTTCGTCATCCGCCGCGATATCGAGGAAGAATTCCGTGCCCGCGTCGGTCGGCGCATCGAGCCGCACATCGCGGTGGAGTATGCTTTTCAGGAGCTCGATACCGCCCTTGAAGGGCTGCCCTTGCCGGCCGGCCGCACCAAGCCCTGGGGCACCGGGCATGCCATTCTCGCTGCCCGCGAATACCTGACCGAACCTTTTGCCGCCATCAATGCCGACGATTTCTACGGCGCGGAAGCATTCGCCAACCTCGCCGGGTTTCTTCGCGACGACTGTGCGCCCGACGAATTTGCCATGGTGGCCTACCGGCTGTCCAATACCCTTTCTGAAAACGGCTCCGTGTCGCGCGGGGTTTGTGTGGTGAGCTCCGAAGGCTACCTGAACGAGGTGACCGAACGCACCAAAATCAACCGCTTTTCCGAGGGGATTTTCCATGTTTTCGACGATGGCAGCCGCCTGGCCTTACCCGATGATACATTGGTCTCCATGAATTTCTGGGGCTTTCACCCGACCATTCTGCCCGAAATTGCAGCCCAGTTCGCCGAATTTGTGCGGCACAACCACGACCAGCCCAGGGCAGAGTTTTACATCCCGACCCTGGTCACTTCCATGATCAACAACGGCAAGGCGCGCGTACGGGTACTTTCCTGCGAAAGCCCCTGGTACGGGGTCACCTATCCGGCCGACAAGGAAACGGTGCAGGACGCTTTGTCCGGCCTGACGCAATCGGGCGTATATGGCAAGCCTTTGTGGAGCGCCTGAACGGCGGGGCCATCCAAGTTTTTTTAAAAAAACTGAAGACGCGCGTCAGGGTAAATTTGCAGTGAGGTGTCTAAGTGGAAAAACTGCTAAATATTCCGCTTATGAACACAAAACTGTTGTTTTTCGCCCTGCTGCTTTGCTCCGCTTCACTTGCCGCCCAGGAACAGCAAACGCTTTTCCGTAACGCCCGCGTCACCGGCGGCTTCGGCGGCCCCATTTTTTCGCTCAGCCATGCCAATGGCCAGACCGGCTACGGCGCCGGCGGCGGTGGTGGTGTCGTGCTCAATCAGTTTTACGTGGGCCTTTTCGGGATGGGCGAGACCTACGGCCCGTTTTACCGGCATCAGGAGCAACTTGCCCTCGGGTACGGCGGCCTTTGGCTGGGCTACACCGTTCCGAGCCACAAACTCGTCCATCTCTCTACCTCCCTGAAAATAGCGGGGGGCGCAGCCGGCGCTACCGATTTTGAAGACGACTGGGATTTTGACCACCACAACGACTGGCCCGACGTGGTATTTGTCGCCGTGCCGGAAGCAGGGCTCGAACTCAACGTGTCGCGCTGGTTTCGCCTGAGCGGCACCGTCGGCTACCGCTTTGTCGAAGGGTTTGAAGGCTGGAACAATTTCGGCAAAAACGACCTCAATGCCCCCGTGTACAACCTCACCCTGCGTTTCGGGTGGTTTGGCGGGAGCCGCCGCGTACAGCCCGCCGAAGCGCGCTGACCTTCAAAACCGGCGATGGAAGCTTCCAAAATGCCGAGCCGCGATGCAGCCCATGCTGTTGCATCGCGGTTTATTCATTCCAGATGGCAAAAAACTCGTTCAGGATCATGGCGGTAGCGCCCCACAACACCCGGCCCTCGACGTCGAAATAGGGCACTTCGCGGATCGTGAGGCCCGAACCCAGGTTCAGGTCCGTCTTTTTTCGGTTGGCCGGGTCGCGCAGCTGGTCGATCGTCGGCGTCAGGATACTTTCCACTTCGCCCGGCTGCGGGATGAACTCGGCCGGGCCCAGCAGCAAACCCACGAACGGATGCACCACAAAATTGCTCACGGGAATATACAGATCGGTGAGCCTGCCCAGCAACGCCACTTCCAGCGGCGAAACGCCGATTTCTTCGTGCGCCTCGCGCAAGGCGGCTGCGGCCAGGTCGGCGCCATCACTTTCCTCCCAGCGCCCGCCGGGGAAACTGATCTGTCCGCTGTGCCGGTCGCGTGGGTTGGCGCTGCGTTGTATCAGTACGGTTCGCCAGGGGTCGTGTTCGTTTCGCCGGTGCAAGAGGTGCAGTACGCAGGCCACGCGGGCGTCGGCCGGCGGGGCGGGAGTGTCGCCCAGTTCCTGAAGGCGGCGCAGGCTCGCCATTTCATATTGGGCAGAGCGGCCCGGCAGCGGCCCCGAAAGGCGCTCCCTTAGCCGGAGTATAGCAGAATCCATGCGAAAAGGTAAGTAACTTATCTGGGCCAGGCGTATGACGAGGGTTCGATGCCGCGGCCCGGCGATTGAAATCCCGTCCTGTTTTAAAACGTTCGAAACGGCTTTTGTTCATCGTTGACGATTCGAAAATTTTTGGGCGCGTGCGTGATTCGATTTTAATGATTTTTCAAAAAATAAAACTAATTTTTAACTATAATGTATATTTTTTAAATTTTCAATAAAAAATTTGCAATAAAACTTCTGACGCCTTTACCTTTGTCACATCACAAAGCGCGAAAGCGGGTGATAAAAGGAAAAAAGTTTCCTTGTAAGGACTCCACCCGCTTCCTACGCTTTGGCCACTACACTGTGAGGTGATGAAATTGGCAGCCATGCCCTCCTGTCTCGGGGGTGGGGAGCACGAAAAAAAGCCCGGATAAAACCGGACCTAATCGCCCTTTGGAGGTTCGACTCCTCCCTTCACAGCCACAAACTTCCCGGGGTTGCCGTGCCTTTAGCGCGGTGGCCCCGGCTCTTTTTCGGGCCGTGGGAAGCATTTTCCGGCAAAAAAGGCCGGCCCGCATTGTTTCCATCTCTTCGTGGGCCCAACTTTGCGGTTTTGATCACGGCTTCAACCGCATTCCATTCATGAAAGTGCTCAAATTTGGCGGCACCTCGGTCGGTACGCCCGATACCATCCGCGGCCTGCTCGATATTTTAACAATGTACTACCGCAGGGGCGACCGCTTTACGGTCGTTTTTTCGGCTTTTTCCAAAGTGACCGATACCCTGATCGAGCTCGCGCGCCGCGCCGGACAGGGCGACAATACGTACACCGAACTGCTCGAGACCGTTCGAAACAGGCATTTCGACGCTGCCCGCGCGCTGTTGCGCCCCGAGTTGTTTGAGACTTCGGCGGCCCAGCTCACGGAAAAATTCACCGACCTGGCCAATGTTCTGCAAGGCATCTTTCTGTTGCGCGAGGTGTCGGCCCGCTCGCTCGACTTCGTGGTGAGCTTTGGCGAGCGCAGTTCGGCGTTTATCATTGCCCAGGCTATGCAACAGGCGGGCATTCCGACCCAATACCTCGATGCGCGGCAGGTGGTGCGCACCGATGCCCAGTTTGGCAATGCAAAAGTGGACCACGACGAAACCAACCGGCTGATTCGCGAATATTACGCCGCCCACCCGCAGGTGCAGGCGGTCACGGGTTTTATCGGCAGCACGGCCAGCGGCCTGACCACCACCTTGGGCCGGGGTGGCTCCGACTATACGGCTGCCCTGCTGGGCGCTGCCCTCGACGCGGAAGTAATCGAAATTTGGACCGACGTGGACGGCGTGCTCACGGCCGACCCGCGACGGGTAAAAAAAGCGTTTACGCTGCCCACCATGACTTACCGGGAAGCCATGGAGATGAGCCATTTCGGGGCCAAGGTGATTTATCCGCCCACGATTCAGCCTGCTTTGGCCAAAAACATCCCGCTGGCGATCCGCAATACGTTCAATCCCGAATTTCCGGGCACCTGGATCAGCCGGAAAAGCGACGACGCCGGCCACCCGGTCAAGGGTATTTCGAGCATCAACCAGATCTGCCTGCTCACCGTGCAGGGCAGCGGCCTGTTCGGCGTGCCGGGCATTGCAGCGCGTTTGTTTGGCGCCCTGGCGCAGGCGGGCGTCAACATCGTACTGATCACGCAGGGGTCGAGCGAGACCAGCATCACCTTTGCCGTGTCGCCCGACCAGGCCGATAATGCCAAAAAAGCCGTTGAAAAAGAATTTGCCTACGAGCTGCGCGCGGGACTGGTGGATACCCTCAAGACCGAAAGCGACCTGGCGGTGGTGGCCGTTGTGGGCGAAAATATGCGCTACCGGCCGGGTATTGCAGGGCGTTTGTTTCAGGCGCTCGGCAAAAACGGCATCAACATCGTCGCCATCGCACAAGGCTCCAGCGAGCTGAATATCTCGGTGGTGGTGGCCGCCGCCGACGAGACCAAGGCGCTCAATGCCATCCACGAGGCTTTTTTCCTGTCCGATACCAAGACCCTGCATCTTTTCATCGTCGGCGTCGGGCTGATCGGCGGCACCTTGCTGGAGCAAATCCGCGCGCAGGCGCCGTATTTGCGGGAAGAGCGAAAACTGGAAATCAGGATTGTCGGGTTGGCCAACAGCCGTAAAATGTTGTTCGATGAAAACGGCATTGATCTGCTCGGCTGGCGCGAACAACTCGACGATTCGAGGCAAACATTCTCCGTCCCGAAATTTACCGAGGCCATGTACGGCCTCAACCTGCCCAACGCCATATTTGTTGACAACACCGCCTCGGCGGAAGTCGCCGGATTTTACGAGCAAATTCTTGCGGCCAGCATTTCCATCAGCACGCCCAACAAACAGGCGGCCTCCTCCCCTTTCCTGCAGTACCAGCGCCTCAAACAACTGGCTGCCCAGCGCGGGGTGCTCTGGCGCTATGAAACCAATGTGGGCGCCGGCCTTCCGATTATCACGACGCTCAACGATCTTATTCATTCGGGCGACCGCATTTTGAAAATCGAAGGCGTATTGTCGGGCACCTTATCCTACATTTTTAACGGTTTTTGCCAGCCCGGCGCAGGAGTCAGGTTTTCCGAAATCGTGCGCGACGCCAAAAAGCGCGGACTGACGGAGCCCGACCCTCGCGACGACCTGAGCGGGGCCGACGTGCGCCGCAAACTGCTGATCCTGGCACGGGAAACGGGCTTGCCCCTCGAATCGGGCGATGTGGCGCTCGAACAAATTCTGCCGGCCGACTGCCTCGCCGCTCCCGATGTGGAAGCCTTCTTTGCCACGCTCGAACAACACGATGCGCATTTCGAGCAATTGCGAAGCGCCGCCGCCGCCGAAGGCAAGGTGCTGCGTTTTGTTGCGCGCCTCGACGGCGACAAGGCCGGCATCGGGCTGCAAAGCGTTGACCAGCGCCACCCGTTTTATTTCCTCGACGGCTCCGACAACATGGTCGTTTTTACCACCGAACGCTACCGCGAACGCCCGCTGGTGATCCGCGGACCAGGCGCCGGTGCGGAGGTGACCGCTGCCGGTGTTTTTGCCGAAGTGATCGGCATCGGAAGCTACCTGGGCTGAGCGGCCATGCAAAACATGACTTGCCTTTAAGTGTCAAGACACTTATCTTTGCGTCATGAAACTGGAATCTGAATTAAAAAACACCCGTCCGCTGCCACCCCGACAGCGGGCGCTGCTGAATATCCTGTTTACGGCCAGCTGGCTCGACTGTTTTTTGCACCGCCAGCTGCGGCCCTACGGATTGACGCACCCGCAGTACAACATCCTTCGTATTCTGAAAGGCAGCGCACCCAACGGCTTGTCGGTGCTTGATATAAAAAGCCGGATGATCGACCGCAGCAGCAATGTGAGCCGACTGGTGGAAAAGCTTCGCCAGGCGGGCCTTGTCGAGCGCGTACCGCACAGCGGCGACCGGCGCATGGTAGTAGTGACCATTTCGGAGGCCGGCAAACAGATGCTTGACGACATTGAAGTCGGCGTATTTTCCGACACAAGCGGGTACCCTGGCAGTGCGCTGAATGAAAAAGAGGCAGCGGAACTGGCGGAATTGCTCGACAAATTTCGCGAATAGGCGGGCTGTGGAAAACTAATTTTGCAAGCCTGCCGCCGAAAAAGCATCTTTGCTGCCCATCTCCAAAACCGGTGAACGTACACCAAGGAAGGCTGTTGGCATTGCTTTTGCACCGTCAATTGCATCCGACCCGATTGAAGCCGCCTTCCGAATCTTTTATGCAAGACCATACGTCCGCCAGAGGCGGCACTCCTGCGGCCTCTTTGCCAGCTATGCTGACCCTCGAACTTTTTACGCCGAACGACGACGCACGCCCCGTATTCCTGGCCGGTAATTTCAACGGCTGGACGACCCGCGACGAGCGTTACCGGATGGAGAAAATCCGCGATGGCCACTACCGATACCTGTTCAGCGAACCGCTCGAACTCGGCGAACCACTCGAATACAAATACGTCAAAGGCGGCTGGGAAAGCGAAGAACTCGGCTCCGACGGCTTCCCGCCTTCCAACCGCCGCATGGAAGTGCCGCGCGGCCGCGTCAACGACGTGGTGCCCCGCTGGAAACAGCACGGGGGCGACTACGATCCGCAGTTTTATCCCAATATTCAGATCGTTGCCAAACGCTTCGATGTGCCGCAATTGCGCCGCCGCCGCCGCATTTCGGTGCTGCTGCCCTGGAATTACGAGTCGTCGCCCGAACGGCGTTTCCCCGTCCTGTACCTGCAGGATGGCCAAAACCTGTTCGAGAATGACGCGCCTTTCGGTACCTGGGGTGTTGACAAACGCCTCGCAGCGCTCGCGCAGCGCGGAAGAGGAGAATTTATCGTTGTGGCCATCGATCACGGCGGCAAGGAGCGCATCAAGGAATATTCGCCTTACCATACCGCCAAATGGGGCGAGGGCCTGGGGCGTGAATACGCCCGCTTTCTCGCTGAAACGCTCAAACCCTACATCGACAGACACTTCCGCACCCTGCCCGACCGCGCTAATACGGGCATCGGCGGCAGCAGCATGGGCGGCCTGATCAGCATCTACGCAGGGCTTTTGCACCCGGAGGTGTATTCCAAATTCATGATTTTTTCGCCTTCGCTCTGGATTTCGCCGCGGATTTATGCCGAGGCGTTGCGCCTTGCCGATTTTCCCACCACTAAAATTTACCTCTACGCCGGCGGCCGCGAAGGCGCCAATATGGTGGCCAATGCCGAGCGTTTTCGCGATGCGCTGGTGCGCCGCGGCCATACCGGCCTCCAGTTTCGCCTTGAAATAGACCCGCAGGGCAGGCACAACGAGGCCCGCTGGGGACAGGAGTTTCCCAAGGCGGCGGAATGGCTTTTTTAAGGGCAGTGACAAAAGTCATTGGCGATGTTGCCCAAAGCGTCCACCTTTGCCTTGAAATTCGTTTCAGGTATGTCCTTATCGGTCGTTCAACGAACATTTATCCTCCTGCTGACCCTGCATTTGTTTGCGGGCAAGGTTTTGTTGGACGAAACGGCCAAGCTTCCCTTCCTCTGGATTCACTTTCAGCAAACCCGCGCCGCCTGGCCGGGAGAAAGTTTCAGCGATTACCTGCGCCAGCATTATGCCGACCAGAGCCACCGCAAGGCCGACCCTGAGCACCATCATCTGCCATTTTTTTCGGCTGAAATCTCCGTGGCGCTGGCTTTGAAGCCCGATCATGAGTCGTTTGCCGTCGTTGCACCGCCAGCGCCAAGGCACAGGACTGTTTTTGCCGAAGATCAGCTGCTCCCCTCCGATTTCCGGGCCGGGGTACTCCAGCCTCCGGAAGCCTGCATTTGACCGCCCCGGGCCGGGCAAAGGGCTCTTTTCATTTTTCTATTTCACGTCAAATTGCAAGCAACCATGAAAAAATTGCTTTGGTTGTTGCCGCTGGGCATATTGCTCGCCGTGCAACTCATTCGCCCCGAATATACCAACCCTCCCGTCGATCAGGCCCAGGACATACAGCAGGTCGCCAATGTACCGGCCGACGTAATGACCGTGCTGCGCGCCTCCTGCTACGACTGCCACTCCAATGAAACGGTGTACCCCTGGTACAGCCAGATTGCGCCGGTGTCGTGGATGGTCGTCGACCACGTCCGGGAAGGCCGCGAAAAACTCAACTTCTCCACGTTCGGCCAACTGAATGCCGGCGATCGCGCCGATGCACTGGAAGAAGCCGCAGAAACCCTCCAGGAAGGCGAAATGCCGCTGCGCGAATATGTATGGCTGCACCCTTCGGCCCGACTCAGCCCGGATAAAAAAGCCCTGCTGCTCAACTGGCTGCAGGCCAACGGGGGCGAAGGCGGCGAAGGCGGACAAGGCGCGGGCAGCGGCGAAACCGCCGGTGACGACGACGACGATTAAAGGGTTAAAATCTTTCCCCGCCAAACAGGCGGCGCACACAGGGGCGTTGTTGCAGGTACTACAAGGCATTTGAACGCTTTAATCCGCATTTGTTCAAAACACTAACCATCCTGCAACATGAAAAATGCACTTGTAATCTGCACACTCCTGTGTGCCGCCGTCTTGTTTTTGGCTGCTTGCCACAAGGAAAAGGAACTGGTCCGGCTCAATGTCCGGCTCACCGACAACCCCGCCAATTTTCAACAGGTCAATGTCGATATCCGCCAGTTGCGGGCGAAAATGGCCGGCGACTCGTCGCAATGGCTGATCCTCAGCACCAACGCCGGGGTGTACAACCTGCTTGATTTTCAAAACGGAATCGACACCCTGCTGGCCACTGGCACGCTGCCGGGCGACAGGTTGATGGAACTGCGTTTTATCCTCGGCGACAACAATTCCGTGGTGGCCGACGGCGTACAATTTCCGCTCGACGCGCCCAGCGCCCAGGATTCGGGCCTCAAAATCAAGGTCGATCAGGACCTCAACCTCGATGTCAACACACTTACGGTGGATTTTGACGCCCAAGAGTCCATCCTGCAGACCGGCGCGGGGGGCTATAAGTTGAAGCCGGTTATCCGGGTAAAATCATGATGCTTACCGATTAATGCAAAAAGGCTTTCATACAAGCGCCGCAACGTATGAAAGCCTTTTTTCACGAACGTTTGCGGTAGGCCCACACGGCCAGACCGTTGACCACCGCTGCGTAGCCCAGTACGGTCAGAAAATTGTTCCGTATTTCCGCAAACCCCGCCCCTTTGAGCAGCACCAGCCGCATAAATTCGACAAAATACTTGATGGGGTTCAGTTTGTTGAGCCACTGCGCCCACTCGGGCATACTGTCGACCGGGGTGAACAGGCCGCACATGAGGATAAAAATGATGATGAAAAACCAGGCGGTGAACATGGCTTGTTGTTGCGAGTCGGCAAAATTGGAGATCAGGAAGCCCAGGCCGAGCATACAGGGCGTAAAAGCGAGGGTATAAAGCAACACCAGCCACAAACTGCCTTCCATCGGGATGCGAAATACCAGCCAGCCGGCGGTGAGCCCGAGGGTCATCATCAGGAGGGAAAGCATCCAGAAGGGCAAAAATTTGCCGACAATGAACTGCCATTTGCGAATGGGCGTCACATTCAGTTGCTCGATGGTGCCGATCTCGCGTTCCCGCACGATGTTGAGCGCGGTCAGGAAACAGATGATGAGGGCAACGATCTCGCCCAGGATGCCGGGCACCATAAAGGTTTTGTAATCCAGCCTGGGATTGTACCAGTTGCTGTACACTACCTCCACGCCCCGGCTGCCGGCAAGGCCCGCGGCGGCCGGCACCGGCGGCCTGAAATCGCGGACGATACCGCCTGCGTAGCCCATCGCCAGGCCGGCTTTCGTGGCATTGATGGCGTTGGCGGTGAGGCTGACGCTGCCGCGGCCTTCGCGCACGAGGTCGCGTTCGAAGTTGGCCGGTATTTCGAGCAAAAGGTCAGTGCGGTCTTGCGCCAGGTCCTTTGCCGCTTCTTCGGTAGAAAAACCGATGTTTTTAATGTTGAAATAACCCGATGCGGTGAACTTGGCCACCAGTTGCCGCGAAGCGGGCGAAAGGTCCTGATCGACCACGCCGAGGCTCAGGTTTTTGATTTCGTAATTGGCTGCAAAGGAGAGCAGCAGGGTTTGAAAAATTGGCATGACCAGGATCATCGGCAACATAATCCGGTTGCGAAGGATCTGGAGAAACTCCTTTTGAACGAGAAACAGGATGGTGCGCATGGTTGGGAGGGTTTTTGGGTCAGGCCAGTCGGTCTTTAAAATTTTTCATACTGACGGCAACGAAAAACAGGGCCATAAAGACCAGTACGAGGGTGTTGAGCCACAGGCTTTCCAGCCCGACGCCTTTGATCATAATCCCCTTGATGATGGGATTGAACCAGGTCGCCGGCACGATGGCGCCGAGTTTCTGGAGCACCCAGGGCATACTTTCCCGAGGGAAAATAAAACCGGAAAGCAGCATGGTGGGCATCATCAGTCCGAGGCCCGACATGAACAGGGCCGCGATCTGGGTATTGGCCCGCGTACTGATGAAAATGCCCAGGGAAAGGGACACGAACATGTATAAAAAACATTCGCCGGCCAGCAACAACACGCTGCCGCGCAAAGGCATGCCGAACACGAAAATGCCCAACAACACGACAATAGCGGCATTGATGAACGACAGCACGAGGTAGGGCGCGGTTTTGCCGAGAATGATCTGGATCGGTTGCAAGGGCGACACAAGCAGCACCTCCATCGTGCCCATTTCTTTTTCGCGGGCGAGGGTAATGGAGGTCATCATGGCCGAAATGAGCATCAGGATGAGGGTCATGACACCCGGCACGAAATTGAACACCGCTTTTTGCTCCGGATTGTAGAGCATGCGGGTTTGGGTCTCGATGCGCAAGGGCGGCGCCGCCGCGCCCCGGGTTTGGTTCTGTTGCCAGTCGAGCACGATGGCGTTGGCATAATTGATCAGGGTGGTGGCGGCATTGGGGTCGGTGGCGTCGCCGATCAGCTGGAGTTGCGCCTTGCCTTCGTGGGTGAGTTGCCGGGCAAAATCGGGCGGAAACACCAGGGCCATTTTGATTTTGCCGCTGCGAAAGGCAGGTTCGAGTTCGGCGGCATTGTCGAGGTTTTTTTCCAGCCTGAAATACCCGCTCGACAGGAGCTGATTGGTCAGGGAGATACTCGAGGCATCTTTGGAGGGGTCGAGTATGGCTACCGCGGCGTTTTTGATTTCGTTGGTCAGGACGAAACCAAAGAGCAGCACCTGCACCACGGGCATGCCGAACAGGATCATCAGCGTGCGGCGGTCGCGCAGGATGTGGCGGAATTCTTTTTTGACAAAAGCGGAAAAGCGGCTCATAAGGCTGAATTATTCGTCCGGGGTTTTGAAAATATGCGGTGTCTGGCCGTCGCGCAGCAGTGGCTCGTCGGGCCGTGCGAGCCGGCGGAACACTTCGTCCATGTCAGAGGCGGAAAACTGCTTTTTGAGGTTGCGCGGGGTATCGAGGGCGTCCATGCGTCCATCGACCATGATACTGACGCGGTCGCAGTACTCCGACTCGTCCATGTAGTGAGTCGTGACCATGAGGGTGACGCCCTCGTGCGCGGCTTCGTAAATCAGGTCCCAGAACTGTCGGCGGGTGAGCGGATCGACCCCGCTGGTGGGTTCGTCGAGAAACACGATTCGCGGCTCGTGGAGCAAGGCCACGGAGAAGGCCAGTTTTTGTTTCCAGCCCAGGGGCAGGCTGCCGACGAGGGCGTCGGCCTGTGCGTCGAGCCCGAGTTTGTCGAGCAGCAAGCCGGTTTTTCGACGGATTTCAGCGGTCTTCAAGCCGTAGATGCCGCCGTAAAAACGGATGTTTTCCCGAACAGTCAGGTCTTCATACAAGCTGAAACGCTGGCTCATGTATCCGATGCGGCGTTTCACCTCTTCTGGGTAGCGGCCTACGTCGAACCCGGCCACCGTCGCTCGCCCGCGGGAAGGTTTGAGCAGGCCGGTGAGCATTTTCAGAGCGGTGGTTTTGCCTGCGCCGTTGGCGCCCAAAAAGCCGAATATTTCGCCCGTGCCCACCTCGAAGCTGATCTCGTTGACGGCGGTGAATGTGCCGAAGGTTTTGGTAAGCCGGTCGGTTTGAATAACTGCCTGCATGGCTGCCGTTTTTAATTTTTCAAAAACTCAATGAAACAATCCTCGATAGTAGCGGGTACGGGTGCAACTTCCACGGCTTCGTGGCGCCGTTCGTGGAGGAATTGCTGTATGTCGGGCAAACGGAGCGAGGGGTCGGCCAGGGCCAGGTGCGCGGTTTCGCCAAAAGCATAGCAAGCGGCGGCGCCGGGGAGCTCGCGCAGGTCGCGGATCAGCCGGTACATATCGTCGGCCCTGACCGCGTAGAGCGGCCGGGGGTATGCTTTTCGCACGCCTTCGGGCGTATCGACGGTCAGGATTTCGCCTTGCTGGATAAGCGCGATGCGGTCGCACATCTCCGCTTCGTCCATGTACGGTGTGCTGACAAGGATCGTGATGCCCCATTGGCGGAGCCGGCGGAGCATGTCCCAGAATTCCTGCCGCGATACAGGATCGACGCCCGTGCCGGGTTCGTCGAGGAGCAGCACTTCCGGCTTGTGAATAAGCGCACAGCACAGGGCGAGTTTTTGCTTCATGCCGCCGGAAAGCGCGCCGGCTCGCCGGTCGCGGAAGGGCTCGATCTGGATGTAGATCTCGCGGATGAGCTCGTAGTTTTCCTCGATGGTGGAGCCGAATACGCTGGCGAAAAATTCCAGGTTTTCGCGGACGGTCAGGTCCTGATAGAGCGAAAACCGGCCGGGCATGTAGCCGAGTTTGGTGCGCAGGGCTTTGTAGTCTTTGACCGGATCGAGGCCGGCCACCCGCGCACTGCCGCTGTCGGGAAGCAAGAGCGTAGCCAGGATGCGGAAAAGGGTGGTTTTGCCCGCGCCGTCGGGGCCGATCAGGCCGAATATTTCGCCGGCTTCGATATCGAGGTTGATATTCCTGAGCGCCTGCACCTTGCCGTAGGCTTTGGAGAGGCTGGTGGTGGTGATGGTAGCCATAAGGAGGTCTGGACAGGTTTTGGGGATGCGTTTTATTGGACAGGATTTACAAGGTTTGCAGGATTGAAATGCTTTTCAAGTGTTTGATAATGAAGGTTTTTGGGGCGGTTTTTTGAGTAAAAGTTGATATGAATTTCAGCCGGAAAGGAGCTGCCTTCGTATGGTTCGTTTATTATTAAATTAAAAAACATGCAGGACTCGCTAACCGGAAAAATCATTGCTGCCGCTTTTAAAGTTTACAACAAGCTGGGTTTCGGGTTTATAGAGAAGGTTTATGAAAATGCCCGGCTGTTGGAATTAAGGAAACAAGGCTTGTCGGCGGGTCAGCAGGTACCGCTGAGCGTTTATTATGATGAAAAAATAGTAGGCGAATTTTATCTGGATCTGTTTGTGGAAGAGCAGGTGATTGTGGAGTTGAAATCCGTGGCGCATCTGCATGCGGAGCACGAGGTCCAGCTGGCCCACTATCTCACTGCTACTCGCCAGGACATTGGATTATTGATCAATTTTGGCCCGAAAAGCGTCGAGGTTAAACGCAAGTATCGGGTTTACCAACCGCGCAAAGTTTAACCGTGGTTGGGGTGTGGACAGGTTTTTAATCCTGTAAATCCTGTCCAATAAAAACCTGTCCAATCCCCCTCTGTCAATTACCCCCGATTCGAACTTCCCCGGGCATGCCGATTTTGAGGCTGCCGTCGGGGTTGGGTACTTTGACTTTGACGGCATATACCAGGTTGACGCGTTCGTCTTTGGTCTGTACGATTTTCGGGGTGAATTCGGCCTTGTCGGATATCCAGGTGATTGTTCCTTCCAGGTCGCGCATTTGTCCGCCTGGGGCATCGATCGATACCTTGACTTTCTGGCCTGTTTTAATGTTGGCAAGTTGATCGCCGGCGACATAGGCGCGGAGGGTCATGGTGTCGAGCTGGGCAATTTTATAGAGTGGTTTGCCGAAGGTGGCGATTTCGCCGGCTTCGGCGTATTGCACCAGCACGGTTCCGTCGATGGGGTTGGTGATGCGGCACTGTGCGATCTGGTCTTCCAGCTGGGCAATTTGTTTTTGAAGGGGTAAAATTTCGGCGAGCAGGCCGCTTTTTTGCACGTTCAGGCTGGCGTCTGTGGCGCCCTGTTGTCCCAGAATAACGTCCATCTGGCGCTGGGTTTGTTCGATCTGCGCGTTGAGGTCGTCGAGTTGTTTGGGGGTTGCCGCATCGTTTTTCAGGAGGTTTTCGACGCGTTGCTTTTCGTGTTGCAGGGTAGCGAGGTTTTGTTTGGCTGCTGCGAGCTGGCGTTCGAACACCGCCAGCTGGGCGCTGATGGCCGGGCTTTTGGCTGCAATGGCCCTGATACCGGCCTGCAATTGTTCTTTTTTCAACACCAACTGGAGCGAGTCGATGGCGCCCACGACCTGGCCGGTTTTGAGCGTTTGGCCTTCGTCGAGTTGAAGCGAAAGGATCTGACCGTTGGCTTCGGCGCTGACGATGCGTTCGGTAGCCTCAAAATTGCCATAGGCATCGGCTTTCGGGGCGGAGGAGTTGCAAGCGGCCAGCAAGGTCAGGAGAGCAAGGGGAAGAAGAAACGGATATTTCATTGTGTGGTATTTTTTTGAGCGGTTGAACCATTAGTTGGCGCCGAAATGCGCGCCGAGCATTTCGCGGGCCTGTTGCGCCTGCACCTGGTGGGTGGCGCGGGTCAGGCGTGCCTGGGTCAGGATGTTGATTTGAGCGAGGTAATCGGTGGAGGTCATGACGCCGTTCTGCACCTGCGCTTCGGCGCGTCGGACGATGTCTTCCTGCAGTCGGATGATGTCGTCGTCTTGCCGCAAGAGGGCGTCGGCTTTGGCAATCTCGCCCCGGTCGCGGCGCAATTGGGCGTCGAGACGCTGCTGAACGGCGGCCGACTGGGCGTCGAGCACGGTTTTTTGCAGGCTAAGGACCTGCCGGTCGCGACGGGTGTTGCCCCAGTCGAGGGGCGACCAGGCGGCGCGCAGACCGATCAGGACGAAGGGTTCGAAGCCCGTTTCAAAAAAATTGAAAGGGTTGGGACTGCCCATGCCGCCCTGCACGAATGCTTCGACGCGCGGCTGGCGCCGCAAGCGCAGGGCATCTGATTGCAGGATCTGGGCCTGTTGTTGCAGCTGGATGAGCCTGAATTCGGGCCGCGCAAGCAGGTCGCCCGCCGGCATGGCGTTCGTCGCCGGGGCTTTCAGGGCGAAGTCGGCAGCGGGCCGGCCGATCCAGGCGGCCAGCACTTCGAGCAGCGTACGCCGGTCGGCCCGTACGGTTTCAAGTTGTTGTTCGGTTTTCCAGATTTGAATCTGAATCTGGTCGGCCGTTGTGCGCAGGGCCACGCCGCCGGCAATGGCCGCCTGCGATTGTTTCAGGCGGGCGTTGAGGTCGGTACGCGTCGATTCGAGGATTTTTTCGCTTTCATTCAGCAACAGGACCTTGAAAAACAGGTCGGTCACCACTTCACGCACCTGAAACACATCCACATCGGCCTGTGCCGAAGCGATCTGACTTTCCAGCTGGCGTTGCTGGCGGGCATAGCGGTCGCTGTTGCCGTCCCAGATACGCTGCGCCACATCGACGCTGACCTTGTATTGGTCTTTGGGCACTTCGGGCACTTTGAACAGCGGGCTTTCGATCGGCAACCCGAACACGTCGCTTTGCCACGTGGCCTGGCCGCCCACATTGATGCGGGGCAGGTTGTTGCTTTGCAGGTTGCGCGTCTGGAGTGCGGCGATGCTTTCAGCCAGCAGTTTTTTTTGTTGCAAGGGGCTGTTCTGAACGGCCAGCTGGCGTAATTGCTCGACGGTGAGCGAATCGGTCGCCCTGCTTTGCGGGAGCCATAACAGGCTCATAAACAGACAAATAAGCGATGTTTTCATAATGAAATTTCAAAACAGGTTCATAACGAGGAGTCAGGGTCAGGGGCGCAGGGCGGCAAATACAAATCCCTTGACTTCCTCTTTTCTTTCTTTTAAAAACTGGTTGATTTCGCTTGTATTCATGCCCATGACGATGCGTATCAGCGGCCGGGCAACGATGGGGAATATGCACATGGAGAGCACATTGACCAACAGGTGGCGGGGCGCGATGGGCCTGATACGTCCTTCGGCAACAGCCTCCTCCACCTGCCGGAAAAAGCCCTCGGGCTTTGGCGGCTGGGCCGGTATGATTTTGTCGAAAAACTGATCGGGGTGTTTGTTGATCTCTCCAATGATAAACAGGGGCACAAAGGGATTGCGAGAGATCACATCGATGTAAAAATCAATAAAACGTTCGATTTTTTGCTCCAGCGGCATGTCCGCTTCGATCAGTTGCTGCACCGTGGGAAAAGCGCGGTTGATGACGGCTTTGGCCACCATTTCGAACAGTTTTTCCTTCGTGCGAAAGTAGTAGTGCAGCAGGGCCTTGTTGATGCCTGCTTTGTCGGCGATCTCCTGCATTTTGGCGCCATCGAGGCCTTTTTGTACAAAAATCTCGTGTGCCGCATCGAATATCCGCTGCTCGGTACTGTCGGCCGCTGCGTCGGTTTTGGGCGTGTCCGTGTTATCCATTGAGTTTAACCGTTTGGTTAATTTTGGTGCAAAGGTGCTTGCCTTCTTTTTATAATGCAAGCTTTTCAACCAAAAAATTTAACCAAACAGTTAAACCATTAAATCAACTGCTATTTTCGATAATCCAGCCGCAGTTCCTTGTCCAAAAGCGAGCGGATGGGGATGCTGGCGCTTTCCTGCCGACTCTCCCAGAAGAGATGAAGATTGGCTGCATTGTCGATGGACCATCGGCCGGATTCGGTGCGAAATTCGAGGCCGAGGCCGCTCGGGTAGCATCGTTGCACACGCTGATCGGGCTGGAACCAGTAAATAACCGATCCGTGATGCGCCCAGCAGTTGTCGGGGTAATCACCGTCCCATTTTCGCCAGGTAGCCAGCTGCATGTAATTGCCACAATCCACCCAGGCGCCCAGCAGCGCCCGGGTGATCGCCGTGCTGTCGCGGCCAAGGGCCAGGTTGAGCTGAATTTCCGGCCCCGGGCGACCGTCGGTAAATGTGATGCTTCGCAAGTCGTACACTTCATGGGGCAGGGCGCGCACTTTTGACCAGGGGCCTTGCCGCAGGCCGTCGCGGTACATGCCCGACCAAAGAAAACCGTCGGCATCGCTTTCCTGCCAGAAACCGTCGGCTTTCAGGCGCCAGCTGGTATCGATCTGCACGATTTCCTCGTACGTTTCCTGATCGAACGTGATCATGCTGTCGATCTGCGGATGCTCCCTGTCGATGCGCATCTGCCCCCGCCTGAATTGCAGGGCGCCCGTAGTATCATAGGAATTGAACAGCCAGTGTTCGCCGTCGATACGGATAAATTCTTCCCGTATGTCGCGCCGGTCGCCGTAATACCATCGGACAGCCAGGGGAACGGCCTGTTGTTGCGGATAGTAGTACACGAAGTCGGTTCGGTCCCAGTCCATACTGTCCCAGAAGATGATATGATCGTAGGTGTATTGCTGGGCTGCCAGCGGGCAGGGCAGCAGTGCGAGGAACAGGAACAAGCGGTATGGCATATCGTCTGGCTGGAAATTCAGGGATAGAACGTTTTTTTTGCGCTGGCGGGCATAAAACCTCGGGAATGTGCGTTCGGCGCGGCAAAACGTTATTGCCGAAAGAAAGCAGTCAGGAGGAAAGGCCAAGATTCGGCGCATGTTTTTGTTTTAAAAAAACGGCCTCATATTTCTTTTTTGCCGGCAAGAACCCGCAGGGTATTGCCAAAACCGCAATGGGCAACTTTAAGTCTTTAAATCAACACCATTTGTTTTAAAAAATCTTTTTTGCCCGCCTGAATACGCCTATCTTTGCGGGTTCCGAATTGCCAACCTTTCACCGTTCCCAGCGTTTTACCGGCCATGGCCAAAAACACCGCAGGGGCCTCCGCGCCCGAAACCGCCGCCCAGGACTTTATCGAGGTCACAGGCGCCCGCGTGCACAACCTCAAAAATGTGGATATCCGCATTCCGCGCAACCGCCTGGTCGTGCTGACGGGTATTTCCGGCTCGGGCAAATCGAGCCTGGCTTTCGACACCATCTACGCCGAAGGCCAGCGCCGCTTCATGGAGACGCTGTCGAGCTATGCCCGGCAGTTTATCGGCGAAATGGAACGCCCCGACGTGGAGCAAATCACGGGCCTGTCGCCAGTGATTTCCATCGAACAAAAGACGACCGGCCGCAATCCCCGTTCCACGGTGGGTACCGTCACGGAGGTGTACGATTTTTTGCGCCTGCTCTTTGCCCGCGCCGGCGACGCTTATTCGTACATAAGCGGGAAAAAGATGGTCAAATTCACGGAAGATCAAATTATAGCGCAGATCGGGGAGCAATTTGCGGGTAAAAAGATCATTCTGCTGGCGCCGGTGGTTCGCTCGCGCAAAGGCCATTACCGCGAGCTCTTCGAACAGGTGCGCAAACAGGGTTATAACAAGGTGCGCGTCGATGGCGAGGTGCTCGACATCACGCCCGGCATGCAGGTTGACCGTTACAAAATTCACGACATCGAGATCGTGGTGGACCGCCTCGTCATGGGCGACGACCGTGGCGACCGGCTCAGCGAATCGGTCAAAACCGCCCTCCGCCTTGGCGACGGCATGCTTCAGGTACTCGATATCGAAGCGCCGTCTGCTGCTGCAAAAGCCTTTTCCAAACGCCTCATGGACCCCGATTCGGGCCTGAGCTACGAAGAGCCTTCGCCCAACACCTTTTCTTTCAACTCGCCCTACGGCATGTGCCCCAACTGCAAGGGCCTGGGCGAAGTGCACGAGGTGGATATGGCCAGGGTCATTCCCGATGACACAAAAAGTATCAACGAAACAGCCATTGTGCCGCTGGGCGATGTGCGGGAAAATTTCCTTTTCAAACAACTGCGCACCCTCGGTAAAAAATACCAGTTTACGTTCTCCACGCCGGTGAAAGATATCCCACCCGATGCCTTGCAGGTCATTCTTTACGGCGGCGGCGAACCCCTGGAAGTGACCACTTCCTACGGCGACGAGGAGTGGACCTACAACCTGGCAGCCGAAGGCATTGTCAACATGCTCAAACGCTGGTACAGCGACACCACTTCCGAAAAAATCCGCCAGTGGGCCGAGGATTTTCTCGCCGTCATGGTATGCCCGGAATGCAAGGGCACCCGCCTCAAACAGGAAAGCCTGTGGTTCAAAATTGCCGAACGCAACATTGCCGAACTCGCCGAACTTGACCTGGCCGAGCTGTACCGCACGCTCGAAGGCATAGAAGACGACATGAGCGAACGACAACGCGCCATTGCCCGCGACGTGTTGAAAGAGATTCGTTTCCGCCTTAAATTCCTGCTGAAAGTAGGGCTGGACTACCTCGCGCTCAACCGCCCGGCCCGTTCGCTCTCCGGCGGCGAAAGCCAGCGTATCCGGCTGGCTACCCAGATCGGTTCGCAACTCACGGGCATCACCTACATCCTCGACGAGCCGTCCATCGGCCTGCACCAGCGCGACAACCAGCGCCTGATCGAAGCCCTGAAAGCCCTGCGCGACATCGGCAATACGGTCTTGGTGGTCGAACACGACAAGGACATCATGCTCGAATCCGATTACCTGATCGACCTGGGCCCGGGCGCGGGCAAACACGGCGGACAGATTGTCGATATCGGCACACCAGCTGAATTCATCAAAAACCGCACAATCACCAGCGACTACCTCGCCAACCGTGCCAAAATAGAGGTGCCCGCCGTACGCCGTCCGGGAAGCGGCAAAACACTGGCGCTGTACGGCGCAAGTGGCCACAACCTGCACAA
>JAXLUR010000006.1:0-447770 GCA_046329435.1 Saprospiraceae bacterium
CTTTCATTTTGTTTGGTTCGGTTTTACTATGTCGTACAACGGTTTTCGGCTTTGCGAAGGCGGGGATTTTCAGCACTAAACTTCATTAGATGCACTAAACTTGAATTTAGTACTTCATTGTCATAGAAGCACGAAAGCCCCGCTTTTGCAAAACCGATGTTAGCACTTCGCCCTTCTATTCTGTCGTGTTTGTTCGTTGTCATTTCGTGTCTGTCTTGGTGCGTTGGCTTGGTGGCTCTTTTGCAAAACTTAGCTTTAGCGTTGGCTTGTGCTGTTTTGCAAATGTGCCACCAAATGCGTTGGCTATTTTAATATTGTCACTATTATTCCGATAACAATTAGTCCACAAATTATGAATAGTAGTGTCTTTAAAGTTTTAATTTCTTTGTCTTGTGTTTCAAATTTCTTTATAAAATTAATTTTGTTTTCATCTATCTTGCTTGTCAGCGTATTAATTTGTTTTGTGTGATATTCAATTAAATTAGATTCTGACTTTTCTGACTTTTCAATTAATGTGTTTTTTAAGTCCTCAACAGATTTCTGTACTGATTGGATTTTGTCTGAAACAGCCTCGGTTAGAGAGGAAAAATTTGAACCTGTTTCGTCTTTCAAAATGCTGAAAGAAGAATTAATGTTTTTAGTTAAAGCCTGTGATTGAATATCCAAAGAATCAATCGCTTTATCTAAATGCAAAATCAATTTGTCTATTGAATCACTTTTTAAAGTTAAATCTTCCTCTAATTTTTTCTTATACTCATTGGTACTTAAAATAAATTTGTCTATTTGTTTTAATACTTTTTGAGAACTTTCTGCATTAGCGGAGGTCAATTCATTAATGTTTTTGAGCCTTTCAAGTTGCTCAATAAGGTTTTCAAATTCTTCTTGTATTTTTATTGATTCTTCCATTTTATGAAACTTTGTTTAAGAATTGGTTAAGGCGAAAGGTTGTTCTATTAATTAGTAATTCATTTGTTAAAGGACTAATTAAAGGTTTTATTACGGGATTTATATCTAATATTTTTTCGTTGAATATTTTTAGTAAATCCTTTACACTTTGCCAGCTCTCATTTTCATTTCGCAATAAACCTCTAAAGCCTTTTCTATACAATTCAATAGCTTGACTTACTAAAGGTCTTTCAAGGGCAGAAGTTAAGTTATCACTTTCTTTTGCTTCTAAAGCAAATAAACTGTAAGCAGTTAAAAGGTCAATGCTTGCATTTTCTTTTGTCATTGTAATTCTTAAATTAGCACAAGCACCTCTTAAATGTTTGGCATTATCAATTTCTCCCCCTAAGCCATCAGGTGGTTTTGATATGTATTCCAAATATTTCTTAACAATTGCGACACTCTCGAATCTACCGCTATCAGTATCCTTTGGCAGATAATCAACACGTGCATATTTTGATGTGAAATAGTAAATAATATTCTCTCGAAATACTTTTTCTCCTTGTTCAAAACCTAATTCACAAAGTTGTTGCATATAATCAATTGACCTTTTTCTCTTGTCTGATATTTCATCATCAATGAAAGAAATTAAGGTGTATAAAACCCTTTTTAAAATAGAGGTTTCATCATTATCAGATACTTTTTTTAGCCAAATATCTGTTGATTGATTTCCTAAATACCTTTTTAAATAGGTTTTGAAATTATTCAAGTACTCCGATTCGGATTTTGCTTTAAACCTAACTTCAATAAAACTTCCCACGTAGTCTATAACATAATCATCAATAATTCCAACAATAGACATTCTATATATAGCCCTTTGAGTATCTGATGAGTTTCTTATTTTATTGTAGTTTGTTTCAAGATAATTAACAGTGTCAGGATTCAAGGAAAATGACCGTTGGAAACTTGTAAATTTTCCATACTGATAATTTAGATTTTTAATAAAGTCAAATTCGTTGGAGCTAAAATTGTATGCAGCTCTGACAATAACTTCTTCAAAGTCATCGTAACCAATACTTTTTATCACTTCTGTGATTTTAGTAATGGTGTCGTTAGTAAAGCCTATTTTCAAAGAATAATTATTACTTCTTTGACTTTCAATAAGTGTTTTTATGCCATCTGTAGATTTTGTTTTTAACCAAGAAAGATAATCACCGTTAGGTGATTCCTTTTTCAAAATGCTTTTGGCATAATCAAGTATTTCATTCGCTTTGGTTTTGTCAAAATTTTTAATGGAATCATCATAGCTTTTTAGATTTCTTTCGAGGTCTATATTACCAATTGCGATTCTTTCATTTAAATTTTCTCTCCAAGGACCGTTTATGTATATATACCTATCTTTCCACAAATTAACATAATGAACTTCTGGGTATTTATCTTGTATTTGGCGTTTTAAAACATTTAGATAAAAATTGTCCTCATATTTTACTTCATTAAGTAATTCATCAATTATCTCAATTTCCCTTTCAATTCCTTTAAATGCATTCCTGTAAAAGTCATAATTAGTTTCTATGTCTTTAGGATGATAAATAATAGTGCATATGGATGGATTTCCATCTCTTCCCGCTCTTCCTGCTTCTTGATAAAAACTTTCTACTGAATTTGGGAATGAATAGTGCATTGAAAATCTAATATTTGGCTTGTCTATTCCCATACCAAATGCCTTAGTAGCAATCATTAAATTTTTCTTGTTTTTTATGAAATCTTCTTGATTTTGGTAGGATAGGTCTGCTACATTTTCAATTCGATTATCTTTAATCGTATCATCACTGCCACCACCAAAGAATGTTCCTATTTTTAGGTTCTCATCTTTGCTCAAGAAGTCGCATAATGATAAAACACCATTTTTTAACTTATTTGATTTAGTTGGGCAAAATATTAAGCCTGCATTTGAATATTCATTGCCTGTTTTTCCGAAAAAATTGGGGTTAGGATTGAAGTAACCATAACTTGTTTCTAGTTGTTTTATTTTTAAGGGCAAAGCTTCAATCGTTCTTTTTATTAATGGGTATTTAGAATCACCTATTATTTTTTCTCTTTGCCAATATTCTAAATTGTCTGCTACTTCTGTATCTAATTTAAGAATTTCAAAATTAAGTTCTTTCCTATCTATTGCCTCTGCAGGCAAACTTATTATTGCATTTTCTGGCATTTCTAATTCTCTTTGAACATCAGCTAATACATCAAAAGATGCTGTTGCTGTAAGTCCAAAAAGTGTCAATGAATTTGATTTAGGTTTGCAAAACCTTTTTAAATTTTGTGCAAGTTTTAGATATGTGTGCCTAAAATCGTGTCCCCATTCTGAGACGCAGTGAGCTTCGTCTATTACTGCGTAGCTATAATATACATTGTTGTTAATACAACTCCCCAATGAAAGACGGAATTTTTCAATTTGAAATCGTTCGGGCGAAACAAAAAGAATTAGATATTTACTTTCAGTTAATTCTTCAATATTCTTTTCTCGTTCATCTTTTGTATTGAAAGAGTTAATAAAATTTGCTTTGGTAATACCGTTGTCAATTAATTTATCAAATTGGTCTTTCATTAATGAATTAATTGGGTCAACTACAACCGTTACACCAGGGTGAAGCAAAGAACAAATTTGATATGTAAGTGATTTACCTCCACCTGTTGGAAGTAATCCAATTACATCCTTTCCTTGTAAAGCTCGATTAATTATAGCTTCTTGCCCTGCTCTGAACTTGTTTTTTCTAAATATATTTTGAAGAATATATCTTAATGCAACTTCTTGCTTTTTAGTCTTATATTCAAAATGCTGTAAATATTTTCCTTGTTTTTCTTCTTCAATTACAACACCTAGTGAACGATATTGAATTCTTCTGTCAGTTAATATTTTGCTATAATGATTTTTGTTATCATCTTGAAATGGGGTTATTTTAAATCCTTTATTGTCGCTTGTATTAAAACCAATAGTTAATGATGAATTAGAATCACTAATTGAAATTAGGTCTAGCTTAGTTTCATCTTTTGCCACTAAGTCGTTTATGCTAATAAATAGGTCATTTATATCTGCAATTATTTCAGTTGCAAGTGTCGTACTAATTCCTTTCAAATTAAAAGTTAATGCATCTTGTGTTTGTTCAGTAATGACCAAAAGCAAGATTGCTCTTTGAATTTGAGCAGATGCAATAAGTTCAATAAGAATTCTATAAATCTTCAGGTATTTACTGCCAAAATCCGTTGCTATTTTGCTCTCATTGTACTTATTGATATTGCGAATAAGGTCTATTAATAAATCTTGTTCGATGTCATTGAAGAAATTATCATCAATTGCAAATTGTATATCAGGTTTATTTGAACTCACTCCTAGAAATGACTCCTCCAAATGCACTTTTAATATTTTTTCTGAAATTCTTAAGGATGCTCTAGTTGGCTCACCTCTCGATATAATATTCCAAGCCACTTTTAAAAGAGGATTTATATTGTCATCATTTATGTAATCAGGTAGATTTGAGATTTCAAAAAATAATTTATTTTCAAACAAACTTGACAGGATAGTCTTGTCAACTTTTTTTTCAAGTTGTTTATTGAATTCATCTATGTAATATCCTGCTTTAAAAACTGTCATTTATCTTGTTTTATTAGCGTGAAGTTGGGCAAAATTAAATGTGCTGCAAAAGCGTTGGCTTGTATGTCGGCTTGCAGCTCTTTTAATTTTGCGAAGGGTTGGCATTTTTTCTTTCATTTTTCTGCTCGTTTGTTGTCGGTCGTGTCGTCTTTTAGGGTGAGTGCTAACGTGAGCATGGACGCTGTGCCGCCGTGCGTTGGCTTTGCGGGTTGGGCTTCGGTGGCATAGGCGACCATGCATTGATGGGCGTTTTTACTTTACCAATCCATATTTGCAGCATCATCAAATTGCCGAAATAGTTTTTCCGTTAATTTTTTCATTGAATTCATACTTTTTGCCGCTTCTTGATAAGTTCCGTCTGCTGCGTATGTAAGAATTGTCGGAAGTCCGCATTTTTGAGTATAGAACATCGAAGTTTTTGGGGATTTTTTCCACAAAAAATCAATAAAACTTTCAATCAATATTATTACATCTTCTTCATTGAAAGTTAAATTTCCCTGCAATGAAAATCGATTTTGAGGCTTGTTATGATTCATTTGAACTGGGACTGCTCCCGTATTTGAATGAAACTTAAAAGCATTTCCATTTTTTCCAAAAGCCCCATGGGCTACAAAATTTCGGAGTTGCTGCCGAACAATCAACAGTTCATTGTAATATTTCTCTGCTTCTTTTGTATTTTCTGGAATTGCTTTTTTGAATTTAATTTTCCATTCAGATTCAATCAAGTTTGAAATTGCTTGTCCGTTATGTAAATTTTGACCGATTACTGCTAAATGAATAAATAAATGCTCTGTCCAACTAAAAAAGGCTTCAATACAAGAAATGGCAATCCAGTTCGCTCTTTTATGAAACTTAAAGTCCAAAGAAGAAATAGAAAAGGCTTCTCCCATTGGCGTTTGGAAAGTTTTTTTCTGATACTTTCCTTTGTTTTTTAGATATTTTTTATGCTCTTTTTTGTATAATTTGAGTAAGAAGTTAAACCGCTCGAACAAATCGCTATTATTATTAATTACGTTGAATTGGGATTTTAAAACTGCCTCTTCGGCTAGAAAATCATAAAAAGGTCTTGCCGATTTTACTGCACTATTTATCTTTTTTACAATATCTTCCGCCTCTTGTTCATCTTGTTTCTTGTCTTGAACAAATACTCCGACTCCAAGTTTTCGATACTCAATCAAATAACCTTTTCCTTTATAATCTATTGGAAATGACCAAGCAATCTTTTCAAACATTCCAAGATTTTCAAACTCTAACAAGTCAGCAAACAAGAAGTATATCAAAAAATATTCCGGTAGTTTTTTACTCGCCTCACTTCTTTGAGCATTGAATAGAAAATCTTTTTGAACCAAAGTAGAATTGGTTGCTGGCTGAATCGGGTTTAATATTTTTAGAGCCAGTTGTTTGTATTTTTCTTTGTCGAACAATTTTATTTATTTTTTTAGTATAAGAAAAGGCGGCTCATAGAGCCGCCTACGGGACATCGCCGCCGTAGCGACAAGGTTAAAAGAATGGAAATGCCTCTTTTAATGCTTTTAAAGTTTCCAGATTTATCTGGACTCCCAGAATGTTCTTCAAGCAAAACCATGCTATCATGAACAAACAAAGCCTACCAAGAAACACAACCAACTCCTCTGATTCCTTTTCAATCCCTTTTCTCAGCCCGGATTTAATTAACTCCCAAATCTTGGGAGGCAATTTTACCGAAGCGGACGACACATCCGCTTTTGAGACATGTTCATCGCCATAGGTTTGAACATTTGTCTCGGCATCACCACTTGAAAGCGGTGATGGAACTTTCGTTCCTACTGCCCCGGCTCTTAAAGCCGGAACCAGGTTCTTATCCTCGACTTTTTGAATCGAGGCAAGATGCTCAGCCTGACGGCTAAGCGAGCCGCCTCTCGACGGCTCATGCCCAGTTTTTGTTTGTGTCATACTCTTTGATTTCCTCTTCGATTACTCGGCATGGAAATCTCAATTCCTCTATTTCATACTTCTGTATTGTATTTTTTATTTTTTTTATTTCGCCCATCGGGGGCACTCACGCCGTGCCGCCCTGCGTTGGCTTTGCGGGTTGGGGGTTGGGCGGCATGGTCGTGAGTGCGTTGTTATCGCCTTTTTTATTTACTTTCTTCATTATTGCGAGACTGCAATCATCTAATGTCTTATTTCGGATTACTTCCTCCAAGTTAGATTTGAGCGCATTAGTTACTACTTCAATTGAGTTTTCATCTAACCATTCAATTATTTCTTTAACTACTGGTGCAAGGCTTCTATTTGCTTTATCAAAAAGGCTTTCACAAGTACCGTCTGACATCAAAACAAATCCGTTGATATTTTGTACCTCTCCTTTAAATAAGCGTAGATTTCTTTGATAATTATTTGAAGTTACAAAATAGGTCTCGTTTATATATTCTCCATTTTCGGGTGGTGACAAAGTAATTAATTCATTACCTTTGACATATCCTATTATTCCGTCGCCAATGTGACCTGCAATAAAATTTTCTCCTTTGACAGCAACAAAAAGTAAAGTGCTTGCAAAATCTCTTTTTACGGCTTCTTTTACTTTTGCTTGCATACCTAAATTAGTTCGTAAAACGTGAATAATCTTTTCTCGTACTTCTTTTGCTTCATCTAAAAAAAATTTATCAAAATATTGTAGAATTAACTCACAAGTTTTTGAGGTTACAATAGATGCGCCCAATTCAGCGAACTTGGCTGAACCTGCACCGTCCGCCAAACTAATGCAAAAACAATCATCATTGTCCAAAATACTAATGTGGTCTTGGCAAGGGATATTGTTTTTTATATGTGATAGTCCAATTACTGAACTTCCTGCTATTTTCCATTTCATTGTTAGCATTATAGCGTTGCCCAACTAATAGGTGGCAAATTGATAGATTGACCAGGGGTTGATTGAGATGTACTTTTTGCACTTTCTCGCAGCCACTCGAAAAACTCTCGAAAGTTTAAACCTTTAAGTTTAAGCGGTTCTCTCAATGGTGAAAATTTAGAAAGGGTTGTGAGGTTGGCTCCGTCACCAATCGCAACTGAAAAAAGGCTTAATTTCCTTTTTCTAACTAATTCGGCTGTCAAAGTAGAGGCATTTTCAATACTATCCGTGGGTTGTCCGTCCGTCATAAGCACTAACCAAGGTTGGAAATAATCAACACCAGCAATCCGATACTCCTCTTTTCGTTCTTGAAGTAATTTTAATGCAAGTTCAACGGCTTCTCCCATAGGTGTACCGTCCGAAATATTTTTAACAGTTAACGGCATTTTTGCCTTAAAATCAGCACTTTGCCTTTCTACACCTGCAAAATCCAAGATTTTTTCGGCAATTCTGCCGAAAGTAATTATGCACATTTCAACTGAATAGCGTGTTACTTCATCAGCAAGAACTGAATGAAAAAACATTTCAACACCTTGATTTAACTCTCCAATTCTATTGTCAATTGTCATTGAACCGCTGCAATCCAATAGCAAAGCAATTGGTAGTCTTGCTGCTGGATTATTAATTAAGTCTTTTTGTCTAATTGTCAGCGGAGGTGAAACAGCAATGTCTTTTTTCTTCGGCGGTTCTGATTGGGCAACAACAGGTGAAGTAGGGATTACTATACTTGTATTATAAATAGCCTGAACATCCAAAGGAATTTCAATTTCTGAAAAGTAGTTTATACACTCGGCAACAGATTCAACCGCTGCCTGATAATCTTTATCGTTCGGCACAAGTCCATTATGACGAATTTCGTTACAAATTTTTCGAGTGCTGTGAGCAATATCAACGATGTGCTTATGCGGATTGTGTGTTCTAAAAGCAAAATCCATGCGCTCAAAAAGATTGGCTTTTGATTGCAAATCGTTTTGTGTAAGTTCTCGAAATAAATTTTCGAGAACTGCGCCAATTTTAGGTACACGTTCAGCCGCCGAATGACCATTGTTGCTATGTACCTGTTTGAGGTTGCCAAAAAACTTATTGGCAGAACGTTCTGAAATTAGATTCATTTTTTTAAATTTTATTGATTTATGTTGTGAAAATGTTCAAAATAAACTCCATACCACAAACCTGTTCCGCTAACAACAACTTCTTGGATATTGAACTTTTCCATTATTTCGACAAACATTGGTAATCCGACACGCATTGAAAGAAGAGAGTCTAACTTGTCGCTTGCAGAGTCTCTACCACCTGCATCATCTTCTAAATCATTCAGCATTTCAAGAATGTTTGAATATTTATTTTTTAGAAGTTCATCAGTCGCTTTTATCTTTTCTTGTAATCTTTGAAGTGTCAATACAGTTCCGTGTTGATTGCGATTTCCTTTTTTATTTGTTGCACTTGTTATTGCTGAACCGACACTTACACAAAAGTTGCTTTTGTTCCTTATTAGTAGTTTGGATTTTGGCGACGCATAAAAAGTGTTTAGTCTGTCACGGACTAACTTTTCACTATCCTTGAATGCTTTATCAATGGAAGTTTTCGCTGTGGCTTCTTTAAAAACAATAGTCTTCAAAACGGTCGTTCCAAGATTAAGGCTATAAGTGTCAATAAGTTCATTGCCTCTAAATAATGAAATCTCCGTAGAGCCTCCACCTTGGTCAATCATTATTATATTTTGAGTTGGGTCAAGTTTAACGCTGGTTGGTTTGCAAAATAAAAATGCTGTAAGAGTTGCTAGCGCCTCTTCCTTTTTAGTAAGAATTTTAGCATTAATTCCTAATTCCTCTTTAATAGTTTGAAGTATTTCGTCTCTATTGCTTGCTGTTCGATAAGCGGCTGTACAAACAGTATAAAGGGTGTCCACTTTACGGTCTGTTGCAAAACGTAACATTTTCTTGATGCTGGGCAAGACTTGTCTTCTATAAAAAGCCATGTCCATATAATTGTCTGCATCTAACCCTCTTCCAGTTTCCGTTTTATCTGCTTCACGGAAAAAGTAATCGAAATCAAAACCATTTTTTAAAACCTCTGGTTTATTACCAATTAGCAATTTGACTGCCTTGGTTGAAAGTTCTAAAACGCCGAAATTGTCATCTTTTGCAAAAGGGCGTAATTCAGTTTTGCTAATCCTTAAATGATTATCCGTATTTTTAATATCCCTTCTATTCATGTTTAGGGTGCGTTTTTGTAGAATTTTTTCCGTATCTTGTGGGATAATTTCAGTTGAACAAGTGCCGCTCTCTAATTCATATTTATATCCTTCAACAATGGCTAACCAATCCTCTACATTTAAACGCTCATTTTCTTTAAAAACAGAATAAAATGCTTTACGCAAATCAAACGACAAATCATTCCAGATAAACTCCCAAATCCCTTGGGGGGCTAAAAAATTATCCTCATCGCCAAGTGGATATGAAAAATTCATAGTCTTGATGTTTTCAGCAACATCTCCACCTCCTTGAAATGAATATGGTGATTTTCCTGGCAGAAAAGTCATAAACAATAATGTTGCGACAGCGAAATATTCATGTTCCGTTGTACGCAAAAATGATTTGTAATCTTTTCCTTGTATTTCAGGTGGGGTGAAATGTACAGTGCCAACGGGGCAAGGAAAATTGTCAACTTGGTAACTATCTGTATCTACAAAATAAATTTCACTCTCACTTTCAACAAGGATGTTGAAAGGATTAATGTCTCCGATTAGAATATTATTTTTATGGAGGTATTCAATTTTTTTAAGTATTGTGATTGCGAGAACGGCTAAATTTATTCTTGTCCAATTTGGAAATTTCTGTTTTAATAACTGTGGATTAAAAATGCAATTCTTCATTTCAAATCCTTCCGCTTTTGGCATTATATATCCAGTAAACTGGTTTCGCTCATTCAAAACGATTTGAGAGGGTAAACATATTCCTTTGAATTGCAAATTTTTTCGAGTTATCGCTTCAACCTTTTGCCGCTTTTCTTGGGTTAGGTTTTCAGGCTTATAAATTTTCAGAACCTCCTGCGTCTCGGTCAAATAGGCTATACCTTCACCTCCCTTCCCAAGTTCTCGAACAACCTTAACTTCTTTACCGTTTTGGTAGTAGTACTTTGAAGTCATATTTATTTTTTTTGATGCTTTATTTTTTAGTTGGCGATAACTAAGGTTTCCCGTCACCCCCAATTTACGGCTAAATTCGCTTTGTCACCCCTCCCATTGCGGCAAACCAACCAAAATGGCTGGATAGCCGCAATAAATGTTAACAAAAAGCGAATAAAAAAACACCCTGTTCCGGCGTGCAAGGCGTCGGGACAGGGTGGATAAACAGGCGGGACTGGGGATACATGTGTTTTCACTGATTTAATTTGGCTTGTGCAAACTTATCGAAAGAGCCCTATATCTCCAAATTGTCTAAGGGGCTTTTTATTTTGTCCCAACTTTTTTTCGTGATATGCGTATAAATCTCAGTGGTTTTGCTGCTTTCGTGTCCCAGGAGGTCCTGGATATAGCGCAAGTCCATCCCTTTTTCCAGCAGGTGTGTGGCAAAGGAGTGCCTCAACGTATGAGTGGTTGCCAGTGGGTTGATGCGGGAGCGTTCTTTTGCGGCCGTGAAAATGGCCTGAACGCTACGCTCGCTGTACGGCCCGCCATCAGGGCCTTCAAAAAGCCAGTGCGCAGGCTGGTACACACCGATATACTCCCGAAGATAGATTGCGGCGCGTTGCGCAAGAATGGTACAGCGGTCTTTTTTGCCTTTCCCGTCGCGTACAAAGATTCGATGTTCCTCAAATTGCAGGTCGGTCAATTTCAGACGGGTGACCTCGCCAAGACGTAGCCCTGCCGAATAAATGATGGCGAGAATACAACGATGCTTGTGGTTGTCAACTGCCTGTAAAAGCCGCACAACTTCGCTTTCTGTAAGTACCTGGGGTATTTTTTGCGGCTTTTTTGCCTGCACAAGGCCCTCCACTTTCTCTGCCTGTCCGGCTACTTCCGCGTAAAACAACTTGATCGCACAACAGATCTGGTTTTGGTAACTTTCGGTAATATGCCGGTCTTTTACCAAATGGTGTATGTAGGCGTTGATCTGCTTGCGTGTGAGTTGGCTGGGTTTGGTGTCATCGTAATACCGGATAAAACTGCGCAGGGAGTTTTTATAACTTTTGATCGTTCGCCAACTATATCTTTTCAGGGTTAGGCACTGTTCCAGGGCGGTTACGGCTGCTTCGTAGCGGGCAGGGCGTTGTTCTTCTGATTGTCGCCAATTAGGCAAATGGGAGTTTTCGGCATTTTCCAGACGCTCAGGAGCCTGTTCATCCGGAACAAAATCCCAGTGCAGCACGCCCTCAAAGTATTTGCGCAAAAAGCGCAGGGTCAATTGAGTATAGGGTACTTCCCAATACATCCATCGTTGGTTCCAACGCCTGCCGTGAATGTTTTTTATCCTCGGCAGATGGGTGCTTAGCATCGCTAGCGGCAAATCGATGCAAAGATATTGGGCATCGTGCGGGTGCCTGCGGACCGTCATACGCGTGGAGGAGTCATGTACCCCCGAGGCGCTTTGTATATAGCTGGATTGTGTACCTGGCTGCTCGGGCGAAGAAACGGAATCGGGTTGCGTGCTCAAGGGCTGCATCTTGTGTATCTCTTTGATCTTTAACCTGTTATATGGAGTGTCTGGAACGGACCACAATTTCAGGTCCGGGCGCCACTGGCATCCGGGTATTTTCTTAATAGCGGCACGCTGTTCAATACGCGCCATGGCTATTTGATAAAAAATATAACCGTCCAAAAGGTAAACGTCGGGTCGAGGAGGTGACGCTGTTTTGTCTGTTTTCAGAAGGGTAGCCTCATCGGGCCGATGAACTCCCGAAGACCCCATTTGCATATCTGTTCTTTCGGTCAAACCCACCCACGCACGGTTTTCGGGCGTATCGGGCAGCGACCATTGTTTGTGCTCCGAATGCCACTGCCGGCCAGGCTTCATCCTGACCAAAGCAATCAAATCGTGTTCTCTCGGGTCGACTTGTAAATATATCCTGCTGTTAGAAAGCGCTGAAATTTTCATGGCGGTACAATGTTTATTTGCAAATTTGAAACGCAATTCGTTTTGCAATTAAATAATAATGAGCATTTTATAAAATTTAAACGAGCATATCGAAAATTATCCGATCATTAACGGATACAACTGATAAGATCGGATAAAAACTATTGCTAACTTTGTTCCATGAAAAAACAATGCCTTCAATGTGGCCAGGAGATGCGTGGGCGAAGCGATAAAAAATTTTGCTCGTTGGCTTGCAAAAACACCCACAATACCGCGCTACGCCGCAACACACGCGATGCAGTGGTTGAAATCGATGGCTACCTGCACCGAAACCGGGAGATTTTGGCAATGCTGGCAGGCGAAGCGTCAAAAGTGGAAATAGATCGCCTCGTGCTGACGCGCACAGGCTTTCGCTACGAATACCACACGGGGACTTATCTGAACAAAGAGGGGAAAATGTACCGCCTCGTGTATGACTATGCCTGGATGGATTTCTCCGATCAAAAGATTCTGATCGTACGCAAGAAACGCTAACAACCGATTAGCCCCATCGTAATTCGTTGTCCTTTTCCTTATCAACAAAGGCATTACCCCCAGGACAAACACCTCAAAATGCCCAGGAAAAGAAAACAACGGATCATTTCACAGATGAAAGCGCAATTCCCGTCTCACACATCCTTCATCGACAAAGCCACCCGCTTGCGCTGCAGATCAACTTCCACCACCCGCACCATCACCTGTTGCTGCAACTGAACCACTTCCTGCGGATTGCGCACGAATTTGTTGGCCAGCTGGGAGATATGCACCAGTCCTGAGTCCTTGATGCCGATATCGACGAACACCCCGAAGTTGGTGATGTTGGTGACGATACCCGGCAGGATCATGCCCGGCGAGAGGTCTTCGATGTTGCGCACGTTGCCGAATTCGAAGGGCTGCGCCGTGCCGCGCGGGTCGAGACCCGGTTTTTCGAGTTCTTTCAGGATGTCCTGCAGGGTCGGCAGGCCCACGTCGCCGCGCACGTAGCGCTTCGGATCGATGCGCTGGCGCAGGGCCCGGTCGCGCACGAGGTCCTGCACTTTGCAGCCCAGGTCGGCGGCCATTTCTTCCACCAGTGCGTAGCGTTCGGGGTGAACGGCCGTGTTGTCGAGCGGATTGGCCGCTTCGCGGATGCGCAGGAAGCCCGCGCATTGCTCGAAAGCTTTGTCGCCCAGGCGGGGTACTTTTTTCAGGTCGCCGCGTTTTTTGAAAGCGCCGTTTTCAGCGCGATATGCGACGATGTTTTGCGCCAGCGTGGACCCCAGACCCGAGACGTAGGTCAGCAGGTGTTTGCTCGCCGTGTTGAGGTTGATGCCCACGGCGTTGACGCAACTTTCCACCGTGCGGTCGAGGCTGTCTTTGAGCAGGGTCTGGTTGACGTCGTGCTGGTACTGCCCCACCCCGATACTTTTCGGGTCGATCTTGACCAGTTCGGCCAGGGGGTCCATCAGGCGCCGGCCGATGCTGACCGCGCCGCGCACCGTGACGTCTTCTTTGGGAAATTCCTCGCGGGCCACTTCCGAAGCCGAGTAGATGGACGCGCCCGCCTCATTGACCTGGAAGATATCGACCGGGCGCTGGAATTTGATCTTGCGCAAAAAATCCATCGTTTCGCGGCCGGCGGTGCCGTTGCCCACGGCGATGGCGTCGATCTGGAAGGTTTCGACCCAGTCTTCCACCAGCGACTGGCTTTCGAACACCTGGCGCTGCGGTTCGTGGGGGTAGATGGCGGTGTTTTTCAACAGGTTGCCGCTGGCGTCGAGGGCCACCACCTTGCAGCCCGTGCGGAAACCCGGGTCGATGCCCAGCACGCGGCGCTCGCCGAGCGGGGCCGAGAGCAGGAGCTGGCGCAGGTTGTCGGTGAACACGCGGATGGCTTCCAGGTCGGCTTTTTCCTTGGACAGGTTGCGGAATTCGGTTTCGATGGAGGGTTGCAGGAGGCGTTTGTAGCTGTCTTTTACGGCCAGGCGCACCTGTTCGGCCGAAGCGCCGTAACCCGTGACGAACTGCCGGTCGAGGCTCTCCACGGCCGCTTCTTCCTCCGGCGCGATACCCACGCGCAGGAAACCCTCTTCTTCGCCCCGGCGCATGGCCAGCAGGCGGTGCGAGGGGCAATTGCGCAGGGGTTCGGACCATTCGAAGTAGTCGCGGTATTTCTGCGCCTCGGCTTCCTTGCCTTTCACCAGCCGGGAAGCGATCACGGCGCTTTTGTCGAAGTGGCGGCGCACGCGGTCGCGGGCGTTTTTGTCTTCGCTGACCCATTCGGCAATGATGTCGCGGGCGCCTTGCAGGGCGTCTTCGACGGTAGGCACCTGGTCGTTGAGGTATTGTTCGGCCAGGGTGTCCACATCGCGGTCTTTTTGGGCAAAAATGCGCTGCGCCAGGGGTTCGAGGCCCTTTTCGATGGCTACCGTGGCGCGGGTTTTGCGTTTGGGCCGGTAGGGCAGGTAGAGGTCTTCGAGTTCGGTCAGGGTCGCCGCCGCCTCGATGGCGCGGCGGAGTTCGGGCGTCAGTTTGCCCTGCTCCTCGATGCTGGCGAGGATGGTTTCGCGGCGCTTGTCGAGCTCGCCGAGTTTTTTCCAGAGGTCCTGGATATCGGCCACCTGCACCTCGTCGAGCGAGCCGGTGGCTTCCTTGCGGTAGCGGGCGATGAAGGGAATGGTGGCTCCGCCTTCGAGCAGGTCGAGCACGGCCTGCACGCGGTGGGCGGGGATATTCAAGAGGGGGGAAATGCGGGGAGCGTAGGACATTTTGCGGTACGACGTTTTTGTGCGGGGGGCAAAAATGGGGGATGAGAAGGAAATACAAGGCGATTTTTTTCGGGTGGGTCAAGGGGCAAGTGCAGGGATGCCAGCTGGTGAAAAACGGGCAGGATTGGCAGATATATGCCTCGGCAGGAACTTGCCTGCCATTTTCCCGCTTATCATTCTCAACTTCAATGAAAGCCCAAAACGTAGATGAGCATGAGAAAGCCTCCTTTTGACCATTTTCCGGTTTTATCTGATGACAAGGTAGTGCTGCGCCAGATTGATGATACCGACCTTGCTGATCTTGTTGACATTACTTTTTACGACGCTGTACAGGCAAACACCTGGCAACAGGCGAAAGAAATGAACGCTAAAATCGACAGGGATTATCAGGAGGGCAATACAATACATTGGGCAATTGTGGACAAGGCGACCCGAAAAATCGTCGGAACCTGCGGCTATTATCGTGGGTTCGACAACGAAGAAGGAGAGCTGGGCTGTGTATTGTTATTGCCATACCGTGGGCAAGGTTATATGACTGCCGCATTGTCATTATTGATTGATTTTGGCTTGAATGCCATAGGCTTGAAAGGCATTTTCGCGGTTACCAGTCAGGATAATAACAAAGCCATTCGGCTCCTGGAAAGGCTTGGCTTTATAAAAACCGATAACCTGAAAGGCAAAAAAGTAAAATATCAGTTGCCCAGCCAATAACATCATTAGGAAGTATGCTTTTCCGTTTTTCTACGAGCATGTTTAAATTTCAGTGCCGAGGTCTTTTACCTGCCGAATCCCGGCCCGACCAAAACTTAAATCTGCGCTTCAAAAAGCGGTAAATCGCTCTATTATGCAGCCTTTCCGCGTATCCATCCGCAGGAAATACAGTCCGGCCGGAAACCTGGCCCACGGAAAATCGATGTGCGACCCACCCTCCGGCAGTAGTTTGCGGCCCAGGTTTTCTATCAGCTGCCCCTGTGCGTCGAAGAGGGCAAATTCAGCCGATCCGCCTTGCTGCACGTCCACTTCAAGGCGCAACATGCCGGATGAAGCCGCATTACCCAACACCCGCAGGGTCGTCGTTTGATCCCTGGCCGGTTCGGGGGCCGGCAGTTCGTTCGAACCCACGCGCATGCCGTTGCCAAAACTCGCAACCCACAGTTCCGCCGGATTGTAGGGGTTGAAAAACACCCGTTCGGGGTGATGAAAAGGATATTGATTCACCAAAGTCCAGGCGGGCTGTACGGCGCTTTTGTTGTGCGTGACCCAAAGGCCCTGCGTTTCCGTGCAGAGGTACATCGTCTCTTCGTCCGTTGGATCGACGGCAACCGAGCTGACGCGCAGAAACTGGTCATCGGCTGTCATGGGTTGCCACGACAAGCCCCTGTTGGTCGTACGGAACAGGCGGCCGAGATCGTTGGAAGGGCCGCCCCAGCCACTCCACACACAGGCGTACCAGGTATTTTGCGTCGGATCGGAGGGGTCGATCACCAGGTCTTTGGTCCAGTAGTTCATGTCGGGGTGGTTGCGTTTTTGCCAGCTCTGTCCGCCGTCGAGGCTCACAAACACCCCGCTGCTGTCGCTGAACACACTGCCATTGTTCGATTTTCTGGCCGACCAGGTGGTCACCAGCGTGCCGTCGTTGAGGCAATGAATGTTGAAAATGCGACCCTTGTTGGCGGGAGGGTTGGGCAAATGCGTCCAGACCGCAGTAGCGGGACTGGAAATACCCTCGGCTTTCCAGAGGCCGCCAATCGCGGGGTTGGTGGACACGACGCCGGCATACAGGCGGTCATTATTGGTCGGGTCGGTGGTCACCCAGATGACCGGGTTATCGAAATCGCGCATGACCGACCAGTTTTTACCCTTGTCGGTCGAATAGAGCACCTGTCCGTCCTTGTAAGCGGGTTGCAGGCGCTGATCGGTGATATAGGTCGTTTGGTAAATATCGTGCACAGAGGAATTGGCGCCGAACCAGATATTCTGCGTATGGTGTTTTGTAATGTGGTACATAGTGTTGAGGGTGTGGCCATTGTAGTCGAAACTCCATGAATCGCCGCCGTCTTGCGAGCGCACGCCTTTGATGTCGGTAAAACAGCCAAACAGCGTATTGGCATCGAACCAATACACCTGCCAGCAGGTCGTTTGCTCCATACCTGTACCGTGGTAATATTTTTTCTTGGGCGTAGGGGCGCCTGCGGGGTTTTCATCGGCCGGGTTGAGGTAGGCCTGATGCCAGCTGGCGCCGCCGTCGAGCGTATGGTGGACAAAACCGAAATCGGTGAGAACGGCGTGCTGGCTGTTGAGTCGGTTCACGGCAAAACCCAGCGCAAAACCGCCCCAGGAGTAACCCAGGTCGCCGCCGTCGCCCTGGTAACCCGTGTAGATATTCTGGTTGTTGTCGCGCAGATAGACGTGTTGCCAGGAAGCGCCGCCATTGGCGGTTTTGAGCACGATGGCCTCTTCGTCGGGCGTACTGCCGGCCAGGTAACAGGTGTTGGGGTCGTTGTCGGCCATGGCCAGGTACACGGCAAAATCCTCCGACACGTCGATGCCGTTCATGGCGGGAGCCCAGGCGCCCGAGGCGTTGTCCATGGTGTACACGCCGCGTATGGTTTGCCAGTAGTTGTAGCCCATATTGGTTGCCCAAATGTTGCCAGGATCGCCGGTGAGCGCGAAAAAGCGGGTCAGGTTGCCCGATTTGCCGCCGCCAAAACCCATGATGGTTTCGCCGGCCGGAATACCCGAAAAGTTGGCATTGGCGAAGGTAGAGCCGCCGTTGTGCGACACCAGCACGCCTTCGTTGGTACCCAGCCAGATATCGTTGCCATTAAAAAAAGCGCCCGAGAGCAGGATGCCCGTGCCGGAGTCGGCAGCGGTCCATTTCAGGGCGCTGGTCTGGCCGCCGTCCACAGAAACATAGAGATGGTTATAGTCGGTCCATAGTATCCGGCCGGGCTGGTTATGATCGACGTAGAGGAACAGTTTTTCCTCCCCGGCATCAGTGTCGCCCGGGAGAAAAGTCCAGTGCTGGCCTGCGTCGGCGCTTTTGGCCGGCCGGGTGGCGTAGTTCGACTCGTCCCAGAGCAAGGCATAGCGCAGGTTGTTGTTTTGGGTAAAACAGACCTTTCCGTAGGGGTTCACTATCGCCTGGGTGAAATGCACCAGCTGGTACGAATGGCCGCCGTCCTGCGTGGTGTAAAGACCGCCAAGGTCGCTGGCAAAGTACATTTCCTGGTCGTCGGCAGGGTTGATGGCAGGGCTGAACAACGCGCCGCCGCCGCCGATACCCGTGGAATAAAAAGCGGCAGGCTGGGCGGAAAGCTGGCATTGCAGCAGCAGCAGCAGGGGAAGTAGGAAGGATTTCATGGATAACCGGATTGGGAAGGTAAAGCAGAATCTTGTTGCTAAAATGCGGACAAATCGGGAAGATGATTGCTTTTTAACAACCCAAACTCCCTCTTCCGCGAACCGGGCATGGCAGATTAAAAATTGGAGCGGAGGTTGGGGGTATGGGAAAGAAGGTCTAAAATTGTAGCGGAAAGCCTGAAATCGTATCCGTCAAACCCAAATATTACCAACACCAGCCACTGCAATATGAAGATACCAACAAACACGATATTCCTGCTGTTTCTGGCCCTTTCGGCATGGGGCAACGACGGCGTTTACCTCACGCGCGGCGGAGTGATATACCCGGTCAACGAAAGCAATATTTCGCTTGACAGGGAAGTCTTGTGCTTCACGGTCAAAGACAAAGCCTGCAGTGTCGATATTCTGTTTGAATTCAATAATCCGGACAAAACGGACAGAAAACTGCTGATAGGATTTCAGGCTCCAATGGCTTACGGCGATGTGTCGGACGCGGCAAAAACGAATCAGATTTCGGATTTCAAAATAATGTCAAACGGGCAAATAGTGCCGTACACCCTGAAAATAGCGGAATGCGAAAACTGCGCATTAAAAGATCTGGCGAACGTGAACCTGTCGGAAGCCGAATTTCCGGCAGTATTTGTTTATCTCTTTGAATTGACCTTTAAACCGGGGATGAATAAAATCAACCACAGCTACACGTTTCCGGCAAGTATAAATGTCCAAACAAGCCAGTTTTATAACTATATTCTGACAACGGGGTCGAAATGGGCCAACGGAACGATCAAAGATCTGACGGTCCAAATCGACATGGGAGCCAACAGTTACTTTTATGTCAACGATATTTTCGGGTCAAAAGCAGATTGGGCGGTCGTCGGCGCCGGCATAATGGCCGCTGGAAACCAGGTAAATGAGCATGTGCCGGTCAGGGTGGTCAGGGTGCTTTCGGGCAAATTGCAGATCCATGTCCAGGCGTTCAAACCCTTGAAAAATATCGAATTTGGCATATCGAGGCAACTCGAAACCGATTTTTTGAATACGGATGATTTTAGCCTGGATAGCAGTTATTCAAAAGAAGACCTGAAATTGCTGAGAAACAGGATCTATGCCCAACATGGCTATGTTTTCAAAAGGAAAGATTTACAGGACTATTTTTCTCAATTTGACTGGTATGTCCCCGACCCGAACCTGACGATGGAAAATATCCAGATGACAGAAAAGGAAAAGAAACTGATCGAAGCTATCCTGCAACAGGAGAAGGAATAACAGGCAACAATATTCAGCGGGCAAACGAATAATAATATCTATAAAACTGTACAAATACCTATGCACAAGCAATACCCGATTCTGCTTTTTCTCTCCTTTTTTGCTTTCCTACAACTTGCCCACAGCCAGGGTTGCAGCGACGCCGGCTTTTGCACGCTCAACAGTTTCAAACCTGATGCCGGCACCCCCGTCGCGGCCAACCAGATCAAAATCGGCGGCTCTTTCGGCGGCGCCGACAACGCGATCTCGGTCGTGGGCGGCTACCTGGAATACAACCGGCAATTCGGAGTCCAATTCAGCCTCGATGCCAAACTGACCGCCCTGGGTCAGAGCGGCAACGACATTTCGGCTTTCGGGCTGTCCGATCTTTATGTCAATGCCAATCTGAGCCCCCGCGCCGGCCTGCATTTTACCCTGGGCGCCAAAATTCCGCTGGCCGACGGCAATGCTGCAAACGACAATTTGCCCCTGCCGATGGATTATCAGGCGAGCCTGGGCACCTTCGACCTGATCGCCGGAGCAGGCTACGATATCGGCCAATTACAACTCGTCGTGGCCCTGCAACAACCGCTGACGCAGAACAACAACGCGTTTTTTGCCGAAGACTACCCTGCCGGCTCGCCGCTGCGCAATATTCAGACGACCAACAAGTTCCAGCGCGCCGGCGACGTACTGCTCCGGGTCTCCTATCCCTTTCACCTGGGTCAAAAACTGACGCTGACGCCCAGCCTGTTGCCGATTTACCATTTGACGAACGACAAGTTTACCGACAAACAGGGCATCGAACGGGAGATCGACGGCTCGCAAGGCCTCACCCTCAACGGCAACCTGTATTTCGACTATGCCATCAGCGCGTCCAGCGCCCTGCAACTCAACGCGGGTTTGCCATTCGTGGTGCGCGACGCCCGCCCCGACGGCCTGACCCGCAGTTTCGTCGCCAACCTGGAATATCGTTTCAAATTCTAAGCCGTGCCAGTCATGCACCTTTTTCGAACAATATCCCTGCTCTGCGCGCTGTTCGGCCTTTATCCGCTTGGCGCTCAGAGCACGCCGTTCAACCGGGGCGTCAACCTCACCGGCTGGTTTCAGGCCAACAGCGCGCAGCAAATCCAGTTTTCCAAATACACCAAACAGGATTTTGAAAACATCCGGAGCCTCGGCTGCGACGTGGTGCGCCTGCCCATCAACCTGCATTACATGACCAATGGCGCCCCCGACTATACACTCGATCCGCTTTTCCTGAATTTTCTGGATCAGGCCGTCGATTGGGCCGAGGAACTTAACCTGCACCTTATTCTCGACAACCACACCTTCGACCCCGCTGCCGATACCGACCCGGCCGTGGGCATCATTCTGCAAAAAGTGTGGCTGCAAATGGCGCAGCATTATAAAAACCGCTCTACGTTGATCTATTATGAAGTCCTGAACGAGCCGCATGGCATCTCCGACGCGCTCTGGAACGCCATTCAGCAAGACGTGGTCGAGACCATCCGAACAGTGGACGACACGCACTGGATCATTGTCGGTGGAGCCGGCTGGAACAGTTACTGGAACCTCGATGACATGCCGGTGTACAACGACGACAAACTCATTTACACTTTTCACTTCTACGATCCTTTCCTGTTCACGCACCAGGGCGCCAGCTGGGTGACGCCTTCGATGGTCCCGCTGGCCGGTATGCCGTTCCCGTACAATGCTGCCGACATGCCCGCGCTGCCGCCCTCACTGGCCGGCACCTGGGTCGGCGATGCGTACGGCAACTACGACTTCGACGGCACGGTGGCCCGGGTGCAACAACTGCTTGATATCGCTATCCAGTTCAGAGACCAGCGGCAGGTACCCATTTACTGCGGCGAACTGGGCGTATTCATGGACAACAGCGACAACGACGACCGCGTGTTCTGGTACCAAACCGTGCGGCAATACCTCGAAGACAATGGCGTGGCCTTGATCAGCTGGGATTACCACGGCGGATTTGGGTTGTTCGAAACCGGCAGTAACGGCCTTTTTGATCACGACCTGAACGTGCCGTTGCTCGAAGCGCTGGGCCTCAACGTGCCGCCGCAAACGCCGTTTGTACTAACGCCCGACAGCACGGGATTCCCCATATACACCGACTTTATCGGCCCCAAAATAACAGGGTCGAGTTACAGCAACGGCGACCTGGAATTCTATTCACAGGCCCAGCCCAACAACGGCGACTATTGCATACATTGGTCAGGCGCTGCGCAATACAACGCCATTGGATTCGATTTCGGGCCCGATAAAGACCTGAGCTACCTGCTGGGCGAAGGGTATGCCCTCGATTTTCTCGTTCGTGGCAACGCGCCGGGCCTGAGTTTCGACATGCGCTTTGTCGATACCGATACCGACGACCCGGCCGACCATCCCTGGCGTATGCGGATCACGATCGATGAGAGCGATACGCCCTGGGACGGCTATTGGCGCCACGTCCATATTCCGCTGAGCGACTTCGCCGAACACGGCGCCTGGGAAGCCGGCAGCTGGTACAATCCGCAAGGCGATTTCGACTGGTCGGCCGTGGACCGCTTCGAAATCGTCACCGAATATTCCGCTTTGTCGGGGGGCAGCCTGTGGTTCGACAATATTCAGGTAACCAATCTCGACACGGCACTGGTGTACGAAACGGGGGAGTTCGTGGCGACTCATCCACCCTTCGAAGCCCTGCATTTGTCCGTGTTTCCCAACCCGGTCAGCGATTATTTGATGGTAAAAACCGATGCACCTGAGGAAATCGACTGGCAATTGATCGATCTCAATGGCAGGGTGGCCCGGCAAGGCATCGTTCGGCAAGGCGCCATGATCGATCTTGGAGGGCTGGCTGCCGGCCAGTATTATTTCATCTGGACCGATGGCAAGCAGACTGCGGGAGTTGAAAAACTGGTGAAATATTAACTTGCTTAACACGATGATTAAAACGTTGCTATACTGCTCGCCCCTGCTGGCCGTTCTCCTGTTGTCCAACAGCCGGACACAAACAACTCTCGAAACAGCGCCCCCCGGACAGCTGGCGCACTACGGCCAATACATTTTTGCGCGGGAAGACTGCAAGCATTGCCATACGCTCAACGTCAGCGAAGCCAGCGCCGACCTGGTCAGCCTCGACGGGCTCGGGGGAAAATATCCCCTCAGCTGGTTGTACTACTATCTGGACGACCCTCAGTCCTTGTCGCCCTACTCCAATATGCCGGCGTTTTCACATTTGCATGTCGATACGCTCCGCCGGCAGACCTTGGAACAAATTATCCGGGAAAACAACCCGGACGAACTGGCCCGCCTGAACGCCTCCTGGTCGGAATTGATGCGACAGGCAGACTCTTTGAAAGCACAATTGGAAACTGAGGGCGTTTTCGCCCAAAACGGCAGCGAGGTACTGGCGCTGATCGCTTATTTGCGGCAAATACCGTCCAGTCAGGTAAAAATTGTACAGGACAGCATAGCGTACCAGCAGTTACTGTTGCAGACAAAAGAATGGCAAATTCAGTGGGAGCATGAATTCAAGGATCCGAACAGCGCCTTGCTCAAAACTGCCCAAAACAAAAAACAGGCAAAGCAGGGCGGCCAGTTATTCAGGAGTAATTGCCGGGCCTGCCACGGCGAAACCGGCGGTGGCGGCATAGGGCCTAATCTGACCGACGCCTACTGGTTGCATGGTGGCAAGCCGGAAGAAATTGCGCATACCATCGCAATAGGCGTACCCGAACGGGGGATGATCGCCTGGCAATCGATGCTGACGCCGACCGAAGTGGGGCAACTGGTGGCGTATATCCATTCAATAAAGGGTACGAAGCCGAAAGATGCGAAGGAGCCGCAGGGAAGGGTTATTAATGATGAATAATGACTAATTTCTAATCACAAACTATCATGCTGACAGCGATTCATCCCAAACTGCCCATGCGCGACAAAGCCGTCACGCGGGATTTTTATGTCCGGAAACTCGGGTTCCAGGAGTTCGGGAGCGCCGACTTCGAAGCTTACCTGATGGTACAGAAAGGCGGGATTCAGATCCATTTTTTTGAATTCAAGGAGCTTGATCCCTTGCAGAATTATGGCCAGGTGTATATCCGGACAGATGCCATCGACCCAATTTATGAAGATGCGCTGCGTCAAAAACTCAATATTCCTGCCCTGGGCCACCTGCAATCAAAGCCCTGGGGGCAAAAAGAGTTTTCCCTGCTCGACCCGGATCATAATTTACTGACGTTTGGGCAGGAGGGGTAAGGATCAGTTGGCGCCAAATCGGTTAACAATTTGTCCGATATTGCTCCAAAGGGTATTCATCATTCGTTCACAACCCGCGCTGAGAAAAGATGCCCATGCTCTATACCCCTCACTGCCGCACTTCCAGCGACATTGCCGCCGACATCAGGGCAAACGACTTCCATTTGTTGCGGCTGCCGTATTTGTAAAAATGTTTGCTGCCACCCACCGGCATGGCGATCGGCAGGCTCAGCACCGTACCGCCGGGACTGCCGTAAATCCATTCCACCCCGACGGCTATCGGCTGGTCAACCCGCAGATCGTACGGCGCCAGATCGACCGTCACCCAGCCTTTGCTTTTCCCGGCGACCGTCACGATGATGTTGTCGGTCAACAAATTATCGCCCGGCTCGCCTCTTTTCAGGTCATAGATATTGATGCGGAAACGCGCCGTGTCGAAGTTGTTGTCTGCTATGTAGAAACTGAATTTCACGAGCTGCGAGGGTTGGTGCGTTTTAAAACGCCGCCCGATTTCTGAACCCAGGTTTTGATTGATCTTGCCTTCGAGGGCGAAATTGACCACCATACGGGCCCTCATTTTTTCCTTGCCCAATACCTCCTTGCGGGTGAGTTCGGGCCGAATGGTCACCTCCCGAATGGCCAGCACAGTGGGTTCGAGCCGCACCTGGGGCTGTTCGCCGGAAGAGAGCAGGTCCGATACAAGCATCGTGCGATTCGCGAAGCCGATCAGCGAAAACTGGACCTTGCCGCCCTGGTCGTCGGGAATTTCAAGAACAAAACGACCATCCGGTCCGGAAACAGTACCAGTCGGGGTTCCCTGAATGCCGATGCTGACATAGGCAAGCGCTTCGCCGTTCGCGCTGTCGAGCACACGGCCGTTGATGGTTTTTTGAGCAAAGAGAAGGGCTGTGCAGCACAGGAAGGCGCCGCATAAAGCGATGATTTTCATAAGAATACGTTGATTGAATCAGCCTGCAAAAATGAAACGCATCCCGACCATGCAGGCAGCCATAACGGCGCAATAGATGCTCAACCCCGGGCGCCATTTTGCAGGCAATTGTTTAATAAAATGAATGAGGCACCCTATCAAAGCAAGCCCCAGCATACCCAGTGGAATACGTAGTGCAGGCCAGAATTCCTGCGCGGCGATCATGTCGCCCAGGGGCCGGATGTTGCTCAGCGTGAGGTAACTGGCGGCCTCGGTCAGATTGGCCAGTACAAACACGCTGAACCACCAGCTCGGCCACCCCCCCATCCGCAAACGGCGCAACAGCACGAATACGGCCAGGGCCAGCAACATATTGACCGCAATGCCGCCCATGGACGCCTGAAACGACTGGAACGCACTCAAACCGGCTGCACATTCGGCGTCGAGCGGATCGGGGCTTGCGGCGGCAAAATGCCAGGGCACGTGCAGATCGAGCAGGTCTGGTTTGCAGCCAAAATATCGGTACACCAGTGCGTGACCCAGTTCGTGCAACCAGATCGTGCCGTACGTGGCGGTATAAGCCAGCAGCGGGAAAAGTGTTTTCAGGTACGGCTTCATGGCAAAAGGGTTGAACGCGTTATTTCGAGCGGCAAACCCTGGCGGCGTTTCATGCGGATCGTCCAGATGATGCTGATTGCGATGGTCGCCGCGCGAAACAGGTTGGCTGACAGTCCGCCAGCGGCATCTGGCCCGGCATCGAACAGGTTCCACCAGAGGTTCATGAAGAAGTGCATGCTCATGGGCATCCAGAGGTTGTTGCGCCATTCGATGTACAACCAGGCAAACCAGAGGCCGCCGAGCGCGGTGACGGCAAAAATCCCGATCGCGCTACTCAGGTCGCCTGCCTGCCAGAGGTGCGCCGAGCCAAACACCAGCGCGTTCAGCAAGCCGGCTGCCAGAAAGCCCCAGCCGGCGAAACGAAACAACTGCCCGAAGACGAAACCCCGGAAAAACAATTCCTCCGAAATGGCCGCCCACAAACACCCCAGCAGGAAACTGTTCCAGGTGATCGACACCTGAAACCCGGCCAGAAACGCGTACCCGGCAAGCATCGGCAGGCAAAAAACAAAAGCCGTTTTCAGCGCTTCCAGCGCATCGGCGCGCAGGCCCCAGGCCTCGGGAAGTTTGCGCCATTCGCAACCATGCAACCACCAGATCGCCAGTGCGGTGAGCAATAATGGCGCAATCTTTCGCAGCAACATCAGCTCCGCGTAGGAAGTGGGGCCGGGCAATTGGCGCGGACCGAAATGCAGGATCAGAAAAACCAAAGGAACCAGAATGGAAAAGATTGTTTTGCTCCGCATGTGCTTTCGAGTTTGAAAACCAGTGAATTGAACTGACGGAGGCAAAAGTGCAGCGGCAGGGAATGCGCTGCAAATTGAAAGGGGCAAAGCCGCGAAATGAGGGGCCAGATGTCGGAGGCAGGGGTAAAATGCAGGATTTCGGGGCGAATATCAGCGTGGTTTGGCGCTCAATATCTCGCGAACGCTCGCGATAAAAGCGCGGGAAACAGGCACGCTCCCGGCCTCGGGCGCCTTATCAAAAACCAGACAATACGCCGGCGATTTGCCTTCGAGCCGAAGGCTGTGTTCAAAATTGAGCACGTAGGAACGATGGACTTGCTGAAACGCAGGCTGTTGTTCCAGCTGCTGCACAATTGCCGCCAGCGTCGCGCGCAACATCAGGCGCTGCACCTGGCCGTCTTTCAGCAAAAAAATCTCCACATAGTTGTCGGCAGCGCGCAGGTAGAGAATCTCCGGGCGCAGGAGGGTCAGTTTTTCAAATTTGTTTTCGCCCAGAAGAACGATCGCCGGGTCGCTTGCCAGCGGCATACGGGCGAGTTTTTCAGAAAATTCGGAAGCCACAAGGTGACTCCTGACCTCCAATAAACGCCAGATGACGAGCAGCGCCAGGGGCAGCAGGGCCGTCGCCAGCGCATACACCATAAAACTGAAAAATCCGGCGACCGACAGGCGCCCGCCAATGGCCAGATGGTGGTAAAAATAACTGGCAATGATCGAGGCGAGCACAAACAAGCCGGTCAGCACCAGCTCGCGGCGGAATGTCCAGCGGGCAGGCGAGAAATAATCGGGGCGCCAAAGAGCGATACTCTCCCGAATCGCAACGCCCGCGAGCGGCACCAGCAGGCCATAACCCGCCAGCACCCAATATTTCATCTCGTGCTCAAAAACATAGGTTCCGAAAGGCTGGAACACCGCCAATACGGCAAAAATGGCCACGCCGATGAAGGCAGCCATCCGATAAAACTCGGCCCTGGCGGGCGGGCGGATGTTCGAATCGAGCGTTTTCCGGTCAAACACAAGGTGCAGCATTGTCGGGCGAAAATAGTCAGGCCGGCTTTTTCATTTGATAATCTGCCAGCCCGAGTGTAAACTTTGCCCTCGAACTTGGATAAAACATCAACTTTGGACACACCTGTTGCAAATCCGCCCGTCGCCATAGTTGTCGGCGCCAGTTCAGGCATCGGGAGGGCGCTCGCCCGTTTACTGGCCCAAAACGGCTACAAGGTGGGCATCACCGGCCGCCGGACGGCTCTGCTGGCTGAACTGAAAACCGAAAATCCGTCGGCATTTTTCACCAGAACCTTCGATGCCAGCCACACCGACACGGTGGCGGACCACCTGAACACCCTGGCCAGTGAAATGGGCGGACTCGACTTGCTGATCGTCAGCGCTGGCGCCGGCGAACTGAATCCCGCCCTCGATTTCCGGCTTGAAAAATCCACGCTTGACCTTAACGTCAGCGGTTTTACAGCGATTTGCGACTGGGGCTTCCGCTATTTCGAGCATCAGGGCAGCGGCCATCTGGCGGCCATCACCTCGGTCGGCGGCCTCCGCGGCAACCGGCATGCGCCGGCGTACAATGCGTCAAAAGCGTATCAGATCAATTACCTCGAAGGTTTGCGGCAAAAAGCGACGCGGCTCAAACAACCCGTTTTCATCACCGACATCCGGCCGGGATTTGTCGATACGGATATGGCCAAAGGCGAGGGACGCTTTTGGGTGATGTCCGTGGATAAAACGGCGCGTCAGGTCTTTCGGGCGCTCAGGCGCAAACGAAACATCGTGTATGTGACCCGCCGCTGGGCACTGGTTGCTTTTTTGTTGAAAAGAATTCCGGGGTATCTTTATGACAGGATGTGAACCTGGTTGGTCCGCATTTCAAAACCAGTTTGAATAAATTATCAATGAAGACGATTGGCTTGACTGACTTCCCCCTGCAAACCTTCGACAAAATCCGCTACTCCGATACCGACCGGCAAGGGCATGTGAACAACGCCGTTTTTTCTACCTACCTCGAAACCGGCAGGGTGGAACTGTTGTATGCAGCAGGACTCGGCCTCTTGTCCGACACCAACAGTTTTGTCATTGCAGCCCTGAACCTGAATTTTCGGAAAGAAATTCTGTGGCCGGGCCGGGTGGAAATTGGCACCGGCGTAGTAAAAACCGGCAACAGCTCCATCAACATCTACCAGCAGCTTTTTCAAAATGGCCATTGTGTCGCCAGTGCCGAAACGGTGATCGTTCAGATCGACAATGCCAGCGGAAAAAGCCAGCCTTTGTCCGAAGAAACCAGATTGGCACTGAACAGCTTGTTGCTGAATGGAGCCGGCGACTGAAAAAACCTCCCTGATGCTGCGCCGGGCCATGCAGCCTTATCCTGAAACAGGTTTACCCGACATACAACTTTTTCGAATGAAACACGACAACATCCTGATTCGGGAGTACATGCCGGATGACGCCGACAGCCTCGCCGCACTTACGACGGAAATGGGCTACCCGACAACCGGGCAGGAAATGACCGACCGAATGGCGCTAATCTCGCAGCCCCCGGATTATGAGACCGCTGTCGCCGTGGCGGGCGGCGAAATTGCAGGATATATTGGCCTGTGTAAAAGCCGGTTTTGGGAACAAAACGGTCATTTCATCCGCATCCAGGCACTGGTCGTAAAAAAAGAAAGCAGAAGGTTGGGTATTGGGCAAAAACTGGTTGATTTTGCAGAACAACGCGCCCGGCAAACGGGAGCCAACATGTTGATACTCAATTGTGGCAACCGGCCCGAACGCGCGGCAGCCCACCTGTTTTACCCTCGAATGGGTTTTGTGCCCAAATCGACCGCTTACGTCAAAAAACTATCTTCCTGAGCGCAGCATTCCTCCCAAATGACAAAAACATGAGAGCAGCAACAGGTTTTCTGATCTTTTCACTACTGGTTCGGCCTGCGACGGGCAGCGCCCAGATCGATACCGTCTCGCTCGACCTGGCGGCAACTTTGCTCTTCCCCAGTTTCCCGATCAAATCCTCCTACACTTCCCTCTTCGACAAAAGGAACGGGCAGCATTACCTGTATTCCGCCAACATGGAATTCGGACTGGGCATTTACGACATTTCAGACCCGGGCGCCATCTCCACCGTACAGAACCTGGGCATTGCGGCCTTCGGCAACCACGATGTTTCGACCATAGAGCAGCGAAACAACTCGCTGTTCGTCGGTCTGGGCGACTTCCATATCAATAACGACAACGTTGCGAGCGGGCTGGCCATCCTGGACATCAGCGATCCGGAAGCGCCGGTTGTCAAGGATATCTGGGATTCCACAGCCTTTTTGCGGGGCGTTTCACACCTGATCGTCGAGGGCAACTTTGCCTACCTGACGACGATGAAAGACGGCATCATTATCCTCAACATACAGGACGAAAACCACATTGGCTTCGAATCCTCGCTGCAACTCGATTTGTCGTTTCCCGCCCCATCCGGCAACGCGCACAATGCGCGCGGTTTGCAGATCAAAAACGATACCCTGTACGTCTGTTTTGACCGGGGAGGGTTGCGCGCCGTTGATGTGACCGACAAACAACACCCTGTCGAGGTGTATCAATACATCAATCCGGCGCTGAATGCCAGTGCCGGAGCAGCCTACAACGACATTGCCATAAAGGGAAACTACGCTTTCGTATCGGTCGATTATTGCGGCCTCGAAGTCATCGACATCGGGTCGATCCCTTTCGCTTCGGTGCAGTGGTACAATCCCTGGGGGTGCAATTTCACCAACTGGAGCGGGGCGGCCATTCATACCAACGAAGTGATGCTGGCCAACAACGACAGCCTGTTGTTCGTTTCGGGCGGGCAATCCGAACTGCTCGTATTCGATGTTACCAACCCGGAAGCGATGGTCGAGGCAGGCGCGTTCGTCAACCTCTACGACACGCTTGCGACCAACGGGCTGGATGTGTTCAACAACCGAGTAAGTTTGTCCTTTATCCACACCCCGTTTCATATTCCACCCTTTACGCCGTTCTTCGCCGACCCCGGGGGATTGAAAATACTGGATTATCAAATCGGTTTGTTGTCATCGGACGCGAAAGAGCCCCCGACTGCGTGGGTTCGCATTGCTCCCAACCCGGTTGCCGACCGGCTCCTTGTGGAAACGGATGCCAGCCTGGAAGCCTACGTGTTGCTCGACCTGTTTGGAAAGGAATTGATGAAAAAACGCCTGGGGAACGCCGTCTCCCGTTTTGAAATAACCGGCCTGGGAAAATTGCCCGAAGGGCTTTATTTCCTGAAAATAAAAACTGCTGACAATCAGTACCTTGTAAGAAAAATCATCAGAGCGCGATAGGTATTCTCGGGCTTCAAAAGTGAACACCCCGGGCTAAAGCGCTTTCCCGGTCTCCAGCCTGTACCCTACCCCGTGCACCGCCAAAATGGCAATGGAGGGGTCGGCCGACAGTTTTTTTCGAAGACGCGACACGAACATATCCACACTTCGGCCCACCAGTACGCCTTCATCGGCCCATACCTGACACAGGATTTCATCTCTGTCCAGCAAGCGGTCGGGATTCGTGGCGAAAAGCCGTAGCAATTTTGTTTCCCGAAAAGTCAGGTGCTGTTGCGTCTCACCGCAAACCAGCACCTGATTGGCTGCATCCAGACGCGACTGGCCAAAATGCAGCCATTCAGGCTCGGCAGATACAAGAGCCGACGGTGCAATGCCGCCGGCGCCTGATTTCGGCCGCCGCGCATACCAGAACCCCGTCCCGGCAGCCAGGAGCAGGAGCAGCAATCCTGCGCCCCAGGCCCTGATGTTTTCATGGCTTTCTATCAGTTTGACTTCGATGTAATGACAGCCTTCCGGAAATTCCCGCCCGCTGCAAGGCACAGGATTGTCTGTCAGAAGATCCAGTTGGTGATAGCCCAGTTCGATGGTGGCATCGTAGCAGCGGCGCACTTTAACTTCGTAGGGAATACGGATTCCGTAAAGGTCGAAGGACGACTGCAGGGCGGGCGGCAGCTGGCTGTAATCGAAGGGTTGTTCGAGCCTGATCTGCCAGACGTCCGTTCCGCTCTGCTCGACAGCCGGGATACGGCTCGTGCTGTCGCCCGTGGCACGAAGCAAAGCGTCGGCCGTACGGCGAAGGGCGAGATTGACCTTTTCAGGCATTTCTTTCGAATACTCGTCCGACTGGCGCGGCGCCAGTAACAGCGCCATGATCGGCAGTACCAGTACAATCGGCAGATATTTTACCAAACGAACAGCAGGCATGGCCCGAAGATAACCTGTTTTCAGCAACCAGCGGCTACGAGCACATAGATGGATTGCCCGGACACCGTCATTCGGAAAGACTGGCCCCTTCCTGTGGGGGCTTCACGCACTTTTTCCCAGGTTTTTCCCTCGTCGGAGGAGCGGAAAATGCCGGCGTTGGAACAGGCGACAAGGGTATTTCCAAGCCGTTCGAGCGCGTATATGCTGCGCAACTCGACGGGCAGGGAGCCGTTGATGCATTGCCAGTTGAGGCCGTTGTCGGAAGAGCTGAACACCAGCCTTGTCTCCGCGTTGTTGTCGTCTTTGGTGTAGTTCTCCACGAGGGCGATGATTTCATTGTTCAACGAACGGATCGTGACAACAGGTTGCCGGGTTTTGAGCACGGGAGTCCAGGTTTCGCCGCCGTCGGCAGAGCGCAACAGCCCGTTTCTGCACCCTGCGATGAGTACGCCATTGGCTTCTGTTATCGTCTTGACGTCGAATCCTTCCGCCACTTTTTGCCAGCTGTTTCCTTTGGTGGAAGAACGGTAGATACTGTTTTCACAGCCGAAAAAGAGGGCGCCGTTACTGGTTTCCAGAATGGTTTGAACCGTTTTATCACCCAGGTTATGATGCATCGGGGCCCAAACCCCTGTCCCGTACAAGTTCTGATAAAGGCCGTGCCATTGTGTGAGTACATAGGGGCCGGTGGCGCCGGGAAAAATCTCGAAGATGGTTTCGTCAAAAAGCGGGTCCCTTTCCCAGAGGCCGGTCGTGGCGGAAGTACTGATAATGCCGTTATCCATACCCAGCAGAACAATCCCGTTGGCCGAGCCGATCGTATTCGGGCGCATATCATCAGGCAGCCCGTCGCTGATATCCCGCCAGGTAGTGCCGGCATCGTCGGATTGGAAGACCACATCGCTTACAGGCATGCCGGGCGGCGGTATCTGGTTGAAACCAGCCGATTGGATTTCGGCAGCAAGCACCCGGTTTTTACCCGCGCCGGGGTGGCAGGAAAGGAAGGTTTCGCAAAACAAGAGGAATACGAAAAGGTAGGTTTGCATGACTTGTTCAGGTTGGTGAAGCAATGGGACAAAAGTGCAGGCTGCCGCGGCCTTCGAACGCCTTTCAGGTGTAAAAGGATGTAACAGAATTGTAAAAGCTTGCAGCTAGCCGGTTTTGAAGAAGATTTCTGCCTGAAAAACGGATATTAGCCGCACCGTTTGACAAAATTACCTTTTCGCCATGAGCCTGAAAAAATTAGCCGCCAACTACGCCGCCTTTAACAACTGGGCCAATCAAACCGTCATTGACTGGCTCGGGAGCCTCGACGAAGCCTTGCTTTACCGGCAAACGCCGTCGAGTTTCAGCAGCCTGGACTACACCTTGCAACATATTTTGCGAACACAGGTATTCTGGCACCTTTTTATCACGGGCCAGGACTACTCCCACCTCAAATGGGCCGTCCGCGAACAGGAAGTTGGGCGTATCCTGCACGAGTTGTCGGAAATTTCGGCGCTGATGGAACAGGATTTCGGCGCTTTCGAGGAGTCGGAACTGCTGACCGAACTAACCCTGAACACCCCCTGGGCCAAAAACCGGCTCGCCCGCTATGAGTACATCATTCATGTGGTCAATCACAGCAGTTTCCACCGCGGGCAGCTCGTCACGATGGCGCGCCAGCTGGGCATCAGCGACGGCATACCCAACACGGATTACAATATTTTCAACACGATCAGGTTCGCCGGGCAATGAACCGGCCCAAACTGAACTTTAACTATGGCTTTTCATGCACCACGCCCCGTCTTGCTGACCGGATTCTGGTCGGCCCTTGCCATTGTGCTGGTCGGCATACTGTACATCGTCGTGCTGTTTGCAGGAGGCGTCACCCGTGGAGTGCCGAGGGAGCCTTTTTTCGCATGGGCTGAAATATTGACTATTGTCGCCGCGGCACTCATGGTCTGCCTCATGGCTGCGATTCACCTCTGGACGCCGTCTGAAAGACGCATTTTCAGCATGTTAGCCCTGGGCTGGATGCTGGCGGCAGCCGCGATAACGACCACGGTGCACGGGGCAGAACTGACGGTCGGGCGGCAGATGGACGCCGAAAGCAGGCGGGCATTTGCCCTCATCTTCGATTTCGAGTGGCCGTCGCTGTTGTTCGCCATCGAATTTGTCGCCTGGCATATCGGCATCGGCCTTGCTACCTTTTTCGCCGCTTTTACTTTTGAAAATAGCGGCCCTGAAAAAATCATACGGCAGGGTCTGCTGGCTTCAGGCCTGCTGTGCCTGGCCGGCTGGGTCGGCCCCGCTACCGGCAACATGACCCTGCGCCTGATCGGCGTCTTCGGCTATGCGGTCGTCCTTCCGATAATTTGCGTGCCGATCGCCCTCTTGTTCCGCCGGGCGGAACAGCGGCATAAATTGTAACTGACCAAATGTTTGCTTCAACTATGAAATTTTATTGCTTGACAATCTGGCTGTTAACAGCGGCCTCGGCACTCTACGCACAGCAGGCAGCAGCCCCCACGGGCCCGCTTTCCATCGGTGAAATCCGCACGCTGCATTCTGGTATTCTGCACGAAGACCGCACACTCAACATCTATCTTCCGCAGGGGTACGATGCCGCCAAAACCTATCCCGTAATTTACCTGCTCGACGGCAGTATCGACGAAGATTTCATCCACATCACCGGCCTGGTGCAGTTTTTCAACCTGATGTTCGGCATGCCCGACTGCATCGTGGTCGGCATCGCAAATGTGGATCGCAAACGAGATTTCACCTTTCACTCCGACTTGAAAGAACTTCGGGAAAAATACCCGACAACCGGGCATTCGGAGGCGTTTATCCGCTTTTTGGAAGAAGAATTGCAGCCATATATCGAACGGAACTATCCTGCCGGCGCCGAGCGCTACCTCATCGGACAATCGCTGGGCGGGCTCCTGGCAACGGAAATTTTGCTCAAAAAGCCCCGCCTGTTTACCCATTACCTGATCGTAAGCCCCAGCCTGTGGTGGGACGATGAAAGCTTGCTGAAACAAGCCCCGGCTCTGCTGGCCCAACAAACCGAACTGCCTCGGTATGTGTATATTTCAGTGGGTAAAAAAGAAGACAACATCATGCGCCGGGAAGCGGCAGCACTGCGCGACCTGTTGCAAAAAACGAAGCGAAAAGACCTGAAAGTCGATTTTATGGAAATGCCCGATGACAACCACGCAACCATTCTGCACGGAGCGATATACGAAGCATTCAAACGGCTTTTCCCTTTCAGGGAATAATCAACAGGTATTTCGCAGCCGTTGGAACCAAATCAGCAACAAACCGGTTTGAAGCCGAATCAATGCAAAAAAGTTGTAAAACACCATGTCTCTACCCGCTCATCTTGCCAAACACCTCCGCGACGTTTATTTCGGCGGCAACTGGACTACCTCGAACTACAAGGAACACCTCTCCGGCCTGAGTTGGCAACAAGTCACCACCCAGGTGCATGGTTTCAATACCATTGCAACGCTGACGTACCACACCCATTATTACATCGCCGCTGTAACGAAAGTGCTCGAAGGAGGGCCGCTGGACGCCAAGGACAAATTCAGTTTTGACCATCCGCCCATCGAGTCGCAGGAAGACTGGGATCGTTTCCTCGAAAAGGTGTGGGCCGCCGCCGAGCATTTTGCCGCGCTGATCGAGCAACTGCCCGAGCAACGCATCTGGGAAGATTTCATCGAAGCGAAATACGGCAACTACTACCGCAATCTGCAAGGGATAATCGAGCACCTGCACTACCACCTGGGTCAGATCGTGCTGATCAAAAAACTGACCTCGCAGGAACAAAACAGCCACCAGTAAGCCAGCCACAATAAGCCCCCCCGCATGCACGAACTGTTACACCTGTTCAATCCTGCCTCCTACTGGCGTTTGCTGGTGGAAATTTTCCAGTCGTTGCGCCGTCCGGTCCTGCACGACGAAAAACCATTTCGGCTGTCATACCTGCGCGTTGTCGTGATGGTCGTCATCCTTACGGCCGTTTTCAAAATCATCGCTGTGCTGATCAAGTTCGGGGTCGACAACTATTTCGGCTTCGATTACGAAGAAAGCGAGACGGAACGCTCGAAACTGATGTCCCTGTTGCTGGTCGGCCTGGCAGGTCCTTTCGTGGAAGAACTTTTATTCAGGTTGCCCATGCGCCTCAATACGCGCAACCTGTCCGTCTCGGTCGCACTGGGTGTCGTGTTGTTCGCACTGGGGAAGCAAATCAATTTGCTGATTCAGCCCTGGTTTACGAATGAAGACCTCAGAGGCCTGGCGCAATTGTTGATTAAATTGCTGATGGCTGCCGCTCTTTCATGCATCATTTGGTTGATAATCAGGAGGTTTAACTCAGCGTTGGCGGCCTTTTGCGCCAGACGATTTACGTGGATTTTTTACTTTTTTACGCTGCTGTTCGGCTTTGCCCATATCACCAATTCGGCGCTGAGCTGGCACAACCTTCTGTACGTGGTGCCGCTAACGCTTCCCCAGTTGATCGGCGGATTACTGCTGGGCTATACGAGGATCAATTTGGGGTTGAAATACGCCATCATTCAGCATTCTGTCTGGAATTTTTTAGCCTTGATACCCGTCCTGACAGGAGCCGTTTCCTAGCCTTTATTTCAGGTCAATTTTCTCCGCCACCGGGTGCTCGCATTTGAATTGCCGTCCCAACAAACCAGCCATTGTCTGGGCAAACTGGCGCTGGTAAAACTGGCTACGGCTTTTCATCTCGCCGCCTGCGGAAACGCCTGGGGCGATGAGGGCAAACCAGATCTGCGAGGCATCGCTAATGTCGCTGCCGTGACTGGTCCACTGGCTTTTCACTATGTCGCCTCGGCCGTGATCAGTCGTGATGAACAGGGCGGTTTTGTCGCGATACTGCGGATCGGACTGCAGCCAGGACCAAAGTTCGGCGATCCATTCATCAGTCTGGCGGGCGGCATCCAGATAGTCGCGGTAATGGCTGTGATGAGCCCACTCGTCGGTTTCGCCGTAGCTGATATAGAGCACGCGCGGGCGTTTGTCTTTCAGGTATTCGAGGGCGGCATAGTGGGTAAAAACGTCGAGGGGTTCCGCCATTCCAAAGGGTTTGTAAGCGTCGGTGCGCAGCAGGTTGATCATTTTTTCACGCTCCGAAGGGTTCTTCCCGCCACAATCTTCGTGGCCGCAAACGACCGGAAACCCCGCGCGCTGTTCGTTGAGAATGCGGTCGAAAGCATCCCAGGCGCCGAAAGCGGCGATTTTTCCTTTAAATTCAGGTTGTTGATGAAAAAATTCGAGCAGGTTGGTGTTCGGGTTGGGCGGATAACTGTTCGAATTGACCGCCGTATCGACGTAGCCGCAGAAAATCTCGCTGTAGCCGGGATAGGAAAACCAGTACGGGTTGGCATTGTCCACCTTGTTGCCGTATTGCCGATTGCCGTAAAGGCGGCCTTTATCCTGGATGGTTGACCAAAAAAACGGCATCAGTTTGACGCGGCGCGCCTTTGCGTCGGCGGCCCAGTAGCGCTGGAAAATCGCGGCGCTGTCGCCCTGATTGAAAGCAGGATCGATGGCGATCAGGGAATCCATTCCGCCGAATACTTCCTGCCAGCGCATGCCGTCGAGCGTGATAATGACAAGATTCTGAACGGGTTGCTGGGCTTGTGCATACCAGCTTGCGAAAAACAGGAAGGCGGGTAAAATGTATTTTTTCATCGGTAGTACTATTGCTGAATCTGCTGCAATGTTCGGCAAGCAATATGAATGGCGTGTTAAACGGGTATTATTTTATTTGCACCCCTAATTTGGTCTGTATTTATGAAAAAACGTGTGCAGCTCACCCTTTTCGTCGATCCCCAAAATGCCGTGGCGCTCGAACGCATCCGGCAAACCTGGAATCCGGCCCAGTTTGCATTGATCAAAGCCCACGTCACGCTTTGCCGGGAAGACGAACTGACGCCGCTCGAACGCGTGATCGACAACCTGAATCATTTGCGGGAGCGCCCCGTGCGTGTACAGTTCGGGCCGCCGACGCGGTTTTCCGAGGGCAAGGGGCTCCTGCTGCCAGCCATCGGCGCCAATGAAGCCTTTCAGGCACTGAGGGTAAGGGTGCTGAAAGGCGTAGTGGAAGCGCCTCGGCGCCACGAGGCGCATATTACCCTGATGCACCCGCGCAATTCGACCTGTACGGATGCGATTTTTGAAGAAATCAAAGTCCTTGATTTTCCCCGGGAACTGGTGTTCGGAAGCATATGCCTGATCGAGCAGGAAGGCGAACACGTCTGGAAAGTATTGCAGGAAGTCGAATTGAACGGTACAGGCGCTTAAAATCGTCGGCGATCTGTTCATCTTTGCCGGGTGCTCCCACACTACGACCATGCTTTTGACCCGTTTTTTCCGCGTCTTTTTGCCCAAAAATGCTGTTCTCGTTTGGGGTGTCGCCCTCTTGATGACGGCCACTGGCGCCATCGCGCAGTCCCAACAGCCTTCCGGCATGAGCCGGCAAATGATGTACGAGGATTTCGATACGCTGGTCGCCACGCTGCGCCGGGCATCTCCCCACATTGCCGTAAAAAAAGACCTCTGGGGCTATGATGCATTCAGGGAAATCGGCCGCCTGCGCCAACAGATCGACACCATTTCGAGCGATGATGCTTTCGTGTTGCTGATCAATCGCGCCCTGACGGCTACCCAGGACCAGCACACCAGCCTGATGCAGGAACTGCCGGCAAGTTATCAGGACAAAGCCGCCGTCTGCAACCTGTACCTGCCCCTTGCTTACATCGATGGGCATTATTTCCTGACCCGTTCCTTCGTGCAAGGCCCTGACACCCTGCGTGCCGGCGCTGAAATCGTCCGCATCGAAAACCTGCGGCCGGATGACTATTGCAGGCGGCACCTGTGTGATATGTATTGCCGCTACGATGCCCGCCGCAAGATATTTTACAACACAGACCTCACTTCTTCTTCGGAGGTCGTCCAGTCAGGGAAAATCGCGCTCCGTTTTGCCAGCCGGCCGAAACGAACGCTGACACTCGACACCCGGCAGGAGCTCCGTTTCCTTTACCCTTCACAAGATACCCTGCGGGGCGTAACGGTACAATTCTGGCAGGCTTCGGGCACCTTGTACATCAAGTGCCTGCGGATGGACACCAAGTTTATCCCGGTTTTGCAGCGAAAAATTGCTGCACACCGATCGACCCCGCTGCAAAGGATCATTCTTGATTTCAGAAACAACTCAGGGGGCAACGACGTGGTCTGGCAAGCTATTTATGCCGCCATTTTGCCCAAAAGTTATCGTTATCCGCTCCAAATCGACGGATATTATCCTTCTTTCGCCCCGCCTGAATACCTGGGCGATCACGAACTTTTTTTATCCGAACTTCATCCCGACACCAGCGCTTTGCTGGCGAAGTACGGTTTCTATCGCTATACCGACGAGACGCAGCAGATCATACCGACCGACTCCAGCCTGGCGTTCAGGGGGCCTGTTTATGTGATCGGCGACGATATTTATTCCTCCGCCGGCAGCGCTTTCGTCGTGGCCAACGCCGACCCGGCCGACAACATTCATTCCATCGGGCGGAAATCCGACCTGTTTCTGGGCGTCGGGTATTCGCCGGTCGTATTCCAGTTGCCCCATTCCGGCATCTCCTACCGCATTGCGCCGAGTATCGAAGTGACCCGGGCGAAAACGCTCGGCGATTTGCTGCACGACCGCTATGAAACCGAAATACCGCTCACGCTGGAAGAAGTACTGACCCGTGCAAACTACCGGGGCAATACCTACGGCGCGCATTTTCTCCAGAACTTCGATCCGTTGATCAGGGCGGCGCTGAACGATCTGCGCCAGTAAAGCCAGTACCCACTGCAACATGCGTTACTATTTCCTGCTTCAATTCCGCCGAATGGAAAGACAACTGGCCGAAACAGGCTTGCCACCGAAGCTGGGTGGCGTGCTGCTTGTCGGGTTGTTTGTCGGACTGTCGGCGTATTTGTTTGAAAAAGTGACGTTTGGCGCAGAATGGGTGTATGCTTTCATCGGGTTGTCTTTCGTATTCAATCTGGGCGAACGCCAGCGCAACGAGCAATTAAAAGTGATTTTTGACGCCCCCCAATACATTCGGGTCAGGCTGCTCGAAAACGGCTTGTCTGCGCTACCGTTCAGTCTGTTTCTGTTGTATCAACAGCGATACGGGGCTGCGGGCATGGTACTGGCGGCCGCTTTGCTGCTGACCGGCGCTTCGTGGTCGACCGGCTGGTCGTACACCTTGCCCACCCCGTTCAGGCGCTGGCCGTTCGAGTTTCCCGCGGGTTTTCGCAGATCAGCGATTTTGTGGTTGTTTCCGCCTTTTCTGATGCTGAAAGCTGCCGAGGCCGGCAATACAACCCTGATTATGTTTGCGCACGCCCTGGTGCTGCTGATCGGGGTATCGTACTACACAAAGCCCGAGCACAAGTATTTTGTCTGGATCTATTCGGTGGGCAGCAGGGCATTTTTATGGAAAAAAATGACGACCGCGGTCGTTTGCGCGACCCTGCTCAGCTTGCCGACCGGGTTGTTCGTGTTGTGGCGCCACCCTGAACTCTGGGCGGTGCTGGCGGGTGTTCAGCTCGCTGCTTACGGGTTGTTTTGCCTCATGATACTGGCCAAATACTCGGCTTTCCCACAGGAAATCAGCGTAGCGCAAGCCGTATTGTTCGGACTGTGTTGCTGGTTTCCGCCCGCGGTTCTGGTCGTTTTTCCGATGTTTTACCGTCAATCGCTCAAAAAAATAAGCCCCGTGCTGGAATGATTCGCATCAACAACCTCTCCAAAACATACGGCAACAAACGCGTGCTGCACAACATAGAACTCGAACTGGAAGCCGGTCGGGTGTATGGCATTGTCGGCGAAAACGGCGCCGGAAAAACCACGCTGTTTCGTTGTATTGCAGGGCTGGAGTCTTTCGATGGCGACGTTGCGTCGGATTTCCCGAAGTTGAAAAACCGGCTGGGCTGGCTCGAAACCAACCCGGTTTTTATGTCAAAAATTACGGGTTGGGAGTACCTCAAACTTTTGTGTATCGCCCGGGGTATTCGTACCGAACAATTTGAGGAGCAAAACATTTTTGATCTGCCACTGCATCAGTACTGCGAAACCTATTCGACCGGCATGAAGAAAAAACTCGCGCTGATGGGCATTTTGTTGCAGCAGAACGACGTGTTCATCCTCGACGAGCCTTTCAACGGGGTTGATATCCACAGCAATATGATCATTGCGGAGATCATCAGGGCGCTCAGGAGCCGCGGCAAAACCGTGCTGATCTCGTCTCATATTTTTTCCACCCTGAGTGACAACTGCGACCGTATTTATCTGCTCAGGGAAGGCCATATCGCCCAGAATGTAGGCCGGGAAGCTTTCGAGCAACTGGATCGCGACATGCGCAATTTTGTGGTGGGCGACCGGGTGGAGCGTCTGAAATTCTGAACAAACTCCGCTCTGCTGTCGCGCCATTGCTTACTATTGCCCTGCAACACCTTTGCACATGAGTATTCGAAAACTGTACTACGCCCTGCCGCCCGGTCTGCGGCTCCTGGCCCGCAAACTGTATTACCTGCCTGTCGATGTCTGGGCATCGGTCAGTGGCAAAAGAGGCCGCTACGAACCACCCAGGGGAGATATTTACATCGGATCGGGCGATTTTATTCAGCAGGGCCGGCACCAGCTGGATTTGCTGCAGCGCTACATCGACCTGCAAGCTGCCGATGCGGTACTCGATGTAGGCAGCGGTATCGGGCGGACGGCCGTGGCGCTCACGACTTTTTTGAACCTGGAAGCCCGTTACGAAGGCTTCGATGTGGTGGAGAAAGGCGTTGCCTGGTGCAATGCAACGATCCGGCGCGACTTCCCCAACTTCAACTTTCAGTACGTGCCGCTCAACAACGACCTGTACAACAACTCGAAACAAAAAGCCGTCGAGTTCAGGTTCCCGTACGGCGATGCGCAGTTCGATAAAGTGTTCCTGTTTTCCGTGTTTACCCACATGCAAATCGAGGAGATCGCACACTATTTGTGCGAAATAGCGCGGGTTTTGCGCCCCGGAGGACAATGCCTGGCCACTTTTTTCCTGTATAACCGGCAAAATGAAAACCAGGTGATGGCACGGCCGGGCTTTCATTTCCCGGTAAAAAAAGACGGCTTCCGGCTGATGGACGAACAGGTCAAATCAGCCAATATCGCTCTCGACGAACAACGGCTGGACGAATTTATCGCAACGGCTGGTTTGCGCCGAATCCGGCTCGTGCAAGGCTACTGGATGGACCCCGCCATGAAAACGGCAGATAACACGTTTCAGGACGTTCTGGTGTTGCAAAAAACGGTTTGAAGGAATTGCAGGCCGTCAGGCAATAGTATTTTTTGCCTTGTGCTCTTTCAGTATCACCGCCCGAAGCCATTCACCACCATACTGCTTGCCGCAACGCTGATGATCATGATCTCGGTGGTGTTTCCTGTTTATTTTAAACACTGGTTCGTAGAAAATAGCGGCAACTTTCGCCTGCTGACAGGAATCGGACCGTTGTTGGCAATAGGGTTGCTGTTGCGCCTCAGGGTTATCGTATTGTCCACAATCATGTACGGGTTCGGGGCCTGGACCTGCCTTTATTTAATGTGGTCGTCTGCTCCCAAATTTCAGGCTGGGTTTGCACTCCTGACCGTTTTACAGATCATTCTCCTGTTTTTGCTTTTCTCCTCTCCTGTAAAAACCTATCTTGATCGTATCGATTCCCAGACCGATCGACGGTAGATCAGCGGCAGCATTTCCGGCAATTTTGTTATTTTTGTTACGCAGGATGCCCAAGGCTCTTGGCTTTTCACCCGTAACAACTTCGTCAATGAAAACTTTCACTCCCCTACTCGTCCTTTGGACGCTCCTGCCCGGCTGTCTCAATGCGCAACAGCTGAACGGCGACTGGTTCGGTATTCTTGAAACGCCTGAAATAAATATGGAAGTCACCCTGAAACTCGACTATCAGGGTGGCGTGTATAACGGACTTTTTGTTATAGCGCTACAAGGCGCATCTTTGCCGGTGGAGGATTTTCAGTTGAAAGAATCGATACTGACTTTCAAGATAAAACAATACGAAATTCAGTACGATGGCGTCCTTGAATCTGGTAATCAAGCCATTACAGGGACATTCGTTCAAGGCAGCAGTAAATTTCCGCTTAATTTTTTCAGGGAAAAACCCGAACCACCCTTTGGAAGCGTGGAATGGGTAAAAGCCGTACACGAAAACAGAAGTGTACATCCCCATGCGCGACGGCACGCGGTTGTTTACCTCAATTTATACCCCCAAAGACAGCAGTCACGGTCCCTATCCTGATGAATCGCACGCCGTACGACATCGAACCCGGCGGAGTAGATGGTGTCAGTTTTATGTTTTTGACGATGCCGCATCTATTGCCCGACGGTTACATCGTAGTGCTGCAGGATGTCCGCGGCCGATTCATGGTGAGGGTGTGTTGAAGACGTTCGCCCTTACAACCCGCAAAAAAAAGCCGGCGAAACTGACGACAACAGCGATACCTATGACACCATCGACTGGCTGACCAAAAACGTACCCGGCAACAATGGCCGCGTCGGCATCTTCGGCGTGTCGTACGACGGATTTTATTCCACCATGGCGCTCCCGAATGCGCACCCGGCCTTAAAAGCCGCTTCTCCGCAGGCGCCGGTGTGCAACTGGTTTTTGGGCGACGACTGGCACCACAACGGCGCGTTGTTCCTGATGGATGCTTTTAACTTCTATTCCAGTATTGGCAGGCCACGCCCGGCGCCTACCCGCGTCTGGCCCTCCGGTTTTGATTACCCCAATCAGGATAACTATGCGTTTTTTCTCGAATTGGGTCCGATCAGCAATGTCAGAACGCGCTATTTCGGCGATACGATCCAGTTTTGGCCCGAATTAATGAGCCATCCGAACTACGATGAGTTCTGGAAAGCACGTGATCCGCGACCCCATTTGCGCAATCTCCATACTGCTGTACTGACCGTGGGGGGCTGGTTTGATGCGGAAGATTGCTGGGGCGCCTTGCACACCTATCGTGCCATTGAAGAACAAAATCCAGGCACCCTTTCCAACCGCCTCATCATGGGCCCCTGGTCACACGGGCAATGGTCGAGCGGAGATGCACACAAAATGGGCAACATCCATTGGGGCTTCAATACTGCCGAACATTACAGGGAGGTAGAGCGCAATTTCTTTTACCAACATCTGCACGGAGACGGCAGTTCCACTTTGCCCGAAGCCGATATTTTCATCACCGGTAGTAACGAATGGCGCAGTTTTTCGACCTGGCCTCCGGCTGATGTGCAAGCCAAAACACTCTATTTCCAACCGGCCGGAGGGCTTTCTTTTTCGCCCCCCACGGCCAGGGAAAGCTACGATGAATATGTTTCTGACCCGATGAAGCCGGTGCCATACACCGAAGACGTACACCTCATCCGCACCCGTGCCTACATGACCGACGACCAGCGTTTTGCCGCACGGCGGCCCGATGTGATGGTGTACCAGACCGAGCCACTCGGCGAAGATATGACGCTGGCCGGCCCCTTATCGGCGTCACTTTTCGTCAGCACGACGGGCACCGATGCCGATTTTGTAGTTAAACTGATCGATGTGTTTCCCGATACTATAACCAGCTACCCGCCCAACGACAAAAAAGTACCTATGGCCGGCTATCAGATGCTGGTGCGCGGTGAGGTGATGCGCGGCAGGTACCGCGAAAGCTTTGAGTCGCCCAAAGCCTTTCAGCCCGGCAGAGTGGAAGCAATCAGTTTTGACCTCCCCGACGTGGCGCACACATTTAAAAAGGGCCACCGCATCATGGTCCAGGTGCAAAGCTCCTGGTTCCCTCTGGTGGATCGCAATCCGCAGAAATTTGTCAATATCCACCAGTGTTCTGAAACAGATTTTCAAAAAGCAACGCATCGGGTATTTCACGACGCGCGAAGAGCATCCCAAGTAAAAGTGTTCGTGCTCGGTCAGAAATAAACGCCGATTGCCGATTGTCAGTTTTTCAAGGCGTTGTACACTGCCAACGCCTTGAAAAATATTTATCCTAAACTGTTTCTACAGCAAAATACTGATTGGCAGCCCGTCAGGCAACAGAATTTTTTGCCTTGTGCTCTTTCAGTATCACCGCCAGGGCGCCCAGAAACACCAGGTTTTTTACAATGTATTGTCCAACAATGGTGAAGGCATACGGCGCCTGTGAAAACGAAACTTCCGGGAAAAAGAAAAGGGGCAGGAAAGTAAACAGCATGTGTACCACGGCTGCCAGCGCTGCAAAGCGAATAAACCGCCCGCTGATAAACAACACGCCAATGCCTACTTCCCAAACCGCCAGCAAGATCAGATTTACCTCGTCGGGGATCAGGCCGAAAGTGATCACACGAATGGTGTCTTTGGCCAGGTGTTCGGCAGGGCTGAGGCCGTTAAAAAACTTGAGCGCTCCAAACCAGAAGTAATTGATCCCGATGGCCCAACGCAGCAATTTGGTGGTGTTGGCATAAATCAGGGCTGACAAGCCGGAAAACCTGGACATAGCTGTTGTAATGATTTGACGATGAAGGAGAAGATCGTTCTTGGCGGTGCCGCGCCAAAAATAGAAGTCCGTTTACGATGCACTTCAGCATCTTCGTCAGGCCTCGCGATGAGAAAAATCAAATTTTCAGTCCAAATTGCTGTAAGAAAACCGGGCCAGCTGCGAATAATAAGGCAAACGACCGACTGACACCCCATGGAAGAAGCATTCCTCCGGCAAATCGAACAACACAAGACCCTGATTTTCAAGGTCTGCCATACTTTTCGAGGGGCCGACAAAGAAGGGCAGCGCGATTTGTTTCAGGATATCGTGGCGGAGCTGTGGCGGGCGTTTCCGCGTTTCAACCATTCTGTGAAATGGACCACCTGGGCCTATCGGATTGCGCTGAATGTCGCGATCACCCAGCAGCGGCGAAGAAAAATCACCACTGTGGAATGGACGGATGAGTTTGCAAGCGCCATCGACCGCCAGGCAAATCGCCCGGCATCCGAGGGCGCCGGCGATCAACTGAACACCTTGTACCAGGCCATTTCCCGACTCAACGAAGCCGAAAAAGCGCTGATCCTGCTGTACCTCGACGACCTGTCGTACGCCGACATCGCCGACATCACGGGGTTGACGGAAAACCATGTGGGCGTCAAGATCAATCGCATCAAATCCAAACTCAAATCCCTGCTTTTACATGGAGAACAATAAGGAAACACCCGATCTGGACCATCTGAAAGCAGTCTGGAACCAGGACCTTCAACGGCTGAGCGACTCGGCCGAATTTATCAACCGTCAAAATCTGTCAGCCATGATGCACCAACGCACCCATTCCGCCATCGCCCGTTTGAAACGCAATCTGTTGATCGAAATCGTCAGTACAGCGCTTATGCTCGCGGCCTTTATCGCTTATACGCTTTGGATCGGCCGGCCCGTCTCCTGGTATGTCTGGGCGGCCATCATACTCGTCACCTTCACCGGCCATGTGCTGCTATACGGGTCGTTGCGGCGGCAAGACCAAATGCTGGAATCGAAACTCACGGAAGCGCTGGACACCAGTATCCGCCACACCGGCCGTTTTGTACGAAGCTTCAAACAAAGCGCCCTGATCATCGCGCTGGTCATTTTTTTCATCGGATTCAATATGTCGTTTGCCTTGTACGATGACCGCACAAAAGTATGGATCGGCGTGTTGTACTCCGCCCTGGCCGCAGTCGGCGAGTTCTCGTTGGCCCAACTTTACATTCAAAAATTGTATGGCCGGCACCATGAAAAACTTTTGGCCTGTCGCGCAGAACTGAACCAGGAATGAGTACTTTTCAGCAGATTTTCATCAACTCAGGGGGTAACATCTCCATTGACAGGCTGATCTGGGGAAAACACAAGCGTATTTATGCAAAAAATATTCAGAGTCTTCGTCGAAATCATGTTCGGTCTGCAAATCGCTGCGGCCCCTACCCTGCTGGGTATCATCCTCGGGTTTGTCATCTACGTACAATGGCCGACGAGCCTGGGGGCCGGGCTCGGTATGTGTTGCGCAATATTTGGCTTATGCGGCGGATTAATCTGGGCTTACCGCATCTCTCGTACCCGCGGAACCGCTAATTTTGTATCCCGCATCAATGCTACTCCCGAGCTGGACGCAAAAGATGATGCGCCACAAGAATAATCTTGCAAGCGCTCATGCCGGCTGATTGACGCGGCGCCCTGTTGGAAAGATTTAACCGGTATGCTCCGGTCTTACAACATGAAGTCTCCACTTGTATTTTTACTGGGCGGCTATGGCGGCGCCGGCCAGCCTGTTGCCCGGCTCCTACTCGCCCGAACCGATGTGCGCCTCATTATTGCCGGCCGGCATGCTGCACCCGCAGAAGAATTCAGCACAGCATTGAACCGGGAATTTCCGGGAGAGCGGGTCGCCGCACGGGTGGTCGATGCCGCCGACGCGGAGGCCTTGCAAAAAGCCCTGTCGGGGGTCGATCTGTTGCTGGTGTGCGCCCCCTTGACCCAGTTGGCCGACCGGATCGCCCGGACGGCACTGGCTGCCGGGGTCGATTACCTCGACATTTATTACCCGCAAAAAGTCGTGCCGGCCATGCAAGCCCTCGCGCCCGACATAGCAGCGTCCGGCCGATGTTTTATGTATCAGGCCGGCTTTCATCCGGGCCTGCTGGCAACGCTGGTGCGGGAGGTAGCAACGCGATTCGAAACGATAGACCGGGTGCGGATCGGGCTGGCCATGAATGAAACCCATCTGGGCAGCGACGATTCGGCGCGCGAGATCGTGGAAGGCATCGCCGATTACAAATCCTTTGTTTTTGAAAAAGGAGCCTGGAAAAAAGCCGGCACTGCCGATATGCAAACGCTTGACTTCGGTCCGGAATTTGGCCGCCGGGCCTGTTTCCCCTTGTGGTTTGAAGAATTGCGGGACTTGCCCAAAGCGTTCGGAATCAAACGATTGGGCACATACGTTGCCGGATTCAACTGGTTTGTGGACTATCTGGTGACGCCCCTGGGCATGCTCCTGTTCGGGATCAAAAAGGGGCTCGGCCTGTCGTGGCTGACCCGCCTGATGCTCTGGGGCGCCCGGCGTTTTTCACGTCCGCCCTTCGGGGTGATGATGCTTTTGCAGGCAGAAGGCGTACAGGGAGGGCGCCCGAAGACGGTCCGTATCGCCTTGCAGCATTCGGACGCATATTATTTCACCGCCGCGGCCACAACGGCTTGTCTGTTGCAGTACTTCGACGGCAGTATTCGCCAGCCTGGTTTGCACATGATGGGCTGGGTCATCGACCCTGCGCGGGCGCTTGCCGACCTTAAAAGCATGGGAGTTGATGTGAAGTAGTTGATTGCCGTCACTATTCCAGTATGCGCAGGATGCCGGTCTGCGTGGCTATTTGCTGTCGGTATTCAGAGGGCGTCCGGCCGCTGAGGCGTTTGAACAGTTTGTTGAAGTAGGTCACATTGTTGAAACCGCTTGCGTAGCAGACATCCGTGACGCTGCGCGTCGGGTTGCGCAGCAGGGTTTGGGCAAATTTAATCCGCTCGGCGTTGATAAAATCGACGGGCGAGATGCCCAGCTCGTTTTTAAAACAGCGGAAAAAATGTGTCTGGCTCATGCAGGCCTTTTTGCTGAGCAGGTCGATGTTGAGCGGTTCGCGCAAGTGTTCTCGGATAAACTGAATGACGTAAGCCAGTCGGGAGTCCGGTTTGGGGGCGCCGTTTTGATCGATCAGCAGGTGACGCGCCTCGGTTTGCATGAGGCGAATAATCAATTCCTTGAGCATAAAATCGGCGAAAAGGTCTTTGGCCGGGTGATTTTCCGTAAACAGGAAAATCATCCGGCCGATGATCTGGCTGACCGCTATATCGTTGGTAAAGTGGAAGTTATAATCGGTAAAACGCCATTCGTCGCGTTCGTCGGCCCTGGGCGATGTTTCATTGAGGAAATCTACCACCCCGTTGATCTTGTCGTGGTCAAGCGTCAGCGCGAGGCATTGGGTAGGGTTGTCGGCGGTTGCTTCGGGAAAATCGATGCGCATCAGTTCGCCGGGCGGCAGCACCACCGATTCACCCGGGAAAAAGTCGAAGCTGCTGTCGCGCAGGTGCATCACTTTTTTACCGCGCAACATACTGGCCAGTACCGTGTAGTTGAACGACAGTTCTACCTGGCGGGCGAGGTGTTTGGTTTCGTACACGTTCGCTCGGCCGATTGCAGGGTGTAAACCGTCCGGTTTTCTACCAGCGTTTCGAGCCGGCGGCGTTCGTAGTGGGCACTGGCAGTTGCATGATTTTGAAGAACAAAATTTGCCTGATCGGCGGGTGCAAAACAAAATCAATCGGTCAGACAAAGATACCGTATGTAATATGAATATCCGGCTGGCGGCGCACAATATGACAGAATCGTGCAAGCTTTTGGAAGAATCGTTCAAACCGCCGCCTGCACCTGCCAATAATTTTGCCCTGTCAATTGTCGACACACTTTTATTGTCGCATTTGCAGGATTTAAAAACAATCATTTTACCATTAAAATTGATGCAAATTATGGCAGACGTTATTGCAAATGCAAGCGCAGTGCTCGCTCCCCCTCGTTTTAAAGACCAGTACGACAATTTTATCGGCGGCAAATGGGTAGCCCCCGTTCGTGGCGAATACTTCGAAAACATCTCGCCGGTTGACGGCCAGGTATTTACCAAAGTTGCCCGCTCTACCGCCGAAGACGTGGAACTGGCCCTCGACGCCGCCCACGCCGCCGCTCCCGCCTGGAACCACAGCTCGGCCACCGAGCGCAGCAATATCCTGCTCAAAATTGCCGATGTGATGGAGCAAAACCTCGAAGTGCTGGCCCGCACCGAAACCTGGGACAACGGCAAACCCCTGCGCGAAACCCGCGCGGCCGACCTGCCGCTGGCCATCGATCACTTCCGCTATTTTGCCGGCGTGATCCGCGCCGAGGAAGGCTCCGTCGCCGAACTGGATTCCACTACCGTGTCGGTCAATATTCCCGAACCCCTGGGCGTGGTGGCACAGATCATTCCGTGGAATTTCCCCCTGCTCATGGCTGCCTGGAAAGTAGCCCCCGCCCTTGCCGCCGGCAACTGTGTGGTGCTCAAACCGGCAGAACAAACACCCGTAGGCATCCTCGTACTGGTCGAATTGATCCAGCACCTGCTGCCGCCCGGCGTGCTCAACGTGGTCAACGGCTTCGGCATTGAAGCCGGCAAACCGCTGGCCTCCAGCCCCCGCGTTGCCAAAGTCGCTTTTACCGGCGAAACGACGACAGGACGTTTGATCATGCAATACGCTTCGCAAAACATCGTGCCCGTCACCCTCGAACTCGGCGGCAAATCGCCCAACATTTTCTTCAAAAGCATCATGGACGCCGATGACGAGTACTTCGACAAATGCCTCGAAGGCGCCGTCATGTTTGCCCTCAACCAGGGTGAAGTTTGCACCTGCCCCTCCCGCCTGCTCGTGGAGGAAAGCATTTACGATGCCTTCATCGCGCGCGTCATCGAGCGCACCAAAAAAGTAAAACTAGGCCATCCCCTCGATCCGGAAACCATGATGGGCGCACAGGCATCCAACGATCAGTACGAAAAAATCCTCAACTACATTCAGATCGGCAGGGAAGAAGGCGCGGAAGTGCTCTGCGGCGGCAAGGCGGCCTACAACGAAGGCCTTGCGGGCGGCTACTACATCGAGCCGACCATCCTGAAAGGCAACAACAAAATGCGGGTGTTTCAGGAAGAAATATTCGGCCCGGTGGTGTGCGTCACCACATTCAAGGACGAAGCCGAAGCCCTCGAAATCGCCAACGACACCTTGTACGGGCTTGGCGCCGGCGTCTGGACGCGCGACATGCACCAGGCCTACCAGATGGCCCGCAAAATACAAGCCGGCCGTGTGTGGGTCAATTGCTACCACGCCTACCCTGCCCACGCGCCGTTTGGCGGCTACAAAAAATCGGGCATCGGCCGCGAAACGCACAAAATGATGCTGGGCCACTACCGCCAGACCAAAAACATGCTCATTTCCTACAGCAAAAACCCGCTGGGTTTCTTCTAACAAAATGACACCCAGGGTAATCGTCAGTGATGCGGCCCGGAGCGTAATCGATCAGCTCCGGGCCGTTCACGGCCCCTTGCTTTTTCACCAAAGCGGGGGCTGTTGCGACGGCTCGGCGCCGATGTGTTACGCCGTCGGCGAACTGTACATCGGCGATCAGGACGTATGGCTGGGCCAGATACACGGTTGTGATTTTTATATGTCGGCTTTTCAGTTTGAATACTGGAAACACACCCAGCTCGAAGTGGATGCAGTGCGCGGGCGCGGGGCCAGTTTTTCGCTGGAAATACCGCTGGGTTGGCGTTTTGTGGTAAAGTCGAGGTTGTTTACGGAGGAAGAAGAGCGCGATCTGGCGCAGGTCAGAATGGGGGTTTGAACAGTTTTAACGGGAATAAAAAAGTCGCGCCATTTCGATGCAGGAGCCTGGTTTCTAACTATTTTTGGCAAACACTATTTGTCAAAAAACGGCACAATGAAACCCGTATTCCTGTTCCTCTTTTTTTCGCTTACCGCTCTTCTATCCGCCCAAACCAATACGTTTTTCCCTTTTGAAAAAGATGGCCAGTGGGGCATCGTCGATCAGCAAGGAAAAGTGACCTTGCCCCCCACATTTAAAAAACTCAGCTTCTTCAGACAGCCCCGGCCAGCGCTTGCCATCAGCATCGCCACGGACGGCATGCGTCAGAATGGATTAGTCGATCAAAATGGTCAAGTCCTGTTGGCCTTTCAGCAGCAGGACTTGCGTTTTTCCAACCTTGACTACTGCGTCTGGGTCGTAAGGAATGGAAAATGGGGCGCATTCGATGCCCTTTCCAAAAAGATGGTCGTGCCGGCGTCGTACGATACGCTCATGACGATTTTTGAAGACAAGGAGCATCTTTTTGCCAAAAAAGGAGCCCGTTATTTCGTGTACTCCATCTCCGGCAAACTGGAGAAAAAAGAATCCGAAGACAAATTTCAGCAACGGATACCAATGGTTTTTGTTCCGCCAGTGATCAGCAGGGATGTTGATGAATATGCTCTTGGCTTGGATTTAGACAAGGAATTTACACTGGATGAACCAATAAGGGCAGGCGGTTATGTGTATCGCCTTTTTCACAACCAACAACATCTGTACGGCTTGCTGGATTTCGACGGTATTGTCGTTATGGACTGCAAGTACGAACAATTGATTGTCGAGACTCCGCACAACCATTTTGCTGACCGTTTCATCCTGATAAAACAGAATGCGTTGTGGGGCATTTTCCAGACCGATTATGATACGAACGGCTATTTGGCTTATTTTCAGGTCATGGAATGCCAATCCATGGTACAGCCTGTTCATATAGACGTGGATTATCCAGGGAAATATACAGGCGACTCGTATTACCTGGTCGTCGTCAACGGGGCAGACAATAAACCTGTAAAAGGATACTACCATGTTCCTTCCCGAAAACTTTTTGTTCCCAGTTTATAAATATTCACGCTAACCTGTATCGATTATGGATCCGCACGACCTCCAGATCAGCGAAGTTTACCCGCCAGTTGAAATCGCCCGCAAGGTGGAACGCATCGGCGTTTCGAAGGCCCGCACCGAAACCCTGACCATGTTTGTCCTGGCCATTCTGGCGGGGGCGTTCATCTCGATGGGCGCCCTGTTGTTCACGGTCGTGATGACTGGCTCCAACCTGGGTTTTGGCCTCTCCCGCCTCGTCGGCGGGCTGAGTTTTTGTTTGGGTCTGATCCTGGTCGTCATTGCCGGCGCCGAATTGTTTACCGGCAACAATCTGATTGCGATGGCCTGGGCGAGCCGATTGATCGGCACCCGCGACGTCGTGCGCAACTGGATCATCGTGTATCTGGGCAATGTGGCGGGTTGTCTGGCGACCGTTGTGCTGGTGGCCTGGGCCGATGTCGGGCATTTGGGCAACGGCACGGTGCAGGAGACGGCTATTGCCATTGCCAAGGCCAAGGCTGGCCTGCATTGGGAAGTCGCTTTTGCACGAGGCATTTTGTGCAATGCCCTGGTTTGTCTGGCCGTATGGCTGGCCATGGGCGGCCGCAGTTTGACGGATAAAATTCTGGCGATCCTTTTCCCGATCACGGCCTTCGTGGCTATGGGGCTCGAACACTCGATCGCCAACTGGTTTTTCCTGCCTTACGGCTTGTACCTCGACGGTCAGGCGAGTTTGTCGGTGGTGGATGTGGTCTGCAATCTTATCGCCGTGACGATTGGCAATATCCTGGGCGGAACGGTGCTGGTTGCCGGGGTGTACTGGGTGGCCTACTTGCGGAGCGAGCGGATGAATCGGACGGCCTGAAAGTTAAAGGAACGTTAATTAACAGCGGCACGCTGTAACCTTTACTTTTTCCAAACGACCTTTCATTAGCCGAAGGGCCCACCCTTTTGCTTTTCTCCGATTGTTCCACCATCTCAATAACATGCCGATGCCAGTATTTTCCGCATCCCGCAGGGCATTTTTTCAAAAACTTTCCAGAGTGGTCGATTTACCCCAGCCGACGGCAGCGCCGTTGGCTGCAGAATGGCCTTCCGGAAACGTGACCCTCAGTGGCGATCTTACCCCCTACAACGGTCCCTGGGACTTCGACCGGGCCGCTCACCTGCTCCGCCGGGCCACGTTCGGCACACAAAAAGCGCAAATCGACCTGTTGCTCGCCCAGGGCTCCGCACAGGCTGCCGTCGATTTCGTGCTCAACCTGCCCGCCACGCAGCCCGACCCGCCGATCAACAACTACAACAACACCGATTACACCGACCTCGACGTGCCCGCAGGCGAAACCTGGGTGAATGCCTACCCGGATTTTAACAATGGCGGCGAAGGCTACCGCATCGAAAGCTGGCGGGGCTGGTGGCTCAAACTGATGATCGACGGCGCGCCAAACATCCGCGAGAAAATGACGCTGTTCTGGCACAATCACTTCGCCACGCAAACCACCGAAGTATTCGTCGGGCGGGCCGTATACAACTACAACCGCCGGCTGCGCGAGGGTTGCCTGGGCAATTTCAAATCGCTTGTCCGTACGATCACACTCGACCAGATGATGCTGGTGTACCTCAACGGGTACCTCAACGACAAGTCGGCCCCGGACGAAAACTACGCCCGCGAATTGCAGGAACTTTTCACCATCGGCAAAGACACCCCCACACAATACACCGAGGACGATGTGGTTGCCGCGGCCCGCGTACTCACCGGCTGGCGCATCAACCCGTTCTCGCTCGACGTCTATCTAGACATCAACGCCCACGATACAGGCAACAAACAGTTTTCGGGCTTCTACAACAACACCGTGATCCAGGGCAGCATCAATGGCGACGCCGAACTCGACGCCCTGCTCGACATGATCTTTTCCAAGGAAGAGGTCGCGCTGTTTATTTGCCGCAAACTGTACCGTTTTTTCGTCTATTACGTGATCGATCAAAACGTTGAAGACACGATCATCGCCCCGCTGGCCCAGATTTTCCGCGACAACAACTACGACATTTTGCCCGTCGTGGCCACCCTGCTCAAAAGCGAACATTTCTTCGACGCCTACAACAAAGGCTGTTACATCAAAAACCCGCTCGACCTGACCGTCGGGGTGCTGCGCAACTTCAATTTGTCGATCGAGGCGCCGACCCTGCTGGAAGACTGGTTTATGCCCCTTTACCTCAACTATTACACTTCAAGCCTGCAAATGCTGCCCGGCGACCCGCCCAACGTGGCGGGCTGGGCCGCTTACCGCCAGGCGCCCATGTACTACCGCAACTGGATCACGGCCGACACCATTCGAAACCGGAATATTTTTTCCGACGCCCTGACCCTGTACTACATCGAGACGCCCGGAGGGTATCAATTGAAGATCGATCATGTGGCCTTTGCCACCCAGTTCGATCACCCGGAAGACCCCGTACAACTGGTCGATGACATCGTCAAACTGTTGTTGCCGATGGATCTGTCGGCATTTAAAAAATACCTGCTGAAGTCAATTCTGCTATCAGGACAAGCCAGCGATTACTACTGGACCAATGCCTGGAACGCTTACCTGGCCAATCCGAACGACACCATGGCGTATGAAACCGTGCGCACCCGTCTGGCGCTGCTGCACAAATACATCATGAGCCTGCCGGAATATCAACTGGCCTGACGCAGTTCCCCATTCGTTTCATCCGCTGAAAAAATCCTCATTATGAAAAGAAGAGACTTCATCAAATATGCCGGCATAACGGCCGGGGCCGCTTCCTTCCCGTTCCAGGGTTTCGGCATCAATCCCATGCCACGGCTGCCGTTTTTGCAGGCGCTCGCCGAAGGCGGCAACCCCAACGGCCGGGTACTCGTCCTGATCCAGATGATCGGGGGCAACGACGGCCTCAACACCTACATTCCAATCGACCAATACGACCACCTCGCCCAACACCGCGGCAGCGTCCTGATCCCTGAAAATCAGGTGCTTGCGCTGAGCGGCGTAGGCAACGCGGGCTTGCACCCGGCCATGAACCAATTGCGCGAAATGTTCGACAACGGGTTGGTATCCGTCGTGCAAAACGTCGGCTATCCGAACCAGGATTACTCTCACTTCCGCTCCACCGACATCTGGATGTCGGCCTCGGACAGCGATCAGTACCTGTCGACAGGCTGGCTGGGCCGGTATTTGCAATACGAATACCCCGACTACCCCAATGGCTACCCAAACCCCGACATGCCCGACCCGCTGGCCATCCAGATCGGCGCCCTGTCGTCGCTGGCCCTGATGGGCAACCCCAACCCGATGGGTTTTGCGATCACCGACCCGCAGTCGTTTTATCAATTCGTGTCTGATCTGGTCGAGCCCGCGCCCAACTCGCCCTATGGCGACGAACTGGAATTCATCCGTTTGATCACCAACCAGGCGCAGGTGTATTACAACGCCATCAAAAATGCCGCCGATGCGGGCGACAACCTGAGCAGCCTTTATCCTGATCCCGAAATCAACCCGCTTGCCGATCAGTTGAAGATCGTGGCGCGGCTCATCAGCGGCGGTTTGAAAACGCCGATCTACATCGTTACCATCGAAGGATTCGACACGCACGCCGAGCAGGTACAGGCAGGCGACACGGTCAACGGCTTGCATGCCGTGCTGCTCGGACAGTTGTCTGAAGCGGTCGGCGCTTTCCAAAACGACCTTGAATTACTGGGCGTCGCCGACAAGGTGGCCGGCATGACGTTTTCTGAATTTGGCCGCACCATCGCGTCCAATGCCAGCATAGGAACCGACCACGGCGCAGCAGCCCCCTTGTTTGTATTCGGAAAAAACGTCATTCCGGGGGTGATCGGCGCCAATGCGCAGATTCCCAACCAGCTCGACGATTCGGCCGATGTGCCCATGCAGCACGATTTCCGCTCGGTTTATGCCAGTGCTTTGCAAGACTGGTTCGGGGTGAACAACCCGGAAAGCATACTTCAATACGAGTTTCCGATACTGCCGATTTTCGTTGCGCCGTCCAGCGGCATTCACAACGTAGTCAACGATAATGCCTCGGTGGTCAGTCTGTACCCCAACCCGGTGCAACAATCCGCTACCATCCGATTCGATCTGGCGGTTGCTTCGAGGGTCAGCATCGTGATCCTCGACGTTAACGGGCGGCCGTTGCGCACCGTCGTGAGCAACAACTTCTATCCGGCAGGTCGTCACGAGATTACGCTCGACCGCGGCAATCTTCCGTCGGGTCAGTATTTCTACCAGTTGCGGACCGACGGCGGTGTCGTCACGAAACAAATGGTGGCGATCTGATCGCTTTCAGGCAGTGCGTTTGGGGCGGGCGGCAGTTTTAAAATAACACAACAACTGTCGCCCGCCAGCTGCCACAAGCCGGCATTATCGCCGTTTGTACACATCTTTCAGCCTGATGGTATCGCCTTTTTCATTCACGACGTTCAGGTCGTAGCGGAACACCACGGGTGTGCCGACCGGCGCATAGTAGTACAACAGCCACGCGTCGGCCTCTCCACAGCCGACACAGCCATTGGAGTAGGCTTTGCCCAAACTTGCAGGATTGGTCGTCGGATGCAGCATTTGTCCGTACCGGTTTCCGTCGAGCTCCGCTTCCAGCCAGGGTATCTGTGGCAATTTCGTGATCCGGCCGTCGTCGCGATGGGTAACCTTGTACACCAAACCGGTCCGGGGGTCTTTCCAGACCGGGTATTTATTGACCCTGATGATCGAGCCTTTACCTGGTTTGGTGCGCAAATCTTCCATTCTGCCGATCGTTTTCAGGTATTTTCTTTTGTTCTGCCCAACCCGAACAGGGAAGGAAAACAGCGTGTCGTTGTTTTCCAGAATGCGAAGCCGAAATTCCGGGATGTTGACGTCGATGCGCGTCATTGACTGCCTGCGACGGATATCGGCGGCGAGGGCCGGGTCTGGCCCGAACAAGGTATCGCCACGGTGCAGTACCGTGAGTAAACGCTGGTTGTACACCAATTCGCCCCTGGCCATCCTTCGGTAATAATCGGTATTCATCAGCGAATCGAGCACCTTCGGATTGGCGCGTACGAGCAGGTACTCGTCAAGCAGATAGGGCGCGGCGGAGTCGTATCGCGCGACCAGCGTATCCATAAACCGGAAGTAATCCTTCACTTTGACGTCGTGCGGTACGACGTATATCCAGGCAGGAAGCGGTTTGGGCGGAGGGTTTTCGGGCAAAGGCGTGTTGGCGCCGGCCTGTGGCGATGCCGGGCTTGCCGGTTGCCGGCAGTTCAGCCCTGTTAAAAGCAATAATATCGCCCCTGAAAGAATGCTGTTTTTCATACATTGAGGCAATTTGATCTGTTTTTTGCCGCTGTCAGAGCACGCTGGGGGTTTAGTGGTATATTCTCCTGAAACGAACAAAGTGCAAAACTTTGCGTGCAGGCGGGAACAAATCATCCGACAGGAAGAGTTCTGCACCCATGAACATACACATCAGCAACGACATCATCCTCGAACCCCTCTCGCCCGCTCATGCAGGCCCTGTTTTTGACTTGATCGAAAATAACCGGTTACACCTGAGCGAATGGCTGACCTGGGTAGAGCGCATGCAAAAACCAGCAGATTTCGTGCAGTTCGTCGAGGATTCCGGCCGCCGCGCCGCCGAGGGCCTTGAAGCGCCTTTCGTCATTCGTTATCAAGGTGAAATAGCCGGCAGGATCGGCATTTACTACATCAACAAACCATTCCGCTTTGGCTCCATCGGTTACTGGCTGGGCGAACAATTTCAGGGCAAAGGCATCATCGTTCAATCCTGCATCGGCATTACCGATTATGGATTCAATGCCCTGGGACTCAACCGCATAGAGATTCGCTGCGCCACAGGCAACCTCAAAAGCCGGGCGGTCGCCGAACGTCTCGGATTCCGGCACGAAGGAATCATGCGCGACGGCGAGTTGTTGCAGGGCGCCTTTATCGACCTTCATGTTTTTTCCATGCTGAAAAAAGAATGGGAGCAGCGATGAAACAGCACATTGCACTGATTACGCTGGTAGTAGCCGATTACGATGAAGCCATCCGGTTTTACACGGAAAAACTGGGCTTCCTGCTCCTCGAAGACACCCCGCTGTCTCCTTCAAAACGTTGGGTACGCATCGCGCCGCCCGGATCGACCTCGTGTTGCCTGCTGCTGGCCAAAGCCGCCAGCGAAACCCAGCTCGCCTGTGTCGGCAACCAAACCGGTGGCCGGGTATTCCTGTTTTTGCACACCGAAAACTTTCAGCGCGACTACGAGCGGCTGCTCGAACAGGGCGTAAACATCGTGCGCCCTCCTCAAAAGGAGCCCTATGGAACTGTGGCCGTTTTTGCCGATCTGTATGGCAATCTGTGGGATTTGATCGAACCGGCGCTGTAATATTTTCTTTTTGGGCAAAATGCGCGACCTGCTGGAATCAGAGAGCGTCTGATGGACATTCGGAACTCAATCCGTTTTTAAATCATGATGAAATATTTGCTCTCTACTTTGCTGATTGTTAGCGGTTTGTCTTCCATTGTTGCACAAAAATTCTGGCTGACAACCTATTCTTTCCCCGGCGGCCCCAAAACGAGCATCGCCGGCCTGAACGATTCTATCCTCCTCACCGGCCTCACAAACGGCATTTTGCGCAGCACCAACGAGGGGCACGACTGGGTGCAAGTACTGGAATCGGGCTTCATCTTTACCCTGCACACGACGCCCGAAGGCCTTGCCTTAGCTGGCGGCATCGGCAAGGTTTTTATATCCACAGACGATGGGGTTCACTGGGATTCGGTCGATCTGGGGCACAACTTTCCGGTGCTGCGTTTTGCGCACAATGCAGCAGGCGACCTGTTTGCTATCACTGGCGACTCTGACCCCGTGCTGGGCTATGTCGGCGCAGGAGTGTTTTTCTCCGATGACAACGGCCAATCCTGGACCACCCGCAACAACGGCCTGAACAACTACCTCAGCGCCGACCAGATCGATATCGATCAAAACGGCCGGCTTTACCTGACCACTCGCAATGAATGGTCGAACGGAGAAGGCGGACTGTTCATCTCCGACGACAACGGCCTGCACTGGTCGCATGTCGATATCAACATTGACGGGGAGAATGTGATCGAAAACAACCTGCTGATCCACTATACCTACGGGTTGGACGTATCACATCAGGACACACTATATTTGAGCATAGAAAGCGTGGCAGGTTCCGCAGAAGTCCGCATCAATTTGTGCAAACATTTGTCTGACGTAACCGATCCCGGTTTCTGGAAAATCAACAAGGTTTGGAATGGCGCGACCTGGTGGCTCGACCGGCCTTTATCGACAGTGCATATTGCCCAAAATGGCGACGCTTACAGTTCCGTAGCCGGCTCGCAGGGGTTCGGTGGAGGCTTTTTCAGAAGAAACGGGTCGGCCGGATGGGAGCGTCAACTTCAGGGACTGGGGCTGGATATTTTCGGCCTTTACGGCACACAGTCATTTACCGAAACCGCCTCGGGAAAAATATTCATGGTTCAATACCTCGACGAGCGGGTGTATTGGGCTGATACCAGTCAGGTTAGCAGCCTTGTGGAGCCTGCGAAAGCCCCCTTGCAGTTCAGAATTTCCCCCAATCCGGTCGTAGCAGGTTCATCGATCCGCATCCTGACGGACAGCGAACTTGATCGCGAAGTCGTTTATCTGATCGGTGCGCGCGGCGAAATACTCGGCACAACCCTCTCTTCGGGCGATAACATTGTCTTGAACGCGCCCACTCTGCCGGGCATCTACTGGATTGTTATCCGGGGGCGTGCGCAAGGTTTCATTGTTCACCGCGAATAACGTTTTTCAATGGAAACAACGGTTTTCTTCTCTTTTCTGGCCATACTGGCCTTCCAGGTTTGCTCTTGTGGGCAAGCGCAGCAAACGGACAGGCATTCAGTATTCAGTCAGTTGCCCCCAGACAATCCGGTTTACAAAGCCGAACTGGCGCGGCAGATCAGAACTATTGGCGCCGGGCGGCTCGATTACCGGGTGGAAGCGTATGCCGAACGCAACAACGAAGATTTTTTACTGGTCAGGGTGCAGGGTGAGGGGCTCGATGCCATTGCAGAAATGAACGTTCCAGAATGGCAAAAACTGGGTAAAATTCGCGAAAACAAAGGATTGGGCTATCGGGGCGCTTACCTCGCAGGTCTTCGGTTCGACATTCTGGACGAAGCGCAGGATGTACGGTTTGTCTTCCGCGACCTCGATCGGATTGTCGATTAAATGCTCGATAAGGTTCCCCGGGCAGGTATCGGGCGGACAAGGTTATCACAATCAAGCTGAAAACCCTGTCCGCCCGGCGCCTGTCAAAAGGCCCGTTCAGGAAGACGCAAGGGCATGGCGATCGGCAACCCGGCGCGCCTTGCGAATCCGGACAGCCACCACTTTGTATTCCGGGCATTTGGCCTCCGAGTCGTTCACGTCGGAGGTGACGATATTGACCAGGATATCGGGGAAGTGGAAGGTGGTGCTCAGCACCCCTTCCTTAACCTCTTCCGTGAGTTTGGCCTTCATATCGATCTTGCCCCGTGCCGACTCGACACAGACCCAGTCGCCATCGGCGATTTGATGACGGGCAGCATCGGCAGGATGGATCAGCAGCACGTCTTCGTGCACGATTTGCACGTTGCGGGTGCGGCGGGTCATGGTGCCTGCATTGTAGTGTTCCAGCAGGCGGTTGGTGGTCAGGATGTAAGGATATTCCTTGCCGTGTTCCAGAATTTCGCGGGTTTCGATGAATTCACGGAAGATAAACCGCCCTTTGCCGCGTTTGAACGTATCGGTGTGCAGGATTTTGGTATCATTTCCGTCGGGCGCCACAGGCCACTGTTTGCCGTATTGGCCCAGTTCTTCCCAGCGTACGCCGGCAAAGAAAGGCACGATCTGGGAAATTTCTTCCAGCAGGGTTTTGGCGGCATAGGGAGGCTGCGGATAACCCATGCGGTTCATCATGTCCACAATGATCTGCCCGTCAACTTTGGCATTACCCACCGGCTTGACCACCTGATTGACTCTTTGAATACGGCGTTCGCCGTTGGTAAAGGTGCCTTCTTTTTCAAGGAAGGAAGCGCCCGGCAGCACGATATCGGCCAGTTTGGCCGTCTCCGTCATGAAGAGTTCCTGCACGATGAACAGGTCGATGGCGTTCAGCGCCTCAATAACCTTGTTGGTGTTCGGATCGGATTGCACCAGATCTTCGCCCATCACCCAGAGGACCTTGAGTTTGCCCGCCAGGGCGGCATCATACATTTCCGGAATCTTGAGTCCGACATGGCTGGGCAATTTGACCCCGCCGTAAAACTCCTCGTATCTGGCGATGACATCGGGCTGGGTCAGGTCGAGATACCCGGCCCCCTGATAAGGTTGAACGCCCATATCGGCCATGCCCTGCACGTTGTTCTGACCGCGAAGGGGGTTGACGCCGCATCCCCGGCGGCCGATATTGCCCGTCAGCATGGCCAGGTTGGCGATCTGGATGACGGCATACGTGCCCTGGTAGTGCTCCGTCACACCCAGGCCGTGGAACGACATAGCCGCGCCTGCCGTGGCATACGCACGGGCTGCGGCACGCACTTTCTCGCGCGGCACGCCGGACACCGCTTCCAGTTCGTCGATATTGAGTGCGAGGACATTTTGCCGGAGTTCTTCAAAACCCTCGGTGCGGTTTTCAATAAAGGACTTGTCTTCAAGCCCTTCTGAAATGATGTAATACAGCATCATATTCAGCACGGCGATATTGGTACCCGGGCGCAACTGAAGGTGATAATGCGCATAGCGGGCGATCTCGGTTTCCCTCGGGTCAATCACGATCAGCGTTTTGCCTTTCATGGCCTGCTGTTTGATCTTTGCCCCGGTCACAGGGTGGCCCTCGGTGGGGTTGGCGCCGATCACCATGATGCAATCAGTGTATTTGAGGTCTTCGATCGAGTTGGTGGCAGCGCCGGTTCCGAATGTGCGTTGCATCCCGATGGCGGTCGGCGAGTGGCATACCCGCGCGCAGCCGTCGATATTGTTGGTGCCCACCACTGCGCGAATGAATTTTTGCATCAGGTAATTCTCCTCATTGGTGCAACGGGAAGAAGAAATACCGGCTATGGAGTCGGGGCCGAACTGCTCGCGGGCCGACTTGATTTTTTCTGCGATCAGGTCGTACACCTCATCCCAGCTGGCCTCCACGAACTGGCCGTCTTTTTTGATCAATGGCTGGCGCAGGCGATCCGGATGGTCGTAGAAGGAGAAAGCGTAGCGGCCTTTCAGGCAGGTATGTCCTTTATTGACTTCGGCATCCCAGGGCGCCTGGATGCTGAGCACTTTGCCGTCCTTGACGCTCACACTCAGGTTGCAACCAACGCCGCAGTACGTACAGATGGTTTGCACCTTGTCTTGTCCGACCAGCGATTTGGACTGAAAAACATCGGAAATGGCCGATGTCGGGCAAGCCTGCGCGCAGGCGCCGCAAGAAACACAATCCGATTCCAGAAAGCTTTGATCGATGCCTTTGATGATCCGGCTGTCGAAGCCGCGGCCTTCCACGCCGAGCACAAACTGGCCCTGCACTTCGTCGCAAGCGCGCACACAGCGGTAGCACATGATACACTTCGACATATCGGAGGTCATGTACGGGTGGCTGAGGTCTTTCTGTCGGTCGAGGTGGTTTTTACCCTCCGGGTAGCGCACCGAGCGGATGCCGACGCGCGCGGCCGTGTCCTGCAACTCGCAGTTGCCGTTCACTTCGCAGGTTAGGCAATCCAGCGGGTGGTCGGTCAATACCAGTTCAATCAGATTTTTGCGCAGTTTTTGCACATCCGGCGATTCGGTATAAATGTGCAGGCCGGATTCCATTTGGGTATGGCAGGCCGCTTTCATGCGGCGGGGGCCATTGGCCTGCAAGGCCACTTCCACACTGCACACACGGCAGGCGCCGTATGCTTCGAGGTTGGGGGCATCGCAAAGCGTCGGCACGCTGTCGCGGCCGAAGTGACGGCGGGCGACCTGGAGTATGGTTTCGCCCGGTTCGAACGTACAGGGTTGGCCATTGATATAGGCAACAGTAGTCAGGTCAGACATGGCGTAGCAATTCAGTTTTTAAAATAAGGCTTCAATTCCGGTTCAAAATACTGGAGTGCGTTTTTGACGGGGAGCGGAATACCGCCACCCAGTGCGCACAACGAGCCTTTTTCGAGCGTGTCGAGCAGGTCGTTGAGCAACTCGCGGTCAATGCGATAATCGGAAGTATAGGCTTTTTGAAACAGTTCCTTTCCGCGCACGGAGCCGATCCGGCAAGGGAAACATTTGCCGCAACTCTCGTGGGCCGTAAACGCAAACAGGTGTTCGATGTATTTGATCAGGGGGAAACGTTCGGGCACCGACAAAACAGAAGCATGCCCGAGCAAAAAACCGTTGCCGGAAAAAGACTCAAAATCAATGCTCAGGTCGTTTACTCGCGACATCGGCACCAGTCCGCCCAAGGGGCCGCCGATGTGCAGGGCTTTGACCGGTTCTTTAAAACCGCCGCCAAGCTCGTACACAGCGAATGACAGCGGGGTGCCCATATCCACCTCGTACAAACCCGGACGTTGAAAATGGCTGTCGAGCGAAAGCAGTTTGGTGCCGCTCGATTTGGCCGTGCCCACAGCTTTGAAAGCCTCGCCGCCTTCCTGCGCGATAAATGGCAGGTTGGCCAGCGTTTCTACATTATTGACCGCCGTCGGCTTGCCGTACAGACCGTATTGGGCGGGAAACGGCGGGCGCGTCCGCACCTCGGGCCGGTTGCCCTCAATAGAGTTGAGCAGGGCTGTTTCTTCGCCGCAGATGTAGGCGCCCTGGGCTTTGATCACTTTCAGGCGGAAGGAAAACGGCCTGCCCTCGCGGGTATCGAGCGGGAACAGGTTGTTGAACTGCTCGGCCACCCGGTTCGCGATGACAATGGACTCGGGGTATTCGGCGCGGATGTACACCACCCCTTCGGTAGCGCCGGCGATGTACCCGGCCAGCGCCATGCCGGCCATGAGCAGTTGCGGCTGCTCTTCGAGAATATAACGATCGGAGAACGCCCCCGGGTCGCCTTCATCGGCATTGCACACGATGTACTTCTGGCTGGCCTGCTCCTTGCGCACCGTGTCGAGTTTGATCGCCATCGGGAAACCTGCGCCGCCCCTGCCGCGCAGGCCGGAGGTCTTCAGTTCTTCCAGCAGGGTGTCGGCGCCGCGGCTGAGCCACACCGGCAACAAACGCAGGCACTCATCGAGGCCCAGGGCGTTTTCTGTGAGCATACCACGGCCGTGGTTTTTGATGGTGTATCCGGCTGAACGGCTTTCCTTTTCATGACGGCAAATGCCCGAAATGGCATCCGCTTCGGCGCCGGAGTGGTTTTTACCGTCGATGTGGAAAGCGCGATTTTCGTAGCAACGGCCCAGGCAGTACACCGGGCCGACCGCTTCTGCGCCGAATTCCGCTTCCAGATCGCGCTGAACGGCGTCTTGCGTACCAGCGAGCAAACAGGCGCTTCCAGCGCAGTAAAACCCCTTTTTGCCGCTGTTTTCGGGGTTCAGAAAATCATAGAAAGAAGCAGTGCCGTACGTTGATGCATTGCCAATCAAAAACTTGCCCGCCAGCTCGCGGTAGTTTTGATCGTCCGGGCCGCCGTCTGTCGGCAGTTGCTCGAAAAGATTGTCGTCGAGACCCTTTCGGGCCGACAGGTTGCGAATATTTTTCGACATGGATACGTGGTAAGGGCTTCTAAAAGTACCGGCTTTTTGAGGTTTTTTGCGAAAAAAGAAACGATTGTGTCGCAAAAATCGCTTTCGGGGCAATTTTACAATAAAATATGATCTTTGGCCGCTCAACTCAAGCGGATAAATCCGGCATGGACAATTTTATCGCTATCCTCAGAGGCATCAACGTCAGTGGCAAGAACATGATCAAAATGCCCGAACTCAAAACGCTTTTTGCTGCATTGGGTTTCGGCTCGGTTCATACCTACATTCAAAGCGGCAATGTGGTCTTTTCAGCACCCGCCGCCAGCGAGGCGCAACTGGTTTCGGTCATCGAACAATCCATTGCAGAACGTTTCGGCTATCAGGTACCCGTCCTGATCCGGACTGCCCGAGAGTGGTCTCGGGTGCTGGTCAACAATCCTTTTTTGTCGGAGAAAGACATTGATCCCGCGTTTTTGCACGTCACCTTGCTCGAAGAAGCGCCGCAACCGGCAGTCGTCAACAAATTGCTGCAATACCATTACGAACCCGACCGCTACGTGATCGACGGGAGATCGGTTTATCTCTTTTGCCCGGGCGGATATGGCAATACCAAATTGAGCAATGCTTTTTTTGAAAACAAACTCAAGGTTCGGGCCACCACCCGCAACTGGAAGACAATGAATGAAATATACCAACTGACGCTAACCGTTTAAAACGATTCAGACCACCCTGTCATGCTCCGTACGATCCTCGTTTTGCTCGCAACCCTGATTGCACTGCCCATCGTCGCCATTTACTGGGACCAGCCCCTTTCTGCCGAAATTGCCGCTACCCTGCACCGGCTGGTTTACCTCATGCTGGGCGTCGCCTTCACCTGTTTTCTGGTGAGTGAACTCACCGGCAATTGCAGCCAGGTGGATAAAATCTGGAGCATTATCCCGATTGTGTATGTGTGGACGGTTGCCGGAGCCAGCGGCTGGTCGCCCCGCCTGATGCTGATGGCAGGCCTCGTCACCCTGTGGGGACTTCGCCTCACGTACAACTTCTGGCGGCGCGGCGGCTACGACTGGCTGCCCTGGCGGGGCGAAGAAGACTATCGCTGGAGCGTTTTGCGCCAAAACCCCATGCTGAAAGGCCGCCTGCGCTGGGGCCTTTTCAACCTGTTTTTTATTTCTCTGTACCAAAACAGCCTTATCCTGCTGTTTACCTTGCCCGCACTGGTGGCCTGGCAGGGCAACGAGCGGCCATTGGGTATTTTCGACGGCGTGGCAGCAGGTTTGTTCCTGGCCTTCCTGTTGTACGAAACCGTCGCCGACCAGCAGCAGTACAATTATCAGAAGGAAAAATACCGACGCATCGCTGCCGGCGAACCGCTCGACGGCGAGTACGCGGCGGGGTTTTGCCGTACAGGCCTCTGGTCGGTGGTGCGCCACCCCAATTATGCCTGCGAGCAAGCCATCTGGCTTTGTTTTTACCTGTTCAGCATAGCGGCTACAGGGCGCTGGCTCAACTGGTCGCTGGCAGGCGCCATCCTGCTGATGCTCCTGTTTTTGGGCAGCTCTGATTTTAGTGAAAAAATATCGGCGGGCAAATACCCTGCATATGCCGAATACCAGCGGAAGGTGCCCCGCTTCATCCCGAAACGCTGGTAATACGACAGGGCAAATCGGCTGCACCCGGGCGTGGAGGGTTTGATTATCAATATTTTACAATAAAATAATTACCCCCTCCGCGCCCGGCCTCCAACAGCCTACCCGCCTACCTGAACTGTGCGGCTGCCCCGCCCCCTGCGGTCAAAAGCCCGCAATTTGACGACACCGCTCACCTTGACAGGGCCTTTGTATTCGGTGCTGCCGACGGCTGGTTCCTTTCCGTCTGTGGTGTAGCGGATGCTCAGGCCGGGAAACTGGATATTGGCCATCAATTTTCCATCCCGAATGATGGCGCCTGGCGTGGGTATCCGGTAATTGAATCCGCCCGAAAAAAAGTCGAGGCGAGGCAATTCGGACTGACCGAGGCGGTAGGCGAAAGCCGTCCAGTCCTGCAAATATTGTTGTTCGGAAGAACTGGCGTCGCGGGTCGACTCCCATTCGGGCGCCGGCGCCCAGGCGCGTTCGGCCAGCCCGAGCAGTTTGGGAAAAACCATGTATTCGAGGTCGTCAGGACCGTTCAGGGTTTCCGACCAGATCAAGCCTTCCAGACCCAGCACATTGCTTTTGCCGTAATCGGTCAGCCTTTCCTTGCCCTCAAAGGTGGCCGGGGTGACCGGATTGCCCATACGGTCGGTTTTTGTCATTTTGAAATAGTCGAACGGAGCAAAGGAAAAAGCCTGTTCGACATCGGTGTATGCTCCCCAGTAATAGCCCGGCTCGTCAAAATCCTTTTGATAGGCCATGTCGAAATAGAGGTTGCTCACTGGCCCCAGAACGACCGGATAGCCCGCGTTGGCCATGCGGTAGGCAAGGTCTTCGGAGCCCCAGCCGATCACGTTGTTCCAGACATAGACCCTGAATTTTTTGCCCGCAAAATCCGGGTTGGGGATGTAACGGGTCTGATCGTCGAGTTTCGTTTTGCGCAAGCCGACCTCTTCCCAGCCCGAAATTTTCAGCTCATGGTCGGCCATCATGTTGGCAAGTTTCGACCAGAAAAAATACCACAGCTCGTCGGTGCTGTTCATGTTCTGGTCGCGCATCAGTTGCCGGCATTCCGACGACATTTCCCACACGCCGGCCGGCACTTCGTCGCCGCCGAGGTGCATGGTTTCGATGGGCGCGCCGGCTTCGTTGTACATGGCCTGAAGTTCCGTTATGACTTTGTCAATAAAAGCGTAGGTGGAACCCTGCCCGACGCAGACGACATTGTCGTTGTATCCCTGTACGGAGCGGTAAACAGAGCGGTCTTCGAGGTCGCGCAGCAGATACTGGCGCGCTTCTGCGGGTTTGCCCTGGTTCATGAGCCGTTCATATCGGGCATCCATCGATTTGATGGCTGCGCGGGCATGCCCAGGCAGTTCGATTTCGGGGATCACCCGGATATGGCGGTCGGTGGCATAGCGCAGAATTTCGATAAAATCCTTTCGGGTGTAGTAGCCTGAACCACTCGTTTTACCGGGCGTCGGGCCAGAGCCGTATGCCGGGTGCAAATAATATTGTTCGTTGCTGGCGTGGCCGCGCCGGGCGCCGACCTCGGTCAATTCAGGCAAACCCGGAATTTCGATACGCCAGCCTTCGTCGTCGCTGAAATGAAAATGCAGGGTATTGAGTTTGTACAAAGCCATCACGTCAAGCAATTTCAGGATCTCGCTTTTGGACTGAAAATTGCGCGCCACATCGACGTGCAATCCGCGGTACGCGAAACGGGGCCGGTCGTAAATTTCAAGGCAGGGAAGGCGCATTTCGGCCACCGATTGCTGCAAGGCTGCGGGGTCGATGATGGTGGAAAGCGACTGGATGCCATAAAAAGCGCCGGCAGGCGTTGACGCCCAGATTTCGACGCCGTGCTCGGGGGTGATGTTCATGCGATAGGCCTCATCTGGCAGCGCTTCCGGCGATGGGCGCACGGCCACCGCAACGCCCCCCGACACATCGACGCCACTCAGGTTGATCCCGCCAAACCAGTATTGCCAGCTTTCTTTCAACAAACGGCCCTCGTAAAAAAAGGCCGGATCGATCCAGACCGGCGTGTTTTGGCCAATCACAACGCCGCTTCCCAAGGGGTTCCACTTCATGGGCGTGGGAAATACGGGACACATTTTATCCGTCTCAGGGGCGCCGATGGCAAGGTTCTGATTGTAGATGTCGGCAGGGGTGACCGGCATTTTTTTGTCGTCGGGCGAGCGAAGCAGTTTGCGCGGGTCGGCGGGGCCTTTTACAACAGGAAGCGGGAGCGGGTAGCCCTTGTCGGGTTCGCGTTCGAAAACCATATAAAACCCGTTTGGCGCGTCGGTGTGATGCACGAGCCAGTCGGAACTGACCAGATCGACCTTGCACACCTGGCCGGGAGCAAGACCGCTGAACTTGTCGGTTGGGCGAAGCCGAAACCAGTCGCCGCTGAGTTGTTTCACCTCGAACCCCGAGGCAAGCGTAGCTTCAGGCCGGAAACTCCTGCCGAAACTGAAATAGATCGACCAGCCGGACACGGGGAGCCTGTTTTTGGAATCGTTGGTCAAAGTCAGCCGGGAAAGGGTTTGTTCGGCGCCCTGGTACTGATTTTCAACCAGTTCCCACTCGAGTTTGAGCAAATCCGGCCGGAATTCGACGGGTTGTTGCGCCAGGGCACTTTGGAGCGCCAGGGCAAAAAGAACGGCAATTGTGGAGCGGTAGATCATGCAAGGTTTTGTTTGATCGATTTTTTAAAAAGCGGGCAGCGAAGGCCCGGGAAAGAACGCGCAAAAATTTGGTCAAAAATCCATATTACCTACATTTACGCAGTTGTTTTCTGTTCATTAAAAACAAATCTCCGCTTATGCGCACCATTCAAAGCTGGCTGTCCGAATACGGCGAAAGCCACCAGAATCCGACCAATAAAACCGTTCACTGGATCTGCGTGCCAGTGATCTTTTTCTGTGTCACCGGGCTGTTGTACAGCGTCAAACTGGGCGTCGAGCTGACGCCTGGCCTGCCGCTCAACCTTGCCATGATCGCGCTGGCGCTGGTGTTGGTGTATTATATCCGGCTCTCTCCCACCCTGGCACTGGGCATGTTCCTGTTCAGTGCGTTGTGCCTGTGGTTGTGCAGGGCCGTAGAACAAAGCGGATTGCAACTGTGGCTGGTGAGTATCGTTCTGTTTGTCGCCGCCTGGATCGGACAGTTTTGGGGGCACCATGTGGAAGGCAAAAGGCCCTCGTTTTTTAAAGACCTGCAATTTTTATTGATCGGCCCTGCCTGGCTCATGAGTTTTGTTTACCAACGCCTGGGCATTCGAGTCTGACACTTTTCAACCGCAAGATCATGCTGAAATCCTACACCTTCTGGCTCAAGACAGCCAGTGTCATTCTTATCCTGACGGCCTGCATTCATAGCCTCAGCCTTTTCAACGACCCCGTGCCGGCCAACGACACGGAAAAACAGTTGATCGACCTCATGGGCAACTATAAAATGGACCTGGGGGCGGGTTTTCAACCGACTATGTCGGACCTGTTCACCTCGATGAGCGTGTGTTTTTCCATGTTGTACCTGTTCGGCGGCCTGCTCAACTTGTATCTGCTGCGCAAAAAGGCCGGAGCAGACTTGCTGTCGGGGGTGATCAGGATCGAAACCCTGATTTACGGCGTTACTTTCGTTGTATTTTTATGCTTCACGTTTTTGCCACCGATCGTGCTGGCAGGACTGGTGGTGGCGTGCCTGGCGATGGCGTGGTGGCGTGTTTGAGGGAGGGCATCGGAAGAGCGCCTTTTCGCTGGCAGGAGGACGGGGCTTGCGGCCAAAGGAAAAATATTCGCAATATTGATTGCAGGCTAATAGTCAAAGATTACTGGGAATAATTTTTCTATTATAAGATAATAATTAAAAATGGGAAGTCTTTTACAAATAGTTGGAAGTCATAAACTCAATTTCAACTCTGGAAAGGATGTTGTAAATCAATTACAATCTATTTTTAATTTAGAAATCAAAAACGGAACTTATCAATCGAACGAGGTAGTAAACAAGCAAGAAGATTTTAATCAAATCGATTATTTTGTTGCATTTGATTACTTGGAAGAAAATTTCAATAAATGGAAACAGGTAAAGATAATGACGAATTACAAATATTGCGGAGAACTAAATATTTATGAAAAAACGCTCAGTTATGATAATGGTTGTAGATATAAATACTGGAATGGAAATTTCTTTGAAGAAGAATATAAAGAGGAATTAAATCATCAATATCATTTTTGTAATACATATTGGAAAGAGGTTCATAAATTTTCGAAAAAAGCAACAAAGCATCTTGGGGGCGAAATGCAAATCTATTTTGAAGATAGCAGGTTTCAAGAAGAAACTGATTTATGCTATCAAGGGAAATCCCTAAATCAAGTTTTCGATATAATGAAATTAAAATGGGAGCCCACAGAAATAAATGAAGCAAGAAAAAGGAAGGGTGAATTTCTCGTCAAAAACGGATGGTATTTCGAGAAAATTATTTAGAAGCCATCTCAAAAATACCTGAGCAAGATTTTGATACAACCAAGTGAAACAAAAGCAAAAAAGTTCTCTGAATAATACTCGTGTCGAACCAAGAGGCGTCGGAAGTTGAAAAGCCAGGCAAAGAGGCGTTCGATTTTCCAGCGGCGTTTATATCGTCTCAAGACCCTACCATCCTGGGTTTTAGGCTTTTTGCGATTCGAACGGTGTGGGGCGATCATCTCAACACCCTGATTTTCAAGATTTTGATCTAATGGATCGCTGTCATATGCTTTGTCGCCAATTACTCGTTGAGGGACTTGCGCCACGAATCGATTCGCCAAAGTGTCTTCAACAAGGGTGACTTCGTGTGGTGAAGCGCTTGCCAGGTAAATGGCGAGAGGTAAACCAGCGCGGTCTGCAAGGGCCATGATCTTGGTCCCTTTGCCCCGCTTGGTTTTCCCAACACAGAGTCCCCTTTTTTGCCGGCACAAAGGTGCCGTCGATGAAACACTCGGATAAATCTAATCCACCCCGTTGCCGTAAGTCCTCAGCCAGAACTTCTAAAATGGTCGAAAACACCCCACTTTTCGCCCATTTTTGAAAGATTCGGTGACAGGTTTGGTACGGTGGGTATCGAGCGGGAAGGTCTTGCCAGCGGGCACCAGTTCGCAAAATCCACAAAATGCCATCCAGCACTTCACGTGGATCACGAGGTGGGCGCCCACGACCATCCGAACGACGTTGAACAGGTATAAGTGCTTCAATTAGAGCCCATTGTTCGTCTTTTAATTCCATAATAGCGTAGCCTTTTCTACGCTAAGTTAATAAATGCCATTTTTGAGATGGCTTCTAGACACAGAACACTTTATACGAAGGTCGTGCCCGGCAATATAAAAAACAAAACGTTCGAAGAAACCGAGGCAGGGAAAAAGTTAACTTCAAGCCAGAGAGTATTCATAAAGCACTTATACTATCATAAAAACGCTTTTGTAGAAGATTATTCATGTTTCAAGTAAAACAAAATGGGATATTTATCTTTCGCATTAACACTCTTTTTCTATATTGGATTAATCCTTATTAATATTTATTTATCCAAACCGCACAGAGGTGAAAATGCAATGGGGCTTGGGATGATCTTAAGTGTTGTGGGTATTGGCTTTACAATATGTAGTTTGATTTTAACTTTTTCTATTGGGTCGAAAGGCGGTTTTGATTGGGTATCTCCACAGGGCAGGACGCGTAATTTATGGATATGGGCAGGTTGGTTGTTCATGATGGTAGCAGTTTTTGATTCTTCATTCTTTGAATCAGGGTGGTACCACGATTTCCCAGATTTTCTCCGGCGGCTGGTAAAGAGTATCGAACAAATGTGGATACCTATATTGATATTTGTTGCATATTTTATCTTTTTAAATACAGAACTAAATACACGTGTTTCATCCAATACCTATAAAACTACATTGACAATTGCTTTTGGGTTAGCCGCCCTGATGGTTTTGGGCATTATATTTGGTTGGATGCGGCAGCAAATAGTGCACAAGATAGCTGTGGACCAAGCCAAGACAGAGGAGGTTCTCAAGTATGGCGCTGACAGGTCTTGGTATTTTAAAAATTCGATGGATTATATTAATGCACACAACGAAAAAACAATAACACGTTTATTATCATATACGGTTAAGGATAAGGATAGAGACGAAAATGAAAATGAAATAATTCGCAATGCCGCAGTAGCAAAAATAAAATCATACGAACAATGGGAAGCTGACGTAATACATATTTTGGAAGGAAAAGAAGAAGGTTCAATCTACGAAGTTTACGGTTTTTTAGATGGTAATAAAGTCGAACATCCTGATAATTTCATTATTCCCATTAAAAACAGCATTGCCCGGGTAACTACTATCGCTCAAAAATCCATCAATGATCCTGACGACCTCTATTTGGGTTCTACAAACATTGTATCTTTATGCCGCATATTGGAGGCACAATTTAAAGATAGCGCTGCCGAATTTCGACCAAACATGGTAAGGCTTCAACAAGTATTAGATACAACGCCTGCAAAACGAAGTGATAAAAAATATGCAGAAGGGTTTGATGAAATTCTGCAAAAATCCCGCCTTGCGGTGAATAACTGGCTGGCTGCCAATCAATAAATAAAAGAACTGCGGACAATTAATATGAGTTAATCGAGTAGATAAAAGCGGCCAAATGACAGCCGCAGTCTCTTAAGTGTGCATCGGCCTGGTCCAGTGCAGATCACCAAAAATGCTAAGCATATACATGAAAGACAATCCTGTAAAAGTGATCGTAGTTATTGGCGCTGGCTCCATCGGACTAGGGTGTGTCTGAAAAATACTTTTTGAGCAAAATACGAGCGAACGCAAGTTGAACCAAGGCAAGAAAGGATTCAGCTAGTTTCTCAAAACGAGTAGCAAAACGACGGCATTCTTTCAGGCGGTTTATCAAGCGTTCGATCACATTACGTTGTTTATAAGTCAGTTCATTGAATCTATGATGTGGGCCTTTTTGGCGTCTTTTGGCCTTTTGGCAGTTTTTTCTCTGGAATCAGTGCTTTTATGCCACGACTTCGGAGGTATTTGCGAACAGGTTTTCCGGTGTAAGCTTTGTCGGCAACCACTTCTTTGGGACGACTACGGTAGCCGCTTGCAGTGGGGATCAAGACGTTTTCCAGCGCTATTGAGAGTTGGGGAGCGTCATGTCGTTGCCCACCTGTCAGTACAGCACCTAAAGGATTACCCAAGCGGTCACAAACCAAGTGGATTTTGCAAGTAAAACCGCCACGTGAACGACCTAAGGCTTGTTCCCCGGCTTTTTTAGCGCCGGCTGCGGATTTAGAGGCCTTTACGGTTGTCGAGTCTACTTCCCACAAATCCCAATCAATCAGACCGTCTTCATTGAGTTTGAGGTGCAATAAGGCCAAAATCTGTTCAAAAAGCCCACTTCGCTGCCATTCCCGAAAACGATGATAAACGGTTTTCCACGACCCGAAGCGTTCTGGCAGGTCTCGCCAGGCTGCCCCAGAACATAAAATCCACATGATGCCATTCAAGATGTGTCGTGGAGAGTGCCCAGGGCGACCTTTTCCACGTCGTTCAGGAAACAATTCTTTAATCGCAGCCCATTGATTATCATGCAATTCGTACCTTTTCATTCACGAAAAATACGAACTCATTTTTAACAATCCGATTTTTCAGACACACCCTAGCCATTGCAAGGCGAGTAGGAGCAGGCAGGCACATCCTGGTTGCCGATCTTCGCCAGGAAAATGCTGACATTGCTGCAATAGTTTTAAACGAAGCAGGATTTGAAGCAAGTACCGCTGTTGTGGATATTTGCTCGCGAAAGTCGGTTACATCTCTCGTAAATACGGCTACTTCCATTGGCAGCATACATGGGCTAATTCATGCCGCAGGCGTATCCCCTTCGCAGGCATCGCCTGAAACCATCCTCAAGGTTGACTTGTACGGCACTGCACTGGTGCTCGAATTGTTTGGCAACGTAATGGAAGAAGGCGGCTCAGGAGTTGTAATTGCTTCGCAATCAGGACATCGCTTAGGCCCCTTGTCCATAGAAGAGAGTAAAGCGCTTGCAACGACGCCAACCGAGCAATTACTGGATCTCGATTTTCTTCATCCGGACAAAGTGAAGGACAGCCTTCACGCCTATCAACTCTCCAAAAGAGGCAATGCGCTACGCGTTATGGCCGAAGCCGTTCGCTGGGGAAAACGCGGAGCGAGGGTCAATACCATTAGCCCGGGAATCATTATTACGCCGCTTGCCAAAGATGAATTAAACGGGCCACGTGGAGAAGGGTACAGACGAATGATCAACCTGAGCGCAGCAGGACGAGCTGGAACGCCTGATGAAGTGGCCAATGTTGCTTCCCTGTTAATGGGGCAAGAAGGAGCGTTTATTACTGGCAGCGATTTTTTAATGGACGGTGGTGTGACAGCATCGTATTGGTATGGAGAACTTGGTGCAAATCAATAATGAATTCGTTATGCCAACGATATTTATTCATGCTGTTTTAGTCGCGCTTTTGTAACGGGTTTTACGCAGCCGAAAGCATAAAATTTCAGGGTTTGTACAAACAACAATCCCTAGCCAACAAAAAAGGGCGGCTCGTTTCCGAGCCGCCCCATTTCAACAGCGTAGTCTTGTTCCGTATCAAGCCAGATCGAAACGATCCAGGTTCATCACTTTATTCCAGGCGGCTACGAAATCCCGGACGAATTTGTCCTGGCCATCCGAACTGGCGTACACTTCGACGAGTGCGCGCAGTTCTGTGTTGGAGCCGAAGATCAGATCGGCGCGGGTGGCCGTCCAGCGGAGTTCGCCAGTGGCGCGGTTGCGTCCTTCAAATACTTCATTGGAGCCAGCAGCGGCGCTCCACTTGGTGGAGATATCGAGCACATTGACGAAGAAGTCGTTGGTGAGCGTTTCCGGGCGCTGGGTGAACACGCCGTGGGCCGAGTTGTCGTAGTTAGCATTCAGTGCGCGCATACCGCCGACCAGCGCCGTCATTTCTGGCGCCGTAAGGGTGAGCAGTTGCGCCTTGTCGACCAGCATTTCCTCAGCGGAGGCTTCGTAGCGGGCGTTTTTGTAGTTGCGGAAGCCGTCGGCTTTCGGTTCGAGCACGGCGAAGGAATCCACGTCGGTTTGTTCCTGCGTGGCGTCGGTGCGGCCGGGGGTAAAGGGCACTTTCACGTCGTGACCGGCTTTTTTGGCCGCCTGTTCCACGGCTGCACAACCACCGAGCACAATGAGATCGGCCAGCGATACTTTTTTGCCGCCGGTCTGGGCGCCGTTGAACGCGGCCTGGATGCCTTCCAGCGTTTGCAGCACCTTGGCGAGCTGGGCGGGGTTGTTCACTTTCCAGTCTTTCTGCGGGGCCAGTCGGATACGCGCACCGTTGGCGCCGCCGCGTTTGTCGGAGCCGCGGAAGGTGGAGGCCGAAGCCCAGGCGGTGGAGACCATCTGGGAAATCGACAGGCCCGAAGCGAGGATTTTACCTTTCAGTTCCTCGATGTCTTTGTCGTCGATCAGGGGATGATCGACGGCTGGCACCGGGTCTTGCCAGATCAGCTCTTCCGAGGGCACTTCGGGGCCCAGATAGCGGGCGCGCGGGCCCATATCGCGGTGGGTCAGTTTGAACCAGGCGCGGGCAAAAGCGTCGGCGAACGCATCCGGGTTATCGAGGAAGCGACGGGAGATCTTTTCGTAAGCCGGGTCAAAACGCAGGGCCAGGTCGGTGGTGAGCATCACCGGCGTGTGGCGTTTGGCGGGGTCGTGCGCATCGGGTACGGTGCCCGCGCCCATGCCGTGTTTCGGTATCCACTGGTGCGCACCGGCCGGACTCTTGGTCAGTTCCCATTCGTAGCCGAAGAGGTTCCAGAAGAAGTTGTTGCTCCATTTGGTGGGCGTGGTCGTCCAGGCGCCTTCGAGGCCGCTGGTGATGGTGTCGCCGGCATTGCCGCGGCCGTAGCTATTGGCCCAACCCATGCTTTGCTCTTCGATGCCGGCCGCCGCGGGTTCACGGCCGACGTATTTGCTCGGGTCGGCGGCGCCGTGGGTTTTGCCGAAAGTGTGACCGCCGGCGATGAGGGCCACGGTTTCTTCGTCGTTCATGGCCATACGGCCGAAGGTTTCGCGGATGTCGCGGGCGGCGAGCAGCGGGTCGGGGTTGCCGCCCGGGCCTTCGGGATTGACGTAAATAAGACCCATTTGCACGGCTGCGAGCGGGTTTTCAAGGTCTTCGCGTTCGCCCGAGTAGCGTTTGTCGCCCAGCCATTCGGTTTCAGATCCCCAGTAGATGTCTTCCTCGGGCTGCCACACGTCTTCGCGGCCGCCGGCGAAACCAAAGGTTTTGAAACCCATGGATTCGAGGGCGCAGTTGCCGGCGAGGATCATGAGATCGGCCCAGGAGAGTTTGCGGCCGTATTTTTGTTTCACGGGCCAAAGCAGCAGGCGCGCCTTGTCGAGGTTGGCGTTGTCGGGCCAGCTGTTGAGCGGTGCAAAGCGCTGGGTGCCCGAACCTGCGCCGCCACGCCCATCGGAGATGCGGTAAGTGCCGGCGCTGTGCCAGGCCATGCGGATGAAGAAGGGGCCGTAGTGGCCGTAGTCGGCCGGCCACCAGTCCTGCGAGTTGGTCATTACCTCGTAGATGTCCTTTTTCACAGCGGCAAGGTCGAGCGATTTGAACTCCTCGGCATAATTAAAAGATTTGTCCATCGGGTTGGACAGTTCCGAGTTTTGGCGCAGAATGTTCAGTTTCAATTGATTGGGCCACCAATCACGATTGGAGGTGCCGCCGCCGGCCACGGCTTTGAGCGCGCCGCCCGAGAAGGGGCACTTGCTTTGGCCATTGCCGTTGTGGCTGCTTGTAGAGGGGAAGGAAGTATTTTCCATGTGTGATTCAGTTTTATTTGGTGCGAAATTAAGATGGAGATTCGATAGTTAACATCGATTGTTTTTATTGCGATATCGACAAATCCAATATTGTTTTTTTTATTCCAAGGTGATGAAAAGCCTCTGCTCCGGCTGCTAACAACGCGCTGCAATCTGAATGCTATTGTGTCTCTTTTTGCGGTCTGACAGCGAGGCAATTAAACGCCAATAATCGTTTCAGTTCAAGCGCGTCGCGGTTGGCGCGCCGTAGATCGTCCTGTTTCCCCGGATTGCATCAGGGGCTATTCAAACAGGACCGCGTTGCGGCCGGGGTACGGTCAAACAAGATCATTCGGCAAAGCCAAGAGACGGATGTTGTTTTATTAAATAGCTGTCCTCATTGAGTCGTCAACTAACCGCGAAGCGGTCGGGGTTGGGCAAAGAACTGATGATGCTGTCAGAAGAATACCAGAATGCAAGAAAAGGCCCGGATCATGCATATTTATTTTTCAACAACCCCTACCCGCCTTCGTACCTTGCCCCTCAAATCGCATCCCATGTCCCGTATTGTCCTGTTCTCTGCCTTCCTGCTGACGGCCGCTGTCTTGCGCAGTCAGAGCATCTTCCCCACCCTTTCCGGAGAAGAACTGCTCGACAGCCTTGCGGCTCATTACCGACCTGTTGTGGTCTTCGACTATGCCCATGCTCGCGATACCCTGTATGCCAAAGTGCTGGGCCTCGACGACGATTCCATTCGCTGCATTTACTCCGGCCACACGTTGTACCTCGATCCCTCGCAAGACCCCACACAATACATCTACCTGAACGGCAGCAGCCTGGGCATGAACACCGAACATGCCTACCCGCAAAGCAAGGGCGCGGCAGCCGGCAATGCCCGCAGCGATATGCACCACCTTTTTCCGGCGCGTATCCCTGTCAACGAGGCGCGCGGCGACGTGCCTTTCGCCGATATTCCCGATGCGCAAACCGAGGAGTGGTTCAGGGGCGCGCAAATCCTGTTCAGTCAGCCTGCCCAAAACAAAGATCAATACTCAGAGTACCGCACAGGGCAATTCGAACCCCGGGAAGCCGTAAAAGGCGATCTCGCCCGCGCCGTATTTTATTTCTACACCATGTACCGGGCGCAGGCCGATGCCGCCGACCCTGATTTTTTCGAATTGCAACGCCCGACGCTATGTCAATGGGCCGCACAAGACCCGCCCGACTCGGCCGAACTGGTCAAAACCTGGCGTATCGCTGCCTATCAGGAAGGCAAACCCAATCCTTACATCGTCGATTGTACGCTGGCCCATCGCTGCTGGTGCCCCGACGTGCCGGCCGGATGCCTCGTACCCGCTTTCGAACCGGCCGCGCCTTCGCTGGCGCCGGGCTTAAGCCCCAACCCGGCAAGCGGAGTTGCCAAACTGAGTTTGGTACTGCCCTTTTCAGGTTCCCTGGATATTCAATTGAAAGACATGCAGGGGCGACAACTGAAACAATGGCAATTTGCAGATGCCGCGGCTGGTGAATTTTCGGTTCCCCTGGAATGGACGGATCAACTGAGCGGCCAGGCGGCCATTCTCGACATCCGGCTTTCGGGCAACAGCGGTTTCATACGGCAGGCAATCCCGGTCGTATTGTGGTAGTCGGTTGTCATCATGGCTATTTTGCTCAAAAACGACGCTGTTTTCCTGCACGTACCCAAAACCGGGGGCACCTATCTCCGGCGCCTGTTTGTGGCGCTCGACCTCGTGCGTTTCAATTTTAGCCGCGATCACGCCGACATGGAGCGCGTGATCAATGTTTCCGGCCATTACCCCGGCAATTTTTTGCGCTGTTCCATGCGGCTCGGGAAAAACCTGGACCGCTATACTCGCCATTGCTACAAATTTTGCTTTGTCAGGCATCCGTTCGACTGGTACGAATCCTATTGGCGTTTTCGCTGCGACCACCCTGGCGAACGCTTCGTGCCACCCCGGCAAATGCGAACCCGTTTTGGATTCAAATACGACGACTGGCATCCCTGGGCGCTTGTCGAACCTTTGTTTGACCCTGATTTTAACCGTTTTTTGGAAAATGTGATCCGGCATTGCCCCGGCTACCTGACGCAGTTGTACAGCTGGTATGCCGATCCGCTGCACATTGATTTCGTGGGCAAACAGGAGACGCTGATAGCAGACACCCGGCACATTCTGGATCACCTCGGCATTCGTTATCCAGATGCCATTTTTCAGCAACAGGGTCGCGTCAACGAAAGTCGCGCCGCCCGCCCGCAATGGGACGCTGCCAACCGGGACATGATTTACCGGCTGGAATACGTTGTTTTTCAACAATATGGATATTCTCCCCAGGGTTCTGATCCGGCTTAACGGAATTCCGCGTTGATCGCCTGCAAAGCGGCTTCGCCAGGCGAGAGTTCCGCCTCGGCCATGCGGTTGAGTGGCGTTGCCGATGTATTGAGCATGTCGTGCAGGTCTTTGCTTTCGGGCTCGTAATACAGCAGTCCGGTCAGGATTTCACCCTGCGCACGGGCTTCGTGCAGGCGTTTGAATGCCTGGTCGCGATTGGTTGGATCCCAGCCCGGAGCCAGTTTGTGCAGATCGAGCACAGCATGATCGTGCATATGCACCTGCTGCGTGGTTCCTTCGGCATAATCGACAGTAACCGGGTCGCGTTCGGGCACCAGATCGGGCGCGCCGATGGCTTCCATGTGCTGGCGAATATAGTCGTACGATTTGGTGCTGCCCGGATTGTTGTTGAAGGTCACACAAGGCGACAGCACGTCGATAAAGGCAAAGCCGTGGTGATCGAGCGCGGCTTTGATAAGCGGCACCAGCTGGGTCTTGTCGCCCGAAAAACTGCGGGCGATGAAGGTTGCGCCCAGTTCCAGTGCAAGTCCCACCAGGTCAATGGTTTGGAACGGGTTGGCCTGACCGCTTTTGCTGATGGAGCCCACGTCGGCCGTAGCGGAATCCTGCCCTTTGGTGAGGCCGTAGCAGCCATTGTTCATGACGATATAGGTCATGTTCAGGTTGCGGCGCACAGCGTGCACAAATTGGCCCATGCCGATAGACGCCGTATCGCCATCGCCCGATACGCCGAGGTAGATCAGGTCGCGATTGGCGAGCAGGGCGCCGGTTGCCACCGAAGGCATACGGCCGTGTACGGAGTTGAATCCGTGCGAATTGCCCAGAAAATAAGTGGGCGACTTGGAGGAGCAGCCAATACCCGACAATTTGGCCAGGCGGTGCGGCTCGATGTTCAGTTCGAAACAAGCCTGGATAATGGCGCCGCTGATCGAATCGTGGCCGCAACCGGCGCACAGGGTGGAAAGCGCGCCTTCGTAGTATTTTTTCGTATAGCCCAGTTCGTTTTTGGGCGATTCCGGGTGGCGAATGTTGGGACGGATAAAGGTCATGTGACTATTTATTTCGGCTTGTAAGAATCAGATTCGAGGTCATTCGGGGCTGAAAGTTAAGGGGTTTATACGGTTCAGATCGAACCAAGTGTTTCTTTGAAAAACCAGAAATCCTTGGTGGCGCGCACGTTGAAGTGCAAAAAAAGGAACAGGCAAAGTTCGAGCACGGCCATTCCGGCCATAATGCCGACGATGGTCAAAGGCCTGACCGGCGCCCTGGCGGGCGTTTCCTGGGAAATCGGGGGCAATCCCATGGCGGCTCTCAGGGTCGAACGTACCCGCTGCCGGTTGAGGTAAATCAATACACCCGTCCAGATAAAATACAATATCGCGCTCATCAGGGGGCCCGGTGAAACGCCGTAGCAAATATCCACAATGATGATATTGAGCATGATCGGAATCATGGATGCCAGTGCAAACAACTTGGTTTTTTCAAACAGCATCATCAAGCCTGTAAATGCCTGCGACAAGCCGATAAACCAGAGGTAGAACAGCGAATAGCCGAAAAACACCCAGGCGATATCGTGCGCCGTGGCCTGTACCAGGGTTTTGCCGCCAATTTCAGCAGGAATCTCGCCCCGCAGGAAGAACTGGTCGCCTGCGAGCTTTCCCCAACCATAAACGCTCATGGACAGAAAAAGATAAATTCGCAAGGCGCGTTCCAGATTACCCTGAAATATCGGAGATAACATTGGCATAATTTGCTCTTTGGTGGTTATTCACTCAGTTCGATCACTTTTTCCTCGCCGCCGTTTTTGCGTGCCCGCAAGCCCGGCAATACCTGCTTGCGAATGGTTTCGGCAGTGATCGGGAATCCGTCGTAGTTGAGCACAGGCACCAGGCGCAAAGGATTGACATCCAGTTCGTTGATGAGCAGGGAACGCATTTGCGCATCGCGGTTTTGTTCTACCACATACACCCTGTCATGGTGGGCAATGAAATCCCGCACCGTATCATTGAACGGGGTAGCCTTGATGCGCAATGCGTCGAGCGGCAGGCCGTCGGCTTCCAGTTGGTCCAGGGCTTCAAGGGCTGCGTAGGTGGAGGTTCCGAAGAAAATCATACCGTCGCGGCTGCGCAGTTTTTCCTGATACAGCTCGGGAGCCGGCACATGCTGTTCGGCAGTATGCCATTTTTTAATGAGACGATCCATGTTGCGCACATAGGGTTCGCCGTCTTCTGTATAGCGGGCATATTCGTCGCGGGAAGTACCCCGGGTGAAGAACGAACCTTTGGTCGGGTGTGTGCCCGGGAGGGTGCGATAAGTGATACCATCGTTGTCGCGGTCGAGATAACGGCCGAATTGTTCGGTCAGGGCATCCAGATCGGCGGCGTTCAGCACCTTGCCCCGGTCATAACGGCGTTTGTCGTCCCAGTGAAGCGCCGGGGTGAGGTGCTCGTTCATTCCCAGGTCCAGGTCGGTCATTACGATAACGGGGGTTTGCAGGCGTTCGGCCAGGTCAAAAGCCGTGGCCGTATAGTCGAAACACTCGGTAGGGCTGCTGGGAAACAACAAAATATGCTTGGTATCGCCGTGTGAAGCATAAGCCGCGAGCAGGATATCGGATTGCTGCGTGCGCGTGGGCATACCGGTGGAGGGGCCTGCGCGCTGCACATCGATCAGCACGGTGGGAATTTCGGCGAAATAAGCGAGGCCGAGAAATTCGTTCATCAGCGACACGCCAGGGCCGCTTGTAGCGGTAAAGGAACGCGCGCCGTTCCAGGCTGCGCCGATGACCATGCCGATTGCCGCCAGTTCATCTTCCGCCTGTACGATCGCGTAGTTGTTGCGCCCTGTTGCACCGTCGTAACGCAGCTTTTTGGCGTACTTGGCAAATGAATCGGCCACGGAAGTCGATGGCGTGATCGGGTACCAGGCCAGCACCGTGGCCCCGCCGTACACGGCGCCCAGGCCGCAGGCCGTATTGCCACTGAGCATGATACGGTCGCCAACCAGATCGCGGCGCTCGATGCGGAGCGGCAAAGGATAGTCGTAGTGCTGCCGGACGTATTCCACGCCCAGATCGAGCGCTTTGTGGTTGAGGGGAATCAGTTTTTCTTTTTTGCGGAACTGCTCGGATATCAGCCCTTTAAACACATCAATCTCCATATCCAGCAGGGCTGCCAGCGCGCCGATGTAGATCACGTTTTTGAGCAACAGGTGCGAACGCGGGTCGGTGGTGAAATGCTCGCGGCACAATTCGATCATCGGAATGCCTATATAGTGCAGGTCTTCGCGGAAAAGCCGTTTTTCGAGCGGCTTGGTATTGTCGTAAATGAACCAGCCTCCCGCACGCACTGACGCCACATCTTTTTCATAACTCTGCGCATTGACGGCTACCATGATGTCGATGCCGGCGCGACGCCCCAAATAACCTTTTTCATTCACCCGGACTTCAAACCAGGTCGGAAGCCCCTGTATGTTGGACGGAAAGATATTTTTGGGCGTCACGGGCACGCCCATACGAAAAACAGCTTTGGCGAAAAGTTCGTTGGCACTGGCCGAACCCGTGCCGTTCACATTGGCAAAACGAACAACAAGGTCGTTGATCGTCGGACTGATATTTTGCATTTTGCAGGTAATAATTGGTAAATGAACTGTCGTAAAACAGCATGGGTTTTGATGCCCGCCCAAACGTAATGATTCTGCCGAATTGTAAAGGGGGAAAAGAAAAATTTGGTCAATATTTCCCCCCTTTCAACTCCCCGGATCAGGTCAGATACGCCCTTCGGGCAAGTCGCGTCATATATTTCTCCAATAAATTGAAATAGCGCCCTCCTCTGTCTTGTGCAGGTTTTTCCCGATGCTGTTGCCACTCCAGCAAAGCCACTTTGAGGCGCACATTGGCCCGGTAGGCTTTGTAAAAAAGAAACAGCGCCAGTTCGGCCGATCCGAGCCGGAAATTGCGGTCGCCGTTGTAGGTATTCATCAGCTGAGCGGCCAGTTCGGGTTGGTCGTTGGCGTCGAGGTCCATGCACAGGAAAGCGAGGTCGCTGTAACAATCAATTTTTCGGAAATGCGGATTAAACTCGATGCAGTCGAAAACGACCGGCGCATCGGGCAGCAGGAATATATTTCTCGCATGCAGGTCGCCATGCCCGTCGACCCAGCAGCCTTGCCGGATGCGGGCGAGGATAAGGGGCTCCAGATGCGCCAACAATGGTGGCATACTGGATTGCCAGGCCCGAAAACGATCGCCTGCGTACGCGCCCAGCATATTTTCCGCGGTGGTTTCCAGCTCGAACAGGCCTTCAAAATCCCGGAAAGCATCGCCGGGCCGATAGTCGACCGCTTGTGGCGGCAAACTGTTTTCCGCGTGAAAGCGAGCGAGCAGACGCCCCAATTTGTCCATATCCGTTCTGGAAACGGCATTTTCGGCCAGCAATTTGTCCATTTGATAGCGATTGTCCAACCGTTTCATTTGCACGGCGTAATCAAGTGGCTGGCCGACAGTGTCGCCTATCCTGAGATGCCCCGAAGCGTCGGAGCCTACCGGCAACACCCCGAGGTAAACATCGGGAGCGAGGCGCCGATTGAGGCGCAGTTCTTCCTCGCAAAAATGCCGGCGCTGCTCCGTCGTCCGGAAATCGAGAAAGGGCAGCCGAAGCGGTTTTTTGAGTTTAAAGGCAAAATCAGGGGTCAGAATCACCCTTGAAATATGGGTTTCCAGCATGGTAATATCCGTGCCGCGGCCGGGAAAGCGGCCGGCGGCGACAAGTTCATCAACCTGCCCGGCGGTCGCGTGGGGCATTTCACGACCGATAAAATGCTGCACTGCCCCGACCAGTTCGGACAGGGGCTGGCGGTCGGCCCACAACACCAGATGCGGGTCGGTCAGGGGTTCAAAGGCAGATTTTATTTTTTGGTAAACAGCATAATCAGCTTCACTGTCGGGGCGCGACTGCCCTACCCTTTCCCGCACAATACCTTCCGCTGCACACACTTCGATCCAGTGCAGGGCGGCCCCTGCCTCGAAAGCAAGTTGCCGGAATGGTTGCCGGATGGTTTCGAGGTAAAAGGTGCTGTCGACCACAACCGTTTGCCCGTTTTGCAGCGCTTCACGTGTTTTTTCTAGCAAAGCGGCATACACCCTCGCTTTTTCTTCGGGTCGGTAATGCCCCCTCAACCCCAGCGCCTGGCGCACCAGATCGCTGTTGAAATGCCGCGCATGGGCGGTTTTGCAAAATGCTTTTGCCAGCGTCGTTTTGCCGGTACCGGGCAATCCGCTGATCAGAATCAGGTCGGGCATTTGAACTGGCTCCGGTTGGTTTGGACAATTTGCCAAAGTTCGGAGCCTCTGGGCTAAGACCGACTGACAACTCTCAACCTGCATCCTGACCTGCATCAGAGCGCCCGGTCGCAGTTCCTCGAAACATTTGCAGAAGAAAGCACAAGACCCGCTCCCTGTTCACGCTTTCAATTTCATTGCCATGACCAGAAACCTGTTATATCCGTTTGCGATGTTGATGCTTGGCCTGTTGCCTGCACTGCTCCGTGCACAAACCGACAGGGCCTTGCTGCGCGAACTCGCCGAGGAAAATAAAAAATCGGTTGAGGCGCTGGCGCTTTATCCGCTCGACACCAGGCTTGCCATACTGGAAGCTTGCAAATACCCCGAGGTATTGATCAAAATGAACAATGCCCGTGAAAAAACCTCCGCCGCCTTTCGTACCCAAATCGAGGATTTTCCGCAGTCCGTTCAGCAAACCGTGTACGATCTGGTGCGCTATCCGGGCCTTATTTCCATCCTGGCCGACCGTCGCAGCGACCCAGAAGGTATGCGAAAGGCGCTTCTTCAACTCCCTGAAAACCAGCGGGATGCCGCTTTTGATTTTGCCGCAGATCACCCGCTCACGCTTCGCAACATCGACCAGCTAAACCGAACGGCCGAGAAGGCTTTCGAAGACATGATTGCGCCCTATCCGCCAACTGCGCAGGCCGCGTTTCGCCAACTGGTGCAATTGCCGGAAGTGCTGGACATCCTGAATCAGGATCTGCGCTTCACCATTCTCGTGGGCGATGTGTACAAGGAAGACCCCGCATGGGTCATTCATCAAACGGATTCGCTCAACCTTGCCGTGGCCCGCAGCCAGGCCGAAGAACTGGCCGAATGGAAAAACGAGGTTGAACAAGACCCGCAGGTACAAGCGGAACTCAACGCCGCAGCCACCGAATACGCCCGGGATTACGGCTACGACGACCAGTCCTATCCGTACGACGACGACGTGTACTACGATGGCCGGCACGAACCGCCCGCCTACGTCGCCTACCATTATCCCTGGTGGTTCGGCTATCCCTGGTGGTATGGCCAACCCTGCTGGCGTCCTTACCCGTGGTGGTACGACTGGGGTTTTTACCCCTATCATTCCCATACCGTGGTGATCGTTTACATGCCGTCATGGCAATTCATGGAATGGTACTTCGACCATCCGCACCACCACTATCATTACAATCACTTGTCGGCGGCATTCGTCAACCACTACTACGGCCATCGGCGCTCCGGCACGACAATTTCGATGGGCGTCGGGGCCTGGCGCGACCACAACCGCGACATCATGACCGACGATTGGTTACAAGACCGAAGCAAACTGCCCGACCGGCTCCGGGAATATGGCCGTTTTGAGGAAAAAAGAGAGGCGTTCAACGCCAGAAACCCGCAACAGCAGGTCAGCCGAAACGATTTCCTGAACAAAAACGCCCGCCAGTACCCCGAACTGGCCCGTGAGCAGGAACAGGTAAGCAAACAAGCTCGCACGGCGCCTGCCGAAATGGAACGCAAACCTTCCGACTGGGCGCCGAAAAAAGAACCTGCCCGGACCGAACCCGCAGGAAAACCCGAACCTGCTCGACAACCCGCTCCCGCCCCGCCCGCTCCCCGCAAACCGGCCACAGAACCCGCGCAAGCACCGCGCCAGCCGGTCAAAAAAGACCGCCCGCTCGACAATGCAGAAGACTTTCATCGCCAGAAATGGGATGAAAAAAGCCGCCAGGTCGCACCCCGTCAGCCAGCACCCGCCAAAACCCAACCGCAAAATACCAACTCGAAACAACGCAAAACGGACCGTAAAAAAGACTGATTTTATCCATGAAAAATGAATCCATCACTACCCTGATGACGAAAAACGTGGTGACCATCGAACTGAAAGAGTCACTCGAAAAAGCGCAAGCACTGATGCAGCACCATCATATCCGGCACCTGCCGGTCGTAAAAAAAGGCCAGCTCGTAGGCATGTTGAGCATGACCGACCTGATGCGCCTGAGCTTTTCGGACAATTTCGGCGAACTGGAATCCGACGCGGATGTCGCCATTTTCAAAATGCTGGGCATCCGCCACGTCATGAAACAACATCCCGAAAGCATCACAACAGGACAAAGCATCCGCGAGGCAGCCGAAATACTCGCCAACCGGGAATTTCACGCTTTGCCGGTCGTGGAAGAAGACAAGGTGGTCGGCATCATCACGACCACCGATCTGATTCGTTATTTCCTGAACCAAATGGAATATTGAACAAGACATCCCTATCATTTCAAACAAACTGACCATGACAACGGTACAAACCGGCATCTGGCTCGATTTCCGCGATGCCTACGTCATTACCATAACCGACAACGGTGAAGCCAATATCCGGCATTTCCGCTCCGAAATCCACCATGAAGAGACCAAAGGCGGTTCGCGCTCCAAGTCTCCCTGGGGTCCTCAGTTTTCGCCGGCAGACGATGTCAACCTCGAACGCGACAAACACGCCGAGCACCGTTATTTCCAGAAAATTATCGAAAGTATCGGACCCGATACCGAAGAAATCGTCATATTCGGACCGGCAGAAGCCAAAATCGGACTGAAAAAAGCAATTGAAGGCATCAAACATTACAAACCTCGTCTTTGCGGCGTTTTGCCCTCCGACTACCTTTCCCAAAACGAAATGGTAGCGCTCATGCGCGACTTTTTCGTACATCCCGGCCAATACCTTGTGCATTATAAAGAATGATTCCCCGCCTGCATCCCGGGCCGCCCGCGGCACAGCAGTACGAAGGGCGGGTCGGACAATAAAAAAGCCGCCATGTGCAAAAGCATATGGCGGCTTTTTTATTGTCAATCAATGTTGTACATCAAAATCGGTTATCTTTTATACGCTCGCCAGGCCTGGTCGATAAAAAGGCAAACCACACCCGCTGTGATCGACACATCGGCAAAATTGAAAATACCGGTTTTCAGCATACCAAACTGGATGAACAGGAAATCGGTGACGGAGCCGTACAAAAACCGGTCGAGCATATTGCCCAAACCGCCGCCGATAATACAACTCAGGCTCAACAGCCCGACGCGGCTCAAGCCGGAAGGCCGGAGCAGCCACCAAAGCGAGCCGACCAGCAACAGCAGGGGCAAACCCAGAAGAAAAACATACCTGGCCGCTTCGGGCAACTGATCGCCCATGCTGAGGAATGCGCCCGAGTTTTCGACCTTGGTGAGTATCAGATGCCCTTGAAAATAATGCTGGCGATCGTACTCGGGTATGTTTTCACGCACCAGCGCTTTCGATACCTGGTCGCAGCCGGCGTTGATCAGAATGACGACCAACAGCACGGCAAAATGGTATCCTTTTTTCCAATTCATAGGTCAATTTATTGTAAATGAACAGGTTAATCATACCAACTCGTGGTAGCACACATGCCCGGCTTTGGTGACCTGATAGAGGTATTTTTTCATGTCCCAGGCGGCTGTCGGGCAGCGTTCGGCGCACAAACCACAGTGCAGGCATACGTTTTCGTCCTTGATCATAACGCGGCCCGTGGGCAGGTTGTCAGAAACGTAGAGGTCTTGCGTCAGATTATGCGCGGGCGCCGAAAGTCGGGTACGCAGTTCGTCTTCCTCTCCGTTCAGGGTAAACGTAATGCAGGAAGTCGGGCAAATATCGACGCAGGCATCGCATTCGATACACAGCGAACGGGTGAATACGGTTTGAACGTCGCAATTGAGGCAGCGTTGCGCTTCGCGGAAGCCAGTGTCAGGCGAAAAACCGAGCTCTACTTCAAGCGTGCGGCTTTTCAGCGCCACTTCGTTGGCGGCATGGGGCACGGCGTAGCGTTTGTCGTCGGAGATCGGGCTGTCGTAGCTCCACTCGTGAATGCCCATTTTCTGCGCCACCAGATTGGTGGTTGGCGGCAGACGGTCGGCTTTCAGGTCGAGGCCCTGGCAGTACAGGTCGATGGAAACAGCGGCCTGGTGACCGTGTGCCACAGCCGTGATGACGTTTTTGGGGCCGAGCGCGGCGTCGCCGCCGAAAAACACATTGGGCAGCGAAGAAGCGAAGGTTTGCGGGTCGATGACCGGCATACCCCATTTATCGAATTCGAGGCCCAGATCGCGTTCTATCCAGGGGAAAGAATTTTCCTGGCCGATGGCCACCAGTACGTCGTCGGCTTCGAAATAGACCAGCGGCTCGCCGGTCGGTTCGAGTCGGCGTTTGCCGTTGGCATCGTACACCGCCGCGACTTTTTCAAAACGCATGCCCGCGAGTTTGCCATTTTCAATAACAAACTCCTTGGGAACGTGATTGTTATAGATAGGAATATCTTCCCGTTGCGCATCTTCGATCTCCCAGGGGCTGGCTTTCATTTCCTCGAACGGACTGCGCACCACCACTTTCACGTCAGTGCCGCCGAGGCGGCGGGCCGTGCGGCAGCAGTCCATAGCAGTGTTGCCGCCGCCGAGTACCAGCACCCGGCGACCGACGGTCGAAGTGTGCTCGAACGCCACGCTGGCCAGCCAGTCGATGCCGACATGCACATTTCCGGCGGCTTCTTTACGGCCTGGAATATCCAGATCGCGGCCCTTGGGCGCGCCCGTGCCAACAAAAACCGCGTCGTAGCCGCTGTTCAGCACGTCGCGGAGGCTGCTGACGTAGTGGTTAAAATGGGTATGAATGCCGAGGCGGAGCACAAAACCGACTTCCTCGTCGAGCACCTGTTCGGGCAGTCGAAAAGCCGGAATCTGGCTGCGCATCATGCCGCCGCCTTTGGAGAGTTCGTCGTAGAGATCGATCTGGTAGCCCAGCGGCGCCAGGTCGCGGGCCACCGTAAGCGAGGCGGGGCCGGCGCCGATCAGCGCGATACGTTTGCCGTTGGAGGGAAAAGGCCCCTGCGGCATGTATTCCAGCACATCGTCCTTGTTGTCGGCCGCCACCCTTTTGAGGCGGCAGATCGCCACGGGTTTTTCTTCCACACGACCGCGGCGGCAGGCGGGTTCGCAGGGGCGATCGCAGGTGCGCCCCAGCACGCCGGGAAACACATTGGATTCCCAGTTGACCATGTAGGCTTCCGAATAGCGGCCCGCCGCGATGAGGCGGATATATTCGGGCACGGGCGTATGGGCCGGGCAGGCGTACTGACAATCAACTACTTTATGAAAGTATTCGGGATCTTGAATATTGGTCGGTTGCACAGCAAAAATGGATTTTTCTCAACAATCGGATGAGCGGGTAAATATGCAATGTTTGTCATCAACCGCTCCAAATTTTTTTCCATAAAATGTACCTGCCCCGAAATTGTGATTAAAGCCGACGGTCACACGGATGCGAACTATCTTCGCCCCCGCTTTTCTGAACCATAACTGCCCACATGATTGACCTGATCCAACAGTTTTTTGACTTCATTTTACACCTCGACAAATACCTGGAAGACATTGTTCGGGAATATGAGCTGATGACCTATCTGATCCTCGCCCTGATCATTTTTTGTGAAACCGGCCTGGTGGTCACGCCTATTTTGCCGGGCGACTCCCTGCTGTTTGCAGCCGGCCTGATTACCGCCAAAACAGGTATTCTCAACGTCTGGCTGCTGATTCCCCTGCTTTTTATGGCGGCGATTCTGGGCGACAATACCAATTATTTCTTTGGGCGATACCTCGGCAACAGGGTGTTTACACGGGACTATTGGTTCCTGAAAAGAAAATACATCGACCGGACCCAGGAGTTTTATGAAAAATACGGCGGCCGCACCCTGGTCATCGCGCGCTTTGTGCCGATCGTGCGCACATTCGCTCCGTTTGTTGCAGGGGTAGGCAATATGGCTTACCAGCGTTTTATCGGCTACTGCGTCGCCGGAGGTATCCTGTGGGTATCGGCGCTCACGCTGGCCGGTTATTATTTCGGACAAATTCCGTTTGTAAAAAACAACTTCGAACTCGTCATTTTCGGCATTATCGGGGTGTCTTTGCTGCCCATTATTGTTGAAGTGGTCAAAGCCAAGCTAAGAAGCCGGAAGACGGCGGCCGGCCGTCAGTCGTCGAATTGAGTCAAAATTAATTCAAAACATACAAGATGAACTTTTCCGAATTCGGGAGCAAACTATTGCTCCTCGCGGTCCTTGCGTTGGCCGGCAATGCCTGCAACAACAGGCCGTCCACCCCACCCACGGCGGCTCAGGCCGATGATGCAAACGTTGAAAAAGCCGTTTCCGAAGCGCTCCGCAAGCCGGTCGAAAAAGAAATGACCATTCCCGTGGCGTTGAAATTTGACTACTTCAAAACGGCCGACAATTATGCTTTTGCCCTGGCCACCATGCAACAGCCCGACGGCCAGCAAATGAATTTTGCACAAACGCCCTTCAAAACAGCGGCCGAAGCAGGCGGCTACTCCGACAACGTCTGTGGTTTGCTGCAAAAGGAAAATGGCGCCTGGAACGTGCTCGCGATCACTGTCGGCTCCACCGATGTGCCCAGCGTATGCTGTTGGAAAGAATACCGCGTACCGAAAGCGCTGTTTCCGCCCGATATGGCCGCCGACGATTGCAGCGTCAATCCGCCGTTTGTTTACGTGGACAACTCGGGTCGGATCTACGTCAATGGCGGTATCGGACTGAATTTTGAAGAAATGAAGGTCGAACTCGTCAAGGCCCTGGGCCGGATGGACGCCGTCCCGGATAAAATCGACCTCAGTTTCGGCGACGAGATTCTGATGGGTACGCGCCAGGAAGTGGAAACGCTGGCTGCCGAAGCCATTGCCGAGGCGAAGGCCGCGAAGCAGAAGAAATAAACGGCTTGTCTTGAAACATACTTCATCGCGGGCAGGGGCGCGATGATGAGGTCGTCTCATAAATTGTTCTCCCGTCGGAGGCCCGGATTGTTGACGGAGAAATGATAATTGGCGTCATCCCGGTTTTATGTTTAGAAACCAAACAATCATTGGCTTGCCAGGCGCAAAAGCGACTTATGAGACGGCCTCATATATCCCCTTTTCTCAGTCAACCTTCCTGAACCGCGCGATTTCCTTTCCGTCTTTGTCAAGAAGAACGAGGCGAAGGTTCTCTAGTCTGAAAAATCTGGCAGCCCTGATAATTTTGAAATATTCGCTTTCCGCGGCGGCGTACTCGCAAGCCATCAAGGTCGAAACAGGGCTACTGAAATGGATATAGGTTCCGTAAGATTCTATTTGTCCGGAATACTGGTTGCAGGGGGCGTTGCCGCCATATCGGTTTTCGGCGAGCATAATTTCCAGCACAGGTTTTTTCTCCCTCGGCAGCTTGTTGAGCGCGGCATTGTCTTTGGCCGACTCGAAAGCCCAGATGTCGTGCAGGCGCATGTCGGGGGGCGTCTGTTTCTTTTCGAGCACTTCGACCAGGCGGTACAGGCTTTTCGGGCCGCCCGGCTGCGGATGCTCAACTTTTTGCTCGAAGACCTTGATCTTGTATTCAAATCCATCCACATGGGAAAAACCCTGTATTGGGTCTGAGAAATACCGCCAGGCTGTTTCATTTTCGCCTTTCACCAGCAGGCATTCCATCAGCGCCGGGCCCGGACAGGCCGCTTTGTGGTTGGCCACCCATAGAATTACAGTGCCGTCGGGAGCGGGGGCAGGAACTTGCGGAGGCGTTGTTTTACAAGCTGTTATAAAACAACAAACAGCGGCAACAAGGTAAAGTGGTACGCGCATCATCAGTTTGAGTTTCATTGGTCAGAGAATGTTAAAAGGGGCTCTTCCCGGCTGATGTTCAGGCCTTGGCAAAACCGATACGATCAGACAGGAAGCGTTTTTTTCAGGGATGTTTGCACGGTTCCTGATAAAAAAATGTTGCACAATGTCCATGCGTTGGATGCTTTGTGCAACATTCTTTTATCAAGATGGTACGACGGGCGTCAAAATTATGCGTTACGGCCCAGGCAATTCAGGTCCTCGAAAGCCTGCCGCAAGCGTGTGACGAAACTTTTCTCGCCTTCGCGCAGCCATACCCGCGGGTCGTAGAATTTTTTGTTGGGCTTGTCGGCGCCGTCGGGGTTGCCTATTTGGCCCTGGAGGTAGCCTTTTTTCGCTTCATAAAAACTGCGTACGCCATCCCAGAAAGCCCATTGCATATCGGTGTCGATATTCATTTTGACGGCGCCGTAGCTGATGGCTTCGCGGATTTCCTCCTGCGAGGAGCCCGAGCCGCCGTGGAAGACAAAATTGACGGGGTTGGCTTCGTTGAGGCCGAATTTCTGGCGAATATAGTCCTGCGAATTTTTCAGGATAACGGGCTGCAGTTTCACGTTGCCGGGTTTGTACACGCCATGCACGTTGCCGAATGCCGCAGCGATGGTGAAACGGTGGCTGACTTTTTTCAGTTCTTCGTAAGCATGCGATACCTCGTGCGGCTGGGTGTACAGGCGGGAGGAGTCAACATCGGAATTGTCCACCCCGTCTTCTTCGCCGCCGGTGACGCCGAGTTCGATTTCGAGGGTCATACCCATTTTGGCCATTCGGGCGAGATAGCGAGCCGAGATCTCGATATTTTCTTCCAACGGTTCTTCCGACAGGTCGAGCATATGGCTGCTGTACAGTGGGTAGCCGTGTTTTTCATAAAATTTTTCGCCGGCATCGAGGAGCCCGTCCACCCACTGGATGATGTTCAGGGCGCAGTGGTCGGTGTGCAGAATGACCGGCACGCCATAGGCCTCAGCCATGGCATGTACGTGCTGGGCGCCGCTGATGCCGCCGAGGATGGAAGCGCGCTGGCCCTCGTTCGAGAGGGCTTTGCCGGCAAAAAATGCCGCTCCGCCGTGCGAAAACTGGATGATGACAGGGCTATTGACCGCCGCTGCCGTTTCAAGCACGGCGTTGACGGAATTGGTGCCGATTACATTGACGGCAGGGAGGGCAAAATCGTGTTGATTGGCGTAATCAAGCAGTTCGGTGACTTCGTCGCCGTGTAGCACGCCGGGGCGAAAACGACTCATGGAGTGTTGCGTTATGAGTGATAAAATATGAAGGTTGCGGCGTTTCCGGGGGACTCATAACCTGGTCGGGGTGGTGTGGGCGCGGCGAAGGTATGGATTTAGAGCCTGTTTGAGATTTTCTCGCCGGGCCAAAAAAGGTTCTTTTTTCCATTATACTTGGCCAGACAACGCGTTTCCGCCCGATTGCCTGGATGTTATTGGCAACGACGCTGACAAAAAACCTGCCCCGCCTGTCACGGCGTCCGAATCACTTTTCCGGTCTTCACCATGCGCCCCTGCTGCCGCAGCACGTAGTGATAAGCCCCGGCCGGCAGACCATCCAGGCGCACGGTAGCGGCCGGAGCAATTTGCAGGCCCGGCCTGAGCAATACCGCCGTGACCTGTTTCTGGAACAGCTTTCCTGCAAACGCCGATCAGCCTTATGACTGGTACCTGCCAGAGTGGATCAAGGGGGTAAAAACCGACGACGGCAGATTCATCGCGGGCGGCATCGTAGATGTAAAAATCTGGAACACTTTACCGCAAAGCGCGGCCGAACCCGCCGACCTCCTGCTTTCCAACAGCTGGTACAACAACGGCGATGGCAACGACATCGTAGTCGCCGACGGCCGGCTTTACGTCAACAATTACAACGGCAACAACGTGCAGGTGTACGACGCAATCCCCGTCGCTTCCGGCCAGCAGCCCGACTGGGCGCTGGGCAGCCCGGCCGTAGAATACAACACACTCAACGACCTGCATTATATTCAGAACCCCATCCTTTGTACCGACGGCCAGCACCTGATTGCGAGCTCCGATTTCGACCGTACGCTGTGGATATGGAACAGCACGGAGCCAGCGGTCGGACAAACGCCGGATGTTGCCATCAACCTGAAAACCAATAATTTATTCGTTCGAGACAACGCGGTTTTTGATCAAAAACTCATTCTCGCCGGACAAAAAAACGTAGCCGTCTGGAACGGCATTCCAACAGCGCCGACCGGCCCGGCCAAAATCTTCAACAACCACATCGGCACTGCGCAGTTTGAATACCTGAACGCCGTGGCGTACGACAGCGCATTTTTCTATCTCGGCGAGCGCTCGGGCAAAATCTGGCTTTGGGATCACCTGCCCGCCAGCGACAACGACAACCCCGATCTGGAAATCGATTTGCCTTACGAGCCGCTCAGCAGCCTGCATAGCGACGGCGAATACCTCACCGCAACTATTCAGAACGGCCAGCCTTACATCCTGATTTTCAAGGTCGCAGAACTACAGAACGGCAACCTGTCGCCCTGGAAAATCATCACCCGCGACCCGCCAGTACCGGGTCAGCCGCCGTCGCTCCCCCTGAACCTGTGCGCCAGCGCCATTACCTTCAATGGCAGCCTGGCCATTGCCAACACGAACAACCACAACGTATTGCTTTGGGAAAACATCGAAGATGCAGGCGATCCAGCCTCGGCGATCGTACTCGGGCAAGCACAGATGGGAAATACCCAGCCGGGCCTCGGCGACCAATACCTGACCCTGCCGCAGTCGTTGTGCGCCGTAGGCAATCATTTGTGGGTGGGAGAAGTCAAGTTCTCTTCCCGTATCCTTCGGTACAGTTATACAGCGAGTACGAACACGCAGGAAACCGGGCAAACCACACTGAATCTCTGGCCAAATCCGGCCAGCGATCTGTTGCACATTGACAGCCCTGCATCCATTCAGACCGTTCGGGTGTTCGACGCGCAGGGCAGCCTCAGGGGAACCTTTTCAGAACAACCCATTTCGGTAAAAGGCTGGCCTTCCGGCTTATATTTTTTACAAATCAGCACAGAAAAAGGCCCTGTTTGTAAAAATTTCATCAAAAACTGAGGGCTTCGGTCAGGGCTTCCATATCGGCGGCATCGTTGTACACATGGGGTGAAATGCGCACAAAATCGCCCCGTACAGACACCGAAATACCAGCCTCTTTCAGCTTTTGCTGCACGTCGGCGGGTTTGACCTGCGGCGGAAGTTCGATCCCGAACAGATGGGCCGCCCGCCAGTCGGGGTGTTCGGTGTGGTAACCCAAAGCCGTCCATTTGGGCAGGTAAGGGGCGATCAAAGCATGGCAATAAGCCTGTATGTTGCCGGGGCCCCAGGCCAGTATTTGTTCGAGCGCCGCGATGCACATGGGCACCGCGATAAAATTGCTTCTTTCGCCCACATCGAATCGCCGGGCGCCGGGCTGGTAATCCGGCTGGTAATTGACGAGTTGGGCAAAATCCTCACTGTTGCGGCGGTTGACCCAGTTTTCCTCGAGGGGCTGCCCTTCTATAAAAGCCGGCCCCAGCCAGGCATAGCCGGTTGAGTACGGCCCCATCAGCCATTTGTAGCCAGCACAGATCAGTGCATCGAGGCCGAAAGCCTGGACGTCGAGCGGCAGCGCGCCGACACTTTGCGTGCCGTCTGCCACGATCAATCCTCCGTGGCGGTGGGTTTTGTCAGCAATTTGTTCAAGATCGAAACGCGTCCCGTTGGCCCAGTGCACGTGCCCGAGGGCCACGAGCGCGGTTCGGTCGTCGATGGCATGGAGAATACGCTCATTCCAGTTTTTCGCTCGAAGTTCTTTCCCGACCGGCATCGCTACGAATTCAAGGTCGAGGCCGCGCTCGCCGGCCAATTTCATCCAGGGATACACATTGCTGGGAAACTGGGCATCGGCCATGATGATTTTTTGTCCGGCACGCGTGGGCAGGTTTTTGGCCACGATGGCCATTCCGTACGACGCCGAGGGAATAAGTGCGACTTCGTCGGCAGCGCGGGCATTGATCAATCGGGCAAAAAGGGCGCGCAAACGTTCAGCATCCTCAAAAAAATCTGCCGTGCTGATCCGCTGTGGCTGTCGTTTCCGCAGCAAGCCTGACAGGCCGGCCTCTTCCACCGACCTCAGCATGGGCGACATGTAGGCGCCGTTGAGGTAGTGCTGGCCGGGGTCGAGGGAGAAGAGATGTTTTTGACAGTGGAGCAAGGTTTTCAAATTTTAGCGCCTATCCCGAAACGTCTTGAAACGCCCGAAAAAAAAGCAGGATTGAAGCGTCGATGCATCAATCCTGCCTGAATCCTGTATTGTTCAATAGCCCTGCTCTACCAGATACCGCTCGGCATCGAGCGCCGCCATACAGCCCGTACCGGCTGCCGTGACGGCCTGGCGGTAAATTTTGTCCTGGGCATCGCCGCAGGCAAACACGCCGGGGATATTGGTAAACGTACGGCCGGGCACGGTTTTGATGTAGCCCGTCTCGTCGAGGTCGATCCAGTTGTTAAAAACGCCAGTATTCGGCTGGTGGCCGATGGCGACGAAAAAGCCGGTCACATCGAGTTCGCTGCTTTCCTTCGTCTTGTTGTTGACAATCCGCACGCCCGTGACGCCGGCCTCGTCGCCCAGTATTTCGGAGGCTTCCGTGTTCCAGTGAACAATGAGGTTGGGCGTATTGAGCACGCGTTCCTGCATGATTTTGGAAGCGCGCATCTCGTCGCGGCGCACCAGCAGATGCACTTCTGCGCAGATTTTGGCCAGGTAGGTGCTTTCTTCGGCGGCAGTGTCGCCGCCGCCGACGATGGCGACCTTTTGTTTGCGGAAGAAGAACCCGTCGCACACCGCACAAGCGGAAACGCCGCGGTTTTCAAATTCCTTTTCGCCGGGAATACCCAGCCATTTGGCGCTGGCGCCGGTGGCAATAATCACGGCCGGCGCCTGAATTTCATGGCCGGCTTCTGTCCAGGCTTTGTGGATCGGGCCGGTGAAATCGACCCGGACAATCATTTCATTGCGAATATCCGTTTCAAAACGCTGCGCCTGCGCCTTGAAATCATCCATCATTTCAGGCCCCATACGGCCTTGCGGATAGCCGGGATAATTTTCAACATCGTTGGTAATCATCAGCTGTCCGCCAGGCTGCGGACCGGTGTACAATACGGGGCTGAGGCCGGCGCGGGCGGCATAAATGGCAGCGGCATATCCGGCAGGGCCGGAGCCGATGATGAGGCATTTTACTTTTTCCATAATGGGGGCAAAGGTAGGCGTCGGAGCGCCGGAGAGGATGGACTAAAACAAGGATTTTTTGGCATTGTTCGGACAGTGCCCGGCGCGGCTGCGACAGATTGACCTCTCGTTGAAGAATTCCGACCAGCCGTTGAAATTCCGTGCCGCCGTTTTAGCGTGCCGCTACTTTTGAAGCAAACAATCTTTTTGACATGGAAACTACCGCCTATACCCAACACCCCGAAGTGCTCGCCCTGCTGGCCGACCTGAACCAGTTTGCCGAAACCCTGCCCGAAGGCCGTCTGACGCTCTCCGACGTGGTGGACGACCAGGGCAGACAATACGTTGACCTGGTGCTGGAAGGCGGCGGCACCCTGGGTGTCGCGCTGCTGGGCTACGTGTACGTCCTCGAACAAATGAATGTCCGCTTCCTGCAACTGGCAGGCACCTCTGCCGGCTCCATCGTATCGATGCTGCTGGCAGGCGGCGGCCCCATCGACGCGCCGAAGTCAGTATGGCTGATCAAGGAAGTGGCCGGAAAGGATTTCAGCGACTTCATGGACGGCGACGACGACGTTCAGCGGTTTATGGACGCCCTTTTGGACCCCGACAGCAAAAAGCGCAAAATCGCGCGTTATTCGGCCAAAATCTTCGACGACGTAAAAGAGCATTACGGCCTGAATCCGGGTTTGCATTTCCAGGAATGGCTCACCGGACTGCTCAACGACAAAGGGGTTTTCACTCTGGGCGACCTGAAAAAAGTACGGCGACAAACGCCGGCGGGTTTGCGCAACCGCCTGGACGGCAGCCCTTACGACGCCACACGGCACGAAAGGGTCGCCCTCGTCACGGCTGAGGTCACCACTGAAACCAAGGTGGTTTTTCCGGAAATGGCGCCCCTGTACTATGCGCAGCCCGACGCTGTCAATCCCGCCGAATTTGTACGGGCCAGCATGAGCGTTCCAGTGCTGTTTTACCCTTATGTTGCCAAAAATATACCCAATACCGCCGATTCCGCCGCCTTGTGGCAGCAAATGGCCAACTACAGGGGGCCTGTTCCGCCGGAAGCATATTTTGTCGATGGCGGCACCCTGTCGAACTTCCCGATTGCTCTCTTTCACAAACTCGACGGCCCGCCATCGGCGCCTACTTTCGGGGTCAAAATCGGGATCGACCGGGATTCGTATCACCAAAACGACTCTTTCGGCGACTTTTTCGGCGCCACGCTCAACGCGATGATGACCTACGGCGACAACGATTTTATTGTTCAACACCCCGACTACGGCCGCCTGATCGGGTTCATCGATTCTGGTGACTACAACTGGCTGGATTTCAGCATTTCGGAGGAAGGCAAACTCGACCTGTTCGTGAGAGGCGCTCGGGCGGCGGCGGCGTTTTTGAAAAACTTCGACTGGGCGGCGTACAAACAATTGCGCGCTACGCTGTCGAGTCTTAAAAAAACGCTTGCCTGAATTTTATTTCGACTGCAATGCCACCATTGCGCTGCGCAAGCCGGGCGTCATGGCCTTTATCGTAATTGCCCCGGCCTGGTGGTCGCGGGTGCGAACGATCAGCATACCTTTTCCGTAAAAAACCTTGCCTTCGGAAGCCTGAAACGGGGCCAACGACTGTGGATCGCCGTTGTCGAATCCTGCGATATCGGCAGGGCCCGACACCTCGAAACGGATCAGGTTGTCGGCCAGCGGACACAGGTTGCCGTCGCGGTCGAGCACCTCTACCAGCACATAAGAAAGGTCTTCGCCGTCGGCGTGCAGTCCCGAGCGGTCGGGGGAAAGGCGGACGGCAGCCGGTGGGCCGGCCGTTTTGACCACATCCTCTGCGATTACCCTGCCATTGCGATAGGCTACTGCGCGCAATGTTCCCTTTTCATAAACGATCGCATTCCACATAAAACGGTAACGCCCCAGCACATTGCCCGAATGGCGCAGCGCCCTGCCTTGTTTGCCGAGGGATCGGCCGTTGAGAAACAACTCGACCTCGTCGCCGTCGGAGTACACGAACACCGGAATCCATTCGCCCTCGTTCCAGTTCCAGTGCGGCAAAATATGCGCGATGTTGGCGCCGGAGCGCCAATGGCTTTTGTATAAATACCAGCGATCCTTGGGTATTCCGGCCAGGTCAACTATCCCGAAATACGAGCTGCGGGCCGAGGTCTCCTGTTTGATACGGCCTTCCTGCACGGCATAATCGCCGTATGGCGTAGGCTCTCCGAGGTAATCGAAGCCGGTCCAGACAAATTCTCCGGCCACAAAAATGTCGTCCGATTGCCAGTTAAAATCATCTTCGGGTATTTCCGCCCATTCCGGGGCGTTCAGGTCATAGGAACTGACCCTGGGCGTTGGTTCGAAATCCGTTTTCTTTTCCGGCATTCGCAGGTTGTAATAGCCCCTGGTGCTGACGGTGGAAGCCGATTCGGAAATAATCACCGGCTTGTTGGGGGCAAGTTGATGCGCCAGCGAATACCTGCGGCCATAATTGAAGGAAATAACGTCGTAATAATCCATGTGGCGCAGCTCTGCCGCTTTGTAATTGTCGCAAACCAGCGTCACCTGACGGGTATCGTCGTAGCGGCGGAACAGGCTGGTCATCAGGTCGAGTTTGGCAAATCCGCCATTGACATTCCCCTGTACGTCGCCGATCTCGTTGCCGCAACTCCACAGGATGATGCTGGGGTGGTTCCTGTCGCGCAGCATGAAATTGTGTACCTGGCGCTGGGCAAAATCCTCAAAATCCGTTCCGGGCAGCATATCGGCCCGGCTGTCCCATTTATCAAACAACTCGTCGATGACCAGAATGCCCATTTCGTCGCACAGGTCGAGCAGTTCGGGTGCAGGGGCGTTATGGCTGGTGCGGATGGCATTACAGCCCATTTCCTGCATGATTTCCAGCTGACGCTGCGCCGCCCGCCGGTTGAAAGCGGCGCCCAGAGCGCCCAGGTCGTGGTGCAGGCAAACGCCTTTCAGTTGCACCCTGCGGCCATTGAGCCAAAAACCGTTGGTGGTAAACTCGGCGTCTCGAATGCCGAAACGGGAGTCGTACATATCGCAAACCTGGCCGTTTTTGCGGACGATGGTCCGGACGGTGTACAAGGCCGGCTGATCGATATCCCACAGTACAGGCGAAGGAACGGTGACCAGTTGTTCAAAAAAATGAGTCTCCCCGGCCTTGACCGGGCAAACGACGGCGTCGTAACTCTCCCCGACCAGCAGCCCTTCCTGATCAAGCACTTGTTGCTCGACACTGACCTGTTGTTCGTCTTTCGTGCCGTCGTTGCGCAAAAGGGTGCGCACCTTGACAACCGCGTACTGGGGTGCGATTTTGGTGGTCGTGACCTGGGTGCCCCATTGCGCGACGTGGACCGGATCGGTCACGATCAAACTGACTTTCCGATAAATGCCTGCCCCCGGGTACCAACGGCTTTCGTGGTGGCGGGTGTCGGCCTGAACGGCCAGTACATTGGGTTTGCCGTAGTCCAACTGGTCGGTGATGTCGAGGTAAAAAGAGTTGTAGCCGTAGTCCCAGCGGCCGATTTCCTTGCCGTTGAGCCAGACGGTGGGAAAGGCCATGACCCCGTCGAACAGCAGGGTCAACCGTTTGCCCTGCCAGTTTGGGTCGGGGGTGAAGGTGTGGCGGTACCAGCCCGTGCCTTTCCAGGGTAGTTTGCCGGTTTCGGCGGAGCCGAGCGGGTCAAACGGGCCCGCGATGGCCCAATCGTGCGGCAGTCGCACCGTTTGCCAGCCGGAATCGTCGAAGCCCGGGTTTTGCGCGCCTTTGAAATCGCCTTTGGAGAACTTCCAGGGCTGAGACAAGACAACAGTTTGACGGGTGGCGCTGCCGTTTTGCGCAGGGGCATTGGCGCCGATGCCGGCAATCAAAATTGCCAGGAGTAAGATTTTCCGCATGAGGGAAACGTTGTTTACTGGATAAAATAGACGACGCTGTTCAGTTGGCGCGCCGTGGTATCGCCCGGGCACAAGGTCTTGATTTCACTGAAAATAAATGCATCGCCGCTTTCGGCCTGATCCACCAGGGCTTTCGCCGCTTCGCCAAATCTTTCGCCCTTGTTTAAGGCTGTTTGTCGTTCGCCATTTTGCGGAATACGAGTGAGGACAAAACTCGCCATCTGGCAACGGGCGTCAAAATCAAAATCTTGTAAAACCATAAACATGCCCAGCTTTACACGGAATTCCCCGGCCGTGTAGTTGTATTTTGGGGGATAGTCAAGCGTCGGAACCGGGTCGGGGATACGCTTGGCGCGAAAGTGAAAGGTTTGATTGGCTTTATAAGCCCCGTCGGAGGCACTCACCGTGACCTTGACCTGGCCGGGGTTGTTTACTTTAACAAGGTAGCGGCCATGCCCGTCTTTTGTGAAACTTCCGTTCTCAATAGATATGCTAACACTGTCGGACCGCACACGTGGCACCGACACACTGATCGGGTTTTCCACACCGATGTAAAACACGTTCATCTTGTCAACGGAGATATACGGCCCAACCAGTTCGACGGGCACAGGCGTTTCGGCGTTAGTAAAGCCCGTATCGTTCGACAGGGTCATACAGGCCGACAACAGCAAGAGTAAAGCAAGGGGAAGCAGGTATTTCATCTTGTTTTTTGACGCGATGATACCCCTTTCTTTTATGCTTTCTTGCCTTTTGCCGGCGCTTTTTTCTTGTCAAATGCGCCGGGAATCTCCGCTTCGATAATTTTTTTCACATCGGCCAGATCGAGCGAGCGGGACTGGTCGGCGGTCATTTTTGCGCCATCGACACGCGGCAACTGGATGAAGTTTTTGCCGAATTTGATCACCGGCCCCCAGCGGCCGTTTTCAATACTGATGTTTTCTTCGGGCCAATGCTGGATGTAGCGGTTGGCTTCTTTTTCGATCTTGGCCTGAATGAGTTCGATGGCTTCTTTTTCTGTCAGGCGGTCGAAATTGTAGCGGGCGGGGATATTGACAAACAGGTCGGTCCATTTGACGAAGGGTCCGAAACGGCCTTTGCCTTTCGTAATCGGCTGATTTTCAAAATATCCAAGTGGCTTGTCGGCTTCCTGACGCGCCTGAATGAGTTGCACGGCGCGTTCGAGCGTCACGTCGAAGGGGTCTTCTCCCTTGGGCAGGGAAATGAAGGTGTCGCCGAATTTGACGTAGGGGCCGAAGCGGCCGGCGCCTACCGACACCTCGTGGCCCTCGTGATCGCCCAGCGACTTGGGCAGGGCAAAACTGGCCAACGCTTCTTCGAGGGTTACTGTTTCGAGCGTCTGGCCGGGTTTGAGGTTGGCGTAGCGCGGTTTTTCTTTTTTATCCAGTTCTTCTCCCGAACCTATTTGCACCACGGGTTTGCCCAGGCTGCTCATGCGCACCAGCACGGTGCGGCCCGTTTCCGGGTCAGCGCCCAGGATACGTTCGCCGCTGGCACGGTCGGCTTCTTTCAGCGTTTTTTCAACAGTCTGATGGAAGGGACGGTAAAAACCGTCGATCATTTTGGCCCAGTCGAGCTTGCCTTCGGCAATGTCGTCGAAGCGCTTTTCGATGCCGGCGGTAAAGCCGTAGTCCATGATCTGGCGGAAATGCTGATCGAGAAAATCGCTTACGATCATGCCCATATCGGACGGATAGAGCACGTTTTTGGTGGCGCCGGTGATTTCCTTGCCCGATGTTTTTTTGATTTCGTTGTTTTTGAGGGTCAGAATCTGGTAGCTGCGTTCTTCGCCCGGGCGGCTGTCGCGTACCACGTAGCCGCGGTTGGCTTCCATGATTTTAGAGATGGTGGGGGCGTAGGTGGAAGGGCGGCCGATGCCGAGTTCTTCCAGTTTTTTCACCAGACCGGCCTCGGTGTAGCGGGCGGGCGGGCGGGTATAACGCTCGGTGGCGGTCATGGCGTCGAGGTCGAGCGCCTGACCAACGGACAGCGGCGGCAACATGCCTTGCGTTTCTTCTTCTTCGTCGTCGGTGCTTTCGAGGTAGAGTTTCAGAAAGCCGTCGAATTTGAGTACTTCGCCTTCTGCCACCAGTTTGGCGGAGGGCAGGGTACTGATGCCGATATCGACCGTGGTTTTTTCGAGTTCGGCGTCGGCCATTTGAGAGGCGACGGTGCGTTTCCAGATAAGTTCGTAAAGGCGTTGTTCGTCGCGGGTGTTGCCGGCCGAGGGGTTTTCGGCGTATGTCGGGCGGATGGCTTCGTGCGCCTCCTGAGCCGATTCGTTTTTGGTTTTGAAACGGCGTTCGTGGTGGTAGCGCGGGCCGAATTGTTTGACTACTTCGGCGCCGATCGATTGCAGGGCCAGTTCGCTGAGGTTGGTCGAGTCGGTACGCATATAGGTGATCAAGCCCTGTTCGTACAGGCTTTGAGCAACCGACATGGTGCGGTTGACCGACATGCCGAGTTTGCGGCTGGCTTCCTGTTGCAGGGTCGAGGTGGTAAACGGCGGGGCCGGTCGGCGGCGCGTGGGTTTGACCTCGATATGATCCACCTTGAAGGCGGCCCCGACGCATTTATTCAAAAATGACGCTGCATCGGCGCCTGCTTCAAAACGGGTTGGGCTTTCGGCGCGGAAGGAGACCGTTTTTCCCTGGTTGTTTTTGGCCAGAAAGTCGGCCGTTATTCTGAAAAAAGGCGTGGTTTTGAAGTGTTGTATCTCGCGTTCCCGCTCGACGATCAGCTTCACTGCGACCGACTGTACGCGGCCTGCGCTGAGTTGGCCTTTCACTTTTTTCCAGAGCAAGCCCGAAAGTTCCCAGCCCACGAGGCGGTCGAGCACCCGGCGGGCCTGTTGTGCATTGACCACGTTGAGGTCGAGCATGCGCGGCTGCTGGACCGCGCGCTGGATGGCCGGTTTGGTAATTTCATGGAAAACGATGCGCTTGGTCGTCCGCTCGTCGAGGCCCAGAACCTGGCAGAGGTGCCAGGAAATTGCTTCGCCCTCGCGGTCTTCGTCAGTCGCGAGCCACACCTCGTCGGAGCGGGTGGCAGCGTCTTTCAACTCCTTGACCGTCTTGTACTTATCGGCAGGAACGACGTAGTTGGGTTTGTAGCCGTTTTCGACGTCCACCCCGAGATCATTGCCTTTTTCAAGGTCGCGGATGTGGCCGTAAGAAGATTTTACAGCGAAGTCGCCGCCGAGATATTTCTCGATGGTTTTCGCCTTGGCTGGGGATTCTACGATGAGCAGCTTTTTCGCCATATATCGGTCGGGCAGGTTTTCAACTTTTGTGTGAGGGGCTAAAAACGGCGGCAAAAGTAAAAAGTTTCGTCAGTGCAAGGGGAAGCAAAGCAAAATACGGTCCAAAAGTTAAGAAAGCGTTAAGTACTGGTATGGTGATGCGCCGCTGCTTGCAAATTCGGAATCAGCCCAATTATCTTTGCCCCATCAACGCTCCTCCGAGTGTTGATTTTTATACTGAAAGGGCGGAGAGAACAGGCTCTGCGATGCCCTGGCAACCTACCGAAAGGCGTGGTGCCAAAGCCTGCCAACCAAGTTGGAACTATAAAAATCGACAACCATGCCCAACTGCGCATCCATTCTTTTTTCAAACGGGACCGACTCGGAGTCCCGATCTTCCCTTCTCTTCAAGTCTGTCCAGGTTACACCGGCAACGATTTGTTGTCCGATGATGATTTGTTGTTGCTGTTGATGCCCGGCGCCTCCGGCCAAGCAGTTTCAACCTTTGAGCGCGCGATAACGCCTCCGGGTTGAACCCGTGCGTATCTGCACCCTTGCTTGCCCGGTGTCCGCGCAAGGGCGACTCCGTTGATTTCCACTCAAATTTTCTTTTTTTTAAAATTTTAAATTTCTGTTGCACAAATGGCTGTGTCGTTTTCGTGCCAGCCACTCCTGTGCCCTTTTTTGTTCAAACTTTTCATTTCCTATGGCAAACTACCGCTTCGAAACACTGCAACTCCACGCCGGCCAAAGCCCCGATCCTGCCACCAACAGCCGGGCTGTGCCGATTTACCAAACCACATCTTACGTTTTCAACGACTCCGAACACGGCGCCAATTTGTTTGCGCTGAAAGCGTTCGGCAATATTTACACCCGCATTATGAATCCCACGACCGACGTTTTCGAACAGCGCATTGCGGCGCTCGAAGGCGGCGTGGCAGCCCTGGCGGTGAGCAGCGGGCAGGCTGCGCAATTTCTTGCCCTGACCAATATTCTGGGGGTGGGCGACAACTTCGTGACCACCAGCAACCTCTACGGCGGCACTTACAACCAGTTCAAGGTACAATTCAAACGCCTGGGCATCGAAGCCCGCTTCACGGAAGACGAGCGGCCGGAGAGCTTTGAAAATCTGATCGACCCGCGTACCAAAGCCATTTACCTCGAAACGATCGGCAACCCGCGCTTCAACCTTCCTGACTTCGAGGCGATTGCCCGTGTGGCCCGCAATTACAACATCCCGCTCATCGTGGACAATACTTTCGGCGCCGGCGGCTACCTCTTCCGCCCACTCGAGCACGGCGCCAACGTCGTGGTCGCTTCTGCCACCAAATGGATCGGCGGACACGGCACCAGCATCGGCGGCGTGATCATCGACGGGGGCAACTTTGACTGGGGGAATGGCAAATTTCCGCAATTCACCGAGCCCTCGGAAGGCTATCACGGGCTGGTTTTCAACGACGTTTTCGGCCCCAAAGGCCCCTTTGGCAACATCCAGTTCATCATCCGCGCCCGGGTGGAAGGCTTGCGCGACTACGGCCCGGCCATCAGTCCGTTCAATTCGTTCCTGCTGCTGCAAGGCCTTGAAACGCTGAGCCTGCGGGTGCAACGCTCGGTCGACAATGCCCTGGCGCTTGCTCAATGGCTGGAAAAACACCCCAAGGTAGAGTCGGTTAATTATCCGGGATTGCCCAGCAGCCCCTACCACCAACTGGCCAAACGCTACCTCCGCAATGGCTTCGGCGGGGTGCTTTCCTTCACCATCAAAGGTGAAAAAACACATGCGACCCGTTTTGTCGACGCCCTGAAACTCGTCAGCCACCTGGCAAATGTGGGCGATGCCAAAACCCTCATCATCCAACCATCGGCCACTACTCACCAGCAACTGACCGACGCCGAACAACTTGCCAGCGGCGTCACCCCCACCCTGCTGCGGGTTTCGACAGGTATCGAGCACATCGACGACATTATCGCCGACTTCGAACAAGCCTTCGCCGAGGTTCCCGCATTCGTACTGGCCTGACAGCAAGTGTTGGCGGCGGGCCCGGGCCCGCTGCCAACATCCTTTTCCCATTTGCTGTACAAAAGAGATAAAAACAATGAAATACTTAAAAACATATACCCCTTTCCCGCTCGAATGCGGCTCGGTTTTGCCCGAACTGGAAATTGCCTACACCGTTTACGGTACCCTCAACCGCCAGCGCTCCAATGTTGTCTGGATCGCCCATGCCCTCACGGCAAATGCCGATCCGGCAGAATGGTGGGACAGCATGGTCGGCCCCGGCAAATTGTTCGACCCGCGGCGCTATTTCATCGTTTGTGCCAACATGCTCGGTTCTTGCTACGGAGCGTCAGGGCCGGGCAGCATCAATCCGCACACCGGCAGACCCTTCGGGCGCGACTGGCCGCTGATTACCATCCGCGACATGGTGCGTTCGCACCAGATTCTGCAACGCGAGCTGGGTATTCGCCGCATTCACCTGGGTATCGGCGGCAGCATGGGCGGTCAACAGATCGTCGAATGGGCGATTCAGGACCCTGCATTATTTGATAAAATTGCCCTGATTGCCACCAATGCCCAGCATTCGCCCTGGGGCATCGCTTTCAACGAAAGCCAGCGTATGGCCCTGCGCGCCGACTCGAGCCTTTGGTCCGACCAGCCCGATGCCGGACGCGCGGGCCTGGAAGCAGCCCGGGCGATGGCGTTGTTGTCGTACCGCAATTACCCGACCTACGCCCGGGCACAGCACGATCCGGACGACAAGCTGGAGGGTTTCCGCGCCACTACCTACCAACAGTACCAGGGGTTGAAGCTCAGCCGGCGTTTTACGGCGCAATCGTACTGGTCGCTCACCAAAAGTATGGACAGCCACCATGTAGGCCGCGGTCGGGGCGGCACGGAGAATGCCCTGGCCAGTGTCAAAGCGGAGGCGCTCGTGATCGGCATTCAATCGGACATTCTTTTCCCGCTGGAGGAGCAGATATTGCTGGCTGCGCAAATTCCCGGCGCCCGGCTGGAACTGATCGATTCGCCTTACGGCCACGACGGTTTTTTGATCGAAGGCGATCAGTTGTGCAAAAAAATCGGCGACTTTCTGGATATCCGGAAAGCCGCCGACGCCCGGGAAATCATACGGGCCTGATCAATCCTTGGGTCGTTTTCGTTTTTCTTCGTGAAGGACGGGCAAGCTGTTTTGCCGTTCTTCGAATTCCTTTTTGCGTTTTTCCTTGTAGTAAATGGCAAGCTCCCGCACATTCACCGGCTTGCCGTTCAGGTGTCGGTGGTAGCCGATCAGCAGGAAGTCGGCCATGTCGTCGGGGTATGTGATGCCTGCGGAGCGCAGGTAGTGAGAGAGCCGGGAGCCGTCGTAAAAGCCCCAGTTCATGATCATCCACTGGCCCAGGCGGCGGTGCAGGGCAAGACATACGCTGTCTTCCGGGATGGATTTGATAACGGCCTGCGATTCGGGCGAGATCAGTTTGTTGAGCTGTGCGAAGGCATCGTCGAGATTTTTGGGAATATAGACGCCGTTCAGCACGTCTTTTTTGATGCGTTCCTGATATTGGCGTTCGAATTCTTCTTGGTTATTGGCCGGGGTAAACTGCTGGCCGAACAATTCGGAGCCGGCCATCCCCATAGCCAGCACACAAAGAAGGGAGAATTTTATTCGCATAGCACGTTTTTTATTTGGGCAAGTTGACTACCGATGTTGAACATTCGTCTTTCGATACTCGAAATTTTTTTACTGGAAACCGTCGCCTGGCTGGCGCTGTGGCTGTTCAACGACTACCTGGCGACGCTCTTAACGATGATTTTGACCGCTATCGTATTCGCCGTGCTGCTGATCGCGTTGATAGCCGAGTGGATCGAGCGCTCGAAAGTACCCCGGCTTTATTTTTGGATCATGGGAGTCAGCGTACTTGCGCCGGTGGTGGCTGCACTGATATATGCCCTGATTTTTGGCGGAAAACTTGAATTTCTGGAAAAAGGGATTTGACCTTCCGTTCAGATTCCTTCTCCTGCTGCACCGGCATCTTCCGGAGGCAATTCCTCAAACGTCCCTGTCTGGCGGTTTTTCCGCACGCGGTTCCAGGGGAAATAACGGCCGTTCATCACTACGTACACGCCCGGCGGAAGCACCTGTACAAAGGCCAGGGCGCTGCCCAGATTGAAAAAACCGTCGGACGAAGTGCCGAAAGCGTAGGGAATCATGGCGCCGGTCAGTACGATGGTCTTGCCGGCAATGTTGGCTTCCGCCAGCAATTTGGCGGTGTTGACCATCCGGTCGGTGCCGTGGGTGAGCAGGATGCGTTCGGCAGGCGTTTTTCGGCAATTGTACACGATGATCGCCAGGTCTTCGTCGCGCATTTCGAGCGAATCGATCATCATGAGGGTTTTCACATCGATATCGACTTCCGAGCGCCCCCGTTCGAACATTTCGTTGACGTGGGTGTCTTTAAAATACAGCTCGCCGGTGAGGTAGTTGTACTCCTTGTCGAAAGTGCCGCCGGTGACAAAAACCTGAATCATTTCCTTTGCCTTTGAATATTTGTTGGCCGCAAAGAAACAGCTTTCCAAATTCCTTGAACAGCGGGGAGCGATTGCCAGAAAGGTTTTTACCTTTGCCCGCAAGAATCAAAATTGGTAATGCACATGAAAAAGAACGAAGAATACACCCAAAACCGCGGCCGCGACTGGCTTGTTTTTCTGGTCAGTACGGTTGCTACGCTCGCAATCCTGGTCGTAAAACCGGAATGGGTATGGGTCGGTTTTCCCTTTGTCTTTACGGCACTGGCCGGCGCCCTGGGACGTTTGTAATTCGAACTACCAAAGCCTTGACACGCAAATGAGGCAGGATGTGCTTACATCCTGCCTCATTTTTTTGCTTAATCCCGGGGCCTTGCACCCGAAAATAGAAATCCCCGCCAATTGCGGCGGGGACTCTAACCCAAACAAATAAACACAAAAACTACTTGGTGCAAGTTTAAGACAACTTTGAGCGTCTTAACAAATTTTTCCCCGGAAATTTTGGTGCATCTCCGGTTCGTTTTTTGGAAAATCAGAAACCAGACCAAATTTAGCCCTTACCTGAGCGCTTTTTACCGACAAAAAGATTGCAGCCGGCAAGCTGGCTTGAAAATCAAAAACTCTCCTACCTTTCGCCGGTCACTTGCTCCGATCTCTTTTCCCGAGACTTGTCTGCGTTATGCGAGCTTTTCGTTTTTTTTCGGTATTTGTCCCGTTGTGCGGCCTGCTGTGGCTGTTGCTGACGCCCCTGCACGCAGGCGACAAAACCCTGCCCGTTCTGGGCGACTTTTTCAACCCTTTCAGCGGATTCTGGCAAAATGCGGAATCTACTCAGGCCGACGGCAATATCGACCTTCGCCAAAACCTGCCCGGCCTGAAAGGCAAGGTGGATGTCGTGTGGGACGACATGATGGTGCCGCATATTTTTGCCGAAAACCTCGAAGATGCCGTCATGGTGCAGGGGTATCTGCATGCGCGCCACCGCCTGTTTCAGATGGATATCGTAAGCCGGCAAACAGCCGGCAGATTGTCCGAGGTGGTCGGTCCGCGCACCCTGGAAGCCGACCAGCTGATCCGCCGACGCGGCTTGCCCTGGGCAGTGGAGCGCAACTGGGAGTCGCTGCAAAAATCGCAGCGCACCATGACCCTGCTGAATGCCTATTCGGCCGGCGTCAACGCCTACATCGACGGACTGTCGCAGGCCACGCTCCCGATCGAGTACAAACTGATGAATTTCAAGCCCGAAGCATGGTCGCCGGTCCGAACCTTGTTTGTCGTAGCCAATATGATCGATGCCCTGAACAACCGCGACAACGACATTGCTGCGACCAATAGCCTGGCGATTTTTGGCCGCGATACGTTCAACTACCTCTACCCGAGCTGGAACCCCAAACAGGTGCCCATCATACCTGATACAGGGCAATGGGCCGCCCTGAAACCGCCGCCTGCCCTGACCGATCAGGCTGCCCCAAAGGCATCGGACGGCAGCGCCCCGCCGGAAAAATCCGATTTGAGTACCGACCGCGACCTCAACGGTTCCAATAACTGGGCTGTGGTAGGCTCCCGCACCCGCTCCGGGGTGCCGATACTTTGCAACGACACCCACCTGCCCCTGCGGCTGCCGCACGTCTGGTACGTACAGCAAATACAGACCCCGCAGATGAATGCCTACGGCATCAACGTGCCCGGCGTTCCGTGCATTGCCATCGGTTTCAACGACGACATTGCCTGGGGCTTCACCAACGTAAGCCAGGACGCCGCCGACTGGTTCAGGCTGCAATGGACCGATGCAAACCGAACAGCCTATCTGCTCGACGGCAAGCCGCAGGCAGTGCAATACAGGGTGGAAGAAATAAAAGTGAAAGGCCAGGCTACCCTTCGCGATACCGTGCGTTACACCGCCTGGGGGCCCGTCGTGTACGACAAACCGGACCAGCCGCTGCACGATTGCGCCTACCGGTACGTCATTCACGACCCGATGAGCCCGGACGGGCTTTTTAACTTTCTGAACATCGACAGCGGGCACAACTACGACGATTACCGGAAAGCCATTCCGGGGCTGGAAGCCCTGTCTCAAAACGTCGCTTTTGCCTCCCGAAACGGCGCGATTGCCCTCACTGTTCAGGGAAAATTCCCCGTTCGGCAGTTCGAACACGGCCGCTTTGTGCAAGACGGGTCCGCTGCCGCCAACAACTGGGCGGGCTACATTCCGAACGATCAACTGCCCGCCATGCGCAACCCCTCGCGCGGGTTTGTCTTTTCCGCCAACCAGAATTCGACACCTCCCAGCTATCCTTACTACTACCTGGGCAATTTCGATCAGTCGCGCGGACGCAGGATTTATCAGCGGCTCGAAAACATGCACGACATCACGCTCGACAGCATGAAAAGCATTCAACTGGACAATTACAGTCAACGCGCCGCAGACGGCCTGCATGCCCTGCTCCTGCGGGTCGACAGGAGCAAACTGGGCGCCGGCGATAAAAAGCTGCTTGCAGAACTCGAACACTGGGACGCCCGTTACGAGCCGGGTGCGCAGGCGCCGGCGCTGTATGAAATGTGGTTCGACTCTACCTACCAGCATACCTGGGACGAAATGGAGGCAATTCGCAAAAAAAAGATGCCCGTTATGTTCCCCGAGCCCTGGCGGTTCATCGACTTGCTGGAAACCGACTCTGCCAGCATTTTCTTCGACCACCCCGATACGCCTCAGCGGGAGATGGCCGGCGACATTGTGACCGAAGGCTTTCTGCGGATGAGCGAACGTGCCGGAAAAATGCCCGCCGATTCGCTGCAATGGAATATTTTCAAAGGATTCGTCCTCAAACACCTGGCCCAGCTGGATGCGTTCAGCCGCCTCGACGTTTCCGTCGGAGGCTCGCGCAACTCGCCCAATGCCATTTCGGCCAACCACGGCCCCACCTGGCGCATGATTGTCGAATTGAGCAATCCGGTGCATGCGCTCGGCGTCTATCCGGGCGGCCAATCGGGCAATCCCGGCAGCCGCTACTACGATAATTTTGTAGATGCCTGGGCCCGCGGCGACTACTACGAACTCGTCTTTTTGTCCAAACCCGAAGACCAAAACCCGCGCATTCTTGCGCGCCAAACCTTCACTCCAGGCTCATGAGAAACGCTTTACTGATCCTGCTATTTATCGTCGCGCTCAGCTTGCCCGCTTTCTGGGGCTTGCCCTGGTGGGCGCTGGCGCTGATCGGCATTGTTGCCGGCTGGTGGTTCAGGTCTTCAGCCCGCGCCGGCTTTTTAGGTGGCTTTTTGGCCGGTTTTTTGCTGTGGGGAGGCTTGTCCTTTTTCTATAACTGGAGCAACGACGGCATTTTATCTGCCCGGATCGGCGTCCTTTTTCAGGGAATTGGCAGCGGAACGCTGATCCTGATCACAGGGCTGATCGGCGGATTGCTGGCAGGCTTGTCCGTCTTGTCGGGGCATTTTGCCCGGGAGTGGGCATTTCCGCCCAAAAAGGGCCCCTACGCGCGAAGAAGGAGAAGGCGGTAGAATACTATTTTCTACCTACCTTTGACGTCGAAATTTGCCCATTATTAAGACGGTGTTTCTTCTCGTCGCACCGGCTGATTCATATCTGAATGCTTAATCCAAACTAATTTTGAAGTATGGCAAAACCGGCAATCCTGAGTGGAACTGCCGGTTTTTGTTTTTCAGGGGAATAAAACGAAGGGTCATACCGGCAATCCGGCATGACCCTCGTAATATGAAACACCCGTGTTGTGTTTTTTATTCGGTCGTCAGTTCGAACTCGACGCGGCGGTTGAGTTCGCGCCCTTCGGCGGTTTTGTTGTCGGCGATGGGGCGGTATTCGCCGAAGCCGGCATAGCGCAGGCGCTCGGGTTTGATACCCCTGAAAACGAGGTAGTCGTAGCATGCCTTGGCGCGTTGTTCGGATAGTTCCTGGTTTTCATCTTCGTCGCCGACGTCGTCGGTGTGGCCGCTGATGACCAGTTTATAATCCGGATACTGGCGCAAGATTTCAATGATTTCGTCGAGCACCGCGTAGGAAGACGATTTCAGCTTTGCCTTGCCGGTTTCGAACTGCACAGCCTGTGTAGCCGTAGCCAGTTTTTCCTTTGTTTCTTTTTTCACCTCGGGGCAGCCGTTGGAGCCTGCGGCGCCGGCCATCGTCGGGCATTTGTCAAGGTTGTCGGCCAGGCCGTCGCCATCCGTATCGGGGCAACCGCCAAATGCGCCGGTAGCATCGGGACAAGGATCGGTTTTATCCGGTACGCCATCGCCGTCGCGGTCGGATTCTTTTTTTACAGGGCAGCCCTGATTGTCGGCCGAACCGGCTTCATTCGGGCAGCGGTCGTCTTTATCGGCCACGCCGTCGCCATCGGTATCGGCGGGTGGCGGGCAGCCCTGATTGTCGGCAGTGCCCGGTTCATTCGGGCAGCGGTCGTCTTTGTCGGCCACGCCGTCTTTATCGGTATCCACCATCGGCGGGCAGCCTTTGTTTTCGGCGGGGCCCGATTCGGTGGGGCACTGATCGTCCTTGTCGGGCACGCCGTCGAAGTCGGTATCGGGGCAGCCGTTCCAGCGGCCGGGCTGGTCGGGGCATTCGTCGGCATTGTCGGCAAATCCGTCTTTGTCAGTGTCGGGACAGCCCTTCATGGCAATGAGGCCCGCCAGGTCGGGGCACTGGTCGTCCTTGTCCGGCACGGCGTCGCCATCCTGATCGGGGCAGCCGTTGGTTTCGAGCGGGCCGGCATCGTTGGGGCAGGCATCCTGTTCGTCGCCAATGCCATCGTTATCGGCATCCGGGCAGCCCAGGGCTACTGCCGGGCCGGGCAGGTCGGGGCAATGGTCGAGCACGTCGGCTGTGCCGTCGCCGTCGGTGTCGGCGGGTTTGGGTTCTTCTTTATGGAGGAGGTACACGAAGCCCAGCCCGAGTTGCAGGTTGTCGCGGTCGTCGACCAGGGCTTTGCGGAATTCACCCTGCAGATTGATAAATCCGTAGGGAGAAAGGCGAAAATTGAGGCCCACGCCAAAGGGAAACTGCGCGTGGCCGTTTTCAAATTTTTCCAGAAAATAACCGGCGCCGCCAAAGGCGTAAGGGACGACTTTTGCGCCGCTGCGCATGTTTTCAATGTGAAAAACCAGGTCGCTGCTGAACGTCACGGTATTGCCCGAGGTATTGGGCAATTTGGCAATACCCAGTTTGAGCGGCACGCCGACATTGAGGAAGGGGGCGATGTTGCGGAAATAGGCAAATTCAAAACCTTCGCCGACGCGCAGCTCGTCCCCGTTGAGCATACTGTAGTCGTTGAGGTTGAATTTGACATGGAGGGCGTTGGGGTACTCGCGGTTTTGGGCCCCCAAAATCAGGGGGGATAAAAGCAGGATCGTCAGGAGGTTCAGGAAATGTTTTCTCATCGTATATCGGTTGTGTTGATCGTTGGATTAACTGATGGACGACCCTTCACAAAAAATCATACCAAAAAACAGGTAAAGACATAAAAAAGCCGGAACGAGGGGTGCCCCTCGTTCCGGCCAAACAAACTATTGCATTGATATTCAGGATTTTTTATCGGGCTCTTGCCGCAACAAACGGCTGGCCAATTTCCGCGCCTCCTGTTTCGGACTGCGCCACCACTGCACCGCGTAAGTGGGCACGTAGCCGATTCCTTTTTTGACAAAATACTGCTGCACTTTTTCCTCCCATTCATAGGAAGGGACGGGAGAGGGCGTCAGCACGCCGTCGAACAACAGGATGCTGGCAAAAGCGCCGTCGTTTTGTACGGCCAGCGGCACGGCCACGCCGCCCACCACGGCATTCCGGCGCAGTTGCTGGGTTTCAAAATAGGGGCGCAGGGCCAGTTCAACCTCCTCCTGAAAAACAGTGGCGGTGAACGGTTCGTCGGGATAGTGCAACAGGGCTTTCATGTTCTCCAGCTGCTCCTGCGCCGCTGCTTTTTCGCCTTTTTGAACGTACTCGGCAAAGGTGACCAGGTGCGACAGGATGCAGGTGCCGAGGAATTTCCGGTCGGCCGACAAGACCTTGTACAAGCCAGGCGGGATGGAATGCGCGATAAACATTTTCTGGGTAGCGCGTGTCAGAGCCACGTGCAATTGATTGATTCCCAGAAGCGTATTCCAAAAATGCAAATCGCGGGTCAAAGTGCCCTGCGCGTCGGTCATGCCGTGCGTCAGGGAGATAATCAGTACATCCACATGTTGACCCTGCAACTCGGCGAACTGATATACGCCCAGGCCATTGAGGTGCAATTGCTGAATTTTTTCATGGCCCGGCAGTTTGCGCTGCCGGATTTTGAGCAGCTGACTGGCGATCAGATCGCGCTGCTGCACAGTGGCGCAGGCAATCCCGACGACCGGGTAGGTTTTGGCGGCTGTGGGCTCGATGAGATTCAGCCAGTCGATCACCTGTCGCGCTTCGGTCTCATTGATCCGCGCCTGTTCGTCATAACGGCCTTCCACATTGGCTACGACCGTGACATCCTGTGCGCTGTGGCCGGAAGGCAGGCGTTTGAACGGCGTTTCGAAGGCAATCCGGTTGAATTCGATCCATTCTTCGGGCGCATCCTGATGCTGGTATTCCAGCAGATGCGTTTTGCCGCCCAGGCCTTTGCAAAATTCGAGAAAATCATCTTCTGCAAACGGCGTCATATCCTGCTTGGAATCGCCCAGCACGACCAGGTTTTTCGCCATGTCGAACAGGTGGTAACATTCCTGTTTGGAAATATTGTGCGCCTCGTCCACCAGCACCACATCGAAGAGCATGTTGGAAGACTTGACCACGTCGAGCGCCACCTGTGGCGTCACGAGCAGTACCGGCAAGGTCTCCGTCAACGGTTCGATGTGTTTGCTGAACAGGTCGTCGGCGCGTAACGACGCTGAAAGGGTCCGGTTGTTTTTGCCAAACCAGGTTTTGTAGGCATTCGAGTCGCCGGATTTCAAGGCTTTCAGCGCCTTTGTTTTCCGGCCTTGCCAATGGGTGCTGATCTGGGCAGGCAAAATGTTGCGCAATTCGCGCGCGGCGCCGGAGTAGGCGTTCAGCGTGCGTTCGTCCCACAACAGCCCAGGGTTGTATTCATTTTGCAGCCAGTGGTGGAGGTACCAGCTTTCGAAAGCGGCCGACCAGTTGTGCGGCTTGATCTTGCACAGCGCTCGAACGACCTTTTGTTCGGCAGGTTTGAGCCCGAGCCAGTGCTTTTGCCAGATGTAGAAGTCTTCGAAATCGCGCAAATAAAAGCGGGTTTCTTCCAGCCGGCTGATCACATCTTCGAGAAATTCCTGCCGTTTGGGGATGGTCAGCATTTCGTGCCGAAGTTTGTCTTCGTACAGGCCTGCAACGTTGAATTCTTCGAGAAAAACATCCATTTCGTCTTCGAGGTAGCGAATCTGCTCCTTGAAATCGAGGTCGCCGTGGATGCTTTTGCCATTGAGGCGGCGCACATCTTCGCGCACGACAGCCGGGATGCGCCGGCGCCAGAGGCGGAGCGAGGCTTCAAAATCCTTGGTTAGTTCGGCGATCTTTTTGAGGTTGCGGTTGTCGAAGCCGGTCGGAAAATCAAATTCGAAATATTTGCGCAGCGCATACGCCTTGCGGAGTTCGTCGAAGGCGGCGCCCAGTTCTTCCTTGGCTGCAAGAATCTGCTTGTATTTGTCGGAAAAAACGCCGTACAGCTTTTCGGTAGTCGAAGCCGGCTTTTCGAAATCGGCGCCGAAACGGTTGACCCCGTCTTCGAGTCCGTCGCGGATGCGTTTCGTCATGGCCGCCAGTTCGGTATAATGTTGCTCGTAATGATCGAGCAGCGCCTCAGTGTATTCGTTGGTTTTGGTAATATAGCGGTGGTGCAGTGCCGTGGCCTGTTCGAGCAGCAAACCGACCTGTTGTTCGGTCCATTGCAGCCCTTTTCGGGCGTCGTTGTCTGTAAAAATGTGAAATTTCAGGCGCCCCAGCGGGTGCGAAAGGGTCGGAAAACGCCGGAAAAGCGGCTCGCTGGCATAGATGGCAGCGTGGATGCCGTCGAATTCTTCCTGGGTGAAGGAAAAATCGGACGGGTTCAGCTGGCTGACGAGTAACTCCTTGCCTTCCATGCGGTTGGCACGCAGGAAACGGCCGACAGTATCGGTAAAATTTTGGCCTCCGAACAGCGGGGTGTGTAGTTCTTCCCAGGCATCGTCGAGTTTGCTTTGTTCGCGCAGCGTTTTATTCAAAACAGCTTTGAAAACCTCTTCATCGTAGGTCAGTTTGCTTTTGTTTTCGGCGGCCATCCGCAGCATATCGGTCAGCATCAGGTGATCGCTGTGGATATCGCGCAGCACAAAAGAGAGGTCGCCGATGCCTTTTTCCACGATATATTTCTGTGCGCGCCGCAGCGCATTGATGCTTTTCGATACGACCAGACATTTTTTGCCATTGGCCAGGGCGTTCATGGCAATGGCGGAGATCAGGTAGGTTTTTCCGCTGCCTGAAGCGCCCTCCACCACCGTAAGCGCCTGACGCTGAACATCCTGCAACACCGTTCGTTGCGAAGGATCGAGCGGCAGCAGGGTCAGGGTATGCTTCCAGTCCTGCTCCCCTGCCGGCAAACCCGGCGCCACGACGGGCGGGTTGGTCAGGGTGGTTTGGGGCAAGTCGGGGAAAATACCCAGCACGGCCGACCATCGCAGACTGGCGCGGCCGCCTTCATCGCTGGCCGGACAGGGCTGCACGCCGAGCGGCAATCCGGCTTCCGACCAGTTGAGCATGGCGCGGATTTCCTCCGCCAGGGCAGCCATCTGTGAGGCATTCAGGTTGCGGCCCTCCGCCAGCTGGCTGGCCCGTTCGGAATAGCGGGTGCCGTGCAGCGAGTCGAGCAAGTGGAAAAGCGGGTAATTGGGCAGCACGAAATGTTGTTCCGTGCGTAAAACCAGCCAGTTATCGGTATGCTGGGCATGAGGTTCGAGCTGAATCTGCCAGACAAACAGGGGCGCAAAAAGCTCGTGGCGGCCTGCCCGTCCCTGAAGAATGGGATAACCGATGCCCAGGTTTTTGGTGCCGAACACCTTTTCGCGGTTGCGGGCTTCGAAGTAAAAATGGTTGAACCACTCCGCCGCGGGGTGCTGAGCCTCCACAGGGATTTCAAAAGTTCTTTGTTCAACCAGTCCGTGGATGCATTTGATGGCAAATTCCCCGGCATTCAGGGTAAAAATATCCGCCAGATCGGGCGCAGCCGGCGCAGAATGAAGCCAGTTGAGCGCAGCGCCACTGTATGTCGGGGCATTAAGCGCGTGGTCCTGGGCAGTAAAAGCCGGAGATACGGAGGCGGCGGGATAATCGGAAATCTTGTTTTCCATGCTATTTCGGTGGCGCCAGGCAAACAAGGCGCCTTTTTATTAGGGTAAAATGTGCAGCCGGAGGAGTGCAGCCCACTCAGGATTGCAGATTAAAGCAATAAAAAGCAGTGCCAAAGAACGGCATTTTGATGCATTTCAGGAACGGAGAACTGTGCCTTGATGTTGGTTTCTCGCCGTATTTCTGGCAAAAAAAATATTTGAAGCGCTAAGGGCATCTCATTTTTAAGAGGACTTTGAAATCACGGAAAACCTGTCGTAACTTTGCGGCGCGCCGGACGACCAGCTCCTGCAAAACCTCCCCAGGGCGGAAACGCAGCAAGGATATGTGGTCGTAGCGGTGTGTTCGGCGCTTTTTCTCTCGATTATGCTCTTTTTCATTGATACTGCCAACCTCGACCACATCCGCGAAGCCGCGGAACTGGGTATCCTCGACGGGGTGACAACCAATCCTTCCCTGATGGCCAAAGAAGGCATCAGCGGCGAAAAGGAAATCCTCAAACACTATCGCACCATCTGTGAAATCGTCGGCGAAGGCCGCGACGTAAGCGCCGAAGTCATTTCCACCGACTTCAAAGGCATGGTCGAAGAAGGTAAAAAACTGGCCGAACTGCACGAAAACATCGTGGTCAAAGTACCCATGATCAAGGATGGCGTCAAAGCCATCGCCCATTTCTCCGACATCGGCATCCGCACCAACTGCACCCTGGTTTTTTCCGCTGGCCAGGCCATCCTCGCCGCCAAAGCCGGCGCGACCTACGTCTCTCCGTTCATCGGACGTATCGACGACATTTCGTGGGACGGCATGCAACTCATCGAGGATATTTACAAAATCTACGACACCACGGGCTACGAAACGGCCATCCTGGCTGCCAGCATCCGCAACCCGCTGCACATCGTGCAGGCCGCCAAAGCCGGCGCCGACGTGGTAACCTGCCCGCTGAGCGCCATCCTCGGCCTGCTGAACCACCCGCTGACCGATATCGGCCTCGAAAAATTCCTGGCCGACCACAAGAAAGCAAACGGCTGATTTTTCCAGATCCAGTCCTGATTAAAACATAAAGCGGCGCCTCGGAAATTTCCGAAGCGCCGCTTGTTTTATGCCGTAACAACAGGGCTTTAAGCCGGTTTGGACTCGTCGGTCTCTGCGCCCGGCTCTTCTTTCTGGAAGGCGTCTTTTACGTCGTTGACCTTGTCGGACACGAAGTCTTTGGCTTTGTCCCAGAAGTCTTTGCCTTTGTCGGCAGCTTCGCTGAGTTCTTCTTTGGCTTCGCCGAGCAGTTCGTTCGCCTTTTCGCTCAAAAAGCCCAGAGCGCCGCCTTCATGGGCATCGAGTTTTTCGCGCATGGCTTTGAGTTCGGCGAGTTTTTCCTTGGCTTCGGCATTGCCCTCAGCGGCCAGTTTTTCGGCTTTTTCACTGAGCTCGGCCCATTTTTCGCCAGCGGCGTTTTTGAGTTCGCCCAGTTCGATGCCGGCTTTTTCAAAAGCGGCCTTGGCCGTGTCGGAGAGGTTATCCCAAAAGTTCTTTTCCATGTTATGTCGTGTTTTTGGTGAATGCAAATAGACGTACAAATGTAATCCCGCTTCAGACGAAGCGCATTGATGCGGGTCACCCGGAAGGTTAATTTTACACAAATTCTACGCTTGGTCGGCTTTTTCTTCCCAGAGTTCGGCCAGTCGGACAATGGTTTCGGCGGCTTTCTCCATATCCTGTACCGATACCCATTCCTGGCGCGAGTGGAAAGCGTGTTCGCCGGCAAACAGGTTGGGGCACGGAAGCCCCATGAAAGACAGGCGTGAGCCGTCGGTACCGCCCCTGATCGAGCGTTTGAGCGGCTTTTCGTACCCTGCGCGCTGCAAGGCTTCGATGGCATAGGCCACTACTTGCGGATGACGGCGCAGCACTTTGCCCATATTGCGGTATTGCTCGCTGACGGTTACGGTTGCGCGGCTGTTGGGGAAGCTTTTGAGCACGCCGTCCACGATCTTTTGCAGGGTACGCGCATGCCGTTTGAGGCCGGCATCCGAAAAATCACGGATGATGAGTTTGATCGTGGCGCGTTCGAGATTGCCCTCGATATGCACGGGGTGAATAAACCCTTCCTTGCCCTCGGTATGTTCCGGGCTGAGCTTGTCGGGAAATTTGGCGACGATGCGTGAAGCGATCTTGAGGGCGTTTTCCATTTTGCCTTTGGCAAATCCGGGGTGGGCCGACACGCCTTCCACCGTGATGACGGCGCCGTCGGCGCTGAACGTTTCGTCTTCGATGCTGCCGGCTGTTTCACCGTCGATGGTATAGCCGTACTTGGCGCCTAGTTTTTTGATATTCACCTTGTCGACGCCGCGGCCAATTTCCTCGTCGGGCGTAAACAGAATACGGATTTTCCCGTGCTTGATCTGCTTGTTATTCAGCAGAATATGTGCAGCGTCCATGATGGCGGCCACGCCTGATTTGTTGTCGGCGCCCAGCAAGGTGGCGCCGCTGGCCGTGATGATGTCGTTGCCGATCTGGTGGGCCAGGTCGTCGTGCTCCGACTTTCGGATGACGACATTCGGGTCGTCGGGCAGGGCCAGGTCCTGGCCTTTGTAGTTCTCCCATACGATGGGTTTCACATTTGCTCCCGAACAATCAGGCGAAGTGTCGACGTGCGAACAAAAGCACAGAACGGGCACTTTTTTATCCGTATTGGCCGGAATGGTGGCATAAACGTAGCCATACTCGTCGAGCTCGGCATCGGCGATGCCCATCGCCTGGAGTTCTTCCACCAGCACACGGCTGAGGTTCTTTTGTTTTTCGGTGCTGGGGGTTGTCGGACTGTTGGGGTCGCTTTGGGTATCGATCTGCACATAGCGCAGGAAGCGTTCCCTGACGGTATGTTTGAACGGGGATTTTTTCATGGAACAAGTTAGGTTGGGAAAAATGTGAAACGGGTCGCAAAGTTGACACGCTTCGCAACAAAATCAATCCTCCAGCCCCTGGTTTTCTTTTATTGTCCGGGATTGGCAGTGTTGTTGGCGTCGCCGGTTTTCACGCCCAGGAAACTTGCATTCAGGACATTGTCCTGCAAATTAAAAAACTGCAGGTTTTCAGGTGGCAGGTTTTGAAACGGCAGGGTCGGGTCGTCGAAGGTCCAGTCCGATTTGAAAAAACGCCACGAAGTATTGTTGGGGAACGTGGAATAAATGCCCAGCAGCAATTTCCGGGTTTCCACGATATCGAATGTGGTGGAAGAATTGCTGTGGTTCACATCGATGGCAATGATCTTCCACGGCGAATTGAGCGGGTCGATTCCGAGAATATGTTTGGAGAAAAGGACGAGATCGAAGGTGCTCAACCCGTTGATGTCGTTGACATCGCGAAACGGCGTAATGACGTAGGTGCCGCCCGCCGGCAACTCCGGAAAACTGTACAACCCGCTCGCATCGGTCGTCACAGTATCCACCACGCTGCCGCTCACCGCCACACCCACGCCTTCCATGGGCGCGCCCCAGAATGTCTGAATGCTGCCGCCGATGGCTTTGGTTGGCGGAATAGGCTGCGGGTAGCCGTTTTGGGTAAGGACGCCCGTATTGCCGGGGTCGAGCCATTCTTTCAAGCGGGTGTTCGGGGCCGCGCCCTGGCTCCAGGACAGGTCGAATCGCCCGAAATACGCCACATTGTCGAGGCATTCATTCATCTGGTTCCAGCTGCCGCCGTGCAGTTGGCCGACGATGCGTTTGTCGGGATTAAACAAAGGGCAGCCCGATGAGCCGGGTTGAAAAACGCCGGCATCGGGGATTGTCTTCCAGTGGCTGTTGGCGGGGCTGATCCCGAACTGGGCGCCCCAGTTGAGCGACTGTTGGAATACGACTGCCGGCTGGTTGTCAACAGTGATTTTTTTGATGTCGCCGTAAGGATGGTGAATGAAGGTTGTACTGCTTACATTGGGGCTTGTATTGCGATCCCATCCGTTGAAATACAAGCCGTAGGACGAGGGGACCGGGTTGAGTTTGAGCAGTAAAAAATCGGTTTCCGCACGAAATGCTATGCTTTCGCAACCCAAAACCGATTTGGGCACCGGCTCGGTAAGGGGGTTGTTGCAATCTGGGGATTCATAGTGAAAATCAAATTTCCACTGTTGAAAATCGGGGGCGGTCAGCAGAATCTGGCAGTGGTGGGCAGTCAGGAAATACGGATCGCCCGTTCCGCCGGTATTGGCCACCAGGGTGCCGGAGCACCAGGCAGAGCCCGCATTTTGTCCCAAACCATTGCCGTTGAACACCATCAGGATACGGGCCACGCCTTTTTTCTCCTGTTGCCAGTTGGCGCCCTGCGTGCAGTTGACATTGATATTGCAGGGCAGCGATTCGCCAAAATCGGCGGCGGCTGCCGGATCGCCTTCCGCCAGGGCAGCGCGGTCGTAGGCGTAATCGACCCGGTTGAGGTGCACAACCGACTGGTTCTTTACCCCTGACGGCTCGTACAACTCCAGCCGCGCCGTAGCGCCGGGAAGCACGCCTATGGTAAACTTGCCGGAAGGCTGACAACTTTGAACCGTGTAGGCGCCATAGATGCGATGCTGGTCGGGGGTGTAGGCAAAAAATTTCGCGCCGGGCGGCAGTCGAAACGAATCGAACAACAGTACCAGCCCTAGCGCTTCGGGGCACACCACGTCGCATTGCCAAAGCCGGTCGCCATTGGGCAGTTCGGTCCAGAAGCCCTGTTGCTGCGGAGAAATGTCGGCGGCTACGGGCACCGCAAACCGCCCGTGCCAGGGCATGGCCGCATCCTGTTCGCGCACTTCGCGCAAATCGGGAGGAGGCAATACTTTCGCCGGCGGCGTTTTGGAAGCAAATTGTTGGTAATGTGCACTTTGCAAGGAAAAAGGCAAACCGCCTTCACTGATTTGAGCCTGTGCGAGGCTGGCCCAAAAGAGGGCAATGATGGTAAGTCGGTACGTGTAATGCATGGGATGAAAACAATTGGCCGTCGCCGCAAAGGCGCGGAATGGATTAGCGCTGAAAGGTACTGCAAAAAAGCGGCCACTTTTTTAGCGGAAACAATTGCGCCCTGCCGCGGTGTAAAAATCGGGGGCCTTTTGAGCGGTACCCGAATTTTATACCTCGACAGGGCGCAACACAGTCCCGGGCGACAGAATCGGTCAGAAAGGATTCTGGTGCAGAGGGTTGTGAATAAAGACCGTATCGGTCAGGGTATGCAGGAAAGCAATGATGTCTTTCTGTTGCGAAAGCGTCAGGCCGGAATATTGCCCGTTGCCGACCGGGAAACCGATCTGGCGGATGAACGGGTCTTCATTTTCAACCCCGAAGCCGTTGTCGCTGTATTGCACCAACACTTCCTCGAGGGTCTGAAAACGGCCATCGTGCATGTAAGGCGCTGAAAGCGTAATGTTGCGCAAGCCAGGCGAACGAAACTGCCCGTTGTGGTAACGGTTGCCGGTCACTTCACCACGTCCTTTGTCGATAAAGTCGTCGAGACTGGCAACCGAGTCGAGGCCGTTGTTGAAATAGCTGTTGGTCGTGAAGGTTTCGCCGCCATGACAGTGAAAGCACTGGGCGTCGGGCAGGTTGTAGCCCAGGTCGCGCCCGCGGTCGAAAAACATGATGTAGCCATTCAACTCCTCATCGGTAAACTCCACTTCGCCCTTGCGCCACAGGTCGTATTTGGATTGTCCGCTGCTGACCAGGGTCCGGATAAATTGCGCCATGGCGCGGCCGGCTTGCTCCTTGTTCATTTCGCTGCAGTCCGAAATGCCGAATGCCTGCCGGAAATAAGTGGGATAGTCGGGATGATGCCGGAGTTTTTCCATGGCATTGACCCAGGTATTGTGCATTTCAATCGGGTCTTCCACGGGTTTGAGCACCTGTTCTTCCAGCGTCGCCGCGCGGCCGTCCCAGAAAAATCCTTTCGTACTGTACGCAACATTAAGCAGTGCCATGGCACTGCGGCGTCCGTTGAGACCCTGAATACCCTTGCTGGTCGCTTTGTTGTCGGTAAAATTGCCAGCCGGCAAGTGGCACGACGAGCAGGACTGTGTGCTGTCGCCCGACAGGATCGGGTCATAAAACAGCATCCTGCCCAGTTGCACCCCTTCGAGGGTCGTGGGGTTGTCGGCCGGAATGGGAATGGCCGGGAAAGAGTCGGGTTTGGGGATGACGTAGGTCTGCGGGTTGTAGGGGATTCCCGTCAGATCGCATGCTCCGGGTTGCGACGGTCCGGGGTCGTCCGGTTTGCAGGCTGTGTAGCCGAGCAAGGCCGCCAGAAGTAATAGTACGCCGAAACGTTTCATGGCAAGATGTTTGATTTAAGGATGAGCCCTGGTTTCATTTTGAAAATCAATGCAATACAGTTGCATTGTCAAAATTGTCCTGCAAATCTTCCATCAGATCGACGCCGGATTGTCCGTGAGAAGTGGTCGGCGTGGTAACGATATCAAACAATTGCCCGTCGAAGGTCAGCAGTTTCAGCACATCGAGGTCGATGTCCATGTTTCCGCCGTTTTCTCCCACGGTGAAGGGATGGTTGAAGGTGAACTCTTTGTAAGTCTGGTTGCCGCCGCAGTGAAACACGAGGTCCAGATCGAAAGTGTTGTTGTTGTCGGTATCGGCTCCGCCTTCGAGTTTCGAGAAAATATAACTCGACCAGCCCGGCCAGTATTCCGATTCGTTGTAGAGCGGATGGTTGGTGGCGTAATCGGCCGGTTTTTTGGCGTTCAATGCAGGTTTTACACCAAAACCAATCCGAATACCAGTGTAATCGCCGGCTGGAACGGGCGCGCCCAGGGTCACGGTTTTGGTTTCATTGCCGCTCGCGTCGTCGGGCGTAAAATTCAGGTAGGCAATTTCGGTATGGGCAACAGCTTCGCTCCCTTTCAGCAGGGTGACATCGGAGACGAAGAGGTTGAAACGCGTCCACCGCACCTGCATGCTACCGTAGGGATAGGACTTGTATTTTTCGATTGCGGAGCCATTGTAGGTCGCGTGAAAGTTGAGGTTGAACGACGGCGCCTGCGGGTCGCTGTCGTTATCGTCCTTGCAACCGGTGGCGCCCAGCGCGAGGGCAAGCAGTGCTAAAAGCCAGTAGTTTTTCATGTTTAAATATGTTTAAGAAGCCGGACAAAAGTGGCTGTATTTTAATCCTGTATCTGCAGCGCATTCTGCAAGTTGGCGACAATTTGCGCTTTCCAGCTGGCCGGGCTGCCCTGGGTCAAATCGACATCCTGAAACAAGGCCTTGTAATCCGCAACGAGCAACACATAAAAATCATAACCCGACTCGTGTACGAATGTTCCTGAACCTTCGAGCATAAAATTGTCAAAATCAGGCCTTGCTAACGTAAGGGTGTCGGGAGCGGTGGCGCCGAGCGTATCGCGATTGAAAATGATCCGCATGGCTTCGAACCCCCGGGTACGATCGAGCCAGAGTTTTTCGGGTTGTTCCGACAGGGGGTGATTGGCAGGCGCTTTGCCGGGGATGACCGATTGAGCAGCATCGGGCAGGCCAAGGCGACAACGAACGCGGTCGAAGGTACCGCTTTCCGGAAAAGCGCCGGCAGCAAATTCCAGCGGCGTACGGCGTACCAGCACAAAGTCATTGGTCAGGTATTGTTCGAGCGTATCGGCGGTGGCAGGTCCGAAAACCTTCATTTTAAGGCTGTCTGTCACGCCAAACACATCCGAATTGCGGAAGACCTTGAAATCGGAGAGGTAAAAGATGACTTTCTGCAGCCGAAACCAGTGCCCGGAGGATTGCGGATACGCATCTCCTTCCCGAAAAGTCAGGGTGTCGTAGCGGTGTTCGAGCCGGACAAAAAGCCGCGGGTAGTTGCAGCAGCAGTTTTCATCGGCAGTGGCGTCAAAATTGACGGCCTCAATGTCGAGGCAGCCTTTTTTGGGTTCGTAACAGGCAGAAAAAACGACGAGAAAAAGGAAGGCCAGAGGCCCCGCCAAACTGGCGCTGAATACTGATTTCATGGCAATGATGCGGGACAACCCGGATGACTTCTAATAACGCATTTCTACGCTCATCGTTGCCCCTTTTCAAGGTCTTTCATCATTTGCTTGATGATCTGTTTGAATTGGGACGAAAACTCGCGTTCGAGCATCCAGAAATAGTAATTTTTGTCTTTGGCAAGGATATCCATCACCGGCTGCCCCATGTATTTCCCGAAATTGAACACCACCTTTCCGTCGGGTTGCACCCGCAGTTTTTGCGTGGCATCGAGGAAATTGAGGTCGTTGGTAAAGTCGTGCAGCACCTGCATGTCGTTTTTGACCGGCGTCGGCACAATATTGCCGTCTTCGTCCAGCAGGTCTTTGCCTTCATACCTGGCGAGCTGCCCCTTGAGCACCTCGATTGTGGCTTTTACATCGGCCAGGGCGTCGTGCGCATCGGTCAGTTCGGCATTGCAGTAGAGGCGATAGGCTGCTTTTAGCGTGCGCGGCTCCATTTTGTAAAAAATGCGCTGCACGTCGATCAGACGGCGTTTGACCAGGCTGAACTCCATTCCGACACGGGCGAATTCTTCCATCAGCATTGGCACATCGAAACGGTTGGAATTGTAGCCCGCCAGATCGCTGTCGCCGATAAAATCCCAGATTTTCTGAGCCAGCTGACGAAAAGACGGCTTGTTGGCCAGGTCTTTCGGCGTGATGCCATGCACCGCCATCGCCTCCTCCGAAATAGGGATGCCGGGGTTCACGAGGGTCGAAAATTCCGCCGGGGGACTGCCGTCGCGGTGCAGTTTGACCAGGGCAATCTGGACGATGCGGTCGCGAACCACATTCAGGCCGGTCGTTTCGACATCGAAAAAGACCAGGTCGCGGTCAAGTTGTATTTCCATGAAGTTCAATATGTCAATATGCTTGGGGGACAGATAGCCGATCCATTATTTGTCGTCGAGCAGGTCTTCGTCGAGCAATCCGCGCCGGGCTGCCACTTCGCCGGGACCGTGCAGCTGCACCGGTTTTTGCGATTTGCGACGCATGCGTATATTGAGCATTTCGACAAAAAGTGAAAAGAAAATGGCGAAATACAGGTAGCCTTTGGGTACTTCGGCTGCGAGCACATGGCCCGAATGCGCGGCTTCTGCCACCAGCGAAAAGCCGATGAGAATGAGGAAGGCAAGACCGAGCATCTGCACCGTAGGGTGCTGATTGACGAATTTGCTGACCGGGCCGGAAAAGGTCATCATTATCAGCACCGACAGCACCACCGCGATGATCATGACCCAGAGGTTGTCGGCAATGCCCACGGCGGTGAGGATGGAGTCGAAGGAAAAAACGATGTTGATGACCGCAATCTGCATCACCACCTGATTGAACGCGGCTTTACCGCCGCCAACCTTGGGGTCGTCGTTTTCGTTGGGCGATTCCAGTTTGTGGTGTATCTCGGTCGTCGCTTTCCACAACAAAAACAAACCGCCGATCAACAGAATAAGGCCCTGCCCGGTGAGGCCGGCGTGCTCGCCGGGATGCGTATCGTCGTATTGGGTGAGAAAGTCGAGCGGAATTAGCACCCGTTCCCACGACATGATCCAGGTAATGCCGAACAACATTACAACACGGAGCAGCATGGCCAGTATAAGGCCGATATTGCGCGCCCTGGGTTGTTGTTCCGCAGGCAGTTTGGAGGAGACTATGGAGAGAAAAATGATGTTATCCACCCCGAGTACGATTTCGAGAAAAGTCAGGGTAAGCAGGCTGATCCACACGGCGCCGCTCGTAAAATCGGGCATCGACAGCAAGAGCATAGAACGGTTAACTGATGTTTGGTTTGACGATCAATGGCGGCAAACTTACGGCCTTCCGGCCAGATGAAAGAAGGTTTTACAGCGCGTAGGGGTTTGCTTATACCCTTGAACAAACCCCTTTACCGATAAAAAACAAAGTAACCCGCCCGACATTTCAGCCACCTTTAACCCGCTCATGCCGGATCGGGGGACTAAATTTGCCCAAACAACCACCGCTTTTTTAACATGAAAAATATCGCACTCCCGCTTTTACTTCTGTTCTGCCTTGGTCTCGATGCCCAGAACCTGCCCAAAAAATACGTGCTGCTCGAACATTTTACCAATTCGAAATGCCCGATCTGCGCCAGCAAAAATCCGGCTTTTTACAACCTGATCGACGACTACCCCAACGATGTGCACCACATCGCCTACCACCCGCCGATTCCGTACAACACCTGTATTTTTTACCTCGACAACCCCTCGGAAAATGCCGGACGCGCCAGTATTTACAGCATCAACGGTACCCCGCGCGTGGCTGTTAACGGTTCACTCGCCCCGGTCAGTGGCACTTTGTTGTCGCAGGCGCTGCTGACGGCCGAAATCGGTGAAACCAGCCCCTTGTCGCTCAGCGTCACCGAAACCGGCGCCGGAAATGCCCGCACGGTGAAGATCAAAGCCAAAAGCTGGGCCACAATACCCACCGGCAACTACCGCATTTTCGCCGCCGTGGTGGAAAAAACCGTGAACTACAACGCTCCGAACGGTGAAACGGTACACCACAACGTCTTTCGCAAAATGCTGCCCGCGCTCGACGGCGGAGCATTCCAGCCGCCCGCAGCCGGTCAGGAAATCGAATACACCTACGACTACACCATCGCTTCCGCATGGGTGGCCAGCGAAGTGTATGTCGTTGCTTTCGTACAAAACCTGACTACTGGCGAGGTGCTCAACAGCGGCACCCGCTTCGATGCGCCGGTCAGCTCGGCAACCGGCGAAGCCGCCCGTACACAAATCCTGCGCCTGGCGCCCAACCCCGTGTCGGACCAGGCCACGGCCTTGTTGCCCGGCGACAAAGCCCTGAGCATCGAGGTGTTCAACAGCGCCGGGCAACCCGTTGACGCCGAATACCGAATTGAAACCGATCAGGTACGACTGCAGACCGCTGGCCTGCCGGCCGGTTTGTATTTTGTCAAAATCAAAGGCGAAAAAAGCAGTTACGCAGGTCGAATGGTCAAAATTTGAGCGCGCAACCGCATCAGAAACGAATAAACTTGACGCGTTGAACGGCATTGTCCGTTGCCACGCAAAGCAAATACGGTCCGGGAGGCAAGGCGGAGACATCCAGCTCCAGCACTTCGCTTCCCGGATCGTTTTTTTCCAGAAGAAGTTCTCCGCGCAGGTCGTACACCCTTGCAAGCCCCGGCATTCCTTCGGAGGAACGGACGAACAGGCTTCCCTGCACAGGATTGGGATACACCTCAAGACGGGGCACGCCTGCTTGCGTTGCCGAGAGCGCGGCTTCTCCCGCTATTTCGTCGATAACTTTCAGTAGCGAGTACACACTGTCGGCGCCGAATGCATCGCCGCCGATCTCCCAGATCATGACGCCGGCCAGTTGGTCCAGCGCCAGCTGGGTTTTCGCCTGTATGGTCGGAATGCCGTTCCAGAAACGCATGCCCGACATGTCAAGCATGGCATTGGCGGGGTCTTCGCCGACGATTTCGCCGTAAGTGAAAGCGCCGACGGGCGACAGCCCGAAATCGTAGCCGTAAAACGGAACGCCGAGGGTCAGTTTATCCGCGGAAACACCCTGTGCAACCCAGTAGGGGATGCAGGAAGCGGCCCAGTCGTAAGGAGAGTGCTGCCCCGGGTTGGCCGGGGCCCAGGGGCCCGTCAGGTCGTAGGCCATCATATTGACCCAGTCGAAGGCAGCCAGGGCGGCCGGACTGATTTCCGGATAACGGTAGGAGCCGGGCAGTGCCGCCGTCAGGGAGACGTTCAGCGGTGCAAGCGCCGCCTTCAGTTCGAGGATAAACGGGCTGTACCAGTCGTGCACATATTGCCATTCGAGGTCCACGTCCACGCCGTCCAGATCGTGTTGCTGAACGTATTGAACCAGTTTGGCGATGAAAGCAGGCCGGTTGGCCGGCAGCGTCTCGATCGCCCATGCGCTTTCTGCTTCGGGGGTAAGATAGCCTCCGCCAAGCGACATAAATACCTGGCAACCATACTGATGCGCTTTGGCCACAACCGGCCCGACATCGGCGCCTTCGCAGCTCAGGTTGCCCGAATTATCGGGATTGACGAAGGCAAGGTTGACATGGGTGAGCCGGTGAAAGGCCAGCTCGTCGATCATATCGAAACGGCCGGCCGGCAGGTAGCCTACCACCTTGAACGGGTTGTCGGCCAGCACCGCCTGTGCGGCGCAGAGCAGCAGAAGCGAAAGTCGCCAGTTCATGGTTTCAGCCGTTTAAAGTTCATCGATCAGCACCGTGACGCCGATATTGGCCTGCACCATATTGGTTTTCGAGCGGCTGGGGCGGGCATCGAGCTGGAGATCGTTCTTGTTGAGGTTGTTGGGGTCGAAATTGGTCGTATTACCCACAAAATTGAACCGGAAGTTTTTGACATCTTCCTTGGTGTAATACTCCGCTTCGCCGCCCAGGAGGTAGTTGGCGCCCAGATGCAGGAACACCTGGCGGTTGAGTTTGATCTGGAGTCCGGCGCCTGCGCCGTAGCTGAATACCCAGTCTTGCAAGGGCGTGCTGTGGGTGATCTCTCCGTTTTCATCGGTGTCGAAGAATCCTTCTGTCGATTCGTCGTAGATGCGCACCGTCGTGGCAAAACGCCGGAAACCGATAAGTCCCTGTACGTATGGTTCGACATACGGGCTGATCGGGGCATTGGCGCGAAAAACAGCGTTGCCGCCGATGATGGTGTTGGTCGTCTCGATGCGCAACGGCAGGTCAATCACGTCGATCACCTGGCCGTTGAGCGACACCTCGATGCGTTCGTTGATCCGTTCGGTGTCCCAGGCCGTCCAGAGAAATGAAAAATCGGGGCCGACCTTCAGTGCAGGCACACGGCGGGAGACCGGGAAAAACAAACCCAGATTGAGGCCAAACCCCACATCATTGGTGGATTCGCTGTATTCGCCGGTCGGGAATCCCAGCCCAAGGTTCAGGTCGAGTACCGGCCCGTTTTGAAAACTTTGTGCGCCGAGGCCGGTTCCGCAAAGCGCGAAAAGCAGGAGAAAAAGAAGATGTTTCAACATGGTTGTCATCATTTTTTGATGTAAAACGGGTGGTTTTATGCCCCGACATAGTTGTGCGGGGTGAGTCGTTTCAATTCTTCCTTTACCTCTTCGCTTATGTCCAGGCCGTCCACAAAGTCGTGCAGGTCTTCACGGGTGACCACAGCGCGGCCGCGGGTCAGCGCTTTCAAGGCTTCGTAGGGCTGGGGATAAGCTTCCCGGCGTAAAATTACCTGAATCCCTTCGGCCACCACCATCCAGTTGTCTTCCAGGTCGTCGTAAAGTTTGCCCTCGTTGAGGGTCAGTTTGCCCAGCCCTTTCAGGATGGATTTGAAGGCGATGAGCGAATGTCCGATGGGCACTCCAAGGTTGCGCAGTACGGTCGAGTCGGTCAGGTCGCGTTGTAGGCGGCTGAGGGGCAGTTTTTCGGCAAAATGTTGAAAAACAGCGTTGGCGATGCCCAGATTGCCCTCCGCATTTTCAAAATCGATGGGATTGACCTTGTGGGGCATGGCCGAAGAACCAACTTCGCCGGCCACGGTTTTTTGGCGGAAATATTCGATGGAAATGTAGGTCCAGATGTCGCGGCAAAAGTCGAGCAGGATGGTATTGATCCGGCTCATGGCCTGGCATTGCGCCGCGAGGTAGTCGTACGGTTCGATTTGTGTGGTAGGCCGGAAGCGTTCAAGGCCGAGGAATTCGCGCACGAAGTCGTCGCCGAAGCGGTGCCAGTCGTAATCGGGATAGGCGGCTACATGGGCGTTGAAATTGCCCGTAGCGCCGCCGAATTTGGCGGAATGCGGGATGGCGCGCAACAAGGCCAACTGGCCGTCAAGCCTTGCTACGAACACCTCGAACTCCTTGCCCAACAGGGTCGGCGAAGCCGGCTGTCCGTGGGTGCGGGCCAGCATGGGCACCCGGGCCCAGTCTTGCCCGAATTGATGCAACTGGTCTCTGAGCCTTTGCAAAAGCGGATAATACACTTGCTCCAGGGCATTTTTGAGGAGCAGGGGCATGGCCGTGTTGTTGACGTCCTGCGAGGTGAGGCCAAAGTGAATGAACTCGCGCAATTCGCCCAGCCCCAATTCATCGAAACGCTCCTTGAGGAAATATTCCACGGCTTTAACATCATGGTTGGTGGTGCGTTCGATGGTTTTGACGTACTCGGCGTCGGCAGCGCTGAAATGTTCAAAAATGGCGTTCAGGTCGTCGATACGTTCTTCATCGAAGGATTCCAGTTGGGGCAATCCGTACTGGCAAAGCGCTATAAAGTATTGAATTTCAACGAAAACCCGGTAGCGAATGAGCGCGTATTCGCTGAAAAAATCGGTCAGTTCGCGGGTTTTGTCGGCATAGCGACCGTCGATGGGTGAGATGGCAAGGAGCATGGTGCGGAATTTAGAATGCCGCAAAATTAGCAAAACGCGCTCAACAGGATTTGGCCGGGCTGTGTTGCGACTGCTACCTTTGCCAGCCGGCGGTATCAGAGGGGAGAAAAAGGCTCGGCCTGTCGGCCGAATGTGCCGTTGAAACTCTCCGTAAAATGCCCGGATGTTGTTTACTCAAAAATTAAGTTATGCCATCCAAATTGCTGTTATTCATCCTGTTACCCATTTCGCTCCTTGCGCTGACGCAATGCGACCGGCAACAAACCGAGGTGATCGGCCTTCAAAAAGAAACGGAATACATCCACGATGAAGCCATGCAGGATATGGCTAAAATGAACAGGATCGGCCGCCAGCTCAAAAAAGAAATGATGAGCATCGACTCCCTGACTTCGCGGCACGACAGCATTGTCGTTGTGCTGGCTCGCATGAAGACAGCCGAAGACGAGATGATGAACTGGATGAAAAACTACCAGGCGCCCGATAGCAAATCGCCCGACGCCAAAGCCTATCTGGAAAACCAGAAGAAACTGATCGAACAAAATCACCGCAACATCTGCGACGCCCTGCGTGCAGGTGAAACACTGACAACCACGGCAAAATGAAATACCTGATCGTTCTGGGACTGGCTTTGAGCGCCCTGTGGTCCTGCAATACCCCTTCCCGCCCATTGCCCATCCTGGGCAACCGCAGCTTATCGCCCGCTGGCGACACGATCTATCCGACCATTCCGGACTTTTCGTTTGTCGATCAGGACAGCCAGCAGGTGACCAATGCCACTTTCAGCGGCAAAATTTACGTGGCGGATTTCTTTTTCACCCACTGCCCCACCATTTGCCCCAAGGTGAAAGCACAGGCCATGCGGATTTATCAAAAATACCACGACAACCCCAACCTGCTGCTGCTCTCCCACTCTATCGACGTGGTGAATGATACCGTCGGGCAATTGCATCACTACGCCGGCAAACTGGGCATCGAAACCGCGAAATGGCACCTCGTCACCGGCGATCACGACGCGATCTACGGCATTGCCGACGACTATTTCAGCGTGGCGACGGAAGACCCCTCCTCTCCCGGCGGGTTCGATCATTCCGGCCGGCTGATCCTCGTGGATGTCAACCGGCATGTCCGTTCTTTTTGTGATGGCACCGACCCGGAGTCGGTTACCAAGTTCATGAAAGATATCGACCGCTTGCTGGCGGAGCAGTTTCCTGCCGGGCATTAATTTTATTTACAGGCAGCGAAGCAGATTAAAGTGTTTTCTTTGGGAAAACTATTCGCCATGACCAGATTTTATGCTTGCCTGTTTTTTGCCCTGCCGCTGTTGGCAGCATCGCAAACACCCGCCCCCTGTCCGTTGGGCACGCCGCCCGCCGATTTCTGCTTCGATGCCTGTATATTTTGTGGGTTGAACGGATATTCGGGCACTACTTCGGGCTATTCGAGCGCTCAGTTGTCCGGCTTTTGCGGCACCATTGAAAATAATCAATGGCTGGCAATAGTGCCAACAGCATCAGGGGGGGTGATCACCGGCACTCCTTTCAATTGCACCAACGGCGACGGTATTCAGCTGGCACTTTATACCAGCTGCTCTGCCGATGCGCCGCTGTTCTGCAGTGGCGGGTCATACGGAAACGGGACCACTCCGATGGTACTTACCGTGGACGGGCTGGTTGCCGGACAAATTTATTACCTCATGGTTGACGGGTATGCAGGAGATCAATGCGACTTTAACCTTGATGTTGCACCGGCCAACTTTTTGGGCCCACAACCGCTGCCCGACGCCCCGTCCATCCCTACGGGTACGAACGTTGCATGCCCCGGGGCAACGCTCAGTTACGCCATTCCGCCGGTGACCAATGCCTCAGGTTACATTTGGTCCCTTCCGCCAGGCGCCAGCATCAATGGCCAAAGCGGCACGGTAACGCTGGCAGCGCCAGAAGGCCATTCGGTCGATGTGACGTTTGGAATCGCCGGCGGTAATGTTTGTGTCAGTCCGGTCAATGCCTGTAACCAGCCCTCCGACTCCATCCAGTCTGCCTGCAAAGCCGTCACGGTCATCAGTCTGCCACCTACCCTGCTGCCCCCTGCCGTTATTTGCGCGGAAGAGGCGCCCTACACGCTCCCCTGGGGGCAGACGGTCGACGGCTCTGGCCTGTACCAAATTGCACTGGATTCTTACCTGGGTTGCGACAGCATCGTGCGCCAGCAGGTAACAATCAAAGCGCCCATCGTGACCAATCTGGGCATCATTGGCGCCTGTACGCCCCCTGCCTGCGCAACGATTTGCGACACGGTGATCTGCGGCCAGGGCGTGTTTTCCGTCGTCTGTACTTCGGCAACAGGGTGCGACAGCACCGTTATTTTCAACCTCGCGGTAGCGGGAGGGGTGGGCATAAATGCGCCGTTGGGCCAAACCATCACCTGCAATGTAAGCGACGTTCTGTTAAATGCCCAGGGGAACAACCTCGTCAACATGGCCTGGACGGACAATCTGGGGCAGGTTTTGTCCAACAATGCCAGCCTTACGGCAAGCGCACCCGGATATTATACCTTCGCCGCGGCCCAGGCACTCGGGGCAGCCAATTGCCCTTACACCAAAACGCTTTTGGTGAAGAAAAACATACAGGCCCCCGAAGGCACGGCAACCGGCGGCGTGCTGAACGCTTTGAATACCAGTGTGCAATTGACGGCCAACGCCGTCACCTACCCGGTTTTGTACAGCTGGAGCGGCCCCAACGGATTCAATTCCACCGCACAAAACCCGATCGTCGACGTGCCGGGGACCTACACCGTTACGCTGACCAATCCCGCAACGGGATGCGCCACGAGTATCGAGGTGCAGGTAATACAACAATAGATCACGAGATGTATAAAACACTGTTCTGGATTTCGGTATTGGGGGCGACAAGCCTTTTTTCCTGTCAAAAAAATCCCTGGCGCGACGGGGAATGGCTGTATCAAAAACAATGCGCCAGCTGCCACGGCGCCGAAGGAATCGGGCTCGGCGAGCTGATCCCGCCGCTGGCCGGCTCGGATTTTCTGGCGCCCAACAGGGAAATATTGCCCTGCATCGTCCATGTGGGCCTGGCAGATACCATTGTGGTAAATGGCAAAACCTACACGGAGGCGATGGCAGGTGTGCCCAAATTGTCGGACATTGAAATCACCAATCTGCTGAACTACGTCAACAACGCCTGGGGCAACCAAAACGGCGTTTACAAACTGGAAGAGGTGCGCCGGATTCTGGAAAAATGCCGTTGAGCGGGAGGATTTCCTTTGTCGGGCCACGACACAAAAGCAAGGGGCGAATTTGGCTTTACGAACGAACTGCCTACTTTTGGCACGGCCAACGGTAATTTGAGGCCCACCCAACCTTAAACAAACACATGCCTTTCAGACATCTTCCTCCACTTGCTATGACCAAACGATTTACCCTGTTTGTTATCCTTCTCGGTTTGACGGCCCGTGTACTGGCTCAAACGCCTGTGAACGATGACTGCGCCGGCCTGATCGACCTGGGCTATGCCCCGACTTGCCCGACGGATACGTTCACCAATATCAATGCCACGGCAAGCGACATCGGCAGCGACAACAACCCGTCCTGCTTCAACAGCAATATCGCGACGCACGACGTATGGTTCATGTTTACCTGCCCTGACACGGCCTTCGATTTTCGTATCACGCTGACCGGCGTCACCGCCAACTCGATCGTCAACCCGGAATTTGCCATTTACCGGGGCGATTGTACTGTCGATGGCCTGGCCGAGCTGCTTTGTGTGAAAGCCGACCTGGGCGAAACTTCGGTATTCCTCGATGTGGTCGGCCTGACACCAGGCCTGCCCTATTTTATCCGTGTATCCGATTATTCCGTCACCGCCGCACCCAACTGGGGGAATTTCACGCTTTGCGTCAGCCAGCCGCCGCCTGCGTCGGGTGTTGACGAAGGCGGTTCCAACCTTTGCTCGGGCACCCTGTACGACACGGGCGGCCCCGACGGCGACTATGGTTCGGATGAAGACAACGTTTTTGTCATTTGCCCCAGCCAGCCGGCGGCTTGCATCACGTTTACCCTCGATTATTACAACCTCGATCAAAGCGGATTCGGCGGCGACGTGCTTACGTTTTACGACGGCGACGATATCAACTCCCCCATACTTGCCCAAATCGGCGGCGCCGGTTTCGGCCCTCCCAGTGTCTCGGGCGGCGGCGCCGTCTGTTTTAAAGTCATGGCGACAAGCGGCTGTCTGACCGTACAGATGCAGTCCGATTTTGCCGTGGAGCAGGAAGGTTTTGTCGGGCACTGGGAATGCAGCAGCGAGCCGTGCATGCCGGTTGCCACCCCGACGATCAATACCAATATCAGCAACCAGAATATCGTGGACGCGGTTTCTACACCCGCTACAACGGTCACGATTACCAATATCGATTGCCCCAACGACGCATACGGCACGTTTTCGTACCCCACCGACGACAACGACCTGGGGCTTTCACAAGGGCTGCTGCTTACCTCCGGCCTGGCCACCATCGCCATCGGGCCCAATGTTTTTACCGGCTCGGGCATCAACAATCTGGGAGAGGGCGACAGCGACCTCGACTACCTTTCCCAGCAACAGGGAGGCGCCAACTCCTTTGATGCGTGTATCGTGGAACTGGACGTATTTGCCGCCACCGACGAGTTGACATTCGAATATGTCTTCGGGTCAGATGAATACCCGGAATTTGTCGGCTCCGGCTTCAATGACATTTTTGCCTTTTTCGTGTCGGGCCCTGGCATTGTGGGCGACCCCAACCTGAGCAACAACGCCAAAAACATAGCCATTGTACCCGGCACCACTAATACGCCGGTCCAAATCAACAGCGTCAACAACGACGTCAACTGGCAATTTTACCGCAACAACGAAATCGGACAAAGCCTCGAATACGATGGCCTGACCTCGGACGCGTTCGGGATCAAAAAAAGCCTGACCGCCCGTACCGATGTTATTCCTTGTAATACGTACCACCTCAAACTTGCAGTGGCCGACCGCGCCGACCACATCTACGACTCCGGCGTGTTCATCTCCAAAATTCAGGGCGGTACGCCCAACCTGAGCGTTCAGTTTGCCAGCGGGATCGATTATTTCATCGAGGACTGCTCCGGCAACCAGGATGTTTTGATCATATCCCTCTCGGAGCCGCCAACCGAAGTGACCAGCTTTCTGGTGACCGTCGGCGGTACCGCCACACTCGGTGTGGATTACACGCTCAGCATCCCGAATATCATCACCTTCCAGCCCGGTCAACAGCAGATTTCTTTCCCGATCGTGCCTATTGCCGACGCGCTGGTTGAAGGCACCGAAACAATCACCATTTCGCTTTCCAACAACTTCGGTTGCGGCACAGTGATTTATAAAACCTTGACAATCAACATTGAAGACAATGTCAATGTGTATGTCAATGCGGGCGCCGACACGGTGTACGTCTGTGCTGGCGCTACGCTTCAACTGGAAGCTTACGGCGCAACCAACTATTTCTGGGCGCCGCCCGGCCTGGTGAGCAACCCGTTCATTTCGAATCCGACCATTACCCCCTCGCAGGATCTTTGGGTTTCGGTGACAGGCACCGTCAACAATTGCGTCGATATTGACTCGGTGTACGTTAAAATCATCAGTCCGAGCATCGATGTGACGGCTTTGAGCCCTACCAATATTTGCCAGGGTACGCAGGTGCTTTTACAAGCTGCCAATAACGTGGGCAACAGCGCCCTGACCTGGACGCCGGCAGCCGGCCTCGATAACCCGAACAGCCCCACACCGATCGCCACGCCAACAGTGACAACGACTTACAAGGCCACGGTGAGCATTGCCGGCTGTGCAGTCAGCGATCAGATTACCATTAATGTGGACACCCTTTTCTTCCCGACATTGACGGTTTGGGACGGCGACACTACGGTTTGTCAGAATTACCCGGTTCAACTGGCCAATATTCTGAGTACCACTACCGACTACCAATGGTCGCCGGCCGCCGGCCTCGACGACCCGACCAGTTCCGGCCCCGTAGCCCTGCCCGATGTCTCGACGGTGTACACCCTCACGGCTACCAGCGCCCATAATTATTGCACCCAGACAGCGACGGTTGCCGTCAATGTTATCGCGGCAGATATTGACATTCAGGGCGATGCGTATCGCGAGATCTGCCTGGGCGATACCGTGGCGCTCAATGTCAATGCCCAGCCGGCAGGCAGTCAGGTGACGTGGACGCCTCCGTTCTATCTTTCCTCCGCCACAGGCCCGAATGTGAATGCCTTCCCGGATGAAAGCGTCACGTTCGTCGCTACCTACAACATCAACAACTGCGTGGTAAAAGACTCGGTCCGTTTCCGCGTCGATTCGCTCCCGGCTCAATTGATCGCGCGCCTGCCCGATAAGCCTGTGTATTGCATCGGCGATACCATTATCCTGTATTCGCCGACCTACGAACCGGCCAGTTTCCCCGATATCGAACACAGCTGGATTCCTTTCGGCGGCGAACAAACGCCTGCCGAAAACTGGAACATGGTCATCGTTGCCACTGCCACACATACCTATCAGCGCGAGACCACCAACCACGCCTGCTCGACAGTCGCGGAAGTGGATGTGCCGGTATCAGAGCCCCCCACGATTACCATTCTGGCCGATCCCAGTTCGCTGTGTGCCGGGCAAACGACTCAGCTCACCGCCAGCGTGGTACCGGCCGGTACCAAACTGGAATGGGAAAATACGCCCGGGCTTTCGTGCACCGACTGCCCCAACCCGATGGCAACCGTATTCAGCACTTCCACATTTACCGTCATGACGCCGGACGCGCCTTGTCCTTCGTCGGAAAGCATCCAGATTGAAGTGTTCCCGGCGCCCTTGCTGAGTATGGCCAATGATACGACCATTTGTCTCGGGGAAGATGTGGAACTCAACCACATTACAGACCCGAATGCTACCTACAACTGGACGCCCGCGGCTACTCTCGACAACCCCGCCACAGCACAACCCGTTGCCACCCCGACGCAAACGACGACCTATATGCTCCAGGCAAGCGTTCAGAATTGCACCGTGCAAGAGGAAGTGACGGTAACGGTAGCCGATGCCACCGTCAATGCCGGCGCTGACCAGACCGTCTGCCAGGGCACCCAAATCGCCCTGAATGCCACGGTGACAGGTACCCAGGGCGGGCTTTTGACCTGGGCGCCCGATCTCCCGTCGGGCAACCCCGTCAACGTAACGCCGCTCGATACCACTACCTACACCGTAACCTATCTGTACGGAACCGACGGCGCCTGCCAAAGCACCGACCAGGTCACGATCAATGTGGCGCCGAATATCGGCAATCTTGACATCGACATCGTACCCGATACGAGCACCTTCTGCCAGGGAACGGCGTTCTCGCTGTTTGCCACCGGCGCACAATCGGCCAATGTTGTGTACACCTGGACGGAAAACAACGTGGTCATCGACGGCCAATCCCTCGACACGATCCGTATTCAGCCGGCCAACGACGGGGTGTACAGCTACGTCGTCACGGCGGTTGACGCCAACGGTTGTACCGGCAGCGCAAGCCCGGTCAATGTGGAAGTGATTCGTTGCATCCAGTTCCCCAATGCCTTTTCTCCCGACGGCGACGGCACCAACGACACCTTCGGCGGCCTGGTGCTGCTGGGCGGTGAGGTGGATATCATCGAATTCTCGGTGTACAACCGCTGGGGCCAAAAGGTATTCGAAGCTTCGGAAGGCAAAACCACCTGGGATGGCACGGTGGACGGCAAAGACGCGCCCAGCGATGTCTATGTTTTCTACCTGCGCTACCGCTTGCCCAACGGGCCAGAGCAAACGCCTGTAAAAGGCGAGGTAACGCTGTTGCGTTGAACGCTTGCTTTGCCGGCGTTCCCTTGATTGTCACCCGGTCCGGATGGGCCGGGTGACAATTTTTTTTCGCCCGGGTCGTTTTGGCGCTGCCCGCCGGGCATCTGATTATCGATTCTAACCATCCTCCGTAATTCATGCGAATCCCTGCTTTTTTTACTGCTTTGCTGCTCTCTTTTCTTGCCACAACGGCATTTGCTCAAAAAAACAAACCTGCCGACGCGCAAAAAATCGTAACCGGCACCATTCTGCTCAACGATAAAACCCCCGTTGACAACAAAGCTTTTCTGGCCGCGCTGAAAACAGATTGGGGTATCCGCACCGATTCCGTGCAGGCAGGCGAAAAAACCCTGGTTTTCTCTTTGCCCAATAACACTACCGTGATGATCGCCTGGCTCAACTATCCTGCTGCGCCGGCCGAGATCAAAGCAGCTGCCGACATTTCCATGATCTGGCCGGGCGCGGCCGACGAAGCCGGCCGCCATCAAAGCCAGGCCGTGGTATCGGTCATCGGGCCGGCCAGTCGGACGGTGGAACTGTACAAACTGTTTACCAAAATATCGGCGGCCCTGCTCGACAACACGCGTTCTTCGGGCATTTATCTGAGCAGCCAGTACCTGCTCGTCCCCAAAGGGTACTTTATCGAATCGGCCCGCGGCCTCAACGATCAGGTTCTCCCTTTGAGCTGCTGGATCTATTTCGGCCTGCAGCAGAATGGCGACAAAAACAGCGGCTACACCTATGGCATGGGTGAATTCGGGTTGCCGGAATTCGAAGTCGTGAATTCAGAACACGCTGTTCAGGAAGTCTATGCCCTGCTGACCGATGCTGTCGATTATGTAATCCGCACCAATACGCGCTTCCAGGAAGGGCAATATTTCAATGCGCCAAACGGGGAAAAAATTCAGGTGCAGGTGTCCAAATCAGTGTTGCTGAAAAACGAAACGACTGTAAAATTGAAGTTTTAATAACCTCTGGTTATAAATAGTTAAAGTCTGCAAGGTAGCACCCGCGAAACGCGTTGTGATCCGGGATAGATTATACATTGGTAGTAAATTCTGTCGTTTTACAGAACATAACCTGCCAATAAAAACTCGGATCATGAAAAGCACCTTTATCCTTTTGTGCGCCCTGCTCTGCGTACGCTATTCACTTTTTGCCCAAAAACCGACCAAATGGGGCGACATTCCCAGGTCCGATCTTCAAATGACGCGTTACGAGGTCGATACCACGGCCAGTGCGGTAGTATTACAGGACGTAGGCTCGCTCGAATTTATCGAAACCAGCCAAAACTTCATTCTGGTATTCAGCCAGCATCGTCGGATCAAGGTGTTCGACCAGAATGCCTTTAAAGAGGGCAATATATTCATCCCCTATTTCTCCGGATGGGGGGTGGAGAAATTTCAGGACCTCGACGTGCAGGTATTTGCGCCCGACGGCACCAAAACAAAGGTCAGAACGGATAATATCTTCACAGAAAAGTTGACCAGAAACTGGTCGGCCAAGAAAATATTCATCCCCAATCTCCAGAAAGGCAGTGTACTGGAATACCGTTTACGGATAGAAACAGAAAACTGGCGAACGCCGAGGGAATGGTATTTTCAGGATGCCGATCTGCCGACAAGATGGAGTGAATTCACCTTTGAAGCACCCGAGTTCTTCCAGTATGTCACCATCAGGAAAGGGGGCAGCCAATACGATGTCAACGAAAAATCGACCCGTACGGCCCATCTGGGCGGGTCGGAGCAAACCTATTTGTACCAGATTACGCGGCTGGGTCGGGCCAACATGCCTGCATTAAAACCCGAGCCTTATGTAACGACAATCGATGATTATCGATCCAGCGTCAAGTATCAGTTGCGCGCTTTCGTGCCGCCGCTGAGTGCGCCGGTGCCGATACTGACGAGTTGGCCCGAACTGGCCAGCAATCTCGCAAACGACGGCCAATTGGGTCAACAATACCTTCGCCCAAACAAATCGGATCGTTTGTGGGCAGCGTATAAAGCCGCCGCCGGCAACGTGGCGCCCGAGCAGACGGTCGCGCAGGTGCTCAAATTTGTCAGTTCCAACATTATCTGGGACGGGAATTACAGCATTTTCACCCAGTCCAGCATCGATGAGGCATTTTCCAAACGCTCCGGCAATCTTGCGGAGGTCAATCTCGCAGTGATCGCGCTGCTGCACCGGCTCGATATCAACGCCTATCCGATGTTGCTGAGTACGCGTTCCAACGGTATCTGTCATCCTGAATATCCGATTCTGGATCAATTCAATGCGCTGGTGGTGTTCATTCCCGACCCGGCAGGCGGCGAGGGCGGCACCATACTGGACGCAAGCAGCCCGCACCATGCAGCCGGACTGGCTATGGAGGAGGCCTACAATGGCGAGGGCTGGGTGCTGCAAACTCCAACGCCCCGATGGGTCTATTTCAACCCACCGGAAAGCGCCGAAGCATTTATCGCCGACCTGAGCCTGCGCGAAGACGGCTCCTTCGACGGGCGGTTCAAGTTGCAAATGACCAATCACATTGCCTGTTACTATCGGGAAGAATTGAGCGACAATCCGGAAGGCAGTTTTATTAAAAGCCTGTTTTCTGACAAATACCCCGATGCGGTTATAGATTCCATTCAAATAGAAAACAAAAACAATCCTGAACTTCCGCTGAAAATTGAATTCAAGGCCCGCTTCCCCAATGCGGCCCAGACAGCCAACGAGTTCATGTATTGTGCGCCGGTCTGTGCGTTTTTCATCGATGAAAATCCGTTCAAATCGCAAAAACGGCTTTATCCTGTCAATTTCCCCTACCCTTTCCGCGCACAGTATATCCTGACCCTGCATCTGCCCTCGGGCTACGTCGTGGAAGAATTGCCCGCCGGAGCCAATCTGGTGCTGCCCAATGATGGCGGCAAAATCCTGTACAATGCCAGCGCTGCCAGCCCTCAAACACTTTCCGTCAACCTGAAATTCAGTTTAAAACAACTGGATTTCATGCCGGAAGAATACGGTACGGTTCGTATGTTTTTTGATCAGCTGGGCAGTAAAATCGAAGAACAAATCGTCCTTAAAAAATCCTGAAACCCGACGACATGAACAATCCTGTCTCCTTCACGCTGCTCTGTACAATCCTGCTTGCGCTGGCCGGGGTGTCGCCGCTCAGCGCCCAGAACCTTTATCCGGTTTCTTCCATCCCTGCAAATCTGTTGCCCAATGCGAAATCCGTCGTCAGGGAAGATCTTACCAGGCTCAACGTCAAGTCCATCCACAATTCCGTGCTCACCCGGCGCCAGGTGATCAGCTACCTTAAAAGGCCCGAAGACGGAGAACTGGATATGGCCCTGGGCGAGAATGGCTTTATCAAAGTCCGGTCCATGCAGTTTACCTTATACGACGCTACAGGTCGTAAAGTCAGCGATGGTACGCAATCAGATGCGCAGGAGTACGGCAGCCAGGAGAGTTATGAATTTTCCGATACCCGTTTTAAGGTGCTGAGCGTGCCGGTCCTCGACCCGCCGTTTACAGTGGCCTATTCGTACGAGATAGCCGCCGAAGATTTTTACCTGTTCCCCGACTGGACCATACAGGAGATCGGTCAGGCGGTTGAGCAGCGCAATTTGCAAATCACTTGCCCCGCCAAATATAAATTCAACTGGCATGGTGTCCGCACCGACTTGCAGCCCAGGTTCGATGCCACGGAAAACACCTGGCGCTGGTCGGCATCCATGCTTCCGGCCATCCCTTCAGAAAAGGCAACGCCCTGTTTTGATCGCCAGTACGCCTACTTGGCTTTCGCGCCGGAAATATTTGCCTATGGCAATCGCGAAGGAAGCCAGAAGGACTGGAGCAGCTTCGGAAAGTTTGTGTACGAGCTCAACCGGCAAACAAACGAAGTGTCGTCGGAAACTGAAAAAAAAGTCAGGGAACTGACCGCAAACTGCGCTACTGAACAGGAAAAAATAACCGCGTTGTATCGCTACCTGCAGGAAAACACCCGCTACGTCAGCGTGCAGGTGGGTATGGGCGGGTGGCGCTCCTTCGAGGCGTCTTATGTCGATAAAAAACGATACGGCGACTGCAAGGCGCTCAGCAATTACATGCGCACGCTGCTTGAACTGGCAGGCATCCCTGCATGGCTGGCGCTGGTGCACGGCGACGACGAGGGCGCGCCGGAAGTATTTCCCGACCTGGCCGATCCCTCCGCGTTCAACCACGTGATCCTGTATATTCCTTCGAGCAACATGTGGCTGGAATGTACCAGCACCGACCTTCCGGCAGGTTATCTGGGCACTTTCACGAGCAATCGTACGGCGCTCGTACTTACGCCAGCGGGCGGCAAACTGATGCCTACCACCCGCTTAACGGAAAAAGACAACCTGGACGACAATACGTTCGACGTACAACTCCGCGAAGATGGCATGGCCCAGATTCGTCACAGTGGCGTGCGAAAAGGAGCCATGCAGGAATCGTACAGAACCATGTCGATCCGAAAGTCAAAGGAAGATTTTACCCGTTACTTTTCAGAAGAAGTGGGCTTCCCTATCGTAAAAGTTGAGCGACTGGAATGCAAACCCGACCGCCAGCAAGCGGCCCTTACGCTCGACTATCAACTGGAAGCGCCCAATTTCGGGGTCAAATCAGGCAAACGGATGTTTATCAACTGGTCAAAATACGTCGCGGCAGGGCGAACGCTGCCTATCGATACGACAAGGGTTATGCCGGTTGCTTATCCTTTGGGGGAAAGCCATTTCGATTCCCTGCACATCGCGTTGCCAGCCGGTTTTAAGGTTGAAAATGTTCCCCCGGAGGCAAAAATTGAAAGCCCCTACGGCTATTACGAGCGCAAAATATTCACCGATGCCTCGGGCGCCGTGGTGATCGTGCGCCGCCTCGTTTACGTCCCGTTCGAAGCGCCACCCGAACACTACGGGAAAGTGCGGCAGTTTTACACCGACATCTTGCAAGCAGACGGCAAGCAGATCGTACTGGTCAAAAAAGAATAAAACAAACGGGGTTGCCGAAGATCCTGCAGCCCTTTTTTCGTCGTTCAATAACCGTCCCGCAGGACGGTGACGGTCCCTCTGAACTTCTCCTTGTGCCCGTCGGCATACTCGATTTCCGACACCCAAACATACACGCCGGGTTGCACCGAACGGCCACGCGTCTTGCCGTTCCACCCCTGAACGGGGTCGTTAGGGGCAAAATGCGTTTTTTCAAACAGCAAGCCCCCGTTGCGGTTATACACCCGCAACCATTCCACACGCCTGACCCCTTCCCCCGCATACACCGTAAACCAGCCGTTCTGGCTGCTGCCCGGCTCGAAAGCATTTGGAAAATAAAGGTTTGATTCAGAGACAAATACATCGATATTCGCCCGGGCCGGGCAATCGTTGTGATCGCGAACTTCTATGGCAAATGCCGTCGATTGCGACAGGGTCAGGGTCTGCACAAGAGTGTCCTGATTGACAAACAACGAAGGCGGACGCCACGAAATCTCTGCCAGGGGGCGTCCTTCGGGTATCACTTCGGCACGCAGGGTAAACGGCTCTCCAATAGCTACCGTATCGGATGTCGTGCTCAGTTGAACAACGAGTTCTTCGGGTTCGGGGATGACGAAAGGATGTTGTTCGACACAACCCAAGCCATCCCGGATGTACAATACATATTCGCCGCCCTTGAGCCGGTCGATTTCCGGGCGGGTACTGTAAGCCAAACCGTCGAGGGAAAAAGAGTAAGGCGCCTGCCCGCCAAAAACCTTGCGAATCACTACGCCGCCATCGCGCAGGCCATAGCATTTCACCGACTGAATATCAAGGCGCACACTGTCGAAACAGGATGTCTGGTCCCATGCAAATTGACACAGCAAAAGAAACGGCAGAAGCAAAAGGACTCGGCAGCGGGTAATGGACATGGATATATAATTTGGCAAGCGATTATGCGCGTCAAAAATAAGGTTTTCGGGGTAAATTTCCCGGGGCAATACCCTGTGCTTGTAATGGAGGCAAGGAAATAGCCCAGGACGGAACCAGGGTAAGCCCTGAAGTTGCCAATTCCTGTAAGAAACAAGAAAAACAACATGGATAACATTGTGATTCAACAAGTAACGCCAGAAGAAATCGAATCGTTACAACGCATAGGCAGGCAAACCTTTTTCGAAACATTCGCCGCAGGCAATACGGAGGAGAACATGAGAAAATACCTGGAAGAAGGTTTCTCAACAGAAAAGCTGTCGGCCGAAGTCGCGGATAACAACGCGGAATTCTATTTCGCCAGGGCGGGCGACACGGTCGTCGGCTATTTAAAACTCAATTTCGGAGCAGCCCAAACCGAATTAAAAGACGAGCAGGCCGTAGAAATCGAACGTATTTACGTGCAAACGGAATTTCACGGAAAAAAGGTGGGGCAATTGCTGTACGAAAAGGCCCTCGAGGTCGCAAATCAGCACAAGGCCGCTTATGTGTGGCTGGGCGTTTGGGAAGAAAACCTGCGAGCCATTCAATTTTATAAAAAGAACGGTTTTGTCGAGTTCGACAAGCATATTTTCAAACTGGGCGACGACGAGCAGACGGATATTATGATGAAACTGCCACTTTAAACGGCCAGGAATTCCGCCAACAGCCGGTGAAAATGATGCACGCCTTGCTCCTGTTTGGGTGAAAAACGACCGTGTTTGTAAAAACGTGAACGCACGCCGACCTGCACCTGTTCCACTACAGCCTCGTCTTCGCGCTCCACCAGATCGAGTTCGGCGCCTGCGCCGGAACCGATTTTGGAGCGATCCCACACATAAGCCCGAAAACTGACCCGTGTGAGGCCCGGCTCCAGAGGCCGTACGATGTTGACGGAGAGGCCCCAGGGGTAAAAATTGAGCATCAGATTGGGGAAAAGCCAGAAATAATAGCCGGCTACGGCCTGCCCGTAGTCCTCATGGCCTTCCGGCAGATGAAACACCTCTTCCCCGCCTTTGCCGATGCCTACCTGAACATTGACCCATCGAAACACCTCGGTGCGGTAGGCGCTCCAGTCGAGTACTGCGGCCAGGCTTTTGTGGACGAAGGGCACGTGAAATCCTTCGAGATAATTGTCGCAATACAGCGCCCAGTTGGCGCGTACCAGATAGTCGCGGGAGCGTGTGGCATCGAACAAAAACTGTTCGACGGGCAGAAAACCGATTTTTCGGTCGAGCTCGGCCGTCCATTCTTCAAAAGGGATAGCGGGAGTAAGCGAGGCAAAGGAAAATTGTCGCCACTGCTGCAGCGGTACCCGGGCCAGGTCGTCGTCGGCGCAGGGGAAGTTTTCCATGCCTTCCGTTTCGGGCATGGAAAGAAAACGCCCGTCGAGGTTGAAACGCCGGCCATGATAGCCGCAGCTGATGCCGCGTTCGAGTCGGCCGGGGTGTTCTACCAGGATTTTTCCGCGATGGGTGCACACATTCGACAGGCAACGTGCAATGCCTTCCCGGTCGCGCAACAGCAACAAAGGCTCTTCCAGGTATTTTTCCATAAAGGGGAAGGGCATGGCGTCGAGCGGCAGTTTGACGGTTTCCTCGGCGCCGGTAATCATTTGCCAGGAGCGGGCAAATACTTTTTCACGACAAGATTCGAATACAAGCGGGTCGGTGTAAAAAGTTCCGGGCATGGTAGCCGCGCGACGAATATCTGGCTCGATGTTGTACATGGAAAGTCGATTATAGATTACATGATGTGTCCGGGCGAATGTAGAAAGTGATTGTGAAATTACAAGCCCAGGGCTTCAGCCTATGGGCCATTTGTCCCATAAATGCCCGAGGCGACCCTTAAATGCCCAAGGCGACCCTTAAATGCCCAAGGCGACCCTTAAATGCCCAAGGCCACCCTTAAATGCCCAAGGCTTCAGCCTTGGGGGGCTTGATATGAATCCGTCAATACCGTATTTTGCCACCCGCATGAGAAAACTGATTACCTGCCTGATTGCCTTCTGGCCGCTCTGGACAGGCTGCCAGCCGGCTTTCAACGCCAACCAGTATGTGCCGCCCTTCGATGGCCCCTTCGGGTTTGGCGCCAATATGGGCTATTTCCCCCCCTACTACTTCGACAAGGAACTGGCCGCGCTGGCCCACGGCACACCCGATGGACAAGCCCCAGGAGTTGGCGTGACGACTATCCGACCCGGGCTTTTTGAACATTTCCTCGATTTCTGGGGCTATGATATCCGCGTCGATGCATTTCAATACTACCAGCAAATCGGCCTGCGCGATGTGGTAGTCATTCTCGGTTTTCCGGGCGACAACCACCGCGAACAGGCTTATTACTGCCCCGGCGTCCAAACAGAGGTATTTAAAAACCTGTATGAACCTATCTGGGATAATGGCGAAAACGGCACGCCCGTCAACGACGAAAATCCATACGCCCTGTATTGCTGGAAAGCGGCGACGACTTACGGCCCTTATGTCAAGTTCTGGGAAGTGTGGAACGAACCCGATGTCGATACCGGCAACGGATGGGCGCCGCCCGGCACACCCGGCAACTGGTGGGAAAACGCCCCCGGACCCTGCGAAACCAAAATCAAAGCCCCGGTTTTTTTCTACATCCGACTGCTGCGCATCAGCTATGAAGTGATCAAATCGGTCGATCCGCAGGCCATGATCTGCGTAGGGGGCCTCGGCTGGCCGAGTTACCTCGACGTCGTTTGCCGGTATTCCGACAACCCCTACGACGGCTCGGTCGATACGGACAAATACCCGTTTACCGGCGGCGCCTATTTCGATGTCATGAGTTTTCACTCCTATCCGCACCTCGACAATTCGCTGCGCGAATGGGACAACAACCTCAATGGATTTCGCTATTTCCGCCATTCCGATGCGGCTGTCGATGGCGTATTTCGCCTTCGCGACAAGTTCGACGCTGTATTGAAAACTCGCGGCTACGACGGGCACACCTACCCCGAAAAACACTGGATCTGCACCGAGGTCAATATCCCGCGCCGCACCTTCGGCGACTACATCGGCTCCGACCAGGCGCAGGTCAATTTTATGATCAAAACTTTCGTAACGGCGCAACAGAAGGGTCTTAGCCAGGTACACATCTATTCACTGGCCGATGAAAAACCCGAGCCGGAAGCCGATAACGAGTTTTCCTACATGGGCTTGTTTAAAAACCTGAACGGGGAAAAATTCCCGCAAGGCACACCCAACAAGGTTGCCACGGGCTTCAAAACCGCTTCCGACCTCCTGCGCGATAAAACCTTTGACCCCGCAGCCACCCAGCGGCTGAAACTGCCGCCCGATGTGCGCGGCGCGGCTTTTCGCGATGAAAACAATCGTTTTTTTTTCGTGCTTTGGGCCGCCACCCAACGCGACCGCGACGAAACCGCGGAAGCAACCTACGTTTTCCCGCCCGAATTCAACCTGAAATACCTCGACGAAAAATTCTGGCACTACAGTCAAACCGGCACCCACCTCTTCGTCAACGCCCGCCAGCTGCGCCTCGACGGCAGCCCGGTGTTCCTCAGTCCGGCAACCTTGATCGAGAGCAACTTCCCGCGACAACCCCGTGTTACCCCCAACCCGCTCGCAGGCGGCTACGGCGTGTATTCATTCTGGATGTTTGAAGACGGTGAAGCAAGCGTAGAAGTGTTCGACTCGACCGGAAAACCAGTGCAGAACCTGCTCGACACGGTTCAATTGCTGGAAGGCCCCCAGCAACTGGTCATCGACTGGACCGGCTTTTCTCCAGGCGTGTATTTTATCCGTTTGCGTGCCCTCGGGAATGACCTGGTCGTAAAAGTTGTGCGATGAAAACCGGCGAACCAAGCCCCTCTGTTACATCAATACCTGGCCCATGAAAAACAACTGCGTTTTTTGCCGCATCATCGCCCGCGAATTGCCCGCCAGCATCGTTTATGAAGATGAAACCGTCATTGCGTTGATGGACATTCAACCCGTCAACCCGGGGCATGTGCTCGTCATTCCCAAAAGCCACCACGCCAGTTTGCGGGAGCTGCCGTCCAAACTCGGAGAAGATGTTTTCAGGGTGGTAAAGGCTGTTGAAAAAGCGCTTTGGGAAACACCGGGCATCCGCTGTGAAGGCACCAATATTCTGCAGAACAACGGCCACAGCGCCTGGCAGGATGTTTTTCACGTCCATTTTCATGTAATACCCCGTTTTGAAGGTGATGCATTACGGATAAAAATACCGGCTAACCAAACAGAGCGCGCAGATCTCGACCGGATTTCACAGGACATCAGTTTACACCTAACATCCTGATTATCATGCAAAAACATTACTGGACAGGCATTTGTGCCGCTGGCAGAACCTCGGCCATCAGCCAAATCACAGCGGCCATCGACCGACATGGCGCCATACTGCATTCAACGCTCCTGTCCGACATTGCCCTGAACCTTGTAGTCGAGGTAGAGCCTGGAAAAACCAGCGCGCTTTACCGCGAACTAGGCTCCCTTATGCGAGTCGACGGCGTTTCGTCGCCGCTCGAAGAGGCGACAACCGACAGCCTGCTGTTTTTGAGCATTACCTTTACCGACGGAACGGGCAATCTTGCCCTCGAAGTACCCAAAGTTCCAGGATAAATACCTGATTTTCAATATGATTAATGAATTTAACCAGCGCCACGACCAACTAAAAGAGGCTTTACAAAAAGTCATCGACGGCTTCCTTGCAGAGGCCTGCCCCTGTGCTTTCCCCCGTTTCCGTCAAATCGCGGGGATCGACTGTACCGATACGGGCGATTCTTACTGCTGCCACGACACCGAGCTGCTCATTTATATGGTCAAACCCCTTTTTGATGTCGAGCCCCTGGGCCCGGCCGGAGAAGCCGCCAATGAAAAATGGGTTTGTAAAACCTGTGGTTCCACCTACCATTGGGGCTGGAGCGATTTCAGCATCCACGTGAACCGCCAGACCCTGAAAATCAGCGATTTGCGCGCTGTGCAAATCGGGAAAGAAGCGCTGAAACCCGTTCCTTTGTTCCTCGGCCTTTCAGGACATTCCTATCCGTCCAGGACCGAGATGCAGCCGGCTACTCTGGAGGAAATGATAACCTATTTAAAAAAAAAATAAGCCCATGCGTCCGCATTTTCTTCGACTGGCCGCACTCGCACAGCAGCCCTCCCGTCGAATCATCGGCCTGATGTCGGGCACCTCGCTCGACGGGCTCGATGTGGCGCTTTGCCGCTTCACCGGGGCAGGAAGGGGTGTTGACGTCACAGTAGAAGCCTTCGAGACCATCCCGTACGAAGCAGCGTTCAAGGCAAAAATCAAAGCGGTTTTTGCCAAGCAAAGCATTGATTTTCAACAACTCGTGCTGCTCAATGTCGAGGTCGCCGAACACCATGCCGCCATCGTCAACGATTGCCTTCGGCGCTGGGGCATCGCCGCCGCCGAAGTGGATCTGCTGGCCAGTCACGGGCAAACGGTTTTTCACGCCCCGCGCCATTTTCACCACCTGCCCGACGCGCCCAACGCGACACTGCAAATAGGCGACGGCGACCACCTTGCGCGGCGAACCGGCTTGATTACGGTCAGCGATTTTCGCCAGAAACACCTTGCTGCCGGCGGCGAAGGAGCGCCGCTGGCCTTGTATGGCGACTATTTTTTGTTCTCAAAGCCCGGCGCCGACCGCTACCTGCTGAATATCGGCGGCATCGCCAATTTTACCTTTCTGCCGGCCGAAGGCGACCCTTCGCAAGCCTTCGCTACCGATACGGGGCCGGGCAACACGCTGCTCGACCAGTTTGCGTTTCTGCTGTTCAAAGTGCCCTTCGACAGGGATGCGCTGCTTGCCTCGGCGGGCATTGTCGATGTAGGACTGCTGGATCGACTCAAAAGCGACCCGTTTTTTGACCTGCCTTTTCCCAAAAGCACGGGGCCGGAACAATTCAGCGCCGACTGGGTGCAGGCCGCCCTCTCGCAACAGCCCAAAGGCAATCCTAACCCGTACAATATCATGGCTACCCTGACGCAGCTGAGCGCCGACACCGTGGCGGCAGCGCTCTTGCAGGCACAGGGAAATCGAGGTGCGGCAGCGTTGTTCGTGAGCGGCGGCGGCGCGCACAACCCCCTGATGATGAAACTGCTGCATGAAAAACTCGGGGCCTGGCGCATTGCCCCGATGGCAGCCCTGGGAATCGATGGCGACGCCAAGGAAGCCGTGCTTTTTGCAGCCCTCGCCAATGAAACGGTGGCGGGCGAATATTCGGATCAAGCCACGCTGGGAGGCATTCCGCTGACAGGGATGGGAAAAATCTCCTTGCCCGATTAAATACGCAGTATTTTCGCCGACATGGAACGTCAGTTACTCATCGCCGAAATTTTTCGAAAAAAATCATTCCTCTGTGTCGGGCTCGATACCGAACGCAACAAAATACCCGCCCACCTGCAGCAGGAACCCGATCCTGTTTTTGCCTTCAACAAGGCCGTCATCGATGCCACCCGCGCATGGTGCGTGGCCTACAAACCCAACCTGGCATTTTACGAAGCCCTTGGCCCGGAAGGTTGGCAAACGCTCGAAAAAACCATTCAATACATTGGTAATGAGCACTTTATTATTGCCGATGCCAAACGCGGCGACATAGGCAATACCAGCCGGATGTATGCCGAGGCCTTTTTCAACCGGCTGGGTTGCGATGCCGTCACGGTAGCGCCTTACATGGGAGAAGACAGCGTGTCGCCGTTCCTGGGTTTTCCGGGCAAATGGGCCATCGTGCTGGCGCTCACCTCCAATGCCGGCAGCGCCGATTTTCAGCGCGACTGGCTCGAGGATTCGCGGCAAGCCATGTGGGAAAAAGTCATACACCGCACGCAACAGTGGGGCACGCCCGACAACCTGATGTTCGTGATCGGAGCCACCCACCCCGAGGCATTTGCACGGGTGCGCGATCTTGCTCCCGATCATTTTCTGCTGGTGCCTGGCGTCGGCGCACAGGGCGGCGACTTCGAAGGTATCTGTCAATACGGCCTCAACAAGGATTGCGGCCTGCTCGTCAATGCCTCGCGCAGCATCCTGTATGCTTCTTCAGGCCCCGATTTTGCGGAAAAAGCACGGGAAGAAGCCGAAAAACTTCAGCAGCAAATGGCCCGGCAACTGGAGCGGTTGAGCCAAGCGTCGAACTAATCGCACGAATCGAACCTCCCGCTCATGCATGCTGTTTTCATGCGCCGCTGCTTCGATCTGGCCCGCCTGGGAGCAGGCCGGGTATCGCCCAATCCACTGGTCGGGGCGGTGCTGGTGTATGAAGGGAAAATCATTGGCGAGGGCTGGCACCGGCGTTATGGCGAGGCGCATGCGGAAGTAAATGCCGTGCAGTCGGTCGCCCCCGAGCATCGTGCGCTGATTCCTCATGCCACCTTGTATTGTTCGCTCGAGCCCTGTTTTCACCACGGCAAAACCCCGCCCTGTGTGGACCTTATACTGAGGGAGAACATCCGGAAAGTTGTCATTTCCTGCACCGACCCGAACCCCCTGGTAGCCGGTCAGAGTGTAAAAAAACTTACGCAGGCAGGTGTCGGGGTGCTCACCGGCATACTCGAATCAGAGGGAAAAGCGCTCAACCGGCCTTTTTTCAAGTGGATCAGGACAAGGCGCCCCTTTGTCGTGCTCAAATGGGCGCGCAGCAGCGACGGATTTATTGGAAAAAAGGGAGAAAGAACGCCGGTCTCCGGCCTGACCGCCTTGCGCCTCGGCCACCGCTGGCGCGCCGAATCGGACGCCATTCTCGTCGGAACGACAACCGCCCTCATCGACAATCCGCGGCTCGACACCCGCTTGTGGCCCGGGCCTTCGCCTTTGCGCATCGCAATCGATCAGCGTGGCAAATTGCCCGGCACACACCATTTGCTCGACGACGCGCGGCCGACCTGGATTGTTGGCCAAACGCGCGAAGGAACCTGGCAGCAAACACAGTTTTTCCCTTCGGATAAAGGTGAAGTTATCCCGCGGTTGCTGGATCGGCTGGCTGAAGCCAACAAAGCCATCTTGCTCGTGGAAGGCGGGGCAACCACCCTGCAGCGCTTTCTGGATGAAGGCCGCTGGGACGAAATCAGAATACTGGAGAACAAACGCCGGCTCGGGGAGGGTATCCGGGAGCCGGCGTTGCCTGCCGCACGACTGGCAGAAGAACAAGTACTGGGCCAGGACCGCTATTTGAGGTATTGGCCGGAAACAGACGCTTATTGATCGTTCGTCAGTTGACTTTTTTTATCTCGCCCGATCCCGACACGTTTTCCTTGACCCCCGGGTTGCCGGTGTAGTACACATTGCCGCTGCCGCTCACGCTGGCATCGAGTTCCTGCGACACATCGCAACGCAGGGTGCCAGAGCCGGTCACTTCTGCATGGCAAATCGCCACTGTGAAGTTGGAAGCCCGCACGTCGCCGCTGCCACTGACTTGTGCATCCACCTTGTTGCCGGTGCCGCCGATCTCGACCGTGCCGCTGCCTGCAATGTCGATGTTGGTTTCCCGAATGTCAATTTGGGGCAAAATCAGATCGCCGGACCCGGAAATATCCAGGTCGAGCCGTTCGTTTTTCAGCGGTGAGTTCAGGGCAATCTTGCCGCTGCCGCTCAACGTGAAAGCATCGTAAGCGGGAGCGCTGACACGTATGGTGACCGACTCGGAACTGGATACGTTGTCGTCGAAATAAACCTTGAGTATGCCGTCGTTGACCTCGGTTTTCAAATGGGGCAGGAGGTTGCCCTGGGCAGATACTTCTACTGAATATTGGTCGGAAACCGTGGCTTCGACCGTACCGGCCAGGCTGAGATCGATGCCGTGAAACCCTTCCACGGTGCGGGTTTCGGTTTGTACAGGGCCTTCGCCGCGAACATTGCTGAAGATGTTCCAATGCCAGGAACAACCCCGTTTGCCGACCACGAAAATGGCCACCAGAAGCATGAAAAGAAGCAGGTTGCGCATGAAAAATTGATTTTGTCTGTGAATGCTGTTTGATTTTGTGCAAATGCGGACCTTTGGTCCGCTAACACGGTTGGACACAACCCGCCCTGACAGCGTTACATCGAAAGCAGATTTTTATGTTGACCACCCTCTTTTCGCTGCTCTTGTTCTGCGTGGCTCCCGAATCCGTCAACGCCCCCCCTACCCCCGTAGTGAGCTGGCTGACCGAACAGGACCACGATTTCGGCGAGGTGCCTTCGGGCAAAACTGTTCATTTCCTGTTCAAATACAAAAACATTTCGACCGAACCCTTGCTGCTCCAGACGGTCAGAACCACCTGCGGTTGTACGGCAGCCGACTGGACGGAAGAGCCGGTCATGCCCGGTGGGACGGGGCAGATTTCCATCGAATTCGAATCGTCGCAACGCGGCGCTTTCCACAAAAAAATCAGGGTTTTCTTCGACAAACAGCGCAAGGCTGAAATTCTCTGGATCGGAGGCGAGGTGCAGTAACAGCGCGGCTCAGGATGCCTGTTCGGCATGGCCCTGCTCCACGGAAAACAGGAGGTAGTCCGTTCCGAACGACTGCATAATGGCCTCCATACGCTCCCGCTGGGTATCGGTGATGAAGATTTGGCCGAAGTCGCGGCTGAACAGCAGTTCGATCAGTTGCCGAACGCGCAAGGCGTCGAGTTTGTCAAAAATATCGTCGAGCAGCAGCAGGGGCGCCAGCTGTTTTTCGCGGCGCAGCACCTCGTACTGTGCCAGCCGGAGGGCCAGCAAAAACGATTTGAGTTGGCCCTGCGATGCAAATTTCTTGATCGGCTGGCCATCCATAAACAACTGAATATCATCGCGATGCGGCCCGAAGGTGGAGCGTTGCAGCACACGGTCCTTGTCGATCACAGCATTCAGCTGTTCGGCAAAGCGGCCCGGCTGCAGATCGGTATCGTAAGCCAGCCCTACCTGTTCCCGGCTTCCGGAAATAGCGGCATAAAAATCCTGAAACACAGGGGCGAGTTCATCGACAAATGCCTGTCTTTTGGCATACAGCAATTCAGCCGGCAGGTCCATTTGCCGGTCGATGGATTCCAGCAGGGTGGCATCGAAGCGGCGTTCTTCGGCAAACATTTTGAGCAGGGCGTTCCGCTGTTTCAGCAAAGCATTGTAAGCCATCAGCCGGTATAAATATTCGGGAAACACCTGCGAAAGAGTCGCGTCCAGAAAACGCCGGCGTTCTTCGCTCCCCTCCTGCACCAGGGAAATATCGTCGGGCGCCACCATCACGACCGGGTATTGGCCGATATAATCGGCCTGGCGTTCGAACAGCAGTCCGTTGCGCTCGATGTCCTTTCGCTGACCGGGTTGCAGTTTGATTACCACGGTTTCAGGCACTTCGTCGCGAATGAACCGGCCTTCCAGTCGGAAAAAATCGCTTTTGTGGCGCACCAGGTTGCGGTCGGGCAGCCCGGTATGGCTTTTACAAAGACAGAGATAATGCACCGCATCGAGCAGATTGGTTTTGCCGGCTCCGTTCAGGCCGGTAAAGCAATTGAGCCGGGGCGAAAGGTCCAGCGCCTGGAATTCGTAATTTTTAAACTGGGTAAGTTTCAGTCGGGCGAGATGCACAAAAGCGAAATTAACGGGGGAAAATTAGCGCTTTATTCGGGGGGCATGGGGCAAAAAAAGCCCCCGGCCTGAAAAAACACAGTCCGGGGGCTTTTTTACAGTAATTATAGTTGTCAGGATATCAGCGCGTCAATTTGGCTTTGCAGGACTTGTTTGGTCTGCATGCCAACCAATTTCGCTTTCAGTTCGCCGTTTTTGAAAATCAGGAAGGTCGGAATACCCCGGACGCTGAATTGCGTCGGCACTTCCGGGTTATCATCGACATTGAGTTTGCCGATTACAGCACGCCCTTCGAATTGCGAAGCAAGTTCTTCGATAATCGGATTCATCGCCTTGCAGGGTCCGCACCATTCTGCCCAGAGGTCAACAAGTGTAACTTTATCGCTGCCAAGCACTTCAGTTTCGAAGGAGGCGTCCGTGAATTGGTAAGCCATTTTTTAAAGAGAAGATTGATGAAAGATGTGGTAAAAATTTAACCTTAAACAAGCAAAGCTCGCTTTTGGTTGCAAAAATACGCCGCAAATCCGTTCACTGCAACCAAAGCTGCAACTGAACGACGAACTGCTTCAGCAAACCGGGTTCGATGAGCAAGGGAAAAGTAAACCCGAACACGGCGCCGTAGAAGTGCGCGAGGTGATCAATCCCGTCGCCGCCGCGCCGCGAAGCGTGCGACGAATACCAGAGGTACAAAAAGCCGTAAATGAAGCCAGGGATGGGGATCGGAATAAAAAACAGGTACAGGCTCATGGTGGGGTTCATCAAAATAGCGGCATACAGCACCGCCGAGACGGCCCCCGAAGCGCCTATGCTGGCAAAACCGGGATTATCACGGTGTTTGAAATAGGTACCGAGCGAGGCCACCACGATGGCCGCCAGGTAAAAAACCAGGTACAACAGGGCGCCGAAGCCCGGAAAAGATGCGGTAAACCAGCCTTCCACCCCCGGGAACCCCACACCTTCGGCCTTGTAGGAAGGCGGACGCTGATCGGCGCCGAAAAAGTACAGGGTCAGCATGTTGAACAGCAGATGCATCCAGTCGGCGTGCAAAAAACCGGCGCTCAGCCAGCGGTGGTATTCGCCGCGACGCGCTTCTGCGTAGGGCCAGTGTTTCAGTTTGTACAACAGATCGTAGTTGCTGAAAGCCTGCGCCGAAGCCAGTACCGTAAAACCGATGATCAGATAGGTAATCAAAACAGCGTGTGGGTTATGAATGATGAATACTTCGCGACGGGAAGATTTAAAAAGATATTGATAAGGTTGATATTGGTTTATAAGGGTTTATGGAATCCGTCATGCTGAAACATAGCACGCGTGGCAAATCAGGGATTGTGATAGGGTTCGTTCCGCAGGATTGTCATTGCCCTGTACAGTTGTTCGAGCAAAAATAAACGCACCATCTGATGTGAAAAAGTCAGCCGCGAAAGCGACAACTGGTAGTTGGCCCGGGCATATAATTCGGGCGAAAAGCCGAAGGCGCCGCCAATCAAAAAAATCAGGCGGCGGTGCGGCCCTGCGAGCCGTTTGTCGAGCCATTGCGCCAGTTCTGTCGAAGTGAGCTCGCTGCCGCGTTCATCGAGCAGCACCAGGCCGTCGTCGGGCGAGAGTTTGGACAGGACAAATTTTCCTTCCTCCCGTTTGAGCGCCTGGGCATCGGCTGTTTTGAGACGAACATCCGGCCAGATCTGCCACTGGAAAGGCAGGTAGTTTTTCAGGCGTTTTTCAAAAATGGCGCAACCTGTTTCGAGGTAGGCTTCCGATGTTTTTCCGATGGCCCAGACTTCCACTTTCATAGTTCAGCCTTGTAAAATGTTTTTCCTGCGGTTTTTGGGAAACAGTTCGGCCAGTTCTTCCGGCAGGGTATGTCGCTCGGGAAAAGCGGCCGTCAGTGCCCTGACGATGTCAGTCACCAGCGCCGTTTCGCCTTTGTTCAACAAATGCTGGAGCGCTTCGCGGGCATATGCAGCGGCGGGGCGGCCGAAATGGCCGGCGAGGTGTTCCGACAAAATATGGGTGTACCGATCGCGAAGGAATGCCGCATCGTCGGCCCGGAAAAAGTCTTCATAGCGCTGCAAAAACGGCAGTTCGCCCGAGGTCGACAGCAGTTCGCGCAGGGCGTCCAGTTCGCCTTCGGCAGCAAGGATGGTGGCCAGTTTGGGTGCATCTGCGCGTTGTTTCAGTTCCGACACCAGCTGGTTGCGTTCGCCGAGCCAGTCGTCGCCGGCAAGGAGTTTCAGGCGGTTGTAAAAATCGAAATGTCCGGTTTTCAAAAATCGTTCGCGCAGCAGACGGCTCAGGCGTTCGCGATCGCCCGATTTCTCGGCAATCAGCATGAGGATGTCTTCCAGTTCGCGCCGTTCGGCGGTATTGAACATCTCCTGCGCCAGAAAGTGTTCGGCGGCCTCGGTGGCGGCAGTCCGGCAGTGCAGGTAGTACAATTCGACAATGCAGTTTTTGATCAAAGCCGGCTGACCGCGGTAATCTTCGAGCACTTTGGCAGCCGCGGCCGGCAGGCCACGCTGCGCCAGCGCAGCCAGAAACAACTGCAAAATAAGGGGTGGGACGGGCGCGGGCGTTCGGTCGAACAATTGCCTGATCCGTTCGAAATGTTGCTCGTCGGCCACTGCCGATTCGCTCAGGAAACGCACGAGTTCGCGGGTGATCTCGGGGGGGACAATTTGCCGTTCGGCGAGGGAAAAAATCAACTCCCATTTTTCGATGCGCAACTCCGGAGAAAGGTCTTCCGGTCGGAGAGCCAGGAGTTTTTGCAGAGCATCCTGACAAAAATGAAGCAGGAGATCCCGTTTTTGTTCCCTGATCCTTGAAAGGTAGGGGCAAACCTTTTCGAGAATAGCTGCCGAAATCTGAAACACCGACCGGAAATTATGATCTGTCAGGGCATTTTGCAATTGCGTTTCCAGGTCGTCGAGCGTCTTGCGCAGGCGCCTGAATTCGGCTTCCCGGGTACCCGTTGCTGCCGTCAGGTTGCGCGGAATGGCGGCATCGAGCAGCAGCAAAAAAGGATTGGAACTGCCTTCGAGCGCTGCTGCAAACTGGGTTTTGAGCGCCAGGGCGAAATCGCGGTCGCGGCGGGCATAGTCGCGCACAAAATCCATAAGCGCTTCGGGCGACACCTCATCCAGCACCTGCTGCACCGTCAGGCGGCCGGGTTCGGCCGCAGCCAGTTTTTCGGCTCTTGCGCGGCGTTCTTCCGCTTTTTGCTCCAGAAACTGGCGCAATTTGAGCAAGGTAGCGGCAATATGCATGCACATCAGCCGGCGGCCGGCCGGCCAGCATTCGCAGGTAAAAGCTTTGATTTTGTGCGGCGTGATCATCACCTCCACTTCCCTGGGCGCTTCTTCGGGGTCTTCGACCAGGGCTACCCAGAAGTGTTTTTCCACTTCCCGAAGGGCACGCACCGCCCCCGCCTGCACCAGTTGCTGCGCCGATTGGGCCACGGCGGGGTTGATGTTGTATTCAAAGTCTTTTAACCAGAGCTTTTGCATGTAAAAGGAACAGAGAGCGATAGAAGCGTGCAGGGCAAAAGGAATAAACGGAGACAGGAGCAGCTTGGTTCTTATAAACGGCTGAAAACAGCCTGGCAATTTTTTATAAACTTCAAAAGTACGACGCTCATACTTTTTGGGCGCGCGTATCTTTGAGCCGAAACTTTCGATCTGTTTTTTATGCTTACGCTGTACCTGATCCGGCATGCAAAATCCAGCTGGGAGCATCCGGGCCTGCGCGATATCAATCGCCCGCTCAATGAAAGAGGCATGCACGATGCCCCCAAAATGGCCCGCCTGCTGGAGCAAACCGGCGTCCAACCCGATCTGCTCGTGAGCAGCACTGCCAAACGGGCCTATCAGACAGCCTTGTATTTTGCCGCTGCGTTCGGTGTAGATGATGAGGCCGTCGAACAAAACCCGGAAATATACGAGGCCATGCCGACCGATATCCTGCGGGTGGTCAGCCGATTGCCTGCCCGTGCGCAAACGGTTTTTCTCTTCGGCCACAATCCTACCCTGACCGAAATAACGAATCGCTTCTCCGAAACGTTTATAGCCAACGTACCCACCTGCGGCATCGTCAAAATCGAATCTTCGGCTACCGATTGGGCTCATTTTGACGAAAGCAATGCCCGGGTCACTGCCAGTTATTTTCCAAAAGAAGTGTTGTGAAAAAAATCTGTTTCCTGCTGCTCTTCCTGCCTTATGCCTGTACCGAAAACAAGATGCAGCCCATCTGGCCCGATGATAAAATGGCGCGTATCATGGCCGACCTCAGCGTTGCCGAAGCCGCCGCCAATGGCCTGAACGGCTACTCGCGCGACAGCCTGGCCCAGATTTATTTCAAACAGGTGTTCGAATTGCACGGCGTCACCCTTGAAGACTACGAGCAAAACCTCGGCTTGCTCAGCAACGATATGCCCCGACTGGGCGCCGTAATGGACAGCGCACAGGCCATTTTAAAAAGCAAAGTGCCGCCGGGCAGCGCCGGCAAACTGAACGTCCCCCAGTGATTTGTCCACAGATTTTTTGTTAAATAAGGCAAAGCGCATAATTTTTTAACAGATTATTGGAGCGTTGACCAGACTTAGTACATTTGGCCCGCGACCAAATCTTTTATTCTGTTCAAAAAAACCACTAATCATGCGCCAGATTTTACCACTTCTCTGCCTGATGACGCTGCTCAGCCTCGGCCAGGCTTCAGCCCAGACCCAGCCAAAAAGCGCGTTCAGTTACCGTTACACTTTGTACAACTTTCAGACGCCCCTGGCCAACGACCCCAAATGGCACGACATCTGGGGAAATGCCAAAGGCGTCGGCGCCGAACTCGCCTATCAGCACCGCCTTTTCCAGAACGGATACCTCGTCGTTCCGCTCAAATTCGGCGTCACCGATATTTCAGACGGCTCGGGTCCCGAACGCCGTCACCTGCTCGGCAATCTGGACGCCTTGCTGCAATACCATTTGTTCAAATACGGCAATGCCATCAACCCCTTCCTCCATGCCGGTATCGGCAGCGCTTATGATTTCGATGCCAACAGCGACGAGTTCGACCTGAACGTACCGCTCGGCCTCGGCTTTAATATTCGCCTGCTCGAAGGCCTCTATATCAATCCGCAGACGCAATACCGCCTGTCTTTCAACGATAAAAAACACTGGCAACACGGCGTCGGGTTCACGGCCTTTTTCGGCGGCAAAAAAGAACCCGAAATGCCGAAGGACACCGACAAGGATGGCATCCCCGACGTCAGCGACAAATGTGTGGACGTGCCCGGCGTGGCATCCGCAATGGGTTGCCCCGACCGCGATGGCGACGGCGTAGCTGACAGTGAAGACAAATGCGTGGACGTGCCCGGCCTGGCATCCCTGATGGGTTGCCCCGACGCCGATGGCGACGGCATCACCGACAAGGAAGACGATTGCCCGAACGACAAAGGCGTGCCCGCTTTCCGTGGCTGCCCGGATACCGACAACGACGGTATTCCCGACAAAACGGACAAGTGCCCGCGTGAAGCCGGCTCGGCCGCCCTCATGGGCTGCCCCGACCGCGACGGCGACGGCATTGCCGACGGCGACGACATGTGCCCGACCGAAAAAGGCTCCGCTGCCAACAAAGGATGCCCCGACCGCGACGGCGACGGTGTGATCGACCGCGACGACCGCTGCCCAGATCAGCCGGGTCTGGCCGCCAACAAAGGTTGTCCGGAAATGAAAAAAGAAGACAAAGCCAAGGTTGAACTGGCGGTCAAGGCCGTTCAGTTCGAAACCGGCAAAGCCGTGCTGTTGCCGCAGTCGAAGAAAGTACTCGACGACGTAGCCGCCGTACTGATCAAATATCCGGAGTATCACCTGAGCATCAGCGGCCACACTGACAATACGGGCAGCTCCGCCGTGAACAAAAAACTCTCGGAAGATCGCGCCAAAGCCTGCTTCGATTACCTCGTCAGCAAGGGCGTGGCCGCCAATCGCCTGTCGCATGCCGGTTATGGCGACACCAAGCCGGTGGCCGACAACAAAACGGCTGCCGGACGCGCCGCCAACCGCCGCACAGAGTTTGACCTGATGATGAAATAAGGTCGTAACAAGTACAAAAAAGCCGCTGTCCGGTCAGGATAGCGGCTTTTTTTATGCCCGGTGGAACGCCACAACAGGATTTACTTGCGAGCGATTTTGACCAGTTCGTTCAGTTTCCACAAAGCGTCCATCGGAGTCATGGTGTTCAGATCGAGCGACAGCAATTCTTCCTTGATCTTCATGGTAAACTCGTCCACATCGAAAATATGCAGTTGCAGCGGGGTCGAAATGTTTTTCACTTTTTTGCGCAAATCGTCCGTTGCAGGTTGGCTTTTTTCGGCGATTGCCTCGGTGTTTCGCGGAGCGCTGACCGACTCGATGTGCTGTTTTTCAAGCGTGACGAGTATTTCCTGCGCCCGTTCGACAATAGACTGGGGCATGCCCGCAAGTCGGGCCACGTGAATGCCGAAGGAGTGATTGGAACCTCCCGGCGTGAGTTTGCGCAGGAAAATGACTTTGTGCCCCATTTCCCTGGTGCTGATATGGTAGTTGTGGATGCGCGGATGCGTTTCGGCCAGTTCGTTCAGTTCGTGGTAATGTGTGGCAAACAGTGTTTTCGGGCGGGCACGTTCATTGCTGTGCAAAAACTCGGCAAGGCTCCATGCGATTGAAATGCCGTCGTAGGTGGAAGTGCCCCGTCCGATTTCGTCGAGCAGGATGAGTGAACGGTCGCTGATGTTGTTCATAATCAGCGCCGTTTCGTTCATTTCCACCATAAAAGTGCTTTCGCCGCCACTTATATTGTCGCTGGCGCCTACGCGGGTAAAAACCTTATCGACCAGCCCGATGCGCGCCGAATCGGCGGGCACGAAGGAGCCCATTTGTGCCATCAGGACAATCAGGGCGGTCTGGCGAAGCAGGGCGGATTTACCGGCCATATTGGGGCCTGTGAGCAGAATAATCTGCACCTCGTCGTTGTCGAGCCATACGTCGTTGGGCACGTATTGTTCCCCGACGGGAAGTTGGCGTTCGATCACCGGGTGCCGGCCTGCCCGGATGTCGATGACGGTGGATTCGTCCACTTCCGGGCGCACATACTGGTATTGAACGGCAATTTTGGCGAAGGTCAGCAGGCAGTCGAGCCGTGCGACCACCTGAGCATCGTGCTGCACAGGCTGGATAAATCCGATCGCTTCCTCGACCAGTTCACGAAAAATGCGCTCTTCCAGTTCGAGTATTTTCTCTTCGGCGCCCAGTATTTTGGCCTCGAGTTCTTTCAATTCGGGTGTAATATAGCGCTCGCCATTGGCGATGGTTTGTTTGCGCGTCCATTCGGGCGGCACCTGGTCTTTCCATTTGCTGGTGACCTCGAGGTAGTAGCCAAAAACGTTGTTAAAGCCGATTTTCAAACTGGAAATGCCGGTGCGTTCGGCTTCGCGTTGCTGAACAGCCAGCAACAGATCACGGCTGTTGCTGGCGATATTGCGCAGTTCGTCCAGTTCAGGGTGCGCGCCATCGGCGATTGCTCCGCCCTTTCGGGCGTCGGTCGGCGGGTCGGGTGCTACCGTGGCTTCGATGCGGTGCCGCAAATGAAGGCAGATATTCAGGTTGTCCGCCATTTTTTGGAGGGCAGGCGCCGCTTGTTGCAAGATCGACTTGATCTGTTCTATGGCCAGCAGCGCCCGCCGCAGCTGCATCATTTCCCGGGGATTGATTTTTCCAACGGCTGTTTTAGCCATCAAACGCTCGAGGTCGCCGACCTGCCTGACCTGGGGTTCCAGGTCGCTTGCAATCTCCTGATGTTCAGTAAAAAAGGTCACGATTTCCTGGCGTTCCAGAATCTGTGCAAGGCTCGTAAGGGGCAGCAGTATCCATTTTTTCAACAAACGCGCGCCCATAGGGCTGAGGGTTTTGTCGATCACCTGCAGCAGCGAAGTGCCGTGCTCCTGCCCGGTCGCTACCAGTTCCAGGTTGCGGATCGTGAAGCGGTCGAGCCACACATACCGGTCTGTTTGCAGGCGGCTGATATTGAGGATATGGGCCAGCCGGGTATTTTCGGTAGCGGCCAGGTAATGCAAGGCGGCGCCGGCTGCGGTTTGCGCAAGTTCAAACTCTTCCACCCCGAAGCCCTTGAGACTGGCCGTTTGGAAATGCTGCAGCAGTTTTTCGCGGGCAAAGTCGTGGGTAAAAATCCAGTCTTCGAGGGCGTAGCAATAAAACCGGTCGCCGAAAAGCGCCGTGAATTCTTTCTGGCGGCTTTTGGGCAAAACAATTTCTGCTGGTCTGAAACTCTGAAAAAGCTTGTCCACCGTACTGCCATCGCCTTCGCTGACAAAAAACTCGCCGGTACTGATGTCGAGAAAAGCCACCCCGAACCGCTCATTGGCGCCCCACGCCAGGGTAGCCAGAAAATTGTTGCGATGGTGTTCGAGCAGGGCATCATCGGTGGTAACGCCGGGGGTAACGATCTCGGTAACGGCGCGTCGCACGACTTTTCCGGGCACGGGTTTTTCCATCTGTTCGCAAATAGCGACGCGGAAGCCGGCCCGTACCAGCCGGGGCAAATACATATCAAGGGCATGGTGCGGAAAACCGGCCAGTTCGACGTCGGAGCCGCCGTTGTTGCGGCTCGTGAGCGTGATGCCCAAGGCCCTGGACGCACGCACGGCATCCTCTCCGAACGTCTCGTAAAAATCGCCTACGCGGAACAACAGGATGGCGTCGGGGTGCTTCGCCTTGACCTGAAAATATTGCGACATCAGGGGGGTAGTCGTCGGAGCCCCAGAAGAGTTTTGATCGTTTTTACCGGGTCGAGCCATGCCAGAATTCGGGTTGAAAGAATGGCAAAGGTAGCACGGATGCCGGGTGTAAAAATCATGATTTTCAACAAGCAACCCGGGTAGAAAATAAACCGTTACAGGATAATTGACCAGGGCGCCATACCAGCATTCTGCAAAATTATTTTACATTCGCCCCGCGACTTCTCAAAATTGAATTTCCCTGTCAACCGATTTTTTTGGTTAATCCGAAACACCAAGTCTCCCGGCCGCTCCCTTTGCCGGGCCCGGTAACATGCAAACAATTCGCATAACCAAACTACTTCCGCGCGATGATTCGTTGCTCTACGTTTCCACTTCTCGTTCTCTTTCTATTCATTTGTATAAACACTTATGCACAACAAACTGTGAGTGTGCAACTTTCCGGCAGGGAGATGCGTGCGCCTTTGGCATTGTCCAACGGGAGCAACCATATTGACCTGTGCGGACTGACGCCCGGCGAGACTTATCAGGTTATTGCCGTGGCCATGGCAGAAGGCCAGCGGGCACGTTTCACAGTCACGTTATCCGATGCCTCCAGGGACCGTGATGCCCTCACGATCTCACGGATCGACCGGCCGGAATCGCGGCGCTTCGTGGCGCAGGAAGAATGCATCGACCTGCAGGTTAACGCGATGAGTACCGAGGCGATGGCCGCCGATATTCCGATGTACCTGTCTGTGCAATGTATCAGTTGTCCGAACGAGTGGCTCGACGCTTTTGTCGAACAGGCGCCGATGCTCGCCCCCAACATTTCTACTACAGGCGGCGTGGGCGCGACCAGCCTGATCCAGACCACACTGATCGGCGGCACCTGTTTCGACGTTACGAACGTCACGTCGGCAGGCAACTCCAACTCCCGCGGCACTTTTACCAATGGCGCCGGCAGCATCAACATTGCCAACGGGGTAATCCTTTGTACCGGCAACGTGAATACCGTTCAGGGCCCCAACAACGTGGCCAATGCCAGCGGCGGGTTTAATACTAACTCGGCCGATGATACCGACCTCGCCACCCTGACGACCGGCAACCAGTACGATGTTTCAAAAATCGAATTCGACTTCAAACCGACGGCTTCCACCGTACAGTTCGACTTTGTTTTCGGTTCGGAGGAATACTGTGAGTATGTCAACTCCAACTTCAACGACGTATTCGGCTTTTTCATCAGCGGCCCGGGTTTCACCGGCAACCAGAATATCGCCCTCATTCCCAGCACCTCCACGCCGGTGACGATCAACAACGTCAACCACCTGACCAATTCGACCTACTACGTCAACAACAATACCTGGGGTGGCGGCCCTACGCCGACCTGCTCCGGCACCTATAATACTGCTGACAACCAGCTGGACGGCTGGACCTCGGTGTTTACCGCGACCGCAAACGTAACGCCCTGCTCCACTTACCACATCAAACTGGCCATAGCCGATATTGCCGACGCCATCTATGCCTCTGCAGTGTTTCTCAAGGCCAATTCTTTCGATGCAGGCGGTACCATCAAGCCTGAAACCGTTTATCCTTCCGGCCAGACCTTTGCCTACGAAGGATGCTCCGGCGGCTTTATCAGATTCGTTCGCGTAGGTGGCGACATCTCTCAGCCCGTCGATGTTTATTACACGATTGGCTCCAGCAGTACCGCAACGGAGGGCGAAGATTACGCTCCGCTGCCCAACCCTGTGACGATTCCGGCCAACCAGACGGAAATCCTCATTCCAGTATCCGTCTTCAACGACCTTATCATTGAAGGGCAGGAAACCATTGTCATTCAGGTCGCCAATGCCTGCTCGTGCTCCCTGCAGGAAATCATTTTCAAAATAAATGACGTGCCGCCATTCGAGGTGACCATGGACGACCAAACCCTCTGCGGGGGGTCCAGCGCTACGCTGTCGCCTACCGTAACCGGGGGGCTTACGCCATACACCTATTTGTGGAGCAACAGTGCTACGACATCCAGTATCAACATTACCACGCCGGGCACCAGCACCTATACTGTGACGGTAACCGATAAATGCGGCAATACCAATTCGGCCACGGCGACGGTTACCCTTGAGCCCTCTCCCACTGCCAACCTGAGCGGAACAGGGTATTTCTGCGAAGGCGCCCCAGGGTCGGTCAACCTGACCCTGACCCTGACCGGGCTGGCGCCCTGGGATGTCACCTACAACACACCAAACGGGCATGACCGAAACATTCACCAGTACGCCCGTCACTATAACCGTAACAGACCCAGGCGCTTATAGCCTGGTGAGCGTCACATCCCAGAATGGGTGTACCGGCACAGTATCAGGCAATGTCAACCTGATCGAATACAACGTCAACGTCAACCTCACGCCGGTCGATCCCAAATGTTTCGGGCAAGCAAACGGCAGCATCACGGCTTCCGCGAGCGGGGGGACGAGCCCGTACACCTACGTTTGGTCCAACAGCGGATCAGGAGCCGTGCAGAACAACCTCGGGCCGGGCACCTATACCGTGACCGCTACCGATAACAAAGGGTGTACGGAGGAACAGACCGTCACCCTGACCGAGCCGCCACAGCTCACGGCCGATTTGAGTGTGGTCAACAATATCGACTGTTATACGCCACAGGCCACCGTAGATCTCGAAGTGAATGGCGGCACCCCTGGTTACACTTATTTGTGGAGCAATAACTCCAGTCAGCCGGAACCCACTTTTACCTCGGGTGGTACCTATACAGTCACGGTGACCGACTCCAAAAACTGCAAGGCGACAGCCACCGCGACCATTACCCAAAATACGACACAGCCTACCGCTGTCGCGAATTTTACCGGTCAAATCAATTGTAACACCACTGAAATAACCATCGATGGTACAGGCTCTTCCACAGGCCCTGACTTTACGTATCAATGGTCGGGCCCGGGCATCGTATCGGGCGACAATACACTCAACCCTGTCGTCAATCTGGGTGGCTCCTACACCATGACCGTAACGAACAACCTCAACGGTTGCACCAAGACGGTAACGGTCAATATTCCACAGAACAATACCCCGCCCAACGCCGCGGCCAATGCGCCGACCAATATCAGTTGCACCAACCCGACCGTCAGCATCAACGGCAACGGCTCGACCACCGGCGCTGGAATCAGCTACCAATGGTCCACTTCCGACGGCAACATCGTCAGCGGCGCCACCACCCTGAACCCGCAGGTCAATCTGGCGGGCACCTACACCATTCTGGTGACCAACAACAACACGGGTTGCACCGCTGAGGCCAGCGTAACGGTCAGCGGTAATAACACCCCGCCGACGGTAACAATCAACCCGCCCGGTGAAGTGAACTGTTTTACCCCCACCATTAACCTCGATGCCGATGGCAACTCGGCCAGCGGCAACGTCAATTACAACTGGTCGGCATCCGGCGGCGGGGTCATTTCCGGCGGTGGCAACAGTTCTTCGCCTACCATCAGCGCAGGCGGCACCTACACCGTCACGGTCACCGACCCGGCCAACAGCTGCACCAGCACCGCCACAGTATCAGTAAACTCCGACCTGGCTATTCCGACAGCCGTGGCAGCGCCTCCGGCTATATTGACCTGCCAGACGACGGAACTGACGCTGAATGGTACCGGCTCGTCGAGTGGTCCTGATTTCAGTTACCAATGGTCGGGCCCCGGCATTGTTTCCGGTGAAACCACCCTGAACCCTGTCATCGACGCTCCGGGCTCCTATACCCTCACTGTAACCAACAACGACAACGGTTGTACCAAATCCGTTACGGTCAATGTCGGTCAGAACATTACGCCGCCCAATGCCGTGGCCAATGCGCCGACCAACATCAGTTGTACCAACCCCACGGTGAGCATCAATGGCACCGGCTCGAGTACCGGCGCCAGCTTCACTTATCAATGGTCAACCGTTGACGGCAATATCGTCAGCGGCAGCACAACCCTGAACCCGCAGGTCAACCTCGCAGGTACTTACACGATTCTGGTGACCAACACCACCAATGGCTGTACATCCGAAGCCAGCGTTACGGTCAATGGTAATATTACTCCGCCTACCGTGACCATCAATCCGCCCGGTGAAATCAACTGTTTTACCCCCACGATCAACCTCGATGCCGACGGCAATTCGGCCAGTGGCAACGTCAATTACAACTGGTCGGCATCCGGCGGCGGGGTCATATCCGGCGGCGGCAACAGCTCCTCCCCCACCATCAGCGCAGGCGGCAATTTTACCGTCACAGTCACAGACCCGGCCAATAGTTGCACCAGTACTGCCACCGTTTCAGTCGGTTCGGACCTCGCGGTACCCACAGCAGTGGCGGCTCCCCCGGCTGTGCTAACCTGCCAGGCGACCGAACTGACACTCGATGCCTCGGGATCGTCTTCCGGTCCTGATTTTAGTTACCAGTGGTCGGGCCCCGGCATCGTATCCGGCGAAACCACCCTGAATCCGGTCATCGATGCCCCCGGCGCCTACACACTGACGGTCACGAACAACGATAACGGTTGTACAAAAACCGTCACGGTCAACGTCACACAAAACGCCAACCTGCCCAATGCCGTGGCCAATGCCAACGTGCCCATCAGTTGCACCAATCCAACGGTCAACATCAGTGGTGTGGGTTCAAGTACCGGCGCAAACTTCACTTTCCAGTGGAGCACGCAGGACGGCAACTTCGTCTCCGGCCAAAATACCCTGACCCCGCAGGTTGACCTGGCGGGCACCTACACCATCGTGGTGACCAATACGGTGACTGGCTGTACCAACGAAGCCAGTGTCACTGTCACCGGCAACGACACCCCCCCGACAGTCAGTATCAACCAGCCCGGCATCGTGGATTGCTACAATCCGGTAATCAGTCTTGAAGCCGACGGCTGGTCGCAAAGCGGCAACCTTAATTATCAATGGACCGCTACCAACGGCGGCGTCATTGCCGGCGGCGGCAACTCTTCTACGCCAGATGTCAGTGCAGCAGGCACCTACACCGTGGTGGTTACCGACCCCAGCAACAACTGCACGGCTACTTCACTCGTCACCGTGGCGGCCAACCAGACGCCGCCCGTAGCGGTAGCGGCTCCGCCGGCAACGTTGACTTGCCTCAATCCGGAAATTACCATTAATGGCAACGGCTCGTCGCAAGGGCCCGAATTCAGTTATGAATGGACGGGACCGGGTATCGTTTCCGGCGAGACCACACTCAACCCTGTCATCGACGCTCCGGGCGCGTACACCCTTGTTGTCACCAACAGCATCAACGGCTGTACAAAATCCGTTACGGTCAACGTCAGTTCCAACCAGAACTACCCGACGGTCAGCGCCGGACCGGAAAAACTGCTGAACTGTTTGCACCCCACTGTCCAATTGCAGGGACAAGCTTCGCAAGGCGCGAATTTTGCCTTTACCTGGACGGCCAACCCGGGTAATTTCGTCAGCGGGCAGAATACGCTCTCACCGACGGTCAACGAACCCGGTGTTTATTACCTGCTGGTTACCAATACGGCCAACGGGTGTACCAGTGAAGATTTCGTGACCGTGGACGCCAATTTCGACACCCCTGATGCCACGATCGCTACGCCCCAAATCCTGAATTGTTACAACCCTGAAATTGACCTGGACGCAACCGCTTCCACTCAGGGACCCAATGACGTATTCCAGTGGACCACCAGCAACGGCACAATTGTGTCGGGCGCCAACACCCCGTCGCCGACCGTGAGCGCTCCCGGCACCTACACCCTGTTGATTACCAATTCCGTCAGCGGCTGTACCGATCAGGCTCAGGTGACTGTTACACAAGACATTAACAAGCCGACTGCCAATGCCGGGCCGGGCGCAACCCTGACCTGCACCTCGCCATTTTACACGATCAATGCCACCGCATCGGTTGGCCCGCAATTCACCTACCTGTGGTCGGGACCGAGTATCGTTTCGGGTGAAACCACCCTCAATCCTGTCGTTGACGGGCCGGGCACTTACTGGCTCACTGTGACCAACCTTGATAACGGCTGTACCAAAACGGCTTCGGTGGCGATCAACTCCAACCAGAACTATCCGAATGCCTTTGTGCAACCGCCGGGCTCGATCAACTGCGCCGTGCCGGTTGTCGAACTCAACGGCATAGGCACCACGACAGGGGCTAATATCAGTTATCAATGGACGGCCAGTCCCGGCAACATCGTGTCGGGCGCCAATACGCTGAAACCCAAAGTCAATGAAGCCGGGTATTACACGCTGGTCGTGACGAACACGAGCAACGGTTGTACCGACGAGGTAGAGGTGTTTGTAGATGAAGACACGGAACATCCGTTTGTCAACATTGCGCCGCCCTTGCAATTGAATTGCAATTTCCCGTCAGTTCAAATCGATGCAAGCAATTCCTCCCAGGGCAACCAGTATAATTATCAATGGTCAACCACCAACGGTAACATTCTGTACGGCAACGGCACCCCCACTCCCGAGGTCAACGAACCCGGCACTTACAATCTGGTATTGACCAACCAGGAAAACTTCTGTACCACCACGGCATCCGTACAGGTGACGGAAGACTTCTCGCTGCCCACAGCGGTGGCCGTCAGTACAGGAACGCTCACCTGCCAGTTCCCGCAGGTTGAACTGTCGGGCCAGGGCTCTTCCGACGGGTGGCCGTTCTTCCCCGAATGGTCCACGACCAACGGCAATATTCTTTCCGGCAACCTGACGCTCAACCCGATCGTCAACCAGCCAGGCACCTATACCCTGACGGTTACCAATACCGAAAACGGCTGTTCTTCCACTGCTACGGCCACCGTCGTCACCAGTCAGACGTTCCCGACAGCCAATGCAGGTCCGGCCCAGATCCTGACCTGCGCCAATGCGCAACTGAATCTCGACGGCAGCGGTTCGTCCCAGGGGTCGCAATATGTTTACGTTTGGTCAACCCAGAACGGCAACATCGTGTCGGGCGCCAACACCCTCAATCCGGTGATCAACCAGCCCGGCAACTACGACCTCAATGTGCTGAACACACAAACCGGTTGCGCATCCACGGCATCTGTCAGTGTCGGTCAAAATTTTGCCGCGCCGACTGCTTTGGCGGCGCCAGGCGGTATCCTGAGCTGTACAGTCAATTCACTCGTGCTGGACGGAACAGGTTCGAGCGCAGGCGCAAACTTTACCTACAACTGGACCTCGCCCAACGGCAACATCCTCAGCGGAGGCACCACCCTGAATCCCACGGTCAACGCCGTAGGTACCTATAACCTGGTGGTGACCAACCAGAACAACGGTTGCAGCGCCACAGCCAGCACAACGGTCAGCGCCGATGCCAGCCTTCCGGTGGCCAGCGCCGGCGCCCCCGACACGCTGACCTGCGCCGTACAGCAACTGGTACTCGATGCCACGGCTTCCAGCCAGGGCGCCAATTTCAATTACGCCTGGACCGGCCCCGGCCTTGTTCTCGGAGGCAGTTCTCTGACGCCTACCATTAATGCACCCGGCTTGTACGAACTGCTGGTTACCAATACTTCGAACGGTTGCACGGCCATTTCTTCGGTCAATATTCCCGACGATGTCGTGCATCCCATTGCAGAAGCCGGCCCAGCAGCGCAAATCAATTGCAATTTCCCCACGCTGACCCTCGATGGAACGCCATCCAGCTCGGGCGCCATTTATACCTATCAATGGACAACCTCAGGTGGCAACTTCGTTTCCGGACAGAACACGACATCACCGGTCATCAATCAGCCCGGCACCTACAACATCCTGGTAACCAATACCCAAAACGGTTGCACCTCTACCGACAATGTTGTTATCGATCAGAACATCACCCCGCCTGCGGCTGATGCCGGCCCGAACGGCCTGATAACCTGTACCAACGCCACCGTCACCCTGAGCGGTACCGGAAGCACGGGCGCTCAATACAGTTACAGCTGGACAACGAGCAATGGTAATATCGCATCGGGTGACAACACCCTTACACCGGTCGTGGACGCGGCAGGTACCTATTCCCTGCTCGTGACCAATACACAAACCGGTTGTACCTCCACCGATAACGTGACGGTCAATAAAGATGCAAACGTTCCGACGGCGCTGGCTACAGTGCCGGGTGTCCTGAATTGCTCGGTCGCTCAAATACAGTTGAACGGCAATGCCTCCTCGCAAGGGCCTAATATTCAATTCAACTGGACGACTACGAACGGCAACTTCGTCAGCGGTCAGAATACGCTCACCCCGACGGTCAACCAGCCGGGCCAGTACATCCTGCATATCCTGAATACGGCCAACAACTGTACGGCAAGTTCTACGGTGACGGTGGATCAAAACCTTACGCCGCCGCAGGCAGATGCAGGCACCCCGGCAGTAATTTCCTGCTTCAACCCGCAACTGGCCCTCAACGGCAACGGTTCTTCGCAAGGACAACAGTATACCTATCTGTGGTCAACGACCAACGGTTTCATTGTTTCCGGCAACACCACGCTGAGCCCGATAATCAATCAGTCCGGCTTTTACACCCTGACGGTCACCGATCAAAGCAATGGCTGTACGGCATCTTCCACCGTGCAAATCCTGCTCGACCAGAACTCGCCCGAAGCCGACGCCGGCGCCGACCCGCTGCTGACCTGTACCGTATCGAGCCTCCAACTGAACGGCACCAACAGCAGCATCGGTCCGAATTTCGTGTACCAATGGACGGCCTCCAACGGCGGCAACATCGTCAGCGGCCCCAATTCCCTGTCGCCGACCATCAACGAGCCCGGAACCTACACCTTGCTCGTAAGCAACCCGCAAAACGGCTGCACCGCCGAAGACGTGGTGGTCGTGACGGAGAACCTCACCCCGCCGGCAGTCAGCGCAGGCCCGTCACCGACACTCAACTGCCAGGTAATCCAAACCCAGCTCGCCGGCACGGCCAACGCGCAGGGGCCCGGTCAGCTGGCTTATTTCTGGACAACCTCCGGCGGCAATATCCTGACAGGCCAAAATACCCTGGCGCCGACGATCAACCAGCCGGGCACCTACAACATGCTGGTAACCAACCTGCTCACCGGTTGTACCGCTACGGCTTCGGTGCCGGTGCAGCAAAACGTGTTCTATCCGGTTGTCGATGCAGGCCCGACCGCTGTGCTTACCTGCCAGAATACCAACAACACGCTCAGCGCATCGGTCAACAACGCCGGCAACAACTACCAGATCACCTGGACCACCCAGAACGGCAACTTTGTCAGCGGCCAAAACTCGCTCAGCCCGATCGTAAACGCTGCCGGGATTTACACCCTGACCATCGTCAACCAGGATAATTTCTGTACCTCCAGCGATCAGGTCGTGATCACCCAGGATGCCAGCCTGCCTACCGCGGTTGCCGGCAACGGACCTACCCTGACTTGCGCCACCACCACGGCGCCGCTCGACGGCACCGGCAGCAGTGTTGGCGCACAGTTCACTTACACCTGGACAACGCAGGATGGTTTGATTATCTCCGGCACCAATACCCTCGCCCCGACAGTAGGCGAACCTGGCACATATCAGTTGCTGGTGTACAATACGCAAAACAGTTGCCAGGCTGTGAGCTCGGTAGTCGTAGGCCAGAACATTACCCCGCCGCTTGCCGTCACCGGCCCGCCTGTGACCCTGACCTGTACCGACGCCAGCCTGACCCTGAGCGGTGCGGGCAGCAGTGTCGGCGCGCAGTTTGACTATCAATGGACCACCCAGGATGGTCAAATCCTCAGCGGCGCAACCACCCTTTCGCCTGTCGTCGGCGAGCCGGGCAACTACGTACTTCAGGTGATCGACCAGAACAACGGCTGCGCCTCGACCTCGACGGCAGTGGTCATACAGGATGTCAATGCGCCGCTGGCAGCCGCCAGCACTCCGGGCGAATTGACCTGCCAGACCACTACCCTTTCGCTGAGCGGAGCAGGCAGTAGTATTGGGCAAAACTTTGATTATCAATGGACTGCTTCTAACGGAGGCCAAATCCTGAACGGCGCAACCACCCTTTCGCCCACGGTGGCCGAACCCGGCACGTACACCCTCCTGGTAACCAACAGCGACAACGGCTGTACGGAAACCGCCATCGTCACCGTGGCGGAAAATGTAACCATCCCGGCAGTTAACGCCGGCCCCGACGCCGAGGTTACATGCACTGATCCGCAAATCGCACTCTCGGCTATCGCGGTCGGTGGCGTCGATGGTATTTCATATGCCTGGACGGCCTCCAATGGCGGGGCCATTGTTTCCGGCGCCAATACCGCCAACCCGCAGATCAATGCCGGCGGCACGTACAGCCTGGTAGTGACCGACCTGTATAATGGTTGCACCAACACGGATCAACTGGCCGTCAGTGTTGACCAGACACCGCCCGACGTCCTCATCGCATCGCCGGATCAACTGACCTGCGCCGTGCAAACGGTCGAGATCGACGCAGGCGGCAGCAGCACCGGCAACGTGTACAACTACTCCTGGTCGGGCCCCGGCATCGTGTCAGGATCGACAACGCTTGCTCCCGTGGTCAACCAGCCCGGCCTTTATACCCTGAACATTGTCAATTCCGACAACGGCTGCGAATCACAACTCACGACTACCGTAGTGCAGGATATCGTGGCGCCGCTGGCCGAAGCCGGCTCCGGTTTCGAACTCACCTGCTCGGTCGAGCAAGATGAACTGAGCGCAAGCGGTTCGTCCGCAGGACCCAACTTTACCTATCAATGGACGACCCAAAACGGCAACATTCTTGACGGCGCCAATACTTCGAGCCCGCTGGTCGATGCGGTCGGCATTTATAACCTGCTGGTTACCAATACGCAAACAGGCTGTACGGCAACCGATCAGACTTCCGTGACCGAAAACACCAATTACCCCGCCGCGATCGAACTGGCTACCGACAAGCCTGCCTGCGGCGGCCAGCCCGGCAGCATTACGTTTACGGAAGTAACTGGCGGCGTAGGTCCCTACCTGTACTCCATCGACAACGGCGAAAACTTCATGAGCGCCAATGAGTTCGGCAACCTCAGTCCCGGCACGTACAACCTCGTGGTGCAGGACGTCAATGGCTGCGAATACGATCAGGTGCTGACCTTCCCCGTGCCCGTAGAGCCGCAGGTAACCGTCGATCCCGAAATTTCGATCGAATTCGGTGCAAGTACTACCCTCACGGCAGCGATCAATATCCCGCTGTCGCAAATCGATACGATCATCTGGTCGCCCACCGAAACACTGACGCCGACCAACAACCCGCTGGTGGTGAAAGCCCAGCCCTTCCACGATACGAAATACACGGTCATGATCGTCAACAAGGACGGCTGCGTCGATGTGGCGGAATTGATCGTTCGCGTGTCGGACCCGGCTATCTGGGCGCCCAACGCCATCAGCCCGAATATCGACGACGGCGTCAACGACGAGTTCCTGATCTGGGCGCAGCAAAATACCGTTCAGATCATTCGCAGCCTGCAGATCTACGACCGTTGGGGCAATCAGGTCTTCCAGGCCAAGGACATCCAGCCCAACGACCCGAAACTCGGCTGGGACGGCACCTTCCGCGGCAAGGTCATGAATCCCGCCGTATTTGTATGGTGGGCAGAAGTGGTGTTGATCGATGGCCGCAGCATCCTGATGAAAGGCGATGTGACCATCGTTCAGTAGTCGGTGTTTGAGCGTTTTTGAAAACACGGTTTTCTGTTTATGGCCGAATAAAATCGGAGCAAACGGGAAACCGTGTTTTCATTTTGTCCCCCCCAACAACCTACCTTTGCGGCAAAACATCCTGTCACAATGCCCAATTTCGACGTACTCAGCCCTGCCGAACTGGCACAACTTTCCGAAGCGCCCGTACAAATAGTTGCACTGATCGGCTCGGCCGACGGCGCTTTCGATGACGAAGAACAAGACTGGGCCGACCGCCTGGTGAATGTTTTCACCTATGCGCAGCCCAAATTGATCAACGATTTTTACGAACCCGTTTCCCACGGTTTTGTCGATAAGGTCAAAGCCTTGCTGGCTGCCCTGCCAGGCGAGGCTGCAGCGCGGGAAGCGGCGCTGGAAGAAAAATTACAGCAGGTCAATGCCTTGCTTGCCAAACTCGATCCCGATCTGGCTGCTGCCTTGTACAAAAGTTTTCGCTCGCTCGCCCAGGAGACGGCCAAGGCATCCGGCGGTTTTTTGCGGATCGGCGCCATCGGAAGCGCTGAAAGCCGCTGGGTCGAACTTCCCATGATTATACCGGTACATCCGCCTGCGCACTGATATTCAGTGTTTTAACGCGCAGCATCTACCGCCTCCCACAACTGAATTACTTCACGTGCCTCGCGAACGTCGTGCGCACGCAGAATTCTTGCGCCTTGCTGCAAGGCCACCATGTGCAAAGCGGTGGTGCCGTTGAGGGCATGCTCCGGGTTGACTTTCAACACCTTGCAAATCATGGACTTTCGGGAGAGCCCTGCCAGTACCGGCAAGCCCGTTACCGCAGAAAAAGTTGATAAATTATTCAACAACAGGTAGTTGTGTTCAAGATTTTTGCCAAACCCGAAGCCCGGATCGAGTACGATATCCCGAATGCCCAGAGCCCGCAAGACGGCCGTTTTTTCCAGAAAAAAATCCAGCACATCCGTAACGACATCTTCGTACTGCGGGTTCGCCTGCATGGTTGCCGGCGCGCCCTGCATGTGCATCAACACATAGGGCGCCTGTATTTTCGCCACGGCAGTCAGCAGGTTTTCATCCAGGTTGCCGGCTGAAATATCATTGATGATGCCGGCTCCGGCCTCTGCCGCCGTCAGCGCAACGCCTGCGCGCCAGGTATCGACGGAAACGATTGTGTCTGGAAATTCAGCCGACAAGGCCTCGATAACTGGCAGAACACGCCTTGTTTCCTCTTCCTCAGGCACTTCTGCTGCGCCGGGCCGGGAAGAAGCGCCGCCCACATCGAGAATTGAGGCGCCATCGCGGATCATTTTCTCCGCCTGCCGCAACGCATGGGAAGGATCGCCGTAGCGCCCGCCATCGAAAAAAGAATCGGGTGTGACGTTCAAAATTCCCATGACCTGCGGGCGCGACAGGTCGAGCAGCCGGCCCTTGCAATTCAGTGTGCTTTGTATCATGGGTGCATTTGCCGGATCCAGTTTTTGATCAGTTCAACCCCTTCGGCGTGCTCCAGTTGCCGCCCGAGTTCGGGCATCCGGACGCCTGGATCGCCGTTTTCCATGCGGAAAACAAGAATACTTTCCTGCGGTTTGCCCGGCACGATGCCAAAGCGCCGGTTGCCGCTGCCTCTTCCTGCGGCGACGGGCGTCTTGTTGACGCCGAGCCGTTCGGGGTCGGTCTCGGAGATATCGAGAAACATACCGCTGGTACTGGCCGGGCCGTGCGCATTGTGGCAATGCCCGCAATTGGCATCGAGGTAGGCGCGGGCCCTGTCGGTAAGCGGATCGCCGAAAGTCGGGCTGGCCGCTGTGCCGGGGGGCGCTTGCCGGTAATCCGCCAGTCGCGGCGCAGTGGCCGGGTCAAAACCGGCGGACAGGTCGATCCACTCGTTTTTTTGCCACAAAACCAGCTGATTCTGCATTTCTCCCCCTTGTTGCACCTCGCGGTTCAATTGCCTGACCGTAGTGCCCAGCGGCACAAATTTACCGTCGAACGAATGACAGCCCTTGCACTGATTGAGGTTGGGCGCTACGTACTGGATCTGATGCGCCGAACCGTTCGCATCGGTCCAGGAAAAAGGGAAACTGGCCCCCGCGACTTCCAGCACGGCGTCAGTTTGTTCCGCATTCCAGAGGTATTCGAGCGCCTTCCAGCCTTTTTCTTCCCGTATAAGCAGGCGCGTCTCGAGGATACGCCGGCCTTTTTCGGGGTGTGCAGCATCGTTGTAGTAGAAAAAGTTTTTGATCAAAGCCGTGCCGACAGGGAAATCGACCGACAAGTGCGTCTGATAGGTCATTTTTTGTCCTGCAGGCAGGGCGACAAAGCGGGCTTTCTCTGCATAATCGCTGAACAGGGGGGCATTGACCTCGTAAGGAAAAACGCGTTCGGCAGGCTTCAGATCGGCCAGCGGACCGGTAAAAAATCCGTATTCGGACAACAGGTTTTTGGGTGTTTCCGAATCGGGCGAAGCAGCGCGAACGCCGAGGAGAATGGCAAGCGCCAGGGCCGGCAGCAGAAGTTTAGTCTTTACCACTATGTTGGAATGGAATGGTGCAGTCATAGGGTTTCAGATCGCGGCTGATGCCTTTGAATTTTTTATCCGCCTTGAGATTGGCGAAACTGCCATTGATATTGTCCTTGATACAGATACGGTGTTCGGGGCGCACACTGCCATCTGGATTGAGGTAGTCGGGATTTTGAATACCGTCGTACAGGATATGCGGCACCCTGCGGCCGAATTTCAGCCAGAACAGGAAGCCCATTTTATTTTTCCAGGTAGGCATTCTTTTGCCGGTGCTGTACTTGTTGTCGTGGATGTAAATACCCGACGGATAAGGAATATAGGCTTTGTCTTTGATCGGATTTTCAGTGATGTAATAACTGATAATGGCGGTGCTGGCTGTTTTGTTGTTGACAATGGTGTTGTTGTATATCTCGACATCGTGGGTAGCCAACACCATGATGCCGGTACCCGGAGGCACCTTACCCACGATATTGCCTTTGGGAGCGAAGTTTCTGTAGTTGTTGTGGCTCACGGCATTGCGCCAGACAGAAACGTTGCCGCCTCGTTTTTTGGGCAGGTCGGGCAGGTCAAACACCAGGATGCCGCCCGTGTTGTCGTGCGCGTAGTTGTCGTACACCCAGGCATTGGTGGTGTTTTCTATTTCAATGCCGGCCACATTGTGCCATGCCTCACAGTTTCGCACCCAGACGCTGTCCGATTGCCCCACGTAGATGCCGGCATCCGAAGCGCCGATAGCGGTGCAATGCTCGATAATGACCCGGCTGCATTGAACCGGGTAAAGCGCGTAGGAGCCGTTTTTTTTGTCGGGCTCGCCGGTCCACCTCGCCGTGATGTTTTGGAAAATGAGGCCGTGCACCTGTTGCGTTTTGATCAGGTCGCCTTTGGCATCCTCGATGGTAAAATCCTTGAGGGTGATGTTGCCGGCATTGGTGACCTTGAAGCCTTCGGCGCCCTGGGTCTGGTTTTTAAAGGAAAGAATGGTTTTGTCTTGCCCGGCGCCCTTGACCACGATATTTCGTTTGTCGTCGAGCCAAAGCGTATTGCTCAACGAGATTGTACCGGCCGGCAGCGTGACGACACTGCCGTCTTCGGCCAAAATAAGTTGGGTTTGAATTTGTTTTTCAATGTCGGCCTGTGCCAGGCACGCAGCCGGCAGGCTCAACAGCAACAGAAGGGGAAGAGTCAGACGCATGGCAACAACAAGGGTTTGTGTTGCAAAGATTGAACATCGGGCACGTTTCGCCTTGTGGAATGGTATTTTTTTTCAAAGCCGCACTGCCGTACGGGTGAGTTCCATCCGGAGCAGCGACTGCCCGACCAGGTGCCCGACGCGGAGGCCCTCTTCACAATCCATCCGGTAGTGCACCCCCAGGGCCACTCTGGAAAATGCATTTTCACGGGCCATTTCTGCAAAAGAACGGAACGTGCGGGGCGTACCGGCAAACTCTTTCCGGTCGATATGGGTCCGGTCGGTCAGCTCGTATTCATACCCCAGGCAGGCGCCCAGAATTTCGGCTGCCGCCGCCCCGAACGCCGAATGCCCCGAAGGATAGGAGGGAAAAGAAGGGTTGTCGTGCAGGGGTTTCCAGCCCGGTTGTATGCAGCGCGAAATGTAGGTTTGCGGGCGCTCCAGGTTGTACAGGTATTTGCCTCGCCAGCAGACCACCCCCGCATCGTGCATGGCCCATCCGATTCGCAGGTAGAGCTCGATTACTTTGGGGAACGGGGGTTCCGATTGCGCCACAGCCTGATTGGTTATGGAAATCCAGCGGCCGACAGGGGTTACCGTCAAGCCCGGAACGTCATCGCTCCAGAACTCGGCTATCCAGCGGTTTTCTCTGGAAAGCGGCTGCGAAACCGTAAAAACTTCCATCGCTTCGGTGTAAAACGCCGAACCCGGGCTGGTGTCATAGGGGGCAGGAGGCTGCACTTTTATGTCGTTGCGGGCGATCCAGAATTGACGGACCTTGCCCCAGTGCGGAGTCAACGCCGGTGTGGAATGCATTTCATCGGGTTGCCAGCAGCCGGGGCACTGGGGCGCTTGATAGGCCCTGTCGTAGTTGTAGAGGTTGGCGTCGTTGCCCAGACTGTCGGTACGCGACCATTGCCACACCGCATCAGCTACACTGCGGCCGTACGCCACGGAAAGTGCGCGCATTTCCGGACCGATGGCTTCCGATGACTCGAGCTGTGCAAACTCAGCTTCCAGTTGGCTCATTTTCAATTGCATATGCTGGGGCGCCGTGGAAAAGAAATGCCGTGCACATTGCGCGTAAGCCGCATTCAAACTCCCCGGAAGGTCGAAATCCGCCCTGGCCGGCATCGGGGGCGCTACGTAGCCCGGGCAATAGTCGGCAACGGAGATGTGGTCGGTGACCATGGCTGGCAGCGCGGCTTCGTAGGCCGCCATGCCCATGTAGGCAAACATGCGGGCGCTTACCGGCGGCCGGTAACCCGGAGTGTAGCGTTCGAGATCGAGCAATATTTTATTCCAGCTGACCACGACCTCACGCGCCGCCCGGTGCTGGGGCGACTCTTCGACCCGGTCGCGCCGGCAACTGGCCAGCAGTGTCGTCAGGAGCAATAGTATTGCTGTCGATCTCCGCATATCATCAGACTTTAGGCAGCAGGAAAATCGAGTTGGAAAGTCGTTCCTTTACCTTGGGTGGAATTCACCCGCAACCCCACCCGATGGAGTTTCATTATGCTGTCGACCAGCGACAACCCGATGCCCGACCCGCGAATGTGGATACTTTGCGAACTCCGGTAAAATGGTTGGAAAATGAGTTGCAGGTCTTTTTGCGGAATACCCGGGCCGTGGTCGGCGATCTCGATACGATGCCTGCCGCCGGCATGAAACCATACTTTGACTTCCACCCGTTTGTCGGGGGAAAACTTGCATCCGTTGTCGAGCAAATTCAGCAAGGCCGAACGCAAAAGCGGTTCGTTGGCCATCACACAAAGTTCATCTTCTTCCTCCGGCATGCCCTCAATATCGAAGGCGATGTGGTAGTCGGGGTGCATTTTGAGCAAAGTCGCCCGGGTTTGCAACATGGTTTCATCGAGCCGTATTTTTTCAAAGGCAATATTGGCGCCTTCCGAATGAACACGGGCCAACTGGAGCAATTTTTCAGCCACATCGTTCAGTTCGCGGGTATCGTCGAGCACCGAACTGATCGTGCCGCGGTATTCTTCCCGCGAACGATCCTTGTGAAGCGCTATTTCCAGCTGGGAAATAATAACCGACAAGGGGTTTTTCAGCTCGTGCGACACGTTGGAAATGAAGCTCTTCTGCATCCTGAAAGCAAACTGGATACGATCGAGCAGCCGGTTGAATGTAAAAATCAGGCGGGAAATCTCGTCGTGGTTGTTGGGCGCATCCAGGCGGGCGCTCAAATCTTCGGGCAACATCCGGTCAACCTGATCGACAATGCGCGATACGGGCGCCATAGCCTGTCCGGCGTAGAACCAGCCGCCGGCGGCAACCAGCGCGACCCCCAGTACAAAACTGAAAATCAGGATATTGCGCAGGTTGGCCAGGTCTTCCGAATTGAAGATTGATTCCGCGATGATGATGTATTCCTTGCCGCTGTTGCTGGTGTGACGCAGGCCGAGGGCGTGAAAATTGCCGTGAAAAAACCGCCGTTCGCCGGTGCCTGTCTGAAAACTGCTGAGCGTCGATATGCTGATCGGTTCGGCTGCGCGGTTGAAGGTGAAAACTTTCTGAAGCTGGCTGTTGTAGATCGTGATGTTTTCATGAAAAGGCAAACTCTCCGGCTTGTTGTCGTTGCCGCCGTCGGGCGAAAGCGGTTTGAGTTTTTCTTCGTCGTGAAACATCATCTCGGCCGTCATGAGCGCTTTGGAGCGCAGGTTGTTGTAAAATTCGTCTTCTGCCAGTTGCTTGAATTTCACGTAGGTAAAAAACAAGGCAAACAACAGGATGCCGGCCACAATGGTGATAAACTGTATGGTAAGACGCGTACGAATCTGCATGATTGTCGTGTTTACTGCGGGTTTTCTTCCCGAAGGATATAGCCGTTTTTAAACTGGGTGTGAATGAGTTTGACCGGAAAGTCCTTGTCGACCTTTTTGCGCAAAAAATTGACATACACCTCCACGACATTTGTGCCGGTATCGAAGTTGAGGTTCCAGACTTTTTCCGAAATTTCGGTTTTGGAAATAACCCGCCCCGGATTTTTCAAAAAATACTCCATCAGTGCAAATTCGCGGGGGGTCAGCGCGATCTTCTGTCCGCCTCTGAAAAACTCTTTTGTGTCGAGATTCATCTCGATATCGGCGTAGCGCAACAGAGGGGAAGACTGATAGGAATCGACGGGCCGGCGGGCCAAAGCTTTGATGCGCAACAAAAGTTCGCGAAATTCAAAAGGTTTGGTCAGGTAATCATCCGCCCCCGCTTCAAAACCGCTTACCTTATCATCGACCTGGCCCAATGCAGTGAGCAGGAGCACGGGTGTCCGATTGCCTTGCTCCCGAATGCTGCGCAAGAGTTCGAGGCCGGTCATTCCAGGCAAAATGACGTCTGAAACAATTACGTTGTAATCGTTGCGCTCACACAGCTTCCGGCCGGTCGCGCCGTCATAGGCAAAATCGACCGTAATCTGGTTTTCTTCCAGGCCCTTGATCAGTGACCTGACCATTTTGGGCTCGTCTTCAATCAATAGTACTTTCATCAGGTTGGTGCTTGTCAAGTTTGGGCGCGTAAAACTACTTTGAAACATCGGCCGGATTTTTGCTGCAGAGATCTTTATTCCACCGAATGGTAAAATCACGGGCATAATACCAATTCGAAAACATTGCAATTTTAGTTTTTACACTATGAAAAAATTTATCAACTTATTTTTCCCTGCAAGCGCCGTGCTGACGGTAGCGCTCCTGATCGGCGCATGTAGCAAAGAAAAATCGACCGGCGTAATCAACGATGTAGCCAAATACGACTACACCGTAGAATACCAATGGAACGATTTATTCCTCCAGATCGAGCGTTTTGCAGCGGGCTACCGCCCCGGGCCTGCCCCGCGTGCCCTGGCTTATATGGGCCTTTCGGCTTACGAAGCCACTGTGAGCGGAATGCCTGATTATCAATCGCTTGCAAACCTTTATTCCGGACTCGACATCCCGCAGCCTCTGGAAGGCCGCGAGTATTGCTGGCCCGAAGTGGTCAACGCCTCCAACGCTTATCTGATGCGCCGTTTTTTTCCGACGGCATCCGATGATTTGTTTCAGCGAATTTCCACACTGGAAGAATCCAATGAAAGCAAATATCGCGCCGAAGTAAGCGCCGAAGTATTCGACCGTTCCAAAGCTCACGGCCAGGCCGTAGCCGCTGCCATCTGGGACTGGTCGAGGACCGATCATTTTGGCCACGATGCCTATCTCGATCCGTTCAGCGACTACAATTGGCAGGCGCATTTCGACGGCCCGGGCGACTGGGTGCCGACTTACCCCGGCCCCGGCAAAGGTATGTTCCCGTACTGGGGCCAGGTGCGCACCTTTGCCCTGCGCGACGACCAAAAACTCTGCCGCCCGCCGCTGGCATTCAGCGAAGCGCCCAGTTCCAAACTGTATGCCCAGGCGCTGGAAGTCTATTCGATGAATACGCCCTCCCAATCCTATGAAGACGAATGGGTTGGTGAATTCTGGAGCGACGACCTGCTCAACCTCACGTTCAGTCCGCCGCCCCGTTGGCTGGCCATTGCCAATCAGGTGTATGCCATCGAAAAACCCGACCTGCAGACTGCGGTTGTATGCAATGCCAAACTCGGCCTGGCGCTCAACGACGCGGGCGTAGGCGCCTGGAATTCAAAGTATTACTACAATGTGGAGCGCCCGGAAACCTACATCCGCCGCGTGATCGACCCCAACTGGCACACCAACCTCGACAACCCGATCACAGGCGATAAAGGCATTACGCCCTCCTTCCCGGCCTATCCTTCGGGGCACGCGACGTTCGGGGCGGCAGGGGCGGAAGTGCTGGCCAGCATGTTTGGCTACGCCTACGCTATGACCGACCGTTGCCATGAAACCAGGGGCGAGTTTATCGGCAAGCCGCGCACTTTTGGCAGTTTTTACGAAATGGCGCAGGAAAACGGCTGGTCGCGCGTGCCGCTGGGCGTCCACTTCCGTATGGATGCCGAAGAAGGCGTGCGTTATGGCACTGAAATCGGCCGACAGGTCAACAATTTACCCTGGAAAAAATAAGGCTGTTTTTTCAGTCGATCCTGTTGCGAGCGCCCTTCCGTCTGACCAGGCGGAAGGGCGCTCTTTTCATTTACAGGACGGGCGGAGTTTGATAGAGCAAAAATTAATTTTGCATTAAAATTTAACCATTTCACCTTAACGAACATCACCCGCCTCTCATGCGACAGTTGAAGAACTACGCGATAATCGCTCTCGGTATTTTGATCGCCGCACTTACGATGCCGGCCTGTAAAGACAAGCCCCAGGATATCCCTGTCGATCAGCACCTGGCATCCAGATACGATTACAGGGTTGTCTTTGACTGGAACAGCCTGTTTCTCGACCTCGAACGCTACGCTGCCGGCTATCGGCCCGGGCCGGCGCCACGGGCCCTGGCTTACCTGGGGTTTTCCGCTTACGAAGCTTGTGTAAGCGGCATGCCAGAATATCAGTCGCTGGCAAGCCGCTACGTGGGCCTGTCGCTGCCTCAGGTGCAACAGGAAGCCGAATACCACTGGCCTACGGTAGTCAACGCCTCGTACGCCTACCTGATGGGCAAATTTTTTAAAAACGCAGCGCCCGACCGTTTTGCCCTGATCGCAACCCTTGAAAATGCCAACAACCTGGTTTACAAGACAGAAATCAGCGAAGAAGTCTTTCAGCGCTCGCAAAAACACGGGCGCGCCGTTGCGGCAGTCATGTGGGAATGGGCGCAAACCGACGATGCCGGGCATGATGCCCACCTCAATCCGTTTGGCGATTACATCTGGCAAGCCCATTACGATGGCCCGGGCGACTGGGTGCCGACCTCCCCGGGGCCGGGCAAGGGGCTGTTCCCTTATTGGGGCCAGGTGCGCACATTTGCCCTTACCGAATCGCGCAAACGCTGCCGCCCGCCGCTGCCGTTCAGCGAAAACCCGCAAACTGCCCTTTATACCCAGGCCCTGGAAGTATATGTGCAAAATACTCCTTCATTGCCCTATGAAAGCGAATGGATCGCCGAATACTGGAGCGACGATTTGCTCAACCTGACCTTTTCCCCGCCCTGCCGCTGGCTGGCTGTCGCCAATCAGATTTATGCCAACGAGCAGTGCAATCTGGAAAAAGCCATCGTAACCAACGCCAAGCTCGGCATGGCCCTCAACGATGCAGCCGTGGGCGCCTGGTATTCCAAGTACTATTACAACGTGGAGCGCCCCGAAACCTATATCCGGCGTGTGATCGACCCGGCATGGCACACCAACCTCGACAACCCGCTGACGGGAGAAAAAGGGCTGACGCCTTCTTTCCCGGCCTACCCCTCCGGCCACGCCACTTTCGGGGCGGCAGGTGTGGAGGCTATGGCCAGTGAATTCGGCTATTCTTATTCCATGACCGACCGTTGCCATGAAGGCCGTACCGAATTCATCAGTACGCCGCGCACCTTCAACAGCTTGTATGAGATGGCATTGGAAGATGCCTGGTCGAGGGTACTGCTCGGCGTTCATTTCCGTATGGATGCCGAAGAAGGCACGCGGTTCGGAACGGAAATCGGACGTATGGTCAACTCACTGCCCTGGAAAAAATAGCCTTGAAAGAGAATGGCTTTTTTTTAAGATTTTTGCGCCCTCGAAAGCTATTGTTGCAACCATTGGCCTTTTTCAATAAAACATTCAAAATCAACGACTTGTATTTTAACCCTTAACCTTTATGCCATTTTTAAGCACTTTTTAAGCCTGATTTAAACCCGAATTAAGCCTCTGCTGGCAAAGTGGCCTGACCTTTGTTGCCGTTACGCCAACATTAGTTAACCAAATATCTTTTTCTTATGCGAATGTTGAAAAATTACACTTTAATCGCAGTAGGCTTCCTTATGGCTGGCCTGTTGGTTACCGCCTGTAAAGACAAACCGCAAGACGCTGCGCCCGAACAAAATCTGGTTTCCAAGTACGACTATAAAGTTGCCCACGACTGGAACAACCTTTTCCTCGAACTGGAACGTTATTCCCCCGGCTACCGGCCCGGCCCGGCTCCCCGCGCATTAGGCTATCTCGGTTTTTCGGCATATGAAGCCTGCGTTAGCGGCATGCCCGAATACCAGTCGCTGGCCAATTTGTATGCCGGCCTGAGCATTCCGCAGGTTCAGGATGGGGCTGAATACCACTGGCCTACCGTGGTCAATGCCTCCTACGCTTACCTGGTGGCCAAGTTTTTCCCGAATGCAAGCCCGGATCGATTTGCCAAAATCGCCACGCTGGAAAACGCTTTCAACGCCCAGTATCAATCGCAGGTCAGCGCAGAAGTATTCCAGCGCTCGCAAAACCACGGCCGCGCGGTAGCTGCTGCCATGTGGGAATGGTCGAAAACCGACGCGGTCGGCCACGACGCCTACCTCGATCCGTTCGGCAACTACGTATGGCAGGACCACTTCGACGGAAATGGCGACTGGGTTCCGACCTACCCCGGCCCCGGCAAAGGTATGTTCCCCTACTGGGGTCAGGTGCGTACGTTCGCCCTGCCCGACGGCGAAAAAATCTGCCGTCAACCGCTGCCGTTCAGCGAAAACCCGCAGTCGCAACTGTACGCCCAGGCACTCGAAGTGTACGCTCAAAACACGCCGGCCCAATCCTATGAAGGCGAATGGGTAGGCGAATTCTGGAGTGACGACTTGCTCAACCTCACCTTCTCCCCGCCGTCCCGCTGGATCGCTGTTGCCAACCAGGTGTACGAAAACGAAAATGCCAACCTGGAAAAAACCATCGTCACCAACGCAAAAGTGGGCATGGCCCTCAATGATGCCGGCGTAGGCGCATGGAATTCCAAATACCACTACAACGTGGAGCGTCCGGAAACCTACATCCGCCGCGTGATCGACCCCAACTGGCATACCAGCCTCGACAACCCGCTCACGGGCGACAAAGGCATCACGCCCTCTTTCCCGGCCTATCCTTCCGGTCACGCCACCTTCGGCGCGGCCGGCGCAGAAGCCATTGCCAGCGAGTTCGGCTATGCCTACTCGATGACCGACCGCTGCCACGAAGGCCGCAGCGAGTTCATCGGTACGCCTCGCAGCTTCGGCAGCTTGTACGAAATGGCTCAGGAAACCGGCTGGTCGCGCGTGCCGCTGGGCGTTCATTTCCGCATGGACTCCGAAGAAGGCGTACGTTATGGCACCGTAATCGGTCGCCATGTCAACGACCTCCCCTGGAAGAAATAATTTATTGATTATCAATTCCCTGTAAAAAAGAGACCGTCGTCGACGGCGGTCTCTTTTTTCATTAATACTACCTAAATCAGCAATATGTTGTCCTTTGCCTCCTCCCGAATTCAGATCACCGCGGCCCTGATTATTGCGACCGGCATGTGGTTAATCCCAAGCTGTTCATCAGATGCGCCGACCACCAGCGCCGCGCCGGAAGAGAAAGTGGATTATTACGATACGAAGGCCGTCAAACGCCGCTATCAAACCGTCAACGGCCACAAACAGGGCAAGATGATCGAATACTACAACGACGGCAAAGTGAAGGCAGAACGCAATTTCAAAAACGACCTGGAAGACGGACGAACCGTTTATTACTTCCCCAGCGGCAATGTTCGCGAGGTTCAACATTTTGTCGCTGGCGAAAAACAGATGGGCGACACCCTGTGGTATGATACTGGCGAACTGCAGTTCACCGTCGATTTTAAAGACAGCAAGAAAAACGGTTATTTTCGCAAATGGTCAAAAGAAGGCCAGACGGTTATCGAAGCCATTTACAACCAGGACACCCTCGTCAAAGTAACCAAGGGCCTTTTCCACAAAGGCGAAGCCATGGAAGTCGATACTGTCCGGAAAGTATATCCTGCCACTCCCGAATCTGCTTCAGGGGGGTAATTTAAGCAGCCTGTATGCCATTCTAAGGCGGTTTTAAGCAGTGTGGTAAAATCCCGCCCGTTCTTTGGCCAAATTTTAATCGTATGAAAAAAGTAGTACTCCTCCTCTACGTGTTTTTGGTGCTCTGCGGCCAGGCCCTGGCACAAACGGAAACCGACACCATCCTCCTTCGGGAAGCTTCCGTCCGAACGCAACGACAAACCATCGACCGGCTTCCGGCCACCAGCGGCACCTACATCTGGTCAGGCAAAAAAACGGAACTGATCAACCTCGAAAACACCGACGCCAACATCGCCGAAAAGACACCGCGACAGATATTCGCCAAGGTTCCTGGCGTGTTTGTGTACGACATGGACGGTTCCGGCAACCAGGTTAATATCTCCACCCGGGGCCTCGATCCGCACCGGGGCTGGGAGTTCAACGTGCGTACCGATGGCATCATCACCAATTCGGACATGTATGGCTACCCGGCCAGCCACCTGAGCATTCCCATGGAAGCTATCGGCCGCATCGAACTGGTGCGCGGGACCGGCGCTCTTCAATACGGCGCACAGTTTGGCGGAATGCTCAACTACGTGCTCCGTCAACCCGACACCACACGCCGAATCGGTCTGGAATCGGTCAATTCGGTCGGTTCGTACGGTTTGCTGAGCACCCATAACGCCATCGGCGGCCGTATCGGACGACTCGATTACCTGGCGTATTACAGCAAACGGGTTTCCTCAGGCTATCGCGACAATTCCGAATCAAACTTCGACGGGCAGGGTGCTATGCTCCTGTACCACGTCAATGAACGGCTGTCGCTTCGCGCCGAATTCCTGCGGTCACAGTACATCTACCGCCTCCCGGGCGCGCTGACCGACGCGCAATTCGAAGCCAATCCGCGCCAATCGACCCGCTCCCGCAATTATTACAGCCCGGAAATTTATGTGCCGTCATTGACGCTCGACTGGCGCGTCGGCAACCGAACCAGCCTCCGCTGGACGGCCTCGGCCGTCCTGGGCTACCGCAACAGCGTATTGTGGGACCGCCCCGCCAACGTGAGCGATACCATCAACGCTACTACCCTGGCTTACAACGCCCGACAGGTCGACATCGACAACTTCAACAGTTACACTACCGAGTTGCGCCTGCTGCACCACTACGAATTACTGGGCAATACCGCTACCCTCGCCGCGGGTGTCCAGTACATGCACAACGGCCTGAACCGTCGCCAGCTCGGCACAGGCACTACGGGCAGCGATTACGATCTGAGCGTGGATGCCAACGGTTTCCGGCGCGACCTGTGGCTGCGCAGCCGCAACATTGCATTTTTCCTGGAAAACAAATTTCAGCTGACCCGCTCGCTTTCCCTGAGCCCCGGCTTCCGCTATGAGTCCGGCCATTCCAAACTATCCGGCAAAACCACGTATTACGATCCACAGGAATTACTCAACACCATAGCGCACAAATTTCCGCTTTTGGGAATCAATGCAGAGTATCAGATCAGCAAAAGCCAATCACTGTATGCAGGCTGGTCGCAGGCTTATCGTCCTGTGATACTCAAAGACATCATTCCCGCCAATATTTACGAGCAGGTAAACAAGAATCTTAAAGATGCCTACGGTTACAACATGGAGATCGGCTGGCGCGGCAATGCCGCCGGCTTTAAATGGGATCTGAGCGGGTTCGCCCTGCAATACAACAACCGCCTCGGCACCCTCGCCGAATACGACGCCGAAATTGACACCTTCGTATTGTACCGCACCAACATCGGCGACGCCCGTACGCTGGGCGTGGAAGCATTTGCAGAATACGGGTTCGACCTTACCGATAACATCCGGGTGAATGTGTTCACGTCGAGCTCGTGGTTCCACTCCGAATACCTGGGTGATTCCCTGCGCGTCAACAGCCGTGAAAACCGCAGCATCGCCGGCAACAGGGTGGAAAGCGTGCCCGAATGGATCAGCCGCAACGGCCTCAACATCCGCTACAAAGGCCTGAGCCTGTCGGCATTGTACAGCTATACGGGCGAGACCTTTGCCGATCCGTTCAACACGGTGCCCCCCTCGGCCAATGCAGCAGTCGGACTGGTGCCGGCCTACGATTTGTTCGACCTGAACAGTTCGTTGCGCCTTTCGTCCAACCTCATGCTGCGCGTCAACGTCAACAATGTGTTCAACAAACAATACTTCACCAAACGCCCTACTTTCTACCCGGGGCCCGGCATCTGGCCTTCCGACGGCCGCAGTTTTGTCGCCACCCTGACGATCAGGTTGTAACAAGCGCACGGCAAAAAAGAGAGCCATTCCGGCAGACCGGAATGGCTCTTTTACTTTGTAATCGGCTCAGGTATGAAAATCTTTATTTCTCGAACGGAATAATCAGTTCCTGACCGACTTCGATCCGATCCGGATCGTCAAGGATGGAGCGGTTAGCTTCGAAGATCTGCTTGTATTTCATCATATCGCCATAGAAGTGCTTGGCGATTTTGCTCAGCGAGTCACCTTTTTCCACCGTGTACTTGGCGAAGTAGGCAGTTTGAGCAACGCGGATATCGGCTACGATATCGCTCGGGTTGTCGCCGCCGATTTCTTTGATGCGGTCCCAGAGCTGGTTCTTTTCATATTGCGTGTTGACGGTGCCGACAACTTTCAGCACGCCGTTTTCTTCCATGACAGAACCGTTCTGCACATCCATACCGGAGGCGAAATCGAGTACAGGCTGGTACTTGGCTTGAACAGACATTGATCTTATTGTTTTTCGTGAAAAAATGGTGGTTTTGGCAAAAATAGCGACTTCTTCGCTAATGCGCCTTCCAGACGCAGCTTGCCATGAAAAGTAACGGTAAATTAAGGTTGCTCTTTGAAAAAAATATAGGACCAAACGCCGGCAGACAAACCGGCGATATGCTCACCTTTGTTTCATTGATTCATTCTCAAACCCATTTACTTGTATGAAAAAACGCTTTCTGGCCGCCCTTGTCCTCCTTGCCGGCATCAACACGGTGTCTGCCCAATTGATCGATTATCACTGGGATACCCACGGTGTCGGGTTCAGCATTCCGCGCGATTTTTCCGTCAAGTCCAACAACGCGGAACAATTCATTGCAGAAAACGGCACTATCTTCCTTACGGTTCTGCCCTTTCAGGATGAAAACGTGACCAAAGACAACCTCGCAGAAGCCGTCGTGGCCCTGGCAGTCGAAATGGAATACGATTCGGTGGAAGCCGCCGACGAAGCCGATGTGGACGATTTCACCGGCTACTACGTCAAAGGCACCAAAGAAGGGGTGAATGCGCTCGTCATGGGCCTGCTCGACCGCGAAAGCAGCACCAATCTGCTCGTGATCATCGCCTACATGGACGGTTACGAAGGCAAGGCCATCGAGATTGCCAACAGTTTTTACGCTTACGACTAGGGTAGTCGTTCGGTTACTGCCCCGGTTTTTCCGAAGTCCGGTTGCCCGAAGAGGCTTTCCGTTTGCCGCGATAGCGGCGGCGGGAATTTCGCTTCCGGTTGCCGGGCTTTTCTTTTATTTCCTGCTCTGCCAGCCGGTTGCCGGCGCCTTGCACCGGCTGTTTTTCCGGTTTTCCGGCAGGCCTTGGCCGGGCGGGTTTTGTCTCCGGCCAGCTTTCGCCAACGGCTTGAACTGCAGCGGTTTCCGGCAAAAAGTCGGACACAGCTACCGGTATGTTTTTTCCAATCAGTTTTTGAATGTCGCGTACATATGGCCGCTCCTCGGTATCGCAAAAAGAGATGGCAATGCCGCTGGCGCCAGCCCGGCCGGTGCGGCCAATGCGGTGTACGTACGTTTCAGGGATGTTGGGCATCTCGTAATTGAGTACGTGCGTCAGGTCGTCGATGTCGATCCCGCGCGCAGCGATGTCGGTGGCGACCAAAGCGCGTATTTCCCGTTTTTTAAACGCATTCAGCGCATTCTGCCGGGCATTCTGCGACTTGTTGCCGTGAATGGCTTCCGCTTTTATCCCGGCCGCATTGAGGTCTTTGGCCACTTTGTTGGCCCCGTGTTTGGTGCGGGTAAAGACCAGTACTTCGGGAATATCGGGATTTTGCAGCAGGTGGATCAACAAGCCTTTTTTATCCTTTTTTTCTACAAAATACAGGCTTTGCCGGACGGTTTCGGCGGTTGACGACACTGGATCGACCGACACCTTGACGGGTTGAGTCAGAATATTGTCGGCCAGTTTCTGGATTTCAGGCGGCATGGTCGCGGAGAAAAACAGGGTTTGGCGGCGCGTCGGTAGTTGGGCGATCACACGGCGTACATCGTGGATAAAACCCATGTCGAGCATGCGGTCGGCTTCATCAAGCACAAATATGTCGATTTGCCGCAAGCTGATAAAACCCTGCTGCATCAGGTCGAGCAGCCGGCCCGGCGTAGCCACCAGGATATCGACCCCGCGTTTGAGGGATTCAACTTGTTTTTGTTGCGACACCCCGCCGAAAATCACGGTGTGGCGGAGCCTGATAAACCGTCCGTAGGCCGTGAAACTCTCGCCGATCTGGATGGCCAGTTCACGGGTGGGTGTCAGAATAAGAGCCCTGATCGTGCGTTCAGGGCCGCGTTTGTCGGAAGTAGTGATGAGGTTTTGCAGGATAGGCAGGGCAAATGCTGCAGTTTTTCCGGTGCCGGTTTGGGCGCAGCCCAGCAAATCGCGGCCTTTTAAAGTATGCGGAATGGATTGAGCCTGAATAGGGGTCGGTGTAGAATAGCCTTCGATGGCCAGCGCCTTCTGGATAGGTTCCAGGAGATCGAGTTGTTGAAAAGTCATATATCGTTGAAAAAAATCGCGGTCGGCAAACCTGCCCCCGCATAATCAGGGAGTTTGGGGCGATTCGGTTGCAAAGGTAACCTTATTAAACGGCATTTGGCTAAAAGCCTCAATAACGCTTGACCGACTCGAGAATGTAAGGGGGGCGGTTTTTGATTTCGGTGTAGATGTTGGACAGGTAAATTGACATCACGTACAGGTTCAGACAGGTGATCGCGAAGAACACCGACATCAGCACGACGAGAAAGGCCCAGCCGCTCAACACCTCCTGATAATCGCCGAAAATATCCACCCGGGTCAGTTTGACCTTGACCGCATTAAACACTGCCACAGCGGCCACCAGGCAGGAAAACAGGAAGATCCAGAGCATCAGGCTGCGCAAAAAGGTCGTGAACGACGTGACGGCTACCAAGGAGGCCCTGAATTGCTCGCCCCAGCTCGTCCCCGCATCCGGCAGGATCGGTTCTTCCACATCGATGGCCGTCGTATTGTACCCTACCAGGGCGTAGATGGCTTTGAGATAATGACTGTTTTCGCGCAGGCGCAGCAGTGAATTAAGCGCGCGCCGACTGATGAGCCGCGAATGGTGCGCGCGCGGATCGAGCCGCAATCCGGAGTACCGCCGCATGATGCCGTAAAAAAACCGGTACAACAAACGCTGATAAAAGGGAAGCCGGCGTTCACGGGCGCGGAGGTAAACGATATCAAAATGCTCGCGGCTTTTTTCCCACATCTGTGTAAGCAAAGCCGGTTTTTGCACAAAGTCGAATTCAAAAACAACGACATAGTCGCCGTTGGCACGGTCGAGCCCGGCCAGCAAGGCATTGTCGCGCGGGGTGCGGGCGCTCAGGTTGAGCAAAAAAATGTTTTGCCGCAGCAATTCCGGCAGCGGCCGGATTGCAGCATCCACCAGTGCCTGATCAAGGTGGTTATTGACAATAACAAACTCAAAATCAGAGAAGTTGGCGCTCAGCTCGGCGAACAGACCATTGAGCCAGGCGGGCAATTCCCTGATGTTGTGGGGGGTCTGTAACACTCCGACCACCGAAAGAAACGAATGTCGTATTTGGGCCATGCGCGGCAAAAATAGCGCCTTCGCTCGTCAAGGTTGCGTTTTTACCAGATCGATCATCAGGCTGACTTCCTCCACGAGCGCATTGGCATCGCCGCCGAAGCCCACGCTTTTGAAACGGATGCGCCCCGATTTGTCGATAATGAATTTGGTGGGGATGCCCGAAACGCCGTAGGCGCTCACTACTTTGTCCTCCGTGTCGAGCAACACGTTGAAACGATAGCCCTTTTCCGCAATGAAATCGCCAGCGACTTTGGCTTTATCCGACACCCGTTCCCAGGTATCGACGAAGACAAAAGCCACTTGCGGATCGTTTTTGTACTGATCTACCGTAGTTTGCATGCCCGGGAAAGAAGCCTTGCAAGGGCCACACCAGGTCGCCCAAAAATCGACCACCACCACTTTTCCACGCAGATTTTCGAGGCTCACGGTTTCTCCGGCGAGGTTTTTCAGCACAAACGGGGGCGCCTGGCGGTTGAGCATTTCACCGGCGAGTTGTTTGCGGCGCTCGGCGCGACCGGCTTTTCCCATCTCGGCCAGGTAGGCGGCAGTGCCGGCTTCTGACCGGTCTTCGGCTGCATACAGTTTCGTGAACTGGGCCTTCATGGCGTCGGAAGCCTGCGATTTGCGAATGAACCCTTCCAGCCTGTAGCGCAAATCGGGTGATTTGGCGTGCTCAAGATAGGTCGTCAGGCGTTCGTTCATCTCGATTACTTCGCCTTCGGTGATCGCTACGGCCTGCTCCTGCCACTCGATCGCGGCAGCGGGGTCGCCATTTTTATCCAGCGTATAGGCATAGGTATCGGCGTAGCCGGCGAAAGTTTCGGCGCGGGATTGCCGCCAGCGCTGCGGGTTTTCCTGCAAAGGTTTGGCGCTCTTGGGGTTGTCCAGTTCGCCTTTGGCCCATTGCGCTGCTTCGGCGCCAAAATTGCGCGCCATAGCCAGATCTTCCCCATGCTCGGCAAGGTCCCAGGCGATATTGTTGTACAGCGACGCGCGGGCAGCCGGCCGTATTTTTTCACTCAGTGATTTGAATTTGTCCCACTGCTTCGCATCCGCGTATTTCGTGGCGAGTTTCGACCACATTTGGTCGATCACGTCCCGGTCGGCATCCGTCTGCGGCGGGAAAGCGGCCACATATTCGTTGATCAATTGCTCGCGCTTGACAAGATCGTTTTGCAATTGAATGGCCGACTGGCGGTCTTGTTGCACTTGCAGGCCCTGCGGAAAATCCTTGCGGAGCCGGTCTTTTACAGCATTAGCGCGGCCGCTTTCCTGCATACGATCGAACAGCTTGACAGCCGACTGAAGGTTTTTTTCACTGGTGCCAGGGTCGCTGGCCGCCTGATCGAGCATGGCAATGGCCTTTTGTTTGCCTTCATCGCTGCGATCGACAGCCAGTAGCGCCGGCACGTAAAAAGGGAAGTATTTGTTTTTCAACTCCGGATGCTCCGCGTATTCGGCATCGAGCAAGGCCAGTGTCGAGGCCGGCTTGCTTTCCCATTGGATCAAACTGCCCCAGCGGCTTTGAAAAGCGGCTTGCGCTGCGCGGCTTTCCGGCAAGGGGCGCCCGTTGCCGTCGTGCAGCAACAGGAAGTAGCCGGCGCCTTCATTGTTGTCCTGCGCTTTGCCGGCTTCAATCTGCACGACCAGGCCAAGCGCTTTGGGACCTGGCGTGACAGAGCCGATCAGTTTGTCGCCGTCGATGGCCACCAGGGCCGGGCGGTTTTCCGGCGTGCCGCCTTCCGTAAATTCCAGCACACGGGCCGTGACGCCGTCGGGACCGACATGCAAAATGCTTTTTGACAGATCATATTCAAAATGAATGGTTTGCCCCGTTTGCGGTTTGGCTGGAGAAAACTGTATTCCCTGGGCTGAAAGTTGCAGGCTGCAAACGAACGCCGTAAACAGCGAAAGGAGGGTCTTGTTTGTCATGGCAAAATCAATTTGAAAATGAGTCGGGGCAGCCGTTTTGGCCGCCCCGCAAATGTATTTTATTGAGCCCAATAAAGGCAAACAGATCAGAAGCGGGGGCAAACCACCCTTCCGCGCCGGAATTCGGGGTGAAAATAGGTCAGCGACACTTCGAATGCGCCTCGCGAGTTGTTGGCGCCGGCAAGCGACGACACTGTGATGTCGTAGCTCAGACCAAGCATCCAGCGTTCCAGTTCCAGCATGCCGACTATGGTCACGGCATCGGCCTGAATGCCCTTGTCGAGTTTGTTGCCCAGTCGGGCCCAGGCTCCTGCGCGAAGGGCGAGCTCGTTGTAGTCGTTGTTGGAATAGCGGAGGTTGAGGCCGAAATCCGTTTCGAAAGCGGGGCCTTGTTTCATCACCTGTGCGCTGGGCAAAAGGCTGAAATTGTCGGTGACGGGCAACTGGCCGCCTACGTGGCCCGACCAGCGGGAATACAGGGTTTCGTTGCCGTTTTCCGTCAGCGAAATATTGGGCGCGTTGAGGTGGTGCATGGCGCCGCCAGCATAGAAAAAGCCGTTTTCGTCGAAGAGGACATACCAGAGCAAGCCGGCATTAAAATCGAGGTACACGCCCGAATTGGCGTTCATCGAGGGTTCGCCATTCGAAAGATTGTCATCGGGGCGTTCATTGATGTTGTCAAACTGGCGGGTGAACCACAGTCGGCTCCAGTCAACCGAATTTTGACCAAAACCCAGCTGCGCGCCTACTGAAAGAAAATGGTCGGCCTGGTAGCGCCCGCCGGACAATTGTTTGATAAAACCGGCGCCCAGTTGGGCCTTGTTTTGTGCATAACGGGCAACGCCGGCCTCATCGTGCATAGCGCCGACGCCAAAAGCGGCATAATCGTCACCGCCGCCCACGTTGAAACGGGCGTCGGCCACCACGGAATACGTGCGGAACGGCGTGTTGCCAAGAATGCTGCCCCATTGGTCGCGGTAATTGGCTGTGACACGCCATTTGCCGGTAAACACGCCGGTCATGGCGGGATTGAGGTTCCAGGGGGAGGCGTAATATTGTGAGAATCGGGGATCCTGGGCATGGATCAGGGCAGGTAGCGAAAGGGCTGCAACCAGCAGGAACAGGACAGAAGAGTAGTGGTGACGCATGTGTTGGGTTAATTAACGGCGTTAATTTCGGAGAAAACGGTCAGGAAAAAAGGGGTTTAACATATAAGGCATGCGGTTGAGCCAGGATTGGCAAACCCCAACTCAACCGCATGCGATCCTAACGTATCAGGGTTGTGTGGCCTTTGGCCGTCTCTGTAAATCCATCCAGGTAAAGCACTTCAGCAACCCAGACATACACGCCCGACTCGCAGGCCTTGCCCCTGAAATTGCCGTCCCAGCCTCTTCCTTCGTCGTTAATCGGGAAGTTCAGATCTTCCCAAACCAGTTCGCCCCAGCGGTCGTACACCCGGAAAGAAGTGATTTCCTTCACCGTACGGGTCTTGCCATACACGACCAGCAGGTCATTGTTCTGATCGGCATTGGGCGTGAAGCCGGTCGGCACAAAAATACCCCTGGGTTTCTCCACCTCCACCCGTATCTGGTCGTGGCCGCGGCAGCCGTTTTCATCAATTACCGTGACCTTGTAAATGTTGCCAAACGACGGATGCACCAGAATACTGGCGCAATCGAAGGTATCCTGACAGAACAGGCTGTCGGAAAGCGCGCTTTCCCATTGATACGAAACCATGCCGACAGCATTGGATACCGCCGCTTCGATCAGCAGGGACTCGCCGAACAGGATCGTGGTGTCCAGACCGGCAAACACCTCGACCGGCAAGGGCTGGAACAAGGTGTCGGTAGCCGTGTTGGTACAGCCATTGACATCGCGAACCACTACGGTATGCACGCCTGGCGGCACCTGGATAAAGGTAGTCGTGCCTACAAACGGGCCGCCATCGAGGCTGTAATGGTAGGGCAATTCGCCGCCGATCACCGACACTTTGATGCGCCCGTCTTTATCGCCGTAGCAATCCACATCGGTTATGTCGAGGCTGATGTTCAAGGGATCGGGAGCAATGATGCGGATGGAATCGACCAACACGCAACCATTGGCATCGGTGATACCAAGGGTATAAACGCCCGGCGCGACTCCGCTCAGTCCCGGCTGATGATCGCCGGTATTCCAGGTCAGCATGTATTCCGGCGTTCCGCCGGCCACAACGGCCTGAATAATGGCATTGCTGTCGCCGGCGCACTTGATTTCATCCACTTCGAAGTCAAGTTGAAGCGCTTCGGGCTCTTTCACCTCGACGGAGCTGGTACCGGTACAGCCATTGGCGTTGGTTACCGTGACGGTGTACATACCGCCCGGCAGGTCAGTAATTTGTTTGGTAGCGCCGTTGTTGCTCCAGGCATAGCCCGTCACGTCCTGATCGCTTGCGACAAAGGTCACCGTGGCGGTGCCGTCGGCAAAACCGAAGCAAGTGACGTCATTGGCTGCCGTAACGACCGAAATTGGCGCAGGCTCGGTCAGGGAGAACGCAAAAGTGCCGGTGCAGCCCTGGGCGTCGCTTGCGGTAACCGAATAGGGAATGCCGGCCGAAAGGCCGTTGACGAAACTCACCCCGGTAGCCCCCGGGATACTCCAGGTATAAGTGTAGTTGTTGATGTTGCCACCGCCTATACCGCCTTCGATAAAATTGATAGCCGCCTGTCCGTCATGGGCGCCGGCGCAGGTAGGCAAGGTAAAGGCTGCGTTGACGGCGATACTGTCCAGTTCGGTCAGGCTTAGGCTTTGCGTCGCCGTGCAGCCTTGCGCGTCGGTCGCCGTGACGCTGTACGAAAGGTCGGCATCGAGATTATTGGCCGTCGATCCGGCCTGGCCGTTGCTCCACAGGTAATTGAACGGTGCGCCATTGCCGCCATTCGCCGTGGCCGTGGCGACATTCTGGTCGCTGCCAAAGCACGCAACGAAGGTTTGTGAAGCAGATACAGTGACCGCGGTTGCGGGTTGTCCGATCGTCGTGGTGACGCCGCTGACCTTGCAGTTGTGCGCATCGGTCACAGTCAGGCTGTATTGGCCGGCGGGCACCCCTGTGATTTGCGGACCGGTTTGCGGCACGTTCCAGGTATAGCTGTAAGGCATCGTTCCGCCATTGGCCGTTGCCAGGGCCGAGCCGGTGCTCTCTCCGTTGCATTTGGCATTCGTGGGCGTTATGGACGCGGTGAGCAGTTCGGGTTCCGTCACGGTAGCAGTGGCCGTAATGGAGCAGTCGTTGGCGTCGGTGATCGTCACGGTGTAAGGGCCGGCTGTCAGGCTGACGGCGAAGGGCCCGAATTGTTGATTGGGATCGCTCCACAAATAGTCCAGTGCGCCAGTGCCCCCCTGGGCTGTCACCGAAATTTCGCCGTTGGCATCGCCGTGGCACTGCGCGGCCGTCGGCACGATGGAATTTACCTGGAGCACACTTGGACAGGGTGCATTGGGAAGGGTCTGGGTAGCGGTGCAGCCGTTGTTGTCGGTGACGGTTACGGTATAATTTTGGCCGCAGGCATAATTGCTGATGGAGGGGGTTACGGCGCCGGTATTCCACAAATTCTGATAAGGCGACACGCCGCCGATTGTGTTGACGCCCAGGGTTCCGTTGGCCACATTGCCGCAAAGGGGTTGTGTGACCTGGATGTTGACGATCATCACAGTGGCTGCCTGGATATCGGCAGTTGCCGTTTGTGTACAACCGCTGTCATCGACAATAGTGACGACGTAATTTCCGGGACAGAGATTGGTCGCTGACGTCGTTCCATCGGGCACAGAGGGACTGTTCCATTGCACGTCGTAAGGCGACACCCCGCCGTTGATCTGTACCGACGCTGCGCCGTCGCAGGCGCCGCCGCATTTTTCATCGCTCACCCCGGTAAACTGGGCGGTCAACTGGTTCGGCGTTCCGACAACTACCGATCCCACTGCCGTGCAATTGTGGTAATCGCTCACGGTCACGCTGAATGGTCCAGCTGCCAGGTTGCTGGCGGTTGCTGTGGTTTGGGCGTCGGTCCAGAAGTAGGCATAAGGCGTGGTTCCGCCTGCTACTGTTACAGTGGCGGAGCCGTTGGTCTGTCCAAAACAGCTGACATCGACCGCCGTTACGCTACTTACCGCCAGCTGCGGCGGCTGCAGCACTTGTACCAGTGTAACTGCCTGACAACCATTGGCGTCGGTCACTGTGACGGAGTGGAATCCCGCATTGAGCCCGTTGGCGGTCTGGGTCAGCGCGGCATTGTCCCATTTAAACCCGTAACCTGGTGTTCCGCCGGTGACGTTGAGGGTCGCGCTGCCGTCGCTGGCGCCAAAGCAGTTGACCGAATCCTGCGACGAACTGAATGAAAATGCCGAAGGCTGGTCGATGATATCGCTGTCGGTAGCCGTGCAGCCGTTCAGATCGGTCACGGTAACGCGGAAACATCCGGCGCTGAGGTTGCTGATCGTCTGGCCGCCGCCGGCAGACGCGCCCGCACAGGTTTGCCAGACGAAGGTGTATGGCGTGGTTCCGCCGGTGGTGTTGGCCGTCACGGAACCGTTGTCGTCGTTGTGGCACAATACATCCGTAGCCACGGCATCGACGACCAGCTGCGCGGGTTCTGTAATGACAAAATTGACCGTATCGCGACACCCCGCGGTGTCTTGCACTACGACAAAATGCGGGCCGGCCGTAAAATAGTTTTGAATATCGCCATTGGGCAGGCCAGGGGCCATCCCGTCGGGGAAAAACACAGGAGCGCCACTGCTGTTGGACACGGAAATCACGACCGAGCCGGTGGCAGTGCCGAAACATTTGGCTGGCGCCTGCGAACTGAGCGTCGCAGCAATCGTACAACTGTAGTAGGTTTTAGCCGAAACCGAGATGGCTGGCGGGCAGTTTGGATTTCCACCCATTACCCTCACCTGAATGTTCACCTGATCGCCATTCGTGAGTCCGCCGACGGTGTGCGAAAGATTGCCGTTGGCGGCTTGCCAGCCTGCGCCATTGAAATTGACCTCGTAGCCGGAAGCGCCGGGTACGGGGTCCCAGGTCCAGACCATGTTGCCTTGCCCCACGCTAGCGGCAAGATTGCCTGGCGCCGGGTAAAAACTGCCTACCGTCACCACCGCCGTATCTCGATGCACACAGGCAAAATTGTCGATCGCCGTCATGATGTAGGTCGTCGTGTTGTTGGGCAGGGCGATGGGCGTCGGGCAGTTGTTGCAGGAAAGCGAAGCCGGGTTGGTCCAGCTGTACACCACGTTGGTTGGCACATTGAAACTGATGCTCCACCATTTCAGTTTGCCGAGCTGATTGACGCCGAAACCGTCAGACACCAGCAGTTTCCAGTCGCCGTTGACGCTGGCATTGTTCAGACTGCTCCAGTTGCCCTCCGGTTTGTAGGTACCGTTGAACGGCGCCGCCTGGCCCACGATGGGCGTCACGGCGTTCGGTGTGAAGCAGGTGATTTTGTAATTGTCTCCGGCGCCGCCATTGCCCGTAGAAAGTTCCAGCGTTTTATTGTCGGGCGATCGCAGGTAGATATTCAAATCGGCGTCGAAATCGGTTTCAATATCGATGCAGATGGAGGCAATCTGGGTAGTCGGATTGGAGATGGTATTGAATCCCAGACTGCTGACCGCAATGGGCGCGGAATAAGGGTTGTTGTGCGGGTGATTGCCGTTGCCGAAAGCGTAGTCAGGAAACGATTCGAAACGTACCTCCAGCGGCGTCGGGCCATTAAAAGCGCCATCGAGGGCCACCGAAGTGCCGGCGCACAGGAAGGTATCCGGCAAAATGTTGAAATTTTCCTTGCAGGAATGGCAGTTCGGATGCGTAGGCGGCAGTACCGGCACATTGACCGGATAGGTCCAGTTGCAACCGAATTCGTCGGTTACCGAGAACAGGTATCCGGCGGTGCCCGCATTTTGCGGGGCGGCAAGGATGGTGTCGGGCGTGGAATAAAAGATGGACGGGTGGTTGTTCCAGCCCCAGTTGACAAATTGCGGCTGGAAACTTTCGATATTGGGGTACAGGGATGCGTCGAAAGTAATCCCCCAGGAGAAAATAAATCCGTTGTCGATGGGCCACAAATCGGTCACGGTGATGGTCCATTCCCCGTTAAGCGGGCAGCCCAGCAGGTTGGTAAATGGCTCATAGGGTGTATAATCGCCGGCGGGCAAGGTGCCCCCGAAAGCCGGCAGTACGCTGTTGGCATACTCCAGCCAGGTGCCGTTTACCGCGTCATTCGTCCAGCAATACTCATATCCTTCTCCCGGGATGGGGAAAAAGGCATCGTTGTCATTGGGTACGCCCAGAAAAACCTGGCTGCCGAAATTACCCGGGTGGTCGTGCAGGATGACGCTTTGTCCGTTCGGACAGTGCAGACTGATTTCAATATCGCGCATCCACGAATGTTCCATATTGACACACACGTTGATCAGGTCATTCACGTCGGTCAGCACCTGTCCGGGAGAAAACTCGGTAAAATAGATGCTGGTTTCATACGGAATGCCGGTGCCGTCGGGCAAAGGCAGGGAGTCGGACCGGAAGCCCTCCGAGGCGAAATTGCCTGCATTGGGCATTACCACGAGGGTTTCGGTACCGGTCGAGTCTATAACATGCGCGCTCAGTTCGAGGGTGTCTCCGGCGCAAATGGCGGCAGGGGCCGTCACCAGACTGAAATCGGGCGGCGGCGCCACACGAATGCGCTGATTGATCAGGTTGGTGCTGTTGCAGCCCTGCACATCGGTCAGGACCAGCTGCACGTAATACCCGCCGGGTGTGTTGAATTTGTGGGAAGTGCTGGGGCCGTAAGCGATATCGCCGTCGCCGAAGTTCCATTCGAAAGTCGTGGTCAGGTCAGACTGGGCGTAGGCGAAGTTGTTTTGCGGATAAACGCCTTGTCCGTTAAAAAACACCCTTTCGCCCGGGCAGATGTCGATCCAGCCCGTATCGGCCGGCGACGCGGCCGGATTGGTCGATACCAGATCGGCCAGCACCTGCTGGCAGGAAGCCACGCAGGAGATAGAAGCCGCCCAGCCGGTAGCCACGCCCGAGCCGTCGGACATAAAACTCACGGTAATACAGCCACTTGGATTGGCAGCCGTAGCCTGTACGACGAAAGGCTCGCCGGGCGAATAATCCGATGAGCACGACAGGAGCGGCGCGCCGGTTGTCGTCCCGTCGTAAAAGCAAAGCATGTCGCCCGCGGCCAGATCGACACCGGAAAAGCTGAGCCGGACGTGCGTTCCGCCGCTCCCGTCGGAACAGATGGTAGTTGTAAAATTCTGGTTGTTGCCGTAGTTGGCAGAGGGGCCACCCGGGTCGTAGAAAGTACCGGAGCAATCGGTAATGGGCGTATTGCTCATCGTATAATTCTGCGCTAAGGCAGACCCGGCAGTCATTATCAGGAAAAAGAACAGGTAAAGCTGTTTTTTCATAGTTGTAGGTTGGTAATAAGTGGATTAGTCATCGCTGTTTGGGAGGGGCCTTAGCGGCCGGTCAGCCAGTCGCGGAATTTTTGGTTAAATTCCTTTCCGGGCCAGTACATGAGCACCTTGCGGGTGCCTTCGATCCGGTAAAACACCGGTTTCTCCCAGTCCCGGGCTACTTTTTGTTCTTTTTCCACCACTAGAATATTGAATCGTTCGGGGTTGGCGATGCGCAGCACCGGGAACTGGCTGATGTCGCCTTTTTCAGCCGGGTATTCGCTGACGACAAAAGCATGGTCGAGGTAGTAATTGAGCCGGTACAACAGCGTGGGTTGTTGCGTCTGTAATTGCCGGAGGTAGTCGGCATCGTACACCTCGTAAAGCCGTGCATCGGGGGAGGGCGCCGCCTTCTGGGCGGCAAGCCGGACGGCAGTTGCCGGCAGCAAGAAAAACAACAGGATGAGTAGTCGCATTTTTGTGATGTTTGGAAATAGCGAAGCAAAAAAAGGCAAAAAGCAGGATTCGGCAGACGTAGTTTTCGCTGCACGGCTACTGGTGCGCAAAAATCTTGCAGCCGAAGACAAAAACGGGCCCCGGAAGATAGTTTCCGGAGCCCATTGGCACACAAGATTTGGCGAATAGCGGCTGTTAAAATCGGTCCTATTCTCCTTTTCCTTTAAAATCGGCCATCATTTTGGCAAAATCGGTGGAGAGCTGATTGTAGTTGCCTTCGTAGTTTTTGATCCGCTCGGACATCTTGCCCAGGCCGGTTTGCAGCTCTTCAAATTTTAGTTGGGCTTCTTCTTTTTTGATCTTGCCTGCAGCGTAATCGGCAGCCAGCGCTTTCATCTGTTCGATACCCTGTTCGTACATATCGTTCGAAAGGTCCAGTTTGCGCTGGATCGTGGTCATGTCTTCGTATATTTTGACAAAAGCCGAGTCTTTTTTGAGGCCTTCCGGCGCTTTTTCGGCTTCCATGACCAGGTTGTTCATGTTTTGGCTGACGGCTTCCTGGGCCGCTTTGCCGGCTTCGGCAGTCGTGGCTTTTTCCGTGATCTGGCCGGCAAATTGGGCGTCGGATTGTTTGCAGGAAAGGAATCCAAGAAGGAGGATGGCAATAATCAGTCCATGCAAGTTCTTCATATTCAAAACTAAATTTGTTTGGTGAGTGACTTAAAAAGCGGCGCAAAGATAGCTCAATCCGCGTCTGAAAGAGTCATTTCGCCTTGCCGATTCAGTTTTCGTACATTTGCCCGCCATGCAAACATTCGCAACGAAAAAGTACATCGACGTTTACCTGAGCCTCGGCAGCAATATGGGCGACCGGGCAGCCAACATCCGCTCCGCATCGGGTCTGATCAACAAACTGATCGGTAAAATCGCCCGCAAGAGCCATCTCTACGAAACGCAGCCCTGGGGCAAAACCGATCAGGACCCTTTCCTCAACCAGGTCATCATGGTCAATACCGCCCTCGACCCGCGCGGCCTGCTCGACACCATCGCCAAAATCGAACGCGAACTGGGCCGCGAACGCCGCGAAAAATGGGGACCGCGCACCATCGATGTCGATGTGCTGTTTTACGGCCGCCGCATCGTGCGCGACAAAGGGCTCGAAATACCGCACCCGGAACTGCATAAACGCGCTTTCGTGCTCGTGCCACTGCTCGAAATCGCTCCCGAGTTCGTTCACCCCGTGCTCAAACAGGCCATCGACGAACTCTACATGAATTGCGACGACCAGTCGGATGTCGTCATGCTCGATAATTGACCAACGTTTCACCCCCTCGGCAGTGCAACACCGTTTTATCGCGATTGAAGGAAATATCGGCACGGGCAAAACCACCCTTTGCCATCGGCTGGCGCAAAGCCACGGGGTCGCACTGGTGCTCGAACAATTTACCGACAACCCTTTCCTGCCCTATTTCTACGAACAGCCCGAACGCTACGCCTTCCCCGTCGAGCTGTTTTTTATGACCGAACGCCACAAACAGTTGCAGGAACATTTCGCCCAGCCCGACCTGTTTCGCAACAACACGGTGGCCGATTATTTTTTTGTCAAAACCCTGCTTTTTGCCAAAAACAACCTGAACGAAGAGGAATTCCGGCTCTTCCAGCGGCTTTTCGGCGTGCTCAACAATTCTTTCCCCAAACCCGAACTCCTGCTTTACCTGCACCGCCCGGTGGAAGTGCTGCTGCACCAAATCAGGCAGCGCGGCCGCGAAATGGAGCGGCACATCACGGCCGAATACCTGACCGAAATTCAAGACGCCTACTTCGAGTATTTCAAAACCGAAGAGGATATTCCCATTGTCGTGCTCGACCTGAAAGAAGCCAATTTTTTGAAGGAAGAGGCTGTTTATCAGTCAATTGTGCATCTGCTCGACCAGCCTTTTGAAAAAGGCCTGCAGTTTCGCCACCTGTAATATTCAGGCGGCTGCCCCACCCTCTCCGTAAAATTTCATTCGCTCCAGACCCCGCATCATCGCCAGCGCGGCAACGCACATCAGCAGGTGCCCCACGTCGAAATAGGTAAACCAGACGCTGGGCGAATAATTGGCCAGGTGAAACGCCACGGCCAGCGCCGCGATCGGGATGGCGGAGAGAATAAGCCGGCTGCCGGCATCGCGCGTTTTGAACAATACGAACCCTTCGAACAGGCCCACCACAATCACCAGGCCGTAGCCGGCGTGTATTTCAACGAAGTGAAAATTGAGGGTGGTCAGCGCCAGGGTCATAAAGGTGAGCAGCTCGACGATATTCAACACACTGAAAAAACGCCCCCACCACGGCCCCATCAAGGGCCGCGCATGCAGAATGGCCCCGCGTTCGAGCGCCGCAATCGCGACCATGCTCAGGACCCAGCCCGGCACCTTCCAGGCAAAACTGAAACGGTACAAAAATGCGTGACCGATAATGCCGCCCACCAGCGTGGCGGCGCCCATGAGCAAAAAAAACGCGCGGATCAGCCGCGTCACGTGGTTGGAAGGCGCCGTACGCGCAAGGCGGCGCCAGGCATACCAGCATACGACAGTGATGAGCAAGGCCGTAAGACTGGTTACCGGCTCGGCAATCCGGACGCCCCAGCAATCAATATCCGGCTGGATGACCGGCGGAGGTACGAATTCAGGCATGGTGGAAAAAGAATTTGGCTTTCAAAACAAAAAATTTGAATTTTGCACTGGATGTCCAAACAACACAACAACGAACAGGCGAGCGAAGATAAGCTCATCGAAAAGGCCCTGCGGCCGAAGCAACTGGATGAATTCAGCGGGCAACGTAAAATCGTTGACAACCTGCAAGTGTTCATTCAGGCTGCCTTGCAACGGGGCGAAGCCCTCGACCACGTACTGCTCCACGGCCCGCCCGGCCTGGGCAAAACCACCCTGTCGAACATCATCGCCAACGAGCTCGGCGCCAATATGAAAATGAGTTCGGGCCCGGTGCTCGAAAAACCCGGCGACCTGGCCGGCATCCTGACCAACCTCGAACCCGGCGACGTGCTCTTTATCGACGAAATTCACCGGCTCAATACCGTGGTGGAGGAATACCTCTATTCCGCCATGGAAGACTACCGGATCGACATCATGATCGACTCCGGCCCCAACGCCCGCAGCATCCAGATCACCCTCAACCCCTTTACGCTGGTCGGCGCCACCACCCGCATGGGTCTGCTCACCTCACCCTTGCGCGCCCGGTTTGGCATCAACTGTCACCTCGACTATTACGACGTACCCACGCTGGAAGGCATCATTCACCGCTCGGCCGGCATCCTCGGCATCGAAATCACCGGCGACGGCGCCCACGAGATCGCCCGCCGCAGCCGGGGCACGCCGCGCATCGCCAACGCCCTGTTGCGCCGCATCCGCGACTTTGCCCAAATCAAGGGCGAAGGCATTGTCAATCAGGACATTGCGCGCTACGGACTCTCCGCGCTCGACGTGGATGAGCACGGACTCGACGAGATGGACAACCGCATCCTGTCGGCCATTATTCATAAGTTCAAAGGAGGGCCCGTCGGCCTCACCACCATCGCCACAGCCGTGGGCGAAGAACCCGGCACCATCGAAGAAGTACACGAGCCTTTCCTCATTATGGAAGGCTATCTGCAACGCACGCCCCGAGGTCGTCAGGCAACCGCCAAAGCCTACCACCATATCGGGGTGGCGCCGCCGACGCAGGCAGGGACTTTGTTTTAATTTTGTAATGATTGCCCGTTTCCGACAAATCCAGATCGGCCATTTCCAGGGGAAAGAAGTATATCTTTGGGTATTGCTTCATTTTTAAAAATTCCGATGTATGAAACCGGTAAAAACGCCCCCCCCCATCCCGCTCCACAAAACACGTAATCCTCTTTACCATTCTTCTCTGTTTAATCCTGTCCGGTATGAGCACCGCTAAACTTCACGCGCAGTCGTGCGGCTGCCCCGATCCGGCCTACAATTTTTCCGGCGCGCACCTCTCGCTCAGCGACCTGATCAATACCGGCGCTCTGCCACCCAACGCGTTTACAGGCCCTTGCCTGTCGATCAATGGCCAACTCGACATCACGGAAGATTATCAACTTACAGGGGTTGATGTGATTATGACGCTCGGCTCTTCCATCCGCGTGCTGGCCGGAAACAAATTAACGGTTGATTTCAGCAAATTCTACGGCTGCGACGAAATGTGGACCGGCATCCTCCTCGAACCCGACGACCCGAGCACGTTTGACGTGACGGGCGGCATACTCGACATGTCGAACAGCAGCGTCCGCGATGCGGAATATGCCATCTGGGCAAGAGACTACGCCTACCTGCGCCTGGTTGGCAACGAACTGATTAACAATTATATAGGTTTGTTTGTATCGCCCGAGCCGGGCAACAACGGCTCCGCGCAACTCTCGCTGATCGGGTTCGATCCCCTGAATTTTGCCGACAACGATTTCGAATACCGGGCCAACGAGCCTTACCTGCCCTATCACAGCGTCAATGACAATATCAACGTGGGCTTCGCAGGCGTCTGCCTCAGCCACGCCCGCAACACGGCATTGGGCCAGGATTACAACCGCATCAAAGGAAGCCGTTATGGCGGCTATATCAGTTTCAGCACCAATGTCACACTCCGGAAATTCAGGATCGACGCGCTGAGCGTCACCAACAACACCCCCGTCGTCACGAGCCAAACCGGGACAGGGGTCAGGGTCAGCAGCAGCCAGATCGTAAAAGTAATCGGCTGCGAAATGTCGGAGGGTATCCAGAACGGTATCGTGACCAACCGTTTCGAAATCCGGCTGGAATACAAGCAGAACAGGATCAGCGCCGCGAATTATGGCATTTACGCGTCCACAACCTTCCAAATGCCCAACCTCGATATTTTTATCAACGAAAATATCATCACGGCCAACACCGGCATCCAGGTGCAAAATATTCCTTATCTCAACGACTACTATCGCACCATGGAGGTTAATGAGAACATCATCAACCCCGCCGTGTACGGCATATACATCGCCAACACGGGCACGGACAATGAAATATACCAGAACGACATCGGCTTGGCCTCCGAGGCGGGCGCTTCGGGCATCGTGTGCGATATGGTGCAGGGCGTGGGCTTCACTACGCACAATACCATCAACTGGTGGCCGCCTCAATACTCGGGCGGCTACGGGATACACTATAGCAACACCCACGATTTTCATATTTCCGAAAATACCATCGCTGCAACCGCCCCCCCTTATCCGTACATCGAATGCGGAATCGGTCTGGACAACAACTACTGGGGCGTCATCTGCTGCAATACCGTCGATTATACCTCGCGGGGTATGTACCTGACCGGCGCCAACGACCCCTTTATTTCGATTGTGACCAACATCTTCGGCAACCATAAAGTAGGACTGGAATTCGCGCCGAACGCCGTGATGACGCCTCAAATCAACCCCGGCAACGACTGGACGGCCGCCGCCTGCGCTATTGACGCTCAGTACCCTGGAAATGCATCACAGGCGCAGTCCAACGCCTTTTACCGAACTGATCCGGCCAATGTACCCGCCATGCAAATTGTCCCGCCGGGGTGGTTCTTTTTCACTGGTACCGATCCATCGTGCAGCGATCCGGGCTACGAATGCAACATCATCGGCGCGGCGGGCGAGCCCGGCGGGCTGGGCGAAAGCCTGCTTCGGGGCCTCGACACGGCCTACGCTCCCGGCTACGAGGGCGCCCGTCTGATGCTGCTACAGGCCCTGTACCGTCATTTGAGCGAACACCCCGAACTCATCGATGATTCGCCCGCCGTCGAAGCGTTTTACAACGACGCTTCCACCGGGTTTATCGGCGCCTGGTACGCCGCGGAACAGGCCCGCATTGCGCTGGGCCAACCCGCCGCCGCGCAGGAAACCGCCGCCGCCGAACTCGGCGCGGCCCTGCTGTCGGCTCAACAAACGCTGGATTCCCTGAGCGCCCTCTACCCCAACGCCGCCGCCGAAACACGGGAGGCGCTCGAAGAAGAGCTGAACGGCTGGTCGCAAACCCTGGCCGGCCTGCATGAACAACTGGCCGGCTTGTACGCATCGGGCGCGGCGACCCATGCGGAACGCCTCGACGACCTGCTGGCTCAAAATGCCGCGCTCGACGCGACCAACGCCGCCGAGGAAAACGAACGATTAGTCAACGACCTGCTGATCCGGCTCGAAGGCGGGCAGATCGACTCCTTCGACACGGCCCAAAAAGCCTGGATCGACGCCCTGGCCGCCGCCTGCCCGCAAGAGCAGGGGCCGGCCGTGTACAAGGCCCGGCGCCTGCAAAAAGAATATGCCGGCCATTTCTTCTACGACGACTCGGCCAACTGCGGCGAAGCGGCGCGGGGACGCCAACAAACCGCAAATGGCCAACTCAACGCGCACCTCGCCGTATCGCCCAACCCCGCCGGCGACATTGTCTCGCTGCTGATCGAGGGCGAAATGCCCGCCGGTGCAAGCGTACAGATAACCGACGTGCAGGGCCGTATCCGCCTGGTCGCGCCCGTACAGGGCAACCCGCTTCAAATACCCGTACACGAGTTGCCTAACGGCGCTTATTTCGTATCGATCCGTTCCGAAAACGTTGTCGTGGCCGTTACCCGCCTTAACATTCTGAAATAACCCTTTTTTTTCATCATTCCCCGCCGTGGCATGTCAGGTACGTGCCCCGGCGGGGCTTTCGTATTTGTACCCATGCGACTTTTTTTCATTATTCTGTGCTATATAACACTCGTTCATCGTATGCACGCCCAAAAAGAAGACTATACCTGGATGCTCGGGGGGCTCGACAGTGCACCAGGAGATGAATTTGCAAATACTAAAATTCACTGCAACGAAGATACCTTTAATTATAAAAAAATCAATCACTATAGCCCGCTCACCTTTACCAACGCCAGCATCTGCGATGCCAACGGGGATCTGGTCGCCTACACCAACGGCACTCATATCTATAATCGAAACCACAACATTATGCAAAACGGGAATGCCTTACAGGACCCCGTGTTTTTTGCATCCGGGTACAGAGCGGTACAGGGCGCCATCCTGTTAAAACAGCCGAATACCTCAGGAATCTATTATATGATAAGCGGGGATAGAAATTATACCATAGATGATGTTGGTGTAAGACCTCTTCATTATTCATTAATTGATTTGAGCTTCAACAATGGCCTGGGAAAAGTCGTGGTAAAAAAAGCAGTAATCAACAACACGGACACCTTAAACTGGGGGCGTATTTCCGCCGTCCGTCATGCCAACGGAAGAGACTGGTGGGTAATCGTATCTAAAATGAATGCCAATACCTTCGTCAGATACCTCCTTGGCCCCGATGGTATCGCCCCTGCCGGCGAGCAAACGGTAAGCGGCGAGCCCATGCACAACGGAATTGCCAACGCCGTGTTTTCTCCCGATGGTCAGTGGCATGCCGTTTATGCCTTGTATGGCGATATTTCTACCGGCGATTGCGGTTTTCACCTTTTCCGGTTCGACCGCTGCACCGGCGAGTTCAGTCAGCCGTTTTTTCACATGGTCGACGATATGCCCTGGCCCGGCAGCGCCGTGTTCTCTCCTGACTCCCGCTTCCTGTACATCATCCGATGGGACCGCATCCTGCAATACGACCTTACCGCCCCCGACCTGCTCGCCTCCGAAACCCTCGTGGCCGAGTACGACGGCTTTCTCGACGAGCGTGGCCTGGCCACCCGCTTCTTTATGGCCCAACTCGCCCCCGATAACCGCATCTACATCAATATCCCCAACTGGAACTCCCGCTACCTGCACGTCATCGACCAGCCCAACGCCAAAGGCGACTCCTGCAACGTAATCCAGCACGCCATCTTTTTACCCACGTACAACTCTTTTTCTTTCCCCAATTTTCCCAACTTCCGCCTCTATGCCGAGGCCGGCAGCATTTGCGACTCCATCGTGGTCGCCAACCCGCCCGAGCCGCCTGCCCTGGCCCGGCAGATCAGGGTATGGCCCGTGCCCGCCGCCGAGGTGTTGCATTTCTCCGCCTCGGGCGAGTGGCCCGGCGCGTTCCGCCTGCAATTGTTCGACGCCCTGGGCCGCCCCGCCCTCGACCGCGACGATCTGCGGCTGGCCCCGGCGGCCAGCGTACCCCTCGACGACCTGCCGCCGGGCATGTATTTTTACGTCCTGTCGCAACAGGGGCGCAGGGTGCAGGCGGGGAAGGTGGTGCGGGCGGCGGAGTGAGGGTTTTTTAACCAATCTATTTTTTTAACATGCCCCTGGTGGGGCTCTTCTATATTTGACCATGAGGGCTCATTTATTTTTATTGTTTTGCTTTCTCTTTTTGCACCATGCTTTTGCTCAAAAAGAAGACTATACCTGGATGCTTGGGCAAGACGGTTATCCTGATACATTGTTTTCCAATACCAAAATTCACTGTAACGCGGATACCTTCAATTACAAAAGAATTAATCATTATAACCCGCTCACCTTTACCAACGCCAGCATCTGCGATGCCAACGGGGATCTGGTCGCCTATACCAACGGCGTACACATCTACAACCGTAACCACAACATCATGCAAAACGGGAATGCCTTGCAGGACCCCGTGTTTTTCTATTCGGGTTACAGGGCGGTACAGGGCGCATTGTTGTTACCTCTGCCACAATCGCAACATACATATTTGCTCATTAGCGCAGATATTATAAATTTCGTTGTTGATGCTGGTTTTAAACCACTGCACTTTTCAACCATCGATCTGAATTACAACAATGGACTTGGTAAAGTAACTGTAAAAAAATCCCCAATCAATTCAGTAGATACGCTCAACGGAGGGCGTATCTCCGCGGTCCGTCATGCCAATGGGAGAGACTGGTGGGTAATCACCAGTAAATGGGAATCCAATATTTTCGTTAAATACCTCCTCGGCCCCGATGGTATCGCCCCTGCCGGCGAGCAAACGGTGTCCGGAGAACCCATGCACAACGGTATCGCCAACGCCGTGTTCTCTCCCGATGGTCAGTGGCATGCTGTTTATGCCGCTTTCGGCAATGTTGTTACCGGGGATAGCGGTTTTCACCTTTTCCGGTTCGACCGCTGTACCGGCGAGTTCAGCCAGCCGTTTTTTCGCTTGTACGAGAACCTGCCCTGGCCCGGCAGCGCCGTGTTCTCTCCCGACTCCCGCTTCTTGTATATCGTCAATTGGAATCGCATCCTGCAATACGACCTCGCCGCCCCCGACCTGCTCGCCTCCGAAACCCTCGTGGCCGAGTACGACGGCTTTCTCGACGAGCGCGGCCTGGCCACCCGCTTCTTCATGGCCCAACTCGCCCCCGACAACCGCATCTACATCAACATCCCCAACTGGAACTCCCGCTACCTGCACGTCATCGACCAGCCCAACGCCAAAGGCGACTCCTGCAACGTAATCCAGCACGCCATCTTTTTACCCACGTACAACCTCTATTCCTTCCCCAACTTCCCCAACTTCCGCCTCTACGCCGAGGCTGGCAGCGTCTGCGACTCCATCGTGGTCGCCAACCCGCCCGAGCCGCCTGCCCTGGCCCGGCAGATCAGGGTATGGCCCGTGCCCGCCGCCGAGGTGTTGCATTTCTCCGCCTCGGGCGAGTGGCCCGGCGCGTTCCGCCTGCAATTGTTCGACGCCCTGGGCCCCCGCCCTCGACCGCGACGATCTGCGGCTGGCCCCGCGGCCAGCGTACCCCTCGACGGCCTGCCGCCGGGCATGTATTTTTACGTCCTGTCGCAACAGGGGCGCAGGGTGCAGGCGGGGAAGGTGGTGCGGGCGGCGGAGTGAGGGTTTTTGAACCAATCTATTTTTTTAACTTGCCCCTGGGGGGCTCTTCTATATTTGACCATGAGGGCTCATTTATTTTTATTGTTTTGCTTTCTCTTTTTTCACCATGCTTTTGCTCAAAAAGAAGACTATACCTGGATGCTCGGGGGGCTCGACAGTGCACCAGGAGATGAATTTGCAAATACTAAAATTCACTGCAACGAGGATACTTTTAATTATAAAAAAATCAATCACTATAGTCCACTCACCTTTACCAACGCCAGCATCTGCGACGCCAACGGGGATCTGGTTATTTATACCAACGGCACTCATATCTATAATCGAAACCACAATATTATGCAAAACGGGAATGCCTTACAGGACCCCGTGTTTTTTGCATCCGGGTACAGAGCGGTACAGGGCGCATTGTTATTACCTCTGCCACAATCGCAACATACATATTTGCTCATTAGCGCAGATATTATAAATTTCGTTATTGATGCTGGTTTTAAACCACTGCATTTTTCAACCATCGATCTGAATTACAACAATGGACTTGGTAAAGTAACCGTAAAAAAATCTCCAATCAATACAGTAGATACACTCAACGGAGGGCGTATTTCCGCTGTACGTCATGCCAATGGGAGAGACTGGTGGGTAATCACCAGTAAGTGGGAGTCCAATATTTTCGTCAAATACCTCCTCGGCCCCGATGGTATCGCCCCTGCCGGCGAGCAAACGGTGTCCGGAGAGCCCATGCACAACGGAATTGCCAACGCCGTGTTTTCTCCCGATGGTCAGTGGCATGCCATATATACCGCTTACGGTACGACCACGGTGGGCGATTGCGGGTTTCATCTTTTCCGGTTCGACCGCTGCACCGGCGAGTTCAGTCAGCCGATTTTTCACTGGGTCGATGGAGTCCCCTGGCCCGGCAGCGCGGTGTTCTCTCCCGATTCCCGCTTTCTGTACATCATCCGATGGGACCGCATCCTGCAATACGACCTCGCCGCCCCCGACCTGCTCGCCTCCGAAACCCTCGTTGCCGAGTACGACGGCTTTCTCGACGAGCGTGGCCTGGCCACCCGCTTCTTCATGGCCCAACTCGCCCCCGACAACCGCATCTACATCAACATCCCCAACTGGAACTCCCGCTACCTGCACGTCATCGACCAGCCCAACGCCAAAGGCGACTCCTGCAACGTAATCCAGCACGCCATCTTTTTACCCACGTACAACTCTTTTTCTTTCCCCAATTTTCCCAACTTCCGCCTCTATGCCGAGGCCGGCAGCATTTGCGACTCCATCGTGGTCGCCAACCCGCCCGAGCCGCCTGCCCTGGCCCGGCAGATCAGGGTATGGCCCGTGCCCGCCGCCGAGGTGTTGCATTTCTCCGCCTCGGGCGAGTGGCCCGGCGTGTTCCGCCTGCAATTGTTCGACGCCCTGGGCCGCCCCGCCCTCGACCGCGACGATCTGCGGCTGGCCCCGGCGGCCAGCGTACCCCTCGACGGCCTGCCGCCGGGCATGTATTTTTACGTGTTGTCGCAACAGGGGCGCAGGGTGCAGGCGGGGAAGGTGGTGCGGGCGGCGGAGTGAGGTTTTTTGGCTTACTGCTCAAAATACGCCTTCATCGGCTCGAAATAAAACTCCCGCCAGCCTTCTTCGTAATCGGGCTGCCCCTCGGGAATATCGGTGTGCAAAAGCGTCAGCACACAACCGCCCGGCATCGAGTCGAACCGTATTTCGAGCCGGGAATCAGGGTCGTCTTCATTAAAATCGGTGGTGCGCCAGGCTTGCACGATTTTTTTGCCGTCGATCAATTCAAGGTTTTTCCCCGAAATATAGCCATCCCAGGCGCTGAATTCGGCGCCTGTTGCTGACGACATCACGGCGGAAGTGCCCGTCATTTCGCCGTGTTCGGCGCTGTCGAGCCAGGCTTTGTAGAGGCGTTCGGGACTGATTTTGAAGGTAATCCGTAGTTCGATCGTGTTGTTTGCCATATGTCGCAGGGTTAATATTTCAGGCTGTCAGCCAGCCCATGCCGTAAGCGTCCAGCTGAACTTTGTGAAATGCTTCCATCTGTTTTAGTGTTCGCTGGCGGAAATAGCCGGGCCGTGGCGCCGCCAGTACGGGATGTCCTTTGGACAATACCGACTGGTAAATATTTTGAAAACGCGTGTAGTGCACGTTGCGCGTCCGGTGCGTGTGCTCGTCGCGGAAATGCACCGTCGTTTTACCTACACCGGCCATCTCTTCCTGTTCGCGAGTGAGCCAGACGTCGCCCAGTGGGGCGCTGCCTTTAAACAGTCGCCTGATTTGCGCCAGCGGAACGTTCTCCTGCCAGATCACACCCGCTTCGGGCGCGGTTTGCGTAGGGGTCAGCTGATCCATCGCTGCCCCGCCAATGAACGATGCACGGCTTTTCCAACCCTCCGCCCGGAAGGGCCATGCAGGCGTCGAGGGCGTGTCTTCTTCCACAAACTGGCCGTTTTCCCAGCGCAGCATAGCCGCCCTGGTGGCCCAGTGCGTCGACTCCCAAAACAACAGACGGAAGGCCGAACGCAACAAACAGATCTGGTCCTCGGGGCCGCGGGCGATCAACAGGGGTTCGCCTGGCAACAACAAGGTGCCTTCGGGCGGCGCCAACAGGCTGACCTGAAGCCGCATGCGCTGCAAGTGGTTCAAAAAACTTTCGTCGAAAACCGACCGCCCCTGCGCATCGCTCACCTGACCAAGCCGCTGTATTACATCCGGCGAAAAACGAAACCGCCGAATGTGTTCCGCCAGCAAAGCCGCACCGCAGGCTATGGCAAAGGGCGTGCCGCCGGTATAAACGACCTGACAACTGATGCTGCGGCTGTAAGTGCCGTTGTGCCAGCAATCGCGCGCGGCAATAGCGGGGCTTAGGTCGGAGAGCCAATCAAAACTGGACGTATCAGCCATGTTTTTTACATTAATAAGGCAAATGATAGCGTTTTCGGGTCATAAAGGTATAACCGGCGCTGATGAACAACATATTTCCTCGCAGGGCCGGGTCATTGTTCCCCAGGCCACACCATTGAAAACCAGCCGTAAGCCGGATAGCGCCCTGGCCGGTAGCCCCGTTCGACCATTCTTCCGCGTCCGTTGGGTTGCCGATGCGGTAATCGACGCTGAGCCCGATTTGTCCGTAGGCATTGACGTACGTAAATCGTTCGGCAAAGTCGATTTCGCGGCGTGCCGGCACGCTCAGCAAAACCATGCCGCCGCCTGCCACGGGCGTGACCCTGACCTTACCCCGGTCCATCAAAATAAAGCCGCCTTCGGCGCCCAAAAAGCCCAGGATGCCGGTAGAGTCGGCCGCGACGTCGGTGCGGTCCAGGTCAAAATCGATGCGCGTCTGCTGGAACCCTATGCCGATACGGCCGCCGTACAGCCAGCGTTTTTTCCAGCCGGCCACGCCGATGGAGCCGCCAAAAGCGTTGCGAAAATGCGCGCCGTAGTGGCCGTTAGGCCGGGCAAAGAACAGCATCACATCAAAATCGACGCCTTGGTCGAGCATTTTCGTGTCACTGTAAAGGAATGTGCGGATATAGTGCCGGAAGCGCGAGGTCGGAAATTTTTTAATAAAAGCAATCACGTTTTCATCCTGCTCGGCAATTTCTTTCCGGGTCGGCTGCGGCGTGAGCAGGTACTCCACGTGCAGCGTGGCAAACGCCGTTTCCTCGGCGCTCAGCCTGGCCGCCGTGATCTTTTGGTACAGCAGGTGCGCGCTTCTCGACGACACCTCGTCGAGCAATTCAATCAGGCTGTCGCCCGGTGGCTGAATTTTTTGGCTTTGGACGAACCGGTAACGCTGGTCGTACGCCAAAATGTCGTCGAACAGGCGCGGATAATTGCCCGTCCAGTACCACAGCAGCCAGCGTTCTTCCGGGTAGGTGGCCAGCAGCACGGAATCTTCCAGCACGAGCGTGAGCGTGTCGAGCAGGCTATTGACCATTTGATCGTCGTTGTTTAAAAATGCCTGACGGAGCATTTGCCGCTCCTGTACGATCCGCTCTGTCGGAGTAAGTTCGGCAGCCGGGATGCGAAACATGCTGTCGGTTTGGGCGCCGAGATGAATACAACACAAGCAACTGAACAACAATAGAATAAGTCGCACGGTAAAGTGAGTTAAAAGGTTTCAGATGGTACCGGAAAAGACCCTTTGGGCCGGGCCGATCAGTTGAACGTTGCGAAAACTGCCATCGGCTTTCGCATCGAAATGAACGGCGAGGGTTCCGCCCACCGCCTTGACGGGAGCGACTTCGAGATGGTAATTTCCGGGTGGTTTCTGCTGCCGCACAAACCAGGCGATGGCCGCGGCCGTAACGCCGGTGCCGCAGGCCAGGGTTTCGTCTTCCACACCGCGCTCGTAGGTTCGAATGTCGAAGCCCGTTTCTCCGGCGCGCACCAGGTTGACATTGATGCCCTCTTGCCGGTACGGCGCGGAATACCGCACGGCGCGGCCTTCCTGCACCATATCGAGCGCGGCAATGTCGTCGGCAAAACGGACGTAGTGCGGCGAGCCGGTATTGAGCACAAACGCTTCGCCGTGGCGGTCTATCCTCCATACATCCTGCATGTGCAATTCGACGCGCAATTCGCCCGGCTCGGTATCGGCACGAAGGTCGATACGGGCCTCGTGAGGGCCGTCGATTGCCAAAAAACGCCCATGTTCGCCGATGATTCCAAGGTGATGCGCGAATGCAACGATACAACGGCCGCCGTTGCCGCACATTGTGCTTTCCCGGCCGTCCGAGTTAAAATAAATCATCTCGAAATCATACCCGGGGCAATTCTGCAGCAGGATCAGTCCATCGGCCCCGACCCCGAAATGGCGGTCGCAAAGCCGGGCGATCTGTCGGGTATCGGCGCGGGAGAGCCATTGCTGGTCGCGTTGGTCGATCATCACAAAATCGTTGCCGGCGCCTTGGTATTTCCAGAACTGCATTTTTGGTTAATTAAATGATAAAGTAGTGCATAAATGCGATTTCACTCGCGTTTTGGGTCAACTTTTTGTCGGGGAATTTGTCCCTTCAAACTAAAACCCCGCTGGTTTCGTTTTCGAACAGTTCATTTTTCTTGCCGCAAAATTATCCTGTAGTGCGTATGAAAAGGTATGCAGCTCTTTGCTTTGTTTCCCTGAGCAGCGCTTTGCTCGCCATTTTCCTCTATCGCCAGTTCGAGCCACAACGGAAGGTGTCGTGGAATGTCGATGAAGACGGGCAGGCGCGTTACGCCAGTCTGGTCGACAAGTTGTTCAATTCCCGCAACAATGCCGGCTTTCATTCCTCCGCGCCCACCGATTTTATCACGGCGGCCGAAATGGCGACGCCTGCTGTGGTGAATATCCGCGCCGTGCAGCAAAGCCGCAGCGGGATATGGGGCGGTTCGATGACTGGTTCTTCCGGCTCGGGCGTCATTGTCACCCCCGACGGTTACATTGTCACCAACCACCATGTGGTCGAAAACAGTAACGACATCAAGGTGACGCTGGCCGACCGCCGTACTTACATGGCCAAACTGATCGGCTCCGACCCTTCCACCGATATTTCCCTGTTGAAGATCGGAGAGGAAGACCTGCCGTTTCTCGTATTTGGCAACAGCGATTCCGTACGGGTCGGCGAATGGGTGCTGGCTGTCGGCAACCCCTTCAACCTTTCCAGCACCGTCACGGCAGGCATCATCAGCGCCAAATGTCGCAATATCGATATTTTGGGTGGCGGGGGCAGTATCGAATCGTTTTTACAGACCGACGCGGCGGTCAACCCCGGCAACTCGGGCGGCGCACTGGTCAACAGCGCGGGCGAACTGATCGGCATCAACACGGCTATTATCACAGAATCAGGTAGTTACGAGGGCTACTCTTTTGCCGTACCGTCAAATCTCGCCCAGAAAATCATCAACGACCTCCGTGAATTCGGCAGCGTACAGCGCGCCTACCTCGGCGTCGGCATCGAAGACCTCGACAGCGACCGGGCACGGGAAATGGGGCTGACGACCGCCGAAGGCGTTTATGTCACGCGGGTCAGCGCCAACGGCGCCGCCGACGATGCGGGTCTCGATATCGGCGACATTATCATCGGACTAAACAACACCCGCATTCGCAGTACGCCCGAGTTGCAGGAGTATGTCGGACGATACCGCCCGGGCGACCGGCTGACCCTCGACTACCTGCGCAACGGCCGCAAATTCCGCAGCAACATTCTCTTGAAGGACGGCAATAATTCCACCAGCGTCAGCGCTGCTTCCGGCAACGAACTCGACAAGGCACTGGGCTTCGAACTGCGCGAATTGACCCGCGACGAAAAACGCTCCATCCGCCCGCAAGGCGCCTTTGTGGTCAGCGTACGAAGAGGAAGCATTGTGGCTTCCACGAATATGCAACCGGGTTTTGTGATTACCAGCGTGAACGGCAACCGGGTAGCCAATGTGGCGGAAACGATCGCCGCCATCCAGAGCGCGTACAATGCCATTGTGCTCGATGGTTACTACGAGGACATTCCGGATCTTTACTCTTACCGGTTCCGCAAAAAGGACGACTAAACCGCTGCCGTGCAACCTGTTTCACCGCCTTTGCGCATTCATCTGTTCGGGGCGCCCGGCTCGGGGATTTCGACCCTGGGCCGGGCGCTGGCCGCACGGCTGGGTTGCCCGTTATTCGACACCGACGACTATGTCTGGTTTACCGACGACGCTTTGCCCTTTCGGCGCAAACGCAATCCGGACCATCGTCGCCAGTTGCTGAGCCGCGATCTCGATGCTGCCGGCGACAGCTGGGTGCTTTCCGGTTCGCTTTGCGGCTGGGGCGATGTGTTTATCCCCCGTTTCAATTTCGCCGTGTATTGCTGGCTGCCTGCCGAACAACGGCTGGCCCGCATCAGGGAGCGGGAGACTGCCCGCTATGGCGCCGAAAGGATCGCGGAAGGCGGAGATTTGCACCTTGTTTTTGGCAAATTTCTCGACTGGGCCGAAGGATACGACGAGCAGCCGTACGACAACTGGCGCGGTCGCGCCCGCGAACTGGATTGGCTGGCGCAACTGCCCTGTACCGGTACACAACTAACGACCGATCAGCCGCCTGCAATGTTGGTCGACCATTTGGCAAGGCGCAGTTTCCCCGCCTTTGCCTCCCGGTAAGCAGGCAAAAAAATTCCGTTTCCCCCTTCTGTTTTTCTTAAAAAAGAAACAGCAGAAAGGAAAAACGGATCAGATAATATGCTGACTGGCAATTAGTTGGCCAGTACCTTCTTCACCAGATCGGCGGCCTCCTGGAATTCGACGGCGCCGTACACTTTCAAACCCGACTCGTCGATGATCTTTTTGCCCAGTTCGGCATTGGTGCCCTGCAAGCGGACGATTACCGGCACGGGGATGTTTCCAATGGTGTGGTAGGCGTCCACTACGCCCTGGGCAACGCGGTCGCAGCGCACAATACCGCCGAAAATATTGATCAGAATCGCTTTGACGTGCGGGTCTTTCAAAATGATACGCATGGCGTTTCCTACGCGGGTTGCGTCGGCGGTGCCGCCCACATCGAGAAAGTTGGCGGGTTCGCCGCCGGAGAGTTTGATGAGGTCCATGGTCGCCATGGCGAGACCTGCGCCATTGACCATGCAGCCCACGTTGCCGTCGAGTTTGACGTAGTTGAGGTCGTGGGTGCGGGCTTCCACATCGACCGGATCTTCCTCTGCGGTATCGCGCAATGCTTCGAGGTCGGGATGGCGGAAGAGGCCGTTATCGTCGAGTGCGACTTTGGCATCCACGGCAATTATCTTGTCGTCGGAGGTTTTGAGGCAAGGATTGATTTCGAACAGGCTGGCATCCGAGCCGACGAAGGCGGCGTAGAGTTTTTGTACGAAATCGACCATTTCCTTGTACGCCTGTCCGCTCAACCCGAGGTTGAAAGCCACTTTCTGGGCCTGGAAGGGGCGCAGTCCGAGCAGCGGGTCTATTTTTTCGGTAAAGACACGTTCGGGCGTTTCTTCGGCTACTTTTTCAATATCCATACCGCCGTCGGGCGAATAGATGATCACGTTGCTGCCGCTGCCGCGATCGGTCAGGATGCTGATGTAGAATTCCTTGGGCTCGTTGGGGCCGGGATAGAACACATCCTGGGCGACCAGTACTTTGCGCACCAGTTTGCCTTCGGGCGGGGTCTGGGGCGTTTTGAGCATCATGCCCAGAATATCATCGGCGATCTGGCCGGCCTGTTCGGGGCTTTTGGCGAGTTTGACGCCGCCGCCCTTGCCGCGGCCGCCGGCATGTATCTGGGCTTTGATCACACACCAGTCCGAGTTGTAGCGTTCCTTGAGTGTTTTGGCGGCAGCCACAGCTTCTGCGTCTGTTTCCGCCACAATTCCTTCCTGAATTTTTACACCGTAGGACTTGAGCAGTTCCTTTCCCTGATATTCGTGGAGGTTCATTATGATGAATTAATATTGGAATGAAAGAATATGGAGCATGAGAGGCCGCAAGGTACGATGCGATTACTTTTCAAAGCGCGTAAAAACCTGCTCAATAATGGAGCAGCACTCATTCATCTGGGTCTCGGTCATCACCAGTGGCGGCGCAAAGCGAATGATATTACCGTGGGTCGGTTTGGCCAGCAGGCCGTTGTCAGCCAGTGCGAGGCAAATATTCCAGGCTGTTTCGCTTTCTTCGGTATCATTGACCAGCACTGCGTTGAGCAAGCCGCGGCCGCGCACGCCGGTAATGAGGTCGGGTCGTTTTTCCATGAGGGCATTCATGCGCCGGCGGAAAACGACACCCAGTTTTTCGGCGTTTTCAGCCAGGTTTTCATCTTCCACAACGCGCAGCGCTTCGATCGCCACGGCGCAAGCCAGCGGGTTGCCGCCGAACGTGGATCCGTGTTCGCCGGGGCGAAGGGTCAGCATCACCTTGTCGGAACTGAGCACTGCGCTGGCCGGCAACACGCCGCCGCTAAGCGCCTTGCCCAGTACAAGCAGGTCGGGCTTGATGCCGAAATGATCGCAGCACAACAAGCGGCCCGTACGGGCGATGCCGGTTTGCACTTCGTCGGCGATAAAAAGCACGTTGTGGCGCTGGCAGAGGTGGTAGGCGTTGGGCAAGTAGTCTTCGTCGGGTACATTGACGCCTGCTTCACCCTGGATCGGCTCGACGAGGAAGCCGACCACGTGGGGGTCCAGCAGCGCTTGCTCGAGCGCATCGAGGTCGTTGAACGGAACGGTGACGAAGCCCGGCAGATACGGCCCGAACGCGCGGCGGCTGCTCGGGTCGGTGGAGGCAGAAATGGCCAGCAGGGTACGCCCGTGAAAGTTGCCTTCCACTACAACGACCTTTGCCTGGCCGTCGGGCACGCCTTTGATGCGGTAGCCCCAGCGGCGCGCCAGTTTGACGGCCGTTTCGACAGCCTCTACCCCGGTATTCATGGGCAGTACCCGGTCGTATCCGAAATAATGGGTGATAAATTCCGCGTAAACGCCGAGCAGGCTGTTGTGGAAGGCCCTCGAAGTAAGGGTCAGTTTGTGCGCCTGATCCACCAGTGCCTGAATGATTCGGGGATGGCAATGCCCCTGATTGACAGCACTGTATGCGGATAAAAAGTCGTAGTATCGTTTGCCCTCTACATCCCAGACGTAGGCCCCTTCTCCCCGGTCGAGTACAACCGGAATCGGGTGGTAATTGTGGGCGTTGTAGCGGTGTTCAAGTTCAATCAGTTCGGCAGAACCGTGGGCGGTGGTGTTGGTCAGGACTTCCATTTCAAAACATTGTTTTACCCCGCAAAGGTACGCCGAAGCCCCCGACATAGCCAGTTAATAGTTCAGGTTTCAAGTTTAAAGTTTGCACTTTGAACTTGAAACCTGAAACTTTGAACAGAAAATCTAGTCATCCATGCGGTGCTCGCGTTTGTAGTAGCGCCCCCAGGAAAACCCGAATTTCAGGGTGGCCTGGCCGAAGGCGCCGGACAAGTCCTGATCGCTGATGCCGGGCAGGTCGGTGTCGGTCACGAATCGGTAGCCGCCTTCCAGCCCGAGGTGGAACCAGCGGAAAATATTGATTTCGATGCCTGCCGAGGGCTGTATGACCACCACGCGATCGGAACCGAGGTCGCCCATCCGGACTTTGCCGCCGCCGGCATCGACATTGATCATGGGGTGCACGGCTTTGTAGTTTTGGAAGCCGTAGCCCAGGCTGCCGACACTCCAGCGCAGGTCGAAATCCTGGTTTTGCAGTGCGCCGCGAGAATAGTTGTCGTCAGTGTGGTATTTGCCGAAACCGATGAACAGGGATTTGCCGAATTCGAGGCCGAAGAAGCCGCCGCGCAAATAGGCATTGTTGTCTCCCAGGCCGATAAGTTGGTGTTTGCTACCGCCCCAGATGCCGGTAAAGCCCAGATGGCGTTCGCCGGCAACGGTTTGTTCTTGTTGGGAAAAAGCGGTTTGGCTGGCCAGCAGCGCAAGCAACAGGAAGAATGATCTGGTACGCATAAACGTTTACAATTTTGCAGTGAAACGATGGAACGGGTGTCAGGTTATTGGCTAGACGACTGAATAGACCGACATGTTACATGCCCGTTGCACCGATTTTTGATTTTCACTTTTTGCTAACGTTTGGCGTATAGCAACTCATGCAGCCGACGGCGCCGGGCGTTTGAGGATCAGTGCAGAAATGACCGTCACCAGCAGGCCCATCGGGAAGGGCTCGATGAATGTAAGCGCAATACGTACAAACGGGTTCTGATACATCGCCTTGTATTCGGCCATCTTGGCGGTCTGTTGTTGAATGACTGCTTCGCTGGCGCCCGAGGCACGCAGGCTGGCGAGCATGTGGTCCGCATATTTTTCCATAAAATCGGGCATCAATATTTCATACACCAGCATCCAGGCCACGACATAAAGGGCGCAGGAGATCAGGGTAATCAGCAAACCGACCTGAAATGCCTTGCCGAAACCAAATGCCTGCCCGGCTCGTTGCTCGCGATATGCCCTGACGCCCAGAAATACAAAAACCAGGCTCAGCAGGATGCCGGCATAACCAATAATCTCGCCGCCCGACCAATCGCTTGCATTGTGGTAGTACAAGGCGGTGCAAATCATCAGGAGCGCTGCAATGCCGCCGGAAATGAGTCCGTATCGGATGATGACATTCTTCATATTGTTCAATTTTGGTGAAAAACTGGTGCAAATGAAGCGTTCATTGGCGGCCCGGCGCTCATACTTTAGGATGAAATGGCGTTTCCCGCTTCGATTCATGCTTTAGTACGACCGCGCATCAGGCCAGCAAACCCAATATTTTTGCTTTTTGAATCGCCTGCGTTCGCCGTTGCACGTCGAGTTTGACAAAAACATTGGCCGCATGGGTTTTCACGGTGTTGAGCGATACATACAATTGCTCCGCTATCTCGCGGTTGCTCAAGCCCTGCGCGATCAATTGCAGCACTTCCAGTTCTCTCGGCGTAATTCCCAGCTGTTGCACCAGTTGCGCGTTCGTTTGAACGGGCAAAACCGGGGCCGTCTCGTCCGCCGCCGGCTTTTCCTCCTTTTTCGATCTGAAAAATTTTCTGCCCGCCCAGGCGCCCAGCAAGGTAAAAAGCAGGGCCACCAGCCCGACATAAGCCTCCGTGCTGTGGTCGTACACCAGCAGCCGGTAACGAAAAAACTGCATGGCCACCAGCAGCAGTCCCAGAGCAATGCCGTACAGAAGTGCGGATTTCATTGTTTACAAGGTTTATATGGGTTGATGCGGCCGATAAGTTTTATGAAAAGGAGGGTGGATGCTCTCACATCCACCCTCCTTTTCATAAAACTTATCAACCGAATCAACTGCATCAACCCCTAATCATCAGGGCTTCACAATCACCAGCCTTTTGGTACCGATGATGTTGCCTTTGCGGTCTTCCAGGCTATAAAAATATGTGCCTTTTTTAAAGTCGTTGAGTTCCAGCCGGATAGATTTGTTTCCCGACATGGTGTAGTTGTTTTTCCAGATCTCCTTGCCGATGATGCTGAAAATTTTGAGGGTGTAGTCGTCGGGCGGCAGGTTGCTGCAGTCGAAACGCACCCATTCGGTGGCAGGGTTCGGATAGGCCTGAATGTTGGCCGAGCCGGGGGCATTGATGAAGGTCACCGGGGTGGTTCCGATATTTTTGTAGCGCACCGACTCGGCGCCGTTCAGGTCGCTGTTGGCCGTGACGACGGCGATTTCTTCTTTTTCCGTATTGGACAAAAAGCGATACACGACCGTGGTATCGGTCCCCAGGAAGTTGGTCAGGCCGCCGCCAGCGCCGGTTGGCACCGGAATCCAGCCGAGGAAAGAATGCACATCAAGAGAAGTGGTGGTATATTCGGTGCGTTTTTCGCGCAAAACCGGGTACTGGCCACCTGGGATCTTGAGTGTGCCCCAGCCATCGACGGCTTCGAGACGCTGGTAATTGACCCGCACCCGGATCGAATCGACAAACTGGATTCCGGGGATATTGCCCAGCAGGCTGTCGGGCAAATCTTCAATAGAAAAGGGAAGAGACAGGTCGGCCGTTTGTTGGTTGAATTCAAAAAAATTCATCGGCGAGCGGCGTTCGACCAGCGGCGGGGAGAATTTGGCGAGCACCTGAACCCCAAGGTTGGCGGGGTCGGCGCCGGCATAGCCCAACAATTCAAATTTGGAAGGGGTAATATTGTAGTACGACTCGCCGGTGGTGCCGATTACCGCGGTTTCGGCCCCGGGAAAACTGCCCGAGCTTTGCCCCTCATTAGCGGGGCTGTAAGCGATTTCGTAGGTTTCTTCGGCGCTGAGATTTGAAAAATCCCACAATTGATTGCCTCCCGGAGGCGTAAGAAAATCAATGTTGCCGGGGTTAAAGGTGCGTGCATAGTGTAGCGTATCGCCTACGGCCGGAAAAGTCACGGACGTCACCGTAATTTGTGCGGGCAGGCTAAGGCTCAATGCAGAGAGAACAGCGAGTAGCATCTGTTTCATGGATTGATTTGATGTTTTAGAACCGAAAGCGATTAAACAGTGAAAAAATGCCGACCCCGCATTCATGACCGGGAAACCAACCGTGGCCGGTGCTCCAAAGGTAAGCGGGATTTTGTGGATTTGAAATCGCTTCTGCCGAACGGGAAAGAATCTTTCGCGAATGCGGTCATTTCTGCGACACTTTTGGAGCGGTTTTTACAAGGCTTGCAACTCGACCAGTTTGCGGTAAAACTGTCCTTGCGCCATCAGCGTCTCATGAGTGCCGCGTTCGACTATCCTGCCGGCATCGAGCACGACGATCTCGTCGGCATGCTGCACGGTGCTGAGCCGGTGCGCGATGACGAGCGCCGTCCTGTTGGCGAGCAGGCGGTCGAGGGCGGCCTGAACCAGTTGCTCTGACTCGCTGTCGAGCGCCGAGGTTGCTTCATCCAGAATAAGGACAGGCGGGTTTTTCAACAGGGCGCGCGCAATGGTTAGGCGCTGGCGCTGGCCGCCGCTGAGTTTGGAGCCTCTGTCGCCGATATTGGTGTCGTAGCCTTCGGGCAAAGCCGTGATAAAGTCGTGTGCATTGGCGGCCTTGGCGGCAGCCACCACGTCTTCATCCGTTGCGCCGGTGCTGGAAAAAAGGATGTTGTTGCGCACCGTATCGTTGAACAGGATGGCCTCCTGGCTCACGATGCCCAGCAGCGCCCGCCAGTCGTGAAGTTTCAACTGCCGAATGTCGGCGCCGTCCACCAGAATTTGCCCTTCACTAACATCGTAAAAACGCGGCAAAAGGTCGGCCAGGGTGCTTTTACCGGCGCCTGAAGCCCCGACCAGGGCTACGATTTTGCCGCGGGGAATAACCAGATTGATGTCTTCCACAGCCGGTCGTTCGGCGCTGGCATACTGAAAACGAACTTTTTTAAACTCGATACAGTCGGTAAAAGAACCGATGGCGCGCGGATCCTCGGCCTCGCGGATGGTCGTCTCGGCATTCAGGATGGCCTGTACTCGTTCGAGGGCGCCCATGCCTTTGCGGATATTGTAGGTCGCGCCCGAAAGCGCCTTGGCCGGCTCGATAACGTTGTAAAACGCGTACAAAAAGGTGATAAAAGTGGCGGCCGAAATTTCTCCAGCAAACACCTGTTTGGCGCCGAACCACAGCAAAATAGCAACCGCGGCTATGCCGAGGAATTCGGACAAGGGCGAGGCCAGGTCTTTGCGGCGATAAAGGCGCGTCAGGGTTCGGGCATACCCGCGGTTTTCCTTTTCAAAACGGTCGCGCTGCCACTGTTCGGCATTAAACCCCTTGATGATCCGCAAACCGCCGAGGGTTTCCTCCACCAGCGATCCGATCATGCCCAGGCGGGTTTGCGCCTCGCCCGACTGCCGCCGGAGCGAGCGCCCCACTCCGCCGATGATGAGCGCCGAAAACAACATTAGTCCCAGCACAAAAAGCAGCAGCCCGGGCGACACATACACCATGAATGCCACGCTGCCAAGGATCACCAGCGGTTCGCGAGCGATGCTCTCGACCACCCCGACGATGCTCCATTCGATTTCCTGGACGTCGGATGAAATGCGGCTCATCAGGTCGCCCTTGCGCGACTCCGTGAAGTAGGAGATCGGCAATTGCAGGATTTTATCGACCAGTTGCAGGCGCAGGTCACGGACAACTCCCTGCCGCACCGGCGCGAGAAAATAAAGGGAGAGGTAGCGAAACAGGTTTTTTCCAAAAAACACCAGTACCAGGAAAATACAGACGAGCAGGAGGGCTTCTTCGCGGCCGTGGTCGCGGATCAGTCCGGCAAAAAAAGCGCTGCTGCGCGTTTCCAGATCGCCGAAACCGCCCTGTGCGCCGGCGGCTTTGGCGGTCATTTCATCGGGGTTGAACAGGATTTGCAAAAAAGGTTGCAGCACGGGGATGCTGACCACCATAAAAAGGGACATCAGCAAATTGCTGAGTATGGCCAGCGCCAGCTGGCGGCGAAAAGGACGGTAGTAACGGAGGAGTTGGCGCATGAGAGGAGCGACAAAGGTAGGCGCAATCAAATCTTGCTAAACAAAAAACGAGGTTGTCTCAAATTTTCATTCAAGACAACCTCGCCGGTATTCCAATGCGCTTGGAAGTATTTACAAATCCACACTCTTGTAATCCCAGGTATTCAGGAAATTGGTGGTAAAGTTGCCTTTCTGGAAATCCTCGTTGCGCATCAGTCGCTGATGGAAAGGAACCGTGGTTTTGATCCCTTCCACGATGAATTCGTCGAGCGCGCGTTCCATTTTAAGGATGGCTTCGTCGCGGGTACGGGCCCGAACGATCAGTTTGGCGATCATGGAATCGTAATACGGCGGAATGTTGTATCCGGCATATACGTGCGTATCGACGCGCACCCCGTGGCCTTTCGGCGAATGGAAGGACGTGATGCGGCCAGGGCTGGGGCGAAAATCGTTGAACGGGTCTTCCGCGTTGATGCGGCACTCGATGGCGTGCAGTTCGGGGAAGTAGTTTTTACCGCTGATCGGCACGCCGGCGGCAATTTTGATTTGCTCCTTGATAAGGTCGAAATCAATCACTTCCTCCGTGACCGTGTGTTCTACCTGGATACGCGTATTCATCTCCATGAAGTAGAAGTTGCGGTATTTGTCGACGAGGAACTCGATCGTGCCAACGCCTTCGTAATTGATTGCGTTGCAAGCCTTTATGGCTGCTTCACCCATTTTTTCCCGCAATTCGGGCGTCATGAAGGGCGAGGGAGATTCTTCCACAAGTTTCTGGTGGCGGCGCTGGATGGAGCAATCGCGTTCGGAGAGGTGGCAGGCTTTGCCAAACTGGTCGCCGGCAACCTGAATCTCGATGTGGCGGGGTTCCTCGATGTATTTCTCCATGTAGATACCGTCGTTGGCAAAAGCGGCTTTGGCTTCGCGTTTGGCGGTTTCCCATTGTTTTTCGAATTCCGATTCTTCCCACACGATGCGCATGCCTTTACCGCCGCCGCCGGCCGTGGCTTTGAGGATGACCGGATAGCCGATTTCCTTGGCGAGTTTGAGGCCGGTTTTGAGGTCTTGCAGCAAACCCTCGGTGCCGGGCACACAGGGAACGCCAGCTTTGAGCATGGTTTCCTTGGCCGTGATTTTGTCGCCCATAGCCCTGATTTGTTCAGGGGTCGGGCCGATAAATTTCACGCCGTATTCGCGGCAAATTTCGGCGAAACCAGCGTTTTCGGCCAGAAAACCGTACCCGGGGTGCACGCCGTCGGCATTGGTGATTTCGACGGCGGCCATGATGCGCGGGATATTGAGATAACTTTCCGAAGAGGGCGGGGGCCCGATACAAACCGCTTCGTCAGCAAAACGCACATGCAGGCTGTCGCGGTCAGCCGTGGAATAGATCGCCACGGTTTTGATCCCCATTTCCTTGCAGGTACGGATGATACGCAGGGCAATTTCCCCGCGGTTCGCTATTAGTATTTTTTTGAACATATCGTTGGGAAAGGTTTGGGCAACTAAATGAGGGTTGATGCGGGTTGACAGGGTTGATGTGGTTTATTAAAAGGTCAGGTGCCGCTCCCGGCTTATGAAGCATATCGCAAACGGAGAGCAATCATACCCCTATTGATCAGCCTCATCAATTCTATCAACCCTCATCAGCCCTCATTTAATCACGCTGGATCAACCATAAACAGCGGCTGGTCGTATTCGACCGGGGAGGCGTCTTCGACTAGAATCTTGACGATTTTACCCTTGATGTCGCTTTCTATTTCGTTGAACAGTTTCATGGCCTCGATAATGCACACGGGGCTGCCGGCATCGACGGTATCGCCAATTTTGATAAACGGCGGCTTGTCGGGCGCCGAGCTGCGGTAAAAGGTCCCGACCATTGGCGACTTGATGGCGACCAGTCTGGCATCGTCTGCTGCAGGAGCCGGAGCCGGGGCCGCGGGGGCGGCAGGAGCAGGAGGGGCAACAGGAGCTGGGGCAGGGGCAGGGGCCGAAGGAGCGGGTACCGCCACTACCGGAGCCTGAGCCGGAATGACGACAGGGACTGCCGGCTGATTGCCTTCCGTGCCTGGCTGATTGCGGACGATCAGTTTAAAATCGCCTTCTTTCAGAATGAATTCAGTCAGCTTGTGTTTGCTGACCATTCGGATGATCTCTTGTATTTGATTGAAGTCCATACCAAAGATTGTTTTGCAAAAGCCCTAAAAAACTTGGGGGAGTAAAGAAAAAATTTTTCGATCAGAAAATTTTTTCTTGCTCCCCCAAAATTTAGACCGCTTTGTGCATCTAATTGGTTATCAATTTTTTAACAAAGCAATTCAACCTGAAATTTAGAACATTTCCGGTTGGTGGCATTTCTTATTTTTTCACGCGCTCCATATAGGCGCCGGTGGCGGTATCGATTTTGATCAGGTCGCCGGCGTCGCAAAACAACGGAACGCGCACTTCGGCGCCGGTTTCGACAGTAGCGGGTTTGAGGGTGTTGGTTGCGGTGTCGCCGCGCAGGCCCGGTTCGGTGTAGGTGATCTCGAGCACTACCGTTTGCGGAAGTTCTACGGAGAGCAGGGTTTCTTTCTGGGCATGGAAGAGCACGTCAACGGTGTCGCCTTCTTTCAGGAATTTGCCGTTTTCAATCATGTCGCCGGTTACGGTCATTTGATCGTAGGTTTCCTGGTTCATGAGCACATAATCGTCGCCGTCGGGATAAAGATATTGGAATTTGCGGCGTTCTACGCGCACCTCGGTGATGTTGTGGCCGCTTTGGAAAGTATGCTCGATGATTTTGCCGGTGGTGCTGCTTTTGAGCTTGGTCCACACCTTGCCGCTGCCGCGACCCACCTGGAAGCGCTGAAAATCGATCACGCGCATGATGTCGTTGTTCAGTTCAATGCAAAGGCCGTTGCGGATATCTGCCGTCGTTGCCATTTTGTAGGAATAATGAATGATGAATGTTGAGCGATGAATTTCAGGCCCCCTTCTGAAAAGGGCGCGCAAAATTAGGTCTTTCCCCTTGAAATCGCGCTATGTATGGCCGAATGCCGACAATTATTTTTTAGAAGGGGCATGCGGCAAGGGTATTCGGAACTTTATTAGGCGCAAATGCCCGTCTGCCACCACAGGACGACACGATGCGGCCCGCGCAAAATTTCATGGCCCGCTCCGCGCCACCCGGAAACCCACATAACTCGTCCGGTCGGCCGGTGCGCCCCAAGCTCGGCAGGCTGCCCGGCAGAACGCGGCGGGCATGCCAAAGGACCCGCCCCGGCAAATGCGAAAATTGCCGTAATCAGGGCCGCGCGGATCGGTGGCGCCCTCGCTTTGGGCATACCAGGATTTGTCAAACCAGTCCCAGCACCACTCCCACACATTGCCACTCAAATGCCTGAACCCCAGGCTGTTGACACCAAGCGAATCTGCATGAAGCGTTCTTTTTCGATATGTGCCTGGCAAGGCCCAGGGTTTCGGCGCAGGGTCGTTCGGGTTGTAGTTGGCTTCTGCCGGCGAAATACTGTCGCGCCCGGTGGCAAAGCGAACTTTGGCGCCGCCTTGCCGGTTGAGCGCCCTGGCAGCAAACTCCCATTCGGCCTCGGTGGGCAAACGGTAGCCGTTGGCCGCCCAATCGGCCTTAACCTGCCAGGGAATGGACGAGGAATCTACCGTGTAAACAGGAGTAAAACGCTCCTGAACGCTGCGCCAGTTGCAATACAACACGGCATCAAACCAGGACACGTTGAACACCGGCTGCCGGCCCCTTCCCCACCCCGACGAAGGGAGAGTATCACGGCCGGTAGCCATGCAGAATGCATCGTAGGCCTCGAAAGTGGTTTCTGTCTGGTCGAGGTAGAAGCCGGACAAAGTGACTGTATGCACCGGCCGTTCGGCGTTGTTGGCGGGCTCGTCGCCCCATTGATCTCCCATCAAAAAAGTGCCTCCGGCGACCCACACCATGTTGTGCGCGGGCGCCGGAGGCAGCTGGGCCGGGGTTTTCGTTCCGATCAGGAGAAAAAGGCCGATCAGTGGCAGCAAACCGGGGCGGTATGACACGGGTCGGATCAATACGCCCACTTCAAATACACGGCGCCCCAGGTAAAGCCGCCGCCGAAAGCCGTCAGGATGAGGTTGTCTCCTTTCTTGAGTTTGCTTTCATAATCCCAGAGGCAGAGCGGCAGGGTGGCAGCCGTGGTGTTGCCGTATTTGTCGATGTTGATCATCACCTTTTCCAGGGGAAAGTGCAGGTGTTCGGCCACGGAAGTGATGATACGCATATTGGCCTGGTGCGGCACGACCCATGCGACATCGTCGGTAGTCATCTTGTTGCGGCGTATGACTTCCTCACAAGTGCTCGTCATACCTTTAACAGCCTGAACGAACACCCTTTTACCGTCCTGCCAGGCGTAATGCTCGCGCGCCATGACGGTTTCCATGGTGGCTGGATGCAAAGAGCCGCCGGCCTTCATGTGCAGCAATTCGCGGCCAGCGCCATCGCCCCGGAGCACAAAGTCGATGATCCCGTTGCCGTCGCGGCGCGGTTCGAGCAGAACTGCCGCGGCGCCGTCGCCGAAAATGACACAGGTGTTGCGGTCGGTGTAGTCGATGATCGACGACATCATGTCGGCGCCGACGACCACCACCTTGTTATAGGTCTCGTTTTGAACAAATTGGGCGGCGGTGGACAGCGAAAACAGGAAGCCCGAGCAGGCCGCGCTGATGTCGTAGCCGAAAGCATTTTTTGCGCCGATTTTGTCGCAAACCGTGTTGGCCGTATCGGGGAAAACCATGTCGGGCGTAACGGTGGCAACGATCAGCAGGTCGATTTCGCCGGGTTTGGTGCCCGTTTTTTCAAGCAAGCCCCGCACGGCTTCGGCGCACATGTCGCTGGTAGCCCAACCCGGAGTTCTCAGGATGCGGCGCTCGCGGATACCCGTACGCGAAACGATCCATTCGTCGTTGGTATCCACCATTTTTTCAAGGTCGAAATTGGTCAGTCGGTCTTCAGGTACCCAACCGTGGACGCCGGTGATAGCGGCATGTATCTTGTTTGGCATGAATGTGCAATCGTTTTTTATTCGGGGCAAAAGTAGTAAATTGGGTTTTGGGTTTTCCGAACTTCGCCCCCCGATGAAATCTTACTTTTCGCTCGTCAAGTTTTCCCACACCATTTTCGCCATGCCTTTCGCGCTGGCGGGCTTTTTCATTGCGACGCGCCAGCAAGGCCCCGATGCCCTGAACTGGCGGCTGTTGCTGCTGGTGGTCCTGTGCATGGTGTTTGCCCGGAGCGCCGCTATGGGGTTCAACCGTTGGCTAGACCGCGATATCGACGCCGTAAATCCGCGCACCCGGATGCGGGAAATTCCCTCCGGGACCATTCCAGCCCGTTCGGCCCTGGTTTTCGTGCTGGTCAACTGCCTGCTTTTTATCCTTACAACTTTCTTTATCAACACCTTGTGCTTCCTGCTCTCCCCCGTTGCCCTGGCGGTGGTACTGGGGTACAGCTATACCAAACGGTTTACCTGGCTTTGCCATTTCGTGCTCGGCCTCGGACTGGCGCTGGCGCCCGTGGGCGCTTATCTGGCCGTAACGGGGCATTTTGCCTGGCTACCAGTGCTGCTGGGCTTCACCGTGCTTTTCTGGACGGCCGGATTCGATATTATCTACGCTTTGCAAGACGAGGAATTCGACAAATCCCAGCAGTTGTACTCCGTCCCGGCATGGCTCGGCAAAACGCGCGCCCTGCGCTTGTCTGAAGTGCTGCACCTGGTGTCGGCGCTGCTGCTGCTGACAGCAGGATGGCTGCTGCACGGTGAGCTGGCGGAAACAGGATGGCTGGCCTGGGCAGGCACCGGCATTTTCCTGGGTTTGCTGTTGTACCAGCATTTGATCGTCAAACCCAATGATTTGCGGCGGGTCAACCTCGCTTTTTTTACCACCAACGGCATCGCAAGCCTGATCTTCGGCGTGATGACGATTCTGGATTTGTTCGTCTGAAAGGCTTTAAAACCTACGACATATGAGGCAAAAACACATTTTCTCCGCCTTCTTGCTGCTTTGCTTTGCATGGAGCGCCTGTCAATCGCCCAAGCCGGCGCCACAACCCGCTCCTGCCGACCTCTTGACGGAAATCCGCAACGCTGCCGCAAACGGATTCGACAGCAGCTTTGCCCGCCAAATGGGCGCCGACGAATACGGCATGAAGCCCTACGTCATGGCTTTTTTAAAAAGAGGCCCCAACAGAACCCAGGATTCCGTGACAGCCGCCCAACTTCAAAAAGCGCATCTCGACAATATCGGTCGCATGGCTGAAGCCGGCCAACTGGTTGTCGCAGGGCCGTTTATGGACGACGGCGACGTGCGCGGCATTTACATATTCAACGTGGGCACTGTCGAAGAAGCCCGCCGGCTCACCGAAACCGACCCGGCCATTCAGGCTGGCCGTCTGACGATGGAATTGCACCCCTGGTACGGATCGGCGGCATTGCCCCTGCTTTTGCCTTTGCATAAAAAACTGGAAAAAAACAGTGTGGCCGACTGAGCGTTTGCCTAACAATTCATGAAAAATATCGCCGTTTTCGCCTCCGGTTCGGGCAGCAACGCCCGCAAACTGATCGAACATTTCAAAAACTCTCCCCTGGCAAGAGTTACCCTTGTTGTATGCAACAAACCCGGAGCGGGGGTACTCGACATAGCCCGGGAGCACGGCGTCGAGCACATGCTGATCGCCCGGCATCCGTTTTACGACAACGACGAGTTTTTACATTTTTTACGGGAAAAACAGATCGATTTTGTGGTGCTGGCCGGTTTTTTGTGGCTGGCGCCGGAGTGGCTGGTCAAAGCGTACAGGGGCCGGATCGTGAATATTCACCCGGCTTTGTTGCCCAAATACGGCGGAAAGGGTATGTACGGCATGCATGTGCACGAAGCGGTCATTGCTGCCGGGGAAAAAGAGTCGGGCATTACGATTCACCATGTCGATGAACATTATGACGAAGGCGCCGCCATTTTTCAGGCAAGCTGTCCGGTAGAACCGGGCGACACAGCCGCCGATCTGGCCCAAAAAGTACAAGCGCTCGAACACCGCTTTTTCCCCGAAATTGTGGAAAATTTGATCAAACAAGCCACCTGAACATGAAACTGCCGGGCCTGCTTTTTTCAATCATCCTCGCCTTTCCGCTCGGCGCCCAGGAAGTCGGAGAATGGATATCCCGCGCCGATCGCTCCATGACTGCCGGCGCGTATCAGGAGGCCGGCGTCGAATACGAACGGGCAGGCCGCCTCAAACCCGACCGGCCAGGCTTGTTGTACAAAGCAGCCGAAGCCTATTACCTGGCCAGAAACTACGCAAAAGCGGCCGACTGCTATCGCTCCCTCCGGCATCAGGAGGAATATCCGCTTGCCGGACTTCGATACGCCAGGACGCTGAAACAAAGCGGCAAATACCCGGAAGCCCAGGTCGCTTTCCGTGAGTTTTTGTCCAATTACAAAGGGGAGCAGCCCGCGCTGATGCAGGAGGTGGTCAGCAAGGATTTGGCCGGCTGTGCGCTCGCGCTCCGACTTTACAACGACACCCTGGAACACCCGCTCACGCTCGCCGCACAGGCGTTGCCCAAACCCGGTCCAAACGCCGGAAATGCCTTTGCCCCCTTCCCCTTCGGCCCCGATGCGCTGTATTTTTCCGCCGTGGCTAACGGGCGGGCCCCGGCGCAATTCTGGCGCATCGAACGCGCCGACAAGCGCTGGCTGGCGCCGGTGGAAGCCGCCGGCCTGCCGCCGGAAGCGGCCCGCAATTTTGCCAGCGGCAGTTTTTCGCCCGACGGCTCGCGGTTTTACTGCGTACAATGCGATGCCCAAACAGGCGCCAAAAACACTGCCGGCGAGCCTTTGTGCAAACTGCTCGTCATGCGCCGGCGTGACGATGGCTGGTCGCCCCCCGAGCCGCTGCGCGACTACATCAACTGGCCGGGCAGCACCACCCTGGCGCCTGCACTCGCCCTGAAAGACGGCCAGGAATTGCTTTTTTTCGCCAGCGACCGTCCCGGCGGAGCCGGCGGCCTCGACCTGTATGTTTGCGAACGCCCGCTGGCTGCCGACGACCTCGATTTTTCGCTGCCGCGCAACCTCGGACCACTGGTCAACAGCGGCGGCGACGACACGACGCCCTGGTTCGATACGAGCAGCAACACGCTGTTTTTCAGCAGCAACGGGCAGGTTTCCCTGGGCGGATTCGATGTGTATCGAACAAGTCGAAACGGTCAGGACTGGTCGGCGCCCGAAAACCTGGGGCTGCCGTTCAATTCGCCGGCCGACGACCGCTGGTTTGTGCCCAACACGGAAAACGGCGGCGGCTTTTTATCGTCGAACCGCGCCAACGGCCTGGAAAACAGCCCTTTCGACGATGACATTTTTGAAATCGTGCCTGCCTTTACGCGACTGTTTCTGGTAGGAGAAGTGACCGACGAGCAGCAGGGCCAACTGTTGACGGGGTGCCTGATCGCGCTTTATGAACTGAGCCCCGATGGCGAAGTCCGGCTGGCGCAGATTCAGGCTTCTGCCGACGGCCGGTTTCGGTTCCGGCTCTCGCCCGGCAGTTCGTATGCCGTAGAAGCCACCAAAAACGGATTTCAGGCTGCGCGCGCTACCCTGGGTTTGCTCAACCAAACGCCCGAGGGGTATGCCGTCGGCCTGCTGATGCGGCGCAATTCGCCGTCGCCTTCCGGAGAAACGCAGCCCGGCAAAGGCGAAAGGGAATGAGCCAGTTTGGACAATTTGTACAATAAAGGAAAAAAGGCCAAGCGGAATTTTCATTCTTTTGCCCTATGACCATCCGCCACATTCTCCGGTTGATCCGCCTCGAACACTGGGTGAAAAACCTTTTTCTGTTCATTCCGGCATTTTTTGCCGGACGGCTGCTGGAACCTGCCCTGTTGTTTCGAACCGTGTCGGGCTTTTTGGCTTTTTGCCTCACGGCCTCTGCCGTGTACGTGCTCAACGATCTGGTGGATGCCCCGCAGGATCGCAACCATCCCGACAAATCGAAACGGCCGATTGCCAGCGGCGCCATCAGCCGCCGCACAGGCGCAGGTCTGGCGGCAGCCTTGCTGATCAGCGGAATGGCATTGGCATTCCGGCTCGAGACCGGCTTCGCACTGATCGCGTTTTTGTACTTTTTGATCAATGTTTTTTACAGTTTTTCCCTCAAACACATCGCCCTGATCGACGTTTCGCTGATCGGTTTGGGGTTCCTGCTGCGCGTATTCGGCGGGGGGGCCGTGGCCGGTGTGGCGGTTTCGCACTGGCTGATCGTGATGACCTTTTTGCTGGCGCTCATTCTCGGGCTGGCCAAACGCCGAGGCGAATATGTGATCGCCACAGGCGGGCAGTCGTTCCGCAAAGCGCTGGAAGGCTACAACCTTCCTTTTCTCGAACAAAGCATGGTGGTATGTTCGACGGTGGCCATTGTGGCCTACCTCATGTACTGTTTTTCGCCCGAAGTGACCGATCGGATCGGCAGCGACAAGATTTTTTACACGGCATTTTTTGTGATCCTGGGCATCCTGCGCTATCTCCAACTCACGCTGGTATTCGAACGCACCGAATCGCCCACGCGGGCTCTGCTGCGCGATGCCTTCCTGCAAATCGTGCTGCTGGGCTGGATCGGGTGTTTTGTGTGGTTGTTGTATGGGAAGAAGTGGTTGGGGATGTAAAAATTATCTTTCCGCGTATTTGATCAATTCCCGAACCACGCGCACAAGTTCTTCCCGCTGCATGTCCACCGCCGCCCGGCTCTCGAAAAAAGCCAGGCGGCGGTCTTTGTATTCGCCCTGCAGCAGCGGCGAAGTAATTTCGACGATGGCCGGATGGTGAAAAACCAGCCGGATGACTTTTGGGTCGTGCAGGTTGAACGTCAGCAAATCCGCCTGCGTGTAGTAACTCGGCGCATTCCATTTGATGCGCTCCGAGAGGCCGGGGTGCGCCGAGCGGATGATGTCGCGGAGCAGCTCCACTTCTGCCTTCAAAGGGTAGTCGAGGGCCTGCATGTAGGCGCTTACTTTGTCTGCGTCGGTCATAATTGGATCAGGATTTGGGTTGGTAACGCATCCCGACAATGCCGCAGGCAAAAGCCCGGGCTTCTACCAGATCGAGTGCCTGGCGCTCGGCGCGCGCGCGGAAAATGGGCATGCCGGCGCCCAGAATTACCGGGTTGACAAACAGGTTGTACTCGTCGATCAGGCCTTCGCGAATGAGGCCCGAAACCAGTTCGGCGCCACCGTACACGATGATGTCGCCGCCATCAAGGGCTTTCAGCCGGGCGAGCTCGCCGCGGAGGTCGTCGCCGGCCAGTGCGGTTTGCGGCCAGGGGGCGGTTTGCATGGTCCGCGAGAATACGATTTTGGGTGTATCGGTCATTTTTCGGGCAAAATCGCCTTCTTCCGGCGTCGGATTGGCAGCGGCATTGGCCCAGTGCGGAATGAAGCCCTCGGCGAGGTGGCGGCCCAGTACAATACAATCAACCGATTCGGTAAGCCGGGCCACGTGATCTTTCAACTGGTCGTCCCAGTTCCATACCATCCAGTCCATTTCACCATTGGGGCCGGCGACGTAGCCGTCGAGCGAGACTTGCATTTGAAGTTTTACTTTGCGCATGACAGGGAGCGGGTAGTTTATGGTTAAACATTTGATGAATACAGCTCATCAGGGTTAGTCAGACGAATCGGCACCATGCAGCGTACATCCCGGTCGTTGACATACCATTCAACGCAATACCCGTCGGGGTCGAGGCGCGGGTCGTCGAGCAATTGCTGGAAGGTACGGCCGATGGATGGTATGTCACGCAGGTAGTCGTTCAGGACCACACTGAGGTATGGCCCTTTTTTCAGGGTAAAAGTAGTGCAGCCCAGTGCGGCCGGGTTGTCGCCGGGCAAACACTCCGCGGCAGCATGGTAAACGATTTTTCCCAAACTTACGGGATAGGAAATGCCGAAAAATTGCCTTTGAGGTTTGTTTTCCAGCTTTCGATGCAGGGTTTGATGCGCCGCCAGTACACCTTCGGGGAATGACTCGGCTGTTTGGAACAAAAGGAGCAGGTCGTCGTCGAGCGTAAAAATTTCCATAATGCAATGTTGAATAAACAGGGCAAAGGTGGCTCAATTTGCAAACAAAATGTGTTTTCAGAAACGACACTTAGGCGGGTCATTTGCGACAAATTGTAGCGGCATACCACCCAATGCCTTTGTTGACTTTTCTTTGCACCTGTACTTAAGCGGCTTGCCATGACCAACAAACAAATTGCCAACGCCTTCGACGAACTCGCCAACCTGATGGAACTCCACGGCGAAGACGATTTCCGCATTCGCTCCTACCGCAATGCCTACCTGACCCTGCGCAAGGTGGATCGCCCGCTGTCCGAACTCGACGAGGCAGAACTGAAAGCTATCAAGGGCGTTGGCGATGCCATTGCCAAAAAAATCAGGGAACTGGCGACGGGCGGCAAAATGGCCACCCTTGAAAAATACCGTGAAAAAACCCCGCCCGGCGTCGTGGAAATGCTGGATGTCAATGGTTTTGGCCCCAAAAAAGTCGCCGTAGTGTGGCACGACATGGGTATCGAAACCATCGGCGAATTGTGGTACGCCTGCAACGAAAACCGCCTGGTCGAATACAAGGGCTTCGGCCTGAAAACCCAGGAAGACCTCAAACAAAAACTGGAATACTATCTCCGCAGCCGCGACAAACTGCTCTTCGATGCGGCCGAAGAAGAAGCGGATTTTGCCTGCACCTGGCTCACGGGCAAACTGAGGGGCGCTTTCGTGGCGCCCGTCGGCGAGGTGCGCCGCCGCTGTCCGGTGGTCGGCCGCATCGAAATACTGGTCGGGTACAACGGCCCTATGGACGGGGTGTTTGACGAGCAACATTTCCGGCTCGAAAAAGAAGAGGACAATCTCTTTGAAGTAAGGCTGGAAAACGGGACGCCCGTCGCCGTTCACCGCTGTATTCAGGAAGAATTCGGGTCGAAAATGTTCCGTTTTACCGGCGCACAGGAATTCCTCGACAGCTTCGTGCAAACCTTTCCAGGCCTGAATTTCAAGGGCTTGCGCACCGAACACGAGGTTTTTGAAAAAGCGGGCCTGCCTTTCATCGCGCCCGAACTACGCGAACAATCCGCCGTCGTTCAGACGGCCCGGGCCGGGCAATTGCCCCAACTTATTGAAGAAAACGAGCTGCGCGGTATCCTCCACGTGCACACGACCTGGAGCGACGGCTTGCACAGCCTGCGCGACATGGCTGAGTATGTTCGTTCACTCGGTTTCGACTACATCGGCATCACCGACCACAGCCAGTCTGCTTTTTATGCCAACGGCCTGAAACCCGACCGCGTATTGCAACAGATGGATGAAATCGATGCGCTGAATGCCGAACTGGCGCCTTTCCGAATCTTCAAAGGTATCGAAAGCGATATCCTCAACGATGGCGAGCTCGACTACGAGCCCGATCTGCTGGCGCGTTTCGATTTCGTGATCGCATCCGTGCACTCCAACCTCAAAATGAGCCGCGAAAAAGCCACGGCACGCGTGCTCCGCGCCATCGAAAATCCGCACACCCGCATCCTGGGGCACCCGACCGGCCGGCTCCTGCTCAGCCGCGAAGGCTACCCGCTCGACTGGGAGGCCATATTCGACGCCTGCGCCCGTCACAAGGTCGTCATCGAGCTCAATGCAAACCCCTACCGCCTCGATCTCGACTGGACGCTGATCCCAGAAGCCACCCGCAGAGGCATTCCCGTCAGTATCAACCCCGATGCGCACAGCAAAGACGGGGTGCACGACACTCGTTACGGCGTATTTGCCGCCCGTAAAGGCGGGCTGACGGCTGCCCAGTGCCTGAATACAAAAAGCCTCGACGATTTTTCGGCATGGCTTATGAAACAGTAATAGCGGGCTATTTGGCTCCAAGCTGAATCGAAATAGCCCGCCATTCAACTACCCCAGGGTACCTATTTTTTAAATATTTTGCCAAAATCCTTGGCTTTCAGTTTGTATTTGGCCGCCGTGTAATCGTGGTAGATCAGGCCGTGGCCCGATTTGTAAACCGATACAAACTTGTCGGTCGAACTCTGCACATAATCCAGCACATACACCGGCTGATCGGGCCTGGAAGTCAGTTCCGAAAGCCGCGCGTCCGGCACGATTTCATAACGGTGCGGGTACGACTTCAACATGGCTTTGATCTCCTTTTCCGGCAACATTTTGTCCAGCTGACCGGTATTGGTACGAAAGACCGATTCCGGGATGTAAAGGGTTTGTTTCGCCAGTTGAGCCAGTTCTTTTTCATCGCGCATACCGTTGAAACGGCTGCGGGCAAAGCCCTTTTCCAGGTTTCGCTGCGCCTCGCACAGGTAAAGGCCCAGCATGGCAGGGCTGTCGTTGAAAAAAAGGCCGGTCCGGTACAAGGTATCGGCGCTTTTTTCCATACGCGCAATGTAGGAGCCCAGAAAGAGCGTTTCCGGCGTTGGCGATAATTCAAAGCGTGTAAAACGGCTCGATTCGTCTTTGTTCTTGCCCTTTTTGCCAGGCGTGAACTTCGGTATCATCAGCGTCCAGTACAGGTGTGTCGTGGTGTAGTTGACGCTGCCGGACACCTCCGTATTCAGCCCTTCAATTACAAAAAAAGACTGTGCCGGCTGGCTGAAATACAGCGGAGCATCCGACAAACGGATCACATCGATCGGTGTGTAGGTCCAATTGGTGCGAAGCTGCTGTTCATACTCGGCTTTTTGTTTCCATTGTTCATTCGTCAGAATAAAGTGTGTTTGCGTCGCTTTCAGTTCCGTCGTCTGGGCCGGGGTGAATTTGGTATCAGCCTTGGCTTCGGCGATCTGGGCATCGGCGGCGACGGCTACCAAGGCCAAAAAGCAGCCGGTTCCGAGAAAACAGGAGAGGAGCAGAGCCGCTCCCGCCAGGAGGGGCATTTTGATCAATTCGGGTTTCATAATAAAATGCAATGAGGTGAACTAAATAATTGAAAACAAGCAATTTAAATTTTTACAAGCCTGCCCGACACAGGTCGCTGGCCCGGGCGGTTCCATTGTACCCGATACCAGCCGGAAGGCAAATTGCCGAGGTTCAGTTCCTGGTTCATTTCGCCTGCCTGCACATTCAGGTTTTGCAACAGCCGGCCTCCAACGTCGAACAACTGTACCGTAGCGCCATCCGGGGCCGGCGCATCGAAATGCAGGGTGCAGGGCCCTGTCAGCGGGTTGGGCGTTATGGTCAAACCCGTTGCTGCGGGCGGTTCGTGGCTGGCCACGAAGTCAAGCACCTCCGTTTGCGCCGTGTTGGTGAGCACCACTGGGTTGGCATCGAAATAAATGCCGGCTCGGTTGGGCACCACAGTGCCGGCTGGTAACCAGGGTTGCAACTCGATGGCAAACTGCACAAAGCCCTGGCTTGCCTGCGGATTGGTCGTACTGTCGGGCAGTTGAATCGGGTTGAACTCAAATTGCAACAGGCCCGAATTAAGGTTGAGCGAAAGGTTGTAAGGGTGGCTGGCGTTCAAGGCTCGGAAAGTTGGCCAGTTCAGCGCGGCGTTGAGCGTGTCGGCAAGGCGCACGGAGAATGCGGTGTCGTTACCTGTATTTTGAAAACGGATTGTATAGATTAGTTCCCGGTCAGATACCCAGTAGTCGGGTGGCACCGTGGCCCGGTCCACCTGTTTGTCGTTCGGATCGTAGGCGCACTGTATCTCGGCCTGGTAAAAAACCGAGTCGGACAAAACAAGGCTTCCCGTCGCATCATTCACCCATGTAAATGCCTGCAAATGAATCGTATCGCCAACGTGAGAAGCATCGGCGTTCATCAGGTGCAAGGTGATCGCGCTTCCTTCCCAGGGAGCAATCGTATCCAGGTTCCAGATGAGGGTGTTGCCCGTTGACACGTCGGGCAAGGGTTCGGCGCCAACAAAGTTGACGAGGCTGTCGAGCGCAAGCGACAGTTGGCCGCTTGCCGGCAGGCATGACGGATTGGAAGCATAAAGATAAAAGGCCACCACCGTATCGCATCTCGGGAATTCCGACGACAGGTAAGGGCTGATTTTCAACTGGTTGCCAAAATTTTGAAAACCAAATAACAGACCGTGGACTACGGTATCCAACACCACGACCGGCGGAGCAGGCGCAACGGTAACATTCCAGCAGGAAGCCGGCAAGGCCGACAGCGTGTAACTGCCCGAAGAAAACCGGAAACCGAAAAGCCCCGTGCTGTCGGAAAAACTCACCTCGCCTTCGGGTTCAACGAGGATACCGATATTGGCCAGCGGCGCCTCATTGGCGTCCCAGAGGCCGTTTCCGTTGTCATCCACGAAACAGTGGCCCTGGATGGTGGCTGTGTTGGTTGCATTTTTATACCAGTCCAGAGAGCCGTAAGAGGTGAACGCAATGTCGTTCAACCCGTCATTGTCGAGGTCGGCAATGCAAACGCCGGAGTACGGAAAAGCAGGTCCGAAGGCATGGGCAGGAGCGAACTGATTGTTGCCCAGATTGCGATAAAAACGCATGGCTTGAGGGGCGTTCGACCAACCGACATTTGCAACCGGCCACACGACCAGGTCCAGGCTGCCATCGTTGTCCATATCGACACATTCGGTACGCATGGCATAGGTGAAACCGGCATCGACCACCACGGAATCGGTAAAGTTGCCGAGACCGTCGTTGGTCAGCCAGCCGGCCGATTGCCCCATCAGCATAATGTCAAGGTCGTTATCCTGATCCGGGTCGGCCGCGAGCAGGTTGAGGTTGCCAAAACTGGTCGTGATGAAGTGATCGGGGCCGAACCCACCCGAGCCGTTGTTTTTATACCAGTAAAATTCAAAGTTATAATTCGCTGCGACGAGGTCGGGAAAGCCATCGCCGTCGAAGTCGGCAAAATCGGAAATGAATTGTTCCTGATGCTGCAACGTGGTGCTACTGCCCGGCGTAAAATGCCCGGCGCCATCGTTGAGCATAACATCCCAGTCGGCGCTGAACGTCTGACGACCGAACATATCGAGGTCGCCGTCGCTATCCAGGTCGGCCAGGCCATGTGCATGAATTAAAAACCCGTCGATCTGGTCAGCCAGGCTGAAATGGCCGTCGCCGTCGTTTTGATACCAGCGCGTACCCGACACCCCGTCGATGAAAACGTTGAAGGCTACGTCGTCGAAACCGTCGTTGTTGATGTCGCCAAAAGCTTGTCCGAATACGCCCGTGATGTTATTATCGATCGTTTTTAAGATCGACCGGCGTTCGCCGAAATGCCCTGTGCCGTCGTTGGCGCGCCAGTTCAGCAAGCTGTCAGGCATGCCGCCGATGTAGCTCAGGTCGGGAAAACCGTCGGCATTCAGGTCCATGATTTGCAATTCTGTCGGGTCGGCGAGCTGGCTGTACGAAATTGTCCAGGGCTCAAAAACCCCGGCGCCGGCATTGTGCGCCTGAGCCACGGTATTGCCGCTCAACAGGTTGATTTCAGGCAGGTTATCGTTGTCCAGATCGGCGGCCAACGGAAAGGCGGGCACGAGGTACGACACGGCGATGGTATTGCTCAGCATCGTGCCTGCGCCGTCGTTCTGATTGACAAATACCAGCAGGTCGTAGTCGTTTGATACTTCGTGCATGACCGCGATATCAACAGCCCCGTCGTCGGTCAGATCTTCCGCAACGACGGCGGCCGACGACAGGTGTTCTCCGATCGACGGTTCAAAAATGATTTGCAAATCAGGATTGAATACCCCGGCGCCCTGGTTGCTCAGCCACAGCAGTTGCGGCACCTCGTAAAACGTGGAGAACACCAGCACGTCGCGGTCGCCATCCGCATCCAGGTCGCGGAGCAGCAACTGGCTGACGGGCGCCGGCGAAGTCGCGAGAAAAACCGCGGCCCCGAAGTTGCCAGAGCCGTCGTTGGCGCGCCAGAACAGGTCATTTTGCGGATCGTTGGCCGTCAGCAAGTCAAGATCGCCGTCGCCATCAAGGTCGGCCAGTTCAAATAATTTGATGCAACAGGAGTCCGACAGATGCAAAGCTTCCGGCTCGGCGAATTGGCCGGCGCCGTCGTTGAGGCTTTTAAAAAAACTTTTTTCTGAATACTGCCAGGGGTGGCACTCCAACCTGTCGGGGGCGCCGTCGCCGTTCAGGTCGGCAAAACGGAGTCGTGAAATCTGTTGCTGATTATAGGGAACAGGGGCGGAAAAATGCCCCTGGCCGTCATTGAAATGCAGTATCAAAATGGTAGAGGCATTGTATGCAAGGTCCACCGTCCCGTTTCCATCCAGGTCGATTGCCTCAAGATCGGAATCGAAACTCCCCGACTGCTCGATCCATTGCGGCGCGCCGAAATGGCCCGTGCCGTCGTTTTTTTGCCAAAGCACGCCGCCAGCATTATAGGTGTCGAACGAATAGCCGTTATTGCCGATAATAAGGTCCTTGAACCCGTCGCCATCCAGGTCGGCGTACACCGGCGGCTGGAGGTCACCATGACCGAAATCGAGCTGTTTGGGCCCTAAAAACTGGCCGAATGCAGAGGGAGCGATCAGTCCGAAGCACGCAAAAAGCAACACGATCCGAAAATCACTGCAGCACGAACGAAACATATTTCCGGGCTGCATGGGAAGGATGAGGGACAGTAACTGGAAGAAAAAGGTGGACATAAGTCTGGTTGATTTATTGTTGAATCCGCTGCCCTGTCGGTTCGTTACCCGCTCAAGGAGTTTTTTTGAAAAAAACAGGGGCTCACACATCATCTCGTGCGAGCCCCCGGGACATCGACAAAAGCCGATGATCAGAAATAGGAGCGGAAATTCAACCGGAAAGCGCCGTCGGTGAATTCTTTTTTGTTGCCAAATTCGTCGTACAGGGTGCATTTCATGGTGCCTGTGATCGTCTGGCTCAGCCCGAAGGGATCATTGGCCACCTCGGATTTGGTAATGGTGAACTGCGCGGCGCTCTGCGTGCCTTTGGCACTCGAATACACGCCGGAAGCGTCGATGTAGCTCACCTGAACGCCTTTACCGCCCACCGCTTCATTCAAAAATGCGTGATTGCCGGTAGGGAAAAGGCTGTTGAAAACCGTTTCTTCATTCGAGCAATCGCCGTCGAAGTAATTGGAGAAATCGATGCCTGCCTGCGGAAAAGCATTGATGTCGAAAGGGGCCAGAAAGGCGCCGTAGCCAAACACGCAGTTTGGCGTACCAATGCTGCCGCTGTTGGATGTGGACATTTCGATGTCGTTGGTGGGCGTTACTTCGAGGCGCACAGACTGCCCGTCGATTTTGCCGAGGAAAAAGAACTCGGCATCGGATGTGTTCTGGTCGTCGTTGTTTGAGTCTTTTTTACAGGAGACAGCTGCCAGACAAAGCGCCAGCAGCAACAAAATGGAATGTTTCATTGAAAATAAACTGGTTTGATAAATGCCCTACTCTGTTCAAGGCTTTTCGGGGTCCGCCTTATTTGGCTAAATGTCTGCGAATTATCCACTTCGTACAAGTTTTGTTACCCTTAAACAGTTTTTTTCAGGGCAATAAATTTCGACGGCTTTGCAGAACATGCCGCTCTGCCGATGGCCGCAGGTGCAGAATTTCCGCAAAAGCCTCCCCAAAAAAGGCGGCATCCGCAGGTTTTCGTAAAATTTTTCCTGTCAACTAAACAGTGTTCAGTATATTTGCAGCGTTAATTCATTACATCATGGGAATCGTAGAAAGAAAAGAACGGGAGAAAGAAGAAATGCGCCGGCTCATCCTCGATGCGGCGCTCAAACTTTTTCGGGAAAAAGGGCTCGACGCCGTCAGCATCCGCAATATTGCGGAGATGATCGAGTACAGTCCCGCCACCATTTATTTATACTACAAGGACAAAAGCGAAATCCTTTCTGCCTTGCAATACGAAGCCGCCGCCGTCAAACGGAGCCATGTCATGTCGGCGGCCCTGATCGAAAATCCCTGGGAGCGGCTGGTCGAATTCGGGCGGCGGTATGTGGATTTCGGCATGAAACACCCCGACCTTTACGACCTGCTCTTCATCACGCGGGCGCCGATGGAATTCATTGAAAATCAGGAATGTTGGACGCTCGGCATGGCAGTGCACAGCTTTTTTACCGAGACCGTTCAGACCTGTGTGGACCAGCGTTACTTCAAAAGCACTGACACCGAAACCATCGCCTATACCCTGTGGTGCCATGCGCACGGACTGGTGTCGCTGTTCGTCCGCGAGCGCATGCGCATGTACCCGGAAGACAAACGGCAGGAACTCGCCCGCAAGTCGTTCGACATGATTGTCAAAATGGCGGAAAGTCTCTGACGCCCCGGCTACTTCTTTCAAAAGTGCGTTTCTGACAACTCAGCCCCCGAATCCGACAGTTCAACGGAATCCATTTTAGTCGCACGTAAAACGTGCATTTTTTTGCACTCGCTACTAAACACTGTTTATTTACCTAATGCTGTTATCCTGGATAAAAATGTTACGGAAAACTCCCCTCTTCCTGCTATTTGTTCTGGCGGCCACCGTTTTGTCTGCCCAGCAGCTCTCTTCGCCGGTGCTCGACGAGTACATCCGGCAGGGTCTGGCCAACAATCCGGGTGTGACGGCCCGCAACCTGGAATGGCAAAAAAGCCTGGAATCCATCCGCCTGGCCAAAAGCCTGTCCTCCCCTACCGTTCAGTTCAATGCCAGTTATACCCGGGCGCTGGGCGGCCGCAGCATCGATTTGCCCATCGGCGATCTGCTGAATCCGGTTTATATGGCGCTGCAATCGCCACAACGGGTTGATAACCAGACAATTCAATTCCTGCCCGATAATTTTCAGGAAACGAAATTCAAGGTCGCCTACCCTTTGTTCAACTCCGACATTCGGTACAACCGACAAATTCAGCAGCACCTGGCCGACAGCAAGGCGGCTGAAAAGTCGGCCTACGAATATCAGTTGCGCTACCAGATCACCATTGCCTACCTGCGTTATTTGCAAGCCCTGGAAGCGGAAAAAATCTGGGTCAATTCGCGAAACGTGCTCACGGAACTGCGGCGTTTCAACGAGTCGCTGGTCAAAAACAACGTGGCAACCCGCGATGTCGTGGCCACCGCCGATTACGAACTGAGCAAGACCGACAACGAAATTTTCAAACTTCACAGTACGCAAAATACCGCGCGGGCCTATTTCAATCTGTTGATCAACAGAGGCTTGCAAACAGAGGTAATCATTGACACCAGTTTGCTTCGCCACACATTGCCGCGTTATCAGCCCGAGGAACTCATTCAATATGCCCTCGAGCACCGGCAGGAGTTCGGAGCGATTGAGGCTGGCATTCAGGCAAGCGAGTCGGCCCAGCGGCTCCAGGAAGCCAACCGCCGGCTCCCCGATGCTTATATCGGCGGCGAGTTCGGCTTTCAGGGCTACGGATACACTTTTGACCACGACCAGGCATTCGCACTCGGACAGATCGGGGTGACGTACGACCTTTTTAATGGTGGCCAAAGCAAAACGAAAGTACAACAGGCCCGCATCGACAGCGAACGCGCCCGCAACCAGCTCACAGAAACACGGCAGCAGATCGCCATGCAGGTCACGCAGGCCTGGAACGAGTACGAGGCCGCCCTGCACACCTGGGAAACCGCTCAAATCGGCCTCAAAGCAGCGGAGGAAAGTTTCCGGATCGTCAACAACAAGTACCGCGCCAGCCAGGCGCTGCTGCTTGAGTTTCTCGACGCCCAAAACCGCGTCACTGCCGCACGCCTGCAGGTTTCACTGGCCTGGACGGACGTGCTCATCCGCGAGGCGGAACTGTTGAAAGCAGCAGGTTTGTAAAACCTTGTTTATCAGTAAAATACCACTTTGAATTCATCCCACCTTTTCAAAGATCATGAAAAATATCCCTGTACGTTCCATTGCCCCGGCCGGCCTTGTTGCCTTCGCTTTATTGGGCTTATTCTACCTCCTGGGCGGCTGCGGCAACTCCGAGGCCGTCAAACCGGCCGGTTCAGCCCTTGCTGCCGACGAACGGATTCCGGTTCGAACAGCGCCGGTGGAGCAAAAATCCATCGCCTTGCCGGTGCATGCCAGCGGTATGCTGAGTTCATCGGCCGAACAACGCCTCTCTTTTAAAATCGGCGGGGTCATCCAGCGCATTTTCGTCGAAGAAGGCGATGTAGTGCGCCCGGGGCAACTCCTGGCCGTTTTGGATAAAACCGAAATTGACGCCCAGCTCACGCAGGCGCAGCAAGGCCTGGCCAAAGCCGAGCGTGATTTGTCGAGGGTGCAAGGGCTTTTTCGGGACAGCAGCGCTACGCTCGAACTGCTGGAAAATGCCACGACCGGCCGCGATGTTGCCAAAGAAACGGCTCGCATCGCCCAGTTTAACCGGCAGTATGCCGAAATCAGGGCCACCAGGGGCGGTAAAATCATCAAAAAACTGATGAACGAGGGGGAAATTACCGGGCCGGGCATTCCCGCGCTGGTCCTGTTTGAAACCGGCAACGACGACTGGGTCGTGCGCATCAACGTCAGCGACCGCGACTGGGCCCGGCTCAACCTTGGCATGCTGGCAACAGTGCGCATGGATGCCTACCCGGAAACGGTTTTCAACGGAAAAGTCAGCGATCTGGCGCCGGCCGCCGATCCGGCCACAGGCCTTTATCCCGTGGAAATCAAGGTCGTTCCCCAGGGGAAACGCTTTGCGCCGGGGCTTTTTGCCAGTGTCGATATCACCCCGCCGCAGGCTCGTACCTATGCGGTGGTGCCGGTGGAAGCCATTGTGGAAGGAGAAGGGAAAAACGCCTTCGTTTTTGCCATACAACCGGACGGAGAGACGGTTCGAAAAATACCGGTACAGATTGCCTTTCTCGACGGGGCGAAAGTTGTCGTTGCCGGCGGCCTGGAAAATACGCAGGAAGTTATCACGGCAGGAGCGCCTTATCTGACGGAAAAAAGTCGTGTGCGCCAGTAGCGCCAGCCCTCGGCAAGGTTGGTGCAGGCCGACAGCCGCCCTCCTGGCTTTGCACCCACCCGGAAGCCGGGTCGTATAGCCCCAAGCAGCAACAGATCTACCGATTTCGCGCCGGCCCTGAGGGTTGGCACTACAGCGTCGTTACAAAAACTTAACCATGAAAATCACTGAATTTTCCGTTAAAAACAGCCAATTTACCTTTATCATCTTCCTGGCCGTGATGGCCCTCGGAATTGGCTCCCTGCTCAATATGCCCCGCGCCGAAGACCCCAAATTCGAAGCGCCCGGATACAGCATCGTCATGGTTTGGCCGGGTGCAGGGCCGGCTGAAGTGGAAGACAAGGTCACCGACCCCGTCGAAGCCAAACTCGGCGCTTTGGAAGATATCGACCGCATGCGCTCCTACTCCTCCAACGGCGTAATGGTGCTGACCATCGAGTTCAAGCACGGCAATGACCCCGACAAAAAATATGAGGAGGTGATACGCGAGATCAACGCCCTTCGGCCCGAACTGCCCCAGGACTTGTACCGCATTGAGGTGCAAAAATTTTCGGCTTCGGATGTGGCCATGAAACAGCTGGCTATCGTCTCTGAAAATGCATCGTGGGAACAACTCCGGCGGGAGGCCGAACGCCTGGAAACAAACCTTGAAAAAATACCGGGCATCAAAGGCGCCGACACCTGGGGCTTCCCCAAACGCGAGGTCAGGGTCAATCTTAATTTACCCAAAATGGCGGCCGAAGGCATTCCGGTCAGCCGTATTCTCGGTTCGCTGCAAAGTGAAAATCTGGCTATTCCGGGCGGCTCGGTCAACCTCGGCGACCGGCAGTTTTTTGTGGAAACCAGTGGTGACTACAAAGACATCGAGGAAATACGGAACACCGTCGTCAATGCCAACGGTCCCGGTAAAGTATTGTATATCAAGGATCTGGCAGAGGTAGAGTTTGCGTACGAAGAGCCCCGGCACATTGCTCGGTACAACGGCGTACGTTCCGTTTTTGTCACTGCCCGCATGAAAAACGGCCAGAATATCTTTACCGTTGGACAGGCAGTCGACAAAGCCATCACCGAATTCAGGGCCGATCTGCCGTCCAACATGGATTTTCAGCGGGTGTTCGATCAGGAAGACTCCGTCCGCAAACGCCTCTCCCGTTTTGCCAAGGATTTTGGCATCGCTATTCTGCTGGTATTGCTCACGCTGTTGCCGCTGGGCACACGAGCCAGTCTGGTCGTGATGATCTCCATCCCCTTATCCATCGCCATCGGGCTTTTTGCGCTCGACAAACTCGGTTATTCGCTCAACCAGCTCAGCATTGTGGGTTTGATCATCGCGCTTGGTATTCTGGTCGACGACTCGATTGTCGTGGTGGAAAACATCGAGCGGTGGCTGCGAGAGGGGGTGAACCGAAAGGACGCCGCCATACTCGCTACCCGCCAGATCGGGCTTGCCGTGTTGGGTTGCACCGCAACGTTGATTCTGGCCTTTCTGCCCCTGGTTTTTCTGCCTGAAGCTTCGGGCGACTTTATTCGCAGTTTGCCCATGGCAGTCGTCTGCACCGTGTTGGCTTCCCTGTTCGTATCGCTCACCATCGTGCCGTTCTTAGGCAGTCGTATTTTGTCGGAACATGAAGACCCGCGCGGCAACTTCTTCCTGCGCGGCATGAAATGGCTGATTTCAAAATCGTACGCCAGACTTCTTCAGGCCGGCCTGAAGCATCCAGGTTGGGCGATGGTCATTTCCGCCGTTATTTTCTTCGGCGTGCTTGGCGTGGCTTCCAAAGCCGGTTTTGCCCTCTTTCCCGCCAGCGAGCGCCCGATGTTTTACATCGACGTGGAAACCGCCCCGGGCACCAGTCTGGAAGAAACCAACCGGGTGGTTGGCATGATCGATTCGGTGCTGGCGACCTATATGCCCGACGATCTGCGTGCCAGTCGCCTCCTGCAACAATCCGGCAAGGAAGAAACCCCGGCAACCGCTTCGCGAAAATACCCGGGGCATGGCTCCCCCGCCCGAATCATTTCCTACACCGCCAATGTGGGCCGCGGCAACCCGCGCATTTACTACAATGTCATTCCGCGCAACGAGAGTCCCGATTTCGGCCAGATTTTTATTCAATTGCAGGAACGCACCCCGCCGCCTGTCAAAGTGGCCCTGATTGATGAATTGCGGGAAAAATTCAAATCGGTGCCCGGCGCCACCATCACGGTGAAAAACTTCGAACAGGGCCCGCCCATCGAGGCGCCCGTAGCCATCCGTCTTTTTGGCGAAAACCTCGACACCCTGCGTACGGTGGCCGACCGGGTGGAAACCATGATCGAGGGCATCGAAGGCACCATTTACGTCGATAATCCTATTGCTTCGATCAAAACCGACCTTCAGGTACGTATCAACAAGGAAAAAGCGGTGGCGCTAGGGGTGCCTGTCGCGGAAATCGACCGAATGGTCAGATTATCCATCGCCGGTTTGCAGGTTGGCAACTTTTCAACCGACAACGGCGATGATTACAACATCACGGTTTCAGTGCCCAAAAGCAAAACTTTTGCCGACCTTGATGTACTGAAAAACCTGTACGTCAACAGTGTGACAGGGGCGGCCATCCCGCTCAACCAGGTGGCTGAACTCGAGTTCAGGCGCTCGCCCAATACAATTACGCACTACGACAAGGACCGTTACACCCTCGTCAGTGCATTTGTAAAAAGCGGTTTTTTTGCCCAGTCCATCAACAACGACCTGCGTGAAAAACTGGCGGCTATGTCATTTCCCAAGGGCTACGGCTACGTCATTGCCGGGGAGGTAGAGAGCAGCCAGCGTTCGTTTGGCGGCATGGGCACTATTATTTTGATCACCATCTTCGGTTTGCTGGCCGTGCTGATTCTCGAATTCCGCACTTTCCGTAGCACCATCATTGTATTGTCGGTCATCCCGCTGGGTATCATTGGCGCTGTATTGGCCCTGATGGCCACGGGTTACCCGTTCTCGTTCACCGTCGTAGTCGGTTTGATCGCGCTGATGGGTATCGAGGTAAAGAATTCGATTTTGCTGGTCGATTTTACCAACCAGTTGAGGGTCGAGGGCAGGGGGCTCGACGAGGCGATCCAGGAGGCCGGCGAGATACGTTTTGTGCCTATCCTGCTCACTTCGATGACGGCCATCGGCGGGCTGATTCCGATTGCAGTGGAGGAAAACCCGCTTTATTCGCCTCTTGCCTATGTACTCATTGGCGGGCTGATCTCTTCCACCCTGTTATCGAGGATCGTGACGCCGGTTTTGTACAAGTTGCTGGCGCCGAAAGTGGAGCGATAGGCAAGCGCAAACGGAACCAAATAAAAAGCCCAGTCTGCTGATAATCAGCAGACTGGGCTTTAAAATTTAAATAACAAAGGCTTAATCGGCCCTTCCGGCGGTCAATTCATCCTGCAATTTTTTCAGTGCATCCCATTCACCGCGGTCGGCGAGGTCGGCTTGTTGCGGCCAGGTACCCGGGTCGTGAATCTGGTAAGCAGAGCCGGCGGCATCCAGAATTTCGCGAAGGCGTTCGATGGCGGAATCGGCCAGCTGGCGCCAGGTTTGAATACCGGCGTTGTTGAGCAGTTCTGCGATTTTGGGGCCGATGCCTTCGACGATTTTGAGGTCATCCGTTTTGTATTTGGTGCCGGCAAACATGATGGTTGCGGCGGCGGCGGCTTTGGCAACTTTGGCAATACCAGCCCCGGTTCCGCCTGCATTGTTAACCTGTTCGCGCAGGGCGTTGCGTTCGCTTTCGCACATGACCAGGTCGTCTTTGGCCCTGTGCAACTGGTTATTTTTGCTTTCCAGATCGGCTTCCAGGCTGGCCAGGCGCAGGCGCAGATCGGTAAGATCGGCTTCAAGTTTGCCATTGGCAGCGGTAAGCGAGGCGACCTGATCACGCAGCGGGCCGACTTTATACCAGGCATATGCGGCCAGCCAGCCCAGAAGGAATGGCAGAAGGCAAAGAGCAAGCGCAGTGGGAAGATGGTCCCAAAAACTGCATTGGAGGAGGATATAAGCAAACATGGTGGTTGTTGTTTTGATTGGTTAACGATTGACGGTGATGACAACTCGGCGGTTTTGGTGGCGGCCGTCGTCCGTGCTGTTATCCGCCACCGGATTGGCTTCTCCCTTGGAGTCGGTTGTGATCCGGTTGGCTGCAATGCCGTTGGATTGCAGGATTTTGGCTACTGATTTTGCCCGGGCGAGGCCCAGCGCAATATTTTCCTGCTCGGTTCCGACATCATCGGTATAGCCTACGACATTGAAGGTGGTATTGGAAGCCTTGTGTTTTTCGCACAGGTTTTTCAGGTATTCGTCCACCTTCGGGTCATGGTCTTTTTCTGTCGAATTGAAGGGGAAAAGCAGGATGACGTCCTTGTCGGATTCGATGATGGCGCTTTCTTCTTTTTTGAGCACCATTTTGGACCAGGAATAGCTGGCCGAGGGTTTGGGGCCGCTTTCGGCGCTCAGGTCGTCGGACACCAGTTTGGCCGCCAGTCGAACGCGGTTGGCGGGGATTTCAGGCGACAGCATGTCGCGAATGGCGGCTGCGCGAGCCAGGGCGAGTTGTTCGCCGTTGGTTTCCCCGGAGCGGTAGTAGCCGGTAATGACGAGTGTGTCGCCCTGGCCACCGCGGCCCAGCAGCGCCTTTTTCCAGTCGGGGAAGTTTGCATCGGATTCGGGCTTGTCGGCATTCCAGCGGAAGAGCGGTTCGCCGGTCGTCTTGACCGCAGCGGGCGCTTCTTCTCCGCAGCATTGTCGAACCATGTGCTGATGCCAGCAAGTGGCCGCCCACATGGTGTACCCGACAAAAAGCAGGGCAATAAGCCAAAGTGGAATTTTCATGTGCAATGAGTTTTACGTTTTGCCAATATTCGTTTGGGCAAATATGCGAAACGTAAAATCAACAATTGCACAATTTTACAAAAACTTCATACTTGTGCGGCGACATAGTCGGCCAGGTAGGCAAATTCTGGTGTGAGGCGGCCGTTTTCAGCGATCATCCCCCGGCGCATGACTGCGCTGTCGTAGCCCATGAGCAATTCGGGCAGTATTTTTTCCAGCAGTTGACGGCCGAAAAAAGCCGAGGCATCGCGCGGGAGTTCGGAAGGAAGGTTGTCGATAGCCATCACATCCACTGCGTTTTGTTGGAAAGGCGCGCACTCCTGGCGGCTGGCCGGCAGAAAACCGTATACCGGTTCGGCAATGGTACTGGCGCGAACCGTACTGGGCACTGAAGAGTCGGGCATGATGTCGCAGGTTATATCGGCAATCACTTTTATCTGAAAGTCAGGGGTTTGCATTTCTTCTTCTGTAAAGAATGCGGGGGCCTTTTTGTCGTAAAAAATACCGTTGATAAAAATATCGGCCCGGCGGTAAAAAGGCGCGAAGGCGCTGTGGTATTCGTCGGCATGGGCATAAAAATGTTGTTTGACGAAAGGGCGTTCATCGCGGTGCACCACATAGTCTTGGGCATGTAGCTGGGTGAATACGGGTTCGCTGAAATCCTGCGTCAGGAAGGCCGTGGGAGCGACCTGGCGGATACCCATGTCTTTCAGGTTTTTGGCGGCTCCGGAAGCCACGCGCCCGCCGCCGGTCAGTACAATACGCAAGGGCGGAAGGTTCAGTTTTTCATAAGCAGCCAGGGCCTCGGCGTAGTCGTGGCACTGATAAAGGCGGGGCAAGTGGAACTGGCCGGTGCGTTCGCCCCAGGTCCAGAGGCCGTTATGGGCACCGACAATACCTGCGTAGAATCCGAAAGCGATCAAGCGTTCGCCGCGTTCGTCGGTGAGCGCTTCGTAATCGATCAGGCGGATATTTTTTTCCAGAACGGCCTGCAGAAGAGCCCGGTTATGCGGTTGTTTTTTGATGGTATGGGAAAAAAAGAGGTAGGTTTTGTTGGGTATAAGTTGAGGAATTGGCACCTCTTTCACCCCGATGAGCACATCGCAATCGTTTACATCCTCTTGTAAATGAATACCATGTGCAATGAATTCCTCGTCTTTAAAGCTACGGATTGGCGAAGGTTGGACAGTAATCCGGACAGGTTGTTCGACCTGAACTTCTGCGCATTGTTCCGGGGTGAGGGGTACACGAGCGTCGGGCGGCACCTTGCCCTCACGAATAATTCCAATTTTGACCATAAGTTTGGGTATGTGGTTTTGGCGCCGCAAAGGTAGCCCTTCGGTTTGTGGAAAATACGGTTCGGCCCAGTTTGGATTGAGTTTAACTTCCCAGGAACCTTTGCGCGTTACTTTTCGTTTACCTTTGCGTCTCAACAATCAAAGAAAGGTGGGTAAAAGAATCCATCACTATTACTTATGGGGCTGTTTGGTATTGACGGGAAAGAATGTTGCTTCGTAAGCATGCCGGGGCATGAGCGGTTACCCCGTAAAAAACAACGTTCGACAATTGAATGGCAACTATCAGTATGCCATGGCTGCCTAATTCTAGCGAGTTAGAACGCCATTGTGCCGCGTGAGGGCCACGCTCAGCGTCCCCCTCTTAGCCTTGATGCCTGCTACACAGGCCGCCGCACATCATCAAAAAAGCAGGATTGCCCGAGGGGGTGTCTCGACCCAAAGGTGAAATCAAGGGGCTAAGGCGCGAACCGGTCTTTTTCCGAACCAGCCTCGCGCCCGACAATCCAATCGGAAAATAAGCATGTAGAAAGCGTTGTGCCGCTTTGTCCGGACGCGGGTTCGACTCCCGCCAGCTCCACAAAAATTAAAGCCGATTGCCTGATTATCAGGTAATCGGCTTTTTTGTGTTATTTTGGAATGATTTACCAGATATAAAGGCGCTTGATAATTTAACATTTGATGAACTGTATCCGTTTGCTTGTCTTGTTTTCCACTGGTTTGATCAGTTGCCATCAGTCTGCTGATCTTGCCAAAATGAAACATTTTACCGAATGCCCCTGTACCGCCCTGGCTAGCGGCGACAGCTCTGGCACAGCGCCATATGCTAACATACGTGGGGCGTTGCTGGGTTCGAGGTTTTCTTCCTTTGAAGAGCTAAAATCTGTTATTCAGATTGAGTATGACAGTACTGGCCCGAGGCATTACCTGGTTCGGGTGCGCCATTGTAGTGGAGGAGAGGAGGTTACTGCTGTGTTGGAGACTGGGGTGAGCCAGGGGGATATGATAAAAGCGCGATACGACAGAAATATTGGGAACATACTGTCTGCTCCAATCTATTATCCTTACGCTGTATCTAATAGAATTGATATTGAAAAAATCTACACTCTATCCAGATGGCAGTATAAAAAAGGAGATTTAGCATTTATTGATATTGCGAAGTCTTCTGTAAAAAGAATCAACACCCCAGACTTAGCCTTTAAAAACACAAGAGATACCAGCGAAAAAGGTTACCTTAACTCTTTTAACCATATTACTGCGCAAGCGTTTATTACCTCGTGTTTTTCAGAAGACCTTGCTGATTTTATCGCTGATTCGCATGAGCGCTACAGCCATCCTGAGTTGATTACTGGCAAGTTCACTCAAAACCAAATTTACAATTTAGACGATGGGCCTCTTGATAACTATGTGAACCTTGTACAACAATGAATGAGGCAAAATATAGGTAGTAGGTTAAAAGTAAAATATAAAATCAATTCAAAAACCTATTGGACACCCTATTTACTCACAAATTATCTCAACGATTTGCTGGCCTATTATAGTTGGGCCTTCCAAATAGGGTTTGAACCATATCAGCCTAAAGATGAAGAGGTTATCAGTTTTCGGAATAAAATTAATGAAGTAATGAAATAACATTTAAAGTTCAATTGACGTCAATACAACAATCCTATTTATTAGACTTTTTATGTAACCTATTGAAAATCAGTAGTTGTATTTTTACGTTCAAAAAGATTCAAATGGGTTTTGGTTACACAGGGATTCGCAATGAACGGCAATGGAAAGCCACGACGGGTTTGAGCCAGTCAAGTTTCTGGAATTATTGAGGCATTGAGCCGGGCTTGCGAAAGAGTTTTGGGTGTTCTATTGAAGATCGACAGGCGAATTCAAGTCAGGAGGCTAAATTCACGTTCTTACGAAGATTTGTTGTTCTTTGTCTTATTCAGTTTAAAATCTGGCCTGGGCTATGATGCTTTGGGGGCTATCTTTGGTTAGCAGTAGGTCGACAACAAAAAGTCAATCGGGCATTCGCTCTTTCAATCCTTCAGCCGCCTTAACCCACTTAGGTCTAATGCCCAAGCGGTCGTTTTCCTTGATTTGAAGAATTTGAGGCCTGGTTTCCGGGCACGATACATTGTTGGTGAACGGCACGGAGCAGCAAATTCAGCGTTCAAAGGATAATTCCGTTCAAAGGCTCATTTCAGCGGTAAAAAAAGCCATACCGCTTAAATGCTTGTTATCCAGTTCAGTCACCAAAGTAATCTTGTACGTCTGACCGTAGTTATGTCGGCTCCAGTGCATGATTTTGAAGTATTTTGAAGCAAGGAGCCGCCGGAAAAACCTTGGTTCACCCGCTTCGAAATTCGCCTTGATTTAAGCTTTCAGGGCTTTACTGACCCTTTACCCTGTCACGACAACTTTACATCCCTATCAAAAAACGAAGAAAAAGAACTGCCACAGGAAGCGAAAGATGTAAACAATGAACAGCCTCACGGCATTGTAGCTTCTAGAGCATAGCATCGGTGGTCTCAAACGTTATCGTGTCTTTTCTGACTGGCTTAGATTACGTGATCCAAAGCTCTATGATGCTATCGTCGGAGTTTGTGCTGGACTTTGGAACTTTAATTTTATAAATAATTGATTATCATAGCCAAACAAGTCTATTAAATCAATCTCTTTCTTCAAGCTGTACAACGGATCGTTCCACTTATTGAAAGTATCGTTTGCAATTTTATATCTATTCAGCAAATCTTCTGCTGTTGGTTTGCCACTTATTTAGTTTATCAATCCAATCGCTTTATCCACAACTGATTTTTTCAAGCTTATTTCAACAATACTTGATTTGCTCAAACATATTCTTCTTATATCAGGTAATCTAATATTGCTTGATCTAAATTAGCCCCAATGAAATCAACTGCTACAAGGTTTGGCTTTGTAAATTAGCCCCAAGGAGCAAAGCGCCTTCTGCCTTTGCCGATTCAGCAATAATTTCATTCAGCTTTGCCTTTTTTAATTGAGCATTTGCAAGGTTTGAGCTTTTCAAATTAACCTTTGTTAAAACTGCCTCTGTTCAGATTGTGCCGGCCATGTCAGCCCTTTTCATATCTGCCTAGCTTAGATTAAGCTTCGTTAGAAGTTGGCGCCCTTAGGTTAGCTCCAATCAAGGTAGCTTTTTTCAGATTGGCGTAGCTCATATCACACCTTTCAAATTGGCTCCTTTAAGATTAACCCCCACTTAAGTCTCTCCTTTTAGATCGGCCTCCGAAGATCAGCTCTAACGCAAATGAAGCATTCTTCTTTATTTGTGCAAAAAGAACCTGAATCAATATCCATCAATACTAATGCCTGTAACAATTGCCCACGTTCTGGGCTATATTCGTTTCCTGATAAAGTATCTGCCTCAAAATACCTATAAGGCTTGAACGACAAACTTAGTACTTGCCACTATTCTTGCAATCATTAAATATCGCCCAAAGCCCTACCAAGGCTATGTCTTAACTCTTTCCATACGTCATTCAGAATACCTTTCATCAAAGGTAAGTTGCTTTGCTTAGTCATAGACTCTAACAACATCGACATTTCCTGGATTTTTTAGTCTGATATTGAATTGAAATATAAACTTATTAAATTTATTATAAATAAATAAAATATGACAGGTATACCTATTATAAAACGATCACAAGAACACGTTGCAAAATATGTACTGTTTTAATATAAACAAACTACTATTCCATATGTATATTAATAGGAGAACAAGCGAAGTAGATGTTAACGCAGTAAAAAAGCCCACCCAAAAAGAGCAATTATTTGCTAAATGAGGAGAGAACGAAAGAAAACCCAACAGCCAATGACAACTCCAAAAATCAAAACAAGCAGAATATGCGTTTTCCTTTTCATCAGCATATGTAAATCTTTGTGCAAAAGTATAAAACTACCGGATTATTAATTTCCCTGCTCAAGTATCTCACCTGTGCGTTGAAAACCTAACCCTTAGAGCATGTTGAGCTTTTCGCAGGAGCGTAAAAAAGGGAATCAGCCCATACCTTTTGAGTGTCTAATTCTTCGGTTATGGTCACTCAATTTACTGAGCTCTGAGATGGTCTAAAAACCACGGACACAAAACTCTCTTAAATTTGTGTTCGGATGAAACAGCAAAACAAAGGTCAAAACGAAGGATCTCGGCGACAATACTTGCGCAGTCACGGCCTCAAAGCCTTCATTCCAGAGAAAAAACTGCCCAAAACCGTAAACAACGTCAAAAAGGGCCTCACCACAGATTCAATGAACAAACCTACAAAAACGAAATGTGATCGAAAAACTCATCAACCGTCTCAAAGAATGCAGGAGATTTGCTACCCATTTTGAAAAACTGGCTGCTAACTTCCTGGCTTTGGTTCATCTCGCTTTCGCTCGTATCATTCTCAAACGGTATTTTTCAGACACACCCTAATTTTCTCACGCCAGTCAAAAACCGGAGTGATTTTTGCCATACGATTCCTCATTGTATGCTCCGGTCTACCCCTGCGCATTCACGGGCCCGAAAACAATCTTTTATCTTTCTTTAAACCTATTTAAGTTTTAAGAACCGATATGTTAATCCAGTTTCCTAGGCTCGCATCACGGGCTGGCTTCACTTTTTTCGCCCTTGTTCTTTCTCTTGCCAGCACTTTTTCCCAATCATCAGTCGAATTATGTGACAACGGTGCGGACGACGACGGCGATGGGTTGATCGATGTTTACGACCCCAATGATTGCCCCGGCCTTCCCCTCGAATTCTGCACAGATACCGTCCGCTCGCACAACTTCGCCGTCCAACTGGCCTGGGCGCCGACTCAAAACCTGAGCACTTCCTTTCATGCAACGCCGATTGTCGGCAACCTCAATCCCGCTCAGGACAGTGTGCCGGAAATCGTACTGGTAAGCGCCAATCCTGTCGGATCAACCCCATCAAGTCAGTTGCTTATTTTTAAAGGCGACGGCAGCAATCAGTCCAACCCAAATCAACTGACCGTGGCCGGCAATTTGGCCAACAACAACCAAATGGGTGTCACCCCAACCATTGCCGACCTCGACGGCGACGGCAACCCGGAACTCATCGTACTGTGCGCCGACAGACGTATCCGGATCTACCAGGGTTTCGATCCGGCCGCCAATCCCTGCATGTCGCTTTGGGTAACCGCCACCGATACCTGCCTGACCAACCAGTTCGATGTGTACGCTGCCGACTTCGACAACGACGGCATTTCCGAACTCTATGCCGGACATGAAGTGTACACCCTCGACCTGAGTATTCCGGCAGCGCCCGTGCTCCGGCGACGGCTTCGGGGCGGCGGCCCAATGGCGCGCACTTTCTGGACCGGCCTGACGCCCCTGGCCAAAGCCAGTTCCTATGCCGCCGACCTGCTCAGCGTGAGCGATTGCAACGGCGACCCCGATTGCGCCGGCCTCGAACTGGCTGCAGGCTATGTGATCTATTCCGTTGACCTCGATCCGAACGACGGCGACGGTTATCAGATCAAAGTCAAGCGCAACATCAACACAATGTCGGGAGAAGTCTTTGAAGATGGGATGACAACAGTCGCCGACGTCAATCTCGATGGCATTCAGGAGGTGCTGGTGACCTCTCGCAAAGGCGCTGAAAACGGCTTTTATGTATGGAATAAAACCGGGTACTGGCGTTTTTTCAAGTCAAGTCAGTTGCTCGTCACCCCTTCCTTTCTGGTTGGCACCAAGATGGTTGTGGGCAATGTGTACGACGATCGGGTCGACGGGTTTGCCGAGGATTATCCGGAAATACTCGCCGGTGATGAAGATTTTCTCCATTGTTTTAACCTCAACCGCGCCAGCGTCGCGCCCGCCACTCCTTACTGGTGGGAACTCGACCTCGTCAATAATGCCCCCGGGTATAACGGAATGCATACGCCAGCCCTTTTCGACTTTGATCAGGATGGCTGGTCTGAACTGGTGGTCAATGGCCTGGGAATGGCAGTGTTGTACGGCGGGGCAGCGCCATTTCCGGCAGGCGTCAATGCCAACCGGGAAATGATGTTGTATGCCAACGCCATTGGTACACAGGGGATCGGCAGTCCTGCCGTAGCGGATGTAGATGCAGACGGACAAGCTGAGATCGCAGCCGTTGATTTTGTGAATTCTGGCAATAACAATCGATTGCACGTGTTCGAAGCCGAAGAATTGCAGCACTCGACATGGCCCTCGGCCCGCCAGTTGTGGAACCAGTATGCCTATACTATTGTGAATGTGGACGACGATCTCGGCATCCCGCAATACCAGCAGGCAGGCCAGATCGAAATACCCGGCCCCGGCAGCGACTACCGGCCCCTGAATATTTTTAATGCACAGCTGCCCTATTATGGCCTGCAACATCCGAAACACCTGACGACGGCCGACGCAGTGACAGAGGTGCTCGAGGTAGTCTGCCTCGGCAACCTTCAATTTCGCGTCAAAGTGCGCGTTTGCAACCAGGGCTCCGTAGCATTGCCGGCAAATTTACCCCTGACCTTCTATCGCGGCGGAAACCCGAACCTGGGCCCGGCAACGAAGATCAGTACGCATACGATTTCTCCCGCGCCGATTCTACCCGGCGGTTGTGCCGAACTCACCGTGGTGCTGCAATTTACCGGCGGCAATGTGTACGCAATAGCGAACGACCCGGGCCTGAATGTGTTTCCGCTTCAGGACAGCGATGAGTTCTGGAAGGCGGAATGCGACTACGCCAACAACACCGCAGTGTTTAAAATGAATCCTTTGATCGGGCCTTCACTCTCGCTCGGCCCCGATATTCATGATTGTCAGCAAGGACAATATGTTTTGCAAGCCAGTCCGGGCTTTGCCTCCTATACATGGCAAAATAATACAACCGGCCCCAGTTTCGTTGCGAATGGCCCCGGAACCTACTGGGTGACCGCACAGGATTTTTGCATGAATATCCGCCGCGACACAATCCAGATTATTGCAGACACCGTTTTACGACATGTAGAAACGAGCGCCTGTCAGGGCAGCACCTACACTTTCGACGGTGTTGCTATCGCCGCCGGCAACAGCCAGTCATTCGTGTACACCTCCGCCACAGGTTGCGATTCGACTATTGTGGTGACGGTCAATGCCCTGCCCGTCGATCAAACCGCCGAAACCATCCGCATTTGCCCCGGCGACTCCATTCTGGTATTTGGCAACATGGTCATGACTGCGGGAGCGTATAGCCAGCAATTTCTCAACAATCAGGGATGCGATTCGATCCATACGATAACAGTTGATCTGTACGCCGCACCCGTGCCCACGCAGGAGAGTCGCAGCATTTGTCCGGGTGATTCCACCCTCGTGTTCGGCACGTACGTGTCAACGGCAGGCGCTTTCTCCCAGCAGTTTTCAAACGCCAACGGATGCGACAGCACCCACACCATCACGGTCAGTTTGCTGCCCGCACCCGTGCCCACGCAGGAGAGCCGCAGCATTTGTCCGGGCGACTCCACACTCGTGTTCGGCACATACGTGTCAACGGCAGGCACTTTCTCCCAGCAGTTTTCAAACGCCAACGGTTGCGATTCGACCCATACAGTAACGGTCGTGCTGTATTCAGCGCCGACGAACACCTTCGAGACACGCGCACTCTGCCCGGGCGATTCAACATGGGTGTTCGGCGCCTACGTCGATACGCCGGGCATGTTCGAGCAGACGTTTTCCAACACAAACGGCTGTGATTCAACGCATACCATTGAAATTACAGAAGCCTTCCTGATCGAACGAAACGACACCCTTCCTCTTTGCCCCGGTGATTCGGTGCGGGTGTTCGATCAATGGGTTCAAGTGCCCGGAACAATGCAGCAGATCTTTCCCGGGTCGCCGGGCTGCGATACGCTTTATACCGTGGTCGTGCGCGGCATCATGGCGCCGGCCATAGCGCCGGTTATCCAGCAGCCCGGCGCCCAGCAGACCACGGGCAGCATCAGTGTGCCGGCCGGTACGGGAGCGCTGTACAGCCTTGATCCGTCAAATTTCGGCGGACAGACGCTATTCGACAATCTGCCGGCCGGTCAGTATGTGCTGTATCAGCAGTTTGAAAATTGCGTGCAGGAACTGCCTTTCGAGATCGAACGGTTCAGCGAGACTACCAAAAACGAACTGTATGCCCCCAACGCCCTGTTGCCCGACAGCGGCAATGGCAACGACGCCTTTACGCTATATGCACCGGCCGACAGGGTCAACGAGCTCGTCTATCTTCGTATTTACGACCGCTGGGGCGAACTGGTGTTCGAGCGCGAGCATTTCGCCGCGGGCGATGGCACAAAAGGCTGGAACGGCTACGTCGGCAATCAGCCGGCCTCGCCGGGCGTGTACATCTGGCAGGCCATGGTAGAATGGCAAAACGGCGAACAGGAAGTGAAAAAAGGCGACCTGACCGTGCTGCGCTAGGATGATTTTCCCTTGTTTTTAAAAAGCCAACCACCTGTTATTCAGATGGTTGGCTTTTTTACAGATCAACTGTTTTGCCGCTCCGGTAATGCACACCGGCCACACTACGCAGGCGCTCTGCCGCTGCTTCCGGCGTAATGTCGCGTTGCGGATCGGCCAGCATCTCGTAGCCCACCATGAATTTTTTGACCGTCGCCGAGCGCAGGAGCGGCGGATAAAACACAAAATGCCAGTGCCATTCAGAATGTGGTTTGCCATCAGCAGGCGCTTGATGGATGCCCGCAGAGTAGGGAAAAGACGTCTGGAAAAGGTTGTCGTAGCGCGTTGCAAGTTCGCGATAGGCATCTGCCAGGGCGTCGCGCTCTGCGTCCGTGAGGTCAAGGATGGAAGGCATGGCGCGGCGCGGCACGATCATGGCTTCGAAGGGCCACACTGCCCAATAGGGCACCAGCGCGACAAAGTGTTGATTTTCAAATAAAATACGTTCGCCGGCAGCCAGTTCGGCAGCCAGATAGTCGGCCAGCAGGGTGCGGCCGTGTTTTTTCCAGTATTTCAACTGGGTGCGCTGCTTTTTCATCGGCTCTTCGGGGACGCTTTCCTGCGCCCAGATCTGGCCGTGCGGATGGGGATTGGAGCAGCCCATAATGGCGCCCTTGTTTTCAAAAATCTGCACATAACGCACATAGGGAAGAGCCCCCAGCGCACGGTATTCGTCCACCCAGGCATCCACGACCTTGCGGATGTCGGGGGTGCTCATTTCGGCAATGGTGAGGTCGTGACGGGGTGAAAAACAAATTACACGGGCCGTCCCCCGTTCTGTTTTCGACCTGAAAAACGGGTGCTCCCCACCCGGCTGCCGGCGTGGTGGCAGGTCTGGCAAAAGTGCGGCAAAATCATTGTCGAACACAAACACCGAGTCATAGTCCGGGTTTCTGGCGCCATTCGCACGCAGATTGCCCGCGCACAGGTAGCAGTCGGGGTCGTGGGCCGGCCGCGTATCGGCAGGCAAGCGTTCGACCTGCCCCTGCCAGGGTCTTTTGGAACGATGCGGCGATACCAGCACCCAACTTTCAGTAAGCGGGTTGTAACGGCGATGTGGAAATTCGTTGAAATCCATGTGTTATCAGGTAAATATTAAGGGAATGTCAACGGTTCAAACAACCGCTACCCCACCCGTCAGTTTGACCGGGTAACATTTCAGTTCAATTTTGAATCTTTGCCGGTACGCTTCAAAAACATCCGACAAAAAAGCATCCATCATACTGGTTTTCAACAGATTAATGGTACAACCTCCAAACCCTCCGCCCATTTGTCGCGCGCCGGCAATGCGCTGCCGGGCAAAATCGACCAGGAAGTTGGTTTCTTCCACACAGACTTCATAATCGCGGTCGAGACCCTCGTGGCCGGCAAACATCAGGCCGCCCAGTTCCTCAAAATCATCTGCCTGCAAGGCCGCGCACGCGGCTTCCACGCGAGCGATTTCTTCCACAACGAAATGACAGCGGCGATAAACCGTTTCGGGCAAATCCTGACGGTGCTGCATAAGATATTCGCCCGACACATCGCGCAGGCTTTCAATGCGCGCATCGAAACGACGCAGGAGCGCCACTCCTTTTTCACACTCTTCCCTGCGCGTATTGTATTCTGAATCAACGAGTTGGTGCTTTACGCCACTATCGAGCAGCAGCAGGCTGTACGCTCCGGCATGGAAAGGGAAATAGGCATAGTCGAGGCTTCGGCAATCGAGGCGCACCACTTGATCGGCCCGGCCCATGACGGAAGCAAACATGTCCATGATCCCGCATTTCATCCCTACGAAATGGTTTTCACCGCGCTGCGCCAGCCGCACGATCTCCATCGGCGCAAGCCCGAGCGCAAACAGCCGGTCGAGCGCAAACATCATCCCGCTTTCCAGGGCGGCCGATGAAGACAAGCCTGCGCCAAGTGGCACATCTCCGCCAAATGCGAGGTTGAGGCCGCCGATCGACATGCCGTCGCGGCGCGCTTCGCTGATGACGCCGAGCAGGTAGTTGGCCCATTTTTTTTCCTGCTGCAAAACCGTGTCGCCCTCGTCGGCAACAAATGTTTCGCCAAGGTCGGCGGCGTAAAATACCAGTCGATTGTCGGAGCGGCGGCTGGCAGCCAGCCAGATCGCCTTGTCGATCGCAGCGGGCAGCACGAAGCCGCCATTGTAGTCGGTATGCTCGCCGATCAGGTTGATGCGGCCGGGTGCGCGCACCAGCAGTTGGGGCTCGGAAGAAAATTGCTGCCGGAAATATTGTGCAATGAGGCTCTTGTCCATGTACCGTGTAATGAATCTCGGTTTCGCGACAAAGGTATTGGCAGCAATACAAAGCAGCGCTACTGTTTTTTCATGGCCTTTTTTCTTCTACCCTTCAAACAGGACGGGGTTTAGCGGGGTATCAATTACGGCCCCGATACGCACGCCCGGGCACCAGGTATGCCAGTCGTTGCGTTGTTCGTCGTTGTCCGGGTTTTTCAGGCGCATGTCCTTGTCCATGTAAATGACCGTCATCACCTTGCGCATTTGACTGCTGGCATTGGCGCCTGCCCGGTGAAATACCCAGCCGGAGTGAAAACTAATTTCGCCGGCGTCGAAAGGCTCGACGATGTGCGGGAAATCCGTCACGCGTAGTTTTTCGCCGATGCGGGTTTCGCTTTCATCGCTGATCGCCAGTTCACGGCCCGCCACGATGCGATGGCTGCCAGCGCTGAATTCAAGCGGCCCCATGTCGAGCGGCGTCGCCTGCAGGGGTATCCAGGCGGTGATCGTTTTGTCAGTTTCGAGCGGCCAGTAGTATTGATCGGCGTGCCAGGGCGTGATACCGCCTCCGGGTTCTTTGAAGAGCGCCTGATCGTGATAAAGGCGGACGCCCTTTGTTTGCATCAGTTCCGAAGCAATACGCGCCAGCCGCGGCGAAAAAACCAGCGAGCGGATGAGGGGATCTTCCCTCCAGAGATTGAACAGTTGCAGGAAAGCCTTGCCGTAAGTATTGCGCGTCTCGAGGGGCGGCACGCCAACGCTCAGTTCGGCCACTTTTTGAGAAATCCGTTGATTGAAAAAATCAAGGATGCCGGGCGAAAGCACTTGTTTGAGTTTGATAAAGCGATGCTTATGGTAAAAAGCGATCTGCTCGGCATCGAGTGTGAAGGGCCGGGTCAGTTCGGCGGCAAAAGCGAGGGGAAGTTGTTCGATCGTCATACGCAGGATAGGATTCAGGCTGCAAAAATCAGGCGCATGAGGGGTCGGATGTTTATACGATTTCGGTATTTTTCTATACTATTTTGACTAATTTTAAAAATAAAAATTACAACTTTGCCCAATAAAGTATGAAACCAAAATTAGAACAAATCCCTCCTCCCGAAGCGGGCGTCCCTTTTCACTGTTTCGAACTTTCGGTTCCGGCCTTTGAATTTTACTGGCACTACCATCCGGAATTCGAACTGACATTTATCGAAAATGGGAGAGGCAAACGCCTCGTAGGCGACAGTCAGGAGCCGTTTTCGGAAGGCGATCTGGTGTTGCTGGGGCCCAACCTGCCCCACACCTGGGTCAGCGACCGGCGAGACGGCGGCGAATGCCGGGCGCAGGTGTTGCAATTTTCGGCATCGGTTATCGAGCCTTTGCTCCGTTTGCCGGTCTTTGAAAAAATACGCCTGCTGCTGCGGGGCGCGCAGGTCGGCTTGCATTTCCCCGACGCGCCGCCGGAGAGCACCCGACTGTTTTTTCAACGCCTGCGGGAAAGCGAAGGCGTACCTTCCTACACCCGCCTGTTGCTGCTGCTCGACGCCCTGGCCAAAACGCCGCTGATCGTCCCGCTCGCCTCATCGCACCTCAAACCCCTGCCCGGCGCCGACCTTGAGAAGCGGCTACACACGGTGTTTCAATACGTCCAGGAGAATTGTTCGGGCGACATCCAGCTCTCCGAAGCGGCGCGGCAGCTGCATTTATCGGAAAGCGCCTTTTGCAAATTTTTCAAACGCGCCAGCGGAAAAACCTTCTCCGACTACGTCAACGACGCCCGTATCGCCCATGCCTGCGCCCTCCTGCTCGAAACCGACCGGCCCATCGGACAAGTCGCCGCGGAAAGCGGCTTCGACAACATGGCTTATTTCAACCGGGTATTTTTAAAAAAGAAAGGGATGCAGCCGGGGAAGTGGCGGAAGGGGGGAATAGAATAATTCAGTTGGCGCCGATATAGCCAAAACCCGCCATTGCCAGCATAATGATCAGAAAGTAAACGGGTATCAACCCGAGCAGGCTGTAAAGGAAAAAATATTGTTCCGAATCGGTCGGCCTGCGCAGGTAACGGACCAGCTTCCGAAGGCAAAAAAGCGTGTAACCGTACCATATCGCTACCATAACGCAGTCATTCCATTTCAGAGCGGTTTGCGGGGCGCCCGTCCACCCCAAATAGAGATAACCGAGCAAAGGATAAAGCGCAATGATGGCAAACAAGATTGCAGCAAGCAGGTTGAGGCAGTAAAACAGCATATGCCATGTTTTTAAAGCAAAAATAGGGGCCCAAAATTCCCTTTTCTTCCCCGAAATTTCGCCCCCTTACCATTCCCTTCCACCGCCATGCCACTCGATCCCCGCTTTCCCTCCGCCGACGATCTGCGCCGCCGCGCCCGGCAGCGCATTCCGCGTTTCGCCTTCGAATACGTTGACGGCGGCTGCAACGAGGAAATCAACCTCCATAAAAACACCGCCGAACTGCGCGAAATCGAACTCAAACCCTTCTACCTGGCGCCGCACACGCCTGCCGAGCTGAAAACCGAACTTTTCGGTCATGTGTACGACGCGCCTTTCGGCGTGGCGCCCCTGGGTTTGCAGGGCCTGATCTGGCCGGGCGCGCCGGAAATACTGGCCCGGGCTGCCGTAGCGCACAATGTGCCCTTCGTGCTCAGCACCGTGACCACCGCCAGCATCGAACGCATCGGCGAAGTGACCGGCGGCCGCTTCTGGTACCAGCTGTACCACCCCGCCGACCCCGCTGTGCGCAACGAACTGCTCGACCGGGCCGCCGCAGCCGGCTGCGAGGTGCTCGTGGTGCTGTGCGACGTGCCGAGCTTCGGCTACCGGCCCAAGGAAATCCGCAACGGACTCGCACTGCCACCCAAAATGACCCTGCGCAACCTGCTGCAAATCGCCGGCAAACCGCACTGGGCCCTGCGCACCCTGCTGCACGGCCAGCCGGAATTCGCCACCATGAAAAACTACATCCCCAAGGGCCTGAACCTCCGCCAGCTGGGCGGCTACATGAACGGAACCTTCTCCGGCCGCGTCAACGAAGCGCGCATCGCTCCCATCCGCGAACGCTGGAAAGGCAAACTGGTGCTCAAAGGTGTGGCCAGCGAAGCCGACACCGAAATGGCCGTCCGACTGGGCTTCGACGGCATCATCGTGTCGAACCACGGCGGCCGCCAGCTCGATCCCGGACAATCGTCGATCCGCGCCCTGCTGCCTATCGTGCAACAGTACCAAAACCGGATCAAAATCATGTTCGACAGTGGCATCCGCACAGGTCCCGACATCGCCCGCGCCCTGGCCTGCGGCGCGGAATTTACCTTCCTGGGCCGCACCTTTATGTACGCCGTGGCAGCCCTGGGCGAAGCCGGCGGCGACCACGCCATGACCATGCTGAAAACCCAGCTGCGACAGGTCATGGAGCAGGTTTGCTGCGCAAAAGCGGCCGATTTTCCGAAGCATCTGGTAAAAAAATAAGCGCATGTTCCGTCACGTTTCCTACCTGTGGGATGCCAGCCAGGCCGCCTCGATGGCCGGCCGCGAAGTCGATCTTTTTCTCTACCGCTCCAATCTGCTGGGCGCCGATCTGCGGCTGACCAACTTCGCCGGCGGCAATACTTCCGTCAAAATCACCGAAACCGACCCCGTCAGCGGCGAACCCGCCGAGGTGATGTGGGTCAAAGGCTCGGGCGGCGACCTGGGCACCCTGCGCCGCCAGGGCTGCGCCAACCTGTACACCGACCGGCTGCGCGCCCTGAAAAAACGGTATCGCGGACTGGCTTTTGAAGACGAGATGGTGGCCCTTTTCGACCACTGCCTCTTCGACCCGCGCTGCGCCGCGCCTTCGATCGACACGCCGCTGCACGGCCTGCTACCCTTCCGCCATATCGACCACCTGCACCCCGACGCCATCATCGCCATCGCGGCTTGCGCCGACGGGCCGGCCATCCTGCGCGAACTCTGGGGCGAAAAAATGGGCTGGCTCGACTGGCAACGGCCGGGCTTTGACCTGGGGCTGAAACTGGAAGCCCTCGTGGCGGATAATCCGGGGCTGCGCGGGGTGATCCTGGGCGGACACGGCCTGTTTACCTGGGGCGACACCAGTTTGGATTGTTATCAAAACTCCCTGGAAACCATCGAAACCGCCTCTGTTTTTCTGCACGAACATTTCGGCAAACGGCGGCCCGTGTTCGGCGGCGCCCGCATCGCCGCTTTGCCCGCCGAAACCCGCCGTGAAAAAGCCGCCGCCCTGGCGCCCGTGCTGCGCGGACTGGCATCGGGCTACCGGCCGATGATCGGGCATTTTACCGACGACGAACGGGTGCTGGAATTCATCGGCTCCCACGACCTGCCGCGGCTGGCGCCAATGGGCACCTCCTGCCCCGACCATTTCCTGCGCACCAAAATCCGGCCGCTGGTGCTGGATTTGCCTGAAAACCTGGATGAAAACGCTCTTTTTAGCCATATCGAACAACAATTCCAGACCTACCGGGCCGACTACGCCGCCTACTACCAACGCTGCAAACACCCCGACAGCCCGGCCATGCGCGACCCCAATCCAGTGGTGTTGCTGGCGCCCGGACTGGGCATGTTTACCCTTGCCAAAGACAAACAAACCGCCCGGGTGGCCGCCGAATTTTACATCAATGCCATCAACGTGATGCGCGGTGCGGAGGCCGTGAGCGCGTACCGCGGATTGCCCGAACAGGAGGCGTTCAATATTGAATACTGGCTGCTGGAGGAGGCCAAACTGCAGCGCATGCCCAAACCCAAACCGCTTTCGGGCAAGGTCGCGCTGGTGACCGGCAGCGGCGGCGGCATCGGCATGGCCGTGGCGCGGAAATTTGCCGAAGAAGGCGCCTGCGTGGTGCTGAACGACATCGACGAGGCGCGGCTGGCGGCGGCAAAAGAGGAGTTTGTCAAAACGTTCGGCAAGGATGTCGTGGCTGCCGCGGTGCTCGACGTGAGTCGGCCGGCCTCCGTCGAAGCAGCGTTTCAGGCGGCTTGCCTGGCGTTCGGCGGGGTCGACATTGTGGTCAACAATGCCGGCATTTCGCTTTCCAAACCGCTGGAAGCGCATGAAGAGGCAGACTGGGACCGTTTGTACGACATTTTGGTAAAAGGGCAGTTTTTGTGCAGCAAAAGCGGTGTTTCGATCATGAAAAAACAAAAAACGAGCGGCGACATTCTCAACATCGTTTCCAAAAACGCCCTGGTCGCCGGGCCCAACAACGCGGGCTACGGTTCGGCCAAAGCCGCCCAGGCCCATCTCTCGCGACTGCTGGCCGCTGAACTGGGTCCCGACCGCATCCGCGTCAACACCGTCAACCCCGACGCCGTGATCGCCGGCTCCAATATCTGGGCCGGAGGCTGGGCCGAAGGGCGGGCCAAAGCCTACGGTATCAGCGAGGAAGAACTGCCCGCCTACTACGCCAAACGCACGCTGCTCAACGAGGTCATCCTGCCCGAAGACATCGCCAACGCCTGCTTCGCCTTTGTCGGCGGACTGTTGTCCAAATCCACCGGCAACATGCTGAATGTTGACGGCGGCATCGCGGCGGCATTTGTCCGGTAAAAAAACGGCTTCCTTCACCCTGTAAACTCGTCGCAGCTTGTCTTCTCCCACTCCCGCCACGCTCCTTTTCGACGTAGGCAAAACGCACAAAAAATGGTCGGTCGTCGGCCCGGAAAACTGCTTGCTCGACGCGGAGGAGCAGGTTTTCCCGGAAATCGCCGACGACGACGGCTTCCCCTGCGACGACCTGGCCGCGCTGACCCGCTGGCTGCCCGACTGCTACGAGCGCCTGCGTCGCGATCCGCGCTGGCGGATCACGGAGGTGCAATGCCTGGCTTACGGCGCCAGTTTCGTGCACCTCGGCGCCGACGGCCGGGCAGTCGCGCCGTTGTACAACTACCTGAAACCCATGCCAAAGGCGCTGGAAAACCGCTTTTACGACATGATCGGGCGGGAGTTCGGGCTAACGAAAGCCGCTTTTGCCGCGGCAACCTGTTCGCCGGCAATGGGTATGCTCAATTCAGGCCTGCAACTTTATTTTTTGAAATACGCCAAACCCGCGATTTTCCAAAAAATACACACCTCGCTGCACCTGCCGCAATACCTCTCCTGGTTGCTGACGGGTGAAAAAGTCAGCGATTACACCTCCCTGGGCTGTCATACCGCCCTGTGGGATTTTGCCCGCCGCGACTACCACGGCTGGGTGCGGCGCGAAGGCCTCGACCGATTGCTGGCGCCGCTGAGTGGCGGCTTCGTCGAACGAGACGGACTGCGCATCGGCCGGGGCCTGCACGACTCCTCGGCAACGCTGCTGCGCTACGCCGGCCGCGACAATTTTCTCCTGATCTCGACCGGCACCTGGGTCGTCAGCCTCAATCCCTTCAACGACGAGCCGCTGACGGAAGCGCAATTGCGCCGCGACTGCCTGTGTTACCTCAGTCCCGAGGGCCGCCAAACCAAAGCCAGCCGGGTGTTTTTGGGAAAAGAGCATGAATACCAATGTGGCCGTATTGCTGCGCATTTTGGGGTAAAACCCGATTTCTATCAGGATTTGGGCCATGAAGCCGGCTCGGCGCCAGGTTTGAAAAACGCGTTTGTTCCCGCCTGCATGCGGGGTACGGGCCCGTTTCCCGAACAAGCGGCCGGCGAATGGGATCTTTCCCCCTACCCTTCCGCCGAAGCCGCTTACGGGGCTTTGTTGCATGGCCTGGTGGATTTACTCAAGGCATCCATTGGCTTGATCGACAACGGTGTATCCAACTATTTCGTGGAAGGAGGTTTTGTGCGCAACCGATGGTTTATGGAATTGCTGCGCGTATATTTCCCGGAGAAAACGATACATCCATGAACGCATTCTTCGGCATCTTCCTCCACTTCCTCGGCGGCTTCGCCTCTGGCAGTTTTTACATCCCTTATCGCAAACTCAAAGGCTGGTCGTGGGAAAGCGGCTGGATCGTGGGCGGCATAGCGTCCTGGATTCTTGCGCCCTGGATCTTCGGGTGGCTTACGGTGTCCGACCTGACAGCCAGCATCGGCGCGGCCGACAGTCCGACGATTTTCTACACCATACTTTTCGGGGTGTTGTGGGGGTTTGGCGGGCTTACGTACGGCCTCACCATGCGCTACCTGGGCGTATCGCTGGGCGTAGCGGTGGCGCTGGGCTTCTGCGCGGCGTTCGGAACGCTGATCCCGCCCGTGTGGGAAGGCCGGCTCGGTGAACTGATGGCCACGGCCTCGGGGCAGGCGACCTTGCTGGGCGTCCTGGTGTGCCTGTTCGGCATCGCGGTGAGCGGCTGGGCCGGTATTTTGAAAGAACGGGAGCTCGATCCGTCGCAGCAGAAAGCAGCCGTGCAGGAATTCGACCTGCGGAAAGGTTTGATGGTCGGAACATTCTGCGGCATCATGAGCGCGTGTTTCGCGTTCGGCCTGACGGCCGGCAAGCCCATCGCCGACGCAGCCGTGGCTCACGGCACCGACCCCTTATGGAAAAACAATGCCATTCTGCCTGTGCTGCTCATAGGGGGATTTTTGACCAATTTCGTGTGGTGTATGATCCTCAACCGCCGCAATCGCTCCTTCGGCGATTATTCCAACAGCGCCGCCCCGCTGAAAAACAATTACAGCTGGGCTGCCGTGGCCGGCGTAACCTGGTATTTCCAGTTCTTCTTCTATGGCATGGGGCAATCCAAACTCGGCAAAACGCTTGATTTCGCCTCCTGGACGCTGCACATGGCGTTTATCATCACCGTCGGTACCCTGTGGGGCCTTTATTACAAAGAATGGAAAGGCGTGAGCAGCAAAACCCTGCGCTGGCTGTATGCCGGACTTGGGCTGATCATTTTTTCAACCATTTTGATCGGATATGGCAGTTATTTGAGCAGCCGGCAGTGAAGAAAAAGAGGCTTGAAGGCAGGAAAAACCTGTTTTTATAAAAAATTTCGGGGAGGATGTTTTAAATGAACAAACATTCACTTATTTTTGTCGCTTCATATGCGCATACGTGACGAGCTCAAAATTCAGCAGGTTTATCAAAAGGCGATCGAACTCATTGTCAATGAGGGTTTGAACGGCTTTTCCATGCAAAAACTGGCCAAAGCGGCGGGAGTATCGCCTGCGACCCTGTACATTTATTACAAGGACAAGGACGACCTGATCACCAGTCTGGGCATGGCCGAAGGCAAAAGGATGCTGGAAACCACCGTCGAGGGTTTTGATCAGGAGATGCCTTTTGCCGAAGGCCTTCGGGTTCAGTGGCACAACAGGGCGCGTTTCTGGCTCGAAAACCCGATGTCGGTCAAGTGTTTCGAACATTTGCGGCATTCGCCCTACCGCGACAAGATTTTCGAAGCCATCCAGCAGGATTTTGCCGAAGCCATGGGCCACTTCGTGCACAAGGCCGTGCGCAACGGCGAATTGATGCCTGTGCCGCTGGAAGTGTACTGGTCCATCGCCTTTGCGCCGCTGATGAACCTGGTGAGGTACCATCTCGATGGCCGCAGTGTAGGAAACAAACCCTTTCAACTAACCGAGGGCATTTTAAATCAAACCTTCGAACTGGTTCTGAAAGCCCTGAAACCCTGATTTTTTTGATTTTATAAATAAACGAACATTTGTTTTTAAATATCATTCCCTGTGCAAATTCTGGTATTTAAAACGGACATCCGTGAAGTCGCCGACCATTCTTCCGTGCGCCCTTTGCTCGACACGCATCCCGGCATCGGGCGGTGGTCGATTGATTCGGAGGATTGCGACTGCGTTTTGCGGGTTGAAGGAACCGGCATTACCCCTGAAAACGTTATTGACCTGATCAGCGGGGCAGGATTTACCTGCTGCGAACTACCCGACTGATTTTTATCCCGAGCTATTTAACAAAAACTACCCATGCACGACAAGTTCAGTCCTTATCAGCGATTTGTCATCGCACTTTTAGCGCTTACCCAATTTACAGTGGTACTTGATTTTATGGTCATGTCGCCGATGGGCGACATCCTGATCAAGGCGCTCGACATCACGCCCGCACAGTTTGGCGCCGCCGTTTCGGCCTATGCATTTTCGGCCGGCATTTCAGGTTTGCTGGCAGCGGGTTTTGCCGACAAATACGACCGCAAACGCCTGCTTTTGTTCTTTTACACCGGCTTTATTCTCGGCACGGTCTTTTGTGGCCTGGCCCCCAATTATCCCGCGCTGGTAGCGGCTCGGATTTTCACGGGGGTCTTCGGCGGCGTTATTTCTTCCATTGCCATGGCCATAGTGGCCGATTTGTTTCACATCAGTCAGCGCGGCAGGGTCATGGGCATCGTACAGACGGGGTTTGCGGCCAGTCAGGTGCTGGGCATCCCGATCGGCCTGATTATCGCCACCCACTGGGGTTGGCATTTCACTTTTCTGCTGATTGCCGGCCTGGGCCTGGCCATCAGCATTGTCATGCTGCAATGGATGCGTCCAGTGGATCTACACCTGAAACTTCAGACGGAACACAATGCCGTGCAGCATTTGCTCAAAACCTTCTCGGTAAAGACCTACCGGCAGGCGTTCATGACCACTGCCCTGTTGGGCATAGGGGGCTTTTTGCTGATGCCTTTCGGCTCGGCATTTTTGGTCAACAACGTTGGTATTTCTCAGGAGCAGCTGCCGCTGGTATTTATGTCAACAGGTATTTTTTCGCTGGTTGCCATGCCTGTGATGGGCAAATTGAGCGATAAAGTGGACAAGTTTCGCCTGTTCACCATCGGCTCCCTGTGGGCTGTCATCTGGATGCTGGTGTACACCAGCCTGCCGGTTGTCCCGCTCTGGGCCGTGATTCTGGTCAACATTCTGCTTTTTGTGGGCATCATGTCGCGCATGGTGCCGGCCATGGCGATCATGTCGTCGGTGCCGGTCATGGCCGACCGTGGCGCCTTCATGAGTATCAACACCTCCTTGCAGCAGATAGCAGGCGGTATAGCAGCCTCTTTTGCAGGCTTGATCGTGGTGCAGGCCGACAAGAACAGTCCGATCGAGCACTACCCTGTTCTAGGGGTGGTTGGCGCGGTCATCGTATTGATTTGCATCTGGCTGATGAACCGCATCCGCAACAGCCGCCGCCAAATCGAGGCGGTGGAAAAAATGCCGGAGCCTCAAGCCGCGGAGCCGGCCTTGCTGGAAAACAGCTGAGGTATCAACGAAACAAAATCGGGTACAAGATACTGGCTACCAACTGATTACCGGCGGCGTTCAGGTGAACGCCGTCGGTTGTCAGGACGCCTGTGTCCCGATTATCGCGATTGTGTTCGAGGTTGTACCGCATAAACTCCTGGCGGAAATCAGCCAGCGGGCAGTTGAATTGCCCGGCGAGTTTTCGGATGCTGTTGGCGTAGCGGTTCAGGTCGCCGTCAAGTTCGTTGCTGCAATCGGTTTTTTCGCCGACCACTGCCGGGGTTGCGCAAACGACCTTGATGCCGCGGCTTTGCATTTTCAGGATCAGGGCGGTGTAGAAGCGTTCGAATTTGTCGAGGTCGGTACCTGTCCCAAACGTTTTTTTGTGCCACACGTCATTGACGCCCACCCAGATCACCACCATGTCGGGGTTTTGCGCAAGCACGTCTTCCTCGAGGCGCAGGTACAGGTCGTACACCTTGTTGCCTCCGATTCCCGAGCCAACCAGTTCGTATTGATCGCGCAGGCCGTTTGCGGCAACTTTCTGGTTGAGCAAATCGATGTAGCCGCCGGGCTGTACGCCGGCTTCGGTGATGGAATCGCCGAAGAAAACCACTTTAGTCTTTTTCATGTGGGTGGAAGAGATGAGTGCCAGAGCACAAAGTGCAAACAGAAATGCTGAAACCGGGCGCATAAACATAGGAATTGAATGACAAATAGCGGTTGCGGCGGCAAATGTCCAAAATTTGCCGCCAGGGAGTGTTGACAGTAGCGATTAAAAGGCCGGCCCTGCATTTTGGCTACTGGAAGACAAGTCAGGCCATTGCATTGCCCGGGCTTTTTATCCGCAGTATTTTTCGCAACAAAGATTTTGGAGTTCCTGCTTTTGCCCTTTTGGACCGGCAGGGCTCTACAACAAAATTAAACAACCTTATACACGATGAAAAAACTCGTTCTTACCCTTGTCGCCCTCTTTTTGCTGGTCTGTGCTTCCTTTGCGCAGTCTTCCAACCTGGTCCTGTACGCTGACAGCCTGCACAAGGAGGCACCTGCCAGCCAGTTTCAGATCAACATACAGAACTACATTATCAACAACAGCGGGCAGACGGTTACGCTCAAATGGACCCGCACCCTGCAGCAGCCCTTCCCGACAGGCTGGGTTACGAATTTTTGCGACGACAGTCTTTGCTACCTCAATCCCGTCAGCACTGCCACTTTCGATCTGCAATCGGGCGATACTGGTTTGCTAAAGCCCGTTTTTTACCCGTACGGCAACACAGGCACCGGCATTTACCGGATCAAACTGGAATCGCTGACGCCCTCGGTGCCGTACCTGGCCAATATTGTGTATGTGGCGGTGGCGACGGAAAGTACCGGCACGAATACCCCTGAATCTTTCACGGCAACACTTTCGCCCAACCCGGCCGGCAACGCCCTCCGGGTGACTTTCGGGAATGCCGTTTTTCGCGGCAACGTGCAAATATCGGACGCCTCGGGGCGGGTTTTGAGGGAAATCAATACTGAAGGGCCGGACTTGTTCATCGACCTGTCGGGCCTCCCGGGCGGCGCTTACACCCTCTTGGCAAGGCCCGAAGGCAGCCGCGCCTTCTTTTCCAGGGTGTTTTTAAAACAGTAAAATCGCTGCATTTCGGCCAACACAGGACAAGTTGGCGCTTCTGCGCTTGGGGGTTAGGCATACCCATGTAATTTTGCCGGACCAACTTCTGCCGTGCGAAACAGCATTGCACGGTATCACTCCTGCTTTTTATCAAAATCTTAGCCTTATGCACAAACTTTTTACCACTGCATTTGCCGTCGCCGCCTTCGCCTTTGCGGCAAAAGCGCAAAGCCCCCTGGTTTTGTACGCCGACACGCTCCACAAAGAAGCTCCGGCCGACCAGTTCGAGATCGATATTCCCAACTACGTGTACAATTTGAGCGGCCAGACCGTCACCATGAAATGGACGCGTACGCTCGAGCAGCCTTTCCCGACTGGCTGGGTCACCAATTTCTGCGACAATAACCTGTGCTATCTCGGCCAGACCAGTATGGCTGAATTTGACCTGGCGCCCAACGACACCGGCTTGCTCAAACCGGTTTTCTACCCGTATGAAAACCCCGGCACGGGTATTTATCGCCTCAAACTGGAGTCGCTCACCCCGAGTGTGCCTTTCCTGGCCAATATCCTTTACGTTGCCACTGCGACTTCGGTTTCCTCGGGTACTTCTACCATCGAGTTGCGCGAAGGCGCTGCCCTTTTCCCCAATCCGGCGGGCGAAACCCTGAACGTCGTTTTTGTCGATCCCGATTTTAAAGGCAGCTTCCACATCACCGATGCCACCGGCCGCGTCCTTCTTACACGTACGGGCATGAGCGCCCAGGAATCGCTCGATATTTCCACGCTTCCGGCTGGTTTTTACAGCCTTCAGGCATGGAATGAAGCCGGCCAACTGGTGCTGAGCAAACCGTTCTCCCGTCAGTAACGCCATCGCTTCTTTTGACAAGCAACCCGTCAGGTCGCCGTCAATAAAAAACAGCCAGCCCGTCCGGGTTGGCTGTTTTTTTATTGACGCGTTCGTTCATGCCTTACCTGCAGTTTTCACCATTCATGGCGTGAAGGCAATAACAGATGATTGGTGATGGGAGATGGCTCGGGCGCGGGTGCTCAGCATAAACCCGGGCAAACCTGATTGCCTGGGGTGTAGTTCGAATGGTCGGAAAATGTGCGCGAAGTGAAAACCCCAGGCACGACAGGGGGTAGAAGGACATTCGAGGGCCGCCGAAGCCCTGAATTGACCTGGTCCAGGCGGCAGTATTTAAAAAAATAGCGCCGGCCAGGCGGGTCGGCGCTACAGAAAAAAACCGGCGGGTGACTTTTCACCCGCCGGTCAGATTATCGCAAAACTCTACTTCTTTTATCAGGTTTGAATTATCGCGCCTGGATCATCGTCCGGGTAGCCGAATTGACGCCGCTTTCGACGCGATAGTGGAGGGTTCCGGCGGCTGCATTCAGTATCCGTTGTTCGAGGCGGAAGGTGTTGTAGCCTTTGGCGAAATTGCCGGTCTGGCTGTACATCTCGCGCCCTGTTTCATCGAAAATGGTGAGTGTGGCCGGGCCGTCATAAGGCAGGTGGAACCCGATTTGAGTCTGGTGTACCCAGGGGTTGGGTTGGTTTTGGTACAATTCAAAACCGACTTCACTGGTCGTAATGCCCGACGGCGAATGGAAACGCAGGGCCACGTCGAGGCGTTCGTTGTTGAGCGCATAGGCTTCGGCGCGGGTGATGCGGCTCGAAACGCCCAGCATTTCGCTCAGTTTGCCCGATTTCAGCGCTTTAAGCCGAAGGGTAAAGGCGTCGGCATCCGAGTTGACCGAGGCAGTAAGGGCGTCGGCAAATACCCCGAAGTTGTCGATGCTCATGCCTTCGCCGGGCAGGATTTCTTCCAGTTGAAGGCCCTCGAGCTGGAGGGTAAACTGATAACCCTGCACTTTGTCGGCTGCCGTCAGGCGCACTTCGAAGGTTTCTCCGGCGCGCACATCGCGGTCTTCGGTATCGAACAGCAGGTTGCCTGCCGAACGATCTTCCACTTCCGAGTTGGCATTGGCGATCACCGAGCCGTTGAGGTCACCGATTTTGATCCCGACAAAGTCGTCGTGCATTTGATCGGCCTGGATATTGGCGATCGACTTCGTTTCTGCGAAGGGCACATTGACAAACGGGTTGTTCGGGTTGGTAAACTGGAAGTCTGCATCGACAAATCGCCACGAGGTGTTGTTGGGTAGTTCGTCGTAAATACCCAGAATCAGTTTGCGCAACTCGACGATGTCGAAGGTGGTTACCGAATTGGACTTGTTCACGTCGGCTGCAATCACTTTGTAGGGCGAATTGAGCGGTTCGATACCCAGGATGTGTTTGCTCATCAGAACAAGGTCGAACGTGGAAACACCGTTCATCGGGTTGTCGTCTTTCGTCGGCGTGACGGTATAGTTCGAGGTTACCGGCAGGGCAGCCTGGAACATGTATTCGCCATCGGTATTGGTCATATCGAAGAGGTCGATATCGGGCAGGGCGGGGTGCGAGCCGGACAACTCGATCGAGGTTTCTTCTACCCCTTCATTGCCATCGGTAAGCAAGGCGCCAGCGACGGAGTTGTGGCTACCCGGATTACAGTTATTGAAAGGATCCTGTACAATGATGTACGATTCGCAGTAGGCCGCATTGCCGGCAGCATCCATCGCCCAGAGTTCTACCGGCTGGGTACCGATGTCGTCGCAGGTGAAGGTTATGCTCGTGATCGGATTGCCGTTGCCATCGACCGGGAAGCCCGTACCTGTGCCCGAACGGCGGATAGCGAAGACCAGTTGGTTCATCGGCGTGCAGTTGTCCTGGCCCCACTGAATGAAGTCGGCAGCGTACACCGTAATCATGCCGGTGGGCATCATGTTGATACTCAGGCCATTGAGACAAGCGACGGTGGGCGATTTGCAGTCTTTGATGATAAAGGCGTATTCACACACCGTTTCGTTGCCACAACCGTCTTCCACGATCCATTTGATCTTGTGCATGCCGTAAGGCAGTTGCGGTACCACATAGGCATTGGGTTGGGCAATGGTATTCCAGCGCAGCCAGCCCGTTTTTTTGTTGCCGACGGTTTTGGTTTCGAGGGCAAAGCGGTACTTCTGGTTGGTCGGTACGGGTCGTTCGTCAAAGGCCCGTGCCGTGCCGCCTACGAAGTTGGGTGAAGCCGAGTTGCCATAGTACACCGTGTTGGCCGGCGGCAGGTTGGTACTGCTCACTACTGTTTCCATGTCGCCGTCGCCGTCGAGGTCGAGGAACAGGATATAGCGGATCTGAATATTCGCGCCGGAGCAGGCGTCGGTACCCGTGACAGAAATATCGGCCGGGCCTTCGCAGAGGTCGTGGGTGCCGTGGATAAAGTCGAACCAGTAGTTTTCATTCCACAACATTGGATCGTTGTCGGAAAGGTCGCAAATCTCGATCGGGCTGGTCGGGCAGTTCTCGATGATAGGATCCTGCGTATCCGTAATTTTGATAATCTGGTGATATTCCAGGCAGTTCATATTCCCGATCGACGGGATGTAGTTGCCGTTGTACATACCGCCGTGGTAGAACACAGAGTAATTGAGGGCCTGTGCATCGTTGGGATTCACCTTCACATTGGTCGGGGCCCAGGGAGATGGCGTACCAAGAGCCGACACAATCGGTCCGGGCAGGTTGCTCGGGTGATTCACCGTTGCATTGGGATTCGGGTTGGGTACGACCACGCAAGGCTGGTTTGGACTGTAGGTACACCAGTTGATGATGTGCCAGGTGCGCTCGATTTTGTAGCATGCATCGGGCACGACTGTAAATACTTCGTCTTCAAACGAAATGCCCATCAATTCGCAGTCTTCGCCATAGATCAACGGTTCGCCGTACACACCCGAACTGTCGCAGAAGGAAATGATCTTGTCGTCGGGGAATTTGACAAAGAAATCCTGTTCGTAGTTGACAAAAATCCGCTGTGTGCACTGGCTGCTCAAACCGTGGCAGTCGAAGGCCCGGAAGGTGCGGGTGATGGTGCCGCGGTTGCAAACCGTGTCGAACAGTGCGTAACTGACCTGATGGGTAAGGCCTTTTTGACCCTGGTACACCTTGGTGCTGTCGAGGCAGCAGTTGTCGAGTACTTCAGGAATGCCGTACACCCACAGCGAGGGATCGAAGTTTTCGCAAGACACTGTGACGTTGGCCGGCGAGGTACAACCCGGTTTGAGTTTGTCCTGTACTTCCACTTCTACCTGGCATTCGTTGTAAATGGGTTCGCCATCGGGGCCGATGCTGATATTCCCGTAAAAATCAAGCTGATACACGCGCATGATTACCATTTGCGTAGTACCGACCTCGCAGCAGTAGAACTTGATGGAGTCGGCTTCCTGCGTGGCAATTTCGTATTCGGACAGCCCGCCGTAATAGGCGCAGTCGCCGTGATCGAGATTCTGGATGCATGAACTGTACGGTTGTGCCCGGCGGACGGTCAGTTTGATATTGCCGCAGTTGTCATAAGACCCTGAGTTGAATACGGAGGCAGGCACTACCGTTACGCCGCCGAAATCACAGCCGTTACCTGGGTCGTAACAATCCAGCGGATCGTCGGGGCCGATGGCAACGGTGGTCAGCTCCTGGCAGGATGCCACGGGCGGCGTGTAGTCGCGCACGGTGAGTGCAAACGAGCATTTGCCGACATTGCCGCAGTCATCCGTCACTTCATAGATCACTTCGTGCACGCCCTGGGTAAGGCAGGGGGTATTGCCCAGTACACCGAGGGTATCAGGATTGGTGACGTTGTTGTTGGGGAAAGTGTTCAGGGTACCATTGACCTGATAAACTGCCACGGTGTCGTAACCGATCGGGTCGAACATCACGATCGTCGCCTTGATACTCTTAATACGCGAGCAACCGTCGGTAATGATCACATCCGGAAGATTGGTCGTTGCACAGCAGGTGTACAGGTTGGTGCTGACGGTCATATCCGCCGGGCAATCGAAATACGGTGCGACTATGTCTTTAACCTGAATAATCTGATCGTATGCAAAGATTTGACTGGTACAGTTGTCGACGATTGACCATTGCCGCTTGACGGTGTAGGAGCCGTCGCAGGAAGGAATAACAATGTCGGAATGCGTCCAGCCGATTGAGCAACCGTAGTTTTGACCGTAAACACTCGGGAAACCTTGTCCGCCGTGGTTTTCAACCCATTCGGGCGTCGGGTAATCGGAATCGCACTGGAACGAAGGCTCGTCGATATCGTCATAATTGGGCGGTAAAATCACATCGTCGAGCGAGGGGCGAATCAGGCGGATCTCCTGCACGCAGGTCGCCGTGTTATTGCTTTTGTCTTTTGCCGTCCAGGTGCGGTACACGATAGCGGTCAGGCCCGACTGGCAGGTTTGCGGATACGAGTCGTCGGTGTAGGAGATCGTAACGTCGCTGCAATTGTCGAGGAAGGGCGCCGGCACTTTGAAGGAAGTCGGCGTCAGTTGCGAAACCTGTTGCGGGTAGATCAGACCGTTGGGGAAAAACGTGCCGAATGTCGCGCTGTATTTGATAAACAACTCTGAAATCGTGACGGTGCTCACATCGCCACCGCCGTTGACGTCGCGGTAACGCACTTTCCAGACGCCGTTGACCGGCTCGCCGTCGAAATCGGACAGCAGGTCGATACCGATCGGAATACGCGAACGCTGATCGCTGGTGTAGGCCGGGCAGGAGAAAGCCACGGGGTTTTCGTCGTCAAAACGAACGAAAAGCGGCTGGCCGGAGCAACCCGTCTGCTGATCCCAGACTTTCACGATCGTGCCGGAGGGGCTTTCAATTTCGATTTCAAGGTTGCCTTCAAACGGATCACCGTTGACGCGGGTACGAAAATCGAGGTCGACCACCGTGGCGCCGGTGGCTGCCGTGACGGGGATCAGAATCTCCTTGGTCTGGTTGTCATTGACCGTCTGGGGCGTATTGGAGGCCGAGAATTTCTGAATCACCTGGGTCGTCTCGGTATGCGTGGGCGACAGGTCAAAATTGCAGGGCACGTACACCGGCGAGGGTGTGCAGTCGATTGCCGGCGGCAGGTTATCCACCACATTGACGCTCGATGTGCAATAGTTGCCGTTGGACGGGTCGTACACCCTGATATAGAACGACTTGTTGATATCGCTCGAGGTAAATTCAGCAGGGAGCCAGGGGCCGTTGCCGTAGGGCGGGAAACGGTCGACCTGCACCAGGTATTCGTCGTAGCATTTGTACGGCCCACCTTCGAGCACGTCGTCAGCGCCAAGTGCAAATGTGCAATCGGGGCCCAAAGCGGCCTGCACGACATCGTTGCAAATCAGCGAGTTGACCGGATTCGGGAAATCCACTACGGTTACGGTGAAAGAGCAGGTTGCCGTCACGCCCATGGCGTCGGTGCACTGGAAAATATTGGTGGTGACGCCCATCGGGAATTCGGATCCCGAGGGCAAGCCGGCCAGCTGTTTGGGAGCTGCCGTAGCGTATTTTACATAACCGTTGTAAGCACGGTTGAGGGTTGTCGTACCGAAATAATAGGCTTTACCTGCGCCGGGGTTGGATGAAACGCGCAACATGCCGTCGTCGTACTGGCGCGTAATGCCGACGCCGAGGCCCGTGTAATTGAGCGGGGAGCCGGAAATTGCCGTCAGGTAAATGCCGCGGGAAGCGCCGGCCGGAATGGTAATACCAAAACCGGGCACTGCCGTGCTGCCGAAAGGCGTCGCAGAGTTGACGACCTGGGTGCCGGCCAGCGTCCATGCGCCGGGACTGTTGTCGTTGCCCTGCCAGCTGCTGGCGGAGGTAGTGACGTACACCTGCATCGTCCAGGCGCCTGCATCGAGCGAAGGTCCGAATTCTGTGATGGTCAGAGGCTCGTCGCCGAGGTTTTTGACGTCGAACATGATCCCGTCGTTTCCGTTATTGAAATCGATCGGGTGCGAAACCTGGCCGGTCGTTCCGGTTGGCGAGCCGCCTACGCAATCGACGTCGAACGAAACCGGCGCCGAGCATTCGCCCTCGCCGAGGTTGACGGTGATGTTGCCGGGGCAGGTGACCGAAGGCGCCATGGCGACCAGCGATTCGAGGGTCAGCGGCGGCGTGGTTGCATGGGAGTTAGGCGTGGTTGCAGTGGCAAATGCCTGGGTAAAATCAAAAAGCCGGTCAGATTCCGCGTTGCGCGGTTCGGCAATGGTGTTTTCAACTTTTGATACGGGGCTGGAGTCGGCTGCCGGCTGCTTTTCAATAGCTCGTGCCCAGGCAAAGGCCGTCAAAGTGACGGCTGCCAGCAGCGCATAACCTGTTTGAAATGAAAAATTCCTTGTCATGGATAAAAGTTGTAGAGAGTGAGCGATAATGGGGGTTGAACCCGGGAATCCGCGCCGGCAGGCTCATCACCAGCGCGGCCCCGGGAAGCGTGGATTAAAAGAAACTTGGGACATCTTTTCGGGACGGCAGGGCTTTGCCCTGTGGAGTGTGATTAAGCGCCGGACGGCGCACGTGTCATACCACCGAACCAGTATTGCGCAAGTGGTTTGGGCACGGCGCCATAAATGATCGTGGTATTTGTTGTCCTTTTCCGACCTGTCGGAGCAACCAAACCGGCCGGCCGCACAGGCGGGGGCGCGTTGGCATGTCGATGTCTTATACCCCTGGTTGCATGGATTAACAACCTGTACAAGAGCCGGCCGATAATGGCATACTTCACCAAAAGCAACATATTCAGCGTTTTATACGCCTGTATATCACCCTGGCTATCGGAGCGGGACAATTGCTTCTTGCTTTTTGTGTTCAGATTCATGATTGGGTATTATCCCTGCCGGGTTTTAATCAGCCGGGTGCTACTATGGGTAGTTCTGTCAAAAGAGAAGCGTAACAAGGCTCTTCAAGCACAGCTTTTCGTACTCGTTTGTCGCGCTTCTCGTTGTGTTTTCTCCCCGGAGGGAAAGCGTGTTTCGAGGCCTGAGGCAGTATCCGGTCAGGCGCCGGCCAATGGGTTGAACTTGATCTGATAGTAACCGTGACGGACCTCTACGGCATAACTGCCGGGCTGCAAAAGCCGGAATGGCAGGTGAAGGGAGGTTACCATGTCGACGGGCAGCCGGCAAGGCTCGTGCAACTGGAGAATACCCTGCCGCAGGTGACGACTGTAAAGCCGCGTGCAAAGCAGTTCGGGGAACAACAGCATTGAGAACTCGCCGGTCTCGCCGCTGCGGGCGAAAATGGCCCCGGTGCACTTGCACTCCTTTTTTTCCTGCTGCACGTTGGTGCGGTTCACCACAATCTTGCAGATTCCGGTACCTGCACAATCGGCGCTGGGCATACCGAAAATCACCTCGCAACGGTAAAATTTGTCGGCATGATGCCCGAACCCCGGCATTCTGGCCGACTCAAGCCGGTTCTGCCGGTTGAGCAGCCCGAGGTCCAATTCAGTTTTGTAGATGGAATTCATGACAGTATGTTTTGCGTGTTGAGAAATGCGGGCAGTCCCTGTGCCTGATTTAATCAAGCGCCAATAAGGTCGAGACCAGTGATGTTGTCGGAGAGGATCGGAAGACTTTTCATGACGTGTCGATTAGTTTTTTTTGTTACTTGACAGGTCAAAGGTGAGCCGACCAACACCCCTGTCTAAGGACATCGCACATAGGATCGTCTCCCGGTGGTTTTTTGGGGAAAATTCAAACACATAAAACACAATCAATTGAAAAACAGAAGATTGCAGCTTCGCAGACAGGGACGTTTTATCCCCCGTTCTCGCCGCAAAACCCCTCGAAACGGGGCCTTTTCTCCCCGGTTTTCACCTCAAAAAATTGGCTGAAAATGCACGAGCCCGCCCCGGAAACACTCCGGGGCGGGCTCGTTGTAATAGCCTGCGGCCTTGCGGCGGCGCCTTATTTGGACGATGATTTGGCTTTGTAAATTTTCATCTCCAGCGATTCCATGGTCATCTCCCACAGATCCTCGTAAGGGACAATCTCGATCTCGTGCGTCTGGCGCGCAACTTCCAACGGTACGGAATGCAGCGACTTGACCAGTTTGGCCGTTTTGCGCGCCACTCCCTCCTTGTGGAAGTAGGCGACCGGCATCTGCAGCAGCATCCTGATCACGGTATTGCTGCGGAAAGTGTCTTTTTCTTTCAGCCAGCGGCTGCAATATTTTTCCATGGCATCGATGCGCTCGATCGACTGCTCGTAATCGCGCTCGGCAATGGTGTAAAGAATCTGGATGATCAGGATGGCGATGTTCATGCCCCGCTTGTCTTTGTTGAAAAGCGAAAACTCGTTCATGAACTTTCCTACCTTGAACCTGGCAGCCTGCGCGCGCGCCTCTTCCGATTCGATTTTGCCGATCTTGCTCAGGTAAAGCACATAGGCCTGGAAGATTTTCCACATCTCCTGAATCTGGGGCAACTGGCCGCCAAATCGCGGATGATCGGTCACCCTGCGATAAATCGCATAGGCCTCGTCGTAGTGCCTGGTGTGCATGGCCAGCTGAAAAAACAATTCCTGCAATTTGAACCAGTTGAACGAACCCGGATCGAACAGGGCAAGGGTTTTTTCCACAATCGGCTGGCCTTTATCAAATTCTCTGAGCTGCAAATAGCAGATAATCAGGTTATAGTAGAATACCTGCAAGGGAAGGCCGCTGCCATAGTCTTTTTCATCGAAGAAGCGGATGGCGTCTTCGCACAGTTTGGCCGTATTCTCGTAATCATTGACAGCGCTGTAGATCATCACCTGGATCAGGCGCCCGAACATATGGAGTTTGAAGGAAAAGCATTCCTTCATAAAAGGCTCCAGTTCATTAAAATATATGCGTGCCTGGTCGGAAATACCGAGTTTGGTCGACTTGCTGTTGGTGTACTGGATCATCAAATCCGCGTAGTATTCCTCGGCGCGGCTTTCCATCACCCACACCGTTTCATACTGCCGATACTGATCCCTCACGGCCTCGTAGCGTTTGAAGTCGCCGGTAACCGTACTGTACTGCAGGCGCAAAACGCGAAGAATATCGAGGGTGAGTTCGGTAAATTCGAAGCGGGTCGTATGACGCAGCAATTTTTCCAGCTGGTCGATGCCGTTCATCTTTTCGTTCCGAATGAGCAGGATCATGGCCGCTGCCCATCGCTTATAACAATCGAGAAATGCCTTCTGGCGAACGGTATAGTTAGACTCCTTGTAATCAAGCAGAAAAACGGAGTCGAGCAGGCGCTCTTTCAGTTTGTATTTAAGGTTCGACAGCGTACCCGAATCTTCCTCCTGACCATAAAGCAGTGTCTTTGCCTCGTCATCTGTCGACACCTTGCGCTGCGCTATCGCGTCATACAACTGCTCCATTTTGGAGCCGGGCTCAAGCACGACACTCAACAGACCATTTGTTTTCAGTTTGGTTTTGTTAAATAGCTGGACCAGTTCGATTAAATCGTTCATGCGCGGAACCTGTTTTGATTAAAATTAGGACGAACTCCGGCCAACCTGGCTTGTACCATATATAATGGCATGACCAGGCAACCTGTGCTTTGGCATCAGTTATCTCAGTATGCTGTAGGCTGGGCCTACCGAAATCGGAACTGGAATTGGAATTAGGGAGAGAGAAACGACTACCTATCTAGTCAATGTAATTCAGGAACACTGAAAGACCGAAGTGCGGCGCCGCTCATGAGATTATCTGGATTAAAATAACAAAGGGCATATAGAATTCCGGCTCAAATGTAAAAAACCATTTACGCAAACTTAAAAAAGTTCCAATTTAAATTGGGCTTTTATAGCATAAAAATTTGCTATTCAATTTATTATGAGCAATTTTTTTTTACATTTTCTCTGTATAAAAAGCGATTGTACATAAAAAAACCCGCCCGGCAATGCCGGGCGGGCTGACTTATCATCTTCCTTTTCAGGAATGGCACTGATTACTTGGTCTGAATCATTTTGCGCGTAGCGCTGTCGGTAGCCGTTTCCAGCTTGTAGTACAGTAACCCTGTCGTGTTCAGCATGGCGCGATCCAGCGAGATGGCGTTGTAGCCTTTGGCAAAATCGCCTTTCTGCGTGAACAGTACGCGGCCCGTTTCGTCGTACACCGTCAGCGTAGCAGTGGCAGCAACCGGCAGGTGGAAGCCCACCATCGTGCGGCCTACCCACGGGTTCGGCTGGTTCTGGTACAATTCGAAGCCTACACCGGCGATCGTCTGGCCGTTTTCGTTGTTGAAACGGAAGGCCACATCGAGGCTTTCGCCGTTCTGGTTGTAAGCTTCGGCGCGCGTGATGCGGCTCGACAGTTGCAGCATTTCGCTCAACTTGCCGGCTTTGTCGGCGCGGAATTTCACCGTGAACTCATCAGCGCCGTCGATCGACGTCGTCAGGGCGCCTGTCCCGAATCCCTCGGGGTCAGCGAACACACCGAAGTTGTCGGCGCTCACTTTGTCACCTTTCACGATATCAGCAACCGTCAGGCCGTTGAGGTTCATCGTGAACTGGAAGCCTTGTACTTGCTCGGCCGTGCGGAACGTCACGTCGAACACTTCACCTGCTTTCACGTCGCGGTCTTCCACGTCGAGCAGCAGCGTGCCGGCCGTGCGGTCTTCGGCTTGCTGGTTGGCATTGGCGATCACAGAACCGTTCAGGTCACCAATCTTGATGCCCGTGAAGTCGTCGTCCGACTGGCTGGCTTGTGCGTTGCCAAGGCTGATGTTTTCCGAGAACGGTACCGAAGCAAACGGATTGCTCGGGTTGGCGAACTGGAAGCCTTTGTCAATGAAGCGCCAGGAGGTGTTGTTCGGCAGTTCCGTGTAGATACCCAGGATCAACTTGCGCAGTTCAACGATGTCGAACGTCGTCACCGAGTTCGATTTGTTCACGTCGGCAGCGATGATCTTGTACGGCGAGTTCAGCGGCTCGATGCCCAGGATGTGCTTGGACATCAGCACCAGGTCGAACGTCGATACACCGTTCATCGGGTTGTCGTCTTTCACCGGCGTTACCGTGTAGTCGGTCGACAGCGGCAGGTAGTTCGAGAACAGGTACTGACCGGCGTTGTCGGAGATGCCAAGGGCATTGATCGACGGCAGACCGTTCGGAGGCGTGCCAGCCAGTTCTACCTGTGCGTCTTCTACACCCTGGTTACCAGCCAACGGCTCGGTTTTCAGCGCACCCGAAACAGAGATCGGGTTGCCACCGCAGTTGTTGAACGGATCCTGGATGATCACATACGTTTCGCAGTATGCAGCGTTGCCGGCGGCATCCTGTGCCCACAACTCTACCGGTTGCGTGCCCACTTCGTCGCACGTGAACGTCACATTCGTGATCGGCTGGCCAAAGGCGTCAACAGGGAAGCCCGTGCCCTGACCCGACTTGCGGATCGCGTATTTCAACTGGTTGCCCGGCGTGTAAGGCGTCGGAGGCGTGCAGTTGTCTTCGGCGTATTGCAGGAAGTCCGTGGCCCACAGCGTTACCATGCCCGTCGGCATGATGTTCACGCTCAGACCATTGAAGCATACCACCGTCGGCGCTTTGCAGTCTTTCACTACGAACGTGTATTCGCATACCGACTGGTTGCCGCAACCGTCCGAAATGATCCACTTGATCTTGTGCGTGCCGTAGGGCAGTTCAGGTACCACACCGTCAACCGACGTGTTCGTCGAGTTGGCCTGGGCGGCCTGCGTATCCCAGCGGACATAAGCCGTTACGTTGTTGCCAGATTTCACGCGGTCGATTGCGAAGCGGTACTTCTGGTTCGTCGGTACCGGGCGCTCGTCGAAGGCGCGCGGCGTGCCACCCGAGAAGTTCGGGTTCGAGGCGTTGCCGTATTGTACGTTGTTGATGCCAGGCAGGTTGGTCGAGGAAACTACCGTCTCCATCACACCGTCGCCGTCCAGGTCAAGGAACAACAGGTATTCGATGTTGATGTTGGCGCCCGAGCATGCGTCGGTTGCCGTTACGTTCAGGTCGGTCGGACCTTCGCACAGGTCGTGCTGGCCGATCACGCCGTCCCACCAGTACATTTCATTCCACAACTGCGGGTTGTTCACCGTCAGGTCGCAGAATTCAACCGGGCTGGCCGGGCAGTTCGCCGTCGGCGCTTGCGTGTCGATCACTTTGATGATCTGCTTGTACACGAAGCAGTTGTTGTTGGCGATGCTCGGGATCGTCGTGCCGTTGTACGTGCCACCCGTGTAGAACACCGAGTAGTTCGTTGCCGTAGCGTCGCTCGGGTTCACCTTGATGTTCGACGGAGCCCACGGAGCCGGCGTACCGGGCGCCGATACGATCGGGCCGGGCAGGTTCTGCGTGCTGTTCGTCACAGGGTTCGGGTTCGGGTTCGGTACATACACGCACGGAAGGTTCGTGTTGTACGTGCACCAGTTGATGATCGTCCACGTCCGCTCGATCTTGAAGCATGCGTCCGGTACGACCGTGAACACTTCGTCTTCGAACGATACACCCAGCAGTTCGCAGTCTTCGCCGAAGAACGTCGGCTCACCGTAGTTGCCCGTACCGTCGCATACCGTCACGATCACGTCGTTCGGGAAGCGCACGAAGTAGTCCTGTTCGTAGTTCACGAACACCCGCTGCGTGCACTGGCTCGAGAAGCCGTGGCAGTCGTAAGCGCGGAACGTGCGCGTGATCGTACCCCGGTTGCACACCGTGTCGAACAGCGAGTAGTTGGCGCTGTGTTGCAGACCGCACTGGCCCTGATATACTTTCGTCGTGTCGAGGCAGCAGTTGTCGGCAACCGTTGCTTTGCCGTAGGCCCACAGGCTCGGGTCGAAGTTCTCGCACGATACCGTCGTGTTCGCCGGAGGCAGACAAGCCGGTTTGATCTTGTCTTGTACTTCCACCTGGACCATGCACTGGTTGGAAATCGGTTCGCCATCGAGGCCGTAGCTAAGGTTACCCAGGATATCGGTTTGATATACCGTCAGGATTACCGTTTGCGTCGTACCGACTTCGCAGCAGTAGAACTTGATCGAGTCGCCTTCCGAGGTGGCAAGATCGTGCTCACTTTGACCGCCGTTGCAATCGTCGTCGCTCAGCGCCTCGATGCAGGACGAGAAGGGTTCCATCCTTTGTACAGTCAGTTTCACACCGCCGCAGTTGTCGCTGCTACCCGAGTCGAAGGCAGAAGCCGGCACCCAGGTCACCCCGGCGCCTTCGCAGCCATTGGCAGGCGTGTAGCAGTCGTGAATATCGTCCACATTGATCGCTACCGTCGTGAATTCCTGGCAGGTTGCCGTCGGCGGCGTCAGGTCGCGCACCGTCAGGTCGAAGGAGCAGGTCGAGTGGTTGCCACAATCATCCGTCACCGTATAGATCACCTTGTGCGTACCGAGCGGCAGGCAGGCAGGCGTGTAGCCAAACACACCCAGGGTGTCGCTCGTCCAGTGGTTGTTGCCGGCGAAGTCTTCCAGCGAGCCGTCCATGGTGTAAGCGGCGAGTTGAGCGCCGGTTTCAAAATCATGGGTCAGTATCTTGGCTTCGATATGGTTGATGCGCGAGCAGTTGTCCGTGATGATGATGTCGGGCAAGTTCGGCGTTGCGCAGCAATTGAACGGATCGGTACCCACCGTCAGGTCGGCGGGGCAATCGAAGTCAGGTCCTTGTTCGTCGAGCACCTTGATCAACTGCACATAGTATTGCGGGTTGGTCGTCGGCGGGAACGGAGAGGTCGGCAGACACCAGTCGAGGATCGTCCAGGTACGAATGATTTTGTACGAACCATCGCAGATGGGCAGGATCTCGTCGTTGTAATTCGCCGTCATTTCGCAGTAGCTCGAACTTGGCCACAGCGGGAACTGCTGACCGAATTCAGGAATGTACGGTACGCCAGTGTAAGCCGGGCTGGTCTGGTTGCTGCCACAGCTGATCGTCACGTCAGACGGGAAGTGTACGTCGAACACGTGTTTGCGATCGAAGTAGATGTATTGCGTGCAGGTGGACTGGTTGTTGTACTGGTCTTTCACCACCCAGATACGTTCCACGAAGGCGCTGTAATCGCCCAGGCTGTTGCAACCCAGATCGAACCAGGTATCCGTGTAGGTCAGGGTCGTCGGCGTGCAGTCGTCGGTGTACGGATATGCTTCCTGGATACCGAGCGTGTTCAGCAGGTAGGCAGGCGTATAGTTGGTCACCGCGCAGGAAACGTGGATGTCTGCGCACTCTATCACCGGCGGAAGTTTGTCTTCCACGATCACATGCCCCCAGGTTTTGTTGCAGGTAAGGATGTTTTCAATCTCCACCACCAGGGTTTGGCCGATGAAAGAAGCCGGGATCGGGTTGGGCACGGTTTGGCCGCCGAGGGTTTTGATCGACTTGATCTTGTAGAAGCCGCCGAGCGGGTAAGCTTCTTCGGAGCAGTTGTCGTTCTCGCCTTCCAGCAACATGCCGGGCAACAGGTTCACCACACAGTTTTCGTCGATAGAAGCGTACACCAGGTCGTTGGACACGAGATCCTGGGCATCCTGCCAGCAAGTGCCGAGCGGAGTCGGATCGTCGGAGCCGCCGGTGTCGCCCAGTACGCCAGAGTTGGTGGACATCGGGTCCATACCGGCGTCGGAAAGGTCGCTGGCTACGTATTGAGCGCCGCCGTTGAAGAAGTCGGGGATCGGAACGCCCTGGAAGTTCTGGGCCTTGCCGCTCACCATGGCTTGCGATTTCGGATTGGCGGGTGCGCCGGGTGCAGTCGGGTTCACGTTGAAGCGAACGCGGATGCAGATTTGTTCGCCGGGCCACAGCAGGCCGCTGCCGCCGTCGAACAGGTTTTTACCCGGAGCCGTTGCGGCGCCGTTGTACGAAGCGTTGATTGCCGGGTTTTGCTGTGCCGTGCTGGATACGATTTCAGGTACGCCGAGCACACCCAGGAACGTAGAGCCGTAGGCATTGGCACTGGCGAGATCGAGCATGGCTTGCAGGTTGGCCAGCGGAGCCGTGCTGTTGTTTTTGATGCAGAGATCCATGATGACGCCAAAGTGGCCGCATTCGGTTTTTTCAAACCCTTTGATGGCCATAGCAGCGGCAATGCGTGGTTCGTCGATCCAGCCGAGGTCGAGCGACAGGTTCTCCTGATTGTCGGGGAAACCGTTGGCGCCGTTGTTGTCCTGCAATCCGTTTTCACCGGTCGGCAGGAATGCCGAAGTGAGGTTCGGGATGCTGATAGCGATAGCAGGCGTACCGTCGGAGTCGATGTTGTCATTGCCCGGCAGATTCGGGATGGTCAGAATCTTGTTGACCGGAGGAATGCCGGCGCCGGCAGCGCCGTTGGCAGCCGTGTATTTCTGCGGCAGCAGGCGGTAGTTGGTCGACGGGATGAGGCCGCGGAAGATGTACTTGCCGCCACCGCTGGTCGTGGTCATGTAAACGCGGTCATCACCTGCGGGCGTTGCACTGTTGGCAGCCGTTTGGAAAATGCCGTCTTCACCTGCCCAGATCAGGTTGAGTTTGATGCCGTCGAGTGCCATTTCGGTAGCGTCTTCGTCGCCTTCGATATCCGGATTGTCCATCCAGGTGTAGTTGCCGATCAATGCCAGCGGAAGTTTGTAGTCTTCCACCTCGCCGGTCGGGAATACGCCGTTGCCGGGGATAGCCGGGCCGGTTGCATTTACACCGCCGTTTTTCGAATAACGGAAGCGTGCGAACAGGTTGCCGCCATTGAACGTAGCATTGGACGGAACGTCGAAGCAGAAGTTCTGTGCAGACACCCCGCCGTTCGGGATGGTAGCGCCGGCCGGAGCGAAGCTGCCGGTGGTCAGTTGTTCGCCGGTTTCAAACGTACCGTTGCCGTTGAAGTCGATCCATGCCTGGAGAATGGCAGGGCCGCCGGTGTTGTTGCGTGCCGTGACTTTTACGCAGGCCTGATTGCCCGGTATGAGCGGCGTCGGGAACGAAATACCGTTTTCGTCGTCGGCCAGCGGCGTGCAGGTGCCGAGCGAGCCCGGGCCGGCATTGCCGTCGTCGCCACCGGTCATGAAACCGGCCATGGCTTCGGGTTGGCCGTCGAGGTCGACGTCGACGCAGGAACCGAGGTACAGGTCAGGATTCACCGTATGCACGGCGCCCGTGCTGGCCTGGGTGGTGCCATAAGTATTGGGCAAGTCGCCAAAGTCGAAGCCCAGGTAACCGAAGTCGAAGGAGAAATTGGCCTGGTTATCCGGGAATCCGTTGATTACCAGCGGGCTGTCGCCCGTGCCGTTTTCGTTCGTGGGCAGGGTGGTCGGCGGGTTCGGTACGGTGAAGTTGACACCGGCCGGGTTGTCCGAATCCACGAAATCCTGGGTGTTGCCGTTCACGTCGATCACCAGTGTGGGCACGTAGCCGAAGGGCGGCACCACCATGCGGTAGTTGCCCGGGATAAGGCCGCAGAAGAGGTATTTACCGTTGATGCCGTTTTCAGGCGCGGTTACGTCCGTGTAGGTACGGTTGTCGATGGTTGTGGCAAAGTTGCCGTCGGGGCCTGCCCATTGCAGTTCCACGGTGATGTTGTTGATACCCAACACGCCGGATTCATCCTGAATACCGTTGATATTGGCATCAATCCAGACGTAGTTACCGGCTTTTGCCAGCGGCACTTTGTAGTCTTCCACTTCACCGATCGGGTACGGCATGCTGGCCGGGCCACCTGCGGGCAAGCCGCCGGTGGGCGAGAGGCGGAAGCGGGCAAATGCCTGGCCGCCGAAGAAGGTCGCCGTAGCAGGTACATCGAAGCAGAAATCCGTATTGATGTTCGAGCCGGCAGGCACGATAGCGCCCGGTGCTGCGGCTGCGAACGAACCGGTATTCAGTTGTTCGCCGGCATCCAGTACGTCGCCGTCGCCGTTCCAGTCGATCCAGCCTTGCAGCACAGCCGTGCCGCCGAGGTTGTTCATTGTGTTGACGCGGATGCAAGCCTGGAAGCCGGGGATCATCGGGGTGAGGAAAGTCACACCGTTTTCGTCGTCGCCTGCGCCGCCTTCGTTGTAGCCGCCGTTGTTGTTGTCGTCGCCGCCAGTCATCAAACCAGCCATGGCTTCGGGCTGGCCTTCCAGTTCACCGTCAACCGAAGCACCCAGTTTGAGGTTCGGGTTGACGATATGGCGCGGGCCGCCGGAACCGATCGTGGTGCCGTAGGAGTCGGGCAAATCGCCGTAATCCACGCTAACGAAACCGAAGTCATAGGTCAGGTTGTTCTGATTGTCCGGGAAATTCGGATCGTTCGGAACGTCGCCCGTACCGTTTTCATTGGTCGGCAAGGTCGTGGGCGGGTTCGGGATTGATACCATCGTACCAGCGGGATTATCCGAGTCGGTGACGTCGTTGCCGAGGTCAAGTTGTGTCGGGATGAAGCCGGCCGGGAAGGTCGGGACGCTCAGTTTGTACATACCCGGCGTAAGGCCGAGGAACATGTATTGACCGTTAACGCCGTTCATATTTGACGTTACGACCGAGTAGGTCACATCGTCGCCGCCGCCAGCCACGCCGTTCGGGCCAAACCATACGAGTTGTACGGTAACGCCGTTGAGGCCGTTGGAACCGGGTTCGTTTTGCTGGCCGTCGTTGTTGTTGTCGTTCCAGACGTAGTTACCGATTTTGGACAGCGGAACTTTGTAGTCTTCCACTTCACCGATCGGGAAAGGCATGTTTTCCGGGCCATTGGGCGAGAGGTTGCCGTTGGGGCTGATGCGGAAGCGGACAAATGCCTGACCGCCGGTGAATGTTGCATTGGCCGGTACGTTGAAGCACAATTGGGCATTGTTCAGGCCGGTGTTGAAGGGTACGGTTGCGCCGCCGCCGGGTCCGTTGAACGAACCGGTCGTCACGGCTTCGCCGGCATCGGCGAAGTCGCCGTCGCCGTTCCAGTCAACCCACATTTGCAGCACTGCGCCGCTTTGGTTAAGCATGTTCATGGCCGTGACACGGATGCAGGCCTGGTTGCCGGGAATCATCGGCGATTCGAATACGATACCGTCTTCGTCGTCGCCGGCGCCGCCTTCATTGTAACCGCCGGTATTGTTGTCGTCGCCACCGCTCATCAAGCCGGCCATCGGGTCGGGCTGACCGTCGGGATCGCTGTCCACACGGGTACCGAGTTTCACGTTCGGGTTGATCGTGTGAACCGGGCCATCGGCCGGGCTGCCATCGGTGGTGCCATAGGTGTCGGGCAAGTCGCCGTAGTCGAGGGCGACGAAGCCGAAGTCGATTTGCAGGTTGTCCTGGGCATCCGGGAAACCGTTGAAGCCGCCGGGCGTATCGCCGGTGCCGTTTTCGCCCGTGGGCAGGCCCGGCAGGGTCGGGATCATGACCATTTCGCCGGTGTTGTTGTCTGCGTCGAGGTTTTCGTTGCCGCCCTGATTGAGTTGGGTCGGTACGAATCCGGTCGGGTTGGTCGGTACGCTGACCTTATAGGCGCCGGGGATGAGGCCCCAGAACATATACTGACCGTTGTTACCGCCCATTGCGGAGGTCGTGGTCGTGTAAACGCGGTTGTCGTTGGTGGTGGTGACATCGCCGTCGGGGCCGCCCCACACCATTTGAACGAGAATATTGTTGAGGCCGTTGGTACCGGCTTCGTTCTGGATGCCGTCGTTGTTGTTGTCGTTCCAGACATAGGTACCGATTTTGGCTACGGCCACTTTGTAGTCTTCCACCTCACCAATGGGGAACGGACCGGCAGTCGGGCCCGTCGGGGCCAGGCCGCCCGTGGGAGAGAGGCGGAAGCGGGCCATTACCTGGCCGCCATTGAAGGTAGCGCTGGACGGTACGTCGAAGCACATTTGCTGGTTGGCGACACCACCGTTGGGGATCACTGCGCCCGAAGGAGCGAAGTTGCCGGTCGTCAGTTGTTCGCCGGTTTCAAATGTGCCGTTGCCGTTGAAGTCGATCCAGCCCTGCAGCACTGCATTGGTGCCCAGCGTGTTGTTGGCCGTCACGCGAATGCAGGCGGAGTAGCCGGGTACAAGCGGCGTTTCGAACAGTACGATACCGTTTTCGTCGTCGCCCGTAGCGCAAGTACCTTCCACTGCACTGGTGCTATTGTTGTCGTCGCCGCCGGTCATGGCGCCTGCCATAGCCTCGGGCTGACCATTCACCTCACCGTCAACACAGGTGCCGAGGTAAAGGTTCGGATTGATCAGGTGTTTCGGACCATTCGGGTTGGTGGTGCCGTAGGTATCGGGCAAATCACCGTAATCCACGCCGATAAAGCCGAAGTCATACGTCAGATCGTCCTGATTGTCGGCAAAACCGTTGGATCCGCCGGGCGTATCGCCGGTGCCGTTTTCACCCGTAGGCAGGTTGACCGGGTTGGGGATCTGAACCATGACACCTGCCGGGTCGTCGGCATCCGTCACATCGCTGCCCTGGTTGAGCACGGTGTTGGAGAAGCCGGTAGGCAGAACGGGTATGCTGATTTTGTACATGCCCGGCGTCAGGCCGATAAACATGTATTGACCGTTGATACCCATGTTGGAGGTCGTCGTCGTGTAGGTGACGTCATCGCCACCGCCGACCGTGCCGTTCGGGCCGAGCCAGGTCAGTTGGACCGTCACGCCGTTGATGCCGTTCGTGTTCGGTTCGTCCTGCTGGCCGTTGTTATTGGTATCTTTCCAGACGTAGTTACCAACTTTTGCAAGGGTTACCTTGTAATCTTCCACCTCGCCGAGCGGGGGAACATCCGTAGGAGCGGTACCCGATTGCAGGCCACCGTTGGGCGACAAGCGGAAGCGGATCATCGCCTGACCACCCTGGAAGGTGGCGTTGGAAGGTACGTTAAAGCAAACCTGGGCGTTGTTTACGCCGCCGTTGGGTACGGTGAAGCCGCCGCCGGCAAAACCGCCGCTGGTGATTTGTTCACCCGCATCGAGTACGTCGCCGTCGCCGTTCCAGTCGATCCATGCCTGCAACTTGGCGCTGGCGCCCGTGCTGTTGTTGGCCGTCACGCGGATGCAGGCTGTGGAGCCGGGAATCATTGGCGTTTCGAAAGTAATGCCGTTTTCGTCATCGCCGGCGGGCGTACAGGTGCCCTGGGAGCCGGCGCCGGTATTGCCGTCGTCGCCGCCGGTCATCAGGCCAGCCATTGCTTCGGGCTGTCCGTCGGGCTCATTGTCCACACAGCTGCCCAGGTAGAGGTTGGGCGTGACAACGTGGCGCGGGCCGTTGGAGGCCTGCGTGGTGCCGTAAGTATTGGGCAAATCGCCGTAATCGAAGCCTACGTAACCAAAGTCGAAGGTCAGGTTGTCCTGATTGTCGGGGAATCCGTTGGTTCCGCCGGGCGTATCGCCCATACCGTTTTCACCGGTAGGCAGGAACGTGGTGGTCAGGTTGGGAATATTCACCATCACACCGGCCGGGTTGTCGGAGTCGGTCACGTCGGAGCCGGCATCTGTCGTCGTAGGTATAGAGCCTGCGGGCGGCGTGGGTACGCTGAGTTTGTACATGCCGGAGATCAGGCCGAAGAACATGTACTGGCCGGGGTTGCCACCCATGGTGGCGGTGGAAACGGTGTAGGTACGGTTATCATTAACCGTATTGAACTCGGCATCCGGGCCAGCCCAAACGAGTTGGACAGTCGTACCGTTGATACCTGAGCTCAGCGGTTCGTTCTGCTGGCCGTCGTTGTTGTAGTCGGTCCAAAGCAGAGTACCCACTTTGGCCAGCGGCATTTTGTGGTCTTCCACCTCACCGATGCCATCTGCGCCATTGGGCGTCAGGCCGCCGGTTGTGGAAATACGGAAACGCGACATGGCCTGGCCACCCTGGAAAGTAGCGCCTGCAGGTACGTCGAAACAAAGTTGTGCACCGGCCAGGCCGCCAACCGGAATCACAGCGCCGTTCGGAGCAAATGCGCCGGTATTGAGTTGTTCGCCGGCGTCGAAAGTACCGTTGCCGTTGAAGTCGATCCAGCCCTGCAGGATAGCGGAGGCGCCGGTATTATTCGTTGCTGTCACACGCAGGCAGGCCTGAGTGCCCGGCACAAGCGGGCTTTCGAAGATAATGCCGTTTTCGTCGTCGCCGGTCGGAGCACAGGTTCCGAAGGTCGTCGTGCCGGTATTGTTGTCGTCGCCACCGGTCATCAGGCCGGCCATCGCTTGCGGAATACCGTTGGTTTCTGCATCCACGCAGCCGCCGAGGAAGAGGTTCGGATCGACAATATGCGAGGGGCCGTTGTTACCGCTGGTCGTACCATAGGTATCGGGCAAGTCGCCGTAGTCGCGCGCAACTGCCTGTACGAGATAGTCTTCCACCTCGCCGTCTTCTGCGCAGCCGGTAGGGCCGAGTTCGTCGTTGGTGGAGATACGGAAGCGTGCACCGAGGTTCATGCCGACCACTGCGCCAGCCGGAACCGGTACGTTCATGGTGACATTGGCGTTGGTATTATTGGGTACGTTGACGACAATCGTTTCGCCGGGGTCGTCAAGTTTGCCGTTTTTGTTCCAGTCGAAGAACCCGTACAAATAGGCGGTGGTGCCGCGCATGTTCATGACGGGTATGCTCAACGACACCGTAGTGCCGGGCACGAAATCGGGGAACGAGGTCAAGCCGTCTTCATCATCAGGCGCGCCGGCCGCATCATCGCCGGTTGCCGTTGCATTAGGCTGACCGCCGGCCTCGAAGTCGACCGTAGTACCGATTTTCAAACCGGCAACGATGGTATGACAGGGCCCGACGCCTTCGCCGGCGCCGTTGTTGTTGTCGGTCGGATAGGTGCCCGTTGTGTTGTTGTCGGGCAAATCGCCGTAGTCGATATCCTGAAAGAAAGCAAAATCATAAGTATGATTCACATCGCCGGCCTGCGGAGAAGTGATCATTAGTCCGGGGAAACCGTTGATGCCGGTCAGGCCGCCGGTCAGGCCGGTCAGCACGAGGCCGTCGTTGTCGTTGAGGTCGCTGTTGGGCGCCTGGCCTGTGTTGGCAACACCCAGTTTGTAATATCCGCCGTTGACAAAAAGTTCGGCGTTCGTGCTATTCCACTGGGTCATATTTTTACCCACTACGATGAAATACTTCGTGTTGGGCGACATGCCGGTTTTCGGGCCGGAGTTGTACGGAGCAATGGTATCGACATTGGTCGCGTCGAAATAATATTCACCGTTGGCATCGGTCGTCGTAACGCCCACTGCATTGCCAAAACGGTCGTACAATTCAACCTTGACGTTGGACAGGGTCGACTCGCAGGGGTCCTGGATGCCGTTCTTGTTATTGTCCAGCCAGATACGGTTACCGATCTGGGTATTGGTGGGCAGGGCGCAAATCAGTTCGATGTCGCCAAGGCCCGAAGCTTTACCGAAGTTACCGTCGGGCAAGGCATCGGCGCTTTCAAATACACAAAATGCGCGTACGTAACTACCGTCCGAGTTGTTGAGGGTACGAACACCGTTCGACCAGTACGGCGGGCCCGTCAGCAGGGGGTCCATCATGGCTGCCATGATCTGGCCGGAGCCCGGCAGAATGGCCAAACCACCCATCATGATCTCGCTGTGACCGCCGCCGGCCCAGATATCGTTGTAAAATTCACCAAAACCGGGGCCTTCGTTGTTGCCTACGCCCGAGCCGGAGAAAGGACCGGCCTTGGCATTGTTTTCAAGTACGAAAGCGCCGTTTTTCTGATATACACGCAACATGTCGCCGCCGACAAAGCCCCAGTAGAAGCCTGCGCCGGTCGTGTTGTAGTCTTGCGAACCGGTCTGGAAACCCGTGCGGTCGCCAAAACCGAGTACCATCGACCCGTCGATATCAAATTCGATGTCGCAAAGGATGGGTTGCGGATAAGCCACGTTCTGGCTGCCGCCGTTGGCAGACATAAACGTGTTCCAGTCGTCCGTCCAGGGGTACCAGCCGTTGAGGTAGGTACCGCCGAAAGGCGATCCTTTCGGGTAGGTCATCGGGAAATCGAAAATGGTCGTCCAGGTGTTCGGGCCCGGCGTAAAACGGAAAACGAATGCGCGAAGGTCGCTTTTGCTTTGCGAAGCCTGGGCATCGCACACGGCGCCTACATATACGTATCCTTTGTACACCTTAAGACCCCAGGGACGCAGGGTGCCACCACCACAGCTGATGCTGGGCAGATCGTAGGTGCTGATGTCGGAGTTGACATGCGTATAGGGCGTATTGGGATTGCCGTCGTTGTCGAGCCGCAAGCTTTGCATCTTGCGGGTGCTGAGGTTGATGTAGTACAACGTATCGCCGTTGTCGGTAATATCGATGTCGCCGATACCGACCTTTGCCACTTTCACAAAACCCTCGGGGTCCGAGTTGGGCTGGTTGCGGTTGGGCAACAGGCCACGGGCAACGTTGTTTGAAATCGTACCCACGTTGGCGCCAATGGCGTTGAGGTCGACAAAAGTGCTGGTCGCAGTGGCAGGAGGCTGCGTAAAGTCCGTAACGTAAATAGCGCCGATACCACCCGGGCCAAGGCCTGTGTGACGGCGAACAAAAGCAGCGCTGTATGCGCGTTTGCGTTTTTTATCGTAAGCAACACCCCAACAGGAACCGACCTGGCTTTGATTCGCCCACTCGGTGATAAGGCTCATGTTCACTGGTCCGTTGGCATTGTAGGGAAAACTGACCAGGGCCGGGTCGCCGGCTACGTCGCCGCCGGCCAGCGGGTTGCCGCGGGTGTAGCAGGGGATGAATACCGGAGGATTGGGATCGCAGTAATCGCTGGGAATAAATACGCCGATATCGGTCGTGCAACTCGGCGACGTGACAAACTGCACAGAAGTACGGCTGTCGGCGCCATTGTTGCCCAAACGATAATCCTTGGTAATCAGACCGGTCGAAAGGGTAAATTCAACGCGGTAGGTCTGACCATCGGTCAGGCCGGAGAAAAAGTAGTTGCCGTCCACATCAGTGGTCTGGGTGCCGACAAGAGTGCTGGCGCCATTGGCGTCGCAACCAAATAAACGTACTTCAACACCCGACTGACCATTGGTCTCGCCGGACTGCTGTACGCCATCCTGGTTGTAATCGACAAAAGCTTTGCCGCCCACAACACCCGGGCCACCCGGGCAGGAGGACGGAATGCAGGCCGTAGGCAAGGTATAGGCTTCGAAATCGAGGCAGCCCAGGTTGAAGGCAGCAGAAACGTTGCCCGACGAGCCGTCTGCATTTACTTCGAATGCCACTACCTGCGGCGATACGATTAGCGGCCCCGGCGTAATGGTACGCACCAGCGCGCCCAAGGTCACCGTGATTACGCCGCCGCCGGGCGGGTCCGTCCAGGCAACTTCTACCGAAACGGTCGCCTTGCTTTGGCCGTCATAATAATAGCAACTGCTCACATCAACCCGCGATTGATGTTGACTTGGAGCGGTGTTGGGCGCTGTGAATCGGCGCCCGGCTTCTTCAGAGGTGTTTTTTCAGCGGTGCTTTGAAACAGCCCGCCCAACACATCGTCCATCGCCCGTGCAAACGAAGCATTGTTCGCATGCACCAACGACAGCAACAAACCGAATGCGACCACGGACAAAAATCCATTGATCGCACTCTGTTTCCAGTTCTGTGTCAATTTTTCACCGAGACAAGATTTAGTGATTAAAAGAACGTGAGATTACACTTTTTTGATTTCTAATACTTTAGAAAGCGTGTTTATTTATATGTGTTTGTAATTGAAAGCAAATACTGGCTACCCCTTGCCAGTATACACCTGTAAAAAGCCATTCGACATAGCAGAACTATGCGTGGGGGAAGGCGAAGCCCGCAACCGCATGGTCGCCCCAGACGGAACGATTAAAACTCTACAATAAGGCGGTCAGGCATTGTCCCAGCCGTATATATGCCCGGCTCGATGCGCGGGACGGATGATTTCAGCTGCCTGTTTATTTTGAGCGGCATATCGAAAGGTTCTATTACTTGAGCAACAACGCCCACCTGAAGTGGCGTCTGATCATTTTTTCGTCCATAGCGGATTTTTCAAACGCAAACTGCCACCTGCCACTTTCCGTAATCCCGATCCAGGTCGGTACGCTGGGGCACGGAATCCTGCTATCCGCAACGGCCATTACCCGACAAATCCCTACCCCATTGCAGCCCGAACTCGGCGCTCCCAAAATCACCTCCGCTTTTACTTTTTTTATAGTTTTCTCATAGCGCATTCGTCCCCCCATAGTAACGAGTGACGCTTTTGTGCTTCCCATAGTGCGAGATTGAAGGCGGTTAAAAAAAGAATAAGCAAGCGCACAGGCTTCCGACTTGTCGACTTAGCTCCTTTGGTCTCCCTCTCCTTTGAGCGGGAGACCAGGAGCATCCGTCTCGAAAAGAATTCGTCCTTGAAAAGTCAGTGCCAGAGTAATCTCTAGATGATTTGCTTGAAAATCATGATGTAAAAGTAGGCTCGCAAAATAGCTGCAAAAGAGACAGTAAAGCCTCGTTATTGACGGGTCAAAAACGAGGCTTCTTTTTGAATTAACAACATTAAATAATTGAAAATCAATTATTTAAACCAAAAACTTTTTGAAGAAAAAGAGGGCTTTTTTTGACAAAAACGAGGACCTCTCCATGAAATAAATATTGCCCTGCCCTACTTTTTAGGGTAAATCTGGAGTTCGAGCGACGCCAGCGCCATTTCCCAAAGGGCTTCATATGGAATAATTTCCACGTCGTGCGACTGCCGCGCAAAGTCGAGCGGCACAGCGCGCAGCATTTTTTCAAACTTCTCCGAATGCCTCGCCACCGCCGACCGGTGAAAACCGGCTGCCGGAATCTGGAGCAACATCTTGATCATGCAGTTGCTCCGATAGGTGTCATCTTTCTTCAGGTAACGCGAGGCATACTTCTGCAGGGCATCGATACGGTCGATCGTCTCGTCATAGCGGTGAACCAGAATAAGATAGAGAATCTGAAAAATCAGGATAGGGATATTCATCCCGCGCTTGTCACGGGCAAAAAGCGGCGTTTCGTTGAGAAAACGCGCCATTCGGAAACGATTGAAAACAGGATCACCGGATTCGGGAGCAATCCGGCCGATCTCATGCAGATAAAAAAGGTAGGCTTCAAAAATTTTCCAGGCTTGCAGAATACTGTCGGGCAGGGCCTTGAATCGCCGGTGCCGCACCGTGCGCTGAAATACCCCGTACGCTTCCTGGTATTCGCCGGCGTGTAAAAAAAGCAGCAACAGCAACTCCTGGTATTTAAACCAGTTGAAGGTGCCTTCCTCCAGCAGTTTCAGGCCGCGCGCCGCAGCGACCTTCCCGCTTTCATAATCTTTCAACTGCACATAACACACCATTTCCTGATAAATGAAGGCCTGCAGGGGAATGGTCGCCAAATAGGGCTTGGCTTCAAAAAAACGGATGGCCTCGTCACAAACTTTCACGGTGCGCACATAATCGTTCACACTCGTCGATACGATCACTTCGATCAGCCGGCCACAGAAATGCAGTCTGTACGTATCGTGCAGACTCAATGCCTCCTTAAGTTGCTCGTAAAACGACAGGGCGGTCTGGTGTACATCGACCTGGGTGGCTTTCGAGTTGATATACCGGACGACCAGGTCGGTATAGCGCTCTTCCGCCAGGTTTTCACAACGGTAGGCGTCGTCGAGCCTGCTGACGAGCTGCCCGTAAGACTCATACTTTTTAATATCTCCGGCAATCGACCCGTAATAAAGCCGCAAAGCCCGGGCCGCTTCGAGCGCCAGATCGATAAATTCAAACTGAAGCGACTGCTGCAACACATCTTCGGCAGCCATCAGGGCAGCCAGGTGTGCGTTGCGGCCAAGCAGCAGTTTGGCTGCCGCCCACTTGCGATAACATTCGAACCACGCCTTCTGGCGGGCATGAAAATGCGGGAGATTAAGATCGATCTGTAAAAGCGAAAGCAGCAGGTAGTCCTGCAAAGCAGTTCTGATGCGCGTCCTTTGTGCGGATTTTCGACCCGAGGGATACAGGTAAGCATCCAGTTCATCGTCGGTTGAAATGTCTCCGTTGGTAATCATATCGAACAGCCTGCGCAACTCGGGCGGCTGACGATCAAACGCATTGGCAATTTTGGCGTGTTTAATTTTGGCGCGGGTGACAACGGCCACCAGTTCTTGCAAGGCTTTCATGGGCAGCAGAGCGAAGCAGGCTCATTATGCCTGCGAAATTATCTTGCTCCGCGCTTGCAAGCAACCCGAAGGAAAAGTTTAATCAGACGCCGGTAATGTCAATGATAATCACAGATGATGAATTTTGTTGAGATGAAGGGCAGTAGTCGAGCAGCGCATTGCGCCGGGAGAAGTGGGTAACCTTGCTTTTCATGATGACTTCGATTAATTTGAATACGAAGTCAAAAGTCGATCTACCCTTGTTGCAGGGCCCGGACACCCGGGCGCCCCTTCTCACTGGTTATTTTGGAGTAAACAGCAATAGATAAATTTTTATCTTTTTGATTTTCAACTAGTTGTAAACAATCAATATTTTCAAACTCCTACTTTCCACCTTTGTTTCTCGGCTTGTAAATCTGGTTTTGCAACGATTCCACAGCCATTTCCCACAGGTCTTCATAGGGTATAATTTCAATTTCATGGGTCTGGTTGGCAATTTCAAGCGGCACCGACAGCAGTTGCTCGTGATATTTCTGGGCTTTGCGAAGAACGGCCTCCTGGTGGAAAGACGCCGCGGGCATCTGGAGCAGCATTTTGATAAAACAGTTGCTGCGGAAGGTGTCGTTTTGTTTTAAATAACGGCTGCAGTATTTCTCGATAGCCTCGATGCGGTCGATAGCCTGGGCATAATCGCGTTCGAAAGTGAGGAACAGAATCTGGATGATCAGGATCGGGATGTTCATGCCGCGCTTGTCCTGCGAATAGGTGGGAATCTCGTTGAGAAACTTGGCCATCCGAAACTTGCCTACTTCGGCACTGTCGGCGGCGGCTGTAACGCGGCCCGACTGGCGCAGGAAATGCACGAACGCGCCGTAGATTTTCCACATCTCGCGTATCTGGGCCGGCTGGCTGTCGAACCGTGCATGCTGCACCACCATCTGATGACAACGCCAGGCATCGGTATAGTGCTTCGTATGCATGGAAAGCAACAGATACAACTCCTGCAATTTGAACCAGTTGAAAGACCCCTCGTCAAAAATTGCCTGGTAGCGGCTGATAATTTCCTGCCCTTTGTCAAAGGCTTTCATCTGGGTGTAACATACGACCAGCTGGTAATAAAAGGCCTGCAGGGGCAGTTTGCTTTCGAAAGGTTTGCTTTCGAAAAAAGCGATGGCCGACTCGCACACTTCGGCAGTTGCCGCGTAATCGTTGCGGCTGGTATAAATGATGGTCTGGATCAACCGGCCGCACAAATGCAGGCGAAACGAGTCGGATTTTTCCAGATTGCCTTTGATTTTGTCATAATACTCCTGCGCTTTTTCACTCAAAACTTCTTTCGTAGCCTTGCTCACCACATACTGGCTGACCAGTTGCGTGTACAACTCTTCCGCTTCGTTTTCAATCAGGCTGAACGACTGGTACTGTTTGTAGAGGTCGCGATACTGGACATATTTTTCATGATCACCAGCGATCGTGCCGTAATGAAGCCGCAGGGTGTATAAAACGCTCAGGGTCAGGTCAGTAAATTCATACAAGGTTGTATGCCTGAGCAGGTTTTCAAGAATATCGATGCCGATCAGTTTGGCATTTTTGGATAACAGAACCGAAGCGGCCGCCCATTTTTTATTACATTCATAAAAAGCTTTTTGCCTGTCGGTGTATCCCGGCTCATGGAAGTCGAGTAAAAAAACGGTATCCGTCAGCCTTTCCTTAAGTTTGTTTTTCAGACTGGGATAAGCCGTACTTTTTTGAGGTGGCGGATAGAGTAAGGCGATAGCTTCCTCGTCCGAACGAACCCTGCCTTCGGCTATTGCCGAATAAAGTTGTTCGAGCTTGGAGTTAGGCTCGATAATAATGCCCCAAAGTCCATCGGCTTTCAAGCGCTGGACGTTCAGCACGTTGACCAGTTCGATCAATTCCCGCATAGGATAAGATTAAAATGGGTAGAAAGATGTCTATGCTCAAATGTTCATGGCGCATACCCCGAGATGGTACGAATGCCATCACAGAACATGAAATTGTTGGCCAGTCCGGCTATGAACCGGACGATGCTATCGCTGGAATTGTTTGGATGTGGTGCTCCCGACAGAGGAACGGGCGGAAATAAGATCGAGAGAATGACAGGCGGAGCCAAGCCCCGTGGAAGGAAGGCGGAGATATCTTTTCATAAGACGAAATTGACGGTGTGCCCGGCCTTGCGACCGGACGATTATGGATGAAAAATAAAAAATCAAAATGAACAGCTACTCCGGGGGAAAGGGAAGTTGCACGAGCCGATAGCTATTTCCCAAAATAAAGAAAGGCTATCGCGATTAGATTATTAGAAGCAGCTGAAATAAATCGGCACGGGAGAAGGTGCCACGGGAGCGGGCAACACGAGGTTGGATTAATACTTGGGGCAAAAAAAATTAAAAGTTCGGATTAAAAAAAATATTATTCCATTTTTTACATCTGGCGGCCGCAAATACACGCAAAGTACCTCGTTTGGGTCATGGTACGCGCAACATCGTATGGGTTTCGCTGCCGAACTCGCTGCTCAACCGGTAATACAAAGCGCCTTCCGCCTCGGCCTCTACTGACCAGTAATTGTACCCCTGATCAAAACTGGCGGTTTGCTCCATCAGGGTTTTTCCGGTCATATCGACCAGACTGAGCGTCACCATTCCGCTGGATGGCAGGTAAAAACCGATTCTGGTTTTGCCTGCAAATGGATTGGGCTGATTTTGGTACACCTCGAAATCAAGTCCTTTGACAACCGTCCCTTCTGGATTTTCAAAACGCAACCCGACCCGTCGGGTGGCCAGTTGAGGCTCGGTCACATACGCTTCCGCAGCGGTGATCTGCCCGGAAACCCGGACCATGTCGCGCAGCCAACCGGATCGGGTCGCCTTGAATTTCAGGGTAAACTGCGCATTGCCGTTTTCATCGGATACGGTCACGGCCTGCCCGAATACGCCGAAATGATCGGCGCTTTGCCCCGGGCCGGGCTCAATTGCCAGCAATTCCAGTCCTTCAAAAAGCAAGGTGAACTGATATCCGGCCAGTTGTGCCGAAGAGGAAAATGTTACTTCTGCGACGTCTCCCCGGTTCAGCGAGCGGTCCGAGACATCAAAAAGCACAGGCTCGTGGCTGTCTCGTTCGTCAACGGGCAAATCCTGCGCATTGGCAATGACAGAGTTGTTTACGTCGCCGATTTTGATGCCTATGAAATCCAGGTCCGTGTAAGTCGTTTGGGCGGCTTGCACACTGATGTTTTCTGCAAACGGCACCGAGGAAAACGGATTATCCATCTGTGTAAACACAAAATCCTTGTCGATAAAACGCCAGGAGGTATTTTGTGGAAACTCGGTGTAAATGCCCAGAATGAGTTTGCGCAGTTCGATAATATCAAAAGAGGTGACCGAATTGGACTTGTTGATGTCGGCAGCGATCATTTTGTAGGGCGAATTGAGCGGCGTAAAACCGATGATGTGCTTGGAGATCAAAACCAGGTCAAAAGTAGAGACGCCGTTCATGTAATTGTCGTCTTTCAAGGGCGTCACCGTGTAATCCGAATTGAGCGGAATGATGCCGCCGAACAAATACAAGCCGTTCACATCCGTAAGGTCGTAAACATTAAAGGATTGTTGCCCGGGCGCCGATCCACTCAGTTCCACCCCAGCCTCGTCGATGCCCTGGTTTCCGCCCAGCGGCTCGGTTTGCAACACGCCTGCTGCCGATAGTGGCGCAGGTGGCAAACAGTTGCCAAACGGGTCCTGTATATTCACGTACGTCAAACAATAATCGGCATTGCCATGCGCATCCTGTGCCCAGATTTCGACAGACTGTGTACCCAGCTCGTCGCAGGTGAACGTGACATTTTCGATCGGGTTGCCGGCGGGGTCGACGGGGAAGCCGGTTTGTCCGTCAGCCTTTCGAATGGCATAATCGAGATAAGGTTCAGGTGTACAGTTATCTTCTCCATACAGCACAAAGTCATCGTCCCAGAGCGTCACCATACCTGTGGGCATAATATTGACACTCAGTCCGTTATAGCAAAAAACAGTAGGAGGTTTGCAGTCGGTGATCAAAACGCCGTAATCGCAAACGTCCTGATTGCCACAACCGTCTTCCACAATCCAGATGATGCGGTGCAGCCCATGAGGCAACTGCGGCTGAATAAAGACTTCCGGGCTGTCGAGCGTATTCCAGCGCAGGCGCGCCGACCGGAAAAAAGAGGGTACGATCTGTACGGCAAAGCGGTATTTCTGCCCCAGCGGCACCAGGCGCTGATCGAACTGAATCGGTGTCCCTCCGGTGTAATTAGGGTTGAATGCGTTGCCGTAGTACAGCGTATTGGGCGGAGGTAGTTCCGCACTGTTGACGACCGTTTCCTGTACGCCGTCATTGTCCAGGTCAAGGAAAAGCAGATAACGAATATTGACATTTCCCTGGGTGCAGGCGTCGTTGGCGGCCAGTGCCAGATCGACGTACGCCTCGCAAAGGTCGTGGCTGCCGGGAATCAGAGGATCGTTGTAATAAGGTGCGTTCCAGAGCCCGGGATCGTTGTACGATTTGTCACAAACCGGGATCGGATCGAGCAAAGGGCAGGACCTGATCTTCGGCAGTTCTTCGTCTGCAACGGTGATGATCTGCTTGTAAATATAGCCGTTGGCGTCGGCCGACCAGTAGATACTATAGTTGGTGAGCACCACGTCGTCGGGAAACACCTTGGTAATCGTCGGGGGCGGGTTGCCGCCCATGGGCGCCACAGTGGGGCCGGGCAGGTTGAGCGGCGAATTATGTTCGTTGGAAACCGTCGGGTTCGGCACATTGATGAAAGGCAAATTCGGGTTGTAGGTACACCAGTTGATGACCTTCCATATCCTTTCAATTTTAAAGCAGGCGCCCGGAGTAGCCTGGAAGGGCTGGTCTTCGAAAGTAATACCGATCAGCTCGCAGTCTTGCCCGAAAATTTGCGGCCCCGGCGGGTAACTACCCGTCGTGTCGCAGGTGTACACCAGCAAATCGTCGGGAAACTTGATGGAATAGGACTGGTGATAATCGACATATACTTTCTGCGTACACATGCCGCTGTTGCCGCTGCAGTCGAAAGCGCGAAAAGTCCGCGTTATCGTCCCCCGATTGCACAAAGTATCGAACAGCGTATAATTGGTATTGCTCAGAAATACAGTATCGAGGCAACAGTTGTCGGCTCCCTGGGCCATACCATACTGATTGAGCGTGGGATCGAAAAACTCGCAACTGACCACGGCGTCAGGCGCAGGAATACAAACCGGCTTTATCTTGTCTTCCACCAGCGCGGAAACATAACAATCGGAAGTATGCCCCGACAGGTAGTCAAACCCAACCGCTCCGGTATCGATCGGCAGGTCGTACACCCGCAAGACAATCCCGATCGTATCGCCAATGTCTTCACAGCAAAATTTGACCTGGTCATAAAAATATTCTTCCGACTGGCACCCGTTGACCAAGAGACGCCTGGCTTTGAAATGCACGGGCAGACAATTGTCGAACGAACCCGCATTGAACGATGCGGCATTGACCAGCGCCATGCCGTTGTAACCGATCGAAACCTGCGTGATTTGCTGACAAACAGCCACGGGCGGAACCGAATCCACCACCGTAATATTCATCGTGCAGGTAGTGGCATTACCGCAGTCGTCGGTCGCAATAAATCGCATTTCCACAACGCCTATCGGCAAATCGCCTGCTACCCCCAGCACCGCCAGGGTATCGGGCGACCAAAGGTTGTTGTTCGGAAAATCGTTCAACGTGCCGTTGATCACATGCGTAATGCCATCCACCGAAGTCCATTCCGCGCGCACCTTGTTGATGCGCGAGCATTGATCGCTGATGATAAAATCGGGCAAGTCAAAATCGCGCGTGCATTCGAAAGGATTGGCACTCAACGTAGTATCGGCCGGGCAACTGAATACAGGCCCTGTATTGTCCGTCACCTTGATGATCTGAATATAGGTGTAAGGATTGGTAAAAGGGGGTTGGCCGCCAAAAGGCGCGCACCAGTCGAACAGGGTCCAGGTGCGCAGAATTTTATCCGTACCATCACAAACAGGGATTACCTGATCGGCATATTCCAGCCCGAGTTCGCAGTAGGCGCTGTTGGGGTAAAGGGCAAATTTTTGGCCGAATGCAAGGATATAGGGCAGGCCTGTTTGGGCAGGGGCCGTTTGAGGATTGGCGCAGCTGATCGTTACATCGGCCGGGAAAGTGATATCGGCTGCATGAAGCCGGTCGAAATAAAGGTATTGCGTACAGGAAGCGCTGTTGCCACTGGTATCGGTGGCCGTCCAGATCCGTTTTACATAAGCGCTGCGGTCTGCCGGGTCGTTGCATCCCAGGTCGTACCAGGTATCGCTGAAGGTCAGGGAAAAGGGTCCGCAATTTTCGCTTACCGCCGGATATGCGGCCGCCAAATTGAGCGTACTATACAGGTAGGAGGGCGTGTAATTGCTTATTGCACAGGGCAATGTAATATCGAAACAGGTGAGTTTGGGCGAGAGTTTATCTTCGATCGTCAGCAGGCCCTGGCAGAAGTTGCCGGTATTGATATCGGTGACCGTGGCGATCAGGGTCTGACCCAGCTGGGCCGGACCGACGGGATTGGGAACCGGAAGACCTGATGAGGTAGTGAGTGTCAGTACCATTTCAGCGCCCGGTGGCTGGGCGCCTTCCAAAACCATATCGGGGTTGAGGAGAGCACTGCAGGTCTCGTCGAGCGAGACATAGGAGTGATCGTTGCATACCTGTGCCTCCGAAGAAAAGGGGGAGACTAAGGCGAACAGCAACACGAAGGCGAAATAACGAGACGGAACCCTGGCGGGTACGAAGGGCGGACAGAAACCGGCTAACATGAGATTAAAACGGTGTTTGATGTGCGATGTACTTTGCTCCGGTGAAAGAGAAAGTCCTCTGGATTATACAAAGGGATTAAAACGGATTAAAACACACATTCTGAAGACAAATGTAAAGGAATCCCGTTGCTTGAACCCATTTGTGAAAATTACTTGGTGTTAAATTTACCATTTGATCGTTTGCAACAACCGTTTCCCGCGTCAAATGATCCATTTTCTAATATTTAAAGAAATACATTTTCTGCAAAAATTTGCGCTTCCGGCAAAATCCCGGGCAGTGGTTTACGATCTTAGCGCTGTTTTTAATCGCAGCCGCCAATGTCTTTGCTTCGTCTTCTCTTCCCGCTTCTTTTATCGTCGGGGGCCGTGGTTGCGGCCGCCCAGCCCCTCAAAATCAATGAAATTCTGGCCGCCAACAGCAATATCCTGGCCGACCCGGCCGGAGAGTTTGACGACTGGGTCGAAATCTGCAACCCCGGCCCCGATGCCGTCCAGCTCGCCGGCTTTTTTCTTTCCGATCAAGCGGGTTTTCCAACCAAATGGCTCATCCCCCTTGCCGACCCGGCTGCTACCTTGATCCCCCCGCAGGGATTTTTGCTGCTTTGGCTCGACGGACAGCCCGCACAAGGCCCTGTGCATGCGCCTTTCAAACTCGACGCAGCCGGCGAAAGCCTCTGGCTGACAGCGCCCGATGGCGTCACCCTGCTCGATTCCGTGGAATTCGGCCCCCAATCACAGAATGTTTCCCTGGGCCGCCTGCCCGATGCTTTGGGCGACTGGGTGCTGCTTGCCACCCCTACGCCATCGAGCTCCAATACCGGCATTGCTCAGTTGCCGGTTTGTGGCGCGCCTTTGGCGTCCGTTGATGGCGGCTATTTTACCAAGCCCTTCCCGCTTGCCTTCGTTTCCGATATTCCCGATGGCCAGATCAGGCTGAGCTTCGATGGTTCTCTGCCCGACGAAAACGACTCGCTTTACACACAACCAATTGACATTCAGCAAACTACCGTAGTCAGGGCGCGTTGCTTCGCAACGGGATTTTTACCCGGCCAGGCCACGACGAACACTTATTTTTTTACGCCGCCGCCTACTTTCCCGGCGCTGTCTCTGGTCTTCAATCCGGCTGCCTTTTTCGACTCGACCTCGGGCATTTACACCAACTGGATGACGATGGCGGAGATCGAACGCCCCCTTCATGCCGAGTGGTTCGAGCCCGACGGCACGCGCGGTTTTTCCCTCGATCTGGGCGTCGAACTGTTCGGCAGCGGGAGCCTCGCCATGCCGCAGAAAAGTTTGCTGCTCAAAGCCAAATCGGGTTTTGGCGCCCACGAGATTGAATACCCGGTGTTTGCCGACCTGCCTTACGACAAATACCGGCGACTGGTGCTGCGCAACAGCGGTCAGGACTGGTGTGTTTCCCAGTTTCGCGACGCACTGGTAACCGATCTGGTTCGCCATGCGGCCGATCTGGCGCCCGTTCTCGACCGAACACACCTCACCGTGCAAGGCTTTCAGCCGGCAATTGTGTATTTCAACGGGGCCTATCAGGGCATTTTTAACGTGCGCGAGCACCTCGGCGAAGAATTCCTCCGGCATCATTTCGAACTCGACGGCGACCAAGCCGACCTGATCGATTTCTACGGAAATGCCCTGACAGGCGACAGCATTGCCTGGTTCGAATTTTGGAACTGGCTGAATACCAATCATTTCGACGACGAACAAAACTTTGACCTGCTGCGCCAGAAAACCGATCTCGACAACTTTGCCGATTACTGCATCCTCGAAATAATCAGCGACAACGTGGACTGGCCCACAAAAAACTGGCGCCGCATGAGGCCGCGAACACCCGACGGGCGCTGGTACTGGCTGCCTTATGATTTCGATCTTTCCTTCGGGCTGTTTTCTCTCGACGGCCAGTGGAATTCCGGCTTTGCCGGCCAGAACGCCTTTGCCCGCGCAATCGACAGCACTTCGCTCACCTGGCCCAACCCCGACTGGAGCACCCTGCCGCTCCGCAGAGCGCTCGAAAACGACGGTTTTCGCTACTATTTTCTGAACCGGACTGCCGACTTTCTCAACACGGTATTTTTACCCTCCCGCGTACTGGAACGCATCGACCAGTTTGAAAACCGCTATTTGCCCGAAATTGAAAATCACTTCGGTTATTGGTTCCAGTCGCCGGGCTGGACCTCCTATTGGCTTGATAATGTGCAGAAAATGCGGGATTTCAGTCAGCAGCGCCCCTCGTTTTGCTACAACCATGTGCTCGAAACCTTCCCCGGCGACGTACAAGGCCTCGCTACCGTGAGCCTTTCGGTCGAGCCGCCCGAAGGCGGTCGTTTGCTGTTCAGCACCTTGCGCTTCGATGCCGCACAACTGCCGTGGTCGGGTACTTATTTTCAGGGTATTCCGGTGCCGGTAAGAGCCGTAGCCAATCCCGGCTGGCACTTTGTGAGTTGGTCGTCGCCCGAGGCCGGGGAAAGCGACAGCACATCGCTGATCCTCTCGGGCGACCTCGACCTGATGGCTTATTTCGAACAGGATACCATCGTGTACACCGGTGTTGTTACACCCGGACAAGCGCATGCCCGCCTTTTGCCCAACCCTGCCAGCTATACGGTTTGGGTACAACTCGAAGAAAACGAGGCAGTTGTGCAGATTTATAACGGTATGGGCCGCATGATTCAGGAAACCCGCTGTGGGTCAGCCCTGTCGGCCATCGACGTTCAGGGACTGCCCGCGGGCGTTTATCCGGTCAGGGTCATTTTCCCGGATGGCAGATCAGTCTGCCAAAAACTGGTCATAGCGGGTCATTAAACCCCAAACTCCGCAGGGCTTCGAGTACAGCGGTTTTGTCCCTCGCCCGCTTTGCGCCCTATGCTATCTACCGCCCATCCACTTTAACCAGCGTCCCGGCCGCCACACGCCGGCCATTGGCGTCGCTCAGCCGGTAAAAATACCCCGCCTCGGGCCAGTCGCCCAATTCAACCCTGTGCAGGGAGCAATCGATGGTTTCTTCCAGCAACAAGCGGCCCAAAGCATCGTACACCTGAAAATCGAGTGGCAAATCCGTGCCGGGCGGTACAGCCACATCAACGTACCAGGTGGCCGGATTCGGGAACAATTTCACCCGGTCCGTCTGTGCAGAGCCGTCCTGATAGAGGCACCCTCCATGGGTTCCGCAGGGCGGGTCGGCCGCGCCGAGGCGAAAATTGGGCAGATTGGGTACGGCGAAGGCGTGGAAAGTAGGCATCAACAGGCCGTGATTTTCAAAATCGCAGGCTGTACCGCGCTCGTCGGGGCGGTGAATGATATGCATATAGCACGAGCCATCGGGCACGGTCATGTAAATTTTCCCGTCGGGCGCCGGCAGCATCTGGTAAAAAAAAGTGCTGCTCGACCTTAGCGTATCATAAAAATGGTCGTAAGCGCCCACCGTCAGGCGAGTCGAGTTAAAATCCGAGGCCCCCAGATCGTATTGGTACAGCGAATCTTCACGACATACGTAGAGGTAGCGAGAATTGGGCGAAAAGGTAGCGCCCGCAGATATGTTATCAAGCGTATCAAACTGAATCAACCGGGCATTGAATAAGCGGCCGCTGCAACGATCAAAATCAAACAACTGCCCCTGATCAAACATAATATCGACCAACCTGCTGCCGTCGGGACTGAAATTCATCTGCCCCCAACCGCCCTTGTTAGGCACAACCGATACGTCCTGGCGAACAGGCGGGTGTACGCCCGAAGAGTCAAACAGAAAAACCAGAATCTCGCGCGATCGGTTTTTGGGCAGCGCAAGCCACCAATCCGTCCCGTTGCCGTGCCGGACGGCGGCAATTCTATTCAGGTATGACTCTTCGTGTATTGATTGATTTTTTTCTGTTACATCCCCTAGGCCATTGTCCATGCGCATATCTACGGTTGTTTCCAGCAAAGTGGCGGAAGGCAACCCAGGCTCGTCAAATCTAATATGGAAAACTTTATAAATACCAGGATGTTTCGGCCACGGTAAAGCAACGATACCCTGTGCATCGGTGTATCCTAAAATAGGAGCAACACACCCGTAATGATAGCCGTCACCGTCGTTGAGTTTATTTCCATTTGGCATGATCTGATGTATGTTGTTAAACACTTCACAACCATTGGAATAAAACAACAAATTACCGTCCTTATCGGAAATTGAGGCAGACTGAGACATCCCGGCAAGGGTAAAAAAACGCGTCGTATCCGGCCGGCCGTTTTTAAAATTGATCATCGTGCCGCCGATGTACGGGTAGTACAGATCGGGGGGGTCGTTCGGATAACCCATTACCCAGGTGTAATCCTCTTTCTGGGCGAATAGCGGATGCAGGCAAAACGGCAGCGCGAGAAGCAGGAACAGATATTTCATAAGCATAATCAGGCTAATGCAGCCCGAGGCCGTCTCATAAGCTGTTTTCCCGCAGATAGCACAGATTGTTGTCGGGGATGACGCAGATTTATCGAATGATAATTGGCTTCATCCCGGTTTTTTTGTTTAAAACCAAACAATCATTGGTTAGCCAGATGCAAAAGTGACTTATGAGACGGCCTCAGGTATGCGCGGAGAAAGGGTTGTTATTTGACAACGATGAATTTTTCCGTCAGCGGTGCGGCGCCTTCAGGGTACAGGCACAGCAGGTACGCTCCCGCGGGAAGTCCGGCGAGGTTGATCTCAACCCGCGGTGCGGCATCGAAACGGCCTTCTGCCACGATGTCGCCATGAATGGCCCTGATTTGCCAGTTCGCCCCGGCTGGTACGGGACAGACAACCGACAAAACGTCCTGAACCGGGTTGGGTGAAAGCGACAGGGAAGGCCGCCCGGTCACAACCCCACCCTGCCGGGATGCACGGGCTTGCGCGCAATTGCCCGACAGGCCGGTCTGTTCCTCCGGCCAATGGGCGAGCGCCTCCTCCCTCGGCAGCATTTGTGAAGCGATTATCGCTGAACTACCCGCCTCCTCCGGACACTGCGCGGCAATGTTGCGCAATTGATTCAGCGCCGCTTCATCGGGCGGTGTGCCCAGGGCATGGTTCAGCCGTATGGCATTTATCGTTTTCCAGTTGTCTTCGCAGAGGGCGCTTTCTCCCCCGGGTGTCAGCCCGGCGTTCAATTGTTGCGCCTGGCCAAACGCGGCCTCGCGTTGCGCGCTGTACTGTTGTTTCAATGCGGCTCGGTTGTTCCAGTTTGCCTTCAGGGCATCCAGCATATCTTTTCGTGCAGCAGCCGCGTCTGACAGGGAAGGGAATGGTTCGACGGTGAACGGGTGGGAAGCATCCCATTCCAGCAAGTGCTCCCGACAGGCGTCACGCTGGCCGGCAAGCGCATTAATTTGCCCGTTCTGGCTTTCTGTCAACCTGACCGCCTGGAGAAACTCGTAATCGACCGCGGCGAAACGTCCGGCCGAGGAATTCAGATTTGTGGCGTAGAAATTGTCAACTGCCGCATCCTCGCCCAATAATCCGGGGTAGCGCAGTAGTTTCAACATCAGGGCGCGCTTTTGTTCCCAGCCTTGCGGGCCACTTTGCAGTCCCGACCCATTGGCAACTGAACGGTCCCAGTCGTCGAGCAATTCTTCGGTAGCAGGCGGAGGAGGCGGACACCCAAATTCGCCAACGCCGTTCAAGGGTGCAAAACCTGGAGAAGCAGGCACCGGCAACACGGGCGCAACAGCGCCCATCGGAATGATGAATCGATTCTGATTATTTGGCGTCGCACTATTTGATGCGGCACGGCTGGTATAGTTGCCCGGCCATCTGTTCGCGGTGCGCGTTTGCGTCCCGATAAATCCTTGCATTCCACTGTTCGCATTATCCTGTAGCAGGAATCCGTGACGGTGATCGTCCATGGTGTTTTGGAAAATCCCGGCGGCATTGGCCCGGCCGAAAACATGGATTCCCTGTTCATGGTTATCGGTGATGTTCAGGCAAAGCCGCAGGTTGTTGACGTCTTCTACGTGAATACCGCAATAGGCCCCAAGAAAATTATTGACCAGACAGGTGTTGTTTCTGATGGCATTATTCGAACCCGGCACATAAAGCATCGAAATTGCCCAACGCCTGAAAAAAGGCAAATTCATGTTATTGGTGTAAGTCACGTTGTTCCCGTTGATCCAGTATCGGTCGGCGGGCACATTGCCGCCCCACACCTGGATGGCATTGAGCAGGTGGTTGCCCGGACTGGTGGCGGTTACAAAATTGCCGTTCATTTGTGCGATATCGAGACTCGGATTACTGCCTCGCAGATAAAGACCGAGCTGACTGAATGCATTGGGAGGCATGCCATTGTTGTTGTTGCCGACAATAGCGACTACGTTATTTGAAATATCCACGCTGGCCTGGTTGCCGGAGCGGGAATTGCGTTCGGCATACACACCCCACTGATTGAGCACCGGTTGATTGGGCTGGATATGAAAGGTATCGTTCCTGATATAGATAAAATCGGTATTCAGGTTGTTGTAGGTACCTATACCTTCGTCGCCATCCACGTCAAAAGTCGCGCCGTTGATGTCGAGTTCCGAAGCATTGGCGAGGATACAAAACCGGTTATTGTCAAAAGTGGCAGATTTTACGTTGGCCAGCAAAGGTTCGATGGTAAGCGAGCCGCGCGTCGTCCGAATCCCGACGGAACCAAACGCGGGCGATCCGGTTTCGATCATGTTCCGAAAATCGCACCCGCCTACCGTCACATCGGATTCAACGGCGTCGATCCCGTATAACATGCCGTCGAATGTGCTGATTCCGTAAGAGGAGACGACGGCAACGGCTTTGTTGACGTAAATGCCCGCATAAGACCAGCCTGGAAACGCGGGATCCAGTCCGGAACTGAACCTGAAAACAGGTAATGAACTGCATTGAAATGTGTTGTTTCCGAAAAAGGGCAGGTTCAAACCTGTCTGGCCCAGAGAGGCGTCGCCATTTCGGATGCCGATATGGTTGCGGTCGAAAATGGTGCCATTTACAATAGCCGACGCTCCGTCGTCCAATGTCAGGGCCGCTTCGGCGTCCTCGATTTCGCAATTGAGCAGTACCGCACCACCTTCGTCTTTGAGGTAAATACCCTTCCACATTTTTTTATCGCAAGTGTAAAAATTCGTGGACCCCGCGGCAACAGTATTGGCGCCCTCGGTAATCAGTTGAGCGCCTTGTTCCAACTGTACACGGCAATTGTCAAAAATGAGGAGGCGATCAATTTTTAATATCCCGTTGATCTGGATTTTTTGATTCTGTAAGGTCGTACCATTGGGATAGAGGCTGGACAAAAAGGTGATACTTTGCTGCCCCTGATTGATGGGAGCGCCGATGGTTAACGTAACCGCTTCGTTGCCATGCAAATCACAGAGGGTCTGACTGAAACCCCGATTAAGCAAAAAGCAAACCATCGGAATAAAAATTACCCCCCCCCGTAAAAACAAAGAATTCAACTTTAAAATAGCGTGTTTTTTCATAACAAATATATTAAAACATGAACAATATGTCAAATTTTCGCAACGCCCAAGTGATTCAAAATCTCGATCATACATACCTGCAACTCTGGACTCTTCATCAGTTAACCGTGTTCAAAGATAAACAAAATTATCAAAAAAATCGATCATAACAGATCATTAAAGCCTAAACTCCGCAGGGCTTCGAGTATGGCGGTTTTGTGCTGCCGCCCGTAGGTATTTGCTGCCCGCCGACGTGTATCTGATCATTTTTAGGCAGGGATATCAGCCGGGTCGTCCTGATACAAGCCGTTGTGCAACAGGACGCCGGCAGTCTGTTTTGGCGTTGCGACATCCGGCATTTGCCTTCCGGCTGGTACGGCGCAAAAGTCTTTTTCAAAGACGGCGGCTGCGCTGCACACTTTTTTGTAAAAACCTGATTTTCAATACCTTTTATTCTCCTCCCAAAATACCCAGGGCATCGTGCACAGCCTGTTTGTACTGGCGCCCGACGGGGATTTGCCTGCCTGCCGCAAAGATTTCCGTAGCCGTAAAAGCCGAAATATGCCCCCGCGCCACCAGAAACGAGCGATGCACCCGCAACAATCCGCTGCCGCCGAGCATGCTTTCTAGTTGGCTGATGGGGCTTTTGGTGACGAGATGCGAGCCATCGGCCAGGTGCAGGCGCACGTACTCCTTCAAGCTTTCGACCACGGCGATCTCGTCGAGCCAGACGCGCACCATTTTTTTGTTCACATTAAAATAATGAAAGGCCCGCGCGGGCGGGCGGCTTTCATCGGGGCGGCGCAGTTTTTGAACGGACTTCAAAAAGCGCTCAAAATCAATGGGTTTTAACAAATAATCGACAACGCCGAGTTCATACCCGTCAAGCGCATACTCGTGGTAGGCAGTTGTGAGAATAGTCTGTGGCGGCTGCCGGAGGGTGCGCAAAAACTCCAGTCCCTTCAAACCCGGAAGGTGAATATCGAGGAAAAGTACGTCTACCGATTGCTGGTGCAGGGCTTCCAAGGCCTGGAAAGCATCGGAACAACGCCCGACGCAGCGCAGCCAGGGCACCTGCGTGATGTAGTCGTCGAGCACGGCGGCAGCGAGGGGTTCGTCTTCTACGATGAGGCAGTTCATGGGTCGGTTAGGGTGAAAAGGTTAGCTTCAGCAAGGCCGCATAACGCATGGACTCTCCCGGCCTCGTTGGCCATACGACGCCAGCCAGCAAGCGGCTTTTACCGGGGTAAATGAGTTCCAGTTGCCGGCGCACGTTTTGAAGTCCGATGCCGCCGGCCTCGCCGCGGGCCGCGGTTTCGGGGTCGAGCGAATTATCGATCGTTACGTTCAACTGTTTGTCTTTCAATACCACTGAAACGCTTACCCAGGCATCGGAGCGGTGCTCCCCTACCCCGTGTTTAAAGGCATTTTCGACCAGCGGCAACAGCAGGAGCGGGGTCACGGGTTGCTGCGGATCGTCGAGTTCGAAACAGGTCTCGATACGCAGACGGTCTTCGTCGTAGCGCAGGCGCTCGAGCGCGATATAGTCGCGCAGCACCTGTACTTCCTGCGCTATCGGGATATGCTCCTTACGCGTTTCGTAGAGTACAAATCGCAGCAAATGAGCCAATTGCAAAGCCACAGGCGCGGTTTTATCCGACTTCATCCGGGCCAGAGCGTAGAGGTTGTTGATGGTGTTGAACAAAAAATGCGGATGCAGCTGGCTTTTTAAGGCCTGTAACTCCGCCGCCGTTTTTTCCTCGCGCAATACGGCTTCGCGGCGCAACAAGTCTTGCTGTCGATAAAACAAGCGCACCGAAAGGGCGATGCCGCTGGCCAGCGCGCAGTCAAAAATATCGACCATAGCCCGCCAGTCCCAGTACGTAATCGTGCTGTCGGGGAAATAAACGGGCACGACATACCAAAGTTTGAGCAGGCGATTGAGCATGCCCCCGGCAATATTGGCCATTGCGGCTGTCACGAATGCAGGCCAGGCATTGCCGTTGCGGTCTGCCAGTCGATCCATGCCCCAAAAAGTGCCGTAGGTAGCCAGCAGGCGGGCAGGCATTTGCAGGCCTTCACTGACAAAATATTTCCAGAAATCGCCGTCATAGCGGCTGTACGTATAAGCATACGTCAGCCAGAAAGCCACCCAGAATGCCGCGTGTAATGCCCAGCGATGTTTCATGGTCGCAAAATTGCGGAAAAAACCGGCGCAGATAACCGCCTTCTGTACGGCGCAAATGGTCGTTGGTGGGGAGATGGATTCGGGGTGTCGTGCTGTCCTGGAATTTTGAGGATCAACAATGAAGATTCAGGCTATGAAAACAATTTTCGCCTTGTTCGGCGTGCTTTTTTCTTTTTCTCTTTGCGCACAAATTGTTCGGGAAGTTCCGGCTGAGTATCCGACAATTCAAAAGGCAATCGACGCAGCCCAGGAAGGCGACACGGTGCTGGTCAGTCCGGGCGTTTATGTGGAAAATCTCCAGTTGAGGGGCCGTAACATCGTATTAACCAGCCGGTTCCGCATCGACAACAATCCCGGCCTGATCGGGCAAACAGTGGTCGATGGCAGCCAGCCAGCCCATCCAGACACCGCCAGTTGCCTGCTGATCTGGAAAAACGAAGGCCCGGCCACGGTGGTCGAAGGTTTCACCTTTCAGGGCGGCAGCGGCACGGTATGGCTTGACCCGGCCGGTGCGGGCACCTTTCGCGAAGGGGGCGGCATCCTGACCGAATTTGCGTCGCCTGTGATTCGTCACAACATTATCCGAAACAACACCGTGGCGCCTGCCGGGCCGGGCATGGTCAGTTCGGGCGGCGGGGGCATACGTTCGGGAGAGGGCGCACCCCTGATCGAAAACAACGTTGTTACAAACAATTTCGCAGAAGGCTATGGCGGCGGTATTGTGCTCAACTATTGCCCCGATGCCGTGGTGCGCAACAACATCATCGCACACAATACCGGCGGGAAAGACTATGCCGGCGGCGGTTTTTGGGCAACAGGAGCAGGACAAAGCACTGTTATTCAATTACAGAACAACGTCATTGCCTACAATGAAGCCCTCGGGCCGGTGGGCGCATACGGCGGCAAAGGCGGTGGTATCTGGATTTTTTCGATCAAGGTGCAAGGCTACGGCAACATCGTCTGGGGCAATACCCAGCTCTCGGGCAAACAGATCGCGCACGCGGGTGCAGCGCTGCAAATCCGTTATTCCTGTGTGGAAGACGGCTGGAACGGCGTGGGAAATTTCAGCGACAATCCTCTGTTTGCCGACACGGTTTGCTACCTGCTGTCGCCGGGCTCGCCCTGCATCGACAAAGGGCAACCCGATACCCCGGCCAATGATTTTTCCATCAATGGCAATCGGGCCGGCTATCCTTCACGCGGCGCCCTGCGCAACGACGCAGGCGCATACGGAGGCCCGGCGCGGGGGCCGCTGCACTGCTTCAACTGGCTGAAAACGGCCCCGACGTTTACTGCCGTCGGCAATTCTCCGGTCAGCACCACGCCTGGCGATTCGCGAAGCGTCAACTGGATCGATATCGACGGCGACCACGACCTCGACCTGTTCATTTCGAACGGCCCGCAGGTCGGCGCCAACAACTTTTTGTACCGCAACAACGGCCTGGGACAATTCACCGCAGTCAGCGGCGACCCGATCGTCAACGATGGCAAACCGTCCGACGGCGCTACCTGGGCCGATTACGACAACGATGGCGACAACGACTGTTTTGTCGTGAACTGGTTCGGCGTCAACAACCTGATGTACCGCAACAACGGCGATGGTACTTTTACCCAGATTACCACCGGCAGCCCGGTGAGCGACGGCGGTCATTCGGAAACGGCCTCCTGGGGCGATTACGACAACGACGGGTGGCTCGACCTCTACGTAACCAACAGCGGTGGCGTGCCCAAAAACTTCCTTTACCACAACAACGGCGACGGAAATTTCACCAAAATCACCTCAGGGCCCCAGGTCAACGACGCCTTCATTTCGCGCTGCGTCAACTGGACCGATTATGACAACGACGGCGACGCCGACCTTTTTATCACCAATGAAAGCAACCAGGCGGAAAACCTGTATCGCAACAATTCGGACGGCAGTTTTACCAAAATCACTGGCGGCGCGCTCGTCAATGACGGCGGCAAAACCATGAGCGCGAGCTGGGGCGACTACGACAACGACGGCCTGCTCGATGTGTTTCTGGCCAATGACCAGGCCAACGACGCCCTTTTTCACAACGACGGCGCTGGCAATTTCTCCAAAATCACCAGCGGCCCCTTGGTGAGCAGCGGCGGCAACACGTTCGGCAGCCAGTGGGCCGATGTGGACAACGACGGCGACCTCGACCTGTTTGCCACCAACTCGTTCTGGGGCGGGCCCTGGCGCAACTTCCTGTATCGCAACAACGGCGACGGCAGTTTCAACCGCGACACCTCGGAAATCGTAAGCCGCGACGAAGGCTGGTCGTACGGCTGCGCGTTCGGCGATTTCGACCGCGACGGTGACCTCGATCTCGCCGTGGCCAATTGTCAGAATGCCTCGCAACCCGACTACCTGTACGAAAATCACGCCTCGGAGTCGAACAATCGCTGGCTGGTGGTGGAGTGTACGGGCACCCTGAGCAACCGCTCGGCAATCGGAGCCAGGGTCAGGGTAAAATCGGTGTCGGGCGGTCAAACCCTCGAGCAGGTGCGTGAAATCAGTGCGCAAAGCGGCTATTGCGGCCAAAATCAGCTGGCGCCGCATTTCGGGCTGGGCCCCGACGCAGTCATTGAAAGCGTCACGGTGGAGTGGCCTTCCGGACTGGAAGAAATTTTCGGCAATATTTTACCCAACCAGTACGTCAGCATCGTGGAAGGCGGCGGCACGGGAGTGGAGCCCGGCCCGGCAGCCGGCATACGAATCTGGCCGCCTGCGCCCAATCCGTTCCACGACTCGGTCAGTTGCCGTTTTGAACTTGCCGCCGAGATGCCAATCAACATACAGATCGTTGATATTCAAGGAAAAACCATCAAAAACCTGCTGTCCGGCCCGGTTGCTGCGGGCGAGCAAAGGGTGGTTTGGGACGGTACCGCATCCGACGGCTCATCCGCTCCGGCCGGGCAGTATGTGTTGGTGTTTCGACAGGGCAACAAAACCCTTGCGCAGTACTGTGTTAAATTTTAAAAAAATTATCCATTCGACGAACCGTTTGGCGCAGATTTTGACTGAATCAAGGACTTGCTCCCATTATCGCATTACCAACGCCTTTTCAGCATGAGCGCCAAACTGGTCGTCGACCGTCATTTCCTTGTTTTACGCGGGCTTACCCTCGCAGTTTTTGCCGAACGAATTCTTCGCGCCACCCACCATCACCCTGCCATCGTGCGTCCCGATACGCTCTGGCTGCAACTCGACGAGCACACCCGCGCCCTCCGCGATCTGCTTGATAATCCGCTGCTTCGTTCGCGGGAGCGCATGGCCAACCAGCGGGTGCGTGAATCGCGGGTACGCCAGTCGATCGACGCCCTGGCCACCTATATGGAGTCGGCAGCCAGCTGCAAGTACGATCTTTTTACGGCCGGATTCGGCGTGCGCACTGATAAAAGCGACCGCATCGAAACGCCCAGCCGCCGAATGCGGCGCCACCAGGCTGCCGTTTTGCGCGTGACGGCCGCCCAATAAGTCAGGGAGGTCCCGTTTGCCGAAAAGTCTTAAAGTTCTTCGGGGCCTTCGCCCACCCAGTCCTGTATAAAGTACTCGTTTTCACAGTATTCTTTCAACTCATCCTCGATGAAGCCGCGCACCTCCGACACAATCTCGCCGGGGTAGAGCAGGTGTACGTTTGGCCCTGCGTCGAGCGTGAAGTAGAGCGGATGGCCGGTTGCCTCGCGCCATTCGCGCAGCTTCGCGATGATCGCCAGCGTCGCGGGTTGCATCAGCATGTAGGAAGGGTCGCTGCACATCATGAGGGCGTGCAGCGTGAGGGCTTCGTCTTCCGCAATTTTGCCGAAAGTCTCCAGATCGCCCGAAGCCATGGCATCGAGCAATGTCGAAAGGCGCGAGCGGGCCTGCGCATATCGGGCCGTTGCATAGGGGTTGCCTTCCATCAGGGCATGGCCGTCGCGGCTCGACACCGCTTTTTCGTCCGTGCTGACGATCAGGATATCGTCGTGAAAATCCTTGAACACCTCGTGGATGCGGTCGCCAACCGGCACGGCATACTCATTGGACGAGCCTTGCACCAGGGAGGTTTCACCCCATACCGCGGCGTGCGGGAAAATGGATCGACAGGCGCTGCCGCTGCCCAGGCGGGCCAGCCATGACGCCTTGCGGTCGAAATCTTCGGGCGCCGAAAGCGTGCCGAACAGCAGATCTTCCAGCGAACAAAGCGCCAGCGCCAGCGCCGACATGGCCGAGGCCGAGGAGGCGATACCGGCCGAATGTGGAAAAGAGTTGCCGGAGTGGATGGTCAGTTTTAGTTGTTCGAGAAAGGGAAAAACAGCAGTCAGGCTTTCTAAATAAGCCTTGACTTTGGCTGCAAAGGCTTCGTTTTCCTGGGTATGGAAAAAGAAATCGAGCTGGATGCCGCCGCTGTCGTCGCGCATTTCATATTCGAGGCGGGTGTCAGTGCAGGCTGCTGCGAGGGTAAGGCTGAGCGAGGGGTTTTGCGGCAATTGCACGCCGTATTTGCCCCAATATTTGATAATAGCGATGTTGCTGGGGCTTCTCCAGGTGATGGCGCCGGGCTCGGGCGGGTTGGACGAATCGAGGATCAGGCGAGGATTTTCAAACGTCATACAGTTCTAGTTTTGAGCGTGCGGCAAAGGAAAGCATTTGGACTGAAAAGAGCGGCAAGACAAAAGAGCGCCTTTCCATACCTTTACGGCGAAAGGTGCAAGGTGCACCATAAACCGTCCAATTGAAAATGTGGCAAAAAATCCGGCGCGTCGCCGTTGAAATTTACTGCTTCTTCACTGCTCCTTTTGTCGCCAAAAACTGCCTGGGTATTCTGCTGCTCGTCGGCGGACTGTTCATGATGACCTTCTGGTGGCTGAAATGCTACACCAACCACGGCGAAAGCGTACAGGTGCCCAGTTACGTAGGTATGAGCCTGCGCGATGCGGCACGCAAAGCGCGTTCGCGCAATTTTTCAGTCGCCATCAGCGATTCGATCTACGTGGCCGGCAAAGCGCCGGGCGAAGTGCTGGCCCAGAACCCGAAGGCGGAAAGCCTGGTGAAGGAAGGCCGGACCATCTATTTTACCGTTGCAAAAAACAACCCCGACATCATCAAATTGCCCGACCTGACCGATGGCGACGACTACGACCTGTACAGCCGCAAACTGACTCGAATGGGCCTCAAACCGCGTATCGCAGCCCGTGTTGCCGACCCCAGTGAAACGAATACGATCGTTTCGGTTATCTATCGCGGCGACACCATTACCCGTGAAATAGCCAGAGGTTATAAAGTGGAAATGGGCGCCACCATTGATTTTGTGGTGAGCGACAAGGTGATGCTCAATGTCAGCATACCCGACTGCATTTGCCAAACCTACGATGCCGCGAAATTCCTGATCCAGACCAGCAATCTCAGCGTCGGATCGGTCATCAAGGACGGCACGGTTACCGACCCTGAAAGCGCCTACGTATGGCGCCAAAACCCCGGCTACAACGCCAGCGAGACCATGCGCGTGGGCGAACAAATCGACCTTTATCTTACACAAGCCAAACCGGCACAGTGCCCGGACTAATTTTCAAGCAATGGATATTACCGTTCAAGAACTTAAACAAAGACTCCAGGCTGGCGAAAAATTTCTCTTTCTCGACGTGCGCGACCCCTGGGAACACGAAGAATTCAACATCGGCGCCACCCTCATGCCGCTGGGCGAACTCGTCAACCGCATGTGGGAACTCGACGAATACAAAGACAAGGAAATTGTCGTGCATTGCAAATCGGGCGGCCGAAGCGGCATGGCGCAACAACTGATGCAATCCAACGGCTTTACCCATGTACGCAATGTCATCGGCGGCATCATGGCCTGGAAAGAAGCCTTTGGCCCTACCAAACCCTGATGATCGCTGTCCGGCGCCTCCTGTTTTACCTGTTACTCTCCTGTACTGCCGCGTGCGCCATCAGCGCCTGCACGGCTTCCCGTGTGACGACGCGACCGTTCAGCGTAGAGGAAATTGCACGTGCGACTGCCTTGCCCTCGCCCGGAGGCTCCTGCACGGCATGGGAAAATTACCTGCCCGATCCGTTGCATCCTGAATATCAACCCACGCGCTATTTGCGGGTTAATTTTCACATCATGAACAGCCGCGACAGCAGCCACAACTTCGCGCCTGATTCGGCCCGCATTTATTTCCGGCGTATGCTCGAACTCGCCAATGCCGACCTTGACACCAATCATTACAACTGGCGCTCGCCAGAAGGCACGGCCGTGCTGCCCAAAGGCTATCACTATGTGCTTTGGCCGCAACCCGGCATACCTGGCGACGACGGCTTTTATTTTCACTACGACGACTCTTTGTATTTTCTGGTGTATAAAGGCAAAAACCAGAACAATTACAACCGAAAGGTGATTGAAAAATACGCCGTCGGCAAGGATTCCATCATCAACATATTCATTCAGGTGCACCCCGACGACAGCATACGATCGAAGACCTACAATGCCAACCATCAGGGCATCGCGCTGACCACGGCGGTGAAAATGGCCGGCATTTTCGAAAGCAAAGACCCGCCCGAATGGGTTTGCGGCAGCCTGAACCACGAAATCGGACACCTGCTCGGCTTGTCGCACGCCTGGCAGGACGACGGTTGCCCCGACACCGAAAACCACTCCAATCGTTGCTGGCACTGGCAACCCGAAGGCCCCTGCCGCGACCAGGCCTCGAACAACCTGATGGATTACAACGCCTACAAAAATGCCATGACGCCTTGCCAGATCGGACGCGTACAGGCGAGCATGGCCAATGAAAAAAGCGTGGTGCGCAAACTTCTGATCCCCAGCTGGTGCGTTCGCAATCCGGCGCACGACGTGACGATTCGCGACAGCGTCAGCTGGACGGGCGCCCGCGACCTCGAAGGGCACGTAACGGTAGCCGATGGCGGAATTTTGCGGCTTTCGTGCCGTGTGTCGCTGCCCGAAGACGCCCGCCTGACGGTCGAGCCCGGCGGCGTGCTCATCCTCGACGGCTGCCGCCTGCACAATGCCTGCGGCAAAACCTGGCAGGGTATTTTTGTGCAGGAAAAAGACGGCCGGCGCGGCGAAGTACGCATTTTGCGGCCACCTAAAATCGAGCAGACAGCCCCTGCCCTTCAAAAGAAAAAACTGCGCGGCAAGGGTTCGTAAAACACCCGCCGCTGATTATTCGTTACTAGCCTTTCCCATTTCAGTTTCGGTTTTTTGTTTCTATTTTATATGAAAAAATACAGTTTTATCGTCCTTACCCTGCTGCTGTTTGTCGCTTTCGTCGCCCCCTCCTGCAGTACGAAATCAGGCTGCCCGGCCACGGAAAGTTTGAAAGCGCCGGTGAATAAAAAAGGCGAAATCAAGAAGAAGAAAGGCGGCAGTTCGGGTCTTTTCCCCAAAAAAATGCAGAAAAAAGTGCATAAATAAACCCTGCCACAAACTGGGTATTTTTCAAAACAGCGGTTGAAAACGGAATTTTCGGCGCGCATTTTGGTGTAAAAAGCAGCCTCACCAGTATAATCCGGCTTGCCCCCTTCTCTATACACACCAAATGCTTAATATCTCCAAGCCGTCTTTTCCATGAACCGTATTGCCTTATCTTTTTTGGCAAGCTTTCTGCTCGTCGGCGCTTCCGCACGGGCTATGTGCCGGCCTTTTACCGCGCCGCTCACCGACTCGCTGCCGCCGGCGATTCTTTGTCCGCCCAACGACACCGTGGACCTCCCGCCTACGACTTGTACTACCCTCTATAGTTTCGACGTCACGGCCTACGACGACCAGCCCGGCACACCGGCCATTCTGCAGACCAGCGGCCTGCCCGCGACCGAACCCTACCCTATCGGACTCGTTTACAATGTATTCCGCGCTACCGATGCCGCGGGCAACACCAGCACCTGCTCGTTCACCGTGCTGGTTCGCAATTATTCTGTGCCGCTGGCCTGTGAAGACCTGGTCACTGTAGCGCTCAACCAAAATTGTACGGATCAACACGCGGCTTCCTATTACCTCTTCGGCGATCAGAACGACTACGGTTGCCCGGTCGGATTCACCGTCGAGCTGGACAAAACGGCGCCGTTTGGTAATGGCCCCTGGTCGCCGGCGAGCTATGGGGTTTCAGACATCGGAAAAACCTATCAGTTCAGGGTCAACGACACCTACTCCGGCAACAAATGCTGGGGAAGTGTAAAAGTTATCGACAACCTGGGGCCGACGATTACCTGCCTGCCGGTGGATGTACCCTGTACGGTCGACAGCACTTCGCCTCTTTATCTTACAACTACCCTGGGAATCACTGCCGGAAAACCCGCGGCAGTCGACAATTGCGGCGGAAACGTGACGCTCAATTATATCGACACCTCTTTCCCGATGGGTTGCGATACCAACCTGCAGGCAGTCATCAGCCGGCGCTGGACGGCAAAAGACGAACGCAACAATACCGCTACCTGTGTCCAGGAGATTCGCCTCCACCGATACACCCTCGACGATGTAAGCCTGCCGCCCGACGTCGCCCTGCCTTGTACGGCCGCCAGCTGGGCGCCCGAACTGACCGGCGCTCCCACCCTCGACCGCCTGGGCACCCCGGTTTCTATTCTAGCTGGACTCTGCTCGATGAACGGCGCTTATAACGACTCCCTGATCACCCTCGATTGTCACGGTCACCAGAAAGTGTTGCGCCAGTGGTCCATTATCAGCTGGTGCGAAGGTGACGGCATTGAGTTTATTCAAACTATTGAATTCCTCGATACCACAGGGCCGGTCATCCAATGCCCGGCAGGCGCCGTGGTCCAGATTGACAGTGGAGCCTGTTCCGGCCTGATCGACTTGCCCGATGCCATACTCGACGATGCCTGCTCGCGGCCTGCAACCATCCAGGCCGTCTGGGTCGGCATCGAAGGGCTGGCCGACACCCTGGCCGGTACACTCGGCGATTTTCCGGGCAACAACCCGGCCGACCCCGACACGCTGGGCATTTTGGGGGAGGCCGTTGATTTTCCTGTCGGTCTGAATACTGTAACTTACTATGCAACAGACGATTGCGGCCAGCAGTCGAGTTGTTCCTTTATCATAAATGTGCTGGACCAAACGGCCCCGACAGCCGTTTGCGCACCGCTGAAAACGGTTTGGCTGGGCGCCGACGGCACCGCAGAACTGGCTGCTGCCGCACTGGATGGCGGGTCTGTGGCCGACAGTTGCAACGTCCTGTCTTTCCGGGCAAGGCCGGACGACGCCTCCTTTTGTCTGCCCGAGACGAGTTTTTCTCCTGTCCTGCATTTTTGCTGCACGCAGGCCGGCGACACCGTGACCGCCACCTTGCGCGCCTATGATTTTGCCTTGCCGGCCGCAAGCATCGTGGCCGACAGTTACGGCGCCGGGCATTTCAGCGATTGTACCGTGCAAATTGTCGTGGCCGACACGCTTCTACCCAGTTGTACCGCCCCGCCGGATACGATGGTTGACTGCACCAATTACAGCACCGACTTTTCGGTATATGGTACGCCCCTGGTCAACTGTCGGGTGGACTCGATAGCAGAATCCGTTGATTTCCAACAGTTTGATATTTATTGCAACAAAGGAACAGTGGTGCGCACCTTCACGGCGTTTTCCAATGGCGTAGCCGGCGGACAATGTTCGCAAACCATCCAGTCGGCGTACCATCAGAAATATTACATCCGTTTCCCCGACGATGTGATCGTCACCGCCTGCAACGGCACCAATGTGTACGGCTCGCCTATGACCTACAACCTGGGTTGCGAACAAATGTCGATCACGTACGAAGATGAAGTCTTTACCATCGTACCCGACGCCTGTTACAAGATCGAACGGACGTGGCTGGTCGTCAATTCTTGCACGTACGACAGCCTGCAAGCCGTCGTCGATATTCCCAACCCCACCCCCAACCCTATGGCCAACAACCCGGACAATTTACCCGGGCCGGTGGTTTCGGCACCCGGAACAGGTGGAATCTGGGCGTCGACGGTTAAAAAAATCTCGTTTGGCGACACTCAACCGACCGATTACAGTACGTTCTGGGCGGCGGATGCAAACGGATACCGTTACAAGCAAATCATCAAAATAGTGGATACCGCCCAGCCTGAAATCGCCTGCCCCGGCTCGCAGGCATGGAGCGATACCACACTGAACGACAATACTTTATGGAACGAATCTTACTGGCTCAATCCGTTCAGCAGTGGCGTCGATCTGTGTGAGGGAGAAGCCCCGCTGAGCGTTACGGCTACCGATGCCTGCTCGGGATCGGCTGTTGAACTGGCCTATCAACTGTTCCTCGACCTCGATGGCGACGACATCAGGGAAACCGTCGTGCAAAGCAGCAATCTGCCTGCTTCCAATACCATTTATTACTATAATGCGGGCAATCCCAACTATTCGGGCGGCGTAGCCAGGGCTTTCGACGAGCGTTCGGTACCCGACAACCAGAAATACCGTTTTGCCATCGACAAGGTAAAAAACGGCAACGAAGTGACCGCATATGTTCGCTGGGACACCCAGGCCAGTCCCGCCAGTTCAGTCAATAACATGGTCGACGGCGTGGCGCCCCTATTGCCTCTGGGCACGCACAAGATCCGCTGGATTGCCTATGATCTTTGCGGGAACACCAAGGCCTGCGAGTTTGAATTTACCATCAGTGGTACCAAGGCTGGCTGTATGCCGCCCGATATCACGATTGGCGGCAAAATAGAGACGATTCTCAACAGTGGTGTCGGTCAGGTAGCCGTTGCGCTGAACAGTCCGTCTGCACCGTCACTCGAACAGGATGTGACGAGCATCGGCCAGGGTTTTTACTACTTTCCCACAGCATTGCCGCTGGGTTCAAATTTTTCAGTGGTGCCTTACCGCAACGATAACGCCAGCAACGGCATATCGACCTTCGATATCGTATTGCTGAGCAAACACATTCTGGGCATTGATCTGTTGAATTCGCCCTACAAAATCATCGCTGCCGACATCAACCACAGCAATTCGGTGACGACTTTCGACGTCATCGAGCTGCGCAAACTGGTACTGGGCATTTACAGCGCATTCCCGGCCAACACCTCGTGGCGGTTTGTGCCCAAAGAGCATACTTTTTCCAACCCGCAAAATCCTTTTTTCCCCGCCATACCCGATTCTATCAAGGTTTTTGACCTGTCGGGCAACAGTTTGCTGTCCTACGATTTTGTAGGCATTAAAATTGGCGACCTCAACCTGTCGGCCGCCCCTGGCAGCGTCTCGCCGGCCGACGAGCGGTCGGGCGACATGTTGTGGTTCGACCTGAAAGACAAAACCCTCGCTGTCGGTGAAACCGTAAGTGTCGCATTCCGCCCCGGGCAACAGCCCGCAGGTTTTCAGTTCACGCTGGAATACCCGGGACTTACGCTTCTCGACATCGTGCCCGAAGCTGAGGGGCTGGGCGACGATAATTTTGCCGTATTCGAAGACGCTTTCACCACAAGCTGGAACGGCGATCAAATGCCCTGTTTTAGCGCTGTTTTTCAGGCTGAAACCCCCGGCCAGTTGCGCGATATGCTGCGTGTCAGCGATCGTATTACGAACTCGGAAGCCTACTGGGAGAAAGCAGAAACCATAGAGACAGGTCGGGTCGGCTTGCATTTCGATACGGGCGACAGCCCCCTGCCCCGTCTTTTTGGCAACCTGCCCAACCCCTTTGCCGACGAAACGCTGCTGTCGTTTTTCCTGCCCGAACCAACGACTGCCCGTCTGTGCGTTTATGATCAAAACGGACGCCTGGTTTGGCAGGAGCAAGGGACGCTTCCGGCCGGCAATCATCAGCGCCGGCTGCGCAGGGCCGATCTGGGTGCCGCAGGTATGTACACCTGCGAACTCACGACACCAGACCACCACCAGATTCAAAAAATGATTTTGCTGGATCGCTGATGTTATGCGGCGCGGCGGAGCCGGCTCAGGAATATCTGTATCAGGCAGAGCATAGCGAAGCCGGCTCCCAGCCCCCAGCTGAATTCATCAGGATATTGCCATACCAGCACGGCTACAAGCGGAGCAGGAAGAAACATTTCCCAAATGCCTACCAGATAAAGCGTTCGGCCGGAATACAGTATTTCACCTTCCACAGCGTGGGGGTTGCGTTCCAAATATCTGAAATACAAATAGTTAAAAATTTGCCGCCCCAGTTGAATACCGAACAGCCCCAAGAGAAAGCCGATACAGAACCTGGCAGATTGCCCGGCATGGCGCACATAGGCGAGGAAATAAATGGAGCCGACCAGATAGAGCAGCAGTACAACCTTTTGCCAGTTGAAACGCGCGCGCTGCTCGATCGTTTGCAAGGTCTGTTCCTGCAAATGGCTGTCTTTGATCCTGACGTATTTCGAATAAACGCGGCGCCTCAGGGCTGCATTTTTACTATTCAGGTAGTGCCATAAAAACAGGGTGAATGCGACGGCTAAAATTTCAGGGTACATGGTATCAATTTGGTTTTTGACATTGGAAAAAAGTCAGCGGTCGGGTTTTCCGATGATTTCAAACTGTTGTTCGAGGCGGTAGCCATCCTGATCCACCAGGGTCAGCACGTGTTTCCCTACCGAGGGCTGGAGCGCCATTTCGTGAAACGTACGAGTGCTGCCGAGATACACGCCGTCGAGGTGCCAGTAGATTTCCTTTTCCGTGTTGCGGTGCGCGATCCTGAATACGGTTTTGCCCAGTTTGCCATCCAGATCGACCGGCACGTAAATCCGGGTCGCCTGTTTGGGATAGATCAGTTGCATGGGGGTCTGTTGCTGGGCTTCGTTCGTGGCGATGCAGTCGGGCCGGAACGGCGGCGGCGACTGGTAGGAGGGATTTTTATGTTTGAAATAAAACTCTTCTACCGGCGGCAGGACAAACCAGGGTTGGTGTTGCATATTGGCCGGCGATTCGCAATCGCTGTTGACCTGCCACTGCCCGCTGGGGTCGAGGTGCAACAATTGGTGATTGGGACAAACCCGGGTTTTCAGGCCCGAGCGTGGCGCCCATACAGTATCTGCCTCGCAGTATTCTCCGGCCCGGTAGCCGCTTTGGCGACAAACGGGGATTTGCACCATGTCGTCGTAAGGCGGGTCAAACCAGGTATCTCCGCCGGGCAGTTGCCCGAATATTTCAAACAGCACAGGCGCTGCCATTTCGACACCAATCAGCCCCGGGCGGCCTTCACCATCGGCATTGCCCACCCATACACCCACAGCGTAACGGGGCGTGACGCCGGCTGCCCAGGCATCGCGAAAGCCGAAGCTCGTACCCGTTTTCCAGGCAATTCGCCGGCTTGCCTGAAACAGTTCCCACTCGCCCGCGCTGTTGGGGCGTTCGACCTCCTGCATCGCGTCGAAAGTAAACCAGATGGCGCCCGCGCTCAGCAAAGGCGCATCTTTCAGATCGGCATTCCGACGCGCCGGCGCATGGGCACGGGCAATAAAATTGGGCGGCCGAAAATCATCGGCAGCATAGCGGCCATTGCGCTCGTAAAAAGCCCCCAGTTCGCGGCTCATGCAGGCGTACGTGTTCGTGATGTCGAGAAGGTTGGCCTCCGCGCCGCCGAGTATCAGGGACAGGCCGTAATAATCAGGGCTTTTATTAATCGTACCGAGGCCCAGCCTGCGCAGGTTGAAGTGAAATTTTTCCAGCCCGTATTGCTGCAACAGGAGCACGAAAGGCACATTAAGCGAACGGATGAGCGCCCGCCGGGCCGGTACGGCGCCGTCGTAGGTTTCATGGAAATTTTCAGGTTTGTAGCGCCCGAGCTGGGTAGGCACGTCCCTGAGCAGGCTTTTGGGTAAAATATCCCCGCTTTCCAGCGACAGGGCATACAGGTAGGGTTTCAGAATACTTCCAGTACTGCGGGGGGCGGCAATCACGTCGACGGCCTCTCCGTGTTCTGCGCCCGAACCGACGACATTGCCTACATAGGCCAGTACGTTGCCGCTGCGCACATCGATCACCACGGCTGCGAGGTTGTGCACGTCATTGCCCTGATACAGGTTTTGCCGGCGGGCCAGAATATCGGTGACGCGCTGTTGCAGGTCGCGGTTGATGGTCGTTTGAAAGCGAAAATTTTTACTGTCGGCCTGTGAAGAAAGCCGGTCGAGCAAATGCGGCGCCAGTTGCGGGAGCGGGAGCGGCTGGTCGGGCAAAGGCTCTTCTTTGGCCAGGGAGCAATCGAATGGTTCGATGATTTTTTCGGCTAACAGCCTGTCGAGCAGTCGGTTGCGTTTGGCCAGCAGGTTTCCCCGGTTGCGTCCCGGATGGATCAGAGCCGGGCTGTTGGGCAAAACAGCAAGCGTGGCTGCCTCTGCCCAGCTGAGTTGATCGGGGCGTTTGCCGAAGTAGCGCCAGGCCGCCGCTTCCAGGCCGACCACATTGCCGCCGAAAGGCGCATTGGCTGCATAAAGCCCCATGATTTCCTTTTTGGAATAAGTCAGTTCCAGCCGTGTGGCCATGAACATTTCCACGATTTTTTCCCCGACCGTACGGGGAGGGTTGCCGCGCGACATACGAATGACCTGCATCGTGAGCGTGCTGCCCCCGCTTACCACGTGCCCCTGACTCATGTTCTGCCAAACGGCTCTTGTCAGGCTGAGCGGGTCTATGCCCGGGTGCCACCAAAATCTTCGATCTTCGAAAAGCACTACGCAGTGGGCGTATTTTTCGGGCACTGTTTTGCCCTGCGGAAATCGCCACTGGCCGTCGGTGGCAATACGCGCTCCGAGCAGGTCGCCCTGAAAATCCTCCAGTACAACACTGAGCGGTTGCTGAAACAATGGGCGGGGAAGGCAAAACAGCCAGATCACGAACAGCAAGCCCAGAACTGCAAAAGTTTTAGGTCGCTTTTGAACCAGGCTGATCCATCGCTGGCTCAGGCTTGCAAGCGCTGTGCGAAAGCGCAGAAAAATATGGCTGCTGGCGGGGAGCATTCGTTTTTTGTTCGGCTCAAAAATAGGGGTAAAAAGAACTGATTGTTGCAGCGCGGGGCCGTCTGGCTTTCTAACAACGTCTCCCGTGAGAATTTGATATAAATCCGTCCCGCTTGGCAATGCAGCCTGTCTGTTTTTGGGCAAATGGCAGAATACGGACTGTTGAAAATTGGAAAGCCCGTCCGACAAACAGTCAGACGGGCTTTCCATATGCTTAATAAAACCCTTGACGATTACTTCGTCTGAATCATTTTGCGCGTCGCGCTGTCCGTAGCCGTTTCCAGTTTGTAGTACAGCACGCCCGTCGTGTTCAGCATGGCGCGATCCAGCGAGATGGCGTTGTAGCCTTTCGTGAAGTCGCCTTTCTGCGTGAACAGTACGCGGCCCGTTTCGTCGTACACCGTCAGCGTAGCCGTAGCAGCAACCGGCAGGTGGAAGCCCACCATCGTGCGGCCTACCCACGGGTTCGGCTGGTTCTGGTACAGTTCGAAGCCAACACCGGCGATCGTCTGGCCCGAGAAGCGCAGCGCGACTTCCAGGTTCTGACCGTTGGCATTGTAAGCTTCGGCGCGCGTGATGCGGCTCGACAGTTGCAGCATTTCGCTCAACTTGCCGGCTTTGTCGGCGCGGAATTTCACCGTGAACTCAGCAGCGCCGTCGATCGACGTCGTCAGGGCATCAGCGAACACACCGAAGTTGTCGGCGCTCACTTTGTCACCCTTCACGATATCAGCAACCGTCAGGCCGTTGAGGTTCATCGTGAACTGGAAGCCTTGTACCTGCTCGGCCGTGCGGAACGTCACGTCGAACACTTCACCTGCTTTCACGTCGCGGTCTTCCACGTCGAGTAGCAGCGTGCCGGCCGTGCGGTCTTCGGCTTGCTGGTTGGCATTGGCCAATACGGAGCCGTTCAAGTCGCCAATTTTCACCCCGACAAAGTCGTCGCCCATTTGGCTGGCCAGTGCGTTGCCAAGGCTGATGTTCTCGGCGAACGGCACACTTGCAAACGGATTGGTTGCGTCATTGAAAGCGAAGTCCTTGTCCAGGAAGCGCCAGGAGGTGTTGTTCGGCAGTTCCGTGTAGATACCCAGGATCAACTTGCGCAGTTCAACGATGTCGAACGTCGTCACCGAGTTCGATTTGTTCACGTCGGCAGCGATGATCTTGTACGGCGAGTTCAGCGGCTCGATGCCCAGGATGTGCTTGGACATCAGCACCAGGTCGAACGTCGATACACCGTTCATCGGGTTGTCGTCTTTCACCGGCGTTACCGTGTAGTCGGTCGACAGCGGCAGGTAGTTCGAGAACAGGTACTGACCGGCGTTGTCGGAGATGCCAAGGGCATTGATCGACGGCAGACCGTTCGGAGGCGTGCCAGCCAGTTCTACCTGTGCGTCTTCTACACCCTGATCACCCGAGAGCGGTTCCGTCTTCAATTGACCGGCCACCGAGATCGGGTTGCCACCGCAGTTGTTGAACGGATCCTGGATGATCACATACGTTTCGCAGTATGCGGCGTTGCCGGCGGCATCCTGTGCCCACAACTCTACCGGTTGCGTGCCCACTTCGTCGCACGTGAACGTCACATTCGTGATCGGCTGGCCAAAGGCGTCAACAGGGAAGCCCGTGCCCTGACCCGACTTGCGGATCGCGTATTTCAACTGGTTGCCCGGCGTGTAAGGCGTCGGAGGCGTGCAGTTGTCTTCGGCGTATTGCAGGAAGTCCGTGGCCCACAGCGTTACCATGCCCGTCGGCATGATGTTCACACTCAGACCATTGAAGCATACCACCGTCGGCGCTTTGCAGTCTTTCACTACGAACGTGTATTCGCATACCGACTGGTTGCCGCAACCGTCCGAGATGATCCACTTGATCTTGTGCGTGCCGTAGGGCAGTTCAGGTACCACACCGTCAACCGACGTGTTCGTCGAGTTGGCCTGGGCGGCCTGCGTATCCCAGCGGACATAAGCCGTTACGTTGTTGCCAGATTTCACGCGGTCGATTGCGAAGCGGTACTTCTGGTTCGTCGGTACACCGCGCTCGTCGAAGGCGCGCGGCGTGCCACCCGAGAAGTTCGGGTTCGAGGCGTTGCCGTATTGTACGTTGTTGATGCCAGGCAGGTTGGTCGAGGAAACTACCGTCTCCATGATACCGTCGCCGTCCAGGTCGAGGAACAACAGGTATTCGATGTTGATGTTGGCGCCCGAGCATGCGTCGGTTGCCGTCACGTTCAGGTCACTCGGACCTTCGCACAGGTCGTGCTGGCCGATCACGCCGTCCCACCAGTACATTTCATTCCACAACTGCGGGTTGTTCACCGTCAGGTCGCAGAATTCAACCGGGCTGGCCGGGCAGTTCGCCGTCGGCGCTTGCGTGTCGATCACTTTGATGATCTGCTTGTACACGAAGCAGTTGTTGTTGGCGATGCTCGGGATCGTCGTGCCGTTGTACGTGCCACCCGTGTAGAACACCGAGTAGTTCGTTGCCGTAGCGTCGCTCGGGTTCACCTTGATGTTCGACGGAGCCCACGGAGCCGGCGTACCGGGCGCCGATACGATCGGGCCGGGCAGGTTCTGCGTGCTGTTCGTGATCGGGTTCGGGTTCGGGTTCGGTACATACACGCACGGAAGGTTCGTGTTGTACGTGCACCAGTTGATGATCGTCCACGTCCGCTCGATCTTGAAGCATGCGTCCGGTACGACCGTGAACACTTCGTCTTCGAACGATACACCCAGCAGTTCGCAGTCTTCGCCGAAGAACGTCGGCTCGCCGTAGTTACCCGTACCGTCGCATACCGTCACGATCACGTCGTTCGGGAAGCGCACGAAGTAGTCCTGTTCGTAGTTCACGAACACGCGCTGCGTGCACTGGCTCGAGAAGCCGTGGCAGTCGTAAGCGCGGAACGTGCGCGTGATCGTACCCCGGTTGCACACCGTGTCGAACAGCGAGTAGTTGGCGCTGTGCGTCAAACCGCACTGGCCTTGATATACTTTCGAAGTGTCGAGGCAGCAGTTGTCGTAAGGCGTAGCTTTGCCGTAAGCCCACAGGCTCGGGTCGAAGTTCTCGCACGATACCGTCGTGTTCGCCGGAGGCAGACAAGCCGGTTTGATCTTGTCTTGTACTTCCACCTGGACCATGCACTGGTTGGAAATCGGGCTTCCATCCGGAAGGAAGACAACATTGCCGTTTGCATCTGTCTGATATATGGTAAGAATCACTGTCTGCGTCGTACCGACTTCGCAGCAGTAGAACTTGATCGAATCATTTTCAGCCGTTGCAATCTGATATTCATCGCCGCCGCAATCGGGATCTTCATTCAAAGCCTCGATGCAATCCGAGTACGGAGACATCCGCTGGATCGTCAACTTGAACGGACCGCAGTTATCATTGCTACCCGAGTCGAACGACGAGGCCGGCACCCAGGTCACCCCGGCGCCTTCGCAGCCGTTGGCGGGCGTGTAGCAGTCGAACGGATCGTCAACATTGATCGCTACTGTCGTGAATTCCTGGCAGTTGGCCGACGGAGGCGTCAAATCGCGCACCGTCAGGTTGAATGTGCAGGTCGTGTGGTTGCCGCAGTTGTCCGTCACCGTGTACGTCACGCTGTGCGTACCGATCGGCAAACAGGCAGGCGTGTAGCCAAACACACCCAGCGTGTCGCTCGTCCAGTAGTTGTTGCCCGGGAAGTCTTCCAGCGAACCGCCAAACGTGTAGGTGGCTAAAGTTGCACCGGTTTCGAAATCATGCGTGACTACTTTGGCCGTGATATGGTCGATGCGCGAGCAGTTGTCCGTGATGATGATATCCGGAAGGTTCACCGTCGCGCAGCAGTTGAACGGATCGGTACCCACCGTCAGGTTCGACGGGCAGGTGAAACTCGGGCCCGTCTCATCCAGCACCTTGATTACCTGAAAGTAATATTGCGGATTGGTGGTCGGCGGGAACGGCGAGGTCGGCAGACACCAGTCCATTACTGTCCACTTGCGCAGAATCTTGTACGACCCGTCGCAGACCGGGATGATCTGGTCGACGTACACCACACCCAGTTCGCACCAGGTCGTGTTCGGGTACAACTTCACATCCAGGTTGCCAAACGTTACATAAGGGGCTCCCGTCACTGCAGGATCAGTCACACCGTTGGTGCACGAAACAGTAACATCGGAGGGGAACTGCACATCGTACACGTGCAGGCGCTCGAAGTAGATGTACTGCGTGCACGATGCCGTGTTGTTCGAAGCATCGGTGGCGACCCACACCCGCTTCACGTAGGCCGAAAGATCGTTCGGGTCGCTGCAATCGGTGTCGTACCACGTGTCCGAGTAGGTCAGCGTGTACGGCCCGCAGTTCTCGTAAACCGAGGGATACGCGGCATCCGTCAGCACCAGCACATCGTTCAGGTAGGCCGGGTCGTACTGCGTGATGGCGCAGTTCAAATCGATGTCTTTACAAGTCAGTACCGGCGGAAGTTTGTCTTCCACTTTGATATTGCCCCAGCACTTGTTGCCGCTCACCAGGTGCGTCACCCGCACCTGATAGGTTTTACCCAAATCCGAAGCATTGACAAAACCGGGCACCCACGGACCGTTGCCGTACGGGATCGTTTTGTCCAGTTCAACGATATAGTCGTCATAGCAGCCGTAGGTACCTTCCAGGATCATGTCCGGGTTGATCTCTGCTTCGCAGTCTTCATTCACCGAAACAATCACCAGGTCGTTGCAGACCAGCGAGGAAGGCGTAGCCACCACGTTTACATAAGTTTTAACCGATTGAACGCAGCCCGGGTCGTTCGGACCGGCAGCCTTGGGCACACCGCCATCGACCGTGTACACGATCTCGTACTGGCCGGGGCCCTGACTCGGATCGAAAGTGCTGGTCGGAACCCCATTGACCGTAAACACAGCCGACACGATGTTCGCATCACCCGGGTTGCCCGTCAGATCCACCGGATCGGAGAAGATACAGAAGTCGCCCGACAGGTCGGCAGTGATCGAGGGGTTGGGGTATTGGCAGCTGTTACCGATAGTGAGGGTCTGGCCAAGGTTGTTGCGTACGGTAACGCTGTACCCAATGGCATCCACGTGAATACCTTCCAGATAATAATCGCCGCTGTTGGCCGGGTTTTGGTAGAGCTGGGTACCTATAGCAATAGGTGTAGGCGCAGAAGGCGGCGCCAGGCTGGCAATGGAGTACAAGCCATTCACAGCGATAACCGTCCAGGTCTGACCGGCCAGTGATTCGACCTTGATTTTTTCACCAAACTGGCCATTGGTCAGGGTGGTGGCATTATTTTTACAAATGCACGGGTCAACGATCAAAATTTTCGGCACACAACGGTCAAACGGATTGACCGTCACCTGGGCAGTACAACTCGACGAGTTGTTGCATGGGTCTTTGGCAGTAAGAACGACAGGCACCGTCGTACCCTGTTGGGCGCAGGTAAATACAAACGGGCCGGCGGGCGTTACCGTAAGGGTATTGGTCGCAGCACAGTTGTCGCTCAACGACTGAACGAGCTGCGCCTGGGTCACGCTCGCATTGCCAAAAGCATCGAGGCTGACCGTGATGGAAGCGCAGGTGATGTTCGGACCGGTATTGTCAACAACAGAAATGGTTTGCGTATGCTGCACCATGTTTCCGCAAGCGTCGCTTGCTTTCCAGGTGCGGGTAATGGTTTTGTTTTGAGGGCAGCTGCCGGGTGTCATCGTCTCCGTGAACATGACCGGAATGCCGTTTTGAATCGGCGTGAAGGTTTGCCCCTGGTTGATGGAACCGGGCGTTGCCGCGGCAGGAATGTTCCAGGTGAAAGCGCTGTACTGGTTACCGTTGCCCGTAAGGCGCAAGGAAAAGCCCACCGGATCGGTACCGCTTTCCGCCACGCCGATATCGGTCGAAACCTGGCCGTTGGCCGGGCCGCCCACAGCAGTCATGACGCCCTCATAACTCAGGAACTGAATGACCATGCCCCCTTTCACCAGGGCGATGCCGTCAGAGATACCGTTCTGAATACCATCCTGCGGATAAGTAAAGGCGACGGCGCCGTGCCCGTTGCTTTCGTTGTCGATCAGGCCGCTGAGTACCAAGGTACTATAGACTCCGCCCATCGCGCCGGTAGAGCCGTTGTACAGGTAAATCGTGTATTGTGACAGGTCGGTACCAGCCTGGCCGGCGATTTCAATAAACTCGCCCTGATCAGTGCCGGTGTTGTCGTAGTGAATTTCGTTGATCCAAACCTGGGGCATGGCCTGGCTGCAGGCATCAAGCGCAACCAGCGTGGCCGCGGGCGGTACAGGGTCGCTGCAACTGATCGTGATGTTGGCCGGGAGCGGCGGAGCAAATACCGGCGCAACATTGTCCACAACACTAATGGTCTGAGTATATACACTGGGATTACCACAATCGTCGCTTGCGGTATAGGTGCGTTTAATCGTAAGCGAGCCTGTGCAGGTGCCCATCATGGTTGTTTCAACCATGGTAGCCGTAATAACACCCATTTGCGGCTGTACGGTCTGATTGGCATTAATGGTGCCCGGAGAAGCGGCGATCGGGCCGGTCCAGGTAAAGTTGGCGTAGCTGTTGCCGGTACCTGTCAGTTGCAACGACAGACCGGCTGCTTCGGAGCCCAGCTCGGACACCGGGATATTCTGGGATGTCATACCTGCCGCCGGGCCATCGGTAGCGGTCATTACCCCTTCATAACTGATAAATTGAATCACGGTATTGGGCAAACGAACGAGGGCGATACCGTCAGGCGGGCCGTTTTGTATGCCGTTGGCCGGATAAGACAGGGCGACGGCGCCGGTGCCGTTACCTTCATCGTCGATCGTTCCCGAAAGCACGTCGTTATCATAGACAACACCGCCGGTGCCGTTGTAAAGATAAATGGCGTATTGCGTGAGGTCAAGGCCGGCAGAGCCTGCTACCTCAACAAACTCGCCCACGTCAGTACCGACGTTATCATAATGGAATTCATTGATCCAGATCACCGGCGGAGCATTGCCCGGATCACAATTGTCGGTAGCGGTAACGATGGCAGGGGTGGGTACCGGCGCCCCGCAGGCAACCGTTACATCCTGCGGCAAAGGCAGGTTGAACACAGGGGCCGTATTATCGACAACACTGATGGTCTGTGTATAGGGAGCGCCGGGGTTGCCACAGGCATCCACGGGCGTCCAGGTGCGGTATATGAATTTTTCCTGGTCGCAGCCGGCTGCCTCCATCGTCTGGGCATAATTTACCGTGGGCATACCCGAGCAATTGTCGGTAGCCGTAAGCGTGGCAGGCACAGGCAAAGGATCGTTACAGTTGATGGTAACGTTCTGAGGGAATGGCCCGTTCAGCGTAGGCGGCGTCTGGTCGGGCTGGTAGGTGTAGTTAAGGGTGCAGGTGACAGATTGCTCGTTGGGGTCTTTGATCCCATTGAAAGGCGCAAGGTCATCAAAGATGGTATAGGTACGGGCGACCGAGGTGGAAGAACAATTATTGATCGAAGCAGTAATGGAAGTAATAACGATCTGTCCACAGTAATTGTCCGCAATATTACCACCAAGAGCCTCAAAAGCCGCTTCGGTAGTCACTGCTGCCGGCAAAGGATTGTTGCAATCGAACACGCCGGCTGGTTGAGGCGGGCAACTGACCGACAAGGAGCAAGCAGGCGCGGAACAGGGACCGGGGTCGGTGATTGGAACTGATAACACGCAATCTGCATCATTGTCATCGGTAATAAATACCGTCACATTGCCGGCGCCTGCCGACCCGTTTTGAAGGCGGAACTGGGTAGATGACCCGTAAGGCACGTTGGTAGCGGGCGCTCCACCGATCTTTGTTACCGTGCCGCTGCTGACCGACAGGCTGTACGACGGCCCGGTATTGGTACCACTGGGATTCAGAAAGAATGTGATGTAGTCGTCGGTTGCATTCGGCACCGTTCCATTGTTGTTGCAAGCCACATCACTCAGTCCGCTGCTGCTGATCGAGCAAACGCCGGCCGAACAGGAGCCGGGATCGGTGATCAATGCGCTGATCATGCAATTGCCACTGACATCCGTCACGGTAACCGTGACGTTGCCGCCGCCGGCCGAACCGGCTTGCAAACGGAAAGAACTGGTAATGCCGTAAGGAACATCATTGGCAGGAGTATTACCATTGAGGAGAACAGAGCCACTGCTAACCGTCACGTTGTAGCCAGTGCCCAAATTGGCCCCTGTCGGGTTGAGTTGAAACCAGATATAGTCGTCGGAAGAATTGCCCGGGGTCTCGTTGTTGTCTTCGCAATGCACATTGGCAAGGCCGGCACTGTTCAGCGAGCAGGCGAAGGTGGCCGTAATGGCGATATCGTCGAGGCCGAACTCGTCGCGCGAGCCCGAGCCCGACACGTCGGCGCCGCTCCAGCGAATGTAGTAAAAACTGCCCGGGGCGATGGACAGGCCAGTGATGGTTGTCGAGCGGGAAGGCGGTGAGCCGACCAATACCCAGCCAAGGGCGTCGGCAACCTGCGTGGAAGTATAATCCAGCGCTGCGACGGGCGTGTAGGTCACATTGTCGGCAGAGTGCGAAAAATTAAAGGAGTTGGAGCGCCCCTGGTCATTGCGAATATAAATGTTGTACGAAACCACGAGTTGCGTAATATTGGTCGTACCCGTGTTCTCGATCCGGAGCGTAAGCGTACCCGGCGCCCAATCGCTACCCCCGGGCTGAATCATCAGGCAGGGATTGGCAACCGACTGCGGCGTGCCTGTGAAGGCATAAAAACCACCCGTCGTCTGCGCTGTGGAAACGGAACCGCGGGCATGGTCGCCCGTCGTGTTGGTGCCGCCGAATGCCAGCGCGCCATCGCTCCAGCCGGTGGTGGCCCAGGCGTTGGAATTGAGGCGGCCGGCGGTCGTCGGGTCGGGCGAGAACCCGCTCCCGGTAAACGCCGTACTGGGATTGGTACCCACTGAGACGGGCATGGAACTGCTGAAATCGATCGTGGAAGAGTTACTGCCGTTCGACAGTTTTACCTGTGCCGAGGCCGTACCGGCAGAAAAAGCCAGCAATAACGCTGCGAGACAGGAAATCGAGAAGTGAAACCGGGTACAAAAACCTTTCATGAGCAAGTATTAAAAGATAATATCACACGGCACGATTGCGCCGCGGCAAGTTGAAAAGGGCAACGGAAAATCATCTGTTCCCAAGGGGAACTGACTATTTTGGTGGCCGGCAAACCTTTTTGCTGAAAATGCCCGTCATTAAGGAGAGAAAAACGGCGACAGGCTGAAAAATGCGGAAAGCAGGAACTGCCAAACTAGTCATGAGATTATTAAACAGGGATTAAAAAAGAACAGGACAAAAGTAGGCCGCCCGGCCCAAAAAACCGCTTCCGCCGTCCAACTTTTCGATAAAACTTAATCTTGAGAAAATACCTGCACCCGCCGGGCAGCATTCAGACGTTTTATGACACCTTTTTCCCGAATAATCAGCAGCATTGCGCTACCTTTTCCCCCTGATTTTTTATAAGGCTTTTTTGAGAGAAAAGCCACCCGGATGCAAATTTTTCAGATCAAATAAGAAACTTTATTTCCCCCAAACGTTTTTAAACGGCAACACTAACGCAGTTCGCCATGCGCCAGCTCAAAATTACCCACAAAATCACCTCCCGCGAAAGCCTCGCGCTGGAGAAGTACCTCAACGACATCGGCAAAATCCCCCTGCTCACGCCGGAGGAAGAAGCCGCGCTGGCCCGTCGCATCCGTGAAGGCGACCAGGATGCCCTCGAGCGCATGACCGAGGCCAACCTCCGCTTCGTCGTCTCCGTAGCCAAACAATACCAAAACCAGGGCCTCAGCCTTTCTGACCTGATCAACGAAGGCAACGTCGGGCTGATCAAGGCAGCCAAACGTTTCGACGAAACCAAAGGTTTTAAATTCATCTCCTATGCCGTCTGGTGGATTCGCCAGAGCATCCTGCAGGCCATCGTCGAAAACAGCCGCATCGTGCGCATGCCGCTCAACAAGGTCGGCTCCTACAACAAAGTCAACGAAGCCTATATCCACTTCGTTCAGCTCGCCGAGCGCGAACCGACCGATGACGAACTGGCCGACCTGCTCGATATGTCGCCTCGCGAAGTGCAAACCATGATGCTCAGCACCGTACGCCACGTATCGCTCGACGCGCCGATCGCCAACTCGGAAGACAGCGACGCCACCATGCTCGACCTCTATTCTTCCGACGACGCTCCCGAACCCGACCTCAACCTGATGGCCGAATCGCTGCGCGAGGAAGTCGCCCACGGCCTGGCCATGCTTTCACCGCGCGAAATGGAGGTAATCGCCTCCTACTACGGCCTCAAGGGATACCCGGCACTGACCCTCGAGGAAATCGCCGAATTATACGGCCTTACACGCGAACGCGTCCGCCAGATCAAGGAACGCGCCATCCGCCGCCTGCGCAAATCAAGCAAGGCGCTCAAATCCTACCTCGGCTAGTCCCCGCCCCGATTGCCGGTATATCTGTGCCGGGATACTGAATTTCTGCGAAAAAAGCGGAACTTCGCGCCCGCTCCGGATTATGCAACTGGCTATCGACATCGGCAATACCCGAACCAAAACCGGTCTTTTCGACGGCGCCACACTGGTAAAAAAAACGGTGTGGACCCAGTGGTCGGTCGCCGATGTGCGCCGCTGGCTGGGCGAAGTGCCGCTCGACGGCGCCATCTTCGCCTCCGTTGCCGACAACGACGCCTCGCTCCGCATGATGCTCAGCGATGAGTTCGGCGCCTTCGAATTGCAGGCCGCCACTCCCCTGCCCTTCCGCAATGCTTACCGGACTCCCGAGACGCTCGGCAAAGACCGGCTGGCAGCGGCAGCGGGTGCACTGGCGTTATTCCCGGGCCAGCATTGCATGGTGGTGGATTGCGGCACTTGCATCAAATACGAACTGATCGATGCAGGCGGCACGTACCACGGCGGTAACATAGCTCCGGGCCTCAACATGCGCATCCAGGCCATGCACCATTTTACGGCCCGCTTGCCGGAAGTCCCGCTGGAAATGCCCGCCGAAACGGTAGGCAACAGCACCACCACCGCGCTTCAAAACGGCGCTTTGCGCGGCGCAGCCCTCGAAACAGAAGGTTTTGCCGGACTGTTCGCGCAAAAGGCAAGGCCCTTGACGGTTGTACTGACCGGCGGCGATGCGCCCTTTTTAATAGATTTTCTCAACCTGCCCCGACTGAATATCGAACCCGATCTGACCCTTTACGGACTCAATTATATACTGACTTTTAACCTGAACAACATAACCCAGTAAAGCTTCCATCCCGGATTTCAACACCCGGTTTCTCTGCCATGCGACTTTCCTTCACCGGTCTTCTTTTGCTTTTCGCCGCCGCGCTGCTGGCTCAACCCAAACAAAACTCCCCCTATTCCCAATACGGCATCGGCGACCTCCTTCCGCAGTATTTTGCCAATCAGGCAGCCTGGGGTGGTCAGACCACCGCTTCTCACGATCCGTTTCATATCAACCTGATGAACCCCGCATCGTTCGCCTCGCTGCGCACGACCACCCTCGACGTGGGGCTTTTTGCCAAAAACAGCGCCTACAAATCCTCCAGCGGCTCGCTCAACGCCTGGGGCGGCAACCTCGCCTATCTGTCGCTCGGCTTTACGCTCAAAAGCCCAATCAACGAAGTGCTCGACCGTAAACAATCGCCGTGGCAGTTCGGCATGGGTTTCACGCTGACCCCCTATTCACAGGTCGGTTACAACGTGCAAACCCGCGACACCCTGCCCCAGCTCGGCGAGGTGACCAATTCGTTCGAAGGCAGCGGCGGCACCTACCGCCTCAACTGGAGCAATGCCGTGCGTTACAAAAACACTTCCTTCGGACTGAACCTCGGCTGGCATTTCGGCGAAGCCAAATACGAATCGCGGGCCGATTTTCGCGACAGCTTCCCCACATACAGCGATGTTTTCCGCGACGAGGTAGCCATAAAAGGCCTGGTCTGGAATGTGGGCATCCAGCATGATTTCGTCCTGAAACACGCCGACGAAGACAAAACCGTTCCCCTGCGCTGGGTCACCATCGGCGCCACGGCGGAAGGCAACCACGACCTCAATGCGAGCACCGACATCCTTCGTTTCCGCGCACGGCCTGCTACCGGCGGCTACACGGGTTATGACACCCTGCTCAACCTCGTCAACGACAACCGAACCATCACGCTGCCATCGGCATTCAGCGTCGGCATTCAATACGTAAATGCCAGTAAATTCAAAGCAGGCCTGCAATTCGGCCTCGAAAACTGGTCGAACTACGTCAACGAAGCCCGCCCGCCGGCCCAGCCCTTCCGCAATACGATCTCCCTTTCCGGCGGCGTGGAATATATCCCCGACTTCGCCTCCTACAACCGTTATTTAAAAAGGGTGCGCTATCGCGTCGGGGCTTACTACCGCCAGGACCCTCGCCAGGTCAACGGTCAGGACCTCAACGATATCGGGTTCAGCTTCGGTTTCGGGCTCCCGCTCGTGCTGCCACGCCAGCAGACCTCCTTTATCAATACCGCTTTCGAAGTGGGCAAACTGGGCGCCGACTCTCCTATCGAGGAAACCTATTACCGCATAACCGTAGGTTTTACCCTCAACGACAACACCTGGTTCTACAAACGCCGGTTTGAGTAAAGTTTCGGGTTCAAAGCAGTGGCTTTTTGAGGGATGTTTTGCCCGAACGATGCAAGTCCTCGACATCCCGCCTTTCCGAACTGCTTTGAACCGGCAAGATGAAATCTATGTCCCAGCATCATTCCGAAGCCTTTTTGGCAAAAATCCGGCGGGTGGGTCGCATGATCAATTTGCTGGCCAAAGTGTCGCCGGCTCTGGCAGGCAGGGCAGCCTTCCGGTTGTTTTGTACGCCGAGAAAGCAAGGGCTTCGGGAAGAAGACCGCCGTTTTCTCGACACAGCACGCCAGGAAACGCTGACGCTGGAAAACATCGCAATCCGAACCTACACCTGGCAGCCAGCTGCCACAGCGCAGGGCCGCAGCGTGGTATTTTTGCACGGGTGGGAATCGAACAGCGGACGCTGGAAAAAATACATCAGGGAACTGGTATCGGCCGGCTTCACCGTGAGGGCCTTCGATGCTCCCGGTCACGGACTTTCCGGCGGACAATTTATCAACCTTCCCTTGTTCAGCCGCGTCCTGACGGCTTTTATGAAAGAAACCGAGACGCCCTATGCGCTCATAGGGCACTCACTGGGCGGCGCTGCCGTGGTAATGAGTATGGCGGCTTTCGGCGCTCCCAGGGTGCAAAAAGCGGTGGTGATGGGTTCATTTGCCGAATCGGCCCGCGTACTGCGCGATTTCGGAGCCTTGCTGGGCCTCGACGAGTGCGTGGTTGCAGCCGTCAATCGCGAAATCATCCGCCAGAGCGGCATATCCATCGAGGCCTATTCGGTGGAAGGCAAAGCAGCGTTGCTTACCGACGTGCGCGGACTTGTGATACACGACCGCGACGACGACGTTGCGCCGCTTGAAGAAGGGAAGGCTATTGCCAAAGCCTGGCGCGCGCGCCTGATCGAAACCGAGGGGCTGGGCCACCGCATGCAAAGTCAGGTAGTAGCCGAAGTGGTGCGGGAGTTTCTGGAAGAAGCCTGAGTTCAGAGCGTCTGCGACAACACATAAAGCAAGTACACCTCGTCCTGGTTGTTCACCCCGATGCGGTTGTGGTTGAGGTGGATGAGACTGGGCAGTGCTTTTTCCAAACCATCACCTAATGCTTTGAAAATGAGTTCGTTGCCGCGTAGCCAGCGTTGCCATTCGGGTTGTTGTTTGTCAAATTTTTTATCTGCCAGCGCGTTCCACAATACATCCAGGGCCGATTTGATGTCTTCTTTCTGCAAATCAAGGCTTTGATCAAAACTGTCTTTGATGGCCTGTACCATTTGGTAATCGGCCGGCACCTCCTCCCCTTCAGGACGAAAAAAAAGCGGCAGCCACTGGTCGCACAACCGGCCGAAGTAGCGGGTCGCCTGCAGGCGAATCATGCCTGCGGCAAACGCTGTAATGGTGTCGAGGCGCAGGGTGTCGAACAGCGCATCGCCATGCGTATAAGGACGGTTCAGGCGTTCGAGCACGACCCGGGTGGATAAATGGAAATGCTCTTCGGCCAGTTTAAGCGCCTCTGGTCCGCCAAAGCGCTCGGGTTCGGCAACATAAGCCGCTTCTTCCACCGTCCCGCGTGCCGCAAACCATTCGAGAGCGGCCGGCCGTAGCGTTTGCCGGGCCCATTCAGCCTGGCCGTAAAGGCGTATCCGGATTTGAGGCCCGCGCTCGTCTTCCTGCCGTACGAAAAAGGCCCGTGCGCCAGGGGTCGACCAAATATATTGTTCCAGAAAAGGTTTCAGGCCGCGCGCCAGAAAGGCATCGGGGGTTTCGAGAGGGTGGACATGAAAGGAAAGCCAGTGCGGCATGGTCGGAGGGAGGTGCAAAACCGGTGTTTTGCCGTCGTATTTGTTTAAAACCGTAAATCTGCCTTGCGGCGGGTGCAAAAGTAAGGTGAAACCGGCGGTTTCACTTTCGGAAGACCGCAGCGGGATGTCAAAACCGTGTAAATTATCGGGCAAGCGAGGGCCACGAATATGTCGGGATGTCAATCGCCGGGCACGGGGGCCGGGCAGCCGGAAAAGGCGGTCACTCTGCCACTGCGATTATGTTTTTTTCAATTTTATTGCTTTTAAAAATCTATTTTTCAAACAAAAACACTTTTTATTTCATTTTAATAAAATTTGCAGTTATATTAATACAAGTTAAATGTAAGTCCATACCTTGCGGCGTCATCGCTGCTTCGAAATCATTTTAAAAACCTTCATTCATGAAAAATCTAAATTTCATCCTGTTCCTGGGCACATTTGCCCTTCTCGGTCTCGCTTCATGTACTAAACAAGACCCCGCTATCACCCCGATCACGACGACAGAAACCGGCGACGAAGCCGACGAAAGGGGTCTCCAACCTTGCAATTGCAACCTGAAAGTAACCGCCAATATGGCCGGCAGCAATTACGGCTTGCCGTGGGTGTTCGAACTGTATTACCTGGATGGTAATGGCGTTGGGCACTTGCAACAAGCCTATGCCAACGGCACGACCAACTACCCGCTTTCCATCAAAAAAGGCTCTACGCAACAGTGGACGATGACGGCCCAGAATCCGCCGTCCAACCTGACCGTAACCGCCCGTCTGGAATGCGGCGGGGAACCGTTCTCGCCCGGCGGCAAGGTCAAAACCTACAACGTAGCCGCCGGAACGCCCGTGTACGGCAACTCGGACACATCGACTAATTCGAACTGCAACGTCCAGTAAGGACGCATCCTGATCATCCGATTTAAAGGAGCAGCGAGTATATCTGGCATTTTTCACCGGAAGGTGGGAAATGCCATTTTTTATTGGCCGCGGGGCTGGCAGGAAACAAAAAAGCCCCGTCGAACTGACGAGGCTTTTTCTTTGTGGCGGAGGCAGGACTTGAACCTACGACCTTCGGGTTATGAGCCCGACGAGCTACCAACTGCTCCACTCCGCGATTTAGCGGCTGCAAAGTTACAACAACCTTATTTACAAATCCTAATTATTTTTTGAAAATCAGCGGGTCGCCCGCGTCATTTCGCGTTTACCGGGCGGTCCTTGCAGGCGTTCCACCGAAAACCCGGCCTTTTTCAGGGTGCGTTTGAAATGCCCCTGCGCACAATAGGTCACCAGAATGCCTTCCGGCCGGAGCGCCTTGTACATGGCCGCAAAAACCGCCTCGGTCCACAATTCGGGTTGCGCCTGCGGGGCAAAAGCATCGAAATAAACCACATCATAGGCTGCCTCGGCGGAAAACGTTTCAAGGGTTTGCAGTTTTTTCTCAAAAACGAACTGCTCGGAAAAGGCCATCGGCACGCCCCAAGCGCACTGATGGAGCGCCATAAAATCTTTCTGCCGCTCGGGCGCCTTCAGTTGCCCGGCATAGTTGAACTGCTCCGCCTCTTCCAGCCCGACCGGATACGCTTCCAGCGCCGTGTATCGCACCGAAAGGTTGCGGCGCTCGGCTTCCAACCAGGTCATAAAGGCATTCAGGGCAGTGCCCAGTCCCACTTCAAGGATTGCGATATCGCGCTGAACGGCAGCCATATAACGCAAGCCGGCATTGATAAAAACATGCGCCGACTCAGTCACGGCGCCGAAACGGGAATGGTAGGTCACCCCGAATTGTTCGGAGAAAACCGAGTGTGATCCATCCTGTGTAACGATCAGTTCCGTCATGCCATTTCAGGCGGCAAATTCCGAAAAATAACACATTATCGCACTACCGTCACATCGCCGCTCAGGACAGATTCCGAGCCATCGACCAATCGTATTTTGATCAGGTAGGCGCACACGCCCGGGGCCAGCATTTTCCCGCGAAAACTGCCGTCCCAGCCGTACAACTCCTGCGACGGCGGGAAATGGTGGTTCTCAAACACCAGTTCGCCCCAGCGGTCGAAGATCAGCATGTCAACGACCTCGTCCACGCCTTTGCCGGCATACAGCGTAAAACGATCATTCAGCGCCTCGGATTCGGGTCGTATGGCATTCGGGATATAGATCTCTCCAATCCGAACGACCACCTCCCGCTCGTCGCTCCAGACGCAACCCTTGCTGTCTACAGCAGTCAGGATATACGTGGTCGTTTCCAGCGGCTGTGCCGCGGTCGTATTGCAATCGGGGCAGGTCAGCCCGGCTGCCGGTGTCCAGCTGTATTGCACAATGGTCGAGGGGATATCAGCCTGTCCTTGCAACAATACCTGTTCGCCGAGAAAAATCGTGGTATCCGGACCGGCATCCACAGCATTGGGCAAGGGAGCGGAGAGCTCCACTGTATCCACAGTCGTGCAGCCCAGCGCGTCTTCCGTTTCTACGAGATAAATACCGGTTTCCAGGTCGGTAAATTGCAGGGTATTGCCCTGCGGAACCTGATTTAGCGTGTATTGGTAGGGCGCCGTTCCGCCTGTCGTCGTATCGACTGAAATGCTGCCGTCGTGCCCTCCGTAACAATGAACCGGCGCACCGGACAACAAACTGACCACGGGCGTCGGAGCCGGTATTTGCGCCTCGGTCGTATCGACACAACCCGCGGCATCCTGTACAATTGCCACGACAGGCCCGGCCGGCAGTCCGCCGACCACGGGGCCGTTGCCGGCAGCCGGCAGCCAGTTGAACACGAATGGCGGAACACCGCCGCTGACCTGCGCGGTGGCCGTCCCGTCATTTCCGCCAAAACAGCTCACTTGCGTCACCCCCGAAATGCTCAGTGCCACTCCGGGCAAGTTGGCGACAAAAACGGCCAGCGTATCGCTACACCCCTGCTGATCGCTCACGGCAACCAGATAATTGCCCGGCAACAGGCCGGTCGCCACGGCAGCGTCGCCGCCAGCGGGCAACCATTGATAAAAATACGGCCCTGTGCCGCCCGTGCTGACAACCGATGCACTGCCATTGGCGCCGGAGCAATGGGCATCGGTTACCGTCGCCGAATTGGACAAGGCTGCGGGTTGTGTGATGATCGCAGAAACAATACGGGTGCACTGGTTGGCATCGGTCACGGTGACGGTGTACAATCCGGCAGGCAGGCCGGTGGCAATCGGCCCGGCGGCCCCGCCAGCCGACCAGTTAAAAGCATAGGGCTGCACACCAATACTCGCATTTATCTCGATACTGCCATCCTGTGCGCCGAAGCAGCTGACATTTTGCACCTCGCTGACGGAGGCCAGTACGCCAGGGATGCCGGGCAGATTGAGCAATACTGTATCGAGGCATCCATGTTGATCGGTGATCGACACTGCGTATTGGCCCGCGGCAAGCCCCGTGGCTGTGGCGCCGCCATTAGTCGATGGCGACCAGGTGTAGGAATAACCCGGCACCCCGCCGCTTTCAACGATGCCGACAGCGCCGTTGGGCAGGTTGCATGTTGATGCCTGTATATCAACAGTATGTTGTAAATCAGTTGGTTGAACAATATTTATTACGACGCCTGCTGTACAACCGTCGGCATCCGAAACGACGACTGAGTATGCTCCCGCCGCCAGTCCGTTGGCCGAAGGACCGCTTCCGCCGCCCGGCCACGCATAGGTATAGGGCGGCGTGCCCTGAGTGGCAATGACATTTGCCGCACCGTTATTTCCGCCAAAACAGGACACGTCCGACGTGTTGTTCACCTGAATCTGAACATGCGGAATGCTGTCGACGTAAACATGAAGGGTATCGATGCAGGCATGCTGATCGCTCACCGTAACGTCGTACCAGCCGGCCGACAGGTTGACGGCCGTATTGCCGGAAGCGACGCCGGGCGACCAGTTGAAGGTGTATGGCGGGGTGCCGCCATTTTCCATGATCGAAATACTGCCATTCGCCGTGCTGCAAAGCATGGCCTGCACATCCGCCATGTGCTGAAATGCCGGAGGACTGCCGATTACCGCGGTTGTTGTGGCAATACAACCCGATGCATCCGTGACCGTCACGGTATAGGTTCCGGCTGCAAGTCCGCCAGCCGTAGCGCCGTTACCAACGCTCCCCGACCATGTAAATGTGTAAGGCAAAATGCCGCTGTTGGCGACAACTGTTGCAGTGCCGTCGTTGCCTCCTGGACAGGTCACAGGGCTGGCACCGCCGAGTGCGGCCTGCACCCCGCCGATATTGCCGATGTTCACTGCGACGACATCCACACAGGCATGACTGTCGGTAATGGTGACCAGATACGTGCCCGAGGCAAGCCCGTTTGCAGTATTTCCCGAACCTGTACCCGGCGGCCAGGCGTATGTATAGGGAGCAGTGCCACCTGTTTGCATGACCTGAGCCATCCCGTTGGCGCTACCGCATGCTGCGGAACTTGTACTGATATCGGGCAGGAAAGCAGCAGGCTGGGCTATGGTTGCTGTTGCCGTGGCGGAACAGCCGTTCGCATCGGTGACAGTAACGATGTAATTGCCTGCCGTCAGGCCGGAGGCCGTCGCATTGGTTCCGCCGGATGGCGACCACGCATAGGCAACCGCCGGAGAAGCACTGCCTAGCGCAACTGTTGCACTGCCGTCGGCGCTTCCGAAACAGTTGGCCGGCCCGGTAGCTGTAATTGCGGCCAGGGCCGGCGGCGTCCCGGGAATCAGCACCCAGGCAGTATCCTGACAGCCTTGCTGATCGGTTATGGTAACGCCGACATTACCCGCCCCAAGACTGGTGTGCGGATTGCCGCCGGCTCCTGTGGTCCACAAAAACTGATAAGGTCCAGTGCCACCCGTTTCTGCAACGGTCGCGGTGCCGGTCGCGCCCCCGCAAAGGGCAGGTGTCGTCGTTACAACATGCTGAAATGCAGGCGGTTCGGCGATGATAGCCGTTGCAGTTGCCGTACACTGGTTGGCGTCGGTGGCCGTGACTGTATAGGTGCCGGCAGATAGGCCGGAGGCCGTGGCTGTCATATTGCCCGGCGCCGACCAGACGTAACTCAAGGGCGTCAGGGCATTGCTCACCGTGACCGTTGCGCTGCCATTGGTCCCTCCTGGGCACGAAACAGGGTTGCTTACAGCAATGCCGGCCAGCAGGCTCTGACTGTTGGCAATGAGGAAAGAGGCCGTGTCCGCACAGTTGTGGCTATCCGTGATGGTCACCGAATACGCGCCGGGCGCAAGCCCCGTCGCCGCGTTGCCGCTTCCAGCAGGCAACCAGGAGTAGGTGTACGGTCCAGTACCGCCTGATTCTGTCAGGGTTGCCGTGCCGTTGGCGAGGCCGCATTTTGTCCCGTTAACCTGCACACTGTGCTGCAATGCAGGGGGCTCGGCAACCGTAGCCGTAGCGGTAGCCGGACAAATCCCCGGGGCGCTGACCGTCACCGAATAAACACCCGGAGCAAGACCTGTGGCCACCGAAGTATTCTGGGCGGGTATCGTATTCCACTGGAAAGAAGCCCCGCCGACGGCAGGACTGACCTGAACGGAAGCGCTGCCGTCGGCGCCGCCGTTGCATTTCGTTGCAACAGATTGCGTACCCAGATCCAGAATCGTCACTGTATGCGTCACGGTTGCGCTGGGGCCGCTGCAAAGGCTGCCGGCGCTCATGGTCACATTGTACACGCCAGGTGCGCTGAAAGTGTGGGAAGGAAACTGCGCTGCGGACGTATTGGCCGCGCCGGAAGTCGGATCGCCAAAGTTCCACGACCAGGTTTCCGGGCAATTGGTGGAGTTTTCCACAAACGAATAGGTATTGGGGCCGGAGCAATCGGCGGTAAAATCTGCGACAATTGGCGGTGCATTTTCAATGTAAATGTCGTCAAAACCCACGCCATCGAAACTGTTGCAGGTTGTGCCTGCCCCAAAAGTGAAACGAAACCTGACATTGGGCGCTCCGCCCAGGTAAGGCATGCAGTGTTTGGCTTCCACCCATCCTGCGCTGCCAAACCCGCCGACGCAAATGCCGGCCGAAGGCTGAATATTGCCCGACCAACCGTCGCGAACAGTTGCCAGGTTGTTGAGGAAGTTTATCGGCGAATAGTTGTACCAGTTGGCATTCAGGCAATTGGTATCGTCGTCGATTGCTCCGACATTCGTCCAGGTAGTACCGCCGTCCAGGGAATACTGTAGGTTGGTACCGTCGAAATGGCGTTCGGACTCCCACCAGATTTTGAAATGGATATAGGGATGCGGCAAATTGGTAAAATCGAAGCAGGGACTTTCGACGTAAGAGCGTTGCCCGAAGTTGTAAAAAGAAGCGCTCAGGCCGCCGGTGACCCAGCATTTGGTGCCCGATGCCGCGGCGTTGATGACCGGCTTGGCCGGGGTTCCCCAGGTCCAGTCGTTGTTCAGGCCGCCGGCCTGCCAGCCGGCCTGGCCAGCCTCAAAGTCTTCATGGTACGGGAAAGTGGAAATCAGTGGCCCGCATTGGGCGGAAAGAGCAAATGGAAGGGCGATTCCGGCGAGGATGCCCAGTAAAGTGGAACGCATAATTCGGATGCTTGGACAAACTGATTTGATTGCTGATCATCAAGTCAGGATACGGCAGTGAGCAGGAGGGAAATCAGATTCAGCAAACGCAAAGGTAGGCGGATGTTGCAGAGTATTCGGGTAAATTGTCGAGAATACGGCCGGGAGCGCCGTTTAAAATGGCCAGAGTGCGGCAAAATAATCCGGAATTGAGCGCAAAAGGTTCTTTTCGGATTGCGGGCTTATTTCCCCCTGATTATCCCTTGCATCCCAGGCAATCTTGCCCGCCAATGAAACTTCTCTCATCGCCGTAAAACAAAAGAGGCCATCCTTTCGGACAGCCTCTTTTTTGTGCGGGAAGCGAGACTCGAACTCGCATGCCCGTGAAGGCGCACGCCCCTGAAACGTGTGCGTCTACCAATTCCGCCATTCCCGCAAAAGTGGTTTGTTTCAAAAGCGGGGCAAAGGTAACGGTGGGCGGGATATCTGCAAGACTTTTTTTCAATACAATAAAGATTTTTTTTGCCTGGCTGCCGGAAGACAGGTTTGGCTTTCAATGGTATGGTTTTTGCCCGTTGGAATACCGGCCACAACCGGGCAATCTGCCCCCTGAAGACCTCTCCCGGAAGTGATGCCGCTCGAAACCGATGAGAAATCTATCCCGTCCGATTAAAGTTCTTATTGCGGATGCGCATCCCTTGTTTCGACTGGGTATTCGCACCATGCTGCAGCAAATGCTGCAGCCGAAGGCATGTATTGTCGGAGAAGTAAACGACGGAGAAAGCCTCGTTGCCGAAACCGCCAGACTGCTGCCCGACGTCGTCTTGCTTGAAGTACAACTGCCCCGATTGCAGGGCCCCGACGCCACTCGCCAGATTCTTCGCCTGTTGCCCCATACCCGAATTCTCGCGCTTTCCTCGGCCAGCGACCCACAGTCCATCCACGATATGATGCATGCCGGCGCGGCAGGCTACCTTGTCAAAACCATTCAGGCAGAGGAAATTACAGCAGCGCTGAAAGAAATCCTGTCGGGCAATACGTACTATTCCCGTGATGCCTATGCCGCTTCGCTCGCGCCGCCCGAGCCATCCGACAACCATCGTCAGGAGCCGCCCGCCTTCACCCGACCGAACGGCTCGCCGGTCCTGACCAAACGGGAATGGGAAATTTTACATTTCGTGGCCGAAGAAAAAAGCAACCAGGAAATTGCCCGCCTCCTTTTTCTGAGCCCGCGGACCGTGGAAACGCACAAACGAAACATGTTGCTCAAATTAAAAATGAAAAACGTGGCTGGCCTCGTGAAATTCTATCTTCAGTCGGGCCGGCGGGATGCCCTGGCCAGTTGACTAATTTTCAGCCCCCCCGACGCAAGTAAAATGCCGAAACGCGCCGCATTTATTCTTCAATAGGTGGAACTTTGCGGCATGAAATGCCTGCTGATCCAGACTGCTTTTATCGGCGATGTTGTACTGGCCACTCCTCTGGTGGAAAAATTGCACCGTTTTTTCCCCGATGCAACGATCGATATGCTGGTGCGTCAGGGCAATGAAAAACTCCTCGACCAACATCCCCTGCTCAACAAGGTATTGATCTGGGAGAAAAAGAAACGCAAATACGCCAGCCTTTTCCAGCTCTTGCGCGCAATTCGGAAGGAGCGGTACGATCTGGTCGTCAATTGTCAACGATTTGCCGCCTCGGGCTTTCTGACGGCGTTTTCCGGCGCCCGGCAAACAGCAGGTTTCGACAAAAATCCGTTCTCTTTTTTGTTCAGCCGCGCCATCGGGCACCACATCGGCGATGGCAGGCACGAAATCCAACGCAACCTCGATCTGATCCGGCACCTGACCGACGATTCCATCGAGCGACCGCGCCTTTACCCCTCCAGCGCAGATTACCTGCATGCGCGCTCCCTGAGTGGCGATAAGAATTATTTTTGCATTGCTCCCACGTCGGTGTGGTTTACCAAACAACTGCCCGCCCGCCAATGGGTCAAACTGATTGGCCTGCTTCCTGCCGACGCCCGCGTTTTTCTTTTGGGCGGCCCGGGCGATCGCGAAGCCTGCGAGGTTATTGCGCAGGCAGCCGAGCGGCCCAACATGGTGAATACAGCCGGTCAACTCAGTTTCCTGCAATCGGCAGCCCTGATGCAGGGGGCCCGGCGCAACTTCGTCAATGATTCGGCGCCGCTTCACTTTGCCTCGGCCGTAAATGCGCCTGTTTCCGCCTTCTTTTGCTCCACGGTGCCGGCGTTCGGGTTTACCCCCTTGTCCGACAACAGTTTGGTGGCGGAAACCCCACTGCAACTCGATTGCCGCCCCTGTGGTTTGCACGGATTCAAAGCCTGCCCCAAAGGCCATTTTGCCTGCGCAGAAAGTATCGACGTTTCAACCGCTTTCCCTTAACATTCCACCGCTTAACCCGATTTAACCGCCGCTTTCTCGCAAAAACGACCGTTTTCTAAAAAATTTTTACAAAAAGTAATTTTTAGTGAATTTTCAAAAATGCCCCCTTTTTCCTCGAAAAAAAAGGAATGCAGGCCACCTAAATTAGCTCTTTGTCAAACAGACTCAATACTTTTTAAAAAATCGTCAATTAAAAAAACGCTTTTTTCTGTTCGCCGCAAGCAAAACTTGTCATGAATTGAAAAAAACTGCGTTTATTTGCACAACGATTTGAACGAAACACATCAGTCGTTTTGCTTCTCCTCGTTCGCAGATCTTTCCGGTTTCCTTACAGCAGAACATTAATAAGTACCTCACAATCGAAACTTATTCTGCAGTAATGTAACTTTGAAATAAAAAGTACTTTCCGCCGCTTATCCAAAACATTCCTCTTTTTTTGGCGTTCGGAAAATCATTACAACAGTCCTCGCGACTGGCTACGATAAAACTAACGGGCAGGTTCGCTTGCCCAAAAGAAATATCCGATCAGGAACTGCCGCGAAGGCGGCAGCAAGAAAACCGAAGGCGGGGGCCCTCCTGCCCTTTCAAATGAGAAGGGGCGGAGGGCTGTTTTTTATCCCCTCTGTAAACATTCAGGCTGTTACGAAAAAAGGGCCGCTCTTGTGAGCGGCCCTTTTTTTATTGGTCCAAACAGGCCCTGGATCTACTGCTTCGTACGGCCGGCTTTGACGCGATTGACGAAAGCATCGGCCAGGGAGGGGTTGGCCGGTACGATCTCGTAGGTCTGCCCGTCGGGCATTTTTATCTGCAGGTCTTTGGGTTTCATGGCAAGGAGCATGTCGTTGAAACGCGTGCTTCCCGACACCACGTTGAGCGCTCCTCCCTGATAGCCGAAGAAGTACCACAGTTCGGACGAAACCCGGATATAGAGGTAAAAACGGTCGTCCTGATTGCCCGGCATGCGGTATTCCACATAGCTGGTGAACATTTTTCCGATGGGCTCTCCGTTGACGGAAATGAGCGGAATCTTGTCTTCCGTACTAACGAAAGACTGGTATTCGTCGTTCCAAAACACGGTGTGGCGGCCCAGCATGATGTTGTATTTGTTGTCTTTGCGCGGGAGGTTGAACAACCCGTTTTTCAGGTTTTCCTGCGCCTCGGCGCGCTCTTTGTCGTCGCCGCTGACAAACTCTTCGAGCGCAGCCTGATAAAAGGGCCCGTATTGCGCGTAGGCCACGGGCGGCGCGTCGAAACTGGCGGCGCGAATATCGTTGAGCATGGCCTCCCAGAGCGTTTTAGGCAGGGTGATTTCGATACCGCTTAAAAATTCGCCGGTGACCGTATGGAAAACTGAGTCAGGTTTGTTGAAATCCGATTTCAGGCGGCCGGCAGTGGTCACTTTCATGTACTTGAGGCCCGAGCCGATACTCAGCGGGCCTTCGCCCTGAATGGTGCCTACCCGGTTGTCGAACACCATTTTGCTGCCGCGCAAGGCCTGGCCCGCCACTTTACTGGAATCACCAAACGTAAAGCGGTCGGTCTTGGCGTCGTATTTGTACACATCCTTGCAATTGAGCAGCATGCGGTCTTCGCGGGAATACGGCGGCAAGAGCACGCGCGGATAACATTCGCCCACGTCCTTGGAAACGAAAAAGCCCGCTACAAGCGGCTCGTCCTTGTCGTTTTTGGCATTTTTGATGCGGATGGTCGGGTCGTTTTTATCCACCTCCGAATACATTACAAACCATTGATTGTTAGGTAGTTTGTCGGCGTCGAGCCTGGAAAAACCTTCGAAGCGCAGGTTGGGCTGATTGGATTTGAGGATAATTTTGCCGCGGAAAAAGGTTTTGATATCCATCCGGAAAGAGTCCTTCTCCGCAAGGTCGCCGCTCGCCGTGGTCAGCACGTTTTTGGTCGCCTGGGTACCCGGGCCGCGCCGTTCGCCGATGATATCATTGAAGAACACCTCCTGCGGATAGCCGGGGATATTGTATTGGTAGTAACCTGTGGCTTTGAACAACTTTTTACCTTCGATATCGACTGTCGCGCTGTCGATCGTGTGGTATTTCGTCAGGGTGTCGGCTACGATCCTGGCATTTTTCAGCTGGGTCATTTTGCCGCCTTCCTGTATCTCGATATCGCCGGTTTCCGGGTAAATAAAAGCATCCGCCGATTTGATGACCTCCACGCCGCCTATTTTAAGGAGGTTGGTTTTCATGTCATAAAAAGCGGTTTTTCCGGCAAAGCTGAGCGAATCGCGCCCGGGGTCGATAGACACGAATGCGCCCGGCTTCTTCTCATCACTTTTGAATTTGATGGTTTGCGCCTTCATGTCCCAGGTAAATTCGTTCATCGAAGTTTTATACTGGTCGAGCGGCAATGTAGTCGTGGCGGTTTCCGAATTGGCCTTGAAGTGGCCGGTCTGGGCGTCGAAGTCGAGCTCGCCGTCCACATTGCGTGAATCGAAGGCGATTCCGTTGCCGTCGAGCGCCTTGATTTGGAGGTCGGCCGTGTCGGCGCTGGCCTGAAAGGGGCCGTAGGAGATGATTTTTGAGGTCAGTTTACCGCCGGCCCACTCAAATTCGCCCCGGCCTTTCAAACCCGAGGGCGTCAGGATGAGCATGCCTTTGTGTGTGTACCCTTCCGCTTTGAACAGGTCGAAGGCCTTGGCCTTGCTCTGTACATACATGGAATCGCGGTAGGGCAGCCAGTTTACCTGCACGTCCTGGCCGCGCGCCTGAGGCACTTTTACCGCGCTGTTGCGGTCTTCTTCCATGAAAAACTTTTTGGCGGTACAGGTCATTTGCTTGGGCCGGAACACGATGTCTTCCGATTCGATGTCGGCCGTCAGGTATTCGACCTTGCCTTGCCCGAGAAATCCCTTGTTGCTGAGGTCGACCGTGCCGGTGTAGTTACCTTTTTTGGCATAGGTCGGATAACCGGCGGCAGGCGTTTTGTGGATAAAACCGAATGATTTATCCTCGTCGCGCACGACAATGGTTTCCTTGAAGACGGGGAAAATATCGGCCGACTGCATTTCTCCCTTGAACTTGAGCTGATCGGCGGTGTAGCTGTCGAGCCCGTTGAAGGAGAAGGGGTCGAGTTTGAAATAGAAGGAGTCGCGTTTGTACACCCCGCTCTGGATGGCCGGATTGTCATAAAACACAAACGAGGGTTTTTTCGACTGTAAAGAGGGGAATATTTCCAGGTCCACCTTGCCCGATTTGTTGTTGGGCGCGTCGACGAGCAGGATGCCGGTGACCATTTCCACGGTCGAGTTCATGGCAGTTGCCTGCGGGGCGCCGGTTTTGGGGTCTTTTTCGCCGGTCGGCAGGTAAAAATCGAGGTGGCGCACCGAGTCGAATTCCACCTGGAACTTGTCGTAGGTAAAGTGCATGTCTTTGCCTTCGAACAAGGCAAAACCCGCGAACAAACGCCCGCCGAAACGCATGTCGCGGTTTTTGAGCAGGGTCATTTCCTTTTCATTGGGTTTCACCGCCACTTTTTGCCGGCTGCTCAGCTCCAGTTTGTCCACTTCGTAAATGGTGGTTTCCTTGGTTTTCAGGTTGAGCTCGGCGTTGGTGCCCGTGCTTTTCGACTCGATATTGATGGAATCATAATCTTTTTTGCCCTGACTGGCCAATGCGTAGTGCACCAGTTTGTCGCGCAATTCGATCTCGTGGCGGTCGAAATAATAGTTGATAAAGCCCTTGGCGACCATCTCGGCCAGCAGGGTCTGAATACTGGAATAATCGAATTTCGGGTTGAGTGCCTGTGCGAATTCATTGTCGGACACGATGCGCTCCTTGGTCATGTCCGTCTTGGTTTTTTCCAGCCAGATCGTATAAAGGGTGGCGATCGGGTTGCGGTCCGAAATGTTCTGCATACGCACATATTCGCTGGGGTCGAAACGGTTGCTGCTTTCGAAACGCACCGTCTGCTCGACGCCCTTGGTCATGCCCGGCCGTGAACCGATTTCGAGAGAGTCCTGATTGACAAACCAGGAAATTTTCTCCACGTCGAGGTTCATGTTGTAAAAAGAGGAGAAGAACGGGTTGCGTTCCGAGCCTTTTTCTCCCCTCGCCAGCTCGATGACCTGGTTTTTGATGTCGAGGCGGAAAAATGCGGCGGGGTGGAACAAACTGTCTTCATCCATGAACAATTTCGAGTCCACGCCTTCCGACACAATGCGATCTTCCCGTTTGATAATAAACAACTGCGAGGTGCCGTAAAAAATTCGTTGCCGCTTTTTGTTGTACACGGTCAGGTGCGCGGGTTCGGCGGGCACCCCGTATCCGTACACCGAACTCCCCCACAATTTAAAGCCGCCAAAATATTCAACCCCCTCCCCTATCTTGTTTATTTTCAATGTTTTATCAAAAGACTCAAAACGCGGATACTGTACAGCCTGGCCTTTCGACTGCACCACCACGTTGTTTTCAAACTTGCCTTTGATCGGACCCTGGGGGAAATAAAGCGGGTAGTACAGGCTCACAGTATCGCAGGAAAACAGGGGTTTCACCGTCTCGATCTTGTACCGGCTCATAACGGCAAACACCGTGGAATCGAGGCCGGCCTCGTCCCAGGTTACCTTGCCGCCTTCGCCCTGCCAGATGTTGTCGAAGGGGTAATAGGTGCCGGAAGTCGCTTTCACCTCCACAGAATCCACATTGCGGACCCCGATCAGGTTGACGCCGTTGCAGCGCAGCACAGGCTTTCCGTTCTCGTACACGAAAGCGAACTTGCCGCCCCTGATTTTCCAGTTGACAGCCCCGGCTTCGCCCTGTCGCAAGGATCGGTTTTCGAGGAAATCGACTGAAAACTGCAGGTATTGCGCAATGGGTTTGGTTTTGCCCGATTCCAGCCCGCCGAGTGTTTGCTCTGTCAGGCCGAACCAGTGATTGAAAAGGGCCGTATCCGGGTCGTTGCGCACGGCCGACACGGCATTGATGTAATTTTTGTAATACGGGAAAGCCGTCAGTTTTTGCTCGGCCAGCAAATTGGACACCTTGATGATCCGTTGCATATCGGCCGGGCTGAATGCCCCGTTTTTGTAATTTTTTTTGAATACCTGAAAAGCCTCCTCCATGTCGGGGCGCTTGGAAGCGGTCATGAATTCACCCAGTTTGGGCACGAATTCATCGGCTTTTTCCGGAAAGAAGGGAGTTGTTTGCGCATTTGCCCCAAACGAAAAACAAAGGAAGAGCAGGGGCAGGGCAAGGGATAAGGCGGAGTAGCGAGCAGTCATATGTCAGAATAAATGCTAGGCAGGAAAACGGCTTTTATCAACGTTAAAAACGGTAAAAAATGGCGCAGCCAGCCATTTTTTTAACGCATGAATTCGATGCACAGCCAATTGCCGCGCCGGTCGGTGCGGCCCTGGGTGAATCCCGCCGCCCGGGCGGCCGTTGTGACGACGGTTTCGTCGTCGTGCAAAATACCCGAAACCAGCAGCCAGCCGCCCGGACGAACGAGCCCCGCGAGCCGGGGCAGGGAATCGAGTATGATGTGTCGGTTGATGTTGGCCAGGATACCGTCGAAGTGCCCGCCCTCCACCGCATCGAGGGTGCCGCATCGCGCAACGATCTGGTTTGACACACCATTCAAGGCGCTGTTTTCCAGGGTATTGCGATAGGATTCCTCTTCGATATCGACGGCTTCGATACTGTCGGCGCCCAGGCGCGCAGCCAGGATGGCGAGGATGCCCGTGCCGCAACCGTAGTCGAGCAGTCGCGCGCCTTTGACCGGCAGGCGTTCGAGGGCGGCAAGGCACATCCATGTGGTTTCGTGGTGGCCAGTGCCGAAGGCCATTTTAGGGTTGATGAGCAATTCGTGTTGTACGCCGGTCTGCGTCGGATGGAAATCGGCCCTGACAGCACAAAAGTCGCCGACGATTACCGGCTCGAAATTGGATTCCCACAGGGCATTCCAGTTTTGGGAAGGAATGAATTGTTTGTCCCACGTAAAGCCGTAATCGGCTTGCAAAACAGCCAGCATTTGTTCGGCAGCGGGGGCGTCGGCTTTTGAAGGCAGGTAGGCGACCAGGGCGCCGGGCGTTTCTTCAAACGTATCGAATGCCGAATCGGACAGCCAGGCCAGGAGGAGTTCAGCGGTATCCGGGTCGGTGTGCAGGGTGTACTTCCAGTAGTCCATGGCAGAGCGGTATCAATGTAACGCCTCGCACTGCCAGGGGGCTTATGCGAGGCATTGGGTCAGGGCGCGAAAGATAGCGCATTTCTCCGCTAAGCCCGCGCAGGCGGCGGGGCAGGAAAGATAAAATTTGGTTTCGCTTACATTCAGGCAACCCCGACCAAATAAACACCGCCTTCATGAAACTTTTGCATCCGCGAATGGGTCGAAAAAATCGAGACCGGCCCTCGATTCGTCGAATCTTGTTTTTTAAAGCTGTTTAAAACAACAGGTTTGCAGAACAAAGTTTTTTTCCACCCTGTTTACCAGCCTTTCTTCCCTCTGGTTCAACTGTTTTATTACCGCCCAACATTTTTACACATGAAAAACATCTTCCTGACATTCGCCTTGCTGTCGGCTGTCGCTGTTTTGCACGCGCAGAACACTGCCACCGTGAGCGGGGTGTTGAAAGACGCCCTTAACGGCGAAACCCTCATCGGGGCCACGGTGGAAGCCATCGGCCTAGGCAAGGGCAACGTGAGCAACGAGTACGGTTTTTACTCCATCACATTGCCTGCCGGAAAAGATTCTGTAACCCTGAAATTCAGTTACATCGGGTATCAAACCGTTTTTACCAAAATAAAACCCCAGGCGGGCCCCACCCGTCTCGACATATCGCTCGAACCCGAAGGCTCGATCCTGAACGAAGTGGTGATCAAAGCCAATCCGCTCGAGGAAAAGATCAGGAGCACCGAAATGTCGGTCGCGACCATCAGTACCCGAGAGGCCAAGGCTCTGCCGGCACTGTTCGGAGAAGTGGACGTCATCAAGATCCTGCAATTGAAGCCGGGCATCACGCCGGGGTCGGAAGGCACTACGGGTCTTTTCGTAAGGGGCGGCAACAGCGACCAGAACCTCATTGTGCTCGACGAGGCCGTCGTGTACAACGCCAACCACCTGTTCGGCTTTTTCAGCACCTTCAATTCGGACGCGGTAAAAGACCTGAAAGTGTACAAAGGCGGTTTTCCAGCGCAATATGGCGGCCGTCTTTCTTCGGTCATCGATGTGCGCATGAAAGAAGGCAACAACCAGAAATTCAGCGGTTCGGGCGGCCTTGGACTGATTGCCAGCCGCCTTACCCTCGAAGGACCAATCCAGAAAGACAAATCTTCATTTATCGTGAGTGGCCGGCGCACGTATGCCGACCTCATCACCAGGGCTGTAAACCGGGCGAATGAAGACAATCCTGATTATAACAAAATTCCGGATTACTATTTCTACGACTTGAATACGAAGGTCAATTTTACCCTTTCGCCCAAAGACCGCCTGTACCTCAGCGGCTATTTCGGTCGCGACGTGTTCAAGTTCAAGGACGAAAATTTTGATTTTCTCTTCGACTGGGGCAACGCCACCGGCACGGCGCGCTGGAATCATACTTTCGGTTCAAAACTTTTTTCCAATACAACCTTTACTTACTCCGACTACCAGTATCGAATTCGCAACGAGCTCACCGGCTTCTCGTTCAAACTGGGGTCGGAGGTGCGCGACGCCAACGCCAAGGTGGATTTTTACTATCAGCCGACCAACAGCCACACGGTGCGCTTCGGCGGCAATGCCACCTGGCACGGTTTCGATGTGGCGCGGCTCAAAGCCGGCAGCGACGACGGGCAGATCAGTTTTGAGTCGGGGCAAGGGTTCAGCGGAATGGAATACGGCCTTTACGTGGCCGATGAATGGGCGGTTGACCCCAAACTGAAACTCAATTACGGCGCGCGGCTCTCAGCCTGGCACAACGATCCTGCATTTTACTGGGGTTTTGAGCCGCGTTTTGCAGCCAATTATTCGCTCAGCAAACGCTGGTCGTTCAAGGGTTCCTACACCCGCATGTACCAATATGTGCACCTGCTGGCGTCGAGCGGTTTGTCGTTGCCCACCGACATCTGGTATCCCAGTACCGAAGGCATCAAGCCGGAGATCAGCGATCAGGTTGCGATCGGCAGTTCCTACCTGCTCAACAGTCAGATACTGATTACCTGGGAAGCCTGGTACAAATGGCTGCAAAACCAGGTCGACTTCAAGGACGGGGCCGAACTGTATGGCAACGACGGCGCACTGGAGAATCAGCTCAGTATCGGCAGGGGATATGCTTTCAGCCCGATTGAACTCGAGATCGAGAAAAAAGAAGGACGGCTTACCGGCTGGATCGGTTACACCCTGGCCTGGGTACGCCGCGGTGATTTTCCGGACATCAACGAAGGCGCGTACTTCCCTCCGCGCTTCGACACCCGCCACAACCTCAATATCGTCGGCATTTACGAACTCAACCGCCGCTGGCAGTTTACGGCCACCTGGACCTACACTTCCGGCTATGTCAGCTGGCTGCCCTCGGGGCGTTACACGCTTCAGGACGTGCCCGGGGCCAGTTTCCAGACGGTGGTGCCAATATACGGCCCGCGCAACACTTTCCGGGTGCCGCCTTACATGCGGCTCGATGTGGGCGCAGTGCGCAAATTTCACCCCAAATGGGGCGAAAGCGACCTGACCATCAGCGTGTACAATGCTACCGACCGCCGCAATCCGTACTTCCTGTACATCGATCCAAACCTCGAACCGATCGCCGACGGCGGCCCGGAGATACCGACTAAAATTCAGGCAAAGCAGGTATCGCTTTTCCCCATTTTGCCCAGCATCACCTGGAATTTCAAATTCTAAAACCGGTCCGGAAACGGATAACTATTTACAAAAAAATGAAAATCAATATTTTATATAAAATCGCACCCTTCTTTTTGCTCGCATTTCAGGCCTGCAACCTTACCCGCGACGTCGATATTGACCTGCCCGAATACGAGCGCCAGCCGGTAGTCGAGTGTTATCTGGAACCCGGCAAGCCCTACCGTTTGTTGCTGACACGCAGCTATGCGTTTTTCGATGAATTCGGGCTGGACTCGAATTTTTTACAAAACACCCTGCTCGACGGCGCCCTGGTGACGATCAGCCACGATGGCGTGACCGACACGCTCGGCAACTTCCTGTACCCCGAGCTCAATCCTTTTAAAATTTACAATTATTTCAGTGCCAAGACGGTACCCACTGCGCCGGGCACACGTTTCGACCTCAACGTGGTACTGCCCGACGGGCGCACGATACAGGGATCGACCATCATGTTGCCGGTTGTGCCCATCGACAGTGTCGTGGTGCAATGGAACCCCGACAAAGACACGCTGGCCCGGGTGCTCACCTATATTACCGACGACCTCAACAGTAAAAATTATTATCGCAGGTTGCTCAATTACAGCAGTTTGGACAGCATACCGGACCAGGATTTTATTTTTTCCGACCGCAGTTCGCAGGAAGCGACCATCGCATTCGGCACCGGTTACGAATTGCACGAAGGCGACACCGTTTTCAACACGATCTTCCACATTACACCTGAATATTACAACTATATAGAGAGTTATCAATTGGCAATTATCGGCAATCTCAATCCGTTTGCCCAGCCGTCTCCGATCAAAAGCAATGTGAGCGGCACGGGTAATCCTTTGGGTATTTTCACCTGTCTGGCTTACGACCGCGATACCACTGTTATCAGTCGATAGCCTGTCATTTCCTGTAACAATAAAGCCGCGCACCGGGAGACATCGGATGCGCGGCTTTTCTTTAAGGGAAAGTTCAGCGAGCGGCGGTACGGCCATCCGACGTCGGCAGGGGCTTTAAGGCCGGATGGGCGGGGGTTTGCGGGGCTGAGTAAGGCGTGGCGGTAGCAAGATAAATTGCGGCGATCAGGCCCAGGTGAAGCAGAATGGCCATCACGATTGCCGACTGCCGGCTTCGACGCTCATTGCGTTCTGTCAGGTAGTTCATACATGAAATTTTTATTGGCTAACAGTGGAGTTTACGGACAAAAAACGCAGGCCATTGCGCGTTTAGTTCATCATTGCACGATTTTTATTTTTAAATAATAATTACCGTTTTTGCGGTAGAAACCAAGGCTGTTACCGCCCTGATTTTTGAAATATTTTTCAGGCCTCTCTTGCCTGGAATCGGCTTCGATTTTTAAATTTGTCAGCAATTGCGGCATCCCCGGAGTTCCCTGCCTGCCGTACTCCGGAACGTTCCAATATTTCGATGTAATACTGGCCTTTTGAAAGAGCATTGCTGCATGGCGTTGCCATGTGAGGCATGCCTGTACGCACTTGATATTTCCCTGTTAAATCTGAACCACGTTATGACATTTTTCGAGCACATCAACCGGATCAAACGTCTGCATGGTCTTATCCGAATGAAATCGACCGGTACGCCCCGTGAGCTAGCCGACCGCATGTCGGTGTCGCGCGCTACCCTGTTTCGCCACCTGGACGACCTGCGTTCAATGGGCGCTCCGATCGCCTATGAAAAAGACCGCCAGACCTATTATTACGAGGAGCCTTTTGATTTAAAATTATGAACAAGGCGGTCTCATTTTTTGGGACCGAGGGTTTTCACTTTTGTCCCAGACAACAGGAGGAAGCCGAAAATCCTGCAAAGAGTAGGCACACACTTCAACTTTTTATCAGCCATGAAAAAAATCATGTTCGCACTCGCATTCACCTTTTGCGCCGTGATGGCCTTTGCTTCGAATCCGCCTGTAAAAGGTGACCCACCCGCGGTTCCTCAACAAGCAACTCTCGAAAAAGAAGAATTCCCATGCATTGTATGTGGCCTTTGTAAAGGGGTCCTTATTTGCCAAATCGGCTATGATTGCGACGACGCATTAGATCGCTTGATTAATGAATTTGAAAGCCGCGGGTGCAGCGATCCAACCAAAACTCCGCAAAGCAGCAATTAATCGCTAAAGTTAAACAGGAATGTCCCGCAGGCAACCAAATGCGGGGCATTCCATTTTTAAAATTCAAGAATATGAAGAATATATTTATATTAATATACGTACTCGTATCTAACAACATTATTAGCCAAAACTCAAACATTTCAATGGGAGACAGTATACCTGTTGGAAGAGTAGTTTATGAGCAAATAATTCATTCCCCTTATTTTAAACACTTGAATGGCAAAGCAGAATTATGCTTTAATGCTACTCGTTCATCCTATTCGCTTTGCGATATCTTCAAAGGCAATATATCCTACAAGGCGGAAGATGGCTTAACCGTAAACGATGTTGGAGACTCGGAAGGGTTCCCCATACTGAAACTCCACAATGAAAGGGTAATATATTATAAAACCCATACGGTCATTGACAAAAAAATGGTGGTAGTTAGGGATACACTGGGCAATATACCTTGGGTTATTTACAACGAATTTAAACGCTTTGGTCCGTATAAATGCCAAAAAGCAATCGGGTATTTTCGGGGCCGCACCTATGAGGCATGGTTCACACCTGACATTCCAATACCTTCTGGCCCTTTTAAACTAGGAGGATTGCCGGGCCTTATACTCGAAGCAAAATCTATTGATGGACAGATAGAGTTTCTATTCTCGAACCTTGAATTCTCTCCCTCTTTGACTCAAACCATCAAAGTACCTCATGGCAAATACCTAGACATGAATTATACAGATTTGCAGTTAGAAGAAGAAAGATATATGATTAACTGGGAGAAAGAGGCAAAAGCAAGGGGTTCGCAAATAACTGTATCCAAGGCACCAGGCACAATTGAAATTGGCAACTAATTCAATGATTACCAATGCTTTATTTCCAAAGAATTCGATCTTTTTGCGCCATTCTTGGTTTAATCTTACTAAATCAATTATGTAAAGGTCAAACCCTGAAAGGGCAGGTTTGCGATAGCGCCGGCACAGCAATTGCTTATGCAACTGTTATTGTATACAATCATGTCAACGATTCTATCATAGCATATACGGCAACAAATGAGACAGGAGGTTTCCAACTCACTGCCTCGACTAAGCAAGTCGATAGTTTATGGCTATCAATCCGGTGTCTCGGGTTCGTTTCATACTCATTTCCTCTTGAGATCGATTCATTAGAAAAACAATTGAGTATCAAATTAACCCCCATCGGCATGCCATTGCGGGAAGTTGTCGTACGGGCAGAAGCGATGCCTGTCGTCGTTCGATCCGATACGATCGAATTTAACGCTGCTTCGTTTTCAGACAGCACCGAGTTTTCGGTCGAAGACCTGCTGAAAAAACTGCCAGGCATTCAAGTCAATGAAAATGGCATAATCACCCTTAACGGGCAACCGGTTGAGAAGGTCATGATCGAAGGCGACGACCTTTTCGGGTCGAATTATCAGCTGGCCACCAGAAACGTCAGGGCCGACAACGTTGCCAGAGTACAGGCGATACAGCACTATCAGGACAATCCCCTGCTCAAAAGATTTCAGGAGTCCGACCGGCTTGTTCTGAATCTGGTATTTAAAGAAGAGAAAAAAAGAACAAATTCGGGTAGCATGGTAGTCGGCAGTGGTTATGGCGAAGAATTGAAAGGTTTTCTGCATGTCAACTTTTTCAGCCTTAGCCGCCAAGACAAACTCTACCTGATCGGCAATGCCAACAATACCGGAGAAAGCAATTTGTCAGATATCACCGCATTGGGGCGAGGTGCGAGCTCCGGAAACAGTAGTTTGCAGGACAGTCCCCTAAACCCTCGTTCGCCCATCTTCGTCCCATCAATGAGCCAAAACGGTTTGCCAGCGCAATTCACAAACAACAATCGCTCTGCGCTCCTGTTTGCAGGTCAGATATTGCCACTGTCGCCGCTTGCTAAGTTGCGCCTGTCAGCCTGGACTGGTTATGAAAAACAACGACAGGAAAACCAGACAGATACGCATTATCTGCTTGCTCAGGAAGGACTTGATTTGTTTGAATCCCGAAGATTCGGGCAGAAAGGGACCTTGTTTAACGGGCAGGCCGAAGCAGAATGGACGGCACCCGATGAACGACATATCCTGCGGGGCTTTGCCAGGTTCAACAGTACTCCACAGGAATACAGGAACAGTCTCGACCGCCGAACCATCAGCATCGAACAGCGCGCCGCCACCCGCCAAAAAGACAAAAGCAGCAACTCGCTGGCCTCTTTTGAATACACCATGGCCACCGATTCTACCAGCACGCTGAGCGTGTCGACCAAAGTGGCCGACTACCAGTACAACAGCGATCTCTTTTCCGACTACCAATTTTACCCGGCCTTTTTTGCAACCGACTCCTCTTTTTCCAGTCTGGCTCAAGATGCCTTTTATCGACAACAAGCCTTTAAACTAAACTCCCGGTGGTTGCACCGTAACGGCCTCTTCTTTTTCTCCCTGGATGCCGGTTATCTCCTGAAAAAAGAGCAGTTAATCTCCGAATTTGTTCTCCGGAGTCCCGACGGCGAAAATTGGCAGCCCGGGCAGGAATACTTCAACTCGGAAGTGCTTTCTGCCCAAAAATGGTTTTCCGGCGCGACTGTGTCGAGGCAATGGGGCGTTATTCAGGCCCGTTTACGGTTCCAGTTTTCAAACATTCGTTTGAAGGCTACCGGCCTCCTTTCAGAGAATTACTGGGCGCCGGAGGCCTCCGCAAGTTTTCGATACACGCCCGATCCGCTCAGCAATTTCGATATTTCATATACTTACTGGCGCGGCTTGCCATCCCTTTCACTCATTTATCAGTCCTACCTGTTTGCGGATTATCAAACCCTAAGTCGCGGGCTTCCAGCGTTGAACTTGCGTCCAGAGCATCATGCCCGTGTGTCTTACCGGTTTTTCAATTCGGTAGAGCAATTTTCCTGGAATCTGAGCGCCGCTATTACGTCCAACCCGGTTGATTATAGCGACCATTTTACCATAACGCCCAACTTGACGATCCGGGATGGCTTGTGGCCAGTAAGCACCTCACGTCTTAATTTTGAAGGCTCCATCAGCCGTTTTTTCCCTTCAATAAGTTCGCGTTTTGAAATAGGGCTTGGGGCCTCTCAAAACCTGGATCAAAGCCAGGTCAATGCCGACCAACCCGCCCGACTGGATACCCGTATATACAGCGGCTTGTTTAAATATGGTACTGGTTTCGATGGCTGGCTGAACCTGTTATTGTCAAATCAACTGTCGGTTTTCCATGCTGTCAACCCGCAAGGCGGTAATCAGCAAGAAGTGCAAACCATGAACTGGTTTTCCACACTCACTTTTTTGACAAGATTCTCTCCCAAATTCGACATTAAACTGAATGTATACCAAGCCAGCACGCTAGGCACAAACAGGCCCACTGTAACCTATTGGGCCACAGACGGGGTAGCCTCACTGTTTTTGCCCAAATGGCGTAGTTATTTCCAGTTATCGGGCTTTAATCTGTTGAATACACGCCTGTTCAAACAGGGTTTCTCCGACGGATTTTACCAGTCCAGTACAGGTATCGTAGCGGTACAGCCTTTCTTTTTATTCACGTGGGACCACAATTTTTGAACTACCAATTCACATATCCAGCAACCCTTCGGGCAAATCAGCCAATACTTTCCGTTGGTCGTCATCAATTGAGACAATAAAATGTTCGTTGAGAGGAACGATAATTTCCTTGCCCAAATAATGCAATACAGCCATTTCCTGTTGCGGCATTTCAATTACTTCAGAAATGATACCTAAATCTCCCTGCGTTTTGTCAATTAAATGGTACCCCTTAATGTGTTCATAAACGAGCCCCTCTTCTTCTTCAACTTCAAAGCCTCTGGGCAGGTCCGATTCGGACAGGAATAACTCCCGGGATTGCAACAGCATGGCCTGTTCCCTATTGTCAACATCCTCAAATTTGACGATGGGCTCGCCTGCTCCGCGCAATGATTGAATGAAATAAGGAACTTTACGCCCTTTAATATCCAAAAACACCCGGCCTTTTTTTACCGCTATTTCCTCAAATGCTTCTTCGATGGAGCATTTCAGCTCTCCTTTCACGCCATGCGTTTTTCTTGTAAATCCAATACTGACAAAGTTTTGTGCACTCATAATATTACTGATGATCTACGATGGTCATTTTTATCACAAAGCCGGCCTCGGCTTTGTCAAACCAGGGTTTGGTAGCGCAATCCGGTGGGCTGGGCATCTGGTTGCAGTACTGGGAATCAAGTATCCACACTTCGCGTTCCACCAGTCCTATATTCCGGGCATATTTAGATCTGGAGAAGCGGCGCTCGATTAAATTGTCTTCGTCCGCTTCCGTTACGACAAGTAAAGAATCGAAATTTTGCCCGCCAATTTCACCGGCAATATCGATTTCATCAACCTGGTAAGTCCATCCTTGAAATGGCGCCAACGTTTGCCCGCCCACCTCAATGGTACTGAAAGGATCGATCCAGGCATTGCCGTTCCAGGCACTTCTGGAATCCATCGGAAATATCAGTGGTAAAAACCGAAAATTGTCCTCTGTTCTTACCGCTTGTCCATCCGTACGAAAGGCAAACCAGGTATTCTTGTATTGCCAGGCGCTATCTGCTCCGGGTCCGCGACGTTCCCAGCGCTCGACTGCGAAAACCAGGTGTCCTTCCTGATCCCTAAAAGTATCTGCCACCGCATCGAGCAGCCAAACCCGGCTGGAATCACGAATAATTCCCCCGGAGCCCGGCAAAAAAATAATGCTGTCAATTATATAGGTGTTCTTCCTGCCGATTTCCAAGGGAAAATATGCAAACTGGTTAGTCCGGTCGGAGGAAGGTTCTTCAACGACACGGTCGGCACAAGAATAACATGTCAAACCGACCACCAGGGCAACCGGCAATGTGAAGAACAATTTTCTCATCAGGCAAAGGTATAAAGCCCGACTTGAAGCAAAAAACAACGGGTTGGGCCTGGTACCGGCTCAACCCGTCAGTAATTAGGAGAGCGGAAAACGAGACTCGAACTCGCGACCCCCAGCTTGGGAAGCTAGTGCTCTACCAACTGAGCTATTTCCGCAAAGTGCCGCAAAAGTAAGGGCAGGGCGCCGGCTGTGCAACTATTTATTCACCTGAACCCGGCACGAAGCCCCTGCCGCCTCCGGGTATTCCCTAATTTTTTGTGAATACCAACAAGGGAAAACCAAAATGTCGGAAAATGGCACGGCTTTTGGCAATATGTTTTTATCGTTTCCCGTACGACGGCGCTCGGCGCCATAACTGTCTTAATCTAATCTTTTATTCTAAATCGTCACTCTGGCGCCCGTGTAATGCCATCACGGACGCAGGAGGGCATCCGATACTATGAGTAATCTTCATCCGTCCTTCCAGCATGCTACCGCTGCCACGGCCAGTGGTCTGGAACTCCTGCCGAACACACCTAATCCCTTTATCGAAATGACGCTGCTGCGATTCCGGCTTCCGGCAGCTACTGCGGTGATCCTTCGTTTTTTCGATGCCGAAGGGCGTGAAGTCAGCACGCACGCTACCACCGGTGAAGCCGGAGAGAATCAGTTGAAAGTGTCGCGCAATGATTTGCGCACACCCGGCATCTACACCTACCTGCTGGAAACAGCATACGGTTCGGCCGTTCGTCGACTGATCATGTACTAATCCTCCCGCATCGACCCGTTATCATCCCATGTATGACCGGCTTCACCCCATATTTCGGGCGAAGCCGGTTTTTTGTTGCCGCCGGGTCCCAGATTTTGAGGCGCTCGGACGCGGAGAAAAGCATCCCTCCAAATTAAGTTTGGTCTAACCCCGTTTTTTTTCTCTCATACCTTATTTTTTTCGGAAAAAGTTTTTTCACGGTTTTTGAAAACGGAAAGGGCTCCGTACTTTTGCCGCCGATTTGGAGAAGAGCCTCCTTAGCAAAAGTATGATAGCCCTTCGCAAGTTTTGGATTGCATTGATTTTTAGCGGATTAAGTGTTTTCGCTTTCGCACAGCACGGTGAACCGCAGCACCCCCAACAGGCATCGGAACACCCTGCCGCAGCAGCGCAGACCGAACATTCTGCCGAACAAAGCGAATCTGCCGCACATGATAGCCATGGTTGTGGGCACTCGCTCTCGGAAGAAGCCGAATTTAATGCCGGCGAAAACGCCGTGCACCACATCGCCGACGCCAACGCCATCCATATTTTTGGCGACACGTATCTGCACCTCCCCTGTATTCTTTACGCCCCCGATCATGGCTGGACGCTGACGACAACCGCCGCGTTTCATCCGCACCATCATGGCAATGGCGAAAATTCGAAAGACGGCTACGTGCTCGTACACGGCAGCGTTATGCGTCTGACCAATTCCGCGCTGTTGCAGGGTGAAATTCCGGTGAGCGATTATACCCACCAGGAAATCGAAGAAAACGGCAAGAAAAAAGTTCGTTACAACGCCATTATCAACGGCAATTGCGAACCGCTCGACGCCAAAACTACTTACGACGGTGGCATCATGGGCGGCGGCATCACCAGTTTCTATGATTTTTCGGTGACCCGCAACGTGTTTACCATGCTGCTTACGGCACTTGTGCTTTTCCTGCTCTTCCGTTCGGCCGCCAAAGCCGCCGTTCGCACACAGGGCAAGGCGCCGAAAGGGCTGCAAAATTTCCTCGAACCGCTGGTAACCTTTATCCGCGATGAGGTAGCCAAGCCGAATATTGGCCCGAAATATGAAAAATACCTCCCCTATCTGTTGTCGGCCTTCTTCTTTATTCTGGGCCTCAACCTGATCGGTCAGGTGCCGTTTTTCCCCGGCAGCGCCAACGTCACCGGCAACATTTCCGTCACGATTGTACTCGCACTGCTGACTTTTTTCATCTCGACTTTCAGCGCCAACAAACACTTCTGGGAACACACCTTGTGGATGCCCGGGGTGCCGGCCGTTTTGAAAATATTTATCCTGACGCCCATCGAGGTGCTTGGCATCTTCCTTAAGCCATTCACCCTCCTGTTGCGTCTTTTTGCCAACATCACCGCGGGTCACATTGTGATCCTCAGCTTCGTCAGCCTGATTTTCATCTTTGGCAAAGCCGGTGAAAGCGTTGGCGGATCTGTGGCCGGCGCCGCCGCTTCCGTTCCGCTGACACTGTTCATGATGACGCTTGAATTGCTGGTCGCTTTCCTGCAGGCATTCATCTTCACGATGTTGTCGGCCGTGTACATCGGCACTGCTATCGAAGAGCCTCATCACCATTGATATTGAATTGATTACTTCATTAATAATTTTATAAATTATGTACTCAGCAATTGGTGCAGGCCTGGCCGTAATCGGCGCTGGTCTTGGTATCGGTCAAATTGGTGGCAAAGCCATGGAAGGTATTGCCCGCCAACCGGAAGCCGTGGGCGACATCCGTTCCAACATGATCCTGACGGCTGCTCTCGTTGAGGGCGCTGCTCTGGTCTGCATGGTGTTGTCCTTCTTCGTGGCTCCGCCGGCTGCCTAAAGAAACGTTTACCGGGCCGGCGCGAAGCGGTTGGCGACGCAATGGCCCGGCGTTTTTTACCCAAAGCGTAAAACATGACGGGCGAACTTCTGTAAACCCGATTTGCACATTCAAAAATTAGCACATTCATCATATGCTTTTCCTGGCCGACTTTTCTGTCATCAAACCCGAACCCGGGCTTCTTTTCTGGACGACCCTCATCTTCCTGATTTTCTGGTTTTTGATGAGCCGTTTCGCTTTCAAACCGATCGCCGAATCGCTCAAAAAGCGCGAAACCGACATTCAGGACGCCCTCGACCAGGCTAAACTGGCCAGGGCTGAAATGGCCAACCTCCAGGCTGAAAATGAAAAACTGCTCGCTCAGGCTCGTGAAGAACGTTCGCAAATCCTGAAAGAAGCCAAAGAGGCCAAAGACGATATCATTGCCGAAGCAAAAGAACGCGCCAACGCCGAATACAAACGGAAAGTAGAAAGCGCCATGCAAGACATTGAAAATCAAAAGAATGCCGCTATGGTCGACCTGAAAAACAAGGCTGGCCAACTGGCTATTGAAATTGCTGAAAAAATTCTCCGCAAGGAACTGGCCAACAACCCCGAACAGGTTGCCTACGCCAAAAGCCTCGTGGATAACATGAAATTGAACTAAGCGCATGTCGGTTACCAGAATTGCCACCCGTTACGCCAAGTCGCTGATCGACCTCGCCGTTGACCAGAACAAGCTCGAAGTCGTGAGCAACGACGTGCACACCCTGCGCGACGCAGCCAAAAATCGCGACCTCTACCTGCTGCTGAAAAGCCCTATCGTACATGCGGACAAAAAAACGGCTGTACTCGACGCTCTTTTCAAAGGTAAAGTGGACGACCTGACGCTGGCCTACCTCCACCTGCTGATTAACAAAGGCCGCGAAGGCTACATCCCCGAGATTGCGGCAGAATTTGTGTCGCAGTACAAAACCATGAAAGGCATCACGACGGTACGGCTCATCACAGCTACCCCGGTCAGCGATGCCGTAATGAACGACCTGCGGAACAAAATCCTTGAAAGCGGCGTCACCACGGCTACGCTTGATATCGAGACCAAAGTCGACCCGGAACTCATCGGCGGATTTGTGCTCGAATTCGATCAGAAGCGTTATGACGCTTCGGTGGCGCACAAACTCGAAGAATTGAAAAATCAGTTCTCTAAAAACCTGTATATCAAAGAATTCTAAAAAGATGATGAGTCTCTGATTCACCATCTATTCATTTATCATTCATCATTTCCACTCATATGGCAGACGTCAGACCGGAAGAAATCTCGGCGATCCTGAAACAACAATTGTCCGGCTTCGGAGCCGACACCAACCTGGAAGAAGTGGGCACGGTACTGCAAGTGGGCGACGGTATCGCCCGCGTGTACGGCCTCAACAGCGCACAATCCGGCGAATTGGTTGAATTCGAAAACGGCGTACGCGCCATCGTGTTGAACCTCGAGGAAGACAACGTGGGCGTCGTGCTCATGGGCGCTTCCGACGGCATTCACGAAGGTTCGATCGTCAAACGCACCGGCCAGATCGCTTCGATCGAAGTCGGTGAAGGCTTTGTCGGTCGCGTCGTCAACCCGCTCGGCCAGCCTATCGACGGCAAAGGCCCGATCACCGGCCCCAAATACGAAATGCCTCTGGAGCGCAAAGCGCCGGGCGTCATCTATCGCCAACCGGTAAACGAGCCACTGCAAACCGGTATCAAGGCTATCGACGCCATGATTCCGATCGGTCGCGGCCAGCGCGAGCTGATCATCGGCGACCGTCAGACGGGCAAATCTGCCATTGCTATCGACACAATTATTAACCAGAAGGAATTCTACGAGCGCGGCGAGCCGGTGTACTGCATCTACGTCGCTTGCGGCCAGAAAGCTTCTACGGTAGCCCAGGTAGCCCGCATCCTCGAAGAATATGGCGCCATGGCCTATACGACCATCGTTTCGGCTTCCGCTTCCGATCCTGCCCCGCTGCAGTTCTACGCCCCGTTCGCCGGCGCCGCTATCGGCGAGTTTTTCCGCGACACGGGCCGTCCCGCACTGATTATTTACGACGACCTTTCCAAACAAGCTGTTGCCTACCGCGAAGCCTCCCTGCTGCTCCGCCGCCCGCCGGGCCGCGAAGCATACCCGGGCGACGTGTTCTACCTCCACAGCCGTTTGCTCGAGCGCGCAGCCAAAGTTATCAACGACGACGGCGTGGCCAAACAAATGAACAACCTGCCGGAAAGCCTGGTGAAAGCCGGCCTGATCAAAGGCGGCGGTTCGCTCACGGCCCTCCCCATCATCGAAACACAAGCCGGTGACGTGTCTGCGTACATCCCGACCAACGTAATTTCCATCACTGACGGTCAGATCTTCCTCGAGTCCAACCTCTTTAACTCGGGTGTGCGCCCTGCCATCAACGTAGGTATCTCGGTAAGCCGTGTAGGTGGTAACGCCCAGATCAAGTCGATGAAAAAAGTGGCTGGTACACTCAAACTTGACCAGGCTCAGTACCGCGAACTCGAGGCATTTGCCAAATTCGGCTCCGACCTCGATGCCGCTACCCAGGCTGTGTTGTCGAAAGGCGCCCGCAACGTGGAAATTCTGAAACAACCGCAGTACTCGCCGGTTCCCGTGGAAAAACAGGTGGCCATCATTTACCTCGGCACCAACAACCTGCTCCGCGATATTCCGCTCGACAAAGTGCACGAGTTTGAAGAACTCTTCCTCATGAAAATGGAGCAGGAAATGCCCAATATTCTTGATGAGTTCCGCAAAGGCAAACTCGAAGACGCCAGCCTGGCCCAAATGAAAGCGCTGGCCGCCGACATGGCAGCACAATACAAGAAAAACTGATGACTTGGTTTTAGGGGTTCGGCGTTTTGACAATCAAATCTCCGAACCCCTGAACCCTCCATAAATAAATCCTCATCTAAGATGGCTGGAGGCTTAAAAGAAGTTCGCGAACGCATCAAATCCGTGATCAACACGCAGCAAATCACCAAAGCCATGAAAATGGTTTCGGCGGCCAAACTGCGCAAGGCACAAAATGCCATCACGCAAATGCGTCCCTATGCAGAACGGTTGAACCGCATGCTTTCCAACATCCTGTCGAACCTCGACGGCGATGCAAATACTTCGTTTGGAAAAGCCCGCGAGGTGAAAAATGTTCTCGTGGTGGTAGTTACCTCCAATCGCGGCCTAGCAGGCGCATTCAATACCAACATCAACAAGGAAGCCGTCGCGCATATCAATCTGCGTTATGCCGAACAGCGGCGCAATGGAAACGTGACGGTCCTGTTTATTGGTAAAAAAGGCTACGATTACTTCCGTCGCCGCTTTTCCGACCTGAAATATAATACCGACAATATCCTTCTGTTCGACAACCTGGTTTATGAGAGCACGAGCCTCGTTGCCCGCAAATTGATGGATGAATTCTCCAGTGGCAAATACGACGCCATCGACATCGTTTATGGCCACTTCCGCAATGCGGCCACACAATATCCGACGGTCGAACCCTGGTTACCGGTGCCGAAAACACCTGTCAACCCGGCTGTCAAGAAAAAAACCAAGGCGGACTACATCTTCGAACCCGATCAGCAAGGCCTGCTCGAAACCCTGGTACCGAGCATTCTTCAACTCCAGTTCCACAAAACCTTGCTGGACACCCATGCTTCCGAACATGGCGCTCGTATGACGGCCATGGACAAAGCTACGGAAAATGCCGAAGAGATGCTCAAAGCGCTGAAAATCAGCTACAACAAAGCCCGTCAGGAAAGTATCACCAAAGAATTGCTCGAAATCGTGGGCGGCGCTGCTGCCCTCGAAGGTTAATGCGCTGCTGCGCCAGCCTACTTACAGGCCGGTGAAATAACGAACCCGCGATGATCAGCCAAGACTTTGATTGGTTATTACACAATAACCGATCCGGGCAGTGGCTGATGGTCGCGGGTTCTTGTTTTATGTTGTTTCACCGTGCAGGCCGTCAATACAGAAAAAACTCCCTCACCCTGAGTTGCCAGGGATCGGGAGTTCGGGTGGCTGGGGTTTAGCCGTCGGAATGGTAGAAGGGGTTTTGGTTGTCGGGGTCGACTGGAATTGGGGATTGGTTTTAAGGGGGTTCAGGTAATCGGGGCGGTTGCAAGACAGGTATTTTGGGGTCAGGGCAATTGGGGTTGGTAATTTGGGGCCAGGTCATTCGGGTCAGGGTGATTGGGGTTGGTAATTTGGGGCCAGGTCATTCGGGTCAGGGCAATTGGGGTTGGTAATTTGGGGCCAGGTCGTTTGGGTCAGGATGATTGGGGTTGGTAATTTGGGGCCAGGTTAATGGAGTTGATATGAAGCGTAAAAAGGGAGGGGATGGTCTAAAAGGTTAAACTGGTTTCAGATGGCAGAAGGATTAAAACGGGTTATACAGGATGAACTGTTTGATGGTACAAATTTGCAGCCGGGCGGCCCCCCGGGCCAATTACAGAATTTTGAAGTTTTACCGGGGCGCTCTTTCCTGCCCTTTTGCAAACGCCTGCTCCGAGGGTTGTGGAATACGGCGTTTGCAGGGCGAGGGTTCAGGATTTTGAGGCTGGTTTTCAAAGGGTTATAATGGACCTGGTTTTTCGGAGTTCCGTTGGCAGGGGCACTCCTTGCTGTGATGATGGTACAAAGGTGGCGCTTCCGAACTGGCTGTGCAAATTACAGAAAATCTGGTTTTTACCGGAAGCCTTGCTTATGGAGCCCTAGTCGATCAGCGCCCCGGAGTTGAACGGCCAGCCAATTGCCTGCTGTTCGGCGGCACTGAATTTTGCTGCGCTGATAAAATAAGAAAAATGATAAGCCTCTTTTTTTCTCGGTTTGATCGTTCCCCTGATGCGGTACACCGGGATATAGGTGTTTTGCCGAATGAATGGTGGCGCGGCGTAGTATCCCAGTTGAAAACCGGTGATTCGCAAACGGGCCCAGTGCAACAGAACAATTTTAAAAAACTGTTTTCGCCAGGCCAGTTTCAACAAGGCGCAAACCGGGCCAATGAGCTTTTTGGTATTCACTACCCTGGGTTTGCCGTCGAGCCCTTCTGTAGGCTGGCGCCAAAAGGAAAACATCTCGCTGAGGTCCAGTTCGTTACGCACATAACTGCACTGCATTTTACCCCCTGCGCCAAACACAGGCAAGTTATTTAACACGAACCCAAACATCGCTTTGGATTCCGTACGGAGCACATCCGGCGTGGAGCCATCGCCCGCCTCTCTGATAGCTACTGTGTAATCGACACCCAGATAACGCGCATAGGGGTCGTTGCCGGATTTAAATCCAAGGTCGGTCAGCTGGTTTTCAGCAGCCATCTCAACCGACAGTTCATTGGGTAAAGACTGGGCAAACTGCGGAGCGGCAGGTGCGACAAGGTCACGGTCGTAGTACAGCACCGCATCGCTGGACCGGTAAACCTGAATCACCTTGCTCTTGTATTCCAGCGCAAAACGGTCTTCATACTCTTTTAATTCACTGTTGCCGGGGAAATTGAGTTTGTTGCCGTATTCGTTCAACTTGTTTTTCAAAAATGTATCGGGATCACCTGCATCCAGTGCCTTGTTCTGCGCTTCAAATACCGGCACGCGGGAAGGGAATCCGTAGTTCCACTTGAACAGGCGGTTGAAAAGGCTGTATGGTTTGGTCGTTTTAAATATCATTTCCGATTGATTGCCAGTAAATTGGGGATTGTAAAACTTCATCGGATATGATTCTATGGGTCCGGAACTGGTCTGCTTTGCTGCCATAAAAGGATATTTATGATTAAGATGGGCAACTTTGCGGTTGGGTGCCGCAGGGCATGCTGAGATAGGTAAAAGGCAGGTCGGTGGCAAGTTCGCCGTTTTTGATTCGCTGCGAAATGACCTTTTCAGGGCCGAGTGTCTGATCGGTCCATTTATCAAAATGGATCGTATCGGTTTCGCTTCCCGGGTGGAGGAAAGCACAGCGCACATCAACGTCATGTTCAGTTTCCACGCAAGCCAGCCGCCACGCTTCCCGGACATACTCCCTCTGTTTGAGGTAAGTTGCAAAACGCGAGCCCCGGTCACGGTAATCGTGGCACAACGTATCAAAACCCAGAAGATAACGCAATCCGTAAAAAACAACCTTCCAGGCTTTGTACACCAGATCATTTGCAGACGGAGTACGGCCCGGGCAATAGGCGTACGGATCTTCACTGTATTTGAGTATCCGGCAACAATCAAGCACCAGCCACTTCAATAAGCCGCCATGCCCCAGTTTGATTTCACGTCGCATGGCAATACGATCATCGGCAACAGCCGCCGCAGGGGTAAAATACAGGTTGTTGCTGTCGGCATGACCGCCGAAGAAGACAATATCGGCGCGCTCGGCAACCTGATCGTCTTGCCCGACCACCTGAGTGCTGGTATTGCCGTTGTTGTCTTCAATCCCGCGCGCCAATGCCTGGCTGTCACCTTTGTTAAAAGTAATCGGAACATCCAGCGTCGTACAAAAACCGGTGGCGTTGTAGCCTGTATTGTCGAGATTGGTTCTTCCGTTGGCGCCGTTGTAATTTTTAATCCAGAAGGCGCCTGATTTTCTGTCAACTGCCATAATTCAAAAAAATACGTACCCGGCAGAGCCCCAACCCCGCCGGGTACGGTGAAACAATAATGTTATTGGGCGTGATTACAACTCACAGACAGTGCATTGCCACTGCTGACTTTCACATGAATCTCGGGATCGAGCCCTGTGTTCGTATCGAACGACTTGATATCGAAGGTCGTGCTCGAAACAGTGACCCGAACGAGGCGATTTTCGTTCATCAGGCTTGTTGCCGGGTTGGTCACACAGGTTTGGTTGGTCATTTTGAACACTTTCAGTGTGCCGGGGTTCCCGTTCGTTCCCGGTATTGGTACCAGGCAGAGTTTTTCAATGGCCTGCGGATTGGTTCTGCGCATGGAAACGACGAATGTATCCGTGCTGGCCCAGGGGAAGATCTGCCATTCACCGTCGGCTTCGGGGCTGATGAGTTGGGTGGTGTTGGGGCAGGTAGCCGTTACGCCGATGATTACATCCATGTCTGGAATCACCCCGAGATCGCCGCGGTCATCGATCCGCATGCTGTCGCCGGCAATCGTTTCGCCGTTGGCATTTTTGTAAAAATAACTGAGTTGCAACGGACGGGGCGTATCGCCGTCCATGGGTGCATCGACGATCTGACTTTGACCGGGTGTTGAGTTAAAGTCGAACAACTGGTCGCCGGCGGCGTCGTACACTTTAAGGTTGACAGCCGTGGCGCCGGCAATACTGTCGAAAGTAACAGAAAACCCGGCACTTCCGGGAACGTCAAACTTGATGAGCGGATTGGGCACCCGGCAGGGCGATTGGCAGCCGGATAGCCAGAACAGGGCGCCTGCCAGCAAGAGCAAGGCGACAAAACGAAATTGCTTCATGGCGTTCATATGCAAAAAAATTGGTTTAATTGACTGACCTGGGGCAAAATTATCGCAACCAAAGGTTGCGAAACGATTACGGATTTTAGCACTTTTACCGCTCGCATTTTTTCCGGACCTCCCGCTACTTCATGCACAACAGCGATCTCGTTGAACTCCTCGCTCTGCTCCAACCCGACGAATGCCACCGCTTGCGCAGCTACCTGCGCGACACGGTTGAGGCGCGCCCGGAAGTGACTTTTCTTGTAGAATACGCTCTCGAACACCTCCATGACAAGGAAAATTCCGCCTTGTCGAGAACAACCGTTTACGAAATTGTTTTTCCCGGCCTGCCGCCGATAGCCAACAAATTGGAAAAGTTGATGTCGGATACGCTACAAATCGTCCGACAATTCGTCGCTGCGGAAATGGCCACCCGCGACCTGCGCGAAATGCAACAGCAGGTATTCCTGCAGCGGTTTTACCGGGAGCGCGAACCGGAAAAAAAATTCAGGCAAAGCCGTAGTCAGGTTCTCAAACTGAAAGCGCAACCTGGCAACTGGGTTCCCCAGGATTTTTACTTCCAGTTTTTGTCGGAAGAAGAAGAATCCATGTTTCTCAGCGCCCGCAACCAAAAGAAAGACGACCTCAACCTATGGAATACAATTCGGGCACTGGACGAGTATTACCTGGTGGAACGGCTGCGGTACAGCTGCGTCCTGCTCAATCAGAACCAACTGGTTTCGCTCAATTTGCCGCCTTTGAACGAATGGCTGCCTTTTGACCTGTCATCGCCCCATCTGCAATGGTTTTTCGACAAACCTCTGGGCAGGTTATTCCAACTGGCAGTGAACCTGTTTTCGTCGGACTCATCAGACACCCTGGACCAAAACAAAAAACTGGAAGAATTTATCCGGTTTCTGGAAGCCAATGAAGACGTTATCCCCCTCGAGTTTATCAACTCGCTGGAAATTTTTGCGTGCAACTACGGCATAAAACAATTTAATCAGGGCCACTACTCTTTTCTGAATTCAATTTTCCTGATTCAAAAACGCCGGGTCGAGTCTGGCAGGATTTACATCAACGGGTCGATCAAATCTTCCGAATTTCACAGCATTGTCGTTGCGGGACTTCGTTTGAAGCACAATGTCTGGACCAAACATTTCATCGAACAACATCGCGACAAAATTCAGGGAGCCATGCCCTCCTCGGATTATTACCAGTTCAACCTCATTTACTACTACTTCCAAACCAAAGAATACGAACCCGAGCTACATACTTTGTTGACTTCCAACTACGAAGACATGTTGTATAAACTGCAAAGCAAAATGCTCGAAATCAAAATCCTTTACGAAATGAGCCGCCGCCCAGATGCAGACTACCGGGTGTCGGAGTTTCTGGAAAACAAAGTTGAAGCTGCCATTGTCTTTTTCTTCCGCGAGAAAAATATCCCGCCCGACAAAAGAAAAATGTACAAACGTTTCGCCGACACCATGAAACGCATCCTGCATGCAGAAGGAAAGGACGACCTGAAACGCCTGGAAAAAATCCGGGCCGATATTGATTCTTTCGACCTGATCGCCGACCGGCAGTGGATATTGGGAATAGTCGACGCGCTACTGAGGTAAAATTGCCCCTGCAACACACGCCATCAAACCTCAACAGGCGAAGCCACAGAAAACAAATCGCGCCGGGAAATGTCTCCCGGCGCGATTATCTATTGGCAGGCCGTATCAATGCTAACCCTCAGATAGCGAGCATGTTGCGGCTTCAAAGCCCTTTCGGCGACCACCGCAAGCCGACAAACCCGATCGGGCCCATCATGGGCGCCCACACCTGCGAACCGTTGAAATAAGGACTCCACGGGTCGTTGGCAGCGATAATGGCGTCGTGTTGGCGGTAAGCCGTGAGATTCTCGCCTCCGATATAAACTTCCATATTTTTCCAGACCCGGGTAATCTGGGCATTCCAAAGGCCAAACGTCGGGCTTACCTGAACGAATTCGTGCAGGTACTCGTGCGGCACGCCCGTATTGTCGGGCAGGCGTTGCGGCCCCACAATCTGGACGCTGGTATTGAAGCGCCACTTTTTACCGGGCGTTGTATAATCGGCGGTGAACAAGCCACGGTGAGCGGCCAGCAGCGGCGGGTTACGCAACACACCTGATGCGTAGGTGGCGCGCACATCGTTCCATTTGTAACCGGCCTTAAGTTCGAGACCGGGCAGCGGACTGTATTGCAACACCGCTAATATACTGTTGGCGTAAGCGGCCCCATTGGCGTTGTAGAAAAAGACGTCGGTCGCCGACTGGTCAACATCCACCAATATTTGCCGTTGAAAATCAGTACGATACGCATCGATGCTCAGGTTGCCGTCGCGGTTGAACACCTTGAAATTCTGCGTATAGTTAATGCCGTAGTTCCAGGCTTCTTCGAGGCCCAGTCCATCAGCGAAATGCAAGGCCCGGTTGCTGGCCAGCACGCTGATGTTTTCGGCCATCAGGTTGGGGGAACGAAAGCCCCGTCCAGCTGACACACGCACCACACTATTCTGGGTAAAATTGTATTTGGCGCTCATGCGAGGGGTAAACAGCCAGCGCTCGAAACGGCTGTTCCAGTCGAGGCGAGCGCCCAGTACCACAACCAGGTCGGGCATATCGAGGCGGAGGTTGGGTCGGCTGTACGTGTACTCGGCCATGGCGCCCGGCACAAATTCGCGGCGGTCGAGCACTCCTTCATTGACGCGCTCACGGATGTTGTCGTACTGGATCGAAGGCGCCAGTACAATTTTGTGATCGGTAGTACCGATGATGGATTCTACCAGCGTTTGCCAGTACAGCGATTGCTGTGTGGCGGCATAGGCATTGTGTCCGTAGTCGGCATCGAAGCGATGCCATGAAGCGGAGAACATGTTGCCAATCTGGTTGTACGGTTTGCCAAAAAGACGTTCCTGCCCTACTTTCCCCCACACCTCTACCCTGTCATTGCGTTGATCGACTGCAAATCGTTCTGTGGCGCCATCCAGCGCCGATATCTGCCCCCCCGAGCGGCGATCCGTCAGGGCTTGTATATTCAACTGTCCACAGGTAGTCGGGCTTTCATAAAACAGCCGGTACAAGCCGTTCAACTGCTGGCGGTTGGGCGAATCGTAGAAATTATCGTTGTTCATATCCCAACGGTTTTCCACAAAACTGCCATGTAATAAAAGGCCATTGGAAAAATGCCCGGAGCCTTTCCGGTTGAGGTGCACATTCAGTTCGCCTCTGCCTTCCGAAGAGCCAAAAGCATTGACAAACAAGGGCTTGTCCGTAGCGGGCTTGACCAGTTCGGCATTTACCTGTCCGGTAATACCGGCCGCGCCATTTTTGACCGTACTCGCGCCTTTGGCTAGTTGGATGCTGCCGAGCCAGGTGCCCGGGATCATTTCAAAAGCAAAAGGAGTGGCTATACCGCCCAAAGTCGGCCGGTTTTCGATCATAAACTGGCTGTACACGCCGCGCAAGCCCAGCATCTGGATTTCTTTTACCCCGGTAACCGCGTCGGCATAGGTCAGATCGACGGCGCCGTTGGTCGTAAAACTTTCGGAGAGGTTACAGCAAGGCGCCTTGCGCAATTCCTGGCTGTTGATGCTTTCGACGTTGCGGGTATGCAGGGTGGATACGGCGTTGTCGAACCCTGCCGCGCTTACCGTGACAATCTGCAGGGCTACTACCCCTGAAATTTCTACCCAGACACTGTCTTCTTCGGGTAAAATATTGACTTCCACAGGGTTGTAGCCGATATAATGAACCATGAGCACGGCAGCGGTATCGGGATGCGGCAGGTAAAAACGCCCAAGCGTATCGGTAATCGCGCCGACGGATGTCCCTTTCCAGTGCACGGTTGCGCCGACGAGCAATTCTTCGCGTTCATTGGTGACAATGCCGTACAGTTTTTGTTGGGAAAAAAGAGAGGGGCCGGATAACAGAAGGAATAGTCCGGTGAGGACAATGATATTTTTCATATATGCCGATTAAATGTTTGAAAATGAGTTATTCCGGAAAAGCGAAGGCTTCCCGGTCAACAAGCCCAAAGGCTGATTTTCCAAACACTAACAGCGAAAATTCCGGTGATCGATACAAATTTGCCAGCCGGTTGGCGCCGGTGGCGGTGGCGCCTTGTTGAAATAAATAGCCGCCTCACAAAGCGCCGGCCGCATTCTGCGAACGAAAAAAGGCAGGTCTTGCAGCCAAAGGGGGAAATCAAAGGTTTTTTCAAAAGGTTTGTCCACCAAAAACTCGGTTTTCAGTTGGAAAACCTTGGTCGTTTTTTCGGTACAGCCGTGGTCTTTCCCGGCAATTTTTTCCGAAGCTCCGCAACACGATTGAGCGGGTTTTTCGCAAACCGGGGCAGCCTGTTCTTTTTGGGAGCAGCAGCTTTTCAAACGTGCCGCAGCCTTGTGCAACGTACAGGAATCATCCGGAGCGACAAAAACCGAATACGAGGCGCTCCCCATGCAATAGCAATACATCCGGTGCACGCTCACGCCGACGGTCGCCGTAAGCAAGGCGGCCATCCAGAGCCATACGAAGGATTTTTTTGCTTTGGTGGACATGGTGGATTTTAAATATGCCACAAAAATAAGGGACTTGTCCGGTTTTCGCAACTGTAGCGCCGATCCTCAATTCAGGCGCTACTGTTCGACGCAACTCTTGTTCGTGAAAAATGCATACGCGATTTTTACCCCATGAAAAACACAAAGGGCAGTTGGGCGAGGCTCCCCAAAATCGAGTTACACCTGCACCTGGATTGCTCGCTGAGTTATCAGGTCGTTCAACAGCTCGCCCCTTCGGTCAGTGAAGAAGAATACCGGCAATCGTTCATTGCTCCCGCAAAATGCCACGACCTGGCAGATTTCCTCACCCGGGCGGTCAAAGGCATCGAATTGATGCAAACCAGGGAGCAGCTTCGTTTGGTCACGCTCGACTTGTTCCGGCAATTGCAACATGACAATGTCATTTATGCGGAAATCCGGTACGCGCCGCTGGAACACCTGGCCAAGGGGCTGCGCCCCGAAGAAGTCGTTCAAACGATCAACGAGGCAGTATTGGAAGGAAGCGCGCTGACAGGCATATCGGCGGGCGTGATTTTGTGTACGCTTCGGCATTATTCCGGGGCGCAAAGCATGGAAACCGTGCAACTTGTACACCGTTTCCGGGGCACTCCTGTGGTCGGGTTCGATATTGCAGCCGATGAAGCCGGCTTTCCCATCGACAACCATGTGGCTGCTTTTGAATTTGCCCGTACAAACGACATCCCCTGCACCGCCCATGCCGGAGAAGCCTGTGGCGCGGAAAGTGTTTGGGAAACCCTGCGCCACTTTCATCCCCGCAGAATCGGGCACGGCGTGAGAAGTATTGAAGATCCGTTGTTGATCGAGTATTTAAAAAAGAACGGGCTGCACCTGGAAATTTGTCCAACCAGCAATATCCAAACGAATATTTATGCAACCCTGACGGAACATCCGGTCAACCGAATTTACCAGGCAGGCGTGTCGTTGAGCATCAACACCGATGCCCGAACCATTACCAATGTCAGTTTGTGCAGTGAATACCAGGTGCTGGAGCAATGTCATGGCTGGACCAGCGACGACTTCCTGCACTGCAACCTCGAAGCTGTGGAAAACGCATTTGCACCGGCAGAACTGAAAGCCGTTTTGCGGGAAAAGTTGAAGGCAGCTTATCTGTAGCGCCGACCTTGAAGGTCGGCGCTACAGGCGCTACGGCATCATTGAAATACCCGAATATAATCCACAATCATACGTTGCGGAAACGGCGTGGAACTGTCCGGATTGCCCGGGAAATTGCCCCCGACCGCTACGTTGAAGATGAAGAAAAAGTTTTTGTTGAACGGATACGAGGCGCCGTTCAGGCTGGCCGGCGTGATGGTGTGATACAGTTCGTCGTCGACGAGGAACTGTATTTTATCCGCTTCCCAAATGATGGAAAACACGTGAAATTCATCCTGGAAATTGGCATTCCCGCTTAAATATTTCGACATCGGGTTGTACTGGTGCTGGCTCGTATTGGCGCCATAATGTACCGTGCCGACGACCCTGTTGGGTATGTCTCCGGCAAGTTCCATGATATCGATCTCGCCGCAGGCAGGCCAGCCGACGGCATCGATATTGGAGCCGAGCATCCAGAGCGCCGGCCACAGGCCCTTGCCTTCCGGCAAAGCCGCACGAATATCGACGCGCCCGAATTTGAACTGCTTTTTACCCTTGGTGACGATCCGCGAGGAAGTAAAATCGCGGTTGCCAAATTGTTGCCGTTTGGCCGTAATGACCAAGTAGCCGCTTACCAGCGTGGTGTTGTCTTCGCGATAGTATTGCAACTCGTTGTTGCCCCAGCCGCAATTGTTCGGGCACCCGTCGCCGGTCTCGAAGCTCCAGTTGGCAGGATTGAGGGTAGCGCCGTCAAACTCGTCGGCCCACACCAGATTGTACCCCGCATAATTGTCTGGAGTGCTGTAGCCACCCGAGGGGATCGTCAACCCCGCTGTATTGTCATCGTCGTCGTTGATCGTGACCGTGACGGCGTCGCTGGATAGTTTGGCGTTCACCGGGTTGTAAAAACGGATCTGAAACGTCTCTTTCGTCTCGATGGCTTCGTCGCCCACGATACGAATATCAATCCGCTTGACGGTTTCGCCGGGGGCAAACACGAGGCGGCCGGTGGTCAGCAGCTCGTAATCGAGCGAGGCCTCGGCCGAACCGGCCACAGCCGTGAAGGTGACCACGGCATTGGTCGGATTGTCGCCGCTCAGCGTGACATCGAGCGAAATGGTATCGTCGAGATCACTCTCCGTTACGGTCAGATCGGCCGCGGTGATAACAGGCAAATTCTGTTCGGGCGGCGTGCCGTCGTCTTCCTTGATGCAACCGTAGTGGGTCGCTGCAACGAGAAGCATCGCTGCGGATACCGCCATGGTAACGATCTTCCCAACTATTGAATGGACACTGAATAATTGCATGTTGTTTGTGTTGATGCGTTAAAAAAACAGCCCGGTCGGGGCGCCGGCATGTTCAAAATTGATACACCCTGACGTAATCGACCAGCATTTTTTGCGGCCAAACGGCCGTATCGACCCCCATTTTGCCGCCCCAGTTGCCGCCTACGGCAACATTGAGCAACAAATGAAAATCCCGATCGAAAGGCCAGGCGCCGATGCCTTCATGTGTATTTTTAAAAGACTGGTACCGCCGGCCGTCGAAGAAGAAATCTATTTTTTCGGCATCCCATTCGATGCTGTACTCGTGAAATTTACGGGACAAATCCGTCGAGCGCACACCGACTGATTTCTGCGTGCCCAACATGCCGTTGTAACGGCCGGTATGCACTGTGCCGTAGATACTGTCGGGCAAATAGCCTACGTGCTCCATGATGTCAATCTCTCCGCTGTTGGGCCAGTTGCCGTAAGCCCATTCGGTGGGCAACATCCAGATGGCCGGCCAGACGCCTCTTCCAACGGGCAACCTGGCGCGAATGACCATGCGGCCATACGTCCAGTCGCCCTTGTGACGGCTCACCAGCCGCGCAGAGCTGTACTCCCGGGCGCCGGTTTTCTCCCGACGGGCTTCGATCACCAGACAGCCGTTTTCCACGCGGGCATTTTCGGGTCGCCCGGCGGTGTAGTATTGCAACTCATTGTTGCCCCAGCCGCAGAGGTTCGGGCAGCCGTCGCCCAGGTCGTAGCCCCATTTGCTGCTGTCGGGCAAACCCGTGTAATTGAACTCATCGGACCACACCAGCCGCGGTTTTGCAGCGGAGCCGGCAGCCAGATTTGTTTTCGAACATGCAGCAAACAAAGCGGCCGCCATCAGGGCCAGCGCAATAACTCGGAAACCGAATAACTTCATAGTCAACGGGTTTAATGCTTATTGACGTACGAAATGCAGTTCGAACCAGCCCTGCGCCAGCGGGGTGCCGTTTTGCGCCCTTTGCCGGGCTCTGACGACGAGTTCGGTTTCGGTCAGCGTCACGATATCAAGCACGTTGTCCGAGTCCCAGACGCCCATAAACTGGTCGTCGGGCAGTACGATCTGGTCGCGGCCGCTGGTGCCGGCGCCTTCGAGGAAGACGAACTCGCTCAGGCCCGGGGCATAGGGTTTGGGGGCGTAGCCGGCCCAGGGATCGACCGAGGCGCCGTTGTTGCGGTTTTCATATACCAGCCCGTCGAAGGTAAAACAGAACGCGTCGTCGTACTGCTCTGCCTGCAAGCCGCCGTCCGGCGAGGTGTACCAGGAATAATCATCGTAAGTGGGCCCTACCTTCACGGCGCCGGCGGCGTGCGAAAACGTCCAGCAACGCCCTTCGGGGCCGCAGCCGGTCAGCAGTGCGAGTTTGGAGTTGCAGTCGAGTGCCGCATCAGCGTCGATCGTGACTTTTTGCGTGGCCGAAGACGTACCGCTGCCGTCGCTTTTCGACACATACAGCGTGATGACGTATTCACCGGCCTTGGCATACTGAACGGTATCAACAGCCTTGGTGGAGGACTTGGGATTGCCGCCAGGCAAATCCCACAAACGCTGAAAATTGCCCTCCGAAAGGTCGGTGATGACTACCCTGTTGGGGTCGTTGGGCAGAAACGCAACGCTGAACGAAGGAGCGCCGGGCGCCGGCGGCAGCTGGATGTCATCGTCGCGTTCGGGAGCGCAAGCGGCCATCAGCATACCCGTCAGGGCTATAACAGGAAGAAATTTAGTTGTCATGTCAGGTACAGGTTATGGTTGTTCAGATCAATAGCCATTGTTCTGCGTGAGGGCGCCGTTGGTCGCCTGAATCTGGGATTCAGGAATCGGGAACAACTCGTGAATCCCGGTTACAAACCCCAGACTGCCAAGCACTTGCGGAGCGCGGCCCGTGCGAACCAGATCGAAGAAGCGATGGGCTTCTAGGCCCAGTTCGAGGCGGCGTTCGCGGTAAATGGCTTCCAGCAACGCCGGGCCGGTAGCCGTGATGTGCGGGATGGCAACCCGGTCGCGCACCTGATTGAGCGAGGTACGGGCGGCTTCTTCGTCGCCGGTGTGGTAGGCGGCTTCGGCGTGCATGAGCAGCACGTCGGCATAGCGAATCACCCGGTCGTTGGAGCCGCCGTTGGGGTTCGGGTCGCCGATTGGGCGCATCTTCGCTTTTATTGCTGAAGTATTTTTTAGGGTAATAAAGGTAGGGATAGCCTCCTGTGGCATCGATGGTGAACGTGCCGCGGTCGCCCATTTGGTCGCCTACACGGAAAACGGTCGATTTGAGCCGCGGGTCTTCGAACCCTTCCTTGAAAAACTCATCGACAAAATCCTGGGTCGGAATATTGAAACCATAGCCGCCAAACTGCCCGCGGGCGCGCTGAAACACGTTGGTAAAACTGCCTTCGTTGGCGTTGTTTTTACCCCAGTTGCCACCCGAAGCGTTCATGTACTGAATTTCAAATACCGACTCCGAGTTGTTCTCTCCGTACAAGGGGAAAATGTCGGCATAGTCGGCAACCAGGTGGTATTCGCCGGACTGGATAATGGCCTCGGCCGTGGCTTTGGCTTCCGCCCACTTGTTTCTCCACAGGTAGGTTTTGACCAAAAGAGCCTGTGCTGCGCCCTGCGTGATACGACCCAGGTCGGCGGCCGGGTATTCACTGCGTTTCCAGAGGTCCTGGGAAGCAAGAAGGAGGTCCTGTTCAATGAGGTTCCAGACCTCGTCGGCAGAGGCGCGCGGCATGTCGTATTCCGAGGGCGCCAGTACGTGGTCGGCCAGGGGCACCCCGCCAAACATGGTAACGAGGTTGTAAAAATTCCAGGCGCGGATAAACCGTGCTTCGGCCAGGATACGCGCTTTCAAGCGATCGTCCATCGCGATGGGAGGCACCTTTTCGAGCACTACGTTGGCCCGGTAAATCCCTTCGTAATCGGCCGACCATTCGGATTCGAGCAATTCGGTAGTGGACGAACCGTTGAAATTTTCCAACTGGAGCAAATCGTTGACGTCATTGTCGCCCGAGCCGCCCTTGATGGCGTCGTCCGACATGATATCGCCCCAAAACCAGCGGAAATGCCCCGCCGGCGACAACTGGAACTGCAAGGTGGCATACGCAGCATTGACCGCCGCGATGGCATCCTCTTCAGTGCGGTAAAAGTTTTCTTCCGTAACGCCGACGATGGGCTTTTTCTCCAGAAAATCCTTCTGGCAGGCCGTGGAGGCAAGCAATACAGCGACGCTGAGGATCAATCGAATATTTTTCATGGTCCTGATGGTTAAAAGTTTAGAAGGTCAAACTGACGCCGCCCACCACCGTGCGGGCCTGTGGATAAAAGCCGCGGTCGATACCGATTTCGAGGCTTCCGCCGACGTTGCCGATTTCCGGGTCGAGCCCCGAATATTTGGTGAAAGTGAGCAGGTTTTGCCCGGTCACATAAATTTTGAATTTTTCAAAACGTACCTTTTTCAACCAGCTTTGCGGCAAATTGTAGCCAATTTGCAGGGTTTTCAACCGAAGGTAAGAGCCATCTTCAATAAAACGGTCCGACACGCGGGCGTTCTGGTTGGGGTCGCTCAGGCTTACGCGCGGCTCGGTATTGGAAGTGCCCGGGCCGGTCCAGCGGTTGAGTGCGCTCGACGGGCGGTTCACATAGGAAAAGTCGTAGCGGATGGTGCTGTTGTAAATATCGTTGCCCTGCGTACCCTGGAAGAAAAAGTTGAATTCCAGCCCTTTCCATTCAAAATCGCCGTTCAGGCCGTAGGCAACATCGGGCGTCGGATTGCCGATGTAAGTCTGGTCGTTGATATCGATCACGCCGTTGCCGTCGAGGTCCTTGAAACGGATGTCGCCGGGCGCCGTCTGATCGCTCTGGAAAGCGGCAGATTCGATTTCAGCCTGCGACTGGAAGATGCCGTCGGTGACGTAGCCGTAGAACGAAGCGATCGGATGCCCCACGTCGGTGCGGGCGGCATTGGAGTTGGCCGATTGTACGTAGCCCGAGAGAACGGGTTCGCCGCCCCTGCCCAGACCAGTGACCTTGCTGCTGATAAAGCTGACGTTGCCGCCGAGGGTGTACCGCACGGCGCCGATGCGGCCGCGGTAGTTGAGGGTAAATTCAAAACCCCTGTTTTCTGCCGTCGCCACGTTTTGCACGGGCGCCGCGGTGCCTGCCACCAAGGGAATGGGGGCGGCATAGAGCATGTCGGAGGTTTTTTTGATGTAGTAATCCGTCACGATACCCACCCGGCCGTCGAACAGTTCAAGGTCGGCGCCGAAATCGGTTTGCGTGATGGTTTCCCATTTCAGGTCGGGATTGGCGGCGCTGAGCGCAACGCTGCCGTTGGTGATGGTTTCATTGGGGCCGAAGGCGTAGTTCTGGCCATTATTGACCACCGTGGTGAAGGTGTAATCGCCGATCTGGTCGTTGCCGTTTTGACCCCAGCTGGCGCGCAATTTGAAAAAATTGATCCAGCCGACCTTCCAGAACGATTCATGACTCGCCACCCAGCCTGCCGAGAAAGAGGGGAAATACCCGAAACGGTTGTTGCGGCCGAAGCGCGACGAACCGTCGGCGCGGAATGTGGCGGACAACAGGTAGGTGCCGTCGAAGGCGTAGTTGGCCTTGCCGAACCACGACAACAACGATGAAGCGCTGGCGTACTGGTAAGCGCTTTGCGACTCGATCGGGTCGATCGTATTCGAAATGTAGGCATCATCGGGGTCGTTGGAGGGCAAATTCGTGTTGGCCCCGCCACTGACATCGTAGCGTTTATCGAGCGCCGTGGTGCCGCCGATGAGCGTGAGGTCGTGTTTTTGGGCAAATGTTTTTTGCCAGGTCAGCACGTTTTCGAGTTGCCAGTTGCGCCACATGTGGTTGGCGACGCCGACGCTGTTGACGAGGTTTTTCTCGGCCGCGGGGGCTTCGCTGAGCGAGGGAATGTTGCTCAGGTCAAATTTGGGTGCAAAACCGCGCTGTATGGCAAACGTAACATCGAGGCTATACGTGGTGCGGAAGGTAAAGCCATGCCCCAGTTTGAGGTCACCGTACACATTGCCCACAAGGCGGTTGGTGCGCCAGGTGCTGTGGGTTTGTTCGATAGCATTGACCGGATTGGCGATGTCTGTGTCGGCGTAACGCGAATAGGCGTAGGTGCCGTCGGCCTTCCGGACGGGCGTGACGGGGTCCATGTTGAGCGCCCGGATGATTGGCGAATTGAACTGGCTGTTTTCAATCAGTCCTTGCCGTTGCAGCCAGGTAAAGCCGAGGTTATTGCCCAGGGTCAGCCATTTTTTGACATCGTGCGAGCTATTGAAGCGCACGGTGGCGCGTTTGAAATTGGACTTGTTGCCGCCCACGATACCATCCTGATCAAAATAATTGCCCGAAAGGGTATAAGCCGAGCGTTCGCTGCCGCCGGTGAACGTCAGCTGGTGACTGGCGATAGGCGCATGTTCGAATATCGCTTCCTGCCAGTCGGTCCCTTCGCCCAGGGCGGCCGGATTGGCAAATTCAGGCGGAGGCGTTTTGCCGGCGGCAAGGTAAGCTTCGTTCTGGAGCGTGGCGTATTCGCGCGCGTCGAGCAGATCGACGAGGCGCCACGGGCGCTGCACGCCGTAGTATGCATCGTAACTGATTTTGCCGTCCTGATTTCGGCGACCGCCTTTGGTCGTGATCAATACCACGCCGTTGGCCCCGCGCGAGCCGTAGATCGCTGCCGAAGCGGCGTCTTTCAGCAGGTTGACCGACTCGATGTCGTTGGGGTTGAGAAAATCGAGGCCGTCCACCTGCATCCCATCCACGATGTACAGGGGATCGCTGTTGGTAATGGTACCCACACCGCGCACCCGTACGGTGAGCGCGCTGCCCGGCGAACCCGACACCTGCGCGACCTGCACCCCAGCCATACGGCCTTGAAGGGCTTGCTCGACCCGCAACAGGGGTTTTTCGGCAATCTCTTCCGAGCTGACACTGGCGACGCTGCCGCTGATGGTGGAACGCTTCTGGGCGCCATAGCCTGTAACGACCACTTCATCGAGTTGCGACACGCTTTCAGCCAGTGTCACGTCGATCGAGCTGCGCCCGCCGATGGCGATTTCCTGATCAAGAAAACCGGTGTAGGAAAAGATCAGCACTGCTTCGGCGTCGGGGGCCACCAGGCGGTAATTACCATCGATATCGGTTACTGCCCCTATGGTTGCTCCTTTTACCCGCACGGTAGCGCCGATGGCGGCTTCGCCCCCCGGCTGCAGGGTCACTTTCCCGCCAACGGTCACCTGTGCGCCGGCAGCAAAAGCGAAGAGCATGATGAAGAAAGTAGATAGTATTCGCATGTTTTTGAGTTAATGGATTGATGGGGAAGGGTTTGTAAAAAATTGACAAGCCAGGCAAAAGGAATCACCCCGAATCTTGATTGTCCATAAGCACTTCAGCGCCCGTGGAGCATCAAGATTCGGGATGTAGCGCGTTTACTTCACCATCGTTCGGGTCAGGTAGCGGTCGGCCGTTCTTACCGTGACGAAATAGGCGCCCGGGGCAAGACCGGCCGTGGGCAGGCGGAAGCTGGCGCTGTGCCCTTCGACAGTCCACTGGGCCAACACCTGGCCGGTGGCATTGCTCAGGCTGACCAGTTTGTCATCGCTGGGACGGGTACCGAAATCGAGCACCGAGAACCCGGCCGTGCTGGGGTTGCCCAGCAACTGGAACAGGCCGGGGTCCTGGGTCAGGTTGCTCACGCTGTTCACGCATTCGACATTGGTAAAGCACTGACCAAAGCAGCCTGCGACAACCACATCGCCCGTAACGGCGGGCAGGAAACGATCATTGAAACTGTTCGGGTCGCCGCAGGGCAGACCGGCAAGGTTCTCTTTGCAGCTGTAATCCGCGCAGGGGCCGTTGGCAAAAGTGTAGTGCGACTGGAAGCCGTTTTTGCGCGGCACCTTGATTTCATAAACACCGTCGCCATCGTCGTCGTGCATTTTATAATTGCCGCCAGGGATGTCGAAATTACCGCCGCCGGCCAGCCATACGCCTTCGGGGTTGGGCGTCACCGAGCCCATGCCGAGCCGGAAAGTGATATTGACTTCCTCGCCGCAGGCATAGCAGCTGTTGAAGCAGAACTGGGGCACGTCGGTATCGGCGCTCACGAGCAACAGGCGGTTGACAAACTGGCCGGAAGGATCGCGTTTGGTGCATTCCTCCACGCCGGCAAACTGCTCCTGGGCAGCCCAGTTGTCGAGCGTGACCTTGTATTCATAGGAACCGTTGGGCACGCTGATGCTGCCTTCCCAGATACCGTCGAACTCGGGGTCGGACAAAGGGGTGGCATCGCCCGACCAGTTGTTGAACGTACCGCTGAGGTACACAGCATCGAAGTTGGCCGAGTACTGGTTCATGTCCACCTTGAAATTGACCGTCCGGACAGACGGTGCGCTGCTGCTTTTGACCACGATGTCGTCAAAATAGGACGTGACGTCGGCGCCCGTCCCCGCATCGCCAAAATCGAAAAACAGTACGACACGGGTGTACACGCCCGAAGCGGCTTCGAAGGGCGCCTCGATGGAGGGCAGGCTGGCGTCGAAGCACAGTTCTTCCCACTCCCCTACCTTGGTGTTCGATACCTTTTGAATCCAGTTGGCCTGCCCTGAAGTGCCGCCTTCCAGTTTGAGCGCCAGGTTGCCGATATGGTCCATGTGAACCTTGACGCACACCTGGCCGCCGTTGCTCAGGTCGATCGGGGTTGCAGGGTCGGGATTGGAAAATGCGCCGGCCCAGGTTTGTGCCACGGCCGGTTTGACGTAGTTGGAAACCTGGCTGCTGGTATTGATGCCCGTAGCGTTGGGGTTGGCAATGATCTGGTTGAACATACCGTCGAGTCCGCTGCCGAAATACTGGAAGCCGGTGCTGGTAGCCGGCGTTTCGAAGTCGAGAATCGTCGTGGTGACGGCCGCGTTGGGCAAAGCCACGATATCGTCGAAATAAGACGTGACATCGGCGCCGGTACCGGCCGTGCCGAAGTCGAAAAACAAAACGACCCTAGTGTACACGTGGCCGGCGGCGGCCGTGTTGGGGGCTTCGACGGAGGGCAGGCTGGCGTCGAAGACCAGTTCTTCCCACTCATTTACTTTGGTGTTGGGCACCGTGATAATCCAGTTGTCGCCGCCATTGGTGGAGCCTTCGAGTTTGAGGCTGACGGAGCCGATATGGTCCATGTGGACCTTGACCGATACTTTTCCGTTGGCCAGCAAGTCGATGGCAGTCGCCGGATTAGGGTTGGAAAAACATCCGGCCCAGGTTTCGGCTACCGCCGGTTTCAAATATTTGGTTACGGTAGCGCTGGTATTGATGCCGGAGGCGTTGGGGTTGGCGATGGTTTCGGTAAACGTACCGTCGATGCCGCTGCCGAAGTACTGAAAAACAGTACTCGAAGCTGGCGACTCGAAGTCGAGTATCGTCGTTTGCGCGGTGGCGAGCACTACGGCATTTATCAAAACCAGAAAGGAAAGGAGAACTCTTTTCATGCGTCAGTTGATTTGAATGGTAAAATTTAATTTGTATTTCGGCCGACGAATCTCCACAAAGGTGACAGCAAAGGGCTACCAAAAAGGAATTTTGTTCTACGTCTCGGCTACGTCAAACCATTTTCGGCATTACAGCAACACTACGTCAAACAACATAAAAAGCAAACACGAATACCCTACCTTTAGCCCGGTTATTGCAAGAACTGATTGCTCAAGGCATGTCGATCCGATTGCACCTACTTTTGGTCGTTTTAAGCGCCATTTTCTGCCTCATTGCTCCGCTGTATCTGCCGGCACAGGGCCTGAATCTGGGTATCCCGCCCGTGCGCAATTTCCCCAAAAAGGCTTACCGCGCCGGTACGCAAAACTGGGATGCCGCACAGGACGCGCACGGCGTCATGTATTTCGCCAACAACAACGGACTACTACGCTTCGACGGCAGCTACTGGTCCTGCCTGCCGGTCGACAACCATACCATCGTGCGTTCGGTCGCCATCAGCCCCGACGGCCGGATTTTTGTCGGCGCACAAAGCGAGCTGGGGTATTTTAGCCCCGGCTCCGATGGCCGTCTGCACTATCATTCGCTCGTGGATTTGCTGCCCGAATCGCAACGCAGTTTCGAAGATGTGTGGGATATTGTTTTCTGGAACGGCGATGTGTTCTTCCGGACCAACCGTGTCGTTTTCCAGTACAAAGGGCAACAACTCTTGACCCACGAGCCCTGCGGAGCGCTCACCGCCCTTTTTTCAGATGGCCGGCAAATGATCCTCCAGTGCGGCGTAGCCGATCTGTTGATCTTCCGAAACGAACGGTTCGAGCCGTTTGCAGCGCTGCCCGATCTCGGCAGCGCTGTCACCGGCGCCTTGCCCTGGTCGGGCGACACCCTTTTACTGAGTTCGCTTAAAAACGGCCTCTTCTACCTCGTGAACGGGCAGTCGGGACCTTGGGAAACCCCGCACGACGCCTTGCTGCGCGAAAAACGGATTTACACGGCAGCCGCATTGCCCAACGGCCAACTGGCGCTGGGCACCTCGCTCGACGGGCTCATCGTGCTCGATACACAGCGACGGATGTTTCGCCACCTGACCAATAAAAACGGGCTGCAGAACAACAATATCCTGCATGTTTATTGCGACCGCAGCGGCAATGCCTGGCTCGGCCTCGACAACGGCATCGACTATGTCGTCCTGACTTCCCCCTTTAACAGCGTCATCCCAGACGGCGATCTGCAGGGCACTGGTTATGCCGCCGCGGTTTTTCGAGGCATGTTGTACCTGGGCGTCTCCAATGGCGTGTATGCCGCTCCCTGGAAAGACTTTTACGATACGGAAACGGAGCCCTTTTTTCAAAGGGTCAAAGCATCCGACGGGCAGGTGTGGAGCCTCAACGAACGGGGCGGGCAGTTGCTCATGGGCCACCACGAAGGCGCTTTTCGCCTCGACAACGCAACCGCCAGCCGTATTTCGGCGCTGCCCGGAGCCTGGACCTTCGTGCAACTGAACGACGACTACCTGCTTGGCGGAACGTATAACGGCCTGCTGCTGTACCGCAAAACCCCGGCCGGCGCCTGGGCATTCGACGAAGCGCTGCGAGGGCTGCAGGAGTCGTGCCGTATCATGGTGCGCGATGCGGACGGCGCCGTCTGGGTGTCGCACCCCTATCGGGGGCTTTACCGGGTGGAGTGGCAGGCCAAACGCAAAAGCGATATCAGCGTCCGGTTTTATAACGCTGCCAACGGCCTGCCCAGCGACCTCAACAATTATGTGTTTACCCTTTCAGGAAAAGCGGTTTTTGCGACGGAAAAAGGGCTGTATCGCTTCGACAAGGCCTCGGATCGCTTTATGCCCGACCGGGATTTCAACAACATGCTGGGTATTGCGGGCAGGCTGCAATACCTGCGGGAAGACGCTCTCGGCAACATCTGGTTTGTAGCCGAACAGGAAGTCGGAATGTTGCGCGTCAACGACCTGGGGGTAAAAAAGGAGGTCAGCAAACAGGTTTTTCCCGAGCTGAACGGCAAACTGGTGGGCGGGTTCGAATTCATGTACCCCATCGACCGCGATAATATTCTTTTCGGCACCGAACAGGGGTTCATTCACTATCATCCGGCGACAAGTCTGGCGGCCGACACCCTCGTCGAGGTCGTGTTCAGGTATATAAACGCCAGCAACGGCCCCAGGGATTCCATCCTTCTGGAAGACGGTCAGCCTGCGCCGTCGGCGGAAGGCCCCGTTTTGACGGCCGTCTGGAACAATCTCCGTTTTGCGTATGCCGCCACCGATTACGCCCACCCCGACCTGTTGCAGTACAGGGTTCAGCTGGTCGGATACGACAGCGACTGGTCGGAGTGGAGCGCCGAAACCGCCCGGGCCTACACCAACCTGGGGGCAGGCGCCTACACCTTTAAAGTGCAGGCACGGCGCAAAAACGGTCCGGCAAGCCCGATTCTGGCCTATTCTTTCAAGATCAGGCCGCCCTGGTACTCCAGTATCGCCGCCAGGCTATGCTATGCTTTTTTATTTATCGGTCTGATGGCCTGGCTGATGTACCGGCAACGCAAAAAACTGGAAAGCGAAAAGGCGCAACTGACAGTCAAACACCAGCAAAAAGAAGCCCAGCACCTGCGCGAAGTTGAACGCTCGCAAGCGGCGCTGGTGGAAATACAGAATGAGAAGCTGGCAGACGAGATCAAATTCAAAAACCAGGAACTGGCTTCACTGACCATGCACCTCGTCCAGAAAGGCGAAATTCTGCTGACCGTACAGGAAGCGCTCAACCACATTCTCGAAAAATCGACCCACCCTTCTGTAAAAAAAGAAGTGCAGCAATTGCTCAACCTGCTGAATTTCGACGCCAAACTGGACGAAGACTGGGAGCAGTTCGCGTTCCGTTTCGATCAGGTGCACGTCGATTTTTTAAAACACCTGCGGGAAAAATTCCCACAGCTGTCAACGAGCGACCACAAGCTCTGCGCTTTTTTGCGCATGAACCTGAGTACCAAGGAAATAGCCCCTTTGCTGAATATTTCCGTACGGGGGGTGGAGGCGAGCCGATATCGCCTTCGGAAAAAACTGAACCTGCCCAACGACGTAAACCTGACCGATTTTATGATGAGTATTTGAGTCAGTCGGGCGTCTGTTCACCCGGTGCGGCAATGCGGTACACCCCTTCATCCAGTCGTTTTTTGGCAAAATGGTAATAATCGGGCACCAGTTCAAATCCGCAATACTGCCGGCCCTCCAGTTTGCTCACCACGGCAACCTGGCCTGAGCCGAGAAAAGGATCGAGCACGACGTCGCCTGGCAAACTGCTGTAAGCCAATATTTTACGAATGATCTCCGCAGGAAGTTTGGTCGGCGTTTTGACGTCGCCGTTCCAGTATTCGCGCGGGATGTTCCAGACGTCCTCCTTGTCGCGGTAATGAGCGCTGCCGCCTTCGGGCAGGCGTTCGTCTTTGTCGAAGCGGGCGTAGGGATAAAATCGGCGCTGTTTTTCGTCGATGCCGGCAAAAAGGATGTGGTAATGCGAGGTCACATATTTGCGGGAAGTCACCAGGCCAAACTGGTATTTCCAGACGAGGTGGTTGACCAGGTTGAAATCCAGTTCCTCCAGGGCAATGAGCAGGTCTTTCAGGTAATTCCATCCGGAAAAAATATACAGGCTGCCGGAAGGTTTGAGCACCCTGCGGGCCTGAGCGAGCCAGCTGCGGGTAAACTCGAGATAATCGGCGCCTTTTACTTCCGAATACCCTTCCAGCACGCGTTCGCCCCGGCGGTTGTAGTTGGCGCGTTTGGCTCCGAACTCGATCCCGAAGGGCGGATCGGTAATGACCAGATCGACCGAAGCGTCGGGGATTCGCGCGGCCATGCCGGCAATACAATCTTCATTAAAAATCTGATTGAGCCAATTCACGGGGGCGAAAAAAGGGATTTTTTGGGGAATGAAAGGCACAGGAGGCGTTTTCGGGGGCGGTGAAGAAAAAAATTATATTTCCCGAATGCCTAACAATGCACTTTCGAGAGTCTCCATGTTGTTTTTTTGCAAATTTTATCATATACCATTGCATTGCATTCAAATTAAATTTTACATTTGCTCTATCCCCCGTAAATCTGCCGTTTTTTGCGGCAACACTCCCGTTATTCAAGCATTTCCTTAATCCGGAGTACCATTCCAGGCTCTCGATGCATCCACGCTGATTGCGCCACAGCGTGTTGAGCCGATTTTAAATCCATCTTTTTGAGTTTGTTATTCACTCCCTGAAAGGGGCTGCCCGGGCAGAATCGTTCTGCACACGGACAGGGCACTTATTACATTTTCTCAACTTTTGTCTCCCAAATGTTACGATTCCACATCTCCCTCGCCCACCTCGAGGATGCTGACGGGCTGGAAGTCAACCTCCACGGCACTACATTCGCCCTCTCTCCCCACTCAGACGAAACCCGCGCTCACGCAAGGGCCACCCATGCAGTTTTGTCGCGACTTAGCGACGAGCATTTCAATCAGTACAGCCATTACGCCGACATCGAACCGCATCACCTCGAGGGAGATGCGCCGCGCTGGTTGCAGATTGTAAGGCCCCAACAGCCCGGTTCGCACCTCCAGGAGGTTGTGCTCATGAGCCAGATTATCCCCAAAGACCGGCTTTGGGCATTTTACCAGTCCCACATGTGGAAAGAGCGCTATCTGCGGCGGCACGGGCAGCACCTGTCGGCCGCGCTTCGCGCCGCGGCAGCAGAACATCCTGCACACCACACCGGCCGTTTGCATGCATTGGGGCTCGTGCCCGAGCCGCAAGCCGGCGACCGGCACATAGAAGTGCTGCTGGCGGCCCAGGAATTGGTAGATACCATGACAACGGCGGCAGGCCTGGTTGCGCACCATCCCAACCTGGCCACAACCCAGACCAGTACGGCGGCTTATATCCGCGACAACAACATTTTACCCAATCCGGCGGTCGATCCCAACCAGTACAATGCGATGAGGGCCCTCAAAGCGCAACTGGACAAAAATCCGAGCTGGTCGCCGATTATCGATTGCGTTGACAAAGACGGCAACCCGATCAAGGCTGGCTACGATTTCGGCGAATTCCAGACCGGCCAGCAACTCCAGACCTTCGCCATTGTCGATAATGTACTTTCCGCCAGCGTACCCGCTACATCGGGCGCACAAAGATCGACCAGCGACGACGTACAGCTGAGAAACCAGACCTGGAGCCCGGCGCCCGGCACCAGCGCATTCCAAAGCACCAATGTTGACGAACCGGTCAGGGCAGCGGCGATGGCAGCCGGCGACCCGCAATTCAAGTGGACTGTACCTTATCAGACGTACACCAACGGCATCAAAATGCCGAAGGATTCGCTGAAAATTGATTCCTCCAACAATTTCTCGATCGACTGCTACAACCTCTACAACCGTACGTTGTATGTCGCTTATGAATTGTTCGACGACGCTGGCAAGTCCAAAGGGCCACGCACCCTGATGAGCACCTTTTCGGCTGTCGACAACATCATGGGTATCCCGATACCTGTTGTGCCTACGGTGGAATCATTCAACATCGGCGATGCCGCCGAAATCCGCATGTACTTCGGGAGCCTGGGGGGAAGCAACTGGGACAAAGTGAGTTGGCATGACGGCAACGTGAGCGATCGCGGCGCCTTGTTTACCGGCGCCTATCAGTACGGCGTTCCGATCGTGTTTATGATTGCCGGCAAAGCCATTACCAGCACCCAGACGTTCAACAAGATCGTCAACGATCCCCAACTCCGGGTAGCAGCTGCCGGCATCCTGTTCGGGCTGGTCGGCGGCGCCGTACCCACTTACGCGGCGCTGACCAACTGGAAAAGCACGATGATCAAATTCGGCAACGTGGTCATCAGTTTTGCGGCGCAAAAAGGTATGGAAACACTCGGCAAATGGCTGGTAGCTCAGGTCGGCGCCGGGCAATTGAGCAAAGCATTCGGGCCTGTTGGCTGGCTCTTCCAACTGATCGCAGCCGGTTTGAGTATTGAACAAATGGTCATCACTACGGCCGAATCGCTTTCATCCGACTCGCTGACCACGGCCGTGATCAAACGCGCCATAGACGTCAAACTGAACCTGCATCCCGACCCGAAACACGGAGAAGTCGGACACCCCGATACGGCCGTATGGCCCTCGGTCGCTACCAATTATGTAGCCACCCTTCAGTGCAAGGCAGGCACCAACTTTGTCATTAAAGGCGAACTACCCAGCACCACCAGCGGCAAGCCCGTATCCATCACCTTCGTTGACGTGCCGGCCGGCGGCCAATTCCGCATTTTCATAGGCCTGTACAGCGCCAACGGCTGGCTGGCCGGTTCGTGGCAAAACGACTGGACGGTCGCCAAGGCGAATCAGGGTACTACGCTGGATCTCGGCGACCAAAACATTACGGAAAACCTGGTGCCGCTTGCCATGGACACGCAATACGTGTACAAGGAAAAAATCGTGTACAAGGATGCAAAGTTCTCCTGGGCCAACGATACCGTGCCGGCCACTACCCTCCGCTCCCTGGATTGCACCGACAGCGGCGGCCTGTGCGAACTGACAGCCATTACCGTCAACAACAGCGCCTTCCAGGTAGGCTATGCCTGGCGGGCTGCCAAACAACACCTGCACCCCGATTCGCCCGATGCGCCGGTAAGCGACAACCAGTTGTACGCCGTGCAAAACCTTTCCGTGCTGGAAAACCCAAGCTCCCGGCTCAAAACCACACAAATCGGCTTTACCCATAAGCCAGGTATCGCCTACGCCTTGTCGCTCAATACCCAAAACACGATCGACCAGACCAATTTCGTCCTCGACCCGCGCAACGGCAAGATGAACCTGCGCAAGGTGACCCTCGACGACGGTCAGACCGATTTTGGCTTCGGCGATCCGAACCTGCTCAGCTGGGGCTCGTTTCCGCTCGATAATGTGGATGCTTTGGCCATTCACCCGAGCAATTCCGTGTTGGCTTGTTCGTTCAGCAGCAGCAAACTGATGATCCTGCGCCTGCCCGACCAGGGCATGCCCGACGGCCAGGCCCCGGAAGCCCTGCTCGTCTCGGGTGAAGGGATACGGGAAGGCCTGATGCGGGGCCCGAAAGCCCTGGCCGTGGCGCCCGACGGCCGCGTACTGGTGCTGGAAAGTGTGAATAACCGCGTACAGGCTTTCGACCTCAACGGCAACGCAGTGCCCAGTTTCACCCCGAACGCCTGGCTGTTCCAACTCAAAAAAGCCGACGTGGCAGCGTCGCTTGATGCCGGAAATGTGCCTTCCATTTTTATGGACGGCCTGGTAAATGCCAAACAGAACATGGTCGGCCTGATCGACAGCCAATTGGTCGCCGAACTGGACGGCGGCCAGTTTCAGCCGCAGAACGATCCGCTGATGCTGGCGCTGAGCGCACTCAACATCAATCTGGCCTACGACCCCGACAACATGAGTGACCCCACCCTGAGCGCCCAGATACAGGTCGTGCAGGCAGGTCAGTCGTGGATCATCACCGATCCACGCCAGCAAGCCTGGCAGATCGTCCAGGATTCAGGCTTGCTAAACGTGTACAACCGGCCGGTGACGCCGTCGGTGGAAGTGCAAGCGCCCGGCGATCACTGGCTGTTGAGAGACAGTACGCTGGGGCTGGCCTGGCTGCTTGTGGTATCGAGCGGCAGTCCGGATTTGGTCGAGGTATTTGATTGTTTCACCTACTTCCCGCTGCAACAGGGGCCCAACAACGAGAACCTCAATTATCTTGATATGGCCGTGGAATCGCAGGGATTCCTGTACGTGCTTTCCTACATCAATGACGGCAACAACACGACAGACTACCTGCTGGATGTGTACGCCCCCGACGGCACGTTCCTGTTCCGCTCGCCCGACGCCAGCAAAGGCGGCAAACAACAAAACATTGTGGCCGGCCGGATTGCCGTTGACATTTGGCGCGATCTCTATGCCCTCAATTTCGAGACCTTAAATGGCCCGAACGGCGCCATTCAGCCGGGTATCGCACACTGGATGCCCACCCCGCCGCTGTTCAGCTTCCCGCTGAGCGAACAGCCCAATTTCAACGCACAGAATATCAGCGCAGTAGCCAAGGACTTTGCCGATCACGGCATCACGCTGAGCAACAACGCCTTTATCCTGGTCAACAATCCCGACGGCGCCTGGGAAGTCAAAGACGGCAATACCATCTACCACGTGTACCGAAGCGGCGGAGCGCTGCAGGTGTACAATGTGCCCGCATGACCGGCAACGACACTCCATGACTCAACCTGGCAGCCTTTGTATGGCTGCCAGGTTTGATTCAAATTTCCAATTCATTTTTGATCTCCTCTATGCAAGCAATTACCATTGCCATCGGCAAAGCGGGCATCAGCTTTTTTGCCCAGCAACTGCTCGCCTCCAAAATCACGCAACTCCTCTCAAGCCTTGTACCGCCGGACAAAACGCTGAACGTCCAGCAAATTGACATTTATTACAGTACCGCCAGCAATATTGTGGTCAATCTATCACAGGGCAGTCTGACGCAATTTCAGCCTGCACTCGAGGGAGCGCCGCAACAACAAGCCAACGGCTTGTTCCAGCTGACGATCAATTCCGGCAACTTCAACGCCGTGTACAACTGGAACGAGCAGTATGTGTACACCTATTGTTACGATGATATGGGCACCATTATCTGCGACTCGCCCGAGAATAAAAACAATAACTACACCTATACCCAGGCTTTTAACCTGCTGTCGCTGCTTGTCAGCTTGCAATTCAGTTTTAATTCTTCAACCAATGCCTGGCAAATTCAGGTAACAGGAAGCCAGGCCAATGCGACGCCAGGGTCGCCCACGATTCCCAAAGACAGCGTTTTGCAGAACCAGGACCCCTCGGACTGCGGTTTTTCTTCCCATGTGGACGACGCAACCGCGCAGGCCATTTCAGCCATCGATTTTGCTACGCCGATCAATGCGCTTATCGAGGGTCTGATTCAAACCATTCCGGGCAGCGGCAACCTCGGCGACGGGATTGTGTATAATTTTTCGATAGGCGATTCCGGCCTGCTTTTTCCCGGCAACGACGGCATTCAAATGGGGGTGACCGGCGGCGCCAGCTATCAGGGGACGGCATTTTCCGAGCCCAACCCGCCTTCTCTGCCGCTGCCGGCGCCTTTGTCGGACTCCGACACGCATCACCTCAACATGTACGTATCCAACTATGAGGTGGATGCGCTCAACTGGGCCTACACGCAGGCCGGAAAACTGAATCTCATCCTGAATCCGCAGGACCTGCCCAACCCGGCCGCGCTGAGTGTTTCCACCTACACCGCGCTGGAACCGACGCTGGCGCCTTATGCCGCATTTGTGATGCAGGCCCAGATCACCCAGATTCAGGCGCCGGTCACGTCCTTCCAGACGGCCTATATATTTGGCACAACCGTCATGGATTTGCTGAAAAAACAACTGCCTTCCAATATCTACACCCTGATTCAGGGCTTGCCCAGCAATGCATTTCTGACGCAAAGCGATCTGGAAAACTTTTTAACAACAGCCACGGTGCCCGACACCTATTTCGCCACGATCGAAGCGGCCGGCCTCGTCACGGCTATGGTGCTCACCCAGTCTATGGATTTTAATCTGGTCATCCAGAATGGGCAACCAACCATGCCCTATATCAAAATCCAGGTGGATCGGATCGATGTGCTGACCGACCTGCAACTCGGATTAAACGCCAACAACAACCAGACGATGCAATTCGGATTTGCCAGTGCCCAAAACTCGGCCACCTTTCTCGAATCGTCCATACCGGGCTTCAACGGCCCTATTTTCAGCGAAGTCGTGTGGCCTGCGACAGCCGAGACAAATTACGCCGACGCGCTTGAAAAAATGGGTGCTACAGGCGTACCACTCCCGATCATGGAAGGTCTTTCCTTCGATTTCACCAATGCGCAGCTGAGCGTGCAGGAGGGATATGTGAGCATTTTAGCCAATGTACAATACAACAATGCCTGATTAATGATAAAAACAGTTTTCCCCTGTTATGCAAAATATCACCTTATCCATCTGTCTTCCAGTTTCTAATTAATTCACACAATCCAAATGACTCGTTTCCATTTCGCCCTCTCTCACTTACCCGATGCGGACCAACTGATGGTCAATCTGCACGGACGCATCTTCGATATTATCCCCCATACGCACGACAGCATGGAGGAAGCCCGGCGCAATCACCCCGTGCTCTCACAAATGCCCGATGGCGCCTGCCAGGCGTACAGCCATTATGCCGACCTGCCGGAAGAATACCTTGACACAGATGCGCCGCGCTGGTTGAGGGTGATGCGCCCCAAAAAAGCCGGCGACCGGCTGGCCCAGCTGGTCCTGATGTCGCAAATTATCCCGCCCAAACGGCTGTGGGCCCTATACCACTCGCCCTTCTGGAAAGAACGCCACACGCGACGCTATGGCCGTCATGCTACCCAAGCAATGCTGGCCAACGCCGGTCAACTGCCGGTGCACCACAACGGCCGGCTGCATGCGCTGGGTATAGTCGCCGACGACGAGGCCGGAGACCGGCGCATAGAACAGCTGGTGGCGGTGCAGGAACTCGTCGATCCCTTGTCGACAGCAGCAGGGTTGGTGGCCCAGCACCCAAATTTGGGCACGGTTCAGCCCTCCAGCGCCGCTTACATCCGCGATACGCACATTTTACCCGACCCCTCCGTCAATCCCAACCAGTACAACGCCATGCAGGCGCTCAGCAAGGCCATTCAAAATGACCCGGACTGGTCGCCTGTCATCAATTGCACCGATCACAAGGGAAATCCGGTACTGGCACAGTACGACCTGCCTACAAGCGGCGACACCAAGTTGTTCCGGGCAGGCCAGCAAATGCAAACCTATTCTCTCTCCGATTCGGTTACCCCGCCGGCTGCCCAGGCAGCGTCCGGCGCCCAAACGACCAGCAACGACGACTTGCAACTCCAGAACCAGCTGTGGGGCGCCACCCCGGGCACCAGCGCGCTGAACGGCGCCGCTTCGGATATGCAGGCCCATGCCACGCTGCAGGCGATTGGCGACGGACAATTCAAATGGACAGTGCCGTATCAGACCTACACCGACGGGATCAAACTGCCGATCAATTCGTTGATGATCGATTCGCAGAATAATTTCTCGATCGATGTGTACAACATTTATAACCGCACTTTATACGCCGCATACCAATTGTTCGACGATGCAGGCAATCCCCTGGGAGACCGCGTCGATCTGGGCAGCATCACGGCGGTTAACAGCATCCTGGGCATCCCGCTGCCGTTTATGCCCACTACGGAAGCCTTCAACATCGGCCAGGCCGCCGAAGTCCGTATTTACCTCGGCAGCCTTGGCACCAGCAACTGGGACCAGGCCAGCTGGGGCGCGCCCAACGTCAGCAGCCACGGCACGATGCTCACCTGTGTGTGGCAATACGGCGTCCCGATGATTTTTCTGCTCGCCGGCAAGGTAATGACGAGTACTACAGTATTGAACAAGATTACCAGCAACCCCAAAGTAGTCAAACTCGCCATTGAAATCCTGGGCAACATTGTCGGGACGAGCGTGGACAACGTCGGCGCCACTTCCGGCGCTTCGGGCTGGATTCTGAGCTATGCCAATGCCGCGCTGACCTTTATCGGTCAGAAAGGCATGGAATCGTTCGGCGAATACATCACCGAACAGATCGCCGAGGGCGAACTGGAAAGCTCCTGGGGGCCCGTGGGATCGATTCTGAAACTGGTGGCAGCAGGTCTCGACCTGGAAATGATCGCGATCACCACGGCAGAAGTGCTGTCGTCGAGCGCGCTGCGAACCGCCTCCATCAAACGCGCCATCGACGTATCGCTTACGATGCACCCCGACCCGGCACACGGCGAAGCCGGAAATCCGAGTACCGCCGTCTGGCCCTCGGTAGGCGTCAGTTACGTGGCTACGCTGCAATGCAAAGGCGGCACCAACTTCATATTGAAAGGCAACATGCCCTCTACCACCAGCGGCACGCCTATACCATTGACGTTTTCCAACGTCCCGGCCGGCGGCGACTTCCGCATTTTCTTCGGCGTGTACAGCGCCAACGGCTGGCTGGCCGGCTCCTGGCAAAACGACTGGACGCCCGCCGTGGCCAACCAGGGCACTACCCTGGCGCTGGGCGATGAAAACATCAAGGAGAACCTCGTCCCGCTGGGTATCGATACCCAGTATGTATATAAGGAAAAAATCGCGTATGCCAATACCCAGTTTTCCTGGGTCAACAGCCCCGCGCCTCCGGTCACCACGCTCAAATCGCTCAATTGCAGCGACAATGGCGGCCTCTGCGAACTGACAGCCATCACCGTGAACAACAGTGCCTTCCAGATCGGCTACGCCTGGCGGGCAGCCAACCAGCACCTCCACCCGGATTCGTCCTCGGCGCCGGTGAGCGACAGCCAGTTGTATGCCGTTCAGAACCTGTCGGTATTGGCCAACCCCTCTTCTCGCCTGAAAACCACCTCGATCGGCTTTTCCCAAAAACCGGGTATCGCTTATGCCATGTCGATCAACGACAAAAACACGATCGATCAGACCAATTTCGTGCTCGATCCGCGCGGCACTGCCATGCAATTGCGCCAGGTGTTGCTCGGCGACGGCACCCCCTCCGATTTTGGTCTGGGCAGTACCTTGCCCAGCTGGGGATCCTTTGCGCTGAGCAATCTCGATGCCATGGCCATCCACCCCAGCAACGCCGTGCTCGCCTGCTCGTTTGAAAACCACAAATTGCTGATCCTCGACCTGCCGGCTTCGGCTTCGCCCGACGACCAGGCGGTGCAATCCCGCATCGTGTCGGGCCAGGGCGTCAGGGAAGGGCTGATGCAAGGCCCGAAAGCGCTGGTTGTAGCGCCCGACGGCCGCGTGCTCGTGCTCGAAAGCATCAACAACCGCGTTCAGGCATTCGACCTCCTGGGCAATCCAGTGCCGGGTTTCACCCCGAATCCTTTCATTTTCACCCTCAATACAAGCGATGTAGCGAATACGCTCGACGCAGGCTCCACCCCGTCGGTACTCATCGACGGACTGGTGAATGCCGGACAAAATTTTGTGGCCCCGTTGCCCGACAGCAGCTTTATTGCCCAGCTCGACAGCGGCAAATTCCAGGCCCAGAACGACCCGCTCATCGAAGCATTAAGCACTTTCAACATCAACCTCGCCTACAACCCCGACGCACTGACAGACCCCACGCAAAGCGCGCAGATTCAGGTAGTGACGGCCGGTCAAAGCTGGATCATCACCGATCCGCGTTCGCAGGCCTGGCAAATCCTGAACCAGTCGGGCTCGCTGAATGTGTACCAGCGCAGCGCAGCATCGACGGTTTTGTCGAAAAAAGCCGGCAATCGCTGGTTAGTGACCGACAGCCAGATGGGTGTTTCGTGGATGTTGCAGGTGTCGAGCGGAAACCCGGCCCTGGTGGAAGTTTTCGACTGCTTCTCCTACTTCCCGCTGCAAGCCGGCCCGAACAACAACAACCTGAACTATCTCGACATGGCCGTCGAGGCTCAGGGCTACATGTACGTGTTGTCGTACCAGAACGACGGCTCGGCCACCACCGATTACCTGCTCGACGTATATGCGCCCGACGGCACCTTCCTGTTCCGATCGCCTGACAACACCAAGACGCCGAATCCGCAAAATATCGTGGCCGGCCGGATCGCCGTCGATATCTGGCGCGATATGTACGCTTTGACCTACGAGACGCTCAACGGCCCGAACGGCGCCACTCAGCCCGGCGTAGCGCACTGGATGCCGACGCCGCCGCTGTTCAGCTTCCCGTTGAGCGAACAACCGAATTTCAACGCAAAGAACATCAGCGCCGTAGTGGCCGATTTTGCCGCGCACAACATCCATTTGAGCAACCAGGCCTTTATCCTCGTGATCAACCCCGACGGCTACTGGCAGGTGAAAGACAACACGACGATCTACCACGTTTATCGCACCGGCGACGCGTTGCAGGTGTACAGCGTGCCGGCATAATTTGTCTGGCGGCCGAAAGCGCCGTGCTTTCGGCCGCTATTTTTCATCTCTATAATTTTTTGCTTATGCAAGCCATTTCGATCGCCATAGGCAGTGCGGGCATTCATTTTTTTGCACAGCAATTTTTGTCCGAACAAATCACCAATCTTCTAAAAAGTCTGACCCCCCCGGATCGCAACATCCCTGTAGATACTTTTAGTTATATCGACGAAGTCGGCGGCACCTGGACCATCACCAACCTGACGATCCAGCTGAGCCAGGGAGTCCTGAACGGTTACAGCCCTGTTTATCAAGGCGTTGAACAAGGTCTGGTGAACGGCGTTGCCCTGTTTACCCTCAACTTTCCTTACAGCGGCATGTTTACTGCCGCGTATGCCTGGCAGGAATCGTACGACTGGGAAGACCGAGGAGCGATTGACGTTAACGGGAAAGATATTCCATACGACCATAAAGGAAACAACAGCAAAAACTATAGTTACAACCCCGCATTTTCCAGCTTGAATGTGCAGGTGGCCGTGCAATTCGCCTTCAATACGCAAAACAACGCCTGGGAAATCAGTGTACAAACCGTGACGGCCAACGCGGCAGCCTCCAGCCCCAACATTCCCAAGGACAGCGTTTTACAAAACCAGTCGAGCGGGAACTGCAGTTTTTCCACACACGTCAGCGATGCTACCACGCAGGCCATCGACAGCATTGATTTTGCCACGCCCGTTGCAAGTTTAATTTCCGGTATTTTAAAAACGATACCCGGCAGCGGCAACCTGGGCAACGGCATCGTGTACGACTTTTCGTTGGGCGACGGGGGCATCGCTTTCCCCAACAACGACGGCATTCAGATCGGTGTGAAAGGCGGCGCCAACTACAAGGGCACGGATTTCCCCGGGACGCCCCCGCCCCCGCTGCCCCTGCCCACGCCACCGGCCGACAGCGATGAGCACCACTTGAATATGTACGTGTCGAACTACGAAGTGGATGCGCTCTATTGGGCATTTTTTCAGGCCGGAAAACTCCAACGAACCGTTACGCCGCAAGACCTGTCCAACCCGGAAGCCCTCGATGTGAGTACTTACGTCGGGTGGGAACCCGCCTTGCAGGTCTATGCCGACAAGCGCGATGTCATGAATGCCGTAATCACGCCCAACTCGGCGCCGGTCACCTCGTTTCAAACGGTGTACATATACGGCACGTCGGCGATGAGTCTGCTGCAAAAGCAGCTGCCTGCCAATATCTATGCCCAAATCCAGAGCCTCGCCAGCGCCCCTTTTCTGTCGCAACAAGATCTGGATAATTTTCTGACCAATATTCAGGTGCCCAGTCAGTATTTCACGACCATCGAAAGTGCAGGACAGACGCCCGGCATGGTGGTTACGCACGATCTGAACTTCAACCTGGTCATTCAGGACACCCAGTACAATAACCCGTACATCAAATTCACGGTGAACCGCACCGACATCCTGACCGATCTGTGCCTCGGCCTGACCGATAAGGCCCAAACCCTGCAATTCGGTTTTTACAATGCCGTTAATTCTGCCACTTTTATCGATAGTTCGGTACCGAATTTCAACGGCGGTTCCGATTTCGGAGGGCCGATGTGGAGGGCGACCGGAGAGAGCAACTACGCTGATTGCTTAAAAAGTCTGGGCAAAACCGGCACCCCGCTACCCATCATGCAAGGAATGCAGTTCGATTTTACCAATGCTGTATTGAGCATACAGGAGAATTACGTGTCTATACTTGCCAATGTTCTATATCAAAATTCCTAAAATCCAAACTTATGCAAGCCATCACCTTAGCCATTGGAAAACAAGGCATCACTTTCTTCGCCCAACACTATCTCGCCGGGGCTTTGTCCGCCCTGCTGAGTAAAATGACGCCGCCCGACAAAAGTGTCGGAGTACCCAACTTCACCGGCGGCGTGGTGGGCGATTCCTACGATTACAGCAATATCAAAATCAATCTGAACGGCGGTTCGCTGCGCAATTTTTCTGCAGCGCTGGACAAGGTGACTCAGGGGGTCGGCAGCGACGGCAAAACGCCGGTTTTCAACGTCAACATGCAAGCCAGGAACTTTCAGGCCTTGTACAACTGGGTGGAAAGTTTCCACTACATGCACAATTACACCACCGTACCGTACGGATCCAAAATCCCGGTTTGGCACCACGACCCGGGCGACGGCTCCAATACTTTCTCCTATTCGCCGGGGTTCGGTCAGCTGGACGTGACCATCGTCATCCAGTTCTCTTTCGACAAGGACAAAAACCAGTGGGAATTTACGGTCCAAAAGGCCTCGCCCAACGCCTCCAACATCAGCGCCAATATTCCAGGGGGCAGCATCCTGCAAGACCAGGTCAATTCCTGCACCCGAAGCCACGTCGACGACGCCACGGCCCAGGCCATCGATGCCATCGACTTCGCCACGCCGGTCAACCAACTGCTCACCGGCATCGTACAAACCATCCCCGGCAGCGGCAACCTGGGCAACGGGATTGTGTATGATTTTTCGCTGGGCGACTCGGGCATGTTGTTTCCCAACAACGACGGCATCCAGATCGGCATCAAAGGCGGCGCGAGCTTCAACGGCACACCCTTCTCGGGCCCTACTCCGCCCAGCCTGCCCCTGCCCGTGCCACCGGCCGACAACGATGCGCACCACCTCAACCTGTACGTCTCCAACTTCGAACTGGAAGCTCTGCACTGGGCTTTTTACAAGGCCGGCAAACTGAACACCGTGGTCAACCCCACCGACCTGCCCGACCCCCAGGCCCTGAAAGTAGCCACCTACGTAGCCCTGGAAAAATCGCTGCTGCCCTACAAGGCCTTCGCCATGCAGGCGCAAATCACGCAGAACGCCGCGCCCGTCACCCTCGCACAGACGGTTTGGGAACTGACGCAGAACGTGATGAATACGCTCCAGTCGCAGCTGCCGCAAAATATTTTCGCGCTGATGAGCGGGCTCGCAGGCAATGCCTACGTGTCGCAGGCAGCACTGGAATCGGACCTGCAAAGCGCTAACGTGCCCGCCCAGTATTTCTCCGCGATCGAAAATGCCGCCAAACGCATGGGACTGGCCGTCACGCAGAACATGAATTTCGACCTCCTTATTCAAAACGGCAGCCCGACGCCGCCCGATATCAAATTTTCCCTGCAACGCACCGACGTGCTGACCACCCTGAAACTGGGCGTCAACAGCAACAACAACCAGACGCTGCAGTACGATTTTCTGAGCACAGGCTATCAGGCGGCGTTCATCAGCAGCTCCGTGCCCGGATTCAAGGGGGATAATTTCGGAACCATCATCTGGCCTGTGGGCGGAGAACCGCAGTACGACAAGGTGCTGGCCGACATGGGCGCGACAGGCGCTCCCGTTCCGATCATGAACGGTTTCCAGTTTGATTTTGCCAATGCGCAGGTGAGCCTGCAGCAAGGCTACATCAGTATTCTGGCCAATGTGAAATATCAATAAACCACCCTTTCACCCAACTGCACTATGCAAGCCATCACCATTGCCATCGGGAAAACCGGGATTAACTTTTTTACCGAACAATACCTCAAAAAGGCCCTGCTCGATTTGCTCGGCAAGATGAATCCGCCGGACTTACCGGTAGCGGTTCCCGATTTCACACATGTTGTAATTTTGGATATAGACTACATCACCTACCGATACAGCAATATCGTCATTCAGCTCAGTCAGGGCGCGTTCAGCCAGTTTGCACCCGCGTACAACTCGGTGACCCAAAGCATAATGGCCGATGGCCGGAATACACCCGTATTTATCCTTAGTTTCAGTGCCGGCCCTTTTGGCGTGGTCTACCTCTGGGAAGAATCCTATGTGCAGGAGATCGATGATGAATTTACACCGCAGGGCCACGGTAGAATCTCCCAGGTTACCAAGGGATTCAACTACACCGAGAATTTCCAGGCAATGGACATATCGGTCCCGGTACAGTTCGCTTTCGATACGCAAAAAAACGAATGGACGTTCAGCGTGCCGCTTTCCTCGGCGGTGACCAAAGGCGCCGTCAGCAATATCCCGCACGGCAGTGTGTTGCATCAAAACGACGCACCCTGCCAGACGAACAACCTGCTCGTGGCCACCCAGGCCGCCCTCGACGCGCTCAATTTTTCCACCGCCACACAAACCATACTGACGGGCATTGTACAAACCATTCCCGGCAGCGGCGACCTGGGCAACGGCATCACGTACGATTTTTCCGTCGGCGACTCGGGCATCCTGTTTCCCAACGACGACGGCATACAAATAGGGGTCAAAGGCGGCGCCAGCTATCAGGACCAAGCTTTCCCGGGCAACACCGCCGTATCGCTGCCCTTGCCAACACCCCTGACCGACGCCGACAGCCATCACCTCAATCTGTTTGTGTCCGACACCGAAATCGAGGCGCTGTGCTGGTGTTTTTTCAAGGCAGGGAAACTCAACCTGAGCGTCGGGCCGAACGACCTGCCCAACCCCTCCGCGCTCGACGTGTCGCAGTACACGGCGCTCGAACCGGCACTTAAGCCCTACGCCGCATTCGTGATGCAGGCCCAAATCGATCAAAATACCGCGCCGACAACGAATTTTCAGGCCGTCTGGCAGTTTGGCCAAAGCGTGATGAATCAGTTGAAAACGGCTTTGCCAGCCAGTGTCTTCCAGCAAATCCAATCTTTGCAAGGCAACATATACGCTTCCCAAACCGTGCTGGAGGCGGCTTTGCAGGCGGCAGGCGTCGGCGGCGACTGGTTTGCGACCATTGAAAAAGCAGCCGCCGAAAACGCCCTGGTGCTCGCTCAGGACATCACAATGACCCTGACGATCCAAAACGATCAGCCCGTGTTGCCCAACATCGTATTCCAGGTGCAGCGGACCGACCTGCTCGACGGCCTGCAACTTGGCGTCGGCGCCAACCAGCGCCAAACGCTGCAGTTCGGCTTTGCCAATGTGGGCAGCAGCGCCAGCTTTGTCAGCAGCAACATACCGGGTTTCAACGGCGTCGTGTTCGAGTCGGCCGTCTGGCCGCTGTTGGCCGAATCGCAATACATGCAAACCCTGAAAGCCCTCGGCCAAACCGGGGTGCCGCTCCCGATCATGGAGGGTTTCCGGTTCGACTTTGCCAATGCCCAATTGAGCGTCGAAGAAAACTACGTGTCCATTCTGGCCAACGTCCTCTATCAAGCATCCTGAACCCTTCAATTACTGGTATCATGCAAGCACTCACCATCGCCATAGGCAAAAAAGGTATCACGTTTTTTATCGGGCATTATTTGCTCCCGACAATCCAGCAACTTATGGGGCAATTGAAGCCGCCGGATCGTACGATGAATATTCCGGATTTCGGCTGGCCAACCGGGCCGGGCGACGAAATGGATTATTCGAATATCGTGATCACCCTCAGCAGCGGCGTTTTCCAGAATTTCAAACCGGTTTATCAGGGCTTTCAGCAGGGGCAGACAAGCGATGATCCGCCTGTTCACTTGTTTGAATTGCCTTATCAGGCTGATAATTTTTCCGTTCAATACAAGTGGAACGAAGCGTACAACTGGTTGTCGCAAGGCTGGTCTCGCGGCAGAGGCGGCTCTCATCATTTTGAAAGCACAGGTTCCTCGAACGACAATTTTCACTATGCACCTGCTATCGGTAGCCTGACCATACCCATAGCCATACAATTCGTATTCAGCCAGGCCAACAATGAATGGGAGATGAATGTGCGGCCCTTCGACCTGCCCCCGATCCAAAACATGCAGTACAAGCTCCCTCGAAACAGTATTCTGAACAACCAGGTCAGCGGTTGCTCCGGCAATCACGCCAACGATACGACCATGCAGATGCTGTCGGCCATCGATTTCGCAACGCCTATCAACGGTCTGATAACCGGCACGCTGGCGAGCATCCCTGGCAGCGGCAACCTGGGCAACGGCATTCAGTTCGATTTTTCCGTCGGCGATGCGGGCCTGGCATTTCCCAACAACGACGGCATCCAGATCGCCGTAAAAGGCGGCGCCAGCTACCAGGGAACGGCCTACGACGCCCCGCCACCCGCCCCGCTCCCGCTGCCCGTTCCGCCCGGCGATGCCGACGAGCATCACCTCTACCTGTATGTGTCGAGCTACGAGGTCGATGCGCTCGCCTGGGCTTTTTTCAAAGCCGGACAACTCGACCTTCTGGTTCAACCCGACCAGATACCAAATCCGGAGGCACTGAAAGTGAAAAGTTACGTGAGCATGGAGTCGGCACTCCAGCCTTACGAAGCCTTCGTCATGTTTGCCCAAATCGAGCAAAACACCGCCCCTGCCACCTCTTTTCAGACCGTTTACTACTTCGATACGGCGGTGATGAACCAATTGAAAAACCAACTGCCCGCTTCGATCGACCAGCTGATTCAGGCTTTACAGGGCAACGCCTATGTTTCACAAACCGATCTGGATAACTTCCTTCAGTCGGCCACCGTGCCGGCCAGTTACTTTTCGGTCATAGCGGATGCAGGCAAAATATCGGCGATGGTGCTGACGCAGGACCTGAATTTCACGCTGCTGATCCAGAATGGGCAAACGGATGCCCCCAACATCAAATTCGAAGTAAAACGCGTGGACATCCTTACCGATCTGGCGCTGGGCATCAGCCCCAGCAAAACGCAGTCGATGCAATTCGGCTTTGCCAACGCCACCAACGTCTGTACGTTTCAGAGCAGTTCGATTCCGGGTTTCAACGGCGATGTTTTCGCGCAAATCGTGTGGCCGGTGACCGCCGAGTACAACTACGCCGCCAACCTCGTCAAACTCGGTCAGGAAGGCGTGCCGCTGCCGATCATGCAAGGATTTCAATTCGATTTTGAGAATGCGCAACTGAGCCTGCAGGAAGGTTACGTCTCCATCCTGGCCAATGTTTTATATCTCAATTCCTGAACCCACTCCATTTTTTCTGCCATGCAAGCCATTTCTGCCGCCATTGGGAAAGCCGGCATCCAGCTGTTTGCCCAACATATCGTAGCCGCACACGTCATCGAGCTGTTGAAAACCCTGCCGGCGCCCGACCGTTCCATTCCCGTGGGCGGAGGCTGGGACATTCCTTGCAATAAACCGCAGACAAAATACGCAGTTAGGGAAGGCTCGTTCGCCATTACACTGAACGGTGGCGTTGCGCAAAACCTTGATGCGAAATGCACGGCTGTCGAACAGGATCCGAAGGACAACACCATGTTTCAATGCACTTTCGCGGCCGGCCCTTTTTCCGTCAAATACAACTGGACGGAAAATTATGTGCGCAACACCTATTCGTATTTGCAAGGCATGGGCTGGGTGATGACCCGTTCCGAGAGCATTTCCAATCGCTACGACTACCTGCCGGGTTTTAACGGACTCACGCTGAAAGTCAAATTTCAATTCAAATACGACGCCGGCGCCGGCTGGGAGATGGTGGTGCAGGGCAAACCTGAAATCAGTACGACGGAGAACAACGCCAACATTCCTGCGGGCAGTGCGGTGTTGTATTCCGGCAACCAGTGCAACTTCGGAAAGAGCGCCAGCGACGCAACCGTGCAGGCGCTTCAAAACATCGATTTTAACGGCAAAGTCGGCGACGTGGTCAAGGGTGTCATTGCCAGCATCCCCACCAGCGGCGAGCTGGGCGACGGCATCCGGTATGATTTTTCCAGTGGCGACGACGGCCTGAAATTCCCCGCCGCAAACAGCATTCAGATGGGCGTAAAAGGCGGCGCCAGCTACAACGGCACGGCTTTTTCGAGCGCTACGCCACCCACCCTCCCCTTGCCGGCCCCGCCCGCCGAAAACGACATCCACCACCTCGACATGTACGTCTCGAACTACGAAGTGGATGCGCTCAACTGGGCATTCTTCAAAGCCGGCCGACTCGACACTGTCGTGAATGCCGCCGACCTGCCCGATCCCGATGTATTGAAAGTAAAGACCTATGTGAGCATCCTGCCCGCCCTGAAACCCTTCGCGTCTTTTGCCATGCAGGCGCAGATTTCGCTGAATTCCGCGCCGACGACTTCGTTCCAACTCGTGTACGAACTGACGACCGAGGTGCTGAATACCCTGAAACTGAAGGTTTCGCAGCAGGTTTATCAACTGCTGACGGGTTTGCAGGGCAACAACTACGTATCCAAGGCGGCACTTGAGACCGACCTGAACGGCGCCGGCATCGACAGTTCCAATTTTTCAACGATCGAAACGGCCGCCCAAAGCATGGGAATGGTGGTCAGTCACGATATCCATTTTACCCTGATTATACAGAATTTCCAGCCCGAACAGCCGCAAATCGTCTTCAATGTCAAGCGCACCGATATCCTCGGCAATCTGGCGCTTGGCGTCGGCCCGAACAAGACGCAGACCATGCAATTTGGGTTTAAAAACGCCATCTGGACAGCCGGTTTTGTCAGCAGTACCATACCGAACTTCGACGGATCGAGCCTGGCAATGGTGTGGGGCACTGCCGGCGAACCCCGCTACGACAACCTGCTCGCCGCACTGGGCGCTACGGGGGTGCCCATCCCGATCATGCAGGGGTTCACATTCGATTTTACCAACGCGGAATTGAACATGGAAGAAGGCTACGTCAGCATCAAGGCCTGTGTAGCATATTTATAACAATCAAAATTGTCATTATGCAAGCACTAACCATTGCCATTGGCAAAACCGGCATCCATTTTTTTGCCCAGCAATTTTTGACCAACCAGATTTTGACCCTCCTGAAAGGCCTGAATCCGCCCGGCCGTACCATCCCGGTTAATTCTTTCAGCTACGGCGACGGAAACGACACCTGGACAATCAATAACCTGAACATTCAACTGAACAACGGCAGCCTCGTCGGCTATTCCCCCTCGTATCAGGGCGTAGTACAAGGGACCAGTAACAATGTGGCCATTTTTACACTCAGTTTTCCCGCCGATTCATTTGTGGCCAGTTATGACTGGGTCGAAGCCTACGATTGGGTCGATAGCGGTTCGGTCGACAACAACGGGCACGACTATCCGTACCGGCATACCGGGAGCAAAACCAAAAACTGCGATTATTCCCCATCTTTTTCCGGCCTGACCGTACAGGTCATCGTACAATTTGTCTTCAATACGCAAACCAATGCCTGGGAAATGACCGTGCAAAATACCCAGGGGAATGCGACCTCGCAGGACCCCAATATTCCCAAAGACAGCATACTTCAAAAGCAGTCGGGCGGCAATTGCAGTTTTGAAACGCACGTCAGCGACGCCACCACGAAGGCCATCGACAACATCGATTTCGCCAAGCCAATATCGGACCTGATTTCCGGCATTCTGAAAACCATACCCGGTAGCGGCAACCTCGGCAACGGCATCTTGTACGACTTCTCGCTGGGCGACGGCGGTATCCTTTTTCCCAACAACGACGGCATCCAGATGGGCGTAAAAGGCGGCGCCAGTTACAACGGTGCGACCTTTTCCGAGCCTTCACCACCCTCCCTGCCCTTTCCACTGCCCCCGGCCGACAGCGACACTCACCACCTCTGCATGTTCGTCTCGAACTACGAAGTGGATGCGCTCAACTGGGCGTTTTACGAAGCCGGCAAACTGAACTGCGTGGTGAATCCTGACGACTTGCCCGACCCGAACATATTGAAGGTAAAAACCTATGTCGCTCAGCTGCCCGCTCTGCAACCCTATCAGATCTTTTCGATGCAGGCGCACATCGAACTGAACTCGGCGCCGACGACGGCTTTCCAAATGGTATATGAAATCACGAAAGCCGTGCTGGCGCAATTGCAAACCCAGATGCCAACAGATCAATACAACCTCCTGACCAATTTGCAGGGCAACAACTATACCTCGTTGAGCAGTCTGGAATCCGACCTGAACGCGTTGGGTATCGATCAGACTTATTACCCAACCGTCGAGAACGCGGCAAAAAGTATGGGAATGGTTGTCAGCCACGACATCAATTTCACCCTGGTCATTCAGAACTTCCAGACCAGCGAGCCGAACATTGTCTTCAACGTAAAACGAACAGACATCCTGGCCAATCTGGCGCTCGGCATCGGGCCGGGCAATACCCAGACCATGCAGTTCAGTTTCAAAAACGTGACCTACGACGTCACTTTTCTCAACAGCAACATACCTAACCTGGACGGAACGCTACTGGCGATAACCTGGTCGACTGTCGGCGAGACCAACTACGACACGCTGCTCTCCAAACTCGGCGCCAGCGGCGTACCCGTGCCTATCATGCAGGGGCTTCAGTTCGACTTTTCCAATGCCCAACTCAGCATCCAGGACAGTTACGTGAGCATTCTTGCCAATGTTATTTATCAAAACTCCTAAACGTGATTTGTCATGCAAGCCATCACCATCGCCATCGGCAAATCCGGCATCCTGTTTTTTGCCAAACAATTCCTTTCCAATAAAATTGTGACCCTGCTGAAAACCTTGCAGGCGCCGAGCCGCAATATCACGGTACCCTCGTTTAAATACAGCGAAGCCCCCTTGTCGACGACCACTGTCAGCAACTATTCCCTGGAGTTGTCGCAAGGGCAAATCCTCAATTTCGCTCCGGATTTCGCCGATCAGGTCATACAGGGCCTGAACAATGGTATGACCGTGTTTACCCTTAATTTTAATGCCGGTCCTTTTCAGGCGGCCTACAACTGGGCCGAGACGTATCATTGGGACACGGTGGGCGTAACCGGCGGGCCGCGCCCGGTGCCGTATCATCAGTCTGGCGACAGCAATTTTTCGGACAACTATTCGCCCGAGTTCTCCGGTATGCTGGTCACGGTGGCGGTACAGTTTGCCTTCGACACGCCATCCGGCTCCTGGCAAATCAGCGTTCAGAATACCAACGGCCAGTCCACCGCGCTCGATACCGGGCTGCCCTCCGGCAGCGTGCTCAGATTCCAGTCGGGCGGTTGCTCGGGTTATCATTTTGACCAGACCACTGCCCAGGCCATCGAAGACGTCAACTTCGGCCCGCCGATCAACGACCTGATTTCCGGCATCCTGAAAACTATACCCGGCAGCGGCAACCTAGGCAACGGCATCGTGTACGACTTCTCGCTGGGCGACGGCGGCATCCTCTTTCCCAACAACGACGGCATTCAGATGGGGGTAAAAGGCGGGGCCAGTTACAACGGCCAGGCTTACCCGGCTACGCCGCCGCCGCCGCTTGCCATGCCCCCGGCGCCGGCCGACAGCGATTCGCACCACCTCAACCTGTATGTATCGGGCTTCGAAGTGGACGCCCTGAACTGGGCTTTTTTTAAGGCGGGCGAATTGAATCTTGTGGTGAATAAACAAGACCTCGCCCATCCGGATGAACTGACGGTCAAACTGTACGCCGACGAGGGTGAGATAACAGCACTTAAGCCCTATGAGCCGTGGGATATGCAGGCCCAGGTTGTGCTCAACGCGGCGCCGACGACCGCCTTCCAAACCGTGTATGAATTTAATAAAACGGTGATGGACACCTTGCAAAATCTGTATCCTGACCTGAGCCAGCAGCTGAGCGATTTGCAGGGCAACAACTACCTCGATCTGAACAGCCTGGAAAACGAACTTAACGGACTCGCGATACCGCCTGCATTTTATGCCACAATCGAAGCGACAAGCCGAAGAACCGGTATGGTCGTCAGTCACGACCTGAATTTGATCCTCGTGATCCAGGATAAAAACCTGGCGCCGGCCGATTATCCCAATATTGTATTTCATGTGACCCGTACAGACATCCTGACCGACCTCTGTCTCGGCAACGGCCCCAACCAGGCCCAGACCTTGCAATTTCAGTTCAGCAACTATACCTACGACGGCCGTTTTGTCAGTACCACGGTGCCTGGTATGGGCGGCGACCACTTTCCCTGCCTTTGGGGCGAGGTTTGTGAGCCGTTTTACGACCAGCATTTGCAAAGCATGGGTAAAAACGGTGTGCCATTGCCCATCATGCAGGGTTTACAATTCGAATTTACCAATGCCGAATTGGACATTCAGGATGGCTACGTGAGCATCCTGGCCAACGTCGTATATCAAAACTCATAAACGTCTTCACATCATGCAAGCCATCTCTATTGCCATCGGAAAAACAGGCATCAACTTTTTCGCCCAGCATTTCCTGAGCTCGCAACTGGAGCAGTTGCTGACCAAACTAAAGCCGGCCGACCGCAACATCAGCGTGCCGAATTTCAGTTCGCAGAACGGCGACGTAACCCTCGAGGTCTCCAATTTGTCGATCGCCCTCAGCAACGGCTCCCTGGCCGGGTTTTCTCCTGCTTTTCAAAATCTGGTGCAGGGCCTCGTAGCCGGCGTGCCGGCTTTCACCCTGAGCTTTCAGGCGCCCGGCTTTTCAGCCAACTACAACTGGTACGAAGCGTATCACCTGGACACCATTACCTTCACGCCGCCCAATTCGGTCTCGGACGTTCCAAGCGACCCCAGAAGTAACTTCGCATACGCGCCTGGATTCAGCGGCATGGCTGTTACGATCGTGATCCAGTTTGCCTTCAATTCAAGCGCAAATGCCTGGCAAATGACCGCCGGCAAAGGAAGCGCCAGTGCGCAGGGCCCTGTGGCCAATATTCCCCGCAACAGCATACTGTGGACGCAAGACACCCGATGTTTTGTCGGGCACGTCGATGAAACCACCGAAGCCTCCATCACTTCCACCGACTTTACGGGGCTGATCAACACCCTGATCAACGGCGTCGTCAGCTCCATCCAGGGCAGCGGCAATCTGGGCGACAACATCGTCTATGATTTTACGCCGGGCGACGACGGGCTGTTGTTTCCCAACAACGACGGCATCCAGATCGGCGTAAAAGGCGGCGCCAGCTACAACGGCACGGCTTTTTCGGGCATCACACCGCCTAAACTGCCCTTGCCGGCCCCGCTCGCCGACAGCGACACGCACCACCTCAATATGTACGTCTCGAACTACGAAGTGGATGCGCTGACCTGGGCGTTCACCCAGGCGGGAAAATTGAACCTGGTACTCAATCCGACCGATGTGCCCGATCCCGATGTATTGAAAGTAAAAACTTACGTCAGCTATTCGCAGGCATTGGAGCCTTATCAGTATTTCGCCATGCAGGCCCGGGTGACGCAGAACAGCGCGCCGGTGACAGCCTTCCAACTGGTGTACCAGTTTCCCCAAGCAGTCATCAATACCCTGCAAAATCAATTGCCTGCGTCGGTCTGGAACTTGCTGAACAACAATATAGCCGGTAATAATTATGCCTCAAAATCCGACCTGGAAGCCAATCTGCAGGGCATCGGCATTGAAGCGGCATATTTCCCGACGATCGAAGACGCAGCCAAAACCATGGGTATGGTGGTCCATCACAACATCAACTACACGCTCGTGATCCAGACTTCCGAATCGCCCCAGCCGACCATCGTATTCAACGTCACGCGCGTGGATATTCTGAGCAACCTGCTATTGGGCATCAATGCCAACAAGGCCCAAACCCTGCAGTTTGTCTTTTCCAACGTGACCTGGAACTGCAGCTTTGTCAGCAGCAGTATCCCAAAGTTTGACGGCTCTGTGCTCGACTCGGTCTGGGGGCAGGCCGGCGAGTCGGGCTACGCGACGATTATGGCCGAACTGGGCAAAACTGGCGTCCCGCTGCCTATCATGCAGGGTTTTCAATTTGATTTTGCCAATGCCGAATTGAGTATTCAGGACAGTTACCTGAGTATTCTCGCCAATGTTCAATACAACAACGCCTGAGGCTTAACATTCAATTAATAAACTATGGCCAGCACTTTTTCCGGCGTTTTTGCCGGCAAATTCACCTTTTATTCCACCCAGCCCAATGGGCCGAACTATTACCTGACCACCTGCCGGGTGTCCGATGGCGACCACGGCTGGATTTTCATCCCGGGCATGAATGGCGTCAGCGTCGGCGCAGTCGAAAAATTCCTGCTGTACAAATTTCCCGACGGCACGTTCAGGATTCAATCGGGCGACCTCCGCTGGCTGGCGTACCAGTCGTCTGGCAACTTTTTCCAATACACCGACGACCCGACGCAGGCGGCGGCATTCAGCATTGGCGGCAACGACCTGGGCAGCACCACGCTCCTGTTCAACCAGCAACCCGTGTATTACCAGATCGGCAACAATCTGCAGGCGCCCAATCTGCTGACGCTGAACAAGGTGAACGATTCCCTTTCCAGCTTCGCCAGGGTACAGATCACGCCTTCGATCGACGACATCAACTCGTCCAAATCAGCGGCAAACGGCGATTTTAGCAATGCCATTTTGCTCGGCCAAAGCCTGCAGGGGATCAACTTCACGAGCGCCAATTTTACCGGCGCCCAACTGGCGGGGGCCAGTTTCAACGGCTCCACCCTCGACCAGGCCATCATGAGCCAGACCAATCTGCAGGGCTTCAACTGGGGCACGCCCGCATCGGCCGTCAGCATCGACCTGACGGGCTCCAATGCGAGCGGCTGTGTTTTCGGCATTGTGCCCAATACCCAACAGATCAACTGCTCCAATGCGAAGTTGACCGGCGCCATCCTGAGCGGCGCCAATCTCGTCAACCTCAACCTGCAAGGCGCGCAAATGGGTAATGCAAGTCTGGTCGGCGCAACGCTCGACTACGCCAACCTGACCACAGCCAACCTGAACGGGGTCGTGGCGCTCGGCGCAAGTTTTCAACACGGCACGCTCAACAATGTCAGCGCTCAGATGGGCAATTTTATCCAGGCCAATTTTAACGACGCTACGCTGACACAGGCCGCCATGGGCGCCAGCAGTTACCTGTTTTTGCTCAATGCCAGTTTCACCGACGAGTTGGAGACGGCTAAATACGTACAACCCGATCTGGTGCAAGCTTTTAGCCAGGGCGGCGTATCGCTCGACCCCAACGCGGCCATCGAGGTTGTCATCAAAAACCAGCTGTGGATGATCCTCGATCCCGCCGGGCCTTACAAACTCATTTCGGCCGACAGCGGCATTCTGGTGTACAACAACAACCCCAGCCTCAGTCCGGCCACTTTGCAAGGCGCATCCATGCAAAGGGCGGTTTTTTCCACGGCGAGTTTGTCGGGGGCCGATCTGCGGGGCGTGCAGGCCTCGTTCGGGGTATTCGACCATGCAGACATCGGTGACGCTTCGTTCAGCGGCGCCAGTTTGGTGCAGGCCAATTTTACACAGGCCAATCTGTCGGGCGCCGATTTCAGCAATGCCATACTGTTGCAAACGAAGTTTACCGGCTGCGTGGCAGGGCCGGGCGGCAATCGCAAAGCAATCTCGTTCGAATCCTCCCAATTGCAGGGTGCAGATTTCAGCAAAGCCACCTTCGCCGGCGCCATACTCGCCAACTGCGTGGTGGCCGACAACTTCGGAGCCCCGCTGCTTCCGCTCGACCTGTCCTTTCAGACGGCGCTCAACAACGGCGACCTGACGCAGGTCATTCCGCTTTTCAAAAAGGCCGGCTACGACCTGGGGAGCAATCCAGACGTTCAGTCCGCGCCCTTCTGGATCATCGACAACAGCGCCTGCACGACGCCCAACGCCCCGAAACGGTACACCGCCGAACTGGCAGGCAGCAGCATACTCGTGTACGGCAATTCCAATACACCGACACAAATGTCGGCGTCTTACAAACCCTTGTTCAATGCTTCGACTGCTTCGCAAAACCTCGTCTCCACGTTCAGCCGGTACAACCTCGCGCTGGCGCTGAACGCACCCATCACGCAAGGGGCCGGGTGGAACCTGTTGCCCGACACCGACGTGGCTTTTATTCGGAATTACCGCTTTCCGCAAATGAAAATCATTCTGGAAACCAACTATTTGATGGCTTACGGCTATTCAACCGTGCTGCTGCAAACGCCTGGCGACACGCCTGAGACCTGGGCATTCGGCGCTACGATCAACCTGAACAATGCCCTGAATACCGTCGCCATCGGGCCTTCCGGCGTTCCTTTCGGATGGATTCAACAGGGACTCGTCGATGGCGGTTTGTTCTATGTGCCCTTGCCGCCGCCGGCCTCCTGAAAAAAGCGCCAGGTTTTGGCAAAAAACATATCGATCACAAACTTCACCCCGACAACTGCCGCGCCCACCAGTTGCGCTTCCTGCGCATCTCCCGTTCGGGGAATAAGGTGTTGCGTCAGCGCCATCAGCAAAGCCAGCAGCACAAGCAATTGAGCGAAGGGCAGACCCAGCTCCTCTACCGGGTCGGCCGTTTTGAAGCGGCCGTTGCCAAAATAATGCAACAACAAACCCGCCACGTAACCCGCTACCAGGGCGCGGCTTTGAACGGCAACCCCGCCCAGGCCAACCGCATAGTTGCCCTCCGAAAACCCTTTGAGGGTAAAAGCGACGGTCAGCAGAATGAAGGCGCCGCCCATCACCAGGCCGAACACCAGAAGCCCCGCCTTCCGCAACAACAAGTCGCCGAAGGGCCTGCCCTGCAGGGCAAAAAGCATACGGATCAGGGCCATGCCCACGATCAGAATCGCTTCCCACCAGAACAGGTAAACCACCCCGGCAGGCGGCCAGTGCAGGAAAAAAAGGCCAATCAGCGCGACCGCCAGGGTGTATATCGGCAGCCACCAGGGGCGAGGCGTTTGAAAAACGGGTTTTTCAAATATGTTTGCAGGTAGATTCATCTTTCCTGATCAAAATTCCGGGCTATGCACGTCATCCGCATATTGTTTTTCATCTTTCTGGCAAATGTAGGCCTTTCAGCACAGCAAACCGTCCCGCCACACATCGAGGGGATACCCCACCCGCTTTTCTGGGAAAACCAGCCGGAGGCATTTTCTTACCGCAACGGCGTACTCACCCTGGTTGCCGGCGCAAAGACCGATATGTTTCGCGATCCCAACGTTACCTACAATACCGACAACGCACCCAAACTCCTGTTTCACCCCGACGGCGACTTCATTCTTTCGGCGCGAATCGAACATACATTCGACAGCAAATGGGACGGCGGGGCGATCGTGCTGAAAAACGACAGCCTCAGCTGGATCAAATTCTGCTTTGAAAAAGACTACACCGGGGCGCGGCGAGTGGTCAGCGTCGTCACCAAAAACATCTCGGACGATTGCAACTCCATCGAAATCAGGAAAGACTGGGTGTATTTCAAAATCGCCAAAGCCGGCAATGTCATCACCCTTTATTGCTCCGAAAACGGCCGGCAATGGTTGCTCGTCCGACATTTTCAATTCGATGCCGCGCCCAATGTCAGCGTCGGCTTTTTGGCCCAGTCACCCACCGGAAAACGCTGTACCGTTCGCTTTTCAGCAATAAAATACGAGGCCCGAGCGATCCGGGACCCTTATCTGGGCGATTAAACCCACCGCAAAATCATCAATAACTGCATTGCTATGAAACAACTTCTTTTTCTACTGCTGGCGGGGGGCACAGCCTTCGCACAACCGCTCAGGGCGCAACAGAGCGCCCCGCAACTGACCGATACTATTTTGCACCTCGACAGCCTGTTCTGGTCGGCCTACAACCGCTGCGATGTGGATCAGATGGCGCGTTTTTTTACCGACGACGTGGAGTTTTACCACGACAAAGGTGGCCTGACCACCGGGCTTGCCAATTTTGAAACCGCCTTGCGCAACGGGCTGTGCGGCAATCCGGATTTTCATCTGCGCCGCGAAGCCGTGCCCGGCACCGTACAGGTGTTCCCCCTGAGCAATCAGGATGGCATCTACGGCGCTATTTTGATGGGTGAACACGTGTTTTATATCCGCGAACACAATAAACCGGAATTCCTCGACGGACATGCGCGCTTTACGCATGTCTGGTTGCTCCGAAACGGCGCCTGGAAAATGGCGCGTATCCTGAGCTACGACCACGGGCCGGCACAACCGCCCCGGCGGGAATAACGGCCATTTTTTACTTCCCGGGTTCTATGGCGTTTTATGGGCCCATGACTGAAGTCATGGGCTGTTATGGGCCGTTACGGGTGCGTTGCGATAACCTGTTGGGGGCGAATTCGACCCCGATATTCGTTTCGCCCCCCACCTTTTTTATCCGCCCGCGGCTGAAGCCGCGGGTTTTCGATGATTTTATGCCACCGGCTGGAATGCCTCTGCCTTCCAGCCCGCCATGTTTTCGTAGTTCTGCCAGCGCAGATCCACGATCTCCTGGGCCAGACGCATCAGGTATTCGGCTTCATCCGGATTGGCACGCAGCAGGTCTTTGTAGCGCAGTTCGCGGTAAGCGTATTCCGTCAGCGGAATGGTCGGCCGCGGAGAGTCAAGCACAAACGGATTTTTATCGCCTCGACGCAACATCGGATTGTACCGGATCAGTGGCCAGTAACCCGAAGCCACCGCCAGATTTTGCTGATCGAGGCCTTTTTCCATGTCGATACCATGAGCAATGCAGTGGCTGTACGCCAGAATAAGCGAGGGGCCGGGGTATGCTTCCGCTTCACGCATGGCCAGCAGCGTTTGTTGCGGGTTGGCGCCCATCGCGATCTGCGCCACATACACGTTGCCGTAAGAGATAGCCTGCATGGCCAGGTCCTTTTTACCCACCCGCTTGCCTGCAGCCGCAAATTTGGCCGTAGCAGCCGTGGGAGTCGCCTTCGACATCTGTCCGCCAGTATTGGAGTACACCTCCGTATCGAGCACCAGCACGTTGATGTCTTTGCCGCTGGCCATGGCATGATCGAGGCCGGAAGAGCCGATGTCGTAAGCCCAGCCGTCGCCGCCGACCAGCCACACACTGCGGCGCACAAAGTGTTCGGACATCGAACGCAGGTGTTCGGCGTCGGGGTGTTTCGATTGTTCGAGCAGCCGGTTGAGCCGTTCGACCCGCGCCCGCTGCAAGGCGATGTCCGATTCTGTTTTCTGTGGAGCCGCCAAAATATCGTCGATCAACTGCGGATCGATATCGCCTTTCATGCGCAGCAAGAGGTTGGCGGCCATTTCGAGGTGTTTGTCCACCGAAATACGCATGCCGAGGCCAAATTCGGCATTGTCTTCAAACAAGGAATTGGACCACGCCGGGCCGCGCCCTTCCGCATTTTTGGTCCAGGGCGTTGTGGGCAGGTTGCCGCCGTAGATCGAGGAACAGCCCGTGGCGTTGGCCACGATCAAGCGGTCGCCGAACAACTGGGTCAGAATGCGGAGATAAGGCGTCTCGCCGCAGCCCGCACAGGCGCCGGAAAACTCGAACAGCGGTTCGAGAAACTGCGCCCCGCGCACCAGTGAAAAATCGATCTGTGCGCGGTCGTTAACTGGAAGCGTTTCGAAAAAACGAATACTGCTCTTGCCTTCTTCGAGCACAGGCGCCTTGGGAGCCATGTTGATCGCCTTTTTCGTCTGGTCGGCCGGATCGAGGGCCGGGCAGGCCTCTACGCACAGTTTGCAGCCTGTGCAGTCTTCCAGATAAACTTGCAGGGTGTAGCGCGTTTCGGGAAAACCGCGGGCATTGATCGGCGCCGAAGGGAAGTCGGAAGGCGCCTGTTCGAGGTAATCTTCGTGGTAAAATTTGGAGCGGATCACACTGTGCGGACACACAAAACTGCAATTGCCGCATTGAATACAAATGTCTGGTTCCCAAACGGGTACGAGGTCGGCAATGTTGCGTTTTTCCCACTTCGTCGTGCCGCTGGGATAAGTGCCGTCGGCCGGAATGGCGCTGACCGGCAACTCGTCGCCCCGCCCGTCCATCATCATGGCCGTAACCTCCCGCACAAATTCGGGGGCGCCATCGGGCACCACGGCCGGGAAATCGGTCTGATGACTGCTCAAAGGCTGCACCGGCACTTCATGAAGATGGTGCAGGGTGGCATCGACGGCCAGGAAGTTTTGCTCGACGACTGCTTCGCCTTTTTTGCCATAGGTCTTTTTGATCGCCTTTTTGATCTCCCCGATCGCTTCTTCCCTGGGCAATACGCCCGACAGCGCGAAAAAGCAAACCTGCATGATCGTGTTGATCCGATTGCCCATTCCGACCTCGGCGGCCACGCGGGAGGCGTCGATGACGAAAAAGCGCAGTTTTTTGTCGCGAATAGCCGTCTGCACCGGCGTCGGCAATTCAGGCCAGATCTCGTCGGGTCCGTACGGACTGTTCAGCAGGAAAGTTGCGCCGGGCCTGGCGTAGCGGAGCATGTCCACTTTTTGCACAAAATTGAACTTGTGGCAAGCCACGAAATCGGCTTCCCGCACGAGGTAGGGCGCGCGAATGGGCTTTTTGCCGAAACGCAGGTGCGACACCGTTTGCGAGCCGGATTTTTTGGAATCGTACACAAAATAGCCCTGCGCTTCCAGCTCGGTATTTTCACCGATAATCTTGATACTGTTTTTGTTAGCGCCCACTGTACCGTCGGCGCCAAGGGCGAAGAACAAGGCCTGGGTCATCGAATCGTCGTCCAGTTCCAGTTCTTCATAAGGCAAACTGGTGTTCGACACGTCGTCGTAAATACCAATGGTGAAATGGTTTTTGGGTCGGTCTTTTTTCAATTCATCGAACACGCCGCGCACCATACCCGGGGTGAATTCCTTGCTCGACAAACCATAACGGCCGCCCACTACAAGCGGCACGGCGCCGATCAAACCCTGGTTACGCGCCTCCACGAGGGCCGTCACGACATCCTGATACAAGGGTTCGCCGGCGGCGCCGGGCTCCTTGCTGCGGTCGAGTACGGCGATCTTTTGCGTGGTAGCGGGCAGCGCGGCGGCCAGGTGTTGCAGCGAGAAGGGCCGGAACAGGCGTACCTGCAGCACGCCCGTTTTTTCGCCCTTTTCATTCAGGTACCGGCAGGTTTCTTCGGCCGTCTGGGCGCCTGAGCCCATGAGGACAATGACCCGTTCGGCATCGGGAGCGCCGTAGTATTCAAAAAGGCGGTACGCGCGGCCGGTCAGGGCAGCGAACTGATCCATGGCATTCTGCACAATCTCCGGGGTGCGGGCGTAGTACGGGTTGGCCGTTTCGCGCCCCTGAAAGTACACATCGGGGTTTTGGGCGGTACCGCGCACCACGGGCCGGTCGGGGCTCAGCGCCCGCTGTCGGTGGGCAATCACCAGTTTTTCAGGGACCATGGTCCGGATCGTCTCGTCCGGGATCAGGTCGATCTTGTTGACCTCGTGCGAGGTGCGGAAGCCGTCGAAAAAGTGGATAAAAGGCAGGCGTGCCTGCAAGGTGGCGGCCTGGGCGATCAGCGCCGAATCGTGCGCTTCCTGCACCGAAGCCGAGCAAAGCATGGCGAATCCCGTGGTGCGGGCAGCCATCACGTCGCTGTGGTCGCCGAAGATCGACAAGGCCTGTGCGGCCAGCGAACGCGCTGCCACGTGAAACACCGCGCTGGTGAGTTCGCCCGCGATCTTGTACATGTTGGGCAACATGAGCATGAGGCCTTGCGACGCCGTGAAGGTGGTCGTCAGGGCGCCCGTTTGCAAAGCGCCGTGCACGGCGCCGGCTGCGCCGCCTTCGCTCTGCATTTCTATCACCTCGGGCACGTGTCCCCAGATGTTTTTCACCTTTTTGGCCGACCATTCATCGGCCAGTTCGGCCATGGCGGAAGAAGGTGTGATGGGGTAGATCGCACAGACCTCGTTGACCCGGTAAGCGACATAGGCGGTCGCTTCATTGCCGTCGATCGTCACTTTTATGGTTGATTTCGACATAGTCGTAAGTATTAATCAAAGAAAAATGAATAAAAACCTGCCCGGCGCTCAATCCTTAACCATCTCGATGGCGTGGCAGGGACATTGCTCGTAACACACGGCGCAGCCGGTGCAACGGTCGTAATCGAAACGGTAGCGATTGCCCTTGCCGAGTTTGATCACGGCATCTTCGGGGCAAGCGCCGTAGCAGCCGTCGCATTCGAAGCAGTTGCCGCAGGAAAGGCAGCGCTGCGCTTCGTAGCGGGCTTCTTTTTCTGTGAGGCCTGACAGCACTTCGCGGAAATCCTGCACCCGTTCGGTTTCTTGTGCCTGGGGCTGGAGGCGTTGCGGCGCCAGGGTTTCGTACCAGATATGCAGGCGTTCAAAGCCGACCAGGGGATGTTTCTCAGGTTTTTGATACGGAATACCGCGCAGGTAGCCGTCGATGAAACGGGCCGCTTTTTTGCCGTGCCCAACGGCTACCGTGACCGTGCGTTCGCTGGGCACCATGTCGCCGCCGGCGAAAATGCCCTCGGCGCCGGTCATCATGTCGGGGCCGACTTTCACGCGGCCTTCCTGGTCGAACGAAAGTCCTGGCACGTTGCGGAGAAAAGCCGTATCGGTTTCCTGGCCCAGTGCCAGGATCAGGGCGTCGGCTTCAAGGGTTTCAAATTCGCCCGTGCCCTGGGGTTTGCCGTTTTCGTCCACCCGCATGATCTCGACGGTGATGGACGTCTCGCTCATTTCCTTGATGCTGCGCAGCCAGTTGATTTTCACGCCTTCTGCCAGGGCTTCGTCGGCTTCGAACGCGTGGGCCGGCATGTGGTCGCGGTCGCGGCGGTAAATGATGAGGGGTTCGTAGCCCAGGCGTTTGGCCACGCGGGCCGCGTCCATGGCCGTGTTGCCGCCGCCGTAGATGGCCACCCGGCGGCCCAGTTTGGGCGCCTGGCCGGTCTCGGTATCTTTCAGGAACGTCAGCGCGTCGAGGATCTGTCCGGCGTCGCGAGAGGGGATATCGATCTTTTTGGAAATATGCGCGCCGATGGCGATGAACACGGCATCGAAGCCGCCGGCGGTTTTTTCTGCCATCACGTCGTCCACCTTGTGGTGGAGTTTGACTTCGATGCCCATGTGGACGATACGCCGGATTTCGGCGTCGAGCACGTTGCGGGGCAGCCGGTAGGGCGGAATGCCAAAGTGCATCATACCGCCGAGCAGGGGGCCTGCCTCGCGGATTTCAACGCTGTGGCCCATGCGGCGCAGGTGATAAGCCGCCGAAATGCCGCTGGGGCCGCCGCCCACGACGAGCACCTTTTTGCCCGATGGCCGGTCGTCGAAACGAACTGCCCAGCCCTCTTCGAGCGCTTTGTCGCCCAAATAACGTTCGACGGCATGGATGCTAACGGGGGTGTCGATCATCGTCCGGTTGCAATTGTCTTCACAAGGATGGTAGCACACGCGGCCGTGCACGGCGGGCAGGGGATTTTCTTCCACGAGTCTTTGCCAGGCAGCCTCGTAGTCGCCCGCCTGTGCGAGCGACAGCCAGGCCTGGATGTTTTCACCGGCCGGACAGGCATTGTTGCAGGGCGGGAGCATGTCGAGGTACACCGGAATCTGGGCCCGAAGCGCCCCCGTGCCTTCGCCGTGCGACTGCAGGTCGGAGGGGCGGGTAAGGTCTTTATGTTGATGAGCCATGAGAAAAAGGATCGAAATGATCAAAAAATGGGTGACTTCCTGTAAAAAGTCAACAAATCAAGGTCGAAAGTCCCGGAATTGTTAAGGGGAAATTATGACCGCGCTCACCCGTTTCATTGATCCTTCTCAACGGTGCCCGAAAGTGCCGCGTGGGCGTCCTACCTTCGCATCCGAATCGCAACACCGCTCTTTATTATGCATAACAGCAGCTCGGAAGACGCCCTTTTTTATCTCTTTCTCGCGGCCGCTCTCGGGTCGCTTATCGGCAACCTCAAATGGCGGGGCAACAGCCTCGGCGTCGCGGCCGTCCTGTTTGTCGGGCTGGCCATCGGCGCCGCGCGGCCCGAAGTGCGCATACCCGACGTGATCAAACTGCTCGGGCTGGCCATTTTTGTGTACAGCATCGGACTGAGTTCCGGACCGGCATTTTTTAAATCCTTTAAAAGCCGGGGTGCGACCAACCTGTTGCTGGCCGTCACCGTGCTGAGCCTGTTGTCTGCCATGATCGGCGCCCTGGCTTTCGTGTTTCATTTCGACGCATCGGGCGCCGCCGGCTTGCTGGCTGGCATCACCACCAACACTCCCGCCCTGGCCGGACTGCTCGACGCCATACAGGCCCAGCAGGGCGTCGATCACGACACCATGTCGAACAGCGCGGTGGTGGGCTATTCCATTTCCTACCCGATGGGCGTGCTGGGGCTTATGATTGCCGTTGCGCTGATGCGGCGGGTCTTTCGGGTCGATTTTACCGCGGAAGCACAGTCGCTGGGACGGGAGTTCCCTTCCGGGCAGCCCATCGTCAACCAGACGGTGGTCGTCACCCACCCGGCTGTGATTGGTCCGACCCTGCGGGCGCTCAAACAGGAGCACGATTTTCAGGTCATTTTCGGTCGGCTGCGCCGCCACGGGCACGACGAATTATGTCATTGGGAAACCGTTTTTCACAAAAACGACCATGTGGTCATTACCGGAGAAACCGACGAAGTGCAGCGCGTCTGCGGCCTGCTCGGTCATGCCGACGCGACAGACCTGGCCGATGACCATACGGTATTTGCCATCCGCCGCATTTTTGTGTCGAACCCCAGGGTTGCCGGCAAAACCATCGCTTCGCTCAATCTCGCCGAACAGTACCCCGTGGTGCTCACCCGCATCCGCCACGGCGACGTGGACACGCTCGTGCGCCCCGACACCGTGCTCGAACTCGGCGACCGGGTACGGGTGCTGGCCGGCGAGGAAGACATGAAAAAACTCACCCGGCTGTTCGGCGACTCCTACGAACAGCTGAGCCACATCGACCTGCTTTCTTTCGGACTGGGCATGGGACTGGGCATTCTGCTCGGCTCGGTGGAAATGACGCTGCCCGGCGGCATCCTGTTCAGTCTCGGCTTTGCCGGCGGTCCGCTGGTGGCCGGGCTGGTGTTGTCGTACATCCGCCGTTCGGGGCCCATCCTCTGGACGCTCCCCTACTCCGCCAACCTGACCATGCGCCAGCTGGGCCTCATCCTGATGCTGGCCGCCATCGGCATCAACTCCGGCTCGACCTTCCTCAGTACCATGATGGGGCCGGTGGGGCCCTTGATGTTTCTGAGCGGCGCCATTGTGGCAGTGCTGGGCAGCATCCTGATCCTTTGGGTCGGCTACAAACTGCTGCGCATCCCGTACATTCTGCTGATCGGCATGATCAGCCACCACCCCGCCAACCTCGACTTCGCCAACGACCAGGCCGGCAACAAGATTCCGACCTATGGCTACGCGCTGGTGTATCCTCTGTTGCTCATCGGGAAGATCGTGTTTGTGCAGATGTTGTGGCAGTTGTTGAAGGTGGTGTTGTAGGATTCCAATCGACAATCATACTACCCTGCCGGCAATACTTCAAAACCATTGTCATCATGCAGCGGCACTCCGGCAGCGTAAGCAGGTATCAAAAATCAATTTCCCAAAATTGGCGATCGCCTAAATTAGCCTCCAAATTTTCCAACATGAAATTGCTGCCTCGCCTCGCACCCTTTTCTATCCTGTTCCTGTTTTTCCACGCTGGCCTGATAGCGCAAACCAACTACACCTATGCCGATGTCAGCGCCATCGGCATGGCGTTTTCTCCGGACAACCAATGGCTGGCCGTCAGCGTCGGCGACCATGATATCGACGTTTTTAACCTGAAAACCCGCATGAGGGAAGCCGATTTTCACGGCGGAGACGATTTCTCGTGGAATACCAAACTGGGCCCTCAATATGCCACCCAGTACAGGGCTTTTTGCTCGTTCAGCCCCGACAACCGCTACCTGCTTGCCCAGGGCGTTGCCCAAAATGATAAAAAAGCAGGGCAATACCTGCTCGACATGAAAACCCGGGAAATTTACAGGCTCACCGGCGCCGATACCCGGGACTATATGGGTTTTTGCGATGCAACGACCATCTGGTACCTCGACCGCAACACCAATACGCTCGGCACGGCGCGGGTCGCCACCACACAGGGCAATCCGGACGCCAGCACGACGCACCTCTGGTCGTTTGCCATTCCGGCCACCGGCCAGGCGGCAGGTGGAGGAGTCGAAGTAGCGTTTCTTGTGTGGGACCGGCAGTTGATGCGCTTCCTCATCATCGCCAAAGAGCCCGGCGAAGCGGCGCAGCCCATCGGCACGATAAAACCCGGCGATACGGCTCTGACGCCCATGCCGAAAGACGTGGTGAAAGCGACCAAAAAATATGTCGCCGTCAGCGCCACGCAAAACGCCGTGATGTTCAAAAAATGGAAGCCGGAGGAGGAGTACATTATTATGGACGTTCATACGCTCGCCTGTGCGCCCGGCAAGCCCTTCCTGCGGTCGGGCGACTATTCCGTGGGCGATTTCGACACCAGAGAGCAATGGTGGCGCAGCAGCACAGGGCCAGACAATACCAACTCCAAGTTCTCTTGCGAGGGCCTCAATGGCAACCCTACCTACAAAGGTTTCACCATCGAAAACGGCGGCTACGACTACCTCATCTCCGACGACCTCTCGCTTATGGCCGCCTCCGTTTCGACCGGCAAAGGACTGACACTCCTGCGCATCTACAACCTCAAAGACCCCGGCGCCGCGTCGCAGGGTCTGATCGCCCCGATGAACAAGGACGACGAGGCATTTCTCCGCTTTGTGGACGCCAACAAGGGCAAGTTCGAGCAGTTTGTACAACAACAACTTCAAAAAGAATACCTCGGCAACGGATGGGAACTCGTATCGAAGGAAAAACCCTATATGCCCCTTGATGATGGCATGTACGTAAATATGGAGCCTGGCTACCAGTATCTGTTGTACCGCATCGGTCTCGACTACATGTTCCGCCAGCAAGGCGGCGAATTCCCCATCGAGGAGCACCCCCTGACACTGCATCTGGATGGCCAGTGGACAGATGGCTACAAGTACCGGGAAAAGGAGTACACCGAGAGTTATCTCGGCTTTACGAGCGAGAAGTTCTTCCACACCGGCATGTCCATGACCGGCTGGTTTTCAGTACGCCCCGACCCAGCAGAGCGCCTCTTGCGCCTGCTGCCGCCCGACGGCATCCGGACCTACGTGCTGCGCAAAAAGACCAGTTGGTACGACTCCGGCTCGCACAACTTCGATGAGTACCGCATGGTGCGCGAAAAGGTAGTCGAGTCCTCGTCCTCCTCCAACCAAAACGACTGCGCCTCCCGGAACAGCGAAAGCGACGACCTGACTTTCCTGCGAGGCATTCGTGATGAATTCGGGCGGGACCCCGAGTTCGAAACCGTCGTTTCTGAAGTCGGGACGGGCCTCCTCACAAAACCCTTTTATGCGCCTGATTACAAAGGTGTCGTGCGGGTGGCCGTTTTTACCAGCAGTCCCTGCAATGAGATCGTATTGTACAACACCACGGCCAACACGTTCGAGGCGGCCCGCAGGAAAGTGGGCAATAGCGGCGACGTGGCCAGGACAGATGCCTTCAAACGGGATTTGCGTGGAGCCGGCATGTATTATGGAACCATCGATATTGAAACGAACGTGAATACCGGCACGAAATACCAGGTCACGGTGCGCAACTCGTCGGGCGGCACGACGGAGGGGACGAGTTTGATTTGGGTGTATTATACGAGGTAAGATGCAGGGGAGGGCAGGTAGGGTAAGTATGGCGTACGGGAATAGCGATTTTGGAATGTCATACAGACGCATTGACATGAATTACCTGTCAGATGTAAAAAAGAACCGTTTCAATCCTTCTTCTCATGGAACTGGGCCGTCAGGTCAATCTCGACGACCCTCAGAAGTTCATTGCCACGCAGTTTCAATCCTTCTTCTCATGGAACTGGGCCGTCAGGTCGATGTCGACAGGGACCACCACGGGGATGATGATGGTTTCAATCCTTCTTCTCATGGAACTGGGCCGTCAGGAGCTTATACTATGAAATACATTGATAAGTCCAACTTTGTTTCAATCCTTCTTCTCATGGAACTGGGCCGTCAGGCGGCATTTTGGGATGTCAGCGGATTCTTTTCGTTGTAGTTTCAATCCTTC
>JAXLUR010000007.1:0-390000 GCA_046329435.1 Saprospiraceae bacterium
TGTTCGGTTATAGTCAACCGATTTAGGTGTGAACCAAATTAAATTCCTCAACATGCTCTAAGACCTTTTTGATTTGACAATGCTCTTAAATGGTTTGTCCACATCTTTCGGCGGTTTTTCTTGTCCCATTTTTTCAACAATGTATTTATTCACTGCTTCGTTGAACGAATTGATGGCTTTTATTTCCCTTTTCAATTCGTCTATTTGCTCCTGTAAACTTTCAAGTGTAGGTTTGGACATAACGGTGATGGTTTGGTTAAACTTACCACTAAAATATGGGGAAAATATTGATTTATGCAAGGGAATTTGCAAATAATTGATTTTCAACAACTTAATAAACTACTGTACAATATGCGGATAGTCAGAAAAACAAATTGTTTTAACGGAGTTTTCAGCAGCGTCTGGAACTGATTGGCGCTTCGGGTTCGTCGGCCGGGCGGCCAATTGCTTTTTAAAAGCTATCCAACGGTTCATATCCGGACGATACATCCGGTTTTTCTTCTTCTTCCCGGTAGGAGATGACCCAAAGGCCGGCCATCGTGAAGAGGCCGTTGATGAGGATGGTGAGAAAACCTACGTCCACCCATTTTTTCAAACTCGTTTCCAGCACCCAGGTCAGCAGGGGAGCGGCGACACAAATGAAAGGCGCCAGGCGATCCCGAATTTTGAGGGAAGTGAACAGCCCGAATACATACAGGCCCAACAAGGGGCCGTAGGTGTAGCCGGCAATGCGGAAGATGACATTGATCACGGCGTCGTTGCTTACGACATTGAGTACCAGGATAATGACCACGAACAAGGCGGAAAAGCCCAGGTGGGTCAGGGTGCGCATACGCCTTTGACGGCTGTGTCCGGCTGCTATACGCGTCTCGTTTTCAGCATCCGTCAGCCTGGGGTCGTGCCCGGGACGGTTGCGTTCGAAGCCCAGGAAGTCGACGCAAAAACTGGTGGTCAGCGCCGTCAGTGCCGAATCGGAACTGGCGTAGGTGGAGGCGATCAGACCGAGAATAAAGAAAATACCGGCGGCCGTATCGAGGTGATGGAAAGCAATCTGGGGGTAAAGCAGGTCGGTTCGCCCCGGAATTTCGAGCCCCAGTGCCCCGGCATAGAGGTAAAGCAGGGCGCCCAGCAGCAGGAAAAGAAAGTTGATGACGACCAGGTAAACACAAAAGACCAACATGTTTTTCTGTGCTTCCCGGATGTTTTTGCAGGCGAGGTTTTTTTGCATCAGATCCTGGTCGAGGCCGGTCATTACGATGGCGATCAGCGCGCCGGAGACAAACTGTTTGACAAAATGGTTGGGATCGCTGAAAAAATTGTCCCAGAAAAACATTTTGCCGTACCGGCTCATGGCAGTCGGCACGATTTCGCCGAGGCCCAGGTTCAAAGCTTTGCCGATGGTGACCACCGTAAACACCAGTGCGGCGATAAAAAAGGTGGTCATGATCGTATCCGTCCAGATGATCGTTTTGAGCCCTCCTTTGAACGTGTAGCCGTAAATCAGGGCGAGCATCGCGATGACGGTGATCGGGAAAGGCACGCCAAGGGGCTGAAAAACAAACATTTGCAACACCGACGCCGCCAGAAACATCCGCGCGGCGGAGCCCAGCGTGCGGGAAAGCAGAAAGAAAGCCGCCCCGGTTTTGTAGGAACGCCAGCCGAAGCGCTGTTCAAGATATCCGTAGATCGAGGTGAGTTGCAGGCGGTAATAAAGGGGCATCAAAACCGTGGCAATGAAAAAATACCCCAGCAGATAACCCAGCACCACCTGCATGTATGAAAAGGCCATGTTGAGGCCGCTGCCACCTACCTTGCCCGGTATGGAAATGAATGTGACGCCGCTGATACTCGTTCCGATCATAGCGTAGGCCACCACATACCACGGCACCTGGCGATTGGCCAGAAAAAAGCCTTCGTTGCCCACATTGCGGCCTGTGCGCCATGCCACGACGACCAGCATCCCGAAATACAACAGGAGTACGATCAGTACAAGCATTGGCGTGAGATGCTGCGGCATAACGGGAGCTGTTTATTGAATCGGGGGTTTTTCAGGGACAAAAGTAGGTTTTTCCTGCTAATGCCTCCGGACAGCCCCATTTTAAAGCGGCTTCCGGTTTTTATTATTTTTGTAAAGAAGATGTTGGTGAAATGTAGTTTGGTTGTGGGTCTTGATGGCTTCCGGTTTGACCGTTGAATTAAATTAAATGCCGAAAAATGATTGGAATGAAAAAAGTGAATTACGTTTGTAAAACCGTCCTGTCAACCATTTTTTTACATTAAACTATCCTAGTATGAAGTACAAAAACTTTCAAAGAGGGCTATTGCTTTTTGCAGTATTCCTGGCGTCGCTGTCGACAGCAGTGGCGCAGTTCACGGCATCCGGGCATGTTGCGGATGTCAATGGCGACGCTTTGCCCGGCGCCACGGTTACGGTGGCCGGCCTCACAGGGCTTGGCGCTTCCGCCGACATCGATGGCAATTTCCGGATTTCGTTGCCCGCCAACCAGGCGCGCCTGACTGTTTCCTACACCGGTTACAAGTCGGTTACGGTAGATGTCAGCAGCGCCAACCCTACGGCCGATGTGCGCCTGGAGGAAGACTTTGCCGGCCTCGACGAGGTAGTTGTCACAGGCCTGGCATCCAACGTCAAACGTTCGAACGCCGCCAATGCCGTGTCGCTGATCACCGGCCGCGAACTGACCGGCACCACCGTTCAGCAAACGGTTGACGGCGCCTTGTACGGCAAACTGACCGGCGCCACCATCAATGCCAACTCCGGCGCCCCCGGAGGCGGTATTTCCATGAAATTCCGCGGGATCACCACCCTTACCGGTAACTCGCAACCCCTGTTCATCATCGACGGGGTGTACATCGACAACTCCGCCATCCCCAATGCCGCCAACATCGTATCGGGGGCCTACCGCGACGGCCGGGCCTTCTCCGATCAGGACAATCCCTCGAACCGTCTGGCGGATATCGACCCCGAAGACATCGAACGGATTGAAATCCTGAAAGGCGCCTCCACCGCCGCCATCTACGGCTCCCGTGCAGGCACAGGTGTTGTAATCATTACCACAAAACGCGGCCAGACCGGCGCTCCGTCGGTGTCGATTTCCCAGTCGGTCGGCTTTGCCCGTGCACTGCGCTTGCTGGGCGTACGCGAGTTCGACGAAGCCAAAGTACGTGCCCAGTATGCGACCCAGCAAGACCCCAACGGCGATGTGCAAGCCAATCTGTTCCTTCAGGCACAGGCCAATGGCAAAATTTACGACTACGAAGACGAGCTTTATGGCAACACCGGCCTGCTGAGCACAACCCGTTTGAGCGTTTCCGGCGGCACGGGCGATACCAAATATTATGCAGGTTTTACCTACAAAGACGAAGAAGGTATAGTCAAAAACACCGGCTACAACCGCCTCGGTTTCCGCCTCAACCTCGACCAGCGCCTGTCCAAGTGGTTCGACGTTCAACTCAGCTCCGCCTTTATGCGTTCCAATGCAGACCGCGGCTACTTCAACAACGACAACACGTCGACGACCAACAGCATCGCCTTGTCGTCGACCCCGCCGTGGGCCGAACTCCATGCCGATGCCCAGGGCAACTACCCGAACAATCCCTACGCTGCCGCCAACTTCCTCCAGACTGTGGATGAAATGACCAACCGCGAATCCGTCAACCGCGTCATCTCGGGCGTTACGCTGACGACCCACCTGATGGAGCGCGAAAACCAGAACCTTCGTCTCATCGTTCGCGGCGGTATCGACCACTACGGCCTCACGACAAAAGTTGTGTTCCCGCGCACCCTGCAGTTCCAGAAAGACGGCCAGGGCACCAACGGTTTCGTCGCCGTCGGCAACACGTTCAATACCAACCAGAACCTCGGCGCCTACCTCGTGCACAACCTCGACGGCGAATCGCTCGATTTCCGCACACAGGTGGGTATGACCGGCGAAAACTTTGATCAAAACACGGTTATCGGTACGGCTTCCTTCCTGATCGGCTCGCAGACCAACCTCGATCAGGCCGACTCGCGCAACAACGTTCAGCGCCGCATTATCCAGAAAGACCGCGGCTTCTATGCCCAGGAAGAAGTCAACTGGCAAGACCGGGTCATTGTCACGCTCGGCGTGCGGGGCGACAAATCCACCAACAACGGCGACGCCAACAAACTCTACTACTATCCGCGTGGCTCCGTAGCCCTCAACCTTGGCCAGTGGTTCGGCTTTGCCGACCCCAACTCGAAATCGGGCCTGAGCCTCTTCAAACTGCGCGCTGCTTACGGCGAATCGGGCAACTTCCCGGCCAACGGCGCTATTTACACGCCGCTCAATGCCGTTTCGATCGACGGCTCCACCGGCTCCCTGATTGCCATTACGCGCGGCAACGACCAACTCGGTCCGGAGCGCCAGCGTGAACTCGAAGCCGGTATCGACATCGGCCTGCTGTCCAACCGCGTCACCCTCGAAGCCACAGTGTACAACAAAGTCATCAACGACTTCCTGCTGCGCGTGGCCGTACCGCTTGCCTCTGGCTACTCGACCAGTTGGGCCAATGCCGGCGACCTCCAGAATCAGGGTATCGAGATCGGCCTGGGCGTTACGCCCGTGGCCACCCGCGACCTCGTGTGGAACAACCAGTTTAACTTCTGGCTCAACCGTTCGGAAATTACCAAACTCAATGTCCCGGATTTCGATGAAGGCGGTTTCGCTCCTATCCTCGGTGTGTTTCACATCGAACAAGGCAAAAGCGCCACCCAGATCGTGGGCAGCGTGCCGCTCGACGACGACAACGACGGCGTGAAAGACGGCCTTACCAAATTAGGCGATGCCGAACCCGATTTCAACCTCTCGTGGGGCGGCAGCCTGCTGTGGAAAAAATTTGACCTCAACTGGCTCTGGCACTGGAAACAAGGCGGCAACAACGTCAACCTGACCACGCTGCTGTACGACCTCGGGGGGCAAACCTGGGATTACGACGAGACGACCCTCGACCCGACCGGCCAGCTGAGCAATGGCCCATACCGCATCAGCCAGCTCGGCGCCAATGCCCAGCCGTTTATTGAAAACTCGGGCTACATCCGCCTGCGCGAAGTAGGTCTGAGCTACAATATCGGCCGCTCGCTTTGGGATAAAATGAGCTTGCGCGTAGGAGTGTCGGGCCGCAACCTGCTCAACTTCTTCGATTACAACAGCTACGACCCCGAAGTGTCCAACTTTGGTTTCCGCGCCATCAGCTCCAATATCGAGGTGAACCCCTTCCCCTCCTCGAAGAGCTTTTTCTTCAATATCAGCGCGACCTTCTGATCAAATACCCATTCGCCTGATCTTCAATTTTTTAAAAGAAAAAAATATGTTGCTACATAAAAAACTCCTCGCTCCGCTTTACGGTTTGCTGGCCTTTGCCGTCATGCTGAACTTCGGCGCTTGCAAACTGGAGGATCTCGAAGATCCCAACAATCCCGGCGCTTCCAATATCCAGGGCAGCGCGACCATTGCCGAAGTGCAAAACGTTGTCGACGGCATCCAGTCGGGCATGCGCAACAACCTGGCTATTTACTACGATGGCGTCGGCGTCATCGGCCGCGAATTCTGGCGTTTTTCGGGCTCCGACCCGCGCTATACCCGCGATTTGCTCGGCAGCGAAGATGCCGTGCTCGACCCGGGCGGCTTCTACACCACCAACGCCTACGGCTCCCGTTACCGCGTGGTGCGCAACTGCTACATTCTGGAAAATGCCGTTGCCAACTCCACCGACCCCGCCATCGATGCCTCCGCCATTAAAGCGACCAACGGCTTTTCCAAAACCATCCGCGCACATGAAATGCTCCTGGCGCTCGTACAGCAATGGGATAACGGTATCCGTGTCGATGTCGCCGACCCCGACCGTCTGGGCCCCTTCCTCAACAAAGATGCCGCGCTCGACGCCCTCGCCGCCCTGCTCGACGATGCCTATCAGGACCTCACAGGCTCCGGCCCGAAGTTTCCGTTCAAACTTCGCTCCGGCTTTGCCGGTTTCGATACGCCGGGCACTTTCGCCGAGTTTAACCGCGCGCTGGCAGCCCGCGTGGATGCCTATCGCGCCGACTGGAACGGCGTACTAGACGCGCTCAACAACTCCTTCCTCGATCCGGGTGGCGATTTGAATATGGGCGTGTATTACGTCTATTCTATTTCAGGCGGCGACCTGCTCAACGAAATGTACCAGACCTCTACGGCTACCGGCGAAATCCGGATTGTGCATCCCAGCTACAAAACCGATGCGGAAGCCGGCGACGACCGCCTGGCCAAAGCTTTCCTGCGCGCCGACGCGCCCACCCAATCGGGTTTGTCGGGCAATCTCGGGTTCAATGTTTACGCTTCCAACACTTCGCCCATTCCGCTGATTCGCAACGAAGAACTCATTCTGCTCCAGGCCGAGGCCAATATCAACCTCGGCGGTGGCGGCCTTACTACGGGTAAAGGCCTGCTCGATGCCATCCGCGCTTCACACGGACTCGGCGGTTCCGCGGCGACCACGCAAGCCGAACTGATCGACGAAATGCTGAAACAACGCCGCTATTCGCTCTTTGGCGAAGGCCATCGCTGGGCCGATATGCGCCGCTATGGCCGCCTGAACCAACTGCCCATCGACCGCCCCGGCGACGATGTGTGGGACCGTTTCCCGCGGCCTGCCAACGACTGACCGGTTTTTATCTGGCAGTTGTTTGTAGGTAAAAACCCCGCTCCGGGTCACCGGAGCGGGGTTTTTACCTGTACAGAAAGGAAGCCTTACTTGCTCTTGTAGCGGCGCAGGTATTCGCGCCAGGTGATCATGCGTTGCTGGTCTTCGTCCCAGAGTTTGTTGAACATGCAGCGCAGGCTTTGAAAGAAGGTGATCTTGTTGGCCACTTCTTCAAATACCGGGTTTTCGTGGTGACAGCGCGCCAGTTCGTAGTTGGGTACCAGCGAATTGAGGTGGTGAATATGGTGGTAACCGATATTGCCCGTCAGCCAGTGGAACATGCGGGGCAATTTGTAGTACGTGCTGCCCTGAATGGCGGCACGGATGTAGTCCCACTTGTCTTTCCAGGCCTTGTATGTGGTTTCGTGCTGGTGTTGCACGTAGAAAAACCAGATGGCGATGATGCTGAAAAAAGCCAGGATCGGCAGGTGCACCATGACGAAGGCCTTGTAGCCCAGCAACAAAATGACGCCCAGGTGAATACTGATCAGCAGGAGGTTGTGGCGCAAAAGCGACTTGCGGGCGTGTTCGAAACTTTTCATCCGAATAAACGGAAGGCGGCTGTGGATGAGTGTGTACCACAGCGGCGCGATGACAAACAGAATAAGAGGATTGCGGAACAGGATGTAACGAAATTTGCCCATGCGGCTCAATTGGCGGAACTCATTGACGGTCAGCAGGTTGATGTCGCCGATGTCGCGGTGTTCCCAGAGGATGCCGTTGTGTCCGTGGTGAAAATTGTGGCTTTTGGCCCAGTAGCGGTATGGCATGAAGCTGAACATGCTGCATACCTGGCCAATAATGTCGTTGGCTTTTTTGTTGGCTGTGAACGACTGGTGGCCGCAGTCGTGCTGGATAATGAAAATACGTACGAGGAAAAAAGCATTGACCAGTGCCAGGCCCAGTGTCAGCCAGAAAGAAACATCGAGCAGCAGGTACATCGCCACCCAGATGGCAAGAAACGGCAGGAATGTGTTCAGGATCTGAATGGTAGCCTTGCGGGAATCAGGCAGTTGGTAAGCTTTGACAATGACAGGTAATTTCTGCAGAATGGCAGTGTCGGGTGCGGGTTGTCGCATAATGTCAGATTGGTAAAAAAATGGTATTGAAATGGCGGCAGCGGTGGCGTGGCAGGCACCGGTAAAGAAGAGACCGGCTCTGTTTGAACGATGCGCAATGGTCGCTCATCGCTACCCGTATCCATTTGGTTCGGCGGGGCGCCGCGAAGGCGGCGGCGAAGGTCGAGGTTTTGTTGCAAGCCTGTTTGCAAAAGCGCCGGAATTTTCCGGGGCCTGCATTTTTACCTTGTTTATCCGCGCCGGCGGATCAATTTTTGCAATACCCCTGCCACCGCCTTTTATGTTTCAACGCCTCCTCTTTCTCCTTCGCCGCATGCGCTACCCCGGTTCGGCGCATTACTGGGAACGCCGCTATGCCTCCGGCGGCGACTCGGGCAGTGGCTCGGGCGGGCAAGTCGCCGCATTCAAGGCAGATTTTCTGAACCGCTTTGTCGCTGAAAAAAACGTGCGGCAGGTGCTCGAACTCGGTTGTGGCGACGGCCGGCAACTTTCGCTCGCGCAATACCCGGCCTACACCGGGCTGGACATATCGCCAGCGGCCATCGCCATCTGCCGTCGGCGTTTTGCCGGAAACCCGGCCAGGCACTTTCAAATTTATCACCCTGAAAGTTTTCAATCTGCTGATTTTCAGGCTGATCTGGCCATTTCGCTGGAAGTGATTTTTCACCTGACCGAGCAGGACGCCTACGAACGGCACCTGCGTCATTTGTTTGCGTGCGCCAGGCAGTGGGTGGTCATTTTTTCGGCTGATGAGGAGCGCCCGAGCCCGTATCCGCATTATCGCCTGCGTCGGTTTACCCCCGACGTTGGCCGGCTGGCGCCCGGCTGGCAATTGCTCGAAATTGTGCCGAACCCTTACCCCGGCGAAAGTGTTTCGCAGTTTTTTGTGTTTGGCAAAAACCGCTGAACCCTCTCCGCGAATCGTTTACCTTCGCTCCATGCGTTTGCCATTATACCGGCCCGACGATTTATGACAACCGAACAGTTCAAAACATTCTTCCCTACCATCCCCCTGCAGCCCGGTATTTACAAGTTCCTCGACGCCGAAGGAACCATCCTGTACGTGGGCAAGGCCAAGAACCTTCGTAACCGTCTGTCGTCCTATTTTGGCGATAAAAAACATACCACGGCCAAAACGAAGGCCCTGACCCGCCATGCCGACCACATCGAATTTACCATCGTGGAGACGGAGACGGACGCGCTGTTACTCGAAAATACCCTGATCAAAAAACACCAGCCGCGCTACAATGTGATGCTCAAAGACGAGAAGTCGCCGCTGGTGTACATCTGTATCAAGAAAGAACGCTTTCCAAGGGTGTTTCTCGCCCGAAAAACCATCAAGGACGGATCGACTTACTTCGGGCCCTATTTGTCCAAATTCAGGGTGGAACAGATCGCCGAACTGATCCGCAAACTGTTTCAGCTGCGCACCTGCAACCTTTTTTTGTCGGAAGAAAACATCGCGAAAGGCAAGTTCAAACCCTGCCTCGAATACCATATTAAAAACTGCGCGGCGCCCTGTGTCGGCTACGAAACCGAAGCGGCTTACAACGCGAAAATCGAGCAGATCAAAAACATGTTGCGCGGCAATTTCGCAGCCGTTAAAAACCATTTGCGCGAAGAAATGCAGCGCCTGGCCGAAAACCTTCAGTTCGAGCAGGCGCACTCGATGAAAGAAAAACTCGCCCTTTTTGAAGATTATCAGGGCAAAAGCACGGTCGTCAACCCGAATATCCGCGACGTGGATGTTTTCGCCATTGCCGACGACGAGAAGGAGGCTTTTGTCAATTACCTCAAGGTGGTCAATGGCGCCGTGATTCATACCTACACCCTCACCCTGACCAAAAACCTGGATGAAGACCGCGAAACCCTGCTGGTTTTTGCCATTCAGGAGCTGCTGAACAAATTCAACAGCAACCCGCCGGAGATCATCGTGCCAATGCAGGTGGCGCTTCCCGGCTTCGAAGAAGCGACGATCACCGTGCCCAAAATCGGCGACAAGAAAAAACTGCTCGAACTCTCTGAAAAGAATGTGCAGTACCATTTGCTGCAAAAAAAGAAACAGGCGCTGGGCGCAACTGGCCGTCAGACGCCCGCCGAGCGCATCCTGCGCACCTTGCAGGCCGACCTGAACATGACCGACCTGCCCCTGCATCTCGAGTGCTTCGACAATTCCAATATCCACGGCACCAACCCGGTGTCGTCGTGTGTGGTTTTTCGCAATGCCAAGCCTTCCAAACGCGATTACCGGCATTACAACGTCAAAACAGTGGAGGGCCCCAACGACTTCGCCTCCATGGAAGAGGTGGTGTACAGGCGCTACAAACGCCTGCTTGCCGAGGGCCAAAGCCTGCCCCAGCTCATTATTATCGACGGCGGCAAGGGGCAACTTTCCGCAGCCATGAAAAGCCTGCGCGCCCTCGACCTGGAAGGCAAGGTGACGGTGATCGGCATTGCCAAAAAACTGGAGGAAATCTATTTTCCCGATGATCCCGTGCCGCTGCACATCAATAAAAAATCAGAGTCGCTAAAACTCATTCAACAGGCCCGCAACGAGGCTCACCGCTTTGCCATCACCTTTCACCGCGATCAACGGAGCCGCAATTTTATCAAAACGGAACTGACAACCATACCCGGCATCGGCGCCAAAACGGCGGAAAAACTGCTGGCCGGTTTTGGCTCCCTGGCCCGCGTTCGCGAAGCTGAACCTGCTGCAATTGAACAACTTGTGGGGAAAGCCGCGGCAGAAAAAGTGAAGAAATACTTCGAAAGTCTGGACGAATGAGCACCCCGGCAAGTTCGGTCAGTCAGCGACCGAACCTGCCGGGATAACTGCCTTATTTGCCGCTCATCGTCACCACGTACTTCAGAATAGCATCTTCCGTGGGGGCGTCGATTTTGGCTTTTTTAGCCATGGGCGGCACGATTTTACGCCAGCCTGCCTCGTCGAGGGCGCGGGGCGATTTCAGGCCGTGGCATTTGCCGCAGTTCTCCTTGTAAAGCATGTGGCCTTTCTGAAGATCGGCGAGGGTGTAGCCGGGAAACTTCTGTGCGCCGCGCAGGGCGTCGGCTTCTTTCGGTGTGGCAATTTTGGCGGTGCCGCAAGCAGTGATGAACAGGACGATGAACGCGAATACCAGTCTGTACATAAAAGTGGATAAGGTTAGTTGACAGGAAGGGTTGTTGACAAGGCGAAAGTAAGGTCAGGTTTTGAATATTTTATTTCACTCCACCACCTTGAAGGTAGTCCGGCGATTGGCCTGGTGTTCGCTTTCCGTGCAGCGTGCGCAGGCGCAACCAACGGCGGGCTGGGTTTCGCCATAGCCCACGGCCGACAGGCGATTGGGGTCGATTCCTTTGGAAATCAGGTAATTGACGGCGCTTTCGGCGCGGCGTTGCGAAAGGGTCTGGTTGTAATTGTCGTTGCCCCGGCAGTCGGTATGGCTGCCCAGCTGGATGCGGATTGAAGGATTTTGTTTGAGCACATCCGCCAGCCGGTTGAGGGTCGGTTCGGCGTCGGGGCGAATGTCCCATTTGTCGTAGTCGTAGTAAATGTTTTCAAGTACGATCTCCTGATTGCGGTAAATCTTGTCGAGCACGATCTCGATTTCGAAGGTTTGCGTAGGGTTGGCGGGGTCTTTGGCAATGCCTTTGGTGCTGAACCGCGTGGCATTGGAGAGGTAGCCGTCGTGGCTGGCCGAGAAGTTGTAGTCGGTGTTTTCGGCGAGCACCAGGCTGAAAAAGCCGTCGTCTTTCACCGTGACGGTTTGTTTTTTATTGCCCGATTCGATCACGACGTTTGCGCCGCCCAGCGGGCGCCTGCCGAGGATTTTGCTGTTGGGGTCGTCGGCCGCGGCAAATATTTTTTCAAGTACGTAGCCCTCGAGCACCATTTTGTACGCCACAGGACCAGAGGGCAGGGTGTCGATTTTGAGCGGTTTGGGTGGCGGCACGCGTTGTTCGTAACGATAAATATCGTCGCCACCCCGGCCGCCGGGCCGGTTGGACGTGAAGTATCCTTCCCGAATCAGGTCGCCCGGGTGGGTAGCGGTGTTTGCCGCCTGGCGGCGGGTGGTGATCAGGCCGAAATCGTCGGCGCCGCTGTTGACGGGAGGTTTGAGGTTGTACGGCGGGGCCCAGGCGTTGCGATCCATCCTGTAGGTCCGAAAAATATCGAGGCCGCCCATGCCCGTGAGCCCGTCGGAGGCGAAGTACAGGGTGTCGGCGTCGAGGGTCGGAAACAGTTCGTTGCCCGGCGTATTGAGGTTGCGGCTGAGGATTTTTGGCTCATCCCAGCCATTTTCCGCCTGCAAATTGCGCTGCACGGCATAGAGGTCGTAGCCGCCCCAACCCTCGGGATCGTTGCAGGAGAAATACAGCGTACGGCCATCGGCCGACAGGGCGGGGTGGAGGTAGTTGATTTTTTCTTTCTGGAAAGGGAGCGGCGCCGCAGGCCCCCAGCCGGCATCTGGGTTTTCTTTTTTGGCGTAATAGATTTTGCAGTATTGGTCGTCGCCTTTGTAAGCGCCGATGGCCCGCACGAAAAATACTTCGAGGCCGTCGGCGCTGAATGTTGCCGCACCTTCGTTGCCGCTGCTATTAATCAGGTTGTCAAAGATTTGGGCGCTGGCCGATTCAGGCTCGACGATAAAAAGGTCCATGAACCGGTTGCCCGTCCAGCCGTAGTTTTTGGCGCCTGTGCTCATGATTCGGTCGCTGGAAAAAATGATGCGGCCATCGGTGTAGCGGACCGGGGAAAAGTCGTTTTGCGGGCTGTTGAACGGGGCCGTTTCAATGGTCCAGCCGCTGGCGGGCGCTTGTTTGAGCCAGTCCTGGGCGACGGTACAGGCTGTTAGTTCCTTGCGGTATTCGTAAGGCGAGCCGATCTCGATACCCAGGTTTTTGAAGGTTTCGGAGGCTTCGGCGTAGCGTTCGAGTTTTTTAAGGGTGTAGGCGCTTGCCTTGAGGGCGTCGGCGCCATAGTTGTTGTCGTAGGCCGTTTTGAACCAGTCGAGCGCGCGGGCGTCCTGACCGTTACGGGCCAGTGCGTCGCCGAGCAGGAAGGCAATTTTGCCGCGTTCGCTGCGCGATTTGGCGCGCCCGAACTCTTTTTCCAGCATAGGGATGGCAACGGTGTATTGTTTGCGCTCGTAAGCGGTTTGCCCGTCTTTTATTTTCAGGGTATAGGTGCAGGCGGCCAGCAACAGCAGCGCGAACAGGCTTGACAGTCGAAATCGGGACATAAGCGGTGATTTATTTGGACAAACGAAAATAGCAGCCCTTCTGTTTTCCTGACACTCCTGCGAGGCTGCGGGCTGCCTGTCAAAACCATTTTTTCTCACAAAAAGCAGCTGTCGGGCAAAGATGATGCTGTTTGAAAATTGTTTAGTACGATTTTTGTTTCCCCGGCGTTTACCTTGTTCTTCAACATCATCCAACCAGACCGGAATAGTTTTTAATGAAAAGATCCCTTGCGAGTTGCCGTCCGATCTTCTTTTTGATTTTTTTGTTGATCTGCCAGGCCGGGGCCGTCTCGGCCCAAATCACCAAGCCCAAACCCCCGGTGTCGGCTGCTACCGATGTGGTGACGCCCAAAGCCGGCACGACTTCCGCGGCGACCGTTGAGATAGCCGACGAAGAAGCGTTCAAACCGCACCCGATCGACACGACCCGCAACCTGTCGGTCATTACCTTCGGCTCCTGCAACAAACTGGACAAGCCCCAGATGATGTGGGATGCCGTGGCCGCCAACAATCCGAACCTTTGGATTTGGCTGGGCGATATTATTTACGCCGACACTTCCGACATGAAAGCTTTGTGGGCGCATTACAAGCGACTGAAAGCCAATCCTTTTTATCGGAAAATGACAGCCAAGGCCCAGGTTATCGGGGTGTATGACGACCACGATTTCGGCGTCAACGATTGCGGCGGCGGTTACCCGATGAAAAAACAGTCGAAGAAAATTCTCATGGATTTTCTCGATGTGCCGCTCAATGCGCCGATCCGCAAACGCGAGGGCGCCTACCAGTCCTATCTGTTCGGCTCGGGCGAACAACGGATCAAGATCATTGTGCTCGATACCCGGTATTTTCGCGACACCCTCATGCCCGACCCCACCAAGCAGCGTCGATACATCCCCAACACGACGGGCGATATGCTCGGCGAAGCGCAATGGGCCTGGCTCGAGCACGAGCTGCGCACCAGCCCGGCCAATCTCAATATCCTGTGCTCCAGCATTCAGGTGGTGGCCGACGACCACGGGCACGAGAAGTGGGGCAACTTTCCCAATTGCCGCAAACGCCTGCTCAACCTGATCGTCAAGACCCAGCCGAAAAACCTGCTGATCCTGTCGGGCGATCGCCACATGGCTGAAATTTCACGCATGGATTTGCAGGGACTGCCGTACCCGCTATACGATTTCACTTCCAGCGGCATGACGCATATCCGCAGCGGCAACAGCGAAACCAACCGCTACCGGGTGGGCAACCTGGTTTTGGAAAAGAATTTCGGCATGCTCAAAATCTGGTGGGAAAACGGCCGTCCGGTGGTTTCCATGCAGGTGCACGGGCTGAACAACGTGCTGTTGATGGAACAGGTGGTGAAGTACTGAAGCGCTACAGCGCTACTGTTGTACATTTGCCGCATGGAATTGCTCAAACAACAAATTGAAGCGCTGATTTTTGCCGCACCTCAGCCCATTCCCCTGGCTGAAATAAAAGCCGTGCTGGAAGAGTTGTCGCAGGGAGAGGTGTCGGAAGCCGATATTGCCGGGGCGCTGGAACAAACCCGCAACCAGTATCAGGGCGAGTCGTACGCTTTTGAACTGGTGGAGATTGCCGGCGGATTCCAGTTTTTGACCAAGGGCGCCTATCACAACGTGATTGCCATTCACCTCAAACAGACGACTAAAAAACGCCTCTCGCAGGCCGCCCTCGAAACGCTTGCCCTCATTGCCTACAAACAACCTGTGAGTAAATCCGAACTGGAAGAAATTCGGGGCGTCAGTTGCGACTATGCCCTGAACAAACTTTTGGAAAAAGAACTTGTTATGATTTCCGGCCGCAGCGAGGGCCCGGGCCGACCGCTTTTGTATTCGACGACCGATAAATTTATGGACTACATGGGCATTCGCAATTTGAACGACCTGCCCAAAATCAAGGAGTTCGCGCCAGTCGAAAACACGGTTGGCGAAGCGCCTTCCGCCGAAGAACCGGCGCCGCCCCGGGAAATTTGAAACCCGTTGCCAAACACAACATGAGTACCGAACCCAACATACTGGTCAACCGGGTTGCCAACAGCAACCTGATTACCATCGACCTGGAAGAATTGTATCCAGAGGGCGACATCGTGCCTTTCGACCTGAAAGACTATCTTTTTATGGGCTTGATCCTCAAAGAGAAAGATTTTCGGGAAGCCTTGAAAGACCTCGACTGGTCGCAGTTCGCCGGGAAAAACCTCGCCGTTTTTTGTTCTGCCGACGCCATCGTACCCATGTGGGCCTACATGCTGGTAGCCACCTACGCAGCCCCCGTGGCCAACGATGTGGCATTCGCAACGCCGGAACAATACGTCGCAACTGCTTTTGCACAAAAAATTGCCACGCTCGACCTCTCCGGTTTCGAAGGCAAACGACTGGTAATCAAGGGGTGCAGCGACAAACCCGTGCCACCCTCTGCCTATCTCGATATTACCAAAAGGCTTCGGCCCCTTGCGCGAAGTATCATGTTCGGAGAGCCCTGCTCGACCGTTCCGGTTTATAAAAAGCCTGTCGAGGGACAAAGCGCCGACTAATTGTCGGCGTTTTTCGTTTGTAAGTAGCGCTCAGACGGGCGCAACTTCCGAGAATATTGGCAACTTTGTTGTCTGCAATCCAGTAAAACGCCCTATGGTTAACTCACGTATTTTACTCGTTATCAATGTCTTTCTCGTCACTGCATTATTGTTTGTAGGCTTTGCTGCCTTTAAAGGCAAAGGCGCCGGCGGCGGTTTTAACGTGCCAGAACAGACGGTGCGCTCGATCAGCCTCGACAAGGATTTTGACTTTTGCGGCGAAAAATTTCCGATGGATAACTGGGACGTTCGGCAGCGGCTCGACGCCGAATTGCTGCGCAATGTGTACTTCCATTCACAAACCATTCTGGCAATAAAACGGGCCAATGCCCTGTTCCCCGTCATCGAGCCGATCCTGAAAGAGGAAGGCATGCCCGACGACCTCAAATACCTGGCCGTGGCGGAGAGCGCTTTGTCGAACACCGTGTCGCTGGCCGGGGCTCGCGGCATTTGGCAATTTATGAAAGACGCGGCAGGAGAGTACGGCCTCGAGGTTAACAACGAGATCGACGAACGCTATCACCTCGAAAAAGCCACCCGCGCGGCCTGCAAGTACCTGAAAAACGAACGCAACACACTGGGTTCGTGGGTCTTTGCCGCCGCGGCCTACAACGGCGGGCACGGCCGCATCGCTTCGGAAAAAGCGACCCAAAGGGCGCAGAGTTTTTTCGACCTCAACCTGGCTGCCGACGAAACCATGCGTTATCCGTTCCGTATCGTGGCCATCAAGGAAGTGATGCAGCATCCGGAAGAATATGAATACGTCATTTCCAAGGAACACCTGTACCCGCCGCTGACGGAGTTTCGTACGATTACTGTCAACGGCCCTGTGGCCAGCTGGGGCGATTTTGCCGTAGAACAAGGCACGACCTACCGGATGCTGAAATTGTACAACCCCTGGCTGATTGATAATAAACTGACCAACAAGGCAGGAAAAACGTACGAAATCAGGCTGCCCAGGTAGCACTACAGATTGCCGACATTTCGCATCAACCCTGCATACTTCACTCTTTTTACCGCTGATTTTTTAAACACACGGCCAAAAACGGCTTCGGTCATCTCCTGCCAGTCGCGCCGGGTCATCTCCAGCAATTCAGGATGAGGCTCGAAAGCGGGCTCGTCGTGTCGACGGGCGAAACGGTTCCAGGGGCATACCTCCTGGCAGACATCGCACCCGAACGCCCAGTTGTCCAGCTGGTCTTTAAACCCGGCGGGGATTTCATCCCTCAACTCGATGGTCAGGTAGGAAATGCAGCGGGAAGCGTCGAGAAAATAGCCTTCGGGCGCAATGGCTTGCGTGGGGCAGGCATCGATGCAGCGCCTGCAGGTGCCGCAGTGGTCGCGAACAGGGTCGTCGTACACCAGTGGCAGGTCGCAGATAATTTCTGCCAGGAAAAAATAGGACCCCCTTCTCGGATGAATGGTAAGGGTGTGGCGGCCGTTCCAGCCCAGCCCGGCGCGCTGCGCCCACTCGCGTTCGAGCACCGGCGCACTGTCAACAAAACAACGCCCGTTGATATCGCCGATTTGTTCACGCATATAAGCCAGCAGTGATTTCAGTTTGTCTTTGATCACGTCATGATAATCTTCTCCGTAGGCATACTGGCTGATACGGGGCGCTTCCGGGTCGTGTTGTTTTTCGGGGTTATGGTAATTGAAGGTCAGGCAGATCACTGTTTTGGCGCCGGGCACCAGCAAGGTCGGATCGACGCGCATGTCGAAATGGTTGGCCATGTACGCCATGCGCCCGTGCGCGCCTTGTGCCAGCCATTGTTCCAGGCGGCGGGCAGCATCATCGAGGCGTTCGGCCCGGGCAAATCCGACAAACTCGAAACCGAGGCGCTGCGCCTCTGAGCGGATGAGGTGGGTATGACGTTGCTCGTTTGGCATGGGGCAAATGTAAACCGGGGCGGCATGCCTTGTGTCATACTTTGTTTCTGAACACTGTAAAGGCGGCCCGTGCCTTCGCAAAAGCGCGACAAACACCTCAAATAAACCCTCAAATACACATCAAAACGGGTATGTTTATCAAAAATTACAACTTATGAAGACCTTTCAACTGCTTTGCCTGGTACTGACGATCAATACGTTATCGGCCCAGGTCTATCACCCTTTTGTACAATACGGCGCCTATCGCGACGAATTTTCATCACCCGGCGAACTGGCCATCTGCTACTACACCTACGGCACACGTTACTGGTTTTCGGGCGATACGATAGTGGGCGGACAAACGTATCACAAACTCTGGTGGAGCCCGATCCTCGGCGATGCCGGCACCCCCTTTTGCCCGCCGTATCAGGTGGATACCTCAGACCGCCTGTTGTTCGGATTGATGCGGGAAGACCTTCAGACACACAGGGTGTTTCGCTACTACCCGGAAGCGGGGGCCGAATTTTTGTTGTACGATTTTGGTGCACAACCCGGCGACTCGATCGACGTGGATTACCCGCCGGTCAGGGTGTATATCGATACCATTGTGACGGAAATCTGGAATGACGGTTCCGAACGGCAACGCTGGCTTGTTCAATCGCCGGTTGGCGGCGCCGGCAGCTGGCTGGAGAGCCTTGGAAATACCAATGCACTTTGGACGCCGGCCGCGGGGCTTTGCATTTGCCCCTACGCCCTGTGTTACCAGCAAGATGGTGAAAACCTCTATGGCAATGTTTGCGCAACGGCTGTGTCGGCGGGAGAGCCCAACGCTGCCCGACAGCCTGCCGTCCGTATTTTGCCCAATCCCGCCAGTCGTGAAGTGCGCGTGGCGGGCAACCCGTTCGACCGCCTGACGCTGCACGATTTTTCGGGCAAAACCGTGCTGGAAAAAACCTGGAGCACGCCCGTCTCATCGGCCGGACTGACGGTCGGCCATCTGCAGCCGGGCCTGTTTCAGGTCAATCTGTGGCTGCGCGGACAGGCGGTCGGCGGCGGCAAACTGTACAAACAGTGAGCCGAAAGGGTCATTTCATTTTCCGCACCAGATCGGGCAACAGGCGCAGCGCGGCCAGTTCCTTGTATTTTTCCCGCACTTCTTCGGCCGGTGCGCCAAAATACGTCTTGCCGCCCTCGAGCGATTTGGAGACGCCCGAGGTAGCCAGCACGACAGCGCCGGCGCCAATTCGAATAGCCTGCGCCACGCCTACCTGACCGTACAGCACGACGTTGTCTTCGATCACGGTTTTGCCGCCGATACCCACCTGTGCGGCAAAAAGGCAGTTTTTGCCCACGACAACCCCGTGTCCGATATGGATCTGGCAGTCGAGTTTGCTGCCTTCACCGATCACGGTGTCGCCGCTCACCCCTTTGTTGATGGTGCAGCCTGCGCCGATGTCCACGTGGTTTTCGAGGATGACCCGCCCTCCGGAGCGCCATTTTTGGTAGGAGCCGTCGGGTTGTTTTTTAAAATAAAAGGCGTCGGAGCTGATGATTGCTCCCGGGCCCACCACGACGTGCTCGCCGATGATCGTGTGCTCGCCGATGTAGGCATTGGCCTGGATGTGGCTGTGGGCGCCGATACGGACTTCGGCGGCAATGACGACGCCAGGTTCGATTATAGCAGTCGGGTGAATGTCGGCTTCCGGGCTGATGGCGACGTTCAGCGGCCGGAAAGGCCGGTGTTCGCGCACCAGGGTGTCGTACACCTCAAAAGGGCGTTCGACCACCAGGATAGCCTTGCCCGGCGGGCATTCGGCGGGCTGGTTGAGCAGAATGATGGTAGCGGCCGATTCCAGTGTTTTGGCAAAATATTTCGGGGCATCGGAGAAGGCGATGTCGCCAGCTTGCACCTTGTGGATTTCGTTGATGCCAGTGGCGGAAAGGCTGTCGTCGCCGATGATCTGGGCGTTGAAACGGCGCGCGAGTTCGCGGACGGGGATGGGTGCTGGAAATTGCATGGGTCAGAAGAATTGGCCGCAAAGGTCTGAAATTTCATCTCCTATTTTTCGACCGAATAAAGCTTTGAGCAATAAGGGGATGCGCTACTTTTACCGCAAAACCAATTTTGACCATGATATCCGTTACCCGTCTTTTTCTTCTAGCGGCCTTTACATGGCTGGGTGCTGCCGCTTCCTGCCTGTTTGCCCAAAATGCACAGGCGCCGCAGACACCGGTTGCCGAGCTCCGCGGCGCATGGGTGGCTACGGTGGCCAATATCGACTGGCCTTCCGCTCCCGGACTCTCGCCCGACCGCCAGCGCGCTGAATTCGACAGCTTGCTCGACGTGCTGAAAGCCATGAATATGAACGCCGTTTTTGTGCAGGTGCGACCGGCCGGCGATGCTTTTTACAACTCCCCGGTGGTGCCCTGGAGCAAATACCTGTCGGGGCAACAGGGCGTTCCGCCCAACCCTTTGTACGACCCGCTGGAATACATGATCAAGGCGGCCCACGAACGCCGTATGGAGTTTCACGCCTGGCTCAATCCTTACCGGGCCACTTTCGACCTCGACACAGCCAGCCTGAGCCCCATGCACCTGCTTAAATCACTTCCGCCGGATCGCAAGCGCGAGTGGTTTTTTCAGTACGGCAACCGCTGGTATTTCAATCCGGCAAGCCCGCTGGTACGCACTTATCTGACCAATGTGGTGAAAGATATCGTGTTGCGCTACGACGTGGACGGCGTCCATTTCGACGACTACTTTTACCCCTACCCGGCTGCCAATGTGCCGCCTATCGACGACTACGACCTGTTTGCCGCCGATCCGCGCGGTTTTTCCAACATAGAAGACTGGCGCCGCGACAACATTACCCTGCTCATCAAGAGCTGTTCGGAGGGCATTAAAAGTATTAAACCCTACGTCCGTTTCGGGATCGCGCCCTATGGCGTGTGGCGTAACTCGACCAAGGACCCCATCAACGGTTCCGCCACCGGCACGGCCGTAACCAGTTATGACGACAACTATGCCGACGTACTCAAATGGCTGCAAAACGGCTGGATCGATTACGTCGCGCCGCAATTGTACTGGAGCATTGGCTTCCCGCCGGCCGATTACAGAACACTGGTCAACTGGTGGAGCCAGCATACCTACGGCCGCCAGTTGTATATCGGGCATGCAGCTTACAAAATCAACAACTGGCCTGCCGATCCCAACTGGTATCAACCCGACGAGATCAACCGCCAGATCGCGGTCAATCGCAGCACACCGGGCGTCAACGGCAGTATTTTTTATTCAGTAAAACCCTTGTTGTACAACCCGCTGGGTGTGCAGGATTCCCTGATCACAAGCTTGTACCCGACGCCTGCGCTGGTGCCGCCGCAGGCTTCGCTCAGCCGCATACCGCCCGCCACCCCCAAAATCTGCCGCATTTCCGGCGCGCCTGGCCGCGTAAAACTCGCCTGGCAGGTTTGCAACATCACCAATGGCGACCAAATGCCCTATTATTATGCCATTTACCGCTTTAACGGGAAAGAAATAGGCGACTACAGCGATGTGCGTAACTTGCTGAGCATCACACCTTTCAACCCGGACAAACAAATTTTTGAAGACCTGACCACCGTTCAGGGGCAGTATTACACGTACGTCGTGATCGGTTACAACCGCGTCAACGTGCCCAGTTATTCCAGCGAGCCGGTGACCATCAAAAAAACGGAGCGCTCGCTGAAAAAGAAGCGAAAGCCCCTGTTTGCAAAGGGATAACCGATACAAGAGGGATTTGAGCCATGCCGCTCAAATCCCTCTTCTGTTTTATCTGCAGCGAAAAGTACCAATACCACCCTCAAAAACACCACGGAGCCGGGCAGGGGCGCCCGTACCTTTGTGCTGTAATCGGTGGCGAATTGTGAAGACTGCCGATGTAAACAAAAACCCTTACCTGTAAATTATTCATCCATGACATTCGCTGAATTGATGAAGTCTGATCGCCCGGTGCTGATCGATTTTTATGCCGACTGGTGCGCGCCCTGCCGTGCCATGAAACCCGTTCTTGACGATGTAAAAGCCCGTTTGGGTGAAAATGTCAACATCTACAAAATCGATGTGGACAAAAATCAGGCGCTGGCCGCCCGTTTCAATATTCGTTCCATCCCGACCCTTATGATCTTCAATAAAGGCAACGCCGTCTGGCGCAAATCGGGCATGGCATCATCGGCCGAACTGGTCAATGCTATCAGTTCCTTCTCGGAAAACTAGGCGTTTTCAACAGACGGTGATTCCTTGTACGAGCAAGTTTTCATCCTATATCGGGGTGATACCGAACAACGGTTATCACCCCACTTTTTTCCCTCATTTATAAAAACAACCCAGTCAAAATGTCTTTTTCCGGATTTTTTAAAAACCTGTTTGGCGGCGCCGGCGAAGCGGAAAGCGCTGTCGAAATGCCCGAAAATAACACCAAACATCCCAACCCCGTTTACGACAACCTTCCTGGCAATCTTTTCAAAAAAGAGTTTCAGGCCAGCAAAGGCGCTGTTTTGCTCGATGTGCGCACCTCGATGGAGGTCCGCTCCGGCGCACTGCCCGGCGCGGTCCATATCGACATCATGTCGCCGTCTTTCGCCGCCAAAGTAGCTGCTCTCGATCGCTCCAAAACCTATTTTATTTACTGCCGGAGCGGCAACCGCAGCGCGCAGGCCTGTCAGATCATGCACCGCCAGGGCTTCGATGTGCGCAACCTGATGGGCGGCATCGGCGCCTGGCCCCGTTAAGTTTTCAATGCCGCCACACCAATAGAAATTTGACAAGCAGGTGTTTCACACACAATAAAAAAGCCGGTGTTCAACAGCAGTTGAGCACCGGCTTTCTGTTTATTCCTCCATCACCGTGGGTTCAGGGCTGGGTGGCGAAAGCGGCCATGCGCGGCGCTTCCGTTTTCGCGGGCGTGGCGAGGGCCTGTTCCAGGTCCCAGATCAGGTCGTCGGGGTGTTCGACGCCTACCGACAGGCGGATCATGCCGGGCGTGATGCCCAGGGCGCGTTTGTGGGCCAGTTCGACCCCTGCGTGCGTCATCGTATCGGGATGCTGGGCCAGCGATTCGGTGCTGCCGAGACTGACGGCCAGTTTGACCAGTTTCAGGTGGTTGAGCACGGAAAAGGCGCCTTCTTCGCCGCCGCTGACCTCAAACGCCAGCATGGCGCCCGCCGAAGTGTATTGCCTGCGATAAATGTCGTATTGCCGTGCGTCGTGTTCGGGGCTGAGGAAGCCCAGGTAATGCACGGATTCCACCCGCGGATGGTCTTTCAGAAAAGCCGCGACCAGTGCTGCCGTGGCTGCCTGGCGCTCCATGCGGATGTGCAGGGTTTCGAGGCTGCGGAGCAGCAGCCAGCCGGTCCAGGGGCCGGCCATGTTGCCGAGGAAAGTGCGAAGTCCTTTGACGCGCTGCATAAAAGCCTTGCTGCCGCACACGGCGCCGGCAATCACGTCGCTGTGGCCGCCGATGTATTTGGTGGCCGAATAAATGGAAAAATCGGCGCCCCACTTCAAGGGGTGCTGCCAAAGCGGCCCCATGTAGGTGTTGTCGACGGCCATCAGCACACGGCGATCCTGGGTGGAAAAATGGTCGGCGACGGCGCGGCACATGGCCAGGTCATAGAGGGCGTTGGTGGGGTTGGCCGGCGTTTCGACGAACACCATAGCCAGCGGCGCCTGCGTTTCCTGGATGATGCGGGTAATGTCTTCGGCAGTATCATCGGGGTGAAATTCGAGGGTTTTAATGCCGAAGCGCGGCAAAAAGTGCCGGATAAAGTGGTCGGAGCCGCCGTACAGGGGGGTACTGTGCAGCAACAGGTCGCCGGGCTTCAGGAATTCGAGCAGCACGGTGGTGATTGCACTCATGCCGCTTTCGAAAACAGCGCAGTCTTCGGCGTCATCCCAGAGGCAGAGGCGGTTTTCGAGGATTTCGAGGTCGGGATTGTTGATGCGGCTGTAAATCAGTCCTTCCGACTCGCCTTCGCGGCGATTGCGCAGGCCGTAGGCGACCTCAAAGTGCGCCTTGCCCATTTCGGCTGTGGGAAAAGCGAAAGTGGAGGTTTGGAAGATCGGACATTTAACAGCGCCTTCAGACCACTCGGGGTGGTAACCGTGCGACATCATAAGGCTTTCCGGACGAAAATTGTGGTTAGTCATGGCGGGCAGAATTTTTGTTCAAATTTCTAATTTTTAACCTTTAGTTCTATGATATTAACTATGTTTGGAAAATTTTTCTAAAAAATATTTAAATTTTAGAATAATAGTCCAAAGCGTATTCTGCAAAGGAATTGAAACAGAAAAAAAATTGCCCTGCTGCCCATGTCAACACCCGCATACCAGCCCGACACAACCGATCTGGCCATCCTGCGCCTGCTGCAGGAAGACGCTTTTCTTACCCATAAAGAGATTGCAGGCCGCCTTGGCCTCACCACCACGCCGGTGTACGAGCGCATCCGGCGACTGGAGCGCGAGGGCATTATACAGGGCTACGTGGCGCTGGTAAACCGTGAAAAAGTGGGCAAACCCCTTGTCGTCATGTGCGCCGTATCGCTCAAGGAGCATGCGCAAGTCAGGCTGCAGCAATTTGAACGCAGCGTATGCGCCCTGCCCGAAGTGACCGAGGTGTTGCATATCGCTGGCGGCTTCGATTACCTGCTCAAAGTTGTTGTGCGTGATATGGCTGAATATCAGCATTTTATCGTCAACAAGCTGGCCGGGCTCGACAATGTCGGGCATGCGCAGAGTTCGTTCGTACTGACCGAATTAAAACAAAGCACGGCCGTGCCTTTATAGGCGCTGTCAGGCGGGCTTTTTAGGGGAAAGGATGTCGGGGCGGTATTTGACATTGATATTCAGCCACATCAGCCGCGAAATCCGAAAGATGTAGATAAAGTTGGTCGCCAGAAAGATGGCCAGCAGGCTGAAAGCGGCAGTCTGGCTCCAGCCTAATCCCCAATGAAACAAGGCGATAAACAGCAGGCAGAACCAGCCGGTCCAGATGTAGGAAATAAACATGGCACCGTAGTAGTAGCCTGGTTCGGGGAAATAATTCAGGCCGCATTTAGGGCAATGGTTGTGCATTTCAAATGGCCTGACAAACGACCAGGAGCCGGTTTCGAAGGTGTCGCCCTCGTGACAACGCGGGCATTTGAGGTGGAAAATACTGTAGGATTTGGAGCCTTTTTGCAAAAATGCCATGACAGGTAGTGTATTTGCTGCAAAGTTGGGGTGGCGGCCGGCAGATGTTATGGACAAAATCCGTTGCTTAATTGACCTTTTTACCGGTTGGGCGCTTTGTTGCCGATGTTCGTATTTTCGCCGACCTGCACGAAGTTTCCTGAGCCATGGCCAACAAGATACCCACCTACAGCATTTGCAATCTGCTCGGCGCCGACCGCTGCATGAATGAAGTGGTTGTGATGCGCATTCACGAATTTCTGCGACAGCACAAGGATTTGACTTTTCCGCACCGTCATGATTTTTACCAGATCGTGCTTTTTACGAAAGGCAGCGGGCGGCATGCCATTGATTTTCAAACCTTTGAGGTTAAGCCGCATCAGATTTACTACATGGCGCCGGGGCAGGTGCACACCTGGCAGTTCAATGAGGATGTGGAGGGTTACATCATCAATTTTAACGAGTCGTTCTTTACTGCTTTTTGTCACAATCCCTTCTTTTTGAGGGAGTTCCCACTGTTCAATACCGTTAGTGGCAGTCCGGTAAACATACTCGACATGTCGTGTTGCACGGAAGTGGAGCAGACGCTGGCCACCATGCTGGAAGAGTTTGGCCGCGATGGCGAATTCAAGATGGATTTGCTGCGCGGCATGCTGATCACCGTGCTGGTGCGGTTGTCGCGGGCAGCGCCGAGCACATTTCGCGAGCACACCTCGAAGCACAATGTGGCGCTCATGCGGCAGTTTGAAAAGATGATCGAATTACATTTTCGGGAAAAGCGGTTGCCCAAGGAGTACGCCGAAATGCTGTTCGTGACCCCCAACCACCTCAATGCGCTCACCAAAGACGCGCTGGGTAAAAGTGCCGGAGAACTGATCCGCGACCGGGTGCTGCTGGAAGCCAAGCGCCTGCTGGTCAATTCCGACCTGATGATTTCCCAGATCGCCGATACGCTGAATTTTGAGGACAACGCGTACTTCACCCGCTTTTTTAAAAAGTACACAGGGGCCACGCCGGAGCAGTTCAGGGCGACGCAGGCGGCGGGGTGAGCCCGGCCACGATCTCCCGCACCTCCGCCTCGCTTTTTCCCATAAAATCGGCAAACCGATATTGCGGATAATGCCCGCGCAGGTGCAGAATCAGGTCGCGTCGGGTGGCTTCCGCCGGCAATGCGGCCGGTATATCCCCCAGGTCGATGATAAAATACCCGTGTTGTTCGATACCCTGTACCACTTCCGGCGTGGGCGTTTCGATATGGCAGAGCTTGCAATTCTCCGTCTCCAGACGCCCCGAGGCCCCGTTTTCCCCGTCCAGATAGGCATAGCCGTATTGGAAAATAACGGCCGGGTCCGTTACGGTTTCCGGTACGAGAATATCGAAATGCAGCACGCTTCCGTTCTCTTTTTTTACATAGGTATCCCAAACGGCGACTTGCATCGTATCAAATTTTGTTGTTCAAAACTGCGGCAAGGATAACAAAAAAGGCCCGATCGAGATGATCGGACCTTATTTTGTGGAGGATACCGGATTCGAACCGGTGACCTCTTGCATGCCATGCAAGCGCTCTAGCCAGCTGAGCTAAACCCCCATTTGCGTAAAGCGGCTGCAAAGATAAATGCCTGCGTTTTAAAACGCCAAGCATGCTGCTATTTTTTTCTAAGGGTGATCGAAATTGCTTCGATGGTTTTGCCTGTTTTTTGGTCGGTGCCGCAAATCGCGCCGTTTTTGGCTGTAAGCGGTTTGGAAAGGCCTTTGACACGTACGGCATATTCCAGTTCGTACTTCGCAGCGTTGGCGCCTTCGAGCTCGGCTGCAAATCCGAGCAGTCGTTTTTTGCTGTCGCCGCCGACGTAGTCGCCTTCCTGTTTGTTTTGCACGATACCTACGCCGGCGACATTGGTCTTGTATTTGATTTTCAGGCCGTTTTGCGCTGCAATAAGGCGTAGCGACATGCCGATGATTTTCCTCGCCGGCTGAAAATCGCCGGTCCATTGACCGGATTTGAGCGGCACCTCGCCACCTGGACTGAATTTCACCGAACCTTCGATCAGGGGCGGAGTACTGGCAGCGGAAGCGGACGATTTGGCTTGCAGGGCATTGGCCACGGCCAGCCCTGCATCGATGCGGCCATAACCGTAGTAAATGCTGTGTCCGTTGCTGTCGTATTCACCTGCGCCCTCATCGATCCGTGTGCACGATTTTTTAAGCATTTCCTTGACCTGTTTGGTCGTCAGATCGGGATTGGCGGCCAGCATCAGGCCGACGATTCCGGCCATGCCCGGGCAGGCGCCAGAGGTGCCGCCAAAAGCATCGGTGTAGTTGCCGTCCTGGTAGCCGCCCTTGGAAAGGCGGTCGACGGTGCGGAGCCCAGGGGTGATAGGAGCAGGGTGGTTGAAGGGTTTCCAGCCGAAATCGCCGCTGGGGAAACAGACCCAGACCGCATCGCCAAAGTCGGAATACACACTGCGGCGGCCTGTATCGTTGCAGGCTGCGACTGCGATCACGCCGGAATAGCTGGCATAGCCATCGTTGGCAGTGTCTTCGTTGCCGTTGCCGGCTGCAAAAAGAATGACGCAGCCCTTGCCGCCCCGGCCTTTGGTGAGGGCATATTCAAGGGCAAGGCGCGTGCTGTCGGGCAGGGCTGTCGTGCGGTTGTGCACGGGGTCGTCGGGCGTCCACCATTCACCGTCGGTGGGCCCCCAGGAGCAGGAGATGACATCGGCGCCATGGTCGGCCGCCCAGGCGAAGGCATTGGCTTCGGCCATGCTGCCGAGGCCGCTGCGGAGCCGAATCGGCATGAGGAACGATTCGGGAGCGGTGCCCGAAGCGCCGTCTTTCAAACCCGCAGCGCAAGCCATGCCGGCGCAGGCCGTTCCGTGGTTGTCGCCATCTTCCTTGGGGCGTGGGTCGGTAAGGTTGGTGGTGGCATCGTAGGCATGTACGATGCGGCCGTTGAATTCGGGGTGGTCGATATCGACCCCGTCGTCGATTACGGCTATGGTAACGCCTTTGCCGCGGGTGTGTGCCCAGGCTGCTTCGACATTGACGTGCGCATTGACGTTTTTGCCTTTGATGACAGTGGGCGCCAGGTGCCACTGGCCCGGATGGATGACCTTGTAACGGCGCTCCTGCACCAACTCGGGGTGGCAATATTCGACGTTTTTCTCGGCGAGGATTTTTTCCGCGATTTCGAACACCTTGAGCCCCGTCCCTTCCGTAGCTTCCACGAAATAGGAGTTGGGTGCAAAAGGCAGTTTGTTTTTGATGGTCAGGTTGTATTTTTTCAAGACGGCCAGGCAATCTTCTTCGGTCGTTTCATCTTTGAATTTGACGAAAAAATTCTCTGTGTACAACATCACCTCGCCGCTTTCGGCATCCTGCAGAACGCGGCCGGCGAAACGAATGTTTTCTTCCTGCTTCAGCGTGGCACGGGTGAGGTCGCGTTGCGCCGTACTGGCCGACACCGACTCGAGGCCCTCGCCAGGGGCTACCCGCCGAACGGTAACGCCGGCTTCCGGAAAAGTTGCGACTTCCGTGGTCTCGGCGATCAGTTCGCGGCTTTTACGGCTCATAGACACTTCCTCCAGTTGCTGGTTGCCTTTTGTCCGGATGGCTACCATGTCGGGGCTTTCGACCAGTTCGATGGTTTTGCCTTTTTTACCGCCGTATTTGACTTTATACATGGGAAGGTTTTTTTATAAGTACAGAAAATGAAAATCGGGCGCTTGCTGTTGCAGCACAACAACAAACGCCTTTTTAAGCACGCTGTTTCACTTTTTTTAAAAAAAACTAGCCCGGCGGACGCATTTTTTCATCCTTCTGCACCCAGCTGACGAAAGCGTCGCCGGCGATGATGGCGCTCATGAAAAGGTAGCCTTTGTTCATGATGTAGCGGACGTCCTTTTTGACCGTGCGGAGGAAAGCCTGGTGCCAGGAATAGCGGCGGCCAACCAGGCAGCCTGCGGAATATGGCCCGACGAGATCGGGCGTTTTGTTCGGGCTGGTGGAGTGCTGATTGATGCCGAATGTTTTGCCGATATCGATGGGGTCGTTGGCCGAGCGTTTGCCGTCCTGATTAAGGTCGCGGTGCACCTTGAGGTTTTCGCGCTGCACCAATGCGGGTTGCCAGCCCTGGTGCAGACCATCGACCCAGGCTTTGTACTGCCCGAATGCGATGCGTGCGGCGCCCTGCGGGTTGAGCGGGTTTTTGGTGTAAAAAAGCCCGGGTTCGGTTGTGGCCTGGTCGTTGACGACCATTTCCGGCGCGCCTGCCACGCCGATGCGAATAACGATGCGCCGGTCGTTCCATTCGTTGAAGCGGTCGTCGTTGAGATGACCGTCTTCGTTCATGCCTTCCACATAAACGATATTGTACATATTGGGGCTGCGGGCGATCCAGTAGCCTTGCATGCGCATGTAGCGCAGGAGGCGTTTGGCCAGTACGACCGAGGGTGTGTCGCCGGGCCGGGCATCAAACTGGACGGGAGTGAGCACTTCTGGTCGCGCATTAACGAGGGCTTTCAGCAGGGCGATATTGAGTAAACGATCGACATACTGGATATTGGCCAGCCGGCAAAATTCGAAGATGGCGCCGCGGGTGTTGAGGCCTATTTTGCCATCGCCTTTGCCAACTGGCTTGAAAGGGGTGCTTGCATCGCCATCGATAATGGGGTCAAGTATGCCCAGGTCGCAGAGGCGGGCCTGTAGTTCGGCGGCGGCCCCTTCGTTGCCGGGAAGGTTGAGTTCGTCGGTGGTCGTATCGCGGCCGCCGGCGATGATTTGTTGCAGTGAATTAAACATTGGATAAATTGAGTTTCGCGTAAAAAAGAAGCCGATAAACGTTAGTTGGCGACGATCACGCCGAACAGCACGCCCAGGCCCAGGCCAATGCCGCCGCCGAGCGCGATCCCCCAGAGTTTTTTGCCCAACAGCCCTTTTCGCGACTCGCGGGCCAGTTCGAGGGAGCTGTCCACCTGCTGGTCCAGCGTTTGGATCGATTCGTTGAGAAAGGCATTGTGTTGTTCGCAGGCCTCGAGTTGTTTGACGTGCAGGTCGAGCTGCTGGTTGAGGTTGAGTATGGTCAGCTGGTTGATGGTGTCGCGCTGGCGGAGCAGGTTGACTTCATCCTGCAGGCGGTTGGACAGACGGCTGTTGCGGTTGCCGATGTCGAGCGATTTGCGAAAAACGCTGCGGTTGAGCATTACTGCCGGGAAATTGCCCGCATTGAACTGCATCAGGTTCAGTTTTTCGGGGCTTTCCAGCCTGATGACGCTGATGGCCGCGCTGTCGGTCGGCGTTTTGAAGACATAAAAGGTATCGATGTCTTCCGGTTTTTGCGCCTGTGTCGTGAAAGCCGTGCAGAGCAGGCAGAGGCAGAGGAGGATATTCATTCGGTTATGCATGGTTCATGATTTTTGGATAAAAAACGGGGTGGCCAGACAGGTTTAGTTGGGGTCTTCGACGGTTTTTATGCCGTAATCGCGTTCGAGGTCCTGCAATTCGGAGAATTCGTTGTCAAGCAGCAGGCGTTCGTTATTGACGGCGGCCCGTGCCGATTCGAGTTTGCGGGAATTGGAGATTTTCAAATCGAGCAAAGTGTCGAGCTGGGCGTACAGTTTGCTGCTGTTTTCGAGGAATTCGCGGCGGCGGCGCAGGTAGTCCACGTTCATGGAATCGACCAGGGCCATGGTTTGGGCGTGCTGATCCTTGAGGCTTTTCATTTCAGCGCGGAACTCGCGTCTTTGGGCTATTTCGCCCCGCAAGTAGGCGCCGGCAAAAAAAACGGACAGCAATAGGGCAATGATGCTGATGTTTGGACTGCTCATATTCAATTGATTTTAAGGTAAATATAAAGGTTTTGCAAATCAGGTTACCCGTCGGGCATTTCCTTTTTTTCCGTACTGTCGTCGTCGGCAGTTTTGGGCTTTTTGGCGCCGCGGCCCACGCTTTCCAGCGGGCTGTCGGAACCCGGCCGGGTCAGGAAGCTGCCGCTGCTGCCACCGCCACTACTGCTCACGGTGGTCAGGCCCCCCGAAGAGGAAGGGCCGCTGCTGCGCAGTCCGATCAATTGTTTGAGGACGCCAAACCAGAACGTGGCCCCGAGCGAGAGCGCGAGCGTGGTAGTGAGCCAGCCGATGATTTTATACATCCACCATTGGCGGTCGGCTTTTGACCAGTCGACCGCCTCCCAGCCCAGACCGAGCGGCGAACTGATAGCGCCGATGTTGTTGCTGACCAGTTCGTTGAATTGTTTTTGGGCCGCGAAGAAATCAGGGTTGGCGGAAACCGCCGAATCGGGAGCAGCGGGCTGATTGTTGACAAAAGCCGTGGCTGCGTCGGCTACGTATTCGCTCAAAGTTGCATTGACAGAAAGGTTGGTGTAGATCTGGAGGGCATCGACGTTGAAGATCAGGGTGATGACCCCGCCGATCAGCAGCAGCCAGGTGCGGGATTTGCGTTTGTACCAGCCCGAGGCGCGGTCCATCACTTCATTGAACCATTCTTCGGTCTTGTTGCGGAATTCGGCGACGTTTTCGTCGGCTTCGCGCCAGAGAAAGGTCAGTACCTTTTTGAGTTCGCCTTCGGGCAGGGCATTGACACGGTCGCCGATGCGTTCCTGCGGGTCGCCGTCAAGGATGTCGTTCAAAATTGCGCTGAACGTACCCGAGCCAATATAGGAAGGGAATGCCTTTTCCGCAGCGCGTTTGGCGCCCTTGGTATTGGCATTCATGGTAAGTTGCTGATAATAAGGATGTTCCAGAAATGGTTTTGTTTTGTTGCCCAGCATGTTTTGCAGGGCTTGCACGAGGTGTTTGCCGCGCAGGGAAAGAAAACCCGCGATCATCTCCATGACCGTGGTGGTCAGGAGGCTGAACAACAGCATGACGAAAACAATGCCGATAACGACGGAGAGCAGGGTAAGCATAAATGTACTACGGGTTGGAAGAGTGGCTGCCAAAGGTAGCTAATTCGGCAAATCCTAAAATCCCCCGGGCGTCAAATACGGGTGATTTAACTGACAATTTTTCCTTCCTTGCTGAATTCGCGGACAATGCCTTCCCTCACATCGGATTCCTGGACTTTGTCGTCGTTGCGTTCGAGCGCCTGAAGGCAGGCGTATTGCACCACATTCAGGATACCTGCGCCGCTGAGTTCGTAGCGTTGTGCAAGGGCATTCAGGTTGACGGCGCCGGTCTGCATTTTATCCGGAAAGGACTTTTGCCAAATGCTCAGCCGTTCGACGGGGCCGGGCATCGGGAAGTGGATGATGCTCTGAAAACGGCGCATAAAAGCGTCGTCGATGTTGGTTTTGAAGTTGGAGGCGAGGATGACCAGGCCGTTAAAATGCTCGACGCGCTGAAGCAGGTAGGCGACTTCCTGGTTGGCGTATTTGTCGTGGGCATCGCGCACGCCGGTGCGTTTACCGAAGAGGGCGTCTGCCTCGTCGAAGAACAGGATCCAGTCCTTGTTTTCGGCTTTGTCGAAGAGGTTGGACAGGTTTTTTTCCGTTTCGCCGATGAATTTGGAGATGACCATGGAGAGGTCGACTCGGTACACGTCGCGGCCGGTGTTTTTGCCCAGCAGGGCGGCGGTGAGGGTTTTGCCGGTGCCGGGCGGGCCGTGGAACAGGGCGCGAAAGCCCGGTTTGAGGCGTTTGCGCATGCCGAATTCGTCGAGCAGGCGTGTGCCGTTGCGCAGCCAGCCTTCCAGTTCCTGTACCTGCCGAAGGATTGGCGCGGGCAGCACCAGATCACTCCATTCCATAAGCGTTTCGAGGCGGTCGGCGGGAAAATTCATGCCAAATCGGGGCCGGCTGATCTGGCCGCGGGTGAAGAGTTCGGCATATTCGGGATCGAGGATGAGCCGGCCGGTGCTGACGGGTTCGCCGGCGCGCAGTTCTTCGAGGTAGAGTACGCGTTTTTTGGCGAAAAGGTGTTCGGGGTCAAAGAGTTGCATGACCTGTCGGCGGCGGTCTTCGTCTTTGCCGGCGAGCAGAAAGAGGGCGGTTTCGCCGGTAGGCAAAAAGCCGCGGTGGTTGACGCCTTTCACGCCGCCGAAGGCTGGAAAATCGCCGCCCTGGGGCAGAAATTCGGCGATGATGTCGTCGAAAAAAGAAGGCAGCAGGTGGGGCGCCAAGGCCGTGCAGAGCACGGTGAATTCATCGACCGATAGCCGGTTGTCGGCCACGAAGCGGTGGAAGGGCGAGCCGTCGTCGGGCAGGGTTGGGGCCTCGGGGACGGGCAGTTCGCGGCCGAGATAGGCGGCGACGCGGTAGCGGGTGAGGTCGTGGAGGAAGGGGAGGGTGGTCACGATAAAAAAATCGGGGTATACGAATAATCAATTTGTATCAATATGGCCCGGATCATTGACATTCCAGTTGCGTTCGGATTCGTCCAGCAAGGGGTTAGGGTAATTTTTGATATTTTGCAATTCATCTACAAAATAATAATAAACATAAGTGTCCGCATACAAATTGCTGACTACCAGAGAAGTCGGTGCGAGATTGGGTTCGTCAAAATGCGGCAGCCGGGTACGGGTTCCCATTTCATTAACTATAAAAAAAAGGTTATCTTCTTTTGTTTTTACACCCAGATTTGATTGGTACTGGGTATTCAATATGCCGTTTGATGGAATTCGGTAGAGCCTGAATCGCCCTTCCTGTTCTTCCTGTTGGCCTTGCGGCTGGGCAAACCGGATAGTTACTTTCCCGCGAAAGTCATTTGGAATCAGGTGTAGTTCAGGTTCGGGTTTTTTCATACAGCCAATCAGGTTTAAGCAAAAAGCAATAAGGTAGAATATCTTCATCGTCCGGTTCTTTGATTAATTCTGTCTTTTTCAGAAAGGGCCCGCTCGGTTTCCCGTGTTCGGTCGCCTCTGCTGCGACGATCGTCGGCTTGTTCTACTGTGCCGAAGCCAACGGATGTGCCGGGTGTGCCGGGTAAATTGGAAGGTGTGACATTTGTTTCGACAGGAGTGGGCGTAAAATTAACCTGAAAAGGTACATCCCAGGCCATGCCTGTTGCTTCCAGACGACTGAGCGGAATAGTCAACAGGGTTTCCAAACCAGCTGCCCCCATACCGCCTGGGCAAAAATCCACAGCATCCAAAACCTCGAATTCGAAAGATGATTTCAGTTTAAAGCCAATAGTATTACCGTCGATATCTGTTTCCCTGTAGGCTTGAATATTGCCTTTTAATTGCCGCGTGTCTGGTCCGTAGTCGCTTCCGCTGACACCACCTGCAATGTGACCTGGTATATCAAACGGATTGCTGAAATTTATACCGTAAGTCAGTTCGTCGGGGGTGTAGATGTCTTCTACCGGAACATTTGTCCAGGCATTAGGGGTAATAGACTCAAACAGGCTGTAACGCGCCGCCGCTATACGCATCAGCAGGTTGACTCTTGACCGAATGACGGCACTTGAGCTAAATCCATAACCAATGGTTGTGCCATCAACGAATTTTCTTCTGCCTGAGGATGGGCCGTTCAAATATTGATTCCATAAACCTGCTACTTCTGATCCGAACATGCCTGCTGATGCGGCCGGTAAAACAGTTCGAACATAAATTTTTGCAGCGGCGGCTTCGATATAGGATGTGTACGGCGAGCAAAAGTTGCCGGTATCATCTCGCTCAGGGCGTTGCCGGGGGATTTGTTGCGCTTCATCAGCGCGTTGCCGGACGCCCCCCGCCCAATTAGAGACACCTTCCGCTGCGTTGCCGAGCCAGGCTGAGGCATCGTCCAGCCACGACCGTTGGATACTGCGATGAAGATGAGTTTGCTGTTGGGTGACATGGACGAGTTCATGTGCCAGCAGTTTTTTACCCTCCTGGGTGTCCGGCTGAAATTTTCCGGCATTAAAAAAAACATCTTGTCCGGTAGTAAAGGCCTGTGCGTGCAGGGATTGACTCAATCCGGCAGATTTATCATCTGTATGGATGTTTACCCCGCTGAAATCCGCCCCAATCCCCGCTTCCATTTCCGCACGAGTGTTTTCCGGCAAGGCCCGCCCTTTTCCTCGGTTGTTTTCAATCTGGTTACTGACTTGCGGGGAAGCGAGCCCAGCGCTGTTTTCGGCTTTGCCCTGCAGCATTTCGTCTTCTTCGGGGCCGCCCATGCGCTGTATTTCAGGCTTCTCCTGAATCATTTTGTCATCGCGCATTCGGGCGTCGTTGGTGCCCGGCATTTTTTCTTCGTCGGGGGTGGCGAGGCGCTGGATGGAGGGAGGGAAAAAATGGGTCTTCTGAGAAGATTCAAATGGAGAAGCCCTTTTTTGCGATGGGTATTTTGAAAAAAAACTGCGCATATTTATATAAGGTCAACTATCAAGCTTGCGCTTCGTTTAATAATACTTTTAGCCTGCTTAAATCGTCTGAGTCCAGTTCATTCCACAAATCATCATCATCGACAAGCCAGCCTTCAACGAAGTCTCCGTTCCAACTATGGCCTTCAATTTGACGATACATTGTTCTTCGTTCATCAGGTGTTGCAGATTCAAACAATTGCATGATGCTTTGTTCTTCTGATCCAGAGGTATAACCATCAATTACATTTTTTATCAAACTGACTCTTTGGCTGACGGACAGAGATTTTAATCCGTTTGGTGTAGAAACCGCTTGCTGATAATAGTCCATTGCATTATCATCCTGATTATGCCCGGCAAATCCACCTCCGGTATCCGGCGTCCAATTGATAATTTTTCTCATTAGCTTTACCGGATTGTCTCGCATTTCTTGAACTACTGTACTGATGAAGGCTCTTTTTTTTGCTTCATCCAAATCTTCCCGTTCATTTACCGCGGCTTCAAATTCACCCGCTTTTTCACGCCCAAAAACGGCAAATGCGTCGGCCATTCGACCGTCGTTCAAGAGGGCATCGGCATTGGGATGTTCCCAATTTAATGGTCGGTCATCGCCAGTTGCATTTGGATCGGGAGAAGGCAGTAATTGATCTGCTGCAAATAAACCGGAAGGCGCCAAATTGAATAAATCAGTAATGGAAGCCTGACTGCGGCCAATACGCCATGCTTGCAGTACTTCTTCATAACTTGCCCTGACAGCTTGTACTGCAAAATTTCGTTCATCACCTCGGTCCAGATTCATGTCTCCAAATAACCGAACGGCCTGGCCATTAATAAGCGCAGATGCACCTCTTTCATTAAAGTAATCATGCACGGCGCCAGAAACAACATCGCCAAACGTAATATGTCCTTTTTCATCAAGAATTGCAGTGATCGTTTCGAGTGATCCTGCTATGCCAAACATACCATGATAGACGGCGTCTTCACTCATTGCGCCCCAATAAAGTTCTTTTTCTAATACTTCGGCAAGCCGCTCCGCAATATAACCTTTTAGGTTGTAGTTAAACATGGGTACTTTTTCATTCCAATAAGTAGTTATGCTATCTCTCGGCGTCATCACGTGTCCGCCCGCGAAAGAATCTGTTAAATAGTGCGCGGAAAATGCTTCGGATGCAAGCGCCGCATTCTCTGACTGACCACTAAAACCTGCATTATATGCTTCCCACAAAGCCTGAATATGCCATCTTCTATACGCTGCATGAGCGTTGGGGAGCGAATGCATATTATTTATCCAGTCATTTAATCTCGCAGGTAACGTGCGTGAATAATCGGCAGTTTGAGCAAATGGGAAATGTGACCGATTGTTCATGGCCAAACGGTAATAGCGTTGATCTACGCTTCTTATTGCTTCTTCTGAATATGCACTGGCGCGATCTTGCCGCCTATGTACCTTGACTTCTCTGACGTAATCCAATTCTTCACGACTTTTTTCTCCTGTTCTGACGGGATTGGCAGCAAATTCCCTCATTTGTTGAATGTTCTCAAAATAGTCTCCTGCCATAGCCACGACATCTCCGAAGGGTAATGAATAATCCGTGGCTAGATCAACCATTCTGTCTCCTCCGCCTTGTTCCCTTGTTCCTTGATGTCCAAGAATGTAATGTTCTGGAGAGTCAAATTTTTGCAAGCGTCGTTTCCCTCCCCCCTGCTGCCCCACATGCACCAACTCATGTGCAAGCAACCGATCCCCCTCTCCCGTCCCCGGCTGAAACTTCCCCGCCCCGAAATACACATCACTCCCGTGCGTAAACGCCTGCGCACCCAGGTCGCGGTTCAATTGCACCGCCCGGCTGTCGGTATGCACCCGCACGCCGGAAAGATCGGCGCCCAGGGCTCCGCCCATCGCGCTTTGAACCGACTCGGGCAAAGGTGAGCCGCCGCCTTTCGAATGACTGATCCGGCTGGCAACGTCGGCCGAGGCGGTCATTTCGCCGCCGCCGGAGGGTTTGCGCTGCACGGCGCCCTGTTCTTCCTGCTCACAGGCCGCGCACTTCCGCTGCACCATCGGGCCGGCCGGCTGCACGCCGGGCGGGGGCTCCTCGTCGCCGTTGCTTTCAAAAATCGGTTTTCGCTGGATTGGACCTTCCATTTCTTCGGGCTTTTCCTCCTCTTTTTTCTGCACTTTTTCCTCCTCTTCACATGCCGCGCACTTGCGCTGCACTGTCAATGGAAAACGCTGAATTTTCGGCTGAATCTGCTCTTTTTCCTCCATTTCCGAAGCCGGAGCCGACATGCGCTGCACCACCTGCTCGGCCACGGCATCCGCCTCGCGCTCGTAGGGGTCGTCGGGCGCGCCGATGGTGAGCTTAGCCTGGATGAAAGGGGCAGGGCCAAAAAAAGTCGCCTCCGCCTGTTCCGAAGCCAATACACTGCCTGCCTGCCGGCCGAAGAAGGGCTGGCTGGAAGGGTGTGCGGGTGTTTTGGTTGGCGTGGCGGTTTGTTTCATCTTTTGGTCTTTTTCATGCGGTCGATCAGTTCGGCAGCCAGACGGCGGTAATCTTCGGCGCCGTTGGAGCGATCGTCGTGGGTGAAAATGTCGGTCCCCAGCTCCTGGGCCCTGGCCAGGGCGATGTTGGTGCGGATGCGGGTGTCGAACACCTTGCCGGGGTATGTCGCTTCGAGTTGTTGCAACACTTCGCGGTTCATGGTTTTGCGCTCGTCGTAGCGGGTGAGCACGATGCCGAGCAGCTCGATGTCGGGGTTGAGTTGTTTTTTGACCCTCGCCAGCGTGAAATCGTGGAAACTTTTTACCCCTTTCAAGGGCAAAAACTCGGCCTGCAACGGCATAAGCACCAACTGGCTCATCGCCAGGGCATTGACCGTAAGCATGCCCACGGCCGGCGGACAATCGATAAACACGAAATCGTATTTCGGCAACGCCGGCGCCAGTATGCGGCTCAACAGGCGTTCCCGCCCGAAAATGCTGACCAGTTCAACTTCCGACATGGCCAGTTCGAGCGCTGCCGGCAAAAGATCGAAACCCTCGCGAATTTGGATCAGCGCCCGGGTGTAGTCGGTGTCGAGGCCGGCGCCTTCGTCGCGCAGCAACTGGTACATGGTGATGCCCTGCGGCTCGCCGTAACCCAACGACTGGGTCAGGTTGGCCTGCGGATCGAGATCGACCAGCAGCACGGCTTTTCCTTGCCGGTGCAGGGCAGCGGCGAGGTTGAGCGCGGTGGTGGTTTTTCCCGAGCCGCCCTTCTGGATCGCGACGGAGACGACGGTAGCCATGTTATTTCAAAGGTTTGCCGTTGAAATAGACGCAGACCTTGTTCCAGACGCACTCGGCGACTTTTCCGCCAAGTACACGCCCCTGCTCGTCGCCATCTTCAAAATGAATACCGCCGATACGCCGCGAATAGCCCGCCTGTACAGCCGCTTCGGAGAATTTTGGCCAATACAAAGTGATGTCGGTTTTCGGCGTGCCCGTTTCGATGATAGAAGAGCCTTTTTCGAGGATCATTTGCCCGCCAAACCGGTCGCTTCCGGTGTAGAGTTCGAGCACGCAGGCAGCCGCGCTGCTGAACGTGCTGTGCCCGGAGACGAACTCGGGAAATGCCGGCGTGACCAATGACAAGGGCTGGTAAGGCAGCCAGCCCGCGCCGTCTTTGCTTTGCGTGCCCTGGTTGGGGCCGGCCCAGCAGTCGATGAATTTACCGTTGAATGCCAGGCGAATAGCCGTGATCGGGCGTACGGTGTCGAATTTGCGCTTGGCATCCCAGGCTGCAATGGACGCATCGTAAAGGGCATTGGTCAGGGCAAAGAACATCATGACATCTTGCCAGTCGGCGTGTTTGTCGCGACGCGAGACAAATTGAGCAATGTCGCACCAGATACCTGGCGGCGTGATGGTGCCCGGGCCGCCCAGCCAGAATTCGCAGATCATTTTTTGCTCATCGGTCAAACCAGCGGAAAGGTGGATCAACTCGTCCATTTGCCGTGCGAAATCCGGGTCGCCAGGCCCGGCAGGGCCCTGCTCCGGCCTGAATTGCCAGGGATGTTCGAGCGCGAAGGGTTTGACCAATCCCCATTGCGGAAGCAGGAATTTTTTTTGATCACCGTCAATAATCAGTGGTTGCCAGAGCTTGGGATAGGGCGGACGATAACGCGGCGGAAACGGCGCTGGCGCGGCAATTGGCGGATTGGAAGCCTGGTAGTCGGTGTAGTCGGCATAGGTCGGCAGTTTGAGCGTGGCGTGTGAATTGGAGCCGTCGCCGAAATGCCGGTCGAGTTCCATTCTTGCACACAGATTGCCGACGCCTTCCGGGCAGGAAATGTCGAACGTCGTGTTGTCGGGGTCGTAACCCATATCGGTCATGAACAACCGGGTTTCATCCTTGTCTTCCGGCGGAAGCAGCAACCACGACAGCTCCACCAGCACGCGGTAGGCCGCGTAGCTGTAAGCCTTTTGCCAGTTTTCCTGCGTATGTTCGCTGGCCGGCCGACGCAGCCGGGAGTAGGTGGCGGTGCTTACCGCGCAATCGTCGTAGGCCGTCCAGGCATTGTACATGGCCGTGTGCACCATGGCCAACACGCGCGCAGCCACAGGAGGTGAAGTACGGGTGGTCGCTATGGCATCAAGGGTAAACTGGTTCCATTTGGATGCCACAGTGTCAGTATCGAGAATGGGAAATGCTTGTTTGTTTTTCATGATGGCCGGATTTTGGCAATTGGTTAACAGTGTTTTTGGGGTCAGAGCAGCGAATTAGTTTCTTCGCTCAACCACTCGGGGCAATATTCCACGGTCAGATAACTTAGATACATCAACAGCGGTATCCAGTGCAGGCGGCGATCGAAAGCTTTGTCGCGCAGCAGATCGAAGATTTTCAATACTTTATAATCATTGTCCGGGTAAGGCGTCGGGTCGCCGGGTTGGGGTTTGGGCGGCAGGGCGTTGATTTCGCTTTTCTGCCGGCCGATCAGGTCCTTGAATTCTTCCAGAAAACCGTTGAACAACTGCCAGCCGGGCGTCAGCGTCCAGTTCTGACAAATTCGGTTGTTGTTCAGTTCGTGCAAATCGAAGTCGTTCTGATTGGCTTCGTGCGCGTAGGAAGGCAAGGGCGGATTGAACGCTATTTGCACGGCCGGGTCGTAATCGCCGGGCGGCGCAGGCGCTGCCGGCCGCATCGACCAATACAATTCGGGGCCAAATCGCTCCCAGAACCATCGGTCCCGGTCGAGCGCTTTCACGTATATTTTGATGAAACGTTCGGCAGCCTGGCTGGCAAAACCTCCCGCGGCCAGGTATTCGGCCAGGTCCTTGCAAAGCACGGTAATGCCGGCGACAATCAGTTTGCTGTCGAAAGCCTGGATCTTGTCGAGCAAGGATCGGTAGGGATGTATTTTGGCTTTTTTCTTGTCGTCCATGGCAGGAGCATATTTTCGGTTAATGAAAGTTTTACCATTCAACCCTGAGTGGATCTTTCATCCAGGGTAATTTGATGACGTTGAAGCCGAAAGGCGAGCGGTCGAGCAGGATATCAATTGTCTGGCGCTCGATCTGGAGCCGCCAACCGTCGTCGGAGCGCCGCAAGCGGCCGTTGCGTTTCAGAAAGCCTTCGCGCAGACCATCCGCTGACGTATTCCCCAAGGCTTCCCAGTGTCCGATCATGGCCTGCAAAAGCGCCAGGGCTTCTTCGGTTTCGGACGGGTCGAGCGGGGTGAAAAATTCAAGGGGAGCGCCCGCCGGAATGCCGCAAAGCACCTTGGGCAACAACAGGAGGTATTCGGGGGCTTCGGTCTCGCCGGTTGCAAGGAAATGAATCAGCAGGGCAGCCTTGTTCTGCGCGCCGGCGTCGCGAAATTGCCGGTCAGGCTTCAAAAGGTCGAGATTGCTGAAAAAACGCGTGAGGTAACCATTGGCCAGTACGATACCTGCGTTGGCGATCTGCCAGATTTCTTCCTTGTCGGGCAAAACGGGCGCTGGTTCGGCTTTGGCTTGAAAAAACAATGCTGCTTCGGGTTGCGCGGCGCGCTCCGGCGGGCGCAGCGTGGCGTCGTTGGAAAGCGACTGGCCGGCGCCCTCCCGTTTTTCCTGCTGACCGGGCTGCTGGGCCGACGATCGTGCCGAATCTGCGGCTTGTGTTTTTTCTCCATCAGCCTGGCTATCACTTTGATCGACAGCGTTTTTTGCGCCTGCCGGCTTTCTTTTCCCGGCTTCTTCCGCGGCAGCCAAACGCGGCCATAAACGATGCAGCACGGGAAGTTCTTTTGATCTTTTTCCTCGTATCGCCGGCGCCCATGCGCCCAGCCATTCGGACGAAAAGCGGTAGCGTATGAAGCCCGACAACAGCGCTTCCATGTCGAGTGCTCGTCGTTCACCAAAATCATTGGCAAAGACCCATTTCCACAATTGGTTTCTTGTTTCCCGGGCATCCGGCAATGGCGGCAGATTTTTTTGTCGTGCGACGCGGGGCAAATGGTGTATGTGCAGGAGTTCCTGAATGACTTGCTGAACCATGACGTGGCTGCGCCCTGTCAACAATGTGCCGACTGCTTCCAGAAAATCATCGCTGTGTTGCCGTATCAGCCGGTCGAGCGAGCTGGTCGCGCCTGAAAGCAGGCGGCGCAGGCGGATCGCGGCCGTGGCGTCGAGCCCGAGTTGTTCCAAAACAACCATCTGCCAGCCGGCGGGCAAGCTGTTTTCAGCATACCAGGGCAACACCCCTGATTCGAGAAAATACAACCATTGCAGGAACACTGAATTGGCCGAGTTGGTGGAATGGTCCGGACCTGCGCTGTGCAAGGCTTTTTGAATGGCTTCTTCGACGGCCCTGACCAGTTTGCGCAGCGTTTCTTCGGTATCTATTTGGTTCGCTTGTAAAAAACCGAGATCGACTTCGAGGCGTTCGATGCGCACAACTTTGCCGGGCGGCGCAATCCGGTCGAACAGGCGTTCGAGCGCCGGCGCCGCCTCTTCCTGAAAGAACCGGCTCAGCCGCTGTTGCGTGCCGAATGCTTCCCGGGAGGAACCCAGGTGCAGGTCGAGTATTTGCCGGACAATGAGGTGGCGCATGGCTAAAACGGATATAAACAGCTTATTTTTTTGCCTTTTTCTTTTTTGAATTGGGTGGATCGTTCGATACCAGCATGGCTTGTATTTCGGCAACCGTACCGGACTGGGCGTGGTGCGCCAAAAAATCGGGCTTCCAGCCTTCCAGCGCCGTTGCGGGCGACAGCCCGGCTGAAAGCAGGGCTTTTCTCACTTCGCGCAAATCCGTGCGGGCATCTTCCGGCAGGTTCACGGGATGCTCGAGGGCCAGTTGGTCAAGGGCGCGGAACAAAGCCAGCTGCAACAGGCCGTACAATGCCGGCGGCAGGTTTTTGCCTGCTGCCGAGCCTTCCGGCGCCAGCAGTCGAAGAAGGGGCGGCAGGTGCCGAATGGCAGCATTGTGGAGAATGTAATGTTCTGCCTGCTCAAAGATGTCGGGTGCATGACCCTCGTTTTCGAACGCGGCTTTTTGGGCCACGACCCCGGTTTTGTGTTCGTTCTGGCGCTGTAAAATGAGTTTGATGTCGGTGGCGCCGGCCATCTTGTCGGCAGATTGGCGCCCGCTTGCGGGAGCTGCTGCTGTTTTGGACGTTTTACCGGTTTCTGCTATGGTCAAATTGACGGGCGCGACCGCTATCAGCTCGGGCGTTGGCGCGTCCGGAATGATTTGAATCGGCGGCTCCTCGTTGTCGGGTTGTTCCGGAGCCTGGCAATCGCCCGGCTCCACTGGGTCGCGATGGAACATAAGGTGACAAACCGGCCTGTATGCTGCTTCCTCCCGCTGATTGTCTCGCACGACATCGTTCGTGCTGACATTCGCCGGGCTGCAATTGCAGGGTCCTGCGGCAGAATCGGTAGCGCCCGGCGTTGTGGCTTCCAGGTCGAAAATGGTGTATTGCAAAAAGGTTTCCAGCGCACAACCCGGGTCCATTTCATTCAGTTGCTGAAAATTGAGTCCCTTGCCTTCGTTCGTGCAGGTCGGGCATTGGTCTGCACTCAGCAAGCAGCCTTTTTCTCCCGTACGGAGCCAGGTGGTCCAGCGTTTGTACAAGGCTTCGAAGCAGCAAATACCTTCCGGGCTCAGCCAGCGGATACACAAAGCGACGTGGGCGGGGGCTTCCTTGCGCAAGGTGTCTTCTACAAAGCGCCTGAAATCGGGGTTGCTGAAACGAGGGGTGTAGCCAGGCAGGACAACCGTCGCCCAGCAGGAATAAGGATCCGTAAAAGGAAGATAAAGACTTTTGTCTTCAGACGCCGGGCAAGACGGGTCGACAGGTTTGTCCTGCCATTCCAGCGCGCAGTCTGTACTTCCCGGCAAGGCAAAGGGCGGAGTAAACCCGGTTTCGCTGGTATTTGAGTGAGATGGTTGGTGACAACTGCCTTTTTCCCAAAACCAGTTTTCGTTGGTCATAGGCCAGGTGAATGCGGAGCCGATGTGCGGATAGCATCTGTCAGCAGGCACCCCCGGGCGGCAATAGTCCATGCCCGCCATCCCCGGGCGCAACAGAATATGCTCTACCAAATACATCGACTCGGCAAAGAGGCATTCCTTGATGCGTTCCATGACCTGCTCCGCCTCGGTAAGTGTGGTGTAGCGTCCCGGGTTTTCTGCCAATACGCCGGAATTCGAAGCGCTGTCCACCAGATCGAAAGTAAAAGGCGTGCAGTCTTTAGGGCTCGACAAGCGCAGGTTGAGGCCAGGATTTTTCAGTAATTTACAAAACCTGTCGGCCAGACCGCTCATGGCTTTGTCGATATCCGCCTCGGTAGCGCCTTGCGGCGCCGGCACATGATCGAAACTTTCCAGCAAAATGCGGGAAGCGCCTTGAAGAGGAGTGTACCTGACCTGTAAAACGTAGCCGTCGATTTTTTCCACCTTTTCCAGGCGGAGCCCCGCTTTTATACTGGTTTCATCTCTATCGGCGAGCGTGCACCACTCAGGGTCGTTCCCGTTTGCTGCCTGAATCAGTTCAAGGGCTTCATTCATGGCTGCACATGCGTCGGAAGGGCTCAGGTAAACCCCGGGATGGCGGGCAGTGAGGTAATCCCGACCGACCACTTTTATGGTAAACCGGGCGTCCGCTTCATTGTCCGAATTGCAGGAAAACACCGGCGTCAGATAAAAAGCCCTGGCATGCGCAGCCTGGCGGTAGAATGTGGCGAGGTCGCAAGTTTGGACGACCACAGGGTCAAACTGCGTTTTTTCAAGCAAGACTTCCATGATGCCCAGGGCTTTCCCGCAGTCGCTGCACTGGTTATCGATCACGCGGCAGGCGTCGCCATCGGCGATCATCCGCAGCAGCATTCTGAAAGCTGCCCAGGCATCGGCCGGATTGTCGAAACAACGCGGACTTTCCCAAAGGACCTGCCCCGACCAACTTGCGGCGTCCGCATTGGAAGAAGGGGCGTAAACGTGGAATTTGTACTGAACGGGCGCGGCGCTGGCTTGCCCGTTGCAATCAGGCATTGACTCCTTTTGCCCCGCGCAACAGCCCGGCTGATGGCAGGCGCAGCCACATTGCTCGTCGGGTACAAGCACCTGAAAGACCGGGTAGGTTCTGGCCAGCGCAGCCAGCAGATCGGCCAAGCCCGCAGTGTGCTGCGACAACATCTGTCGGGTTGAACACGGCACTTCCACGAAAGGCGAACCGGAAGGACAGGGCAGGCAGGGCGCTGCGGCTGCCGTACTGGCATCGGGCGCGACGGGGGGGGGCTCCCAGGCAATACACTGGCCGGCGGGTTGGTAGTTGGCGGGATTATTGGCGGCCTGAAGTACCTTGTAAAAGTTGTCGTGAAATGCGGCTATGGCCTCCGCTTCTGAATCGTAACTGCTTGTACTCTGCCATAATACCGTGTCTTTGGGAATGGGCTGGCCAAGCCCCGGCATGCTTACCGGGCGGGCACAACGCAATGCATACCGAAATACGCTCCGGCAACCGTTTTCGTCGGGTGTATCTGCTTTGACGGTGACATCGCGGCCATCGAGGCATAATTCGAGCCAGTCGGGGATTTCATTGCAGCCAGCCGGCGGTTTGTCGTACCAGTCTTCCCAGCAGAATTTGTTGTACCAGCTTGGGCAGGCGCCTTTTGTGAAAGAAGGTTCGGTGTAGGCTTTCGGCCGAACGGCAAGCGGCATTCCGGCTTTGACGATTTGCTTGACCGTTATCTGTGGCCTGAACGGGTACACCGCTGCGCCGGCAGGCTCGGTGGGCCGGGCTTCCAGTATTTGAATTTGATCGAGTCCGCGTATCCAGTCCAGCACTGGTTGCAGGCTGTCGGTCACCGGCGCCGGTGACAAAGGCTCAACGAAGGCAGACAGTTTGCCCGATACCAGTTGCCAGGCGGTTTTATCAACCGGTTTTAGCTGCCCTCCGGCCAGTTGGGTCTTGAAATTGGTCAGTGCCGTTTGGGCCAGTGAAGCGTTGTCGAAGCCGTTTGCACTTTTCAGTAGCAGGTCGCCGATGGTCAGTTCAAAGGTCCATTCCCGCGTAAATTCTTCTGTTTCAGCAGTGTAGATGTGCGGTGCGAAGGTTTGGCGCAAGGCGTCGGAAGGCTGGCCTTCTTCGGGCAGGTATTGGTTCCAAAGGGCGCTCAGCTTGCCCATGAAGTCGGTCAGCGCTTCTTCTTTGGACAAAAACACGGCGGCGGGTTCCAGCAATATTTCCTTGCGATCGGGCGACAGCCACTTGTAGCGGAACCGGTCCGGTTCCATATTCACCAGCAATGGGTCCTTCCAATTGGAAAACCATTGAATGGTGGCCTTTTTGCGTTTGTCGCGATCGCCCGGCGTATCGAATGTTTCCGGCTGGTTAGCCAGGAAATTACCCTTCGGGTCGCGCAGGAAATAGGTGTATTCCGGATTGCCTGCATCCCCGGTAAGCACGTAGGCATCTTTCTGGCTGGCAATTGCAGCAAGTTGATCGATTATCGCATAGGCCTCTTCAAGGCGGTCATATATGCGAAACGACCGGATGAGCAGGGCGTCGTTGTCATTGCGGAAGCGGGCGGCGTAAAATGTGCCGGCGACGTCAACAGCGCTGTAAGGCAGCCCTCTACGGTTGAGTCTTTCAAAGCATTGGTCGAGGTGTTCGGCGGCTTTGCCGGCAGTCGGGAAACTGCCCGATTGCGCAAGAGGCAGGTTGCTTTCGTCGCGGAGCAGCACGACCTGCCAGGTGTCGCCGGCCTGATGCACTTGAAAATTGGCTTTTTTCTTTGCTGCCAGCCGCCAGTCGAACCAGTCCAGCCGCCCGCAGTTTTCGTCGGGAAAAAGAGCGGTGCTGCGCAACCAGTAATCTCCCTTTTTATTGCCCGGCAAAACGGGGCAGACGGCCCTTTGGAATGCCTCGAGAAAGGGAAATTCATCGATCCCGTTTTTGAGCAGAAATGCGACATGCCCTTCCCGGGCCTGTTGGATGCTGAGCCAGGTCTGCGGACTGCGGCGCCCCGAATGGCGCTCCTGCCAGAAATATTCGTCAGGCAGTTGTCGTATATCCGGCTCAAAAGCCGCGAAATCCAGGAATTTGCTGCTCTGCTCAGGATGAGAGGTGAGACCTCTGTCGGCGGGCTTTGCGGCCTTTTTTTTGCCGGCCGGCTGCACAAATGCGGCAACTTGCCGAGTGCCGGCTTCGGCGGAGGGGTAGTGCCCGTCGCTTTGTCGCACGAGTTTGTTTTGGGCATCGCGGAGGGTCAAGCGCCAGGCTTGCTGCGGAACGACCCTGCCATTTGTTCCGAAGAGGCGTTCGACGGCGCCGAGCGGCTGCGAACGATACTCGGCCGGGCCTTTATACTCGATGATCTGTTTGGCGCCGGTATGGCTGTTTACGAGGGCGAGTTGTCCGTTTTGCTCGCCGGGCAGCAATCCTTCGCCCTGTTTCAAAGCATTGATAAATGCCTGAAAACTCTCCCGGGCGGCTGTGGGCGAGGTAAATGTCGTCGGTCCCTGGAACAGCAAGAGACCATTGGGATCGTAAAGACTGTACGTAAACAGGGCGGGTTTGTCAAAGTCGACCGCTACGCACAGCGGAGAGTCATGCTGCTTTATTACCCCGGTCAATGCAGCCGCTTTTTGCTCCAGACCGGAGGTGTTGGCATTCAGCCAGGCCGGTTTGCGCAGGTTAAAAGCCTTGCCGCGGTTCCGGCCGAGCTCGTCATACGAGCTCAGGTATCTGGCTTTTTGAAGGGTGTATTGTTGCTGCGCCACCTGTTCGGTTTGCAGCAGGGCCGAGAATTGCAAGGAGGCAAAATCGCTGAATTGCTCGCAAAAACGCGCCAGCAAATGGTCGAGAAAGAGGTTGCGCCGCCGCTGGTAGGTTTCCGGGCTCTCCGACAGGCCTTCCAGAATCTCGCGATAATCTTTTTGGCGGTAAACGATTTCAAAAGAATAGGTGCCAGTGGCAGGGCTGTTGATAGTGCGGTAGGCATCTTCTACTCCGGCGAAAATAATCAGGTTGCCGGCAGCGGTTCGTGCTTCGGCCTCCGTGGCGTAACGCCGTTTGCTCATCAGCGCCTGCGAATGGTCGGAAGCGTAAAAAACAAACCAGTACCCGCAGGCATCCGCAATGATCTGAAGAGGGTCGAGGCCGGTTTCGGAAAGATCCCTGTGCCAGACCATTTGGGAAGCGTCTCTGGCATACGACTGGCCGTAGGATGCATGCGGAATGATGCAGGTGTTGTCGCTCAGGGTGACCATAATGTCCTCCTCAGGGGCGCATCCGCCGGCAGGCGGTTGCAAAGGAGCGAAATCGCAGTAGGCCAGGTCGAGAGAAATAACCCGGTCTTCGTCTTTTTCAAGCACATCGAGCGCAAACGCCACGATGGCGGGGTCGACCGGCACAGCCAGTGCATCTCCGTCATTCAGGCCGGTGTCTGCAAATGAATTTTGGTAAAATCGGATCAGGCGCTCTACCTGCGGCACGCTGTCGAGCCTTTGTGTAAAAATCGTATGCTGCGTTCCGGCTTCACGCGAGGGCGCGTCGTCGGGCGCCATGGAAAACAGGTGGCGGAGATTGGCCAGCTGGGCGAGGTAGTTGGCCAGCAACTGGTCGAAAAATGTCAGATAGCCTTTCAGTTGAAGCGCCTGTGCCTTGCGCAGCCGCTGCCCGTCGGTCAACTTCTCGTCGGCCTGCAGCAATTCTACCAGATGGCCTTCGCCGATGCCGTAGGTGATGGGGAAATCATGTTGCACGGAGCGGTACGTCCCCAGGTCGGCCCGGAAGTTGCCTTTGGCCGGTTTTTTATCAAAACGGGTAAACGGCGAGCTGTTCGCGCCGTCGTCCTCCGGGGTGGTGGTTGTCGGGAAAAGCGCTTTTTGAACCGGTTTCAGGTCTCGCCGGATCAGTTCCAGCCGCCGGGCGGACCCCAGTTCCGGCAGTGCAATCCTGTTTTTATAAAATTTCAGGCAGGAGTTGTAAAAATCCACCCTCGGCACATGGTTTTCTGTCAATTTGAACTCCCAGATAGCAGAACTGACGCCCGCAGATGCGAAATTTACCTTCCGCCATTCGAATACGCCTTCGTCCGTACAACACTGAATATAACCTTCGATACTCAGGTTTTGCACGGCAGCGACGCCGGCTGTTTCTGCGATCACCCTGAAAAGGTCCGACAGGCGAATGACGCGTGGGCGCTGGAATTTGTCGAGGTCGTCAGTGTCGACAAAGCCGGCAGAGGAGGGGTCGAGGGGGCGTCCTTCGAAAATTTCCTCTATACTCCGCCCTTTGTCCAGCAGTTCTTTGAGGGTGTAATAGCGTATTTCCGGCGTCAAAAAGCTGCGGACACGCGCCATGATGCCCGACCATACTTTTTCAGGGTCGGCCTCCGGCAAAAGTTCGATCTCGGCGCAAATCCGGACTTGTTCCTGTTCCAGCAAGACGGGTTGTAAAAAATCTTCGCACAGGTTTCTGTGGGCGTGCAGGGCTTCCCAAACCTGATGGAGAAGGTAGATTTCCGGGCTGGCAAACGGCGTGACATTGTCAGCGCCCTCCTTGTTGATGCAGGCGGAAGGGATGGCAGGCAACACCTCTTCCGGTTCGATGTAAACCCTGTACAGCCCATTCAGGTAAACGGGTTGAGGAGAATGCTCCGAACCTACCACATTGACCGTTGCGCCCAATTGAACATCCTTGACCGGCTCGATCCAGGCGTTTCTGACACCGGGCACGTCCATCAACAACTTTCGGTAATCATTGATAGTCAGCGGGTTATTGGTCAGAATTTGTGCGGGCGTAAAAAAGTTGTCGTCTTTACCGGCGGCAGGCGTTTTCTGCGCCAGCAAGTCGGCCAAAGGAAGCCGGACACGGTAGCCGAGGTCGATCAGGGCAAAGCACAAGGCTTCCATGATCGTCATGCCCGGGTCGTGAAGGTTGTGATCGGTCCAGAGTTTTCCGGAATAGCGGCTGATATGGTCGATACCCAGACTTCGAAGCGTGTCGAAATCCATGTGCCCGGCAAATCGCGGATCTTGCCGTCGGATGACTTTTTTGACCGGAGTAAGCAATTCAGCCATTGGTTTGCAAAAGGTTTTATACGAGGGCGACAGGCTACTTATACCAGAATGGGTTCCTGTTGTCCGTCGTTGGTCTGGGTATTCGGGTTGTTGTTGTTACACGGGTTGGGTTGCATGTCAGGCGGGCATGCCGGTTTGGGGCCCGGGCAAACGGTAATAATGCCTGCGGTCAGAATAGACCGCGCGGACAGGGGTTCGATGATGGCCTGGAATTCGGCATCTTTCGGAGTGCCTTTCGACTCATGACTCATGAGCAGGCTGGTGACGAAATCGACGTAGGGCAGGCTTTCCACGAACTTGAGCAGATCGGAATAGTACACGGCTTGCCCGAAGCGCAATTTTTCGTTGTCGCCCAGGTACCAGGGAGCCAGGAAGTGGGCGATGTCTTTTTGCAGCTGGGCTTCGTAGTATTTCTGGTCCAGGTTTTTGAGGAGGACGACTTCGATGTTGACGTGAATGCCTTCGTAGCGGGGATTGAACACCCTGATGCGGGCAAAAGGGCTGCTTCGGCGGCAGACTTCCTCTTCGATACTTTCCAGCAGGCTGATGGGTACCCGAGGAGTAATGTTTTCACCCGCTTTCAGCCGGGTCAGGTCAGGAATTACCACCAGTGTAACGAATCCTGGCGCCCATTCGAGGTCCTGGTGATGGCGGGCTGCGCCAAGCGCCATATCGTGCGGGATGCATTTGACTTTATACACTTCCGGGAAGGCATCAAGCACTATTCTCTCGTAGTCGAAAGCATTGATTGCCCGGCCTTTGTGGCGCAGGCGTTCGGCTGCGCGCTGGTAAAAGGCGGCTTTGCTTGCTCCCGTATCCTCTGCTTCCCTGCCTCCGAACGACTCATAGGGTTGTCCGACTTTTTTGACATTTGCATCGGCAACGCGCAGTTTGGCCAGGCTGCCAGCAGGCAACGGCGTGGCGCTGCGGGCGGGATCGTGTTGCGGTGTAAGGGCAAAGGTTGCCCGTACGGCCTGCGTATGCACGCCGATGGTTTCGCACACGGCGCGGGTATTGGCAGGCGCTGCGACCTTTATCCAGTGCAAGCCCCTTGGGAGAAGGGTGTTTTCCGGTCCGTTGGTAATATCGGGTGGTACGGCGATCTTGACGATACCGCTGGCGGTCAGGCCTTTGGTGCCATCGTCGAGTATTTCGAAGCCTTCGCGCAGGTCGCGCCATTCATTGTTGCTGAGGTATTGCCAGGCGATGCGCGCTTTTTCCACTTCCGAATCGGCGCTCGCTTCGGCCAGCTGGAAAAGCAGGTTGAGGTTGCTGCCGGGTGTTAGGTTTTTCAAACCGATGTAAAGGGTGCCTTCGGCAGGGCCTTTCAGGTCGGTACCGAGGGCAAAGGCAGCAGCCGGCGGAGCAGCGACCAGGAGCGGCTCGTTTGAAAATGCTTCCTGTTTGAACGTGTCGGGGTAGGCATGGAGGTGGATAAAGTTAATATCCTGGGTTTCGGCATTGGCGATGTAGTCCAGAGAGATGTATTTAAGGGTAGGAGTGTAGGGTTCGAATGGGATGGGTATGCCGCCGTTTTGGGCTATAATGGCTTCTGATCGTTTTGAAAACAGATATGTAATAATACCCTGAATTCTGTAGCGTAAAGACAGGGCATCTGGTATCGTAATATTGCTGTTTAGAACAGCCTGGACTCGATCAATAATGTCAGAAAGGCGATCATTTACACCATCTGAGTATCTGGCGACCATTTCCTGGTCGTTTTGTACGAGATCAAAAGGAGGGTCAGGGGGGATTGGCAACGTCAACAGATGTCCTTCCATTTCCTCCAACAGCAGGCTTAGCGCTGTTTTAAGCTGATCAAAGGCTTCAGTAATGGCTATTGGGACGCTGATTGGAATAGGATCGGGGAATGGGGAAGCGGCCCAGACCAGATAACTCTCTATTTTTTGTTTTTGGGCAAACAAACCCTGTACAACAGTATCAATCTGAGTTGATAAAAGTGTTGAAGCGTTGCCCTTTATGGTAATAAGTTTGGAAATAATTACATTGATAACATCATCAAGACCGTCGTCAAAGCGCTCAACATCAGTGTTGTTGGGGGGGTCATGATGTAAAGTTGAGCTCGTTATTGATGAATATATCGGCGATACTAAATCATTGACACCTTTTGGTGTGCCCGCAAGTTGTTTCAATAAATCATCCACCATTTCCTGAAGCAGGTCCTCCAGATTAGAAGGCGGATTGTTCACATCATCGTATTTTCTGACTGCGCCAGGGACGTCTTTTACACCATCCGGATATTTGCCGAATGCGAGCATTTGCCTTGCAAGGACAAATGGATAATCCCTGTGAAGGAAATCCTGCTCGTATAGTTGTAGGCTTAAAAAGCCATTCCTGGTATCCGTTTTTAATGAGGATAAAGGGGTTCTTATTTCACTGTCAAATTTTTGGATAAATGCCGGTACATTAAAATTTGAAGATGTAAACTGAATAGTTTGAATGGTTTCGCCTTGTGGCGCACAAGAGAAACTGACACTGGCTTTGTCCTCGAATAATTCTCTTGGAGGACTGATCGTTTCTTTTATCCATACGCCATCTTCCAGAATACTGGCTTTTATCTTGAAATCCTCCTTATGAATAAGGGGGTTGTTCCGGTAGGCATAGTAGTGTTCTCCGAAATTGGTTGGAAGATCCTTCCATTCCAGGTTAACCGATACTGTTTCCCATTTCTTTAGAAAAACCTCTCTGCTGCCGATATAGAAATTCGGCCCGGTTTGATTCGGATCAGGAGTAAGCACTTCCACCACACTAAACCCCGGCACCTCCGGCCGTGTCCCGAACGGAAAGATCGGGCTGTTGACATCCTGTACGTTTTCGTCGTTTTGCACCACGATATTGCGCACGCCGCAAACTTCCACTTTGATGGCGGCTTTGGTGATTTGGGTATTTCCGAAGAAATCCCAGAGCGACACATAAACACCCGAGCCGGATACGCCTTTTTCAAAACAACAGGCCGGGTCGCCGGTGGCATTGGGGCACCAGATTTTAATATCAGGGTCAACTTCAAATTTCGCTACGGGGAGATCAGTGCCCAGGTCTTCCTTGAGGTTCTCTTTGCTGAAGAACGTAACACCGGGTTGTTTGGGGCTCAAAAGCGCGCGAATAGTGAGGGTGAATACCCCCTCGCTGCTCTTGTCACTTATGCTGATTGAATTATACGCCACATCCCCGGCTGATTCCACAACACTGCCAAGATCGACGGGTATCCATTCTTTTTCCCCGCTCAGGGAGAGTTTCAAAGTGGTCCTTCGGGTTATTTTTTCCAGTATGGTGTAATCGCTCGTCTCGTTTCCGCCCGACTTGTCTTCGGGTTTTAAACAATCCAACAGCGTTTCGGCGGATTTCCAAAGCTGGCGGTCTGTATCATTCGGGTCCGTAGCGCAAACATTTTCGCATTCACCGATATTCGTATCAGACCCTGCCGGCTGCGGGCATTGACTGACCGGTAAAAAACAGGGTTCGGATTCGGACCAGGTGGAATACGGATTTCGGTGTTCGAGCCAGCTGCGAATCAACTGTTGCCCGGCAGGCGACAAGCCTTCCTGCTGGGCCTGTTTCAAGGCCTCGTCTGTGATGACATGAAATACGCGCCCAATTTGTTGCTGCCCGTCATGATTCAGTTTATCGAATATCTTTTCTTCGCCATTGTAACGGCACGTCAGGGTAAACGTGATTTTCCGGGTCCCCTCCTGTAAAAACAACACGGGCGATGCCAAAACAAACCCCATACGCGCCGACGGGTGGCTTTGGGGCGCTGTTTTTCCTTTCGGGACGAGTTTGCTGAGCTTGCTGCCCAGTGTCGGCCAGGTTTTACTCTGCTGCTCGCCAAAAGCTTCGCCTTTGCCATCGGCGGAATCGGCCTTGGTGGCGATGTACAATCCTTCGGTTGCACTGCTGACTTGTAGCCCATCTTCCTCATCGCACACGGCGGTAGCCACGGTTTGCCGAAACAGGGTCAGCAATTGCTCCACCTTTGCCTTGTCCACCACGATTTCCTCATCGAGCGTGAAGTCGATTTCCTTGCCCAGCGAATCCTTGCCGTCTTTCACGGCCGTTCCTTTTTTCAACAGGTAACGATCCAGGTTTTGCTGGACCTCAAACACCAGGTGCGCGGCATCCGGGCGCGGCTTGCGCGGGCTCAGGTGCAGCACTGTTTCAAAAAAATATTCCAGGTGTAACTTGCTCAGGCCGTTCAGGTCTTTGCCAAACAACTCGAACAGTTGCAAAAATGCGAAGACCAGTCCCAGGTGAGGCGGGTGATTTTGCTGATATGCTTCGGTCGCAGGGTACAAGGTTTCGGGCAGAAATGCCGGCGCCTCGGCAACGACGCGTTGCAAAACGCCCAGTGCTGCCGTCCCCTCGTGATAAAATTCAAGTGCAATCTGACGGTACAATGCATCCGCTGCCAGTGCATCATCACTCCCGTCGGTTTGCACATACAGGTCGGGCAAGTCAATTCCCCAGGAGTCCGTCTCTATAAACCGCTGAAAATCAGGCATTGAAAGGCCGGACTTTTTGTAAAAACGCCTGCTTTGTAGAATCAGGTTGGTTAATGAGGCGCTCAGTTCGGTCCGTATGGCATTGTCCCAAAGGGTAATCAGCGCGTTGGGTTGTCCCTGCAGGATATAAAATGAGTCGTTGAGGGTGTAATAGAGGTCGTTGACGACAAAATCCCGAAGCAACCGCAAGGTTTCCGGGGCAGGCTGGTTGTCGACCGAGGTGGCAAGGGTAGCAAGGGTGTTTGTTAAATCGTCCGTATTGGTTTTAATAAGACGGGCCAGCACGAAAGGCGGGCTGTCCGAAAAAAAGCGTTGCCAGTTATCAATCGCCAGAACAGGGCGTTCCGGGTCGGGCTGATAGAAATTGACCTGCCGGGCAAAATCAGCGATAAAAAGGAGACGTTCGGCCAGGGTAGCGCCATCGACAGGGGCGCTGTCGGGCGACAACGCAGACAGCGCCCGGTGGCGTTGACTGGTACCAGGGGCGTTTTTAAATGGATGAGCCGGCAGCGCTAGGCAGTTTTTCATGGTCAATTGGTAGAGCGGTTGGCTTCGCGGAGGTAATAGTCGTACACGTAGTTGTAGCGGGAGTTCGTACGGGCAATTACATAGTCGATTTCGATGGTAATCCGGCCTTCGATCAGGTCAAAAGAATCGGGCTGCGTTACTTCAATTCTTTCAACAATAATGCGCGGTTCGTGGTACAGGATCGCTTTTTCCACCTGGCTGCGCAGGATGCCCAGGAGCGCATTATTGACCGGCTCGAACTGAAAGTCGCTCATATTGCAACCGTACTGTGGTTGCATGACGCGCTCTCCAAGGCTGGTGGAAAGCAAAATATCGAGGCTTTGGTGGATGTCTTCCACATTTTCCACCATTCGGACGCCGGCTTCTTCCGGATCGAATTGCGGCGGAAAAGACCAGCCGCGGCCGAGAAATGATTGATCGCCAGTCATTTTTTTGGAATGCAGGGTGAAGGGATTAACCGCCGATCATGACGGTTGGGTTGCCTTGTACGATGACGCCGCCGTGGGCGGTCAGATCGCCCATCCGGGCGGCGGGTTTGCCGCCGATCAATACGGTTGCCGAGCCCTTGACGATGGAGTCGGGCGGGCCTACGCAAACGCAGATGTCGCCCACCACAGCAGCGGGCATGCCTCCGATGAGCACGGTTGGCACGCCCGGACCTGTTACGGGGCCCCCTACGTGCGGCGGGGTGCCCGGGATCGGGCAGGTATGCATGTCGGAAATTCGAGCGGCAGGTGGCATGTTTTTTTTGTTTAAAAGGTTGATTAATTGATTTTTACAAGCGATCCTGATACTTCCGTAATGCCGGGCGAGCTCAGCTTGGCGGTAGCGCCTTTGGCTTCGAACGAGCTTTGTGCGCTGATGGCAACCGTGGCTCCGCCAATGGTCAGCGCCGTGCCGGCCTTGATATCCAGCGTAGTGCCCGCTTCGATCTTGACCTGGAGCGGACTTTTGATCTCGATCCCCTGCTGGTTCATGGTGATGGTGTTGTTGTTCTGATCGGTAATCTTGATCGAGGTGCTGGCTTCATCTATGACAATGCTGTTGCCGGCAGGCGTGTCAATTTTGATCGTTTTGGTGTCGTCGTTGAAGTAGAGATGCATTTTGCTCCGGGTAGTGAACCCTTTTTCATGGTTCACATCCTGAGCCGTCAGCGGAGCCGGCTTGGCACTGCTGTGCAGCATGCCGAGCACGATGGCATCGCGCGGATCGTCGTTGACAAAACCCACGACTACTTCATCGTCGATTTCGGGCCGGAAAAAAGCGCCCCGTTGCTGACCGGCATCCAGGCTGGCTACCCGCATCCAGATACCCTGCGCATTGGCGTCGATGACCGGTATTCGAACCAGAATACGGTGCTGACCGTCGGGATCGTCCTGCAATTGCACGACTTTGCCGATTTGCAGGCCATGCACTGGCGGCAGCAAACCGGCTGCCTGAGGGTCATAGAAATCGGGCGATTTTGCAAAAAGATCGGACGGCAGGCCAAACTGGATATGTGTGTCCCACGACCCGGCATATATTTCATGGCGGACAGCGCTGACGTAGACTTTGCCGTTGAACCGGTTGCCCACACCTTTTAATTCTACGGTTGCGCCCGGCTTGATGTCGGGATAACCCGTGAATTTGGCCCGGCCGCGCACTTTCGACAGGCGACTGCGCGTCATCTGGCCATTTACCCATTCATTCAGTTCTTCTTCCAGTACATGGCCGCCGTGGCTGAGTTCCCACCTCGCCGGCGATACGGCGCGGGAAAGCGAACTGCCGGTCAGGTCGCCCGGTTCGGTCAGGTCTGCCGAATCCGAGTCGGCCGTAAAAAGGTTTTGACTGGCATAGTCCCAGGCCCTTGCTGCGACATTTTGCCATTGCGTCCGGGCGTCCATTTCGGCTTCGAATTCGAGCAAGTCGCCATTGCCAAACTCGATCTCGAGGGCCGCCTCGGGCGAGGTGTCCGGTTTTTTGACCTGAATACTGCCGTCGTCGACCAATACCAGCCTGCCGTTCGCTTCGGCGCGTGCCAGCAAAAAGTCCCAGTCGGTCGAGTGGTATTGCACCAGTTCCTTGTGCGTCGGGCCGGTGCTGCTCACATCTGCCCGAAGGCCGTTGTACAGCCCGATCAGTTCTTCCATGACCGCGCTGTCTTTTACCTGTTCGAAATAGCGGCTATGGCGGCCGATGGTCATGCGGACAGCGGCGTCGCGGCATTCGATATACAGCGCGGTGTTACCTTGTTCGCGGATTTTGATGGCGTGTTTGACCACGATGCCTTCAAAAATCTGCACGCGGTTGCCGTCGAGCCCTGCCCGGATGGTCAGTTTTTTGCCGGGTATAAAAAAGTTCGAGTTGCTGTGTTCGAAATTTGAACTGGCAGCATCGCCGTCGCGAAGTACCAGTTTGGCGGTGGGGATACGGTTGATTTCTTTCTCAACGGTAACAGACAATACTTCGATGGTTTCGCCCACTGGGTTTCCATCGGAGAGAAGATCGAAATTGACTACGTCGTGTTGCGAATTATTGGGAATGGTACGGTCGGTTGTCATGTAGCAGTGTTTGTTTTGTCGATAGGAGGGAACTGAATTTCCTGTCCGACAAGCGGTTGTATGTTGCGAATACTGGTCATTTCGTTGGCATCGGCCACCTGGAGTACGTATTTCGGGTCGTTGTAAATGCGGTATGCCATCAGGTCGAGCCGATCACCTGGTTGGATCAGTCGCCGGTGCGTCAGGTCGGGAGAGCTGTTGCGGCGGAGCCGCCCGCTTTCTTCCCGGGTGCGATAGTTCATGAAAGTGGCATTCAGCTTGGCGCGCAAGGGGTTGCCGTCTTCATCAAACAGGGTGTAGTTGATGTCGAGATTGGTCAGCAGGCAGGGGAAGACAAATTTTCCCCAGTGCACTTCGAGAAAACGCGGCCGGTGGATGTTGCCGTCGATGTTGTAAACCGTCTGGAGGAATTCATGGATCTGGTCGTGAACCGATTTGCCGGCCTGGCCGTAATTTTCAACGGTTTCGGTGCCGTCAAATACAAATTCGAGGCGGAGTTCCTTGGGCGCGGTCGATTTGTACCGCAATTCGGATGCGTCGGACCCCGAACCGCGCCGGGTATCGTATTCGACCCTGAAGTTTTCTGCGTACGATTCCGGGTTGATGGGCAACACGAAACGTTTGTCCGCATCATGGTTGTTGCGGTTGCGGTCGTCGTGGCTCCAGATATAAACTTTTTGAAGGGACATCCTTAGCGTTCGGCTTTTTCTTTCAGTATTTCAAGGACTTTTTCCACGCACAGGTTGATCAATTGTTCCTGTGAGGCTTGTTCGTTGCCGTTGCTGCCGTTGCCGGCATCGGTTGAGGCGCCCGATGCCGAGCCGCTGCTATCGACGGTTGCTTTGACGATCAATTCCCGTATTTCCAAGGGCATGTCAGACGAGTTTTTAAGTCGGCGGAACAAATTCCAGCCGGTTGTAATTGAGTTCGAGTGTTTCGATCAGGATTTCGGCCCGTTCTGCATTGAGCTCGCCGAAGCGCCATTTCTTGGGCCATGCATGGGTGATTTTCCACTTCATGATGGGCTTATGGTCGTCGTTGAGCAGCAGAATGTCCATGTTTAGCGGTACGACGAGCAGGTTTTCCACCGCTGCTTTGCACCAGGCGGTAAGAAAAGAGCCATCCTCCGGCGCCAGCAGTCCGCGTTTGAGTGTCAGATCGCTGAATCGCCGGCGCACCGGCAGCTTGTGCTCGAAATGGTTTTCACCGCCTTCCTTGATGTTTTCCGTTTCAATTTCGGCGTCGAGCCCTCCCACGGATTGAAATTTTATATCAAATTCGGGCACCGGCCCTTTGTGAAATTTCTGCACCCTGGGGTTGCTGCTCGCGTCGATATGCACGGAAAAATGAAAGCCGACATTCTGATAAGGCAATGGCGTGATCATTGTTATGCCGCTTCAAGTATTTTGAGCCCTTCGTGCACGATGGTCATGGTTTCGATGGCCACTTCGTTGGCGTCGGCCTTTAGATCGGTCGACTGAACCTTCGACGGCCATGCGTTGAGCACCTGCCAGGTGATGATGGGTTCGTGGTTTTCGTTGAGCAGTTTGATCGTGATATCGCGGCGGAAGCGCGAGCCGGTTTTGTTGCCTTCCTGGAAGTAGTAGGTTTCCTTCCATTGTTTGAAGAAGTCGAAATCGCCTTCGAACGTCCCGCGTTTGAGGGTGATGTCGGCGTATTTGGTCAAGCCCGGTTGTTTGGTTTTGTTGTAGGTCTTGTTGGTGCCTTCGCGATATTCAATCACTTCGGTTTCAAAATCCAGGCCGCTGACCTCGGTAAAGCCCATGCGGAGGTTGGGGCCCCATTCGACCTGAAAGTGAAATTTGGGTACGGGATAATCACCTTTTGCCATGACTGTATTTGGTTTTTATATTTTAAAAAATTGGTTATCAATTAATTGCATTCTTTCGCCTTTTTGGCATCGGCGAGCGCTTTGAAAACAGAATCACGTTTGGCCTGGGCGCCGTCGCGTACCTGTTGGGCTTGGTGAAGTTGTTCTTCAACAGTTTGCCTGGTTTCCCGTGCGGAACCGTATTGTTCGCTGGTGTTGATGTAGTACGTCCTTTGTTCGATTTCCAGCGTTACGCCTTTGCAATCGGAGGGCGGCTGGCAGGGTTTGTTGTATTGTATGGGCGGGCAGGAGCCGGCCGTCGGTTCCGAATCGTCGGGCTCGTAGAAGCAGTCATCATCAACTTCGGCTAAGGGCGGTTCGTTTTCGGCTACTTGCCGGCCGCCGCCATTGACCCACAGGTAGGCGATAAAGTCGTCGAGCCCGCGTTTTTCATTGAGTACGAGTTGGGCAGTTTTGAGCAGGCCCAATGCGAGTTTGAGGGTCTCGAGCGTCTGTTTCAGGGCTGCGTCCAGTTTGGTGCGGTAATCGTCGAGGCATTTGAGGATCGATTTGGAAGCATCGAGCGCGGGTTCTTTCGACTTTACGCAGTCGATACGCGCCATGAGGTCGCGCATTTCCGTGGTGGTATATTCCAGCACGAGGCCTACGTCTTTGACGCAGCAGATCAGCACGCGCACGGCCTGGGTGTATTGGTCGGCGTTGAAACAAACGCATTCGATCTGGTTGGTCAGTTTTTCCAGGTCGGCAACTACAGTGTCGGCCAGGTCTTCTGTACGCATGATGTTGACCCAGTAAATGGTAATCTTGTCTTCCCAGGTTTTGGCCTCGTTGTAGGCGTTGAGGGCACTTTGGTAATAGGCGTTCATTTCGCGAAGCTTGTTTTCGGCCTCTTTGAGTTTGTCTTCAAGGCCGTCAATATATACCTGGGCAAGACTTTCTTTGGTGAGTGGTACGGTTGACATGATGAGAGGTTGAAATTGAAAGTGAAAAGGGAGTGGGCTCACAGATCGCGGGTTCGGCTGCCGGTCGTCTTGACGGGGCCCCCTGGTTTGGGACCTGGCTTCGACGGGTTGGAAGGCGGCGGGCAGTCATCCCTGAAGCACGTTTCAACCGTTGCGCAAATCTTGTCGATCCTGGCTTCGGGCGACATTCCGGCGTCACCCGAAGCGTCGGCCTCCGGATGGCAAATCGTATCGGGGTCGCAGGTGTAATGTTTGGTAGAACAAAGGGAATATTGTTTCCACTTCCCGACCCGAACAGCCAGCTGGTTTGAATTGATGCCCCGGAGGATTTTCAGGTAGTCGTCGTAGAGCTTCTTCCATTCGTCGCCGGCGCCTTTCAGGTTGGCATCGACATCAGCCTTAAAGGCATCAACCGATTTGGCAAATGCTTCGACGAGGGGTTTAAGGCTGGCAACATTGAGGTAGGCATGGATGCCGGCTACCTTGACCGATACTTCGAAGGTGATATTAGCTTTTGTACAGGCCAGCTCGGATTGATCGATGAGCAGCTTGACGATTTCTTCGAAGCTCTTTTTACCGTCGGCATTCGTGATCTGGCCGTTGAGCGCTTTCATTTGCTCCGAGTTGCAGGGGTCGGTAAGTGCGTAGCGGAGTTTGCACGCCGAGTCCTTCAGGTCTCCGACCTTTTTCTTCATTTCCTTTATGGCTGTGTGGGTGGCATTGAAAGCAGCCACGCTTTCCTGATCGCGTTGTTCCAGTTGTTTGATGCGGGCCGCCAGTTCGTCGCTACCCTGGTCGAAAGCCACCGAAAGGCATTGGTCGAGGGTTTTGTATTCCTGGTAGGTATCGTTGGCTTTGGAAAGCAGACACCATTTGGAGTGTTGGGAGCCTGTGGCCGTGCGCAGATCGGTGATGGCTGATTTGTGCCCCGACTGGGCCGCTTCAATATCGGCCTTGAGTTTGTCGAGGTAGTATTTGTAAAACACTGTATCCACTTCGCCGAGATCGCACCGGGTTTCGGGGTTTTCGCCGAGTTTGCAGATCGTAACATGCTCTTCGATCTTGCGTCCTTGCGAAATATCCGGACCTACTTGAAAATATGCCATTGTTGATCAATTTTAGAGGTAAAGAATAAGGGGTGGTTCATCAGGATTCGCTGAGCATTTTGTGGCTGAATTGCAGGATGATAAATTCTGCCGGACGCACTGCTGCCATCCCGATTTCCACGATCATGCGGCCTTCCCAGATGTCCAGTTCGGTCATGGTTTCATTCAGGCCGACCTTTACATAATACGCTTCCTGCGGGGTCGTGCCCATGAGTGCGCCGGCACGCCACTGGAGGAAGAGGAAGTTTTCGATCATGGATTTCACCCGGCTCCAGGTATTTCTGTCGTTGGGCTCGAATACGAACTGGAACGTTGCCTTTTTGGTCGATTCCTCCACCATGTTGAAGAATCGGCGTACAGGCACATAGCGCCATTCGTTGTCGTTGCCGTTGAGGGTGCGGGCGCCCCAGATTTTGATGCCCCGGCCGGTAAAGGGCCTGATCGCATTGATCGATTTGCCGGCGGTGTCGTCGATGTTGAGGAAATCCTGGATGCGGTCGGTGATCTGACAGGCGATGTCGCTCACATTGCGCAGGTTTTCGTTGGCTGGCGCTTTCCAAACGCCCCGACTGTTGTCGACCCGGGCATATACGCCCGCCACGGCGGCGCTGGGCGGCAGATGAATGTCGAAAGAATTGAGTGCGAGGATGACGTTGGCTTTTTGCCCGTTGGTCAGGCTGCCTGTTGCTATTTCGCCGCCGCTTTCGTTGAAAATCTTGACGTTGGAAAGGTCCTGCGCATAGTTGTAGTTGAAAGTCGAGCGGATGTTGGGGAAGTAGGCTGCTCCGTAGCGCGCGTATTGTTCCTCGGCGTTCAGCAGATTTCTGAACTCGTCGGCAATGTCTTTTATATCGCCCGCTGTGCGTGCACCCATTCCGCCTTTGTGCACATCCATGATGACAAAGCGGTCTTTCAGGTCGAAACACTGCGTCAGCGCTTTGCTGATGAGGCCGAAATAGGTTCCGGTATCCATGCTTTGGCCTTCCGGAAATACGATCAGGGTAGGCTCGTCGTATTTTTCCAGTTCGTCGAGGGCAGCTTCGAACGGTGCGCTGTCCGAAATCGTGGTGCCGAAATCAAGGAAGCTGCCTACGGAAATGATGTAGCAAGGGCCGCCGCCATTGGCAAAATATTGCTGCATGGCGTAGTACATCAGGTGTTTGGACGGTCCTTTGCCGTCGCTCCAGTCGAAATCGGCATTGAACTGCAACCGGCCGCTGGGGGTGCGCTGCATCCGCACCACCAGGTTTTGTTCCTGTTGGCTGGCGCCGAAATACTCTTCATATTCCAGCAGGGAGGATATTCGGGTAGGCTTGTTGCGGAGGCTTTCTCCGCGTTTTTCCGCTTTGTCGGTGTACCCGATAAAAGCCGGAATGGCTGTTTCCACGGCGGCAATGGAAGGCGGAAACTTGGGTTTTTCCACGATGTACACGCCCGGGGTCCGGTAGTCCATATTTTGGTTATTTTGTGAATGAAAAGATTGATATTCAAGATGATGTAATCAAATTGGGTATTTTGGAAATTAATGTTTCGGCGAATAACCTGCCGTCCGAAGCTGGTCGCAAGGCCTCGGGGGCGGGGTTGGGAAGCCAGACCGGTGTGGTGCTTGCCGGTGCGGTGATACTTTGCGGGAAATTGAAAAAACGTCGAGGCGACCTGGTTACCAGGTCTTTGCCTTGCTGTTCGAGCAATGCCACGGCCTCATTTTGTGCCTGCAAGGTGAGGTCGCGGTCCGAACGATAACGCCACCAGCTGCTCCGGCTCAGGAATCGCACTTCGAAAACCGGGTGCGTACTGCTGCCGTCGGCAAGCGGAATCTGAATCAAACGCCCCTGGTCGTCAAGCAGCGGGAGTGCCTGCCCCGGTTCGCCGAGTATGATTTCCACCAGACCCAGCAACTTCGAACTGCCGGAAAACGGGTTCGAGCCCGAAGGCGAGCCTCCCGACAATTCGCCGTGCAAAAAGACCGGAATTTCAATATCGGCGGGCCCGCCCTGTACGGCGAGGCGGTAAAAACCATCCGGTATGGCTGCTCCCGGGCTGCCATCTGCCAGTACGCGGCGGGAAAAATTGAGCGGAATGCGCCGGCTGTTTTCGGTCACATTTACCGTGATTTTTTTCACTTCATCACCTGCCGGAGTACTGAGGGTAAAAGTGGCCGGGCCGGGCGCAGCCGTCCAGTACCAGGGGAATTGTTTGGGCAAGGCCTTCCGATCGCTTTCCGTGGTATAGCCCAGTCCGTTTGTGACTGCCCAGTTGGCGGCATTGGCATTTTGCGTACGGGCGACGGCTTCGTACAGGTCGCCGCCGATTCGCACAATCTCCCCGGGTTCGTAGGTTTGACCCGGAAAAAAAACAGGGGCTGGTTCCGACAGGGCAGGGAAACCGGCGCCCGGGGGCGATTTGCCGGCATTGGTCCAGAGATAAAATGCATTGAGCGACTCAGGTTGCCGCAATCGAAGCGCAGTGTAGGCCGGAAAGCCCGGATTGCGCAGTTTTACCCAAAACGACAGGCGGAAGCCTGTCTCGAGGGGCTTGCGCGGTTTGAACAATGCAGGACTGCCGCCATTCTCAGGGAGAACTTCGAGGCCCACGAAAAAGCCTGTGGCGTTTCGACCCATTTTGATTTGGCGCCCCCCCATGCGCGCCGCGGTTTCCGGGGTGGGCTCAATATCCAGGTCGCGGAGGATGTCGTACCTTCCCTGTAGAATGGTTTTTTGCAAATAAGTCCGCTGTTCATCGGCCGGTTTTTCGAAAAACAATTGCCCTGCCTGCTCGTTGTCGGCGAGATAAAATTCGTGCAGAAACCGCACTTCGAACAAGCGTTTGAAAATCAGAGTGCTCATTGGGGCGTATTGCTGTTGTCGAGTGGCCGGGCTTCTTGCCGAATGATTTCGATGGGTGGCGCATCGCCGGTGAAGTGCGGTTCGCGCAGTTTGACGAGGCGGGCTTTATACATGGCAAACGGGATTTGCTTGCCTCCCAACGACCCCCACAGGTGGTTGATCTGCTCGAAAGTCATCGTGTACAGATCGAGCACGATTTCCATTTCCTGAATGTCGAGCCGTTCGGGTTCGTCGGGGTCGGTAGCCTTGATTTTCAGGCTGTTGCCGACGGCGTTCTGCAGATTAAACAACCTTTTGCCCTGGAAAAAACGAATCGCCTGCGACAGACGGATCAAGGCATTGTCGTAGTTGTCGGGGAAGTTGGCGCTGACCAGAATGTAGAGATTGAGGTGTACCGGCGGATTTTCAAATCGTGTGGCGCCATTGGCCTGTTTGTGCATGACCTTGATGTTCTTGAGGGTGCTTTCCTCTTCTACGTTGACCAGCGTCAACAGCAGGGTATTCCGAAGCGCATCATTATTGTCGCTATCCATCAAAGCGACATTGCCCAGAGTGACGTACTTCGGGTCGTTGTGGCCGGGCAGGCTTTTGATATATATGTCGAGTTCGGAACGTAGAAATTCCAGCGCATGCTTGATCATAACAGCGTATCAGGGCTACCTGTATGCAGATAGCCGTATTCTTGACCCCGTGATGCGGGGTTGATCAACAGAAAAAAGTCGAGATGATACGTTAGTCGAAAAACGACAGTCGTATCAACACGTTGAGAATCAACGAAAAGAGTCGGAAAAACAAAAAGTGTGCGGGTAAGTCAGCAGAGCTGTAAATCGCAGGAAGGGGTGGGGATTATCTGGTTTTTTGCCTGATCGTAGGGTTCGGAAAAGTGCGGGATCGTTTTGGTTTTCAGTTGAAACAGCGTTCGTCGTATCGGGGTGTGCCACAAAAATTGTGGACTTTCAGGTAGTATGCAGCAAATGTAAACGGCATTTCAATTTCTCCAAATTTTTCTTCGGATTAAATTTTGCTGTAAAGTTGGCCCTCCCGAACAGGGCACAGAATTTGACAGCGCTTGCCCGAATTACCTGTCTATCTTTGCACTTCCCAAGTCCGTATTTCCCATTTTCCTCACACTATGCAGAAAAAACGCATCCTCATCACCGGCGCCGCCGGCTTTATCGGCTCCCACCTCAGCGACCGTTTTCTTTCCGAAGGATATCAGGTGATTGCTATGGATAATTTGCTGACTGGCGACCTGGCCAATATCGAGCACCTTTTCAAGGAAAAAGACTTCGAATATTACCATCACGACGTCACGAAGTTCATACACGTACCTGGCAAACTGGATTACATCCTCCATTTCGCTTCGCCCGCCAGCCCGATCGATTACCTGCAAATGCCCATCCAGACCCTCAAGGTCGGCGCACTGGGCACGCACAATTGCCTGGGTCTGGCCAAAGAAAAAGGCGCCCGCATCCTCGTGGCGTCCACTTCAGAAGTGTATGGCGACCCGCTGATGCACCCCCAAACCGAAGAATACTGGGGCAATGTGAACCCGGTCGGGCCGCGCGGCGTGTACGACGAGGCCAAACGATTCCTCGAAGCCATCACCATGGCCTATCACACCTATCACAATGTAGAAACACGTATCGTGCGGATTTTCAACACTTACGGCCCTCGGATGCGCGTCAACGACGGGCGTGTTTTGCCCGCATTTTTCAGCCAGGCCATACGGGGCGAGGGCCTTACGGTATTCGGCGACGGTTCGCAAACACGCTCGTTCTGCTACGTCGATGATCTGGTGGAAGGCATCTATCGGCTGTTGCTGAGCGACTACCACCAGCCGGTCAACATCGGCAACCCCTCGGAAATCACCGTCCTTCAGTTTGCCCATGAAATACTCGAACTCGTGGGCAATCCCAAGGCCTATATCGATTACCGGCCCTTGCCCATCGACGATCCCAAACAACGCCGCCCGGACATTACCAAAGCGCGCACCCTGCTCAACTGGGAGCCGCGTTACGACCGCGCCCAGGGCCTCAAACTGACCTACGATTATTTTAAAAAGGCAGTTAAAGTCTGATCCAGTTTCCATGAAAAATATCCTGATTACCGGCGGCGCGGGTTTTATCGGCTCGCATGTGGTGCGGCATTTTGTCGGGAAATACCCGGACTACCGCATCGTCAACCTCGATGCGCTGACCTATGCGGGCAATCTCGAGAACCTGCGCGATATGGAAGGGGCGCCCAATTACATTTTTGAAAAAGGCGACATTCTCGATGCCGACCGCCTGAAAGCGCTTTTCGGGCAATACCGCTTCGACGGGGTGATCCACCTGGCTGCCGAAAGCCATGTCGATCGCTCGATCAGCGACCCGCTTTCTTTTGTGCGCACCAATGTGCTGGGCACCGTCACCCTGCTGAACGCCGCCAAAACGGCCTGGGCCGGCCAGGAGGGCAAACGTTTTTACCACGTCAGTACCGACGAAGTATATGGCTCGCTGGGCGAAGAAGGTTTTTTTACAGAAGAAACCCGCTACGACCCGCGCTCGCCCTATTCGGCCTCCAAGGCCTCTAGCGATCATTTTGTAAGGGCTTATTTTCACACCTACGGCTTGCCGGTCGTGTTGTCGAACTGTAGCAACAACTACGGACCAAATCATTTTCCCGAAAAACTCATCCCACTGGTAATCAGTAATATACGGCAGGAAAAACCTTTGCCGGTCTATGGAGACGGCCTGTACACCCGCGATTGGCTCTGGGTCAAAGACCACGCTTCGGCCATCGACGCGGTGTTTCACAAGGGCCGGCCCGGAGAAACCTACAACATCGGCGGAAACAACGAGTGGACCAACATTGCGCTGGTGCAAACTCTTTGCGATATTATGGACGACCTGCTTGGGCGTGCACCTGGTTCTTCCCGTCGCCTGATCACTTTCGTGAAAGACCGCCCGGGGCACGACCGCCGTTATGCCATCGATGCGACCAAAATCCGGGAAGAACTGGGCTGGTCGCCGAGCATCAAGGCAGAAGAAGGCTTTAGGGAGACTGCAAAGTGGTATCTTGAAAATGAAACCTGGTTGCAACACGTACTTTCCGGCGCGTACCAGGATTATTACAAAGCGCAATACGGCGCCTGATCAAAGAGTTTAATCAAACAACCAGCCTGCCCGCGCGGTCGAGCATTATGAAACCATTGTTTGCTTTTCTGCTGCCAATGCTGCTGTTCGGCGCCGCCATGCGGCTGGCAGCGCAAAACCCCGCCGGCCTGACGCCCCAACAAATCAGGGCGGAGGTCAGCAGCCGGGGGTACAACCCCGACGAAGTGGAGGCCCGAATGCGCGCCAGGGGCTTCGATCCAGACAAGCTGGCCGAGTCGCAAATCCCGGCGGCCCGACAGGCTTTGCTGGAAATTTTTCGCGAAATCGACGACGCACGCACGCAGGAAAAAAAAGACGAACCTGCTCCGGCCAATCGGGAAAACGCACAAAACAACGATGCGCCCAGGCAACAAACAGATGCGCTGCCCGCCGAACGGAAAGACCCCGCTCCCGGCCCCGGGTCGCGCATTTATGGACAGCAGATCTTCCGCGACAGGCAATTGAGCATTTACCGTCAAACGAGTGAAACAACGATTCCGGCCGACTATGTGATGGGGCCGGGCGACAAACTGGTGGTTTCGGTGTGGGGGCAGGTGGCAGCGTACAGCGAAGAACTGGAGGTCAATGACGAAGGCTATGTCGTGCCCAAATCGCTTTCCAGGGTTTACCTCACCGGACTCACCTACGAACAGACAAAAAAACAGTTGCAGGCGGTGTTTGCCCGCCGTTACCCGGTTGATCGGGCCAATTTTGCCGTCAGCCTGACGGCTGCCCGAGTGATCGATGTGACCATCACCGGAGAAGTTTTCGACTACGGCTCTTTTCGTCTGTCGGCGCTCAATCCGGCTTTCAATGCCCTGGTTGCTTCCGGCGGACCCACGGATATCGGCAGCGTCCGCAACATCACCTTGTACCGTTCGGGGCAGGCGCCGCGCCGCCTCGACGTGTACCAGTACCTGCTGGCGCCGGCCGGCTCGAATGTTTATCTGCAAAGCGGCGACAACATCTTCGTACCCGTGGCAGAAAGGGTAGTGGCCATCAATGGCGCCGTCCGGCGGCCTGCCCGGTATGAACTGATCAAGGGCGAACAATTGTCGCAACTGATCCAATGGGCCGGCGGCCTGCGCGACGACGCTTATACGACAAGCGTTCAGATCGCCCGAACGGTGAACCAGCAGAAAGTGGTACTCGACGTCAACCTGGCCGATTTGCAATCTCGTGGACAGGATTTCGATCTGCTCGATGGCGACGAGGTGGCGATTCGGACGGTCAATGTGCCCGCAGAGAATATCGTCGCCATAGAAGGCGCGGTGGATTTTCCCGGCACCTTTGCCTTTGAAAAAGGCATGACGGTTGCCGACCTGTTGCGCCGCGCGCGACTCAATCGCGAAGCCCGCACCGATTTTGCTTACCTGCAGCGCACCCGCCCCGACGGAACGCAGGAATACCTGCCTGTCAACCCTGACAGAGCACAAGCCAATCCCGCCGGCGCCCAAAACCTCCCTCTTTTGCCCAAAGACAGGGTGATCATTTTTGCGCAAAGCCGGTATGCCGACCCCGCCACGATACAGAGCGAGGGCGCTTTTCGCGATGCACGCACACTGCCCTACGACGCCGGGCGTACGCTTCGGATCAGAGATCTGATCGAACTTTCCGGAGGGCTACGCCCCGACGCTGCATCGTTCGCTTACCTGATCCGGACGCGGCGAGACAACCCCGAGGAAAAAATCTTTGTCCGGGTAGATCTTCCGGTCATTATGGCCAACCCGGCTTCATCCGGCAACCTGGTTCTGGAGCCGTTCGACCGGCTGCTGGTGCAGTCGAAAGAACTGTTCAGCGATGTTTACTCCGTACAAGTCAAAGGAGCCGTGCGCAACCCCGGCGAGTACCAGTGGAATGAATCGCTGAAACTCCAGGATGTCATCGCTCTGGCCGGAGGCTTGCGCTATGAGGCTGCTTCCGACCGGGTAGATGTGTTTCGGGTGATGATGCGCCAGAATCAGCCGACTTCGGTCGTGGTAGGCACCTTTGCTATCGACAGTATGTTTAACGTGTTGAATAACAATGCTTTTCAGTTGCAACCCTTTGACATTATCGTCGTGCGTACCATTCCTGAATTTGCCTTGCAAAAAATGGTCACGGTGCGGGGCGAAGTACGCTACCCTGGGGAGTATGCGCTGATTGACAAGAACGAGCAGCTGTCGAGCCTCTTGCAACGCGCCGGAGGGCTTACCACGGAGGCATTCCCGCCTGGCGCGACGCTGTTTCGTTCGGAAGGTCAGACGGGGTATATCGTCTTGCGGCTGGATGCTGTGTTGAAAGACCCTGCCGATCGTCATAATTTTGTTTTGAAGGCAGGGGATGTTTTGGAAATTCCCAAGATAAAAGACCTCGTCAGCATACGCGGCGCGTCGAGGGCCTTTGATCTTTATCCCGACAAGATCATCGGCAACAACGGCGGCATCAATGTTGCCTACAAACCCGGTAAAAGAGCAGGCTGGTATGTGAGGGAGTACGCTGCCGGATTCAGCCGCCAGGCCCAGCGCAAAGCGCTCACCGTAGAGGAGGCTAACGGCCGGATACGGCGCACCAAAAACTTTGGCCTGTTCCGGGTTTATCCCAAAGTGAGCAAGGGCGCGACCATAAACATCGCCCGCAAACCTGTGTCGGAAGCGCATCCGGAAGAGCATAAAAAGAATGTTGACTGGGATGCCGTGCTGGCTGAAACACTGGCCAAAGCAACCAGCGTACTTACTTTACTGGTCTTGTTGCAGCGGCTTTGAACAGAAAATCCATACCACGTTTATGGTATGGCCTAAAAAGGTTTTTCTGGTTTTGTGTGTTGCCGGCTAAGTTTTAAGGAATTGATTATCAGCTATTTATGATTAAATGTCACAAAAATAACAGAATTGATGGATTAAAATAAGGTGACGGATTTAGACTCATTCCGTATCAACGCTACCTTTGCCGAATTAATCAGAATAACGCTCCACGCGTGACTGTGTCAAAAACCACCCTGTTTTTTTCAGTCACTTATTGATTTTCGGGCTAACTCCGGGAATGTCGGATATGTAACACGTTTCTCCAACGTCCGCTTTCCCCCCGGTTCCCGCCGGGTATAATCTAAGGCCCATCATCGCACGCCCTAATCTTAATTTCTTCCTACGCCACCCCGTTTGAGGCGCTGCGGCGCTCTCGTATTTTTTCTGCTTTGCGCTGATCGCACAAAGTCGTTCCTGCTTGCTGTTTGCCTGTCGGAATGAAGCGGTCACTGCAACGCCTATGACCATTTTTTCCAAAACACTGACGCTCAGTGGTTCAATTCAACACATTTGAACTTATGAAAAACTTTGTACACCAAATCGTTCGACAGTCCCTCCTGTTTACGGCTTCGATTATCGTAAGCCTGCCGGTTTTTGCCAGCAGCGACCCCACCAAGGGCGGACCTGTGAAGGGAGAAGGGGCGACGGTTACTTACTGCGACTGTCCGAATAACCTGGTACAAAACCCCAGTTTTGAAAATGGAACGACCGGTTGGGGGTGGTATGGCGGTAATTTCTATTCGGGTACGTATGCCGCACAGTGCGGGGCTTATTCCGGGCAACTTGAAATTACCAACGGATCGAGCAACGCTTTTTACCAGACGATTACGTCGGGCGGCATAGCGGCAGGCACGACATTGAGCCTGGGCGTATATGCGGGTTCCCACGACCCCTGGTCATACGATCACTGGGTTGGTATTGCCTATTTTAATAGTTCCTGGGGGTGGATCTCGGAAACGAAAGTCGCTGTGGAGGGCACCTTGCCCAACATGTCGTATTATACGCTCACCAGTACCGTACCTGCCGGAACATACTACATCAATGTTTTCGGCTATGGTACAGGCAGTTGGCTGAAAACGGACATGTGGTGTACGACGGTGGTTTGCGACAATGCAACCAACGGCGGTACCATCGCAGCAAGCCAGACGGGCTGCAGTCCCTTCGATCCGGCTCCTTTTACCAACGTTGCTTCGCCTTCAGGCGGTTCGGGCAACCTGGAAATCATCTGGATCAAATCCACCACCAACTGTCCGCCGGCCAGCTTCGACGGTGCTCAGTGGACGACTATTTCCGGCGCAACCGGCCTTACCTACGACCCGGGCCCGCTCACGCAAACAACGTGTTTCCGACGGTGCTCAAGACGGGTAGGGTGTACCGACTATAATGCCGAATCAAATATATTAACCGTGACGGTGAACCCGGCGGTCACCTTTACCACAACACAGACCGCTCCAAGTTGTGCCGGCGGAGCGAACGGTAAAATCCAGGTGGACATTACCGGCGGTACCACGCCCAACTACAGTTACAACTGGACCAGGGTTGGCGGCGGCTCCGGATCGGCGAGCAACCTGCCAACAGAACCATTTAACATAACCGGTCTGAGTGCCGGCACCTATAACCTGACCGTAACCAACGGCAACAACTGTACGGCCACGGCTACCGTCACGGTTAACGCAGGGGCGGCATTTACCGCTACGGTTTACACCAAAGACAACGTCACCTGTAACGGCGGTTCCGACGGTCAGATCGGCGTTGATATTACGGCCGGCTTTTCGACTCCGTACAGTTACACCTGGTCGAAGAGCGGCGGCGGTACGGGTTCGGGTAGCAGTTCAACCGAACCGTTCTATATCACCGGCCTTACTGCCGGTACCTATACCATCACCATCACCAATAACACTGGTTGTACAACCACCGGGACTGCCACGATCAGCCAGCCATCTGCGATGGCTGTGACGGCAACGGCAGTGTCACCTGGTTGTAACGGCGGAACCAATGGCAAGATCACGATCGACGTGACTTCGGGTTCTGTGCCCAACTACAGTTACAACTGGTCCAAGACGGGCGGCGGTACCGGGTCGGGCACTTCCATTACGACCGAGCCCTTCGATATCACTGGCCTTTCCGCCGGTACGTATAATATTACGGTGACCAATGGCGACGGCTGTACGGCGACGGCGACGGCGACGGTGAACCAACCATCGGCCTTGTCATTAAGTACAACCGTGACCAACGTGTCCTGTAGTGGCGGCAGCAACGGCGCGATCGACCTCACTGTAAGCGGCGGCACTTCGCCGTACACCTACGACTGGTCGAACGACGGCGCCGAAAACCCCGACAACGATCCGCAGGACCTTACAGGCATGGCCGCCGGCACTTATACAGTGACGGTGACGGATGCCAATGGCTGCTCGGCCACCACGAGCGCCACCATTACTGTTCCCTCTGCGCTGTCGCTGAGCAAAACAGTAACCAATGTTTCCTGCAACGGCGGCAGCAATGGCGCCATCGACCTGACGGTGAGCGGCGGTACCACGCCGTACACCTACGACTGGTCGAACGACGGCGCCGAAACGCCTGACAACGACCCGCAGGATCTTTCGGGTATGGTAGCCGGCACCTACACGGTGACGGTGACAGATGCCAACGGTTGCACGGCCACGACGAGCGCCACGATCACGCAGCCCAACGCCCTGTCGCTGACGGTTACCCCGACCAACAGCACCTGCGGCAATGCCAACGGTTCGATTGACCTGACGGTTTCGGGCGGCACGACGCCGTACACGTACGACTGGTCGAACGACGGCCCGGAAACACCGGACAACGATCCGCAAGACCTTTCTGGCCTTTCTGCCGGCACCTACACGGTGACGGTGACGGATGCCAACGGTTGCACGGCCACGACGAGCGCCACGGTGAACAACACAGGCGGCCCCTCGCTGAGCACATCGGTAACGAATGTATCCTGTAACGGCGGCAGCAACGGCGCCATCGACCTTACGGTGACGGGCGGCACTGCCCCGATCACGTACGACTGGTCGAACGACGGCGCCGAGACGCCGGATAACGATCCGCAAGACCTCACAGGCATGGTAGCCGGCACCTACACGGTGACGGTAACGGATGCCAATGGTTGCACGGCTACGACGAGCGCCACCATTAGCCAGCCGACAGCCCTGTCGCTGAGCAAAACGGTGACCAATATTTCCTGCAACGGCGGCAGCAACGGCGCCATCGACCTGACGGTTTCGGGCGGCACGACGCCGTACACGTACGACTGGTCGAACGACGGCCCGGAAACGCCCGATAACGACCCGCAAGACCTGACGGGTATGGTAGCCGGCACCTACACGGTGACGGTGACAGATGCCAACGGTTGCACGGCCACTACAAGCGCCACGATCACGCAGCCCAACGCCCTGTCGCTGACGGCCACGCCGATCAACAGCACCTGCGGCCAGTCCAACGGTGCGATCGATCTTACGGTAAGCGGCGGTACGACGCCTTACACCTACGACTGGTCAAACGACGGCCCGGAAACACCGGACAACGATCCGCAAGACCTTTCTGGCCTTGCTGCCGGCACCTACACGGTGACGGTAACGGATGCCAACGGTTGCACAGCCACGACGAGCGCCACGGTGAACAACACCAATGGCCCGACGCTGAGCACTTCGGTAACGAACGTGTCCTGCAATGGCGGCTCGAACGGCGCGATCGACCTGACCGTGACTGGCGGTACTGCCCCGATCACCTACGACTGGTCGAATGACGGCGCTGAAAACCCTGACAACGATCCGCAAGACCTCACGGGCCTGACGGCCGGCACCTACACGGTGACGGTGACGGACGCCAACGGTTGCACGGCCACGACGAGCGCAACCCTTTCTCAACCGTCGGCATTGTCGTTGAGCAAAACCTCGACAAATGTTACTTGCTACGGTGGCAACAATGGTACAATCGACCTGACGGTTTCGGGCGGCACCACGCCGTACACCTACGATTGGTCAAACGACGGCCCGGAAACGCCGGATAACGATCCACAAGATCTTTCGGGCCTGACGGCCGGCACGTACACGGTGACGGTAACGGATGCCAACGGTTGCACGGCCACGACGAGCGCCTCGATCACGCAGCCTACCCAGCTCAGCGTCAATCTCGGCCCTGACGTATCCGTTTGCGGTTCGGAAAATTATACCATTACATCTACGGTCACAGGTGGCGTCCCGCCTTACTATTATTCCTGGAGCAACAGTGCCACCACCACCAGCATTACTGTAGCAACGGGTACTTCCGCCGCTACTTACAGTGTGACCATTACAGATTCCAGTGGTGCTGTTGGCTGTACGGCAACAGATGCCATTACGGTTACCCCTGATAAAAACTTTAACAATGGTGGTACGATCAGCGGATCGCAGAGCAACTGCGGCGCTTTCGACCCTGCTCCGTTCACCAGTGTTACCGGGCCTTCGGGCGGTACGGGTAGCGGCGCAGCCGAATACCTGTGGATATTTAGTACAACCAGCTGCACACCGCCTGTAATTGGCGACCCCAACTGGTCGGCAGCGCCCGGGGTTAATAACCAGATTACCTATGATCCGGGTATGATTACACAAACCACCTGCTTTATCCGGTGTGCCCGCCGTGCGGGTTGTGTAGAATACCTTGGTGAATCCAATGTGCTGACCATAACGGTAAATCCTTCCCCGACACTGTCTGTTTCGGTGGTCAATATTCTTTGCAATGGCGCCGCTACCGGCTCAATCGACCTGACCGTGACGGGCGGCACTTCGCCGTACACCTACGACTGGTCGAACGATGGCCCGGAAAGCCCGGATAACGATACGCAAGACCTGTTTGGCCTGACGGCCGGCACGTACACGGTTACGGTAACGGACGCTAACGGTTGTACCGCTACGACTTCCGCAACCCTCAACCAGCCTCCGGCCCTCAACCTGAGCGCCACCGTGACCAATGTGTCTTGCAACGGCGGCAGCAACGGCGCAATCGATGTGACCGTGACCGGCGGCGTGACACCTTATGAATACATCTGGTCCAACTTCGCTACCACGCAGGATCTCAGCGGTTTGCCGGCCGGCACGTACACCATAACGGTAACCGATGCCAACGACTGTACGGCTGTATTGACCAAAACGGTTACCGAACCGCCGGTGCTTTCGCTGAGCGTGGTTGTTTCGCAACCCTCCTGCTTCGGCGGCGCAACGGGTGCGATCGACCTGACCGTAACCGGCGGTACGCCGAACTATACCTACGACTGGTCGAACGACGGCCCGGAAAGCCCGGATAACGATACGCAGGACCTGTCCAACCTCGCAGCAGGTACGTACACCGTTACGGTGACCGACGCGAACGGTTGTACGGCAGTGACCAGCGCGACCATCAATAACGTACAGGCACTTGCCCTCACGACTTCGGTCACCAATGTGCTTTGCAATGGCAATGCCACGGGTGCCGTTGACCTGACGGTTACAGGCGGTACGCCGGGTTATACTTACGACTGGGATAATGACGGTCCGGAAACCCCGGATAACGACACGCAGGACCTGAACAACCTGATCGCAGGCACTTACTGTGTGACGGTAACGGATGCCAATGGCTGTGTCGCCAGCACTTGCACGAGCGTTACCCAGCCCTCGGCGCTGGTCGTAACCGGCTCGGCCACCCCGGTCACCTGCAACAGCGGCACCGACGGCGCCATCGACCTCACGGTCACCGGCGGTACGCCTGGCTACTCCTACATCTGGTCCAACGGCATCACGGCTCAGGATCAGACCGACCTGGCTGCCGGTACCTACTGCGTCACCGTGACGGATGCCAACGGTTGCTCGAAAACGCTCTGCGTAGTCGTAGTCGAACCGCCTGCCATCGTACTGAACACCGAACCGACCAATGTTTCCTGCTACGGCGGTTCCAACGGTGCTGTCAACCTGATCGTCACCGGCGGCTCGCCTGGCTACACCTATGCCTGGGACAACGGCATGACGACGCAGGACCTCAGCAACCTGACCGCAGGCACCTACTGCGTGACGGTGACCGATTCGCACGATTGCGAAGCATCCATCTGTGTTTCGATTACAGAACCCCCGCTCCTCGTACTGAGCGTCAATATCACCGATGTCGCCTGCAACGGCGGCTCGACCGGCGCTGTTGACCTCTCTGTCACGGGCGGTGTGGCTCCCTATACCTACGACTGGTCCAACCTGCCGGGTAACAACAACCCGCAAGACATCGCCAACCTGCCCGCAGGCGTGTACTGCGTAACGGTAACAGATGCGCACGGTTGCACCATGACGACTTGCGCTACGGTCGATCAAAGCTCGCTGATCGAAGCTTCGGCACAGGTGACCAATGTCAACTGTTTCGGCGGCTCAGACGGTGCTATCGATGTGACGGTGACCGGCGGTACGCCTGGCTACACCTTCCTCTGGAGCAATGCAACGACCACCCAGAACCTGACCAACGTATCTGCCGGTACTTACACGGTGACGATCACGGATGCCGCAGGTTGTAAAAAGGTGCTTACCGCTACGGTCGGTCAGCCTACTGCCCTGAACCTCTCGGCTATCGTAGCCAATGTGACCTGTCACGGCGGTTCCAACGGCGCCATCAACCTGATTGTCAGCGGCGGTTCGCCCGATTACACCTACCTGTGGTCCAACGGCGAAACTACACAGGATCTGTTCGGCCTGACAGCCGGCACTTACACCGTTACGGTTACGGATGACCACGGTTGCACGGCAACGCTGACCCGTACGGTTACTGAACCGCCGGCCCTTGTGCCGAGTGTGGTGGTGACCGACGTGTCCTGCTACGGCGGCTCCAATGGCGCTGTCAACCTCTCTGTGACCGGCGGCACCGGCAACTACACTTACGTGTGGTCCAACGGCGTTACCACGCAGGACATCTCCGGTCTGATCATCGGCGAATACTGCGTCACCGTCATGGATGCCAATGCCTGCACCGCAACGATCTGTGCTACGGTATCGCAACCCGAACCGCTCGAACTCACTGCCGAAATTACCACGGTAATCGGCTGTACCGGCGGCAACAACGGCGCCATCGACCTGACGGTGACCGGCGGTACCGCTCCGTACACCTACGACTGGTCGAACGACGGTCCGGAAACCCCGGACAACGATCCGCAAGACCTGAGCGGTCTGGCTGCAGGCACCTATATTGTAACGGTAACCGATTCGCATGGCTGTACAGCCGTCAAGGCATTCGTTGTCGGCCAATACGCTGACCTCGACCTGAACATCACTTCTACCAACCCGATCTGCGCCGGCACCAATACCGGTACGATCGACCTGACGGTAAGCGGTGGCCTTGCGCCCTACCAGATCAACTGGAGCAACCTGCCGGGCAACAGCAATCCGGAAGATCAGACCAACCTGCCGGCGGGAATCTACTCCGTGACGGTAACGGATGCCAACGGCTGTACGGCAGTTGACGCCGTAACCCTGGTCGATCCGGTGATCAACCTCACCGCCGTGCCGACGCCGGTATCCTGCTTCGGCGGCAATAACGGTTCGATCAACCTGACGGCAACCGGCGGCAACGGCGGCTTCACCTTCCAGTGGTCCAACGGCTACAACGGTGAAGATCCTTCCGGCCTTACGGTAGGCACTTACTGTGTGACGGTGACGGATGTAAACGGCTGTACCAAAACCGTTTGCGCAACCGTAACCCAACCGCCTGCCCTTGCCATCACCGGCACGACCTCCAATGTCTCCTGCAACGGCGGCAGCAACGGCGGTATCAATATCACCGTAACCGGCGGTACGACGCCTTACACTTACCTGTGGTCGAACTTCGCTGTGACGGAAGACCTGGTGAACATCTCTGCCGGCACCTATACCGTGACGGTAACCGACTTCAACGGTTGCACCAAAACGGCGACCTTCACCATTACCCAGCCGCCGGCCCTCTCGGTTGCGGTTGAAAGTGTGTCGGTGTCCTGCTTCGGCGCTAATACGGGTGATGTTTCGCTCAATGTCAGCGGCGGTACGCCGGGCTACACCTACCTGTGGTCCAACGGCGTTACGACGCCCAAACTGGTGGATGTCGGCCCCGGCACCTACTGCGTAACGGTAACGGATGCCAACGGTTGCACCAAAACCACCTGCGCTACGGTTGAACAAAACCCGCAGATTCTGTTGTCCACTACGGTCACCAACGTGTCCTGCTCCGGTGGCAACAACGGTGCGATCGACCTCACGGTCAGCGGCGGTACGCCGGGCTACACCTACAAGTGGAGCAATGGCAAAACCACGGAAGACATCAGTGGCCTGACTGCCGGCACTTACACCGTGACGGTAACCGATTCACAAGGCTGTACTGCGGTAACCTCTGCATCAGTAACGCAACCGCCGGCCATCGTTCTGACTGCCACGACCGAAAGCGTCTCCTGCTTCGGCGGCAACAACGGTTCGATCAACCTCACCGTAAGCGGTGGTACGCCTGGCTTCACCTTCCAGTGGTCCAACGGCGCAACAACCGAAGACCTGAGCGGCCTGACTGCCGGCACCTACACCGTAACGGTGAAAGATGCCAACGGCTGCACCAAAACGCTGACCGTCGCAGTGAGCCAACCGCCGCTGCTCACCCTCAGCGTTCAGGTGACGACCAGCCCGCCGTGCAGCGGTACGGTCAATGTTAACCTCAGCGTGGCTGGCGGTACGCCGGACTATACTTACCTGTGGTCCAATGGCTCTACTTTCCAGGATCTGTATCAGGTGCCTGCCGGCAATACGTACTCGGTAACGGTGACGGATGCCAACGGCTGCGTGAAAGAAACGTCTGTCGTGGTACCGCCCTACATCCCGCTTGACGCCTATGCCAATGTGACGCCTGTTTCCTGCTACGGCGGCAACAATGGACACATTGACCAGGTGGTATCCGGCGGCTGCGGCGGCTATACCTTCAACTGGAACTACAACTACTTTACCGAAGACCTCCACAATGTTTCGGCAGGTATTTATACGGTGACCATCACCGACGACTGCGGTTGCTCGATCGTTCGTTCTTACAGCGTAAGCCAGCCTGGCGCCCCGCTGACCCTGAACGTTGCGACGACCAATGCAACCTGCGGCCAGTCCAACGGCTCGATCGACCTGACCGTGAACTTCGGTACGCCGGGCTACTCCTACCTGTGGTCCAACAACGAAACCACGCAGGATCTGGACAACCTGTCTGCCGGAACGTACACCGTGACGGTGACCGATGCCAATGGTTGCACCAAATCGACCACGGCTACGATTGGCGGCTCCGGCTCGTTCTCGGTAGCAACTACAACGACACCTGCCGGCTGCGGCCTGGCCAACGGCACCATCACCATCGACCTGACCGGCGCATCTTCGCCGTACAACTTCGCCTGGAGTGGTCCTTCGTCCGGCACTGCCAACAGCAATACCGAACCTTACACGATCACCGGCCTTGCTGGTGGAACGTACAGCATCACCATTACCGATGCTTCCGGCTGCTCCACGACGACCAGTGTCACCGTTCCGCAAACCACGGCAATTACCGCTACGGCTACGGCTACGCCGGTCAGCTGCTTCGGTGGCGCCAATGGCACCGTAACGCTGACGGTCAGCGGCGGCGCTTCGCCCTACAACTTCCTGTGGTCGAACAGCGCAACGACGCAAAACCTGTCGAACCTGACGGCTGGCACCTACTGCGTAACGGTAACCGATGCCAACGGCTGCTCGGCCACGGCTTGCGCTACGGTAACGCAACCGCCTGCCCTCACAGCAACGGCAACTTCGACGCCGGTCAGCTGCTTCGGCGGCGCCAACGGCGCTATCTCGCTCAACGTCAGCGGCGGCACGCCGGGCTACACTTACCTGTGGTCCAACGGCGCGACGGCTCAGAACCTGGGCAACCTGACGGCCGCCACTTACTGCGTAACCGTAACCGATAGCCACGGCTGTACAACAAGCACTTGCGTAACCATTACGCAACCTGCACAACTTGTACCCACGGCCACGGCGACAGCCACGATCTGCGGCCAGTCCACAGGCAGCATCGACCTGTCGGTGAACGGCGGCACACCGGGCTACACCTACGTGTGGTCGAACGGCGCGACGACGCAAGACCTGGCCAACCTGCCGGAAGGCACCTACTGCGTGACGGTCACCGACAGCCACGGCTGCACGGCTTCGACCTGCGCAACAGTCACCTGCACCCCGCCGAACTGCAACCTGACGGTGAATACATCGGTCACCAGCGTGAACTGCTTCGGCGGTTCCAACGGCTCGATCACGATCACCACGACGGGCGGAACGGCTCCGCTGTCCTACCTGTGGTCGAACGGCGCGACGACGCAGAACTTGAACAACCTGACGGCCGGCACCTACTGTGTAACGGTAACGGATGCCAACGGCTGCACGGCTTCGACCTGCGCCACGGTGACCCAGCCTGCACAACTCGTGCCCACGGCAATTGCTACGGCCACGATCTGCGGCCAGTCCACGGGCAGCATCGACCTGTCGGTGAACGGTGGCACGCCGGGCTACACCTACGTATGGTCGAACGGCGCAACGACGCAAGACCTGGTCAACCTGCCGCAGGGCACCTACTGCGTCACGGTCACCGACAGCCACGGCTGCACGGCTACGACCTGTGCAACGGTCACCTGCACGCCGCCCAACTGCAACCTGACGGTGAATACCGCGATCACCAGCGTGAGCTGCTTCGGCGGTTCCAACGGCTCGATCACGATCGCCACAACGGGCGGCACGGCTCCGCTGGGCTACCTGTGGTCGAACGGCGCGACGACGCAGAATCTGAACAACCTGCCTGCCGGAACGTACTGCGTAACGGTGACGGACGCCAATGGCTGCACGGCTTCGACCTGCGCCACGGTGACCCAGCCGGTACAAATGGTACCGACAGCCACGGCAATTGCCACGATCTGCAACCAGTCCACGGGCAGTATTAATCTGAGCGTGAACGGTGGCACGCCGGGCTACACCTACGTGTGGTCGAACGGCGCAACGACGCAAAACCTGACCAGTCTGCCGCAAGGCACCTACTGCGTGACGGTCACCGACAGCCACGGTTGCACGACCTCTACCTGCGCAACGGTAACCTGCAATTCGGGCGGTTGCGACTTCGACGCAGTTGCTTCGCAATTGTGCGCTCCGGGCTGCGATCAGGCCAATGGCAAGATCCTGGTGGATGTCAGCGGTGGTACTGCTCCGTACTCCTACGTCTGGAATAACGGCGTTACCTCCGGCAACGGCGTGGCCAACGACGATCCGTTCATGATTCTCGGCCTCCTGCCCGGAACCTACTCGATCACAGTGACCGACGCCAACGGCTGTACTTCGGTAACCTCCGCAACGGTTCAACCGTCCAGCGGCCTGGCTATCACGGCTCTCCCGATCTGTGCCACCACTTGCGGCGGCACCGACGGCAAGATCCTGATCGATGTGCTCAACGGCATTGCAGGCTATACCTACACCTGGACGAACGGTACGCAAAGCGGCTCCGGCTCCAGCGCTACCGAACCCTTCTACATCACTGGTCTCGAAGCCGGCACCTACTCGGTGACGGTGACGGGCGCCGACGGCTGCTCCGGTACGATCGTAACCACCATCACCCACCTCAGTGTCATCAGCCTCACGGCGACCGGCACGGGCGGCGGTTGCGACGGTTCGACCAGCGGTTCCATCCATGTTGAAGTGGGAAGCGGCACGGGTCCGTTTACTTACGAATGGTCCAACGGCGTCAACTCGGGTTCGGGTACTGCCAATACCAATACGTTTACGATCAATGGTCTGAGCTCCGGCAACTATTCGATCACAGTAACCGATGCCAATGGCTGCGGCGCTGTGACGACGGTAGCCCTCGGCGGCAACCTCGGCGGCCAGGCCTTCAACGACTACAATACAGACGGCATCCACGGCGCGGGCGAACCGGGTCTGGGCAACGTGAAGGTTTACCTCTACGCTTGCGACAGCGACATTCCGGTCGATTCCGCAATCACCGATGCAGACGGCTACTACCTGTTCGAAAACCTGGATAACTTCCCCTTCCGCGTCGAATTTGTGGCAGGTGCAAGCTACCTCCAGCCTTCGTTCCAGGGCCCCGACAACGGTACCTCCGTACAGTTTGTCAATGCCGCCAACTGCGCCGTCAATGTGAGCTTCTACAATCCGGAAGACTACTGCCAGTTGAAACCCAATGTGGCCTTTGCAGCCTTTACGCAGGGCCGCGCCGACCTGGTCAGCGAAACTTCCGTAGGCCTCTATCCTTACGATGCCGACCAGCCTGAATTCATCTTCGGCAATGTGCCGGCCAACGATCAACTTGGCTCGATTTACGGCCTGGCATGGGATCCGCAGCGCCACTACCTCTACGCATCGGCGTTCCTGAAACGCCACGTAGGCCTCGGCGACCTCGGCCTGGGTGGTATCTACCGCATTGACTACACCAACGTCAATGCACCGGTGGTCACGCCGCTCGTCGAAGTGCCCAATGTCGGCTCCGTTGACCGTCCGGATCTCGGATCGCCGACCACGCCGAGCCTCGACTCCGATGTGTTTGGCAAAATCGGTAAAGCCGGCCTGGGTGATATCGACCTCTCCGCAGACAAACAAACCCTGTGGACGGTCAACCTCAACACGCGCCGTGTGGTCCGTATCGACAATATCCTGACCGGCACGCCGGTAGTGACCGAGTTCGACATCGAATCGGCTCCGAACTGCAACAATGGCGTGTTCCGCCCGCTGGGTATCGAAGTGTATCGCGGCAAACTGTATGTAGGCGGTGTCTGCACAGGTGAAAACAACGGTTCGGGCGCCGACCTGTCGGCTTCCGTACACGAGTACAACCTGGCTACCGGCGCCTGGAAAACAGTGCTGAACTTTGACCTCACCGGCTCGGCTTACAACCACGGCGACATCATCGGCAGCGTTAACCCGAACCTGCAGCAATGCAAGGAATGGGAAACCTGGGTGGATGAGTACAGCGAACGCAACCTCGTGGCCAACACGGGTTCGGGCGAACCGTCCAACATCGACAACGACGGCAACTTCGAAATCGTGGGCGGTGGCCTCACCGGCGCCGAATTCCGCTGCCGCGGCCAGGCTATGCTGTCCGATATCGAAATCACCCGCGACGGCATCATGGTTATCGCCCTGATGGACCGCACCGGTCACCAGTTCGGCTACCGCCAGTTCCGTCCGAACACCAGCCTCGGCAACCCGATCTCGGCTGCCAACGGCGGCGACATCATCGCTGCCTGGTTTGACGGCAACGACTGGCTGCTCGAAAACAACGGTACCATCCCGGGTATCAACCGCACCAGCCTCTACGGTGTTGGCAACAACGAAGGCCCGGGCGGCGGAGAGTTCTTCTTCGACAATACCCGCTACGTACACCTTGATGCCGACGCCGGCGGCCTGCTGGCTGTGCCGGGCACCAACGAGGTACTGGGCGCTATCGTCAACCCGAACACTTCCGAATACACCATCGGTGGCGGCGTCGCCTACTACGACCTGCTGGATGGCAGCAACTCGCGCAACGATATGACCCTCGTTGATCCGATCTTCAACCAGGTCGGTATCGGCAAAGCCAACAGCGTCGGCGATCTCGAGGCACTCTGCGACGAAGCACCGCTGCAACTCGGCAACCGCGTGTGGAGCGACAAAGACTGCGACGGCGTACAGGACGCCTGCGAAGCGCCGATCTCCGGCGTGTTCGTCAGCCTCTACAATGCCGCAGGCCAGCTCCTGGCTACGACGACAACCAACCTGAACGGTGAATACTACTTCACGGGTCTGGGTACCCCGGGTGAAAACTGGATCATGACGTCCGGCTTCGACAGCATCCAGCCGAATACGACCTATAAAATTGTATTCGGTACCAACGGAACGGTCAATCAGTTCGACGTCACCGACAACAAACTTGAAGTTGCCGGCCGCAGCTACCACCTCACGGTAGCCAACAGCGGGGAAGGTTTCTACCCGGATCTCAATGATTCCGACGCTCAACTGGTATCGGGCGGCTTGCCGACCATTACCTACACGACCGGCTTGCCCGGCTGGACGGACCACTCGCTCGATGCAGGCTTCTGCCCCGACGGCAACGTTCTCGTGGCTTGCGAAGAACCCGCCGGCTCGCACGCCGCCTGGTTCAACTTCGACGAGGCTACCGAACAGATCGATCCGCTCCACCAGTACACGGTGAGCTACCACGCTACGCAAGCCGCTGCCCTGGCCGGCGCTTCGCCGCTGCCCAATCCGTTCTACGCTCCCGACAGCACGGTCGTCTTCGTCCGCCTGTTCAATGCCTCGAACGGTACGGTACTGACCGAAACGCTGCTGCTGCGCGCACTGGCTGCTCCGGTGGCTTACATCAGCCAGCTGCATGAATGCCCGATCGTGTTCGACGGAACCGAGGCGGTGTTCAACCTGCACGACGCCGATGTACAGGTAACGGGTGGCGTCAGCGGTCTGACAGTGACCTACTACATCTCCGATACCGAAGCCCAACTGGGTATCAACCCGATCACTTCGGCAACGGCTTACACTTCCGTAACGAAAAACATCTGGGCGCGTATTGAAAATGCCGCCGGATGCTACGATATCGACATCGTTCAACTGCTCGTTCTCCCGAGCCCGGGTGTGGTGCTCTTCGACGACGAAACTACCTGCACGGGCGCTGGCGACGGCGAACTCACGGCAATCGTGTTCGACGGCCCGGCTCCCTACACCTACCACTGGTCGAACGGGGTGAACTTTGGCCCGACCAATGCGCCCTTCACGACCCTCGGTGGTCTCGGCGCAGGCCTCTACAACCTGACACTGACCGACGGCAACGGCTGTACGGTGGTCGCCACGGGTGAAGTGGAAAATGGTCAGGACTTCGTACTCCTGCCGCTGCCCAACCTCGGCCCGCTGTGCCCCGGCACACAGGTCGGTCCGATCACGATGCAGACGAATATCTTCGGCGCATCCTACACCTGGACGGGTGGCACGGCAGTCGGCCTCAACGACGGCGCCGCTACCGCCTTCGACCCGACGATCCCGGCCTTCAACGCGACCAACGGCAACGCAACCGTTATCGTAACGGCTACCTTCGGTCAGTGCGTCGATAGCGAAACCTTCACTATCTCGGCTAGCGATGCTACTCCGCCGGCATTCCAGAATTGCCCGGGTATGATCATGGTTGCCAACGATGTGGATCAGTGCGGCGCCAAAGTCAACTGGACGGCTCCCTACGCCACCGACAACTGCGGACCGGTAACGGTTACGCAGACCTCCGGACCGGCTTCCGGCTCCGTGGTACCGGTTGGCCCGGCTCAAACCGTGGTGTACACAGCTACCGACCCGAGCGGCAACAGCACAACCTGTTCGTTCGACGTCATGGTAATGGATCTCCAGGCGCCCGATGCGGTTTGCCAGAATATCCAGGTCAGCCTCGGCGCCGACGGCACCGTGACGATCCAGCCCTCGCAAATCGATGGCGGCTCGAACGACAACTGCCCGGGTGCGCTGACGATCTCGGCTTCGCAAACGGTGTTCTTCATCAGCGACATCGGCGCCAACAACGTGACGCTCACGGTAGTGGATGCCGCCGGTAACGTGTCCAGCTGCGTTGCAACCGTCACGGTGCTTGAACCCGGTATCGACCCGATCGCTGCCTTCACCGTGTACGAATCGCAGGGCTGCGCCCCGATGGAAGTTGAGTTCTACGACCAGTCGGCCGGTAACCCGACCGCATGGCTCTGGACCTTCCCCGGCGGTAACCCGTATGTGTCAACGCTGCAAAACCCGACGGTTACGTACCCGACACCGGGCAACTACCCGGTCAGCCTGACGATCACGAACGCCAACGGCACGACGAGCTCCGTAACGCTGCAAAACATGGTTGCGGTTGAATCCACGCCGCAGGCAGGGTTCACCGCCCAACTCGACGCTACCACGGCTACCTTCACCAACCTGTCGCAACACGCCCAGCTGTTCCACTGGGACTTCGGCGACGGCGCGGAAAGCACCGAGGCCAACCCGGTTCACACGTACCCGACCAACGGTTACTACGTAGTCGAACTGACAGCCATGAACGGTTGCGGTATCAGCGTGCTCGAGAAATCGGTGACGCTCAGCGTAACCGATGCAGGCGAGGTGAACCTGGATGAAAGCTTCGAACTCTACCCGAACCCGAACGACGGCCGCTTCACGGTCGAAATGAAGGGCCAACCGCAGGACGAGGTCGAATTCATCCTCTACAACGCGATCGGACAGTTGATCAAAACCGAAACAGTTGAGTTCCGTACGGGCAACCTGAAACACGGATTTGACTTCTACAGCCTGCCCGCGGGCGTGTACAACCTGAGCGTACGCTCGGGCGATCAAACCCGGGTAGTGAAAGTGACGATTCAATAAGGACCAGTCAATCACTGATTTTATAATGCGGTGTGCTGATGGCAGGTTTTCCTGAAAAGGAAACCTGCCGCCAGGCACCGCATTTTTTATTGGCCGATGAATGCTTGAAATAGCCTTCTTTGCTGTTTTCTTGCGCCAGTGCCGCCACTTTCTTTTCAATTCCTCCACTTTCTGCTGCTCGCCTGCCGCTTCATAAATAGCTTTTGATGGTGCGACGGTAGCGCGCTTATCTTGCAGGTAGTTTTCTCATAGTATGTTTTGATTTTCCTACTGCTGTCCCCTTCTTTGGCAGTAGGATTTTTTTTAAAATTCATAGAGGCCCCCGCCTCGGTCTAATCCTTCCCCGCCGTTTAATATTATTTTATCCAAAGAAATTTCGCCGTGTGCGCCAATCCTTCGGGGCGCCACGGCTTTTTTGTATGTAATTTCGTAGCATGACCATTTTAAAAAGCGAATACCTGTGCCTCCTGCTGCTGGCTTTCGCAAATGCCTGCTCGGGCCAGCAAGCGGTGGAAGGGGCCGGTTTCCGAAGTTTGCTGCAAGGCCTGCTTTCGCACAGCGTACCTGAAATATCGGTGGCCGAAGCAGCCCGCGACACAGCCGGCATCCTGTTTCTGGATGCCCGCGAACCGCGCGAATATCAAGTCAGCCATCTGGCTGGCGCATGGCCAGTGGGCTACGACCATTTCGACCTGCAATCCGTGCAGCAATTGCCCCGCGACCGGCGGATTGTCGTGTATTGCTCCGTTGGCTATCGGAGCGAAAAGATCGCCGAACGGCTGCTTGCAGCGGGCTTCACCAACGTCGCCAACCTCTACGGCGGAATATTCGAATGGGTCAATCAGGGGCACCCGGTAGTGGACGACCGGGGCCCGACGCAGCGGGTGCATGCCTTTGACAAAACCTGGGGTGTTTGGTTGCGTAGGGGGAAAAAGGTGTATAACGACTGAATCGGGAAGCTTTCTGGATTGCGGCGGTAATAAGCAACGGCTGCCGCGGCTGCCGCGGCTGGCGTGGCTGGCGTGGCTGGCGCGGCTGGCGCGAGGCTTCGCCTCGTGCCCACGATGTCTTAGCCCGGCCAGGAAATCGGGGCTTAGCCCCGCCGATAGGAGGCACGAGGCGACGCCTCGCGCCAGCGGGAGTCCATCTTTTAAATCTTGCTCATCCTGCCCAAAAAACACACTGCTTCCGCGCTTCCCCAACGCTGCATTGCTATATTTGCCACCATGACCGCCGTACCCAAAGATGCGCTAAGGGAACTCATCGCCCTTGCTCAGGACGAGCAAGCCCTGGTGCAATTGCTTGATTTGCTTTCGGGAAAATCGAAATACAAGGCGACGCACGACAGCCTGATTCTGCTGCGCAGCCAGTATTATCATGCCGCCAACCAGTTTAAACTCGGCCTGATCGAATTTGCCGAACTCCGACGCGAAAACACCCGAATCCAACAGGCCCTGCTGGCTTATCTCGACCAACTCCCCGACGAATTGCAGGCCAACGAAGAAGAGCCGCCGAAGCGACTAGTGGATACTTTTTTTGACGGGATGATGTTGATTAAGGGCGGCGCCTTTGCGATGGGGGATATATTCAATGAAGGACATGCGGCGGAAAAACCGGCTCACACGGTGAGTGTTTCCGACTTCTACCTGGGCAAACACCCGGTTACCCAGGGACAGTGGAAAGCCATCATGGGAACCAACCCCGCCCGGTTTCAGGACCACGATCTGCTGCCGGTCGAACAAGTGAGCTGGTTTGATGCACAGGCATTTATCAGAAAACTCATCGAACTGACCGGAATTCATTACAGATTGCCTTCCGAAGCAGAATGGGAATACGCGGCTCGCGAAGGCGGCAAAAACCTTAGGTTTGGCAATGGGAAAAACATAGCCAACCCGGCTGAAATCAATTTTGATACGAGGGAGCAATGGCAAAAAGAATATTCCTTGACGGGTGAATTCCGCAAGAAAACCACGTCGGTGGACGAGTTTCCGCCCAATGCCCTGGGCCTGCACGACATGAGCGGCAATGTGTGGGAATGGTGCGAAGACGATGCGCGTCCCGGAAATTATCAGGGTGCGCCCGACAATGGAAAGGCCTGGACCGACTTTCCGCGTTCGGACAGCCGGATTGTTCGGGGGGGCGCCTGGAATGCTAAACCTGCTGATTGCAGAGCCAGTTACAGAAACGGCAGTTTGGCCAATGAAAAATTGGGCTGGATCGGGTTTCGGCTCGCCTGTTCATTCCAATAAACCTCCCGCCGGCGAGAGAATGAGCAAGCGCGCGGAGTTTTTTTAGACAGGATACACGGGGTGTACAGAATAGGCCTGATGGCGCGGCTGGCGTGGCTGGCGTGGCTGGCGTGGCTGGCGCGAGGCTTCGCCTCGTGCCCACGATCCACCTGTCTTAGCCCGGCCAGGAAATCGGGGCGAAGCCCCGCCGATAGGAGGCACGAGGCGAAGCCTCGCGCCAGCGAAAAAAATCCGCGTCCTCCGCGTTCCCATCCCGTCCAATCTTTCTCACTGCCCCAAAAACAAGGCCGCGATACTCTTGTACTCCACTGTATTGCGGATGGCCCGGGAGAACAGTTTGGCTGTGGAGAGCACTTTGATTTTCGGCGATTCGCGGCGCAGCGGGATGGTATCGCACACCAGCAGTTCGGTGAGTTGCGAGTTTTCGACGTTTTCGTAGGCTTTGCCCGAGAGCACGGGGTGGGTGCAGATGGCGCGCACCGAGCGGGCGCCTTTTTCCATGAGCGCATCGGCGGCTTTGCAGAGCGTGCCGGCGGTGTCCACCAGGTCGTCGACGAGGATCACGTCGGCGCCTTTGACCTCGCCAATGACGGTCATGGCTGCTACTTCGTTGGCTTTGGTGCGGTACTTGTCGCAGATGACCAGTTCGCGGCCGAAGTGTTTGGCATAGACGCGGGCGCGTTTGACGCCGCCTACGTCGGGACTGGCGAAGATGACGTTCGACATATCCTGCTGTTCGGCCAGGTAAGGCATGTAGATGGCTTCGGAGCGCAGGTGATCGACCGGGATATCGAAGAAGCCCTGCACCTGGTCGGCGTGCAGGTCCATGGTGACGATGCGGTTGGCGCCGGCGGTAGTGAGCAGATTGGCCATGAGTTTGGCGCTGATCGGCACGCGGGGTTTGTCTTTGCGATCCTGGCGGGCGTAGCCGAAGTAGGGGATCACGGCGGTGATGTAGCCCGCCGAGGCGCGTTTGGCCGTGTCGATCCAGAGCAGCAGTTCCACGAGGTTGTCGTGGGGCTGGCAGGTGCTTTGGATAAAGAAAGCGAAGGAGCCGCGGATGCTTTCGTTGACGATGGTTTGCATTTCACCATCGCTGAAACGGGCAAGACTGGTGTCGCCCAGCGGCAGGTCGTAGTGGTAAGCGATGTCGGCGGCCAGTTTTTGGGAGGCCGAGCAGGAAAACAGTTTTACTTCAGGCATGGCTGAAACGGGTTCCGGTTGGTCGTTTACTGTGGAAATTGGATCGGACAAAGGCGGGAAAATTCTTGCGGCAAAGGTATAGCCTGCCGCCGGAATTCCGAACCCGCTGCCGAAGGGATTGCAGGCTGTGCCGCGATTTTTTGATTGACACAGTCCGACAAAATCGGTTTTTTACCCCGTGCTTCACTTGGGCAGTACGTCCGGGCGTTTACCTTTGACCGCCTGAACTCGCCCTTTCTAATTTTTCCTGCTATTTTTTGATCAAATCAAACATTTCAATCCTGCAATGCAACGTGTTTTTACCCTGCGTCTCTGGCTGCTGGCTGCGCTGGGCTTCGCTTTTGCGGCGAACTCCCTGATGGCACAAGCCGACTCCAAAGCCCGTGAAACCGCCCTTCGTTTCCTGCGTGAAAACCCTGCCCGTTTCGGCCTCTCGGCCGCCGATGTGGCCGACGTGCGCGTCACCGACGAGTACCTCTCGAAAAACAACGGCGTCACCCACGTTTGGGTGCAACAACAGTACCAGGGCATCCCGGTGTACAACGGCCTGTTTGGCCTGCACGTCAAACCAGATGGCGGCGTAGTACACCTCGCGCACCGATTCGTGCCCGGACTGGCCGGCAAGGTCAATACGACCATGCCCTCGCTTGGCGCCAACCAGGCTCTGCAACTGGCCCTGAACAACATAGGCCTGTCCGACAGGGCCATGCCTTCGCTGAAAACAAAAATCAACGGCCAAAACATGGTGTTTCAGCCCGGCGATGTAGCCAAACGCGACATCCCGGTCAGCATTTGTTTGCAGCCCCGCCGCGACGGCACCGTGCGCCTTGCCTGGCGTATCGAGATCGATCAGATCAATACAAGCGACTCCTGGAACCTGCGGATCGACGCTCAAACGGGTGAAATTCTGGAAAAAGACAACTATACCGTCTATTGCAAGGCCGGACATGCACATGCCGCCGGCGCACCCGACATTTGCTCCGAGCAACCCGCCCCTGCCGGCGAACAAGCGGCATTGCCTTACAAGCAATCCGCTTTTGCCGACGAGAGCTACAACGTGTTTGCCTTCCCGGTGGAAAGCCCCTCGTTTGGCGGGCGCACCCTGCTGGCCAACCCGGCCAACCCGACCGCCTCGCCCTATGGCTGGCTCGACGTCAATGGCGTGACGGGCGCCGACTACACCTACACGCGCGGCAACAACGTGTGGGCCTACGACGACAGCGCCAACGATGGCTCTGGTTCGGCATCCGAATCGGCCGACGGCGGCGCCAACCTGCTGTTCGACTTTCCGTTCGACGCCAACAACGAACCCGAACAGAACCGCGATGCAGCCATTACCAACCTGTTTTACATCAACAATATGATGCACGACATCACCTACCTCTATGGTTTTGATGAAAAAGCAGGTAACTTCCAACAAAACAACTACGGCAACGGCGGCCAGGGCGGCGACTACGTCCAGGCACAGGCGCTCGACGGCAGCGGCACCAACAACGCCAACTTTTCGACCCTGCCCGACGGCTCCAGCGGTACCATGCAGATGTACAAATGGAACAGCGGCAGCAACGGCAAAATCCTGAAAGTAAATGCCCCGGGTTCCATCGTCGGCCTTTACGACGGAACGGCAGCCAACTTCGGCCCTGCCATCACGACCACGCCCGTAACGGGCCAGCTGGTGCTGGTCAACGACGGCTCCGGCGAACCCACCCTGGGCTGCAACCCGGCCGTAAACGACCTGAACGGCAAAATCGCGCTCATCGACCGCGGCACCTGTACCTTTCTGAATAAAGTTACGCTCGCTCAGGATGCCGGCGCTATCGCTGTCATCGTGGTCAATTTCGAAGAAACCACGGTCACAATGGGTGTGCCGTCCGGCCAAAGCGGCGCGGGCATCAGCATCCCGGCCATCATGGTGACCAAATCGATAGGCGATCTGCTCAAGGCGAACCTCGCCGTCGGCGTCAACGTCAGCCTGGTACAACCGCCGCAGGCCGGCGGCCCCGCTTTCCTCGACGGCGACTTTGACAACGGCATCATCGCCCACGAATACGGCCACGGCATCTCCAACCGCCTCACCGGCGGCCCCAGCAACACCGGCTGCCTCGGCAACCCCGAACAAATGGGCGAGGGCTGGAGCGACTGGTTCTCGCTGATCATGACCGCCGAGCCGGGCGACTTTGGTACCCAAAAACGCGGCGTAGGTACTTATGTGCTGACCGAGCCGACCACCGGCGTCGGCATTCGCCGCTACCCGTACAGCACCGATATGACGGTCAATCCCCTCACTTTCTCCTCCGTAGCCCTCAGCACCGAAGTGCACGATCTGGGCGAAATCTGGACGGCCGTCACCTGGGATCTCTACTGGGCCATGGTGGAGAAATACGGCTACGATGCCGACATCACCAATACCACCTCCGGCAACGGCCGCGCCATCCAGCTGGTGATGGATGGCATGAAACTGCAACCCTGCAGCCCCGGCTTCATCGACGGCCGTGATGCCATCATGATGGCCGACATGTTGAACTACAACGGCGAAGACACCTGCCTGATCATGTCGGTATTCGCACGCCGCGGCATGGGTATCGGCGCCAGCCAGGAAGATAATTTCAACGCCGCCGACGGCATCGAAAACTTCGACCCGATCCCCACCTGTATCAAGGAATTGAAAATCAAAAAAACGACCTCCGACCCGACGGTTGACCCGGGCCAGGATGTTCATTTTACCATCACCGTCACCAACCACAAGGACGACGCCGCGACGAACGTCGTGGTGACCGACGAACTGCCGGCCGGCCTCACGCTGATCAATGCCAGCAATGGCGGCGTTTATGCCAATGGCGTGATTACCTGGAACCTCGGCACGCTTGCCCACGGCCAGGTCGTGACCCTCAATTACGTGGCCAAATGCCATCCCGACCTGGGCTCGCTGCTCTTTTTCAAGGATGAAATGGAGACGGCAACGGAGAATGATTACATCTCGCTGTTCTTCGAAGGCCAGTCGGCCTTCTATCTGCAAAGCGACGTGGTGAAAACCGGCTCGTCTGCCTGGCGCGCCGACGAGGCTTCTTCCGAAACCGACCTCGCTATCGAATACCTCAATACCATCACCGTTTCGGGCAGCCAGCCAGTGCTCCGTTTCTGGCACCAGCACAACACCGAAGCCGGGGTAGATGGCGGTTTTGTCGAAATTCGCCGCGCCGACGAACAGCAGTGGCTGCGTTTCCCGCTGTCCGCTTCCTTCCGCAATCCGCCCAAAAGTTTCGACTATAGCACCTTCGCCATTCCGTTCCTCAATGCTTTCTCCGGCAACTCCAACGGCTGGATTCAGTCGTACTTCGACCTGAGCCAGTTCAACGGCGAAACCATCACCTACCGCTTCCGTTTCGGAACCGATGCTACCAATGCCGTTTTCGACGGCAACTGGGTTGTGGATGATGTGGAAATGATGGACATGATCAATTTCGACGGCCAGGCCTGTGTACAATCGGCTGAAAACGACCTGGCTTGCGACCGCATCGAGGAACGCGGCGTGATCGTCAACCCGGTTGGTTTTGTCAAATCGGAAGAGCCTTCCCGCAACAACTTCGACCTGTTCGTGCAGCCCAACCCGGCCAGCAATGTGTTGTACATCAGCACCGGCCAGTCGCTCACGGGTCAGGCCGATCTTTTACTTTTCGGCGCCGATGGCCGCGAAGTGCTTCGCCAGCGCCTTCAGAACGGCCTTGCCGAAGGACAGGTCTTTACCCTCGACCTTCAGCAGATACCTGCCGGTGTGTACATGCTTCGCCTCAGCGGCAACGCGGGCAGCAGCGTGAAAACAGTGGTGGTCAAAGGTTGATAACACATGGCGGGGGGCGACAAATCCTGTCGTCCCCCCGCCCATCAATTGCTCGAAAACGGCATCCAGGGTGTAATAGCCCCGCGTGCCGTTTCTTTTTTGGGAATGCTCAGGCGGATGATGCCATTGAACGCCGAAACGCGCAGGGCTGCCATGTCGAGTAGTTCGCCGTTGAGGTAAAAAGCGCGCTGAAAAGGCATGGGGCGGTATTCGCTGCGCCATTCGCGCCGCTGATGAACGTTTTCAAAACGGCTGTCAGCTGGCTGGTAGGCTACGGTGATTTCATTGCCTTCAACGCTGATGCTCAGTTCGTCGGCGCCCAGGCCCGGCGCTACCAGTTCGATGAGGAACGCGTCTTTTGTTTCAATAATGTTGGTAGCTGGCAAAATGCTGAATTGCGGATGGACGGGGCGCTGGGCGGCCTCCCAGGCATCACGGGTGGCGAAATCGTCGAAGTAAATTTTGGCATCATGACGGCTGTTGTTTTGCAGTTTGAACATGACACAGGCTTTTGTTGGGTCGTGGGTGATTCGCGCCAAAGCTTGTCAAACCATATTCCATTCCCGTTTTGAGATTGTATTGTGTCATTTTGGCGCAAAAAGGGAGCGCCGACTGCCGTTTTGGCTTGCGCCTTGCAAAAGGCCATACGGCTGCGTTCCGCAACAGGGTGCGGAGCGCTTAGGGTAAGCACAGACAAGTTGAGGGAGCCGATCGGCGGAATTACAGGTCGAGCAGCAGCTGGACCGGGTCTTCGATCAGGTTTTTGACTTTTACCAGGAAGGTAACCGAGGTGGAGCCGTCGATCACGCGGTGGTCGTAGCTGAGGGCGAGGTACATCATCGGGCGGATTTTGATCTCGCCGTTCACCACGATCGGGCGCTCCTTGATGGCGTGCATGCCCAGGATGGCGCTCTGTGGCTCATTGAGGATGGGTGTGCTCATCAAGCTGCCGAAAATACCGCCGTTGGTGATGGTGAACGTACCGCCGCTCATTTCATCCATGGTCAGGCGGCCGTCGCGGGCTTTGCCGGAAAGTTCTTTGATCTGGAACTCGATTTCTGCAAAAGAGCGGCTCTCAACGTTGCGGAGCGGCGGCACGACCAGGCCGTTGGGCGTACTGATCGCGATGCTGATGTCGGCATAGTCGTGGTAAATGATATCGTCGCCGTCGAGCGTTGCATTGACGTCGGGCATTTCGAGCAGCACCTTGGCGCAGGCTTTGGCGAAGATGGACATGAAGCCCAGTTTGATGCCGTATTTTTTGACAAAAGCCTCCTGGTATTTTTCCCGCAGTTCCATCACGGCAGTCATGTCCACTTCATTGAAAGTGGTCAGCATGGCCGTGTTGTTTTTGGCGCTGACAAGGCGTTTGGCAATGGTGCGGCGCATGCGGCTGAGGCGTTCGCGGCGGTCGTTACGCGAACCAGGAGCGGGTGCCGGGGCAGGGTGCGGCGTTGTGGCCGGCGTTGTTGCCGGCGTCGTTGCGGGCGGGGCCGAGGGCGTGGATGCAACGGCTTTTTGCGCATCTTCCTTGGTAATGCGGCCGTCGCGGCCGGAGCCTGCTACTGAAGCCGGATCGACTCCACCTTCGGCGAGTATTTTGGCGGCAGCGGGCGAAGGCGTGCCGGTGGCATAGTTGGTCGTGGCGGCGGGCGTCGGTGTAGCGGCCGGCGTGACGGCGGGTTTTTCGGTTTTGGCATTGCTGCCCGCATCGGCTGCGCCGCTCGCCTCGGTGTCGATTTTGGCAAAAACAGCGCCTACGGCAAGGTCTTCTCCTTCTTTGGCGACCCAGATCAGTTTGCCGGCGGAGTCGGCAGAGAGCTCCTGGTTGGCTTTTTCGGTTTCGATCTCGCAGAGGGGCTCGTCCATCGTGACGGTGCTGCCGTCCGGCTTGAGCCATTTGGCAAAGGTTACGCTGGAAATGGATTCACCGAGGTTCGGGATTTTGAGTTCTATGACCGCCATGACGGGAGAGCAATAAGAAATAGTGAATGTTGTGAAAAGGGGCAATGGCAAACCCTTGCGGGGCACTGGGTTTGCCGCCGCAAAAGTAGGATTTGAAAGGACAAAAAAATGGAACAAAAGTTCAAATCACGGCGGATTCCTCTTCATCGCACTCGCGCAGGCGGTCGAGCAAATGATTCAGCATGGCAGCTTCTTCCTGTGTGAGCAGGCTGCTGTGGGGGCTGCCGTTTTCCCAGGCCTTGTCAATTTGTTGCAACAGGGACGAGCCTTCGGTCGTGAGCTGAATGGCGCGTTCGCGGCCGTCGTGCGTGGCTTTCAGCCGATTGACCAGGCCTTTGTCGATCAATCTGTCGATGAGGCGCGTGGTATTCGAGTTGCGTTCGAGCATTCTTTCACTGATATCCATTACCCTGACGCTGTCGGTTGCCTGTCCGCGCAGGATGCGCAGCACATTGTATTGTTCGGAGGTGATGCCGAAGGGCTTCAGCCGGTTTCCGATCCGGGCGCGTACCCATCCGGCCGTAAACAGAATGTGGAGGTGGGCTTTCTGGATTTCGCTTTGGAATTTGGAGGTTTTAATCGCTTCTTCAAACCGCATAGGAGATTCGCGTTGAGACGGTAATCAATTTTTGGTCGTATCGATTATATCAAAACGGAGCAACAGGCCGTCGCCCCCTTTGCCTTCACTGCCAATGTAAAGATTGCCGTTGCGGTCGAAGGACAGGGCTTCCGGTTGAGGGAGAATCTGTTTATCCAGATAATCAGCATATTTGATGGCGCCTGTGCGATAGTCGAGCACGATCAGGCGTTTTAAGGCAGTGGATATGACGTAAACGTCGTTGGTCAGGGGGCGAATGGCAATGGCAGAGGGGCTGAAAAAATCCTGTTTTTCATCGGCTTGCCAGGGAGCCAGGCGATTGACTTCTTTGGGGTCGATCGTATAAACAGGCTTCGGGTTGAGGGTCTTTTTTTTGAGGTCGAAGGCAAAAATGCCGCGCAGGGTGTCGCTTTTGGGATCGCCTTTGCAGGCCACCAGCAAGGCTTTCCTGTCCGGATCGAAGCATAAGCCTTCCGTGTCGTCTTTTTTCGTCAGTACGGTTTCATAGGTATTGACCGTACTTTTTGCCTGATCCCAGCAGCCGATTTCAAAAATATCCCCATCGCTTTTCAAGGCATAAATACATTGGCCGACCATCTCAATGCCTTCAAAATCGCCTTTGTCGCGAAAGAGTACCCGGCGCAGTATTTTTCCGGTAGTATCGAGGAAAAAGGCCTCTCCTCGCTCGTCGGCGATCGCCAGCAGCTCGTCGGGGCGCTCGGTGGGGCTGAGGTCGGAAAATTCCTTCAGTTCAGGTGCGCTCAGGCGGTGGATTACCTGCGGAGATTTGAGGTTGTAGGGCAGGACGAATTGTGCGAAAAGGCCGTGCCCGACGCTGAAAAAAACCAGGCACAATGCAACACGCTGCATTGTGCCCGGGAGAGAAGGCAGTATCTGGAGGCGGTTCATGCGTTTATATGTTTGACTTGGTCAGACAAAGAACGCAGTTTGTGTCTGAAAATGGTGTTTACTCGGAGAAAACTTCAATTTCGTGGGTTTTGACCACCAAATCGGTAAATTTTCCCTTAAAACGCGTAGCCCTGACGATATGGTTGTCAATCCAGTGATAGTTGCCGCCGCGCGGTTTGCCGAAAATGATACCGTGAAATTTGAATCCATGGCGTTTCAGCCAGGTCTCCGTGATGTCGCGGTGGGCTTCGGTGCGGCTGGTGAAAAAATAGATGATATGGCCTTCGTCATACCATTTATTAAGCATGGCCAATGCGTCGGGATAGGGCAGTACCGTCAGCATCCGGTCAGGCTCTTCGTTGGGTACATCGTCGCAAATTGTGCCGTCAATATCGATCAGAAAATTGCGGACATTCTGTGGAAGAACCGGGCTCACCCGCTCGCCTTTTTCATTAAATGCTTCGTTTAACTGGGCGGGGTCTTCGGATTTTAAATCTTCAAGCATGGTGTAAATTTTACGCAAAGATAAGCAGGATTGGCGGATTGAACGCTTCTACGAGCGTGAGATTGCCTCACAACCCTTTGAAGGAAGGGAAAAGCAACCTCGCGCTCGTATTATTGATTCAATCAAATTATATGACTTCCACCCATTGCCCCGGCACGCTGGCCCTGATACGGTTGTCGTACATGGCTTCGCAACTGACGGCGGGCAGGTAATACCGGCCTGCGTAGGCGGCGTTGAGCTGAATGCGGTACACGCGGGTTTCGCCGTTGGCGCCGTACAAATCGAAGTAGGTGTACACCCGGTCGTCGCGCACATCCTGATAATCGGAAGCGCTGCTGCTGCCATAGTTGACGCCGCTCATCCGGGCATTCAGGATTTCCCAGCCAGAGGGGAATATTTCGTTGAGTGCCAGTTCGTTAAAGGGGAAAATGAAGGAGCTGTTGCGCTTGACGGTTACTTCCGCGATGAAGTCGGTACCCTGTTTCAACTGTGCGGGATCGAGCGCCACGCCTTTGTTGTCGGTATAACGGACCGAGAGGGTAATGTTGCTGGCCTGTGCGGCTTCCTCGCCGATCAGGCGTTGGCCGCCCACCACAAGGCGGGCGTACAAGCGAACCGAAGCGTTGTTTTTAACCGCCACCTTGCTGGTACTGAATGCCTGATCGGTAAAATCAACCGTGCTGATGGGTTTGCTGGCGTCGCCGTTCTGGTAGGCGCTGCCGCCCAAACGATAGGCATACGACGGTCCCTGGCCTGCCATGTTTTTGGACACATATTTGGACAAGGCGCGCAGCGAGGTTGCCAGGCTTTGTGTATTCCAGTACCAGCCCTGTGCCGCTCCGAGCTCGCCGCAGAGGTAATTTACCGTAGCCTGTGCCCGGGGCTGGTCGCCGATAGCCGTATAGGTTTCGAGCAACAACGCACGGTCGCGCAGGTCCGAGCCGTAGGTGTAGCCACACCAGTCGTAATGCCAGTCGTCGCGCCACCTGCCCGAAGCAATCTCGCGGGCAACCTCCGGTTTGCCGGCCTGCGCATAGGCGGAAGCGAGCATGTAGGCTGCCTGGGCATACAGATTCTTTTTCTCGCGAAGCCTGTTCATGCCTGCCAGGTCGGCTTTGCCGGCCAGCGCCAGGGTGTAGAGGCGGTAGGCCTGCCCGATCTCGTTGTCGTACACCTCCCAGGTATAGGAAGAATTTTTTTCACTCCATTGTTTGCTCACTTTGGTCTGGAATTCCAGCCAGTGTTCGAGCACGCCTGCCGGAATGGCGTAGCCTTTGGACTTGGCTTCGAGCAGGAAATGCCCGCAATAGGACGTGGACCAGTCGTCGACGTAGCCGCTGCCCGGCCAGTAAGTGAATCCGCCTGTGTAATCCTGAAAGTTGCGCAGTTTGTCGATGGCGGCGGTCACGTTGCGGGAAATCTTGTCTTTTTGTTTTTGCGACAGCGGCGTCAGCAGGTCCACATACAACTGCGGGAAAGCGGCAGAGGTGGTTTGTTCGATGCAGCCGTGCGGGTACTGGATCAGGTAATCGAGGTGTCGGCTCAAATTGATCGGAGGCAGGGCACTCACTTCCAGCACGGCATTGACGATGTCGCTGTACTGGTTGGGCTCGAATCCGCCGCTCCATTCTCCGCCGGGCTCAATGGTGCCCTCCCACACATTTTGCATCACTGGATTGGGATTTCGGACGAGCAGTTCAATGGTTTCTTCTGCCGTTTCGCCCCCGCCTTGCGCTACGACGGTAAATTTGGCGACCCCCGTTTTTTGACCGACTTTCAAATCAAAATAAGTCATTTGCTCGCCAGGTTGCGCAAAATTGAGGGTGTTGACCGACGATTTCTGGATGCTGACCAGCCCTGAATTTTCCTTTACCCGAATGGTTGCGCTGCGCACCTTGTTTTCCATGGCAAAAACATCCACGGGCAGGCGAAGCGATTCGCCGGGCCCCAGCACCCTCGGCAGGGTAGGCAGGATCATGAGCGGTTTGCGTACGGCCACTGTTTTTTCGGCGGAGCCGTAAGCGCCTTTGCCGCCGGGCGCGGGCGCCGAACAGACCAGCATGGCGCGTACCGAGCCGACGTAGTTGTCGATCTTGATGGTATGGCGCGCCGTTTTGCCTTTTTCAAGATAAAAAGGTCCGATATGGATCACCGCAGGTTTGAACCGGTTGATCTGTGCTCCGGCCCGCGCTTTCTGGTTGATACCGTCGCCGCCGATGCTGAGAATACGCTCGAGTTCGGTACCGAAGGCGCCCAGCACGTAGTCGTACACGTCCCAGGTTTTTACCCCGAGCGCTTCCCGGGCGAAGAAGGTGTTCCAGGGGTTGGGCGTTTCAAAACGGGTCAGGTCGAGCAGGCCGTCGTCGACGATTGCGAGCGTGTAGGCGCAGGCTTTGCCGCTGCTTTCGCTTACGCTTACGGTAAACGGCTCGCCCGGCTTGACTACATCCGGCATGTCGATTTTCGGATTGAGGTGCGTCTGCGGGTTTTCAATATTGACCGGCATGACGCCGTACATGCGGATCGGAAGGTCGTTCTTCGTTTGCGCATGGGGTTGTATCAGGCTGACGTGGGCATAAATAGCGGGCGCCATGGATTCGGTAGCCTTGAATTTCAGCAGATTGTCGCCGGCCTGAGCCTGAAACCAGCGGTGTTCGACCACGCGCGTGCCGTTTTCGATGGTCAGCAGGATGCGCCCCGATTCGCTGGCGGGCACTTTCAGCACCACTTCTTCGCCCACGTTGTACTTGGGTTTTTCGACGCTGAACGGCAGCATGGCCGCTGCGTTGCGCGTGCCGTTGCCGTCGGTATAGTCGGGGTAGCCCGACCAGAAAAAGTCGCCGGCGGCGTGCCCGCCTTCGGGGTCGGTGACGCGGATGAGGTAGCGGCCCCACTGCGAGGGGGTCACCTTCCAGCTGGCAATACCCCGGCTGTCGGTGGTCAGCGTGGCCTTGTCGAGCGCGTTGACGTGCTCGGAGGAGTTGAACTGGGCTACGCCCGAATTGGCGTCCTGATCCCACCACCAGCGCCAGTCGGTGCGGTAGAGCCCGACTTCGACCTGCTGGTTGGCAATCGGCTTGCCGTTGATGTCCACACAAATGACCTGTACCGTGCCGCCGCTGCCCTGTGGCACTTCGCGGTTGCCGTACTGGTCGGTCGGTATGCGAAGCCCGACAAAGCGATCGAAGGGGAAATAATCGAGCGAGAAATTGTCGGTACTGAAATCGCCGCTTTTTTCGAAAGCCCGCACCTTGAAACTGGCGATCAGTTTGCCCGGCGCCGAGGAAACATCGCCGAGGTCGAGGGGCACGGTGGCCTGGCCGTTTTCGTTGGTCGATCCTTCAAATAACACCTGCGGATCGCTGTAAAAAGAACGGGCGGGGTCGTCGAACACAAAGTCTTTGTAGTTGTCGAACTGGGTTTTGACCGATCGCATCTGGAGTTCGACCTTGGTTTTCAGGTCTTTGCCTGGCGCTCCGTGGAGCCAGTTGACGTTCAGGCGGCCGCTGAGGTTTTCATCGCTGGCCAGCAATTGTTTTTTGCCAAAATCAAGGTTGATTTTCAAGCGGTTGGGCTTGACCGTCTCGATTTTCAGGGTTTGGGTAAAGGTGGCCCCGCCGATCATGACGCGTGCCGTCCAGTTGCCGGTGGGGGCATCGAGGCGGGTGGCGCAATGCAGCGGATAGACGCCGCCCACGCTTTTACTCGACACGGTGCGGTATTGCAGGGCGCCTTTCGGGTCGGTCAGTTCAAACTGTACGGGGTGCCCTGCCGGCAGGGTGCCGTTGCCATCTTCCAGAACGAAATTGAGGTAGAGCGAATCGCCCGGCCGCCAAACGCCGCGTTCGCCGTAGAGGTAGCCTTTCAGGCCTTTTTGCGCCTCGACGCCCGCCACATCGAAACGACTGAGACTCAGCGTATTGCCATCAGCCAGGCGCAGATAACCCCGTCGGTCGCCCCGCGTGGCGACCACGACGAACGGTTTTTCGCGCAAATCTTCCACCAGCACGGTGCCGTCTGAAGTGGTTTGGGTTTTGGCAATGGGCTGGAGTTGGAAATTGAACAGTTCGAGCGATACGCCGCTGATCGGTTCGGTGCTGTGCAGATCGGTCACGGCGGCAAAGAGGGCGCCGTCTTTGCCGCGTTTGGCGGTAATGCCCAGGTCGCTGACAAACACGTTGCGCTGGACAAAATTATCGGAGCAATAGTATTCGCGTTTACAGGGGTTCTGCCGGTTGTCCCAGCGATAGCCGGTGTCTTCATCTGCCTCGTCGCCTTCGCTTTCTTCATCTTCATAATACCAGGGGTCTTCGTCGCTGAAATAAATACCGCGATAGCTGCCCATAATAGACACCAGCTGGCCGTCTTCGTCCATTTGACCGAGGTGAGACAGGTTGTCGGTGCCGTCGTCGTCGCCGGGAAATTTGCCCGGGCAGGTGAAGTCGGTGTAACTTTTGCGGAAGGCCAGGCGAATCTGGTAAATCGCTCCCGGGTCCTGCTTGATCATGTCGCGCAGGTCGAGGGCATAGCGTTGCCAGTCGCTGGGGCTGGCGCCGGGGTTCAGGTCGCTGAGCGACACCTTTTTTTGCAGCACGATTTTGCCGACGCGTTCGAGTTCGCGGTTGCCTTCCAGTTCGTTGACCTGCAGGAACTGCAGGATGTTGGAGTTGTAAATTTTGAATACTTCCACATCAACGGCATGCAGCCCCACGGCTTCGAAGGGGAAAATAACGGCGCCGTCGTCGTTTTGCGGCACGATGACGCCCCGCCCGACCAGGCGCAGGGCAGGTTTTGATTCTTCAAAATTGAGCGGCCACTCGCTCTGTTCTTTCAGGCTGGCGCCCGCGATGTTTTTCACGCCGGTTTCGACGCGCAGGGTGTGCCAGCCGGTGATGCGGCTTTTCGGGTAGATGCGCACGAAATTGCCGTCGATGGTGTAGCGCACCTCGGCGCCGTCGAGCCGGATCAGGCCGGCAAGTTCCTGGGCGGGCGAGACGGGGTCGGAGAAATTGAGCAGGGCAAATTGCTCGTCGCCCTGCATGGCCCTGGCGCTCAGGGCGATAAATTCGTCGAGTGAAGGAATCGTGACTTCCGTACCGCCCTGTTTTTTTAGCCCGATCGGGCTGCCGTTCCACCACACATTGACCTTGGAACGCACATTGGAGCGCTCCACGCCGCCGATGACAAAATCGTGGGTGCGGCCGTCCTGGCTGTGCGACCAGCTAATGGTCAATTTGTTGTTGCCCTGTGCCGCGGCCAGCAGTTTTTCGAGGCCGGCATTGTCGGCAGGGTCGCTGGTGCGCAACTGGCCCACGATCTGCTGGCGTTTGAGGTCGTTGGGGTCTTCGGCGCGGATGCCGTCCACGAGCACATCGAACGAAAGGGTGCGCACCGAGAAATCGAAATCGAAGGTTTTGATGCGTTTGGGGGCGTCGGGAAACAGTTTTTTAAGCCCCACCTCGGCGCTGTAATGTTGCCCGTACGGCAGCGGTTCGGCGGGTTGCAACTTGATGGTGCGGTCGTCTTCCCAAACAGCATCGCCTTTGATGGCCGGGCTGACGGAAAAAATACCCGAGGCTACTTTTTGCCCCACCTGATCCTGCCCGACGGCCGGCTGCACAAAACGCACCCGCACTGCTTCGTCGCGGGCTATGGCACCGCTGGTGTAGGCGTAAATGTATTTGGAGGCTTCGGCGTAATAGGCTTCGTCTTTTTTGACTTTGGAACAGGATGCCAGAAGAAAAGAAAACAGGACAAATGACAGGAGGAATGCAGGCGCACGGTGCTTTCGCATGGCTGGGTGTGGGTGTGAGGTGAGGAAAAAACGGTTTGGGCGAAGCGGGAGAGAGGATGGAAATAAAGCGGGAAATTAAAGTAAATTAGGGGGTAAAAATTGCGTTCATGGCATTGAAAATTATTATCCCTCAAAATTATTTGCGAGGCTGCTCAAAAGAAGTGGGGGGAGAAGAACCGACAGCCCTTTTTGGGCCGAAAAATGGCCCCAAAGAACTCGCCCGGGCCTTTGCTACAAGGCCCGGGCGAGCGGGTTTAATGGAGTGCTGCGGGTATAACCGGATCAGTTTTTTATTCGTAAAAATACTCCTCCGTCCTGTATGTGTTCGTCATTTTCACGGGCAGCCCTTCGGTATCGTACTCGTAATCGCTGGTGATGGGCGAAGGGTCATAATCGGCGCAATCCCAATGGACGATCTGGCCGAAAGTCAGGTTGTGTACCGAGTAATTGCCCGGGAAAATGGCGTCCAGCCCGATCTGGTAATACGGGTTGGGCGTGGCCACGAACGCCGATTGGGCAAGAAAATGTTCGGCATTGTTGGCGTTGTAAAAATCCTGTGTTTTCAGAATGTTGCCACAGTCGTCGCGGGTAAACACCCGTTTGTCGTTGCTGTTTTCCAGCCAGGTTTTGACGATAAACCCATTGGCGTCCCATTCGTAAAAAGTGGTTGTGGACCAGGTCGCGGGGTTGCCGGCCGCATCGTAGTATTGTGCCACCGTTTTTTCGAGCTGCCCGTTGTTGTAATAATACTGCGTTATTGCGTTCAATACCTGGGGCTGCGCATAGGCATAGGTGCGCAATTGGCCCACCCTGCCGTCGGCGGAATACACGACCGACATAGCCGTTTGATCATCCATGATACTGTCCACCCGGCCCTGATCGTCGAAGAAATATTCGGTGGTTCTGCTATCGGGACTGAAGCTGGTACCCGGATAAAACCGGGTTGTCACCGTTTTTTTCAGGTGTTTGGAAAAAGGGGAAAAATCACACGGGCTGTCTTCGGGGTCGTTGTGCGAGGGTTGCGCTTTTTGGCAAGCGCTGAAGGAAAGCAGCACGAAAGCTGCAAAGCAGGTGATAGATAATTTAGTCATGTTGAAACAGATAAGTTTCAACAAAAATACACTATTTTTTGCTTAAATACTGCCGCGCCCATTCCACCCAGTCTCCGTCGGCCTCGGTCAGCCGGATCGCGGGCGGAATGCCGATGTTGTCCACTGGCCGGCCGGCCGCCACGCGGTTGGAACGGGAAGTCGGGTAGCCGATGGTGAAGCGCGGGTCGGGGAAATCGATAAAATGGAGGTTGCCGTAGTCGAGCACGCCGCCGGTCGGCTGACCGATGAGGGTGACTTTTTTGCTCTGGCGCGCAAACAACACAAATTCCTCGCAACTGCTGGCGCAGCCGCCGTCGATGAGTACGGCTACATGCAGCGGGTATTTTTTGGCCTGTTTTACCCGCTCGGTAAAAGTGCCAGATTTGCCGACGAAATGCCCTTCATGCCGGCGCAGCCGGCGGGCCATATACTTGCCATACATCCGCCACGACCACGGAAAGTCCTTGTTTTTACCCATCAGGGCAAACTTGTCGGCGTTGTCGCGGGTAGCCCAGAACTGCATGCGGTCGCCGGTGACTTTCTGGGTGTAGAGATAGGGTTTGAGGGGGTAGTAGGTGACGTCGCTTCCGCCGCCATTGCCGCGCACGTCGATAATCATGTTGGGGGTACGGGCAAGCAGTTTGCGGTTGGCGCCGATGAGGCTGTCGAGCTGGCGCCGCACGGTTTCGTTCATGGTCGGCACGGTCAGCAGCACAGTTGAAGAGTCGATCTGGCGCAAGGTAAAAATCTGTCGGGGCGGCTCGGCCGGCAAGGCGCCATTGCCCGGATAAACCCGCTGCCAGTTGGAGAATCCCTTGAAAATCAGCAAGTCGCCGTTGAGGCTGGCGTCCAGTTCTTTCAGGCTGTGGTCGCGCATGTAGAAACGGGCTGAGTAGTTTTCGCCGTTTTTTTTCAGTTCAAATTTGATTTGACCCGGCACCCAGTACACGCTGTCGGATCGCAGCACCACCGCCGCCAGATCGCGGGCTGGCGTGGGCGCTTCAATGAGCGCGACGCGGTAGTTGCCGCCTTTCATTTCCCAGATGCCTTCTGCGGAGTCGCCGCCGGGCTGATCGATGCGCTGCCGGGCTTCCGTTTCGCTCAGCCGGATGCGTTCCCAGGCGAGGTAGCGCTGCCGTACCACGACAGGGTCTTCCTTGGGTAAATTGTAACTCAGCTGCACGTGCCGATCCTTGAAAAAGAGCGTCCATTCGAGCAGCAGGCGGGCGCAGGTCGTATCCACGCGGGTGGCAGCCGTCAGCTCGCGGTAGTGCCGGGTGTGCTCGTCAAAGGCGGCCTGTGTTCGGGGATTGACCTTGTCGGCGTAGCCGGCGTAATTGGTGGCTATTTTTTGAGTGAGAAATTCAAACTGGGCGGAGCAATTGCAGTCTTGAGCCGCAATCTGCGTTTGTAAAAAAAAGGCGAGTAACAGGAGGTAGATGAAACGCATGGCTGTACGCAGGATTTTGTCAAAACATTAGACAGTGCTAACCCTGCCGGGGTGGCATCTGCGTGCAAAATTTTTTCAGGATGAAGGTCTGCGGCAATAGGCCTAAAAAAGACAAGGGAGGCCCCCCTTTGGAGACCCCCCTTTGTCAAAGATGAAGCATTTAGCCTCTTACCTCATTCTTATCAGTGTTTTGGATAAATATTGGCCGTCGTCGGCCAGCAGGATGATTTGCCAGGCGCCTGCCGGCAGTTCGCGGAGATCGAGCGCATAACGCTCGGTTCCTTCGCCGATCTGCTCGGTCCGGACAAGGCGGCCGGTGGCATCGAAAAGTTGCAGGGCGACGGCGCTGCGCAAAGGCGTATCGAAGCGCAGTTCCGTCTGGTCATAGGCCGGGTTGGGCGCCAGCACGACGCTGAGCGGCGTTTCGGGCGACCCGGTAGCGGAAACGTTGTTGATAATCACGATCGACGGGCCGGAAGCGGTGCAACCATTGGCATCGGTCACGACCAGCTGATAGGCGCCGACCGTAAGGCCGCTGATGTCCTGGGTAGTGGCAAAAGGCGCTCCGTCGTGGTACCACTGGTAGGTGTAGGGCGCCATGCCGCCGGAATTGCTCACGTCGATACTGCCCACACCGGCGTTGTTGATATCGTGCGAAACATCATCGATGTCGATGCTGATAGCCCCCGGCTCGGTGATACTGTATTCAAATGTTTGCGAACAGCCGCTTGCATCGCTAACGACCGCTTCATACGTGCCCGGGCAAAGGTTTTGCAGCTGCTGACCGGTGGCGCCGTTGCTCCACAACACGGTGTAAGGGCCGTTGCCGTTGATGTTCAAGCTGATCTGGCCATTGCAGGCGCCGTGGCAGGTGACTTGCTGGATCGTTGCCGTAGCATCGAACGACTCCTGCACCACCACATGGAAGGAGCAGGTGCCCGTGTTGCCAGAGGGGTCGGTGGAGGCAAAAAGTACCTGGGTGGAGCCCAGCGGAAATTCGGAACCCGAGGGCAGTCCGGTGATTTGCTCGGGAGTGCCGGTGTCGCAGTTGTCCAGCACGATCGGTTGTGCAAAGTCAACCGTGGCGTTGCACAGGCCGACTACAATATCATCGGGGCAAAGCAGGGTCGGGGCGATATCATCGACGATGGTCAGCGTAACCGACTGGGTGGCGACATTGCCGCTTTCGTCGGCAGCCGTAATCTCGATTACATGCTCGCCGAGCTGATCGCAGTCGAATTCGGTAGCGCTCAGCGACCAGTTGATGACGCCGCAGTTATCGGAACTGCCCTGATCGAACTGGGCCGCCGAGACAACCGCCAGGCCGTCCGATCCCAATGCTACCGTTGCGTTGTGCAGCAAAAGGGCAGGCGCCTGCGTGTCGGAAGAGGGAACCTGGGCGCCAACCACTTTGGTACAGCCGTAGGCGTCGGTCACGGTGGCCTGGTAGAAGCCGAAGCAGAGGCCGGTCAGTTCAGTGGCCGTAAATCCGTTGCTCCAGGCAATCGAGAGCGGCTGCGCGCCGTCTGGATGGAGGCTGATCGAACCATCGCAAATTTGACCGCAGCTGGCCGGATTGATCTGCTGGGCAACGACGAGTTCGGGGCCGACTTTGACCGTAAAACTACAGGTCGCGGTATTGCCGGCCGCATCGGTGTAACGATAAGCCTGGTTGGTTGTCGTACCGGCCGGGAAATCGGAACCGGAAGCCAGACCGCTTTCCTGAACCAGAAAAGCAGGGTTGAACGGACAGTTGTCGGCAACGACAGGCGTTGCAAACTGAACTTCCGACTGGCAGGCGCCGACCTCGATACTGGCCGGGCAACTCAACGCAGGGGCGATATTATCAATGACGGTCACCGTAGCCGTGCCGGTGCTTGTGTTGCCGTTGACGTCCGTAGCCGTCAGCACAACCGTGTGGGCGCCCAACGCTGTGCAATCGAAGGAGGAGGGGCTTACGGTAAGGCTGGCGAGCGCGCATTCGCCGTCGGCAGTACCTGCGTCGAACAGGGCTGCGCTGAATGCCGCCGTGCCATTGGCGTTCAGTTCTACCGTTGCGTCGTGCAGTTGCAGGAGCGGCGGGTTTTGATCCGTGGCGGTGATTGTACTGTTAAAGGTGCGGCTGCAACCGTTCTGGTCGGTTACGGTGAGGCCATAAGAACCGGGCAGGAGGTTGTTCAACGCATTGCCCGTGTTGCCGTTGGACCACAGGAAGCTGTAAGGCGTGGTGCCGCCCGAAACTGCAATGCCCAGTGCGCCCGATGCGTCGCTGGCGCACAGCACGTTTTGCTGCGACACCAGTGTGACGCCAAGCGCCTGCGGAGCAGTGATCTGGAACGGTACAATGACCTGACAACCGGCAGCATCAGCCACGGTAAGGCTGTAAGTGCCTGCGGCGAGGTTCTGGATGGCGGCAACCGTGGCGCCGGTGCTCCAGTGGTAGCTGGCGGCGCCGTTGGCGCCGCTGATGTTGGCGGTCGCCGAACCATTGGTGAAGCCAAAACAACTGGCCGGTGTAGTCAGCACCAGCGCGGAAAGCGCGCAACTGGAAGCATTGATATTGGCAACACCCGTTGCCGTGCAGCCGTTGGCGTCGGTTACCGTGAGCGGGTAGGCGCCCGGCGCGAGGCCGGAAATAGACGCCGAGGTCGCTCCTGTTTCCCAATGGTAACTGTACGCCCCCGTACCGCCTTGTGCGCTTGCCGTAGCAGTGCCGTTGTTGGCGCCGGGCAGGGTTTCGGCAGTGACGTTGATGCTGATCGTGAGGGCCGAAGGCTCGGTGATGTTTACTGTCGCAATGGCAGAGCAGGAAGCCTGGTCGGTTACCGTCACAGCGTACAGACCGGCGCCCAGGTTGCCGGCAGTGGCAGTCTGGTTGCCGTTTGACCAGTTGTAGAAGTAAATCAGGGTTCCGCCGCCGGCCAGTACGGTTGCCGAACCGTTGCTTCCGCCGTTGCAGCTGGCATTCTGGCTTTGTGAAATCACGGCCGTGACCGGGGTGGGTTCCGAAATAACAGCCTCGTCTGTGGCCGTGCAACCGTTGGCCGTATTGGTTACCAGCAGGACATACGTTCCGGCCGAGTCGACCCGTGGTGTCAGGGTGTTTTGGCCGATAACGATGTGGCCGTCAGGCGTCGACCAACTGTAAGTGATTTGGTTGCCTGTGGAAGAACCTGTGCCGTTGAGGGTCAGGAATCCGGTTACACAGTTCAACGGCAGGTCTTGCCCGGCGTAGGCAGTCGGCGCGATCGTGTTTGATTCAACAAAAGTGACAGCCTGATTGGTACAACCATTGACCGGGTGGGTAGCCGTAACGGTATAAACACCGGGCGCGGTAACCACAGGGTTGGCCACGCTGGACGTAAAGCCGCCCGGGCCGCTCCAGGAGAAGGTAGTGCCGGCAGGCGTAGCCGTGGCGTTCAGGGTCAGGGAAGTCTGGGCGCAGGTCAGCGTTCCGCCGAGGGCTGCGTTGACCGAAGGCGGGGTGACGTTTTGCGATACCGTTACGGAAACGGAATTGGTGCAGCCATTGAGGGGGTTCGAGACTACCACCAGATAGTTGCCCGGAGCCGTCACCGTCGGGCTTTGCAGGGTTGAACTGTAACCGCCCGGGCCCGTCCATGCAAAATTCACACCGGCCGGTTCTACCGTAGTCATAATCATCACCTCGGGATGCGAACAGGTCAGCGGACCTGCCGAAGCCGTAAGTACAGGAGGCATGGTGTTTTGAATCACCGTAACGCTGGCCGTGCCCACACAACCGTTTGCAGGGTTGGTGACACTGAGAGTATAGGTGCCGGGCACGGTAACGACCGGATTTTGCTGCGAAGAAGTGTAGCCGTTCGGGCCCGACCACGAGTAGGTGGAGCCGGGCACGGAAGACGTGCCGCTCAACGCAACGTTGGCATTCACACAGGTCAGGGCGCCGAAAGCATTGGCAGTGGCAATCGGGAGGGTCAAATCGGTGCTGACCTCCACCGAGTCGATGGCGGAGCATCCGTTGGAGGTATCGGTTACCGAAACGTAGTACACCGCCGCGGCATCCACCTGGGGTGTCGCGGTTGTTTCGCCGTTAATAAAATTACCTGAAATGGTCGTCCAGCTGAACATCAGGGCGCCATTGCCGCTGGAAGCGCTACCGTCAAGTGTTGCGACGGGGGTGGAGCAGCTCAGTACCCGATCAGGACCGGCCAGCGCGGTCGGCGCCAGGGTGTCCCACACGACCGTCGTCGAAGCAATATCCTCGCACAAACTGATCGTATCTGCTACGGTCAGGAAATAGGTTCCCGCGGCATCTACCAGCGGCGAAAGGGTGTGCTCGCCGCTCACGATGTTGCCGTCGGGCGTTGTCCACGTAATCACAATGTTGTCACTGCTGGCGGTAAAACTGCCTTCCAGCACCACCGACGATACCGTACAGGCAAGTGCCTGCGAGGGACCAGCCTGTGCAACAGGGGCCGTGGAAAATACTTCCACCGACACCTCGGCGCTGCACCCGCTTGCCACATGGGTGGCGGTCAGGGTGTAGAGGCCGGGTTCGGAGACCAGCAGGGTCAGCTCATTCGAACTGAAATTATCAGGCCCCGACCAGGCATATTCCACATCGGTATCGGGCGTGACCGAGCCGGAAAGGGTCACTTCGGTCAGCTGGCACGAAAGGGTATCCGACACGTCGGCCGTCACCGTCGGCTGTGTGGTTTCGAGGGTGACGACCACTTCGTCGCTGGCCGAACAGCCGTTGGCGTCATCAATGACGGTCAGGGTGTAGGTACCTGCCGCATCGACGACCGGAGTGGCCGTACTGTCGCCGCTCACCAGGTTGCCATCGGGTGTCGTCCAGACGTACGCGATGTTGCTGCCCGCGCTGGAAGCGGAACCGTCGAGCGCAACCTGCAGAGCCGTACAAGTGATCGTTTGGTCCTCGCCGGCATCGGCATAGGGCGGGGTGAAATCGCCTTCCACTTCGAGCGTGTCGGAGGTGGCGCAACCGTTGGAGAGGTTGGTGGCAAAGACGATATAGGTTCCCGCTTCGCCGACGAGGGGGCTTTGTTCGGCCGATTCGAAACCGTTGGGGCCGTACCAGTAGTAGCCGGTGGCAATCATGGAATCTGTTTCCACGCCGATTTGCACTTCCGGCGATGCACAGCTCAGGGTGCCGCCAAAGTTGTACCAGATTACGGCAGGCATGGTGTCTGCGACCACAACAGCAGGTTTTTGAATAAAACAACCCGTCAGGGTGTCGGTCAGGGTGAACCAGTAGGTTCCCGGATTGCCCACCAGCGGACTGTCCAGCACTGAGCTGAATCCGCCGGGCCCCTGCCAGTTCCAGATGGTATTGAGGGTATCGTATGCGGCAGACAGCGTGATTGAGTCCTGCAAACAGCTCAACGTATCGCCCGCTACGGTGGCCGAAGGCGGCGGGTTGAGCCCGCTCACGACAATGGTGTCGATAGCCTGGCACCCGTTGTTCGTATTGATCACTGTCAGTACAAATGTGCCGGTATGATCAAAAACAGCGTACGGAAGTTCCGCATTGCTGGTCAGGTGACCGCCATTGAGGGCCATCCAGGTGTACGAAAATTCGGAGCCAGCAGGGCCGTTGCTCCAGAGCGTATCCACAGTATTGGTGCAGGCCACGGAGATGTCGTCGCCAAGGTCGATGACAGGCGGCTCCAGATCGACCGTAACCAGCGCCTGGGCGCCGGCAGTGCAGCCGTTCAGGGTATTGGTAACCAGCAGGTCGTAAAAGCCGGCGGCGGCGGCATAAATCAGGAAGGAATCAGGATTGCCGATAATGTGTCCCGATGTGGTCGTCCAGGAGTAGGCAATATCATCGCCGACCGACGACCCTTCGGCGCTCAGCGTGATGATTGGGTTGGCGCAATTGATCACCGCATCGGCGGTAGCCGCTGTCGGGATATCGGTGTGCAAGAGAATTTCGAGTACGGCGGAACAGCCGTTGGCATCGGTCACCGTGACGGAATAAGTTCCTTCATCAAGGTTTTCCAGAACAGGCTCTGTGTCGCCGGTGTTCCAGATATAGGCATAGGATGGCGTGCCGCCGTCTGCGCTGATGGCAATGTAGCCTTCATTGCCCTGGCAATCGGGCACAGCGATGGAATCGGTATGGATGGTAATTGCCTGGGGGGCCTCGATGAAGATGTCGTCGGCCGAACTTTGTTCTCCGTTGGCATCCGTTACGGTACAGCTGTAAAAGCCGGAAGGAACATCGATGAGGTCTTCGGTAGTGGCGCCGTTGCTCCAAAGGTAGCTGAGCGGCAATTCGGCTTGTTTAACGGTGATAAAAATGGCGCCGTCGGCGGCGTTGTAACAGCTGGTCGGGGCAATACTGTCGATCAGAATGACGGGTGCAAACGCGGATTTGTTTTCAGGTGTTTGGGCGAGGTCGGTGTTGCTCCATGTTGACAACAGGAGCAGGGAATAAAGAAAATAAATCATGTACAATCGTGTTTTTACAGGCACCCCGGGGATGAATCGGGCGCACTGCGTTCATGGGAAAAAATAAGGATTGAAAAGGCAAATATTTGCGGGGGCAAAGGTTCCGTCAGCCGCCTTAAACGCTGATTAAACGCTCGTTAAAATCTAATTAAAGCCTTTTACATCAGCCGGAAACTGGACACGCCAAGCAGGCCTTTTTCGCAGTAAATCGCGGCTACATAGCTCCCTTTTTTGAGTTTTTCATCGAGTTTGTAGGAAAAAGACAGTCGCTGCGTGGGGCCAATGGCCACTGCCTTGGCTTGTTGCGCCACAATCTGGACTTCGCCCGAGGGCGCTTCCACGGTGGCCTTGACCGGGTTGGCCGAGGCGATGGGCGTGCCGCGGTCATCGGCTATGACCAGGTACAATTTCTGCGGCCCCTGGTAGGCTTCGGGCACATCGGCCAGGTCGAAACTGACGTTCAGGTTGCGCACTTTTTTGGCGCGGGTAGTGAGTTTTTCGCCCCGGCGTTCTACCTCTACCCGGAAAGCAGTTGCCTTGAATTTGGCGGATTGCGTTTTACGGATCTGGTCCTCCAGTTTCTGACTCAGGTCGCTCACCTGTTGTCCCAGTTCGGTGTTGGCGCCGCGCAGGTCTTCGTTTTCGCCGGCAAGGCGCGCGTTTTCGGCTTTCAATTGTTCGTTTTCGGAGCGCAGCAGCGTCACCACGGTTTCCAGTTCGGCTTTGGCTTGTTGCAAGGCAGCGATCTGGTTGCGAAGTTCTTTCACATCCCGGGTGTTTTTCTTCCTGATCTGTTCGAGTTGGCCGAGTTTTTCGGCCACGATGTGTTCCGACCGGGCTACCGAACCCTGCAGGGAGTCGTTCTCCATCCGCACGAAATTGTAGGCGGCGTTGAGGCTGTCGAGTTGCTGGTCGAGTTTTTCCTTTTCGCCGAGCAACGATTCGATGCGGTCGCGCTGACCGACATTTTCGCCGGCGAGGGTGCGGTATTTCGACCAGAACCAGCAGGTGGAAATTGTGCTGAGGAGAAGGAGTACAGTGGCCGTTATGGCCCAGGTGCGGAGCAATTTTGTGTTATCTGTCATGAGGAAATCGGATTTGATTCCCCCCTGCCTTGAAAAATTCATGCCCAATTTCCCCGCTTTATTAAGCCTGTCTAAAAGCAGGATTAAAATTCCATTAAAACCTGATTTTTAATGAATTACGGGGAGTATAACGATGAATTCGGAGCCTCCCTCGGCCCGGCTTTGCATCCGGATGCTGCCCTGGTGCAATTGCATGATCCGCCGGCTCAATGAAAGGCCGATGCCATACCCGCGGGTGGTGCCCGACACGTTGCTGCCGCGGAAAAAAGAATTGAAAATCTGCTCCTCCTCGCCTGGCGGAACCCCGATGCCCCGGTCGGAAAAACGAATTTCGACCCGTTGCCCCGGCAGCGAAATACGAACCTGCACCTGGTGGTCGGCCGAGAACTTGCAGGCATTGTCCATCAGGTTGAGAAATGTGGTTTTCAGCAGTTGCTCGTTGCCAAAGATCAGCATGGCCTCTTCTTCTTCCGGCAGTTCGAGGTATTCGATCAGGAAATGATAGTCGGGATGGGCGCGGGCCAGTTCGTCTTTGGCTGCGTACAACACCTCGTCGATACGGAGTGGCCCGAACGGCACTTTGGAGTGCTGAATGCTCGACTGCGCCAGCACCAGCAGGCCGTTGGTCAGTTCGACCAGCGTGCGCGCGTCGTCGAAAACCGATTTCATGACGCGCTGGTATTCTTCTGCGCTTCTCGGTTTGTCGAGCGCCACCTGCAGCTGGCTGGTGATGGCGGCCAGTGGCGTGCGCAGTTCATGCGAGGCATTGGAAACGAATTGCTGCTGTATCTCGAAGGCGGTTTCGAGGCGTTTCAGCATCTGATTGAAGTTCATGGCCAGTTGCGCAAATTCGTCGCGCCGGTTGCCTTCATCGACCCGCCGGTTGAGGTTACCCGCTGTGATCTCTGAAATCTGGGCATTGATCCTGACCAGCGGGGCAAGCATTTGTCCGGCAAAAAAACGTCCGGCAACAACGATCAAACCGATGCCGATGAAAAGGCCGGTCAGCAATACGTTGCGCAGGTTGTTCAGCTTGCTGCGGCCATAGCGGTCAAAGGCGGAAGAAATGACGACGACTTCGTTTTCGTCGTCGCCCTGATCGGGAAACACCAGGCCAATGGTTTCCAGTTGATCTTCCGAATAAGCGACCCTTTTTTCGCGCCGGATTTTTTCGAGCAGCTCGTGGGAATATTTAATGGTCAAATCATCGAGGCTGCTGTACAAAAGGGAGTCGTTTTGATCAAAAATCAGCACTTTTTCCTGAAAAAGGGCATGAATGGAGTTTTGATCGATAATCCGCAGAGTGTTCAGGTCCACTTCTTTCACCTTCACCAGCAGGCGGGCGGTGGTGATGGCCCGGCTTTCGAGCCGCGTGAAAAATTCCTCCTGCCGGTATTCAGCCGACAGCAGGTACACCACCAGCGAAAACAGGACCAGTATGGTGCCGACAATGACGGAAAACTGAAGGGTAAGTTTGGCTCTGATATTCATAAACGGCCTCAGAGCGGTTTTAGAAAATAACCCACGCCCTGTTTGGTGTGGATCAGTTTGGGTTCAAAGTTGCGATCGATTTTTTTTCTCAAAAAATTGATGTACACGTCCACCACGTTGGTGCCCGTATCAAAATTGACATCCCATACTTTTTCCGTGATTTCGGCGCGGGTGACCACCCTTCCGTTGCAGCGAATCAGAAATTCCAGCAAGGCAAATTCCTTGGCAGTCAGGTTGACGGGCATGCCCTGCCGGCTGACGGTTTGTGTGGACGAGTTCAATTCCAGGTCTGCGATGCGCAGCACATTGCTCTCGTTCAGGTCGCCGCCGCCGGCGCTGCGGCGTTTGAGAAATACCCGTATGCGTGCCAGCAGTTCGCGGAAATCGACGGGTTTGACGAGGTAGTCGTCGGCGCCTGCGTCAAAACCGGAGATCTTTTCATCCATCGAGCCGCGGGCCGTCAGCATGATGACCGGCACTTCCGTGTTGGTGGCCCGGATGCTGCGACAGACTTCATAGCCGTTGACAAAAGGAAGGTTGATATCAAGCAGGATCAGGTCGTATGCCTTCTGCGTGGCCATGTGCCGTCCCACGGCTCCGTCGGGCGCCAGATCAACCTCAAAGCCGTTCTCTTCCAGCCCCTTCTGCAAAGAGGTGGCCACTTTGGGTTCGTCTTCGATAAACAATATGGCCGGATGTTTCATACTCACGAAATTCGGGTTCGAAGTTCAAAGTTTCAAGTTCGAAGCGGTAGGCGATCTTATGAATATTCTGCCAGGTTCAGTCAATGCATCTTCATGCAACCGTACCGAACCGCCCCAAACCTGAAACCTTGATCTTCAATCATCAATCTCAACACCTCTTACGGCTTGGCCGTCTTTTTGAAATCACCGGCTTTTACCGAAATTATTTTCGAATAATCGAGGTGTTTTTTCATGGCCGCGTTGACCTGGTCCAGGCTCAGGTTTTCGACGTTTTGTTCGAAATTTTTGTCCCAGTTCATATCTCTTCCGTAGAAAAGGTAGTTGCTGAGTGTACTGGCCAGGGTGGCGTCGGAGGTGCGGTTGACCTTGCGCGATTTGAGCCAGCCCGATTTGGCGGCAGAGAGTTCGTCGGCGGTAAAGCCTTCATTGGTCACCCGTTCGATTTCTTCGCGGAATGCCGTTTCCAGTTTGCCGAGGTTCTCGGGATTGTAAATCATGAAAGCATTGAACGAGGCGTTCTGGTCGAGCGTGCTGGCCGAGAAATTGCCGCGAACGGTGTAGCTCAGCCCGTCTTTCTGGCGGATGCGGGTAGCCAGGCGGGAGTTGAGGAAGCCGCCCCCGATGATGTAGCCGCCGATGGCGACGGCCGGGTACTCGGGGTCGTCGTTGCGCATGGCGAAATGATAGCCGGCCACGTAGGTCGCATTGGCCTTGTCGGGCGTCTCAATGCTTTTGGTTTGCGTTTTGGCGGGCACGTAGGGATCGTCGAGCCGTACGAACTTGGCAGGGCTTTTCCAGCCGCCGAAGGCATCGCTCATGGCTTTTTCCACGGTTTTGGCATCAAAATCACCGACTACGGCGCCGGTGGAGGCGTCGTTTCCACCGTAAAAGCTTTTATAGAAACTGCGCACATCGTCAACGGTGAGCGCCTGCACGGCCGCTATTTCCTCCTCGACCGTCATGGTGTAACGCGGGTCGTCTTTGGGGCGGCCCGGGTCGGTGAGGCGCTGGTATTCGATGTTGGCCAGCATATTCGGGTCGTTTTTCTGTTCTTCGAGGAAGGCCAGCTGTTCGGTTTTGAGTTTGTCAAATTCTGTGGCGTCGAAGGCCGGTTTGCGCAGAATATCGCCTACGAGGCGAATGACGGCGGGCAAGTGTTCGCGGTCGGTTTCGATACTGACTGTCAGGCTGCTGGCGCTGCTGAAAAACGACACACGCGCCTTTTGCCGGTCGAATTCTTCCTGAATTTGCTGACGGCTCATGGTGGTGGTGCCTTTGTCGAGCATATCACCGACAAAACCGGCGGCCGTAGCGCGGCCTTTGAGGGTCTCGGGCGAGCCGAAGCGGAACGTGAACGTGGCGTTTACAGCGTCGCCGCGGTTTTCCTTGGGCAACAGGGCGTATTTGAACCCGCTGGGCAGCTTGCCGCGTGTAGTGCGTTTTTCAATGTTGTCCGGGGTGGGATCGAATTCTTCGCCCTGTACGATCGGCGGCTTGCCCTTGTAGTCTTTCAGCATGGCGGCGAGGTCGGGCGCTTCGGGTACATCTGCGCGGTCGGGGCTGGCTTCCGGGTAGAAAAAGCCCTCGGTGCGGTTGTCGGCTTTCAGGTAGCGCTGGATGACGCGGTTGACGTCCTCGACCGTTACTTTTTCCAGGTTGTCGCGGTACAGGAAGATCAGCCTCCAGTCGCCGTAGCCGATATAGTTGGACAGGTTGAGCCCCACGCGGTCGGAGCTTTTGAAAAACAGGTCCCAGCTTTTCAGCAAACGGGTTTTGGCTTTTTCCACCTCATCAGCGGTCGGCGGGTTCTTTTTCAGGTCGTCGAGGGTGGCGAGCAGGGTCGTCTGGACGTCCTGAACGGATTGGTCCTTGCGGGCATCGGCATAAAAGCCGAGCAGGCCGGCCTCGGCAAAACCGGAAGCCCCGCCGCTTACGCTGACGGCTTTTTTCGAATCGACCAGCGCTTTGTACAGGCGGCCGGAGGGTTCGTCGGTCAGCAGGTTGCCCAATACGGCCAGGGCGGCGTAATCGGGGTGCGAACCTGCAGGGGTGCGATACATGCACGAGTACACCTGCACTTCGCCCGTGCGGCGCAGCACGACGGTGCGGCCGCCATCCTGAACGGGTTCCTGGGTGTAGGTCGGGATCAACTGGCGCTCCGGTTTGGGAATTTTGCCAAAGTATTCGACCACGAGGTCGAGGGTTTTTTGTTCGTCGATCTTGCCGGCGACGACCAGCACGGCATTGTCGGGCTGGTAGTAGGTATGATAGAAGGCCTGAAGGCGCTCGATGGGCGCGCGTTCAATGTCCGATTTTTCGCCGATGGTGGAGTGGCCGTAGTTGTGCCACTGGAACACGGCGGCCAGCATGCGTTTGTAGAGTACCGAGCCCGGATCGTTTTCGCCGCGTTCGTACTCGTTGCGCACCACGGTCATTTCACTTTCCAGGTCCTTTTTCGCGATGTAGGAATTGACCATGCGGTCGCTTTCGAGGTCGAGCGCCCAGCGCAGGTTGTCGTCGGTGGCATCGAAGGTTTCGAAATAGTTGGTGCGGTCGAAGGAGGTGGTTCCGTTGGGCCGTGCGCCGTGTTCGGATAGTTCCTGCGGGATGTTGGGGTGTTTGGGTGTGCCTTTGAACACCAGGTGTTCGAGCAGGTGCGCCATGCCGGTTTCGCCGTAACCCTCGTGGCGCGAACCGACTTTGTACGTGATGTTGACGGTGATGATGGGTTTCGACGCGTCGGGGAAAAGCAAAACGCGCAGGCCGTTGGGCAGGGCGTATTCGGTGATGCCTTCCACCGAGGTGATTTTTTGTACGCCGGGTGGCAGGCGCAGCTCTTTCTGAGCGGAAAGCGGAGCGAGACCTGCCAGCAAAAGGCCTGCTGCAAGAAGGAAACGGCTGACTACATTCATGTTGTAAAATGTGGTTTGGTGAAATGAACAGGCATGGATGATGACCTGGTTGGAAGTGGGGCAAATGAAAGGCGAGTTTCGGGAAAATTCGCGGAAATATGACCGGAGAACGCGCGGAAGGGTGTTTTGGCTGCTGAAATTTGCCTGCATTTGACAAAAAAATCGGGTGTAAGGCTCTGACTTCTGTTTTACTCTCGACAAATCAGGGCTACCGACGTTGCGTCCCTGCCGGGACGGTAGCACGATTTGGTCGTACATTGGAATCCGCGGATTCTTCCCGTCAGGGGCGCAACGTCGGTAGCCAATATCGGTGCGTTTTTTATACGCCCCGTCAGGGGCGCAACGTCGGTAAAAACACATTACCGACGTTACGTCCCTGCAGGGACGGCGGATGTGGTTGGGTCATGCTTGGGGCTACCGATATTGCGTCCCTGCCGGGACGGTAGCACGATTTGGTCGTACATTGGAATCCGCGGATTCGTCCCGTCAGGGACGTAACGTCGGTAGCCAATATCGGTGCGTTTTTTATACGCCCCGTCAGGGGCGCAACGTCGGTAAAAACACATTACCGATATTGCGTCCCTGCCGGGACGGCGTGTGGGTAAACCTGTGTTAACCCGGCGTCCATAAAAAATCGGTATCGCCAATCCTCCAGGCAGGTCAACGGCCGATCCTTTCGAACCTCCAGCCTCTTTCCTTAAAATATTCCAGTACCCTCGGCAGCACGTAGCGCAGGCGCGGCTCGGCTTTCAGGCTGTCGTGAAAAACGACGATGGAGCCCGGCTCCACATGGTCCAGCACGTTGCGCAGGCAGTCTTCGGGACTAAGCGAGGTGTCGAAATCGCCGCTCAGCACATCCCACATGACGATCTGGTAACGCCGTTCGAGGTAAGCGCGTTGTCTGGGCAAAATCCGGCCGTATGGCGGCCTGAACAAAGAGCTGTGCACCACTTCGGCGCAACGGCGGATGTCGCGGAAATAGGCGCGGTGTTCGGTGTTCCAGCCGTTGAGGTGGTGAAAGGTATGGTTGCCGGTAGCATGGCCGGCTTGCAGGATCATCTGATAAATGTCGTGGTGTTTGCGCACATTGTCGCCCACACAAAAAAACGTGGCCGTGGCCGAGTAGCGATCGAGCAAATCCAGCACCCAGGGGGTGACTTCGGGAATGGGACCGTCGTCGAAAGTGAGGTACAACACCTTTTCCTCGGGAGGCATTCGCCAAAGGAATGCAGGCCGGAGGGTCTGAATAATTTTGGGTGTTTTTACCAAATACATGGATTTGCGCCGGTTGTGCTGCCTGACAAAGGGGGGAATTTGACGGGAAAACTGCTACTTTTGCCCGAAAGTTAGTATTTGTGACATTATTTCACCGATTCGAATAGCCCGACGGTTCGTTTGAGCACTTTATTACAACCGTTTCAACCGCATTTCCATCGGTTTTTTATGTAAAAAACATCTTTATGCACCCGATGAAGTTTGATTCAAACCTCATCGGGTTGTTTATCCTCCATCTCCTGAAACGCCTCTGTCACTTATGACTGTTCGTGTTCGTTTTGCCCCTTCGCCTACCGGCGCGCTCCACATCGGTGGGGTTCGAACGGCCTTGTACAATTACCTCTTTGCACGCAAACACGGCGGCACTTTCATCCTCCGCATCGAAGATACCGACCAGGGGCGTTATGTCCCCGGCGCCGAAGAATACATTATCGAATCACTGCGCTGGTTCGGGCTGGTACCCGACGAAGGACAGGGCTTCGGCGATGGTCCCGACGGCCCCTATCGCCAAAGCGACCGTAAAGCCATTTACCGTGAATACGCCGAAAAACTGGTGGCCCGCGGGCATGCCTACTACGCATTCGATACGCCCGAAGCGCTCGATACGCGCCGCTCGGCAGAAGAAAACTTCACGTACAATTTTCGTACCCGCGACAGCCTCGACAACAGCCTGAACCTCCCCGCCGAAACCGTGCAACAACGGCTTTCGGCAGGCGAAGCCTGTGTGATTCGCCTAAAAGTGGAGCCCGGCCGCGAAATCCTGGTGCAGGACCTGATCCGCGGCGACGTTGTTTTTCAAAGCGACGAACTCGACGACAAAGTGCTGCTCAAGGCCGACGGCATGCCCACCTACCACCTGGCCAATATTGTTGACGACCACCTGATGCGCATCACCCATGTGATCCGCGGTGAAGAGTGGCTGCCCAGCACGGCGCACCACGTCCTGTTGTACGAAGGATTCGGCTGGACCGATACGATGCCGCAATTTGCCCACCTCCCGCTCATTCTCAAACCCGTGGGCAACGGCAAACTCAGCAAACGCGACGGCGCCAAATTCGGCATGCCGGTGTTTCCGCTCTCGTGGAAAGGCGCTACCGAAGAAGAAAGCTTTACCGGCTTCCGCGAAACCGGCTTTTTGCCCGCCGCCGCACTCAATTTCCTGGCCCTGCTGGGATGGCACCCGGGCGGCGATCAGGAGATTTTCAGCCTCGACGAACTCATCCAGGCTTTTTCCATCGAACATATCGGGAAAAGCGGGGCGCGTTTCGACTACGAAAAGGCAAAGTGGTTCAACCAGAAATACATACAGGCGACCGACAATGCCGAACTGGCGCGCCTCATGAAGCCGTATGCCGGGCAAGCCGGCTATCGCTCCGAGGATGCCTACCTGACCCAGGTGGCAGGACTGATGAAAGAACGGGTCACCTTCCTGCCCGATTTTACGGCTCAGGGCAGTTACCTGTTCGAACCCGTACAGGAGTACGATCTCGATACGGTCCGGAAAAAATGGACTGCCGCACAGCAACCGGTTTTTGAAGACCTTATCGGTGTCGTGACAAACGCCGGCGATTTTTCTGGGCCGGCTTTGGAAGAAACGGTGAAGCAATTTATCCAGGAAAAGCATCTTAAGCCCGGCGATGTGCTGCCCTTGCTGCGCCTTGCCCTGGCCGGCACCATGAAAGGCCCTGCTGTGTTCGACATGGCCGCCTTGCTGGGCAAAGACGAAACCGTTCAGCGCCTGAAACGCGCGGTGGATGTGTTCAACGATGCCGTTGTCTCAGCCGCCTGATCGGCAGCCCCTGTGACCTCCGATTTCTCTTGCGTAAAAACCCATAGCATATGGCAAAGAAAACGAAAGTGAAAACTACCGAAAAAGCCAAACCCAAAGTGCACCGCGATATCAAGGACATGGATATACGCGTGAACGAATTTGGCGAAATTGTACGCGATTACAAGGTGGAAGAGATCAATGCCTTTCTGAATGAAAAGGTAAAAGATAAAAAACTGAGTGGCGACGAGTAATCCCGCGCGGAGAACGCGTTGCATGGCCCGTCTTTCTTTTTTAATCTTGCAGAACTTAAAGCGTGCTTAAAATTCAACTGCCTGGCTTTAGCCGGTAAAACAGCCGGATCGAATCGCGGCGGATGTCTTGCACAGTGCGTTTTCCTCCATGAACATTGCGTTCAGTATCCCAACTGGCCGCATTTGAAATCCAAAAGTATGAGAAACCGGTTACGCATCCCCCCCCGGGCGCTACCTGTATTGCTGGCAATCGCCTTTTGTGCGAGCAGCCTCCGGACGAATGCCCAGCAATCGGCCTTCACGTTTTCATACCCGGGCCCGAATACGATCGGCGTCGGCCCGACCTGCAGTGTAACGCTAGCCGGCCATATCGGTACGCCAATCGTCGGCTCCACAGTGGGCGGCACCATTACCATATCCGAATTTGATTCAGGCATGTCGGGCTTCCAGTTTACCGACGAATGGACGCCCGGCGTGAACCTGATCGTATGGTGGAAAGTCGGTGATAACCTCGGCAACATCGCTTTTTTCAATTTTGTGATCAATGTCGCCGACCTCAGCCCGCCCGTGTTCGACCTTTCCGGCATGAGCAACCCCTTCATTGTCAATTCTATTACGCAAGTGCCGCCGGCGCCCGACCTGCCGGTCAGCGACAATTGTACACCCGACAACAACCTCGTCAAAACATTTACTCAGACCACGCCGCCGGCTATTTGCCAGGGAGGGGCGTTTACCCGAACCTGGACGGCGACCGACGAAGTGGGCAACAAGGCTGTTTATACCCAGAATATCATTGTTTATAAGGATACCCTGCCCCCGCAGATTCTGGTGGTTGCCCAAAACGGTTCCGCTCCCTGTCAGCAATTGCCCACCGCCTACAACAACTGGCTCGCCAGCCAAACCTCGTCTTTTTTCGCCAGCGATGCCACCGGGCCGGTGATTTACACCAATACCGCCCCGCCCGCTTACCCTTCCGGGTGTATCCAGCCCCTGACCATTACTTTCAAAGCGACTGACCAGTGCAACCTGACCAGCACCCAAACCGTCACGTTCTCCAGCGCAGACAACCAGGCGCCGGTGGTTATCCAGGAGGCCCAAAACCAGGTCGCGGCCTGCTCTCCGCCCGACAACAACCACCTGACAGCCCTCGGCAACTGGATCGCCAACAAGGCTGGCATTATCGCGGTGGACTCCTGTCCGGGGCCCCTGAGTTATCTAATGCAGGTCGGCGGACAAGCCAGGGATTCTGCCGGGGTGGTCAATGCCTTTCTTTCCTCGTTTGCCAACGGATGCGACTCCCAATGGATCGGCAATCAGAAGTATGCCAAGGTAAGAGGCCGGGTGCAGATCGACTGGTACGTACTCGATGCCTGCGGCCACCTGAGCTTCGCCGGTCAGGGCGTGTTTGGCGCCCTCGATACCGTACCGCCCCAGATAATCGGGCCGGCAACAACCCAGGAGCAATGCGGCAATAATGACGCCCAGGTATTGCAAAACTGGATCAACAACCACGGCAACGCCACGCTCGACGACGATTGCTCGACGCCCTCCTGGTCCAATAACTTTTCCTGGACAACGGCCATCGGCCAAAGCGGTTCGGGGCAGACCGGCGCCGGACCCTATCCCTCGCCGCTCGCGAACGATTGCGACTGGTGGGTCGATGTGACCTTTACGGCTTCCGACGATTGCGGAAACAGCAGTTCAAGAACCCTCCGATTCGAAATCATCGATACCCAGGCGCCGGTAATTTCCGGCTACCCGGCAAACGATACCCTGTATTGCCCAACTTCGTTGCCCACAGTATTCGGCGGTACCGTTAGCGATAATTGCGACCTTAATCCGGTTATTTCCCGCACTGTTACCTATCAGGACACGACTTGTGCGGGCAACTATACTGCCGTGCTGACCTGGACCGCCACCGACGATTGCAACAATACCGCAACCGCCGTACAACATATTTTCATCCGGGATACGCTTGCTCCCGTATTCACCCTCGTGCCTGCCGACGACGCAGTACCCTGCTACAATGCTGTTTTGCCGCCATTCCCCGCCTATGGAGTGGAAATTATAGCGACGGATAATTGTGGCCAGATGGATACAATCCTGGTATCGGAAGTGTCGGGGCAAGACCCCAACCCGGCTGTTTGCGGCCACTACACCTACAACGTTGTCCGCACATTTACGGCGTACGACCAATGCGGCAATACCGCCACCGCCACGCAGGTGATTACGGTGATCGACAACCAGCCGCCCAATTTTGCGGGTTTTACCGACACGGTGCTGGTGTGTGAAGTGCAGCCGCTCACGCCACCGCCCACGGCCTCCGACCTGTGCAGTGGGGTGGCCGCGCCTCCGCAACTGATCGACCAGGTATTTACCGGCGGTTTCTGCGCCGACTCTTACACCCTTACTTACTTCTGGCAGGCGACGGACGTTTGTGGCAATACCGGTTATTTTGAACAGAATCTGAATATTCAGGACACCGTCAAGCCGGTTTTAAGCGGCGTTCCAGGCCCCGTTTTTGTTGAATGCAAAAATATCCCTGCCCCGCCTGCCAATCTGGTGGCGACCGACAATTGCGATGAATCGCCCGAAATAACGTTTGCAGAATCGGAAATCAGAGACCCCAACCCCGACAATTGCGCCCACTGGACCAACTACATGATCGTCCGGGAATGGACGGTTTCCGATAATTGCGGCAACTCGCGGACCTACACACAAAACATCAGCGTACAGGACAATACCGGGCCGATCATTGTGCCCCAGGACTCCGTCGCGCGGCCCAACGAACCGGGTTTGTGCGGCGCTACGGTTTCCATTCCAACCCCGCTGGCTTTGTACGACGAGTGTACTTCTGTGCTGAACAACATTATGTTGCTCGACACAGTCGTATTCAAAAATACCTCCGGCATGCCGCTCAACAACAGCCCGGTGGATACCGTCGTCTTTTCATGGCCCTCGCCCAACCTGCCCCCCAACGCGCCCGTAGTGGGGCCCGCCAGCCTTACTATTTTTCTGGACAATGCGGATGCCGAATCGGCTGGCGAATTCTTTACCATTCTGGGCGAAGACAACCATCCCCTCGGGATGACCATGCCTACCGCCAGTCAATGCGGCTCGGGCACGACGACCATTACAATTGCTGCCAATTTACTCAACAACTGGCTGAGCGACGGCACGCTTACCATCAAACTGGCGCCATTCGGCACCGGCGCAACGGCCGTCAACCTCGTATGCGCAGGCGGCCGGGCAAGGGCCAAACTGAGCTACGCCAGTGCCCAGCAGGAAATACCGCCGGTCGTGACGTTCAGCCTCAATGGCGGGCCTCAACTACCTTATCCACCGCCCAACGGCTTCTTTTTACCGGTAGGCGTGCACTCGATCGTTTATTATGCACAGGATTGTGCCGGCAACACCAGCTCCGCTACCACCACGCTGGAAGTGGAAGACCTCGACCCGCCCGCCATCACTGCACCGGCGCCCATGATCGCCTATGTCGGCAATGGCAACTGCCTGGCGACGGTCAGTCTGCCCTTCCCTGCCTTGTCCGACAATTGCGGGTTTTCAGGCTATCTGGACCGCGCTTCGGACGAGCTGGCTGTACAATTCCAGCAAGATCCCAATGCCGGCTGGATTCCTAAAAACACCACCCTGATTGTGCCCGGCCTTATCCCCAATGCAGTGACAGGCGGCGTGTTGAAAATTCGCCACAAGGGCGATAATGCCCAGCAGGGTGAATTTTTTGAAATTTTTGATGAAAACAACATCTCGCTTATCCCCGCAACCAACTATGGTACTCCGGGAGGGGAGTGTTCGACCTTTAATGAAACGACCCTCAACGTATCTGCATCGCAGATCAACGCCTGGGCAGCCAACCAGTCGGCGTCGTTTATGCTCATAGCCAATAACGATGCTGGCAGTTTCACCGAATTTATCGGCCCCTGCGCGCCTTTAAATCCGTTGAATTTTGACGGCATCAGCGCCCTGCAAGCCACCCTGAGCTACAACTATGCAGTGGTTGATTTCGAAATATTTGACAGTGGCAACATTCTGGTCGCTTCGGGCCAGCTGACCGGCAGCCAATCGCAGGTGCAGCTGCCTCCAGGGGTTTATACGGTAAAATACAAGGTGGTGGATGGCAGTGGTACGCAGAACAGCACACAGTTTACCCTCACCGTGCGCGACACCATACCGCCGACGGCAGTGTGTATGCCGACGACCATTTTTACCAACCCCTCAGGGGCAGTCAACTACACCCTTCTGGCCTCCGAAATCAACAACGGGAGCACGGATAATTGCCCGGGCAACCTGAGTTTTTCAGTGTCGCCTTCCAGTTTCAACTGCAATCAGGTTGGTACGCCGGTGTTCGTGACCCTGACGGTGACGGACGCCTCCAACAACACGTCGACCTGCACGAGCCAGGTGAACGTGCAGACCATGAGTTTCCAGCCGACTGCCTCGGCCAATATTTGCGAGGGCGGCACGATCAACCTGTTTGCCAACCCGCCGGGGCCAGCCAATATCGTTTATACCTATCTCTGGAAAAAACCGAACGGCTCCAACTGGATGACCATTGCCAACCCTTCCATTTCCAATGCCACACTGGCCGACGAAGGGGTTTATACCGTGATTATTACTGGGCCAACGCTTTGTACAGCAGTCGGTTATGTAAATGTGGACCTGGTCAATCTTCCCGGCACGCCCAACGTCACAACGCCAATGGCTTCGGTCTGCGAAGGCCAGAACGTGACGCTCAATGCTACGCCCTATTCGGGTTCCAATGTGTCGTACCACTGGTACGAAGTGACGGCCAACGGCAATGTATTGATGGCGACAACCACCCTGTCGTCGTACACGCTGACCCAGCCGTCGGTAGGCAGCCACCAGTACGTCATGCAGGTGTTTGCCAACAACTGCTCTTCCAACTTTTCCGCCCCGATTTCGGTCACCGTCAATGCAAGGCCCGTGGCCAGTGTGACCCAGCCGTTTATCTCCATTTGTCAGGGCCAGCCGCTGACGCTGGCGACCACCGTGCAGGGGCCGGGGCTGACGTATAGCTGGTCGGGGCCTGCAAGTTTTACCAATCCGCAACAGAATCCGCTGGTGACTTCCAGCGCTGATCTGATCCATGAAGGCACGTATTCACTGGTCGTCACGCAGTTCGGTTGCTCGTCGTTGCCGGCCAATTGTGTGGTTGATATTCGTGAAAAACCGGCAACCCCGCAATTGTCGGGCGCAACGGCCGTTTGCGCGGGCGACACGGTTAAGTTGACGGCCGTCCCGACCATGGGGCAGTTTCAATGGCTGGCGCCCGATGGCGATACGGTGTTTACCAGTTTCAACGAATTGGTGCTGCCGACTGTCATGCCGCCCGATTCGGGGGCCTGGCGGGTGCGCATTGTTCAGAATGGCTGCGTTTCGGATGCATCCCCCCCTATCCTGATTCAGGTGCAGAATTATCCTTCGGTGTCTGTTGCGCAGGCTGCGCCGCTTTGTCAGGGGCAATCCTTGCCTTTGCTGGCCAGTTCGAACAACCCCAACGTTACATTCAGCTGGGTTGGCCCCGACGGGTTTATGGCGGGCAATACCCCCAATCCTGTCGATCCGACGCCCGCCACCGGCACCTATACGGTCACGGCAACCACTTCGTTCGGTTGTTCGGCCTCGTCGAGCGTTACTGTGGGCGTTATCACGCCGCCGACGGCGGTGGTGACCAATACGGCGCCGCTCTGTGCCGACGGCTCGGTCAATGCGCAGCTGCAGTCGATTGTATTTTCGCCCAACCCGCCGCTGATGTATTCATGGACGGGGGGGCCGGGCGGGTCGTTTTCTTCCTCCGATCCCAATCCGGTTATCCCGGCGGTTTCGGAGGCTAATAACGGTTCGTACACCCTCATAGTGACCGACTTTAATGGATGCAAATCGGCCCCGGCTACTACGGTAATCGATGTGGAAGACGCGCCTGCCGTGCCGATTCTGGCGCCGGTCAACCCTGTTTGCGCCGGCGGAACGATTATTCTGACGATCACCAACCCGAGCAACGACCCCGGCGTGACCTACATCTGGCAAACGCCCAACGGCACCTCCACCGTAACCAGTCAGCCCTCTCTGACCTTCCAGAATGCGTCGATGCAAAATGACGGCACCTACTCGGTGTACGCTACCACATCGACCTGTGCTTCGGTTCCTTCGCCCTCCATCAATGTCGTGGTGAACGAACTGCCGGCAGCCCCTTCTATTTCTGCTCAAAATATCAATCCCTGCGAGGGCGACACGCTTCGTTTGTTTGGCCCGGCCGGCTTCGACGGGTACCAGTGGGTAGGGCCTTTTGGCAATACGGCTTCGGTGCCCAACCCGGTTTTCCCCAATGTGGACAGTGCGATGCACAGCGGTTTGTGGAAATTGAGGGTGGTCAAAAACAACTGTTTTTCGCCGTTCAGCGAACCGCTGGAGATCACGGTGCGCAAACGCCCCAAACAACCAGTCGCCATTCAGGCACAGGATGTCTGCCTCGACCAGCCCGATGTGCTGACCCTCCAGATCATGGCCAATTCGGCCGAGCCGGGTGCGCAATTCACCTGGTATGATGCGGGATCGCAGCAGCCGCTGGGGGCGCCGACCTTTTCGCATACTTTCCAGATAAGCGACCTGAGTGGATTCAGCCCTGGGGCGCATACCCTTTTTGTGCGCGCAACTGAAAACGGATGCTCCACGAGTTCAATTCCGATATCCGTCAATTTCGACGTCGCCCCGGGCAACACCGCTTTTGCCGGCGACAGCATTGCGGCATGCAACAACCAGCCGATTTTCCTCAATGCCACACCGCCGTGGCCCGGTACGGGGCATTGGGTGCAGGTTGGCGGCCAGGCGGTCACTATTGCCAACCCCGCGGCCAATAATTCACAGATCATTGGCGGCATACCCGGGGTGCATTACCTGTTTATGTGGACGCTCTCTGCGGGCGCTTGTGAAAATTACAGTTCCGACACAGTGGCGCTCACGATCACCCAACCCGAACTGGCGCAGGTAGCCGCCGCATTTGTCGATACCTGCTTCGCCAAATGTGCCGAACTGCACGCCGTACAAGGGCAAACGACCAGCGGTTACTGGACGCAGGAGCCCAATCAGGCCAATCTGGGCTCTGTAATTCTCGACTCGACTAACCCTAATACCACCGTCTGCGGCCTACAGCCCGGCGCAGTGTGGTATTACACCTGGACGCTCGACAACGGCGCCTGCGGCCTTTCGGAGGCCGTGGTGGAAGTGCGCACGATCGGTACGGAAGCCTACGCAGGGCTCGACCGCAGTTTTTGCAGCAACGATTCCTGTTTCGTGTTGCAGGCGGCCGATATCGGCGACTTCGAGACGGGAGTGTGGACCAGCCCGGACAACCCGAATATTACCTTCTCCAGCCCGAACCTCGAATCGACGGTGGCTTGCGGGCTGCAAATCGGCGACAACCTGTTTGTCTGGACGACCAACGAGGGCTTCTGCGGCGACCGCTCGACCGATTCGGTCATCGTGCATTACGAAATGACGCCCACCACGTTTGCCGACACGGTCACGGTGCCGTTCGGTACCACCACGCTGCTGAATATTCTTGACAACGACAATTTGCCCGACCAATACCGCCTTGAAGTGATTATCGGACCGCAAGAGGGCAATTTTGATCAAAATACACTCTTCTACCAGCCTGACCTCGACTTCGTCGGATTCGATAACCTGCATTACCGGATTTGCAATCTCAGCTGCGTCGGAGACGGCGCCTGTAGCGGAGAGACCGTTGCCCTGCTGAACATTCAGCCGGCCAAAGGCTGCGAAATCCCGACGCTTATCACGCCCAATGGCGACGATTACAACGACGAGTTTTTCATTCCCTGCATCAAGGATTTTCCCGACCACGAAGTCACAATCTTTAATTTGTGGGGTGATCAGGTGTTTCATGCCCAACCGTACGACAACCAGTGGCAGGGCATGTTCAACGGAGAGCCTTTGCCCGCCGGCACCTACTATTTTGTGGTCAAGTTTACCAACGAACCCGACGGAACCAAAACCGGCTTCCTGATCATTCAACGTTAATCTCTTCCCGATCACTCATCAGCATTTGCCGAAAAAATGAAAGGATTCAGCCTCGTTTGTACTGCTTTTTTGCTGTGGGGAACCGCCCTGCGGGCGCAGCAGGAACTGCAGTACACGCAGTTCATGTTCAATAAAATGGGTTACAACCCGGGCTATGCCGGCAGCTTCCAGTCGCCGACGCTGGTGGCCGTGTACCGTCAGCAGTGGATGGGGATAGATGGCGCACCCAACGTGCAGGCCTTGTCGTACAACCAGCCCTTGCTCAACAACCGCGTCGGGGTAGGGGGCAACCTGGTAAGAGCCAGCTACGGAATCACGCGCACGCTGACGTTCGATGTGGCATATTGCTACCGGGTGCCGGTCCGGCTGGGCTATCTGGGTATCGGTTTGCAGGCCAGCCTTCGTCACTTGTATCAGGACTGGACCGACGAACGCCTCATCACTTCGCGGCCCGACGACCCCGCCGTGCCGCTAGAGCCCAAAGGCAAACTGCTGCCCAATTTTGGCGTAGGGCTTTTTTACAATGGCCCGCACTGGTTTGCCGGGCTGGCGGCCCCCCGCCTGGTGAGCAACAATATCGATTTTGCCGAAAACGGCGGCGTTTTATCGCGGGAGGCCCAGCACCTCAACGGGATGGCCGGCGCCGCGTTCAACCTTTCCGACGATATCGAGTTTACGCCTCAGGTACTGGTCAAGTTCGTATCCAATGCGCCTTTCGATGCCGATATCAACATGAGCCTTATGGTGAAACGCAAATTTTACGGCGGACTCACCTACCGTACAGGCGGCGAGTCGAACGGAGCGGGCGAAAGCATCGATGCGCTGATGGGCATGCAAGTGACCGAAAACCTTTTTTTCTGTCTATCTTATGATATCGGGTTGACGCAGCTGCGCAAATTCAACAATGGCTCCATAGAAGCCACGGCGCGCTGGTGGTTCAACCCGCCCGAAGGCGAAGAAATTATCAATCCGCGCAACTGGTAACGTAAAATTTTCGCGGTCCGGCTTCGTTTTCCAAGGGTACCAACAACTAATTTTTGGAAAATGACATTCAAACTAATCTCCCTTCCCATCCTCGTTTTCGGCCTGCTGGCTTCCCCTCTGTCGGCCCAGCAATCGTCAAAAAGCAAATCCAAAGACCGGTTTCGCGAAAAAACCGAAGTCGGCGCCCTCCGTGTCTACAGTGCCACCGCCATCAACACGGAAGGCGCTGAAAATTGCCCTGCCTACTTCCAGAAAGGCATCGTTTATCTGCCCGGCCTGGTCATGCAGATGCCTTTTCAATACAGCATGCTCGATGCCAACGGCCTGCTCACGCCGCCTTTCCGTTTCGATGTAAAGGCCAGCTTCCCGCTTTCCCTGCATGCGGCCAGTTTCAGTCGCGACGGGCAAACGGCCTTTTTTACCTATGCCGTTCTGCCGCAAAGCGCCAACGATTTCAGCGGCACCAAGTACCGTATTTATACCGCCCAGCGCGCAGCCAAAGGCTGGACGGAACTGGTCGAGCTGCCGTTTAACAGCCCCGATTTCTCCTGCCTGCATGCCAGTTTGTCCGGCGACGGCAACACGCTTTATTTCGCATCTGACCGCCCCGGCGGCTACGGCGGCATGGATATCTGGAAAACCATACGTGCAGCAGACGGCAGCTGGAGTGAGCCGGTCAACCTCGGAAATGCTGTGAATACCGATAAAAACGAAGATTTTCCTTTCATTTCCATAGAAAATGTGCTCTACTTTTCCTCCAACGGCCGCCCGACGGCGCGCGGCGGGTACGACATTTTTTCCTACGATCCTTCGTCTCCTGCTCCGGCAGTGGTCAGTCTTGGCGATCCGTTCAATACCTCCGACGACGACTTTGGTTTCATCCTTTCCGACGACGGCAAAAGCGGCTTTTTTGTAAGCAACCGCCCCGGCGGAATGGGCGCCACCGACATTTATTCTTTCTCAATCGCCAAATAGGTTGTTCGCATTCTGATGAAACTCCGTGTAATCCATTTTCTGTTCCTCGCCTTGTGTGGATTGCTGGGTAGCCCGCTGGCTGCCCAGCAATCGTCAAAAAGCAAATCAAAAGACCGTTTCCGGGAAAAAACCAGTCCTTCCAACGTCGTGCGGGTACGCAACGTGCGGGAGATCAACAGCCCGGCATCCGATTACAGTCCGGTTTTTTACAAAGACGGCCTCGTCTTCGTCTCCGCCCGCCAAAAAAGCGGCGCGCAGGACCACAAAACCCAGGAAACTTTCTTCGAGCTCTATTACTCGGCTTTCGACGTGACGGAAGAACGTTGGCCGACGCCGCCGTCCAAGTTCTCCCTCGAAATCAATTCTTCGCTGCACGAAGGTCCCGTCACTTTCGATCGCAGTTACAAGCACATGTTTTTTACCCGCAACAACAGCAAGCGCGGGGTGCAAAAAGCGGATGCTTCGGGAAAGGTTCGATTGAAAATTTTTGAAGCCCAGCGCGGGCCCATTGATTGGGGCGACCTGCACGAACTTCCCTTCAACAGCGATACCTTTTCGTGTATGCACCCCAGCCTGTCGGCCGATGGCCGTACCCTTTACTTCGCATCCGACCGGCCCGGCGGCTACGGCGGCGCCGACATCTGGAAAGTATCGCGCAGCGCCGACGGCCGATCCTGGGGCGAACCCGAAAACCTGGGCCCTGACGTGAATACGCCCGCCAACGAAGTCTTCCCTTATATTCATGTTTCGGGCACCCTGTTTTTCGCCTCCAACGGCCACAATACAATCGGGGGGCTTGATCTGTTTTTTTATGAAAAAGATGAAAACGGAGAGTATGTCGTCACCAACCTCGGCGAACCCTTTAATTCTGCGGCCGACGACCTGGGGCTGATTCTCGAAGACGATGGCTTGCGGGGATTTTTCGCGAGCAACCGCGACAAGGGGTTTGGTAAAGACGACATCTATGCCTTTACCATTGAAAAAGGTATAGAGGGCGTGGAAAAACCCGAGGCTTTGGCGGCCAAAATTCAGGTCGTCGATGCCCGTACCGGCCAGCCCTTGCAGAACGCCGAAATCAGGATTCTCAAACCCAGCGACGACGGTTTTGTGAGCAATGAGGAGAATTTCTACGATATCTCGCTGGAACCGATTCAGGACCGACCCAATGCTGTAAGCCTTCAATTGACCCGCAAAAATGCCACCGATCTGGGCAATCCCGACCTGTACAGCAATGTCGCTGGTGAAGCCAATACCGAGTTTTATCGTTATCGGAGTTATTTCCTGCTGGTGAGCCTGCCTGGTTATCAGACCGCCGAACGGCTGGTGACACCCGAAACCGATGACGTGGGAACCCTCGTATTTGCACTCCGCGACGCACCTGTGTGCAACCGCGCAGGCGGTATCGTGCTTTCGGATCAGTTGGGCGTGCGTCTGCCGAGTGCCACGCTGCGTTTCGTGCACCAGAATTCCGGCCGAATGGAAATCGTGCGCACCAACCTCAACGGCGAATTTGATGTCTGCCTGCCGCTCGAAGGCGATTACCTCGTACAGGTGGAACGCGAAGGCTACAAGCCCGAGAGCCGCTCCGTACGTGTAGATGCAGCCCAGCGATCATACCAGGAAATTCGGCTGCGCCCGACGGAGGTCAGCGCCGGCGTCGATTCAAAAGTGGCCCTGGGAGCGCCTTTGCGCGAAGGCTCTGTTATTCTGCTCGACAAAATCAATTACGAACAGGGGCAGGCTTCGCTCAATCAGAGCGCCATCCGTTACCTCGATGCCTTGTACGACCTCATGCAGCGTTACCCCACGATGGAAGTCGATCTGGTGGTGCATACCGATACCCGTGGCAATGCCGAAGACAACCTCGAACTTTCGCGTGAACGCGGCAAAAACGCCAAAACCTACCTGGTGTACAAAGGCATCTCCGAAAAACGCATCAACGTGATCGGCAAAGGCGGCTCCGAACCGCGCAACCGCTGCCGCCCCGGCGTGCAGTGTACCGAGGAAGAACACCGCGAAAATATCCGGATGGAGATCAAAGTACGCAAAATCGGCGCCTGAGCGAGTTTACAACGGCTCCCAGGCGTACTTGTAGCCGTTGAGGAACTCGCGAACCTGCATGCGTTTTTTGCCCTCAATCTGGAGTTCCAGCACTTTGACAAAGCCATCTTGCGTGCCGACGGCGAGATAATTCTTTCCGTCGGAAAAAAACCGGCCGGCTTCCAGCCCGCCGGTTTTTTGTTGCCCGACTTTTTCAGACCTGAAAATTTTGAGGGTTTTCCCGTCAAAAATGGTCCATGCTCCCGGATGCGGACTCAGCCCGCGAATAAAATTGTGAACAGCCTCGCTCGGTTGCCCGAACTGGATGCGGCAGGTCTCCGTGAAAATTTTCGGTGCGTGGGTCGCTGCCGTGTTTTGTTGCGGCAATGCACGGGCAGTGCCGTTTTCGAGGGCCTGCACCGTATGCAACACCAGCCGGGCGCCGATGTGCATCATGCGCTCATACAATTCGCCCGCGGTCTCGTTTTCTCCGATGGGTATTTTTTCCTGAAACAAGATGTCGCCGGTATCGATCTCGTGGCGAAGCAGGAAGGTCGTGACGCCAGTTTCGGTTTCTCCATTGATGACGGCCCAGTTGATCGGCGCCGCCCCCCGGTATTTGGGCAACAAAGACCCGTGCAGGTTGAGCGTGCCGAGCGGCGGCATAGCCCACACGGCTTCAGGCAACATCCGGAAAGCCACGACGATCTGCAGATCGGCGTTCAGGTCGCGCAATTGGGCGAGAAATTCAGGGTTTTTGAGTTTTTCAGGCTGTAATACGGGGATTCCGTGTGCGACCGCACATTTTTTAACGGCCGACTCCAGCATGCCCAGACGCCCGCCGGGCTTGTCGGGAGCGGTGACGACAGCCGGGATATCGTACCCATGCTGCAGTAATATTTCGAGTGAAGGCACGGCGAAATCGGGAGTGCCCATAAAGATGATGCGCATGAAACAACCTTTTTGGTGCGGGAAAAGAGAACGCAAACTTCCGGCTTTTTGCAGTCAATGGGAAATCCCTCACAAGCCCTATTTTGGCTCCCTGAAACAAGCAATTCACCATGCAAGAACTACACTGGAAAAATGCGGAAGGCATGACCCTTTACGGCGCCCACTGGCCTGTGGAACATCCGCGCGCCGTTATTGCGCTGGTGCACGGACAGGGCGAACACATTGGCCGTTACGATCACCTGGCTGACTGGTTCAATGCCCGGGGCGTGGCCGTGCTCGGTTTCGACCATCAGGGACACGGCCAAAGTGAAGGGCGCCGCGGCCATGCGCGTCATCTGGATGCCTACCTCGATGATATCGGTTTGTTGCTCGACAAGGTGCGCGAATGTTATCCCCGGACGCCGGTGTTCCTGTATGGCCACTCTATGGGAGGCAATCTGACGCTCAATTACGTTCTGCGCCGCCGTCCGTCCGATCTCGCGGGGCATATTGTTACGGGCCCGTTTATCCGGCTGGCCTTCGAAGCGCCTATGGCCAAGATGGTGGCTGCCAAGCTGTTGCGTCGTTTTATGCCGACGCTGACCCTGCCGACCGGCCTGGCTTCGCATTTCCTGTCGCACGACGAAGCGGTTGTAAAAGCTTACAAAGACGATCCTCTCGTGCACGACCAACTCAGCGCCGCTGCGGGGCTGGCCCTCATCGAGGGCGGCTTGTGGCTCGATAAATTTGAAGGAGCGTACCCGCTGCCGCTTTTGCTACAACACGGGGCAGCCGACAAGATTACATCGGCGCCGGCCACGCGCGCGTTTTCGGAGCGTGTTAAAGGCAATATTACCTATGTGGAATGGCCCGAGCTCTACCACGAAATTCACAATGAAAAAGAACAGGAACAGGTCTTTGAAACGACCTGGAACTGGATGCAAAAGTCGGGGCATTTATAAGGTATGCCCTGATGCGCCCGGCAGGCAGTATGCATCCTGCCGATTGCCGCATTCTGCCTGCCGGTTTGCCTGTGGGTGTTTTATAAGCCCCTGTGCTGTCGGATGTATGCCTGAAACTTGTCGGCATTGACCTTGTGCGCTGCCAGCGTGACCGCGAAGGCATGCGTGCCCGATTCGTCCGGCTTGGCGCAGAAGTAGATATAGTCGTGCTTTTGCGGGTTGAGTACTGCATCGATGCTCGGAATGGAAGCCATGCTGATGGGCCCTGGGGGCAATCCTTTGTAAATGTAGGTATTGTAGGGGGAGTCGAAGGAGGTGTGGTATTCGGTAACCCGGCGGGTTGCAAAATCGCGGGTGGCGAAAACGCAGGTCGGGTCGGCCTGCAGGCGCATGTCGATACGCAGGCGGTTGAGGTACACCCCGGCGATCGTCGGCTTTTCGCTGTTGACATTCGTTTCGCGCTCCACGATGGATGCGAGGATGTATGCCTCTGTGGGCGTCAGGTTTTGTGCCTGTGCTTTGGCCAGGCGATTGTTTTTGCTCCAGAAAGCGTCGTGTTCGCGCACCATGCGGCGTACAAAACCCGGCGCGTCGGTGTTCCAGTACATTTCATATGTATTGGGAATGAACGCAGACATCAGCGTTTCTTCCTTGTATCCGATTTCATTGAGCAATGCCGGATCGCGAAAGGCGCGGATCAGCGACAGCGAATCGGCTTCCAGAAAGCGGGACACTTTTCCTGCCACATCCTCGAGCAGGCGCTCATTGTTGAGCACAACCTTGACGGGAGCCTGCTCGCCTGTACGAAGGTGTTGAATCAGCTGGCGGTTGGTCCAGCCTGGCTGCACTTCGAAACGGCCGGGGCGCATTTTGTCTTTTTTGTAATTCATCTGTTCGGCGAGCCAGCGGAAATCGGCTTCGTCGGTAATGAAGCGGCCTTGTTTAAGAATGTGGACCACATCTTCGAACGTGGAGCCGGTTGGAATGCAGACGAAACGGCTTTCCAGGGTGTCGGGCACATGTGTGAAATACATGGCCTTGATGGGGCGCCAGAAGAAAACCGAGGAGACAAGGGCCAGAATGCCCAGGGCAATGGAAATTTTACCGAAGCTAAACAGGGATGATTTTTGCTGCGTCATCGAGGAAAGACGAGTGTAGTAGTTGTGTTTGAAAATAGATTGTTGCTCCATAGGGGGAGAATGATTATTTGGTTTCGGGCGCAAAATTAGAACACTCTTCCGGCAGCAAAAAGCCGAAAAAGAAACTCCAGCCGCGAGTCGGCCAGCTTGGTATCGAATCAGGCGTTAATACTGTTCCGAATCGTTGGGAAAACTGCGCGATTTCACATCGGCAATGTAGCGCTTGGTGGCGTCGCCGATGGCGTCGAACAACTCGAGATAGCGGCGCAGGAAACGAGGTTTGAACTCTTTGGTAATGCCCAGCATGTCGTGCGTCACGAGCACCTGTCCGTCGGTGTGCTGACCGGCGCCTATGCCAATGGTCGGGATCTCGATACTCTCCGAGACTTCTTTGGCCAGCTGGGCCGGAATTTTTTCGAGCACCATGGCAAAACAGCCGAGCTGATCGAGCAAACGGGCATCGTGCCGCAGTTTTTCCGCTTCGGCGTCTTCCTTGGCGCGTACGGAGTAGGTGCCGAATTTGTAAATGCTTTGCGGGGTGAGGCCCAGGTGCCCCATGACCGGGATACCCGCCAGCAGTATCCTGCGGATTGATTCCTCCACTTCCGAGCCGCCTTCCAGTTTGACGGCGTGGGCGCCCGATTCTTTCATAATACGAATGGCGCTGGACAGGGCGATTTCCGAGTTGGACTGGTAGGAGCCGAAGGGCAGATCTACCACTACCATTGCTCTGCTGACGGCCCTGACGACCGACTGGGCGTGGTAAATCATTTGGTCGAGTGTGATCGGGAGGGTGGTCTCGTGCCCGGCCATTACGTTGGACGCCGAGTCGCCGACCAACAGAATATCGATGCCGGCCTCGTCGAGAATGCCGGCCATGGAATAGTCGTAGGCGGTGAGCATGGCAATTTTCTCGCCGCGGTTTTTCATGGCCTGTATCACGTGTGTGGTCACGCGTTTGATTTCACCGGTAGTGGCAGACATGGCTAATTCTGGATTTGTGTTTAACAATACCCGGCTTGGGGTGCTCGTCTTGCAGGCGAAAGGTAGGGCCTTAAAATAAAAAAACCGCGCCTCGTTCGGCGCGGTCGTAAAACAACAAATTATAATCCCATGAACATTTCGAAAGAAGGGGTCCTTTTCAGGACGGTGTTTTTCGGGAGAAATCGGACATAAAACGGCGCCCCAAAGGGCATTGTTTTTTCAATTCCGGCCTTAACAAATCATTCGTCATTTCTCCCAGGTCGTTGGCAAGTCGCCCCACTTGCGGTGAGGCAACTTGCCCTCTCACCTGAATTTGTATAATCCCATGAACATATCTCTTCGGCGATAATTCTTTAATCACCGCCTTTTCACAGTACAAAAGTGCAGCGACGCACAGGTGCTACCAATAACATTTTTTGCTTGTTGTGAGTTGTGATTTATGAGTTTTATTCAATATAAAATTAAATTAAAAAACTGATTATCAATATTTTAATTCAAAAAAGTGTTTTGATTTCCTGCTGATTTGTGAAAAATAAAATCTTTTTTATCCCTTTTTTTCCACAAAATTTTTTTCAAAAACCGGGAAATCACGGATAAAACCCGCGGGAAAACCCGAATAAGGGATCGCGCTGGCCGGTACGTAAAAAACGAATCCCCTCCCGGCAACGCGCCGGGAGGGGATTAAAACGCCTGGGTAGCCGGGGTTCGGCGACCTAGTTTTTGAAATTGAGCAGCCCGACCGTCGGGTGTGTTGCCATGGAGTCAACCGTTTGGGTGGAAACCCGGCAGCCGGTCAGCAGGTGTTGGTTTTTGCTGGTAAAAATGCCGAAACCTTCCGAGATGTTCGTGTAGGCAGGCAGTACTTCGGCGCCGGTAATGCCTTCGCTGGCGTTGGCGGTAATGAGGTAGTTTTCGATTTCCTTGCCGCCGCCTTCCAGTTCCAGATCGATGCCTTCAAAAAAACGGTAGCAGCCGCCGCAGCTTTCCGCCGCGGGCTTGATGCTGTCGGTCAGAAACTGATAGAACTGATTGGCCGAAATTTTGGCCGACCCGCTATAGCCGAACGGGCCGCCCGACCCGCTGGTGTTGCGCTTCTGGTTTTTGAAAACGGGCCAGCGCAGGGTTTTGCGGCTAATAAACTGGCCGCCCGGCGTTTGCTCGCGGTATTGGATCAGCATGTCGAGGTTGAAATATACCCCGTTTTCGTCGCAACGCCATTCGAAAGTAGTCGGAGAGTTGGGGCCGAAAGCAATCAGCGGCGGGATAGACTGCTGGTTGGGCTTCTGGAAGCGGAAGGTGCCAGGCAGGGTGGTTTCTGCCGTGATGTCGGGTTTGCCGTCGCTGCGGACGATCACCAGTCGATAGGATTCGCCTTCCTGCAGTTGTTGGTCGGCGCTGGCGGGTTTGAATTTGTAGAGCCAGTTGGGCTGGTTGGCAAAAAAGCCCGATTCGCGCACATAACCTTCGAGATTGCCGTCCACGCGAGTCATTTGGTAACGCTGTCCGGTGCTTTTACGCTCGAGATACACGCTGATGGCGCTGGGGGGGTAATACAGCGAGTCGGCAATTTGGGCGATCTCGGCGGCGCTTTTTTCAGGATCGAGAAACGCTTTTTCAACCCGCACATAATAGGCCGTGTCTTTTGGGGAAATAATGCCGTACACGACCGGGATTTCTTTCCAGGGGGCGGCTACCTCGAAGTCGTTGGAGCAGGCTGCCCAAAGGAGCGCTGCGGCGGGAATCAGGAAAAGAAGTTTTTTCATGCGCATTGTTGTGTTATTTGCCCAAGGCTGCGCAAAAGTAGGGCTTTGTTGCTGAGCAAGAAGAAAAAGCCTTGCCAAGTGAAGACGAAAAGGGGGGATTTTGTTTTTGCAGACACCTGGCTAAAAAACGAAGAGCCGCCTTTTTACAAAGGTGGCTCTTCGACACGTTATTGTAGAGTGGGCGAAAGCAGCGGAATTTATGCTTTCACACCCGATATCAGCAGTGATACTTCATTGTTCAGCATTTCCACGAATCCGCCTTCCACGGAGAGCGTCAAGGTTTGCCCGTTGTCTTTGACGATGGTGACATCGCCTTTGTCCAGTGAGGAAACGATAGGAGCGTGGTTTTCGAGCAATTGGAAATAACCCAGGCTGCCTGGCACCTTGACCGATTTGACAGCGCCCGAAAAGATTTCGGATTCGGGAGAGAGTATGGTCAGATTCATCGTAGTGATGGGTGATGAGTAGTGAGTGGTGAGTGGTGAGTGTTGAGTAATGAGAAAGCACCTTGAGGGGCTTACTCATCACTCATCGCTCTTCACTTATTATTTTGCTGCTTCGGCCAGCATTTTCTTGCCTTTCTCGATGGCTTCGTCGATGGTGCCCACGAGGTTGAATGCTGCCTCGGGGTATTCGTCCACTTCGCCGTCCATAATCATGTTGAAGCCGCGGATGGTTTCGTCGATCGGTACGAGTACGCCTTTGAGGCCGGTGAACTGCTCGGCCACATGGAAAGGCTGCGAAAGGAAGCGCTGTACGCGGCGGGCGCGGGAAACGACCATTTTGTCTTCGTCGGAAAGTTCTTCCATACCGAGGATGGCGATGATGTCCTGGAGCTCGTTGTAGCGCTGCAGAATTTGTTTCACGCGTTGTGCGCAGTTGTAGTGCTCGTCGCCGATGATTTTCGGATCGAGGATACGGGAAGTCGAGTCGAGCGGATCGACGGCCGGGTAGATACCCAGCGAGGCGATTTTACGGCTCAATACCGTGGTGGCGTCGAGGTGGGCGAAGGTAGTGGCGGGGGCCGGGTCGGTCAAGTCGTCGGCGGGTACGTAAACGGCTTGTACCGAGGTGATGGATCCACGTTTGGTGGAAGTAATGCGTTCCTGCATAAGACCCATTTCAGTGGCGAGGGTGGGCTGGTAGCCTACGGCCGAGGGCATACGGCCGAGCAGAGCGGACACTTCGGAGCCTGCCTGGGTGAAGCGGAAGATATTGTCGACAAAGAAAAGGATGTCGCGGCCGCCTGCGGGATCTTTGAGATCGCCGTCGCGGAAGTACTCGGCCATGGTAAGGCCGGAGAGGGCCACGCGGGCGCGGGCGCCGGGCGGTTCGTTCATCTGGCCGAACACCAGGGTTGCCTGCGATTTGCGCAGGGCTTCGTGGTCAACCTTGGAAATATCCCAGCCGCCGGCTTCCATGGAGTGTTTGAACTCCTCGCCATATTTAATTACGTTGGACTCGATCATCTCGCGCAGCAGGTCATTGCCTTCGCGGGTACGCTCGCCTACGCCGGCGAATACCGACATGCCGTCGTACGCCTTGGCGATGTTGTTGATGAGTTCCATGATGAGTACCGTCTTGCCTACGCCGGCGCCGCCAAAGAGGCCGATCTTGCCGCCCTTGGCATAGGGTTCGATGAGGTCGATAACCTTGATACCCGTGTAGAGGATCTCGCGCTCGGTCGACAACTCTTCGTAGGTCGGCGGTTTGCGGTGGATCACGTAGGCATTTTTGCCCTTTTCCACTTTGCCAATACCGTCGATGGCTTCACCCACGACGTTGAACAGGCGGCCGCGTACCTCGTCGCCGGTAGGCATGGCGATCGGGGCCTGGGTATCGATGCATTCCATGCCGCGGGTCAGGCCGTCGGTGGAATCCATAGCGATGGTACGCACGCTGTCTTCGCCGAGGTGGCGCTGTACTTCAAGTACGAGCGAGCTGCCGTCGGGGCGTTTGAGTTCAAGAGCATTGAGAATTTCGGGCAGTTTGCTGTCGGGACTGGAGAAGTCCACGTCCACCACGGCGCCGATAATTTGTTTGATACGACCGATGTTAGCCATAAAAAGTTGTGTATTGAGCGTTCAAAGTGGCGGGTTGCTTGATATTTATTTTGTCAAGCCGCCCTCCTTAAAAAATCGCGCAAAAGTAAGGACATTCGCCAAAAACCACCTCAAAAGAGTTTATTTTTTATCGAACCAAATGAAATTTTACGAAAAAACTGTTCGCGTGGGCGATGGGCTTCAAATCATTGGGGTGATGCCGGAGTGGCGTATTTTTCTTTTGAATAATTTTGTTGAGGGCTCCTTTGGGCAAAAAAAAGATGCCCCGGACGTGTTAAAATTTTCCGAATGGCAGCTAAAACCCGTGCTTTGTTCGGACTTTTGCACCGCTCAAGGCATTACCTGTGCCGGAGCGTGGGAATATTTCAACTGTTTTTCGCGGGTCACAAAATAAAGTTTGTCGAAAGGCGTTTCACAATTCCGCCCGCCGACCGATTTTTCGACAGGCTTAATCAGCCCGCTTGGATTTTACTTGCCCTGTGCGACCTGACGATGTGAAAACAACCGCACGCTTCTTTAATCGCTACGACACGGTTATCAATTTTTCTAAAGCAATCTCCTACATGCAGCCGAACACCCTGGTTAAGGGCCTTATCGCCCTGTTTTTTTTGTTGCCCGCCTGCCTGACCTCAATATTCGCTCAAGACGCCGACCTGCCTGCTCCTTCCGATACCTCCAGTTTTAACCTGGTTGCCAAAAGCCCGTACGCTGCTACGCTGACGGATGAAGAACTGCGCCGCCGCCTGGGTCAGCTCAACAGTTGCGTACAACTTCGCCCCACAGGCGTCGTCAAAGGCTACATTCGTACTTATTCGGAAGTGAAGTCGGAAAAAACCCAGGTTATGCTGGGCAAACGCTTGACCTATTTCCCGCTTTTTGAAGAAAAACTCCGGGAATATGGCTTGCCTGCCGATCTTAAATACCTCGCCGTCGTTGAATCAGCCCTCAATCCGAAAGCCGTCTCGCGCGTGGGCGCCACCGGCCTCTGGCAGTTTATGCCCTATACGGGCAATGATTACGGCCTTTACACCAACAGCGCCGTCGAAGACCGCAGCAATCCGGTCAAAAGCACCGACGCCGCCGCCCGCTATCTCAAGGCTCTTTACAAACAATACAATGACTGGTCGCTCGCCCTGGCTGCCTACAACAGCGGCCCGGCCCGTGTAAATGCCGCCATCAAACGCGCGCACAGCCGCGATTTCTGGCAAATACAGCGCTACCTGCCGGAAGAAACCCGCAACTACGTGCCTGCATTCATCGCGGCAACCTACATCTGCAATTTTTATACGCTGCATGATCTGGACCCGGTAATGCCCGAATTCGACGAACAACTCACCGACTATATTCTGGTGTACGAAGGCATTTCTTTCCGCGATATCGCCGACGCCACAGGGGTCGATTACAACACGATCAAAACGCTTAACCCCGGCTTCCGCCGCGATTATATTCCGCCGAGCACTTCGGGCAATTTTGTCGTCCTGCCACAGCGCGTCATGATCCCCTTCGTGAAGTACCTGAACGGCCTGGGCGGCCACAATTACACTTTTGAAAATAACTATTATGTGGAGCCCCTGCACCTCGGCGACGGCCGTTACTGGCAAAAAATCGTCACCGTATCGCAGCCCGATAATGTGGAAAACCTCGCCAAAAAGCATAATTGCCACCCCGAACACCTCAAAGCCTGGAACCAACTCGCCGATAATTCGGTCAAGACAGGCCAAAAACTGACAGTTTGGTACCCCGTCTTCGTGCAACGCCACGACAATGTGCGCATCGAAGCACCGGCCGACAACAAAGCCAAGAAAAAAACGGATGCCACTCCAGCAGGCGCCAAACCCGCGGCAGCAGGCAAACAAACCGCGGCGTCGCCTCCGGCCGCCAAGCCCGAACCGCCCAAAGCGCCGGAATTCCAGTGGCATATCGTGCAGCGCAATGAATCGCTCGACGATATTGCCCGCAAATATGACGTCACACCAGAAAGTATCCGCAAGATGAACGGCGTGACCGATTCGGCCATCAAGGTGGGTGCGCGCCTGAAAATCAAACAACTTTGATACCAGCCGCTTCAATCCGGCCGCTATCAGCCGGATAACATTCAAACCATACAGCAGAGGGCGCAGGAGATTGACTTTCCTGCGCCCTCCGCTATTTTGAGGTACCCAATCCCCGACACGCTTCGGCAACATTATCATTTTGCCTTTGTGTTAAAAAACTTTCCCCTATTCTCCCCGGGAAACCTTCTTTTTTGGGTCGGAACTGCGACCTTTGCCCACTCTTCTTCCACTTTTCAATCCAAAACCGAACAACAATGACGCGCGCTCTTTTGATCGAAGACGAACCCGAAAGCCTCCGCAACCTCCTCAACCTGCTCGAAAAATATTGCCCCGACGTGGATGTCGTCGCCACAGGCGAATCCAACGCCGACCTGCTACGACTGGTGGGCGATGACCGCGACGGCGCATTCGATGTCGCTTTTCTCGACATCAACCTGCCCGACGGACTGGTCTTCCAGGGTCTGCAACAACTGGAAGACATCCCTTTCGACATCATATTCGTCACAGCGTACGACGATTATGCCCTCACGGCTTTCGATTTTTCAGCCATCGATTACGTGCTCAAGCCTATCGATCCCGAAGACCTGCGCCGCGCCGTGAGCCGTATCCGCCTCGGCCGTAAAAGCCCGAGCACCAAGCAGCGCCTCGAAGTACTGCAACAAAACTATGCCCCCAACAGCCCCAATGCTTTTGAAAAAATCGGCATTTCCGGCCTTGACGGGGTTCATTTCGTGCGCCTCAGCGAAATCATCCGCCTTGAGGCAGAAGACAATTACACCCACTTCTGGCTCAGCTCCGGCGAGCGCATCACTGCCAGCAAAACCATCAAAGCTTTTGAAGATACCCTGCTTCGCCTCAACTTCGTCAGGGTGCATAAAAAGCACATTGTCAATATGAACTACATGAAAACCTACATCAAAGGCGAAGGCGGTTACCTGATTCTTGAAACCGGCGAAACCATCGAAGTCAGCCGGCGGAAAAAATCCAACCTGATCGAGAGCGTGCGCCGCATGTACGGTGAAGTTTAATATGCCGTGAACAATTAAACCGGTTTTTCCTTTCCATAAATCTTTACGCAAGCGCGTCGGCGCATTCCCCATATTAACACAGCAGCACATTCAACATGGGTTTTTTTGATAAATTTTTCAATCGCGAGAAAAAAGAGGATCTCGACAAAGGGCTTGAAAAAACAAAGGAGAGCTTCTTCGGCAAAATCACCCGCGCCGTGGCGGGCAAAAGCACGGTGGATGAAGAGGTACTGGACGAACTGGAACAAATCCTCATCACCAGCGACGTAGGTCTGGATACGACAGTCAAAATTATCGAACGCATAGAGGCGCGGGTAGCGCGCGACAAATACATCAACACCGAGGAACTGAACGCCATCCTGCGCGACGAGATCGTGCTGCTGCTGTCGGAAAACAACACCGAGGATGCGGAAGATTACGACCTCCCGGCCGGCCAGTCACGCCCGTATGTCATTATGGTTGTGGGCGTCAACGGCGTGGGCAAAACCACTACGATCGGCAAGCTGGCCCACCAATTCAAACAAAAGGGCTACAAGGTCGTGCTCGGCGCAGGCGACACCTTTCGCGCGGCTGCCGTTGATCAGTTGAAAATCTGGGCGGAGCGCGTCGGCTGTGCGTTTTACAGCAAGGGCAATGACGCCGACCCTGCCGCCGTAGCGTACGAAACGACCAACTATGCCGTCGAAAACGGCTGCGATGTAGCCATTATCGACACGGCCGGCCGCCTGCACACCAAAACCAGCCTGATGCAGGAACTGGGCAAAATTCATCGCTCCATTGAGAAAAAACTGCCTGGCGCCCCGCACGAAGTATTACTCGTGCTCGACGCCAGCACTGGCCAGAATGCCGTGGAACAAGCCCGGCAATTCACCGAAGTGGCGCCCGTAACAGCCCTGGCCCTCACCAAACTCGACGGTACGGCCAAAGGCGGCGTGGCCATCGGCATCAGCGACCAGTTCAAAATCCCGATCAAATACATCGGGGTAGGGGAGCGCATCGACCAGTTGCAGATTTTCAACAAGCGGGCGTTCGTGGAGTCGTTTTTTGCGGGGGCGGAGAGCTTGTCGTAATAATTTTCAGAACGGAAATAACAAGGAGCCGCACGTCGTGCGGCTCCTTGTTTTTATGCCTCCAGCGCACCAATTTTTTCCTGCAGCCACAAAGTCTGCGTGAGCTGTCCGTTTTTCTTCTCTTCAAAGGATTTTTTCAAGGCCTCGATGTGGACGGCCCTTTCTTCAGGCTTGCTGATGTCGAAACGCAGGGCAATCAGGGCGCCGACCATTTCGAAGAAGTTTTTGAAGCGGATACTGAGTTGTTTGTCCAGCTTTTCCAGTTTCTCCATGTTCGACAAGTAGCGGAAATGCATCCCCTGTTGGGACAACAACACCTCTTTGTCACACGCAGGGTCGTCGAAGTATTCACAAATGAGCGTCGTGCGAAAAAATATGTTGTGGCTTTTACTCTTCAGTTTGACATCGGGCGCGTAAGACTTTTCCCTTTGAGCGACGTCGATCAAATGATCGAACCATTGTTTCACACGCCTGGCTTCCCTGGCATCGCGCAGGCTGAAAAAACGGCTGAAAGCGCCTGTAAAACCCCGTACGCCCTGATATTCCCTGCATTCATAACCCGCACGGGCGATGTTGAAATAGCTGGTCAGCGAAATTTTATCGGAAGGAGAGAGGCGTTTTTGATCCCAGCCTGATTTGAACAGCCGCCAGATTTTTTCAAAACCTGCTGAGCTGGGCACGCGATTTTGCCTGGCCAGGAGAGCGCTCCGAAGCAAATATTCTGCTGCTTTATACTCGTGGTCGGCGAAGCCCGCCGGGGCGTTCAGAAGAGCCTGATAACACGCTTCCAGAAGCGTCGCATAGCCCGCACTGTCTGGCGGCAGCTTTTGCAAGCAGTATATCCTGTAAAAAAACAGTTCTGGCGATTGTGCGTGTCCGTCACCCGATGCCTCGAAATAGTTGATAAAAGATTCCAGCAAGGGGTGGCATTTGTCGGGTTGGTCGGCGATGCTGGCCTGCAGCATAATGAACGTAGTAATCTGTTGTGCTGAAATCTGTTGGACGGATTTTTCCAGACCGTTCTGGTCATCGGACAACAACGCCGACAGGTAGGATTTGAACGCAACGGAGCGCGGCGCTTCGGGTTGATCCTGCTGAAGGGCGCCCACTGTTTCAGGCGAGCCGGCGGTGTTGCCCTTGTTGGCCTTGATGGTGTCCAGAATTATCTTTTTGGCTTTTTCAATCAGGCGCTCGCCTTTTGCATCCTCCTGAGAAAACAGCTTTTGTTGCAGTTCGACCTCGTTTAATCGCCCCGATTTATGCCTGGGGTGTCGTTGCAGCGTGGTTTTCAGGGCGAGGAGAAACTTGAGCAACACCAGGGCACGACCGTATTCCCGGCTTATGAGGGCTTTCTTTTTTAAGGCGCCAAGGAGGCGTTTAATCTCTTCTTGCGGGAGCTCATGAACGGCCTGACAGGTCGAACTTGTTCCGATTCCAGCCATTTTCAAGTGGGTTTTTGGGTTTTAATGTAATGATATTCAATTTTTTATAAAAAAAACTATCAAAATACTCAAAAGCAATTTGTTCCACTAAACATAAGCAAATAATCTAAAACCAGGCATGGCCCTTATATTTGTCAAACGCAATCCGAATCTTTTACCAAATCAATCTGTGAAACATCATGCTACACAAGCACCTTCGAATCTTGCTGCTGGCTGCACTGTGCTGCCTGTTCAGCCTAAACGCGGCCATGGCCACCAACCCCTCGGAATACAAGGATATCTCTGACGAACAGAAAGAACAAACTGCTGGCGTAAAACAGGAAGACCTGTTCTGTCAGGAATACCCAAATGGCTGCGATCAAGGCGCCGAGCCTGAAGTGAAGGAAGCGGAAAAAATGCCTGAAACTGCCCCAAAACAACTCGAAACGGTAGAATCTGACTGCTACTGGGAATACCAGGAGGAAAAGCTCGGTCCCTTTGAAGGACTGGCCGATGCCAACTACTCAAAATAACCCCCGCCCCCGCCCGTATTTTCCCCCTGGCTGAGGCGGATTTCCGCCTCAGCCTTCCCCCCTGCTGATTTCTCCATTCTAATTTATTAAAACATGAAACCACTTGTCCTGGCGCTCTGCGCCGCGGCATGGGCTTGCCATGCCTTTGCCCAAACCTCAACTGAAACGAGGCCCAAAGCGGTCGATTATATCGCGCGTGACAACTACTCAGGCGTTATGGTAACCGACTCTTTCCGCATCTTCGAACAGACCGATCATCCGGTCACCCAGGCCTGGGTGCGTGCGCAAAACCTGGCTACCGACAATTACCTGAAAACGATTCCTTTCCTCGACGATGCCACTGCCCGCGTCCGTGCGCTGGCCGATTACGATCGCTTTTATAAATTAAAAAGCGGCCCCGACGGCGCCCTGTATTACCTCAAACAAGGCCTTGAAAACCAACCTGCACTGTATCGCCGGCGTGGCGCCGGGCAGCCGGAACTGATCCTGTCGCCCGAACGCTATTCGCCCGATAGCACCACGGCCCTGTCTGAATACAGCCTTTCGCCCGACGGTCGTTTCCTGGCCTATCTCGTGTCGCCCAACGGCTCCGATCAACAGATCGCCTGTTTCCTCGATCTGCGCACGGGGTGTGCCCTGCCGGATGTATTAAAGGGGTTAAAGTTCTCGAATTTTACATGGTCGGGCGACGGAGGGTATTACCAGCGTTTCCCTGATGGCGATATCTTCGACAAGAACGAACATGCGCGAATTTATTTTCATACCCTGGGCCAGTCCCAAACGGCCGATCAACTCATTTGGGAAGACCGGCAGAACCCCAATACCATATTTGAAACGCAGGTGTTTGGCAACAGCCCCGATCTTGTGATTACCAGTGCCAGCGCCACTTCCAAAAACGCACTTTTTGTACGGACCGGGGCTGGAAAGGTAATCGCCGTCGTTGCCGACGACCGACAAGCGGATTATATGCCTGTCGGCCTGATTGACAATAAATTGTATGTCCGTACCAACGACTCGGCCCCCAACTGGCGCCTCGTCGAGGTCGATCTCCTGCGGCCCGATCGCGCCAACTGGCGGACCGTGCTGCCGGAGCACGCCACCAACGTTCTGCAGGATTGCAAGCTGGCCAATGGCAAGCTGCTGGCGCATTATCTGGTCAATTGCAGCAGCGCACTGTTCGTGTACAGCCTGGACGGCAGTCGTTCGAAGCAGGTCGGCTTGCCGGCGACCATCGGCAGCATTTCCGAACTGGAAGCCTCTTCCGATAGCAAGCTGGCTTTTTTTACCTGGGAAAATTTCACGCTGCCGGCGAGCGTGTTCCGGTTTTCCGTGGAGGAGCCGGAGGCTGTGGCGCCTGTGATGCGCCCCTTGGCGCCGTTCGACAGCGACCGGTACGAGACTGTGCAATACTGGGCAACCAGCAAAGACGGCGCCCGAATCCCGTTTTTCCTGACGCAACGAAAGGGCCGTGCAGAAGGACCCACCCCTTGCCTGCTCTACGGGTACGGTGGGTTCAATATTCCGGTTTTGCCTCGTTTTCGACTCTTTTCGAGCGCTTTTCTGGACGCGGGCGGCATTTATGTGTCCGCCAATCTGCGCGGTGGCGCAGAATTTGGCGAGGATTGGCACCAAAGCGGAACGCGCGAGAACAAGCAACGAGTGTTCGACGACTTTATCGCCGTGGCTGAATACCTGATCGCCCACGGCTACACCTCGCGCGATCTGCTGGCCATCAACGGCGCCAGCAACGGCGGACTGCTGATCGGCGCCTGCATGACCCAACGCCCCGATTTGTTCGGCGTGTGCCTCCCGCAGGTAGGGGTGCTCGATATGCTTCGCTTTCAGGAATCGACCGTGGGCGCACACTGGGCAACCGACTACGGGCTGAGCGATACGCCGGAGGGCTTTGCCTATCTCTATGCCTACAGCCCCTTGCACAATGTCAAACCGGAGAAATATCCCGCGACCCTGATCCTGACCGGCGCACAGGACGACCGCGTATCGCCATGGCATTCATTCAAATTTGCCGCTGCGCTGCAGGCCAATCAGCGGGGCGGTTCGCCCGTGCTGTTACGCGTCACTTCGGGCGCCGGACACGGGGCCGGGAAATCGCTGGGCAAGGCGATCGATGAGGTCGGGGCAATGCTGGCCTTTACCCTTTTTAACATGAAGGTGCCGTATAAAAGTATGCAATAGGCTATAAACCAAAGATAAAAAAGTGATGAAATACTTGTATTTTATAGGCCTGCCCCTGCTTCTGGGCAGTTGCGACAGCGTGACCGGCACAAGCGACACCTGCTACGTCTCCCATGCCCGTGAAATCTACGCCTGCGACCTCGACGGGCCCGCCACAACTTTGTCCACAACACTTACGGAAGAAGACAAGCCGCTGACGATCCATATGATGGAAGCCACGAGCGGCAATTACCGCCTCAATCTCGGCGCAGTAAACGGCTGCGATGGCCAGGTGGAAGTCGTCATTTCGGTCAACGGCGCCGAAATCGAAAACTCGGTGCAGCAAACCCTGCCGAAAACGCTCTCGTTCGCAGTGCAGGGCATTCATCCCGTAACGCTCCGTTTGCGCCCCCGCTCACTCGACGACAGCTGCCTTTGCCCCGACCCCGACCTGGGCGGAACAAGCGGAGCATTTTCTGTTGACGTTTTAATTAAAAAACAATAAATCAATAAGTTATGCTGAAATATATTTTTCTGTTCCTGCCTGTTTACCTGTTTTTTGAAAGTGCTTATGACACTTCAAATAAAGAGGATGCCGCGCCGGAATGCAGCGAATACCTACTGCCCGCAGCCACACTGACCCCCGAGTTTCTCTGGTCGCTGGGTCGGGTGCAACTGGAGGACGTCAGTCCCGACAAGACGACTTTGTTGTATTCCGTGGCCTACACCGACTTGAAACGCGATTCTTCCTACACCCTCTTTTTCCGGATGGCTGCCGATGGCCAGTCTCCGCGCATTCCATTGCCCCTGCCGCCCGACGCCCTCGAAGCGACGTTTGTCCCCGACGGGAGCGGGGTTTGTTTTCTGAAAAGCGATACGCTTTTCCGTTATGAATTTTCCTCCCGCACGACGTCCAAAATGTCCAATATTCCCATGCAGGACTACTTTTTTGCCGCCGATGGCAAAACGCTGGTGTACACCGGCCGGGTTAAATACGGCCAGACGGCTGCGGACTTGTATCCTGATATGGACCATGCCAACGTCCGCATCATCGATCACCTGAACTACCGGCACTGGAAAGAATGGGATGATTACTTCAGGGCCAACCTCTTTATCGCCACCTGCCAGCCCGGCTCAAAGGTGTACAGCGGTAAAAACCTGATGCCCGGCGAGCCCTACGACGCGAATTCGGCGAGTTGCAGCGCCGATGGCCGCTACGTGGTGTACAGTGCCAAAAAAGTGACGCCCAACGAACATGCACGCGGTACGAACACTGAAATTTATCTCTACGACACCTTTCTCGATTCGACTTTCGTGCTCAGCAAAGGCCTGCCGGGTTACGATCTCGACCCTGTTTTTTCTCCAGACGGATCGCGGATCGCCTGGAACAGCATGGCGACCGCCGGTTATGAATCCGACCGCAACCGCATCATGGTGTACGACATGGCAAGCAGAGCCCGGAAAGAGATTACAACGGGCTTTGACTTCAATGCCAATCATCCAAAGTGGATTGATAATCAGACGCTTGCATTTTCTTCGGAACAACAGGGTACCGTTCAACTGATGTCGGTGACGCTGACTGGCGTCATCCGGGCGCTCACGAAAGGGCCGCATACAGCCGACCGTTTTTTTCCCGCCGGAAACACGGTGTATTACACCCGATCATCGTACGACAGCCCTGCGGAGGTGTATGCCGTTGACGTAAACGCATCGGGCGACCGCCAGCTGAGCTTTGTCAACAGTGAAGCCATGAAACGGGTAAAACCGGGTCGGTTCGAAGCCCGCTATACCCCCACGGCCGACGGAAAAATGTTGCAATCCTGGGTAATTTATCCGCCTGATTTCGACCCTTCCAAAAAATACCCGGTGGTGGAATATTGTCAGGGCGGCCCGCAATCGGGGCTGACCAGCGTATGGGGGTTGCGTTGGTCGTTGCAACTGATTGCTGCACAAGGGTATATTGTGCTGGCGCCCAACCGCCGGGGCACCTTCGGGTTTGGCTCGGAGTGGACCCGGCAGGTAAGCCGGAATTGGGGCAAATATCCCATGACCGATTTGCTGGCGGCCATCGACGATTTGTGCAAGGAGCCGTATGTCGATAAAACCCGGCTGGCAGCCGTGGGCGGTTCGTTTGGCGGGTATTCCACGTTCTGGCTCGCCGGCAATCACCAAAAACGGTTCAAATGTTTCATCAGCCATTGCGGATTATATAACCTTCATTCGTTTTACAATACGACTGATGAGTTGTTTTTTGCCGAATACGACATGGGCAAGCCCTGTTGGGAAGACCCTGACAATCCGACTTTTACGAAGTACAGCCCTCATTTGTACCTCAAAAACTGGGACACGCCGATCCTGATTATCCAGGGCGGACAAGATTTCCGGGTGCCGGAAAGCGAAGCGTTTCAGGCCTTTCAGGAGGCTCAGTTGAAAGGAGTTCCCACCCGGCTGTTGTACTTTCCCGAGGAAGGGCACTGGATCAGCAAGGCGCAGAACTCGATCGTTTGGCACCGGGAATTTCTGGGATGGCTTCACCAGTATCTTCAGGGATAATTTGCTTTGGTAATTTTGCGCACATCGATTGGATTTCAACCTGAACATTACCGTGCGCATTGTCTTCTTCGTTTTTGGAATTGTTTTTCTGTCAGCCGCCTGTGCGCCTGTGCGCCGGGCGGCTTTTTACCATAATGATCTTCGTCGCGACATTGAAAAATCCCCGGTATTTGCCCGCAGTTTGAGCGGTTTTGTCCTGATGGATGGGGAGAGCGGGCAGGTTTTGTGCGAGGTCAATGGTGCGCATTATTTCACCCCTGCATCCACGACCAAAATACTCACCCTGGCCACCTGTCTGGCGGTGCTGGGCGATTCGGTGCCCGCGCTCCTGTATTTGCCTGTTATGGAAGGCTCCGACCCGGGCTTTCCTATCGGATTGTGTTTCAGGGGCACGGGAGATCCCACTTTTTTGCACCCCGACTTTCAGTACTGGCAGCCGGCGGCAAGGTTGCTCCGCGAGGGAGGTTTCCTGATTTTTGACAAAAGCAATTTCCGTGAAGAACGCTTTGGTCCTGGCTGGGCCTGGGACGATTACAACGACCATTATTCCGCCGAACGCTCCGGCTTGCCCATTCACGGCAACTGCGTGCGGCTCGAAAGGGATTCCAATGTCTGTGACCCTGACTGGATCGTAGAGCCCGCTTATTTTCGGCAGTTTCTGAAATCAAAGGACGATTACAACCTCAACGACCGGGAAATACGCCGGCAGGAGCAATCCGACACCATCCTGTTGCCGTATTACCATATCGAATTACTGAAGCCGGGCTATGTGATCGATGTGCCGGTCTGGCATGCGCAGGAAAAAGCGGCGGCTTTGCTGCAAAATCGGCTCGGGTTGTCTGAAATGCCGCTGACGGAAATGGGGTGCGGCGACCTCGATTATCGAACCCTCTACTCCGCGCCCCTCGATACGGTACTGCGCCGCATGATGTACCAAAGCGACAATTTCGTCGCCGACCAAATGTTGCTGGTTTGTGCAGGTGTTAAATTTGACACTTTGCAGCAGGCGCCGATGATCCGCTGGGCCAAAGACAGCCTTTTTGGCGCCTTGCCCCAGCCGCCCCGCTGGGTTGATGGATCCGGCTTGTCGCGTTACAACCTCATCAGCCCTCGTTTCGAGGCCGGGGTATTGTTTCAATTGTTGCAGACACAGCCGCGCCAGCGCCTCCTGTCTTTTTTCCCAACGCCCGGCATGCCCAATACCACCCTCGACTGGTGGCCGGCCACCCCTGGCGAGCGACCCTGGCTTTTTGCCAAAACCGGCTCGATGAGCGGCGTGCAATGTATGAGCGGTTATTTAATTGGCCGAAATGGGAAAGTGTTGATTTTCAGTTTTATGCACAACAATTTTGTCGGGTCCGGACGCCCGGTCAAGGAAGAAATGCGGCGCATTCTGGAAACCATTCATCGTCATTAAGGTCCGACTGTTTGCCCCTTCGGGGAAACTCCGGATTGCCGCCTGTCGCTAGCTGGAGTGGTCTGCCACGATCACCCATTTGCCTTTGATTTTGCGCCAGAGCAGGGTGTAGTGGCCACTCAGGTCGCCGGCCTTGCGGGCAAGATGCCATTTGCCGACCACAAAAGCGCTTTTTTTCGATAAGAGCTCTACCGACAAAATATCGAACGTGAGCGTCCCCATCGCATCGCGGTCGGGGTAGCCTTTTTTGTAATTGTCGAGCGTAGCCTGCCAGCCATAGGTGAGGCCGCGCGAGCCGATGAAACGCAGGCTGTCCGATTGCCAGTAGCCCTGCATGAATGCTTCGAGGTCGCCGCGGTTCCAGGCGTCCTGTTGTTCCTGCATGACCTGGCGAATGGCGCGGGTATCGGCATTGTTTTTTTGAGCGAAAGACGGCGTGAGCACACAGAGCAGGCACGCCAGCAAAAACAGTTTTTTCATCATCAATGTCGGACGAGAAGCTGAGCGATTTTTAATCCTTCGGCGGTTTGTACCTGTATCCAGTAGTTGCCGGAAGGCCATTGCTGCGCATTGATCTGCTGGGCGCCGGCGCCGAATAGTTGTTGCCAGCACAGCCGGCCATCGGCGGTGTAAGCTTTGAAAACAGCCTGGGCCGACCCGTTGTCGAAGGTGAATGATTCGTCGGCCGGATTGGGTGAAAGGGTCAGAACCTCCGCCAGCGGCGCCGAAGTGGAAGTTGCCGTGCCGATTTGCTGGAAGGCAAGGAAAAAGAAAAGGGTTTGGGTGAGGGCCGGCACCACACATTCTCCGTGGTTGGAAGACGGGCTTACATCAGACGCAAGCAGATCGGCCGCGCCAAGCGCCTGCATGGTATCGCGGGCCAACAGGCTGTTTTCGAAAGGCACCTGATCGTCGGACATGCAGTAGAAAAGCCGGGTCGGCGCCTGCGGCGCCCAGTGATACACGTCATTGGCGCGCAGGGCCTGATTGATCGGATGTTCGGGGTCGGCCTGCACAGCTGCGAGCACGTCGGGCTGAATCATCTGAGTGGGAATGCAAGCGCCCTCATTGGCCACCAGCAAGCTGATCAATTGCGTGTTCAAATCGCTGAGCGTCATATTCCCCAGGTAAAACTGCTGGATAGGCGCGGCATAAACCGGCTTGAAAATATCAGTCAACTGGGAAAAAATATTGCCGTAGGCGGTCTGGTACGACAGCGCGGTATTGGGGATGTAGGCAGGGTAGTAGTACACTTCGTCGGATAGGATCAGGGCGCGCATAACCTCTCCGATGCTGTACGGGCCCGACATGGGCGCACTGGCGGTGACATCGAACTCGCCGGTCGGGTCCAGTTCGATTGCCCTTTGCAGGGCCATTGCGGCATGCCCGCCCTGCGAGTAGCCGGTGACAAACAGCTGGCTGTTGACATGCACCTGATATTGATCCGCAAATGCCGGGAGCGCCCTCAGCATGTCGAGCGCGACCGACGCCTCGCTTTCTGCATGAACATAGGGGTGAAAAACGTCGTCGGAAACACCCAGACCCAGGTAATCAGGCATCAGGGCCACATAGCCCAGTCCGGCAAACAGCCACCCGATACGGCCTTCGCCGCCTTGCAGCACATTGATCGAGGGTACGTCCTGGGTGCTGCCCGATGTGCCGTGCTGATATACCAGCCGGGGATAGACCTTCGCCGCATTGTCGGGTACCGAAATCAGGCCCGAGACGGTGTCCGGCTGCCCGGCCAGGTTCAGCGTGGTGTAGGTGACGCGGTAATAACGCGCGCCGAACTGGATAAACGGCACATTGAATTCAGCCGTCAGCTGGGCCTGGGTTTTGGAGCCGAGGAAGGTGACGGAAACAAGGTTTTGGGCTGCCAGGGAAAGGGCGGCCAGCAGCAAACAACAGGATAGCAGTATTTTATTCATGTGTGGACAGGGCAGAATGGAAACAGGGATGCGAGGCCACAATACTACTTAATCCGGCGAAATCACATCCGCAGAATTTGAAAGCCGATGCAGCACAAAGCAGATTGGCCGAAGCGTTTCTGGCCGTGCGAACGAGCCCGGGCAGGTTCTGGCAGAACATAAAAAGTTGGAGCCAGAGTGTAAAGATTTTATAAAAATAGTGGGGGGCTTCCTACCTTTGCATCCCGAAATGAATCGAACGTGTACTCTTTCGGAAATGCCGGAAAACGGGTCTTTTACCCGTTTTCCGGCATTTTTTTCATCCATAACCTGTCAGCGGCCCCTCAACTTTTAATTTCCAACACCCAGTTCTGCTATGCCACGCGATCGCTCGATCAACACCGTTCTGCTCATCGGCTCCGGCCCCATCATCATCGGCCAGGCCTGTGAATTCGACTATTCCGGCAGCCAGGCCAGCCGTTCCTTGCGCGAAGAAGGGATAAAAGTCGCCCTGATCAATTCCAACCCGGCCACGATCATGACCGACCCGGTCACGGCCGACTTTATTTACCTGCGCCCCCTCTCTCCCGAAAGCATCGAACAAATCCTGCGTGAGCATCAGGAAAGCCTCGAACTGCCCGCTATCGATGCCGTTTTGCCCACTATGGGCGGCCAGACAGCGCTCAACCTGGCGATCGAATGCGAAAAACAAGGCATTTGGGAGCAATACGGCGTGCGCATGATCGGGGTGGATACTGCTGCCATCGAAACGACTGAAAACCGCGAGGCATTTAAAAAACTGGTGCTCGATCTCGGGCTGTCCGTCGCGCCTTCCTACATCGCCAACTCCTACCTCGAAGGCAAGGAAGCCGCACAAAAAATCGGTTTCCCGCTGGTCATCCGCCCCTCCTACACCCTCGGCGGTACAGGCGGCGGTTTTTGCATGAAAGAAGAAGACTTCGACGAAGCGCTCAAACGCGGCCTGAATGCCTCCCCGACACACGAGGTGCTGGTTGAAAAAGCCGTGCTGGGCTGGAAAGAGTTCGAACTTGAACTCCTGCGCGATGCGCTCGACAACGTCTGCATCATCTGCACCGTCGAAAACCTCGATCCGATGGGCATTCACACGGGCGATTCAATTACCGTGGCGCCGGCCATGACGCTGTCCGATACCTCGTTTCAGGACATGCGCAACCAGGCCATCAAAATTATGCGCGGACTGGGCAACTTCGCCGGCGGCTGCAACGTGCAATTCGCGCAGGACCCCGCCACCGAACAACTGATCGCCATCGAAGTCAATCCCCGCGTGTCGCGCTCTTCGGCGCTTGCCAGCAAAGCGACCGGCTATCCGATTGCCAAAATCGCCGCCAAACTGGCCATCGGCTACACCCTCGACGAGCTCAACAACCAGATCACTAAAACGACTTCCGCGTTTTTCGAACCCACCCTCGACTACGTCATCGTAAAAATGCCGCGCTGGAATTTTGAAAAATTCCAGGGCGCCGACCACCGCCTGGGCCTTCAGATGAAATCGGTGGGCGAGGTCATGGCTATCGGCCGCAGTTTCAACGAAGCGTTGCAAAAAGCCTGTCAAAGCCAGGAAAACAACCGCATGGGCCTCGGCGCCGACAAAAAAGAGTGGATGCGGACGGAGGATATTCTCGAGCGCCTTGAAAAAGTATCGGACGACCGCATTTACCGCGTCAAAGACGCGCTCCGGCTGGGCATACCCGGTAAAACGGTGCAAAAAATGACGGGTATCGACAGCTGGTTTATCCATGAAATTAAAAAACTGGTCAAAATGGAAGACCAGTTGCAACGCTTCAACGTCGCCGAAGACATTCCCCGCGATTTCTTTGTCGAACTCAAAAAGAACGGCTATTCCGACGCCCAGATCGCCTGGCTGCTCCGCATCTCGGAACAGGAAGTGACGCGCCAGCGCAAAAAACTGGGTATTCGCCGGGTGTATAAAATGGTGGACACCTGCGCCGCCGAATTCGAGTCGAAAACCAACTATTTCTATTCCACCTTCGACGACAAAAACGAAAGCCACCGCACCGACAAGAAAAAGATCGTGGTACTCGGCTCGGGCCCCAACCGCATCGGCCAGGGCATCGAATTCGACTACTGCTGCGTGCACGGCGTATTGGCCATCCGCGAGGTAGGCTACGAGGCCATTATGGTCAATTGCAACCCTGAAACCGTTTCGACCGACTACGATCTGGCCGACAAACTGTATTTCGAGCCGGTTTTCTGGGAGCACCTCGAGGAAATTCTCGAACACGAACAACCCGACGGCGTGATCGTCCAGCTCGGCGGCCAAACTGCCCTTAAACTCGCCGAAGACCTGCACAAAAACGGCTGGAACATCATCGGCACCTCCTTCAACGATATGGATATTGCGGAAGACCGCGGGCGCTTCTCCGACCTGCTGCGCGATCTCGAGATCCCTTACCCCAAGTACGGCGTCGCCCGCGATGTGGACGAAGCGCTCGACGTGGCCCGCAAAATTCCTTACCCTTTGCTCGTGCGCCCTTCGTACGTACTGGGCGGGCAGCGCATGCGTATCGTGATCAACGACAACGAACTGGAGCGCCATGTGTTGAGTATTTTCAAACACCTGCCCGATAACAAGGTGCTCATCGACCAGTTTCTCGAACGCGCCAAGGAAGCCGAGATCGATGCCATTTTCGATGGCGAAGATTTTCACATCATGGGCGTGATGGAACACATCGAGCCTGCGGGCATCCACTCGGGCGATTCCTCGGCTGTGTTGCCGCCTTATTCCCTCGGCCCCATCGTGATTCAGCAGATGGCCGAATATGCCGAACGCATTGCCAGAGCGCTGAATATCAAGGGTTTGATCAATATTCAGTTTGCTGTAAAAGACGACCAGGTGTACGTGATCGAGGCCAATCCCAGGGCCTCGCGTACCACGCCGTTTATTGCCAAAGCCTATCAGGTGCCGTACCTCAACATCGCCACCAAGGTCATGCTGGGCACCCACAAACTGCGCGATTTCGATATCGTGCCCAAACCAACCGGCTATGCGATCAAGATTCCGGTCTTTTCGTTTGAAAAATTCCCGGGTGTCGACAAACGCCTCGGACCTGAAATGAAAAGCACGGGGGAAGCGATCTATTTCATCAAGGATTTGCGCGACCCGTACTTCCGCGAACTCGATCGCAACCGAAGCATGTACCTGTACAATTAAGTATTTTTGCTAAAAATACTGGCTCATGAGTGCATTGATCAAATATTTGCATATTAAAAATTTCAAATCTGTCCGTGATCTTTCGCTGGATTGCGAAAGGATCAATGTATTTATCGGAAAACCTAATGCTGGCAAGTCGAATATTTTGGAAGCAATTTCGCTTTTGGGGGCCGACCATGCGCTCCGTGACACACGGTTCATGACATCTTATCTACGATACAAATCAATTGAACAGTTATTTACAAGGTTCGACATTAATCAGCCAATCTCCGTCATTGCTGACGAAGTTGAAGCGGAACTAAGGGCGAGTTTTATTGAACAAGGGGCTTTTAAATTTTCCATTTCAGTACCTGCCACTTTGAGGCAGCCAGATAATGGCTTCCCCATTTTCTCCCCTTTGACAATAAGTATGGGAAAGGATGGCTCAAAATGGCAAGCTACCTTTGACAAGGAAAGTTCGAGCCCGATAAAAAAATATGATTTTCGTTCGTTCAATACATATGAAGAGCGAGGTCTTTTTCTTCATCCCCCGCATGGGGAAAACCTCTTTTATATTGCCAATACAAATCCTGAAATCAGAGAAGAGATACAAAGGTTTTTGAAACCCAATGGCTTTGAATTTTTGAGAGATATCGAGAATAAGAGCATGGCAATTGTCCAAAAAACAGAGGATTCCTTGCTGAGCTATCCCATGTACCTCGTTCCCGATACTTTTCAGCGTTATGTTTTTCATTTGGCAGCAATTTTGTCGAACAAAGAGTCGGTCCTGCTTTTTGAGGAGCCAGAAGCTCATTCCTATGCTCCATACGTATATCAGCTAACCAGGTTTGTTTTAGATGATAGTAATGACAACCAGTTTTTCATCACAACACACAACCCCTATTTCCTGCTACCACTACTACAGGAATCCAGTGGTGTGGCGGTGTTTACAACATGGTTTGAAAACTATCAAACTCATGTCCGGCGTATGTCGGAAGAGGAAATTCGTGACATTCTTGATTATGGTGTGGATATATTCCTGAACCTCGACCAATTTATTCCAGCATGAGCTTTTATCAGGTAATACCGGAGTGTTATGCTGACACTTTGTTGGTAGAAATACTTGGATTTAAACGGCCTAATCATCAATTAGGAATCGGGAAGGTTTTAGCGATGTTTAAAGAAAAAATGAAAAATCGTAAGGCGGTTGGGATTATTGATGATGACAAGATAAAGCCTCGTCAGTTGGATCAATTTAGCCTCAAAGAGGAGAAAGACGGAATCAAATTGCTTACCAATGGCCACCATGCCATTTTAATTATTACACCAGCCTTTGAAAACTGGATATACCAAAATGCTAAACAGGTTGACCTCGATCCTGCCAAATTCGGTTTTCCAGGTGCCAAAAAATTTCGAGAAGTATGTAAAAGACAGGACGCGAAAGACAATCAGGAACTTAAACAGTTTCTCAATGCATTGAAACAGAAGAAGGCGGCTGGCCTTGAACGACTTTATACTTTGATATGTCAATGCGGGGAAATTGATCTATAAGTCGTATATATTTGATTTTTAAAATTGCCTTTGGGTGCTCAAAATCATCGTCTTTTTCAACTGGCTGGTTGTCGCTGTGCTCGCCATTCTGGTCGGCGCCGAAACCCTGTCGCCCAGCAAGGGCGGCGATGCTGCCGGCAGGGGCATGGGCGTGCTGGTTTATTATGTTGCCATCGTGGCGCTGGTCGTACTGCTGGTGCTCAACCTGCTGCCCTATGCCTGGCCCAAGTACATTGCCTTCGGGCTCGTAATCGTGCCTTTGCTGTGGATGCAGGTGTCGCGTCCGGTGCGCAATTTTTTCGGAGGGCTGGCCAGTTGGGTGAATGAAAAACCCATGTATCAGGACCCCGAACGCGAGCAAATCGCCCGGGCCCTGCTGTCCGGCAAGCCCGAACAATTGAAAAAAGTAGTGCAGCAGCCCTTGCCCAATCTCGCCGACGCTTCTTTCAGTTACCCTTTGTTGTCGGATGCCGTGAGCTGGGCCATGAAGTTTGATCAGCCGAATGAAGTACAGGGGCGCTACGATTGCATCCAGGTCCTGCTCGATGCGGGCGTGCCCATGCGGTCGCCCGACCCGGAATCCCCTCCGGTCGAAGTGGGAGCGGTATCATCGGGCAATGCCAGGATGTTGAAATTTTTGCTCGAGCGGGGCGCCAATGCCAATGCCAAAACCTACGACACCTATTCTGGCAAGCCCAACAAGGTGCCGATGATCTTCGAGGCCTTTCCGACGCCGTATGGCGCCCGCGATTGCGTCCGTATCCTGCTCGATTTCGGAGCCGACCCCAACGCCATTTTGCCGCAATACGGTGACGAAAAACACAACTCCGCACTCATGATGGCCGCAACGTATGGCCGCTGGGATATTTGCCTGATGCTGATGGACAAAGGCGCCGATGCGAAATACCAAACGCCCGATGGCCGCTCGCTTCGGACGGTCGTGGAGGCCAGCGCCCCGCCCGACCAGTACGACCAGTATTCCACCACTGCCGATTTTGAACAGGTAAAAAGCCGGCTGTAACGCCGCTGGCCAGGTTCAGGCTGTTTTGAAATAAAATCTGGACCACACTGCGCCTTCCCCGGGGCAATCATGGCGGATGACAGAGCGCCGACGGCTTTTGAAAATTTTTGAATAATGCGGGTAAGAAAGAACGAGCGACGGGTATAAAAGTGCGACACATCCACATTCTTCAATTTTTCAAACCGTCACTCACCCATGCGCGCTGTACGCTTTTTGTTACACTCCTCCATGCTGATGTTCGCCATTGTGCTGCCCGGCTTTTTAAAGGCGCAATGGCAGGCCTACGTCCCGACGCCCCCCGATACTTTCAGTACGTTCGATTTGTGCATTGCCAACCAAAACGATCAGGTGGTCTGGTCGATAGGGATGAAATACACAGTGACACCCACCAGTTATTCGGCTATTCATACTGACAGCCTGTATTTTACCAAAACAACCGACGGGGGGCAAACCTGGTCGAGCGGCACCATACCAAGGGGCGGTGGCTCGTACGCTCAGGCCTGTAGTATTTGCCCCGTCAGCGGCGACACGGCCTGGGCCTGCATGGTTGACAATTTGGGTCAAAGCCACGTCATGCAAACGACCGACGGCGGCCAAATCTGGTCGCCTCGCCTCGAAAACGGATTTAGCTATGCCACTTCCTACGTCAACATGGTTTACTTCTGGGATGCCCAGCATGGCGTCGCTATCGGCGATCCGGCGGTTTCGGCCACGCAAACCATCGCATATTTTGAAATTTACACCACGAGCGACGGGGGCGAAAACTGGGCGCGCGTCAGCAGCGACAGCATCCCCGCCCGGCTGACCAATGAATATGGGTACTACGGCGATTACGCCGTGGTCGGAGATCATATCTGGTTTACGACTTTAAACCCGGGCGGCAGCTGGAGACGAGTATTTCACTCCGCCGACAGGGGGCACAGCTGGACGGCCGCAACGGCTACTGCCGGCGGTATTTCTTTTGCCGACGCACTGCACGGCGTAGGGAGTTCGTACAATGCATCTACACAAACCAACACCATTCGGTATACCGAAAACGGCGGGGCTTCCTGGACCGCTTTGCCTCCCGTTCAGGGGACGCGCATTTCCACGCTGGCTATTTTGCCTGGCTCGCACCATTTGCTGTCCGTACAGCGCACCAACAACGTGTCAGGGCCGTTTCGCACCCTGCTGAGTACGGATTTGGGGCAATCCTGGACGGAAATTGGCGTCGGTGAGCACGCCGCACAGGCACAATTCCGCACAGCTTCCATCGGTTATGCCGGCGAATGGCTCACCACAGGGCATCCCATAAAAATGTACCGATACACCGGCAATCCGATGCTCGGCGTTTTTACGGGAAATACCCTCGATGCACGGGTAGTTTGTGCGCCGAACCCGGTTTCCGAACGGCTTTGTGTCGAGGTTACGGCCGACCAGCCGGCGGCTTATTGTCTTTTGCTTAATGATGAACAGGGGCGTCTGGTGGCCCGAAAACAAATAGAAGCGGGGGCGCCTGCACGCGCCGAATTTGATGTGAAAAACTTGCCGGCAGGGTTCTATTACCTGACTGTAAGCGGTGAGAAAGGATATTTGAGCCGAAAAATTGTCAGGCAGTAGCGCTACGTCAAATCAAAACGGGCATCCGTCGCACGGCGCAGGTTTTCCTCCCGAGCGTTGTTTGGGCTGCTCTGCCTGTCTGGCCGTCTGGGTTCCAACTACGTGAAACTCCGTCCGCCGGTTCATCTGGTGATCGGATTCGGAACAGGGCGTTGCATCGCTGCAGGGCTTGACCGGTTGCGTTTCGCCATAGCCGCGCGCCACCAGTCGCTCGCGTTGTATGCCCTGACGCATCAACCAGGTCACCACGGCTTCGGCGCGGCGCTGAGACAGCAAGAGGTTGTATTCGTCGGAGCCCTGGCTGTCGGTATGCGAAGCGATTTCGACCTTTAATTCAGGGTTGTCTTCGAGCATGCGAAGCAATTTCTCGAGTTCGGGCATCGACTCCTCCCGCATGTTGGCCTGGTCAAAATCGTAATAAATATTGAGCAGGAAGCCGTCGCCTGCCGGCCCCGATTGCCAGTCGCTGGCCTTTGGATTGCTGGGCACGCCGTTGTCGTACAAAATGCCATCCCGAAGGCTCAGTCCTTCTGCCAGTTCGGCGTCGGCAGGTGTTCCATCGGGGTTTTCATAAAGGCCGGAGTAGGGATCGTACACGGGCCTGACCGAGGGGTCGGGTGTGCCGGTCAGCGGATCGTGGCGGTAGGGTAGCAGGTTGAGGTTGGTTTTCAACCCCGACCCTGCCGCCAGGCCCCTGGTACAAAGTTCGTCGGATACGCCCGCGATGTAGCCGTTTTTCAGGGCTTTTACTGTGTAGCAGCAGTCTTTATCCACTTTAAAACGGTAACGGCCATCTGCCCCTGTGATGAAAGAAGGGGGCGCGGGCCGGCCGCAGGCATTGCTCAAAAATACTTCGGCCCCGTCAGCGGGCAGGCCGTCGAGCATATCGAATACAATGCCCGAAATGGTGTATTTGGCTTGTTTTTCAATGCGAATCTCCGCATTGAGCGAGGCGCCGGCTGGCAGGTTTTGTGCGCAGATATCGACCTTGCCTGCGTCGTAGCCGGTTTTTGCCGCGCTGAACGACACGCATTCGCCGGGGCGGAGGTCAAAAGCCAGACGCCCGTCGGCGCCCGCGGTATAGGTATTTCCGCTTCGGCTGTCGGTCAGCAAAGCGCCCGATACCGGCTGCCCGGTGAGAGCGTCGGCGACCAGTACTTCCACCGAAACGGCCATTTTTTTAAACCCGTAAATATCGTCGCGGCCGGCGCCGCCTTCGCGGTCGGAACTAAAGAAACCCCAGCTGAGGTCGGGGCCAAAACAAATGCCGAAGTCGTCGTGTGGCGAATTGACCGGGTAGCCCAGATTGGCCGGCAGGTTCCAGTCGCCGCTGCTTTTTTCAGTGGTGTAAAAAATATCGAGTCCGCCCAGCCCGATATGCCCATTGGAAGCGAAATACAAGCGACCGTTGGCGTCGACGAAGGGGAAGATTTCATTGCCCTCGGTGTTGACTATCGGCCCGAGGTTGAGCGGCGGCCCCCAGCGCCCTGATTCGAAACGGCTGACATACAGGTCCATGCCGCCATACCCGCCCGGCATGTTACTGGCAAAATACAGCTGGCGCCCGTCGGCGGAGAGGGCAGGGTGCGCGCAGGTAAATTCGTCGGAGCAAAAAGGCAAGGCCTGCAGATTGGTCCAGCTGCCTCCGCTTGCGGCATGTCCGGAGTAAATTTTCAGTTTCATCAGGCCATCTTCGCTTTTGCCGATCCTGCCGTCCTGATAGTTGTTGCGGGTGTAATAAATGGTGGAGCCGTCGGCGGAAAAGGTCGCAGCCGCTTCATTGAACTTGCCGTTCAGCCCGGTTGAAAATTTGCCTGGCGCCTCAAAGAAAAAACGCCCAGGGTCGCCTGTGCTACCGCTGGTGTCGAACCGCACGGCGTACAATTCTGAAAACGGATTGCCCGTCCACATGCTGGTGCGCCGCTGGTAGGTGCCTTCGTCGCGGTCGCTGGCAAAAATCAATTGATTGCCGAGCAATGCGGGGCCGTAATCATCGACCCTTGCGTTGAAAGGTAGTTGGGAAATGGTATAAATGCCGGCGTTTTTCCGCATCAGTTCGCTTTCCAGATCGCAAGCCCGGAGCAGATTCTGGGCGCGGGCATCGTCGGGGCGCTCGGCCACGAATTTTTGGTACCACGCTTTTGCTTCGCCGCATTTGCCGTTGGCCTGCAGCATCATGCCGTAGTAGAGGTAATGAATGGGCTTTGCCTGCGGCAGCGCAACGACCTGCGCGTACCAGTATTCGGCATTGCCGGTGTCGTTGATCTTGCGGTAACATTCCGCCAGGTTGATTTTGGCTTCCGGATTGTCTTCGCGCTGCAACAGTAACTGGTATTCCTGAATGGCCGTCATGAAATCGAGTTCATCCATGGCAGTGCGCGCGCGTTGCAGCGACTGTGCCGACAGCCCCGTAGCGAGACAAAAAAGAAAAAAGCCAAACAAATATTTCATGCGTGATTCGCTGCAAAACATATCAAAAAAACCTCGGAGAAGCTGCTTTTCTCACCTTGAAATCAAATTCATAGCCGAGCATGAATTCGAGCGATCCCTGCCCGGCCTTCCTGACCCGGCTGAGCGTAATATCGTAAGCCGCGCCAAACCGCAGACCGTTGCGCAGGTACCAGGCGGCCCACAGGTCGGCCGAATCCTGCGAGGATTTGCGGCCTTCCAAAGCGGTCCGGTATGCAGCCCCTACCCAGAAGGTCTGGATCAGAAAAAACGAAGCATCCAGGTCGATGGCTGTCGGTGCGCCGATGTTTTGCGCAGTGTTGTCGAGGCGGTACCGGCTGAACAATCCCGTGCCCTTAACCAATACAGACGGCCGGAAAACCAGGTTGTCGCCCCGAAGCGGAAAGGCTGCCCCGGCCGTCAGGTAATAGTGGCGGTACACCCGCCCCGAGCCGCCGGCGTCTTTGCGAATACCTGGTTCGAGCAGACGCGGGCAACCCAGGCCTGCATAAAAGTTGGGCCCGGTGAGTTGCAAGCCGGCGCCGAAATTGGGCAGCCAGCGGCTGATATTTTCCTGAAAAACAGCGTCTCCGGCCTCTTCCACCAGCACACTGCTCCAGTTGCCATGCCAGTTGGTGACGCCTGCCTGCAAACCGGCCGACAGATGCAATTGCCTGTTGAGGGAAAAACGATAGGCGTAGGCAAAATTCAGGTCAAAACGTCCGGTTGCACCGGCTTTGTCATTCACCATGCTCATGCCGACACCTACCCGTTCGTTGCGCAACGGCGTGTGGGCGCACAGCGACTGGGTGCGGGGCGCGCCATCGAAGCCGACCCACTGCTGCCGGTGCAACAAATTGAGTGTCAGGTGCTCATTGCTGCCGGCAACAGCCGGATTGAAGATCAGACTATTGAAAACGTATTTGGTAAATGCGGCATCCTGCTGCGCGTGCAGGCCGCCGGGGAAAAAGACAAAGCAAAAGAGGAAGCGTAGCGTCCTGCGCATGGCAAATCCGTTTTAGGGATAGTGTAAAATGATCTGGAATGCGGGTAAGGCCTGGATTAGAGCAGCGCCGCGATCTGCTGCCGGCAGCAAAAATAGCCGCCGCGGCATGATCAGGTTTTGCGCCCGGGGTTAGACATAGCCAAACCCTTGCCAAAAAACAGGGCAGCCGGGTTGGTTGCGCAAAAATGCAGGGATTTAACAAGGAGGGCCGCGTTTTTTCTCAAAAACAGCAGCTAATCAATCCTTCTTATCCGTTGCAGCTCATCCGATTCGACAAAAGTAACGCCTTTCAAGCCGCGGTTGGCCAGCTCGATCATGGCGATGGCTACCTGTTCCGCCTCGATCGGCCGGTATTTCTCCCATCGGCCCCGCATCAAGGGCGACAGGAGCTTGCCCAGCCAAATACCGAAGCGCTCGCCATACCTCACTTCTTTCCGTTCACCCAGTAAAATGGACGGCCGGACAGCGATAAAACTCTCATAACCAATCTTGCTGACCGCCTCTTCGACGTCGCCTTTCATGCCCAGGTAAAAATTGCGCGTTTTGGGCGTAGCACCCACCGACGACACGAATATGAACTGTTTAAGCCCCCTGATAAAGCCAATTTTGGCCAATTCATGGGGGTAAAGAAAATCCACACGATGCTGTTTTTCCTTTGATCCGGCTTTGGCCAGGGTGGTGCCAACGGCCCAGAAAAAGTCGTCGCCCCGCACGAGCGCGTAGTCGGGCGTCAGAAAATCCTGATAATATTGTTCGAGTTTTGGATGTTGAATCGGAACCTGATTGCGCAACAACAAAATCACTTTGTCGTAACGCGGATCTTCGAGCAGCAGGCGGGTGAGGTGCCCGCCAATCAGGCCGGTTGCCCCGGCCACCAATGCAGTTTTCATGGTGAAATATCCAGTGTTGGCGGCAGTTGCCGATGTTTGTGCAAAAATCATAAACTATTTCCATAAAACCGGATGCTCTTCCTCTCCGATATCCTGATTTACCCCGTAAAATCGCTCGGCGGGATTTCTGTCCGTGAAGCTCTCGTGCAATTGCGCGGCCTGCAATACGACCGCCGATGGATGCTCACCGACGCCGACGGCCTGTTTGTCAGCCAGCGCGAAGTGCCCGAAATGGCATTGCTGGGCGCCGCCATCGAACCGCCTTTCCTGCGGGTGTTTGTAAAAAAAGACCCCTCGCAACAGGTGCTCGTTCCGTTGGAATACGACGCGACCGATAAAAAGCGCGTTCAGATCTGGAGCCAGCACTGTATGGCCCGCATGAGCGACCACCTTATAAATGAATGGTTTTCAGACGTTTTGCGCCGGCGCCTTCATCTGGTACACATGCCCGACAGCACCCGGCGGACCACCGACGGCCGCTACGCGCCCAAAGGCCAATATGTCAGTTTCGCCGATGCCTTCCCGTTCCTCATCATCGGCGAAGCTACGCTCGGCGATTTGAACAGCCGCCTGGCTGTGCCCGTGCCGATGGATCGTTTTCGACCCAATCTGGTATTTTCGGGCGGCACGCCATTTGCAGAGGATGAATGGCGGCAATTTGACATCGGCGAGGCCGTTTTTTCCGGGGTCAAACCCTGTGCGAGATGCATCATGATCACCACCGACCAGCAAACTGCCGCCCGCAATGCGGAGCCGCTCAAAACCCTTTCAGGTTATCGCCGCAGCGGTAATAAAGTGCTTTTCGGCCAAAACGCCGTTTGCCTCAACGCCGCGGCGATGCCCGTGATCCGAAAAGGTGATTCCATTCAAATTACCCTTAAAAAATCCTGATATGGCTAAAAAAACGACCGCAACGCAAGATCCGCTGCCCCGCAAGGAGGACCAAACCATCGAAACCATGCTCATCCAGGGCAAACTTGACGAAGCCCTCGACCGTATCGGGGAAATCAACCGCGCCACCCTCGAACAGGCCGATCTGTGGGCAGGCTTTAAAAGCCAGCTGACGGCCTACCGAAAAGCGTACGAACAGGGCGAGATCGAACATGAAGAATTTCAGCGCCACCATAATCGACTTGGTCAGGCGGTTTTGGGGCTGATTCAGGGCGTTACGAGGGCCATTCAGCCCTATTTTCACTTCTATACCTCCAATCCGCTCAACGACGTGGACTCGAACAGCCTCGACGCGTTGCTGGTGTACGTTTCGACCCGGCTGGAAGGGAAATACCAGGTTTTTCCGCGCCCGCTCGGTGTCGGAAACTCCTGTATTGTATTTAAAATCAAAGACTTGTATTCAGGCCGATACGAGGTGCTCAGGGTGTTGAAAACCTCGCGTCTCAAAGGCCTTGCCGAAGAAATCAACCAGGTAAGCCGGCTCAAACACCGCAACATCATGAGTGTGCACGAGCTGTATTTCAAGGAATTCCCCTACTTCGTCACCACCGAGTACGTGCCCAGCGAAAGCCTCGACGTGTACATCGACCGCTTTGGCCGCCGACCCTTTTTCGAGGTGCGCGACATGGCGTTGCGCCTCGGCGATGCCGTGCAATACCTGCGCGACAAGAAAATTTACCTGACCCAAATCAGGCCGTCCAAAATCCTGCTGGACACTGAAAATCAGCCTGTTATTTCTCCTTTTGAAGTAATAAAAGCCAGCGACGCCTCCCGGGCAAAAGAAAAAGTGAAGGAAGACGCCCTCTATCTGGCGCCCGAAATGCTGGAAGATGAAAAGGCGGTGTACGACGCCGAAACGGCGGGCCTGGCCGATCAGTACTCCCTGGGTTTGCTTATGTTCGAGCAATTGACCGGCAAACCCGTCTTTGCCGACGATAACCTGAAAGGGCCCAGAGGCGGGCGGCGCTCGCTGGAAAGGCTTTCCCTGGCCCGAATTTTTAAAAACAGGGAGCGTTTCGACGACCCCGAGGACAAATTCAGGGCAAGCTGCTGGAAAATGCTGGAAGCAGCGCGTGTGCCTCCCGAACTGTTGCCTGTGCTCGACCGGCTACTGCGCAGAGCGCCCGAGGAGCGCTATCCGGGTTTCGACGAGGCACTGGATGCCATCGCCGCCATTCCGCCCGGCTGGACGGACACGCAAAGGGCGGTGATGGAAAGTTTTCAGCGTTGCCTGCGTTCCAACGACGACTTTATCGACAGGTTCTACGAGAAAGTGCAGTCTTGCAAGGATTTGCCGGACGAATTGATCCAGTATAGCGACCTCGCGCAGCAACAACGCATGTTTCGCGGCGTCCTCACCCTGTTGATCGATTCGGGCCAGCACCCCTTTGTCGAAGGCCTGACTAGTCTGAAAGGGCACAAAGGCCTTTCGGCAGATCATTACCGCAAATTTTTGGACTTGTTGCTAGAAACCGTGGCGGAAACCGACAGCTACTGGCCCAAGCGAGACGATTTGCGCGCGGCCTGGTTCGACCTGTCGGAGCGGCTGATCGGCAGCCTGAAATTTTAAAAAATATTGATCAACAGCAACTTGTAAACCTGCTCAGGTCTTTTTGACGTACTGGTTGGCCCGTACATTTTTTGCTGCGAGCGTGGCGGTTTCGACGATGCGCCGTTGCCGGGTTTCGGGTTGTTTGGCGCTGGAAATCCATTCGAGTATGGCGCGCTTGGCAGAGCGGGGGAAGGCGTTGAAATGCCGGCCTGCTTGCGGGTCTGCATCGAGCAGTTGTTGCAGATCGGGGGGCACAATCAGGTCTTCCACATCATCCAGGGCGTTCCAGTTGCCATTTTGTTTGGCCAGTTCCACCGCGGCCAGGCCGGCAGGATGCATCAGACCTTCGGCGCTCAGGCGCTCAATTTTCAGTTTGTTGACGCGGCTCCATTTGCTTTTCGGGTTGCGGCGCGCGAAAAACTGATAACGACTCTGCTCGTCCCGTTTGTTGGCTTTGCTGTCGATCCAGCCAAAGCAAAGCGCGATATCAACCGCCTGATCGTAGCTCAGGCTCGGCACGCCGCTGTTCTTATTGTAGAAAATCAGCCAGATATTTTTTTCCGTGGCGTGATGCTCGAGGAGCCACTGGCGCCAGGCTTCCGGGGAGGAAGGGTAAAAAGTGGGTTGACCATCTTTGAGTTCCATAACAACAGGGCGTTTTTGACGGGCCAAGGCTGAAATCCTAGCCGGATACCAGTTCGCGGGCGGTTGTCAGCGCCGCGTCGCTCGGCGGGTTGCCGCTCAGCATGACGGCGATGGAGCGGACCCTTTCGTCATCATTGAGCAGGCGTACATTGGTGACGGTGCGTTCGCCATCCACTTTTTTAAACACGAAGTAATGGCGATCGGCGCGCGCGGCGATTTGCGGGGTATGGGTGATGCTCACGACCTGGTGGCGCTGGCTTAGTTCGCGCAAAATGAGCCCCATTTTCATGGACACATCGCCGCTCACACCCGAGTCGATCTCGTCGAAAATGAGGGTGGGGAGGGGAATGGCGTCGGCTACGAGGCTTTTGGTGCAAAGGGTGAGGCGTGATAATTCACCGCCGGAAGCCACGTCCTTGATGGGTAAAAAGCGACTGCCTACGTTGGAAGCAAACAGGAATTGCACATCGTCGGCGCCGGTCGGTCCCAGCGATTCCGTCGGTTCCACGGCCACTTTGAGGCGGGAGTGGGGCATCGACAGCTGGGCAAGCATGGACTGCACTTTTTCTTCAAAATCCGATACAACCGACACGCGCCGCTCGTGGAGCGAAGCGGCGATGGCGCGCAAATGGCGTTCCTGATCAGCCAACGATTGCTCCAGTTGGGCGATGGCTTCGCCCAGGTCGGTAAAACCGCCGAGTTGTTGTTCCAGATCGTTTTGCAGGCGCAACAATTCAGCCACGGAGGCAAGTCCGTGCTTTTTTTGCAGTTTGTAAAGGGTATTGAGGCGCTCTTGCACTTCCTGAATGCGTTGCGGATCGTGCTCGGTGGCTTCGCTGACGCGGTCGCATTCCTTGGCAAGGTCCTGCAATTCGGCGATGACCGATTCGAGGCGTTCGCTCAGGCCGTTCAGGTCGGTCGAAATTTTTCGGGTGGCCGACATAGTCCGTTGTATTTCAAGGAGTTGGCCGACAATGTTTTGTTCGGTTTCGGCCAGGTAGTTGAACGCCGCGCCGTAGGTTCGTTTGATATCCTCGGCATTGGTAAGGCGGGAAAGCTCGTCTTCGAGCAATTCTTGCTCGCCTTCGGCCAGGCCGGCCTTATGCAGTTCCTCGAGTTGGAAGCGCACGAAATCGAGTTCTTTTTCGCCCGAGCGGCTGGCCTCGACGAGGTCGGCAAGTCGGCGCCGATCGGATGCGTAGCGCCGGTAACCCTGTTGGTAGTCTTTAAGAATCAATTGGTTGTCGGCCAGCGCATCGATCATCCGCAACTGGAAATTGACGTTGTGAATGTCGAGCACATCGAATTGCTGATGCAAATCGACCAGCGCTTCGGTAAGGCGCTGAAGCACCTGGTTGTTGACCGGGGTGTCGTTGACAAATGCGCGGCTTTTGCCGTTGGGCACAACTTCGCGGCGCACGACCAGTTCGTGATCGTAGTCGAGTTCGTGTTCGTCAAAGAATTCCCGCAGGTCGTATTTCGCCACATCGAACTCGGCTTCCACCACGCATTTTTCCTGGTCGTTGTAAAAAGTTTTGCTGTCGGCGCGCTCACCCATCACGAGCCCGAGGGCGCCCAGGAGAATGGATTTTCCGGCACCGGTTTCACCGGTGATGATGGTGAGCCGCTCGGAGAAATCAATTTCCAGTGCGTCGATCAGCGCGTAATTGCGAATACGGAGGCGTTTTAGCATAGTGGCAGCCCTGGGATAGTGATTCGCAAAAGTAGTATTTCAACGCTGTCCGACGCGCATTGAATTAACATATTTTGTTTTAAAAGCCCGGCAGCCGTGTCGGGCGGGGCATTTGCCCCGTCCACAGCGAGACTGCCGGGCTTTTATCTCAACCTTTCACCTTACGGCCCGAGGCCGTGCGATTTTCCTGTTTGTACACGCCTTCGCGTTTGAGATTGACGAGCAGGCGAGGGATGACGTCCGAGTCGGTCTGGAATTTTTCGCCGGCATAGGTCACCTTGCCGCTGCGGCGGTTCCATTCGGAAGCCATCAGCTGGTATTCACCGTTGATTTTGGGATTGGGCCCGAACATCAGGTAGTGGGTGTCGTCCTTGTTTTCGAAGCTGATGGCGAAGTGGTCCTCCTTCGGGCGGAACAGGAACACGCCCGGGGTGCCCCGCCGGAAACGGATCTGTTGCACCTTGCGGCCGTCGCGGATCTTGATTTCGCCGCTGGAAATTTTGTAGCCGTTTTCCTCATCGACGTAACGGTAGATCGTAAGGTCGTCGGACAGGTAAAACTGGATGCGCTGGAGGTCGGAGTCGGTCCAGTTTTGCGATTCGTAAAGCTCGCGGGAAAAGGGGGTCAGGGTCGGGCTGCAAGCGCCGAGCAGTGTCAGGGCGCCCAAAAGCAGCAGGTAAATTGCACGCATGGTTTGAACTGATTTTTGCTGCAATTACGCGTGAAATGCTGCTCGGGCTGCATGGAAAAGAGGGGTTTAACGCCAATTTATCACCGGTCGTTAGCGGATTGTTACGATACGGGATTCAGGATTCGTCGTCCTTGCTTTTGGGGTGAGCCTGTTCGTACACCTTGCGCAGTTTTTCGATACTGTTGTGGGTGTAAATCTGGGTGGCGGCCAGGTTGGCGTGTCCGAGCAGTTCCTTGATGGCGTTGATGTCGGCGCCGTGGTCGGAGAGGTGGGTGGCAAAAGAGTGGCGCAACACGTGCGGGCTTCTTTGCTCGGCAGTGGTGACCAGCGAAAGGTATTTGTGCACCACGCTGTAAATGTTTTCCGGGCTCATGCGAGCGCTTTTGCGGTTGAGCAGCAGCCAGGGCTCGCCGGCGCCCGGGTGTTCGGCGCGGCGTTTTTCAAGGAAATTTTCAATCAGGCGGGCGAGATAATGCGCAAAGGGCACGATCCGTTCCTTGCCGCCCTTGCCCTGCACGCGCAGCACAAAACGGCCCATGTCGATATCGCTGATTTTCAGCAGGGAAAGCTCGCTGCGGCGCAAGCCCGTGGCATACAGCATTTCGAGAATGACGCGGTCGCGAAGGCCCTGGTAGTCGTCGCCGAACTCGATACGGGTCAGCAACTGGTTCACCTGCGGTTCGGGCACGAATACGGGAAGGCGCTTTCCGGTGCGCGGCGCCACGACTTTTTTGAGCGGGTCGTTGGCTGCCAGGCGGCGTTTGCGCAGGAGTTTAAAATAGGATTTGAGGCAGGAGAGCCGGCGATTGATGCTGCGCGGGCTTTGCCCGGCCTGCATTTGCTGAACGATCCAGGCTCGCACGTGGCCGTGGCGCACGGCGCCGACCTCGCTTACCTGAAAACGTTCGCCCACAAAAGCGATGAACTGCGAAAGGTCGCGGCGGTAGGCCGACAGCGTATGCGGCGAAAACCTGCGCTCGAGGGCGAGGTACTGGTAAAAGCTTTCTTCGTAAAACATGGCGCGATTTCCGGCCTCAAAATTGGCAAATTTCGAGCACAGCTGCACAGAATTCTGATGTTGAAAAGCCGCACAGCTTGTCGCCTGCGGGTGTATCTTTGTTGCCATACCGCTTTTGTTCCCATCGATCCAGCAGGCAATTATGACACCCGATTCCGATCCCGAAGATTTCTTCGGACCAAGCGCCAGGTTTGAAAAATTGAGCAAACAGCTGCTCGAACACCTCGAAACACGCTGGGAGTACGCCTCCCTCACGTTTACCGAAAAAATGTCGGCCGTGGTTTCCACCCTGATCGCTACCCTGGTAGCCGGCCTGTTTTTTATCATGGTCCTGTTTTTTCTGTGCGTGGCGCTGGCGATCTGGGTCGGCGACCTGATCGGCAACCGGGCGGGCGGCTTTGCACTTTCGGCCATCATTTTTATCCCGTTCGGACTGGCTTCTTACTACCTGATCCGGCCGATGGTGCGCGAGAAAATCATTCAAAACATTTTGAGCGATGAAGATCTTCCGAAGGAAAGTTGATGTTGACAACCTGAAAGAGCTGTTGCAACGGAAACAGCAACTCGCTGAAAAACTGCAGACGCAGCGCCTGGAACTGAATCAAACCCTGGGCGACCTGAAAGAAGACCTGACGCCTGCCCGCCTGTTGCACTACACCCTGAAATCGTTTGCAAGACCCAACGAGCCCGGTTTGCTCCGCGCCATTATTGAAAACCCGGCCGGCATCCGGCTGGTGACCGATTTTGCCATCAATACCCTCGCCCGAAATCCGCGAACCGCCCGCACCCTGCGCGCATTGGTGCCGATGCTCATTCAGGCCATTCCGGCAATTGCCGTTGTAGTGAAAAAGGTATTCCGCAAAAAGAAGAAAAAGAAGGACGGCGCAGAAGAGGAGGTTGTGGCGCCGGAAACCGGAGAAGCCCCCGGAGAAATTGCCTGAAATGCAGGCTCAGGAAAACGGAAAAAGGCAGCTATCGTACACGACAACTGCCTGTAATATCTTGAAAATGAAGGAAAACCGAGAGCCTCCGAAGAGGCTGTCTGAACGAATCAATCGTTCTTGTTGCCGTACATTTCTTCTTTGTAAACCGCTTTGAGTACCTCGGTACGACGCGTAACCGAAGGCTTGGTGAAGTTCTTGCGGCGACGCAGTTCTTTAAGAATGCCGGCGCGCTCGAATTTGCGCTTGTACTTTTTCAGCACCTTGTCAATGGCTTCGCCGTCTTTTACTTCAACGATCAACATGGAAAATACTCCTTTTAGTGATAAATATTTACGATAAAATTTCGGGCTGCAAAGGTAAGTCTCCGTTTTGAAAAAAATAAAGAAGGACTACTTTTTTCTGCCGGGAATTACTTTTTTTCAAAAAAACACTTCCTGGGCCATACGAAAGGTGTTGGCGTGCGCTTCCACGATGTCGGCAAGCCGGGGTGAATACCCGCCGCCCATGCTTGCCGCGACGGGCAGGCGGTACTGCCTGCAATATTCAAACACGATGCGGTCGCGTTCGCGGCAGCCTTCGCGGCTTACGGCCAGTCGCCCGAGTTTGTCGGTGTCGAGAATATCGACGCCGCTTTGATAAAACACAAAATCCGGCTGAAATTCGTCGATCAGACGGGGCAGGGTATTGCGCAGCAGTCGGAGGTAGGGGGCATCGTCGAGGCCGTCGGGCAGGCCGATATCGAGGTCCGATTGCTCCTTGCGCAGCGGATAGTTGCGCTCTCCGTGCATCGAAAACGTAAAAACCCGGGGTTCCTCCCTGAAAATGGATGCCGTGCCGTTGCCCTGATGCACATCCAGATCGACGATGAGGATGCGCTGCGCCAGTCGGTGGTGCAGCAGGTAATTGGCGGCAACAGCCTGGTCGTTGAAACAGCAGAAGCCCTCGCCGCGGTCGGCAAAAGCATGGTGTGTGCCGCCTGCCACGTTGAGCGCCACACCATGACTGCGGGCAAAAAGGGCGCATTCAATAGTGCCCTGTGCAATATGGCGGCCTCGATGCATGAACTTCTCGTTGATCGGAAAGCCGATCGCCCTGATTTCCCTGTCGGAAAGGCTGATTTCATTGAGTTTCCGCCAGTAGTCGGGGGTGTGCGTGAGCAGGGCGGTTGTTTCGTCGAGCAGCCCGGGATGGAAAAAATTGTCGTCGCGCACCGTGCCCTCGTAGAGCAACTGATCGGGTACAAGTTCGTATTTTGCCATCGGGAAGCGGTGTCCTTCGGGCAATTCGTATTTGTAGGTGGGCGAAAAAGCAATTTTTAGCATGAAGGATCGGACATTCGCGGCGTAATAAACCGTTTAAACTTCATTCGGTTGCGACACAATAATGCTGAGTTTATGGAAAACAAACCCGGTCCTGTATTTTATGCCACGGCGCTGGCCGGCGTCGTTGTTTTTTTCGGCCTGATCGGGCTTTACGTCCGGGAATTTCCGGTGCTGTTCAACACCATTGATGTCGGGCGGCTCGTAGGCATCGGTTTTTTCGGAGGAGCAGTACTGGCCGCCGCTTTGCTCTGTTTTTTTCGCGCACGACTGACGCCCTGGGAAAGGCATTTGCCGGAACTCATGACCATCCTGGTTTTTACCGTGCTTTTCGGGCCTTTAATGGCCAGCCTGCTCAATCGGCTGGGCGGCAAAAGCGAATATCAGTCGTTTGAATTTCTGGCCGAAGCGCCCTACCTGTCGTCCAATTACGGGCTTTTGAAAGGCGAAAAAATGCGACCGACCGGCTATTACCTCGATGTGCGGGAAAACGGCCGCCTCCTCCGTTTCAAATACAAAACACAGGCTTATTACCCCAATACCCGGCCTGGAGAGCCCGTGCTGTTGCCCGTGAGAAGAGGCGTGCTTGGATTCAGGGTAATGACGCTCGAATAATTTTTTAACGCACAAGGGTTGTTTTTATCAAAATCCGTGTTGCTTCGCCGTCAAAATTTTATACATGAAAAATATCCTGCTTACTGCTTTTTGCTGTCTCCTGTTGCAAGCCGCCCGGACCCAGGATTTTTACCCCGAAGAATACGTGGTTACGGCCAGTTCGCTCAACCTTCGAGAAAGCCCCGACATCAACTCCAAAAAAGTTGCCAGCCTGTCGCGCGGCACGGTTGTACAATTTGTAGGTGTCGCTTTCAATGGCGAATATGTCGAAGTGGACTCCATTTTTAATCGGTGGTACAAGGTAAAACACCAAAACACAACGGGTTATGTGTTTGGCGCCTATGTTTGCCCGACGGTCGGTCTGTACTACGAAAACGAGTTTTTTGACGAAGAACTCCCGCCGCTCAACTGGTACGGGGTGTATGCCCGCGACTCTTTTTCCGACGAAATCCGCAAAATTGAAGTGCGGACCAAAGAGGAGTACAACGAGTTTTACGGCGGCAATATCAAAGTGTTGAAAACCAATCAGAAACAAAGCAGCAAGTTCATCATCGGATCGGTCAGGCCGTTTCGGACCGGATACGCCGGCCCGCTGGGCGTTTTTGAAGTGACCGACCATTTCGTCAATAATGGCCTCGGGCCGGGGGCGACCTATGGCATCAGCCCGGGCTACCCGGAAGGCGACACTACGGCCAAGGCGACCTATGTGCTCACGGCAACCGGCTGCGCCGAATTTGTGGATGATTATGTGCAGCTGCACAATTACAAATTGCTGGTGCTGGACTACTCCACCCAGCCGGCTACCCGGCAGGACATTACGCAGTGGGTGACGCCTGAAGTGCCTGAAATCAGTCCGACCGTCAGCCTTTCCTGGTATGGCGACCTCGACGGCGACAACCGCCCCGATGCACTGATCGACGACAGCCCGTACGAGGTCAGCGGGCGCACCTCGCTCTTTTTGTCGTCCAAAGCACGCCCTGGCGAGTTTTTGCGCAAAGTGTGCGAACACTTCTGGCCCGGCGACTAGCACGCTGTTTTTAACCCGTTTCTGACAGCGCCCTGCGTGTCTTCGCGGCGTGATTTTTCGCCTCGAAGACGCGCTCGCTCGAGGGAGAGCACACACGGAGCACGTACCTTTGCCCTTGAACTCAAACCCGCTCCTGTCATGAATATCGACTCGCTGCTCGCGCGCGAACTGCCTGAAAACCGCACCACCGATCCGCATATCCTTCCCATTTACGCAACTTCTTCTTTTGCGTTTTCGGATATCGAACAGGGCATCGGTATTTTTAAAGACATTGAAAGCGGCCATGTGTACAGCCGTTACGCCAACCCGACCGTTGATACCGTGGCGCGTAAAATTGCCCTGCTCGAATCACACGGACTGGGTTTCGAAGCCGATGCCGTGATGACGTCCAGCGGCATGTCTGCCATTTCCACACTTTTGCTGGGTATTTTGAAAAAAGGCGATAAAGTGCTGACGCAGGGCAATTTGTACGGCGGCACCACCGAGTTGCTCAAGGGCTTGTTCGGTCAGTTTGGCATCGAACCAGTGTTTGCCGACCTGCGCGAGCTCCAACAGGTGGAAACATTGCTCCGCGAGGATGCTGCCATCCGCCTGCTGTATTGCGAAACGCCCGCCAACCCTACGCTGGCTTGCGTCGATATTCAGGCTTTGTCTTCCCTGGCACATGCGCAGGGGGCGTTGTGCGCCATCGACAACACCTTCAGCACGCCTTATTTGCAGCAGCCTTTTGCTTTCGGCGTCGATTTTATCGTGCATTCCACCACCAAATACCTCAACGGGCACGGCAACAGCATAGCCGGCGTGGTTGTGGGCCGCGACCGCGAGCTGATGCGCCGCCAGGTTTGGCGCGCCATGAAACTCGCAGGCACCAACTGCTCGCCTTTCGAAGCATGGCTTACGCACAACGGCATGAAAACCCTGGCGCTTCGCATGGAGCGGCACTGTGCCAATGCCCTGGCGCTGGCCCGTTTCCTTGCCCGGCACCCGGCTGTGGAGCGCGTCAATTACCCCGGCCTCGAAACCCATCCCGACCATGCCCTGGCACAAAAACAGATGCCGCGCGGCAGCGGCGGCATGCTTAGTTTCGAACTGCGCGGCGGTATGAAAGCCGGTTTGCATTGCATGAATGCCCTGAAAATGGGCAGCCTGGCGCCAACTCTGGGCGATGTGGACACACTCGTGTTGCACCCGGCCAGCAGTTCGCACCTGCATGTGGTCAAAGAATTGCGCGAGCAAAACGGCATCACCGACGGCCTCATCCGGGTGTCGGTGGGTATCGAACATGCCGCTGACCTGATCGCCGATTTTGACCAGGCGTTGAGTGATTGAGGATTCGAAAAAAGGGTTGGGTGGCGCCAGGAAAGGAAATATTTTGAGGTTCATACCTTGCAACAATAAACCCAGATAAACCTCATAAACCTTGCTAAACCCTTATTTAAACAAGACAATATGAAATACCTGCTTTTTCTCCTGATGCCGCTGCTCGCTGCCCAGTGCCCGCAAAAGAAAAACCCTTCCGGGGCCGGTCATACGTCCTTTGCCCAGCTGGAAATGGGCCCCTGTTTCGGCTTTTGCCCGGTTTATCGCCTCACGTTCTACAACGACGGCTGGCTGGTGTACGAGGGCAAGCGCAACGTCGTCAAACCCGGTCTCGACTCCGTGCAGGTCAGCCCTGCCGAACTGGCCACGCTGCGCGAAAAAGTCACATCGGTCAATCTCTGGCAATACCCCGACCGCATTCCCACACAAGTGGCAGATGCGCCCTACGGCGTCCTGACCGCATGGAAAGACGGAGCCTCCAAAACTGTGACTGGCACCATCGACCGGCCGGCCCCTTTGCTTGAACTGGAAAAAATGATGATCGATATTGCCACGGCGCATGGCTACGAAGTCAGGCAGGGCGTCAATCCCAATCGGCCGCCTGCCAAGGACCGGCCTGAATTGCTGGTCAAATTCAAGCCCGACGCCAACGCGGGCAACGTGATGGGACAAATCACGGAGCTCGACGTCCGGCTGGTTCGCCGCACCGGCCCCGACAACATCTGGGTGATTTCGTATGACCCCGCCCAGATCGGCGCGAAAGACCTGATCCGGCTGGTAAAAAGCCTTGAAGGGGTGGAAGAAGCCCAGGAAAACGCCAAAGCGGAGGAACGACACTGATGAAAACTTTCTGGAAAGACGAACGCTTCCTTTGGGTGGTATATGCGCTGGTAGCCCTGCTCGTGTCGGTGCAAAAACTGACGCAGGGCCCCAACGACGCAGGTTATACCTCGTACGAGAACTATGTCATTTTCCGCAACGCTTTCACCCACCTCCTGGCCGGGCAGAATCCCTATGCGGCTTTTCCGGCCGAGCAGTGGGATTTGTTCAAATACAGCCCTGCCTTTGCCTTGTTCATGGCGCCGTTTTCGGTGTTGCCCGATTGGCTGGGTTTGCCCCTCTGGAACCTGTTGAACGCCCTGAGTCTGCTCGGCGCCATTTTGGCTTTGCCTGTGCTGGATGCCCGCAAACGGCGTTTTATGGCCTGGTTCGTATTGCTTGAACTGATCACTTCGCTGCAAAACAGCCAGAGTAATGGGCTCACCGCCGCATTGCTGTTGTGGGCTTTTATCGCCTTCGAACGCGGGCGCGCCGGGCGGGGGGCTTTGTGGGCGATAGCCGGCGCCTTCCTCAAAATCTTCGGTATTTTTGCCGCAGTTTGGGCGCCGGCTTATGGCGGCAAAGGCCGCTTCCTGCTTGCCGGACTGGGCTGGGGTCTGGCTTTTTTGCTGTTGCCCCTGCTGGTGCTGACGCCGGCCCAAACGCTGCAGGTGTACCGTTGGTGGGGCGAATTGTTGCAGCAGGACCATGCCGTGTCGCTCGGACTTTCGGTAAGCGGCTGGCTGCACAGCTGGTTCGGCTGGTTGCCCGAAAAAAACGCCGTGACCGGAGCCGGCCTGCTGCTGCTTGGCGCCAGCGCCCTCGCAGTGTACCGGTCGCCGGATACGTTACGCCGCAGCCTTTTGGCCGCTTCGGTACTGATCTGGGTGGTAATTTTCAATCACAAGGCCGAGTCGCCTACCTTTGTGATTGCATTGAGCGGCGTTGCGCTGTGGTACCTGGCGCAAGAGCGCCCTGCACGATGGCAGACTGCCGCACTTTGGATCGCGTTTGTTTTTGTCTCGCTCACCCCGACCGATGTTTTTCCCCGGGCTGTGCGCGAACAATGGGTGCAACCCTACGTCCTGAAAGCCGTGCCCTGTATCGCGTTATGGATGGCGCTCACGGCAGGTTTAATCCGAACCCTTTTCACCAACCGCCGGCCTGCGGCGGAAGTATCGACAGGAACCCATGAATAATGAACTACTGATCAAATTCCTCAAATTCGGCGTCGTGGGATTTTCCGGCGTTTTTGTGGATTTCGGCATCACCTGGTTGCTGAAAGAAAAAGCCCGGCTCAACAAATATGTCGCCAATACGACCGGCTTTCTGTGTGCCGTAGCCAGCAATTACGTGCTCAACCGAATCTGGACCTTCCACAGCCACGACCCGCAGGTGGCCATGCAGTTTTCCAAATTCCTGTTGGCTTCCCTGGTCGGCCTGGCGATCAACAACGCCATTATTTACGTACTCACCGAGCGGATGCGCACCAATTTTTACCTCGCCAAACTGGTAGCGACCGGGGTGGTGACCCTGTGGAATTTCTGGGCGAATTACACCTTCACGTTCAAAGGGTAGGGGGGCGCGGGCTCACATGATTTTTCCACTGAGAAAAATCGCTGCAATGGAAAAATAAATGATCAGGCCGGTCACGTCCACCAGGGTTGCCACAAACGGCGCCGAAGAGGTAGCGGGATCGAGCCTGAAACGTTTCAGGATAAACGGAATCATGGAGCCGGACAGGGTGCCCCACAGCACAATGCCGACCAGCGAGACCGATACGGCCAACGCAACATTCAGCCAGTGATCGCCGTAATCGTAAATCCCCGATTGCTGCCAGACGAGGATGCGGATAAAGCCGATGAGGCCCAGCACGCCCCCCAGGGCCAGCCCGCTCAGAATTTCCTTGCGCAGCACAAACCACCAGTTTCGCAGGGTTATTTCCTGCAAGGCCATTGCCCGGATAATGAGGGTGGCGGCCTGAGAACCCGAATTGCCGCCGCTGGAAATAATCAGCGGAATAAACAGGGCCAGCACCACCGCTTTCTGGATTTCTTCTTCAAAATAACCCATGGCCGAAGCAGTCAGCATTTCGCTGAGAAAGAGGATAATCAGCCAGCCGGCCCGTTTACGGATCATTGTAAATATCGGAGTCTCCACGTAGGGCAGGTCGAGGGCTTCCAAACCGCCAAATTTTTGAATGTCCTCCGTGTCGCGTTCCTCGATCGTATCCAGGATGTCATCGGCCGTGACGATGCCGACCAGTACGCCGTTCTGGGAAATAACCGGGAGCGCCGAGCGGTCGTATTTTTCAAAAGTAATGATGGCGTCCTCTTTTGTATCCGTGCTCGACAGACAAACGAAGCTGGAATCCATCAGCGATTCGATGGTGTCTTCGGGTTCGGCCATGAGCAGCTTGCCGATTTTGATGTCATCCACCAGCCGCTGCTGGTTGTCTATCACATACACGAAATCAAGCGTTTCGGCTTTTTTGCCAAATTTTTTTATCCGCTGAAGGGTTTGATAAACCGTCCATTCCGGGCTCGCCTGTATGTAATAGGGCGTCATCATGCGGCCTACGGAATCTTCCGGATACCCGATAAGTGTCAGGGCTACCCTCCGCTCTTCTTCGCCCAGCAGGAAAACCGCGTTTTTGATCAGGTTGTCCGGGAAATCTTCAAAAAGCCGGGTGCGGTCATCCGGCGGCATGGTTTCCAGCAATGCTGCAATCTGGTTGCTCCCCAGGCTTTGCAGGATTCGTTCCTGGGTTGCATTGTCAAAATAGGTGAATACCTCGCTTTCCAGTTCGCCCGGCAGCAGGAGGAAGGCAATGGTTTGCTCTTCCGGCGTCAGCAATTCGATCTGCTCGGCGATGTCGTGGGGGTGTTTCGTAGTCAGATCTTCCATGTCGCGTATGAATGCTGGTTGGTGCGCTTGATTCGGGAAAGGTCGAACATTGCGTTTTCTGGCCGGTCAGGATACGGTCAGCTTATTTCAGTACGATGCGTTTGCCGTAAATATGTTTGTCAATCATTACGACGTAAACCCCCGTCGGCAAGCTGCCTACCTTGATCTCCGCCTTTCCATCCATCGCGGTTGTTTCCAATACCTGCCGCCCCATCATGTCAGCAATGACCACGGATGAGGGCCCTTCCATCCCTTCTGCCGCCAGATAAAGCACCTCGTCGGCAGGCACCGGCCAGAGGCGCAGGGCGGGTGTTGCGCGGGGTTCGTGTGTAGCGGTGGCGCAGTCGGGGGCAGTGCCGGGCCATGTTGCGGTGAAGATGCCATCGGCGGAATACCAGTTGGACCAGAAAGAAAGGTCGGGGCCGCCGAACGTTTCCCAGTCGTTGAGATCAAAGGTATTGGCCCCGTCGGGCCGGGCGGACACGCGCAGGGCCAGCACGGCGGCATTGTTGCGGACCCAGTTCAGCGGCTGCCCGGGCAGGCAGTTTTCCGGGGTAAAATCCGCGTTGGCGCAGTTGGTTTGTACAAACCAGGCGTAGTCGGGCTCATTGGGGTAATTGCCGTACACATGCGCTATGCCCAGCGTATCGATACAAACTGCCACGTATTCCTCGCAGGCGATGCCTTTGGCGCGGATGCCGTAATCTTCGGCCAACCGGCCCAGGAACGCCAGGTGGCGGCCACGGCGGTCGGGATCGTCGTAGTGGGTGTCGGTAATGACGTCTTTAAGGATGGGGTGATCCAGAAAATCGCCGTAGCCGATGGTCATTTCAGGGGCATACGGGTTGGCCAGCGCCTCGGCGGAGAGGACGGTGCCGTTCATCGCGGAAAAATAGGCGTCGCCCTGAATGGCCATGCCGGCGCTAAGCCCGCCGACCGGCACTTTTTTGACGTGAATCAGGTAGCGAATGGCGTCTTCCACCGGGCCATCTTTCCAGAAATCGACGTAGTTGGCCTGGTCGCCCCCGGCAATCCAGAGGGCTTCGGCGTTGTATATCTGCTGGATCACGTAGGGATGGTCGGCAGCGGCCTGGGTGGGCGTGACGATGGTTTCCACGGAATTGACCGATACGCCCAGCTCGTCGTAGAGATAGTCGTTGTACCCGTCGGCGCCGCTGGCGCGCAGCACCAGAATGTCGCCGCCGCCGCTTTGTTCGAGAAACCAGCGCATGGCATTGTCCACTTCGCCCGCGCCGCCCATGAGCACGATGCCGCCTCGCGGGGTGGCGGCGACGTCGGCCGGGTCGCCGGTCAGGTAACTGATGTACGGCGTTTGAGCAAGCAGGGTGCTGCCGCAGAGAGACAAAAGAAGTGACGAGAACAGATTTTTCATGTCGATACAAGATTGAAACGTGAAGGTATTCGGTTTTTATTTTTGGTCAAATGGAGCCCTGTTATACATTTACCACTAGTTAAAACCTCTATCAAAATATTGAAGATGAAATCTTTACGTTTTCTTTCCCCCGTCTTGTTGCTGCTGTGGGCCTCCTGCGGTCAGCCGGATAAATCTGCCGAAACTACTTCTGTCGTAACACCCATGCCTCCATCCGCTTTTCATCCCGAACAATTCTCGGCCCCTCATCCCGCTCAAAAGCCCAAAGAACTGGTTGCCGCCAACGGCGACAAACGCAGCGACGAATACTACTGGCTCAACGAACGCGACAACCCCGATGTGCGGGCTTATCTCGATGCGGAAAACCGCTACGCCGACTCCGTACTGGCGCCTGTAAAGGCCCTTCGGGAACAGTTGTACGAGGAAATGCGCGCCCGCATCAAAGAGGACGACAACTCCGTTCCCTATTTCAAAAACGGCTACTGGTATTATACCCGTTTCGAAACGGGCAGGGAATACCCCGTGTATTGCCGCAAAAAAGGCCAGCTCGAAGCGGCCGAGGAGCTGATGATCGACGTCAATGAAATGGCGAAAGGCCATGACTACTGCGCCGTGGAAGGGCTCAGCCTTAGCCCCGACAACCGCATCCTTTACTACCTCGTCGATTACACCGGCCGTAACCTGTTCAAAGGCAAATTCCTCGACCTGCAAACCGGCCGTACCTTGCCCGACGAGTTCGAAACCGCCGGCACCTCTGCCTGGTCGAACGACGGTAAATACTTTTTTTACGATACCAAAGACCCCGTCACGCTGCGAACCGACAAAATCTGGCGGCATGAAATGGGCGCCTCCCCTAAAAAAGACGCCCTGGTGTACACCGAAACCGACGAAACCGTGTATGCCTATCTGGGTAAATCAAAAGACGACAAGTTTGTTTTTATCACCCATGCCTACACCGAAACCGTTGAAAACCACTACCTCTCCGCCGATAACCCGACGGGCGAGTTTCGCCTGATCCGGCCGCGTGAAAAAGGCTTCTACTACGATGTGGACCATTGGGGCGATCAGTTTATCATCCGGACCAACTGGAATGCGCAGAATTTCCGCCTCATGACGGCTCCCGACAACGACCCCGCCCCGGCCAACTGGAAAGAAATGTTGCCCCACCGGCCCGATGTGCTGCTTTCCGGCGTGGATGTGTATCAGGATTTCCTCGTCGTGGGCGAACGCAAGGACGGGCTGAAACAAATCCGCATCATCCGCTGGAGCGACAAAAGCGAACACTACCTCGACTTCGGCGAACCCACCTATGACGCCAATATTTTCCCTCTCCCGGATTTCAACTCCAGGGTGCTGCGCTACAACTTTTCCTCCCTTAAAACACCTGCCACGGTGATTGACTACGACCCTGTCAGCCGGCAAAAAACAGTGAAAAAGGTACAGCCCGTGCTCGGCGACTTCCATGCCGATAACTACGTTACGGAGTTCGTGCGCGTCAAAGCCCGCGACGGCGCCCTGGTGCCCGTGTCGCTGGTGTACCGCAAGGGCGTCAAACGCGATGGCAGCGCGCCCTGTCTGCTGATGGGCTACGGCTCCTACGGCTTCTCCTACGATCCCGGCTTCAACCGCAATGCCGTGAGTTTGCTCGACCGGGGCTTCGTGTACGCCATCGCCCACATCCGGGGCGGCATGGAAATGGGGTATTCGTGGTATGAAAATGGCAAAATGCAGCACAAGATGAACACCTTCACCGATTTCATCGACTGCTCCAAAGCGCTTTGCGATCAAAAATACACTTCCGCCGACCGGCTTTTTGCATCGGGCCGTTCGGCCGGCGGCCTGCTCATGGGCGCAGTGGCCAATATGGCGCCGGAGCAATACAAAGGCATCATCGCCGGCGTGCCGTTTGTGGATGTACTCACCACCATGAGCGACCCCTCTATCCCGCTGACAACCGGGGAGTATGGCGAATGGGGCAACCCGGCCAATGCAGAAGAATACAACTACATGAAACAGTATTCGCCCTACGACAACGTAAAGGCGCAAAACTATCCGAACCTGCTGGTGCTCACCTCCTTTGCTGACTCCCAGGTGCAGTATTTCGAGCCGGCCAAGTGGGTCGCCCGCCTGCGCGATAAAAAAACCGACCAGCACGTTTTGCTTTTTAAAACGAATATGAGCGGTTCGCATGGCGGCTCCTCGGGCCGCTTCGAGGTACTCAAGGAACGCGCCATGGAATATGCCTGGATGATGGGACTGATGGGTATGAGCGGTGAAGTATTGAAACAGTAAGGTAATCCATTGCCCTTCCGAATTCGAGCATCCGGCGTACTGTTAGGAGTGCGCCGGATGTTTATATTGTAATTTGACAAAAAAGGCGAATTCGCCCAACCACCAGCCCGGCAGCACCGGTCTTTTGTGTTAATTTTGACACAAACATCATCACCAAACCTGTAAGGCATGAAGAATCTGTTCTACACCCTGGCAGCCCTGCTGCTTCCGGCCTGGCTTGCCGCGCAAAAGCCGCTTCCCTGTATCAACGAATCAGAAATTCCGCTTCAGCAAGCGCGTCTTCGCCGCAATGTGGACGCCCAGCCGGCTGCCGCCCAGCGTTCGATCACCTATGTCCCCCTCCGTTTTCACCTGGTAGGCGAAACGGGCGGCACGGGCCGTATCAAAATGCGGCGGGTGCTCGATCAGCTTTGCTCCGTCAACGACTATTTTCTCGACGGCGACATCCAGTTTTACCTATACGGCGCCGACCTGTTCGGTACCTCTATCAACAGTTCGCTGGTGTACGACGATCCGCTGGAGCCCGCTTCCAGCCTGATCATGCAAACCCATAAGGAGCCGGCAGCGATCAATATTTTTAATGTCGGCGCCAACGACTGGGACAGCCCTTTCGGCGACGGGGGGGCGTATTATTCTCCTTTGCAAAACTGGATTGTACTGGCACGAGGCACCGAAAGTGACGGCTACATCCATCTCGTTACGCACGAACTCGGCCATTATTTCAGCCTTTTGCACCCGTTTTTCAGCTGGGGCGTGCCTTTTTCCCCGTTGTCTCCCGGCTGGCCGCAGGCGCCCGATTCCATCGGCGGCATCCCTGTCGAATTGATGGACGGTTCCAACTGCAGTGTCGCGGGCGATATGATTTGTGATACGCCGCCCGATTACCTGTTCAGCAACTTTGACTGCGCGCCGTACACCGGCGGCGCGCTCGACCCCAACGGCGTGCTGGTGGATCCGATGGAAAACAACCTCATGGGCTATTTTTTCGGATGTACCGATTACCAGTTTACGCCCGGGCAATTTGCAGTGATGAACGCCGAACTGGCTTCGCCTGATCAGGCCAATCTCGACCTCAATTTTACGCCGGTTGCCACGGAAATCATCACCCCGCCCGACTTGCTGGTGTCGCCGCCGCCCAGTTTTTACTTTCCGGGCAATACCAATATTCAACTCGACTGGCTCGACGTGGCCGGCGCTACCCACTATCTGGTCGAGCTCGACCTCGTCCCGTCCTATACCACGCCTTTGTCGCTCGAATACATCACCACGGAAAGCCAGTTGCTGGTGCCGCAGGCGTTGAGTCCCAACAAGATATACCACTGGCGCGTTCGCCCGTTCAATGCGTATGTGGGCTGCGCAGAAATGATGGACGGCGTGTTTCGCACAGGCCCTGCCGCTACTTCGGTGCAGACGCTGGCCGATGGCAGTTTGCTGGAGGCCAGTCCCAATCCAGTGTCGGCAGAACAATCCGTGCAAATCCGTTTGTCGCTGGTGCGTCCCGCCGTGTGCAAGCTCGGTATCATCGACGCTTCGGGGCGCTTGCTGTCGGAGGAAGTTCGGCAAATGCCCCAGGGCGATTCCGTCTGGCCGGTTTCCGCCGATCAGCTCGCTTCGGGGATCAACTGGCTTCGTCTTGAGGCCAACGGGCAAACGGCGGTTCTTGAGATCGTGCGTCAATAACCCCGACTGTAAGAGCCGCCCGGCCGGGATATCATTTGAGGCAAGTCCGAGTGTTCAACGCTACACTTCAAATTCGATCACAAATTCCGCCGCGTGCAGTTTGTCTTCGTGCCCGACGATGCTTTGCTCCGGAGCAGGCAGCATTTCTTCCAGAAAAAGTTTTCCCCCGTGCTGGTGCAGTTTTTTGAACAACAATTGCATCAGCACGGGGCTGTCCCGGTCTATATATTGCGGTTTTTCGCCCGGAAAACGGGCAAAAAAACGTTTCGGCGCCCCGTGTTGCTCCAGTATGCCGCGCAGGAATAAAAAGGCGGCGACGGGTTCCCGGGGAGCGTTCGGAACCGCGATTTGCCAGGCCGCTCTTTCAAGGACGAGTGCGCCAGACTCCTGCCTCGGGCGAAACAAGGCGCCTGATTCGAGGCGCTCCCATCGATTTCCTCCGTCCAGCAGCACTTCTTTCGATACCCTCGGGCTGCCGAGATGCCAAAGAATCTGGACGACGGGCGGGCGTGAGTCGGGCGCTTCCAGTCCCAGATCGACAAAGTTGATTTGTCGTTGGATTTGACGGTCGTAAAGGAAAATATCGTGCGCTTTGACGACGACGGAAAGCCCGTTCAACCTGAGTGCATTGCCCCCGGGCGATCTGCCGCCTGGCACGGCCAGGTGCCGAGTGCCCGGCTGAGAGTGGAAGCTCGTGTTGCTCCAGTGCTGCCAGGGGAAAGGCGCCGCGTCTGCGGGCCACCATTCTGCCAGCGTTTTTTGCGCCGACGCGGGAAAGAGATGCTGCCAGCGGGCCCACAATTTTCCACCGCCCGGAAACAGGCCGTTCACGACCGCGCGCCACTGGTCATTTTCACGGAATACCTGTATCAGAGCGCCGATTTTGCCTGAAAAACGTGGCGAAAAAAGCGCCGAGTCTTCTTTGTTTTGCTGATAAACCTGTTCTTTTTCACGGATAAATGCCTCACAAAAGGCCATGAAATCCAGGGGGGGCGAATCGCCTGCAATCTGCCTTGCGAAAGCATGCAGCCGCGCCTTGAGCGGCGTTTGCCGGTGCATGGGGCTGCGTTGCCAGCAGTCTTTCAATTCACGCACGATGTGTTGAAGCGCTTCCTCCGGCAAGGCGGCCTGCACTTCCGTTTCCACATCTTCGTAGAACAATTGTTCGGCCGCAATGCCCGGCAGGTCAATCCCGTAGCGTTCAAAAAAAGCGTGCACTTGCCGCATGGTTTCGCTCAGCGTTTCCAGGGCTTGCGCCTCCTCCTGATGCGGCAACACCCGTGCCGCCGTGCGCAGCCATTGCAACAAGGCGGCCGCATCCACGACCAACGGCTCCGCGCCCGGCAAAAAACCAAGAAACTGGTACAGCGCACCGCACCAGGAAGGCGAAAACCCGCGTTCGGGCCATTGCCATTCCAGCAGCCCCGTGTCGATCAGTTCGCCGACGATGGCCTCCCGCTCCCCGGGCGGCCCCTGGTACATTTTGTCAAGCAGCGCGACGAGTTCGCCAAACAACACCGGCCCGGGCGCCCGCGCCATTTCAGACAACAAATACGCGACCAGCGGATGAACGTTCATGTGCTGAAAACTCTCCTGCACCCCGTCGAAATACAACCATTTGTACTTCGGCGGCTCCTGGCCATTTTCCTCGATGAACAGGGAAGGGTTGACCGCCAGTGGCAAGGCATGGTAAAAAGAGGGCGCTTTCAACAGGGCTTCGTAAAAAAACGGGAGCAGCGCAACGTTGGGGCTCACTACCGCCCGTGCCGATTGCCAGGCGCCGGGCGGCGCCTCGCCGTTTTCCTGCCCGGGCCGAAACAACGACAGCGTGGTGAGGCGGCTGAACGGCGAGGTTTTGGCCGCTCCCCGGCTGATGTACTTTGCCAGTGAGAGGGCCAGGCGGCGTTGTTTTTTTTGTGAAAAATCAGATTTATTGTGTTGAAAATCAGATATTTGATTCAAAAGGTCGTGACTGGCAAACAACAAAGATCGCCGGAAGGAAACGTCGTTGCTCCATATTTTGAGGGCATCCATGTTGTCCTGTAAAACGGCGGCATAACGACTGGCGAGCTGTTCACGAGCCGCCTGCAGATCTAGGCCGGCACTCTTCCATTGACGGGCGGCTGATAAAACCGCCGTCGGAAACGTTTCGGGAAGCGCCGCCGGGAGCCGTTTTTTGGTAAAAAACATGCGGCGCGCATTGTACACATCGGTGCGCAGCGGAATGTCGGGCAGATCTTCGAGTGCGTCATCGAAGGCCGATCGCAGGGCCGCTGCAGTGGTCTCCAGCACCGTTTCGGCCGCCGACAGGGCTAAGCATTCGGCATCAAAATCGCCCCCCAGACTTGACAGGGCGTTCAGGGGCAACCCGGCTGTGCGTACGAGCGTCAGAGGCAACATGAAGAGCGAAGTAACAACTTCCCTTCGATTGGCACCGATGAAAAAAATCCATTTGTTTGTCTGTCTGCTGCTGGCCATCCGCCTGAGCGGCCAAACCGATACGCCGGCCGGGCCCAAACGCCTGATGTTTTTTGCCGGAGCAGAGTACAACCTGCTGGGAGCAGGCTCGGGGAGCAGTGATCCTTCTGCGCCGTGGATCGATTTTCAGCAGGAAGCAGCCGGCCTGACGCTTGGGGCGCTTATGCGTTTCCCACTTTATGAAAACCTGTTTTTCCAGCCCGAACTGGCTTTTTCCTACGCCGCGCATCATGCTGTTTTGTGGGCCGATAACCGCCCCGCCGAGCGTATTCGCTACGTATTTTCAGAAATTGAACTGCCCGTCCATCTGGTTTTCAGCAAACCTTTCGGAAACATGCCGATGCGCAGCAGCATACTTTTTGGCGGCCGACTCGGACTGAATGTGGCTTCCGGACAGCCGCAAAGCGGTGTAGCGCTCTCGCGGGAGCGTCTGGGCATTGACCTGGGGCTGGGTCTCGAATTTGGCTGGGGAAAATGGCGCCTGCAACCCGAGTTTCTGTACTCCCACGGCATGAACGACCTGCACGCTGATACCGGACGGCTTTACGACCGAACAGTCAACCGAATCTTGCGCGATAAAATGTGCCTGCGCCTCGTGATCGGCAAAAGAGGAAAGAATTAGGCTCGCAAACGGTGTGTTAAAAGTGTTTTATTCCTGTTCCCCGCTTTCCTCCGCACCTTCAAGCAGGAATTGTGCGGCTCCGTCGAGCGCTTCGTAAAAACCTTCGCCATACTTCCTGACAATGGCGCTGCGTAAAAAACGGTACACCGGCATTTTTTCCTGGCGGCCCAGTTCGCAGGCTGCCGAACAAATATCCCAGCGGTCGTAATTGAGGGCTTCAAAGCCCTGATCGAGGTTTTTTTTGACCCTGATCGGGTACAAATGACAGGAAATGGGTTTTTGAAATTCAATCACCCCTGCTTTCCACGCCGCTTCGATGCCACATTGAGCGACGCCCAGCGCGTTGGTCGTCATGTAGGCGCAAGGGCCGTTGTCGATCAGCGTAGTGCCCCATTCCCCGGCTTCTTCAAACCAGACAGCCGTACCCTGTCGCTCGATTTCCTGAATGCCTGCGGGGCTCAAAAAAGGTTTTATATCGTTATAAATGGCTTTCAGGATGGGCAATTCTGCTTCTTCCAGCGGAGCGCCCGAATCGCCTTCCCAACAGCAGGCGCCCTTGCAGGCGTTAAGGTTGCAGATAAATTGTTCCTCTACCACATCGTCGCTGACGATTTTATCCTGTACGATAATCATGGGCGTTCAAAATTTCAAATTCGGAATGTCGGACTTCAAACCAGGGGTATTTGCCTGCTTTGCCGGCATGGAAGCCGCGCAAAAGTAATTCGACTGCCGCACTGCTGCTGCCTGTTCTTTATTCAAAATCCAGCACGACCCGCTCGCTTGCGGCATAGCCGATACAAGTATTGATCATGCTGCCGGCTCCCTCATGCCGGGTGTTTTCGGCAAAAACAAGGTCGACCGCGCCTTCCCTGCATTGGGCAAGACAGCTGAGGCACACGCCTGCCTTGCAGGTGTAGGGCAGGTCGATGCCCTGCCGAAGTGCCGCATTGAGGATGGTTTCGCCTTCGAACGTGCTGAATTCGATACGTTCGTCGCCCCTGCGCACCTGTATGATGTGCGTGCGGCTTGGGTCGGGTATTCGGGCGGGCGGGGTGCGTTCGGGACGGAATATTTCCTGCCGGATGTTGCGCTCCGGGAAGTCGAGCACCCGCAGGCTCATGCGGGCCATGCGCATCAAGGGGAAGGGGGTGCACAGGAAAATCACCGTGTTGCGGTGCTGAATGCGGCTTGGGCGGGCGCCAAAATTTTCGGTCAGCCAGTCTTCCCAGGCTGTTTTGTGCAAATGCCCGAAATACGCATTCTGAACGCCCTTTTCCCTGCTCATAAAATACCGGCAGTGGAACCGTTCGGGGTACTGCTCGATCCAGCGGTCGATTTGCGATTTGAAAATGCTGTGCCTGCTGTCGCTATTGGCATAAGCCAGCAACACTTTCGGGCCGTTTTCAGCAGCAAAAAGGGTTTTTAAATGGCTCATTACCGGCGTAATACCGCTGCCGGCAGCGAGATAGACCAGTGTAGGGGGCAAGGGCGAAGGCAGTAAAAACTGGCCGGCAACCCCGGCAGACAGCAAGTGCTGGCCTTGTTCGCAATGGTCGAGCAGCCAGTTGGATACCTCTCCATTGACGACGCGGCGTACGGTGATGGCCGGCAGTTTGTCAGTGTACGGACTGCTCGAAAAAGAATACGCGCGACGGAGGTCTTTTCCGCGTGGCGACACGGCCAGCGATAAATATTGCCCGGGCTCGTAAATCAAGGGGGCGTTACCGTCGGCCGGTTCGAGCACAAATGTGGCGGCATCGGGTGTTTCCCGGCGTTTTTCGACAATACGCAGGCGGCGCAGCGGTTCCATCATACCATTCACTCGCCTTGCTTTTTCGGAACCGGGTCGTAGCCGTGTCCGCCCCAGGGGTGACAACGCAGAATGCGTCGCGCAGCCAGGTAAGTTCCCTTGAAAATGCCCCATTCCTGAATCGCCTCGATCGCATAATGCGAACAGGTTGGCTGAAACCTGCACTTGCTTGGCCCCAGCATGGGAGAAATGGCCAGCTGGTAGAAACGGATAGGCAGTATGAGCAGTTTTTTTAACATGGTTTCATCGTTGCACCGTGAATTTTCGGACGGTAGTACCCTGCGATGTGCCGATGTGCAGTAAATACAAACCTTCGGGCCAATTGTTCACCGGCACTTCCCACAGGCCGGAGGGCGCCAGCCGGGTCTCCGGCCTTGCAAATACCAGGCGACCCGCCGCAGAATAAATCCTGAACGAGGCCTGTACCGCTGTTTCAGAACGGTTTTGTATGGCCAATGTGGCATTGGCAGGGTTGGGCGACAGGGTCCAGGCCGAAGCATTGAAAGCCTCGTTTGTGCCGCTGACCATGTACACGGTGTCGGTTGCAACGGCCTGCTGACCACAGGCGCCATAGCCGGTCAGGGTGACGATGTAGATGCCCGATGAGTACGAATGGACGACCGCAGTGTCGTTTTCGGCAGTGGCGCCGTCTCCAAAATCCCAGGTCCAGCCCGTCACGTTGGCCACACTGGCTTTAAAAAGAGCGCCCAGCGGGCCGGTAGTTTGCATGGTGGTGAAACTTACTTCGGGCGCCGCGGGCGATTCGGGCGCCGACACGTTTTCCGCAACAAGGCCCTGGCTCTGATCCCAGTACGTTCCCGATGGCGTGGTGACGAATTTAATGGCCTTGAACATGTAATCGTACGCAATCCCGGCACTCAGGCAGGAATCGACATAGTCGGAAGTGGACAGGTACCCGTCCGAATGCGCCACCCAGAGGCTGTCGCCATGCAGGCGCCTGAATACCTGATACCCGATGACCAACGAATCGGGGGCGTCGCCAAAATCGAAATAAATACTTGATTGTACGGGTGTTATAACGAGGGGTTCTTGCGGCGGCGGCACAATGTTCATGCGAAGCGTAGGGTCGCCCATCAGCGCAATGTGGGCTTGCTGGCCGCCATACCCGGCAACATAGGCGCCGACATTGTTTTGCGTAACCAGTGCGCCGTAGCCGACCGTCTCGCCCATGCCCATGTGGTGAAATTGCCAGTTGGGCCGGCCAGCCCATGCATTGGTGAGTACGGTGCCGGGGGAAGCCAAAAGGGCGCGCAGGAGGTTGTCCTGGCTGTCCCAGTCGCCGAAATAGCTCCCGAAGGTCATGGCAAACACGGCGTGCAGGGTGTCGGTTACCAGTTGCGGGGTGGTTGTAATGCCACTGGCCCCCTGAAACCAGCCGCCGCCACAGCCGTAAATCCACAGGTAGGATTCATTTTTAAGGCCGTCCCAGTCGAAATAACGCATTGAATCGGGGCTCACGAGCGGAGAGAAATTTTTCCAGCCGTTCTGGGCAAAGCCTTCTGTGTACCCCGCGAAGTTGTTTTCGATGGCCCCTCGCGCAGGCAGGCTGAATTTGGCGTATCGCCAATCGTGGTCTTTTTGAAAATAACGGCGCAACAGTTCGACCTCGCCCTGGGGGAAAGCGGGCAAGTTGGAAAAGTCGATGCGGCCTACCTGCAGTTCGATTGCCGAGGGGAAAGTGGACTGATCGAATTTGCCGTCGCCAGGTACGTTGTGGTTGCGCGGGTCGGATGCCGTGGCATTGTTGATCAAAGTATCGGTCCATACGCCGTTCACGTCGCCGTAGTAGGCGTCGCAGGGCCAGGCGCCGACGTGGTCGGGATGTCCGTCGGGATTGATCTCTCCGGAATACGGAACGGGCACATGGCCGACCAGCACCACTGCTTTGGTATGGGCGGGGTCTTGTTGATAGGCTTCTATGATGCGTTGCCTGACATCGGCGGCCGGCCAGTTGCCGGGGATGTCGAGCCGGGCTACCGTCCAGCCGTCGCCACTCAGATCGGCAGCGAAACGGGCCAGTTCGGGCGCCACGGTCAGGGCAATGTCGGTATCCACCAGCAGCAGAATGCGGCCTCTGTCGTTGAGCACAGGGAGCGAAACGCCGCTGTTGATGTAGCCGACCCCGCCGGTTCCGAACTCGTAAATGCGATATTCATACGACTTGCCGGCTTCGATATTGAGGTCGGTCCAAAGAGAGGTGGAAGGAGGTATGTTGTTGGCAATCAGTGTGAAAAAAGAGAGTGCGGCTTTGTTTTTCCTGTAAATAGTATAACTGGTCGCTTGCGGATCGGGTAGCCAGTGTAAAGTGATGGAAGGAGTTTCGTTAACGGTAGCCCAGGTCGGCACGGAGAGTTTTTCATCGTAACCCTGGGCAAAAGCCGAAGTCAGGCAAAAAAAGGCGGGTAGCAAAAAGGAGAAGCGCATGGGCAAGGAATGTTGATTGCCCGGGAAAGATAGCGAAAAGAAAAAAGTCGCCCGATGTTACATCGGGCGACTCCGCAGACCATTACAGTTTCAAGGTTGGTTTCCAAAAGGTCAGGGTTGGGTTTCAGCGGGTTGGGGATGTTTCCTGACGGTTAGGCTCGGTTTTATGCGGATGGACTCTTGAGATGGAAAAGGGTGGTTTGTTTGGGGTTAACTAGGTTTTGTCAGGTTGGGAAATCAAAAGCCATGAAGTTATATTTCCGGTATTTCGGGTAAAAAATGATTGGGCAAAGAAGGTTTTGGGGTGTTCCGGCAGCACACTAAGGCGTTTCAGATTTGACTTGTTTTCATTTGATTCGACGGTGCATACAGGGCAAATCAAGGCGCACGACTTCTCCGTCAATGCAGGTTTCCAGGAAAAACGTGGCGCTGCCGGAACAAAATGGTTTGGGTTGAGGCTGACTTTTCAGACCAGATGGCCGTTATTTCGATACAGGGTGACAGTGTTGGCTGCCTGGTCGATCTTGATCGTAATCACATCGCCCGGCGCACCGAAACTGTAACCGACAATATTTTTCTGGTTGGCGGCGCTCATCGGGAGGCCGGTGTGTTCCACGACAAAAACTTCGTTGGCCTGGGCCAGAATCTCGGTCTCTGACCACGATGCGTAGGCATCGATGATCGCCAGACCGGCCGGAGCGGCAGAAAGCACCGTAATTTGATAGTTGGCTTCTACACGCAACCAGGCTGTGCCGCGATTGATCTCCGTATGCGCTTCGGATTCACCCGGCGTAACAATATCGTCGATGATGATATAGCCTGTTCCGGGATCCTGAATGATTCGCTGATAACGGGTCGACACTTCCAGATTGCCAGGATAATTGTCGTTTTTCGTGATGGACATTGTTCTTGTCGTTTGATGAAACAAAGATGGGGGGATTTTATGGGCAGGGCTGCGCAACTATTCGCTTGTATTTATATTTCAAAAATTATTTTTTACAGAAAAATTCTTTTTAATTCGTTGATTTTAAATAAATTGTAATTAAAAATAACAAAAAGTCAAAAATCGTAAAGATCTCTTTAAAATCGTAAAAAAAACTGTGACCCTGCTTCGGTTAGCCTGCCTGATCCGCTTGCCGTGGCCAACCCGTCCTGTAGCATGGTGTCGGTTTTCGCTTTCTGACCCAATCTCGACCGATTTTTACGCACAAAAAAAGCCGCCTCACTTCGCTTGTTTGTGAGACGGCCATTGTGCAGACTTTTATGGGATCAGCTTACCCAAAGAAATAAACGGATATTCTTCATCACTGATCATTGCATCTAATTCCAAAACATCACCTGCCTTTGCAGGCGCCAAGGTGGGAGTGCTTTTGCTTTTTTTAATCCAGTTCAAAGCCGTTTGATGGCTAATGGCGAACACACGGCTCAAACCTCGCGATGAATTCCGCTCCTGAGCCGTACGAAGTACTAAATCTTGCGTTGTCTCATCATATTGCCGCGTTTTTATTACCCCGCTAAAACCACGGCTTTTGTATTTATACCGTGGATTGCCCACAGCATTACTCCCATTGCGAGCCAACCCGGTAGAACCACATTTTTTGCAACTGTTAATCTCTGATATCATCTTTTTGAACAAAAACACAAATCATTCATAAATTGACAACACCGTTTTTTGAAAAAAAACTTTGCAATTCGTTGATTTAAAGTACTTTACTTTACAATAATGAAAAAAGTCAAAAGACAAAATGAAGCCAAGGAAACTGCAAAAAATTCTTCGTCCCTGCTTCGGTTGGGGCGGCTGATCCGCTCGCTGTCGCAGGCCCAGAAACGCGACTTCAAAAAATACGTGAAGTTTTGGGGTGGGCAGGGCGACCGGAAGTACCTGCTGCTGTACGAGGCAATGTTGGCGTTTGCCCGTTCCGGAAAAGAAGAAGAAACGCTGACGGAATTTCTGCTGAAGAAAAAAAAGTTCGGGGAGAAGCCGGCCGATCTGAGTGCGCTCGCACATTATTTGTACAAAAAAATACTGGAAAGCATGCGGACGACCCCTGAGGGGGCGCCACACCTCGTACGACTCAATGCGCTGATGCAGGATATTTTGTTTGTGTACAACAAAAACCTGTTGTCCGACTGCCTGCCGCTGATCGAGGAGGCGCGCCAAATGGCGAGGGCGCTCGACAAACCGGCTTACGAACTCGAACTGCTGCTTTGGGAGCGGCGCACCCAAATGCTCGACCGGCACCGGCAGCACGAGCAGTTTTTTCCGTTGTTCCGTGAAGAAGAAAACCGGCTGATTGAAGAACTCATCCGTTTTCACCGGTTCAATGCCATGGCTTTCGAGATCGCTTACTTTTTGCGTGGTCGCGCCCCTCTGCCCCCGGAACTGGATGCTGAAATACAAAGTATGTTGCCCCAATACCGCGATGGTTTGCCCGAAGACCTGTCGCGCCGTTCAAAAGTGCGGCTGGGGTCTTTGCTGGCCGGTTATTACGAAATGCGGCACTCGCGCGACAGTGGCCCTGCCGGCGGTTTGGTGAAGATGGCCAACCTGGAAAAATCGCTGCGTTTCCAGGAAAATATGCTCGATATCTACCGCTCCAATCCTCTTTTTTTTGAAGAAGAACAGGCTCAGTACGCGATTGCGCTGGAAGGGTATATCAACCGTTGCCTGCGATTGGGCAAAATTGAAGAGGCCGAAAAACACATCGCTGGTATGCAACCCGGTAAAGACGGTTTCATTTTCTATCAATCGATCGCTTTTGTACAACTGACGCACCACCTGCGCCAGAATGATTTCAGGCAGGCCCGCGACTATATCGTGCGGCACCAAATGGCGGCCGCACTGGAGAAATACAAAAACAGGATCAATGAGACCCGAATGCTCGCCCTGCGTTTTACCTGCGGGCAAGTCTATTTTTGCCTCGACGACTTCAACCGGGCGGGCGACTGGTTCGGGCAGGTGGCAAGCATGCGCCCCGAACTGCGGGCCGACGTGGTATGGCTGTGCAAGTTGCTGGATATCATTTGTTTGTACGAACAGGGCGTGTACAAACAAGAGATCAATCCGACCCGCCCCCTGATCAATCATTCACGTGCCTTGCGGCGGGCCGGATTGCTCAACGAATTTTTGGATCTCCTGATTTCGGCGGTAAGCCTGGTTTTTCGGAACCCTCGCGCGCTTACCCGCGACGGGCTGCCGGAATTGCTGGTCGAACTGCACCGGCATTTAAGCCAGACGCAGGCCTATTATCTCTACGGCATGGTGCTTGCCTGGCTGGAGTACCGGCTCAACCGAAGCAGCATTGCAAAAGAGATCGAGCGATACAACCGTTAAGGGCCGTCAATAGTTGGCCTGTACCTGTACCCTTAGCAGTTGCCCGCGCTCGTCGTAATCGGTATTAAGGTCCTGGTATTTTCGATGACTGATCATATAAGCCAGGGTCAGTTCCAGGTTTTTGTTGACCTGCCACTCGACGCCGATTTCCGTTTCCTGTACGGCATACATGCGAGCGTCGGTTTCGTGTTTTTTGGCGCCGTCGTAGGTCTGGTACCGAACGAAGGGCATAAACGTGAATTTTGAACCGAGGTGGGTACGCCAGCTGGCCGTTATGTAGCCGCCGTGGAGCTCGTGCAGCCGGATGGAATCGGTTGCAGCATCGAAAGAAGGACTTTGCCCCCAGTTGTATTCTGCCTGAATACCAAAGGGCTGCGGATAAATCACCAGCGAAGCGCCGATACGTTTGTCGGCGTAGGTGGCGTCTTTTTGATATTTGACACCGCTGCTCAATTGGTCTTTGGCCAGCGTAAAACGCCCGCTGTACGCCTGAACGCCGGGTTCGATGATTTGGCCGCCCTTTAACCTGAACGGATAGGAGGCCCGCGCGATCACGTGCAGGTTGTCGTTGGCTTCCGGCTTGTTGGCACTTTGGCCGTTGTACACGCCGAACCCGAAGATGCCGTAATCCCCTGAGCCTTTCAAACCCTCTTCAACCAGCTGTTTGAAGCGGCTGCGGATTTTTTTAGGGGCATAATAGCCGAATACGCCCAAATCGCGCTCGTTGGGAGCGCCCGAATTGATGGCGTCGGAACGATCGAAAGGCAGTCGCTGGGAGCTGGATTGGAGGTTGTCAAAACCATACGGCACCTTGCTTTGGCCGATCCTGACTCGCATGGTCTGGTCATCGTCGAACGCATAGTCGAAATAGGCGTCTCTCACTTGCAGGAAATGCTTGCTGTTCGCGGAGGCATCGGCAGAATAGTCGAATTGGAGATAGGCAAAAAAACGGGGATTGATCTGACCGCTGAAAATGAGGCGCGCCCGCCGGAAGTAGAACCCTTGATTGCGGCCGATCGACTTGTCGCATTGTTCGCAGCGCAAGTCAGGGTTGGTTTCCAGGAGCCGGTTGTAACGAAACTGGGCATAGCCGCGAAGCGATATTTTTTCATACCATTTCGCTGAATGTTGTGCAGGAGGTGTGGCGGCCGATGGCTTTGGCAAGCTGTCTGCGGGCGTTTGAGCCGCAATGCCGCTTGTGCAAAAACCGATAACGACCGTCAACACCGCGAGGCGTTGCAGTAGCATGATGAAGTAGCAGGTTAGGAAAAGCAGAAAAAGGGATACAGACAGAAAAGCAAAGGCCGGGCATCTTTCAGCGACGCCCGGCCTTTGTTTTTACATAAACAGGCGGAAGAAGAAGAACAGGATGCCGGAGAGCAGCATCGTAACCGGCAAGGTAAGCAGCCACGCCAGAGCAATATTAATGATGGTCTTTTTGCGGAGGTTTTTTACCCCGCCCTGTGCGACCATCGTGCCGGCAACACCCGACGACAACACGTGCGTCGTACTCACCGGCAGACCAAACCACGAGCTGACCCCGATCGTAGCGGCGGCACACAATTCGGCGCTGGCGCCCTGGGCATAGGTCAGGTGACTCTTGCCAATCTTTTCGCCGATCGTAACAACGATGCGTTTCCAGCCGATCATGGTGCCGATTCCAAGGCAGACGGAGATCAGGAGCACGATCCAGGTGATGCGATATTCGTACGCCTGCGAGAGGTTTTTAATTTCCGCTTTTACGGTTTTTGCTGCATCACCTGTAATGACACCGCCTTTGATGGAGCTGTCGAGGTTTTTGTTCAGTCCCTGGATGTTTTTACGCGCAGCCAGGATTTCCTCGCGATTTTTCATATCGGTCGTATCCAGCTGTACTGCCAGGGCTTCGCTTTTTCCGGCCAGCGCTTTCAGGCTTTCGCTGTTGTGGTCGCCTGCTGCTGCCGCTTGGGTCAGGGCGACTTCGATGCGGCGGCTCGAGCCAGCCAGATCGCCGGGCGGCAGGTGGGGGTTGAGGGCAAATTGCATGGGCAAAAAGGCCATCAGGACAACCATCAGCAAGCCTACGCCTTTCTGGCCGTCGTTGTTGCCGTGGAAATAGCTGACCAGCGTACAGGTGCCGATCAGAATAACCCGAATCCAGGTTGGAGGGGCTTTTTTCTTGTGTGGCTCGTCAAAGATCATTTTGTTTTTCTTGATCGAAGCCCGCAGGATAAACATGAGCAGGATGGCCAGGCTGAACCCGAACAGCGGGGAAACCAGCAATGACATCCCGATTTCTTCGGCTTTTTTCCAGTTGACGCCGGCGCCGCCGTTGACTGTCCAGAATGCAAAACCGCCGCCCAGCAAAGAGCCGATCAGGGTGTGCGAACTGGAACAGGGGATGCCGAAATACCAGGTGCCGAGATTCCATGCAATGGCAGAAATCAGGATGGAAAGCACCAGGGCGATGTTTTCGGCAAGCGGCACGCTGAGCAGGTCGTTGACGGGCATCAGTTTGACAATGCCCATTGCGACTGCAATACCACCGAGCATGGCGCCCAGAAAGTTCCAGATACCCGCCCAGATGACGGCAAATACGGGAGGCAATGTTTTGGTGTAAATGACCGTGGCTACGGCGTTTGCGGTGTCGTGAAAGCCGTTGATGGCTTCAAAAAAACACACTGCCAGAAGGCAGAAGAGGAGAAGAATTGAGGCATTTGCAGACAAATCTGCAATAAATCCAAGTGCCATACCAGGAGGGCTATTTAGTAGTTGCAGTAGAAAAAACAAACAAAGGTTAGGAAACTGGAGGCGAAAGTAGGGTCAAAACCAAATTTGATTTGGCAATGAATATTAAGTTAATGTTAAGTTTGACGATGCCCCGCCAGTGCTCAGTTTTCTTCCTCCAAAACAGGCAACAATACTTCGACCCGCGTGCCCGAATGGCGGCTCCCTTCGTGCTCTTCCAGATCGATAATACGGATAAATTGCACTGCAGGGGTTTTGCGGAGCTGGTGCAGCAGGGTGAGCCGGTCGCGTGTGATTTCCAGTCCCCGGGAGCGGTGCGACTGAAACTCGGGTGCTCTCAGTTGTTTTTCCTTGCCCTTGTTGTAGCCTACGCCGTCGTCCTCGATGCTGCACATCAGGGTGTTTTCGTTGTCGGTCAGGTGAAATTCGATGCGCAGTTTGCCTTCTTTTTTGGGGCGAAGCCCGTGTTCGATGGCATTTTCTACAAAAGGCTGCACGATCATGGTCGGGATGTAGAGGTCGTCGGGATCGGCGCCGGGCGGCGGCACGATGCGGAAGTCCAGTTTGCCGTCGAAGCGCAGTTTGCGGTTCAGTTCGAGGTAGCGGTTGAGAAATTCGATCTCCTGGGCCAGTGTGACGACTTCCACGGCCGAATATTCCAGCGTTTGGCGCATCAGTTTGGCGAAGCGGGCGAGGTAGGTTTCTGCTTCGTTGTTGCGCCCGGAAGTGATGAACCCTTGGATGGCGTTGAGCGCGTTGAAGAGGAAGTGGGGGTTCATCTGGGCGCGCAGGGCGCGGCTTTGCAGCCCGGTGACGCGTAATTTGGCCATTTGGGCCTCCTGGCGACTGCGTTCCAGTTCGTAGCGGGCCTCCAGTTCCTGGCGCTCGCGGTCGCGCAGTTCGTGAAAATGTTGTTCGGCCAGTTCGGTTGCCGTGCATTGCCAGCGGTAGGCTTCGGCGAAGTCGGATTTTTCGGCCGCCAGGCCGGCCAGTGCCTGGGCCACTTGTTTGAGGTGATGGAGGTCGTGGCCTTCTCTGCCGAGGTCGAAGGCTTTTTTCAGGTGTTTTTCGGCGTCTGCTGCGTCGCCGAGGCGAAGCAACAGCTCGGCCCGCCAGCTTTCGATGCGGGAGAGGTTGGTAAAGTCGGCGGGTTTTGCAGGCTGTTCGATTTGCCGGGCGGCTTCGTCGAATAGGGCCGACACGGCGGTTGCCGGCTGGTTTTCAAGGAAAGCCAGAATGCCGAGGTTGGCCAGTGCGTGGGCTTTGGCCTCCAGATCGCCTTCGCCGGCAAAACGCCCGACATTTTCAAAACAAAGCCGGGCTTCGGTCAAATCGTTTTGGGCCAGTGCTGCGCGGCCGGCGTTCAGATAATGCCAGGCCAGGCGCGGACGCAAGCCGTGTTTTTCCACAATGGGCAGCACCCGCCTGTAGGCATCGAGGCTTTTGTCTTTTTCGTCGAGCCGTTCGTACAAGTCGCCGAGCCCGCCGGTTACAAGCGTGAGGATGTAGTAATCGGGCAACTGGGCATTTTCGCCCAGGCCGAGCAGTGTTTTTTCCGATTCGAGCAATGCGTCGAGCGCCTTGCGCAAATTGCCGAGGTGGAGGTGCAAAAAGCCTTCGCGGCACGCGACCTGGGCATGCAGGCGAGCCGACTCGGCGCCTTGCAGGAAGTGCCGCGCGCGGTCGAGGCATTCTTGTACTGCCGGCCAGTCGCGCCGGTTGAGCAGGGGCGCGGCTGCATCCAGCCAGGCTTCGGCGAGCAGCAGGGGTTCGTTGCGCTGTTCGAGCAGGGCGATCACGCTGCGCGCATGTTCGAGGGAGGCTTCAAAATGATTCCACTGGTTCTCGAGAAATGCGCCGTGGCGGTGACAGGCCAGTCGGATCTCGAAAGGCACTTCTGCGGTGATTTGTCCGGAAAGCTCCTTCAGCGCTACGCGGGCCTGGTCAAAATCGGTGAAAGCCCAATGCCCCAGGCCATGACACAGCTGGCGCAGGTATTGCAGGCGCTCGGGAGCAAGCGAAGATTCGGCGACGGATGCGGTTGGCATGGTACGACGGCGCCGAGGGCGGGAAGGTATGGGCAACATTGCAGGATGAGGGGGGAGGATTGGGTCGGCTGCGCAACCAAAGATGCTGCAAGGTAAATAATTTTATGCAGATTTGGATGCGCAGCCGTATCAGATCAGCGATCTTCTCCCGAACGGTTGCGGTGGATACGCCGCAATTTTACATCCTTGACGGGCTGCAACACCAGCGGGGCTTCTTCTATCTCGACCGAATCGCTGTCGAGACCAAACCAGTTTTTGGGCGAGGAAACCCAGCCTTTTACGGTCAGATAGATCGACATAATCAGTTGTTCCTGCCAGGGCAACTCGTTTTCGTTCGACAAAAATTCGAGTATGAGAATAAAACGCATGTCGCCCGTCGGGTATTTGCTGGCCACGGTGTGGTAGCGGGAGTACAGCGACAGTTCGTTGTTCTCCACCAGTTCTTCCACCACTTTGTTCATAAACACGTTCATGCGCTGCTGCACGCGGAAACCCAGGCGGAAATTGACCTTGTACACATCATCGGGCGCGATCGCATTGACCTCATACTCCATGGTATAGGGCTCGTCGGTCGTTTCGATGTGTACGAACCAATACACATCGGCTCGTTTGGGCTGGGTTTGAAGAATGGAATACAGGATCTTTTCTTCAACCTTTTTTCTGCTTTTGGTACTGCTGAGAAACACGAGGTTGGTCGCGTATTTCGGTATTCCCTCGTCGTTGCTGAGCATGATGATCTGGTCGAGGTAGTCGTTGATGGGCACTTCGTCCGAATAGCGCTGCCGGATTCGCTTGGCTTTGATCCAAAGCAACATCATGCCGCACAACAAAGCGGCCATGCCTACGGTCACATAACCGCCATCGAGGAATTTTGCCGAGTTGGCTGCCAGGAACAGGCCTTCGATAGAAAGGTAGAAAACCAGAAAGCCCCAGACAAGAAACTCGTTGACGCGGCGAATGATGAGCCAGTTGGCGAGCAGAACGGTGGTGCACAACATGGCCAGTACGATAGCCAGGCCGTATGCGGCCTCCATGTCCGAACTGTGTTTAAACAACAGCACAACCCCTACGCAACCCAGCCATAAAAACGTGTTGACCGCCGGCAGGTAAAGTTGACCTTTCAGGTTGGTAGGAAATTTTACCGTGAGCTTGGGCAACAATCCGAGCCGTATGGCCTCCGAAACAAGCGTGAAGGAGCCCGAAATCAATGCCTGACTGGCGATAATGGCCGCCAGGGTGGAGATGATGATGCCCGGCCAGAGAAACCAGTCGGGCATAATGCCGTAAAACGGATTTTCCGGCATTTTTTGGCCTTCTGCATGCAACAACCAAGCAGCTTGTCCGAGATAGTTCAGCACCAGCGTAAGTTTAACATAGACCCAGCTGATCCGAATGTTCTCTCGCCCGCAGTGACCGAGGTCGGCATAGAGGGCCTCCGCCCCCGTAGTACATAGAAACACAGCCCCCAGTACGAGCAGCGCCTTGTGGGGCGCATTGAGGAGCAACTGGACGCCATAGTGCGGGCTGATGGCTTTGAGCACTTCCGGCATGGATGCAATTTGCGGGATGCCCAACGCTGCCAGCATCGTAAACCATATCAGCATGACCGGCCCGAAGCCCTTACCTACTGCCGCCGTGCCAAAACGCTGAAAAAAAAACAGGGCCGATATGATGATAATGGTGATCGCCATCGTCGGTATGCCCGGAAATTTAATGGAGAGCCCCTCGATCGCAGAGGAAACGGTAATGGGCGGCGTAATCATGCCATCGGACAACATGGCTGCTCCGCCCAGAATGGCTGGGTAGAGCAACCATTTCTCCCTGCGCCTGACCAGGGTGTACAAGGAGAAAATCCCACCCTCGCCGTTGTTGTCGGCTCGAAGGGTCAGCATGATGTATTTCAGGGTGGTTTGTATGGTCAATGTCCAGAAAACCAACGAGACGCCGCCTAAAACGACGGCGCGATTGATCAGTTCCCCCTCGCCTACAATCGCTTTCATAACGTACAGGGGCGAGGTGCCGATGTCGCCGTAAATAATACCCAGGGTGACTATCAGGCCGGCCAGTGAAAGCCGGTGAACTCCGTTGTGGCTCATGTCAAATTTGGTGGTCTTTCAATTTCGTGCGAAAGGTCGAGATTTTAGCCATTTATGCACGAATCTCTGCGGGAAAAAACAAAAAACACCCCCTTGGGGCAGCCGTTTTTCCTGCCCTGAGGCACAAAAAAAGGCGCATGAGGAACCTGCAACCAAAAGCAACGGGGCTGCGGATCGTTCTTTGCCCGATCACAAGTCCTCCCGGAACGGCTTTCAGCGCGCGTTTCTCATACGCCCTCCCGACAACACGGAAAAATCAGTGGTGGTGGCCGCCGGCTCCGTGGACGTGGCCGTGTTCCAGTTCGGCCGGATCGGCGTCGCGTACCGATTCAACCTTGCCCGTAAAAAACAGATCGACACCTGCCATGGGGTGGTTGAAATCGAGTTTCACGGTCTCCAGGCCAACCCAGGCTACCGTGGCGCGGAAGTGACGACCTTCCTGATCGGTCAGCGGCAATACATTGCCAATTTCGAGCAAGCCGTCGGGAATTTTACCGTCCGTTTCAAACATATTTTTGGGTACTTCCACGATGGCCGTTTCGTCGTACTCGCCGTATGCGTCTGCAGCGCCGATGCCGAATGCAAATTCGTCGCCGGCCTTGAGACCGGCCAGATTTTCTTCAAAACTGGGGATCATCATCCCGATACCATAAATGAAGCCGAGCGGCTCGCCGCCCTGGGTGCTTTCGATTTGTTCTCCCTGGGCGTCGCCCTCGGTGAGCGTATAGTGCACGAGCACTACCTTTTTAGGTTCAATCGTCATAACGACTTGATTTACAGGAAAAACAGTCGGTCGTGGTATAAAACTGCGCGGGCTGTCCGTCCTTGGTGAGCATAAAATTGTCAGGAGGGAAATAACATGATGTTTGACCGCGCCTGGCTTTACTGTGCAAAAGCGCCGCAAAAGTACAGGTTTTTGGCTCAAAATTCAGGCTGCCATTGTACTTGTATGTGTATGTCAAGTTAATTTTACTAAATGAAAAGACTTCTCCTGCCGCTTTTGCTCCTTGGATTTAACCTGCATTGTGCGGCGCAACGCGCCAAAATCCTCGCCGACCCTGATGTCGTATGGGCAGCGGAAATCGAAATCCTGATTACCCCTGAAACGCCTGCTGATTGGGAAGATCCCGATTCGCTGAACCGCAGCGTTGTACTCAAAACGGTGCATACCGGCTCCCCTGATTCCCTGCTTGAAGACCCGCCGGACCTCATGGCTTATCTGTTCAAACTGGCCTGGGAGGGGCGCCAGCCGGTGTTCGATGCAAATGAGCCCGGCAAACAACTGTCGGCCGCCGACCTGGACCGGCTGCTCGTACGGCGCGACACAGGCGAATTGGCTTTTGACCCTGAAGACCCTAGTCTTGACGTCGAACCTTTCGTATTTGTCTGGACGACCGGCCCCGACGATTGCCCGCTTCTAAGGGCCCGTCAATTGTTGTTTTACCGCGAAAAAACCGCTGATTTTGGTGTGCTCACCCTGTCGCTCGGCCCGACCCTGCCCAATGGCCGCACCTTGTTCTGGTGGAATGCCCAGCAAGAAGGATATCGCCGTCTTCCGAGGCTCGATCAACCCGTTGTGACCTGGGCCAGAAGAATAACCACCCGGGCCGCCAGCCCTGAAATCAAAAAGGTGAAGGCGCTGAAACAGCCGGAAACGAACTTCATGTCCGGTTTTTTGCACAAAGTCCGCAATCAGGCTTCCGTTGAAGTGCTTAATCTGGAATGGAAACCTCTGTCGCTCGACGAACGCGAATGGGTCTTCAATCACGTCGATACAATGGTTGTTTTCGATGTGGAATCTTATGAAAGCATTGAAAAACCGGTCAAATTCGAGCTGAACCCGGATGCAATCCACCAGTTGCGGCTGGTGGAAGACTGGTATTGGGACAATAGCCGACAGCAATTGTTTACGCGATTGGTGGCTGTTGCGCCCTTGCTCGATGTGTTTGACAGCGAAGGGCAATTCCGTTATACGCGGCCACTCTTTTACCGCAAATGCAGGTAAGGCCAAAAAGGTTTGATCGAGCCCATCGAGGCTGCATTTTAAAAATTGAAACGTAGTTACAATAACCCAGTGCTTTCACGTTATCAAGCCCGAACTGTATATTCCAGACTCATGAAAAAAATCCTGATAGCAAGCCTTTTTACGGCACTTGCCGTTTCTTCCTTTGCCCAAATCGACAAAATTCTGGCCGATCCGGATGTTATCTGGGCGGCAGAGGCAGAGTATGTCTCAAAACCGGATGTGGTTGAGCCCGTGCCAGGCGGCGATCGCGGTTTTTTGTCGTCAATGGTGTTGAAAAATACCCCCGCTCAACCGGATAAATTGTACTCCGACATTTTTAACCTCAGCGGTATTTTGCTTGATCTGGCGCAACGACCCGATCAGGCCGTTTTCGAAGACCCCCAGTTGCAGCACCGGCTCAGCATGGATGAAGTGCTGTCGAAAGTGAGCAGGCTGGACACGGTAATCACGTTCGACCCTGAAACGTTCGAAGATCCGGTCCGGGTCAATCGTTCTTTTCTGATGCCCGGGGAGTGTGCGCAAATACACGCCCGTCAGTTGCTCTACTACCGCGAAAAAACGGCTGAATTCGGCCTGCAAACCCTCGCACTCGGCCTTGCCCGGAATGACGGAACGGTGTTGTTCTGGTTTCAGGCGCCTGCACCGGCACAGCCGGCGCCCGATGTGACCGACCCGTCTGTTGTTTGGGGCCGACGGGTCGGCCTGCAAAACGTACTGATCGAACTTGGCGACATGAAAACGCTAAAACAAACGGCCAACCCGTTCCCGCAGGTGTTTCTGGACCGGGTCATGAAAGACCCCCAAATCGATATTTTCGATGGCAAAAACTGGTCGACGCCAGCAAGGGGCGATGATCGCGACAACCTCTGCTACGCTACCGACACGATCGTGACCTTCAATCCGGAAACTTACGAAGAGCACGTACAGATCTTGCGAATGGAGTTCAATGCAACCAACATTCGCCTCGGCGTTGTGCAGGACTGGTACTGGGACGACCGGCGCGAAAGATTGATTATCAAACCATTGGCAGTGTGTCCGATTATTCATCAAATGGACGCCGATGGCAACTACCTCTTTTCACGACCAATTTTTTACCGCAAGATAAAGTAGGTCAGGAGTTGCTGCGCTTTGCCCTTTTCTCGGCGTAAGCCAGGGCGGCGTCGCGTACCCAGGCGCCTTCTTCCCAGGCTTTCACCCGGGCGTGCATGCGCTGTCGGTTGCAGGGGCCGTTGCCGTTGACGACATTCCAGAACTCTTCCCAGTTGATGGGGCCGAAGTCGTAATGGCCGCGTTCCTCGTTCCAGCGCAGATCAGGGTCGGGTATGCTGAGGCCCAGCACTTTGATCTGTTCGGCGATCATGTCGATGAAGCGTTGCCGCAGTTCGTCGTTGGAAAAACGTTTGATTTTCCAGGCCATGCTCTGCGCGGAATGGGTGGAGTCGGCATCGGAGGGGCCGAACATCATGACGGCCGGCCAGTACCAGCGGTTGATGGCGTCCTGCGCCATGGCGCGTTGCTCCGGCGAGCCTTGCGACAGGGTGAGCAGGATCTCGAAGCCCTGGCGCTGGTGAAAGCTTTCCTCCTTGCAGATGCGCACCATGGCGCGTGCGTAGGGGCCGTACGAGCACCGGCAAATCGGAATCTGGTTGAGGATGGCGGCGCCATCCACCAGCCAGCCGATGGCGCCGATATCGGCCCAGCTGAGGGTAGGGTAGTTGAAAATGGAGGAATATTTGGCTTTGCCGGTGTGCAGTTCTTCCAGCATTTCATCACGGCCGACTCCGAGCGTTTCGGCGGCGGAATACAGGTAAAGGCCGTGGCCGGCTTCGTCCTGCACCTTGGCCAGGAGGATGGATTTGCGTTTGAGCGATGGGGCGCGGGTAATCCAGTTCCCTTCGGGCAACATGCCCACGATTTCGGAGTGCGCATGCTGGCCGATCTGTCGGACAAGGGTGCGGCGATATGCCTCCGGCATCCAGTCTTTCGGTTCAATGCGTACTTCGGCGTCGATTTTGCGCTGAAATTCAGCCTCCAGTTCAGCCTGGGTGCTGTGTTTGGTCGTGACTTCCATACTTGCAGGGTACGTTTTCTGCGTGCAAAGGTCGGTTTTTAGGTCAAAACGCAGCGAGCTGTAACAGGGTTTAAAATGCAGGGGCTGTTTAAAAATTAATTTGCCTTTTTGCGCCACGTTCCGGCGGTGTGGGGCGTTTTGCCAAACATTAACGCCATCTTTGGCCCTAATACCCATTTTTTGACTAAAAATCGTACCTTTGCACCCCTATGAAAAAAACATTCGCCTGGCTCCTGTTTTTGGCCATTTTGGGAGTGGTAAGCGCCTGTAAAAGCAAGTTCGAAATTGTCCGCACGAGCGGTAACCCCGACCTGATTCTCGAAAAAGCATTCGAATACTACGAGAAGGAGGAATATCAGCGCGCCATCACGCTGTTTGACCTGGTAATGAACCAGATCAAAGGGAAGGACAAGGCAGAAAAAGCGTACTTTCAGTACGCCTACGCGCACTATCACACCAAGCAATTCGTGCTGTCGGCCTATTATTTCAAAAGTTTCGCCAACTCCTACATCAATTCTCCTTTCAGGGAAGAGGCGGCTTTTATGTCGGCCTATTCCAACTACCAGCAATCGCCGTCTTTCCGGCTCGACCAGGGCCCCACGGTCACGGCAATCGAAGAGTTTCAGTCGTTCGTCAACCTGTTTCCGCAAAGCAAACGAGTGCCCGAATGCAACCAGCTCATCGACGAATGCCGTCGCAAACTGGAACAAAAAGCTTTTGCCGAAGGCGAACTTTACTGCAACACCAAACAATACCAGGCCGCAGTCATTTCGTTTGACAACCTGCTGAAAGAATACCCCGAAAGCCCCGATGCCGAACGCGTCCGCTTCCTGATTGTCAAATCCGACTACCTGCTCAGCCAAAACAGCGTGCTGGACAAAAAGCTCGAACGCTACACGGAAACAGTCGCCCGTTGCGATGCTTTCCTTGAAAAATACCCCCAAAGCTCGAATATCAAAGAAGTCAAGCAAATCCGAAAAGACGCGGAATCTCAGGTCACTGACCTGCGCAAACGCCTGAAAACCACCTGATTCCATCTCCATTTACATACAAACGCATTACTCCATACATGAGCGACATCAAAAGCAAGGCCCAGGGCCTCGACCCCAATGTTCAACCCCGCGACGTACTTGAACTCGTCGAAAAAACCGGTAACATCTACGAAAGCATCGTCGTTGTCAGCAAACGTGCCCGCCAGATATCCAGCGATCTGAAATGGGAAATTCAGCGCAAACTGGAAGAATTCGCAGTCAGCTCCGACACCATTGAAGAAGTACAGGAAAACAAGGAGCAAATCGAAATCTCCAAGTTCTACGAACGCCTGCCCAATACCGCCATCATCGCCACCCATGAATTTCTCACGGGCGATATGCAATGGCGCGTCATCGAAGACGACAAGTAATACATGAAGATCATCCTCGGTGTCAGCGGCTCCATTGCGGCCTATAAAGCCGCACTGCTCACGCGCCTGTGGGTCAAACGCGGCGACGAACTCCGAGTCCTGATGACCGAAGCGGCAACCGATTTTATCGCTCCGCTAACCCTTTCCACCCTCTCCAGAAACGAAGTGCTGACCGAAGTGCGCTCCGGAGCGGGGTGGAACAACCATGTCGAGCTCGGGCTGTGGGCCGATGCGATCGTGATCGCGCCGGCCACGGCCAATACCCTTGCCAAGCTGGCGAACGGATTGTGCGACAATTTGTTAAGCGCCGTTTACCTGTCGGCCCGCTGCCCTGTTTTCGTAGCGCCGGCCATGGACCTCGATATGTGGCGCCACCCGGCCACGCTGGCCAACATGCAGCGTTTGGAAGAACACGGCGTTCGGGTAATCCCCGTCGGGCATGGCGAACTCGCCAGCGGCCTTGTCGGCGATGGCCGAATGGCGGAACCCGAAGACATCGTGGCTTTTGTGGATCGCGCATTGACCGAAAGCAAGAAAAAACAACAGCCCCTCACGGGTAAAAAAGCATTGGTCACCGCCGGCCCTACCCATGAGCCGCTCGACCCCGTGCGTTTCATCGGCAACAACTCCACCGGGAAAATGGGTATCGCGCTGGCGGAAGAACTGGCGCGCCAGGGCGCCGAAGTCACGCTGGTGCTCGGGCCTACGCCCCTCCGCCCTGCGATGGCGGGTATCCGGGTCGAACATGTTGTCTCGGCCAGCGAAATGTACCACGCCTGTGTGGCGGTATTCCCGCAATGCGACATTGCAGTATTGGCCGCGGCAGTAGCCGATTACAAGCCAAAGACGTATTCTGAAACAAAAATCAAGAAGAAAAACGACGATTTAAACCTCGAACTCGCCAAAACGGTGGATATAGCCGCATCGCTTGGGCGCGACAAAAAAGAGGGGCAGATCCTGGCGGGTTTCGCCCTGGAAACCAACGATGAATTTGCCCATGCCCAGGAAAAACTGGTCAAAAAAAACCTGGACTTTATCGTGTTGAACTCACTCCGCGACGCCGGGGCGGGCATAGGCTTTGATACCAACAAAATTACCATCCTGCGACGCGATGGCTCTCAAACCGCTTTTGAGCTGAAAAGCAAAACAGCCGTTGCGGCGGATATTGTCGCAGAAATTATCCGCGCATCCAACCCAGGCGGGCTTTAGTGCGTCAATAGCTCCCGTACTTTTACCCATTCCTTTTTCAACTGTCTCGATTATGACGTTGTCCCGTATTTGCACCATTGCCCTTTTTATTCTGCTGGCTGCAACCGTGCAGGCTCAAGGCGAATTGAACTGCACCGTTCGTATCAATACGCCGCAAATTCAGCGCACCGACCGCAAGGTGTTCGATCAGCTCGAAGTTTCGCTCCGCGATTTTCTTAACAATACAAAGTGGACCGAAGACGCCTTCGAGCCGGAAGAACGCATCAAGTGCAATTTCATCATGACCATCAAAACCGAGCAGGACAACAATACCTTCGAAGCCGAACTGGCCGTACAGGCGGTGCGCCCGGTGTACGGTAGCGGTTACGAAACCCCCTTGTTGTCGCACCTCGACAAGGACGTGGTGTTCAGCTACGAACAAAACCAGCCGATCGAATTTCTAAAAGACGGTTCCGAAAACCAGAACCTGCCGGCGCTCTTCGCCTACTATGCCTACCTCATCATCGGCATGGATTATGATTCATTCTCTCCGCTGGGCGGCGACCCCTATTTTCTGACTGCTCAGCAACTCGTCACCAATATCCAGAACTCCACCTCCAACAAAACCCCGGGCTGGCGACCGAGCGATGGCGGTAAAAACCGCAACCGCTACTGGATCATGGAAAACCTGCTCAATCCGCGGGTAAAACCCTTCCGCAACGCCATGTACACCTACCACCGGAAAGGGCTGGATATGTTCACCACCGATATCAACCAGGGTAAACAGGCCATCCTGCAATCGCTGGAAGAAGTGGAAAAAGTGAGCATCGCCTACTTCAATTCCATGATTGTACAGATGTTTGCCACCAGCAAACGCGACGAACTGATCGAAATGTGGAAAGTCGGGGCCAAGCCTCAAAAAGAACGCGTGATCCAGATCATGACCAAAATCGACCCGGCCAACACCCAGCGCTACCGCGAAATAGGCGCCTGAACGACGACTTTCGTCCAAGAGTTTGCTCTTGCCATCGGGGACTTCCGTAGCTTTGCCCGCAACTTCGGAAGTCCTCGTTTGTTTTTGCGGGGTATATCCCTTAATTCCGTAAATTTTTTGAATGGATACGCTTATCACCATATCGCAATTTCTGCTCAGCCTCTCGCTGCTCATCATCCTGCACGAAATGGGCCACTTCTTCCCGGCCCGCTGGTTCAAAACCCGGGTGGAAAAATTCTACCTGTTTTTCGATGCCGCCCCCTTCAATTCGCTGTGGAAAGTCAAACGCGGCGAAACCGAATACGGTATCGGCTGGTTGCCGCTGGGCGGCTATGTCAAAATTTCGGGCATGGTGGATGAAAGCATGGATACCGAGCAACTCAAGCAGCCCGCACAACCCTGGGAATTTCGCTCCAAACCCGCCTGGCAACGCCTGATCATCATGATCGGCGGCGTTACCGTCAACTTCCTCCTAGGCTTTTTCATCTTCGCCATGATGCTCTGGGGGTATGGCAAAGCTTATGTGCCGACTTCCGAACTGAAATACGGCCTGGCCATGGATTCCCTCCTGCTCCGCCAGGGCTTCCAGCAAGGCGACCAGATCCTCAGGATCGGCGATAAACCATTCGACCGCGTCGAACCCGCCGACCTCGTCGAAGCAGTGGTGCTCAACGACGTACGATCGGTCACCATCCGACGCAACGGCGAGGAACAGGTTTTGCAACTTCCTCAGGATGTCGCGGCACAAATGACCAGTCAAAAAGTGCCCAAAGGGATGCTCATGGCGCCGCGTATCCCTTTTTACATCGAGTCCATGCCGGCCGACAAGCCGGCCGCACAGGCGGGGCTGAAAGCCGGCGACCGCATCATTGCCCTGAACGGCCAGCCCACCGAATTTTACGACCAGTTTGCCCCGCAGGCTGAAAAATACAAAGGCCAGCAGGCTACCGTTACCGTACTGCGCGACGAGAAAGACACCCTTAATTTTCCCCTGACACTCACCAGCGACGGCAAGATTGGCGCCTTCCCCCAGTCGGAAGGTTATTTTTATAAAATTGAAAGGGAAAAATACGGCCTGATCGAAGCATTCCCTGCCGGCGTAAAAATGGGGCTTGGTTTTCTCGACAACCAGATGAAGGCATTCGGCCTGATGTTCAAGGGTAAAATAGCCGTAAAAGACAACCTGGGCAGCCTCATCAGCATTGGCAAAATGTTCGGCTCTACCTGGGACTGGGAACGGTTCTGGGCCATGACGGCACAACTCAGCCTGATTCTGGCTTTCATGAACCTGCTGCCCATCCCCGCACTCGACGGCGGTTATGTGATGTTCCTGCTTTGGGAGGTCATTACCCGGCGGAAAGTGAGCGACAAGGTGATGGAAAAGGCCGTAACGGTCGGTTTTTTCCTCCTGCTCGCGCTGATGGTTTTTGCCCTCGGCAACGATATCTGGCGGCACTGGCTGTCGCACCTGTTCGGTTGATGATGACAGTAGGCAAACCCGGTTGATATGAACTACTTTGAATTTTTCGGATTGCCGGTCAGTTTTTTCCCCGATCAGGCGGCACTGCGGCGCGCGTTTTTGCTCAATAGCAAAAAATACCACCCCGATTTTCATACCCTGGCCGATGAAGGCCGGCAGGCTGAAATGCTGGAGCAATCGACGCTCAACAACCAGGCTTATCATACGCTCAGCAATCCCGACCTTTTGGTGCGTTATGTGCTGGAAATCAAAGGCCTGCTGGGTGAAGAAGGCAACCAGCCCGCTTTGCCGCAGGATTTCCTGATGGAAGTCATGGACATCAACGAAGGCTTGATGGAACTCGAAATGGACTTTGATCCGGCGCGTTTTGCGGACACAAACTCGGCGGTCGACCGGCTTGAACAGTCGCTCAACGAGGCCGTAAAACCTGTTCTGGATGCGTACACTGACCCGGAGGGCGACCCGAGTCTTTCAAAAGTTGCCGACTATTTTTTCAAAAAACGGTATTTGTTGCGCATCCGGGAAAATCTGTCTAAATTTGCCGCCGCTTTTTAAGCCAACGGGCTTTTCGGCAATCCGCGGGAATGGCGGAATGGTAGACGCGATGGTCTCAAACACCATTGGCTGCGAGGTCGTGCGAGTTCGAGTCTCGCTTCCCGCACAAAAACATGGGTCGCCCTGCATGAACGGGGCGGCCCATTTCGTTTCCACCGAAACACAGCATTGCTCATCATGCCATTTTCTTCCAAGCGGTCGATTTTAACCCTCGTTTTTCTCCTTGTTGCCGGGTTTGCCATTGCGCAGCAGCCGGGCCCGGATCTGCGCCCCCAGCTGCGCGGATTGAGTACGGCGCAAAAACTGAAATTGCTGGGTTACATGCGTTTTCAGGGCGTTCAGCTCGACCAGGAGCTGCAAGATGCCTACCGGCAATTGCCGGAAGAAAGCAGGTCGAAAACCATTCAGTACATCTCCGTCTTGCGCAACGACGGCGCCAGTGCGCCCCACACCACGGTAGAGTGGAACCGCGATTCGATCTTTTTCGGACAGGTGGAATCCGGCTTTATCGTTTTCGATTCATTTACGGTGAAAAACACCGGCAAGGCGCCCTACATCATTTCCGACATCAAAACCGCCTGCAACTGTGTGGTGGTGGCCCGGCCCGAATACCCGGTCATGCCGGGAGAAAGTGCGGTTATCCGGATTAAATTTGACAGCATAGGCCGCGCCGGCAGCATGGTGGCGGGCATCGTCGTGTACGACAATTCCAGGCCTAACCTGCGCAGTATCATGTATTTGTGCGGCGAGGTGTTGCCCCGGAAGAGCCAGCAGGGCGGGGGCGGCTGAGCAGCCCGGTTTTCAGAGGATGCCTGAGCCGAGCAGAAGGGCAATGCTGATAATCATGACCGCTGTAAACGTCCGTACGGCAGTCAGCGTCACCTTGTGCAGATACCTGGCGCCCAGATAGGCGCCCGCAAAAGCGGCCAGGGTGGCGAGTAAAAGCGTCGGCCATTCCGCTACAAGGCCGGCGTTGGAAAACCGGCTGAAATAAACCGGCAGGCGTGTCAGATCGACCATGCAGGCCACAACGACGCCAGTAGCGATGAATGCCTGTTTGTCGAGACCGCTTTGCAGCAAAAATGCGGAGCGCAAAGCCCCCTGGTTGCCGCTCAATCCGCCGAAAAAGCCGCTGACAAGGCCGCCCAGGGTCAGGTAGCGGCTCGCAAACTGCATCTTTTTTAATGCAGGAACCAACTCCATCAGCGCAAAAACGATCATCAAAAGAGCGATCGCCACTTTTAAAAGGCTGATCTCCATAGGCTTGCCGTTCCAGTACCAGACGTGGAGTATCGGCAGGCGTGTCAGTCCTACCAGTACCCATGCGCCGAGAAAACCGCCGATCACCGACGGCAGCCCGAAGCGCCACAACATACCGCGGTTGGCATGGCGGCCGAGCAACCCTGTTTTAAACAGGTTGTTGAGCAGATGCACGATGCCCGTAAGGGCGACTGCCACGTGGATGGGAAAAAACAAGCCGAAAACAGGCGTCAGGATGGTGCCCAACCCAAACCCGGAAAACAACGTGAGTAAAGAAGCGAGGAAAGCTGTGAGGGAAATAATCCATTCCATGCGCAGGAGAGCAAAAAAAGTCCCGGCAGCGCCGTCAGGTCTTGATTCCTGCGCTCTCAATTGGTTCTTCCCATTGCACAGGGTAGTTATTTTTTGACCGGACTGCCGGGAGACATGCACGAGCAAGCGCACAAATGTAACGAATTTTCTTTTAAAATTTAAATTTTGGGCAGGCGCAATAAATCACCCGCAGCCCGGTTTTCGATAACTTCATCAATCGTTAACATTCTTCGGAGAAATGCCGGCTTTTTTATCACCATAGAAAAACGTAATTTTGCGCCTCGTTTAAAAAGACTGCTCTGTCAGATTAAAAATTCGGAGAACAGGGAAAGTTTTAATAAAAATTTCTTTTCACAGGCTTTTCGCTGCTCCGGCCATTTCACAATTCATGAAAAATATCCGCAACATCGCCATCATCGCCCACGTCGACCACGGCAAAACCACCCTGGTGGATAAAATGATTCACGCTGCCAAAGTCTTCAAGGAACATGAAGTTACGGGTGAATTGATCCTCGACAACAACGACCTCGAAAGGGAACGCGGCATCACCATTCTCGCCAAAAACGTCTCGATCAATTACAAAGGCGTCAAAATCAACATTATCGACACGCCCGGCCACGCCGACTTCGGTGGCGAGGTGGAGCGCGTGCTCAATATGGCCGACGGTGTGCTGCTGCTCGTCGATGCCTTCGAAGGCCCTATGCCCCAGACGCGTTTTGTACTTCAGAAAGCGCTTGAACTGGGCAAAAAAGCAGTGGTCGTGGTCAATAAGGTGGACAAACCCAACTGCAACCCCGACTGGGCGCACGAAGCGGTGTTCGATCTGATGTGCGCCCTCGATGCCACCGAAGAACAACTCGACTTCCCCGTGGTGTACGGCTCCGCCAAGCAGGGCTGGATGAGCCACGACTGGAAAAAGCCGATGGAAGACATCACCATCCTGCTCGACGACATCATCAAGCATATTCCCGAGCCCCAGGTTTCGGAAGGCACGACCCAGATGCTCGTCACTTCGCTCGATTACTCCAACTACATCGGCCGGATCGCGGTAGGCCGCCTCTCGCGCGGCAAACTGACGGCCAACCAGCCCGTCTCGCTCGTGAAAAAAGACGGCACGGTACAGCGCCACCGCATCAAAACGCTGTTCGTGTTCGACGGCCTGGGCAAAAAAGAAGTGCCGGAAGTGGAAGCCGGCGACATCTGCGCCATTGTAGGCGTTGACGGTTTTGAGATCGGCGACACCATTGCCGATTACGAAAACCCGGAAGCGCTGCCCGCCATCGCCGTGGACGAACCGACGATGAGCATGTTGTTTACGATCAACGATTCGCCGTTTTTCGGTCAGGAGGGCAAATTTGTGACCAGCCGCCACGTTCGCGAGCGCCTCGAAAAAGAACTCGAAAAAAACCTCGCCATGCGTATGGAAGAAACCGATTCGGCTGATTCCTTCATGGTGTTCGGCCGCGGGGTATTGCACCTCAGCGTGCTGATCGAAACCATGCGCCGCGAAGGTTATGAAATGCAGATCGGCCAGCCCCGCGTAATTATCCGCGAGATCGACGGCGTCAAACACGAACCTGTCGAGGAACTGAGCATCGACGTGCCCGAAGAATCGAGCGGCAAGTGCATCGAACTGGTAACCCGTCGCAAGGGCGTGATGAAAAGCATGGAACCCAAAAACGACCGCTTCCTGCTTCGTTTCGAAATACCTTCCCGCGGCATTATCGGCCTGCGTTCCAACGTACTGACGGCCACACAGGGCGAAGCCATCATGACCCACCGCTTTATTGGCTACGAACCCTGGAAAGGCGACATTCCCGGCCGCCAGACCGGCTCGCTCATCGTCATGGAAACAGGAACGGCTATCGCTTATTCGCTCGACAACCTCCAGGATCGCGGTACGTTCTTCGTCGAGCCGGGTGAAGAAGTGTACGAGGGCCAGGTGATCGGCGAAAACACCCGCATCGGCGATTTGGTGGTGAACGTCACCAAAACCAAAAAACTCACCAACATGCGCGCTTCCGGCTCCGACGACAAAGCATCTCTGCCGCCGCCCCGCCGTTTTACGCTCGAAGAAGCACTCGAATACATCCAGGAAGACGAGTACGTGGAAGTTACGCCCAAAAGCATCCGCCTGAGAAAAATTTTCCTCAAGGATTTTGAACGCAAAAAAGCCCAGAAAGAAATGGCAATGGCGTAAGGCGTTCAAAGTTACAGGCTTCAGGTTCAAAGTTCGAAGCGGATGGCCGGCATGGAAAAGGGGGCTCCTGATAAATTCAAGGCGGCCTCCATGCTGACATAAACCGCCCCGAGCTTTGAACCTGAAACTTTGAACTTTGAACCTGAAACTTTGAACTTTGAACTTCAAAATTCTACTTTTGCACGCATTTTCGGACCCAGACCTGGGACGGATTGCGTGGCAGCCCGATTTTGCAGATTTTTTTATTTGAAAAAACGGTGACCTTTTGTTTCAAAACGGGTCCAACGAACGTTATTCAAAATATAACATCCCCATGAATTGACGGGCCGGATTAAAACTTCTTTGATTTCCGGATTGTTAACCGGCAATTCCCATACCTTCAACACATGCGCACCAAACTTTCCAGCTTCAATTTCAACCTGCCCAAGGAACTTATCGCTCAATATCCTTCGGATGAGCGCGATCAAAGTCGCCTCATGGTAGTACACCGCGATACCGGTAAAATTGAACACAAAATTTTCAAGGACCTCCTCAATTATTTCAACGAAGGCGATGTGATGATCTTCAATAACACGAAGGTCTTTCCTGCCCGCCTTTTCGGCCAGAAAGAAAAAACCGGGGCCAAAATCGAGGTTTTCCTGCTGCGCGAACTCAACCACGACGCCCGCCTGTGGGATGTTTTGGTCGACCCCGCCCGCAAAATACGGGTGGGCAATAAATTGTATTTTGAAGACGAAAACGGCCATGATGCGCTTGTTGCGGAAGTCGTCGATAACACCACTTCCCGCGGCCGCACGATCCGTTTCCTGTTTGAAGGCACCGAAGATGAGTTTCAGCACGAGCTGTCGCGCCTCGGCAATACGCCCCTCCCGAAATACATCGAGCGGGAGCCGGAAGCCATCGACCGCGAGCGCTATCAGACCATCTACGCCAAGGAACTCGGCGCGGTTGCCGCCCCGACGGCCGGCCTCCATTTCAGCCGCGAGCTGATGAAACGCCTCGAACTGAAAGGCCTGCGCTTTGCCGAAATCACCCTGCACATTGGCCTCGGCACGTTCCGCACGATCGACGTGGAAGACCTTTCCAAACACAAAATGGAAGCGGAGTACTTCCGTATCAGCAATGATGCAGCGGATACCGTCAATAAGAGTATCTCGGAAGGAAAAAAGGTATGCGCTGTCGGTACCACCGTCATGCGCTCTATCGAAACCGCCGTATCGGCCGACAAAATGCTCAAGCCGGTGGAAGGCTGGACGAACAAGTTCATTTATCCGCCGTACGACTTCAGCATCGCCAACAGCATGATCACCAATTTTCACCTGCCCAAATCCAGCCTGATCATTATGGTCAGCGCTTTTGGCGGCTTCGACCTGATCATGGAGGCTTACAAAGAAGCAGTGAAAGAAAAATATCGCTTTTTCAGCTACGGAGATGCCATGCTGATCCTGTAACTCATGCCCTATTGCAGATTTTACCTTCCGGGTAAAACTTGTTGAATAAAATTTACGTTCACCCCAGGTCCTGAACCCAAGCAGAAACCAACGTCTTAAACCGCTTATAACTTTTCGCAACCTATGTATTGGACGCTCGAACTAGCCTCTTATCTGGAAGAAGCACCGTGGCCGGCCACTAAAGAAGAACTGATCGACTATGCCATCCGCTCCGGCGCCCCCTCCGAAGTGATCGATAACCTCGACGAACTGGAAGACGACGGAGAACTCTATGAAGGAATCGAAGATATCTGGCCGGACTATCCGCGTCACGAGGACTTTTTCTTCAACGAGGACGAATACTGACGCGTACGTATCTTTCTCCCCGTTTCGCCACATTTATGTCAAGAGCCTCCCCGGTCTGTGCCGGAGAGGCTCTTGTGCATGATAACAGGTGGGGCTTACCGCACCAATTCCAGATAGCCGCTGCGGATTTTACTGCCCTTACCCGGATCGACGAGGTAGTAGTAAGTTCCGTCGGGCAATGCTTTTCCGTTCCAGGTGCCATCCCATGCCTGCGCATTGGTATAACCTTTTTGCTCGAAAACAAGGTTGCCCCAGCGATTGAATACCTGAACCGTATTGTCGGGGTAAGCTTCGATTCCGAGGATGTGCCAGTAATCGTTCACCTGGTCGCCATTGGGCGAAAAACCATTGAATACCAGAAGTTTGTCGCAAAAAACCTGAATACGAACGATGGCGGTATCCTGTATGCCGCGGGTGTCGCGAATGCGGTAAATGAAAGCGTCGCTGCCACAAAAATCGGGGTCGGGCGTATAGCGAAGCACATGCCCGGCGGCGTCGTACTCGACCGTCCCGTTGTCGGCTTGTTGCACGATGTCGAGCGCCGTCAGGGCCGCGATGTTGTTGGCCGTGTTTTCCAGCACGTCATTGGCCAAAATCGCGATATCGACCGGCGAATTTTTAAGGGTAAACGCTTCATCGGGAAAAGCCTCGGTAAGCGTGTCTTGCGTTTGCTCGCTTACGAGCACCAGCACAGCCGAAGTGTAGCAGTCGCCAGCATCGTTACAGATCTGCAGACAAAGCGTATCCTGCCCGGGCAGCACGCCTGACAAACTTGCGCAGAAATTTTGCTGATCATAAACGACCGTTGCATTGTCGCCGGCGCCGGGGCACAAATTTTCAATCGATACGACCGGCGGCGCAAGCAAACTTTGGTTGGGGCACACCACCGTGCTTTGCCCGACACCCAGATGCACCGTCATTGTGTCGTCGATGACCAGCCCGGGGCAGGAAAGCAAAAATGGAATGGTGTATTCGCAGGAGCTGATCTGATTGATCAAATGCAAAAAATGATAGCCGGTATCGAGCCTGAAACCGACATGCCCATTGTCGCAGGCGGCAAATACCCCGATTGGCGTCCCGTTGTCCGTGATAGTCCAGTCATCCAGTTCGGTTTCCGTCAGGCTGGTGCAGAAAAGGGTGTCGAGGGCGCAGGATGCAGTTTGCCAGCTGATGTTGCCCGACAGGTCGGGGAGGTAATTGTGAATTGGCGGGCAATCCACGCAGACCACATTGATGTTTACCGTGTCGGCGCAGCCTGTTTGAATGCGGCGAAGCACAACCTGGTGTTCGCCAACAGGAAAACGTAGTTGCGAACCGCGAGGGATGTATTGCAGGTTAGGTTGCAAAACGCCGACAATTGCCTGCGAGGAGGTGACTTGTATGGGGCCGTACACGTTGGAGGAATTGCCGCCGACGATAAAAAAGTTGTTTTCAAACATCCAGCCAGGCGAGGGGTCCAGCTGATTCATCAATGCAACCAGCCCGTTGGCATCCTGAAATGCGCCGGAAAAACTTTGCCCGTTGATCGTCCATTCATTCAGCTGGTAGGGGCCGCCCGACGGCAGCAAGGAAAGAGAGTAAGCAATGACGGTATCCAGATTGCAACCCAGGTAGCCGTTGAGGTAAGGCAGATCGTTGTCGGTGATGGCAAAATCACCGATTTCGCCGTAAGGTACGGGCAGGCAGATCCAGCTGCCGCTCTGGCACTCGGAAGTCGTCGTGCTCAGGTTGTCTTCGGGTACGAAACCAGCCGAGCAATCCACGGGTTTGAGCACCGAAGGTATGTAGCGGATGATGTGGCAACGCAGCAACGCGGTATCACAGGCCGCCACCACAATGGTATCGACATTGAAGCCGGGCAGTGCGTTGGCCCAAAATGTCAGGCAAGCCGAGCTGGTATCTATGCTGTAATGTCCGAAAGCGTCGCTGGTGCCGATCAGCCCGGGTCTGTTCAGTTGTTTGATTATCGGCTCGTTGAACAATGGCGGAATGATGCCGCAAGAAGTGGCCACCTGATCGGTCTGAACTGTAAAATACAGGGTCTGCATGCTCGGCGGTTGCGATAAAATGCTGACAACCAAGCAAATGGTATCGTTCAGGTTGGGTGGCGTCACGTTCAGCGCTATACAAATGGTGTCGAGCGCGTAGCCGGGCGTGGAGCCGGCCATATAGGTCAGGCAACCCTGGGGCGAGAGCGTCCAGGTGCCAAAGGCAGAAGAGCCGTCGACACTTGACCCGATAAGTTGAAAGTTCAGGTTGTTGGCCGGAATGCCAATCGGGGTCTCGAGGCAAAGCGTGCCGATGGTGCCGGCTGCCAGAAAAAACGGCAAGGTATCGCGCCTTGAACAAAAACGGGGCACCAGATAGGTGCCTATCGTATCGGTGCAGAACAGCGAATCGAACACGATGGCCTTGTAAATTCCGGCAGGCAGATTGATCCGGTCTTCGGTGTTGACGGCCCCGGGCAAATCGAGCCAGTCAACGCGGTATCCGCCGTTGCCGCCCGAAATATCCAGCTGGATTTGGCCGCCTTGCTCACAGGTTTCGGGCACGATCTGGGCAAGGGTTTCAATTGGAGGCGGCTGGGTGATGTAAAAAGTATAAATCGGAAGCGGGCAGCTGTCGGCATCCACAATGCCGAGAAAATATTTACCTGGCATCAGGTTGCCGGGCTGGAACTGGACATTGTTGGTATCGCGAATGCTGAACGTGTACGGCAATTGAAAATTGGCGCCAGGCACCACTTCAAAACCCACAAATCCGGTACCGCCCCCCGGACAGGCTATGTTGTATGGTGTAATGTTGACGGTAGCCTCCACAGGCGCATCGGGTACCGAAAAAGCGACCTCGGCCGTACAACCGCTTGAATTATCGCTCACGACACAAACGTAATCGCCGGCTGCCAGTCCGGTCAGGGTGGCGCTGGGCCCCAGGCTGTACGAATACTGCCCCGAACCGCCAGTTACCGTGATCTGGACAATGCCGTTGTTCTTTCCACATTTGGCCGGGTGGATGATTTGGGCGCCCGCGACCAGCGGGTTCTCGTTGGGCACACAAACCTTCAGTATCGTGCTGCACCCCGAACCGGGTTCGGTAGCCGTGACGTAGTAGCAAATACTCAACAAACCGTCGTTGACAGCCCCGATCTCGCCATTATCCCAGACATAAAAGAGACTGGTTGGCCACAGGGTCACCTTTCCGTTGGATGCCAAACAGTTGGACGGCAGGATTTCTACCACGTCCACAGCAGGGCCATTGTCGTTGTTGACAATGATCGTCGTATCGATCGTGCACTCAGGGTTGTTCTGACGCGTAATGGTGAGTTGGTAGGCGCCGGCCGGCAGTTGAGTGGCCGTTGCGCTCGTCGATACGGAAGGCATCCATTGGAAGGAGCAGCCCGCATTGCCGCCTGCAATATTTACACTGATGCTTCCTGTTGAAAGGCCACAAAGGGTATGTTGAACCGTCACATTATTGATAACAACAGGGTTGCTGCAAGTGTCGGAGGAAAGGGCAGTGGCGGCGGCATGATTGGCCAGAACGCCTGACGACGCCCCGAACAAACCAAGCAGCGTCAGCACTTGCCACAACTTCAACAGGCCAAAAGAATGGGATGTGTACATAAGAAATCGGCTTCCTGCAATGGATCGGATTAGCGCCCAAAGATAAACTGCTCCTTGTCCGTCGGACGTATAAAACCGTCGCCGGAATTGCCGTCTTCTGCGGAGCGCTCTTCATCTTTTTTTCCAGGCACCTCCATCGGGCTAAAACAATGCCACATTCTGAGTGTGTATTGGGTGAAATTAAAATATTGATAATCAAATTTTTAAAACAAAAAATAAAGTAATTTTTCTCCGACAACTTTAAAAAAATGTCCTTTCTTTAAAAAATCCCCCGACCTACTTTTGTACCATGGATAAGAAAGAAGGCCAAACCTTCTATTCGATATCCGCCTTTTTTCCGATAAGCCGGGGACTCTCACCCGATCACACAAACAACTGCTACATTCCTTAAATCGTGTTGCCCATGGAAACGAGTATCCGCATACAATTCCTCGGCAGCTTGCCGCCCTTGACCCCCTTGGATGCCAGCGAGCTCCAGCAGCTTGCCAGTATGGCCCAATACCAGAAAGTGCCCAAGTTTCATTACATTTTTATGCCCGACGAATCGGCCGAGCACCTGTTCTTCCTGATTCGGGGCCGGATCAAACTCGGCACCTTTGCCTATGATGGCCGGGAGGTCATCAAGGAAATCCTGCAACCTTCGGTCATTTTTGGCGACTTGGCACTGGCCGGCGAACCCCTGAGAACCGAATTTGCACAAGCCATGAACGACGATGTGGAGTTTTTGTCGGTACGCGTCAGCGATTTTCAGACGCTGATGCAACAAAACCAGCGTCTGGTATTTGCTTTTCTCCAGCACCTGAGCAACCGCCTGCAACGCGTCGAAGAACGATTGGCCTCGCTGGTCCTGAAAGATGCCCGCGAACGTATTATCGACTTCCTCGTCGACACAGCAGGCAAGGAAGGCCGCCGGGTAGGCTACGAAACACTCGTCAAACACTGCCTCACACAGCAGGAAATCGCCAACCTGACCGGCACCAGCCGCCAGACGGTCACCTCGGTGCTCAACGATTTGCGCAAATCCAATCTGATATATTTTAACCGGAACAGCATTCTGATCCGCGATCTGGAAAAACTGGCCTGATCGCGCCCCTTTTCTGCCTGTCAGAAGCCATTGTTCTGCGCCACCTGCTCGTAAAACAAGCCCGCTTTGGTCATGCTGCGGTTCATATTGTCAAAATCGACCCGCACCAGACCAAAGCGATAGGTGGGGCCCAGGTGCCATTCAAAATTATCCCAGGTACTCCAGTGGATGTAACCGCGCAGGTCCACGCCGTCGGACAACGCTTTGTGGCATTCTTTCAGGTAATCCTGAATGGCCTGTGTCCGCACTTTGTCGTCGTCGGTGCAAATGCCGTTTTCTGTGATTATCAGGGGTTTACGGTATTTTTTCCAAAAGCGGCGCAAAACCCTTCCCAGCCCCTCGGGCCGGTAGCCCCACATTTTGTCATGAGGGATTTTCCTTCGTTCCAGCTCCTTCGCGCGGTGAATGGCGTCAATGGGTTTGGGGTCGAAAAGCATGTAGGCGTAATAGCTGAGCCCCCAGAAGTCGCATTTTTCAAAAGGCCGGGCCGCCCGGCTCATGAACCACCAGCTGGCCAGCGCCGCGGCAATTTTCCCTGGCCAGTTGGCGCCGGCAAACCAGGCCGTATTGAGTGAAACGCCGATCGGCGCCTCCTTGTATTTTTCCCGAATGACCGTGCAGGCTATGTCGTGCGCGGCCCCCATATTGTCGAGAACGCGGTTGGCCTGGAAGTATTTGCCTTTGCGATGGGGCGGGAAATCGCCGAAAAAATAACCGTTGACGGCATATACATTCGGTTCGTTGAAGGTGTTCCAGTACGCTGCGTATTCGCCGAAATGCCTGACGCACTGTTGTACATAATTGATATACAGCGGAATATTGTCTTCGCTGCCCCAGCCGCCGCGAGCCTCAAACCAGTTGGGGTGTGAAAAATGGTGCAGTACGAACATAAGGCGAACGCCCCGTTCGCGCAGGTCGTCGAAAAAAGCCCGGTACTCCTCCACGACTTCCGGGACAAACTTTGCCAGAGGTTCAGGTTGCAGCCGCGCCCAGTCGACCCCGCAGCGATAAATACTGCCCAGCCGGGCAATCAGCGCAGCGTCTTCTGCGCGCCGTTTTTCGTGGTCGGTGGTGCGTTCGAACACATAACCGTCTTTTGCGCGCAGTCCGCGCCACGGATGGGCGCCCGCCGTTTCCACCTGGGCGGCGGCAGTAGATGTACCCCAGAAAAAATGGTCGGGAAAATGGAGGGCCATGGCTGGATATTTTGCAGTAAAGGTACGGGCAAAAAAAAAGCCCCTCACCGCGAGCCTAACCGGAGGGGCAACCATGAGATTATAATGGTACAAAACTATGGGAAGCAGACCTGAATATGCCAGTGGCATAAACGGTCAAATCCACAAAGTACAGCCAATACGGGGGGACGTTTGGCGATTAAATAGAATACTTTAAAATCGGGAAAAAAACGGTCGGGGAGAACCCCCTGGGATGGTAAGAAACAGGCGGATTAAAGACGGATTAAATAGTCGTAAGCGTGACAAATATACGGCTAAGCCGATACGTACCAAGATTTGCCGAAAATATTTTGCCGAACCTGTGGGCAAATGCCACGACAGGTTCGGCAATCAAATTTGTTTTATTGCTGACAATCAGCTTTTTAGGTGCTTTTTGGGATGGGGTTAGCCGGGGTTTGCAGCCTCGCGTTTACGCTCTCTGAGGTCGAGTCGGAGGGAGAAAATATGCGAATAAAGCACCTGCGACACGTTGCCGATGTCGGTCAGTGCGTAGTCGAGCTGCACGCGGCCAAGTCGCAAGCCCACACCGAAATTGGGTTGCAGGGTGAGCGTTTCCTTGTCGGGGTTAAAATCCTTCTTGACCCGCTGAAAATTGCCAGCGCCGACCCTCAATTGTACCACGTTGTTGTAATCGGCCTCCACGCCGATGCGCGGATCGAGGTTGAAGGAGGAGGAACTGACCAGTACGTTGCGCTGGCCGTCGGTGGTCATTTCAAGATCGATGGCCGGCAAAAGGGTCGTTTTACTGCCCAGACGTGTGCGGTAAGCGGCGCCCAGCACGAACCGCGGGCGGGTAATTTCGGTGTTGCTTTGAGGAATTTCGTTATTGGTGCTGGTAAAAACTTCCTTTTCCCGCTCGGTCAGTGAAAAAGACCAGGCGTTGAACGTCGTCGTCAGGTCGCGGCCCATCAGGCCCAGCATCCAGGGGCCTTTGCGGTATTGCACGCCTACATCGGCGCCAAAGCCCCACGAGGAGCCGATATCGCCGATGACACGGCGCACCACCTTTACACTTGCGCCGACAGAGAAAGCAGGGTTGTTCAGTTTCCGGCCGTAGCTGCCGAGAAAGGCGTAGTCGGCGGCGGAAAACGGCGTTACGTTGTCGTAATTCACTGAACCGTCGGGATTGACGAGGTTGATCGTGTAGGGAATGTTGTCGATCCCGAGGCGAATGAGCGACAAGGCCAGGTACGAAGAGCGTTCGCCCCGGTTGAGTTGTTTGCCAAAACTGAGGTAGTCGTACTGCGATACGCCCACAAACCACTCGGCGTGCATGGCTCCGATCTGGATGGGGGCCGTGATCTGGGCCAGACCGGCGGGGTTCCAGTAGCCTGCCGTGATGTCGCCGACTAGCGCGGTTTGTGCGCCCGACATGCCGTGGGCGCGGGCGCCGACGCCGATGGCGAGGAAATCATTGCTGTATTTCTGGGAAAATGCCGTTTGGAAAGCCAAAACAAGCAAAAAGCCGGAGAGTAAAAACTGTCTTTGCATAATGCGCTACTTTCGCCGGGAGAATTTTTCGACGGTTCAGTGACGTTTACAGTTGCCGGCCGGTTGCCTCGCCGGTTCAAAAATAGCGCTATGTGGCGCTCTGTTTCAAATCTACTCTGCTCAAGTCTTTATGCGTCAAGTCTTTACCATTCTTGCTTTTCTTAGCCTGGCTTTGGGTCAATTGCGGTCCCAGGATTCTCTCAATATGATCCGCCTCGCGCACTGGGACGACGAATCCCTGCCGGTCGCCTCGCCGGGCAATCTCAACCTTCAATACAGCGGCTGCTGGGGTATGGCGGTCAACGGGCACGAATACGCAGTGCTCGGCGGCGCTGCTCACGTGCTCATTTTTGACATCACGACTCCTGAAACACCCGAACTGGTGGGCAAATTCGCCGGCACCGCCACAACCGTCTGGCGCGAATTCAAATCCTACAAAAACCGCCTTTACGCGGTGTCGGACAATACCACCGAGGGGCTGATGATCTTCGATTTTTCCAATGCCCCCGATACCATCGTGCGCAGTTACTGGAGCAACGAGTTTTTTAATAAATCCCACACCATCACACTCGATACCGTGTCGGGGCGTATTTATCTGAATGGCACCGATGTCGCCAACCAGGGATTGCTGGTGCTCGACGTCAGCCAGAACCCCGACGAGCCCCAGTTGCTCGCCAGTGTGACGGTCGATGGCGGCTATATTCACGATTCTTACGTCAGGGGCGACACGATTTATGCATCCTCCGGTTATGAAGGGTATTACATCATCAATATGACCGACCCTTCGACACCGCAAACCCTGGCGCAGATCGCTACGGGCGGCTACAACCACAACAGCTGGCTGAGTGCCGACGGCCGCTTTGCCTACTACACGGAGGAAATCCCGAAGGGGCAATCTATCAAAATCGTGGATTTGCAAGACCTCTCCAATGGCAGCATCGAAATAGCTGATGACTTTCTGGACCCGCTGGTGCCCGGCGCGCCGCCGCTGGCTGTTCCGCACAACGTGTACATCCGCGATACCTTGCTGTTCGATTCCCAGTACGAAGACGGCCTGCTGGTGTACAGCATCAGCAACCCGCTTCAGCCCCAGCTGATCGCCCATTACGATACGCACCCTGAAAACAATCAGTACAACGGCTATTACGGCAACTGGGGCAACTACCCCTGGCTGCCCTCCGGCAATATCGTGGCCGGCGATATGCAAAACGGCCTGCAAATCCTTCGAATCACCAGCGCTTCTTCGGGCACGAAAACGCCCGATATCTTGCAGGCCGCCATCGTGCCCAACCCTGCTTCCGAGCAGATCAGCCTTCGGTTGCCCGGCAGCCAGGGCGAATGGCGCTATCAGGTATTCAGCGCGACGGGGCAAACCATGCGGACCGAAAACGTCGCGAGCCGCCGGGAGGCTGCATTTTCCGTGGCGGAATGGCCGGCAGGGGTGTACCTCGTCGCTATTCAGGCTGGCGAACAATCCGTTGTGCAGAAACTAGTAGTACGATGAACGGGCGGGCGTTTTCGCGCAGGTGCAGCATTGAGCTGAACGGTGGTTGTGCATTTAAAAGACTGCTCGGCACCCTGTGCAGCATGCCGTCTGCGCGAAAACGGCTCTCCTTCCTCTTCTTCCTGCTGCCCCTTTTTCTCAGTGCCCGTTCGCCATACAACATTCTCGATTTTGGCGCCGTAGCCGACAGCCAGACGCTCAACACCCCGGCCATTCAGGCGGCTATCGACCGAGCGCATGCCGACGGCAAAGGCGTAGTGCTCATCCCGAAAGGCGTTTTTTTAAGCGGAAGTATTTGGCTGAAATCGGGCGTCGAACTGCGTTTTCAAAAAGGCGCCGTTTTGCTGGGCAGCACGTTGCGGGCCGATTACCAAAAAATCAACTGGCACGCCTTGTTGCTGGCCGACGGCCAGTCTGACATCACCCTGACCGGCGAGGGCGCCATCGACGGCCAGGGCGCCGCGCTGGCAGCCAATGTCGTCTATCTGGTGCAAAGCGGTCAGCTCGTCGATCCCTATTGGGGAAACAACCGGCCCCACGAACGCGAAAGACCTCAACTCATTGAATTTGCCCGTTGCAAAAATGTGCGCGTGGAAGGCATTACCCTGCGCAATTCGGCTTGCTGGGTACAGACCTACGACCGCTGCGACGGGGTGGCGATTCGCCGCATCAGGGTGGAAAGCCGCGCCTACTGGAACAACGACGGCATCGATATCGTGGACTCGCGCAATGTGCTGGTCCGCGATTGTTACATTGATTCGGCTGACGACGGAATTTGCCTCAAATCATCGTGGCCGCCGGCCATTTGCGAAAATATCCGGATCGAGCGCTGCACGATCCGCTCCAGCGCCAGCGCTTTCAAACTGGGCACCGCCTCCAAAAGCGGTTTTCGCAAGGTGCGCGTGCGCGACCTCGTCATTTACGACACCTACCGCTCGGCCATCGCCCTGGAGGTCGTCGATGGCGGTTTTATTGAAGACATCGACATCGCACGGGTCAAGGCATTTCACACGGGCAACGCGATTTTTATCCGCCTGGGCCACCGCAACCGAAAAGGAGAAGCGGGCAGCCTGAAAGGCGTCCGCATCCGCGATGTGTATGTCGAGGTTCCGGCCGGCCGGCCGGATGCGGGCTACGCCTTCGAGGGGCCCGAAGTAAAGGAGCCGCACAACCTGTTCCCTTCGTCCATTTGCGGGTTGCCCGGGCGCCCCGTACGCGATATTGCGCTGCGCAATATCCATATCCGCTTTGCAGGCGGCGGGCGCCCCGAACAGGCTTATTTGCCGCTGGATTCGCTCGACCGAGTGCCCGAACGACCGTCGGAATATCCCGAGTTTTCCATGTTCGGCGAATTGCCGGCCTGGGGCTTCTTCATCCGGCACGCCGAAAACGTGTCGATGCGCCGGATACGGCTCGAGTGCGTGCAGGCTGATTACCGGCCCTGCATAGTGGCGGATGATGTACAAGGCCTTGATTTTGAAAAGATTGATATAAAACAGGCACACGAGGGGCCAATCTTTTACCTGCACCGTTCGGGTCCCGTCGATTTTCAAAAGTCGGGCTTGAAAAAGCCGGAGCGCAGCGATTAACAAGCGGCGAAACGACCCGCTACAGCATCGAGTTCTTCGACTTACATTTGCCCTGTCATGGCGAAATCCATTCAACAGCGCATTATTTTCGGGTTAAAAGTTCGGCATTTCAGACAGGTCAACGGCTGGAACTTCGACGACCTGGCCAGCCGGGCCAAAATGTCGGTCTCCTATCTCAATGAGATCGAAAAAGGCAAAAAATACCCCCTTTCCGACAACCTCAACCGCCTGGCACAGGCTTTCGATATTTCGCCGGAAGCCCTGGCCTCGCCCGAGTTGCCCAAATCACTGGCGCCGATCGGCGAACTGTTGCAAAGCAATTTTTTGAACGAACTGCCGCTCGATCTTTTTGGCATAGAACTGCAACAGGTCATCGAAATCATCGCGCGCGCGCCCGACCGCGTCAACGCGTTTATTTCCGCCCTGCTCGAAATCGCCCGCAATTACTCCCTTCGCGACGAAAACTTCTACTTCGCCGCCCTGCGCGCCTATCAGGAGTTGCACATGAATTTTTTTGAAGACATCGAGCGGGCTGCCGAAGAATTTGTCTCTGCCAATCACTTGCCCGACAATGGCGGCGTGCCGGCCGATCAGCTGGCCAGGATTCTGAAAAAACGATACGGCTACAAATTTGACGAAGAGGGCCTCGACAAATACCCAGAACTCGCGAGCCTGCGCTCCGTTTTTGTTCCCCAGAAAAAACGCTTGCTGCTCAATGCCCGGCTAAGCGAGCGGCAACGGGCTTTTCAACTGGGTAAAGAATTGGGATTCAATGTACTGGAACTTGAAGAGCGCCCGCTCGCGTCGAGCCTGATGCGCGTAAAATCTTTTGAGGAAGTGCTCAACAACTACCGGGCGGCTTATTTTTCAGTGGCCATCCTGATCAACCGGCAGGCTTTTGTAAAAGACCTGCGCGCATTTTTTTCCCATACCGCCTGGAATGCCTCGTTTCTGCTCAACTTGTTGCACAAGTATCAGGCGAGCCCCGAGGTGCTTTTTCAGCGCTTCAACGTACTGGCAGGCGAATTCAACCTCCACAAGGTCTTTTTTCAACGCTTCATCCACGACCTCGATCGCGACGGATTCGATGTGGACAAGGAATTGCACCTCAACCGCAAACACCAGCCCCATGCCTCGGGGCTGAACGAACACTATTGCCGCCGCTGGCTGTCGCTTTCACTCTTGCGCGATTTGCAGCAACGCCAGCACGACGCGGGTCGGCCGGATGTTGACTGGATCGCCGGGGTACAGCGGGCGCAATTTCTGGACACAGGGGAGGAATATTTGTGTTTTGCCGTCGCCAAACCTGGCTACCCGACGCCCAATCGCAACATCAGCGTGGTGTTGGGTATTTTGCTTGATGCCGATGCGCGGCGCATTATCCGGTTCTGGAACGACCCCTCGATTCCGCGAAAGGTGGTCAATGTTACCTGCGAGCGCTGCGCGCTCCTCGAGTGTACGGAACGGGCGGCGGCGCCGGTCATCATCAGGAAAAGAGAAACCCGCCGCCGCGTGGAGGATGCCTTGCTCAAATTAACGGGCCGGTAATCAGTTCTGCCATTTCAGGGTCGAGACAAGCCGGTCGAGGTCTTGTTTCATAAATTCGATCACCGGCGCCAGCGAGTCGGGGCGGGTCTGTGTGTTGAAGTACAAGGCGCCGCGCATGAAGTGTCGGGTAGAGTCGGTCAGGAAAAACTGGTACGACGATGCGGCGGGGCCCTCCACATTGAACACCACGCCATGTACATGGTCGGCGTCGCGGTGAACGGGTATGTCCTGAATGTAGCTGGCTTTGATGTTGTGTTTCTGGGTCATTTCAAAAGCATCTTCCACCAATTCATCGAAGCGTTTGCGGTTGGTGACGGGGTAGTAGCTGCAGTAGATTTTTGCATTGAGCGCCGGCACGTTGAGGTTGAACCAGCAATCGCTTTCCGGGCGCCCGCCGAAAAAACTGGTGTCTTGTTCGACTTCGGCATATACGGCCTGATCGAAGCTGAACTGGCAAAAATCAGTTTGAAAAGGCTTGTATTTTTTTTCGGGATAGATCACGCGCGGGTAGTCGCGCGGTTTGGGCACCGAAACGTGTTCTTCACACGCGGAGAGCGACATCAGGCAGCAGGCAAACAGAGGGGCAAAAAGAGGCAACAATCGCATAGTCGAAACAGCTTGGGCAATAGAATGGGCAAAGGTTGATAAAAATTGCCTTTACCGGGCGCTTTTGACTGGTTCTAGTTGTTGTTCCATTTCTGGAGGCGCAGCTGGTAGCGTTTGTCGTTGACAGGCCAGGCGTCTTTGTCGAGCGAGGCTTCCAGTTCTTCGTCGAGGCCGCTCAGCAGGCGAGGGAAAAAATCGATGCCCGTTATTTTTTCCACCTGATCGATCGTGACGGCATAGTCCATCAAGGGTTTGTCGCTACGCTGGTTGGGCATAATGAAGGCGATGGCCCGGCGTTGGTCTGGGGCGAGCAGGATTTTGTAAAAATAGGCCGGCACGGTCACTTTGCTGAATCCGATCTGGCCCAGGCCGGGTTTGGTCAGAACAGGGCCGCTGACGACGTACAGTTTTTTGAATTTACGCGCCCAGTCGCGGGTGTTTTCTTCCAGTTCACGCCATACGCCGCCGTTAAAAGCATGCAGTTGCGGGCTGATATTGCTCATAAAAAACGTCTCTGAAATAGCTTCCTCCCGAAAGGCCATGTCGGCTGCCGGCACGAGGTGGCCGCGGTCGTAGCCGCTTCCGTTGTAATCGCGCGGGGTAGCGCTTTCGGTGCGCACGGCGGGGTCGGGCAGAAAAGTTGCCGGCCGCTCGGCCCAGTTTTCATTCAGCCGGTCGCGGGTGAGTTCGTGTACTGTCCAGCTTGCCTGTTCGTGTGATTCGTCGTAGGCCAGCGCGTACCAGGTGTGGCGCACGAGTTCGGAGCCCTGTGGCGTGGAGGGCAATAATTCGTCGGGAATTGTGGATGCCGGGGCTGTGTCGGACGATTGGCCTTGTTGAGGAGCGGTGTCGGAGGGCAGTTCGGTAGTGGGGCGGGGGATGGGGTTCTCGTCGGGCTTTTTCCCCGAAAACTGGTTGAACGCCCAGTATGCCAAGCCTGCCAGCAGGGCGAACAGCCCTGTTTTGAACAAAAAACCGCCAGAATCGGGGGAAGAAGAGCGACGCGCCATTTTTTCAACATTTGTTTGACGCAAAAATAAACATTTTGTTGAAGGGGGCGTGTGTTTTTGCTTTTCCGTGGCCGGAGAAGGATTTTTTAAGCAGGGGTTGGCGAAATGCCGGAAGGAGTGTACCTTTGTGCCCGCTTAAAAAGGCGCGGTAGCTCAGCTGGTCAGAGCGTGCGATTCATAATCGCAAGGTCGCGAGTTCAAGCCTCGCCCGCGCTACTCACTTATTTTTCAACGGCCTGACGTTCAACACGTTAGGCCGTTTTTGTTTGTTGCCGTTGTCGTTTTGTTGCCGGTTTTTTGCCAAAACCCTACTTTTTCGGGCCTGTACCGCGTAAACCCGCGATGCGATCCACTCGCACAAATCCACGATGCCAGCTGTCAGCGCAAGAACCGGCGAGGCTTCCAGGAACCGGCCGGCGTACCTGGCTGGCTCGCACCAACCGGCGAGCCTGGCCGCCGATCCGGGACGCGGCGGCTGCTATGGACCGGCTCGCAGGTTGAGGCGAGGCTGGAGCATCGCACTTTTCCGCGTGGCGGGATCCATCGCACCTGTCCGCGTGGCGATATCGCCGCCAAAAGAAAACGGCTTGGTTTTCGCGCCCGGCGCTGCTGATCCGGAACATCGAGGGCGACCAGGTGAGCACCGGCCACCGATTCGCGCGGCGCGGCTGATCCGGGGCATCGAGGGCGACCAGGTGAGCACCGGCCGCTGATCCGCGCGGCCGCTGATCCGGGGCATCGAGGGCGACCAAGTGAGCGCCGGCCACCGATCCGCGCGGCGCGGCTGGGGCATCGAGGGCGACCAGGTGAGCACCGGCCACTGATCCGCGCGGCGCGGCTGGGGCTTTTTATGCTAAAACGGTGTCGGGGTCGAATCCGATTTGTCGCAGCTCCCGGCGCACGTTCACGGTAAGATATTCGCGGAATGTCCGTTCGGCGATTCCGAAGGCTGGCCCAATATGGTTTCTGAAAATCCAGGCATCGGGCACGCCTGGGCGTTTGTTTTGCCGGTAGGCATTTTGGACGGCATGCACACGCAGGATAAAGTTTTTCCGGCGGCTGACTTGCCGGGCGTCGGCTGTGTTGCTCATTCTTACGGCGCAGATAGGTGACAAAGAAAAAGCCCGGCAGATTCGGCCGCTTTATGCGGTGAATCCTGCCGGGCTGTCTATTCTGACGCTGCCGGACTTGACCGGGGCGCGGCACAAAGCTACGGCCAACCGGCGACCTTTACACGCCGCCCGGCAGCCGTTGCCGGCTGGCGTGTCTGTTGGTCAACAAAAAAGCCCGTTCCGGCGCGGGGCTGAAACGGACTTTCGGCGCGCCGCCGGCTGCCCCGTGGTTATGCAAACCACGTTCTCACCTGGGCGACGTGCCGGGCCAAAGATAGGCCGCTTTTTGCACTTTGCCACTTATCGGCATCTGGCTTTAAAGGTACTGCTCGATCAAAGGCCAGTCCCTTTCTATTTGGAATCCCAACTGTACAGTTTCAATCTTTTGGGCCTTTTTCAAACCCACCTCATCCGCTGGCCCGTATGTGCTCAACCAGCAGTCAAAGCCCTGAAATTCGGCCCGGTGCTTTTTATTGTAATGGTTGAAAACCAAAAACCTGCCTCCGCTGGTTTTTCGGTAGTACAGGTCAGAATCGGGCAAACAATCCCCGGCCTTGTCCACTGTTTGGGCGAAATTGAATTGCCGAAGGGTATCAATAAATTCTGATATTCTTTTTTTGTCCTCGTTCATTGGCCCTCCGCTTTTAGGTCCGACAGGATTTTGATTTTCTCAAAGTAATCGCCCCAATATTTCGGGCTGTCCTTTGGGTTGGTGGCATCGCTGATAAGCCAAAAAATATCAATCTCGCCCTTTTCATTGCGTCTTATCCCGTCTTTGTCCGACCAGGTAAGTTTTAGAATTTTAGCCTCCGTCAAGCCTTTATATCTGACGTGAACAGGGTAGTTTTCTTCTTCGGTATATTCGTAGGTGTTCCACCCCAAAGGCTTGTATTCCCGGTTGAAAACGAACCACTCGTTTTTGTCATTTTTTCTCATGCCGTAGGGCATGTTGATGCGGAAGAAATCGCCAAGTGCCATGTGTTTGAACGGTTTTTTTATCCTGCTGCAAAGTAGAAATATTTCCAAAATCAAGCGCCGCGCCCGGATCACTCCCGGCGCGGCGCTCGCTTTTCATTTTGGCTTTTTCTTTGCTATGTTTGAGCGGGCGCGCTTGCGTCCCATAAACAGCAGTGATTTATGACAGTAGTCCGCTTTGTCCTGGGGGGCTTCCTGGGCCTTTTTGCGTTCGTGGCCCTTTGTATGGGCCAATTTGTCACGGCTCTTTTTTGGGGCCTTTCCACACTCGTTTTATTACCGCCGGGCTTGAAATGGATAGAACGCCGTTCAGGGTTGCGTTTCAAAACCTGGCTAAAATACGTGTCGGTTATCGGCCTTTATTCGGTGGGGGCTTCTGCGTTCGATGCGCCCAAAATTCCAAAGCCAGCCGATCCGAAAGCGCTTGCCCCGGTGGTTATCCGTGACACGGTTTTTCTTCGTGACACGGTTCGGATGAAAGACACCACGGCAACCACACGGCCACAAAAGAAGGCCCGACGCGCCCGCACCCCGGCCACTCCTTCCAATTCTTTCGCCCCGGCTCCGCAACCCTACACAACGCCCACCCAGACCGCGCCGAAAAAGGTCAGGCAATCCCGCCCGCGCGGATGCACATACAACGGCCATCCGCTCTATGTGGGGTCGCGCGGGGGCTGTTATTACTACACGGCATCAGGTCGGAAAGAGTACGTGGACAGGTCTTTATGTTCTGGGTGCGAGTAGGCCACCCGGTCACCAAAAAGCGAGCGCCGCGCCGGATCACTCCCGGTGCGGCGCTCGCTTTTTGGACTTTTTAACCGACCAAACAGGCCGCCGGCCTCATCGCAGTTTTTCGATATAGACCGCGTACTCCTTCTCTGAGGTTTCAAACCGCATCGGGTTTTCATCGGCCCGCCGATGGGACAAGGTCGAGTAACTCAAAAATTCGCCGTCCTGTTCTTTCATGTCTTCACACAACTTTTTCAGGTTACCCCAAACGCCTAACACCTCTCCGTTTCCGGTTAGGACGCTGAATCTCTTTTCAGCCTTTTGTTCTTGGTAAGTTTTACCCTTCATGCTGCAAATATATCCGGGGCAATGTCCCCAAAAATGAAAGTTTGACAATTTTTTTCGAGAATATTTGTTTTTGACAATTATTTTCGAGTATATTTGTCGTGTCAAACGCCAGTAGGATATGAACCAGCACACCAACCGCTCGCAAATTCTCGCCCTTGCCTGGGCCATCCGCCGCCAAAACCAGTTTCTCACCTGGGGCCAATGTCAGGCCCAAGCCTGGCAAGTCGCCCGGCTCCGCCATCGGCTCCGCGCCGGCGCGGCCCGCTTCACCTTCCAAAAGCAAGACGGCGAGGTACGCGAAGCCTACGGCACCCTGAACCCTGCCCTTTTCCAGTACGAGCACAAAGGCACCGACCGCGCCGAAAGCCCTACCGCCATTCGCTACTTCGATCTCGACAAAAACGCCTGGCGCTCTTTCCGCGCCGAGCGCATTTTGAAAGTGGCCGCCTAACCGGGGGGAGCGGCCACCCACAGCCGGGCGGCTGGCGAACGCGCCGCCGCCCGCTCCTTTTCCCTCCGATCACTTTACACCCATTTTTAATGCCATGACCTGTATTGTTGGAATCGTTGAAAAACAGAAAGTCTTTATTGGCGGCGATTCTGCCGGCATCAGCGGGCAAAATGTTTGGATCAGACAAGACCGCAAGGTTTTCAAAGTCGGCCCTTTTGTTATCGGCTGCACGGCGTCTTTTCGCATGACCCAATTGCTCCAGTTTTCGTTCACCCCGCCCGCACCCGTACCGGATGCCGACCTTTTCAAATTCATGTGTACCGATTTTGTGGACGCGCTGCGCGCCTGTTTCAAGTCGGGCGGTTTTTTGACGGTGAGTAGCTCCGTCGAAAGCGGCGGTAATTTCCTTATCGGCTACGAAAACCGCCTTTTTGAAATATGTACCGATTTCCAGGTGAGCGAATCCGTCGAGGGCTTCGATAGTGTGGGTTCCGGTTTTGCTTTTGCCCTGGGCGCATTGCATGCGCTGGATAAAAGCCTACCTGCCCCGGCGCGTATTCAAACCGCCCTCGAAATAGCGGCCCACCGATCTACCGGCGTTCGTCCGCCTTTTCACATTCTTTCCACCTGACCGCACCCGTACCCATGTTTGTTACTTGGATGAATTACCAAGCCCTTTTAGGCCCTGCCCTTTGGCCGCGCTTCCGCGACCTGGCAAACAACGCACGGGGGCGCGCCATCATTTACCAGGGCGGCGCACTCCGATACGCAACTATCGACGAACAATACCCGGCCGAATAGCGCGCCGGCTCCTTTTAATCCCTCCCCGGCGTGCACCCGATTTTGCAACCGCGCAAACCCGTTTTTCCCATGTCTCACCCAACCAGCATTTTCCACATTTTGCCCGGCGCCCAGCCGTTCGGGTCTTTTCTTGAAATCCGTATCGCAGAGCCGCAGCCGCTGGCCTGGCTCGCCGAAGTCCGCGAAACGCTTACCTGCATGGTCGAGGATTTCCCCGAACACGCAGCCCCCAACGGAGCCGATACCCGCGCTTATGCCGTGCGCCTGTTGTCCTGGCTGTACCCGCTTCGCTCGCAGTGGAACGCGGGCCGCCGGCCGCTCTCCGTTCCGCCGTCCAACCGGCAAGACGGCGGCGTTTGGATCACTGCCGAGGGCCTGGCCCTTCGCTTCATGGGGGGCGCGAAATTCGAGGAACTGGACGCCATTGTAAGGGCCTTGCTCACCCTGGGCGAATACGGCGGGCACCAGCTGACCGACCCTGCCCGCGCCGTGTTTTTCAAACTCCTGGGGGCGCTCATTCCGACCACCGAACAAGTGGCACAATTCGGCTTACGGATGCCGATAGACCGGGGCCGCAGCCTTGCATTCGACCGGGGCGAAAAGCAGGCGGGCGAAAACGTAGCGACCGCCGGCACTCGCCGGTTCGACCACTTGCGCCGCGCCCTCGATACGCCGGCGGATCGGCAGAACGCCCGGTTTTTTGCCGGACTGGCCCGGCTGGCTGCCCTGGGCAAAATCAACTCCGAAGATCAAACCCTTTTGATCGAATGGGTAGCGGTCGGGCTCGATGCCGGCGACCCGGAAGGCGAATAAAAAGCAATGGCCGGGCGGCATCGCCACCCGGCCAAAGATTCCTACTTACGGCATTCATGCCCGATCCTGCAAAAGAGCGGGACGGGCATTTTTCATTCCGGGCCGGCGCTTTTGGGCACGTGCGACCGCGCGGCCGCCGGATCGGGCAGAAAGGCCGTTTTTGCCTTGCCTCGATCCTGGGGCAAATTACGGGCTTTTGGAGGGGGCAAGCAACCGGCAAAGGGCGGTTTTGGGGGCTTTGCCGCTTTTCGCGGGTAGCGACCGCACCCCCACACCCTTTAAAAGGCGTTAATTCAGCCCGCTTTTCGATTGTCTCCCCGCGCCCCGTGTCTTTCATTGTCCGGGCTTTTTTCGTGCGCTCCTGGGGCCGCTGGCGGGCCTCTCATTTTTGAGCGATGCGCGGGCAGGTCACGCCGGGCGCTGCCGGGCCATGTTCAACCACCGGCGCACGGTCTTTTCCGACACTTCCAGGCGCTCCGCGATTTCCGGCAGCCGGTAGCCGCGTTCCTTCAATTCGAGCGCCGCGCCCGCCGGGTCTTTGGCGTCCGTCCAATGTTCGCCCGTTTGCCAGTTGGTCAGGGTGCGCAGCGGTACGCCCAAATAACGCCCGATCCGGTCGAGGCTCACCCCGCGCAGGTAAAGGTCTTTGGCTTCCGCCTTCGTGTCGGTGTCATACTTGCGCCGGGGAGGGCCGGCCGGCTTCTTTTTTGCGGGCCGGCCGCGCCGTTTGGCCTCCGTCTTGGTCTTTTTTTCCATGATGCTAAGCGTAGTTTTTGAAAATAGCCTGAAAATTGAAGTCGGGTTAAAGCGATTAAAGTTTCTTCACTGGCAAATTGAACGTAGTTTCGGGGTAGGTTTTAAGCGTAAAAAGTTCCACTTTTACATGCGTTTACCCCCGTACCTGCTTTAACCGGGTAAAGCCTTGATCGTCAGCCCTTTAAGGCTGTTTTTTACCCTGAAACACCCGTATTAGCCCCCGGAACTACGCTTAAAACCGGCCTTTTTGCCCTTTCCAGGCGGTTTAAGCGTAGAAAGTTCCAAGTTTTTCCGAGGGGCTTTAATTTGGGGGAGCCTTCCCGCATTTTTCGCCCGCCGGTCGGGAAATTCGCCGGCCATCACCTGGGGCGCTCGTTTTCCGGTACTTTTTACGCTTACCCTCAAAACAGGTTCATTTGCCCGTCGCCATCGGCGGCCGGCTGGCCGGCTGTCGGGGTGGGTTGGGTTTCCGGGAACAGGGCCGCCAGTTGCCTTTTCACTTCCGAAAGCCAAACGGCATTCACGGAAGAATATGACCGGGCGCTGTCCGGCTTTGCGTGGCGAAGGGCTTGCCGGATTTCCTTCCCCGTTTTGTCCCGGTTTTCCAGGATCACGGCCGCGATATAGGGCCGAAAGTGTTGCCTCCAAGTTGCCATTGCTGACTTCGTTTTTGTTCAAAACAAACTGCCTTGCCCGCCGATCAGCGGCGCGGCCTCGACCTGGGCAGCCACCAGCGGCGCGCCGGCCGCATCGCTGGAATGTGCGGCCACAGCTGGCACCGCCGAAACTTGCGAGGCGTCCGCGGATTCGACCGGCTGCCAACGGTCGGGACCGATGAAGCCGCCGCACCGTTGGCACCGATGGAGCCGCAGGAAATCGGGGCGGGTATGCAGCACGTGCGCGGCTTCCAGGCTGCGACACCTGGGGCAGCAGATAGTTTCGATGTGGCAATTTTTGCCCACCACCCACCGGGCGGGGTCGTTCCAAAGGATGCCTACTTGTCGCATAGATTGAGGGTTTTGTTTGCCGGCGTTGATCCGGCACCGCCGGAAGGTGCGAGGCTGGCCGACCGGTCCGGCTCGCCGCTTCGTGCGATGCCCGCAGCCATCGCCGGTTGGCGCGAGGCGACCAGGTGCGCGAGCCGGTCAAGTAGCGCGGCTTGTTCCGTGCCGGTCAGGTTGCCGATTTTTCGGAAAATGGTATCGAGCCGGCGCTTGCTCTTTTCGCGTGCCCGGAAGTTGTCGCCGGAAAATCGCGGATCGTGCAGATCGTCGGGGGCCGGTTCGGGGTAGTTGAGGTACAGGGTTTCCAGGCGCGGCCCGCCCCGGCTTTGGCTGGGAAATTGAATGCGCCGCCAGCCGACCAGGGCGGCGCGGTACAGCCCGGAATCGTAGCAGGACAGGGCTACCCGGCAGGGCAGCGCCCGCACCTTGTCGAGTAACTGCCGATGCTGCGCCGTGGTCAACTCGAAGCGGTAGCGCGTTCGGCTCGACCGGGTTTCATGCAGGTAGGGCGGATCGAGGTAGACGAACGTCGAGGGTTGCCACAGTTCGGGTAGGTCCAGGGTCAGGAAGTCACCGGGCACAATTTCCAGGCCCGCCGGGGGTGCTCCATCGGGGCACCGGGCCGCCGTCCACAGCGCGATTACGGCCGGGTCCAGTTCCACGCCGATACGCCGGGCCGCCGGCCGGATGTGACGCAGCACTGCGCATTGGCCCAAAAAGCCGGACACGAACACGTCATGCCGGGGCACTTGCTGAATGATGCGATGTACCACGCCGGCGGCGCCCTTGCCGCCGAAATAGGTCGGGCTGTCCAGGAGGATTTCAGGGGTCATTTTTCAAACTTTTTGAGGTGAGCGAGAAAGTCGGCGGCCGCGTCGCCGAGGGTGTGCAGGTGACCGCTACCAGGTGGCAGGGGTTTTCTTTCCGGTGGCGGGTCGGGTTTGGGCGGCGGATCGGGCACGGTGCGAAGGCCGGCGAGGTGGACCAACAGGCGTTTGGCGCGGCGGCGCGTGAAGGCCAGACGCTCGCCGGCGACGGTCAGCACCTCGACACGCACAGCCGGCCGGATCGGAACAACCCGACGGCCGGCGACCTGGGCGGGGGCAACCGTGGCGACCACGTGCAGGGCGCTACGGTCGGCGGGGTCGAGGGCAAAGACAGTGAGGGAGGCGGCGAGGGCCAACAGATCGGGTAGCAGGGCGGCCAGTTGTTCGGCCTCGATCCGCCGGGCCTGGGCCTGGCGCTGCCGGCGGCCTTTGTCGCGACACCGGCGGGCCGTGGGACCGAACCGGGCCGGCGAACAATACCGGCTACCCTGGCGCTGGCCCGAAATGTCCCGGCCGCAGCACTCGCAAAAGGTGGAACTTTTTACGCTTAATGGAGGGGGGCCAGCGGGGGCATAAATGGAGGGGTCGGGCAATTTTTGCAGACGGTCGGGCAAAATATATTTAGATTTCCCTAATTGGACTTTTTCACCCTTCATCCTAACGGTTAAAAAGTCCAAATTTTCCCGCGCTCCGTTTCCATCTGACCCGGTTAAAAAGTCCAAACTTTTCCGCGTTCCGTTGACCAGTTTTTGCCACTGCGAAAGGGTGTCTGAGACTACGTTTAGAAACACGCTGTTGGCACCGTGTTTTTCCATCATTCGGGCGAACGCCTGCCGGTAGTAGTAGCGGCTCCGTTTGTCCAGGTCGGCCCACCACTTGGGGTTGCAAAAGTCTTTGAGGGCCAGCCGTTCCCGTTCGGTCAGCGCCTTGTCTGAAATGGAGCCATCGTAAACAATGGACTTTGCCAACGATCCGGCGAGCAGCTGGCCCAGCGGCGCGGCTTTGGCCGGGTCGATCAGATCGGCCAAAGTCTCGATGCCGTGGGGCTTCAAAAACTCCATCTTCGTTACCTTCAACTCGATGCGCAAAACGTGCGTCTCGCCGGTATCGGCCTGGCGGCCCTTGTCGTAGATTTTGAAGGCGTACCAGTCACGGGCTACGTACTTGCCCACGCCGGGGCGGTCTTTGTTCAACTCGACAAACGGGGCGCTCCCGTGACAGATCAGCGTTTTGAGGAATTGGGCGGCCGGCACAGGTAGCGTGACATTTACGCCGATCTCGACATTTTCCAGGGCAGCGCGCCCGGCGCTGACGTGGAAGCGGGCGCAAAACTCCCGGATGGTTTCGCGGACGTGCTCAAACGTGAAGTCCCCGACGTTGGCCGCGCCATCGAGGGCGTACCGGTGTAAACTGCCCTCGACGTGGCACCACATTTGGCCCGGACTTTTCCGGCTGGGAACAATCCGAAAAAGCATTTCCCGGAATTTGGCCCGGTGCGCCGTGGGCAACAGCTCGCCCGTTCGTAGGTTGGTCTCGCCTACAAACTCTAAATCCGGGTGACCGGCCCACAGCCGGAAGTCAACACAGGAACAATTTATTTTAAGTCCGTCGAACAAAATGTTTCACGGTTGAAATAGGAAATGCGCTATCTTTGACCCATCGAAACGGGTTGCCCGTTTTTGAATAAGCCACTGGGGGCGTCGCACAGACGACCCCTTTTTTTGTCCCTGCTGTTTTACTGGATTCGATTTTGCCGGCGTCGAGCACCGGCGCAGATGCCCGCGCACCGACGCGGCGCGGTGGGCGCAGCACGGGCGCGGGCATAGCATGGCCCACCAGGTCAGCGGGCCGCATTCCTACTTACGGCGTGGATTTTCGGTTTCAAAGGGCGGCGCTGGGCAAGGGCTCCGTGTATTCTTTTTCCGCCAATTTGTTGCCCAACAAATACAAATTGGTCAATTCTGGAATCAATGCTTTTTGCTCGGCCGCTTCATCCGGGAAGGTGTAAAACGCCCACCGGCTGACGGTCAGGGACAAGGCTTTTTGCATTTCTGCCATGATCCGCACGGCCACCCCGTCAATGTGTCCCCGGATGCCTGCCGCGCCGTTCATGAATTCTAATCCGGCGCGGTTTATACACTTGTCGGCCTCCGTGTCTCCATCGGCGTGTTTTCGGTACCGTTCAATGATTCGTGCCCACGTGTCCAGGATTTCGGCTTTTACCTCAAATCCTTTTTCCGGGTCGTATCGATCCACCAGGTACAAAACGGCATCTTGCAAAACAAACAGGTTACTGTAAACCCGCAGTTTGCCCCGGTTGCCGGCGAGGGTCGAGCGTCGGTTATTGGTTTGCATCGCGGCGCCCTCCTTTTTTGATTTCAATCATTGCGGCGTCAATCTCCGACCGCTTGTAGTACACCTTTTGCCCGAGCCGGTAGGATTTCAGGAACCCTTTTCCCGTCCAGTCGTGGACGGTGACAACGGACACCCGCAGCAATTCGGCGACTTCCTGGCGGTTCAAATAGCCCTCCGCCGCAGCCGTGGTTTGTTGGGGTTTGAGGTTTTGAATTTGAGTTTCCAGGCATTTGAACGCCTCAAAAATCTGCCGGGCGCTGACACCCTCGACTTGAAAAACCTTTGTGCTCTCCATAGTTGAACTGAATTTGCTGCAAAGGTTCGAGGGCTGATTTTCCTAAAAAATCCGGTGTAACTTTTACCGGATGTTTTATTTTTCTGTTTCGTCAAGTCGGGCGGATTCGCCGAAAATTTCATCGATTACTGCGCTCTTTTTGGGCGGGGCTTCCGGGCGTCTTTCAAGTTCTCGTTTTACCGTGTCCAGTTCCGGGAGGTTTTTAAACATAACTTTTAGCCATTGTGCTATTTCCTTGTAAGTAGTGGTCTGGGCGATAAAACCGCGTTTTTTTAGTTCGTGGAACAGGTAATAAAGTGATTTCCGGCTTTCTGTCCACTGAATAGGATCGGGCAGGCGGTCCGTGGTTTTTTTGGTGTGGTCCCCAACTCGTTCCAACTCATTTGCTATCCATTGAGCCAGCAGGGTTTCCCCAAGCGATTTAAACGCGGTGCCCTTGGTGCCCTTTTCGATGGGATAAAATAGGCCCTTGCGCTGAAATAATTCGGGCTCGATCACTTCCAGGCCGGCGGCCAAACGGGCTTTCAGAATCTCCGACGCTGACGAAAATCCCGCTTCGATGTTTCGCAGGAGAGCCCGTTTTTCAGCCTCGAAAAACTCGTAAATTTCCAAGCGAAGCCGGGCAAAGTCTTTGGAGGTTATCGGCACCACGCTTTCGCTTTTCAGCCTCAATAGGTCGTTTTCTAAGGTTTTTAGGGCAAAGATTTTGTGTGCTTCATTGACCTTTTTTTCCAAGTCTGCCGGCAACCGTACATTTTCGGGGTCTGGGCAGTTCGTTATAAATTCCGTGTACTCATTCCAGTAGGCAAGGGCTTTCGTGTATTCTGGGTCATTATTCAGGCCGGGCCGTTCCTCGAAAAATTGGGCGTGACGTTCCAGGTATTTCCCGACATCGAAGGCCAGCACTTTTTGCAACTTTTCATTTTCCATAGGTCGGCGCTTTGAAGGTCAACGGGCGATTTTCAACGGGCTTTCCTGCCGTTGCTCCCAGTGCAGTTTCAACAATCGGGCGTGTTCCTGGCCTGTCACTTTCACGTATTTCAAAAAAGCGCGTTCGGTCTTGTGCCCGGTTATCTGCATGATTGAAAGGGATGGAAATCCCGACTTGTAAAGGTTGGTTGCAAAGGAACGCCGGGCGGTATGGGTGCTTACCATTCGCCACTTTTCAGAAAAGGTTGTCACGCGCTGCCCGCCCCGCGTAATCGCTTTGGGCACGCGCTCGACCAGGCCGGCCGCCCGGCAGGCTTCTTTCAGGTACTCATTGAACTTTTGGTTGGAAATGGCCGCAGGCAGGCGGCCACCGTATTTTTCCAGGACTTCGCGCACGTAGGGATGCAAAGGAATCCACACTTTGCCGCCGGTCTTGTACTGCTCGATTTCGATAAACTCGCCCCGGATGTGGTCGGACGGGTTTAGGGCGGTCAGGTCGGAAAACCGTAGACCTGTCCAGGTTCCCACAATGAACAAATCCCGCACCCTTTCCAGCCGAGGCAGCCCTGAAAGGTCGAGCCGGTAAAGGGCCTCCAGTTCGGGCTCACTCAAATACACGTTATCGCTTTCCTCTTTCAGTACCCGGAATTTCCGCGACTTAAAAGCAGGGTTGGTGTCGACGCCTTTGGCCGTTGCTTCGTTCAGAATGGTTTTCAAAACCTGTACGTGCTTGCCTATGGCATTCGCCGAATAAAACGAGCCCTTGCGATGTACCCGGCCTTGCAGGTAGTCGGCAAAGTCTTCGTAAAACTCCAAATCCAGGGTATCGAAGTCGAGCCGGCGCGGGTATTGGCCGGCAAAGGTTTCCAGGAGCCGGAGGGTTGTTTCGTATTTAGCAATCGTTCGCGGGTGCAACCGCTCGCCGGTATCTGGCTGAATACGGGTTTTTGATGCCTCGATGAATTGCCGGAAGAAATCGAAAAACGAGCGCGGCACCGGCTCGCCTTTGCCCCGGCCCTGAATCTTTTCCAGGTGGGATTTTAGACCGGCCAACGTGAATTCACGCCGGGCAAGGGCTTCCGAGTAAAAACGGTTGGTTTCGGCTTCCAGGTCCGACAGTAGCGCGTTGATCGCGTCGCGGTCGGGCACGTTCGACGTGTTTTTGACCTGGCCTTTTTCGGCATTCCAAAACCGGGGGGCCACTTTCACGCCGGTTCCATGAACGAGCCGGGCGTTTTGGTATCGAAAAACAAGGTAAACGGGCTGAGGTGTCGAGGCCGCAGGGTTGCGGAGCTTGAAACGGACGGTTGCCATTGGTGAGGAAGCATAATTTTTGAATAAAGCCGCCGCAAATCTAAGCTCCGTTGCCGTTTTGTTGCCGGTTTTTTCTTTATCAATACCTCACAAATTGTTTTAAATCTTATTGACCCGGAATCGTTGCCGGTTTTATAAGGTTAAAAACGAGAAAGATACCTACACAACAGGTTGTTTTAAAAACACTTGAAAAGGGGTCGAGTAAGGAAGGTGTTAGCCTCGCCCGCGCTACAAATTTTTACATAAAACGGCCTGACTTTACATGAGTCAGGCCGTTTTTTATTTGCAGAATGGAGAAATATCAAACAGGGACCAACGAATGCGCACGCTCACCCTGGCCACTTTTTGATCATTTTTCCGATCCCTGCTTCAATATCGGCGAAGGGTAATTCTTCGCGGGCGATAAACATGAGCAACAGAGCCACCCGGCGCGTGCCCAGTTTTTCATAAAGGTCCGATTTCTGCAGACGATAGGCCTCGCGTATTCTGCGTTTCATCAGGTTGCGCGATACGGCTGTTTTGAAATGTTTTTTGGGGACCGTAATCACGACCTGCGCCGGCGCGCCGTGGCCGGCATCGGTTTGTTCCGGCAATTGCAGCCACACCACCCGCAGCGGATAGGCCATCAGCACCTGGCCTTCCTTGAACAAACGGCTGATGAGCGTGGGGCTCTTAAGCCGTTCCTGCCTCCCGAAAGTAAAACGCGTCATGCGGCAAATGTAAAACAGCGGCCCGATTGCAGGTTAGGTACAGCTGACTGCCTTGTTGCCGATATTGCAGGAAATAAAAAAAGCCGGCCCAGGGGCTGGAACGGCAGAAAAAAGCCAACCCGAAGGTTGGCAATTTAAATGAGGCCGGCTGTAAGGCCGATACAACTGGACGCCAGGGCAAAAAGGCGGCTTATCTCAAGCCGCCGACTTGCGGGCGACGTTTACTTGAGGCGGCGCTCATCGGAGACCGAGAGTTTCCAGCGGCCTTGTTTGCGGCGGCGGGCCAGCACTTTGCGGCCGTTCTTGGATTCCATACGCGAGCGGAAACCGTGTTTGTTCTTACGGACGCGGCGGGATGGTTGGTAGGTACGTTTCATCGCTATTTCGAAATAAGAAAATTCTTGTCCAGAAAAAGGGAGCGCAAAGGTAGGTTTAGGTTTTGGAAAATCCAGCAAACTATTGCCAAAAAATCCGGTTTAGGCAATGGATTTTTCGCCGGCAGTTGAAAGTGAAGCGTCTGCGAGCGCCAAAAAGGCTTGATAATGGCCAGTACAAGACAATTTACGGGGTTAATGTTGTTTTAAATGGTCAATTATTTTCTGCCGGCCGCCGCCAATGCCCGTAATTTGCACGACTAAAATAATGGCCAAATTATTCTCCATGAAATTTCGATTGTTGCTGTTGGCCTTGCTGAGCACGGCAAGCCTTTTCGCCCAGAAACCGGTCAAGTGGTCATTTTCGACCAAAGATGCCGGCAACTGCCAGGTGGATCTGATTTTCACCGCCTCGATCGAGGATGGCTGGTACACCTACTCGCAATTTGTCGAAAGCGATGAAGGCCCCTTGCCCACCACTTTTACCTATGCTGAGGGGCCGCATTTCAAACTGATCGGCAAGGCGGAAGAAGGCGGCGGCAAAATCAAAATTTATGACAAGGTCTTCGGTGTCAACGTGACCAAGTTCAAACACAACGCCATTTTTACCCAGCGTGTAGAGGTGAAAGACCCCTCCAAACCGATCGAAGGTTATCTGGAGTTCATGGTTTGCAACGATGAAACCTGCCTGCCGCCCACCACTGTAGATTTCAAGTTCACGGTCAATTGTAGCGCGGCGCCCAAACCCGCCGACAAGCCTGCCGACAAACCCGCCGATGGCAAAACGGGCGAAGCGCCGACGGCCGCCCCTACCGACGGCACAGGTACTGCCGCCACCCCTCCGGCCGAAACGACGCCTGACCAGCAACAGGCAGGAAACGGTATGGCCACCCCAAACGACCCCAATTTCAAGGGATTTTTCGATGCTAAACGGGAAGCCATCAATTCTGCCAAATTCGTCAACGACTGCGGCATTGTGGAGACCAGGGACCGTTCGCTGTTCTGGGTATTTCTGGGCGGATTTCTTGGCGGTTTGCTGGCTTTGCTGACGCCCTGTGTTTTCCCGATGATCCCGATGACGGTGAGTTTTTTCGTCAAGCGTTCAAAAGACCGTGCCACTGGGCTGCGCAACGCACTTTGGTACGGCGGCAGTATCGTGGTGATTTACGCCGGTATCGGCATTTTGCTGACCAGTTTGTTCGGGCCCACCATCCTCAACGAGTTGAGCACCAATATGTGGTTCAACATCGCTTTTTTCCTGATTTTCATCGTGTTTGCGCTGTCGTTTTTCGGCATGTTCGAAATTACGCTGCCTTCCTCGTGGGTCAACAAAAGCGACGAGATGGCCGACAAAGGCGGTATGCTGGGCATTTTTTTTATGGCTGCCACGCTGGCCCTCGTGTCGTTTTCATGCACAGGCCCCATCGTGGGCACCTTGCTGGTCGAAACGGCTAAAACCAATGCCGGAGAAGCGCTTTTCGGTTTTATTCCCGTGCGCCCGACGGTAGGCATGTTCGGTTTCGGTCTGGCGCTTGCCCTGCCGTTTGCCCTGTTTGCCATGTTTCCCGGCTGGCTCAATTCGCTGCCCAAATCGGGCGGCTGGATGGACAATGTGAAACTCACGCTCGGCTTCGTCGAGGTAGCGCTCGCCCTCAAGTTCCTCAGCACGGCCGATATGGTGTCGCACTGGGGGGTGTTGAAATTCGAACTTTTCCTCGGCCTGTGGCTGATCATTGCGCTCTTGCTGACCTTGTATCAAATGGGCGTGTTCAACTGGAAAGGCGCGAAAGGCCGGCCGGGTCCGATCCGTTCGTTGGTGGGCGTGGCTGCTCTGGCCTTCTGCATTTATCTCGGCTATGGTCTGTTCAATTACAAATCCCTGTCCCTGCTGAGCGGCCTGGCTCCCCCGGTGCATTACAACTTCTTCCGCCCGATGGATTGCCCGCACAATCTGAACTGCTTCCATGATTTTGACGAAGGGCTGGCAGAGGCCAAACGCCAGAACAAGCCGCTTTTTGTCGACTTCACCGGCTATGGCTGCGTCAACTGCCGCAAAATGGAAGAAAACGTATGGCACCGACCGGGCATCATCGAACACTTGCGCAACAACTACATCGTGGTATCGCTTTACGTCGATGATAAGGAACGGCTCTTCCCCGACAATAAATTCTCCTACTTGCTCGACCCCCACACCGGCGACAAACTGCGTACCGTGGGCGACAAATGGAGCGCATTCCAGGTCAACAACTTTGGGGTCAGCGCCCAACCCTACTATGTGCTGATGCACAACGACGGCGTCACCTTGCTGAACCAGCCCACCGACTATCAGAGGGGCCACGAACCCGATGTGTACAAAGCTTTTCTCGACTGTGGCTACAATGCGTTCCTGAGTTTGAAAGACAAGCCGCAACAGCCGCTTCTGGGCTCAAAAGAATAAGTCCTTCCCAACTGTTGCGAAGAGCCATTTCCTGAAAGGGGAATGGCTTTTTTCTTGGGTGAAACCTTGCATTTGCTTTGAAAAAGGATTAAATTTAGGGTTGTTTCACCCAATCCGTTTACCATGAAAAAGGCTGTATTTACTTTGTTTTGTCTGTCGATTTACCTGCTTTCGATGGCCCAAAACAGTTTTGAACGCCACTACGGCGCAGGCTCCTCCCTCGACGAATTTGTTGCCGTAACGAATACCCCGGACGGTGGCTGGCTCTTTGCCGGTCGTACCGTGAACTTTGGCAGCCAGGGCGCCGACCTCCTGCTCGTACACACCGATACGGAAGGCGATACACTCTGGTTGCGAACCTGGGGCGGGGCCGGCGACGAAGCCGCCACGGCCTTGCAGGCCGCTCCCGGCGGCGGTTATTTCGTGAGCGGGTACGTCAGTTCGCCGGCCGGCGACCGCGACTGGCTCGTCCTGAAAATCGGCGACGATGGCCAGGAAATCTGGCACGCCACTTTTGGCGAAGACAAGGACGATGTCTGTACAGGCATCGTTCCGCTGGCCAACGGCAGCGTCATCGGGGTGGGGCATTTTACCACCAGTTTGTATCAGGACATCATGGCGATGTATTTCGATGCAACCGGCAATGTGGTATGGGGCAAGCAGTACGATGCGCCGAGTTTTAACCTGAACAATCCGATCGGCGCGATCGCCGTCGACAACGGATTTATACTGGCGCAGGAGGATGGCGTGCTGCGCGGCATCGATCTGCTGGGTACGCCGCAATGGCAGAACAACCTGCTCGATCCCGCCGGCTCTACGGTGCGCCTCGACCGCATAAAACGCGTTCCGGACGGCACAATCATGCTGTGTGGCGAGACGTTTTCAGGCACTCCGTTCTATGCCCGGATCGACGAAGACGGCACACTGCTCGATTTCAGGTCCTTCTGGGCGCCGTTTTTTCCGCCGTTTCCCGGCAGTTACCGCGCTGCCGACATCGCGCCCCTTCCGGATGGCCGGGTGGCGCTGGTACTCCGGCGTTCCTATCCCGGTTTCGAAACCGGCGACGAACTGGTACTGGCGGTGTACAATCCCGCTATCTTCGGTTTTACCTGGACGGCCGATTATGCCACCGCAGGGCTGGCCGGCCTGCTGCCGGTACGTTCCCTGCTGCCAATGCCCGACGGCGGCTTTTTGCTCGCAGGCTCCATTGCAACCCCTGCGGAGGGCGTAGAGGCATTTTATCAACGTTATACCCCGGACGGCATGCTGGTTTCTTCTGAAAAATACGGCGTTGCAGGCGTATGGGATGTGGAAAACGGCTATGCGGTAGTACCAACTGCTGACAACGGTTTCGTCGTCCTGGGCAGCAAGATAACGGCGGGCAATGGTACCGACTTTTGGCTCGTCAGGACGGATGCCAACGGCACGGTGCAATGGGATGGCCTCTACGGCCTGCCTGGCGACGAATGGCCTGTCGACCTCGATATTGCTGCCGACGGCGGCTTTCTGGCGGCCGGTACAGACGCATTGCAGCGCCTGCGCGTAATGAAAATCGCGGCATCCGGTCAAACCCAATGGATACGTACCTACGATCTGGAACTTGCCGACCGGCATATGACCGTACATGGATTGCCCGATGGCGGTTCGGCGCTCGCGTTTACACGTGTCTCTGATGATGCCAGCGGCTTTACGCAAGGTTTTCTGCTGCGGCTCGACAGCGATGGCGACAGCTTGTGGGGGCGTTCCTATCAGTTTACCACCCACGGAACGGCGCTGTATGGCCTCGACCAGGCGCCAAACGGCAATTTTATCGTGGGCGGCTTTGTGGAGACCGACCAAGGCTACGTGTACCCGGCATCGGCCATCACCGATGCCGACGGCGCACCCCTGACCTGGACATCTTACAATACGCAGGATCTACAAGCCATCCTGCTCGATGTTGTTGCCGATCCCGGCGGCGGCTGGGTGGGCACGGGTGTTCGGGTGGATAGCACCAGCGGCACTTTTTTCCCGTTTTTTCTCCGCGTCGATTTTAGCGGAACGCCCGTCTGGCTGACCAAGCCGGATTACCCCGGCGCCATCAGTTCGGCTGCCTGGGCTGCTGCCCGCCAGCCGCTGCCCGATGCTACTTTCCTTTTTGAAGAAACCCTGCTGCAGCACGGAGGTCTGCCGCTGCTGGATACACGGGATCGGGTGGGCGCTGTTCAAAAACTCGACGGACAAGGACAGTTGTTGTGTACCGAAATGTTCGGCCAGGGCCATGCCGCCGCATTCCTTGGCGGTGCCGCCACCGCTGATGGCGGCGCAATAGCCGTTGGTTCAGGCATTTTTAATCAATCCAGGGATGTATTTCTGGTAAAGGTCGGGCCCGATTGCGCCGTGGGATTTATGACGCCTTTGCAGGCTCCGTTCGAAGTGATCTTGTCGCCCAATCCGTCGCCGGGCGATTTGGCAATCCGATTGTCGGGAGAGGCGCATGGCGAGGTCGAGTTCAGGGTATTCAAAGCCGACGGTACTCCGATATTAAGCGGGAGCGGTGAAAAATCGGCCGGTGTGGACTGGCAGCAACAATGCTCGCTCGCACAGCTGCCCAAGGGGGCGTATTTTATCTGGGTAAAAGTGGGGCAGCAAGCCCGGACACAGAGCTGGATAAAAACAGGCTGGTAAAACAAAAGGCCTGCGGTGACGGATCACTGCAGGCCTTTTGACTTTTATGAGCGTTGAACATCAGGGGTTGGTCCCGTCTTTTTGTTCGGATGCTGCGCGGTCTTTGTAAATCTCGTCTTGGGTGCGGTAGGGCACTGCGTTGAGTTGTTGCAGCAGTTGGTCGCGTACGCCGACGAACTGCTGGAAATCGGCGCCGGTGATCGGCTGCGGCTGCGGCAGGTTGAGGCGGAGGTGATCCACTTCACGGCCGTTTTTCCAGAAACGGAAGCAGACGTGCGGGCCGGTAGCCAGGCCTGTTGCGCCGACATAACCGATTGTTTGTCCCTGCGCCACGTGTGCGCCGGGGCGAATGCCGCGGGCAAAACCGCTCATGTGCAGGTATTGCGTTTGATAGGTGCCGTCGTGGCGGATTTTGACGTAGTTGCCGTTGCCGCCTTTGCGGGTTGCTTCGGTCACAACGCCTTCGGCTACCGCAATGATCGGCGTGCCGTAGGGTGCGGCATAGTCGGTGCCATGGTGCGGCCGGTTGTAGCCCAGGATCGGGTGGAATCGATTCTGGCTGTAACGGCTCGAAATACGGCTGAATTTGACCGGCGCTTTCAGGAATGCCTTGCGGGCTGGGCGGCCGTCGAAATCGAAATAATTGCACTTTTCGCCTTCTTTTTCAAAGTTGAAAGCGTAGTACTCCTTGCCATCGCGCTCGTACACGGCGGCAATAATTTTGCCGGTACCGACTGCCTGGCCTTCCACGAAGTGTTGTTCGTACACCACCTTAAAACGGTCGCCCTGTTTTTGGTGGTAAAAATCAACCGAGGAGGAGAGTATGTCGATCATGCCGTCGGCTACCTCGTCGCTGAGGCCGTTGTCGGTCATAGCCTGCCAGAAGCTGGTTTCGAGTACCCCCGAATTGGCCACAACTTTTGTTTCTACCTCGCGTTTCACCACCTCGACATCGAAGGGTTCGCGCAAGTGGAAGATCACATATTCGTAGGGAGAGGGTTCGTACACCATGGCTACGGGCGTGCCGCCGGCGGGTTCTGACAAGAAATTGAGTTTCTTGCCGACGCGCATGGTGTTGATGTTGAATTTGCCCTTGCAATTCTCCACGAGGCGGTTGACATCGGCATAGGCAATGCCCTGATTGACCAGAATCTGGCCGAGCACGTCGCCGGAGCGGAGTTCGTCTTCGAAGAGGTGGAATTTGTCGAGAGAATATCCCCAGTGCACATTGTCGGGGACAACTGGAAGCGCATCGAGTGCGGGATCGGCGAAAACCAGCGCCGCGGCCTGGTGATTTTTAGCGAGTTGGAAGGTGGCGGCCAGCAGAGCAACAGACAAGCCGGCGAAGCCGGTGAGTATCAGGGAGCGGCGCCGGCGCCAGAATTGCCGCAACCTGGATTGCAGCTTTTGGTCGTGGTGATGCACGTTTTTGTCAGATGATTAGATGAACGGTTTAGCAAAATCGTTCCGCTTCGGGAGGAGGACTGGTTTGAAACGGGAAGAGGATTTTCGGGTTTGGCCGATTGAAAACAAGTATCTAACTAATTCTTTTTCAAGAAATTATATTAAAAACACATTTGGATCAAAACGGCGCGTTATCCTTTGGCTTCATACGCTGGGTGGCGGCAAAAATAGAAGGGCATTTGATTTTTACGCTATAAGCCTGCTTAAATTAACTAAAAATGTGTGGGCGGTTCGGACGGCTTTGCCCGACCTTTGCCCCCGATTTATCCCCTGTTTTTCATGCGCCAATGGATTGTTATTCTGCTTTTTGCAACGCCCTGGACGCTTAAATGCCAGACGCACACTTTCGATGCCGGCAACCTTGGCTGGGGCGCCACGGGCGATCCAGTGAGCCAGACGGCCGCCTGGCTCGCCAATGGCGGCAACCCCGGCGGCTACATCCGTGTGACGGACGCCTCGGTCGGCGGCACCTGGTATTTTGATGCGCCGGCAGCCTTTACCGGCAATAAATGCGACGCCTACGGCAGGTTTTTGCGCTACGACCAGTTTACAAGCGATACCAGCAACCAGCAACTGACCGCCGGCCGGCCCGACGTACTGATCTTTGGCGCCGGCCTGATTCTGGCTTTCGACAACCCGTACAACCCCGGGCTGAGCTGGACCCATTACGACGTGCCTCTGGACGCCGCTGCCGGCTGGCGCCTCAACGACAACAACGGCCCCCTGGCGACCGAAGCACAAATCCGTGCTGCGCTGGCCGATGTGTCGGGCTTGCGCATCCGCGGCGAGTACCGTTCGCAGGAAGATTTCGGGGGGCTCGACAACGTAGTGCTGGAGAGCAATTTCAACTTCGACCTCGATGCCAACGACGATTCTGGCGCTTTTAACGGCGATTTTTTGTCGGACACGCTGTGCGCCCTCCCAGCCGGCATTGTCGATGAAGACGTAGTGCTGAGCTCGGAAAACGGGGTGGACTCGATCCGGATTACCATCCTGTTTGGCACGGCACTGGAGAGCCTGGAATGGAACAGCCTGCCGGCTGAAATCAATGTGCAGGTGTCGAGCGCCGGCCAGATCACGCTGGTCAATGGCGGCAACGCCTCGACAGCCGATTTTATCGCCGCAATGAAAGCCATTTTCTACCGGGATGCAGCGCCGCAACCCCTCCGTGATACCCGGCTGCTCGAATTCAGGGTGTTTACGCTCTGCGGCGAAACAGCGGTGGTCAATGCCTATCTGCCGGTTTATGCCAAACCGTTTGCGGGTTTCGACGGTGACACGACCGCTTGTGCCGGCAGCGCAGGTTTTGCGCTCTTGGCCTTGCTCGGCGGCAATCCAGGAGACGAAGGATACTGGCAGCCTGCTACCCGTACGCCCGGTATTTTCGACCCGGGCCGCGATGCCGCGGGGCTTTATTCGTACATCATACCGGGCGCGGGCGCCTGTCCGGGTGATACGGCACTGGCGGCCGTGACCGTGCAGACCGGTTTTGATTTGGGGCGCGATACCACCGTTTGTTATGAGGACACGCTCACCCTGCATGTGCCTGCCGGCGTGCTCAACTGGCAATGGAACGACGGCAGCCGCGGGTCAACGCTCGCCGCTACCGGACCCGGCCTGTACAGCCTCGAAGGGCGCCTCGGCGAATGCGTTTTTTCAGACAGCGTACGGATTGATTACTACACCTGCCGGGAATGCCCGTTTTATGCACCAAATGCTTTTTCACCCAATGACGACGGGGAAAACGACCGATTTCAAGTGTTTTTGCCCTGCAACTGGCTGCGGTTTCGCCTCGAAATATTCGACCGATGGGGCGGACTGGTCTTCGCCGCAGACGATCCCGAAACCGCCTGGGATGGCACTGCCCGGGGCCGCGAACCGTCGCAGGGCGTGTATATCTGGCGTGTGGAATGGACCGGCGAATTGTTCGGGCAGCCCCGCATCGTGAAAAAATCGGGCGACGTTTTGCTGCTGCGCTGAGTGGTCGGGCTGACAGGGTGTTTTGGGACAGGATGTACAAGGTTACAGGGTTTGTCAGCCCTTGTCAGGGCAAATTCTGGAAATCTTGTTCATCCTGTCCAAACGTAATAAATCCCGTCTTCTCGATACTTTTGGGCCCGATTTTCCTCTGCACCTTGTCCAAATCCAAGACCGCCTTTTTCATGGCCAAGAAAAAACACATCGCCCAGCCCGCCAAATCTGCCGTTTCGCCGTCAGAAGTCCCTCAGCCGGCAGCCACTGCGCCGGCGGCTGCAAACGGCGCTTTACCGACTGGGCTGAACAACTGGCTGCTGGCCGGCATTCTGGTCGCCGCCACCGTGGCCGTGTACTATTCTTCCCTGTCGAATGACTTTATGATCTTCGACGACGACAAGGCTATCCGGTACAACAATGTCATCAAAAACCCGACCCTGCGCGGTATTTTCGGGGGCAACAACCTGGGCATGTACGCGCCGGTCACCTGGCTGGGCTACGCCCTGGTGTACGCGCTGGCCGGCGAGAATGCCACGGCCTTTCACAGTTTCAATCTGCTGTTGCATGTTGGCTCCGTGCTGGCGGCTTTCGGGTTGCTCAATTTGTTGCAGCGCAATCGCGAAGTATCATTTTTTGCCGCCCTGTTGTTTGCCCTGCATCCGCTGACGGTAGAGCCGACCTGCTGGATTGCCGGACAGAGCACCCTGACTTTTTCATTCTTTTACCTGCTCAGCCTGATCGCCTACGTCAAATGGCAGGGCAACCAAAAGACGGCATTTTACGGCCTGTCGCTTTTCCTTTTTCTCCTCTCCATCCTTGCCAAGTCGGCGGCCGTAACCTTGCCGCTGGTGTTGCTGTTGTTCGACTGGTACCGCAACGGCACGATCGGCTGGAAAAATGTATTGGGCAAGGCGCCTTATTTCCTCGCCAGTCTTGCATTTGGCCTGTACACTTTCTCCACCCGCGCAGCGGAGGGACACAAACTGGTGGTGAGTTCGAGCGCCTACAACCTGCTCGACCGTTTTTTTATGGTTTGCCATTCGCTGCTTTTTTACCCGGTGAAATTGCTGCTGCCTGTGCAGTTAAGTATTTTTTATCCCATGGAAAAACAGGAAGGCGTGTGGCCGGCCGATTATTACATCGCTCCGCTGGCGGTGGCAGGGCTGGCATGGCTGGTGTGGAAACATGCCCGTTCGACCCGCGAGGTAGGCCTGGGCGCCGGCTGGTATGTGCTGCCTCTGGCAGTCATGTTGCCTTACGTATCAGTGGGCACTTTTGAAATGCGTTCCGACCGCTACGTGTACATTTCTGCCATAGGATTCTGGTTTTTGCTCGTTTGGCTCATGCAACGCCTGCAGCCCGTCGTGCGGCGTGTGATTCTGTTGGCAGCCGCGGCGTTATTCGGCCTTTTGACCCATGAGCACAGCAAGGTGTGGAAAAACGAGGTGTCCGTTTTTCGCAACTGTGTGGAACGATATCCCGATGCGGCCCTCTGCAACTGCAACCTGGCCTACGGCGAACTGCTCAATTTCGATTTTGAAAACTCGATCAAACACTACAACAAAACCCTCGAACTCGACAAGGGCTACGTGGAGGCCTACAATGGCCGCGGACAGGCGTTTTTGATGACCAACAAGTTTAAGGAAGCGTACTCTGATTTTGACAACGCCATCAAGGCGGGCATTGTAACGCCCAAACTGTACCTCAACCGGGGCAAATGCCTTGTCATTCTCAACAAGCCGGCCGAAGCTATCCCCGACCTCACGGAGAGCATCCGGCTCGAACCGCGCAACCCCGAAACCTACTATTTCAAGGCCATGGCCGAGAGCAAAACCGGCGCCGAAGACGAGGCCGTCGCCGATTTCGGCAAAGCCCTCGAACTCAAACCAGACTATGTAGATGCCCTCTTCTCCCGCGGCCTGATTTACGCCCAGCGCAAAGCATACGAGCAAGCCATTGCCGACTATACGGCCGCCCTGGCCGTCGATCCGAAAATAGTGATCGCACTCAACAACCGCGCGGCCGCATACATGAACCTGGGCCAGTACGACAAATCGATCGAAGACCTGACCCGCGCCATCCAGCTGCAGCCCAACTACGCCCGGGCCTATGATACCCGTTCGCGGGTGTATCAATTGACCGGCCAGCCCGACAAGGCGGCGGCGGATGCGGCGAAGGCGAAAGAATTGATGGAAGGAGGGAAGTAGGAGTCAGGATTTTATACAAAAAAGAAACCCATACGGACTTTCCGTTTTCAGAGCAGAGTAAAAAACATGGGTTGTGTCTTCTCAAATTAGGCAAGATCGCCATTTTGATTTTTTTGACAGATTGGGAATTCAATTCCCAATCTGTCAAAAAATATGTATTTTCGCAGCATGATAGACCGCGTTATTGCCGCCCATGTGCTTCAACTTGCCGCTCAATTTCCAGTAGTGAGCGTGAGCGGGCCGCGACAATCGGGCAAAACAACCCTTGTACGCCAAATTTTTCCCCAGCTTACGTATCTCAATCTGGAGGATATAGAACTCCGGCAACTGGCGGAAAGAGACCCCAAACAATTTCTGGGCCGTTATCCTGGTGGATTGATTCTTGATGAAGCCCAATACGTTCCCGCCCTTTTCTCTTATATCCAACTGGAAGCTGACCGGCGGCAAAGACATGGAGAATTCGTGCTTACCGGTTCTCAAAATTTTCTGTTCATGGAAAAAATCACACAGAGCCTGGCAGGGCGTGTCGCCTTGTTCAACTTGCTGCCTTTTTCCATGCAGGAATTGCAAGGGACAGCCTTTCAGCGCGAACAGTGGCTGGACTACCTGTTCACAGGCATGTATCCAAGAATTTATGAGTCGGGCATTGAGCCGGTATATTATTATCCTAATTATATACAGTCTTACGTAGAGCGTGATGTTCGCCAGTTGGTCAATGTGGCGGATTTATCAAAATTTCGAACTTTTCTCGAACTGTGCGCGGGCCGGGTAGGTCAGTTGTACAACCAGCACAGCCTGGGCAATGAACTAGGGATTGATCATAAGACAGCCGCCCGTTGGTTCTCACTTTTGGAAACGAGTTTTATTGCATTCACGCTTCGACCTTATCATCGAAATTTCAACAAACGTATTCTGAAAACACCCAAGATTTACTTTTACGACACAGGATTGGCCTGTTCTATCCTCGGTATTCGTACCCCGGAGCAGTTGGACAAGCACCCGCTCAAAGGGCCTTTGTTCGAAAATTTTGTGATTGTTGAGATGCTCAAAAACTTTCTCAATAGAGGCATACGCCCGAATTTATACTTCTGGCGTGACCAAACCGGAAATGAGATTGATTTGGTAGCAGACGAAGGCGGGAAAATGTACCCGATTGAAATCAAATCCGCGCAAACCTTTCACGATGGCTTCTGGAAAAACATTCGGTACTTCAATGCGCTGACGGGCAATAACCCTGAGTTATCCTATCTAATTTACGGCGGCTCGCAGAGCTTGGATAGTGAACAAGGGAATCTTCGTAGCTGGAATCAATTGCCATATTTCGAAACCTGAGCGGTTTGCCCAAACAGCCTTACCTTTGCGCCCGCTTATGCTCAGTCTTTCCAATATCTACGTCCAATACGGCAACCGCATCCTGCTCGACAAGGTCAATTTTGTGCTCAAACCCGGCGAACGCGTGGGTCTCGTGGGCCGCAACGGCGCCGGCAAATCCACCCTGCTCAAAATCATTGCCGGCGAAATGCAGCCCCACGAAGGCAACGTCGTGCAGCCCTCCCATTTCACCCTGGGCTACCTGCACCAGGACATGCTGCTGCCCAAGGGCAAAACCGTGATCGCCGAAACCATGTCGGCCTTCGAGGAAGTGCTGCTGCTCGAAAAACGCTTCGAAGCCGTCAACCACGAGCTGGCTGTCCGCGAAGACTACGAATCGGACGCCTACCATGCCCTCATCGAAGAACTGGGCGACCTCACCGAACACCTGCGCCACCTCGGCAGCCACCATACCCAGGCCGACGCCGAAAAAGTGCTGTCGGGCCTCGGGTTTCAGCCGTCCGACATGAACCGACTCACCGATGAATTCTCCGGCGGCTGGCAAATGCGCATCGAACTGGCCAAAATGCTGCTCCGTGAGCCCGACCTGCTCCTGCTCGACGAGCCCACCAACCACCTCGACATCGAAAGCATCCTCTGGCTCGAGGATTTTCTCAACAGCTACGCCGGCATGGCCATCATCATCAGCCACGACCGCCGTTTCCTCGACAACACCACCAATCGCACCGCCGAAATCTCGCTGGGCAAAATCTACGACTACAAAGCGCCCTACTCCAAATACGTCGAACTCAGCGCCGAACGCCGCGAACAAATGGCCAACGCCGCCGAAAACCAGCAGCGCATCATCGCCGACCGCGAACGCACCATCGCGCGTTTTATGGCCAAGGCCACCAAAACCAAAATGGCCCAGTCGATGCAAAAACAGCTCGACAAAATGGAGCGCATCGAAATCGATGACGTCGATACGGCCGTCATGAACCTGCGCTTCCCCGATCCGCCCCGTTCGGGTGAGATCGTGGCCAAAGGAGAGCATGTGACCAAGCGCTACGGCGATCTGAAAGTGCTGGAAAATGTCGATTTTCAAATCCTGCGCGGCGAGCGCGTAGCCTTCGTGGGCCAAAACGGCCAGGGCAAAACCACCCTCGCCAAAATCCTCACGGGCCAGGAAAACGCCACTTCCGGCAACGCCAGCCTCGGCCACAACATCCACCTGGGCTACTATGCCCAAAACCAGGCCGAAACCCTCGACCCCAAAATCACCCTGCTCGAAACCATGGAGCGCATTTCGCCGCCTGAAATGCGCACCAAACTGCGCGCCATCCTCGGCGGCTTCCTGTTCAGCGGGCAGGACGTGGATAAAAAAGTGGTCGCTCTCTCCGGCGGCGAACGCGCGCGACTGGCCCTGGCCTGTATGCTGCTGCGCCCGATCAATTTCCTCGTGCTCGACGAACCGACCAACCACCTCGACATGCTCTCGAAAGACGTGCTCAAACAAGCGCTGCTCGAATTCGAAGGCACCCTGCTGGTCGTGAGCCACGACCGCGAATTTCTGAGCGGCCTGACCACCCGCACCATAGAATTCCGCGACCACAAACTGACCGAATACCTCGGCGACGTCAACTATTTCCTCGATAAAAGGAAACTGGACAACATGCGGGAGGTGGAAAAACGAAGCAGCAGCAACAACAGCCGCAGCGCAGACAACGACAGCCTGAGCGCCGACGAAAAAAAACAATTGCAAAAAACCGTGCAAAAAGCGGAGCGCCGCATCAGTGAACTGGAAGCCGATATCGCCAAAATTGAAACAAAAATGGCCGCTCCCGACTTCTATTCCAGCCCGGATTCCGACAAGGAACTGAAAAAATACAGCGCACTCAAAGACGAACTTTCCCAGGTGTACGGCGAGTGGGAAAAAGCAGTTGAGCAATTGTAAGGCACGACACGGGAAGTTTTGTTTGGCGCAGATTTTACGCAGCAAGCACAGCCCTGTGGCCCGCTTTTCCGCGTAAAATCTGCGCGAAAACCCGTCAGATTGCCCCTTATTGTACCGTCAGCGGGATACTTCGTACGCCGAAGCGGCCTGCCACCCGAAGCGAATACCTGCCTTTCGGCAAATTCATTCCTTCAAAAACCTGCCGCTGCCGGCCTGCCCCTTTCGCCACCGTCCTGCTGTGCACAACCCGACCCAGGGCGTCGTACAAGTCGATCTGAAGGGTTTCAGCCTGCGGCAAATCCATATCGAGACTGAAATCGCCGCCGGTCGGATTGGGTGACACCTGCATACTCGCCTCCGTCGGCCGGTCGGATGTGCCGACCGTCGCGACGACCGTCGTGGAATCGACAGCCGTTTTGCATGCATTACTCGCCTGAAGCGTCACCTTGTACGCGCCGCCGCCCGGGAACGTATGTGTGGGCGAAACCTCCGTGCTGACTGCGCCGTCGCCAAAATCCCAGACATAAGCCGTAGCATTCTGGCTGAGGTTGCTGAAAGTAAAGTCTGGGCCGTTGGCAGCGTAGGAAAAATCGGCTGTCGGGAAGCCCAGCACGGTCATTAGTTGTTTGGTGGTGTCGCTGCCGGCCGGGTTGGTGACCACCAGCCTGACCTGTTTCAGGCCGGGTGTCGGATAAATGACCTGATGAGGCCCCTGGCCAAACGCCAGCACGGGGATTGCGCCCGACCCGAACGACCAGTTGTATTCGGCGTAGTTGCCGCCGGGTTGTGCGATGAAGTTCAGGGTGTCGCCCCGGCAAATGCTGTCGGGCAAGGCGAAAACGGCTTCGGGAGCGCTCAGATTGAAGGGCTGGATGCCGATGTTGTCGAGGAAAATGTTGTTGCCGTAGTCATTGGTCGCTACAAAGCGTATCAATATTTTTTGCCCTGCAAACTGCGCCAGGTCAGCCACTTCCGTGCGCCAGTCGGCGGCTTCGTTGGGCGTAAAAAAGCCGGTGACGGGGTTGGTCGTACCCAGGTCGGGGTCTGCTTTTTCCCAAATAACTACCGCCTGGGCGTTCGGGTCGCATGCTGGATAAACCTCCACCCGCAACTGCTCCACGTGATTCGTCAGACGGGCGTGCGCCAGGTCAAATACCAGTCCGGGCGCGACAATATTGGTCAAATCGACAGGCAGCATTTGCAGGCCGTCCTGCTGACCGATACTGCCATAATCAAAGCAATCGATCCACACGGCGCGGGTAAAATTGCCCTGGATGCCCGTCACACCCGTGCTTCTTTGCCAGGTCATCGAGCCGTCCGGATTGATGACCGACCAGCCGGGATTGGGGAAGTCGGGCGTGCTGAAGGGTTCTGTAAAATACGTGCTGGCCGGCTGGGTAAACACGGGTATTTTGAACCTCAAGGTGTCGTTCCATTTGAACTGGTCGGCAGGGAAGCTGGCCCAGAAACGCAGTTCCAGCGAATCATTGGTATTTAAAATGATGGACTGCTGAAAGGTGTGGATGTGTGCGTCGCCAGGGGCCAGATCGGGCAGGGGCTCGGAAACGGCAGGCTGGTTGTTGATCTTCAGGAAAAGTTGTGCTCCGCTGATGGCTTCCAGCCCTTCATTGCGCACCATGACGGAGAAATTTTGTTGCACGGGACCACAAGTAAATACACCGCCGGGAGAGGGCTCGGTCAGGGTGCGCACGCCCAGGTCGTAGGCTTGCTGGCAATCCTTGAGTTCACCCGGCCAGCGCAGGGCAATGGCGCGTCGCCCGGTCAGTCCGTCGTCGTCGAATGCGCTTACCGACACCCATTTTTCTGTCAGAGGATTGGAGATGGGAAAAGTGCAGGAAGGCGTGGGGCTGGCGCCGATCACTTCCATATATTTTTGCCCGAGCAAATAGACTTTGTAAGAGAGTGTGTCCTGCAGCGGCGTCCAGCTGACCGTCATGGAATCCGGGCAAACCCTGGCCACGGAGAGGCCCGAAGGGACGCGCACGATGTTGAACGGCCCTGTTTCATGACTTATGCCGTTGCGGGTGATGCGCAGGCGGGCCTTGGGCGTCACTGTGTTTTGAGGTACTGCCCAGTCGTAAAAACGCTGCCAGTAGGCCGGTGTCGCGATCGTCGTCCAGTTTTGACCGTTGTAAAATTCAAGGGTAAAATCCGCTCCTGGCTCGATGCCGTAGGCATCCCAGTGGATGCGTTCCACTTCGCCGGGAACCAGGCTTTCGCCCCCTGCCGGATAGGTAATCTGCACGGAATCAGACAGATACTCCCATACGAGCCAAAAATTTTGCGGACCTTCCGGAATGGCGTATCCGCTGATGGTGGCCAGGTAGGTACCGGGTTGCGGGTCGTACAGTACGATTTGTTCCACATTGTTGAGCGAATCGCGGCCGGGCGAAGCGGGTGTGTTTAGGACGTTCGGGTCGGGGGAGGGATTGAGTACCAGCGGCAGGTACTCGGCCTGGTTCGACACCTGTTTTACCCTGAGGTCGAGGTCATTGATCAACGATTTGGCGGCAAAGGGCTGCGCCGGCGGGTCGGGCCAAAGCAGCATGAACCTCGCTTCGCGGGTGCCGGGGGGAATGTTCATCACGACGGTTGTTCCCGGCTGGCCCTGATCGATTTCATAGTTGTAGTAACGCGATTGTTGCAGGAGGTTCCAGGCTCGCCAGGCGTTTACCTGACCAAAGCCATATTCATAATCGGGGCCGGGGTTGCCGAGGTCGGTGGCAGTGTTGAGCAGGGCTGCTTTCAACATGGCCGTTTTGGGCGCCTGGTTGGTCAGTGTTTTCCAGGCCTGTGTGAGCTGGGCGAGGCAGCCGGCGATGCCGGGCGAGGCGCCCGACGTACCTCCGAAGATGATGTAGGCGTGGTTGGGGGCCGTGGAGTTTTGTTCTGTTCCGTTGGCGGCAATATCCGGTTTCAGGCGGCCGTCGGCAGCAGGGCCCCTGCTCGATGTGGGGTCGAGGGAGCCGTCGGGACGCAGGTTGGCGGTCGCGATGACGTTTTTGGCAATCTTGTGCCCGCCGGTGATGGTGCCCCAGACGGGGCCGGCGCCATAGCCGCAATTGTCAGTGCCCCGGTTGCCGGCAGAAAATACGTGCATCAGGGTCGGATGTTGCGTAATCTGTTGATCCACCGTTTGCGCGTTCAGGTTGTAGCCTTCATTGCAGCCTTCGGAGTAGGATGAATTGGTAATCGTCACATTTTCATTGAGGTGCAGCGACAGTGTTGCATCCTGAAAACCCGCGGTGTAAGCGATAACTTTGATGTTGGCGCCAGAGGCCATGCCTTGTTTGGACGGGTCGCGGTTGCCGGCGCCTGCCAGGATGCCCGTCACACCGTCGGCATGATGGTCGGCGCCGTCATCGGGCGTAAGGTTTTGAAGGCGGCCCTGGAAATCGATGTGCGGCCCGACGAGCCCGTCGTCGCGCACCAGCACGGTGACCCCTGAGCCATCGTACTGAAGCCCGTCGGAGCCGGCGCGGTCGAGCAGGTTGGAGCGGTGCAGCGAGCGCCCGCGGGTGTCGTCGGGGATGGGTGGCGCCGGCGCCAGGTCAATGTATTGCACAAACGGCAGGGCGGCAGTTTCCTGTATCCGGTTGAATGGTATGCGCGCTAGCAGCCAGCCGTTTTGATTGCCTTCCTCGAGCACTGTGAGGCCGTTTTTTCGGCAGGCATCGGCGCCTTCGGGGATCGACAGATGGGGGTAGATCTGGATTTGGACAATCAGCCCCTCCGGGTGGCGGGCCCATGCAGGGTAAGGGGGTTGTTGCAGGGCGCGGCTCATTTTCCAGTCGGTTTGTACAGCGGTCATGCTTCTAATGCCGGCATCCTGTAGGCGTTCGGGATCAAAACCGGCCGGCAGGCTGATCAGGTAGCCGCCAAAATCGACATAGCCGATAAAACCCACACCCTCCGTTTCGAGGCGCCTGCGCTGTTCGGTGAGCAGGATGGTTTCACTTTGACAAAAACGCACGTAACGGCCGTTGACAATTTCTGCGGGATCAGGCGCCGGCGCAGCTTGTCCGAGGTTGTCGGGAAACCAGACCGGCCCCTGTTCAAAACGGACTGGCGGCCGGCTGGATTGGCCACAGACGGCATTCAAAAACAACAGTAAACACAAATAAACAAGGTAGTTTTTCATAGAAAAGCAGATTCGGTTTGATCGAAAAAAAAGCCGGACACGTCGGAGAAATCACAAATTTGGCAACTAATTCCAGCAGATGCCGTTTCTTGACCGAGCCTCAAAAATAAGACTGTATTTTTCGGGATGATTGACCCTATTGTTTGGATTGCATTTATCGCGCTGGTGCTGGGCCTGATGGCCCTTGATTTGGGCATTTTTAATAAAAAAGCGCACACCCCCAGTGCCGGCGAAGCCTTCAAGGCGACGATTGTCTGGGTAGCGCTTGCACTGGTTTTCGGCATTTTCATCTACTACGCCTACGAATACAAATGGCTTGGCCTGGGGCTCTACGAGTACGAGCCCATGAACGGCCGCACTGCCGCCATCAAATACCTGACGGGCTATTTGCTCGAGGAGGCGTTGAGTGTCGATAACCTGTTCGTGATGGCGCTTGTGTTCGCCCAGTTTCGCGTTCCCAAAAAATACCAGCACCGCATATTGTTCTGGGGCATTTTGGGCGTGCTGGTGTTCAGGGGTATCCTGATCGGGGTGGGTATTGCTCTCGTGCACTATTTCACCTGGTTGTTCTATCTGTTTGGGCTGCTGTTGCTGTGGTCGGCATTCAAGATGTGGCGGCAGGGCGATACGCATCACGACCTCAATGATCACGGCGTAGTGCGTTTTGTACGCCGTTTTTATCCGGTGACGACCAGCTATGAAGGCGGGCATTTTTTTACGATTGAAAATGGCCGGAGGGCGGTGACGCCGATGTTTGTAGCGCTGCTTATCATCGAAACGACCGATATTCTGTTCGCTTTCGATTCGGTTCCGGCGGTGTTTTCCATTACGACCGACCCTTTCCTGGTGTTTTCGTCCAATATTTTTGCCATCCTGGGTTTGCGTTCGCTGTATTTCGTACTGGCCGATATTCTCGACCGTTTCGAGTATCTGAAATACAGTCTGATCGCCATTCTGTTTTTTATCGGGATCAAAATGATGCTGATTCCGCAGAAAATTCACCTGCCGGAAATCGCTTCCCTGCTGGTTATCGGGGTTTTGTTGTTGGGCGGAGTGATCGCCTCGCTGACGTTTCGCGGGCGTCGCGAGATTTGATTTTTTTAGGCATAAAAGTTGGAGGAAATGGCGAAGCGCCTATTTTTGTACTTGTTCGGACAACATTTCGATGTTTAAAGCGCCCGAACAGCTTCGTTTCCAAACTTTCACCAACATCCTAAAATCGCTTTTGCCATGAAACATTGGGAAAAAAGCAAAAAAGACCACCGCCACGACAACGAACGCCAGTTCATGCAAGAATCCCACAAAAAGAAAAAACTCAAACCTGTGGAAAAGACAAAATACAGGCTGAGGGCCTCGGATGATGACGGCCTGGATTCTTAAAAAAAGCGCCGCTCCTGTGATCAGGAGCGGCGCTGTTGTTTGAAATAATACCCGTGTCAGTTTTTATCTATGGCGTCGAGCAGGCGATTCAGCTCGCCGTCGTTGTTGAATTTCAGGGTGATCTGACCTTTGCCTTTCGTGTCGCGTTTCAGCACGGCTTTGGTGCCGAAAAACGCGCTGAACTGATCCTGAATTTGACGCAGTGGCTCGGGCAGGCGGTTGTCGGGCTTGGCCTTTTTGCTGCCTTTGCTTTCGTGGTATTTTTTCACCAGGTCTTCCACGGCGCGTACGGACAGCCCGTCGCGGCGGATTTGGGACAGGGCTGACAGCTGGAACGCGCGATCGTCGTCAACGCCCGCCAGCGCTTTGGCATGGCCCAGTGAAATATCGCGCTGCTGGAGCGCTTCCTTGACATCGACCGGCAGATGCAGCACGCGCAGGTAGTTGGTGATCGTGCTGCGCTCTTTGCCGACGCGTTCGGACAGATTTTCATGGGTGAGTTGGAACTCATCGATGAGGCGTTGGTAGGAGGTGGCGACTTCGATCGGATTGAGGTCTTCGCGCTGGATGTTTTCGATGAGCGCCATTTCCAGCATTTCCTGGTCGTTGGCGAGGCGCACGTAGGCCGGCACTTCGGTCAGGCCGGCAATTTTGGAAGCGCGATAGCGGCGTTCGCCGGAAATGATCTGGTAGGCGTCGGGGCCCAGGCGGCGGACGGTAAGCGGTTGGATAATGCCGTGAACCTTGATGCTGTCGGCCAGTTCGCGCAGGGCGATGTCGTCAAATTTTTTGCGCGGCTGATCCAGGCTGGCCTGAATCTGGTCGAGCGGAAGCATGGCAACTGCGGTGGCGAGTTCACGGACGACTTCCTGCGGATTGTCGTGTACCGCCTGCTCCAGTTGCGCCGGGTTGGCGAGCAGGGCGCGGATTCCTTTGCCGAAATCGGCTTTATTCAGTTTTTTCGTTGCGGTGGCCATTGTCATACTCAGTTTTGGTTGCGCCGCAAAAACTCGTCGGCGAGGTTAAAGAAATTGGTTGCGCCTTTGCTGCCTACGTCGTAAAGGGCGACCGGAACGTGTTGCATGGGGGCCTCTGCCACACGGGCATTGCGGTGGATGATCGTCTCGTACACGTAATCGTTCGAGCTGTTGCGCACTTCTTCCACGATGGCGTTGGCGAGGCGAAGGCGGCTGTCGTACATCGAGATGATGAGGCCTTCGACCTGCAGTTTGGGGTTGTAGCCCTGTTTGACCAGCGAAATGGTGTTTTTCAGTTTGGACAATCCTTCGAAGGAGAACATCTCGCACTGCACGGGGATCAGTACCGTGTCGGCCGCCACGAGGGCATTGACCGTGATAAGGCCGAGCGAGGGCAGGCAGTCGATGAAGATAAAGTCGTATTCCTCGCGCAATTTGCCCACCATTTCGCGCAGGATGTACTCGCGCTTGGGTTTGTTGACCAGTTCCACTTCTGCGCCTACCAGGTTGATACTGGCCGGCAAAAGACTGAGATTGGGGGTCTCGGTCGGCAGAATAGCCTGTCGCGGGTCGAGTCCGTTGACCAGGCAGTCATACAAACTGGTCGTCTGATCGCTGGTAATGATGCCGACGCCCGAGGAGGCGTTCGACTGCGGATCGGAGTCGATCAGCAGCACTTTTTTTTCCAGGATCGCCAGCGAAGCGGCGAGGTTGATGGCGGTAGTGGTTTTGCCGACGCCGCCTTTCTGGTTGGCGATGGCGATGATCTTGCCCATTTTTTCGAAAGAGGATGTATGCATGAGGTGGCTGGTTTTTTAACCCGTAGATCAGATATATCTGCTTAAATGTCAAGCGAGCCGCCGATATCGAGCAGCAACAGTTCGCGGCCTTTGTCGGCAAATGCCGCACGGGCGGCATCGTGATCGATTTTGATAAAGCCGAAAGAATCGTAGTGGCAGCCGACGACCCGCTGGCAATGCAGGAATTCGCTGGCTATGACGGCATCGTGGTAGTCCATGGTAAAATTTGAACCGATGGGCAACACGGCAAGGTCGAGGGGCGGGCAGCTCATCGGGATGAGTTGCATGTCGAGCGTGAGCGCCGTGTCGCCGGCAAAATACACGCAGCCTTCGGCAGTGTCGAACACGAACCCGACGGGCTCGCCGGCATAGCTGCCGTCGGAAAAACTGCTGCTGTGCACGGCATTGACCATTTTGACCCGGCCGAAATCAAAATTCCACCAGCCGCCCTTGTTCATGGGGTGGGTGCGGAGCCCTTTGGCATTGTAGTGCGCATAGATCTCCCAAATGCCCACGATGAGCGCGTCGGGGTTGTTGTGCGCTACGGTTTCGAGGTCGGCTACGTGGTCGCTGTGGCCGTGCGTCGGGAAAATATAGTCGCAACGCAGGCTGTTGACATCGATTCCGGCAGCCAGGGGGTTGCCGCTGACAAAAGGGTCGATGAGGATTCGCCGTCCGCCGGTTTCTAACAGAAAGCAGGAATGTCCGTAGTAGGTAAGGCGCATGATGGAAATACTGGTTTGGGCAGTGAAGGCCGAGTGAGGGGCACAAGGCCGCTTCGACTGTCCCTGCAAAGATACCCGTGGAACATTGGAAAAATCGTGGAACAATTGCGGAAGTTATCCGCTTCTTTTCCACAGGTTGCTAACAGGTTTTGAACACTCGCCAACATGTCCCCAAAAAAGAAAACCGCTAAAAAATAAGTTGCTCCGTGCGTTCCGAATGCCGGCAGCATCGCGTGCCTGTTCTGCTATCGCCTTATTAACCAGCCAAAAAGGAAAAAAGCAAAAGGGTTTTCGACCGACCTTTGCCCCTATGAAACGGTTTCTGCTCTTGCTGTTGCCTCTGTTGTTCGCCTGTGGAAAACCTCCGTCGTCCAACGACACCCGAACCGTTTTCCGCTACAACCAACACAACCCGATCACCTCGCTCGATCCCGCTTTTGCCCGCACCCAAAACAACATCTGGGCCGTGGAAAGCCTGTTCAACGGACTGGTGCAACTCGACGACAGCTTGCAGGTGCGACCCGCCCTGGCCCGCGCGTGGACGATCTCGCCCGACGGGCTGACGTACCGATTTTTGCTTCGCAACGACGTGTTTTTTCACGATGACGCCTGTTTTCCCGACGGTAAAGGCCGCCGCATGGTGGCTTCCGACGTGGTGTTCAGTTTTCAGCGCCTGCTCGACCCCGACTGGCCCAAGCCGGGCTCCTGGATTTTTGCCGGCCGGGTCGATCCCGATTCGGCTTTTGTGGCAGCAAACGATTCCGTTTTTGTGCTGCGCCTCCATACACCTTTTCAACCCATGCTGCAAATCCTGACCATGCAATACGCCTCGGTGGTGCCACATGAGGCGCTCGATGCGTACGGCCGCGATTTTAGGCGACACCCTGTTGGCACCGGCCCGTTCCGGCTCAAGATTTGGGCGGAAAACCAGGCGCTGGTCGTCGTGCGCAATCCCCGTTATTTTGAAAAAGATGCTGCCGGCAATCCCTTGCCATACCTCGACGCCGTCAAAACAAGTTTTATCGGCGATCGAAAAACGGCGTTTCTGGAATTTAAAAAAGGGAAACTCGATTACCTCTTCGGGCTGGAAAGTTCATACGTGAACGAATTACTCAGTCCCGAAGGCGAGTTGAAACCAGAACTGTCGCAGGACTATTTTTTTATTAAAAACCCTTACCTGAATACCGAATACCTGGGCATCCGTTTTGATTCCTCTTTTCAAAACCCGCTCAAAATCAGGAAAATACGACAGGCGCTCAATTTTGGCTTCGATCGCGCCCTGATGTTGCGCACCCTGCGCAACGGCGTGGGCAGGCCAGCCAGTTCGGGCTTTACACCGCGCGGACTCCCTTCGTTCGACGATCATCTGACGCCGGGTTACCGCTACGACCCTGCACGGGCCGCCCGCCTGCTCGAAGAGGCCGGCTTTCCGGAAGGCAAAGGTTTGCCGCCCCTTACCCTGCTTTGCAGCCCCGACTACCTCGATCTCTGCACCTTTATTGTGCGGCAATGGGAAGACCTGGGCCTGCAGGTCAGGGTAGAAGCCACCGAGACGGCTACCCTGCGCGAACGGATGCGCAACGGCCAGGCGCCTTTTTTCAGGGCATCCTGGATTGCCGACTACCCCGATGCGGAGAGTTTTTTGACCTGCTTTTATTCAAAAAACGGGTCGCCGCCCAATTACACAGGTTTTAAAAATGCAGCATTCGACCGATTGTACGAAACGGCACTCAAAGAAACCGATGCACAAAAAAGGTTTGGATTGTACCGGGAAATGGAGCGCATCCTGATCGACGAGGCCCCGGTGGTTTTTCTTTTTTACGACGAAACCGCCCAGTTTGCCAGAAAAGGGGTAGAGGGCCTGCCGCGCAATGCCATCGGCTTGCTCAGTTTGAAAAAAGTAAAAGTGCCGCAACGCTGAATTTATTTCAGCAAGGTCACCTCGCCGTGCGACATTATGCCGTCAACCGTAGCCGTCCAGATATACACGTCGGCAGCGCAGGGCGTGCCGTAAATGGTGCCGTCCCAGCCCTCGTTGGGGTCGATACTTTCATAAACGATCTCCCCCCAGCGGCTATACACCCGCATCAGGTAGGTTTCGGGCTTACACTGGAAAATCAGTTTGAACTTGTCGTTGGTGCCGTCGTTGTCGGGGGAAAAGGCGGTCGGCACTTTTTTGCTGTCGATGGAAGAAACCAGCACTTTACGGGTGGTCGCCTGTGTGCAAAAGCCGATTTGGCCGCTTCGGGCAATGGTATATTCGCCGGCTTCGGGATAGCAAATTTTACCGGAATGCACGGGATCAGGCTCCCCGCCCGTCACATCCATCGCGTAGGTGGCGCCAGGCGTAGGGTCGGGCAGCGTAATTTGTATGCAGTCGCCCGGACAAATTGTATCGGCAGACAGCGTAAAATCCGTGTTGATTTCGAAGCAAGGAATGAAGGTGACTGCATTCTCGTCCTGCGGCTGAAACGCCGGCAGCTGGGATACGCTGTGGTTGTTCTCTTGCACAGGCACCGAGTTGGTGATCGAAGGCGTCACATTTTTGATCGTGAGGGTAACCGCGGCCGGGCAGCAGCCGGGGATATTGCCGTTGGGTTCCGTCTGAATAAGCCAGGTATCGACATTGCCGTTGCGGGAGGCCCATCCGCAGGCGCTGAAACCGGACGGCGATGTGCGCAGGCGTCGCAAAACATCTCCTTCGCCATTGGTGCGGTATTGGTTGGCGAGCAGCACGATGTCGCCCGAAAGATCGATTTTGAACAGGATAGCCGGGTTGTCGAGGTCCTCGTTGTCGCCGAGCGTGAGCAAAAACTGGTCGCCGGGCAAGTGCAGCATGTCGCGGGGAAACAAATCGTTGCCGGGAAGTTCATAGGTTTTTGACCAGCGGACTGCGCCTGCGCCGTCGATTTCCGTGAGCCAAAGCTGGAAGGCGCCGTTGCCAAAACCGTTGGAATAACCGGCCAGCAGCTGGCGGTCCTGCGTGGTATTGGTAATTTGCATCAGGGCATCCTGTCCGCCCGGCGAGCTAAAATATTGCACCGAGCCGCTCAGCGCTCCGTTGGGGCCAAGTTTGGCCAGCCAGCCGTCGGCCTGGCCGAAACCGGGGCTTATAGCGCCGACGCAGTACAAAAAACCGTTGGCGTCTTCGCTGGCATCGTTGATCGACGAGATGCCGGACAGTTCCAGTTGACTCGACCACAGCCGGTTGCCGTTTTCATCGATTTTGATCAAAAACGGGACAAGATTATTTCCCGATTTTCGGGTGCCGAGGAGCAGGTATTTGCCGTCGTTCAGCGGGCGTATCCGGTAAAAACCGGCGGAATTCGCAGCAGCGGGAACCCATTTGGCCCAGACCAGGGCGCCGTCAGGGGCAATTTTCATCCAGCCCGACCGGTCTGAGCCGGTCCAGACCAGCAAAAGGTTGCCATCGTCTGCTACGACCACGTCGTCAAAACTGCCCGTGACCGTGACGGGGTAGGTTTTGGACCAGAGCAGCTCGCCTTTTTCATTGCACAGTTGCAACAACGGATAAAGCGTCTGAAAATCAGGCGCCTGACCCGTCGAGCCGGCCAGCGCGATCTTGCCATCGGGAAAAACAGCCAGGCTGTTGGCCCGGTCGGAGTTGATATCGTAAGTTTTCTGGAAGAAATTCTGTGCAAGGTTAACCTGCGAAACAAGCAGAAACGCACAAAGGACGAGAAGCCGGCATGGGCTGGACATGAGCGTGCAAAAGGTTGGTTTGTCGGGCAAAAGTAGGGGATTGGCCCCGAAAGCAGCGCGATTTAACGTGCTGCGCCCACCCCTTCTGCCCGTGCCGCGTGAAAAGCTTCGAGCAAGCGCCGCGCACCGGCCAGGTTGTCGTAGTCCTCAGCACAAAGCCGGCGGGCCTTGTCGCCGATCTGGGCCAGTGCGCCGCCCTGTTCGTAGCACCAGGCGATGGCTTCGGCAAATTCCGCCGGCGTATCTGCCAGCAAGGCTTCTTTTTTGTGTCGCGCGGCAATGCCTTCCATACCGATGCGGGTAGAAAGCGCCACTTTGCCGAGCGCCATACCTTCCAGGATTTTTGCACGCATACCGCCACCCGACAGCAACGGCACCACCATCAGCGAGTGTTGATTGATAAAATCGGCGGCACGCTCCACCTCGCCATGCACCACCACGCGGTCGAGCGCCAGGCGGCGCAACCAGTCGGGGGTGTTCCGGCCGGCAATGTGGAACGTCAGTTCCGGAAAACGGGGCGCCAGCAAGGGCTGCCAGACCTCATCGAGAAACCAGCGCAGCCCTTCGAGGTTGGGCATCCAGTCGAGCGAGCCGATAAATGAAAGGCTCAACGGGCGCTGAAAACTGGACGGATCGGGCTGGTAATCGCGCGAATCGAGGCCAATCGGCGTCACTACAGCCGCTTTTCGGAGCCCCAGGCGACGAAAATGCGTCACGTCGCGCTCGGTAATACCCGACAGCAGATCGTAGGCAGAAAGCTGTTCGATCTCGTACTTTTTCAGGCGCGGGGTGATACGGTTGAGGTACCATTTTTTCACCGGATTGCTGTTGGCGGCGATGCGTTCCCAGATTTCATGCTCCACGTTGTGGGCGCGCAGCACGACAATGGCCCGCGAGTTTTCGCGAATAATGGGCACGTAGGGCGCCAGGTAGAGCGTCTCAAGCTGAACGACGTCGAATTGCTCCTCGCGCAGAAGCTGCCGCAGGCGTTCGGCGAATGCTTCGTGTTCGAAACGTTCGATGTGGTAGGAGCGGTCGGACATCAAATTGCGAAGCGCTGCCAGGGGGCGAATGTGGTTGTCGACCGGAACCGCGTGTACGGCTGCGTAATGCGCGAAAGTTTCCAGTGAAACGCCCCCCGTATCGACGCGGTGCTTGCTGGTGTTCATGGCCAGCAACGTCACCTCGCAACCCAGATCGGAAAGTGCCCGGGCAAGGTAACTGATCGCTATACTTTCCCCGTCCTTGACGGGGTAGGGGAATTTTTTACAGAGTTGGAGGATTCTCATTGTCGTTTTGAAACGGATTAGGTCTGATAAGGGGCGATTTGGCAAACGGCAAAATTAGTTTTCAAATATTTGCCGAAGCCTGATAAATCGTCAAAAATTTGATTTTTATTTTGGTAAACGGGGTTTTTGGTAAAACAATCCTTTTTTTTAAAGTAGCCGGAAACATACCCCGACACTGGTGCGGCTTTTTTCGACCTTTGCGGTTCCGACAATTGCCACACACATTGTCACGACACTTATGGTTCTGCAAGCCACTGATATTCACAAGTCTTTTGGCCAGTTGCACATTCTGAAAGGGGTTAATTTCAGCGTTCAGCGCGGCGAGATCGTCAGTATTGTCGGTCGATCGGGCGCCGGGAAGAGCACTTTGCTGCACATTCTGGGCACGCTCGACCAGGCGGACAAAGGGACTTTGACCGTGCGCGACACCGACCTCGGCCGGCTGGGCGCCCGCCAGCTGGCGGCGTTTCGCAACCGGCATATCGGTTTTGTTTTTCAGTTTCACCACCTGCTGCCCGAGTTTACGGCCCTGGAGAATGTGTGCATTCCCGGCTATATCGCCCGCAAACCGGTCGCGGAAGTGCGCCGCCGTGCCGCCGAACTGCTTGATTACCTGGGCCTTTCAGCGCGACTCGAGCACAAACCGACCCAGATGAGCGGCGGTGAACAGCAACGCGTGGCCGTGGCCCGCGCCCTGATCAACCAGCCCGATCTCCTGCTCGCCGACGAACCCACCGGCAACCTCGATAGCGCCGCAGCCCAGGATATGCATCAGTTGATCCGGCGGCTGCGCGACGACTACGGCCAGACGTTCGTCATCGTCACACACAACCAGGAACTCGCGGCCTTGTCGGACCGCACCGTCGAAATGCGCGACGGCCTGATTGTGTCGCAGTAAGCATCCAGTACCCCGCGCATTCCCACAGCGGGTGTGTCAAAGAAAATTTCAAGTTCTTTGTGCCAAACTTTTTTGGCACAAAACGTCAACGATGAGCCTCCGGTATTTGCTGCTTTTCGGCCTGTTTTTTTTCGCTGCCTGTTCTGCATCCCGCAAGGCAAAGGCGCCTGCGACGCCCCCGGTTTTTGCCGAACACCCCAGGAACATCATTCTCATGATCGGCGACGGGATGTCGGTGGCGCAGGTGTCGGCAGGGCTTTACTGGAAAGGCGCCGGAAACTCTGTCTTCGAACGCTTCCCCATTGTCGGTTTTCACAAAAGCTATTCGCACGACGATCTGATCACGGATTCTGCCGCCGGCGCCACGGCTTTTGCCTGCGGCGAAAAGGCCGATAACAATGCCGTAGGGGTGCTGCCGCCCGACAACCATGCTTGCACGACCATTCTTGAAGACCTGGATGCGCAGGGCTGGGCGACCGGCATACTGGTCACCTGTTCGGCCACGCACGCTACGCCCGCGGCTTTTATCGCGCATGTGGATATTCGGGCCTACACGGAAATGATCGCGCTGGGTTATTTGAAAACGTCGCTCGACTGCTTTGTCGGCGGCGGTGAAGACGCCTTCAACGCCCGTCCGGACCGCCGCAACCTCGAAGATTCGTTGCGGCAGCGCGGCTATGTGATTCGCCACAGCGCCGCCTTGAAAAAACTGCCGCTCGACGGCTCCCGTCCGTTCATGGTTTTTACAGCCGGGTACGAACCCGGAACCGCCTCGGCCGGCCGCCGGTATTTGCCCAACGCCACCCGGCTGGCTCCCCCTTTCCTTTCCCTGCGCAGCGAAAAAGGTTTTTTCCTGATGGTTGAAGGCAGCCAGATCGACTGGGCCTGCCATGCGAACGACAAGACCTGGCTGCGGGCCGAACAACTTGATTTTGAGGCAACTGTGCAAGCGGCACTCGATTTTGCCGCTGCCGATGGCCATACGCTGGTCATTGTGACGGGCGACCACGAATGCGGTGGGCTTTCGCTGAATGCCGAACCCGGCAACCGGCGCGGGTTTTCGCCGGTTTTTGCCGAACGCTTGCACACCGGCACCCTCGTACCCGTTTTCGCTTACGGCCCCCGGGCCGAATTGTTCTCCGGTATTTATGAAAACACCGCCCTGCACGAAAAAATGTATGAGGCGCTTGGCCTGAAAAAATAGGCTGCCCCTTTGTATCAAACGGCAGCAAGGGCGCAGGAGTGGTGAAATATGGCGGAAATTGGCGCCGCCAGGGCATTTTTCCCCGTCGTCCTTATACCTTTGAACGCAAATTTGATTTTTACCAATCGTTCAATTGTTCATCCACATCATGCGTCAAAAGATTGTAGCCGGCAACTGGAAAATGAATAAAACCCTCGAAGAGGGGCTCGACCTGATCAAATCCGTATTGGACAAGGCGGAAAAACCGAAAGGCGCCGTGGTTTTCGCCACGCCGTTCATTCATTTGAAAGATGCCGCCAAATTGCTCAAGGTTCGCCGGGGATTTCACCTGGCTGCCCAGAACTGTCATCATGAAGAAAAAGGGGCTTACACCGGCGAAGTGTCGGCCGACATGCTGGTTTCGGTCGGGGTTGAATTCGTCGTCCTGGGGCACTCCGAACGCCGGCAGTATTTTAAGGAAAGCAATGCACAGCTGGCGCAGAAGGTCAATCTTGTCCTTTCCCGCAACCTGCGCCCCATCTTTTGCTGCGGCGAACCCTTGGCAGTGCGCGAGGAAGGCCGGCATGTAGCCTATGTTGCCAAACAGTTGAAAGCCAGTTTGTTCCACTTGTCCGAGCAACAGTTTCGGCAGGTCGTACTGGCCTACGAACCCATTTGGGCAATTGGTACGGGCCGCACCGCCACCAGTGCACAGGCACAAGATATGCATGCCGCCATTCGCACCCTGATTGCCAAAAAATACGGCAAAGCCGTGGCCGACGACACGACGATCCTTTACGGCGGCTCGGCCAATGCCCAGAATGCAGCCGAGTTGTTCAGCCAGCCGGACGTCGATGGCGGCCTCATTGGCGGCGCTTCGCTCAAAGCAGACGATTTTGTGGCGGTTATCAATGCGTTATGATAGCGCCCCCGCTCCCTGGTCGGCGCCAAAAATCGGTGCGTAAAGTTGATCGCAAACCACTGTTCCTGGTTTTACCAGACCAAGTACTCGTCTTGAATTGAGGAATATCTATTGATTTTTGGCGCCGACGCAGCGTGCCGGCGCAACAGCCAAACAATATGAGCCACGAATTTCTCCAGTTTCTCTACGACCTGTCGCAAAATAACAACCGCGACTGGTTCGAAAAAAACAAGGCGCGGTATGAAGCGCAGGTGAAAAAACCTTTCGCACAACTGGTGGGCCAACTGATCGAGCGTATCCGGCTGTTCGATGCCGCGTACGACAACCTTCAACCCAAAGACTGTGTGTTCCGTATTTACCGCGATACGCGTTTCTCGGCCGATAAAACACCTTACAAAACTCATGTCAGCGCTGTATTCGTGCCCAAGGGCAAACGCACGATGGAGGATATGGCTTATCCCGGCTACTATTTTCAGATCGAATACGGCAGCTTGTCGATTGGCGGCGGGGCCTATTTTCTGGACAAACCTGCTTTGCAACAGGTTCGGACGGCAATTCTGCACGATACCGCCCGTTTTCATCAACTTCTTGAAAACGAGGCTTTTATCCAAAAATACGGAGCAATAAAAGGAGAGAAAAACAAGGTCATGCCTCCCGAATTCAAGGACGCCGCCAAAACCGAACCCCTGTTGTACAACAAGCAGTTTTATTTCATGGCCGAACTGGACCCGGAAATCAGCCTGCGTCCCGATTTTTCCGATTTTGTAGCCGATTATTTCCGCACTGCTCAGCCCCTGAACGAGTTTTTCAGGCAGGCGCTAAAAGCGGGCTGAGGCTGCCTCTAATTCTTCGGGTATTTGCGAACGTAGTTCAGCACTGGGTCTCTGCCGTTGCGGAAGTCGTCGAAACTCGGCTCGATAACCTTGTCGGGCTCGAGGGCAGACGGGTTGCCATCCATAATTTGCATAAAACGGGTGGAATGGACCACTTTCAGCCTCGAATTGGGCAGGGTGAACGAACGAACCTCTCCGTAATGATTCGGTTTTTCAGCCGGCGCATCGCCGATCAGCGTTGCCTTGGTGCCGTTTTGGAAAACTGTGGCAATCTGTACCGCAGAAGAAAAAGTGTAAAGGTTGACGGCCACGAACAGCCGGTCTTTGGTATTGATGTCGGGTAATTCCGAGATGCGTTTGGCAAAATTTACCCCGTCGGCCGCCGCGCCACCGTTGTTGAAGCGCAGATCGAAGAACAATTTGGCGTCGGGATGTTGCCGCATCAGGAAAATAATGGAATCGGCCAGCGGCTGAAACGGCGGCAGTTGCTCCGCCATGAGCGAATCGCCGCTGGCGAGCGCCATTTCGCGACTTGCGCAACGGTTGTACTGGACGTACACCACTTTTTCCGCTTCCAGCCAGTTCACAAAAAACAAGTATTGCAAGGGTTGCCAGCGCAGATCAGGGTCTTTGGGCTGAATCTGGGCAGGTTGCATGTCTGCTTTGTTGGACGGGTCGATCGGGAACACCTTCATGTTTTGCAGTTTGCCAGGCTGCACCTCGTAGGTGAGCAGCAGGGTGTCGCTGGCGCTGACACCTGCCTGCCTGAACGCCGCGGGAAAACGGAACCAGTTGATACCGTCTTTGTGCAGGCAATATTTGTTCTCCAGACCGACGTACCGGCCCACTTTTTCCAGGGCTTTGTCGGTGTCCATACCATTGATTTTGACAATTTTTTTGCCCAAGATGGCTTGAAACCGCTTGGTGGTACCGCTGACGTACACCCCGTCGCTGTACCAGCCGAGCCCAAGTGGAATAGGGATGGTTTTCTGCAACAGCGGAATCAGGTCGAGGCGGGTATGGGCATCGCCGGGCGCGGAAAGAATGGCCTGTATTTCCAGCGCGATATCGAGGTCGCTGCGCCCGTCGAGGTGTTGTTCGAGGGTGTTCAGGCTGTTCTGAAACTGCTCGGCATACGGCTGTGTCTTGAACAGGGGGTGCCGGGCCGGAAGGGTGGTGCGCAGGTATTCGATATCGGCGCGCCATTGTTCGGGAGCGGTTTGCGCCTGACAAACGGCAACAACCAAAGACAGCGCAAAAAACGCGATGTTTTTCATAGCACAGTGATGCGACGCAGAGCCTTCGCGGCCGCGTCATGGAGTGACAAACGAATTGGAACAATCAAAGATTTGAGGTTCGGGTTTTAAAACCAGCCTGTTTTTTTCCGGCGCGTGGTGCTGCGTCCGCCCAGCCCGAGTACACCCAGCAATCCGCGAGCTAGGCCGGTCGCAAGCGTGCGGCCGAACTGACGGGCAGCCGGATTTTCGAGCACTTCTTCAAACACAGACTTTTCTTCCTTGCCGCCCGAGCGCTGTTGTTGCTGTTGCGGAGCCTGAGCGGGCTGTGCCTGGTTCACTTCCTGGATTTTCTCCATCAGGATTTCGTAGGCGCTTTCGCGATCGACCACCTGGTTGTATTTGCGCACCAGTTCGGAGCGGTTGATGATGTTGTCGATCTCGACCGGCGTCAGCACGTCCATGCGGCTTTCGGGTGCGCGCATGAGGGTGTGTGCCAGCGGCGTCGGAATACCTTTTTCATTCAAAACGCTCACAATAGCTTCGCCGATACCGAGGTTGGTTAGCAGGTCTTCTGTCTGGTACCACTTGGTGATCGGGTAGTTTTCGGCGGCCAGTTTGATGGCTTTGCGGTCTTTGGCCGTGAAAGCACGCAGGGAGTGTTGAATTTTCAGACCCAATTGAGCCAGAATGCTTTCCGGCACGTCAGCCGGGTTTTGGGTAATGAAATAGATCCCGATTCCTTTGGAGCGAACCAGTTTGATGATGGCTTCGAGTTGCTGCATGAGGGCTGCCGAGGCTTCCTGAAAAACCAGGTGGGCTTCGTCGATGAAGATGCAAAGTTTGGGTTGCTCCACGTCGCCTTCCTCTGGGAAAGACGCGTAAATCTCGGCCAGCATTTGCAACATGAAGGTACTGAACAGTTTGGGGCGGTCCTGAATATCGGTCAGGCGCACGATACTGATCATGCCGCGGCCGTTTTCGTCGATGCGGGCGAGGTCGTGCACGTCGAAGGAAATTTCACCGAAGAATGTTTCGGCGCCCTGTTGTTCCAGTTCCACCACCTTGCGGAGGATGGTGCCGGCGGTAGCGCTGCTGAATTGCCCGAATTCGGCTTCGATGGCTTCCTTACCCTCGTTTCCGAGGTACTGGAGCACTTTTTTGAAGTCTTTCAGATCGAGCAGGGGAAGGTTGTTGTCGTCGCAATATTTGAATACGACCGACACCACGCCGCCCTGGGTATCGTTGAGGCCGAGAATCCGGCTGAACAGTACGGGGCCGAATTCGCTCACCGTGGCGCGCAAACGGGCGCCTTTTTCCCCCGAAAGGGTCAGAAATTCCACCGTGTTGCCCGTGGGGTGCCAGGTAATGCCAATCTTGCCGGCACGGTCGGTGATCTTCGGGTTGTCGGTGCCCGGCATGGCGACGCCGGAAAGGTCGCCTTTGATGTCCATCAGCAAAGAGGGGACGCCATTGGCCGCCAGTTGTTCGGCGATGGCCTGAAGGCTTTTGGTTTTGCCGGTACCCGTGGCGCCGGCGATAAGGCCGTGGCGGTTCATGGTGCGCAGCGGCACCTTGATCTGGAGGCCCTGAATGGCCTGCCCGTCGAGCATGGCGCCGCCGAGTACGATGCTGTTGCCGGAAAACGTATATCCGGCCTGTATTTCCGCAGTAAATTCTTCGATTTTGGACATAGAATGCTGATTGTGTAATTGCCGGGCAAAATTAGGGCGACACGGCAAATTATCTATCAATGAAACGTTAACTGGCGGAACCGCTTTTCATTCCACGAGAATCTCATCTACGAAAACCCAGCATTTCTGCCCCTTGCCGGGGTGCCAGGCCGGGTTTTTTAACAAACTCTCCACCTGTACCTTCAAATACCGGCAGGCGACAGGCTTTGCCAAAGGCTCGCTCAACAGGTGGGTTTTCGTGTCCTGCATCGACGTGTTGACCGGGTACTGCCGGTCCAGCTGGCGCGTCCAGGTTTTGCCGTCGGCAGACGTCCAGACGTGCAGCCCACGCGGCGCGAAGATCCAGGAGTTGTTGTTTTCGAGGCAATGCACGCTCAATCGGCCGACTTCCCGCATTTCGCCCAGATCAAGCGTAGCGTTCAGGTGTTCGCCTTCGTAGCCCAGGTAGGCCTTGTCGAAATGGTTGTCTGAAATACGGCCGTCGTACAGCGATCTGGCGCCGTCGCCGGGGTATTTCGGGCTGGGCGGCGCGGCCAGGTTGGCCGAGGCAATCTTGTATTTGCGCTTCACGAAAGAGGCTTCCACGATCGGGCTGTTGGCCCAGCCGGGCTTGGCGGCAATGGCTCTGATCTTGGTGGTCTGGTTGAACGTCAGGGGCTGGCCTTTGTATGCGAACGACTGGGTGGTCGGAGAGGCTTCGTCGAGGGTGTAATACACCTCCACCAGTTTGGGAAAATCGATCGCCACTTGTACAGTATCTTCAAAAATGTTGCGGGCAAAAAGAATTTTCGGCGGCCGAAGCGGGAGCGGGGTCGTATTGCTGTCGGCAGGGGCGCCCGTGTCTATTTTTAATGCAGGCAGTTGACTGCCAAGCTGTTGCAGACCGCTTGCGCTGACGGCAGTCTGCCAGCAGTACAGGGCGCGCAAGTGTTTCAGCCCGGCAAGGCTGCCCACTCCCTTGTCGCTCACGGATGTGCCGGAGAGGTTGATAAATTCGAGGAAAGGCGACGCTGCGAGCTTCGCCAGCATGGCATCGGTCGTCTGCGTGCGGGCCAGGTGGAGGCGGGTGAGGTGTGGCAAATCCGGCAGTTTTTCCCAAAGTGCTGCGTCCAGATTGGTGCCCGAAAGGTCGAGGTCCACCACTTGTCCGCTCAACGGCCGCAATGCCGAGAGCGCCTGCCCGTCGAGTTTGCGGTTGCCGGCAAAAGAAACCGACAGCCAGGGCAGATCGATGCCCAGCGGCATCACCGAGGCGCCGGCTGCCCGAAGTTTTTCAAGGTCGGCAGCGGAAGCGGCGCTCACCTTAAGATCGAAAACCGGGCTGTGCGGAGGGGGGGCAAAGCTGTTCAGTATTTTTTCGATACTCGAATCTGCCGGCATATCGGCCAGTTTTTTCTGAAAATCAGCGCCCTGCGCAATCCACCAGCGCAGCAGCGCCAGTTCGTTGGCAGAGAGTTGCGGCTTTCCCGCGGGCGGCATGTGGTCGTCGTCGTGCAGGGGAAGCAGGATTTTTTGCAACAGCGGACTTTCATCGGGGCGGCCGGGGATCAGCACCGAACCGTTTTCGCCACCCGCCAGAATGCTTTCCGGCGAACTCAGGTCGAGGCCTCCCTTTTTCTTTCCCGGGCGATGGCAGCCCTGGCATTTTGTTTTTAAAACAGGTTGAACAATGTCTTGAAAAACAATGCTTTGTGGAGATATTGCCGGGGGCGTTTCGGTCCGCTCGGGCGTTTTTTCTTCTTTTTCAAAAAGGTAGTTTTCGCCGTGGGTCAGCGAACCGCCGAAATGCCCTGTGGCAATCAGTGCACCCACACACAAGCCCAGCGCGGGAAGCCCGGCCCTTTGGTTGCGAAGCGCCCAGGCCGCCACCGCCAGGCCAGCCGTACCAAAACCGAGCCATTGGTGCCGCCAGAGCAGGTCTTCGTCGTAGCCACCCTCCCGAGCCAGCAGCCAGCCGCAGGCGGCCGACAAAACCGCCGTGAGGGCGCCCCAGCCCAGCAGGAGCCGGGCGGCGTTTTGGCTATCTTTTTGCCGGCGATATAGCCCCGTTAATTCAAAAAACAGGGCAAAAGCCAGCAAGCCGATCGGAAGATGGAGGAGCAGGAGGTGAAGGCGACCTAGAAGGGTGAGCATTAGTAAAAAAGGGTGATGGGTGGAAAAAACGATTTTCAGGGGTCTTGAATCCGCGGCAGCAAACGGGTTTCAAAGTTGTCGAGCATGGCTTGTCGCAAGGCTGCCGAAGAGCGCCCGCGACTGGTAGATTGAAGCAGGGTGAGCCGCGTTTGGCGCTCGCCGATCGAATCCACTTTGACGGTATAAGTGCAATAGGGCCCCACCGACGACATGCGCTGACTGGACATCCACAGCGTGTCGGGGTTGTTGGCTGTCAGGTAATGCGCATAAACGCTCCAAACTGAATCGGCCGCCATTCGCTGGCGAAGGGTCGATTCGGAACAGTTGAAATCATAGGGCTTGTCAAATTGTTCAAACGCTACCATACTTGTCGCGGCAAACGCCAGCACAGCCAGCGTCAGTGGCGCCCAGCGCGGGATTGGGCAGGCGACGGCCCTGGAAGCGTACCCGATCGACAAAGGCGTCATGAGCAGCGCCCAAAGGTCGGTCGGGTCAACCGTGCGCGCCAGCGGCCAGATGCCCAACGCGTTCCAGGCATCGAGCAAGGGCTGACTGAGCGGCATTTTCCAAAAAACAAACACCCCGGCTGTGAGCGCCACAATCAGTTGCTTCCGCTTGGGAAACAAGGCCATCCAGAACAAAGGGAAGATGAATAACCCCGCGAAATCGGAGAGTTTGCCGGTGATCTGGTTGTGAAAAACAGGCTTCCAATACCAGTCGTTGAGCAGCAAAACTGCGAGACCCAGCAGAAAGCCTGACGAAGCAAAAATTCGAAAACGGTCTTTCATGGCGATAAAAAGATTTCGTCAACAAATAACCAGGCCGCTGCGCCTTTCCCGGGGTGCCAGTCGGGCAGGGGGCCATAATTTTCCACCACGACTTTCCATTCCAGGGCAGTGCATGCTTTGGGAAATGTTACCACGAGCAGTTGGTCGTGGCCGGGCAGCAAGCCGGGCAAGGGCGGATAGTTTTCGTCCGCGACTTTTTTAAATGCGCCGCCGCGTTTGTTTTTGGCCCACACTTCGATGCGGCGCGGAGGAAAAATCCATGCGCCGGGCGCCGATAACGTGCTGACCGTCAGGCGTCTGGCAGTTTGTTTTTGGGGCAGGGAAAAACTGTATTCCAGGTTTTTTCCTTCAAAACCCAGCCATTTGCCATCCGAATAGGCGGAGCCGCCTTTTTGGAGGTCAAATAGCGAACGGCTGCCCTGCGCCGGGTATTTCGGGCTGGGCGGCACTGCCAGTTCGCCGGTCGCCGGCAGCAAAGCGGGGTCGATTTTGATCAACAGCTGGCTGACGGGCTCGCTCGCCAAAAAATCGGGGTGAAATGCCTTCGCCACCAGCAAACTGTTTTCCCGAACGGTGATCGCCCCTTTGTATTCGGGCGAAAGCCGGGTCGGTTCGTTGCCGTCGAGGGTGTACCGTATCTCCGCTCCTTCGAGATCGAAACGCAGCCGTATCACGGCGCTGTCGGTAAAAAACGGCGAGGCGATTTGCAGAACAGGTTGCGCCAGCTGGAACGGCTGGGCCAGGGCACTGCCGAGGGCGCACAGCAGAATCAGACCCGTTCGAGCCGCGCAGGATATACTTTTCCGGAGTTCCATTGTGACACGTAGAGGTTTTGATCGTTATCGGCCAGCACGTCGTGGGGGTGGCGGAATACTTTGACCGTTTGGTGAAAAGCCTCCGGCGCGCCGTCGGCATCGTAACGGGGCGTGCTGCCGCCGGGGCAGGAAACGACGCGATTGTTTTTGTCGAGGATCATCACGAAGCCTGACTGGCTGTCCCAGGGTAGTTTGGAAATCAGCACGGCAAAAAACACGTTTTCACCGTGCACGACGGGGCGACAGATGTAAGCGCCGGGCAGGGCGATGCTTTGCAACAGCCGGCCGTCGAGGGAATAGCGTTTCAGGGCGTTGTCGGCGCGCGAGGTGACGAGCAGGACCGGCCCTGCCGGGTCCCGCATGTCGAGCGCGATGCCGTGGGCGTTGTTCAGCTCGGGTTTTCCGCCGAAGATGTTTTTGACCTTGCCTGAGCGGTCGTAGTGGATGATGTAATCGAGTCCGTAGCCGTCGGCGACCACGAGTTCGCCGTTGGGCAAAATAGCAGTTTCCGTGGGTTTGAATTCGTCGGCAGAAGCGTATTTGCCTGAATCAGCCGGGTAGGAAAATTGCTGGACGACCCTGCCTGCGAGGGTGGTTTTGACCACCTCGTGGCGCTCGTAGTCGGTCAGGTAAAGAAATTCCTCGCCGCCTTCGTCGTGCAGGGTGAGGCCGTGGGCGCCAGGGAATTCCGTGCCCCAACCGTCGAGGATTTTACCGTCTTTATTGAAAATCAGGATGTTGTTGTGTGTGTCGTTGGTGCTGAGGAAAATGCGCCCCCGGCGGTCCGTCACCATTTCGTGGCAGTCGTTGACCGGGAATGCGGCCGCATCGTTTTGCGCTGCCCAATCCAGCCTGATCTGGTAACGAAAATCGCCGTGCCCGATGACGGGATCGCCCGCCTGCTTGCGCGGGTGCAGTATTTCAAACCACCCCGGGGTTGCGGCTGCGCCGGCGAGGCGGAGGGATTTTTGGCAAAATTGACGACGGTTCATAACATCAAGCGAGTATATCGTGCACTACCTGCCCGGCCACGTCTGTCAGGCGGAAACGGCGGCCCTGGGCCATGAAGGTGAATTTTTCGTGGTCGATGCCGAACAGGTGCATCAAGGTGGCCTGGAAGTCGTGTACGTGGACCGGGTTTTGGGTGATGTTGTAGCCGAATTCATCGGTTTCACCGTACACGATGCCCGGTTTTACGCCTGCGCCGGCCATCCAGATGGTGAAGCAGCGCGGGTGGTGGTCGCGCCCGAAGCCCGCGTCGAGGCCCTGGGAGTAATTGGTGCGCCCGAATTCGCCGCCCCACACCACCAGGGTGTCTTCCAGCAGGCCGCGTTGTTTGAGATCGGTAATCAGGGCTGCGGAGGCTTGATCGACGTCTTTGGAGAGGCGGGTTGTCATGCCTTTGACGTCGAAATGCGCATCCCAGCCCATGTGGTAGAGTTGCACGAAACGCACCCCGCGTTCGCAGAGGCGGCGCGCCATGAGGGCATTGGCGGCGTAGGTACCCGGCACCAGGGCGTCGGGACCGTACAGGCGGAAGGTGCTTTCAGGTTCATCCGACAGGTCGGTGAGTTCGGGCACCGAGGTTTGCATGCGGTAAGCCATTTCGTATTGCCCGATGCGGGTCGAGATTTCGGGGTCGCCGAAGTCTTCGAGGTGCATCTGGTTGAGCCGGGCGATTTTGTCGAGCATGTTGCGGCGGGTGAGCGAGTCCATGCCGGCCGGGTCGTTGAGAAACAAGACGGGGTCGTGACCGCTGCGGAACTGCACGCCCTGGTGGATGCTGGGCAAAAACGCGCTGCCCCACACCCGCGAGGCCAGGGGTTGGATATTGCCTTTGCCGCGCGAAAGGAGCACGACGAAAGCCGGCAGGTTGGAATTTTCGGACCCCAGCCCGTAGCTCAGCCACGAACCGATACTCGGGCGACCGGGCTGCTGGTTGCCCGTCTGGAAAAAGGTCACGGCCGGGTCGTGGTTGATGGCTTCGGTGTGCATCGATTTAATGATGCACAGATCGTCGACCACCCGCGAGGTGTAGGGCAACAGTTCCGACATCCAGGCGCCGCTCTGGCCGTGCTGGCGGAATTCGACCTGGGCGCCGGCCAGCGGAAAACGTTTCTGGTTGGCCGTCATACCCGTAAGGCGCTGGCCCTGGCGCACGCTTTCGGGCAGGTCCTGGCCGTTCATTTTGCGCAGCAAAGGTTTCCAGTCGAACAATTCCAGTTGCGAGGGCGCGCCGCTTTGGAACAGGTAAATAACCCGTTTGGCCTTTGGCGCGAAATGCGGCAGTCCCAGCTCGCCTGTTGCGCTGCCGAGCCATTCGGGGCGCCGGCGGCCGCAGCCCAGCAGGGAGCCCAGCGCCAGCCCGCCGATGCCGATGGCGGCGCGGTGGAGGAAGGTGCGGCGGTTGAGATGGAGGTGGTGGTTGAGCAGTTCAGGTTCCACTTTGGAAAAAACCATTTTATTTGTAAAAAAACCATCAAATGGGCATTCTCCAGATCAGGTTAGAGACCGTAGAGCAAATGCAGGAGGTTTTGGAATTAGTAAAAAAAACTTCATGTCGAATATCAGGTACTGGATTCGGATGAACTGGTAGATGAATTGCCATTTGAACGATGCCTATGCCGCAAGTTTGCCGGTACTGGCTGATGATTGGGATGACCCGATCAACGACCACTGGGACCAACTTTAAATCTGTTTTTCGGCACACAAGACATTGATTATTAAAAAAATATCCAGTTTAAGTCGGAATGCGTTGAGCCGCCTAAGCCATCGGGTTCAAGAGCACATTCAGGTACCGGGCGAATAAAGTTCTTTAGGTTTTCGACATCGCCTCATCCAGATTCATCACTGCATTTATCGTCAGCATCAAGGCCGCGTGGCGTGCCGGATCGAGTTCGGGCGCGGCCGGGTAGCGGCCAGCGTGGATGAGTTGGCGGGCATTATCGGGTTCGGTTTGGTAGCGTTGCAGTTCTTCCTTGTAAAAACCGGTCAGCGTGCCCAATTCTTCCCGTTCCGGCGCCCGGCCCATGATGCGGAGAAAACCTTCGGCAATCTGTTGGTCCGGGGCGCCCAGACCGGCATCCTGCAACAGGCGCTGCGCCAGCACCCGCGAGGCTTCGAGCACTTGCGGGTCGTTGAGCAGGTTGAGCGCTTGCAGGGGCGTGCTGGTGCGGGTGCGGCGCACTTCGCAGTTGTCGCGCATCGGGGCGTCAAATACCAGACTGGCCGGCGGCGGAATGGTGCGTTTGTGGTAGGTGTATAGGCTGCGGCGGTACAGGCGCGACGGCAAGGTGTCGGGGATGTAGGTGAATTCGCCGCGGAAATTGTTGGCGGTTTTTTCGGTCGAAATTTCTTCCCACAAGCCCGGCGGCTGCCAGGGTTTGACCGAGGGCCCGCCGATGATCCGGTTGAGCAAACCGCTGGCAGCCAGCAGGTTGTCGCGGATAAATTCGTAGGGCATCCGATAACGCGGTCCGTGGGCCAGCCAGCGGTTTTCGGGGTCGCGGGCCAATGTCTCGGGCGAAGCGGCCGAAGCCTGGCGGTAGGTAGCGGAGGTCACGATTTTGCGCAGCAAAGCCTTTTGGTCCCAGCCGTTTTCCATAAAATCGACGGCCAGCCAGTCGAGCAATTCCGGGTGGGTAGGCAAGGCGCCCTGTACCCCGAAGTTGTCGGGTGTGGCCACGATGCCCCGCCCGAAGATCTCCTGCCACAGGTGGTTGACCGCCACGCGGGCTGTCAGCGGGTTGCGACGGTCGAAGAGCCATTGCGCGAGGCCGAGGCGGTTGCGGGGCAGGGTTGCCGTGTCGAAGGGCAATACGGCGGAGGGCGCGTGGGCTTCTACGCGTACCGTAGGCTGGTCGTATTGTCCGCGGCGAAGAATAAAAGTTTGCCGCCCGCCTTTGTCGAGCGAATCCTTCATGACCATTTGCAAAAGGGTGTCTTTGGGGCTGCGCAACACCGAGTCGGCATTTAAAAAAGACAAAACACCCTGTAAATCAGCCTGAACGATCGGAATGTACGGCTTGGGTACCTGCAAATTCGGTACAAAACCCCGCTCCGGCACTTTGTTAAAAAAGGCAAAAGTGCCGTAGTAGTCGCTCATCGGGATCGGGTCGTATTTGTGGTCGTGGCATCGGGAGCACTCGAAAGTAAGGCCCAGAAAAGCCTTGCCGAAGGTATTGGTCCGGTCGGCCACGTATTCCACGCGGTATTCCTCGTCGATGACCCCGCCTTCCTGACTGATCTTGTGGTTGCGGTTGAACGCCGAGGCCAGCAGGGTGGCCTTGTCGGCGTCGGGAAGGAGGTCGCCGGCCAGTTGTTCGGTCACGAAGCGGTCGTAGGGCATGTTTTGGTTGAAGGCGTGAATCACCCAGTCGCGCCAGGGCCACATGGTGCGCGGCAGGTCGTCCTGATAGCCGTGGGTGTCGGAGTAGCGGGCCAGGTCGAGCCAGTACATGGCCCAGCGTTCGCCGTAGGCGGGCGAGGCCAGCAGGCTGTCGACGGCGCGTTCGTAGGCGCCCGGACTGTTGTCGTTGAGGAATTGCGCCATCAGTTGCGGCGAGGGCGGAAGCCCTGTCAGGTCGAAACTCACGCGGCGCAGCAGGCGGTTGCGGTCGGCTTCGGGCGAGGGTTCGAGGCCCTGTTCGGCCATTTTTTGCAGGGTAAACAGGTCGATTTCGTTTTTCGCCCAGCGTTTGCGGGGCGGCTCCGGCAGCGGCGCTTTGACGGGCTGGATAAAGGCCCAGTGCGGCTTCCACTTCGCTCCCTGTTCGATCCAGCGTTTCAACAAGGCTTTTTCGATGGCGTTCAGGCTCAGGTGCGAGTCCGGCGTGGGCATCACCGAGTCGGGGTTGGTGGAATAAATGCGCTGGATGAGCGCGCTTTGTTCGGGGTGGTAGGGGACGATGGCGTAGCGGGGGGGAGCGTCGTTGGGGCTTAGCGACCCAAACGCCCCCTCCTCCGTATCCAGCCGCAGGCCCGCTTCGCGTTTTTTCTCGTCGGGGCCGTGGCATTTGAAACAGCGGTCGGATAGGATGGGGCGGATGTGCCAGTTGAAATCCACCACCTCGGGCAGGGCGGCGACGGGGGCGGCGTTTTGGTGGCGGTTGGCCAGTACGAGGACGCCGACGGCGAGCAGAATGCCGAAAAGGAATATTTTATTGGAAAGGAGCGCTTTCACGGAGCAGAATAATTTGGCGTAAACTTACTTCTCCCAACGGAAAAAACAGCGGGCGGTTATCTTTGTCCTGCCAGAAGCAGGCAGCCTGATATTCCCCATCCAGATATGACGCCCTTTATCCTCCCCCTTGCCTTTTCCCCTGAAATCGCCGCTCGCCTCCGCCGCGAACAACAGCAACTCGCCCAGGCCCTCGAACAAAAAGGCCTGGCCGACGAGACTCTGATCAACCGGCTGCGCGCGGCCCTCTCCGAAGCCCTCGACAGCCAGCCCGCCACCGGCCCCGGCTACCTCGATCGCCTGCGCGACGACGCCCGGGTGCGACCCGTTTACCTGCACCTCAACGCCCACGACGAAGCCGACGAACTGCTCAACCTGCCCTGGCACCTGCTGGCGGAGGGCTGTCCCAATTTGTTCATTTCCAAAGGTTTGCCCCTGCGCGGCCAGCAGGACCTCGCCGAATACGCCCCCGACCTGCCCCTGCCCCTCAAAGTGCTGGTGATGGTGGCCGCGCCCGATCATTCCGGCGCCGGGCGGCTCGACTATGAGGCCGAGGAAAAAATCATGCTCGACGCGCTTTCGCCGCTGGTACGCTCGGGCGAGGTGGAACTGAGCTTTACCGACGACGGCTCCCTGGCCAGTTTGCAGCGCAGTCTGGCCGAAAACCGCTACCACGTGCTCTATTTCAGCGGGCACAGTTCCTACGGCGCCCGTAACCCCGGCGAGGCGCCCGAGGCGACCCTGCTGCTCGAAGACGAATATTCCATGGCGGCTGCGCCCACTTCCGCCGCCGATTTTGCGGCCGTGCTCGCGGCCGACGAAAGCCGACGGCCCGGACTGGTGCTGCTCTCCTCCTGCCAAAGCGCCCAGGGCGGCACCGAGGGCGGGTTCCGGGGCGTGGCCTACCGCCTGATGCAGGCCGGCGTGCCGGCGGTGATCGCGATGGGCTGGAGCGTGACCGATTTCTGGGCGACGCATTTCGCGGGGGCGTTTTTTGCCGCACTGGCCGCGCGGGATACGCTCGGGCAGGCGTTCAACAAAGCCCTCGAAGCCGGGCGAAAACCCTTCGAGCCGAGCTTGCCGGCCGTGTTTTTTGCTTCGCAAAGCCTGATTCCGCAGTTGTTTTTTACCCAGAAGGTGAGCAAACTGGTCCACTGGGACAGCAAATCCGAAAAACGCCTCAGCCGCGCCGGGGAAAACCTGCTCAAAGGCAACGACCAGCTGGCCAAAAAACTCAAAAAAGTCAACGCCGTATTCGGCCGCGAGGGCAACGACCTGCTCTTCATCGGCCGGCGGCGTGAGCGCAAGGAGGCCCTGCGCCAGCTGCGCGAAGGCCGCTCCGTGCTGCTGCGCGGGCAGGGCGGCATGGGCAAAACCGCCCTGGCCCTGCACCTGGCCTGGCGACACCTCGTGGCCGACCCCGACGGCTGCGTGCCGCTGGCTTTCGACCAGACCTCGCTGAGCCTCGAAAACCTGTGCAACGCCCTGCTCGATTTCCTCGAAGTGGACGCCCGCATGCGCACCATCCGCACCCAGGCGGCGGCGATCGATAAACAGTGGGACAAGTTTTTCCTCCTGCTCGAAAATTTCGAAAAACAGGGCGTCAAGCCCTTTTTTATCTTCGACAACCTCGAAAGTTTCCAGCCTGACGAGGACCCCGGCGGCCCCCTGCGCGCCGACATCGCCGAACTGCTCGACTACATGCTCACGCGCCTGGGCTACCCCGTGCTCTGCACCGGCCGCTACCCGCTGAAACAGTTCGACGCCGAAACCCTGCACGAAACCGACCTCAACGAGGCCCCGGCCGGTGATTTCCGGCACAAATGCCATCACCTGCCCGCCCTGCGCCGGCTGGAGGTGAAGGGCCGCAATTTCGATCAGATCGCAAACACCCTGCACCGGGCTCTGGGCGGCAATTACCGCGCCCTCGAATTCTTCGACGAGCTCTGTCGCGAAGCCCCCGGCGGCGCCCCCGGCACCCTCGAAGAACTCGACGCCCTGATCGCCCGGCGCTCCGGCGAGACCCTGCACCACATGGCCGGCGACCTGGTGTTCGGCCGACTGCTGGGCCTGCTGAACCCTCGGGAATTACATGCCCTGCTGCTGCTGGCCGGGTTTCGCCGCCCCGTCCTGCCCTTCGCCCTCGAATGGCAGGATGCCGCGCTCGAACCCGCCGAACCCCTGCTGGCCCGCTGCGCCGACCTGACCCTGGCCGAGCGCCGCGCGGGCGAAGCCGAGGGCCGCACTTACTACTTCGCGCCGCCCCTCGTGCGCGAGCTGCTGGCCCGCGAAGCCCTGCCCCGCCCCGTGCTTGACGACGAGCGGGCGGGGGCGTATTACGAAAAGATGGACAAGGACCTGAACAAAAAGAACTACGCCGACCTGGAAGAGGCCTTCTGGCACTACGAGCGGATGGGGAAGGTGGAGAAGGTGAATGAGACGGGGGTGACTTTGACGAATTTTTACTACAATGTTCAGGCGTTCCCGGTCGCTTATGACTTTGCCCAACGGGCGGAGGCGCTGGCGGGGGAGGGGACGGATTACCGGATTTTAATTAATTTGGGTTTGATCTTGCAATTGTATGGCCGCCTGAGCGATGCCCTTCAATTTTTGGAAAGATCGCTGGCAGCCGCGAAACAAAGCGGCGACCGTAAGGGCGAGGGGACGACCTTGAACAATATCAGTCAAATTTACGATGCCAAGGGCGACTACGACACGGCCTTGCGGTACCTGGAGCAAAGTTTGCGCATAATGCAGGAGATCGGCGACCGTAAGGGCGAGGGGACGACCTTGAACAATTTAGCCACAACCGCGCATGCCAAGGGCGACTACGACACGGCCTCGTGGTATCTGGAGCAAAGTTTGCGCATAATGCAGGAGATCGGCGACCGTCAGGGCGAAAGTGTTACGTTGAATAACCTTAGTCAAATTGCCCAAGTGAAAGGAGATTACGATACTGCACTTAAATACTCTGAACAAGATTTGAAGATATGTCAGGAGATCGGCGACCGTAAGGGCGAGGGGACAACCTTAAACAATTTTGCCACAATCGCACATGCCAAGGGGGACTACGACACGGCCTTGCGGTACCTGGAGCAAAGTTTGCGCATAAGGCAGGAGATCGGCGACCGTAAGGGCGAGGGGATGACCTTGAACAATATCAGTCAAATTTACGATGCCAAGGGGGACTACGACACGGCCTTGCGGTACCTGGAGCAAAGTTTGCGCATTCAGCAGGAGATCGGCGATCGTAAAGGCGTGGGGACGACCTTGAATAATATCAGTCAAATTTACGATGCCAAGGGGACTACAACACGGCCTTGCGGTACCTGGAGCAAAGTTTGCGCATAAGGCAGGAGATCGGCGACCGTAAGGGCGAGGGGGTGACGTTGAGCAATATCAGTCAAATACACCAAGTCAGAGGCGACTACGACACGGCCTTGCGGTACCTGGAGCAAAGTTTGCGCATTCAGCAGGAGATCGGCGACCGTCAGGGTGAGGGGGTGACCTTGAACAATATCAGTCAAATACACCAAGTCAGAGGCGACTACGACACGGCCTTGCGGTACCTGGAGCAAAGTTTGCGCATTCAGCAGGAGATCGGCGACCGTCAGGGTGAAAGTGTGACCTTAAATAATCTGAGTCAAATTGCTTATTCAAAAGGGGATATTGAAACAGCAATGACCTATTCATTCCGCGATTTGCAAATTTGCAAGGAAATAGGTGATGTCAACGGGATGGCTATTACAATGACAAATATGGGGGCAAGGTATTTAGAGCAAAACCAAACGGAAGAAGCGGTTCCATTGCTCATCCAGGCTTACCAGATTTTTGAAAAAATTGGCTCCCCCAACGTGCAGGTTACTGTCCGTTATTTGAATCAAATCATCGAACAAATCGGCCAGGAGCGCTTCGAACAAATCGTACAAAAACTTTCACAAGAATAAGGTCACCACCATGCCTACCCCCATCTCCCTTCCCATCACCTGCCCCTGCGAAAAAGAGCACACGTTCGAGGCGCATTTCCTTGTCGAGGGTGCGGGTAGTACGCGGGTGCAGGTCCGTTGTCCGCATCCGGGTTGTCCGAATAAGGACCGCTTGCTTTCGCCCACCATCCCTTACACCCTGGCCCGCGACGAGGCGCCGCTCAAAGGCGACCAACCGCGCCCGCCCAAACCCTGAAACGACATGGCAGATCCAGCAGCACCCGACGCTCCGCAACCTGTCTCCGCGCCCTTCGCCACGCCCGAAGAAGAGGCCTGGCACGCCTTCCGCCGCCAAAGCGAACAGGAGACGCCCCGCCGCCTCGAAGAAGCCGCCAAGTACCTGAGCGGCATTATCTCCATCGTGTTCACCATCCTGAGCACCCGCGACCCCGAGGTGTTCCAGCGCCAAAGCGACAGCGCGGCCGTCACGGCGGCGGGTATCTTCCTGCTGCTGGCGCTGGTGGCCACTTTGTTTGTCATTTTCCCGCTGCGCTGGCCGCAGGTGTCGCAATCGGCCAGCGATATCGAAAGGGCGCACCGGGCCAGCGTGCAGTACAAATACCGCCTGCTGGTGGCCGGGGCGGCCTTGTTTTTTGTGGCGCTGGGGGTGCTGGGCTGGGTGTTTGTGCGAAGGGGGTAGGATGGGGCAGGGATAAGGCAGGATGGCAACGCGGAGGACGCGGATTTTGGCGGATGTACGCAGATTTTTTTGACCTGCTGGCGCGAGGCTTGGCCGCTGGCGCGAGGCTTGGCCGCTGGCCGCAGGCTTGGCCTCGTGCCTACTATCCACCGGGCTTGGCCCGATCAGGCACGAGGCCAAGCCTCGCGCCAGCAGCCATACGCCAGCAGCACGCGCCAGCGGCCAAGCCTCGCGCCAGCAGGGCGGCTTTTTTTGACAGGATCAACAAAATGTACAGGATTTAGGAAGGAAACGCCCCCGCCCGCCGGCTGCGCCGGTGCAGCCTGTTGATCTTGTTGAACCTGTCCATCAAAAACCCGCGCAGCGGGTCAAACAATCCGCGTACATCCGCCAAAATCCGCGACCTCCGCGTTGCCATCCTGCCCGGTAGCTTCCCGGCAACATGACAACGCGGAGGTACGCGGTTCAATTCACCCCCTCACTCCCGCTTCACCACCTTGAACACCTCCCGTTCACCCGCTTTTTCCACCGACAACAGGTAGAAACCATCGGGTAAAGCTTCGGCGGGCAAACTGCACAGCGTCGTGCCGGCCGGGCAGGTTTGCCGGGCCACGAGGCGACCATCGGGGCTGAACAGGCGGAGCCGGACGGGCTGGTCGGAAGCCGGCAGATACACGTCAAGGCTCGCGGAGAAGGGATTGACCACCAGCGTCGGGCCGTCTTTTTGGAGTTTGGCGCCGTCGTCGCGGACGCCGGAGCCAGTTTCGGTGGCTTTCTGCGTGGCGTCAAGTTGATCGGCCGGCCGGATATTGCTGATGCCTCCGCCGCCACTGCCGCCACCACCGCTGGGAGGGGCAGACGGGTTGAGCACTTTGAATTCATAACCGCTTGAAGGCCAGCCGTAAACGAATCCTGTGCTGCCGTGGTGCGCCATCGTGAACTGGCAGGCAAAACTGCCGTTGCTCAATACAAAGATTTTTTCCGATTCGATCTGATCGTTGGTATTGACAGGAGCCGTTCCGTTTTGATTGACGGTGGACAGGTTGGGCAGGGGCTGATAATTGCCGGCGCCCGCAGGTACCAGACCGACCCGGACATCGCCATTGCCCAACACTACGGCCTTGTAGCGGGCCATCATGCTGGTTCCGGCAGCGCGTACTTCCAGCCAGAAGGCATAGCCCGTCTGGTAATTGAAAGTGCAGGTGACCGGCTGCTGGACGGGCGAGTATCCGCCCGAGCAGATGTACTGCGGCGCCGAGTTGTAATTCGTAGCTTCAAGAATAAGATCGATAATAATGGTACTTTGCTCCAGTTCGGCATAGGCAGTGCTTTCCTCGTCGTTGGAACAAACGGAATAGACCCTGAACCGGTAATTATCGCCGGCCGTGAGGCCATTTTGCGTAAAAGTGGTGCCGCTTACCAGCTGATCGCTAACTTCGATGCCGGTAGTCAGGTCTTTCACTTTTACCCGGTACTTGGAAGCGCCCGAAACCGGGTCCCAGGCCACAGAAATATAGGTGGTGCCGACTTCCGTCACGACCAGGTTGGCCGGCGCAGCAAGCGTACAGGCGTCGTCGGCCGTTGGCGCCGATGGTGAATCAACGGGAAAAACGGTCGAACTGAACAGCGGAGAATTGATCCCCGCAAGGCAGAGGAGGAGTAAAAAAGAGACAATTTTAGGCATGATCTGAATCTACAAAGTGAAAGAAATTTGGATCAATATGGCTCAAATTTCACCCTACTGCATCCTCAAAACTATAACGCTTTTTGCAGGGTATTCCCCAGAAAGGTCCGGCTTATGGAAAACGCATACTTGCTCGAACTGCTTAAAACGCTCGACGAAGACGAACGCAACGAACTGACCCTGTTTGTCGGCTCCGCCTACTTCAACCGGGGGAAATTTGCCGCTTCGGCGCCGGAATTGCTCCGCATGATTCTGGATGCAGGCCCCGACTTTTCAAAGGTGTTTCCCGAAAAACGCGTCGTTTACGAACGCCTTTTTCCCGGACAGGCATTCGTGGAAGGCAAGCTGGAAAAGGTAATGGCCGAGCTGAATAAACTGGTTCGGACTTTTTTGCAATTGGTTCATTATCAGCGTGAAGAAAATGTTTTTCAGCAAAATTTCGACCTGGCTGTCATCCTGCGACAACGCGGTCTGACGGGCCGTTACAAACAGGTGGTCGCCCGCCTTGAAAAACACCAGGAACAGATCGCGAGGCAATCCGACCGCTTTTTTTATCACCAATTGCTCCTCGAAACGGAAAAGCACGAATGGCAAAATACTTTTAATCAAAACAAGGGCGATGTCAACCTTTCCAAAGCGGTGGAAAGCCTCGACATGTTTGCATTTACCCATCGGATCGAGTTGCTGAACCGCTTTTTACTCCAGCAAAAAGTGGCTAATCTGGACACTCCCGCGTCCATTCAGCTGGCCCTGGAAGAAAGCCGCCCGCCGGCCCGTTATTTCGACGGGAATGTCGTGCTCCAGATCAACTACAAGATATTCTCCCTGCTGAGGCAACAGGAACCCACTCCTACGGCATTTCAGGAACTGGTCGATCTCCTGAATGTCCACGAAAAAACGATCGAACCCGGGCTGCTCAAACATTTCTACACCTATGCGCGCAACTTTTGCGTCTTGCTCATCAATTCAGGGGTCGATGAACTGGCGCCCATGCTCCATCATTTACAAAAGGACAACCTCGCCCGAGGCTACCTGTACTACGAGGGTAAATTGTCGCCGACTGCCTACATGAGCGTAACGGCGGCGGCCATTCGGGTGAAAAAATACGACTGGGCGCTCGAATTTATCGAAAAACACAAGGGCAGGATTATCGGCGACAACGAGACGCACGATTTTTACCGCCTCAATCGCGCGGTGTGTTTGTTTGCCCTGGGGCGCTTCGAGGAGGCCCTGGCCACCATGCCGGAAACCTCGCCCAGCGTGGGTTATCTGCTCATCCTGCGCCGCCTCGAACTGAAAATACTGTACGAAACCCGGTCGGACCTGTTGCCGTACAAGATCGACGCATTCAAGATGTTTCTGAGCAGGGCTTCCAACAAGTTTCTTGCGCGGGCGCTACGCGAGTACCAGAACAATTTTGTCAACTTTCTTTACCAGCTCACCCACTCTATACCCGGTGATAAAAAACGCTCTGAGCGCCTGGTGCGGCGTATTTCTGCCCGAAAATTTGTGTCCGAACGCGAATGGCTGCTCGATAAAGCCCGCCAGTTGGCCTGAGCAGCAGGGAATACGCCCGGCGATGCGTTACAATTTTAACATAAAAGTAATGCGAAAAAAGCCGACTTGCAGGCTTTTTTATTGATAATCAAAGTCTTGAAGGCGCGGGATGGTCTGGAAAATCCATTGGAAAACGTTATAGGCCGGTAAAGATCGACAGGCCAGTTTTGCTGCATCAAACGGCGCGTGCACGGCCGCCTCCTTCTTTCTTTACCTTCAAACTGATGTTTTTACCATGAAAAAACTCCTCTTTCTTCTCCCGGCACTGGTTTTTGCGCTTTCGTACTGCAGCAAACAACAAACGGACGAACTCGTACCGGAAACCAACAGCACCGCTTCCGAGCGAGCCATCTGTAATATCGTGATCGGCGGCGACTCCGATTTCGAATTGTGCGGCACACTTCCCCCGGGCACGGGCGCCTATTGCAACGCGTGTACGACCGGCGGTTCCGGCTCGCTGGTCCATTATGGCACACAGGCTTTCCCGGCCGGCACCTGGGGGCTTACGATCAATGCGCCCACGCCCCACTTCATCAGCATCCGCAACACCGGCGCCCAGGTGGGCAACTACAAAATCGGCGCTGGCAGCAACCAGGTGAATGTCACGCTGGCTCCCGGCGATTGCGAAGAATTGCGGCTGGACGCCAATTGCTTCGTAACGGTGATGTAAATCCCTGTTATTCAGTTGTGTACATGAGCCGGGGCGGCCTTTCGAGGCTGCCCCGGCTACATTTTTACGACAAATATTTTGCCTCGATCGGCATCCTGCGGCCCATGCCAAACGCCTTCGGGCTCACCCGCAACACGGGCGCCGCCTGCTCCCTTTTGAATTCGCTGATATTGACCAGCCGCAGTACGCGCGCCACCAGATCATGATCGAAGCCCCGGGCTTCCAGTTCGCGCGGTCCCTGGCGGCATTCGATATACTGGTAAAGCAGTTGGTCGAGCACTTCGTAGGGCGGCAAACTGTCGGTGTCTTTCTGCCCGGGCCGAAGTTCGGCGCTGGGCGGTTTGGTGATGGAGTTGAGCGGAATGAGGCCGCCGCCGCGGAGGGGAGGAGTTGAGTGGCCTCCGGGGCTGGGGTGAATGCCAGGGATGGGGCCTTCCAAAGCGGCATGACAATCATTGATATACTCTGCCACTGCATAAACCTCCGTTTTATACACATCCGCCAGCACGGCCAGCCCGCCGCACAGGTCGCCGTAAAGGGTGCCGTAGCCGACCGACATTTCGCTTTTATTGGTCGTGTTGAGCAGGATATTGCCGAATTTGTTCGACATGGCCATCAACAGGGTGCCGCGCACGCGGGCCTGGATGTTTTCTTCCGTGACATTGAACGGCAGGTCTTTAAAAAAAGGCTGCAAGGCGCCTTCAAAAGCGTCGTACATGCTTTTTATCGGCACGATATCGTACTGAATACCGAGGTTTTCAGCCAGGTCGCGCGCGTCTTCCACGGAGTGGCCGGTGCTGAACTGGCTGGGCATGAGCAACACGCGTACGTTGTCTTTGCCCAGGGCTTTGACGGCCAGCACAGTGGTTACGGCCGAGTCGATACCGCCGGACAAGCCGAGAATGGCTTTTTTGAAGCCGAGTTTGTGGAAATACTCGCGAATACCTTCCACCAGTGCGTCGTGGATGAGCCGCACTTTGTCTTTGGGCTGCTCGGCTTCGCGGCCGCCCTGCACGACTTCGTCGAGGTCGTACACCCGCAGGCATTCTTCAAAATAGGGCATCTCGTCGAACACCTTGCAGTCGGGCGAAACCACCAGACTGCCACCGTCGAAGATGATATCGGTCTGTGCGCCCACGTGGTTGGCGTAAAACATGGGTACGCCGTAGCGTTGCACATTGGCTTTTACCGTGTGAATACGAAGGGCCGCATGGGTGTAGTCGAAGGGCGAGGCCGAGAGGTTGAGGATAAAATCGGGGCGCTCGTCCATCATTTCGTCGAGCGGACAAATTTTGTACAAGGGGTTTTCGTTGCCCACGTTCCAGATGTCTTCGCAGATCGAGAGCGCGATTTTTTTGCCTTTGAATCCGATGGTATGAAACTCGGTGGCCGGCTCGAAATAGCGGTATTCGTCAAAAATATCGTAGGTCGGCAGCAAAGTTTTGTGTTGAATACCCAGTACGCGGCCTTCCCAGAGGAAAAAGGCCGAATTGTGGAGGTCTTTGCCTTCCCGCACGGGATTGCGCGTGGGCGATCCCACAACGATGGCGATGTCGCGGGAGGCTTCGCGCAGTTTTTCCACCGAAGCGTCGCTGCGGCGGATGAAATCATCGAATTCGAGAAAATCGCGGGGTGGGTAGCCGCAGGTGGCCAGTTCGCCGAAGCAGATCAGGTCGGCGCCCAGTTTGCGGGCTTCCGCGGCGGCGTCGAGCATTTTTTGCAGGTTGCCTTCGAAGTTTCCGATATGGTAATTGAGTTGAGCCAGGGCAATTTTCATGTGACAGCTTGTTTTGCGCGGCAAAGTTAGTGCGTGCGCGCAGACGGGATCAAATGGATTTCAGGGAGCGGTATTCCCCCGTTGGGCAGCGGGACATGGAAAGATTTGCGATACGGCCGCCATTTTTCAACAAAATCAATGGTTTGCTGTCTAACCCAGCTGCTAAAATCTTGTCCAACAACCCTTCAAAACCTGTCTGCAAGCAACCGGAACGTTTACCTTTGCGCCAATTTTATGAAAGAAAAAACTGTGGTCACTCCGTACAACGACGCCGAAGCCAAAAAAGCCCAGGTGGAGCGCATGTTCGACAATATTGCGCCCAGATATGACCTGCTCAACCGCGTGCTTTCGCTGGGCATCGACGTGCAATGGCGGAAAAAAGCCCTGAATTACCTGCGTGAACTGGCTCCGCAAAGCCTGCTCGACGTGGCCACCGGCACGGCCGATGTGGCCATCATGGCTGCCCGCAGGCTGTCGCCCAAACAGGTTGTCGGTATCGACATTGCCAACCAGATGCTCGATATCGGGCGGGAAAAGATCCGGAAAGCCGGATGGCAAGAGGTGATCAGCCTCGAAACGGGCGACAGCGAAAACCTGCGTTTTGCCGACAACAGCTTCGACGCCGTCACGGTGGCTTTCGGGGTGCGCAATTTTGAAAACCTGGAAAAGGGCCTGTCAGAAATGTGCCGTGTGCTGCGGCCGGGCGGCCGGGTGGTCATCCTGGAATTCTCCAAACCGGGTATTTTTCCGATAAAACAGCTGTACAACAGCTACTTCAAATACGTTTTGCCCCTGATCGGGCGTTTAACCAGCCGCGACGTGCGCGCTTACACCTACCTTTTCGAAAGTGTGCAGGCGTTCCCCGAAGGCCGGGATTTTCTCAACATTTTATCCAAAACCGGTTATCAAAATCCACAATGCGAACGATTGACGCTCGGAATATGCTCCATTTACACTGCAACAAAATAATCGGGAAGGCCGGTAAAGTGCTGGCGGCCTGCCTGTTGCTGACCTTCGCGGCCGCGCCCAGGGCAAACGCCCAGTTTTCTTCGGGCCAAAACCTGAACTACCGCGATTTTCAGAACAAGCCCTATTACTTCGGCATCACACTGGGCTACAACCAGAGTGATTTCCGCATTTTTCACTCCAAAAATTTTATCGCCAACGACTCGTTCAGCCGTGCAGAATCGGTCACGGGCCCGGGTTTTAACCTTGGCATCGTCTCGAACCTGAAAATCGGCGAATACTTCGATGTGCGTTTTCTGCCGACCCTCTCGTTTGCCGAGCGCAACATCCGCTACGCACCGCCCGGCGAAAATTCCATCCTGCTGACCCGCCGCATCGAGTCGGTTTTTGTGGAAATGCCTTTCCACGTGCGCTACAAATCGGCCCCGTTCCACGATTTCCGCCTTTTCGTCATCGGCGGCGTCAAGTATGTTTTCGATGTAGCCAGCGACTCCCGTACCCGGCAGGCTGCGGGCCTGGTGAAGATCGCGCCGACCGATTTTCAGATCGAATACGGGGCTGGTATCCAGTTCTTTTTTCCGTACTTCATCTTTTCGCCCGAGTTCAAAATTTCCCAGGGCATCAACAATATCCTGATCTACAACGACCGCCTCGAACAAAGCACGATTCTGGAAAAAGTAATGTCGCGGACGTTCACTATTTCGCTGCATTTCGAAGGCTGATCCTGCCCGGCGTAGCCTGTTTTTACGACGAATGTTACACAGAACCAGTGTTTTCTGTGTAACATTCGTGTTTATGTATGGGTGTGTTATTCCCCTGAAACCCTGCGCCCGGGTGGAATGACTATATTTGCCAGACGACAATGATTACTGCCAAAACCGTTCGGGAAATTCTCGACACCGTCCGTATCGAAGAGGTGATCGAGGAGTTTGTGAGCCTGCGCCGCCGCGGGGTCAACCTGATCGGGCTGTGCCCCTTTCACCACGAAAAAACACCGTCGTTCAACGTCAATCCCGCGCGCAACCTGTTCAAATGTTTCGGTTGCGGTAAAGCCGGCGATGCCATCACTTTCCTGCGCGAGCACGAACAATTCTCCTACCCCGAAGCCCTGCGCTGGCTGGCCAAAAAGTACAATATCGAGATCGAGGAAGCGGAACTCAGTCCCGAGCAACGCGCCGCCGATCAGCTCGCCGAATCGCTCTACATCGTCAATGATTTTGCCCTGAAACATTTTCAGGAGCAGCTTTTCGACACGGATGAAGGCAAATCGGTGGCGCTTTCCTACTTCCGTCAGCGCGGGTTGCGCGAAGACACGATTCGTGCCTTTGGCCTCGGCTACGCCCCCGACCAGCGCGACCTGCTGCTGCAGCGCGCCCGTGCCACGGGGCATTCCGTCGAGTTGCTCAAAAAAGTCGGGCTGTGCAGCGCCGACGGCTCCCGCGATTTTTTCCGCGGAAGGGTCATGTTCGCTATCCACAACCTTTCGGGAAAAGTGGCTGCTTTCGCAGGCCGCACCATGTCGGCCGACAAATCGGTGCCGAAGTACATCAACAGCCCGGAAACCGAGATTTACGTCAAAAACAAAACCCTTTACGGCGCATTTCAGGCCAAAAAAGCCATTCGCCAGCTGGACGAGTGTATTCTGGTGGAGGGCTACATGGACGTTATTTCGCTGTACCAGGCCGGTATTGAAAATGTGGTGGCCAGCAGCGGCACCTCGCTCACGGAAGGGCAACTCAACCTCATCCGCCGCAACACCAACAACCTCAAGATTTTGTACGACGGCGACCCGGCCGGCATCAAAGCTGCCCTTCGAGGGCTCGATCTGGCTCTTGAGCAAGACCTCAATGTGCGCATCGTGCTCCTGCCCGATGGTGAAGACCCCGACAGTTATGTACAAAAGGTTGGCAGTGAGGCATTTCTGGAATATGTCGCCCGCGAGGCAAAGGATTTTATCCTGTTCAAGACCCAGTTGTTGCTGTCGGAAATCAAGGGTGATCCAATCAAGAAATCGGGCCTGGTGAAAGACATTGTCGCCAGTATTGCCCGCATTCCCGACCCCATCAAACGAAGCGTCTATCAAAAAGAATGTGCGAGTTTGCTCGACGTAGCGGAGCCGGCACTGGTCGAAGAGACCAACAAACTCATTACCCAGGGCTTGAAAAAACAGGAAGAGCGCAAAGCCCGGGCTCCCGAAGCCGCCTCCGACTCTCCCGACGCGCAGCCCAACCCCGAGGTGCCGGTGGAAGATCCTGCATTCACACGGCCCAGGGAACGACCGCTGGCGCGCGGCGACGAATTTCAGGAGCGCGACATCATTCGCCTGCTGGTTCAGTTTGGCAACCAGGTGCTGCCGGAAGGCGTCTCGGTAGCGGAGTATATTCTGGCTGATATCGAGGATTCTCTGGGCAGTTTTGACAATCCGTTGTACGGAAAGGTCGCTACGGAATGTCATGACCTCCTGTTTCAGGGGCGTACTCCGGATACGGCATTTTTCCTGCAGCACGACAATCCCGCCGTGCGCGACCTGGCTATTGACCTGATGACCTCGCCCTGGGAGCTGTCGCCCAATTGGGAGGAACGATACAATTACCCCCTCCAGAACCAAAAGCCGCCGGAGGAGAATTTTGACCTGGATGCGCGCAAAGCGGTCGATATTTTCAAGATCCGAAAACTGGAAAAGATGATCCAGGTGATGAAAGTACGCATCCAGTCGGCAGAACAGGATAAAGACGATGAATTGTGGACGCGGTACATGAAAATCCTGATGAAACTCAACGAGACACTTGGAGAAATCAGCCGGCGAAGCGGCACGGTGGTGCGTCCGAAATAGGTCGGAAGGCACATTATAACGCATCCCAACCCAACATCGACGATTAGGTGAAAGTGATAAAATGTCACCCAACCACTTCATCAACAAACAGCAATTGTCTTCCCGACTTTTGGCCTGGCAAAAAGGGTATGGCGCATTTTCATGCAGCCTCTCACAAGTTCCACAGTTAGCGCGGTATATTGAACATCAAGGGCAACACCCTGCCACGAAAAATTTTCAGGAGGAATATTTGAGCATGCTGAATAATGCAGGAGTTCCTTACGATCACCGTTATTTGTTCGATTTTTTCGAATAACATCCAGCCCATGCAACTCACCATCCTCGGCAACGGCTCCGGCGGCCCGTTTCAGGGCCGGCACTATACCGCCCAGGTTTTACAGGTGGACAACCGTATGTTCCTCATCGATTGCGGCGAAGGAACACAGATGCAAATGCATCGTTTTCAGGTGCGTTACGACCGGCTGGAGCAGATTTTTATCAGCCATTTACACGGCGATCATGTGTTCGGACTGGTGGGACTACTGACGTCGTGGTGCCTGAAAAAACGCACCCTCCCGCTCGACATATATGCCCCGCCGGGTATGGAAGAACTGGTGGAAACCAACTTGCGGCTTTGCGGCGTACGGGTGCCGGTCACGTATCCGCTGCATTTCCATACCGTGGACGCGGGAGCGTTTGCCAAAATTTTTGAAACGCCCGCCGTGGAGGTGTTCAGCGTGCCCTTGCTGCATCGGGGTGTTGCCTGCTGCGGCTGGTTGTTCAGGGAAAAAGCGCGCCTGCGCAACATTCGCCCCGAAAAAATCACCGAATACGACATTCCCTTTACGCTTTTGCCAGGTATCAAGGCCGGACAAGACCTCGTACTACCCGGCGGCCAGGTTGTTGCCAACGACGAACTGACCCTGCCGCCCCGCGCGCCTTTGAGCTATGCTTTTTGCAGCGATACGGCGCCTTCCGAGCAGGTTGCGGAGTGGGTGAGCGGGGTCGATCTGTTGTACCACGAAGCTACATTTCTTACAGAACACACGGCAGAAGCTGATTTTTCAGGTCATTCCACCGCGGCACAGGCCGCGGGCGTAGCGCAAAGGGCCGGCGTCAAAAAACTGCTCCTGGGGCATTTCTCGGGCCGGTACACCGATACCGCCGGGCATCTGGCCGAAGCGCGAGCCGTTTTTCCTCCTACGGAAGTAGCGGAAGAAGGCAAATCCTACGCCGTCGGCGCGGCCGACTGAACTTTTACCACCTGCTTAATTTCCCTGAAAAAGTATCTTCGCCCGATGCAATCCAAGCGACTTTTAGGGCTTAGCCTTGCGCTCCTGTGCAGTGTTGTGCTGCTGCGCGCCCAGGTATTCATGCGGGCCTTCGATCCGGCCCCGGCGCTGAGCATGGGCGGCGCCAATGTAGCCTATCCCGACCCCGCGGCCGGCCTCGCCAACGAAGCGGCGCTCGTTTTTCAACCCCGCTGGGGCCTGTGGCTGGGCTCCGCGCTGCCGTATGCGGTCGAAGGCTGGACGACGGCCTCCTTCCAGGCCTATGCCGGCATCGATGCCAACAGCAGCGCCGCGATCGATATTGCGCACAACGGCACGTCGGCCTATCAGGAACAACGTTTCCGCTTGCAATATGCCCGCCGGGCAGGCGCCAAATTCGCATTCGGCGGCAGCGCCGACCTGATGCGCGTATCGGCGCAGGACTACGGCTCCGCCAATGCATTCAGCTTCGGGCTCGCCGTACTGGCTCAGCCGGTCAAAAACCTTTGGCTGGGTGCGCGCGTACAAAATCCTTTGCAGGTCAAACTGGGCGACGACGTATTGCCTGCCACCTTGCGGGTAGGCGCTGCCTGGCGGAGTTCCGCCACCTTGCTTTGGTTGCTCGAAGCGGAAAAAGACCTCGAACGCCCCGTGCAGGTGCGGGCCGGGCTGGAATACCGTCCGCTCCACTCGCTGTTTTTAAGGGCAGGCATCAGGAGCACGCCCGGACGTATGTCGCTCGGGGCGGGTTTTTTATTAAAAAACGGACTGGCTCTGCATGCTGCGGCCGAATGGCACCCCGTTTTGGGCGTAACCCCGGCAGCCGGCATCAGCTACACGGCCGCTTCCAGATAACCCTTCTCCACCTTCATCATTATCGGCTTTCAACCTAACTATTTAATATGCACCACATTACAGTTATCGGCGGTGGAACCATGGGCAATGGCATCGCACACGTTTTTGCACAATACGGATTCAATGTTACGCTGGTCGATGTTGCACAGGCCGCACTTGACAAGGCTCAGGCGACCATCAGCAAAAACCTCGACCGGCAGGTCAGTAAAGGAACGCTCAGCGAGGCCGACAAGGCCGCTACGCTCGGCAGACTGAATTTCCAGACCGACCTCGCTGCCGGCGTGCAACATGCCGACCTGGTCGTGGAAGCCGCAACAGAGAACGTCACGCTGAAACTCAAGATCTTTGCCGACCTCGACCAAATGGCCCCGGCAGGTTGCATCCTCGCCACCAATACTTCCAGCATCAGCATTACAAAAATTGCCGCCGCGACGAAGCGACCCGACAAAGTGATCGGCATGCATTTTATGAACCCTGTGCCGGTGATGAAACTCGTTGAGGTCATCCGTGGCTATGCAAGCTCCGACGAGGTCACTACTCGTATCATGGACTTGTCGCGGCAACTCGAAAAAGTACCTGTCGAGGTCAACGACTACCCGGGTTTTGTGGCCAACCGCATTCTGATGCCGATGATCAACGAGGCGATCTACACCCTCTACGAAGGCGTCAGCGGGGTGGAGGAGATCGATACGGTGATGAAACTCGGCATGGCGCACCCGATGGGGCCGCTTCAGTTGGCCGATTTTATCGGCCTGGATGTTTGCCTCGCCATCCTGCGCGTGCTGCACGACGGGTTTGGCAATCCGAAATATGCGCCCTGCCCCCTGCTCGTCAATATGGTTACGGCCGGCAAACTGGGCGCCAAAAGCGGCGAAGGCTTTTATGCCTACACCCCCGGCTCCAAAGAACTGGTGGTGGCGGAACGATTTCGGTAATCGCCCTTTTTCGGCAGCAATTACACGGCAGGGGCATTGCCCGCGCCGTGTGATTGCTGCCCAAAATTTCTCCGTTCATGGAACAACTCGAAAGAGCGCTCGACCGGATTTACCCCTTGCCACAGCCGGCCAGGGCCGCATTTCTGGCGGCCTGGAAAAATGCAGCGTTCCCCAAAGGGCACCTTTTGCTGCCCGAAGGAAAGGTGTGCCACCACATCTATTTCGTCGACCGCGGCCTGGTCCGCATTTTTTACCATAAAGGCAAAAACGAAATCACCGAGTGGCTGACCATGGACGGCCGCTTTTTCTTTTCCATCACAAGTTTTTTCCAGCGCGCCCCGAGCCGCCTGATTATTCAGCTGCTGGAGCCTTCCGTGATTTTGACCATCCACCACGACACACTGATGCAGCTCTGCCGGGAGCACCACGAGGTGGAAAGACTGTTCAGACTGATGCTGACAAATTCCCTGCTGCTCTCCCAGGAACGCGTCGATTCTCTCCAGTTTGAAACTGCCCGCCAGCGTTATCAAAAATTGCTGACCGCTCACCCGGGCATCGTACAACGCGTGCCTTTGGCGTACATCGCTTCCTTTCTGGGCATTACGCAGGAAACCCTCAGCCGTATTCGCGCGGCGCACTGACGCATTATTTGACATTTGTCAAAAGCAGAAAACACGTTTGCCTCCCACCTTTGTCTTCTCTTTGCTGCGCAGCAAAAATTTGTTCCAGTTCAACGTTTCAACTGTTTGAAAACGATGGTAAAATTTTTGTTTTCGGCCTTGTCGGGCCTCCTCCTCTGCTCCGCTATTTTTGCCCAAAACACCGATTATCGCACCCGTGCCAAAGCCCTGGTGGCGCAAATGACCCTTGAAGAAAAAGCGGGATTGTGCTCCGGACAGGATTTCTGGAGTACCAAGCCCATTCCCCGACTGGGCATCCCTTCGGTTTTTATGACCGACGGCCCGCACGGTTTGCGCAAAGCAGTGGGCACTGACCTGGCCAACAGCCTTCCGGCAACCTGCTTCCCCACGGCTTCGGCGCTGGCTTCCTCCTGGGATGTCGATCTGATCGGACAGGTGGGCGTCGCCCTCGGTCGCGAATGCCAGGCCAACGACGTGCAAATCCTGCTCGGCCCGGGCACCAACATGAAGCGCTCGCCGCTGGGCGGGCGGAACTTCGAATATTTTTCGGAAGACCCCGTGCTGTCGGGTGAAATTGCCGCTGCCCTGATCAACGGTGTGCAAAGCCAGGGCGTCGGCACTTCGCTCAAACATTTCGCCGCCAACAACCAGGAATACGAGCGCATGACCATGAGCGCCAATCCCGACGAGCGCACCCTGCATGAAATTTATTTTCCCGCCTTCGAAATAGCTGTGACCAAAGCGCAACCCTGGTCGGTGATGTGCGCCTATAACAAACTCAACGGGGTGTATTGCGCCGAAAATCCCTACCTGCTTACCGATGTATTGCGTCGCGACTGGGGTTTTCAGGGCTTCGTGGTGTCCGACTGGGGCGCCGTGAACGACCGCCCGGCCGGCGTGGCCGCGGGCCTGAACCTCGAAATGCCGTCCAGCGGCGGCCGCAACGATCAAAAGATTGTCGCGGCGGTGCGGTCCGGACAGTTGAAAGAGGCTGATCTGGACCGCTCGGCGACCGATCTGCTGGCGGTGTTGTTGAAAGCATACGATGCACGCCGGCCGGGTACGCGTGTCGATGCCAATGCCCACCACGCCCTGGCCCGGCAGGTGTCGGCAGATTGTGTCGTGCTGTTGAAGAATGAAGGGCAAACACTGCCCGTTCAGCCGGGAAAAGTCAAAAAAGTGGCGGTGATCGGGAGTTTTGCCAAAACACCTCGTTTTCAGGGCAGCGGCAGTTCGCAGGTGCGTCCCACGCAGGTTGCAAATGCGTACGATGAATTGTCCAACATATTGGAGCCGGCCACCAGCCTGAGTTATGCGGCCGGTTACCACCCCGACGGCAGCAGCAGCGACGAATTGCTCGCCGAAGCGCGCCGGCAGGCTAAAAGCGCCGATCTGGCCATTGTTTTTGTCGGCTTGCCCGACTCTTATGAGTCCGAAGGCTATGATCGCGCCAACATCGACCTGCCCGAATGGCACAACCGACTGGTGGCTGCCGTGGCTGCCGAACAGCCCAATCTGGTCGTTGTGCTGATCAATGGCTCGGCCGTGGCAATGCCCTGGGCAGCACAGGCCGATGCAATTGTGGAAGGCTGGCTGGGCGGTCAGGCTGGCGGCGGCGGACTGGCCGATGTGATCACAGGACGCGTCAACCCTTCGGGCAAACTGTCGGAGACTTTCCCTGTGCGCCTCGAAGACACGCCCTGCTACCTCGATTTTCCCGGAAAAGGCGGCGAAGCGCGTTACGGCGAGGGCATTTTTATCGGCTATCGGTATTATGACAAGAAAAAAATCGCCCCTCAATTCCCCTTCGGTCACGGCTTGAGTTACACCACTTTTTCCTTTGAAAAAATGACGCTCAGTGCGGCCTCGATCAAGGATTCCGATCCTTTGGCGGTAGAAATTACGGTCCGAAACACGGGCAAAATTGCGGGCAAAGAAGTCGTGCAACTCTACGTCAGGGAGCCGAATGCGCCGGTGATCCGGCCGGAGAAAGAATTGCGGCATTTTGCCAAAGTCAGCTTGCAACCCGGTGAAAGCAAGGTGGTTCGGTTCGAACTTTCTTACCGCGACTTTGCCTGGTACGACCCCTCGGTGCACGTCTGGCAGGTCAATTCCGGGCAGTTTGTCATCATGGCTGGCGGCTCGTCGGCTCGGTTGCCCTTGCAGGAAAACGTGCAGGTGGAAGCGACGCACAAACTGTACCCGCCGCTAACCCGCAATTCGATGTTGAAAGAATTTGCCGCCAACCCGCATGGCCGGTTCGTTTACGACGAAATCACGGCGACTTTGACTGCCACTGATCCCAATGCGCCCCGAATGACGCCCGAAGAGGCCGAATTGCGCCGCAAATCGAGCGCCATGATGCTCACTTTTATGCAGGATATGCCGGTGTACAAAGTCGTGTACATGTCGCGCGGCCGCCTGACCGACGAGCGCCTGACCGAACTGTTGAGCCGGATCAAATAACTTACTGGCGCACTACTTTTTGAGAGAACCGGCCCCGGCTGGTTTCCACCGTGATGAAGTACATGCCCCGTTCGGCCGGCAACCAGATGGTATTGTCGGCCGAACGATCCCATACCAGGCGCCCTTTGGCGTCGTACACGCGCACGGACCGAAGGGCGACATCGGGCGAAGTTGATACGAATACGCGACCGTCGTTGCTGAGTGTCGGGCTGATGCGCACAGGCGATGCGGCAAGTGTCGGGACAGACAAGGGGGTGACGGCGACCGGCCCGAGCGTTCGCTCCGCGACCAGCACAGGACTGCGGTCGGCGGCTTCGAGCATGACCTTGAACGAGTCGATTTCCGGAGACGACCATTCAAATATGGGAGCCATCCATTTGGGCGGCAGGCTTTGGTACCACACCCGTGCCGTGACGGTCAGCGTGCCTTCGTAGCCGTCAAGCGGAATGCGGTAGTGTACCCGGTCGGAGCCCGAGCCTTCCACGCCGTCGGCGTTGACATTGAAATCAGGATCGCCGAGCGCTCCGCCGACGATCGCCGTCGTGTCGTAGGCCGGGTCGTTGAGTGAAAAGCCGGCCGGCACCAGGCGGTTGTCTTTCATGGCGCTGTGGCAGCGTTCGAGCACATTGGTAAAATTGCCGGCCACATCGCCGGGCACGAGTTCGTATATCTGGACCTGATCGGCGCGGTTGATCACATTGTAATGCGGCTCGAAATTGGGGTCTTCGTCGGGCAGGCTGAAATCGGGGTTGTAACGGCCGGAGTGGAACACCGTTTGCCCGGTTTCATTTTTTACCTCGAATTCGATCCATGCCCGCCGGGCAGGGTAGCCCGAGGGGAATTTGTGGCCTGCCTTGTTGACGAGGCTCAGGTCGAATTGCACGGTATCGCCGTTGAGGTCGGCCGCAGAGAGGTTCACATCCAGTGATTTTTGCTGCAACATGCGCAAGGTTGCGGCGATGGTGCTGTCGAAATGCTCCGCTTCGGCCGGAATCTGAAGCGCCTGCCGGTTGTCGCGCAGGAGTTTGAGCATGGTCACGTTAGCGCCAGCCAGTTCGTGCAGCCCGTACGGCGATTTGGGGGTAAGAAACTGATAATTGGCGGAAATAATAATTTCGTCATTGGTCTGGGGAATGTGGCACGACTGGCAACTCACGTTGTCGTGTTGCTTGTCGTAGCGCGAATTGAGCCATTCGTGATAGGTTGCCTGCTCAACAAAGCTGGTGCCCGTCAGGTTGCCTTGCAGATCGACGGCGTCGGTGATCAGGGTGTGGCAGCCAGCACAGAGCCCGCCGTCGGCAATGTGCGGGCCAAACAGCGGCGTAATGCCCACGAAATTGTGCATGGGCGGTGCGAAGGCAAACTCATAGGGGCCGTAAGCGACCCGGATGTAGTTGGTATCGAAATGCAGGTTGCCTGAATTGAGGGTGCCGAGCAGCTGTGGCGACTGCCCGTGGCAGGCCTGGCAGGTGACGCCGTCGAGGCCCAGGGTATCGTTATAAAGGTCGGCCAGGGTGTAAAATTCCTCATGGCGCTTCAATTTGGCCTGGTAATGGCCTGCCGGCGCATGGCAGGAGGTACACTTGTTTTGCAGTTCGTTGCTGTGCGCGGGGTTCACCAGTATTTCATGGGTCACCTTGGCTCTCCAGAAAGGGTCGCGGGCGCTGTTGGCCATCATGGTTGAGCGCCAGTCGTCGTAAATATTGACATCCTTGCCGTCGGTGGTCACCAGGGCGAACATGTTGGGGTCGTGTCCGTGGCAACCGCCGCAGGTTTTGGCCGTTGGAAAAAGAATGTTGGAATCGATGGGCAACAGGTCGGGCGCATGGCTGCCCGTGGCCCGGCCTTGCATAAAAGCCTGGAAAAATTCGAGTTCCGCTGCACTGTGAAAAGGTTTTTCCTTGCGGGAAAAGGGAATCAGGGCGAGCAAAACGATCGTGAGCGGCAGCGAAAAGGCCAGCAACGTATATTTTTTCATGACAAATCAGCGGCGGGTTGGTTTGACCGGGCCAAAAATAGGGGCTTGCAGGATGCGAGCGAACGGAAGAATGGTTTTTGTCCAAACGGGACGGAACAGACCCGAGGGCGCTCCTGCGCCGGACGGGTGTTGTTGGGCGGGTGTTGTTTGGGGGACAGGTTTTGCAGGATTAACAGGATGGATCGGGCTGGCCGAAATGCCGGTTCAAGCATTGGGTATTGCACTGATTGATGCGAAGGCATATATTTGGATGGTAATCTCAACCTGTTTTTTCACCTGAAATTGATACTCATGTTAAAACTGCTATTTCTCTCTCTCTCTCTCTCTCAGCAAGTTGTGTGCTTTTGGGCCAATCAACTCCTTACGTGCAATCTTTGAACCCCTTGACGGCCGGCTTCACCAGTGAAGAACAACAAGCCTGGAATAACCTCGTTCAGGAAGTCGGCCCACATGCCATTCGGCTGGTCTCAATCAATCATTTGCAAAATTATTTGAACGGGGATGTGTTGAGTTTTACACTGGCAGGCATTACCGACACCCTGCAACCAAGAGGAATGTTTGTCCACTCGTCAGGTGACTCAAGTTATACCTGGTGGGGTGAGTTGCCGGAAGCAAAAGGGTATGTTGGCATCACCGCCAACAACCGCGGCAAGCTGATTGTGGTCAATGCCCCCGACCACAGATATATGCTGCATCCGCTCAGTAGCCGGTACAACGCCCAGGTAACGCTTGCTCCCGACACGCTCAACAAGAATTGCGCACTGGAAGGTCCCGAAACTGATCCTGTCCCCGGCTGTGAGGTGGATACCTGTAAAAATATCATCAACGCACTCGTATTGGTGACACCCGAGGCCATCGCTGAGGTCGTCGGCTACCACCCCGACCCGGTTTATGCCACGCTTTATTTCACCCTGGGCGAACAAACCATGAACTACATCCTGATCAACAGCGGCGTGGTCGGGAAAACATTTCGGTTTATAACGGAGGCCTATAACGGTTTTAATTATAGCCAAGGTGGGAATATTTTTGCTGATATGTCGTCGTTTGAAATAGACCAGAATGCCTGGAACCGGCTTTCGGCCAATCAGGCAGACGTGATGATTTTACTTACCGATGATCGGTATGGTGATTATTTGGGTATTGAATCAGTACAACCCAATGTGTCGGCAGCCATTGTTTCGGCCAAACATCTGTTTGGGCCAGATTGGACTTTTGCGCACGAGATCGGCCACATGCTGGATGCCCGGCACAGCCGGGAGTCGCAGGGCGGCAATATCCCGGACAATTCTCCTGGCTGCAATACGGGTTATCGAGCTGAACTACCTGGCGGCGATTACAAGTTCACGGTGATGGCCGTGATCGATGCAGGAGAAGAAAGAATCGCGTATTTTTCCAATCCGAACATCAACTATTTGGGCGTTCCGATCGGAAATTCGAAAAGTAACAATGCCGCCTATGTCACTGGGACGATTTGTTCCGTGGCAGACTATTATTTTGCCACGGACGAATTGGCAACAGGCATCAGCGGCCCTGCGCCCAACTGTACCCAAAGCGTTGCCTACACGGCTAATATTGACCCGCCCGGTGTAGGAATACCGGGCAACGCCCCCTTTACCTACAAGTGGTTTTTTGGCGCTGCGCCATATACCAATCCTTTGTCGGGCACGTACATTGGGAACGCTGCTACTGTCAATCTGAATGCGGCTGCGATACCGTATGCAGAGTACTGGCTTTATGTGTCCGTCCACAGCAGCGACGGCGTTACGGCTACGTCTTTGCGGAAATTTGTCAATCCATGCTTTGTTGCAGAGGAAAAGGCAGTTGCGCCAGTGGAAGATGGACAGCCTGAAAGCGGTTTTGTTTGTTATCCCAACCCGGCATCCGACCGTCTTGTGATTGCTGTTTCGGGAACGCTGAGCCACGAAGAAAAATATGTTTACGAGGTTTTTGATGCCTTGGGCAGCAGCAGGACAAGGGGTGATTTCAAGTTGCAATCAGGTGAGTATAGTCACAGTTTTTCCTTCCAGTTGCCAGCTGGCCTGTACACACTTTGTCTGCAGGCCGGTGCCACGCGTATCTCAAAAATATTTGTCGTAGAACCTTGAAAAACCCTCTTTCATCATGAAAAACATATCCTTTTTGATCTTTTTTATGCTCCTGTGGGCCTCCTGCAAAAACGATCTGCCGCCCTCCATCCCTCAGCCGCCCGCGCCGCCCGTAGAAGAAGTGGAAGTTTTCGCCCCTTGCAACTTGTCGGAAAGCGGAGAAGCCAGCGCAATCAAGATTTCGGCAGAATGGAAGGCTACCGCGAAATGCCGTAAGGGCAACGTACCTGGCGACAAATACTGGATCATAGAATTTTTTACTTGCAGCGAATACAATGAATTCCGTGAGTATCTCTTTTTTTCAGGAATCCCGGATAGCAACCCTGTATATAATTACAAACTTCATAGTGACGCATATGTACTAAAGGTTGGGACTGTGTTTTCCAATTACGTAAGAGTCACCTCTGACGGAGATGTGCTGGACGATTATTACAATCTTGACACTACGGCCCTCGACAATTACTTTATCATCGATACCTGGGACACGATCAACAAACAGGTCGAGGGTCGATTCCGGGTTTCGTATGTCGTTCGGCAGCCGCAGATCAATCCGGACAACCCGGAAAAGGTGAAATTCTGGAAAGGAACCTTCAAGTTGCCCTTGAGGGATTAGCGTAAGCAGGTTTCATGCGGGCGGGAGCAGATAACGCTCTGATTTTATGGAGATTCCGGACAAACTCCCCTTTTCTCTGGTCGGCTTTGCCGACCAGAGCATCCTGTAAATCTTGTTCACCCTGTCCCACCAAAACACCTGTCCAACAACCGATCAAGCCTTTCAAAACTTCAACATCTTCACCGCCTTTTTCCCCGACAGCCAGCCGCGAATAATCCGCCCGGCATCAGGGTCGGCGCCCGGTGAATGCAGCATCTCCAGCAGGTCTTCGGTGGTGTAGGCTTCTTCGGCATCGGCAAAGGCAAAGCCGAGAAAACGCCCGTCCTTAACACCCACAATGGCGTTTTCGCCGGCGCGCCGGCCTGGCTCAACGAGGAAAAAACTGCCGCTCAGGCGTTTGTCGAGCACGAGTAGCGCCTGTTCGAGGCGGGCGTTGTACTCGTCGGCCGGCTCTTCGCCTACGCAGGCGCCCCGGCATTGTTTGATGTTGTAGTGAAAACAGGCGGCGCCGCTGAAATCGAGGTTGCAAAGCCGGTCGCAGAGTTCGAACTGGCGCACCACGGCCTGAAGATGAGCGCGGGCGTGGTCGAGTTTGGGGTATTCGGCCACGAGTTCGAGGCCTTTTTTGATACGGGCGGTGATCTTTCCCGGCGCCAGACAGCGGTAGCCGTTTTCGTCGGTGTAAGCGAAAATGCCGCCCACGAAATGCTGGTTGCGCATGGCGCGGTTGACGGGCGGTTGCAGGCGTTTGATTTCGGCGCTTTCCAGCAACAGCGCCACGAGTTCGGAGCCGGTGATTTCATAGCTGAGATCGGCTACGCCGGCGCGCAGTTTTTCACCTTTGGCAGTGGGGTCGCTGAAATGTTCGAACAAGCGCTTCTGGATATTCAGGCTTTTGCCCACATAAATCACCTGCCCGTCGCTGTTGTGAAAATAATACACCCCGCAGGCTGTCGGAATCTCGTGCAAGCGCTCGAGGGTGATGGCGGGCGGAAGTTTGGCCTCCCGTACGCCGCGGTTGACGAATTGCCGGATGCTCCCTTCGGCTGATTGCTCGGTCAGGATCAGTTCGAACAGGCGGGCCGTGGCCAGCGTGTCGTCGAGGGCGCGGTGGCTTTGTTCGGCATGAATGCCGAAATGGCGTTTCAGGTTGCCGAGGCTGTAACTGGGCAAACCGGGAAATACCTTGCGGGCCAGGCGGACGGTGCACAGTTGTTTGCGGTTGAACTCGAATCCGAGGCGGGCAAATTCCTCGCGGACAAAGTGGTAATCGAAACTGACATTGTGCGCGACGAAAATTTTGCCTTCGGTCATTTCCACGATTTTACGCGCCACTTCATAAAATTTCGGGGCATGGGCCACCATGTCGTCGGTAATCCCCGTCAGCTGCGTGATGTTCCAGGGAATGCTGCGCTCGGGGTTGAGCAGGGTGGAAAAGGTATCGACGACGCGATCGCCGTCGTGCAGCACGATGGCAATTTCGGTGATGCGCTCGTAGCGGGCCTGGCCGCCGGTGGTTTCGACGTCGATAATGGCGTACATGCGGGTTACTTGCCGGTTTTTTGCTTGCCTTTTTCACTCATGGCGAAAGAGCGGGTCATGGTTTTGATAAATTCGACCCGCCGGAAACGCAGCGCCGACCAGTCTTCGTCGATGGCTACCTGCCGCACGGGCTCGAAGCCCAGCTTGCCTAAAACTTGCCAGCCGTTGTCGCGGTTGAAGTCGCATTTGTACCGTTTGGAAGTCCCTTTCGGGTAGGCCAGCCACAGCAGTCCGTCGCCTTCGAGGCGCGCGTTCAGGAGTGGTACAAGTGCTTCGATATGCGCCTGCCGGGTGACGAAAGCCAGCGCAAATTCCGTTTTTTCCTGCCCGGCAGGGTCGGTCAGTACGGAAATGTCGGGCAGTGCATTGGCGAGGTTTAGCGCAAAATCATCGGGCGATTCCAGCACCAGCACGGGGTTTTGCCCCTTGTAATTCATTTTTTTCAATAACTCCTGCATGGCTGCCTTGTGTTTTATTTTTTAAAAAACCGGCCAAATATAAAACAAACCGTGTTGAAAATAAAATTTACCCGCCGGCGCGATTCCGTGCAGGCTATTACATTTGCCCTCCCATGCTGATCCGGATTATTCTGCTCTTCGGTCTGACGTTTGCCGCTTTTGCCGCCCTTCGCGCGCAAACCGACACCCTGCCGCGGGTGGTGGTGGGCGCCGAACGCCTTGATCTTTACCTGCCCATGCTGGCCGGCAAACAGGTGGGGCTGGTAGTCAATCCGACGGCGCGGGTGGGGGCCACGCATTTGCTGGACACCCTGCTGGCGCGAGGGGTGTGCGTGACGCGGATTTTTGCGCCCGAACACGGTTTTCGGGGCGAAGAAGAGGCGGGCGAAGAAGTGCGCAACGGCCTCGATGTGCGCACCGGCACGCCGGTCATCTCGCTGTACGGCCGAAAGAAAAAGCCCTCAACGACCGATCTGGCCTTTGTCGATGTGGTCATCTTCGATATTCAGGACGTCGGCGCGCGGTTTTACACCTACATCTCCACGCTTTTTTACGTGCTGGAAGCCTGTGCCGCCAACGATAAGCCGATACTGGTACTCGACCGGCCCAATCCAAACGGCCATCTCGTGGACGGCCCGCTGCTGGAGCCCGATCTCGAGTCTTTTGTAGGCATTGCGCCATTGCCCCTGGCGCATGGCTGCACGGTGGGCGAGCTGGCCCGCTATTTTACCGGCGAAGACTGGATATGGAAGGGGCCCAGGCCTTCCCTGACGGTCGTGCCCTGCCTGCATTATACCCACCATACGCCTTACGACCTGCCGGTCAAGCCCTCGCCGAACCTGCCCGACTCGCGTTCGGTGCTCTTGTACCCGTCCATTTGCCTTTTTGAAGGCACGGTGGCGAGCGTCGGGCGCGGCACCGACACCCCTTTTCAACTCATCGGTCACCCCGATTTTCCGGTGCAGGACTTCTGTTTTATCCCTCGCTGCAACACGGGCGCCAAGTCGCCTCTTTTCGACAACCAGCGCTGCTACGGCTACGACATGCGTGGTATTTCAATTGATTCCCTGCGTGCGCGAAGCGAACTCGATCTCCACTGGCTGCTCGATTTTTACTGCGAATACCCCGACAAGAGCCGCTTTTTTTTGAAAAATAATTTCTTCGATATGCTCGCCGGCACGCCGGAATTGCGGCGACAAATAGAACTTGGTACCTCCGAAGCCGAAATACGCGCTTCGTGGCAACCCGGACTGGATTTTTTCAAATCGGTCCGCAAACCCTATTTGTTGTACCCGGAGTGAGTCAGGGAGTATGCCGGACAGGATCAAATTTGTGCATCTGGTCTGTCCTCGCCCTGGCGCCCCGTCAAAAAAAACGAGCATGGCAGAGCACATCGAAACCGGCCGCCTGGGCGAGCAGCAAGCCGCGGCGCTGCTGGAAAGCAAGGGCTACCGCATTGCGGCGCGGAACTTTCGCAGCGGCCGTGGCGAGATCGATCTGATCGCCTGGAGCCCGGAAAATATCCTGGTATTTGTGGAGGTCAAAACCCGCGCCTACGACAGTTTCGGAGGACCGGAAGGCGCCGTGGCCAGTAAAAAAATGGATTTGATGGCCCGGGCCGCGGGGGTCTATATGGAGAGCATCGGGTATGAATGGGAGATCCGTTTCGATGTGATCGGCGTGGTGCTGCGCAACGGCGAATTGCGGGAAATCCGCCACACGGAAGACGCCTTTTGGCCGCGTTGAGCCTGCCAAAAACGCCCTTTGACGAAAGCAGCAGCGCAATAGGTGATTCTTGACTTGATTTTTCGGACATTCGGGCTCTTTTTTAATTCGCTCAAAACGGTTCGTACTCATGTTTCGATGGTTATGCCTTTGCGGGGTGCTCCTGTACAGCTCCCTCGCGCTTCCCGCCCAAAATCTCAACACCACATTCCGCTCCAAAATGACTTTTACCGGCCAAACCCTGGCCAATATCTGGGGCTACTCGGCCGGCGGCCGCGAGTATGCCCTGCTGGGCGCCAGAAACGGCCTCATCATCGTCGATATTACCGACCCTGACAATCCCGCGCAGATCGTTCAAATCCCCGGCCCTGCCAATTTGTGGAAGGAAATCAAAACCTACTCGCACTATGCTTATGTCGTGTCGGAAGGCGGCTGGGGCGTCCAGATCATCGATTTGTCCAACCTGCCATCTCCCAACCTCGCCTACCACAGTTACAACGGCGACGGGGCGATCAACGGGCAGTTCAACAAGGCGCACGCCCTGCATATCGATACGACCAGGGGCTTTTTGTACGCACACGGCAGCAACCTGTTCAGCGGCGGTCCGGTTATTCTGAACCTGAATCCCGACCCCTATAACCCGACTTTTGCAGGGAAATACAACCAGCAAGGCTACGTACACGACGGTTACGCCGACAACGATACCTTGTATGCCGGGCACATTTATGCCGGTACATTCGCTATCGTGGATTGTACGGATAAAAACAACCCGGTCGTGCTGGCCACCCAGCAAACGCCCAATAATTTTACCCATAACACCTGGCCGTCGGCGGATAAAAAAACCTTGTTCACTACCGACGAAACCAGCAACTCTTTCCTTGCCGCCTACGATATTTCCGACCCGACCGACATCAAACTGCTGGATAAAATCCAGAGCAATCCCGGGTCGAGCTCGATTGTTCACAACACACACATCCTCAACCAGTTTGCTGTGACCTCCTGGTATAAGGACGGCTTTACCATCGTCGATGTCACCCGCCCGGCCAACCTCGTGCAGGTGGGCAATTACGATACCTATCCGATAGGGGGCAGCGGCTTCGACGGGTGCTGGGGGGTGTATCCATTCTTTCCTTCCGGCACCATCATTGCATCCAATATCAATGCGCAAGGCACCAGCAACGGCGAATTGTTCATCATTACGCCCAATTACGTGCATGCCTGCTGGATCGAAGGCGTCATAACCGACGCCGCTACGGGGGCGGTGCTGTCGGGTGCGCAGGTGAGCGTTTTGGGCAGCAACCCCCTGACACAGGGGCAAAGCGCCGTGGACGGGCAGTACAAAATCGGGCAGGCCCAGGCCGGGCTGTTTACCGTACAGGTCAGTTTGTCCGGTTATCAAACCGCCAGCATACCCGTCCAGCTGGTCAATGGAGAACTGACCGCCCTGAATGTGGCGCTTTTCCCGCTCGGCGGTATCGTTATCGACGGCGAAGTTCGCCGTTTTGGCACCTCGGAGCTGGTGTCCGACGCCACGGTATGCCTTTTCAGCGACGAAAACACCTACTGCACCACGACTGATGCCTCGGGTCATTTTTCCATCTCCGATGTGCTACCCGGCGTGTACGACGTGGCTGCTTCGGCCGATACGCTGGGCATGACAATGCAGTACCGGCAGGTTTTGGCGGCCAATTCATCCCTGGTGCTCGAATTGTACCCTTATCATCGCAGAGACGTGGCAAACCCGGGCACAACTGCAGCCGAATGCCTCGCGGCGCCCAATCCGTTTGGCATTTCGACCCGCCTGAGCTTCCATTTTTCCGGTAATACCCACGAGATCAGCGTGTTCGATGCGACCGGGAAAATGATCGAGCGCTATACGCCCGACGAAACAGGCGGGGAGATCGAGCTCGGCAAAAACTGGGCGCCCGGCGTGTATCTCGTGGGAGTTGGAGGTCAGCCGCCGCTGAAACTTGTAAAATTGTAGTGAACGACTTCCCTTTCGGGGTGTAAACAGTGCGGAGCATCGGGCCGATAAAGCGGCCCGATGCTCCGCTTTTCGTTTGCAGGGTAGCGCTCGTCGAAAAAAGAATGCCGGTAGGGCAACCCTGTGCACTTATTTGCGGTCTCCTATCAAAAAAAAATCACCTGGTTATGAATTCAATTTTCCGACTCGCTAGTGTCGGCCTGTTCCTGTTGTGTGGCCTGTTCGCAGCTACTGCCCAAAACCAGAACATTGCCTTCCGCTCCAAACTTACCATCCCCAACCAGACTTTGGCCAATATTTGCGGCTACGCGGCCAATGGTCACGAGTATGCCTTGCTGGGCGCTTCCAAAGGGCTCATCATTGTCGAGGTGACCAACCCCGACGCCCCGCAGCAAATTGTCCAGATACCCGGGCCCAACAACCTCTGGAAAGAAATCAAAACCTACAAACATTACGCCTATGTGACCAGCGAAGGCGGCCAGGGCGTTCAGATCGTCGATCTCAACGGCCTGCCCGGCGCCAATCTCAACTACCATCATTACACTGGCGACGGCGATATCGCGGGCGAACTGAACACCATTCACGCCCTGCACATTGACACGACCAAAGGCTTTCTGTACGCCTACGGCAGCAACCTCTTCAACGGCGGCGCCGTGGTACTCGATCTGAATGCAGACCCGTATAACCCCACCTATGCCGGCAAATTCGACACCTACGGGTACATCCACGACGGCTGGGTCGATAACGACACCCTTTACGGCTCCCACATTTACAACGGCTTTTTCTCCATCGTGGATATGACGGACAAAAGCAACCCTGTGGCGCTCGGGCTGGAATTTACGCCCAACAGTTTTACCCATAACACCTGGATGTCGAAAGATCGGAAAGTAATATTTACGACCGATGAAGTGGATAATTCCTACCTCGGGGCCTATGATATTTCAGACCCGACCGACATCAAGTTTCTCGATAAAATTCAGGCCAACCCCGGCTCCAACGCCGTAGTGCACAATACGCATATCCTTGAAAATTATGCTGTTACCTCCTGGTACACCGAGGGCGTCAGCATCGTGGATGTGACGGAGCCCGACAACCTGGTGCAGGTGGGCAAATACGATGTGGCGCCGGCTTTCGAGGGTGGCGGTTTCGACGGCTGCTGGGGAGTATATCCCTTCCTGCCCTCGGGCAATCTCATCGCATCCGTGATTCCCACCACCAGTTCGTCGGGCGGCGGTGAATTGTGGGTGCTTACGCCGACCTACACCCGCGCCTGCTACCTCGAAGGAGCCGTTATCGACGCCTCCACTTCCCTGCCGATCAACGGTGCAAAAGTCGAGATTCTGAACGGCGACAACATCGAAGCGGCCCTCACCAGCGTCAGCGGCCAATTCAAGACCGGTCAGGCCACCCCTCAAACGGTCGATGTCAAGATCAGCAAGCCGGGTTATACGCCGGTTACGGTTTCGGTGCCGCTGGCCGCATCGGTTACCGCCGTGATCAATGTCGCCCTCGTGCCCCTGGCAACGGTTACAGTCAGCGGTCAGGTGCTCGAAACCGGCAGCAACGCCCCTGTGGCCAATGCTGTCGTAGCGCTGAGCAGCGACGACGGGCTCCAGTTCGAAGTGGCTACCGACGGCGCCGGCCAGTTTTCCCTGTCGGGTATTTACGTGGGCCAGTACGACATGGTAGCCGGCGCCTGGGGCTATGGGTATGCCCTGAAAAACAACCAGAACGTCAATGGCAACCAACCCTATACCTTCTACCTGGCCAAAGGATACCGCGACGATTTTGCGCTCGATTACGGCTGGGAAGTCAGCGGCACCTCACCGACGGGTGTTTGGGAACGCGCCGAACCCCAGGGCATCGATGTGGGCGTCGTGCTTTGCCCGGAACATGACTTCTCCGGCGATGTGGGCGATCAATGCTATGTCACGGGCAACGGCAACCCCGGCGTAGATGTCGATGATGTGGAAAGCGGAACCGCCATTCTGCGTTCGCCGGTGATGGACCTGACCACCTACAGCCATCCGGTCGTGCGGGGCCTGTATTATTTCACCAGCATTACCTTCGACAACCAGTCGCTGGATTCCATCAAGTTTTACATCGAAAACGGCACCGACGAAGCGCTGCTGGCGAGCTCGCCGGGCTTTAATTTTAACTGGCAAATCCTTAACAAACCCATCGAGCCCCTGATCCCGATCACCTCGACCATGCGGCTCCGTATCGAATGCTTTGACAACCCCGACTATCTCGGTGCGGATTCGTACGAAGCCGTTTTCGACGATTTTAAAATCGCCGCAGGCGCAGCCAGCGCTACGCTCGAACCCTTCGAAGGCGTGCAACTCGTCGTGCGCCCCAATCCGTTCCGCGGCCAGGCCATTCTCGACTACACCACGCCCGCGGGCGGCGAGTATCAGGTCGTGGTGACCGACCTGCTGGGGCGTCAGGTGCAACAATACACGGTGGATGGCACGGGCGGGTACCTGTCTGTCGGCGCCGAATTGCGGCCGGGCGTTTATCTGGCGCGTTTGCAGCACGACGGACAAATGTCTGAACCGGTAAAACTGGTCAAAGCCGAGTAAGCGCGTTTTGACAAAAAGCAATGGGGCGGGCAAGCTGTTTTTTCAAAAAAACGGCTTGCCCGCCGCTGTTTTGAACCGGGGCAAACAATTGAAGCCGCCAGGAATTACATTTGCCGGGTATGAAAATCGGACTTTTCGGCTATGGCAAAATGGGCCGTGCCATCGAACAAATAGCGCTGGCGCAAGGCCACGACATCGCCTGGCGCATCAATCGATCCAATCAGCAGGAACTGACACCCGATCTGCTCCGGCAGGCCGACGTGGCGATCGAATTTACCCGCCCCGATGCCGCATTTGACAACGTCATGCTTTGCCTGGAAAACGGCGTCCCTGTGGTCAGTGGCACTACCGGCTGGCTCGACCGGCTGCCGGCGGCCCGGGAGTTTTGTTTGCAAAACCGCGGGGCTTTGCTCTGGGCCTCCAATTTCAGCGTGGGGGTCAACCTGTTTTTTGCCCTCAACCGCTACCTCGCAACGCTCATGAATACCCGAACCGAGTATCAGCCGGCCGTGACCGAAACCCATCACATACACAAACTCGACGCCCCCAGCGGCACCGCCCTGACCCTCACCCAGGACATTCTGGCGCTGGTCGAACGGCTCGACGGATGGGTGTTGTCGCCGCAGGCTGCCGGCAATGAAATGGTGCCCGTCACGGCAGTCAGGGAGGGCGAGGTGCCCGGCACGCATCAGATCCGTTGGTTGGGTCCGGTCGATGAAATCACGATCGAACACAAAGCTCACTCCCGGACCGGGTTCGCCGCCGGGGCCGTGCTGGCGGCCGAATGGCTACAAGGTCGAACGGGGGCGTTCGGGATGGGAGATGTGCTGGGCTTGTAAGCCGTCAATCCGTTATTCCTTGACTTCCGGCCGCATTTGCGGGAAAAACAAGACTTCCTGAATGCTTGTCTGGCCTGTAAACAACATCGTCAGGCGGTCGATGCCAAAGCCGATGCCGGCCGTGGGCGGCATGCCGTATTCGAGGGCGCGCAGGAAATCGTCGTCAAGCGCCATGGCCTCCTCGTCGCCGCGGGCGGCCAGCCGCAGCTGGTCCTCAAAACGTTCGCGCTGATCGATCGGATCGTTGAGCTCGGAGTAGGCGTTGCCGACTTCCTTGCCATTGACGAACAGTTCAAAACGTTCGACAAGCCCTGGTTTCGAGCGGTGTTTTTTGGTCAGGGGCGACATTTCCACGGGGTAGTCGATCAGGAAGGTCGGCTGGATAAGGTGGGGTTCCACTTTTTCCCCGAAAATCTCGTCGATCAGTTTGGCTTTGCCCATCGTGGCGTCGATTTCGATGCCGTTTTGGCGGCAATAGTTGCGAAGCGCGCTTTCATCGGCTGTTTCGACATTCAGGCCGGTGTATTGCCGGATGGCGTCGAACATGGTCAGCCGGGTGTAAGGGCCGGCGAAATTGATGTCGTTGTCGCCTACGCGGATGACGGCGCCGCCGTCTGGGCTGAGCGCACGTGCGACGCGTTCAAGCATTTTTTCGGTCACGTCCATCAGCCAGAAGTAGTCTTTGTAGGCCACATAAAACTCGAGCATGGTGAACTCCGGGTTGTGCGTCCGGTCCATGCCCTCGTTGCGAAACATTTTACCCATTTCATACACCCCGTCGAAGCCGCCCACGATGAGGCGCTTGAGGTACAACTCGTTGGCAATGCGCATGTAAAGCGGCATATCGAGCGTATTGTGGTGACTTTTGAACGGGCGGGCGGAGGCGCCGCCGTGAATCGGCTGGAGAATAGGCGTCTCCACTTCCAGCAGGCCGAGCTCGTCGAGGTAGGCGCGAATGGTTTTGATCAGTTTGGTGCGTTTGATGAAGGTCTCGCGCACTTCCGGATTCACCGTAAGATCGACGTAGCGCATACGGTAGCGCTGCTCCGGATCGGTAAAGGCGTCGAAGACATGCCCTTCGGCGTCGCGTTTGACGATGGGCAGGGGGCGCAGGCTTTTGGACAGCAATTTGAATTCCTGCACGTGCACCGACACTTCGCCGGTTTTGGTGCGGAAGGCAAAACCTTTTATCCCGACGTAGTCGCCCAGGTCAAGCAGTTTTTTGATGACGGTATCGAACATCTGTCCCGAGTTCTCGGGATCGCCGCCGTTGATCTCTTCGCGGCGCAGGTAAAGTTGAATGCGGCCGCTCGAATCCTGCAGGTTCATGAACAGGGCTTTGCCCGCTTCACGCATGGCCATGACGCGGCCGGCGAGGGCAACGTCCTGGTAGTTGAGGCGGTTTTTGGCGCCGTCGTCGAGCAATTCTTCCTGGTAATTGGCCACTATATCGGCGGCGTGGGCATTCACCGGATACATTTCGGCAGGGTAGGGGTCGATGCCCAGGGCTTGTAATTCCTTGAGTTTGTCGCGGCGGATGATTTCCTGTTCCGTCATGGATAAAATTTTAAGTTATTCCGTATTTGTGGTTTGGGCGGCGCAAAAATAGGCGTTCGGCTCGGGAAAACGGGCAATCGCGAAAAACGAGTTCCCCGCTGTGCCGAACATCTTTATTTTTTGTTAATTCCAGGAAGGTTAAATTTAGGGCTTCAAACCCGTCACCTTCTTTTTAACCCACTGAAAATCAATTTCCTCCGGATATGAGCAGATTGGCAACACTAGTCCAGGATCTGAAATCCCTGATCGGAGAAGGAATCGAGCCCGCGCTCAAATTCCTCGAACAAATCCTTTCGCCGGGATCAGATAATTACAACGACTTTATCCAGATCAAAGGGCGCTACAACAGCCTTCAGCGGGAGCTCCTGCTGGGTACGCTTGATCAGGCGACCTACGAGAAAGCCCGTGGCGGTATCAGCCAGTCGTTGCTTATCCTGGCCGATACCTTGAAGGAAGATGATCTGAAATCTGAGGCGGGCACGTCTGCGCCTTCTTCCGAAAAACGCGGCGAAATTCTCTACCGGATTCCCGACCGCATGCAGGTCGGGCACGAGGAAAAGTGCATCGTGCGACTTGCCTGGCTGATGGATCAATTGCTGCGCGACTGGGAAAAATCGGAGACAGATGTGGTCAAAAACATCCGGATGGCCGAAGTCATGGGGGTTGTCTTGCTCAATGTGGACGAAAAAAATCCCTTTGCCATCCGCACCGTGACCGAGCCGGTACAGTTTGTGGACAAAGACGATTACACCGAGTGGCTTTTTTATGTCAAACCGCTGATTGTCGGCTCTTTTCCGCTTTTGCTGAGGGTCTCTGTGATCGAGATGATCAACGGCAAAGAGTATAAAAAGGACATTGTGCTCGAAGAGCAGATCATGGTGGTGAACGAGGAGGTTCCTCCGGCTGAAAATTTTAAAAAGGCCGACGAGAGCCTCGTCGCCGGAAGCACCGAAGGCGCCCGCGCTGCTTCCCCGGAATCGCCGGCCGAAGAAGGGGATACATCGGTCAAGGTCAAGCGCAATGCCGGAAAATGGCTGGGCATTGCCCTGAGCACGGTTGCGCTGGCTACCATCGGGGTGTTTGTCGGGTTGCCTTACTACCGCGAGGAACAGGCCTGGCGCGGGGCTGTGAAAGGCGGACAAAAAAGAGACTACGAAATCTTCCTGTCGCAATACCCCGACGGCCGCCACCGGCAAGACGCTTTGGACTCGCTCCTGCGTTTTCAAACCGTGGCTCCTGATACGTTACCGTCCGCGCCGGTCGAGCCGCCCCCGGTCGATACCGACACAACGCCGGCGACACCCGTGGAGGACAACAAGCCCGCGCCGTCTCCGACTTCGCCGCAGACACAGCACCGGCCGCGGCCTGCCCCGACGCCTGCACCCAACAACCCGACACCCAGGCCGACGCCTGTTCCCCCGCGCCCTGCAAACCCGGGCCCTTCAACGAGCCCCATCCCGGTGCTGAGCGGTCAGGTTACGCCCTTCGACATGTCGCCTTTTTCAGTCGTGAACGACCCCGCCACAACCATTGAAATCAAATTCATGGAATACAATGAAAAGGGGCAGTCGCGCGCAACCGTGTTTTTTAAAGGCAAATGGACCCTCAAACAAGGGCAGGAGGTAACTTTTTTGATGGATAAAGGCCGGCAGGTCAAAACCCACCTGGCCTACGTAGCCCAGAGCGCCAACAAATCGGAAGGCGCCACGGGGTATTTTTTCATGGAGAAAAAGGACCTGGAACTGCTGGCCGATCGCGGGGTGAATTCCATTCGTTTTCAGGATTTTAAAAATCCGGGACTCAACGGCTACAACCTGAGCGATGGCGGGCGTCGCGAATTGCGGCAAAAAGCAAAACGCGCCTACCAGAAGATGCGAAACTGAAATCAGTTCCTGTCTTACTCAGGGTATCCGCATCAGTTTGACCCGGGTTGTTCGGCCCTCCGCATCGAGCAAATGAAGGCAATACAGGCCGGGCGGCCAGTCGCGTCCATCGACCGTGAGGCGGCTTTCCTGTAAATCAGCCTTCACCCAGACCACCGCCCCCGACGCATTCAGCACTGCGGCGCGCAGGGGGGTAAAGCCGGTTTCGATGAGCCAGCTGCCGGCGCTCGGGTTAGGAGCCACCTGCGGCGCCGCGATCGCGGGTTCACTGCTGCCGCTTGCAGAGCATTCCAGCGCATTGAGCCGTGCCCATAGCTGGTTGTCAAAACCGATCGGAACCTGATTGCCGCCCGGGCCGGTAATATTTGCGGCATTGCCCTGACGCACTACCACCCATCCTTTCGAGGGTACGACGTGAATTTTCTGGTCGTTTTTGCCCAACGCCGCAAACATGTCGGTCGGCGCATTGGGAATCATCGGGCCGGGAAGTACGAGTTGCAGGCCCGGAAGCATGAAACTTTCCTGTCCGTTGAGCCACCACAGGTAGCCGTAACTTTTGTTCAGATTCTGCGAACTGTGCGTCATGGCATTGAAATAGGCCTGGTCGTGCAGCAACGTGTCGCCGTCCCAAACGCCATGCGCCTGAATCAGCAGCCCGAACCGCGCCATGTCGCGAGCGCGGCCGTACATCACGTCGTTGACCCACAATCCTTTCATGCCGGTGCGGTCGAGCAGCCGGGTTTTGGTAAACTGGTTGATGGTTTGGCCGCTGGCCGCGGCAATCACATCTTGCAGGAGGCGGTAAGCGCCGGTATGATAGGCCCAGCGCGTGCCGGGCGGCGCGAGGTACTGGAGACAGGAGGGGTCGGTACAATTGTTCGGGTCGGGGTCGGCGGTAGCGGGCGTATCGTCGAGGCCGGTGGTCATGGTCAGTTGATGCCGCAGGGTAATGGCGGCTTCCTGCGCCGGCGTGCAGGAGGTCCAGCCGGCGCCCAGGTAATCGGCGCTCGGGTCGTCGATGTCGAGCAATCCCTCTTCCTGCGCCTGCCCTACCAGAAAGGCGGTCAGCGATTTGCCGGCCGAAGCCCAGTACCAGATGGAGTCCTGTACATAGGCGCCGAAATATTTTTCCAGTACGATCTTGCCATCTTTCAGGAGCAGGAAGGATTTGGTATTGTTGGCTTCCAGAAACTGATACAGGCTGTCGATTTGCTCGGGGCAAAAACCGAGCGCCGAGGGCGGCGTGGCGCTCCAGGTATTGCCGGTTTTGGGCGGAAAATACAAGGGGCCGGACTGGGCGAACAGCACTGTTTTGAACAGCAGTGCCAGCGAAAATGTAAACAGTGAACGGGACATGAGATGCAGAAGTTTTAGCGATGCTGAGACTGGGAATCCGCGGCGAAGTTTAGCCGGCAAGGAGATAATTTTTCGGGTCAGGCTGTTTATAAGCCATTAAAAAAGCCCGGCAACCCATTGGTTGCCAGGCTTTATCCATTTTTTTCAACTATTTTGGGAATACCCGTACAGGTTAGTTTAGTTCTTCAAGACGGATCAACAACAGATGTTGTTGACGCTACAAAATTACGGGTTTCTCGCCAGTTGTTCCTTAGAACGGAATTAGAATGCAGTTGTTCAGTTTTCAACGAAATACATGTCAATTTCGCCCTTGTTTTTGGCCGGAATCTTGCCCCTGTATTTGCAGGGAACAAAGTTTTTGACCACTTCGTAGGCTTCGCCGGAAATATTGATCCGGCCGCCTTCGCTGGCTTGCTCGATGCGTGCGGCGATGTTGACGGTGTCGCCCCAGATGTCGAAAGCAAATTTTTTGGAGCCGACAACCCCGGCGACCACCGGTCCGCGGTGAATCCCGATACGCGCATCGAAACGGGGCAAGCCCCTGGCTTGCCGTTTGGCGTTCCAGTCGGCCAGCCAGGCTTGCATGGCACGCGCCGCGTCCACCATGTTGCGCAGGTGGTTGTCATTGCTGTCGGGAATGCCTCCGGCGCACATGTACGCGTCGCCGATGGTTTTGATTTTTTCCAGACCGAATTGAGCGACGATTTCGTCGAAGGCCTGGAAGCAGGTGTCGAGTTCGGTGACGAGTTGTTGCGGGCTGAGTTGCTCCGCAATTTTGCTGAACCCCACGAAATCGGCGAACAGCACGCTGACGTCTTCAAAATAGCGGGCATTGGTGCGTCCCATTTTTTTCAATTCGTCGGCTACAAGGGCGGGCAGCACGTTGAGCAGCAGGTTTTCGGAGCGTTGTTGCTCTTCCCGAATGATGTTGTTTTTCTCTGCCAGGATGCGGGCGTTTTGCCGGGCGCGAACGAAACCGAATGCCGCCCCGCTTGCCACGAGCAACAAAATGCCCATGATGGCGTAGTTGAACCGGCGGTTGCTATCGGCTTCGCGCAGCACGAGGTTCCAGTTGCTCAGCGACATGGAGTCCAGTTTGCTGCGGTAGGAGAGCGAGTCGATCATTTGACGGGTCTGGAGCAGCAGGAGCTCGTTTTTCATTTGCGTTTCGGTCATCTCGCTGATGGCGGCTTCCTTGGCGGCGAGTTGAGCCTGGAGTTCCTTGCTTTCCTCGAGGAGTTTTTGTTCGCGGTCGTCGGTCGAAGCAATCAGATTCGACCCGGAAAATCCGGACGGACCAGCGTTGTTGGCATGCGGGCGATCTCCGTTCTTGAGTTGGTCGATTCGCCCGTCCAGTTCAACGACTTCGCCGTTGCGGCCGGCGCGCAGGGCCAGGGAGCGCAGGTTTTCGAGGTTGTCGAGGGCCAGCGCCCGATTGTTGATGCCGGCTTCGCGAAGGACGTCGGCGCTCTGTCGGAATTTGGGCGCGGCGCGTTCCTTGTTGCCGAAAAGGCCGCCCCGTTTGTCGGCTTTCATCAAAGCTTTGCCCTGCAGGTTGAGGGCCAGGGCGCGTTGCTCGGGGCGTTTCAGGCGACGGGCCATATCGGCCGTGTTTTCAGCCCATTCGATGGCTTTCTCCGTGTTGCCGGCGCTCAGGTACGCATTGGCAACAATCAGCATTTTGTCTACCCGCGCGGGGCCGGAGGTGCCATTGGCCTCGTTTTCCAGATCAATGATGGAGGGCGTTTGTGCAATAAGGATCTGCTGTACGGCAAGTAAAAAGACAAGGGAGACGAGAGTTGATTTCATTGGATGAGATCGTACGGGTGGTATGCCGGATTTTAATGCGACGAAGGTAATTGTATGTATGTAGCAGGCATCCGGGATTTGCATGTCTTGTCGAAAAAGGACTGTTTTTGACCAGGCATGAAAACAAACAACTTTATTTATTGATATGAAATTAATTAAAATGTAATCATTGCGAATATTCAGTAAAATGCAGGTATCGCCAGCCGGTAGCTTTGTTGCAAAAATGTTGCCATGAAACAGTTGTTTCCTCTTCTTCTGGTTTTTTTCCTGCCCCTCAGCTCTGCCAGGGCCTGTCTGAAGTGGCATGCGCCATCCGAACGGGGCTGCGATACCTTGGTGTTTCAGGACGGTCGGCGGGTTGCTGCCTACATTGAAAAAATTACGCGTGAAGAAATTGTTTATTCGCCCTGCGCTGATGCGGAAGAGCGCTCATTTGTGGTTGACAGAACGCAGGTCGCGGAGGTAAAAAGATTCAAGATGCCGCCCGGGCCGGCGGTTATCGCTGCAGCAACAAGGCAGAAAGAACCACTTGAAGAAAGTATTGTATTCCAACGTGTTGAGCCCGAGCCGGACGCTGAATGGCTGGTTGACTCCTCGGTTATACTGGGCATTATTTCAATCGTCCTTTTATTGACCGTGATTGGCGCGCTGGCAAGCCCGATACTGGGGCTGATCTCGATCTCTCGTGCGTCGAAAGCCCTGCGTTTACTCAAAAAACTGCCGGGGAAAAGGCGGCTTATACGGCGGGCCAAACTCGCTATCTTTTTGTCTGCTCTCGCGATAGCAGGTTTTATTGCCTTGCTGGTTACCTTCTTCTCCATGCTGAGCAGTCTGAACGGCCTGAATATCTTTCCCCATCCCTGAAAAACGACGGCACAACGTTGTGTCTCACACCGGATCTACATCCACGGCGACTTGCACCTGCCCGAACCCTTTTTCACCAATGACGATCTCGGTAGCAGACCTGATCAGGTTTTTGGACCACGACAGCACGCGTGCGTCTTTTTCCAGTTTGAGCAAAATGTCTTGCCCGTACAAGCCGCGCAAGCGCGAAACGGGGGGCTGCACGGGCCCCAGCACTCTTTCACCGAGTTTTTCCCTTAAAATCCGGGCAAAGAGTATGGCTGCCGACTGCACGGTTTTTTCCTCCTTGTGTCGCAGGGTCAGCTGAATCATCCGGACAAACGGCGGGTAGTTGAATTCCCTGCGTTCTGCCAGTTCGCGTCGGAGGTGGCCGGCAAAATCGCCGTTCAATACTTCCTGAAGTACCGGATGGGTTGGGTTGTATGCCTGAAGCAACACTCGTCCCCGTTTGTTCTTCCGGCCCGCCCGCCCGGCCACCTGCGTCAGTAGCTGGTAGGCGCGTTCGCCGGCGCGGAAGTCGGGAAAACGAACGAGTTGGTCGGCGCCGAGCACTCCGACCAGTCCGACATTTTCGAAATCGAGCCCTTTGGTCACCATTTGGGTGCCTACCAGGATGTCGAGTTCTTTTTCTTCAAAAGCCGCCAGCAGGGCGCCCAGACTGGTTTTGGAGCCGGCTGTATCGAGGTCGAGGCGCCCGATGCGGGCTTCGGGCAGCACGAGTTTAAGGTCGTCCTCGATTTTTTCGGTGCCGAAACCCAGCAGGGTGACTTTGCCGCTGCCGCAAGCCGGGCAAACTTTTACGGGTTCCTGCTGGTAGCCGCAGTAGTGGCACCGGAGGCGATCGCTGAATTTGTGGTAGGTCAGGCTCACGTCGCAATGGCGGCACTGAGCCGTCCAGCCGCACACCTGACACTCCATGATAGGGGCGAATCCGCGGCGATTCTGGAAAAGGATGACCTGTTCGCCGTTGGCCAGGGCCGCCTGCAGGCTGTCGAGCAGAGTGTTGGAAAAGATGCCCTGCATGCGGCGGGTTTTGAGTTGGTCGCGCAGGTCGATGGTATCAATTTCCGGCATTTCCATACCGCCGAAACGCTCGCGAAGTTCCACCAGGCCGTATTTGCCGCTGCTGGCATTGAAATAGGTTTCGAGGGCCGGGGTGGCGGTGCCCAGCAGCACTTTGGCGCCATAGAGGCCGGCGAGGTAAATAGCCGTGTCGCGGGCGTGGTAGCGTGGTGCGGGGTCGTATTGTTTGAACGAGGGGTCGTGCTCTTCGTCGACGATGACGAGTTGCAGGTTTTGAAAAGGCAAAAACAAGCCGGAGCGCGCGCTCAGGATAACCGGCTGGCCGGCAGCGGCGTTGCGCCAGAGTTCGACGCGTTCGTGGTAATTGATTTTCGAATGATAAACTGCGATGTCACCACCCAGCACCTTTTTCAAACGATTGATAATCTGGGTGGTAAGCGCGATTTCCGGCAAAAGGTACAGCACTTGCCCGCCTTGTCGCAGGGTTTGCTGGATGAGTTCCACATACACCCTGGTTTTGCCCGAGCCGGTGACGCCGTGCAGCAAGACCACGTTTTTTTCACGAAAATGCGCTTCGATTTCCTGCAAGGCCTTTTGCTGGTGCGGCGATAGTTCGCCGGCTTCTGCAAACTCGTCGTCGTAGCCGGCGACCCGGCTCACTTCACGTTCCAGGATTTCGAGAATGCCGTTTTTGACCAGCGTATTCAGCGACGAAGGCGAGGCGCCGGCTTTTTTCAGCAGTTCGGAACGCCGTACGTGGGGCTGTTGTCTCGACAAATGGAGGTAAGCCAGCAGGGTTTCCATTTGTTTTTCCCGTTTTTCAAGGTCTGCCATCACCTCGCGGAGTTGCTCAGGCGCTGACCGGAAGGGTTCGGCGAGGCGAACAACCGTGATCAGGCGAGGGCGGTATTTTTCCTGCAGGTCTTCCCGCAAAAACAACAAGCCGCGGTTAAGCAGGCGCTGAATAACCGGAAAAACCGTCTTTTTGTTGAGGATTTTGCGCACATCGTCGATAGAGACGGCGTTCTGGATTTGCAGGGCTTCGGCCACCAGGAATTCTTCATCGTCGAGCTCGCCAAAGTCGTCGCCGTATGAGGGGTTCAGTACGACTTTTGTCTCGCTGGTCAGTTTGAGGTGGCCCGGCATGGCGGCAGCCATCACTTCGCCGAGCGTGCAGCAATAATATTCGGAGAGCCAGTCCCACATTTTCAACTGTTGCGGGCTGACGACCGAGACCTCGTCGAGCACGGCCTGAATGCTTTTGACGCGATAATCGGGCTTTTCGTCGTGTACGCGTTCTACCAGACCGCTGTACAGTTTGCTGGGGCCGAACTGTACCTCCACGCGAATACCTTTCTGGACGTAGGCGGCCAGGCTGTCCGGCACCGCGTAGGTGTAAGTGCGTTTGGGCAGTGCAAGGGGCAGAATAACGTCGGCGTACATGCTCAATGAAAAAGGGGCGAATCCGTGCAGCAAATTTGAAACAAATTATTTGCAAATAATGCCTGTTTTTTCTGCGCCCGGGACTGGGGGGATGGATGTTCCGGGAAGGCAGCAAAAAATTCTCGCTGAATGAACCTATAACATAAACGTTAAGTTTTACTTTTGTGCAAACAAGAGCGCTGGGTACGCGGGTCTTTCCGGGTATCCACTTTTTTTTGCCCAGATTGGGCGGTATTTTTTAACAAAACAACTTGATTCATTGGCATTAAAACCTTCCTATCCTTCCCGGCCGGGTGGTAACCGGCCCGGAGGCAACCGGCCCGGAGGCGGTGGCCGCCCTTACGACCGCCGTTTCCCGCAAGCGCCCGAACACAACATCAACGAATACATTCGCGCACCGGAGGTGCGACTGGTTGGCGACAACCTGACAGAAATCAGCGATGCCGTAGGGCAAAAAGTTGAGTCGGGCATTTATTCCACCGGTACCTTGCGGCGCTGGGCCGAAGAAATGGGGCTTGACGTGGTCGAAATCACACCGAACGCCGAACCGCCGGTCGTACGCATCACCGACTACAACAAGTTTCTGTATCAAAAGAAAAAACGCGAAAAGGAACTGAAAGCCAATGCGGTCAAGCAGGAACTGAAAGAAATTCGTTTTGGCCCGGAAACTGGCGAGCACGACTTTGAGTTCAAACTTCGGCATGCCAAAAACTTCCTGACCGAAGGCAACAAGGTAAAGGCTTACGTGCAGTTTCGCGGCCGCGCAATCATGTTCAAAGACCGCGGCGAACTGTTGCTCCTGCGCTTTATCAAGGAACTCGAAGAACTGGGCGCTGCCGAACAACTACCCAAGCTGGAAGGCAAGCGGATGATGGTGATTCTCGCTCCGAAGAAAGGAGCGGCCAAAAAATAACAAGCCGAAGGCAGTGGCGGCTGGCGGGTATTTCTCGCCCGGGTTGCTCCGGAGCGAGGTGCATGTTACCTGCCGCCATTCGCAGCCGACTCCGGCCAACTTTTTTCCCTGCATTCTTTTGTCATTCGCCGGGAGCGGTTACCTTTGCGCTCCATTTTCAAAAAATACTGATTTATCATGCCGAAAATGAAAACCCACTCCAGCGCCAAGAAGCGTTTCAAGGTGACTGGCACGGGTAAAATCAAGCGCAATCGGGCCCGTATGCGCCACCTGATGCGCAAAAAAACGACCAAAGCCAAGCGCCACCTGCGCAACGGAGTGATTGTAGATCAATCCGAGCACGCACGTATCGAGCGCCTGTTGGCTATGTGATCCAACGCGCATAAGTCCCGTTCGGACGGGGCTTGTTCAAACCTTATTTTTTAACGAGAATTCCGGAAAAAGCATTTGCCGGCGCTGAACGCCTCAAATCCCGGAATTGCACTAAAAAAATTCGCTCATGCCAAGAGCTACCAACAACCCGGCCAGCCGCGCCCGCCGGAAAAGAATCATGCTCGCCGCCCGCGGTTATTTCGGCGCGCGTTCCAAAGTTTACACTGTCGCCAAAAATACCCTTGAAAAAGGCTGGCAGTACGCTTTCCGTGACCGGAAGTACAAAAAACGTGTGTACCGCCGCCTCTGGATCGCCCGTATCAATGCCGCAACGCGTTCGCAAGGCATTACCTACAGCCGCTTTATTTACGCCCTGGGCGAAAAAGGCATCGCATTGAACCGCAAGGCTTTGGCCGATCTGGCCCTCAACCACCCGGCAACGTTCAAAGCCATTGTCGAATCGGTGAAAAACAAATAAGAAGCCGTTGCCGGGTTTGTCCCGGCCTTGCGGCTACCCATTCAGGCGGGCCCTCCTGTGTTTCAGGATGGCCCGCTTTTTTATGAACCTTTGCAACAGGAAAAATACTTTTTTGACAAATCCCCTTTATTTGTTGCGCTCCAATCGGAGAATTACCGGAACTTCGGCTTCTGTTTCCAAACCGATTAAACATTTACCTTACAACTTGCTTTACCCTATGAAAAAAGCGCTACTCTTCTTTGTTCTGCTCTTTACCGCAGGTTTTGTTTCTGCCCAGGACTGTCAGGTGGATTCCAGCCTCCTGCAAACCGGCGGCTTGCTTTCTCCTATACCCTATTCCGATCAGAATCCGCAATACAATCTCGCCGTAGCTTGTGTCGGGTCGGCTTACAACCAATCGGTTACTGTCAATGTGCCGGCTACTTTTTCCGGTTTCCCGATCGATAGCGTGGGCATCGCCGCTTCGGGCGCCATCGGCAACCTGCCCGCCGGCCTTCAGTACACCTGCGAGCCGCCGAACTGCATTTTTTATCCGGGTACGCTCGGCTGCATCCTGATGTACGGAACACCCAGCGCATCCAACCCTGCTCCCGATACCCTCGATCTTACCATTACCGCGACGGTTTATACCCCGCTGATCGATATTCCGATCGGCTTCCCCGGTCAGGCTGCCCCGGGCAACCACTATTACCTGATCCTCAACCAGGCAGGCAATTGCTCCAGCGCAGCAACCGAACCTGCCGGCGTCATCAGCAGCCTGAAAAGCGCTCCCAACCCGTTCGGCGTTCAAACGACCATCGAAGTCGTGTCCGCAGAAGCCGGCCAGTTCCAGTTCGAAGTATTCGATCTGCTCGGCCAGCGCGTTTTCTTTGAAAATGTGCGCCTCGTGGAAGGCTCCAACACCTTTACCTTTGATGCCGGCGACCTCGCCAACGGCTCCTACTTCTACAGCATCGGCAATGGCCAGGGTAAAATGTCGAAGATGTTTGTCGTTGCACGATAAACTTTTCTGACCTGATGAATGGTGGATAATTCAGATCCTGAAATTATTCACCATTCATCATTTATGACTTTATTATTTAATCCTGTTTGGTCTTGTGAAAAGCTGTTGCCGTCTTCGGACAGATTGTCCCCTCTCCTCTTTTGCAACATATTTTCTCACGAACCACCCCCGTTGCTTATGCGACAAATTGCGCTTTCCCTTTTGCTGGGCTTGCTAGCGGCGACCCCGATTTTTGCACAAATAGGATGCCCCGGATGCCAAACCAGCCTGCCTGCACTGCCTGCCGACACCCTTTATCTTCAAAATTTGCCAGACGGCGAACAAGGGCAGACCTACGATCACGACATCTCTTTTCGCGTACCCAAAACGACCACACCTGTCAATGCTGTGGACAGTGTGACGCCGCCCGGCCTGCCTATTTCCAAAATTGAGATCGTATCGCTGGAAGGGCTACCGCCCGGCCTCAACTGGCAACCCAGTCAGTGGTCATTTCAGACCGACAGCGAAACCGACGGTTGTATTCGCATATGCGGCACGCCGGAAGTTGCCGATTCGTTCGTGCTGACTGTCAAACTGAAAGCGACGGTCTTTATCATCACTCAGGAAGCCAGTTTCCCAATGTCGTTGTACATCGCCCCGCCGACCGTGAGCAACGACGGGTTTTCCATGGCGAATTACACGGGATGCGGCAGCACCACGGTCTCGTTTACCAATAACCACCCCTCGGGTGGCAATCCGGAATATTCCTACACCTGGGATTTCGGCGATGGCACCACCTACGACGGCGAAAACCCGCCCCCGCATACCTACAATATGCCGGGAGTATATCCCGTCAACTATTACGCGGCTATCGATACCGGGCGTTATGTGCTGCAAAGCGCCACAGTGATCGATGTGGATTGCGTCGATCAGTTGGGCCTCGGCGCTCCCGACCTTTATTTGCTGGTCAAAGGCCCCGATGGTCAGCTGCTGTTCGACTCCTCGCCCGATGTGGAAAATACTTCACTGCCCTTCACTTTTCCGATTGGCCAGGCGCTCGATGCCGGCAACTATACCATCGAAGTATGGGACGAAGACTCTGGTTTGAAAGGCAGCGATGACCCTTGCGGTACGGTGTCGTTCAATTATTTGAGCAATGACACGCTGGTTGCCGGGGGCTTTGAAATTGCGCTGGTTATCACCAAGCCGGTGACCGAAGTCTTTTCCGTGGATACGGTATGGGTGTACGAACAGCCTACGACCCCGACAATCGGGGCGCCGAACGGTTTGTCCAATTGTACCGGAAATCCGACGCTGCTGCTCGAATCATCTTCTCCTGACAACAATCAGTGGCTGCTCGACGGCGAGCCGATTTCCGGGGCGTCGGCAGCAACGTATGTGCCGCAAACCACGGGGTATTACCAGGTTCAGGTAAGCAACGCCGAGGGCTGTAAAGCCGTGTCGGACAGTGTGTTGGCAGGGCTGTACACTCCGCCGTTAGAGCCGGTGTTCGGGAATCAGCTGAACCTGCTCTATTTGCTCGATTCAACCGATGTTCCTGCATCCTATGACTTTCAGTGGTTCCTTTCCGGCGTTCCGATCCAGGGGGAGACTGGCTGGTCTGTTTGCGCCGCTGAAAGCGGCGTTTATGGATTGGTAGTAACCGATTTGAACACTGGCTGCTCCAATTTTTATGCTGAATCGGTCACCTACGACCCGAATTATCCCGATTGCATCAGCGGCACCCACGAGGCGCCGGTTACTCCGCTCGGGATTTTTCCCAACCCGGCTAAAACAGAAGCCACCCTGCAATGGACTTCGACGAGCGGTAACCCTGCCGTTTTGCGCCTGTTTGACGCTTCGGGCCGCCTGCTGAAACAGAAGGCAGTTCCGGGTAACGTTCTTTCCTGCACGATTTCCTGCGATGGACTGGCCCCCGGTGTTTATACCCTGTCACTGCGTTGCGAACAAGGCCTGTATGTAGGCCGACTGGTCATCATGCAGTAAAAAAACACCGCATCGGAAAAAACGAAGAGCCGCCCTGTCGAACAGAGCGGCTCTTGTTTTTTTATGAATTGTGGCAATCGACTTAGTCGAACATCACGATTTTAGTCATAAAGCCTTCCTTGAAACTGACCTTGATGACATAAAGGCCTGAGACAAGACCGTTTCGCTCAATCGTAAAGTTGTTGGCGTTTACGTTGTTGTGCAGCTGAACGAGGCGGCCGGTTCGGTCGTACACCTGGATAGCGAGCATTGGGTGTTCCATTTCGCTGGTCAGGCGGATTTCGCTGCTGGCCGGGTTCGGCGCTGCGTTGAGTGCAATGTTTTGGGCCTGCGGTTCATTTTGACCCACTACGGCGTCGATGCATTCCTGGAGACCCAGGGCGAAGCAAGCGCGAGGAGCATAGAAACGCATTACCGTATCAACGTACGAGATGGCAACGGCTTTGTCGTTGTTGCAGGTAGCCGGAGCGGCGGGCACGAAGCTGGTCCATTCCCAGGGGGCTGTGGTAGCAGGCGGGTTGCCCGGCTGGAGGAAAGGATAGAGGCCCGGGGTCGGGTCTGATACATCGACGTTGCCCGGCTGAAGCAGCGGGGAATTGGCAAATGCGAGCTCTTGTTCGGCGGTCAGGTCGAATACGACACCTGCATCAATGAACGAAGTATTGTTGCCGTATGCTTCGGCTTTTTGCTGCGCGAAGTAGCTGCCTACTACGCGTACTACCTGAAGCGGCGTACCCGGCACGTTTACGATACCTTCATTGTAGGGAGCGTAATTGTCGGTCGGTACGTGGTAGGAAATCATCGGCGGCTGGCCGGGGCTCAACCAGGTCGAGTCGCCGACTGCGCCGGCCATGTTGACACAAAGCTGGAAGTCGGAGGAATAGCCTACGTGGTTGGGATAGCACAGCGTATCGAGGCCGTTGGGCGCCGAAGCGTTGGGAACCTGACCCACGCTGGTGCCATAGATGTCGCCGTTGACCGGCTCGATGATCATCGGGATCGGCGGCGTGTTCGGGTTTTGGTCGTGGTCCCAAACGAACTTGCCACCCGAGGCGGTCGGGATTTTGAGGTAATTGTCGAGGGCTGCAGTATTCAGCGTGATGTAACCGCCTGTGCCCTGACCCCAAAGCACAATTTTGTCGGGATCAATGCCCCAGGGGTTGCCGGCTTCTGCAACGGTTTTGCGGAAATAGCGAATGGCCGTGCGAGCATCCTGAATGCCGCGGTATACAGCATTGATCAGGGCATAGCGGCGATCAACGTCGGTGGGAGCCAGGGGGTTCCAGCCGAGGCGGTAATCGACAGAGGCCACTACGTAACCCATGCTCGCCAGGCGGTGAGCTGCTTCCACGGGGAAAGAGTCGGTACGCGTACCGCCGCAAGAGCCGTTAAAGCCGCCCTGGGTGGGGTTGGAAGGGTTGTAGAAGGGCAGGAAGTTGCCGGTGTGGAAGATCAGTACCAGGGGGCGGTTGGTGGCCGTATCGCCTTCGGGACGGTACACGTCAAGTTTCAACGCTTCCGGAACGGCCTGACCCAACACGGTGTAGTATAGCACCGTGGCATTGACGCCGTACACGATCCCGCCGTCTTTGGTCACGTTGTCGAACACGGGCTGCAGATAACGGGTTTGTGCCGTGATCATACCAGAGGCGAAGCTGGCAATCAGCAGAAGAAGTACAGGTAATTTTTTCATTGTCAGAGGATTGTGATGTAGAATGGTTGGTTGCAATGAATGTTGATTACAGTTGTTAAGGGTTGATGAGGGTTGATAATGGACAGTTCAGCCTTTATCAACCCCTGTTAACCTTGACAATCTTTCACAAATAATCAGTCTTTTTTCTCAAAAGTATATACCAGTGAAATATACGCCAGGCGTCCGATACGGGGGCCGCCATAAGTTTGATACTGGCGGTTGTCGAACATGGCTTTGATCTTGGACCGGCCCCCGTTTTCGGCATCACTGCGGAACAGGGGGGTAATGCCAAAGATATTGGTAGCACCGATTTTCAAAACAGTATGCAGGCTTTCGAGTTCACAGTTCCATTGCGCGTCGACCATGTCGTACGTCGGAATTTCGCCGGTAAACTGCGGTGAACCTTCAAACAGGAAGCCCTGTATCCACTTGTAATTCACATTGAAGCCCGTTTTTTTCAATTTGCCGATCGGCAGGTCGCGTGCTGACAGGCCAATATTGAATTTGTGCTCGGGCGTATTGAATGCCGGAATAATCGGGTCGTCGACATCCAGTTTATTCAGTTTGTTCCAGGAGTAATTGCCGCTCAGCTGATAGAAATCGCTGAAATAGTAGTTCATACCCACATTGAAGCCTTGCGTAGTCACCTGATTGGTCGAGTTGGCCGCTACGCGATACACCTTGATGCTGGCCGGGTTGAGCACCCCTTGCGAGATAACGGCATCGATACCGATGTTGTAGCCAATGAAATCGTTGTAAATATTGAAATAATATCCGCCGTCGATATACAAGCGATTGAAGAGGGTTGTGCGATAACCTACTTCGAAGGTTTTGACTTTCTCCGGCTGAATCGGCGGTGCGTCAAAATACTCAAACAGGTTGTAATTGTTGGCTTTGAGGCCATCCTGGAATGATTTCAGGCTGATGAGGTTGGTGAAGCCGTCCAGATTGCCCAGCAAGGTTGCCCGCCCAACGTTCAGTTGCAGGTATTGATCGGTCAGCGTCGGGTTGCGAATAGCCGAGGAGAAGGAGAAGCGAAGGAAATTGGTCTTGTTGGGGGTGTACACCACCGACGCAGCCGGGGTAACAAGCCAGTCAAAATTCTGGTTTTTGTCTACACGTACAGTTCCCGAGAGGATAAAACGGTCGTTGAGGATCTTTTTATCCACCCCGGTGTAAATACCGAACTCGTAGTTGGTGATCTTGCGGTAGGAAGAGTCGAGCACCACGCCGCCCGGCCCGTACGTATGGGTGATGGTATCGGAGAAAATCGTGCCTTCCGAACGGGGCGTGTACAGGCGAAAATTGCCGCCGACGACCCAGCGCTCGAGCCACAGCGGTTGGAACTGATACTCGCCATGCACGTGATAGAGCGCCGATTTGTCGAAGAAACGCGTGCCGCCGTAGCTGCCCGACTTGGTCTGGGTAATACGGTCGAATTCCCGCTGAAAGTCAGGCGAGCCAGGCTGGTATAAGTCGTAGGATTTGGTGTCGGGGCGTGTCGATTGTTTGTTGGCGAATTCGAGCGCCGCCGCGTGCCAGGCCGCAAGCGTATCGCGATAATCGGTGAACCACTGCGTGGCCGCTGCATCGTCGAACGTAAAAGTGAAGGTAACCGGATCGAACACCAGTTGCGGATAGCCCAGGGCGGTCATACGCCCCGAGTAATTTTGCGCTGCCCAGAAGTTGGTGTAGTCGCCCCGGAATATATCGTTGCTTTTAGCCGATTCCTGCAGGCGTAGTGCCGTGAAATAAGGGTCATAGGAGTCGCCCGCGTTTTCGTTCGTAGAGTAGGCGCGCAGGAAAAACTTGTCTTTCTGGCGTATTTCCAGGCGGTTTTGGAAGAAAAGAATGTTGCGCAGGCTGAAACGGTTGTCGCCCTGATACACCGTGGTGCCGCTGCCAAAACTCGAGGCCAGAATCAGCTCGGTCGATTCATAATCCTTGGCCGGGTTGAGTCGGAAATGCAGGCTTGCACTGGCCTTGTAGTTGCGGGTGTTGTAATCGACCAGATCCACTTCGTTGTAGCCTGAGCGGTGGTATTGCTGCAGGCCGTAAAACTGCGCCCATGCCGACTCACCGGTGGCATCGAAGCCGGCGTAGTACTCGTCGCCGTAGCGGTTGACGGCATCGTAGCGCCCCGGATTTTCCTGCGGTGTGAAATAACGACCGGCTTCGGTCCCGTACACGGGGTCGTAGTTGTCGGCTACCCAGTCGTAGGCCCGCAGGTAAAAGAAGTTGAGTTTATAGGCAAAAGCATCGTGGCCGGATTTGTTTTTAAATGCATCAGCCCAGCGGATACAGCCTTCAAAAAGGTCGCGTTCGCCGCCTTTAACCGAGGCGGTAAGCCCCTTGTGGATAAAAGGGTCTTTGGTTTTAATGCTGATCACGCCGTTGAAGGCGTTGGGACCGTAAAACGGACCGCTCGCGCCGGCTACCAGTTCTACGCCATTGGCGTCGAGTTCGGAGCAGCCCAGGAAGTTGCCGAGGGAGAAATTGAGGCCGGGCGCCTGGTTGTCCACCCCGTCGATGATTTGCAGGGAGCGCACGGGGCTGGTGGAGTTGAAACCCCGCATGTTGATGATGGTGAATCCCAGCGAGGCTGTGGTCAGGTCTACGCCTTTGAGGTTGCCAAGGCCGTTGTAAAAGCTGACGGCGGGGGTTTCCTTGATGGCGATCGCATCGAGGTTTTCCACCGTAAGCGGCGCCGATTTCTGCCGGTCGTCGATGCGCTGGCCGCGAATAACGGCTTCTTCGATCACGATGGCATTGGTTTCCATTTTGATCGAAATGCGTTCATCGGCGCTTTCCACGCTGACTTCCTGTGCGGAGTAGCCGGTGTATGAGATTTTCAGGGTCGCAGGCAGGGCAGGTACTTTGACAGCAAAATTGCCTTCGTAGTCAGTGACTGCCCCTCCTTCCACACCGACAATCTGAATTGCAGCACCGATCAGGTCTTCTCCGCTAAGTGCATCCTGCACTTTGCCCCGCACGACGATCTGGGACGAGGCAGCATAGGCGAAACTGAGAAAAAGAAGACTGGCAGTCAAAAATTTGTTGAATTGCTTCATACGCAGAAACGTTTGATTTCAGAAAGAAAACTAAACGAAACACCGTCTTTTCTGAAACGCTGTTTGCTTCGCAAAAGAAGAAAGAAAATTTGATTCCAAATCAAAAATGCAGGCTTTCTACCAAACTGGACAAATTGCAAACGGCGGACGGTTCGCACAAACTGCGAAATTCATTCCGACGCCTCTTCTTTCAACACATACCCCTGGCCAAAAAGGGTATGAATAAGGCGTTGCCCGAATCCTTTGTCCACTTTGTTGCGCAGGTAGTTGACATAAACCTCTACCACATTGGTGCCGGTGTCGAACCCGACATCCCATACCTTCTCGGCAATTTCAGTCTTGGAAAGCACCCTGCCGGGGTGGCGCATAAAAAATTCGAGCAAGGCAAATTCACGGGGGGTCAGGCTGACGGTTTTCCCCGCCCTTCGTACGACGCGGGCATACTGGTCGAGTTCGAGATCGGCAAATCGCAGCATATTGTCGGGCTGAAAGGTGCCTGTCGGCCGTCGGGCCAGGGCCTTGACCCTGGCCAGGAATTCGCGAAACTCGAATGGTTTGGTGAGGTAATCATCGGCGCCGGCCTCGAGGCCGCTCACCTTGTCGTCGGTTTCGCCGAGGGCCGACAGCAACATAATCGGCGTCTTGAGGCCTTCCCGGCGGAGCTGGCGGCACAATTCGAGTCCGTTGATGCCCGGTACGATGATATCGGACACGATCACGTCATACTCGTTTTTCAGCGCGAGCCGCCGTCCGGTATCTCCATCGTAGGCTATTTCGACCGTCCACTGATGCTCTTCCAGTCCTTGCCGGAGCGACAGGATGGTTTTTACTTCATCTTCAATAAGTAGAATGCGCATGACGGTTGTGCCGTATGCAAGCAAAGTTACGAAGGGGAAAGCACCCGTGGAAAAAAGTTGATCGAACCCGGGTATTACGCTGTGCGTTGTACCAGATCATCGACCGGCTGGACAATCAGTTGGTCCAGGGGAATATCCAGTGCGGTGGAGATACTTTCCAGGTGCGACAGTTTGATGTCCGTTTCGCCAGCTTCGATTTTACTGTATGCGGGTTGGGAGATGCCCAGATGGTCGGCGAGTTCGGTTTGGGACAGTTTTCTTCTGGCGCGGAGTGAACGGATTTTAAGCAACAGTTCCGAGGTGAAGGAAGCCATTGGGTTCGGGTTATAAAGGTGAGTAAATGTTCAACTCGGCAGGCTACAATAATACGGTAGTTTTGCGGCTCGGCGCAATATCAGGAAGGCCATTTTTTTGAAAAATGAAATTATAACTTGTGGTTGTTGGCGCCCGTCAGGATGCAGAGGAATTTTGTAGTTGGTTTAAACAATCCCCGTTTTTCAACCGGACTTTTTTCTATATGTATCAGTTTTTATTTCTGGTTTTGCCCATTGTTTTTTTGTATTTGATAACATCCGGTTGTTAAAAGAACTGACGATACGCCGGAGTTTAACTGTCCCCGCTTGTTCCAATAACAGCAACTGGATTTTCGCCCGACCTGTTCAGCAACATCTTTCAGTAATACCCGGATTAGACATTTAAATTTCCCGATTGCCGGTGCAGGATTTGCAAAAGGCAAGGTGCAGGAGATTCTTCCTGATCCGAATTTTCCGCGGCTCGCCCTACCTTTGCCCCATGCCTTCCCTAAGCACCCGTCAGCTCACCCAGCGGCTCGAACAACTCGAAAAGGAAGAACTGGTCAAGGAGATCCTGAAAATTTGCACGCGTTTCCGCGAAGCAAAGCAGTATTGCCAGATGGAGTTTGGCGATGCCCCCCATCAGGAAGCATTGCTGACGGCTTTTAAAGAGAAAATCTTCAAACACTTTTTCCCCGAACGCCGCTCCCGGCGGCACAGGGCCCGTACGAGTCGGCTCCGCAAAATCACCGGCGATTTCAAAAGAATAGCCGTTTTTCCGCACCATCTGGCCGATGTTCTGCTCTACTGGCCCGAACAGGCCGTGCAATACCTCGACCAGCGCGGCTACGTCAAGGACACCTTTTTCCCGCCTACTGTGACCGCTTTTGAAGAAGCCTGCCGCCTGATCGCCGATAACGAGCTGCACGATTACTTTCGCTCCAGAATCGAGCATTTGCTGCATACGGCCGCTGCGCTGCGCGGCCGACAGGACTTTGCAGCAGCCCTGACAAGCACTGCCTCCCGATACGGCTATTGACACCCTTCGCCGTGTGCCGAAAAAAACAGCGCCCGTTTTTGCCGCCCACGAAAAAGCGCCGTAAGTTTGCCGCCCGATTGCGGAGCATAGCTCAGTCGGTTTAGAGCGCACGCTTCACACGCGTGAGGTCGTAGGTTCGAATCCTACTGTTCCGACAACTTAAAGGCTAACATTCTGATGTCCAGAATGTTAGCCTTTTTTATTTGCGATTGTTGAATCCGTAAAAATCCCCGCGCGGTATCTGGCGACTCCTGCGCGGGGAAAACAATTCCAGAATCAATCCTGGATTAACCGCTACTCCTTCTCAGTTCTTGTTGCCGTTGCTTTTGGGGGCAGTGCCGGAGGCTGGTTTGCTTGCGGGAGCCTTGGCGGTGTTGCTCGAAGAAGTTGACGTTTTTTTGCGAGCCGTGTGGTGTTTTTTCATGCCTTTACCTGCGCTGGCCGACGATTTTGCGCCGGTCGATTTTGCGTTGCCGGTCGAGGGTTTCGGCGAAGCGGCCTGCGGCTTGGCGGTTGCCGTATTGGTTGCCGGGTTTTGGGAGGGCGCCTTGCTTACTGCCGGCGATTGTACGGCGGAGGAAGTGCCGGTGGCGGGGGCTTTGCTCAGCGATGACTGCGTCGTCGGATGAGGTTTCTGGGTGTTGTTGGCGGCAGGCGTTTGGGCGTACACACCGGCAACGAACAAGCTCAGGAAGCAGGCAAAGAGGGTCTTTTTCATAGGAATGACATTTAATAATGTTGAAAAATGTTGTTGGACTGCGTTTGCATCCCTGAATCGGATGACTGGTACAAAAGTGCAGCCCGGCCCTTCCCTGTGAAAGTAAAAACCCCGACAGACGGGCAGTCGGGGCTTTGAAGCGGGCAAAACCCGGGTTAAAATGTCAAGGGCTATATGCGTTCCATCCAGCGCAAAAAATCGCCGGCCTTGGCCTTGCTTACGACCAGCGCGTCGCGCGTGGAGACGTTTAGTTTCAACAAAAGTTTGCGGGCAAAATATTGCTGAACTTCCTGCACCGCCCTGAAATTGACCAGAAACTGGCGGTTGGCCCGGTAAAACTGATCGGGATCGAGGCTTTGCTCCAGTTCTTCCAGGGTGAAGCTCACGATAAAACGCCGCCCGTCGAAGGTGTGCAGAAACGTGACTTCATGCTCGATGTGAAAATAGGCCACATCCTCTGCCGCAATGGGCAGGAGCCTGTCGCGCTGGCTGACGAGAAAGGTGCTTTTGCGCGTAGCGGGCCGAATGCCCGCCGGCAGTCGTTCGCCGGATACTCTGTGCTGGAAGTAATTCTCCAGCCGGCGAACCTTGTCGAGCGCCCGCGCAATGGCCGTCCGATCAAAAGGTTTGAGTACGTAATCGATTCCGTTGGTCTGAAAAGCCTGGAGCGCGTATTCGTCGAAGGCGGTGCAGAACACCACCGGGCACTTCACCTCCGCTTCTTCAAACACATCGAAACTAACCCCGTCGGCCAGCTGGACGTCGAAAAATGCGAGATCGGGCGGGGCCTGGGTTTGAAAAAAACGCACAGCGGCCGCTACCGTATCGATCACGGGCAGAAACATGGCGTCGGGCTCCAGTTCAAACAGGGTAGCCTGCAGATCAAGCGCCGTGCGGTATTCGTCTTCAATTATCAGTATTTTCATGATCGAGCCGGAATGATGGGCAAGCGTACGACAAAATACTTGTCCGATTTTTCAATGGTGATTTCCTGCCGGGTGAGCAAATAATAACGCCGGCTGATGTTGGCCAGGCCGATATGCGCACCCTCGTCGGTCGAGCGCCGGGGTTGCAGGTTGTTGCGTACGACAAGTTGCTGGCCATCCGCAAACACTTCGATTTGCAGGGGCGCGTCATGACTCACAACATTGTGTTTGATGGCGTTTTCAACCAGCATTTGAAGGGTAAACGGCGGGATGGCACTCTGCAGCAACGCGGCGTCGATCCGCCGTTCGAACTGGATCTTGTCTTCAAACCGCGCTTTTAACATAAACAAATAATGATCGAGTGCGGTCATTTCTTCGCCCAGGGTGACCTTTTCCCTCCGCTCGACTGCCAGCAGGCCGCGGTACAGTTCGGCCAGCCGGACAACATACTCCTCTGCTTTACCGTCGTGGTTTTTAACGAGGGTTTTTAAAATGTTGAAAGAATTGAATAAAAAATGCGGATTGACCTGCTGCTTCAGCATCTCGAATTGCGCCAGGGCGTTTTCGTGCTCAAGCCGTTCGTTTTCCCAGCGGGTTTGGTAAAAACGTTTGACCGTATCGAGCAAAAAAGCCAGCAGCACGACGGCGCCGGCTACCAGCATTGCCCTGAATTCGTTGGAATATTCGGGGTAGGCGTATTCGGCCAGGGTGGAATCGATTTGCAGAATCTGCAGGCGCTCGTCGAGCCAAACAACCAGAAAACCCGCCAGAATGGTGCTGCATGCCCGCACCAGCGCCCTGGTGCGATACGTACTGCGTCGCATAAACATGCGCTCCAGCACCGGAAATGTACTCAGGTTGTACCACCACATCAGGCCGGTGTATAAAAAGCCGAACAAGGCCTCCCGCCAATAGGCTGTCGTGTCGAACCCCTTGCGAAAGATGGCTCCCATGCCGAATAACAAGGCGACCAGCAGGGTGCTGCCGGCCGCTATCCGCCAGTAAAATCGCGGGCTGATTTGCCGCATTTTTTCAAGTCGTGGCATGGTGCAAAATTAAGGGATTTTGGCAGGCATGGGCCAAATTAGCCCATGCCTGCCTGCCTTCGGTCATTTGCCGAAGGCATAATAATAGGTGCCCGAACTTCCCGGGTACAGGCCTTCGAGCATGACGCCGCCATTGGCTTTCTCGATTGCAGCGGCAAGTTCTTCGGCCGTACGTACTGCAATGTTGTTTACCCGGACGACCACAAAACCTTCGTGCATATCGGTCTGGTTGGCAATTTTTCCGGCGCCGAGGCGCGTGACTTTTACCCCGCCGCCGATGCCCATGCGCTCTGCTTCGCGGGCGTCGAGGGTCTCGAATTCGGCCCCGAGGGCGTTCAGCACCTCGTCGTGGTCTTGTTTGGTAACACGGTCGGTGTTGCCGTCGCGGTTTTTCAACATGACGCTGAGGGTTCGTTCGTCGCCGTCGCGCAGAACACTGATATTGAGTTTGTCGCCGGGGCGGTGTTTCCCGACGATTTCGAGCAGTTCGGGCGCTGATTTTACGGCCTGGCCGTCCACATGAGTGATCAGGTCGCCCTTGTGCACGCCCGCGGCGCCTGCTGCGCTGTTGGCGACCAGGCTGTCGACCAGCACGCCGGGGGCGAACTTGTGGTGGCTGTTTTCGGCCAGTTCAGGCGTGTTGTCGCGGATGGTGATGCCCAGATAGCCGCGCTGCACCACGCCGAATTGTCGCAGGTCATCGACCACTTTTGCTACCAGATTGGATGGTATGGCGAAAGCGTACCCCGCATATACGCCGGTCGGCGAAGCTATGGCGGTATTGATGCCGATCAGCTCGCCCTGCAGATTGATGAGGGCGCCACCCGAATTGCCGGGGTTGACGACGGCATCGGTCTGGATGAAACTCTCGACCGGCGCCTTGTCCTGAACGATATGCAAATCGCGGCCTTTGGCGCTCACAATGCCCGCTGTGACCGTGCCCGACAGATTGAAGGGGTTGCCGATGGCAACCACCCACTGCCCGATCTGCACCTCGTCGGAGTTGCCAAAACGCATGAACGGCAGCCCTTCGGCGTCAATTTTGACCACGGCAAGGTCGGTTGACGGGTCGGTGCCGATTACTTTGGCCGTAAACCTGCGTTTGTCGTTGAGTGTCACGGTCAGCTCATCGGCGTCGCGAACCACGTGGTTGTTGGTGACGATAAAACCGTCGGCACTCAGGATAACACCACTCCCTGAGCCTTGCGCTTCTTCGTCGTTGCCTTGCGGGCTGTCGGGAACGGGCGTTTGCGGAATACTGAAAAAATGGCGGAACGGCGCAGGAAGATCCTGAAAATCAAATGGCTGCATACCTCCCGCCTGCCGTCCGCTGCGGTGCATGGTGGCCTGAATATGCACTACTTCGGGCAAAGCCGCCTGCGCTGCACCGGTAAAATCGGCCACTACCGAAGACCCCTGGCCCTCCGACCATCCTGTGTAATGGGCAGGAAGAGAGTTGGAAGCGCTTTGTTGCACAGCTTGCGTGTGCCAACCCATAAGTCCGGCGCCCAGCAATGCCAGGCAGGCGCCTGCGAGCGCGGAACCGCTCATCCAGAAAAACTGATTTTTCATGACAATTACGCTTGTGTTGTGGTTATTGTTCCTAACCACAAAAAAGCGCAAACCACCGAACGCAACCCAAGCGTTTGTAGGCTCAAACGGGCCAAAAAACGGTTAAAACGGGCATTTTTTGCCTTGATACGACCAGGGCCGAATCACCGCAACAATGATAATTCGCCCTTGAAGCGCTCGGTGCGGCCATCGTAATACACCAGCTCGGCAGACCAGAACAGCACGTCGGAAGGGAAGTCGCGGCCTTTCACCTTGCCATCCCAGCCGGACGACGGGTCGTTGGGGTCCAGGTTGTAACCGCTGTACACTTCTTCGCCCCAGCGCGACCAGATGCGCAGCGACCGAATCCTGTGCACACAGGGGTCGGTCAGCAGATAAAACGTATCATTGGTGCCGTCGCCGTCTGGACTGAATGCCGTTGGCGCCCTTACCGTGCACATGTCGTTCACCGTCAGTGTGATAGCATCGGAAGCGGTGCAGCCGTTTGCGTCGGTGACCGATACGGCGTACGTAATGGTCTGCAGCGGGGCTGCTGCCGGGCTCATACAGTCGTCGCAGCTCAGGCCGTCAGGGGGCGCCCAGTGGTAGCGCAACGGGGGGCTGCCCACAGCCGCTGCCGGCAGTGAAATTTCCGCCCCGATTTTCAGGCTGGTGTCTGCCGGCAATTGCACCTGCAAGGGCGGAAAAAGGCTGATGATGGCTGTCAGTTCGAGGTCGCAGCCTTCTGGCGTCACGAAATCCAGCACCAGCGTGGTGTCGGCGCCCGAGGGCAGGCTTTGCCCCTGGTATTCGAGCGGCGCACCGATACAGACCATTGTGTCGAGCACTACACTCAGGATTTGCGGACTGACGCGAACGGTATCCGTGCTGAGGCATCCGTCGGCATTTTGCGCCGTAACGACGTAGTTGACCGCGTTTTCGGGATACACAGCGATGGCAGGGCAGGTGTCGCAGCTGAGTGAAATAGCGGGCGACCACTGCCACGACACGAAATTGTCGGGTAGTTCAAAATTCGTACCGGCCAGGCGGCAAACGACCCGGTTGGGTCCCAGATCAAGTTGCGACCCGGGATCTACGCTGATGGAAACCGTGTCGGTCTGCGTATTGCCGCAGGCGTCCCAGACCGTGACCCAGTAGGTGCCGGGAAAGGAGGTAGTCAAGGTTTGCTCAGCGGCGCCATCCTGCCATCGGTAGCGGGCGAACCCCGGACCTGCATCGAGTTGGAAGACGCCATTTTCACACACCTTGATATCGGGCCCCAGGCTGAGCGCCGGCGCCTCGCTGTCCGTCACCGTGATGTAAAAGGTATCGGTTTTCAGGCCGCATTCGAACCAGGCTTTGGCGACCAGCCGGTAGGCGCCAGTGTCCTGAAATTGAACGAAATAATCCTCCACATTGAACAGGCCGCCCGTGCCGCCGCTGCGCTCCCATCTGACGCTGTCGGCGCCGCTGCACAGGGGCGAATTAAGGGTGTAAATGCCCTGAGCCGGCAAACCGCAGAGGGAGTCAGGGCCATTTATCCGGATGGGCAAACCGGCAGCCAGCAGCCATGGGGCAATGTAGGGCAGCCCGTATCGCACCCGGCCTGTGCCGAGGGGCTGGGCATTGGCCTGGTATTGGCAGGCGGCGCCCGCCTGGTCGGGGTAGAAAATTACGTCGAGCGCATCGGCGGGGGCACTGGCGCCCGGAGCAATGTACAATTTGCCGTTAGGGCCCATTTGAATGGCGCCGAAACGCGGAGTTGCACTGCTTGCCAGCGTCACCCGCGAAGCCTTGATGGTTTCGGCATTGCCCGAAATCAGGTCAAATTGATACAATTTGGTAGGAGTCGCGGCATACAGGTAGCGGTCGTTGGGCGAAAACTCGAGCGTATAGACGCCTGCGAGATCGCTTTGGCGGATCGACACAACATCGGACAAGCTGCCCAGATAGGGGTCGAAACGCATCAGGTCGAAGCCTGCCGAGTTGGGCAGAGCGTCGGCAAGCAGATCGCCGGCATGGTTGAATTTCAGTTGGGCGAGCAGGTTGCTGTTGGCGGGATTCTGGTCTGCTTCGCCGATATCGACGGAAAAAGATTGTGCAACAATATTGTTGTCGGCCAAAGCCTGGGTGACGTAAAACTGCGCGGCGTTTCTGCGTTTGCGCACGACCCATCTTGTGTTGAACACCGAGCAGGACGTGGTTGCCGCCACCTTGTCGCCCATCGGCGTCAGGTCGATAACCTGATTTTTCTCGGCAATCCCGTCGAGCAGCCTGATGTCGCCAAATCCCTGGCCCCGATTCATATCGATACCTGAGAAATAGGGGTAAAAGTTGTTGCTGTTGTTGGTATGGTAGAAATTGAACAGGGCGCTGTTGAGCGGGATCAACAGGTTGCTCAGCGAGTTTTTACTGCCAAAAATACCTGCCCCGTTGGGAAGCGGCTGGTGTGCGCGGTTGTAAATGGTTTCACCGTCGGTATAAAGAAGCAGGTTGCCGGCCGCATCGCAAATGACCCCCGTCGAACCTGGGCTGTCGGTGGCGCCGTCGGTCAGAATGGTGGGCGGTTCGGTTGAAAAATCGAGACCGGCATGGCTGCCAAAATACCAGATGCGCGCTTGTTCGTTGTTGCAGGCGATGCATTCGCAGGCAGGATCAACGCAGTCGATAAGGTTGTTGTAATCGTCGCTGCGGCCGTTGGCGCAGATTTCCGTACAGGGGGCGCCGCAGAGGTATTTGACGTCGCCTAGATCGACCGGGGCGGGCGAGGCTGCATTGGTTTGCAGCAACAGCGGGCTGGCATATTGATTCCAGGAGAAGGGCTCGACGGTGGCATCGGTCAGTGTTTCTTCGGTGACGGAGATGCCGAAATCCTGTCCGCAAAAAGCGCCGGCATCGCCATTGGAAGCCAGGTAACGCGCGATAAACAACCCGCCGGGCGCTGTGTTTTTGCCCACCAGAAACACAGCGTTGCCTTGCTCAGCCACCAGATTGCGGCCGGCTTCGTGTCGGCCGTAAGTATGTCTGATCCAGGAAAATTTGCCGTTTTTATCGGTTTTGAACAAAAATTCGCGGGTGAGGACGTAGTACCCGTCGTCGCCTGCGATGAGGCTTTGCACGATATTGTTGACCGTCACGGCATTGAGGTCGTCGATGGTGTAACGATGCAGCCACAAAACCTGTCCGTTGGGCGCCACTTTCACCAGGGCAAGCTGTTTGGTGAGCAACGAAGCCGCGGTGTCGAAACGACCCTGAAGCGCAATGACCATCGAATCGCCGTCGAACGCAATATCGGCTGCTTCCAGCGAAGGCTCGCCGATGGCGGATGGCACGACGATCCTCCAAAGATCAACGGGATTGCCGTTCAGGTCGGTCTTGTAGATCACTGGCTTGCGCAGGCTGCCGGGCGGCGGGGTCTCCGATTTGCCGACGGCGTACATCAAATTGCCTTTGCGCCGCACCGACCGCAGTTCTTCGTTTTTATCCAGGTCGAAGGACTGGTTCCAGTTGTTGGTCAGCAAATCTCCGGTATTGCGCGCCACTTCCAGCAGCACGGGGTCGAAATCCGGGTCGCCGGAAGAAGTGCCCGTGGGGTATGCGCCGCCGATCAGGTAATTGCCGCCCGGCCCCAGTTCCTGAATGCTGGTAAAGCGCGAGCGTTTGTTTTGCGACTCTTCCCTAACCCAAATCAACACGCCTGTCACGGGGTTGTATTTGAAGGCATAGCCGTTGAAGACGAGGGTTGCCGTTTCGATATTGCCCACGCCCACGATGTTGCCGTCGCTGTCCAGCATGAGGTCCTGAAGGCGGTCGTTGCGCTCGGAACAATGAAATTGCCGGCTCCACAAGACTGAGCCGTCGGGACTGAAGTTGACCAGCAGGGTTTGGTTGTTGCGCCAGCCGCCCGCGTAAAACGTACCGTCGGGCGCCTCGATCACGGCACTCAGCACCGTCAGCGAATTGACGTCTTCAAAATACTCCGTCCAGGCGGTTTTGCACGGAGGGATAAGGCAGGAAGGCGCGCAAGGTTCGCCTGCGCTCAACGCATAGCCCGAGACCGACATATCCTGAACCGTTTCAACGGGGAAAGCCTGCGTGCTGTTCAAAGTTACCGTCTGGTTGACGTTGTTGGGGGGAAATGACAAATTGTCCAGATACACTTTCTCCTGCGGGCATACCCCGGCGACCCCGATCGAGTTGGCGCGCATGAAAAAGATATCCTGTTGTCCGCCGTCGCTGCTGCGGCCGGTGTACAAGGCGCCTGCTTCGGGGGTATTTTCGACATAGGCAACCGATGCCTGGCCCTTCCCCGCGTATTGTTGCACCACACTATAGTCAGTGCTCAGGTCCAGGTTAAAAAGGATCGCTTTCGGTTGCGGCTGGGAGGCAGGCAGGCCAACCGCGATGGTGATCTTGTTGTCCGCGATATTTTTTACGTCATAAAATACAAGGCCCTGACCTTGAAGCTGATAGGCATTGCCGGTGATGGTATTACCTCCAGGTGCTTTATTGATGAACAATCCCATAGGCTCATCCCCGATGTTCGTCGTTTCTTCTCCTGCGAAATAGATGTTGGGGCCCAGAAAGTTGGGGCGTACATCGACCGACCACAACGCCCGGTCGGCAATCTGATACCCCACGGTCTGGGCAAGTGTCATGTTTCCGTCCTTGTCGAGTTCGAACATGAGTGCGTCGCGGGTGCCGGACAAAATGAAATAACCGCAGGCGCGAAAACTCGAATCCTCCGCTACCGCAATGTCGGTCGCGTAACAATCCGCGTTGGGCATGCCATAAGTGCTGATCCACTGCTGGTTGCCCGCTGCGTCGAGTTTGAGGAAACAGGCGGAAGCTTTTTGCGGCGGCGCAGGCTGCACGTAGCCGCAGGCAATCCAGCCGCCGTCGGGCGTGGCGACAATTCGGCGCAATTCATCTGCACCAGGCGTGATCAGCCTTTTTTGCCACAACAACTGCCCGTCGTTATCAAAACCGGCCACTGTTGCGTCGTTGTAGCTCGCCCAGGTATTGCTGCTGAGCAGCGCGACGAACCCGCCATCGGCCTGGGCCGCCAGGTGTTGAAGCGACTCGCTGCCGGCGGGCGTCCCGAACCGTTTCGACCAGATCACATTGCCATCAGGGTCGGTTTTGATCAACAAGACTTCCTGCAATGCGCCCGGCACGACGCCGTCGCCGCCGACCAGAAAATTGCCGTCGGCCAGTACGATGGAGGCTACGCCGCGTTCGTCGTTGCCGGTGCCGTAGTATTTTTGAAAAGAACTGCCCTTGCACGAGTCCTGCACGGTTACCACCAGGGTTTTCGAGGTGCTGCATTGGCCGTTGGATGCTTCCAGGCGGATTTCGTAGGCGCCGGCCATATCGAATGTGTACGAAGCGAGCGCCGGCCCTTGCGGCACGTCGTTGACAAACCACTGGAATTGCCCGGCCCCCTGGCTGGTATTGGTCAGCGCAACCGTGCCCCCGGTAAACACTTCAATGGAATTGACCTGAAAATCAGCGCTGACCGGGCAGATCACCTGAATGATGCTCGTGCTCGATTGAGAAGGGCACAGCCCCGGGTCGGCGCTGATCGAGGTGAGGGTCACGGTGTAGGCGCCGGTATTGTTGAACGTAAAGGCAGGATTGGCAAGGGTGGAAAACGGTGTGCCGTCGAGGGTCCAGATAAAACTGGCGGCGTTCTGGCTTTGGTTGCTGAATGTCACGGTGCTGCCAAGCGCGACGATGGCATTGCTCGCCATAAAGTCCGAACTGACGATCGCCGGGCAGGGTTGGCCGCATCCGTCGGAATCCAGCAGGCTTTGGCGGGTGTTTTGGGTGAAAAATTCCATACGGGCCGACTGGCCGGCGGTAAAATCGTGCCGGCAGGCCACGTCGCCGTAGTCCATAAAGTTTTTGGTATCGTCGGGCAGGTCGGCGCTCAGGCCCGACTGGGTATCGGTAGAGCAGGAGTTGACGGTTTGGCCGCAGGGAATACCCGCGGTGCTCTGATCGGGGGGCGTATCGCACACGCGGTCGCCGTCGCTCAGGCAATCGTCGTTGGTGCAGCCGCCTTCAAAAGTGTGGTACAGGCCGAGGTAGTGGCCCATTTCGTGAGGCCCGGGGCTGCTGGTAGCAGGCGCGCCGTTGAAGTAGTTGGCTTCCAGCACGATGCCGTCGTTGCCCGCCCCGTGAAAGGCCGGCGACGACGCGTAGCCCACAATGCCGCAGCCCTGCGCCTGGGTGCAGATGGAACGCACGATCCAGATATTGATGTATCGTTTGGTATCCCAGCGGGAGAGGTTTTTGATGGCAAAATCGTCATCTTCGAGGGTCATAACGGTCAGGGGCGACACCACGCGGTTGATGCCCGTGGTCGCCGAGCCATCGGGCGCGCGGGTGGCCAGGCAAAAACGGACCGGCACGTTGACGCCCGAACCCTGGTCGTAGTACCCCTGGTTGGCAAATGCCTCGTTGAGCCGCTGAACGGCCAGCTGGACCGACGCATCGCTGAGGTTTTCAGGGCCGTTGAAGTGAATGAGGTGTACCACCACAGGCAGGGTAACCACGCTGCCGTTGTACTCGGGCATCGCGTTATTTTGAAAAAAGCCACGCGCAGCCGCGTCTTGAGCGGCTATTTGCTGCAAAAAGGCGGGGTCAGACAAGGCTGCCTGATCGAGGAACATACTGCTGCCGCAAGGGGCATTTTGAGCAAAAACAACAAGGCTGTCGAGGAGCAGCAAAAAAGTGAACAGGAGTTTGTCGAGCGTCATGTCTGATAGGCTGGCGATAATTCTGAAACCAATGTTAGCCTAAACCTTTAAAACCGTCTCAGGTTGAGGAAAAAAATCTATCTACATGTCTGGATTAGGCAAAACCCCTTGTCCGGCACAGTACTTTTGCCGCGTCCTTTCCAAACACAGGTAACATGTCCAAATCCATTCAAAACTATATTCTCGGCCGCTGGACTCCCGGCGAAGGGGACGGCACCACCCAATATAACGCCCTCACGGGGGAAATCATCGGCGTGGCCGCTTCCGGCGGCATCGATTACGCCGAAGTGCTCGATTATGCCCGAAAAGCCGGTAATCCGGCCTTGCGGCGGCTCACTTTCCACGAACGCGGCCGAATGCTCAAAGCCCTGGCCTTGTACCTGCTCGACCGCAAAGACCGCTACTACGGCCTTAGTCATCTCAGCGGCGCCACCCGTGCCGACAGCTGGGTCGATATCGAGGGCGGTATCGGCAACCTGTTCGCGTACAGCAGCTTGCGCCGCCGTTTCCCCAACGAGCCGTACTACGTGGAGGGCGAAACGATCCGCCTTTCCAAGGAAAATACGTTTATCGGCCACCATATCCTCACACCCAAACGCGGGGTTGCCGTCCACATCAATGCCTTTAATTTCCCCATTTGGGGCATGCTGGAAAAAATCGCAGTCAACCTACTGGCCGGAATGCCGGCAGTGGTCAAGGCCAGCGAACAAACTTCGTTTCTGACCGAAGCCATGGTGCACGACATCGTCGCTTCGGGTATTCTGCCCGAAGGCGCGCTGCAATTTATTTCCGGCGCCGGGCGCGGCATCCTCGACCATGTGCGGAGCCAGGACGTGGTGACGTTTACCGGCTCTGCCGAAACGGGTAAAAAACTGCGCGCACACCCCGCCCTGATCGAGCATTCGGTGCCGTTTACCATGGAAGCCGACTCGCTCAATGCCGCCGTACTGGGCGAAGACGCCGTGCCGGGCACCCCCGAATTCGACCTGTTTGTCAAGGAAGTACGCCGCGAAATGATCACCAAGGCCGGCCAAAAATGCACGGCCGTGCGCCGCATCCTCGTGCCCGAAAACCTGCTCGACGACGTTCAGAAAGCCCTTTCCAAAGAACTGTCCAAAACCCTCGTGGGCGATCCCTCGGTCGAAGGCGTACGCATGGGCGCTCTCATCAACCGCCACCAGCTCGACCGCGTGCGCGAAAAACTGCGCCACCTCGCCGCCCACACGCCTATCGTGCACGGCCATCCCGACGACTTCGAGGTCACGGGCGCCAGCCGCGAAAAAGGCGCTTTTCTGCCGCCCATCCTGCTGCGCAACGAAAACCCGCTGCACAACCTGATCACCCACGAAACGGAGTGTTTCGGCCCCGTTTCGACCATTATGCCCTATAAATCCATCGAACAGGCCGTCGAAATCGCAGCCCTGGGGCGCGGCTCGCTGGTGTCCACCATTTGTACCCACGATCGCGCCGCCGCCCGCGAATACGTACTCGAAGCAGCTTCCTGGCACGGCCGGGTGCTCGTACTCAACCGCGATTCGGCCAAGGAAAGCACAGGCCATGGCTCGCCAATGCCCTTGCTCGTTCACGGCGGCCCCGGACACGCAGGCGGCGGCGAGGAAATGGGCGGCATGCGCGGCGTGATGCACTACCTGCAACGCACCGCAGTGCAGGGCCATCCGACCGACCTCACGGCCGTGACCGGCCAATACCAGCCCGGCGGCGCGCAGCACGAAACGCCGGTGCATCCGTTCAAAAAATACTTCGACGAACTGGAAGTTGGCGAAACGCTCGTGACGGCCAAACACACGGTGAGCATCGCCGATATTCACAATTTTGCCAATGTCAGCGGCGACAATTTTTACGCCCACATGGATGAAACAGCCCTTGAAGGCACGCCCTTTACCGGCCGGGTGGCGCATGGCTATTTTGTCCTGTCAAAAGCGGCAGGTTTGTTTGTCGATCCCAAAAAGGGCCCTGTTTTGCTCAACTATGGCCTCGATGAATGCCGTTTTACCAAACCCGTCTACCCGGGTATGACCATCGGCGTGAAACTGACGGTGAAAGAAAAAATCGAACAGGAACACGACCCCGCACGGGAAGGCATTGCTGCCATTCCGCGCGGCATCGTCAAGTGGCTGGTCGATGTGTACGATGAAACGGGCGAGACCGTGGCCATTGCGACGATCCTGACGATGGTGCGGAAGCGGTAAAAACCGCTTGTCGCAGCCCGCTTATGAATGCCTCCAGTAAAAATTCCCCGGCCTTCCTTTGAAGACCGGGGGATACTATGGATTGCTTCTAGTCATCTCCAATCAAAGGTTTTTTATCAAAAAGGTGCGCCGCAGTCGTTAATCGATAAAGAATACCTGCCCCGAGCCTTCCGGCTTGCCTTCTGCGCTTTCAATGCGGTAGAAATAAATGCCTTGCGGCAGATTCCCGCGCTCGATCAGGGCGGAAGGCCCGTTTGCCCTGAACTGGCGCAGCGCCACCCCGCGACCGTCGGTAAGCACGACGCGCGCATTGCGGAAAGGCATTTGCAAGGCCTGTAAAACAACCTGATCCCGGGCAGGATTCGGCGAGGCCAATACCTGTTGGCCGGGATCGGGTAAAACGGGTGTTTTTTGACCGACGACAAAGGGCGATTCGCCCACCGTGTGCAGGGTCTGGTTGGTGACCACCGGCTCGTTGAAGTCGAAGTAGATCAGGGCTTTGTTCAAAATCTGGGTACCCAGGGCCAGTTCGGGCTGCTGCCGAATGCGGAAACTGACAAATCCGTGGGAAGCCGGTTCGTTCACATTGCTGTCGGGCAGCATGATGTTGGCAAAGGTGAACTGCAGCGCCCCCTCTCCGCTCAACGACCAGGTGTACGGGTGCGATGCCGCGCCGACTTGCACGCTGGAGGCGTCGAGCCAGGCGGAAAGCGTGTCGCGGATGATGACGGTGAAGGCGGTGTCGTTGCCCGTGTTTTGAAAGCGGACCAGGTATTCGATCTCCTGCCCCCGGCGGATGTAATGTTCGGCGCTGGAACCGATCGGGAAACCCTGCTTGTCGTTCGGGTCATAGGAGGCGGTATTCTCCACACATTCGCGGTCGTTCGAGGGAGAAAAATTGTCGACCGGAAACTGGTTGACGTAACCCAGGCTGTTAAAACCGCCGCAGCCTTCCACAAAAGCGAGGGCCAGATTGGCCGGCGTGGCGAAGGGGTGCCCGGGCTCCTGCTCCGATTCGATGCGCCAGGTATGACCGTCGGCCGGCTGGTCGATGTCGATTTCCTGCCCGGGTCCGTAAGACTGGTTGCCGGTCATCAATACTACGTCGTCCACGATGATGATGTAATCCAGCGCTGCCGACGGAATGTCGGTAATGTTTTTCAGGCTCAGGTGCACGACGGAATCCTGGCAGCTCGCGCTGGCTTGTATGGTGGCGCCCGACCAGTCGGGAATCGAGCGGCAGAGCGTGTCCGGAAAAGCGTGCGCCGAGAAGCAGTGCGTTTGCCCCAATACGGTGGAATCGCAGTCGAGGTACACGACCAGCGAAAATTGCCCGCATTCCGTGGACCCCACATTGCCCAGCAGGAAGCGGTAAACGTTTTGCCCCTGATCCGCATACGGCACACTGGCCGATACCAGCTCGGCAAAAGGATCGAGCGAAACCTCTACCCAGGCGCTGTCGGCCGGCTCGGAACCCTGGTTGCAATAGCTCACATACATGTTGTTGTTAAAACAGCGCCGCAGCGCCGGAATGGCCAGATCCACCGTCATGAGCGGGCACCCTGAAGTGGAAATCATGGAGAAATCGTTGTCGTATTCCGCTGACAATACGCTGGCCTGCACGTCGACGATCCCTTCACAGGCGGCCCACCACCAGGGGTTGGGTAGTTGTGCCTCGAGTTGGTAGGCGCCGGTATCGACAAACATCTGGTAGTGCCCCTGGGGATCGGTAGTCGCCACGAAGGTGGAGGCCCCTCGGGCTTCCACGGTCCAGTTGGGCATCGGGTTCTGTGCGTCGGGCGTTGAACAATCGTCGTCGGCATCCTTGCGTACGTAGCCGCGCAAATACGCCCCCTCTGTGGTCGGGTTTACCGTTCGGTACAAACCCAGGAAGGCGAAATTGGTGTACAGGTACTGGCCTGGCGACAGGGGTTGATCGAGCAGGTACCAGTTTTGGCCGAATGCCGGCAACGGCTGCCAGCTCAGGCCTTCGTCGATCGACCGGAATTGTTCATTAAGAATCATGTGCCCGGCGGCATTGAAATAAATGCTGCGCATGTCGGCGGGCAAAGTGTTGGGGTAAGCGACCCAATGCAATCCGATATCGTCGGAACGATAAAGCCGGTAGGTGCTGGCTCCTTCGTACATGACGATATAAATTACTCCGGCGGGGTCAATCAACAGCATGCCGGCGCTCAGGTTGTCCGGGGTGGATGGAAGACCAGGCACAGGAAGCCAGCTTTGCCCCTGATCGTCGGAATACCAGGGCCCCTCATCGTTCAATGCGATATTGTACCCGGTGGCAAAATAGCGGCCGGAAGGGTGGAAAGCTATCTGGTTGAAATTGGAAATGGTTTCGCCGGCCGGCACGGTCCAGCTTTGCCCCACGTCGGCCGAGCGGTACATGCGCTGCGAAGCGCCGCTTTGCGCGGTTTTGGAATTGCAGAACAGGATGCCGTCGGGGCTGATCGCCGTTGCCCAGATGGTGACGCCGTTTGGCGGAGCGATGTTGGTCCAGGAATCGCCCAGGTCGTCGGACCAAAGCAGCGATTTCCCCTTGGTCGTCAGCAAATGCCCTTCCGGCGTTACATCAAAAGTCCGTTTGAGCGGGAAATAAGAGTGCAAATAGGGCTCGTTTTCATCCGTCAGTTTGGTCCATTGCGCTCCCCGGTCGTAGGTGCGGAAGAGGCCGTTGCGGGTCCAGGCAAAAATGGTGTCTTCCGACAGGAACTCCATTTGCCACACATGCGCCAGGTCGATGCCCGAGGAGGCAAATTGCCAGTTGGCGCCGTTGTCGGTTGAGCGGTAGAACGCATCGTTGATGTGGGCGAAAAGGCTGCCATCGGCCAGCCGTACCGGCAACAGGTAGTTGAGCGGGTGGGAGCTGGTGATTTGCTGCCAGTTGAGGCCGTCGTTGGTTGAACGATACAAATCATTGTCACTGGTAACCAGCAACAGGGTTCCGTTGGCCAGTTCGACTGGCGAGGAATTGGCCGACGGCACACCGCTGATCATTTGCCAGCTCTGCCCGTTGTTGGCCGAACGGTAAACACCTCCATTCATGTAAAACATGGCGCCACTGCTGCTGACAAATAATTCCCCTCCGGCATTGCCCGGGTCGTCGATGGCCTGCCAGCTTTGGCCGTTATCGGAGGAGTAATAGGTGCCATTGAAGCCGCCCCTGATTGTGATGCCACCATTTTGCAACACGTGCATGTCTTCATAATTCAGGATAGTGTAGGGCGCATTGAATACGGTTGTCCAGGTCGTGCCGCCATCGGTGGAACGATAAATTTTGTTGGCATTGAACGTGCGCCCGATCAGACTGCCATCGGGCGCTTCATACACCCGGTAAAAAATTAGGTTGGTTGCGATCAGGGTCCAGCTCGAGCCGCCGTCGGAAGAGCGGTAGAGGCTTCCTGGCGAGTAGTCATTGGTTGAGTCGTTCGGAATCATCACGTTGAAATTGCCGCCGGGGCCGACATTGATAAAACTGCGTATCGGCTGCCCGTTCAGCATGGGCGTGATTTTTTCCCAATGCTGGCCCTGATCGTTCGACCGAAAAAGGGTGGTCGGCACGCCGGCAGTATGGCTGTATCCCCAGTCCATCGCAGTGTACAATGTCCCGTCCGAAGTCAGGGTAAATGACGTTGCGCCGAAAGCGCCGTAGGGCCCTGGCGCTTTCGTCCAGAAAGCATTGCCCTGCGCGGCGGCAAACCAGGCGTATCCGGTGAGAACGAGTAAAAGAAACGCGGCTTTTTTCATGGCTGGATTTTCTTGTTCATGTGATCTGGGTCAAAGGTGCCGTCTCCATTTCTTATCGGAAAATACAAAAAAGCGGATTTGTCGAGGTTTTAAATAATTTAAAATGTTGATAATCAAATTTTAATAAAAAATTTTGTCGAAAAATTCATTGCTTTGCCGAATGGAAAATACCCTTCTGCGCGTGTTTCGGCAGCTTGGTCCGCAGGAACGCCGGCAAGTGGCCGGGCTGGCCCGCTGCGAATATTTCAACCGCCGGCAGGAAGTGACCCGGCTTTGCGAGTACCTCATCCGGCACATCGACGGGAAAAAAAGGGAGGCCCTGCGCCCCGAGCAGTTGTTTGCCGCCGCCTTGCCTGGCCAGCCCTACGACAACCGTCAGTTGCGGCACCTGCAATCGTATCTGCTCGATCTGATCCGGCAATTCCTGACCCTGGAAGAACTCGGCAACGCACCGCAGGAACAACAACCCCTGCTGCTGCGCGCGCTCCGCCGCCGGGGCATCGATGATTTTTTTCAAAAAACGCGCGCAGCCAGCCTCAATGTCGCCGAACGAAACGGCCTGCGCGATGCCCGTTACCATTTTCAGCAATACCAGCTCCATCAGGAAAGCCTGGAGCAAGCCACCCGCCACGAGCGCTCCGCCCGCCTCAATTTTCAACCCCTGCCCGATGAACTGACGATCTTTTACGTCTCCGAAATGCTGCGCCATGCCTGCGTTGCTTCTATGCACGAGGCTGTGGCCGGCCAGGCCTACCGCCTCAGGCTGATCGAGGCCATATTGGAGGTGGTGGAGCAGGATGCTCTGCTGGGTATCCCGGCCATCGCCGTGTATTACCATGCCTACCAGATGCTGCGACAACCCGACGACAATACCCCTTTCGATGCTTTTTGCCAAAACCTGAACGAACACGTCGAACGCTTTTCCGCCGACGAGCAACGCGGCCTGTATCTTCTGGCCATCAACGGCTGCATCCGACGGATGAACGCCGGCAAACGCGAATACGTCGGGGTGGCCCTGGGTTTTTACCGCGAAGCGCTGGAGCGCGGCCTGCTCATGGAAAACGGCGTTTTGACTGGTTTTAATTACAAAAATATCATCCGCCTGGCCGTGGCTTCGAGGGAAAATGACTGGGCCGAAGCGTTTCTGGATGCTTACCGGACGGCCCTTCACCCCCGCGAACGCGACAATATTTACCGCTACAACCTGGCTTTTCTTCACTTCCAGCAGCAAGACTACGCCCGGGCCATGCCGTTACTGCAACAGGTGGACCTGGAAGACCCGCTCAACAACCTCGATGCGCGCCGCATGCTGCTGCGCATCTACTATGAACTGGGCGAATGGCAGGCGCTCGACTCCCTTTTACAGAGTTTTGGCGCTTATCTTCGCCGCCAGAAAAACCTCGGCTACCACCGCCAGACCAACGAACGACTGCTGTATTTTACCAAAAAACTGATGGACCTCCCGCGCTCCGACCGCAGCGCACGCGAACAACTGCGCAACGAACTGGAACAAACGTCCGACGTGGCCGAACGCGCCTGGCTGCTTCAAAACTTGCAATCATGAATACACAGGAAGAACTTTTTCAAAACTGGTTTCGACGCCTTCAGGTGATTTACTTCGCCTTGCTTTCCGGCCTTTTTCTACTCACCGCGGTATTGCATTTCACCCTTCCTCCGCTGACCGAATCTGTCGGGTCGCCCTACATTTTTATCGGACTCATGGCGGTGCTGGTCATTGCCGGGTATGCCATTTTTCGCAAAAAAACAGCAGAAGTGGCCTCGTTTACGGCCGCTAACGACCGCATGAACAACTATTTCACGGCTTTTCTCATACAGGTTGCCTTGTTTGAGGCGGCGGTGCTGATCGGCCTGGTCGTTTATCATTTCGTTTGCAACGATCGCGCTGTTTATATCGCCACCATGGCCGGTCTGCTCAATTTTCTGTCCCGGCTTCCCCGGCGCGCCCAGGTAGCTGCCCTCCTTGGTTTATAACATTCCGAGCAGCCATTCTTTTTCGGCTACGGCGGCCGTGTCTTCCACCTCCCTGCGGAGGGTGGCCACGGCATTTTTGTCGTAACGGTTCAGTTCGAGGAGTTTTTGGGTAAAAAAGACCGTGTTGAGGTAGTTGGTGCGGTGATAACCCAGCATTTTTTTACGGCGGATGAATGCGCCGAATGCTTTCAAATGGGACTCCAGCAGGTCGTACTCGCCCAGTTCGTAAAAGATTTTCAATTGCAGGGTTTTGGCGGCGAGGCTGAGGGGGAGGTCTTTATAATCGGTTTTTTGCAGCAATTGCAGGGCATTGCCGCGCGCCTGGCGCTGGTACTCGAGCCGTGCGAGGTTAAAACTGAACAGGCTTTCCCGGTGAGCCTCCGGCAGATAGTCGCGGTAGTCGTGAATGAAACGCTCCGCCCAGTCGAGCTCCTGCAGGGCCATGCCGCTGGTTGCGGCGTTGAGGTAGGTGTAGCGCGAGAGCACCCCGTCGGTGAGGAAGTATTTTCGTTCGAGCCCGGCCTGGTAAAAATCAAACTGTTCGCGCAGGTAGGCTGAATTGCCGGCGTTGTATTGCCGGATGCAAAAATTGATGGCAAGGATAAAAAGGTCGCGTCTTTCCTCGGCCGGGAACAGCCGGTCGTGGGTCAGTAGCAGGTTTTTAAATTGTTGAAAATGAGCGTGTTCTGACGCTTCGGTCAGGGCCCGATAGCAGTAGTAATACAGTGCGACAGCGGGGATTTCCAGCGCTCCCGAGCGCTCGGCATATTCGAGGGCGGCATCGAGCAGTCCGAAATCGTAGCGGGTATTGGCCACGGCCTGGTGGGAGAGCATAAAGCACGAATGCCAGAGTTTCTGGGTGAGAAAAGCGAGGTCGAGGTGGTTGGAGAGTTGCTGGAAATCGATGGCGTCTGTGAGTTGCCCGGCCACGGCTATACGGTTGACTTCCAGCGCGGTGCGGTATTGTTCTTCATAAAAATCGACGTTGCGGAGGGGCTGCCGCAGCCTTGCTTCTTCTGCCTCGGCGAGGGCCAGGCGCGCCATTTCGGGCAGGCGGCGGTTCTGAAAGGCTCTTGCGACCCGGCGTTGTACGGCAGGCGTGTCGTCGAGAAAATCCTGAATGGCCAGGAAGCGGGCGGCCAGTTTGTACAAATGGCTCATGGCCAGCCGCACGCGGTGGTCGTCGGGTGCGCCCGCGCCGAAGATGCGGCGGTAGGCGGCCTGTTTTTCGGGCGCATCCTGGCCTGTTTTCAGTGTTTTTTCGAGCAAATCAAACAGCGCGAGCGCTTCCCGGCGCTGGTTGAAAAAAGGCGTGCCGAGAAATTTTTTGAAATTGCGCAACTCGACCGGGCTGAAACTGCGCAGCAAACGCAAAAGTCGGCTGTTTTCCATACGGGAATTTGACAGTTTTTAGGAGACAAAAATAATTTATTAAAAAATTGAAAAACAAATAATTATATCAAAAATTGATTTAAAAAAATTGTTACAAAGTTTCAATTTTGTTTTTGATCCCGAGACGGCATCGACTCACTTTTGTATCGTGAATCGAATGTTTCTTTACGACTAAATCCTATGAACATGAAGGAAGTCTATTCTTTGAGAAAACTACTGGTCGCAGCCTTGCTGCTGGCGCTCTGGCAGCCGCTTGGCCTGATGGCCCAAAACGCGACCATTTCCGGGCATTTTTTTAACCCCAACGGAGACGGCCTCGACGAAGTGAATCTCCTGGTCGATATCGTCGGCAATGATGACCCGCCTACCGGCTCCTACCTGATTACCACCACCTCCTCCGGCCAGTATTCGGTCAGTCTGCCGGTGGGCGTCAATTATCGTATCACGCCTCTGAAAGACGACTTCCCGCTCAACGGAGTCACTACCTACGACCTCGTCCTGATCGGCAAGCACTACAACGATATCGAATACCTCAATTCGCCTTATAAAATCATTGCGGCCGATGCGGATCACAACAATGTTATCAATGAAGCCGATTCGATCGAATTCCGCAAACTGATTCTGGGCATCTACTCCGAACTGCCGTTCAACACCTCTTGGCGTTTCGTGCGGGCCGATTACGTGTTTCCCGATCCCACCGACCCGTTCACTCCGCCGTTTCCCGAATCGGCTGTGACGGGCGTGCTGACCGGCGACATTGAAAACCTTGATTTTATCGGCGTCAAAGTCGGCGACGTGAATGGCACGGCCATTGCCGACGGCGGCTCCATCGCCAACCCCAATTTGTTCTACGCGGCGAACGGCTGGGTCAGAAAAGACGAAAACGGCAACTGCCAGGCGGATGCCGCTGAAACTGCACTGCCCAACTGGACCGTGACGGCGCACGGCCCGAACGGCGATTTCAATGCCAGCACCTTTTCCGACGGCCATTATTTCCTCTTCGCCGAACCTGGCACCTACGACCTCTACCTCACAGCCCCCAATAACCTGTGGAGCACCTGCAACGATACGATTACGGGGTTTGTCGTTGGCGGAGGCAGTGCCGTTTCCACCTTTGATTTTGCCGGCCAGGTGGCCTATAATTGCCCACGAATGACCGTCGATCTGTCGGCTCCGTTCCTCCGCTGGTGCTTCGACAATACCTATTACGTGAGCTATTGCAATGAAGGCACGGAACCCGCCGAAGACGCTGTGGTCGAAGTGACCTTCGATCCTTTTCTCGAAGTTCAGTCGTCCGACATTCCTTGGACTTCAGTCGATGGCAACACGTACACCTTCCCGGTTGGCGATGTAGGCGTGGGCGAATGCGGAAACTTCAACGTCGTAGTGCACCTGAATTGCGACGCGCAGCAGGGGCAATCACATTGCTCGACGGCGCATGTTTATCCCGATTCCCTTTGTGTTCCAAACGACCCGCAATGGAACGGCGCCAATCTTCAGGTCGTCGGCGAATGCCAGGGGGGCGACGTGGTTTTCACGGTCACCAATACGGGTGAAGACATGACCGAGCCTGTGGAATACATTGTTATTGAAGATATTATGATACAAATGGTGGGCGGGGCGCTCCTGCTGGATCAAAACCAGAGCGAGACGATCACCATCCCGGCCAATGGCTCTACCTGGCGACTGGAGGTGCAACAGGCGCCTTACCACCCGCTCAACAGCCTCATCAGCGCGATGGTGGAAGGCTGTGGTGAAAACAACCAGGGAACCGTTTCGCTCGGCATCGTGCCGCAGTTTCCAACCAACGACGCGGGCGAATTCGAAGACAGAGACTGCCAGGTCAACGTCAGTTCGTTCGATCCCAACGACAAACAGGGCTTCCCGCTGGGCGTAGGCGCAGAGCGGTACATCCCGCAGGGGCAGGAAATCGAGTATCTGATCCGCTTCCAGAACACGGGTACCGATACGGCATTCAACATTATTGTGCTCGATACGCTCGATCAGGCGTTCGACCTCTCGACTTTGCGCAGCGGCAGCAGCAGTCATCCCTGCGAGTGGCACTTGATCGGACAAAATGTGCTCCAGGTAGTGTTCAGCAATATCATGCTGCCCGACAGCAATGTCAACGAAGCTGCTTCGCACGGATTTTTCAACTTTGTCATCCAGCCAAAAGCCGGTCTGCCCAACGGGACGGTCATCCGAAATGACGCCGCCATTTACTTTGATTTCAACCTGCCGGTAATGACCAACGAGACGAAACATACCGTCGGCGAGCAGTTCCTCAGCGTCTCCAACGTCAGTTTCCAGCCGGGCTTCGATCTGACGGTGTTCCCCAATCCGGCCGCTACCACTGCTACGTTCTCCCTCAAATCGGCCAGCCCGGGCGCCGGATTGCTGCGGCTTTTCGATGCCCGCGGGGCGGAAATCAGGCGGCAGACCTTTGACCGAAACCTGTTCGATCTCGATGTTTCGGGGGTGAGCCCGGGCATGTACTACTTCCGACTCGACTCTGCCGGCGGCAAAACGCTGGCGTCGGGCAAACTGCTGATCCATTCGAAAGAATAAAAACCGGAATAACACCACTCAGCGCAGGGGCGCAGTGCAAAAGCGGGTAAAACCCCGCATGCACTGCGCCTTTTTTGTTGGGATACGCAACGGATTTTGACAAAAAACGGGTTTCAAACGGTAACAAGGGGGGCTCCTGATGGATGTGTAATGGCCAACTGCCCGGGTGCGCTGGCAATTTTTAACACCAAGCTGCGTTTTTGTCGCGTTTTATCCTTCCTTTTGCCCGTAAATGGCATCCAATGGTCAATCAATCTGTTTTTGAAGCGCATCTATTCCTGAAAAGAGGATCAGGCTCCCGAAAACAGATGGATCGTTTGCCCCAGGCGGATGCTTTCGAACCCCGTTGCAATCCTCATTCTTACCCTTTACTGTCGATATGCGCAAGTTTTTCCTTTTGATCGCCCTGGTTGCCGGGTGCAATTCCGTGTCCATTTATGCCCAGGACAAAGGCTGGGACCTCATTCGCGACAACAATTTCGTGGGCGCTCAGAAAGCCTTTGAAGCCGAGTTGCGGCAGAACCCGCAAGACGAGCAGGCCCTGACCGGCTTGTTGTTCCTGGCCGAAACGGTGCAGGATCAGGAGAACTATGCCCGCTACGCCAACCGGCTGATGAGCAACAGCTGGTCGCCGCAATACGTCTGGCTGTTCGGACACATGTTCACCGGCAATCCGGAGGAAATGCTCAAAAAGGACCTTCCGGAAAACCTTCGCCTGCCGTTTATGGCCCAACAGGCCGACACCTTGTTTCGCTATCGGAAGTTGGAGGAAAGCAAGATCCTTAACAATAAGATCACGCCCGACTGGAACTGGACGATCGCCGGGCCGTTTACCAATGTTGCCGGCAGCGGATTTGTGGAAAAAACGGCGGTGGAAACCGCGCCTTTTTCCCTCAACGACCATTTTGCCAACGAACAGGATGTCGAATTCAGCTGGCTGAAACGTCAGATTCGCCGCCCCGGCTCCCAGGTCGCTTTTTTCTACCTGCCCAACGCCGAAGGCCTGGGTACTTATTACGCCAATACCTTTGTAACGGTGCCGGCCAGCCGCATGGTGGACCTGAAAATAACGTGCAGCGAACCGGTCAAAATCTGGCTCGACGATCAACTGCTCTTCGAACGCGCGCACCCCGCAGCCACCGACCAATGGGATCAGGAAGCGCTGCGCCTCGAATTGCCTGCCGGCACGCACCGACTGCTGGTCAAGGTGGCTGAATTTCCGGAAGATGAAGGCGACTCGCGTGTGCGCCTGTATTTCAACGACTTGCACAACGAAGACGACGACGATGGCGACGATGAGTCCGGCTACGCCTACCAGGCGCCAGGCCGCCTGAACGGCACCGGATTCGTCTTGCGGCTGACCGATCCGGCCACCGGTCGCCTGCTGACCGATATGGGTTCCGACTATGAAGGCCGGTACCAGCCGGCCGGCAAAGCCTGGAAGGCCGAGTTCAGGGAACAGGAATACCTCGGGTATTTCCGCGACAAGGCGCAGGCCGAACCAGAGGCTTTCTGGCGGCAATACCTGCTGGCCAAGGCGTACATGAAAGGCGCCCGGCTGGAAGAAGGAGAGGAGCATTTTCTCCGATTCCACGACAAACATCCCGACTCGGATGCCGGGCGGTTTTTGCTGGCCAAATTTTACGATGCCAACGACAAAGGCGAGCGCGCCGAGGCTTTGCTGAGCGAAATGGATACGGTCAGCGCCCCCACTTTCGCCGAACACCTTATCCGTTTGCTCAAAATAAACAAGGAACAGGACGAAGCGGAATACCTGGCTGCCCTGGAGCATATCCTGTCTTTTTCTCCGACCAATTACATGATTCTGGACAGTTACCTGGGCTTCTTAAAAGAAAAAGGCAGGACCGATCAGGTGAAATCGTACGTGCGGTCATTTTTGGACAAACACGATTCGCCCAAATGGAAAGAACGCCTGGGCGAATACCTCGAAGACGAGTCTTACAAACCCGAATCGTACAAACCCAAAACCGACAAGGAGCTGGACAAGGAGCAAAAAAAGGCGGCAAAACGCCAAAAAAAGGCCTTCAGTCTCGCCGATCAGTACACCCTGATTACCTACGCCAAACGGAAAGAAAAAACTGCCGACGTCCTTCGCCTTTACGACGAAGCCATCGCCATCATGCCCTGGCGCACGGCATTGGCCTATCAGCGCGCCGTTTACCTGTTTGAAAAAGAACGCACCGACGAGGCTCTGGCCTCCCTGATGAGTCAACTGGAACAGGAACCGTACGACTCCGACATCTGCGAAACCATCGGAGACATTTATATTGAAAAAAAGAACGACGCCGAGGCTCTGTCATGGTATCGCCGCGCCGAAAAACTCGGCGGCGGCGGCTACGACCTGAAAGGCAAGATCGAAAAACTGGAAAACACGAAGCAGTTCACCGGCTATTTCACCCCGCTCAACCTCTCGGAAGCAGCCAAAGACCGCTCCTGGGAAAGCCGTTATCCCGATGAAGAAGCCGTGATCTCGCTGTTTTCGCAACAGATTACCTACCGGCCTGAAACCAAAAAACTGGAAGCGGTGCGCAAGGCCGTCATCCACATCCGCAACGACGCCGGCGCCAAACGCTGGACCGAAGCCGATCTTCGCCTCATCGGCAATGTGTCCAGTGTCAAGGTGTTGAAAAAAGACGGCACAGTCAATTCTCCCGATATGGGCTGGGGCGTCGCCGTGTTTAAAAACCTGCAAGCGGGCGACATCATTCTGGTCGAAGGCACGGCCGAACACGACATGCCCGATGAAATACCCGGTGAATTTCTCGACTTTACGCTGCTCTCCTGGCCCTCGCCGGTAGCCAAAGCCACCATGGAACTGCTCATCCCCAAAGAACTGACCCTGTACGGCGCCTGTAACCGCCTCGATTGCCAGTATTCGGTGCGCGATACGGGCGATTTTAAAATGTTGCAGTGGACCTGGAACGACATTGCCAAACTGGAGGATGAAGAAGCCACGCCCGACAATGCCGACGGCACTGCCTGGCTGATGCTCGGCAGCGTGCCCGACTGGAGCAGGGTAGTGCAGTGGTACCAGCGCAAAACCTACCTCCGCACAGAGCCCAATTATGAAGTGCTCGATCAGGGCAGGGCACTGATCAAACCGGGTATGACGGAAGAACAGATCGTGGAGACCCTGCATACTTTCATCACCCGCGACATCAATTACTCCTACGTTCCTTTCCTCAATACCAACTATGTGCCCAAGAAGCCCGGCGCCACCCTGTCGGCCAAGGTGGGCGACTGCAAGGACGTTGCCACGCTTATGATCACCCTGCTGCGAGAAAACGGCATTCCAGCCTGGTACACGCTGGTGAGCACCCACTCTTTCAGCAGCCAGGAGCCGCGCCCGACCCTCTACGTATTCAATCACGCGATCGTGGCCTACCAGACCAAAGACGGCCAGTTGCATTTCGCCGATCTGACGACCGACTACTTTCCGACCGGCATCCTGCCGGGCAGCGACGCCGACGCCTGGGCACTGGTGATCCGCGACGGCGAGACGGCTTTGCGGCATTTGCCCAACCATGCGCTCGATCCGCTGGTCACCCGTGTCGAAGTGAATGCCAAAGCAACCCTCGATGCCGACGGCAACCTCAGTCTCGATGGCAACAGCCGCCGTTTTGGTACGGCGGCAGGCAACTGGCGTGAAGAATACCTCCGCGCCACACAGGAAGACCGCCGCAAATCCCTGTCGGAATACTTCGGCGGCGGCGTGCTGACGCACCTTGATATCGAACAATTTGAGTTTGAAAACCTCGACAGCCTCAATGCATCGCTCGACATGCATTTCCGGCTAAAGTCATACAACCAGCTCGACAAGGTGTCGAACCTCTGGATCATGCCTTTGCCGCTGCCGCTCAGCACCCCGACGCAGAAAGCGATGTTTGCCGCCAAACGCTACAACGACCTCGATGCCGACGTGCTTTTCGAGTTGTCGCCGGTGCGCGAAACCGTCGATTTTATGCTCCCCGAGGGCCGCCAGCTGGCCGAAATGCCCCGCGACAGACGCATCTCCGGCCGCTTTGGCGAGTATGTCCTGCATTTTGAAAAAATACCGGGAGGCCTGCGTATTTACCGCGAGGTGACCTTCAAACAACGGTTTATCAACCACAAGGACTTCCTCGAATTCAAGCTGTTTTATTTGCAGATGCTCGACAGCGACGGCGTGCTGCTGGCTTTCCAGTAAGAACCGTTTGCCACGCTGCCCAACACAGGCAAACCTTGCAGCCCGGCAAGTCTCGGCTTTTTCGCCCATGACTTGCCGGGCTTTTCTGTGCCAGTTGTTTACACATGATGGGTCCTTTTCCCGTACAAACGAAAAACCCGTACTTTCGGGCAACAAAACATACTGCCGGCGGCGCCATGCTGCACGGAAAAACTGTAATCCGCATGAACAGAATGACAAACCGATTATTAAGCCTGTCTCTCTGGGTAAACCTGTTGTGCAGCCCTTTTCTTCATGCCGGCAATGGCGACCCGATCCGAAGCGGCAATGCCTGCGACCGCCCCGAATTGCTCCAGGCCGATCAAATTACCGACGTGTCGGCCCGCCTGATCTGGGCCGATGTCGGCGACGAATACCAGGTTGAACTGGTGGAACAAGGCCAGGTTTTCAGCGGCGTACCTACCTACTACGTGCCGAACGACCCTCCTTACGATGTTGGCGGGCTGACGCCCGGCCGCAACTACAAATTTCAGGTGCGCACCGTTTGCGGCGGGACGGAATTCAGCGAATGGTCCACGCCCCGCAATTTTTCTACCGAACTCAATAATCGGGTGCCTTGCCCGCTCAGTTTCGATCTTCGTGACACCACCTGCATCAGCGGCGGGCAATTTTTTCGCGTGCACGTCGACAACGCCCCCGGCGCCGCTCTGGGCACGGATGTGCTGGTGCGTGGCGTGCGGCTGATGATCGAACACCCCTGGCGCTCCGACCTGAACATCTGGCTCAATTCGCCCGATGGCACCCGCGTGCAATTGATCGCAGGTCTCAATGCGGGCGATAAAAATATCGGCGACCCGAACGGAAGCCCCTGCGCCCAATACGTCGAACTGACCAACGACTCCACCGTGGCGCTGCCCCTGAGCGCGGCGACTGAACAGGACAATTTTACGGGCTATTACCTGCCGGTGGAAAACCTCGGTATTTTTCACAACGGACAGGACCCCAATGCCGTTTGGCAACTGGAAATATGCGACGCAAAAGCCAATGACAAGGGCAAATTGCGTCTTTTTCAAATCATTTTTGAACGGGTGGACTGCCCCCCGATCGACAGTGTTTCGGCCTTCAATATCACGGAAAACACGGCTAGTATCAGCTGGCCCGAAGATGTTGCGGGCGACAGTATTGCCATTGAATACGGCCCTGCTGGCTTCTTGCCCGGCGAAAATGCGGCGCCCGGATCGGGCGGTACGGTGGTGCTGCTTCCGCAGCCTGTCGCCCTTCCTGTTACGCTGGCCGGCCTCAATACCCTTCAACTTTACACCGTGTATGTGCGCAGACAATGCGCCGCGGGGGTGTGGAGTGCCAATTCCTATGCTGTCGAATTTTTTACCAACTGCCCGCCCACGCTCGTGGAAAATCCGGACACCCTCGACCTGTGTCCGTTGGCCTGCGCCGACCCCTGTCCGCTTCCGGGCGTCTGGCGAAATGTACCTGGCGACGACTATGAGTGGAAGGTACGCACCGGCCCGGGCATGACCTATCCCGTTTCGGGGCCGTCGGCAGGGCCGGAAGGCTCGGGCAATTATTTCTATTTCCGCAACAGTTGTACGTTCAGCGGCGCCAATGGTAAAAAGGCGTTTTTGCGCACCCGATGCATACAGGTAGTGGCGCCTTCGGGGCAAGCTTGCCATTTTTCATTTGACCAGTATATGAATACCAAAACGGGTCAGATGAGTACGCTCATGCTGCAGGTTTCCGTCAACGGCGGCCAGACCTGGAGCACGGTGCAAACCTGGTCGGGCAATCAGGGCAAGCAATGGCATCGCCGCTACGTCAACCTCAGCGCCTACGACGGCCAGGTCGCGCTGTTTCAGTTTGTCGCAACGGGCGTTTTTGGCGTGTACGGTGATATCGCACTCGATAACCTCACCTTTTACGGCTCTACGCTGGCAGGTACGCCTGATTATGTGTTTTACCGGGATGCCGACGGCGACGGCTTCGGCAATAGCTCGATGACGGTGATCGGCTGCACTCCCGATCAGCCGCCGGGCTATGTCGCCACCTCAGGCGACTGCAACGATAACAATGCGTCGATTTTTCCCGGGGCAACCGAAATCCTCTGCAACCAGGTGGATGAAAATTGCAACGGCATGGCCGACGACAGCTATGTCGCCACTCCAGCCGCCGCCGGGCAGTCGATCTGTAGTGGCGGGTCGGTGACCCTGAATGCGCAGGCTGCCGTCACAGGGCAGTTTTACTGGTTTGACAGCCCAAACGGCGGAAATTTGCTTGGAACGGGTAATTCATTGGTATTGAATAATTTGCAAATTACCAGAACGGTTTGGCTGCTCGATTCACTGACTGGCCCGACCTCGGGTTGCGCCAGCGCCCGGGCGCCCGTGACCGCAACGGCGTATCCGACGCCGCGTTTGGGGCTCGACGCCGCTCCGGTGATTTGCCAGGGACAGTCGTTCAATCTGAACAATTTGCCGGTCGTCGATTCGGCCGGCGCAGGGGGGGGCATCACGTGGCATACCGCTTTGCCGCCCGGGTTCAACAACTACCTGCCGATGCCGGTGGTGACGCCCTCCGCGACAAAAACCTACTATGTATTCAGCGAAACTGGGTTCGGGTGCAGCGATGTAGATTCGGTCACGGTGCTGGTCAATCCGCGGCCTTCGGCACAGATTGCAGAAGGCGATTCCTTGTCTTTTTGTAAAAACAGAAGCCTGACGCTACACGCCGGAGCGACCGGAGGGCTTTCTCCCTTGCAGTTTTCGTGGAGCAACGGGCTGAATTTTGCCAATATCCCCATCCAGACGGGCAACACGGGCAATGTTACCAAAACCTACACGGTGACCGTAACGGACGCCAACGGATGCTCGGGAACCGATCAGATCAAAATTCATACCCTGCCCAACATCACCCAGACGGCCCTTGAAAATGTACAAAACGTAAGTTCCTGCGGCGGAAGCGACGGAAGTATTACGCTGCGCCCGGTGGACGGGCAAGCGCCCTATCATTTCTCATGGTCGGGCCCTGTGACCGGTTCGATGTCGGGAGTGACCGGCACGATCACGATACCCAACCTGCCCCAGGGTGGATACCGCGTGACGGTGACGGATGCTTCTAACGGCGGGTGCTCTATGGTATTGCCGCAGATTGTCATCAATGCCCCGGGGCTTTCGGTAGAGGTGGATACGATCATCCACCCGAGCTGCCCGGGCGTCAACAACGGCAAAATCGTGCTCAATGTCAGCGGTACAGCCCCGGTTTTTTTGTGGAGCAACGACCAGCAAACATCTACCGCAACCAACCTCGGGCCGGGCAACTACACCGTTTTGATTTTTGACGGCGCCTGCTCACAGGAGCTTGTGGGCCTCGAGATCAATGCACCACCACCCATTGATATTCAACTCAATGCGCAGCAAAACGTTTCCTGTTTTGGCAGCTCCGACGGCGCTATTGACCTTGCCGTATTTGGCGCTACGCCGCCCTATGATTTTTTGTGGAACAATGATTCGGTCACCGAAGACATAAGCGGGTTGCCGGCCGGTGTATATCACGCCAACATTTTTGATGCCAACGGCTGCGCTTTCCAGTCGCCCCAATACCTCGTCACGCAGCCGCCCTTGCTGTCGCTTCAACCGGATTCGACGGCCAACGTCGCCTGTTTTGGTGAAATGAGCGGCTTTCTTTCGGTATCGGCGTCGGGCGGCGTACCGCCTTATCGTTTCGAATGGAACAACGATGCACAGACTACCTCGATCGGAACGCTGGCCGCCGGCGCTTACTCGGTGACGCTCACCGATCATAACGGCTGTACCGATGTGTGGGGCCAAACCGTGACCCAACCGCCGCCGCTGGCCATCGGAAATATCATCAAGGCCAACCCGCTGTGTGCCGGCGCTACCGATGGCTACATCGACATCGTCCCGAACGGCGGCACGCCTCCTTATCGTTTTAGCTGGAATACCGGTTTGGCCGCAGACACCACGGCTTTGCTCGACGAACGGGGCGTCGGAGCCTATGCCGTCACCGTCACAGATGCCAGGGGTTGCCAATTGGTGCAAAATAATATTCTGCTGACAGCGCCCCAATTATTGACCCTGAACCTCGACAGCCTGGCGTCGGTAGCCTGCTATGGCGATCAGACAGGCCTGATCGAACTGTCGGTCGCCGGCGCAATCGGGGCGCTGGAAACCAGCTGGAATTTTCAACCGGACGATCTGGTATTGAGCAATGCTCCGGCCGGCACTTACATCGTGCGGGTGGAAGACAGCAGGGGTTGTGCGATTAGCGACACCTTTACAATCACGCAGCCCGCATCGCCGCTGGATTTGTTGCTGTCCGGATATACAGATGCCTTGTGCTATGGCGAACCGAATGGCAGTATTGCGGTCAGAACGCTGGGCGGAACGCCGCCTTACACCTACTTGTGGAGCAACGGTGCTACTTCGGAGAGCTTGCCGGCCATCCCTGCCGGCCAGTATTCACTGACCGTCACCGACGCCAAAGGCTGCACGGAAGTGCTCGGGCCAGTAACCGTGAATGAGCCCCCGGCGCTGCTGGTTACGCCTTCGATCAACAATATCCCGTGTTTTGGCAATCTGACAGGCAGTATTTTGCTCGACGTGGTCGGCGGCGTGCCGCCTTACTCCTACTACTGGAACAACAACCTCGTCACGGAAGATATTTTTGACCTTGCTCCCAACAACTATTCGGTTACCGTGGTCGATTATACGGGTTGCGCACAAATCCTGAACGACCTTGTCGTGCAGGATCTGGGAGACAATTTTTCCGTTCTGGCAGTAAAAGTGCAGCCGATTTCCTGCTCCGGCGCCCACGACGGCCGTATTATCGTGCTGGCCAGCAGCGGGCAGCCGCCCTACCAGTTTGCCTGGTCGGCACCGGTCGGGTTGCACCCCAACCGGCCCAATCCGATCGATTCGGCCATCAACCTCGCCGGCGGTTACTACTCCGTTACTGTGACCGACGCAGCCGGTTGTATCGGCACCTCCGATATTTACCTGATTGAAGAAGCGCCGCCCCTGTCGTTATTCATTGGCAATGCAACCAATGTGTTGTGTAAAGGCGACTCCACGGGGGCCATCCCGGCGTCGATGTCGGGCGGGCTTCCGCCATACGAGTTTTTATGGAATACGGGCCAAACTACTTCGAACATCCAGCAACTGCCGGCCGGCACTTACCAGCTCACTGCAACGGATTACCGGGGTTGTACGGCGGTATCGCAACCCGTCAACATTGAGGAGCCTGACGGCATTTTGACCGTCAACCTGGTGACCCTGACCGACGATGTCTGCGGAACGGGCGGCGGCGCAATCGACATTCAGGTCACGGGTGGCACGCCTCCCAACCAGTATTTGTGGAATAACGGAAAGATCACACCCGACATCAACGGTTTGCCTGCCGGCATTTATCAACTGTCGGTCACCGACCTGCACGGCTGCACCACGGTGTCGCCCCCATATCTGATCGAAGCCCTGAGCGACCCGATTGGGCTGGGCAACATTGTGATCAATCCGGTGCAATGCCACGGCGACAGCACCGGCACAATCGAAGTGTCCGCATCCGGCGGTTCGCCCTCCTACCAGTATTTCTGGAGCAATGGCCAGTCGGGACCGATAATCCAGCATATCCCCGCCGGCACTTACTTGCTCACGGTGACCGACCAGTCGGGCTGTTCGCACGATTTCGGGATCGGCATGCCGCAGCCCCCGGCGCTTCAGGCGCAATGGGAAAGCTTGCCCGGGCCAGGAGGCTGGACGGCCGTTCTTCATATGTCCGGCGGTTCGCCTCCGTACAATTTTTTGTGGAATGCGGCCGCAGGCAATCAGACCGATTCCGTTGCAACGGGCCTTGCCGCCGGATTCTACGCCGCCACGGTCACCGACGCATTCGATTGTGTGCTGATTGTCAACAATATTCCGGTTGGAATGATCGGAACCACCCAGCCGGACGCTCGCTGGCAAATTGTTCTGACGCCGAACCCGACGGACGGAATACTGAATTTAACTGTACAACAGGCTGTCCCGCAGGCTTTTATGCTGGAAATCTGGTCCGATATGGGGCAACTGATGTTGCGGCAGCAGGTACCCGGGAAGGTAGCCGAGATCAATGTAGCACTCGGGCTTGAAGGCTGGCCCGCCGGGGTTTATTGGCTGGCAGTACGCAGGTCGGACGGGAGCTTGACAACGCAGCGGGTAATAAAGTGGTAAAAATGAGGAGAGGCCGCCCAAATCCGTTTGGATTGGGCGGCCTTTTCCATGCTTTTTTTGGAACTTTGCCGCTCCATTTATCACATCCCTGTGCTCGCACTTTTTCGCAACAATCAATCGACGACATCCCTGCTCCTGGCCCTCTATGTAGGCGGGCTGCACCTGCCGGCCCTGCTGGGCTGGGCGCAGCCACGTGTCGACGCGGGTATAGCCGGAGAAGGCGCTTTGTACCAGGCATTGTTCGGATGGGCCGCCGCACACTCTTTTTTTTCCGCATTGGCCGCTGCGGCCCTGACCTTTGTTCAGGCCGTCATGTTCAACCAACTGGCCGATACCTTTCGCATTACCGAAGAACGCAACTGGCTGCCAGGGGTGCTATATGCGTTGGCCGCTTCCTGTCTGGGCGACTACTGGTTCCTGTCGCCGCCGCAGGTTGCCGCAACGTTTATTCCACTGGCTCTGAACCGGGTATTCGGGGTGTATAAAAAACCTGCTGCCACTGCCCGGATTTTTGATGCCGGATTGTGGACGGCCGCGGCCAGCTTGTTCTACCCGCCTGCCATTTGGTTGTTACTGGTCATGTTTGCAGGAATCAGCACGCTCCGCTCGTTCAATTTGCGTGAGCAACTGGTATGCCTGAGCGGCATTTTTACCCCCTTGTTCCTCGCCTGGACGGCCTTTTTCTGGTTCGATAAAGGCGGCGAATTCTGGACCATTCAGGTCGGCAGCCTGTTTCACATCCCCGAATTTGATATTCACTGGATGCTCGAAACCCAGTTGAAAGCCGCGCTGGGCGTGCTGCTTTTACTCGTGGTTTTGCTGTCGTACGGTACGTATTACCGCAAAAAACTCATCCAGGTTCAGAAATACATCAATATTCATTACTGGGTTTTGCTGGTGGTTGCCCTGACATCCTTGTTGCTGCCTCACGGGCAACTGGAACATTTTTACCTCTCGATGAGCTCGATAGGGATGTTTCTTGCGATGTCTATTGGAGCCATCCGGCGGCCTTTGATTGCTGAAATAATTCATTTGTGCGCTGTTGCAGGGGTCTTTCTGATCTACTACCTGCCCGGCCTTGACCTTAGTTTGCCTCAACTTTTTTAATTATGAAATTCGGAGTCATTGTATTCCCCGGTTCCAATTGCGACGACGACATGGTCCACGTACTGGGTGATGTCATGGGACAAGAAGTTGTCAAATTGTGGCATAAAAACCCGGATTTGCCGGGTTTCGGCCCTGGCGATTGTGTGGTTTTACCTGGAGGATTCTCGTACGGAGATTACGTGCGGGCAGGAGCCATTGCCCAGTTCTCGCCCATTATGGGGGCGGTAAAAGCCTTTGCCGAAGCGGGAGGTTATGTTTTCGGGGTTTGCAACGGGTTTCAAATCCTTTGCGAGGCTGGCCTTTTGCCGGGGGTGCTGTTGCGCAATGCCAACCAGCAGTTTATCTGCGACAACGTCTGGCTGAAAACAGTGACCCATGATTCGCCGATCACCGCCGAACTCGATTTGTCAAAAGCGCTGAAAATCCCCATTGCGCATGCCGAGGGCCGCTATTTTGCCGACGAAAAAACACTCAACGAACTGGAGGTCAGCAACCAGATCCTCTTCCGTTACTGCACGCCTGACGGCAAGGTGACGCCGGAAGCCAACCCGAACGGTGCGGCGCGCAACATCGCCGGCATCTGTAATGCCCGCCGCAATGTGTTCGGCATGATGCCGCACCCTGAAAGGGCAGCAGAAGAGGTGCTGGGCAATACAGACGGCCGCGGTTTGTTCGAGTCTTTGCTGGCCAGCGTGGCAGTGTAATCGGCCGGGGTAACTGTGCCGAAGTTTAATCCTTGGCCTTGCCTTCGAACAGGGCGAGAATGATGTTGCCCATGTAAACGCCGAGGGCCGATTCGACGAACGTCAGAAACATGGTCATGTCTTGAAAATTCAACACGTTGGGCGCCAGCGCTTTCAGCGAGATCAGCGACAGTACGATGGCAAAATGGCCGTGTACAAGCCATTTGACCAGGCCGTTGATCGGCGCGTCGTTCTGGCCGTTGAGGTTGGGCTCGGTGATGCTTCGCCCGAGAAAACGGAATACAGCTCCGCCGTACAGCGCCGTCACCGGCGCCAGAATGCCGATCAGGGACGTAAATTCATCGAAATCGAAACCTTTGAGGATATAATAAATACATGCGGCGCCGATGAGTACGAAGTGGTACACGAGAATAAGCCGTGCAATGCGAGTGCGCGGTGAAAGCGGAGCAGTGACGGCAGGCCGGCTATCGGTCGTAGTGGCGCCCGTATCGGTGACAGGTGTGGCCATAGTTCGGGAGCTTGTCGTTGTCATTGGCGAAGGTAATCCGTTAGTTGTTTAAAAAGGCGCTTCTGGTAGTCATCCAGATTATTCTTGTAACGCAAATCCATGTCCTTATAGTCGTTTTTACGGGGAGGAAAAATGATGCCGCTGCCATATTTCCCCTGAAATTCCCATGAAATTTCAACATCCTCCCCTTTTTGGAGGCATCGGACGTAGATGCGGTGGTACTCAAAATACCCGTCAGGGCAAATTTCATACGACAAATGCGTGACCTCGATGATGAACTCGTCGTGCGTGGTGTAGGACGTGTCGATCCGGGCTTTCCAGAGGACAGGTGTACCTTTGGGTTTGTAATAGTTGATGAGAAAATTGCGGGCTTTATTGCACACCTGAACGGCATTTTTGCCCCTTATCAGGGTCAGGTTATCGCCTGCGTTCACTCCTTCAAGCGACACCGGCAAATCAACCTGAAAGGCAACGGCGCTCCGAACGCTTCTCCCCTCTACCGGAATACGGCCATCCCGGCTATATACCCGGGCCAGAAAATGGGCGGGTTCGTGGCATCGGACGATAACTTCCGCCTGGTCTTGCTGCACTTCCGCAAGAAAAGCCCACTTGTTCAAAAGCCTTTCGTGGAAATATTGGCCGTTGATGCGCCGGTTGGCCGATTCCAGTTCATTCCAGGCGCACTGCAGCGAGTCGCAGACATAATTGCCGGTGTACACCGGGCGGAGGTAGAGGATAGCCTTGTCGGGTGTTATGCTGACGCTGTCTGCCCGGAAAACGCGGTCGAGGCCATTCAGGGTCAGCCATTTGTTGAATTCCGGTATTTTTTGCCGGAAGAATGCCGCGTCGTGGCGAAGGTCGACTGCTTGAGCCCGAAGGGGCGGCGGGCCGAAGGCGAAAAGCAGGCAGGAAAACAGGAAAGCCCTCAAAAGGCGGATTTCCATCGGGATAGTTTTTCTGATCAGTATGGTCTGTCAGAGCAAGACGAGGAGCACGCAAGGCTTATTTTCACAGGTTTTTACTTTAACATTTTGCGCAAACCGAATGGCTTACAGGACATTGGCCAGTTGTTCCTTGATTTTTTCCAGTTCGTCTTTCATTTGTACGACGAGTTTCTGGATGGCGGCATCATAAGCCTTGGCGCCCAGGGTGTTGATTTCCCGCCCCATTTCCTGCGCGATAAAACCCAGTGTGCGGCCTGCCGACTGTTCCTTGTTGCTGATTTGTTCGAGGAAATATTTGCAGTGTTGTTCGAGACGCACTTTCTCCTCGGTGAGGTCCATTTTTTCTAGGTAATAGAGAATTTCCTGCTCGAAACGATTTTTATCCAGGTTCTCTTTGCCGAAAACCTCTTCCATGTTGTTGAGCAGCCGCTCGCGCATACGTACGAAACGCTCATGTTCGAAGGGCGTCAGTTCGCTGAGATAAAGCAGGATATTGGCGACCCTGACCCTGAGATCGGCCTCCAGGGCGTGTCCTTCCTGCTTGCGGAAAGACTTGAAGGCGTCGAGCGCTCTGACGACGATCACGCACACGGCATTCCATTCGTCTTCGTCCACATCGCTGACCGAGGTAGCTACCACGTTGGGAATGCGAAGAATTGCAGAAAGAAGCTCGCCCGAGGGGATGCTCAGATCGTTACAAAGACGCGTCAGAGCAGCATGGTAGCCGCGAAACAAACCTTCATTGAGGCTTACGGCAGCAGCGCCGTTGACGTTCTGCACTTCGATCAGGAGATCAATTTTCCCTCTTTCTGCGTGGTCGGTTACGATTTTTCGCAACTCGATTTCCTTTTCCTTGTAATCGCCGGGCAAACGCAGTTTGAGGTCAGTCATTTTGGAATTCAGTGCACGGACCTCGACGGTGATCGTTTTTTCGCCGAAGCTGCCTGAGGCGCGGCCGTAGCCGGTCATGGAAAGAAGCATGGAGCAGAAATTCGTTCGGAACTATGATTTAAGGCCGCAAAAGTAGGTAAAATAAAAGGGTGGTAACGGGGGCTTGATTTTTTTAGTCAATTTGGTTTGTAAACTGCTGAATTCGAACGAGTTTTGAGCCGAAACCAAAAGCGTGGTCCCAAAAGGGCGAAAAGGCGGTTTGCCGCCTTCGCCTGCTGTGCCATGCCCTGATTTTTTCAGGGAAAAGTTTGTGCAGGCGAAAAAATCTTCGATCTTTGCGGCTCGTTTTGAGGAGCTCCCTCAATTTGTTCATAATTGACTAAAAATCAACGAAGTAAAACATGAGAAAGGCTGACCTTGTGAACGCAATTTCTGAAAAGACCGGGGTCGCGAAAGTTGACGTCCTGGTATCGCTTGAAGCGCTTTTCAAGGAAATCAAGAACACGCTTCAAAGCGGCGAGAACGTTTATATCCGCGGTTTCGGCAGCTTTGTTATCAAGCGTCGCGCCAAAAAGGTTGGCCGCCACATCAAGAAAGGGGCAGCCATCGAAATCCCTGAACACTTCATTCCTTCGTTCAAACCGGCCAAAGTCTTCACCGACCATGTGAAGAAAAACGTACACTCTTTGCCCAAAGACGAAAGCGAAGATTAATCTGATGGCAATAACTGCCGTCTGAGATAAAATAATATGGGCAAGGCGCAATATTTGGCAATAGCGGGGGCATTGGTACTGTTTGCAGTGCTTTACTGGGGTTTCGGCACTACGCCTCCGCCTTCCCGTCACTCGGGTGCCATGACCGCCAAAGCCGAAACAAAAGATGTTTTCGAGCGCCTCTTGCAGGAAGCGAAAGCATCATTGAGCCAGGAGCAATCGGCTGCAATTGTTGCCGATGAAGCAGCGCTGACGCAGGCAGGCGCCGATAAAACCCGGATCAGTGTCATGAAGTCGCTTTCTTCACACTGGTTCGAGTACGGGCACCTGCCGGTAGCAGCCGCTTATGCCGAGCAAGTCGCCGAGCTGGAAAAATCAGACTCTGCCTGGTCGGTTGCCGGCGCCCTGTTTTTCAACAGCCTCGCTGCTGCACAAGAGCCCGCAATCCGGGAATATTGTGCCAACCAGGCGGCGAAATCTTTTGAAGCGGCAGCCGCGCTGAACCCCCTACAGGTGGAACATCAGGTAAATCTGGCACTGGTTTACGCCGAAAACCCGCCTGCCGACAGCCCGATGAAAGCAGTTTTGCTGCTGCGCGACCTGGAAAAAAAACACCCTGACAACGCCTCGGTTTACAATGCACTGGGGCGCCTGGCCATTAAAACCGGCCAATGGGAACGCGCCATCGAGCGCCTGGAAAAGGCCCGCTCGCTCGACCCGAAAAACCCAAACACGCCTTGCCTGCTGTCTCGCGCTTATGATGGCGCCGGACAAGCCGACAAGGCCGCTGAATTTGCCAAATTATGTAAATAATACCGTGTGCCGTCCGGTTTTACCGGCTGTTCACGGAAGGAAACTCATACTCATCACGTTATAACTCGAATACATCATGCCTTGCGGAAAAAAACGCAAACGTCACAAAATCGCCACGCACAAGCGCAAAAAGCGCCTGCGCAAGAATCGCCACAAGAAAAAGAACCGCTAGTGTCTGAACCATAGGCAGTGGCTTTTCTCCATCATGTGAAATGACCTTGCTGCCGGGGTCAGCGCCGGACGCGACCGTCGAACGCCGGGCTTTCCGCGAGTGTCATGCTCGTGGAAAGCCCTTTTTCAGAAAGCAATGCCTGTTTTGAAAAAATGAGAAGCAATATGCCCTGTGTGCACGAAAAATTTCCCCTGCGGCTCATTTTTTGAAAATATTCTTTGCTCTCTCGGACATACTAAGTCCACCTTTACAGGCAGCCTCGATCCAATCATCGGCAAGCTTTACCCCTGAATTCCGAAGGTTTCTTGTTCCGCATCGCGGAATCAACCCTTTTCCTCCTTGCCGGAAGGCTTTGGATTTACACCGGAAGCCCTAAACCGGTATCTGCCAGCTGTTTTTTGCCTTTCGACGGCCCACTTTGACGCCCATACCGACTCCGGTATCTGGTCGAAGGGGTTTTTATGCTTTTCAGGCACAGATTTCATTCTTCCGGATGCTCGCGGGCTTTATGACCCGATCCGGAATTTGCCATTGTTTCTGAGGGTAATACCCCTGTTGATGTTGGCTGCCCTGCCCACAAACCACCACTATATTCGTGGAAAAAGAACTCATAATCAATGCATCCGCTACCGGCGTCGAAATTGCGCTGCTCGAAAGCGGAAAACTGGCCGAATTACACCACCAGAAAACGAATAACAACTTTACTGTCGGTGATATTCTGATCGGCAAAATCAGAAAGATGATGCCCGGTCTGAATGCGGCCTTCATCGATATCGGGCATCGAAAAGATGCTTTCCTGCATTACACCGATCTGGGCCCGAAACTCCGCTCGCTGATCAAATGGACCAACGGCGTGATGAACGGCAGTATCAATACCCACCGCCTCGATAACTTCAAGTACGAAGAAGAAATCATCAAGACGGGCAAGGTTGATCAGGTGCTGAACAAACGCTGGCCTGTGCTCGTCCAGATTCTCAAGGAGCCGATCTCGACCAAAGGCCCCAGGCTCTCTTGCGAACTCACGCTGCCAGGGCGCTATATGGTACTCATGCCTTTTAGCGACAGCCTCTCGGTCTCCAAAAAAATCGGAAGCCCGGAAGAACGCAAACGATTGCATACCCTGGCAGAAAGCATCCGGCCGAAAAACTTCGGCATGGTGATTCGCACTGCTGCCGAGGGAAAAAAAGTGCAGGAACTCCACGAAGAACTTATGCACCTCATGGGGCGTTGGGAGGAGATTTTTCGCCAGTTAAAGACGGTTAACCCTCCTGCCAAATTGCTCAGCGAACTGGACAAGCCTGCAAGCGTTCTCCGTGATTTGCTGACCGATTCCTTTAGCCGGATTGTAGTAAATGACAAGGACCTTTACGCTGATATAAAAACCTATTTGCAAAGCAACAGCCCCGAGCATGTCAAGATCGTACAGCTGTACAACGGAACAAAACCGGTCTTTGAAACCACTGGGGTGACCCGGCAGATCAAAGCATCTTTTGGCAAAACCGCCACCATGAACAGCGGCGCCTACCTGGTGATCGAAAAGACGGAAGCGATGCATGTCATCGACGTAAACAGCGGTCACAAGGTGACCTCAGGCGATGTGGATCAGACTATTTTCGGCGTCAACCTTGAAGCCGCGGAAGAAATTGCGCGCCAGATTCGCCTGCGCGACATCGGAGGTTTGATCGTGATCGATTTTATCGACATGAAAAACCCCGAGCATAAAAAACACCTGGCCAAGGCTATGGAGGATTTTATGCGAAAAGACAGGTCGCAGCACACCATCCTGCCGTTGTCGAAGTTTGGCCTGATGCAGATCACACGAGAACGGGCTCGCCCGGAAGTGGCGGTAAATACCGCAGAAGTGTGCCCGACTTGCGGTGGTACCGGCAAAATCAATGCTACCATTTTGCTCACCGACGATATCGAGCGCGATCTGGAGTTCATCATGCAGTCGCGCCCGAAAGCGCCGCTGTTCCTGCGGGTGCATCCTTTTATCGAAGCGTACCTTAAAAAAGGATGGCCTAATCGTCAAATGCGCTGGTTCTTCAAGTACAATAAATGGATACGCATTACGCCACATACCGACTACGCCCTCACCGATTACCGCTTTTATGAGGGCAACGACGATGAAATCAGGCTCAATTGATGCCTGCTAACGTTAAAAGGGCAAGCGTTCTGCTTGCCCTTTTGACATTTAAAAGTGAAAAGGTTTCAATCTTGCATTACCAATGTGGGCAATCGCACTTGCCGGCCTTGCAACTGACCAGCACGAAAGCCGCCATGAACAGGAGGCTAAAAGCAAGTATCCAGTAATTCCTTTTTTTCATAGCGCAAATCGTTTTTACTTTTACGATGGCGAATGTAGCCAAAACGCTGCATTGACGAGGATTATTTTTTAACATTCCTGATCGTCCCTGTCGCCTCGCACGCTTAATTTTCTGCCTTGAAACGCATCCTTGTCGCACCGCTCAATTGGGGCCTCGGTCATGCATCCCGTTGTATCCCCCTGATCAAGACACTGCACCAACTGGGCGCCGAAGTCATTCTGGCATCCGATGGCGCAGCCCTGCAACTCCTTCGGGCAGAGTTTCCGGATATGCCTTCCTTCGCGCTTCCGTCGTACCGAATCCACTACCGTACGGCCAATATGGTCTGGAATATTGCACAACAACTCCCAAGAATACTCTATGCCATCCGGGCCGAGCACCAGACTACTGCCCGGCTGGTGCGCGAACACGGAATCAACGGCATTATTTCCGACAATCGCTATGGTTGTTTTTCCTCCAAAGCCAGCAGTGTCATGCTTACCCATCAGTTGAAATTGCGAGTGCCCGGCCCCCGGGCGCTCGAGTGGTCGGTCAACGCTTTGCTGGGAAAGGCGCTTGCTCGTTTCGACGCTGTGTGGGTACCCGATTATGAAGGAGCACAAAACCTTTCCGGCGAGCTCGCGCATACTGCCGACCCAGTGCACCGACGCCTTAGTTTTATAGGCCCCCTGACCCGGATGCGGCATGCTGAAAGAGAACAGGAATATGATGTGGCTGTTGTGCTGTCGGGCCCCGAACCCCAGAGGACCATCCTCGAACAGCGACTGATGGAACAGGCCCTGGGATTGCCCCATCGATTCATTTTTATCCAGGGTAAAACCAAATCGCGCAAGCACCATTATGCGGCCGACAATGTAGAGGTTGTGTCGTATCTCACTTCCCGCGAACTGAACGATGCTTTGTCTGCCAGTGAAGTGATTGTTTGCCGATCAGGTTACAGCAGCATCATGGACCTGGCTGCTTTAGGCAAAAAAGCCATTTTGATTCCAACGCCGGGGCAAACCGAACAGGAGTATCTGGCCGAGTTTTTCTCAACCCGCAACATATATTTGATTCAATCTCAGGAAAAAATTAACCTGGAAGCTGGTTTGGAACAGGTAGGCGCAACCACCGGCCTGCACTTTTCTCTCTTCCCTCCGGCTGCTTCCTATGAAGCGCAACTGCAAGCCTGGCTTGATGCCTTGTAGATTTACTTCGCGGCGATGTTCATGG
>JAXLUR010000008.1:0-377717 GCA_046329435.1 Saprospiraceae bacterium
ACGACCTGCGCACCCTCGGCCGGCGCTCCGTGCACCTGCTGCGCCGCAAACTGGGCATTGTGTTTCAGGACTTTAACCTGCTGACCGACCGCAATGTGGAGGAAAACATGCTTTTTGTGCTGCGCGCCACCGGCTGGAAAGATGAAGCGGAAATGAACCAGCGCGTCTCGGAAGAACTTGAGGCCGTCGGCCTGACCGGCAAACGCCACGCCATGCCCTTCGAACTGTCGGGCGGCGAACAACAACGGGTCGTGATCGCCCGCGCCCTGCTCAACCGTCCTGCACTCCTGCTGGCCGACGAACCCACCGGCAATCTTGATCCTGAAACGAGTGACGATGTTCTCCTGCTCATGCGCAACCTGGCCCGCCAGCACAATACCGCCGTGCTTTGCGCCACCCACGACTACCGCATACTCGCCAATTTTCCGGCGCGCATTATCCGGGTGATCAATGGCAAACTGATCGACGACGAAGGGAAAGGGTAGGGGCTATCCCGAAGATTTGTCGGGCAGATATTTTTAAACGACTTATAACCAGCCTGTTAGGTCTCTTTGTTCCCGTACAGCCAGTTCAGGGTGTTTTTGAAAAAAATCTTCTCCACCGTGTGCCCGGGCAGGTTCATTTCCTCGATGAATTTGCCGATTTCCAGGTCGCCGAGGGGAAAGGGATAATCGGTACCCAGGCAAACCTTGTCTTCGCCGGCTGTCTCGAGCACATAGCGCAACAAGGCCGGGTCGTGCGTGGCCGAATCCACCCAGAATTTACCCAGATAATGCCTTGGCGGCACAGGATTGTCGATGGCCACCAGATCGGGCCGACAGTCGAAACCATGCTGAACGCGGCCGATCGTAGGCAGAAACGAGCCGCCCGCATGGGCGAAACACCAGCGGATGTCGGGCAATCGTTCGAAAACGCCGCCAAACAGCAGGGAGCAAATAGCCCGACTGGTTTCAGCCGGCATGCCAACAAGCCAGGGCAACCAGTATTTGCGCATCAGTTCTTCACCCATCATTTCCCAGGGATGCACCAGAATAGCCATGTCGAGCGCCTGACAAGCTTCGAAAATCGGGAAAAAAGCTTCCTCATTCAGATTTTTCTGGTTGACGTTGGAACCGATCTGGACGCCGGGGAAGCCCAGTTCCTTGAGGCGATGCAATTCTTTGATTGCCAGGTCGGTATCCTGCATGGGAATTGTGCCGAGCGCGATGTAGTGCTCGGGGTAATCTTCCACGATACCGGCCAGGTGGTCGTTTAGAAAGCGGGACAAATCGAGGCAATCCGTCGCTTTGGCCCAATAGGAAAACATGACCGGGATCGTGCAAACCACCTGCACGGGCGTCCGGAAATTCAGGTATTCGTCGATGCGGATTTTGGGGTCCCAGCAATTGGCCGCTATTTCCCTGAAAAACGTCTCGCCTTTCATCATTCTTGCAAAACCCGGTCGATGGTGGTCCAGGTGAATGAAGTCTCCATAGCCGAATTTCTGGGCAAAATTGGGCAGATTTTCCGGCAGGAGATGGGTATGCATATCGATCTTGTACATCCTGATCAGCGTGGCATCCTTGAAAGAATGGTAAAAATTCAGTGCCCGCTTTTCGCTTCGATACCGAATTTTAACCATGCTAAAAAAGCAAACCGGCAAACAAGGGAAAAAAGGAAAGTTTCTTTTCGTTTTCCCGAAGCCGGCCGGTTTGCTTCCTGTTGGTTATTTATTGTTTCATGATTTTACCCGACGTTGTTCCGTTTTCCGCCGAAATCTCATAGAGGTAAATGCCCGCGGGCAGCTGGCGAAGGGAAAGCGGGTACAATTCGCGTTTTTTCGGAACGAAGCTGGTCGACAGCAGGCGTTGGCCGTTGACGGAGTAGAGGTTAATGGTGGTTTTTCCCTCAAAATTTTCGAGGAAAAACGTGACCTCGTCGCTGGTCGGGTTGGGCGAAACTGTTACCTGAGCGCTCTGGGAAAGCGGCTGCCCTGTGTCGACGGAGAGCGCCACGTTTACGGCTGCCAGTGCATCGACGCGCCCCCAGCCGTAGGCGTGATTGGGGCGGGAAGCGCCGAGCGAATTGGTACCGCAGTCGAGCGTATCGGCGAGAAAAACCGAGGTTTGTTCGATGATGTCTTCCACTAATTCCACCTCTCCGCGCAGCTCGGGATTGGCCGAAAACATGAGGGCAACCAGGCCCACTACGTGCGGGCCCGCCATGCTCGTGCCACTGAAATTGGCATAGCCGCCTCCGCGAACGGAGGAGCGAACGCTGACGCCGGGGGCCGAAACATTGGGTTTGTTGCGCAGGCTGCCGTCGATGATCACGGGGCCGCGGCTGCTGAATCCGGCGATGGTGTCGTTGGAGCGCGTGGCGCCCACGCTGAAACTTTCCTCGAAATAAGCCGGGGGGCCGTCGGTGGTGGAGCAAATGCCGCCGTTGTTGCCGTTGGAAACGACGACTACGACGCCGGCCGCTTTGAGGTTGATGACAGCCGTGTGAAGCAATTCGTTGATTGTCAGATCAGTACAGCCTTCGATGTCGGCACAGTACCAGGAGTTGTTGATGACGTCGGGCGATTTCGAAGGGTCGGGGTTCTGGCCGTTGATGTCGGTTGGGGCCAGGAACCACTCGAAACATTCGATATAACTGGAGGGTTTGCCCCAGCCGCGTTCCATGTTGCGGCAGCCGACCCATTTGGCGCCGGGCGCTACGCCGGTCTGGTTGCCCGCGCCGTCGTCGCCGACCATGGTGCCCATGGTGTGGGTGCCGTGGTTGTTGTCGTCGCAGGGCTGGCCGGAATTGAGGCCGCAGGGGTTGTTGAGCGGGTTGTTGGTCGTGTCGCCGTTGAGCGGACTGAGGTCGTGAATGGCGTCGTGCCAGTTGTAGTTGTGGTCGGCCGGGCCGTTGGCGTTCCAGCCCCGGTAATGCGACTGGATAACAGGGTGGCCCCATTCGTAGCCGGTATCGGCGCCGCCGACGGTGATGCCCTGGCCGGTATAACCCATTGCCCAGACGGCAGGCGCATTGATTTTTTCAACGCCCCATTCTACTGTATTGCGCTGATTTACAACGTTATCTTCGACAAAAGGCGGGGGCATTTGCACCCAGGGGTCGAGCGCGATGCTTTTGACTTCGGGGAGATCGGCCAGCAAACGAAGGGTTTCGCCGTCGGCTTGTTCGATGGAAATTGCATTGACGAGGTAGTAGCTGTTCGAACGGGCGCCGCGCTGGCGGAGCATGCGGCGCGCGTTGGCCTGACTGCGTTCGGCCGTTTGCTGCAGTCGGTTGAACACAAAGCGGGAGCGGGCATTTTTGCCGTGCAGCTGGCGGGCGCCCGACAAATCGGCTTGTTCGAAGAACACGACGAGCACATCGGCAGTTTGATTGCGGTCGAAGGCAGACCGTACTTCCGGCGAGAGTTTGGCGCGCCAGTCGGAAGGATTTTGAGCGGAAACGGCAAACGCTGACAACAAAAGTGTAAGTGTCAGAAAAATATTTTTGATCATAAAATCGCTATTGCTGTTTTTAAAAAATGCGCCCTAAATGTACGCCCCCATTCCGGAAGCCGCTACTCGTCGAACGTCCAAAATCAGCAAACACCCTTTTTCACCCTAACGGCTATCTTTGCCGCCGCTCTTTTACGCCTGCCACAGGCACTCACTTTCAATCATTCCAATTCGTATGACAATAGCCATTGGTTGCGACCACGCCGGATTTCAATACAAGGAAGGAATCGTGGCAATGCTGCAGGCCCAGGGCCACATGGTGCTCGATTTCGGCACCCACTCCGCCGATTCTGTCGATTATCCGGATTTTGCGCACGCGGTAGCCACGGCAGTAGAATCGGGCCAGGCTGAAAAAGGCGTGCTGCTGTGCGGCAGCGCCAACGGCGTTGCGATTACCGCCAACAAACACCAGCAAATTCGCTGCGCCATCTGCTGGACGGAGGAGATCGCGGCACTGGCGCGGCAGCACAACGATGCCAACATCATCGCCTTGCCCGCCCGTTTCGTGCCCGAAATTCTCGCCCAGGCCATGGTGCGCGTTTTCCTGTCCACCGACTTTGAAGGCGGCCGGCACACCCGGCGGGTGGAAAAGATTGCTTGCGCATAATTTATTCAGCATCATATTTTTATAAAAATGAAATTTCATTTTTCCCTGGTACTGTTGTTGGCTGGCGCCAGTTTGTTGGCCCAGACCAATACAACCAATCCCCACGAACCCGCGGCGCCTGCACCTGTGGCGCCCGACCCCGTTCCCTTTGCACAAATGATCACCGCCGACCGGCTGAAAACCCTGATCGACGGACTGGCTTCGCCCGAAATGCAGGGCCGCGAAACCGGTCAGCCGGGCCAGCAGAAAGCGGCTGATTTTATCGCAAGCCAGTTCAAAAGTTTCGGCCTGCCTGCCAAGGGCGACCGCAATTCGTACTTCCAGCAAGTGCTGCTGCAACGCGACAGCTGGAACGACATCGGGCTGAAAGTCGGCGATCGCGAGTTCAAAAGCCGGCAGGATTTCTACGTTTACCCGACGTACAATGCCACCAACCCGAAAGCCGATCTGAAAGAAATCGTGTTTGTCGGCTACGGCATTGACGACCCCAAATACAGCGATTACGGAAAAACGGACGTGACCGGTAAAGCCGTCATTTTCTATGATGGCGAGCCGCTCGACAACGCAGGCAAATCGCTGATCACCGGCAATGAATTTCGCTCGCCCTGGTCGCTCGACTGGCGTAAGAAGGTGCGTATTGCCAAACAGAAAGGCGCAACGATGGTGTTTATCATCGACCCGAACATTGCCGAAAACCTGAAATCCAACAAAAAACTGCTGTCAACCTACGGCTGGAAACCCGCCGACACACAAAGCGCCGGCACTGACAAGGAGTATGTCAACAGCCTTTTTATTTCGCCTGAAGTTGCGGCTGCCATCATGGGTAAAAAGTCGGAAAAAGCCGAAAATGCCCTGGCGGAACTTCGTTCGGGGGGCAGTTTCAAACCCTTGAAGGTCAAAACCAACGTCGAAGTTCGCCTCGATAAGGAGAGCAACCGCCTTGAAGGCGTCAACGTGGTCGGTGTCATCGAAGGCAGCGACGAAAAACTCAAAAAGGAATTCGTGTTTGTCACGGCACACTACGACCACCTGGGCATGTCCGACAGCACGCGTATTTTTTACGGGGCCGACGACAATGCCTCCGGCACCGCGTCGGTTATCGAAATTGCCCACGCTTTCGCCGAGGCGAAAAAGCAGGGCAAGGGGCCCAAACGCACCGTGGTTTGCATGCTCGTTTGCGGCGAGGAAAAGGGCTTGCTCGGCTCCAAATTTTATGTGGAATTCCCGATGTTCCCGCTGGACAAAACCGTTGTCGACATCAACATCGACATGGTGGGTCGCGTCGACGAGCGTCATGCCAACAATCCCGATTATGTTTACGTCATCGGCTCCGACCGCATGAGCTCCGCGTTGCACCAGATCAACGAGGATGCCAACAAGCAATACACCAAACTGGAACTCGACTACCGCTACAATGCCAAAGACGACCCCAACCATTTCTACGAGCGCAGCGACCACTACAATTTCGCTGAACGGGGCATTCCGGCTATTTTCTACTTCAACGGTACACACCCCGATTACCACAAAACCACCGATACGGCCGATAAAATCAACCACGCCGCCGCTGCCAAACGCGCGCAGCTGGCGTTCTTCACGGCCTGGGAAATTGCCAACCGTCCGCTGCGTCTGCCTGTGGATGTGAAAAATTAAAAAAACGATGGCAGCAGGCAAACAGGGTGGTTGAAGCCCGCCCGCGGCCTGCTGCCATTGTTTTTCCGTCAGGTTCAGTGCCTGTATTTGGCGATGGCCGCCCTGATGTGTTCCTGGCGATTGCCAGGGTCGGGGTGAGTGCTCTGAAACTCCGGCGTCCGGTTGGGGCCAGCAGCTTGTTTGAGCACTTCCATTACATCGATCAGTTTTTCGGGTTCCATGCCGGCTTCGAGCATAAAGCGCACGCCGAGTTCGTCGCTTTGGAGTTCCTGTTCGCGTCCGTACTTGAGCTGGATCATATTGGCCACGGTTTGGGCGATGTACGCGCCACTGTTCGGGTTGCTCGGGTCGTAAGTCGCCATTGTGACGGCGCCCGTAAGTCCCTGTGCCAGTTCGGATTGCGCCAGTTTTTCGGCGCTGTGCCGCGCTACGACGTGACCGACTTCGTGGCCCAGCACGCCTGCGAGCATGTCTTCGTCGATGGTGCGGCCATCGGAAGTGAGCCGCATGAGCAGCCCTTCCGTGATGAAGATCTGGCCGCCGGGCAAGGCAAAAGCGTTGATGGTGTTCGGGTCGGCCAGCAAGTGAAAATCGTACTGGTAAGGGGTGTTTTTAGCCGCTGAATTGGCTACGACACGTTGGCCCACCTGTTTGACCAATGCGGCCGCCTGGGCGTTGCGACTGAGGCCGCCGAACTCCTGCGCCATGCCCGGGGCGCTTTGAAGTCCCATGGCTATTTCCTGTTCGGGCGACATATTGATGTGCTGGGTTTCGCCAGTAACATCGTTGGTCTGGCTGCTGGCGAAATAGCGAAACAGGGCAAAACCGGCCATAACCAGGGCGATTAGCAATTTGGGGGACAGGCGGAAGCCGCCGCCTTGCGATTGACCGTTCATAATCAGGGTGTTGGTTGGGTTTTGTGAATGAATTGGAAAGGCCGGCTTGCAGGACATCCTGCAAGCCGGCCTCCAAAAATAGGGCAAGTCAGTCAATACGGTCGATTATTTGCTCAGTTGAATAAATCCCGCATATCGACATCCTCGTCATCGTCGCGCAGGTTGCCGGTGAGGAAGTCGCGGAACGTCCAGCGATTCTGCACCACTTCCTTGTTGAGCACTTCGAACTCGGCCAGGCCGTGCAGGGCAAGTTCCATAAAGGTTAATGAGTCGCCTTCGGCTGTTTTCGCACTTTCGACCAGTTTTCGCAGGCCGGCCACTTGCTCCAGTTCGGCCGCATATTGTTTGGCGGGGAGTTCGGTGATCAGGTCGACTACGTTTCCTGCTGCAAACCAGGCTTTTATCACGCCGTAGGGGTCGCGTTCCTGTCCTTTTTTCAACTTGCCCGGGTTGGGGAAAAACTGGAGGAATACGTTTTTGACCGCTGCGCCGATCAGGTTGAGGGCAACAGCGTATGCGCCTTCCTGTTCGCCTTCGTACACCATCTCGATTTTGCCCGTAATGGCCGGGATGACGCCCCAGAAGTCGCCCAGCCGGGCCGTGGTGCTTTTTTCATTGTTGCGCAGCATCCGGCGTTCGGCCGCGGAATACAGGTTTTCATAAGCACTGATGGTCAGACGGGCGCTTACCCCGCTTTTTTTATCCACGAACTCGCTGTCGCGGGCCACGAAGGCGATTTCTTCGATCAGGTCTTTCAGTACCTCGGGAATGGTGATTTTTTCCCGTTGCTCCTTTGAAATGCGCGCTTCCTGCTCGGTGATACGCCGGCCGATGTCTCGGGCGGTAGGGTAGTGGGTCGTGATCTGGCTTTCGATGCGGTCTTTGAGCGGTGTGATGATGCTGCCCCGGTTGGTGTAGTCTTCCGGGTTGGCTGTAAATACGAACTCGACATCGAGCGGAAGGCGGAGTTTAAAACCGCGAATTTGCATGTCGCCTTCCTGCAGCACGTTGAACAAGGATACCTGAATCCGCGCTTGCAAATCGGGTAATTCGTTGATAACGAACAAACAACGATGTGCGCGCGGGATCAGTCCGAAGTGAATAACACGTTCGTCGGAGTAGGGCAAGCGGAGATTGGCGGCTTTGATGGGGTCAACGTCGCCCACGAGGTCTGCGATGCTGACGTCTGGGGTGGCGAGTTTTTCCACGTAACGATCTTCCCGATGGAGCCAGCTGACAGGGGTATTATCGCCGTGTTCGGCGATCAGGTCGATCGCGTACCGGCTGACCGGCGCCAGGGGGTCGTCGTTGAGTTCGGAACCGGCTACAACCGGGATATATTCATCGAGCAGGTGAACGAGCATCCGGGCGATACGGGTTTTGGCCTGCCCGCGCAAACCCAGCAGCAGGATGTTATGCCGGCTGAGAATAGCACGTTCCACATCCGGCAGTACAGTGTCGTCGAAGCCGTAAATACCGGGGAAAATATGTTCGTTGCTACGGATTTTGCCCATCAGGTTGCTGCGCAATTCGTCCTTGATGGAGCGCGGCTGATAGCCGCTGGCGCGCAGGGCGCCCAGGGTGGAAATTTGCCGTGGATCATTCATAGGTTGGCAAAAACAGTGACGAAGCCGGAATTGTTGCGTCCACAGGATTTTGAATCGAACGGCGATTCATCTCCCGCGCCGGATCTTGTAAATTCCAGGTTAAGTTTTCCGCTTTTTTTACAATAATTACCCCTCGAAAGGTAATGTTTGTTTGCAAATGGCGGTTCCTGCGTACTTTTACCACACTTCAAAAATCATTACAGACAACCAATTTTCTATTTGTATGAAAAGCTTTTTATCTGTCCTTTTTCTGGCAATCGGGCTGTTCGTTTTTACGCCGCAGCTGTCGATTGCACAACCCAAGCACGGCCTTGCCCTGCGCTACAATTTTTACAACTATGAAACGCCGCGTCCGGACTCCAAGAATTTTGGCGATATCTGGACCGAATCCAATGGCTGGGGCGTGGAAGCTGCTTACTACAACCGCATTGCCAGCCGCACCTTTTTGGTCGTTCCGCTCAAATTCGGCGTTACCCCGCTGAAAAATGCAGCCATCAACCCGACAGAAGACAAAACCATCCTCAACCTGGACGTGATGATGCAACACCACGTGTTCAAACACAAAGCGGTGTTCAATCCTTTCCTCCACTATGGCTTCGGCGGGCTCTGGAATACCACTGACAACGATGTCGATTTCAATATTCCGCTCGGCGCAGGCTTCGACATCCGCCTCTCGCGCAACTTCCTCATCACTGCCCAAACCCAATACCGCCCCGCCAGCAACCGCCTCGACGGTTGGCACCACGGCATCGGTATCCGCTACCATTGGGGCAACGATCCGGACGACAAGCCGAAAGACACCGACAAAGACGGCATCCCCGATGTGGCCGACAAATGCGTTGACGTGCCCGGCGTCGCATCTGCAATGGGTTGCCCCGACCGCGACGGCGACACCGTTCAGGACAGCGAAGACAAATGCCCCGACCTCGCGGGCGTCGTTTTGCTCGGCGGCTGCCCCGACCGCGACAGCGACGGTATTGCCGATAATGCCGACGAATGCCCCGACCAACCCGGTAAAGCTGCCTTTAACGGCTGTCCCGACACCGACGGCGACGGCATTGCCGACCAAAAAGACAAATGCCCGCGCGAAGCCGGCACCGCTGCCCTCAACGGCTGCCCCGACCGCGACGGCGACGGCATCACCGACAGCGATGATATGTGTCCGACGGAAAAAGGCTCCATCGCCAACAAAGGCTGCCCCGACCGCGACGGTGACGGCGTGATCGACCGCGACGACGTTTGCCCCGACAAACCCGGCCCGGCGTCCAACAAAGGTTGCCCGGAAATGAAAGCGGAAGACAAGGCAAAGGTCGAACTGGCTGTGAAGGCTGTTCAATTCGAAACCGGAAAAGCTGCTCTGTTGCCGCAATCGAAAAAGGTGCTCGACGATGTTGCCGCAGTGCTGATCAAATACCCGGAGTATCACCTCAACATCGGCGGGCACACCGACAACACGGGTAGCGCTGCCGTCAACCAGAAACTGTCGGCCGACCGCGCCAAAGCCTGCTACGACTACCTCGTCAGCAAAGGCGTTGCCGCCAACCGCCTGACCCACGCAGGTTACGGCCAGACCAAACCAGTGGCCGACAACAAAACTGCCGAAGGCCGAGCCGCCAACCGCCGCACGGAATTCGATCTGGTACTGCCGGAGAAGAAGTAAATTTAACTGCTGATTCGGACCAAAAAAGAGGGCGCTGTCATCGACAGCGCCCTCTTTTGGTTTTTACCTGATCTTCAAGGCCTAATCAGCCTGGTCCGCGTCGTCGCCGTCTTCCTCCTGATCCTGTTTGCGTTGCCGCCGCGCGTGGAGAACGACAATACTGGCGTTGAGTTCAAAGCCGATGAGGATGATCAGGCAGTTCAACTGGAGCCATACCATCAGTACGATCAGGGTGCCGATGGAACCGTACAACTTGTTGTAATTTCCGAAGTTATCTACATAAAAAGAAAACCCCCAGGAGGTCAGGATCGACAGAAGGGTGGCCAGCATCGACCCGGGGTTGAAAAAACGGATCGGCCGGCGCGTAGAGGCGCCATAGCGGTAAATCGTGCTGATGCCCGCATAAAAGAGCATGAAGACAACGACCCATCGAAAACTGAACACGATCCAGCGCGTCAGCCAGTCGGCCTTGACGAAAGAAAAGATGTAATTAAGGATCGTGTTGCCCAGAATGACAAAAATGACCGAGGCCACGAGAATCAAGGCCAGAAAAAACGTCAGTTGAATGGCGATCAGGCGTTTTTCAAGCGGTGTACGGCGTTTGAATGCCGAGCGATACTCCTTTTCGAGCCCGTGCATCATCGACAGGGTGCCGTTGGATGCAAACCAGATCGCCAGGAAAAAACCGAACGACAACAAGCCGCTTCGCGGAATCGTAATGATGTCTTCCACGGTTTTATACAGCATCCTGCCGGCAGTACCGGGCATCACATCCTGGATGCCATTGAACAGTACTTCATCAAAATTCTGGTACAGGGGCGTATAGGCCAGCAGGGTAAACAGAACGATGATGGCCGGGAAAATGGAGATGAAGAAACTGAACGCCATCGAATTGGCGCGGGTCGTCAGCGCGTCGTTTCGGGTCTCCGCGATGATAAATTCAAGGATATTGTGCAAGGGAATGCGGTTGAGCCCCGGCAGCGAATGCGTTTTTGACCAGTCCAGCACCCTTAGCCACAGAGAATGCTCGGCAAAGTATCGTTTGATACGTTCCATGAAGATGGCGAACCTGGATCTTTTTTTCATTCGAAGTATGGCCGGAGCTTCGACAGCAGAAATTCGGGTGCGAGGGTTACCTTTTTTGCGCTTGCATCAAAAAAACAGAGTTTCACTCGTCCCGAGTTGATAATTTTCCGTTTTTCGTTAACAATATCCGTGTAAAAGGTGATGTACTGGTCGGGCATGTCCCTGATTTCCGTATGAACGGTCAGCAAATCGTCGTAATAGGCCGGGCGGACAAACCGCATTTCCATGTTTACAACCGGGAGCCAGATGCCGTGCACCTCTTCCAGCTCCTTGTAACTCAGGCCCAGCGAGCGAATGGTTTCGACGCGGCCTACCTCGAAGTACTGGGCATAATTTCCGTAATAGAGGTAGCCCATTTGATCGGTTTCACCATAGCGGACGCGTAATTGAAAATCGTGTGCGTACATGAGCGTTCAGGGTGCTTCAACTTCTTCCCGTTCGATGGGGCAGGTCATGCAGTGGCTGCCGCCGCGAGCCCGTGATAACTCATTGGACGGGATGGTAATGATTGTATTTTCCACCTTTTCCGGCGAAATTTTACCATTTTCGATGTCGCGGAGCATTTTTTCAGCGCCGATCACCTTGTAGCCGAATTCCTTGAAGGCTTTTTCGGTCACAGGGTTGCGATCATAGGTGACTGCCACACCAGGCTTGAGTGCCACGAGGTTGCAGCCATCGGTCCATTGTTCGCGCTCCTGATACGGGCTTTCTGCACGGCCGGCCCAGATGAATTCCATGTTTGGATTGACCTCGGCCAGAAGGAAATCGCGCAGGCAGGGGTATTCGATGGTCTCGCCGTTGAAACGGTGTACATCAACATACGAACCCAGGCCTTCTTTTACGATGGGGTGATAGGCTACGAAATGATTGTGGTTGATCTGCGTAAACACCGTGTCGATGTGCATGTAGGTGCGCTCCTGCGGAATATTGACCTGCACGACATTTTTGATGATACCGCGGTCAAAAAGGTAGTTTTTGAGCATCTGGAAGGCATACTCGTTGGTGCGTTCCGAACAGCCGATGAGCAAAAAGTCTTTGTTGAGCACCATGACGTCACCGCCCTCGATACTGATGGTTTCGCCCCGTTTGGACGGCGGAAATTTATCGACCCGGTTGAGGTTGATCGTTTTGCCTTCGCCTTTGAGGCGGCGGAAACGAGGGTGGCTGCTGAAAATCAGCCGGGTGAGGAAGTTTTCGCGAAAACGCGCGGTTTTCGCGGCCTTTGTGATGATCACATGATCTTTGACCGTGACAGCGATATCGCGGGTGAAGATCAGATTCGGGATTGGATCGAAGAGAATGCGGTCTTCACGCTCGAGGTAGCCGGTGATGAGTGTGTCGGCCAGTTGTTCGGGAGAAAGCCCGGCGAGCCGCGGAATGAAAGAGTAGGGGAGCTCTTCAAAATCGATGATCTTGTTGATCACTTCGTATTTGCTCTCTTCATCGCGGGTGCTTTCAGCCAGCAAATCGCGCACGGCCAGCACATTTTCCTTGCCGACGAAAGCGCGAAGCACATTAACGAAGATGTCGTGCTCCTCCTGCATATTGGGCAGGTGCACGATGTCATCGAAAAGCAGTTCGCCGGCGCGTTTGGGGGTAATGCGGGCTATCCCCTCGTCGGGGCGGTGGACAATGACTTTTTTTAAACGTCCAATTTCGGAGTCAACGTAAATACGGCTGTTTGCGTCCATAATTTTTTTGGTTATAAAAACTGGCGGGCTTAAAATCGCGGCGAAGGTAAGCCAAAAGGCAAACAAGCACCGGCAAACTGGCTCTGGCGTTTTTTACGCCTATTATATTATGCGCCTGAAAAATACCGCGGCTGTTTTTGGGCCGATTCCCGGGCGAAAAAAGCCCGGAATGCGGGCGAGAGGCGGCATTTTGTGACTTGTACGGTGCTGTGCCTGAAATTTTTTTCACTTGATTTGGAAACGCTACCCCGTTGGCTACCTTTGCGCCGCCCTTAACGCTTTATTAACCACCAAAGCGCCGCCACTATTTAAAGTGCATCTAAATAACCATCCCTTTTTAACAGTTAGTTTGGTGAAAATTGACCTGTTAATATTTTTGCGCTGACAATTTTCTGACAAGACGGCAAACATGGTGTTTGCCTGCTTTTTGGATCAACCCTCGTGTTTTGATTTTGACATCAATTACCACTCCGTATATGTTGCTGAAACGCATCTGTTGGGTTTTCGTATTCGTTGCTGCTGTCGTTATCCAACTTCAAGCCGCGCCTACCCTCGAAGAAGGCAAATCTCTTTTCTCTGCCAACTGCGCCGCCTGCCACAACAAGAACATGAAGGACGACATGACCGGTCCTGCTCTAGGTGGTGTGGAGGATCGCTGGTCGGCCTATCCGCGAAAAGATTTGTACAGCTGGATTCGGGGCTCCAAAGCAATGATCGATGCCGGCCACCCGCGCGCCACCGAGCTCTGGAGCAAGTACAAGCCGACCATCATGAACAACTTCCCGGGCCTGACGGACGAGCAGATCGAAAGTATCCTGCTCTACATCAACCGTCCGCCCGATACGCCTCCTCCCCCCCCTGGCGGTGAAACCAAAACAGCCGGAGAAGGCAGCGGCAATATGTGGCTGTTCGCAGGTCTTGCCATCCTTCTGGGCCTGCTGGCATTCGCCATGATGCGGATCATCGACAATCTGTCCAATATTTCGCGTGTGCAGGCCGGTGAACAACCCTTGAAAAAGGGCTGGGCACAACTGACGGGCTCCAAAGGCTTTGTTGCCTTTATGGTGTTTGCAGTCACCCTCATTTTTGGCTACAAAACGGTTGACAATGCCACGCGCATGGGCCGTACGCAAGGCTATCAGCCGGATCAGCCGATCAATTTCAGCCACAAAATCCACGCAGGCGATAACAAGATTGATTGCCAGTACTGCCACGATTCGGCGCGACGCTCGAAACATTCCTCGATTCCGGCAGCCAATACCTGTATGAACTGCCACGCAGCAGTGGAGAAAGGCACCATTTCGGGTACTTCCGAAATCACCAAAATCTTCGCTTCCGTCGGCTATGACCCGATCGAGAACAAATACATCCCCAACTACGATACCTGGTCGGAAAAGCAAATTGAAGACCTTTACAAAAAGTGGATCGGCCAGGAATACCTCTCGGCGAAAAGCCTGACGTCCATGGACGAAAACGGCCGCGCCGAGGTCAACACCCAATGGGATGGTATCGTTAAGGCGCTGAAAAACGACTCCAATGGCCGTATTCAGGGTCCGATCGAATGGGTTCGTATCCACAACCTGCCCGATCACGCGTACTTCAACCACTCCCAGCACGTTTCAGTCGGCCAGATCGCCTGCCAGAAATGCCACGGCCCCGTACAGGAAATGGACGTAGTGTACCAGTATTCCACACTTGGCATGGGCTTTTGCATCAATTGCCACCGCGAAACCGAAGTCAAGTTCAAGGAGAACGGCTACTACAAGCAATATGAGCGCTACCACAAAGAACTTAAGAACGGTACGCGCGAAAAAGTAACCGTTGAAGACATCGGCGGTCTGGAATGCCAGAAATGTCACTATTAATTATTTTGTTTCGTGCAGCGTTGCCGGTTTTTCCGGTGATGCCTGCCAATCCCGATCAACCATCGCACATTAGCACATTAGCACATTACAAAATATATGCACCACGATAACGGCATTTGGGTAAGCACCGAAGATCTGATGCGGGAAGAATCCTTCCTGCAATCGGCTGAAAAGGAGTTTTCCATCGAAAACATTGCTGAATCAGACGGCCAGTGGACGGCTAGCCGCCGCGACTTTTTGAAATTACTCGGATTCGGTCTGGGCGCGGCAACTGTTGCCGCCTCCTGCGAAATTCCGATCAAAAAGGCCATTCCTTACGTCACCAAACCGGACGAAATCGTACCCGGTGTGGCCAATTATTTCGCCTCCTCTTTTGTCAATGGCGGCGATTATTGCGCAGTGCTGGTCAAAACCCGGGAAGGCCGACCGATCAAAATCGAAGGCAATACCCTGAGTAATGTTACCGGCGGGGGCACCAGCGCCCGTGCGCAGGCAGTCGTGTTGAGCCTCTACGACACGCGCCGCATCAAACAGGGTGGCATGATCGAAAACGGCTCCGTCAAACCGCTTTCGTGGAGCGACCTGGACAGCAAGATCAAAGGGCAACTTCAACTTGGTGGCCAGGTTCGTATCATCAGCAACACCATCATGAGCCCCACAGCCAAAAAGGCGCTGGGCGAATTCCTTGCCAAATACCCGAACTCCCGGGTTGTTACGTATGATCCGGTATCCAGCGCCGCATTGCTGGCCGCCAATCAGCAAAGCTTCGGCATTCGGGCTGTTCCGAACTACCGTTTTGATAAAGCAGAGGTCATCGCCTCCTTTGGCGCCGATTTCCTCGGCACCTGGATCAGCCCGGTGGAGTATGCCCGCGACTACGCAACAAACCGCAAAATCCGCAATGTGAAAGGCGCCAGCATGTCGCGCCACTATCAGGTGGAAAGCCATATGTCGCTGACCGGATCGAATGCGGACAACCGTATTCTGGTGAAACCCAGCGAACAGGGCGCTGCTATTGTCGCGTTGTACAATGCGCTCACCGGCAACTCCGGCGGCCCCAAACTCAACGACAAAGCAGCGGCAGCCATTCAGAAAATGGCCGCCGACCTGAAAAATGCCCAGGGCAAATCCCTGGTCGTATCCGGCTCCAATAATATTATGGAGCAGATGTTTGTCAACAAAATCAATGAAGTGTTGGGCAACCTCAACAATACCATTGATTTTACCCGCGCCTCCAATCAGCGCCAGGGCGATGAACGTGATATGGCCCGCCTGATCGCAGAAATGAATTCGGGCCAGGTAAGTGTCGTATTTGTCTGGGGCGCCAATCCTGCCTACGAATTACCCAATTCTGAAGAATTCAAAACCGCTTTTTCCAAAGTCAATACGCGCGTTTCCTTCTCGGGTATTCTGGACGAAACCGCTCTGTTGTGCAATTACGCAGCTCCCACCCACCATCTGCTGGAATCCTGGGGTGACGTCGAGCCGAAAGCCGGACAGTACAGCCTCATTCAGCCTACGATTGCTCCCTTGTTCAATACCCGTCAGGCTGAACTCAGTCTGCTGGAATGGGCCGACAGTCCCAACCTGAACCGCCAGGACGATCAGCCCTACTATCAATACCTGAAATCGCACTGGGCAAGCGATCTCTTTGCCAAACAAACCCAGTACGCTACTCCCACGGCATTCTGGGACATGAGCCTGCACGACGGTGTGTTCGAAGCACCCGTAGCCGAACAGCCGGTAGCATTCAGTGCCGCCGTTTCGCTCAATCCCGAAGGCGTAACCCAGCCAGCCAATTCCGAACTCGAAATTTCTTTCTACGAAACCGTCAATGTCGGCGGCGGCCAGTATGCCCACAACCCCTGGTTGCAGGAAATGCCCGACCCCGTTACCCGTACCGTATGGGGCAACTACCTCAGCGTACCGGTGGAATGGGACGGCGTTAACAATATCAACGGCTGGAAAGACCTCAACGACGGCGATAACGTCGAAGTTGACATCAACGGCAAAAAACTGGTTTGCACGGTAGTTCGCAATTTCGGACAAATGCCGGGCACCGTTTCCATCGCGCTTGGCCAGGGCCGTACGGCCGGCGGCTGCGGTGTTGGCTACGGTGTCGATGTAAATCCGTGGCTGCCGATCGATGGCGGCCTGATTCAATACTTTGCCAAGGATGCCAAACTCGGCAAAACGGGTTCGGTTGACAAACACTTCGCCTGCGTGCAACACCACCACACTATGGGTGTGCAAGCCATGGGCAAAGAAGAAGGCAAAGTGATCAATGCCGACGAAAAATCCCTGGGCTGGAAAGGCTTCCAGGGCTCCCTCACAGATCGTTCGATCATTTTCCACGCCAACCTGAGCGAATTGCCCAAACTGGTCGGCGAACTTGAAGAATTCCACGAAGAAACGAATCACCTCAACTCCCAGACGCTCTATCCGGATCGCACCGACGTATTCACCGCCGGCGTTCACTGGGGAATGTTCGTCGATCTCAATGCCTGCATCGGCTGCGGCGCTTGCCAGGTGGCTTGCGTGAGCGAAAACAATGTGCCGGTCGTGGGTAAAAAAGAGGTACACCGTCACCACGAAATGACCTGGCTGCGTATCGACCGCTATTTCTATGGCGATATCGAAAACCCGAAGGTCGTTTATCAGCCGATGATGTGCCAGCACTGTGAAAATGCACCCTGTGAAAACGTTTGCCCGGTAAATGCGACCAACCACTCGATGGAAGGTTTCAACCAGATGGCTTACAACCGCTGCATCGGTACCCGTTATTGCGCCAACAACTGCCCGTTCAAGGTGCGTCGTTTCAACTGGCTCGACTACACCACCGCCGATGTCTGGCCGGCAAACGAAGAACGTGTATTCCACGCCGAAGGCGACGACAAACCGTTCTATGCCGACAACCTTACGCGTATGGTACTCAACCCCGATGTAACGGTGCGTACCCGCGGGGTCATTGAAAAATGCTCCTTCTGCATCCAGCGTGTACAGGAAGGCAAGCTGACCGCCAAGCAGGAAGGCCGCGCGATCCTCGACAACGACGTTCGTTCCGCCTGCCAAACGGCCTGCCCGACGGGCGCAATCGTGTTCGGCAACGTCAACAATCCGGACAGCGAAGTGAGCAAACTCAAAAAAGGCGCTCTGGCTTACCAGGTGCTCGAAGAAATCAACGTACGCCCGAACGTCGAGTACTCGGCCAAAGTGCGTAACGCCAATGAAGAACTTTTTAGCTGATAACAATCACCAGTTCAAGATATGTCGCAAGCAGTAGCGCCGGTTCGGCACGTATTGATTGAGGGCAACAAGTCCTACCACAACATCACGGAGGATTTGTGTGTACCTACCGAAAAAGCACCTACGCGGGAATGGATTATCGCCTTCGCGCTGTCGGCTGCTTTCCTCGGGTTGTATATTTTCGCCATTGTCTGGACGGTTTGGAAGGGCATCGGCGAATGGGGCGCCAACCGCACCATCAACTGGGCCTGGGATATCACCAACTTCGTTTGGTGGATCGGTATCGGTCACGCCGGTACCCTTATCTCGGCAATTCTGTTGCTTTTCCGCCAACGCTGGCGTACCGGCGTAAACCGTGCGGCCGAGGCCATGACCATCTTCGCGGTGATCTGTGCCGGGCAGTTCCCTATTTTCCACATGGGCCGTGTCTGGCTGGCTTTCTTTATTTTCCCCTTCCCCAATACCCGGGGTCCGTTGTGGGTCAATTTTAACAGCCCCTTGTTGTGGGACGTGTTCGCTATCTCGACCTACTTCTCCGTGTCCCTGCTCTTCTGGTACACCGGCCTGGTGCCCGACCTTGCTACCGTACGTGACCGCGCTAGCGGTTTCCGCCGCAAGATGTACGAGATTTTCTCCTTCGGCTGGACGGGCAGCGCCAAACACTGGCAGCGCTGGGAAGCGCTTTCGCTGGTGCTCGCCGGTATCTCGACCCCGCTCGTACTTTCCGTACACACCATCGTGTCTTTCGACTTTGCCACCTCGGTGGTGCCCGGCTGGCACACGACCATTTTCCCGCCCTACTTCGTTGCAGGCGCTATTTTCTCGGGTTTTGCCATGGTGCAAACCCTGATGGTCATCACCCGGAAAGTACTCAAACTCGAAGATTACATCACGGTGAACCACATCGAATCGATGAACAAGGTGATTGTGCTTACCGGTACGATCGTCGGTGTAGCCTATCTCACCGAGTTGTTCATCGCCTGGTACTCCGGCTATGTGTACGAACAGTTTGCATTCTACAACCGCGTGTTCGGCATCTACTGGTGGTCGTACTTCGGTATGATGTTCTGCAACGTGGTCAGCCCCCAGCTCTTCTGGGTGCGTTCCATTCGTCGCAGCATCTGGTGGACATTCTTCCTGTCCATCGTTGTGAACGTGGGTATGTGGTTCGAACGCTTCGTAATTATCGCCACCACACTGGCTCGTGATTTCCTTCCCTCCTCCTGGAGTTACTATTCTCCTACCTGGGTGGAAATCAGCATCTTCTCCGGCACGATTGGCCTGTTCTTCTTCTGCTATCTGATCTTTACCCGTGTAGCACCCGTTGTGGCGATCGCCGAGGTGAAATCAATCCTGAAAGTTGCCGGCGATCAATTTATCGGGCCGGATGCCAAACCGCATCACGACCACAGCCACTCCAAGGCAGAGGCTAAAAAATCCGAAGAATAAGCAGACTGCTGACTCAATTCATTCATTAAGCAATTAAGACCATCTTTAATAAATGGCTGCTGAAAATACCAAAGTCCTCTACGGACTATACAATGACGAGGAAGATCTGAAACGCGCTGTCAAAACGGCCAGTTCCGACCATTTGGATATCATGGACGTTTTCACACCGTTCCCGGTACACGGGCTTGATCCTGTACTTGGCTTGAAAGAAAGCCGTCTGCATTATCTAGGGTTCATCTACGGCGCTATCGGGGCTCTTTTCGGTTTCGGCGCGATGACCTGGATCTTTACTTCCGACTGGCCCATCATTTTCGGTGGCAAGCCCTACTGGTCCGTGCCGGCTTTCATTCCGATTACGTTTGAAATGACGGTTTTATTTTCGGCCTGGGGCATGACGCTGACGTTCTACACGATTTGCGGCATGTGGCCTGGCGCAAAGAACAAAACACTCGACAACCGCATCACCGACGACAAGTTCTGCATCGCCTTTGATGTGACGGGCGCGGGCGACAATACGGTTGACAACCTGAAAGGTTTTTTCAGCCGTACCGGCGCTGCCGAAACCAACCTCAAAACCCTTTAACGGGTGCAGGTATTCAACAGAATGCTTTCACCTTTCTAACATCCAGATTTTAATTTTTTCAAAAGATGAAATACGCAATTGGTGCGATTCTGGGGATTGCCTTGTTTGCCTGGCTGTTTTCGCTTTGTTCCCCGGCCGGAAAGAACAAAACCGGCCACGAATACATGCCTGATATGGCTCACTCCATCGCTTACGAAGCCAACCAGTACAACAACTACTACTGGAACCACTGGAGCGATGAAGACAATACGTTTACGGTGGCTCAACTGGCCCAGCCGCGCGGCAAGGTAGAAGGTACCATTCCTCGCGGCTATACGGGGGTGTACTATGCCGGCGCCGCCGAGCTCGACATCGTACGCGGCAAGAATGCTTCCAATGCAATTGCAGCACCTGTGAACGGCCATGCTCCGTTCTATTACCAGAATACCGAAGACGACCGCCTGCGTTGTGAACAGGAAATGGTTCAAAACCCCTTCCCGATCACCAAAGCTGGCCTGGATCGTGCCAAACCCCTGTACGAGACTTATTGCGGCGTTTGCCACGGTGTGAAAGGCGACGGACAAGGGCCGCTGGTCACTGTACAGAATGCGAAGTATCCGGCTGCTCCGAAAAACTTCATGGGCGACGACATGATCAATGCCGGCAACGGCCGATACTATTTCGGTATCATGTACGGCAAAAACGTGATGGGTAGTTATGCAGACAAACTGTCTTTTGAAGAGCGTTGGCAGGTAATTCACTACATCCGTTCGCTTCAGGCCAAGTCGAAAAACCTGGCTTACGACGAAAAATCGAATACTCTCAACGATACGGACAAGCCTGCCCAAGGTACTGCCACGGGCCCCAAACGGGTTCCTGGCGCCACGGCTACTGCCGCCCCCGCCGCCCCTGCGGCCCCTGCCGGCAAATAATCATACCTTGTAAAACCTGGCAATCAAAATCAAAAAATTCCGGCCCTGTGCCGACTCTGCAATATGAATCTGAATACGCAATTCGTATTTGACGGCAAATTGAAACGCAACCTGATCATCGGGATGGTGATCGGCGTAGTTTGCCTGGCCTGGTCTCTGGTTGGCGACGATGAGTACAAAACCCGATTCTGGACCAACTGGCTGCACAACTCCGTGTTCTTTACCGGAATTGCCTTCATGGCCATGTTTTTCCTTTCCGCGCAAATCACCGCATTTGCCGGATGGAATGCCGTGATCAAACGTGTTTGGGAAGCCATGAGCCAATTTATGTGGGTCGGGCTTATTCTGGTCGGCGTCATTGTCGTTGGTGTATGGGGACACCTTCACCACCTCTACCACTGGAATGATCCGCACGTAAACATTTCCGATCCCACCGCTCCGGGCTTCGACAAGGTGCTTGCCGGCAAAAAAGGTTTCCTCAATCCTGTATTCTTTACCGTGGGGACACTTGGTTTTCTGGCCATCTGGTACTTCTGGGCTTACAAATTGCGCCAGTTGTCTATTGCACAGGACTCTCAGGAAAATACCTCCTTCGACTACTATAAAAAACAACGCAAGTGGGCGGCTTCGTTCCTCCCGCTCGGTGGCTTCCTGAGCACGGTATTCCTCTGGCAACTCGTTATGTCGGTCGATCCGCACTGGTACAGCACCATGTTCGCATGGTACTCCATGATCTCCGTCTGGCTCGGCTCCATTTCCCTGACGGTCATGCTGATTATCTACCTGAAATCGAAAGGATACCTGGAATACGTGACCCGCGATCACTTGCACGATGTTGGCAAGTTCCTCTTTGGCATCAGCGTGTTCTGGACCTACCTCTGGTTCGACCAGTTCATGCTGATCTGGTATGCGAATAACGGGGAAGAAACGATCTACTTCAAGGAACGTATGAACCATTACCCCGTGCTGTTCTGGGGCAACCTTCTGATGAACTTCGTAGCGCCGTTCCTGATTCTGATGCGCAACGACACGAAACGCAAGTTCGGAACGATGTTCTTTGTCGCCGCCATCGTTTTCTTCGGCCACTGGTGGGATTACTTCTACATGATCAAGCCGGGTGCGCGCACTGCTGCTTTCGAAGCAACGGAATTGAAAGAAGGTCATAAGGAAGGCAACCTGTCGAGCACACTCAAGGAAATCGGCAAGACGACCCAGGATGCTGTTAATGGCGCTTCGGAAGCTGTTTCAGCCGCTTCGGAGGCTACAAAAGCAGCAGGGGAAGTGATGTCTGCCCTTCATGACAACACTGGCGAACATGCCTCCGAGGCAGCGCCTCATACCGATAGTATTGCACCCGAAACCGGGATGACCGAAACGCATACGGAAGCCGGGCATAGCGAGCATGAAGCAACTGCTGCCACGGCCGAAGCTTCCGCCACACATGAAGGCGACGCCGGACACGGTGAAGCCGAACATGCAGAAGAAGGCCATCACGGAGATAAATCCTTTAAACTTGGCTTTACATTGCCGGGTATTCAGGAGATTGGCGTGATGATCGGTTTCCTCAGCCTCTTCCTGTTCTTCTTCTTCAACCAGTTGTCGAAAGTTTCGCTGGTGCCCCTGCGTGACCCGTATCTGGAAGAAAGCCTTCACCATGAAACCGGCGCCAATATCGACGGCGAACGGCAACTGGACGGCGGTGATGATGATTCCGGCCACGGCCACCATTGATAGACATCGGCACAATTAAGCCCGCTCAATAAAAAATTATCTCCCCGTTTAACCATTCTCATTGTTTTGAGTTAATAAGCAAAAAATTGCGATGACAGGTCTGATCATAATTCTCTGCGTCATTCTTATCTCAATTGTCCTGATACAAATCGGGAAAGTAACTGAACTTACTTCCCAGATCAAAGGCGACCGCGAGGCCATGTCCGATTCCAGCAAATGGAATGGCTGGTTGTCCATCATCTTTATGATCGTTTTTTTAGTTGCCGTAATTATGACGGCCTGGGACTTCAAAAACGTCATGTTGTTCTATGGCCCACACCAGGCGGCTTCCGAACACGGTGCAGTACTGGACAATGCATTTAACATCACCCTCTTTTTCACCGGCATTGTGTTTGTGCTCACTCAAATTGCACTGTTCTGGTTTGCCTACCAATACCGCTGGCGCGAAGGCCGCTCTGCGCGTTTTATCGCTCATGACAACCGCCTTGAAGTATGGTGGACGGTTGTACCCGCAGTGGTAATGACGGTACTGGTGGTGCGCGGTTTGAACGCCTGGAATACGGTAATGGCCGACGTTAAAGAAGGCGAGGATTACATGGAAATCGAGGCAACAGGCCAGCAGTTCAACTGGATTATTCGCTATCCGGGACCGGATGGCAAACTCGGCGCCCGTGATTATACCCTGACGACGGCCAACAACCAGTTGGGCCAGGATTTCCGTGATGCTAAAAACTGGGATGACATCATCGCCGACAAGGAAATCGTACTGCCTGTCGGTAAAAAAGTGCGCGTTCGTATTACGGCAAAAGATGTTCTTCACAACTTCGACCTGCCGCACTTCCGCGTAAAAATGGACGCCGTACCCGGTATGCCTACCTATTTCGTCTTCACTCCCACCAAAACGACGACGGAATATCGCAACGAACTGAGAAAATACCCCGAATACAACCAGCCAGCCGATCCGCTCGATCCGACCGGCCCCAAGCGTTGGGAAAAATTTGAATATGAACTGGCTTGTGCAGAACTCTGCGGCAAGGGCCACTATTCGATGCGCCGTGTTGTCCGTATTGTTCCGCAGGAAGAGTATGACGCCTGGATCAAGCAACAACAATCGTATTACCTGACCCAGATTCGCGAAAAGGATGAAGATCCGAACAAGGGCAAGGTGCTGGATTTCGAGGTAGCAATCCGCGCGAAGGAGTTCAGCGAAAATGTCAAGAAGGCTGTAGAGTCTGCCACGGCTTCCGACAAAACCCTCCTGCTCAAGCATATCAATTTCGAAACCGGCTCTGCCAACCTAACGGCAGACAGCCGCTACGAACTGGATAACCTTGTAACAGCCATGTCGACCTATCCCAATCTGGTAGTTGAAGTAGCTGGCCATACGGATAATGTGGGCGATCCGGCTTCCAACATGACCCTGTCAACGCAGCGCGCCAGTTCGGTTGTTAATTACCTGGTTAACAAAGGCGTGGCCGCCAGCCGACTCAAACCGCGCGGCTATGGCGACACCAAGCCTGTGGCTGAAAACGATTCGCCTGAAAATCGGGCTAAAAATCGCCGAACGGAATTTACAATCCTTTCCAACTGATTGGATTTCTGATTGTTAATTATTTTCTGACAACACCGAACCCGACTGGTTTCACTCAAATAACATTTCAAATTTCCTTTGGTTATGGCTCATTCGCACACTGCCGCCGTTGAAACAATGGAAGAACAACTCCTCCAAAAGGAAGGGTATAACGACCATTTTCATGAACATCATCACGGCGACAAGTACCAGTCGAACTTTTTGACCCATTACATTTTCAGCACCGACCACAAGATGATTGCCCGTCAGTTCCTGATTACGGGTATCTTCTGGGCTTTTATTGGTGCGGCGATGTCGATTGTATTTCGTCTCCAGCTCGGTTTCCCCGAAGCAGACCTTGCATGGCTCCGCCCGATCCTCGGCAAATGGATTATGGTGAATGAGCAAGGAATCGGTAAACTGGACCCTGAATTTTACTATTCGCTCGTGACGATGCACGGCACGATCCTGGTGTTTTTCGTGCTGACAGCCGGTTTGAGCGGTACGTTCGCCAACCTGTTGATTCCATTGCAGGTCGGCGCCCGCGATATGGCTTCGCCCTTGCTCAATGCTTTTTCCTACTGGTTTTTCTTCCTGGCCGGCTTGGTTATGTTCTTGTCGCTGTTCCTCAGCACGGGGCCGTTCTCGGGCGGTTGGACGGCTTATCCACCATTGAGCGCATTGCCGCAGGCATCCGACGGTTCTTCCGCAGGCATGACCATGTGGATTACTGGTATGGCCCTGTTTATCGTATCGTCCTTGCTGGGTGGTATCAATTATATCACCACGGTATTGAATCTCCGTACCAAAGGGATGAACATGTGGCGCATGCCGCTTACCGTTTGGGCCTTGTTCATAACGGCAATTTTGGGCGTGTTGTCCTTCCCGGTGTTGTTCTCGGGCGTTATGCTGCTCATTTTTGACCGCAGCCTCGGCACGTCATTTTACCTGAATGAAATTGTTGTCGGTGGTCAGATACTTGACCGCGTCGGCGGCAGCCCGATCCTCTTCCAGCACTTGTTCTGGTTCCTGGGGCACCCGGAGGTGTACATCATCATTCTTCCGGCGATGGGTATCGTCTCCGAGGTACTGTCGGTTCATGCCCGCAAGCCCATCTTCGGTTATCGCGCCATGGTGATGTCTATTCTGGCAATCGCATTCCTGTCGTTCATCGTATGGGCGCACCACATGTTTATGGCAGGTGTCAATCCTTTTATCAGCAACTTCTTCGTGATTTTCACGCTGATTATTGCCGTGCCATCTGCTGTAAAGGTATTTAACTGGATTTCAACGATTTACGGCTCCAATTTCCGCTTCAACTCGGCGAGCCTGTTTGGCGTTGGTTTTGTATCGCTCTTTATTTCCGGCGGTTTGACCGGTATCTTCCTGGGCAACTCCGCTATCGACATTCAGTTGCACGACACCTATTTCGTTGTAGCCCACTTCCACATCGTGATGGGCGTGGCAGCGTTCTTCGGTATGTTTGCCGGCGTGTATCACTGGTTCCCGAAAATGTTCGGCCGCTTCATGAATGAGGCGCTGGGCAAGATTCACTTCTGGGGCACTCTGATCGGTGCATACGCTATTTTCTGGCCGATGCACTACACCGGTATGGCCGGCGTACCGCGCCGTTATTACAGCATTGAGAATTTTGAAAGTTTCAAACACTTCGTCAGCCTCAACCAATTCATAACAGTAGCTGCCATTCTGGTTTTCTTCCTTCAGATCGTGTTCATTATCAACTTTTTCTACTCCATTTTCAGTGGCCGTAAGTTGAAAGTGCGCAATCCGTGGGGCGCCAACACGCTCGAATGGACAACGGATGTAAATCCTGGCCATGGTAACTGGGCCGGGAACCTTCCGACCGTGCAGCGCTGGGCTTATGATTACAGCAAAGGCGGTGAGGAGTTCATCCCGCAGATTGTGCCTTTGCGTGAAGGCGAACATGATCACGGACACTAAAGTGAAGACGACGACCAAGCATCAGCAAATAAAGAAGCAGACACAGCATATGGCGCGCAACGAAACCCGGCAATGGACGGTATGGTTAGGCGTGATGCAGGGCATCACCGACTTCGGATTGTTGGTTAAATTCCGACTGACCTTAATGGTCATTTTTTCCGCAGTCATCGCATACGCCATTATCGATACCGGGACAACGGACTGGTGGGGAATATTCATGCTGGCCACAGGCGGTTTTATGGTGACCGGCGCAGCCAATGCCCTGAACCAAGGTCTGGAGCGCGACTATGACCGCCTCATGACCCGAACCGCCAACAGGCCGCTGGCCGCCGGCCGTATGTCGCTTTCGACAGCAGTATTGCTGGCGGGTCTGATGGCAATGATTGGCATTTCGTGCCTGACCTGGTTCAACCCGCTTACCGGCTTTCTGGGTACGCTTTCACTTATGAGCTATGCCTTTGTTTATACCCCGCTGAAACGCTTCACGCCGCTGTCGGTAGTAGTTGGCGCTTTTCCCGGCGCATTGCCTATCATTATCGGCTGTGTTGCATTTGAGGGAACGATCAGTTCTTTGGCGATTTATCTGTTTTTGATCCAGTTTCTGTGGCAATTTCCTCATTACTGGGCAATTGCATGGCTGGCTGATGAAGATTACAAACGGGCAGGTTTCTTTATGTTGCCTACCCGTGATGGACAAAAAAATGCTTCGGTAGGCTTGTTGTCACTGGCTTTTTGTGCCTTGATGCTGGTCAATACCGGAATTGGTTATGCCATTGGCCTTACCAGTCCGACTGTTACCCTGGTGCTTGCCGCATTGAATATTTGGTTTGGCTGGCGTTGCTGGCAGTTGTACAAGGAGTGCTCCCACGCTGCGGCCCGTCGCCAGATGTTTACCTCATTTTTCCACCTCCCGCTTTCTTTGCTGGCGGTGCTAATTGACAAGTTGTAAAAGAAATGAATGCTGTGTCACAGCAATATCGCCGTTCCAAAATTCACCCCTACCAGTTTGCACTGTGGGTAGGGCTGGCAACTATTATTATGATGTTTGTCGCTTTTACCAGCGCATACATTGTACGCAGGGCCGCCGGCAACTGGTATGAATTCCGTTTGCCGGATATATTCATGGTGAGTACGGTTGTGATTCTATTGAGCAGTGTAACCTTTCAGTTGTCTTTCAACTTCTTTAAGAAAGGATGGGAGGCAGGTTACAAAGGCTTTATGATTGCGACTTTTTTGCTCGGTATTGCATTCATCGTTTTACAGTATCAGGGCTGGAGGGCGATGGACGCACAAGGCGCCACACTGACGGTCAATCCCTCGAGTTCTTTTATTTACCTTATTTCGGGGGTTCACGTCGCGCATGTGCTGGGAGGCATTACCATACTGATGGTGGCACTGACCCATGCTTTTGTGTTGCCTTACAAACCTACGGAGCGTCGAAGAATGCGGTTCAGCCTTAGCTTGCAATACTGGCATTTCGTAGATATTCTCTGGGTATATTTGTTTGCTTTTTTCATGCTCCAATCCTGAAACCACCGCTTAAAAAAGTTTGTAGCTTTATAACTGACTGATTTATGGCAGACACCTCTGTTGCACACGCTCACGAAACACATGATGGTCACCACGAAGGCGGCCACAATTGGGATGGCGCGGCTGAACCCTTCAAGGCGAGCTACGGCAAGCTGATGATGTGGTATTTCCTGTTGTCCGATGCATTCACCTTCGCAGGGTTCCTAATCGCTTACGGCGCGTTGCGTTTCAGTATGCCCACCTGGCCGGAGCCTGATTTTGTATTTGCGTCCTTCCCTTTCCTTAAAGAAGGTACGCACTGGCCCCTGATCTTCGTGACTTTCATGACTTTTGTCCTGATTTTCAGTTCTGTAACCATGGTACGTGCCGTGCAGGAAGGCCATCGCGAAAACCGCCGGGGGGTGGTGTTCTGGATGGTGCTGACCATTCTTGGAGGCGCTGTGTTCCTCGGATCGCAGGCATACGAATGGACGACTCTTATCAAAGCAGAAAATGTTTCGGTGTCGCGCAACCCGTTTGGTCGCCACCTCGACGATGGTTATCTGGTAGAACTTGATGCCCAGGGTCAGCCTGTAATGGATGAGAATGGACGCCCCAAACCCTTAATGAAAAACGGCGCTATTGCCGAAGTCAAAAAGGGCCAGTCGTACCTGCTCCACGGGCATGAGCACAACGGGAAAGTAATGCTTGAGCAACCGTATATTTTTTACACCAAAGGACCGGATGCCGGTGAGTTGCATCCTGTTCCGCAGGGCCCTAAAGCCTTTGGCGCATTGTTCTTTTTCATCACCGGCTTTCACGGTTTTCACGTTTTTTCCGGCGTACTCTTCCTGAGTATCATAGCCATCAATGCCGCCAGCGGTTTGTATGCTGCGCGCCGCAACGGATACGAAATGGTTGAAAAAATCGGCCTTTACTGGCACTTCGTGGACTTGGTGTGGGTCTTCGTGTTCCTTGTTTTCTACCTGCTCTAAACCAATTTCCCTGCTCACTTCCATAACTGTTGAAATATGTCACATTTATCATACGAAGATCAAAAGAAACTTGTCTTCCGCGGCCTGATGATCCTCGGTGTCATTACGCTGGTGGAGGTATTCGTGGCACTGTTTGCCAAAGGCCACATTGTGCCGGGTATCAAGTTTACCGAAGGGTTCGGACACTACCTCTACATGCTGCTGATGATTGGCTTTTCGCTGTACAAAGCCTACTTTATCATCTTCTATTTTATGCACATGGCTTACGAGGTACGCGGCCTGGCACTCAGTGTGCTGCTACCCACCATGCTGCTCGTATGGGCGATTATCGCTTTCTTCCAGGAAGGCAACTCCTGGGGTGCGCGCCGTGAACTGATTAAAGAAAAGAATGAAGAAACCGTTCGCCCGACACCTTCCGGGCAGCCGCAAGGATACTTGATCCCCGGCACACACGGATACACAAAAGGCTAACTAAAATCGAAAAGGCGGGGAACAAAACCTCGCCTTTTTTGTTGATTTTGAATATTTTGAATAATGGCTGATCTTCAGGAAAAATCCAAACGGCCGATCAATTATGGCCGAATCGCTTTATTGTTTTTTATTCTAATTGTACTGCCTGCGGGATCGTGGTATTACCTGAGCGGCGGGCTGAACTGGCGCAAAAAGGCGGTTTCCGAATTGAGGATGTACGCCAAAATCAGGCCGGTGATGGTCATTCCGCCAGTAGGCGAACGTTTCGACGATCTGGAGTCAAAAGTGTGCGTCATCTACAGTTTCGGCGCTGACCCGGACCTCAACGATACCACTAAACTTGTGCTGGATACCTACGAAAACCTGTTCAAGCAATTCGGTATGTACTCCGACGAAACTGTTCGTCCGGATTTCCGTCTGGTTCCCATATTTGAAGGCGGCACAGCCGAATTTCGTTCCTATTACCAGACTTTGCCCAGCGCCGATTATGCCACCTGGCGCCGTAGCGGCGGCCTGGGCTCCTGGCGTACTATTCTCGAAAACAGCTACGAGCAATTCTGCCGCGACGAAGGCACCAAGCCGGTGCCGGCTTACTTTGCTCTCGCCGATACGAGCGGCCATATCCGCCGTTTTTATAATGCACTCGACCCCAATCAGGTGGGGCGAATGGTCGAACACATTGCAATCTTATTGCCCAAACAGCAATAATGTCATTTATGAATTCTACCGCACAACAGCCTGATCCGGCACTTGAAAAAAAATTGAATGTCATCGCGTATGTGGTTTCCGGGGTCGTACTGCTACTGGTCGGCGCCATGCGACGCTACAAAATTGACCTTGGTATCGATTTCAGTTTTTTGCCGCCCATCCATGCTGGACTGAATGCCCTTACGGCAGTTATTCTGGTGTATGCCCTGTGGCAAATCAAAAATCACCGGATCGATGCACATCGCCGGGCCATTTATGCCGCAATGGTGTGCTCGGGGCTGTTTCTGCTTTCCTACGTACTGTATCATTTTACGACGCCGGAAACCCGCTATGGAGGGACAGGTATTATGCGTACGCTGTACTTCATCCTGCTGATTACCCATGTTGTGCTCGCCGGTGCAGTATTGCCTTTTATATTGCTTACCTTTAACCGGGCATTTACAGGTCAGTACGCCCGCCACCGAAAGATGGCTCGCTGGGTTTTCCCTTTGTGGTTGTACGTAGCGGTTACGGGACCGATCTGCTACCTGATGCTTCGTCCTTATTATCCATCCTGATCAATCGTTTTCATCATGAAAGACAGGTTTATTAAAACGATCGGGCTTCTGGCGCTGGTTTTCACCTTGTCGCTTGGCTCAACTTCCTTACAGGCACAGTGCCCAATGTGCAAAGCCACGGCCGAATCCAACTTGAAAAATGGCGGTACGGCGGGCCGCGGGCTGAATGCCGGTATATTGTACATGCTCGTTGTGCCCTATCTGCTTGTAGGTTCTTTCGGCTATTGGTGGTGGCGCAACCGTAAAAAGGATGACGAGCAACAAGCCACAGAGATGACGGAAGACGATCTTTAACATTTTACAACGAAAAAAGCCCGGTCGGACCACCTGACCGGGCTTTTTATTTTGGCTAAAAGCGTTCAAGTTTGTCGCTCGCTTAATTCACAAAAACAACTGTCTATGAAACTAACACAATTAAGCCTCTTGCTCATTCTGCTCATCGTGACACCCCTGACATCCATGCGCGCCTCGCAGGAAGCGCTGCCTGCCGACGCGCATGCGGCCTGGATGCAAAAAACAGCATCCGTGCTTCAGGAGGAGGGCCGATCTGCCAGACTGGAAAAGCGTCTGCATCGCACGGAAAAACGCCTGAATCGCTTTGGCAAACGCTACGGTGCAAGCGAACCCGACTTCAACGATCCGGTCCGGAAATGGCTGTGGTTCGGGCTTATCGGCCTGGGCCTGGCGGTGGTGTTTTCGCTCATCAGCTTCGGGCTCGCCGGTTTGGTCGGTTTTGCGGCCATCGTTTGTCTGGTCATCTGGATTATCAAAAGAGAACAGGCCGTGTAGGTAGTAAAAACAAAAGGGCTCGGGTCAAACGACCGAGCCCTTTTGCAATAAACAGCGAAATAAATTTATTTCAGGGTGTAGCGCACAGCCAGGCTGCCGAAACCGCCCACGAAGCCGGTGTAGTAGGCATCGCCGCCCACGAAGAAGCCGGGTGCCCAGTCGGCAGAAATATTGACCGGAGCATTGGCAAATTTGTAGTCGAGGCCGATGTCGCCGAGTACAGCAAAGTTGGTGCTGGCACTGCCGTCACCTGCGTACAGGTTTTTGTAAGACCAGAAGTAGGCCGAAGCGCCGCCGCCAACATACCAGTCGAGACCTTCTACGCTGGGGATAGCGAAATGGTGCTGGTAGAAACCGCCTACGTTGAAGAAGCTAACGTAAGTCCAGGAGCGGAAGCCCGCGAAAACTTCGATAGCGCCGGGTTCGCTGATAAATTGCTTGTAGGATACGGAAAGCGGATAGCCAAGGCGAAGACCAATGGCAGATTTGTAGTTTTGTTGGGCATTGGCGCCGAAGAAGCAGCCAAACGCAAGAAGGAAAACAAAGAGGATTTTTTTCATAGAGCTATCAGAAGTTTAAAGAGTAAAAATGAGTTTTGCTGGGCCAAAGGTATTCATTCGTGCTTATTGTCCATTTCAGGGTCCAACTTTTTTTGAGGGCGGGCTACCCTTTTGCCGTCGGCAATTTTTTTTGGATTTTCGCCCGGGAATGTGGCACAATTCAGGGCAAGATTTGTGCTTTTTAGTTGAAAATCAAACTTTTACAGGAAATTACAGTTAAACTGTCGTTCCGCTCCAATTTGAGATTTATGAAAATTGCGGTGTTTCCCGGATCGTTTGATCCCATTACTGTAGGCCATGTCGATCTTGTTCGCCGGGCTTTGCCTTTGTTCGACAAAATCATAGTGGCTGTGGGAGTCAATACGACAAAAAAATACCTCTTTTCCCTCGAGCAGCGCCTGAAATGGCTCCATCAGGTGTTTGAACACGATGAGCAGATCGAGGTGGACTATTTCGAAAACCTGACGGCCCATTATTGCCAGCGCATTGGCGCCAGATATTTGCTGCGCGGTTTGCGCAATGCCGCCGATTTCGATTACGAAAAAACCATCTCTCAACTCAATCACATAGTAGGCGGAGGCATCGAAACCGTTTTTCTGATCGCCCAGCCCGAGTATTCGCATATCAGCAGCACCATTGTGCGTGAAATCATTATTGGCGGCGGCGATGCCTCGCCTTTCATTCCCAAAGAAATACAAATCGGACCTGCCTGAAACGGATGGCAGGCGGCCCAACCATATTTTACCATGACAGACGCTATTTTTTCCGTACCACTGCCGGTCAACGAACCGGTACTTAATTATGCTCCGGGTTCGCCCGAAAAAGCCGCGCTCAAAAAAGCGCTGGCTGAGCTGAAATCACAAGTGCGTGACTTGCCTATGTTTATTGGCGGGCAGCGCGTCACCACGGCCGAGAAAGGAACCGTCAGGCCCCCGCACGAGTGCGATCACATTCTCGGGCATTTTTCACGCGGGAACGCCACCCACGTAAGGGCAGCCATCGAAGCGGCGATGAAGGCCAAGCCGGCTTGGGAGGCCATGCCCTGGCAAGAACGCGCGGCAATTTTCCTCAAAGCTGCCGACCTGCTCACCGGCCCGTATCGCGCAAGGATGAATGCGGCAACGATGCTCTGCCAAAGCAAAAATGCGTTTCAGGCGGAAATCGACGCCGTATGTGAGTTGGCCGATTTCTGGCGATTCAATGCCTGGTTTATGCAGGAAATTTATAAAAACCAGCCTTTGAGCGTGAAGAATACCTGGAACCGAACCGACTGGCGTCCGCTGGAAGGATTCATTTTCGCCCTCACGCCCTTTAATTTCACGTCCATTGCTGGCAACCTGCCCACTGCGCCTGCCATGCTAGGCAATGTGGCCGTGTGGAAACCGGCAGAAACGCAGATTTACTCTGCGGAAGTCATCATGGAGATTCTCGAAGAGGCAGGATTGCCGCCCGGCGTGGTCAATCTGGTTTATGTGGATGGCCCGACTGTGGGCAGGGAAGTATTCAGCCATCCTGATTTTGCCGGCTTGCATTTTACGGGCAGTACCGGTGTGTTCCAGAATTTGTGGAAAACCATCGGTGAAAATATCGCCGGTTATAAGTCTTATCCGCGGGTAGTGGGCGAGACCGGTGGCAAGGACTTTGTCATTGCCCATGAATCTGCCGATCCGAATGCCGTGGCGGTTGCCCTTGCACGCGGCGCTTTTGAATTTCAGGGGCAAAAATGCTCGGCCGCATCCCGCGCATACATCCCCGACAATCTGTGGCCTGCGGTGAAAGATCGCCTGGTTGCCGATCTGGCCAGTATGAAAATGGGTAGCCCCGAAGATTTCACCAATTTTATCAATGCCGTGATCGACGAGAAGGCGTTTGATAAAATCACGGGCTACATCGCCGCTGCCAAACAGTCAGAACAGGTGAAGGTGATTGCGGGCGGCAATTACGACAAGTCAAAAGGCTTCTTTATCGAACCTACCGTTCTCGAAGTCTCCGATCCGAACTACGTCACCATGTGCGACGAATTGTTTGGCCCGGTGCTGACCATTTTTGTCTATCCGGCCCAAAACTACGAGCAGGCGCTTGATCTGGTAGACCAGACCTCGCCGTATGCGCTTACCGGCGCCATTTTTGCGCGCGACCGGGCTGCGATCGAGCGTGCAAACGACCGGTTGCGCCATGCGGCAGGCAACTATTACATCAATGACAAACCCACAGGGGCGGTAGTAGGGCAGCAACCTTTCGGCGGGGCGCGGGCATCGGGCACCAACGACAAGGCCGGTTCTGTGCTTAATTTGTACCGCTGGCTGTCGCCGCGTACGATGAAAGAGAATTTCGTTTCACCAACGGATTACCGGTATCCCTTCCTTCAGGAAGCATGATCCGTCCGGGCGATAAAGATAAAAAGGCCGGTTGCGCATCAGTGCAACCGGCCTTTTTTACGGGCTTGGTAACCGCGGGAATTAATTGTTGCCGTTGGACGAAGAGGCGGTCATTTTCAATTCCTTGATACGGGCCTTCTTGCCAACCAGTCCGCGGAGGTAGTACAGGCGGGCACGGCGAACTTTACCGCGCTTAATCACCTGAATTCCGGCGATGTTCGGATTGGAATAAGCAAAAATACGTTCGACGCCTACGCCATGGGAGATTTTGCGCACCGTAAAAGTACGCGTGCTGCCGTGGCCTTTGATTTGGATGACGTCGCCGCGAAAATCCTGTTCACGCGTTTTGTCGCCTTCGACAATACGGTAAGTGACTATGATCGTGTCGCCGGTTTTAAAACTGGGAAATGCCGGCACGTTGAGCATTTGCTCCTGGACAAACTGGATGGCTTCCAACTCTTTCATTGCATTGCGAATTTATCACTGCTGAATTAGCAGGGCGCAAAGGTAACGCCATTCCCGTCAAAAAGAAAAATATTGTTTGGAGTTTTTCCCTGAAAATCGCGCCGAAACCAATTTTAAACGGGGCTGCAAACCTTGTTTACGACTGAAACGGGAAAAATGTGAACCGAACGGGTATTTAAGTGTTTTGATGTTTAATTGCAGTACATTTAAATTTGCACCATCAAACTATCCTTTCATCTCCTAAAGTTATTGATTCACTCAGACATGAAAAAACTTCTTTTCCTCCCCCTTCTGGCCATCCTTGTTATGGCTGCTTCCGTTGGCGTCACCAATTACAATGTCGATACGGCATTCAGCAACATCGTATGGACGGGTTACAAAGTCACCGGACAACACACGGGCAACGTAAAAGTTAAAAACGGCAACATTCAGTTCACCGACGGCCACCTGACCGGCGGCTCCTTCGAAATCGACATGAATTCGATCAGCTGCACAGACCTGCAGGGCGAATATGCCGACAAACTCATCGGTCACCTCAAAAGCGACGATTTCTTCGGCGTAGCCACCTATCCGACGGCCAAATTTGTCATCACCCGCGTAATTCCGCAGGACACCAAGGGCAATTACAAAGTGCTCGGCGACCTCAACATCAAGTCGACCACCAAACCGGCAAAACTGTTTGTCAATATCGTCGACAAAGGTTCGGAAATCAATGTTTCAGGCAAACTGACGGTTGACCGCTCGGAATATGACATTCGTTTCGGCTCCGGTTCCTTCTTCGACGGCCTGGGCGACAAAACGATCTACGACGAATTTGACCTCCAGATCTGGCTGGTTGCCAAAAAATAAATCACGGCAAGAAGTTCCATTTTATGCCGGTCCGGCGGGTTTTCCGCCAGACCGGCATTTCTTTTTAAAAAAAGGTTCTTCATAAGGTGACGTTAAAAAAAGTCCTTCGTCTCCGATGTGTACTATTTTTGCCGTTCTGATGAGACGTGTACCATTTCTGTGTACGACAGAAGTGCTGTTCGGCGTTTTACCATAAATTTTTTCTTATTGACTAAATATTACATTCCCTCATGCTTCGCGTTGCTTCCTTTTCTCTGTTGCTGACCGGGCTTTGGCTCGGACTGACGGCGTTTTGGGTTGCAGACCCGGGGTTCGACGACGGGGCCTTTGCGGTCAACACCACCATCGCACATTATTTTCATCCATCGGAGCGCTCTGCCCCCGACGGGATGGAATTATCGGAAGTGGATTCCGTTACGACGCTTCACCTTCTCATGCTGAACTACAGCGCTTACGACAGCGCCTACGCCGGCAAAATGCGCCGCAATATTCAACGCCAGTTTCCCGGCGCGGTGATTCAGGAGTTTTGGGAAGGAAGCCCGGATGATTTATCGACCCAACTGCAGAACAACCATGTTGTCGTGGTGGCCTATCCTTCCAATGGCAGCAACGACGCCTTGCGCGCCTACGGCAATGTGTTGCAAAATTTTGTGCGGCAGGGTGGGGCGGTGTTGCTGACCGGCACCCACGAATTTGCCACGCTGCAACAATTCGGCCTGTTTGACCTCGACTTCGGGTATTTTTGCAAAGACCCGGATATCCACGAAAATCTTGTCGATCACCCCGTCATGTCGGGCACGCCGGAGGAATTTACCCTGCCCGATTATGCTTACCCGCTTGATATTTCCGATCCGGGTTTTGTCACACTCGCCGATGTGCGCGGCTATCCTGTGGTGGGCTACAAAACGGAAGGGCTGGGCAAAATTATTTACCTCGGGTTTGAATACTATTACGACGAACCCGTATCAACCCGCCTGCTGGGCAATGCCATTCGCTGGGTGGCGCCTCATCCGGAGCAAACGGCTGCTCCGGCAGTGAAAGCGGAACCGCAGGTTTCGGCTACCCCGGCGCTTGTCCGCCGTTCGGAAGAATATCTGTACACCGGTGGAAACAAGAAGGACGGGGTTGACCTGAAAATTTACCCCAACCCTTACGCCGTAAAGGCATCTCTCGAATTTGAATTGACCAAAACCACCGCGGTTGCCGTTGAAATGACCGATGAAACCGGCCGGCCCGTGGCTGAACTGCTCCGGCAGCGCAATCTGGCGCCCGGAACCTACTATTTCGAGCTGCCCAACCTGCCTCCGGGCGTTTATTTTGTCAAATGCCGTTGTGGAGAAACCAGCACGGTTCGCAAGGTGGTGAAGATCGCCGAACAATAAAACGTCGCGGGATATTTTTCCGCCCATGCAAAATGCAAAAACGCCTTTGCGGAGCCCGCAAAGGCGTTTTTATTTATACCCGCCAGTTGTGCGGAATCAATAGCCGAAGATTTCCTCAAGCGACAATTCTTTCACTTTGCCAATTTTTTTGAGGTAGTTGAAATCGATCTTGTCGCGATCGCCAAGCACCATCCAGGCAAACCGCCGACCCTTGATGTACTTGTGCTGGTAGGCGATCAACTCCTCGATGCCCGATTGCTCAAGGGTATGATAAATATCGGCGCGCAGATCACGATTGGCAAAACCCCGGTCCCTGTTGGTGCGCCAGGTCCAGTAAAGATCCGGCTTCGGAATATTGCCGGCCGCAATCTGTTTCAGTACACTTTGACGGGCATTTTCGATTTGCGTGGGCGAAACCGGCATGTTTTCAAGAATCTGGTCGAAGGCGTCCACCGCTTCTCTTAATTTATCGGGTTGCGTACCTACATACGATTGCAGGAAATGGGACTGACGCTTCCTCGAAGGGGTGGCCGCGTAGGCGTACGCCGAGTAGGCCAGGGCTTTCGATTCCCGGATTTCCTGAAACACGATGGACGACAAACCATAGCCGAAGTACTGGTTGTACCATTCGGCAAATACAAATTCATTGAGGTTGAAATGCGGGGTGCCCCGCGAGACGAGCAGCAACTCGACCTGCACCATCGGGAAATGCACGAAGTACACCTGATTGTTGCGGATGCTGCGTTCGGGGTATTTTCGGGCTGGCAAAGAGGGCAGGGGCTGTCCGGGTAATAAATGATACTTTTTTAGCGCGCCGGAAGCCTTTCGTGTTGATAATGGGCCAAAATAGTACACTTCGTGTTTGTAGCTGCGCAACTGACGGGCCAGATCGGTCAGCTCTTCCGGTCGGAGGGCCAAAATCTGTTCGCGGCTGAGTTTGTCGGAAAACGGCGACACCGGACCGTACTTTGCATAACTGAGCATGCCTTTGGTCAGGATCGTTCGCTTGTCTCTTTTGTCGTTGTCGCGCCGTACAAAAATATCTGCGGTCAGGTTTTGCAAGGCTTCCTGGTTGGGTTGGGCGTCTGAAAGAACATGTTCCATCAGTTCGACGGCGGCGTCGTAGGATTCTTCCAACCCCGACAGGGTAATGTAAAAATGGTCTTCCTGGCAGGTAGCGGAGAAATGCACGCCGAGGCGGTAAAACGCCTGCTGGAGTTCAACCGCCGTGTATTTCGAAGTACCCAGATAAGGCAGATAACTGGCCAGAATGGAAAGGCGTCGGTCGGCATTGCGGCCCATATCGTACACATAATGCAGGCGGAAGAGTCTGCTTTGCCCGTCTTGTACCGAACGTAGCAATATGCCGTTTCCGAGTTTTGATTTTTTTATAACCGACTGAAAATCAACAAAACGCGGAGTAATATCCGGCGTAGATTTTTGCAAAAAATGTTGTGCGAAAGCCGAGCTGTCGGTCCTGTTGAGCTCGACCGCCGTAATGGGCGGTTTTTCCACCTTGAGGACGGAAGGGTCTTCGCCGGTGTGTTTGTACACCACGGCATAATTATCGGTCCGCAGGTGTTTTTGGGCAAATGCTACGACATCGGCTTTGGTGACGCGTTCTAGTTTTTCCCATCGCCGCACAAATTTGCTCCATTCAATCCCGTGAACAAATGACCCTGTGATCGCGGCGGCGCGACCCTGATTTTTCTCAAACTCCTTGATTTCATGCAGTTTTAGATCTTTGACGACCGCTGAAGGCAACCAGTCTTCAAACGCGCCCTCGCGCAATTTTTCGATTTCCAGCAAGAGCAATTTTTCCACGTCTTCAAGCGACTGCCCTTCGCGGGGCTTGCCGAACAGATGCAGGCTGCTGTAGTCTTCGTAGGTGCGCGGATAGGCGTAGGCTTCGAGCAGCACCTGTTTTTGCATCAAGTTCAGGTCGAAAAGGCCAGCCTGGTAATTATGCAGAATCGCTGCGATCAGGGGGAGCATCATGGCTTCTTCGGAAGAAGCGCCGGCAAAACGCCACGCCATTTCCATCCATGCCGCCTCATGCCCGTATACATCGCGCTGTACCCGCGAATGAAGTTCGGGTTGCGGTTCAAAGTGAAAAGGAGGGATCGGGCGGGATTCAAACTGGCCGAAATGCCGTTCCGCCAGTTCAACGGCCAGGTCTGGGTCAAAATCGCCGCTCAGTACGATGGCCATGTTGTTAGGCACGTAGTAGCGGTCGAAAAAACGATAAATATTGGTCTGGGACGGGTTTTTGAGGTCCTCGCCTTTGCCCAGGGTGGTCTGGGTGCCGTAAGGGTGCGTTGGCGTGAGCGTTTCCTGAAGGGCCTTGAGTACTTTCCTGAAATCGCGGTCCTGGCTGATGTTGTATTCTTCGAACACCGTTTCCAGTTCGGTGTGAAACAAGCGCAGCACCGGACGCCGGAACCGCTCGCTTTCCAGTTCGAACCAGCGTTCCAGTTCGTTGGAAGGGATGTCGTTGACGTAAACCGTTTGCTCCACCCAGGTATAGGCGTTCGTGCCTTTGGCGCCAATCGCGCTTACGAGTTTGTCGTATTCATTGGCGGCTGCATAGCGGGCTGCTTCGAAAGAAAGGCGGTCGATTTCTGCATACAAGGCGCGTTTGACCTCGGGGTCGGTCGCTTTCCGATGTTCTTCAAATTTTTGCTCGATCTGGTCGAGCAAGGCTTTTTCCTTTTCCCAGTCGAGACTGCCGAGGCGGTCGGTGCCTTTGAACATCATGTGTTCGAAATAGTGGGCGAGGCCGGTTGTATCTGCGGGGTCGTGTTTCGAGCCGGCACGTACGGCGATTTCGGTGTAAACGCGGGGTTCTTCCTTGTTGACGCTCAGGAAAAGCCGAAGGCCGTTAGCCAGGGTGTGTATTTTTACCTGAATGGGGTCGCCCGGTACGGTATAAAAAGAGGGCTCTGTTCTGGCGTATGCTGTCATGATTATTACGGTGTTTGATCAGGTCGGAGGGTAAAAGTAGCGCAAATCGGGCACTGAAATTCTAAAAAACGCAGAGGCTGCCGGTTATGACCGGCAGCCTCTACAATACGCTTTGGCAGGAAAGGTTCATTCCTGTCCGTTTATTTGCCGCAATTAATTGAGGATCAGGCGGGCAGTTAGTTGTTCGCTGGCTGTAGTGACATCGACGAAGTACAAGCCAGGCGCGAGGTTGCCTGTTTGCAGGGTCAGGGTGGTATTGGCATTGGTGAAATTAACAACATTCACCAGGCGGCCCTGTGCGTCGAACACCCGGACGTAGCCGGTTTCGCCGTCGTTGAGGCGCACGTTCAGGTCAACCTGTACGCGGTCGGTTGCGGGGTTGGGCGTCAGTTGCACCTTGCCGCTCAGGCTGGCATTGCCGAGGGTACGGTCGTCGCCGGGAGGAGCGTAGTTGGTGCAGTTGGCCGGCAGGCAGGTTGCGCCGGCAACGCCCGAGCGGATTTTATCACCTGGCTGGGGACCGAAGCCGTTGTTGAAATTGATCCCGTAATTGGTCAGGTGGCAATAGCTCATAATGGTGCCGCCGTTGGTGGGCGGCGGGCCGGGCGGGCAACCGCCTTCTGTGGTGTAGCAATTGTCGATGGCAGTGTTGTTGCCGTTCCAGACGCAGGCATGGGTATGGCGGCTGCTCATCAGGTGGCCCAGTTCGTGCGTGCAAACCATAATTGTCCAGGAGTAGGTGGGCACGTTTTGATAGGTTGACTGAAGGCCGGCAAAACACATGCTTTGCTTGCGGTTCGTATTGCAAAGGCCTGCAAAACCCGCTGCCACGCCGCCGAGATTGGATTTCAGGTTGCACAGGATGGCCAGGTCGCCGGTAAAGCTGTTGTAGCGGAAGTTTTGAAATTTACCCAGCACGGCCGAGGAGGTGTTGCCCGTGTATTTATTGCCGCCGGTTCCGGACCATACGTAGATATAATGAATACCTACCTCGATCGACTCGTTGGCATACAGGGTAATGACCTGGTTGAATACGCCCGTGATCCAGGTGGTCACGCCGTTGACGCCGCCTTTATTGGTCGTCAGGTCGCGGTCAACTTCGACCCAAAGCCGTACGCAATCGCCTGTGGTGCGTTCGCTGGCGGTTGTTTCGTTCGGGTTTGCTTCGTCGCCGGTATCGTCAGGCATTTCGCAGAAGGCTTCGGCTGACAATTTCAGGTCGCGGGTCGCGTAGATCAGGTGCTCGTCGGTAAAGCTGCCTTCGAGTTTGCCGATAACCAGGTTGCCAAACGAATTGTCACTGATAAAGCCCATGATTTCATCGCCGCTGACGGAAATCGCGGCCAGCGAATTGTCGAGGCCTTTGATGGTGCCGCGGTAGAAAGCCATCGGCGCCAGATCGATCGGCTGGTCGTTCGATTGCTCGGAGACGGCTTTGAAATCGGGGGAGAAAATATTGACCCGAACAAGGTCGAGGGTGATGGCGCCCCATTCGGTCGTCGGGACCGTGAATTCCATAGCCTGGGGAGCATTTTCCAGAATAGCCTGCCGAACAGCCGGATTGAGGGTCAGGACCGTTCCTTTTCCTAATACGTCGTTCTGTGCAGAAGTGGGTTGAAAGGTTTCTTTGCCGGCAAAAAGGTTGACCTTTTGAAACACCGTGCCGGAATTGTGGTAGTCGTGTACCATTTGAGCGACGGGACGGAGCGCGCTTTGTGCTGCAAGGCCAAGGGCTGCCACCAGGAACATGCCCAACAGGGTAAATCTTTTCATACAGCGAAAGTTTGATTTTAATGAATGAATAAAGCGTGGTGGCAAACATAGATAATTTTGAATAATCGAAGACATTGCTTTTTTGTCTCGAACAGTGCAGGCAGGGCCGATAATGTTTTTGTAAAATGCCGAAATCTTGAAATTCCCTTGGAGTAAGTGCGCGCCCAGGGACCAATTCAGTACTGCGGATGTTGAAAAAACTGCGGTACTTGGCAGCCGTATCCTTCACTTTTCAGACTTCTTGCCTGCTATGACTTCGCTTCAACTGGTCACTCAATACTACGATTGCTTCAACCGCAAAGACTGGGCGGGCATGCTCGCTTTGCTCAGCCCGCAGGTGCGCCACGATGCCAATCAGGGCGATTCCTACACGGGGCTCGAGCATTTCCGCCAGTTTTTGCAACACATGGACGAATGCTACGACGAGGCGCTCACCGATATGTTCGTCATGCCGCATCCCGACGGCGTTCATGTCGCCTGCGAGTTTGTGGTCAACGGCATTTATAAAAAAACGGACAGCGACCTGCCCCCCGCCGCCGGCCAGCGTTACGTGTTGCCTGTCGGCGCATTTCTTGAAGTGCACGACGGGCAAATCACGCGGGTGACCACCTATTACAACCTGCCGCTATGGCTCAAACTGATCGGCCAATGACCCCCTCGGCTGCGACGCTGCGTTTCGAGCGCCTCGGCGGCAAGCACTTCAGTGAGGTGTTCGACGACCTGGCTGCCTTGCGCATAACCGTTTTTCGCGAGTACCCGTACCTCTATGAAGGCACTACGGATTATGAAAAATCATACTTGAAGACCTATGCCGACGCTGAGCGTTCTTTCCTGTTTGCCGTGTACGATAGCGGGCGCATGATCGGCGCAACAACCTGCATTCCTCTGGAAAACGAAACTGCGGAAGTGCAGGAGCCTTTTCAGAAAGCCGGATATTCGCTGGACGAGGTGTTCTATTTCGGAGAAAGCCTGCTGTTGCCCGAATACCGCGGACTAGGGCTCGGGCATCGTTTTTTTGATGAACGGGAGGCGCATGCGGCCAGTTTTGGCACGTTCAGGTACACCTGTTTTTGTGCCGTCGCGCGGCCCGACGACCATCCGCTTCGCCCCAAAGACTACCGCCCGCTCGACGAATTCTGGACCAAACGCGGGTACCGAAAAGAACCGGGTTTGCAAAGCCTGTTCGACTGGCCCGACCTCGGCGAAACGGAATCGACGGCCAAACCCATGCTGTACTGGCTTCGCGCGCTTTAAAAATACGGCCCATGCAACTGACTTTGGCAACGGCACAATACCCGATCACCGCCTTTCGTGATTTTTCCGAATGGCAACAACACACCGCGCGATGGGTGGAAGAAGCCGCCCGGCAGGGCGCCCGGCTCCTGTTGTTTCCTGAATACGGGGCGATGGAACTGACCAGCCTCTTGCCCGAAACGATGCAGCGCGACCTGAAACAGCAGGTGCGCGGACTCGATGATCTGAGGGCCGGTGTCGTTGCTCATTACGAAATGCTGGCCCGCCGCTGGCAGATCGTGCTGGTGGCGCCCAGTTTGCCGGTGATCGAGAACGGCAGGGTGCTGAACCGCGCCTGTGTATTTTCCGCTGCCGGACTGGCCGGGTATCAGGACAAATGGTTCATGACCCGCTTTGAAGACGAGGAATGGGGCGTCGAAGCCGCGGCGCCTGTATTGTCCTTGTTCGAAACGGAATGGGGAGCATTTGGCATCCAAATCTGCTACGATGTGGAGTTTCCGCTGGGCGCAGGTTTGCTCGGCGCTGCGGGCGCCAACCTGATCCTGGCGCCCAGTTGCACCGAAACCATTCGGGGGGCCACCCGCGTGCACGTCGGCGCCCGCGCCCGTGCACTGGAAAATCAATGCTATGTCGCTGTCGCGCAAACAGTTGGGGATGCCCCCTGGTCGCCCGCCGTCGATGTCAACTACGGCTTTTCAGCCGTTTATACGACACCCGACCGGGACTTGCCGGAAGAGGGAATCGTTGCGGTCGGAACGCCCCAGCAACCCGGCTGGCTGGTACAATGTATTGATTTTGAGAAGATAAAAGCAGCCCGGCTCGACGGCCAGGTATTCAATTTCAAGGATCAGCAAAGGGTACGTTATCAACTGGACGGGCAAATGCCGGAAGTCAGGCGAATCCGAATCTGAACCTTATAGGCTTACGGGCAGCTGGTTGCGTACGAGATCGTCGAGGGTTTCGCGGCGGCGGACAAGGTGCGCTTTCCCGTCGAGCAAGAGCACTTCGGCGGGGCGAGGGCGTGAATTGTAATTGGAGGCCATCATCCACCCGTAGGCGCCGGCATTGTAAAAACAAAGTATATCGCCCTCCACAACTTCGGGGATTCGGCGATCGACTCCGAAAGTATCGGTCTCGCAAATATTGCCCACCACGGTATAGATCCTGGGTTTGAATTGTGGTTCGGTGACGTTGATAATCTTGTGGTAAGAGCCGTAGAACATGGGTCGGATCAGGTGATTCAGGCCGGTGTTCAGGCCTACAAAAACTGTCGAGGTCGTTTGTTTGACCAGCGTGCAGCGTGCGAAAAGGTAGCCGGATTCACTGACTAGGAATTTGCCGGGCTCGAACATAAGCGTCAGTTCGCGGCCGTATTCGCCGCAAAATTCGGCAAACCGCCGGCTGAGTTTTTCACCCAGTTCCTCCACGTCGGTTTCGATATCGTCGGATTTGTACGGCACCTTGAAGCCGCTGCCGAGGTCGATGTATTGCAGGTCTGGAAACTTCCGGGCAGCCTCAAACAATATGTCGGCGCCGCGCAAGAAAACATCGACGTCGAGGATGTCGGAGCCGGTATGCATGTGCAAGCCTTCGATTCGAAGGCCCTGGCTTTCCACAATGCGCAGCACGTGAGGGAGTTGGTGAATGCTGATGCCGAATTTCGAGTCGATATGCCCCACGCTGATTTTTTCGTTGCCGCCCGCCATCAGGTGCGGATTGATGCGAATGCAAACCGGGACGTCGCGGTGGTGCAAACCCCAGTTTTCGAGCATCGGGATGGCATCGATGTTGATTCGGACGCCGAGTTTTACAGCTTCTTCGTATTCGTCGGCGCCGGCAAAGTTGGGTGTGTACAGAATGTCGTCGGGCGGAAAACCCGCCAGCAGGCCCAGTTGCACTTCCTGGATTGATACGCAATCGAGCCCGGCGCCCCATTGCCGAAAAAGGCGCATGACCGCCAGATTGGTCAGTGCCTTGCAGGCGTAGTGGATGCGCAGTTTGGGGTATGGAAACGACCGGGTAAGCCGCTCGTACTGGCGGTGCATGACCGCGGCATCGTACACATAGAGGGGTGTGCCGTGGGTTTGGCAAAGTTCGAGCGGGTCTATGCCGCCGTCGAATTGATATTTTCCGTCGATCAGTTGCACGGGACAAAAGAGGGTAGTGTAAAAGAAGGCGCAAAAATAGGGTTTTCAGCACGGGCGCACTTATTTTTACCAGCACACACCAAAACAGCCGGCCGGCATCATCTATCTTTTTACAACCCGGTCTTCATTTCAACCGCATTGATCGTGAACGAAACCGAACTCATCGAACGGCTTAAAGCCCAGGATCGCGCCGCACAAAAGTGGTTGTACGACCGCTACTCGCCACTGATGTTCAGTGTGTGCAGGCGATATTTGCGGTCGAGGGAAGACGCAGAAGAAGCGCTGGTGAGCGGTTTTTTCAAGGTTTTTGACCAAATAGAGCATTTTGCTGCAGCAGGAAGTTTTGAAGGCTGGATACGCAAAATCGTAGTGAACGAGTCGCTGATGAAACTTCGCAAAAACAATCTGCTGGTTTTCCCGGGCGACGAAGTGCGCGCGCCCGAGGCCGCCGACGGTTTTTCGATAGAGGCCGAACTGTCGGCCCGCGAAATTCTCGAACTGCTGGATACGCTGCCAGCCGGCTACCGCACCATTTTCAACCTGTACGTACTCGAAGGATTCAAACACCAGGAAATTGCCGACATGCTCGGTATCAGTATCAATACCAGTAAATCGCAGCTCATTCTGGCCAAGGAAAAATTGAGGCAACTGCTTAAAGCCAAAGGCGTTTTCTGAACGCGACCCCGACCGCCAATCGCTATTGCCAACTGCCAAACTGACTATGCCCGATCTTTTTGAATTTTTCAAGGAAAATGAGTCCAAACTGCACGAGCGCCCCTCGGAGCAGGCCTGGCAAAAGCTGGAACAACGACTCGAAAAGGCCCGCCGCAAACCGCGCGGCCGCCGGCGCGGCATACGTTTTTTGCAACTGGGCACCATCGCGATGATCCTGATGATCCTCTTGCTGGCTGCTGCCATCGTGTGGTATTATTACAAGCGCGGCGGGCATTGACGGGTGCTGACAAAACTTATTACCTTGCGGCCCTGATTCGTCCAATACAGCTTGCTATCACCCTGATTTATGGCAAAATCCGGCAAACCCAACCCCCGGCCGCAACAGACCCGACCCACACCCAATCCTTCCGCATCTTCCGCTACCGCCACTCCCGGCCGCGACTGGCTGGCTCGCCCCGAATTCGATTCGGACGAAGGTCTGCGGAAAGTTTTTTACCTGCTGGCCGGTTTTGCCCTGCTCGTCATGCTCTGGCTGGCGATGGGCTCAGGGGTCAATGCCGACGACAAATACCAGGTGGATTATTCCAACAAACTGGTCAATTATTACGGCACTTTTGGCAAAGACACCGCTGCCCTGAATATCCCTGACGGCAACATGCACCTCTATGGCGGTTTTTTCGAAATCGTCACCGGCTTTACCAATAAAGCACTGGGATTCAAGGACAACGAAGCGGCCTATCACCATGTGCGCCACCTCTGGAGCGCCTTTTTCGGCTGGCTCGCGATCCTCTTTGCCGGCCTGTTTGCCCACCGCATCGCCGGCTGGCGGGCCGGCCTGCTTGCCCTGATCATCCTGGTGCTGTCGCCGAGATTTCTGGGCGATTCGCTGATGAATCCCAAGGACATACCGTTTGCGGCCGGCTACATGATGTCCTTGTATGCCATTGCGGCGGTGTTCGATGGCATGCCGTCGCCAAGACGAAAAGACCTGGCCTTGCTGGTAGCGGGACTGGGCATTGCCCTGGCCACACGCGCTGGCGGTTTGCTGGCATACGGCTGGCTGATCATGTTTGGCGGTCTGCATTTTTTGATGAAAAACGGCGGGGCAAAAGCATTTGCCCATACGAAAGTGCTGAGTAAATACCTTGCAGTCGTGCTGGGGACGGCTGTGGGCGGCTACATTTTGGCCGTGCTCTTCTGGCCCTACGCTTTGCAAAGCCCGCTTAAAAACCCGTTTGTGGCCCTCTCCAAATTTGCCGAACTGGAAGTTCGCATCCGCGTGCTGTACGAAGGCGCCAACATGATGTCGGACATTACGCCCTGGCATTATCCGCTCAAATGGATCCTGTTTACCATCCCGCTGGCGGCGCTGGCCGGCATATTCGGTTCAATCGTGCTCCTGCCCCGCCTGCTGAGGCGCTACAATCCGCTTTGGGTAAGCATGGCGTTGCTGACCGGCATTTTCCCGATATTCTACATTATTTACAAAAATTCGGTGATCCACGACGGGTGGCGGCACCTGACCTTCTCCTACCCGCCGCTGGTGGTGGCTGCCGCCCTGTTCTGGAACGAACTGGCGCGCTTTTTTACCGGTAAAAAAGCCATTCAATACGCGGTTTTCGGCGTTATGGGCCTGCTGCTGGCCGATGCGGCGTTTTTTATCGCGGCCAATCGCCAATTTCCTTACGTGTATTTCAACCCGATTGAAGGCGGCACCAAAGGAGCGTATGGCTACTTTGAAACCGATTACTGGGGCATCAGTACGCGTCAGGGGATCGAATGGCTCGAGCAACAGGGAATTTTGCGACCCGATATGACCGAACCGGTCGTCATTGCAACCAATATGCATTTCCCCGCAAAACCTTTTTTGAGCAAATACGGCGACAAGGTCAAACTGCGCTACCTCAAGTGGGATCGCCGTTACGATGAAGCCTGGGACTATGCACTGTATCCCACACGTTTCATCGACGGCTCTGCACTGCAACGCGGCAAATGGCCGCCCGACAATACCATCCACGTCATCGAAGCCGGCGGCGCGCCCTTGCTGGCAATCATGAAAGACACCGCTCATTATTGCTTCCAGGGCAACGATGCCTACAAAAAAGGCGATATCCCCACTGCAATTGACAGGTTTGAAAAGGAAGTGGCGCTGGTGCCTGACAATGAAATCGCCTGGGGCGCCCTTGCCCAGTCGTACCTGAGTGTTGACAGCCTCGAAAAGGCCAAAATCGCTGCCGAAAAGGCGCTTGAAATTGCTCCCGACGACACGCAGGGCAACAACGTTATCGGCCTGTACTGGATCAAAAAAGACAATATTGCCAAGGCCAATGACCAGTTCAGCCTGGCCGTAAGACGTGACCCGAGCAACGCAGCGGCCTGGTACTACCTGGCCCTCATCGCCCATGATCGCGGCGATGCGCAAACGGCGCTCAACCACCTGCAAAAATCGATACGCGCTGCGCCGGCATTCAAACAGGCTTACGAACTGGCCGCCCGTATTTATGAAGAGAATGGCAATGCCGCGGCCGCCCAGCAGTACCGGGCGGCGCTGGGAAAAATGAAATGACGCTGCATGAACTTCAAGTTTTTATTTCCGACTTTCCGCAACCGGTACACTTTCGTCCGGCGTACCCTACGCCGGCTGTCCACGCGTCATCGTTTTGAAACCGCCCTCAACCTGGGCACTGGCGAAGGCGACTACGACCGAATGATTGCCAGCTATTGCCAGTCGCTGACGGCTTGCGATGTAAATGAAGAAGATATCGAACATGCCCGCGCGCTCAACAAGGGGGTAATGAACCTTCAATACGAACTCAACGATGCCCTCAATCTGAGTTATCCGAACGCGTCTTTCGACCTGCTTGTGTCGTGCGAAGTCATCGAACACGTAGGCCGACCCGACCGAATGATCCAGGAGATCGCACGGGTGATGCGGCCGGGCGGCTGGGTGGTGATGACCTTCCCGAGCCGCGAGTTTCCGGCAACATACGACCCCGTCAACCGCATCTGGCAGCTGACCCGTGGCGATGGAAGCCGGGAGTACGCCATTGCCCAGGGAGCCTATGCCTTTGGGCACGAATACCTGATCGGATCGGCAGATTTTAAAAAATGGGTGCACGAAGCGGGCCTTGACCTTGTGGAGTTCAGACCCCTGAGCGGCTATCTGGTAGGTTTGCTGGAAATGTACTGGACGGGTATTGCACAGCGTATTTTTAAAAAAAATGCGCACAATGTGACCACCGACAGCGGCTCAACGCTAACGGTCCGCCCGGCATCTGCAAAAGAGCCGATGCTGGTGTTCTTGACCGATGCGCTGCTGTGGATCGACCGGCATATTTTCCAATGGGGGCAACGCAGTGTCGGAAAAGGCGTTGTGTTGTGCAAGCCGTTGTAACAAGGTAACAAATGCAATTCTGGGCGGATGAATGAGAAATAAATCATTTTGAATGCCATGACCCTCCGACTTCCAGAAGTTTATTGCGAGCGCTGCAAGCGTCCGGTTTTGCCGCAGCACATCGACAAAGTCAAGAAGATCGCTTTTTGCGATGCTTGCAACTTTACGTTCAGCATACCCAAACGCAGATCAAGTCGCCGCAGAAAGGAAGCGTTTTTACCGGCAGGCGCGAAAAACATCCGGCTTTCTTTGTTTGAGAAGGAAATGGTGATCGACGTTCGCTGGCGTAAAAACTACCCGATTTCCCGCATCCTGAACATTAAGCCGCCCGATTCGCTGGAGTCGCAGCATAACCACCGAGAACTCAGCGATAACGACCCGTTGGGTATTTTGATGGGGTATGCCGCCGAGGCTATCTATACTGCCCTTCATTATACTTTTGGAGCAATCACCCGAGCGAGCGCCTATTTTTTCAACCGAACCAAGGTAATCGTAACGAAAGATTACCTCCAGATCGAGCATCGGCCGCTCGATGTTTTGCCCGGCGCTTTTTTTTCCGCGGCTCAGATCGACCAACTTTCTGTTCGCCCCATCCTGTTGTGGGAAGGCTCAAAACGTACACAAGCCTCGCTCTTTGTTCGATTGAAAAACGGCGAGGAATACGATATTTTATGGGATTTGGAGACCAATGTGCTGTTGTACCTGGAGCAGGAAATCGAGCGCTTGCTGGGTATCGAGGATGTCGGTGTTGACGGGGAAATTATTTGAGAAGGCGCTTCTGTTTCTTGCCTTCCTGAAAAATATATCTTTGCCCCGACCCGGCCAATCTGCACGTTTTCACCTGTTTTTATGGACCACAAACTCGATCTTCTTCAATCCAAACTCGCCGAAGCCAAACTGGGCGGCGGCCAAAGCCGCATCGACGCCCAACACAAAAAAGGCAAATTGTCGGCCCGTGAACGTATCCACTTCCTGCTCGACCCCGATTCCTTTGAAGAGATCGGCGCGCTCGTCTCGCACCGTTGCACCGATTTCGGCATGGCCGAACAAAGTTTTCTGGGCGACGGCGTCGTGACCGGCTACGGCACGGTCAATGGTCGCCTGGTGTACGTATTTGCCCAGGATTTCACCGTTTTCGGGGGCTCTTTGTCCGAAACGCACGCTGAAAAAATCTGCAAGGTCATGGATCTGGCCGTCCGCAACGGCGCTCCCATCATCGGCCTCAACGATTCCGGCGGCGCCCGTATCCAGGAAGGCGTCAACTCGCTTGGCGGCTATGCCGATATTTTTTACCGCAATGTGCAGTCTTCCGGCGTCATTCCGCAAATCTCCGCGATCATGGGCCCCTGCGCTGGCGGCGCGGTGTACAGCCCGGCCATGACCGATTTCATTGTCATGGTGCAAAACAGTTCCTACATGTTCGTTACGGGCCCCAACGTGGTCAAAACCGTTACGAACGAGGAAGTGAGCTCGGAAGACCTCGGCGGCGCCTCCGCACATTCCACCAAAAGCGGCGTGACGCACCTCGTGGCCTCCAACGACCTCGATTGCATCGCCCAGGTAAAACGTTTGCTCTCGTACCTGCCCCAAAATTGCGAAGACAAGCCGCCAATGCTTCCTTACCAACTGGAGGAAGAATTGCGCGAACAACTGAACCGCATCGTGCCCGACAATGCCAGCCAGCCATACGACATCAAAGAGGTGATTGCCGGTATTTGCGATGCCGAATCCTTTATGGAGTTACAGGAAAACTACGCGGACAACATCGTGATCGGGTTTGCACGCCTGGCCGGCCGCAGCATTGGTATCGTGGCCAACCAGCCCATGAGCCTTGCCGGTGTGCTCGACGTGAATTCGTCCAAAAAAGCCGCGCGTTTTGTGCGTTTCTGCGATTGTTTCAACATTCCGCTGCTGGTGCTGGTCGATGTACCCGGTTTCCTTCCGGGCACCGATCAGGAATGGAATGCCATCATCACCAACGGCGCCAAGTTGCTCTACGCTTTCTCCGAAGCCACGGTGCCGCGCATCACCGTTATCACCCGAAAGGCCTATGGCGGCGCTTATGATGTGATGAATTCCAAACACATTGGCTCCGATCTCAATTTCGCCTGGCCTTCGGCCGAAATTGCCGTGATGGGCGCAAAAGGCGCATCTGAAATCATCTTCAAGCGCGAAATCGATGCGGCGCCCGATCCGGCCGCCAAATTGCTGGAAAAAGAAAAAGAATATGCCGACACCTTCGCCAACCCTTACCGCGCAGCGGCTCGCGGGTTCATCGACGAAGTGATCGAGCCAGCCGAAACCCGCCGCAAACTCATCAAGGGTTTTGCCATGCTGGAAAACAAGGCTGTCGCTCGTCCGAAGCGCAAGCACGGCAATGTGCCGCTGTAAAAAAGGGAGGAGCTGCCTGGTTAAAAAAAGTTGGGCTTGCCGGTGGTTATCGGCAAGCCCAACGAGTACAAAACACTCAGCCTCAGGGCATATGGCGCTTAGGCTTTGCGGGAGTTTTTGGTTTCCAGTACGTCTTTGCGCAATTCCTGGGCCAGGTCTTTCAGTTCTTGCATGGCCTTGCGAACGCGGCTGCCAGCTGCGTTGTTGCCACCGTAGAACTTGGACACGTCGCCGTCAATTTCCGCTACTTTTTGTTTAATGGCTTCAAAAATTTTGCTCATAACTAAATTGGTTAAAGTGAGTGAACGATGAAGCAAATGTACAATTAATCCTAAAAGTGAAACTTTTTGTCGTGAATTATGAAAATACTCGTGTTTGCCACCAATAACGCGAACAAGGCTCGTGAGGTGGAGCAAATCCTCGGCGGGCGATATCTGATCAAAACCCTGCCCGATATCGGTTGCACCGAAGAAATCGAGGAAACGGAATCCACCCTCGAAGGGAATGCCCTGCTGAAAGCCCGATTTGTGAAGGACCGATATGGTTTCGACTGCTTTTCTGAAGATACCGGACTGGAGGTGGGGGCGCTCGACGGCGCCCCGGGCGTACATACGGCCCGCTATGCCGGCGAAGCCAGGGACGCCAACGCCAATACCGCTCTTTTGCTGCGCAACCTCGAAGGCCACGCCGACCGCAGCGCGACGTTTCGGACCGTCATTGCCCTGCTGATCAATGGCCGGGAAATCCTGTTGGAAGGCGCCTGTCCGGGCAGGATTGCCAACGTCAGGCGCGGCGACAAAGGCTGGGGCTACGACCCCGTATTTATCCCCGAAGGCTACGACCAGACCTTTGCCGAACTCGGCGATACGGTGAAAAATCAGGTCAGCCATCGGGCCAGGGCTATGGCAAAACTGGTGGACACCTTGCAAAACCTGCAACAGTAAACCCGGAAAAAAAGAGGGCAGTTGCGACGAATAGAGGCGCAACTGCCCTCTCCTGTTCACGGCATTGGCCTTCAAATCCGATTACATGGAGCTTGCGGATTTAAAGATGCGGTTCCAGTTGACCCCGTCGCGCATGTTGCCGTTTTTGGTGGAAAACCAGATGAAGAGCGGTTTGCCCACGATATGGTCTTCGGGCACAAAGCCCCAGAAACGGGAGTCTTCCGAATTGTGGCGGTTGTCGCCCATCATCCAGTAATAGTTCTGCTTGAAGGTGTAGGAAGTGGTTTCTTGTCCGTTCAGGACGAACTTGCCGTTTTTCACTTCCAGCGTATTGCCTTCGTACACCCGGATGATTCGCTCGTAAAAAGGCAGGTTGTCGGTCGTCAGTGTGATGGTTGCGCCGGCTTTCGGAATCCAGATGGGGCCGTAGTCGTCACGTGTCCAGCCTGCTGTTTTCGCGCTGTTGGGGAACACATCGTCTGGACCGAAATTGGGGTCCGCCGGCGAATAGGGCGGCAGCAGATCGACTTTCACGTCGTTGCCCATGGCGCGCAGTTTTTCCACCTGCGACTGGTCGAGGCTGTAAATGCCGAGTTTCCAGGCATTGGCGCCCCAGTCGGTAATATTGACATTCATGTTCTCCATAGTGCCCCGGCCGATGGGTTGGCCGCCTTTGGTTACCTGGTAGCGGAACTGCATGTGGGTCGGATTCTGGGCGGCTTGTCCGTTGATGTACAACTGACGGCCGCGGATATACAGGCTGTCGCCCGGCAAGCCCACACAGCGTTTGATGTAGTGGTCTTTTTTGTCAATGGGACGCGTGATAACGTCGTGTTTGCCGTAGATTCTTTCCAGATGGTGGCGCCGCCACTGATAAATATCGAAGGCCCGGTCGGGCGTCAGGATGGTGCTGTCGCCTGTCGGATAGTTAAAAACAACCGGTTCGTTGTGGTCGATGCTTTCGAGTGCCGGAAGGCGGTAGTAGGGTAGGGAAGGCTTTTCAAGATAGGATTCGCGGCCCAGCAATCCCCCTTCGCTTTGCGAAAAACGGTTGTGGATCAGCGGAAACTGGATGACTGTCATCGGCGTACGGATGCCGTAGTGGGCTTTGCTCACAAACAGGAAGTCGCCGATTTTCAAAGTGCCTTCCATAGACGAGGTTGGAATCACATAGGCTTCAATCAGGAACATCCGGATAAAGGCCGCTGCGAAAACCGCGAAAATGATGGCTTCCGTCCATTCGCGCACCGCCGATTTGTGAAACGGGTTGTCGGCTTCCAGTTTACGCAGCGCGGTTTTGTCGCGTTTTTCGACGGCTTCGTGGTGCAGACGATGGTATTCGCGTTCGCGTTCGAGAATAGGGCCTTCGTATTTGTCCGTTTTACGCTGGCCAATCAGGAAAAAAGGGATGGGGGCATAGATGACCGAGAGAGCGGCCTGCCAGAAAGAATGTTTGCCGAAGGAGCGAACCATATCGACGCACAAACCCGCATAGATGAAAATATTGACGATCGGGAACAGCAGCCAAAATGCAAAAGCCGGTTTGCGGCCCACCATTTTGCACCATTCAACCGCCGCAATACCCGGCACCAGGGCTTTCCAACCCGGAATGCCGGCTTTTTCAAACAGTTTCATCATGCTCAGTCCGAGCAAAACGTACAGGACAATCAGAAAAATGAGTACCGACATCGGTCAAAAAGTATGGAGGTGAATATTGGATGTAGTTATGGTCGAATGGCCAGGCGCCTGCCGGTAGCCGAAACGCCGGCAAATGTATAGGCCGCCTGCCATCCGGCGGCCGTCGTTCGACGGTTTTTGCCATATTTTCGATGACGGGCGGCCATATTCAAATTTGCGTTTTGAGCAAAGTGGCTCAGGATTCGGTGGTTTTGCGCTTTTTGCGGCGCGTTTTGAACATTTCCACCACTTCTTTTTCTTTCAGGAAGCCAAGATCGACAAACTGTGTGGACACGAATTTTTTCACATCCTGGTAGTCCTTGGCGCGTTTGTCGGTAAAACGTTTGAGCAGTTTGCCGACATAGGTCATCGACAGTTTTTCCACTTCCTGATTGAAGTGCTGGTTGTCGAAGATGCGCATGTACACGCCGAAGATTTTGGTCAGTTCGAAGTAGTCGGCGTATTCGCGTTCGGTGAGGCCCTGAATCAGGCGGGTGAAATAGCAAAGCACCAACTGGCGCAGGCATTCGCTCTCGACCGAAAGGCCTTCGTGCGAATAGCAGAACTCCTGAACGGCTTCGATGGCGTCGGGGTGCACATAGCCGAGGCTGTGGATCTTGTCGGCGATGCGGTAGTAGTCGGAGATTTTGTCGCTGACCGATTTGTCGGCGATGGCGCTCATCCGCTCGTCGTTGGCTGCGCCCAGGCCGATTTTGGCGCGGTAGAGCGTAAGCAGGAATTCGAGGTATTTTTCGTCGAATTCGGGGAAATTTTTGCGTTCGCGGGCGAAATGGGCGGTCAGTGTTTTTTGTTCGGCGGCATCGTGTTCCATGAAATTGCCGTACATCGCCAGCATTTCCACGTATTCGTCGTTGTTCTGGAATTCCGGATTTTCCAAAAAGGTTTTGATCTGCTCTTTGAGGCTGGTGTTGTCGCCGCCGACTTCGAAACGTTTGAGCAGAAACTGCCGCAGGGCCGAGAAATTAGCCTTCATTTCGCCGACGGTAGCAGGAAAGTCGGCCGAATGGTAGAGTTCGTTTTTGAACTGGTTGGAATAGCGGCGGTACAGCGAGGCGCGATCTTTCGCATCGCGGAACTGGTCGCTTTTCTGTTGCTGCAGGAAGTAGCGAATGCGCTTGTTTTCGACCTGGCCCATCAGATTGGTGATCCAGATGTCGCTGCTGAGCGCAAAGCCAACCTGAATGCTCATGCCTATGCGTTTTTTCAGCTGATCGAAATGAACGCTTTTGCAGATGGCAAGCAGGATGTCTTTGAAGTGGTCGTTGGGGCGGATATAGCGGTATTGGTCGCTGATTTCGCCGCGGAGTACGGCAAAGCCGAGGATGCGGGGCAGGTAAAGGCCTTCGAAGAGCGGGTCGAGCAGGTATTTTTCGAAAGTGACCAGTTGCAGTGGCGCCTCGGCTGCAACGGCATGGTGCAATTCCGCCAGTTCGGATTCAAATTCCTGGCGAAGTGCATTGTAGGCATCATCTTCCTCTTCTTCGAGATAGGCGGCCAGGTTGGGCGATTCCTGAATAGCGCCTGCAATTTCGTTGAGGCGGGTGTAGAATTTTTCGTCTAAGGCTTGCATTGGTCAGTTTGCAATGAATTTTTTAACAAAAGACCTGGCAAAACCACCAAAGGGCTTTGCCAGGTCAGTACAACAAATTTATAGGGTTGGGCAAAAGTAAGGACTTCTGCGCGTAGCGTCAAGATCAGGCCTCGCTGGTATTTTCTTCCGTCGTGGCGGGTGCTTCGGGTTCGGCGGCGGCCACCGATTCCGTGTTGCCTTCGGCAGTTTCGGGCTGAGCTTCTTCCGTCGCTTCTACGGCCGGCACGGTCGATTCGGCGATGGCTTCTGCCGTGGCTTCTGCAACGGTGTTTGCTTCTTCGGCAGCGCCTACGGATTCCACGTTTTCTTCGGCAGCCGGGGCTTCCACTACGGGTTTCGGTTTGGATTTGGGCGTGCCGTCGACAGCCGTGTGGTAGTCGCGTTTTTGATCAGCCGTTGCTTTTTTGCGGGCTTCGATACGGCCTTCTTTTTGTTCGATCCATTTGTTGAGGCGCTCGTCGGCCTGTTCCTGGGTGATGGCGCCTTTGGCTACGCCGAGTTGCAGGTGTTTTTTCAGCAGAACGCCTTTGAAACGCAGGATAGCGTTGACGGTATCGGTGGGCTGAGCGCCTTTCATGAGCCATTCAAAGGCTTTGTCGCGGTTCAGCTCGATGGTGGCGGGTACGGTGAGGGGGTTGTAGGTGCCGAGTTTTTCGATGAAACGGCCGTCGCGGGGCGAGCGGCTGTCGGCGGCTACAATGTGGTAAAACGGCGATTTTTTGCGGCCTTTGCGTTGCAGACGAAGTTTGACTGCCATGGTAAAATTGAAAATTGGTGAAGAGATAGGATCTCGCCCGGTTACCTACCTCGGTAGCGCCGGGCTTTTCGAGGGCGCAAATGTACGACGCGATAAACCACACAGCCAAATAAAATTTCGATTTGTTTTCCGGCCCTTTCTGCGGAAAATGAAAAGCCCGGCCTTCGGCGATTTCCCGCCTTGTATTACTTTTGCGGCCTGATGGTGGAAACCGACCGACTCCTGATTCAGCCGCTCAGCCGGCGGCAATTGTTCCAGTACTTCCGCAACGACGGTTCATTCGAAACCGGCCTTAATCTTCCGCCTGCCAACCTGGTTATCACCCCCGATCTTCGCGAAGCGTTTGAATTGTCCATCCTGCCCAACGTACAGGATCACCGCCGTTCGCGTTTTTTCTACACCCTCTGGACTGTTATCCGAAAGCAAAATCCCTGCCTGGTGGGCGATTTGCTCTTCAAGGGGCCTCCCAATCCGATGGGCGAGATCGAGATCGGTTATGGCACCAATCCCGATTTTCGTGGAAACGGGTACATGACCGAAGCGGTAGGCGCCCTGGTGCGCTGGGCTTTCAGCCAGCCCGAAGTGCTTTGTGTGCTGGCAGAAACAGAGCGGACAAACCCGGCGTCGATGCGTATTCTGGAAAAGAACAATTTTGAATTGTTCTCCCGCAACGACCACACTTATCTATGGCGTATTGAGAAAACTAAATGATTTATGGATCGCACAAAACCGCAGATTTCGTTGCAAAACAGAACGCTGTCGCGGTTTGACAGGCGATATAACTGAACAATATCCATGCAAAAGATTCTCATTCTCGATTTTGGTTCGCAATACACACAACTCATCGCCCGGCGGGTGCGTGAAATGAACGTTTATTGCGAAATCGTTCCTTACAATAAAATGCCTGAACTGACGCCTGATGTACACGGCGTCATTTTGTCCGGAAGCCCTTTTTCGGTCAAACAAACCGATGCGCTTCGCATCGATCTCAATGCCATTGCCGGCAAACGCCCCCTGCTCGGAATTTGTTACGGCGCGCAACTGACGGCCGATTTTTACGGCGGAGAAGTGGGCAAGTCTGCTAAAAGAGAGTACGGCAAAGCCATTCTTTTGCAAAATGATACGGCCGACCCCTTCTTTCACGGGATAGAACCCGACAGCCAGGTGTGGATGAGTCACAGCGATTCCATTTTGCGCCTGCCCGACCAACTGGAAGTACTGGCGCATACCGACAGCATTCCCGTGGCTGCTTTCCGCGGACGGGCCGGCGCTTTTGCCGCGCCGGTGTACGGCATTCAGTTCCACCCTGAAGTGTACCACACCCTCGAAGGTTTCAATTTGCTAAAAAATTTCGTGCTCCACATTTGCGCTTGCAAAGGCGACTGGACGCCGGCGCATTTCGTCGAACAAACGATCATCGATCTCCGTGAAAAAATCGGAAACGACAAGGTAATCATGGCGCTTTCCGGCGGCGTCGATTCCACAGTGGCGGCAACTTTGCTGCATCGGGCCATCGGCGACCGGCTGTTTTGCTTTTTTGTCGACAATGGCTTGTTGCGCAAAAATGAATACGAAGACGTGCTCCATTCTTATCAGGGCATGGGCCTGAACATCGAAGGAGTCGATGCCAAAAACCGCTTCTACTCGGCACTCGCCGGCGTGAGCGATCCCGAACAAAAACGCAAGATTATCGGCCGGCTTTTTATCGAAGTTTTTGAAGAAGAATCGAAAGCGCACCCCGAGTGCGCCTGGCTGGGCCAGGGCACGATTTACCCCGATGTGATCGAGTCGGTGAGCGTACACGGTCCTTCGGTCACCATCAAAAGTCACCACAACGTAGGTGGGTTGCCCGAACAACTCAAACTGAAGATTGTGGAACCGCTTCGAATGCTGTTTAAAGACGAAGTGCGCCGCGTGGGGCGTGAGTTGGGCGTGCCCGATAACATTCTCAACCGCCACCCGTTCCCGGGCCCCGGCCTGGGCATTCGTATTCTGGGCGATATTACCCCGGAGAAAGTGCATCTTTTGCAGGAAGCAGACGCCATCTATATCAACAAACTCAAATCCTCGGGGCTTTACGACCAGGTGTGGCAGGCGGGTACGATCCTGCTGCCCATCCAGTCGGTCGGCGTCATGGGCGACGAACGCACCTACGAACAAGCCGTTGCATTGCGGGCTGTCAACTCCACCGATGGCATGACGGCGGAGTGGAGCCGCCTGCCTTATGAGTTTCTGGCCGAGGTGTCGAGCGAGATCATCAACCAGGTGCGCGGCATCAACCGGGTGGTGTTCGATATTTCGACCAAACCGCCGGCTACGATCGAGTGGGAGTAGAGCAAAATTTTAAATGTACCATAAAACGAAATGATGAAAAAAATCATTCTGCCCGTACTCCTCGCTACCGTTTGGATCAGCCTTTCGGAATTTGTTCGCAACGAGTTTCTGCTCAAGTCGTACTGGACGGAGCATTATCAAAAACTCGGGCTTGTCTTCCCGGCAGAACCCGTGAACGGAGCCGTATGGGGCATTTGGTCCCTGTGTTTTGCCATCGCGATCTTTATGATTGCCCAAAGGTTCAAACTTCTGCAAACCGCTTTCCTGGCCTGGCTGACTGGTTTCGTAATGATGTGGCTGGTGATCGGCAACCTGAACGTGTTGCCCTGGGGCATCTTGCCGCTTGCGGTGCCGTTGAGCATGCTGGAAGCGTTTTTGGCCAGCTATATTATTCACCGGTTTTCCACATCGCAGCCTTGAAATCCGGGCCTCCCAGATGATGAAATACAGCGCAGGCTTGCTGCTTTTCGGCATATTGGGCTTGCTGGCTTGTTCCCCTTTTCGCAATACCGGCGGAGGCGGGCGAGACCGTCGATTTTTGCTGGACACACTCCGGCTTGTTGATGCCTCGCGCAACCGTATTGTTCCGGTTGCTATTTGGAAACCGGCCGGCTGTGGCCGCACGCCGGACAATGGCATGATCGTACTCAGCCACGGTTACGGCCAAAACCGCCCCGACAGTTATCTCTCCTATACTTACCTGACGTGCTTTCTGGCCGAACGGGGATACCTCGTCGTAAGCGTGCAGCACGAATTGCCTGCCGACAGCCTGATCCCGCAGACCGGCATTCCAGCAATTGTGCGGCGTCCGTTCTGGGAGCGAGGCGCAGACAATATCTTTTTTGTGATCAAAGAGATGAAAAATCGGTTTCCCGATCGATCCTTTGAACATATTTGCCTGATCGGGCATTCTAACGGCGGAGACATGACGGCGCTGTTTCCTCAAAAATACCCGGGCATTGTGGACAAGATTATCACACTTGACAATCGGCGTATGCCTTTGCCGCGAACAGCACACCCGAAAGTTTACACGCTCAGGTCAAGCGACCAAACCGCCGACGAGGGGGTGCTGCCATCGGCCGATGACTGCCGCCGCTTCGGTATTTCCATCGTTCATTTGAACGCTACGCCACATAACAATATGGATGACTCGGGCAATTCGCGGCAAAAAAAAGCGATAAAACGAGCCGTATTTTCGTTTTTAAATAATTGAATTTCAAGAATTTAAAAACGGATGTGAACTCAGGGTGAGCAGTGTGAAATTTACGCCGTTATCGACTATTAATATGAACCGCAAACATTTTTTAAAAATCCTGGCAGCCTTGCCATTTGCAGGAGCAGCAATGAAACTCAGCAGTTTACGCGAAATCACTGGATCGCTTGAAAACACAGCGCGCATGCCGGTCCTTTTTCTGGGCCACGGCAGCCCCATGAATGCCATCGAGGAAAATGAGTTCGTGTCAGGTTTCCGTAAAACTGGCCAGGAAATGCCAACGCCAACAGCGGTGTTGTGTATTTCCGCGCACTGGGAAACGCGCGGCACCTACGTCACCGCGATGGAGCATCCGCGCACCATTCACGATTTCGGCGGGTTCCCCCGAGCGCTTTTCGAAGTGCAATACCCAGCTCCCGGCAGTCCCGAACTCGCGAAAGAAGTGCAGGGGCTCGTTGCCAAAACACAGGTCGGGCTCGACGAAAAATGGGGACTCGACCACGGCGCCTGGACGGTCATCAAACACCTGTATCCGAAAGCCGATGTACCGGTCATTCAGATGAGCCTCGACTATAGTCAGCCGGCGCAGTATCACTACGAACTCGCTCGCGAATTGGCGGCCCTGCGCCGCAAAGGCGTCCTCATTGTCGGCAGCGGCAACATGGTGCACAACCTGGGCCTGGTGGCCTGGGACAAGCTCAATGACTCCGACTTCGGCTACGACTGGGCTATCGAGGCCAGCAACAAAATGAAAAGCAGCATTCTCTCGGGCGACCACCAGCCGCTGATCAACTTTCAGGCACAGGGCAAGGCATTCAACCTGGCCATCCCGACACCCGAACACTTCCTGCCTTTGCTCTACACCCTGGCCTTGCAGGAAAAAGATGAGGCGCCCGTGTTTTTTAACGATAAAGCTGTGGCCGGCTCGCTGACCATGACATCGGTTAAGATTGACAAAGCGTAAATTAGCGGCATGAAAAACAAGCCGGCCGCCGCCAGTCCCGAACAGGAAATCCTTCGGTATATCGCTCAGTTCACCCAACTCAGTCAGGGCGAAGCCGAGGAAATATTGAAGACCATCAAGATCAAAACCTTTAAAAAAGGAGCGACGCTGCTCAAGGAAGGCCAGATTGCCAAGTTGTGCTATTTCGTCCTGAAAGGCTGTATCCGCCAGTATTACCTGGTTGATGGAGAAGAGCGGACGACCAATTTTTATACCGAAGGACAGCCTGTGACTCCTTACGGCGGCACCTTCAAGCAGGAACCCTCGAAGTATTACCTGGAATGTGTGGAAGAAACGACAGTGACGGCTGGCTCACCGGAGGAGGAGGCATTGTTTTTTGCCAAATTTCCCCGTCTGGAGCCGGTGAGCCGGCTGGCTGTTGAAGAGGAACTGGGTAAAACCCAGGACCAGTTGTCCACGTATATTCTTAGCAGTCCAGAAGAGCGCTATTTGCAGCTGCTCAAAACACGTCCCGATTTGCTCGACAGGGTGCCGCAATACCAGTTGGCGAGTTACCTGGGTGTGAAGCCCGAATCGTTGAGCCGTATCAGAAGACGGGTGGCCGGTCTGGTTTGAGCGGGCGTGCACCTGCATATTATTCCTGCTCATAGCCAAACTGCCACTTCTTAACCAAAGTCAATGAACGCCGCCGGCAGGTGTCGGACCTTTGTGTAAAATTCAGCAAACACAATGACGACATTAAAAATGAAAGCGGCAGTGAACAGCCGTTATGGCGGACCGGAAGTGGTCAGCGTGCAGCAAGTGGATAAACCTGCGCCGGGAAACCGCGAAATTTTGATTAAGATACACGCAACGGCGGTCAATTCTGCCGACTCCCGTCTGCGCAAGGCCGATCCGTTTGCAGTGCGGTTCTTCTTCGGCCTTTTTCGCCCCCGGAAAAAAATTCTCGGCGGCGTACTTTCAGGTGTGGTGGAAGCTGTCGGGCCGGGAGTGGAAGGGTTCAAGCCGGGCGATGCGGTGTTTGGCGCCACGGCGCTTCGGTTTGGCGCCCATGCCGAATACATTTGCCTGCCCGACAACGCGCCGCTGGTAGGCAAACCCGGCCACCTGACCCATGAAGAAGCGGCGAGCCTGCCTTTTGGTGGCATGACTGCACTACATTTTTTGCAGAAAGCACAAATTCAACCCGGCCAACGGGTGTTGATTTACGGGGCATCCGGGGCAGTGGGGACGGCTGCCGTTCAAATTGCCAAATCACTTGGCGCACAGGTCACCGGCGTATGCAGCACGGCCAATGTTGAATTGGTCAAGTCTCTCGGCGCCGATGAGGTGATCGACTACCGGACAACCGATTTTAGCGCCACGGGTGTGCGATACGACGTTATTTACGAAACCGTCAACAAAGCCTCCTTTTCCGCCTGTGTGGCGGCGTTGCAACCGGGTGGGGTGCTGCTGCTTGGCGCTGCGATGGCCGGCAATATGCTTCGCGGCGCCTGGGCAAGCGCAACAGGCGATAAAAAAGTTATTAGCAGCGTTGCTTCCGAGACACTGGAATCGGTGGCTGCTCTGGCCCGGCTGGCGGAAGAAGGCCAGCTGAAAGCAGCCATCGACAGGGTCTTTTCGTTGGAACAAATAGCGGAAGCGTATGCTTGCGTCGATCAGGGCCACAAGCGGGGTAATGTTGTGATCGTTGTATAACCCCGGTTTTCAAGGCGCTGCAGCGCGCAAAACCTGCCGAGGCAAACGCTTATTTTTGCAGCATGAAAAAAGCAGTTGTATGGCTACTGTTGGGGCCAATCCTATGGGGATCGTGCTATTCGTTCAAAGGAATTTCCATCGATCCGAACGACAAAACCTTTTTTGTTCAGGTTTTTGAAAGTGTGGCGCCCAATGCGCCGCCAACCTATGCCATAGATTTTGCCGAAGCTTTGAAGCAAAAAGTCAGGACGGAAACCCGTCTGCGCTTGCAACAGGAGAATCCCGATCTGGAATTCAGCGGACAGGTGACGGGCTTCAGTGTCGTGCCTATCGCACCCAAACCCGGTGAGGTCGTGGCGCGCAACCGCCTGGAAATTCGACTTTCAGTCATGCTCACTTGTCGCGACGAGAAACGCAGTTGGGCCAGTCCGCGCAATTTCAGTTACTTTGCGGAGTTTGGCAATGATCAGGACCTGTTGAGTATTCAGGATCAGCTCATTTCCGAAATCAATCCGCAGTTGCTGGAAGACGTTTTCAACGCGGCTTTCAACAACTGGTAACCCTCCGATTCCGACCGATCACATGACGCAGGAGCGCTTCTTAAATATGCTGGGCGACCCGGATTTGCTCGCAACCATTTCCTATCAGGAGCTGAAAACCCTGGCTCTGGCTTATCCGTATGCCCACAACCTGCATTATCTGCTGGCGTTGAAAGCACGGCAAGACAATCATCCTGATTTTGATCGTGCCTTGGCGGCGGCTTCTGCCAACAGCCTTTCGCGACCTCGGTTGTTTCATCTGATCGCACCGCAGCGCGTGACTGTGGTGGAAGATGTGCTCGAATTGCGCGCTATCGAAGCCGTTCAGCGCGAGTTGGAAGCAAGGGTTCCGATTGAACGGGAAGAAAAAAACTCGGAAGAAGCGCAGCTTGCCGAAGCCAGGCCATTGCCCGAGGCCACGCCTGCGCCGCCGGTTTCCGCCGATGAAACGGAAGATTTGCCTGCACCCGTTTCGCCGGAAAAATTGCCTGATCATTTTGACCGGGCACTGGATTTCGGCCAATGGCTCGACCAGTTCAACCTGCCCGCATTGCCTGTCAGGCCCCGCCGGCCGGCGTCTGAAACGAACGAACCGTCGGAGGATACGCCTGCGCCCATCGAGCCCGAGACGCCCCGGCCGGTCAAACCCGAGCCCCCATCCTCTGTGGCTCAGACGCTTGCCGAGCGCAGTGTAGCCAGTCGGGAGGACGTCGTTTCGGAAACAATGGCCCGTATTTTTGCCGCCCAGGGGCACCGGGAGCGGGCGATTGCGATGTATGAGCGTTTGCGTTTGGCGATCCCGGAAAAAAGCGATTACTTTGCGGCCGAAATTGACAAACTAAAAAAATAGACGACAATGTTATCCACCCTTGCGGTATTGATTGCCCTTGTGAGCGTACTGCTGATGCTGGCGGTGTTGATTCAGAATCCGAAAGGCGGCGGCATCGACCCCACCTTCGGTGGCCAGGCCCAGCAACTTTTCGGCGCCGCCCGTTCCACTGATTTTATCGAAAAAGCAACCTGGGTGCTCGCTGCTGCCCTCATCATCCTCTGCGTGGCTTCCGCGCTGATGGTGGGTACCGGCGGTACGGCTTCTCCTGCTGATATTCCGCTCCAGACCGAGTAATGTCGCCGCTTTCCGGCTGAACGCCGGGGCAGCCTCCGGATCGAATTACATAAAAACACGAAGCGCGCCAGGATTTGTATTCCTGGCGCGCTTTCTGGCTTTGTACGTGCGTGATTTGATTGTTTTCCTGCCTTTGGGTCATTTACCTGTCGTATTGCTGCAGGTTCATGCGCTCAATAAGGGAAACAAGTTTTTGTGCGTACTTCTTGTCGGAGGCGTAACCGGCCTGCTGGAGGCCTCTTGCCCAGCCGCGATAATCGGTGCGGGAGAGTTCGAAGAGGAAGGCGTACCGGGGTTTGCCGTGGAGGTGCTGGCTGTGGGCACGGTAGCTGCCCCAGGCATTCGGAAATTTGACAAAAAAGTCTTTGTGACTGTCGTCGGCATAATTGATACAATGGCCCTTTTTGCAGTTGCGGGCGGTGCATTTAATGCCAAAATGATTGTTGGCCGTCTTGACCAGTTTGCTTTCGCCGGCGTCGGATTCGAGCAGCGCTTGCGCGAGGGTGATGCTGGCGGGGATGCCGAATTTACGCATTTCAGCTGTGGCGACCGGGGCAAAACGAGCCACATAGTCCCGGCACTTGTCGACGCCGGCGCGCGCTTCGTTGGCGCCGATGGCGTTGCGTTCTGCAAAACCGGGGTCCATCACAAAGGCGGCCTGGTTAAACTCTGCGGCATCGAGCGTGAGCTGGGCGGCTTGCGATTTACCGGACAAGCCGAGCGATCGTGCAATAGCCTGGCCCGGTATTTCACTGTTGACCGAGCTGGAAAGGCCCAGTTGAGTAGCATCGCTAAAAACGACCAGCGGCCGGTCAGACCACACCAGGTAGGCAATGGCGGCCAGTAGTGCCAGTTTCCAGAGCGTGGATTCTGGGGTCGAACGTTCGTCGGAAGCGTCGATGGGGCGTTTGCTGTGGTAGTAAGCCTGGGTGTTGTGCATTTGAGTCATGGCTGTGGCATTTAGAATGGTGGCAGGAATGTTTTATGGGGCAAAATAAAACAAAATGTTTTTTAAATGCAACAAATCTTTTTTTTAGACACAAAAATAGTTTTTGTAACTGAATAAACGCATCGTTGACATACCCTTGTTTTTTGGGAGAAAGGTCTATTTTTGCGGCAATTGGAATCTTGGTGTATTTTTTACACACTATTAATTTTTGCCGTCTTATGGTTATTGTTGCCGACTGTGGTTCTACGAAATGCGACTGGCTGCTGGTTCGCGGCCATCGGGATCAGCAATTGGAAAATACGGTGGGTTTCAACCCGTTTTTTCAAACCACTCCTGAAATTAAAACAATCGTTGAAGAGCAACTGCTGCCCAAACTCAGGGGCGATGCCGTCGAAAAAGTCTGGTTTTATGGTACCGGCGTACACGATGAAGAGCGTGGCGAAATGATCGCCAAGGCCCTGCGCGCCGTATTTCCAGGCGCTGACATCCATGTCTGGCACGATTTGCTGGGCGCAGCACGTGCTACTTGCGGGCACGAAGCCGGTATTTCCTGCATTCTGGGCACGGGTTCCAACAGTTGTTATTACGATGGTGAGGAAATTCTCGACAACGTCCCGTCTCTGGGCTGGCTTTTGGGCGACGAAGGCAGCGGCACCCACATGGGCAAGGCCCTGTTGCGTGCCTGGTACTATCGCGAGCTGCCTGCCGACCTCCATGCGGCATTCAACGAAGCCCATCCTGAAGGCCCCGACGCCATCAAAGACCGTATCTATGAAAAAGGCGCCAATGCCTATCTGGCGTCCTTTACCCAGTTTTTGGGCGAAAACATCGCTCACCCGTATATCAAAAATCTGGTAGCCGGCTCATTGGGCGAATTTCTCGACCGCCATGTGATCAAATACAGCGGCTACCAGCACGTACCTATCCATTTCGTCGGCTCCATTGCGCATCATTTCCAGGACGTGCTGTTCAGATGCCTGGAAGAACGCCGGATGAAACCCGGCGTCGTGGTGCGCAAACCCATTTATCCGCTGGCGGATTATCATATCAGTCCTCTCGATTAAGATTTATGAAAAAGGAGATCAAACGCATCGCGGTATTTACGTCCGGTGGCGATGCTCCCGGCATGAACGCCGCTATCCGGGCTATTGTCCGCAATGCCATCAACAACGACTTGCATATTTACGGCGTACACAGGGGGTATGAAGGCATGATCAACGGCGATATCCGTCGCCTCGAAACCTCCGACGTCAGTAATATTATCCACCGCGGCGGGACGGTGCTGAAAACAGCCCGCAGCATGCGCTTCATGACGCCCGAAGGGCGGAAACAGGCGTATGAAAACCTGGTAGATAACGATATCGACGCCCTGATCGCCATTGGCGGCAACGGCACGTTTACCGGCGCCAAAATCTTTATGAGCGAGTACCCCGACATCGCGGTGCTCGGCATTCCGGGTACGATCGACAACGACCTGTTCGGCACCGATTTTACCGTCGGGTTCGACACCGCGCTGAACACGGCCGTACAGGCAGTTGATAAAATCCGGGACACGGCCGATTCGCACAACCGCCTGTTTTTTGTGGAAGTAATGGGGCGCAACTCGGGCTATATCGCCCTGCACACCGCCATTGCAGGCGGCGCCGGAGGGGTGCTTTTGCCCGAAGAAGAGTCGAATATCGACGACCTGGTCAAGCTGCTCAAACGCGGCGCAAAACGCTCCAAACTGTTCAGTATCGTCATCGTGGCGGAAGGCAACCACATGGGTACGGTGTACGACATCGCCCGGCAGGTGTCGGAAAAAATCGATTTTTACGACGACATCAAGGTCACGGTTATCGGGCACCTTCAGCGCGGGGGCTCGCCTTCGGCTTTCGACCGGGTTCTGGCCAGCATACTGGGCTTTACCGCGGTGGAAGGACTGCTGGAAGGCAAAACCGGGATGATGGTGGGCATCAAAAACAACAACGTGTCGTACACGGCGTTTGCCGATGCCATTTCCAAATCAAAGACCTTCAACAAGGATTCTCTGCGTATGGCGCATATTCTGGCGCAATAGGAGACCTGTTTTACCGCAAGTTCACGAGCCCGCCCGCCGCTTTTGCAAATTGTTGCAATGCAGCCGGCGGGCTTTCTTTTTGCACTTTGAAGAACTGCCGGGGGGTAACAAAAGACCGGGCGCGAGGATTTTACACGAGGGTCATCTTCTCATGTTTTGTCGTTTTTACAAAAAATGATTATAAATTTGAGGATTACCCGAAAGTGTAAAATTTCTTTTTACAAAAATGGCGCTTATGAAAACTTTTTTTACCCTGTTGTGCATTTCTGCCGCAACACTCATTTACCCACTTTGCGGCACTGCCCAAAACTTTGTGGCCGTGGACGACAGCCTCTGCATTTATGAAGACGAGCTGTCCACCTTTCACTACAATGTGCTGGACAACGACATTGTCCCGGATTCGATTTTTATCGTTCCGATGGGGCAGTCCTCGTGCTTTTTCCTCAGCGAAACGGGGGACATCCTCGTATCTCCCGCGGCCGAAAACTGTTGCGATGTACCGCACAAATTCAAGTATCGCATCGCAAACTGCGACTCGGGGCCGCAATGCATGGCGCTGGTCACCATTATGGTGAAATGCCGAAAACCGGACTGTGCACTGGTCAATCTGGCCGATTTGCCCGACGACGGGGCTGGTACCCCTGCCGCCCCCTGCATTTCCTCGTGCGAGCACGCCACGGCCACTTACTACGTGCCTTACGCACCCGGGGCCACCTACTCGTGGTCGGTGGCCGGCGGAACATATGTTGCGGGTGGAAATCCCGCAGAAATTATCGTCAGTTGGGGTGCTGCGGGGCCCGGGCTGATCTCCCTGAGTATTAATGGCGGGGCTCCGTTGCTGTTTTGCGTAGATATACTGCCCGCGCCGGTGGCCGGTTTTACCATGAGCGACGCCACCCCCTGTTTGAACTCGACCGTGAGCTTTTTGGATAATTCGGTTGGCGCAAGCAGTTACTTCTGGGATTTTGGCGACGGTAACACCTCTACAATGCCCAATCCTGACCACCAGTATGCTGCTCCCGGCAATTACACCGTCTGTTTGTATGTCATGAACAGCAATTTCAACGCCGCCGGCGACCCCTTGTGTTGTTGCACGGATACCATTTGCCAGGATCTGGTTGTTGATTCGCTGCCGGGGCCGTCTATCTACTGTCTTTCAACGCTTTGCGCCTTCGACAGTACAAAATACTGGACCGATGCGACGGGTTGCGGCACTTACGTCTGGTCGGTACTCAATGCCGACGGCTCCCCCGCTACCTTTACCGGACAGGGAAACGACACGATCTGCGTCCATTGGGGTGGAGGACCGTTCGGTACGGTGAGCCTGCAGGTTAGCGGTTGCAGTACGCCCTATTGCACCGATCCGGTGGTGCTTACGGTTCCGATCATTTCCAATACCGTTGCACTGGCCGGGCCGCCCTCGGTTTGTGCAGGCGCTACGGCAGTCTATTCAGCGCCAAAATGGATCAGTGCCTGGTACGACTGGACGGTGACCGGCGGAACCATACTTTCCGGCGACGGCACGCATACGATAGTGGTTCAGTGGGGCGCCGGACCGACCGGCACGATTCATCTGGACTACGGCAGCGATTTTCTGCAAGGGCTCCCCGGGCACGATGGGGCCAATTGTCAGGGGGATGCAGACCTGACGGTAAGCATCAAGCCGGAGTTTTCGGTAAGCGGTGCGCAGGGGCCGTTTTGTACCGGCAGCCAGAGCTCGTTTTTTGCGACCTCGTTTCCCTCGGCCAATTATAACTGGACCATAACGCCGGCAGCACCGTTTTCCGGTAACGGAACCGATAATATCACCGTCACCTGGCCTGCCCCGGGGGCATACATCATTGCCGCTACGCCCGCCACATCGGGTATTTATTGCAACAACACGGCATCTACTCAGGCGATTGTTGTCGATGTGCCGCCTGCCGATTCCATCACAGGCCCACTCGAGATTTGCCCCGACGACATTGCCACTTATTACGCACACAGTGCCCAGGGCAATATCAAGTACGTATGGACGGTCAGCGGCGGCACGCCTTCCAGTTTTACCGGCAATCCAATTACGGTGGACTGGAATCCGGCAGGGTCGTACAGTTTAAGCGTGCAAATCATGCAGGTCGGTACGCCGTTTTGTATGTCGGCGCCCCTGACAGTGCCCATTCAATCGAAATCGCTGACCGGTCCTGTCACCATCACGGGTACGGGCGCCTGCGTCAACAAACAGGAGAACTATACCGCCAGCCTGGTGCAATCGCACCCCGATGCGGTGTACACGTGGAGTGTTTCTCCGGGCACGGCAGGCAGTGTGGCTGGCGGTCAGGGTACCTCCGCTGCAACGATTCAATGGAACAATTCGGGCGGCCCCGCCGTGGTCAATGTGATGGTTAAACTGTGCAACCAGACATTGAACGGCTCGCTGCCGGTCAACATTGGCAACCCGATGGTTAGCATTACGCAAAGCGGAACCCTTTGTCCGGGCCAGACCGCAACCCTTACGGCCAGCGCCGGATTCAGCAATTACGACTGGACGCCGATGGCTTCGGGGCAGAGCATTCCCATCACTTCGGGCGGTAACTACGTCGTCACGGCAACCGACGGAAACGGTTGTACGGCAGTGGCAACCTTTACTGCCACGGCTTCGCAGGGGCCGGTGGCCAGTATTTCTACTGCCGATCCACTGGTGTTGTGCATCAATCCGGCCAATTCAGCCATGGTGAACCTAGTGGCGCAAACCGGGCTCAATTACAATTTCGCCTGGTATTGCAACGGGGGGTACCAGTCGCAACCGCCCACGCAGCCCACCTTTAAACACACCAACAACAACGTGCCGGGTACTTTTGCCTACTATGTGGTGGTGACGGATTTGTCGACGGGCTGCACCGCACAATCGAATACCATAACAGTAATACAACAGGTTTGCCCTCCTCCGCCCAATCCGTGTACGCCTGCCGGGTCTTATACGCTTGATATTTTAACTGCTACGCCGCAAACCCCCAATTGCAATGTCATCAGTTTTGATGCCAATGCCAGCAATGTGAACAGTATTTCCTGGGATTTCAACGATCCAGGTGGCAACAGCAACACCGGCGTTTTGCCCGATGCGGTGCACAATTTTTCCAAGGCCGGTTGTTATCTGGTTGGGGTGACCGGCCTCACCCCGGCATTGCCGCCCGATAATTTCTGTACCGTAGGCGACACAATTTCGGTGTGTGTGCCTCTGGTTGCTGATTTTAGTTTCAGTGTCAATTGCCTTTCCCTTTCTGTTAGCGATCAAAGCACCTATTTGCCGGGCGAAGGGCCGGTGAGCTGGAGTTGGGATTTTGGCGATATGAGTCCTTTGGGCAATACTGCCACTGCAACCCACTTGTATTTAACAGGCGGCACCTATACCGTGACTTTGACCGTGGCCAATTCAGATGGCTGTCAGTCGGTCATCAGCCAACAAGTGACGGTAGCCGGCTTGCCTTCGGCCGCCATTTCTTACAGTCCGCCCGTAATTTGTATAGGGCAGCCCGTTCAATTTAACGGTACCAATACCGGTACTTCGGGCATCATCAGCTGGAACTGGAATTTCGGCGACGGCTCGGGCAACGGGGCGGAAGACCCTGCCCATTCGTATCTCCTTGCCGGCCCGTACACGGTTATGCTGACGGTGTCCGATGCCGCAGGTTGCACCTCGATGGTCATGCAAACGCTGAATGTGAATGCTCCGCCGGCTCCCGGCAGCATCAGTTTTTCGCCCGGCTTGAGTATTTGCGCTGGCGGTACGGTTACGTTGACGGCTCCGGCGGGGGCAAGCTGGTCGTGGACGCCGGCTGCAAATACGCAAACGATTACGGTTTCGAGCGCAGGTACATACAGCGTCACGGTGACGGACGCCAACGGCTGTACCGCATCGCCCGATTCGGTCGAAGTGGTGGTGTTTCCGGCCCCGCAAGCGCTTGTTACCGGCAACCCCGTCATTTGTGATCAGGGGTGTACCACGCTGACTGCCCCCGGCGGTTTTGGTTATACCTATCAATGGCTCGATGCGGGGCTGAATCCGCTCCCCGGCGAGGTGTCGCAGTCGATCACGGTGTGCGATTTTTCACTTCTGCCCGGCGGTTACGCGGTTTCGGTGACGGATGCCAACGGCTGCACGGCGGTGTCGCCGGTTGTAGTGGTTTCGGTCAAAGCTTCGCCGGTATTTTCACTGAACGTAAGTCCGGTGCCGGCTTGTGCCGGCGATCCTGTGACCCTGACGGTGGCGCCCACTCAACCCAATGTCGTTTACACCTGGAATACCGGCGAAACCGGCGCCAGCATAACGGTTATTCAGGCGGGCACCTGGACGGTGGTCGGTACCGATACCTTAAGCGGTTGTTCACACAGTGCTTCAGCCATTGTGAATCCACTGCCCGACCTATGCATCGTGCCCGTCGGTTGTTACAAAGCTTGTGACCCCGACACGATTTGCGGCCCCGACGGACTGACGGCTTACCAATGGAACCTGAACGGAACGCCCATTCCCGGCGCGACGAATCAATGCCTCATTGTGACGGCCAGCGGCACTTATACGCTGACGGGTACGAATGAATTTGGCTGTACGGCAACTTCCGATTCGCTCATGCTGATGGTCATGGATTGCGGTTGTATGGGCCTGACCGTTTCCGCGGAGCCTTCTGAAACGGATTCCTGTTGCTGGACCATCAGTTACAACAACCCGATGAACAACCTGTACGGCGTCATGATCCATACCGACGACGCCCAGTTTGTCATCGATCCCGGCTCGATCTCGGCCTCCCTGAAACCCGTCACCCAGGGCCTGAATTTTATTGGCCTGACCAACAGTCAGGGAATGCCCTTGCCCGATCCCTTGCCGACAGGGGCTTTGGCAGATTTTATCACGATCTGCCTGAGCGATGTGCAGCAATACCCGCAACAAATCGTGTTCGACTGGTACGACTTTAATTACGACGTCGTCTGCTCGGATACCCTGCTTTTCGATTGCCCGGTCGAACCCGATTGCCTGTATGCTAAAGGCGATACGATTTATTGCGGCGACGACGGGGCCGTAAACTATACCGTGACGCTCTGCAATCCGGCCGATGCTGCTTTTAACGTCGGGTATATTGCCCTGCACCCCCTCAGTCCCGCCGGTGTGGTGATGACGCCTGCCAATGTTTTCGTAAGCCCTCCGCTTGGGCCGGGCGAGTGCCGCGATTTTACCTTTACGATTACGGGCCCGAATATTGCCGGGCAAGACCTTTGTTTCGGCCTGACGGCGCATGATTTCCTGCCGGGCACCCCCGATACGTCGATGTGTTGCATGCTCGACACCACGTATTGCGTCCCGATCCCCGATTGCGATCCCTGTGACAATATCGGTGTAGAATTTGTCGATCATGTTTCATCTGAAAACGGCGGGGATTGCTGCGCTTTCATCGGACTGTACAACAATTTCGCCGCCAACTATTTTGACGGAATCGATCTGTGTATTGTCGGCTCCGGCACCACCATGACCCTGACGAACCCCTTTGGCTCCGGCTGGGCAACGGCCAGTTACAGCCCGACGATGATTTCGCTCGACGTGATTCCTCCTTTGGGGCTCAGTTTGCCGCTCGGGCCGATACAATTGCCCATGTTGTGTTTCCAGACTCAGCAGGCGCCGCCCCAGAAACTGGAAATCAAATGGATGCGCGGCGACAGTATCGTTTGCCGCGACACCGTGCTGTTGTCTTGCGAACCGCCTTGCGGGTACATTTCCAATGACAGCCTGCTCTGCAGCGACACGGGCGGCTGGATCTATTACGGGGTGTTGCACAATACCTCGGACTACACCATGGGCGAAGCGCAGATCGTATTCCCGACCCTGGGTTATTTCCAGACGGTGGCTCTGCCGCCTTTGCTGCCGGGCGGAACCTATGGGTTCAGTATTCCGCTGAATATCGGCGCCATGGCCGGCGACACCCTGTGTTTTACCGTGGCGCTGCACCAATTGAACGACGACAGCCTGCACATCAACTGTTGCAACTTCCATGATTGCCTGGTGCTGCCGGATTGCGCCTCGCCTCTGTGTATTTGCGATGAAACCTTCTGGGCACAGCAGTCCAACGGTTACAAATACACTGGTTCGTTGACTACCCCGTTCGAGGTCGGGTTCGTACCGGCTGCCTGGCTGAATGCCTGCGATCGCGTCATTTGGGCCTGGGGCGACACCTCCCTGCCCGATACCACGGCCGGAAGCGCCGGCTTGTCGCACCATTTCCCCGGAGAGGGGTCGTACGACGTGTGCATGAGCGTGGTCAGGCTGGGTCAGGAAGGAGAGGAGTGCCGTTTCGAAGTGTGCAACGAGGTCAAAATCAATGCCTATGAGCTCGATCCGACCGACCCGGGCATGGAGTTTACGATCTATCCCAACCCCTCCGACGGGGTGTTTTACGTCAGCTGGCCGGGGGCATGGCAATACCCGGTCAGGATACAGGTTTTTGACCTGTTCGGCAGGCGGGTGCTGGCTATCGACACGGAGGAGGGCGCCTCGGGGGCGCTGATCGAACCAGGGCGAATCGCCGGCGGCGTGTATGTGGTCGAACTGGAATCGAACGGACAGCGCTGGATACGGCGGGTGATGCAATTGTGAAATCGCTTTCTGTTTGATAAAAAACAAACAGCCCCGGGTTTCTATCGAAACCCGGGGCTGCCGTTTTACAGGAGCGCCTGAATTTACTTTTCGTCGTAGTTGTAAGGGAGAATTTTGGAATCCTTGACGGTCGAAAGCGTCATCAGGGTTTTGAGGCGTTCGATTTCCTCGATCTGGCTGAGGGTTTTGAACAGCAGTTGTTCGTAGGTCGGGATATCGCGGCAAACGATTTTCATCAGGAAATCGGCTTCGCCGGTGATGATGTAACATTCGGTGATCTCGTCAATTTGCGAGATTTTTTCGAGGAAGTTATTCAGCGCGTTTTCGCGTTTCCATGCCAGCGACACCAGAACGAAAGTTTTGACATTCAGGCCCATCATCTGGGGATTGACCTGTGCATGATAGCTTTGAATAATATCGCTTTGCTCGAGTTTCTTGACGCGCTCGAGGGTGGGGGCAGGAGAGAGGCCGATTTTCTTGGAGAGGTCTAGGTTCGTAATCTTACTGTTCTCTTGCAGGATCTTGAGAATTCTTAGGTCTATTTTATCGAGTTTTTCCGACATGGTGGTATAATTTGTAAAATTAAATTCTGGTGTGGAAAATTTCCCCAAAGGTAGGGCAAGAAAAAATAATTTGCAAGCGAACCTCCGGTTGACCTTTGTAAATTTTGTTAATAAAGCGTTTTTATCACTTTGCGGTACAAATTCAATGCCCGGAAAACCCTCAAAACGAAATTTGGCCAATAATTATTTGTTAAAAATGGAGAAAACAGGCGAGTCAATGAAAAAAGGCCGACCCGGCGCGTGGAAGGCGTAAAAACGCCAAACAATCCACGCCGAATCGACCTTTTTGTTGCGACAGACAGACGATCAGTCCGCAGTCATTACGGGAAGATGCCCATCGAGATATAATCGCTGGCGATTTTTTTCAGCGAGCACACGAATGCTGCCGTACGCACGTCCTTGATGTCGGGGTGCAGGCGCATGGTTTCGCGGATTTGCTGGTATGCCGTGATCATGGTGTCTTCGAGGCCCGAGTTGACCAGTTCGATTTCGGTGCCGCCGCGCGTCAGGAAGTCGCGTTCGCGGTCGCCGACGGTTTTGCCGGTCATTTCCTCGATCTTGCGCACCAGGCCATCAAACTGGTTGTGGTGGAAGCGGTTTTCGAGGCGCCCGAAGCGGTGGTGCGACAGGTTTTTCAGCCATTCGAAGTAGGAAACCGTCACACCGCCAGCGTTGATGTAGAAGTCGGGGATGATAACGATGCCTTTTTTCAACAGGATCGGGTCGGCGTCGGCCGAAACGGGGCCGTTGGCGGCTTCGGCGATGATTTTCGCCTTGATACGGTCGGCATTTTCGGCCGTAATCTGGTTTTCGAGGGCTGCCGGAACCAGAATATCGCATTCCAGTTCGAGGGCTGCCGAGGCGTCGCCAATGTGCTTGGTGCCGGGAAAACCGATGATGGAGCCTGTTTCCTTGCGGAAAGCCAGCAATTTTTCCACGTCGATGCCGTCGGGGCTGTAGATGGAGCCTTCGCGTTCGGCTACGCCGATGATTTTCACATCGCCTTCCTGCTGGCTGATGAGGGCCGTGTTGCTGCCCACGTTGCCGAGGCCCTGTACGACCATGGTTTTGCCGGCGATGCCCGGGGTAAGGCCCAGTTTGCGCATGTCGTCCGGATAGGAGACGGCTTCGCGAAGGCCGTAGTACACCCCGCGGCCGGTTGCTTCGGCGCGGCCACGGATACCGTTTTGCGTGACGGGTTTGCCGGTGACGCAACCGATGGAATCGATTTCGCCGTGACGGAATGCCTGATAGGTGTCGAGAATCCAGGCCATTTCACGCGGGCCGGTGCCATAGTCGGGCGCCGGAACGTCGATGCCCGGGCCGATGAAGTTTTTCTTGATCAGCTCGGTGGTGTAGCGGCGGGTGATGTTCTGGAGTTGTTCGACGCTGAATTGTGACGGATTGATCTTGATGCCGCCTTTGGCGCCGCCGAAGGGTACATCTACGAGAGCGCATTTGTAGGTCATCAGGGCGGCGAGTGCCATGACTTCGTCCTGGTCAACGGTTTCAGCATAACGGATGCCGCCTTTTGTCGGCAAACGGTGGTGGCTATGCTGGACGCGGTACGCTTCGATTACCTGATAATCGCCATTGACGCGTATCGGAAAGCGAATTTGAAGAACAAGGTTGCAGGCTTTGATCTGTTCGACAAGGCCTTTCGGAATGTCGGTAAAACTGGCGGCCTTGTCCACGTAGTTTTCTACGCTTTTAAAGAAACTAATTTTTCCACTCATGGTCATCCTTAGTTTGGTGCTCTAATTTGGTTAGTTTACGCTCAAGCCGTACCAGGTACCAGACGATGCCGAGAAAAATAACGAGAATGACAGCGACCACTACGTTAATTTTCCCGGTTTCACGCATGAAATCGCGGTTGCCCTGGGCTAGCGCTGCGGGCAAAGGTAGCAGGCAGAGCAGAATAATTGTAAAAATTTTTTGTGTTGTAAAAAATTTCATCTTTTAAAAAGGGGGAAAAGTTTATTTTATTGCTAAATCGACCTTTTTTTATACAAACCCTGCCGCTTCTGCCCGACTTCAGTCCAGCCCCTGCGCTTTGTCGAGCAAACGCTGGTAGCGGATGCGCAGGTTGGCGATCCAGAAACCCAGCAGGGTCCAGCCCAGAATAGCCGGGTAAAACACGGCTCGCATGGTGTTGTCGAGGTCCTGGCTTCCGAAAGCGGGGCTGCCGGTAGCGCCGGGGTGCAGGCTGGCAAACATGCGCGGCACGATGTACAGCAGGGGCACCAGAGAGGCAAACGCAAATATGTTGTACACGGCGGCCAGGCGGGCGCCTTTTTCAGGCTCGTCGAACGAACGCCGCAGGATAAAATACGCCAGATAAATCAGCAGGGCTACAGCCGTCATCAATTGTTTGATATCGTTGCTCCAGGGCTTGCCCCAGGCGTAATTGGCCCAAACCATGCCGGTAAAAAGGCCGAGAAAGCCGAAAAGCAGGCCCGCTTCGGCATAGCCGGCGGCCTTGCGGTCGTAGTCCGGGTCTTGTTTGCCAAGGTAACGGATGCTGTTCCAGACCGAGGCCATAAACAAAAACATCAGCACGAACCACATGGGTACGTGGTAATAGGTGTTGCGAATGCTTTCATAAATGACGTTGCGGTACGGAAAAGAAAAATCCTTGATCACGTGCAGGTTGGCAATGGGCTGGCGCATCCAGGCCGAATCGGCAGCGGCTGTGCCGGCGCTCGCCAATGCAGTATCCTGAACGATTTTAAGGGCATTGGGCAAAAGCGATACCCCGTCCGCAGGGTGGTCCACAATGGCCGTAAGCAGGGTGGAACGCTCGCCTTTGGGCAGGTAGGGCGGCAGCTGGAAAGCGGCTTCCAGTGTGGTGTCGTTGAGCACTTTTACCTGTTGCGCAGCGATGGCGCGTACAGAGTCGTACTCCAGCCAAACCCGGATCTGGCCGGGTTCCGCTTTGGTGTAAAAAGAATTGTACCCCAGTATTTGCAGGCTGATCGATTGCCCGCTGGTGGCAATTTCGGGCGCTACGCGCACAACGCCGGGTTTGAGCGGAATGAGCAGGCCCACGCTAAGAGCGTACAGTACCAGAACGACGGAGAGGGTTTTCCACCACATATTGCAGAGTTGGCAGTAAGTATTTTAAGGGGGCGAAATTCGGGATTTCGCACCGGTCCGAAGAGTTTTTATTCCTTTAATTGACAGTAAATAACACACCCGGGTCACAGTTTCCACAGGATAGAACCATTCTTCCAAACCACCCGAACCTAATCTTTCCAAATGAAAGGGAACAGCACAAACGTCAGCGTCACGAGAATGGCGTCGATGGCCAGCAGATTGAGGATATCGCGATCATAGGTGGCCAGGGGGGGCATCAGGCCGAGCGCAAATTTGGAAAGGTTGGTGAGGGTGAGCAGAATAGGCAGGATGACCGGGAAACTCAGAATCGCCATCAGGGTGGCGCTGTTGTTGGCCTTGGCTGCAATGCTGGAAATGAAGGTGAAGGCGATGGAAAATCCCAGGCTGCCCAGCAACAAGGTGATCCAGAAAAGCCCCGTGTCTTTCACCGGATTGCCCGCCACCACACTGTAAGCGACAAAGGACAAGCCGCTCAATACAATGAGTAACAAGGTGTTGTAAATGATTTTGGACAGCAGCAGCATCGACGGCTCGGCCAACTGGTAATAGTACAACTGGCGGGCCCCGCTTTCCTGAACAAAACTCTTCACCACCGCGTTGATGGAAGCAAACAGTACCACCAGCCAAAACAGTACGTTCCAGATCTTCGGGCTGATGTCGGTTTTTGCCGAAGCGATGTACACGACGAAGATCATGCTGAACACGTAGAGCACGATGCCGCTGATGGCATAGCGTTGCCGGAATTCCAGCAAAAACTCCTTGCGCAGCAAAACGATAAAATGATTCCAGTTCATAACGGCAGGGGCAAAGGTAGGGCAGGGCAGAGGGCATCCAACCGGCGGCATCAATAAATTTTGCATGCGCAAATGCTGCGCTGCCGCCGGAAAAAAACTACCTTCGGACACGCAAACCCACAAAGCCGGCATATCGACCCGGATTTTTTTCCAACGAATTTATCTTTGCCCCTCCAAGCTGACGTTGCCTGCTGCATGTTTGCAACGCAGTTCCTTCAAAATCAACAATCTAAACCGCATGAGTTGGTTCAAACGACTGAAAGAGGGCGTCTCTACGGCCACCAAGTCCAAAAAAGACGTACCCGAGGGTATCTGGTATCAATGCAAAAAATGCAAGGAAGCCAGTACGACCAAAGAACTCCGTGAGAATTATTACAAGTGCCCCAAATGCGACTATCATACCGCAATCGGCTCGAAAGAATACTTTGAACTGCTCTTCGACAACCAGGAGTACAACCGCCTGCACGACGACCTGATATCGACCGATTTCCTGCACTTTACCGACCTCAAACCATACGGCAAACGCCTCGACGAAACCATGGCCAAAACAGGCCTCAACGACGCGCTGGCCATCGCCGACGGACTCGTCAACCAGCGCCCGCTGGTCGTAGCCTGTATGGATTTCCGTTTTATCGGCGGCTCGATGGGCTCCGTTGTGGGTGAAAAAATCTCGCTGGCGATCGACCGCTCCCTTGAAACCGGCGCTCCGCTCGTCATCATTTCCAAATCGGGCGGCGCACGTATGATGGAAAGCGCCTTTTCACTCATGCAAATGGCCAAAACCAGCGCAAAACTGACCCTCCTCGCCAAAGCCGGTATTCCCTATTTCTCCCTGATGACCGACCCGACCACCGGCGGCGTCACCGCTTCCTTCGCCATGCTGGGCGACATCAACCTGGCGGAACCCGGCGCCCTGATCGGCTTTGCCGGCCCGCGCGTGATTCGCGAGACCATCAAACGCGACCTCCCGGAAGGCTTCCAGACTGCCGAGTTCCTGCTCGAAAGCGGCTTCGTCGATCTGGTCGTGAATCGCAAGGACCTGAAAGAAACTATGTCCGACCTGCTGGCTTTTTTTGAGGCGTCCAAACGAATAAAATAGCTGCAATCGGCCCAATTCCGCGTTAAACGCTTTCCCTTAGAACAGAACAGCCTTTTGACAAAGCCCCCGCAAGGAAGAAGTTGCGGGGGCTTTTTGTTTCAAAAAAATATTAGTCCACTGTTTTGATGGAATATTTAGTATTTTCACAACTTTGCCTTCTCCAATCAACTGGATACCCCCCTGTTCAGGGGCAAGCGCAACTGGATCGGGGGCCCGATTCCGGGTGGTTTTCAATATTTCGGAAGTACAACTTTTAGTTATTTCAAGAACATCTGCGATTCCTTTGCCGGACTTTTGTCTCTGGGTTTTTTGTCCGGCGGGGAATCCGGGTGCCACCGCTCACATGAAAAAAATTGGAATCATCGGCGTCGGGTTTTGTGGGACAATGCTGGCCGCGCATCTGGTAAGAGGGGCGTCAAAACCGGTCAAACTGATTTTGTTCGACCATAAAACAAAATGGAACCGCGGAGTGGCATATCGTACTTACTCCGAGCGACATTTACTCAATGTGGTGGCTGGGAAAATGAGTGCCTTCGCCGATGCCCCCGATCATTTTCTTGATTGGGCACAAAAACAACCTCATTTTCAGGGGATCAAAAGAGAAATACTAAGCGGCGCATTTTTGCCGAGAAATTTGTACGGAGCTTATCTGGACGAATTATGGCAGGAGACGAAAGCCCTGGCAAGCAGGAAACAAATTGTAATCGAGGCCGTGTATGATCAGGTTGTGAACCTTGACAGAAAACAGACGGGTTTCGAATTGCAACTTGCCGGTATGCAGCCGGTCGAAGTTGATATTTGCGTGCTTGCAACAGGCAATCAGCTCCCGGCCAACCCTGAATTGCCGGATAGCAGTTTTACACTGGATCAACGATATTGCAGAGATCCGTGGTCATCTGAATCAATACGAATACCGGATTCAGATCTCCCGATTTTGATTGTCGGAAACGGTCTGACAATGGTCGATACTGTTACCGGATTGATTGAACATGGGGTTAAAAACCGGATTTTATCCCTTTCTACGCATGGGTTCAACATTCTACCTCACAGGCATTCAGGGCTACAATATAACCACTTGCGCCAGGAAATTAGAGACGGAATGTCTCTCCGCGAACTGGTCGCACTCTTTAACCGACACATAAAAAAGGTTCGTCAACTTGGAATCTCCGCCGAACCGGTTGTTGATTCGATCCGCCCTTTATCCCGGCAACTCTGGCAGCAATTTACGGATGCTGAAAAACAATTATTTATGTCGAGGATCAGGCATCTCTGGGGCGTTGCCCGACATCGCGTACCCCTGCACCTACATGACAAAATACAACAATTGCGGGTGGAGCGCCGATTGCAAATATTTGCAGGACACCTGCTCAATATAGAAGCCAAGCCTGAAAACATGACTGTCGAGTACTGGGACAGAAAAAGAAAAAAGACCTCGGTTATCGAAGTTTCAAGGATTATCAATTGCACAGGGCCTCAAACAGATCTTAGTCGCATGGACGAAGGGTTGTTGCGCCGTTGCTGGTCAAAGGGGTTGCTGTCACAAGACAAGCTTCGGCTCGGTGTTGAAGCCAATCCCGAAACGTATACTGTTATTGATCGATATGGCGTGCCGGTACGGTCATTGTGTACTTTGGGAAGTAATCTTAAGGGTATATTCTGGGAGTCAACGGCGGTGAATGAACTAAGAAGCCAGGCCTGGCAGCTCGCCCAGACCATTGAGCAAGAAATTTGACTGTTAAATACTGACCTCTGTTGTCGATTTTGTCATTTTTTGTCGCCTTTGCAGGAAAATGCGATTTGCCGGCAACCCGGCAAAAGGATATTTCGTGTTAATTGCACGTTCATTTCCCATTCGGGTTTAATTCCTGCCTTATGCTGCCTTATCTACGCTTTTGCTTCCTGCTGCTGTGCCTTGCAGCCGGCGCGACCCTTAACGCGCAAGTCTTTATCAATGAATTGCTTGCATCCAACGCTGTCAACCTCGCCGACCCCGATTTTCAGGCTTTTTCCGATTGGGTTGAATTGTACAACGCAGGCAACAGCCCTGCCGACCTGAGCGGCTGGACCCTCAGCGACGACCAGAATGAACCGACCAAATGGACCTTTCCCGCCGGCAGCATCGTGCCGGCAGGCGGTTTTTTGCTGGTGTGGGCCGATGGCGAATCCTCCGGCCTGCATGCCGGGTTCAAACTTTCGGCCGACGGCGAGACGCTGTCTTTGTACACGCCGGGAGGCACACTGGCCGATGAAATCGGTTTTGGCGCCCAACAAACGGATGTTTCCTGTGGCCGTAAAACAGACGGCGGTGCGCCCTGGGGCCTGTTCCCCCATCCAAGCCCGGGCGCCAGCAACAACACCCAGCCTTTTTTCAAGGATTTTGTGCGGGCGGTGCCGGTGTTTTCAAAGTCGGGCGGCTTTTTTGATGGCCCGGTCACGGTCGATATTCAGAACCTGACCGGCTATGGCGTGGTGCGCTACACCACCGACGGCTCCAGTCCGGCGAGCAATTCTCCAGTGTTCAGCCAGCCGCTCAACCTGAGCGCTACGACCGTTGTGAAAGCCCGCCTGTTCCTGGCCGACCGGCTGCCGGGGCCGGTGGTGACCAATACCTATTTTATCGGCGAACACTTCGAAGAACGGGGGCTTGCCGTGTTGTCCATATCCACCCATCCCGACTACTTTTTTGCCCAGGATTCGGGTATTTATGTGCAGAATTTCAAACCCGACTGGGAAGTGCCGGTCCACCTCGAATTTTATGAAGCTGATGGCCTGCTGGGTTTTCATCACGATGCGGGCGCTTCCATCGGCGGGGAAAATGCGTGGATTTTGCCCGAAAAAATGCTCAACATCTTTTCCCGCAAACAATACGGCGGCTCGCACATCGAGTACCAGTTGTTTCCCGGCAACCCGCGCACCCGTTTTGAAGACATTATTCTGCGCTGCTCGGGCAACGACTGGTCCAACACCCTCTTTCGCGACGGTATGCAGCAAGGCCTGGCAGCCGCCACTTCCGACCTCGATATTCAGGATTTCCGGCCCTGCGCCGTGTACATCAACGGACAGTATTTCGGCATTCACAACATCCGCGAAAAGCAGGACAAGGAATACACGGACATCTACCACGGCATCGATCCCGACAGCCTCGACTACATTGAAAACAACGGCGAGGTCAAAGAAGGAAATGCGTTGGCATACCAGCAAATGGTCGATTTGCTCAATGCAGGCGTGCAGTCTGACGCTGCATTCCAGTTGCTCGACCAAATGGCCGATACCCGCAACTTTACCGATTACATCATCTCCGAAATTTTTACCGCCAACACCAGCTGGGGGCACAATATCGCGCTGTTCAGGGCGCAAAACGGCGCCTCGCGCTGGCGCTGGCTTCCGCATGACTACGACCGCGGCTTCGACCTGGCCAACGTCGGCGGCACTTCGATGGACTGGGCCACTGCCACCAACGGGGCCGATTGGACCAACCCGGCATGGGGCACGCTTTTCTTGCGTAAGATGTTGGAAAACAATACGTTCAAGCAAGCCTTCATTACGCGCTTCGCCGACCATCTGTATGTCACCTATAATCCCGCCACCATCGACAAACGGGTCGACCGGCATGCCGACTGGATACGCGGCGAAATCCCGTACCACGTGGCGCGCTGGGCTGGCACGACGTCGAGCTACGGCAACGGGATTCCTTCCGTCGCCTTTTGGGAAAACGAGGTGGCGAAACTCAAAACGTTCGGCCAGCAACGCAATGCTTACATGTGGCAGGATCTCGATCAGTACTTCAACCTCGACGGCTCGGCCGTCCTGAATGTCGAACTGAGCGCGCCTTTCAGCGGCCGGGTGCAATTGCACGACCTGAGCATCCCTTCGTACCCCTGGACGGGCAAGTATTTCATCAACCGGCAATTCACCCTCACGGCTACGGCCCATCCGGGCTTCCAGTTTGTTCGCTGGGAAAAGCTGGGCTCGGCCACTATACCGCTGATCGATGCAGGCGCCAGCTGGGCCTACCGCGATGCCGCCGACGCACCGCCGGCTACCTGGAACCAGCCGGCTTACGACGCAGGCGCCTGGCCGCAAGGCCCAGCTCAGCTGGGGTATGGCGATGGCGACGAAGCGACGCAACTGAGTTTCGGGAGCGATGCCAACAACAAAACGCCGGCTTATTATTTCCGCAAAACCTTCACTGTGGCTGACCCGGCCAGCTTTACCGGATTGCTGCTGCGGATGGTTGCCGATGACGGCGCAGTCGTTTATCTCAACGGCCAGGAAGTTTGGCGATACAACATGCCAGCCGGCGCGGTCCAGTTCAATACGCTGGCTTCCGGCAGCATCAGTGGTACGACGGAGAGCGCGTGGCTGGAACAAAATATCGCCGCCGCAGGGCTAGTCGCCGGTGAAAACCTGATCGCCGTGGAAATGCACCAGGCCGCAACCAACAGCTCCGACCTGAGTTTCGATTTCGAAGTAAAAGCCTACCAAAGCGGCAATGCGGAAACTGTGGGCCTGTCGCCTGTGCTCGACTATTCCATCGACGGGGCAACCACGCTGCGCGCAGTATTCGAACCCGACGGCAACTGCGGCGTATTGCCCGATACGGTAGTCAGCAACCTCACCCTCACAGCGGCCTGTTCGCCTTACCGCGCAGCCGGCGACGTGGTAGTAAAACCGGACGTTACGCTGAGCATAGAGCCGGGCGTAGCAATTCAGTTTCCGGAAAAAGCCAACCTCTGGGTACTGGGCGATCTGCAGGTGAACGGCAGCGCCAGCCAGCCTGTACTGATCACCAATGCGCCCGATGCCGGCGTCTGGGGCGGTATTTTGCTGAAAAACACCACGGAAACGTCCAGTTTAAAGTATCTGACGCTGCTAAACGCCAGTGCCGGCCAGCACCGCATGTATTTCCCGGCTGCCATTTCGGCCTACCACGCCGACCTGAATATGGACCACCTCGACCTCACGCAGGTGAGCGACAATCCGGTTTTTTCGCGCTTTTCAAATGTCGTACTGACCAATTCCGACCTTAAATCGCTCGTCACCGGCGATTGCATCAACATCAAACAGGGCAGCGGCAGGGTAGAAAACTGCCGCTTCGAAGCGCTCTCGACCCGGCCCGACATGGATGCCATCGACTTCGACGGCGTAGCAAACGGGATCATCCGCAACAATACGATTCACGATTTCAGGGGCGATAACTGCGACGGACTCGACATTGGCGAATCCTGTTCCGGCCTGCTCGTGGAAAACAACTTTATCTACCATTGCCTCGACAAGGGCATTTCGGTAGGGCAGCAATCCTCGGCGCTGATTCGCAACAATACCATTGCTTACACGGGTTACGGGATCGCCCTGAAAGACCAGTCGCCCGTGCAGATCGACCATTGTACTTTTTTTGGAAACCAGACGGCTGTCGCGGCTTACGAAAAGAACCCGGGCAACCTGGGCGGCAATGGCATCGTGACCAATTGTATCGCTTCCAATGCCGCATTTGCAGCGTATTCGGCTGATACCCTTTCGTCCATCAGCCTTTCCCATTGCCTTTCCGACACTGATACCCTCAGCGGATCGGGCAACCTCTCTGCCGATCCGCATTTTGTGTTGCCGACGTTCTACGATTTCCACCTCTTGCCGGGCTCGGCAGCGACCGCAGCGGGCGCCGACGGGCTGGACCTGGGCGCCAGCCTGCTGCCGGCGTACAGCGGCGAGCCGCAGCTCATGCTCTCGGAAATATTGTACGACGACACCCTCACGACAACCGGCGAATTTGTTGAGATTTATAATCCAGGTTCGCAAACGGTTGATCTTGAAGGATATGTATTGGCCAATGCCATCGACTTCGTGTTCCCGGCCGGGGCGGCCATAGCAGCTGGCGAGTACATCGTCGTGGCCAAAACAGCCGCCAGTTTCAACGGCGCACCCTATCAGGTCTTCGAATGGACCGACGGCAAACTGGCCAACGAAGGCGAAGCCATCCTCCTCTACGACGGCACTGGACTGCTTGTTGAAGCGGTGCGCTACGACAACCATGCACCCTGGCCAGAGGCCGACGGATTGCTGGGGCGCTCACTCGAACTGGTCGCGCCGGGCCTCGACAATCATTTTGCCACCAGCTGGCAGCCATCTGAAAACGCCGGCGGCTCGCCAGGTGCGCCCGGCGGTTCAAGCGGGGCCGGCGCGCCCGGCCGGGCGTTTGGCCTGTTGGTATTTCCCAATCCGGCCGATGCACTGTTGTCGGTGAGGGTTGCCGACGGCCTGCCCGGCGATGAACTGCTGGACGTACAACTGACCGACGCACTGGGCAATCTGGCGCTGAAAACCACAGTCGCTGCCGCCTCCGGGCAGGTTTCTGTGGGCAGCTTGCAGCGCGGTTTGTATTTCGTACGGGTAAAATGCAGCGCCGGCGAAGCAGCTGGTGTTGTTGTAAAAAATTGATAATCAGTGTTTTGATAAAAAAAAATTAAAAGTCTATAAAAATAATAGAATAATAAATTTGCTTCACCTACTTTTGCAGCGTTAAAGAAAGAACGACAATGTTTAAACACATTTCATTTCAGTCTATGGTTTGTTGTTGGATGCCGATGGGCATGCCTGCCAGCCTTACCAGGGGACTGAACAGTGTTTGAGCACTTGTTTGAAAGAAATTCCAGTTTCAGGCCCTTCGGTAGCGTTACCGGGGGGCCTTTTTTTATACTTCACTTGCGCAATAGCGACCGATATGTTAATCATCGAACCCAACACCCGTCATCAAATTTTGGAAGACGCCCGACTGACTTTTCCGGACGAATGCTGCGGCTTCCTCTTTGGAGTGGAAGACGAGGAGACGCGCATCGTGACGGACCTCCTGATCGTGGACAACTCCTTGACAGGAGACAAGCGGCGGCGTTTCGAGATTTCACCGAAGGATTATTTGCGGGCGGAACAGTATGCCCTCGACAAAAAACTGAGCCTTTTGGGGGTGTATCACTCGCACCCCGGCTCGCCTGCGATACCTTCCGAACAAGACCGACTGGCTGCGCAACCCTATTTTTCCTATGTAATCATTTCGGTCTATCAGCGGGGCCGGGGCCAGTTATTGTCCTGGCGCCTGAACGATGAATTTCAGTTTGAAGAAGAAACTATTCTTGAACCCTCATACATTTAAACACAAACTCGCTATGCCTACCGTCATTATTCCCACGCCTTTGCGCAAATTCACCGAAAATGCCCCCCGGCTGGATGTTGAAGCCGGCAATGTGGAAGAACTCGTACAAAACCTCGCCGGCCGCTTCCCGCAACTCAAAAAGCATTTGCTCGACGATGCAGGGCAAATCAGGACCTTTCTCAATATTTTCGTGGGCGATGAAGATATCCGCGATCTCCATCACGAAAAAACTGCCCTGGGCAGAGAAACGGTGGTCAGTATCGTACCTGCAATTGCCGGCGGTTGATCGGCCATCCGACCTTGTTTGTTAAGCAAAAACGACTGAAAAATGCCTTTTTATAAAGATATCACCTTCTCAAAAGCCGAACTGGCCCGCTACAACCGGCACATCATCATCCCTGAATTCGGGCTCGTGGCTCAGCAAAAACTGAAAGCCGCCAGGGTACTGGTGGTCGGCTCCGGCGGACTGGGCAGCCCCTTGCTGCTGTATCTCGCAGCGGCCGGCGTGGGCACGATCGGTATCGTCGATTTCGATGTAGTTGACGACAGCAATCTCCAGCGTCAGGTCCTGTACAAAGTCAGCGACGTGGGCAAAAGAAAAGCAAGCATGGCCAAACGCCGGCTTAAAGCCCTGAACCCGCATATCGACGTCCGGATTCACCCTGTTCGCCTGACGGCGCAGAATGCGCTGGCTATTTTCCGGGACTACGATGTGGTGGCCGACGGGACCGATAATTTCCAAACGCGCTATCTCGTCAACGATGCCTGCGTACTGCTCGATAAAACCAATGTTTACGCTTCCATTTTTCAGTTTGAGGGCCAGGTGTCCGTCTTCAACTACCGCGACGAAAACGGCGCATTGGGACCCAATTACCGCGATCTCTATCCGGCGCCGCCGCCGCCGGGCCTGGTGCCCAGCTGCGCCGAAGGAGGCGTGCTTGGGGTGTTACCCGGGATCATCGGCAGCATGCAGGCCAACGAAGTCATCAAGGTCGTCACTGGCGTAGGGGAGCCTCTGAGCGGCCGGCTTTTTATTTTCGATGCCCTCAACTTCGAAACCAGAACCTTCAAAGTCAGGCGGCGCGACGACAATCCCCTGAACGGGAAAAGTCCGACTATCACCCAACTCATTGATTATGAATTGTTTTGCGGCTTGCCCGGAGCAGAGCGACGCATTAAGGAGATCACGGCCGACGAACTGCTCGAATGGCAGAGGCAGGGCGAACCATTCCAGCTGATTGATGTGCGCGAACAATTGGAGTACGAGGCTGCCAATCTGGGCGCCGAGCTGATCCCGCTGGCAACCCTTGCCGGGCAGGCGCACCGCATTGCCCGCGACCGAAAAGTGGTCGTCCATTGTCACGCCGGCGCGCGCAGCGCCCGGGCAATCCGCGAACTGGAGGAAAAATTCGGATTTGACAACCTGTACAACCTCAAAGGAGGCATCCTGGCCTGCCACGAACAGGTCAAAAAAGAACACCAGGCTGTGTTGTCGTGAAAACTGTCAGATGAAACTGGACATACTTGCTATCTCGGCCCATCCGGACGACGTGGAAGTCGCTGCCGGCGGTACGCTGCTGCGCCACGTCGATCTGGGGCATAGAATTGGTCTGCTTGATCTTACCCGTGCGGAACTCAGCACGCGGGGCAACCCCGAATGGAGGGCTAAGGAAGCCGCCCGGGCAGCTGAATTGCTCGGCATCGGTACCCGGGAGCAGTTGAACCTTCCCGACGGATTTTTTGACGCCGACAAGGGCAGCCTTTTGGCGCTTGTGCGCAAAATCCGGAAATTCCGCCCCGAAATCGTATTGGCTAATGCACTCGACGACCGCCATCCAGACCATCAGCGCGCAGCAGATCTTGTTGGCCGTGCTGTTTTTCTGGCCAATCTGGTAAAAATCGAAACGTACGATGCGGATGGTCGGGAGCAAGCCCCCTGGCGGGTCAGGGCCGTTTACCATTACCAGCAAGACCGCGTAAGTAAACCTGACCTTTTGCTGGATGTCAGTCCCTATATCGATCGAAAATTTGAAGCGATACGGGCCTATGGCTCTCAGTTTTATCAGCCAGACTGTACCGACCCCGAAACGCCCATTTCCTGTCCCTCGTTTTTCGAGGCATTGCGCGGCCGGAATGCCATGTGGGGGCGCCAGATCGGAGTGGAATATGCCGAGGCGTTTACGCTTGCCCGGCCAATTGGGGCAAAAAACCTGTTTGATTTGATATAATATTTCAACAAAGCGAAGTCAAAAATAGCAATTTGGAAAAATATAGTATTGGTGTTGTCGGTTTTTGACTCCGCTTTGTTGAAGTCGTCAGCCTACGGCGCGTTGTTTGTTATTCGACGTCGGGCTGCGGCGTGTAGCGCAGATACGGTTTTACGACGTTCACACCCTTGGGGAATTTCCGGATGGCATCTTCGGTAGAAATGGCTGGCACGACGATCACGTCTTCGCCATGTTTCCAGTCGGCAGGTGTGGCAACGCTGTAATTGGCCGTCAGTTGCAGGGAATCGAGCACGCGCAGCACTTCGTGAAAATTGCGGCCGGTAGAAGCCGGGTAGGTAATGATCAGTTTTACTTTTTTGTCGGGGCCGATGACGAACAGCGAACGCACCGTAAAATTTTCGGAGGCGTTGGGGTGAATCATGTCGTAGAGGGTCGATACGACGCGGTCGGGGTCGGCAATTATCGGGAAATCGACGTTGACGTGCTGCGTTTCGTTGATGTCGTTGACCCAGCCCAGGTGCTTGTCGAGCGGATCAACGCTGACGGCCAGCACGCGGGTGTTGCGGCGCCTGAACTCTTCCTGAAGCGCGGCGGTGCGGCCGAGTTCCGTGGTGCAAACAGGGGTGTAGTCGGCCGGGTGAGAGAATAAAATGCCCCATCCGTCGCCAAGATATTCGTAAAAGTCTATCTCGCCGGCGGTGGTTTGGGCCTTGAAGTTGGGGGCGATGTCGCCTAGTCGCAAGCTCATATCGGATAAGGATTGGTGAGTGAAGTGAGATAAATGCGACAGGAATTGGATAAAAACTGATCGAGCGCGCTCAAAACCTGTTTACCTTTCCCGCCACCGTAAAAGTAGTTTGATTGAAATAGTTCACAAAGATTGTAGACTGATAAATTGCCATGCTCTCCAAAAAAACGCAATATGCCATCAAGGCGCTTGGATATCTGGCAGCCCGTCATAAAACGGGGCCGGTGCTCATCAGCGATATTGCCGGGCAAAAGCACATTCCCCTTAAATTTTTGGAAAATATCCTGTTGGAGCTCAAAAAGGCGGACGTGCTTGACAGCAAAATGGGTAGGGGAGGGGGCTATTTTCTGAAAACAGCCCCCGAGCAGATTTCTTTGGCCAAAGTGATGCGAATCGTCGAGGGGCCGATCGCGTTGTTGCCCTGCGTTAGCCTCAATTTCTACCGCCGGTGTGAAGATTGCGATGAGGTCAATTGCCGCATTAATGCCGTGTTTGCCGAGGTGCGCGATGCGACCCTGGCCATTCTGGAAACCAAAACCCTGGCAGATATCCGCGACGAATAAGCCGTTTTACTGGCTCAATTTCCAGTCGTAGGGCTGATTGCGCAGGTTTTCGAGTTGCTCTTTCAGTTTCTGGTCAATCAGGGCTTTTTCTGCGGCGATACGTGCTTCTACCAGATAGGCGCCTGTTTCCGTTTCAAACCTGAGTTTGTTTTTCACGATGTTGGCGCGCAAGGTGACCTGCTCGCGGTTGTTCATTTCAAAAACATGCTCGTGATCGTGCAAAAGGTAGTCGTACGGACTGCGGTAAGAGATCAGTTTGACCATGATAGGCGCCGTTTCGATGGCAACGAAGAGCAAGGTGATGAACAGGCTGGCGTACAAAATGGCCAGGCTGTTGGCGCTCAGGCGGCTCAGGGCCTCCATGCGGGCGGCCAGGCCGTCGTAGCCGGTTCGGTTGAGTGCCGCGATTTCGGACTGCACCTTTGCCTCCAGTTCCCTGACGGTTTGCTCTTTCGCCTGGATGGCCGGCAGCGCGGTCGCCAGCAGGTTGGTCAGTTCTGTTTGCGCACGGTCGGCGTCATCTTTTTTGGCGCGATAGATCGGGCCGAGGTTTTTATGTCCCGAGCCGCCAGTGCCGTCAGCTTCCTGCGCGGCCATGTGCACGAGCGTGTCGCGGGCCGCGGTTTTGGCAGCGATGTCGGCTTTGAGCGTTTCGATCTGCGCTTTTTGCTCGTCGATCTGTGCCTGGAAACGAGCCAGTACGCGGTCTTCCTGTTGTTTGAATACTTCCTGTTCCATTTGCACGAGTTCGCCGCGGATTTCCTTGTCGAAAATCTTCATTTCCAGGGGTTTGGAGATGACCAGGGCCAGCAATACCGCCAGGGCCAGGCGGGGCAGGGCAACCAGCCAGTCGCGCCACCAGCGGCCGTAGCTTTTCATGCTCATGACGATGTAGCGGTCGAGATTGAAAATCATCAGACCCCACACCAGCCCGAAAAAGACTGCTGCCAGGTACGAATCAAAAACCGTGTAAAGTGCGTAACCGGAGGAGATAAAGGCCAGTACGCCCGTAAAAAACACGGTGGCGCCAATGCCGGCGTACTTGTTGCGGTCAGTGGGGCATTTTTCAAGAATGCTCTGATCCACCCCCGAGCAGAAGAGGAAAAAGTCTTGTACAGTTTTCATAGCAATTAGCTTCGAATGGCACGCGTTTTTCAGCGACTGCCATTTAACCACAAAAAAGCCCGGATTATTGGTCCGGGTCCAAATTTTTCGATGGGCGAAGCCAAAGGTAAGACAAATCCTTGTTTAGCCAAGTACCTTCCAATCCAGAAGTTGTTGGCGCAGGGCGTCGGCGCCCTGAAAATGAATGCCGCGGATGCCCAGGGCTTCTGCGCCTTTCATATTGGCCAGGCTGTCGTCGGTAAAAGCGGCGAGCGCGGGATCGACGTCGTAGCGTTGCAGCAGGATTTGGTAAATTTCGGGGAAGGGTTTGCGGGTTTTCTCTTCTCCCGACACCACGATTCCCTCGAACCAGTGTAAAAAATCGTATTTGCCCAGCGCAACCGGAAACGTTTCGGCACTCCAGTTGGTCAGCGCCAGCAGTCTGAGCCTGCCTTCGTCGCGCAATTGTTGCAGCAATGCAACGGTTTCTGGAATGGGGCCGCCGAGCATATCCTCCCAACGGTCGTAGTAGGTTCTGATTTCAGGCTCCCAATCGGGCCATTGCGCCACGAGCAGTTCGGTCGCTTCGGCCAGCGAACGGCCGGCATCCTGCTCCACATTCCATTCGTGGGTGCAGATCCGGTCGAAGAAATATTGCCGGCGTTCGGCATCGGGAATCACTTCCCGGAAAACATATTCGGGATTCCAGTCGATCAGGACGCCGCCAAGGTCGAAGATAAGGGTGTCGATGGCCATCGGGAAAAGTGCTTCAGACGTTAAAACGGAAGTGCATGATGTCGCCATCTTGTACGACATACTCTTTTCCTTCGACAGCCATTTTGCCGGCTTCTTTCACTTTGGCTTCCGAACCCAGGGTGGTAAAGTCCTGATATTTAATGACTTCTGCGCGGATAAAACCTTTTTCGAAGTCGGAGTGGATCACACCGGCTGCTTCAGGAGCTTTGGCGCCGCGGCGCACCGTCCAGGCTCGCACTTCCTTTTCCCCCGCGGTGAAGTAGGTGATGAGGTTGAGCAGGTGGTAGCAGGCGCGGATGAGTTTGTTTTTGCCGGGCTCGCTGAGGCCCATCATTTCGAGAAATTCATCGCGTTCTTCGGCCGACTCCATATCGGCGATTTGTGCTTCGATACCGGCGCAGATGGTAATGACTTCGGCGTTTTCGCCGGCTACGGAAGCCCGGAAGGCCTCGGTATGGGCGTTGCCGTTTTCCATCGACGCTTCGTCCACATTGCAGACGTAGAGCGTGGGTTTGGCCGTAAGGAGCGACAAGTCTCTGGTAATCAACGTTTTGCCGTCTTCGTCCACGTCGCCGAGCAATTCGCGAGCGGGTTTGCCGCTTTCGAGGTGCGCTTTGACGCGGTTGAGCGTTTCGAGGGCTTTGAGGTCGTCCTTGCTGCCGGCTTTGGCTGCGCGGACGACTTTTTCGAGGCGTTTTTCGACGGTTTCCAGGTCTTTCAGCCCCAGTTCGAGGTCGATGATTTCCTTGTCGCGCACAGGATTGACAGAGCCATCAACGTGCACGACGTTGTCGTCGTCGAAGCAGCGAACCACGTGAACAATGGCGTCCACTTCGCGGATGTTGGCCAGGAACTGATTGCCCAGGCCCTCGCCCTGGCTGGCGCCTTTGATCAGGCCGGCAATATCGACGATCTCGACGGTGGTCGGCACGATCCGTTGCGGATTGACCAGTTCCGACAGTTTGTCGAGGCGCTGGTCGGGCACGGTGATGACGCCCACGTTGGGGTCTTTGGTTGCGAAAGGATAGTTGGCTGCCAGGGCTTTGCCACTGGTAAGCGCATTAAAAAGGGTGGATTTTCCGACGTTGGGAAGACCGACAATGCCGCACTGAAGAGCCATATTTCGGGAAAAGACAAATGATCATTGAAAAACGGGCGCAAAGGTAGCCCGAAAAGCCGGATAAATCAGACCGGTTTTAAAAATTCCGGGAATCCGTAGTTTCACCCCCTTTAATACCTGCTTTCATGAAAAATACCTTGCACCCTGCGGGAATCTGCCTGATCGCCCTTTTGCCGCTCCTTTTAGGACAATGTTCGGATCGAAAAAAAACGCTTTTTGAATCCACGCCGCAACCGCAGGCAACGGCGGAGGGCGGTACGCGTTTCGTCGCGCGTCCGGCGGCCGAAACCGGCATTTCTTTTGTCTTTACCGTGGAGGAAGAGTACCGCTACAATTTCACCATGGACCCCTACATCTACAACGGCGGCGGGGTGGCCGTGCTGGATGTCAACCGCGACGGTTTGCAAGACCTGTTTTTCACCGCCCGACTGCAAGGCTGCCGGTTGTACCTCAACCAGGGCAATTTCAAATTCACCGATATCTCCGAATCTTCCGGGGTGGCCAAACACAGCGGCCTGAAAACCGGCGTCGTAGTCGTCGATGTCAATGCCGACGGCTGGCCCGACCTGTACGTGTGCCGCACCTGGCTTACACCCGTCCCCGACCGGCGTAATTTGTTGTTGATCAATAACAAAGACAATACTTTCACCGAACGCGCCGCCGAATTTGGCCTGGCAGACCTGTCGGCCAGCCAACATGCCAATTTCTTCGATTACGACCTCGACGGCGACCTCGATTGCTACGTCGTCAATCACCCCGTCGATTTTCACAACATCAACATTGCCGACTACCAGCCGAGCGGCGCAGCGCCCTCGGCTGCCGCTGCCGCTCCGAAGACCGAATACGATTCAGACCGCCTATATCGCAACGATGGAAACGGCCATTTCAGCGATGTCAGCAAGGCTGCAGGGATTATCAACCGGGCCTGGGGGCTAAGCAGCATTGCCGCTGATTTTAATGATGACGGATGGCCTGATCTGTTCGTAGCCAACGACTTCATTATGCCTGATTTTTTATATATCAACAACCATGACGGTACGTTCAGCGAGCAGGCAGGCCGATGGTTTCGCCACATGGCCAACCACAGCATGGGCGCCGACTACGCCGACCTCAACGGCGACGCCTTGCCCGATCTGGTGGTGCCTGATATGCTCGGCGCCACTCCCGAGCGTCGAAAGATGCTGATGAACACCATGCAGCGCGAGCGCGTCAATACCCTGCTTCGCCAGGGCTACGGGCGGCAGCAAATGCGCAATGTGTTGCAGGTCAACAACGGCAACCACACGTTTTCGGAGCAGGGCTGTCAGGCCGGCATCCAGGCGACCGAATGGAGCTGGGCGCCCCTCGTCGCCGATTATGACAACGACGGCCACAATGACCTTTTTCTGACCTCGGGCGTCTTGCGCGACCTCAACGACCTCGACTTTTTCTACTACACCGCCGATTCGATCAACCGGACGGGGGGCGTCAATGCCAAACGCTTCAAGTCTTTTCAGGAATACACGGGTTTGATCCCCTCTTTCCCCAACCGCAATTACCTGTATCAAAATACGGGCGACTGGCCGCTGATCGATGTCACCGCCAGCTGGGGGCTGTCGCAACCCGGCTTTACCAATGGCGCAGCTTATGCCGACCTCGACAACGATGGCGATCTCGACCTGATCACGAGCCGGCTCGGCGCCTCGCCCGGTATTTTTGAAAACCAGGCGAACACTATTGGCAAAAAACACTGGCTCCAGATCAAATGTGAAGGTCCGGCGAAAAACCCGACCGGCATCGGCGCCAGGATCAGGGTGCAAGCCGGCGACCAGGTGTTTTTTCAGGAAATGACCCCTGTCAGGGGCTTTTATTCTTCTGTCGAACCCGTTTTTCAGGTGGGGCTGGGCGCCATCGAGCGGGTGGACAAAGTCGAAATCGAATGGCCCGGCGGCGGCTATCAGGTTCTGGAACAATTGCCTGCCAATCAGCGAATTGTGCTGAAATACGCCGAAGCGAAACCCGGAAAACTACCGCGCGGGCAGGCTGCAAACCTGTCGGCCGGTATTCCATACAACGAAGTTGCGCAACAAAATGGCCTGCGCTTCACGCACCGGGAAAACGAGTTCGACGACTACGAACGGGAGCGATTGTTGTCGAGGCAATATTCCCGCCCGGGCCCGGCGCTGGCCCTGGGCGATGTGGACGGTGACGGCGCCGAAGATGTATTCGTCGGGGGGGCACGCGGGCAGTCAGGAGCGATTTTTTTGCAAAAAGGCGACGGCATCTTTGTGGAAAACCCTGCACATCCGTTTGAATCGGTCTGCGACGCCGCGGCCGCTTTGTTTTTTGATGCCGACGGCGACAAAGACCTCGATCTGATCGTCGTAAACGGCGGAAATGAAGCGCCCGCAGGCGACCCTTCGTATCAGGACAGGCTCTACCGCAACGACGGCAAAGGCAATTTTTCACTCGACGCCGGCGCCTTGCCGACAGAAAAGGAAAGCGGCTCGGTAGCGCGCGCGTACGACTACGATGCCGACGGCGATCTCGATCTGTTTGTCGGCGGGCGTGTGACGCCGGGCCGTTTTCCCGAAATCCCGCGTTCTGCCGTCTGGCGCAACGACGGCGGCCGTTTTTCCGATGTGACTGCCGAGGCAGCGCCACAATTCGAACGCGCCGGCATGATCACCGATCTACAGTTCGCCGACCTCGACGGCGACGGCGCGGCAGAACTGATCGTGGCAGGGGAGTGGATGCCGATACGGGTTTTCAAAAAAGAAGGGCCGGTATTCAGGGACGTTACCGAGGCGTATGGCGTCGCCCAATCGGCCGGCTGGTGGAATTGCCTGCTGATCAACGACCTGGACGGTGACGGCGACCCTGACATTTTGGCGGGCAACGAAGGCCTTAACGGCCGCTTTGTGACCTGGCCGGGTGGTTCCTTGCGCTTGTTTGCCGCCGATTTTGACGGCAACGGCAGTATCGATCCCGTGTTGACAGCCCCGCAGCAAGGCGGCTATGCGCCGGTGGCTCAGCGCGATCTGCTGGCGCAGCAATTGCCGGGTATTCGCAAAAAATTTCCCCGCTACCACGACTATGCCCTGGCAGGCATTGAAGACCTGTTTTCGGCCCAGGAGCTGCGTGCCGCCCGGCAGCTGGAAGCCGCTGAATTGCGCAGCGGCTGGTTTGAAAACAACAACGGCAAACTTGTTTTTCATGCCTTCCCCTCGCAGGTCCAGGTATCGCCGGTCAGCGCCGTTTTGGCCATCGCGGGAGAAAACGGCTTGCCGCAACTGCTCTTTTTGGGCAATCGAACTGGCAACGAGCCGGAAACCGGCCCGCTTGACGCTTCCTGCGGGGTGTGGCTGAACAACAGGGGAGGGGGCAATTTTCAGGCAATTCCCAACCGGTTGAACCCCTTCCGGGCCTGCGGCGAAGTGCGACAGGCCGCCGTTGTGCACCTGACAAAAGAGCGGCAGGCCGTTGTCGTTGCCAGCAACAACGGACCCGTCCAGCTGTTTTACCCGCAATGAACCACCTCGCACATTGTTATTTGTCCTTTGGAGATGCCGATCTGTTGTTGGGCAATTTTATTGCCGACTTCGTGAAAGGACGGCGGTGGGAAGCGTATCCGCAAGCCGTACAACGCGGTATTTTGCTGCACCGCGCGATAGATTCCTTTACCGACGATCACCCGGCTGTGAAACAAAGTACCGCCAGGGCGCGACCGTACGCCGGGCGTTATGCAGGTCCCGTTGTCGATATTTTGTACGACTTTTTACTGGCGGAGCACTGGACTAAAGTCACCTCGCAGCCATTTGATCGTTTTGTGCGGGAAACCTATAACATGTTGGAAACCAGGCGGCTGGAAATGCCTGACCCATTAAGAGAGCGCCTGCCCCGCATGCTGGCCGGCGATTTTCTAAGAGGCTATGCCAGGCTCGAGGGGCTGGATTTCGTGCTCGAGCGTTTCAGCAGGCGTTTGCCGCCCGGCATGGACTGGCTTGCCCTGAAAGTGCATTTTCTTACGGAAAGGAGCCGTTATTCGGAGGATTTTCTGACGTTTTTCCCTCTGCTCGAACAACACGGAAGGGACTTTTTATAACGGCGCGTTATCAGGCCAAATCGACGTACACCGCGGCCCGGTCCACCAGATCGGGCAGGGGGCCGAAATGACTGATCTTGATCTCTGCCATACGGCGGCCGGCGGTAGCGCATTCGAGGAGATTTTTGCCATCGAGGCGGGCGGTCAGATAGCCCGACCAGAAGGCGTCGCCTGCGCCGGTGGTATCTTTAACTTCGACGGCGCGGCCAGGCAGGAAATGGCGTTCGGAATCGTTGGCTACCCAGCAACCCTGTGCGCCGAGGGTGTAGCAGACTTCGGTGGCGCCCATTTTCAGGAAATGGTCGAGCACGGCATCGGGGGCGGGGTTGTTGTCTTCGTACAGCCGGCTCCAGTCCACATCGCTGACTTTTACGAGTGCGCCCAGGCGGCAGATTTCTGCTACAAGTCGTTGTGCTTCAAGGTGGTCGGGCCAGATTTTTTCTGCGTAGTTGGCATCGAGACTGAGTTGGCACTTGGCTCGGCGCGCTTTTTCGGCTGCTTCCAGGATGACCCTCTGCGCCGGGTTTTTGCTCATGGCAAAGCAAGTGGTATGGAAGATGGAAATTTCTTCGAAGCGGCTGTACGGAAACTGGCGGATCATCAGCATGGCGTCGGCGCCACGGTAGGCCTGGAAATTGGCCACGCTTGCCGAGCGGGTCACGAGAATGAGGGTGGTGGGTTCATCTACCTGGGAAACATAGGACACATCGACGCCCAGCCGGCCGACGTAATTGCGCAATACCGTTCCCATATCGTCATTGCCGACGGAGGCGATCAGGATGGCCTTGTTGCCAAGGCGAGCCATGTTCATGCACAAATTGGCGGGGCTTCCGCCCGGAATACGTTTAAAAAGGGTGGCTTCGTCGAGTGTGCTGGCAAATTCTGCCGTGATAAAATCCACTAAAAGTTCACCTGCGCTGAGGATGTCAATGGGTCTTCGCATACCGTACAATCAATCGTTTGCTTTTGAGGCCGATGGGACAGGATTGAAAGATAAAAGATTGAAAATAAATGTTTTGTAAAGGTCTGGAATCGTGTCGTTCGGCCAAATCGGTCGCAATGATAAGGCTTTTTTATGGCCCCGTACATGCCGGCTTGCAGCTTGTTGGTAAAAATAAAAAATGCTGTTTGCTGACAGTTTATGACAGGCTGACGCGTCCGCTTTGGCAAAATCTGAAAAAATGGCAGAAAACCCGTCTTGGCATAAAGTCTGATAAGGGGCGTTGTCCGAATTATATTCCGTTCGGTATTTCCAATCAGTGTATCACCAAAACAAAAAAATATTTCAGACGTATGAAACCAATCGCTGACCGTGTAATCGTGAAGCCGGCCCCCGCAGATGAAAAAACCAAAGGCGGCCTGATTATTCCCGACACTGCCAAGGAAAAACCGCAGCGCGGCGAGATCGTCGCCGTTGGCCCGGGTAAAGATGGCAACCTGATGACTGTTCAAGTGGGTGATATCGTGCTGTACGGCAAGTATTCCGGCCAGGAAGTCAACATCGATGGCCAGGACTTCCTCATCATGCGCGAAGACGACATCCTCGTCGTGATTTGATCCTCTCCCGAATCCAAAACCACCTTATTATAAAAAATTATCCATAAAATATGGCTGCTAAGCAAATTAACTTCAATAGCGACGCCCGCGAAAAACTCAAAGAAGGCATCGATGCCCTCGCTGACGCCGTAAAGGTTACCCTCGGTCCCAAAGGCCGCAACGTTGTTATCCAAAAATCTTTCGGCGCTCCGGCCATTACCAAAGACGGTGTCTCGGTTGCCAAAGAAATCGAACTCGAAGACCCGGTGGCCAACATGGGCGCCCAGATGGTGAAAGAGGTCGCTTCCAAAACTGCCGATGCTGCCGGCGACGGCACCACCACCGCCACCGTACTCGCACAGGCCATGGTACAGGCCGGCCTTAAAAGCGTAGCGGCCGGCGCCAACCCGATGGACCTGAAGCGCGGCATCGACAAAGCCGTGAAAAAAGTGGTTGCCGACCTGAAAGAGCAAACCGAAGAAATCGGCGACGATTTCAGCAAGATCGAACAGGTTGCCGCCATCTCGGCCAACAACGACGAAACCATCGGCAAACTGATCGCCGATGCCATGAAGCGCGTGTCGAAAGACGGCGTTATCACGGTCGAGGAAGCCAAAGGCACCGACACCTACGTAGAAGAAGTGATCGGTATGCAATTCGATCGCGGCTACCTCAGCCCTTACTTCATCACCGACGCTGAAAAAATGGTGGCCGAGTACGAAAACCCGTACCTGCTCATCACCGACAAAAAAATCAGCAACATGCAGGAGTTCATTCCTGTGCTGGAAAAAACCCTGCAAACCGGCCGTCCCCTGCTCATCATTGCCGAAGATGTGGACAGCCAGGCGCTCGGCGTACTCGTTGTCAACCGCCTGCGCGCCGGCCTCAAAGTGGTCGCTGTCAAAGCCCCTGGCTTCGGCGACCGCCGCAAAGCCATGCTCGAAGATATCGCCATCCTCACCGGCGGCACGGTCATCAGCGAAGAACAAGGCTACAAACTCGAAAACGCCGACCTGTCTCACCTGGGTTCCTGCGAACGCGTAACCGTCGATAAAGACAACACGACCATCGTAGGCGGCAAAGGCAGCAATGACGCCATCAAAGCCCGCATCAGCCAGATCAAACAACAGATCGAGGCAACCACGAGCGACTACGACAAGGAAAAACTGCAGGAACGCCTCGCCAAACTGGCCGGCGGTGTTGCCGTACTCTATGTCGGCGCCGCTACCGAAGTGGAAATGAAGGAGAAAAAAGACCGCGTGGACGATGCCTTGCACGCCACCCGCGCTGCCATCGAAGAAGGTATCGTAGCCGGCGGCGGTGTCGCGCTCGTGCGCGCCCTCAGCCACCTGAACGGTATGAAAGGCGACAACGAAGACGAAACCATTGGTATCGCCATCGTGCGCAAAGCCCTCGAATCGCCCATCCGAATCATCGCTGAAAATGCCGGCGTCGACGGCTCGGTGGTGTTCCACAAAGTGCTGGAAAGCAAAGATGCATTCGGCTATAACGCCCGCCACGACCGCTACGAAGACCTGAAAAAAGCAGGTATCATCGACCCGACCAAAGTGACCCGTATCGCCCTCGAAAATGCCGCCTCCATCGCCGGCCTCGTGCTGACGACGGAGTGCGTCATCAACGAAAAGCCGGAGAAAAAAGCGCCGGCCGGCGGCCACCCCGGCATGGGCGGCATGGACGGCATGATGTAAGCAAACTGCTTCGCAGCACTGCATTTGATACAGCAAAAAAAGAGGCGACCAGCAATGGCCGCCTCTTTTCTTTTCAGGCCGGGGCTGGGTGGAAAGCGTAAGATTTTTGTTATTGAAAGCGCGAAATTTTTAATAAAAAAAGATTGCTAATCAGCGACAGGTTTCGATTCTGGCAGTATTTTTGTCGCTGTATTTTGCTTTAATCCATGTGTCTCGTATAATCTAATCTCATGTGTGAAAAGTCTTCTGTTCCCCTCCTTGTCTCCCCAGACATTTCGGCCGGCGAATTCCTTTCGCAGCATGTAGTTTCTCCCTTTCCAGACCAACCAGCTTACTGACCGCATGAGGGGTGTTGCCCCGTCATGCGATGCGCTTTTTAAGCCGCTACATGCCTGAAAACCTTCGTAAAACAATACCGATTTCATCCAAGTATTTGATTATCAGGGTTGACAAGAATGTCGTTTAATTATTTCGTTACAGTTTTAGGCGTAGTGTTCATCACCTTCGGCGCATGCAAGGCGCCGGTGGATCAGCAATTTTTGGACACAGTACAGCAGAACAGCCAGCAGGCCGACTCGGCCCTTGCGGCGGTTTCGCAATTGCAAACACGCCTGGCGGGTTTGTCCAACGTCATTCAGGCCGCGCCGGAGGAAGTGCGGAACGCCGCTCCCCAGCGCATTGAGGAATTGCAGCTGTCGGCCCGCGAATACGCCGATAAAGTAGCCGCCAACCTCGAGCCATATCAGCAGCAAATCGCGAAAGGCCGCGAGTTGGCCCAGCAGTACGCCGTCGGGAAGATCAGTCTGGAAGAGGCAAAAAAACAGTATGCCACCATCCAGGCGGAATACCAGCTGCTTGAAGAAATGAAAACCGAGTTTTCAAAAACACTGGAGCAGTATGAAACCGAGTTCAAGGCCATTGCCCAGCCCGCCTTGTCCAAAGGCGGCGCAGCCCCGGACCCGGAAAAGAAAGACAAGGAATAACCTGCATTAAACTTTCAAATAGTCACTTCTCACATTCATCAAATTTTTCTGTCTTATGATCAAAAGTTTGCTTCAACCCGCCAAACGAAGCATCGGGAAAACCCTGGTTGCAGGGTTTGCCGTTCTGGCTTTCGTTTTGCTGGGCAGTGTGCAAATGTCGGCGCAGAACTACGTTCCTGCCGATCAGGCCGATGTTATCCTGAAGGATAAAATCAACACGGTTTATGCCCAGCTGCTCAACGAAACGCCCGGCACTTCGAACTACAACCTTTATTTTTCCAAAATTAATTACTGGTCGGCCATCCGTACCGCTTTGGGCCAAAACCCGGATGTCGGCAATGCCATCACCGTGTCGGCTACCTCGATTTGTTATCCGACCAACGTAGCGGACTGCCAGCCGCAAACCAAGGCGACCATGCAGTCGGTTATCAATGAAACCAAGGGTTACCTGATTCAGTAATTCATTTTTCAAAAAGTAAATTCTAATCTCATGAAAGGAAAAAATACTTCCTCTAACGGCCTCGCCCAGGTGGCAGGTCGCCTTTCGGGGTTGGTCGCCTTGCTCATGTTGTTCATCGGCAACATGGCCTTCGCACAAGCCACCTTCGTAGGCAACAACTTCAACATTCCTACGGCAGCCGGCGCTACTTCGGGTACGGCTTCCGGCACTGTTTCCGTGGCTTGTGTGGGTACAATTGCCAACGGCGCCAACATCTCGATTACCATCAACAACACACACACTTTCGAAGGCGACTTGTCTTACTGGCTGGTTGCCCCGGGTGGTCAGGTGCTCGAACTTTGCACCCGCAACGGCGGTGGTAACAACAACTTTAACGTGACGTTCAGCGATGCCGCTGCAACAAACATCGCTGCTGCTACTGCTACCACAAGTACTACTACGTTACCTTGCGGCGGTGCAGGCCAAACTTTTGCATACAGCGGTTCTTTCAAACCCGAAGGCCGCAATAATGTTATCCCTGCGTTCCCGACGTCTCCGTCTAATGTGCCGGCAGCAGGTACCTTTACCTTCGCCAACACGTTCTCCGGCATCAATGCCGACGGCAACTGGACGCTGATCATCAATGACCACGTAGGCGGCGACGCTGGCGCTACCTGCAACTGGTCGATCACCTTCGCCGGCGTAACCGTTCCGTCCTGCTCCTTTGTAGGCGCTCCGACACTTGCCGCGCTCAATATCGGCATGGACCCCGGCACCTGCGCCAGCACCCCGATCACGGTGCCTTCCGTTACAGGCTCCTGCACGACGACGACCATTTCCTACAGCATCAACGGCGGCGCTTTCACGACGGTTCCGTCGGGCGCCACCACGATCGACCCGAACCTCGCAGCAGGTGCGTACACGATCACCTGGCAGGTAGTCAATCAGTGTTTTCAAACGACTACCGCAACGCAACAGGTTACGGTAGCCGATACTGAAAAGCCCGTCTTTACGTCCTGCCCCGGCGACATCATCGTCAACCTCGATCCGGGCGATTGCGGCGCTTACGTCAACTTCGACGTTTCGGCCTATGACAACTGCGGTTTCATTACCCAGAACAGCGGCCAGCCGGGCTACGCTTTCCCGCTCGTCGGCGCTGGCGGTATCAGCGTTGCCGGCGCCAACCTGCCCGGCGGTTACATGTTCGACCTGAAAAACTCGACCAACTTCCCGATGTTGATCAACTCGGTGGAGGTTCGTTTCGGTCCGACAGGTTTTGCCGGCCCGGCTACCGGCACGGCTACGACAGTTTCGGCTTACTATACCACTTCGGCCACGACTTATGTGGGCAATAATACCACTCCCGGCAACTGGACCCAGGTGGGCGGCGCTCCGATCAACGTGACTGTTGGTCCGCAAAACGGCAATACCGTAGTAACCTTCCCGACGCCGATCAGCTTTGCGCCGGGTCAGTCGCGCGGTATCTTCCTGTTTGGCGATACGTACAGCCTGATCTACAACAGCGCGGCCAACTCTACGGCTGCTGCCCAAAATATCAATGGCGAGTTGTCGCTGACCTCGGGTGTAGCGCAGGGCACGGCCTTCCAGACCGGCCTTCAGTTCGGTCCGCCCCGTTCGCCGCAAGTGCGTTTCAACTACACCTACGGCCCAGGTCTGCTGTTTACCGTTATTCAAACGGACGGCCCGGCCAGCGGTTCGTACTTCCCGATCGGTTCGACCTTTATTTCGTTCAAGGCTACCGACGCTTCGAATAACATGGCTACCTGCTCGTTCAACATCATCGTGAACGAGTTCCCGAACCCGATCTCTGCCCTGGTTTGCAACGACCTCGTGTACGTTTCGCTCGACGAAAACTGCTATCATAAAATGGGCGCCGACGACGTACTCGAAGGCGGCCCGTACCACTGCTACGACGACTATATCGTCGAAGTGGATAAAACCGCTCCGTTCGGCAACGGCCCGTGGCTCCCGGCCGAGTTCGGCCCCTCCGACATTGGCAAAACTTACCAGATTCGCGTAACCGACCCCGACACCGGCAACAAGTGCTGGGGCAACGTAAAAGTGGAAGACAAGCTGCCGCCGGTACTGGATTGCCCGCCGGTAAGCCTGCCTTGCAATGCAGACGTATCCCCGACTGCCGTTCAGGAACTGGTTACCAAAGCGTCCGCAACCTTCGCTATCCCGGCTTCCGGCCCGGTTACTGTGAACATCCCGGTTTCGGGTGTTAATGCTCCGCTGAACGACCTCAACATCACTTTCGTAACCGACCACACCTGGGTTGGCGACATCGACGCCCGCCTGACTTCGCCCTCCGGCACCACGGTTATTTTCTTTGACCGTCCGGGTGTTCCGGCTGCCGGCCTGGGCTGCGCCGGCGATGGCCTCGACGTAGGCTTCGACGACGAAGCAACGGCAACCTATGCTCAATTTGAAGCCACCTGCGGTAACAACCCCGCTATTTCCGGCATCTTCCAGCCTGCCAACCCGCTCTCGGCATTCGACGGTGAAAACCCGAATGGTACCTGGAAACTGGTGGTCAACGACTATGTTGGCGGCGATGGCGGCCCGAACAGCTCCATTACCCTGAGCATCGGTCAAACCGGCGGCGCCGGTTTCCCGAACGGCATGGCATGGCCGAATGGCGACATCAACCAGGTGAATGCCAATACCTTCGTAGTGGCTGCCGGCGCTGGTACGCCTCAGCTCGACAACTGCTCCGACGTAACGCTGACCTACATCGACACGCAAGTTCCGCAAAACTGCGCTTCGGGTCTGACCGCTACGATCAACCGCAAATGGACTGCAAAAGACGGTTACGGCAACACCTCGACCTGCGTGCAGACCATCAATCTTGTTCGCCCGAGCCTGTCGGACGTTACGCTTCCGCCCGACTACGATGATATCGACGCTCCTGCTTTCCACTGCACCGACAACGCCTACCCGACTCCTGACTGGATCGAAGGTACGGGCGCACAGGGCTGGCCTTATGTATTTGGCGTACCCTCCGGCTGCTCGATCAACTGGACATACGAAGACGTAGTGCTGGATGTATGCGACGGTACGTACAAAATCCGCCGCCGCTGGTCGATCATCGACTGGTGCATTGGCGACGGTTTCGAATACAACCAGATCATCAAAGTACTCGACGATCAAGGTCCGGCATTCGACTGCCCGGCCAACATCACGATCTCGACTGATCCGTTCGTATGCTGCGGTTCGACGAACCTGCCCGACGTGATCATCGAAGACAACTGCTCGCGGATCGACAACATCAGCGGCATGATCATCACGTTTGACCCGCAGACCAACGAGCAAACTGGTATGTACCAGATCGGAGGCCAACTGCAGGACTTCCCGGCCAACAACTACTGGGATCTGGATACGCTGGGCAACTTCGGCTGGACGCCGTGCTTGCCGCTGGGTACGCACACGGTGATCTACGTAGCCGAAGACAACTGTGGCAACACCTCTTCGTGCTCGTTCCGCCTGACGGTACGTGACTACACGCCGCCGCAAGTGGCTTGCCAGGAATTCACGACGGTAGCGATCAACGTTGACGATCCGTTCGACTGCTACGGCCCTGCGGGCCCGAACGGTCAACCGGCTGCACTGGACGCATGCTCCGGCGCTGGTGTGACGTGGGTAAAAGCTTCCTCGTTTGACAGCGGTTCGTTCGACAACTGCGGTAACATCAAGTTGACGATCCAGCGTATGGGTCCGGATTACAGCGATTGCATCCAGGGTCTGAACTCGACGAACGGTCACCCGAACTGCGCAGACTTCTTCCCGGATTTCCCGAGCGAATTCGAACGCGCAACGGCAGAAGGCGACTCGATCAAATTCTACTGCTGCGAAGTCGGTACGACGCAGACGGTGATCCTGACGGCTTACCAGTTGGACTACAACGGCAACTTCGTTGTTGGTCCGGACGGCACCCCGGTATCGAACCAGTGCATGATCCAGGTTGAAGTACAAGACAAGATCAAACCGGTGTGCACGCCTCCGGCGAACACGACGGTATCGTGCGAGAACTTCGACCCGAGCCTGTGGGCTTACGGCAAAGCTACGCCTTACGACAACTGCTGCCTCGACACTTCGAAAGTATATCAAGGCCAGTGCGGTTTGACGCACAGCGCCAACTACTCGCTGTTCGACACGGTGTGCAACCGCGGTACGATCACGCGCACGTTCCGCGCTTACGACTGCCACGGCTTCTCGAGCCAGTGCACGCAGCGCGTGTTCGTGAACTACGAACAGGACTACTTCGTGCGTTTCCCGAACGACGTGATCGTGACGGTATGCGACGGTACGGGCAACTACGGCGAGCCGACGTTCTTCGGCGAAGACTGCGAACTGCTGGGTGTATCGTTCGAAGACGAAGTGTTCACGGTCGTACCGGACGCATGCTTCAAGATCGAGCGGACGTGGACGATCATCAACTGGTGCACGTACAACACGAACCTTCCGTGCGTGTATGTACCGAACCCGAACCCGAACCCTGTGACGAACAGCACGCAGAACCTGCCCGGCCCGATCGTATCGGCGCCCGGTACGCCGGCTCCGTGGGCTCCGTCGAACATCAAGGTGAACCCGAGCGACGCTACGGCAACGAACTACTCGGTGTTCTACACGGGTGGCACGTACAACGGCACGACGATCCCGAGCATCGCCAACAACAACTGCTTCGTGTACAAGCAGATCATCAAAGTGATCGACACGCAAGCGCCGACGGCGAACTGCCCGGCCAGCCCGGTTGAATTCTGCGACCTGACGGTGAACAACCCGCAGTTGTGGAATGAAATGTACTGGTGGGACGGCGTGATCGGCCAGCACGACCTGTGCGAAGGTCCGACCGACCTGAACGTAACGGCAACCGACGCATGCTCGGGCGCCAACATCAACATCGAATACCTGTTGTTCCTTGACCTGGACGGCGACGGTGTGATGGAGACGGTAGTTTCCTCGACCAACCTGCCTGGCATCAACAACGTACAATACGGCAACGCCTCGAACCCGAACTTCTCGGGTGGCACGCCGCGCGCCTTCGACGAGCGCCCGGTACCGACGAACCAGAAGTACCGCTTCGCAATCGACCGCGTGAAATCTGGCAACAACGTAACGGCTTATGTCCGCTGGGATACGCAGGCCGCCCAGGCCAACTCGACGAACACGTCGGTTGACGGTGTGGTACCTGAACTGCCCTACGGCACGCACAAGATCAAGTGGATCATTTCGGACGGTTGCGGCAACCAGTCGGTATGCGAATACACGTTCGTAGTGAAAGACTGCAAAGCGCCGACGGTGGTATGCTTCAATGGTCTGAGCGTGAACATCATGCCGACGGGCATGGTAACGCTGTGGGCCACGGACTTCCTGCAATACGCCGAAGACAACTGCACGCCTCCGACGCCTTACACGCCGGGCAACCAGTTGAAATACGCGATCCGCAAGTCGGGTCAGGGCACGGGCTTCCCTGTTGACGCCTTTGGCCAGCCGATCACGAATGTGACGTTCACGTGCGACGAAGTGGGCACGCAACCGGTAGAGTTGTGGGCACAGGATGCCGCCGGCAACGCTGCATACTGCGAAACGTATGTGATCATCCAGGATCCGTTCAACAACTGCGGTGGCAACCCGATCTCTGTTTCGGGTGCGCTGAAAACCGAGCCGTTGGCTGGTAACCAGGGTGTAGAAGACGCACAGGTAGAACTGGCTGGCACGCCTCCGAACGGTCTGCCGTCGATCAATGCCCTTGGCATCTCCGACAACGCCGGTCAGTACCTGTTCTCGAACTACCTGCCGCTGTCGACCGACTACACGGTAACGCCGGTGAAAGACGACAACCCGATGAACGGTGTATCGACGTTCGACCTGGTGCTGATGTCCAAGCACATCCTGGGCATCGAGCCGCTGAACTCGCCGTACAAGATCATCGCTGCCGACGTGAACAAATCGAACTCGGTGACGACGTTCGACATCGTTGAACTGCGCAAGTTGATCCTGGGTATCTACACGGAACTGCCGAACAACACCTCCTGGCGCTTCATTGACAAAGGCTTCCAGTTCGCCAACCCGAGCAATCCGTTTGCTTCGGTACCGTTCTCGGAAAACATCAGCCTTGGCAACGCACAAGCCAGCCAGTCGGACGACGACTTCACGGGCATCAAGATTGGTGACCTGAACGGTTCTGTGATCGCCAATGCCAACCAGCAAGCCGAAGACCGCACGGCCGGCACGCTGCTGCTCGACGTGGAAGACCGCGACGTGAAAGCAGGTGAAGTGTTCGACGTGACGTTCCGCACGGCCGAGCAAGTACAAGGCTTCCAGTTCACGATGAACCTCAACGGCCTGACGGTTGCTGATATCGTGAAGGGTGACAAAGTGAGCGCCGACAACTTCGGTGTGTTCGCTGATGCCCTGACGACGTCGATCGACGGCGCTGGTGAGTTCACGGTGAAATTCCGCGCCGACAAAGCCGGCAAGTTGAGCGAAATGCTGCAACTGTCGAGCCGCATCACGCGCGCCGAAGCTTACAATGCCAACGGTCAGAACCTGGAAGTCGCGCTGCGCTTCTCGGGCAACACGATCGCCGGTGTTGGCTTCGAGTTGTACCAGAACCAGCCGAACCCGTGGGTAGGCCGCACGATGGTGGGCTTCCACCTGCCGGTTGCTGCTACGGCTACGCTGACGGTGTACGACGAAACGGGCCGCGTACTGTTCACGCAGAAAGGCGATTTTGCCAAAGGCTACAACGCCATCTCGCTGGATCGCGCCATGCTGAACACGACGGGCGTGCTGTACTACAAACTGGAAACGGCTACGGACAGCGCTACGAAGAAGATGATTCAGACCAAGTAATCAATACTTGATCGACCGCATCAAATAAAGCAGCGGCCGCATCCTCATCAGGATGCGGCCGCTCTTTTTTTAAGTATAAAGGCTGGCTGGCGACAGTTGAAGTGTTTGCCCGGCTTTTGCCTTGTAAAAAATGGAAAGGTTCAGGGCAGGGGCGGTTGCCCACCTTCCCCAAAAAAAAGCCTGAAAACCTATTTGTTCGCTACAAAATCGAGCGAGACGGAGTTGATACAATAGCGCAAACCCGTGGGCGCCGGTCCATCGTCGAAAACATGACCGAGGTGCCCGCCGCATCGCGCACATTCAACTTCCGTGCGCGACATGCCGTGCGTTTCGTCAGGTTTTTCCAAAACGAACTCCCGCTTGTACGGCTGATAAAACGAAGGCCAACCCGTTCCGGAATCGAATTTGGTTTGGGAGGAAAAAAGTGGCAAACCACAGCCCCGGCACACATAAATACCCTCGGCATGGTTGTCCCACAGGTCGCCGCTGAACGACGCTTCCGTACTTTCTTCCCTCAAAACTTCGTATTCAAGCGGTTGAAGACGGGTTCTCCAGTAATCGTCGGAAAATTGAACGGTACGCAAGCGCCCGCTCTCCTCGTATTGGGCAGGTACGAGCAGGGAGTCGGGGCGACTGCCGGCTGACTGTGCAATACGGGAATCCGGTTGCGGCGAACTGCAGGCCGCAAATACAGTTAAAACAACAAGATATCTCATGATGGAAGTAATGTTTCAACGCCTGCGCCGGATACGGGGCTGGTTCCATTCCTCGCGCTCGGCAAACTCCACAATTTTGCGTACGAAATTGACCAGTGACAAAAAGACCAGGAACCCGAAAGTAACCACGATATAAATCCAGCGATACGTGCCTGCTTCGCCCAGAGGAATCCCTGAAAACAACCATGCTGCCAGCCCGTTGAACCCTGCCAGCCCGATATAGCTATACATCGAGATGCCCCAGTACTTCATCGCATTACTGGATCGCAAGCTCATCAAACTGTTGAAAATGGCGAACAACAGCGAAAAAGCCGTAGCGATCGACCAGGGAAAGAGCGGCTCCATTTGAACAAGTCCGACTACGTCGAGCAACTTCGCTCCACCCATCAGCAGGAGCGCGCCGGCTGCCACGAGGCCGGCTTGTTGAAAGGGCGAAAAATTCTGATTGGTGGAAAACATAGCGCTTGTTTAATTCCTCCGGGGAATCTATTTGATCATTACCCCTTTACGGTTGAGCAATGGAATATCGGTAAAATGAATGTCTTCAAGGCTGCCGGCGACAAACACGTATTTTTTATCGTACAAATAGTCGTGAAAAGAAAAACTGACCCAGTATTCGTTGGCCAGCGTCAGTACCGATTTTTGTACAGGTTCGATTTTTACCACTTCGTTTGGCCCGATACGATCCCAAAAATACCGCAGGGTAGTAGTGCGGCGCTGCTCGCCATCAATTTCGCCGTAGCCGGTAGAATTAACCAGTACGGAGCGTATCGGTTCGTTTTTAAGGTTGATCAGGTAGGCGTCCCAGAATTCTTCGTGATCTTCTTCGTATTCGAGTCGGGGAATGATGGCCACGGCCAAATCTTCCACTTTCAGGATCGGAATATCTTTTTTCATAAGGATAAAAGCTGCTGCGGGGCAACAGGAGCCGCCCATTCACATTCAAAAACTGCTGAAAAATGTTGTTTGATCAATGTTTTGACCAGATCCATATCGACCGGAGCGCCCAGCTCACGTTCGAGAGAGGTAACCGTTTTGTCTGCGTCGACTATGCCGCATGGCACAATATAATCGAAATATTCGAGTCGGGTATTGACATTGAATGCCCAGCCATGCAAAGTGACCCAGCGACTCAAATGCACGCCGATAGCACAAATCTTGCGTTGCATCCGGGTCGCCTCGCCCTGAATGCCGGGGGCGGCGCCGCTAAGCCAGACACCGGTGTAATCTTTGATGCGGCAGGCTTCAAGGTCAAAATGGGCCAGTGTCCGGATGATGACTTCTTCGATACCCCTGACATAGCGGTGCACGTCGGTAAAAAAGCATTCGAGGTCGAGTATCGGATAACCCACGAGTTGCCCCGGCCCGTGAAAAGTAATATCACCCCCGCGGTTGATCGGGAAAAACTCGATGCCGCGCTCGGCCAGTTGCTCTTCACTGAGCAACAGATTGTCCATAGAACCGCTTTTCCCCAGCGTAAAAACCGGCGGGTGCTCGACAAACAACAGGTAGTGATCCTGCGGGTAGGACAGGGGCGGGGAGGGGCGGTGCCTGATTTTGTTGTCGACCAGCTTGCGGTGCAAAGCCGTCTGGTAATCCCAGGCTTCCGCATATCGCATTTGCCCCAGATCTTCAAAATGGACGTATGGCATGGTCGTAAAACAACGGGCTGGTAAAGAAGTTGACTGATCCGAAACTGCTTCAGGGTGTTATTTCCCGGTCAAAACGACTCCGGTTTTATCCACAGGGTTCCGGGAAAAATACCGAATAGCCGGTTAAAATTTCAGAAACCCCGGCGAATGCCGACGAAACTTGCAGCAAAGTAAACGCCTGCAACCAAGACGACAAAAATGAAGCGCCGGAAGAGACGGCCCTGCTCCGATTTGCTACCTTTGCATCCCGTAACAACTCGAAGCGTACATGACGAAATACATTTTTGTTACGGGCGGCGTCACCTCCTCGCTGGGCAAAGGCATCCTTTGCGCCTCACTCGCCAAACTTCTCCAGGCCCGCGGCTTTTCCGTAACCATTCAAAAATTTGACCCCTACCTCAACGTAGACCCGGGAACACTCAATCCGTACGAGCACGGCGAATGCTATGTCACGGAAGACGGGGCAGAAACCGACCTCGATCTGGGGCACTACGAGCGTTTCCTCAATACCCCCACCAGCCGCGCCAACAATGTGACGACGGGCCTGGTGTACCAGACGGTCATTGAAAAAGAACGCTCGGGAGAGTACCTCGGCAAAACCGTACAGGTCATTCCGCACATCACCGACGAAATCAAACGCCGCATGCTCCTGCTCGGCCAAACCGGCCAGTATGATATCGTGATTACCGAACTGGGCGGTACCGCGGGCGACATCGAATCGTTGCCCTATGTCGAATCGGTGCGGCAGATGCGCTGGGAACTCGGCCGCGACAACTGTATCGTTATCCACCTTACCCTGGTGCCTTACCTAAAAGCTGCCAAAGAACTGAAAACCAAGCCGACGCAACACTCTGTAAAAGAACTGCTTAGCCTTGGCGTACAACCCGACATCCTGGCTTGCCGCACCGAGCATCCGCTGGGCGCCGAGCTTCGCCGGAAAATCGCGCTGTTCTGCAACGTCGAAATGTCCTCGGTGATCGAAGTGATCGACGCCGACAGCATCTACGACGTTCCGCTGATGTTGCACAAGGAAAAACTCGACAGCGTCGTCATTTCCAAACTGCACATGAACGACCGCCGCGAACCTAATTTGAATTCGTGGAAAAACTTCCTGGGCAAACTCAAGAACCCCCTGCACGAGGTTCGGATCGGCCTTATTGGCAAATACAACGAATTGCCCGATGCCTACAAGTCGATTTACGAAGCATTCGTGCATGCAGGCGCCGTCAACGAATGCAAGGTGCGGGTGATACCCATTCACGCCGAAATGCTGGAAGGCAGTTACAACGACGTGATCAAGGTGCTGAACGATCTCAACGGTATTTTGGTCGCCCCGGGCTTCGGAGAGCGAGGTATCGAAGGGAAATTGATGGCTATCCGGTATGCCAGGGAAAACAAGGTGCCCTTTTTCGGCATTTGCCTTGGCATGCAAACGGCCTGTGTCGAATTTGCCCGCAATGTTATCGGACTGACCGGCGCGGCATCCACAGAAGTCAATCCTTCCTCGCCCGACCCGGTAATCGACCTGATGCCGGAGCAAAAAAAGATCACGCAAAAAGGCGGTACGATGCGCCTGGGCGCCTATGCCTGCGATATCCGGAAAAAAAGCAAAGCTTTCACGGCCTATCAAAGCACGACCATCAGCGAGCGCCACCGCCACCGCTGGGAGTTCAACAACGATTACCTCGACAGGTTTGAAAAAGCGGGGATGATCCCCAGTGGCGTCAACCCCGATTCCGGTCTGGTCGAAATCATAGAGTTGAAAGACCACCCCTGGTTTGTAGGGGTTCAATTCCACCCTGAGTTGAAAAGCACAGTGGAAAGCCCGCATCCCTTGTTTGTCGCTTTTGTAAAAGCGAGTATAAAAGGGAAAGAATAAGGCCTGCCGGGCGTTGTTTTTGAAAAGGAACAACGCCCGACTTGCTTTTCAAACCTGTTTGGTGCTGAACAAACTCACCAGCCACGCAACCAACAGGGAGGCAGCCGGCAAGGCGACAAGCACCAGGGACGCCGTTCGAAGACGAAACGCAAACCTGAGTACCGGGCCTCCGACCAAACAAATGACCAGACCCAGCAACAACCAGTTAAGCAAGTCGGTGGAAAGGCCAAGGCCGCTTCGAAAGCGCGCGGCGATCAATACAAAAAGCGTGAAAAGGAGATCGAAGGCCCAAAGAATCCAAAAAAGCAATGTCACTGGATAAAACAAGGTTAGTGAACGGTATGAATAATCAGGCGCATGGCGCCATAAAAAAAGGCTCCTGCCGGTAGTGGCCTCGTGCCCCCGTTTGCAAGTCAGCTGCCAGCCTTTGTACCAGTATGCCTTCAAGCCCGTCAGGCAAAAAGCCCCAGGCTGATTGCGCCTTTCGCACTTCTTTTTGCAAAAAAGCTACCGGGCGACCGTAAAAGGCTTCCTGAAAATCATCCGCACAGTGCAGCGGAATCGGTACGGGAATGATGCGACTCGAACCGCCCAGAATCATCTGACTACGGCCAATTGCAGGGTATTTCATTTTTCATCGATATTGAAAGGCTGCTTTTTTCAAGCGATCCATAATGGCCAGCCCGATTCCGGCTTCTTCAACAGGCTCCGCAACGATAAACTCGACAGACTCATCTTCCTCCAATGCGTGCAGGGTTTGAAAAAGGCGGGCCGCAATCTGGTAAAGGTCGCCGTTTTCCGACAACACTTCAACCCGCCTGAATGGCGCGGGCGGAGGGCTCCCGGCCGACAGAAATGCGCCGCGGGCGGTATCGGGTATGTTCGGATGATCTCCCCAGATATACAATGGTTTGTTCGGGCTGTAATGGGAAAGAATATGGCCGGGAGCGGCAATCTGCTCTTCCCGACTGCTGCAGCGGGCAGAACGGGGCACGGCTTTTTCCAGTTCCTCCGCCGTGATGATGCCCTCCCGCAGCACGACAAAGCCGTCGTCGTGAAGTGTAATGACGGTTGATTCGATGCCCACCCGGGTATCGCCCCCGTCGAGAATATAATCGACCGTTCGCAACTGTTTTTGCACGTGTTCGGCTTTGGTCGGGCTCAGTTTACCGAATTTATTGGCGCTGGGCGCTGCAATCGGGCAGCCCGAGGCCTTGATCAGGGCCAGTGCAACGGGGTGGTCGGGCATTCGAATGCCTACAGTGGAGAGCCCCGAGGTGACGATATCGGGCACCTGATGTTTTTTGGGCAAAACAATGGTCAGGGGGCCGGGCCAGAATAAGCGGGCCAGTTGAACGACTCGTTCGTCGCGGGCGCCGACCAGTTGCCATAATTGATCCATTGAAGCGATATGCACGATCAGCGGATCGAAAGACGGACGTTCTTTACAGGCAAAAATTTTCGCCACTGCAATAGGATCCAGCGCATTGGCGCCGAGCCCGTACACAGTTTCGGTCGGGAAGGCGACCAGCCCGCCCCGCCGGATGATATCGGATGCCTGTTCAATTTCCTGTGGAGATACCATAGTAAACATAAAATGGATTGCTGCTTCAATAAAACACCCCCGAACCGGTGCAATCCGGTGCGGGGGTGTGTCAAATGGCGGTCGGAGCGCTCAGGCGCCGAGATAGCCTTTGAGCAATTTGCTCCGGCTGGTGGCACGCAGTTTGTTGATCGCCTTGTCTTTGATCTGGCGCACGCGTTCGCGGGTCAGGCCAAATTTTTCGCCGATATCTTCGAGTGACATGGGGTGTTCAACACCGATGCCGAAGTAAAGTTTGATCACGTCGCACTGGCGGTCGGTCAGCGTACTGAGCGAACGTTCGATTTCGCGGCGCAACGAGTCGGCGTATTCCAGGTGCGTATCGGTGCCGGGCATGGAGTTGTTTTCCAGCACATCGAGCAGAGAGTTGTCTTCGCCCTCGACAAAGGGCGCGTCCATCGACACGTGACGGGCGGCAACGCCGAGTGTGGTTTCAACTTCTTCCGTGGTAATTTCGAGCAGTTCTGCAAGTTCTTCGGGGCTGGGTTCGCGTTCGAAGTTTTGTTCGAGCTCGGAAAAAGCCTTGTTGATCTTGTTGAGCGAGCCGACTTTGTTGAGCGGCAGGCGCACGATACGGCTTTGTTCGGCCAGTGCCTGCAGGATGCTCTGGCGAATCCACCATACGGCGTAGGAAATGAATTTAAAACCGCGTGTTTCGTCAAAACGTTGTGCTGCCTTGATCAAACCGAGGTTGCCTTCATTGATAAGGTCGGACAGGGAAAGGCCCTGATTTTGGTATTGTTTGGCGACGGAAACAACGAAGCGGAGGTTGGCCTTGGTCAGTTTTTCCAGGGCGATCTGATCGCCCTGCTTGATACGTTTGGCGAGATCTACCTCTTCTTCGGGGGTGAGAAGGTCCACCTTGCCAATCTCTTGCAGGTACTTTTCGAGCGACTGGCTTTCGCGATTGGTGATGGACTTCGTGATTTTTAATTGCCTCATGTGCAGACTGCTGTTGAAAATTTTCGCAAAGGTATAACATCAATGCCCCCGGTGTCAAGAAAAATTTTCATCGACGCCGGGGGAATCAGGAAATTTTGAAAATATTTGGAAAACAACTCCTTTAACGTCTGTAATTTAATTTTGTTTCAGGCCAAAATCAAATTCGGTAAGAGAATTATGTTTTGGCAAGCGGACCTTGAAGGGCAGCGCTGCCGGAAGATGCCCGACCCTTTGCGTTGTTTGACATCTTCCGGCAAATACATGCTGCAAGTCGGGAGTACAAATTTTAGCGAACCACCAGTTTTTTTACACTCAGTTGATCGCCGGCGCGAAGCTCGACGAAGTAGGCTCCGGAGGGATAGGTCGCTGCATCGATAAAGTAGTTGCTGTTGCCGCTTGGTATCTGGCCTTCAAATACCGTTTCCACGGTCTGGCCGAGCGCATTGTACACGACGATACTGCAACGGGTCGGGGCAGCGGTGTAAACCGGAATACAGGTGATGGCGCTTGCCGGGTTGGGGTAAATGTCGAGCAGCTTGCTCTGAGGCGCTTCCCAAACCGCACTGGCCGCATTGATCCTGAACTTCCACCAGCCTTCGGGCGCGGGCATCGGGCGAACGGCGGTTTTGCCGCTTACCGAATTTGCTTCAATGTAATAGTACACCGTGGAGCCTGCAGCCTGATGGGGAATCTGGGCCAGCCATACGAAAGCCGTGTCGATGTTTTGCGGATCCCAGGGGAACATGGGCACTGCTTGCCACGACTGCGAGAGGTCGGTCGTGTACCACACCTTGGCATTGCTGATGCCGCTGCGGTGACGAATATGGGCAAACACCGGGTAGCCGTTTACGTTGTTATCTTCCACGTCGGCAAGGCGCTGGTGGACGATGTGAATCGGGTCGTTTACGCCGATTTCTTTGGTGATGCAGTGGATGGCGCCCAGCGAAGGGATGATGGCATTGCAATCGACGCCGACAATTTTGTAGCCAGGCATGGTTTCTTCCCAGATACGTTGGGCTGTGGTGTCGAATTCCTGTTCGTAGAAGGGTACGATCACGGTTTTATTGACAAATACGGCATTGGCATAGGTTCGGTAATCGCCGTTTTGATTGGGATACGCGTTGTTGTAGTCGGGCGGCATGGGGATGCGCACCACGCGATAGGGAGTGCCGAAAACAGAAGTGTAATTGCTCAGCACATACTGGATATTGGCCTCGATTTGCGGGCCGTCGGCCGTGCCTGCCGGGTATTGCCCGACGAGCAGGGTCTCTTCGTCCAGCAGTTTCATGTGCATGTCGATGTGGTGTATCGCATCGTAGGGCAGGGTAGGCATCTTGATGTAGCGCTCAATGCCCATGAAATCGTGCAGGATGTCGTTGATCTGCGCTTCGTCCTTGACGGTGACGTTGTACGGGTTGCCCAGGTCGTTCTCATCGAGAATCAGTTCGGACGCGAAGGCCGTACCGAAGCCGTCGGACATGAAATTGCCGCCGGTATTGACCAGATCGGTGGGCGCGGCAGAGGTTTCGAACAGCGGGAGGCTGAGATAGGGGGCGATAGTGCGCGCCAGCGTGTCGTCTTTTTTGCGGGTGGGGCGGTTGTAGATCCAGTCGACCAGGTAAAGCGAGTCCACGTCGTTGGCATAAACGCAGTTGGGGCCGTAGTCGCGCACCCAGATGCTGTCGTTGGGCACGATCACAAATTCGACATTGCTCGAAATATCGACCCCGGCGGCCGTAAGGGCATTTTGTGCGGAGTTGACGGTTGTTTGGTTGCTGCAGCAGATGATAACCCGGCATTCTTCCCGCGCTGCGCGGACGATTTCAGTGAGAATAGCAGGATGGGAACGCCAGGTGATGATCAGGGCCTGTAATTCTTCCCATTCGCCCATGTGGCGCACGGGCTCGGAGGGCGGGTTGGTAAAACCGGCGGCAAGCACAGGGGCCGGGGGCTGAAGTTTCAGCGTGGCTTGTTCTTCTTCCGTCATAAAACGCGGAAGGCCAGGCTCTATGCCCTGGGCGAACAGCTGTACGGACAGGAACGCGAAAAGCAGGAGGTAAAGGTGGCGCATGGTGATGCTGTGTTTGATTGTTCAGAAAGATTGGATGTTCAAAGTACCGGTTTTTTTATCAAAAGTGAATCAGGGATTTAGAAAACAAAAACGGCGTGCCGTTGCACGCCGCTTGTTACAAAACCCATTCTATCGTATGAAGCAAAACTGTTGCAGGGAGTTACCTGGCCGGAGCCCGGTACACGTTACACGGCTGACGGTGCATGGCGCGTGACCCATTTATTTCGCCGTGTACCGTTGACCGTGTAGCGTGTACCGTTCGCGGCGCGTTCGATCAGACCGCCAGGGGAAGGGCGTTCAAATCGCGGAACAGGATTTTTTTCCTGTTGAAATACAGAATATTGGAGCGTTTGAGCTGGTTCAGAACAGCGGTTACCATTTGCCGGCTGGTGCCGGTAAGGTCGGCGATGTCCTGATGAGTCATATTGTGTTTGACGAGGGTTTCGAACCCGACGCGTTTGCCTTGTTCATGGCCCATTTGTTGCAAAAATTCCAGGATGCGGCTTTTGGAGTCCTTAAGCACAACCTTTTCAAGTTGTGTTTCGGTATAGCGCAGGCGTGCACCAAGAAAATGGAGCAGCGATTGGGCAAACGCGAAATTGCGACGCATGACGCTCAACACCGTGGCGCAATCCAGTTCGAGCACTTCCACGAACTCGTCCATTACATAGGCGAAGTCGCGGCGCTGCTGATCGCCGGTCAGGCAGGATTCGCCGAAAAGGCTGTCGGGGCGCACCACATATTTGATGATGTCTTTTTTTTCTGCATGAACGGTTACTTTAATCAAACCTTTCAGGAGAAAATAGACCTTTGTCGCAGCCTGCCCGGGTTTGTAAATAACCTGATGCTTGGCATACGTTTGTATGGTGGCGGTTTGATGGAGCAACAGGCGCTCTTCGTAGGTCAGGACCGCGAAAAGCGGCGAGTTTTCCAAAATCGGTAAAGTAGTTTTCGTGTCCATGCGTTTCGTGTATGTGTGTTTATCTGTCGCTTTTGTCTGTACCGTTAAGACAGTACCCCCCGCAAAATCCCCTACGACCCTCGCCAAAAAAATTTTTGCGAGAAGGCGGGTGCTCAATGCCACTATTGTCATTATTGGACATTTTTTAGAATCATATTTCTTAATCGCCCTTATTTTTGTTTGTTGATTTTGAATCGAGGGTTAAAATAAAGGCTCTTCGGAATTTTAATTTTTTGTCAACTTTGTAACAAAATAAACTTTGGAACCTGCGCCCGATCTATCTTTTGCCCAGGACCCGGCGGAACAAGCCTGGCTGGACGCGCTTCGCCGCGGCGAAGAATCGGCCTTGCGCAGGATTTTCGACCGGCATTACCCACGGCTCCTGTCCGATATTTACCGGCTCATACCGGATGAATCCACCTGCCAGGACCTGGCACAGGAAGTCATCGTCGAATTGTGGCGCAAACGGGCCAGTCTCGATATACGCATTTCCCTGAGAGCCTATTTGCGCAAAGCCGCCGTCAACAGGGCGCTCAATCACATCAAAACGCAAAGACGTTTTGTCCTGGAATCGCCCGACGACGAGCTGCTGCGCGAAGCCGACACCTCCGGCGCCGACATCGATCATAAACGCTCGCAGGAATCGCTGGAAACCGCCTTGCACGCCGCAATCGCGGCCCTTCCGGAAAAATGCCGGCTGGTTTTTTCCCTCAGCCGTTTCGAACACCTTTCGCACAAGGAAATTGCAGAACAGCTGGGGATTTCTGTCAAAACCATTGAAAACCAGATTACTAAGGCTCTCCGACTGCTGCGCGATGCGCTGGCCAATCATGCCGATTTGTCGCCGGTTGTCATTTGGATCATAAATTGGTGGTGGAACGGATAGGGGATACCGCCTTCCACATTGTCTATATTACGAAAACCGACTACCCGAAAAAAGCAACATCATGAAAGAAGACGATTACCTCCTTCTATTATACAAGCAGCTGGATGCCGCACTGGAGCCCGAAGAGGCGGCCAGTTTGCAGCAATGGCTGGGCGATTCGGCGGAAAACCGAAGCCTGGCCGACAACATCCGCAAGATATGGGTTGCATCCGGCGATTACCAGCCCTCTTTCGGCGTCGATCTGGATGCCGATTTTTCCAACATACAGTCTCGTATCCATACGGAGGAAAATGCTCCCTCTGCCAAACGTTTACCCCTCGGCCGTTCGCTGATGCGGATTGCCGCAGCGCTTGCTTTCGTACTGGTTGCCGTTTGGGGGTATCGCACAGCCACTACTCCTGCGCCGGCTCTGCAAAAAGCGATTGCCAGCGAAGGCCCGCACCGCCTGATCGAATTGTCCGACGGCACCAAAGTTTGGTTGCGTCAGGGTAGTTCGCTCGAGTTTCCGACCCGTTTTGATGGCAAAAACCGCGAAGTTCATGTGTCGGGCGAGGCTTATTTTGACGTAGCCCACGATGCGTCGCATCCGTTCCGTGTAGCCATTGACGGCGGGCAACGGGTAGAGGTGCTGGGCACCCAATTCAATATCCGGGCTACCGACCAGGACCAGACCTCGGTACTGGTCCGGAGCGGGAAAGTGCGCTTTACCCCCGAACCAGGCGGTGAAGGCGTTTATCTGGAGGCAGGCAAAAAGGCTGTTTACGATAAAAAAGCACAAAAAATCACGCTCAGCGAGCCCGGCAGCTTCAACGAACTGGCCTGGCAAACCGGCGGTCTGGAGTTTATCCGCACCCCGCTCTCGCAAGTTGTGAAAGACCTTGAAAACTGGTATCAGGTGTCTATCGTACTCGACAACCCGGCTCTCGCCAGTTGCCCGCACACCGCGCCGCTTACCCGTCAGCCGATCGGGCAAGTGCTTGATGCCCTCGCCGAAACTTACCAGATGCAACTTGAAAAAACCGGTAACAACAGCTACCGGCTTAGCGGAGGCTCCTGCCAGTAAAGCCTCCGACCCCGCGCCTTGCGTTTTAACGCCCTTTTTTCGAAGGCAGAGCCGTAACTTTCGGCTTTGTAAGTTTGAATCCATGTTGCTCCGGGCGTTTCCCTTGCTTTTGGCCTCCTTGTCGTTGTTCGTTATCGGACCTGTTGCTGCGCAGAACCCGCTGTCTCAGGTCATGAATTTCGACTGCCCCGCCTGCACCCCTTCCGACGCACTGGTACAGCTCAGCCGGCAAAGCGGGGTCAATATTGTTTTTAATGATCGCTTCTTTGCGCGCTGCAATGCCCGCGATTTTCACTTCGAACAACAACAACTGGGTCAAATCCTCGACGAAATCGGGGCTTGCGCAGCGGTGACCTACCGCCTGACCGACCAGCAAGTGGTGTTTTCGCGCAAACGCCAGAAATTCACCCTGAGCGGCTACGTCGCCGACGAGGTAACGGGCGAACGCCTGATCGGGGCCAGCGTCCGCGTGCTGGTAGAAAACGGCGCAGTAGCCGTCACCAACGATTTTGGCTTTTTCAGCCTGCATCTCGACGAAGGAGAATACCGCCTGCTGGTCAGCTACATCGGCTATCGCCCGATCGAAACGGGCGTCAGCCTGCAGTCGGGAAAAATGCTGAAAATTTATCTTTCCCCAGGGGAAAGCCTGCCGGAAGTCGTGATTTCCGCCCTGCCTACCAGTGTCAACCATGTGAAAAGTCAGGAAGCGAGGCAAAGCCTACCCCTGGCCGACTTGCCTTCGATGCCAATGCCTGCCGGAGAGGCCGACCTGATTCGGCTGGCAGCCCTTCAACCTGGCGTACAAACGGGGGTGGACGGCCTCGGCGGCCTGCATGTTCGCGGCGGCAACGCCGACCAGAACCTGATTCTGCTCGACGACGTACCGGTGTACAATCCCGGGCATGCGCTCGGCTTGCTGTCCATCTTTAACCCGCGTACCATCAGCAGCACCCGGCTGTGGAAAGGCGATTTTCCGGCGCGATATGGCAGCAGGGCTTCTTCGGTGCTCGATGTGCGGACCCGCGACGGCAATTTTCACCGCCATGAAGCGACGGCTTCCATAGGGCTGCTCGCCTCATCCGCAACGGTGGAAGGCCCAATCGGCAAGAAAGAAAAATGCTCCTTCCTGGCCAGCGGCCGCGGCACCTACATGGGCCCCTGGGTCAATTACCTCAACAAACGCGAAAATCTGCTGACCTTCAGCGGCGACGACGTCGCCTACCGTTTTTACGACGCCAGCCTCAAATTGAACTATATTTTTTCGCCGCGCAATCGATTGTATTTCAGCCTGTACAGAGGCGGCGACAACTTCAGGGATGCTTTTTTGCAAACCTATTTTTACCCTGAAAGCATCGTAACAGACCGTTATTCCTTCTCCTCCAAATGGGGCAACGCCATCGCCGCCCTGCGCTGGAACCAGGTGTTGAACAACAAACTGTTCTCCAACACCACCCTTCGATTCAGCCGCTTTTATTACCAAAGCAACCTGTCGTTCAACTCAAGTGCGCAGTTCCCATCCGGCAAACAGAGCGTTTTGCAGGACTATGGCCGTATTTACCAGACCATCATTCGCGACTGGTCAATCAAGTCCGATTTCACCTGGTACTCCAACGAACGGGTGACGCTTCGCTGGGGTGGCGCATACACTTTTCACAATTTTCGCCCCGGCGCCCTCAACGTCAACTTCCTGCTCACCGGCATGCCCGGCAACAACATCGACTCGCTGGCCCAGATACTGCGCAACGAAGAGCGGCTTGCTGCCGACGAGTCCGAACTGTATGCCGACCTCGAATGGCGATTCGGGCACGACTGGAAAGTGGACGCGGGTCTGAACGGCACCATCTTTCAAATTCGAACCACCGGTTATGCCGCCTTGCTGCCGCGTTTGCGGGTGGAATACGCCACGCCCGACGGCTGGTCATTCTGGGCCGGTTACCATCGCATGTCGCAGAATCTGCACCAGATTGGTTCGTTCAACGTCAGTTTGCCTTTTGAACTATGGGTGCCCTCGACTGCGAAAGTGCGACCCGAACTGGTCGGTCAGTTATCGGCCGGATTTGGCTGGCAAAAAGGCGTATGGCATTGGCAGATAGAGGGTTATCATAAAAAACTGGATCGTGTACTTACCTTCCTGGCCGGCAATGACGCCCTTGCTGAAGTAGGCGCCGAAGATGCTTCCGGATGGGAGGATCGCATTTCGGAGGGTACGGGACTTGCTCACGGTGTGGAGTTTTTGTTTGAAAAAAACAGGGGAAACACCACCTGGTCGGCCGCCTACACGCTCTCGGAATCGACCCGCCAGTTTCCCGATCTCAATTCTGGCCGGGCGTTCCCGTATCGTTTTGACCGCCGCCACGACCTGAAAATCAGCCTGCGTCAGCGCATCACCCGCTGGCTGAGCGGCGAAGTGCTCTGGGTGTATGCCAGCGGCAACCCGATCACCTTGTCGGCTGTCAAATTTCAGCACCTCAGCCCCGAAGGCGAAGTGTCGCGCGAGGTGTTTGCCTATACCGAAGTGAACGGCTACCGCCTGCCCGCCTACCACCGTCTCGATGTGGCGTTTAATACGCGCTGGACGAAAAAACGGTTCGAGCATGGCCTGCAATTGGGCGTGTACAATGCCTACAATCGCGCCAACCCGTTTTTTATTTACGTGGATGCGGGCAGCGGGGTGAAAGGACGCGCTATTCAATATACCTTGTTGCCGGTATTACCTGTTTTTCGATATGAATTAAAATTTTAATCCGCGATGAAGCCCGTTTCAGCAGCCTTTTGCGGTATTTTGATCATCAGTTTGTCGGCGCGTTGCGCCCGCGAAATACAGATTGATTTGCCCGAAGAACCGGAAAAGATTGTTGCGATCAGCCATTTCACCGAGGGCGAACCGATCAGGGCACGGCTGACGCTCAGCAGGCCGGCATATTCATCCGGGCAACCCGAGATAGTGGAAGAGGCTTCAGTTGCGGTTTTTCGCGATGGAGCGCTGCTCGAGCCCTTGTCTTACGACAAAAACCTCAAATACTGGCAAGGTACCGTGCCGGCAGAACCGGGGGCGGAGTACAAACTTGTCGTACAGGCCGACGGCCTGCCCGACATCAGCGGCGAAAGCCACATTCCGGAATTCATACCCTTGTCGCCCATCCAGATCAACTGGGAAAACATACGCATTGTCGGCTGGGACAGCGTGCGCCAGGCGCTTCGTGTTCCGATAGAGTTGCGACCGCAATTTTTGCCTGCGCAAGACCGCTTTTTTGCATTTGCGCTTCGCCACGAAATCGAAGTGTTTAAGATGGTCAACGGGCAGCCTGTGCCCGATTATTTCTACGAAGGCAGCTCGGCATTCCTGACCGACGGCGCCACGCTGGCGCTTTTGCACAGCATACCGGAACCAGTGGTATTGATCGATGAAAAATACTGGACCGCCGACCGCCGTGTCATTCGGCTCGAAGCGCTGGTGCCTTTCAATCCAGACAACGAAAAACCCCGCCGTATCCTGATCGAGTGGCGCACCTTGTCGGGCGAATTTTATCGTTATCACCTCTCGCTCGCCCGGCAGGGCAACAACCAGCCGCTGAGCGACCCCGACGCCGTTTACAACAACATCGAAGGCGGATACGGCAATTTTTCAGGTTATTCTTTCGATATCGATGCGCTTGATCTGCAATTCTGAACCAATGTGCTGCCTGGCCGGAATACTCCTGCCATATTTTGGTAAAAAACTTGCATAAAGCTGGGTTTAAAGCAGGCCGCAAGCCTTTCGGGGGATTTTTTTTACCTAATTTTGCCGCCCTCGAAACAAACTTTTTTCCATCAAAATTTCCTTTTAACCCATGAGTAAAGTCACTGTTGTCGGCGCCGGTAACGTAGGCGCGACCTGTGCCAACGTGCTGGCCCACGAAGACGTTTTTAATGAAGTTGTACTGATTGATATTCAGGGTAATATGGCCAAAGGCAAGGCCCTCGATACCTGGCAGCAAGCGCCCGTCGACGGCTATTCGACCCGGGTGGTCGGCGGCGACGATTACGCCCTGACGGCCAATTCGGATATCGTGGTCATTACTGCCGGTGTGCCCCGCAAACCGGGCATGAGCCGCGACGACCTGATTTCGACCAACGCCAAAATCGTTGTCTCGGTCACCCAAAATATCATGAAATACTCGAAAAACCCGATCATTATCGTCGTTTCTAACCCGCTCGACGTCATGACCTACGCTTGCTGGAAAGCCTCCGGCCTGAGCGACAAGCGTGTTTTGGGTATGGCCGGCGTGCTCGATACGGCACGTTATCGCGCGTTCCTCGCCGATGAACTCAACTGCTCGCCCAAAGACATTCAGGCAATGCTCATGGGCGGCCACGGCGATACGATGGTGCCGCTGCCCCGCTACACAACGGTGAGCGGCATCCCCGTGACGGAACTGATCCGCAAAGACAAACTCGACGCCATCATCGAACGCACCAAATTCGGCGGCGGCGAACTGGTCAACCTGATGGGCACTTCGGCCTGGTATGCGCCGGGCGCAGCAGCAGCCCAAATGGCTATTTCCATCTGGAAAGACGAGAAACGGATCGTGCCGGCTTGCGTGCGCCTCAACGGTCAGTACAAACTGAAAGACATTTTTGTCGGCGCCCCGGTGAAACTCGGCCGCAAGGGTGTTCAGGAGATCATCAAGCTCCGTCTGAAAAAAGACGAGCAGGAACTGCTGAATAAATCGGCCGCCGCGGTAAAAGAAATCGCGGATGCGCTCGACGCGATGAACTTGTTGTAATGTTTTCGGTTGAAAATGGCAGGTCGCTTCAAGCGGCCTGCCGTTTTTAACCAAATTTCTTTTCCGGGAAGCGTATGACGCCAAGTTTTTGGTTCGACATGAAAATGATGAATACAGGCGAATCGCTGGGCGAAATTGCCGATCGCAAGCCTGTATTGCTGGTTTTTTTGCGCCATTTCGGCTGTTCTTTCTGCCGGGAGGCGATCGACGATATTGCCCGGCGCCGGCAGAAATTCGAATCGAATGGCGCCGAGGTCGTGCTGGTCCACATGGCGAGGGAACGCTCGATCGCGGAAAAGTTTTTTAAAAAATACAAACTTTTTCCGGTCAACCATATTTCTGACCCCGACAAGCGTTTCTATCGGGCATTTGGCCTCGGTCGCGGAACACCCGGCCAACTGTTCGGCCTCATGAACTGGATACGCGGCTTCCAGGCCGGTGTGATCGAAGGCCACGGTTTTGAGTACCACAATGAAGATATTGGCGATGGTTTCCAGATGCCGGGCGTTTTTGTGGTGCATCAGGGCGTGATCAAAAATTCGTTTATCCACCGCGCGGCATGGGACAGGCCTGACTATGAGGAAATTATCAGTGTTTGCCAAATATGATGTCCGTTTCCTTCTGCCCGCATTGCAACTGCCCCAAGGCGCTTCGGCCCTTCGGGCAGTTGCTTTTTACGGCGGTACGGTCCGTAGGCCTTCTCTCTGTTTTGTATTGCCTTGTACCCCAAAGGCTTGCAGCCCAGCAAGATACCTTGCCAGAAGCGCTGGTGCGGGATATCGTTTTTGAAAAGACAGGTTTTGCCACCTGGAAGGCCGATTCCCTGCCGCTTGGCAATGCGCTTGCGCTGAGCGACCGGCTCCTGTTCGACAACCCGCTCTTCGTCCGGGCCAATGCGCCGGGCACTCTGGCCACCCTGTCGGCCCGCGGCCTGGGCCCTTCGCACACACCCGTTTTTTGGCAGGGTTTCAACCTGCAAAGCCCGCAGAACGGCGTTGTCGATGCCGCTCTGATTCCTGTATGGCGCAATGATCAGGTAGCGGTTCGCTACGGCGGGCAAAGCGCGGCCCTCAGCAACGGGGCGATGGGCGGCGCTGTCCTGATCGAATCGGGCGCCATGCTTTCTGCCTCGCCGGGCTGGAGCGGACATATCGATGTGTCGGGCGGGAGTTTCGGGCGTGTAGAAACGGGGCTGGACCTGAGCTGTTCCGGGCAAGGATTCCGAACCGAAACCCGGATGTTGTGGCAACGCAGCGACAACGACTTTCCCTTCGACAATACCGCCCTGATCGGTATGCCGCATGTGCGGCAGGCCAACAATGCAATGGAACGCACAGATATTCAACATTTTACACAAATGGCCATCGGCGCACGCCACTTGGTTGGCTGGTCGGTCTGGTACCAAAGGGCAAACCGGCAGATCCCGCCGGCAATGACCGAAGCGGCCTCGCAAAACTGGCAACGCGACCGATCATTCAGGGCAGTAGGGCAGTGGCAAACGAACGTGTCGGCCAGCCAACGCTGGGAACACCGAATCGCCTGGTTCGACGAAACGATTTATTTCCGGCAAGCCGGCGATGTTGACAGCAGCAGGGCGCGCAGCCTGGCCTGGCGGTCCGAATATGTCGCACGCTTACGGGGCGACTGGAAACTCAGGGCAGGCGCTGCCGCTACCTTGCAATGGGCCGCGGCAGATGGCTATACGGATACCGCGAGGTGGTATCGGGAGACAAGACCGGCGGCCTACGGGCTTGTTGAAAAATCCTTTGGCGGCTTCAAGGCGAGCTTTTTGCTACGGCAGGAGTGGCAGGAACGCCGCGCCGTGCCTTTGACATGGTCGGCAGGCCTCGAGTGGGGGCCAATTCGCGCGCACTTTTCCCGCAATTACCTCCTGCCGACTTTCAACGACCGTTTTTGGCTGGGGCTGGGCCAATCCGATCTGCGCAGCGAGTCGGGCTACAGCGCCGATTTGGGGGGGCGTTTTTGGGAAAAAGGCGGGTTGCGCGCCGAAGCCTCGGTTTACAGCGCCTGGATAGACGACCTCATTCTTTGGCAACCGGGGAACGACGGCGTTTTCAGACCTTCCAATGCCCGGAAAGTCTGGTCGAGGGGAGGAGCGGCGACCCTGAACTGGAAGCGCCGCTGGCGCAAAAACCTGCTCTCCTTTCAGGGAACCTGGCAATATTCGCTGGTCACTAATACCGCGGTGTACGCGGGAGAAAAGGCGGTTTTGGGCAAACAGCTGACCTACGTTCCGAGACATCTGTCCAGCGCCGGCGTACAGTACCGGTTTCGCGCCTTGCAAGTTGCTTATTTACATCAATGGACGGGCGCTCGCTTTGTCACTACCGACAATGCCGCCAGCCTGAAAGCATACCAAACGGGCAGCTTGCTTGCGTTGTACCGCCTTGGATTGGGCAAACGACAGGCACTGGAGTTCAATTTTCAGTACCTGAACTGCTGGGGTGCGGCTTATCAGCTGATTGCCTACCGCCCGATGCCGGGCCGAAACTGGAAGGCCGGTTGCAGCTGGACCTTTTGAACAAGCCATTAATCGCCAATTTGTCCGATAATTGCGTGCTTTTTAATTTGAAGAAAGCCGCGACCGATGAAATATTTGTCGGAACGGAAACTCAAACCGGCTACCCGCCACACTCGAACCTTCTACGTTTCAAACATATTGCCATGAAAAAAATCACCTTGACACTCCTGTTCATTTTGGCCGGGATGTTTTGCCTTTCGGCCCAAACGCCTGAAAAGTATGCCCGTGTGCGCATTGATTTATCGAACCGCGACATTGCCGACCTCGCCAGCCTGGGTATTGAAACCGATCACGGACTGTACATTCCCGGGCAGTTTCTGATGACCATCGTATCGGAAACCGAGTTGAAGATGGTTCGCGAACAGGGATATTCGGCCGAAGTGCTGATCCCCGACATGCAGGCCTGGGATCGCCAGTTGGCCGAAAAATATGCTGCAGCGCCTCGCAACCAGAACTGCACCCAGGCCGCGAGCCAGTACGCCACGCCGGCCAATTATACCTACGGCACCATGGCCGGCTATTATCGTTACCAGGAAATGCTTGATATTCTGGACGATATGAAAAGCAAATACCCCAACCTGATTTCGACGAGGGCTATCGTTAGCGATACGATCCAGACGCATGAAGGCCGCCCGCTGTGGTGGGTAAGGGTATCGGACAATGCGGATGTGGATGAAAACGAGCCCGAAGTATTGTACACGGCCTTGCACCATGCCCGTGAGCCCAACAGCCTCTCGCAGATGATATTTTACCTCTGGTATTTGCTCGAACACTACGATACCGACCCGGAAATTCAATACATCCTGAACAACGAAGAGCTGTATTTCATCCCCTGCATCAACCCCGACGGTTATATTTTTAATGAAACCAACAACCCCGACGGCTACGGGTACTGGCGCAAAAACCGCCGTGACAATGGCGACGGCAGCTTTGGCGTCGATCTGAACCGCAACTACGGCTACCAATGGGGCTTTAATAATTCAGGATCGTCGCCCAGCCCGGCCAGCGACACCTATCGTGGGCCCGAAGGTTTTTCAGAGCCGGAAACACGTATGGTGCGTGATTTTTGCCTCCAGCACGACTTTATTTTTGCCTTTAACTACCACACTTTCAGCAACTTGCTGATTTACCCCTGGGGATACAGCGACGCGCTGGCCGAGCCTGCGCTGGCCGACCTCGCCCAATTGTTTGTTCGGGAAAACCATTACACAGCGGGTGTCGCTACCGAAACGGTGGGTTATTACGTCAACGGGACCTCGGACGACTGGATGTACGGCGCTACAGGTACTTTCGCCTACACCCCCGAGGTGGGCCCCGGCACCTATGGTTTCTGGCCGCCGCAGGATGCCATCGACGGCCTCAACAAGGATAACATGTGGCAGAACCTGGCCATGGCGTTTTGTGCGTTGCGATTCGGTGAGGCGAACGACCTGAGCAGCAGTTCTTTTCCTCTGCAGAACAATACGTTGCCCGTACAATTGCGTCGTTATGGCTTCGAGGACGGGCCGTTTACCCTGACGCTCACCTCGCTCACCCCAAATGTGGAAGTAAGCAACCCCAGCCAGGTTTTCAACCTCGCCCAGTTCGAAACGACGACCGCCACATTCGAACTGGTACCCACAGCAACCGCCGCACCCGGGCAGGAAATCAAACTGGTTCTGGCACTCGATAACGGCAATTTTCAACGCCGCGACACGCTGGTCAAAGCCTTCAACGGCCCCTCCCTGCTCGTATTTTCGGATGAATTTGAAAACCTCGACAATTTCTGGGCTGCTTCATGGGATATCACGACAAACGATTATTACACCGCCCCTTCCTGCATTACGGATTCGCCGCAGGGCACCTATTTTGACAACGACTACAATGCGCTGGTGCTCAACAACCCTGTGTTTATTCCTGCCAATGCCGTCAATCCTCAGTTGAGTTTTTACGCGCGCTGGGCCATCGAAGACGATTACGACTATGTGGTGGTACAAGGCGGCGGCGACAACGGCCTTTTTCAGCCTTTGTGTGGCCAGTACACGACAGCAGGCAGCGTGAGCCAGATCGACGGCGCTCCGATTTACGACGGCTTCCAGCTCCAGTGGGTCGAAGAACACATGCCGTTGCAGGATTTCGTCGGACAGAATTTTACATTTGAATTCGACATGGTGAGTGATTTTGCCGGCCAGTACGATGGTTTTTACCTCGATGACCTCAGAATCGAATATTACGATCCGGGTTCGGTCAAAACGGTGAGCTTGCCCTTCGATCAGTTTGATCTGCGCCCCAGTCAGCCCAACCCGGCTGTCAGTTCGGCGACCATCAGCTGGGACAATCCCCAGCATGTTTCGGGTGCTGCCAGCCTGGTGGTGGTCAACGCGCTCGGCGTTCCGGTTTGGGAAACAACAGTTGACCTGGGCCTTCAAAACCAAACGACGATTGATGTAAAAAACTGGCCATCAGGTGTTTATACTTACCGACTCCTGTCTGCTGAATGGCAATCTTCGGCCTTGAAAATGGTAGTAGGAAAGAAAGGGTAATGATCTGCATACGTTATGCCGCGATGCCTCGGTTTGAGTAATAGAAGAGGCCATGTGTGCAGCATCGCGGCATAACATATCATTCATCCGGACCCGGAATCGGGGAACAAAGGTGATTCGGTTTTTGCAGAAAAAACCTCAAAGATCCTGCGACATCACGTGTTCCATCCACTGAAATGCCGTATCGCGATAACCTTTGAATTCGGAGAGTTCGCGGCGGTAGTCGAAGTTGAAATACTGGTTTTCGTAAAAATTTTCGGGGATGACGAAAATGCCCAGCAATTGAGACTGCCAGCGAATACGACCGTGCCCCGACAGTTCGCGAATGGGAAGTTCGAGGTATTCGGGGCGCGGGAAAAACCGAAACAGTCCTTTGATTTTGCGGATGATTTCGATAGCCAGCCGGCGTTCTTCAATCCTGTTCTGGTATTTAAACTCGCTGATTTCTCGGAAATAGAGGGTTTCCAGGTCGCGAAACCGGCGGTCGGCCACCCTTGCGCGCGCTTCAAGGGGGGCAAACCTGGCCGGGTCTTCTTTTTTCAACTGATCCAGTATGTCGATCGGATTGAACACCGGTCTTGTACTGGTAAAAGGTTTGGCCATCCAGGCGCCCTGTTCGCTTACATCCAGCCATGCGAGTTTGTGCTCTTCGGTGAGCTCGCTCCATACAAAATCCGGATAATCAGGGTTTTGGTCCAGGTTTTTATACAATGCCAGGGCTTGCCACAACAGGTTGACGAGCTCGGCGCGCCGGCTTTCATCGCCTTTTTTGATGTGATCGTAGGCAGGCAGTATGGTTTTGCGGAAAAGATGGGCGCCCAGCGAGCGGCTGATCGACAATTCGCTGCGCTGAATAGGGAGTGTGCGCAACAGGCGGAGTTTTTCATACGCGTCATAGCCGAAGGCCAGGCTTTCAGGCACGGTGCGCACGTCGAAGGGGCTGAGATAAAACCAGTTCATCAGTCCTTCGCCCACCAGCTCGTCCACAATTCGGTTCAGGAAACGCTGGCCTCGGTCTGGGTAGGCGCGATAGCAAATTTCCCAGCGGTTCAGGATGCGGACCAGCCTGCGACGGGCTTCAAAATCGTGCATACGGCGGAAATCTGTCCATGACAAGCCGGTTTTGACTTCCTCGTATTCGGCTTCCGTATCGTCGATGTACTGGTTGTACACCTCCATTTTCAGGTTGGGCTGCACCTGCATCCAGCCGGCCCGTCCGGCGAAGTCTTCCACAATTTTTTCCAATACGGCGCGTGCGTCGAACTGGTAGCGGGCGCAATCCGGATGGGCGATCAGATCGCCTTTTTCGTCGAGATCAAACCACCGCACCCGAAGGTCGGCAGCATCCGTATCGGGCGAAATGACGAGATTGGGCAGCAGGTATTCGACCGCCAGGCGGAGAAATGATTGCTCTTTGCCGCCGCTCATACCTTCGCCAAAAACCCGGTGCCCCAACAGGCAAGCGTACACATAATGAATGACCGATTGGTGGAGGTCGGTAAAAGCGCGGCGTTTTCGGCGTTCTTCAGCCACCTGGCGGGCGAGCAATTGCCGTTTGGCCAACAGGCTGAAATACAGGTTTTCGCGCATCAGTTCGGATTGCTGACGTTGTTTGTCAGGAAACCCTTTATCCACCTCGGCTATCAGTTCGAGCAACTCGGCGATCTGGCTTTCCAGGTCGAATTGTTCGCCGGTAAAAAACCTGATCTCACCGTCGGCGAAACCGATCCGGCTTACCCAGTTGAATTTTCCGCCGCCGCACAGTTCATTGACCAGAATGCGCAGCCCACCCCGCATGGGATGGATGGCGCGGTACACCATTTGCGCGGCTTCGATGAAATTGCGCGCCGCGTCGCGGTTGGGCGCCGCGATCTCGGCCCGGCGGCCGGTATCGAGCACATGGTCGTTGGGCCAGGTATCGTACACGATATGCATCCCGTCCGAAAGGATTTCGGCCGCCACGCGGCGGTTGTAGGCGCCCGTGGCGCTCGGGCATTTGCCTTCCTCCTGATAGCGGCGCAATTTGCCGGCATAGAGGGTGACGTGGCTGAGCAAGCGCCCGCCACTCCGCAAGGCATCTTCCACAATGCGCTCGGGTTTTTCCTTGTGGACGTACGTAATCAGCAGATATTCATACAATTGCGCCGACTGAGGGTCGATGTGGGCGCGCACGTGTTCGCTGTGCGAATAGGCGCGGGCGTAGCTTTCAACTGCCATGGCGTCTTGTGCCAGCAGGAGGCTCCGGCGGAAGTCCAGCTTTTGCTGATAAGACAACAGGCCGATGGTTTCGGCCGCGGCGATGTCGTCGGGGGCGCCGCGCAGGTTGAGGGTTTCCGGAATGCTGATTTCCTCGGTGGGGGTAAAAAAATAAGGCGCAACATGCTGGTGCTGCGTCGGCTGGAAGCTGAAAAAATGGCCGATGAAACGCTTGCGCCAGTCGGGCAGCAGGTCGGATTCCCGCAGTTCGTCGAGCAGAGTGCGGAGGTAGTCGCGCACCATGTTGACCTGTCTCAAAAACTCGCTCAGACTGGTTTTGAGCCCCCGCGTCTGTTGGTACAGATTGGCGAAGGAGTCTTCCGTTTCAAAGACGTTTTTCGCAAGGGTGGCATCGAACGCGAGGCGTTTCAGCACATCGAACAGGGGGGTGAATTCGAGCCGGTCGAGCAGCGGAACGAGGCGTTCGCGCAGGTCGTCCACCATGATAGGCAGTTGAATGTCCACTTTTTGCGGCCCTCCCGACGAAGGCATGCGCGACAACAGATCGCGGGCTGCCTCGGCTACCCGCTGCACCTGGCGCTCCCGGTTGAGGCCCTGAAAATCAACGGGTTCGTTGGGACCCGGCGCGACGGGGAAGCCCGCCAGCACCGGCGGAATGAAGGCGCTTCTTGCCAGCACGGTCAACACGGCCAGCCCGGGCCTTCGGGCCGCCTCCCCAACGGCCTGTTCGAGTTCCCAGCGGGCATCGGGCGTGTCGAGGTAATTGACCGACACGATGGGCAAAAAAAGCTGGGCATTTTCCAGAAAAACCGTTGCCAGCCGGCGGTAATCTTCCTCGGCGACCGGCCTTTCGTGCCAGAACAACAACGCTTGCGGCGCGAAAGCCTGCCGCAGGTGTTTTTCCAGGTCGTACGCCAGGGTTTCATCGGCGTCGTCGGTAGAGAGGAAAATTCGGATGGGTGCAGACATTTTGGTTGGTGCTAAGGCCTCGCGGTTTGCACGGTGTATCGCCCCCAAAAGGGAGCGCAACGTGCGGCACATCGGTCTGCAAAGAAAAGAAGCTTCCTTTTCCCCCGGCCCGTTTTCCCGTATTTTTAAAACAGACAAGGACAAAATTCGGAGCGATTTGATTTTGCCTCCCTTATGCTGCCCTGCGACCTTACTTTTGCAACATGCTCGACCGCCCCGCCTTGCTCCTCAACGACGATTTTCGCCAGGCACTCGATGTGCTGGAAAAAACCGACCGCAGCCTGTTTATCACGGGGCGTGCCGGTACGGGGAAAAGCACGTTGCTGCAATTGTTTCGCAACACTACCCGAAAAAAAACGGCCGTGCTGGCCCCGACCGGGGTGGCGGCGCTGAACGTACAGGGCCAAACGATCCATTCCTTTTTTGGCTTTGCGCCCCGCATTGTCACCGCCAGGGAGGCCAGCCGCCGCGTGACGATGAAACACCAGAAACGGCTTTACCAGAACGTCCAGGTCATCGTCGTCGACGAGATTTCGATGGTGCGCGCCGATATCCTGGATGGCATGGACCGCTTTCTGCGCGTCAACCGGGAAAACAACCGCCCCTTCGGCGGCGTACAAATGGTGTTTTTCGGCGACCTCTTTCAGCTGCCGCCGGTAGTGACCAATGACCCTGTGGAGACCGCCTATTTTCAGGACTACTACGAAACCCCCTATTTTTTTTCGGCAAAAGTGATGCAAGAGCCTGATTTCGAACTCGATATGCTCGAACTTCGAAAGGTGTACAGGCAGGAATCACGCCATTTTTTGCGCCTGCTGGAAGCGATTCGGACCAACCAGCTCGATTACGACGACCTCGACGACCTCAACGAACGCTACCACCCGGCGCCTCCGGCAGAAGATAATTTTATCACGCTTTGCGCCCGTAATGCCACGGCCGACCGACTCAATCGCCTGGCGCTGGAACAGCTCGACAGCGAGGAAATCACTTTTCAGGCAGAGGTTAAAGGCGCTTTTGACCCCAACCTTTACCCGACCGAATCATCGCTTCGCCTCCGCCTTGGCGCGCAGGTGATGTTTGTCAAAAACGACCCCGAAAGAAACTTTGTCAACGGAAGCATCGGGCGTGTGGTCCGGCTTGATAAAGAGACAGTTGTGGTGGAAATCACCGGCGATGCCGGCCAAAAGAAAAGGGTCGAGGTGACGCCGGTGGAGTGGGAGATCGTGCGCTACAAATCCGACGCCGCGGACGGAATCGATACCGAAACACTGGGTTCCTTTCGCCAGTACCCGCTCAAACTGGCCTGGGCCATCACGATCCACAAAAGCCAGGGCAAAACCTTCGACCGTATGATGATCGACCTGGGCGGCGGGGCTTTCGAGCATGGCCAGTTGTACGTGGCGCTCAGCCGATGCCGCACACTGGAAGGCATTGTTTTGAAACAACGCATTCGCCCGCAGGATGTCATTACCGATGAACGGGTCGTTGATTTTTACAGCCGGAGTTTTCGCTAGTGCCGATTCAGGGAAGCGGGATACCTGTCGTTTCCAGTCCGATTTTTACCCTTTTTTCCACTTCTTTCAGGATGCGGTGCGCCAGTTCGAGGGCTTTCAGGCCATCCGACAAGCTGACCACCGGGGTCGAATCCTGCACAATGCTGTCGTAAAAAGTTTCCAGTTCGCGCTGAATGGCATTCACCGGGGCCGTTTCGGGCATTTGCATGTGCAGCCATTTTTTTCCGCCTGGCGTGTCGAATTCCATCAGTTGATCCTGGGGCGGGAGGTTGGATGCATCGGGGGCGAAGAGTTGAACGATCTGGGCAGTTTTGTCGAGGAAGTCGAGACTGATGTAGGCAAAGGGCTGGAAAATCCGCATTTTCCGCATCTGTTTGAGTGAAATGCGGCTGGCTGTCAGGTTGGCCACGCAGCCGTTGGCAAATTCGATGCGGGCGTTGGCAATATCGGGCGTATGGCTGAGCACGGCTACGCCACTGGCGCTGACGTGTTTTACGGGGCTGTTGGTCAGTTGCAGAATCAGGTCGAGGTCGTGTATCATCAGGTCGAGGATGACCGACACGTCGGTGCCGCGCGGCGAAAAAGCGGCCAGGCGATGGCCTTCGATAAACATGGGGTTGGACTGCACGCCCTGCATGGCCTGAAAGGCGGGATTGAAGCGTTCGACATGGCCTACCTGTACTTTAACGCCTTGTTTTTCAGCCAGTTGCAATAACCGGCGCCCCTCTGAAACCGTTTCTGTTACGGGTTTTTCCAAAAAAACATGCTTGCCGGCCCGAATGGCTTGCGTAGCCAGTGCATAGTGGGTGAGTGTGGGGGTGACAATGTCCACGGCATCCACTTCGCGAAGCAGGTCTTTCAGCGAGGAAAATCGCCTTAGATCGGGGTATTGGGCGAGTGCAGAAGCCGCATTTTTTTCATCGGGGTCGTAAAAGCCGGCCAGTTCCCAGCAGGAGGTCGCCAGCATACATTTCAGGTGGATTTTGCCGAGGTGGCCTACGCCGAGCAGGCCGATTTTAAGCTTGTTCATGGCGGCAAAAATACCAAGGAAGACCGGTCTGGTGTTACAAATAAGCGGACAATGCAGTTGTCATTTCTCGGCGGGCGGCGTTCTTTCAAAAAAGACAAAACCATTTTTACGGTACAGTTCGCGACAGTCGGGGAGCTCCGGAATGTCCTGCAAATTGGTTATTTTGGCTACAAAATAGACCTTTTTGCCCGGGTTTCCGCGCGAAAGCGTGGGGTAGTTGTCAATCGTTTTGTCGCCCGTCACAGGCGGCTTTTGCGTGTAAAAAAGGTGGGCGTAACTTTTAAAACCCACGGGCTTGACAAAACAATCTTCTCCCGCTTTGCTCTCGTAAAATTCGATCGCTGCCCTTTGGGAATACGCTTCGATGTTTGGCACGTTCCACATCAGAAAAAACACGATGCTCAGCATGCCGCCGCCAAAGGCCGCCTGGGCCGCTTTCCAGCCTTGTCTTTTTTGCCACAGCACAGCCGCATACACACTGCCCGCGACGAGGGCAAGGCCGGGTAATGCCTGCCACCAGTGCCAGCTGACCTCGGCTTCGAGGTTGGCCAGGGCAAAACGGTCGCGCGCCAGCAGCGTTTTCAGCCATTCGATGCGCTGGCCGGCAACCGGCAGGGCAAACATGGCAGCCCCGATCAGCAGGCCGAGCAGCGACAACATCGCCGTAATGACCCGCTGGCGCATGCCCCAGCGTATCATCCGCCAGATGGTCACCGAGCCGAGATAGGTCAGCGGAAAGTAGGCGAGCGAGGAATAGTGCAGAATTTTGGTTTTGACGATGCTGAAAAGAATCAGCACGACCCAAAACAAGAGCTGCATCCAGGTGGTCAGATCGGAGCGTTCGCAACTGGCCAGCGTGTCCGATTCGAGCAACTCTTCTTCCGGCTGATGGTCGCCCCACAGATTGGGCAGGGCAAAAACAGATACCGGGAAACAACCGAGCAGCAAAACGACAACATGATAGCCGAAGAACCCGCCGTGACCTGCATCGGGGGTGGAAAAAAGCCGTATCTGGTACACAATAAACTCATGGATGAACCACGACCCGTGCAACAAATACTCGGCCGCAAACCAGACGGCGCCTACGCTGCCTGTTGCCAGCGTGAACAGTACGGTATGAAGAAAAAAACCTTTGTTGCGAAAACGATAACGCGCCCAGTACAGCCCCAATACCAGCCAGACGATGAGCAGGGCCGTAGGCCCTTTTGTCATGACCGCCAGCCCCAACGACCAGCCACCCAGCAGCAACCAGCGGTATTTCTGCCAGAAGCCTTTCGTCTCATGTACAGTGAAAAACTGCCAGCGGAACTCGATAAACCCGTACAAACCCATGAAAATGAGCAAATTGAACCAGGGGTCGATGATGCCGCTGCGAAAGTACAGATGAGGCAGCATACTGCCCGCCCAGGCCAGCGCCCATATCCAGCCGAACATGCGGTCGTGCAATTTGTATCCGATGCGGTAAGACAACAGCAAGGTGATCAGCCCGCAGACGGCATTGGGGAAACGGGCGGCAAACTCGTTGACCCCGAAAATTTTCATCGAGGCAACCTGCATCCAGAAAAACAGCGGGGGTTTCTCCCAGAACGGCTCAAAATCGATTTGCGGCCGCAGATAGTCGCCCGTTTGCATCATTTCGCGCGCGCACTCGGCGAAGTTGATCTCGTCCCAGTCAAACAGGTGTACGGCGCCCAGATAGGGGACGAACAGCATTAACGACAACAATCCAAGCAAATAATAATCTCGCCGCATGGGTATGATTCAGGGATGTCTGACTAGTTCAATGGTTGACCAAAGCGTATGCCCAAACAAGTGAAACCCCGTTCGGTTTAGGAAAAAAAATACCCGCTCTAGCGCCGGGCGTTGTTCATCTGCTCTCCGATGGTGTTCAAGGCGATTACGGTGAAAGCGATGATCAGGCCGGCCGGCAGACCTACCCACCAGATTTTTTCATGACCTTTCATGCTCAGCAGCAAACTGCCCCACGAAACTCCTCTGAACGAATTGCCCCCAAACCCCAGAAAGGTCAGCGAGGCCTCCAGCACGATCGCACCGCCCACCCCGAACGAAAAGGCGATGAGGGCAGGGCGTAAAGCATTGGGTAAAGCATGCCGGAGCAGGATGCGCCATTCGGAATATCCCAGCCCGCGCGCCGCGGTTACATATTCGAGTTCGCGCACCCGCAAGAGTTCGCTTCGAACGAATTTGGCAACCCCCGTCCAGCTCAGCGCACCGATGACCGCTATCAGTACCCAAAGCGACTGCTTGGGCCCCAGCGTGGCAACAACGATCAGCAAAATCATGCGCGGAATGGAATTGAATACCTCTGCCAACCGCATGATTAAAATATCGGCGGGCACCGACACGGGCTTGCGGAGGTAAGGCAGCCGCCTTAACGCAAAATATAAAACGTTGAATATTAATAAAATAAGTACAAAGACAATGACTTCCATCCCCCAGGGTACTGCTGCATGGCGACTGATGGCATCGGCCCTGATGAAGTAGGCGTACATCGAGGCAAAGGGAAGGCCCAGCATGTTGAGCCAGATTACGCCGCGGGGCAGGCGCAATCTGTCGTCGCCAAAATACCCGGCTACAGCGCCCAGCAACAACCCGATGCCAAGAGCGATGGCCATCGCGAGCGCACCGGTAAATACGGCTACCCGGGCGCCGGCTACCAGCGCCGCTGCCACGTCGCGCCCCTGCTCGTCGGTGCCGAGCCAGTGACGGAATCCCGGCGGGAAGCCCGGGTGGTTTTCTCCGGGTTTGGAAAAACTCACCGAGGGGTTACGGATGTAGTCGCCGGGAGAAAAAGGAATGGGCGCAAAAAATGCCGCCTCGTAGCGGAAGCGTTGCCACTGCTGGTTTTCTTCCAGCGAATCAAGGATTCGGATGCCGTAGGGCTTGTGTTCGTCTGCCCAAACGGTTCGCAGGCCGGGCCAGTAGCGCTGTCCGTTTATTTTGCACCACAAAGGGCGCCCATTGGCCAGAATGTCTCTTGCCAATGCCAAAAACAGCAGAAAGCCCAGGAAATATAGCGCGGGGCGGAGTTGCTTTTGAGGCGATTTCATGTGCTGGTATGGCCCTTTTCGAATGGAAATATGACCGGATGCTTGCCGGCAGTTGCTTTGGCCGCTTCGCGGGTAGGGGCAAACCCGAGCAGGTATCCGCCGCCGCCGGCGCCGCAAAGTTTGAAATAAATTCCTTGCGAACGTTCGGTGGCATGCCGCCAAAGATCAAGCAGACTGGGCGGAATAAGGGGCTGCATGTTGTCCAGTTGAAAGCGGGACACCAGCGCCAGTGCTTGCTCAAAGCCCCTCAGGTCGCCGAGTTGCCATGCCGCAATTGCCGCTTCCAGTGCGGGCAAATATTCCGCCTTCATGGCGTTGAAAAAGGCGGGTTCGGCACTTTGTTCCCTGAACCATTGCACCATCGGGCCGGTTCGCCGGGGCAATTGCGAATCGAGCAGGAAAACAACCGGCGGGCGGGGCTTCCACAATGCCGTTTGCGCTACCGTCACGGTGCCGATGTCGCGAACGGTCAACGGCAGGTCAAGATAACTTGTCAGTGGATCGATACCCGAGCTTTCTCCATGAAAATACCGCTCCATGGCGGAAAAAATGCGTTTTAACTCGACAGGATCGTCATTTTTGGACAGGGCATACCTGTCGTACACCGCCGCAACCAGGGCCCCGGAACTGCCCAGACCATAACCGGTAGGGATATTCGAATTAAAAAACAGACCCAGGCCCAGGTCATTTTCAAATGCCTCCCAGTCAATTTCCCTGACCTCGCGCGCCAAAGGGCTGTATGAAAATTCCAGCAGTTGCATATCTGTTTCGGAAAGCGGCGTGTCGGGGCTGCGCCAGTCCCAAAAACCGCTCAATGCAGGTACAGGGACTGCCAGGGCCGGAGCGCCCAGCAACAACACGTGTTCGCCGAACAGCAACAATTTGGCGGAATAACTGCGCATGACACAGCAAATGTGCAGAATATGCCGCGAAGCATCGCATAAAAAAACGTAGCGCGGAGCCTTTGCCCCGCGCATGCGTTTTGTATGCAGCCAGAAATTTTTTCAAAGCTTGATTTTCTACTGTTTGACCAGTCGTTTCACGCCGGGCGCCTGGCCGTCGGTAACTGCCCGCACCAGGTAAAAACCTGCCGGCAACGATTGGATATCGAGGTCCATCCGGGTCTGCTCGGAAGGCATAATGCTGCTTTGCAGCACCCTTCCCGCGGCGTCGAGCAGGTCGATCCGTGTTTCCTGTTGGCGTAACGGCAGGCCGATGGTCACCCGGGAATCAGCCGGATTGGGAGACAGCGTCATTTCTGCGTGGTCGCTCTCGCCGAGATCGATCACGGTCATGTCGCTTCGCTCCGAAACAGGGTCGTCGGCCGACTGGATGGATTGGCCGGGCAAATAGGCAAGCGTGCTGAAACTGACCACATTCGTGTAGGCCGAATAGGTGCTGCCGCTGCATTTTGAACGTACGCGAACCTGGTACGTTGTATTAGATTGAAGACCAGTGACTTGTACTACCGTGACCGGCAGCCCGGCAAAGGTTGTCCAATTGGAGTTGGCAGCTTTTTTAATTTGAAGATCGTACGACAATGCGCCGCTTGCAGGATTCCAGCTGATGGTTGCTTTATTGTAGGCAATACTGCCGGCAGACAATCCGGCTGGCACCGTGCAATTGCCGCCGCCACCGCCGCCATTGGCGGGCGTACTGAATGCCGCTGTGATATAGGTCGAGTAAGTGCTGCCGCAGACGGTTCTTACCCGTACGTTGTAGTCGGTACTGGGTGTGAGGCCGGTCAGGTTGTATGCAGTGCCGCTGACCGTCACTTCACTTCCCCAGGCGCTTGCAGCGGCGGTTTTCCAGGAAATACGGTACGAGCTGGCACCGCTTACGGCAGCCCAGGAAGCGCCTGCCGAGGTAGGCGTCGTCGCGGTAGCCGTCAGGCTGGCGGGTGCGTTGCAAGAGCTGCCCCCTCCTCCGCCACCGCCGCCTTGCGTGCCGGTTTTGAATATCACGCCATACACATAGCCCGAATTGGCGCTGCCGCAATTGCTTCGAACCGTGACTTCGATCTCGTCGTTGGCTGGCAGTCCGGTCAGTACCTGTGGGCTGACGGCTTCGTTCACTGTCGTCCATGCGCCGTTGCCCACAGCGCGCCATTGCAGGGAATAGGAGGTGGCGCCACCTGCGGCTGTCCAGCTGATGGTGGCGCCGTTACCGCTAATGTTGCTCACGGCAATACCGCTGGGCGCAGTGCAATTGCCCGGCGGCGCGCAGGTAGGGGAGAGGCAGGTCGCTGAGCTGACCTCGCTCCTGATCTTGTTGCCGGGCTGCGTGCCGAAGCCGTTGGAGAAGTTGATACCTGCGCCCGACAAATGGCAGTAGCTCATGATGGTGCCGCCGTTGGTCGGCGGGGGGCCGGGTGCACAGCCGCCCTCTGTGGTGTAACAGTTGTCGAGCGCCCCGCCGCTCCATCCGCACCATTGGGTGTGGTTCGAGCCGAGGTTGTGTCCCATTTCATGGGTCAGCACTTCTATGGTCCAGGAATAGGTCGGGACGTTGGAAAAAGTAGTGGTTATATCGCTGTAAGCATAGCTGTAAGCCTGAAAGCAAAGCACGTCCACATAGGCGATGCCGCCAAGGTTGTTTCCGCCGATGCCCACGAGGTGAGCGATATCAGCGTTGAAACTGGTGCGGAAACTTTGAAATTGTGTCAGTGCGGAGCTGCTGCTCGTGGTCGAGTAGAAATCAGGCGTGGTCCAGACAAATACTTGTGAAAGGCGGGTACTGATCCCTTCATTGGCATAAAGTGTGGCCACTTGGTTGAAGACTGCGCTGAGGTAATCGATGGTGGCCTGCACCGAGCCCTTGTTTTGAAACAGGGCATAATCGGCCTCAAAAAATACTCTTACACACCCACTTACGTCGGGTGCGAGTTGTTCGGACGAGGGCTCTTCCCCGGCGTCGTGATCGGGAGTGTGGCAGGCAAACGGATTGGATGCCGACAGTTTTTGTTCGCTGTAAAGAATGTAATCCGTAGTGTTGCCAGGCATTTCGAGCCGCCCGATGACCATATTTCCCCTTTTTTCACTTGAAAAAACACCGGCTATATGATCTTCAAAAAAGCTGATAGCGGCGATCGACTGCTGTTCGTCGCGGAGAACGCCGCGATAGTGCAGGCCGGGTTTGATGGCTACCGATTGCCCGTCGTTTCCACTGGTTTGTACGGAAAAATCGGCGGTTAACGGGTCAGATTGAACGAGGTCGAGCGTCAGCATCGTTCCATGAAAAGGCAGTTGAAGGCTGAGGGCTTCGGGGCGGGTAGTGGTGAGATAGGTCAGGACCGAGGCGTCGAGCGTCAGAAACTGGGCATCGCGGGCAAAACGGGCGGCGGCCTCCTTGATGTCGACCGCCGGACCGAAGGGGGAAGCGGATTCGAATATGACGCCCTGATTGCGATATTGTTGAATAAGTGTGGGGACAGGTTTCAGGTTTTGGGCACTGAGGTTGCTTGCAACAAGAAATAGCAGTGCCACTGCGCAGCAGCGCATGAACCGAAGGCAGAAGGACATGATTAAACGGCTTTTGAAATGGATGAAAAAATCGGTTTCTGTTTCCTTTTGGATTAAGATACGAAGCTGACGCCGACTGTTAATCAGGGCGGTCGCTTGTGTATCCGGGGATTAAAGCCACACGAACGGCCAGTCATTGCAACACAGTATTTCTTAACAATTGTTAAAATTTTATCTTTTCAAAATATTGACATTGTGTGCTTTGCCGCTTTCTGCTTTGATCGGCACGAATTACTTGAAATCGGGGCCGCTCCTTCTCATTGCGCCGACAGGGGGAGCGGGTTTAAAAAAAATCCGCCGTAAAAATTTTAACTAAAAGGGTGACCAATCTCATCTTGCGGCAGACTTTATGGCGGGGTGCGGTTGATGCGAACATTATCTACCTTCGCGCTGTTTTTGCAAGCCGTTTATTCAAAATAAAACCATCGAAGTCTCGCCACCATGAGTCAGTTTCCGCACCCGGATCGTTTTGTGCGCCGACACATCGGCCCCGGCCCGTCCGACACCCAAGAGATGCTCAAAGCCCTCCACGTTCAATCCCTCGACGCACTCATCGAGCAAACGGTTCCGGCCAGTATTCGGCTGTCCAAACCGTTGAACCTCCCGGCCCCGCAATCCGAATTTGACTATTTGCAAAGCCTCAAATCCGTTGCGCTGCAAAATCGTGTCATGCGCAATTACATTGGTCTGGGTTACAATGGCACGATCACGCCTTCTGTCATCGCGCGCAATTTGTTTCAAAATCCCGGCTGGTACACGCAATACACGCCCTACCAGGCTGAAATTGCACAAGGACGCCTCGAAAGTTTGCTGAATTATCAAACGATGGTGTCCGATCTTACCGGCCTGCCGATTGCCAATGCCAGCCTCCTCGATGAAGGCACGGCAGCGGCCGAAGCCATGCATATGTTTTACGCGGAAAAAAACAAGCGGGCCAAAGATGGAGAAGAAGCCAATCAGTTTTTTGTATCGGAAAACGTGCTGCCGCAAACAATCGATGTGCTCAAAACTCGCGCACTCCCGCACGGAATCCAGTTGGTAATCGGAGATCACCAGCAGTATAAATTTACGGAAAAGACTTTCGGAGTCTTGTTGCAATACCCTGATAAACAAGGCAATGTGCATTATTTTGCTCCTTTTGTAGAAGAAGCCAAAGCCAAAGGCGTTTTTGTTTGTGCGGCGACCGACCTGCTTTCGCTGGCACTTTTGAAACCGCCGGGCGAGTGGGGAGCCGACTGCGCCGTGGGCAATTCGCAGCGTTTTGGCGTGCCGATGGGCTTCGGCGGTCCGCATGCCGCTTTTTTTGCCTGCACAGAAGAGTTCAAGCGCGTGATTCCCGGCCGTATCATCGGCGTTTCGGTCGATAGCAGGGGTCGCCGCGCACTGCGCATGGCCCTGCAAACCCGCGAACAACACATCCGCCGGGAAAAAGCGACCTCCAATATTTGTACAGCCCAGGCTTTGCTGGCCAATATGGCCGCTATGTACGCGGTTTATCATGGCCCGGACGGTATTCGCGGCATCGCACAACGCGTACTGGATATGACCGCGGCATTGGGCGCCGCATTGAGCGGGGCAGGTTACCCATTGGCCAACACCAGTTATTTCGATACACTCAGGATCGAACTTGATGGCTCGAAAATCGAGGCTGTTCGCAGCAAAGCGGAGCACGCAGGTATCAACTTTTATTACGATAAAAATGCAATCCAAATCAGTCTCGACGAAACGACGACCGAATCGGATTTGAACGACATAGTTGCAGTTTTTGGCGCGGGGAAAGTGCAGGCTGTTTCGTCTGCATTGGTCATTCCGCAAAACCTGCGCCGTGATACGCCATATTTAACGCACCCTGTGTTCAACTCATATCACACCGAGTCCGACATGATGCGCTACCTCAAACGCCTGGAAAACAAGGATTTGTCGCTTACGCATTCCATGATTTCCCTGGGCTCGTGTACCATGAAATTGAATGCGGCGACTGAAATGATCCCCGTGAGCTGGGAAAACTGGTCAAACATGCACCCCTTCATGCCGGCCGATCAGACGAAAGGCTACGCCCAGATTATCAGCGAACTCGAGCAATACCTGTGTGAAATTACGGGTTTCGATGCCTGTTCCCTTCAACCGAACAGCGGCGCACAGGGTGAGTATGCCGGCCTGATGGTCATTGCCGCTTACCACAGTAGTCGCGGCGATCACCATCGTAATGTATCACTCATCCCCTCTTCGGCCCACGGAACCAACCCTGCCAGCGCAGTAATGGCGGGTATGGAAGTGGTGGTGGTCAATTGCGACGACCGCGGCAATATCGATGTAGCCGATCTGCGTGTCAAGGCGGAGCAGTACTCCGATCGTTTGTCGTGCCTGATGGTTACCTATCCGAGTACGCACGGCGTATTTGAAACGTCGATCAAGGAGATTTGCGATATCATCCACCAGCATGGCGGCAAGGTGTACATGGACGGGGCCAATATGAACGCTCAGGTAGGTCTGACCAGCCCGGCCACGATCGGGGCCGACGTCTGCCACTTGAACTTGCACAAGACCTTTGCAATTCCGCATGGCGGAGGGGGGCCCGGCATGGGACCGATCTGTTGCAATGCCAGTCTGGCGCCCTATTTGCCCAAACATGTTTTGGCAGAAACGGGCGGAAGCCAGGGCACAAATGCCGTCAGTGCGGCCCCATGGGGCAGTGCGAGCATTTTGTTAATTTCATATGCTTACATCCGTATGCTTGGCGCAGAAGGGCTGACCGATGCGACCCGTTACGCTATTTTGAATGCCAACTACATCAAGGCGCGTCTCGAAGGGGCATATCAAATTCTGTATGCCGGCGAAAACGGCCGTTGTGCACACGAAATGATTGTTGACCTGCGGCCGTTCAAAAATTTTGTCAGCGCGGAAGATGTCGCCAAGCGACTTATGGATTATGGCTTCCATGCACCCACTTTGTCATTTCCGGTAGCCGGTACGATCATGATCGAACCGACCGAAAGCGAAAGCAAAGCCGAACTGGATCGTTTTTGCGATGCGTTGCTCAGCATTCGTCAGGAGATTGACGACATTGCTGCCGGCAATGTTACGCATGAAGAAAGTGTGTTGTATCATGCGCCGCACACCGTGGATGAACTGATGACGGAAGAGTGGGGCCGCAAATACTCGCGTGAAAAAGCCGCTTTTCCGCTTCCCTATTTGCGTCAGGGCTTTAAATTCTGGCCCTCCGTAAACCGTATCGATCAGGCATTCGGCGATCGTAACCTTGTTTGCACCTGTCCGCCGATCGAAGCTTATCAGGAAACAAACGCCTGATAAAGGGCAGAAATAAAACGGGCGGGGCTGCAAATGCAACCCCGCCCGTTTTTATAGATTTCTCCGGTTTAACGTTGAATGACAAAACGCATCATGCGGTTTTCACCGTTCTCCGTTTGTATTTGCAGGAAGTAGATTCCGTCAGGAAGGTGTTGAGGCAGTGCAACTGTTTGAATTTTCGGGTAAAAATTCGACTGCTGTCGCAAAATCAGGTTACCGCGTGTATCAAATACGCTAAGGTTGGTCAAAGTGGATTCAAGCGATGAATGGTCTATCCACAGTACACCATCAGTAGGGTTGGGGAATAGTACCACTTCATTGAAATTTCCTGGTTTAGACCGCTGCACCTGGCCTTCATGCGTAATGGGGCAATAGAAGGTATTAAGATGAACTTCGTAATAGTTTTGGGGCTCAAGACGTATCATTGCATGGATGTAATCTGGTGCCGACTGAGCGGGAATTTGATAATTGAAAACTTCGTAAGCACCGTTAGCAATGCTGTCTGAAACGGATTTGAAACGGATAGAGTAGGACGGGCTGAAATTCGGATTGCGAACCAGGTATGTACGGCCGCTCGGAGCAGTAAATATGGAGTTGTCGGAAGGATATAGCGCGGGCAGGCCATCAGGGATTTGGAAGGCAGTATAGATCATTTTATTACTGCAGTTATTGGTTACACGGATGTTGTACCGTCGATCCAACTCCCCGTCGAGACTTATGCCCAGTAGTTCAAATTTAACACAACCGATAGTTTTGACATCACATGCTTCCGGTGCTGCCTGGATACTGACATTAAAACAGCAGGTATTTAGGTTATTGCATGAGTCCATAGCGGAAAAACAAACCTGAGTGGTTCCTATTGGAAATGCACTACCGCTTGCCATGCCGGAGCTTTGCCACAGTTTTAAGCCGGGGCAGGGGCAGTCGCTTGATGCGCTGGCTTCATCAAAGTTGATAGTAACCGAGGTTGCACCCGGCGCCGCTTCGACAGAGATATTATCGGGACAGGCAATTGAAAGTTGTACCGGCTCATCGGGCGTCAAATATTCTATAACATAGGTTGCCGATGTGTCGCAACCTCCGGTAAGAGATGGTATCGAAAATGTAGTGATACCGGGTTCTGTAAATATTTGATTGTTTATAACCACCTGCTCGCCTTTACAGAATTCAATGATTTTGGTGTAGGCGGGTTGTGGCAACAGCGTCAAATTATAGGTAGCAATCGTGTCGCATCCCAGATCGATTGCGGGAAGCGTATCTATAATTGTTCCTGCCTGATCATAGACTTGCCCATTGATGGAAACAGATGCTCCTGGGCAAAAACTGATACTTTCAGTACGGGTAGGCAAGGTCAATACCTGAACGGTAAACGTATCCTTGAATAAACAACCGAGTGCAGAAATGGCGTCAAGTGTATAGGTCGTGGATATAGTGGGCTGAATATTTACGAGCGGGCAGGTATTGCAATCTAACCCCGCCGGGGGCGACCATAAATAGGAATTGAGCCCTGGAAGACCGAGGTTTATCGAATAGCCGGGGCAGATGCTGAAATCGGAGAAAGAAGTATCAGGCAAGATATCAAAAGAAATCTGCACTGTATCGCGATGTTTGAATCCGCAAATATCGATCGTTTGTACCCAATAATAGCCTGATTGGTCAACAGTAAGTGTTGCGTTAGTAGATCCATCTTGCCAGGCATAATGGAAGAAACTGCTACCCGGAGTCAGTATGATCGCAGTATCCTGACATGAAATTTGATCAAGGCCCAAATCCGGGATTTGTTGGGCTGGAGAATTGACATCAAAACTATCTAGGTTGTTCAGGTAATTACATTCCTGAATATTTCCGAGTGGGAAACTGCTGTTTATATAAGGAGGAATAGTAGTGCCATTATCATTTACAATGGCGTAAATAGCCGGATGATTCAAATACTCTGGGCTCACACCGTTAATCAAAAAATTAAAGCACGTGTCGGAAGCGCTTGTATTTAAAAGGTGAACGGATTGAATTTCGGGTTGACTTAAAAGTGGATTACTGCTGTACAGGGCAACGGAAATGGATCCCGGCAACAGATTGGCACCCTGGTTACAGAGGTTGCCTGATATGCTGACTCCGCCGTTTGAGCAATAGATTTCTTGTAATTGAATATGGAGATCAATTGGCGCTAACGCCAGGGTATAGTAAACCAGTGTATCACAGGCATCAGAAATTGAAGCGTATATTGTGTCAAGATATGTACCTGGTTGAGAATAGGGGTGATTGTTTAGTATCAAGGTGTCGCCGGGACAGAAACTGAGCGTATCATAGATTACAGGCCGGTCCTCCCTTAACAGAACATAAGTAGCGATTGTATCACACCCACCGTTAAAAGATGGAATGGTGTCAACTACTGTGCCCGGCTGATTATATTGGTTTCCGCCAATATTTATGCTTTCGCCCGGGCAGAGAGAGATAGTGTTGATGGTGGTGGGAGGGGGGAGGAGGTTCGCTGTAATCTCGAAAATAGTATCGCACCCATCAGGATTATTTACTGATACTGAAAATGCCCCAGGAGAGTTTATTGTTATATTGTGGATGTTGATTTGATTGCCTGGGCAGATGCTAACTTGTTCTTGTATTATTGTTTTATTTCCAAAATCAGAAAAGTATGCAAATCGGCATCCTGTGCCATTCGGAGAGCCATTCAAAAGGCCCATTTGGAATAGGCCGCTGGAATTTGAAATAATACTTGATGCATTTGCAGGCACTATAGATGTGGGGAGGTTAATGGCGGCTGCAACGTAACTGCCATTAGATCCCGGTACGATTTGAAAAAGAGAGGGATTTATATAAGTATTGTTGTTATTTAAGTAGAAATTATCTTGACTGCCGTTTTCTGTAACAAGATATAAAATAAAAGGCTCGCTATTGGTTCTAAAAAAACGAATTTCAGATGAACCTGAACAATCTAGGGGTGGAAGTATTTCTCCACCGACTTCACAGCCATTACCTGTTAATTGCCATACATAACAGGGTGCACTACACTCAATAAGGTGGCTGCCAGCAGAAATTGGAACTACTAATGTCTGGCCAGCACTTGATGTGCTAAATACAGTCCCATCTAGTTTTACTACTGTATTGTTAGTCACAGGTATTACAAAAACAAATTCTGTTCCTGATAGTAAGCCTTTTTGAACAATATATTTATTCCCAACCTTATCTGTCGGTACTAATTGATCCCCCACTAAGTCTCGACAGTAGTTGCTGTAGTATAACCCGCTTTCTATTAGGTCATCTTTGACAGTAATTGCAATTGGCTTATTTGATAACACATACGAGCCTGTTGGGTGCTGACTGCCAGATTGATAAAGGGATGTCGCTGAATAAGTCTCCCCTTTGTTTAGCATTAACGTGAATGGTATATCGGCGCTATGCCCAACAATGGATTTACTAGGCGTAATTGTTACAGATGTATTGTCTTCAGTAGCAACTATGTCGAAAGATGAATATGGTGCGGGAGAGTAGGCAGAAGAATTATCAACAATATTTTGGAAAGGAATATAAAATGATCTACCCAATGCGTTTTTTCCTTTAAGTGAAAAAATCTCAGGGTTTGACTGATACTCCCCAATTACTTCATAATATACTGATAACGGGGCGCTAGAAGTAATGTGAAATCCTTTGCTCAAAATTGAATTTGGAGGAGTGTTTTCAACAAAGTCAAAATATGGAGGAAATGAAAAGGTACTGCTATAGTTAGCTGGGATAGACAGTATTTGAGTTGGAAACGCAAGATTTGCAGGCTGGCTTATCGTCACATCTGCTGGTATTGAATAGGTGGAAATCCTAAATGCTGTTGGCCTATCGTAATTATTGGCACCTTGGGAAATCTCAGGGGCAACAAACCAAAACTCTGTGTCCTTTTGTGCCTTTAAATCGTTGTCTGATGAGGCATAGAAAACTATAAAAAACACCGCGAAATAATTGACTTTCATTTTTGGAAAAGATTTAATAGATAAAAATTGTTTATAAACCAAAATAAAAGTAGTGTTATTTGCGTAAAAAACAAAGAAAGGTGAAAAAAATGATGATTTTGTCGCTTATGCGACAAAATCATCAAGTGCTGTTTGATGTTTTAATCGTTTTGTTTTCTGTATATTATAGTCCTTTTGAGTGTTGCGACTATTTTGTAATTTATTGATGTTAAATATTGATATATCGTAGATTTCCATGGATAATCTATGTTAAAAGAGTGATCTTCTATTAAAACAAAGGTTGGTCTAAACTTCTCCCAATTGTTTGATTTTAAAACCTCTAAGTCAAGCCCCTCAACATCTATTGATAAAAAATCTATATTCTGATTCGGTACTATGTTTTTTTCTAAAATATCTGATAGTGGCACCAAAGGGATCTTGACTTCTTTAATGATATAATAAGGATCTTTTTTATTTCTTTCATTCGCAACTGTATCGTCAAAAGTATTTAAAGCAGGTTCGTTAAAACAATAAAATGTTAATTCGCCTGGTACTCTCCCTATTCCTATTTCTAGGTTAACATCTCTCCTTCTTAACAAACGAAAAGGAGTCATGCTTCCAGGCGTAGGGTCAATGTTGATCCCTCTCCAATTGTTTTTGTAGAAGTGCCAGGTATTAGAAAAACGAACAGGATGATGTGCTCCCACATCCACGTAAAAACCCCTGTAACCTTTTTGACCCTCAAAAAAAGATTGCAATACAATATCTTCTCCGTCCTGAGAGTAGGATTTTTTGAATTTGAAATATGCCCAAATTGACAATAAAAAAAATCTTAATTTTTGGTACATGATTTTGATTTTTGTTGGTTATTTCTTCATAAATATTAAGGCCTCTTTCTTTAACAACCCCCAAACACTTCCAAATCTTTCCCTAATAAACCAGTTTTTTATGTGACTTTTCCCCAACCCTACGTTTCAAGTACATGATCGCCACCCGACTAACCTGGTCACCGAGCAAATACTCTCATTTCCAACGCAAAAAACGCAAATGTTTTTCACATCGCGTTTCAAATAGAAGGAAGAAGGATTCGACTAATGTTTCCCAACACTGGTTGGAGCAGGCGCGGCAAAGGAGCCGTGCCTGCTCGCAACAACCAGCCTGCTTCCAAAAACTAATTTAACCGTCAGCATATTACTCCTGATTCTCAAAAACCGGTATCACCCTGACAAGCGCCGTTCTGCACGCCCATCGCAGAGCGGTTTTTTTTGTACTTTTTTTCGCTGTTCAAGTCTCCGCAACCGTTTTTCGCCGACCTTTTTGCAACTTTCCCACGATTAACTGGTCTTTTGCATCGAAAACAAAAACAGACCAGAAATGTATATCAGGCAATATTTGCTGTTCGCCCTCCTGGCGATGGCCATGCCCAAAATGATGGCCCAATCCCAAATGGCGCCCAAAAAAAATTTGGAAGCACTTCGAGTTCAGGCTCCCGTTAAACTTGACGCTACACTCGATGAGCCAGCCTGGTCTCAGGCAACACCCGCTACCAATTTTCTCTTCTTTTGGCCCACACCAGGCCAACCAGCTACACAGCGCACCGTAGTCAAAGTACTTTACGATGACGTTGCCCTTTACGTCGGCGCGTATTGTTACGACTCCCGTCCGGATTCCATTTTTCACCGAATTACCAAACGGGACGAACTCGAAAACTCCGACCAGTTTTCCATCCTCATCGACACCTATCGCGATGGGCAAAACGCTGTACAATTCGGCGTTTCGCCGGATAATGTCCAACTCGATTCCAAATTCAGCCTCGCAAACGCTAATTCCAATAACGGAAATAACGACGGCGAAGACCCCGCCTGGGATGCCGTATGGCAATCCGCAGCAAAAATTACTCCTGATGGCTGGGTGGTCGAAATGGCTATTCCCTACAGCGCCCTCCGATTTCCCAAAAAAGAGGTGCAGGAATGGGGCGTAAATTTTTACAGGGTCATCAAACGAAACGGCGAAAATGATTCCTGGAACGAAATAAAAGCGGACATCAACGGCACTCTGGCTCAAACAGGTATCATGACCGGCATTCGCGATATCAAAGCCCCGCTACGCCTGAGCGCCACTCCTTTTATCGCAGGCTACGCCGATAACTTGTACAACCAGTCCGGAGCCGGCTGGAACTTCCCATGGACCCTCGGCCTGGATGTAAAATATGGTATCAATGAAGCCTTTACACTCGACGCAACCGTTATTCCGGATTTTGGCCAGGTGCGCTCCGATCAGCAAGTGCTGAATCTCTCTCCCTTTGAAGTGCGTTTTCAGGAAAACCGCCCCTTCTTTACCGAAGGCACAGAACTTTTCAACAAAGGCGGCCTCTTTTACTCCCGACGGATAGGCGCGAATGCCCAGTTGCTGAACGCCACGAAAATCTCGGGGCGTACCAAAAAAGGGTTGGGCATAGGCATTTTTAATGCTATTGAAGATGCAAAACATATCGTGGAAACCGATGAGGAAACAGGCGCACAAAACAAAGTGCAGGTTTCTCCTTTTACCAACAACAACATCCTGGTACTTGACCAAAACCTGAAAAACAATTCTTCCATCACTTTTATCAATACCAACGTAATGCGCTCAGGAGCCGAACTGGACGCCAATGTTTCCGGATTTCTGTTCAACCTGAAAAACAAATCGCAAAGCTATGGCCTGAACGGTAAAGCAGTTCTGAGCAATCGGATCGCACCCGACGCTCGCGAAACAGGCTACACCGTTGCATTGAGCGCAGCCAAAACCAGCGGCAACTTTTTATGGGGCAGCGATTTTAACCTGGAAAGCGACCGCTACAACCCTAATGACCTCGGTTTTTTGTTCAGCCCCAACGAGGTCAGCCACGTGCTCTGGATCAATTACAACCGCTACGAACCTTGGTGGAAACTCAACAACTACTGGTCCAGCCTTTGGATGTACAACGGGGCTTTGTATCAGCCCTTCGGCCAGTGGACGGAGACGACCTTCGGCTTTAATTTTGGCGGAAACACCCGGAATTTTCAAAATTTTGGCTTCAATTCCAACTTCGCGCCGTTGGGCGAAAACGATTACTTCGAACCGCGTACCAATGATTTCAAAACCTACTACCACCTGCCCGCACGGGCCAATTTCTATGCCTGGTACAACAGCGATCACCGCAAGCGACTGACTATGTATGTCGAAGGCGGCGCTCGTTTTGTCAGGGAGAAAGGTCGCCGTGCCACAAGCCTCTACGCAGGCGTGCGCTGGCGCGCTTCCGACAAATTGTCTCTTGGCCTGAATCTGGGCAATGAACTTGCCTGGAACGGCATCGGCGGGCTCTGGCCCTGGGAAATCCAGGAAGACGCCGTGGGTTTCGAACAACTCCCTGAAAATCCGGTACTTATGGGACGCAGAAATGTGGTCGGGCTGAACAACAGCCTCAATTTTACCTACTCGTTCAATACCCTGATGAACCTCTCCCTGTATGCGCGCCACTACTGGCAAAAAGCTTCATACAGCCGGTTCTTCGGGCTCGACGCCAATGGCGAACTGGTACCTTCGGCATACACCGGCGCCAGTGCCGACGGAGTGCCACTCAATGATATTGCAGTTAATTTTTTCAATATCGACCTCGTTTACACCTGGCGCTTCGCTCCCGGCAGCGATATTCTTATTGTTTATAAAAATGGCGTCAGCCATGCCGATTCGGGTATGCGCGTCCGCGAAGGCTATTGGTATCATGTGGGGCATTTGCCCGACTATGAAGGGTCCAACAGTTTTTCGATCAAGATTCTGTATTACCTCGATTTTGAAAAAGTAAACAAATGGCTCTGACCGGCAGCCGTACAAGATAAAACTTCACCAGAAAGTTTGATTTGGTTATTTGCCCTGGCGAATGAGCCGGGGCAATTTTTTTACCTGTTAAGCGTTTTGAGCAGTATATTTTACGGCAAAAAGAAGCAAAACGAATTTTAATCCGATCTTTGTCAGACCATTATAACACGTCTGAACATTTTAATTAATCATTACTGCTATGAATAAACCGCTTTGCTCCGAGCTACCCCCTCCAACTGTGGCGCCACCGCCGGTTGAATTTCAGGAACCTGCCCCAAATCCACTCCCTTTACACATTCTGCTGGCCATTCTGAGCCTCCCCGCCGCCCTGCTTTCCAGTTTTTTCCTGCTGCTGTTTCGTATCTGGGGCGGAAATCGCTAGGAAAAGCCAGGTTGTACAAAAAAAAGCGGCTGTCGAACAATGTTGACAGCCGCTTTTTGATTTTCAGGATCAATGCTGACCATTGGATGCCGTCGCATTTGGGAGCCAGGACTGATAATATTCCCGTTCTTCAATTGCAACTGCATAATCAGTCATCAATAACGGACGGAAGGTGTCGACCATAACAGCCAGTTCACGCGTCTCTTTGGCGCCAATGCTTTTTTCAACCGTGCCGGGGTGCGGCCCGTGCGGAATACCCCCTGGATGCAGGGTGATCATTCCCCTTTCGACGTGTTTTCGGCTCATGAAATCGCCGTCGACATAATACAACACCTCGTCGGAATCGATATTCGAATGGTTGTAAGGCGCCGGAATGGCCTGCGGGTGGTAGTCGTAAAGACGCGGCACAAACGAACAAATCACAAAGTTGTGGCCGTCGAAGGTCTGGTGGATGGGCGGAGGCATGTGAACCCTGCCTGTGATGGGCTCAAAATTGTGAATTGAAAAAGCATAAGGGTACACATAGCCATCCCAGCCGACTACGTCGAAGGGATGAGCGAGATAGTGATAGGGATAAATGTTGTCTTGCTTTTTTATATAAAAAAGGTAGTCGCCGCGTTCGTTATAAGTTTCCAGTTCGACCGGTTTACGGATATCCCGCTCGCAAAAGGGCGAATGTTCAAGCAATTGGCCAAACTCGTTGCGATATCGTTTGGGAGCAGTGATCGGGCCATGACTTTCTACAATCAAAAGCCGGTTTTCCGTCGTATCGAAAGCCATTTGATATGTCGTACCCCTCGGTATGACGAGATAGTCGCCGTACCCAAACCGAATCTTTCCGTACATCGTGTGCAACATGCCGGATCCTTCATGAATAAAGATCACCTCGTCGGCATCGGCATTTTTAAAAAAATAATCGTGCATGCTGTGCCGCGGCGATGCCAGAATGATCTTGCAGTCGTTGTTCACCAGTACAGGTTTGCGCGACTCAAGGTAATCGTCGGCAGAAACCACATTGAAACCTTTCAGACAGCGATGTTTTAGTTGTTTGTCGTGAACAACCCTCGGCGCCACATTGATCGGATCGCCAACCTGGACGATCTGTGTCGGCGGATGGCAATGGTACACCAGCGAATACAGGTTGCTGAAACCCTCGGTGCTGAACAATTCTTCGTGGTAAAGGCTGCCATCGGGCTGACGAAACTGGGTGTGGCGTTTGGGCGGTACGAGTCCTAATGAATGATAATGCATAACGACAAGGTAGTGTGGATGGTTGGGCAAAAAGCATCGTTCCTGTTTGGGAAAAAGGGAAAGAGATGCCCTCCAAAGGTACGCTATTTCGCATACTGCCATGCGCCTAGCGCATCATGCCTTCTCGCCATCCCGGCACAGTCTGGTCCAGTTGCAGAATAGGCAGTCCGTCAAGATCAACAATGAACCGCCAGTAAGGCGGAAGCCGGTAGGTTTCCAGCGGAATCAATTCCCCCTGATTAATATATCGTTGGTAAAGGGGGCGTGCATCTTCACCCAGGTACCTGGACAAATTTTTGAGGAAAAAGTCAAAATCGGAAAAAAGGTCGCGATCCGCTTCATAATAATGGTCCAGCATTTCCAGCATGAAATCATGCAGGTCTGCCTGTCCGCCACTGTGCTGTTTGATGGCATTGTCCAGATAAAAAGCAAAAATGCAGCCGCGCTGGTAAGGCAGTTGCGCAATGTCCTGACAATGAAAAAAACCGGAAGCGACCAGTTTGTTCGATACCTGTCCCATCGGCTGGGCGTAAAGCGGGTCGATAAAATTGAGGTTTAGGCGTTCGACATATTGTTCGGGAGTGATGAAGCCGCCGGCCAGCATGTTTTTGTAGGCAAAATATTCGGTAAAGCCCTCGCTGAACCACCCGAAACTCATATCGTCGGCCGGTCCGCCGTTGCGAATCTTGCACCCGATCCAGTCGTGCATCAATTCATGATGAAACAAATGACAGAGGTCATCGAGGGTCAAGCCGGGTGAAGGGGTGGCGAAAGCGGCAAAAGAATTGGTCAGGCCAATGCCCATATATTGATACTGCGCATAGTTGCGTGCGCCGCCCATCGCCGGCCGCGGAGCCAGAGGAAGCAGGGTGACGGTGTAGTAGGGTATGTCCCGGTCTCTCCAGAAATTCCTTTGTATCTCAACCGTACTCCTCAACATTTCCAGCAAACTGCTATCGCTGAACGACCATCCGCCGCCCCGCAAAGCCAGGTAAACAGGCCGGTCGGCGACGCTGGTTTGCAAAACCCTGAAATCGCCCCCCACAAAGACCGATTCCAGCCAGCTGTTGCCCTCCACATTTATTTCCTGATGCGTTTTTTGCGAACCGAAACTGTTGTGAAGTACCCAGTCGGAAGGAAATTTTACCCAGTCGATCGCTACATCGTAGCGCCGCCAGTCTTGTGGCAATAAAAAAAGACAACTTCCCAAAACATGAAACCAGCCGGGTTGCAGCAAAGGCCTGAAACCATAGCGCATCGAAACGCGTTCGCCTGGTATATCCTGAAAAACTTCGTAACGCAATGTGACCAATTGCCCTGGCGCATGGCGCAAAACCAGGCCGGACGAATCTTCGGTGTAACGGACGGTATCCAGCAGGGCCTCTGCTCCAACTACTCGAATACAACGGTACAAGGCGGTCGTGCCGCCGTATGAATATGGCAAGGAAACAACTGTCGTTCCGTCGGCATCGCCCCTGAACCTGGCCTGCACAAGCAAACGAAACTCCTCTCCCGTGAAGACGGGGGATACTTCAAAGCCAATCACGTTCGTCCGGCCGGCATTAGGCAATACTACCGAAAGGAACAGTGAAAGGCAAACGAAAGGGAGACTTCGATTGCGCATAGGAAAAACGTAAAAAACAAGTGTCGCCAAGAGAATGATACCACATGCCATGGAGAATGGCTTTGAAGCGTACTTGGCAAAAAGCGGCGATTAAAACCTACGGAAAACGCTTTTTATTGGCAGGATTGGATTAAACAATGCACAAATTTAAAAGCCTGCGGCAATTCCGAGACAGCAGGCTGCTATTTTTTCAAAATCACTGTGCTCGAAGGCCAGCATGTGTATGTCGGGAGAAGGATTGTTGTCGAGCCCGTGCTGGTAGGTTTTGTCATAATATTCAAGGGCAAGTTCGGCTGCAAGGACAAAATTGCCGTTTTGCAAGGCTTCCAGGGCATTCTGCAAACGGAGCCCGCCCAGTTTCCGGTCGATCCGCTGAAATGCTGCCTCCAGTTCCGCGACCGGAAAATGTGCGTAATCCGCCACCAGGTTTTGCACCCGGTCCCGATGCGGGATCTCGATATTGAGCAGCGGCGAACGTTTCATTTGCTGCCACAGGCCTTCGGGGATATAAACCCGACCGATCGAGCGGCTTTCATTTTCAACCCAAACCCTTCGGCCCGGATCGAGCTCGTGAAGCCGCATCATCAGGTCGTTTTCAAACTGCTCGACGGTGGGCTGGGGCAGTTCTCCGATACTGCCGAACGAAGAACCCTTGTGCCGGGCGAGCCCTTCGAGGTCGAGCACCTGCTCGCCCTGCGCCTGCAGGGCATGCAAAATATGCGTTTTGCCCGAGCCCGTTCGGCCTCCTACAACGACAAAACGGAACGGCAAACGTTCAAAATAATCCAGTGCGTAGCGTCGAAATGATTTGTATCCACCGCTCAATGTGACCACGTCGAACCCGCTGGTTTGCATCAGCCAGGCCATGCTTCGGCTGCGCTGACCGCCTCGCCAGCAGTGTACGGCGAGTTTTTTCCCTGGGGCCAGGGTAGCCGCTTCGCGTACGAAGCCCGCCATTTTGGGGCCCACGATGTCAAGCCCCAGCAACATGGCCGCGTCTTTTCCGCGTTGTTTATAAATCGTACCTACCCTGGCTCTTTCCTCGTCGGTAAACAGCGGAAAACTCAAGGCTCCCGGGATGTGCCCCTGCGCATATTCGCCGGGTGAACGCACGTCTAGCAAGACGCGCGTCCGCAGTTCAGACAGCAATTCATCGGGATTCAGCAGGCGTTCCATCGGGGCGAAAATAAAAGCGCGCGGGCGAATTTGAACCGTGAATACCGACCCGAATTCGTCCGCGCGTCAAAGCGCAATGCCAAACATGCTTCGAGGGGAGGTTTCCCCGTATCAATTCCTGTTGTCAACGCTGCCCGAGCCCGACACCGCTGTCTTCACTGGCCCGTCAACATTCAGCACAACATCGCCTGAGCCGCTGATGGCAACTTCGGCTGATTTGCCTTTCAGGTCGCTGGCTTTTACATCGCCCGAGCCGCTGATGGCATATTCCTGCCGTTCGGCGGAGCCGCTGGCCTGCACGTCGCCCGAGCCGGAAATGTTGACCGACAGTTTTTTGACTTCGAAAGTGCCTTTAAAATCGCCCGAGCCACTCATGTTGAATTCAAAGGAGTCACCTTTGATGGGCGTTGCCGTTACGAAATCGGTGGAGCCGCTGCTGCTGACTTCCGTCAATTTCCGGTACGTGACGGTCATCCGGACCTTGTAACCGCTGTAACTGCCTTTTTTCATGTGAATGTCGAGGGCATTGCCTTTGACTTCGGTGACAATTTTATCCAGGGCAACGCCATCGGCTTCGATACTGACTTTTTCTTCGGACCCTGCCACCAGGGTGATCTGGTCGAAACCACCGGACACTTCGAGTTTTTCAAAACCGGACACCGTGCGGGTCTCCGTATTTTTTTGGGCAAAAAGACCGCTGCAAACCAGCAAGGCAACAAGGGCTAACGGCAAACGAATTTTCATAGCTGATAAATTTGTGTTGTAAAATATTGATCCCTTACACTCAACTAACCTGTCCTGTGATCGGGAGCTTGTCGTTTGCCCCAAAGACCGTTTGTGTCGTCAAAGGTTGCACGCAGTTTTATCCGCCCCAGTTCAATTCGGCGGCCAGGCCGAGGAAAAAATCCATCGCTTCGGGATTGCGCATCGAATCGCGGTTATACGCCTTGTCGAGCGGACGCCGTAGCAGAATCTTTTTGACCGGCGTCTCCATTTTTTTTCCGGAGATGGTGTACGGAATATCGGGCGCCACGATGATGTCGTCGGGCACGTGACGCGGGCTGTACGCTGTGCGCAGCGAGTGCCGGATTTTGTTTTTCAAAGCTTCGTCGAGCGTTTGACCGGGGTTCAACACCACGAACAAGGGCATCCAGTCGGTGCCGTCGGCGCGTTCCAGATTGACAATGAGGGTGTCGCGCAATTCGGGCAACTGGTCGAGGGCGCGGTAAATTTCGGCCGTGCCGATCCGTACCCCCTGCCGGTTGAGCGTGGCATCGGAACGACCGAGAATGACCACTGTCCCCCGGTCGGTGAGCCGAATCCAGTCGCCGTGCCGCCATACGCCCGGCCATTGCTCGAAATAACTCGAGCGGTATTTCTGGCCCTCCGTATCGTTCCAGAAAAATACGGGCATCGAAGGCATGGCTTTGGTGACGACCATTTCGCCCACTTCTCCATTCGGCAGCGGGCGCCCGTCTTCGTCCCAGGCTTCCATGGCGCAGCCCAGGCAGATACACTGAATTTCTCCCTGCCAAACGGGCAGCAGCGGGCAGCCGCCCACCCAGGCGGTACAGACGTCGGTGCCGCCGGCCATCGACGAAAGCCAGATTTTTTTACCGATGTGTTCATACACCCAGTCGAATGCTTCAGGAGGCAAGGGCGACCCCGTTGACCCGATGGACCGCATGCCGCTCAAATCGAACCGTTCGCGGGGCGACAACGCGGCTTTACGGCAACTGACCAGAAACGGCGCACTGGTGCCGAAATGAGTGATTCGGGCGGTCTCGGCCAAAGCCCACAGCGCACTCAGGTCGGGGTAGCCCGGGCTGCCGTCGTACAACACGATGGTGGCGCCGGTAAGCAAAGCGCCGACCGTAAAATTCCACATCATCCAGCCGGTCGTGGAGAACCAGAAGAAACGTTCTCCCGGGCGGACATCGTTGTGCAGGTGCAGGTATTTCAGGTGTTCCAGCAAATTGCCGCCGTGCGAATGCGTAATAGCCTTCGGTACGCCAGTGGTGCCCGATGAATACAGTACCCACAATGGATGTGAAAAGGGCAAGGCCTCAAAATGATCCAGCACGGAACAGGAGAAGGCATTCAGCGCTTCGTCCCACAGACTGGCATTCGGAATGCCGTGCGGCGCCGAGGCTGCGTCGAGGTAGGGCACCCACAACACTTTTTCCACACTGGGCAACAGCCCGCACAGCTCGCGCACCGTGTCGCTTTTGTCGAACGACTTTCCGCCATAGGCGTAGCCGTCGCAGGTAATCAGCACGCGGGGCTCGATCTGTGCAAAACGGTCGGCCACGCTGGCTGCTCCGAAATCGGGCGAGCAGCTCGACCACACAGCGCCAATGCTCATACAGGCCAGCACTGCCACGACTGCGTGGGGGCTGTTGGGCAAATAGGCCGCCACCCGGTCGCCCCGGCCAATACCCTGCGCCCGCAACCAGGCGGCGAGCGAGGCCGTACGGGATTCAAGCTCGGCCCATGATATTTCTTCGAGCGGGTTACGCTCGTTTTTAAACAGAATTGCAGGGCGCTGCGCTGTTTTTTGGCGAAAAACATGCTCGGCATAATTGAGCGTAGCGCCCTCAAACCACCGAACGCCGGGCATTTCCTCCTTGCTCTGCACTGCCGAACAGTCCGAATGACTGATGACCCTGAAATACGACCAGATACTTTCCCAAAATACATCCGGCTGCTCGGTCGACCATTGCCAGAGGTCGTGGTAAAGACTGCCGCCGCCGCTGAAATCATATTTTTCGGGATCGAACGAGCCGTGCAATCCGTGTTTTTGCAAAAAAGCCGGCTGCACGTGTTGCGAGAGCCATTGTACATATTGTGCAAGGTGGCTGCTTTGCATATCGGGCCGGGCCGGCTGCCACAAGAGGCGGGGTGATGCAATTGGATCGTTATTCATCGCCATGACGGATATATTGCTGGTGTAAAGCGGGCGGCGCACGCCGGGAGGATGGTAATTGCCGGCAGCGCCCTAATTTCGCGGCAAATTCCGGCGATTCTGCCGAATTCAGGAAACAAAACTTTTACCATGCGAACCATTCATGCCTTTGCCCTGCTTTTGTTCTGTGCGCTGTTGAGTGCCTGTGACCCCGCCCGCCGTACGACAGCCACCAGCGACGACGACGGGGTGATCGAGGTCGTTTTTCTCCAGATGAACGACGTGTACGAAATATCTCCCATGCCTTCGGACAACACGGGCGGACTGGCGCGCGTCGCCACCATCAGGCAGGAATTGCTGAAAAAGAATCCGAATGTGATCACCGTGCTGGCCGGCGATTTTATCAGCCCCTCCGTCATCGGCACCCTGAAATACGAAGGCAAACGGATTCGGGGCAAGCACATGGTGGAAACCCTCAATACCCTTGGCCTCGACTGGGTGGTTTTTGGCAACCACGAATTTGATTACGACGACCAGGCCGATTTGCAGGCGCGCCTCGACGAGTCCAGATTTACCTGGCTGGGCGCCAATGTGCGGATGAAAAATGCCGAAGGCAGCCTGTCGCCCTTTTTTAAAAATACCAACGGCGCCAAAACCAACTGTCCCGACAACGCCGTTGTCACCATAAAAGACGCCGACGGCACCAGCGTTCGGATAGGCTTGTTCGGCGTGCTTATCGGCACGGGCCGCAAGCCCTGGGTGAGTTACACCGACCCTTTCAATACCGCCGTGCAACAATATAACGACCTGAAAACCAAATCAGATGTCGTGGTCGGCCTGACGCACCTCGATATCGCCGACGACCTCAAACTGGCCGGCATGTTGCCCGATGTGCCCCTGTTCATGGGCGGCCACGACCATACCAACATGCTTCGCCATGCCGGCAATTCCGTGGTAGCCAAGGCCGACGCCAACGCCCGCAGCGTGTATGTGCATACGCTCCGCTTCAATACAAAGACCAAAAAGGCGACGCTCAGTTCGCAATTGCGCCATATCGACGGCAGCATTGCCGACGAACCTGCCACGGCTGCCGTGGTGGCCCGCTGGGAAAAAATCAAAAACGAATCGCTCGCGAGCTCGGGTTTTGACCCTGCCAAAAAAGTAACCGATCTGAAAGCGCCCCTCGATTGCCGAGAGGCTGTTGTGCGCAACGAACAAACGGAAGCCGGCAAAATGATAACGGCTGCCATGCTGTCGGCATCGCGCACCAAACCCGAATGCGCGTTGCTCAACAGCGGGTCCATCCGCGTCGATGACGTATTGAGCGGCACGCTGACCGAGCTCGACATCGTTCGTATGCTGCCGTTTGGCGGCGGCTTGTCGGAAGTGGAAATGAAAGGCAGTCTTTTGCTGCAAACGCTCGATGCGGGCCGCTCGAACAAGGGCAATGGCGGATACCTCCAGATCGCCGGCGCGCGCTACGACGAAGGCGGAAAACGCTGGCTAATTGCCGAAAAACCACTCGACGCCGCGCGGAGCTACCGGGTTGTACTGCCCGATTTTTTGCTCACCGGCAACGAACAGAATATGGGTTTTCTGAAAACGGCTGCCGCGGCCGACGGGAAAGGCACCACCAACCCCGATGTGCTCAGTCTGGTGAAACCCGCCAGTTCCGACAAGACCGATTTGCGCAACGATATTCGCCTGGCGCTGATCGATTTTTTGCGCAAATAATTCGCTCCGGCCACGCCTGATGCGGCATTTTGAGGGAAAAATGCAGAATGTGTCGGACAAACAGCAATAATTTTTGACCGTAACCTTTTGACGAAGCGAACTTTCCCTACTTTTGCGGGCCTTTTGGCAAAAGCCGGAAGACAGAGCAATTAACTTTTAATTTTTGAGTAAAAACAATGGCAAAACGCAAAGTCGCCCAGACGGAAACCATCGAAGAAATCCAGGAAGTGCAAGCGCCTTCCCAGCCGTTTTGGGAAAAATATCAAAATTATCTGGTTTACGCCGTTGCAGCAGTAGCCGTTCTTGCAGCCGCATGGTGGGGTTATAAAAGCCTCGTTATCGCTCCTCAGCAGGAAGAAGCAGTAGCCTCCATGTGGCAGGCCCAACAACAATTCGAACGCGATTCTTTCGATCTGGCGCTCAACAACCCCGGCGGTGGCGCCGACGGTTTCCTGACCGTCATCGACAAATATGGCAGCACATCGGCCGGCAACCTGGCCAAATACTACGCCGGCGTTTGCTACCTGTACAAAGGCGATTTTGACAACGCCCAGAAATACCTGGAAGAGTTCGACGCCGAAGGCGACATGCTGCCCACCCTGAAAAAAGGCCTTTTAGGCGATGTTTATGCCGAAAAGAAGGACTTTGCCAAAGCGCTGGACTACTACGAGTCGGCCAGCAACACCGGCAACAGCGCACTGCTGAAATCCTACTATTGCAAAAAACTGGGCATGCTCAACGAGTACCAGGGCAACAAGGAAGCCGCGCTCAAAGCCTACCAGCGCCTCAAAAAAGATTTTGCCAACCTGAACTCGAACGACTGGCAAAGCATCGACAAATATATCTACCGCGCAGGCGGCGGCAACCAGTAATCGGAAGCCGGGTAAGTTACCTAAAAGTTAAAGCCGGACGTTGTCAACCGACAGCGTCCGGCTTTTTCGTTTTGGGGGAAATTGTCAACAAGAATAGATCAACGTCCGGGAAAAACGCTATATCCCTGGCATTCAGCCAAAAAGGTATGGCAGTGTATGAAAAATGCACTTACCTTTGCGTCGTCCCTTTTCAAAAGATGGTCCCTCCACTATCCTGATTTCGGCTTGCTTCCTGTTTTGGGGAAACGTCAGGCCAACTCGTCAGGCGGTTTTCGCATGCTTTGCCGAAACTGTATTTTCAAAAAAATAGCTTCTTAACCGCTTTCATTGGCAAAACCATACCGCTTATGAACACGTCAATCCGTGTGGTGGTCGGTATCGCAGCCCTGCTTTTCGCCGCGATCCGCCTGTCAGCCCAAAATCAATCCAATGTGCAGGACGATCTTCTGCGCGCCGACAAACAATTTGACCTTTACGCCTATAACATCGCGCGTTCGAGCTACGAAAAGGTACTCCAAAGCGACCCGAACAATGCGCGCGCACTCGCCCGTATCGCTGATTGTTATGTACAAACTAACCGGCCGGAAGAAGCCCTGCCTTTTTACGAACGCGCCACGAACGCCCCCGGCATGGACCCCGAGGTTATGCTCCGCTACGGCAAGGCGCTGATGATGACCGGCGATTATATCACTGCCAAAACCTGGTTTCAGTTTTTTGCGGAAGGCAATCCATCGGTTGGCAACCACTTCGCCAACATGTGCGATTATGCCATTGCCGCATCCAACAAGGATGCGTTGTACATTCCCAAACTGGAACCGCTGAATACCGAAGCCGCCGATTACGCCCCGGTTTTTTACGGCAACCGAATCGTGTATAACTCTGCGCGTACGGACATCAAACGTAAGACCAACGCAAAATCAACCACCGACTGGTCGGGCAGCAGCGCTACTAATCAGCCTTTCGTGACGCAACGCAATGCCACCGACGGCTTTTTGCAAAAGCCCGAATTCCTGCGTAGCGACCTGCAAAATACCTGGAACGAAGGCCCGCTCAGCTTTTCCGCCGATGGTAAAAAGGTCGTTTTTTGCCGCAACAACTACATCAACGGCGCGCGCCAGGTCGCTGAAAAAGGCTTGACCATGAGCCTCTACACCGCCGATGTGGACAACGGGGAGTGGAAAAATGTGAGGGCTTTCCCCTACAACGGTTCGGATTACGCCACCGGATTCCCCTGCCTCTCGGCTGATGGCAATACGCTCTGGTTTGCCAGCAATCGCGCCGACGGCATGGGCGGATGGGATATTTATGTCAGCGAATGGACGGGCACGACCTGGTCGACCCCCAGCAACCTGGGCGCCCCGCTGAATACCCCGGGCAATGAAATCACACCTTTTTTCGATGGTGAAAATTTGTTTTTCAGTTCCGACTACCACCGCGGCTTTGGCGGCATGGATGTTTTCCGCGCCGAATTGCAGGCTTGGGAAGTAACCAATATTTTTCACCTCGGCCCAGGTGTGAACTCTTCCCGCGACGATTACGGCTTCGTTTTCAGCGCCGCCGACAATATCGGCTACCTGACGAGCAACCGACCCGACGGAAGGGGCAATGAAGATATCTGGCAAGTGCACAAAAAACTCGACGAGTTTGTCATCACGGTCCTCGACGAATACCGCACCCCCCTCGCCGATGCTGAAATTGACTTTTCTGCCTGCGGGGCAGGTGTTATGCGCACCAATGCGGCAGGGCAGTATTCCTTCGCCGTCACCTCCGGTCAGGCAGATTGCAATGCTGCTGTGAAAAAAGCCGGCTACCAGTCGACAGACCTGGCCATTCGTTCCTCCGGCAAAAAAAACCTGACCGTCACCCTGAATACACTGCCCTCGGCAGATGTTTACCGGGAGCCCGAGCCCTCTCCGTCCAATGCCGCGCTAAGTTCGCGCAGCGGCATACCGGCGCAGCCCCAACAACCTGCTTCGTATGCTACGGAGTCTGTCGCGCCGGAATCGGCCGACGGTTCGCTGGTCGATCATTCTCTGACACTTTACGACGCTATGGGACAGCCCTTGAGCAATGCACGGGTCGACCTCAGCACCTGTGCGCTTGGCAGCAAGACGACGGATGCCAGCGGCAGTATCGCTTTTCAGCTGCCGGCCGGTACTACCTGCTGCATGGTGGTGAGTAAAAAAGGGTATGAAGAAGCGGTTATCCCGATCACTTCCTCCAGTTTCGGCGCCAAGTCAGTGTCTTTGAGTCCGCTGAGCGCTCCGATAGTGCCCATCGCCGCTGGAACCAGCGGTACGTACACCGGCTCCGTCATGGACGGAGAAAGCATGAACGAAGTGCCTGCCGTGACGGTCAAAGCGCAAAAACTGCCCAATGGCCAGATTATGACCACCTCCACCAACAACCTGGGCCGTTACATTTTCAACCTGGAAGCCGGTGGCTACTATCAGTTTACATTTTTGAAAAAAGGCTACCAACAGGAGGTCATGAACTACCTGGTCAGTGTAAACAATACGGCTCGCACCATTGCTCCTGTTATTCTTCAGCCCGGCGCCGGCACCACGCCAGCAGCGCCGGCCGTGGCCGAAACGCCTGCCCAGTACAATACTTCGCCGCAAATGGCTCCGGCTCCGCAAGCTTCGCCGGCAAAAATGATGGCTGCCAAAACTGCCCCTGTTGCCACCCCGACGCCCGCTACAACGACCGGATATGCCGTTCAGCTCGCAGCCCAACCGCAGGAATTCTCGCAGGCCGACATCAAAAAATACAATTCCCTGCAACCGCTCGGCAATTTGTACACGGTGCAGGATGATAAAATGAGTCGCCTGCGCCTCGGTGTGTTTGCTACGAAAGCCGAAGCAGAAACGGTCAACAAACAAGTGCAACAAACGGTCAAAGGCTCTTTTGTGGTGCCTGAAAAAAATGCCGACCCGCAGTTAGTCGTCAATAACGCCGCTGCTGCACCAGCGACATACAGCACTGAAAGCGTCAAGTCGTCTTCGGCCAAAGGCGCGCCGGTGGTCGGCACCCAGCCTTTGTCGGCTGCGCCACAAGTAACACCCGCATCCAACCCGATTCGTTATGCCGTTCAGGTCGCTTCGCTGGCTTCCAACAAATCAGTGGATCTCAGCGAATTTTCCAGCCTTTCCGGCATCGGCAACGTGTATATGAAGCCCGAAAACGAAACCCTGAAAATCCGCGTCGGTATCTGGTCGGCGCACGAAGATGCCGAGGAAGCCAAAGGCCAGATCATTCAGCGCGGGTTCAAGGATGCCATTATCGTAACGGAAAAAGCCAGCGACGCCTCGCTCCAGAACTTTTTCATCTCCTCGGTTCAGTTGAGCAACGAGGCGCCGAGCCAGTATTCTACGCCTTCGACCGCCTCGCCCAAAGCGGCAAAAATGGCCGGCGCGCAGACGACGCCCATGCTGGCCGAGCCGGTACAAACTGCGAAATCGGTATCCTCGGCTCCCTCCACGGTGTCCGCCTTGCCCATCAACCCCAATGCAGCGGGCACCCAGTACATGGTACGGGTTTGTCTCATGTCGGACCTCGACAACTTCGATCCGAAATCGGTGCAGGGCGTGGGTGGCAAGCAGGAAAAATGGCCGGTCGGAGAAACCGGAGCAACCGCCATCATGCTCACCGGCTATGGCGACCTCGAATCGGCACTCACGGCCCTTTATCGCCTGCGTGAACGCAATTTCCCGGACGCATACCTCTTGAAACAGGAAAACGGAGAATTGAAAAAACTGCGTTATTGACGCCCCTTACACCCGTTTTTGACAAAAAAGGCCGCTGCTGCACCTCGCAACAGCGGCCTTTTGCTGGATAGCCCGGGTCAGAGCCGAACCAGTTTTCCCCGATAGATCGTACCGTTTTCGTCCTGTAAAAAGATCATGAAAATACCGCTGCCGAGGCCCGAAAGAGAGAGCGTCAGCTGGTTGTCGCCCTGCGGCAACAGGTCGAGCGGTACGCTCCGGCCATCGGGCAGCGCAGCCCAGGCCTTTTCGGGCGCCCCGAAGCTGGTTTGCAATTGCACAGTTGACCCGGCCGGGTTGGGATACATCATAAAGCCGGATGCCGGCAGAGGTTCCTGCACGGCACTTGAAACGCACGCAAGACTGCCTAGCAAGCCCGGATGTACGACATTCAAGGTCGCCCACATACGCGCTTTTTGCCCGAGTGTGAAAAAACTCATGCAGGCATCGTCGGTGTAATCCATGTAATTCATAAACATGACGCTGTTGCCGCAGGAATATTGCGGATAGGCCGGGCACCCGAAATAAGGGCCGCGCTGAACAGGGGTGTCGTCCACCTCGTCATCGTCGTTGCAGACGTTTTCATTGCCGCCCCAGATGTGGAACAAGCCCAGATAGTGCCCGATTTCGTGCGTGGCCGTACGCCCCAGGTGGTGGGGCGGGAAAAGCGCGGCCAATCCAGTAGTGCCGAAATAGCGCGGGTCGATCACCACGCCTTCTTCCTCCGGAGGGGCTGTGCCCGGCAAGGTTCCGAAACCCAGAATGCCGCCGCCGATCCCGGCCACCCAAATGTTGAGGTACTGGTCGGGCGCCCAGGCGTCGTGACCGCCGAGCGCCGTATAGCAGATGCGCGGACTGCCGTCGGGCGCCTGAATCTGGCCAATATTGAGCCAGGTCGTGGCCGTACGCGTGATGCCATTGGTGGGCTGCCCCTGAGGGTCGATACCGGCCAGGCAAAATTCCAGACCTACATCGGCTGCAAAAGGCTGAAATGCGGCCGGAATGGAAGACGCATTGGCGTTGAGCAGCCGGTAATCGTTGTTGAGCACATCGATCTGGCTTTGTATCTGCGCATCGGAAATGTTTTCAAGCGAACCATTATACACCACATGCACGACAACCGGAATGCGCAGCACTTCGCGCAGGCCGGGCCCCTCGTCCTTGGTCGCCAGACCGGCAATAGCCTGGTGGAGGGCCGCACTGCGTCTGGCGAGTTCCGGAAACCGATCGAGGTTTCTGCGCGCTATTTCTTCGGTCATGCATGATTGCTGCCCTGCGGCAACGGCGGGGGCGCACAGTACAAGCATGAGCAAAAAGGGAAACAACTTTTTTTTCATCAAAAAATCGGGAAATTTTTTCCGCTCTGGCAGCGCATTGCAACATGCCTGCGTTTAGAGAGTAATTTTCATGTAACCGAATACCCGGGTTTACGGTTTGTCCGGGGATTCAAAATTCGAAAAGTAGGTTTTTAGTTGGTTTTGTTTGTGACAAATGGGCTCGCGCAAAGCGAGCCCATTTGTATTAAGGCCACCTATTTAACCTGAAAAAAGTTGACATTCGCCTTGCTGGGCGGGGCAACCGTACCCGTGATTCTTGCTTCAAGTTTGTTGAAATACTGCAATTACGTGTCGTTTTAAACGCTTGCCCAACCTGCGTTGTAACATCACTCCTTCCATTTTGTCAACAATTGTAAACATGAAATCCCGCTTTCTTCTCTTTTTCTCCCTGTTTGGCCTGGCCCTGACTTTACACGCACAAAATCAGGCGCCTGTCTTGTCCAACCTTTCCGCGTCTGCAGACTGGGCTGCCTTGTCGCTCACCCTGAGCTACGATGTCAGCGATGCCGAAAACGATGCCGTTGACATCCAGTTGCAGGTGTCGAACAACGGCGGCGATACCTATCAGCTCAATGTGCCGGCCTCCGGCGATCTGGGCTACCCGGTGACGCCCGGCCCGGGCAAATCCATTACAATTGACCTGTCGTCGTTGAGCGGTATGACTGGCCCGTTCACGGTGCGGGTAGTCGCCGACGATCAACAACCTTTTGATTATCAGTCGCTGGTGAATGCTGTCGATAGCAACCGGCTGCGCAGCGACCTTGAATTTGTCGAAGGTATCCGCCACCGCACGGGCGGCCCGGCGCATTTGGCAGCGACACAGGATTCGCTGCGCAATTGTTTTACCGATGCTGGCTTGTTTATGCACGAACAGACATTCACCTATCAAAACTACACGGGCCGCAACATTACCGGCACGCACCGCGGCACCTCATCGGGCGAACAGGTGGTGATCGTGGATGCGCACTACGATTCGGTGATCAATGCTCCCGGCGCCGACGACAATGGCAGCGGCACCGTTGGGGTGATGGAGATTGCCCGCCTGATCAGCCAGTATCCGACCCGAAAAACGGTCCGCATGATCGGTTTTGACCTGGAAGAAGCCGGCCTGGTCGGCAGTCTCCGCTACGTGCAAAGCGGCATTCAGCCCAATGAAGATATTATCGGGGTGTATAATTTTGAAATGATCGGCTATTACTCCGACGAACCCAACACCCAGGACGTGCCTACTGGGTTCAATCAATTGTTCCCGGCGGCGTACAGCGAAATTCAGTCGAACCAGTTTCGCGGCAATTTTTTGATCAATGTAGGCAATTTCGAATCGCTGCCCTTTGGTACGGAGTTCGAAACCCTGGCCACCCAATATGTTCCCGGGCTTAGCGTGATCTCGATTTTCCCGCCCGGCAACAGCGAAATAGCGCCCGACTTGCGCCGCAGCGATCACGCCCGCTTTTGGGATGCCGGCTACGATGCGCTGATGCTGACTGATGGCGCCGATTTTCGCAACAACTGCTACCATACCCCGATGGATACTCTTGAAAAACTGAACTTTACGTTCATGTCCAATGTCGTGAAAGCGACCCTGGTGGCTGCTGCCGTAAAGGCGGAAATCCAACACGGTGACTGGGCTACGGTGACTTTTCAGGGGGCGACGGGCACGACCAACCCCAATACCGACTGTCAGTTTGTGCTGTACCCTCGCCCCGACGGCACCATTTTCCTGGCCACGGAGCGTTGCCCCTGGCGCGATGTAGCCGTAGAAATATTCGATGCGAAAGGCAGTATGGTCTATCAACAAACGGTCAACCTGTCCAACAGTCCCGACGGCCGCGAATACCTGCAATTGCCCTCGCCGCTCGACGCCGGCGTGTATATGGTAAAAATCAGCGGCGAATTTGGCAGCGTCGTACGTAAAATGCTGATTCCCTGAGCGTATTTGTCGCCCGCTGAACAGGAGGCTCCAAACCTTGTCGCAATTTCATGCGGCAAGGTCGGGAGCCTTTTTATTTTTGCCGCCATGCGGGTTTATACCGATTTGCAGACGCTACCCAGCTTCCGAAATGCCGTTGTGACAATCGGCTCCTTCGACGGCGTTCACCACGGCCATCGACTGATTTTGAAAAAAATGCACGCGATGGCGCAGGCGATCGACGGAGAAAGTGTTGTCATCACTTTCGATCCACATCCGCGCACCGTGCTGAACCGCGGGGATGCGCATTTCAAACTGATTACTACCACGGCAGAAAAGATTGCCCTTTTGCAGGCGGAACAGGTGGATCATGTCGTGGTCGCGCCTTTTACCCCCGAATTTGCCGGCCAGTCGGCCGAAGCCTATGTGCGCGATTTTCTGGTGCGGAATTTTCGGCCCAAAATCATCGTCATCGGCTACGACCACCGTTTCGGCAACAACCGCGAAGGCAACCTCGACACCTTGAAGGCCGTTGCGCCACAGTACGGCTTCGAGGTGGTGGAAATACCGGCGCAGGAGATAGACGAGATCGCTGTCAGTTCGTCGAAGATTCGCAAGGCGCTGGAAGCCAGCGATATCCGAAAGGCCAACCGCCTGCTGGGCCACCCGTACGGCTTCCTGGGCGAAGTACAGCGCGGCGACGGACTGGGGCGCCAACTCGGATTCCCTACGGCCAACCTCGCGGTTGAAGACCCCTACAAACTCGTTTTGCCGCCGGGCATCTATGCGGCGAGGGCGAGGGTAGGGGAGCGCAGGTTCGACGCCATGCTCTACATCGGCAACCGGCCGAGTATCGAAGGTAAAACGCAACTTCGGGTGGAAGTCAATTTGCTCGACTTTGACGAAGACCTGTATGGTCAGCTGTTGTCGGTAGAAGTGCTGGATTTCGTGCGCGGCGATCAGAAATTTGACAGTCTTGAAGCGCTCAGCGCGCAAATTGCCGCCGACAAGGCGGTCATTCTGGAGCGCCTGGCCGAGCTGGATAAAAAGGCTGCGAAGCCGGAAGTCGCCATCGTCATCCTCAATTACAATACACGCCGACACCTCGAAGCGTTCCTGCCTTCGGTGGTTGGTAACAGTCTCGGCGCGAGGATCATCGTGGCCGACAACGGCTCTCCTGACGATTCCGTCGCATTCCTCCGGGAAAAATATCCCGATGTGGAACTGCTTGATTTACAGGTTAATCACGGCTTTGCTCAGGGCTACAACGAAGCGCTCCGTCAGGTGGAAGCCGACATTTACGTGGTGCTCAATTCGGATGTGGAGGTGACGCCGGGCTGGATGGAACCCATTCTGGACGCGATGCAGCGCGACGAACGGATTGCCATTGCCCAGCCCAGGATCAAGGCCTGGCACGACAAGAGCCGCTTCGAATACGCCGGGGCGGCGGGTGGCTGGATCGACGCCCTGGGCTATCCGTTTTGTCGCGGCCGCATTTTCAGCCTGTCCGAAACCGACGAAGGGCAATATGACGCTCCCCAGGCCTGCTTCTGGGCTACGGGGGCAGCCTTTTTTATTCGCGCTAAACTTTACCACGATTTCGGCGGTTTTGACGGCGATTATTTCGCACACAACGAAGAAATCGACCTTTGCTGGCGCATCAAACGCGCAGGTTACGGCGTGTGGTGCTTCCCAGAATCGGTTGTGTACCACCTGGGCGGCGGCACGCTGGAGTATGAAAACCCGCGAAAAGTGTTCCTCAATTTCCGCAACAGCCTGTTCACCTTGCTCAAAAACGAATCAGGCAGCACCTTGCTCTGGCTGATTCCCGCCCGCTTTTTGCTTGATGGCCTGGCTGGCGTACGCTTTTTGCTTAAGGGGCGGTTTGCCGCTATTGAAGCGATTATCAGGGCCCATTTTTCTTTTTACCGGCAATGGGGCGCCACGCTGAAAAAACGCAAGGCCGTGGCTGAAATCATTGCAAAATACCGGATAGCGGCGCAGCCCGACCGTTCGGGCATTTATCACGGGAGCATCGTGTGGGCCTATTACGTACGGGGTATCCGCACTTTTCGGCGTCTCTTTTCTTCCTGATCTTTGCCTCCTATACTTTTTGACCAAGCGACCAATCTCTATGAAATACGAACTTGTTTATAAAGACGACGACCTGCTGATCGTAAACAAACCCGCCGGGTTGCTGACTATTCCCGATCGATTCGGGAACAAGGACAGCTTGCAGGAGATGTTGCAAAAAGACTTTGGCCATGTGCTGACGGTCCACCGACTCGACCGCGAAACCAGCGGAATTTTGTGTTTTGCAAGAAATGAAACGGCTCACCGTAACCTTTCCCTCCAATTCGAGCATCATACGACCGACAAGTTTTACCTGGTTTTGCTCGACGGCGTGTTGCACCACGACGAGGGGGAGATCGACAAGCCGATCGGGGAGCACCCTGTGATTCCGGGCAAAATGGCCATCTCCAACTCCGGCAAGCCCTCCCTGACGTTTTACCGCGCACTGGAGCGTTTTCGCCATTTTACCCTGGCTGAGGCCCTCATCAAAACCGGACGGACGCACCAGATACGCGTTCATTTTCAAAGCATTGGCTACCCGTTGGCCGTGGATGCATTGTATGGCCGCCGTCCCGCTTTTTACTTGTCTGAAATCAAAGGAAAATCCTACAAAACCGGCAAGTACAGCGGCGAAGAAAGGCCATTGATGGAGCGCACTTCCCTGCATGCATTCCGCCTTCGCATCGACCATCCGGCGACCGGCGAACGAATGGAATTCAAAACCGAGCCGCCCAAGGACTTCAACGCTTTGCTGACCCAGCTTCGCAAATGGGGAAAAGGAAAGGAGGAGGTATAAATGATGAATTTTGAATGATGAAAGAGGCTTATTTTTAACCTTTTAAAAGACATCCGACGTGATAGAACAATGGTTGCTAGGTGGCATTGACTGGGAATCGGCCAGTTTGATCGTATTGAATCTCATTCTGATCGAGAGTTTGCTCTCGGTCGATAATGCTGCCGTACTGGCTACGATGGTGATGGACTTGCCCGCCAGTGAGCGCCCGCGCGCGTTGCGATACGGGATTATCGGGGCATATGCTTTTCGCGGCCTTTGTCTGTTGTTTGCATACAAACTGGTTAAAATCTGGTGGTTAAAGCCGCTTGGCGGGCTGTATCTGCTCTGGCTGGCTGTCGATTATTTTAAAAAACCGCTTCGCTACGGCGATGCGGGCGCCGATATGTTCAAATTTTTGACCATCGCAGGTTTTTTGTACGCTGTGCAGGCCGAAGTCCCTTTCACGTTGCTGGGCATCAGCTTTAATCTTTTCTGGCTGGTGCAGGCGGGTCTGGGCATTTATGCCGTATATCTGCTGTACAGCCTTTTCGTGTTGCCTGCCGATGCGGCCGATGATGGCGAAATGAACAAGTCGAGCAACCGTATTTACCAGTTTTTCCAAACCCAGGTCGGGACATTCTGGAGCACGGTGATTCTGGTGGAAATCATGGACCTGGCCTTTTCCATCGACAATGTTTTTGCAGCCGTAGCCTTTACCGACCACCTCGGGTTGATCTGTATCGGGGTGTTTATCGGCATTCTGGCCATGCGTTTTGTAGCGCAATGGTTTGTCCGCCTGATGGAAAAATACCCGTTTCTGGCTAATGCCGCCTTCCTGGTTATCGCTATTCTGGGTTTGAAACTGGCGCTTTCGGTCATCGCGCACCTTTACCCGCAATCGGACTATGCCCTGCTGATGGAAACGGAAACCGCCGACCTGGGTGTTTCCCTGCTGACCATGAGCTGTTTTGGTTTGCCGATTTTGACTTCTTCGCTTTTCAATTTCCCCCGCCGCCAATGAACGGTTATCTTTGCGGGCGTTTTTTCAAAAAACTGGTTTGACTCATGTTTCAAAGTCTGAGTGATCGTCTGGATGCCGCATTTAAAGTGTTGAGCGGCTCCCATAAAATTACCGAACTGAACGTCGCGGAAAGCATCAAGGAAATCCGCCGTGCACTGGTAGCCGCCGACGTCAACTACAAAATCGCCAAGGAATTCACCGACAAGGTGCGCGACAAGGCGATGGGCACCGAAAACGTGCTCAAAAACGTCAATCCCGGCCAGCTCATGGTCAAGATCGTCATGGACGAGCTGACGGAACTCATGGGTGGCCAGTCGGTCGGTATCAATGTAAAGGGATCGCCGGGCGTCGTGCTGGTAGCCGGCCTGCAGGGTTCGGGTAAAACCACCTTCTGCGGCAAACTCGCCAAATACCTCAAGGAAAAACGCCAGATGTCGCCCCTGCTCGTCGCCTGCGACGTGTATCGCCCTGCTGCCATCGACCAGCTCGGCGTGCTCGGCGACAGCATCAAGGTGCCTGTTTATAAGGAAGTTGAGAATAAAAATCCGGTAGAAATCGCCAAAAACGCCCTGGCGCACGCCAAGGCGCACGGCCACAACGTCGTCATCGTGGATACCGCCGGCCGCCTGGCCGTCGATACCGAGATGATGGATGAGGTCGCCGCGATCAAAGCCGCCGTCAACCCCACGGAAAGTTTGTTTGTGGTCGATTCCATGACCGGACAGGACGCCGTCAACACTGCCGAAGCCTTCAACCAGTACATCAACTACGACGGTGTGGTGCTCACCAAACTCGACGGCGATACCCGCGGCGGCGCCGCGTTGTCGATCAAATACACGGTTGGCAAGCCCATCAAATTCGTGTCGATGGGCGAAAAACTCGATGCGCTCGACGTATTCTACCCCGACCGTATGGCCCAGCGCATTCTCGGCATGGGCGACATCGTGTCGCTCGTGGAAAAAGCGCAGGCCGAATTTGACGAAGAAGAAGCCAAGCGGGTAGAAAAACGCATCAAGCAGAACAAGTTCGATTTCAACGACTTTCTCGGACAGATGCAGCAGATCAAAAAGATGGGCGATATGAAAAGCCTGCTCTCCATGATCCCCGGCGTCGGCAAGGCACTGAAAGACGTGGAGATCGACGACAAGGCGCTGGTCAAGGTCGAGGCCATCATCCAGAGCATGACGCCCACAGAGCGCGGCAACCCTGATTTGATCAACCTGAGCCGCAAAAAACGCATTGCCAAGGGTTGCGGACAGACGCTCGATCAGATCAACCTCTTTATCAAGAACTTCAACGATATGCGGAAGTTCATGCACCAGATGGCCAATGGCCCGATGGGCAAAATGGGCAGTATGCCCGGCGGTATGCCCAAAGGAATGCCAAAGGGTTTGCCGGGGAAATTCCGTCGCTAGGCTCGTAAAGTTTGATGTAAATCATCGATGTGTGTTTCGCCGGTCATTACCCTTCCGGCGTGTTCAGGGTTACATTAAGGCAAAATTCATCTTGCAATTTTTTAACCATGAAAAACAAAGGGTTAGTTTTCAAGATCGCAGTTTTGGCCTTCGGAACGCTCCTGCTTGCCTTGGGAGCATGCTCGATTATCGGCTTGGCCATTGGTGCGTCCGTCAACAAAAAATACACGATCGAGCGGCCTGTACCTGTTTACAAGCTCGATTCTCTTCGAAAAGGGACACACCTGAGCGTTTTTCGCGGTGGAAAAACGATAGAAGGGGGCTTTGCGGAGATCAGGACGAACGATACGAGTGGAGCCAGAATACTTGCGATAGAGAGAAATGTTCCCAATTCTTCGGTGCAAATAAAGATCGATATTCCCTTTGTCGAGATCGACTCCGTCCTGGTTGCCGAAAAATACGCGGTGAGCAAGGGCCAACAATGGTCCAACGGCTGGCAAATTGTGCATTTGCCACGCAAAACCAGGCTCGAAGTACACAAAAAAGACGGCAGTATCGTAGAGGGAAAATTCATAAAGGCTATAAAGACCGACCCGACTGACAAAGCCCCGAATCAGATCAAACTGCGAAAATCTATCGGCGACTCGCTGTGCACCATCCCCGTTGCCGATATTTCCTATGTGGTCTGCACGGGCGCCTCGAATTATGCTTTGAAGGGTTTCCTGATCGGCCTGGGGGTTGACCTGACCGTTGTCACAATTGCAGTGGGTACGGCGCTGAGCGGAAACTGGTTGCACTTTGAATACACGGGTTCTGCGTCGGCAAATTCCTGCCCTTATGTGTACTCCTCCGCTGACGGGCGCTATCAGTTTGAAGGCGAGATGTTTGTCGGCTCGTTTTTTAAAGGCGCGCAGCGCACCGACATCCTGCCACTACACCACCTCCGGGCTGCCGACGGCAAGTGCCGCCTGCGGCTTACCAATGAGCTGGACGAAACCGAATATATCGATCATGTGTCCTTACTGGCCGTCGAACATCCGCTGGGCACCCGCATCGTACCGACTGGCGAAGGGCAAATCTGGGCCCTGGGTAATACGCTTTTGCCGCATAAAGCCACCGACCTGGCGGGTCTTGATGCCACGGAAGACCTGCATCAGCGCGACGGACGCGGCTGGCTGTCCAACCCCTTCGGTCGCAACCCCGACGATCCGAAGGATCAACGGGACGGCCTTGTCCTCGAATTCGACCGGCCGGATGGCGCCGATACTGCCTTGCTTGCGCTGCGGCTCATGAACACTCCCTGGACGGTCAATCTGCAAACCCAATTGCAGGTTCTGCCTGGCAGAGATCAGGAAGCCTGGTATGCCCATATGGACCAATCGCCTGAGGCCCGGCAGGCCCTGTTTACCGCGATGGCCCGTGAACTGATGCTTCGCATTTCAGTTTGGGATGGCAGCGAATGGCGGCCTTGCGGCTATGTATGGGAAGTGGGCGCCGCTGCCGAAAGGGATGTGGCGTTCGCGCTGCCCCTCAACGGTGTGCCCTCTTATACCAACCTGAAAATCAGACTCGATTGCCCGCCCGGAACCTGGGTGGTCGACTTTGCCGAGTTGGACTACCATGCCCGTCGGGAGTATGCTGATAACATTTCGGCAACCCGTGCGACCGATGGCGCAGGCCAGGACATCAGCGCCGTGATCAGTGCCGCGGACGGGTGGTATTACGACATGCCGCGGCTGTACCAATACGCTGATATCGAATTTGTTGTACCGAATTATAAGCCGGGAGGCGCATACTCCTTTCTCGTACAATGCAGCGGTTACTATAGTACCCGGGTGCACGCCGAGGGCGAACCGCAAACGGAACTGATGAACCGGCTATTGCAGCAGCAGGGTGCCCTAAATCAGTATGCACTGGAATGTATCAACCGCGACGCAGCAAAATGGAAAAGCGCGAAGCCACAATAACAGCAAGCAGCGCTTTTCCATGCCGGTAATTACAAACTTTCATTTGTGAAAAGCCCGAAACGATCTCGATCGCGGATTAAACCCGGGAATTATGGCCGCGTATTCATTGCTTTTACAATGGCAACTCCCGAAGGATCGGCAATAAGGCCCGTTTGAGGCAGGCTGTCCCGATCCCCGGCTTTGAGTTGAGCGGATGTAATGGCCCCGCTGGGGTCTGCCTTGATGTCGAAACGGTAGATAAAAAAGGCGGCCAATGCCAGCAGCGCGATTCCTGCAATTGTTTTCATGGTACAGGTAGTTGAAAAATAAGAGAGTGAAAAAATGATGAATCTTCAGACATCAAATCCTGCGGGCAGGTTACAATTCGTTAATTTTTAGGTTGTTTTGTCGCATTTGCGTCAAACCGGGAAAATGAATGCGGGTCAAGTGAGAAAAAATTGTCAATTTTCGGTGCCTCCTACCTCCCGAAGGTTAGCCCTGCGTGTTCGGATTGTTTGCTAACCTCTACATACGCTAAGTTGTTCATCATTAATGCTTTCATTCATGCTTAGAACTTGCCTTGGAATTTTCATGGCCGGATTGTGCAGCGTTTTGCAACTGGCCGGACAAAACACTTTTCAGAAATTGTATGGAGGGCCCGACGATGATTTCGGCGCCGATGTTGCGGCCCTCGACGACGGTTATGTAATAGCCGGCAGCACCTATTCGTCCGGAGCCGGCGGCCGAGATGGCTTGTTGTTGAAAGTTGACCTCAACGGAAATGTTGTCTGGCAACGCAGCTACGGCACCATTGATGCCGACCAGTTTACACAGGTCGTTAAAGCCAACGACGGCGGCATTTTGGCGGTTGGCGACACCTACGGTTTCAGCGCCGGCGACCGCGACCTCTGGATCGTCAAGACCGATAACCTGGGCAACGAACAATGGAGCAAATGGGTCGGCGGCTCGCTGGACGAATTGTCATACGCCCAGGGGCGAATCCTCCCTCTGCCCGATGGCTATGTTATTTCGTTTATTCAATACAGCACCCAGCTGTCGAGCAGCCAACAAACGGCCATTCTCCGAATTGACAATGCAGGGAACGTAATCTGGGAGAAATCCTACCATTCCCCCATCTTTTCGCTGCTTACCGTAACTGATGTCGGCCTGCAAAACCAGGTGCTTTTCGCAGGCGGAGCCACCGACGGCGAAGCGTGCCAGATACAAATCAGCCTTGCCACCGGCGACGTGCTCTTCGCCCGCACCTACACCGGCGCATACAACGAATCGCTGTACAATGTATTCGTATTGCCCGACAACAACCTGGTATTGTCCGACGCCAGCTGGACGCCCGGCGAAAACCAGTTTTTAAGCCACTGGATCATGAAATCAGGGCTCGGTGGCGACATTGTGTGGTCAAAAGTTTACAATCAGCCGGACAACATAAGCTGGCGCGGAGTAGCCATTCCTACGCCCGACGGCGGCTTCCTGTCAACGCCTTACGACCTCAACCTGACGGCAGGCAGCGAAGCCAATATGATCAAACTCGACGCCGACGGCGACGTGCAGTGGGCCTATTGTTTTGGCGGCAATGCAGCCGACCGATTTACCAAAGCCCTGGCGACGCCCGACGGCGGATACCTTGCCGTGGGGCAATCGGAAAATACCGGCGCCGGCGCCAACGATATTTTACTGGTCAAGGTGAATGCCGACGGCCTGGTAGATGGCTGTTGTAAAAAAACATTGCCGGTCAGCGTCAGCGAATACAATCCGCCGCTGGCCAATACGGGTTTTAACGAACAATTCTTTTACCCGCCTATTGATGCATTCCCCGAAATGGTATCCTACACCCCGCAAACGACGGATTATTGCGGCGCCGCACAACCCGTCCTGCACGATACCATCGCGCTGTGCCCCGGCGAGCCATACGATTTCGAGGGCACAATCTTTTATGCGCCCGATGAAGCGACGACCCTCCTGCCCGGCCCGGGCTGTGATACCGTGCTCATTACTCATTTTGTGCTGCGGCAATACGTGGTCAGCGACTTCGGCGTGCAGCTCTTCTGCCCCGGCGGCTTTGTTACGATCAACGGGGTCGTGTACGATCAGCCCGGCACGATCATGGACACCCTCACCAACCACAACGGCCAGTTCTGCGATACCATCGGTATTTATACCATTGTGGAACTGCCGCAGGTGACGCTCTCCGATACCCTTACCTATTGTTCCAGCGATACGATCTATTACCACGGCCTGACCTTTGCCTATCCGGACCTGGGACTGATTCTGGACACCATCCCCAACACGACCGGCGGCTGCGATACCCTCGTCCGGGTGTTCGTGGCCTGGTCGCCACAGGATTACACGGTGTCGCTCGACAGTGTGGTGTGCGTCAATGGCAACCCGGTCATTCAGTATCGGGTGTGCAATAACGGGGTCAGCTCGTTTCCTCCCGACAATCTTTTTGTTGCTTTCTACGGCGCCAATCCGCTGGAAACAACCGCTACACCGCTGGGCGTTTTTCTGGCCAATCCAGCGTCGGGTGAGTGTGTTTCGCTGACAACCAGCGCCTTGCCTTATTCGATCGCGTCCGGAGGGACCATTTATGCCGTCGTGAACGACAACGGCATGACACCAACGCCGTACAGCCTGGATGATTTTCCGCTGACCCTGATCAGCGAGTGCTATTACAACAACAACTTCGACAGCATCCTCATCAAGCCGGCGCCTTTTGTGCCGCTTGATCTGGGGCCCGACCTTACGCTCTGTGTTGACAGTACGGTGGTTTTCGACGCGGGCGCGGGCTACGTCTCCTACTTGTGGCAGGATGGTTCTACCGACGCCACTTTTGCTGCCGAAGATGTGGGTATTTACTGGGTCGAAGTGACCGACGCCTGCGGTTTTGTACAACGCGATTCCGTATTCCTGACGTTCAGTGTTTTGCCAGACATCAAAATTCCCGATCAGTCGATCTGCCCGGGTTCGGCATTCCACCTTGCCCTGCCTGGCTACGACAGTTATGCCTGGGCCCCGGCAACCGGTTTGAGTTGTACGGATTGTGCGGAAGTGGACATTCAACCCGACGTCACGTCAAGTTATACCATCGCGGCTTTTTCCAATCTGGGCTGTTCTTTCTTCGATACGTTCACTGTTGCGATTTTGCCGCAAATTGTATTGAAAGACACGGTCAGTTTCTGCATCGGCGATTCTGTACTGATCAACGGACAGGTGTTTACCGAATCGGGTATTGCCTTTGATACCCTTCCGGGCATTTCGGGCGCTTGCGATACGTTGGTGGAACTGACGCTGCTTGCAGAACCGCTCGATCTTACTTTGACCCTGACCGAAGTCGTCTGCAAAAACGGCGGTCCGGTCGTTTATTTCGACCTGTGCAACCTCAACGGGGCCGATTTGCCCCAAATATGGATTGGGTTTTACACCCAAAACCCGTTTGAAACGAGCGGAGGCGCCTCGCCGGTGTTCATTAGCACAACAGCCTCGTCGGACTCCTGCCAGCTCCACCTTTCCACGCCGGTTTTGCCGCAGGCATTCCTGAATACTTCTGTCATTTATGCGGTTGTCAATGATGATGGCAGCGCCTATCCGGGGCCATATACCCTTGCGAGTTTCCCGATCTACGGCCCAACCGAGTGCAACTATGCCAACAACCTTTCCAGCATAGCCGTGCCGTCGATAACCTCGCCGACGCTTGATCTCGGTCCCGATGTTGTTCTGTGCAAAGACAGTACGGTTGTCTTCAATGCCGGCGCCGGATACATCTCCTATGTTTGGCAGGACGGCTCATCCGCTTCCACTTACGCTGCCGAAGATGTCGGGGTTTACTGGGTGGAAGTAACAGATGAGTGCGGCCGCAAGCAGCGCGATTCAGTCTTCCTGACGTTCAGTTTGCTGCCCGATATCAAGTTTCCTGATCAGGAATTGTGCGCCGGCCAGTCGACGACGATTTCACTCGTCGGCTACGACACCTACGAATGGGCGCCTGCCACCGGCCTCAGCTGTACCGACTGCGGCGAGGTCGTCGTTCAGCCGGCGGCAACCACCACTTACACGGTTTCGGCTTTCTCCAGCCTCGGTTGCACGTTCAACGATACGATCGTCGTGACCGTGCTGTCCTTGCCTACCCGGGATGAAGTGATCGAATTTTGCAAAGGCGATCAGGTGGTTCTTAACGGGCAGGTTTATACCGAACCCGCAGTCGTGACGGATACGCTGCCTTCATCGACAGGTGGGTGCGACACGCTCGTCACCTATCATATTCAATACCTGGCGCCTGCTGCCACGGTCTCGCTGACGCTGAACTGCCCCGACGATATTGTAGAGCAGTTGGATGCCGGCGACAACTCGGCAGTGGTACATTTTGTGCCCGCCGATGCCGCCAGCGATTGTCCCTGTCCGGGCATTGCGCTCTCGCAAACTTCGGGTCTCGCCAGCGGAAGCAATTTCCCGGTCGGCACGACGCAGGTTTGTTACACGGCCGCCGATTCTTGCGGCAACACAGCTTCCTGTTGCTTTAATGTAAGCCTCAACCCGGCAGAAGCGCCCTGCGATGTCAAAGTGATCGGTTGCATGAAATATGAATTGCTCGGTATCAGCAAGGATGCGGGACAAAACCGGACTTACCGGATACGGGTGACCAATAATTGCTCGAACAAACTGGTTTACACGGCAATACAACTGCCCGATGGCGTGGTGGCGATTGACCCGCTCAACGCTTCCACCTACACATCGCCGGCAGGTCGCAACTATGTCGTTCGTAATCCGAACACCTCGCCCTTCCATTCCATACGTTTCAAACCCGCAGGCGACGGTATTGCCAACGGCGCTTCCGATATCTTTGAATATACGCTCCCGGCGCAGTCCGACCCGACATTCATTCACATTACCAGCCGCGTAGAAACCCAGACCTTCTACGAAGCGCACCTGAACACTTTCGGCTGCCCCGTTACCACCCAAAGCAATACCAATCGTCCGGTGACAGATCGCGGCCTCAGCCGGTCCGCCTATGCCGGTCTGAGCGTCTTCCCGAACCCGCTCAGTGGCAGCGATCTGTTTGCCGATTTATCCGACTGGAGCGGTCAAACCGTTCAGATCAGGGTCATGGATGCAAGAGGAATACTGGTACTCGACCAGGCGGTGGATGCTGATGAACTGACGCCTATCCACCTGCCCGAGGGGCTGGCTTCCGGCATCTTCCTGCTGGAGGTATTGCCGCCCGACGGCAATCGCCAGACGGCGCGTTTCGTCGTGTCCAAACCGTAACCGATCAAAGGTTGGCGTTGGGGTGCTGTTTTCGGCGCCGCGACGCCAACCTTTTCCCCGAATTACAAGTTGGCTTCTACCTTTGCCGATATGGAGAAGTTTGACACCATCATTGTCGGCGGCGGTATTTTCGGCTGTTATGCGGCGCTGTGGCTGGCAGGCCGCGGGGCAAAAGTCGCTTTGCTGGAAAAAGAAGCAAGACTTTTTCAAAAAGCTTCTCTGGTGAACCAGGCCCGGCTTCATGGAGGCTACCATTACCCGCGCAGCCTGGCTACGGCGGCGATGAGCGACGAGCACAAGGAGCGGTTTACGGCAGAACACCGCGCCTTTATCAATTTTTCCTTTGAAAAATACTACGCGATCGAGCAGTTCGGGTCGTTTACGGATGCCCGCCAGTTTGAACGTTTTTGCGAACGCCTGAACATTCGCTGCGAAAGAGTCCGCGAACACGCTTTGTTCAATTTCCACCGGCTGGAAGCATTGTATTGTACGCAAGAATACTCTTTCGATCCTGTGCTCTTGCGGGAATATTACAGGCAAAGGGTTGAAAACGAGGGCAATATTCAGGTGTTCAAACCTGCCCTGGTCGAGACGGCAAGGCCAGATGGCGCCGACTGGAAAGTGTCGGTTCGTTATCACGACCGGCAGATCCTGCTGTGCAGCCCTGTGGTGATCAATGCCACCTATGCTGCAACGAATGCGATCAACCGCCTGTTTGGCGTGCGGGAACTCGACCTGACCCATGAAATTTCGGAGATCGCATTTATCACATCGCGACAGTTCGGCGAGCGCGGCCTGACGGTGATGGACGGCGCTTTCGGGTCGATCATGCCCTACGGACTGAGCGGTTTGCTCTCCCTTTCTTCGGTAGCCTACACCCACCACAAGATTTCCTATGACCGGCTCCCGCGTTTTGATTGTCAGCAACCCGACACCGACCCGGCTTGCCGGCCGGAAGCGCCCGGTATTTGTACCACCTGCCAGCGCCGACCGCCGAGCAATGCCAGAAAGATGCTCGCCCAGATGCGGCAATACTTTTCCGAACAGGTGGAATTTGAATACCTGTTTTCCTACTTCACGATAAAGTCAAAGTTGCAGGCCAATTACATCGACGACGGCCGCCCGACCGAAATTGCGCGGCTGCGCGACGAACCACGTTTCTACTGTTTGTTTGCCGGAAAAATCAATTCCATTTATGAAATTGAAAAACTGGCTGCGCAATGGGTGGTGTGAACGCCAGTCATTCTTCCTGTTCGTTTGGCGAGGGCAAAGCGGCGCTTTGTTCTGTCGCAATCTCGACAAGGTCTGAGGGCAGCGATTTGCTTGCCTTGGCGCCCAGGTCACGAATTTTTTCCGCCCGCCCGATCAGGGTATCGCCGTGGCGGCTGGCATTTACGAGCTTGTTCATCGCGTCGTCGTAGGCCGACTGTGCGGCGGTAAGGCGGCTGCCGATGGCGCGCAGGTCTTCGACAAAAGCGACGAAACGATCGTACAGCAGCCCGCTTTGCCGGGCAATTTCGAGCACCGAACGGGTCTGTTTTTCCTGCTTCCACAAATGCGACACCGTGCGCATGGTGGCGAGCAGGCTGCTGGTGGTGACGAGCACAATGTTGCGTTCGAGGGCATCGGTAAACAGCCGGGGATCTGCCTGGGCAGCGGTGCTCAGCGCGCTTTCGAGCGGTACGAAAAGCAACAGGTAGTCGGGGGAGTTGATCTGGTAGAGTTGCTGGTAGTTTTTCCGGCTCAAATTCTCCACATGGCTTCTCAGACTTTGCACGTGCGCCCGCAGGTGTTGGTCGCGCTGAGAAGGGTCGTTTTCGTTGAAAAACCGCTCAAACGCCGTCAGCGACACCTTGGCGTCAATGATCAGCTGGCGGTTTTCAGGCAACTGGATGATAAAGTCGGGCCGTTTGGCGGCCCCGTCGTCGTCGCGGAATGTATGCTGGGTCAGGAAATGAATGCCTTTCACCAGACCCGCTTTTTCGAGCAGTACCTCGAGTTGCATTTCGCCCCAGTCGCCCTGCACCTTGCTTTGGCCTTTGAGCGCGGAGGCGAGATTGTGCGCGTCGCGGCTCAATTGCTGGTTCAGATCGCGGAGTTGTTCGATTTCGCGTTTCAAGCCCGATTTCTCTCTGGTTTCCTCCAGAAATTTACGATCGATATTGGCTTCGAACTCGCGGATTTTTTCGCGCAAAGGCGTCAGAACGCTGTGCAACTGGGCGGAGTTTTGTTCCGTAAAACGCCGGCTTTTTTCCTCCAGCAGTCGATTGGCGACGTTTTCGAATTCGGTGCGAAATCGTTGCTGCAAGGCCTCGTTTGTCGTTTGTTGTTCGCGCAAAACGGATTCGAGGTGCAGAATGGTCTGGTCGCGGGCTGCGATTTGGGCATGGGTCGCACGCAATTCCAGTTCTTTTTGGGCAAGTTCCGTCCGCAGTTGCTCGGCCTGTTGCTGCACGGCGGCGTGCAGATCGGCCGACACCGTAGCGCCGGGCAGGGCAGGGGAGAATTGCCGGCGCACGAGCAGTAAAAAAACGAGCAGCGCGATGCCGCCGATCAGCAGGTACAATTCGGTGTTCATGGCCCAACGGATTGTTTTAGTTGGGCCTAAAAATAGACGTTTTGTTTTAATCAGGGCGGTTTTTGCCACCCCGATTAAAACAAAACCTGAAAAATCAGTCCTGAATGTCTTTTTTCACGCTTTTTTCGTCGAAGTCGATCAACGCTGTCCACACCGACAATACGCCTTTTTCGAGGCGCGTCCAGATGGGTCTTACCCGGCCTCCGTGCGCAGAAATGTGGTTGTAATCGCCGAAAAACACAAATTTGGTGGGGTCGAAAGGCGACTCGCTGATCTTCATGTTTTCAAAGGTTTTGCCGCCGTTGCGGCTCACGGCCAGGTACACATCGGTTTGTTCGTCGTCGTAGGCGCGTCGGTCATAAAACATGATGTAGAGGAAGCCGGTGGTTTGGTCGATGGCGAGCCAGCTTAAAAACTGGTGTTTGCCTTTGGGGTCGTTGTTTACCCGTTTGGGTTTGCTCCAGGTTTTGCCGCCGTCGGTACTTTTAGAGACCCAGATGTCGGTATCTTTTTCTCCGCGGCGCTGATCGGACCAGTTGACGTACAGGGTGCCCCGGTTGGGGCCGTTCGAAAGGTCGCAGACGAGGATCGGCATGCCATTGCAGCGCGTGATGCCGGGAATTTCAAAGGTCCAGCCGCCCGGCTGATCGGCAATGACGATGTCATTATCGAGCCAGGTTTTGCCGCCATCGAGCGATTTGTCAAACCAGATTCGGTTGTTCCAGGACCAGGCGACGTAGATCTCTCCGTTGGGGCCAATAGCGGGAACCGCGCCTTCGGTCGTATTGTCGTCGTCTTCGCAATCGCCGTCGAACTGGTTGATTTTCACGGGTTCCGACCAGTTTTCACCGCCGTCGGTGCTTTTGGAAAAAAGGATTCGGCTGTGGTCTTTTTCCAGATCGTGGCTGCCGTACACATCAAATTCGGTCCAGGTACAAAACACCGCGTTGGTTTTCGGATCGGTCACGAGCCAGTGTTTGTCCTGGTCTTTCGGGTGCCGGTCGCCGCAAAAAGAGCCGTCGGAGTAGGTTTTGCCGCCGTCGGTACTTTTTTGAATGACGATACGGTCGAGCAGTTTTTCACTGCCCCATTGTTTACCCTCCGGGTCGCTGAGGTGCCCGTAGTAAAAATTGCCCAGGTTGTCGGCGACCAGAACAGGATCGCCAAACACGCCGTGCGAGGATTTCAGTTTGCCGCTTTGCCAGCTGCGGCCGCCATCGTCGGACCAGTAATAGCGGTCGAGAATCGCGCCTGCCGCAACATTGTTGATGTTTGCCGGATTGATGCAAATCGTGGGCTCACAGGGGCCGTAGGCGCTGTTTTTTTCGCCTTTGGCAATGAGAACATTGGTAAAAACAGGGGGGGCGGCAGGTTTTCCTTTTTGCCCGAAAGCAATGAAGGGCATCATAAACGCCAGCCAGATCAGGGGCATGGGGTGGTGAGAACGGAGCATAAACAAGAGGGTGGGTGAATAGTTGAACATCGGGTAGTGTATGAAATATCGGGTCACAGGCCTTAAAATTCCCTGAAAGCCCGATTTTGCGCCCGAATTTTCGATAAAATTTTCCAAATCCACCGTCGAGACAGCCGATGCCAGTCAAAGTCGTTTTAAAACCCGGCAAGGAAGTGCCGGTTCGCCGTTTTCATCCCTGGGTTTTTTCGGGCGCCATCGCCCGCCTCGAAGGCGAACCTGCCGACGGCGATATCGCCGAAGTGTACGACCGTGGCGGGCAATTGCTCGGGGTCGGCCACTTTCACCACGGCAGCATTGCCGTGCGGCTGCTCCACTTCGGGGCCGCCGACCTGAATAACCCGGCTTTCTGGAGCGCCCGACTACAGACCGCGCTCGATGTCAGGCGCGCGGTGGGCCTGGTCGGCGTGCCGCATACCGACTGTTTCCGGCTGGTGCACGGCGAAGGCGACGGGCTGCCGGGCCTGATCGTCGATGTGTACGGCAATACCGCCGTCGTACAATGCCACAGCATTGGCATGCATCGGCAAAAGAACCTGATTGCCAATGCATTGCAACAAATATTTGCCGACCGCGACTTGGCTGTTTACGATAAAAGCAGTGAATCGTTGCCGCCCAAATATGCCCGCGAAGTACAGAACGGCTACCTGCTGGGCGACGTCGGCGCTTCTTCGATCGTACGGGAGAATGACGCACTTTTCCGCATCGACTGGGCGCTCGGGCAGAAAACCGGTTTTTTCCTCGACCAGCGCGACAACCGGCAACTGCTGGCGCGTTTCGCACCTGGGAAAACTCTCCTCAACGCATTTTGTTATACAGGCGGGTTCTCCGTGTATGCCTTGCGCGCCGGCGCCCGTTTGGTGCATTCGGTCGATATTTCTGCAAAAGCCATGGACCTTACTGCGGAAAATGTCGCCCTCAATGCACCCCACAGCGGCGAGCATCAGGGCTTTACCGAGGATGTTTTGCGTTTTTTGAAAAATGAGGAGCGCAGCTACGAGGTGGTTGTGATCGACCCGCCTGCTTTTGCCAAAAGCCTCGACAAACGGCACAATGCCGTGCAGGGCTACAAACGGCTCAACGAAGCGGCCATGCGCCGGGTGGCGCCGGGAGGCATCCTGTTCACTTTTTCCTGCTCCCAGGTGGTCGATCGCGAATTGTTTTACCACACCGTGGTGGCTGCTGCCCTGGAAGTCGGCCGACCCGCCCGCGTATTGCACCATCTGACGCAGGGCGCCGATCATCCGGTGAGCCTGTTTCACCCTGAAGGCGCTTACCTGAAAGGCCTGGTCGTGCACCTGGAGTAACCCGAGGCGTGCCTTTTTCACATTTTATACACCCTGTTTTTATGCGACAACTACTCCTTCTTGCTGTCCTGACCGGTTTTTTGTCCTGCCGGCAAAGCAACAACTCTACCATGCCCATGTGCCATGATCCGAACATGGCAACGGCACAGTTTGCTTCTTTTGCCTCCGATGCCGCATTTCGCAACGCCCACCCGGCGCCTTTGCCTACCGAAGTAACCCATGCCGGCACGATGGTGGAATTTCCCGTGGAAGGCGGCCCCAACGGCCATGCATTTTTGATGAAAAGCCACAACCCCACCAACAAATACCTGCTTCTTTTTCACGAATGGTGGGGGCTGAACGACTACGCTAAAAACGAGACCGCCATGTGGTGCCATGAACTGGGCATCAACGTCATGGCCATCGATTTGTACGATGGCAAGGTTGCCACTACCCCCGACAGCGCAGGAGCCTATATGCAGGCCAATGACCCTGCGCGCTCGATCGCCATCATCAAAGGCGCTGCCAAATACGCCGGCGACGCAGCCGATTTCCGCACGCTGGGCTGGTGTTTTGGCGGCGGCTGGTCACTGCAGGCCGCGCTGGCCCTTGGCGACCGGGTGAAAGGTTGTGTCATGTACTACGGCATGCCTGAAAAGGATGTCGCCAAATTGCGCACGCTCTCGACCGACGTGCTGTTTATCCACGCCACACAGGACCAGTGGATCACGGATGCCGTGGTGAGCGAATTCGAGCAAAACATGAAGGCGGCCGGGAAAACGCTTACCGTCCACCGTTACGACGCCAACCACGCCTTTGCCAATCCCAGCGGTCCGCGCTATAACGAAGCCGAGGCAAAAGCTTCCAGGGCAGTGGTAAAAGCTTATTTGCAGGGCAAATAACTGCGGAAAACCATCTTCCGAACGGGTTTTGGATTGAAATGACCGAGCCGGCAGGGCTGAAAAAATGTCCTTGCCGGAACCGGAAAACCCGGTAAAACTTATATATTTCAGTCCAAAACCCTCCATCCAACTTCGACTATGGCTACTCACGAACCCGATGCGCCGACCGATGAAAGCGGCGGTTCATTTTTTGGCAAACAAATCCTGCTTCTGGCGCTGGCGCTGGTTGCCTGCACCCTGGTGTACAAAGCTTTTTTTGCCGACGGCGGGCTTTCCGGCCTTTTTGGCGACAAATCCAAAGAAATGCAACTGACCTATGTGCCGTCGGATTTTCAACCCAATCTGGATGAAGAATCCACCTTGCGCATCCTCTCCGACCCGGCTAAAAATCGCAAGGAATTTGACGCCCTGGTGTACAATTTCAACCTCTCCCTGCTCTACCATGTCGCCAACCGGATGGGGCTGCCCGACAGCCTGAAACGGCAACTTGAGCCCATGTACCAACAGCAGCACGACTACCTTAAAACCATGTATTTCAACGATTTCGTTGCGTTAAAAGATACGACGGCGGCTATGTACGAGACCTTTTACAGCGACAATGCCAACCAGGCTGTCGAGGTGTTCAACGAAGTGGCGGGCAAATACACCTGCTTTTTTGTCACCCAGATCATGGCCACCTTGCTGAAGGTCAACAACGGTCGGTTTGTCGGCAAGGGGAAAAACGTCGGCACGCCCTGCGATATCGCCATCAACGAAGCGCTGCGCCCTATGGTTGATCGCCTCCAGAAAAAGGCGGCTATCTATGATTTTTCTGCGTCGCGCGGGTTGCTGAAAGAAAAGGTGCGGCAGGGCATAGCCGAACTGGGCACCTACGAACTGCGCAGCAAACTGGCCATCGATAAAACATTGCAGTACAAGATTTTCGGGTTTTCGGTATCGCAAACCGATATCCAGATCGAGGCGATCAGCGTGGTCAAGGCCGGTTTCAAACTCGATCAGTTTTTCGACGTGACATTCAGCCCCAGCAAGGGCATCGTGTACGTAAAACTGCCGCAACCGACCATCCTTTCCCACGAGGTTTATCCGAGGGTCGACAAACTTGATGTCGGGTTTCTGTCCGGAATCAGCGGTGAGGAAATGAACGAAAACTTCAACGCGTTGCGCCGTCAATTTCGCGACGACGCGATCAACAACGAGCACGTGCTCGAACACGCCAAAGCGCGCGCCGACACAGTCATGCAGCTGATGCTGGGCCCGGTTGTCAAATCGATGGGGCGCAATTACAAACTTGAAGTCCGTTTTGAGGGTGCTTCCGCCCCCGATGCGATGGACGCCCAGCGGCAGGGCACTGCCCCGATCGACAAGCCCGGTCAAATCAAAACCCAGCCGGCCAACACCAACGGCCAGCGCCGTCTTCCGCAATGAGCGTTCTGCTCAATGATTGCCGGCAACAGGCTCGCCGCTGCGCATGAGTTGCAGCGCCTTTTCAACGGCCGGATCGTCGTCGTTGAGCACGGAATACATGCCCTGGTCCTGAAACAGGATTTTGGCCAGCCGCGCTTTTAACTGGTGCCTCAATTCCTCACGGCAGGCCTTTATTTGCGCTTCGTCGGGCTTCGCGCCGTGCGCTTCCGCATAGGCCAGCAGCTGGTCGAGCAGCGAATCGGGCAGCCGATACTGATGTACAAAGGTGTTCAGGTCGGCAGGCATACTGTGCCGGTCGGCAGTTTCCATCCAGCGCGCAGCAAACTGCGGAATTTCCTGCCGAACGGCAAAAAAGTAGTCGTTGGCAAAGCTGGTATCGAGGGGGATAAAAACATCGGGCGTAATGCCGCCACCGCCGAAGACTACCCGTCCAAGACCCGTGTAATATTTTGTCGTGTCCTGCTGAACGATTTTATGAGCGTCCGAGAGTTCGCCATTGGCCAGGCGGCGCTCGGTTTCTCCGTCGTAGTCTTCGCCGTTTTTGTAATCTCGCTGGATGCAGCGACCACTGGGGGTAAAATAACGGGCAACCGTAAGGCGCAGTGCGCCGCCATCTTCCAGCGGGTATTGTTCCTGCACCAGGCCTTTCCCGAATGATCTGCGGCCCACAATCCAGGCGCGGTCATGATCCTGCATCGCGCCGGCCACGATTTCGCTGGCAGAGGCCGAGCCTTCGTCGATCAATACGGCAATGTTTTGAATATTGAAGCGGGCCCGTCCGGTGCTTTTGTATTCTCGGCGCCCTTCGATGCGCCCTTCGGTGTAAACGAGCAATTTTTCTGCAGGGAAAAACTGACTCAGCAGATCACTGGCCTCGTTGAGGTACCCGCCCGGGTTACCGCGAAGATCGAGTACCAGATTTTTCATGCCCTGCTCCTCATACATTGGCCGGACGGCCTCCATGAATTCCTGATAGGTGCGGGCGCTAAACCGGTTGATTTTGACGTAGGCAGTCTGGTTGTCGAGCATGTAGGCAACCTCGACGCTTTTCATGGGAATAACGTCCCGAATGATGTTGAGATACCGGACCTGGGCATCCGGTCCGCGGCGGATGCCGAGGCGAACCGTGGAGCCTTTCGGTCCGCGCAAGAGTTTGAAAATGCGTCCGTTATCAATTTTTACTCCCGCAACGATCGTGTCGTCAATCGAAATGATTTTGTCCCCCGCCAGGATGCCCGCCGCTTCGGAAGGCCCGCCGGTCAGCGGAGTGACGACCTGCAGCGTGTCGTCGACGAGCAGGAACTCGATGCCGACGCCTTCGAAATTGCCGCTCATGTCTTCTTCCACAGCCTGAAGTTCTTCCGGCGTGATGTACACCGAGTGCGGGTCGAGTTGTTCGAGCAGGTGATTAATCGCGCCGTTTTTCAGGTCGGCCACATTGACCGAATCGACATAACGCGCCTCGATGTACCGCAGGATTTCATCCAGCGTGCCGGCTATCGGGCCGGCCTGGCTGCGGCCGGAAAGCAGCCGGAAGTTGTTGTCGAAGTGCGGCAATTGTTGCCCGATAAACATTCCGGCGGCAAGCACCGTCGCAAGCAACAAGGGGAGGCGTATTTGAAATCTGGAGGAAGGTGTCTGATCCATCATGCGTCAAGAACAAATCTTGGGGGGCGTGGTTTATTCTGTTGATTTATTTAAAATTCGGAAACAATATTTGCGTTCCGTTTAAAATTTATTAATCACTTTGCCGTTTTACCGCCTACAAATGAAAACATTCATCTTATGACGATGTCCAATCAAATCACACCCGCTCTGGAGCAACCTGAGTTGGATGAACTCGACAAGAAAATACTGGCCAAACTCGTTGAAGACGGCAAATTGCCTTACACCGAGATTGCCAAAGAACTGTTCGTTTCCAGCGGCACCATCCACGTCAGGATGAAAAAACTGGAACAGGCAGGCGTTGTCACCGGTTCGAGTTTGCGACTCGATTACCACAAACTCGGTTATGATATCACGGCTTTCCTGGGTATTTATCTCGACAAAAGTTCGCTTTACGATGAAGTATCGGAGCAGCTCAAGCAAATTCCGGAAATCGTGGAGGCCAATTACACGACCGGTCTTTACAGCGTTTTTGTCAAAATTGTCTGCAAAGATACGAACCACCTCCGCCTCGTTTTGCATGATAAAATCCAGAAGATTTCAGGCATTCAGCGCACCGAGACTTTCATTTCGCTCGAACAGAGTATCAACCGCCCTGTCAACTTCCTCGAATCCGATTAAACGCGGCTTTTCAGGCGGTTTTCTCATTGTCCTGATCTGCACTTTGGGCAGCGCCACTGTCCTGCAGGCACAGGAATTACACCCCTACAAAGGTTTGCGGCTCAATCTTTGCCATTTTCAAGTCTTGAAAGCTGGTAAAAACGACCTTGTCGTGCGTTGCGATGTCGTCAATACAGGGCGTTATGCCTTGCTCGTCGACAAGCGCAACCCTGCCCCGGCCGCTCTGATTGTGGAAGCGGATACCCTGAATTTGCCCAATGCCTTGCGGGGCAAATCTGCGGCCCTGACCAGGGCCTTGTTGCAAAAACAAATCAGACTGGCGCCTGGCGAAATACAGATCGGACTGGTGCTGAAACTCGATCTTTCGGGCCTGCCGGAGGAAGTTGAAACGCCTTCGGGCGTCGCGACCGGGCAGTTGCAAACCGAACCAAACTGTGGCGACCTGGTGTTCGATACGGTTTATCTGGCAAGCCGCGACGACAAATTCGGCACACTGCACTACGTCTTGCGCAATGCCGGGAGCGGCACGTTCTCTCTTACGGGCGCCCGCAGGCATGCTTCCGAGCCGATCGTTTTGAACGTTTATTTCGTACCCGAAACCAGGCTCACAAAGGGCGCCTTGCTGGTGGCGGGCGATGTGATAACGCCCGCGCATGCGCAAAACGGGCCTGTTTTACTCCCGGGACAGCGCTACGAGGGCGAAATTGAGTTCAGCCTCGGTGATCGTTCGCCTTTTGCACCCAACCTGCTACTCGAGGTAAATGCGTTTCAAACCGTTCCCGAGTGTCGTTTTTCCAACAACTTCTGGACCCTGATACTGGGTTTTTGATACAAAAATGCGGGTCTGGCAGAACACTGCCAGACCCGCATGATGATCGCCGGCGAGCGGCTTATTTGTTGCGCAACAGGGTTACGTCGCCTTTAAAAATTTCGACGACACCGTCGGCAAATTCAATTTCGGCATACCAGACATATACGCCCGGGGTGACTTTTTCGCCGCGCACCTTTCCGTTCCATGCAAATGCCGGATCGGGCACGTTGCTGGGCACAGGCTGGTATTCATCCACCTGAAAAACAGCATCGCCCCAGCGGTCGAAAATCAGCCATTTGCGCACCTTGGAGACGCCCAGGCCGGTATAGATGGAAAGCAGGGCGTTGGCCGGGTCATCGCTTTCCGGGTCGAATACGCTGGGCACATAAACCAGGCGGTCTTTCCGAACGATCACCAGCACTTCATCGCTGGCTTCGCAACCGTTTTCATCTACCACCGTGATGCGCTGGCGGTAGGTTGCGGTGGGTTGCCAGGTATATTCGAGGCAGGTGGTGTCGCAGTGTGCGAGCGGGTTCCACGACCACGATGCGACGGGAACATTGGCGTCGTTCACGATTTCGGCGGCCACGGTAACATCTTCACCCAGCTGGATGCTGATGTCGTCGCCCAGGCTGACCAGAAGTTGTTCCGGCGAATTGATACTTACCGTCGTATCGATGGTGCAACCGTTGGCATCGAGCAATGAAATGGTGTATTCGCCGGAAGCCAGGTTGGTATAGCCGGGAACGGCATCGCCGTTGGCATCGGTCAGGGTGAATTCAAAAGGTGCGGTACCGCCAATCACGCTGTTTACCTCGATCACACCCGAAGTTTCACCGAAACAACGAATGTCTTTAAGTGAAAGATCGAAACCGGTGGGCACTTCCGGATCGTTCTGAACCGATACGGTCGTCGTGTTGGTGCAACCGTTGTCGAGATCCGTCACGAGCAAGGTGTAGGCGCCCGGCGCATCTACCAGCGGCTGCAGGCCATTGGCGCCGCTGACGATGTTGCCGTCGGTAGTCGTCCATTGGTAGGTGAATTCAGGTCCGATCGATGAACCGGAGCCGAAAATGCTGACCTCCAGCGTATTGCAATCGATGAATTCCGGCACGTTGGCACTGGCGATCGGCGCGGCGAAATCAGCTGTAACGACAACGTTGATGTCGTGTTCGCAGCCGTTGGACGCGATGATGGTAAAGGTGTAGTTGCCCGGAGCGGTTACCGTAGGATTCGGGTCGGTAGAGAAGAAGTTGCCGGGGCCGGTCCACTCGAAGGTAGCATTGGGCGTATTTACCGAGCCTCCGATGGTGGAGGTGCCGTCGTTGCCGCAGTTGAGTTCAGTGCCTTCTGCAGTGCCTTGCGGGAAGTTGGCATCCACTTCCATAACGATAGATTCCACCACAGTGCAGCCGTTAGGCGGGGTGACGGTTACCGTGTACAAGCCGGGTTGATCAACAGTTACCACTGCATCATCCTGGTTACCCGGGTTGATGTCGACACCTTGCCAGAGGAAGGTGGAATTGGCTGCCGAGCTGGTCACGGTGAGGGTGCCCTGCGGATCCGCACAGGTGAGGGTGTCGCTTGTGAGCGTTACGGAAGGCGGTTGATTATCGAGCGTGACCACAACGTTGTCGGTTGCCTGGCAATTGGTTTGTGTGTTGGTCACCACCAGCGTGTAAGAGCCGCCAACGCTGACGTTCGGGCTGATCTGGCCCTGGTTGTTGGCGTTGATACCCGGGCCCGACCAGAGGAACTGGATCGTGCCGCCCGTTGTGGAGCCGGTGCCGTCGAGCACTGCCTGCGGGTCGTTACAGGTGATGATCTGATCGGCGCCCGCGTTGGCCGTGGGCAGGTTTTGATCCTGATCGACAAATACGTCGTCGCTTGCCGTACAACCGTTGGCAAGGCTTGTAATGAGTACGGTGTAGCTGCCCTGAACGGTTACCGTCGGGCTGGTTTGGCCCTGGTTATTCATGTCGATGCCGGGGCCGCTCCACTGCAGCGTATAACCTGCTCCAATGCTCGAGGCGGCTGCCGAAATCGTCACGCCATTGGTGCTTGCGCAGGTGAGAATCTGGTCTTGTCCGGCGTCGGCGATGGGAGGAATAAGGTCCTGATTGACCGTTACCACATCGGTTTTACTGCAGCCGTTGTTGGTATTGTTGACCGTAAGGGTGTACAAACCGGGTGCATTAACCGTAGGGGTGGGGCTGGTTTGCTGGCCGGGGAGAATACCCGGACCGCTCCACAGATAATTGATACCCGGGCCGCTAAGCGACTGGGAGCCATCAAGTTGAACGCTTGTGGTTGCACAGGTCAGTTCCTGATCGGGGCCGGCTTCCGTAAGCGGGAAATCGCCGTCGAGGGCTACATACACCTGATCGGTTGCCGTACAGAAATTGGTGCTATTCGTAACGGTAACGATGTACAGACCCGAGTCGGCTACGATCGGATTTTGCACGTTGAAGTTGCCGGTATTGATGCCCGGGCCTTGCCAAACATAGGTAAAATTGGGCCCGCTGCTCGACCCCGAGCCATCGATAGCCTGGGTGTTCTGGGCGCAGGTCAAAGTGAATGTATTGCCGGCGCTGGCGGTCGGCGCTGCGATATCCTGTGTGACGGTGACCTGATCGGTCGAGCTGCAACCATTGTCGGTATCCGTCACCAGCAAGGTGTAGGCGCCGGGTTGTGTCACGACAGGGCTTTGCTGACTGGCGGTACCGGGCGTGATGCCGACGCCAGACCAGGCATAGGTAATGGTAGTGCCGCTTGCAGAAAGGCTGCCGTCCAGTGTCACATCGGTCGTTTGGCAATCGAGATGCAGGTCGGCACCTGCCGAGGCTGCCGGTTGGGCAATATTCTGATCTACCAGTACAGTATCATTGCTGGAGCAGCTGTTGCTGTTGTCGGTAATGGAGACAATGTAAAGACCGGGTTGCGAAACCTGGGGAGAAACCTGGCTGCTGTTGCCTGCGTTGATGCCCGGGCCCGTCCAGACGATCTGGAAGTTGGCGCCGTTTGAAGAAGCGCTGCCATCGAGCGTAACCGAAGTTTGGGCGCAGGTGAGCAATCGGTCGATACCGGCACTGGCGGCCGGGTACACAGCGTTGAGCGTCACGTCCATTGCGTCGGTCGAGGTACAGCCGTTTGTCGAATTGGTTACAATCAGGTTGTAGGTACCCTGTATGTCAACGATTGGTGCGGCCGAAGTTGCATTGCCGGGCGTAATCGCCGGTCCCGTCCACAAATAGGTGAAGTTGGCTCCGGCGGAGGAGTTGCCGCCGATAACCGTAGAAGTGGTCACGCAGTCGATGATCTGGTCGGCGCCTGCATCGGCAGTGGGTGCTACCAGGTCGCTGGCCACGTTTGTCTGTGCCGTTGAGGAGCAGGTATTGTCGGTGTTCGTAATGGTCAGACTGTACACACCCGGCAGCGTTACGACGGGTTGCACCGAGGATGCATTTCCGGGATTGATCCCAGGGCCGCTCCACAGCAAGGTGTACCCGGCCCCCAGATCGGATGCAGAGGCGTCCAGCGTGTCGCTGCCGTTGTTGTAGCAATTCAGAATCAGCGAAGCGCCGGCGGAAGCAGCCGGATGAATCGTGTCGATGCTGATGACCAGAATATCGGTATTGATACAGTTGTTGAATGTATTGGTCACGGTCAGGTTGTAGGTGCCGGGCAGTGTAATACCTGCCGGGCTCTGAACCGTAGCGTTGCCTCCCGAGATACCCGGGCCGCTCCACTGGTAATTGAAAGTGCCTCCTGTGGAGGAGGCGGAACCGTCGATGTTTACGGAACTGACCGAGCAGTTCAGTATGAGGTCGGGGCCGGCGTTGGCCACCGGGACGCTGGCGTCCTGATCGACAGTCACCTGGTCGGTTGCCGTACAGCCGTTGAGCGGATTGGTTACTTCCAGAACATAGGCGCCGGCAACTGTCACCGAGGGATTTTGCTGGGTTTCATTGTTGGCGCCGATACCCGGGCCGCTCCACAGGTAGGTGATGCCGGCGGGCGAACCGCTGCCGCTCAGGGTCACGCCGTTCGGGGAACTGCAGGTGAGCGTTTGATCGGTGCCGGCGTTGGCCGTGGGCGCAGTTGTATTGATGTTGACCGTAACGTTGTCGGTAGCCGTGCAACCGTTTTGGGTATTCAGCACGGTAATCTGATAATTGCCCGAAATGCCTACCGTGGGCGTGTACTGATTGGCGTTTCCGGCATTGATATCCGGGCCCGACCAGCTGGCCTGGAAGTTGGCGCCCTGACTGGAAGTGCTTCCGCCGATCGTGACCGAGGTCACGGCGCAGGTCAGCGTCGGGTCGGTGCCGGCGTCGGCAACGGGCGGGTTGATGGAAGCGTTAACAGTAACGGTATCGGTTTTGATGCAACCATTGGTCGGGTTGGTTACCGTAAGGATATAATTGCCGGCAATATTGACCGACGGATTGGCCAGGTTTTGGTTGGCCGGTGTGATGCCGGGGCCCGACCAGCCAAAATTGACGTTGGCGGGCGTGCCGGTTCCATTGAGCAGCACACTTGACTGGGTACAGGTAATCGTAGGATCTGCGCCCGCAGAAGCCGTGGGGGTGGCAATATCCTGGCTGACGGTGACGGTGGCGGTGTTGGTACAACTGTTCACCGTATTGGTCACGGTAACGTTGTAAACGCCGGGCACGCTCACAGGCGGATCTTCCAGCGTCTGGTTGCCGGGGTTGATGCCCGGGCCGCTCCAGTTGAAACTGGCGCTTGGCACATTGGTCGTTCCGTTAATGTTGATGGTGGGTTGCCCGCAAGTCAGCGTACTCGCCGTGGCGGAAGCGTTAGGTGGCGTATTGTCGGCATTGACCGTAGCGTTGCCGACCGAAGAACAGCCGTTGATTGGGTTGGTCACCGTCACGGTATAACTGCCGGGAAGAGTCACTGTCGGGTTTTGCAGGTTCTGGTTGGCCGGGGTGATACCGGGGCCGGACCACTGGAAATTGACGCCCGAAGCGCCTGTGTTTGCCTGCAGGGTGATGCTTTGGTTGCTGCTTTGACAGCCGATGGTGCCGCCTACTGCCGTGACGCCGGGCGGCGTGGTATTGGCGGTTATCGTTACCGTTGCCGTGTCTTTGCAGGATTTGCCGCCACCCGTTGTACTGATGACAAGGGAATAGGTGCCGGAGGTACTGACATTCTGCGTGGTTTGATTGCCAATGGCGAGCCAGTTGGTGTTGTACCAGGTGTACACAGTATTTCCGCCGGGCGAGGGAGAAGAGCCCGCGCTGTTCAGCGACAGTACCGGGTTGTTGCAGTTGATCGGGCTGGGCGCCTGAATAATGGCGTCGGCAGGCAGTTTGATAATGGTAAAATCGACCAGGCTGTCGCAACCCTGAAACGACTCCAGTACTTCGGTGAACTGGCCGGGGTCGCAATAGGTATTGGGCCCGACGCTCAGGCATTCATCGGCGCACAAGTACTTGAAACCGAGGTTGGTTTTTATCTGGTTTTTAATAATAACTTTTTGCTTGACGGTACTGTCGCAACCCAGATAGGAGTCATACGGGGAAGAGGTCAGGTTGACGGTGCCCGGGTTGTTGATCGTCGTATTGGGGGCTTCATCCCAAACGAAAGGCAGGTCTTCGAAACAGACGATGAGATCGGGCTTGACGGTCGGAGGAATCGGCTGATTGGTGACGGTGATACATTTGGTGGTAGGCGGGAAGCAGGCGTTGCCCACCGTTACGCACACCTGGCCGCCGACGTTGCCGAAAGTAATATCGACCGAGGTGCCATCGGGCGCTTCGAAGTTTTCAGGCGTCGGATTGCCATTGATGAGCGAACCGGTCGGAGCACTCCAGTTGTAAAAACCGGCATTGTCGGTTTCTGGTACGGTAAAGGTAACCGTGGCGCCCGGGCAAACAGTAGTGGGGCCCTGCGGCGTGTTGGCCGGCCCCGGCGGAGGCGGGGTAACTGAGCCGTCGGTTACGTCGATTTCGTAGTTGCAAACGTCGCCGGTCCAGCCGTCGATCATCAGGTAGTATGTCTGGCCAGGAATAAAGCCGGAATACGTCAGCGTCAGCGGAATACCTTCGCCGCCCTGCATGCCGGGGTTGCAAACAATGGCGTCTTCGCCGCAGGCTTCGAAGAAAGCGGATTGCAGACCGTTGCCGTCCTGACAGTTGCTGGTCAGTACGTCGATGGTGATGGATTCCGTTCCGGCGACAAAGCCGAACCATTGGTCATTGTGAATGGCAATAACCCCGCAAACGGTGTTGCCGCCCGAGGGCGTACCGTTATTGATACCCATGTATCCATCAAAATCGCAGTAAACACAGGTAGTTTGGCAGCTTTCTGCACCCGGTGGCGGCGGGGTAGGGCAGGCAGGAGTGACCTGGGCCCTGGCAGCAAACCAACCGGTAATTATCAGGACGAGCGGGAGTAGTAGTTTTCTCTTCATGAAAAAAGTGTGCTTAGTTCGGAAGGTAAGATTGTGCTAAATAAAGTTGCGAGCAAGATACCCGGAGCCCATTGAACGCTTCCCGGGACTTGCAAATAAATTTTTGACAGGGTATAAAAGAGCAGAAGAAATGAGAGGGCTTTGGTAACCGGGGCGTGCGAAGATAGCAAGGCTAATTCAATCTTAAATCTTTCTGTTTGCATCGAAAAACGAAAGCCCGCGGCACAGAAGCGCCGCGGGCTTTTATTCAGTTTAGAAAACCTTGCAAATTATTTGCGGAAAAGCGTCACGTCTCCTTTAAACAACACGGTTTCTCCGTCTTTAAACAGAACCTCCGCGTAATAAACAAAGACGGCTGGATTGGCTTTTTCTCCGCGTACTGTTCCGTTCCAGCCAGCTACGCGCGACTGGGCCGGTGAAAAGTCAAAATATTCGTGCACCAGTTCGCCCCAGCGGTCAAACACCTGGAAGGATTTGATTTTCACCACGTCTTCGCCGCCGAACACCGTGAATACGTCGTTGTCGTTGCCACCGTCGGGGTAAAATGCCGTCGGGATGTACACATAACGCGTTTTGTCCACGATGATCACACGTTCATCGGATGCCTTGCAACCGCGCTCGGTCTGTGCATACACGCGGTAGCGGAAGGTGTAGGTCGGATACGGGTTGCTGCAGGTGTCACAGTAAAGGCTCAAAATCTCTGCAGGGTTGACGAGCAGGGTGTCCACGTCCTGATTGACAACGGATTCGTCCACTTTGATCGTCAACGGCTGGCCAAGGTGAATGGTCGTATCGGCGCCGAGGTTCACAATCAGTTCTTCCGCATCTGCAATACTGACGGTCGTGGCAAATTCGCAGCCATTGGCATCCTGAATGACCAGGGAATAATTGCCCGGCTGGAGACCGCCGTAGGCAGCAGTGGCGCTGAACGGCTGGTTGTCGAAGGAGTAGAGGAACGGAGGTGTGCCGCCCTGGATCGAATCGATGGTGAACGAACCGTTCGTTTCGCCGTGGCAACGAATGCCCAGTTCCTGAATTGCTGCGCCGGAAGGCGTCGAAGGATCGGTGAGTACCTGTACATCTTCGGTTGACGTACAGCCGTTCTGGTTGTCAGTTACCACCACATCATACAAAGCAGCCTGGCTGACGATGGCCACCGGCTGGTTGATGCCGCTGATAATGTTGCCGCTTTGCGTTGACCACAAATAGGTGTACGATCCGGGCGCCTGAACGTTGACGTTTACCGTCACTTCGGTGGTGTTGCAATCCAGTTGGGCCGGTGTGCCTACCGACAACACGGGAGCATCGGTATCGTCGATCACCGTGGTGCCCGTCGTGCTGGTACAGCCGTTGGGCGCCTGTACCACAATCGTATAGTTGCCTGGCGTCGTAACGGTCGGGTTGGGCACATTCGAACTGAAGTTGCCGGGGCCCGACCAGGTGTACGTGACATCCGGATTGTTGGAAGTAGCCTGTATCTGAACGCTGGTAACCACACAGGTAATGGTATTGCCCACAGCAGTGACCTGTGGAATACTGGCATCCGGCTCCACTTCAACCGTTGCCGCCGAGGTACAGCCATTGACGGGGTTGGTGGCGACCACGGTGTAAGAACCGACCTGATTGACCGACGGATTCTGCTGGGTAGAATTGAATCCGCCCGGCCCCGTCCATGCATAGGAAACACCCTGCGTCGGAGAACTCGACGTAATGGTATTGGTCGGCTCGGTACAAGTCAGGATCACGCCTTGCGCCGTGATACCCGGCTCGGTGGTGTTTTGCGGTACCTCGATGTCGAAAACCGAGGTGCAACCGCTCTGAGCGGTCACGACCACCGAATAGTTGCCAGAAACGCTGACTGTCGGGCTTTGCTGCGTCGAACTGTACCCGTTGGGCCCGCTCCACAAGAAGCTGACATTGGGTGTTGTGGTTACGGCGTCGAGTACTACGGAAGGAGTGAGGCAGTTGATCGTTTCGGTAGTAACGTTGATATCCGGTACCGTCGGATCCTGGGTCACCACTGCCGAGGCAAAGCTGGTGCACCCGTTGGTCGGGTTGGTGGCCGTCACTGTGTAGGTGCCCGGCGTGCTTACCGGCGGATTTTGTAGATTGGATACAAAGCCGCCGGGTCCGGTCCAGCTGTAATTTACCCCTTGTGTAATGGACGAGGAGGTAAGGGTAACGCTGGTAAAGGTGCAGTTGAGCAGGCCGCCTGTGGCCACCACTTCCTCAGGGACCGCAACGTCTTCAAATACGTTGATGGTCGGGGCGGATTTGCAGCCGTTGGGCGCCGTTACCGTAAAGGTGTATTCGCCCGGAACGGTCACACTTACCGTGGATTGATTGGAGGTAAAGCCGTTGGGTCCGCTCCATACACCGGTTGCGCCGGAGGTATTGATCGTGCCGATCAGGTCCAGGCTGGTTTGAGCACAAGTCAGTGTGCCGCCTCCGCCAAGGGTTACTTGCGGAGCATCCGTATTCTGGAATACTTCGGTAGTAGCGACGGAGGTACAGGCATTGGCGCCTGTAACCGTCAGGGTATAGGTACCCGGCGTGCTCACCTGAGGGTTTTGTTCGGCCAGGACAAGTCCGTTAGGTCCGTTCCACAACCAGCTGACATTGTTGGCCGTAGAACTGCCCGACAAGGTGGCTTCACCTGTAAAGCAGTCGATCGTGCCTCCGGTTGCTGCGGCGCCGGGCGGGTTGATATCCTGAAGGATCGTCACATTGTCGGTCGAGGTGCAACCGTTCGGGCCGGTAATGATCAGGTTGTAAGTGCCCGGATCGGAAACGTCAACACTGGCCTGATCGGACACAAAACCATTCGGTCCGGACCAGGCATACAGGGCATTGAAAGTAAGCGTAGTGGCTTGCAAGGTGCTGTTCAGGTCATCGCAATCGAGGTCATTGCTCGAGTCGGCTGTGGCGCCGGGCGCTGCAACATTGGCATTGACCGTAGCGGTGGCGGTAGCAGTGCAACCGTTGGGCCCGGTGACCGTCAGGTTGTATTGGCCGGCATCCGTGATCGTCGGATCTTCCAAAGCCGATGCGAAACTGTTGGGGCCCGTCCAGTTGTACGTCACATTAGGCGTGGTCGAACTGCCGTCGAGTGCAATACTGGTCGTTGCGCAGGTCACCTCGCCGCCCAGTGCTGCAGCGACGGGCGGGTCGATATCCTGGGTGGCGTTGACAGTAACGCTTGCAGAACAACCGTTCTGGGAAACAGCCGTCAGGATGTAATCCCCGGGCTCCGTGATATTGATGTCTTCCTGGCTATCGGTAAAGCTGTTGGGCCCGGACCAACTGAGCGTCTGTATTGGCGAAGTGCCGTTTGTTGCATTGCCATCGATGGCAACGCTGGGCGTGGCACAGGTCAGCACCGCGCCAACGCTTGCATTGACCACAGGTACTTCCGTATCGAGATCGACTGTAGCGTTGGCAGACGCTGTACAGCCGTTGGGCCCGGTAACCAAAAGGGTATAGATGCCGTCGACAAAAACAGACGGGTTCTGTACCGGGGAGTTAAAGCCGTTGGGGCCCGTCCAGTTGTAAATGGCGCTGGCTGTTGCCGAATTGCCGGTCAGGGGCACTTGCGGGTTGGTGCAGGTAATGGTATTGCCCAAAGCCGACACATCCGGCGGCGTAATGTCCTGGGCAACAGTCACCGTGGCCGTGCTGGTACAGCCGTTTGCCGCCGTGGCGGTAACGATGTAATTGCCGGGCACGCCGACAACTGTAGTAGCTGTGACCGCCGTGGTGCTCCATTCAAACGTAACCGGCTGTGAAACACTGGTTGCGCTTGCTGTAATGGTGGTGCTGCCGATAGCGCAGGTGAGCACATCGGCTACCGTAGCAGACGTTTGCGGCGCAGTCTGATCGGAATCCACTGTGGTTGTGGCGGTGGAAGTACATCCGTTGGCGCCCGTTACGGTCAGGAAATAGGCGCCGGGGTATGTGATCGTTGGATTTTGATCGGTAGAGGTAAAGCTGTTGGGGCCGCTCCAGTTCCACACGGGGGCGCTGGTACCCGAACTGCCGGTCAGCTGAATCGAAGGAACAGCACACGTTACGGTGCCTCCGTTGGCCGATGCGCCGGGCGGAACATCGTCGAGGTCAACGTTGGCAGTAGCCTGTGCGGTACACCCGTTCGCGGGGTTTTGTACAGTAAGGGTGTAAATACCCGGATCGGTCACCGTCGGGTTGGGCTGTACCGAGTTGAATCCGTTTGGCCCAACCCAGCTCAGCGAGGTGCCGGGGGTGGCCGAACTGCCGCTGATTGTCACGGAACTGGTCACACAGTTGAGTGTGCCGCCGTTTGCCACCGCGTTCGGAACGTTGGCATCAGGCATTACATCGGCTGTGGCCGTTGTCGTACAACCATTGGGGCCAATCACCGTCAGGGTGTATGTGCCGACATTGGACACCGTCGGCGACGGCAGGTTGGACATAAAGTTGCCGGGGCCGCTCCAGTCAAATGTAGCGCCGCTGGTGCTCGAACTGCCGCTGATGGTAGTAGAGGTAGATGCACAGGTAATAATGCCCCCCGTAGCTGCTGCGTTGGGTGCTGCAAAATCTCCGTTCACCAATACAGAAGCAGTTGAGGTACAGGCATTGGTGCCGGTTACCGTGAGCGTGTAGGTGCCGACTGCTGGGGCCAGCGGGCTTTGTTGATTCGAGGAAAAACTGTTAGGCCCTGACCATGCATACGTAACGCCATTCGTGGTTGAATTGCCGTTCAACTGAACCGTGGTGGTACTGCAGGTCAGCATATCATTGACCGTAGCGGAGGAGTTGGGTGGATTGACATCGCCATCGACAACTGTCGTAGCCGTAGATGTACATCCGTTGGTTCCTTGCGCTGTGAGGGTGTATGTGCCGGGGGTTGTTGTGGTCGGGTTGGCAATAGAAGACGTAAAACTGCCCGGCCCTGTCCAGCTGAAAGTGGTATTGGAACTCGGCGAACTGCCGTTCAGCGTGACTACGGGGTTGTTGCAGCCGATCGTGCCGCCCGTGGCATTGGCCCCGGGAGGCGTATTGTTCAGGTTGACAACAGCCGTTGCAGTGGCACTGCAGTTGTTGCTCAAACTGGTAATCGTAACCGTGTAGGTGCCGGCAGCATTGACGGACGGATTGGCAATGGACGAACTAAAACTGTTCGGCCCCGACCAGTTGTAGGACGCGCTTGAGGCATTCGTGGTCGCATTCAGCAAAAGCGAGGTCTGCGCGCATGTCAGGGTGCCGCCAGAAGCGGAGGCCGTCGGCGGGGTCGTATTGCCTGTTACGTTGGCAGTGGCCGAAGAGGTACATCCGTTTGCCGGATTCGTGACGGTGACCGTGTATGGCCCGGGCGAACCGACTGTAATACTCGGTGTATTGGCCATTGTACTCCACATGTAGGACGGGTTGCTGGCATTGGTCGTGGCAGTCAATACCGTTGTAGATGCCCCGCAACCGATTACACCGTTGTTGACCCCAAGGGTTGGCGCAGTGGTATTGCCGTCTATGACAATCGTATCGGATACCGTACAGGAAACACCGCCCTGCGACATGCTGGAAACCAGCACGTAGGTACCTGGCTGACCCACGGAGAGGGTGTTGCCGGTGCCTACTACGATCCCCGAAGGCATGATTTTCCAGACTTTGTTCGTGCCGGGCTGTGAAGGCGCCGAGTTGAGCAACATGGAAGGCGTTGAGCAGGTAATGCTGCCGTTGGCAAGTATCTGGGCTACCGGATCAAGCACGGTTACAGAGAAAAGGATCGTACTGTCGCAGCCCTGATAAGAATCGCATACATGTGAATATGCGCCGCCATCGCAGTATTGTTCGCCGCAGACTGTGGCGCAATTGCCGGCACAAACCGTGATCGGCGGAAGGTTTTTAATAATCGGCGGCTTAACCGTAATGTTGATTTTAACCAGACTGTCGCAGCCCAGATAGGAGTCATACGTATGCTGATAAGGACCGCTGCTGTTGGCCAAATCGCCCCAGGGAAGTTCGTAGGGGGCATCTTCGCTACATACCACAACAGGGGGCAATTGGGTCGGCGGAATGGGGGCGACCGTCACGTTGCGGCACACGGTGGCGCCGTTGAAGCAGGAGTTGACGGCCTGAACGCAAATCTGGCCGCCATTGGGGCCAAATGTCACCTGAACGCTGTTGCCACCGTCGAGAGCCGTGATCGTTGCAGGCGCAGGCTGGCCGTTGATCGTAGTTCCATTCGGGGCGTTCCAGATATATCCGCCTGCCCCGGTTACAGGAGGAACGCTATAGGTAACCGTGGCGCCGGGGCAAACCTGCAAGGGGCCCGACATGGCGCCCACAGGGCCTACCGGCGGCGCCGAAACTGCTGACGGCGGATTGACGGATATGTTGAAACTGCATTGGTCACCCGCATAACCGTCGATCATGAGAAAGTAGTTGGAGCCTACATTCAGGGTGGCGGTAATGGACACAGGGGTGCCGCCACCGCCGTTACTGCCGCCGTTACAGGCGATAGGATCGGAATCGCAACCGTCGAAGAGGGCGATCTGGATACCATCGCCGTTCTGGCAGTTGGTTGGCGTGGCGGTAAAGGTCGCTGCGGGAGCGCCGGCGATAAAGCCAAGCCATTGCTCATTTTCAATGGTACCGCAAAAACCGGGCACAAAGGCGCCGGTATAGCCGGCCGTCTGACTCGAAATACCGTTGAAGTTGCAGTAGATGCAGGCATCAACGCAGTTGTCGGCAGGCGGAGTTTGATTAGACGGGCAAGGATCAGGCAACTGGGCCAACAAAAATCCGGCATTGGCCAGCAACATGGAAACAAGAAGTAGTCTTTTCACCATGAATCGTAGTTTAAGTAATCAAAAATAGCTTGGTACTGATCACTTCGAACCACTTGAAGTAATTCGAAACGTCAGATTGGATTAAATGAACAAACTGATTCGGGATAAGAAGGATTTGCCAATGGCAAAATATGAAAAGGCAAAAGGTGGAGTCAGGCAGTAGTTTTGCAGGTGCTCATTTCTGGCTGCAAAGGAAGAAAGAATTTAATTCTGGGAATCCTTTCTTCTGCCATTTTAACTGCCTGACTCCAGTCGGTTTTCGATTTATTTATATATCAAAGGCGGTATTTTGCTGTTCTGAATGTTTATGTTAAAAAGGATATTTTTTATAAAAAACTAATAATCAGCGATATACGGTAATGTCTCCGGTAAATACCTCGGTTTCGCCATCGATGAATTTTATCACCGCATAGTACACGTACACACCCGGCGTTACGTCTTCCCCTCGGTATTTTCCTGCCCACTCTTCCTCTTCCGGCTGGAAGCTGAACGCCTCGTAGATGCGTTCGCCCCAGCGGTCATAAATCTGGAACGATTCGATCTCTACGACGTCCTGTCCCCCGTAGATCGTGATGAAGCCATTTTCGCTGCTGCCGGGATAAAGAATATTTGGAATAAATACGTGACGGCGCTTGTCCAGAATGACATTGATGCGGTCGGTAGCGGCACAGCCCTGCTCATCCCTGATCGTTACACCGACTTGCCAGGAGCGGATCGGGAAAAAGTGCTGGTAATAGGTGCCTGCCTGAACGGTGTCGAGCAAAGGGTTCCAGATGATGGTGTCCAGCGGAATACCCAACGGCTCGGTGGCCAGTTCGAGATCGACCCAGTCGCCCAGTTCTGCCTTGATATCGGGGCCTAGCTGCGCAATCAGCAGCGGCGGCTCTTCCACCAGCAGAGAATCGGAGGTCCAGGTGCATCCGTTAGCGCCCTGGAGCGTCACGACATACGGGCCGGCCGGCAGGTTGGTAAACAGGTTGCTGCCCGTCAGCGGACTGTTGTTCAGCGACATAAGCACGGGTGGTTGCCCGCCCGAAATGGAGTCGATCAGAATGGCGCCGTTGGTCTCTCCGAAGCAACGCACGTTTTTTACCGTAATGGCAGAGGCTACGGGCGCTTCATTGTCCAGGGTGACGACGGTTTCGTCTTCATCCGAACAGCCGGCGCTGTTGCTGACCACCAGGGTGTAGGTGCCCGGTTCTTCGGTATTCAGAAGCCTGCCGCTTGCGTCGGGGATGGGAGTTCCGTTGAGCTGCCATGAATAGGTGACGTCGCTGCCGGTGCTGGAGCCGGAGCCGCCCAGAACTGCGTCAGTCACCACACAATCGAGCAGAATGTTCGGGCCTGCATCGGCCACGCTCTGCGGGTGTACAACGACGCTGACCGTCGTCTCGTCGTCGGGACAGGGAGCCGCCGCATCGAGCAGATATCGGAAGGTGTAGGTGCCGGGCTCCTGGTCCTGCGTCTGGAACGCGCCCGCTGCTGCATTAAAACTGCCGGGCTTGGAGGGAACAGCAGAAGTTTCGGACCACACGCCGCCCGGGTCGGCCCCGATCAGCATCTGGTTCAGTTGTACAATCGTGCTTTGTCCGGCGCATATTTCATAGGGCGCAGCCGCAGTTCCTGCATCAACGGGTTGATTTACAGTAACTTGAACAGTGTTGTTGAGCGTTGCCATACAGGCCGGCAATGTGCCGTCTATGACCGACAACAGGCTGTAAGTCGTCGTATTTGTCGGCATGACAGGCAGATTGACCGCCTGCGTATTGTTCAGCGTGATGGTCTGCTGGGCGCTCTGCCCAACGCTGTACGTCAGGGTCAGCGGGAATTGGCCGCTGCCGTTGAAGGACAGATTGGTGCTGTTGCCCGAGCAGATGGTGGCGTCGCCGGTTAAGCCGGCGGTCGGAATGGGTTTCCACTGAACCGGCGTACCGAATGCGATAGACAGGCAGGGGTCGTTCAGGTTAATGTTTCCGCCAATCTGTGTGCTACCGGCCATGGCGGAAATGTAATAGGTAACCCCGAACTGCAATCCGGCCTGGAAGTTGAAACTCGGTTGGCTGCTGGTGGCAAAGACCGTTCCGAGGCTGTTGTTGGCCTGGTCGTGCAGGATAAACCGCACCACGTCGTCGGCATCGGTCTGGGCGTCGTTGTTCCAGACGGCCACGGCAGGCTGGTCGGCGCAGAACACCAGCGGGCTTTGAACCATCGTGCCGGCATCGGTGGCGCAGTTGCAATTGTGCACACCATCGACAGCGGCAGAGGTACAGCCGTTCAGATCGGTAATCGTGAAAGAATAGGGGGCGCCGTTGGGCAAGGGGACCGACTGGAAGGTCGAACCGTTAAAACTGCCGCTCACGCCGCTGACAGTATAGGCAGGAGCGCCGCCCGTTACGTTAAAGCTGATGGAGTAAGCCGTATTGGTGCCGTTGCAATCTTCGGAAATTGCTCCGGCCACCGGCGAATCGTTGAAAGTGAGGGTAACCTCGTCGAAGCCGGTGCAGGTCGCGTTGGTCTCCGTCCAGCGGAAAACATAAGCACCTGGTGCGCTGACCGTGACGTTGCTCGTTTGCTGGCCGTTGTTGGTAAAGTTGGCCGTTCCGGGGCCCGATACCTGCGTCCAAAGCCCCGGGAAATTATCGTTTACCGCTTGTAAACCAATTGATTGCGCACAAACGGAATTGTCGGCGCCAGCGTCCGGTGTCGGGTTTTTCAAAAATACCACCGGCTGACCGGGCGCAACGGAAAGGCAGGGATCAGTCGGGTCGGGAATGCCGCCCAGGTTATTGCCGGCCACCCTTGAAATGTAGTACACCGTACCATAATTCATGCCCGGCAGGAATCCGAATTCGCCGGTCGTGTTGCTGGCCAGTATGGTGCCCAGGGCTGCCCCGGTTCCGGTATGCAGCACAAAAGTGGTGATGTCGTTGCCATCGAGCGAAGCGTCGGGATTAGCCTGGGCCGTTACGGTTCCGTTTTCGCAGGCGGAAAGTTGTTGCGTCGACATGGTACCGGCATTTGTGGCGCAATCGCAACTGTACGACCCGTCGATATCCGGCATGATACAACCATTGGCGTCGGTCACCGTGAAGGAGTAGTTTTGGCCGTTGCCAAATGCTGCGGAAGTGTAGGTATTGCCGCTGATCAGGTTGCCGTTGACGGCATAAGGAGGCGTGCCGCCGTTAAGCGTGAGTGTTACGGTATAATTTTCATTGGCGCCGTCGCAGTCGCGCGTCAGGTCGGCCAGCGAAGGTGTTTCGTTGAAAGATACAATCACCGCGTCGGAGCCGACACAGCCATTTTCCGTGACCGTCCATTGCAAAGTGTATGCTCCGAAGCTGGAAGCGCTGATGCCCGAAGCCGGATTCTGTGCATCATCGAAGCTCAGCGTGCCGCCGGCAGGTGCGCTTACGACTGTCCAGTTGCCGCTGCCCTGGGTGCTTAACGCATTCAAATTCAGGGTATTGCCACAGATTTCGTCATCCGCGCCGGCGTTCGGGATAGGGTTCTGATAAAAGGTCACCGGCTGCCCGGGAGACACGACTAGGCAGGGGTCGTTCAAATCGGGCTGGCCATTTATATTGGCACCTACGACATAGGAGACGTAGTAGGTCTGGCCGTAAATCATGCCATTCTGAAAACCGAAAGTACCCGTATTGTTCTGAGCGTATATCGTACCGAGCGAAGCACCGTTGCCGGAATGCAGGATAAAAGCGACGGTATCGCCCGGGCTATATGCCTGACCGCCCAGGTGTTGCGCAGTAACCGTAAGGCCTTCGCAGGCGGTCAGGGTTTGGGCCGCCATTTGTCCGGCATTGTTCGGATGGAAGTCAATATTGACCTGATCGCTGGCTGTGCAACCGGCATTATCGAGCGTCCAGGCCAGGGTATAGATACCCGCAAGATCTGCGGTTATGTGGCTGTTGGGGCTTTGGTCGTTGGCGAAGCTCAGGTTGCCGCCAGCCGGACCGCTGACGACGGTCCAGGTGCCCGTACCGATTCCGCTGTTGCCGTTAAGGCTGATCTGCAAGGCACAGGTATCGGCATCGACGCCTGCGTTGGCCGTTGGGTTTTGCAGAAAAACAACCGGCTGGCCTTGTGCTACGGAGAAACACAGATCGGTCAGATCGGGGGCGCCGCCCACGTTATTGCCCGCGATGTGCGAGATGTAATAGGTCTGGCCGTAATTCATGCCCGGCTGAAAGCCGAATGTCCCCGTCGAGTTTTGTGCAATGATCGTGCCCAGCGAGGTGCCGCTGTTGGTATGCAGCACGTATGCGCCGACATCGTTGCCGTCGAAATTGCCATCATTGTTGAATACTGCGCTAACAGTCTGATTTTCACATACCTGAATGGTATTCAGACTCATTGTGCCGGCATTGGTGGCGCAATTGCAGTTGTAGGCCCCGGTGACGGGTGCAGAGACGCAACCATTGGCATCCGTGATGGTAAAGGAATAAGCTAAACCGTTGGCAATCAGATCGGATGTAAACACGCCCGCGCTGATGGTACCACCGCTCACGGAGTACGGGCCGGTACCACCGACGATCGGGAAGGAGACCGTAAAGTTCTGGTTGGTATTGTCGCAGTCGTGGGTAATGGCGCCCTGGCCCGGGAATTCGTTGAAATTCACCGTCACCAGGTCGTTGTCGTTGCACAAGCCATTGGCTTCCGTCCACTCGAACGTATAACTGCCGTTTTGCGAAACGTTCACTCCTGAAGTTGCGCTGGCGGCATTGGTAAATGTGGCAGTGCCGGGACCCGCATTCAAGGTCCACTGGCCGGTGCTTCCACTGACGCTGGGCACTGCTGCAAGCGTGGTTTGCACACCGCAAACGGCTGCATCGGCGCCTGCATTGGCCACGGGCACGGCGTCGATTGCGACAGGGAAACAGTCTTGCGGGCCGGTTCCGCAACCGCTGGAAGCGGATACGCAAACACTGCCGCCCGGGTTGCCTGTCGGCCAGTTGACGCTGATGGCAGTGGTGTTTTGCCCTCCTGTGATGCTTGCGCCGGAAGGCACCGTCCAGACGTATCCCGACGCACCGCCGATGGGCGCGATGGAATAGTTGCCGCTGGCGCCTGCGCAAAGTGTTGCATCTCCGCTGATATCCGGTTGCGCCGGAGCGGGGCTTAGCGTCACGTTAAAGCAACTGGAATTACTTGTGCCACAGGCATTTGCCGCGCTAGCGCATACCGACCCGCTCGAAGCGTTGTTGTTCCAGCTCACCTGAATGCTGGTGGTGCCCTGGCCGCTGTTGATGGTGCCGTTGGTTACCGTCCAGTTGTAGGTGCTTGCCCCGGCAACCGAAGCAACCGAATAGTTGGACACGCCGCCGGCGCAGGCGGTGTTGCTGCCCGATACGGTCGGACTGCCCGGCACGCTGCTGATTTGTACCGGAAGGCACATTTGCGGACTGTCGCCGCAGTTGTTGCCTGCGATCACGCAAACATTGCTCGATGCGGGTGCGCCGTTCCAGTCGATACTCACCTGGGGCGAATTCTGCCCGCTCAGGATGATAGCCGGCGCGGTGGCCGTCCAGGTATAGGTGGTTGCATTGGCTACTTGCGGTACGGAGTAGTTGACGACATCCTGGTCGCAGGCGGTGTTATTGCCTTGCGGGGTTGCGACGACTGGCGTTTGGGTCGTTGTCACGTTGATGCAGGTGGCTGTGCTGGTGCCGCAGGCGTTGCCTGCCGTGACGCAAACGTTGCCCCCGCTGATGCTGTTCCAGAGGGTCGTGATACTGGTCGTGTTTTGTCCGGACGTTATGGTTACCCCCGAGGGTACCGTCCAGGTATAGGTGGTTGCGCCGTTGACAGGGGAAATCGAGAATACTTCAGTGTCGCCCGTACAGGTTGCATTTGTCCCGTTGACGGCGGCTGGCGCGGCCGGAGGGTTCTGGTTGCCGATAACGTTTACCTCGGTGGAGTCGCAACACAGTACGCCTGCTGTTGTGCGGCACACCCGCAACTGATAATCGCCGGGCGCATTGATGCTGGCATTGATATTGGTAGTAGGCCCAACAATATTGCCGCCGTTGCTGGCGGTCCATAAATAGGTAACGCCGGCGCCGGTCGTCGAGCCCGTTCCCTGAAGAGTCACGTTGCCGGTGCAGCCCACGGTTGGCACGGGTTGGGCGATAGCAGATTGTACGATGACATTATAAAGTTTGAGTGTGACGGTACTGTCGCACCCCGCGGCGTTGGTAAAAACTTCCTGATAAGTGCCGGGCGAGCAAGCGTCGGAGAAGCCCGGCGTCTGGGAGCATTCATTTTCGCAGACGTATTCGTTGATCGTGTTAAAACTCGGCTGATGGACGGTCAGGTAGAGTGTGGCCTGGTAGGGGCAGCCCTGTGCCGTGGTCAGGGTTTTTACATAAGTGCCTGTCTGACAATAGGATTGGTTGTAAAATACATAACATTGCGGCGCGCAGATTTCGGCGGTTTCTTCCACGTCATCGGGTACGGGGTTGATGGTGACGTTAACGCAGTTGGTGGTAATTTTTCCGCAGAAAGGCGGCATGGAGGAGTTCAGCTGGGTGGTCAGGTTTTGTATCGTCAGCGTTCCGTTGGGCGCAGGAATATTGCCTTCGTCAGCTGTGTAGTACGACAAACCGCAGACCGTATAAATTCCCGGCGGATAAGCCGTCAGGTCGGGTACGGGGTCGTAAGCCTGAATGATACCGCCCGAGCCGGCAATGACATAGGTGTAGGAGTAGTCGCTGGCGGGGGGCGGATCGACGCCGGCAGGGTAGGAGGGCGGAAGGTTCAGGTTGAGGTCGGGGGAGCCTTCGCATTTGACGACATCGGGCTGAAGGAGGTTGCCGGCATTGGCGGCGCAGGAAAAACAGTTGATGCCGGAGGGGTCGCAGAAAATGATTTCGTAGTCGTAAAAATTACCCACGTCGATGGCCTGGCCGTCGGTGACGGTGAGGCTCCAGGTGCCGTTGACCGGCCCGGTAAAGTTTTCCAGACAGCCGCTATACGGATAGTATGAGCCTGAGTAATTGCCGAAAAGGCCCCAGTTCTGGTTGTTGTTCCAGTTGGCCGTAAACCCCGGGTCGGGGTCTGGCGAGCCGCTACAGGGCAGGAAAGTGACGTTCCAGGTCGTAAAATCTGTGGCGCCGAAAAAGCCGATCGGGCCGACCAGCGTGACCGTCTGCCCGGAAGGCGAAGTGAGCGTGATCTGGAGGTCGCCCAGGTACTCGTGGTCAAAGTTGAGCACTACCCCGCAAACGCCCTGGCCGTTTTGGCCCAGGGTAGGGTTGGTAGCGTTCATGACATTGATGGTGAAGGTTCCCGTAAAGCCATCCGGCATAAATTGCGGGCAGTTGGTGCATTCGCATTCGTTTTGCGCTGCCACCTTGGCCGGTTGGATGAAGAAACTAAACAGGAAAACTGCGGACAGCGTCATCGCGGTCCAACCTGAGAGGTAACGATTACTCATAGCGAATTTTGTTTTGCGAAAAAGGCAATTTTATCGCAATCGGTTTTTGATCCAAGAGAATGGGTAGATTTTCCAAAGATAATTCTGATACAAAGCGCAGGATTAAGTTTGTGTAAGGTAAAAACTTTGCGCTGGAAGTTTTTTGCCATTTGCCAAAAATATACGCAACACAGGCTTGTGCGGCGAACGGAATCAGCTTCCCTTACCTTTGCAACCGTATTGCCCAGTTTCAGATGAAGTTTGGAGGTATTTCGCTGCTTTTGACGATCATTTTGTTCCGCTTTGCGCCGGCTTCGCTCCAGGCGCAGGAGCCTGCTTTTATCGACGGCCAAATTCTGGTCAGCCTCCGTCCCGGCGATTCGCCTGCCGGGCTGGCGCTTCGGTATGCGCGCCTGTCGGGCAACCAGCACCCCGAAACGCCCGAAAGGGTCTCGCATTTGCTCAATATCTGGCTTTTTCATTGCGAAAACGACCTTTCCGGCACCCGCAAGGCGCTCGAATGGTTCAGACGCCAGCCCGAAGTATCGGCGGCGCAATTGAACCATTTGCTGGAAAGCCGGCAGAGCGTTAACCCGCCATTATCGCTGACGCCCGACGATCCGCTCTTCCCTTTACAATGGCAGTACCTGAACGACGGCGCCAATGGCGGCGTTCCGGATGCCGACCTCGATGCGCCGGAGGCATGGGATTACACCACCGGCGGCCTCAGCGCCGCGGGCGATACCATCGTCGTGGCCATCATCGATTCGGGCGTCAATCCTAACCATGCCGACCTTGCGCCCAACCTCTGGGTAAACTGGGCGGATGTGCCGGCCGATGGCCTCGACAACGATGCAAACGGCTACATCGACGACACCCGCGGCTGGAATATTTACCTCCAGAACGACCAGATCAATGGATTTTCCACCACACACGGCACGGCCATCAGCGGTATCATCGGCGCCAGGGGCAACAACGGACTTGGTGTGAGCGGCATCAACTGGCGGATCAAAATGATGTCGGTGGTCGGCAACGGACAGGAATCTACCATTCTTTCAGCTTACGACTATGTGTACCAGGCTCGGCTACGATACAACCAGACCCACGGCCAGCAAGGCGCATTCGTAGTGGCGGTCAACTGCTCCTGGGGAATCAACTACGGGCATCCGGAAGATGCCCCGCTTTGGTGCGCCGCCTTCGACACCCTGGGTGCAGCGGGTATTTTAAGCGTCGCCGCCGCCGCCAACCTGCCCGTCGATGTGGACCTGCAGGGCGATCTGCCGACTACCTGTCCCAGCAATTTTCTGGTCTCGGTCACCAGCCTCAACAATGCCGACCAGATTGCGCCGGATGCATCCTGGGGAGCACAGTCCGTTGATCTGGGCGCATACGGCGTTGCTGTTTACACCACCTCCTCTGCGGGAACCGACTATGCCGCTCATTCCGGAACCTCTTTCGCGACGCCGCAGGTGAGCGGCGCGATCGGCCTCCTGTATGCCGCACCTTGCCCGGATTTGATAGCATTGGCTAAAAATCACCCGGCAGAAGCGGCATTATGGGTTAAAAACAGGCTACTCGGCAGTGTTTCTCCCAATGCCGCCATGAACGGCGCAACCGTGAGCAACGGACGACTCAACCTCGGCAACCTGCTTGCCCAGAGTGTAACGGACTGTGCGCCGTGCCCGGCCCCTTTTGCACTTTTTGCCAGTTCGATCAGCACTTCTTCGGCTCTTCTGAACTGGAGTGAAATATCTGATTTTGAAACAGTTATGTTGCGCTGGCGAAAAAAAGGAGAAGACCTGTGGAATTATGAGGACGCTGTTTCGCCGCCGTTCCTGCTCGACAATCTTCAAGCCTGCTCCGAGTACGAATTCGGGCTGTATGCCGATTGTGCCGGCAGCCAAAGCAGCAGCTGGTCGGAGTCGGCACAATTCCGTACCGACGGCTGTTGCGAAGCGCCTTCGGGAATCGCGGCAAACGAACTGACCAGTGCATCGGCCCTGTTGTCGTGGATGCCTGTGACGGCGGCCCAGGCCTATCATCTTCGTTTGCGGCCGGCATCGGGCGGCAACTGGGCAACCGAAGAGGTGTCGGGCGGCGCTTCGTTCAACTGGATTGGCCTGGCGCCCTGCACGCAGTATGAAGTACAGGTCGGCAGCGACTGTGACTCCGGCTCGATCGGGTATTCCGGCTCTTATTTTTTCAGTACGCCCGGCTGCGGGGTGTGCGCTGATGCGGCTTATTGCGCAGCGCTGGCCTCACTTGCCACGGAAGAATGGATTGCCGGCGTGCAGATCGGCGACTGGCAGCATTATTCAGGCGGGTTCCTTGGGTACGAAAACTTTACCGGACAATCGGCAGACGGACCTCAGTTGTATCCTCTGTCGGCCTATCCCGTCACGCTTACGCCCGGATATTCCGGCTGGGCATCCAAGGTGTTCTTTCGCATCTATGTGGATTTCAACGCCGACGGCGATTTCGACGATGCAGGCGAACTGGCCTTCGACCCCGGCTTTGCTGTCGATGTGCCGTACAGCGGCTTCCTGCAAACCCCCGATTTCTGGGCTTTTGGCCCCACCCGGCTCAGGGTATTGATGAAATACAAAGGGGCGCAGGGGCTTGCTCCGGGGCCCTGCGAAAACTTCGAGTTTGGTCAGGTGGAAGATTATTGCGCATCCCTTTCGCCGGTAGGGCTGGAAACGGCCGATTCGAGGGCTGCCGCGGCATTGCGCATTTATCCACAACCTGCCGCAACCTATGCCTGGCTGGAAATACCCGAGACGGCAGGCGCCTTGTATGAATGGGAAATATGGAGCCCGATGGGTACGCGGATGTTACAGGAAAAAAAATCGCGCGCGGGCAATCGCATGTTCGTCGATCTGGCCACCTGGCCACCTGGCGTGTATTTTGTTCGACTGACCGTCGGTGAACTTCGGTTTCAGGGGAAAATCGTCAAAGGGTGCGAACCCTGACGCCAAAGATGCTCTTATTCAATATCGGAGAAAAACTTCCGGATTTCCGTAGCGTCTTTGGGCTTGATGCGGCCGGCGAGGATCAGCCGCAGTTCGCGGCGGCGGGCAGCCGATTCGAACAGGTTTTGTTCCTCGCTCGAAAGCGGGAGGACGGCCGGGATGGGGATGGGATTTTTTCGCTTGTCGTCGAGGGCTACGAAGGTAAAATAGGCGTGGTTGCAGCGGCGCGGGTTCTGACCTTTGATATCGTTGGCAAATACCTCGACATAAATTTCCACCGAACTGTGAAATGCCCGCGTCACGCAGGCTTCCAGGGTAATGACATCGCCCAGCAGGATGGGATTCTGAAACGAAATATGGTCCACCGCGGCCGTTACGACATGCGCCTCACAGTGTTTGCCGGCACAAATGGCAGCCACAATATCCATCCAGCGCATCAGGTAACCGCCCATCAGATTCCCCATCGGATTGGTATCGTTGGGCATGATCATTTCGGTCATTACCGTGCGGCTTTCCGCGACTTTTTTAGCGTTAAGATTGCGTTTTGCCATATCAATAAGGTTATGCGCCGCTGTCATTCGCTCCTGATCGGAGGCGGCGAATGCAGGCAAGGCGAAAGACTGTAAAAGGTTGTCAACGTTGAAAATCAGGCCTTTTCCGCGGCGAACCTGCGGCTTCCGAGCCAGGCATATGCGCCAAACAGTACGCCGGAAAAGAACAGGTCGCCCAACAGGGTGTTTTGCAGAAAGGGCAAGCCTGCTATGTAGCAGCTCATCAGTCCGGCGCCGGTTTTCGGATACATGCCCGATTCGAGCCAAACACTGAAATTGGTCAGCAGAAAGAACAGCAGCGAACCCGCCACGCTGGCGCCGACGACCGTTGCAACGGCGATATGACGGCCGAGGGTGAGCCGGCCGATGGCCATGACGCCTGCAAAGGCCAGGTAAATCCAAACGGAGGTGAACCACGCGAACCCGTTGTAGAACTGGCTGTACAGCAGGTTGTTAATGACCAGATCGCTTAAGAACAAGGCAGCAAAAGGCACGGCCAGTGCCAGCCAGCGACGGGAAAAAACGGCGGCTCCAAAAAGGCCTATTGCTGCGATAGGGGAAAAATTGTGCGGCGGATTGGGCAAAAAATTGAGGCCGAGACGCGTCAGCACGGCGAGCGCGATCAAGGCAATGGCAAGACGAACTTTCATGGACAGAGCTACTGGTTTGCCCGGCAAAGCCGGGTTGTGCGGCAAAGATAGGTCGATCACCCGCCCGCATGTAGCGTTTTTCTGAAAAAAGCCGGCAAACCTTCCGTTTACCGTATCATTGCCACAAACAGACCTTTTTTATCATGCAAAAACTCCTCTGTACCTGCGCAGCAGCGCTGTTGCTTGCTTCGTCGCTCCTTGCCCAGCCCGATCGCTGGCAGCAGCGTGTCAATTATCAGATGGCGATTGATATGGACGTCGCCAAACACCAGTACACCGGCACGCAGACCCTGACCTACTGGAACAACAGCCCCGACACGCTCGACAAGGTTTTTTACCACCTCTACTTCAACGCCTTCCAGCCCAACAGCATGATGGATGTGCGTTCACGTACCATCGAAGATGCCGACAGCCGGGTGGCCGACCGCATCCTCAAACTCAAACCCGAAGAACAAGGCTGGATCAAGGTCGCTTCGCTCAGCCAGGACGGCAGCCCGGTCAAATTCGAAACCAACGAGACCATTCTAGAAGTAACGCTTGCCCAGCCCATCCTGCCCGGCGCCAGCACGGTGCTCAACATGAACTGGACCGCCCAGGTGCCCGTGCAGGTGCGCCGTTCGGGCCGCGACAGCCGCGAAGGGGTGGCTTATTCCATGACCCAGTGGTACCCCAAACTTTGCGAATACGACTACCAGGGCTGGCACGCCAACCCGTACATCGCACGCGAGTTCTACGGGGTCTGGGGCGATTTCGATGTCCGCATCACCATCGACAAACGTTACCTCGTGGCAGCAGGCGGGTACTTGCAAAACCCCCTCGAAGTCGGCAACGGTTATGAAGAACCCGGCCAGACCGTCAACCAGCCTGCCGGCGACAAACTGACCTATCATTTCACCGCGCCCAACGTACACGACTTCGCCTGGGCGGCCGACCCCGAATTTACCCACACCAAAATCAAGGCAGCCGACGGTTCGATCATGCACTTCGTGTGGCAAAAAGGCAAGGGCTACGACCAGCAGTGGCAACAACTTCCGGCCATCATGGATGAAGCCCGGACGATCATGAACCAGCACTTCGGACGCTATCCCTACAAGGAATATTACTTCATTCAGGGGGGCGACGGCGGCATGGAATACCCGCTGGCCACGCTCATTACCGGCAACCGGCCGCTCAACAGCCTGGTCGGCGTAGCCGTGCACGAACAGCTGCACTCGTGGTATCAAATGGTGCTTGGCACCAATGAAAGCCTCTATGCATGGATGGATGAAGGCTTTACTTCCTACGCCGAAACCGTGGTCGAAAACGAACTGGCCCGCAAAGGCCTCCTGGGCAAGCGGCAACCCGAGGAAAACCCTTTTGAGGGCAACTACTCGGGCTATGTCGCATTGGCTACGAGCGGCAAGGAAGAGCCAATGACCACCCACGCCGACCATTACCAGACCAATTATGCCTACTCCCTGGCGGCCTACGTCAAAGGAGCGGTGTTCCTCCATCAGCTCGAATACATCGTTGGCAAGCAGGCGTTCGATGCCGGCTTGTTGCGCTACTTCGATACCTGGAAGTTCAAACATCCCAATGCCAACGACTGTATCCGGGTGTTTGAAAAACAAAGCGGCCTCGAACTCGACTGGTACAAGGAAGACTGGGTGAATACGCTCAATACGATCGATTATTCGGTGGATTCAGTGCTGGCCGAGGGTCGCAAAACTACCCGCGTCGTCATAGGCCGCAAAGGCAATATGGCCATGCCGCTCGATATCATGGTGACCTATACCGATGGCGACAAGGAATTGTTCTACGCGCCGCTCGAAAGTATGCGCGGAATCAAACCGGCTGAAAACGACATCAAACGAACCGTGTTGCCCGACCATCGCTGGGTCGATCCGTTTTATGTATTTGAAATCCCGGAACGGGCCAAAAAGATCGCCAGCGTGGAAATTGATCCGACGCACCGCATGGCCGATATCGACCTTGAGAACAATGTTTGGTTGAAAAAACAATAACTGAACAGGGGCCGTCTCACCAGTTGCCGCGGCATTTGCGGGAAAACAAATGGTGAGACGGCCGCCCCTTATTCCTCGAATATCTCCACCTTTAAATCGTCCAACCAGATAGATTTTTGCCCTTCGCCATTCCAGAAAAAGACGGTTACTTTATCAAACGGGCGATCAGGAACCCGGGTGTCGAGAAAAACGGTTTGCGTTATTTCTGAGTCGGCACAACGTTGAAGGCGAAGCATATTATCTTTAATTTTTTCACCCCCGGCTGAAAATCGGACGATCATTTGTGTCATCAACCACCATTCCCATTCCTTGGGTTCAGCCCTGAAAGTCACCGTGGTGCGCAGCCAGTACCTGGGGGAGTGATATTCATCAGGAAGCGCCAGATTGGTTTCGGGTGAGAACTGAACTTCTTTGCTCAGCCTTATCGACTGCTGCCCGCTGATGGGCCGCTCGGTAGTAACGGCAAGCGTGTCGTGTTCAAAACCTGTTTGTAAAAGCGTTTTGAGTTTGTTCGGCCCTTTGCCGCTGAATATCTCCGCGTTGTCCAAAAGCCGGTTGACATCTTGTGCCGAAGTACGTGGATCGAGTCCCCGCCAGTACAGGGATTTGTTCATTTGCTCCGTGACGAAAAGGCCCTGCGGCCGGTGGGCCTGATAGGTCCACCACAGGTTGATCCAGCAAGCAGGAAGTGCGATGAAAAGCAGGGCGGTTTGCCCCCCCCCCCCCCTTGATTATCAGCCAGTTAACAAATGCGGCCAGCGGGAAAATCCATACCGCGTAGCTTTGAACCATTGCACGCATACCCAAGCTGCCGCCATACCACCAGATGTTCCAGGCCGAGGTGATGTACAGAAATAAGAGACAAAAAAAGAAGATTGGAGGGAAAAGCGAAGGCTGTTGTTTTTTTAACAAAAACAAACCCGCGAGGGCCAAAAACAGGATAGGTGAATAGGTCAGCCAACCTGCTTTATAACTGAAAAGCACACTGATAATATGCGGGCGCAACCAGTCAAATCCCTGGTCTTCATAGCTGTAAACAATCCATTCGCCGGTGACGTATTTCCAGTAGGCCAGTTGCAGGAACAGCATGAAGCCGCCAGACAACAGAGCTACTCCGATTGTGGTGAGGTGAGTACGGAAAAAGCCCATGCGTTCGCGCAGCGCCTGTATGTTGCCCACTCCCCAGAACAGGGGTATGAGTGCGGATACGATTTCAGTGGGGCGGGTCAGCGTCATCCATCCGACAAGCAGGCCGATGGCCGCCGCCCATCGCACAGACGGCTGCCGGTAAAATTTGATTGTACTGAAAATCAGCAGGCTGTAAGCCGTGAACAGCCAGTTGTGGGTCATTGCTCCGTCGAAAGCGGTGTAGTTGAGGTAATTCGTGCCCACCACGAGTAACAGCAATACGATGGCACTTACCCGGTCGGTAAAGTATGCCAGCAAGTTGCGGCGGGCAAACCAGAGCCCGATAATTGCTACCAATAAACTCCCCCAGCCGATCGCATACTGGTATGGCTTTGAAAAGCCGTCGGCCGGATAACCCAAAGGTTCGGCCAGTACGTGCGCGCACAAAAACCAGGGCAGGTATTGGAGTGCCTGGCCCATCGAATATTTCATCACGAAATGCCCCGATGGATGCTCAAAACCCTGCATACGCGCCGGGGTAGGCTTGTATTGTTGGATAATATGGTCGAGAAATGCAGCCTCTTTCAGATCGTGATAGATAAAGGCGGCAGGCAGGTAAGCGTAGTAGCCAGATACGTCCCAACTTAGTGTTGCCTCGGTTTGGGATTTTTCCCACTTTGGGTAATACAACATTGCCGCGAGAAGGATAATGCAACATCCTGCCCAAAAAGCCAATAGCGATAATTTATTCATAATCAGTTGGTTTAATGTTGCCAATCGCTACTTCCCCAATCGTTCACTTCCCACTCATTTCCTGATCCACCCTGCCGGGTTCTGCCGTTCTTTCTGGTACCACAATTCGAAATGCAGTTCCGAAGCGCCTGTGATCGGGTTGGTGCTCACCTTGCCGATGGTCTGACGGCTTTTGACGGTCTGGCCCTTGGTCAGGCTGGTTTCTTCCAGATTGGAATAAACGGTATAGTAATCGCCGTGCTGGATGATGACCGTGTAGTCGTGGCCGGGGATGAATTGCACGCCCGCCACCTGTCCTTCGTACACTGCCCGAACGGCCGAGCCTTCTTCGGTGCGGATATCGACGCCGTTATTGGTGATTTCGATGTTTTTGAGTGTGGGGTGTTTCTGGCGTCCGTAGCCGCGGGAGATAAAGCCGTTTTCGACCGGCCAGGGCAGTTTGCCGTAGTTGCGGCGGAATTCGTACGAGGCCTGGTCTTCGCTGGCCGAGGCTGCCGGCGGCGCGCTCGCAGGCGATGATGCGGGTGAATTTGCCGAAGGGGCAGAGGCATTCGGTTTAGCCGGCGCCGGGGCAAGCGGTTTGCGGGCTTCGGCGTTTTTGCGCTGTATTTCTTCCTGGATGACGTTTTCGATCATGCGGTTGAGGGCTTCGTGGGCCGCCTGTTTTTTCTCCAGGTCGCCGCGCAGCCGGGTCTCGTCCTTGGCCAGGTTTTTCAGCAGTTTGTCTTTTTGTTCCAGTTCGCTGGTAAGGGTGCTTTGCTGGTCCTGCATGGAGGCCAGCAGGTTTTCCTTTTCCCGCCGGGTATCTTCGAGGGCGGCCATTTTTCGCGAAAGCATGTCGCGGGTGGCGGCAATGGCGCGCGCCTGGTCGTGGCGCAAGCGATCGTATTTGCGCAGGAAAAGCCATCGCAGAAAGGCCTGGTTGAGGCTTTCGGCCGAGAGGATGAAAAGCAGCGGGTTGCTGAGGGTTTTGCGTCGGAAGGCACTGCGCACCATGCGGCCGTATTCCGCCTGCATGGCTTCCACATCGCGGGTGAGCGAGTTGATCACATCTGAAGCCCTGGTGATACCAGTTTCGGCTTCCTGCACTTCCTCGTTGAGCGTGGCAATGAGGTTTTCGCGGCGTTCGATCTGATTCTGAAGCGCGACAAAGCGGTCGAAAGTCGCCTCCTTGGTCTGGGTGGTTTTTTGCAACAATTTACCCGTTACCTCGATATCCTTGATCAGCTTTTTCCGCTTGGCTTCGAGGTCTTTTTTCGACTGCGCGCCTGCAGACAGGGGCGTCAACAGCGCCAGCAGGAGCAGGAACAACAGCGGTTTACAAACGCTGGTAATGTGCCGGAATTTCGAAGCGAAAAGGCTTGGGAACATTGATTTCGACATCCGAGAGTTCTATTTCGAGTTGCAGCGAACCGCTTTCCGGGCTGTACGCCGCGATGCGGCGAAAGTACGGAAAACCGGACGGCGTGCCTGAAAGTTTTTTAAATTGTTCAAAATCAAGGTGTAAACTCCTTGGTTCGCGCTTTTCGAGATAAGAGGCGTGGCGCAGCCGCCAGCCGTTTTCCTCGATGCGGTAATCGGCGCTCAGCCGGCTGTTGGCGCCTGTCAGGCGGTGCAGCCCGTCCTGAATACCTGATTGCCAGTTGGTTGCGTCGTCGGGTAGCCAGGTAGAGCCCATCAGCAGGCAGCCGAGCAGTTCGAAACCGCCTGGCAAACCATAATTGCGTTCGAGGCTTTCCAGGCCCCGGGCGGTGTAGGTATCGTTGAGGCGGTCGAGCACAAACACCGAATCACGGGTGACAAGCGCCCGTACGGCCTCGATACCGAACTTCTTGACATTCAGCCACAACACGCTGTCTTTCACCCAGATGATGTTGGCGTTGGCAGTTACGGGATCAAGGTCGCCGGAGGCAAAAATTTTGGCGTGGGCCGAAAAATAGCGCACATTCCCGGGGGTGTTTTTGCGGATCTGGCCGAGCACATACTCGCTGCTCCGGCTTTCCGTGGCAGGCCGGAACGTGTCGCCGCTGTTTCGGCGGCAACCGCTATCAGTTGCCGAAACAAAGAATAAAGCGCTGATAATCAGGAGGTATATCGAAAGCGCGGGTTTGAAATTCATAATGAATACCTGGGTTCGATGAATTATATTTCCTCGTCGTTCGGGTGATCGAGGTTCAGCCTGGCGCCCATTAATTCGTTGTAAGCATGCTGGTCGCCAGCCTGGCGTGCAGAAGCGCAGCCTGCGCGGTAGGCGTCGAGCGCGGCGTCCGGGTTGCCAAGGCGTTCGTACAATTTGCCGAGGTGGTAATAAAGCCCGACGTAGGAGGCATCGCTCTGGCGCAGTCTTTCATAAAAAAGCAGGGCTTGCCCCGCTTCGCCCATTCCCTCGTACTCTTTTGCGGTGGCGAAAAGGGCAAATGAATCGGCCGGATTGGTTTCCAGCAAGTTCAGCAGTAGTTGAAGGCGTTTGCTCATGGTATTTTTTAAACGAAAAATGCGTCAAATTGTTAGAGCTCGGTCCAGAATCGTACCTTTGCGCGCCCCAAAGGTAATGGGCAAATTTTCGCTCGACTATCATTAGCGCTCTATCCATCATGAAATTGCTTGTTTGCATCAGTCAAACGCCGGACACCACGGCCAAAATCTCCTTTTCGGCCGATGGGAAGGAGTTTAACGGAACCGGCGTTCAATTCATTATGAACCCCTACGACGAGTGGTATGCGCTCGTGCGGGCCTGCGAACTCAAGGAAACACTCGGCGGCACCGTAGTTGTGGTCAACGTCGGGCCGGCAGCCAACGACAAAACCATCCGCAAGGCACTGGCCATTGGCGCCGACGAGGCGGTCCGCATCGATGCCGACCCGAAAAGCGCGGGTTTTGTGGCCAAACAAATCGCCGAATACGCCCGCAACGAACAATTCGACATCATCTTCTTCGGCAAGGAAACCATCGATTTCAACGGCTCCGAAACAGGCGCCATGACGGCTGAATACCTCGACCTGCCGTATGTCAGCTACGCCAGCAAACTCGATGTAGCGGGCAATGTTGCCACCCTCGAACGCGAAATCGAAGGCGGCGTGGAAGAACTGGAAGTCGCGCTGCCCTTTGTCGTCAGCGCCGCCAAAGGCATGGCCGAACAACGTATTCCCAACATGCGCGGCATTATGGCGGCCAATACCAAGCCCCTAAAAGTCGTGCCGGCCATAGCCTTTCAGGACAATGTCGTGACTGCCGGGTTTACCCTTCCCGCGCCCAAGGCTGGCGTCAAATTGGTGCAACCCGATCAGATGGACGAACTCGTCCGACTGTTGCACGAAGAAGCAAAAGTGATTTAAACAGGGTTGATGAGGGCCGATGAGGCTTGATGAAGTTTATAAAAAGGGTAGTCGATGCCCACGATTTTATAAACCTCATCAAGCCTCATCGACCCTCATCAACCCCTAACCATTTTCAACCCACCTTTTCATCATGGTTCTGGTTTTTGCGGAAAGTCCGCGTGGTCAGTTTAAAAAAGCCGCTTTTGAAGCGGTCACCTTCGGAAAAAAAGTTGCCGACCAGCTCGGTACAAGTTGCGCCGCCATTGTACTGGGCGATGCCCGGCAGGCCGGCGACCTCGGCCGCTATGGCGCCTCGCGCGTGCTGCAGGTGTCGGGCGACGCCCTGAATAACATCGACAGCCAGGTTTATGCCGCTGTTTTGGCCGACGCTGCCAAACAATTGAACGCCAGTGTGGTCGTACTCAGCCATACCTCCACCGGTAAAACCATTGCCGGTCGCCTGGCGGTACGCCTCGGCGCAGGCCTGGTATCAGGTGTGAATGCCCTGCCGGAAACCGGCGGCGGCTTCATCGTCAAAAAATCGGTATTCTCCGGCAAGGCCATCGCTGAATACAATATTACCAGCCCGGTAAAAGTCGTTTCGCTCATGGGCAACGCCGTGCGCCCCGACGCTTCCGGCAGCCCCGTATCGGTCGAAACCCTCGATATCGCTGCTCCCGCAGCCCGTGTCAAGGTCAAATCGGTGAAAACCCAGGAAGGCACGGTGCCGCTTCCCGAAGCGGAAATCGTGGTCTCTGCCGGTCGAGGCATGAAAGACCCCGGCAACTGGGGCATCGTGGAAGACCTCGCCGGCGTACTGGGCGCCACCACGGCCTGCTCGCGCCCCGTGGCCGACAGCCACTGGCGTCCGCACCACGAACACGTGGGCCAGACGGGTATCGCCATTCGCCCCAATCTGTATATCGCCATCGGTATCAGCGGAGCCATTCAGCACCTGGCGGGTGTCAACAACTCGAAGACTATCGTGGTCATCAACAAAGACCCGGAAGCGCCTTTTTTCAAGGCGGCCGACTACGGCGTGGTGGGCGATTTGTTCGAGATCGTACCCAGGCTGACCGAGGCAGTGAAAAAATTCAAAGCCGAACATTGATTCACTTTTGGCCGGTGGATTCTGGCCGAAAGCCGTATTTTTAGCACTTGAAAAGGCAATAAACCGCATTTTGCCATGAAACGCATTGAACTGGACATAGTGGCTTTGTCGCACAGCGTAACCCAGTCGCACAATTACGCCGTCGTGCTGGGCGAACGCCGCGGACAGCGCCGATTGCCAATCGTCATCGGAAGTTTTGAAGCTCAGGCGATCGCCGTCGCGATGGAACGCATGGTGCCCAACCGCCCGCTGACACACGATTTGTTTAAAAATACCCTCGATACCTTCGATATCCAGCTGCGCGAAGTCGTCATCAACAACCTGCTCGACGGCATTTTTTATGCGCGGCTGGTGTGTGTGAAAAACGGAGAAGTGTTCGAAATCGATTCCCGCACCAGCGATGCCATTGCCATGGCGGTACGTTTCGAATGCCCGATCTTTACGTATGATTTTATTCTGGAGGCCGCGGGCGTAGTGCTCGAGGATCAGGACGAAGACAGCGCCGCGGGAACCGAACCGAGCCAGATTCCTGGCTCTGGTACAGGATCGCTGGAAACCCTTTCGGCCGACGCCCTGCAACGCAAACTGCAGGAAGTGCTGGAATCTGAAGACTACGAAATGGCCGCCAGGATTCGCGACGAATTGAAGCGACGGGAAGCCTGAACAGATCGGACAACATTGCACACAACACAGGGGAAACACGGCACCAGGCTATGTTTCCCCTGTCTTTTTTTCCTGATCGGGCGTTTGCCCGGAGAGGTATTCCGTGGGTGTTTGCCCGGTAACGGTTTTGAACACCTTGTTAAAGGTTGTTTTTGAATTAAAACCCGCTTCAAAGGCGATGGCCAGGATGGTATAATGCCGTTTGGTCGGGTCGGTCAGCAACCGTTTGGCTTCATTGATGCGGTATCCGTTGATAAAATCGTAGAAATTTTGACCGGCGAGTTCTCCCAATACCTGTGAAATGTGATAGGGCGGCGCGCTGACCGCTTCTGCGAGCAAGGGCAGGGTGAGTTCGCTGTTTCTATACAGGTTGTCCTGCTCCATCGCCGACCTGATGCGCTGGAAAATGGATGCTGCCTGTGTTTGCGTGAGCGAACTGCGCTGGTATTTGTCCTTTCCGCCCGTATTCGCCGGGGGCGCTGCCGCTGCTTCCATCAGGTGGAGCGAGCGTTGCTGGGTGGCGTGCCAGTAGGCATAGTAGAGGTAAAATACAAAACCTGCGTACGTAAAAAGGTCCGCCAGCTGCATGGGCCAAACGCCCGCCCGGGCGACGACGTACAACAGCGCAGCGCCCACTATGATACCAAAAAAGCCGTAAATCAGTCTGCTCACCCATTGAAGTTTGACCTCGCTGGTGTCCGAATACATGCCAAGAATGGCCTTCCTGTGCCTGCGCAGGGCCACAAGCGTCGCGGCCGCATAGGCAAGATTGGCGAAAATTTTGGCGAAGGATACGATCGTAATGCCCAGATTCTGTTCCGGGTCGCCCTCGCCCGATGCGGGCAGCCGACTGTAGGCCCAGCAGGATATTCCGCCCAATAACCCCGCCGGCAGCAGTACCTGAAGCATCCAGTCGACATAATTAAGCCGCGAGCTGAAGTGCCTGACATAAAAATATAAACCCTGAAAGAGGAAAAAGACGAGCACATGAAGGGGCCAGGCATTCCTGATGCCGACCTGTTCTTCTGCCAGCGGCAATGCCATGACTGCCGTCAGGACGAGCAAGTGATAAACCAAAAATGCCATCGCCGGATCGGCTTTTTGCCTGCGCCACAGCAGTGCCGCCAACAACAAACCCTGGATCAATCCCATCAAAGTGATCAGATGGAAGATTTCTCCCAGACTCATCATTCCCAAAATCGGCATTTATCTCTTTGTTTTTATTTAATTGAAAATCAGTAGTTTGTAAGATAATCCAATTTGGAGGTACCGCTATTGTAGTGTGCGATAATTGGACGGGACGCTTGCCCGGACCGTCTGGCAGACCTTTGCGCTGTTCATTTTCAGAACCAGCATCTGCAGTTCATAAAAATCCAAGTTATGCAAAGGTATTTCAGATTACTACTCTGTTGTTTGCCCTTTCACGTGTTTGCCCAGTCGGGCGTTCAGACCCTCAAAGGGCGTGTTCTCGACCAGCAATCGCAGTCGCCGCTCATTGGCGTGACGGTGACGGTCAGCAGTATTGAGCCGGCCAAGGGCGCCATCTCGGATGCCGAGGGCTATTTTGTCATTGCCGATGTGCCGCTGGGCAGGCAGGTGTTGCAATGTGCCTACATCGGTTACGAGCCGCTGGTGGTGCAGAACGTCCTGTTGACTGCCGGCAAGGAAACTATGGTGGAGTTGTCCATGCGTGAATCGGTGCAGTCGATCCATGAAGTCGTCGTGCAGGCCGTGACCGATCAGGCCGGCGCCGGCCGCAATTCGGCAACCGTCAGCACGTTGCCGTTCAATGCGGAGCTGACGCGGCGTTTTGCCGGCAGCCGAAACGATCCCAGCCGTATGGCGGCCAATTTTGCCGGGGTTGCGAGTAATAACGATGCCCGAAACGATATTGTCATCCGCGGCAATTCACCGGCCGGATTGCTATGGCGCCTTGAAGGGGTGGATATCCCGAATCCCAACCATTTTGGCTCCATGGGCAGTACTGGCGGTCCGGTCAGCATCCTCAACAACAACCTGCTCGGCCAGTGCACCTTCCTGACCGGGGCATTTCCCGCTCCTTACGGCAACGCCCTTTCCGGGGTATTCGACCTGCAAATGCGCAAGGGCAATCCCGATAAACGGGAATACACCGGCCAGATCGGGTTCAACGGCTTCGAGATCGGCGCCGAAGGGCCGCTGCGCAAAGCTACGCACGCCTCCTACCTGGCGAATTACCGCTATTCGGCTCCCGCATTGCTTCAAAATCTGGGCTTCGATTTCGGGGTCGGAAGCGCGGTTCCCTATTACCAGGACGCCGCCTTCAAACTGGATCTGCCGACTGGCGGCGCAGGGCGTTTTTCGGTATTCGGCATTGGCGGCCTGAGCCATATCGACCTGCTCGGCGATCTCAAGGACACCACTAATTTTTACAACAACCCTTATCAGGATATTCATCAGAAAACCGGAATGGGCGCCGTCGGGATTTCGCACGTCTATTTTTGGAACAACAGCTCCTTTACGAAAATCACCGTGGCCGCCACGGGTTTTCAAAGCCGGGTCGGGATCGACAGCCTCGATGCCAGTCGCGGCAAATATGCACAGTTTCGCGACGATTCCTGGCAAAGCCGTTATTCGGCCAGCTTGCAGTGGAACAAAAAATTCAATGCGGCCAATACCCTGAGCCTGGGCGTCACGGCCAACCTGCTCGGCGCACAATTGCGCGACAGTACGCGGGTGGAAAGTGGCGATTTGGTATCGCTGCGCGAATTTACGGGGCAGGCCAGCCTGATGCAGGCCAACGGTCAGTGGCAGCGCAGGTTTGGCAGGCGTGTTTCGATCAACCTGGGTATTTACAGCCAGTGGCTCGATCTTTCGCATTCCGCATCGGCGGAGCCCAGGTTTGGCCTGCGCTTCGAGGCCGGCAGCCGCCACAGTTTTACCCTGGGGCTGGGGCGCCACAGCCAGATGCAGCCGCTCGGCATTTATTTAAACCGACGCCCCGAGGATGGCGCCCAGACCAATCGGGGCCTGGATTTTACCTACAGCGACCAACTTGTATTGGGTTACGAATGGCGTTTTGCCAATAACTGGCGTTTCCAGGCCGAAACCTACTATCAGTCGATTTCGAACGTGCCGGTGGATGCCTATGCCTCGTCGTTTTCCCTGCTCAACGAAGGCGCCGATTTTGGTCTGAGCGACCGTACCGGCCTGGTGAACAAAGGAAGCGGCCGCAATTACGGGCTCGAACTGACCGCCGAACGGAATTTTGACAAAGGCTACTACCTGCTGGCTACCTTCTCGCTCTTCGACAGCCGTTATAAAGGCAGCGACGGCGTGCTGCGCAACACCCTTTTTAACGGCGGCTACGTGGCCAACCTGCTTGCCGGGCGTGAATACAGCCTGGGCAAAAAACTGACCCTCGCGCTGGATACCAGAATCAGCGCTGCCGGCGGCAAGCGGGATACTCCACTCGACCTGGCGCAATCGGCTGTCGAACACAGGGCCGTCTATCTGGAAGACCAGGCCTATGCGCTGCAACTGGCCGATTATTTCCGCGCTGACGTCAAGGTCACCGTGCGCCTCAACGGCCGGAATGTGATGCAGGAATGGTTTGTCGATTTTCAAAACCTCGGCAACCGGAAAAATATCTTTTCCCGGCAATACGACCCTCAAAGCAATGTGGTTCGGACCGTTTATCAGCTGGGCTTTTTCCCCAACATCAATTACCGGATTCAATTCTAAATACGCTTCGGGCTATGGAACGAATCTTGTTCAACTTGCCGGACGGGCGGCAACTGGCCGCCCTCCGGCATGGCCCAAACAGTAAAAAACTGATCGTTTTTTTTCATGCAACAGGCAGCTCGGGCCATGCGCTTACGCCAGACACTGGTTCATTACAGGAGGCCGGCGCCGGTTTGCTCGTCGTTCAGCGGCCGGGAGCCGGCGCATCGTCCTGTTTCCCGGGCTACGGTATCGGGCAGGTTGTGGCAGATGTTCGGGCATTGCTCGTCGCGATGGCAGCCGAGAAGGTTTACCTGGCGGCGTGTTCGGGCGGCGCCCTGTTTGCTCTTCATTTCGCGGCTGCCTGCCCGGAGACGGTGGCCGGTGTAGGGCTGATCAGCCCCGTGTTGCCGGGTTTTCCGTACTATGAGCAGGCAATCCCGGGCATTAGGTCTTCTTTCGGGAAAATGATGCTTCGCACCCCAGGGTTGGACTGGCTGCTTGTCCGTTGGCTGGCCGGCAGGATGAAGCGGCAACCTGAACGTTTTTTGGAAAGATGGGTGGCGGCCGGCCCGCTCGCCGATCGCGTGGTGGTGGAGCAGATTCACAAAAGAGTGGCCTTGCTGACCGATCTGCGGGAGGCCTGGAAGCGGCAAGGGCGCGCCGTGCTGGATGAAGTGCGGGCCATGCGGCAGGAAACCGGCTTGTGTAGCATCGACATGCCGCTCGACATTTGGCAGGGCACTTCCGACCCTGGCGCCAGCCCGGAAATTGTCCGGGTATTGCAGCGAATCAGCAGGCAGACTCGCATGGTCGAAGCGCCCCGCCAGGGCAGATTAATGTACCTGGAACTTTGGCCCGCCGTACAGCAACATGCCCTGAAAATACTGGCCCCGGTTTGACCGCTATTTCAAACATCTGTTTGCAAAGCTTTGAAAATCATGCTTTTCCCTTTTCACTCTTCCATTTTTATACCCTATGCGTGTCGCTGATCTTGCCAAACCCCTAGCAGCCTTCCTTGTCTTGTTCATGCTGTACCACGCTGCCGAATACGCTTTTTTATTCCGGCAGTCCATCCCGGGTTTTCTGGGGGGCATGGGGTTGTTTTTTGCATTCGTTTGGTGGTTTATCGAAAAACAAGACGATGGGAACAGGGGGGGCTGGGGGCTGGCATCCGTGCCGTTTGGGCGGCATCTTGTCCGTGGGCTGGCTCTTGGCCTGGGATATGCCGGCATTGCTTTTCTTTTTTCGCTCAAGCTGGGTTTGGTAAAAGTTGTGGGGCTGCCGGGGGCCGGAGAATTGATCGGGCAGTTGGCTTTATTGTCGTTCGGGGTGTTGCTGAGTTCCTTTTCCGAGGATATTCTCACGCGTTGCCTGATCTACCGGTACGGGCGGCAAAAGATTGGTTATCAGGCATTGGTGTTTGTTTCTTCTTTCGTTTACGTGCTGAATCATATTTATCGTCTGGCCGACGGCTGGCTTTTACTGGGGCACCTTTTTGTGCTGGGCATATTGCTTGCTGTTCCGCTGATGCGAACGGGCAGCGCGGGCGCGACACTGGGTATTCACTGGGGCATGAACATCGTGTACCAGTTGGTCAGTCATGTAATCAAAACAGAAGAAGGGGAGGGCGCTGTTTCACCGCTTTTTATTCAGGTGGCACTGGAAGCGGCGATGGTACCGGTGGTATCTTATCTTTTTTCAAAACGCGCCGGGCAGCCGGTTTGATCGGGGGAGTCAGGAGGCGAACCCTCGCAGAAAGTCGTCTTTCCGGCGCCGGGCAATCGGCAATTTTGCACCGTTTTGCATGAGTACGTAGCCGCCGTCTTCTTTCAGAAATTTTTTGACCCTCGCCGTATTCACCAGATGCGACTGGTGGATACGGAAGAAGGCGGGCTCGGGCAGCATTTCCTCAAATTCTTTCATGGTAGTACTTACCAGATGCTTTTCGCCGCTCTCGAGGTAGGCAAAAGTGAAATTACCGTTGGCTTCCAGATAGAGAATGTCGCTGATATGGACGAACAGCAGTCCGTCTCCGGTTTTCAGGGTAATGCGGTCGAAAGTTGCTTTCGAAGTATTGTGGCGGATCTGGGCGATTTGTTCGATCCAGTGCATGGCCGGCGCCGGAATGTTGATTTTCCGGACGGCTTCGATAAAGAGGTCCGGGTCGATAGGTTTGAGCAGGTAATCGACAGCGCTGTAGCGAAAAGCTTTCAGGGCGAACTCGTCGTGGCCGGTCGTAAAAATGACTCGGAAATCGGGTTGGGGAAAGCGGTCGAGCAAGTCGAAACCTGTACCATCGGGCAGATGCACATCGAGCAACAACAAATCGGGGCGGGTGCGGGCCAGCACCTCGGCGGCCTCTGCCACAGAGCCGGCTTCGCCGATGATTTGTGCCTCGGGATAGAACGCACGCAGGTAACTCCGCAAAAGCGTGCGGCAGGGCAATTCGTCGTCGACAAGAAGAATGCGCATGGTTGAGGTCATTTTGAGGGGGCTTTCAGAGCCAAATATAGGAGTAATGGAAGAACGGATCGAAGCGATGTTCCGGGCAATATCCTGTCCAGCCGGAATTTTGTTACCGTCATGCCGGCTCAACCACTTGTCCGCAATTTTAAGCCGGCCGTCAGGTAATACCGACCGGCCATAACTAAACCGTGAAGCAGAGCGGATAAAGGCGAATTTTTGGATGGCCGTATTCCCGTTTTGATGCAGCAAAAACCTTGAAACTGCCAGGCCGGAGTATGCCCGCATGACCTGTTATCCGTATCACCCTGATTAATTTGACTCCACGTATGCGACCGTTTTTTGTCAACGTAATGCTTGTTGCCGGCTTTTTGTCGACGCTTTTGCCGGGCCGTAGCATGGCGCAATCGACCGATTGCGGCGCGCTTTCCCTGAGTATTCAGGACATCGACTTCGCCTGTTACCGACTGTATTTCAGCAATCAGGCGCCCGATTGTTTTACCGAAATTAACCTGTATATCAATGAAGGCAGTTTCGGCAGCTGGTCGGTCAATACCTCCGGCGGCTGGTCGGCAACGCCCCTGAGCGATACCGAATTGCTGCTGACCCACAACAGCGGTCAGATACCGTCGGGACCCGGATACATCGTCGATGTTTGTATCGCGGGGGTGGATTCCACCACACTTACTGCCCAGTATATTGACTATTGCCCGCCCGGCAACAGCTGTTTAAGCTGGTTTCAGGTGGCTGGCCTGACCGACCCTTCCGATGCCAGTATCATCGGTACCAAGTACAGGGAATGCGGCGTATTGCCGTTTACCAATCAGACTCCGCTTGGAGGCTGGGGCTTTCAACTTTTCGATCTCGACGGCAACCTACTGGCCGAAACTGCGACCGACAGCACTGGAATGTATCGTTTTACTGATCTGCCGAAGGGACAATATATCGTCAAGGAAATTGCCCAGCCCGGCTGGACGCCCAAGGCGCCTGCCGATGGCCAGGTGTTTGTAGAACTCGATATTTCGGAGCAGCGCATCGCAAATTTTGGCAATTGTCCGCCGACCAAGCCGCCCTGCGCCTGCCCGGCAGGTACACAACCCGCTGTGATCAATCTGGTGCAAAACGGCGATTTTTCCGGCAGCGGCGGATTCGGCAGCGGCTACGCCCAGAACACGGGCAATCCGCCCTTGCAGCCTGGCCAGTACTGGATCGGCAGCAATCCGCCCGCCATAAACGGCGGCTTTTCCAGTTGTGCCGACCACACGGGCGGCGGCAACATGATGGTCGTGAACGGCGGCCCCAGCCCAAGTACAGCCTTGTGGAGCCAGACCATCACCGTGACGCCCAACACGCCCTATATTTTTGAAACCTGGGTGGCCTCGCTGACCGGCGCCTCGCCGGCAAATTTGTCGTTGTTCGTCCTGATCAACAACCTCAATGTCCAATACGAAGTTGGTCGGTTTTTCCCGTCCGGCACCCCTTGCGACTGGCAATTGTGGTGCGAAAGCTGGCAAACGGGCAATTACAATTCGATTACGTTGAGCCTTTACGACCTCAATCCTACGGCTTCGGGTAATGATTTTGCCATCGACGACATCCGTTTTCGTCGTTGCGTGAATCCGCTGGCCGGGTTGTCAGGTGTGCTCTACGAAGCCTGCGACTCCCTGCCCTACGGCGATCAGCCCGTGCTCGCCGACTGGACGGTGCAGGTGCTGGATACCCTGGGTAATGTCGTGACCGAAATATTTACGGACAGTCAAGGCAAATACAAGTGTACCTATTGCCTGCCACCCGGTAATTATTATGTAAGGGTGGTTCAGCAATCCGGCTGGCTGCCTTCCCTGCCTGCTTTGGGTCTGCAGCAGGTCAATTTGCAAAGCGGGGACGAGTTGGTGCAGGATTTCAGTTTTTGCAGGATACCTGTGCCGCCTTGTGCCTGTCCTGTGCCATTCTCTCCTTCCGGCAATCTCGTGGCCAATTCCAACTTTTCAGCTTCCGGCACTTTCGGCAGCGCTTATGCCCAAAATACGGGCAATCCGCCCTTGTTGTCCGGACAGTACTGGGTGGGCAACAACCCGCAAACAATCAACAGTGCGTTCCAGCCTTGTACCGATCATACTTCGGGTACCGGCAACATGCTGGTCGCATACGGTACGCCCGATGCGGGCACGGCCACACAACCGATCTGGTCGAATACCTACACCGTGGCGCCCAATACGTACTATGTTTTTTCGGCCTGGGTTAATCCGGTGCAAAGCGCTTCGCTCGTGTTAGCCGAAGTAACGGCCAACGGAAAATCCATCGGAAGCTTTGGCGGAAATCTGGCCAATCCGCCGACTTGTACCTGGACGAAATTGTGCGGGACCTGGTACAGTGGCCCCAACACCAGTGTCACCCTGAACATTAATAGTGTTTTTTTTAACTGGTTTTTGCCGGCCATTGCCATCGACGACGTCAGTTTTCAACCTTGTTTGTTCTCCGCTCCTCCGCTGGGCGATCTGGTCGGCGTCGTACATCGTTCCTGCGATACGATCCCCAATGTCGATCAGCCCGGTTTGAGCGGCTGGACACTGCAGATGCTCGACACATTTGGCAACATACTGAACGAAGCCGTGACCGACAGCAGCGGGGCGTATGCCTTCGCCGATCTGCCTTATGGTTTGTACTGGGTCAGGGCCGTCGCGCAGCCCGGCTGGCAGCCGGCATTGCCGCCCGACGGACAGGCTTTGGTCACCGTGGATTCGGGCAACACAACCGTGCAGAATTTCGGGTTTTGCCCGTCGTGCTCGTGTGATTCCATCGAGGTTATTCCCTATTACCTGCAAAGCCCATCCGATACGGCGCTTTATTATCTGAGTGTAGTAAACCGAGATGCTTATTGTTTTGATTATATTCAATTGCAATTGGACACGGTCGGTGAATTTATTGGCTGGGATAGTTTGCAACCCGGCTGGGCCGCAGAGCTCCTGAACCCAAAATTGCTTGAACTGCATTGGTCTGAACCGCTGCTCCCCGCGGGCGCGTCCTTACCTGTGATCGTAAAAGTCAGCGGGGCGGGCGAGCAAAAAATTACTGCGAGTATTATTAATGACAGCGGGAGCGGGCAAGCCTCTTGTTCGCGTGGTTTTCAAAACCCCGTTCCGACGCCGTTGAATGACTGTTGCATTACGCCGAGTATAAATCTGATTCCGAACGGAAGTTTTTCCAACGGGAATACCGGCTTTTCATCCAGTTATATTTACAACTGTAACACAAACCTGGCCGGCCGATATTGTATTACCAGTAACCCAAGCAGTGTACATAACGATTTTGCCAACTGCCCGGATTATACGACAGGGTCCGGTCAGATGATGGTTGTCAACGGCAATGGCCCATTTAATTATGGTTTAAATTTTTGGGCTGTGTATCCCATCCCTGTACAGCCTTATACCAACTACCAGTTTATCTTTCATTATACGCCGTTAAGCGATAAGAATAAGCCGACAATTGGTTTTGATATCGTTTATAATAATCAACATCATTATTTAACAACAGGGGGGGTTATTGGCAATAAATGTGAGTGGTTTGGCAGGTGTGTATCTACATTTTACACTGGAAGCAGCAATATCGTCAACATAGGAATGAGTGACCTTACCCATAAAATTATCGGGAATGATTTTGCGGTCGACGATATGTGGTTATTCCCCTGCCCGCTGCCCTGCAGTTCTTCCTTCCTGGCCACTACGCTGAATACCTGCGGCAAATATCAGTTCACCAACACCTCCACCAACCCGCCCGCCAACGTCCAGTACTGCTGGGATTTCGACAACAACCCGGCCACCTGCGAAAGCACTGCGGCCAGCCCGATATGGCAGTTCCCGACCTGCGGTACGTACAACGTGACCCTCAAAGTAACCGGGTCGAATTGCAATTCGTCTGCCAGCCAAACCATCACCGTCACCGACAATACCCCGCCAACCGCCATTTGCGCTCCTGGCGCCGGCTACGACATGGGCAACAATTGCACCCTGACCGTCACCCCGGCCATGATCGACGGTGGCTCTTTCGACAACTGCCAGATCGCGAGTACAAGCGTGAGCCCGACCCAGGTGCCCTGCGGTTTCTCTACGATCACCCTGACCGTGACCGACTGGTGCGGCAACAGCAGTTCCTGCGTCACCGATATTCAGGCTGTTGAAGGCATACCACCCACTGCCCTTTGCCAGCCGTCAATGGCCGTCGATGTCGGCACGGATTGCTCCCTGCAAGTCACGCCCAACATGCTTAATGCTGGTTCTTATGACAATTGCCAGATTGATTCGTACAGCGTAAGCCCGGAAGTCATCACTTGCGGCACAACAACCGTCACTTTGACGGTGACCGACGATTGCGGCAATACAGGGACCTGCACCACCGACATTCAGATCGCCGAAGGCCAACCACCCATGATAACCTGTCCGTTCGGCCTTTCTGCCAATTGCAACCTCAACGTCGGCCCCGACGTTGCCGGGGTGGCGACGGCGGTGGACAACTGCACTGCTGCCATCAAGATAGAGTACACATACAGCGATGTGGTGTTCGGCATGCCGGGCTGCGACGACTACATTGAACGCACCTGGGTGGCCGAAGACCTTTGTGGAAATACGTCGTCGTGCGTACAGGTCATTTCCGTAAAAGACAACATCCCGCCCGACATAACCAATTGCCCCCAAAGCCAGTCGGTCGGCATGGACCCCGGCCAATGCCATTACACGTTTGTACCGCCCAGTCTCATTGTTACCGACAACTGCGACCCCAGTCCCTCGCTGTCCTGCACCTGGGAAGACCCCAACGGCACGATCTGGCCCCTGAATGGCGCCGAGCAATTGCCCAAAGGAAGCACAAAAATCCGCTGCAAGGCGACCGACGACTGCGGCAATGAAAGTCCGCTCTGCGTGTACACAATTCTCGTATCGGATACGCAACAACCGACCCTGAGCTGTCCGCAGAACGTCACGGTGCAATCTGTGTACAACGCCGCCGGCCAGTGCGAAGCCCTCGTCAACAACCTCGCCCCGACGGCCACGGACAATTGCCCGATTTTAAGCATCGACTACCTCGTGTCGCCTTCCGGGGCCACTGGTCAGAACGACGCCAGCGGCACGCTGTTCAACGGCGTCTCCACCCTGAGTTACACGCTGCTCGACTGCGGCGGCTTCGTCAAAACCTGCTCCACGACCGTCACGGTGGCTTGCCCGCCCTGCACCCCGGTGGCCGGCGCCCCTTGCGCCAATGCGAGCGATGTGAGCGTACAGTGTGTTCCGAATGTGTTTGGGCAATACGACCTGTCCTTCCAGGTACTGAACCAGTCCGGCTTTTCCGCCGACCGTATCGAACTGACGGCCGTGACGCCATTCGGCAGCGTAGGCCAGACGGTTTTTACCGTCAATTTGCCCAACGGCTCGACTTCCAGCCCGCTCACCACAACACTTAACGGCCTGCCGGGCTCGACGGTTTGTTTCAAAATCGCTTTGTACCGCACGGCGCCCAACGGGGTCGTACTGGAGTGTTGCGAAACTGCCCAGGTCTGTGTTTCCCTGCCCGAATGCGACGGCGCCTGCAACTGCCTGGGCGCTGACAATCTGTCGTTTACCTACACCGGTTTTACGCCGAACGTCACTTGGGCAGCGCCGGTGCCGGCCGTGTGCGGCGACCCGAATCCAGTCATCCTGCCCTGTGTGCCGGTGGGTGAAACGCCCTTTGCTTTCCACGGCGTGGCGCACTGCGACGCAGCCGATTGTATTTTCAGCAATTTCGACTGGGATGTCCTCGATGCGAGCGGAGCAGTTGTCTTGCCCGGCGGTCCGACGACGTTCAGCGCAATAATCGGTCCCGACGCCTATTTCGACATTTACAACCTCTCCGCCAACTCCCTCACGCCCAACGTGACCTACACCTTAAAAGTCACCTGGTATTGCGGCGGCAAGATTTGTACCTGTGAGGTCAAATTCCAGTTGTCGGTATGCGATTGTCAGTGTTTCAGCCCGGTCTCCAATGTCGCCATTACGAGCGGCACGCTGACGCTTTCGGCGCCCTGCGGGAGCACCCTGTTTCAGGGGATTCCTTGTCCGCCAGCGGGTAATTTTGTAAAAGTCACGGGTAAATTCCAGTGTGTCGGCTCCGAATGCCTGCCAGGAAAGATTGTGAATTACACGCTGACCGGCCCGAACGGTCCGGTGACCAGCGGCGCCGTGCTGGCTACGCCGTTTTTCAGCATCAATCTGCTGCCGCAGCAGCTGTACGCGGTGGGGCAGTACACCCTAACTATGACGGGCGAATGCAACGGGCAACCCTGTACGCCTTGTTTCTTCAAGTTTTTCCATCAATGCCCCGAACCCTGTCCCTGCCCCGACGCCAGTTTCAACAGCCGTGTCGATCAAGGCTTTACGATTTCATCTACTGGAACGGCCTGCAAAGCCTGTTTTACGCCTAAAAACCTTGGTCCCTGCGAAAAAGTGGAATGGTATATCAATGGAACAGGTCCTATTGGCGCGCTGACAATGGGCAATGCGCCGTTCTGTTACACCTTTTCCAGTACCAATACTTATCAGGTCAGGATGGATGTGACGCGGTATAAAACCGACGGTTCGGTTTGTGCCATGCGTTCGAAAACCCAGTTTGTCAAAATCCTGTGCGATCCCCAAAATTCGCCCTGTTCGGCCGATGTGGTGTCCAACCCCGGGTTTGATCAGGGGGCGTTGGCCGGTGGCTTAAATTCGGGCGGAGCCTCATCCGGCTGGCAGGGTGCGTACGGCGATCCCGTGGTAAAAGAAGGTTTTGGCGCCTCCGACGGCTGGTCGGTCATGCTCTCCGGCAACCGCGAATCGGCCGACGTACTAAGTCCGGCAACCGCGGCTTGCTGGGTCAAGGACACAGGAGTCATTTCGTTGCGCTTGTTGATATGGGCCATCGATCACATTGCCTCGGCGGGCAACAGCCAAAAACCGGGAGAAACCCTCACGCTTCGGCTCTATCGGGGCGATGTACCCAATCCGCTCAGCGACACTTGCGACGGCGTCAATTGCTTTGAACTGGTCTCGTTCCTGCCCGAGCCTGCCGACAGCAGCATCTGGTTCAATCTGGATATTCCCTATGATTTGAGCAATTGGGTGGCAGTTGACAGTTGCGGCAATCCGCTGCCCGATCCGCAGGGCGTACTGGTGCGTCCCGTATTGTACGTGACCAACTGGCTTGGATCTGAATCCGGCGATGTATCGGAAACCCGTTCGATGGTGCTGGTCGATAATTTCTGTATCGACGGGGTATTGGTCGGCACGGGGTCGCCTTTGCAAAAAGGCCGCATACGGCTTTTCCCCAACCCGAACGACGGCGCCTTCACCGTAGAACTGCCTGAACCGGCGCCGCCGGGCCTGCGCTTGCGGGTGATTGGCCTGACCGCGCAGTTGTTGTGGGAAAATGCTGCCGAGGCAGGCGGTACCCTGCAGACCGTTCAGGCGGGAGATTTGCCGGCCGGTTTGTATTTCCTGCAAGTCGTCGTCGAAGGGCGCGTGCAGGCCACGGTGAAATTTGTAAAACAATAGAAGATCGAATCTGAAACATGGGTCATGTGAATTAGAGGTTTTCGAGGACAGAATATTTTTTGACAGGATAAACAGGATTTACAGGATATACGCCGGCTCCGCCGGCTTACCTGCACACGGCAGCAAGGCCGCCATGAATCGATCCTGTTTATCCTGTTTATCCTGTCAAAAAATATTCTGTCCTCGGAAATCCCTGATTCAAGTTGTGCCAAAAACTCTTTTTGCCATGAAAACCTGCCTTTTTGCATGTTCGGCGGCTTTCATGCTCTGCGCCGCGGTTCCTGTCACCGCTCAATTTTGGAGCAACAGCGCAGGGTAACAAAAGTCCTGCGAACCGGATATATGGCGGAACTCAACCCGATTAATCTGAAATTCTCCACAACATGAAACGCATCCTGCTCCTTTACTTTGTCCTGACCGGCCTGTGCCGGGCGGCCGCTCAGTTCACGCCTCCCGTCAAAATTGCCTACTCCCCGTTTTATGAATACCACCATCGGCCTTACGATTGGGACGGGGACGGCGACCTCGACTATATCGGCGGACTCGACTATTCTATCCTGCATTTGTACGAAAATACCGGGGCGGGGCACATCGCCAATCCCGTGGTGATCGACACCTTCCCGTTCAATTATTCCCTGCTGGACGGCACGTTGTTTGCCGACCTCAACGGCGACGGTCGGGCGGCCTGCGCATTATTTATCAAAATTTGAGTTTGTCGCGGTTGATCCGGAATGATCTGAGGCGCCGTATCGCGCGATTTTTCATCCTTAAATTATCACTGCATGAAAAAATCACTTGTTGTTGCTTTGTTCGGGCTGTTGGCCTGCGCGGGACTGCCGGGCCAGAATTGTGCCGTAGGGCTCGTCGACCTGCTCACCCAGGCCGACGTAGACAATTTTCCCATCAACTACCCGGGCTGCAGCGTCATCGAAGGCCATGTGCGAATCGGCTACCTGGGAAGCCCGGGTTCCGATATCGTCAACCTGAACGGGCTGAGCGGGCTAACCGCCATTACTGGAGACCTGGAAATCCATGTCAATCCCCAGTTGGCCAACCTGGACGGATTGAGCAATATCACGTCGGTCGGCGGTAACCTCTCGATCATCGCCAACGACGCGCTGGGCAGCCTGGGCGGACTAAGCAATCTTACTTCGGTTGGCGGCGATCTGACCCTGGATAGTCAACCCTTGATCGCCGATCTGAGCGGTCTGCAAAATCTCGTCAGTGTCAGGAGCCTCTACCTCGGCAATTTGCCGCAGCTCAGCGACCTGAACGCCCTGGCCGGCCTCACTTCGCTCGACGGATTGCTTCGGCTGTACAATTTGCCCCAGCTCTCGAGTTTGGGAGGGTTGCAGAACATCCAAAACATCGGGATCTCGCTGGAATTGTATTACCTCCCCCTGATTGACGATTTGAGCGGCTTTTCCAGCCTGACCACCACGAGAGGGATCGTGGTGGTCGAGATGCCTTTGCTGACGAACCTGAATGGACTGTCCAACGTAACCCTGGTGCCCGAGGGGAGCCTGAGTTTTACAAACAACCCCCTCCTGGTCAGCCTGAATGGTCCGCACTATCCGGCCACGGCCGGGCAAATTTTCATCCAAAACAATGACGCCCTGACTGACCTGAGCGCGCTGGCAAACATCACCGCGGCACAAAACGCCTATGTTTTAGATAACGATGCCCTGTCGAGCCTGAACGGTCTGAACCAGCTCGGCATCCTGAGCGACGGGAGCGGTGAAGTTTCCCTGCGTATTTCCGGCAATCCCGCGCTGACCAGTCTCGACGCCCTGGAAAGCCTGCTGTCGGTGTCGATCATTGAGATCAGCGGCAACGCCTCGCTGTCCGATTGTTCCGTTTTCGCTGTCTGCGATCACCTGCTCAATGCGCCCACTTCAATTTCGGTCTTCGGCAATGCCCCCGGTTGCAACACCCCGGCGGAAGTGGCCGCCCAGTGCGGCAGCACGCCCGTGCTCGCCGAAGTGCATCTCGACCTCGACGGTGATTGTCAGGCTGATGCTGCCGAACCGCGGGCGGAGGGGGTGCAGGTCCGCCTCAATGGTTCGGCCCAGACGATCCTGGCTGCCACCGACGCGGCCGGACAAGTGCGTTTCGGATACCTCGACAACGGGCCCTTCGCGCTGCAACTGCCCCAATTTCCCATGGGCCTTTGGGCGGTATGCCAGGAGCCTCTCGTGTTGAATCCCGCAGACTTTGCCGACACGGTGAAAGCCGCTTTGTTGCTCACGCCGACCCAACAGTGCCCCGAGCTGACCGTCGATCTGGGCCTTCCTTCCTTTTTCCGCACCTGTCTGACAAGTTCCCAGGTCGAGGTCTCGACCCGGAACACGGGCACGGTTACGGCCCAGGGCGTACAAACGGCGGTCGTGTTGCCGCCGGGCCTGGAGATCGTGTCGGCCGAACCGCCGGTCGCTTCGCAAAACGGCGACACGTATTATTTCAACCTCGGCGACCTGCCGCCTTTCGCCGAAGCGCCCGTGCATCTGACGGTAAAAACCAGTTGCGACGGCGTCACCATCGGCCAGGCTTTTTGCCTCGAAGCCTCCGCCACCCTCGAAAACCCCTGCCCCGGCACGCAGCCCGCATCTTTTCAGATCAAACTGACGGCAGAATGCCTGAACGACCAGACGCTGCGCTTTACGCTGAAAAATGTCGGCGATGCGCCGATGACTTCTTCGCATACGTACAAGATTTTCAGGAACGAGGCGGAAGTCCAATCCGGCCCGTTTCAGCTCGCCGCCCAGCAAAGCCTGGACGTGGATCTGCCGGCCGACGGCGCGACTTACCGCATGGAGGCTGTGAAATTGGCCGACGGTACCCAGACCGCCGTCTCACTCGAAGGATGCAACGGCCTCACACCGGGCTTCGTCACCGGGTACTGGCAGGACCAGGGCCCGCTGGAATACGATTTTGGCTGCCGCGAGACGATCGGCTCTTTCGACCCCAACCTGAAATCGGCCGTTCCGACCGGCGTGGATTGGGACCACCGTATCGCCGCCGACCGGCCGCTGCAGTATACCATCGATTTTCAAAATACCGGCACGGACACGGCCTTCAGGGTGCTGCTGCGCGATCAATTGCCTGCGGGCCTGGATATCAACAGCTTCCGGCCGCTGGCCTATTCGCACCCCTGCAACTGGTCCATCCGCGGCCTGAACACACTGGAAGTGCTGTTCTCGCCTATCGCACTGCCCGACCAAAACACCGACGAACCGGCTTCGCACGGCTTTTTCAGCTTTCAGATCATGCCCAAACCGAACCTGCCCTCGGGCACAAATTTGTATAACACAGCCTCCATCATTTTCGACTTCAATACGCCTGTCCTGACCAATACCGTCTGGCACCGCATCGGCCAACTGTCAGTAGCCGTGGACGAGGCCTCGCCTGCATCCGCCGGTTGGACATTGTGGGGCAACCCGCTCCGCGACGCGGCGGTTTTTCACGCCGGGCAAACACCCATGGGCGAACAGCGCTTTGAACTGTACGATGCGAACGGGACGCCGGTGCGCCGCGAGCGATTCCGGGGCGATCAGTATGAATTCCGACGCGAGGGACTGCCCGCCGGGTTTTATTTCTTCCGGATCGGCGATGTGCAGGGCCGGACGGTTTCGGGAAAAATTATGATTGCGGACCAGTAGGGCTTGAGAAGAACAGTAATCAGGGTGAAATATCTCGTAAAGCAGTTGATCAGTGCACAAATAGCAGTTCTCCCAGGATTCGGCAGCGTGAACTTGACCGCGTGTGCTGCCGAATCCTTTTTCTTTTCGGCAAAACGGTAACAAAATGTCGCTACCCGGGATGAACTGGGTAATTCAAACCACAATGAAAGCTCAAAATCAAATTCCAATGAAAATACAGCATCTGTTTATCCTCCTGGTCTCTTTTGTTGCAACCCGGGCATCCGCTCAAAACTGGTCGCAGCAAATCAGCGGAACCAGCGAACACCTGATCTCCATTTCCTTCACCGACGATCTCCACGGTTGCGTGGTCGGTTACGGCGGCGTTATCCTGAAAACGGTGAACGGCGGTGCGTCCTGGACGCCGCAAAACAGCGGAACCACGGATCGTTTTTACTCCGTTTATTTCACCAGCGCCAACACCGGCTGGGCGGTGGGCGATGCGGGGCTGATCCGAAAAACCGTTGACGGAGGGGCATCTTGGACGGCGGTCAATCCGCCGGTTTCCGCCGATTTCCGGGTCGTCTGGTTTCTGGATGCCAACACCGGCTTTATTGGTGGTGGCTTCTCTAGTGCCCTCACCACCATTTTGAAAACAACCGACGGCGGCAACACCTGGACCGACATTTCGCCGGTTAATCTGTTCCCTCAACAAGTCGTCTACGGCATTTTCTTTACCAGTCCGGGCACCGGATACGCCGTCGATTATGACGGCCGCCTCCTCAAAACCACCAATGGTGGCGTCAGCTGGACTGCCCAGACCATTGCTCCGAACTATAACCTGCACGCGATCTATTTCACGGATGCAAATACGGGATACGTGTCGGGTGGAAATATTCCGGGTAATTCCGGCGTCATCCTGAAAACGGTGAACGGTGGCAATACCTGGAGTACGTATAGCCTCACGAACGGATTCCTGACAGACATCAAATTTCTGGATGCCAATACGGGCTATGCCATCGGTGGAAGTCTGGCCAACAACAGCAGCATCATTTTAAAAACCACCGATGCAGGCAACACCTGGTCTGCGGAAAACACCTCCTCCAGCCGCCAGTTTCGCGCATTTTTCCCCAGCGGCCAGGCGGGTTATTCCTGCGGATTGGACGGAACAATCCTGAAACTGTCGAGCCCCGCGCAGCCCTGCGACAACACATTCATCCAGTCGCTGACCAACATGGGCGGCTCGCAGCCCAATATTTTCCCCGACCCCAGCGGCGATTTCTATGCCACGGGCATGCGCAACGACAGCATCGTGATCGTCCGTTTCGACCAGGGCGGTACGCCCCTCTGGGCGCGGGTCTTTCGCCTCGGCAACGACGTGTTGCAGATCCGCGACATGTTTGTGGACGACTCGGGCGACCTGATCGGCGTGGCGTTTTACGAAACCACTTTTCTCAGCGAAATCCGCTCCGCGGCATTCCGCTACAACATCGCCAGTCAATCTTTCGTGTGGGTCCGGTACTTGGCCGGGGTGAATTATTCCAATATACACAATGTGAGCGGCGGCGACTGTGTGGCGACAGGGACGGAGTCGAGCGGCAGCACGCATTTGATCCGGCTCGATAAAAATTCCGGCGCGGTGAGCGGGTACAATCTCGTGGGCGATGGCGGCGACTATTATTCGACGGTGTACAACGGCGTTTTATACGGCGCCTGCCGCCGGTATTACAACGGGTTTCAGGCTTCCGTCTTTGCGCATGATGTGAACTCGGGCGCTTTTTTGTGGCAAAATTTGATCATTTCGGAAGATGTCGGTTTTAACACCAGAATGTATCCGGTGAAACCCGTGATTGACAACAATGAAATCGTGGTGCTGGCCTCCGGCGATCTGCAGGGTTTTGACGTCTATCCAAACGGCCCCGTGGAGCTCGTACTGGCCAAAACGAGCCTGAGCGGCGATGTTTTGTGGACCAAACAGTACATCGTGGCGGGTTTTGACAGGCCCGTGGGCACGGCCGTGGTGTCCACTGACGGGGGCTACTACCTGGTGGCCAACCTGTATTCGGAGGCTTTGGGCAACCACGCATACAGCGTTTTGATCAAAACAGATAAACAGGGTCAGGTGCAATGGGCCAAACGCCTCGGCATTTCCGGAAAGAACATCGCCAAAAACGTCATGGAGCGCGACGGCTTCCTGTACCTCACCATGGCCTCGGACAGCTACGGGCCCAACGATTTGCTCCTGCTCAAACTGGATCAGAACGGCAACACGGAAACGGGTTGCGACTTCGTGCAGCCCATAGCGGTCGAAACCGTGCCGTTGGCCAATTTTCAACAAGCCCGAAACTATGACCCATTCGCCAGCGGTATCTCCCTGACGCTCCAAAGCGCTGTTTCGGCCGAAACTGATCTGGAAACGGTGACGTATTGCAATACGCCCTGTATCTGCCCCGGTCTTTTTGTCTCCGTCGGCCCCGATACGACCATCTGTGCGGGCGAGAGCGTTCAACTGACTTATTCGAGCAATGGCAATTTTACCAGATTCAACTGGTCGCCGGCGGCGGGGCTGAGCTGCACCGATTGTTCCACGCCCACGGCATCGCCGGCCAGCACCACGGTGTATCACCTGGAAGCCACGGCCGAGGACGGCTGCATCAAATACGACAGCGTGACCATTGTGGTCAATGCGCCCTCCGCATTTACCCAAAACGTCACGACCTGTGAAAACGAACCGTTTGTCTTTAACGGAAACGTCTATGCCGCCAGCGGTACTTACACCGACTTGTTCACCGCCGCCAACGGTTGCGACAGTTTGGTGACCACGAATCTTGTCGTTTTGCCGCTGCCGACGCGAGACGAGACGATTGAATTCTGTGCGGGCGAATCGGTGGTGATCGGTGGAACGACGTACACGCAGTCGGGCACGGTGGTGCAAACCCAGCCGGGCGTGGGCGCCGCCTGCGACACGGTGGTGACCTATACGCTGAACGTGTTGCCTTTGCCGACGCGGGCCGAGACGATCGAATTCTGTGCCGGCGAGTCGGTGGTGATCGGTGGAACGACGTACACGCAGCCGGGCACGGTGGTCGAAACCCTGCCGGGTCTGGGCGCTGCCTGCGATACGGTGGTGACGTACACGCTGACCGTGTTGCCCCTGCCTACACGCGCCGAGACAATCGGATTCTGCGCGGGCGAGTCGGTTACGATAGGCGGAACGACGTACACGCAGCCGGGCACGGTGGTCGAAATCCTGCCGGGCCTGGGCGATGCCTGCGATACCGTGGTGACCTACACGCTGAACGTATTGCCTTTGCCGACGCGCGCTGAAACGATCGAATTCTGCGCTGGCGAGTCGGTTACGATCGGCGGAACGACGTACACGCAGCCGGGCACGGTGGTTGAAACCCTGCCGGGTCTGGGCGATGCCTGCGATACCGTGGTGACCTACACCCTGAATGTGTTGCCTTTGCCGACCCGCGCCGAAACCATTTCATTTTGCCCGAGTGAAACCATCGTTCTGGGCGGCACCGCTTACACCCAACCCGGCACGGTGAGCCTCACGATCCCCGGCACAGCAGGCTGTGATACGGTGGTGACTTATACGCTACAATACCTGACGCCTGCGCCATCAAATGTTTCCATCCAGTGTCCCGAAGCGGTGAACATCGGCATAGATCCGGGTGCAGGACCCACCCCGGCATTTTACAATATACCCGCGGCAGCATCGGATTGCCCCTGTCCCGGCATCGCGGTATCACTGACAGAAGGTTTGCCCTCCGGCGCCCTTTTCCTGGCTGGTACCACCGAGGTTTGCTACACAGCGCTCGACAGCTGTGGTAACTCGGCTTCCTGTTGTTTTGACGTAATCATACGCGAAGCGCAAGCCTGCGACATCAAAGAAATCGGCTGTATAAAGTACGAATTGCTGACAATTACCGCCGATGCCGGCGGCAACCGCACTTACCGCATCCGGGTGACGAACAACTGCTCCAACGCGCTGATCTATACGGCCATTCAATTGCCCGACGGCATCACGGCGCTCAATCCGCCCAACCTCAGCGTATACGAGGCTCCGAGCGGTCGGCTGTACGACGTGCGCAACCCAAATTATTCACCATCTTATTCCATCCGCTTTAAATCGACGGGCATCGGCATCGCCAACGGCCAGTCGGACATTTTCGAGTACACTTTGCCCGCGCAGGCACAGCCGCTTTATATTCACATTACCTCGCGGCTAAACCCGCAGATAATGTATGAAGCGCATCTGAACACGTTCAACTGTCCGATCGGGGTGACGCCGGACGGGGATAAAAGCACCAATCGGGAGGATGGTAATGCGCCCAACTGGTCGGCGCTCCGCTTGTACCCTAATCCCAACCCGGGCGTATTTACCGTTGAATTGAACGCGTCTCCGGCTCAGGGAACCCTTTTCCGGGCGACGGACCTCATGGGGCAACTTGTGCTGGAAAACCCGGCCGACCCGGATCGTACCCTACAAACCGTACAGGCTGGCGATTTGCCGCCCGGTTTGTATTTCCTGCAAGTCGTCGTCGAAGGGCGCGTGCAGGCGACGGCGAAATTTGTAAAACAATAGAAGATCGAATCTGAAACATGGGTCATGTGAATTAGAGGTTTTCGAGGACAGAATTTTTTTTGACAGGATAAACAGGATTTATAGGATATACGCCGGCTCCGCCGGCTTACCTGTACACTGCGGCAAAGCCGCCATGAATCGATCCTGTTTATCCTGTCAAAAAATATTCTGTCCTCGAAAATCCCTGATTCAAGTTGTGCTAAAAACTCTTTTTGCCATGAAAACCTGCCTTTTTGCATGTGCGGCGGCTTTGGCGTTCGGCGCTGCTGTTCCCGCCGACGCCCAATTTTTTCCCGGAAAAACCCTCTTCGGTATACAAACCTTCTTTTATCCCACTCAGGCCGCGGACCTCAACGTCGATGGCTTTCCCGATCTGGTGGCCACTCGGAACGACGATCGTCGCGTCGTCTATTGGTACTGGAACGACGGTCAGGGGCGCTTCCCGTCCGAGCCTTCGGATTCGCTGGACATCGGGTTCGATCTTTTTCAGGTGGTCATCGCTGACCTGAACGGCGACGGATTTCCCGACTTCGCTACCTGGGAATACGGCCCTTCCGACGGTCCGGTCATCTGGTATGCGGGCGACGGCCAGGGCCATTTTACCGAACAAGCCGCGCAATACTACGACGGCATTCCGGTCGACGACTTTTTTGCCGCCGACATGGATGCCGACGGCGACCAGGACCTGATCCTGGTGGAGGATGCCATTTTCGCCGTCAACCTGCGTTGGGCGGCGAACGACGGGCAGGGCAATTTTTCCAATCCTCAACCCATCGCCACCCTGCCCACTTTTGCCTCACCCATTCATATCACCGACATCAATGGTGATGGACTGTCCGATGTGCTCGTTTTGGGCATCCAAACCTTGTATCTCAACACCGGCGCCGGGGGCTTCGAGACCCACAATCTCACAACGAACGCCGGTGGAACATTCGGGATTGGCGATGTGGAAGGCGACGGTGACCTCGACCTGTTCGCTTACACCGGTCAAATTGGCCAGGTCGCCCTGATCCGGAATACGGACGATCCCGTGCCGGGTACCTTCGTGATGGAGATTGTGCCGGTACCGGGCAACAGTCCAATGGCGGCGGCCGATTACGACGGCGACGGCGACCCTGACCTGATGATGGTCAAAACCGGTCAATGGCTTAAAAACGACGGCACGGGTCAATTCGAGTTACAGGACAGTTTGAGTCCTAATCTGCTACCGGGACCTTCCAGTTACGGCCCGCAGCCCACTGTGGATTTTGACGGCGACGGTCGGCAGGAAACGCTGCTCAGCGGCTATGGCTGGGCGGCAAGGATAGGGGTTTCCGCAGCGGGCGGCATGTATAGTGAGCTCCTCGTTCCCGAGGTCCTCGGCACCGGGAAAGTCGAATCATTCGATTACGACGGCGACGGCGATCTGGATATTGTGGCTGCTTCCGACAAGTTGTACGTTTTTTCCAATCAGGGTGGCGGGCAGTACGGGCCCCGGCAGGATGTGGCGGGTTTGTCGTTTAACCCGGCGGCCATCGAATTCGCCGACCTGGATGGCGATACGGACCGGGATATTCTGCTCAGGCGTCCTTATGATCCGTTCAATCTTGTTCACAGTTACTGGCTGCGCAATCTTGGCGGCGGCGCTTATGCCTTGCCCAACGAGGTGCTGATTCCCAACCCTCAGCTGCGCGATCTCGATGGCGACGGGGATATGGATCTGTTGGGCGACCCTCCGCTGCAATTTGCTGAAAACGACGGCAACGGCAATTTCGGCGCACCGCATATCCTGTCGCAGTGTACGGGCATCCCGACCGCGGCCGACATGGACGGCGACGGCGACCTCGACATCGCCGTTTTCTGCAACACGAATATTTCCGTCTTTCAAAACGACGGCGCTGCCAACTTCTCGTTGTTGCAGGAATTAAGCCCGGTCGGCCCCTGGGGCCTATGCCATTGGGCCGATCTGGATCAATCCGGCCGGTTGGACCTGGTCGTAGTCACGGACAGTGCCGTGGCCTGGTCGCCCCGGCAGTCCGATGGCAGTTTTGGCGCGTTGCAAACCATTTACCAGGTGGGACTTAGTGTCATCGTAAGAGATCAGGTTCGGCTCGACGACCTCGACGGCGATGGGGACGTGGATATCGCCCTGAGCCTGCTCGACGACCACATTCTGATCCTGGACAATGACGGTACGGGTGTTTTTTCAACGTTTTATCAATTCAATGCCGGGATTTTACAAGATTTGATCACCCTGGACGTGAACGGCGACGGAGCCCTCGATTTGCTTTTTTCCACACCTTACACGATCGGCTGGTTCGAAAACGTCGGCAAACGCGCTTTTATCGGGGGCGTCTGTTTTTGGGATAAAAACGAAAACGGACAGCGCGACCCGGGCGAGGCGCCGGTTCAGAACCAGGCACTGGCGCTTTCCCCTGAAGGCAAATTGACGTTTACCGGGCCCGATGGCAAATTCCGGCTTTATGCCGACTCCGGGCAATTTACCTTGTCTGTCAGGCTGGATTCCTGCTGGCTGCTGACCAGCGATTCGGCGGTTTACCACCGTTTTTTTGACGGGGAAAACAACGTCGACGGCCTCGACTTCGGGCTGCAAAACACCGGCTTGGAGAAAAAACTCACCGCCTATCTCGCTGCCGGCCCAACACGTTGCGGCGCCGAAGTGGGTGTCGTGGTTTCCGTGCATAACGAAGCCTGCGCACCCGCTTTGGCGGTTTTTGATCTTTTCCTCGATTCGCTGGCGAGCTTTGTCAGCGCCGCGCCGCCACCCGATTCCGTGGCGCCGGGGCTGCTGCGCTGGCAAAGCGCCGACACCTTGCTGCCCGGTGCGGCTTTCGACATTTTGTTGCAGCTGAATGTCGCAGGCTTCGAACACCTCGGCGACACATTGAGGCTGCTGGGACTCGTCCGTACGCCCGACCCGACAGGGAACCCTGCTCCTCCGGCAGATTCCGTGTTTTTAAGTTCCGTGATCAACTGCGCTTACGACCCCAACGACAAACTCGTCAGTCGAGCCACGTTGCCGGAAGGCTACGACGCGGCAGCCTCCGAACTGGTTTATACCGTTCGTTTTCAAAACACGGGCAACGACCTCGCTTTCAACGTTGTCGTACGTGACCCCCTCGCTCCTGAACTGGACTGGCGCAGTTTCCGGCCGCTGAGCGCTTCCCATCCCTATTCGGTCGAGCTCGATTCCGCAAGCCGAACAGCCATGTTTTTCTTCGATAACATTCAACTGCCCGATTCCCTCTCGAACGAACCCGGCAGCCGCGGGTTGCTGCAGTTCGCCATTCGCCCGCTGGCCAGCCTTCCGCCCGAAACGGTTATCGCCAATCAGGCGGCGATTTACTTTGATTTCAACCCGCCCGTATTGACCAACTGGGCGGAGACCCGGGTGCAGGAGACGCTCACACTCCCCCTGGAACCGAAGCCGGGTGTTCGCCTGGTGATCATGCCCAACCCCAACGATGGAACGTTCGCCGCGGGCTGGTCCGAGCCTGCCGTGCCCGGTACCGTTTTCCGCATTGTCGACCTCACCGGGCGCAGGGCGATGGAGCGAGACGTCGAGGCCAATGAGCAGCGGCAAAACATCGAGGCGAGTCAATTACCGCCGGGCTTGTACTTCCTGCAAGTTGTCGCCGGGGGTGAAGTGTTGGCCGCTGAGAAATTTGTGAAATACTGACATACGGATTGGCCGGAGCATTGCCAAATTTCCTCGTTTTCCTGCCAGTCATCAGTATATAACAACCGACCCTCATTTCTGTCGGCAACCAGGGAGCCGCGGCATCTAATTTGTTGCCGGAAGACAGGTAACTAACCGTGGTGCACCTGGATTTGACGGCATAAGCTCCAACCAGATTTGTTTTTTTTAAAAGATAAAAAACCCGCCTGTAGGGGGCGTTAAACTACCTCCGGGCCGCTTCTGGGGAACTTGTTTCCGGTTGCGGTCCGGACTTTTTTCCTGACATCTGCTTTGACCAAAGCCAGTTGGAAGAAGTGTGCATTGCTGTTTCAAAATCGTCCGTATGAGAAACCATTTACGCCTTTCCAAACCATTTTTCCGCCTGAGCGCGTTCCTTTTTTTATCCCTCCTGCTGTGTGGACGGGCCTCGGCACAGGCGCTGGTGTGCGCGGATTTTAATCAGACCTCCCTTGACTTTGAGTGCAAAGACACTGTTGGAATCCTGTTTCTGCGTTTCAAACCTTCCCGTATGGCAAGAATGTAGGCAGTTATGACAATGGCCATCATCAGCAGGTTTTTATTCGGGTCTTTGAGGTTGAGGTCTTCCAGATGATATCCATTGGTTTTCAGATGACGGAATCAGCACTAAATAATGCACTTTTGCCTCCCCGATCGTCCAACTGGTTCAGTAGCAACGACCTTGAATGGATTCAACCATGTTAACTCCGACGGCAAGTTCATCGGCGGCCCCCTTTGCCTCTACGGCAAACCTCGTCGCCAACGACCCGGAAACCAGCTATGCCGACCCCGATACAGCCGCCGAACGCGGTTTTCCGGCATCTTCCGATCTGCGGGTCATGCCCAACCCTTTCTCCGATGCGCTCACCGTCGCCTTTGATCTCGAAACACCGTCCCGAGTCCAGGTGGTCCTGGCCGACCTGACCGGTCGTTTTGTATTTTTTGAAAAAGACAACTGGCTCGAAGCAGGCCCACAAAGCCTCGTTTGGAACACCGAAGACCTGCCCGGATGCGCTTATCTCGTGGGCCTGAAAGTGGAGGGCAAGGCCTGGACCTACCGGACAGTAATGTTGATGCGGTAGCGCCAATTTTTTCAATCCTGTGCGCGCCACGGCACTCATTGCTTACATTTACCCGGCGTCCGTTTGGAAAAACGCCCCGATCATGGTCTATGCTACGCTTGCAAAATGCCGTGTCGTCCGCGCTTTGTTGTTTGTTAATCTTTCTTACGTCCGCAGCCGGCGCCCAGCACCCGCTGTGGCGCAATTTCACCATCAACGACGGCTTGCCCAGCAATGAAGTGTACAGCCTCATGCAGGACCGGCGCGGGCTCCTTTGGATCACCACCAACCAGGGCGTTTGTTACTTCAACGGCTACGAGTTCAGCCGCCCCGTCGATACGAGTACAAGCGTGGTCAGTTCGACATTCAACCTCTGCGAAGACGCCCGAGGACGGGTCTGGTTTTCCCGGCTTCCCGCTTCGCTCTGGCTGGTCGAAAAAGATACTGTACGGCCCTGGCAGTACAATTCCACACTTGCCGCTTACCAGAAAAACATTGGTTACACCGGCCATTTTTTGCCGGTTGGAGAAGATTCTGTTTGGGTGGAAATAGGCGGGAAGGGCATCCTGCAGGTCGGCCGCGGCGGCTCTTCCAGGTTTGTACAATCGCTGAATAAAGCGGGCATAAGCATCGCTCGTATCGGTGGCGCCCTGCTCGAAGTTGTTGAAGCTGACCCCGGGGCGGAAATGACGGACGGCCTGACCAGTACTCAGGGACAAACCGAGGCACTTTATTATTGGGAAAATGGCCAGGCTGTTCCCTTGGGGCGCTTTCCATTGAAAAATGCCGGGAAAGGCGTGCCGTTCAGGGCCTGGGGCCTGCGCAACGGCGATCTTATCCTGTGCTGCCAGCAAACATTTTACCTCGTACACGACAAGCGCCTGGTCTGGTACGGCCAGAAAGACGTGTATGTCGAGCAAATTGTAGAAGATACCGACGGCGCGATTTTGTTGTGCTCCGTGGCGGAGGGCACCAGCGGATTGCTCCGTTACGCATCCCAGGACCATTTTAAACGCGACGAGTTTGTAAATCTCCTGCCGGGCCATGCTGTGATGAGAATACTGCGCGACCGCGAAGGCGGCTGGTGGGCGGGCACCAGCGATGCCGGTATTTTTTATTGTAAAAACCCCAAGCTCGACATTTACGATGCGTCTTCCGGCTTGCCTTCCGACAATGTACAGCGACTGGCTTCCGATGGGCGTTATACCTACGCGGGGCTTCGCCCCTTCGATATTTATGCCATTCCGATGGCGGGCGGAGCGCCGCTTCGCCTGCCCTGGCCCCCCGGAACCGATTTCAAGGAACTGACGGATTTGCAATTCGATACCCTGACCGGACGCCTGTGGTGCGGCGCAGACCTTTGTTTTTGGGAAAATAACCGATGGACTTTTTCCGGAAAATCCTTCGACCTGACCGACCACCCGATCAACAGCATTCCTGCACAAAATATTACCCCTGACCCCGGCGTCCCGGCCTGGTGGGTCGATTACCGCTACAAATTTGCGCTGATCGACCGGCACAGCGGAACAGCAAGGAGTTATCACGAGGTCAGGGAACGAATCTTTGCCCTGGCGCCCAACCCCGACGGAACGATCTGGATGGCCACCCTGAACGGCCTGCGCCTTTGGCGCGGCGGCCTACTCGAACCCCCGCCTTTTCAGCACCCGGCATTGCGTTTTCAACCCCGCGATGTGGAGAGATTGCCCGCCGTTGCGGGAGGAGGCATCGCGGTGGCGCTTCGCGGCGGCGGTATATTGATCTGCGACGCCCAGGGCCGATTCACCCATCTCGACGCCGGGCATGGACTAAGTTCCAACTCGATCAGCCGGCTCAGGGTCACTTCCGACGGCGTGATTTTTGGTTGCTCCAGTACGGGGCTAAACCGGCTCAGCCGACAGCCCGACGGGAGCTGGCACATAGAAACCCTGACGGTCAAACACGGTCTGCCTTCCAATCAGGTGAACGACGTGGTGCTTTCGGGGAATGAAATTTGGGTGGCTACCGACCGCGGTGTGGCCCATTTTAAATCGGGCATGCCGGCGGCAGAAATGTATCCGCCAGCGCTGGAGTCGCTTTTGGTCAATAATCGGGCTACGCCATTTAGCCCGGGAATGCAGCTCGACCACGACCACAACAACCTCAATATCCGTTTTCTTGCCCTGTATTTGAGGTCGGGCGGCGATATTCTTTACCGCTACCGATTGCTGGGCGCCGACACGGCGTACTCCTTTGCCCGGTCACGGGAAGTCGGCTATGCCGCCCTTCGTCCGGGCGACTACGTGTTTGAAGTGCAGGCGCAAAACGAAGACGGACAGTGGGGCCCCGCTGCCCGCTGGGCTTTCTCCATTCAGCCGGCCTGGTGGAATACGATCTGGTTTCGTACGCTGCTGGTCTGTTTGTTTTGTGTGGGCGCCTGGTTGCTGTTTCGCGCACGTTTGCGGATCATCCGTAAGGAAACGGAAATTCGCGAGCGGATGCGCGATCTGCAATCCGCGGCACTGCGGGCGCAAATGAATCCGCATTTTATCTTCAACTGCCTCAACAGCATACAAAGTTTCATCGCCGAAAACGACGCAGCGTCGGCGACGCGTTACCTCGCCCGTTTTGCCCGCCTGGTTCGGCTCGCCCTGCATGCCTCCATCGAAGGCCGCCATTCGCTCGCCGACGAGGTGGATATGCTCGATCACTACCTGGCGCTCGAACAACTGCGCTTTCACGGGAAGTTCAGGTACGAGATCGTCACGGCGGAAAATCTGGACAAGGAATGGACGACTTTGCCACCCTTGCTGGTGCAGCCTTTTGTCGAAAACGCTATCCTGCACGGCATGAAAACCAGGGAAAAAGACGGCCTGATACAGGTTCGTTTTACAACCGACGATCAGGATATGGTGGTTACGGTGACCGATAATGGCCCGGGTTTCGTATCTTCAAACGCAGAAAACCGGTCACAGGAAGCGCATAAATCGGTTGGCCAGCAACTCACCCGAAACCGCTTGACTTTATTGGCCGGACACGATCAGGCGCCCCGACTTCAGCAGGAAACCATTTTCGACGATCAGGGTAATCCGCTGGGGGCAAAAGTCATTATCCGGGTGCCGATGGAAAATAAAAATTAAGATACTCCGTAACAAATCTGATCCCTCATGGATCAACATCAAACAAAAACTTCTGCATGAAAAACACGCTTTCTTCGTTGCTAGCCGGCGCCTTTTTGCTCTTTACCGTTCCGCTTGCAGCACAAAACGACACTTTGCCCAAAGGGTTCGCGCAATTGCTCGACCGCGCACACATGAGTTTTCTTTACCCCGAAGGACTGGTCGGGGTTCCCTGCATTGAAAATGCCCAGATGAACTACGATTTCGCCCTCAAATATCCCGACCACAATTTTGAAGTCCGTTACGCCGTCCGGCCGCTTGATTCCCTCCTGATTCAGTACAACGAAGAAGCCAGTAAAGGCGCCACCACGATTAACCCCAACCAGTGGTGCGATGCCATGTTCAAGGCAACCCTGCTCAATATCGGGATGGGCGGCCCCGCAACAGGAGAATTACCCGAAATATCCGCTTTCCCTGCCGAGGCCGTGCGCGGAGAATTCGGCGCCGACTGGGGCGCCGTGGCTTTTGTAATGCTGGGCCCCGAATTTGGCGGCTCTACGTACAAATACTGCCTCGCCATGACCATCCACCGCGACAATGTAGGCGATGCCTACATCTTTTACCTCTCCGATGACAATCAGACGATGAGCAACTTGATGGAGAAACCCTTTCATGCCTTGCAATTCAAATAATATGAAACTGCTTTGTTCCATCCTGATCTTGTGCGCAGGCATTCAACAGGCTGTTTCTCAATCTGTTGTGCCCGGCAAGAAAACAGAAGGCGTGATTTTCGGACAGGGCGTCCGCATCCGTAAAGAACCCTCCCTCGCAAGCCCCGAACTCGCCAAGGTATCGACCGGGGAAAAACTCGAAATTCTCGAAGTTGCCCCGACCCTCATGATGCTGCCCGGCCAGACAGACACCCAGTGCTATTCGTTTCCCATGATAAGGGTGCGCACCGCATCGGGGCAGAGCGGCTGGATATTTGGCAAATATGTCTATGCCTTTGTGGAAAATTACAAGGGTATTCCCGCGGCACTCGGCACCTTTACATGCGGAACCGGCACGTATCGACTGCAAGCCTGCCGCAATTACGGCGTCGGCGCCTGGGCCGAACCTGACGGGCTTACGGGCTGTGATGAATTATATCCGGTGGTATTGATCGAGGTATCAAGCGGCCGGGTTTACCCGGTCAGTTTCGATGATCCGAACAAAAACTATATGAAATTAGCGTACTGGAACCTTGAAAACGACGAAGGCGGCTACGAGGAAATAGAACGCATCCAGGCCGGCGCCGATCAGATCAGCATCTGGATCAAGGATGAATTGATGGACGGTTGCCGCCGTTTCCGGCTCGACCTCAGACTTGTCAACGGGCAATGGAGCGGCCGGATAAAGGATGTACAGGAAAAATTCGGCGCAGGTTGCGAATAGCATCCCCATGACGATTCAACGCGACTCACAGGATACGCCTGCATCTTTACCGGGCCCAAAACAACAATAGGACAATCAACCAGATGGGAATACCCTTACATTCACTTATTTCCAGATAAAAACCATGTTTTCAAAATTATTTGGCTTTTTAAAAAAATCGGCCGACGTTGAAAAAGAAACGCAACAGTTGGGCAAAAGAGTACAGGAACTGGTAGCAGAGGCAAAAACGGTCGAGGCCATCGACTTGATGATTGAAGCGGGAATAAAGGATGCGCCAATGCTCAAGAATCAATGGTTGACGGCTTTGGAAACTTTCGAAAACGGCAAAATGCCTTACGATGTCTGGGCCTCGACCAACAATCGGATAAACTTCGCCATTCTTGAAATGCTCCGCCCACGCAACGATAATTTCATACCAGCGCCAGCGTCCGTGCGCAAAGAAAATACGGAAGCCCCCATTGAACAGGAAGGTACTGCAATCGCCCTTACAAAAGAACAAGTAGCCGAAATCCGATACCTTTTGGATGGAAAAGGATTGGGTGAAGCATTAAGCGCCTGTTCGAAATGGAACCATGTATTTTATTTGATCCATCATCGTTTCGTAGATCTGAAACGGATTTGGCATATGGGCCTGATCACTGAAGAAGAATGGAACCGGGGCAATAGTCAAATCAAGCACGCCTTGATCAGCTGCCTCGACGAACAGGCTACGGAGCCGGATTGAAGCCAAGAGGTCTACTTCGTCAACTCATATTTGTACGACACCCGTTCGATGCGCGGGTTGCCGGCCGCATCGGTATTTTTAAAAATAACGTCGATGTCGATCGTTTCCGACTCGTCTTTATCCTTGCTGTCAAAGGTCACGTTCAAACGGCCGGTAGCGCCAGGAGCGATGGCGCCGCGCGGATAATCCACCGTCGTGCAGTCGCAGGCTGCGACAACATCGATTTGCACGTTTTCGGTACCCGGATTGGTGAACTCGAAGAACATCGTTCGTTTTTCTCCTTTTTTGACCTGACCGAGTTCTATCATTTTTTTATCCCAACTGACAAACGGAGCCGGCACAGCGGGCTGACTTTGGGCGCTGGGCAGGGTCTTGCACGACAAGAAAAAACCGAGGGCAAACAGACAGAGCAGGGATTTCGGTTGCATGGATGGCAAAGGGTGAGTGAAAAGCTTGAGTAAGGTTAAAACACGTTTCCGAGGGTTTAGCCGGGGATTTTTTTCCCTTGCATGGCGTCGCGGATGCTGGCATCCAGCGCGCGGTGGGCGAGGGGAGTAGTGTACGTATTGAGTTTTTCAATGGCGCGGTGTATGACGTCCTTGTCCTGGCCTTCCGCTGCCTGCCGCAGTTCGTTTAACAAAGCATTTGTAATGTTCTGTTCTTCCACACTCAGGATGGCGGCGTTCTGGCGGAGGAATTTGTCGCCCGACAGCAGCAGGTTGTTAGCTTCGTTGCGCGCTTCGAGCAGCCCGCGGAGGGCATGATCGGTTTGGGCATTCGCGATGCTGTCGAGCAACATGCGCCCCATGTCTTCTTCGCTGATACCATAGGTCGGCCTGATTTCGATCTGTTGCTCCACTCCCGAGCGCAGTTCCCTGGCGCGGACGGTCAGGATGCCGTCGGCATTCAGAATGAAGTGAATGTCGATCTTCGGCAGGCCCGCAGGCATGGGCGGAATGCCGCGCAGGATAAATTCGCCGAGCTTCCTGTTGTGCTCTACCAGGTCGCGCTCGCCCTGGAATACGCTGATTTTCAGGTTTTTCTGCCCATCCACACTGGTGGTGTACTGGCGCCCGGCTTTCCCCGGTATTTTGGCGTTGCGCGGGATAATGACATCCATGAGGCCGCCCACCGTTTCGATGCCGAGCGACAGCGGCGTCACGTCGAGGAGGAGCAGGTCTTTCTGATTGCCGGCCAGTACGTCGGCCTGAATGGCGGCGCCCAGGGCGACCACTTCGTCGGGGTTGATATTGTCGAACACCTGGCGGCCGAAAAAGCCGGACACCGCGCTTTTCACCAGCGGAACGCGCGTGCTGCCGCCCACCATCACGATTTTGTCGATCTGTCCGGGTTGCAGTTTGGCGTCGCGAAGCGCCAGCCGGCAGCAGTCGATCGTGCGCTGCACCAGTGGCTGCACCAGCAGGTCGAATTCCGCGCGGGTCAAACGAAGGGTTTGGCCCAGGATCTGAGTTTCAAACTCTTCCGAATCCGACAGGGTCTTTTTGGCTGCTTCGGCCTGAAGCCGGATTGCCTGGCCAAATTCTTTTTCCTCAGCCAAAAATTCCCGACCAAGATTTAATTTATTCAACCAAAAATCCACCACAGCGCGGTCGAAATCATCGCCGCCGAGGAAGGTGTCGCCATTGGTGGCCAGCACTTCGAACACGCCGTCCTGGATTTGCAGGATAGAGATGTCGAAGGTGCCGCCGCCGAGGTCGTACACAGCGATGGTTTCGGATTCGTCTTTGTCGAGGCCGTAGGCCAGCGCGGCGGCCGTGGGCTCGTTGACGATACGCAACACGTCGAGTCCGGCGAGTTTGCCGGCGTCGCGGGTGGCCTGGCGCTGGTTGTCGTTGAAATAGGCCGGCACGGTGATCACCGCTTTCGAGACAGGGGCGCCGAGCTCGCGTTCGGTGCGGTTTTTCAATTCTCTGAGAATGAAGGCGCTCAGTTCGATCGGGGTGTAAAAACGGTCTTTCACCCGGATTTTGACGAGGGCCTCCTGATTGTCATCGATGATCTGATAGCCGAAAAAGCCGCGAATGGCTTCCACGTCGTGGTAGGATTTGCCCATGAGGCGTTTGACCGAAAATATGGTGTTGGCAGGGTCGGCCACCAGTTTGATGCGGGCGGCGTCGCCGACGATAATGTCCTCATTTTCTGCAAAATGCACTACCGACGGCACCAGCGTGTTTTTTTGATCGGCGCCTTTGACACAAACAGGCGCGCCGTCTTTCATGTAGGCGACAAGGCTGTTGGTCGTTCCAAGGTCGATGCCGACAATCAGTTCCGTCGCATCATTTTCGATGCTGCCGTCTTTCAAATTTATTGGAATAATGGCCATATTTTCATTTTTTGCCGGGCATGCCGGCCACACTGCTTCAGAACAAGATTTTGATTTTGGGGCTGCAAAAGTAAACACACGAAAAATTTATTGGTTTTTCCGGCACTGAAAACAACTTACCCTAATCCCTTATCTTTGTCGTAACAGGGCGCAGGCCCGTCTTTCATCTACCCAAGTCATGCGCGAATTTTTTGTTTCCAAGGCCAACCGGCTATGGATGATTCTTTCCGGTTTTTTTCTGACCAATGCCCTGGTAGCCGAGTTTATGGGGGTCAAGCTGTTTTCACTGGAAAAAACTTTCGGGTTTCAGGAAGTCAACTGGACGATACTCGGGCAGTCGGGTTTGTCTTTCACCCTGACGGCAGGGGTGTTGCTTTGGCCGGTGGTCTTTATCATGACCGACATTATCAACGAATACTTCGGCCGGCGCGGGGTGCGCATGTTGTCGTACATGGCTGCGGGGCTGATTGCCTACGGCTTTTTGATGCTGTTTTTTGCCATGAAACTCCCCCCGGCGGAATTTTGGCGCACTTCGCACCTGGCCAATCCCAATGTGAGCGAGCAGGTCAAATCGGCCGTTACGGATTTCGACGCAGCCTACCGGCTGGTATTCGGGCAAAGTTTGTGGATCATCGCAGGCTCACTGACGGCGTTTCTGGTCGGTCAAATTGTCGATGTTTCTACGTTTCACTGGATCAAAAGCCGCACAGGCGAAGGCAAAATCTGGCTTCGCGCTACGGGCAGCACGATGGTATCGCAGTTTATCGACAGTTTTGTCGTGATCTTTATCGCCTTTTACATCGGGGCGGGCTGGTCGTTCGCCCAGGTGTTGGCCATATCGATCATGAGTTACTGCTACAAAGGCTTCATGGCGTTGCTGATGACGCCGGTGATCTACTTCGTGCACGATTTGATCGAGCGTTACCTGGGGCATACGCTGGCAGCAGAAATGAAAGCGGCCGCGCAGCGGTAAGCCACTACGCAGGTATCGGAATCAAAGCGTGTGCGGGAATTTTTCCCCTGCGAGGCGCATCTCCAGTCCTTTCAGAATCAGGCCCGCCACTTCGTCGGGCGTGCGGCTGGCGGTATCTACGACCAGGTCGAAATTGTCGAAATTGGCACAATCTGCACTGTATTTTGACAAAAAACGATCGTTTTCACTCTTTTTGCGGGCCAGTATCTTGGGCACGGCATCGTCGATGCTGGCATATTGTTCGCTGCTGCGATTGGCATCCGAAAGGATGCGTGCGGCAGCGATGTGCACATCGATCTTCAGGTAAACCTTGAACGATTTGGGCAGGAAAAACCAGGCCATACGGCTGTCGACGATGAAGTTGCCGGGGTCGTTGCCGAGCTGGATAAAAATACCATCGATGCGTTCGTCGATGCTCGGATCGACGTCGGCCAGGCGGTTGAGTTCGAGGGTGTCGATACCCATTTCTTCTGCGATCTGGCGCTGGATACGGCCGGTGGAGACGTAAGTGAACCCGGTACGGTCGCAAAGGATGCGCGAAACGGCGCTTTTGCCGCTGCCCAGGTCGCCGGTAATGGTGATTTTGGTGGAGGCTGGAAGGCTGATCATCTCGTTACGTTCAAAAAAGAGTGCGAAAGTAGTCTAAAATCGTGCGCGGAAAGACGCTTACTTTGGCCGAAAAATTTTCCCGTGTCATGCGCCTTTCTCTACTCTGTATTCTTTTTATCCTGATTATCAAGCCTTTGTCGGCACAAACCTTCACTGCTACTGGCGGAAATATTCCCGACGACGGCACCCTGATCGTGTACGACCTCCAGGTTAGCGGCATTCCGCAGACCGCACTCGGCACCGACACTTTCGGTCTGGAAAGTGTTTGTATCAATATTTTCCATACCTGGGACAGCGACCTGTCTATTTCGCTGCGTTCGCCCGACGGAACGGTGATCCCGCTTTTTTCCGGCATGGGCGGCGATCTCGACGGATTTGAAAATACCTGCCTGAGCAGCAACGCAGACCTGTCGATCTTCCAGGCCCCGTACCCGTTCACGGGCACCTTCAAGCCCTTCGGCGACATGGGGGTGCTCAACAACGGCCAGTCGCCCAACGGCACCTGGCAACTTCTCATCCTCGACACCTATGCATTTGCGGATGCCGGCGTGTTGTACGACTGGAGCGTGAGCTTCGGCAACCAGCCCTGCCAACCTTTCCCTTTCGAATCCAGCGACCTGCCTATCATCAAGATTACCACAAATGGCCAGCCCATTCTCAATGAGCCCAAAATTGAAGGCTTGTTTACACTCATCGACAACGGCCCGGGCCAGCGCAATTATTTTCATCAGGACAGTTTTGCCTACCAGGGGCAGATCGGGATCGAACTGCACGGCAACAGCACGCTCGGGTTTCCCAAAAAATCCTACGACCTGGAATTGCGCGACACCCTCGGTCAGGATACCTCTATTGCCATACTGGGCCTGCCCAAAGGGAGCGATTTTGTACTCGGAGCCAATTTTTCGGATAAAACCCTGATGCGCAACGCTTTGTCGTACGAACTTTCCCGCCGGATCGGGCAATATGCCAGCCGGACGCGCTTCTGCGAGGTATTTGTGGACAATACCTACCAGGGGGTGTACACCCTCACCGAAAAAATACGGCGCGACAACGACAGGGTCGATATCCCGCGCCTTTCGGCTAGCGATACTGCGGGAACGGAGCTCACCGGGGGCTATATCGTCAACATCGACTGGAACGATACGCCCGGCTGGTTTTCGCAATACACCCAGCCGAACAGTGCGAACGTGACCTACTTCCAGCTCAGCTATCCGCGTTGGGACGAGGTCTTGCCCGTGCAGTCCGAGTACATCCGCAATTATATCGACAGTTTTGAAACGGCCTTGCATGGCCCCGGTTTTCAGGACCCCGAGACCGGCTGGCGTCATTTTGGCGATGAAAAGTCATTCTTCGATTTTCTGTTCATCAACGAAATGAGCAAAAACGTGGACGGGTACCGCCTCAGCACTTATTTTTATAAACAACGCGACGACCTGGGCGGGCGCCTGCACATGGGCCCCGTGTGGGATTTCGACCTGGGCTGGTACAATGCCGATTATTGCGAAGCCTTCACCAGTGCAGGCTGGGCATTCAATCTCAATTACGTTTGCGCCGATGCAGGCATCCCGTTCTGGTGGGAAAGACTTTTTCAGGACACGGTTTTTACCCAAAATATGGCCTGCTACTGGCAACACCTGCGCGAAACCAGCCTGAGCACCGACAGCATCTTCACAACCATCGATTCCATGGCATCGGTAATGGAAGAAAGTCAGGAGCGCAATTTCAAACTCTGGCCTATTCTGGGCGTCTATGTGTGGCCCAATCCGGGCTTTTTGCCCGACAGTTACGCCGGTGAAGTACAAAAAATGAAGACCTGGACCGCTGCGCGGCTCGACTGGCTCGATTTTGCCATCAGCCAGTACACGCCCTCGCTTGATGCCAGCTACGAAACAGTTCCGATCGATGCTTACTGGTGGACCTTTACGGCCCAGCAGCCCGGGCTGGAATATTTCTGGGATTTCGACGACGGTACCAGTTCGACCGAGGCCGCGCCTGTTCACCAGTTTCCGGGTACGGGCACCTACAAGGTTCAACTCACGGTATCGACGCCGTACGGCTGCTCCTCCACGAGCCAGCAAATTTTACATATTGTCAATGTCGGCACGAACAGCCCGCAGACAGGCGAGCTCCGTCTGGCGCCCAACCCCGCCCGCGACTTGCTCTGGATCGGCGGCGAGGCGCCCCTCGATCCGGCTTCCGACATACTGATATTCAATCAATTGGGCCAACAACTCCGTGTTAATTACTCCTTCGATGCCGATGGCCGTGCCCGTATCGATTGCGCCGCCTTGCCCGAGGGCGCCTACCGTGTGGTAGTGCGCAACCAGGGGACGTTGTCATCAGCGGCATTTTTGATCAGCCGCTGAACGCCATGAAAAACAAGCACCTGGTTCTGCTTTTTCTGTTGGTGGTCACTGGCGGTTTGCTTTGCCGAAACCTTTCCTGGTTTCGGCAAAGCGTCTGGAGCCGCCGCCTGGTGAAGGCCGATACGGCCGCAATCGACCGGATCGTGCTGCGGCAGGCCGACCTCTCGGAATTCAGCTTCGTCCGTACCGAATCGGGCTGGCTGGCCATGCAGGAAGGGCGTTCCGTAGGGGTGCCGACGGCCGTTGTCGACAGCCTGCTGAGCGCTTTGCCCGGCATTGCCTCGCTGCGAACCGTACACAGCAAACGGCCCGATACGCTGGGTTTCAATCAGGGCATTATGGCGCAATTTTGGAGGCAAACAACCTTGCTGGACGAATTCCGGCTGGGCTCGGAACTACAGGAAAACGGCCAGCCGGCTACCTTTCTGGCACTCGATGGCCACGAAGGCGTTTATGTCGTCAGCGGCCATCTTCGGGGCTTGTTCAGCAAAAACCTGGCGCAATTCAGGAGCAAAACGGCCTTTCGCATCGAAGCGGCGACGATACGAAGCGTAGCGCTGCAATGCCCCGACAGCGCCGAACAAAAGTGGACGAGGGCCGACTCCCTGCCAGTTTGGCGCCATGCGACCGATTCGCTGCGCAATTGCCCGGCTGCTTCGGCCGGGCACTGGTTTCAGTTGCTGAGCCGGCTCAATCAGCTGGAATTCGCCGACGGATTCGACGACAGCCAGGCCGACCGGCAGGAATTTGCCCGGCTCATTCTGGAGCCTGCCGACTCGCAGGCGGAGCCGCTCGAATTGCGTTTTTTCCACGTATTGCCCCCCGACCTGCCCGAAGACCCCGGCGCTTTACGAAAAACGAAAAAAGGCATCAGCCCCTGGGTGCTGCATTCCTCTCAAAACCCGTTTAACTATTTCGCCCTGGAAGACTCCGTACTGGCAATCCGGATCGCCCGGGGTTTGCTCAAATGAGGCACAGCTATGATGCGTATCGAACATGAAAAAATGTCCGGATGGGCCAATTTCCCGTCGGTGAAAGCCGAGGTAGCACATCCCGAAACTTTTGAACAACTGGCTGACTACGTGCGCAAGGCGCCTGTTTGTATTGCGCGGGGCAATGGCAAAAGTTATGGCGACGCTTCGCTTTCACCGCACATGGTGTCGATGCTGGGTTTCCGTCGCATCCTCGAATTTGACCGGGAGAAGGGGGAAATAGCCTGCGAATCGGGCGTCATGCTGGCCGATATTTTGCCGCTGATCGTGCCGGCAGGCTGGTTTTTTCACGTGACGCCGGGCATCAAGGCCATCACCGTGGGGGGCGCCATCGCGAGCGACGTACACGGAAAAAACCATCCTTCGGCTGGTTGTTTCTCCAACTGGCTGATTTCCTTCGATTTGATGACGGCCAACGGAGAAATTGTACGCTGCTCCCGCGGCGAAAACGCCGGACTGTTCTGGCAAACCTGCGGCGGCATGGGCTGGACGGGCATCGTCCTCTCGGCCCGTTTCCGGCTGCGCCGCATCAGCAGTACGCTCCTGCGCCAGCAGACCGTCAGGGCCGCCGATTTCGAAGCCTTGTGGCGGGCGTTCGACGACAACCGCCACTGGTCCTACGCGGCGGGGTGGGTCGATGGCCTTTCGTCCCTGCACCGGGGAACGGCGCATTTTGCCGAACACCTGGAAGGCACGACGGAAAGTGCTGATTTGCAATATGTTGTGCCCAGTCCTCGAAATGTCCCGTTTTATGCGCCGCCCGGCCTGCTCAACCCTTTGAGCACCCGGATCCACAACTATTTTTACAACCGAAAAAACCGGACCGGCGAAAAAACCGGGGATCTGGAGTCTTATTTTTATCCCCTCGACCGCACCCGCAACTGGAATCGCCTGTACGGGCGCCGCGGGTTTGTTCAGTATCAGTTCTGTTTGCCGGAAGAGCAGGCGTTCGACGGCCTGACGCGCATACTCGACACAATCCGTTCGAGCGGCCAGGCGCCTTTTTTGACCGTGTTGAAGCGGCACGGCGAACGCCCGCCGGAAGCCGTCCATTCTTTCCCGATCAAGGGCTGGTCGCTGGCCCTCGATTTTCCGCGTACTGCCCGCCTGCCGCGCCTGATCGCTTCGCTCGACGAACTGGTGCGGCGTCATGAAGGGAAAATTTACCTGACCAAAGATGCCATGTCGGCCCCTGACCTCGGTCGTGTCGATCCGGACCATTTTGGTGAAAGCAAGTTTTGGTCATTGCTCAAAGGCCGTATTTCCAGCCGGAATCAATAATATTCTGCAGCGCTCATGCCCATACAGTACGACGAAACCCGCTTGTGGAAAGGCTTGTATATCAGCCTGATTCTCGGGTATTGCCTGGCTTATGCGCCTTACGGCACCAACGAGACCGACGGTGGATTTCTGACCGGCCTGGCCTGGCAGTTGCTGAACGGCAAAACGCTGTACCTCGACGTCGTGTACGTGCGACCGCCTTTGCCCGTCTGGTTGCGCGCCCTCGAATTGCAATGGCTCCCTGACAACTGGGCCCTGCTGGGCGAGCGTTGGATATTTTATTTCAAAATGGGCCTGGCTGCCTGGCTGGCAGCGGCCGCGCTCGCCGAAAAAAACGCCACGAAATTGCTGGCCATACCCGGCTTTCTGGTATCGGTGCATTGCTACACACCGATGGCCTGGCATACGGTGGACGGGATTATGTTCGGCAGTCTGGCTTGCTGGTTGTTGTTTCGGGTTAACAAACCCTGGGGCGCTTTTTTATCCGGTATTTCAGTGCTGGCCGCCGTGTTGTGCAAGCAATCTTTTTACCCGTTGCTGCCGGTCTGGGGAGTGGCTGCTATACTGCATTGCAGCCGGAAAAATCTTGTATGGGGCTTTTCAGGACTTGTTTTCGCCGCCGCCGCATTTGCCCTGGCCTTGTTGCAAACAGGCGCCTGGGACGGCTTCCTGCACATGACCGGCGCATCGGCCAGCGCAGGCCAGGCCTTGCAGCACGGCCTGGTCGATTACGTCCGCATTAATCCGTGGTATGCCGCATGGACGGTCGTGCTGCTGCCCTGGCCGCTTTGGTGGTGGTGGAAAGGCGAACCAGAACGCCTGCGGAAACCTGCATTCTGGGCCTGGGCGGCCTGGTTGTTGGCCTTGCTCGTGTTGTACGTACGCAGTATCGCTTTGCGACAGGATTTTACGCCGCCTTTTGCCGCATCCAGGCTGTTGTTCGATTTTTCACTCCTGTACGGCCTGGGCCAATGGCGAAGCCGGCGATGGGGCAGGGGAGCGCTCCTGCCATTTTTTTCCCTGCTGGCACTGAGCTGGTGTGCGAGCGTGAGTTGGGGCTACAATTTGCCCGTCCTCATGTCGATTCCAATGGTTTGGGCGGTCATCGACCTGTCGAGTCGGCTCTGGACGACCAATTTTCCGGGCCTTGAAGCGAAATGGGCCAGACTGGGTGCGGTAATTGTATTGCTGGCTGTGTTTCGTTACGGTTACGAATTTGTGTATCGCGATGGCCGGAGGGACGACATGCAAGCCGATATGGGGCAGATATTTCCGGCCATGCAGGGCATACGCAGCGACACCGCTTCGGCGTTGTTATACGCCGATTTAAACCGCCTGGCAGCGCGTTACGGGCCGGTGTTTAAAACACTGCCTTCGTTTTCGCAAGCCAGTTACCTGACCCGCACCCGGCCGCCTTTGCCGCTTGACTGGGTGGTCGGACGGGAGGTCAACCGCGATTATTCGTTGATTATCAGCCAAATGGAACAAAATCATCCGGTGTTTTTTGTGGAAAAATCATACGGCCGGCCGCGTATTCTGGCCGATCCTGAACTGGCGTTTACCAGGGAAGTGTTAACCGGCGGGCTTTTACTGGAAGAAAGCCCGTTTTTCTGGGTGATCCAATACCCTGCAACCCAATGAATGCCATGTCGGAAAATCAAAACAAGTGGTTGATTCTCTTCGATTTCGACGGGACGCTCACGAGCAGCAATTCCCTGCTTGAATATTTGTTGTTTGCCGCTCAGTGGGGGCGCCGAAGAGGGCGCGAAGGTCGGCGACTGAGGGCCTGGCGCCGGCTGTTGTGGGCGGCGCCTGCGCTGATGTTGCGGCTTGCGGCTTTGTTTTTTTCGGGCAAATGGAGCAACGGCGGCGCCAAGGAAAGCATCATCGGCTATTTTTTTGCCGGAAAAACCCGCGCCGAACTGACGACGCTGGCCGAGCGTTTTTGCCAGGAACAACTGCCCGGCCGCCTGCGCGGAGACTTAATGGAAAAATTGCGCGCCTACAGGGGCAGCGGAGCGACGGTTGCAGTGGTCTCTGCTTCGCTCGACCTGTGGTTGCAGCCGTTTTGCGCCCGCGAAGGGCTGCACATGGTCTGCACGGAAGCCGGATTTCAGGAGGATCGATTTACCGGCCGTTTCGCCACGCCCAACTGCAACCACGCGGAGAAAGCACGGCGAGTCAGCGCTGCGTTCGACCTGGCGCAATACGACCGGGTCATTGCCTTCGGCAACTCCAGAGGCGACTATGCCATGTTTGAACTCGCCGATGAAGCCTGGCTTTGCCGGCCCGACGGCAGCCTCAAACCAGTTAAAGACGGCAGAAAAACGCGGGTTAAACCGCTAAATTTGTCCGGATTTGACTGAAAACAGCGCAATACGCCACTTACACCCGAAATACCGCATTTTTGTACCGCTCACCATTCCAAACTTGATTCATACCATGACAAAACTGCTCTTCACTTTTGCCCTTTTGTTTGCTCTCCAGTTGTCGGCTGCTGCCCAGGAAACAGCCCGTGCTCCCCGTCCCGAAACCGACCCGGCGCTGGCAGTTCCGCAGCATTTTTCGAAACAGGTGGCTCTCCTGCGCGAAGCATTCGACCGCGGCGACGAATCGTCGGTAATTGCGCTGGAAAGCGATATTCTGGGCACTATGCGCGAGGAGATATTCCAAAATGAACAAAGCAGCTCGGTCAAACTTGATCGTCAGAAGGCAATTTTTTCGTCGTTTGAGCATTTTTCTTTTTTCCGCGCCAAACCCGAAGACGCACAGGCCCGTTTTCTGCTTTTAGAGGAGTTTGCCTCTACCATGAAATAACCATCCTGCATGAAATACCCTGCGTTAGTCGTCCTTTTATCCCTTGCCCTTGTAGGGTGCGGAACCAGTCCCGAAAAGCTGGCGCCAGCCCGGCCCGAGGCCGGCAGCCCCGCAAAGGGGCCGTTCAATACCACGCCGGTCGACACGGGGTTCAATCATTACTGGTTTCAGGGGCAGGCCGAGATTGCAGTGTACGAAGTACAGCAGGATCGCTACGATTCCATACGGCCTGCCCAGGAGGTGATGGTTTTTGTGACCGAGGATTTCTCTGAACGGAAACAGGTGAAACTGGATGCACCCGAACAGGCAGGCGCCGACCGGGTTCCCGTCCTGAAACTCAATGCGATACGGCGATTCCATACGGGCATTTACGACTACTCGCTGATGCAGTCGGTCTTTACGCCGCTCGACGCTGCCCGTCACCCGTTTACCCTGAAAACAAGTACGACGGTGCAAGACTGGTGCGGCCAGGTGTTTGCCCAGATGAACCTACGGGACAAGAACTACCAGGCGCGCAATTTCTCCTACTTCGAAAATGAAGGCGATGTGGAGCAAACGCTTCCGGCAGCAGCGCTGGAAGACGAACTGTGGCTGCGCATACGGCTTAACCCGGCCGGAATCCAGCCCGGCCGGACCGACCTCATACCGTCGGCCTGGTATGCCCGCCTGCGCCACCAGCCACAAAAAGCGGAACCAGCTGAACTGAGCACTGAATCGGGGCCAGCGGAAAGCGTTCTGCAGGTGCGCTACCTGCAAATCCCGCGCAGTGTGCGCATTCGCTACGCAACGACCTTCCCGCACAGGATACTCGGATGGGAAGAACGCGACGGCGATCGCGTCAGCAGCCAGGGATCGCTGCGGCAGGCTTTTCAGTCGCCCTACTGGATGCAGCACAACCCCGAACACGACAAACTTCGGGAAGCCTTGCAACTTAATTTTTGACCCTTTGAGCCGGCGTTTTCAGAAAATAATTCGGGTTTTATAGATTTTTTAACTAAATAAATTCTGGAAAATGCGTTAGTGGAACTCCCGGATGTTTATTTTCACCCGTAGAAAAAAACGAAAATCAATCTCCTTCTAATACTCAAATCCTATCTGACACTAACATGCTGACTCTACTTCGTCGAATTGCCTTCGCCCTTCTGACCCTTAGCATATCCTGGCCCGCCCTGGCTCAGGATTGCAACTCCGTGATCCTTGAGAACAAAAAAATCTCGGGGACTCAAATCGTTCGCACTTCGTCGCTGACCATCGTCGTTCGCGGCAGTTACAACTACTCCATCGAGTTTTTTACCGATGAAAAAGGTGTGTTCGCCCGTATGATTTCCCAGGGCGGGATTGAATTCAACCAGGATGACCTCGTGATTTTCGTCGATAACACCGGCCGCGAACAGACCTACAAGTTTTTCAGCATGGGCGAAGTAGGGACAGGTTCGGTGCCCACCCACAAAAACAACCTCCGCCTGGATCTTGACGCCATTCAATGGCTTTCGGAGTCCAATATTACCGGGATTAATTTCGTCAATTTCGTCGATCGTCAGAAGTATAAATTCACCATTAACCCCAACAAACAGGTTGAATTCAAAAACCTGGTAACCTGCTTCAATTCGAGCCTCGACAAAGGAGCAGTAGTCGATACGCCCGGCGCCGCCGTGGCCAAGCCTGTTCCGGCTGGCGCAAGCGCTCCTGCCGGCAATGGCGCCACCCCTGCCGCTGGCGCCAAAACCACCCCTGCCGCTGGCGCCAAAAGCACCACCCCCGCCAAAGGCCCTGCTTCGGACGAAGAAGTTGTCGCGCTGCGCAGCGAACTCGACAAAACCAAGGAAAGGCTGCGCAACGAAATCAAAGCGGAAAAAGACAAGGCGGATGCCATCAAGGCGCAGTTGCAGCAGGAAGTCGCAGATGCCCGCGAAAACGCCAACCAGAAAAAACTGGAGTACGCCAACGAAGTGGTGGAAGCGCGCAAATCGAGCCTGGCCGAAATTCAAAAAGCCCAGGAAGAGGCCCGATCTGCCATAGAACAAAGCAAAACGAAGGCCGAAACCGAAAGTTCGAAAATCGCTCAAAGCGTGGAAGACGCACGCCGCCAGGCCGGTGAGGAAATTCAGAAAGCGCGCCTTGCCTCCGCCGAAGAGGTGCAAAAAGCGCGCGACAACGCGGCAAAGGAACTCCAGGCGATCAAGGAAAAACTTGACAATGCCAAATTGCAGTATGCCGACGAGGTCGCCACTGCCCGTTCCAATGCCGAAGAAGAACTCAAAAGCATCCGGGAAGAAAGCGCCCGAACGGTCGCCTCGGCCCGCGAAAACGCCAAAAAGGAACAGGATAAAACGACCGAAGACGTGGTCAGCGCCAAAAAAAGCGCCGCTGATCAAATCCTGAAAATTCAGGAAGAAACCGCCGAGCAGGTTGCCCAGACCCGCGAAAACGGCGTGCTTGAAAAACAACGCCTTGCCCTTGAAGTGGCGGAAACCCGCCGCAAGGCAGCCGAGGAAAAAACGCTGGTGCAACAAAACAGCGCGTCGGAACTGGCTGAAATTCGGGAAAACGTGGCCAAACAAAAAGAAAGCAGCCTCGTAGAGATAGCGGAAGCCAAAAAACGCGCCGCCGAAGAAATCGAAAAGATTCGCCAGGACGTGGCTGCCCAGCAACAAAAAGCCGTCAGCGAAAAAGCTGAAATAGCGCAGGGCGTGGCCGACAGCCGCCAAAAAGCAGCCCAGACCCTCCAGGATGTGCAGGCTGAAGCCGCAAAAGCCATTCAGGATGCGCAGGCGCGGGCCCAGTCGGAACGCGACTCCATTACCATCCGCGTGCAGGCCGCCCGCCAGAAAGCAGATCAGGAAATCGCCAAAATCCAGGCCGACCTGGCCCAGACCCTGGCATCGGCCAAACAGCAGGAAGATAAAATCAAGCAGGAAAGCGCCCAGGAGGTATCGAAGGCCCGCGAACGCAGTCAGTCGGAAGTCGCCAAAGCCCAGGAAGAAGCGCGCAGCCGCGTCATGGATGCCAACTCGAAGGCCGATCAGGCACAGCAGCAATATGCCAGCGAAGTTGCTTCCAGCAAAATGACGGCCGACGACAAGATCAGAAAAATTCAGGAAGAGGCCGCCCAGCAGATCGCGGACGCCCGCAAAAAGCAGCAGGAATCCGTCAATGCCACGGCCCAGGAAGTAGTGGCCAGCAAGGAAAAGGCCGCGGCTGAAATTGCAGCCTCCAAGGAGAAGGCTGCCAATGAAATTGCTGCCGCCCGCGAAGCACAGGTGCGCGCCCAGCAGGAGGCCGCCGATGCCGTTGCCGACGCGCGCCGCCAGAGCGCTCAAAATGTCGCTGCCGTAAAAACAGCAGAAGCCGATAGCGTTCGCCTCGCTCGCGAGGCCGGCGCCCGCGAACGCCAGCGCCTCGCCGACGAAGTTGCCGACGCCCGCTCCAAATCTGCAGCAGCAGTGGCCCAAACAACGCAGCAGGCCGCCGAAGAGGTCAAAACGATCAAGGAAAATGCCGCCAAGGTGCGCCAGGAAACAGCCGAAGCCATAGAAAAAGCCCGTGAAGACGGCGCCAACCTCGTCGCTACCGCCCGCGAAAACGCAGCGCGCGAAGTAGCTGCCGCCAAACAACAGGCGATCGAAGCTGTGACGCAAGCCAAAAAGGATGCTGACGACAAAAAGGCAGGCTTTGCCCGCGAAGTGGCCGATGCCCAGGACAGGGCTCGGAAACAGGTGGACGAAGTAAACCAACAGGCCGCCAATACCATCACCCAGGCCCGCAAGGATGCAGAGGAAAAACGCCTGCAATATGCCCGTGATGCCGAAGAAGCGCGTAAAAAAGCCCTGGAAGAAGTGGCTGCCGCTCAAAAAGAATCGTCAGAAGCCATTTATCGCGCCAAACAGGAATCGGCCGCCAACGTCGCCCAAACCAAACAAAACGAAGCGCAAGCCGTTGCCGATGCCAAAAAACAGGCCGCCGACGAAATTGCCAAAACCCGTGCCGACGTAGCGGCCCGCCTGGCCGAGGAAAACAAAAAAATCGAAGACGCCAACCGGCAACTGGCTCAGTTGCAGGCCGATATCAAAAAGGCCGAAGAACAATTGCAAAAACTGAAAGAAGAAACCGACAAAAAGAAAAACGGCAACTAACACAGGTTGAATGTTCAACCTGTTTGCAGGTCAATATGAATCAGGACGAGTTTTTTATCCGGGAGGCCATCCGTGCGGCTGAAAATGGCATGAACAGCGATGAAGGAGGGCCTTTCGGTTGTGTTATCGTGCGCGACGGGGTCATTGTGGGAAGGGGCAACAACCGCGTCACTTCCACCAACGACCCTACCGCGCACGCGGAAGTAGTGGCTATCCGCGACGCCTGCCGTCAACTGGGGCATTTCCAACTGGAGGGTTGCACCCTGTACACTTCCTGCGAACCCTGCCCGATGTGCCTTGGCGCTATTTACTGGGCAAGGCCCGACCGGATCGTGTACGCTGCGACCCGCCACGATGCCGCCGGGGCAGGTTTTAGCGACGAGTTTATCTATACGGAATTCGACAAACCCCTGCATGCGCGCAGCATTCCGATCGAACAATTGCTGCGTGATGAAGCCATGACGGTTTTCGAAAGATGGCGGGTAAAAGCCGATAAAATTGTGTATTAAATACGCCTCTGGACTCCTAAAGCCATGAAGTTCCCTGTTTCCGCCCTTTGTACGGGCCTTGCCGTCTTGTATCCGCAAGAGGTGGCCGCCCAGCTGCCGTGCCCGGCCCAAAAAATTTCCTACGATGTTGTCGAAACGGCTTTGTTTTCGCGTTACCGGGTATCCGGCGCCGAAGTCGAACCGGTAAAACGCATCGACGGCTACTATGTCCGGATCGACACTTCCGGCGGAAACGAACCGGCCAGGGAGTTCCTGTTTTATTCTTCAACAACAGGTGATTATTCGCCGCTGCCCTTGCCCCCGGCCGATACCAGCCAACGCCACTTGTTCAAAACAGGCAAATTTTCCGGCAACGACGCCTACAATTTCGACTCGCAGCCCTGCTATGGCTACGCGGGCTGGTATCAGGATGCCATTCGGGTACTCGAAGCCATACCTAACCCCACAGACGATCAGCTCAATGCGCTCGCAAGGGCTTATTCGAGAGGCGCTCTCGAACTGACTTTCCTCAACAAAGACACGGGCGAAGGCGTTGTTCCCAACCCTTTTGTTTACGGTCAGCCCGGACAACTGCGGTTTACCAGGGAGGGCATCCGCCTTTTTGTGCAGTGGTCGGACCACGCGATTGCCCTGTACGACCGTTTGCAACAACGAAGTCCCGCTTTTCTTACCCCCGTAGGCTGCATCGACACCAAGTATGCCAATGAGCGCATGGAACAATATGGCATGTTGCGGATGTACGGAGAAGACAGCCTGGCCAACCGCCCGCTTGAACGAGGGTTGTACCGACCGTTTATTCGGGAAGCCGCTGCCAATATCCTGCTTTCCTGCCCGCCCAATGCCATACTGCTGACCTGCGGCGATTCGGATACATACCCCCTGTGGTATTTGCAATACACGGAAGGCTTGCGAAGGGATGTATCGGTCATACCGATCGTCTTGCTGACCAATGCCCAGTGCAACCTGTTTTGGTACGATAAAACATTCTGGAGCGACAACGCCCCGACCCGCACATTGCCCCGCTCGTACTACGAAAAATCGCCCCTGTTGCTTTTTTCGGACCTGAGCTGGCTGGGCGTCTCCGACACCCTGGATGTCGAAGGTTTTTTAAAAAAAGCCGTCGAAACTGATTTTATCACGAAAGAGGATTGGACCCGCGAACAGGGCTTTGTAACTGCCAGACACCTGTGGATTGCGCTGAAAGACATCCCCGGCCGCGAAAACCTGGAAAAATCCGGCTACCTGCAACGCTATTACGGCGCCACGGACACCCTGTTTTTCAATCTGCCCCAGTACACGTTTACTGATCACCAAACGATCATCGACTGGACTTTTACAGAAGGCTGGCGGCGCCCTGTGTGTTTTGCGCCGACCAATGAGGAAGACGCGCTCGACCCCTACGCGGCGCATCTCGTGCAGGAAGGCCTGGTGTACCGGCTGATGCCCATACAAGCCCAGCCCCCGGGCAGGTTTGCCGACATACAGTTTCCGATCCAGCTGGAGGCCAGCTGGAAGCTTTGGCGGGAAGTATTTCAACGCGGTTCGCAGGATGCCATTACCCCCCTCGATGCAGTACCTCTTTTTCAGGCTGATTTTATGCTGGGCATGCGCATGTACAACGCATTTATGCAGTCGGGCAAGAAAAAGAAAGCGCGCCAGGTGCTCGACGATCTTTGCCGGTATTACCCCAACGAACGCAAGGCCTGGAATGCTCAAATGCTTGCTGTTGCCAAAGGCTACGCCAGAACTGGTAACAAGGCGGAAGCCAACCGTATCATCATCACTGTGCTGGACAATTTTGACGGACAGTTACTCTCGAACAGTGATATGTGGACCCTTCAAAACAGCAAATCCTACCTGTGGTCGATCATTGGCATGTACAAACTTAAAGATGCGCGCGAGCGTTATTTGAAGACCTTCGATCCGCCGGCTCCGCCGGATCAGTCCTATCTTATCAGAGGATAAAAATGAACCGTATGAAACAGTTTTTACCAATCTGCCTGCTGCTCCTGCATACCGTTTGGGCCGGATCGCAAAACCCCTACCCGGCAGGTTTCCCTTCATTCAAGACCGTACAAAGCCGTTTTTTCTCCACGTACAGCCTTGGGGAGAATATTCTGAGCGCCGATGCCATTAAAAAGCCCGAGGGCTATTATGTCGTTTTGCGATCGCGCGACGACTTCCGTCAGCAAGCGCCCATGCTCTTCTGGTCGGCTAAAAAAAACGCCTATTTGCCCCTGAACCTGCCGCCGGGCGACAGCTTTTCGAAATTTGCCAGCGCCGGCAGTGCCCGGGATTACGATTTGCAACCCTTCTATGGTTACGCCGGCTGGTATAAGGATGCCATTGCCTGGTTCCAAAAAATCCCTTCACCCAACGACGACGAACGCTACGCCCTCGGCCGTGCCTGGTTTCAAAACGGGCTGGTGCTGACCAATCAGCAGAATACCAATTTCGCCGGCGCCGACAGCGCCGACCTCGTGCAGTACGACCTGAGCAATCCGCGTATGACCCCTGAAGTCGCCGAGCATTATGCGCAATGCGTGCTGCAGTCGGGCGCCGTTCATAAAAAACTGATGGCCCGCAACCCGAATTTTCAGACGCTGGTCGGCAATATCGATACCGAATACGCCAACAACCTGATGCACCTGTACCTGTGGATGGGGGCTTTGTACGACGAGAAAAAAGCGAGGTCGTACCTGCCCGACGATCTCTACCGCCCCTATATTCGACAGCACTCGTACAATATTCTCCAGTCGTGCCCGCCCAACGCCATCCTCCTGACCTACGGCGATACCGACACCTATCCGCTGCTTTATCTGCAGGCCAAACAAGGCGTTCGCCCTGATGTGTTGGTCGTGAACACCTCCCTGCTGTACTCGCCATATTATAACCGCCATTTGCGCAGAGATACGGTTTTGGACGCCAAGCCGCCGCATCGCCTTCTTCCGCAGCAATTTTACGACGAGGCGCCGGTGGTGTATCACGTCGAGGGGGAGGAGCAGGTCGATCTTGGGGAAACCATCGTGCTGGATCGATATTTTTCGCTGCTGCAAAAGGGAACCTACCGCAAGTCGTCGTCCTACTACGGTGTTTACCACGAGATTCCGGTCAAAAACATCGAATTGCCGGTGTCGGCAGTGCCCAATATTGAACTGGCTGCCGTGCCCGAAGAACTGAGCCCGCTCACACGCGGCGACAAGATGACTTTTTACCTGACGCAGTACAGCCTGCCCGATTTTCTGACCGAACTGGACTGGCTGGCCGCCAATGGCTGGTCGCGGCCGCTGTGTTTTTCCCTGACCTGCGACAAAAGTGTCTTGCAACCGTTCGGGCCCTACCTGCTGGTACAAGGGCTTGTTTACCGGGTGGCGCCCATGGCGCCGAAGAAATGGGAAGCTTACACCATTACCCAGACCATCGACGCTGACGCCAGCTGGCGACTCTGGAGCCAGCAGTTTCAGTGGTCAAGCAGCGATGCCATCTCGCCCAACGATTGCCTGCCTTTTTTTCAAACCACCTATTTCATGACGATTTTGCTCGCCAATGAGTTGATGGTTGAAGGCGACAAGGAAAGGGCCGGGACCGTTCTCGATGATTTTTGCCGTTATTACCCCAACGAACGCATTTACTGGAATGATCGAATGATCCAGATCGCCCGCCTGTACGCCGAAAACGGCAACAAAACGGCCGCAGAAGAAGTCGTGCTCACCATGTTGAACAACTACGACCAAGGTTTGCTCGACACTTACGACCGCGCCGATATGCTGATTCGAAATGAGGAAATAAATGCAATTATCGAAGGAAATAACTTGCGGAAAGCCCGAAAACGCTTCGCAGAAGTATTCAAAAACTAGCAAGGTTGCGAAGCAACCACCAGCCCAGTACAACGATCAGCCACACCCTGGCGGCGGCGGGGCCGAAAAAACGCCAAGCGACTGACGGGTACCTGTCTTTGCCGCCGAACCACTCGAGCCAGAGCCCCGCGACGAGGTAAGGCAGCGAAAACAACAGCAGGGCATTTAATCCAAGTGCGCTTCGAAAATCACCGTGCAAAAGGGTGTGCATAGCCCGCTGCGAGCCGCAACCCGGGCATTTGTAGCCGGTGAGCATCAGAAAGGGGCATTTTGGGAAAATGCCGCTTCTTACAGGGTCGTACCAAAAAAGGATGGCCAGGGCCACAGCCCCGGCCATCAGCAATATCTTTCCGTAGGTGACTTTAAAAGTCATTGGAGTTGGAAAGGCCGGTCATAATGCCGATAACGATAAAGACGAAATACAGCAAAAAGAGCGCCAGGCTTGCGAAAAAACCGATTTTGGTCCACTTGGCGGCTTCCCGAGCATTGTACTGCGCACCTTCGAGGTCGCCGGCGTAATAACGCGATTCGACCCGCGAGGCGAATACGATGCCTGCAATGCCGAAGGGCAGGCAGCAAAAGACGGTGACCAGGATCGACTCTATCAGCCAGGATTTGGGCATGGGGGCGTTGGGGCGCTGGCGGTTGTCGCCGATGTTGGTGGAGCGCGGCGGTGGCGGGGTTGCCGACGGCGGTGGGGGCGGGGGCGGGCTGGTGAAAAAATTGGCAAACTCGGGCATGTCAACCGCATCAACCCAGTCGGGCAGGCCGCTGTACCAGACTTTGGTATCGCGGGAAATCGGTTGTTTCAGGAGTTCATCGAGGGAGTAGGGGCCCATTTTGGACTGACCGACCAGGTAATAGTACTCTTTCATCAGGTGAATGCTATTCGAATGGATGCGTTGAAACGAACTGCAATGATACAGGCCGGGCAACGATGTGGCAAGGGGCAAACCCGATTTTCTTGCCCGAAACGCCATTGGGATTGCCTGCATTGGCAAATTAGGTATATTCCAGAGTCGGGTTCTTTACCTTTGGTCAAATTTGCTGCCACAACCGCGCACACCAACACCATTTCTCATGAAAAGTCTTTACCGCCTCTCCCTTTTTTGTCTCTTGTCGCTGCCTGTGGCCCTCCCCGCCCAGCTGGTTATCAACGAATTTTCAGCCTCCAACAAATCGACCACCTACGACCAGTTTGGCGACGCCGAAGACTGGATCGAACTGTTCAACCCAACCAATACGACCGTCAACCTCAACGGCTGGTACCTCAGCGACGACCCTGCCGAGCCCACCAAATGGGCCTTCCCGTCCGTTTCGCTGGCGCCCGGCAAACACCTGCTGATATTTGCTTCAGATAAAAATATCACGAGCGGCGGGTATCTGCACACCAGTTTCAAACTCACGCAGACCAAAAACGAATGGGTGGTGCTGGCCAATCCGTCGGGCGCCATCGTCGATCAGGTGCAAACAGTCGTGCATACCAGCCGCGACCATTCCTACGGCCGGGCTACCGACGGCAGTAGCACCTGGGCGGTGTTCGGCACGCCTACGCCCAATGCCACCAACAACAACGTGACGGCTTATCCGCTGGCTTATGCCTTCAAGCCGATCATGGGCCAGGCCGCCGGATTTTATTACCAGCCGTCGCTGACGATCTCAATGTCCAGTTTTCAGAACGACGGTACCCTGCGCTACACCACCGACGGCTCCACGCCGACCAGCACTTCTCCGGCCTACACCGAGCCGATCACGATTATCAAAACCACGGTAATCAGGGCCCGTTTTTTCCCCAACAGCGGCCAGCAGCTGCCTTCTTTCGTCGAGACCAATACCTATTTTCTGAACGAAAGCCATACCGTGCCCGTCATCTCGGTCGCTTCCGAGGATTACGACGAACTCTTTGCCACGCACGGGGAAATTATGACCTCGTTCGAGTTCTTCGAAACCGACCACTCCCGCGTGTTCACTATGGAAGGCGACATGCGCGGCCACGGCAACGATTCCTGGGCTTTTCCGCAAAAAGGCATGCGTTTTTATTCCCGCGACCAGTACGGATGGGATTATACCATGCACCACAAAATGTTCCCCACCACCGATCGCGACAAATTCGACGTCATTATTCTGAAAGCCGGGGCTTCCGACAATTATCCCTGCGCAGCCAACAGCTGGGGCGCCCATTCCTGCCATATCCGCGATGCCTTTGCGCACACCGTGACGGAAAAAAACCAGCTGCACCTCGATTTTCGTCGTTACCGCGTCAGCGTCGTGTACCTCAATGGTGAATACTGGGGGGTGTACGAAATGCGCGAACGCGTCGATAACGACTACGCCGATTATTACTACGACCAGCCCGAACAAAACGTGGACATGCTCAAATTCTGGGGCGGCCTCAACGTCGAAAACGGCAGCCCGACCGCCTGGTACAGCCTGTACGACTATGTAATGGCCAACGACATGGCCGATCCCGTACACTGGAACTACGTCAAAAGTCAGGTCGATCTCGAAAGCTTCATCGACTATTTTATCCTCAATACCTATTTCGTCAATTCCGACTGGCTCAACTGGAATACCATGTGGTGGCGCGGCACCAAGGAACCCGATATCGTCAAATGGAAGTATGCCCTCTGGGACATGGACAATACCTGGAACCTCGGACAGAACTACACCGGGCTGGAAACCACCACCTATGATAACGACCCCTGCGACGTGGAAGACAATTTTCCCAACAACCCGGATATCGCGCACACCGGCATGTGGGGCAAATTTTTTGACAACCCGGAATTTGTACAGATGTACATCAACCGGTACGCCGACCTGCTCAATACGGCTTTTACCTGCGACAACCTGCTGTCGCACCTGGACTCGCTCATTGCCGGACTCGAACCTGAGATGCCGCGGCAATGCGACCGCTGGGGCGGCGATATGGATGAATGGCATGAAAACCTCAACCTGATGCGTGCCCAGATCGAAGGCAAATGCACCCTGATCAACAACCAGATCGTGGATTGCTACGAAGACGAAGGCATCACCGGGCCATACGGCCTCGATATCACCGTGTTGCCTGCCGGCAGCGGCAAGGTGCAGGTCAACACCGTCACGCCCGACGTCTATCCGTTTAATGCGACCTATTTCGGCGGCATTGCCATCAATTTGCACGCGCTGGCGGCTCCCGATAAAGTGTTCGATCACTGGGAGGTGGCGGGCACAACTTTCGGTCCCGATCAGTTTGCGGAAGCCATCCAGTTCAGCCTGACCGGCAATGCCCAGGTGACAGCTTATTTTGTGGACAAGGTGCCGTGCGCCCTGCCCGACAACTTCAGTGCCGACAGCACGTTTACCTCGATCAACCTGCACTGGGAAGGCCCGGGCTCCAGCCTTGCCGCCGAACTCCGCTGGCGGCCCGTTGGCGCCACGGCCTGGCAGTCGGGCATTACCGTGGGCAGCAATTATGTGATTGGCGGCCTGCTGCCCTGCACGGCCTATGAAATCGAAGTACGGGTGTTCTGCGCCCTGGGTTACAGCGAATACGTGGGCGGCGTCTATCACACCGATTGTTCGGTGGATGCCGAAGACCTCTCGGCTGATGCGCTGGCCTTGCGGGCGTATCCCAATCCGTTTACCGATCTGGTGCAGGTGGAAATTGCCCTGGCAGGCGCCCGCGAGGTGACCCTCAAAGGCTTCGACGCCACGGGCAAACAAATTTTCACACAAGGACCGGTCCCGATGCATTCAGGCGTCAATCTTTATCCGCTCGAACAACTGGCCAACGCCCCCTCGGGCCTGTACTGGATTGCTGCCGAAACCGGTTCGGGCATGCAAATGTTGCGGGTGGTAAAGCAGTAGGGTAATCACAAAAACATATTTCAAAAGCCTTCCGGATCAATGCCTTGCGATCCGGAAGGCTTTTTTTGTTGCTGTTGCCAAATGGCCTGTTTGCGGTGCAGGCATTCTGTTCATTAATTCTTTTTGGCAAATTATGTTTGGCTGGGTTGGGGTTTTGGCTACATTTGGCCGATTTTAATATGCTGCTCCGGCTGGTTTAAACCATCCAGCTTCTTATTCTCTCTGTCTTGTACCTGCCGCTTGATGGCGGGTTCCCTAAACCGTAAATTGTATTCCTGGTTTCTTCCGGCGCCCCTCCGGGAGTATTTCTTTTTTCACCATACTCCTTGTTACATGAAGCATTTTTACCTGCTTGGCCTTATTGCCGTGTTCTTCTTGCCCCGTTTGTTAATGGCGCAATGCCCGCCTCCGGGTTTCCCTCAACCGGGCAACACCTGCCCTCAGGCGCCTATCCTTTGTGAAAACCTGGACGGCTATTGCGCAACAATCAACAACAACAACACCGCCCAGTCTTTCCCCGGTTGCCCCGGCTGGTTTTTGAACAATGACGAATGGTTTGCCTTTTATGCCGGCAGCACCAGCATTTCCATTCAGGTCACCCCGTCCAATTGCAGCCAGGGCGGCATGATGGGGCTTCAGGGCGGTATTTACGACGGGTGCGGGGGGCCGGCCATGGATCTTCAGTGCTCCTGTACGACAAACCCCTTCGTTCTTTCTGCCGACAATTACATCGTAGGCCACATCTACTGGTTTGTCCTCGACGGATGCAACGGCAACGTTTGCGATTACAGCATCGACGTACTGTCGGGATCCACTGTCGGTATGCCGCCCGAAAACCCGGGTACGGTTACCGGGCCCATCGAAGTTTGTCAAAATACCTCGGGCAGTTATTCGGTACCAACGATCGTAGGGGCAACGACGTATATGTGGACGCTGACTCCTGCCAACATGGGTACGCTGACGGTCAATAACAACAACGTGACGGTCAACTGGGGCAGCACGCCGGGTACCGCCACGCTTTGTGTCAAATCGTCAAACCAGTGTTTTTCCAACCCGGTTGAATCGTGCATTACCGTGGAGGTAATCCCCAAACCGACGGCTGCCATTTCCGGCGGCGGTGTGTTGTGCGCCGGCAGCGGCGGAGACGTAGATCTGACCGTCAACTTTACCGGACAGGGGCCCTGGAACCTCATTTATACAATCAACGGCGTGCAACAGCCGGCCATACAGGTTTCTTCCACGCCCTACACACTCTCCGTAACCCAGCCGGGGGTTTACGCCCTGCAAAGCGTCAGCACGGTGGATGGCAACTGCCCGGGAACCGTCTCCGGTTCGGCGACGGTGACCCTGACCGACCTGAACCCTTCGGCCGTCGTGACCAATGCCAGCTGCGGACAAAGCAATGGCGCCGTAAACCTCAGCGTCAGCGGCGGCAACACGCCCTATACTTTCCTCTGGTCGAACAGCGCCGTGACGGAAGACCTGAGCAACATCCCCGGCGGCGCGTATTCCGTGACCATCACAGACGAAGACGGTTGCTCGGAGGTGTACAACGTAAATGTGCCCGACAACATGGTCACCCTGAACGTCACGGGCGTGGTGACGGCCAATACTACCTGCAACGGCGGCAACGGCAGTATCGATGTTTCGGTGACGCCGCCGCCGGGATCGTATAACTATCTGTGGTCCAATTCTTTTACCACCCAGGACCTGAGCGGGCTTACCCCCGGCAGTTATACCATCACCGTTACGACGGGCCTTACCTGCACCGCTTCCGCCACCTTCGACGTACCCGACCAGCCCAACGAGCCTGCCGTGACATTCACCACCACTCCTTCCACCTGCGACCTGGACAATGGATCGATCAATCTCAATGTCACCGGCGGGGTGACGCCCTACACTTTCCTTTGGTCCAATGCAGCCACCACGCAGAACCTGTCCAACGTCGTTGCCGGCGCTTATACCGTGACGGTGACCGGCGCCAACGGTTGCACGGATGTGGCCAATATCAACCTTTCCAACAACAACCCCACGATTACAGCAACGGCAAACATCACTCCGAACACCACCTGTAACAGCAGTTACAACGGCAGCATCGACGTCAGTGTGACGCCGCCAGGCGCCTATACCTACCTGTGGTCCAATACATTTACGACCCAGGACATCAGCAATCTGGAATCGGGCACTTATTCACTCACGGTCACGGGCCAGGGCTCCTGCTCTACGACCGTCGATTTCACGGTGCCGGATGTGCCGAACAACCCAAACGCCAATGCTTCGACCACGCCCTCGACCTGCGACCTGCCCAACGGCGCCATCAACCTCACGGTGACTGGCGGAGTAACGCCTTATACCTACCTGTGGTCCAATATGGCCACCACGCAAAATATCAACAGTTTGCCGGCGGGCGATTACAGCGTGACGGTAACCGGCGCCAACGGCTGCACCGATGTGGTGGATGTCGTGTTGATCAACAACAACCCGCCGATCAACATCAGCGCCAACATTCTGCCGAATACGACCTGCAACGGCAACAACAACGGCAGCATAGATGTGAGTATTTCTCCCGGCGGCAGCTATACCTATACCTGGTCGCCGCCAGCTTCGACACAGGATTTAACAGGCCTTGCGCCCGGCTCCTATTCGCTGACTGTCAGCGCAGGCGGCAGCTGTACGCAAACTGCCGATTTCACGGTGCCCGACGTGCCCAATGCGCCGGTTGTCAACCCGTCGGTCACTACCTCTACCTGCGATTTGCCGAATGGCGGCATCGTTTTGTCCGTTTCGGGCGGCGTTTCGCCCTTCACCTACCTGTGGTCCAATATGGCCACCACCCAAAACCTGACCGGTTTGATGACCGGCGACTACAGTGTGACCGTGACCGGGGCCAACGGCTGCCCGACCATTTTATCCATCAATGTACCCAACAACAACCCTCCCATCAACCTGATTACCAATATTGTAGCCAATACCAACTGCCTCAGCACGGGCAATGGCAGCATCGACCTGAGCGTAACGCCGCCGGCCGGCTACACTTACCTGTGGTCCAACATGGCTACCACCCAGGACATCAGCAACCTGGCGCCGGGTATTTACCAGGTAACCGTCAGCGCAGGCGGCTCCTGTACCGAAACAGATGCATTTGTGGTGCCCGACAACCCGAATACCCCCAATTTGTCATTCGGCGTCACCAGCGCCAATTGCGGCCTCAACAACGGCGCCATCAACCTGACGGTCAGCGGCGGAGTAGGGCCCTTCACCTATATCTGGTCCAACCAGGCTACCACGCAGGACCTGAGCAATATTCCCGGCGATATTTACATCGTGACCGTCACCGGCGCCAACGGATGTACCGAAGTGGACGGGGCCGCTGTGGATGATTATCAGGTGCCCATCAGTCTCGACGGATTTGTAACGCCCCAAACCTCCTGCCTGACCAACAACGGCGCAATCAATCTGGTGCTTAGCCCCACCAACCTGACGATCATGTGGTCGAACCTCGGCACCACCGCCAATATCAGCAACCTCGCTCCCGGCAACTACTCGGTAACCGTGAGCGCGGGCGGCACCTGTACGGAAACCGCGACGTTTACCGTTGACGACCTGATCGAGTATCCCAACCTGAGCACCGACGTGAGCTCGGCGTTTTGTAATTTGCCCAACGGGATGATCGACCTTCAGGTAAACGGGGGACAAACACCCTATCAATACCACTGGTCGAACAATGCCGCGAGCCAGGACCTTTCCAATCTGTCGGCCGGCGATTATGCTGTTACCGTCACGACGGCGCTCGGTTGTACGGCAGAAACCTTTGTGACCGTGCCGGCCAATACGCTCGCTATTTCCCCCAACGGCGCCGCTTCCGACAACAGCTCCTGCACCACGCCCAACGGCTACATCGACCTGGATGTTCAGCCGCCCTACAACTACACCTACAACTGGTCGAACAACCAGCATACCGCCGACCTGAACAATATTCCGGCCGGCGCCTATTCGGTTACGATCGTGCTGGGAACCTGCTCTGAAACCGCATCTTTTGACATTTTAAATGCCGCCGTTCAGCCCAACCTTTCGGCCGTGGGCATACCTGCCACCTGCGGACTGAGCAACGGCGGCGCCAATGCCACGGTCAGCGGCGCCAGCCCGCCGTACACCTATGCCTGGTCGAACAGTATGACGACAGAAGACCTCAGCGGACTGCCGCCCAATACCTACGCCCTGACGGTCAGTGATTTCTGGGGCTGCACGGCGACTACTTCAGTGAATGTCGTGAACAACAACCTCGTGTTGAACATTACCGGCGTACCACAGGAAAACACCTCCTGCGTAGCGCCAAATGGCTCGCTCGACATCTCCGTCAACCCCTCGGGCGCTTACACCTATGCCTGGTCGAACATGAGCGCTGCAGAGGATTTGAGCGCTTTGTCTGCGGGGAATTACACGGTGACGGTGAGCTCGGGCCTGAGCTGCAGTTCGACGGCTACCTTTTCGGTCGGGAACAACACCCCCAACCCTGACCTGAGCGGTGTGGTCACTGCCGCCATTTGCAGCAACAGCAACGGCGCCATCGACCTGAATGCGACCGGCGCCGCCATGCCGTTCGGTTACCTGTGGTCCAATATGTCCGTTACGGAAGACCTCACGGCCATACCGCCGGGCACCTACGCCGTCACGGTGACGGCGGCCAACGGCTGTACCAGCGATACAACCTTCGTTGTGCCCAACAATAGCTCGACGTTTAGCCTGAGCGGAACCGTTGCGCCCCTCACCGATTGCGCCACGGCCAACGGCGCCATCGACCTTACCGTGACGCCGGCAGGACCCTATACCTACCTGTGGTCCAATAGCATGACGACGCAGGACCTGAGCGGATTGTCTCCCGGCGCCTACGACGTTTCCGTTACCGAAACAGGCAGTTGTATCGCCTCTATTTCGTTTATCGTAACTGACGGGCGAACCTATCCTTCGCTGAGCCAGACCATTGCGCCGGAAATTTGTGGCCTTGCCAACGGCTCGATTGACCTGACTGTCGCCGGCGGTACGCCGCCTTACGCCTATCAATGGCTGGGCGGACCTGTATCGGAAGATCTCCCGGCTATTCCGGACGGCAATTACGCCGTCACCGTTACCGACCTCAATCATTGCACGGCAAGCGCCTCGATGAACGTGCCCGAAAACAGCATCGGATTCTCCGTCGGCGGTACGGCCTCCAACAATACTTCCTGCATCAGCGACAACGGACAGATCGACCTGACGCTTATCCCTGCCGACCCCGGCAACGGACTGGGTTACAACTACCTGTGGTCGCAAAGTTCGATGAGTCAGGATCTTTCCGGGCTTTCGCCCGGCCCCTATTCCGTGACGGTTACGGTAGGCAACACCTGTACGGGTACGGCCGCGTTCAATATTGGAAATGCCGCGGAGCCGCCGACTTTGTCTGAAACCATTACGCCTGCTTTTTGCGGGCAAAACAGCGGCGCAGTCGATCTGAATGTAACGGGCGGCCAGGCGCCCTACGATTTTGCCTGGTCGAACCTGACAGCCAATGAAGATGTAAACAATCTGCCCTCGGGCGATTATTCGGTCACGGTGACCGGGGCCAACGGCTGCGTGGAAACGGCTTCGGTAACGATTCCGGAAAATGTCACGATTCCTTCCATCTCGGGTACGGTAACGGCCAATACTTCCTGTATCGGCGGCAACGGCGCCATTGCGGTAAATATCAGCCCCGCCTTGACCTACACCTATACCTGGTCGAACAACCAGCAAACCGAAGACCTCCTCGACCTGCCCGCCGGCGCCTATACGCTTACGGTTAGCGCCGGGGGCGCCTGCACCGCCGAGGCGAATTTCAACGTGAACAACGATCTGACGCCCGTCGCCCTGAGCGGCGCTGCGACCGACGTATTGTGTTACAACGCTGCCACAGGCGTCCTGGATGTCACTGTGAGCAGCGGGATTGCGCCCTTCAATTTTAACTGGTCGCCTGCCGCACCAGGCAATCCCGAAGACCTGAGCGGCCTGGCTTCCGGTGCTTACGCCGTCACGGTCACCGATGCGATGGGTTGCACGGCTTCTGATGTTTACACGATCGGTCAGCCTTCTTCGGCTGTACAGGTCGCCTGCAATCAGGCCAATACGGTCAGCGCGCCCGGCGCAAGCGACGGTGCGGGCAGCGTCTCCCTGACCGGCGGCACCCCGCCGTACGACGTCAGCATAAGCCCGGGCGGTACGCAAAGCGGGGTTTTCCCGGGCAACACGACGTTCAACAACCTTGCGGAAGGCAGCTACGGCATCGTTGTCACCGACGCCAACGGTTGCAGCAGCGCCTGTGCGTTCAATATCGGGCTGATCAGTTGCTCCACGGCCGTTGGTACGATGCAAAACTCCCTGGTGTCGCATTGCGGAACGGGTTGCGTAACCGCCGCCTACAATTCGTTCGGACAGTTTCTGGAAAGCGGCGATGTATTGCAATTCGTCCTGCACACAGGCACCGGCAACCAGATTCAAAATGAAATTGCCCGCAACAGCCAGCCCGAATTCTGCTTCAACCCGGCACTGATGAGTTATGGCGTCACGTACTACATTTCCGCTGTAGCGGGCAACAATGACGGCACGGGGAATGTCGTGCTGAGTGATTATTGCACGGTGGTGTCGCTGGGCACGCCGGTTATCTTCCGGCAAATTCCGGTGGCTGCCATCGCGCCGCCCGAAGTTCTGTCGTGCGCAGTCAAGCAGGTTACCCTGAGCGGCAGTGCCGATTTGCCGGGCACGGGATTTCAATGGATGGCTTTGTCGGGGCAAACCTCGGGTAGCACCAGTCAGGCGGATGTAATCGCCACAGCCGCCGGCACATACCGCCTCGTCATCAGCCTCAACGGCTGCGCCGACACGGCCCTGACCGAGGTCCTCGATATTTCCAACGAACTGAAAGCGACCATTTACGCCAGCCCCGATGACATACTGGATTGCACCATCGATGAAATAATTCTATCTGGGGTATCCGAAGGCTCGGTCAATGTGAATGCTATCTGGATCAGCAATGGTAATACCTACACACCCGGCACCGTGCTGCAAATCGATGCGCCCGGCACTTACCAGTTTGTCATTCTCGATACCCTGAGTTTTTGTTCCGACACGGCCACCCTGGTGATCAATCAGGACCTGGCTTATCCTCCCTTATTCATCAACCCGCCGGCCACGCTTACCTGCGCTCACCCGGTCGCCACCCTGAGCGGCGGCTCGCCGGTTCCGGGCATTCAGTTTGTGTGGGCAAGTCTTTCGGGCGCCGATACGACCTTGTTGGGAAGCGGAGCCAGTTTGTCGGTCAATACGGCGGGGACTTACCTGCTGATCGGCATCGACCCGGTCAATAATTGTAAAAATGGCCTCGCCACCACCGTGATTTCCGATCAGGTGCTGCCCCTTGCCGAAGCGGGCGAACCTTTCGCCATGGATTGCTACGGCGCGCAGGCCAGCCTCGACGGAAGCGGTTCTTCGGGCGCTGCCACGCTCAATTTCAACTGGACGACTTCCGATGGCTTGCTGCTGTCGGGCGCCAACACTGCAACCCCGCTCATTGGAGAGCCCGGCACCTACGTCTTGCTGGTCACCAACCCGACCAACGGCTGCATGGATACCGACAACGTACTGATTTCTCCGATTTCCCCCCATGTATCGGCCACCGTGTTGCAACCGCCCTGCTACGGCGATAAAGGCGCTATCCGGATCGACAGCGTTCAGGGCGGCAAACCGCCGGTGCTGTTTTCCATCGACGAAGGACAACATTTTTCCGGCCAGACCTATTTCAACAACCTGACACCCGACACCTACACCTTGCTGGTACAGGATGCCGAAGGGTGCAGCACAACCCTCAGCCTGGATGTGATCGCAGCCGAAGAATTTCTGCTGGAAGTGGTTCCCCAGGTGACGGTCCTGCTCGGCGATACCTATCAGTTCGAGGTGCAAATCAGCATACAATCGCCCGATACGCTCGCTTCCGTTATCTGGACGCCTTCGACCTGGCTGAGTTGCAGCGATTGCCTCGATCCTGTGGCTACGCCATTTTTGACCACCCGTTATGAAGTCGTGGCGGTGACGGGCAACGGCTGTACCGACCGGGCGCCAGTGCAGCTGATCGTCGATCGGGGGGTGGATGTGTATATTCCAAACATCTTTTCGCCCGATCAGGACGGCCACAACGACTTTTTCACCGTCTTTGCCGATCCGCTTCGGGTGCCGAAAGTCAAGTCGCTGCAGGTCTTTTCGCGTTGGGGCGAACTGGTGTACGAACTGTACGACTTCGTGCCCAATAACCCTTCGCTCGGCTGGGACGGCAAGCTTCGCGGGCAGCCGATGAACCCCGCGGTATTTGTCTGGTACTGTGTCGTCGAATTTGTCGACGGGACGGAACACCTGTACAAAGGCGATGTGACCCTGGAACGCTGACGGGGCCTTATCGAGGCCGTCTCACAAGTCGCTTTTGCATCTGGCTAGCCAATGATTGTTTGGTTTTTGACAAAAAAACCGGGATGAAGCCAATTATCATTCGATAAATCTGCGTCATCCCCGACAACAATCTGCGCTATCTGCGGGAAAACAACTTATGAGACGGCCTCGTTTATTGGCGGGTGGCGGGGTGAAAAGTCTTCCAGCTGTGCCAGTATTCCTGGTAGGCATCTACTTTTTTCAAGTCAGGCTGCGAAGGATCGGTCGATGCGCCGTTGAACCTGAAACGTTTGCCCTCGCAGACCAGCGTATCGCCTTGCAAACTGAATAACTGATCGGCGGAAACCCGTTCGAAGGCGGCAAAACTGTGGCGGTCGGGGGCCAGCGCCAGCAGAATGGCCTGCCCGCCGAGCGTATCGTGAATCAGTTGCCGGGCCTGCAGTTCGTTCCAGTCGTATGCCTTGCTGGCCTTGCCCAGCGTCAGACCGACTACCCAGGATTTGGGCTGCCAGGACGCGGTGTCGCGCCGGGTCAGTTTGCTGTTTCGTTTGCCGCCTTCATAGGTCAGCATACTGTCGTATGCTGTCTGGAAATCGGGGTCGCCCTGCATGACGAGGGTGTTTGGGTACAAGGCAATCCATTGATCCAGTGTGGTTTGCATCGACGGAAATTCGGGCAGAAGAGACCCTTTCAGGGGGCCGGCGACGGCTTCGCCGGTGGCTTGTTGCCACCAGCTTTTGGTGGTGGCGTCTTCAAACATGGCGTTGAAATGGTCCATGCCGACCAGCCTGAAATGCTCCGTTCGGTTGCCGACCACGGGCTCGTACACCCGGCCGGTGCGGCAAACGGTGCAATAGGTCACCATGATTGGTTTCCCGCCGATGCTGTCGCGCACCTGGTGGTGGTAGCCTAAAAACTGAATGGGGTAGGCCTTCGCGGCGCCATTGTAGCACACGCCAAGCACGAGTTTTTCGCCTGGTATCCGGTTGCTGCTGGTATCGGCCATGTTGACCACGCCGGGCTGGTAGAACATGGTGTCGGCCGACATTTGAAAATTGACGACCCAGGCTATTGCGGCCACGGCCAGCAGACTCGCCACCGACAACCACCGCGAGCCTTGCCAGGCGTTTTTCAGGCCCGCCAGCAGGAACAACCCGAAAATTGCCCGGAACGCCCAGCGCCAGCGGTACAGGAAGTAGGCCAGTCCGATACTTTCGATCTCCTGACTGCCGCCCGGCATGGGCATGATGAAATAGACATTGGCAATTTCGAACAGCAGACAGCCGACCGCGCCGAGGTAAAACAGTTTTTTCATACCGGTCTATTTGTGCAGGTCAAAATGCGTGTAGCCTTCTTCCGCCCTCATTTTACCCCGGTCGATGTAAAACTGCCGGTCAGGGTTGGCCGGGGTGCCCAGGCCATCGACATAGCGGTTGCACATGCAGAAAAAAGCGGCGATCAACACGGTATCGTGGATTTCCTTGTCGGTGGCGCCGGCTGATTTTGCCCTGTCGATGTGCTCGGGGCGAACGTGTTTCCCGCCTTTCTGAACCTGCGCGGCGATCCCCAGCAAGGCCTTCATTTTTTCGGAGACCTCCATTTGTTCAAAATTGGCCTTGATACCGTCGATAAACTGTACGTCACATTGCAGGTAGTGCTGTGCGATGCCGCCGTGGGCATTTTGACAAAAGAAACAGTCGTTGAGATAAGAGACGTAGGTTCCGATCAGTTCTCGTTCCCCCCGGCTCAGGGTGTTGGCGTCGGAGCGAAGCAGGATTTCGGCCAGTTCGTTGAGCGGGGCGGCCGTTTCGGGACTGAATGCCATCGGGCCCCGAATGCCGATAAGGCCTTCTTCAAGTTGTATGTATGCCATAGCGGGAGTGTTTGGTTGAAAACAAGGTGATGAGAAAACCTGCGAGGAAAACAAAAGAAAAAACGAAGAGCGCGTTGCCGAATCCGTGTAGCGACTCCACCAGCCAGCCGATGAAAAAGACGGCAGTAGCCGTAAATAACCTGCTGATATTGAAGCAAATACCCGTAGCCACGGAGCGTACCCCGGTTGGAAACAGTTCCGGAATATACACATTCAGGACGCCCTGACTGGCGCCGAAAAACACGGCGATCACCCCGATGCCTGCGTAGGTCAGCCAGCTGAGCGATTGGTTGAATTTAAACAGGTACACACTGGCCAGAAAACAACCGGCAAAGCACCACAGCAGAACGGTTTTTAACCCGAAGATCCTGCACAGCCAGCCCGAAACCAGTCCGCCGGCCAATCCGCCTGTCGCAAAAATCATCATGCTGACGCCTCTTGCCTGCTGGCCGTCTGAACCTGATATGATGGTCTGAATCCAGGTGGGCAGCCAGGAAAATATGGCCCAGAGCCCGATCAGCATGGCGCCGTAGATAAGGCTGCCGATGATCAGGTTGCGCCAGAACACCACGCCCGACGAACCGGGCGGTTTTTCTTCATTGCCCGCTGTTTTTCGAACGAGCCATTGATCGCTTTCCCGGATAAAAAAATGGTTGGCCACGACCAGCCCCAGGGGGATGAGGCCTTCCCAGAATGCCGCCCGCCACGACTGCACCGAATACGTGATGATTCCGGCTGAAAAAATGCCGACGGGGAAGCAGATCGACAAAATACCCAGGGCAACGCTTTTGCGGTCGGAAGGCCAGATTTCGGAGATAAAAACGGCGGAACTGAGCAAAATACCGCCGACGCCGAAGCCGCACAGCAGGCGGCAGACAATAAGTTGGCTGGCGCTCGTCACCCCGACCGTCGCGACGGTAAAGAGTCCGATACAAAGAACCGAAGCCTGCAGACCGAATTTGCGCCCCAGGCGGTCGCCGAAATAACCCAGCACGATACCCCCCAGCAACATGCCGTAGATAAAGGAGGCGTTGAGCGCCGCGCCGGTTTTTTCCTCCTGCCCGGGCGCTGCCAGATCGCGCAGGATTTCAGGCAGGAAGGACGACACCAGGGTGGAATTTAATCCGCCCAGCAGGCCGCCGGCGAAGCACAGGCCAAAAGCGAGATAACGGTATCGGGCAAGCGGCGCTTCACGCATATTGTTTGTCCTTGAGTTGGTCGTAGCCCTGTACGGGCCGGTGATAGCCCTTTTCTTTCAGCCTTTGAGCCATTTCGGCATAATACACCGGGTCGGAAGGCGCAAAGGTGCCGAGCCCGTCCACATAGCGGTTGTAAAAGCAGAACAAGGCGGCGATCATCACCGTATCGTGGATTTCGCGGTCGCTGGCCCCTGCCTGACGGGCTTTTTCCACCGATTGGGCAGTCACGTTTTTGCCGCTTTCCTGCGCTTGCAGGGCAATGGTGAGCAACGCTTTCATTTTATCGCTGACGGGCGCCGTCTGATAGTCCTCCCGTACTTTTTTCGACACTTCATCGCTGCCGAAATAGGCATCGGCGGCAGCGGCATGCGAAGTGGTGCAATACACGCATTCGTTCTTGCCGGAAACAGCCGTGGCGATCAGTTCCCTTTCCGCTTCAGTGAGTGTGGATTCGCCGCGTAGCAGGATTTGAGTGAGTTCGCGCAGGGGCTCGGCGGTATCTTTGCGGTATTCGAGCAGGCCGGTGACGCCTGGCAGGTGCGCTTCCAGTTGGATGTGAGCCATGAGGGTAGTGTTATAATACAGGACGATAGTTCACGGCTGTCTGAAAAATCGCCTTTGCGCCGGACAAGCCAAGGGATTGTCGGGTTCTAAAACCCAAAAGCCGGGATGAAGCCATTGATCATTCCACCCATCCGCGTCCTCTCCGGCGTCCATTTGCGCTATCCGCGGGAAAACAACTTAAGAGACAGCCTCTTTGCGGAGCAAGTTATCTGTTTTCCCTGAAAAGGGGGATATATAAACGTTATGCCGCGATGCAGCACGCACACCCCCTTTTTATTGCATGGGCGAAAGCGTGCCGCATCGCGGCATAACGTTAGTGGCGTCCGGTATTGCGGAGCAGGAAATGCCGCGCAAACAGGCGCGGTTATTCCGACATATCCATCGTGTGGAACACGTTGAGCACGTCGTCGTCTTCTTCAAGGCGGTCGATGAGTTTGATCACCTGTTCCACCTCCGAATCCGAGAGTTTTTTGGTCATGGTCGGAATCCATTCCAGCTGGGCGCTGTTCGGTTCGATACCGCGGTCTTCGAGGGCTTTTTGCATCGCGCCGAAATCCTTGAAATCGGTGTACAGCACCATATCCTCCTCTTCCGGTTTGATTTCCTCGAGGCCTGCGTCGATCAGTTCGAGTTCGAGATCATCCCAGTTGCGGCCTTCTGCCTTAACTTTGAACACGCCTTTGCGGTTGAACATATAGCTCACGCTGCCGGAGGTGCCGAGCGCGCCGCCGCCGCGGTCGAAGTGCATGCGCACATTGGCCACGGTACGGGTGGGGTTGTCGGTGGCTGTTTCCACCAGCACGGCCACGCCGTGCGGGCCGTAGCCTTCGTACACCACTTCCTGGTAGTTATCTGCGTCTTTGCCCGCTGCTTTTTTAATGGCATTTTCGACGTTGGATTTCGGCATATTGGCCGCCTTGGCATTCTGAATGGCTACCCGAAGGCGGGGGTTGTAGTCGGGGTTTTCACCGCCGGCCTTTACGGCAAGGGCGATTTCGCGCCCGATACGGGTAAAGGTTTTGGCCATGCCGGCCCAACGTTTAAACTTACGTTCCTTTCGGAATTCAAACGCGCGTCCCATGCTGCGTAATTTGATTTTGGTAAAGAGTCTTTTTGAAAAGCGGCGCAAAAGTAGGGAATCCCTTTGCAAGAAAAAAAGCCGTACGGGAGTACGTGGCACTAAAAATTGGCATGAAATGCCCAACTTTGCGGCGTTTCTTTAACCTAAACAGGAGTTTCCCATGAAAAATGTGTTATCGTTCAGCTTGTTTTTGCTGCTCAGTGTTCCTTTTGTACAGGTAGGATGCCAGAACACGCCTCCTTCCGGCAGCCACAGCGGCGATATCGAGGTGTCGGCAGCTGCCCTCAAGACCGCTGAATGGGCCGGCTTCAAATACGAATCGGTGCTGGAACAGGCCAAAACCGGCGACCACAAAGCCATTCGTGAATTTTTTGAATTCAACAGTGTCGTCGATGGCTCCGACGCGCTGGGCCACGCCGTTTCCTGCCTCGAACTTATTGCCGTGGCCGGAGATTTCGAAGTGGCACGGGTGCTGCAGACCGCCAAACCGAACCTGCGCGCACTGGTCAAGGAACGCCTTGTTCTTGCCCAGGGACGGACGAAAAAAACCGAACTGCAAAAGCCCCTCGCGGAATGGGCGCCCGACGTCTGGGCTGCCCTCAATGGCAAACCCCTTCCCGTAATTCCTGATTCCGCTATCGGAAAACAGGGCCTCCGTACCATGGAAGAAACCAAGGTAAACAACCCCCAGGCCCCCGACTCGACGGCAGCCCGCACCGCCACTGACGCCCAGCTGGCGCCTCCGGCACAGGGCGAGGGCGATCCGCGCGGCGAAACACCTCAACCCGCCGCCAAACCCAAACAACCGGCCGCCAATGCCCCCAAACAACAGGCCGCTCCAAAACAAAAACAATAACTCGTTCGTTGTTGGCGCCGTCTTGCCTCCTCTTCCACACAACAGGACGGCGCCGACAAGCTCTCAGACAAATGGCTTTCCGAATTTACACCAAGACCGGCGATAAAGGCGACACCGCCCTCTTTGGAGGGCGCCGCGTCCCGAAAAGCCATTTGCGCGTGGACGCCTACGGCACCGTGGACGAGCTCAATTCCTTTATCGGTATGCTGCGCGATACGCAGAACGAGGAACATCTGCGCGAAGTGCTGGCCGAAGTGCAAAACCGACTGTTTTCGCTGGGCGCTCACCTGGCATCCGACCCCGACAAGAACCCCGCGCCGCCCGACCTGAACGAGGGCGATATCCGGATGCTCGAACAGGAAATCGACGCGATGGACGCCGAACTTCCGCCGCTCAAAAATTTTGTCTTGCCCGGCGGACACCTGACCGTTTCCCTTTGCCACGTGTGCCGCACGGTTTGCCGACGCGCTGAGCGACTGGTCGTCGCCCTGGATCGCAAGGCGCCGGTCTCCGAGCTGGCACTGCAATACCTCAATCGCCTTTCCGATTACTTTTTCGTGTTGTCGCGCATGCTCGCACAACAAATGGATGCCGAAGAAGTTATCTGGAAACCCCGAACGTAAGGAAGCAGCCGCCGGCGCAATAATTCACCCCCCGCCGCCGCAACATAGAACAATACAACATGAATTGGCTCAGGACAATCGGCCCGGGCAATTTGCCGTCACTCATCGGTCCGGCCGATCCGCGCGGCTGGTCGCCCTTGCTGCTGGCCGCCTTTGCGGCAGTGCTGGCTGCTTTTTTGCTGCCCACGCAGGCGCCCTTTCCGTACCGATATGAAGAGGACCAACCCTGGCTCTACAAAAGCCTGAGCGCTCCTTTTGATTACGAGGTGTTGTACCCCGAAGACCAGGTGGAGACGGCAACGGCCAAAGTGGAGGCCGAACACGGCCCCTATCTGGTTACGAATGCCGAAATTGCAAGGCGGAGCGGAAAACGTTTTTCCGAATTGCTTGCCGAACAAGCTTCTGTCAGCCGGCACGACCCCCAGTTTGCCGATCTGACGGCCAATCCGGGCACCTACGATGCCTATGGTCGCGCCCTGCTCGACAGGATCTACGCCATCGGTATTCTGTCGCCTGAAGCGGAAACCTTTTTGCGCGATGCCCCGAGCCGGCAGGTGTATGTATCTGCCGGAAATACAGTCCGGAAGCTTGCTTCCGACCAGTTGTTTACCCTCTCCCGCGCGCGTGACCTGCTGACCGATTCACTGCCGTTCAGCAACCTCCGGCAACCAGAAATGCTCCTGCCCATGCTGGAAAAATGCCTGGCCCCCAATCTGTTTTATTCCGACTCACTGACCAGGGAAGCGCTCCGCGCAAAACGCGCCGCTGTGTTGAGCACTGGTATCGTGGTCAGGAAAGGGGAAACCATTATTGACCATCATGAACTCGTGACGCCGGAAATCGCGCAAAAACTGGACTCTCTGGCGCGGCGTTACGAACAGCCCGGCGGATGGCCCCGGCTCGCGGGGTACGCCCTCCTGGCTTTTTTGTTGTTCGCCGTTTTTTTCTACTGGCTGAAAAAAGATGCGCTGCTTGCCTGGCAGTCGCGGGAGGGCTTGTTGCTCTTGCCGGGCCTGTCGCTGTTGTGCATCCTGCTCGTCAACCTCGCGCAGCAGTTTGCCGCCGCAGCCCCGCTGATGCTGCCCCTGGCGGCCTTGCCCTGGATATTAAAACCTCGTTACGGCGTGGTCACCGCGCTGGCGCTCTGGGCGCTGACGATCCTGCTGACCGCTTTTGCGCTCGATTGGGGCATGGGCTGGCTGCTGATTCAAACGGTCTTCGTGTCGGCGAGCCTGCTGATGCCGCATGCCCGGCATTGGCAGGGATATGTGCTTGGCGCGCTGGTCAATGTCGGCGCCGCGGGTCTGGCCTGGCAGGCCTCGGCCTGGGCCGGCCGCCTTCCCGCGGCCTTGCAAACCCCCGATGTCTTGTTGTTCCTCCTGTTGTCGGCCCTGCTGTGCGGCGCAGCCGCGGCCGTAAAATGGAACGCGGATGGCGTGAATTGAGGCATAGACCCCGTTTTCAGCGCCACCCGCGTTTTACCCGGATGCTGATTTCCGAACCTAGTTATAGAGCGGATTTTGTTCGATCTGACCGTTGGTCAGGTCCACTTCTGTTTGCGGAATGGGGAGCAGTTCGTGTTTGCCGGGGGTAAAATTGGTTTTGCCTGCCGCCTGCATGGCGCTTGCGGCGCGGCCCCAGCGGAGCAGGTCGAACCAGCGCTGCTGTTCCATCGCCAGTTCCACGCGGCGTTCGCGGTAGATCTTTTCCCGCAACTGGGTTTGATCCGTGACCGTCACATCGGGCAACAGACCCGGCAGGGGCACAGGACTGGAATCGCGGGCGCGTTTGCGTACCATGTTGAGGTAAATCAGCGCCTGGGCGAATTTGCCGTTTTCGTTGAGGGCTTCGGCAGCCAGCAGCAAGAGGTCGGCATAGCGGATGATGCGAATGTTGCCCGGGCCGTTGTCCTGCAAACCAGGGTGCGAAGGCACCCATGCTTTTTTGTTGTAGCGCGGCTGGAAGATTTGCGGATTGGGCTGCACGACCGTGCCGTCGGGCAACTGGTCGCCTTCATAAATGATCGTCGCTTTGCGCCGCGGATCGAGGCTGTTTTCATACGATGCGATCAGGTTGTCGGAAGGCCGGTTGAAGCCCCAGCCGAGGTTGGGCACCCCGCGCACGCCCTGCACCATGTTGTAAGGCGATGAGCCGGGGCCAGCCGATTGTTGCGTGGGCAAGGCCACCGCCTGCATTTCGAACACCGACTCGCTGCTGTTTTCGCCGCTGAGCGTGAAGACGTCGGCGTACTTCGGCAGCAGGGCATAACGCCCCGAATTGATGATGTCGAGCAGGTAGGTTTCCGCCTGTGCGTAGTCTTTTTTCAACATGTACAACTTGGCCAGCAGCGCCTGTGCTGCGCCTTTGGTGACGCGGCCTTTGTCGGCGGCAGGGTAGTCTTCCTTGTTGGGCAGCGTATTGATGGCGTCTTTCAGGTCGCGTTCGATCTGGTCGTACACCTCGCTGACCGGCTGACGGCTTTGCTCGTAGTATTCTTCCGACGTCAGCGTGGTGGTGATGACCGGTAATTTGCCAAACCATTGCACCAGCAGGTAGTAGCTGTACGCCCGCAGGAACTTGCATTCGCCCACCAGACGGTCGCGCAGGGCGGGGTCCATGTCGATGTTCGGAATGTTCTCGATGGCGATGTTGGCGCGGGCGATGGCCCGGTAGTAGCCGCGGTACACCGCGCTGAAATAGGTGTTGGACGGGTCGAAAGCAAAGTTGTCGATTTCGGCCAACGGCGGCTGGTCGTCGGGGATGGAGCCCTTGTCGGCATCGTCGCTGATGATGTCGGTGACGCCCAGATAGCCCAGGGCGATGCAGTCGAAGGAGCGGAACTGCTCATAGACGGCGTTGGTCGCCTCGACAGCCTGATCGGAAGTCTGGAAGAATTTATCGAAAGTCAGCTCGCCCGGCGGCTGGCGGTCCAGAAAGTTTTTCTGGCAGGCGCCGGCGCCCAGCAGGAGCAGGAGAGTGGATAGAAGATATTTGCTTTTCATGTTGACAATCAATTTCTTTTGAGAAAATGGAATGTTCCGCTATTGCGCCTCAAAACGTAACGTCGAGTCCGAAAAGCCAGGTTTTGCTCAACGGATAATACAGCGTATCGATACCTACAACATACGGCGAATTGCCCGGAAATTCGGGCGACCAGCCGGAGTAGTTCTGGCGGGTCCAGAGGTTGGTTCCGCTTACGTAGATGCGGGCGTTGGACATGCCGATGTTCGACAGCCAGGTTTTGGGGAAGGAATACCCCAGGGCAATGCTGCGGAGACGGAGGAAAGAACCGTCTTCGATCCAGTGGTCGGACACCTTCGTGTTGTGTTTGAAACGCGCCTGGCTCATGCCTGCCACACTGTTGCTGGTGCCTTCGCCGGTCCAGCGGTTGTCGTAAAATTCTTTTTCCCAGTTGTTCACGGCAAAGCGGGTCTGGATGGCCTTGGCATTGAGCACCTTGTTGCCGCTCACGCCGAAGAAATCGATGTTGAAATCGAAGCCGTAGGCCTCGAAACCTGCGGAAAAGCCATAGGTCAGCGTCGGAATGGGGCTGCCGAGGTAGGTGCGGTCGGCGCTGCTGAGCACCGAGTCGCCGTTGAGGTCGGCGTAGATGTAATCGCCCGGTTTTTCGTCACCGAAAGTAGGATAGGCGTCGATTTGATCCTGGTTCTGGAATACACCGATCACTTTGTAGCCGTAAAAACCGCCAATGGGCTGGCCCACCACGGTGCGGGTGGCAAAGCCCTGGCCGAGGTCGGCCGCCAGAATTTCAGACTTGGCCTGGTTGAGTTTGACCACCTCGTTGTCAACGGTCGATAAAATAAAGCCCAGGTTGTAAGTCACCTTGCCCTTGGTTTCGCGCCAGTTGACGGTAAAATCCCAGCCGCGGTTGCGCACCTGCGCGGAATTGACCACGGGGGTAGCCTGCGAGCCGACATAGTCGGGGATCGGCAGGTCGGCGATGATGTCGTAGGTAAAGCGGTTGTACCAGTCGGCCTCGATGCTGAACCGGCCGTTCAGTACGGCGATTTCGGCGCCGAAGTCGGTCTGGCGCGCGGTTTCCCAGGTCACCCCTGCATTGGAGTAGTTGATGAGGGTGGCGCCGGGCTGAATGGTGTCGTTGAAGGAGCTGTACAGTTCGTCGGTGATGACGCCCAGCGAGGGATATTCCGAGGTTTTGTCGTTGCCGACTACCCCCCAGGATGCGCGCAGTTTGAAGCGGTCAAACACTTTCTGATGAGCCATGAAAGGCTCCTGCGCGACGTTCCAGCCGATGGCGGCAGAGGGGAAATAGCCCCAGCGATTGCCTTTGGCAAAACGGGAGGAGCCGTCGGCGCGCAAGGAGGCGGTGATCAGGTAGCGATCGTAAAAAGTGGCGTTGGTGCGGAACAGGAAACTCATCATCGCCCATTCCCTGATGGATTCGCCGTTGGGTTGCAGCACGTTATCGACCGTGTTGCGGCGCTTGTAATAATTTTCCTGTGCGGTCTGGCCGGCCAGCACGTTGAGGTGCAGCACATTGAATTCGCGGTCGTAGGTCAGGGTGTTTTCCCAAAGCCAGTTGCGCAGCTGGATGCTGTCGCGGCTGGTCCGCGCGATTTCGTTTTTCTGCGAGGTGGACACGAAGAACACCGGCTCGTAGGAATATTCGCGTTCCTTGCGGCGGTCGAAACCGTAGCTCGTTTTGAACGTAAAATACCGCGCGAAATTGAGGCTGCCGTACACCGTACCCACCCAGCGGTTGCGGCGCTGGTGCTGGTCGTTTTTATAAAACAGGTCGGCTGCCGGATTGGCCAGGGCCTGGCCGAAAATAGTCGGGTCGGTAAAAGCGCCCGTGCTGTCTTTTTCCGAAAACACCGGCGGCATGCGGTATGCCGAACCGATGACGCCGCCGCCCACGCTGTTGTTCAGGCTGGTGGAATAGGCGATGTTGGCCCCGATGCGAAGGTCTTTCATGATCGGGTATTCGCCGTTGAAACGGCCCGTATAGCGGTCGAATCCCGTTTCTTCCAGGATGCCCTGCTGGTTGAAATAGTTGCCGGAAATGTTGTACTGAAGTTTTTTCCAGCTGCCGTTGGCGCTCAGCTGTACAGTGGCCATGGGCGCATCGCGGAAGATCACGTCCTGCCAGTTGGTGCCTTCACCCAGCCGCGAAGGGTTGGGGAAACGCGTCGTGTCGCCCGAATACTCGTTGTACAGCTGGGCAAATTCCGAGGCATTGGCCAGCGGCAAATAGTGGTCGATCTGCTGAATGCCGTACGAACTGCTGAAATTGATGATGGCCTTCCGGTCGGTAGCGCCGCGTTTGGTGGTGATGATGATGACCCCGTTGGCGCCGCGGTTGCCGTAGATGGCTGTTGCGGAGGCGTCTTTCAGCACCTCGATCGATTGTACGTCCTGCGGATTGACAAACGAAGCGTTGTCGAGCAGCATCCCATCGACCACATAGAGCGGGTTGGCGTCGTTGAGCGTCCCCGTGCCCCTGATGCGGATGGTGCCGCCCGCGCCGGGTTCGCCGCTGGAGGGCGTGACGTACACCCCGGCGATTTTGCCTTGCAGGGCCTGATCGACCGAAGACGTGGGAATGCGGGTGATCTCCTTGGCTTTCACAGTGCCTACGGCGCCCGTGAGGTCGCTCTTTTTCTGGGTGCCGTAGCCGACCACCACCACTTCTTCGATCAGGGCGTTGGTAACCATCGCGATCGAAACGGTCGTTTGGCCGGCCAGTTGAACCACCTGTTCGGCATAACCCGTGTAACTGACCACCAGGGTGGCATTGGCATTGTCGAGGCTGAGGGTGAAGGCGCCGTCCAGGTCGGTAATTGCCCCGTTGGAGCTGCCTTGCACCCGCACACTGGCGCCGATGAGCGCCTCGCCGGTTTCGGCGTCGGTCACGGTACCGCTGACGCGTACCTGGGCGGCCAGCATGCCCGTCAGGAACAAGGCCAGCACGCTCAGAACCGTGCGTTTTAGGGTGAAAAATTGTACCATGTGCTTCATACTAAAATGGTTTAATAATTTGATCAATCCTTGGCGGGTCATCCGGCGCTTATTCCACCATCGTGACCCTGACTTTTTTCAAATCGGCGGAATTGCCGCCAACCATCAGGTCGAATTCGCCCGGTTCGGAACCGAAACTCATGTCGCGGCGGTAAAAGCTGAGGTCCCGGTCGGTCAGCGTGAACGTAATCTCCTTCGACTGCCCGGCGGGAATCATGACTTTTTGAAAACCGCGCAGTTCCTTCAAAGGGCGCGTGACCGAACCGACGAGGTCGCGGACGTACAGTTGTACCACCTCCTCGCCGTCGCGTTTGCCGGTATTGCTCACCCGGACGCTGACTTGTAGCGGTTCGCCTTTTTTGAAGGTGGATTTGGCGATTTTGGGGTCGTCGTAGGCAAAACTCGTATAGCTCAGGCCGTAACCGAAGGGGAATTGCGGTGAATTCGGCACGTCGATGTAACGGCTGGTCCATTTGGAATTCGGGTCGTAAGGCCGGCCGGTGTTTTTTTCGCTGTAATACATGGGCAACTGGCCCACTGTGCGCGGAAAACTCATGGTCAGTTTGCCCGAAGGGTTGTAGTCGCCCAGCAACACGTCGCTCAGGGCATTGCCCGTCTCGGTGCCCAGCCACCAGGCTTCCACGATGGCGCTGGCGTTGTCGGCAATGCGCGGGATGGCCAGTGGCCGGCCGTTCATCAAAACGACGACCACGGGTTTGCCCGTTTTGACGAGTTCGAGCACCAGCTCTTCCTGCACGCCCGGCAGGCTGATGTCGGCGCGGGAGGCAGCTTCGCCGCTCATCTGGGCTTTTTCGCCAACGGCCACGACCACCACGTCGGAGGCTTGCGCGAGGCGCAGGGCCTCGGCAAAACCGCTTTTGTCGTTGCCTTCGATGTCGCAGCCTTTGGCGTAGCCGGGTTTCAGGCCGGCGGCGCGCAAGCCTTCGAGCACGCTGACGCAATCGTTGTAATTGCCGGCGGCGCACCAGTTGCCGATGAGTTCGGTTTTGTTGTCGGCCAGCGGACCGATGAGGGCAATTTTCTGGCTGCGCCCGAGCGGCAGTGTGTTTTTGTCGTTTTTCAACAAAACAATGCTGCGGCGCGAAACGTCGCGGGCGGCCGCGCGGTGGGCCGGCGACAGAATCGTCTGCTTTTCGCGCTCGGCGTTGCAGAATTTGTAGGGGTCGTCGAACAGCCCCAGGTCGAATTTGGCTTGCAGGATGCGGCGTACGGCATTGTCCACAACGCTCATGGGCACCTTGCCTTCCTTGACCGATTGGGCCAGAAAACGCTGGAAAATGCCGCCTTGCAGGTCCATGTCCATGCCGGCATTGACCGACAGCTCGCCGGCTTCCTTTTCAGTGGCCACGACGCCGTGGTTGACCATTTCATTGATCGACGTGTAATCGGACACCACAAAACCCTGGAAGCCCCACTGGTCGCGCAGGATGTCGGTCAGCAGGTATTTGTTGCCCGACGCGGGCACGCCGTCGTAATCGTTGAAGGAGGTCATGACGGTAGCCGCGCCGGCCTTGACGGCCGCTTCGTATGGCGGCAGATAGTATTCGCGGAAGAAGCGTTCGCTCATGTCCACGGTATTGTAATCGCGGCCGGCCAGCCCGGCGCCGTAACCTGCGTAGTGTTTGACGCAAGCCATGACGGCATCGGTATGGCCCACGCCTTTGCCCTGAAAACCGCGCACCCGCGCCTCGGCGATGCGGCAGCCCAGCCAGGTGTCTTCGCCGGCGCCTTCCATGACCCGGCCCCAGCGGGCGTCGCGGGCGATATCGACCATGGGCGCGAAGGTCCAGTGCAAACCTGCCGCGGCCGCCTCGGTACCGGCTACACGCGCCGATTTTTCAATGGCGTTCATATCCCAGCTGGCGGCTTCGCCGAGCGGAATGGGGAAAATGGTCTTGTAGCCGTGAATGACGTCGTACCCGAACAGCAGGGGTATGTGCAGACGGGTTTCTTCGACGGCGATGCGCTGCAATTCGCGGGTGAACGCAACGGTATGGCTGTTGAACAGGGCGCCGCAGGCGCCGCTGCGAATGTCGTTTTTATACCCGTCGCGAATGGTCGGGCCAGTGCTTTCCCAGTCGGTGGTGTAAAGGGTCATCTGACCGATTTTTTCTTCCAGCGTCATTTGCGCCAGCAGTTTTTCCACGCGGGGGTCGGTGTTCTCCGCTTGAACGGCCGTATGACCCGAGCGATTTACCACGAAGCCGGTTAGGCCCAGCAGGGCGCCGCAAAGGGCGAATGCCGTGAAATAAAGTTGTTTTTTAGTCATATCATGTTGTTTTAAAACAGTGATCGGCAATCGGGCCGCCCTTATTTTTTTCGCTGCGCAAACAGCCATTCCATCACCGCGGGATTGTAATAGGCGACGAACCAGATATCGTGTCCGAAGGTGCTGAGTTCGGTGTATTTGACTTTCCCGCCGGCTTTTTTCAGGGCATCGACCATGCGCCGGCTGTACACGACCGGGTTGGTTTCATCGAGGCCGCCGTGCCAGATCCAGACGGGTATGTTTTTGATCTTTTTGGCGTGGGCCGCGTCGCCCCTGCCACAAACCGGCAGCCCGGCTGCAAACAGGTCGGGACGCCGCATCATCAGGTCGATCGTCCCGGAGCCGCCCATGCTCATGCCGGTGATGTACACCCGGTTGGGGTCGATGCCGGGGTTGTTTTTTACGGTGTTGTCGATCAGTTCGAGCACGGCCTGCGCGGGTTCGGTGGGCTCCGTACTGAACAGGGAGGATTGATCGCGGGTTGCGCCGCTCCAGCGTTTGCCCGGCGGGCATTGCGGCGCCAGCAGGTAGCAAGGGTATTTTTCGCGGTTTTCCTTTTCACAAAAGGCATACACCCCGTTGCGCATCTGTGCGGCATTGTCGATACCGTTTTCTCCCGAACCGTGCAGGAACACGACGAGCGGATAGCGGGGCGGTATGCTGCTGCCCTTGGCGCGGATAAACGAGCGGCCCGTGCCCGCGGGCTCCAGCATCTGGTAAGGTAATTTTTGCCCCGTGCTGCTCCTGAATACTTCCCGGCGGAAAAAACCGGCGGGTTCAAGCGGCACGTCGGGATTGGCGGCTTTGGGAGAAAGGGCGCTCGCCCGGGGCGTTTTAATCTCGTCGAGCCAGCCTCCGCTGAATCCGGCGCGTTGCAGGCCCGCCACGATGTACGGGTTTTTCTTCATCAGGTTCCAGATGAAACCCGAGCGGTAATTTTCGATCATCAGCACGATCGGCCCCTGATCGATACCCAGGTAGTCGGTGTCGAACCAGCCGTTTTCGCAGCCGGGTTCGAAGGTGAAACTGGGGTTGAACGCGTCTTTAAATCCATAGGGCCCGAGCAACTGGCCGCCGTATTCGGTCCACATCGCTTCGAGGGCAGGAAGACAGACTTCCGGCGCAAAGGGCACCGATCCGCCGGCTGCCGTCGGGGCAATGGTGCCGTCGTCGCGGCCTTCGTAATCGACGGCGGCGCCGCGGGCCGAGTAGCCGTCGAACCAGACTTCGCGGCCTTTGAATATATCGTGCCTGGCATTGCCCCTGCGCACATCCTGGGGGCCGTCGCAGGCCGTAAGCCCCCAGATGTCGGGGCCATACCCTTCCCAGCCCATCGGGTTCTGGATGCAGTACTGGCGGTTGGCGAGGGTGGCGCGCCGGCTGTTTTCAAAATAATCGATGCCTTTTTCGCGCATGTAACGGTCTTTTATGCCCCTGAAATCGATCCAGCAATGACTGTACTGATGGCCGAACAAGGGACCGAAATTGACCATCTCCTGCCCCTGGTAGCTGTCCCAGAAATAGGGTTTGCACCATTGTTCCCAGGCGTCGGGCCCGATGGGGTGGGTCGGCGAACCCATCGCCATCAGCACCAGCACCATGGCTTCGTTGTAGCCCCGCCAGTCGGACGACAAAAAACCGCGCTCGGGAAACCAGCCCATGCTCATCCGCTGTTCCTCGTTGAGGTACCAGTCCCACTCGACGCGGCGATAGAGGAAGTCGGCTTTTTCCCGAATGGCTTTTTCGACGGGGTTGTCCTGGTCGAAGTAGGTCATGCACGAGAGGATGCCGGCCATCAACAAGCCCGTGTCGATGGAAGACAGCTCCACGGTCTGGAAGCGGTGGGCGGTTTTCAGGTCGAGAAAATGGTAAAAAAAGCCGCGGTATCCCGCCACGCCGCTTGATTCGGGTCCCTGGGGAAGATCTTTCAACACGCTCAGCGTATTCAGCACCCGCTCGGCAGCTTGCTGCCGGGTGATCCAGCCGCGTTCGACGCCGACCAGATAGGCGGTCAGGCCAAAGCCCGTGGCGGCAATACTCGAAAAGGTAAGGGTAGGGTAGCGGTCGGGTATTTGCCAGTTGGAAGTGTCGGCCAACTCCCAGAAATACAGGAAGTTACGCCGTTGTAATTCATCGAGGGAAAACGGTGCAACCAGTTGGTTTTTGGACAGAACAGCCGGGTTGCGCTGTTGCGACTGCCCGCTCAGGGCAGGAAATAGCAGCAACACGATGATGACTATACTTCGCGTCATGATAGTAGTTGGATTGAATACGGCAGGGAGCGCCGTACTGCCCTGATCGGGCAGCGCTTCAAAATGGATCGAGCAACACATTCCCGCTGTGCCTTTCACCCCTCGGGCAGCAGGCCGGCTGAACGCAGGATGGCAAATGGATGTATGGTTTGAGCCTGGCGGCTGGCGGTATTAACCTGCAAAGGCAAGCGGATAAAATATGGCAGGCGCAGAAATTCAAAAGAACGGGGCGGCCAAAAACCATAAACCAATGTCTTCGGCCGCCCTCGCATTCTTTCACTATTTCTCTGTGAACGGTTGACAAGGGTTTACAGGTTGTTGTAAAAGACTGTGGTCTTTTTATCCATCCTGCAAACCCTTGTTCAACGGTTTTACTGTTTTACAAACTTGGCATTGCCCAGGAGCAGGCCTTGCGGGTTGTAACCGGCAAGTACGTACACGCCTACGGGCAGGTCGGCCACATTCACTTCGACTTTGAGGTCGAGGTTGGTGTTTACCGTTTGCACGCGCTGACCGTATGCATTGAAGATTTCGAGCCGCGAAACGTTGTCAAAGTTTTCCACGTAGAGCAGGTCGTTGACCGGGTTGGGCGAAACTTTCATCGCCTCGACCGGCAGCGGTTGCCAGGTGCCGATGGTGCCGCATTCGCCGGCGCCGATCACGATGTCGTCGAAGTAGGAAATGACGTTCGAAGAGCCGTTGCCGGGCATCTGCCAGTCGAAGAAGATGGTAAAGCGGTAGTACTTGGCGCCGTCGGGGGCGGTGGTGAAATCATGCACGGTTTCTTCCCACTGGTTGACGGTCGTGTTGTTGAACGGAATTTCCGTCCAGCCGAAGTTGTTGCCCGATTTGTCCTGTTCGACTTTGAGCACGAATACGCCCAGGTGGTCCATGAGCACTTTGGCGCGCATTTGTTTCAGGCCCGCGAAATCGACGGGAGCGTCAAGGTCGGTGTAGAAGCCTGTGAAGTTGCCGCCGTCGGAGGGTTTCACGAATTTACCCACTTTGGCGGAAGTATTGATGCCGCTGGGGTTCGGGTTGTCCACTACTTCGAAAGGCTGGTTGTAGGAGCCCTGGTCGAAATAGTTGAAGGCGGTGATGGTGGTCGCCGGCGTTTCGAAGTCGAGGACGCAGCCGGTGTAGCCTTTGCGGCCCCATTTCACGTCATCGACGAAGTAAGTGCCGCCCTGGTCGTTGGCCACGTTGAAGAAGATCACGAGTTTGTTGTGCAGCGTCGGGTTGGCGGCGCTGAAGTCGATGTTGAACGTGAACCACTTGTTGGCTTCCGTCAGCGTATCGAAAATTTCCACGCCGGGGCCGTTGCCTTCGAGTTTGAAGAGGAAGGGCACGTTGGCATTGGCCGACCATACCTTGAGCGAGAGCTGGTTGTAGGTGCTCAGGTCGATGGGCTGGGCAAATTCAAAACCGATGCCGGCATAGGGTTCGCCGTCGGGATCGTCATACTGGCCGACTTTCGAGCTGGGGTTGTCGTTGTTGAGGTGCGGGTTGTTGATCACCGATACATCGGCGCCGCCGTAGAAAATCTGGTTGTAGTTGCGTTGGCACTCGAAGTCATCGACGATATTCGGGTTCGGCACCGCGTCGGCGCAGGGATCCGTGGTGGTTTTGCTCTGGCGCAGGTTATCGACGCACCACGATTCGCCCGGGTTGGCGTTGTTCGGATCGAACAGGAAGCGGATCTCGTTGAAATCGGTCACGGCGCTGAAAGCCGAGAAGTCGAACTTGAGGGTTTCCCATTCGCCCGGCGTCTGGATCTTGGCCTGCACGGCTTCGTTGCCCGAGATGGGCGACACGAGCTGCATGGTCACGATCGTTTGGCCGGCAACTGCCGTGGCGGGGCTCAGCACGTCGATGTTGAACTGCGGGTAGTTGCTCAGGTTGAAGTTGTTGATCGAAAGCACCTGCAGGGTCGAGTTGGGCGAGCTGCCTTTGGAGTAGCAGCCGGTCTGGGTGGAGGTGTTCACGCCGCCCGGGGCCGGGTTGTTGGTCGGGCCGGTAAAGTTGCCGTGCAAGGCCGTCACGAAGTCGAGCGGCAGCCAGCCGAGGTTGGTGGCCGAGCCCTGGAAGTCTTCGATGGGCGCTTGCTCGGTGGGTGCGAACAGGCGGATGTTGTCCACGTAGTACACGTCGCCGGCTTCGCCGTTGGCGCCGGCGCCGAAGAACAGCACCAGTTTTTTATGGCCGAGGCCTACCTGGCTGCTGAAATCGGCCGTGTAGGTGACCCAGGTCTGGGTTTGCGTGATCTGGAAGGCTTGTTCCTTGTTGCCGTTGGGGCCTTCGATCTTGAGCAGCATGGTGCCTGTTTTGGGCGCCCACACCTGTACGCTGAACTGGTTGCGTTCGCTCAGGTCGATCGGGTTTTCATAGTCGATCACCAGGGCGGCGTATTCGGTGCCGGGGCCGGCGGGGCGGTTCCATTGGCCTACTTTGTTCGAGGAGTTGTCTCCCGTGACGTAGGGGTTTTTCACCACATGAAGGCTGTCCCAGCCGATGCTGTAAATGGCGTTGCGGTTGCAATCGTAGTCGTCGAGCACTTCCGGATCGGGTGTCGAAGTGCCGCAAAGGTTGGGTACGGCGTAGATGTTGTCGAGGTAGTACGTGTCGGAGCTGCCGGTCACGCCAGGAGAGAATACGATCAGGATTTTGGTAATGGTCGTAAAGCCCGCGGCGTCGGAGAAATCGACGTTGTATTCCTGCCATTCATTGGCCACGGCGACGTTGATCACTTTTTCCTTGGCCTCGCCGGCGCCTTCGATTTTGAAGAGCACCTGGGTGGGTTGCGGAGCCCAGAGCGAGAAGCGGAACTGGTTGAACACCGAGAGGTCGAGGGCTTGCGGCAGGGTGCCGAAAGCGAAGTTGTAGTCGAACGCAGGGGCATTGCTGAACGAGCCGACGGTAGCCGAGCTGTTCACCTGGTTGGGATCAGGGTTGGCCACAGCGCCGTTGAAGGCGCCGTTGAGGCTGATCCAGTTGATACCCGAGGGCGTTTCCCAGTCTTCGATGACGCGCTTGGCCTTGTCGGCCTTGATGTCGTCGAAGAAGAACGTGTGGTCGTCGAACGCAAAAGAGTTGAACGACACGAGGATGCGGTTGTACGTCGTGGCAGCAGCGCCGGCGGAGAGGTCGAACGTGTATTCATACCACTGGTTGGCGCCCTGGATGTCCACAATCTTTTCCACGGCTGCGCCGCCGCCGATGGTTTCCAGTTTGAGCAGGATCTTGCCCGTGGCAACGGGCGACCAGACCTTCATTTTAAACTGGTTGTACTCGGAGGCGTCGAGGGTTTGCGACTGGTCGGCCAGTGCGAAACAAAAGTCGAAACCGATGTTGTTGGTGTAGGAACCTACGGTGGCAGAGCCGTTGACTGCGTCGGGGGCGGGGTTGGCCACAGCGCCGTTGTAGGCGCCGTTCAGACCGACCCAGTTCTGGCTGGCGCCGCCTTCGAAGTCTTCATAGACTATCTGGGCGTTCAGGCCAAGGCCACCGAGGATCAGCAGAAGTAAAGCGAGGAAATGCTTTTTCATACGCGCTTCTTTGAAATGGTTTGTGATAAAAATGAGTTGTTGGTTGAAGGTCGATGAGGGTTTATGAAGGGTTGATGAGGGTTTATTTTGCTTTTATTGGATAAAAACCGGCAGGGAGCGGGTCTGGCCGCGCTCGTTGTGAAGGAGCAGCCAGCCGAATCCCTGCGGAAGTACAGGCAGTTGAATGTCAGTCGTTTCGGTTAATAGTTGATCGTCCACAATCAGCTGCGTCCTGCTGCCGTCGGCCGAGGAATAGCGGATCGTGAAGCGTTGCGGCCGGTCGCAGCGCAGCGACAGGCGTGATTCGGCCGGCAGCGCCGGATTGGGATAGAGCTGCGCGCCGAAACCCGCGTCCTGCACCTCGTCGGCGCCGCTGCTGTTGGGCACGAACCCGATGGCGTCGAGGGCCGGTTGTATTTCAGGGTTGGCCATGAACAGGTCCCACAAAAGCCCCGTCCGGTAATTTTCGATCATGGCCACGATGGGCCCCTGGTCGATGGCCAGGTAGGAAGGCGCAAACCAGTCGAGGTCGAGGTTGAAGGCGTCGTAGAACCCGTAGTTGCCCAGCAGTTTGTCGCCGAGGTTGCGGTAGAAAAAGCGCAGGGCGTCCATACTTTCCGCCGGCACGTAGGGCATGGATGCCAGTGCGGCCGTCGGCGCGATGGTGCCGTTGTCGTTTTGCGGATTGACGTCGTGGGCGGAGTAGCCGTTGGGGCCGTCGCAGGCAGTTAGCCCCCAGCACTGGGCGGAATACGCTTCGTGGCCTTCCGGATTGGCCACCGCGTAGGCGCGCTGGATCAGGGCGTGGTTGCGGTTGCGGGTGAAATAGTTGCAGAACGCGTCCTTTTTACCCCTTGGATCAAAACCAAGGTAGGAGTAATGGGCAAAAAACATGGGACCGCCGCCGTAGGGCCCGCAATAGATCGGATAGCCGTAGTAGGAAGCATAATTGGCGTAGCTGCCCCCGGTCCATCCCGTCTGGTAAAGGCTGGCCGGTACCGGATGGGTAGGGGAGGCGGCAGCAAGGATGTAAACGATCTGCGCCTCGAAGAAGCCGCGCAGCGGGAAGTTCATTTGCCAGCCGTAGTTGGGCGACCAGTGCCAGTAGAGCACAGGACCGTTGTTTTTGCGAAACCAGTCCCATTCTACATCTTCCCACAAAATGGTAATGACGTCGCGGACGGCCGTTTCCAGCGGATCGTCGCCGTCGAAGTACTGGCGCGCCGCCAGCAGCCCCTGCATCAAAAAAGCAGTTTCGACCAGGTCGGCGCCGTTGTCGTACTGGCTGAACGGCACGGTATTGCCCGTGCTGCCGTCGAGCCAGTGCGGAAAAGCGCCGTGGTAACGGTCGGCTACCTGCAGGAAGGATACGATCTGCACCATGCGATCCACGGCGGCTTCGCGGGGTATCCAGCCTCTTTCGACGCCCACGATGAGCGCCATGATGCCGAATCCGGAGCCGCCGGTGGTCACGATGTTGTTGTCGCCGTTGTTGCGTTCGCGCGCCAGTCCGCTGAGCGGATGCCCGAAATCCCAGAAGTACCGCAGGGTGTATTGCTGCGTCATGTCGAGCAATTGCTCGTCGTTCATGCCGAAAGTGGTGGCCGAAACCGCTGCCGAAAAATCGCTGGACTGAATACCGGCCACGGCTTTGACCTTGTAAAAACGGGTGAGGCCGAGGCCTTCGTCGCCGGTCCAGTCGATGCAGCCGAGGAAAGGCGGATACACGGTCTTGAGGAGGGAATAGTCGATGCCGTCGGTCGAGCGGAACACCTGATACTCCGTTGCGGCGGGCGCGCTGGCCGTCCACCGCACTTCGATATGGCGTTCGTAAGGGATGGCGCTTACGTTGGCCGGAATGCCGGGCGCCTGACCAAACGTGGTGCACGCGCTGAGCAACAGCGGCATAAAAAAGAGTCGCAATCGGAACATCGGATCGGTTTTAACGGCTTTTGGCGTTGTTTTTCTTTTTGGGAAAAAATTCGGTCACCCGCTTTTTTCACAGGATGAAATTAGGGCTCAGCGCGCTGTAATAAGTAAAAAAGCACCTCACTATGACTACACCATGTTTAAAAATGGCGTAAAAAGAATTTTTCAGCCCCGCTTTTATGCATTCTCCCGGGTCGCTTTCATCCCTTCCCAAAATCTTCCGCCATGTTTTACCCTTCCATTACCCTTTTGCTCTGGACCCTGCTCCTGTTCCGTCCGGCTGCTGAACCCCGGCAACCGGCCCCCCTCAATCCCGACCACCCGCCCGTCGTCGTCTGCGGCGATACCAGCATCTACAATGCGCTGGTCAACCGGCTGGCCGAAGACCGGGTGATGCACCACCACGAAAAGCTGTACCTCCAGCTCGACCGCACTTTTTTCACCCCCGGCGAAACCGTCTGGTTCAATGCCTACCTCCGCAACGCCTTCGACCTCCTGCCGGCCACGGGCAGCCAGGTCCTCCACGTACAACTGCTCGATGCACGCGGCGCCGTCATGCAGGAAAAAAACATCCTCGCCTTCGACGGCACGGCCGCGGGCGACTTTGTGCTCTACAATACCCTGCCTGGCGGCGTGTACAAAATCAAGGCCTGGACCAACTGGATGCGCAACACCGACGAAGTGTTCGAACGCGAAATCACCCTGCAAAAAACCGTATTGCCCAACCTCAACCTCCGCCTCGAATTCGAACGCAAGGGCCTGGGCCCCGGCGACGAAGCCGTCGCCCGTTTCGATGCCCTGGCGCTGAACAACCAGCCGATTGCCGGCCGCGACATCCGTTTCTCCGTGTCGCTCGGCGGCAAGGAATACCAGACGGGCGCCGTCAAAACCGATGCCACGGGCCGCGCCTGGGTGCGCTTCCGCCTGCCCGAATCGCTCGATACCCCCGACGGCCTGCTCAATATCCAGCTCGACAACGACGGCCGCCCGGAAGCCATTTCGCGCCCCGTGCCCATTGTGCTCAACCGCATCGACCTCCGGTTTTTCCCCGAAGGGGGTGACATGGTGGCCGGAATGCCTTCCCGGCTGGGCTTCAAGGCGGTCAATGAATTCGGCAAACCCGCCGACGTGAGCGGCCGTATTCTCGACAGCAAGGGACGCCAGGTAGCGCGTTTTGAAAGTTTCCACGACGGCATGGGCGCCTGCGAACTGGTGCCCCAGGCCGGCGAACGCTACACGGCCCGGCTCAACCAGCCGGTCGGCAACGTGCAGGTGTTTACGCTGCCGCAATGCCAGCCCGACGGCTACACGCTTCGCCTGCTCGACCGCAACACCCAAAACCTGCGTTTTGAAGTGGCCGGAAGCCGCCCGGCCAAAGTTTACCTCGCCGGCGCAGTACGCGACCGCATCTTTTTCTTCCGCGAATGCCAGCTCGGCGATCAGGCGCAAACCCTGGAAATACCCGTGCAGGCATTGCCGCCCGGCATCGCCACCTTTACCCTGTTCGATGAAAAACAACAGGCACAGGCGGAGCGCCTCGTGTTCGTCAACCGCGACCGCGGCCTGCAAATCGACATTCAGCCCGACAAACCCCAATACCTGCCCCGCGAAAAGGTGCGCCTCAACCTCCGCGTGCGCGACGGCAACGGCGCGCCCGTACAGGGACAGTTCTCGCTGTCGGTCGTCGATGAAAAACTGCTCTCTTTCGCCGACGACAAACAGGGCCACATCCTGTCCAGCCTCTTGCTCGAACAGGACGTGAACGGCAAAATCGAAGACCCCAACTTCTATTTCGACCCCCGCGAACCCAAAGCCGACCAGGCGCTCGATTACCTCCTGATGACCCAGGGCTGGCGGCGTTTTTGCTGGAAACAGGAACAAACGCTTCCGCCAACATACCGATACCCGGCCGAAACGGCCGTGTTGTCGGGCCAGTTTCTGAAATCGGACAACGAACCCTGGGCCAACCGCAAGGTGACGCTTTACCCCGGCGGACCCGAGGCGACTACCGATAAAACCGGCCGTTTCGAATTCAAAAACATCGATATCAGCCAGTACGCCTACCTGCTTTTCCCCAACAACCGCTACGTGCCTGTTTACAATTATCAGCAAAACCTGGTGGTGTATGCCGACGGACAAACCTCCAGTTACCAGTCATGGGCCGTGCCCGATGCAACGGGGAAAACCACGCTTTGCGGCAGACTGACCGACGAACTGGGCGAAGACCTGATCGGCGTCAGCGTGGCGATCCTCCACCGCGACCGGGTGCAGCAGGGCTTGGTTACCGATATCAACGGGTATTTCGAGGCGCAGATAAACCCCGGCGAATACGATATCCGTTTTTCCTACACGGGCTATTCCACCAGTTACGTCAAGCGCTTCACAGTAAAAGAAGGAACCAAAACCAGTCTGAATGCCACCCTGGCCGGCGGCAGGGCCTTGTCGGAAGTGGCTGTTTTGAGCGCGACACCGGCCGTTCCGCAAAACCGGCCCACCGGCGGAGCGCTCACCTCCGAAGAAATCAAAAACCTGCCCACCCGCAACCTCAATGCCGTTGTCGCGACAGCACCAGAGATCGACGGCGGAGACGTGAACATCCGCAGCGCGCGCGACAACGCCGTGGTGTATTACATCGACGGCATTAGGGTCGAGCCGGACAAAGCCAAACAGGTGGCCGAAAGAGCCGCAATAGATGACGACGTGCCGGGCAACGTACCGGCCGATTTTTCCAACGCTGAAGAAATGACGGAATCGGTCGTCATTACGGCGTACAAAGTGCCGCTTGTACCAGCCGACAAGATGGAAACCGGCGCCACCTTCGCCGCCGATCTAATCGAACCCCGCTCCTATGCGGAGGCCAAACCCATGCCTTCGCGACCCTACTACGACGTGCGCCGCCGACCGGTATTTACCCGCGCACGGGAGTTTTACGCCCCGCGTTACGAACAAACAAGCGACCAGTCTGCACGCAATGATTTCCGCTACACCCTGTACTGGAACCCCTCGGTGCGCACCGACGCTTCCGGCAGGGCAAGCGTGGAATTTTATACCTCCGACGCCATCACCAATTTCCGCGCAAGCCTCGAAGGCATTGCTTCGACAGGACTGGCCGGCCGCGCCGAACAACGTTTTTTTGTGGAAAAACCGGTCAGCCTTCAGGTCAAAACCCCGCCTTACGTAATCTCCGGCGACGTGCTGCGCCTCGATGTCGCCCTGAGCAACAAAACCGCTCAAGCGCTCAGCGGCGTGCTTGACTGGAGCGCGCCGGCGCATTTCGAACTGCAAAACAACACGCCTTCCGAACTGCGCCTGGCCCCCGGCGAAACCCGCATCGTGCCCCTGGAATACCGCATCGGCCACAGCGACAGCACCGACGATGCCCTGCACCTCCGTTTTCGCGTGCCCGACGCCGGCGAAGACGCCGTGGAACTGCACATCCCGACCCTCGACCGCGGCTACCCGGTAAAAGCCGTGATGAGCGGCCAGTCGGCGCAAAACGCCTTTAACCTCACACTCAACGATCCTGTCGAAGGCACCCTTCGCATCAACCTCAACGGCTATCCCAACGCCCTCGAAGACGTGCTCAAAGGCATGGAACGTATGCTTAACCAGCCCTGCGGCTGCTTCGAACAGGTGTCGAGCAGCAATTATCCCAACCTGCTGGTGCTCGACCTGCTCCGGCAGTCGAACCGCAGCAACCCGGAAATCGAAACCCGGGCCAAGGCCATGCTGGCCAGCGGTTATCAGCAGCTCGCCGCCTACGAATGCAAAAACGGCGGCTTCGACTGGTGGGGCCGCGACCCCGCGCACGAAGGGCTGACCGCTTACGGCATCATGGAGTTCGTCGATATGAAACGTGTTTACCCGGTCGATCAAACCCTGATCGACCGCTCGGTACAATGGCTGCTCAGCCGGCGCGACGGCAAAGGCAGCTGGAAACGCCGTGAAGACTGGCATGGCTGGCAATCGGACGGCGTGATCGGCGCCTACATCGCCTGGGCCGTCTGCGAAGCGGGTTACGGCAAACAATTCATGCCCGAAATCAATGCCGCCTACAAAGACGCGATCCAGAGCGACGACCCCTACCGCCTCGCGCTGCTGGCCAACGCCATGTTGCTGCTCAAAGACCCCCGCGCCGATGAGTTGATGGCCCGCCTCGTCAAAAAACAGGAAGCCAACGGCTCCTGGATGGGTACCACGCATTCCGTAACGTACAGCAGCGGCGACGGATTCCGCGTCGAAACGACCAGCCTGACCGCTTTGGCTATGATGAAAGACGGCAAACAACCCGCGGCCCTCGCGAAAGCCATGCAGTACATCGCCGGCGCCAAAAACGAATACGGCTACGGCAGTACGCAAAGTACCGTATTGGCCCTCAAAGCCCTGGCCGGCTACGCACGACAGAGCGCCGATCAGGCCGGCGACGGCCGTATGGTCGTGCAGATCGATGGCAAACGCGTTTTGGAACAACCCTTCTCCACGCGCGATGTCCGGCGGCTTGAAATAAAGGGTCTGGAGCGCTATGTGACCGGCACGAACGCCCGCATCGAGGTGTTCTTCGAAGGCGGAAAAAATACCTTGCCCTTCGATCTGGAAGTGTCCTACGCTTCCCGTCAGCCCCGCAATGCAGCCAACTGCCCGCTGGCATTCCAAACCTCGCTCGATCGCAACAAGGTCTCCGTGGGCCAGACCGTGCGCCTCAGCGCCACCCTGCGCAACAACGGGACTTCCCCAGCGGCTTCGCCTATGGTCGTCGTTGGTATTCCGGCAGGACTCAGCCTGCAGCCCTGGCAACTCAAAAAACTCATGGACGAGAAAAAATGCGACTTCTACGAGATCTGGGACGGGTTCGCAGTCTTCCACTTCGAACGCCTCGGCCCCGGCGAACAACGCGACCTCGACCTCGACCTGCGCGCCGACCTGGCAGGCAGTTTCGAAGCGCCGGCCAGTCAGGCCTTCCTGTATTACCAGAACGACCAGCGGGTGTGGAGCAAACCTGAACGCCTGGTGGTGGAATGAAAAAGAACATTTAACGGTCAATTGTTTTCACCCGGTACCGGCAGTAAAAAGCCGGTGCCGGGTAGTTTTTTTGAATTGAAACCTCCTTATTGCCCGGGTGCTTTCGATCGGTTCTTTTGGCGATGCCTTTTTAGGCTGTTTCCGGCTTTTTTCATCTCTTCCTCCTTTTTTACCCCAGCCCCGGCCCCTCCCCCTCCGGGGAGGGGGGCGATAACGGGTTAGGGACGCTTGTTTCTGATGGTCTGTGCAGTAACAACTTGCGATCTACCCCCCTCCCCGCAGGGCAAACGCATTAAAATAGAAATTACCAAGGTATCGGATACCATTTGCCCTGAACCCGATGGACTGTCTCTATCCCGATCAGCCGCATCGTGGCATAAGGTATGTTTACCGATGTTGCGTCCCTCCGGGACGGGGCCTCGCACACACGTTCTTTTTGCTACCGGGGTTGCATCCCTACGGGATGAAAAGCGCCTCTGCAATAAAAAAATGGTGTGCAGCATGGCATTCAAGCCCCGTCATGTCAGGCATGCAACGTCGCTGGCAAAAATGCCCCATTGGCCCTCCGCCCCATAGGGGCGCAACATCGGTAGCAAAAGCGCCCCACCGGCCTCCGCCCCATAGGGGCGCAACATCGGTAGCAAAAGCGACCCACCGGCCTCCGCCCCATAGGGGCGCAACATCGGTAGCAAAAGCGCCCCACCGGCCTCCGCCCCATAGGGGCGCAACGTCGGTAGCAAAAGCGACCCACCGGCCTCCGCCCCATAGGGGCGCAACATCGGTAGCAAAAGCGACCCATCGGCCTCTGCCCCATAGGGGCTCAACATCGGTAGCAAAAGCGACCCACCGGCCTCCGCCCCATAGGGGCGCAACATCGGTAGCAAAAGCGACCCACCGGCCTCCGCCCCATAGGGGCGCAACGTCGGTAGCAAAAGCGACCCACCGGCCTCCGCCCCATAGGGGCGCAACATCGGTAGCAAAAGCGACCCACCGGCCTCCGCCCCATAGGGGCGCAACGTCGGTATCATGACCGCGGTACATCATCAGGCGAAGGTTCGCGGGATTGGATACCCTGGCCGAACCGCGCAAATCCGCGTCATCCGTGTCATCAGCGTTGCGATCCATTCACCGTGATCCTTGTTCATACCTCGTGTTTCCTCGTTTCTTTTTTCGAGGATTTCGGAAGTGTGGATAGCCACGCGGATGACACGGATGACCCGGATTGGCGCGGATGTTAAAAAGGGTTGTTCTTTATTCCATAAGATAAATGGCCAACAGGGCTTTGCCGACCTCTTCCCCTATTTTCCTTTCCCAAGCCGATGAAGATTTTAATGCGTCTGCCCTACCCCCCTCCCCGGAGGGGGAGGGGCCGGGGGTGGGGTAAAAAGGAGGGAGGTAACAAAAGAGTGAGTGAGGTAAAAAATCGCTTGTAATTATAGCAAAAAGAAAGCGCCGAAAGAAGGGTAAACAAGAAGCGGGCATACCCGCCCCGGGGAAAATTGACCAGCACCGCCCCTTAATAATTCATGATAAACCCGGTCAGGTTGGCATCTTCCGGCAAGTCGAGTTTTTTGCGCAGGCGGTAGCGTTTGTTCTCCACGCCGCGCACGGAGATGTTGAGCAGGGGAGCGATTTCCTTGGAGGAAAGATTCATTTTCAGGTAAGCCGCCAGCCGGAGATCGCCGGGTGTGAGGTCGGGGAAATCGAGCATCAGGCGTTTGAAAAAATCGTCGTGCACCCGGTTGAACGACTCTTCGAACACCTCCCAGTCGTGGTCGCCTTCGAGGTGGTTGTCGATCAGGCGGGCGAGTTTCTGCAGCGCGCGCGGATCGTTGCGGGCATCGAGCAGGTCGTCTTTGAGGCGTTGCAGCACCTCGTTTTTGCGGATCAGGTTGAGGGCGGCGTTGGATAATTCGCGGTTTTTGTTTTCCACCTCCAGCAGCAGTTTTTCGCTTTCCGCGCTGGCGCGCTGGCGTTCGAGTTCCTGGGCTGCCACGGCTTCGAGGCGGCGGCGCTGGAGTTCCAGCCGGCGGCGGCTGTAGCGCTCCACGCTGCCGAGCAGCAGAAAGGCCAGGAAGAGGTAACACAGGGCGGCCCAGATCGACAGGTACCAGGGCGGCTGAATGCGAAAGGAGACGGAGGCTTCGTCGGGACTGCCTTCCGCCCGCACCCGAAAGGTGTATTTGCCCGGCGGCAGGTTGGTAAAGTCTTTTTCGCCGGTGTTTTGCCAGGCCGACCATTGTTCGGAAAAGCCTTCCAGTTGCCAGGCGAATTTCGGCGCCCGGCCGTAGCTCGGCGCTGCAAACAAAAAACGCAGGTTGTTTTCCCGTGCCGAAAATGAAATCTCGCCGCTTTTGCGCGGATCAACCGCTTCGCCGCCCGCGCTTTCGAGCAGCCGGATGACCGGGGCGCCGGCCGGCGCGGGCGCGCGCAGCCCGGTTTTTTTATTCAGAAGAGCAAAACCCGTCTCCAGACAAAACAGGTACTCGCCATCCGAAAGGCGCACCACATTTTCAAAATAAGGCACCAGGGGCAGGTAAAAAGTGTACATCGAGGCTCCGCTCAGCAAACGGATGCTGCTGCTGTCGATGCGGAAATAATCATCGTTTTCGCCCGGCAGCCATTTCTGGCGCGCTGCGTCGGGCAGGGTTTCAAAAAGCACCTGTTCCTGCTGCATCCGCACCCGTTGCACGCCCCGGTCGCTGTTGACCAGCAACATGCCGCGCAGAAACACCAGGTCGAGCTGGTAGTCGGTCAGCAAGCCGTCGGCTCGGGTAAAAAACCGCTGTTCTTCGACCTGTGTCAGATCGGCATTGAGCCGCAGGCGAAACAAACCCTTGTTGGGGTGCGCGCCCCAGAGCTTGCCATCGGAGTCGAACACGATTTTTTTCAACGGCTGCGCAAAACCCGTCACGCGATGGCTGAATTGCCAGTTGCCGTCGGGGGTGCGGCGAAACACGACCAGGCCTGTGTACGTGCTTTGTACCAGCAGGTCGTCGCGCCCCGGCGCCGGCACGGCGCACCAGCCGCCGGTGACGTCAGAGATGCGCCGCGCTGTACGGCCGTTCAGGACGAAGGCGCCGCTGTTGTGTCCGCAGAGCAATTGCCGGCCGAAAACCTGCAACTGCCAGACCTGCCCCTGCGTGCCCTCCACCAGCTGGAAATTGCCGCCCGGCGCCCGCACGAACACGCCCTGGTTGGTACCGATGTAGAGCAGGCCGTCGTGGCGCGCCGCCGTGTACACCGTGCCGATGCGCCCGGTCTGGTCGCTGAAAAAGGTCAGGGGAGAATGCAGGGCTACGAGGTCGATACCCCGGTCGAGGCCGATCCAGAGGTCGCCGGCCGCGTCTTCGAGCAAGGCCAGTACCGTGTTGTTTTGCAGGCCGTTTTCGCGGTTGAGGTGGTAGCGCAGGCTGCCGTCGGGCCCGAGCACATAAACGCCGTTGAGAATGGTGCCCACCGCCCAGCCGCCCTCGCGCAGGGCAATGGCCTTGTTGAGCTGGAAACGCTGAAACTCCGCATTGAGCGGGTGTTGCCAGGGGCGGCATTGTCCGTCGGCGATCTCGAAGATGCCCCGGTTGGTGGTGCCTGCCCAAAGGCCGCCCTGGCGGTTGGGCACGATGAATTGCACGATCTCGCCGGAGAGCGGCGCCGTGCCCGGCAAGAGGCGAAAAGTGTTGTCGGGCAGCAGTTCGTACAACCCCTGGCCGATCACCGGCAGGTAGATACAGCCGTTGGCCTCCCGGGCAAACATGATGGACGCCGGCGGATGCAACACCGTTATTTTGTCGTAATCGTACTTGTATATCGTTGAAAACGATTGAAACAGCACAAAGCCGGGCCCGGGCAGGATATGCCAGATCTCCTCCCGTTCGAGCTGGTCGCTGCGCACTTCGGCGCTCAGCGAACGGTAGGCGGGCCGGCCGCTGGCGGTGGTGTACCAAAAGCCGAATTCGGCGAAGCCCCCGCAAAAAACTTCACCGTGTTCGCCCGGGGCCACGGCCCGCACGGTCTGTCGTTCGGGCAGCGAAAGGTTGCGCCAGCGCACCCCGTCAAACTCCAGCAGGCCGCCGTTGTTGCCGGCGTACAACCAGCCGTCAGTCGATTGCGCGAGGGCCCAGTTCTGGTTTTGGGCAGCATAGTCATTGGGGGTGAAATTGCGGATGCGCGGCGTTTCCTGCCCCGGCAAAACGCCGGCGCACAGCAGGAACAAAAGAAGGGGGAACAGGCAGCGCATGACGGCAAAGAAAAGCAATATCCGGCTCACTCCGCGCCCCGCCACTCAGTGCGGCAACTGATCGCGGAAGCGGCCGTACACCCAGGTGCCGGCCATGGCGCTGAGCAGCGTCACAATCACCACCGTCATGCCGGCGCCGATCTGGGCATAGAGGGGGCCCGGACAGGCGCCCGTAATTCCCCAGCCGATACCGAACAGCAAACCGCCGATCACAACGCCCTTGTCGAAGGTTTTGGGCTGGATCACGATGGCCTCGCCCGCGCGGGTTTTGACCTTGAAACGTTTCATGAGCCATACGCTCAGCGCGCCGGTCACCACCGCGCTGCCGATCACGCCGTACATGTGGAACGATTGCAGGCGGTACATTTCCTGAATACGCCACCAGGAGATCACCTCGGCTTTGGTGAGCAGGATGCCGAATAGGGCGCCGGCCAGCAAATAGGGGAAATTTTGTCGAACAGAAGTCATGGCAGCTCGGGATTGCAGGTTAAAAAAGCAAGGGCAGAATCAGGTGGGTCGTGATAAACCCTCCGGCCATAAAACAGATCGTCGCCACCAGCGAAGGCCATTGCAGGGTGGACAACCCGAAAATCGAATGACCGCTGGTGCAACCGCCCGCATACCGCGTACCGAAACCCACCAGAAAACCGCCGACCACGGTAAAAATCAGACCACGCCAGCTCAGCAGCTGCGACCAGGAAAACACTTCCGAAGGCCCCAGACCCGAAAAGTCGTGCAGCCCCAGCGCCTGCAGGTCCGACACGGTTGACGGCGCGATCTGCACCGGGTCCGGATTGGCCAGAATGGTCACCGAGGCCAGCGCGCCCAGCAGGATGCCGAGTGCGAAGTACAGGTTCCAGGCGCGTGCCCGCCAGTCGTACTGAAAAAACGGAATACCCGCCGGCACGCAGGCCGCACAGATGTCGCGCAGGGTGGAGGAAATTCCAAAACTTTTGTTGCCGATCCACAGCAACAGCGGCACCGTCAGGCCGATCAGCGGCCCGGCGACATACCAGGGCCAGGGTTGACTTAAAAATTCAAGCATGGGAGTCAGCGTTGAAAGTTCAAAAATAGTATGGATTTGCGGCCTTGCGGGGTCGGCTTTCGGGATGGAACAATAGCGCGGGCAATCATCAATGCCCCCTGTATTTCACATTGATATTGAGCCACATAAGGCGGGAAATCCGGAAGATGTAAACAAAATTGACGGCCAGAAAAATCCCGAGCAACGTAAAAGCCGCACTCTGGCCCCAGTCCAGCCACCAATGGAACAACGCGATGAATAAAATACAAAACCAGCCCGTCCAGATATAAGAGATAAACATGGCGCCGTAATAGAAGCCCGGTTCGGGGAAGTAGTTGAGGTCGCAGTGCGGACAGCGTTCGAGCATGTCGAAAGGCTTGACGAATGACCAGGAGCCGGTCTCGAACGTCTCGCCTTCATGGCAGCGCGGGCATTTGAGATAAAATATGCTGTAGGCCTTGGAACCTTTGCGGAAGAGGGTCATGGACAGGGAATTTGTTCTGCGGCCAAGATAGGACGATTGCACCGAAGGGCCTGTTGGCCGCTGTTTCTTTTTTGAATGGAGGGTAACTTCGACGTTTTGGTTTGTGTGGGGCCGGGGTAAAAACAGGGCCTGAATTATAGCCCCCGTCCCGCTACCGCTTCACCACCACTTCCTGCGTGCTGCCGTTGGCAATGGGGCGATCGAACCAGACCGTCGATCCCGATTTTACGGTCAGCCGGATGCCCGAGCCTTCGCGCCGCACCAGCACATCGAAAACCTGTTGAAAGCCATGCACGTTTTTCAGGGCCATCTCGTTCCAGCCGGCGGGCAACTGTGGCGTCAGGGTGAAGCGGTCGAGGCCGGTCGGGCGCAAACCGAACAGGCCTTCCGTGTAAACCCGGCAATACAAGGCGCTTTCGGCTGATAAATGGCGCTGATTACCTTCGGGAAACGCTTCCACGGCATAGGGCACGTGTTCGCCCAGCAAGCGGCGGCGCGAATAGTATTGCAGGTACTGCAATCCGCGCTCCGTATCGCCGGCGGCAAACACGCCCCGAAGCGCGTACAGCGTCGAGCGGTCCCAGAAGGTTTTGTCGCCCGACTGCGAAGCCAGCCCGTCGGCCGTCCACAGTTCGGGGGAGAACAACGCGTCGATCGTGCCCTGGCGGCGCTCGAAGATATTGACGGTGAGGGGGATGCAGATCCAGGCGCGCAGTTTGTCGTTGCCTTCGTAGTAGCGGTAGGTATCGAAGCCCATGACCTTCGCGCCGAAATGCCGTTCGATGTTGTGGCGCAGGTCGGCCGCCTGTTGCCGGTAGCCATCGGTCAGCCGGGGGGCTTTGCCCAGGGCCTTGCCCAGATAAGCCGCCGAGATCAGGGCGTCGTAGTAGAGAGAAGAAGTACAGAGGTTGGCGTCGCCGGAAGGGAAACGGCCTTCGAGTTCGTCCGAATCGGAAGCCACCACGCCGTGGGCGTCGAGTTTGCGGCGGTTGTATTCGAGGCACCAGGTAATGAGCGGCCACAGTTCCTCGGCGATCTGCCGGTCGCCCTGAGCAAGTGCAAAACGCGCCGCGCCGTAAGCGATCATAGCCGCGTCGCCGCGATCGCCTGCGCCGTTCCAGATATCGTCGCCTTCGGCGATGATGGAGGAGGGCAGGGGCCGGTAGTCATCGTTCATGAAGCGGGCGAAATGCCGGTACGCATTGCGCGCCGATTCGATGCCGTAGTCGTAGCCCAGGCTGGGAAAAAAGGGATTGATGTATTCCGCCTGGTCGTTGGCCCAGATGGCCGCGTAATAGCTCAGGCCGCCCGGACCGTGCATCGGACCGCCGCGGGTCTGGAAAATGCTTTCGGCGGCGCGGATTTTGGCAAAGGCAAACATGCGGTTCAGCACCTCGTCGGGCGTTTCCAGCACCAGGTTGACCGACAGTTGCTGAAGCAGTTTGTTGCGCTTGCCCAGTTCGTCTTCTATGCCCTGCTCTTCGGGGATTTGCCCTTCCCGCAAGCCTTCGAAAGCCAGGTAGCAGCTCGCCGATTCATGGGGTTGCAGGGTCAGCGCGCCCGAGCGGAAACTCCGCACCAGGAGGGTGTACGATCCCTCTACGCCCTCGGCTGCCGGCGTCCGGCTGGCGATGCGAATCTCGGGAATTTCGAGTTGGACGGGCTTGTCGCTGATATTGGTAAAAATGTACAGTTCGCAGAAAACCGGCCGGTCCACCGAAGGGAACAGCGTTCGGGCCACCTGGATTTTTCCGTCGAGCGTACTTTCCATCAGGAGTTTGCCATTCAGCGCGATGTTGTTCACCACCTCCTGACGAACCGGCCGTTTGTCGAGCGAGATCAGGCCGATCAGGTCGATCTTGAACGAGCGCGTCAGGCTGGCGTGCGTATTGTTGGGAATGGTGCGCAGCATAGGCCATACCAGATCGCGCCGCAGGTAAGGCGAGCGGTCTTCCCTGACGCCGTAGCGGACCACGGCCGAGAGGTATTTGCCGCTCATTTCGATATGATCGTCGTGCGGCAGCCCCTCGCCGACGTGCCAGAGGATGGCCTGGGTATCGCTGAGTTGCCAGCGGTCGGTCTGGGCGTTGAGCAAACGGGCGGCAAGGAGCAGCAAGGCGACAGGCAGGAAGGGTCTCATAACGGACAAGGCAAATATTGAAACAGGAGGCTGGCCGGTCGCAAGGCAGGAGCAAAAGCCCGGGCAGACCGCCTGCGGGCAAAGGTAGGGGGCGGGATTGACCTGTGCGCGCATTGGTTCAAACGTTGTTTTTCAGGTAAACGCCGGGTTCTCCCCCAGGGCAGACGCATTAAAATCAGCAGTTGGATAAAGCCAACTTCTACCTTTCCGGCAAAAACTAATTGTCATGGAAGAAAGCCGGCCCGCGCTTGAAGGTTTGCTTGCCGCCCTTGAAAAAGTGCAAGACCCAAGGATCGACCGAAAAAAATTATATCCGCTCATTGAAGTTTTGTTTTTAACGACCAGCGCGGTGCTGAGTGGTTTTGAAGATTGGGATGAGATTGTTGATTTTGGAGAAGAAAAGTTGACTTGGTTGCGCAAATATTTACCCTACGAGAACGAAATCCCATCGCACGACACGATTAACCGGGTTGTTTCGCTGATTGATTACCGGATGTTTGAGGAATGTTTTTTGAATTGGGCGACGATGAGCATCGAATTGCCACAAGGCACTCTCATCAGTATCGACGGGAAGAAACTTCGTGGCAGTGCGACAAAAAAAGAACAACAGACTCCGCATAGCCAGGGAGGCAAATCAGCCATCCATTTGGTCCACGCCTGGTGTCATGAATTGCAACTTTGTCTGGCTCAATACAAAACGGATTCAAAATCAAATGAAATCACGGCCATTCCCGCGATATTGGATTTTTTGGAAATATCGGGTTGCATAATCACCCTCGACGCGATGGGTTGCCAAAAAACAATTGCCGAAAAGATCATTACCAAACAAGCCGATTACATCATGGGCCTCAAAGACAACCAGGCAGGATTAAGTTTGGCCACCTTCACAGCCTTTCAAGCGCATGACAAACAAGCCGAAAACAACAAAGCCCAGCAGGAAGACAAAAACCATGGACGTGAAGAATTGCGTACTTGTCGCGTATTACCCGCAGAATTACTCCCAGATTGGGCGCAAGCACCCGATTGGAAAGGGTTGAAATCAGTCATTGAAATCCAGTCACAACGTACCATCCTTTCAACAGGCCTTGTGGAAAACGAAACCCGATACTATATCAGCAGCCTGGAAGCAACTCCGGCCATGTTTAATCGGCTGATCCGAGCCCATTGGAATGTGGAAAATCAACTGCACTGGTCATTAGATGTCCTCTTTGGTGAAGATCAAAGCAGAAAACGAATCCGAAATGCTGCTCAGAACTTCTCTACTATCCGAAAAATAGCCCTCAACCTGTTGAAATCACAAAGTGAAAAAATCAGTATCAATCGAAAACGCAATAAATGCGCCCTTTCAGATCAATATCGGGAAATAACGCTCGGGTTTTAATGCGTCTGCCCTGGGGTTCTCCCCCTCCCTCAGATTCAAATTTCGGTGATGAATTAAACGTGTTGATTAAGGTTGAAGAAGAACGAATTTATGAATAGGCCAATGAGGGTGTTGTGAATATCCATTGATTTTGAGAAACAGATAGTCCTTCTGGTTAATCGTTTGATTCTGGTTCGTAGGGTTAAATGCTTTTGTTCCAATGATTGCAGCGCTCTTTTGTCTTCCATTCGGTTGAGACAATCCTGATAAGCAATCCAGGAATCGGTAATCCATAAATCAACTATGATTCCTGCGTTGATCAGAAGTTTTTGTATGCGCCGGAAGGTTGCATTTGTACGACGGCCAAAAGTGAAAGCGATGATATTACCGTTTACAGCATCTTCTACCCACCAAAGCCAATTTTGTGTCTTCTTTTTACCTGCAAAAGGCCACATTTCATCTACCTTGACAAACAACTCCCTTTGTTTTGAAAGGGTAGGAGGGGTTGACATAAAGAACCGAACTACTTTTTTTAATATGACTCGATACGGTGTTCAGACTGATTTTAAGCGTGCGGGCAGTATCTCTCACCCCACTCCCATTCACAGCCATTTGGATAATTTTGGCTTTGATTTCTGGTTTGTAGGCCAAGTAGGAGTAGTCCCGAAGGAAACTCTTTTCACAGGCAAAACAACGATAGCGTTGTGTGCCTTTGGCTGTAGTCCCGTTCCTTTTTTACAGGCACTGATTCCCCGCAATGAGAACACTGTATTGCTTCAAGTACCATTTGAAAGCAAAATTACTAATTCAACACGTTAAATTCATCATCCACTATTTATTTGATCATAGAAAACAGGAACCTCTTTGGAAAAGTTCTTATATTTTCAAGAACTAGACTATGTCAACTTCCGTTTTTTAGTGCCACTACGAATTGGCGTTTTTGACTTGCTGCCAAATTTATGCCCCTCCAAACAAAGGTTCTATGGGCATATACTTTATCTATTTTGAACAAAAAGCCTGTGCACGTCATGTAGGTGTCCTCTATCAGTTATAAATATGAAATACGTTCCAGGCGGTAATTGACCGCCCAGCGGTATAAGTAACAGATCAGTGCCGGCAAAGACAGCTTGGTCATGATGGATAAGGGTTCGACCCCATAAATCGGTGATATGCACTCGAATCGTCCTATTTCTCGGTGAATGGATCCAAAGGCGCACCGATTTATCTGCGGGCACCGGGTTTTGGACCAGCCTTGTTTCTACTTCTTGCTGAACGCTTTCCAAAGTATAGGAACCCACATTTCCACAACCAGTAAGCACTTCGTATGCCCCAATATCAACGGTGTCAAAAATGACCCTCGGATTTCCTGCCAGATCGACTGGCAGGTCTAAGGTATCAATTCCGCTATTCACACCTGCATTTACCATTGGGGAACAGTTTTGCGGCACCAGGGAATTATTTGAAAAGGCTGGGTCGATAGCGTATAGCATGTGCTGGCCACAATGATCTGTTCCGCCCATCAGGCAATCCGGCCAGCTTAGTAGGCAATAATCTATGTCATATCCGGTCATGGTGGGGTTACCCGGGTCATTGTTCCCAAAAATATTCTGCAGGCCATCGGTCTCACTTATTATGGCCGTGTTATATACATCCATGCGGTTATAACTGTTGATTCCATCGAACTCTGGGCTCCAGTTTTTGGCAATATCGCTTTGTACACCATTGTTGAAAAAAGTGCAATTAATGACGCGGCTAAACGTCTTCCCGGCTTTGTCCGCGATGATTGCGAACCCACCATCATTACCTTCAAACAAAGTGTTGGCCAGCAAAAGGTTAGTTTTAGTACCCTGCGCATCTGCACTGAACCGATAATACAATGCGGCGTTTCCGCCATCGGAAAATTGCTTCATATTGTCTTTGAACAGGCACCCCGTAACGCTTAGCCGGGTGTCCGAGTTCTGGTTGTTTTCAAGATAGAGACCACTGCCGCCATTCCAGGAATAATTAGATATGAAGACGGAGGATTCGAGGGTAAGCCTCATTTGTGAATTAAACCCATTGTACAGAGCCAGTCCCCCACCTGCACCAAAGATTGAAGCATTGTGACTGAAATGTGTATTTCGGATACCGATCTGGGCGTCTCCATTGAAGGTGACAGGCGAAAAAAAACTGAATCCCCCTCCATCAGTGCTTTTACAGGAGTCGAAGAGGCAGCTATCCATCTGGATATCAATCGTTGCTTGCGTCGGATTAAAGCCAATACCGCCGCCGTAAAAATTAAGTACGGTAGTATCTCGAAGGAAAGCAACCTGTTGCAGTAGATAATGCCCATAACACTGATCGATTAAAACGCCGCCGCCAGCCCACTTGCTGACGTTGTGTTCGAAAATCAAGTTGTGAAGAAGGAATACCCGTTCTGGCGGGGTACCCCCTCTAACATACAGGCCTCCGCCATCTGTTTTAGCATTATTGTCGACGAAAAGACAATTCTCGATCCTTGGGGACACATACCCGCCTGCATTTAGGTAAAATGAGGCGGCGCCTCCCTTGTCCGCCGTATTCTTCCGGAAAATGCAATTTCTTATTATCGGGTTCAGCAAGGTGTTGGGCAAAGTGGTACGAAATGTGATCCCCCCACCAAAAAAATCCGGATTATCGATACTGCCGTTAGGATCGATACCGTAAGCGCCTTCTATAATAAAGCCATCCAGTACGGTATTACTGTCAGCATTATTTGATAAAAGGATGTGAAAAGAGTTATCTGTAAGCACCAGGGGGGCTCCAATGTTGCCACTGAGTAATGTAGGAAATTCGCCGGGGTCGCGTTCTGCAAGTGTAGTTTCCGTACCCTCGAATCCACCAATCAGCCAAACCCCTTTTTTTAAAGGGAAAGACTTCGATCGATCGGCAGCCGTATCGGGGAAGTAAGTTCCAGTTGCCACCCAGACTTGATCGCCGGCAGTAGCTTGGTTCAGAGCATCCTGCAAATCGTTGTAGGCATCTGACCACGCCGTTCCTGTGTTAGCGCCATTTGAAGAGCCGTTAACGTAAATGATGTTTTGTCCGGCAAGTACTAAGGCAAGATGGGAAAAACAACACGCGAGTAAGGTATTTTTCATAGGATGCTTTTCATTCAGTCCCCATACCGGCACTTGGAATACATGCCAAATATCTGTCAAGTGCCGGTACAGGGTGTTTGTTCTCGGAAAATCAATATCCGACATTTAATAATTTGCCCGACTCAAGGGCATGATCAAAGGAGACTCGGTAAAATACCAAAGCCCCTTTCAGTCCATCAGGCAAATTCAAGGTTATTTTATCAAAACCTGGTTGTATCCATACTGCCTGTGTAAACACGTTTCCATAGGTATCAGTGAGCTGAATGAGCCCTGTTCCATCGATTTTAAATACTACTTCACTGGCGCCGGCAATATTTGAAGTGGTTTAGCAGACCGTAGAGATAATGGTGCCGCGGGGGATGCGAACCGTCGCAATCCTCCCTTTCGCAGATGATGGTTTAGTCCCGAGTACTCGGGATCGCAATCCTCCCTTTCGCAGATGATGGTTTAGCAGTTTTTTCATCATCTCAAACACCCCATTATTCATGGGTCGCAATCCTCCCTTTCGCAGATGATGGTTTAGTCCCGAGTACTCGGGATCGCAATCCTCCCTTTCGCAGATGATGGTTTAGCAGTCATTCACAAAATCGTGTCCCTGCTTAGAACATGTTGAGCTTTTCGTAGGAGCGTAAAAAAGGGAATCAGTCCATACCTTTTGAGATGATGGTTTAGTCCCGAGTACTCGGGATCGCAATCCTCCCTTTCGCAGATGATGGTTTAGCAGCTGGTCGGCATGGGTGCTGAATGACTACAACATCACGTCGCAATCCTCCCTTTCGCAGATGATGGTTTAGCAGAGCCCAAAAACCGCCGGAGCGGAAAGCTGGGTCAACGGTCGCAATCCTCCCTTTCGCAGATGATGGTTTAGCAGGGCAGGTTAACAAGTTCCGGTCCGCGTTCGCCCAGTCGCAATCCTCCCTTTCGCAGATGATGGTTTAGCAGTATCGCAATGTTTACGGAATCACAGACCAAGCCGCGTGTCGCAATCCTCCCTTTCGCAGATGATGGTTTAGCAGTGCGGCTGTGCAGAAATACTTTGGCATATAATCGGGTCGCAATCCTCCCTTTCGCAGATGATGGTTTAGTCCCGAGTACTCGGGATCGCAATCCTCCCTTTCGCAGATGATGGTTTAGCAGTTTTTTCATCATCTCAAACACCCCATTATTCATGTGTCGCAATCCTCCCTTTCGCAGATGATGGTTTAGTCCCGAGTACTCGGGATCGCAATCCTCCCTTTCGCAGATGATGGTTTAGCAGTCATTCACAAAATCGTGTCCCTGCTTAGAACATGTTGAGCTTTTCGTAGGAGCGTAAAAAAGGGAATCAGTCCATACCTTTTGAGTGTCTAATTCTTCGGTTATGGTCACTCAATTTACTGAGCTCACTGATTCCCAATGGGAAGTTATGAAGGTTGTGTTGAATTGCAAACGAAAGCGCAAACATGATTTACGAGCGATCAGCAATGCTATGTTATTTGTGGCCCGAACGGGGCTCCAATGGCGGAATTTGCCAAAGGAATACCCCAAATGGACGATTGTGTATTACTTTCGGCGCTGGACGCGGGACGGAACGATTGATATGCTGAACCTGTATTTAGGGCAGATGGAACGCTATTTATCGGATAAAGAAGCAGACCCGAGTCTGGTTTGCGTTGATAGTCAAAGCATTAAGAGTGTGCCCTTTGTCAGCCGGCATCGGGGTCTGGACCCTTTCAAAAAGGTCAACGGCCGAAAACGGCATGTTGTAGACACCCTGGGTTTGGTTATCGGCGTAGTTGTTCGAGCAGCCAATTCTTCTGATGCCGTTGAAGGCTGTACGGTCCTGGAACGCTGCCGAAGGCGCTGGGCCCGCTTGCGCAAGGTCTTGGTCGATGGTGCCTACCAAGGTCGATTTCTCAGGTGGGTCGAGCAACATACCGAGGCCGTGGTGGAGCATGCGTCTCGCCCCGAAACAGTCCAGGGATTTGTGCCCATCCGATGGCGTTGGGTGGTCGAACGAACCTTTGCATGGTTCAATTTCTTTCGCCGACTAGACAAGGATCGAGAGAAAACCGTAGAAAGTTCGGAATCCTGGATCCTTTTAGCCAATTGTTCGGTAATCCTTAATCGCCTGGAAAATTGGCCAAATTAAATTCCTCAACATGCTCTTAAAACTATAATGTCGCAATCCTCCCTTTCGCAGATGATGGTTTAGCAGCAATGAAATGTTGGAATCCCTTAAAAAAGGGTTTTCGAGTCGCAATCCTCCCTTTCGCAGATGATGGTTTAGCAGTATCCTGTTTGCCTTTCTTAGGCTGAACGGATTTAGGTGTCGCAATCCTCCCTTTCGCAGATGATGGTTTAGCAGAATCAAACTCTTTCTCTCACCGAAGTTATGCAGAAATTGTCGCAATCCTCCCTTTCGCAGATGATGGTTTAGCAGTATTAAAATCTCTTTCTGAGTTTTTTGATGAAAGACGTCGCAATCCTCCCTTTCGCAGATGATGGTTTAGCAGCGAAAAAAGACTCCGCATGGCTCAATGCCAGAAAGTCGCAATCCTCCCTTTCGCAGATGATGGTTTAGCAGGCCGACAAGGAGGATAGTCATTAGCCCCATCCGTGTCGCAATCCTCCCTTTCGCAGATGATGGTTTAGCAGTACCTCTGCCTTTCGTGGGCAAAAAAAAGGCCCGGTCGCAATCCTCCCTTTCGCAGATGATGGTTTAGCAGCGTATTTTTTTTTCTTCATGTAAAGCAGTTTGCCAGTCGCAATCCTCCCTTTCGCAGATGATGGTTTAGCAGTACCGCTTGGTTGTATTGTTTTTTAGATTCTAAATAGTCGCAATCCTCCCTTTCGCAGATGATGGTTTAGCAGAACAATATTATTACAAGACGCGAGAAGTTGGGCAGTCGCAATCCTCCCTTTCGCAGATGATGGTTTAGCAGAACAGTAGCAGAAAATGCGGGGTTAATTGTAGGTAATGGTCGCAATCCTCCCTTTCGCAGATGATGGTTTAGCAGGTTAATTGAAAACCTCATCACCTATATTAACTATATAGTCGCAATCCTCCCTTTCGCAGATGATGGTTTAGCAGGATCAGGAAACAGCGTATCGTCTTTTAACAAGTGGTCGCAATCCTCCCTTTCGCAGATGATGGTTTAGCAGACACGCGATGAAGCGTTAAAGTAAACCCTTTTAACGTCGCAATCCTCCCTTTCGCAGATGATGGTTTAGCAGGGGATTTTGATTATGTGTGCTCTTCTACCAGAGTAGTCGCAATCCTCCCTTTCGCAGATGATGGTTTAGCAGTCAAATTCAAAAGCCATTGCCACCGTGCAACAAGTCGAGTCGCAATCCTCCCTTTCGCAGATGATGGTTTAGCAGAATAAGCGAATAAACTCTGGGCCATGCAAATCATAACCTGTCGCAATCCTCCCTTTCGCAGATGATGGTTTAGTCCCGAGTACTCGGGATCGCAATCCTCCCTTTCGCAGATGATGGTTTAGCAGTTTAACTGATTCGTTTACAAAAGAGAATTTTCACGATGGTCGCAATCCTCCCTTTCGCAGATGATGGTTTAGCAGCCGAGCAGTATATCAGCGTCCATAAAAACTTTCCTCCGTCGCAATCCTCCCTTTCGCAGATGATGGTTTAGCAGAATTGCATTTTCGACCAAGCGAATTGCCAGGTGTCGCAATCCTCCCTTTCGCAGATGATGGTTTAGCAGTCATGACAATGCGGCACCGGTTGGGGCCAAACATGCGTCGCAATCCTCCCTTTCGCAGATGATGGTTTAGCAGGCGAACTTGTACTCGATCCAAGTCTCCCAAGAATCGTCGCAATCCTCCCTTTCGCAGATGATGGTTTAGCAGCGTTTGATGAACGCAAAGAACTACGCGGCTGCCGGCAGTCGCAATCCTCCCTTTCGCAGATGATGGTTTAGCAGCTTATTAACAATAATGCGATCGTATCGGTATCGGTCGTCGCAATCCTCCCTTTCGCAGATGATGGTTTAGCAGCTTACCAAGTTGGTTCGATCTGGTCACCTTGTCCGTAGTCGCAATCCTCCCTTTCGCAGATGATGGTTTAGCAGTAGCATTACTGCTAGCATTTTTAGTTTCCGGTGGCTGTCGCAATCCTCCCTTTCGCAGATGATGGTTTAGCAGTCAACAGGACGCTTTCCCAGTATCGAGCGGCGGGCAGGTCGCAATCCTCCCTTTCGCAGATGATGGTTTAGCAGTCGTATTTGCCCAATCGGCAATAAACTACGTGAAAGAGTCGCAATCCTCCCTTTCGCAGATGATGGTTTAGCAGCCACCTTAACTTTTGCGTTCAGCATTTGTACTCGGTGTCGCAATCCTCCCTTTCGCAGATGATGGTTTAGCAGACGAGGTGAGTACTTCAAACTCTTTTCCCTTTGCGTGTCGCAATCCTCCCTTTCGCAGATGATGGTTTAGCAGGAACGTAAAAGAAGCTGCTAAATTAGCTAATCTGTGTCGCAATCCTCCCTTTCGCAGATGATGGTTTAGCAGAAGGCTTTTGAAGCCAGTTGTGAATTCAACTGGGAGTCGCAATCCTCCCTTTCGCAGATGATGGTTTAGCAGATAGTAATTCAAAGCGCACGAGTTACTATGTATTGGTCGCAATCCTCCCTTTCGCAGATGATGGTTTAGCAGAATACCTCCGCTTCTTCGCTGTCGTTATCAAAGCCGTCGCAATCCTCCCTTTCGCAGATGATGGTTTAGCAGAGTGGAACAGTTGTTCCTGGGTCTTGCCGCCGAAGGCTGTCGCAATCCGCCCTTTCGCAGATGATGGTTTAGCAGAAAACCAACTTTGACCCTTTAGACCTTAGTAAATACGTCGCAATCCGCCCTTTCGCAGATGATGGTTTAGCAGCGCCAATTATTCACCCGCGCCTATATGCGCATACAGTCGCAATCCGCCCTTTCGCAGATGATGGTTTAGCAGATTCGCGCAGATTGTCGCGGAGATTGGTGGCGTCGGTCGCAATCCGCCCTTTCGCAGATGATGGTTTAGCAGACACGTTGACAAAGTTGCAAAGCGCACATTTTCAACAGTCGCAATCCGCCCTTTCGCAGTTGATGCTTTAGCAGTGACTCCAAGGTTTTCTCCCTCGACGCAAAATTGTTTAAAGGTCGCAATCCGCCCTTTCGCAGATGATGGTTTAGCAGGCACAAGATTGAACTCGTGGTCTTCAAGAAGTCGTCGCAATCCGCCCTTTCGCAGATGATGGTTTAGCAGTTGGTTGAAGCCACCCAAGGGATGCAAGCGGTAATCAGTCGCAATCCGCCCTTTCGCAGATGATGGTTTAGCAGGTACGTATATCAAACTTTGTAAAAAATTGATCAAAGGTCGCAATCCGCCCTTTCGCAGATGATGGTTTAGCAGCGCCAAGAAACTGAACCGCGCCCACGTCTATCCGGTCGCAATCCGCCCTTTCGCAGATGATGGTTTAGCAGCAAGCAGGCGCCGTTCGCCGAGTCGGAGCCGGGTGGTCGCAATCCGCCCTTTCGCAGATGATGGTTTAGCAGTGCTCGGTTAGTTGGAGAACGTAGTTATTTTGGGATGGTCGCAATCCGCCCTTTCGCAGATGATGGTTTAGCAGGTCGTAGGTATCAGACATATTGACACCGTCATCAGTCGCAATCCGCCCTTTCGCAGATGATGGTTTAGCAGAAATACAAGATGCAATTCTTGGGTTTCACTTATTGAGGTCGCAATCCGCCCTTTCGCAGATGATGGTTTAGCAGCGATTATTACCGGGAAGAGGAAAAGACAAAAGAAGCAGTCGCAATCCGCCCTTTCGCAGATGATGGTTTAGCAGCCTACATTAGGTGTAGGAACCTTATCCTTTGAGAGGATGTCGCAATCCGCCCTTTCGCAGATGATGGTTTAGCAGAGTAAGTTTGAAGGTTAGATTGAACCTTCCGTAATGTCGCAATCCGCCCTTTCGCAGATGATGGTTTAGCAGTATTTGTCTTACCCTCCTTACGGGTAAGGTTCCTAGTCGCAATCCGCCCTTTCGCAGATGATGGTTTAGCAGCGACAACTGCGGCGCATGACAGGTTGACGTTTACGTGTCGCAATCCGCCCTTTCGCAGATGATGGTTTAGCAGTCTTTCCGACAAAAGCGTTAAGAAAACGTTAAATTACGTCGCAATCCGCCCTTTCGCAGATGATGGTTTAGCAGAAGATCACGAAATGAGGGTTTTCATTGCTACTCTGGTCGCAATCCGCCCTTTCGCAGATGATGGTTTAGCAGATCAGAGAAGATTTTTATGTTAAAAGAAACTCTGTCGCAATCCGCCCTTTCGCAGATGATGGTTTAGCAGAGTGAGAGAAAAAATGAGAAGGGTAAACTCATTAGTCGCAATCCGCCCTTTCGCAGATGATGGTTTAGCAGACTACTTATTCCCAACAATGGAATATGGATCGGTGTCGCAATCCGCCCTTTCGCAGATGATGGTTTAGCAGCTTATCGCACAGAAACAACAGATTGTCGAGCAACAGGTCGCAATCCGCCCTTTCGCAGATGATGGTTTAGCAGTACTGAAAATTGGCGGATGGCTTGAACTGCTTCAGTTCAGTCGCAATCCGCCCTTTCGCAGATGATGGTTTAGCAGCTAAAACAACTAAAACTCAATTTTTTGTAATTGGGTCGCAATCCGCCCTTTCGCAGATGATGGTTTAGCAGGGTAAAATTGACCTTCTTGCACACCAATGCAACTGTAGTCGCAATCCGCCCTTTCGCAGATGATGGTTTAGCAGATGCATCAACCATCTCATCCGGCGAAGCATCTGGCTCGTCGCAATCCGCCCTTTCGCAGATGATGGTTTAGCAGTATGAGAAATCGACCAGGCCATACAAGTTTTGGGAAGGTCGCAATCCGCCCTTTCGCAGATGATGGTTTAGCAGCGCAATCCTTACGAGCGATAAAAAGTTTGAAGGTTAGAGTCGCAATCCGCCCTTTCGCAGATGATGGTTTAGCAGTCTCGAAACGAGCATACCACAAAGTGACTTTGACGGTGTCGCAATCCGCCCTTTCGCAGATGATGGTTTAGCAGCGGAAGAAGATGGCCATCGCCAGCGAACTCATCTGATAGTCGCAATCCGCCCTTTCGCAGATGATGGTTTAGCAGACTCGCCATCAATCGCTCCACCGCTTTCTCATAAGGGTCGCAATCCGCCCTTTCGCAGATGATGGTTTAGCAGCACTCTTGAAATTCAAGAGTCAGGAAAAAAATATTGTCGCAATCCGCCCTTTCGCAGATGATGGTTTAGCAGTGATTAAAAAGTTTGATGGATCACTACCATCGGCTAGTCGCAATCCGCCCTTTCGCAGATGATGGTTTAGCAGAACCGTCTTTGCTAACGGTGACCAAACAACTTCGCAAGTCGCAATCCGCCCTTTCGCAGATGATGGTTTAGCAGATACATAGTCGCCAAATGATCAATCTGGTTCGTTTCGTCGCAATCCGCCCTTTCGCAGATGATGGTTTAGCAGTCTTAAAGTAATGACATGAGAGTAATCTCTGATTCACGTCGCAATCCGCCCTTTCGCAGATGAAGGTTTAGCAGACAACATAATTGTTTCTCCACGACAATATTATGTCGTCGCAATCCGCCCTTTCGCAGATGATGGTTTAGCAGATATTTACAATTTGACGGTAGTTTCAGCTAAAAATAGTCGCAATCCGCCCTTTCGCAGATGATGGTTTAGCAGTATAATCGTAATAGATCATGCTTCTTTATTAGTAGTCGCAATCCGCCCTTTCGCAGATGATGGTTTAGCAGAACTGGCAATCTAGTTCCTTTTGTTCTATTACTGTCGCAATCCGCCCTTTCGCAGATGATGGTTTAGCAGACAAAAATAACATCTGGTAATTATAATGAAACTAACGTCGCAATCCGCCCTTTCGCAGATGATGGTTTAGCAGTCAATACTGCTAAACCCGGATTTAAAGTAAACAGGTCGCAATCCGCCCTTTCGCAGATGATGGTTTAGCAGAAATTCTTATCAATCCGGAGTGGCTTGCCAATGAAGTCGCAATCCGCCCTTTCGCAGATGATGGTTTAGCAGCGGAGATAATAGGACTGGGCATCACTGCCAATCCAATGTCGCAATCCGCCCTTTCGCAGATGATGGTTTAGCAGCGCAGTATATGTCTGGCCGTTGCGAATAGTAAAAGGGGTCGCAATCCGCCCTTTCGCAGATGATGGTTTAGCAGACCCTTGATAAGTAGGTGAAAAGGGGGAGTGATGTCGCAATCCGCCCTTTCGCAGATGATGGTTTAGCAGATTGGAATTGATCACGAATATGCCTTGTATACTCAGGGGTCGCAATCCGCCCTTTCGCAGATGATGGTTTAGCAGCAACGGACGGCTCCAGCCCGTCGCCGCTGGCTTTGTCGCAATCCGCCCTTTCGCAGATGATGGTTTAGCAGTCCGGTACTTTCAATTGCGGGGGCTTCCACAACGAGGTCGCAATCCGCCCTTTCGCAGATGATGGTTTAGCAGATTCGAGTCGCATGGGTGGACGGTAGAGATCATGGTGTCGCAATCCGCCCTTTCGCAGATGATGGTTTAGCAGGCATCAATGCAATCACGGCCCCCAACGTCATCGCATGTCGCAATCCGCCCTTTCGCAGATGATGGTTTAGCAGTTGGCGATTGCTCGTCGAGGCGATTGGTCGGGCAGGGGTCGCAATCCGCCCTTTCGCAGATGATGGTTTAGCAGTCACCAAGTTATCTCCGATTACAACCTTGCGGGTCAGTCGCAATCCGCCCTTTCGCAGATGATGGTTTAGCAGATGTGATCACATTCTGGAATGGCTTCACTGTAGTAGTCGCAATCCGCCCTTTCGCAGATGATGGTTTAGCAGTTTCCTAAAAATATGGCAGTCGTTAATTAACAAACGTCGCAATCCGCCCTTTCGCAGATGATGGTTTAGCAGCGCTTGTGTCGGTCGCGTCGAAGTACCTTTTGCCTGTCGCAATCCGCCCTTTCGCAGATGATGGTTTAGCAGTCGTCGAGCAAGCGCCAATGGTGCTTATAATATAGGTCGCAATCCGCCCTTTCGCAGATGATGGTTTAGCAGGCACTGGCCCACATGAAAAGGAACTTTTCTGGCTCGTCGCAATCCGCCCTTTCGCAGATGATGGTTTAGCAGTCTTTGGGAAAAACCGCCATTGAACTCAATGATGGGAGTCGCAATCCGCCCTTTCGCAGATGATGGTTTAGCAGCAACTCATTACAAAGAGTATTATGAACAAAATCGCTGTCGCAATCCGCACTTTCGCAGATGATGGTTTAGCAGTCCATAAAGTGTCCAATAGGACTTATTTCTAAGTACAGTCGCAATCCGCCCTTTCGCAGATGATGGTTTAGCAGTCTTTCACCGCAAATGAAAGAACAAATCCACAAATGTCGCAATCCGCCCTTTCGCAGATGATGGTTTAGCAGTTTTTAAATAAAAAATGCAAAATGAAAAAGAAAAAGTCGCAATCCGCCCTTTCGCAGATGATGGTTTAGCAGCTATCCTGGGCGAAGACGATACCAGGCTGCCACGTGTGGTCGCAATCCGCCCTTTCGCAGATGATGGTTTAGCAGCCCTGACAATCAATAACTTACGTCATTGTGTCTAGTCGCAATCCGCCCTTTCGCAGATGATGGTTTAGCAGGTGAGAAGGTTTTTCACAATCGTGTTTTCATTTGGTTGTCGCAATCCGCCCTTTCGCAGATGATGGTTTAGCAGTCACGATATACTATAGACACCAACCTTAGTAAAAACAGTCGCAATCCGCCCTTTCGCAGATGATGGTTTAGCAGTTCACAAAGAAGTTTGAGAAGGGCCTGCTTCACGCGTCGCAATCCGCCCTTTCGCAGATGATGGTTTAGCAGCAGAAAAAAAAACCACGCGGCGGCCCCCGCCCCGGAGTCGCAATCCGCCCTTTCGCAGATGATGGTTTAGCAGGGAGGTGCCGAAAATCCCATAAAGAGTAGGTAAAAAGTCGCAATCCGCCCTTTCGCAGATGATGGTTTAGCAGTCTCGGCGAAGGAGGCCTCCGACCAGCCCTCGATCCGTCGCAATCCGCCCTTTCGCAGATGATGGTTTAGGCAGCCAACACAAGTTTTTTACTACTGCAACCGACCATCGCAGATGATGGTTTAGCAGGTCGCGCAGGGCTTAATCAATGTCGCAATCCGCCCTTTCGCAGATGATGGTTTAGCAGAAACCGCAAAAATGCTGCAAGTGTATTCTCGGCGGGTGCAAAAGCCCTTTCGCAGATGATGGTTTGAACAACAATTCAGTGTCGCAATCCGCCCTTTCGCAGATGATGGTTTAGCAGACCAACCGGCACTTTCCTGTAAAATGGCGGCTTTTCGTCGCAATCCGCCCTTTCGCAGATGATGGTTTAGCAGGCAAGCGAAAAAAAGAAGCTGCATATTTTTATTACAGTCGCAATCCGCCCTTTCGCAGATGATGGTTTAGCAGACGTACCAACTGTAATACGTACGGCAAATATATCCAGCCTTTTGACGTCGGCACAAGCCTTTTACAGGATAATTTTTAAAGGCGGCGCTGCAAGTGACGTAACAGCATTGTTAAGTCCGATAGCCTCGATACGGGTTTCCTCACCCTCCCGCAGGGGGATGAACAACAGGCTGTCGGCCGGCCCGCCGGGGTGGCGGGCCAGCAAACGCCGCAGGGCCGTGCGCAGTGCCGAATACTCCCGCCGCTCGAATCCGCGCGCCACGAATACCGAGCGTTGAACCCGGCTACACCCCTGTTTTTGGAGGAGTTTTGCGACGCGATCGCGCAGTCGGTCGTTTTCCAAATCGTAACAAATGACGTAGTGCATATCTCACAAGGGCTTGGTGCGAATCAATCCAGCGCAACAACAGGCGCAACGACAAATACAGGGTGATGCCGCCGCCGGTGACCGTGGCCGCATCGCTCCAGTTGAACCAGCCGCCGTCGGACACAGGCGCCTGCCCGCCGCCGGGCGCCAGCGCAGGACTGATGATGATGGGTTGCAACTGGGTGACGGCCGGTCCGATACCGCCGCGGGGAGGCCTGGGCGCCGCGGGCGGATTGAGCGCGCTGCGTTCGGCCGAGTCGAGCGGATGCGGGTGCTGCTCGTGCCGGCCCGTCAGTATGCGCAGGGTGTCCCCTCCGAGTGTGCGATACAACCAGTAGCGCACACCACCCCTGCCGCTGCACGCCCCCGAACTGTGGGCGTCGCTGCGCGTGTCGTCCATACATATACACCCGATGCGCTGTGCGCCTATCGGGGCGCTCATACGCTTGTCGCGCGGACTGGCGCGGCGCGCCCGGGCATTGACAGGCGTCTCGTCGTCGAGTTCGCTGGTGCGGAAGATGTTTTCAAGCACGCTGAACTCGTCTTCTTCCAGGTCGGGATCTTGCGCCCGCGCGCCCGGCGCGACGGACAGAACAAACAACAGCATCAGATAAAGCGCCTTTTTCATTGTGTAGCGGTTTGTTGTGTTATTTGACAAATTTATGCGCTGACAGGATGTACAAGGTTTACAGGATGATGCCCACGCAGCATGGGCAATAAGCAACTCGGGTGTATATGCGCTGACAGGATGTACAAGATTTACAGAATAATACGCCTGTCGGCGAAGCTGACCGATCCTGTATATCCTGTCAAATAAAAAAACTGTCTATTCACTCCGGTCGCCCACCCCTCTCACCAGTGCCGCGATTTTCTGCATGTCGAGGTCGATATGAACAGAACGGCGCAGGCGGCGGCGGTCGTAGGTTTCGGTAGTATTCAGAAAATCCAGCATGGCTCCGATCACCCGGTCTTTTCCTGCCGGCGCCAGCCATAGGCCGCGTTCGTCGGGGTCGGGCTGGAAGGCGTCGTCAGCGCCAAACAGGGGATCGGTCATCAGGTCGAGCGCCACGGCATCGGCCCAGGGGCGGTAGGGCTCTATGGCGTCGAAGGCCAGGGTAGGCCGCGCGCCCCACTGGTCGGCGTGCAGGACGCCCATATACGGGTCGAGCCCGCATTTGAGCAGCCCCAGATGGACGTTCGTGTAAAGCATGCCATACAGGTAGTTGAGCAGCGCATTGAACGGATCGAACGCCGGGCGTTGCTGCCGTCCTTCGAAGCGATACCCCCGGTGGGCGAGGTGTTTGGCCAGTTGCTGGAAATACAGGCGCGAGGCGGTACCTTCCTGTCCGCGAAACTGTTCGGCTGTCCGGCTCATGCTGTCGGCATCCCAGGTCGCCGGCGCCGACCATTGCCGGAACGACCGTTCCAGGGCCGCCAGCACCTGTCGCGCGCCCCCGGTTTCAACGGCAAACCCCGGCGGCGCGTCCGGCCGTTCGGCCAATTGTACCAACAGGACGCGCTGGCGCGCAATTTTTTCGGCAGTACATTGCGCTACCCAACTGAACCCCTCCGCTTGTCGCGACCATAACGCCTGCGTTCGCCGCAATTCGGCAATACTGCCCGGTCTGCCATGACTCAGCTGAGCCAGCGGAAAATGAGTTTGTGCGTCGATGAGCAGTACCGGAATATCGTGCCCGGCAGCCAGCAAGGCCGCATCCGTGCTCATGGCGGTACCTTTGGTCAGCAAGATGGCGCCGACATCGCGCACCGCAAAACAGCGTTCGGCTTCCGTCCGGGTTCGTACGGCAAACTGCCCGTTGCGAACCGACAAATAGGCGCCAAAGGAATCGAGGTAAAGCTGCATTTGGCGGGGTGGTATTTGGTTCGGGGCGGGGGCGACAAAAATGGTGCCGGATGGTGCCGGTGGGGGGATGGGCAAACGCATAAAAATAGAAATTACCAGGGTATTCGGATACCATTTGCCCTGAACCCGATGGACTGCCTCCATCCCGATCAGCCGCATCGCGGCATAAGGTATGTTTACCGATGTTGCGTCCCTCCGGGACGGGACCTCGCACACACGTTCTTTTTGCTACCGATATTGCGCTCCTACCGACGTTGCGCCCCTATGGGGCGGGGGGCGGTGGGTCGCTTTTGCTACCGATGTTGCGCCCCTATGGGGCGGGGGGCTGTGGGTCGCTTTTGCTACCGATGTTGCGCCCCTATGGGGCGGGGGGCTGTGGGTCGCTTTTGCTACCGATGTTGCGCCCCTATGGGGCGGGGGGCTGTGGGTCGCTTTTGCTACCGATGTTGCGCCCCTATGGGGCGGGGGGCGGTGGGTCGCTTTTGCTACCGACGTTGCGCCCCTATGGGGTGGGGGACGGTGGGTCGCTTTTGCTACCGATGTTGCGTCCCTCGTTTCTTTTTTCGAGGATTTCGGAAGTGTGGATAGCAACGTGGATGACGCGGATTTGAGCGGATTTGAGCGGATTTTCAAAAGGGTTGTTCTTTATTCCACAAGATAAATTGCCAGCAAGGCCTGTGCATCACACCCCGCGCCAGGCTGAACAAACAAAAAAACCGCCGCCAGGCAAAGGCCCGGCGGCGGTTTCAAGGTTTGATGGGGTGTCGTTACTGCACGAAATAGGGCAGGGGGTTGCTCGGCGCGCCCTTGCGTTGCTGGGTACCCATGGCAAACACGCGGAACCACACTTCCTGGCGGCTGGGCAAGCCCGTCACCACCGCGCGGCGGGCGCTGGGATAGATGCCGTTGTGCCAGCTGGCGCCCTGATCGGTGCTCCATTCCACGCCGTACATGCGGGCCCGGGCAGCAGCGTTGTACTCGAGCAACACTTCACCGGGGCGGTAACCCGAACTGGCGCGCAAACCCGTCACCTGATCCGGCGTGCCGTCGGTGCGCTGACCCGTCCGGCGACGCGGATTAAAACCCGCATCGAGGATGACCGACTCGTCGCCGTCGGCCAGCACAATGAGCTGAACGGCGATCCGCTCCAGTACATCGAGCAATTCCTGCCGGCGCATGCGCTTTTCCGCAATCCTGGTGCGACTCCCGTCGGCAGCCTCCAGAATGGCCGCGGCAAACCGATCCGACGCCAACTGAAGGTCGGTTTCAACATGGTTTTTCAAAGAAGCAAATTTCGGATTGCCCTTCATGCGCGACAAAACATTGACCGCAAACTGTGTCAGACCGGCCTCGCCGAGTGCCGACTTGAATTCGAAAGAAACATACGTTTTCATTTGGAAAAAAAATTAATAAGTGAGAAAATCAAAACAATCAAAAACCTCGGCAGGCAGTATTACGGTTTTCTCGGGGGCAAAATTATGGTTGGCCAAAAGCCCTTGTCAAGTAGTCAAAAGCAATTGAAATGTTAATTTTTGCCTTTTTCTGAAATTTTCTTCCGTTTTAAACCTGAAACGCGCCGCTCCAGACCTGAATCGACCGGCAATAAACCTGAAACGCAGCGTCCCAGACCTGAAACAGCCGGCAATAAACCTGAAACGCAGCACTCCAGACCTGAAACGCCCCTCCCCAGACCTGAAACGGCGCAACCCAAATCAGCCCTCACCCCAACCTTCACCTGAAACGCGCCGTTCCTGTCCTGAAACGCCCCTCCCCACACCTGAAACCGCGCGTTATCATACCCGATTACCACAACCCTGATCTGAAACGGCCCGATCCAGGTCTTGTCCGGCCGTACCCGGGTTCTGCGCTGGGCGTTTCAAGACATTCCGGGCGCAGATCAGATCTTTTTTGCGGCGTTTCAGGTGAACGTATGGCCTCAAAAGATTCGGAACGCGGCGTTTCAGGCGACCATGCCGCCTTGAAAGATTCGGAACGCGGCGTTTCAGGTGACCATGCCGCCTTGAAAGATTCGGAACGCGGCGTTTCAGGTGACCTAGCCGCCTTGAAAGATTCGGAACGCGGCGTTTCAGGTGAACGTGCCGCCTTGAAAGATTCGGAACGCGGCGTTTCAGGCGACCATGCGGCCTTGAAAGATTCGGAACGCGGCGTTTCAGGCGACCATGCTGCCTTGAAAGATTCGGAACGCGGCGTTTCAGGCGACCAGGCCGCCTTGAAAGATTCGGAACGCGGCGTTGCAGGCGACCATACGGCCTCGAAAAATTTGGAACGCGGCGTTCGACTCCTTTACTTGGCCATTTCCGGTCTCTGACGATGTATTACAGGACTATGCAGGATAAAAAAAAGAGGCTGTTGTCCTGTTCCGAATCTTGACCGAATCCTTCTACATTTGGGCGCACGCTGTTTCCCGATAATCATCACCCAAAACAAATGAATCTTCATGCCGGATAAGCCCGTTATTAACCCCGAATCCATTTCGGACCTGTCTTTTACATCGGTCCCTTCCGATCCCAGGGTGCTGCTCGGCGCCATCAACCGCCAGTTGCGCGGCCTGCTCGACGCTTCGGGCCGGTTGTTTCCTGCGCGAGCGCCCGAAATCAGGAACCTCGAAAACATCCTGCGCCAGACCACCATCCTCCAGTTGCTGCAGGGCGAATACGTTGTTGGTATCGCGGGTATGGGCGGTGCTGGCAAATCCACCCTCATCAGCCAGTTGTACGACCTGGGCAAATTACTCTCCGGCCGCGGCGGGGAAGGGGAGAGACTGCCCGTCTGGGTGCGCGAAACGGAAGGCATAAACGAACCGCAACCCTTCGTACACCTCTATTCCTGGAAAAACAGGGATAAAAGCGACAACATCCGTCGCGAGAAAATAACCAACCGTGAAGATTTTGGCAAAATCGCCTGCGCTGAAAAGCAAGCGCCGGAAGGCGAACTGTTCATCATGCTTGAATTGCAGGTGCCGCCGCTCGTTTTCGGCGCCGGGGGCTACGGCTTTCTGCTGCTGCCGGGCTGGGAAAAACTACATCAAAACCCCGGGGAAAACTCCGAATCGGACCAGCTCGTCGTGTTTTCCCTAATCGCCGCCGCCCGTTACATCCTTGTGGTGGGCAATGTGGCCAATTATCAGGAACTGGATGCCCACGAACAATTCCGCCAGTGGTTCGACGGCAGTGAACCACTCTACGTGATCCCCCGCAACGACCAAAAAAACCACGACGGACAGGCGCTCAAAGCCGTCCTGATCGAAAAACTGGGCCTCCAACCCGCCGAATGGGACCGGGTGATCAACACCGGCGAACAGCATATCGACCACTGGCGGGCGCAACTCTCGGAGGCGCTGCGCAAATACGCCAGCCACAACGTGCAGGCCGAAACCCTGCAACTCATGCGCCTGGCCGAATTGTTCGACCAAAAACTGTTCGATACCCTCAACGATATCCGAATGGCGGCCGATACCGGTTTTATGTCGGAACACACGGTGATGGACGGCTTTTTGCAGGAATACATGGACCTGTACGAACGCGCCGCCAAACGCGCCAAAGACGAGTTCTGGAAACAATTCGACGAAGCGCTGGGCGCCGAACTGGCCGATTTTATCCAGGAAGGTGAAAAAAGCCGCGGCGACAGCTCGTTCTGGGAACACCTCGTCACTTTTACCCTGCGACACGGCGCCCCTTCCGAAAAATCGGTCAAAAAAGCGAAAGACGCCGCACTGGAAGCCTGGAACGCCCGCATGAAGGCCTTTCTCAAACGCTTCTACAACGAACGGATGAAAGATGGCGCCGGGGTCGAACAACTCAAACTGCCCCTGGGCGAACTTTCCGACAACCCTTCGGACAAAGAGCGGGATAAACAGCTGGAAGAAGCGCTCCGGCATTTGCCCCAACTGGCGGCTTATGCGCTCATGCAACAACCGCAAAGGGTCGCTTTTTTTCACGACAACCTTCAACAGCAAAGGACGGCCGTACAAAACAAACCCTCCCTCTTATCTGCCGGCCTCAATGCCGTATCCACATTTGTTCCAAAAGCCCGCGTGGCTGCCGCGCTTGCTTCCCTGATTACCCATGTGGGCGAATCGGCGCAAACTTCCGAACAACTCGGCAAAAAAAGACAGGTGCGCGAGCTGTCCATACAATTGTACGACCAGTCGAGAACCGGCTACCTCGAAGATTATACCCGGCTGGCCGATCAGCTGCAAAACGCCGTGCGAAAAGCCTTGTCTGCCCACCTCAAAGTAACCGACCTGAAAAGCGACTACCGCGATATCCGGCTGCGCCTGACCCAGATGAGGAGTTTTATTGCCGAGGTCAAAAGCCTGGTCAACCGCCGCCTCGGCTACATCAAACATCGTTGAGCGCCATGCCAGGGCAACAAACCGACTTTTTGCCGCGCTGGGAGCAGGCTTTCCTGCATCGCCTCGACTGGGCCTACGAAGCCCGCGAACGATTCGTGAGCGATTTCGATCCCTCCTTCCGGCAGTTTACCCAAAGCGGACGGGGCAAGGGCGACGCCTTCGTCGCCCTCTACGGCAACACCCAGGTGGGCAAAACCACCCTCATCCTCAAATTGCTCGGCATCCGCACCGACGAGGGCGGCAGGTATTTCCGCGAAATCGAGGACGTCCTGCGCGCCGGCCGGAAAGAAGGCGTGTCGTCCACCGCTACGGCCATCATCTACCTGCGCAGCGACGACGACCAGTTCCACCTCATCCGCAGCAACGGCGAACGCCTGGACAACCTCGACGCCGGCAGCCTGAAAACCGCACTGCACGACATACGCCAAACAGTAGAACGCCGCCCCGGCGAACTCGCGCAACACGCACCCGCCGACGAACAAATGCCCTTCAACCTGTTCGTCAAAATACCCGCCCGCTATTTCGAAGACGACGCCTCCCTGGCCGCCGTCAACATCATCGACCTGCCCGGCCTCGGTGGCGACCGCAAGGAAAAAGAACACCTGGACTTCATCCTCGACCGCAACCTGCCCCTCAGCACCATCGTCGTCTTTGTGCTCCAGTTGAGTGAAAAAGGCCGCACCCTGCGCGATGCCCAACACGAACATATCCGCCGCTGGCGCCACATGCCCGAAGCCTTCCGGGTGGTCACGACCTACACCATCAGCAACCTGAAAATCGAAGATGGCGGCAGCAGACTGGACGGCATCCAGACGAAAGAACAACTCTGCGGACACGTACAATCGGAATACGAACGCTCTTTCCAGTGCCGCCTGCCCCTCATCTATCCCCTCGAATACGGCAAATCCTGGGAGGATTCCGTACGCCCCGACCCCGGATTGGCCCGTTTCCAGCCCATGATGGACGAACTGCTGAGCGATCTGCGCGCCGATCTGCAAAGCCATGCCACGCCTTACCACAAGATCATGTTCGCCGCCGGCGCCTATAACGCTATCAAGGCTGAAATAGAAAAGGAAATACAGGATAGAGAACAGCAGATCGGGCAAATCCGGGAGCGACTGAATACCATGCAAACCCTGGAAAAAACGCTGGAAAACGCCATCGACAACCACAGGAAAAAGATAAAAAAACTGAAAGAGGAGTATTCCGACGACCCGGTATCGGTGAATCTGAAATACACACCCGACAGCTTTGGCCACTGCACGGTAAAATGGGAATACGAGGCGCAGATTAGCAAGGAAATAGAAAAAATAGAGACGGCGGCTAAAAGATATGACGGCGGCTGGAAACGGGTCGCCGCATTGCTGGCGAATTGTAAAAGCGATTTGAAGGAATTAACCGATGGATGGTGGGTACCGGGCCGATTGTTTCAGCAATCCCGCCGCAACGACGTCCGCTCCATACTGTCCGGCACTGCTTCGCAGATAGAAAAAACCATACGCGAGCGCCTCCAAGCCATACAACAGGCAGAAAACGAAGAGATTGACGAAAACAAAAAAAAGGAAAAGAAGGCGATCCGGAAAAAGGAAGAACAGATCGAACAAAACCGCGCGTCGATGGACGAACTGCGCAAAAAAATAAGCTCGGCCGAAAAGGCGCTCCTCCATTACCAGGAACAAAGCCGCCACCAGATGGAACACGCCAATTCGTTCCGCCGCTACCTCGCCGAGGGCTTCGAACGGCAATCGGCCGTGTTGCAGAGCCGTTTGCAGGCCCCGGACAACGACCCGGAAACCGTCTTGTTGTCCCTGTTCGAACACTCCCTGTTGATGGAAGAATACGAAAAACTCACGCACATCCAAACCGCTCAATGATGAATACCACCCACCCGCTCGCCGAACCCGCCATTCAGGAAGCCAGAACCAAATTGCGCGACCTGTTCAACCAGTTTATCGTCGAAGACCTGCATAAGATGATGGAAAACCGGCTATCGGCCTTTAAAACCGAGCTGGAACGGCGTATGACTGGCGTTCAGGTGGCGCTGGAAGACGAGATCCAAAAAGTGCCGGGAGACCTGGAAGAGCATGCCCGGCAGATCAAAGAACAGATAACCAGTGAGCGCGGGCTGTATCAATCGGCCATGGAAAAACAGCTGGCGCCTTTTCGCCAGGCCTTCGACAGCGACATAGCCGCCCTGAAAGCGGAATTCGACGCCGGCCGCCGGCAAATGGAAAAAAGCCTCGAACGGTTGCCCGGCGACCTGCGCGAACAATGGACGCCCGATCTGACCGCCCTGCGCGACGAACTGGAAGCCCGGCTGAGCGCCTCGACCGACGCCCTGCGCCAAACCCTGGAAGATCGCCTGTCGGGCTTCTCCGATGCCCTGCAACAGGCGCTGGACGCCCGCTCGGCCGACTGGTCGGAAGGCCTTGACCAATGGAACAAAAAACTGACGCAATGGAGCGCCGGCCAATCGGCGCAATCGGCCGAATGGTCGGCCCGACTCGCGGCAGCCGAACAGCGCCACGACGAACGTACCCGCTCCCTGGCCGACCGCCTGCACGACAGTACCACCGCTACCGCGACAGCCGTACAAGACCTGCTGGCCGCCGAAATGCCCCTCCTGCGGCAAACACTCGACACCCTGCCGGAAAAAATGCTGCCGGCACTCCATTCCAGCCAAAACAACAGCGCGGAACAACTCGGCCAGCTCCATGCCCGCCTTGCCCGGATGGAACAACGCAACGCCCGCAATACCAACTACCTCTTCGTACTCGTAATCGTATTGTTCCTGGCCCTGCTGCTGAATTTTCTAAACCTGTGACCGCCCGCCATGCACCACATCACCGCTGCCACCCTCCGCACCGCGCTCAATCAGGGAGAACTCTATGCCGCCCTGTCGGATTTCAATGCCCTGGCGCAAAACGACCGGGATTACGATGCCCGACAAGCCGCCGCCCTGCTGGGCCAATACGAGGACCTCGTGCAGGCCTTCAACGAAGGCCGGATAGACGAGACGGAAAAAACCGGCCGCGAACAAGGCCTGACCGACGCCCTCTTACAGGCCCTCGACCGCCCGGTAGCGCCGCCCCCGGCCCCCGCGCTCCGCGCCGCCTATCCGGAAATCCGGCATAAATTCAGGGCCGAACCCATCGCCGACAACGCCTTTCTCGTCACCATCACCGTGACGCTGCGCAACCGCGGACAAACGCCCCTGACCCGCCTGTCGGGCAATGTGCGCGTCAGCCGGCTCTATCCGCTGTCGGACCCCTGGCAACAAAAAATCCGCGAACAACTCGCCGAAGGCAAACAAACCTATTTCGACCTCGCGCCCCACCTCACGACCCTCTGGCAAAGCTCCCTCGACGACAAAAAAATCGGACTGCTCCCCGGCGAACGCGAACAACTGACCTTCAAACGTATCGTCGCCGGATACCTCCGCGGCATAGAAATACAAACCGCCGTGTATGACCCCGAACAGGAAAAACAATTGATGGCCTGGAAACACACCACTTTTCACTTTTTCAAACGCTGAATCCGATGATACCCAAGTCCAACCCCTTCGGGCCCTATTTCGGGCACCGCCACCTCCCGGAAATAGTCATGGACGACCTGTGCTATTGCTACAACGAGCTCTGGTTCAATGTTCAGCTGTTCGACCCCCATGCGTCCCTGTCTATCCTGCTCGAATGTCCCGACGGCAGCGCGCACGCGTTTTCGGCCCGGTCGGCTTTCGACGGCACCCTGGGCGCGCCGCTGTCGATACCCGGACATTATATCACCACTGCCGGACAATACACCCTCAGCATACAGGGACCGTGCAGGGGCGCCGACGCGCGCGTATCGAAAGCATTTACGGCGCTGGCCTGACGACAGTCGCTGAAACGATACCCGCCGGCCCCGGCTTCCCGCTGAAAAGTATCAATCGTTGTATGGCGCAATAAAAGCGCAAGGGCTTGCACGTTACAGAAAATTTCCGTTACATTTGTACAATCGCTTCCTCCCCCCGTAACCTTAATCCTTTAAACCAGATGTCTGACACCCTTAGACTCCTTTCGGTCACTTTCGACACCGAACTACAACCCTGGGAACTGCCCTGGTTTCGCGGGGCCGTGGCCCAAAAAGTCGGCCTCGAACACGAGTGGTTTCACAACCACAACAACGAAACCGGCGGCTACCACCAGCGCTACCCCCTCATCCAGTACAAACTCGACACCTGGCGCGGCCACATGCGCCCCATGCTCCTGTGCCTGCAGCACGGCGTCGAAGAGGCCCACCGCTTTTTTTCGCAGCCCGACTGGAGCCTGCGCATCGGGCGGGAAGAGCGGCCGCTGCGGATCGCGCGGTTGCAAACCCGCGAAGAACCCCTGGGCCCTTCCGATCAGCCCCGCATCTATCGCATACACAAGTGGAAAGCCTTCAATCCCGATAATTATGAAGTATGGCGCAGTCTTGACGGACTGGCCGAACAATTCGCTTTCCTCGAACGCTTGCTGGCAACCCACATCATCGCTTTCGCCGAAGGAGTGGAATGGCGCGCCGAACCCCGCTTCGATCTCAACATCACCGATCTGCTTAAACGCGAATGGCTCGACTTCAAAGGTGTGCGGATGCTGGCCTTTACCCTCGACTTTCAGGTGCGCCTGCAATTGCCCGAGTATATCGGGCTGGGAAAAGGCGTGAGTATGGGGTACGGGGTGCTGCGGCGGCAGACAAATCAAGAACAGAAAATGCAGCGTAAACATGAATTTGGCGCCAGGGTTTAACATCGCCGGTCTCTACCAAGAGAACAATAATTCTTCCTTCAAGAAAAGTGCGACTTGAGGTGCGGCTATTTGCTGCGTAACGGACGGCAAATGTGTGGCGTTAACTGATTGTGTCGCAATCCTGCCTAAAACTGGCTTGCCTTTCGACTTTTCGATACGACACCCGGCTACTACGAAAAAAGTCGCAATCCTACCTAAAACTGGCTTGCCTTTCGACTTTTGAAATCTCTCGTACAAGTCGCTGCATCACTGTCGCAATCCTACCTAAAACTGGCTTGCCTTTCGACCCGCCGTTGGCGCAGGCTTGGCGTTTGGTGTAGTGTCGCAATCCTACCTAAAACTGGCTTGCCTTTCGACAGCCCCAGGGCCCCTCCGACTACACCCAATTTTGTCGCAATCCTACCTAAAACTGGCTTGCCTTTCGACCAACTTTATGCGCTATTCATGGATTGAATTCCGTCGCAATCCTACCTAAAACTGGCTTGCCTTTCGACGGTTCCGACACAAACAACGTTAACAAGTTTCAACGTCGCAATCCTACCTAAAACTGGCTTGCCTTTCGACTCATTAAAAATTGATATGATTATGTCAGTAGTGTCGCAATCCTACCTAAAACTGGCTTGCCTTTCGACCGGCCCCGGCCGCGCCTTCGGCCGTTAAAAACAAAAAGGGTCGCAATCCTACCTAAAACTGGCTTGCCTTTCGACGGCGGACTGGAAGTTCGCCGCCGGCCTTGAGGTTGTGTCGCAATCCTACCTAAAACTGGCTTGCCTTTCGACGAAAACTGGGATGCCTACTTCGAAGCCGAAGATGTCGCAATCCTACCTAAAACTGGCTTGCCTTTCGACTGGCACAATCTTCCGGCTAACGTTTCAATTCGTTGTCGCAATCCTACCTAAAACTGGCTTGCCTTTCGACCCCGCTCAAGTCATGATTGCGACGATCTTTGCATGTCGCAATCCTACCTAAAACTGGCTTGCCTTTCGACGTGTGAAACACGGCAGATGGAGACGGAATATCAAAAGTCGCAATCCTACCTAAAACTGGCTTGCCTTTCGACGACCGGAACCAAGAAAACCAGCAGCGGCGGCCAAATGTCGCAATCCTACCTAAAACTGGCTTGCCTTTCGACCGCCTCGCCGGTGGCTAACCGGCCCCTTCTCCTGTCGCAATCCTACCTAAAACTGGCTTGCCTTTCGACCCAACGAGAGGAGGCGGACGAAACTCAAACACGGTCGCAATCCTACCTAAAACTGGCTTGCCTTTCGACCGTTGACGGCCATTAGTCGCGCTAATTCGTTTGTGTCGCAATCCTACCTAAAACTGGCTTGCCTTTCGACTGGAACGCACGTGGCGTTCCACAACTACGTAATCTGTCGCAATCCTACCTAAAACTGGCTTGCCTTTCGACTGTTACGCATACGCATTTTAATCGCATTGATCTAGTCGCAATCCTACCTAAAACTGGCTTGCCTTTCGACTCCATACATCAAACAATCAGCATCTCTAACTAACCTGTCGCAATCCTACCTAAAACTGGCTTGCCTTTCGACTTTTAGCGTTGCCGGACTCCATCAAGGTTATTTTGTCGCAATCCTACCTAAAACTGGCTTGCCTTTCGACTTATTCATATTGATATCTTATCTCATTTCACTCATTTCACGTCGCAATCCTACCTAAAACTGGCTTGCCTTTCGACAGTGGCTGCTCGAACCAACGGCGGGATGACCTCTAGTCGCAATCCTACCTAAAACTGGCTTGCCTTTCGACGTTATCGTCTATACTCTCGCCCCCCGCACGAAATGTCGCAATCCTACCTAAAACTGGCTTGCCTTTCGACGCTCTTCGCCGATTCGCTCACCATCGAAGCCATTGTCGCAATCCTACCTAAAACTGGCTTGCCTTTCGACTGGTTGCAATGGTTTTGGCGGCAGTATTTCCGTGTCGCAATCATACCTAAAACTGGCTTGCCTTTCGACCCGCAAAAACGTGACGAAATCGCTCTCTGACGCCATGTCGCAATCCTACCTAAAACTGGCTTGCCTTTCGACTGGTTAATGTAAGTTTGCCGGCCACATTTAATGTCGCAATCCTACCTAAAACTGGCTTGCCTTTCGACGCGAAAAAGCAGGAAGAAGAAGCAAACAAAGAACTGTCGCAATCCTACCTAAAACTGGCTTGCCTTTCGACGCTACACCATCTCCAATCGAAAACAGCATTGAATGTCGCAATCCTACCTAAAACTGGCTTGCCTTTCGACCGAAAAAAGATACGAAGGCGGGCGACTGAACGTTGTCGCAATCCTACCTAAAACTGGCTTGCCTTTCGACCCACTACGCAGGACCTGAACAACATCCCGGCTGTCGCAATCCTACCTAAAACTGGCTTGCCTTTCGACACTTTGTCGGCTTTGATGGTTCATGGGTTGCTATGTCGCAATCCTACCTAAAACTGGCTTGCCTTTCGACTAATTACGCCTTTTATGTTACTACTTGGTACTATGTCGCAATCCTACCTAAAACTGGCTTGCCTTTCGACCTGCCCGGCGCCTTCGAAGCGCAACGAAAAGCCTTGTCGCAATCCTACCTAAAACTGGCTTGCCTTTCGACCGCTAATTCTTTAATTTTGCCCGGCTATACCCTGTCGCAATCCTACCTAAAACTGGCTTGCCTTTCGACGGATACGACTTATAATCCGGCATCGCCTTCGCTGTCGCAATCCTACCTAAAACTGGCTTGCCTTTCGACGCTGATCAGTCAGTTGTTTTCAGATTGGTATATGTCGCAATCCTACCTAAAACTGGCTTGCCTTTCGACCTTTCGCAGAAACCTGTCAAAAAGAACAGATGTGTCGCAATCCTACCTAAAACTGGCTTGCCTTTCGACCCTATTTTTTGATACATATTGATAATCAACTACTTGCAGGTCGTGTAACAAGGCGTACACGCAAAAATTATGCATTTTGTTGTTTTTTGTAATATGTTTACAAGGTCGAAACGGCATTAAGAAACACGCTGAGGCAGGTAAAAAAACTGTCTCTCGAGCTCGCCACTTTGCCGAAAGGCTCGGGACGAAGGTAGCGTTAAAACGGGAAAAAACAAGCCGGCATCAACGGGGCAAAACCGAGCCGAAACCGTGGCTGACAGCCTTGCCCAGGCCGATCCATTCCGGTAAACGCATATTGCTCAGAAAATCGATCCGAAAGGCCAAAAAATTGATGTCGAACGAACGAACATTGGTGGCCCGGTAATCCAGCAAGCTGATTTCCAGACTGCGTGGAGGCAGCTGCCAGGCGATGGCGGAGGCAAATTTGAGGCAATGCCCTACCAGACAACGTTCGAGCAACTGCGCCCTGAACACCATGCCGCGATGATAACGCCAGTCGGCCAGGTTGCGGTCGTTCAAGGCGATATAATCTTCAATGCGGTATTCGTACATCGGTCTTTCAAGCAGATCGAGCGTTTCGGTAGTTTGTTCGGCCAGCAAATGCGCATTCATACCTTCCTGCCGGAAGATGGCAAGAAAACGTTCATGCTGCAATAAATGCCCTATGGCGGAACAACCGCTGTCGCTTATACCCAACAACGCGGCTTTACCCTCCACACTTTTATACTGCACCACCGGGTATCGATAATGGTATTGTTCGCGGCTGATGTGATTGTGAAACAGATCGTTTTCTCCCCCCACGTAAGTATTGATGATGCGGCGAAGCCGGGGTATTTCGGCTGGTTGTAACGGGGCGTCCAGTCGCAGGTAATGGAGCGGAACTTCTTTTTCGGATAATGTTTTCACAATTATTACTGTAATATTTGTTTTTTCAGAGCATAAATACTAAACTTGTTGCGTTGTTGGTTTATTGTAAATCATCAAATGGAAACAAACGCCCAAAATAAAAGCCGCCATCTTCTGTTTTTTGCATTTAGATGGAAACCTTCTACGAAATGGAAAGATACGTCTGCCCCGCTCGATAAGCTGCTGGCCGCGCTGAAAGCGTCCGGCTGGGAGGAGGAGCAGCACAGTCTGGCGAAAAATTTCAGCGAATACAACTTTTTTCACGATTTCACGCATTCAGCGATATTTCGGGCGACCGACTCGACTTCCTCCGTCTGGAATTTTTATAAAACGCTACAAGGGCCTTTTATCCTGACCCTCAGCAACGCTGCCCTGGGCACAGGGCAGGAAGGCGAAACGACCGAGTTCAAACTGACGATCCTCCGCTGCCGACTTAATATTTACGAGCATGGGGTAGGGGTTCTGTCGCTGATGCTGGATAATACCGAACACGCGGACCCCGGGCAGGTGCTCGCCATCAACGATTTGATCCGCCGCCTATATCCGCAATACCTCGACTGGAACGAAGGCATACGCAAACCGCAAAGACAAGGGTTGCTGCCCATTCGGGTGGGTATGGAGCCTTTTATCGAAGATTTTTCCGCCTATCCGGTGGATAATAACAGGGATCAGCTGACCAAACGTTTCCTTCCCCGCTATATCCTTGGCCTGCTCGGCGATGGTTTCAAAGCCGATCCGGCAGATGCCGGGGAAAGCGATTTTGTAATAGAACATGAATTCGACGACCGGCAGTTTATCGTCAGTTGTTATCTGAACGCCGAACTAAGCAAACAACTTTCGGCGAATAAGTCCGACGGTGAGCCCGCCTGGCTGACCGATCCTTTCTGGTATGCTTATGTGTTTGCCGACAAAGGAGAACCTTCGATAAAAAACAAGGCGATGATGGCGACCCAGCTCGAACAGGCCACTTACCCGCGCTGGACCGAAGGAGGTACTTTTTACGGCGCATCCCGCTATTCTTTTGTCTCGCTGGCTTCGCCTGAAAACGGCTGGGTGATGGGCCCCATGTCGGGCAATTATGCGCGCCTGGTCGAACTCTGTCTGATGCAGCGCGCCTCGGTGCTGCGCTTCCGGGAAGATGCTGCCGAAATCGCCAGACAATTGCCCGACAGCCGGCAACCGCGCGCCCTGACCGAACAAATCAGGCGCCTGTACGGCGAGTTCATCCGGTTTTCCAACCGCTTCAACTTTCAGGAAGCCACGACCTACGAACAGGGCATCGAACTGTACGACCTGTTGCGCCGCCAGATGCGTGTGGACGAGCAAGTCGGCGCGCTCAAAGCCGAATTGCAGGAACTGCACCAGTATGCCGCCGAACTGCACGAAACGGCCCGCAACCGCACGCTCGACTGGCTCACATTTCTCGGCGCGGTGTTCCTGATTCCCACCTTTCTGGTGTCTTACTTCGGGTTTTACGATTCCTGGAAAACGCTTTGGGAGCGCTGCCACATCCTGCTGTTCTGGACGCTTGCTGTCGGCATCGGCATCGCCGCCCTGGTATTTTACTTTGGCCTGCTGCACCGGGGCGGTATCTGGCGCGCCGTCGGGGTCGTGCTGCTGGTCGCCTATATGGTCGTTGCCCTGTCGATGCCGCTGCTGCTGGAATGGTTCCCGCAGTGGTTCGGCCTGTCCCGTTAAATTCCGCTAACCATCAATTGTCTGCAATATGTATCAAACCGTTTTTAACCTCAAACAAGAAACCCCGATCATTCATTTTCTGCATGATCAACCGGGGGCTACACTGCGGGCTACGGAACTGAAACCGAAACTGGATCGGTTGATCCTTGCCGAACTGGGCCGTTCAGCGATACGCCAGGAATGGATATCCAGCGATGGCGCCAATGGTCATATATCCCTCGACTATAAAATAAGCATCCGACCTACGGGTAAAAGTTATCCTGTCAAATTGGACTCAGAACCAAAATTAGACAGGGAAACAGGAAAAGACAAGTATGAAACGCGTGCTTATCCGCATCTGTTGGCCAATATGGGAGGCAAAGATTATCAGGAGGATTTAAAAAACCTTGTATTGTATGACGGAGTTGAATTGGTGATTCGCACCTGGCACGATGAATTGCAAACCCATTTGAAGCGTTTTTTGCCCATATTGTTACTTAAAACCAATTTTGGCAACCGGGGCAGCAAAGGCTTCGGTTCATTCAGTTGCATAGCCATAGACGGCCAGCCCTTTCGCGGACGCCCGGGTTACCGCTATTGTTTCGACTGGCGTATGCGAGGTAATAATGTGGGAGAACAGCATAAAAACCTCTTTAATGCAATAAATTTTTTTTATAAATGTCTTCGTAGCGGTATCAACCAGGTCAACAAGAGTCAACAGACGGAGTTTTACTTCAAGTCGCTGATGTATGCCTATGCGAATGCTCAGAACCAAAAATGGGATAAATACACCATAAAAAATTTCTTTTTCACAGGCGGCCAACTTCCAGCAGAAAAAGCCGACTACCGTGATTGGTTAGGGCTATCGACAGAAGAAATGTGGGGCAGGCGATATAACGGACAAAAAGTAACCAAAGACAGTCCGGATATCGAACGGTTCGCGTCTCCGATTTTTTTTAAACCGATTAGCGTCCGGGAAGGTCAATACAAGGTTTACATCGGTGTGCAAGCTGGCGGCGAGGAAATGGATGGCTTCCGAAACGCGACTATTGATGTCCATGTGAAAGGTAAACAGAAACTTACGCTTCACCCCGCCCGCCAATTTGATATTCATGGATTTCTTCGCTTTGCCCTTGAAGAAACCGATATCGAAGAGCACCTTTTTCAATACGATAGAGATAATATTAATGATACGAACTATCACTTGTATCGCGATATTATACACCCGATTTTTAGCAGTATTCACCAAAACCTCCCCCAGGAAGCATGAAAACCTACCTCGCCATCACCATCGGCCCCATCTACCGAACCATCGAACGCGCCAAAAAAACGCGGGAGTTGTGGGCGGCCAGTTTTTTGCTTTCCCAGTTGATGCGTATTCTGCTGGGAAAAGTAAAAAAATACGGGACGCCGCTTTCGCCTGATCTTTCGAGGCTCGACACCCCTGAAAAATACCACGGCGCCGGCATCTGGAACGACAACTGCTATTTCAGCGTACACCCGGGCATGGAAGACGACCTGCGCGCCGCATTGCCCGGAATCATCGGCCAGGCTAAACAGGAATTGCTCAACCTGATCCTGATCGACTGGGCCAACGACAAGGACAAACCAGCTACGGGCCTGTCCGAATCCGACCTGCGCGATATTCTGGCCCGACACTTTCACGCGCATGCCGTGCTCATCAAACACGAAAGTACGCCGCAACAGCCCGTACTGAAAGCCCTGAGCGCCCACACCGCCTCGGCCGAACTGCGCGACCGCTTCCCGGCGCAATACGACGACGCGGTGAGCAAGGCCCTGTTTCGCGGAAAAGCCATACGCGATCTGTATCACCTGGGTTTCGAAGCCGAAAACGAACCGGTTTTTACGCATTACCGCAATCGTTTTGAATCCGATAAAATGGAACGCCGCCTGCCTTCCCTGCTTGAAATCGGTATTCGGGAGTTTCGACGCGACGAATCGCTTTTTAAAAAAATCGTTGACAAAATATCCGACCGTCTCCAGGGCAAATCCGACGATGCGGAATCCGAAGAAGAAAACCAGGCCATCATCCGGCTGCTCAAGCAGAAAAAAGACGCAAAAGGCCTTCCGTTGCTCAAAAAACGCCACAAGTACGTCGCTATCGTCCAGTCGGACGGCGACGGCGTAGGCAACCTGATTACCAGCGAACCGGACGAAGGGCGAATCAGGGCGATTTCCGAAGCCTTGATGAATTTCTCCGTGCAGGCGGTGAAAAAGATTGTGGCCTACGACGGCCTGCCCGTGTACGCGGGCGGCGACGACCTGCTGTTTATGGCGCCTTTGCGCAACCACCGGGGCCAAAACCTCTTCGATCTCATCCGGCAGATCAACGAGGTGTTTGCCGCCCAGAACCTACCCGAAGGCGCTTCTTTGTCGTTCGGCATATCCATCTTTTACTACAAATACCCCCTGGGCGAAGCCCTGGAAAACGGCAGGGATCTGCTCAACAAACTCGCCAAAAAACTGGTCTATCACGAGGGCACGCTGCAAGGCCCCCTGCGGAAGAAAAAGGCGCTCGCCTTTCGCGTCATGCTGCACGGCGGGCAGTCCTTCGCCTCGGTATTGCGGCAAGACGGCGATACCTGGCGTGAATGGACCGGCCTGCTGGCCGCGCACGCCGGCAACGACGCGGCTTTTGTATCGGGGGTTATCCATTCGCTCGAACGCCTGGGCTGGCTGCTGCAGCAAGCCTGCGCGATGGGCACGGCCGAGGCATTTTTTGAAAAACATTTCAACGAGGCCAAAAACACGCCGCGCTGGGCTTTTGTCGAGCAAGTGCGCACCCTTGCAGAAGCCATCTACCGGGAATACGGTCCGCTCGACATCAAACCCGCCGATAAAAATCACTTCTTTACCAGCCAACTCGACCTGCCACCCGGCAAATACCCCAATGCGGATTATACGGACGACAAATTGCACGGCATGTATTGCAACAACCTCCTGTATTCCGCCCTCCGATTGATCCAATTCCTAAATGCCGAAGACCATGAGTAATACGCAAAAAGCCCTCGTCACCTTTACGCCCGCCGAGCCTTATTTCTTCGGCGGAGAAACCACCCACGGCAGCCCCGGCGAAGGCGCTGCTTACTACGCCAGGAGCAACCCTTATCCGCAACAAACCACCCTTTGCGGCGCACTCCGCAACGCCCTGCGGCTTACGGGATATGATTTCGGTTTGAGCAGTTTCGACCCGGACGACGAAAAACTGAACGCTTTCGGCCAATTGCTGAGCTTGTCTCCCATGTTTCTGGAAAGAAAACAAAAGGAGGAGAAAACATATTACCTCAAACAAGCCTTGGACCGGCACAACAACGGCGCTCCTTTTACACTGACAGAACCTGGCGGGAAATGGCTGTATTTCGACGGCGATACCCAACAGGATGCCCCGGACAAAGACCCCGTGCCGGCCTGGAAATCAGCCTTGTGGTCGGGTTACGACCCCAAAAACGACCTCTGCGATGCCTGGGTGTCGGCCGCCGCGGCCGCATCGCCCGTCGATACCGACGATATTTTCAGCATTTTCAATCGACCCGGCATACCGAAAAGCGAGCTGCACAACCCCAGCCCCGATGGCCCCGGATTGTTCAAACAGGACCTGATGCGCCTCGAAGCCGGCTGGTCGTTCGCCCTGCTTGCCGAATTCGGGCCCGAAGTCGATCTGCCGCGCCTGAACGGGATGAGCCTCCAGCTGGGCGGCGAAAACTCCATTTTCAGGCTCGGCGTGGAAAAAACCGATCGCCGTTTTAATGACTTTTTTCCCAAAGATCAACTGTTTTATTCCGATCGCGTGGGCGGGAATCCTCGCCTGGTGCTGGTCTCCGATGCCTTTCTGCCCGATGAAGCCTGGAACGAAGTGGAAACCGCCGTCACGGCAACGGCCGACTTCCGGCACATCCAGACGCACAGTTCCCTGACCCGGGTCGGCAACCTGCATAACCGCAAACCCGGCGACAAAGGGTTTGGCAATTACAGCGCGAAACTGGCCAAAAGCGCCAAATACACCCTGCTGCAACGCGGTTCGGTGCTGGTGGCAAAAAACGCCGATCTCACAACACTGTGCGGCTACCTCGACCGTCAACCCTGGACAATCATCGGCTTTAACCAATACTTCATTTACCCATAAACTATTGACATGGCAACACAACAAAAATATCAGACGCTGGTCTTCGGTATTCATGCCCTGACCAATCTCCATCCCGGCGCCGGCGACAGTTTTTACGGGGCCGTGGACAAACTCGTGCAACGCGACCCGGCTACCCACCAGCCCACCGTACACAGCCACAGCCTGAAAGGCGCCCTGCGCGAATATTTCGATAAACAAACCGATCTCGGCAGCGACTTCGTGACCCACGTGTTCGGCTCCGAAATAGGCGGCAAGGCGGAACAAACCCTGCAAGGCAACTACCGGTTTTTCAGGGTGCCGATCTGCTGGCCTTGCCCGTGCCCGAAAGCGACCTAATTCGCCCGACGCTTTCCACCTTTCAGCCTGGAAAAAGCCTGGACGGATTTCTCGCGCAAGGTCAATTTGCTCGGGGATAACGCCTGGACGCCCGCCAATCTGCAATCCGCGGTAAAAACGAAAATCGGCGTCGATTGGAAAATCGATCCGGAGAAATTCCGGGAAGCCTGCGACGAACTGCCCGTGGTGGCCCGCAACCAGCTCAATAATGGCATCAGCGAGAACCTGTGGTATGAAGAACTGGTGCCGCACCAGACCGTGCTGGGTATGATCGTTCAGGCAGATATGGATGCGCTCCGCCTCATGGAATTTACGCAGCATCTCGACGAACAGGTCGTGCAAATCGGCGCCAACGCAACCGTCGGATACGGCTATTGCTGGTTCAAACTCCTGTCGAACACCACTCAAAACGCCGGATGATTATGAAAAGGATTAACAATCTGCTGAACGCGGCAATGACGGCGCTCCAAAACAGTAACCCGCGGATCGTCAATGACAAAAGTATGCTCAAGGAATACGACGGCTATGCTGCCGCTTTTGCGCCTTCGGTCATCACGGCCGGGCTGCGGGCTACCTTGTCGTTTTATACCGATGTGCACAAGGGCGAAAATAACGACACACCCCGCCGAAATCATGTATTGAAGGTCTTGTACGACATTTACCAGTCGATGCCCGGTCATCTGACGGGCGAAAGCCTGCTCGATATCGCTCTGGAAACCAATCAAAGCGACGAACGGCGGCTGCGGCAAGACCTGATCGATTGCTCGATTGCCCTCAAACTTGTCATGCGTAATTTCAAACAACTCGACGCGCCCCCCGCCGCGCCGGCACAACCCAATGCCTGACCATGAATCTGAAGCACTTTTATTATCGCGGCTATTTTGACGGGCGTATCAAACTGACGCAGCCGCAAAAAGGAAGTGAGGAACGCAAAAAAAACCAGGAAGTGAATGAGAAGGCGTTTCGTTTGAAAAATGCCACGCTGGTATCCACTTCCCGGGTTCGTCCGTTTTCGACCGATCATCTGACTAAAATCGCCGGGCTTGAAACCGTCCCTCTGGTCGTTCAAAACCCCGGCTTGCTTCCCGGTATCGGTTACCCGCACGAGGTAGGTTACGAAGGCGAGTTGAAGCTCGGTTTTGGCTTCGACCATGTGTCTGGCTTGCCCGTATTGCCCGGTTCCTCGGTAAAAGGCGTGTTGCGCTCGGTATTTCCCGGGGTGGACTACGACGAAGAAAACCCGCGCCTGTTCAAAAAACGTCCCGATGGCACGCGCCTGCAACCCGATGCCAAACAAAAAGTCAAAGCGCGGTTTATCCTGCGATTGCTGGAAGCCCTCGGGCTGGCCGTACCCGACGCGATGAAAGCCGACGGCGGCGTTTTGCTGGCCCACGCGCTCGAACTGTCCATTTTTGAAGGCTGGGATACGAGCGGGTTCTTTTCAGGCGTATCAGCGGCAGCGCGTCGGCCCATGCACCTCCACGACGTGTTTTTTGATGCCCAGCCCCGGCAATTCGGAGCCAACGCCCTGCTCGGCCGCGATGCGCTGACCCCGCATACCGCCGGAGCGCTGAAAAACCCCATCCCCCTGCCGTTTCTCAAAGTGATGCCCGGGGTGGTGTTTGCCTTCCCTTTCCGGCTGCATACAACGACGATCGGCGATCTCGAGCTCCGGCCGGAGCACAAGCGCCGTTTGTTTGCCGAAATCCTGTGTACGGTAGGCGCCGGGGCCAAGACGAATGTGGGCTACGGGCAGTTCGAGGCCGAAAACGCCGGCGACCGCATCCGCGCAGCGGCAGAGCAGGCAGGCCGCGGCCAGCCCCCCATAGCGCCCGCCGCACCCGCCGGTGGCGCGCAGCCTCGGCAGCCTGCAGTTGATCCCGCCACACCGTCTGAGGTCGCACCGCCCAGGGCGACCAGAGCGTTGAAATTTGACCGAAACCTGAAAGGGAAAAAAGTGGTCGGGGAAGTGGTGGCCGTTGAAAATGGAATGGTTCATTTTCGCCTCGTCGATGTCGAAGGATTCGACGGAACGGTAGAAGAAGAAATACGGGAAGGCGTACTGCCCCGGTTCACACCGGGAAAACGTTTCGAGATGGAGGTCAGGGCAATTATTCCGGACCAAAACAAGATCGTTGCCAGAGTGACTTCTTTTACGCCGCTGAATTGAGTATATGTATCTTTACCTAAACCGGGGCCTCCGTACATCGGGAGCCCCGGTTGTTTTTGATGCTTGCTGCTTGGATAGGGCTGCACTGTCGCAATCCTACCTAAAACTGGCTTGCCTTCCGACGGAAAGGAGGAGTACTTCCACGCCAACCGCCTCTGTCGCAATCCTACCTAAAACTGGCTTGCCTTCCGACTTCTCCCGTTTCCAATTTTACGGTAGAAGAATCTATGTCGCAATCCTACCTGAAACTGGCTTGCCTTCCGACAAAATCTCTATAAAATGGACAATAAGCTTTCTTTGTCGCAATCCTACCTAAAACTGGCTTGCCTTCCGACTGGGTGGACATCGTACCGAGTCCGAACAGCGCCTGTCGCAATCCTACCTAAAACTGGCTTGCCTTCCGACGCAAGATGCGGTGCAGCGCAAAGAAGGCGAAAGTGTCGCAATCCTACCTAAAACTGGCTTGCCTTCCGACATGAACATGTTACTGCAAATTCCAACAACCCAATGGTGTCGCAATCCTACCTAAAACTGGCTTGCCTTCCGACTGTTTCTTGCTTTGGCCATTTTGTTTTTCGTGTCGCAATCCTACCTAAAACTGGCTTGCCTTCCGACGGCTAACCCCGGGGTTCTCGGTGGTTATACTTATGTCGCAATCCTACCTAAAACTGGCTTGCCTTCCGACTCGATCGTCTGCGAATGGAACCTCGTAGGCCGGGATAGTCGCAATCCTACCTAAAACTGGCTTGCCTTCCGACAGGAAGAAGCGAACGAAGAACTCAATCTAACTATGTCGCAATCCTACCTAAAACTGGCTTGCCTTTCGACCACGATGATCGCCAAACTTATGACCGTATGGTAGTGTCGCAATCCTACCTAAAACTGGCTTGCCTTTCGACACGGCATTACAACCCCGACAAGTTTTTATGACCCTGTCGCAATCCTACCTAAAACTGGCTTGCCTTTCGACCCTTGCTTTTGCTGGCCGCCATTCTGTTCATCGCCCGTCGCAATCCTACCTAAAACTGGCTTGCCTTCCGACGAGATAAAAGGGGAGATGGGCGCAGGTATGACTGTCGCAATCCTACCTAAAACTGGCTTGCCTTCCGACAAATCCGGCCAATTGATTGGCCGGATTGGAAAATGTCGCAATCCTACCTAAAACTGGCTTGCCTTCCGACCTCTGCTGAGCGGCAGCAATGATTCGAAACTGGTGTCGCAATCCTACCTAAAACTGGCTTGCCTTCCGACCACTTCTCTGAAGTCGGCATCGATACCGTTTCGTGTCGCAATCCTACCTAAAACTGGCTTGCCTTCCGACTGCCCTGGGCTTGAGCCAATTTGTGCTCGCTCAAACCACCGACACCACCTGTCGCAATCCTACCTAAAACTGGCTTGCCTTCCGACGCAAGAGATTGCGGTGCAGCGCAAGAAGGCGAAAGTGTCGCGTCCTACCTAAAACTGGCTTGCCTTCCGACATGAACATGTTACTGCAAATTCAACAACCCAATGGTGTCGCAATCCTACCTAAAACTGGCTTGCCTTCCGACTGTTCTTGCTTTGGCCATTTTGTTTTTCGTGTCGCAATCCTACCTAAAACTGGCTTGCCTTCCGACGGCTAACCCGGGGTTCTCGGTGGTTATACTTATGTCGCAATCCTACCTAAAACTTCGCTTGCCTTCCATGCGACTCGATCGTCTGCGAATGGAACCTCGTAGGCCGGGATAATTCGCAATCCTACTAAAACTGGCTTGCCTTCCGACAGGAAGAAGCGAACGAAGAACTCGGTAAAACTATATGTCGCAATCCTACCTAAAGCGGCTTGCCTTCCGACCCAGCGCGATTCTGCTCGCGCCGCTGACCTGGCACGATGTCGCAATCCTACCTAAAACTGGCTTGCCTTCCGACGAAATGGCTGCTGAGTGAGGCAAAAATCCCCTTGTCGCAATCCTACCTAAAACTGGCTTGCCTTCAGGCACATCCCCTGCCTGAGGGTATCGGGAGATTCGTGTGTCGCAATCCTACCTAAAACTGGCTTGCCTTCCGACATTAATACTTTCCACTATGCTTTACAAATGCATGTCGCAATCCTACCTAAAACTGGCTTGCCTTCCGACTTTTTGGGGTTATACAGGGTACTGCTGATTCTTGTCGCAATCCTACCTAAAACTGGCTTGCCTTCCGACTTGGTACCTTTATCTTGGTGCTAACTGCTTACAGTCGCAATCCTACCTAAAACTGGCTTGCCTTCCGACCAGCAACTATTTTTCTTTTGTTGCTTGTATTTATTGTCGCAATCCTACCTAAAACTGGCTTGCCTTCCGACCCTTCTTTTTGACATGTGCTGATTATCAGGCAGTTGCAAGGCCAATAACAATCCGTACACGCAAAAATTATGCATTTTAAGGTTTTTCATCATGTGTTTACCGGGTCGGCACGGCACAAAAAAACTGCTCACAAGTCATGCCGGAAGGTTTGATCTGGCAGTAAATATACTACAGCGGGCGCAACGAACAACCAGATACTCCGCAGATTTTCCAGGGCTTTTGTTGGGTTCATTTGAGCAAAGCCGGTAAAAACCATCGGCTATGTAATATAAGTCGTCAAAAACCCTTATTTTCGTTTGGCATAAAAACACTGAAAACATGCCTGCCCCACCCAGCCGGCTTGAACTCCGGGCAAAACATGACGCCTTTCTTCGCCTCCACTCCGTCACCGGATTGTGCGAACTGCTGGACGAGGATCCGCTACGGGTGCTCCGAGTGTCAGAACAGCCGGAATATCGTGAATTCAAGGTACCTAAAAAAAACGGCGAACTGCGCCTCATCGAAGATCCCGCGCCGGAACTCAAATCTGTGCTTCGCCAGCTGAATGAATGCCTGCAGGCGGTGTATTACTTCTACAAATCTCCGGCCGCATTTGGGTTTCTTACAGGCTGTTCGGATGATCCGCCTGAACTCCAGCGCAGCATAGTCGGAAATGCCCGGCAACACATGGGGCAGGCCTGGATGCTCAACATGGACCTGGAAGATTTTTTTCACGCCGTTGAAGACGAACAAATCGCCGCGATTTTCCTCGGCGAGCCTTTCGGGTTTCCCGCTGAACTGGCTCGTACCCTCACCTTGCTCTGTTGTTACAAAGGCCGCCTGGCAATGGGCGCCCCAACATCGCCCGTGCTCAGCAATTTTGCCGCCCGCCGACTGGATGCCGACCTGTGTGCCCTGGCAGAAAAACGCGGCTGGCGCTACACCCGATATGCCGATGATATGACCTTCTCGACCAATAAAGAAGCCATATCCGAGGACGATATCGCACTGCTCAAAGGCTATTTTGAAGCGCATGGGTTTGCCAACAACGAAAGTAAAACCAAACTCATGGGCCCCGATGTGCCGCATGTCGTCACGGGCATCGTTGTTGGCGACAACCATCTCGACCTGAAGGACGAATTTTTCAGCGACCTGCAGCGCGAAATCCGGCAATACGACGAACTGCGACAGGTCAAAGGCCGACTGGGTATTAGCCTGCTCGATTGGGTCGAAGACTATGACGACCGCATACGCGGCATGATGGAATTTGCCCGGCAAGTCGTTGGCCAAAATGACCCAAGGCTCCGTCATCTTACCCGCGAACTCCACGAAGCGCACCAGCGAAAGGTGGTGTACGCGGCTTTTTCGTGGCTGGATTTTCCTTATCCGTCATGAAAAGAGGGCGAAAGATGGGAAGGTGATTAATGAATTGAAAAATAGATAGTTATGGGAAATATTATCATCCTTCGGGTTGGGCAGGATAAGGTTGTTTGGACTGAAGTTGTGGTTCGGCTAACAAACATTGAGTCAATTTTTCACAAAAATTTTGGCCTGAACAACCCAATCGCGCGGAAACAGTTTCGGGCATTTTCAATATTGCCGAAGGTGACGGGCGGGGGAACAACCGTGGGACCATTTTTTATAATGCCAAGGCCCCCTGCGCCGAAATGAACCCGGTTAAACATTAGCCACCGAATCGACCATTTTGACCAAACAACATTTTTGAAACCCTCGAACGTAAATTCGATCTCCTTCGGGCCGCGCTCAAAAATCTCATCAAAACCAGGAAATCTTCTTCTCAACGACTCGTGCCTACACCCCCGAAATGCAACTCGTTCTCGACACAAATGAAATCACACTTCGCGTTCGCAACCGCGCTTTTCTGGTGCAGTCGGGCACGGAAGCCCGTTTGATTGCCCCGCACCGGCTGAGCAGTATCGCCGTGCTGGGGCGCTGTACCCTTACTTCGGCAGCTATCCTGCTGGCCGCCGAACACCAGGTGCCAATCCTGTTTTTCGATGAAACCGGTAATGCTGCGGCCCGGCTGGGGAGCGCTCAGTTTGGCGGGCAGGCGGAACTTCGAAGAGCCCAGGTTTTGTTTACCCAGGCCGATGAAGCCGTTGATTTTGCCGTAAATCTGTTTCAACTCAAAACAGCGGCACAACTCGAGCACCTGAAGCAAATGGATGTGACCGCGTCTGCAATCCAGCCTCTTGAAGCATTGTTGCCCAAATTGCATCCGGCGCAATTCAGGCCGGCCGACCCGGAGGTTTTTGCCCAACTGATGGGTATAGAAGGGAGCATCGCCCGGCTTTATTGGCAAGCGCTCGGAAGTTCCATGCCAAAGGGATATCAATTTGAACAACGCAGCAGGCGACCGGCAGCCGATTGTTTCAATGCAGCCCTGAATTATTCGTACGGCATGTTGTACAACGTTGTGGAGAGCGCGGCCCTCGCGGCAGGCCTCGATCCGATGTTGGGTATCATACACGCCGACCAATATGGCGAGGCAACCCTTGCTTTTGACCTGATCGAACCCTTCCGCCCGGCAGCAGATCGCCTCGTTGTGCAACTTTTTCAATCCGGGCAAATCGAGGCCAAACATTTTGAATTCCGGGGCGCCGATGAAGGCGTATGGGTTGGCCGCGAAGGCCGGCGGGTGATTATTCCTGCCTTTAACGATTACCTGCAGGCTGCGTACAACTGGCGCGACCAAACGGCCAGCCTTAAAAACCATATTTATCAGTTTGCCGGCGAATTGGCCGCGCAACTCAAACAATTTTGGGATAATGACCCTGCTATTCAGTTACGACATAGAAGACGACCGCCTTCGACTCCGGATGGCGAATAAATTGCTCGAAACAGGCTTCGCCCGCCTGCAAAAAAGCGTCTTCCTGGCCACACACCTCAGTGAAGGGCACTGGACTCGCCTGCTCGACTGGACCCGCCAGCAGGTAATGCCACGGCTCCTGCAGGAAGACCAAATCCTCTACCTGCCCCTTACCGAACTGCAAACCCGGGATTTCGGTTTTTTGCCGTTGCCACCCCAGGCATGGCAGGAATGGCTGGATCCGCCAAATACCTTGTTTGTTTGATACGAATCAATACTCGCAGCAAGTGGCAGTTAACTTTGCATACTCGTTAAGCAGGTATATATTTACGACCATAAAACGCCTTTCGGCATGACTTGAGAGCAGTTTTTTTGTGCCGTGCCGACCCGGTAAACACATGATGAAAAACCTTAAAATGCATAATTTTTGCGTGTACGGATTGTTATCGGCCTTGCAACTGCCTGATAATCAGCACATGTCAAAAAGAAGGGTCGGAAGGCAAGCCAGTTTTAGGTAGGATTGCGACACCATTTGCATTTCGAGATGGCATCCAGCACCGCGAACGTCGGAAGGCAAGCCAGTTTTAGGTAGGATTGCGACAAAAACCTCCTTCGCGGCGCGCAACTTTTCAAGGGGTCGGAAGGCAAGCCAGTTTTAGGTAGGATTGCGACAGTTACTTTTTGATCAAACGCATGAACCCAACGGTCGGAAGGCAAGCCAGTTTTAGGTAGGATTGCGACAGCAACGCGCTTCCACGCACCGGGCTGCCCTTCGTCGGAAGGCAAGCCAGTTTTAGGTAGGATTGCGACATTAACTTGTAGCCTTCCACGGGAGCACCGTCCGTCGGAAGGCAAGCCAGTTTTAGGTAGGATTGCGACAGGAACTACCGGTACTTTCGTGGTCGGAGATGATCGTCGGAAGGCAAGCCAGTTTTAGGTAGGATTGCGACTCGCACTTCTTACAGTGTACCACTGCGTTTTTAATGTGATAAAGTCGGAAGGCAAGCCAGTTTTAGGTAGGATTGCGACAGATAATGACGATCCCGAGGGGGCATTAGGCAGTCGGAAGGCAAGCCAGTTTTAGGTAGGATTGCGACAGTGATTTGGCCGTGGAACAATGGTGTGTTATTCCAGTCGGAAGGCAAGCCAGTTTTAGGTAGGATTGCGACGGCAATCAAAAGCACGATGGCGGCGATGCCGAGTCGGAAGGCAAGCCAGTTTTAGGTAGGATTGCGACATTTGTTGGCTCGCATCTTTTTTGACGTCATGACGTCGGAAGGCAAGCCAGTTTTAGGTAGGATTGCGACAGAAAAACGATTCCAACCATTGAAGTTGGGCAAAGTCGGAAGGCAAGCCAGTTTTAGGTAGGATTGCGACACTGTAATGTGATGTTGGCCAGGTTGCAAACCCGGTCGGAAGGCAAGCCAGTTTTAGGTAGGATTGCGACAGGATTGCGAGTATTGGTGTGAGTTGTTTTAACTGTCGGAAGGCAAGCCAGTTTTAGGTAGGATTGCGACGATTAACTTTGGTCGTGAAAACGAACGGGCAGCCGGTCGGAAGGCAAGCCAGTTTTAGGTAGGATTGCGACACACAATAGCCGGAATGCAAACGGAAACCGTTTGCGGTCGGAAGGCAAGCCAGTTTTAGGTAGGATTGCGACAACCGATCAATGATACTTTGCGGGACACTTTCTCGTCGGAAGGCAAGCCAGTTTTAGGTAGGATTGCGACATGTTTGCCCAGAGGCAGCACTCAGGAACAGTTAGTCGGAAGGCAAGCCAGTTTTAGGTAGGATTGCGACAAAAAATAAAAAAATTGCGACATGTCTTGGTCCGTCGGAAGGCAAGCCAGTTTTAGGTAGGATTGCGACACGGCAGAAAGCAGGGTTGCGGCAGTAAAAATGTCGGAAGGCAAGCCAGTTTTAGGTAGGATTGCGACAGTTCCAGCATCGCGTACACAATTTGATTGCGTGGTCGGAAGGCAAGCCAGTTTTAGGTAGGATTGCGACAACTTCCTTTGCTTTTGCCCATGCGGCTTCGATGTCGGAAGGCAAGCCAGTTTTAGGTAGGATTGCGACCAAAATTCTTGCTACCATAGCCAAGGCGCGGCCGTCGGAAGGCAAGCCAGTTTTAGGTAGGATTGCGACAGCTTGCTGACCTGGGTCTTGAAGTTGTTGCCGTCGGAAGGCAAGCCAGTTTTAGGTAGGATTGCGACATCGTTTGCACCGCACTGGCCTCGGTTTGACCGCCGGTCGGAAGGCAAGCCAGTTTTAGGTAGGATTGCGACAGGGAAATGCGGATGACAAAAATGAGATTCTTCAGTCGGAAGGCAAGCCAGTTTTAGGTAGGATTGCGACAGTTAGAAATTTTTTTAAAAAGAATGATGAGAAGTCGGAAGGCAAGCCAGTTTTAGGTAGGATTGCGACACATCGGATTGCAGGTCAGCATCGAGCGTTCCAGTCGGAAGGCAAGCCAGTTTTAGGTAGGATTGCGACAGGTAAAGATCTCCTTCGGAATGAAGGCATCCTTGTCGGAAGGCAAGCCAGTTTTAGGTAGGATTGCGACGGAACGCGATTCGTCGCTGTGTTATCTCTAAGCCTGGGGGTCGGAAGGCAAGCCAGTTTTAGGTAGGATTGCGACATGCAGCGCCCGCAGGCCATCGCTGAGGCCTTCGCGTCGGAAGGCAAGCCAGTTTTAGGTAGGATTGCGACATTTCGGTTCTTTGTGAGAGGTATCCGGTTGCTGTCGGAAGGCAAGCCAGTTTTAGGTAGGATTGCGACACGAAGTGGCGGGAGTGACGTTTTGATTAATACGTCGGAAGGCAAGCCAGTTTTAGGTAGGATTGCGACACCTCAAATTGTTTAACCAACGTGCATCCGTTGACGGTCGGAAGGCAAGCCAGTTTTAGGTGGGCTTGCGACAGATGTTGACGAGGTTCTCGGGGCTGTGGCCCTGTTTCGGACCGCGACTGCATTAGGCAGGAATCCCCCCTGTAAGGGTTCAAAACCCTTACAGGGGGGGGGGGAGTACGGCAACGCAACGAATGTGCCACGGTGGCAGGCTTCAAGCAGGAACAGGGTTCAAAACCCTTTTAGGGGGTAGGGGGCACAGCGACTCAGCGCAGGCGGTAGCGTGCCTGCAATTCGAGGCGCTGCATACGGGTGGCGAATGGCGTGCCGTTGAAATCGACCGACTGCTCCCGGGTCAGTCCCTGGCAGTAATTCAGTGCCACCGACAGCCTCGGTGAAATGGGCGCATCCAGGCCCAGCAGCAGTCCCAGCCCGGTGCAGGGCGTCCGGTAACGGGCGTTTTCCAGTATCTGCCCGTCGCCCGATACCACGTAGCCTTTTTTCGGCGAGATCTTGTAGTACAAATCGAGTCCCGCGCAGGGACTCAGCCAGCGGGTTTGCCAGCGCAGGTACAACGGCAGGTTGAACAGCAGGGGTTTGAGGGAAAAGTCCTCGTCGTCGCTGAGCGGGTTGGAAAAGCCGGCGTAGGGGCCGTTGCGCAGCAGGGTGTCGAAATCGGAGCGCATCAGGTAATGAAAGTTCAACTCGCCGCCGGCCGACAATTTGCCGGCGATCAGATCGCGCCGGTAGCCGACCCCGAGGGAAAACGCCGCGCCCGGGCGGGCACTCATCCGTGGCGTGGCGACCATGCGGTACATGCCCGTGCCGGCATTGAGCGTGACGTGGTTTTGCGCGAGCACCATGTGTTGAAAAGCGAGGAGTACGACTCCGAAAAATCCAATCTTTTTCATTGAATCAGCATTTGTTACAGGAATCATGTTTTTATGATCCATGATGCTGCCCTGAAAAAGGGTGGCAGTGCCGTCGGCAGTAATCCACAATATTTTTGGCTGCCCGGCTGCTCTGCCGGCAGCAATCTGTTCCGTCTGCCGATGGGGCAGGGGCGCGAGGGTGCGGCGGTGTTTACCGCCGGGCGGCGACAACCAGACGGTGTCGGTGACGTACAGGGTGTCGTACACAAAAACGGTATCGCGCCGGGGCCGGTCGCCAGGTCGCGTCTGCTGGGCCGCGGCCGTGTGGGCGCTCAGGCCGGCCAGTACGCAGAGACAAAAAATACGCAGCGCTTTATTCATCGGGGGCTTTGAATCGAAATACGGTGTCTTTTTGCACGACCTGCCGGCGCACGACGACGGCCGGCGCTTCCGGCTCGCCGGGCGCCGCCGCTTTGCGGGTCGCGGGGGCCGCCTTGTCCGCCGGGCGCGGCGCGGCAGCCGGCGCCGGATCGGGCTGGCGTTGAAACGAATACCCCCCGCCCGGGTTTTGCGGCTCGGGCGCCGGTTCCGCCGGGGGCGCGAGCACGCCGGTTTCGACCTTGCCCGCCGCTGCGTCGCCGGGCGCCGGACGCGCCGACAACCACCACAGGCCGCCGAGACCCGACGCGAGCGCAAACCCGAGCACGACTTTCGCGCCGGGACCCAGGCCTGTTGCCACGACCGGCGGCGGCGCTTGCCGCAGGCTGGCGGCCAGGTGCTCGGGCAATTGCCCGTCGGTGGGCAGTTCGAGGCCCGACAGTTTGTCTTTGTACAGGGCATCGACGGGGTGCGCTTCGGTTTTTTTGAAAAAGGGCAAAAAGAATACGGCCGCGCGGCGCTCTTTTTTGGGCATGGCGTTGACTTTTTCGAGTAGAAGTTCCTGGATTTTCCGGCGCGCCCGGGCGAGATGCGACTTGGAAGTGCCGGCGCTGATGCCCAGGGTGTCCGCGATTTGCCGGTGGGTGTAGCCTTCCATGACGTACAGGTTGAACACGACGCGGTGATGGGCCGGCAGACGGTCGAGCGCGTCGAGCAGATCGGCGGTGTCGAATCCCGCGTCGAGCAACCGCCCGTGCAGCGATTCGTCCGGCCCGGATGCCGTTTCTTCAATCGTGTAGGGAGGCTCGTTTCGGGCGAGTTCCAGCAGCCGTTTTTCTTTTCTGAGGTGCAGCAGCACGGTGTTCAGGGTGATCTTGCGCAGCCAGGCGGCTACGGGGCCGCCGGCCTTGTACGTATCCTGTTTGCTGATGGCCGCGACGAAGGCGTCGTGCATCAGGTCTTGGGCCAGGGCGGGGTCCTGCACATAGCGGCGGCACAGGCCCAGCAGTCGGGGCGCTTCGGTGGCATACAGTTGTTCCCAGATGATGGTGGACATAGGCGAATTCGGGCCCCCGGAAACAGGCCGGCACGGGCGCCCCGACCGGTTCCGAAGCTGGTTGAATGGCTGGCCCTTTCAGGCCTTGTTGCGAACATGATGCAGTGCGGCCAAAAGGTGGCAGTTTTCGACGGAATTTTTTTTGGGAGTGATGAGAGATGAGTGAGTTTGGCCGTGCTTTTGGCCGTGCTTGGTGAAAACACCAGGCGCGGCAAATACCGGCCGTGCCCTATGCCGCATCGCGGCACAGCCTGTCCAACAAATCGAGGGAGTATTGCGAGCCGCCTGCCGCTTCGAGCCGGGCCCGGAAGGCGCGGCACTGGGCGCGATCGCCCATTCGGGCGTGCAGAATGCCGAGGCTGCACAGGGCCAGCGGATAGTCGTTTCCCGAGAGGTGAACGGCGGCTTCCAGGTATTGTCCGGCGGCTTCGTACCGTTCGAGGTTCATGGCGGCCACGCCGGCGTTGTAGCGGAAGACCGGATTGTCGGGAAAGGCTTCGATCAGTTTTTCCAGCACCTGCAATTCCTGTCGCGTTTCACCACTTTTTCTGCGGTGCAGCAGGCTTCTGTGCCACCGGATAGCGGCTTCCTGCATCGACATGCCTTCGCCGGGCCGGGGGTGGGGCAGGGCTTCGCTCAGCTGATCGAGCAATGCGCCGGCCTTTTCCACTTTCATTTGTTCGAACAGGGCCATCAGTTCCGAAAATTCGATCCCGCGTTCGCGGCACAGCCCGGCAAGGGCGCCTTCGAGTTCGAGTTTGAGGCGCAGGATGGGCGAGCGGGTTTCGAGCAAGCCGAGTTCGGCCATTTCCAGGGCCGATGCCGAGGCGGTCGCCCAGTCCGACGACGTCCGGACTTCGTTGTCGTGCCGCTGGTAGTACAATTCGAGTTCGAGCAGGGGGCAATTCCCGGTAAAGTCCGACAACGCGCGGAGCATGGCCTGTGCCGCGTCGCGCTGCCCGCATTCGAACGCTGCCATGATCCTGAACCACGACAGCGCTGCGGACTGACCGGCGTCGGGGCCGGGCAGCTGTTCGAGCGCTGCGAACAGTTCGTCGAGCGCTTTCTGATCGCGGCTGGCGAGCAAAAAACGGAAACGCCTGAACGAGACGCCGACGCGGTTGAGCAGGGCGGTAAAGGCCGTTTCCCAGTCCCGGCTTTGCTGCCGGATGCGGTGGTTGAAGTCGAAATAAGCCCTGATGTCCTGTCTGTCGTGTTCGATATACTGCTGCAATACCCGATCGCCGCTTTTTTGCGCGGCATACTGCGCCATGCCCGACCATTTCAGGGCATGGAAGCGGTCGCCCAGGTCCCTGGCGCAATGCGCCGCGTCGATGGCCGCGCGGGCTTCGCCGTAGGCCAGTCCGAGGATGCTGCTGCCGTTGAGCGCATTCAGAAAATGTTCGGACGCTTCCCTGACTTTTCCTTCGCGGTACAGGATGGCGCCCTGCACCGACTCGGCATATACTTTGCCGTGCAGGATGCGGTGTTCGTCTGAAAACCGGTCGGCTTTTTGCCACAACTTTTTCCCCTCGGCCAGTTGCCCCGAACGTACGAGCCGGCCGGCCGTTTCGAGCAGGGCGCTGGCGTACACATCGGGGTATTGTTCTCGAAGTTGTTGCTTTTCAAGGGATTGAATAAACGCCAGTTGCTTTTCCGCGGCTTCCTCTTCCCGGCCGGTATAGGCCAGGCAAAAGGGAATGCGAAACTCGGTATGCAGCAGGCGCCTTTCCTTTTTCCCGTCGGGGAGGGTGGCATAACGGTCGCAGGCGCCTTCGTAGCAGGCCAGCGCCAGTTCGAAATGGCCGTTGTTTTCAAAAAACTCGCCCAGAAAGGCCAGTCCGTCGCCCTTGCGGAACGACATGCGTTGCAGCCAGTCGCAAAACGCCTCGCAGGAAAGCGAGGTCTCGGCGCCTGCCTCGACGGGGTAGGGCTCGCGGTTGTTCAGCCGTGTGTGTTTCCAGTGGGCGCTCACGGCGTGAATAAT
>JAXLUR010000009.1:0-291555 GCA_046329435.1 Saprospiraceae bacterium
CCAGAGGGCATTGAATGGGTTGAGTTGCAGGCCGGGCATATTGGGGTCGTCGTCGTCGTAAAACTCTTGCTCGAATGCCGCGTCGGCAAAACAGTAATCGGGGACATACCGAACGTTGCCGGCCGTAAGGCTTGACTTGATGCCCAGAAGCGTTTTGCGAATTTCAATCAAATCGAAAGTTGTTACCGAACCGCTATTGTTTTCGTCGGCGGCAATTATCTGGAAGGGGTTTTGAAAAGGCTCTATGCCGAGCAAATGTTTGCTGATCAGTACAAGATCAAAAGCTGATATACCTTCCAGCGGAGTCGAATATGACTTGTCCGGCAAGGGGGACAAGAGCCCGTTTCCGGAATAGGAGGGGAAAACACAGTCGTAGGTATGATAGCGCCCCAAAACATCGGTAGTGGGGAGGCTGTTGCCACAACTGGTCCCCAGGGCGTCTTTCAGGGGGACGTGCACGCCCTTCGCGGGCGTTATGCTGGCACCCATTTCGGAGGAGCAATCCCTCCTGATAAACCCGGCATCACTGGGCAGGTTCAGACAGGCGGGAACAAGGTTGTCGAATAAGAATTCCCAGGCTGGGTGTCCGGTATAAAAAGTAACCATTCGCTGATTTTGTTCGGGCGAAAATCGGTACCGGCAGTTGTCGTAATAACCCATCAGCAAGGTCTTGTCGGGGTTGTAAGTTTTCCCCAGGGGATCGTTTAGCGTACATATAACGGTGTCACAGCCGCCAAATCCGCAATAAGTATTGCCCGGGTCAGCCGGCGTATCGCATATTGCGTCTCCCGTTTGCCAGCAGGTGTAGGTAGTCAATTGTTGGGTTAAAGGGTTAAATAGGGTTACAGTGTCATCGACATATTGTTGGTATTCAGGGTGATTGGGGTTTTGAAATATCGGGCCACCCCAGGCATGGGTATGTTGCAGCCCAAAATAATGACCCAGCTCATGAGCAAGGATATTTGCATCGTTCGCTACAATTATGATAGAGCCGCGATCAGTGGCAGAAGGTGCATCTGCTATTCCTGAAATTGCAGCGTTCTCAATTGCCCCGACGATGAAAACATTAATATAACCTTTAGCATATTGAGTGGCGTTCAACGTATTAACGTAATTTTTCAAAGGGGCCCATTCGGTTGTTCTGTTCAGAAGATACCATTCTGTTTTGTTTACATAAGTCACGCCACAGACGTAAAATCCCATACCATTATTAAAAGAGGAATTAGCTTCTTCGATGAGCAAGTTTGGGAAAAAGGTCGAATTGTTAATTCCTGACCCGTCGTCATTTCTTACCAGCGTAATCCAAACCGGGATGTTCCAAGCGACCGTACTGGCTACTGAAAGTGGATTATTAACTTGCTGAAGCATACTATTAACCTCGGCAGGAGTCAAATCGGGCGTACCGCAAGTATTTGTTTGCGCCAATACTGAAAAAGGAGCTGTCAACCAGAGGAAGCAAAGTAATATGCTTGTGCGGAGTGCGGAGTGCGGAGTGCGGAGTGCGGAGTGCGGAGTGCGGAGTGCGGAGTGCGGAGTGCGGAAATTAAACATAATGAAGCGGATTTGATGATGGATGCGATATTACAATCTGGTTCAAATATATCCTTTAATAAGCCTTATTCCTAATTAATTCTGGCATCTGGGCTAAATTTAGACCAAAAGGTTTATTGATCTCCGTCTTAGCAAATCCTCTGTTTCCCATTGTTGCGCCGCATATTTGCATTGTCTGAACAACTATTGACATGGACTTTTGCCAATCGAATATCCGCTCCCTCGGATCGGCGCTGCGGTCATCGGCCTCGCGGCTTGTAGTGTGTTGCATCCTCCTGGCGCTCGCGGCATCTCGTTTGGAAGCGCAATCAGATCCCGTTTTTGTCCGCGACAGCCTCGTCTGGGATTCCATAGGCCAGCTGATGGAAGCTGCCTTCAACGCCGGCAATTACCTCGAAGCCGCACGACTGGCCGAAGAAGCCAACAACTTTGCCCAGGCGCATTTTCCGCCCTCTCACCTGCTTGTCGGGCAGAGCCTCGACAACCTCGGCACCACCCTGCACCACGCCGGCAAACTCCGGGAAGCCCGCCCGGCGCTGGAAGCTGCCCAACAGCATGCCGCCACCTACCTGGGTCCCCGGCACGAAGACTACCTCACCCGGCTCAACAACCTCGCCATGTTGTACAAGGACCTGCAGGAGTACAACCTTTCCATGGCCGCTTTTGAAGAATTACTCGGCACCGGCGCCGAAGTGTTTGGCAAAGACGATCCCATGTATGGCATTTTCCTCAACAACGCCGGCATCCTCTGCGAACAAACCGGCAGGTTGGACCAGGCCGCCGTTTATTACCGTCAATCGCTCGATATTACAGCCCGCTCGCTGGGGAAAAAACACCCTAAATACGCCACCCGCCTGTTCAACCTGGCTGTACTTCAGCGGCGCAACGGGCATTTTGAGGAAGCGCTCGGACTTTTACAAGAGGCCCTGACGATCAACGAAACCAACTACGGCAAAAGTCACCCCAACTACTTTTCCTGCCTGGGCGAAATCGGTGTTGTTTACTACAACCTCGGTCAATACGACCTTGCCGACCAGTATCTGGCGGAAACCCTGCAACGCATTGACAGCCTTTTGGGCAAAACGCATGTGCTATACGCTACTTACCTGTTTTCGCTGGCCAACGTGAAAAAAACAAGCGGTCACCCCGAACAAGCCATCGAAATGTGGGAGGAAATGGCTGCCCTCCGGGAAAGTTTATATGGTATATACGCCCCGCAAGGCTGGGTAGAACACCGCGAACTGGCCGAAACCTATGCCCAACTCGGGCAACTGGAACCAAGCGCCCGGCACCTGTCTTTCGCTTCAGACCACGGCGCTGAATTCATACGACTGAATTTCGGCCAGATGGGAGAAGCCGAACAGCGCGGACTTGCCCAGCAATTGTACCCGCTGGTCGAACTGGCCGACCAACTGGCCTGGCAATATCCGCAGGACACTGTTTTTTCGAGTATTGCCTTTAACAACCTCCTGCTCTCCAAAAACCTGTTGTTCGAGAACCGGCGGAGCATGATGCAATCGCTCCGCGACATCTCCGACCCCGAAGTTCGCCGGGAATTTGCCGAATGGGAAGACCTGCAAACCCTGCTCGGCGCCCAGTACGCCAGGCCCTCGGCCAAACGCCGCCCCGACATCGACAGCCTGCAACAACGCGCCACTACGCTGGAAAACCGCCTTGCCCGTCATTCGGACGCCTTTCGCGACGCCCGCCGCATCGTACACTGGCAAGATGTGCAGGCAGCCCTGAAACCTGGCGAAGCCGCCCTCGAAATCAGCGGATTTACCTGGCACGACAGCCTGCGCCTCGTCGGCTTTTTTATTGATAAAAACTCGGCGCAGCCGCACGTCATCGACTTCGGGCCGGCCGCCGCATTTCCCAAACCCGCGGCCCTGCGCAAGGCCTACGGCTATTCCGAACAACCCACCGACAACCTGCAATGGCTGGTCGGCAAGGCGCTCCTGCCCAATCTGGCGCACATTTCACGCATGTACCTGTCGCCCTACGGCTTGTTCAACCTGATCAATATGAGCGCCATACCCGTCGGGCCGGAACAGGTCTTTTCCGACCGGCTGCAAATCGTGCGCGTCGGCTCCACCCGCGACCTTGTCTCGGGCAGGCTGCTCGACTCGGCGCCGGGCGCACGGACGGCCCGGGTGTTCGGCGGTATCGATTATGACCGCGCCAGCGCAACTGCCCGCGCTGCGGCAACTGAAAGGCCTGACTTTCAGGCCCGGCTCGCCCCTGCCGCCGAAAGCGGATTCAGAAACGGCGCCACCGATCAGCCCTGGATCTACCTGCCGGCTACACTCGACGAGGCCAGGGAAGTGGAGCGTTTTTTAAAAAGCCGTCAATTCGAGGTAGTCCGACTGAGCGATTCCTCGGCGACAGAAGCGTCATTCAAACAGATGGGGCGCCAGGAAGCCTCTCCCTGTGTCATCCACCTGGCCACGCACGGCTTCTTTTTTCCCGAGCCGCTCAGCAATGCCGGCGTTGGTTTTGTCGATGCGCAGAATCCGCTCATTCGTTCTGGTATGGTGCTGGCGGGCGCCAACCGGGTTTGGATCGGAAAAGAAACCCTGCCCGGGGAAGATGACGGCATTTTGACCGCCGATGAAATCGCACGGATGGATTTGAGCCACACCGAACTGGTGGTTTTGTCGGCTTGTGGCACGGGCCTTGGCGAATTATCGTCGGAGGAGGGCGTGTACGGCCTCCAGAGGGCTTTCCGCATAGCGGGCGCACATTACGTGCTGATGACCCTGTGGAGCGTTGACGATCGTTCTACCCAATTGTTCATGCGGGAATTTTACCGGCAATGGCAAACGGGCGGAGCCACCATTCCCGACGCTTATCAGTATGCCCAAAACCGGATGCGGCGCGAAGCGCCCAACCAGCCGGCGCTGTGGGCGGCATTCGTATTGCTCCGTTAAATCAGTTGACCGTCAGTTTGCCGATGAAATAAATCGCGCCGCTTTCCTCGTCTTCGATCAGGTAATAGTACAGTCCCGGCGAAAGGCGCAGCCCGATCTGCGCATCAATGCCGACCGTCTGGTCGGGGTTGTTTTGCAGGGAAAAGGAGCCGGTCCGAAGGGGCCGGAGGGCCGTATAGTCGGCGGGTTTGTTGGAAAACAGGAGCCAGCGGAACATTTTGATTGTGGCAGCCGCGCCGTGCAACGAACCGTTGAGCCGAAAGTGGCAATCCGATGCGCCGCCGCTGCAATGTTGTACCGGCCGGGGTGTTTTCACCCAGACGGGCTGCTCTTCCGCGCTGCCGCGAAACCTGCCCGGCCCCAGCATGGATTCTAGACGGGGGTTGGGCCGGAAATCGGCTGCAATCTGGCGGTTTGCCGGGCGCCCGGGCTGCGTTGCGGCGGTATCGGCAGGGGGCAGGAGAGGCGCTGCGGGTTGTTGTTGCTGGATGGCAGGAGCTGGTTGATCGACTGCCCGATGGTGGCGGGTCGCCAGATACCACAAGACCAGGGCCGCCGATACGGCCGCCAGTGCCAGGCCCGTTCGAAAACCCGTTTTTTGCCACCATTTCACCGATGGGGCGTTTTTCGGCGGGCGGGCGCTTTTGACCAATGCGCGCAGGGCGTCCACCTCGGTTTTGATTTCCGGATGAAAGAGTTGATACGTCAGAAAAGCATCGAGTTCCGCGTCGGTCAGCTGCCCCAAGATGAAGCGTTCGATTATATTGTCGCGGTCGATTGTAAAGCGGTCCATAGGTAGCCAATCAAAAAAAGTTGCGCCAAGCCGACCAGATGTTTCAGTCGTTCGAAGGCGCGTTGCTTGCGTTTTCGTATGTTTTCTTCCGAAACTTCCATTTCGCGCGCGAGGTCGGCGAGTTTTTCTCCGGCATAATAGCGGCAAAGCAGGTCCCGGTCGTTTTCATTCAGTTCAAGGAGTTTTTGCCGGATATCACGGGTGCGCTGGCGGGCAAGTTCGTCGTCGTTCGTCCATTCGCTTATTTCCTGTCGCGCCGTTTGAAACCCGGCCGGGTCGTCGGGGCGATAGATCAGGGCTTCTTTTTTCAGGCGGGCGAACCCTTCCTTTAAAGTCAGTTCGGCTACTTTGAACATCAGGGATTGCAGTTCCCTCGGCTGCTCAAACCGGCCTTTTTCAAACAGGGTAAAAAATCTGGACAGGCTTTCCGAAAAAACTTCCATCGCAAATTCCTGCTCGGTTGTGACAGCGTAAGCCGGCAGGCGGCCTATTCGCTTTCGCAACCAGGGCAGGGTTACCTGCCGAAGGGAGCCAACCAATTCCGTCCAGGCTTTTTCTTCCCGTTGCCTGAGGCGGGAGAGTTGCATGGGAAAACCGGCAGTTTCATCTGCACTCGGATTGCCTTCATTCATGACATGAGGGGGAGACACCAAACGTGACTATTTTTTCAAAAAAAATAACGGGGGCACAAAAAAAGCCAAAACCGGGCAAGGGTCCGAAAATTTTTGCCGAAAGGCTGTCACGTTTTGCCCCCTGCGCTCATATCTCCCCAGAAGTTAATGCCGGCGGATGTCGGACAATCGTTTCCACTGCCGCCGGCATTTGCTTTGTGAACTATCCTTTATCCTTAACTATCTGCTCTTATTTGACATGAAAAATGCATTTCAACTCAGCCTCTTGCTGCTCGGCGGCGCTTTCCTGACCCTTTCCTCCTGCAAAGACGACAAGCAATCTTCGTTGCCCTCCTGCGAAGGCGTGCACTGGGAATACTCCGGCGACGAAGGCCCCGACCACTGGAAAGACCTCTGTGTTGACTACACGAGCTGCGGTGGCGCTGCCCAGTCGCCCATCGATATCACCGGGGCACAGGACGACAACAGCCTCGCTGCCATCACCGAGCATTTTGTGGCGTCCACGACCCATGCGGTCAATAACGGCCACACCGTTCAGTTCAACTGCGACGCTGGCAGCGAAATCACGGTTGACGGCCAGACGTACAAACTGCTCCAGTACCATTTCCATACCCACAGCGAGCACACCGTGGGTGGCGTTTCGTACCCGATGGAAGTGCACTTCGTACACAAAAACGAAACGACCGGCAAACTGGCAGTCGTCGGCGTATTTTTCAAAGAAGGCGCTGAAAACGATTTCCTCAAACCCTTCGTGGAGCACCTGCCGGCCAGCAAAGACGCCACTTTCGACGACAACAACCTGACGTTCAACGTGTCGGACTGCCTGCCCGCCAACCGCAGCTACTACACCTACGGCGGCTCGCTGACCACCCCGCCCTGCTCCGAAATCGTTACCTGGCTGGTGATGGAGCACCCCGTCGAAGCTTCGCACGAACAAATCGAAGCATTCCACAGCGTAGAGCACGACAACGCCCGCCCGGTACAGGCTCTGGGAAGCCGCTCGCTGAAACATGCCAGCCTCTAAATCGCCCTTATTTTCTCTCTACGTTGCGCTTTTAAAGCAGAGCCGGTCGCCCCTTGCGGGCGATCGGCTTTGTTTTGTTAAAGTCGCATGGCGATTTTACCCGAAATTTCGAGGCCAGCCTACCTTTGGGTATCCGTTTACCCACCCTACCATGTTTATGAAGCCGATTACTTACCTTTTTTTCCTTTTGCTGTGCGGCTTTGCCAGCAGCGCCCAGACGCCTGTTATCCTCTGCGGCAACGATCTGTTCAACGGCATCGTCCGCGCGCATCACCCTGAGCTGGCAGCCGGGTTCGACGCGACTTTCGAAGCCGCGCGCCAGGCCAAAGCCCGGCCCCGCGGTCCGCTTACGATCAATGTGGTGGTGCATGTTGTCTGGAAAGACGCTGCTGAAAACCTTTCCGACGACGTCATTTACGACCAGATCGCCGTGCTCAACGCCGATTACAACCGCCTCAACGCCGATACGGGCAACCTGCGCCCGCTGTTTCAACCCGTTGCCGGCAACGCCGACATTCATTTCAACCTCGCCGCCATCGAACGGGTGCAAACCAGCCAGCTGTTCGAGGTGGACGTGCTCGGCAACACCCTGCTGACCGAACTCAAACACAGTGCCCAGGGCGGCAGCGATGCCTGGGACACCGACCATTACCTCAACATCTGGGTCTGCAAAATTCAGCCCCTGGCCATCGGGCCGCTCGTGCTCGGCCAGGTGCTCGGCTTCGCTTTCCCGCCCAACGATCTGCCCAACTGGCCCGCCGATTCGGGCGCGCCCGGCGCCGATGAAGACGGCGTGGTCATCGACTACCGCGCCTTCGGAAGCAACAACCCCAATACGCTTGAATTCCCCGGCGTGGGCGCCCTCACCATCAAAGGTCGCACCCCCACACACGAAGTCGGTCACTACCTCGGCCTGCGCCATATCTGGGGCGACGGCGGCCTGCTCGGACCCAACGACTGTGCGCAAAGCGACGGCATCGACGACACGCCCTTTGCCAATGCCCAGTCGAATTTCGACTGCGATATCACCAAAAACACCTGCCCGCAAGTGGAGGTTTTCTACGCCGCCGACATGCCCGACCTGATCGAAAATTACATGGATTACTCCAGTGAAGACTGCATGAACATGTTTACAAAAGGCCAGGTGGAACTCATGCGCAACGTGCTCGTCGGCCCGCGCAGCGGCCTGCTCGAATCGGTAGCAACCCACCAGCCTTCGCAGGAAGCAAGTGCGTTCCGCCTTTCGCCCAACCCGGCGAACGGCCGGGTGCGCGTTGAATTATCCACTCCTGCGCTGACCGGCAGCAGCCTGAGCCTGTATGGGGCGGAAGGGCGTTTGTTGCGCAAAATGACGCTGCCGGAAGGCGCTTCCATCGAATGGATCGACCTGAACGGCCTGCCGTCGGGCCTGTACATGGTGCAGGTGCAAAACGGGCGGCAGGGGGCAGCGGAGCGGTTGGTGGTTCGGTAAATGAGTCACCCCCCCAGCCAACGCTTAAACTCCCCCACCCTTTCCCGGCTTACAAACACTTCTTCGGGCGCTGCGGGACTGGTTTCCAGTTTCAGGCGGCCGTTGAGGTGCGGCGCGATCTTTCCGATGGCGTTGAGGCGTATATACATGCCCCGGCTGATGCGGAAGTAGTCGCGGGGGTCGAGCAGGCGCTCCAGTTCCTCCAGGGTGTGTTCGATAAAATATTTTTTACCTGAAAAAGTATGGGCCTGGGTGAGCCCTTCCGAGGAGCGAAAGAAGGCGATATCGCTCGTGAGCAAAAAGGTCATTTGCTGGCCGGTTTTGACCAAAAACCGGTCCTTGTAGGTTTCTTTTTTGAAAAAACGTTCGATCATGCCCAGGTCGAAGGCCGGTGCGTTGCGCCGGGTCTCGACTTTTTCAAGGGCTTTGTCGAGTTCGTCGGGGTCAACGGGTTTGAGCAGGTAATCCACGGCGTTGACCTTGAATGCCTGCACGGCATATTGATCGAATGCCGTGGTAAAAATCACGGGAGCCGCCACTTCCACCTGCCGGAAAATATCGAAGCTCAGTCCGTCGGCGATCTGTATGTCCATAAACACCAGATCGGGCGCAGGGAAGGCGCGCAGCCAGCGCACGGCGCTTTCGACGGAGTCGAGGGTATCGATCAGCTGGCAAGCAGGGCGGGCTTGCTGGAGGAGTTTGCCGAGTTGGCGGGCGGCGGGCAGTTCGTCTTCGATGAGGAGGATGCGCATGGCCACTGTTTATTTTTCCAAATCAATCACCGGCAGCAATACCGTAAAATACTCCCGCGACACGATCACCTCCACCGACCGGTCGGTGAGGATGCGATAACGCGAACGAATATTGTCGAGGCCTACGCCGGTGGAATCCATCACCTGGTTTTTGCGTTGCAGGTTGTTGCGTACCACGAGGCGCCCGTTTTCAGCAAACACTTCGATGATCAGCGGTTTTTCCGTAGAAATCACATTGTGTTTGATGGCGTTTTCAAACAGCATTTGCAACGACAGCGGCACGACGCCTGCATTGGCCCGGTCGCGCAAATCGTGCAGGCTGGTGCGCAGGTTGTCGCCGAAGCGCTCTTTCAACAGAAAAATATACGACTGCAGGTAGTCCAGTTCCTCGCCCAGCGGAATGACTTTGGCCTCTCGGCTTTCGAGCACGTAGCGGTACACCTTGCTCAGTTGTTGAACAAAACGCACGGCACGGCCGGAGTCTTCGGGGATGAGGTAAATGAGCGTATTGAGGCTGTTGAACAAAAAGTGCGGGTTGACCTGATTGCGAAGCCCTTCCAGTTGAGATTCCAGGTTTTGCCGCTCCAGGTTGGCTTTTTCCGCCAGGGCGCGTTCCAGTTGAAGGTAAAAACCGAAAGCTTCGTACACCGCCAGCACCAGGGCCGACAGGATCATGGTAGCGATGAATTCAACGAGAAGGCTGGGGCTCGTTTTGTAACCGGGAAAAATGTAGCAAAACAGGGAATCGAGCACCAGGTTAACGACTCCGAAAATCAGCAGGAACAGGGGAACGAGCCACATCAGCCGCTTCCCGATGTCTCCAAACCGCGGATATCGAATTTTGACCCGCCCGTAAAGCCAGCGCAACGAAAACCAGAACGCGCTGGTGTAGGCCGCAGACATGGGCAGGCAAATGGCAATGAGTGTCCATTGGCCCTGTTCGTAATAGTCGTTGAACAGCAGCAGCGACACCAGTACGCTGGCCGCCGGAATGCCGATGATCAGCATCCAGCGGTCGTCGAATCCGGCTATTTCCTTGAAACATTTCCGAGCCATGATCGGGCGCAATTTAGTCAAAGGTAGTCAAGCAGATTTTAGCAGCGTTGCCGGGTTTCGCACAGTTGTTCGCAACTGCACGAAACCCGGTCGTTTCGCCTGTCAAAATTGCACACGCCACAGCACATCCGGGAAAAAGCCCCGCTGATACACGGTGTTGACGGTACCGCGCGCCAGCGAAAAGCGCTGTTGAAACACGTTTTGATGGTTGGTCATATTTTGGAAATCGAGGAAGAAATGCTGGGTCAGACGCCGCTTGGTCGAGTTGAGGCGGTAACCCACTTTGAAATCCCAGCGGAAATAATCGTCGTAGCGCTCGCCAAAGTAGTCGTTGGTCAGGATTTCCTGTTGCGCTGCAATGGAAGCATTCAGGTCGATGGGCGTATAAGGCCGGCCGCCGGCCGCGCTCAGGCGGGTATCGAGGGTGATGGCATTCTGTTTGTTGCGGCCAAACCTGAATTCTTTGCCAGCCAGCAGGTTGACCACATAATTGCCGTTGAAAGCGGTATTGCGCTCCACCCCGTCGCTGCCCGTGTACCTGGAATCGAAGAGCGAGGCGGTCAGCAGGCTGTACCAGCCCCGGGAGAAAAACTTCTCGACCGTAAGTTCAAGCCCGAGGTTTTCTCCTGTACCATCGTTCACGAGGGAGCCTTTTTCCGGGAACCCGAAATCGGCGCCTGTGTTGAGCAGGGAGAACTCGCTCGGCGTGCGTTCTACCGGCACGTCGATCAGGCGTTGGTAGTAGGCTTCCAGTTTGGCATGCCAGTCGGCCGTCGGTTTGATGTCGTAACCGAGCACGAACTGGTGGCTTTTGGTAAAGCCGAGCGCTTTGTTGGTGCGCAGGTAGCTGCCGTCGGGTTGTTGTTCTTCGTACAGAAGGATCGGCAGTGGTTGCATCTGGCCGTGCAGGCCGTAGCCTGCGCTGAGGGTTTGGCGGGGCGTCAGGTGAAAATTGACGGCGGCGCGCGGTTCAATGGAATTGGTCGAATTGTAGGTCAGGTGCTGGGCATGCAGTCCGGCGTTGAGGGTAAGTTTTTCGGTGGCGCGCCACTGGGTCTGGGCAAAACCCGAGAGCAGGTGCATTTGCCCGTCGAACGCGCGGAAGGTGACCCAGTCGGGCGTATGCTCCCGGGAGCCGTCGTTTACATCGAGGTTGAATTGCTGGTAAAGCACGCCGGCGCGCAGGGTGCTGCGGGCGCTGAATTTATGGTTGACAAAACTCGACACCCGGAGGTCGGTGGTGGCGTCGTCGAAAGTCACGACGTGCTTGCGGGTCTCGTTATCCTGGTCGCGGTTCACGTCGTAGGTCGTGCCGGCGTAGGAGCCCGAGATGATCGTGCGCACATAGGTGTTGTCGCCGATCAGCAGGTTGTGCTTAAGCCCAGCGATACCCAGTTTGGAGGTGGAATAGGCATCTTCATTGGGTTCGGCCCAGAGGTCGTCTTCGGTGATGTCTTTGCCCAGGAAGTCGATATCGCTCAGGCCACCCAGACCGAACAGGGAAAAGCGGCCGAACCTGGACTGGCCAAAATCGATGTTGAAGGTCAGGTCTTTATAACGGGGCGTGGCGGAAGTGCCGACACTGATCCCGGCGGCATCGGCCAGTTCCACAAAGGAATGGCGGTATGCCACTACAAAGGTTCCCTGGCGCCGGTTGATCGGCCCTTCGGCCATGGCTTCGAGGCCCGAGAAAGCCGCCAGCTGTGCGGTGAATTCGTAGCGTTCCTGGTTGCCCTGGCGCAAACCGATGTCGAACACGCCAGCCGTGGCATTGCCGTATTCGGCGGGGAAAGCCGAGGTGAGAAAATCCGAGTTGCGGATCATGTTCGGATTGAGTGCGCTGACGGGGCCGCCCGTCGTGCCGAGGGTGGCAAAGTGGTTGGGACTGGGAATGGGCACGCCTTCGAGACGCCAGAGCACGCCTACCGGGGAATTGCCCCGTATCACGATGTCGTTGCGGGAGTCGTTGGCGGCGGCTACGCCGGCAAAATTGGTCACGAGACGCGACACGTCGTTGCTGCCGCCGGAGAAGCGCTGCACTTCCTCGGTATTGAACTGCCGCGCGCTGATGGTAGCCAGTTCGTTGACCGGCCGGTCTTTGTCGGCGGCGGCCGTCACCACCACTTCGTTGAGCGACGACAGCGATTCTTCCATATGCAAATCGAGCTGGGCTTCCTTGCCGGCCGTGACGAGGATGTTGGGCACGGTCAGGGGTTCGTAGCCGAGGTAGCTGATGCGGATGGCTTGCCGCCCGACGGGTACTCCCTTGAGTACAAAAGCGCCGTTGGCATCGGTCATGGCGCCGACGGGCGTCTGGTCGGCAGGCAGCACCAGCTGCACGGTCGCGCCGATCAACGGCATCTCGGATTGCTGGTCAAGCACGGTGCCCCGGATGGCCGATTGCTGGGCCATCAGCCAAAGGGGCAGCAAAAAGAACAGGAAAAAAGGAAGGATACGGTACGTAGTTTTCATCGCCTGATATTTTCTTGTTGAATAATGACGGTGCAAACCTGCTTCTTTCAAAAAACAGGCGAAAGCACTTTGCCGTGACTGGCAACAGAAAGGCCCTGAATGGTAGAATCAGGGGGGTAAAAAACGAGGGGGTGACGTGATCGTCACCCCCTCGTTCAGGTTATTGTCCAATGGCGGTCCGGCTTCATTTCCGCTATCCGGCCGCCGCCAGCCATGTTGTTCAGCGGTCGCGCCCGGGGCCCAGCACCGGGATATTGGGCACGATAAAATTGGTCAGTTTTTCTGCTACCCACAAGACCGGGAACCAGATCACCACCAGCATCCATACCGGGAAATCGAGGAAAACCAGCCACATAAACACGTCGATGAGCAGCACGATAGCAATGATCCAGGTGATCACCAGCAACATGGCGGCCGCGTTCTGGTGGGCTGCCACGATCCAGCGGCCGACGATAATGCGGCCGTACGAGTTGATCAAACTCTCCGACGCTGCCGTTTTGGCCACATAGCGGCACAGCCCCCCGAAGCAAACCAGCAAGACCAGAACGGAGTTGAATATCCACATGACAAACGACCAGATGGGCCGCATGGTTTGCCAGAACTGGCCTTTCCAGGCCTCTACATTGTGCCGTGCATTGGTCAGGCTCTCGGCCAGCGCGACAGAATCGGGGACGATACCGCCGACGGTTTGGGTGCCGGTAATGGTTCGCGGGCGCACGGGGTCGTTGCTCGGCCTTGTCGGCGCCACAGGCGCGGCGCTGTCCGTTTCATCGCCAGCGGCCGACGGCGTGGCGGGCGTCTGTTGCGGTTGCGTCCTGGTTTTGGGTTGTGCCTTGGGCTTGGGGGCAGGCTCCGTTTTTTTAGCCGGTTCGGGCGCGGGTTTGTCGGGGGCTTCCGGCAGGATGGTCATGGTTTTCCCCTGATTGACCACCTGAATGCCGATGAGTTTGCCCGCGTTGTCTTCGTTGGAATAATACGGCTCGCCGACGAGCAGCTGGCGGTAGGTCAGTTTGCCGTTACCCTGTCGTTTGAGCACGGCTTTCTGAAAAATAAACTTGACGATGCCGACCGGGCGATCGTGCTCGAAGCGGTATTTGCCGAGGTAGCGCTCCACCTGTTCTGATTTGGTGGCGGCGGATACAGGAGTAAGGGCGCAGCATAATAGCACTGCGCACAAAAGCGGAGGAACCCATTTCATCTGGCAAAAGTATAGCCGAATCCTGCTATTTTTAGTTAAAATGTCGGGATAATATACAGATAGATCATCCTTTACGCAAATACGAACCGATCAGGCGGCCTTTTTTGGCTTCCAGGGCCAGGTACATCTCCCAAATGGTGATTTTGCCATCTTTCATGCTGTTTTTTCTGAAAATCTGGCGTTTGCCACCGGGCCCTTCGTTGCTGGTGTACCAGCCGTCGAGTCCGTCGTTGAGGAAATAACTGGGATTGTCGTAGCCCTGGTAAACAATGCGTTCGGAAGGCGCGCCGATCAGCGCCGGCGCAAAAAGCGCCAGATACAGGTCGATGGTATTGATCAGCGGCCGGCGGCCGGCGCGTTCGTATTTGTCCACGAGGTAGAGTTCCGTCAGGTCCATCATAAACTCGATGTTGCGGTCGGCACAAGCTTGCAGCACTTCTTCGTAAGCCACGGGGCGGCCTTTGTAGCGCAGCCCTCCCAGCCCCACACGGGTAAATTGTATCCAGCCGGCAGCCACCTTGTCGCGACGCACCGTAAACGGATAAAGCCCGCATTCCAGGTAGGCGCACTCGTAAATGGCCAGGGGGCTCGACTGTATCCTGGCAGCAATCTCGCGGGTTCGGCGCATGACGACCTGCCGCTGATAGGGGTCGATGCGCTTGCCGAGTTCTTCTTCATAAATGGCGATCTGGTGTTCTTCGGCCAGGCTGTCGTATTGCTGCAGCCACACTGGGTGCAGGTAGCGCTGTTCGATGTCCTGAATCAGATCGACCAGCGGCGTACTGAACAGCCACAACAGGGTGCCCAGCATACCGATGGCGATGAGATGGCGCCGGCCCCACCCGAAAACGAAACGCCAGCTGCTTTTCAGCAGGCGGAAACTTTGCCCGACGATCAATCGCGCGATGCGCCAGGTCTGCAGGATCAGAAACACCAGCAGCAGGCAGAACAGCCATCGAAGGGCACTTTCCTGCTGGAGCATCAATTGGAGAAAATCGGCCACCGACTTGCCTTCTGCGCGAGAGCAGCCGGCGAGCAGAACCAGAGCGAAAAGCCAAAGCAAGTGTTTCATAAGGGGCATGCTCAATCCAGCCCGATGATTTTACGCAACAACGCCTCGTCGGTTGCGCCGCCGGCGAAGTCGTCGAATGCTTTTTCAGTCACTTTAATGATGTGGTCGGCGATAAAAGGCGCACCTTCACGGGCGCCCTGTTCGGCGTCCTTGATGCAGCATTCCCATTCGAGCACGGCCCAGCCTTTGTAGTTGTACTGGGCGAGTTTGGAGAAAATGGCGGCGAAATCGACCTGCCCGTCGCCCAGCGAACGGAAACGGCCGGGGCGGTCGATCCAGTCCTGATAACCGCCATACACCCCGCTTTTACCTGTGGGATTGAACTCCGCGTCCTTGACGTGAAACATCTTGATCCGTTCGTGGTAAAAGTCGATGTATTGCAGATAGTCGAGTTGCTGCAAGACGAAGTGCGAGGGGTCGTAAAGGATGTTGCAACGGGCATGATTGCCGGTTGCAGCCAAAAAGCGCTCGAACGTGGCGCCATCGTGCAGGTCTTCGCCGGGGTGAATTTCGTAGCAGAGATCGACGCCGTTTTCGTCAAACACGTCGAGGATAGGGCGCCAGCGCTGCGCGAGTTCGGAGAATGCAGCTTCCACGAGTCCTTTCGGGCGCTGGGGCCAGGGGTACACGGTGTGCCAGATGAGGGCGCCGGAGAAGGTCACATGGGCGTCGAGGCCGAGGTTGCGGCTGGCCCGCGCGGCATTTTTGAGGGTTTGCACGGCCCATTCTGTTCGGGCTTTGGGATTGTTGCGCAGGTGCTCGGGCGCAAAGGCGTCGAACATCAGGTCGTAAGCCGGATGCACTGCCACGAGCTGGCCCTGGAGATGAGTTGACAACTCGGTTATTTTGACGCCGCAGGCTTCCACGCGGCCGCGCAGCTCGTCGCAGTAGGTTTGGGATTCGGCGGCTTTTTCAAGGTCGATCAGGCGGCTGTCCCAGGTCGGAATTTGCACCCCGACATAGCCGAGCGAAGCGGCCCATCGGCAAATACTTTCGAGGGAGTTGAACGGCGCGGCGTCGCCCATAAACTGGGCAAGAAAGATGGCAGGGCCCTGTATCGTCGTCATAGTCAGGAGAAATTTTGGGAGGCAAAATAGGCATTCTTAAAAAGGAAGTACGGGCATGTTTTTCAATCTTTGCTCTTCATGGAGAATCTTACAGCGTATAACATTCTTTTTGCATTCTGTGGCCTGATCATCCTGTCGTATCTGTTTTCGGTACTGAACCGCCTGACGCGCATCCCATCCGTGCTTATGCTGCTGGCTACGGGCATCTTGCTTCGCTATGCCGCCGACGCCCAGGGGTTGTCTTATCAGGTGCCGCCTGCACTGATCGAATTCCTGGGCACGGTCGGCCTCATCATGATCGTGCTGGAAGCGGGGCTTGATCTGGAAATCACACGCGGCAAGTTGCCGATGATTCGCAGTTCGTTCTTTTCGGCTATTATCGTGTTGGTGCTGTCCATTTTGGGTGTGGCCGGCATCCTGCGCTGGTGGATGCCGGAAGTCTCCGTGCTACAATGCGTCGTGTACGCCATACCGCTAAGCATCGTCAGCAGTGCGATCGTGCTGCCCAGCGTGCACCATCTGGGGCATGAAAAAAAAGAGTTTCTGATCTACGAAGCGTCATTTTCCGACGTGCTCGGCATCATGGCGTTTAATTTTTTTACGGCCGGGCAAGAGATAGGCTGGCGGGAGCTCAGCTGGTTTTTCGGCAGTATTCCAGTCTCGCTGGTGTTGTCGGTAGGTGTTTGTTTCGGCCTGATGCTGTTGCTGGTGCGCAACCGGATTAATATCAAGTTTTTTCTGGCCTTTGCGGTGCTGATCGTGATCTATGTGGGCGGAAAAATGATGCACCTGCCTTCGCTCATCACGATTCTGGTGTTCGGTTTGGTGGTCAATAACTGGGAACTGATCCGCTGGAAACCCCTTAAAAATTACTTTTCCGACGACAGCGTGGAAGAAGCATCGGGTTTTTTAAAATCCATCACAGCCGAATCAGCCTTTCTGATCCGGACTTTTTTCTTTGTCATTTTCGGCTACGGCATCCGGCTGGATTTTCTGCACGACCGCGATGTATTGCTGATGGGGTCTGCCATTACAGCAGCCCTCCTGGCCCTCCGCTTTATTTACCTGCGCATTGTACACCGCTACGACCTTTTCCCCGAATTGTTTTACATCCCGCGCGGCCTGATTACCGTCTTGTTGTTTTACAAAATACCCGAATGGCAGCGCACCGAGTCTTTCGACGAACGGGTGCTGTTTTTTGTTATTCTGGCGACTACGCTGATCATGATGGTCGGTTCACTGTTGTATCGTGACCGGCCGGTGGAAATACGGGAAGAAGGCCAGCAGCTGTCCAACGAGTAAAACGTCGGTTATTTCACCATTTTTATTGCCCGCTGGTCCCGGCTGATTGCTTCCCGGATTTGAATATGATTTACGGTCCGGGAAAATCTGCGGGATATACCAGGTTCAGTGGATTAAGCGCCGAAAAAGCTTACAGTCCCGTCAGCATCCGCCGAACAATTTCGCTGAAGCCCTCCGGCCCAGGGGCCTCAATCTGAATCAGGCCCGGAACGCCCAGGTCGGCCCATCGACCATCATATGCCTGCACCTGATAGGCGGTGTCGGCTGCTGCGAGCATCGGAGCATCGTTGAAGCTGTCGCCGGCGGCCACCGTATGCAGCTGAGCATCAGGATATTTTTGCTGAAACAAACCGCGCAACCGTGACAAGGCCTTTCCTTTATCTGCTGTTGCAGATTGCACGGTAAAAAACCGTCCGCCCCGGCTGAATCTCCAGCCAGCCCGTAGAAATTGCTCGCGCAGGGGAGCAATCCCCTGTTCCTCATCGGGATAAATCAGGGTTTCTGTAAACCAACGGTCACAGGCGCGATCCAGTGCCTCTTCTTTCAGTCCGGTCGCAGCAGATAAAGCACCCTTTTCGGTTTGTGAAAAACCTCGAATACGGGGATATTGAGCCATGTACGCCAGCAGATCGTTACGGTCGGCATGACTCAATACCAGGATATCCCAAGCGCCCGATGTCCGATCGGCAGAATAGAAGTCTGCCGAAAAATAACCCCGGGGCAGCGCAATGGCACTGCCGTTTTCAAGTATGAAAGGTTGCCGCATGCCCAAAGTATTTTGCAAGGCAGTTTGTTCGGCAAATGTTTTCGAGGAACAAAAAATCAGCGGTACGCCCTGTGATTCCAGCATTTTCCAGGCATCGGGAGCCCGCCCGGGCGTGTAGCGATGGTGGTCGAGAAAAGTGCCGTCGAGGTCGCTGAACAGGATGACGCGGGTCATGTTTGTACAAAATTGCTTTGGCGCGCCCAGTCATACACTTTTGCAGCTGCTTCGAAATCCATTACAGCCAGGGGCGGATATCGACGCGGTTGTTGCGGAAGTTCGTTTTTATCCACGACATGCCGTTTTCTGAGCTCGCCAAGAATTTCCTTTTTTAAAGCATCGGGGCACACAGGGGAATGAAACAACACGGAAAGGGAGCCACCAATCATATCCCCCAGATGGTCGTCGCCCTTGTTGATAGCATGAAAATGGGGATTGCGCGACTGTATCTGGAAAATATCAACACCTGCCTTCATGCTTTCCGTATCTGGATTGGGAAAGATGCCACCGAATTTTTCAAATAAACTGATAAAATGATGCGTTTCGACAGAAAAGCCGGCAGAGTAGTCAAGCGCCAGGGCAAGGTCCATCGTCAGGGCATGTTCGCCGGCATTGCCCGTGCGAAGCGCTTCCGTTTCAAAGCCGGTGTAGTACCCCAACAGCCGGTTCAGATACTCGTTGGTAATGCGCGATACGCGCCCCCACTTGGCAAAATACAGACCTTCCTCCACGATCTTGGGTTTGCTATGCCATTGAACGCGCGCCATGCTGTATGGAGAGTTGCTTTGTGAAAGTCCGGCGGAAAAAATGCGCACGTACTCTAGAACAGATCCCGGGAAGTAGTTGTCGGCATCGATAAAACCGACATAACGTTTGCCCAGAATTCGGGCCAAAGCCATTCCTGCCAACATGCCTTCTGCCTTGCCATTGCGTAAAAAGCCGTCATCGTCGAGCAGGGCGGAATAGCCGCCTGCCTTGAACAGTGCTGCCGTTCGGGGCGAACGCTGATGAGCGATGACATATTTTTTCTTCGCATACCTGCAAAAACTGTCAACCATTTCCCGTTCCATTCGGTATCGGTCGATCGGGGCCTGTTGACTGTTTGAAATGATAATGGGCAAACAAGCGTGCGGGATACCCGACAGAACGCCTTCGAGCACGCGCAGCCTTTCATTTTTGACCGGTATAATGATCGCCATGCTTTTTTCTATCTCGTACAGCCTTTCGTAGGGTATCTGGCGAATGACGTGAAATGGGTTTGAAAACTCGTCGTCTTGTTCAATGCCGCCGTCCAGCTCGTATATTTTCTGAACCTGATAAAATCGATTGGCGCCAAAACGTTCGGTTAGTACAGGTAGGTCGATACGCATAATTTACTCCCTTTTTTTAATGGAAATGCCCCGGAGGGATGACCAATTGGCAACAAGTCAGGGGAGGAAAATGTTTTTGGCCATTACTCATTGTAAGCGGATGAAGTCCCCGCGTTGTGTTTTATTCGCATTTTTAAAGCCAGTTCTGATTCAATAAAAATGCTTACACTAATCCTGCTTGTTTTTGTCCTGGGCTATCTGGCCATCGCTTTCGAGCACTACCTGAACGTCAACAAGGCGGCTTCCGCACTGCTCACGGGGGTGTTGTGCTGGACGCTGTTCGTGTTCCATTCGCAGCAGCCCGAATCCGTTTCGGCTACCTTGATGGAGCATTTCGGCGAAATCAGCGGCATTCTGTTTTTTCTGCTGGGCGCCATGGTGATCGTCGAACTGATCGACGCCCACGACGGCTTCGAACTGGTGACGGCGCGCATCCGCCAGACCGACAAGCGGCGGCTGCTGTGGCTGATCGGCTTCATCACTTTTTTCCTGTCGGCATTGCTCGACAACCTCACTACGACAATCGTGATGATCAGTCTGTTGCGCAAACTCGTCGCCGGTCAGCAAGACCGCCTCCTGTTTGCCGGCCTGGTCGTCATTGCCGCCAATGCGGGCGGCGCCTGGTCGCCTATGGGCGACGTGACGACGACCATGCTCTGGATTGGCGGGCAAATCACAGCGCTCAACATCATACAATCGCTCTTTTTACCCAGCCTGATCTGTCTGATCGCGCCTTTGCTGTTGTTGTCGCGTCAAATGAAAGGCCGGGTGGAAACGCCCAAGTCATCTGCCGAAAACCGCCTGAAAAGCACGGCCGTGGAGCGCAATCTTGTATTTTTCACCGGACTGGGCGCGCTGCTCTTCGTTCCTGTGTTCAAAACCTTCACCCATTTACCGCCCTTCATGGGCATGTTGCTGGGGCTTGGCTTTTTGTGGATTCTCGTGGAAGCCCTCCACAACCGAAAGGACGATCAGCAAAAAGGCCGCTACTCGGTTGTCGGCGCCCTGCAGCGCATCGATTCACCCAGCATCCTTTTTTTCCTGGGCATACTGGTCGCCATTTCGGCACTGGAAAGCACGGGCATCCTGCACCACATGGCCGACTGGCTCGATCAGAACATCGGCAATGTCACGCTGACCGGCATTCTGATCGGTTTTCTTTCCGCAGTGGTCGACAACGTGCCGCTGGTGGCCGCGGCCCAGGGCATGTACCCCCTGAGCGAATACCCAGCCGACCACTTTTTCTGGGAACTGCTGGCCTATTGCACGGGCACGGGCGGCAGCACGCTGATCATCGGTTCGGCAGCAGGAGTCGCGGCAATGGGCATGGAGCGCATCGACTTTATCTGGTATTTAAAAAAAATCAGCTGGCTGGCGGTGGCGGGCTATCTCGCCGGAGCGGCAGTATATGTAGCGCAATACGCCCTTTTTCATTAATATCAAAAATCTGAAAACCAGCGCATTAGCAACGGGCATCTTTTTTCTTGACGCCCATGCGGCCTTTGGCGCGGGCATTCTCGATATACGATTCGGCGTCGGGCACTTTACAGGCCGTTCCGCCCATTTCCACTTTTACGGCGCCTATTGCCCTGGCAGTAGCGATGGCTTTTTCCGTGAGCGGCAGCACGCAGATGCCGGCGGCAATGACAAAGTTATTCATCGTGTAGCGGACGCGATTGGGAGCGTTGTGGATGGTATTTGCCACGCGATCGAGGAGTTTTTCCAGGGCCGGCAGATCGAGCGTCGCATCGGGGCGGACGGTGCACCAGCTGGCCAGGGTGCTCCATCCGGTCGAGGCAATCTGCTCTACCGGGCTTTCAATCCATTCGAGGGCCAGGGCCCATCCGTGGGGGCTGTCGGCCGCAACCCAGGCCACGGTGTATTCGCTGATCATATACCAGCTGGCTTTTTCCGCCCAGTGGCGCAGGTCGTCGGGGCTGATTTTTTTCTCGTCGGCAATCAGGCCGGCCAGGTACATGGCGTCGGAGTTGCCGCTGTCGTAGAGCGCAAGAGACAGTTCGTGGTCCTTCTTGCGGGGCAAAGTTTTGATAATGCCTTTCAGGTCGCCGACCTTGACCCCGTACATGTTCTCCGGAGCGCCGTGGTTGCGAAATATTTTGCGCGTCGATTCGCTGCCGAGGGATTTCAGGGATTCAAGGACGTTCTCGACTGTCATAGCAGGTTGAATTTTTAATGCACAAAGATAATCAGGAGTCTTCGAGCTCGCTGAATCGCGCCATCCAGCCGACAGTAGTGCCTTGCAGCAGCATCGACACGATGACGATGATAAAGGAGACATTGAAAATTTTATGGGCAAACGGCACGTGCATGACGAGCGGAATGAGGGCAAAAACGATGGGCGTAGCGCCCCGCAACCCTACCCACGAGAGAAATACCTTTTCCCGCCGGCCACTTCGCCGGAAAGGCGACAGCGCCGCCACCGTGCCCAGCGGCCGGGCAATGAAAATCAGGGCCAGCGACAGGATGAGCGCTTCCCAGGCCACTTCGTCGAGTTCGTACAGGTACACCTGTAGCCCCAGCAGCAAAAACAAAGCGGTTTCCATCAGCCACGACATGCCTTCGAAAAAATTGAGGTTGATGTCGCGTTGCACCCAGGGTGCATTGCCCAGCAGAATGCCCATGATGTACAAGGCCAGCAGCGCGCTGCCGCCGGTAAGGGTGTTTATGGCATAAACGATGATCACACCGGCGAGCAGGAGCACCGGAAATTGTCCGCGTTTCAACTCAAGTTTCTGAATAAACAGCAACAGTCCGCGGCCGGCCAAATACCCCGTAGCCAGGCCCATTGCCATGCTCCAGACAAAACGCCCTGCCAGTTGGGCATAGCCGGCGGCATCCGTACCATCAGGCAGCAGCAGCAACTGCGAGAGACTGATGGTGAGGAAATAAGCCATCGGGTCGTTGGTACCCGATTCGAGCTCCAGTATTTCCCGCACCCCTTTTCTCAACTTGACCCTGCTGTTTTCCAAAATGGAAAAAACAGCCGCGGCATCGGTCGATGATACGGCAGCGCCCAGCAGCAGGGCCGGCAACCACGGCCAGCTTAACCCGTAATGCGCAACGGCGGCAAGGCTGATCATGGTGACGATCACGCCCAGTGTAGCCAGCGAGATGCCTTGCCCAAGTATGGGCCTGAACCGTGTCCAGTTGGACTCCAGGCCCCCCGAAAAAATAATGATACAAAGTGCGATTTCACTGATGTGCAGGGTCAGGTCGGGATAGTTGTAATCGAAGTCGTAACGGCCGCCGTTGCCAAACAACAGGCCGACGCCCAGGGTCACCAGCAAGGAGGGCACGCCCCAACGACGGAAAAAACGCGAGGCCAGCAAACTGAGAAAGACCAACAACCCGGCAACCAGCAAAACAACAGGATAGGAATCATGCATACAGGGTGAAAATACATCAAGGCTGAAAATGTTCGGCACACTACTCAACTTTGCACCGGCAAAAAAGCCGCCGCCCTATCCATGCAGTACGACAATACCCTCGATTTCGCCCGCCAACTCGACGCGACAGATCCGCTCCGCAGCTGCCGCGAACAATTTTTATTCCCGCAGCACAATGGCCAGCCAGTGCGCTATTTCTGCGGCAATTCGCTGGGCCTGCAGCCCAAAAGCGTCCGACCGGCCCTGCTGGCCGAGCTCGACCAATGGCAAACTCATGGCGTGGAGGGACACTTTCGGGGCGACTTGCCCTGGATGCATTACCACAAGTTTCTGACCGCTCAGTCGGCACGCCTTGTGGGCGCCCTGCCGCACGAAGTAGTCGTGATGAACACCCTGACGGTAAACCTTCATCTGATGATGGTTTCTTTTTACCGCCCGACCCGCGAACGGTTCAAAATCATCATGGAGGCAGGAGCCTTCCCCAGCGACCAGTACGCTGTGGAAACTCAGGTGCGCTGGCACGGTTTTTCTCCCGAAGAAGCCATTATCGAAGTCGCGCCCCGCAATGGCGAGGATTATCTGCATACAGACGATATCCTGGCTATCATTGAAAAAGAAGGCCCTCAAACGGCGCTCGTGTTGTTCGGCGGGGTAAATTATTACACCGGACAATTTTACGACCTCAAACAAATCACCGCGGCAGGCCACCGCGCGGGCGCTTGCGTTGGCTTCGACCTGGCGCACACTGCCGGCAACCTGCCCCTGCACCTGCACGACTGGGGCCCTGATTTTGCAGTATGGTGCAGCTATAAATACCTCAATTCGGGGCCGGGCGGTCCGTCAGGCGCTTTTGTACACGAGCGCCATGCCAACAGCCCCGAGCTGCCCCGTTTTGCCGGCTGGTGGGGGCACGACGAATCCGTGCGTTTCCAGATGCGCAAGGGTTTCCAACCTATGCACGGGGCTGCCGGCTGGCAACTGAGCAATGCCCAGATTTTTTCCTTTGCCGCCCACAAGGCCAGTCTCGACATTTTCGATGCCGTAGGCATGGATGCCTTGCGCGCCAAAAGCCTGCTGCTCACGGGTTTTCTCGAATTTGTGCTCGATCAGGCCAATCAGGGTAAAAACCGCTTTCGCATCATCACGCCCCGCGATCCTGCCCAACGCGGCTGCCAGCTGTCGGCACTGACCGACGAACGCGGCAGGGCATTGTTTGATTATTTGAGCGAACAGGGCGTAGTGGCCGATTGGCGGGAACCCAACGTGATTCGGTTCGCGCCCGTGCCATTGTACAATTCGTTCGAGGACGTCTGGGCGCTGGGGCAGTTGCTGTAGCGCCGGCGGCTGTAGCGCCGACCTCAAGGTCGGCGATCTTACGGGCAGAAGCGCCCCGCGATGATCAGTTAATGCCGGGAGCAGTGCGTGCTACCTTTCGATAAAGGCTTTGGTTATTCATCGCGGGTATTTGCTGCGCTCTGATTCGCCGACCCGGAGGTCGGCGCTACAGCCGTCGGCGATCTTACGGGCAGAAGCGCCCCGCGATGATCAGTTAATGCCGGGAGCATTACGCACTACCTTTCGATAAAGGCTTTGGCTATTCATCGCGGGTATTTGCTGCGCTCTGATTCGCCGACCCGGAGCTCGGCGCTACAGCCGCCGGCGCTACAGGCACGTCGATAATCTGATCGAAGGCCAAACCGCTGCTCCCTTCCCCTCTGCCCGTCGTTTTTCTGACGCCCAGCCAGGTGAACACCTTGCCGCCGTACCAGCGTGTGCGCTGAAAACTTTGGCTGACCAGCACCCCTGCGCGCGGCACTTCTTCTTCGTGGACGAAATAGGGCTGCTTTTTGGGCAGCACTTCCAACCCTTCGCGCAGCAGCACCGTACGCGGGCGTATGCGTTTGGGCGGGTGAAATGCCGCGTCTTCACTGGCCAGAAAACGCAACATGGCAGCCCTTTGTAGCCGGATCTCGCGATTGTTGTCCTTGTCGTGCACGGGTATGAACGGAATCCAGTTCTCCGGCACGGCATTCATCACCGAATAGCGGATTTTGGCCCGGTATTCCGGCTCAGGTGCAGGCACTACCCCGGCAAGCCGTTCGTAATGCCGGCGTATTTCCGTAGCCGCTTCAAAGCCCGGTTTGTGGCGGCCGTGCGGCAGGGAGATGTTTTTTTCAATGCCCCAAACCATATTGGCCATCTCGTCGCGCAGGAGCGCAATTTCTTCCTGGACAGGCCCTTCCTGTATTTTGGGCGTGGAGGTGGGCAATAACAGGGCAAGGTCGGCGGGCAAAACGGCATTTCCGGCAATATTGAGCGAGAACATCCGCCAGTTTTCCCACTGGTCGTCGAGGCCTTTGCCTGCCGGATCGATCCAGAATCGCTCGCCGAACACATTGCTCACGGTCAGGCCTTTTACCCGCGACAAAGACCCGGCCGGCAAACGAAATGGTGTCAGAAACCAGTCGTTGGCATACACCAGCCCGAATTCCATCAACAGCACTTTGGCGAGATCGACCTTGTCGGGCCGGATGCCGCCAAAATTGGTCTTGCCGTCTTCAAAAGCCCACCAGCGGGTATTGGGCATACCGTTGAACGTGATGCCGGTGGGCCAAAAAGTCTGGGTAAACGACCGGATGGCCGGCGTCTGGCCGACCGGGTCGCCGAGCGTCTGCTGCCCGCGGTCAAAATCAAAATTGTACCAGTCGAGGTGCCCGTGGTAATACTCTGCGGCCGAGAGCACTTCCTCGCCGCCCTGTCCGGGTACGGCGCAGGCAAACTGGTATTCCAGCCGGTCGGGCAGCCAGGCCTGTTGTTCGGGAGCGGAAGGTTGGTAAAATTGACGTTTGTACCAGGCCAGAAAATCGGTTTGCGCCTGGTCCAGCGTTGCGGCCGGCGCGGTGCTGATCTCCGCCCAGTTCGGCGCGAAATTTTTGCTTTCCAGCCACTCATACAGGGCATAACCGTCGAGCGAACGGCGGTCGGCAACGGCGGCAAACTGTTGCCAGCTCTCGCGATGGGCACACACCGCCACGTCCGCCACGGCATCTGGATTGGGCCGGGCGACGGGGAATTGCTGCAAAAATTCGGCCCTTGTCGTGTTGTTCAAACCTGCTTTTGCCAACAGTTTCAGCCAATAACGGCCCATAGCCAGCCGCAGATCAAGCGCCATTTTTTGCTGCTCCTGCCGAAAGGCCAGCGGGCGCTGTTCCACCTGCGTTTCCAGCGGTACGCTGTCGTCGAAAGGCCGGACGGCCTGCCCGTCGGGGCGGTATTTGTGCAGGGGCGCCGACTGGATATGAAACTTGGCCAGCGCGGGCGAGCCGGCATCTTCCCCCTTGAATTCGCCCATCTGCCACTGGCGGCTGAGCATCCAGAGCGGGTCATGTACTTCGGCGCGCAATGCGCGGTCGAACTGGGCCTGGTTGCGGGGTCGGCCCTCCGTGCGTTCCCAACTGGGGATGGTCGGATTGGCCCGCGCTTCGAGCGCGATGCGCATGTCTTGAACAGTTGCGGAAGCCTGTACGGCGTCAATCAGTGGCATGGCTCAGGACGGTTGAATGAACGGCACGGCAATTTGCGCCGTGCGCGCGATCAGGTTAGCATTGATGGTCATCGGAGAATAGGAGCTTTCCGTCAGCACTGCCGGCAACAAGGCGGCAAAACGCTGGCCCAGCATATCGGGCTCGACTGCGCGCGCCCTGGCATCGTCGAGGGTTTGGTGAAGCGAAGCCACCAGGTCGGCCCATTGCCATTCGCCCCGAAAAGCGGAAGGCAGCGCCAGCAGCCAGGCCTGCGGGGGTTCGGCATTGGGGCGGTCGTAGTGGAAGGCCAGGCCCGTCACCTCTTCTTTTTGCGGAATCACCTCGGTCCATTCATCAACCAGCACGCCGCATTGCCAGTTGGCCGGCTGGAAAGCCTCGGTATAATGTGCGGTGTACAACAAGCGCTCCGTTTCGAGGGTATTGGCCGCATTACCCGGGTCAAATTCCAGCGCCAGCCAGTCTTCGCCTGCCCGGAAAGGCAGCTGAACAGGCCTTAACTCCGGCTCGGGCCGGCCAAAAGCGCCGGTGAGGAACACGGTGTTTTCCCAATGGAACATTTTTTCCCGCACCCTTGCCGCGCCGTGCAACCATTCATCCACCGGGAACGGCATGGGCTGATCGGGCCGGTTGCGGACGTAATCGAGGAGCAATTCACTGTTGTCGAGCGAGTTTTTCCACTCAAAACCCGCTGCCACGGTGGTTTTAAAGGAAGGAATCATCCTGCATTCTTCACCCAGCAAAACCTTGCCGGCTTCCTGCAAAATTTTGACCTGCCCCGTCGGGTCGGCAGCCGCGGCGTAATCGGTCATCAACTGCGTCGCTGCGCTCAGACGGCGGCCGATCTCCATCGCGAGCGCCTGGGTGCGCAGCAGCCATTGGTCGAGCAACGTTTGCATGGCCCTCGTCTGATCGGCAATATCGAAGACCTGAGCGTCGAAATCGGTCAGCGGCAACTCGGCGGCCAGCTGATTGTGCAAGGCAGCCAGCGTGTCGGGCGCGTTGTTGTAGATCAACTGCAAAGCATCGCGTTTGGCCTGAAATGCGGCCTGGCGGCTCAGCACTTCGGTACGCAGGTCGGCCGGCGTTAGGCTGGTCGACAAAATTGCCGTGGACACAAGGCGGCCCGCTTCCATCAGTTGGGGCACGTCGCCGTCGGCCGGCGCAGGCAAAGCGGCGGTGATGGCTTGCGAAGCAGCCAGCTGATCATTCCAGCGCGGCAACAATTCGGCGAGCCGGCCCAGGAGTACGGCATAGATTTCCGAACGATTTTGCCAGGCCATGGCAAAACCGGCGTGGGGAATGCCGAACAGGTTGGCCCGGGTCGAAATCTGGCCGATTTGCGCCAGGCGGGCGTCAAAATTGTCGAGCAGGCCGGCATCGGCGTCGGGTTGCAGCACGGCAAGCACATTGTCCACATCCGTTTTTAACGAATTCAGCGCAGCCGTCACCTCGTCGATGCGGGATTTATCCAGCCGGATTTCGCCGGCTTTGCTGTCGCTGGCTTCTCCCGGCAACTGAATATCGGTAGCCACGAGCGGCCTCGATCGCAGAAACAGGGAGCGCAGGCTGGCCAGCAGGGGCGTCGCTTCGAAAAAAGTGACCCTGCCGGCTTCGGGTTCGGTAAACGCCAGTTCGATGCGCGTATCAGGCCGAACATCGGGGCGCTGTGCGACAAATTGCAACACGAGATCGTCGAGTTCCGTGGCTGCCTGCGTGGCGCCGTCCTGAATGGCAAACAACAGGTCCAATGACGCCAGCCCAAGGTCGGCCTGGGTGACAAACAAAGGCACGAAAAACGCCGGGTTCAGCGGGTCGTTGAAAATTCGGACCGCCACGCCAAGTTCGGCGGGCGGCGGCAAATGCCCCGCAAGCCAGTCGTCCACGGCCGGTTCGGCCTGTTGGCGCGGCGTGGCGCCGGCGCCGGCAGCCGCGTTGGCGCGCAAATGCAGCCCTACCCGGTGGGTCAGCGTATGGCCACTGCGGGGTGTGCGCACCACTTCGGGTTCGGGCGGCAGGTTGGAGGCGGCAAAAGCGTCCATGGTTGCGGCAGCCCGTTCGTAATTGCCCATGACCACCTGATGCACACTTTCGGCCACGGCTACGTCGGCCACGCCGTCGGCCAGGTCGAACAGGCGGCGGGCGGCGGCAAGCACGTTATTTCGCTCGGGCAGCGTGGAGCCGGGCAATACGGATTGTAGCGGATCGGACTCGTTTTTGTGTTTGTCGAGGAAATCCATCAGGGCAAAGCCGTCCACAACGTTGTTGGCCTCGATAAATTCCACCGGGGTGTTGGGCGTCTGGGTCGTTTTCAGTTTCTGGGCATTGAGAGAAAATTTGTTGCGCAGGTCGAGAATGAACTTGTCGAGCCCGGTACCCGCATCGTGCAGTTCGCGTTCGAAATGATAACCCAGCAGGGCGCCCATTTTTTGTCCGTTGCGCACGCCTTCTATCAGGCCCACGGCTTTCCGCACGCGCTCCGAGGAGAGGTTGACCGCCATCAGGTCGGGGTCGGCAGGGGTGGCGTTGGCCCGGTACCCGTTGCGCAGCACGGCGGCCGTGACGGCATGGTTGAGCGAAGGCGCGTGAATAAAACCGCCGTTGCTGCTGTCGCGCTGCAGCGGCGCCAGTCCGGCCTGCCCGTCGAATATATCGGCCAGATCGCGCGGCAATTCCACCCGCGACAACTGTTTGGCGGAGGGTTTCAGGTTTTCCACCCAGCCATACGCCCCGATGTGGATGCCGCCGCGCGGCTGTTGTTCTGCCTCGCCGTTCGTGGCCGCCGCGGGGCGCCGCATAAAGGAAAGTTGCAGGTTGAGCAGGCCGGTTTTCCAGGCGTCGAGGCGGTAATAACACAGGTCGAGGTGCTCGCGAAACAGGCGGTCGAGGCGTGCCGTCGGGGTATTTTGCAAGTGTTCGAGCGCGGCCAGCAGATCGCGCAGTTCGTCGGCTTCTCCGAGGGTAGCGAGGTTGTCGGTGATGTATTGGGCCAGTGAATAATTGGTCCGCTGGGTCAGGGTCGGAAAATCGAGATACAAATGCGCCCAGGGACTTTCGGACACTGGCGCGCTGGCGTTTTGCGGCGTTGTCGCTACGTGGATGGTATTGGCCGGGCGTTTCCAGGCCTGGTACACCACGTCTTCCACGTGCAGGCGTTTGGCCTCCCTGGCGGCCGCCTCGTAGGCGAGCAGCAGAGCGTGGCGCAGAAAAACGTAGAGTACAGCGGCCGGCGGCTTGTTGTTGGTAAAACCGGTTTCCTTGCGCAGGTCGTCGAGCGATTCTTTCGCTTTTTTGAGCAGCCATTCGAGGTAATTCATCGGGTCGGGCTGCGGCGTGTAATCGCGAACCGGGGCGGTTTCGGACAATGGCACGTCGTCAACCACTTGTTTGTGCAGCGGAACCGGGTGGCCGAAATAGCTGCGCATCAAAATTTCCGGTATGTCGTAGCCGGTATAGCCGAGATCCTGCAAAAACTGTCCGCCGGCAGCATCCGGCGTTTGTTTCACGTTTTGGGCGCCCTCGATGCCGTTGAGCGCAGCGACGTTGTAACTGACGTAATACGGCTCGCCCAGAATCGTGTGAATTTCCTCCGCGCCGGGGTGCAAACCCAGGATATTGAGCAAAGTGCCTTGCGGGTCCTTGTCGTTCGCTTGCCCGGCTTGCGGAATTTTAGCCGCCAGTTCGCGCCAGATATCGTCAAGTTGAAGCAACAATTGATACAGGCGGCTCAGGTAGGGGTTGTCTCGGCTGGCGTCGAGTTGTTTGATCCAGCCAAGCGAGCGAAACGGCGCCACCGGCAACACCCCGTAGGGTTGGCGGCCGATGCGCAAGGCAGGAACGGGGCCGCGCGCCGATACGAATTCCTTGAAAAATTGCCGTGTGGCGCGGATGTCGCTTTTGCCGAGCACCGGGTGCAGCATTTTTTCAAAATAATACCCCCAGGTGGCCGGCCACAGGGCCGTGTTCATGGCGCGGGCTTCACATTGGTCGGGCTGGCCGGCATTGGGCGTTTGCTGAAGGGCTGTCGGGGCGAGCCCCAGCGATTCGGCAAACCACTGCCCGTCGCTTTTGCGGTCAGGGGCAGTCTCTAGGGTGTATTGCGTGGCGTTTTTGACAAAAACGTCATAACTGTCGTCGGCATCGTCGGTTCGATTGAATGCCGATGAACTTTCTTCCGTGTTGTTCGTCGGCGTGCCTTGCGGCACAAGGGCAAAACCGCTGCGGCTGTACAGGTGATGCTGCAGCAATTGTTCAAGGTCGGCCGCATTCTTGTCCGGGTCGGCGCTGAGCCGAATCCCGATCACAAACAGTCGCTCGAACCCCTGGGCAAATTGTTGTGGCGAAAGGGCGACCCGGAGTCCGAGCCCCTTTTCTACGGCAGCCTCGAAATCGGTCATCCAGCGGATATCGTCGCCCAGGTCGAGATCGCCGTCGTTTTCGATAAATTGCTGGGCATTGGCGGGGTCGGGCCCAACCGTCAGCGGCAGCGTAATGGGGGCGAACAATTGCGTGACGGGCTCCTGTCCGGTATTGTGACCGACCAGGACGAAACGGTCGGGAAACAGGTTCACTTTGGGCGCCTGCGTCCACGAAAAGTTTTTGGTATCCAGATCGGGATACGGCGTAAAATTCAGCACAACCACCGAGGCTGCGGGCTGATCGGAGCCTGCCCAGGCGCGGATGTTGTCGGGGGCAAAATTTTGAACCACCTGCTCTGCCAGGGCAGCGTCGCCGCCCGCAGCGGCCAGCAGGTTTTGGTAAGCCGTGTTCAATTGCGCGGCATCGCCTTTCGCAGCCCAGACGGCCTGCCAGTAGGCGAATATTGCCGGTTGCGGCAAGGGCAAGGGCTGGTCGGTTGCAATGACGAGCACCACCTCGTTCGCATCGGCCTTGACGGGTTTGTCGGCCGGGTTGAGTGGACTGAAATGCTGAATGATCCAGGCAGCACGGCCGGCTCCTGTGCTGCCGACCAGTCCGCGCCAGGCGGCGCGTTCCTGGGTTTCGACGCCGCCGGCTTTCCACGATTCGATGTAATAGCGCCGTGCCGCGGCGATTTCACTGCCCGACAAAGTGGGCTCAAACGTGTCGATCAGGCAGTCATCGGGGTAGATGCGCACCCACATTTCGGGACCGGCCGGCCGGCCGGGCACATTGGGCGCCGAAGCCATGAAACGCGTTTCGATCCGGACGGGGAAAAGCAGAAAGGGCAACTGGTCGTCGAGGCGCGACACAAATTCGACCGGGTTGGTAAAAGCGAAAAAGTCGACATAGCGGGCGTCGAACGTTGCCCGGGCATCGAGCAGGCGATGTTCGGCGCCGCTCAGCTGGTCAGTTATTTTTAGTTTTTCAGCCTGAAGATCGTGCAGTTGTTGTGTGGCGGCGGGGTTGTTCGGGTTGGCCTGCCGCTGCAGCCCGTCGAGCCGGGCGTCGATCTGCCGCAACTTGCGCTGCAGGCGGTCGCGCTCGTCCCTGGCTTTGTCGTGGGTGTCGCGGGCCAGGTTGAGTTGTTGGCGGGATTCGAAGTATTCGGCCATTTTTCTCTTTGTTTTTGGTCAAAAGCTTATTTGGGCAACATGTCGGAAGCATGAACGGCCACCAGCACCGGCACCTGATAAAGGATGTAGGCGATATCGGCTGCGTTGGAGTTGTTGGTCCACAGGATGTCTTTGTCTTCGTTCATCTGGGTCAGGGTTCCTTGCGGGTCGTCAGAACCGCCCGTCGTGATGTGCAGGTTGTTTTGCGCGGCGAGCAGGAAGCGATTGTCCTGTTTGGCCACATTGCCCCAACCCAGGTCGTTCCAGGTGCGAAAAACGGCATTGGAACCCTCGTCGAGGCCGAAACGAGGCTCGCCCGGGCGTTCTTTGATGACAAAAAACCAGCCCGGATCATCGGGTTTGTCGGGCGTTTCGCCTTTGGCATCGTCGATGGTCAGGTCGAAGCCGAAGAAATAAATGTCGGGCTTCACCTGCGCGCTGTACAGGGGCGTTTTGACTTCGGTGCGCGGCGGTTTGTTTTCGTCCGACAGGGGGTCGAGCAGGATGCGCGGCCGGCTTCGGTCGATGGGCCCCAGGGGATTGTCGCCGACACGGCGCCAGGCAGCCCGGTGGGCGTAAACCACCGCGTTTGGATAGCGTTTGAGCAATTCGCCGCGGATCACGAGCACCACTTCCTCCTTGGGCGGAGCAGTAGCGTCTTTCGGGTCGTTGTCGCCCAGGTCCGAGTCTTTGGGCCATTTGTGAATTTCCTCGATATCGAACAATTCCTTGCGCCGTTGTTCGGCATTGGGGTCTTCGGGGTCGAGGTAGCCGCTCACATCCCAAAACTGGCGGAAATAGCTGCCCCGCTGGTCGGTCGGAAATTCGCGCCAGAGCAGTTCGCGCGCCATTTCGTGGTTGAGACCCACCATGTACGATTCGATGAACTTCTGGTTGGTTTCGAGCAAAGAGATCGTATTGGGCTCGATCAGGTGAATATTGGGCAAAAAGAGTTCGGAGGAAATATCCCGCAAAGGTTCGTACATCGGCAGGTCGAACTTGGGGTATTCCATGATCTCGTCAAAATCGAAGAGCAGGTTGTCGAGAATCCGTTTCGGAATCAGCACCTGGCTCCAGACCTTGGCCGGGAGGGTTTTGGCGGGCGCCGTTTCTCGTACCGTTGCCTGCACCACAGCCGTGAAATTGAGCGGCAAAGGCTGGGGCGCCGCCGGCAGCGACACCACGGCCTGCTGGAAGGTGTACATCCCGCGCAGCGCAGTCTTGAAATTGGCGGCTTCCACGCTGTCGGTATTGCCGCCGGTTCGGGCAACGAAGCCGCTGCCGGGCTCGGACAGGCGGAAATTGGCGGATTTGGGCATGTCGTCCACGGCTTCGGGCCGGCGCCCGCGCTCGCTCAATACCTCGGCTACCCGCGTTTGCTTTTGCCAGCCTTTCATCAGGCGGAACAAGTACACGGCGGCGGCCGCAATGGCCAGTCCGATGCCAATGCCTACGACGCCGGCGCCGAATATCAGGAGCAACAACAGGACAAGCGCCGCCAGACCCAGCGCCGCCCAGGGCAGCCACGGATTTTTTTGTAAAAAGCGGAGCAGCCAGCCGGGCACATTTTTCACCTGCACCTGGGCAGCCGTCTGGTCGATGGTCGCCAGTCCGGGCGCCAGTACCTTGGGCGGCGCGGCGGCAATTTCGCCGGTATTCATCCGTACCAACAGGTTTCTGACAGCCGGCACGGCCCCGCGCAGTCCGGAGAGTCTCATTGCCCGGCCGTTGGGGCGCAGCATTTTTCGGAGCGATACCGAGGCGGCGGTGCGGGTCATGGGGCTGATGGCCACGCGATAACCCAGGGTCAGGCCTTCGGCCATCACACGCCGGTGTACGGGAGCGGTGAGCAACAGCAGCTTTTCCGGCTGTTTTTCAGCCAGTGCCGAGAAATGACGGTTGTGCCATTGCCGGCCGGCTACGAGAGCAAACTGCCCCCTGCGCAGGTGCCGGTTGGCTTCCAGCACGTCGCCGAGTTGCTCCCAGGCCTTGTCCATGTAATTCTCCTGATTTTCCTGCACCACCCGGGTGCCGAAGCCTGCCGCAACGCGGTAGCGGGGGTCGAGGTTGAGGTCGTGCACCCAGTTCTGGTTGTTGGGCACACTGGCGCCGTTTCGGTCTGTGAGCACGCGACTGACGGCGGCGTGCCAGCGGCCGTAAACAGGCGGCGTAATGACGGGGTCGTCGCTGTCGTCGGCAGTCGCAGGCGGTTGGCCGGCGTTGTTGTTGGCCGTTGCGGCATCCGCAAGGCCGTAATCGTCGGCCAGGTTGAGCAGGGCCGCGAGTTTGGTCTGAAAGGGTTGCGGATAGGGCTTGAACGGCGGAGTAGCCCACTTGTCGTACAGGTCGTATTCGTCCTTGTCTTCCTGTTTCAGGGTAGAATAGGGCACGCGAAGGGCGCCGCCGAGGCGCAGAATATCGTTCAGTACGCCGAGGTTGGGCAGGTTTGCGCCAGGTTTTTGCACATCCATGTCGCGCTGCCCGACGCGCACATCCATCGGGCGGGGCACCAGCAAACGCACCAGGTATTCGAAGTCGCCCATGGCGCCGGTCCGGAACTGCCAGCGATAGTAGTAAGGGAAATTATTGGGTTCTGGTGTGCCGCCGGTACCCCAGGCCGGGGTGGCAGCCGGCAAGGCAGCCGGTATTTCAAGTCCCAGCCCCGCCAGGCGGCCGCTTTCAAAAGCCGGCACGACAAAAGCATGGTAGGTCTTGTTTTCATCGAGGTCGCGCGGGCAAATCAGGCGCGAATACGCCAGGTCGGGGTTGCTGTTGAGCACCGATTCCAGTTTGGAAAGCGCGGTGTTCATGTCGTTGGTAGCCACGGCGCCGGGCAGGTCGTCGTTCACATGCACGTGTGCCCAGGCCCACAAATCGGCATGCACGGGCAAGAGTTTGGTCAGGTCGCCCTTGACGGAAATAAAAGGCAGGGGGCGCCCCAGCAGGTTTTTCCCTTCGTCAAATTCCGCGCCTTCTTCCAGCACGATCAGTGCGATCCAGGGCGTGAGGCGGTGCATTCCGGCGTCGGCGGGCGCGGGGGTGTAGCGCCAGGGAAAGTCTTCGTCGTAAAACTCGACAAAAGGCAGGTAGTTGGGCTCGAAATTGGTAATCCAGTGGCGCGGCTCCGTTCGAATAATGGCTTTGGCGTCGATACCCACGATATCGCCGGGGCCATAAAGGCTCACCTCGCGCGACACCGTTTTGTGGTCATCATCGCCAATGCCCGTGCCCTTGATATCGAGCTTGATCGTGACCTTGGCGCGGACGTTGGCAGGGCCCGCCTGTATCTGGTTCGCCAGCCCCTGACGCAGCCAGGGCAGAAAGGAATATGTGGCGATCGGTTTGGCCATAATATGTTGTTGTGCTAATGGGTCAATGTGCAAATGGAAGGCTCAGCCGGCCACCTCGTGTACCGGTATCACATGAAGCGTATCGATCAGGTCGGGATTGGCCGCGGTCTGTGCGTTCATAAAATCAAAAGCCTGTGCCTGGCTTTCAAAAAGGGCGCTGCCGCCTCCGAAAGCTTTGTTGTTGTAGTTGAATGCCACTGCAAAACCTTCCTGTTGTACGGCCACCGCGTCGTCGAAAGGCAGGTATTTTTTCTTCGTCGCTTTCGAAAGTTCCGACTTGGCCGAGGCATTGCCCCGCAGAAAATGCCGGAACAACGAGGCGGAGTATTCGAAGAACCTGCGGAACTGTCGCTTGTATTTGCTGTCGATCACCGACATTTCATAACGGATAATCCGCCTGACGGCCCTGCTGGAAGCGATTTGCCGCCCCGCGACCGACAATTCAAGACCGCCGTTGTAGAATTCATACGCCTTGCGGCTCAGTTTTTCCTCGTTTTTCAAATCGAGGAATTGCGCCATCGCAAATTGCTCCTTGCGGTCGCCTTTTTTACCCAAACCGGCCGTGCCCGGCACTACGCTCAAATGCCTGGCATCGTGCACTTTGCGGCTGCCCACCTTGGCAATGTCCAGATCAAGCGGTACGGCGCGCTGGCTCACCACGAGGGTGCCGAGCGGGTGCAGCACCAGGCCGTCGGTTTCCGCAATTTTACGCAGCGACACCTGCAACTGGCTGCCCGAAGGCAATTCGGCGCGCCAGCATTCGGTCTTGTTGAGTTCCGTTTCGAGCAGCGGCACCACGTCGATGTCGGGCAGGGTCGTGTCTTCCTTGTCGCCCCAGCTGATGTCGAAATCGGCCGATATTTCGAAGAAAAGGATACAAAGCGTGCCCTTGCCTTTGGCTCGCCAGGGCGTCGGGCCTTCAAGTGAAAATTCCAGCCGGATAGAGAACAGACCGATGCCGAATACCTTGAGTTCGACCGAACCCGATATTTCAATGATGAAATAGAAAGGTGAAAACTGGAACAGGGCATCGAACTGCACATGCCCGAAAATGCCGATCTCGTCGAAGCCGAGCCGGAGCTCGACGCGGCAGCCGAACTGCACGGTATTCGAGGTAACGGCGAAATACCCTTCAACGCGGATACGCGACACGGGGGTGTTGAGGATGTCGAGCGCAATGCGTTTGGGCACCGGGAACGGCAGCGGCGGCGGATTGAAACGCGGGTGGAAACCGCCCACGCTGAGCACGAAATTGGCGTCGTCGCCCCAGGCTACGAGCAAGCCCATGCCGCCCTCGATGCTGATGAAAAGCACCCTTGATTCGAAGAGCTCGGCAAAAAACCAGAGCCGTTGCTTGTCGGGCTCGATGGCGCCGATAAAATTGACCTGGATAAGGATCAGGGGCGCGTCTTCGGCGGGCAGGGCTACTTTCAGGATGCCCAGAATGGCGATTTTCCCCGGCGGCACTTCCACGATGACGCCCAGTGAAAGGCTGGCCAGCGTGGGGGTACCCCACCCTATTTTGGCCATAAGGCCGATGAGGAAACGGCCTTCCATCGGCGGGAAGTAGGTGCGCAGGTCGCTGATGATCCGGGGGGCGTTGGCCACGATGTCCTTGGGGAACATGATGCTGTTGATGCCGCCCGTGCGCACGCCTTTGGCTATTTCCTCGAGTTGCATGGTGCGGTTGAGCCCCAGGAGGCCGCCCAGTCCGTTGAGGGTAAAGCCGAAGCCCAGCTGGATGGCAGGGAATTCGGCCGAGATGATGATCAGCAGCGAAAAACCCTTTTTGCCGTCGGGCATCCGCGTGGTGATCAGGCCGATGGCTTTAACCGTGACGATGCTCATGATCGACAGTTCCAGCGCGCCGGCGTATTCTTCCTTGTCGAAGTCAAAATACAGGTAACCGCCGCCCTTTACGACGCCCACATCGAGCGAAAGCCCGACGCCTTTGGGGGGCTGGAAGCCCAGGGAAAAGTCGACGGGGCCGAGGTTGCCTTTCTGATTATCAGGCAGTTCGAACTGTGCTTTGATACCGATCTGCTCCACCACGGCCTGCAAGGGCCCGAGTGCGGCTTTGATATCGGTGGCAATGCCAATGGGCAGTTTTTTGCCCTGCAAACCCGCACTGATGAGCAGGCCTTTAAATTCGATCGGGCCGAGGTTGAGGTGCAGGGGAAGTTTGATCTCCAGCGCTGCGCTGCCGTGGAAAAAAAGGCCGTGTTCGGTAGAAAATCCGAAGCCGAGATCGAAGTCCGACTCCATATCGATCGCCGAGGCGATGGTCTGTAAAAATCCGTCGGCGCCTTCCAGTTTGATCACCACTTTACCGCCCTTTATTTCTCCGCCAATAACAAATTCGCTGGATGCGCGGCCCGCGCCGGCATCCCAAACGAGGTTGGCGCCCGCGTGTACGATCAACTGGCGCAATTCGAGCCTCGGGCCACCCGCCTGGCCGATCAGGATGTAGGGCGAGCCGTCGGCTTTCCCTCCGATCCAGCGTACCGAATATTCGCCGCTGAACACGGGCGCGGGAGGCACCAGCGTTACGTTGCCGTTGGGCTGTACAATAAGTTTGGTATTGGGCGTCAGTTCGTTGCGGATCGTTGCCTCGATGCGCCAGTCGTCCTGCTGAAACGAGGGATCGGCATCCACTTTTATCTTGTCAACAAGCCGCAATTCGACGCCCTTCGGATCGACGCTCGTGTTGGCAGCCAGTTCGACCACCATGATGTCGAGCACCGGAGGGTTCACCGAATTATCGAGAATAGCCGGCACATGCGCTTTTTGCAGCAAGTCTTCCACGACCGGCAAGAGTTTCGAACCGTCGAACGACGGCAGGCTCCAGTCGTAAAGGGTTTTCAGGCGTTCGAGGGGCGATTTGAGGAAGCTGCCCAGCTGATCCATGTGTACCAGCTTTTCGGTGTAGGGCGGATTGGCCGGATCCAGCGAACCTTCGTTATGCGTTTGCCGGCTGACGATGCCGACAAATTCCAGGGATTCCACCACCATGGGCAAACCTTCCAGATTGCTGACCAGCAGGTAATCGAAAAGGCGTTTGGGCAGGTTTTGGGCAAATGTGTTGAGCGTTCCGGCCGGAATGCCCGTTGTGCCGGAAAGCGCCCCAATAGCGTTGGCCCATTGCGTAATACCATCGACTGTCAGCGCGATTTTCTGGGCCAGTTCGATTGCCTTGGCGATGATCTGACCGATGTCTTCGGCTTCAATGGCCTGCGACAGCTCGTCGATAATGGGCCGGAATGATTTTACGCCATCGGCAATTTTCTGGGCATTGTTGCTGAACGCCCCCACGGCATCGACAGCCGGGGGGAGTTTGAGGCCCAGTTCGGCAAGCAGGGCGCGCGCACGGCCGTCGCGAAGACCGCTTTCAAGCGGACCAAGCAGGCGGGCCAGGGCCAGGGCCACCGATTCCAGGGTGCCGTTTCTGCGTTCGGAAGGTGCAGGCATAGGGCTTAGGGTTGGGTAGCGAGGGCCGGAGCCGGATCGGGTGAATGGAGAAGGTGATGTACGTTATCTGCCCCGGTAAACGCCTCCATCAGGCGGAGGCCGTGCTGACGCAGGTCTTCCTGCAGGGCCGGGCTGCCGTGTTCGCCCAGGGCCAGGGCCAGGGCCAGCAGCAATTCGTGCCGGCTCACGCCTTTTATTTCCTTCGGAATGCGGTAATCGGGCTCCCGGTGGCTGCGGACGACTGCCGCGGCGAATGCCGGGCCGTTTTTTCGGTGCCAAACGACCGTCACGGGGCGGCAGTGTTCGATCAGGGCGGCCACCTCGTCGCGGTGCGCGCGCACCAGGGCGGCTACCTGGGTCGGGCTTTCCCGGATCATGTCGTTGAGCGACGGAATGCTTTGCAATACCGCCGCGGCCAGAATGCCGCGCGCGCCGCCGCTGGGCGAGTTGCGGAGCGTGATTTCATGACCGTTGGCCTGCAAGCTCTGCAATACGCGGTCGATATGATTGGCGATGCCGAGCGAGCGGCTGGCGCTTCGGAAATCGGCGGAAAAAACCAGTCCGACGATTTTGTTCTCACTGTCGATCAGGACGGAGCCGGAATCGCCCTCGTTGCAAAAGGCAATCTGGCCGAAATGATCGTCCACATAGGTTTCCGAGTCCTTCGGCCAAACAATAATCTGATTGGGTCGCACCCGTGTTTGCTGGCCGTTGGGCAGGGTAATCATGGTGCCGGCGGCGGCTCCTCCGATATCGGCAACGATACCTTCGGTGTAGCCGGAGCGGGCGCCTATTTTGCGCACGGTTTCGCCGGCGATCGCAGTGTCTTTTCCATCGACGCGCAGGGTGCGATTGGTTGCACGGTTGCCGATGATCAGGCCAGGCGGGAAATCCGGGTTCAGGCGGCCCAGCGCGCAGTCCACGTCGTTATTTTTAATGCCGATGAGGCGTTCGCCGATGACGTGGTATTCGCAGCAGCAGGTTTTTTTATACTCCGGCTGGGTCAGTTTGTCTGTTGCCGTCAGCACGGTGGCGGGCATGTCGTTGTACAGGTCGGGGTACAAAACATGGGCATTGGTCAGTACAACGTCGGAGCCGTCGGACACCTTGGTGGCAAACCACCCGAGCGTACCGTATTCGTTGTGCTCGGTCATGATTTTGGTGGAAATCGCCACCCCGCCTTTGATCGGCCGGTGTTCGCTCAGGTCGCGCCGTTCGACAAAGTCGAGCGTGGGTGTGAGTTCGTACACTTTCAGCACGTCGGTCGGGAAACCGCGGATACTCGAAGGAATCAGCTCGGAAGGCTGAATGTCACCCGCTGCTTTTTTCTCCCAGACATAGACGCGAAAGCAGATTTGATCGGTCAGTTTTCCATCCACTTCTTTCAGCCCGACGCCTACGCCAATCACCCCGGGAATTTTCATCAATTCGGCCTGTACCTCATCGTAAACGGCCAGCAAAGCGTCCTGACGTGCTCGAAGTTCTTGTTTTGTTGCCATGTTGGAAATTGGTTTTAGTGCATGCGGAATGGGTGAACGTCTGGAGCAAACGCCATCAGGAACTGCCGCGACAGCGGCAGGCCAAATTGCTTAAAGCCAAGGGGGAAGGGAATGCCGGGAAACGCCGGCTCGGGCAGGGTATTTTCATCGGTCAGGGATTAGAAAAGTTCAGGAAAAGGGACAGATTGTTTGTTGGAGACAGACAAATGTACCCGGGATGCAGGTCAAACGCAACTGCTGCGGATTAATTTACGGTTAAACGGGCAATTTTTAACATTTTATACGCCGCCTGCTGCGCTGACCTGGCGAGCCGGCGCTATAGCAAAAATCCCCCATTCCGCGAGGAATGAGGGATTTGGTATCGTAAAGCGAGGGCCGCCGGAGGCGGCGTACGTTTATCAGTCTTTCAGCTGTTCTTTCAGCTGAGCCAGGGCTGCGAGGTCGCCGAGGGTTTCTTTCTCGACTTTCTTTTGAACTTCCTGGATGGCCTGTTGCGATTCGCCTTCTTCCTTGACGCGTTCCGCTTTCACAACGGCTTCGGCCTTGGTTTTCAGATCCTCGAGGTAGCGGGTATGCGATACGAGGATGCGGCGGTCGTCTTTGTTGAATTCGATCACTTTCACCGTAACGGTATCGCCCACGTTGACCGGCTGGCCGTCTTCCTTGCGGATGTGTTTGGCCGGAGCGAAAGCTTCGAGGCCGTGCGGCATCTGGAAGGTAGCGCCTTTGTCGTCGCGTTTGAGGACGGTGGCTTCGTGGTAGGAATTGACCGGGAAGAGGTTTTCGAACGTATCCCAGGGGTTTTCCTGCACTTGTTTGTGGCCGAGGCTGATCTGGCGTTTTTCCTTGTCGATGTCGAGCACCACTACCTCGATCTGGCTGCCGGGTTTGGTGAACTCGCTCGGGTGGGCATAACGCTTGGTCCAGCTCAGGTCGCTGATGTGCACCATACCGCCGACGCCTTCTGCCAGTTCGACAAAAATGCCGTAGTTGGTGATGTTTTTGACCGTGCCGGTGTGTTTGCTGCCCACGGGGAAGCGTTCTTCAATTTCGCTCCACGGGTCGGCGCCCAGTTGTTTGATGGAGAGGGACATCTTGCGGTCGACGCGGTCGATGGTAACGACGCGGGCTTCCACTTCCTGGCCCATTTTGAAGAATTCCTTGGCCGGTACGCTTTGGTTGCCCCAGCTGATTTCGCTGATGTGGATGAGGCCTTCCACGCCGGGCATGATTTCCACGAATGCGCCGTAGTCTTCGATATTGACCACTTTGCCGGTGACGGTAGCGCCTTCGGTGATATCGGCCGGCAGTACTTCCCAGGGGTGTGGGGTGAGTTGCTTGAGGCCCAGCGAGATGCGTTTTTTGTTTTCGTCGAAGTCGAGCACCACGACATTGATGCGCTGGTTGAGTTGCAGCACTTCGCTCGGGTGGCCGATGCGGCCCCAGGAGATGTCGGTGATGTAGAGCAGGCCGTCGACGCCGCCGAGGTCGAGGAACGCACCGAAGTCGGTGATGTTCTTGACGATGCCTTCGAGCACCTGGCCTTTTTCGAGGCTCTGGAGGATTTGCTCGCGTTGTTCGGCCAGATCGCTCTCGATGAGGGCTTTGTGGCTGACCACGGCGTTTTTGATTTGCTCGTTGACCTTAACGACCTTGAATTCCATGACTTTGCCGACGTACTGGTCGTAGTCGATCACGGGTTTGATGTCGATTTGCGAGCCGGGGAGGAAGGTTTCCAGACCGCCGCAGTCGACGATCAGGCCGCCTTTGGTTTTGCTGATGACCGTACCGCGGATAATCGTGCCGTTTTTGAACGAATCCACGATGCTTTCCCAGGCGCGAAGGATTTTGGCTTTTTTGCGCGACAGGCCGAGCTGGCCCTGGCTGTCTTCCTGGCTTTCCACGTACACTTCCACTTCGTCGCCCTGCTTAAGGTCGGGTGTGTCGCGGAATTCGTTGAGCGGAATAAGGCCGTCGCTTTTGTAGTTGATGTCGAGCACTACGTCGCCACCGCTGATAGCGGAGACTTTGCCGCGGATCACTTCGTTTTCCACGACAGAGCTCAGGGTCTTGTCGTAAGCTTTCAACATTTCGGCGCGTTCGCTGTCGGAATAGGCGTTGGCGCCGCGTTTGTCCATTTTCCAGTTGAAATCGTCGTGGGCTGCGCCGGTAGCGTGGGTTTCGAATACGGGCAGTTCCACTTCTTCTTCCTCTTCTTCGGCAACAACTTCTTCTTCGGCAGCAACTACCGCGGTTGCGGCTTCGGTCGCCGTTTCGGCTACCACGGCAGGCGCTTCCTCGGCAACAACTGCTGCTGCTTCGGCTTCGACTACTGCTGCTTCGGCTTCGACCGCTTCGGCTACCGCTGCTTCGGTTTCAACAACTTCGGTCTCGGCTACTACCTCGGGGACTTCCTCGGCAGCAACTTCATTGCTGGTTTCTTCAACAGAAGAGGTTTCTTCGGGGGTGGGTTCAGCAGTTTCCTGCTCTTCCGGGAGTTCTTTTTCGTCGTCGAACAACATAGTATAAAACAGGTTGATTTTGAGGCTTTTGTCGGGTTTGACATTGTGCGGGCCCACTTCGCGGACGAGCCCGTTGTCCGTGCTTTTTTCAAAAGCGGCCGCGAAGGTAATACGATATTTTCGGAAATAAAAACAGCGTTTTGCTAACGATCTGTTTTTTATCTGCTCCGGCCCCGCAAAAAGACCCTTCGGTTTTCAATAACGGATTTCCGGCACCCCTGCAAGGCGTTTGCGCACGGTCGCGGCCGATTGCAACATGGCCGTACGGGAAGCCTCGGGCATGCCGGGCAACAGATCGGCCTGCCGTTCGATGCGCGACACGGGCAGGGCGTAGTACGTGGTTTTGCCATTGACCGATTTGTGGATGTAGCGCCACACCGGCACATAACCGTAGCTGCCCACACGGGCCTTGCTTACGCCTTTGTTTTTGACAATTTCCACCTGGAAAAGAATCCCGATGTCGGTATTGGCCTGTTGCTGGTTGGAGATAAAATTGCCCATGGAATACACGACTACGGCTTCCCGGCGAACACCGTCGGGCCCCGTGGCGCTTTCTTTTTTGATCGGTTGCACCACGTGCGGGTGGGAGCCGATCACCAGATCGGCGCCATTGGCGATCAGCAGGCGGGCGATGGCCCGTTGTTCGGGGTTTTCGGCCAGCTGGTATTCCAGCCCCCAGTGCATGACGACGATAATGCAATCGGGTTGACGGGCGCGGGCTTCGGCCAGGTCGGCCTTGATCTGCACGGAATCGATCAGGTTGACGATGGTAGGCGCTTCCGTCGGGACGCCGTTGGTGCCGTAGGTGTAGTTGAGAAAGGCAATTTTAAAACCGTCCTTGTACACCATCAAGGGGTAAAGGGCATTTCGTTCGCGCTGGTTTTTGAACGTGCCTGTTTGCAAAAAACCTTCCTGCTGCAATACCTCGATGGTGTGGCTGACCCCGATACCGTGTCCGTCGTTGGCGTGGTTGTTGGCCGTTACCAGCAGGTCGAAACCCGCATCTTTGAGGGCCGGCGCCAGGGCATCGGGGCTCCGGAACATGGGATAGCCGGTGTAGGGCGGCTTGCCGGGCAGGGTCAGTTCGAGGTTGCCTACCGCGAGGTCTGCTTTGCTCAACACGGGTTTGATGTATCGGAAGCAGGGGGTGTAGTCGTATTTGCCCGGGGCGGTTTCGGCGCTTTTGATCTGCGGTGTATGCCCCATGATGTCGCCGGCGAAGATCAGGCGAAGGGTGTCGGGTTGTGCCGGAAGCGCGGCTGCGGACAGCAGCAGGAGCAAAGCGAACAAGCAGTTTTTGCGGAGCATGTCAGACGTGATATTTTCGGCAAAGAACGGCCAAATCTCGCCAACTTTGGCCGCAGAACCGATCCTGTCACTTCAACGAAAGTTTATGTCGAATCGCCTGACCCAAATTATCGTCCTGCTCGTCGCCTTCCTGCTCGGCGGCTGGCTGATGTACCGCTACATGAAACCATCCGCGCGGCCGGTGGAAAACGCCACGGTTTTACTCGAAAAAATCCGCCCCGTGCTCAAACTGACCACCGTGGAAGGGCAGTTTTCCGAAATTTACAATTACAGCGAGTACCAAGGGTATTTCACTTTTTTTTGGGATAAAAAAGCCCTGGTTCGTGTCCGCGCCACCGTGTCGGCCGGCTACGACCTCAACAACCTGCACATCGAGGCCGACTCGCTGACACGCACCCTGCGCATCGGTCCGCTGCCCGAACCGCAAATCCTGAGCATCGACCACACGCTCGATTATTACGACATCTCGGAGGGTATTTTCACCGACTTTTCGCCGGAAGACTACAACCGCATCAACCAGAAAGCCAAAGACCTCATCCGCGACGAAGCCCTGAAAAGCGGGCTGCTCGACGCGGCCCGCACCCAGGCCGGCCAAATGCTCGACCTGGTCCGGTTCATGGCCGAAAGCGCAGGCTGGAAAGTGGAAAGCGCGGACAACAAGGGGCTGTTGCAATAGCCATTTTACGCCAGCCCCTTGCATATCGCCGACACGCGGCCTACTTGTCACCGGCTTACTTCAAAAGAATTTTCTAATTTTGGCACTCGATTAAAATCTATCCAAACATGAAACAGATCGTATTCCTGTTGTTTTTTCTGGCTGGCACCGGTCTTTGGGCACAAAAATCGCAAAACGCACTTTCGGCAGCCGACGAGGCTACCGCCCGGGCCGCCACCGAACAACTCGTGGCCAAATACAAACTGAATGCCGACCAGGCCAAACAGATGTACACCATTCAGGCCCGCAAAATGCGCAACATGGCCGCCATCGAGTCGATCAAAAACAGCGACCCCACCCTGTATCTGGCCAAAAAACAAAGCGTTCTGGATGGCTCGCGGGCCAGCATCCGCCGTATCCTGAACACCAGGGAGCAAGTCGAACTGTTTGAAAAAACAAAGGTGGAAACCCGCACCCGCCAGGCTGAAAAACGCAAGGAAATGATGCAAGCCGGCGCTTCCAAACAGGAGATCGAAGCCGCCGTGCTCGATCTGAATGCGGAATAATCCGTTGACCAAATTCCCCCGGACTTACCGGTTCATCAACAAGTACGCCCTTCGATATGCTCACCTTCGCCGTGCGGCTGATTCTGGAAGAGGACAACCGAATGCTATTTCTGCGCCAAACGAAAAAAAACGGCGGGCGCTATTCTTTGATCGGCGGCAACGTGGAGGAGCATGAGTTCGCCCGGGAAGCCCTGGCGCGGGAAGCGCGGGAAGAAGCCGGCATACACGTCGAACCCAACGACCTTAGCCTGGTGCATGTGCTGCACCGGCACAAACTCAAAAAGGACGAGACCCTCTTGGTGCTGTATTTCAAGACAGCACGGTTTCACGGCGAGCCCGAATCCCTGGAACCCAAAAAATTCAAACATGCCGAGTGGCTGCCCCTCAACAACCTGCCACCCAACGTGTCGAAACCCACCCTGCATGTGCTGCGCTGCATCGGCCGCAACGAGATCTATTCCGAGTTTCCGACGCGCAGCGAAGCCATCGCTTACTGGGAGCAATTCGGCGACCGTTGGGCCGGATATTCCGATTTTTGAGCGCCCGGCACATGCCGGTTTCAGGTGCCGGGGCGCCCGGGGCGATGTCACAATTTCTTGACACAGGTCGTTAAAAAGTTTGGGTTTACCGCCAAACTGCCGTTACATTTGCCATTGACTTCTGAATTTTTTAATCCGCATCCAATCCGATTTGTCACACTAACAACCCGTCCATCCCATGAGCAGATTTGCACTTTCCAATCGTGCGCATTCTGCGTTTTTGCCTCCTTCGAGAAGGCTACCCTCAGATCAACTACGTCTCCCATTAAATTTTTGTATAGCCATGTTTTGTCCGCAAGAGGCAAAGCATGTGCTCCTATTTCATTTTAAACCATAATACGCTGGTTACTGGTGGAGGTCAGTCGACCCGCCCTCCTATCCATTCGACCAATAACCAGTAACCAGATTTTACGAAACCGATTGCATTGCGGAACAGCCTGTAAACACAGGGGCCGCTCTTTTATCTCTTGTTCAAAACCATTTTTCCCCATTTCAAGAGTTTTTCACAATCGGTTCGCATGGCTTACGCCCCGGCGCTCTCCCTCTATTGCCATACGCCGGGAGCCGATTCTTCAGGTTCAGATGTCTTATGCTTCATAGGCGAGAACCCCGGTTTCGAAACGTCGGAGCCGGGCTCTTTTTTTATAGCCCGCCCGCCAGTCGTCATTGCGGAGCAAACCAGAACTGGACGACGCCTAGGGTGAGGAGCGAATCGGGCTTTTCTGCATGAGGAATTTTGACGGTGAGCAGGTTTTTGCCCCTCCGAAAACCGTCGGAAGGCAGGTAAGCAAGCAATCCGCGGGTCGTGGCGCCGGGTTTTTCATAAAAAATCCAGTCGGGACGGGCGTACAGGGAATCGTTGACATACACCCGAAAGAAGCTGCCCATGCAATCAAGTTTCCACTGGTCGAGTACAGCCCTTTTGGCCGTCCTGTAGAGTGAATCGACGGCAGGCGCAGCAGGGCAATGCCTTTGCAGCCCGGCGTCGAGCTGCTTCGGATAGGCGACAAAAACCTGCAAAAAAGGCCCTTCCAGCACATCGGAAGGGATGGAAACCGGCGGAAGATCGACCGGCGATGCGCGCAGGTTGTCGTAGCGATTGGCCCGCATCTCTGTTTCCGGCGTGCCAGAGGTGTAAAAATCCCGGAGTTCAAACAAATGCCGGTTGCGTAAATCGCCCATTTTTCTCCCAAAAATAACTACCACGGATACCATCACGAAAGTGGTCACCAGCGCGACCATCCCGTACATCCGGCGTTTTTCAAGGTTGGAGAAAAAGGTAAGGGAGAGGTAGTTCATCGGCTTGTAAAACACCGGCGTAATGACCGCCATCAGCCCGACATACACGCCCGACAGTCGTGTGCCGTATTTTTCATCGAGATCGGGGTTCTGTTGAAATTTTTTGACCAAAAGGCCATAAACAGAAATAAAAGACATGAAGACTGCAAACGCCCCCAAAAGCAATTGCCTGGCAAGCGATTCGGGGATAAACAACCTGGACACCTGCGCCAGGCCGAAAATGGCCGCGTACACGACTCCCAGCGAAACGCCCATCAGGCCGACCAGAAAGGTAAAGGCCAGGAGCTGGTTGCAAAGCCGGTCGAGCCGTACCGTGTAGCTTTCCAGATCGCCGAAGCGCCGCTGCTGGTGTCGCTGCAAACTGGGCGGCACGTTGGGAATTTTGTCGTACCGGATACCCTCCGGATAGGCCGCCTGCAAGCCCACCACGGCCACCCAAAATGCCCGCATGGCGAGGTGCACCACAAACATGGTCATCATCAGGTAGGCCACGGTTTTGAAAAAAGCGTAGGCCAGCACCTGCATAAAGGACGCCCCCGACGACCAGTCGACCGACAGGTTGAAATGGTAGTAATGAAACAGGTTTTCCACCGCGTCGGGCAAGTAAGTCGTGAGCACGATAGCGGCGCCGGAGATGATCAGTTCCAGGTTCCAGCTCGCGCCGGTCAGTTCTTTCAGGCGCGACTGCGGTTCAGCAGGCGTGTTGTTTTCCATGCCTTGTTTTGAATTTTGGACAATAATACAGCAGTTTTGCTCCATCATGGCACTGCCCAATCTTTCCGATACCATCGTCGCGCTCGCCACGCCGCCCGGCGTGGGCGCTATCGGCGTCATCCGCTTGTCGGGCCCCTCGGCCCTGACGGTAGCCGATTCGATTTTCAAAGGCAAAAAACTCGCCGAACAAGCCGGTCACACGGCCCATTTCGGCCAGATCGCCGCCCCCGAAGGGCGCGTGCTCGACGAGGTGCTGGTCACCGTGTTCAAAAGTCCGCACTCGTACACCGGTGAGGATGCCGTCGAGATCGGCTGTCACGGCTCGCCCTATATTTTGCAGGAAGTCATCCAGTTGTGCCTGCGAAGCGGCGCGCGGCTGGCCCAGCCCGGCGAATTCACCCTGCGCGCCTTTCTCAACGGCAAAATGGACCTTTCGCAGGCCGAAGCCGTGTCGGACCTCATCGCCAGTCAGAGCGAGGCCGCCCACGCCGTGGCGCTGCGGCAGTTGCGCGGCGGCTTCAAACACGAGATCGCCCGCCTGCGCGAGGAACTGCTGCATTTCGCCAGTCTGGTGGAGTTGGAACTCGATTTTTCGGAAGAAGACGTCGAGTTCGCCAACCGGCAGGACCTGAAAGACCTTGTGGAAAAAATCCGCCGCGTGGTGCGCGAGTTGCTCCACTCCTTTGCCCTCGGCAACGCCCTCAAAACCGGTGTCGCCACCGTGCTCGCCGGCAGGCCCAACGCCGGCAAAAGCACCCTGCTCAACGCCCTGCTCAACGAGGAGCGCGCCATCGTGTCCGACATCGCCGGCACCACCCGCGATACCATCGAGGAAGCGCTCAACATCCGCGGCGTACAATTCCGCCTCATCGACACCGCCGGACTGCGCGAAGCCCAGGACCAGATCGAAGCCATCGGCGTGCAGCGCACCCTCGAAAAAGTGCGCGAAGCCTCCGTGCTCTGCTACGTGTGGGACGTGACCGGCGGCATGACCCTCGCCGAACTCTTCGCCGACCTGCACAGCCTGCACCACCCCGACACCCAACTCCTGCTGGTGTGCAACAAGATGGACCGCAACCCCTACTTCCAGACCGAGTGGCTCACCGACCCCACCCGCGCCGACATCCACCCCTACCTGCTCGGCGACCCGCCCGCCGATCTCTCGGCCCATACCGGCTTCCTGCAACCCGAACAGATCGTGCCCATTTCAGCCAAAAACCAGCAAAACATCGCTTACCTGAAAGAAAAACTCTTCGATCTCGTGGCCGGCGGCGAACTCCGCACCGAAAGCACCGTGGTAACCAACGCCCGCCACTACGAAGCCCTGCGCCAGGCCGACCAGGCCCTCTCCGACGTGCTCGCCGGCCTCGACGCCAACATCACCGGCGACTTCGTAGCCCAGGACATCCGCCGGGCACTGCTGGCGCTGGGAGAGATCACGGGGGAGATAGGGGTGGAGGATATATTGGGGAGTATTTTTTCGAGGTTTTGTATTGGAAAGTAGATTCCTTGAAAAGGAGGCCCAACGGACACAGAACGGGGCAAAAACTTCCATTTTACCGCGACAGTCGCCAATTTTGCGCAATCCTTTTTTCACCTGACCAAACTTTTCCAGTGGCTACTTTTCAAGAACGCGCAAACTTCATTTGGGCTATCGCCGATTTGCTCCGGGGCGATTTCAAACAATCCGAATACGGCCGGGTTATCCTGCCCTTTACCGTCCTTCGCCGCCTCGACTGCCTGCTGGAACCCTCCAAACCGGCCGTCTTGAAAGCTACGCAACGATCAAAACCCAGCCCACGGAGGTCGTCGACAAAATCCTGAATGCCCAATCCGGCTTTCAGTTCTTCCACAACCACAGCAATTTTGTCAGCCTCAACGACCTGTTGGGCGACCCCGACAAAATCGCCGAAAACCTCACCTACTACCTCAACAGCTTTTCCCAAAGCGTTAAAGAGGTGTTCGACAATTTCCGTTTTACGGAACAAATACAACGCCTCGACAAAGCCAACCTGCTTTTCAGGATTACCAAAGAATTTGCCGGCCTCGACCTTGGCAACGTCGGCAACCTCGAAATGGGGTACATTTTCGAGCACCTGATCTTCAAATTCGCAGAAAGCAGCAACGAAACGGCCGGCGAACACTTCACCCCCAGGGAGGTGATTAAACTAATGGTTCACCTGCTTTTTGCCGAAGACAGCGAGATTTTCAAAGAAGGTATCATCAAAAGCCTTTACGACCCGGCTTGCGGTACGGGGGGGATGCTGTCGGAAGCCGACGAATATTTCCGCGAACACAACCCCGACAAAAGCGCCGTGCTGCACCTTTTCGGGCAAGAACTCAACCCCGAAAGCTATGCCATTTGCAAAGCCGATATGATGATAAAAGGGCAAGACCCGGCCAATATCAAATTGGGCAACTCTTTTACCGAAGACGGCCTGGAAAACGACCGCTTCGACTATATGCTGTCGAACCCGCCTTTTGGGGTAGACTGGAAAAAGGTGGAAAAGGAGATCAAAGCCGAATACGAAAAGAAGGGCTTTGGCGGGCGCTTCGGAGCCGGACTTCCGAGCATTTCCGACGGCTCTTTGCTGTTCCTGCAACACATGATTTCCAAAATGCTGCAATCCGATACCGGGTCGCGGCTGGCTATCGTGTTCAACGGGTCGCCCCTGTTTACCGGGTCGGCGGGCAGCGGGGTAAGCAATATCCGCAAATGGATTATCGAAAACGACCTGCTGGAAGGCATCGTCGCGCTACCCGACCAACTGTTTTACAACACCGGCATCAGTACCTACATTTGGGTGCTGACCAACCGCAAAAAGCCGAAGCGCAAAGGCAAAATTCAATTGGTCAACGCGGCCGATCTGTTCCAGAAAATGAAACGCAGCCTGGGTAACAAGCGCAACGAAATATCGCCCGCGCAGATCGACGAAATCACCCGTATGTACTGCGATTTTCAGGAAGGGCCGCGTTGCAAAATCTTCGACAATACCGACTTCGGCTACACCCGTATCACCGTGGAGCGCCCCTTGCTCGACAACGGTAAACCCGTACTGAAAAAAGGCCGTCCGCAAGCCGACAGCAGCCTGCGCGACTTTGAAAACGTGCCGCTCAAAGAAGACATTGAAGCCTATTTCCGGCGGGAAGTGCTGCCCCATGTGCCCGACGCCTGGATAGACGACAGTAAATCGCAGATCGGCTACGAAATCAACTTCACCCGCTATTTCTACCAGTACAAGCCCTTGCGCTCCCTGGAAGAGATACGCGCCGATATTCTGAAACTCGAAGCCGCCAACCAAAACAGCCTTTTAAAAGCCATTGAAGCATGAAAAAAGTGCATGAACTTTACAAATGGAACAAATGTTGTACGTTTGCTATCAATAAGACCTGCCACGCTTCCCATCAGAACAGCGCACCCGGGCGGGTTTTCTTTTTTTACTGCCTATGAGATACCGAAAACCTCCCCTGCCGGTTTCCGACCAAATCACTCTCCTCGAAAACAGGGGATTGCTCATTCCCGATCATGCCAAGGCTGCTCACTACCTTTCCAATATCAGTTATTACAGGTTGAGAGCCTATACCTACCCGTTTCAAAACAACCAAGACCCTAACCACCCGTTTCGGCCGGGCACTACTTTCGACCAAATTCTCGATGTTTACCTCTTTGACCGAGCGCTTCGGATTTTGGTATTCGATGCTATCGAACGCATCGAAATCGCTCTTCGCACCCAAATCATCCATCAATTCGCCCTTATTCACGGCAGCCATTGGCACGAAAATCCGGCGCTTTACAACCGCGTTGATCTGTTCATAAAGGATATGGGCAACCTCAACAACGAAATGCAACGGTCTTCCGAAGTTTTCATCAAACACTATTTCCGCAAATACACCTCGCCGCCAAACCCGCCTGCCTGGATGAGCCTTGAAGTAACCTCAATGGGCTTGCTTTCCAAAATTTACGAAAACCTGAAAATTAACGCGGAAAAGAAAGCCGTGGCGGCCCATTTCGGATTGGGGCACCCTTCGTGCTGGAAAGCTGGATGCATAGTTTCAGCAATGTCCGCAATATCTGCGCCCATCACGGCAGGCTTTGGAACCGCATTCTTGCACAACCACCCAAAATACCCAAACACACCCGGTTCGCCTGGTTGCAAACCCCAACCCCGACATTCACAAACTGTTTGTCCACCTTTCCAGCATCCTTTATATCCTCAATATTATCAGCCCCGGCCACCACTGGAAAGCCAATTTCAAAAAACTGCTGGCCGAACACCCCGCTATTCAAACCGCCGATATGGGCTTCCCTCTTACCTGGCAAAACGAACCCCTCTGGCAATGAAAAAATATCCGACATACAAACCTTCGGGGGTGGAATGGATGGGGGAGGTACCGGAGCATTGGGAGGTGAAGAAATTGAAACGATTGGCAAAAATTTGCAATGGCCAAGACCATAAAAACGTCTGGACAGAGGACGGCGAATACCCTATAATTGGAACAGGTGGCGAGTTTGGACGGGCAAATAGTTTTTTATCCAATGGCCCTTCTGTGATTTTAGGAAGGAAAGGCACAATTGATAAGCCGCAATTTATAGAGCATCCTTTTTGGTCTGTAGACACTGCTTACTTTACAGAAATATACAATTTTACAGACCCCAAATTTTTCTATTATTGCTGTACTACCATTCAATTTGACCGTTATAAATATGGTTCGGCAGTACCGAGCATGACGCAAGAAACACTAAACCAAATACCTTTTGCAACGCCCCCCCTCCCCGAACAAACCGCCATTGCCGCCTACCTCGACCGCAAAACCGCCCAAATCGACCAAACCATAGCCGAAAAGGAAAGACTGATCGAACTGTTCCGGGAAGAGCGCCAAGCCCTGATCAACCACGCCGTGACCAAAGGCATCCGGCCGGGGGTGAAGATGAAAGATTCGGGGGTGGAATGGATTGGGGAGGTGCCGGAAGGGTGGGAAGTGAGCAAATTAAAATACTATGTACGCACAAAGGCAAGGCTTGGCTGGAAAGGGTTGAAGGCAGAAGAGTATGTCGAATCAGGGTTTGGGTTCCTTTCTACCCCAAACATTAAAGGTGCTGAGATAGACTTTGAAAAAATCAATTTCATCACAGAAGAACGGTATGAGGAATCACCGGAAATCATGCTGGAAGAAGGAGACGTACTTTTGGCAAAGGACGGCTCGACACTTGGAATTGTAAACATTGTGAAAACCTTGCCTTTTCCTTGCACGGTAAATTCTTCGATTGCAGTTTTACGGGTTTTTGAAAAAACAGAGTTGCATCCGGCATTTTTGAAGTATTATATTGAATCCGATTTTACCCAAAATGTCATTCAAAATTTGAAAGCAGGGATGGGAGTTCCTCACCTTTTCCAAGCAGACATCAATAATTTTGAAATCCTTTTGCCTCCAATCCAAGAACAGGTTGCTATCGCGGCTCACATTGACCAAAAAACCACCCAAATCGACACTGCCATTTCCGGCATTCAGCAGGAAATCGCCTTGTTACAGGAATACCGCCAAGCCCTGATCTTTGAAGCCGTGACGGGCAAAATAGATGTAAGGGAATACGCCCAAAACTAAATGACCATGCCTATCCGCTCACACACCGAAAAGGCGTTTGAAGACGCCATAGAAGCCGCGCTGCTATCCGCCGAAGGCGGCTGGCAAAAAGGCGATGCCGCCCAATTCAGCCGCCAATTAGCCCTGGACGAAAGCGTGCTGTTTGCTTTCCTGCACGACACCCAGGCCACCCAATGGCAACGGCTCGAAGTCATACACCGGGGCAACGCCCGGCAAAAGTTCCTCGAACGTTTAGACAAAGAACTGTCTGCCGTCGGGATGCTCGACGTGCTGCGCAACGGGATTACTGACAACGGCGTGTCTCTCAAATTGGCTTATTTCAAACCCGGCCACAGCCTCAACCCGGAAACCGAACACCTTTACACCCTCAACCGCCTGACCGTGACGCGGCAGGTGAAATACAGCCTGAAAAATGAAAACTCCGTTGATCTGCTGTTGAGCCTCAACGGGCTGCCCGTCGCCACGGTGGAATTGAAAAACCAGTTTACCGGACAGGATGCCGGCAACGCCCGGCGGCAATTCATCGAAGACCGCGACCCGGCCGAACTGCTTTTCCAGTTCAAAAAACGCGCCCTGGTACACTTCGCGGTCGATACCGACGAAGCCTGGTTCACCACCTTTTTGAACCGGGGCAAAACCCGTTTTTTCCCCTTCAACCAAGGCCACAACCGGGGAGCCGGCAACCCGCCCAATTCCAACGGGTACCGCACGGCCTACCTTTGGGAAAAGACCTGGCAAAGGGATAGCTGGCTCGACATTATCGGCCGCTTTATCCATCTGGAAACACAGGTCAAGATCGAGGGCGGGAAAAAGCGCAAAGAAGAGCGAATCATTTTTCCGCGCTACCACCAACTGACCGCCGTCTGCCAACTGGAAAATGACGCCAAGACGCACGGCACCGGCAAAAACTACCTGATTCAGCATTCGGCCGGCAGCGGCAAGAGCAATTCGATTGCTTGGCTGTCGTACCGGCTTTACAGCCTTTACAACGCCGACAACCAAAAGGTATTCAATTCGGTGGTGGTGATCACCGACCGCCGCGTGCTCGACAAACAATTGCAGGACACGATCTACCAGTTTGAGCACAAAACGGGGGTTGTCCAAAAAATCGACAAAAACACAGGGCAGCTGCGCGACGCCCTGATTTCGGGCAGCAGTATCATAATCACCACCCTGCAAAAATTCCCCTTTGTGCTCGAAAGCATCGCCCGTTTGGCCAAGGATACGGGCATAGATTCGGACGACGCCCTGACCCGCATAGCCCGCAATAAATACGCGGTCATCATCGACGAAGCGCACAGCTCGCAAAGCGGGGAAAGTACCAAGGAAATGAAGGGCATTTTGGGCGGCAAGAAATACGAAGAGGGCGACGCGGCCGAAGACAGCCCCGACGGCGAAGACTTTATCCGGCAATCCATCCTCGACAGGGGCCGCCAACCGAACATCAGTTTTTTTGCCTTCACCGCTACCCCAAAGGCAAAAACGCTCGAAGTGTTTGGCGAAAACGGGGAGCCGTCTCATTTGTACTCCATGCGACAGGCAATCGAGGAAGGCTTTATCCACGATGTGCTCAAGAACTACATGACCTACAAGACCTTTTACAAACTGTCGAAGGCTATCGAAGACGATCCGGAAGTAAACAAAAGCAAGGCAAGCCGCGCCATTGCCCGGTTTGTGTCGTTGCACCCTTACAACCTGGCACAGAAAACGGAAGTTATCATCGAGCATTTCCGGCAGGTTACGGCTAAGAAGATCGGCGGCAAGGCAAAGGCAATGGTTGTAACATCGTCGCGCCTGCACGCCGTCCGCTACTTTTTCGAGTTTCAGAAATACTTGCAGGCAAAGCAGTACCACGATATAAAACCCCTGGTTGCCTTTTCCGGCAAGGTACCCGACCCCGACCTGCCCGAAAAAAGCTACACCGAAGCGGAACTCAACGGCTTTGGCGAAAAGGAGCTGCCCGAACGTTTCGATACCGACGAATACCAGCTGCTTTTAGTAGCCGACAAGTACCAGACCGGCTTCGACCAACCCCTTTTGCATACGATGTATGTGGACAAAAAGTTGTCGGGGGTAAAAGCCGTACAAACCCTGTCGCGGCTCAACCGCACCCACGGGGGCAAAGAAGATACGTTCGTCCTGGACTTTGCCAACGAACGCGAAGACATCCTGGCAGCCTTCCAGCCCTACTACGAAGTCACCCTGCTGGAGGAGCCGTCCGACCCTAACCGGTTGTACGATCTGAAAAGGGAAATTGAAAAGGCGCAAGTAGTTTGGCAATCGGAAGTGGACAACTTTTGCCGGGAGTATTTCGAGAAAGCCAATGTTTCCAAGCAGGAAATCAACCGGTTAATGAATGCCTACATTGACCCGGCAGTAGATCGTTACAAAGCCCTGGAAGACGAAGAACAGAAAGAAGACTTTAAGAACAGCGCTACCAGTTTTGTCAACGCTTACGGGTACCTGGCTCAAATTATGCCCTTTGCCGACAACGAGTTGGAAAAGTGGTACGCCTACTGCCGTTTCCTGTTGTTGAAACTACCCAGGAAAAACCTAAACGACCGTTTCAAACTCAAAGACGAAGTTTCCCTGGAATATTACCGCCTGCAAAAAATCAGTGAAGGCCGAATTGTACTGGAGGCTAATCAGGAATACAAGATAAAGCCCTCGAAGGAAGCCGGCTTGCCGAAGGCTGCCGACGAATACACGCCGTTGTCTGAAATCATCCATGTGTTAAACGAGCGCTTCGGCACCGACTTTACCGAAGCGGAACGCTTCAACGTGGAACAGATACAATACGAAATGGCGAACGACGAAGTATTGATCAAACAGGCGTTGAACAATCCTTTCGAGGTATTCCGGCAGGGCAGCAGCAAACAGATATTTAACAGCAAGGTGATCGACCGATTGGGCAAGAACCCCGCTTTCTTTACCAAAATCCTGACCGACGACGCCTTCGCGGAAGAACTGTTCGCCTACCTGGTAAGGCCGGTTTACCAGCAGATAATTCAGAATTTCAGAGACAGGGTTTAGGGCCTACCCTATCGGGCCAAAAAAGCCCTCAAAATGACCCTTTTGGATGATTTTGTACCTTATTTGTACCCTATTTTTGAGCAGTCCGCTTTAAACCATTAATAATCAATTATTTAAAGCGGATTGTTACTTTTTGTATTGGAAAGTAATCACTCCCACCGCCCCACCAATCCCCAAACCGCTTCCTTGCCCCACCGCTCCGCCTGCCCCGCGTCGAATGGTCCGTGGAAGTGCAGGTAAATGTCGAAACGCACCGGGCCGCTTTGGTCGGCTTTGTAGTTGGTGTGCCAGTAGTTGTTCATGGCGTACAGAAACAGGAGCGGCGACGAGGCGTTGCGCTCGAGCCAGATCTTGCGCTCGCGGCGCAGCGGCCGCTCGTCGATCGGGGCGCCGAGCTCGAACAGGGCCGCCTGAGGACAGGAGACCGTGACGCCCGAAGTGGGGCCCGACACGTCGATCCAGCGCTGTACACTGAAAAAATCGCGGTTGGCGCCGGGAATTTGCCCTTCTTCCGGACTGATCCATGCATCGCCCACGCCGACGCGGACCGTGACGCTGTCGAGCCGGAAAGGAAAGGCGATGTGCAGGGACTCTTTTTCTCGCACACTTTTTTTATCGATCGTCACGGCCAGGTGCAGCAGATCCAGGCTGCGGTATTGCGACATTTCATAACGCACTTCGTAGGCGCCTTCGATCGTGGCACGGGCCTGCCAGCGCCGCAGGACGGGACCGTTGATCGTCCATTCCTGCCGCAATTTTGACAAATAAAAACGCGAAGGGTCTTGCCCGGCCACGTACACCACCTGCAAAAGACCGCCGTAGGGCCCTGGCCGCACCCATTCGCGCCCTTTCGCATGCAGGCTGGCAATGGCGCCGGTCTCCGGGTCGTGGGCCGCCTGATAGCCGGGCGCGACTTCCTCGCCGGGGGGCGGACTGTCCATGCGGGTGAGCACATAGCGCCGCGCGCCACGGGCGGGCACATTGCGGGCCACCAGGATGCGACGCCCGTCGGGCAACACTTGCGTGGGAACGACCCGACCCGATTCGTCGAGCAATACATTGCCGGGCAGGGTAGCCGGCCAGGTGATCTCTACCACGCCACTGCGCACCCAAGGCAAGGGGTTGTACACGACAAATGCCTCGTTTTGTTGGGATTGCAACAATGCCCGCTCGATACGCTGCACGTCGTACCGCGCCGAGTCGAGCAGGCGTTTTTTGTATTCCCACTGGCGAATGGTGAACGACGCGTCGGGCTCCGAAATGCTGTTCCAGGAACCCCAGGTATGCTCGTGAAACAACAACACATGCCGTTTGGCCTGGTACCACCAGTCGGCAGGCAGGGTTTGGTGGGTCTGCCGGCTGAGTTGTTCCATTTGGGAAAGCCGGTTGCTGAGTAGGCGGTTTTCAGCCTCTTCGGCGGCGGTGGAATAGGCACCGTCTTCCCAATAAGGCGTGAATTCACCCGACCAGGCTGGCAGCGTGGCGCCGTATTTTTTTTCAAAAAGAACAAACACGTCGTTCACATTGGCCAGTACGAGACGGGGCGAAGCATAGGTGTCGTTCCATTGCCGCACAAAATCGCTGATGGTGGTGTCGATGGTACCGTTGTCGGCCACGATGTTGTAGCGCCACTGGACCATGTCGTAGGGGTAGGCAGCGGCTTCGAGCGAGTCGAGGTATGCGGCGATTTTGCGCGGACCGCGGTCGAACACCGCGCCGGGTGCGAAACCGTGCCAGGAGGAATAGCCTTTGCCGCAGGTCCAAAACAGGAGGCTGTCGCGTCCCGAAGCGGATTTCCACCAGAAAGGCCGGTCGCCCTGCACCAGCAGGGTGGGTCCGATGCGGTCGCCGTAGCCGTAGAGCGATTCGATGTAGTTGGGGCCGTTGGAAAAATAACGCACACCTTTTTGCGCCAGCGCGGGCACGGCCTCCCAACTAAGGCCGGGGATGTCGCTGAACATGGCCGTCCGGATAGGCAGATCATAGCGCCGGCGCAGGGTATCGGCGTAGTCGGTCCACCAGCGCAGTTCGTCGGGCGAACACAGGCCGGTGAGGATGTTGGCGTAGAGTGCCGAGAGGCCGATCTGGCCATTTTTCACGGCGGCAACGAAGCGCTGCGTTTCATCGGGCGTGGCTTCCCGCAGGAAATTTTCCACGGCCCACAAGGATTCGATGTTCCAGACAAAACGACTGCCCTCGGGGTAATCGCGGGTTTTGTCGATCATGCGAAGGGCGTCGCGGATATTTTGGGTGTGGATGGCGGCCACGTCTTCCTGGTAGTGCGAATACCCGATGTCGGTATGGGCATGGTGCACGAGGTAAATGTCGCGGCGCACCACAGGCCGCAGCCTGAGCTCACGCCGCACGGCCGCTTGCCGACCGATACGGGCTTCGATCACGAGGTTTCTGGGCGTCGCGACGGCTTCGACAGGAATCGTAAAGGTTTGCAGTCCGTTGCGCAGGGGCTGGCGTTGTTCGGGGCCGCCATCGACGCGGTAACGCAGGGTATCCGGGGCGCCGAAATGCAAGACGGTGCATTGCAGGGGCTGCCGGGGCGGGTTGCCGCGCAGGAGAAAAGGCAGGGCTTCGAGGTCTATTTTTTCTTCAAATGTGTATTGAAAGGTCATGTACCAGTCGCGGCTGTCCATAGCCTGCCCCACCACTTTGAGGCGCAGCGGCCGGCCGGGCGTGCAGTGCGAAGCGGGCACGCGCAGATAGGCCACCCCGTGCGCGTCGGCTGCGCCGTCGTTTTTTTCATGGACAAACACGAGGCGGGTGCTGTCGGGGCCCGCGAAGGTCCAGCTGCGTGGGTAGTTTTGGGGCAAGGTGGAGAAGGTCAGCGCCTTCCGGTCGTCGATATACAGGTCGAAATGCCGGATGCCGCCGCTGGTGCCGGTGGCGTGCGCGGCAATCCAGCTGAAATACACGTACGGTTCCTTCGGGTCGGCGGGCGCCGTTTCCCACTCGATGGCCATATTGCCGTCGGTGCAGCGGGTGAGCAGGGCCGTGCGGGCGTAGTCGGGGTAAATAGAGAAATACGGCAGGGTTTCGCCGCGCAGGGTTTTGGCGTAGCCGTTTTGCACGGGGTGTTTGCCCATGCCGGGAATGTCGATCTGGGCCTGTGCGGAGAGGGTCAGGCGGCATAAAATGGCGATGGCGAGGAGAAGGCGTTTCATGAGGGAAAGGTAAGGGCAAAATTGGCTGGACAAGGGCGGGAGTCGGGTTTTGGAAGTCGGTTTTTTGGGGAAAAGCGTATTGCTGCGCGCTGGATAGGTTGGCCTCAGGAACAAGAAACAGAATTTGACGCGATGGCGGGAACCGTGGCACTGGGCTAAGCCCAGCGCCAGCCGGCAAAGCCCAGCGCCAGCCAGCAAAGCCCAGCGCCAGCCTGGGTTTTGGGAAAAAGCGTATTGCTGCGCGCTGGATAGGTTGGCCTCAGGAATAAGAAACAGAATTTGACGCGATGGCGGGAACCGTGGCACTGGGCTAAGCCCAGCGCCAGCCAGCAAAGCCCAGCGCCAGCCTGGGCCAGCCTGACATTGTTGCCAGGAACAAACTAATGTTAGCGAAAGTCGATGATGCCCGTGGCTATCTGAAACTTGCCCTCCTGACTTACAGGCAGCGCCTGTTTCCGCAAACAAAGAGGCGCAAAACGCCCCGCCGGCAATTATCTGCCCACGGCTTCAGCCGTGGGTATGCGGAAAATCAAGCAATCCCGCCGTGCCTTTTCAGCCAGCCGAGCACCATCCGCAGTTCGTTGTAAGAATATTGCTCACCAAAGTGCGTCCGGGCATCCGAACAGGAGTTGGTGTGGATTTCGGTAAAAAACGCCTCGATGTCGTGTACGGCCTCCCGGGGCAGCACGTCGTAAATATCCAGTTCGCCCTGTTCGATAAAATGGATGAGGTGGCCTTCAATGGTGCCGCGCACCAGGCTGCGTTCGGCGGCGATGTCGTCGATGGTTTTGCCGGATTTAAACAATTCCAGGCTGATTGTTTTGGTATCGGGTTTGGGTGGGGGCGGCGGATCGGGCAGGGTGATCTGGTGCTCGGGCAGGCGTTTCTCCGCGACGTATTGCCGAATCAGTTCGAGGATAGCAGCGCCGAATTGTTTGCTTTTAGCCTGTCCAATGCCCTTGACGGTTTTCAGCAGGGCAATATTGGTAGGCAAAAGGCGCACGATCTCGAGCAGGGTTTTGGTGGGCAGTACGGCATAGGGCTCCACGCCGTGATCGGCGGCCACGTCGTCGCGCCATTTTTTCAGCTTGACGTACAGACCCGGGTGCGGCGTCTGAACGAGCGGGATTGCCGCGCTTGCCGGGCGTTGCGCCGCCTGGAAATCAAGTTCCGCATTGGTTTTTACCCGAAGATAACTCAGCGTGGAGAAACCCTCGCGGCAGACCGAAAAGCAGGCATTTTTGATAAAAATCTCCTTGTGCAGCTCGCCCAGGGATTCCTGCACGGCTTCCCGCGCGGCTTTGTTGTCGGTCAGCAGCACGATAGACTTGAAAGCGGGCAAAAGGGCGTCTTTGTGTTGTTCGGCAAACCAGGCGCTGGCCTTGCGGATACGCTCCTGCAAATCCGCGTTTTCTTCGGGCAGTACGGATTGGGCAAAATACCCTTGCATCTGGGCCTGAAATTTCACAGCCACTGGCTGCACCTGCATTTCCGCGAGGTCGCGCAGCGCCTTGAACTGCTGAAAAATATCGGGCAAAAAACTGCTTTCGTGGCTGAACAAAGCCCGGTGGGTCAGTTCCAGTCGCCGCGCGAGCGAATCGAAGCTGAACAATTCCAGCATTAAATCGCGCTGATACTCGTGTTTCGATTGCGTCAGATCGCCTGCTCCAGGCGCGTTTTTATCGGCGGCCTCGGTGTAGTCCTTCACAGTCGAATCGGTGCGCACGCTGGAATATTCGATGCGCGAACGCAGCACGATGCCTTCGAAACTTTTACACCGGCTCAACGCCACGTACACCTGTCCGTGCGCAAAAGCGGCCTGCGCGTCGATGATGGCTTTTTCGAAGGTCAGGCCCTGACTTTTGTGGATGGTGATGGCCCAGGCCAGTTTCAGGGGGTATTGTGTAAAAGTGCCGATGATCTCCTCCGACACCTCTTTGGACTTTTCATTCAGGGTGTATTTGATGTTTTCCCACGTGACCTGCGCCACGGCAATATCCTCCGCATCGCCCGGACAGCGCACATAGATCGTATCGTCGGCGATGGCCGTGACGCGGCCGATTTTGCCGTTGTAAAAGCGTTTGTCGCGGGTGACGTCGTTTCGGACGAACATGACCTGGGCGCCTTCCTTGAGTTCCAGCAACTCGTCGGCGGGGTAGGCATGGGCCGGAAAATCGCCGCTGACCGAGGCCTGAAAACGTTGCAACTGGGACGGAAGCTCCGCCAGTTTTTCGGCATTAATGGCCTGTGCGGCGGCGTTGTGGGCGGTCAGGGTGATGTAGGCTTCCTCTTCGGGCGGGTTAAAATCGGCAACATAGCGGCTGTTGAGGGCGTCGAGCACGGAGGGATCGAGCTGGTTGTCGCGCACTTTGTTGAGCAGGCTGATAAAACGCTCGTCCGACTGGCGGTAGATGTGTTTCAGTTCGATGCTTACGGGCGGACTTTGCTGCAAGGCGCGGCTGCTGAAAAAATAGGGCGTGGGATAATACTCGCGCAGCATTTGCCACTCCTCGTCTTTGACCACCGGGGGCAGTTGGTGGAGGTCGCCGATCATGAGCAATTGCACGCCGCCGAAGGGCTGGTAACGGTTTTTGAAACGCCGCAACACGTCGTCCACGGCATCGAGCAGGTCGGCGCGCACCATACTGATCTCGTCGATCACCAGCAAGTCGAGACTCTGGATCAGGCGGATTTTATCGCGGGAGAATTTCCGTTGTGCGGAGGCGTCTCTCGCTGCGCCGGGAAAAAAGGGCCCGAACGGCACCTGAAAAAAGGAATGGATCGTCATGCCGCCCGCATTGATCGCCGCCACGCCCGTGGGCGCCACCACGGCCATCCGTTTGACCGGCTCCGATTTGATGCGCTGCAAAAACGTGGTTTTTCCCGTGCCGGCCTTGCCGGTCAGGAACACGTTTTTGCGCGTATGACACACATATTCGAACGCGAGATCGAGCTGCGGGTTGGATTGCATCGACATAGGAGTGGCGAGCGTATGCTCCGGGTAAAGATGCGCCCATCCGGCCCGTTTGTTTGCAGGTGTTGAAAAATAAATTTCAATAAATCAGAGCCCCAAAGGCAGCTTACCTGCCTTAATTTCAGTCACTTGTGCAGCAGAAAACGGGCTGTCGAGCAAGCCGGAATCTTCCTGCGAACTGCGAAACAGGTCGGCGATAAAATGCAGGCGCTCGCCCAGATCGGCCCAGTCGGTGGCCCCGGTATCGCGCAGGGCGTCGGGCGTCGGATCAATCCGGGCCAGCAGCGCCGCGAGCGCCGGCAGTTCGATGTGCCGCAGCGATTGGGGGAAAGCGGCCCGCAGGTCATGACCGAGCCGCAGCACGCGCCCCTGCGACAATTCGAGCGTCATCAGGTGGTCGGTCAGGACGCGCCGGACGCTGCACCGAATCCGGTCGATGAAGCGGCTGATCGCCAGATCGAGGGCCGAGCGGCGCCCTGCCCAGCGCAGCAGGAGCAGGGCGACATAGGCCAGCCAGCCCCGATACGGGAACAGGGCCGCGAGCAGGCGGCGGGTAAAATCGGCCGGTTCGGGCACCGCCGCTTCGAGGGCTTCGGCGATTTCGGGTTGCAGGCGGGTTTGTTCGTGAAAGCCGATTTCGAGGTTGGCCAGCAGGATCAACTGGGCTTTTTCTCCTTTATTTTCAACAAAAAAAGCCTGGTAATACACGCGGAACGCCCGTTGCAGGCAAGCCTGTCCGTCGGGCGGATCGCCGTCGCGCAGGGTTCGGCAAAAGGCGTCGATGTTGGCCACTTCGGGCCGGGCATCGTCGAGGCAGCTGTCGATAAACCGGGCAAAAGCGCGGCCGATTTCGGCGTACACTTTTTGGTTGCCGCGGCCCACGGCGTCGGCGGCGCGGTCGAGCACGGCGGCGGGGCCGAGGGTATCGCGCAGGAGCTGGCGAAGTTGGTCGGGGTGTTGGTCCGATCTTTTTTGCAGCAAAACGGCGACCAGTTCATCGGCAGCGGCGCGCAGCTCCGGCGCCGCGTCGAGGGCGCGGTCGAGGGCCTGGCGCAGGTCTTCGCGACGGATCGAGCGGCCTGCCTGTGCGGAGGCCCAGGTGGCGTAGGTGCACCAGTTGGCGCAAGGGCCCGTGCGGGTGGCCAGGCGCGCGGAGAGTTCGGCGTAGCTCTGGGTGATTTGAAGGTTTCGCAGCACTGCTTCGGGGTGTTCGGCGATGCGCTCGACCTCGGGGAGGGCGTAGTAGGGAGTTTCCATTGGGCAGGCGATTGAAAAGCGGTTGGCGGCGAAGGAAAGCCACACACGGGCGGCGTCCTGCTTTTTGCGGCTATTGGACAGGGAAGGTAAGGGAGTGCCCGAAAATTGTTTCACAGTTTCAGACATTTCCATCCGCCGACCCGGTTTTCCGCAGCGCATTTTGCCTCCGGATTTCGGTAAGTTTGCACCGTTTCCCCTCGCCGCCCTGTTTCGTCTTCCTTTTTTAATACCATACGCTGTCCTGATCCCGCCATGCGCGCCTTTTTCGGTTTTTGGATACACCGGCCTGTGCGTCAACTGACGTTGGTTTTTTGTCTTTTTTGTTGGGGTTCGTCGTTTGCACAGGCAGATTTTGATCTTCAGTCTTTCCGCACGGCATCCGATCAGGAGCGCTACCGGATGGTGCACCATTTCCCTTTCAGCCGGCTCGATTCGGCCGCAATGGCGCATGCTTACGAACAAATGTATGCGGCGGCCACGCGGCAAAACGACCCCCACTCCTGCCTGGCGCTGAATTATTACAAATTTCGGGAGCGCAAAAAACTGCGCCTTTCCTACGAACAGATTACAGCGCTGCTGGCAACGATGGAGCAGGAAGCCGACGCGCATCATTTCGCCGTAGAACGCGCTGTGGCACACCACTTTGCCATTTTTGAAGACTACGACAAGGCGAAAATCAGCCGGGAACAGGTGTACGCGGCCATCCTGCTCGAGTTCGAGGAATTTAAAAACATCGGTTTCGAACGGTTTCAGGACTACGACATCAGCCGCCTGCTCTTCCATCTGAGCCGTTTTATGTACGATCTCGATGATTTTGACAAGGCGCTCGAATACCTGAACGTCGCCGAACGGTTTATTCAGCCCGTCGAGGAACGCTGGCAAACGTATATCCTCGTGTTGAACTACATCCAGACGATCTACCAGAAACAAAAAGCCTATCCACAGGCCATCGGGTACGCCAAAAAAATCCTGCAATTCTGCCAAAACCTGCACCCTTCCGACCCGGACGTGGCCAAAAACTGCCGCATCTGGGAAGGCATCGCCTCCATCGACATTGCTTCGATGCTCGTCGAGCAACACCAGGTTGCCGAAAGCGAACCCTATGTCAGCCGGGGCTACGAACTCGCCAAAGCCGGCGACCCGAACGACCTGACGGCCCTGCAGGCCGAATACGATGCCCTGCAGGTGCTCATTTCGATCAAACTGGAACTAGGCTTGCTGGATGAAGCCGCGCACTTGCTGCAGCGGGTGCACGAGATCAATAATGTGCTCGACGCTACCCAAAACAACTACCTGAAACACATCCGCTTCTATCAGTCCTGTGCGAAATATTACCGCCTGACGGGCAACTTCACCGAAGCGTTCCGCTATCTGCAAAACGCGCAAACCCTGCAAGACAGCCTCCAGCGCCGCAACGACGCCTGGAAATACCAGAAAATCGAACAGCGTTTCGAGGCCGAACGCTACGTGGAGCAACTCTCCCACCTCGAACGCGAAAAACAACTGCAGCAACGCCTGCGCAACGCCACCCTGCTGATCCTGGCCCTGGTACTGGCCCTGGGGTTTGTCAACTACTTCCGCTTGCGGGCCAAAAAACGACAGGCCCTGGCTGAACTCAGGACTGCGCAAAACGAACTGCATGCTTTCGCCCAAATCTCCCGGGAAAAATCGGAACTGGTGGACAGCCTGCGGCACGAACTGGAAAAACTTTCGTCGCGGGGCGAACGCAGCGACTACCTCGAACAACTCAGCCGCGCCACCATTCTCACGGAGGCCGACTGGCAACGGTTCCGCATGTTGTTCGAAAAAGTGCATCCGGATTTTATCGCTTATCAAAAAAACCAGTATCCCGACCTCACCCCCGCCGAAATCCGCCTCCTGGCGCTTGAAAAACTCAACATGAGCACCCAGGAAATGGCCAACATGCTGGGCGTGGCCAAGAACACCATCAACCAGACCCGCGTGCGGTTGCGGCGAAAAATAAATTCCTTAAATTAATCAAAATCAATCTTTTACGCAAGGCGGGCTTGATTGTCACTTTTTTGTCACTGCCTGTTTTCGTGTTGCTTGCCGGCGGCCGCGCTCTTTTGTGCCATCAAAAAAATCATTTGTATGGCACTCGAATTCGGCACCCTTCCGCCCGGCACCTACCTCATCATTTCCAGGCTCAGCGGCCAGGCCCTGGCTTTCGACCGCTCGGGGTCGGAAAACAGGTTCACTACCTACCCGGTCACATTCAAACACCCCGACCCGAAAGACGAATCCCAGTGGTGGAAGATCGTCCAGATCAAAGACCATCCCTCTTTCCTCATCAGCAGCTACAGCAATCCGCAGCGGCTCTTCAGTTCCGTCCATGAAGACCAGTACGACAACGGGCACCTGCAGTTGCACCCCTCGGAAGGCGACTATTTCTCGGCTGCCAAAGGCTCCGGCAACAGCTATTACCTGAGGTCGGATGAATTCAGCAGCAGTGTGCTGAACGAAGAACTCCGATACAGCCCCATCGGAGGCCTCAACGAGCACATGCTCTGGTCGTTCGTAGCGCCCGAGTTATATGGCGTCAACCTGCCCGGCGCGCCGGTTCCGGCCCCCGGCGACACGCTGGCCGATCTGAAAATTCAATCGCTCCGGCAACTTTTTGCACTCGACGACAGCGGCTTGCGCAGCATCATCCCCGACCAGTTCAGGTTGTTGATGAAAAATTCGCCCTCCATCAAATCCCGCTTTTTCAGCAATACCCTGCCAGGTATCAGCCCGCTCGACAGCGACATGGTCGACAACATGGCCGTTGCCTGGGTATGCGAGGCCGTTGCGCACTCGACCACCAAGAATTTTAAAGATATTATTGATAAAAAACGCGTCGACGACTATGTGAACTCCCCCGAAGTGAGCGCCAAACGCATCAGGGAAGGCCAGCACATTTATCAGACTTTTTTCCCGTTGTATTGCACCGACAGTACCGGCAAAGTGCGCTTCCAGCAATACCTCGACGACAAAACGATCGACTGGGAAGCCGAACTTTACCATTACCTGAGCAGCACGAGTTTTATCAGCAATGAACTGGCCAAGAAAAAATGGGAACCGCACTGGCTCGACATCATCAACCTCACCATTTTCAAATACAAGCAGTTCAAACCTTCGCCCGACCGCGTCGAAAATATCATCAAAGCCTGGCGCCATCACCTGAGCGACCCTTCCATCGCCGACACCTGGGGCAACACCGATTTTGTTCCCTGGAACCAATTTGAAAACGACCACGACATTATGGGCGTCGTCTCGACGCAGGCCGGCCTCAAAACCGCGGTCGATGAACATGGCAACAAAGTGAGCGACGCCGGGGGCAGCGTGAACCTGGGCGTTGTAAAATTTAACAATGTCGCTACCGGCCTCGACCTGCGGGACTGGGTCATCAACGGCAAATCCAAATCACTCGGGTTCTGGAACAACCAGTATCCCAAAATTTTCGACCACCCGGTCAGCAGCCCTGTCATTGAAGCCGTAACGCATGCAGCCGTCGAACTGGGCAAGGCCCAGGGACGCGTCGACAAGGCCCGCTGGGAGGCGCAGGCCCATCCGTTCGGCTGTTTTATCGCCGGCACGCCCATTTTGCTCAGCGGCGGCGCAACGACGCCCGTGGAGCGGCTGACGCCCGGCCTGAGCGTTTTGTCCAAAGACGGCCAGACTACCTACACCGGCGAGGAAAAAATTGCCCTGGAGACCGACGTGCCGGTGTATCTCTTCGGCATCGACGACGGGGTGCGGCAGGACGTGCCGTTTTTCTCCGGCGGCCACCTGTTTTACACACCAGAAGGCTGGAAAGCGATTGCGCCGGAAACGGCCAGACAGGAAAACCCGCACATCAAAGTGAGCGCCCTGTGCCCCGGCGATTCAGTTTTCAGGGTGAAAACCACGGCGCCTTTTGCCTACGAACTGGTGCAGATCAAAGACTTTACCGTGGAAGTGCTGCCCGCCGGCAGCAGCCTGTACAGTGTGCACCTGGTGGACGGCCTGCAGTATTACCACGCCAACGGATACCTCGTCAGCGCCAACTATCCGCAGATGACGGAGTGGCGCCTGCGACAGAATTTTTCCAAACTCAGCGCCAGGGAACGCGCCTTCCTGCTCAACCACGTCAACGAAATCATCCCGCTGCTACAGCACGCCATCGGGCCCTTTATCACCGCGCCGCTCTTGCGGGCCCTGCACCAGATCGAGCGCTCCTGATTTCCTTCGAACAACCATTTTCCACATTACCCAATACTCGAGAAAAACATGTCCAAAGAAAACGACAGCCTGGACCTCGCTTCGCTCAACGCCCGTTTCGACCTCTTCCTGCTCGACGATGACCACTACGGGCACATCAAGGAACTGCAACTGGACCAGAGCAACAACTCCGTTCTGGTTTTGACCAACGGGCAACCGGCATTTGACAACCCCGATAACCCCATCGCGATTGAAAACATCGCCCGCGGGTACAACAATGACCTGGAAGGCGCTACCCTCTCCTTCGACTTTACCGTCGGCAAGGGGAAAAAACAATACGCGGAACTGATCTTCCCGACCTCCTTTCCACCGGCGGAGTTCCTGCAGGGCACCATCGGCACGTATGACGACAAAAACGCCAAAACATTCCAGATGGAAATCGCCGGCGTGCGCGACTGTTCCTACACAGTCTTCAACACCACGCTGGGCAACAAAATCACCCGACCGGACAACGTCACCGACGACTACCCGAAATGGTCGCCGGAGTTTCCGCAGGCCGGCGATCCCGGCTGGCAGCAATACCCCTTCCGAATGGGTTACTACACCCTCGCGTTGCGCCGGCTGCACGCAGACACCACCCGGAACCTGAGCGAAGACATCACCGATGTCGTCATTCGTATGTACCGTATGGATAGCGATAAGGTCGCGCAGTCTATCCTGATCGCCAATGCCGAAGTCGTCCACGTCGACACTTTTAAGGGCACGCTGAAGATCAGCCTGCACAGCGACGCCGACGCCATCCACGAGCTATGGGACGGCGAGGGAGAATTTCCGGGCACGCCTTTTCCCCTCATTTTCACGGTGTTGCTCGACGACGTGTCCGACACGCTGAAAGGCCTGGTGCAAACCGTCGGCTGCCAGCCGAACGAGTTCTTCTTCTGGAAAGGAACACGCATTGATAATTCATTGTAAAAAATTAACAACCAATACTTTACTGAAAACTTATGAGTTCCCTGACTATCGAAAGCCTTTACGGCATGGAGCCGGAAGCCACCCAGATGCAAACGAAGCAATTTGACTTGATCCTGCAAAACATGAAGTACTGCCTGCAAAACGGCGACGCCAAACACCAGGACTGGCTCAAAAACTTCATACAGGATACGGTCACCAACCTCCCCGACGACCGCATCAAGTCGCTGCAAGACGACAAGGTGAAGGACTTTTACAACAACCGGCTGGCCGTGGTGTACCTCGGCCGGGCCTTCGACAACATGACCGGCCAGGGCGCCCCAACCGTCAAACTGAACGACGAACAACGCCGCCGGCTGGCCCTGTACCTGGCCGCAGGCATGATGAAAGAGCCCGGCTTCGCCTTGCAGAACGCGCAGTTGCTGAAGGATGCCTACAAGAACTGCACCGACGTGGAGGATTACATCAACGACACACCTCAAAAGTGGGGCTCCCGGCTGCTGAAAAAACTGTACTCCGAAAAAAGCAACCTCCTGGGCATCATGAAAGGGTCGCCCGCAGAGGGCAACCGGCGCCTGTCCACCCAGCTCATCAAACTCAAGATGCTCGGCATGGACGACGAGGCCAATGTTTTTTACAAAGTTCTGCTGCACAACCATGCCTTGTCGGCCATCGAACTCGTGGAAAACTCGGACCATCTCTGGCAGACAGGCATCGAAGCTTTTATAAAAGCCATGGAAATGGGCGATGCAGCCACGAAAGTGCTCGATGCCCAGTCTCACGCAAACGCCCTGGCCGTCAAGAAAGAGCTGGAAGAACTGATCAAACAAATGGGCAGCATCGAGGCCCTTGCAAAAAGAATCACCTCTTTTGTCGGCGCCAGCACCTCGCCTAAAATCTGGTCCTGGCTCGACAATCTCTCCAAAGCCATGCCGACCAGGGAACTGGAAAGAGCGAATGCGCTGGGCTGGGGAACCATCGCCAACGGTACAACCCGCGCGGAAGGGATGTTCAAAATTTTAGGCGCCAAGACAGGCATGGGCGTGATCAAATCCTTGCGTTTTTTTGCCATCATGGGCGGCGTCGCAGCGCCGGTATATTTTATCCTGAAACTCGACAAAAACGACCCGAAATACGCCGAGAAAAAGGCGCAGTATGCCCTGCAAATTACCGCGGGCCTTTGCCAGGTCATGCCCGAATACCTTATCCCGGCAGCCGGCAATTTTTTGAAAGGGTCTTTTTTAAAAATTCAGCGCAACCTGTTTTCGCCCAAATTCGAGTCCTGGACCGTCGTGGACGGCCTCAACGACGACATCCGGTTTTTGGAAGCGCGCGACCTGCAAAGCAGGGTCAAATGGTATGAGGAGGTCTTTTGTGCCACCCGCCGCGAACTCCTGGAGGAGATCAAAAAAACCGTACCCATGACCGCCGAAGAAGAAAGCGCCTTTACCCTCGAAATTTCAGAAATGGACGTACAACTCAGGGCCGACATGGGCATAGAGGGCTTCTGGGGACGGGAGGTCGGAGCGCTGGTCGATACGGAAACCGGATCGTTCAAAGGGCTTTCCGAAGTCGAATGGGGCATTGCCGAAGCCCGGTTCAAGGTTTTTTTCAAGGGCGTCGGCTTCCTGGTGGCCACCGGCCTGGCAATCATGTCTGTCATTGATTTTGTCGCCGATTTCAAGAACGACCAATCCACTGAGAAAAAAGTCCTGAACGGGCTGTCTATGGGTATTTCCATCAGCTTCGCCGCTTGTGCGCTGGCCGATACGGTGATTACGGGCATGGGCATCACTTCGGCTGCGGCCACAGCCGTGCCCGTGATCGGCGTCCTCCTGGCCCTGGGCGGACTGGCCATTGCCGTTGTGACGATGGCTAACGAAAAAAAGCCCCAAAGCCCGGTCGATACTTTTATGAATGAAACCCTGATTCCGGCTTTCGGCAGCAATGGTTTTATCAAGGAACTGGATGCCAGCACGAAAGACTGGAAAGCCGACAAGCCGGTGCCGCCGGTCAATCCCTATTCGCCGGCGAAAGACGGCGGCAAGAAGACGGTGAAGTCTCAACTGGTGATGGCCTGAAACTGCAGTTTTTTTATATGACACCTGGGATGGATGGCGTGCAGCCGGCGCTACCGCAATTCGGAAAACGACAGCTGCCGTGCCGCCAGCCATCCCCTCATTTATTTGTTCGGCCAGGTCGCCAGTCACTCGCGACCCAGGTCGCCAAAATGCCCGGATTTTTCCCGACAAGACCCTAACTTTGTCCGAAACGCCGTGCATTCTTCTTGTCCCGCCGCCTCGTCATATATTCCCTGCTGGCACTCGTCGTGTTTCAAACCGTCGGGTGGATGGCGCTTTCTCTTGGCCGCCTCGGCATGGTGCGCCACGACATGGCGGAGAAAATCCTTGCCGGTATTCATCAGGTGGAAACCCTGCAATTCCGGCGCAGCGATTTCGAGCAGATACGGATAGGTAATAAGGAATTCCGCTGGGGCGGCCACCTGTACGACATTGCCAGTATCAACACAAAGGGTGATTCCCTGCGGGTGTGCGCTTTTAAAGACGAATGCGAAACCCGGCTTCTCGCGCACATCGACCATCTTGTCCGTTTGCTGAAGAAAGATGCGTCCTCCGGCAAATCCGGCGGGTCCGTTCTGCTGTCGCAATTGTTCCATCTGACTTATTTGCTCCCCGAATCTTCGCTGTTTGCGCTGCAACAAATCGAAGAAAGCCCCTCCTCTGCCCTTTTTGCTGTGCAGGCGGGGCCGCTGCCGGGCGTTAACGGCATACTGACCCCGCCTCCGGAGGGCTGATCCCCCTGCTGAAACGGCAGGTGTACGGCATTCCAGCCGGCGTGCCATGACTCTCGCGGCGCCTCGCCGGTCGGCCGCCTTTCCCATCGTCCAACAGTTTGCTGAAACCCGCCTGGCCGCCACCTTGCGCTGCCGGGCCAAATTTTCGTCCATGTCCATCATTTCACGGCTGTCCATGCTGTGCGGCGTCGTTTGTATTGCGGCGTCATCGCTGCGCGCCCAGGCGCCTTCCGATTCCGTGTCCCTTCCGCTGAAAGAAGTAATCGTCAGCGGCGTGCGGGAAACCGACTTTCGCGAAAACACCCTGAATATCACACCTTTACAGGGAAATAAAATTTCCGCCATCGCTGCCCCCACCCTGGCCGGCGCCCTGGCGCAGCTGCCGGGTGTCAGTCGTTTGGGCACGGGTCAGGGCATCGGCAAGCCGGTGGTGCGCGGCCTCTACGGCAACCGCGTGCTGGTGTTGCTCGACGGCCTCAAATTCGACAACCAGCAATGGCAGGACGAGCACGGGCTCGGGCTCTCGGGCTCGGGCGTCGGGCGAGCCGAGGTAGTATTGGGGCCCGCATCGGTCCTCTACGGTTCGGAGGCGGTCGGGGGCGTGGTCAATATCATCAGCGAGCGCCCCGACGACGCCAAAACCGGGCTGCAAAACGACGCGACCGTCCGGTATTTTACCAATTCGGCGGGCCTTTGCGCCGATTATGGCGTCGGGCGCAATACCGGCAAAGGCTGGAGGCAACTGCGCGCTTCGGCCGAAAACCACACCGACTATTCCGACGGCGGCGGCCAGCGGGTGCTCAATTCCCGCTTCGCCGCCTACAACCTGCGGGCCAGCGTGGCGCGTATTCGGCCCGACCAGCAAACGATTTTTCACCTTACGTCTTCTGTTTCCCAGTTCGGATTCATCCTGGAAGACCTGAGCGATTTTTTCGAACCCGACGCCCGCCGCAGCCGCCGCTTCGAAGGCCCGCACCATATCGTGTTTTTAAACATCGTCTCGGCCGAACACACGGTTTTCAGGGAAAAATCCAGTTTTCGTTTTTACACAGGGCTCCAGAGCAACCTGCGCCTCGAAGACGAAGGCGCCGGCCAAATCAGCCTCAACATGCACCTGGTGTCGTTGCCCTGGACGCTGCGCTGGACGCGCGAACTGAACCGCGGCAGCGAACTCATCCTCTCGGCTACAGGCGCCCTGGAAAACAATACCAACTACGGCGCCCGCATCATCGTGCCCGACGCCAACCTGTCGGAGCAGGGTATTTCAGCCTTTATCCGCAAAAAATCGGGCCATATTACCCTCGAACTGGGCGCCGGACTGGGCGACAAATTCATTCAGACCAAAGAAACGCGCGGCCTGAACACGCCCGACAAGGAACTGCGCCCCTTCAAACGCAACCGCGCCTCCGCGACGGGCCTCGCCGGCCTGGCATGGCGCATATCGGGCCACTGGACGATCAAATGGACCGCGGCCTCCGGCTTCCGGGCGCCCAACCTGGCCGAACTTTCCTCCAACGGCCTGCACGAAGGTATTTTCCGCTATGAAATAGGCCGCCCTGATCTCCGCAACGAACAAAACCTGAACCTCGACTGGAGCGTCCAATGGAACACAAAGCCCCTCGACGCCGGCTTTTCAGTGTTCGCCAACCGGTTTGGCGACTACATCTACCTGGCGCCCACAGGCGAAGACTATTTCGGTTTTCCAGTGTTCCGCTTCCGCCAGAACGACGCCTTGCTGCACGGCGGCGAAGCGTTCATCCGCCTGCGTTGCCAACAATGGCAATGGTCGAATACAGGCTCGTTCGTACGGGGCAGCAAAAGCCCCGGCGACGAAAACCTGCCTTTTATCCCTGCACCCAAATGGGTCAGCCGGCTGGAATACTCCGGCGCCTGGGGCAAAAAACTGCCGCAGAACACCCTTTTTGCCGAAGTGGAACAGGTGTTTGCCCAGGAACACCCCGCACCCTACGAAACAGCCACGTCCTCCTATACCCTGCTTCATGCCGGGCTGAGCGTCAGCCTGGCGGGCCGCACCCCGATGACCCTCCGGCTCGTCGGCCGAAACCTGCTCGACCGCCGCTATTTCGATCACCTGTCGCGCCTCAAAAACTACGGCATTTACGAGCCGGGGCGCGACCTCATCCTTTCTTTAAAAATCAATTTTTAACTTGTTAACAATGAATATCACTATGCTCAAACCACTTCTCCTCGCCGCCGTTGCGGCCTCCTCCCTGCTGTTTGCTTCCTGTGAAAAAGACGAAGGCAAACTGCCCGAAATCGCTTTTAAAACCGGCGGAAGCTACCTGAGCGCCGATAAAACCGTCGCGCCCGGCGAATCGGTCACCGTGGGCATCACGGCCGACAAAACGGAAGACAAAGACGTGCTCAAAACCTTCAACGTCTCGGTCAGCTACGACGGCGCAGCCAACACCACCGTGTCCAACGAAAGCATCCCGAGCGCACAGGAAGATCATTTTGAAAAAGACGTGACCCTCACGGCGCGCAACCAGACCGGCACGGAAAAATACACGTTCACGGTAACCAACCGCGACGGGTTGACCAATTCCGTTTCCCTGACCCTGACGGTGCAATAAGCCTCCCCGTTCAAAAAGCAGTGCTGTTTGAAGCAACTTCGTTGACCTTCAAACGGCACTTTTTATTTCTCCGCGCAGGGCGGCAGGCGATCAGTGTTGCACCACTACTTTGCCGCTGCGTACGGTAGCCGTGCGGGCCGACCAGACGCGGTAGTACAGCAGGCCGGCGGGCAATCCGGCCGTGGAAACAAGGAGCGGTTCGGCGCCAAGCGACTCATCGAGCAGCAGCCTGCCGTGCAGGTCGTACAACCCGAAGCGCAGTTCGGCATCGCCCTCGTGTTGCACGGTAAAAGAGGCATCGGCCGGGTTGGGGTAAAGGCGCAGTCCGGCCAGTTCATCATCGGGCGACGCGACGCCAGTGGCGCAGCTGTTGGCATACCCCGGCGTGGTGTTGGCGGTGAGCTCGAAGTCGCCCGTACCGTCGGGGCAACGCGCCAGCGAATGATCGGCCGTCTGGGCGCCAAACGACAAGCTGTCGAGGATCAGGCCGCTGGCATAGCCGAGCAGCAGCGATTCGCCGCTGCCCGAGAGTTTGAAGCCGGCGTGCAGGCCGTCGCCGGTGCTGTCGTTGTCGGCCCAGACCAGCAGGTAGCCGGCAGCGGGGATAGCAGCCGATTCCGGAAACTCCCATTTGGTCGGGTTATCGGCGTCATCGCTGAGAAAAAGGCCTTTGAGCGAAATAACCTGCGCCGAGTTGTTGTACAATTCGATCCAGTCTTCGTGTTGCCCGCCGGCATCGGTCGTATCGGTCTGGTTGACAGCCAGCAATTCATTGATCACGATATCGCCCGGCGACGCGGTCGATACGCCGGCTTCCAGCGAGTAAAATTCAAATTCGGCGCGTTCGGGCGAGAAGCGGCCCGCGTTGCTGTTTTCTGCGTAGAGATAGTATTGCATTTGGGCGCCATCGAGCGACAGGGAGACGCCGAACACTTCGTCGCCGGCAGCGCCGTCGTTGTGCAGACCGTCGTCGAACATCTGGATGCGGGTAAATTTATCGGTCAGGGCAAAGCGGTAGCCCAGGAAAACGGCGTTGGACGAGGCATTGGTCACTTTGGCCGTGAGGGTGAAGGGCGCTCCGAACAGCGGGCTGGCAGGCGTCGCGACGATATCGGAGATTGCCGGTTGGGTATATTGAAAATCCGCGGTGGTGTTCAGGTACGTACTGCGCGCCTGCATCAGGTTGCGGATGCCGATGATACTGCCCATCATACCGCCGGCCACGTCCTGCGTCATGCCGTTTTGAAACTGGGAATAGGTGTAAAACTTGTGCGTATCGGTCTGTACGGCGGTGTCGATGACGCTCTGCCATTCGGCCGCCATGTCTTCGTAGAGGCCCGAAAGGAACATTTCCTCGTTGATGGTGCGCATGTGGGCAAAGTACATCCTGCGGTAAACGGGGTTGTTCAAAACGGCTTTGATCAGCGGCCAGTCGGCGTCGTTGATGTGCAGGGTCGCGCTCATCTGTTGCTTTTGCTGCGAGGTGCTGAGCGAGCCCGTGCCGGTCATGGTGAAGCCGGCGAAACACATGTTCAGGTCCCATATCACCGGATTGTAGTGCCCTGTGTGGTCCTTGTACAGGTAGTAATTTTGCACAAAATTGCCGGAGTAGCTGTCGAGATTGACCGTCAGGTTGTTAAAGGCGAGCATCCAGATCGCCTTGTCCACATCGATGTTCTGGGCCAGGCTGGCGGTGTTGTTGGTCACGATGTTGCACAATTGCACGAGGTCGTTCCAGCCGTAGTCCGACTTTATTTCATAGCGGGTAAAATACTGGCTCGAGTCGGCGGAAATGTAGCGGAGGTTGCTCTTGCCGGAAGCGCCAGGGCCAGGGCCTGCGCCAAACACGGGGTTGCATTTGACAAAAACTCCGTCGGACGAGTAAAAATGCGTTTCGCAAAAATCCTTGCTGATGTCCTCCACATTGGTGTACAGCCCGATCATGCTGTTGTTGACGTACACCTGGGCGTAATTGGCCCGCGGGCAATCCATGTAGTTCGCCAGAATCTGATACGCCAGCGCTTCTCGGATCATGGAGGGGTCGCTAAACCCGTTGCTCAGTTTGACGTCCGAAAAACCCTGGTAGTGCTGATCGCCCCGAACGTAATCGAGTTTGAGGTGGAAAGGGTTTTTCACCTGGTTGGAATTGTACGAGCTGTTGCCCTTGTACTTGACGCCCACACTGTCGAACTGGACGCCGTTGATCTTCACCCACTGGGCCATGATATACCCTTCCGAACCGTTTTTGGCGGTGTCGAGCTGGTAGTCCCAATTGGATTGATTAAAATGAATGTCGATGCGCTGGATGGCGTCGGGGGCGTAAAACGACTGGGCGCGCAGCGCCGTTGCAAGGCATAAAAAGATGCCGTTTAAGGTCAGGAAGTATTTATTCATGAGTAAAATTAAGCTGCTTGTTGTTGAAAAAGATTCAAAAACCGGGGTACAGCGGCAGAAAAGGCCGTTTGAACTATTGCTGCTGCAAGACGCGCTCAGGGCAATACCGTCACCGAGCCCTGAAACGATTCCAGCACGCCGTCGATATAGGCTACCTCCGCGATCCAGGTAAAGACGCCCGGATTGACGGTTTTTCCGTGAAAACGACCATCCCATCCGGCATTCAGATCATCGGGCGGGAGGTCGATGCCTTCGTACACGAGTTCACCCCAACGCGAAAAAACCCGGAACAAAAGGATTTTATCCACCTCTTTCCCGCCGGAGATGACCAGCCGGTCGTTGTCGCCGTCGTCGTTGGGACTGAACACGTTGGGGATGTACACGTGCCTCGATTTGTCCACCTGCACACGCAGGGTATCCGAACGCGCGCAACCGTCGGTCGAGCTGGCGGTGAAAACGTAGTCGGTCGTCTCCACAGGTTTGGCGAGCGGCTGGAGGCAATCGGCGCAGGACAGGCCCTGTTCGGGCGACCAGGCCATGCTGCCGGGCGCCACGTTTACGTACCCGTTCAGCACGATTTCCTCGCCGAGCTGAATGACGATATCGTTGCCGGCCGATACCACGGGAATGACCGGGGCCGTCAGGTCGCCTTCCTGGCTCAATGTACAGCCCGAAGCATCGCGGACCGTGAGTTCGTAATGACCCGTCGGGAGCTCCGTAAAACTGTTTTCCGGCCCGAAACCGCCGCCGGAAAGGTCGAACGCGTAAGGCGGTACGCCGCCGCTCACCGTGCCCGACTGCACGGAGCCGGTAGCTGGCCCTTCGCAGTCGGGGTCGGTAAACAAGGCGTTCATCGTCAGGGCGGGCGGGCTGTTCAGCACATAATTGCCGCCCAGGGTACAGCCCCGGTTATCGGTGACCGTCAGCAGGTATTGCCCCGCGGTCAGCCCCTGAAGGCCGGCTTGTGTGGCGCCCGTGTTCCACTGGTAGGTATAGGGCGGCACGCCACCCGACACGGTAACGGCGACGCCCCCGTCGGCGGAGCCTGCGCAAGACACGGAAAAGCCGTTGTGGTCGTCGGTCACGGCGGCCAGTGCGAGCGGCGCCGGGCTGCCCACGGTACCGATCAGAATGGTCTGGTTGCCGAAGTTGTCGGCCACCGTCACCAGATAGTCGCCGGCCGGCAGTTGGGTGATGGTTTGCGGGTTATTCAGCGCCAGAATTCCGCCCTGCCCCGAGGGCCCCGCCCCTCCGACCCGTTCCCAAGTATAAACGAAAGGCGGCGTGCCGTTGGCTATGGTGAAGCTGAACTGGCCGCTGCTTTGTCCGTAGCAAAGCGCGTCCTGGGTTTGTATCGAGCCGGCAATCTGACACAATACCACGGTCAGGTCGAGGTTGATGAGGCTGTCGCAGCCCAGCGTCGTGTTCAGCGTTTCCTGAAAGCTGCCGCTTTGAAAGTAGGGGTGGCCGGCCACGTAGATGGTATCGCCGTCGCAAATGTGCAGGTTGAGGTTGCTCACGGCGGTCTGGTTATAGTTGAGGCTCACCTGAATGGCGCTGTCGCATCCGTTGGCGGTGGTAAAATGAAAGACGTAGTCGCCCGCGTCGCAGAGTGTGGTGTCGGCCACGTCGAGGCATTCACCGGGGCAAAGACTGGCTTCGACGATCTGCGGCGCAATGGTGGTGACATTGATCGTCTGGCAACTGGCGGGCGCTTCGTCGCAGGCGTTGGAGGCTTGTACGCAGAGTTCGTAGGTGCCGGGCGCGGTCCAGTTGAGGTTGACCGTCTGGCCCTGCGCGACCTGTACGCCGTCCACCATCCAGAGATAATCCGTGGCGCCGGTTTCGCCGGTAGTGGTGTAGGTTTTCTGGCCCGGACAAATATCGAAGGGGCCTTCGATCAGCCCGGAAGAGGAAAGCGGGTTCACCTGTGTGCTGCCCTCTATCACGTGGATGGTGTAGTTGCAAATATCGCCCTGGTTGCCATCCATCACGAAGTAGTAGTACTGCCCGACCACGAGGGGCACGGTATTGGTAAAAGTGGCGGTCGTGTTGTTTTGCACGTCGGTATTGCAGTTCGAGACCAGTTGAAAGCTCTGGCAATTGGAACTTTGATAAATACCGATCTCCAGTCCCGGGCCGTCGTTGCAATTGAACACCTCCACTTCCAGCGTCAGGTCGGTCGTGCCGGCGATAAAAGCGATCCACTGCATGTGGTGCACGATGGTGGTGCAAAAACCGGGCGGGGCCTGTCCCTGCGTCGTGCTGTTATTAATGCCGGTAAACCCGTCGATATCGCAGATGACGCAGGCCGGCGCGCAGGTGGAGGTCATGGTAGGCGGATCGACACAGGGTTCGGGCTGCGCTATGGCCTGGGCTGTTTTTAGCCAAAAAAAGAGGACAAGCAGGCCAATATTTCGTCTGGTCATGATGGATGGTGAAGTTTCAGGCGGCGAAGGATGTTTCCAATACGGAGAAAAAGGCGGCAGGGATGCGAGGGCCCTGTAAGGAGACCGGGAAATTGTCATTTGTTGACATAACTGCCGCATTTTACAACGAAAACCGCTAATCCGGACAAAAACGATCCTTTACAGTTGTTCTTTCCCGCACTTTCGGCAGTGAAAGTTTAAATTGGAGCTCCAAACCGGCGTGTTATGAAATCGATCCGTCTCCTGTTATTGGCCGTGCTGTTGTTTCAAACCCTCTGTGCACACGCCCAGCTCGACACCATACACTGGCTGCCGCCCATGCACGCCCGCGACCAGTGGGGCCCCCAGTATCTTTACCTTTCCACCCCCGAACAAACGCCTTTCGAAGTACATGTACGCGATGGCGCCGGCGCCCTGATCGCCAACGTCACGATCAGCAACGACCTGCCCTACCGGTATTCGCTGGGCAATTACCAGATTTCGCCGGTGCTCGTATCGGCCAACCAGCTGAACATCGCCCTGCAAAACGAAGGCCTCGTGATCGACGGCGAAAAGCCTTTTTTCGCCTATTTCAGAACACACAGCAACTCCAGTTACCATGCCGGCGACCTCACCTGCAAGGGCCGCGCGGCGCTGGGCCGTACCTTCCGCGTCGGGCACCTGATACAGGCGGTGGACGACAGCGATCAGCGCTCCAATTTTGTCGGCGTCATGGCTACGGAAGATTCCACCGTGGTCACCTTGTCGGGCTTCGATCCGGCTTCCGACTTTCACAGCGGCGGCGCAGATATTTCATCCAACGGAGAAGTGTCGCTCGTGCTGCAACGCGGCGAATCGGCTGTTTTTTCCCAATACATCGGCCCCAGCTCCTCCGTTCAGCCACCCAACGGCCTCATGGGCGCCTTGCTCACCGCCACCCACCCTATTGCGGTCAACTGCGGCTCCTGGGTCGGGGCGCCCGTGACGGCACAGGCCAACGACATCGGGATCGATCAGATCGTACCCGTAGAACTGGTGGGCAAGGAATATATTTTGTGCAAGGGGAATGGCGCAGCCGTGCTCGAACACCCGGTCATCATCGCCCATTACGACAACACCCAAATCTGGCTCAACGGCGACAGCTCCCCTTCGCAAACCCTCAACGCCGGCGACTACTGGATCGTACCGACGAGCGAGTATTCCAGCGCCGGCAACATGTACGTGCTGAGCTCGGAGCCGGTGTTCGTGTACCAGCAGATCGGCGGAGCGCCCAGCGGCGACGACGCGTCGCGCACGGCCGGGCTCATCTTCGTCCCGCCGATCAATTGCGGCATTCCCAATGCCGTGGACAATATTTACCAGCCCAATATGATCGGGACCATGCGCTTTGAGGGCGGGCTGATGATTGCAGCCATGAAGGATTCGACGGTGACCGTTCGCATCGACGGCAGCCCGGTTTCCATCGGCGCGCCTTCTCCGGTGCCTGGCAATCCCGATTTTGTCACCTATCGCAAGCTCAACCTGTTTGACCAGGGCGATACGCCCAAAGTGTTGAGCGTGGTAGCCGAGGGCGCCGTTCAGGTGGCCATGTACGGCCGCAACGAGCCGGCCAGTTTTGCTGCCTTTTATTCGGGGTTCACCACGGTGGCCAGGCCCGATATCGCGCTGAGCGTATCGGGCGACGGGGTTTGTCCCGATACGCTGGTGGCGACCGGCCGTTTCGACGGGGTGCAATGGGTGCTCGGGGATTCCGTACTGCAATACGGGCCCGACACTTTTCTCGTCACCTATACGCCGGGGCGCTACATTGCCACCGGCTATCTGGGCGTCTGCCGCCGCACCGATTATGCCGCCGACACGGTGACAGTCGATTTTCAGTCGCCGGCGTTTTCTTTTGCCGCCAACGACCCCAGCTGCTTTGGTTATGCCGATGGAAGCATCCGTTTCGATATGCCCTACGGCGGTTTGCCGCCCTACCTGTATTCGGTCGACAACGGCCAGCATTTCACTGCACAGAACGTTGTGGGAGGTTTGAAAGCCGGCGCCTATGGCCTCGTTGCCCGCGACGTCACGGGGTGTTACAATCGTCCGCTGGAAGCGGCACTGGAGCAGCCCGACAGTTTCGGGGTCGATCTGGTAGCCAGGCTGCTGCCGGAGCCCCTTTTTCCCGGAGGGGAAGTCGTGCTGAACGGCATCCCTGAGCGACCCGTGGTCATGGCCCAGTGGGAGCCGGCGGCGGGCGGCAATTGTACGGATTGCCTCGAATACCGTTTTCAGCCCGAAGAAACGGTGTGGGTGACGCTCACCGTCGCCGATTCGGCGGGTTGCCCGGCCAGCGACCGCCTGCTGGTGGTTGTGGAGCCCAATGTTTTTGTGCCCAATGCCATTTATCCCGGTTCGGCACAGGGCAACGACCGCTTCACCCTGTTCAGTCGCGAAACGCTGCGTATCCGCCATCTGGCTATTTACGACCGCTGGGGCGAGCTCGTATTCGAAGGCCACGACCTGAGCACCAACGATGCCGCGGCCGGCTGGGACGGCCGCGTGCGGGGCAAGGATGCCGCGCCGGGCGTGTACGTGTTTGTCGCGACCGTAGAATCGCAGTCGGGGCGCTTGCTGGAATTCCGGGGAGATTTGACGGTGCTGCGTTGAAGACAGGCAATATCGGGAAACAGCGATAAAAGGAGGGCCGCGACGGGTGGACTGCTGAACGGCAGAGCCCGTTGATATATCCGGTTGGCGGGAACCTTGGCACGGGGCGAAGCCCCGCGCCAGCCCGGTGCGGGGCTTCGCTGCTGGCGCGGGGCTTCGCTGCTGGCGCGGGGCTTCGCCCCGTGCCACCTTACTGGCAAAATAAAATTTTATCAACATCAAAAAATCTACTTATCTTTGTCCCGTCGGGGGCAAAAATTATGTCGGCCCCAAATTTTGTTCAACTTTTTACCCAACACTCTTTTGGAAATCAACCCATCGGGCCCCGAGGCTTCGGGACGGCGCTTTGCTTTGTCGTATTCTTGCGTGATAGGCCCGCTGACCGGATTTCCGTGTAATTCATTATGACTGCTTTTAAAGAACTTGGCATCAGCGATGAGCTGTTGCAAGGCATCGCGGCGCTTGGTTTTGAGACGCCTACTCCCGTTCAGGAACTCGTCATCCCGGCCGCGCTCAGCGGTGAAGACGATTTCATCGCGCTGGCCCAGACCGGCACTGGCAAAACTGCCGCATTCGGCCTGCCGTTGCTCCAGCGCATCGACCCGAAAGTCAAAACCGTACAGGCCCTGGTCCTTTGCCCCACCCGCGAACTTTGCGTTCAGGTGGCCGGCGACCTGGCCGATTACTCCAAATTCGCCCACAAGTACAAGGTTGTACCCGTGTACGGCGGCGCCAGCATCGAAACCCAGATCAAGCAAATCCGCGCCGGCGCGCAAATCGTCGTGGCCACTCCCGGCCGCCTCGTCGACCTGCTGGTCCGCCAGGCCATCCAGCTCGACCACGTGGCCCGCGTTGTGCTTGACGAAGCCGACGAAATGCTCAACATGGGCTTCAAGGAAGCGCTCGACATCATCCTCGAAGCCGTAACCGAACGCGAATCGATCTGGTGCTTCTCGGCTACCATGCCCGATGAAGTGCGCGAAATTGCCAAAACCTACATGGACAAACCGCGCGAACTGCGCGTCGGCGAAAAAAACCGCATCAATGCCAACATCGAACACGTGTATTACGTGTGCCGGCCCGACGACCGCTTCGCCACGCTCAAACGCGTCGTCGATGCCAACCCGGGTATTTACGGCCTGATCTTCTGCCGCACCAAGGTGGAAGCCAAGGAAGTCGCCGAACAAATGATCCGCGACGGCTACAACTCCGACGCCCTGCACGGCGATATGGCCCAACCCGACCGCGACCGCGTCATGCAGCGCTTCCGCGAGCGCAACCTCCAGTTGCTCATCGCCACCGACGTGGCCGCCCGAGGCATCGACGTGAGCGATATCACCCACGTCATCAACTACGGCGTGCCCGACGAACCCGAGGTGTACACCCACCGCGCGGGCCGCACGGGCCGCGCAGGCCGCACGGGCATCAGCATCAGCATCATCACGCCGAAATTTGAAGAGAAAATCCACCAGATCGAACGCCGCGCAAAGGCCTCGTTCACCCGCCTGTCGATCCCGACCGGCTCGGAAGTGTGCGAAAAACAACTCTTCAACATCGTGCACAATATCCACAAACAGGAAGTGCAACACGCCGAAATCGAACCATTCCTGCCCCAGATCTATGAAGAACTCAAAGACCTGAGCAAGGAAGAATTGATCAAACGTTTCGCCAGCGTGGAGTTCAACCGATTCCTGACCTACTATCGCAACGCTCCCGACCTCAACCTCCAGAGCAAGGGCGCCCGCAAAGCCAGCCCGGCCAGCGGATTCAGCGACGGTAATGATCGCCAGCGCTACTTCGTCAACATCGGCCTGCTCGACGGCGTCACCAAAAAAGAGTTCATCAAACTCATGACCCGCGACCTCGGCGTGCCCAGCCATGCCATCGGCGAGATCGATCTCCGCAAGGCATTCATGCACTTCGAAGTCGATCCCTCTTTCGCCACCCTCGTACGCGAAGGCCTCGAAGAGTTCAGCATCAACGGCCGCTCAGTGCGCGTTGACGATGCCACTCCGCGCGGCGGCGGCAAAGGCGGCAAATTTGAAAAACGCGGCGGGGAGAAATGGGAGAAAAAAGGAAAACGCGGAAAGTGGTAAACCACTGACTTGACCCGTTTTTTGATAAAAATGCACTGTTCGGCGTTGGTCTTTCGATACGAAAGCCAACGCCGAACGCATTATCGGGCATTGCCCAACCCCCGACTATTGCTCGCCAGTTTTCAAAAAACGACCGCTGACCAACCAGCCGCCGCCGCTTGCCGTCACCTGGTATAGCCCGGCTTTCCAGTGACCGACCGGCAGTTCGATTTCGTTGAACCCTTCGGCCAGGTTCAGGCTTGTTCGCTGCACCAGCCGGCCGGTGTTGTCGCGAACGTCGAGCAGCGCTTCCAGCGCAAACGGCGAGTTCAGTTCCAGTCTGACAGCCTGCCGCGCCGGGTTGGGGTATATTTTACCAAATTCCAGAGGCAAGCCCTCTGCCCTCGCGCCTGTATCGTCCTGGCTGACGGATGCGATATTGATCGTCTGGTTTTTCTGGCAAATCTCGCCCCAGGCCGCGTTCAGCAATTTTATTTCCACATAATGGCTCCCGGCCCCCAGGCCACCGACCGTCAGCGGGTTGTTGCAAGCGCCGTCGAGGCACTGGAAAGCCAGCGTCCAGTCGGGTCGGAACACCTTGATCAGCACGTGCGGCGCGTTGAAGCCGGCGATGGTCAGCTGTCCCTGTCCGGGGAGCAGGACGATGTCGTCGCAATTGCCGGCCGGCGGGGGCGCACTGCTTTCGAGGCAGGAGACTTTGACAAAACCGAGCACCTCCGGCGAGCTGGCCGATTGTTTGAGCAATACCAGCTGACCGCCGGCTTCCCGGATCGCTTTTACCAATGCCGCGCCTGGCGTCGGTACCTTTTTGACCCAGACAGTGGCATTGTTCAGGCTTTTGGTCAATGTGATTGTGTCGTTGAGGGGGTAGCTCGTCAGCGGAATGTTCTGGCTGTGCGTGCCGGTAATCAGGCCGCCGTCGGCTGTTCTGTACAGCCAGGAGCGGAATTGAACGCCCTGTCCGTACGTTGACTGCTCGCTGGTTTCGTACGACATATTGACCTGAAAAACATCATTGACAAACGTTCCGAACGATTCCGAAACGGCGGAACACGCGCCATGTACGCAAAAATTGAAAGCGATGTAGTTTGTAATAGAGATTGCGCCGCAGGGCGATTGCCGGATCAGGGCGCTGAGGCTGAACACGCCCGGCGGTATCCAGACGGTGCTGGATTTCACCTCGAGGTTGTCGTCGATGACCACCAGATTGATCTGCTCGTTAAAAATTGCGGTTCCGTTTCTGTACGTAAAAGCCACCCTGTCGGCTGCAAATTGTACAGGCGTAACCACGTCGTGAGCGGAAACGGGCCCAGCCAGGGCCACAAACCTCGCCGACAAGGGCAGCAGCGCGGCATCGGTTTTTATGGCAAACAAGGAATCCACGCTGCCCAGATTCTGGTTTTTGTAAGCGAACAGGATGTACCCGCCGTTATACTCCACCGCATCGTCGAACAAGGCATAACCGGCTGACAATGCAGCGGGTAGCGGTTTGGAATAAATGAGCGCGCCGTCGCTCAGCCGGCGTTTTTCCAGGTCCGAAGCAGTGTAGAGGAAGTAGTATTCCTCGTAAGGCCCTGCTGCTTGTGTCGCGGTGGTGTTCCCCTCGGCGTCGAGGGTACGCAGGGTGTATTGTTCCGGCACGGTCCCCGAACGACTCAGTACCTGCAGGTGCTCGGCGTCGGGTTGCGACGTGCAAACCAGTATGCCGTTGCCGATCGTTTTTTCGCAATTGCCGCCCGGGCCGTACACCACGTTAAAAGGCTGAAACACGGTGTTGTTGCCCTCATTGCTTTCGGGCACGGCCCCGTCAGCATCGATTTTTACGATCAGGTAATAAGTACCCGCCGGCAGCGAAGCAGGGACAGCCGTTGCGCCAGCCACCTGTTGCACCCAAAAGCCCGCGACGAAATTGCCCGTCTGAATCGTGCCGTTTTGCAGGTCGCCCGCGTCGAGCGTCTGATCGGCAGAGATGTAGGATTTTATGGTAAAATCGCCCGGCACGGCCGCCGAGCCGGTATTTCCGGCGTCGAAGTGGTAGTAAAAAACCTCCCCCGGCACGGCATCGGGGTTCGAAATCAGGAGATTGGCCACGGTGAGGTCGGGCAGGTTGCCGGTCACGTAAGGCAATACCACCTGCGGGCCGTAAACCGCGATGTTGTTGTCCTCGTTGGGCTCGGCAAAGAGGTTGCCGGCATCCATTTTGGCAATCAGGTAATAAACGCCGCCCGGCACGTTGTCGTCAATGGGTTGCAGGTCGGCCTGGTTGCCGAACACGAGCCCGTCGGCGCTGGACAAGTCGAAGGCGCCGATGGCATAATCGCCGGCGCTCCATACAGGGTCGGTTGAAAGGTAAAAACCGACTTTCACCGGCTGGGCGCCCGGACCAAGCGGCACGGCAGCGCCCGTGTTTTGCCCGACAAAATAAAATCCGAAGCGACGAGACGGCGCCCCACCTGGAATCTGGCTGATTCCGAAGGAGATAAAGGAGGCCGGCGTAGCCACAAAATCGGGCAGAAGCGAGGCGGTGTTGGCCTCATCGTCCTGCGCCGGCACGGGTGGCGTGCCGTTGGCAGGCTGCGAATCGGCGTCGGTTTCGTTGGCGGCAACAACCTGCGCATAGGCAAGCGGGGCCGTTGTTTCCAGCAAAAAATAATGGACAGTGAGGGAGGCCGAGCCATTGGGCGGAATGCTGCCCACCGTCCATACCTGTTCTTCGTAGGGGGAAAACGCGCCTTGCGAGGCCTCGAATTCGCCGCCGCCGACATACACGACCCCGTCGGGTTTTGCAAATTTGATTTTGACGCCAGTTGCTGTTTGTGGCCCGGCATTGCTGACCACCGCGCTTACGGCATAACTGGTCCATTGAAGGGGCGAAGCGCCGTTCTGTTGCAGCGAAAGCGAAAGGTCGATCATGCCGGGGCTGCTCGCCGGACAGGATGCAGGAGCCGTCAGTGTGAGGGTAATCGCGCAGGCAGGGTCGAGTGCGGCGCGTACAGGAATGACGATTACACCGCCCAGGTTTTGTTGAACTTCCGCTATCGGGTAGGTGTACGTGCGGTACTCTCCGTAAAACCCCAGCTCGGTCGTAGAGCTGCCGTCGAGGTTGGGCACTTGCGCCGCCCAGCCGTTTCCGGGGGCGCTGCCATCGACGATGAAGGTGAAGTCGAAGAGGTCGTCGGCCGGATAAGCGGGCGTGCCGTTGTCGTAACAGGCCGTAACGGCGATGCTGCCAAAGATGTCGCAGGATTGGTCTGTCGCAAGCAGCCGGTAAGGCAAAACGTTGAACGCGAGCAGCAAAATAATGGCAAAAGAAGAGTAAAGGACAGGCTTTCTCATGAGCGATGAAGATGGGTGACCGGTGTGTGGGAGAGCCTACAAAGATGGCGAAAAAACCTTGATTTACAAGGGGTTCGGCGAGAAGGCGCGGCTGCCGAAGATCGAATATTGAATATAAAACAAGGGGCCGTCCGGAACGTGCTCCGGGCGGCCCCTTGTTTTACAACAGGTTTGACAAAAAGCACTCAAGCGCCAAAACGTCACCCCTCATCCTCCACATCCTCGCAGTGATAATATTTCTTCTGCGGGCCCGGTCGGTCACCGCCGGGTCCGCCTTTTTTCTCGTTCAACATCTTTTGAATGATGCGGTTGCGCTCCTGTTGCACCTGGATTTGCCGGCGGGCATCCTCTGCGCGGTCGAAAAACAGGATGCCATCCACCCAGGTTTGTTCGGCACGGGCATATACGGAGAGCGGGTTGTCGTTCCAGAGCACCAGGTCGGCGTCTTTGCCCACCCGGATGCTGCCCACGCGGTCGTCCACATGCAGGAGTTTGGCGGGATTGAGCGTTACCATTTTCCAGGCGTCTTCCTCTTTCATACCGCCGTATTCCACCGATTTGGCGGCCTCCTGATTGAGTCGGCGGGCCATTTCGGCATCGTCGGAATTGATCGACACGGTGATGCCCTGGGCGCTCATGATGGCGGCGTTTTGCGGAATGGCATCGCGCACCTCCATTTTATACGCCCACCAGTCGCTGAACGTGCTGCCGCCCACGCCATGCCGGGCCATTTTGTCGGCTACTTTGTACCCTTCGAGGATGTGGGTGAACGTATTGACCCGGAAATTGAAACGTTCGGCCACCCGCATCAGCATGGTGATTTCGCTTTGCACGTAGGAATGGCAGGTGATGAAACGCCGGCCTTCGAGGATTTCCTGCAGGGCTTCCATTTCGAGGTCGGTGCGGTAGGGCGCGCCCGATTTTTTGAGGCGGGCGTAGGCCTGGGCGCGGGTGAAATAGTCGATGTACACCTGCTCCACGCCCATGCGCGACTGCGGATAGCGGCTGCGGAAATTGTCGCCCCAATTGCTTTGTTTCACGTTTTCGCCGAGGGCAAATTTGATCTGCCCCGTCCAGTTCCGGAATTTCAGTTCTTCCGGCGCAAAGCCCCAGCGTAGTTTGATCAGCTGGGTTTGACCGCCGATGGGGTTGGCCGAGCCATGCAGGATATGGCTCGACGTGACGCCGCCGGCCAGCTGACGGTAAATGTCGATGTCTTCCGAATCGATCACATCGCCGATGCGCACCTCGGCGGAAGACTCCTGGGTGCCTTCGTTGATCGAACGCGAGGCGGCGATGTGCGAGTGCTCGTCGATGATGCCGGCCGTGAGGTGTTTGCCCGTGCCGTCGATGACGGTGGCGCCGGCCGGGGCCGAGAGGTTTTTACCGATCTGGCGGATTTTGCCGTCGCTGACGAGCACGTCTGTATTAGGCAAAATGCCGTCTTTCTCGTTGGTCCATACCGTGGCGTTTTTGACCAGAAAGGTCTGCGCTTTGGGGCGCTCCGTCCAGCCGAAAGCCGTGAAGGGGAACATCATCGGCCCCGTCTCCGGGCTGCTGACCGGGGCCTGCTTGCCGGGGCCCTCGGCGGGCGAGTCGCCAGTGCGCACAGCCCGCCAGTCGATCCAGGCGCCCTCGGGCGACGTACCCCTGCCGCTCCACGCGCGGCCGGCAACCGTGCCGGAAAGCGCGAGCACGTTTTTAGACAGGGTATCTGGCTGGAAAGAAAGGGTGATCAGGCCGTTTTCATAAATCAGACTGGCTTTGGCACTGCTGCTGTCGGCGCGCAAAACTGCGGCTTCAGGAGCCGCCGCCTTGCCTTTGACGAGCAGGGTGTAGGTGTTTTTTCCGGCGTCCAGTTGGTATCGGCCGGTGAGATCGACGCCATTGAAGGGATCGGGAGCGACCGGGTAGCCCGTTCCGCCGACCCAGGTTTCGAGGATTTTGCCGTCTTTTTGAAAAATATCGCCCGTGCAAATGATAAAATTGGCGGTTTTACCGGCCTCCAGCGAGCCGATGGCGGCTTGTTTGCCGGCAGGATCGATGCTGTACAAACCCAGTATTTGCGCCGGCTCAAAGGTCAGGGCTTTCAACGCGGCCTCTTCCGAAAGGCCGTATTCGACTGCGCGGCGCAGGTTGTCGAGGAATTTGGACCTGTCTTTCATTCCGACAGAAGTGAGGGCGAAGGGTATGCCGGCCGAAGCCAGTCGCGCGGGGTTGGAGGGCGCCATTTCCCAGTGTTTCAGGCTGTAAAGCGGCACGTCGAGGGCTTCGTAGGGGTCGCTCACGTCGTAGCCTTGCGGAAAATTGAGCGGCACGATGAGCGACTGGCCCGTTGCCTTTACCTCGTCGAGGCGCTGGTATTCGTCGCCGGCTGTTTTGACCACGTATTTTACCCCGAACTCCTGGCCCAGCCGGTGGATACGCAGGACGTCCAGTTTGTCTTCGGCCTCGAAGATCTGGGGCAGCCCCTGAGCGGCATTCCAGGCTTCGAGGGAAAGGTTGGCTTCGGTTTTGTAGCCCTCGCTCTGGTACCAGCGGGCGTCGAGGTAGGTCTGGCGCAGCAGCGCGATGCAGCCCATGAGCGAGCTGGGGTAGTCCTGGCTGCTGCTACCCTTTCGGAAAGAGAGCAAATTGGCGGCGCGAGGGCGCAGCAACATGTCGTGGGCGCGGTTGTCGCCCAGCAGCACGAATGCGCCGGTGCCTCTGGAAATGCCGTCGGGGCGATAGGCAAGCGCGGCGCCAAAGCCCAGCTTGCGCCATTCGGCAGCCGGTTTGGCGTCGGGATTGAAGTAGTCGGCGGCGTCGAATTCGGGGCGAAGCGCTTCGTTCCAGGCGAAAGCGCCAGGTTTGTCGGAAAAAGCCTGGGGGCGTTGTTGCTGGCCGGGGTCGTCGGATTTCGGCACAACGAGGCCATAGTCGGGCGCGCAGAGATCGATGAAAGCCGGGTAAATGGTGCGGCCGGCGCAATTGACCACCACGGCGTCTTTGGGCGCTACGACTTTCAGCCCGCAGGCTTCCACTTTGCCTTTACGGATCACCAGGGTGGCGCCTTCCAGCCGGGTTTGGTAATCCACGTACACGGTGGCGTTGGTAAATGCGTAGGCGGCGTCGCGCGGCGCCGAGGGGGCAGACTGGGGAAAGGAGCCCTGGGCAAAAAGGGCGGAAGCGGCGAGCAGCAGGCCGCAGATCAGGGCAAGCGGGCGGTAGAAGAACATGGGCGGTAGTTTATCGGGCAAATGTAACAAGCAGCAACGAGTACGCCCCAGGTGCCCTTCGCCCTGTGTATCTTTGTGGCTTCCACACGTTTCTTCACCGCCGTTTCGGCCCAAAACGTTTACACTTTTTATGCAAAAGATCATCCTCCCAACGCTTTTGCTCTGCCTGCTCAGTCTGACCGCAGCCCAGGCGCAAAGCGCAAAAATCCGCCCTCCCAAAACCGGCCCCGTTTCTGACCCGCCGCACCACGGCCTCCGGCCGATCAACCGGCCGGCTGTGCCGCCGACCGCCGACCCTTTCGGCACGGGGCGGCTCGACTACAAGACCATGCCCGGCCTCTCGCCTGCTGCCGCCGACGTACGCATTACGCGCGGTGAAAACGGCCTGCCGATCTTTTTCTCCGGCAAAACCGCCGCTTCAGGATCCGCCGACGACAAGCGCCCTGCCGAACAACGCGCCCTCGAATACCTGGCCAGCCTGCCGCTCGACGGTGTGGACAACCCGGCTGCTGAATTCACCGTCCAGTCGGTATCCACCGACGAACAGGGCAACCAGCACGTTCGCCTCGGGCAGGTCTTCGAAGGCGTACCCGTGTACGGCGGCGAAATGATCGCCCATACCCAAAACGGCGCTTTCGTCTCGCTCAACGGCCGCTACTACCCCACCCTTCGCATCGGCACCACACCCGCTGTTTCGAGTGAAAGCGCCCTGCAGATCGTGCGGGCCCAAATCGGCCCCGACAAGATAAAAACCGACTGGACGGCACAGGAACTGCAGGTCATGGGCGGCCAGCCTTTTAGCGCCGAACTGGTGGTGTACCACGAAAACCGCCGCATCGACGCCGCCAGCCTGGCCTGGGTGGTGGAAGGTTATCCGAACTTCCTCAACCGCGTGGTGTACGTGATCGACGCCCAAACAGGCGCCGTACTCAACCACTACGACCACACCTGCCGCCTGCTGCCCGAGCATGCTGCCCCCGATGCCGGGCCTGAAACGGCGCCTCCTCCGCCCGTCACGGCCAATGGCCTCGACCTGCTTAACGTCAACCGCAGCTTCGGCGCATGGCAGTCGGGCAGCACCGTTTACATGGAAGATGCCAGCAAACCCATGTTCAACGCTTCGCAATCGCAGATGCCCAACGACCCGGTCGGGGCGATCATCACGCTGAATGCAATGAACAGCTCGCCGCAAAATGCGAACTTCGACTACACCATCGTGACGTCCAACAGCACGACGTTCAACAACCCGACGGCCGTCAGCGCCCACTACAATGCGGGTAAAAGCTACGATTATTACAAAAACACGTTCAACCGCAACGCTATCAACGGATCTGGCGGCAACATCATTTCGTTTATCAACGTCACCGAGCCCAACGGCACTTCCATGGAAAACGCCTTCTGGAACGGCGGCTACATGTTCTACGGCAACGGCGGCTCTTTCTTCAAACCGCTGGCCCGCGGCCTCGATGTGGCCGGCCACGAAATGACCCACGGCGTCGTGGAAAAAACCGCCAACCTCGAGTACCAGGGGGAAAGCGGCGCGCTGAACGAGTCCTTTGCCGATATTTTCGGCGCCATGATCGACCGCGACGACTGGCTGATCGGCGAAGACGTCATGCAGTCGGGCGTGAGCCCCAGCGGCGCCCTGCGCGACCTTTCCAACCCCAACAACGGCGCGCCGAGCAACAGCCCCTTCTGGCAGCCCAATCATGTCAACCAGATGTTTACCGGTTCGGACGACAACGGCGGCGTACACATCAACAGCGGTATCCCCAACCGTGCATTTTACCTTTTTGCCAGCAACGCCAGCGTCGGCAAAGACAAGGCCGAACAAGTGTACTACAAGGCGTTGCGCGACTATCTCGTCAAATCGAGCCAGTTTGTCGACGCCCGCCTCGCCGTAATCCAGGCCGCTAACGACTTGTATGGCAGCAGCGTGGCCGATGTGGCCGCCACCGCCTTCACCAGCGTGGGCATCGCGGGCAACGAGCCCGGCGGCAACTACCTGGGCAACCTGGATGTCAACCCGGGCCTCGATTTCATCGTCTGCGTCACCAACGACTTCAACAACCTGCAACTCGTTGACGGCAACGGCAGCGTGCTCGGCACGATGTACAACGGCGGCGTGCAGAGCCGCCCCAGCGTGTCCGACAACGGCACCTCGGTGGTGTTTGTCAATACGGAAGGCCATATCGTGCTCATCGATATTTCCTATGCCGGCGGCCAGATCAACATCCAGCAGACCATTCTGAGCGCCCAGCCCGAATGGCGCAACGTAGCCATTTCCAAAGACGGACGATTCATCGCCGGCCTGCTCGGTATCGGCGACGACCGAATCTACATTTTCGACCTTTTCTTCAACGAAAGCGAAACCTTCTACCTCTACAACCCGACCTACACGCAGGGCCAGATCACGGGTGAAGTGAAATACGCCGATGTGCTGGAGTTCGACTATTCGGGTGAATACCTGATGTACGATGCGTACAACGAACTGATCAGCAGTACGGGCGAAGACCTCAGCTATTGGGACATCGGTTTTGTCAATTTTTACGATCAGACCAACCAGGTTTTTGTCGACGGGGGCAATGCCTTCATTTCAAAACTGTTCAGCGGCCTGCCGCAAAACACCAGCGTGGGCGATCCGACGTTTTCCAAAAACTCGCCCTACATCATCGCGTTCGATTATATCGACGATTACAACGATGAATACGCCGTCTTCGGCGCCAATGTGGAAACCGGCGATTACGACGTGATTGTGCCCGACAACGGCGACCTGGGCTGGCCCAGCTACACCCGCCTCGACGACGCAATCCTGTATCAAAAACCGGGTTACGACCTGTATATTCAGGAACTCGAAAGCAATAAAATCACGCCGTTCAGCAATACCTATCCCTTCCTGTACAATCGTCAGTGGGGTACCTGGTTTGCCAACGGCACGCGCAGCCTGATGGTCGATGCCGACGAACCCGCCGCCCGCGCCCTGGCCCTGACGGCCGTGCCCAACCCGGTTTCCGACGCCGTACAAATCCGGTTCAACCTGAGCGCCCCGGCAACAACCGCCCGGGTGCGCCTCACCAATATGCTCGGCGTGACGGTGCTCGATCGCGAGATTCCGGTCAGCACCGGCGACAACCAGACCAGCATCAACATGCAGAATTTGCCCTCCGGCGCTTATGTGGCGCAGATAGGCGTTGGCGGCATTTTATCGTCTGTTAAGATCGTAAAACAATAGGTTACCCGTTTGAGGTACGCGAAACACGCAATCCTGTTTGTCGGTTCTATGACAGTTTTGCTATTCATCGTCGAAAAAAGCCGTTTGGGCTGCCGAAAACACGTTAAAAGTATAAAGGGGCTTGCGCAGCGTTTTTTCGCTGCATAATTTTGTCCCCGTTAGTGTTTCATAGTGTTAAGGAGCAATCACAAAGGTGGTTGCTCCTTTTCTTTTTCTGCTTTGATAGAAATTGTGACGGCAAACAACCCGACACCTGTCGCAAGCCCTATTTTTGAGGCCTTGAAACCTGTGTGGAAATCCGTCTTTGGACCCGCCAACTGGTTCTGTAATCTTCCCCTTCGTCCATCTTTCGCGGTGCAGTGCCTTTCTTCTATACATCACCTGGCCCGTTCCTGCCCGTTTAGCATAAGACATTTCAAGACATTGTTCAGAATCGGTATGTTTTTCGCAGGAAAGACATGCCGAAAATTTCTTTTATCATCAATCCCTCGCGCAACACGATGACAAAAAAACAACTCTTCTCCCTGCTTATCCTGCTTCTTGCCGCCATTGGCACCGCCGGCGCAGCGCCGGTGAGCGGTTGGGTCTGGCAAGATCAGAACACCAACGGCCTGCAGGACGCCGGCGAATCCGGCCTTCCCTACATCTGGGTCAGCGTACTCGATGCTGCCGACACCTCGATTGTCGTGTCGAGCGTACAGACCGATGCCAACGGCCTGTACGAATTCCCCGCTCTGCCGGCCGGCACCTACCGGCTCAAATTTTCCAATCCCGGCGGTTTGTGGCAATCGATGCTCAACATCGGCATGAACGACGCCCTCGACAACGACGCCGATGTATGGGGCTTCACCGATCCATTTACACTGTCAAGCGGCCAGACGCTCGATTTCGACGCCGGGTTTACCACTACGCCTTCGGGCTGCTTTACGCCCATCACCATCTTGATCACGAATGTCGTGTGCGACGACAACGGCACGCCCAACGACCCCTCCGACGATACTTTTTCGTTCAACCTGACCGCAAGCGGCGGCACCGGGCCCTGGGGCTGGGATATGCTGCCCGGCGTCATGATGTTTCCCTACGGCATGAGCTACACATTCGGGCCTTTCCCGGTGAGCGGCGGCGCTGTTTCGGTGACCATCAACGACCACGACAATCCGTTCTGCACGGCAACAGTGCTCGTTGACCCGCCGCCTTGCCAGCCCGGGCCGCTGCCCGATCTCGACTTCGACTGCTCGCCGCCGGTGCTGGTCAATATCACAGCAGGCGTCAACTCGGCAGTGGTGAATTACACTCCCGCAACCGCGACCACGACCTGCCCCGACGGCGCCACCAGCATCAACCTGATTCAGGGCCTGCCGAGCGGCAGCAGCTTCCCGCTGGGCACCACGCAGGTGTGCTACATGGCTTCCGACAATTGCGGCAACACCGCCAATTGCTGCTTCTCCGTCACCGTGGCGGCACCGCCGCCCTGCGATGAAAAAGTGATCGGCTGCATCAAATACGAACTGTTGAGCATCACCAAGGATTCGGAACAAAACCGCACCTACCGCATCCGGGTGACCAACAACTGCAACAACAAACTGATGTACACCGCCTTCCAGGTGCCCGACGGCGTCACTGCCCTGGCCCCTGTCAACGGCTCGATCTACACGGCCCCCAGCGGCCGCCAGTACGAGGTGCGCAACCCCAATTTCTCGCCGTTCTACTCGGTGCGTTTCAAATCGCTGGGCGACAGCATCAGCAATGGCCAGTCGGATATTTTCGAATACACGCTGCCGGCCCAGTCGGACCCGCTGTTTATCCACGTGATTGTGCGTTTGGCGCCGAAAATCTTCTATGAAGCCCACCTCAACACCTTCGACTGTGTGCAAACGCAACAACTGCTGACCCAAACGCCCGAACAGGCATTTGGCCAAAATGCTGTGACCGACGGGGATGAACCGGCCAGCCTCCAGGCGACGACACTCGACAACGAACAGGCTTTCGCCGTGTACCCCAACCCCGCGGGCAGCACCATCTGGGTGGAACTTTCGGGCTGGAAAGGGCAAAACGTAGTGCTTACCCTGCTCAATGCGCAGGGCAGGCGAATACAGCAAAGCATACGCCAGGCAGGCGACGTTCCCGAAAAAATCGATCTGGGCGATTTGCCGGCCGGCTTGTACTACCTGCAGGCCCTGCCGGCCGACGGCAAGGCGGAAACCCGGCCTTTCGTTGTAAAACACTGAGGTAAACAGACAGGCAACAGGGGCCATCCCGAATTTTGGGATAGCCCCTGTTGTATTTTACAGCCTTTGAGACAGCAGCCTATTTCCGCTTGCTCATGAGTGCATGAAAACCAAGCACGGCCTCGAAGAAATGACGGACAATTTTTTGCAAAAACGGCATAACAAAAGGGTTTTGAGGGCGTAGCAGGGAATACCTGCATCCGTCCTTATTCTGCCCGGCGCACATTCGACACCCAGTCGAAACTTTTCAGCGAAAGCATGGCATGATTGAGCTGATCGATGTTGCGCACCACCAGCGACACTTTTCCTTCGAAATAACCGCCTTCGCCGGAGATGGAAAAGGAGCGGATATTGAGTCCGAGATTGGAAATGCGGTCGGTCAGGCGCTGGATGGCGCCTTTCCCGATGTCGATGCCGGTGATGACGATATCGGCCACGAAGTCCGACTTGACGGTGTTGCCCCATTCCGCCTTGAGGATACGGTATTCGTAGTTGGCCAGCATATTGGGGGCGTTGGGGCAGGTGGTGCGGTGTATCTTGATGCCTTCCTTGGTGGTGACGAAGGCAAAAATCGGGTCGCCCTGCACGGGTTGGCAGCACGACGCGAACGAGTAGGCGTAGTAATGGCCGGGTTCGTTGTTGATGATGATTTCGGCCTTGTTGGTCGTCGCCTTGCCGCTTTCCTTGATGCCGGCCGTTTCGGTCGGCGGTTCGGTCGAATCGATCTGCCGCACACCCTTGTCTTCCTCGATTTCGGCCAGGCGGTTGCCGTCGGCGCGAAAACGTTTGAATGCCGCGGCGAGGTCCACCTGTTCGAGCGCGATGGCGCTCAGGAATTCGAGGCGGTTGGGGTAGCCGAACCAGCGGGAAAGCGGGTCGATATTTTCTTCCACGGGCACCTTGAAGGTGTTCTGGAGTTTGCGTTCGAGAATTTCGCGGCCGTCGGCGGCGAGTTTGCGGCGTTCTTCCTTGAGAGCCGAGCGAATGCGGTTTTTGGCTTTGGCCGTAATGACGAACTGCAGCCAGTCTTCGCTGGGTTTCTGGTTTTTATTGGTAATGATCTGGATCTGGTCGCCGTTGTGAAGGGGTGTGCTGATCGGTACCAGTTTGTTGTTCACTTTGGCGGCCATGCAGGCGCAGCCGATGTCGGAGTGAATACTGAAGGCGTAGTCGAGTGCGGTGGCGCCTTCGGGCAACACTTTCATCTCGCCTTTGGGCGTAAAAACGTGGATTTCCTCGGCGAAGAGGTTGGTGGTTTTGAAATCGGCCAGAAACTCGACGGTGCTGCCGTCGGCGCTGTCTTCGAGGGTTTCGCGTACCTGGTTGAGCCAGTTTTCAAAAACATTGGCTTTTTGCCCGACACCCTTGATGCCTTTGTATTTCCAGTGGGCGGCAAAACCGCGTTCGGCGATTTCGTCCATACGTTCGGAACGGATTTGCACCTCCACATAGCGGCCGTCATTGCCGACAACGGTGGTGTGCAGGGATTCGTAACCGTTGGCCTTGGGGTTGGTGACCCAGTCCTTGAGTCGTTCGGGAATGGGTTTGTAATAGTCGGTAACGATGGAATAGATCTGCCAGCAGGTGATTTTTTCGCGTTCGGGCGGCACTTCGGCGATAATGCGGATGGCAAACAGGTCGTAGATGTCTTCAAAAGCGACGTGTTTGGTGCGGATCTTGTTCCAGATGGAAAAAATGCTTTTGGGGCGGCCGGTGATGCGCACCTTGATGCCGTAGTCGTCGAGCGATTCGGTAATGGGCCGCACGAACTCGTCGATGTACTGTTGGCGCGCCCGTTTGGTTTGCGCCAGTTTATCGGCAATGTCGTGGTATTCTTCGGGGTGGGTAATTTTGAGGCAAATGTCCTGAAACTCGCTTTTGATCTTGTACAAACCGAGCCGGTGGGCCAGCGGGGCGTAAATGGTGCTGGTTTCGGCGGCGATTTTGAGTTGTTTGTGGGGAGGCATGCTGCGGATGGTGCGCAGGTTGTGCAGGCGGTCGGCCATTTTGATGAGCACGACGCGCACATCGACGAGCATGGTGCGGAGTACCTTGGCGAGGTTTTCGGCCTGTGGGCTTTCCGAGTCGTGGAGGCCGTCGAGTTTGGTCAGGCCATCGACGATCAGGGCTACGCGGTCGCCAAACTGTTTGTGCACGTCTTTCAGGGTAACGTCGGTATCTTCTACCACATCGTGCAGCAAGGCGCAGATCACGGCGGTGGGGCCGAGGCCGATTTCCTCGACGCAGATGCGGGCTACTTCGATAGGGTGAAGAATGTACGGCTCGCCCGATTTGCGGCGCTGTTCCTGATGCGCCTGGGCGGCCAGTTCGAATGCCGAGCGAATGTTGAGCCGGTCGTCCTCGTTCAGCGGCGTAGTGATCGATTTGAGCAGATTGCGATAAGCCCGCTGAATAATCGGGCGGTCTTCTTCGGAGATAACCGGTGTCGGTTTTACATGAGCCATATCCCCCTCCTGTTGTTTATTCGTTTGTTTCGCATAAAGTTAACACAAGCGCCGATGGCTTCCAACTTGTTTGAGGCTTATTAACTGTTTTACTTTGCTTTCTATCCTTTGTTTTCGTTAATAAAAGCCTACTTTTGCGCTCCTTTTTGAACAAGGCACAGCATTTTACCTGTTTGATGGGAAACTGCTTTGCAGCATCGCGGGCGTGGCGGAATTGGTAGACGTACCAGACTTAGGATCTGGCGCCGAGAGGCATGGGGGTTCGAGTCCCTCCGCCCGCACTTTTTTTAACCATGCGCCGATGTTGCAGTACCCCTCTTTTTCGGGTACGTTTTTTCGCCAGCCATTGCTTCACCGACCCATAGTCTGATACCCAATATTATTATTATATTCTCCTCCATATGCCCAGCACTCAACGCAAAGACCTCGACGCTACTTCTGCCCTGATTACCGTTACCGTTCAGCGCGACGAGCTGAAACCTAAAGTGGACGCCGAGCTCAAACGTTTTCGCCAACGCGCTGCAATCAAAGGCTTCCGTCAGGGCCAGGCGCCGATGGATTATATCAAGCGCATGTACGGCAATGCCCTCTTTGCCGATACCCTCAACGACATGATGGCGCAGGAACTGTACGAATACCTCCGCCAGTCCGGACTCGACGTGCTTGGCCAGCCCATGCCGACTGAAAACCCGCAGAATTTTTCGCACCATATCAACAACCCCGACACGGAATACTCGGTAGAATACGAAGTCGGTTTTGTTCAGCCTTTCGAGGTCAAAGGCCTCGATAAAAACCAGGTGTACGAGCGTTACGCCATCGCCGACCTCGATCAACTGGCCGATTCCGACCTCGACAACGCCCGCCAGCGGGTGGGCAAACGCACCCATCCCGAAAACGATATTCAGGAAAACGATATCGTAAATATCGCGGCGCAGGAAGAAGGCGGCGACTATGCCACTTCGATCACCCTCTTCGTCAAAGACCTGACCGACGAGGCGTTCAAAGCCGAGCTGCTGACCAAAAAGAAAGGCGATACCGTGCGTTTCAACGCCCGCGAACTCGAAAACCGCCACGAAGAAAAAATGTACCGCAAGTACATCCTCAACCTCGAGGAATCGGACGACCGCAAGGTGGGCGACTGGTTTGGCGGCGTCATCGAAGAAGTGTCGCGGGTCGGTAAAGCCGAGCTCGACGAGGAGTTCTTCAGCAGCTACTTCGGCGGCGCGGTAAGCAATGAAACCGAAGCGCGCGACCAGATCAAAAAAGGCATTGCCCAGTTTTACGAAGTGCGCGCCAACGCCCTCGTCATGCGCGACATGCAGGCGCGACTGCTCGAACTGAACCCCGTCGAACTGCCCGAGCGCTTCCTGCGCCGCTGGCTGCTCGCCACCAACCGCGATACGCTGACGCCTGACTCGATCGAGCGCGAATTCCCGGCATTCGCCGAAAACCTGCGCTGGTCGCTGATTCGCGACAACCTCAAAGTCCGGTTCGGCATCGAAATCGGCGAAGAAGAAATTCGCGCCGAATACGGCCGCCGCATCCGCGGGTATTTCCAGTTCGATTTGCCTGAAAACATCCTCGCCGACTATACCAACCGCATGATGAAAAACGAGAAGGACGTCGAAAAGGTCAAAAGCGACCTCGAATACGACAAACTTTTCGATGCCATGCGCGAGGCTGTTACCCTGAGCGACAAACCGATTCCCTCGGCCGAGTTTCAGCAGATTTTTGACGCAGTCAATAAAAAAGCGGAAGATGAACAGTCCGAAGACGCGGAATTGCGCGAAATCGTGGAATAATACCCGTGGGCGGGAGCAGAGCAGGCCGTTTTCATTCATCGTGCCGAAACGGTCGTTCATCCGCCCGGGAACGCCGAACGTCCAGCACTATAGTTCCATTTTTTCAGGGCTTAACCTTCGGGGATAAAGCTTGTTATACTTGCCTCGAAAAAAACGAGTCATACCATGTTCGACAAAAATGAATTTCAAAAGTATGCGACGCGCCACCTCGGCATGAACAGCATGCACCTCGAAAAGTACATGCAGGCCGCCGGCGCAGCCGCAGCCCCCAACATTCGCGCCTTTACCCCGGCCGTTATCGAAGAACGCCCCATGAACCTCGCCGTTATGGACGTATTCAGCCGCCTGATGATGGACCGCATCATTTTCATGGGCGTGCCGGTGACCGAATACGTCGCCAACGTCATTCAGGCTCAGCTGCTGTTCCTCGAATCCAGCGACCCCAAACGCGATATTCAACTGTTTATCAATAGCCCCGGCGGTTCGGTGATCGACGGGCTGGGCATCTACGACACCATGCAATACGTAGCGCCCGACGTTGCCACCATCTGCACGGGCCTTGCAGCCTCCATGGGCGCCGTACTGCTCGCAGCAGGCGCAAAAGGCAAACGCAGCTGCCTCTACCACAGCCATGTGATGATCCACCAGCCCATGGGCGGCGCACAAGGCCAGGTGTCCGATATCGAGATCACCTACAAACTGATCAAAAAAATGCAGAAGTCGCTGTACGACATCCTCGCCTACCATACGGGGCAACCGTATGAAAAAATCGAGGAAGACTGCGACCGCGACAACTGGATGAGCGGCGAAGAGGCAAAAGCCTACGGCCTCGTCGATGAGGTGCTCGAACGCAACAACCCGAAAGGACGCAAAAACGACTGACCGGCCGCCAGCCGCCCGGCATAATGCCAGCTCGGCCCGATTAAAAGGCCCGGAAAATGATCCCTCATATTTCCGGGCCTTTTTGGCCCGGAAAGTGCCTTTAATACCGCTATCGTTCAATAGTTCAATCGTTCCATCTAATGATCCGCAACGGCAAACCCTCCCCTAATCATTGTTCATTTTGTGGCAGAAGCAAAGACGATGTGCTGATGCTGATCAGCGGCATGGATGCACAGATTTGCGAAGTCTGTGTAGGAAAAGCAGGCGAACTGGTTGAACAGGAACTCGGCCGTGCCCCGCATCACGAAGACGACAATACGCCGCCCAAAAGCGCCAAATATTCCGGCGCCTTGCGACTCATCCCGCCGGGCGAAATAAAAACCTTCCTCGATGAATACATCATCGGGCAGGACGAGGCCAAAAAAGTGCTCTCCGTAGCCGTGTATAATCACTACAAACGCCTCTTGTTCAGCCAAAAAACCGGCTCGACCAACCAGGGTGAAGTAGAAATTGAAAAATCGAACGTATTGTTTGTCGGTCAGACCGGTACAGGCAAAACGCTCATGGCGAAAACCATCGCCAAACTGCTCAACGTACCGTTTACCATCGTCGATGCCACCGTGTTTACCGAGGCCGGTTATGTGGGCGAAGACGTGGAAAGCATCCTCGCCCGCCTGCTCCAGGCCTGCGACTACGACGTGGAAGCTGCCGAACGCGGGATTGTTTACATCGACGAGATCGATAAAATCGCCCGCAAACAGGACAATCCCTCCATCACACGCGACGTGTCGGGCGAGGGCGTCCAACAGGGCCTGCTCAAGATTCTGGAAGGCGCAGAGGTGCTCGTGCCCCCACAAGGCGGCCGCAAACACCCCGAACAAAAACTGCTCAAGGTCAATACCACCAATATCCTGTTCATCTGCGGCGGCGCTTTCGAAGGCATCGACAAAATCATCGCCCGCCGCCTCAATACGCAGGTGATCGGCTACAACAAGGACGCGCAGCAGGAGCGAATCGAACGCGAAAACATGCTGCAGTACGTCAACCATCAGGACATCAAGCATTACGGCCTCATTCCCGAACTGGTGGGGCGCCTGCCTGTCATCGCTCACCTCGACCCGCTCGACCTCCCGACCTTGCGCCTCATTCTGACGCAACCCCGAAATGCTTTGGTTCGGCAGTATGAAAAGCTCTTTGCAATGGAAGACATTCGCCTGGAGATCCTGCCCGAAACCATCGACTACATCGCCGAAAAAGCGCTCGAATACAAGCTCGGCGCCCGCGGTTTGCGCTCGCTCTGCGAAGCGATTCTGACCGATGCAATGTTCGAGGCGCCCTCTTCCAACGACAACAAAACCGAGCGCAGCCTGGTGATAGACCGCGCTTATGCCGAGGCAAAATTGCAGGGTTCGCGCATGTCGCGGCTCAAAGCAGCCTGAACTGAAAACCGGGCGCGCCACCGCAGACATATCGCAAGGCAAGCGCTTCGACCTGTTCACCGACAGCCAGTTTGTGCAGCAAGAGGGGTTGCGTCAGCGCGGCATCCCAGACGTTCAGATTTTCCTTTCCGAATACTTTCAGCGTTGTAAAAAGCGCCAGCTGGCTGTATGCCGCGTCGCGGCCGGCAGGCAACGGAATAATTTTTTCCGCTCCACTCCTCAACTCAAGCCAATCGGCCGGATCGGCGGTGAGCGCAAAGCCCGGCTCAAGCAAACGGAATACCTCGAGCGCCTGCCAGTCGGGATCGGTCATCCTGCGCATGTTGAGGGCGGGGTGCATAAGCCCCGCCTGTACGGCCACACGCTGCGGCACCAGGATGCCGCCGGCTTTTATCCCCTGCGCCAGGTTGGCAACAGCCGCCACCTGCGGTTCGCTTTGCAAACCGGCCTGCATCATTTCCGCCACCACAATGTGCACCGGCGCGGCCGGGTCGATCGGGTATGACGCAGCGTCGGCCACCACCATTTCCCGGACAAACGGTTCGGCATGAAAAGCAGCCACCATTTGCCCCGCCAGGTCGATATTTTTCGGCAAGGCATCGAGCAGGGTGAATTCGACACTGTCTTTCTCCAAAAACGGAACAAGCGGCAGCAGAAGCGACGCAAAAGGCCCGCAGCCGGCGTAAAGAATATGAATACGCCCGCCCGGAAACCTCCGGCGGGCCTCTTCAATGGCGGCGAGAATGCCGCGTAAAAAAACTCGGGTACGAATACTGTCCTTGATACAATGGGCAGCCCAGACCGGCGAAATGGCCTTTCCCTCGGGCAGCAGGAGGTCGCTTCTCAGGGTTTCGTCGCGTTCGTCGAGCCCGGAAATACCTCGAAAAAGTTCATACAGGGCATTCCCTGCCGCAAACCAGTGGCCGGGCGAACCCTCATTGCCCGTCAGCGCCTCCGCCAATCGCTTCAATTCGGCCCGGTTGTCCACGGTTGTCATATAAATCTGTCAGCGGCGCCAGGGTACTCAGGCAAAGACGGCCTCGTACAAAACACCCTGTCCGTCGAAGCCGACTGGAACGAAAAAGAGCGAGAGGTCGCCCTTTTCAGGGTGCTCCAGCACGCAAATCGTCTGTTCGTAATAATGCGTTTTTTGATTGGTCCGCACAACGATAGCAAACGGCTTTCGATTCAAAGGGGTATAGCTTTCTACTTCGGATACCTGCACGAGTTCGGCGGGCAAACTGACCTCCGGGCTAAAGCGAAGCGTAAAGGTATGGTTGAGCCAGGGGGAAAAGTCAGAGGCTTGTAATTGATCGAGCATGGTTCGCGGTTTACGAGCGAGGTGGATAGATGCCCTGCAAGGCAATGATAAAATTAAGGGTCAGGTAGGGCTGCATATTGTTGTGCGGCAAGCCCAGTCCGGTGGGTGCGATGGTGGTATTTTTCATGGCAACGGTAGGCCCCGTGTTACCATAGGCAGATACATTGGCCGAACGCGAGAGTGCGTTGCCGGAGGGGCTGTTGCTGTCGGCCGGAAAATTTACCGCTAGCAGATTGTGGTTGTGCGACGGGATTTCAGACTCGATCAAGGTCACCACTTCAGTGCCGCCTTCTTCCCCCAGGTCCCGCAAACTCAGCCCCGGCCCTTGCCCGGGGTGCATGGCGGCGCGCCCCTGCAGATTGGGCAAGGCAAAGGTGTTCAGGCCGTTGCCGCCGTATATGGTGCCGAGAAGGGAAAACAGTGCTGTGTTTTGAGAAAGCGGCAGGATTTGCCCATCGCAAAAAGCCCAACCCTGGGGAGCAAAATTGAAAGACACGATGCGGATTTCCGCTACAAAAGGATCTGCCATGATGAAGTTCAGTTTTGGGTCGGGAAAATGCCGAACATGGAAATGATGAAGTGGATGCACAGGAAAGGCATCACGTTTTCGTGCGGCTGGTTTCCGCCGACCGCCGAGATTGCCCCGGCATTCATCGGCACGCCGGGTAAGTCGCCATAAAACAAATCGGCCTGAGAGGACAAGCCGAGCTCGTTATTGCCCGGATTGGGCGAACTGGCCGTGGCGTCGTACACAAGGAAGGCGTGTGAATGCGCCGGGATCTGTGGGACGGTCAGCGTAACCGTTTCTGTGCCGTAGGTAGAGGCCAGGGGATTGGACGACGACAGGTGCACCGGAATACGCCCTCTCAGGTCGGGCAAGCCGAACGTCTCTTCGCCGTCGCCGCCGTATGTTGTACCGATCAGGAAAAACAGCGTTTCGTATTCCGAAATGGGGAGTATTTGTCCTTCGCACATCATCCAGCCTGCCGGGGCAAATGTGCCGGCAAACATCCTAATCTCGCCAACATAAGGTTGTGACATATCAATTGATTTTGACGATAAAAAAAGAGATCAGTTCTGGCTGGGGAATATGCCCGTCAGGGCTACGCAAAAATTCAGGGTCAGCGAAGGCTGCAAATTGTTGTGCGCCTGGCTGCCGCCTACGCTGCTGATGGTGCCGGCTATGGTTGCCAGCTGCGAAACATTGCCGGAACCCGAGTGGTAAATCTCGGCCGGAGCGCTGTTAGACAAATAGTTGCCAGCGGGCAAATTGGTGTTGCCAAGGCTGTCGGGCGGGGATTTGGCATAGGCCGTATGAACGTGTGCCGGCAGCTCGCTGATAATCAGCGTATGCGCCGACTGGCCGCCAACCTCGCCCTGGGTAAATCCGTTGCCCCGGTGGATAGGCGTTCGGTCGCGCAGGTCGGGCAGGGCGAAATTGGTTTGTCCGTTGCCGCCGTAGGTAGTGCCCATCAGGGCAAAAAGAGCCTGATTCTGGTTGATCGGCAGGATTTGTCCGTTGCACTGCGCCCACCCTTGCGGGGCGAAGCCAAAGCTCATAATCTTGATCTCTCCGAGAAAAGGTGTTGGCATAACGCACGAATTAATAGTGAGAAAAAAATGCCTAGGCCTGCAAACTGGCAGGGTTCGGCGTGTGGCTCAGGCAATGTTCCGAGACGAATTTGTCCGAAAAGATAACATTTCCGCGTTCTTCCACGCTGATGCGGGTGATTGCCGTGCCATTTTCAAGGCAGGTCTCGATTTCGACGCGGCCGCGTTTAGTGGGGATGGAGGCGCCCGCCAGCGGTCCGGCCGGCAGTAAAAACTCGGCCATCGGAGCGTCGTAAGCCGCCAGGGCGGCCGAGGCACGTACCAGCGCTTCCATTTGATAACTCGTCAGGACGGCGATTTGCCGCCACGAGCCGTCTGCATTTTGCCCCAAAACAGGCATGAGCAGATCGACAAGGCCCGCCGAGGCCCGGTGCAGAAGCAGGGGGTAAAAACAAAAATCCGTTTGATCCGGGTAGAAAAAGAGGCTGGAGTCGCGACTGTTGAAGCCGGTTGCCGCCAATAAAGTGTTGGTTTGGTGAATCTGGTTCCGCAAAGCGCGCGGGTGCATCAGAAAAGGAGTCCGCCGGCACGCGCCGACCAGGGACACCAACTGGCCAAACCAGTTGGTTGCATTTGGGGCGGGCTGAAAAATTGCGGCGGAAACACCGGAAGGAAGGGAAAGGCCCAGCAGACCCAGGGCGCCGGTTTGAAGGAAAGATCTTCTAATCATGGGAGACGACGAGATAACATTGGCCGGCCTCTTACAGACGGCTAGCAAAAAGGATTATTCAAGTCTGGCAAATGTAAAAAAACTAGACCGCTTGCAGTGGCAACGCTGTAAAAAATAAAAACATAACTGACAGAAAACATATCAGCGCCTCACAGGCGCGCTTCATCCCGTTTTTCATCCCTGTCGTCCGCCTGTCAGGGCTTCCATTCCATCAGCAGGTAAACCTGGTTGCTGTCGTCTATCATGCGAAATCCAAGCCGGTCGTAAAGGTGGCGGGCCGGGTTCATGCGCTCTACATGAATGCTCACCGATTTGCCGGCTGCCGCGGCCTTGTCGAGGATGCCGCGCAGGATGTACTCGCCCAGGCCGTGGTTGCGGAATTCGGGCAGGAGCGTAATGTCGATGATGCGAAAATCGGCGGACTCTTCGTAGAGGTAGAGCCTGCCGGCCGGCATGTCGTCACACAGGATGATCAGGAAATCGGCACGGGAGTACATTTCCTGGTAATACTGATGCTGGGCCCGAAACTGCTGGTTCAGGAAGGCGCTGATTTGTTGTTCCGACCAAATATGCTGCACCAGGGCCATTTCCTCGGCCCTGGTGCTGGCATATATAGCATAAAGCAAAGCTTCGTCTGCCGGTTCGATGGGCCGGTAGCGCAAAAGCTCGGGTGATATCCTGGGAGTTGGTGTCATAGTGTTAAAAAGCCGTTCAGGTTTAGCCGCGTGGCGGGAAAACGCCTTGCATGGCAATTATGAACATCAGCGTCAGGTAGGGTTGCATGTTGTTGTGCGCCGAGCCCATGCCTGTTTCTGTCAGGGCGCCAAACGCCAGCGTTGTGGCCGGCGTATTGCTCGTGCTGTAAATCGAGCCTTCGGTCGAACGCGACAGTGCGTTTCCGGTCGGGTTGTTCACGTCGCCGGGGAAATTGGCAGCCAGCATCCCGTGGTTGTGAAACGGCATTTCGGATGTCACCAGCGTGACGGTTTCCGATCCGGCGCTTTCACCGAGGTCGTGATAAGAAAGGCCCGGCCCCTGCCCCGGCTGCATGGGCACACGGCCCTGCAAATCGGGTAGTGCAAATGTGCTTCTGCCGTCGCCGCCATAGGTAGTACCCAGGAGCGAAAAAAGGGCGGTATTCTGGCTGATCGGCAAAATTTGGCCGTTGCATTGTGCCCAGCCTCTGGGCGCAAAATTGAAGCCTACTATGCGGACTTCTGCTACAAAAGGATCCATTTATAGTCGAGGAGTTTTAATTTGGACTAGGAAATATCCCGAAAAGGGAGATGATAAAGTTGATACAGAGATAAGGCATAAAATTGCCGTGCGGTTGATTTCCGCCGACAGGTGTAATACTGTTGGGGTTCATCAACGTGTTGGGTATATCTCCGTAAAAGGCCTGGATTTTTGAAGAAAGACCGACAAAGTTATTGCCCGGGTTCGGGCTGCTGGCAGTGTTGCCGGACACGGCAAAGGTGTGGGTATGGCTGGGCATTTGTTGTGAAGTCAGGGTAACGTACTCCACCCCCGCGCTTTCTCCAATGACATAGCTGTTGCCATTGTGGACGGGTATGCGGCCCTGCAGATCGGGCAAGGCAAAGGTTTCCTGCCCGTCGCCGCCATAGGTAGTGCCAATCACCTGGAAAAGCACTTCGTTTTCTGAAATAGGCATTAATGCGCCGTTGCAAAATGCCCAGCCCAGCGGGGCAAAATTGCCCGCAAACATTCGGATTTCGCCAATATATGGTTCTGACATATTGATTTGATTTTTAGAATCTTAGCAATTGGTTGAATTAAGTTGGAGAAGGGAAAATACCCTGCAGTGCCACGCAAAAGTTGAGCACCAGGAAAGGCTGCCGGTTTTCGTGCGGCTGACTGCCGCCGGCAACACTGATGGTTTGCGCAACAGGAGAAAGGCTGCCCGGTCCGCTGGCATACAACTCGGCTGGCGCTGTATTGGAGAGCAGTGCATTGGCCGGGAGATTCGTGTTACCGGAGCTGTCGTTGGGCGCCACGGCATTCACGATGTGGTTGTGCACCGGCATTTCGCCGACGGAAAGCGTGTGCGCCTCCTCTCCGGCGCGTTCTCCCTGCACATGACCGTTGCCGACGTGCATCGGCACGCGGCCGCGCAAATCGGGCAGGCCAAAGTTGACGCGGCCATCGCCGCCATAGGTAGTGCCCAGTAGAGAAAAAAGCGCCTGGTTCTGGTTTATCGGCATTAACTGGCCGTTACAGAGCGCCCATCCCTTTGGCGCGAAATTGAAGCTGAACAATTTGATTTCAGCTAGAAAAGGTGTCGCCATAAGAAAGTTTAGCGTTTGGTGAATGGAAACAAATAGTGGACTTCTATCATTCGGATTACACATCCAAAATGAATCGTAGGGAGACGAGTATCCAGGGCTCATGTTGCGGAGTGCAAACGGCCGGTTGGACACGCAGGTTTTCTCAAATACGGGAAATCAGATTAGGCTTTGAAAAATGGGGATGGTAGCCTTGTTAGCAGTGCAAATATAAACGAGTCCTTTAATGGTTTGTTTCAAAGTGAAAAATTATATTTCAGCACGGGTCGGTTCCGCCCGATCTTGTTATGCGCAAGCGACCAAAAAGCACGCTATATGTGTTTAATTGATTCTTACATCCAATGCTTGTCATAAAAAATATCGACTTCGAAAGCCGGTATTTCTTTTTTGGCTATGTTTGTGTCGCCAAACAAGAGATCTTTTAATCCCTGTTTCAGATCTCATGATAATTAGGCTTCTCCCACTTCCCGGCGGCGCTTCTCCGTTCGGACGGTTGGCTTTATCAGCCAACAGAACAGGGTTTGCATGAATATCATGGTTCTCCTATTTCTTTTCCTTTAAGAACCACTGTGGCTCCCAAGGGCCTTGTCTGCATTTACCTGAACATTATTTTTTCGCAAATCAATTGCTGGAAATCCGATGAAAAACTTTCTTCTACCCGGCGCGTTGTTGTTCTGCCTGTTTGGACAGCTGTCTGCCCAGAACGTTCCCACGCCCACCCAAACCGACGAGATCATCATCGACAACGGCGCTTCGGGCAAAGCCGACCCCGCCGACCGAATCCGTTACAAAGTGACGATCCAGAACACCGGCGCCGCCAATGCCAACGGCGTCCAATTCAATGCCGTGCCCGATCCGCGCACCACTTTCGTGCCGGGTTCTTTCCGCTCCTCACCCCTGGCTGTACCTGATGCCTATACCTGCACCGGCAACGTCGGCATCAACGTACCGCCCGCCAGCGGCCTCAAAGCCAACGACTTCGACGACAATATTGCCGGCGCTACCGTTACTGCGGGCACCTTCGCCTCCACACAAGGCGGCTCAGTGGTCATCAGCAGCGATGGCAGCTTTACCTATACCCCACCGGCCGGCTTCAACGGAAGCGACATGTTCACCTATACACTGAACGACGGCAACCCGGTCGGCGCGCCCGTTCCGACCACAGATATCGGCTCGGTGACGGTTACGGTGAGCGATCTGATCTGGTTTATCGACAACAGTGCCGCGGCTGGCGACGGCCGTCTGGGCAGCCCATTCAATTCGCTGGCCGCTTTCAACGCCGGCTCGACAGCCGCGGCGGCAGTCGTTTACCTCGAACACACCGGCACGGATTACAACGGCGTCATTACGCTTCAGGCCAACGAGCGCCTCTTCGGCGAAGGCCATACCGGGGCCGCCAACCTCTCCGGCGTACTGCCGTTCAGCCTGGCCCCCAACAGCAAACCCCTGCCCAACATCAACGGCTCCCGTCCGGTCATCGTCAACAGCGGCGGCAACGGCATCGCGCTGGCCTCCAACAATGCCGTGCGGGGTGTGAATGTGGGCAACACCACGGGCATCGATATCGTCGGCGCCAATTTCGGCACCCTGACCCTTTCAGAAGTTACGCTCAGCGGCACCGGCAAAGCGCTTGACCTGACCACCGGCACCCTCTCGGCTACTTTCACCAGCGTGACCTCCACCAGCAGCAGTACCCAGGGCGTCTATTTGAACGGGGTGAGCGGCACGGCCAACCTGGGCAGCACCACAATTTCGGGCTGCACCACACAAGGCATTCTGGTGACCGGCTGTACCGCTAACATTACTTTTGGCAACACGACCATTACGCCCGGCACCGACGGGGTCAGTTTGCAAAACAACTCTTCGGGTACACGCAGCTTCGGCACCCTCTCCGTCACCAACGGCTCTGGCGTCGGATTCCTACATGCCAACGGCGGCGGCCTGACCACCATTTCCGGTCAAACCACGATCACCAACCCGGGCGGCCGGGGTATCGATATCCAAAGCGCGGTTGCGTCCAACGGCGTGACCTTCGCCAATACCACCGTCACGCAGTCCGGCGGCACGGGCGTTTACCTCAACGTCAATGCCGGTAACATCACTTTCGCCGATCTCGACATCTCGCCCGACGCCAACCAGCGCTCTCTTTACGCCCTCGAAAACAGCGGTACGATTACCACCACCGACGGTGCGTTCACCACCACCGGCAACATCGGCGTCGAGATTAGCAAGACCAGCGGCGCTACCCCCCTGTCGATCGTCCTGACCAGCGTAAGTGCCTCCGGCAGCAGCAACGGCATCATCCTGTCGCGCACGAGCGGCAGCTTCACCGTCAACGGAACGGGCGGCGACGGCACCGGCGGCGTCATTCAAAATATGACGGCGCGCGGTGCGAGCTTTTTCACCGCGACGAACATTACCCTGAAGAATATGACCTTCACCAATGCCAACACCACCGACGCTGGCAGTGGTTGTACGTCGTCAGACAACTCGGGGTGCAACGCGGCCATTTACCTGAATGCCGTAACAAATGCCACGCTTGATAATGTGGATATTGGCGCCACCACACAGAACGGTATCAACATTACGGAAACCAGCGGTTTTCATCTGCTCAACAGCACCCTGACCAATAACGGGGCCGGCGCCTCTTCCCTCGAAGAAGGCGGCATTTTTGCCCTCAACCTCTTCGGTACCGCTTCCATCAGCGGCACGAATATCAGCTTCCCCTCCGTGCGCGGCGCGGCCATCTACAATACGAATAAAACCCTCACAATGACCGTCGATAACTCGCAGTTCAACGATTCCCAGACCTCCAGCCTGGGCGCCGACGGTTTCGAAATGATTTCCTACGGCAACTCGGTCACCGACCTCGACGTCACCAGTTGCACCTTCCTGCGCGACAAAACGAACGCCGTGCAGTTTTTGACTGAAAATACCGCCAACTGCACGGTCGACATCAGCGGCTGCACCGTCGACCCGCAAGCGGGCGTCGGCGTCGCTTTCGACCTGGCTTCCAACGGCACCAGTACGCTGAAATACCACGTCTTCAACAACCTGAACATAAAAGGCCGCGCCACGACAATCATTAACTGCTTGGCTCAGGGCAGCTCGACCATGGAAGGCAAGGTGGCTGGCAACACGGTCACCTCGCTCGGCGGCTCGGGTTCGGGTATCCGCGCGGTGGTCAGCGGTAACGCCAACGGAAAGACTATTATCCAAAACAATACGGTCAGCGGTATATCAGCGGACTTTGGCATCGTTGTACAAGCCTCGGGCGGTACGGGACGTTTGGACGCGACCATTTCGGGCAACAACGTGACGGTCAATACCTCGGCAACGTACAACATCAACGTTACCGCCGGGGCATCCAGCAGCCCCTTTACCAACATAGTCTGCGCCAACGTGACCAACAACACCGTATCGCCGGCACCGATCGGCGGTTCGATGATTGCCAACTTCCTGGCCCGTTCTGCCACGTCCAGCCACCAATTGTTACTTGAGGGGTCGGCAGGTCCGCTTGATCTTTACTGGAACAATAAAGGGAACATGCCGCAAGCACCGCCGGCAAACCCCGCCGGCACAGCAACCGTGATCGCCCAAGGAGCCAATGTCATATATAATATGAATGTCTGCAATCTGCCCAGTTACCCGTAGGCCGCAACCTCTTCAACCTGAGCATGCCCTTCATTTTTCTTTTGATAAAAAGCGACACCAAAACGGTCTCTTGAAAAATAAACAACATGAAAAAAAATCTTCAAACCAAGTGGATTTATCTGTTGGCCGGCGCAATCACCTCCCTGTGCGCCAACAGCCTGTCTGCCCAAAACTTTTCGATCGGCACCCTGCCTCCGGGCAAGACCATCGTCGTCACTTATGAGGTGGATGTGAATTCCAACGTCTGCCCTTCGGGCGCCCAGGCAAGCGATATTTCCAACCAGAGCAACGTCACGGGCGGCAACATCCCCACGGTGCAAACAGATGAAGTGGCCGGCGCTCCCGTGACGCCCACACTCACCCCTGTGTCCAGCCTGATACTTGGCGATCTGGTGTACAAGGACGTCAATAAAAACGGCGTATTCGACGCCGGCGACAGCGGCATCAACGGCGTGCTTTTGCGCCTCTACGCCGACAATGGCGACGGCGTGCTCACCGGCGCCGACGGCGCTTCCATCGGCTCGGCAACCACTGCCGGCGGCGGTCTGTATACTTTTACGGGACTCTGCCCCGGCAATTATATCGTTGCAGTGGACCCCAGTAACTTCAACTCCGGCGGCCCCCTGTACGACAACACCCTGATGACCGCGATGATCAGCAGCCCGGTAGGCGGTGCAACTGACCCCGACGACAACATCAACAACGACGACAACGGCGACCCGGTCGCAGGTTTCGGCGTCGCTTCACAGGCCATCACGCTCGCCCTGGGCGCCGAACCGACCAACGACGGCGATGCGGACAACAACACCAACCTGAGCCTCGACTTCGGCTTCAAGTCCCCGACCACGGTATCTATCCAGTCGACCCTGGCACTGGCCGAGGGAACAGGCGCCGGCACCACCGCTTTCGATTTTACCGTTACGCGCAGCGATAACGCCGATGCTTTTTCACTTACCGTCAACACCTCCGACGGCAGCGCCACCTCGGCTTCCGACTACACCGCCATCAGCGGCGGTACGATCAATTTTACCGCCGGCGGCTCGTCAACCGCGACCGTGACGGTGCTCGTCAGTAAAGACAACGTGGTGGAGCCCAACGAGACCTTCAATGTAACCCTTTCCGGCGCTCCCGCAGGTATCGTTATTACCAATGCCTCCAGCGTTGGCACAATCAACAACGACGACAACGCTACGGTGACACTCAGCGGCGGCGCAGCGCAAAACGAAGGAACCAGCTTCACCTTTACCGCCACGCTGAACAATCCGGTACAGGGCGGTTTCAGCCTGCCCTACACCACTAACAACGGTACCGCCACCACGGCCGACAATGATTACACCGACAATGACGGCACCTTGAACTTTGCCGGTACGGCCGGTGAAACCAAAACCATCACGGTCAACACCACTCCCGATAACAAGGTCGAGCTGGATGAAACCCTTACCGTGGCCCTCGGTACCATCACCGGCGCCCCGGCTGGCGTCACGACGGCCGGCTCGCCGCAAACGGGCACCATCACCAACGACGACCAGGCTGTGGTTTCTTTCACCACGACCTTCTCCGGCAACGAAGGGAACAGCGGTACACAGAGTTATACCTTCACGTTCAACCTGAGCAACCCGGTAGATGCAGCCATCGAATTCGGGTTTTCGCATTCGGACGGTACGGCCACCTTGGCCGACAACGACTATTTGAATGCCAGCAGCGCATTCACCGTACCAATCGGCGCTTTTGGCAATATTTTAGTCGGCAACCCTCCGGTTATCCAAGGCGACACCAAGGTGGAGGCCAATGAAATTTTCAACGTGGTGCTGTCGGCAAACAACTTGTTGGGCCGCAACGTGGTATTCGCCGGCGGCGGCTCTTCGATCACCAACACGGTCACCATCGTGAACGACGACTCGGCAATACTCACGCTTACCGGCGGCGGCGCAGCCAACGAGGGCAATTCGGGTACCACCTCGCGCGTATTCACCGCTACGTTGAATAATGCCGTGCAGGGCGGCTTTTCCGTGCCGTACACGACCAACGACGGCACGGCCACCACGGCCGATAACGACTACACCGACAACGACGGCACCTTGAACTTTACCGGCACCGCCGGTGAAACCAAAACCATCACGGTGCTGGTCACAGGCGATTTCAAAGTGGAAGCCGACGAAACCTTCACGGTGGCGCTCGGCGCCATTTCGGGCGCTCCGGCCGGAGTCACCGCCGCCGGCTCACCGCAAACCGGCACCATCACCAACGACGAGATCGACTATGGCGACATCTACGATTACGATGGGCTGGGCCCCCCTTTAATCTCCACCCTGTTGAGCAACAATGGCGCCCGCCACAATGCCACCCTCACCGGCCCGCGCTTGGGTACCGCGCTGGACGGCGATCCCGACGGACAGATTTCGGTAAACGCCGACGGCGACGACACCGACGCCGAGGGCGACGATGAAGACGGCGTCGTGCTGCCCAACCCGCTGATCAAAGGTACAACGGCCAACGTAACCGTAACCGCCTCGGCGCCGGGCTTCCTGAACGCATGGGTTGATTTTGAATCAGACTTTACCTTCATCGAGGCCAGCAACCAGGTGTTCACCGACGTGCCCGTCGTGGCAGGCGTCAACAACCTGAGCTTTATGGTGCCGGTTGCCGCCTCGCCCACCTCGCAAGCCTGGGCCCGTTTCCGCATCAGTACGGCTTCCGGCCTGATGCCCTACGGCCTGGCCGCCGACGGCGAGGTGGAGGATTATGTTGTTTCCATCATCGACAACCAGTTCTCCATCAACGACGTATCGGTGACCGAAGGCAACTCCGGCACAACCAATCTGGTCTTTACCGTCAGCCGCAGCACCAACGGCACCGCTTCTTCGGTCGACTACGCCATCACCGGCGGCACCGCGACCTCCGGCACCGATTACGCGCCCCTTGCGGCCGGGACCATCAATTTCGGGGTCGGCGGACCTTTATCAGAAAACATTACCATTACAGTCAATGGCGATGTAATTGTTGAAAATGACGAAACCATTATCGTCACCTTGTCCAACCCGGTCAACGGGGGTTTCGGAGACAATACAGGTGTGGGCACCATCACCAACGACGACGCGGCCACGGTGACGCTCTCGGGTGGCGTCGCGCAAAACGAAGGCAACAGCGGGACGACCGCCTATACCTTCACCGCGACGCTGAACAACCCCGTGCAGGGCAGTTTCACTGTGCCCTATACCACCAACGACGGCACCGCCACAACGGCCGACAACGACTATACCGACAACGACGGCACCTTGAACTTTGCCGGCACGGCCGGTGAAACCAAAACCATCACGGTACTGGTCAACGGCGACAACAAGGTGGAACTGAACGAAACCTTTACCGTGGCGCTTGGCGCTATCACCGGCGCCCCGCCGGCCGTTACTGCCGCCGGCTCGCCGCAAACGGGCACCATCACCAACGATGACCAGGCCGTGGCTTCTTTCACCACGACCTTCTCCAGCAACGAAGGGAACAGCGGTACACAGAGTTATACCTTCATTTTAAACCTGAGTAACCCGGTAGATGCAGCCATCGAATTCGCGTTTTCGCATTCGGACGGTACGGCCACCTTGGCCGACAACGACTATTTGAATGCCAGCGGCGTCTTCGCCGTACCAATCGGTAGCTCCGGCAACATTAACTTTGGCGCCGTACCGGTCATCCTCGGAGACACCAAGGTGGAGGCCAATGAAATTTTCAACGTGGTGCTGACGGCAAACAACTTTTTGGGCCGCAACGTGGTATTCGCCGGCGGCGGCTCATCGATCACCAACCCGATCACCATCGTGAACGACGACGCGGCGACCGTCACGCTTACCGGCGGCGGCGCAGCCAACGAGGGCAACTCGGGTACCACATCGCGCGTATTCACCGCCACGTTGAACAACGCTGTGCAGGGCGGCTTTTCCCTGCCCTACACCACCAACAACGGCACGGCCACCACGGCCGATAACGACTACACCGACAACGACGGCACCTTGAACTTCGCCGGTACGGCCGGTGAAACCAAAACCATCACAGTGCTGGTCACAGGCGACAACAAGGTGGAACTGGACGAAAACTTTACCGTCGCCCTCGGCGCCATCTCGGGCGCCCCGGCCGGTGTGACGACCGCCGGCTCGCCGCAAACAGGCGTCATTACCAACGACGATGCCGCCACGGTCGCCATTGCCGGCAACCAGAGCGGCCCGGAAAACGTCACGCCCCAGGCGTTCAGCGTCACGCTGAGCAACCCGGTCGACGTACCCGTCACGGTATTGTTCAACACCTCCAACGGCACGGCCACCACGGCCGACAACGATTACACCGGTATCGTGAATCAGACGGTGACTTTCCCGGCAGGCAGCACGACAGCGCAATCCGTGCCGGTGGCCATCATCAACGACAACAAGGTGGAAGCCGACGAAGTGTACAACGTGGCCATCGGCACGCTGAGCGCCAGCGGCCGCAACGTGAGCCTGGGAACGAGCTCGGGTACGGGCACGATCGTCAACGACGACGCAGCCACCGTCACCCTTGCCGGCGGTACGGCGCAAAACGAAGGCAACAGCGGTACGATTAGCTACACCTTCACCGCTACGTTGAACAACCCCGTACAAGGCGGCTTCACGGTACCCTACACGACCAATGATGGCAGCGCCACAACGGCCGACAACGACTACACCGACAATGACGGCACCTTGAACTTCGCGGGTACCGCCGGCGAAACCAAAACCATCACGGTGCTGGTGAATGGCGATAACAAGGTGGAATTGAACGAAACCTTCACCGTCGCGCTCGGCGCCATCGCGGGCGCCCCGGCCGGCGTGACGACCGCCGGCTCGCCGCAAACGGGCACGATTACCAACGACGACGCCGCCACGGTGGCCATTGCCGGCAACCAGAGCGGCCCGGAAGCCACCACACCGCAGACGTTCAGCGTCACGCTGAGCAACCCGGTCGACGTGAACGTCACGGTGTTGTTCAACACCTCCAACGGCACGGCTACCACGGCCGACAACGATTACACCGGCATTACCAACCAGACCGTGACCTTCGCGGCAGGCACCACCACCGCACAATCGGTACCGGTTGCCATTATCAACGACAACAAAGTGGAGGCCAACGAAGTGTACAACGTGGCCATCGGTACTTTGAACGCTTCGGGCCGCAACGTGACCCTGGGCACGAGCACAGGCACGGGTACCATCAACAACGATGACGCAGCGACGGTGACCCTCTCGGGCGGTATTTCACAAAATGAAGGCAATACGGCCAACACCGTCTTCACCTTCACCGCGACGCTCAACAACCCCGTGCAAGGCGGCCTGACGGCTGCTTATGTCACCAACGACGGCACCGCAACAACGGCGGACAACGACTACCTCGACAACGACGGCAACCTCCTCTTCACGGGCACGGCCGGTGAAACCAAAACCTTCACGGTGGCTTCCGTAGCCGACAACAAGGTGGAAGCCAATGAAACCTTCCAGACCGTTCTCACGGGACTGACCCTGCCGGTTGGTATCACCTCGGTGACCATCGCAGGCTCTCCGCAAACCGCCACCATTGTCAACGACGAGGTGGACTTCGGCGACGCCCCCGATACCTACGGCACGCTTCTGGCTTCCAGCGGCGCCCGCCACTCCACTGTGCTCGGTTTCCGCCTCGGCAACGACATCGACGGTGAAGTGGACGGCCAGCCCACGGCCAACGCAAGCGGCGACGGCGCCGACGAAGACGGCGTCACGCTGCCCAGCCCGCTGGTGACCAATACCACGGCCAACGTGACGGTCAACGCCTCTTTGGCAGGCAAGCTCGACGCCTGGGTCGATTTCAACAACAACGGCAACTTCAACGACGCCGGGGAAAAGGTGTTTAACAATGTTTCGGTCGCAGCAGGCGCCAACAGCCTGAGCTTTGCCGTGCCCAACGGCGCCACACCGAGCCTGACCTTCGCGCGTTTCCGTCTCAGCTCCGCAGGCGGCCTCTCCCCAACCGGTTCGGCGTCCGACGGCGAAGTCGAAGACTATCAGGTGCAAATTGTGAATACCCAGTTCTCTGTCAACGACCCGACCGTGACGGAAGGCAACGCCGGCACCACCAACCTGGCCTTCGTCATCACCCGCTCGAACAACGCCTCGGCTTGCTCGATCGACTACGCCATCACGGGCGGTACGGCCACCACGGCCGACAACGACTACCAGCCCCTGGCAGCCGGTACAGCCAGCTTCACCGCCGGCGGCGCCCTCACGCAAACCATCAACGTCGTGGTGGTGGGTGATGTCAAAGTCGAATTGAACGAAACGGTCGACATGACCTTGTCCAACCCGGTCAACGGCTCCATCCTCGACGGCTCGGGCACGGGCACCATTGTGAATGACGACCAGGGCGTCATCACGATCACCAATGCAACCGTAACCGAAGGCGATGTGCCAAACACCGTTACTGCAACCTTCACGCTCAATCTGAGCAATCCTTCGGATGCCAATGTGGCCGTGAACTACGTTACCGTGGACAATACGGCAACGCTGGCCAACAACGACTTCCAGTCGGCCAGCGGCACACTCACTTACACCCCCGGCCAGACCAGCAAAACCGTGACCGTCACGGTAGTCGGCGATTGCGCCATCGAAGCCAACGAGACCTTCTTCCTGCGCCTGAGCGGACTGGTTAACAACGGCCGCAACGTCATCCTGAGCGGTGGCGGCGCTACCCTCGACGGCACGGGCACGATCAACAACGACGACGCCCTGCCGGTCATCACCTGCCCGGCCAACCTTACGGTGAATGCCGCGGCAGGCGTGTGCAACGCCACCGTAACCCTGCCGCTGCCCACCACGAGCAGCGTCTGCGGCGCTTCCACGCTCGAATTCCGCTACCGCACCGTGGATGCCAACAACGTACCCACGGGCGCATTCACGGCTTATGCCCCTGCTGCCAGCAATACGGTCAACTTTATTGTGGAACGTTATGAAGTGGAATGGCGCGTTACCGACGGCTCCGGCTCCTCGTCGTGCAGCTTCTTCCTGGTCGTACGCGATATTCAGCCGCCGACCATCACCTGCCCGGCCAATCAGAACATCCCGGCCAGCGCCAACTGTATGGGTACGGTAGGCACCTGGTCGCCCGTAGCGCTCAACGACAACTGCGCGCCGCCGCCGCCGTCTGTGTTCCAGACGCCCTCGTCGAGCACCGTACTGTCGGGACACAACGATTCGGAACTCGTCACCCTGACCGCCACCGACGAATACGGCAACACCGCCAGCTGTTCGTTCACCGTGACGCTGAAAGACGTGACGCCGCCGGTAGCCAAATGCAAAAACGCGACCATCAACCTCGGCTCGGGCGGCAATGTAACCGTAGCGCCGGCATCGGTTGACAACGGCACGACCGACAATTGCGGCTTCACCCTGATGCTGACGCCCAACACGTTCACCTGTGCCAATATCGGCGCCAACCTGGTGACCCTCAAGGCCACCGACAACGGCGGCAATACCAGCACCTGCACCGCTACCGTCACCATCAAGGACCTCACGCCGCCGACCGCGCTCTGCAAGAACATCAACGTATTCCTCGACAACACCGGCCATGCTTCCATCACGGCTTCTTCTGTCAACAATGGCAGCTTCGACGCCTGCGGCATTGCAACGATGTCGATCGATATTTCCCAGTTCGACTGCGGTCAGCTCGGCGGCACGCCGGTGACGGTCAAACTCACCTTGAAAGACTTGTACAACAACCAGTCGTCGTGCCTGGCCTATGTCACGGTCAAAGATGCCATCGCACCGACGGCGGTATGTTCCGATATGACGGTCAGTCTCAGCGCTACGGGTTATGCAACCGTCATGACGGCGCCGCTTGCTGCCGGCAGCTACGACAACTGCAGTGTCACGTCGTACAGCCCTGTGGCAAAAGTGTACACCACTGCCAATATCGGGGTGAACAACCTGACCATTACGGTAAAAGATTTCAGCAACAATTCCGCAACCTGTGTTTCACAGGTGACGGTGAAGCCTTACAATAGCAACAACCTCGTCGCACCGCAGAACGGCGACGCCCAGTACGCCGACCCGGTTGAAGCGCTGGCAGGCGACAACGAAACGCTGGACCTCAACGTGTTCCCGAACCCGACCTCGGGGCAGTCGGTGGTCTTGTTCCGCCTGCCGGAAGAACAACCCTACTACTTCCGCCTGTTCGATCTGAACGGCCGCCTGATCATGGACTTTAATTTTGAAGGCTTTGCCGGCGAAAACTCCGTTGTACTCGAACTCGGCGAACTGCCCTCCGGCATGTACATCCTCGATGTACAATCGGACAGCCTGCGCGGTCAAAAGCGCATTCAGGTACAGAAGTAATACAGTTTGTGTTTTGAAATACATGGCGCGAGTCATTCCGGTTGTCGGGGTGGCTCGCGTTTTTTTAGCCCCTTGTAAAAAAAGTGGCTGCCTCCTGAGTTGTTTTCCCGCAGATGGCGCAGCAATATCGAATGACAACCGGCGCCATACGGGTCATTGGCATGCCCAGCCTGTTGACGACTTTTGTGTTCTAGATATGATGGATGAATTGCTCCAGATCGTCCTCGGGCCGCAATCCCAGTCTTTTTCGCAAACGTTGACGCCCTTTTTTCACCCCCTCTTTTGAAATGCCGAGGGTAGAAGCGACCTCGTGGCTGCTGAAATTAAGTTTTAACAACAGCAGCAGGCGTTCTTCCGCACTGCTGAGTTTGGGGAAACCCGAACGCAACCGAATCAGAAAACCCGGGTTTCCGCGTTCGAAGTAGTTTTTGAACAATTCCCAGTCCGCGTCGGTCAGGATACGGCTGTTGTACAAACCTTCCGGAAAATCGGACTCATCGAGCGCCCCGGCAGCCGGTTCTTTTTCGGCAATGGCGGCGTATTCCTGATTGTGTTTTTCCTCCAGTTCGGAGATACGGGTGTTTTTGACGCGCAACAACTGGGCAAATTCGGCCAATGCCTGCTGATGCCTGGCCAGCTCCTGTTTCGAATGTTTCATCTTTTGGCGCCACAGCCGCCAGTACACGCCTATGGCAACCAAAAGCAGCAGACCAAAGACCAGGATCATGTTGCGCCGATTGACCTCGGCCTGATACCTCGCTTGAACCAGGCTGAGTTCCTGCTCTTTTTCCTTCACCACGTAATCGGCCTCCATCTTCCTGATTTTCTGTGCGTTGTCTTCCCTGAAGATCGAGTCTTTTATCATCACCGATTGCCGGTACAGGGTCAGCGCTTCCGAAGGCCGGCCGGTTGCCTCGGCCACCTGCGACAGGCGGTTGAGGGCCACGGAATGCAAATGCGCCTGTCCGGACTGAACGGCCAGCTGTTCGGCATGTTCAAAATACCGCCGGGCTTCTGCCCAATGGCCGAGGTTGCGGTGGCAGTTGCCGAGGTTGAGGTACATGCCACAGAGTTGATCGAGTACGCCGGAGGCCTGCATCAGCGCCAGGGCGCTGTCGAGCAAAGGCAGGGCAGCGGCCCAGTTACCGTTGCCACTGTAGGTAAAAGCCATCTGGTTGTAGGCTGCGCAGCGCTCGATCAGCGAGCCGCGCGTGCGCAGCAATTCGTACCCTTTTTGAGCCGTGGTCAGTTGTTTGTCGGGCATATTCGCGCGGCCATACAAGGCCGACAGGGTGGAATACGCCCTGCCGACACGGGTCGTGTCGCCGCCGCGCATGTAGGCATACAGTACGGGCTCCGCTATTTCTATGGCTTTTGGCAATTCGCCGAGCCGGTCGTACACACAGGCCAGGTCGAGTTTGGAATCGTAGTATAAAAACGAATCTGCCTGCGCGGCCGCACTGTCCATCGACCTTTGGTACAGCGCAATGGCTTCCGGGTACTGTCCCAGCGCTCTTACCGAATCGCCTTCCTGGTTGAGTTGGTAGGCAGGGTTGGTCGAAAGTTCTCTTTCGGCGTCGGTCAGAGTGGGATTCGATACCGTGCCGGAAGCGTCTGAAGCAGTCCCCTGACCACAGGACAGCAGGGAAAAAAGCAAAACCGCGCAGGCCAGGCCGCGGCCATACAGCTGGAAGAAGCGTGATAAAGGCATGTTTAAAGTGTATTACATCGGAGTGGCGTTGGCGCCGGGGAAAGGACGTAAAGGTAGGTTTCCAATGCTGAGTTGTCGTGCTTGTCCCCTTGTTTGTCCCCGTTTTGCCGTGCTTCATTAAAGGTTCTCATCATACCTTTGCGCTAATATCCCTTAACCCGACATCGGGCCACCCACCCCTTTGCTGCTATCCTGTTGCAAGTGCCCGAAGCATACTTCGTTGGTTGATTTTTTTATAAATCTTAATAATACGTATGAAAAACACCTTCCGAGCATGCGCCCTTGCCGGCGCATGTCTGTTATGTGCTGTGTGGTCGCATGCCCAGCAAGACAGCGGCAACTATGACCCGAAGCAATTTCGAAAAGAGCCCGTCTGGATTAAGATGATGAATGATCCAGACGCCAATTTCTATCAAACCGTAGCAGCTTTCCGCGAATTCTGGAAAGGTTACCAGTTGCCGGGCGAGCCTGTCGAGCTCGAAGGCAAAGACAGCTTCGAACGGGAAATAGGCCTCGAAGAAGAGGAAACGCGCGATCACGAACGCGGCCGCGAAAAAGAGCGGGAGCGCGAAAAAAAGAAACGCCGGGCGCCCGACGGCGGAGATTACAGTTTCGAAGTCAAGCAATTCAAAGGCTGGTATCAGGATGCCAAATCCTGGTTATTGCCCGACGGTCGCGTCATGAGGCAGGAAGAGCGCCAGCAATTGATCGACCGCCAACAGCAGGAACTCAGAGAAATTGAACAGCATCAAAAGAATTAATCCTAAACGCTTCCCGCTTGTGAAAAAGACTTTACTCCTCCTTTCGTTTGTTATCGCATCCGGTTCCATTGCCTTCGCTCAGCTGGCCAACTGGACCAATATCGGTGCGACGGATTTTCCGCTCGACATCAGCGGCCAGATCAATGGCTTCTGCCGCATCACGCAGATGAAATTCCACCACTCCAATCCCAATAAATTTTACGCCATTACCGCCGAAGGCGGCCTGTTCATCACCTCGGATGCGGGGGAAAACTGGACCGTAGCCGCGGGCACCGAGCCGATTACGGCCAGCTGTGCCTCCGTGTGCGTCGATCGCACCAACGATCAGGTGATTTACCTCGGCACCGGCGACCCCAACTATTATTCCAATGGCTCGGGGGTGTACAAGTCGACCGACGGGGGCGCCACGTTTACGTCGACCACGCTGGTCAACTGCCTGGTCATCGAAATCATCCAGCACCCGACCGACGCCAACACTTTCATTGCCGCTACCAACAAAGGCATTTACAAGTCAACCAATAATGGCACTACCTGGACGGCAGTGACGGGCACCAATATCCCGTTCTGCGATTTGCGTCAAAATGCAGCGGCCAACTCCCTCATTTTGTATGCCTGTACCAATGAAACAACGCCGCGCCTGTATCGCTCCACCGACTTCGGCAGTAACTGGACGCAGATCACCAGCGGCATCGTGGCGCCGACCATCGATATCAAGTCGGGCAGCCGTATCGCGGTGACGCCCGCCGACCCCAACGTGGTGTATTTCTCTGAAGTAGGCGGAGCGGGTATGATCTTCAAATCGACCGACAGCGGCCTGAACTTTACCTTGCAGAAAGATCAGGGCTCGCCTTACCTGACTTATTACGACGACGACGTCTCTTCCAGCGGCCAGGGTAATTACAACAACACCCTGTTTGTGGATCGAAACGACCCGACCAAGGTCTGGATGCAGTCGCAAAACACCTGGTTTTCAAGCAACAGCGGCGTCAGCTGGACCAAAATGTCGAAATGGTCGACGATCATTCACACCGATCACCACTACCTGGTACAAAGCCCTTACGACGCCTCCAAAATGTACAGTTGCAACGACGGCGGCGTATGGCTCAGCACCGACGGCGCCGCTACCTGGACGCCCAAAAGCAACGGCCTGTATGCCTACGAAGTGGCTACGGATGCCGGCAAATCCACCCACACCGACCCGTCGCTCGTCTCGATCGGCACGCAGGACAACGGCCGCCTCTTTCGCAACTCGGAGCGCTGGTACACCACCGGCGGCGGCGACGACTACGACCGCCGCGAGTGCGATTACCTGCCCGACGGCGGTTACATTTATTTCCTCGACGATATCATACGCACCAAGGCGCCCGACGAAGGCGACTATTACTACGGCCTGCCAGGCGCCATCACTACCCTGCAAGCCATGGCCTTCAACCGCAGCAATGTCGAGCTCGGCTTTTTTGGCTATCAGGATATCTACCGGACGACCAACCTCTCCGCCGGCACACCCTCCTGGACGCAAATTTCGACCTTCAATAAAACCATCAAAGCCATGCACAGCTGTATCGCCAATCCCGACCGGCTGTACGTAATTACCAGCGACCAGTTCATTTACGTTAGCAATAATGCCACTTCGGCATCGCCGACCTTCACCTCCTATTCCTTGCCTTCGGCATCCAATACTACGGCCAGCATCGCAGCGATTTGTACCAATGCCGACATCGTTTATATCGCGATCAACAACAAAGTGTATCGCTCTTCAAACGGCGGACAGAACTGGACGGATATCAGCTCGGGCCTGCCCAATGTCAACCACCGCAGGATACTGGCCGAAGAGTACGGCGGCACCGAGGAACTCGTGTTTGTCGCTACCAACAACGCTGTCTATTACAGAAAGGCGTCGCCCGGCACCTGGACCAACTACAGCACCAACCTGCCCGCGCGCCGCAGCCCGAAAGACTTTTCGATGTACGACGACGGCACCAACCGCTCCCGTATCCGCTACGCTTCCTACGGCCGCGCGGTATTCGAAACTGATTTTAACAACCTTCGTGTGCCGCAAGTCAGCTTTGTGGCCGACCACACCAGCGACCTTTGCCTGACCAACGGCGTCGTCAAGTTTACCGATCGCTCGATCGGCGGCCCGACGGCATGGAGCTGGTCGTTCCCCGGCGGCACGCCTTCCACTTCCACGGATCAAAACCCGACCGTCACGTATTCCACGCCGGGCACTTACTCCGTTACGCTGACCATCACGACGGGTTCGGGACCCTACACGGCGACGCAGACCAACTACATCACCGTCCCGACCGTGAACAACACCGGCGGCACCTACTCCGTCGGTACAGGCGGCGATTTCAGCACCCTGACGGCGGCTGTGAATTTCTGGAACAGCAACTGCATCAATGCCCCGGTCGTTTTCAATCTTATCAATTCAAATTACCCCTCAGAAACCTTCCCTATCACCATCAATGCCAATGGCCCGCAATCGAGCCTGCTGATCAAACCGACGGGTACGACCACCATTACCGGCTCTTCAGCCACGGCATTGATCATCCTCAACGGCGCCGACCGCGTGACCATCGACGGCTCGAGCGGCAGTACGGTCAATACCGTTTGCCCGCCCGTGGCCGCTTCGCGCAACCTGACGCTGACCAACACCAATACGGGGACCAGCAGCGCGGTCGTCTGGCTGCAAAGCAATGGCTCCGACGGCGCATCGAGCAACACGGTTAAAAACTGTGTGCTGGTCGGCCAATCAAACAGCGCCACCCTGTTCGGGCTGGGCAGCGGCAGCAGCTCTATCAGCACGTCTTCGGCCGGCAGCAACAACGACAACAACTCGTTCGTCAACAACAGCATTCAAAAAACCCAATACGGTATTTATTCCGGCGGCGAATCCGTCACTAATAAAAACACCGGCACGGTGATCAACCAGAACCTGATCAACTCGGCATCGCCCAACAATATCCTGCGAACGGGTATTTTGGTCAAATTCGAGGACAACATCCTCATCTCGGGTAACCAGATCGGCAACACCAACGTGCAGAACAACACGGGCTCGCTGGGTATTGCCTGTGGCGCGGAGGCCAGCGGTTCGTTTACCAATTTCAGCGGCAGCGAAGTAACCGGCGCTACCATTACCTACAACAAGATCGACAACATCGTGCGGGCACAGTCGTTCGGAAGCGCGACGGGTATTTTTGTCGCCTCGGTAGGTTCGACGACCGGCTCGGGGCCCAATATCATTGCCAATAACATGATCACCCGCATCTCGGCGCCGACGGCAGCAACAGGCAATTACGTTTCAGGTATCACGATCGGCGGCGGACGCAACAGCAACACCAGGGTGTATTACAACTCAATCAACCTGACTGGTTCCCAATCAGCCAACAACCCGACCTTCGGGGTAATGGTGGGCGGTTCGGAGAATACGGCAATTGTTGATTTCCGCGACAATATCATCGTCAACCAGTGCACCACCAGTCCGAAAAACTATGTCATTGGTTTTGCTTTCGGCGCTCCGTACGTTCGGGTGACATCGAATTACAACGACCTTTATACTTCAGGGTCGCCGTTTGCCGTGGTAGGCGGCCTGGCCAATTCGCCCTCCGGCGATCAGTCCAATTTCACAGCCTGGCAATCGACGACCGGCAAAGACGCCAACTCGAAAAACGTATTGCCCGAATTTATTTCCACGAGCAATGCCCACTTGAATGTATCGGGTACGAACAACCTCGCCAACCTCATCGGCTATGGCACGCCCCTGTCGGTAACGACAGACATCGACTGCGATAACCGCTACTCCAACCCGGATATCGGCGCCGACGAAAACTGCGTCAACCCGGATGTTCCGACCGTCGCAGCTTCTGCCAGCCCGGTTTGCTCCGGCGGCAGCTCCACGCTGAGCATCACTGCCGGCAACCTGAACAAGGCCACAGAATGGCGCTGGTACGCAGGCAGTTGCGGCGGAACACTGGCCGGAACCGGCACTTCCATTACCGTATCGCCCACGACAACGACCACTTACTATGTGCGGGGTGAAGGCGGGTGCGTCACGCCGGGCAGCTGCGCCAGCATTACCATCGTTGTCAATATGCCCGCTCCCGCCATCACCGGCCCGACCAGCGTGTGCAACGGCGGCAACGTCACCCTCGATGCAGGCAGCGGGTACAGCACCTACGCATGGTCCAACAGCGGCGGCAGCAGCCAGACGGCTACATACTCCAACATCACGTCCAACACGACCTACTCCGTCACCGTCACCGACGCCATCGGTTGTGTCGGTACAGATACCCATTCCGTGACAGTAAATGCTAACCCGACGCCCGCCATCACCGGCCCGACCAGCGTGTGCAGCGGTAACGTGTCGATGCGGAAGCGGGTACATCACCTACGATGGTCCAACAGCGGCGGGCAGAAACGGCTACGTTCTCCGGCATCACGTCCAACACGACCTACTCCGTCACCGTCACCGATGGCAACAACTGCTCCGGCTCGATACCCACGTCCGGTAAATGCCAACCCGACGCCCGCCATCACCGGCCCGACCAGCGTGTGCAGCGGCGGCAACGTACCATAGCGGGTACAACCTATGCATGGTCCAACAGCGGCGGCCAGCCAGACACTACGTTCTCCGGCATCACGTCCAGCGACCTACTCCGTCACCGTCACCGATGGCAACAACTGTCCGATACCCATAGCGTCTCGGTAAATGCCATCACCGGCCCGACCAGCGTGTGCAGCGGCGGCAACGTCACGGACGCGGGTAGCGGGTACAGCACCTGTCGCATGGTCCAACAGCGGGCAGCCAGACGGCTACAGCACGACCTCGCACCGTCATGGCAACAACTGGGCTCCGAAATAGCAGCGGCCATCACCGGCCCGACCAGCGTGTGCAGCGTTCGACGCGGGTAGCAAGCGGGTCCAACAGCGGCATCCACGGCTACGTTCTCCGGCATCACATCACCTACTCCGTCCCGTCACCGACGCGACCTGGACTGTCACCGTCACGGCGGCAACGTCACCCTCGACGCGGGTAGCGGGTACAGCACCTTGGTCCAACAGGTACAGATACGTTCTCCAACATCACGTCCAACACGACTTACTCCGTCACCGTCAAAACAACTGCTCCGGCTCCGATACCCATAGCGTCCCGACGCCCGCCATCACCGGCCCGACCAGCGTGTGCAGCGGCGGCAACGTCACGCTCGACGCAGGCAGCGGGTACAGCACCTACGCATGGTCAACAGCGGCGGCCCCAGACGGCTACGTTCTCCAACATCACGTCCAACACGACTTACTCCGTCACCGTCACCGATGGCAACAACTGCTCCGGCTCCGATACCCATAGCGTCTCGGTAAATGCCAACCCGACGCCCACCATCACCGGCCCGACCAGCGTGTGCAGCGGCGGCAACGTCACCCTCGACGCGGGTAGCGGGTACAGCACCTACGCATGGTCCAACAGCGGCGGCAGCAGCCAGACGGCTACATACTCCAACATCACGTCCAATACGACCTACTCCGTCACCGTCACCGATGGCAACAACTGCTCCGGCTCCGATACCCATAGCGTCTCGGTAAATGCCAACCCGACGCCCGCCATCACCGGCCCGACCAGCGTGTGCAGCGGCGGCAACGTCACCCTCGACGCGGGTAGCGGGTACAGCACCTACGCATGGTCCAACAGCGGCGGCAGCAGCCAGACGGCTACGTTCTCCAACATCACGTCCAATACGACCTACTCCGTCACCGTCACCGACGCCATCGGTTGTGTCGGTACAGATACCCATTCCGTTACAGTAAATGCCAACCCGACGCCCGCCATCACCGGCCCGACCAGCGAACCCTTGATGCAGGCAGCGGGTACAGCACCTACGCATGGTCCAACAGCGGCGGCAGCAGCCAGACGGCTACGTTCTCCAACATCACGTCCAACACGACCTACTCCGTCACCGTCACCGATGGCAACAACTGCTCCGGCTCCGATACCCATAGCGTCTCGGTAAATGCCAACCCGACGCCCGCCATCACCGGCCCGACCAGCGTGTGCAGCGGCGGCAACGTCACCCTCGACGCGGGCAGCGGGTACAGCACCTACGCATGGTCCAACAGCGGCGGCAGCAGCCAGACGGCTACGTTCTCCAACATCACGTCCAACACGACCTACTCCGTCACCGTCACCGATGGCAACAACTGCTCCGGCTCCGATACCCATAGCGTCTCGGTAAATGCCAACCCGACGCCCACCATCACCGGCCCGACCAGCGTGTGCAGCGGCGGCAACGTCACCCTCGACGCGGGCAGCGGGTACAGCACCTACGCATGGTCCAACAGCGGCGGCAGCAGCCAGACGGCTTTTCCAACACGACCTACTCCGTCACCGTCACCGATGGCAACAACTGCTCCGGCTCCGATACCCATAGCGTCTCGGTAAATGCCAACCCGGCGCCCGCCATTACCGGCCCGACCAGCGTGTGCAGCGGCGGCAACGTGTTCGACGCGGGCAGCGGGTACAGCATCACGGGCGCATGGTCCAACAGCGGCGGCAGCAGCCAGACGGCTACGTTCTCCGGCATCACGTCCGACCTACACCGTCACCGATGGCAACAACTGCTCCGGCTCCATCCGAAATGCCAACCGGGCCTTATCACCGGCCCGACCAGTGTCTGCGGCGGCAACGTCACGCCGACGCAGGCAGCGGGTACATCACCTACGCATGGTCCAACAGCGGGCGGCAGCAGCCAGACGGCTACGTTCTCCAACATCCGTCCAACACGACTTACCCGTCACCGTCACCGATGGCAACAACTGGGCTCCGATACCCAAAGCGTCTCGGTGCCAACCCGGCCCACCATCACCGGCCCGACCAGGAGCGGCGGCAACGTCACCCTCGACGCGGGTAGCGGGTACAGCACCTACGCATGGTCCAACAGCTGGGGCGGCAGCAGCCAGACGGCTACATACTCCAACATCACGTCCAATACGACCTATCGTCACCGTCACCGATGGCAACAACTGCTCCGGCTCCGATACCCATAGCGTCTCGGTAAATGCCAACCCGACGCCCGCCATCACCGGCCCGACCAGCGTGTGCAGCGGCGGCAACGTCACCCTCGACGCGGGCAGCGGGTACAGCACCTACGCATGGTCCAACAGCGGCGGCAGCAGCCAGACGGCTACGTTCTCCAACATCACGTCCAATACGACCTACTCCGTCACCGTCACCGACGCCATCGGTTGTGTCGGTACAGATACCCATTCCGTTACAGTAAATGCCAACCCGACGCCCGCCATCACCGGCCCGACCAGCGTGTGCAGCGGTGGCAACGTCACCCTCGATGCAGGCAGCGGGTACAGCACCTACGCATGGTCCAACAGCGGCGGCAGCAGCCAGACGGCTACGTTCTCCAACATCACGTCCAACACGACCTACTCCGTCACCGTCACCGATGGCAACAACTGCTCCGGCTCCGATACCCATAGCGTCTCGGTAAATGCCAACCCGACGCCCGCCATCACCGGCCCGACCAGCGTGTGCAGCGGCGGCAACGTCACCCTCGATGCAGGCAGCGGGTACAGCACCTACACATGGTCCAACAGCGGCGGCAGCAGCCAGACGGCTACGTTCTCCGGCATCACGTCCAACACGACCTACTCCGTCACCGTCACCGACGCCATCGGTTGTGAAGCGCCGAAAAAGCCGGGGAAGAAACCCTCTGAGGTAATGGCCGGCGTCCAGTCGAGGCGAAACATAACCCCGTTGCGGATGGGCTGAAAGCGATAGCCTACATTGATAAAGCCCGCGGCGCCCCAGCCTTTTCCAGAGTAAATTTCATCTTCGAAAATAGCGAGGTCGGCATTGACAAAAACGGGGGTGATGCCCAGCCCCGCTTCGAAATAGCTGCGGCGTTTGCCGGCGAGGTAGTTGACGCTCAACGGGAAGGTCATCACGTTGCCATTAATGTAGTCGTTGTTGGAAGTGTAGCCTTCCACACTTCCGCCGCCGATACCGACCCGGAAACCGAGCCCGTCGGAAGCGCCGCGTTTGAAGCGCATGTCATAGTTGGCCGAGATCAGCAAACCGTTGCCCAGGCCTTCTACGAAAACATTTTTGCGAAATTTGGCGTCCGTTGCGTCGCCGCCGAACAATTTTTCCTGATTTTGAGCCATCAAGGAACCGGACAAAAGGGAGAGGCATACCAGAATGCCAAGCGAAACTGATTTGTGCATGTTGTGAATAAGGTTGAAAAATGTACAGTAGTGAGGTGAAATCAATCAGACCGGTGTGAAAGTCTGATTTTGCAAGGGCAAGATTGCCTTGTTTTAGTTAAATCGTCAAACTGAATAACGTTTTTCTAACAAATCAGCCCTTTTAACACGCCATATCGTCGTTTTTTAAGAATTTTATACGATTACCACATCCAATTGCCTTGCCTTGAAACAGTCTCCGTTCTATTTTTTTCTTGTGTTTTCAAGTCTGTTGATGTTCAATGGCGTGTCGGTTTTCGGCCAGCAATGGTCGGTCGAGGGCGGGCTTTACAGCGGCCGTGTCTGGCGGCACACACCCAAACTGACCACCCGCACCGGCGAGCTGCTCTGGGCCCAGGAGTTGGGCATTCGCCTCCAGACGCTGGGGCAAAGCCCCTGGCAGGTATGGCATCGCTATCCCGATATGGGGTTGTCGCTGTCTCGTTTCAGCCTCGGAGAGGGCTCGCATGGCGAGGCTTACGGCCTCTTGCCGAGCCTTACGGTTCCGATTGTTCGCCGGTATTCCTGGGCGGTTCATTTTCGCGTAGGCACGGGGCTGGCCTGGGTCACGCGCCCCTACGACTACTTCGACAATCCCTCGCAAAATGCCATCGGCTCGCACTGGAACAATTACACCCAGTTCAAACTGTACGGCGAATACCGGCCGGGGCCCTGGTGGCGCATCGCGGCCGGGTACAGCCTCAATCATTTCTCCAATGGCAGCGGCGCACTGCCCAATCTCGGCGTCAACCTGCCATCGGCGTTCATTTCGCTTTCCGGGCAGTTAAAACCTCTAAAAAAATCTGATTTTCAATCTGTTACAGCATCCCGCCGGCCTGCGCACCGGCTGGGGTTTCAGGTACAGGCCGGCAGGGCAACGGTCGAGTACGCCGTCATCGATGGCCCGAAATACCCCGTTTGGGTGTTCTCGGCAGCAGGCCATTTTCACTTCAATCAGGTCAACCGGGCCCTGCTGGGTTTCGATTATGAGAACAACGTGGCGGTGTATCGATGGGCCTGGCACGTGGGCGATTTCGAGCGTCGGCGCGATGCCCGGCAGGCCGCCCAACGCTTTGCCCTGTTTGTGGCCGACGAATTTTTGTTCGGCAGCATAGGGGTGCAATTGCAGACAGGATATTACGTGGGGCGCCCCATCAACCAGTTTACATTCGCCAACTGGTACAGCAAGCTGACTTCCCGCTACTATTTGCCCCCAATCGGCCACACACGGCTGCGCCCGCAGGTCGGCGTTTCGCTGAAAGCCCATAAAGCCGTGGCCGAGTACATCGCTTTTAACGTTGGATTTGCATATTAAAAGCCGGTTTTAACGGTAAAAAGGGCGTACTTTTGCCGACTTTTTGATAAAAAATGGCAACACCCCGCAGCGTCGCTTTTCACACCCTCGGTTGCAAACTGAATTTTTCGGAGAGTTCGGCACTCGCCCGGCTTTTCGAAGACAATGGCTATTTGCCGGTCAAATTCGAGGAAGGCGCCGATATCTATGTGATCAATACCTGTTCGGTGACCGAGCAGGCCGATCGCGAGTGCGCCAAGATCGTCCGCCGGGCGCTACGCCAGCGCCCCGATGCCTTCGTGGTGGTAACGGGTTGCTATGCGCAGCTCAAACCCGAAGAAATCGCCGGTATCGAAGGCGTGGATCTGGTGTTGGGCGCAGGCGAAAAATTCCGCATTCTCGATTACGTCGACGATCTTTCCAAAGCGCCCGGCAAGGGTATGGTGCGCGCCGGCGACGTGCGTGACGTCAACACTTTCACGGCCTCCTTTTCCTTTGGCGACCGCACCCGCTCCTTTCTCAAGGTGCAGGACGGTTGCGATTACAAATGTTCCTTTTGCACCATCCCGCAAGCGCGGGGCGCCAGCCGCTCCGACACCGTCGAAAACGTGCTGCACAACGCCCGCGACATTGCCGCCATGGGTGCGCGCGAGATCGTGCTGACCGGAGTCAATCTCGGCGATTTCGGCAACGGCACCGAAGTGATCGAAGGAACCCGGGTGAAAAAGGAAGCGTTGTTTATCGACCTGATCCGTGAATTGGACCATCTGGAAACGGTTGCCCGCTACCGTATTTCCAGCATCGAGCCCAATTTGCTGACCAACGAAATCATTCAAATGGTTGCTGAAAGTGCGCGTTTTATGCCTCACTTTCACATTCCCCTTCAATCGGGCAATGACAAGCAACTGCGCGACATGCGCCGACGCTATCGCCGTGATTTGTATCAGGACAGGGTAGCCACCATCCGACGCCTTATGCCGCATGCCTGCATCGGCTGTGATGTCATTGTTGGTTTCCCCGGCGAGACCGAGGCGGATTTTCTGGAGAGCTACCGCTTCCTCAACGAACTGGAGGTTTCCTACCTCCATGTGTTCACCTATTCGGAGCGCGCCAACACAGCCGCTGCTGAAATGCCCGGCGTCGTGCCGGTTGAGGAGCGCCGCCGCCGCAACCAGGCCTTGCGGGGATTGTCGGAAATGAAACGGCGTGAATTTTACCGCGCCCACCTCGGCACGACAAGGCCTGTGCTTTTCGAGCATCACCGGGATGCAGGTTTGCTGAGCGGCTTTACCGACAATTACATCAAGATAGAAGTGCCCGCCGCGGAAGGTTTGCTGAACAGTATTGCCGGCGTTCGGCTCGATCATTTGTCGGCCGACGGAGAGAGCGTCGTGGCGACTATCCTTGATAAAACTTCAGACAATCGTCGCACAGGCACTTTGGCCCAAACTGTCGCGTGAGGGCTTCCCGTGTAGCCGGGTGCAGGTTGGGGAAGCGTTCCCAGCAGTCGTCGCCGTAGCTGATGAATTTTTTCTTGCAGCGCGGGCAATCCGATACGAATTCCAGGATTTCTTCCACAAAGGCCGCATCGATACGGCCGCCAATCGGCGGATGCAGTTTGCGAACCCGGATGCGCAGGGCTTCCATGGTATTGAACTGGTGTTTCATTCGCCCGACGATTTTGGCGACCACCGTTTCGATCAGTTGACGGGGCTGGTCCATTTCCAGTCGACAAATCTGGTAAATGGTTTCGTAGTTGATTGTCGCCTCCACATTATCGGCAGCCGCGGCTTTGGCAATACCGGTACGGACGTAGAGATCGACGACATATTCGCCGCCGAGCAGTTTTTCCGCTTCATACACGCCATGATAGGCGTGAAAGCGCATTCCTTCGAGAGCAATCCAGGCCATAATACCGGCAAATATACGATGTAGCGCCAGTAGCGCCGACGTGGAGGGTTGGCACTAATCTCCCAGCATTTCCTGCAGCAAATCCTGTTGTTCCGTCAGATCCGGGCATTTGCCTGCCAAAGCCTTTTGTACGGCACTCAGTTCTTCCGGTTTCAATTTGCCAAACTGCCCGATAATGGCAGCCGAACATTCCTTGGCCTTGTTGTATTCCGCCTGCATGTCCTGCAGGGCAGTGAGCGCCCGGCCCGTGGTATCGTTGGCCAGTTCGGCGTACTGACGGTTCATTTCCGCCAGTCGGCTCGTGCATTCGCAAAAGCCGGTCGCGATCTTGTCGTAGCGCTGTTCGGATGAATCGCCGCAGGAAGCCAGCAGCAGGAGCAACAGGATTGGCAGGACATTTCTCATGCGACAAATGTAAATCGTCCCGGTCAGACCTGCGCCAGTTTCCATTTACCGCGCCGAAACACCCACATGGCGATAATCGCCAGTACGGTTTCCGCCACTACGATACTGATATACACGCCCAGTTGCCCCCAGCCGAAGTACAGGGTGAGCAGCCAGGCCAGCGGCATTTCGAGGAGCCAGAAGCAGATAAAATTAATGATCGTCGGGGTTCGGGTATCCCCTGCGCCGTTGATCGCCTGGGAAAGGATCATACCGTAGCCGTAAAACACGTAACCTGCCGCCATAATACGCAGGGCCATCGAGCCGGCCTGTATGGCCTCCGGCACATCGGTAAAAATCCGGATGAACAGCGGTGAAGCGATCAGATAGATCAACCCGATGATCGCCAGAAAGATCATGTTGAAATACCCCGCCCGCCAGGCCGATTTTTCAGCCCGTTCGGGGTGGCCGGCGCCAAGGTTTTGTCCGACAAGCGTGGCCGCGGCATTGGCCATGCCCCAGGCGGGCAGCAGACTGAAGATCATGAGGCGAATGGCAATCGTGTAACCTGCCTGTACGTCCTTGCCTTCCTGGCCCAGGAGGTAGATCATAAAAATCCAGCTGCACGACCCGATGAGGTATTGGCCTGTGCCCCCTGCGCCGACGCGGATGAGGCGGCCAAGGATGTCCAAACTGGGCTTGAAATGCGCTTTTTTCAAGTGGATAATGCGGCCTACGCCAAACAGCTGCCACAGCTGGTAGGCAACGCCGGTCGAGCGCCCGATGGTGGTCGCCACGCCCGAGCCAAGCACCCCGAGTTCGGGAAAAGGCCCCCATCCGAAGATAAAAAGCGGACAAAGGACGATGTTCACGGCATTGGCGATCCAGAGTGCGCGCATGGCCGTGGCGGCGTCGCCGGCGCCCCGGAAAATACCGTTGAGCATCCAGAGCAGCAGGATGGGCAGGTTGGCGGTGAGCAACAGGCGGGTAAATGACGCACCGTGTTCGGCCACGCCGGGGTCTTTCGACATCAGGTGCAGGATGTCTTTGGCGAACAGAAAGCCGGGTATGGCAATCAGGGCCGACAGGGCCAGCGCGATCAGGATCGTCTGCGCCCCTGCCCGGGCGGCCGCTTCGCGGTCGCCCTCGCCGATGCGGCGCGCGACGGTGGCTGTGGCCGCCGCGCTCAGGCCGATAGCAATGGAATAGATCAGGGTCAGCACGGTTTCGGTAACGCCAACCGTGGCCACGGCTTCGGTGCCGACGCGGCCCACGAAAAAGGCATCCACCACGGCAAACAGCGACTCCATCATCATTTCCAGGATCATCGGGATCGACAGGAGCACGATGGCCCGGTCGATACTGCCCGAGGTAAATTCCTGTTCTTCACCGTTGACGGCCTGCTTCAGCACCCGCCACACGCGTTGCCAGAATGTTTCTTTTTGAATCTGTACGGATGACATGAGTATCTATAGACGCGAAGCGCTCCGCCGGCGTTGCACTTCGGTCGGCGGCACGGGCGCCGCTGACAGGGTTTTGAACTGGATAAGGCGAAAATTATTTTGCCGGGGCGAGGGGGTTAACGGCGGGGATACGAAAAAGGTTCCACGCAGGAATGAATCAGCCTTTTATTCCCAGGAGATCACGCAATTCATTGTATGTAATGATTTTTGTCGTCCGATTGACATTTAACAAAAGCAATCTTTTGTCTCCTGTTACGAGAAAATCAGCGGCAACTTCGGCACACAAATCCAAAAGATAATTATCTTTTGGATCGGAAAAGTCGGCTAATCTATTGGTAATTTCTGCTATTGACGCCTTGATATGAATCAGTTCAATCGTAGATACAAGGCGTTCGGGCTTGAGGTGATGTTTAATCTTTTCGTATTGGCAAACGCGTTCAAATTCTTCTATCAATTCCCTGCACGCAAAGAGTTCAATATCCGGTCTTAAAAGTATGGCCGGAATGTCCTTCATATGGTTGCCTATCGCAAAACTAATCCAGATGTTATTGTCAAAAACCAACCTCATCAACGGGTCTCTTGCGGTTTTCCGTAACGTGTTTCCATTAGAATGTCCGCAATTTCTTCGTCGGTGATCACAGGTTTTCCAGGCGCAGTTCGCACATATCGCATCACAATTTCTTCCAGCAGTTCAATTTTTACGGATTCAAATTGTCGGAGTAATTCCATCAGAGCATCCATACGTGATGCCGGCACGGTCAACATTATTTTTTGAGTATCACCCATACGTCAATTGACTTTCTAAATCCAAACAAAGTTACAAGACCACAAATATAGGCAAAAACGAGGACATATCAACAGCCTACGAGCGCCGGGGCAGGCAGATTTCGTGGATCATTTTTTCGCGGACAGGTTTGGAGACGAGGTTGGCAGAGTCGAGGCATTGGAGGATGAGTTGGTTGCCAGTAACTTCTTTGGAGAATTCTGCCATGACAAATGCAGGTTTTCATTTGGCAAGAAAGATAAGTTGTATCTATTCCACCGCAAAACCCGGACATTTGCGGCGCCGGGATCAACCATATTGATCCTTTTTTTGTTTTCAAAAAAAATTGAAACCACCCCTTCCGCCATCCATATACTCATGTCCGTTTCCGACCTCCTCCACCGCGCCCTGCGCCTCGAATGGCTGACACCCGAAGAAGGCGTTTTTTTGTTTGAAAACGCGTCTACCGCCGAGCTCATGTACGTGGGCAACCGCCTGCGCCAGCACCATGTGCCGGGCAACATCGTGACCTGGATCATCGACCGCAATTCCAACACGACCAACGTGTGCATCGCCAACTGCAAATTCTGCAATTTCTACCGGCGGCCGGGGCATGAGGAATCGTACATCACCACCATCGAACAGTACAAACAAAAGATCGAGGAGACCTTCCAATTCGGTGGCGAACAGCTGCTCTTGCAGGGCGGCCACCATCCCGATCTGGGCCTTCGATATTACGCCGACCTGTTCCGCCAGCTGAAACAGCTCTACCCGCGCCTCAAACTGCACGCCCTTGGCCCCCCTGAAATCGCCCACGTCGCCAAACTGGAAGGCATGAGCCACTACGACGTGCTCAAGGAACTGCAGGCTGCCGGCCTGGATTCGCTGCCGGGCGCCGGCGCCGAAATCCTCAGCGACCGGGTGCGCCGCCTGATCTCCAAAGGCAAATGCGGCGGCGAGGAATGGCTCGACGTGATGCGCGCCGCCCACCAGTTGCGGCTCACCACCTCGGCAACCATGATGTTCGGCCATATCGAAACCAACCTCGAACGTATGGAGCACTTCGCCGCCATCCGGCAGGTGCAGTCGGAAAAACCGGCCGACGCCAAGGGTTTTCTGGCTTTTATTCCCTGGCCCTTTCAGGACGAAGACACCATTCTCCGCAAACTCAAACGCGCCCGCAATGCCGTGACGGGCGACGAATACGTGCGCATGATCGCCATGAGCCGCATCATGCTGCCCAACGTGATCAACATACAAGCCTCCTGGCTGACCGTGGGCAAACAGGTGGCCCAGGTGTGCCTCCACGCGGGCGCCAACGATTTCGGCTCTATCATGATCGAGGAAAACGTGGTGTCGGCCGCCGGCGCGCGTTTCCGTTTTACCGCCGATGGCATCCAACAAGCCATCCGCGAAGCGGGTTTTGATCCGCGCCTGCGCAACCAGCAGTACGAGTTCAGGGAATTGCCGGAAGGGATTGTGAATCAGGAACTTGACCGGGTGGAGATGATTGTGGATTGACCTGTAGCGCCGCCTGTAGCGCCGACCTCCAGGTCGGCGCGTCTGAGGGCGGCAGTAACCCGCGATTACAAGCAAATGCCACGATCGATAGATAAGTAGAAGCGCTACCAGCCATGGCTGATAATCGCGGGTTGTTCCTTCTCTCAGTGTCACCGACCTGGAGGTCGGCGCTACGGTCGGCGCCACAGTACCCGAATAGTGGTAAATTCACTTCTCCCCATCCCATTAGACGTCGCATCACTTATTTTCGTGGCCTAAAACAATCTTTTAACCTATGCGACAATTTTTACTCCTGCTCGTCTCCTTCGTCTTTTATCTCAAAGCCGACGCCCAAAGCCAAACCTATTACACCGTCAAATTCCCCGACGACGCCACCCTCTATGGCTGTGGCGTGACGGCCGATACCGTGTGGCCCGTCATTACGCAGTATGGCTATTGCAACGGCTTCAACGTCGGTGTTTCCATACATGACCAGGTGTTTTACAGCACCGCTACGCCCGATTGTTACAAAATCGACCGCCGCTTCCGCCTGATCTGGTGGTGCGATTACAACCCCAACACGTACTCGCCTTACCTGATTCTCAATCCGATGAACTCGGACATCGGCCCGACCGTCAATGGCGACTCCTGGAACCACGGCTACCTCGAATATCACCAGATCATTAAAGTGCTGGATACCCAGGCGCCCGTCGTGCTCAATTGCCCGGCATCGCCTGTCACCTTCTGCGACCTGACCGAAAACAACGGCCAGCTCTGGAACGCCATGTACTGGTGGGACGGCACTTCGCACAACCTCTGTGAGGGCCCGGCAGACTTGTCCATCTCCACTACCGACGCCTGTTCAGGCCCAAATATTCAGGTGCAATACCAGCTTTTCCTCGACCTCGACGGCACAGGAACGATGGAGACCGTGATCGCCTCCAACAACCTTCCTCCTTCGAATACGGTGTATTACAACAACTTCAATACACCCAACTATTCCGGCGGCACGGCCCGCGCTTTCGACCAGCGCAATGTCGCCAGCAACCAGAAATACGGCTTTGCCTTGCAGGAAACCGTCAGCGGCAACAACCGCATTGCGGCAGTTCGCTGGAATACACAGGCCGCACCGGGCACCTATGTCGTTCCGGAATTGCCCTACGGTACGCACAAGATCAAATGGATCGTGTCCGACGGTTGCGGTAATGAAAAAATCTGCGAATACACATTCGTGGTAAAAGATTGCAAACCGCCCACCGTGGTTTGCTACAACGGCCTGAGTGTCAATATCATGCAAACCGGCATGATTACGATGTGGGATACCGATTTTCTCTACTATGCTTTTGACAACTGCACGCCCAGCCAGCAATTGAAATACGGCATTCGCAAATCGGGCACGGGCACGGGCTTCCCTTACGACAGCCACTCGGTTACTTTCGATTGTACTGAAATCGGTACCCAGCCCGTGGAAATCTGGTCGATCGATGCCGCCGGCAACGCTTCCTATTGCGAAACCTATGTGATCGTACAGGACAACAGCAACGCCTGCGGACCGTCGGGGCCTGTTAGCGGCAATATTTCAACGGCCCAGCTACACCCGGCGCCGGGCGTGACCGTCACCGCGCTCAAAAGCAACAACGCCGTCCAGTCGGCCATCACCGACGCCAATGGCAACTACCAGTTTACCAATGGCCTGCCCGTCGGTTGCAATTACCTCATTACACCCTCGCTCGCCGGCCCGGCCGCCGATGGCCTTACGGTGCTCGACGCCCTGCTCAATGCCGCGCACAGCGATGGCACCCTGGCACTCCCCTCTCCGCTCGACGTATATGCCGCCGATGCCGATGGCGACGGCCAGGTAACTCCGGCCGACTGGCAAACCGTGCTGAACCTCATCCTCGGCGCTTCCAGCGAGCTGCCCGCCAATGTGCCCGTCTGGAAATTCGTACCTGCCGGGTACAATATTCAAAGCCCGGCCATACCACCCGGCAACATTGCCCTTTGCCTGGCCACGGGCGCTACGGCTCAGCCCGACTTCACCGTGGTAAAAACCGGCGACCTCGACGCGTCGGCACAGCCTTCAGGCCTGGCCGCGCCGGCCGAAGACCGCCAGAAAGCGGCCCTGCATTTCCTCGCGCCCGACCTCAGTTTCGAAGCGGGCCAGGAAGTACGGATTGATCTGATCACGCCCGATCTCGACGGCATCGCGGCTTTCCAGATGAGCCTCGATTACAACCCCGCTTTCCTCTCCCTCAACTACATGGAAGGCGGCTTGTTGCCCCTTGAAATGACTGCTGCGTTCACCGGCAGCCATCAGGTATCGGCTGCCTGGTTTGCCACGGCGCTGCTCGACCCGACCGTGCAGGGCAAAGACAGCCGCCAGACGGCCTTTACACTCGTATTCACGGCATTACAGGCTGGTCAGATACACGATGTGCTCAGCCTTGCCTCGGCGCCCACACCGGCGATGTTGTACAGTCGCCAGCAGGAGCTCCTGGCTGCGCAACTGGAATTTATTCCGGCCGAAGCAGGTCGCCAGGCGCCCGTGCTGTACCCCGTGCAGCCCAACCCGGCCAAAGACCGGATTTCGGTTTCCTTCGATTTGCCCGAAGCCTGCGCTGCCACCCTGACCCTGAGCGACGCCGACGGCCGCGTGGTGGCGCAGCAAAACAAGCAGTATGAAGCAGGACGCCATTCCGCACAGTTCGAACTTGGCAATGCCCCGCAGGGTCTGATGCTGCTCCGTTTGCAAACAGCCGGCGGTACGGCTGTTCAGCGGGTCATGCGGGTGCAGCATTGATTGGTGCATAAAATTCACACAATGTGCGCGGAGGCCGCAGGGAAAGTCGTTTCTCTGCGGCCTCTATATTTTTAAAAATCGCCATTGCTCCATGACAAAGCATCGGTTTTTCTTCTGGCATCTGGGCTATCTGACCATCATCGCCGTGTTGATTGGCTATATTGTAAAACGTCATTTTCGCGACAAGGAGCTGCTTCATTTTGTACATCTGACGGCAGTTGATGCGGAAAAGAAAACAGCAGAGTTTCGCCATGATATGTTCAATGAAATCTCAAGGCGCAAAGAAGTGCTTCCATCTGCAAAAAATCGGGCACTATATGTTCAGGCCGGGCAAGCCGACAGTTTGCGGCAATTCGTGCAGGAAGCGATAAGGGCATGTATACAAACATCCAACGAACCTGGATTGCGCAATACCCAACGCAGTATCATCATGCCGGTTTCACCCGAAAAGATCGCTGGTTTGCAACAGGCTGCCGATAGTTTGGGGCGCTTTTATGGCATATTGCTACCCGACGAGGGCGCTAATCCGTACAGTTTGGATATAATGGGAGATATGTCAGGTAGACCTGGTTGGCTGGCCAGGTATCTGCATGCCGCGCGTGCCAATGAAAGTTTGCTGGCGCTGGACGTACTCCGGCTGCGCGCCGGCTTGGCAGAGCAAGCTGTTTTGAAGCAAATTTTGTCAAAAATGCCCGTTGGAGACAGTGAAAAAACGGCGCCGGACGAAGGGCTGCACAGGTATTCGTTTTGAAAAATATCCGATAATTTTCACGAAAAAAATAAAAATCTCGGACGCTCTCACCTTCGTCCATTGGAACGGCACGGCTGTCCGCATTGTTACTTTAACCCTCATGCGCGCAGAAAGCGGAATTTTCCGACCTTTGCCGCCCGTCATTTTCTTTTCCACCATGTCCGACATATTCGCCAAAGTACAGGAAGCCATTGCCGCCGCCGAAGCGGAAACCCTTGCAAACCCCGAAGCACTCGAAGCGTTCCGCATCCGTTTTCAGGGGTCCAAAACCGTGCAGGGCGTGCTCGAGCAGTTGATGGCTGAAATCCGCAACGTGCCCAACGAGCGTAAACGCGAATTCGGACAACTGGTCAACACGCTCAAGCAGCTGGTGGAAGAAAAGGTCCGCAGTACCCGCGAGGCATTCGAATCGGCATCTGCCGGCAGCGGCGGCGTGCAACTCGACCTCAGCGCCCCGGGTGAGCCGCTTCCGCTGGGCTCGCGCCACCCCGTCTCGCTCACGCTCAACCGCATCGTCGAAATCTTCACCCGCATGGGCTTCTCGGTGGCCGACGGCCCCGAAATCGAGGACGACTGGCACAACTTCACGGCCATGAACACGCCGGAAGACCACCCCGCGCGCGACATGCAGGACACGTTCTACATCGTCGATGCGCCGGGTATTCTGCTGCGTACGCACACCTCGCCCGTGCAGGCTCGCGTGATGGAAAACCGCAAACCGCCGATCCGCATCATCGCGCCCGGGCGCGTGTTCCGCAACGAAACGATCTCGGCCCGCTCGCACGCGCAGTTTCACCAGGTGGAAGGCCTGTACATCGACCGCGGCGTGTCGTTTGCCGACATGAAACAGACGCTGCTGTATTTCGCGCAGGAAATGTTTGGCGCGCCGAAAATCCGCCTCCGCCCCTCGTTCTTCCCTTTCACCGAACCCAGCGCCGAAATGGACGTCTGGCTCGGCACCGACACGGAAGAAAACTACCGCCTCACCAAAGGCACCGGCTGGCTCGAAATTCTGGGTTGCGGCATGGTCGATCCCCAGGTGCTGCTCAATTGCGGCATCGACCCCGAAGAATATTCGGGTTTCGCCTTCGGCATGGGCATCGAACGGCAGGCGCTCCGCCTGTTCAATATTCCCGACATCCGGATGCTGTTCGACAACGACGTGCGCTTCCTGCGCCAGTTTGCAGCGGTGCAGTAAGGGCCAGGCTCACGCTTGGCGAATGCCTTTGAACCCTGTATATTTGTAGGCATGTACACTCAGGCGGAAGTTTTGGAAAAACTACGCGCCAACAAGGCAATTTTGCAAGACCGGTTCGGCATTGCAGAGCTTGGTCTTTTTGGCTCCTATGCCCGCAATTTGCAAACAAAAAAGAGTGATGTTGATATTTTGGTAGAGTTCCGCCCAGGGGTGAAATACCTGCTTGAAACCCGTTTGGAACTGGAAGATTTTTTGAAAAAAATTTTTGACACGGAGGTCGATGTTGCGCATTTGAAGTATGTGCGACCCTATTTTCGAGAGAAAATACTCCGTCATGCCATCTTTGTCTGAAAAGGGTTTCGAAACTTTATAGCTCATGACTATTTCGGCATTAGTATCGACACTGTTTGGCAGGTTATCAAGGTTTATTTACCGGCTCTGGAGCAGGACGTAAAGGACATACTTTCCAAACACCCGCTGGAATAGCCTGCTTTGACGTCTTTCCATCTCTTTTCATCGAAAAAAAGCCCCATCCCCCTCCTCCGGGGATGCACCTTTCGTCTGTTAAACCAAATCTTCAAGTCATGTTTTTTGTCATACTCGGCATTCTCATCGCCCTTGTTACCTATTCCATTTCCAAAGTCAATCCCAACTTCGCCACTGCGGGCCGCATCGGCCGCATTGCGGGCATCAGCCTTGTCGCGCTTGGTTTGTTGAGCGCATGTTTCGTACAGATCGAACCCGGCGAAGTGGGCGTGCAAACCCTCTTCGGCAAAGTGCAGCCCAAGGTGCTCACGGAAGGCCTCAATGTCGTTAATCCGTTGGTCGATGTCACGCATTTCGACGTGCGTACACAGAACTACACCATGTCGGGCCTCCACGACGAGGGCGACAAGGAGGGCGACGACGCCATTCGGGTACTCACCGCCGACGGCCTGGAAGTAGTGATCGACCTCTCCGTGCTGTACCACATCGTGCCCGACAAGGCGCCCGACATCCTGCGCACCATCGGGCCGAGCATCAGGGACAAAATCGTACGCCCCCTGGCGCGCACCAAAATCCGCGACAACGCCGTGTTCTACGACGCCGTGGCGCTCTACTCCGCCAAACGCGACGAGTTTCAGCAAAAGATTTTCCAAAGCATTGAAAAAGACTTTGCCGACCGGGGTCTCATTCTCGAACAACTCCTGATCCGCAACATCACCCTGCCCGAATCGGTGCGCCAAACCATCGAATCGAAAATCAATGCCGAACAGGAAGCCCAGAAGATGAAATTCGTGCTCGACAAAGAACGGCAGGAAGCTGAACGCAAGCGCGTCGAAGCGCAGGGTATCGCCGATTACCAGCGCATCCTGACCAGCACGCTGACCAACCAGCTGCTCCAGTACGAGTACATCAAAGCCCAGCGCGAGCTGGCCAATTCGCCCAACGCCAAAGTGGTCATTATGGGCGGCAAGGATGCGCCCATTCTGTTGAATCAATGATTGTTTGAGGGTTGATGAGGTTGATAAAAAGGGGAGAAGCGCTCTCGGCGTTCTTAAACTGGTCGCCTGTTTATTTCTTCAATGCAATGGTCTGACCCCGAGGGCATCCACCCTCCTTTTATCAACCTCATAAACCCTATCAACCCTCATCAACCCCCAAAAAATTAATTTTCTGTTAAGGTGTTAAACATCCGGCCTCGTTGGCCGTCTTTGTTTACGTTGATTCACCCGTGTTGTAAGGCGATCGGGCGGCAAAGGCCGCCCGGTCGCTTTTATGCCTCCCGCCGCCAGGTTTGATAAACCTCATCAACCCTCGTCAACAACCCTTATAAACCTCACGTGCCAATCTTCCCGGCTCGATTTATAACCGCTTAGATGTATGTCCGTATCCAAACAACTCAAACTTCAGCACCTGCTCTGGCGCACCGGCTTCGGGCCGGCTACGGCCGAGTGGAAATCGTGGGAGTCACGCCCGGAAAGCACCTGGTGGGCTAAAATCAAGGAATTTTCGACCGGTCAGCCGGAGTATTACGACGTGGCCGACAATGCCGTCAAGGGCCTGCTGATGGGCGCCGGCGAGATCGGGCGCATGGAAAGCGACAACCTCGACAAGGACAAAAAGCGCCAGATTCGTCGGCAAAGCCGCGAAGACCTGCGCAACCTCAACGTCCGCTGGCTGAATGAAATGATTTACAGCAAGGCCCAGCTGCGCGAAAAAATGGCGCTGTTCTGGCACGGGCATTTTGCCAGCCGCAACATCAATATCCTTTACCAGCAACAGCTGCTCGATATTCTACGCAAAAACGCCCTGGGCAATTTCGGCGACCTGCTCCGCGCCGTGTCGAAAAGCGCGGCCATGCTGGCTTTTCTCAACAACCAGCAGAACAAAAAACAACACCCCAACGAAAATTTCGCCCGGGAAGTGATGGAACTCTTCACCCTCGGGCGCGGCAATTACACCGAAAACGACATCAAGGAAGCCGCCCGCGCCTTTACCGGCTGGGGTTTCGAACTCAACGGCGATTTTGTATTCCGCCAGCGCGCGCACGACGAAGGCCCGAAGACCGTGCTCGGCAAAACCGGCCCTTTCAACGGCGACGATGTGCTCGACATTCTGCTCGAACAACCCCAGACGGCCGTGTACATCACCCGCAAGGTTTACCGCTTTATCGTCAACGAGGAAATTGTGCCGGAAGACCGTATTCAGGCCCTTGCCACCCGTTTTTTCCAGCGCAAATACAGCATCACCGGCCTGCTCGACGACATCGTGGGCAGTCCCTGGTTTTATGAACCTGAAAACATCGGCGCGCGCATCAAATCACCCGTCGAGCTCTGGGTGGGGCTGCGCCGCACGCTGCCGTTTGAACCGCAGGACCCGCTCTCGCAAATTCTGGTGCAAAATGCCCTCGGACAAACCCTGTTCTACCCGCCCAACGTGGCCGGCTGGCCCGGCGGCCGCTCCTGGATCGACGCCTCCTCGCTCATGCTGCGCCTCCGCCTCCCGCAACTCGTGGCCTGGCAGGGCGACTTTAACGTCAATACCAAAGACGACGACGACCAGAATATGGGCGAAGGCGACGCCCTGCGCGAACGCCAGAAACGCCTCGTGTCGGAAGTCAACTGGACGCCCGTGCTCGACCTCTTCGGCAAAACCCCGGACGATCAGCTGGCCGGCCAAATGGCCCGTTACCTCTGGCAATTGCCCGAAGCCCGGCCGCCGGTCGATGTTGTCGAAGAACACACCGACCGCAGCAGTCGCGACAAACGAATCAAAACGACATTCATTCAGCTGATGGCAACGCCGGAGTTTCAGCTTTGTTGAAGGGTTGATAAAAGGGGCATTGCCGCGCTCGACTTTTTTAAACCTTCTTCCAGCCCGATTTACCCTTGTCAATGGTCAAATCCCGAGAGCCCCCCCTTTTATCAACCTTATCAACCCTCATCAACCATAAAAAAAATTGCCATGCTGCTCAAACGCCGGGATTTTCTCAAAACCACCTCGCTCGCTACCGCTTCGCTGTGGCTGCCCAATTTTCTGCACGAATTCGGGCGCCCCGGCGCTTTGGCCCACAACGGCCGGGCGCTCGTAGTGTTGCAGCTCAGCGGCGGCAACGACGGGCTGAATACGGTCGTACCCACCCGCAACGACATTTATTACCGCGAACGCCCCCGCCTGGCCATCGCCCGCGAAGCAGCGCTGCGGCTCACCGACGAAGCCGGCCTGCATCCCGCGCTTACGAGCTTCAAAAGCTTGTACGACGAGGGCCAACTCGCGGTGCTCAACAGCGTGGGCTACCCCAACCCCGACCGCTCCCATTTCCGCAGCATGGACATCTGGCATACCGCCAGTCCGGCCAGCGAAATCTGGCAAACAGGCTGGCTGGGCCGTTACCTCGACGCCCAGTGCCTGGGCTGCGAGCGCCCCACGGCCATCCTCGAGATCGATGACACGCTCAGCCTCGCCCTCAAAGGCGAAGAACTGCGCGGCATAGCGGTGCAGGAGCCCAAACGCCTGTACGACAGCGCCGACAGCCCGTTCTTTCGCGATTACCTCGCCGTCAGGCAGCCGAAAAATTCCCCATCCGGACAGGTGTACGACGACTCTCCCGTAGGCTACCTGTACAAAACCATGGCAGAAACCATGGCTTCGGCCGACTATTTGTTTGAAAAAAGTCGCGCCAAAGCCACAGCGTCCAACTATCCCAATTCCGAGCTTGGCCGGCACCTGCGCACCATCGCCTCGCTCATCCTCGCGGATGCCGACACTTCGGTGTACTACCTCTCGCACGGCAGTTTCGATACGCACATCAACCAGACAGGCCAGCAGGAGCGGCTGTTCCGCGAGCTCAACGAAGCCCTCGGCGCCTTTGCCGCCGATCTCAAAGCCAACGGCCGCTGGGAAGACGTGCTGGTCGTGACCTTCTCCGAATTCGGGCGCCGCGTGTCGCAAAACGCCAGCGGAGGCACCGATCACGGCACCGCCAACCAGATGTTTTTCATGGGTGGAAGCCTGAAGCAGAAAGGCATTCTCAACCCTATGCCCGACCTGGCCGATCTCGACGAAGGCGACCTGAAATTTCAGGTAGATTTCCGGCAGGTGTACGCCACCCTGCTCAAGCGCTGGCTAAAAGCGGATGCCGATAAAATCCTGGGCGAAGCGTTTCGGCCGATGGGGTTTGTGTGAGTTGATCTTACTCCCCTGCCATCATCTTCCCCACCAACACGCCTTCCGGGCTGCTGACCCGCAAGCTATAAAACCCGGCGGGCAGTTCTGGCAAATTCAGGTTCAGGCTGCCGTCGGCGCCCGAAGTGCCCGAAAGTGTGCGCAGCAAACGTCCGTTGGCATCCATAAGATCTACGCGAGCGTCGGCCCTAAACGGAACCGGGCCGTACAAACTCACCCGGCCATTGGCAGGATTGGGGTAGATGCGCAATTGCCCCCCGGCAGCAACCGGCTCCTGCACGGGACTTAGCCCCAGCACGGCGTTTCCGACATTGACCGGCCGAACCTCCCCCTGTGCGTTGATCAAACGTACGTTGGATAGCGTAAAAGAGACCGGTCCGTTCGGAATTTCATCGTCGAGCTGAAAACTCAGCGTAACGACATGACCGTACAAACTTGGAAACGACAGGCGCCGGGTATTGCAAATAGCAACTTCTGCGCGACCGTCTTCTCCGGGGAAAGCCTTGGCGATTCGAACGGTATGATATTCATCGCCGAAAATCGAGTAGGTCCAGTTGGCATTAAAATTCCAGACCGGCGTATTGATAATCGCTTCCGGCGGGTCGCATTCGAGGGTAAAAGCAATGCCGTACACGTCTTCGGCCGGGTTTAGGCTGTCGCCCAGTGTAATATCGAGGTTGACAAAATCAATCGGAGTGAAATACGGCAGGTCGATATTGGCCGCGAGGGTCGGCGCCGCGGGATCGTACACCGGGTGAAAGGCTGTGGGGTGCGTACCGTTGTAATTGTCCAGCACAACCTGTGCGTCGAATACGTTGACCGCCCCGTCGCCGTCGCAATCGATGTGTTTGGAATTGATGCCGGAAGGCTGGTACGCACTCCAGAACGGCGCCGGCTGGGCGATCCAGTCCGTCGAGGCGTTCGGGCGTTCGGGGCCGTTATCGCCGAAGAATTGCCCGATGGCCAGCACATCGAAATTGTCGGCCACACCATTGTAATCGGCATCGCCGGGCCACACGCAGTCGTTGCCCCGGATGGTTGCCTGCGTGCTGCAATTGGAAGCATCGGTGATGGTAACGGAATAGGGTATTCCCGGCGTCACCGAAGGAAGGCTCTGGGTTGTAGCCCCTGTGTTCCACAGAAAAGAGTACGGCGGCGTGCCGTTGCCCACTACCATGTCGATCTCTGACAATGTCGTATCACAAATGACGGAAGGCGCCAGGGCACTTAGGATCACCGACTGGTTGCAGGAACTCACGATAAACTGAATATCCCGGCGGAACTGACTGAACAAGACGCCGTTGCGGTATTCCGACCCGCAGACGGCAATGGCAAAATGGCCCAAATGGTCGGGCGTACCCGATATAATGCCGGTCATCGGGTCGATGCCCACCACCGGGTTGCCGCCCATCGGCTGTTCGGGCGAATACCCCGGCATGTAATTGACCCAGGTGTAAGGCGGCGGACAGGGCGGATTGGGAATGGCGCCATTGCATCCGTACACGTTCGGGTTTGCCGTTATGTTTCCCCCTCCCATGTACGGCGCACAGAAACTGTAGGCAATGCTGTCGCCCTCGACGTCGGTTGCGCTGTGGTCGAACACGAGCGGCTGACCCAGACAGATGACCACTGGCGGATAATCCGCCCAGACCGGACTGTCGTTGCCATACAACTGGGCATTGGCCGATACGAAGGCATAAAATGTAGCCCCTGTGTTGACGGGATCGACAATGTTGGTGACACTTTCGTTGCGGCAGCAGCGCTGGTAAACAAAGTAGTACCCGATCGGATTGTACGGCAGGGTGACTTGGGTCGAATAATAGGCTGCATCCACGCAAAGGCCGTTGGGCGCCAGCCGGCAAGGATCGTTTCCGGCCAGCGGAATCGAATCGATATCCTGATACAAGACTTCGATTACCGTGTAGGGACCCGACAGGTTGTCGGCAGCATAAATACCGAGAAAAGCGGGGGTATCGAAAGGCGGCAAACCATGCTCACAGTCGCGATAGACGGTCATGTCAATCCGGAAAAGATTGTTCGATGCGCCGGAGGAAAGCATTTTGTAGCTGATTTCGCCGCCGACAATGTGGGTCGCATGGAGGGCGCCCAGGGCAAAAAAGGAAAGGAGAAAGGCGAAAAAGGTTTTTTTAAGCATGATGGTGGTAGCAGTTTAGGTGAAATAAAGATCAAATGTAAGGCTTTGTATTCCCTCTCCCCAACAGCGCGTTGGCTTCCGCCGCCTGCTGCGTACCTTTGCACAGTTTTTCACCGTTTATTGCAACGCTCATGCTTCGTTCGCTGCTCGTCCGCCCTTATGCTCACTACTTGCGCCGCTACTACGCCTACATGGGTTTCGAGACGGTGGCGCGCCAGGATCGCGTGCTGTCCGTCCTCCTCAAAGACGGCCAGCACACCGCTTTCGGGCGCGACCACGAACTTAAAAGCGTGCGCAGCTACGAGGATTTTAAAAAAGCGGTGCCGATTCGCGATTACGAAGAACTGAAGCCCTACATCGAACGCATCAAAGCCGGGGAAAAAAGCGTGCTGTGGCCCGGCCGGCCGGCGTATTTCGCCAAAACCTCGGGCACTACTTCGGGGGCCAAATACATCCCGATCACCCGGACCAGCCTGCCTGGTCACTTCGGCACTGCTCGTGACTCGGCCTTCAACTATGCCGCCCACACCGGTAATTTTCGCTGGCTCGACGGCAACCTGATCTTCCTCTCCGGCAGCCCCGAACTGGAAAAAATCGGCGACATCCCCACGGGTCGCCTCAGCGGCATTTCCAACCACCTGGTGCCGGCCTGGCTACGCACCAACCAGCTGCCTTCCTGGAAAACCAATTGTATTGAAGACTGGGAAGAAAAACTCGAGCGTATCGTCGATGAAACCGTGCACAAAGACATGCGCATGATCTCCGGGATTCCGCCCTGGGTACAGATGTATTTCGAACGCCTGATCGAACGCACCGGCAAGCAGACAATCAAGGAAATTTTCCCCAACTTTTCGCTGTTTATCTACGGCGGCGTCAATTACAGCCCCTACCGCGCCAAACTGGAGGAACTGATCGGCGGAACGGTGGACACGCTCGAAACCTATCCTGCTTCGGAAGGATTTATTGCGTTTCAGGACTTATTTCCCAATGCCGGGCTGCGCATGAACGTGGATGCGGGTATGTTTTTCGAATTCGTGCCCATCAACGAAATCCACCGCCAGAACCCCGAACGGGTAAGCATCCGCGACGTACAGATCGGCGTCAACTACGCCCTTATCCTCAATACCACGGCCGGCCTTTGGGGCTACAATATCGGCGACACCGTGCGCTTCACCTCTCTGGCGCCCCATCGCATCGAAGTGACCGGACGGGTCAAACACTTCATTTCGGCATTCGGCGAACACGTGATCGCGCAAGAAGTCGAACATGCCATGCAGTTTGCCGCGCAACGCTGCAATATCCGGGTGGTCGAGTTTACCGTGGCGCCGCAGGTGACGCCGCCCGAAGGTGGCCTGCCCTATCACGAATGGTTTATCGAGTTCGAGTCGTTGCCCGAAAAATTCGACGATATCATCTACCATCTTGAACTCAAGATGCGCCTTCAAAACATTTACTATGACGACCTGCTCAAAGGCAACATCCTTCGGCCGCTCAAAATCACCCCCATGCGCCGCGATGCTTTCCGCGACTACATGAAGTCGATCGGCAAACTGGGCGGTCAAAACAAGGTACCGCACCTGTCGAACGACCGGGGCGTCGCGGATGCCTTGCAGGCATACAAACTCTAAGGCACCCAACCGCTACCCTATGCCCGCACTCAAGGATCAAATCGCCGCCTTCGTTGCCAAGGCCCAACTCGAGGAAGCGCTCGAATACGCCAAACAACAGGCATTGAGCGGCTGGACGGCGCTCGACACCCCCGCCACTCTGCTGCTGGCCGAGTTCCGCTTTCTGGAACAGACCGCCCTGCGCGGCGAACTCAGCTTCGCCGACCTCTCGGCCAAACGCCAGAACCTGGCCAGCCGCCTGCTCGACATCGCCGAAGAAGTCGAACAACAGGCGCCCGCAACGCCAACGCCGGCTTCGCCCCAGAAACAGGATGTCATCCTGTTTCTGGGCGCCAACCCGTTTCGCAACCTCGCACTCGAACTCGATCGCGAAGTCCAGGAAATCAGCGCCGGTCTGACCCGTTTCGGCAAACGGGATGCCTTTGACTTTCGCGCAAAAATCCACGTGACCGCCACCGATCTGCAACGCATGTTGCTCGAAGTAGCAGCCCTGAAACCGCGGTTCGTACACTTTGCCGGCAATGCTGTCGTCAACCATACCCAATACGGCACAGGCGTCATTTTTGAAGATGAAAAAGGGCAGCCGCGCACCATCGGAGGCGACGTGCTGGGGCGAATGTTCAAACAATTCCCCAGTGTGGAATGCGTTTTTCTCAACACCTGCGACTCCGGCCCGGCCGCGCTGGAAGTGGGCCAAACGGTCCCTTTCGTCATCGGCATGAACGACCGGGTGTACGACGAAAGCGCCATTGTGTTTGCCGTGGCATTTTACGAAGCCATTGCCAGCGGCCAAACGATAACGACCGCTTTTGATTTTGCCAAAACCCGCCTTATGCTGGAGGCTTTCCCCGAACAGGCCGACATCCCGGTGCTCATCAGCAACGGACAAAGTCCCGACCCCGTGTACCGCCCCGGACAAAGCCATCTGGACGACATCCGGCCGAGGCTCACCCGCTGATTGTTACCAAATTCCGATTGCAATATGATCCGTTTTATCCCCGTCTTGTTTGCTTTTTTGCTCGCCTGCCAGGTACATGCACAGTTTGCCAGTCTGGTAGCAGATCAAACCTTCAAAGTGGATGGCACCCATGAATTTCCCTATGCTTTTGCTGCCGGCGACCAGGTAGCCCTGCAGGTTCAATTGCTGACGGGGCGCCGCCTCAAAGTGGTGGAACTGATCCAGTGGCCCGACAATGCGGTGTTTCGCAGTTATGAACTCGACACCCTGATCAGCAAAACCATCGTCATACCCCAAACAGGCGTGTACCTGTTGCGCATTCAGGAAACTGGTATGGGCAAAAAAGTCTGCCGTTTTACGATACTGCGCGCCCCGGGCAGCCCCGAAACGGCGCACCTCGATACCCGCGTCAACTGGGACCTTAAGCAGTACCCTCAATACCAGATCGCCACCCGCCATATCCCGGCTGGTAAAAAAACGGAGGTGGTGTCGCTCGGCGGTCAGGTAACCGTGGGCGCCAACAATTTCGGCACTCAGAAAGGCATGAACGCCTATCAGTTTACGCTCCCGGCCAACACCGTGCGCTGGGCGTTTCGGATTTCGGTCGGGCAGGCGGGTATCGAAGCACGCCGGAAAGACGCGGAAAAACTGACCTCGACGCTCAAATCGGGCGCGGTCAGAATGCTGGGTGTAGAGCCGGAAACAGCACTCGCGGCATTTGCCCTGGGCATGGCAGTCGATCTGACGGTTTCCTCGGCCGGCGAAGACGTGGATTACGCCCTCCTGTCGCCCGACAACCTTCCCAAATTCTACGCCGGCGAATCCTACGACGCGTTCATGTTCCAGTCGGGCGTCAGCGTCGATGCACAACGCCGCTCTTCACCGCTTGAAGGCACCTGGCTCTTCGCGCTCCGCAGCGACAACTGGATGCGCGCCATCGATGTCAATATCGATATCGAGGCGGTCACCGAAACCTTGTTGTACAACGAGGAAATGTACCTCGAGCCGGTGAAGCCGTAAGGATTATTCCCAGTTTGTTGCCAGCAGACCTTCCCGGTCGCTGAGTTGCACGAGCACCTGCCTGGCGCCGAAATCGAGCAGCAAGGCATCGTTGCGATACAGCAGTTGTTCGTTGCGGGAAAGGCGGACAGCATTCAGCGTCTGCCCGATGAGCGGTTGCCAGAGCGGCAAATTGCCCGCATTGACCCGCTGGATGATGACCTTGCCGTGCAACCTGCGCAGCGCATCGGCCGTCTTTAACAAAGCCCCTGCATCGCTGACCCGGATGGCCTCCGAGTCGTCGCCACTCGTGAGGAGCAAGGGGGGCTGTTCGTCAAACACCAGTTCGAGGTAATACAAAAACCGGTACGGCGCTTCGTCTGCCTCGGCCTGATTGAGCCAGAGGTAATAGTTCACATCTACAAGCACCTGATTTTCAACAGTCTGGAATGCGTCCAGTTCCTCCAGCCGAAAACAGTCAGGGGGTGTTTCACCTGTGCCGTGCGTGTTTTTTTCCATAAGACAAAAGTAGCGCAAATCGGCGCAGCCGCGTTTTTTATCCCTTGTACGAAATATTTCGTAGAAAAATTTGTTATTACGAAAACTTTCGTAGAAACTTGCACTTCATTCCCCATCCGGCTTTTTATTAAATACTTATCGATATGGTAAAACCCACCGATGCCGAACTTCAGATCCTGCACGTGCTTTGGGAGCAAGGCCCCAGCACGGTCCGCACGGTCAATGACCTGCTCAATACCCAGCGGGAAGTCGGCTACACCACTACCCTGAAGATCATGCAGATCATGCATGCCGAAAAGGGGCTGCTGACCCGCCAGGAAGACGGCCGCACCCACATTTATTCGGCGGCGGTAACCCGTGATGAAACCCAGGCTTCGCTCCTGCAGCAGTTTGTGGACAACACCTTTCGCGGCAGCGCCATGCAACTCGTCATGCAGGCGCTCGGCAACCACGACGCCAGCACAGCCGAACTCGACGAAATCAAAGCACTTATCGCTCAACTGGAACAAAAAGACAAGCCATGATGACCTTGCCTTTCCCGCTTTCCGAAGCCGCCTTGCATGCGCTCGGCTGGACGCTGCTCCACTCCCTGTGGCAGGGTGGCGCGATTGCGCTGGTGTTGTTGCTGCTGCTAACCCGTCTGCACAGCGCCCGCCTGCGCTACCAGGCCGCATTTGCCGGTCTGCTGACTATGCTCTGCGCTGCCGTGCTCACTTTTTGCTGGCTGTACGAGCCTACCCGGCCCGCCTCGGAAACGGCTGCGCTGGCAGATGACGCCGGCCCGGGCGCATCGTCGTTCCTTGAAAACACCTTGGCCCGGCCCGACCTGTGGGAGCGCGCGAGCAGCTGGATCGATGCCCGCCATCCGCTGATCGTAGGCCTGTGGTTGCTGGGCTTCGGGTTCTTTTTGTTGCGGCTGGTCGGCGGCCTGTGGTGGATACGGCAACTGCGCAGGATGGCGGAGCCTCTGTCCGACCCTGCCTGGGCTGCCCGCCTGAACGGGCTTGCACGTCAATTGGGCCAATCGAAACCCGTGGCCCTCTTCGAATCGGCCATCGTGCGCGTACCGCTGACGATCGGCTGGCTGAAACCCGTCATTTTGCTGCCCGTGGGCCTGGTCAATCAGCTCAGCGTGGCGGAGGTAGAAGCGCTTTTGGCGCACGAGCTGGCCCATATCGTCCGGCGCGACTGGCTGTTCAACCTGCTGCAAGCCTTCATCGAAGCGCTTTTTTACTACCACCCGGCGGTCTGGTGGTTGTCGGCTACCGCGCGCCGGGAGCGCGAAATCAGCTGCGACGACACCGCTCTTTCCCTGACAGGCAACCGGCTGGCTTATGCCAAAGCCCTGGTGCAGGTGCAGGAAATGGCGCGCGCCCAGGGTAAAACCCCCGCCCTGGCCCTGGCCGCCGCCGGCGCCACACCCTTGCTGCGCCGCCGGCCTGTGTTGCTGGAACGCATCCAACGCATTCTCAATCAACAACATAAAAAGTCACAGCTTATGGAAAAATTTATTGCCACCGCCCTGCTTGCCGCGCTGGTCGCGTTGTGGGGCGCCCAAACGAGGCAGACGGTTCAGCTGACCGAGGCACTGAGCCAGATCGCCGCTGCGCCGCTGGCATGGATCGGCGGCGAGCCCGAAGACGAGCCCGCACTTGTGCCGGTCGTTGAAAATGACTCGGTGCCCAAGGGCCAAAAAGCCCGCCAGACGCAAAAAATCGTTCAGGAAAACGATGAAGGCCGCGTGGAAATGGATGTTCAGGACGGGCAGATCACCCGGCTCAACATCAACGGACAGGACGTGCCCGCCAACCAATACACCCAACACCAGGACCTGACAGATGAATTGCTGCGCAACCTGGCGCCGGCGCCGCCCCCGGTAACACCTGGAGTCCTTTGGTACACGCCGCCTGCTCCACCCGCCGCATTTTCTCCCCTGACTGAAACCTCGCCACTTGCGCCGCTTGAGCGTATCAGCCCTTTTACGCCACCAACGCCGCCCGGCCTGGCGGAAATGCCGGCATTCCCGCACACGATCACAACTACGAAAGACGATCAGGGCAACACCGTTCTTCACCTGATCAGCGATGGCCAGCCTTCCGAGGTTGTCATCAAAGGCGACGAAGTCTGGGTAGATGGCCAAAAACTGGAAGAAAGCCAAACCTTTACGCTGGGCACTACCCGTCCGCAGTTTCCCTGGAGCCCGTCATTTGCGCCGCAGGCTTTCGAATTTTCTCCAGGTCTTTCGGAGAAAGAGATCGAACGCATGCAGGAAGAACAGGCGCGCGCTATGGCCGAAAGCAGCAAAGAGATGAAGCAAATCCAGAAACAGATGGAGCGCGACCAGAAGGAATTAAGGAAACAACAGAAAAAATTTGACAAACAACAGCGCAAGGAAATGGAACGCGCCCATCAAGAATTAAGCATTGCCGAACGCGAACTGGAACGCCAGCAACAAATGGACGCAATCAGTGTGTATCCGGCGCCGCGCCCGTCCGAGAATTTCAGCCAGGCCATGCGCCGCGAACTGCGCAACGATGGCCTGCTGCCCGACCCCAACCACTATTCGCTGCAATTAAGCGCGCAGGAACTGGTGGTCAACGGCAAAAAACAACCCTCGGCATTGCATCGCAAATACCTCGAACTCTACCGCGCCAAAACCGGCCAGGAGCTTGGTCCCGACGGCAATATCAATATCGTGGAAAGCCGCGACTAAGGCCCTATTGCTTCCGCTTGCCGTTCTTTTCCACCCGCATCGAAACGGCCTGTATCCCCGGCAAGGCATCCGTGCGGCCGTACTGTTCGAGTGTGATCGTATAGGTGCCCGGCAATTTGAAATAGGCATTTTCCTGCAACATGGTTTGCAGGGTCATTTCATGCCCCGAAGATTTGCCCAGCGGATTGCCGCTTGGATCGAACAGGTTGAAAGAACGCAGTTTTTGCGCCCGTTTGCCGTCGGGGAAAAGGGTATGCAGGCGTAGATACAGGTTTTGATGCGGGAAAGAATCGAGATAGGTGAAGTCGAGGTACAGGTTGTACAAAAAAGTGGTATCGCTTACGTCAAAACTGAAATTCAGGGTGTCCGCATAGTTCCAGCGGGCGCCCTGAATTTTTTGCTCCTGCTCAAAAATAACATTGTTGTTGCAGGCGGTCCAGATCAGAGAAGCGAGTATTGCTGCAAAAAATAGCGTTTTTTTCATAAAAAAAGTGGTGCTGCGCGGTTATTCAGGTTTTTTCACAGGAAATAACCAGCGCAGGGGGAATGTTGAGCGGGATGAATTCAACGTCGATATTGCCAAAAATACGCCGGTAAATGTTCAGCATCAGCGGAGAGTAGTGAAACTGGACAAAACGCCCGCCGGCGCCCAGCCAGTGCCGGCACTGGCCGATGATGTCGGCGGAAAGCTTGTCGTCGAGCATGACAAAGGGAATACCCGAGATGATGTAATCCACAGACTGGATGTTCATGCTGTCGAAATGATCGCCCATGCGTTGCGCCGAGTCGTGGATAACGGTCAGCCGCGGGTCGTCGAACCGTTCTCTGATTTTCCGGACAAAGCTTTCATTGATTTCGAATACCAGCAAGCGGCCGTCTTCGGGCAAGCGTTCGAGGATGTAGTGGGTGATGACACCATTGCCCGGGCCCAGTTCCACGACGACTTTTGCCCTGCCGGCGTTTATTTTGGACACGATCCGGCGGCACAAAAACCTCGAACTCGGCGCCACACTTCCCGTTGCACGCAAGTTGCGCAAACTTTCCCGCAGAAAATCAAAACTGTGTTGCATGAAATGGGTCCTTTCCGGGGCGGCTGTTACCCTTTGACGAATGCTGCAAGGTCTGGATATTTTTTCACCAAACCCACCGCCTCGGCCCTTGAGATGCGCAGCCCGTTGGCATAGGCGATCACACTGACCTCGGCAAAGCCCTGGGCCTTGATCTCCTGAGCCAGCTTTGCAGCGTCTTTGTATTGCTTCGTCCAGCCCGCCGTGTAGCGGTAGGTGCCGACGCCGGGCTGTGTTTCGATCATCAGGTCGCCGAACATGCTGAGGGCATCGTTGGTGAGAATTTGCCGGGTTGTGGCGGCTTCCACTTTGTACGAGAGGCCCTTGGTCAGTTCGTCGAGTTGCGCTGTGCCGGCGGCGGCCATCAGTTCGGACACCTGGGGGCGGTCCACCTGCACATCCGAAACGTATGCGCTCGTAGTGGTCAGCGTCACTTCAATGCGGCGATTGAGTTGCTGGCCGGTCGGGTTGGGGGAGGCATCCAGCACGTTTTTGGCCAACGGATAACCCGAGCCGACACTGCGAAGCGTGATTCGGCTGGCCGCGACACCCTGATCGGTGAGGGCGCGACCGACCAGTTCCGCTCTTTTGATGCCGGCATAGAGGTCGAATTTAGCCGGGCCGTTTTCGTCGGTGTGTACGGTGACGAGGATGCCTGCATCCGGGATGGTTTTGGCATAGGCTGCGGCGGTTTGCAGGGTTTTCAGGTTTTCAGTGCCCAGTACGTCGCGGTCGTTGGTATAAAAAAGCGGACCGAGGCGCAGTTCGCGCGGCGTGCCGTCGGCGGCGGTCGGCGCTTCGTTGCGAGCGGGCATTTCGGCGAAAGTGCCCGAGGTTTGTTCGATTTGTTGTTCGGGGGCCGGCTCTTTGAAATAGGCGATGTACAGGTCGCGTTCGCCCAGGTTATCGTCGAGACGGTCGGAAGAAAGAAAGCCCGTGCGGCCGTCGGCTGCGAGGCGGAAAAAAGCGTCGTCGCCCGGCGAATTCAGGGGTGTTCCGAGGTTTTGCGGCGCCGACCATTTCTGCTCCGAGGGGTCGAACACCGAGCGGAACACATCCAGCCCGCCAATGCTACCCGTATGGTTGGCGCTGTAATAAAGGGTATGGCCGTCGCGGGCCAGGAAAGGCGTGGTTTCGTCGTAGGCCGAGTTGACGGTCGGGCCGAGGTTTTGCGGCGCCAGCCATTCGCCATTGCGCCGCAGGGCAAACCAAAGATCGAGACCGCCCTGCCCGCCGCTGCGGCGGCTGGCAAAGATCAGCATCGAGTCGTTGAAAAAAAACGGCGCCGTGTCGCCCTCATCGGGCCGGAAAGGGCTTTTGAACGGCGGCGGTTCGACGGCGTATTCATCATGGCGGCTGGCTGTGTCGGCATAAATATCGCCGCTGAACAGGGTAAACCCTCGGAAATAGTACAACACCTGGCCATCCTGAGCGAAGCCCAGGGCGACTTCGTGCCTCGAAGTATTGAGCAGCGCGCCCAGGTCGCCGGCATTTTCCCAGCCGGCGGAACGGAGTTCGGCAAATCGCATGTCGCTGCACCAGTGGCCGCCGGCTTCATTTTCGTAGCCTTTATCGTCGCGGCGGCCGCCGGCGCTGCCTTCGCCGGCAGCGGCATAATAGATGCGGTCGGGGTGGTTGAAGGAAGGAAGCGGGGCAAATTCATCGCCGGCGCTGTTGACTCGGTCGCCCAGGTTTTCCACAAGCGCCACGTTGTCGTTGGGCAGTGTGCGCTGACCGCTGACGCAGCGCAGGATGTTGTCGGCGGCAAAAGCCCGCATCGGGTGACGGTCGGGGGCAACCCGAAGGAAGGCTTTATAGGCCGGGATGGCTTTTTCAAATTCCTGTTGCCCGTGCAGGGTGCGGGCCAGGTAAAAAAACAGTTCGGGGTCGCGGCTGTCGGGCGCCTGTTTGGCGACATAATCGAGGTACTGCAGCGCTTTGTCGGAATGGTGCAACTGGTAATGGGCGATACCCATTTTGGTCAAAACAGCCGGGTCGCCAGGTTTCAGTTGCTGGTATTGCCCAAACGCTTCGAGGGCTTCGGACCAACGCTGGCTGGCAAAATATTTTTCCCCCGCTTTTTTCAACTCAGCGGGTTTTTGGGCCATAACAGGGGCGGCAAAGGCCAGGCCGAACAAGAGGAAACAAAGCAGACGGCTCATGCAACGTCGAATGGGTGATCAATCTTCCGGATAAACAAAGGTAGGGCTTTCGCCCGGTTGCAGTGTTTTCACACCGCAGCACCGAACTCCCGACAGGCGCTAAAACGCTTCCAAATCCTTTCCAATATCGCGGCGGAAATATTTCCCTTCGAATTGCACCGTTTTGGCGTTGCGGCGCGACTTGCGCAGGGCTGCGCGGAAATCCGGGCCATAACTGGTCAGCGCGATCACCCGACCGCCCGATGTCACTACCTGTCCGTCTTTTTGAGCCGTGCCGGCGTGAAAAACCAGGCTCCCCCTGACCGCTTCGATGCCCGTGATCGTTTTGCCTTTGGCATAATCGCCCGGGTAGCCGCCGCTCACCAGGAATATGGTGGTCGCCGCCCGGCGGTCTTGCCGGATTTTCACCCGGCCCAGCGTGCCGCGGGCACAATTTTCAAACAGCTGGACCAGGTCGTTTTTCAGGCGCGGAATGACCACTTCGGTTTCCGGGTCGCCCATGCGGCAATTGTATTCAATCACGTAGGGGTCGTTGCCCACGCGAATCAATCCAAAGAAAATGAAGCCTTTATACGGAATTTTCTCCTTGCGAAGCCCTTTCACGGTGGGCAGGATGACGCGTTGTTCCACCTTTTCCCAAAGGGTGGCATCGACAAATGGCACGGGGCTGACGGCGCCCATGCCGCCGGTGTTGGGGCCGGTATCGCCTTCTCCGATGCGTTTGTAATCTTTGGCCTCCGGCAAAATGCGGTAGTTTTTGCCGTCGGTCAGCACAAATACGCTGAATTCGATCCCGTCCAGAAATTCTTCTACCACCACCCTTGCCGAAGCGTCGCCAAACTTGCCGTCGAGCATCTCGCGCAATTCGCGTTTGGCCTCCTCCCGGCTCTGGCAAATGACCACGCCTTTGCCGGCCGCCAGCCCGTCTGCCTTGAGCACGACGGGTAGCGCGTGCGCGTCGAGGTAGGCCAGCGCTGCTGCCAGTTCGCCTGTGCCGAATTCGCGGTAGGCTGCCGTAGGAATCTGGTGCCGCTGCATAAACTGCTTGGCCCAGGCCTTGCTGCCTTCCAGCACGGCGCCCGCTTTTGAAGGACCGATCAGGGCGATACCTTCCAACCGGGGGTCGGCCTGGAAATAATCCCATATACCCCTGACCAGCGGTTCTTCCGGGCCGACCACCACCATTTGCACCTGGTTTTCGAGGCAAAAACGCCCTACTGCCGGAAAATCGAGCGGGTTGAGGGCCACATTTTCGCCATGCGCAGACGTGCCGGCGTTGCCCGGTGCGATGAAGAGGCGGGTGCAACGTTTGCTCCGGGCAATTTTCCAGGCGAAAGCATGCTCGCGGCCGCCGGAGCCGAGAAGAAGGATATTCATGAAAACAATACGATATGTGGGTTATCGGGCAATCAACTATTGCGTAAAGACGTACTGGACAATGTTGGCGCCCATTTGCAGGGCTTTCTGGCGGATGGCTTGCGGATCGTTGTGCACGTCGTCCCAGCCATCGCCAAGGTCGGTTTCAAAATCGTAAAAGCAGACGAGGCGCCCCTGCCAGATCAGGCCGAAGCCCTGCGGGGGTTTGCCGTCGTGTTCGTGTATCTTGGGCAAGCCGTTGTTGAACTGGTATTTTTGATGGTAAATGGGGTGGCTGAACGGCAATTCCACAAAGTCAAGTTCGGGAAACACTTTTTTCATGGCCGGCCGGACGAAGGGGTCGAGGCCGTAGTCGTCGTTGAGTATCAGGAAACCGCCGCCTTCGAGATAGGCCCGCAGGTTGCGCGCTTCCAGGTCGCTGAACAACATATTGCCGTGCCCCGTGGCATACACGATGGGGTAATTAAAAATATCGGCGCTGCCCGGTTCTACGGTTGCGTACTCGATGTTGAAGTTGGTGCGCAGGTTGTCGTTGCAAAACCGGGCGAGGTTGTGCAGCGAGTTGACGTCGTTGTACCAGTCGCCGCCGCCCGAATATTTCAGCAGGGCGAGTTGAAGCGTAGGCGCCTGTGCGGGGCGGGCGCTGGCAGCAAGAAGCACAATCGGGACAAGCAGGAGCAAATGCAATAAGCGCATAATCAGGTTTTTATCCTTTATAAACGGGAGTCGTCCACACTGTCGAGAAAACGGCGGATGTCGCCGACCACACTTTCCACACAACCGTCGTCGAACGGCGAGCGCAGGTTGGCCTCCTTGACGAGCCGCAGGAACGACTGGCTGCCGCCGGCCTGGCAAAGCCGGACGTAGTCGTTCCAGGCATCGGCATGGTCGTGGCGGTCGCGCACCCAAAACTGGAACGCGCAGATCTGGGCCAGCGTGTAGTCGATGTAATAAAATGGCGAATTAAAAATGTGGCTCTGTTTCTGCCAGAAACCGCCTTTTTCAAGGAAATCGTTGCCGTTGTAGCGGCGATGCGGCAGGTAGATTTTTTCCAGCTCGCGCCAGGCCGCATTGCGCTCGGCCGGCGTCATGTCGGGGTTGCCGTACACGATGTGTTGAAACTCGTCGACCGCCACGCCATACGGCAGGAACAGGACTGCGCCGGAAAGGTGCAGGAAGTAATATTTGTCGGTATCGGGGCCGAAAAACAGCTGCATCCAGGGCCAGGTAAAAAACTCCATGCTCATGGAGTGGATTTCGGCGGCGTCGCTGGTGGGCCAGTGGTATTCCTCGAACGAGAAGCGCTGTCCGCTGCTCCAGACCTGGAAGGCATGACCGGCCTCGTGCGTCAGCACGTCGATATCGCCGCTGGTGCCGTTGAAATTGGAGAAAATATAGGGCGCTGAATATTTGTTCAGGTAGGTGCAATAGCCGCCGGGCGCCTTTCCGTCGCGGTTGACGAGGTCCATCAGCTGCGCGTCGAGCATGTGCTGGAAAAACACATCTGTTTCGGACGAAAGTTCGTGGTACATCCGGCTCGCATGGGCCACAATCTCCTCGGGTGAGCCCTGTGGTTTGGGGTTGCCGCTCGGGAATTTGTATTCTTCGTCGAAATACAGGAGCGCATCGAGGCCCAGGCGGCGGCGCTGGCGCTCGTACAGTTCGTTGGCCAGCGGCACGATGATATCACGCACCTGGCGGCGGAAATTGGCTACCATTTCGGGCGTATAATCGGACCTGCGCATGCGGGCATAGCCTACTTCGATGAAGTTGTTGTAACCCAGCTTCCGGGCCATGCGGTGGCGGGTTTTGACCAGGTCATCGAAAATTTGCTCCACGGCCGGCGCCTTTTCGGCATAAAACTGCCATTTGGTGGCGGCCGCGGCGCGGCGGCGCTCGCGGTCGTCGGAGAGCTCGACGGGGTAGATGCTGCTCAGGTTATAGGTTTTGCCTTCGAACTCGATCTGCGCCTGGGCCTTGATTTTGGTGTATTCGGTGCTCAGGGCGTTCTCCTGCTGGAGGTCTTCGAGAATTTCGGGGCGAAAGGTTTTGAGGGCCAGTTCGGCGAGGGTAAACAGCTGTTTGCCGAAACGCAGTTCCAGTTCCGAACGGAAAGATGCATTCAGCAGGGTTCTGAAATAGCGGTTGTTCAGCGCCTCGTAAGCCGGCAGGTTTTCATCAAAAAATGCATTTTCCTGCTCATAAAAAGGGTCGGCTGTATTGGCGGTATGACGGATGTAACAGAGGTTATACATCGTCCAGAATTCATCGCGGGCGGCATTGATGCGGTGCAGCAATTCGGCTTGCGCAGCGGCATCGGACGCTTCCTCGAAATCGCGGAGCAATTGCTCGAATTCGAAGCGCAGGGAATCCAGGTCGGGGCGGGCGTAGGGGAAGGATTCGAAGCGCCGTACGGGCTTCGGGGGGGCGAGGGTAGATTCAAGATTCTGCATAGGTGATTAGATTGACAAAAGAAACGCTTGCAAAGGTAGGGGTTTGCGGTGGGCCGCCGTGTTTTTTGGACAAAAGCATTGGATATTGCCCGTAACAAGAGCAAGTTGTTCAAAAAGCGGGGACGAAAATGTCAGCGGCATTGCTTACAACTGAAAATACCGAACGCGCTCTCGGGCTTCGCTGTATTTTGTGCCGCAAAAACGGGAATCATGCAACGCGCTGTATTTATCACCCTGCTTTTCTGTGCATTTTTTGGACAAATTTCCGGGCAATCCACCGCCTACGTGTTCAAGGGCGGGCTGAGCCTCGGCTCCCAGAAATGGGACAACTCCGAACGCCAATTATTGTTCGCCTGGCATGCCGCCTTGTCGATCGAATCGGTCGATAACGAAGACGACCGCGCTTCCCTGTTCGCCCAGATCGGCTATCACGTACGTGGCAGCGCCACGCGGTTCCGTTTTGTCAACCTCAACGGGTTTCCGGGCAGCGCTTACTCGGAAGGCTTCCGCTTCAATAACATTTCGCTGGTGCTCGGCGCCAAACAGAAATTCCCGGTCGGCGCCGACGGGCAAAACCGCCTGTATTATTTCGGCGGCATACGGGGCGACTACACCCTGAGCACCAACATCGACGAGCTCGGCGAAGGCAACTCCTGCGCCGTAGGCGTTTACCCCTTTATCGGCGGCGTGCAACGCTGGATCGGCGGCGTTTCGGCCGGCGGCGGTTTCGAATTCAAACTCGGCGAACTGGTCGGCGGCGAACTGCAGTTGGCCGTCCACCCCGACTTTACGCTGCAGTACCGTCAGCCCCCGGGCAATATTACCCTGCCCGGCGATTGCACCCTCAGCGGCCAGCCCATGCCCATTTCGCTGCCCGAGCGAAAAATCCGCAACACGACCGTCGAGCTCTCGCTCGGCATTCGCCTGCTCAAAAAAGTGGTGTACGAGGACTAAATCAGCCCTGTGCTGTCAATTCTTCCCAGTATTCCACGGCCCTGCGGGTGTGCGGAATACAAATGGAGCCGCCCACCATGTTGGCTACCGCGAAGATTTCGAAGACCTGATCGGTTGTCACGCCCAGTTCGTGGCATTTGCCGAGGTGGTATTTGATACAATCGTCGCAGCGCAGTACCATCGACGCCACAAGGCCGAGCATTTCCTTGGTGCGCGTATCCAGAGCGCCTTCCTGATAGGTTTGGTTGTCGAGGCTCCAGAAGCGTTTGATGACCTTGTTGTCGTGCGCGAGAATGCGTTCGTTCATCCGTGCGCGGTAGTCGTTGAATTCAGAAACGAGAGACATTGAAAAAAGGAATGTTGAAGAATGAGTGGGTAGAATGTCCGGATTAACCGGAAATTTGGCGACAAGTTTAGCAGGAAAGATTTCATTCATCCATCATTGCGCTGTTCGTCTCATGAAGATTGTCATACAAAGGGTGTCGGAAGCCGCCGTCGTCATCGACGGGGTTGAAAAATCGCGTATCGGAGCGGGGTTGCTGATTCTGCTGGGTATAGGCGTGGAGGATACCGAGGCCGACATTCCCTGGTTTTGTAAAAAAATAGCGGCCATGCGGATTTTTTCCGATGCCGAAGGACTGATGAATCTCTCGGTTCAGGACATCGGGGGGGCACTGCTCGTGGTGAGTCAGTTTACCTTGTACGGCAACGCGAAAAAGGGCAACCGGCCTTCGTTTATCGAGGCCGCCCGGCCGGAACAGGCCATTCCACTGTACGAAAAATTTGTCGAGACGCTGGCGCAGGAGTCGGGCCGGCCGGTATTGACGGGCGAGTTCGGGGCAGACATGAAAGTGTCGCTGGTAAACGACGGGCCGGTAACGATCGTCCTGTAGCGCCGACCTCAAGGTCGGCGCAGCGATCGCAAACAAGATTTACCAACATGTTGAGCAATTAAACTTTTCGGGAATTTACATTCCGATCGTTGCGCCGACCTTGAGGTCGGGGCTACAGAAAAAAAGCCGCCTGACGTTTCGTCAAGCGGCCAAACCCCAAAAAACCAAATGAAAACAATCTTCCTACCGTATTAAAACAGGTTTTCTCATAGTGTAATCAGTCTTTGGGAAAGACATTATTGATACGCCGGATTTGAAAGAGGTCACATCGTCGTAAAAAAAATTTCAAGTGCCGACACCTTTCAGGGCAATTCTGATAAAGCCTTTACTTTTACTGCGAGGGGTACATTGACAAGCCCCGACTGTCCTGAATTATACAACCAATCTTTCCCGACCATGTACGCTGTCCTCGACTCCCTGCATTCTTACAATCGTTACCTGTTGCTGCTGGCCCTCGTGTTTGTGCTGTATCGCGCCTACACCGGCTGGCTGGGCAAAAAACCCTACGAAAAACTCGACAATACCGCCTCCACGGCATTGCTCGGGCTGACCCACCTTCAGTTGTTGCTGGGCCTGCTCCTTTATTTCCAGAGCCCGCTGACCACCCTGGCCCGCAGCGACATGGGCGCCGCCATGAAAGACTCCTGGCAACGCTATTTCGGGGTAGAACACCTCACCACCATGATCATTGCCGTTGTGCTCATCCAGCTGGGTCGCACTTTTTCCAAAAAAGCCGGCAACGACACCGACAAGTTTAAAAAACTGGCCATCTACACCACCATTGCCGCCCTGCTTATCATCGGCACGCTGGCCTCGAAAGGCCTGCTGTTCGCTACGACCGACACGGTCGTCGTGCCGGGTTAATCGCCGCCATTTGTTATTTTTGCCGGCCAATGGAAAGTGCCAATCGGCTCCGTTCGGGAACCAATTGGCACTTTTCAACTTTATCCAGGTTGTAAACTGTCGTAACCGCCATGTCCAAACCCTCTTTGCCGGAAGGAACCCGCGATTTCGGCCCCGATCAGGTGCGCCGCCGCAACTATATTTTCGATACCATACGCGCCGTTTTTGTCAAATTCGGTTTTCAGCCGCTGGAAACCCCGGCTATGGAAAACCTTTCTACCCTGACCGGCAAATACGGCGATGAGGGCGACAAACTGTTGTTCAAAATCCTCAACAACGGCGATTACCTGAAGGACGCCGACGCTGACGCCCTCGCCGCGCGCGACTCAAACAAACTGCTCAAAAGCATCGCCAAACGCGGCCTGCGCTACGACCTCACCGTGCCGTTCGCCCGCTACGTGGTCATGAACCGCCACGCCCTGGTATTGCCTTTTAAACGTTACCAGATTCAGCCTGTCTGGCGGGCCGACCGACCCCAGCGCGGGCGCTACCGCGAGTTTTACCAGTGCGACGCCGATGTGATCGGCTCCGACAGCCTGCTGTACGAAGCCGAACTGGCGCAGATCTACGACGAAGCTTTTCGCCAGCTGCGGCTGCCGGTGGTCATCAAGATCAACAACCGAAAGATCCTGTTCGGCATCGCCGAAGCAGCCGGCATCCCCGACCAGTTCATGGACATGACCGTAGCCATCGACAAACTCGATAAAATCGGGCCGGAAGGGGTGCGCAAGGAACTGGCCGAACGCAACATCAGTCCGGCCGCCATCGATACCATCGAAAAAATTCTGACCACCGCTTCGCCCGAAGCGCTGCGACCGGCGTTTGCCAACAGCCCGACCGGTTTGCTCGGCCTCGACGAACTCGACCGGGTGTTCCGCTACCTGTCCCAAACTTCCCTGCACAACGAAATTCGCTTCGATATCACCCTCGCACGCGGACTCAGCTATTACACCGGCTGTATTTTTGAAGTGGCTGCCAGGGATTTTGCCATGGGCAGCATCGGCGGCGGCGGCCGTTACGCCGACCTGACGGGAGTATTCGGTATGCCCGGCCTGCCCGGCGTGGGCATTTCCTTCGGCGCCGACCGCATCTACGACGTGCTGGAAGGACTGCAGTTATTTCCCGAAACCCTCGATCAAAGTGTCAGGGTGCTGTTTGCCGCATTCGACGAAGCCACGCACGACTACGCCTTCGCCTGCGCCAGCCGCCTGCGCGCGGCCGGTATTCCGGTAGAAGTTTATCCCGAGCCCGGGAAATTGAAAAAACAGTTTGAATACGTGGCCAAACGCAACATCCCCTACATCGCCATTACCGGCGAAACGGAGATGCAAAACGGAACGGTTCAATTGAAAAATCAGGCGACGGGCGAGCAGCAAACGCTTGGGCTCGACGAGTTGAGCCGGTTGCTGGGCTAGGCGGGCTTGTAGTCCAGAATATTGAGGTGCACATCGCAAAACCTGGCGTCCACCGGGTCGTTGGAAGCCAGTATGACCAGGCGGTCGCCGGCGTATTCCTGCACGAGGTTCTGGTACCAGTCGATGGCATTCAGGTCGAGGTTGGTGGTCGGCTCGTCGAGCAGCAAGGCGGGTGTGTCGGAGCAAACTGCCAGGGCGAGTTTGAGGCGTTGCTTCATGCCCGACGAAAAAAAGCGCACTTCCTTGGTGCGGGCCCGCGGCAGCGCGAGCAGTTCGTAGAGGCGGGCGGGCGTAAAGCCCGGCAGCAGGGGGCGCATCCGGGCGTGAAAACGCAGGGATTCTTCCAGGGAAAATTCCTCGATCAGTTCGATATAGGGCGCGGCGTAGCTGACGTAGCGGTAAACAGCGTCGTCGGGTATGGCTTTGGCGCCGTCGTGAAATGAAATCGAGCCTTTTGAAAGCGAAAGGTGCCCGGAAAGCGCCTTGAGCAGCGTGGATTTGCCCGATCCGTTGGGCCCCAGGATGGCGTAACGGGCTCCGCTCCGGAACGTGTAATCGACGCCCCGGAAAATCCAGTCGAGGCGATAGCGTTTGCCGGCATTGCTGAGCGTGATCTCCATAAAGCGGGATAAACAATTTGAGCCTTCGGCGAAAAAAGCAGTTCGCCGAAGGCTCAAAACTTCAAACTTTCAAACCCTCATTCCAGGACGGGCTCTGCCACACGGGTCTTTCCGTTGAGCGAGCGGAAGCCTTTCATGAGGCCGCGTTTTGCGTTGTAGATGAAGTTCAGGATATGATCGCGGTGCACCGAGGGCGCAATTTCTTCCTCGATGATGCGCAGGGCGCGGCGCACGCTGTGGCCGCGCACGAAAAGGACACGGTAGATATCCTCGATGTGGTGAATTTCCTCATGGGTGAATTTGCGGCGCTCGAGGCCGATGGAGTTCACGCCGGCATAGCTGAGCGGGTTGCGCGCGGCCGTGACGTAAGGCGGCACGTCTTTGCCGACCAGCGAGCCGCCGCCGATCATCACCTGATCGCCGATGCGTACAAACTGGTGAACAGCCACCATGCCGCCCAGGGTGGCATAATCGCCGATCGTGATGTGGCCGGCGAGGGTGACGTTGTTGGCCAGTACGCAGTTGCGGCCGACCACACAATCGTGCGCCACGTGTACGTAAGCCATCAGCAGGCAGCTGTCGCCGATGACCGTCCGGCCTTCGGCGCTGGTGCCGCGGTTGAGGGTGCAAAATTCACGTATTGTAACGCCATTGCCGATTTCAAGGGTCGTGTTCTCTCCCTTGAATTTGAGGTCTTGCGGAATGGCGCTGACTGAGGCGCCGGGAAAAATGCGGCATTTTTCACCGATGCGGGCCCCGTTAAAAATCGTCACGTTGGGACCGATCCAGGTGTTATCGCCGATGACGACGTCTTCCTCGATCACCGTAAAGGGGCTGATCGTGACGTTTTTACCGATTTTTGCATTTGGGTGAATCACCCGTAAGCCGTTGGAAAAGCTCATCTAAAAACTTCATGATTGTGCATGGGCAAATCGCGAAAGACGGGACCTGATTCACGGCATCCGCAATTTTGCTTGTCCGGTGGAAAATAAATCAGCTGGATTGCGCATCTGTTGCCTCTGTGCGGCGGCGTACGACCTGAGCGGTCAGTTCGCCTTCCGAGACGAGTTTGCTGCCGACATAAGCTGCACCGTGCATATGAACGATGCCGCGCCGAATGGGTTCAATCAGTTCCAGCTTCAGGATTAAAGTGTCGCCCGGCACGACTTTGGCTTTGAATTTGGTATTGTCTATCTTCAAAAAATACGTGTCCCAATTTCCGGGATCGGGCACGTTATGTAGGGCCAGAATACCGCCGGTTTGCGCCATTGCTTCGATCTGGAGCACCCCGGGGAAAATGGGATTATTCGGGAAATGACCTTGAAAAAAGAACTCATTCGTCGTAACGTTTTTGATCCCGATAACGTGGTTTTCAGAGATTTCAACGATTTTATCCACCATCAGGAACGGAAAACGGTGGGGCAACATCCTGGTTACTCCGTTGATGTCGTACACCGGCTCTTTTTCAGGGTCGTATTTCGGAATGCCGTGCAAACGTCTTTGGTCGCTAAGATGTTTTTTCAACAGCTTGGCAAATTCGACATTCGCCGTATGGCCGGGCTTGGTGGCTACGATTTTGCCCCTGATTGGCTTGCCAATCAGCGCCAGGTCGCCAATCACATCGAGCAGCTTGTGGCGGGCCGGCTCGTTCTGAAAGCGCAGTTTCACGGTATTCAGCACGCCTTCGGCTTCCACTTTGACGCCCGGTTTGCCCAGCTTGCGGGCAAGTTCTTCCAGTTCCTTGGGTTCCATCACACGGTCGGCAATGACGATGGCATTGTCGAGGTCTCCGCCCTTGATCAGGCCCATTTCGAGCAATTTTTCCAGCTCATGCAGGAAAACAAAGGTGCGACAGGGCGCAATTTCAGTGACGTATTCTTCCACGCCGGCCAGCGCCGCAAATTGAGGGCCCAGTACTTTCGAGTTAAAATCAACCATGACGGTTGCCTCGAAAGCCTCGGCCGGCAGGGCGAGCAGCTCGGTGCCGGTGACTTCGTCTTTGTAGGCGATCGGTTCTTCGATGACGAAATATTCGCGTTCGGCGTCCTGTTCGACCAGGCCTGCATTTTTTAATACCTCGACAAACGGCATCGCCGTACCGTCCATGATCGGCATTTCAGGGCCGTCGATTTCGAGCAATACATTGTCGAGGCCAAGGCCGGTCAGTGCGGAAAGTACGTGTTCTACGGTCGACACCTGGGCATCGCCGTTGCGGAGGGTGGTGCCGCGGTTGGTCGATACAACAAACTTTACGTCGGCCGGCACAACGGGTTGCTCCGGTAAATCAACGCGCTGAAAGCGGAAACCGTGGTTAATTTCCGCCGGTTTGAACGTCAAAATGACCGCTTTGCCGGTATGAAGACCGACACCGCGCACAGAAACCGGGTTTTGAATCGTCGTTTGTTTCATATAGACGGGCTAAATTCAACGCGCAAAGGTAATCCGCCGCCGCCGGAATGCCGCACTTCCGTGGTCGATTAACGGGGCTCATGTATCGAATTTGGGAGGATTGCTGCTTACCCGCGGCCGGCCGGACCGGCCGCAAGTGGATTAAAATACTATGTCGAACCGGAAAAATCCGGGTTATTTCGCTGCATAAGGCACCCGGGCTACGATGGATCGCCCCAGGGTCAGTTCGTCTGCATACTCCAGATCGCCGCCAAATGCCACCCCGCGCGCTATCGCGCTGACCTGTACGCCTGCCGTATGCAGTTTTTTGGACAAATAATAGACGGTTGTTTCCCCCTCTATCGTTGGGCTGATGGCCATAATGACCTCCTGTACGTCGCTGCCCGGCAAACGGGCCAGCAGGGCGTCGATATTCAGATCGGCCGGGCCGACTCCCTCGATCGGAGAAATCACACCGCCCAGCACATGGTAGAGGCCGCGGTATTGCCCCGTATCCTCGATGGCCATCAGGTCGCGGATATTTTCCACCACGCAGATGAGCGAGCGGTCGCGCCGCTGATCGTTGCAGATCTGGCAGGTATCGTCGTCGGAAAGGTTGTGGCATACCCGGCACTCCCGAATACCCTCTCGCAGCCCGGTCAGGGCTTCTGCGAAGCGTTCGGTGACGCCTTTCTCCTGTTTGATCAGGTAAAGAACGAGGCGCAATGCCGTTTTTCGGCCAATACCGGGCAGGCTTGCAAAAGCTTCCACGGCTTTTTCCATCAATTTTGAAGAAAACGTCATCCCCGCAAAGATAAAAAAAAGCGGCGGCAGTCCTTTTGCAGGTTGCTGCCGCCGAACAGAAAACTACCCTGTCGTGTCCTGAACTATTTTCTTTAACGGGCCGGGATGCTGAGCACCGGAATATCGGAGTGGTTGGCCGCATCTTCGGTAAGGCTGCCGAACAGCAAGTGGGACAAGCCCTTGCGCTGGTGGGTCACCATGGCAATCAAATCTGCTTTTTGTTCCTGAGCAAAACTGAGGATAGCGGACTCTTCGTTGAAGGTGCTGGTGCTGCCAAACGTTTCGACATCAAGCAGGCCGGCAGCATCGGCAAAGCCCTGTACTGTTTTTTCTATTTCTTTATCGTCGTCAAGGTCGGCGGGATTATTGAGGTATAATACCTTGACTTTCAGCGGGAAAACTTTTTGAAGCTGGGCCATCCATTCGAATGCGGGCGCCTGATCCTTGCGCAGTGTCGTGGGCACGACCACTACTTTCGGATTAAAATCTCCCGACTTTTCGGGTACGGTCAGTACGGCGCAAGGCGCCGTGCGAATTACTTTTTCGGTATTCGAGCCGATGAAAAACTCATTGACTCCCGAAGCGCCTTTCGTGCCCATGACGACAAGGTCAACCTTGTCTTCTTCGGCTACGCGGCGAACAGACGAGAACAAAAAACCTTCTTCAATCCGCGTTTCCATTTCGAGGCCCGCGAATTCCGGGTTTTCCGTCACTTCTTTTTTGATGTTGTGCAGTTCGCGTGCGGCAGTTTCGTAGTACTCGGTGGTATCGTACAAATCGCCGCCGTAGTATTCGGGCAACGGAGGAGAGTACGCAACCGCGGTATTGATATGAATCAACTCCAGCTTGGCTTTCACCCTGGCGGCCAATGTGGCAGCAACCCGCAGAGCATGACTGGCATTTTCGGAGAAGTCGGTGGGAAGAAGGATGCGTTGCATGGTAGTTGTACTGTTATCGTGAAGAACTGGAACAAAAGTCGCCACGAAAACAGGCCTGGGCAATGACGTTCGTCAAACGCAGGCATGAGCCTGGTCAGGTTTTGCCCTGAAACGCGAATGGATACGCCACCGAACTGAGAAAAAGCCCTTGTGGCGGCACGCTGAGCGGCAAAGGGAGGGCTTGTTGTTGCTGTAGCGCGGCCCTGACCGACTCCGGGTGCAGCTTGCCGCGACCGGCCTGGATGCAGGCTCCCACGATGAGCCTCACCATACCCCGCAAAAAGCGGTTGGCCGTAATGTGAAATACGAGCCGATGGCGCTCGGGCAGCCATTCCCAGCGCGCCGATTTTACGTCGCATTTGAAATGATCCAGCCCGCTGTCGCTTTTGCAGAACGGCGCAAAATCCTCGAATTCGGTCAGCATCCGCGCCACTTCCTGCATCGCGCCGAGGTCGAGGCGCGCGTGTTGCGGATAGAACCAGGCCAGCTCGGTTGCAAAGGGGTCTTTTCGCAGGGCGATGTGGTACTCATAGCTGCGTTCGACCGCGTCGTAACGGGCATGGGCGTCGTCGGCTACCTGCGCAGCGCCGAACACCGCGATATCGGGCGGCAGCAAGCTGTTGACGGCCCGTTCGAAGGAGGCGGGCAAGGCATCGGCCGTATCGAAATGCGCGACGTAATAGCCCGCGTGCACTCCCGCGTCGGTCCGGCCGCAACCGGTCAGTTCGACCGGATGGCGCAAAAGGGTGGTGAGCGCTTCTTCCAGCCTTGCCTGCACCGACACCGCGTTGGGCTGGCGTTGCCAGCCGGCGTAGGCGGTTCCTTTGTAGGCAAGTGTGAGAAAAAAGCGCATGTCGGGTCAAATATGCTGTTGGATAAAAGCCTCGCAGGCCTCGTCGAGCAAGCGGAATACCTGCTCGAAACCATCGTCGTCGTAATAGGGATCGGGCACGATACGACCGCCGGAAGGATGGCTGTAATCCAGGATGAGCCTGACCTTGCTGCGCTGGTCGTCCGACTGTGCTTGCCGCAGCACATCGCGCAGGTTTTGTTCGTCCATGACCAGAATATGGTCGAAGCGTTCAAAATCATGGGGTTTGAATTGCCTGCCGCGCTGCCCGCTGATGTCGATTCCGTATCGGCGCGCCACGGCGATCGACCGCGAATCGGGGCGGTCGCCCACGTGCCAGTGGCCCGTTCCGGCGCTGTCGACCTGCCAGTCGAGTCCCCGGTTCGATATTTTTTCCTGTAAAATACCTTCTGCAAGCGGGCTGCGGCAAATGTTGCCGAGGCAAACCATGAGGATGCGCATGTTGGAGAAGCGTTGAGGAGGTTGAGGAGGTTGATAAAAGGAGGGTTTCAGCAAACGGCAACTCTCTATTTATCAACCTCAACAACCCTTGTTAATCTCAAAAAATCACGCTGTATTTGAGCAAAAAGGCGCCCGTGGTCTGGCCGCCGCGGCCGAGGCGGTCGGGGCCGGAGGTAGTGCCGTCGGCATTGATGATCACATCGTAGATGTTGTCGCCATCCACGTCCTTTTTGACTTTCACGTCGTTGTCATAGAAGTATTCGGCCAGCAGGTCGAGCGAGAGGCCTTTGAAAATGGCGATACTGAAGTTGTTGCTGAACAGTACGTCCACGTTTTGCGGTTCTTTCAGGTAATTGGAGAAAAGGCGCAGGTTGCTGGTAACCGAGAGGCGGTTGTCGAAGTACTTGTTGTTGTAGCCGGCTTTTAGTTCGGAGCCCAGGCCGAAGAACGTGTTTTTGTACTCGGTGATACGGCCCTGATCGTCGCGCGTGACGTCGTTGCCGTGTACGCCCGTGGCGGCGATGGCATCGTCGGCCACGAAAATGATCTGTGTGCCGCAGGGGGAGTAGAAAAACGAGAGGTGTTCGTTGGGTTTATAGTCGATACCCGGCGACACGGTGGCGAGCAGGGGCGAGAAGAACTTGGCCACTACGCGGTCTTCGGCGTCGATCGGTTTGAGGTAGTTGCTGGCGTAGGTTTTGAGGGCCAAGGTTTGCGCAAAGCCGTCGATGGCGACAAACCATTTATCGCTGCCGAGTTTGTGGCCGTAGCGGGTGCTGAAGCGCAACACGTCGAGGTTTTTCTGAAAACCTGTTTTGGGCTGGCTGGCGGTCGTACGGCCGAGGCGCTGGGCGGAAAGCTGGATGGAGAACTGGTTGTTCCAGTACCATTTCTGCTCTTTGCGGTTGGCGTACAGGGTACCGAGGCCGCCGAGGCCGAGGCGGTTGGCGCCGGCGCCGACTTTCGGATTCAGCAGGCCCATGCCGCCGAGGTCGAGGCCGATACCGCCGCCGGTCGTCCAGCCGAAGGTATCGCGCATGGCCATTTTACTGATTTCGTCGAGGCGGCCGTTGCCGGCTTCCTGGCCGAAGGATGCCTGGGCCCAGAGGAACATGAGCAGAATCGGGAAAAACTTTTTCATACAATATGAATGGTTGGTGAACGGATTGGCGCGTCGATACGGGTACCCCGATCGATAAATCGACCGGGGAAAGCATTGTTTTCAAGAAGAAAAAGCCCGCAAAGGGGAGGGAGACGGCCAGTGTTATTATTGTCCCGAATTGAGCAGGTTGTCTTCCTGTCCTTCGGGGTAATGCACTTCAACTTTTTCCGTGGTCAGTTTGCTCAGGGGAATGATGATGGCCCGGTCGTTGGTTTGCAGGATCATCGAGGTCGAGTCGATCAGCACCACTTTCCCGCGCACACCGTCGATCGTGACATCATAGCCGACCCTGACCTTGTCGCGGTTGTAATGGCTGGCCAGGTAGTTGGCCACCAGATGGCGGGCCGCCAGGCCGTAGCCCAGTGCAAAAGCGCCGGCCGCCGCCGCGATGATCATGGTCAGGTTGTTGGCAATAAAATCGGTATTGACCCTGGCCTGCGCCAAAGCGCTCACCGACACGGTGATGAACAAAAAGTAAAAGACTGCGGAGGCAATCATGCTGGCAGAGGGAATGCCCAGCGATTTGAGGGCCGTCAGCGCGATACTGCGCACCATATCAGCCACGAAAATACCCAGCAGAAACACGATAGCGGCCGTGAACAGCGAGGGCAGGTAATTGATCACGTCGGTGACCAGCTGCGTGATGGCCGCCACGCCCAGCAGGTCGGTCGCAGCAATCACAAAAAACAGCATCAGCACGTAATACACCGCGCTGGAAATCATGCCCGACGGCCGGATGGTCATGCCGCTGCGCTGCACGATGTCGATATCGTTGAGGCGTTCGGCGAGGCGGTCGATCCCGATGCGTTCCAGGACGCCGCGCAGCACCCTGCGCAGCAGTTTGGAGATCAGCCAGCCGACCAGCAGTACGCTGAGCGCTGCCACCATTTTGGGAAAAGCGGCAGAAAACTGGGCAAAAAGTTGTGCGAGCGGACCGTCGGTTGGAATGGGGCTTTGAAAAAGTAGAAGACTGTTCATGCGGTATCGAGCGAGGTATGGAGCAAAGGATCAGCGATTGGGAGGACGGCGCCAATCATCGGCCGAGTAACGGCCCTCGGAACCGGCCGGGTTGTGCGGCCCCTCGCCGCCGATCAGTTTGGCGGCGGTATGGAGCGCATTGGGGATAAAGAGTTCCACCACCTTGCCGAATACGGCAAGATTATTCACCTGTTGCACGATATGGTGCTCCAGGTCCTCCGGCAGTTGGACTTCCCTATCCCGGTGCATTTTGTGAAAGCTACTTTCCATAAACTAACTGTTTTGGAAGACAAGGCCAATAGCTTTGTCATCGGTGATCAGGATGATTAAAGGATTATATCAGGTTTCCAGAGGGTCGGAATCGTATAGTTCTTCGTAGATGGCTTGCGCTTTTTGTTTGGCTCGCATGATCTGCATCTTGATAGCGCTTTCCGACTTGTTCAGCACGTCGGCGATATCCTTGATTTGCAGATCGTCGATGTATTTCATCAACAGGATGGCCTTGTCGCCCGGAGGAAGCCGGTCGAGCACTTTTTCCAGCCTGTCTTGTTTCATTTCCAGCAAAACACTGTCCGGCACTTCCACTTCGGGTTTTTCGCCAACTTTCCCGATGTCTTCGGTGAAGATCAGCGGTACTTTTTTCTTCTTCCTGATCATATCGATGCAATAGTTGTAGGTGATCGAATAAACCCAGGTCGAGAAAGAAGACTGTTCGTTGAACTTCGATAAATTGAGCAGCACCTTGATAAAGATGTCCTGCGTCGCGTCACGCGCCAATGCCTCATCGCTCAGCATCGAAATGCACTTGGCAAATACCTTTCCGGCGTACCGGCGGTACAGCAGGGTAAAATCGTGCGTGTTCTGCGTCCGCAAATACCGGGCGATCAGCTCGCTGTCGGTAGGTGAGACCGTTATCTTTTCGGTAGCGACCAACGTAGTCCTTGTAGTTTGAAAGAAATTCGCCTGCAAAGAGACGAAAAAGCGGCAAAAGCCGGCGAGCAAAGCCGCCATTTTCTTTCAAACGGTTAATGGGACGTTAATTCCGCTCCCGCGTCACGCCTGTTTTGCCCCCGGATGGCTTTTTTTTGTAAAAATTTTTCTCTATGTATAAATACCTGCTAGCCTGCACTGCCGCTTTTTTCCTGAATGCGCCGCTCCGCGCCCAGTTTGTCGCGCCTGCCGACACAACGTTTCCGTTCAATATCACGCTGGTCAGTCCCGACAGCAGCCAGGTCGTTTCTTCCAAAAACCTGCTCCGAAAAGGCGAAGTCACCGTGCTTGCATTCTGGCTCACCACCTGTTATCCCTGCCAGATCGAGCTCGATGTGTACACGAAAAAATACGCGGAATGGCAGCAAAAAGCCGATTTCCGGATGCTGGCGGTTTCCACCGACTTCCCCGAGCGATTCCGTCAGATCGGCAAACGGGCGCAGGAAAAACAATACCCTTTCGAAGTTTGGTGGGACCGCTACCGAGGGTTCAGTCAGGTGCTGCCCGGCGAACTGAACGGCCTGCCGCAGGTCTTTATCTTCGACAAACAGGGCCGGCTGGCCTGGCGGCACAAAGGGTTTTATTCGGGCCTCGAAGAGGAAATGATGGAGCAGGTGGTGCGGTTGAGTCAGGAATAGGCGGGCCCTGCTGGCGCGGGGCTTGGCTGCTGGCGCGAGGCTTGGCCTCGTGCCTACTATGCATCGGGCTTAGCCCGGCCAGGAAATTGGGGCAGAGCCCCCCCGATATGAGGCACGAGGCCAAGCCTCGCGCCAGCAGCCAAGCCTCGCGCCAGCAAATACCAGCAATTATCCTGTTGATCTTGTTCATCCTGTCCCAAAAAGCACCCGCGAAGCGGTAAAATCCGCGCCCATCCGCCCAAATCCGCGTACTCCGCGTTCCAATCCCCCCACACCCTTCCGCACCATTCGCGATTCTTCCCGCCAATCGCCTATTTTTGCCTTTCTTCTCCCAAATGGCTTTATGGAACACCCGCCGCTCAAAACATTTATCATTTACGCCCGCGACGACGGGCACTTCAAATCCGCCCTGCGCCGCCAGCTCACCCCCATGGAGCAGCTTGGCCTGCTCGAGGTCTGGGACGACTCCCACCTCCTGCCCGGCGAGGAATGGGAAAAAAGCATCGAGCAAAAACTCGACGAGAGCGACCTGGTGCTCATGCTCGTGAGCGATGCGGCTTTGTTTTCCGATTTTATCCAGAAAAAAGAACTCAAAACCACCCTCGAACGCAAACAACAGGGCGTCACGCAGTTTGTCCCCATCCTCGTGCGCGACTGCCTCTGGGACCTCCTGCCCGATTTCAAAAACGTGCAGATGCTGCCCCTCGATCCGCAACGCAGCCTGCTCGCCGTGGAAGCCTGGCTCAGCCAAAGCTCGGCCTGGGCAGCCGCCCTGCGCGAATTGAACCGCCTCATCCCCGGCATCCAGCAAAAGATCGCGGCCGAAAAAAACGCCCGCGAAGCCGCGCTCGCCGCCGAACAAGACGCCCTGCAACAAAAAGCGGCAGCGGAGAAAGCGGAAAAACTCCGCCACAACCGCGACGAAGCCGCCTGGAAAAAAACCCTCGCCGCGGTAGCCGCCGCCGATCACCCGGAAGACCAAATCGAAATCTACCAAACCTACCTCGAAGACCACCACAACCACCGCGAAGAAGCCGAAACGGCCATCCATGCGCTCGAAGGCGAGCTCTCCCTGGCCCGAAAACTGAAAGAAAAAGCAGAACAAAAGCGACTGGCCGCCGAAGCCGAAGCCCAACGCAAAGCCGAAGAAGATACCCGCCAAAAAGCCGCCGCCGAAAAAGAACGCCAGCGCCAGGCCGCCGAAGCGGAAGCCCGAGCCAAAAACCTGCCCGAAATGATTCGTATCGAAGGGGGTACGTTTCAGATGGGTAGCAACGATGGCGAAGCCAACGAAAAACCCGTCCATGCCGTCACAGTAAAAGATTTTTATCTGGGCAAATACCCCGTGACGCTTGCCCAGTTCAAATCATTTATCGAGGCAAGCGCTTACCAAACGGACGCGGACAAGGACGGCGGCAGCTACATCTGGAACGGCAAAGACTGGGTAAAAACAAAAGGCGTCAACTGGCGCTGCGACCTGCACGGCAAATCCCGCCCCGAGTCGGAAAACAATCACCCTGTCATCCACGTCTCCTGGAACGACGCCAAAGCCTACTGCGACTGGCTCTCCAAAACCACCGGCCAATCCTACCGCCTGCCCGCCGAGGCCGAGTGGGAATACGCCGCGCGCGGCGGCCGGCTGTCCAAAGGATTTTCCTACGCGGGCAGCAACCAAATCGGCGAAGTAGCCTGGTACAATCAAAATTCGGGGTCAAAAACCCACCCCGTCGGCGAAAAAAAGCCCAACGAACTGGGGCTCTACGACATGAGCGGCAATGTGTGGGAATGGTGCGAAGACGACTGGCACGGCTCCTACAAAGACAACCCGCCCACCAACGGCTCGGCCTGGGTCGATAGCCCCAGAGGCTCCGTCCGCGTCGTCCGCGGCGGCTCGTGGTACTACGCGCCTGCTATCGCGCGTGTCGCCAACCGCCTCTACGACTTCCCGGCCAGCCGCAGCGGCAATGTCGGCTTCCGCCTTGCCAGGACCCCGTAAGTTTTTGAATTCTTACTTTTTTACCTTTTGAAAAAATCCTGCCCCGGCGGGATTTTTTTATGTGCGCCACGCGGGGCGCAGCCGCCCGCATATATGGCGGCATATATCAGTGCTGTAAGCATATGTGTCGCGGCGGTTGGCATATATGCAGCATATATGGGAAATACAGAAGAAAAAAGCCTCCTTCGATTTCTGGCACAAGAATTGGCAATAAGCAGGCAAGGGCAAAACGGCATAAGGCTCCAACCGCGTCAACCGCGGCGGCTCGTGGAACAACACGCCTGCTAACGCGCGTGTCGCCAACCGCAACAACGACAACCCGGCCAACCGCAACAACAATGTCGGCTTCCGCCTTGCCAGCACAGGGAAATTTCCCCGGAGCTTGTTTTTTTACGAAAAAACAGGGCGTGGGTGTTTCTGTCCAGCCGTTTGTCCGGCATCCCCATGTCCGGGGATCGAAGAGTATTTTGAGCCGTCCGTTTGGTAGGCCGGAGCAATTCGGGCGACGACCGGCCGGCTTTTTTACGCCGCCAATCGTCTTGATTCATATATGCCGATCCGAATTTTCACCCTGCCGTTTTCAGAGGAAACGCAAACTTTTCACGATGATCTGGTACATCAGTTTTGTCTGAACAAGCGGATTCATCGCATCGAGACCAAGTTTTTCACCAAGAATAATCACCCTTTCTGGACGGTAGCCGTGCACTATGGCGCGATCTTATCGGAAGAAAAACCGGTTCGGGTCTTCGGCGTTTCGGGCGATGAAGAAGGCCTCGACGAGCAGCAAAAAGTACTGCTCCTGCGCTTGAAAGAATGGCGGCGCGAAACGGCAGAAGCCGCCGGGATGCCTGTATTCATTATTGCCTCCAACGCGCATCTGATCGGCCTGATCCGCAATCGATGTACAACGCTGGAAAGTATGAAACTGGTCAAAGGCTTTGGCAAGGCCAAAATTGAACGGTATGGGAAATCGCTGGCCGCGCTGATAAAAACATTTTATGAAGGAGACTGACCTCAAATGACACAGGACTATCCGCTTTTTGAGCATTGGTACCAAACCACCGACTGGATACTCGACAAATGTGAAAAAATGCCACGCCATGTTCGCTTTACGCTGAGCGGCCGAATCGCCAGCCTTGCACTGGACACCCTTGATCTGATCGTACAGGCCATCTATTCCAAAGAAAAAACAGCCCTGTTGCGGCAGGTCAATCTTAATCTCGAACGCCTGCGTATTCTCTTTCGCTTGTGTCATGATCGACGGTATATCGCTATCACACAATTTGAATTCGCGGCGCAGGCCATCCTGAACGCTGGAAAAATGTGCGGCGGGTGGCTCAAACAAAGCGCTAAGGCATGAAAAGAGCCGGCAACTTGTTTGGCCAATTTGCCTCTTTTGAACATCTCTGGGCAGCTTTTCGTCGCGCGCGTCGTGGCGCCAGGCTCAATCGCCGGAATGCTCCCGTAATTTTTTCGGCGGAAAACGAAGTGCTGCAACTTAGGGAGGAACTGCTGAACGGGACTTACCGCCCTCGCCCTTATCGCTATTTCCAGATTTACGAACCCAAAAAACGAACCATTTCAGTTGCCGATTTCCGCGACCGTGTGGTCCACCACGCTTTGGTCGGGGTACTCGAACCCGTGTTTGAACGTCAATTCGATTATGACAGCTATGCCACGCGAAAAAATAAAGGCGCTCACGCGGCGATTCGACGCGCCCAACGATGCCTGCAACAAAACGAATGGTTTCTTAAAGCCGACATCGACAGCTATTTTGCCGCGATACGACACGATACGCTGCTCGACATACTCCGCCGCAAGATCAAAGACGAGCGCCTGCTCGAAGTGGCCGCCCGTATAATACGCGCCGGCGGCCCCGAGGGGTGCGGCTTGCCCATTGGCAACCTGACCAGCCAGTTCCTGGCCAATGTTTACCTCGATCCTTACGACCGTTTTGTCCGGCAAAACCTGGGCGCCCGGGCCTATATTCGCTATATGGATGATTTTGTGCTGTTTCACCCCGACAAGTCCGTTTTGAAATTCTGGCAAAAGCAATCCGCCCGATTTCTCACTGATCGCCTGGGGCTTCGGCTCAAACCCTCCGCTACTTTTATCAATTCCCGCCAAAACGGCCTCACTTTCCTCGGTCGCCGCGTCTTTCCGGCAACCGTCCGTATCGCGGCCCCCAACCTGCGCCGCGCCTTGGCCAAGCTGCACGCCCGCGAAGCCGATTATCTCGCCGGACGCGACTCCGAAGAGTGTTACCTGCAAAGCCTTAACAGCCTTTTCGCCAACCTCGCCTCCGCCGACACGCTGGGCCTGCGCAGACGCCTTTTCCGCTGATCCTGTTACCCACCAAACAACTTATGCCAGGCTGCATCAGCAGGCCATTTTCCCATATATGCTGCATATATGCCAAACGCCGCGACACATATGCTTCGCCTCTTTATATATGCCGCCATATATGCGGATGGCTTCGCCCCGCATGGCGCACATAAAAAAATCCCGCCGGGGCAGGACTTTTTCAAAAGGAAAAAAGGTAATAATTCAAAAATTTACGGGGTCCTGGCAAGGCGGAAGCCGACATTGATGTAGCGGCGGGCCGGGTAGACGTTGAGGCGGTAGGCGACACGCGCGTAAGCAGGCGTGTAGAACCACGAGCCGCCGCGGAGGACGCGGAAGGAGCCCTCGGGCGACAGCCAGGCACTGCCATCAGAGGGGGCGCCCTTGTAGGAATCGTGGTACCAGTCTTCGCACCATTCCCACACATTGCCGCTCATGTCGTACAGCCCGAGTTCGTTGGGCTCGTAGGAACCGACGGGGGCGGTGAAAACATACCCGTCGTCATAACCCGCGAAGACTTCACTGTCGGGGAATTTTCTTTTGACGGCTTCGTCGGCCACGTTGCCGCCTTTTTTCCCGGCGGGGTTGCCGTTGCCCCAGCTGTACGTGTGGTGTTTGGCGCCGTTGCCGGCGGCATATTCCCATTCGGCCTCGGTGGGCAGGCGGTAGGTTTTGCCGGTTTTCCGCGACAACCACTCGCAGTAGGCCCTGGCGTCGTTCCAGGAGACGTGTATCACGGGGTGATTGTACTCGTTTTCCGGCCGGCGGGCGCCCTCGGCGTCGTCGCGCCAGCTGACGCCGTTCATTTTCTCCCAATCCTTGCCGTTCCAGGCCCAGCTCCAACCCTCTTTTTCCGCGTCGGTCTGGTAGCCGGCGGCATCGACAAAGGTTTTGAACTGCCTCAGCGTCACCTCGGTGCGGCCGAGGTAAAAATCGCGTATGGTTACCGGGTGTACGGGTTTTTCGTCGGTTGCGCCCGCGTCGCTGCCCATCTGAAAGGTCCCGCCTTTGATGAATACCATATCGTCGGCAGCGGCAGCAGGCAGGGTTGCGGGGGCGGGGTCGGCGCCTGGGCCGGGCTTTTGTTCGGGCCAGAACTGGTACAGCAAAATACTCAGGCACAGCACTGCCGCGCCGGCTAAGGCTATTTTTCCGGTGGGAAATGTACCGGCGGGAGCGGGAGCAGCCTGGCGGCGCTGGGCCGTTTTTTGCCGCTGCCGGGCCTCGCGGGCATGGGCGCCTTCGGGGTAGTCGCGCAGGTAAATAGCGTAAGCCTCGGGGGTATCGCCGGCCGCCGCGCGGGCATAGGCATCGTGGTCGAGTTGCAGCAGGCGTTGGCTTTCGGCCGCGCGGGCGGCTTCGGCGCGGCGGCGGGTATCGTCGTGTTGCCGGCGTTGAAAATCGTGGATAATAAGTTCCAGTCCGTCGAGCACCTCGGTCCAGGCGGTTTCGGGATTGGGGTATTCGCTCACGGGGCGCATGTTTTTGGGCAGTCCCTGCAGGTCGCGAATAATGGGATTGAAGCGCCAGCCGCAGGGTTTGACGCAAATGGGAACCACCACGCTGCGGCCCTCGGCGCGCTGGGCGACGGCCTGGCGCAACTCTTTCGAATTGATGTAGGGCGAAGCCAGCGAATCGGCGCTGACGAGCGCCAGCACGAGTTGTGATTGTTCGAGATTGTGTTTGATGGATTTATCCCAGTCCTCGCCGGGTCGTATCTGCTCGTCGGACCACACTTCCAGCTCGCCCGACGCGATCAGGGTGCCGCGCAGGTGGCGCAGCAGGTCGTTTTTGTAGGCCTCGTCGGAGCGGGCGTAAATGAGGAATGTTTTGAGCGGGGCGGGCACAGCGGCGTTTCGTTCGGTTGGTTGCGGCACAAATGTAATAGTCTTAACCCATGCGGCGAAGCCGCAAAATCCTGTAAATCTTGTCAATCCTGTCCAACAAAAACACCTGTCCAAACTCCCCACGCCCTCAAAAATCCGACGTAATCAACAGATCCAGGTTCGTCGTTTTGATCTGGAAGCGCTCACCCAGGTAGGCGTTCGTCAGCGAGCCTTTGTAGGTATAGACCCCGTTGCGCAGTCCGGGATGACTGGTGATCAGCGCATGAATGCCGCCGGCCTCGGCTTTGAGCAGCAGCGAGGTCAGGATATTGCCGATGGCGTCGGAGGCCGTGCGCGCCACGCGGGAGGGGATGTTGGGCACGCAGTAGTGGATCACGCCGTGTTTGACAAAAGTAGGCGAGTCGTGACTGCTCATCTCCGAGGTCTCGAAACAGCCGCCCTGGTCGATGCTCACATCGACGATCACCGAGCCCGGTTTCATTTGCCGCACGATGTCTTCCGACACCACGATGGGCGTATTGGCCTGCGCCGAGTGCAGGGCGCCGATGGCCACGTCGGCGGTGATGAGTTGTTCGCGCAGGTGGATGGGGTTGACGACCGAGGTGTGCAGTTGCCGGCCCACGTGTTTTTGCAGGCGCATCAGTTTGTACACGTTGTTGTCGAAAATGCGCACTTCGGCGCCCAGACCGAGGGCGGTGCGGGTGGCGAATTCGGCTACCACGCCCGCCCCGAGGATAATCACTTTGGCTGGCGGCACCCCCGCGATACCGCCCAGCAACACCCCTTTGCCGCCCCGGGCCGTGGCCAGCAGGTCGGCCGCGATCAGGATGGCGCTGATGCCGGCGATCTCGCTCATGACGCGCACCAACGGGAACACGCCCGTATCGTCGTCGCGGATGTACTCCATGGCCAGGGCGATAACGCGTTTTTTCTGGAGTTTCTGGATGTACTCCGCGTTGAGCATGGGCAGGTGGATGGGCGAAATGACCACCTGGTTGGGCCGCATCAGGTCGATTTCGGCCAGGGTGGGCGGCGCGACCTTGACCAGCACATCGGCTTTATACACCTCTTCGGGGCTGCCGGCGATCTCGGCCCCGGCTTCGGAATATTCGTGGTCGCTGTATTTCGATTGCTCGCCGGCGCCGCTTTGCACCAACACCCGGTGGCCGTGCGCCGTGAGCGTGGCGACGGAATGCGGCGCCAGGGCCACGCGATGTTCCTGGAGAATGGTCTCTTTCGGCACCCCGATAAACAACCGTTGTTGTTTGGGCAATACGGCCAGGGTTTCCGCCTGGGGCGTTGCGACGTTAATGGTTTCCATCATGACTGATCACAAAATTAAAATGCGGCGCCGGGTTTCGTCCGACATTTCGATGTCAATTTTCACCGTATGTTCCGGCAAGAGCGCTTCCACCAGTTGCGGCCACTCTATCAGGCAATACGAGGTATCGTAGAGCATTTCCTCGATCCCGATGTCGAATGCCTCTTCGGCATTTTTCAAACGGTACAGGTCGAGGTGGTGTACAAGGCCTTTTTCGCCGCTTGGGGTCGTAAAAGCATATACATTGACCAGCGAAAAAGTCGGGCTGGCCACGGGGTCCTGCACGCCGAGGTATCGGCAAAAAGCCGCGGTAAAGGTTGTTTTTCCCGCCCCCATTTCGCCGTACAGCGCAATTTTGCGGCGCCCGGCCAGGGCTTCGAATACCAGCGGCATAATGCCGGGCAGTTCTCCGGCGTTGTTGATCCTTATTTCCACCCAAACAATATTTTACGGGCAAAATTAACACGGCCGGAGTTGGCCGGCCGGGGTATTTTTCGCCCGGGTTTCGGCGCTCCTGTTCTGTGCCGCCGAAATACCGCCAAGGCTTATGACCACCCTCTCCGATCTGCAACAACTGCTTTCGGCCCAATGGCTGAAAAAACATAACCCGGGGGCCGAAATTCAACACCTGGCGCTCGACAGCCGCCAGCACCCCGCCCCACCCCATGCCCTGTTTTTTGCCCTGCCCGGCCAGCGGCACGACGGCCACCGCTACCTCGGCGAAGCCTGGCGCTCGGGTATCCGGCATTTCGTGGTCAGCCAGTCCGAGGGACTTCCCGAACTGCCTGACTCGGACATCCTGCTCGTCGGCAACACCCTCGACGCCCTGCAACAGGTCGCTGCCGCCCACCGCCGCCGCTTTCGCTACCCGGTGATCGGCATTACCGGCTCCAACGGCAAAACCATTGTAAAAGAATGGCTGTACCAGCTGCTGCGCGCCGATTACAACATCGTCCGAAGCCCCAAAAGTTACAATTCGCAGGTCGGCGTGCCGCTTTCCGTGTGGCCGATGAATGCCGGGCACGAGCTGGGTGTTTTCGAAGCGGGCATTTCCCGGCCGGGTGAAATGGCACGGCTTTCGGAGATGATCCGGCCCGACATCGGCATTTTCACCACCCTGGGCCCCGCGCACCGCGAAGGTTTTCAGAGCGACGAAGAGAAAGTGCGGGAAAAAATGCGCCTGTTCGACCATGCCCGCGTGCTGATCTATTGCGCCGACCACGACAAGATCGCGGTCGCCGCGCAGCACTGGGCCGGCGACGGCCGGAAAACCTTTACCTGGTCGAAAACCGGCCGGCCGGCCGATCTCCGCATCACGGCGCAAAACCCCGCGCCCGGCGGCGCCACCCGGCTCGAAGCCCTGCTGGGCGAGCAAAAAACCAGTATCGTTATTCCCTTTGCCGACGCGGCTTCCATCGAAAATGCCATCCACTGCTGGGCGCTGTTGTTGCACCTGGGCCTTCCGGAAGCCCGCATTCGCGTGCGCATGCGCCGCCTCGAACCCGTGGAAATGCGCCTCGAACTCAAAGCCGGCATCAACCGCTGCACACTGATCAACGATGCCTACAACGCCGACCTGGCTTCCTTGCAGCTGGCTCTGCAATTCGCACGTCAGCAGGTACGCGAAGGCCAGTCCCTGACGCTGGTGTTGTCCGACATTCTCCAGAGCGGCGAACGCCCCGCAAGCCTGTATAAAAAAGTAGCCCAACTGCTGCACGAACACGGCGTGGAGCGCCTGATCGGCATAGGCCCGGCGATCACGGCCATACGGGCTTATTTGAAAGACGACCTGCGGAGCGATTTTTTCCCCGATTCGGAAGTTTTTTTACAAAAAATAGCCCTTCTCGATTTTCACGACGAGCTCATCCTGCTGAAAGGCGCGCGGCCCTTCGCTTTTGAACGCATCGCCCGCCGCCTCGAACAAAAGGCGCACAAAACCGTGCTGGAGGTCAATCTCGCGGCCCTCGTGCACAACCTCAACGTGTACACCCGCCTCCTGCGCCCGGGCGTCAAAACCCTCGTAATGGTCAAGGCGGCTGCCTACGGCAGCGGCGGCGCCGAGGTAGCCAAGCTGCTCGAATTTCACAAGGTCGATTACCTCGGCGTGGCCTATGCCGACGAGGGTATTGAACTGCGCCAGGCGGGCGTGCAACTGCCCATTCTGGTGCTCAATCCGGAAGCATCGGGCTTCGATGCCTTGTACCGCTACCGCCTCGAACCCGAGGTGTACAGCCTGGCACAACTCGACGACCTGATTCGCTACGCCGGCCGCGACCGCCAGCTGACCATCCACCTCAAACTCGACACGGGCATGCGCCGCCTGGGTTTTGAAGCAGCCGATCTGCCGGCGCTCTGCGTGTATTTGCAGCAGCATCCCAATTTGCGGGTACAGTCCGTGTTTTCGCACCTGGCCGCCAGCGATGCCCCTGCCCACGACGGCTTCACCCGGCGGCAGGCGGAGTTGTTTTTAAAAAATTTCGCCGTCATCGAAGCTGCCCTGGGCTATGCCCCGCTGCGTCACATCGTCAATACCGGCGGCATCGCGCGGTTTCCCGAATACCATTTCGATATGGTGCGACTGGGCATCGGGTTGTACGGCATCGATTCGAGCGGTTTGCAGGAACAGCTCCGGGTGGTCAATACCCTCAAAGCCACCATCAGCCAGGTCAAATCCGTGCCGGCGGGCGAAACCGTGGGTTACAACCGCAACGGAACCGTGCATCGCTCCAGTCGCATCGCCACCATCAGCGTCGGGTACGCCGACGGTTTCCTCCGACTGGCTGGCGGCGGCCGCTACGCCGTGGGCATCCACAACCGGCTGGCTCCCACGGTGGGCAACGTGTGCATGGACATGAGCATGGTCGATGTGACCGACATCCCCGAAGCCCGCGAAGGCGACGAGGTGGTCGTGTTTGGCGAAACGCCGCCGGTGCAGGACCTGGCCGCGGCCTTGCAGACGATTCCTTACGAGGTGTTTACGAATATTTCGGAGCGGGTGAAAAGGGTGTATTGGCAGGAGTGAACGGGGGGCTGCTTATTTTTCTGATGTATCCTGTTGGTTTTTACCCTGAACGGGCCCCCGGCAACATCCTGCCGACACGGCGCGTACTGGTTTGGGGAAACCCAACCGACGCATCCCAGGGTTAATTCGCCGCGCTGCCGAGGGCTGTAAAATGAATATCCCTTTGCCGGCCTTGTAATTATTGGTTACCTTTGCCGCTCATCGCAGCAATGCGACGGGCCCATAGCTCAGACGGTTAGAGCGGCTGACTCATTAAAGGATGTTCTTTGAATTTTTGAAAGTGTTCAACCTATGAAACTCTGCGTAGTATGTCACAAGCCTTTGAGCGCGCAAAAACAAAAATTTTGCAGTAATTCATGTAAGCAAAAAGAACATTACGATCGCCTAAAATTGCAAACCAATACTTATCATTCTCAAACAATACGATCATTGATAAGAAAAATCAAGTTGGTTGAAATGTTAGGAGGTAAATGTTCAAGATGTGGCTACAATGCCAATTTATCTGCATTGCATTTTCATCACCGGGATCATTTAGAGAAATCCTTTAAGCTAGATGTTAGAGTACTCTCGAATAAAAGGTGGGAGTTTATTTTGACTGAGGCAAGAAAATGTGATTTGCTTTGCGCCAATTGTCATGCAGAAGTTCATAATCCTGAACTCACTTTTGAAAATGTTCAAAAAATTATCCACGGTGCCTCCCACCGGAAACGGCGGGATGAGCAGGGGGTTAATTCAGGGAACTCTTAAACTTGCCAAAGCAGGAATGACAACCCTGAGCCAAGTCCGGCGAAAAGTCATTACAGTAACCGGGAAGGTGCAGAGACTAAAGGGTGAGGAGACTGACCAATAAGCCCTTCGCGAACGCCCCCCGCCTAAGTCCTTACAGGATATGGCGATGATATAGTCCTACCCCATCGCGAAAGCGTTGGAAGGTGAATCAGATGGTCGCGGGTTCAATCCCTGCTGGGCCCACAAAAGAAAACCTCCGACGGCAGGCGCCGCGGAGGTTTTGCTTTTGGAGAGTGAAGGGGGTACTACGTCTTTATTTCACTTTCGCGGTGAAGTCGTACTTCAGACCGCTGTATTCCTTGATGACCATTTTAACCGAACCTACCGATACCGGCGACTCGATCAGGAGCGGGATGCGGTTCTGATCGTCGGATACCCAAACGGTCATCTTCGTGTCTTCGTCGAAGGTGTTGCCGGCAATAACGTCGGGCTGGAACTTGAGGGTATTGTAACGGCCCATGCCGTACACTTTTTTGCGCGCGTCTTTGCCGATATAACGCATTTTCAAAGGGAATTCCTCCTGATCCATGAATATCTTGAACGGAACAGCCGTGCCTGGCGCCTGGCTGGCAAAATCGATGGTGCGCAGGTTGTACAGGCTCGACAACACGTCGTGCACGCAATCCGTAACGCCATGTTCGGTTTTTTTCTCGGCATCGCCCTTTTTGTGCGAACGCCAGACCGTCATTTTGCGGTTGCTCTGGTTGAACGATATTTTTTCAAAAATATGGTAGTCGCCTTCGTTCACCTCGCGTTCGGAGTAGTTGGGCAGCAGGGTGTTTTTATCGACCCACGAGTCGTAACGGTCTTTTACGGTAAAAAACCATTCGTAGGAATCGTAGGTCTGACCGATAGCCTGGTAGTGGTACTGGTTGCCTTCGTCCCAAACCTTGAACATGACTTCGCCGGCCGGCACCCATACGAAGTTGAGGTTGTAATAAATTTTGTACGTGATCACCTCGCCGTTCTGAAAGGTGTTGTTGGTAGAGCGGCAGGGCTCGAAGTTCTGAAGAGTCGTTTCAACAGGCTGCTGGGCGCGGGGCAGCACAAAAGCCATGCTGAACAGACAAAACAAGGGGGCGAAATATTTGACAGTCTTCATGCGGATGAATTATTGGTTTTTCTGACGGATAAAAGAAAAAAAGTACCAAAAAACGCGGGCAAAATCAGGTTTATTATCCAAAGGCAGAACGTGGCTGCCAGGCTGTCGGAAGCGGAAGCACCGAATTGGTGCCACATCGCCACTGCCAGGTTGCCTCTGGCCAACAAGCCGCTCAGCGGAGGCAGGGGAATGCCTGTTTGCAGCAAAAAAAGCACGGAAATGCCCGCAAAACCTGTAAAAAAACCGATTTTGATGGAAAAAAGTTGCAACAACAAAAAATACTGGGTGCAGTAAACGGCATAACGCAGAGCCGCCCAGACGAGCTGCCGAAGCAAGTCCGGCGGCATTACTGCTGGCCAGTCGGCGGATTCAACTTTAACGAGCCGTTTAAGACGTTTAACAAAGTTTTTTTGCCCCAGCCAGTCCAGTGTTTGGGGCAAACGGAAATATGCTCCCCACAGCACACCCAGCACGGGCAATGCCGCCAGGGCGATGACGAGCAACTGCCGGTCGCCGAACCAGTGCAGGCGCCGGCCCAGCCACAAGGCGCCCGTCAATCCGCCGCTGAACAGCACCAGCGCCTGCGCCAGATTGCCCAGTGCGCTCGCGCCGACCGCGTGCCAGCGGTCTTCGGGTCGCAGGAAAAGGATTCGCCCTCCGTATTCTCCGATGCGGTTGGGCGTAAACAACGATACCGCCACGCCGGCCAGTACCGATTTCCATGCCGTGCCCGCCGGCAAACGGACCACCCGCCGCATGAGGCTTTGCCATTTTTCCACCTCCGCCCACCAGTTGAACGGTACCAGCGCCAGCGCGCCGGCCAGGAACAACCATGACTGGCCGGCAGCAAACGACAGGGAAACATCTTTCGGCGCCTGGGTCGCGAGCTCGGACAACAAACCCGCTGCCAACGCTGCCGGCAACAGGCGATGCACCCAAAGGACGCGCGAACGGCAGATTTTTTTCCAGGCAGCTTTTGACGACAGCACGAACATGGCGCTAATATAATACCCTGCCAGCCAGCGGGCTGCTTGTCGAAAGTGTCTTGCGCATTGCCTTGTTTTTCAGGGCTCGGGGTATTGGAAAAAAAATGGGCAACCCCGGAAACCGGGATTGCCCACTGGCATGCAAGAAGCGTTGCTTCCGGGTGGAATATTAATAGCCACCTGCGTTGTTGCCGCCGAATTTGCCTTTGCCGGCTTCTTTACCTTCCGGGCGGGCTTGTTCGGTTTCGCCGCTGGCTACTTTGAACTCTGCACGACGGTTCGTGTAGTTCGAGCCTTTGGCTGCAACGATGTTGTTCATTTCGCCACCGTAGTTGAGGATCAGGCGGTCGCGGGCGATGCCGTGCTGGCTGACCAGGTATTCGATAGCGGATTTGGCGCGGTTGTACGACAGTACTTTGTTGTAGCCTTCCGAACCAGCGGCGTCGGTGTAGCCCGTAACGACCACTTTCATGTTCGGGTTAGCTTTCATCACCTGAGCGATCTGGTACAGGCTGGCGTACTGGTCGCGTTTGATGGAGTAGCTGTTGTTCTCAAAGTTGACCATCGGGAAGAACCAGTTCATCTTCACTTCCGGCACTTTGAAGTTGGCCAGTTTGGCGTCAACGATGCGGTTCACATCGGCTTCGGTGATGGGTTTCGGCACTTGAGCCACGCCCATTGCATCGACCGTGTAGCCCGGGGGCGAGTACGGTTCTTTGTCTTTGTAGTCAGGAACTTTGTCTTTGTCGCTGTCGAGCGTCACGCCGCGGGTATCCACGCGGGCGCCGGCCGGGGTAGCGTCTTCGTCGTCGATGGCGTCGATGATGCCGTCGCCGTCGGTGTCGGTCGGGTCGTACACAGGGCGAGCTTCAAGGGCAGCGATGGCTTCGGTGGTTTGAGCCATCGGGTTGGCCCAGTACAGCGGTTCGGCTTTTTTAGCGCCGGTCTTCTTGTCTTTGCCGCCCAGGTTGAAGTTGAGGCTGAGGTGCGGGTAGTGCAGGAAGTCGCGGTAGGTCGTGCCGGAGCTGCGGGCGTTGTCGTCGCCGTCGAGGAAGTCGGCGCGAGCGCCGAAAGCGGAGTGTACGGTGTACTCGAGGCCGAGGTTCATTTTCGGGCTGAAGCGGAAAGCAAGGCCGGCGCCAACTTCGAAGTGGCCGGTCAGTTCGCCGGGATAGTTGCCGCTGGCCGTAGTGCCGTCAGCCTGGAGGATGTTTTTGTAGTCGGTTTCAAACTGGTTGACACCGAGACCGATGATACCGTTGACCAGGATCTTGCGATAAGGCTTGTTGAAGCGGATGTTGTTGAGAGCAACAACGAGCTGGCCGCTGCCGGAGATCCAGCTGGTTTCGGACGAGCGGTTGTCGTTTTCGCCTTCATTTTTCATGCTCGCGTAAAGAGCGGATACGCGTACGGAGAAGATCTGGTCGAGCGATTTGCGCACGTGCAGACCGCCGCCAAACCCGGGGAATTTAGGGTCGAGGTCGCCGATGATGAAAGGCGTACCGGCGTGGATGCCGAGTTCCCACTGGTCAGCGGGGGTCAGCGAGCGGTAGGTACTGCCTGCGTCCTGGGCATTCATACCGACGGCTGCGCTGATAAAAAGGATGAAAAGTGCAATTTTTCTCACTGTCATAGGGTCACGACTTTAGTGATAAGATGATGTTTGCGATTGTTTGAAGATATTCGCTGAAAAACGAATGTTAAAATTCAATGCGGCAAAAATAGGGTTCGGGAATTGGAAAGTACAGCCGGCAGGGTCAATTTGTCGTAAAAAACATAATTATTCTTGACAATCAACACGTTACCCAACAATTATTCCGGTTGAAAGTTTGGGGTTTATCCTAATTTTTATTCAGAAAAACCCGCCATCAACTTCTTCAACGCCAAATATAAAGCATTGTGTGAAATATTATTTGGCAAATCACTTATTTTTCTAAGTTCTTCCAAAGCTTTGCGAATGGTAACCGAAGTATCGGTAAAAATGGCCCTGTCGGTCATTTGCGCATCGGACTGCATCAGGTAAGCGAATACGCGCGCCATGCCGCAGTTGGCAATGAAGTCGGGAATCACGGCCGTATGTTCATCGGCGAAACGGGCCGTGGGGCCGAAAAACACGCCGTCGTCGACAAAAGGCACATTGGCGCCGCAGGCGATCACCTCCACGCCTCCGGCCAGCAGGGCGTCCACCTGGGTGCGGGTCACGAGTTTGGAGGCTGCTCCGGGAATGAAAATATGAGCGCCAAGCGTCCAGATTTTTTCATTCACCTCGCTAAACGGCAACATGCCGGGGGCATGGAGCCGGTTGCCGTCTTTGCTGTTGAACAGGTGTTTGACTTCCTCCAGGCTAAATCCTTCGGGCCGGATGAGGCCCCCTTCGCGGTCGATAATGCCGACCACGCGCACGCCGTGTTTGGCCAGGTAACAGGCCGCCGCGGAAGCAACATTGCCCCAACCCTGAATGATGGCGGTTTTGCCGGCCACCGATTCGTGCCGGAAAATGTCGTAGTAGTGCCGCACCGATTCAGACACGCCGTATCCGGTGATCAGATCGGCCACGGCATGCCGCGCGCTGCCGCCTTCGGGCACGAATTCGGTGTCTTCAACGGGTTTGGTGCAACCGTAGCGCAACTGCCCGATGATGTTGATTTTCTGGCCTTCGGTGGGTTTGAAATGCCCCACAACGATGCCTTCCTGCGGGTGCCAGAGGCCGAGGTCTTCGGTAATGGGCACCACGTCTTTGAGCTCGTCCACGTTCAGGTCGCCGCCGGTGCCGTAATAGTTTTTAAGAATAGGAAGGACGGCTTTGTACCAGCGCGTGAGCACTTCGACGCGGCGCGGGTCGGCTGGGTCGAAATTAATGCCGCTTTTGGCGCCACCGATGTCGGGGCCACAAACGCTGAACTTGATCTCCATCACTTTGGCCAGCGAAACCACCTCTTCTCGGGTGAGCCCCTTGCGCATACGCGTACCGCCGCCGGCAGCGCCGTTGCGCAGCGAATTGATGACGATCCAACCCTCGGCGCCTGTCTCGGCGTCGTGCCATTCGAAGACAATCTCGGGCTGTTTTTCCTTGTATCGGGTAAGCAATTCTTCCATGTCGGTGTGGTGTTGGTGAGGGCGCTTTTTTCCCTTTTTCAAAAGCGCCGCAAAAGTAGAGAAAAGCGGTCGGGATTGCGGTTGGACAAAAGCTTTTACTTTTACCCCCCTTCGCGCCGCTCGTCGCCACCCGGCGCCGGACCGGCGCAGAAACAGAGAAAAAAACATGCTGCAAAACTGGCTCAAACCCCTTACCGCCACCTTTTTCAAAACCGTGGAAAAACTGCCCCCACATAGCCTGGGGCAGCACCTGCTGGTGTTTCGCGACCAATTTCCCGACCTGAAAAAAGTCAGGATAGCCCTGATCGGTCTCGACGACAAAGAGGCCAACAATATCCGTCAGGCGCTTTACCGCACCGTCAATACCTTCCCCGAAGGCGCCATTGCCGACCTGGGCAACCTGCGCAAACCGGAAGCAGCCCAAATCATCCCCGTCGTGTTCGAACTGCTGAGCGGACAGGTCATTCCGGTGCTGATCGGAGGGCCGGGGCGGCTGGCGCCTGCGCAGTTTCTGGCCTATCAGGAAGCCAAGGCCCTGGCCAATCTTGTAGTGGTCGACGAACGCCCCCGCATTTCGCTCGACAAAAAAGCCCCGGACGTGTACGACGCCTTGCTGGCGCCGCGCCATCCGCTGTTGTTTCACTTCGAACTCATCGGCTATCAGGTGCACCAGACGCCGCCCGCAGTGCTCGATTTTTTCCAACAAAATCATTTTGATGCCGCAAGGCTCGGCAAAACCCGTTCGGCGCTGGAAGAAACCGAACCCCTGATCCGCGATGCCGACCTGATGTGTTTCCACCTGGGCGCCCTCAAACAAAGCGAGGCGCCGGGTGTGGAGAATGCGTCGCCTTCCGGCTATTTCCTCGAGGAAGCCTGCCAACTGTGCCGCTACGCCGGTATGAGCGACAAATTGACCTCGTTTGGCGTGTATGATTTTCAGCACGCACTCGACCGCGACGCTCAAACGGCCCAGGCGGCCGCTCAACTCGTGTGGTATTTTATCGACGGGGTGTTCGGCCGAAAAGGCGACTATCCGGCCTCCAAGGATGGCCTGACGGAATACATTGTCGATTCGCGAAAACTCCATTTCCAACTGACTTTCTGGCGCAGCAACCGCACTGGTCGCTGGTGGATGCAGGTGCCGGTCAACGAAAAACGCAAATACCAGCGTCACCGGCTCATTCCTTGCTCCTATGTCGATTACCAGGCAGCCTGTCGGGAGGAGTTGCCGGAAAGGCTGTTTTATGCATTGAAACGGTTCGGGTAATTGCGACCCTACCGATGTTGCGTCCCTGACGGGACGAGGGCGCGTTCCGGGGGGACCAATTCCTGCCGATGTTACGTCCCTGACGGGACGAGGGCGCGCGTTCAGGGGGGGACCAATTCCTACCGATGTTGCGTCCCTGACGGGACGAGGGCGCGCGTTCCGGGGGGACCAATTCCTGCCGATGTTGCGTCCCTGACGGGACGGGGGCATTCGGGTATATTTTTGATCCCGGTTATATCCCCTCTGACCGAAATTCGTCCCGTCAGGGACGTAACATCGGTAGAATAAAGGGTTAAAAAATTTGCTGCACCACCCAGGCGCCCAGGTAGGCCACCAGCCCCATGCCCACAAACTGCAGGATAGCCCAGCGCCAGCGACCGGTTTCGCGACGTACTGCCGCCAGCGTACTCATGCATTGCATGGCCAGCGCATAAAAAACCAGCAGGGAAAGGCCCGTCGCACGGGTGTACACCAGATTGCCGCTATCGTCGAAACGATCGTTGAGCATGCGTTGCCGCAGAGAAATGTAGCGTTCGAAAGGCTTCTGATTGGCGGCTTCCGCTTCTTCCTGTTCGCCGACGCTTTCCAGGCTGTAAATTACATACATGGTACTGTTGAACACTTCTCGGGCAGCAAAGGAGGAGATGAGCCCGATGCCGATTTTCCAGTCGTAACCCAGTGGCCGGATCGCCGGTTCGATGAAATTGCCGAACCTGCCGGCCCACGAATCCTTCATCTGGTAAGCAGCGATCAGGTCGCCGGTGCGCAGGCTGTCGAGGCCCTGCCGGCCGGCTTCCTCCCGGGCGGCAGCCTCGGCGAGTTGCATGGAGGCGCCAGGCCCCGTACTCGACAAAATCCACAGGGCCACGGTAATCACAACAATGATTTTCCAGACACCCGACACGAAAGACGTGGTTTTGTCCCAGACAGTGAGCCACACGTTTTTCCAGTGCGGCATGCGATACACCGGCATTTCGAGGGCCAGGTAGGAGGGCTCGCGGGTGCGCAGCGTTTTTTTCAGCACCCAGGCGGCGCCAAAAGCGGCGCCCATGCCGAGGAAATACATGGCGGCAAAGACCAGGGCCCAGGTCCACCACCCGGCGCCGGGCAGGGCGACAGGGATGAGCACCATATAAACCGGGATGCGGGCGCTGCAACTGATAAAAGGCGTCACCATGACCGTGATGAGTCGTTCTTTCCAGTTGCTGATGGTGCGCGTGCCCATAATGGCGGGCACGGCGCAGGCGCCGCCGCCGATCAGGGCCACAATGCTGCGGCCGTTCATGCCGTAGCGCCGCATGGTTTTGTCAAACATGAAGACCACACGGGCCAGGTAGCCGACTTCTTCGAGAATAGTGACCAGAAAAAACAACAGCGCAATCTGCGGCACAAACACCAATACGCCTTTGAATCCTTCAAGGATACCTTTGGTGAGTAAATTGGCGATCCATTCGCCGCCCAGACGGTGGGCCAGACTGCCCATGCCATCAATGATCCAGTTCATGCCTGCTTCCACCCAGCCGCCGGTGGTTTCATAGCCGTAAAAAATGACCATAAACACCATGAGCATCACCCCGAAAAAAATCATCGGGCCCCACCAGCGGTGGGTCAGCACGTTGTCGATCTTGTCGGTGGGTGTACTGGGAAATACGGGGGGGCGTTGCACGGCGTCCTGCACGAGCGGTGAAAAGCCGTCGTAGCGGTCGAGGGTTTCTTCGACCTGGGCACGCAGCGACTGGAATTGTTTGGTTTGCGTGATGGCAGCCAGCGTCTCCCGGTCGTGGCGATCCAGAAAAGGAAGCCAGGCGGCATGATGCGCCAGTAAAAGCGCGCGATAGGGGTTTTCAGCGCCCAGATTGAGGCGCACCGCTTCGGCCACTTGTTTTTCGCGCTCGGTCAGCTGGTAAAAAGGCGGATGCACCTGCGGGTTTTTCTCCGCCGAAAGCAGCAATTTTTCCAGCTCGACAATGAGCTTCTGAATATTTTCCCCCGTCCGGCCGCTGATAAAAACCACGGGCACACCCAGGCTGTCGGACAATTTGCCCACACTGACCTTGATGCCCAGCTCGGCGGCCGTATCGGCCATGTTGAGCGCCAGCAATACTGGCAGGCCCAGATCGATGAGCTGGCTGAGCAAAAGCAGGTGTTTTTCGAGATTGATGGCATCGGCCACGTACACCACCGCTTTCGGGAAGTACGGATCGGCCGGATTGGCCATGACGGCAGCCACGATTTTTTCGTCGGAAGACGTGGGATAAAGGCTGTAAGTCCCCGGAAAATCGGTCAGAATGGCTTCCCGGCCACTGGGCAACCTGATCTTGCCCTCTTTTACATCCACTGTCACGCCGGGAAAATTGCCGGTTTTTTGGCGCAAGCCGGTCAACTGATTGAAAACGGTGGATTTCCCGCTGTTGGGATTGCCCACCAACGCGACCCTGATGGCTGCTTGTTCCGGACCCTGAGTCATAGTTCTACCAATATCGTGGCGGCTTCTTCGGCGCGCAAGGCCAGCCGCACACCATCCACTTTGATGTAAAAGGTTTTGCCAAACGGCGCACTGCGCACCATTTCTATCATCGCGCCGGGCAAAACGCCCATGGCTGTCAGTTTGCCAGCCAGGGCGGGGTCGTCGAAGGAAATGGTGCGGGCGCATTCATTTTCCTTCAAATCGGAGACGGTGCGGTAACGGCGTTGCATGGCTATGTTTTGTCACAATTTAGACAAATTCAACAGAAGGCAAAAGTAGCGGACTCGGACTATTGCCCTGCAAGGTTCGTCCGATTTTTTGTCAATACCATGCACAGAGAAGGCCTAAAAATAATTTTACGGAGAGCGGGACGGCGGTCGGCCTTGCTCTTCAAGACCGAAAAATTTCCTTCATGGCCCCCTCCAGTTCGGGAAACTGAAACCTGAACCCGGCGGCTTGCAGTTTTTCCGCCGAAACAAGGTTGCTGAACAGGATGGTGTCGGCCATTTCTCCGAATAAAAGCCGAAGTGCAAACGCCGGCACAGGCGCAAACAATGCCGGCCTGCCGAGGGCGCGGGCTGCTGCTTTTACGAGGGGTTTTATCCGTTCGGGGTGGGGCGCCACGGCATTGTACACACCCGCAAGAGATTCATTTTCAAGGGCAAAGATGAGGGCTCGGCACAGGTCGTCGCGGTGTATCCAAGAATACCAGGCTTTGCCGTCGGCAAAATAGGCGCCCAGTCCGAAGTACAAGGGCCGCGCTATTTCCTTCAATGCGCCGCCGCTTTTGTCGAGCACCACGCCGATGCGGAATTTGACCGTTCGGATGCCCAGGGTCGCCACCTCGTCGGCGGCATTTTCCCAAAGCCGGCAGGTGTCGGACAAAAAACCGCCGGTGACAGGCGGGTCGGTTTCGCGCATCAATTGTTCGCCCGAATTGCCATAAAATCCGATGGCCGAAGCCGAAACGTACACTGCCGGGCGGGCGCCGCTGCGTTGAAAGGCTTCGCGGAGCAGGCGGGCGCTGCTGACGCGACTGTCGATCAGGTCTTTTTTCCGCGCCGGCGTCCATCGGCCGTCGGCAATGCCGGCTCCTGCCAGATTGATGACGGCAGAAACGCCCTCCAGCGCTGCTTCGTCCATGACGCCGCTATCGGGGTCCCAGGCAAATTGCCCTGCGCCGCGCGGCTTTCGGGTCAACACACGGACCGTGTACCCCTGTTCCTTTAAAAGCGTCTGCAAACGGCTGCCGATAAAACCGGAACCTCCGGCGAGCACGACGAGTTTGTTCATGGTATGTGAGTTGCGGGTTCAAAGTTTCAAGTTCAACGCTGCATGCCGGTTGAAGCATGCAGGGTGTTTCGCCTCAACGCTTATAAATGAAAGTGGTTGACGTTTGTCCGGGGTTTCTTCCCCGTTTCCCGCCAATCCGGCACATCATCTTCGACCCTTCAACTCGTGACTTAAACCAGGTAACCCGATGTTCACATTCCTTCTGTTTCGGGCTGGCGGTAACGGAGCCAGAATTTCTGTAACACCTTGATTTCGTAGGGGAAGGCAAACCAGTCGAGCCGATAGCGCAGGCCGGAAAGGCTGCGCATGATACGACGCTGGAAGCCGCTCAGTTTGAGGTCGGAGATCGTCGGATAGCGCGCGTTGAGCACCGTTTCGAAGTTCTGGATGCGGCGCACCATGGCGGGGGTAAGCCAGGGCGTCAGCGGGTTGCGGCGAAGGTCGAAAGACTCCCACTGGGGCGAAAGCCAGTCTTCGAGTTTTTCGGGAAAACGAAACCCTTCGCGAAGAATGCGTTCGTAGAGTTCGGAGCCCTCGACAGGCACCGGGGAATACACATAAATAATAATCTCTGTATCGGGGTTGACGCGTTTGATCTGTTTGATAAAGGCAATATCGGCTTCGATCTGTGCCCATACTTCCTCCGGCGAATCGGCGGGCAGGCCCAGCACGAAAGAATACTCCGGGATGATGTCGAAGCGGCGCAGGCGTTCGGCAAAACGCAGGATTTGTTCGCCGGTCTGGCGCCCCCCTTTGTCCATTTGTTTGAGCAGGGCGTCGTTGCCCGTTTCTGCACCGAAAAAGATCATCCGGCACCCCGAATGGCGAAGCAGGGCCAGCGTTTCATCGGAAAACTGATCCATCGTGTCGATACGCGCTTCGCCCCACCAGTGCATGTTTTCGTGGAGCATGAGCCGGGCAAATTCGCGGACGCGTTTTTCGCTCACAAAAAAGTTGTTGTCGTGAAATTCGACGCTGTCGGCGCCCCATTTTTCTTTGATGTACTGCACATCGCGATAAATACGCTCAGCCGATTTTCCGCGCCAGCGGGCCTCGTAGATGGGCACTACGGCACAAAACGAGCATTTAAAGGGGCAACCCATGCTGCTGTGGTAAGCCAGCGTGCGGCGCCCGAGAAACGTGGGGACGAGGTAGCGGGAAAGCGGATAAAAACGGTCGAGATAGTCGTACGGCAGGGCGGGCAGCGCGTCCTGGTCGAGCAGGGCTTCCCTGCTGTTTTTTACGACAAGGCCATCGGGCGTTTTCCAGACGAGGTTGGGGATAAATTCGAAAGGAGCGCCTGTTTCGAGGGCATCGAGCAGGGCCGGGAAACAATGGTCGCCGGGGCCGTACACGACGAAATCGACCCAACCGCTGTCCATCACCACGCCGTACTGGTTGCTGGCGAAATAGCCGCCCCAGATATTGATTACGGATGGAAACGCTTCGCGAATCCGCCGGGTGATCGGCACGGCCTGTTTCAACTGCGGACCGGGCATCACCGTACAGCCGAAGTAGCGGAATTCGCCGCTGCGCAAATAGCGCTCAATGACAGCCCAGGGGTCTTTTTCGAGGTTGCCATCGACGAATACGAATTCGTATTTGCCATAGATCGAGGCCCCCACCTGCAGGATGCTGTTGGGCACCCTGTGTTTGGCCCGGGCGCTGCGGGGGTTGAAAAGCAGGACTTTATTCATGACAGGAACAGAAAGGCAGCGGTAAAAAATGGCGCTGAACAGGAAAAGGACGCCGCTGAAACAGCCTGGAAAGCACTTTTTGTTAACGACCTTTGTATCTGTGGTTAACGGCTGTCAAAAATGACGCATACCACGTTACTTTTTCAAACCGGGTCGTCAAATAGTTGTTCAAAAGAGCAAATACAAGCGAAACATCGCTTTAAGATAAAGATTGTTTTCATTTGGTTTTTTGGGGTTTAGCCGCCGGCGCGCAATGCGTCGGTGGCTTTTTTAATTTTTGTGCTTTTGATATAGATCCGTCAACCATTTGTGTAAAATCACCATGCCATCTTCACGTTCTTGCCAAAGCTGATGGAGAAACTGACGGAATTTTTGATGTGTGCTTACGGCTTGATCTTTGCAAACCCGTTGAAATCTTTTTCTGTCGTCAAATCCAAACCTGGACGGATCGATATCCGCTTTTCTGGCCCTTTCCAGCAGCCAGCCTTCCAATGCGGGGCTCACAACAATCAGAAAATGCTTGGACTCGGGCGCCTGGCGCTGAAATAATTGTAAGTCAGCCTTTTTTTCCAGCCTCTGAAATGAGTCAAATAAAGCCGGTTTTCTGCGATCATCATCAATCAGGCCTATGGCAAAGCGCCCACAAAAATTATTTTTTATTTGATTAATCACATCCCCAATGCCGTTGCCCGCCCCCGGGTTTCTAAAACCCAGAACTTCCAATAATACGCGATCTGCCTTCCCTTCTGGAATAAGTTCCCAATGCCGATCCATAAATACCTACACGAAAAAGTCTTGCTCAGTAAAGATATTCAGGCCGTAGTCGAGCATGTCCCTCAGGTTATCCTCTGACAGTCGACGCACCTTGGTTTGAAAAGCCTCGTATTCTACCAGAAACACAGCAACGTCCTTAGCCTCTTCTACCAGCGTATTGAAAAGGAAAGGGCTATGCGTCGTAATGAAATATTGATTGGTATCTTCTTCTATTATCCGATGTGCCAGTCGTGTGATGTATGGCGGGTAATTATGGCTTTCCGGCTCTTCAAATAGCAAAATCGAATCCCTGTTGGATTCTACTGCTGCAAAATGAAACATGTAACGTCGCAAGGTATCGGCAACCAGGCTGAACGGTGTTTCAAACAATACGCCATCCTGTGTCTTGGCGACGTCAAGGCGGTCTCCTTTGACATAAAGATGGAGGCCGTAAGGCTCAAAAAGGTCACTAATTTCCTGCCTTATTGGTCTGTTTATCAGAATAATCTCGGGAAGATTGGCGCCGTCCGGGGGCAATAGGAACGGCCATTGCCCCAATAATTTAAATTGTTGTTTTTCAGGAAATTGATAAAACTTTACTTGTGATTGCAGGGTGTCAGACGGGACATTAAAAGAGTGTACTATACCATTCATTTGAAAAAGCGCGGAAACTGTTCCCGTATCTGGTCTTGTCATTTCATAATGGAAAGCCGACTTATCGCTTGAAATGGTGACCCGTCCTACCCCCGAAGCCAAAATTTCAATAGCCGTAGAGTAGAAACTCTGATCGTAATAGAGGTTGGCAGCCTGCTCATAACGTATTTGTGGTCTGCCAAAACCATCTCCATTATTTAAAAAGTTCGGCCCCAACAAAGCCAATGCCTCTAGTAAATTGGATTTACCCACGTTAGGTTTTCCTACAATCAGGTTGATTCGATCGCAATCCATCCGCACTTTGCGGAGCGATTTGTAGTTTTCAATTTCAAGATTTGCAATATGATTGGCCATAGTAATCCCTTGAATTCAGACAAAAATAACTGTTTTTGCCTAATCATTATTCAATTTATCGTCCGCTCCACAAACTCCGCCTCCGTCCAGATTTCCACCGTACCCAGTTCCGTTGCTTTTTTCAGTTTCGATCCTGCCTTTTCGCCAACGACCAGGATATTGAGGTGTTTGCTCACGCCGCTGGCCAGGGTGGCGCCGGCGGCGGCGGCGCGTTTTTCGGCTTCTTCGCGGGTCATTCGGGAGAGCGTACCAGTGAAAAGAATGCTGCGGCCGTACAGCGGCCCGTCGGTATTGGCCTCGGCTTTTTTGTCTTCCTCGGTCTGGCGCAGGTTGACGCCGAGTTGCTCCATCGTTTGCAGGAGTTCGACGTTGTGCTCGTTCTGAAACCAGTTGAACACATTGCGGGCCAGTACAGGGCCGATGTCCTTGATCTGCTGGTATTTTTCAAGGTCCCACTCGCGCAGGTCGAGCACATGACCAATCTCGGCGGCCAGCAGTTTGCCTGCTTTCTGGCCCAGGTGCAGGATGCTGAGCCCGTGCAGCAGCCGGTGAACAGGGTTTTTTTTGGCTTTTTCCACGGCTTGGCGCAGGTTGGCGGCCGATTTCATGCCGAAGCCTTCCAGGTGTTCGATCTTTTCGTAGTCGAGCCGGTACAGGTCGGCAATGGAGTGCAGCCAGCCGAGTTTGTAAAAACGTTCGATCGTGCTCTCGCCCAGTCCTTCGATGTCCATCGCGCTTTTGGAGGTGTGAAAAATCATGCGCTGAAGCACCTGCGCCTCGCAATCGGCGTTTTCGCAGCGCCAGATCGCCTCGTCGTCGGGTTTGAAGAGTAAGGAGCGGCAGACGGGACAATGGGTCGGGTATTCGACGGGGCGTTCGCTGCCGTCGCGCAATTCGGGCAATGATTTGACAATGTAGGGAATCACGTCGCCGGCGCGTTCTACCAGAACGCGGTCGCCGATTCGGATATCCTTGCTTTTGATAAACTCCTCGTTGTGCAGGCTAACATTGGCAATGGTGACGCCGGCCAGGGGCACAGGATCGAGTTTGGCCACGGGTGTGACCGCGCCGGTTTTGCCCACCTGAAACTCGACATCGCGCAGGCGGGTAGTGGCTTGCCGGGCTTTGAACTTGAAGGCGATGGCCCAGCGCGGGTGGTGGCTGGTGTAGCCGCAAAGCGCCTGTAAATCAAGTCGGTTGACCTTGATTACCATACCGTCGAGTTCGTAGGGGTATTCGTCGCGAAAGTCTTGCCAGGCCAGGCAGTAGTCGATCACCGCTTCGATGTCGGCGCAGTTTTTTGTAGCCGCCAGGTGTTGATGGTGGTTGGTTTGGGCAAGCGGTGTTTTAAAACCCAGTTTTTCGAGCAGGTGAATGCTTTCGCTGTGCGATTCGAATTGTTCGAGCGCATTGTTGCCGTCGGCGTCGGTAGCATAGCCGAGTTGGTAGAGGAAGGCTTCGAGTCCGCGTTCGGCGGCTTCGCGGGGGTCCTTCATGCGCAGGCCGCCGGTAGCGGCATTGCGGGGGTTGGCAAATACCTGTTCGCCGGCGGCCTGACGCCGATGATTGATTTTTTCAAAAATGTCTTTTCGGATCAGCGCTTCGCCGCGCAACTCGGCCTTTGCGATGCCGTACCTGGAAAAGCCGGCCTGCAGGGGCACCGAGCGCAGCGTGCGGATGTTGGCGGTGATCTCGTCGCCCACTTCGCCGTTGCCGCGGGTGGCAGCGCGTTGCAGGCGGTCGTTTTCGTACACGAGGGCGATGGTGCCGCCGTCGTACTTGGGTTCGACACAGTATTCCACGGCGGCGTCGGCAGGCAGTTTGCAGAGTTTTTTGACGGAAGTATCGAAGTCGCGCAGGTCGTCGGCGTTGTAGGAGTTGTCGAGCGACAACATGGGCGTGAGGTGAGCCACCTGGTTGAAGCTGGCGGTCAGGTCTTTGCCCACGCGCTGGGTAGGCGAATCGGGCGCGACCAGGCTCGGGTGTTCGGCCTCGATACGTTCGAGCAGCTTGTAGAGCCGGTCGTATTCATAATCGCTGACTACCGGGTCGTTCTGCACGTAGTAGCGCCACTCGTGGTAAAGGATCACACGACGCAGTTCGTCGGCAATTTCGGCGGGGTTTTCGGCGAGCAGGCGCTCGGCATCGGTATTAAGCAGGTCTTTTGATAAATTGTAGAGCAAACGTTGCTCATCGGACGTGTACATATCGACATGGGTATTTGATCCAAAGGTCCGAGATGTTTCGATGGTTTTAAAAAGTGGCAAGGGTATTTTTGATCGTCGAACACCTGCATTTCCGGAATTGCCGGCGGGTAATCGCATTTGTCGGCAGATTGGTCGGATTCTGAATGCCGACATGCCGGCCGATGCTTTTTTTGCTGGAAACTGGTTGACATGGTTCGCAAAAAAATCAAAATGGCAAGGCGGGTTTCCGGCAGCGGCCTTTTTCTCGTATTTGCCTACATCTGCCTCCTGATCTTTCCTTCCCCCTTGTTTTCCTACAAGGTTGAGCACGGTCAATGCACCGTTTATGCTGACCGCCCGATTGATCAAAACATCCACTCGATTCTTGAAGATGCCTTGTCCAGGATATCAAAATCTGATTTGTATCGACCGGAAATTCATTATAACATTTTCATTTGCAACAACTTACTTCGATTCAAGGTGTTTACTCAGGGCAATGGGCAGGCAGGCGCCGTCACACATTATCACCTGACGGGCAACATTTTCATCCGCCCTTGCGATATCCCGAACAATCGGATCATAGCGCCAAAGGAATGGTACTTTGCCAATCAGCCATTCAGCTTTTCGGATCGTCCTTTGTCTTACTATTTTGCTCACGAAATGACGCACGTTCTGGAAGCACGGTTTACCGGCGCATTCGATTTCGGCAATCCAGCATGGCTGACGGAAGGTTATGCCGATTATATTGGCAAAGCCGGGCAATTCGACTTCGATGAAAACTTGCGCCTGCTAAAAGCGGGAGCGCCCGAACTGGATCCGTCAAAAGGTCTGTATCGATATTACCATCTGGAAGTTGCCTATCTGCTTGACTACAAGGGATGGAAAATCAAGGACTTGTACGAGCATATTCCCGACGAAAAGCAAATTTTGGAGGTGCTTGCGCCCTCGGGGCAATAAGGCGAAGCGCGCTACATTTTTTTCAAAGCCATTGCGGCCAGTTCCCTGGCTTTTTCGAGGTTGTCGTGGGGCTGGTCGGCCCAGTCGAGGGTCAGTTGCAGACAAAGGTGGCCTTTCCAGACCAGCAGCGTGGTGGTGGAGTTGCTCCAGAGGGCGCCGTCGCCGAGGCCGGGCACCTGCTCTTCGTACACGTCGCCGCGGTTTTTGATGTTGAATTCATATTGCTGGCGGGCCATTTCTGCCGTGCCGTAGTTGAAAATCTGGGTGGCGATGGAATTTCGGGGCGATACAGCCTGTGCGCCTTTGAGGGTCGCATTGTCGCGGGAGGCCCAGTCGGGTTTGTTCCAGTAGCGCAGGCAATAGCCCTGGCCGGCGGCGGAGTGTTCGTTGTAGGCATCGCGGTGGACGTCGATGGAAAAATAGCGCACGATTTCCTCCTGCGTCAGCAAATTGCAGCCGGCATCGGCCCAGGGATTGGCGCCGCGCACAGGTGCGCCGGTGGAATCGAGCAGCGGCTGGACGGGTTTGGAATTGCCGGTCGCGGCAGGCTTGGGGTCGTGTTGGCAGGAAGCCAGCCAAAGAAGGGCAAAAAGGGCAGTAAAAAAGGATAAACGCATGGTGTACGATCAGTTTACGGTTGGCGGGAGTGCAAAAATAGGGCCGATCCGCTTGTCGCAAAGCGCAGTGTAAAGCGCCGATTGCCTGCTTTCAAGACACATTTAGCCTAAAAAAATTGTGCCTGTGGGTGGAGCGGGACTTTTATTCCGTTCTTTTGCCCCGATAACAGCAAAAATTTTCATTCTTGAATTGAACTAAATTCTACACTAGCACACCGAAACATGGCACAGCAGAACAAAGAAATCTGGGGACACCCCCGCGGGCTATCCCTGCTCTTTTTCACCGAGATGTGGGAGCGTTTCAGCTACTACGGCATGCGGGCGATTTTTACGCTTTACATGACCAACGCCCTGCTCATGACCAATAAACAGGCTTCTCAAATTTACGGCAGCTACACGGGGCTCGTGTACCTCACGCCCTTGCTCGGCGGCTATATTGCTGATAATTTCTGGGGCAATCGCCGCTCGATCGTGGTGGGCGGTTTGCTGATGGCGCTCGGGCAGTTCCTGATGTTTGGCAGCGCTTCCATGTACGCCAATGCCAGTCTGGCTGTGCCGCTGATGTGGGGAGGTTTGTTGTTTTTGATCGTCGGGAACGGCTTTTTCAAACCCAATATTTCCTCCATGGTGGGCCAGCTGTATGCCGAAGGCGACCGCCGGCGCGACGCGGCGTTCACCATTTTTTACATGGGCATCAACCTGGGCGCCTTCATTGCGCCGCTGGTGTGCGGCTACCTGGGCGAACGCTACGACGCCAACAATAACCCGCTGCCCGAATATTTCCGCTGGGGCTTTCTCGCCGCGGGTATCGGTATGATACTGGGCACCATTTTGTTCCAGACCCAGAAAGACAAATACGTGGTGACGCCCGAAGGCAAGCCCATCGGCGCGACGCCCAACAAGGCGGTCAGCACGACCCAGGAAGCCGGTTCCGGCGGCCTGGGCGGCAACCAGATCCTGATGGGTGTCGGCATTTCGGTGGCCATGTTTCTGGTATTCTCGTTCCTGGTCAAATTCGATACCGTCGCTTCGCTGATTTACAGCGCCACGATCGGTATGGCCATCATGATCATCACGGACAAGTCGCTGACCCCGGTCGAGCGCGACCGTATTCTGGTGCTGTACGTTTCGGCCTTCTTCGTGGTATTCTTCTGGTCGGCCTTCGAACAGGCCGGCGCTTCGCTGACGTTCTTTGCCGACAAACAAACCGACCGCACCCTGCTGGGCGCCACCATCCCGGCCAGTTATTTCCAGAGCATCAACGCCGTGGCGGTGGTGTTGCTCGCGCCGGTGGTTGCAGCCGTTTGGGTTTGGCTGGCCAAACGCAATTCGGAACCCAACTCGCTGATCAAGCAGTCGTTCGGCCTGATTATCCTGGCCCTGGGCTACGTGGTCATCGCATTCGGGGTAAAAGGCATGGGCCTTGGCGACAAAGCCAATATGTTCCTGCTGGTCGCCCTGTACGTGATCCATACCATCGGCGAATTGTGCCTCTCCCCCATCGGCCTGTCGCTGGTATCGAAGCTCTCGCCCATGCGCTTCGTTTCGCTGCTCTTCGGCGTATGGTTCCTGGCCAACGCCATTGCCAACAAAGCCGCCGGTCAGTTGAGCGAATTGTACCCGCCAGCCGGCCGCGAATACGCGCTGGCTGCCGACAATGGCATCGACGCCGCGACCTACAAGGGCCTGCTGGAAGGTACAACCCAGGTGACGCCCGAAATTCAGGCAAAAGCCGAAGCCGCCAACCTGCCGCTCGAATACCCGAAATTTATGGGCAGCGCGGTAAAAGACCTTTACCAGTTCTTCATGATCTTCGTGGGGATGGCCGGCATGGCCGGGCTGGTTCTGTTCGGCCTTTCCTTCCCGCTCAAACGCATGATGCACGGGGCCGATTGAACCCGGCAACACCCGAAAGCAGCCAGCAGCGCGCAAGGAACCCTGTTTCTTTGCGCGCTGCTTGTTTGAAGAGGGGGCCGAACCTCCATCTTTTTTTTGCTGATTACAGCCAATTTGCGCTCTGTTTGGGTAAATGTGCACCTTGGCCTATCTTTGGAAGTCTTTTCTTTGGAGACAGAAAATCAGGGCAAACGTTCGTTTTTGCACAAAAAATCATATTCGCTCATGAATGTAAGACTACTCCGCCTGGCATCTATTGCCTTTTTCGCTTTATTCCTTCGCCAGGCTTCCGCCCAGTGTGAATACCGCATTGAAATGTTCGACTCCTACGGCGACGGATGGAACGGCGGTATCCTCACCATCACCAGCGGCACCGCTGTACAGCCTTTTACGCTGCTCGGATTTCCTTTGGGCAATGGCGAAGACAGCACAGCCTACTTTCCCGTGCAAGTCGGCGAGCCATTGACGTTCAACTGGACGCCGGGCTTTTTTGTCAATGAGGTCAGTTTCGCCATTTACGACTACAACGGCGATCTGGTGTATCAATCCGGCACGCTTACCCCCGGCCTGCTTTTCGAAACAGTGGGCGTGTGCCCAGATTGCCTGAAACCCGTCAATGTCACGGCAGACAATGTTTACGCCGACCGCGCCAAATACCACTGGACGCCCGTGGGCGTCGGGCCGTATGTGGGCTGGTATGTCATCTACGGACCGGCCGGTTTCGTGCCGGGCCCCGGCGTCGGCGACACGCTCTACGTCACCGTGCCCAAGGTGACCATCAACGGCCTGCAACAAAAAACGGCCTATGATTTTTACATCCTTCAGGACTGCGGCGCCGCCGGCAATGCAGGTTTGGCCGGGCCCTATTCGTTCGAAACGTACTGGGCCAACGACGTGGGTATTTCTGCCATCCTTTCGCCCCAAAGCGGCTGCTCGCTGGGGGTGGAGTCTGTTTCAATTGTACTGGAAAACTACGGAGCCAACCCGCAGTCGCTTATCCCCTTTAATTTCAGCGTCAATGGCGTCAGCGGCGGCGTTCCGCAACCGCAAGACGGTTTTTATACCGGCGTACTGGGTAAAGACAGTTCGGAGGCCATTACGTTCGAAACGTTCTACGACTTTTCCCAGCCAGGCGAATACCTCATTGCCGCCTGGTCGGAAATGACGGGCGATCAGGAGATGACCAACGACACGTTTTACCTGCACATCGTTAACCGCCTGCTCGCACCCTACACACAGGATTTTGAAAGCTGGAACGGCGCCTGGTACGTCGATACACTCAACAGCATCAACCCGAGCTGGGAATTCGGCACGCCCAACAAAGCCGCCATCCCCGACGCCGCCAGCGGTGTAAATGCCTGGATAACCAGCCTCGACGGCGCCTACAACAGCAGCGAGCGCTCCTACCTCAATTCGCCCTGCTTCGATTTCTCCGACCTCACGGAAGACCCCGTGATCGAGTTTTCACTCAACTATTTCACCGAATTCAGCTTCGACGGAGGCTATCTCGAAATGTCGATCGACGGGGGTCAAAACTGGGACAAGGTCGGTGAAGTCGGCGAAGGGTTCAACTGGTACACCTTCTACAATGTCAACGCTGGCCTTGGCGATGTTTGGGCGGGCCAGACGAACGGCTGGGTCAATGCCCGGCACAGCCTGACGGGCGCCGCCGGCGAAAGTGAAGTCCGGCTTCGTTTTGTTTTCGGCGCCGACCCTTCGGTACAATATGCCGGCGGTATGGCTGTGGATGATATTCATATTTATGTGCCACTGGCCGACGATCTTTCTGCGGTCAACATTTCCACACAGGGACAGACCCAGCAGTGCGGCCTCGAAAACGACAAGGTCATCTTCAATTTCGCCAACTACGGCACTCAGGCACAAAGCTTTTTCCAGGTGGCCTACACGGTCAATGACGGCCCGCCCGTGATCGAAAACGTGGGCTCCGTGACGGTAAATCCCGACCAGATCTACACTTACACCTTTAACCAGACCTTCGACAGCCGCGACCAGATCTCCAATATCAAAGCCTGGACGCTGCTCCTCGACGAGCAAAACCTCGCCAACGATACCACCACGTACTCGATCGACCACCGTCCCTTGCCCGTACCGTTCCAGGAAAACTTCGAAAGCGCGGTATTGCCCGCCGGCTGGACGAGCAACGGCTTTGTGACCAACACGCACAACAACATCTCCTACGTGCTGGCCCACAACCTCTGGGGCGGCAACACGGCTTTTACGCACGAACTGCCGCGCTACGGCGTGCTGGGCGCCAACGACAGCCTGCGCTTCGATTACCGCATTTCAGACTACAGCGGAAGCGGCACGGTGGCGACCACCCTGGGCCTGGGCAACAAAATTGACGTGCAGGTGTCCGACAACTGCGGCCAAAGCTACACCACCGTATTTACGATCAATGCGCTCAATCATGTACCCAGCCTCAATCTGAAAACCATTACGATCGGGCTTGGCAATTATGCGGGCGAATCGATTCGCATCCGTTTCGTGGGCACCTGGGCTTCGGGCGACTATTATTTCGACCTTGACAACATCAACCTGTTGTCGTGCCCGGCTGACTTCGAACTCAGCGCCGATATTACCAACGCCAACCCGAACCTGAACAATGGCGCCGCCACCGTCAATGTGGGTATCGGCAACCCGCCCTACACCTACCTGTGGAGCAACGGCCAAACCAGCCAGACGGCGACCGATCTGCCGGTTGGCGATGCCAGCGTGACTGTCACGGACGCATTCGGCTGTTCGGGCGTGCTGACGATTTCCGTCGGCGTCTCCGGCACGCAGGACCTGGCCGGCCTCAGCCGCATCGCGCTGCAACCCAACCCGACGACGGGCTGGACGACGCTTTATCTCGACTTCGATACGCCCACCGAGGTACGCGTCGAACTGTTCGACCTGCTCGGAAAAGTGATCTGGACCGGCAACCCGGCGCGCGGCAACACGGTAGCCGAAAGCATCGACCTGAGCAATGCGCCCGATGGCCTCTATCTGCTGCGCATCAGCGCCAACGGACAGTCGATGACACGAAAAGTGGTTAAAAGCCGCGGTTGACACGCGGACAGCCTCGGACAAGGGGCTTTTGTCAATGAAAAAGGGTTTGTTCTTCTGCGGGAAGAACAAACCCTTTTTCATTGATACACGCTGAAGTTTAGCGCTGCATACGTTTTGCCGCGATGCGGCAGGTACGCGACAGATAATTTCCTGCGAAACCGATTCCCCTTTTCACGCCTGGCGGAAACAAGCCCTTACAAACCTAGTCAGGTTCATCGAGCCGCATCCAACCCTTACTGCCCGGCCTTGATGTATTCTTCCACCAGGCCTTTGTAGTAGGGTTTGAGCGCAGGTGAAACGGTGCGGTACATATCGACTTCTGCGCGGCGTTTTTTCAGGTATTCTTCCAGTGCCGGCGGCAGTTTGGTCGGTTGTTGCTGGGCGGTTTGGGCCTGGCGTTGTTCGTCCTGTTCGCGTTCGCGTTCGGCGCGTTCTTCTTCGAGCAGGCGGGTCATGATCATTTCCTGGCGTTTGAGCATTTCGTTGGTCAGGCGTTTGTTGACCAGATCGACCTCGTTTTTCTCCATTTCCTGCATGAGTTCGTCGAGCTCTTTGGAGCCCTTGCCCTGTGCCTGTTTTTGTTTTTGCAATTCGCGCAGGGCATTGCGCATGGCGGCTTGCTGGGCAGCCATTTGGGCAAATTCCTTGCTCATGGTACCCTGGCCTTTGCCCTGTTCCATACGTTTTTTGGCATCCTGCATTTGGTCGCCGAGGCTTTTTTGGCCTTTGGTGATTTTGTCCATCGGCTTTTTGCCGCTTTTGCCTTCGCCTTCGCCCGGTTTTTGGCAAGACTGGTTGCCCGGCATATTGGCGGCCATTTCCTGCTGCATGTTGTTCATGATTTCGGAGAGCAGGAGTGCCAGGTCGTTCATGGCTTTCATGCTGCGCTGTTGCTGGTCGTTGGCGGAGCCGGTTCGGCGTTCTTCGAGTTCGGTGACGGCATCGCGGATGGCGTCTTTGACCTCGGTGACTTTGCTGGTGACCACGCCTTCGATTTTAAAATTGCGCTTGGCCAGCGCCTGCAGGCTGTCTTCGACGATTTTGAAGTCGTCCTTGATTTTGTATTGTTGTTGGGTCAGTTCGACATAGCGCGGCGTGTTGATGGTCGTCGCGGCGATGTCTTTCATGTTTTGCTCCTGGGCGAAGGACAGGCCGATCAGGTTTTCGAGCAATTGGCGCAGCATGGCGATGTCTTCCTCCATTTGTTCCATCTCGCCGTCCGACTGGTTTTGTTTCATCTTGTTGGCGAGGTTTTTCATTTTGTTGGAGGCCGACTTTTGCTTTTTCCCGGCTTTGTTCTTTTGTTTTTGCTCGAGTTGTTGGCCGGCGTCGTTCATGTCTTTTTTGATATCCTGCATTTCCTGCTGGCTATCCTCGATTTTTTGCGGCCGTTTGAGTTCCTTGTTTTTCTGCTCCAGTTCTTCCTGTTTTTTCTGGATGTCGTCCATTTTCTTGTTCAGTTCCTCCTGTTTTTTCTGGAGTTCCTCGTCCGATTTCTGGCCGTCTTTTTGTTCGCCTTCCTTGTTCTGGTCGTCCTTGTTCTGGTCATCGTTTGGTTGTTCCGTCTCTTTATTGAGATCGTCCTGTTCTTTGGCCAGTTCTTCCAGTTTATCGATTTGCTGCTGGAGCATATTTTCCACTTCCAGTTGTTTGTAGAGTTCCTGGAGGCGATCGAGTTCTTTGTTGAGTTCCTCGTTATTGAGCTGCATTTGCTCCATTTTGTCGAGCATTTCCTCCTTGTTCATTTCCTGGAGCAGTTTTTCGATCTCTTCCATGAGTTGTTTTTGCTCGGGAGAGAGGGCTTCTTCCATCAGTTTTTCGAGTTGTTCCTCTTTTTTCTGAAGATCCTCGTTTTGCTGCTGGTTCATCTCCTGTTGTTGCTGGCGATTCTCCTGGAAGTTCTGCTGGGCCTGCTGGAGTTGTTGCTGGATTTGTTTTTGGCGTTCGAGCAGGCGTTCGAGTTCCTTGCGCGACTGCCAGTCGAGGTTTTTTTGCTGCAGCACTTTGTCGCGCAGTTTTTTCATTTCCTCGTTCACTTTGGCGCTTTCGCGCAGGGCTTTTTCGAGGTCTTGTTTGATTTGTTCGGAGTTTTCGGCCTGTTGTTTTTCCACTTCGGCCAGGGAGGGCATGCGCCACTGCATGAGGGCGGTTCGGGCCGTTTTGGAGCCGTTGACGGCGTCGTTGTCGCCTACTTCGAAGTAGTAAGTGATCTCGTCGCCCGGCGCCAGTTCGATATTGCGAAGGTCCCAGTTATGTTCGTACTGGATTTGTTTGCCGGCCGGTTTGTTGAGTTTCAGGGTGCTCAGCGGCAATTGTCCGCCCTTGGCCTTTTTAATTTGATAATTAAAAGTCAGGTTGAGCAGGCCGTAGTCGTCGGAGGCATCGCCGGCGAAAAAGATCATCCGCTTGTTGGTGCTGTCGCGGAATTCTTCGACGGAAATCTGCGGATGCTGGTCGGGGATAACCGTCACGGTGTAGGCCACCGAATCGCCGTTGGGCAGCAGTTCGTTGGCGATGTAGATTTTATAGGGTTCGTCTTTGAGTGCGCGGCGGTTGAAGGAAAACAGTTCGTCGTCGAAGCGTTTGGCTTCGGTGGACGCTTCGTTGCCGAAGCGCATGCTGAGGTGGTCGGTGTTTTGTACGTTGAACACCCAGCCGATATTGGTGCCTTGCGGGATGACCAGATCGCCCACGTTGGAGAGTTCTTCGTTGGGTCGGCCCAGGTAGCCCGGATAGTTGAGTTTGACGTTGAAAGACAGGATATTGGGTTTGCGCAGCACATTCAGCTGATACTCGCGGCTTTCGACGGCGCCGGAGAACAGGTTGAATTTCGCGTCTTGCTGAACATTGGTGAATTTGTAGGAAAACTCGTTGGCAGCGTCCTTGCTCAGGCGGTATTGCACTTTGCCGAGGTTGATAAACACCTCGTTGGGCAGGGTTTGGCCTTCCACCCTGACCTTGAGCACGTAGTCGGAAAACTGCACGGCACGCAGGCTGTCGGTATTGAGGATGAAACGGAAAGGCGCGGGTTTTTCAAAAGCTTTGTTGCTGTTCCAGAGGCGGTAGGCGCCTTCGCGCAGGATGTTGGGCGCACCGAGGAAGAGAAAAAGAAGCAACAAAACCGGCGGAAGCGCGTAGCGCAGGTATTTGCGGTTGCTGCGCAGGTCGATGGCCATTTTGAAGGGCACGAGTTTGATCTCCTCGCTCTTCTGATTGATCGAGGCGTTGATCAGCTCGGCGTAAATGGCGTTGCTGCTCTGCTGTTTGAGTTGCAGAATATTGAGCAGTTTGTCTTTTACATCGGCGAAATGCTGGCCGATAATCTGCGCCGCCTGTTCGTGGCTGATGACTTTTCCAAGGTGAAAATAGTGCATCAGCGGCAGCGCGACCCAGCGGTACAAAGCTCCGCCGCTGACGAGCAGGAAGCCCCAGAGCATGCCCGTCCGAACCCTGGAATTAAAGTAAAAGTAATACTCCAGCACGTTCAGCACAATGAACAAGCCGAGCACCAGGCCCACGGTATAGAGGGCGCCGCGCAGCAGCTGGTTGACGTAGTACTTGCGGATAAAACCGTCGAGCTTTTCGATGAGCAGTGAATAATTGTCGCGCACCATAATTCCAGGATTGAAAATTGTCGGCTAAAGTTGTGGTCAAGCCGGCGTATTAAAACGAGTTTTCCACAAAAAGGTTATAAAACGACTGTTTTTAACCGGTTTGCGGGGGTAAATTTCAAACAACAGGGCGGAGGCTGCGGAGCCCTTCCGGTTACTCGTTGCAGCCTCCGCCCTTTACAATAGTCGCCTTGGGTTCAGGCGCGGCTCCAGGTCACGCCGTCTTTGCCGTCTTTCACCGTGATGCCGGCGGCCGCCAGCGCATCGCGGATTTTGTCGCTCGTGGCCCAGTCTTTCTGGGTGCGGGCTTCGGCGCGGATGTCGAGGATGAGGCGCATGAGGTTTTCCACGGTCTGGTTGTCGGCGCCTGCACTGGCTTCGTCCTGCAAGCCGAGAATATCGAACAGGAAGGTTTGGAAAGCCGTTTTGAGGCGTTCGATCACCCAGGGCGAGAGGGCGCCTGCGGGCAGCTGCGCGTTGGCGTATTTGTGCACGTAGCTGCCCAGTTCGTTGAGGGCGGCCAGCACGATGGCGGTGTTGAAATCGTCGTCGAGCCCCTCGTACGCTTCTTCAATGGCGGCCAGCACGGCGCGGTCGGTGTCGCTTTCGGAGCCGTCGTAATCGGCAGCATCCACCGCCAGGCTTTGCAGCAACTGATTGGTATCCATCAGTTTGCGGTAACCTTTTTCGGCGGCCTGCAGGGCCTCGTCGGTGATGTCGAGCGTGCTGCGGTAGTGGGCCATGAGCATAAAAAAGCGCACCACCATCGGCGAATAACCCTTGCTGACGTGGGGGCTGTCGCCGCTGAACAGCTCGTGGGGCGTGATGGTATTGCCGTCCGATTTGGACATTTTTTTGCCGTTGAGCAGCAGCATGTTGGCGTGCAGCCAGAAGCGGGCCGGGGTGCAGCCGCAGGCGCCGAAATTTTGCGCCACCTCGTTTTCGTGGTGGGGAAATTTCAGGTCGGTGCCGCCGCCGTGAATGTCGAAGGTCTGGCCGAGGTATTTGGTGCTCATGGCGCTGCACTCGAGGTGCCAGCCAGGGAAACCGACCGACCAGGGGCTGTTCCAGACCATAATGTCTTGCGGACGGGCTTTCATCCAGATGGCGAAGTCGGCCGGATGGTCTTTTTCGTCCTGGTTTTTGAGCGCGCGGGTTTCGGCAAAAAGGTCTTCCACCACGCGGCCGCTCACCGAGCCGTACACACCCGGGTTGGTTTCGATGAATTTGCGCACGTTGAAATACACCGAGCCGTTGCGTTCGTAAGCCAGGCCGTTTTTGAGGATGGCCTGTACCATTTCGATCTGCTCGGGAATGTGGCCCGTGGCGCGCGGTTCGATGCTTGGCGGCAGGGTGTTGAAGATGCGCATCATGTCGTGAAAGCCCAGCGTGTATTTCTGCGCCACTTCCATGGGTTCGAGTTGCGCGACGCGGGAGCCTTTGGCCATGCGGTCTTCGCCGTCGTCGGTCAGGTGACCTACGTCGGTGATGTTGCGCACGTAACGCACCCTGTAGCCCAGGTGGCGGAAATAGCGGTGGATGACATCAAAGCTGACATACGTGCGGCAGTTGCCCAGGTGGGCGTCGGAGTACACGGTCGGGCCGCACACATACATGCCGATATGGCCGGGTTCGGCGGGTTCGAAAAGTTCTTTCTGACCACTGAGGGTGTTATAGATCTTGAGCGGGCGTTGTTCGATTGTCATGGGTGCAAAGGTAGGAAAGGAATTGCAGACAGAAAATCGCAACCAAGCGCGCCTGGGCCGCCGATTTGTCTCTACTTTCCCAGCATCAAAACCAAAATTTATTTCAAAAAATTCCATTCATGCACCGCCGCAATTTTGTCAAAAGCACCCTGGCCCTCAGCGCCGCCCCTGCCGCCCTTTTTGCCGCCGGCGAACAACCGGCAGCCGCCGCCGGTCAGCCCTTCCGCCTTCGCTACGCCCCGCACGACGGCATGTTCCGCCAGTCGGCCGGCCCCGACATCCTCGACCAGCTGCGTTTTATGGCCGATCAGGGTTTTAACGCCTTCGAAGACAACGGCATGAGCGGCCGCGAACCCGCCCAACAAGAGAAAATGGGCGCCCTCATGAACCAACTCGGCATCGCCATGGGCGTGTTCGTGGCCCATAAAATTTACTGGTCAGAGCCCAACCTCGCCTCCGGCAACAAAGACAAACGCGAAGAATTCCTGCGCGACATCCGCAACGCCGTCGAGGTCGCCAAACGCTGCAACGCCAAGTGGATGACCGTCGTTCCGGGCTACGTCGATCTGCATCTCGCCAAAGATTTCCAAACCGCCCATGTGGTCGAATCGCTGCGCCGCGCCGCCGATATCCTCGAACCGCACGGCCTCGTCATGGTGCTCGAACCGCTCAATTTTCGCGACCACCCCGGCCAGTTCCTGACCGATATACCCCAAACTTACCTGATCTGCAAAGCCGTGAACAGCCTTTCGTGCAAGATCCTGTACGACCTCTACCACATGCAAATCCAGCATGGCAACCTCATCCCCAACATCGACGCGGCCTGGGACGAAATCGCCTATTTCCAGATCGGCGACAACCCCGGCCGCAAGGAACCGACTACCGGCGAAATCAACTACAAAAACGTGTTCAAACACATTCACGAGAAAGGCTATGCCGGTATTCTCGGCATGGAACACGGCAATTCAAAAGAAGGAAAAGACGGTGAAATGGCGGTAATCAAAGCCTACCGGGAAGTGGACAGTTTTTAAAACGTCACTCTTTTCTTTTCAGCAACAACTGCTGCCGGGTAACGCCTGCCGCCTCGATGTGCAAAAAATACACCCCCTCGGGCAGCCCCTCCAGCGGCACGACCAGGGGCGCTACGGGCGCATCCCAAACCCAACTTCGGCTGAACTGCCCGGTCGCGGCATACAGGCTGAGGCGCATGGGCGCGGGATAAAACGCGGGTTGAAACTGCACGTACAGCCAGTCGGACGCCGGGTTGGGGTAAACCAGCACTTCGGGCAATGATAGGCCCGGCTCCTCCGCCGCGCTCAGCAGGCCGGCGATCTGGCTCAGCGTGCTGTCGCCCCGCAGGCCCAGAAATGGTTTGATGCCATAGGGCGTATGGCTGTCGATGGTTTGGGTAAAGCCGTTGTGAAAATCGGCCACGTCGTAGCCGTAATCGAGGGTGCGGTACACGTCGGCCACGGCGGCCGGGGTGATGAGCTGGTGCAGACTGTCGATGCGCGGAAAGATGGAGTCGGGAAGTACGATCAGCCGCGTGAGCGTATCGAGGTAGCGAATGTATTGTTCGCGGAAAGCCGGCACAGCCAGCAATTGCGTGGCGAGGGGGCGCGGCATGTCGGGGTGATGCCATTCCAGGGCATTCCGCCGTGCCCAGTCGATGTTCAGCCAATCGACGCCGAAGGTATTATCGGTGTCGTAGGTGATAAATTCGAAACGGCCGGTGGCTGGATTATCGTAGAGGTAGTAATTGTTCTGGAGGTAAAAATAGTCGTCCCAGTTGCCCGTCGCCACGTCGATGGCATAGGCTTTGAGCGCCTGGTCGACGTTCAGAATCTGGCTGATTTCGGCGGGGTAATCGGCGTCAACGGGTTGGTTGAGCGCGGTGATGAGGGTGACCAAACGGCTGTAATCGTCTTCTATTTCGTTGGTTTTCAGGTCGTAGGCGCGTTCTTCGGGGTTGTTGAGGAGGTTTTTGTAGGTCTGTTCGTTGGGACCCAGGTAGGCGAGACTGGCCGGCCAGGTGCATTTGTAGAGGTTGCCGTCGTTGTCGGGGTAGGTACGGCCCAGCCATTGTTTGTCGAGTTCTTCGATGTTGGTGTACAGGCCCCGGTATTGCTGGTTGATGTAGAGCCGTACGAAAGCCGCGCGGCGTTCGGGCATGCCGGCTTTTTTCCAGACTTCGTAGAACAGTTTTTCGCGCACCAGGGTCGGGTCGTTGTGTTGGGCGCGCAGGCTGAGTTTGCGCACGCCCTGGTATTCGCGGCCCGGCGCGTATTCGTTGAAGCTGATTTTGAATGATTTTTTGGCCGCGGCCAGCGAGGTGTTGCCGCGCAGGCGCAGGCCCGCGTCGTCGAGGGTATCGCGGGTGGCGCCGTCGTCGAAGATGAACCGGGCACGGTAGTAATGCTCGTTTTCCTGGGTGACGATGAGCTGCTGGAGCGAATCAGCGGGCAATTCGAGGTAGATTGCTCCGACGATGCGGTCGTCGTAGAGGGCGTTGGATTGGGCAATCAAGACGCTCGATAGGCCGAGGAAGCATGCAAGTAATGCGTGGTTTTTCATGGCCGTGAAGTTATGCGACTGCTCCGGAATACTCCGCACAAGCAGAATATCGAATCGACAACTATGCTGTGCAGCAAGGGGTATAAATTTATTTTTTTCCGTAAAAATCGTACAATGAAGAGGCCATGGAGAAAAACGTGAGATGGAAAGCCGCCGAGTCCTGATAGGGATAATGTACCAGCGACCAACCGCCGTGAGGATGCGCGTAACTCCAAACCGAGCTCGAATCATGTGTGGCTGCCAAAGCGATCCGCACATTGGCATTCGGTGACTGAGGGCCGTAAATTCCGAATACCTGAATACTGTCGTTGGCAAGGGCTGTCACCGTCAGGTCGGCTGGTGTGGAAGTTTCGTTGTCGGGGTTAAAGGTTTGATGAATCAGGATACCGTGATAGATGCCGGCAGCTTGCTCATTGGAAGGTAAAGATGGAGGCGGAACAACCGGAGGATCAGGCTCGTTCGGGGTTTCATTTTTTTCGCATCCTGAGGCCAGGGCGCAGAGCAGCAGCAAGAAGGCAGAAATTCTTAACATGGAATTTCGTTTTTTAAGGTTAACGAGCGCCGCTTACGATTCGCCGCTGATAGATTATGCTCCGCCATGTCGGGGATTGGCGTAAGCGGAAAAATATTATTTACATTTATTCTCCTTGAAAGTATTATTAATGCAATACCAATTTCCCCCCGGCCAGCATTTCCCCCGCGGCCGTGATTTGCCAATAATAAATCCCCGAAGCGAGGCCGGCCAGCAAGAGGGTTTCCTGACGATCGCCGCCCGGCAGGCGCTGTTGCAGTGCCAGGCGCCCCATAGCATCGTATAATTGAAATTCCGCCCCGCCGGGAAGTGAATAGCGAACATAAGCCTGTCCAGAAGCCGGATTGGGAAACACCGCCGGAGCCGGTACGGGCGCTGCGGGCCGCGCGGCCGAAGGCTGGCACAGCAGCGTATCGATGCAGCCGTCGGGCGTCACTTTGATGATCCAGCCGTAGAACTGACCATTGATATAGGAGTTGCCGCCGGCCACGATGCTGCCGCTCGACAAAAAATCCACCCCGCCGAACACATTGTCGTCGATGCCACTTTGGTAAGGAATGGTACTCAGGTCGGCCCGCGCCCAGATGCTGTCGCCCTCGGGCGTGAACTTGTACAGCCAGCCGTAGAGGTGAGCGTTCAGGTCGGCCAGGTCGTAGGGCGCTACCCGGCCGGCGCCAATGTAATTGCCGTCGGGCGTGGGTTTCATGTCGTGCCAGATGCTGAACGAGGAATGGGCCGGGCCAAAACGCTTTATCCACTCTATTTGCAGGTCGTCGTCAAATTTGATCAGCGTGGGTTGCAACTGGTAATCATCCCATTGGTTGTAACCTGAAAAAGTCCTCGAAAAAGCGATGTACCCTCCACTCGGTACAATTTCCAAATCAAATATACCCATTGCCAGTAAATCGTCTGATCCCGACCAGTTCACCTGTATCTGCCCGTTGGAGTCGATCATCCATATTTTCAAACGAGTATCTTCAACAATCGAAAAATCAGGTGCGTTCGCCCCGGTTATTGCGAATAAACTGTCATTTAGTTGCGTAATTCCCAGCATAATGTCGTCTTGCTCGTACTGGCCGTAATAATGAAACCACAAGGTATTTCCTTCGTTGTCGATACGCCTTGCAAAAGCATCGTACTTGTGGTTAGGCCGCTGAACAATGCCTGCAAGCAGATAGCCATCCGACAATGAAATCAATCCTTTGTAAAAGACTGTGAGATTAAGCGTGTCTTTAAATTCAAAAACTGTCTGCAGTGAAAGATTGCTATCAAATACATAAAGAGCATCACTGTTTCGGAATAGAACACCCGTGAGGAAAGCATACTGATCGGCTTTATTTTTGACCAAATTTCCCCCTACATCAAGAATATCTCCGAGAGAATCTTCGAATATCTCGTAATTAATAGTTTGTCCGTTTGAATCAATCCGACCGACAAGTGCACTTTTAATAAATGGCGAGTCCGGGGTATTAGCATAGCCGACAAAGACGATTGTATCGTTGTCTACAAGGATAGTTTTGAACTGATTGATCCCTAAGTTAAAATCATAGGATTCGTTCCATCCTGCTTGTGCGCTAAGTGAACCATTGTGCAACAGGACAAAAAATAACGCAACAGTAAGCTTATTCACTTTGTTACATTTTATAAGATGAACAGTAAATACCGATATTCCGCAATGGCCTCGAAATCACTATCGGAGAATTAAGAACCTGTCATGCTCTGTTTTGCCCTGCATGTTATTCATCGAGAGCACATAAAGCCCGTCTTGCAAACGACTTACATCCAATACTATGGGTAATGACGTGTCGGCAATCTGCTGCGCCATTACTATCCTACCCGAAATATCGGTGACGAACAGTGTAGTGCCGGCAATGATCGGCCCTTCGACTCTTATTTCAGTACTGGCCGGATTAGGATAGACATGATATAATTTGCCTGTAAGCAGCCATGTAGTATTTTGGGATAATGGCCGGGCAGCTTCGGAACAATCGGCGCGCATGTTGCGCCCATTCCGGTGCAGAATATTACGAGCGAGAGCGCCAGCCTCGGAACAACCTGTTCCCCAATTGATTTCGAGCGTATCCAGTAACTCCTGAGGCAACTTATCCAACGGTGTTTCTTCTTCCAAGGCATTCTGCACAATCTCTAAAACGGCCTTTACTTCATCTAATTCAGCTTCCCGCGCTTCTCCCAATTCGTACCGCGAAGAAAGGTCAGCGACTAAAGCGGCCGAGCCAGTAAAGTCGCCGCTGAAGAAGCCGTGCAGGGCCAATCGCAGGTCACTCTCGTAGGTTTGCATATAGCCCAGCCAGGTCAGGATGGAGTCCACCCGGCGTTGTGTTGAGTCCAAGGTATAATGACAAAGGATTAGGCCACCTTCGCGGTCTAGCTCTGCCCGCAAAAAGTTAACGGTATCTGCCGAGGCCCGCAGTTTTTGGGGATTGGAACTGATCGCAGGCAGTGCTTCCAACCTGTCGGCCCAGTCTTCGCGGGTTTGAAAGAACTGCGTTTTACGGCTGGCCAGTTCGATCTCTGTGTCACAAGGAGGAGGGCATTCTTCGTCGCCGCAATCTGTATTTTCATTGGCTGATTGCAAGTCTAATCCAGTTGGGAAATAAGGGTCTTGTAATGGATCAGATACATAATAAAGATAAATAACTTCAGCCCCAAGATTATAAAATGTGCCAAACGAAGAGGTAGGGTCAGTAAAAATATTCCCGGTTGCGATTTTATTGTTGAACTGATCTACCCTTCCCTGCACGTACCGGATTTTCCCGTACGACTGCACGTAAAAATCCTTCTTTGAAAAAAATTCCGGATCCAGAATATTTTCGGTATTCACATTGCACTCATACCACAACCCGCTATATGTAGCAACCTGGCCGCCAAGTGAATTTTCCATCGCATTGATTCCTCCGGCGCGATTGCCATAGTACAGGTATTCAAAGTTATTTTTGAAAATCCGGTTGTTGGCCGTACTGATGGCGACGACGTCGCAGCCGATGGGGCGGTCGTCGTTATCGGCCAGGGCGCTGGAAAAGTCGTTTTGCGTCAGCATAAAACCATCGGCCATGCCGTCCAGCAAAATACCGGTCAGCGTTTCAGGGGCTTCGCCGGTAAAGTTGTCGGGCCGGAACAGGTAAAATTTGTTCCCGCCGAAATAGAAATTGTTGTGGTTGTTGGAATAAATCCCCGTAAAACATTTTTCAAATTCGGCGCCTTCGATATGGCAGCTGCCGGTAGTCTCATTCACTTTGCTGATGTGGATACCTTCGTACAGGTTCTCGAAAGAGCAACTGCTGAAATTCGGTCGTATGGAAAAAGCGGCATCGTAGGCATCGATACCCGTGGCACGGGACGAAGGTGTGGTATATTCGTCGGTGCGCTCGTCCAGAAAATTGCCGCCCACCCGCAGGTTATATAGTCCGTGGAGTTTGAGGTGGGTAATTTTGTCGCCCGGGTTTCCCCGGTAATCGTCCGTCACTGTGAAAACGTTTGGAGTAATTTAGTTTTACTTCCAACACCAAACGCGGCATTTTGTTCCAAACAGTACACAAACTTAAAATATTCAGCCGCCCTTCTCACCACTCAAACTCCACCACCTGTTCCACCCCGTCGCCCAGGCTCAGCGCCACGGGGCAGGTGCGGCCGGCGGTTTCGAGCAGCTGGCGGTCCCGTTCGGAGAAATCGCGTTTGGGCATGATGAGCCGGATTTCCACGCGGGCGATGCGGCGCGGATTGGCGGCCATGATCTTGGTCACTTCGGCGCGGGCGCCGGTGATGTCGAGTTCGCGGCTGCGGGCGCTGATGCCCATGATGGTCATCATGCAGGAGGCCAGGGAGGTGGCGCAGAGGTCGGTGGGCGAAAAAGCTTCGCCGCGGCCCTGGTTGTCGAGCGGGGCGTCGGTGATAATCTCGATACCGGATTGCAGGTGGGTGGCGCGGGTGCGCAGATCGCCGAGGTATTCTACTTTGGATGTCATGCGGGATGGGTCGGTGTTATTTCTGTTCGCCGGCTTCGGGTTTGGCTTCTTCGAGCGGTTCGTTATCGGCGTTTTGCGCGGCTTTTTTGCGTTCGCGGCGGGCGCGCTCCTCTGTTTCGACAATGTCGTAGGCTTTGATGATTTCCTTCACGAGACGGTGGCGCACCACGTCTTCGGCGGTGAGGTTGACGATGGCGATACCGTCGATGCCGTTGAGGATGGCCATGGCCTGCACCAGGCCCGATTTCTGGTGGTGGGGCAGGTCGATCTGGGTCAGGTCGCCGGTGATGATGCATTTGGCGTTGGGCCCGATACGGGTGAGGAACATCTTGAGTTGCAGGGGCGTGGCGTTCTGGGCCTCATCGAGGATGATGTAGGCGTTGTCGAGCGTACGGCCGCGCATAAAAGCCAGGGGCGCGATTTCGATGACGCGGTTTTCCATGAAAAAGTTGAGCTTGTCCATGGGCAGCATGTCGTCGAGCGCGTCGTAGAGCGGGCGCAGGTAGGGGTCGACTTTTTCCTTGAGGTCGCCGGGCAAAAAGCCGAGGTTTTCGCCGGCTTCGACGGCCGGGCGGGTGAGCACGATCTTTTTTATCAGCTTGTTTTTGAGTGCGCGCACGGCCATGGCGACGGCCGTGTAGGTTTTGCCGGTGCCGGCCGGACCGATGGCGAACACGATGTCGTTGTTTTCGCAGGCTTCGACAAGGCGTTTCTGGTTGCGGGTTTTGGCCTTGATGGGCCGGCCTTCTCGACCGTGCAGGATGACACTATCGCCGCCGTCGCCATTCACGGGGATGCGCACCTCGAAAGGATTGCTGCCGCCGAGCAGGTCTTCGACCGTCTGGAAGGGCAGTTCGAGGTGCTCGCGCAGGTAGCGCACCATGAGTTCGAATTTGCCTTTGGCTTCCTGCGTGTATTTTTTGTCGCCGCTGAGTTTCAGGCTGTTGCCGCGCGAGGTGATCGTAACGTCGGGATACGCTTTGCGCAGCAGGTTTAATTTGGCGTTGTTCTCGCCGTAGAGTTGAACGGGGTCGACGCCCTCGATGGTCAGAATAATTTCGCTCAAATCGCTGGGTGGTTTTGGTTGGCAGCGGGAGACGGGCGCCGGTAGTTGCGGGCTGCTGACCGGAAAAAAATCCGTCGGCGCCTCCATGCCTTTTTTACAAATAAATTTGACCCGCCGGTCGCCTACAAAAGTAGGACTTCGGCAGCGTACGGGAAACAAAAAAATACCGGCTATAGTTCGTTTAACCGTGACTTAATACTGCTAGCCAATGACACACGAATGGGTCACTTTCTTTTCCTGGACGGCATTTTACGCCTGTCACAGCGCCCTGGCTTCCGACCGGGTCAAATACCGGGTGGCACACTGGCAACCCGCGGCCCGACGGTTTTACCGCCTTGGATACAACGCTTTTTCCATCCTGTTTTTCTGCTGGCTGCTGACTGATTTGTACCGGCATTCCGGGTCGTTTTTATATGCCCCTTCTATTGTTTTTTATATCACGGGCGCTACCCTGGCCGTTTTCGGGCTGTTGCTGCTGGGCGCTTCTTTTCGCAATTACGACCTTGCGGAATTCGCCGGCCTGCAAAGCGCTGTCGCCCCTCAGCCCCTGCAAACCGGCGGCCTGAACGCCCGGATCAGGCATCCGATCTATAGCGGTACTCTCCTGTTGATGCTGGGTATTTGCGCGGCTTACCCGTCCGGCGCCTTGTGGGCGGTGCTGGCAGCCACTGTCCTTTACCTGCCGTTCGGTATCGGGTGGGAAGAAAAAAAACTGCTGCGCCAGTATGGCTCGGCATACGCCGATTATCAAAAACGCGTGAAACGTCTGATTCCCGGCCTGTGGTGAGCGGAATTTCTACTTTTGTGGCTGGAAAATCCACAACTTTACGGTCATGCGTATCTGCCTGTTGTTTTTTACCCTTAGTCTGCTGTTTTCGGCCTGTGTGCCGGAAAACTACACGTTTGAAAAAGAAAAGAAAGGCAACGGCGCCGTCAAGATCGACCTGCGCAACAAGCTGACGCAACGCCTGTACGATTTTCGCGACAACCGGCAAACCGACAGCCTGTTGCACTATCTCAATAGTCCCGATCCCACGCTGCGCTATCTTTCAGCCCTTTCGTTTGCCTCCTGGCGCGATTCTGCCGCCATTGAATCGCTGACGACCCTGCTCAGCGATCCGGTCGAGGAAGTGCGCATCGCGGCAGCTTTTTCGATGGGACAGATCGGCTCGCCCAAGGCGGAAAAACCCCTCGTTGCGGCATTCGACAGCGGCGATTCGCTCTCGCAGCACCAGCGTTTCAACGCCGTAGTGCTCGAAGCCATCGGCAAATGCGGCACGGTAACGAGCCTGCGCCAGATCGCCGGCGTCAAAACCTATCAGCTGACCGACACCTTGCTGCTCGAGGGCCAGTGCCGCGCTATCCTGCGTTTTGGCCTTCGCAAAATCGTCGATTCCGCCGCGACCAACCGCATGGTAGAGTATGTCGCCAACGAACGTATGCCCCGTCCGGCGCGTCTTCAGGCGGCGCACTACCTGGCCCGCACCGAAAAAGTGGCGCCCGACAGCGCCCAGGCCGTGCAGCTCGCCCTGGCCCTGGTGCGCACCCGCGATGCCGACATCCGCATGCCCATTGCCCGGGCGTTGGGCAAATCACAGACGCAGCCGGCTTTTGCCATGTTGTCGAAAGTCGTCAACACGGAAAGCGACTGGCGCGTCAAGTGCAACATTATCAATGCCCTGGCCAAATTCGATTACGATACGGTGCGCGCACTGGTGGTGCCCAAAATCACCGACGAAAACCCGCACGTGTCACGCACAGCAGCCGAATTTTTTATTGAAAACGGTCGCGCAAAAGACGGCGACTACTACTGGCGCATTGCCAACAGCAACCCTGCTCTGCCCTGGCAAAGCCGCGTTGCCCTGTATCGGGCTTCCAATCGCTGGCTCAACAGCCGCGACGACCCGGAGTCGAAAGACTTTATCAACTTCCGCCTCCGCGAAACCTTCCAGCAATCGGCCAACCCGTACGAACGCGCCGCCTGTATGCTCGCCCTGGGTGAATGGGGCCGGCAATACCACCTCATTTACAATCAAGGGATCAAAGACCCCTCTTACGTGGTAAAAAGCGCTGCCGCAGAAGCGCTGGCCTCGATCGCCAAACGCAAGGACTTCTATGCCGTGTTTGGAGAAAGCGCCAGGGTCGTTCGCCGTGAATTGTACTATTACCTGCGCAACATTATCGCCACCGGCGATCCGGGAATGATTGCTTCGGGCGCCGACGGCTTGCGCGCAGAAGCGCTGAACTACAACACGTTGCGCGATTCCGCCCGACTCACCGATTTTTATACCACCTTGCAGGGACTTAAAACCCCGCGCGACCTGGAAGCGATAGAAGCCTTGAAAAAGACCATCGCTTATTTTGAAGGAAAACCGGAATCCAAACTGCAAATCCCACCTCACGACCATGCCATCGACTGGGCACTCGTCAGCTCGATACTGCCGGCTACCCGCGCCTTGATCCAGACCAAAAAAGGAGATATCACGCTGGTCTTTTTCCCCGAATGGGCGCCTGCAACGGTAGCCGATTTTATGAAAAATGCCAACGAAGGAAAGTATAACGGCCGCAGTTTTCACCGGGTGGTGCCGGGCTTTGTCGTGCAGGGCGGCTGCCCGCGCGGCGACGGCACAGGGGCGCCCGATTACACCCTGCGTACCGAGATCGGACTGGCCTGGTACGACGCGCCCGGCTACGCGGGCATCGCATCCATCGAGCCGCGCACCGACACCGAAGGCGTGCAGTTTTTCTTTACCCAGGCGCCTACCCCCTGGCTGGATGGCGGCTATACCATATTCGGGAAGGTCGAATCCGGCATGGACGTGGTGGACAAACTCCAGGTCGGCGATCTGATTGACCGGGTAATTATCCAGTAAAACGCGACGATTACCCTACTCCATCCCTACCCCCCTGGGAATACCCCGGGTAAAACGCTTCGATTGCTGTGAAGACAAAAAATCCTGCTTCCAAACAAGATGAAAGCAGGGCTAAACAAGACTAAACCGGTTTTGGATTATCGTTCCGACGGCAACCATGAGGGCCTCGCCGGGTTCTTCAATGCGGATTTCGCCAGCCTTGCGGTCGGTAAAAAGCGAAGCAAAGGTGTGGACAGCCATTCCCTCCGGAAAAGCGTACAATTACCCTATTTGCAAAACAGGTATTTCTACCTGCAAGCACACAAGCGTGCTCCCGCGCGGCCGAAAAAACCTTCGAGCCCCTTGCAATTCATCGTTTCAAACCGGCAATTGGCCTGATGCCCGGGCAACTTGGCCGAATTCGTTGAGCAAAAGCGCCGGCACGTTGTTGTCTTGTCTTTTCAATTTTTGCCCATGCTTACCGCCACTCAGCTCACCAAACAATACCGCACCGCCCACGGCGACATGCTGACCGTGCTGGATCACGTCAGTTTCGAACTCGAACCCGGCGACACCTTCTCCATTGTCGGGCCTTCGGGCAGCGGCAAAACCACCCTGCTCGGCCTTTGCGCCGGCCTCGATCGCGCCAGCAGCGGCTCGGTGGAACTGAACGGCGTGCGCCTCGACGATTTGTCGGAAGACGATCGCGCCGCCGTGCGCAACCGCTACGTCGGGTTTGTGTTTCAGAATTTTCAACTCATCCCTACCCTCACCGCGCTCGAAAATGTGATGGTGCCGCTCGAACTCCGCAACGAACCCGATGCCGAAAAAATCGCCCGGCAATGGCTGGAAAAAGTAGGCCTCGGCGCCCGGCTCGACCACTACCCCACCCAGTTGTCGGGCGGAGAGCAACAACGCGTCTGCATCGCGCGGGCATTTTCCACCAGCCCGAAAATTCTTTTTGCCGACGAACCGACCGGCAACCTAGACGCCGAAAACGCGGCCGGCATCGTCGATCTGATCTTCGATCTCAACCGCACCGCCGGCACTACGCTGGTACTGGTGACGCACGACCTCGACCTGGCGCGGCGCACCCGGCGTATTCTCAAACTCAAAGGCGGCAAAGTGGACGAACTGATTGCCGCCTGACCCACCGCTGATTCCAACTTGAATTTTGCCCAGCAGGTCATCGACTTTACCCGCTCCCTGCGGCCGCCCGACATTGCGCTGCCGCCGGGCTTTGCCTGGCTTTTTCCGTACGACAACCCCGACACAATGGCCGCATTGACGGCTTTTTATCAAAAATTCTACGCCGACGAAGGCGAGCGCGTCTTTATCTTCGGGATCAACCCGGGACGTTTCGGAGCCGGCATTACGGGCGTGCCTTTTACCGACCCTGCAAGGCTCGAAACGGAGTGCGGCATTGCCAATAATTTTGTCAAAAAGCCCGAGTTGTCGGCCCAGTTTGTCTGGCAATTTATCCACGCCTTTGGCGGCCCGCAGGTTTTTTGCCGCAACTTTTACATCACCTCGCTCTCTCCGCTGGGGTTTGTGCGCGACGGGCTGAACATCAATTATTACGACGATCGCAACCTGCAAAAAGCCGTTACGCCGTTCATCGAATGGAACATCCGGACCCAGCAGGCCTTTGGCGCGCGGCGCGATGTGGCGCTTTGCCTGGGGGAGGGTCAGAATTTCGCTTATTTTCAAAAAATCAATGCAGCAAACGGCTTTTTCGGCAAAATCATACCGCTGCCCCACCCTCGTTGGGTCATGCAATACCGCCGGAAAAAAGTGCCGGAATACCTGGATCACTATGTCGGCGCCTTGCGCGAAGCGCTGGCCGCCGGCTGAGCCCCGAGATTTATTTGGGTATGGTTTTCAGCTGCTCCTGAATCTCGCGCATGCGCACCTGTTTGAATGAATCGATCAGGCGGGGCAGGTCGTTGCGTTCGCGCAAGGCGCATTGGCTGTCGATCTGTATGCGTGCCTCGCGGATCTGGGCGTTGGCGATCGAATCGATCCTCGACCGGGTGTCGGCGTCGATGGGCGCGCTGGCGCCGCCACAGGCCGACAAGAGCAGAAAAAGTGAAAAACAAGCCAGAATACGCATAGTCGGGGTGTTTTGGCAGTGTTTTACGGCGTTTTGACAATCAGGTTGTCGATCAGGCGTACGTCGCCGGCCCAGGCCGCCGTGCAGGCTACGACAAAGGAAGCGTCCTGCCAGTTGGCCACGGGCTGGAGCGTATAGCCATCCGCCAGTTCAAAATATTCGGGCTTGAGCCCGGCTTCGGCAAGGCGGGTCAGGGCATTTTGACACACGAGACTTGCGGGTTGTTGTCGGAAAGCGATCTGCGCTGCTTCCAGCGTTTGGTGAATTACGGGTGCGATACGGCGCATTTCGGGACTTAATCGTGTGTTGCGGCTCGACATGGCGAGGCCGTCGGCCTCCCGTACGGTCGGGCACATGACCAGTTCGACCGGCGATTTCAGCTGGCGGAGCATGTCGCGCACGATGGTGAGCTGCTGAAAATCCTTTTGCCCCATGTACAGGCGCACCGGCCGCATGATGTCGAGCAGCCGGTTGACGACGGTAGCCATGCCCGCGAAATGGCCGGGCCGGAAGGCGCCTTCCATCACCTTGTCGAGTGGGCCAAATTCCAGTTGGAGGCTCAGATCGCGGCCGGGGGGGTACACCTCTTCCACAGCCGGCAGAAACAGCAGATCACAGCCGGCGGAAAGCAATAGTTCGATATCGCGGCCGGGGGTGCGGGGGTATTTTTCCAGGTCTTTGGGGTCGTTGAACTGGGTCGGGTTGACAAAAATACTGACCACGGCGAGGTCGCCCGCCCGGCGTGCCATGCGCACCAGTTCAAGGTGGCCTTCGTGGAGGGCGCCCATCGTCGGGGCAAAGCCGATGTCGCGGTTTTTACGGCCGGGGGCGCTGCGCCAGGCGTCATAATCGGCTATGGTTTTTACAAGGAGCATGGCGCGATCAATAGGTTTCCACCAGGTGCCGGGTGCGGAACGCGGTGGCTGGATTTTCGATGATACGATCCGTTTTAAACAAGATCACCTTGCGTTCGCCGGGCAGCAAGTCGAAGTAGTTGTCGCTGAAAAAGCCTTCGGTTTCGGTGGACAGGTGCACATTTTTGGCGAGTTTGTCGCTCTGGAGCGTCAGCTGGTAACCGTCGTTGACCTGTTCCACCGAAATATTGACCCGCGTTTTGGACAAAGCCAGTTTGCGGGGTGCTTCAAAATAGTAGAGGCGCCGGCTGATGAGCTGGCCGGAAGCGTCGGTCAGGGTAATTTCGGCCACGGCATCGTCGGTTTTGCCTTTGTTGAGAATGGTTTTCAGGGCGCCCTGCCATACCATGCGGCTCGAATCAGGGCTGATTTTCATGTTCGGCAATGCGCTGTCGCTGAGGTTTTGTCCGTGAAAATTGATCACCCGAACCCGCACATTCACCACCGTATCGGTCGGCAAATCGGAAGTTGCGTACACCTTGAGGATATCATTGTCCATCACCGGCAAGGCAACGACAGGCTTGTAGGCATCGCGGGCGTAATACTGGAGGGCTTTCCAGCGGCCGAAGTAGTCGCGGCTCGACCAGGAAGCCACGGGCCATACGTCGTTCAGTTGCCAGTAGAGTGTGCCCATGCAATAGGGTTTGTTGCGGCGATGCGCTTCGATGCCCCGGCGCATGCCCTCGGCCTGCAGCAGCTGGCTGATGTACACGAAGTCGGCAAACGATTTCGGTACGCGGTAATCGCGTTTGAGGTATTCGGCAATCAGGGCATTGCCACGCGGGTGTTTTTGATGCACGAGCATGACCGGCGTTTCCAGTTCACGGTCTTCGGGCAAGGTGAACGACTCGATGGTGCGCCATTCGGGGAACGACTGAAAGCCGTATTCGCTCATGAAACGGGGCACTTTTTTATCAAAAATGGCGAAGGGTTCTTCATCGTGCCAAACGCCCCAGTAGTGCGAATCGCCTTCGGTAAGGCTTTTGGGATTGCCCCTGCCGTATTTGGGCGAGCTTTCCCAATAGGGCACGCCGCCCGACTCGTTTTCCACGTACGTGGGCAGAAGGTCGTTGAACAGGATTTTATAGTCGCGCCAAAGCTGAGTGCGCTGGGCTTCGTTGAATTGCATTTGCCAGCCCCAGTTGTGCCAGGCCTCGTTGTTCTCGTTGTTGCCGCACCACAAGGCGATGCAGGGGTGCTGTCGCAGGCGTTCGATTTGTTCGAGCGCCTCCGCGGCGGCGGTTTTGACGAATTTTCCGTTGCCGGGGTACAAGGCGCAGGCGTACATGAAATCCTGCCAGACGAGAATGCCGCGCGAATCGCAGAGTTGGTAGAACGTCTCGTCTTCATAAATGCCGCCGCCCCACACACGCAGCATGTTCATGTTGGAGGCCACTACGTCGTCCACAATTTTGCGGTATTGATCGGGGCTGACGCGATCCTGAAAAATATCCTGCGGAATATAGTTGGCGCCTTTGCAAAAGACAGGGCGGCCGTTGAGCCGAAAATAAAAAGAGGAGCCTTTTTCGTCGGGCTGGGTGATGAGTTCTATGGTGCGGATACCGACACGGGCATACGATTTTTCAAGCACCTTGGAATTGAGGTTCACGGTCAGGCTGAAATCATACAGGTAGGGCTCTCCCTGGCCGGCGCACCACCACAGTTTCGGGTCGGGCACATCGATGGTTACCGAGTCTTCATGGACGCCGGGACGGATGATGCGGTCTTCCAGCGAACGGCGTTTGCCTTCCTGAAAAGCGATGTTGACGTTGGCCCTGATGTCAGAGCGGTAGCGGAAACGCGCAACCATGCGGGCGCGTTCGTGGCTCAGCTCCTGGGTGGTCACAAAGACATTTTCAAAAACGAAGTCGTCCCAGCACTGTATTTCGGGCGTTTTCAGGATGCCGGCGCCGACAAAACGCGGCCCCCAGTCCCAGCCGTAATGAAATTGCGGCTTTCGGGTCATGGTGCGAATACCGCCGGGCAGTTCGTAACCCAGGTTTTTCCAGTCCTGCTCCACCTTTTTGACAGGGCTTTCAAAGTAGATATGGAGGCGGTTGCCGGTGGGTTGGACCCACTTTTTTACATCAACTTTCCATTGACGAAACGCGTTGTCGGATTCCAGAATCAGCGTATCGTTGAGGTACACATGGGCGTAGGTATCCAGGCCTTTGAAGATCAGTTCCACATGTTTGCGCGTCATGGCTCCTTCGGGCAAATCGAATGTGCACTGGTACTCCCAGTCCTGGTTTTCGATCCACTGGAGTTTGTTTTCGTTGTCGCGGTAAAACGGGTCTTCGATCATACCGTTTTTCAGCAAGGCGGTATGAACACTGCCCGGCACATCTGCCGGTTTCCAGGCATCGGCCTGTGCCTGGCGAAACTCCCAGCTGGCGCTGAGGGGCTGGCGGAGGGGCATGGAACTCGGGTTTTGGGCGTGGGAAAGCATGGCAAGCAGGGCGAGCGTTGCAGTTAACGTTCGTTTCATGTGCGAAGGTTGAGCAATGGAGAAGAAAGGGTTGCGCGCAAATGTACAGGTACTTGTCGTGCCCGCAACGGCTTTTCAAACGATCATTTGTCCGGATCAAGCGTTAATTCGCCGACAGGGCTTCACACTTTGCCAGAAACTGGCATAATTTTGAATTTAAAATAGGCTATTGAAATAAACTTTGTTTCAATCCGGTTTTAGTAATCTGATTATCAACCGCTTAAAACCAAACCCATTCTAATCGTTACCACCTATGTCTGTAAAGCGTAAATCTTTGCCCGGGGTCGGCGATCAGGCGCCGGCATTTGAAGTGATGACTGAAAAAGGCCCGATCCGGTTTCCGGAGTACAGCAAGGGCTGCTGGTGTGTGTTTTTTGCCCACCCGGCCAATTTTACCACCGCCTGGCGCATGTACACCACCCTGCTGGCCTTGAAAGAAAGCTGGTTCAGCGCCCGCAACACCAAACTCATTGCCCTGTCGAACGAGCCTATTCGCCACAACGACTGGTCCGATAAAGTGCGCCGTTACATCGGCATCTACCTCAAGGCGCCTGTAATCGAAGACCTCGACTTCAAACTGGCCACCCTGTACGGCATGGCGTCCGGACGGCGGCGGCACCAGCCGGGTTACGATCGTTTGGTGTACATCATCGACCCCCAGGGCGTCATTCGCCTGATTATGTACAACCCCCTGAAAAATATCGAGAAAGAAATTGCAGAACTCGAAAAGGAGCTCAAACGAATGATGGGCTACGAAGAAATGGGGGAAGAACCCGACCAGGACCTCGAATTGCATCAGGCCCCCGAACTGACCGAGCGGTCCGACGCCACGATCAACGCCTACAAACCGCGGCCGGCCTATTTCAAAAAGCAAAAAATCAACCTGAACTGAACAAAAGGTCAGGGATAAAAATAGAAAAGCCCTTCCTAAACGGAAGGGCTTTTTTGTTGGCCCACAAGGACTCGAACCCTGAATAACAGAACCAAAATCTGCTGTGTTACCATTACACCATGGGCCACCATGTACTTTCTTTCAAAAGCGGGGCAAAGATAGGTCGATGTGGAATTTCAAACAAGCAGACACAAAAAATAATTCGGGCCGCAGTCAAAATTATGTTGAAAATCTCGCTCCCGAACGGCCCTTGCCTCCCGATTTTCCGCGCTTACATGCGGTACCAATACTGCGTGCGATAGAACGGGCCGACAAAACCGCGAACCACCAGCACATTCGGATTGCCTTCCTTGAGCCAGATCTTGCAGGTGTACCATTTGCCTTTTTCAGGGTCAAGGATGCGCCCGCCTTGCCAGTAGCCGTCGTTAAAAGCCATATTTTCCATGATAATCATGCCCATCACCGGCTGGTTGTGCCGTTCGCCGGGGCATTTGTCGCAAAGGCGGTCGGGGCGCTCGGTCAGGATTTGTACGACCTTTCCGTAGAGTTTGCCGCCTTGTTCGTAGATCTGCACATGGCTTTTGGCCTGGCCGTTTTCATCGTCGATGGTTTTCCATACGCCGATGGCTGATTGTGCTGTCGCCAGGCCAGTCCAAAGCAGGAACAGGCAGGCGGAGAGGAGTTTTTTCATAAGTTTTACAGATTTGCCGGAAACCATGCCGGTTTACGGTAACGAGTAACGATGGATGCTTGCATTTTGTATGCCGGTACAAAAAAAATGAGTCGCCCCGACAATCGGAACGACTCATTTACAGCAGGTGCAAAAACAGGCCGTGATCAGGCTGCTTTTTTCTTGAGCAGCGCCCGCATCTTCGAGGGCTTCGGACGGCTGTTGCCGTGCGAACCGCGGCGGATTTTGCCACGTTTGCTGCGAAAATCTCCTTTTCCCATGAGTGGTAGCAGTATGGTTGTTGTAAATGTTCAAAAAACAGGGCGCAAAGGTAACTCGACGAGCGGGGGTTTCCAAACAAAAAACGGACTGCCTTGCGGGCAGTCCGTCGCTGTTTATGGCTTACGCATAGTCTGTTATTCCTTGTCGAAGCGGATTTCCTGCACAGTGACGTTGTTACCGGCCACTTTGAGGTACAGGTAAACCCTGTAGCTGCCGCTGCCTGTTGCGAGGTTGCCGATGCAGTACTGATCGCTGCTTTCGCGGCTCGTACCTTTGTGCACCTGGCTGAACGACTTGGGTTTGTTCGTGTTGAAAAAACCGCGCAGTATGTCGGTAGCTTTGGCTTTGGAGTAGGTCTGTTCTTTATCAAGAATGGAAATTTCCACGTTGTCGCCGAAATATTTGGCCAAACCGTCGGCATCGCCACTGCTCAACGCCCTTGCGATTGATTCCATAGCCGGTGTGCCCTGATCGGCATAAACAGCCACGGGTACGAACATCAGAAGGAAAAGCAGATTTTTGATCCTTAACATGATAAAATGGGTTGTGAGCGGATTGTATAGTCCTTTTTACGCAAGGACATATTTATTGTAACTGACAACACCTACTTTTTAGTGTTAAGGCAAAGTTAATTGGGCTTTGTCCGGGCAGCAGGGTAAAGCCTGTTAAATGTTCCGAACTTTAACAAAAGCGGCCTGGCGATACGATAAAAGGGCTTTTCGCCCTTTTGAGGTGCGAAAAGCCCGGTAAGCAACTTTTTTATGCTTTGACGGATTTACTGGCCGTCCAGTTCGAACAAACGGTAGGCGCGAATCACTTTTTCCATCTCGGCGCCAAAGTTCTCCACATCCGAAAGGCCCTTCCCGTCGAGTTGTTTAACCCAGGCCTTCCAGTCCTTGCCCGCCGTTTTGCGCGTTTCGGCAAACCAGGGCTGCGCTTTCAGCAACTGGCTGAAATCCCGGAAACTGTCCCAGGCCCGGTCGTACTGCCGGTAGCATCGCCCGTCCTGACTGGTGGTCCGGCCCTGCCAGTCGCCCGAGCAGGGCAAGGCAAAATAGTTGTTGGCGCCGCTGGCCAGTTCGCGCTGGCCGGCATAGCTGTTGACATAAGCCGCCGCCAGCAACACGGAAGCTGGCACGCCGAACTTTTGTTGCTCGCCGGGCGTCACTTTGCCAAACCGCCTCAGGAAGGCTTCGGCCACCGCGGCGTCGATGTCAGGAAGTCGGTGAGCGGGTTTCGGGCCGTTGGCAATGCCGCCAAACAGCGAAATACCCTCTTCCTGACCCGACTGGGCCGCCGTATATTTTTCATGGCTCTGGGCCTGAGCCCGGGCGCCAGCACCTGAAAAAACGGTTTTGCGCAAAACAGCCCCTGCAATCATGAGGCTCAGCGCTACATAAAACCAATTTGTTTTAAAAAATCTCCAAAGCATGGCAGGCAGGTTTTTTAAATGAAATCGAAATAAGCGCTTGGTTTTCATATTGTTAAATTTAACCAGTTGGCCCCGCCGAAGTATTGTCCTGCAAACGTAACACTTTTTGTTTTGAAATATAAAACAAATTTTTTGACCTGTTTTTTTGATATTTTTTTCAGCGTTCCGCGCACAACTAAACACGGATTATTGAAAAATACCCAACCTTTACACCGTCAACTATCAACGAATTGTTTTAAATCAAATTCAAGCCGGACGCCATGACGCTCGATACCGCCCGCGGCGCACTAAAAAAATATTTCGGCTACGATGCTTTCCGACCCATGCAGGCCGAGATCATTCAAGCCGTGTTCGACCGGCGCGATGTGGTTGTGCTGATGCCGACCGGCGGCGGAAAAAGCATTTGCTACCAGCTGCCTGCCATCACCCTGCCCGGCACCGCCGTGGTGGTGAGCCCGCTGATCGCGCTCATGAAGGACCAGGTGGAAGGTTTGCGCGCCAACGGCGTTCCGGCCGCCTTCCTCAACAGCTCGCTCGACAACAACCAGGCGCGCCAAACCGAAGACGCCTTGCTGGCCGGGCAGATCAAGGTGCTCTATGTGAGCCCCGAAAAACTGGTTTCACAGGGCTTCCAACCCTTGCTGAAACGACTGACAATCAGCCTCTTCGCCATCGATGAAGCGCATTGCATTTCGGCCTGGGGCCACGATTTCAGACCGGAATACACCCAGCTCAAATTTTTAAAGGAGCAGTTTGCCCAAACGCCGATCATCGCCCTGACGGCGACAGCCGACAAACTGACCCGCCGCGACATTGCCGAGCAATTGCAGTTGCACGACCCGGAAATATTCGTGGCCTCGTTCGACCGGCCGAATATTTCGCTGACCGTGCGGCCGGGGCAAAAACGATTCGAACAAATCGTCGATTTCCTGAAAAAAAGGCAGGGCCAGTCGGGCATTATCTACTGCCTGGCCCGCAAAACCTGCAACGAACTGGCCGACAAACTCAACGCCAAAGGATTTCGCGCAGCAGCCTATCATGCCGAGATGCCCGCGGCTGAACGCAACCGCGTACAGGAGGATTTTATCAACGACCGTACTCCGATCATCTGCGCCACTATCGCTTTTGGCATGGGAATCGACAAAAGCAACGTGCGTTTTGTGGTGCATTACAACCTGCCGCGCAGCCTGGAAGGCTATTATCAGGAGGTGGGTCGTGCTGGCCGCGACGGCCTCGATGCCGAAGCGCTGTTGTTTTTTAGCTACGCCGACGTGCAAGCTTATCGCGATATGATCGAGCAAAGCGAGGGCGATGCGGGGCAAAAAGAACTTCGGCTCGCCAAACTCAACCGCATGTATCAGTTTGCCGAAGCGCCCGTGTGCCGCCGGCAAACCGTGCTCAACTATTTTGGCGAGTCTTACGAGCACCATTGCGGCAATTGCGATGTGTGCCGCAATCCGCCCAGACAGTTCGACGGCACGGTGGCCGTGCAGAAAGCCCTTTCGGCCCTGATCCGTTGCGAAGAAAAAGCGGGCATGAACCTGCTCATCGACGTGCTGCGGGGCTCTCAACGCCGCGATATTTTCGACATGGGGCTCAACCAGATCAAAACCTACGGCGCCGGCAGGGAATACAGTTTTGACGAATGGCTCTTTCTGTTGTCGCAGATGCTTCACCTGGGGCTGCTCGAAATCGCGTACGACGACCACAACCACCTGAAAACCACCCCGGCCGGCAAAGCGGTGTTGTTTGAGCAAAAACAAGTCAGCCTGGCCCTGCCGCCCAGCCCCGAACAAAAACAGGCCGCCAAAGCCGCGCCGGTCAAAACAAAAACACAAACCCTGCGCGAAGAACTGTTCGAACTGCTCAAAGTGCTCCGACGACAGCTGGCACAGCAACAGGGCACGCCGCCTTACCTCATTTTCAGCGATGCCACGCTCGACCAGATGGCCGAACGACGCCCTTATACCGATGCCGAACTGGTGCGGATCAGCGGGGTCGGCGAACGAAAACTCCATTTATACGGCGACGCATTCCTCGCGGAAATCAGGAAATTTATCCTGAATAAGGTGGAAGAAGGACAAACTGTGCCCGGCAGTACATTTTTGCAAAGCTGGAACCTTTACGAACAGGGGTTTTCGGTCGAGGAGATCGCGCATCGGCGCGACAGCAGTCCGCTGACGATCATGAACCACCTGGCCATCATGTACGAACGCGGCGAACTCATCGACCTGGGACAATGGGTCAGTCCGGAAGAAATCGACATGATTCAGGGCGCCTTGACCTTGTTCAGCGAACCCTACCAACTCAAGGAATTGCACGAGCACTTCAGGCAGCGGTTCAATTACGATAAAATCCGATGGGCGATTGCAGACTGGCGCAGGCGAAAAGGTGGCGGGGAGTGAGTGCAGACCGGCAACCAACAAAACTGGCTGTCAGGGTACCTACAAAAAAAAACCGCAGCGCTCTTTTGCGCCACGGCGGTTACCCTTTGTATAATCTCATGAAATGTGCGGACCAGAGGGCGGCTGTTTTTCAGGTCATTTATGTTGTTTGCCGCCGTCGTTTTCTTTGATGATACAAAGGTGCGGCGGTATTGTTACCCCCGAAAGGACACAAACACGAGCGCCATCCCTTGAATACTTTCGAAGCAAAACGCACACATTTTTTATCAATTTACTGAATATCAATATTTTACAGCTTTTCAGAAAGGTAAAAAAACCTTCCCTTATCGCCGGTAGGGGCAAAAAAAAACCGCGGCGCTCGTTTGCGCCGCGGCGGTTTCCCGTATATAATCTCATGAAAAGTTTCAGAATCTGGTGGTCAATGTTTCTCTCGTTTTCCGTGCGCCGCTTCGTTGTTCATCATTGACGATACAAAAGTGCAGCACATCATCCCGCCTGCAAAGGACAAAAAAGCCGTTTTGTTGAAGCGTTTTTATTAGAAGAAATCATCCGAAAAAATGATAAAAATCTGAAAATCAATATTTTAATCGATATTGATTTTTTAAAAAGCCCTTGAATTTGTTGAGAAAAACTCTTTTAAACTGCACATTTTTTTCGAAAAAAAATCTGTGTTGTTGAAAAAAAGTCGTCAGCGAAGTACGGAGACCGGCATTTTGGGGTCGTAGGTACCTTTGATCACAGGGCTTTGGCGGTTGCCGGTATAGGTGCGTACGTTTTCAAAAATATAATTGTACAGTTCTTCGACCGTGACGGCTTTGTCGTGGTCTTTGTCGGCTTCGCCTTTCAGGCCGCGGATCAGGAAGTGACTGAACACGCCCTGGCGCAGGCCTGCCGATTCAAGCGAGGTTTCTTCCGCTTTTGACGACATGATGAGCGCGGTGCCCGACACCGATTTGGCCAGCATGGAGTAATATTGGCTGAGGACGGGTTCGGTTTCGCCGGATCGAACGGCCAGAATACCGCCCGAGTGGCAGGCATCGGCAATGCAGAGTTTGTATTTTGCTTTGGTTTTGTTGAAAATCTCGGCAATCTCTTCGTGGCCGATCTTGTTGTTGAATCCGTCGAAATCGAAGGGCAGGAAGGAACCGTTGAGGCCGTGGCCCGAGAAGTAAAAAATGACGAGGTCGTTGGGGCCTGCCATACCGAACATTTCTTTCATCGTGCCGAGAATGTTGTCGCGGGTAGCGTCTTCATCGATGAGCACGCGCACCTGGTCGTCGGGCAATGCGCCGCCTTCGAGGCTTTTGAGGAAAGCATAGAAGCGATAGGCATCGTCGTCGGTATAGCGCAGCACCGGCATGTGGTCATAAGACGCCACGCCGACTACCAGGGCCCAAACCTTGGCCGAAGGTGCAGGCTGGGTGGTCACGGGCGCAGGTGTTGGCGTTGCCACGGGCATGTAGCCCTCTGGCGCTTCTTTGCCAACATATTCGCCGGCGCGCCAGAAACCGCTCACCACGGTGCCGTCGCGGATGTACAGGGTGCCTTGCCCCTGAAACGCCCCTTCTGCCCACTCGCCCTCGTAGCGGTCGCCGTTGGCATAAATACAGGTGCCGATGCCGTGCGGGTAATTGGCCTTGAAATCGCCGACGTACTTGGCCGAGCCTTCCTTATAAATATAGGTGCCGCGGCCTTCGGCGCAATCGCCATCCACGCAGCCGACTTTTCCGCCCGAGGTGAGGCTGGCGCCCAGAAATTCGCCCTCGCGCCAAAGGCCCGTTTCTTCTTTTCCGTTGCCCAGGAAACGGGTGCCCTGACCATCGGGGTAATTGTCTTTAAACTGGCCGACATAACGGTCGCCGTTGGCAAACGAAAATGTGCCCTGTCCTTCGAAGTTGCCGTTGAGGAACTGGCCTTCGTATTTGCTGCCGTCGGGATAGGCAAACACGCCGAATCCGTTGTTGCAGTCGCCGCTCAGGCATCCGCTCTGGATGTTGGTGCCGTCGTCGGCGCGCTCCTGTTTGTTGCGGGCGATGTAGTCTTCGAGTACGTTGCCGTTTTCGTCAACCGGTTTGCCCTTTTTCCATTGGCCGGTTCGTTTGGTGCCGTCGCTGTACGTTTTGGTGCCTTTGCCTTCGGGGTAGCGGTTTTTCCACTCGCCGCTGTATTTGGTGCCGTCGGTGTAATAACATACCCCGACGCCGTCGATCTCTCCGTTTCGGAAATCGCCGGTGTATTTGGCGCCGGAAGGATATACGTAGGTGCCTTTGCCGTTGATACAATCGCCGGAAATACATTGTGCGGAGAGGAAAAAGGTGGAAAAGGCAAATAAGGTGGTGAGCAAGCTGCTTTTGACCATTGGACCTTCAAGTTGGTTTGGATGTGCCTGAAAGGCGACAAAGGTGTCGCCTTCGCAAAGAATATTAACCGGCAAGGGCGGTTTTTATTGTTAAAAACACGTATTCGAAGATCGCCTTTAAAACTTCATTAAAGCTTGAAGACCAATGAGGAACCAGAGTTTCGGCACGGGTACCGTATTTTTGCCAGACCCAATACTTTTCAACACTCCTGAATTCACAGGATAAAGTCCTTTCCGATGGCGCGTTCCCGACGTTCACAAGCCTTGCTGCAATTTGGTCTTTTTTGTGGCATTTTGCTGTTTGTCAATGTTTTAGCCAACGTTTTCTTCACACACTTCGACCTTACCGAAGAAAAACGCTTCACCCTCACAGAGCCTACCCGCGACCTGCTGCGCGCGCTCGACGACCAGGTGTACGTGGAGGTTTTGCTGGGTGGCGATTTCCCGGCAGGCATCAGGCGGCTTCAACAGGCAACCCGCGAAATGCTCGAAGATTTTCGCGGACTGAACGGCTATATCGACTACGAATTCACCGACCCGACCCAGGGGACGCCCGAACAGGTGCAGGAAAAGGAAAAGGCTTTTCGTGACATGGGTATTTCGGCCGTCACCGTCTCGATCAACAAAGACGGCGAACAGACCTTCAAAGCCGCTTTTCCCTTTGCCATCGTGCACTACAAAAACCGCCAACAGGTCGTCCGGCTCGCCGAAAATCCCACGCCCGACACCGACCCGGAAGTGGTCATGAACAACGCCGTGAGCACCCTGGAATACCGCCTGGCCAGCGCGATCAAAAAAATCCAGACCAACGTGCGGTCCATGATCCTGTTCACCGAAGGCCACGGCGAACTCGATGAATTGCAAACCGCCGATCTCGAACTGTCGCTCCGCAGCTCCTATGATGTAGATCGCATCAACCTCGACTCGGTGGTGAGCATCGACGCCAGCCTGTGCAAACTGCTGGTGGTGGCCAAACCGATCGGCGCCTTTTCGGAAAAAGACAAATTCAAGATCGACCAGTTTGTTATGGCCGGCGGCCGTGTGCTTTGGCTCATCGACCGCATGAACGCAACCCTCGACAGCATGCGCTACACGCGGGCTTTCATCCCCATGGATTACCCGCTCAACCTGGAAGACATGCTGTTCAAATACGGCGCCCGTATCCAGCCCGACCTCGTGCTCGACTGGGATTGCGCCAAAATAGAGCTGGTAACCGGGCAATACGGCGGCAGCCCGCAGTTCACGGCAGTACCCTGGGTGTATTTCCCGACTGTTACGCCGGCCAGCGGGCACCCGATCGTGAAAAGCCTCGATCGCGTTTTCCTGCGTTTTTGCTCCTCGATCGACACCATACGCACCAAAACCCCGGTTAAAAAAACACTTTTGCTGCGCACCAGTCCGCGCAGCCGCCTGCAGTTCAGCCCCGTACAGCTCAGTTTTGATTTTTTAAAAACACCCGACAACCCGGAGAACTACAACAAAGGTTCGCAAACCGTCGGGGTGCTGCTCGAAGGGGTGTTTCCGTCCAATTACGAAAATCGCGTGTCGGAAGAAATGCTGGGCGGACTCAAGCAACTCGGGCTCGAATACCGCGACAAAAGTGTGCCGACCAGCATGATCGTGATCAGCGACGGCGACGTGGCGCTCAATCCTGTTCAGGACCGGGAGAAGAAAAAATTTGGCCCGCTGGGCTTCAACCCTTATGTGCAACGCCGCTCGGAACTCGTGGTGTATGCCAACAAAGACCTGCTGCTCAACGCCATCGAATACCTGGTGGACCCCTCCGGCATCATCGAGGCGCGTACCCGGGAAGTCAAACTGCGCAAACTCGATGCCGTGCGGCCACGTGCCGAAAAAGCGCAGTGGCAGTTGTTCAACATCGGCTTGCCGCTGGTGCTGCTGGCCCTGTTTGCCCTCGTATTCTCCAAAATGCGCAAACGCCGCTACGCCTGAGACGCCCACACATCATTTTACAGCAATCGCCATGATCAAACGTATCGTCAAAATGACCTTCCAGCCGCATGCCGTTCAGGTTTTTCTGAACGATGTATTTGCGCCGACCAAAGACCAGATACGGGCTTTCCCCGGCTGCCGGCACATGGAATTGCTGCGGCACCTGAACCAATCCAACGTGCTGTTCACCCTGAGCGTATGGGACAGCCCCGAAGCGCTCGACATTTACCGGCAATCGGCGCTGTTTCAGGCCACATGGGCCAAAACCAAAGCTTTGTTTGCCGAAAAAGCCGAGGCCTGGTCGGTAGAGGTGCTCGACGCGCCGGAAAACTAGGCGATCAGCGTACTTTCACCGCATGAAACCTCTCCGTATTGTGGTGCTGCTGCTCTCGGCAGCGCTGACGGCCGCAGCGCTTGTCCCCGACCTGCACAACCCCGATTGGGGTTTTTTCGGCCACCGCCGCATCAATCGGCTGGCAGTGTTCACCCTGCCGCCCGAAATGATGGTCTTTTTCAAACCGCATATCGACTGGCTCACCGACCACGCCGCCGATGCCGACATGCGGCGCTATGCCACGCCCGATGAAGCCCCGCGACATTTTATCGACCTGGACCAATACGGTCCGCCTTTCGACGCTTTGCCTCAGTCGCGCTATGCCGCGCAAGTATTGTTTACCGAAGTGGGCTACGTCACGGCGGGAGGCGATACCCTTTACCTTTCGCGGTATGAACAGCCGGTGACGGCCGAATTGCACCACGCATACGACCGCTTTTTTTTCAACAACGTCTTGCCACGGCTCAATGGCGAGGATTTCAGCCTCGATATCGACTCTGTCAATGCATTTTTGACCGTTCACAGCCTGGGCGGCAGGGCGCAATCGGCTTTTTTCCGCGAACACCTCAGTGAACACGGCCTGCTGCCCTGGCACCTGCAGAAGATGCAAAGAGACCTTACCGAGGCTTTTAGACGCAAAGACAGCCGCCGCATCCTGCGCCTTTGCGCCGATATCGGGCACTACATCGGCGACGCGCACGTGCCGCTGCACACCACGAGCAATTACAACGGGCAAAAAACCGGACAAACCGGCATACACGCTTTCTGGGAAAGCCGCATCCCCGAACTGTTCGCCGACGAGCAGTATGATTTTTTTGTGGGCAAAGCCGAATACATCGACAATACAACCGACTATTTCTGGGACATCGTTTTTACCAGCCACACCATGGTCGACAGCGTGCTGACCCTCGAACGGGCACTGCGCCTTTCCTTTCCGCCCGACCGCCAGATGTGCCCCGATCTCCGCAACGGCTTGTCGGTTATCACGCCCTGCCGCGACTATGCAGCCGCCTACCAGGACCTGATGAACGGCATGGTGGAACGCCGGATGCGCGCCGCGATCCATAGTGTGGCCAGCATGTGGTACACCGCCTGGGTCGATGCCGGCCAGCCCGACCTTTCCGATCTGCCCGATTCCCTGCCCGGCAAGGAAGAAGAAGAACAGGACGCCGAACTGCGCCGCAAATTCCAGGCAGGGGTCATGCAAGGGCGGGTAGAGGAGCACTGAGCAACACCCGTACGACCCCTTCCCGACTTATTTCACCACCAGTACAGGAATGTTCACCCTGTGCCGGACGGCATCGACGGTGGCGCCGAAGATCAGGTCTTTGAGCGTTTTGTGCCCGTGCGCGCCCATAACGAGCAGGTCGGCGCTTTTTTCATTGACGAGTTTCGGGATGGCCTGCCGGGCAAACCCATACCCGATCACCGCTTCCGAATTGTAGCCCAGTGCCCGCAGCTCGGAGGCATATTGTTCGAGGTTTTCGCGGTCGGCATCCGATTCGAAGTCCTGAATATCGGCCCCCATCACCCAGGCGCCTGCTGTTTCGACTACGTGGATGAGCATGTAGTGCCCGCTTTTGCCGCCAAGCTGGATGGCGTGCTGCAGGGTCTTTTTATCCACGGAGGAAAAATCCAGCGCGACGATGATGTGTTTGTAATTATGGTCGGTCAGGGCTGCAAAGCCTTCGAAATCGCCGTGCGGCAGGCGTGTTTGTTGTTGCGGCGCTGGTTTGATGAGGGGTTTTACAATAATATAACCCAGCATAAAGCCGGAAAAGAGCACCCCGGGAATGACGAGGAAATTCAGCACCCAGCTGTTTGTCCCTGCATCCGCCCGCCATTCGGCCAATTTCCCGATCACCAGCCAAACATTGAGCCCTACAATAACAGCCGTGCTCAGCCAGCCGCCCAGCCGCGCCCAGCGGCCGATGGCGTACACGCCCATTCGCTTGCGGTCGCTGACGTAATGCAGCAGGGGAATGATCGCAAAACCCAGTTGCATACTCAAAATGACCTGGCTCAACACCAGCATGTCGCCGGTAGCCGACTCGCCCTGCATGGTTATGACCAGCATGGCCGGTACCACGGCCAGCAAACGCGTGATGATACGCCGCAGCCAGGGTGCGATACGCAGGTGAAGATAACCCTCCATAACGATCTGGCCGGCCAGCGTGCCAGTCACCGTGCTGCTTTGGCCGGCCGCGATGAGCGCGATGGCAAACAACGCAGGCGCATAACTTTTGCCGAGCAAAGGTTCGAGCAAGCGGTGCGCGTCCTGAATTTCCGACACGCCATTATAGTCGTTTTTATAAAAAACAGCCGCCGCAAGCACGAGAATAGCGCCGTTGACAAACAAGGCCAGGTTAAGCGCTATGGCAGAATCGATCACGTTGAATCGAATCGCCCTGCGCAGGCCGTTGGGGCTTCGGTCGATCTTGCGGGTCTGCACCAGCGCCGAGTGCAGGTAAAGGTTGTGCGGCATCACCGTGGCGCCAATGATCCCGATTGCGATAAACAAAGCTTCCGTATCGGGAATGGTGGGGATAAAACCCGTGGCGACTTCGCCCAGCGCGGGTTTGGCCAGCAGCATTTGTACGAGAAAAGTACCGCCGATGATGGTGACCAGCCCAAGAATGAAGGCCTCCAGTTTGCGAATGCCCAGGTGCATGAGAAACAGCAGCAAAAAGGCGTCGAGCACGCTGATCGCCACACCCCAGACCAGAGGAAGGCCGAAGAGCAATTGCAGGCCGATCGCCATGCCCAGCACTTCCGCGAGGTCGGTGGCGGCAATCGCGATTTCGGCGAGAATGTAGTTGAACAGGTTGGCGGCGGGGTGATACAGTTCGCGGGAAGCCTGCGCCAGGTCGCGCTGCGCCACCACGCCGAGGCGGGCGCTGAAACTTTGCAACAAAAGGGCGATCAGGTTCGACATCAGCAACACCCACAAAAGCGCGTAGCCGAATCGACTGCCGCCGGCCAGGTCAGTGGCCCAGTTGCCGGGGTCCATGTAACCCACGCTTACCAGATAGGCGGGCCCTAAAAATGCCAGCAGGCGGCGCCAAAAACCGCCTTTGATGTCGGTTTCTACCGTACTGTGAACTTCTGAAAGAGAAACTTCGGGATGCGTTTTTCTCATGGTTTCAAGTCGTTTTTACAAAGAGGTTCTGGCAAACTTTTTCACTCAGCATCAGGTCGGCGCGACCGGCAGTGCGGATGCGGGCCGACTGGTCGTAAGGTATTCGTTCGAGCATTTCGATCTCGACGCCGAGGCCCAGGCCCAACTGGTCGAGGTATTGTAAAAAAGCGGAGCTGTGGTCTTGTACGCCGGTTATCGTGCCGCGCTGGCCGGGTTGAAGAGTGACGAGCAACACCTGAGGGCGGTGCGACCAGCGCCCTTCCGAATCGGGTATCGGGTCGCCGTGCGGGTCGTACTTCGGGAAGCAGAGAAAAGCGTCGAGCCGATCTACGAGCGCGTCGCCCTGCACATGTTCGAGTTGCTCGGCCAGTTCGTGCACTTCGTCCCAGGCAAAACCCAGCTTTTCAAGCAAAAAAACCTCCCAAAGTCGGTGTTTGCGGATCAGCTCGGTGGCCACGCGGCTGCCGTCGGGTGTAAGCCGCACGCCCCTGTATTTTTCGTAGGCGATCAGTTTTTTTTCAGCAAGGCGTTTCAACATATCGGTGACGGAAGCCGCCGTGGTCTGAAGAGCAGCCGCTATGGCATTGGTCGTGGCCGACTTGCTCTCCTTTTCGGAGATGGCAAAAACTGCTTTCAAATAGTTTTCTTCGGCTGTGGAAAGCATGGAAGCAGGAGTTGTTTTTTGATAAATAAATTTTTCACAAAGTTTGTTTAATATTTTTAGACTAATCTAAAAATTGATTTTTATTTTTTCAAAAAACCCTTTGAAGGTAAAAATTTTCAAAAAAAGCCTCAAAATCGCCCCTGTTTTAGTTCCGTGATATATGTCTGATCAATCTTTACGCCTTTCATTTCCTTCCAACCGGCCGGTGATCAACGCCGATGTTGCGCTTCCAGGCTCCAAAAGCATCAGCAACCGCGCCCTGCTGATCCTCCGTTTGGCCGGTGTGTCGCCGCGCAACTGGTTGTCCAACCTGTCGAGTGCCCGCGACACCGTCACGCTGCTCGAACTGCTCGAACACGAGGGTGATATCTATAATGCGGGCGATGCCGGCACCACTTTCCGTTTCCTCACCGCTTATCTGGCGCTGGGCGATCAGCAGACCATTCTGACCGGTTCGGCGCGTATGCGCGAACGCCCGGTGGGCGCCCTCGTCGGCGCGTTGCAGGCGCTCGGGGCCGATATCGAATACCTGGAAAAAGAAGGCTATCCGCCCCTGGGTATTCATCCGTCGCCCGATCTCGGCCATTCCACGCGAAGCGTCAGGCTCTCGGCCAGTGTGAGCAGCCAGTTCCTGTCCGCCCTGCTGATGATCGGCCCGCGGCTGCCCCTGGGGCTCGAACTCATCCCCGAAGGCAAGCTGGTGTCGCGGCCCTACCTCGACATGACCCTGCGCATGATGCGCTATTTCGGCACACAGGCCGATTGGCAGAATGAGCGCATCGTTGTGGCGCCCGGTCATTATGAAGCGCGGCCCCTGACGGTCGAATCGGACTGGTCGTCGGCTTCGTACTGGTATGCCCTGGCGGCCTTGTCGGCCGACGCCGACATTTTCCTCAAAGGTCTGCAACCCGACAGCTGGCAGGGCGACTCGGCGCTCGCCGACATGATGACCGCATTCGACGTAGAAACCACCTTCGAGGCCGGCGGCGCCCGTTTGCGACGCGGTGGCAAGGCGGTCAAACCCCAGTTCGAGCGGGATTTTACGGAATGCCCCGATCTGGCCCAGACGATTGCCGTCGTCTGTGCCGCGCTGGGCGTCAGGGGGCTTTTTTCCGGCCTTGAAACCCTGTCGATCAAGGAGACAGACCGGGTCAGCGCTTTGAAAAACGAACTGGCGAAGGTAGGAGTGAGTTTTTCAAAACTGCCCGACCGGTTTTCTGCGAAGCAACCCGGCAGCACGTTTTACCTGCTCGAAGGCAGGGCGCACTGGGAAGCCCCGCCGGTTTTCGCTACCTACGGCGACCACCGCATGGCGATGGCTTTTGCGCCGCTGGCCCTGCGCGACGCTATCGATATCGAGCATCCTTCGGTAGTAGGCAAATCATATCCCGATTTCTGGGCGCACCTGGCCGACGCAGGTTTTCAGATGGAAAGCTACGATCCGCAACCCGGCGCTTCACATTAATGCCGACCTTTCGCCGATATGACCGAAACCGTTTTTGAGACCCGCGCCAAAGGCAAATTGCTGCTCACCGGCGAATATGCCGTGCTCGACGGAGCCACTGCGCTGGCCCTGCCGCTGCGCTTCGGGCAATCTCTGCTGGTTGCCGCCGCCCAACCCGCCGGCGCGCTCCGCTGGGAAGCCCTGGAAGCCGACGGGTCTCGCTGGTTGGGCTGTGAATTTGCGTTGCCCTCCTTCGCGCTTGTCCGCGACAACGACGCGAACGCGGCCGCGCGGCTACGTCAGATACTGCTGGCTGTCAGGCAGTTAAATCCTGTTTTTTTAACGGACGAAACCGCCGGCCTGCGGGTGACCACCCGGATAGATTTTCCGCGCCAATGGGGGCTGGGCACCAGCAGTACGCTCATCGCCGCGGTTGCGCGCTGGGCCGGCGTTGATCCTTATGCCTTGCTGGCCGCCACTTTTGGCGGTTCGGGATACGATATTGCCTGCGCATACGCCGAAGGCCCCATTCTGTTTCAGCTCGATCATGGCGTTCAGCGGGTGCAAGGCGTTCCTTTCTCGCCGCCGTTTTCGCAGCAGCTGTATTTTGTTTATCTGGGGAAAAAACAGGACAGCCGTGAAGGCATTCACCGCTACCGCACGCAACAGCGCGGCAACCCGGCATTGCCCGGCGCCATTTCAGCACTGACGGAGCGGCTGGTAAAGGCTGTTTCGCTGGCTGAATTTGAGCAAATCCTGACGGAACACGAATGCCTGATGCAGAAGGTTCTCGACCTGCCAAGCGCCCAGGAACTGTATTTCTCCGACTATTGGGGCGTGGTGAAAAGCCTGGGCGCCTGGGGCGGCGATTTCGTACTGGTCACGAGCAGTCGCGGCGAGGCGGAAACACGGGATTTTTTCAACGAAAAAGGATTCGGCGTGTTTATGCGCTGGAACGACATGCTCCATTGAGCAGACTTAAATTTGCTTTTATGCCAACCACCTGGTACGACAGTAAAGTAACGAAAATTACCTCCGAAGCCCCCAATGTTCGCCGTTTTTGGGTGGAAGTGCCCGGCGACGAGCCTTTCAGTTTTCAGGCCGGCCAGTTTGTGACCATGGATTTGCCCATCGGTGAAAAACGCCTTCAGCGCTGGCGGAGCTACTCCATTGCCAATGCGCCCAACGATGCCAATTTGCTCGAATTTTGCGTCGTAAAGGCAGAGCAAGGCGCGGGCTCCCGTTATCTTTTCGACGAAATCGACCTTGGTACCACGCTTCGTTTTAAAGGCCCCGACGGCGCTTTCGTTTTGCCGCAAACCCTCGACAAAGACCTGGTTTTTATCTGTACAGGCACGGGGGTGGCCCCTTTCCGCAGCATGTTGCTCGACATCAAAAACAGCGGCCGACCGCATAAAAGCATCCATTTGATCTTCGGCAGCCGCACGGAAACAGATATTTTGTACCGCGACGAATTTGAAGCGCTCAGCCGCAGCATGCCCGGCTTCCGCTACGACGTGGCCCTGTCGCGCCAGCCCGAATGGCCCGGACGGAAAGGCTATGTGCACCAGATTTACCTCGAACAATATGCGCAGGCGCGCCCGGACGTAGATTTTTACCTGTGCGGATGGAGCAACATGATCGACGAGGCGGTAGCCAATTTAATGGTAAAATTGGGCTACGATCGCACGCAAGTCCATTATGAATTGTACGGTTGATGGCAGAATTTGTCTCAATCCAATAGATTTGCGGGCAAATTCCATCGGGAAAATGTCCAAAAAGAAAAACGTCAAACCCGCCGCTCCTGCCCGCAAACCGCAACCCCGCCCGGCCGCGACTCAGGTCGACCGCAACCTCCTTGTCACGGCGCCCGCGCTGCCGGGCAGCTGGATTGCCGGCCTGATTGCCGCCGCACTGGGCTTTCTGATTTATGCCAACACCTTCGGCCATCAGTGGGCACTCGATGATTTTTCGGTGATCAAGGAAAACTGGGTGGTCAAAGGCGGTTTGGAAAACCTGCGCACCATTTTCAGCACCGAGTACCGCTACGGCGCCTGGAACAGCCCGGGCTCGCTCTACCGCCCGGTGACGCTGGCCATGTTTGCCTGGGAATGGTCGATGTCGCCCGACAATCCGGCTTTTCACCACATTATCAACGTATTGTTTTACGCCCTGACCGGCTGGGTGCTTTGGGTGACCTGGCGGCGTATCCTGAGCGATTTTCCGCCCGCGCTGGCTGCCATGGCTGTATTGTTGTTCATGGCGCACCCGGTACACACCGAGGTGGTTGCCAATATCAAAAGCCGCGACGAAATTCTGTCCTTGCTGCTTTGCACCGCGGCTCTTTACGGCGTCTGGAAAAACCTTGAAACAGGGCGGAGTTCATGGCTGGTTGCCGCCATCGGGTTTTATACGCTGGCGCAATTTTCCAAGGAAGGTTCGATCACGTTTTTAGCGGTATTGCCGCTGACCCTGTGGTTTTTTGGCAAAAGAAGCGTCGGGCAAGTTGTTGGCACTACTGCCATATTTGTCGTTCCGGCACTCATTTTCCTGGCTATTCGCCACAATGTGCTGGCACATCAGTCCGGCAAGGAAGTCTTTTCCATTCTGGATAATTTTATTGCCGCCGAGGAAAACCCGGCCATGCGCCTTGCGTCGGCATTTATGATGTGCGGCCGTTACCTGTGGGTCATGATCTACCCGCACCCCTTGATCAGCGACCTTGGCTATCCGCAAATGAAATCTGTCAGTTTTGCCGACTGGCGGGCGCTCGCGGGCTTTTTTGCCTATGCCGGCATGGCCATTTGGGCGCTGCTGAATCTTGGGAAAAAGCACTTTCTGGCCTATGCCATCTTGTTTTACCTGACGACGTTTTCGCTGTACAGCAACGTCCTGTACATCATCGGCACTTCGTACGGCGAACGCGAATTGTACGTGCCCTCCCTCGGTTTTGCCTTTGCATTGGCCTGGGTATTGATGAAGATTTTCAGGATCGATGACAAGGAAAATCTCTGGAACCCGAACGGAAAAGGCTCGCTGCTTTGGGGAATAACCGGCGCCATCTTGCTGGCGTACAGCCTCCAAACGGTGCTGCGCAACCCGGCCTGGTACGACAGCTATGCCCTCTACGTCGCCGACCTGCCCAATTCGCCCAATTGCGCCAAACTCAACTACCACATCGGGCTCGAAGAAGCCAAACGAGGCCTCGACGAGAAAAGAGGGATTGCAACCGATTCCACCTGGGTGGAAAAAGGCATTGCTTCCTATACGAAGGCCATCGAGTTGTACCCGGAGTACCACGATGCCTATGGCAGCCGCGGTGTCGCACAGTTCCGGCTGGGCCGCTTCGACCTGGCGGAAAAAGACTACCAGAAAGCCCTGAAATACCGGCCCAACGACACCAAGGTGCTCTCCAATCTGGGGTATATTTATTTCATGCGCGCACAACGGCCCGGCAACCAGCTCGCACTTGCAGAGCTTGATTCGGCAGAAAACGTGTACCGCCGTTCGATTCAATTCGATCCCCGGTTTGTCGATGCCCGTCGCAATCTCGGCGCCGTTCTGGCAATGAAAAAACGGTTCCCGGAAGCCATCGAGCAGTGGAAGGAGGCGCTTAAATACGATAAAAACAACGCTACCCTGCTGTACTATATCGGCTCGGGCTACTGGGATATGGGGCAAAAAGCCGAGGCGCAGCCCTGGCTCGACAAAGCCTACGCCATCGAGCCTTCTCTGCCGCGCAAGCAGTAAAAATGCTTCACAAAACAGGCCGTCGGCTCATTCGGTCAATTCGGTCTCAAATAAGGCGAAACCTTTTCCAGCCACGCGCTTTGGCTGAATGTGGCGATGTTGCGCAGGTCGTCGACGCGCCCGTAAGACCCGTGCTGTTCGCGATACCTGACAATAAGTTCGGCCTGTTTGCGCGATATCAGGGGGTGGGCATCCAGTTCTTCAATGGTAGCCGTATTGATGGAAATGGTTCGATAAACCGGGGTTTTCAGGTTTAAATAGGGCTTTATTTGTTGAAAAACACTGTCGGGCAGGCCACGGGTTTCCGCGACCTGTTCTACCGTGACAAACCCGCCGAGCAGGTCGCGGTAATTAACGATTTGTCCCGCGCGCCAGGCGCCGATGCCCGGCAGTCGTTGCCAGTCTTCCCGGGCTGCGCGGTTGATGTCGATGGGGCCGATCTCTTTCGAAGCGGGATAGGCAGGTACAGCCCCGGAAGCATAGGCAACCGGGCGCGGAGCAGCACCGCCTTGTGCGACAGGCAGTTGCAAATAAGGTTCGAGGCGCCTGAACTCGGCTTCTGTAAGGCCGTACAGCTGTTGAAAATCTTCCCTCACGCGAAAGCGGCCGCCTTTTTCGCGGTATTTCAGGATGTTGGATACCAGACGGGGCGACAAGCCCAGGCTTTTCAATTCGGCGGCGGTGGCGGTATTCGGGTCGAAAGGGAAAGCTTCGTTGTTGCGCTCATGGTTGGCGCCGTGCCAGGGCTCGTCGTTGCCCCCCCCTGCCATGCGGATATAGGGCAACAGGCGTTCAAAATCTGCCCTCGGCAAGTTGTAAATCCGGGCAAAATCTTCCGGTTGGCGAAAACGGCCGCCCTTTTCGCGGTATTTGCAAATACTCGCTGCAACGCGCTCGTCCAGACCGAGCTGCACAAAGGTTTCAGCGGTAGCGCTGTTGGGATCGAAGTAAAACAGTGCGGTCGGGCTGGCAGGTTTTTCACCGGCCTGACTGGCGCGAAAAGTCCGGATTTGCTCCGAAAAAGCCGAAAAATCGTTTTCGGCAGGGCGATAAAAACGCGCGACCAGGGCGGGCAGGGCGAACACAAGCACGCAGAGCGAACCCAGCACCAGTGCGCCGTTGCGTTCGGCGCGCGTGAAATGAAAGTAAGACTGCAGTCTGTTTTTCATGGCGGTTCAGTTGTTTTTGGTCCATATCCAGGCGCCTTGCTCCCGCACGTCGTGACAGGAGATGCCTAGGCGCTGACATTCTTTTTTCCATCGGCGCAGGGTTTTTCCGCTGTTGGAGGCATCCAGTACGACGCGCGTCGCCGGAAAGCAATGCAAGGCTTCAGGCGGGTCCGAATCGGGGTTGCCCGACACCAGCAGCACATCTACAGGTACGGAGGCCGGATGGCCTTGCAGCCGGGTTTCAGGGGCGAGCCAGGCTATTTTCAGGTCGTAAAAGCCGATAAAAGGAGGAGCATAGAGCAAATGCCCGTTTTGAAAAAAATCGGGTTCGGGTGCAAGGGATCGAACTTGTCGAACGCCCATGCTCCAGCGTTTGGCCTGCGCCGCAAACAGCACTTGTTTCGGGCTGACGGAGTCGGCTGCCGCCCAGGCAGTCGTGCCGTCGAAAAAATCAACCAGACTGCGCTTGTTCACCTGATAAACAACCATTTGCCCCTGGTCCATTTGCCCGACCGACCTGATCAGCCGGCCCGCGCCCAGGATCAGCAGCAGGAGCAGCGCTGCCAGCAAACCGAAGGCCCTGCGGCTGGCCAGCGCCATGCCGGTCATTAAAATTGCTGCATACAGCAGCAGTGCCCCCCACGAAGGCAGCCAAACCCCGGCGATCACACTGCCCGGCAGCTGCTGAATGGCCAGAATGGCCCGGTTCATCCCCCACAAAAGCGTGTGCAAGGCCCAGCCAAGCCAGCCGGCCGCCGGGGGCGCCAGCCAGTCGAGCAGTACCAGCGCAGCGCCACCCCACAGAAATATGGCCCCGCCCAACACGACCACCCAGCCGGCAAGCCAGAAGTAACAGGGAAATTGATGAAAATAATAGAGCGAGAGCGGCAGGGTGCCGATTTGAGCGGCCACCCCGATCAGGAAGACCTTCCAGCCTTCGTTCAGCCAGCCGGGCAGCCGGACGGGGGCACTTTTTTGCAACCTGGGATAAAAAAAGACCATGCCGGCCACCGCCGCGTAGGACAGCTGGAAGCCCGCGTCGAACATAAAATACGGGTTAAACAGCAGGAGCAAAAAAGCGGAACCCGCCAGTATGTTCCAGATGGAGGCGTCGTGGTGCAGTGATTTGCCCAACAAAAAAACCGAAAACATAACCGAAGCCCGCAGCACCGAAGCGCTCGCGCCGGTCAGCAGCGTGAAGCCCCAGATCACGGCGAGCACCAGGCCGGTCTGAAGCCAGCGGCGCAATTTGCCGCGCCATCGAATACGCTGCAACAGGAACAACAAACCCGTGTACAGCAACCCGACATGCGTTCCGGATACCGCCAGCGCATGCATGGAGCCCGTTTCGGCATAAGCGGTGCGCAAATCGTCGGACAAATCATCCTTGTACCCCACCAGCAAAGCCGAGGCAACCGCGTATTCATCCGGGTCGGTAAAATGCCTGCGCAACAACGACAACAGGCGATCGCGGCAGTCAAAGGCCATCCGCCAGACCGGATTTCCGCCGCCTTTCGACAAAAGCAGCAACGAGTCTTTTTTTACAAAAGCCTGGTAATGAATATTCTGAAAATGCAAATAGCGCCCGTAATCAAACGCTTCCGGGTTTTTGGGCGGCTCCAAAGCGCGCAGGTTCGCGCGAACGGCAAGGCGGTCGCCGTAAGCCAGAGCCGGCAAGGCCGAATCGGTTTCCACCAGCAACAGCACGTACCCGCTGCAAGGCTGCAAGGTGTCGGCGCCGGCAGCATCCACCTGCAGGCGCACTTTCAGGCGGGCGCCCCGCGCGGGCGCGTCGCAAATGCTGCCGGTCAGCAGCCGGACCGTGTCCGCCCGATGCGAAAAATGATCCGGGCAGCGAAGCTCGTTGTACCACACCGAGCGGGCAAAACCGGCCGCAAACAACCACAGCCCCAGGAAAGCGCCGAACAGCCAGCGCGCGCGATGCGCCGTGGAAACGGGGGCCAGTACAAGGATTGGAACGGCCAGCAGTGCCAGCGCCCAGGCCAGTCCGGGCGGTTCGGCATCTGCCCGGGCGCCGGCGATCAGTCCGGCGGCAAAAGGAAACAGCAGGCGAAGAAAGGGGGTGCTTCTCAGGTTCACAACTGCGGCGTTTGCGGGTAAAACAGTTGAATAAATGTACGCCGCGGCAATGGGCCCGGGCGGGTTTTCGCCCCCGCCGGCCAATATTTATTTCAAATTTTGAAACAATAAAACAGCCTTTAAATCGCTGAAAACAAGCCATTTAAAACAAACTACCCGCTCTGGATAATTCATTTTTCATCCGCAGCCCGCGTTCAAAAGTCGTAGGTCAGTTCGACCTCGTCGCTGTCTGGATGGGCCTGACAGGTGAGGCAGTAACCGGCCTTGATCTCGTCGTCTTCGAGGGCGTAGCAGACGTCCATACGGACTTTCCCTTTGAGCACTTTGGCCATGCAGGTAGCGCAGGCGCCCGAGGTACAGGAGTAGGGGGCGTCCTTTTTTTCGCGAACCATGACGTCGAGAATGGTCGCATTTTCGGGCGCGGTGGTTTCGATACGCTGTCCTTTCAGGTGCACGATCAGGCGTTTGCCGCTGCCGGCGGCGGAGGGCGCCAGGTTTTCGCCGGGCACATGGTGGGCATTGGCGAAATGTTCGGCATGAATTTGTTTGGGATCGACGCCTCGGCCGTTCAGGAAACCTTTGATCGCGTCGGCAAAAGTGCCGGGGCCGCAGAGGAAGTAGCGGCAATCGGTTTCGGGCCCGTGGGGCGGGTTTTCCTCCAGAAATTCGGCCACGGTGCGGGCGTCGATCCGGCCGCTTCGCCCCTGCCAGTTTTGCGTCGATTTTTTGAACATGCCAAACAAACCGCCGCCGCTTTCTTTCGCCGGCCGGCTGAGCACATGCTCGACGAACAGCTGGCCCTGATAACGTTCGCTGAGCCGGTCGAGGGCGTCGCGGAAAATGATGTTTTGCTCGTCGCGGCTGCCATAGAGTAGGAAAATCGTGCTCATCGGTTCCGCTTCGAGCACGGTTTTAAGGATCGACATCAGCGGGGTAATGCCGCTCCCCGCGCCGAACAGGTAGTAGCTGCGGCGCTTTTCGGGGTCGAGCGGGGTATAAAAACGGCCGTCGGGCGGCGCAATTTCAAGCGTATCGCCCACCTTGATGCTGTCGTGCAGAAAACCGGACACTTTGCCGCCCTGTACTTTTTTTACCGTGACAGCCAGTCGTTGTTCCTGCGGGCTCGACGACATGGAGTACGAACGGCGCAGCTCATGACCGTCGAGTTGTACACGGAGCGTGATATACTGGCCCTGGTGGTAGGTAAAAACGGAGCGGAGCGCTTCCGGAACGTCGAAATCGATGGTGACGGTATCGGCCGTTTCCGGCGTGATTTGTTTAATTTTGAGCGCGTAAAATTCCATGACAATGGTTGGGCTTGGCGGGTTTCAGGGTGTGCTTTGTTGAAAAATCGCCGCAAAAATAGCCGGAGCGCGGCAAAAGGATGAACCGGCATTTGAATTAGTTTGGAGCTGCTTATTTATTCAAACCCCCTCTAAACAAGCCGCATTTGCCCCGGGCATTCAACCGATTTTATTGATTATGAAAGATGCAAAATACCTCCTCGCGTACCTGCTGCCCCTGAGCGCTTTCCTGGCGCTCCGGCTGCAAGGCAATTGGGCCTGGGCCACGGTCGTGCTGGCCTTCATCATTCTGCCGCTGCTCGAAGCGCAATTGCCCCAATCGACGGCCAATCAACCGGCCGATGCCGAGCCGGAACGCAGCCGGCAGCCGTTTTTCGACTGGCTGCTGTATGCCAATGCGCCACTGTTGTTTGCGGTCGTGGGCTGGTATTTGTATGTTGTACAATATCAGACGCCCGAATGGCCGGCGCTGATCGGTCTTACGCTGAGCGTTGGTATCATCGTGGGCGCCAATGGCATCAACGTGGCGCACGAACTGGGCCATCGGAGCAAGCGCGGCGAACAGGCGCTGGCCAAATGGATGCTGCTGACAGCCCTGTACCAGCATTTTTTTATCGAACACAACCGCGGCCACCACAAAAACGTCGCAACGGATGCCGACCCGGCCTCCGCGCGGCTGGGCGAAACGCTGTTTGCCTTCTGGCCGCGTTCCATTGCCGGCGGCTGGCGCAACGCCTGGGCGCTCGAACGCGAACGCCTGCGAAAAACCGGCCGGCCGGCATTCGGCTGGAGCAATGAAATGCTGCGCTTTCAGGTCTGGCAGGGGTTGTGGCTGCTGGCGACCGCGCTGGCATTCGGCTGGAAAGCCTTTTCGGGCGCGCTGGTTATCGCCCTGATCGGCGTTTTACTGCTTGAAACCATCAATTATGTGGAGCATTACGGCCTTCGGCGGCGCATGACGCCCGCCGGCCGGCCCGAACCCGTGCTGCCGGCGCATTCGTGGAACAGCGACCACGAGCTGGGGCGTATTTTCCTCTACGAGCTCACGCGGCACAGCGACCATCATTACAAATCCAGTCGCAAATACCAGATTCTCAGGCACGTGGACGAAAGCCCGCAACTACCCTTCGGCTACCCGGCCAGCGTGTTGCTCGCGCTGGCGCCCCCGCTCTGGTTTCGGGTGATGAACGGCAGGGTGCGCGACTGGGACCGGCAATTTTCGAGCGGTTCCGAAGCGGCATGAAGCCAGGGCAAGCAGGCGTTTGCACAACATTGACAAAACAAGATTGGGCAGCACGGCGGTATTGGCCTGCAAAGTCGCTATCTTTGCGGCCCGTTTTAGCCAACAAAACGAAGTTTGTTTCGTTTAAAGGTTCCTTTATCCCTTTTTACCAAACAAATGCCGCCCTGCCCCGCTGGCTTATCTGCACATTCACACATTAGCACATTCAACATGACGTCTGTCGCAACCCGCCCCGCTTACAAAGTAAAAGATATTGCCCTGGCTGACTGGGGCCGCAAGGAAATCCAGCTCGCCGAAGCAGAAATGCCCGGCCTGATGGCGTTGCGTGAAGAATTCGGGCCTTCCAAACCCCTGAAAGGCGCCCGCATCGCCGGCTGCCTGCACATGACCATTCAGACTGCCGTTCTGATCGAAACCCTCGTGGAACTCGGCGCCGAAGTATCGTGGTCGTCGTGCAATATTTTCTCCACGCAAGACCACGCCGCCGCCGCCATTGCCGCTGCCGGCATACCCGTGTTTGCCTGGAAAGGCATGAATGCCGAAGAATTCGACTGGTGCATCGAACAGACGCTCTTTGCTTTCAAAGACGGCCAGCCGCTCAACATGATCCTCGACGACGGCGGCGACCTCACCAACATGGTACTCGACCAGTTCCCCGAACTGGTAAAAGGCATTCGCGGCATCTCGGAAGAGACCACCACCGGCGTGCACCGCCTTTACGAACGCATGGCCAAAGGCGCCCTGCCCCTGCCCGCCATCAACATCAACGACTCGGTTACGAAGTCGAAATTCGACAACAAATACGGCTGCAAGGAAAGCCTTGTGGATGCCATCCGCCGCGCCACCGACATCATGATCGCGGGCAAAGTGGCCGTCGTGGCCGGCTACGGCGACGTAGGCAAAGGCTCGGCCGCCTCGCTGCGCGGCGCCGGCGCCCGCGTGATCGTGACCGAAATCGATCCGATCTGCGCCCTGCAGGCCGCTATGGACGGCTTCGAGGTAAAACGTATGGAAAACGCCATCCCGCGCGCCAACATCGTCGTGACGGCCACCGGCAACTGCGACATCGTGACGGAAAAACACTTCCGCCTGATGAACGACAAAACCATCGTGTGCAACATCGGCCACTTCGACAACGAGATCGACATGGCCTGGCTGAATACCAGCTACGGCCACACGAAAATGACCGTCAAACCACAGGTGGACCTGTACAACATCGACGGCAAAGACATCATCGTGCTGGCCGAAGGCCGCCTCGTCAACCTGGGCTGTGCCACGGGCCACCCCTCGTTCGTCATGTCCAACTCCTTCACCAACCAGGTACTGGCCCAGCTCGAACTCTGGCAAAATGCCGCCCACTACGAGAACAAGGTGTACATGCTGCCCAAACACCTCGACGAAAAAGTAGCCCGCCTCCACCTCGCCAAAATCGGCGTGGAACTGGAAGAACTGCGCCCCCACCAGGCCGAATACATCGGCGTGGAAGTGGAAGGGCCGTTCAAGCCGGAGTACTACCGCTATTGATCCCGTCGCCGGCATTCAAGCATCCGATCAATCCTCCTGCGCCGAAACAAGCACAGGAGGATTTTTATTTTTGCCTAAAAATCAGGCACATGAAAAAAACACTATTCAGCCTCCTGCTGACTCTTTCGGCGCTTTTTCCCCTTTCCGCACAGGTTCGATTGCCTCCTGGCGCAGCGTTATCCTCTCCCGTCGCAGCCCGGGGCGCCGCGCTCGTGCTGGATTCCGTGTGGGAATCGCGGTATATGACCTTTCCGGCGACCGACTCGCTGGTTTCGCGCCGCGACCTTTACACCTACTACGGAGACACCCTGTATGAAAAGCAGACGCTGGAGCTCCAGTATCCGCTTCCCGATTTTTCCGCAACCGAACGTGTTCTTTACAAAATCAATCCGGCCACAGGCCAGGTTTTGTCTGAAACCACCCTGAAAGATTTGGGCAGCGGCGAGGATACCTCCACCCTGCGCACCAATCACTACCGGCCGGGCAATCCCGCCCTGCTGGATTCCACCCTCTTTTTCAGGAACAGCCAGGCCAATTTGCTGGCGATCTCCAATGCCCGCTACAACACCTACAACAGCGAAGACCAGCGCATTCAGGAAGGTTTTTATATCTACAAACTCTCGGACGGCACTATCCTGCTGGCTACGCGGACCGACTACACCTATAACCAGAACGGCCTGGCAGCAAGCAGTCTTGTATATCAGATCAGTTTGAACAACCCGGCCTGGCAGCTCCAATACAAGCAGAATTATCATTACTCGGCGAGTTTGCAGCTGGACACAATTTTCCGGTACGACTACTCCCCAAGTGGTTACAGTCCCAGCCTGATCACCACTTACGCGTACGATGATCAGGAACGCCTGAGCAATTATCGCTTGTTCAGTTACAACAATTCGGGCGGCATACCCTTGCTGATACTTGAACAGATCTACTTGCGCGACGACCAGGGGCGTACGGTCGAATTGCAAGAAATCAGCTACACCGAAGGCTCATTCACGGGAGAAAGCAAAACGTTTTACACCTACGTTGAAGACGACTATTACCACCTGGAAACCGCGGTGAACCTGGATGTCGGCGTCAACCAGTATTATCTGGAGTATGCCCGGGAGTATTTTTATTCCGGCGCTGCCGGCGCTGCCGGGCCCGTTACGGCCGAGCCCCTGCAGATTTATCCCAACCCCGCAGGCCCGGTATTTTACCTGGACCTCCCGGCCGGCGCCCCGATACAAGTGTATAATGGCTCCGGCCGGCTGGTACTGCGCCGGCTTTGTACAATGGACGGCCTGCAAGCGATCGACGCCGCCGGATTGCCGACGGGCACTTATTATGTGCGCGCCGGCAACAAAACAGGCGTTTTGGTGAAAACCCAGGAGCGGTATTAGCCGGCCTTCACCACCCGCTTCCACACCACCCTTCCGGCACATTCGGCCCTGACCTGGTAAACACCCGGGGGCCAGGGGTGCGTCGGGAGGGTGGTTGTGTTATGTTAAATTATCACGCCAACTTCGCTAATCTGAATATTAAGTATATAACTTTATTCGCATCAAATCCTGCCGATTTTTTAACCTTTCAACCTTTTTTTATGAAAAATTTCACCCCCCCCCCATTTTTTACAGAACATTATTCTGTTTTAAACCCGCTTCCTTCATTCTCTTATCCTTTCTCCTCATGTCTGTCCGGTCTTTTGGCCAGGTTACGATTGAATGTGATGTCGACATGTCACCGGCGTTGACTCAATTCTGGATCAACGAGGCGAGCAACATAGCGGCAGCGGCAGAAAAACGCAATGCAGAACCTCCTCAAATCAGAGAAGTCCCCGTACGTTTTACCTTGATTAATGGGAACTCTACCGGTTTCATTTTAGCACCCGGAGACCTCGACATTGGCCTGAATAACCTGAACCAGGCCTTTGCGCCAGCAGGACTTCATTTTTATCAATGCGGGGAATTGAACGAAATCTGGGACTCCCGCATCCAGCAAAGCGAAGACGTTGACGTGTTTATCAACTCTTTTGCCTATTCCACAGGAGCAATGGAGGTTTATATTAAAAGCAGTGTCATTCCCAGCCGGGCAGGCATACCCTGCAATGCTTATCAAAACATCAATCCCAACTACAATTTGGGCTGTTTTGTCCATGAAAACTGGATATTACTGGTGGGCACCGGCGAATTGGGAAAAACTTTTATTCACGAAACCGGCCATCACTTCGGCCTGCTTCACACCTTCAATCCCAATTTTGCTTATATCACTCCTGTAACCACGAATCAGCAAGACAACCCCTACCCGGTCTTGTTACCCAACGGACAAATTGCCCCCAACTGGTTGGGGAGAGAATTGGTCATTCGCGAGAACGATAACAACCCTAATACACAAAGGCCATTTCCACTTTTAAACTATGATAAAGCTGGCGATGCTTTGATGGACACCCCGGCCGATTGCAGTACTATCAGTTCGGGCCCGGGCGGTATATCCCCTGGTTGTTTTATTTCAGCGCAGTCGCCCGTTACTTGTGAAATCGACGGGAGTTTGCTGATGTACCGGGATTACAACAACGACCCTTTGTTTCCCCTGCCTCCAGGCAGTACTGGTACGCTGGGGCGCAATTACATGTCCTATTGGCGGGTAGACTGTCTGAACCAGTTTTCTCCCGGCCAATTGAACATCATCCCGTATTTTTACGATACGTATAATTCGCCCAGTTACGCGCTCACACAATGCGGCAATTTTACCGACGCGGTTGAACTGGGCGGCAGCTCGACCGGCCTTCAAAACACAACGCTTCGCGTCAGGCATTCCAACGACGCGCGTGTTTGCAACGTGACTTCGAGCCCCGCGGGCAAATTCAGCGGCACCTTTCACTCCGATCTGGTAAAAATCTGGGCCTACCACAATGGCAAAAAAAGCACGCTCAAAAACGCGGGCGACCCGCTAAAACAGCACTATGGCCATACGCCCTGTGAGTGGCGGCGCGGGCTTTCGACCTTCGATCTGGCCCTTATCAACAAGCATATCTTAGGCATCGAGCCTTTTAACTCCGGCTACAAGATCATCGCCTCCGATGCCAACAAAAGCAATTCGGTGACCACTTTCGACATCCTCGAATTGCGCAAACTGCTTCTGGGTATTTACGAGGAATTACCCATGCAGGAACAACCCTGGAGGTTTATCCCGGAATTTATCCCCCAGGACTACACTGCCGGTTTCAACGTCAATCCATTCAATATAAGCGGGGGCAATCAGATCATCGGCGCCGCGTATCTCGAGCAGGGCTGGGAATATTCGGCCGCCAACCTTCCGGCCAATAAAAGGGGTTGGGACGCCATCAAAATTGGCGACGTCAACGATTCCTGGTTGACCGATGCTGCTTGCCCCAATGAAAATGAATCGCTCGAAGACGCCGGCGCCAAGCCGAACCTGACTGTCCCCAGCGTTTCATTGACCCAAAATCAGGAAGCGGCGCTGGTATTCAGGGTCAATGGCTTTAACAACGTCGAGGCCTTCCAACTGGGCATCCGTTTGCCGGCCGATAAATTAGAAGTGCTCGATGCTACGACCGCTTCCCTGCCCGGTTACGCGGCCGCCGAAAGTTTCGGTATCGGCACTATCGACCCCGATGCAGCGGCTACCCTGTGGTTCGACCCCTCGGGCGGCGCGCAGAGCTTGCCGGCCAACAGCGAGATTTTTACGATCGTCGTGAAAGCACAGCAAGCCATTCCGGATCTGGGCGCCCTACTCAAATTGGATAACTCGATACTGAAAAATCAAATTTGGCAAACGGGTGAAAACGGGGCAAGCCTGACGGTAACTGTTGAAACGCCAAAAGAACGGACCAATGAGCAAACCGCCCCAAACAGTCTGGTCCGTTTAACGGCATACCCGAATCCTTTCAATAATTATGTCACGGTTGTATTTCTGAATACTTCGCCGGAAGAAGATGGCCTTTTGACGGTAACAGATATGACCGGAAAAGTGGTTTTTGAACGCAAAACAGTTCTTCTGGCCGGTCAAAATTACTGGGATATTCAGCTGCCCCGCGAAATGGCGCCCGGCATCTACCGCGTAAGCCTGACCAGCGCCACCCAGACGAGCACAGTTCAATTATCGAAATATTAATTATTCCTGGTCAGAGAGGCTGCTTTATCACTGTTGCCCCCCAGATGATAAAGCAGCCTCGATTTATTTTTTCCAATCATGAGATTTTTTACTGTTTTATATTTCATCGCCGCGTTAGCGGTCACGTCTTACGCCCAAAATATCATCCAACCCGTTTGGACCACTATGGAGAATACCACGGGAGGCAGCGATTTACAACTGCCATATTTAGTTCGCGACACAGCCCACAATATTTTTATGTGTGCAAAAGCCTACCAACCCGGCCCCGGTGTCGGGTTCTACGTGAGCAAACACGATCAGAACGGCAACTTTTTATGGAAACAAATACACCAGGCCCCCGGCAGCGATGTGATCTATTCTGCGGCCACCGATAACGAAGGTTCGATTTACGTGGGAGGGAATTCTTACAGTCTCGTGTTGGGTACCTCGCAGCACATCGTCATTAAATACGGCGCCGACGGCGAAAAACTGTGGAGCTACGCCTATCAGGATACCACGGCCGTGGGCAAATTCCTGTCCAAACTGCTCGTATTGCCCGACCAGGACCTGCTGGTCGTCGGTTCGTTCGTCGATGTACCGGCCAGCAACTCGGGCATGTTGGTCACGCGCCTGCACCCCGACGGCAGCATCGTGTGGACCGCTACCTACGATGCGGGCACAAACAACTATACCACCCGCGACGCCATCGTCAAAGACGGACGACTGATCGTGTGGGGGCATTGGGGAAACGCAGAAGGTACGGGGTTTTTCTGCTGGCAATTAGATCTGGAAGGCAATACCCTCGAAGGACATGCCACGGAGGCGTACAGTGATGATTTTCAGCACCATTTCACCACGGGCGCCGACGGCAACCTGTACGTGGGGGATTACTACGGGGAATACAAGATCACCAAGTACAAGTGTAATGGAGAAACCGCGTGGCAGTATGTCAAGTCGGGGACAACCATGGGGCCTTATAGCGTCAATACAAAAATGACAGCCATTCAGGTGGATTCATTGGGTAATGTGTTTGGTGCAGGGGTAGTTTATTTAGATTCTTTGGGATCCCTCGAATTGACCACCCGGCTCACTCCAAACGGAGAAATGGTTTGGGAGCACTCCAGTGTTATGGAAAGTATTGAATTTGCAAACCCCAAAAATGGAATTATGCTTGACGATGGCCGTTTTATGATCGCCGGCACCGTCAGCACAAACCCCGACAGCAACCAATACCAGTATTTTTTAGCCTTATATAATGCCAACGGATGCGAATGGGCCGGCATGACCAATCTGCCTGGAATAAGATACTGGGCAAACACCTTGTGTCAAGATAGCAGCTCGATTTACGTGGGAGGAGTCTACAAATCTGACCCATTGGCAGACGACCTACATTTCATCAATAAATATTTTCTTTCCGATCTGGTGAGCGGCGCGGGCGCCCCGTTTTTGTCCGTGCAGCCAAGGCCGGTATATCCCAACCCCTTTCACGACGTACTGAGCATGGATCTGGAGCAACCATCAGGTCCCTTCCGACTCTCCATCACCGACCATACCGGCAAAACCGTACGCACCCAGCAGGGTACCCTTTCCGGGGGCAGTATCCGGGTAGAACAACTGGGCCATCTGCCGGCAGGGGTGTACACGGTACACGTTGTGGCGGGCGGAGCGGTTTTTGCGGGGCGGGCGGTGAAGGAGTAACTCACCCTTTCACCACCCGCTTCCACACCACCCTTCCGGCACATTCGGCCCTGACCTGGTAAACACCCGGGGGCCAGGGGTGCGTCGGGATTTTTGGAGAACATGCTGTGGATTATTTTCCATACAGACCCCAACTATTTTCTGCCTGAAATATTCGTTTGCTCAATTTGGACACAGCGCAGCGTTCGGCAAGTTCGTATGTAATCTTTAAATCAAACTTTTCTGCTCATGAAAAAGAACCTGTTTACGCTCGCCCTGTGGCTTTGTGCAGCCGTTCCGCTTTTTGCACAACAAAATTTCTCCTTCCCCGTCGCCGACGCCGAATGGATCACCGCCCGCGCATCCGGCTGCATCGGCGGCAGCACCCTCTACAATACCTGGCGCGAATACCTGGGCAGCGACACCCTGGTACAGGGCCAGACATACCAAAAACTGATGCTACAGCCCGAATGCACCCTGCAGACCCAGGGCCTCAACTGTAATTACTTTTATAACGCCTATCAGGGGCCGGCCGTCAATATCGGCGCGCTCCGGGTGGCCGGCCAAAAGGTCTATTTTCGCAAGTTCACCTTGCCTCCGCCCGATGCCAGCGTGTATGAAGCCGATCTGGAAAAGGTACCCGGCGGAACGGATGTCTTGCTGTACGACTTCGGCTGGTCGGTCGGCGACACCGTCGTGACCCCGAAAAGCGACGGCAGCAACATCTTTTACAAGGTAACGGATGTGTCACTGTATCCTTCCGGACGGAAAAAAATCTCCCTGCTGCACCTCAACGGCATCGGATACACCCATATCGTCATGGAAGGAATGGGCAATACCGTGGGCCTGCTGGGCAACTATTCCAATATTGCCGCCAGCAGCTACGCACCCCTGCCCGCCTGTTTTAACCAGAACGGCCAGTTCATTGTCGATTCCGGCGAATGCGACCATTGCGGCTCCGTAGCGACCAAACCCGAACCCCTCGACGGCGTATTCTCCGTGTTTCCGAACCCCGCCGACCAGTCGATCGTGGTGGAAACAGGCCAGGACAGCCCGCAAAATTTCGACCTGCAAATCGTGAACCTGCTCGGCCAGGTCCTTTACCGGCAAAACGACTGCGAAGGCCACACAACTGTGTCGTGCGCCAACTGGCCCGCCCAGCCCTGCATCCTGCTGCTGAGCGACCGCTCCGGCGGAAAATTGTGGTTGAAAAAACTGCAGATCGCACACTGAACTGCCTGAAATCTGACGCCCGACTGGCAAGTTTTTCTCAACTTTGTCGGCAAACATCCATTGCCCTGCCAAGACGCCATGTTGTACAATCTCTTTCAGTCTGCGCAATCAGAAGCAGCATTCAACGAACTGCTTTTCCTCACCTTCACCGAACACGAGCGCGACCTCATGATCGAACGCTGGAAAATTTTCGATGCCTTCGATCGCGGCCTCTCCCAGCGCGAAGTGGCGAAGGAAGTACCCTGCAGCATCGTGACAGCCACCCGGGGCGCCAAGGTGTACCGCGACAACCGCGAAGTCATCAAAAAGTACCTGGAGGTCTGGCGGAAATATCAGCAGTAAACACAGAAAAAAGCCTTACCCCTTGCAGGTATGGCTTTTTTTATAACATCTTTGCATCATCGTACCGATACATTGATACATTATGCAAACACACACCACCCGTCTTGCCTACGGCGACCCGCTCCTGTTTTACCGCCACATACAAGGCCAGGGCCCGAGTTGCCTGTTCGAATCGGCGTCTGCCGTGGATAAAAGCAGCCGCATGTCGCTCATCGGCCTTGAACCTTCGCTCGAATTTGTGGGCAAACACGACGATTTGCTGGTGCGGCTGTTGCACCCGCGCGGACAGGTTTTTTATGATTTTATCCAGTCGGAGTTTGCCGGTTTCGTGCAATCCGAGCGCGAAGGGCGGCTGTTGCTGCACCTGCCCAAAACGCCCTTCGAGGGCCCTGAAGACGAGCGCCTCGAACGCTCCAACATAGCCCAACCCTTGCGGCGTTTGCTGAAGGCATTTCACAGCGAGGAGAAAAATTTCATGGGCCTGTACGGCGCCCTGGCCTACCAGTTCGTCTATCTGTTCGAAGATCTGCCCAATGCCAAAACCTGTCCGGAACCCGATTTTCACCTGTTTTTGTACGACACCATTCTGCTTTTCAACCACCTGACGCAGGATCTGACGCTTTACGTCACCCGCGCCGAAGACCGCGAAGCCGCCTCGGCAACGGAGCACTACCTGCATCTTTTCCGGGAAGAGCAAACCCGGCCGGACCCCGCCGGCACCCTGCGCATCGGGGCTTTCACGGCCACGCCCGACGACGACACCTTTCGCCGGCAGGTGAGCCGCGGTATCCAGCTTTGTCATGAAGGCGAATTGCTTGAAATAGTGCTCAGCCGACGCCTGCAGGCCGCTTATTCGGGCCCCTTGCTGCCTTTGTACGAGCGCTACAAGGCCATCAACCCAAGTCCCTACCTCTTTTTTGTCGATCTCGGCGACGAGACCCTGCTGGGCGCCAGTCCCGAGATGATGCTGCGTTACGAAAACGGCCGCGCCACGCTGCGGCCGATCAGCGGCAGCATACGGCGCTCCGACAACCCCATCGAAGATCATCACCTGATGATGCAGCTGCTCAACGACCCGAAAGAAAACTCGGAACTCGACATGCTCATCGACCTCGGCCGCAACGACCTGGCGCGCATTTGCAAACCCGGTATTTCGATCGACCATTACCGCATTGTGGAAAAATATTCACACGTTACCCACACGGTAGCGCAGCTCAGCGGCGAGCTGGAAGCGCGTTATTCGGGCTTCGATGCGCTCATTGCCAGTCTTAATGCCGGCACGCTCACGGGCGCGCCCAAGATCGCAGCCATGCGCTACATCGAGGAGATCGAACAACACACCCGCGGCTATTACGGCGGCAGCATAGGCTGGTTTTTGTTCAATGGCGACGTCAACACGGCCATCACGATCCGGACGACGCACGCCCGCGACGGGGAATTGTCGTTCTCGGCAGGAGCGACTTTATTGTACGAATCGAAGCCGGAAAACGAACTGCGCGAGACCCGCATCAAAGCAGGGGCCTTTCTCGCGGCGGCGGAATTTTTTTCCGCCTGAAACCACCCTATCGCGCCCAGATGTTGTACTTCAGAATGCAGTAGATGGCTCGCACCCCGTCTTTCCAGCCGATTTTTTTGCCCTCGGCGTAGGTGCGGCCGTAGTAGGAAATTCCCACTTCGTAAATGCGCACATTCGGAACACGACTGATCTTGGCCGTCACCTCCGGCTCGAAACCGAAGCGTTTTTCGCGAAGGCTCAGGCCTTTCAGCAGGTCGGCGCGGAACATTTTATAGCAAGTCTCCATGTCGGTCAGGTTCAGGTTGGTGAACGCATTGGAGATCATGGTCAGCATTTTGTTGCCGATGCTGTGCCAGAAAAACAGGATGCGATGCGGCCGCCCGCCCATAAAGCGCGACCCGAACACCACGTCGGCATAACCGTCGAGGATGGGCCGGAGCAGGATGTTGTACTCCGCCGGGTCGTACTCGAGGTCGGCGTCCTGGATGATGATGTAATCGCCTGAAGCATGGCGGATGCCCGTGTGCAAGGCGGCGCCTTTGCCCTGATTGACCTCGTGTTTCTGATAGCGGATATTCAGGCCGGGGTTGGCGGCCATGTAGCGCTGGATCGCCCCTTCGGTGTCGTCGCGGGAGCAATCATTGGTAATGATAATCTCCTTTTGCAGTCCGCCGATCAATTCTACGGCCTTCACTTTGTCGAGAATCAGGTGGATCGTCCGCTCTTCGTTGTAGGCAGGAATCACGATGGAAAGTGTTTGGCTCATCTTTTGCAGTAAAGAATGCGGCCGCGAGGCGGCTCCGGAACAAATTGCGAAGGTAAGCCGAAGCCTCCTTTTGCCGTTCACTGGGGCAAAGAAGCTCTTTGCTATTTTTTAACAAAATAAAATTACCCGACCGGAAACTTTGCCTGCCCGGTTCTCGTTTTTAGTTCATAATCAAACGCTTAATCCGTTAATCGCAAAACTGTAACCCTTAATTATGGCACGTCGTACCCATAAACTCCGTCGCTTGTGGAGTAAATCTCCCAAACTCCTTTTCGCATTTCTGCGCCGTCGCGCTACCCGTCAGGCCAAAAAGATTCTTCCGATCGACGATTGGAACAAGAACTGGCTCGGCGAAGAAATGCGCCCGTTCAACAGCCTGCATTGATTGCAGGCTTTTTTTATTTTTAAAAGATACTTTTGCCGGCAAAGGCTTCTCCATGAACCCGAAGCCCTTTCGGGGTGTTTTGCTTGCTCCCGTTTTCTAGCGATCCTGTGCCATGAACCTTCGCCTCCTCCTGCTTCTGCCGGCTCTGCTGTACTGGGCTGCCTGTTCCGATTCCAAACAACAAGCTGCTCCTCCTCCGGCTGCCGCGCCCAAATCGGCCTATAATGTCGCTGCGGTAGAAGGATTCATTGTCAAACCCGCCGTCTTGTCTGAAAATGTCACGGCCGCCGGCACCCTGCTGGCCGCCGAAGAAACCGAGCTGCACCCGGAAGCTTCGGGCCGGGTGGTGTCGATCAACCTGCCGGAAGGCCGCAGCGTTCGCAAGGGCGATCTGCTGGTCAAGGTGTTCGATCAGGATTTGCGCACCCAGCTGACCAAACTCGAAAGCCAGCTCAAACAGGCCGAGATCACCGAACAACGCCTCGGCGACCTGCTCAAGGTCAAGGGCGTCAGCCAGCAAGAATACGACCTGGCGGCTCTGCAGGTGCAAACCCTCAAAAGCGAGATTGAACTGGTTCGGATCAATATCGGCAAAACGGAACTGCGCGCTCCTTACGACGGTGTCATCGGCTTGCGCCGCATCAGCCCGGGGGCTTACGTCACGCCGTCCAGCGCGGTGGCGACCATTCGCGCCCTTGGCGCACTGAAACTCGATTTTGCCGTGCCGGAGAAATACAGCGCCCAGTTGCGTACGGGCCAAACCGTTAGCTTCAAGGTGGAAGGCAATCCTGCCGAATATTCGGCCGTCGTGGAAGCTACCGAACAAAGCATCACCACCGAAACCCGCAACCTCCAGGTGCGCGCGCTGGTGCGCAACAAAGCCGGCCTTTTGCCCGGCGCTTTCGCAGAGGTTAATTTATCGCTGGGCAAAAACAACCAGGCTTTGATGGTGCCCAGCCAGGCCATCATCCCGCAGGCACGCGACAAAAAAGTGATCCTCAACCGGGGCGGCAAGGCACAATTCGTAACGGTCAAAACCGGCGTCCGCCAATCGGAAATGGTCGAAATCACCGACGGGTTGCGCGCAGGCGACACTATTGCCACCACGGGCATCCTGTTTCTGCGGCCCGAGGCTCCGCTCCAGTTTTCAAAAGTGGACTAACTCAGCTCCGGCGAATCAGGTGATCAACCGCCAGGCGATACCCGTCGAGCCCGAGCCCGACGATCGAGCCGGCCGCGACGGCTGAAATAAAGGAATGATGCCGGAATGTTTCGCGCCGATGCACATTGCTGATGTGCACCTCGACCACCGGCGCATCGATGGCGGCTACCGCATCGGCCAGTGCGATGGAAGTGTGCGTGAGCGCGCCGGCGTTGAGCACGATGCCGTCAACGGAAAAACCCGCCTCATGCAGTTTGTCGAGCAGCGCCCCTTCGTGGTTGCTCTGATAATATTCCAGCCTTACCCGCGGAAAGTTGTCCTTCAAACTTTCAAAGTAAGACTCAAAACTGCTGCTGCCGTAAATTTCCGGCTCGCGGCGGCCTAACAAATTGAGATTGGGACCGTTAATGATAAGAATGTGCATGGCAGGCAGATTGACAAGTTGAACTGCCGCAAAATTCTCCGATTTTTGAAAAGCTTTTGCTTTAAAGTTGTTCGCAAGAAAAATCCTACGCATGAAAAAACCTGGCCGTTCCCGTCATATACTCCTGTTTGCCTTTTTTCCCTTGTTCTGTTGCCTGGCGCAGGAGGCCGCCGCACAGCAAAGTTACCTGGTGTCGGACCCGCTGGTCATCCGCAACGACTACGGCTACGAGGTCATCGGGCGGGTGAAAGACCGGATTTTGCTGTTCCGCGACAAATACGACGAATTCGAAATACAGGCCTACGACAACCAGATGCAACTCTCCTGGAGCCGGCGCCTCGACGATCTCGACCGCCGCGGCATTCAGGTGCTGAGCATCGTGGGCGGGAAAAATGATTTTTCCATCATTTACAAAATCAGACGGCACGGCATCACGCAGCTTCGGGTGCACAAATACGACCCGGGCGCCAACCTGATCGACAGCATGACCCTGAAAAACTACGGCGAAAGGGTCTTTTATCCGCCCGTGCTCGACATCGTGCGCAGCGAAGACCGCAACTGCCTGGTCGCCTACAACAGCGCCGAACGCGAAAAGCTGGAATTGACCTGTTTCCGGCTCGATCGTATGCAGGTGCTTTGGGATAAAACCGCCATCCTCAAGGAGCCTTTTTACGAATCGGACATCGACGCCATGGTGCTGAGCAATGCCGGCGAACTCTTCCTGATGTCGGAACACAACAACCGCAAGGGCAAAATGGAAGAACACGATATCCGGATGCTGCGCGTCAACGCGGCGGGCGATCAACTCATTCGTGTTCCCTTGCCCGACTTCCTGACCTGCGACGTCAAATTTGCCTACGACAACCAGCACCAGCGCCTGGTCGGTGTCGGGCTTTACGGCGAAAAAAACCGCGAGCGCGCCAACGGCTCTTTTTTCATGGCCATCGACCCGGCTTCCGGCACGCCGGTTTTACGCAACGAACCTTTCGACAACCAGTTTTTTGATATTCTACGCCGCCGCGACAGCGCCGACAACGACGACAGCAGCGGGGGCGGACGGGGCATCAGCGACGCCGACGTCACCCAGATCGTGCTGCGCGAAGACGGCGGCGCCGTGCTCATTGCCGAACGCCACCATGAAATACAACGCGGCGCCACCGCGGCGCGCGGATTCTGGCGTGACGGCGCCCGGCTGGTCGTCGATTACTATTTTGACGATGTCTTTGCCATTGCCTTCAACCCCGACGGCACCATTCCCTGGAAAACCGTTTTGCACAAAAAACAATACTCGCAGGACGACGAGGGCGTCTATTCTTCCTTCTTTCTGTTGCGCAGCAACGACCGGCTACACATGCTGTTCAACGACGAAATCAAGTATGAAAACACCTGCAGCGAGTACGTGCTCTCGCCGCTGGGCGAATTCGACCGAAACAGCCTGCTCAATACCTTCGGGCAAAACCTTCGCCTGCGCTACCGCGACGCGCACCAGCTCAGCGTCAATGAGTGCATCGTTCCGTCGGAATTTCGCAACCGCCTGAAACTGGTGCTCCTGCGGTTTTAGGGTCTAACTTGATGTCGCGGCAAAACGGCAGAAATCGGCTGCCAGCAGCAGCGTTCTGCCGCCGAAATCGCGGCGCGGCCGCAAGTGGGCCTGCATAGCCGCGGCAACGCCGGCGTCCTTGTCGAGAAAAGTCATGAGGGTGCGCAGCACCTTGGCATAGCGCGCAAAGTCGTTTTGTTGCGGAATGTCGCGCGCACCGAAGCGCACCATGGCGGCCTGAAAGGTATCGAACGCATAAGGCGCGTAGGCTTCGGGCCAGCGAAAGCCCAGATACAGGCTGATCATGCGGAAATCGCCGTGGTAGTGGTTGTTCTCGACCGTGGTCGGGTGATTGCGGCGATATTCGCCGAGCAGGATATCACAGCCGAACAGGAAGCGCCCCAGGCGGGCTTCCAGGTCGCGCGATTCATCGAACAGATCGTCGAACATGCGGCGGACGGTGAGCGGGTCTTCTTTCCAGAACAGCTGCATCATGCGTTTGGGGTACCATTGTTCGGTTTGCCATAGGCGGCGGGTTTCGCTGTTTTGAAAAGCGCTGTCGAACATGGCAGCCGGGTCAGTCGCATCCGGGTTCCAGTTCATCTGAAAATGCTGCAACGATTCCCACTCGTAGAGACAGGGGTGGTGAGCCGTTTTTTGCAGCCATTGCCTGTACCCGGCGATGGCAGCCTGTATGTTGGCGAGGATCATGGCGTAAAGTTCTTCGATTAACCTTAATTAACCATCCTTCAACCCACCTTAACCTGTCCGGCCAAAGCCCCGCGGTACCTTTGTCGCACGAATCGCAACAACGACATCAGGTTATGAAAACAAAATTATCCCTGCTTCTTCTTTTCCTGTTCTTTACCCCGCTTTTCCTTTCCGCCCAAAAATTCACCCTGCGCGGCACTTTGGTCGATACGGCTTCGGCCCCGCTCGAAGGCAGCACGGTGATGCTGCTCAGCCCCAAAGACAGCTCTCTGCTGGCCTTTACGCGGTCGGGCGCCGGCGGCCTGTTCGAGCTCCGCAGCCTGGGCGCCGGCAATTATTTGCTGCGCGCCAGCTACCCGGGTTTGAGCAATCACCAGCAAAGTATTCAACTGGACGGTGCGCCGCGCGCCGTCGATCTCGGCGCCATCACCATGAAAGTCGGTCTCAACGTGATCGACGGCGTCGAAATCACCGCCGAAGCCAACCCCGTAGCCATCAAGGGCGACACGGTGGAATTTAACGCGGGCTCGTTTCATGTGAAACAAAATGCCGTGGTGGAAGACCTGCTCAAAAAACTGCCGGGCGTGGAGGTCAAATCCGACGGCACCGTGACGGCGATGGGTGAAGAGGTGAAAAACGTGACTGTTGACGGCAAAAAATTCTTCGGCAACGACCCCAAACTGGCCACCAAAAACCTCCCGGCCGACGCCGTGGACAAAGTGCAGGTGTTCGACAAAAAAAGCGAACAGGCGCAGTTTAGCGGTGTCGACGACGGGCAGCGCGAAAAAACCATCAACCTCGAACTCAAGGACGACCGCAAAAACGGCTGGTTCGGCAACATGACCGCTGGCGGCGGGCTCGACGCCAATGAAAACGGCCGTTTCGAAAGCCGCCTGAGCCTCAATCGTTTTACGCCAAAACAACAGCTTTCCTTTCTGGGCCTGGGCAACAACATCAACCAGGCAGGGTTCAGCATCGACGATTACATGGCTTTCTCGGGCGCCATGCGCCAGATGATGGGCGGTGGCGGCGGCCGTTTTACCCTGCAATTCGATTCCGACAACATGACGTTTCCGCTGGATTTCGGCAACAACGAAGGTTTTCTCGATACCTGGGCCGGGGGCGTCAATTTCAACCAGGAATACGGCAGCAAACACAAGGGCGACCTCAACGCCAGCTATATGTTTTCACAGTCGGACAAACGCTACGACCGCAACACCGAACGCACCAACTTCCTGCCGCAGGGCGACTATCGCAGCACCGGCGCATCCAGTGAAGACAACTCGCTGCAAAACCACCGCCTCAACCTCAGCCTCGATCAGAAAGTGGATTCTTTCAATTCCGTGGTGCTCAATTCGGCGTTTGGCTATGGCGACAATTCTTCACAAAGCATCAGCAACACCCAAACCTTCGGACCCGCCGGCCAACTGCAAAACGCGGGCCTGCGCCGCTTGCTTTCCGACGCTACCGGCGCCAACTGGACGGGCAACCTGCTCTGGCGCCATAAATTCGCCAAAAAAGGCCGCAATTTCACCGTCAACGTCGATGGCGCCCTCAATCGCAGCGAATCGACGGGCAACAGTTTTTCAGACAACGAATTTTTGCAGGAAAACGGCATTTACCGACGCGACACCATCGCTCAGGACCAGTTTTTCACCAACGACGAACTGAGCGTGGGCGCCAGGGCTACCTACACCGAACCACTCGGCAAACGCCGTTACCTCGAATTCAGCTACGCCTATTCGCACACCGAAAACAACGCCAACAAGGACGTGTACGACCTCGACGGCGGCGAAAGCAGCTTCAACCCCCTGCTGTCGAATGCCTATGAAAACAACTTCGACTACCAGCGCGCCGGCGCCGGCTTTCGCATCAATCGCAAAAACTGGAACGGCAGCCTGGGCATCGACTATCAAAATGCCGTGCTCGACGGCGCCGTAACTTCCGGGCAAGGCCAGCCGGTCCGCCAACGCTTCGAACACCTGTTGCCGCGGCTCGACTACAATTACCAGTTCGCGCCCTCGCGCAACCTCCGGGTCTTTTACCAAACACGCGTCAATGCACCCACAGTGCAACAACTCCAGCCCGTGCCCGACCTCAGCGACCCGCTCAACATCAGCGAAGGCAATCCCGGCTTGCGGCCAGAATACAGCCACAGCATGCAAACCAATTACGTGTCGTTCAATCCCGAAAACATGCGCAGCTTTTTTGTCAACCTGGGCGTCGATTACACCGGCGACAAAATCGTGTACGCCCAATCGGTCGATTCTCAATTCGTGCGGCACTACCGCCCCGAAAATACCGATGGCCAATACAGCCTTTTCGGCATGGCAGCCTGGGGCTGGCGACTGAAAGCCCTCAAAAGCCGCCTCAATGTGCGCAGCGAAGGCAGCTGGAACAGGGGGCAGGGGCTTGTCAATAATGTTACCAATTACACCACCGGCCTTGCCCTCACACAGGCGCTGTCGCTCGATTTCGAGCCGGCCGAGTGGTTTGTCCTCAGCGCAGGCGCCGAGCTGACCTGGAACCAGTCGAGCTACTCGATCGATGCAGCCAACAATCAGGAATACCTGACACAGAACTACAACAGCGAGCTCAACCTGGAGCTGCCGAAGGATTTTGCCTTCAACACATCTTTCAACGTCGCCGTCAATACCGGCCGCGCCGACGGGTTCAACACCGCGATTCCGATCTGGAATGCCGAGTTGTCGCACAGTTTTATGAAAAACAAACGCCTCCAGGTCGGTATTTCAGTAAAAGACCTGCTCAACCGCAACATCGGTCTGCACCGCACCGCCAACCTCAACTACATCGAAGACGAACGGGTGGCCTCCCTGGGGCGCACGGTAATGCTGCGGGCCACCTATGCGCTCAACAGTTTCGGACCCGGCGGACCCGGCGGCGGCCCGAGGATGCGAATGATGATCCGGCGGTAATTCAGGGACTTTTGATATACTATGCCGCGATGCAGCAGCTGGGGCAGGGGTATCCTGCGGGATATTGAACATCCGCAGGAATCAATACCTGTCCCGTGCCGTATCGCGGCATAACATTCGGCCCCCGGGCAAAAAACAATCAATCAGCCGTGAACCCGGTCAATGGCTGCTTTTCTGCGCCCGCCGGCGTTTGCGGCGCACTGGCACCCAAAGGCGGACCGTTTCTTCATCGATCACGGGAATCTCCTCTTCCTCGGCATGCAGGCTTTCCTGTCCGGTGCTGTTGGGCGACGGGGCATTGGGCAGAAACTTTTGAATCATGCGGGCCACGGCAGTCAAAACCTTGAAATAATCGGGCGCCGTGGCATAGCCGGCAGCCGCAATTTCGCGAAAAAAGTCAAAAGGATTGGCGCCCACTGCCAGCGCTTTGGCGTATCGGGGCGCTTTGAGAAACAGCTCCGCATGATGGGTAAAACTCCCTTCCGGCGAGTCGTATTTGCGGAAATAATCCTTGACGATGTACTTCCAGCGCCGCGGCCCCACCTTGGTGACGGAGAGCACGACCGGGAATTTGGCGTCGGGACGCGAGAGGTATTCGACCGTCCGGACAAGTTGTTCATTGCCGTTGAGGCCGTCGGAATCTTTTACGCCGAAAAACATGTTGCCCGGCGCGCGTTCGCCCCAGCCGCTTTCCAGGGCGGCCTGTGCGAGAATGGCAATGGCAGAAATACCGGTTTTTCTCTGGGTTTCAAGTGCGAACGGGAAATAGGCGCTGACAAAATCCTTGGGTAGCATGTCGTTTCATTTGGCAAAGTGAAAAAATGCATTGACTGTTCAAAAATAAGCGATCTGTATCAACCCCTAACGAAAAACCGGTAAATCTGCGATAAATCAAATCTTCACCACCTTGCGCGTCAGCGTGCCCGTCTCGGTCTTGACTGCAAGCCAGTAGGTGCCGGCCGGCAGCACATGCAGGTCGATAGGCAGGTTCAGGTGGAGGCTTTGCTGCGTTTGCAAAAAGAGCTGGCGCCCCGCTTCGTCGTGCAGGGATATTTCTATGGTTTCCAGTTGTTTCATATCGAGCGTCAGCACCAGTTTGTCCTTGGTCGGGTTGGGCGCCAGATGGAACGACTGGATTGAGGGCGGCACGCTGGTATTGCCGAAAATGACCAGTATTTCCTCCGAACGGTATTTGCAGCCGTTGGGCGAGGTCACCTCCAGGGCGTAATTGCCCTCATCCTGTACGATGTAATATGGCCCCGTGGCTCCGGGAAGCGGCTGGTTGTTGAAATACCACTGGCAGCCGTTGCAATCTCCGCCGCTCGCTACAAACAGCGAATCGGGCAAGCCCAGTGCAATAACAGGCTGTAGCCCGATTTCCTGATCGACCAGGAAAGCGGTGGAAGTAAAGGTGCCGCAGGCGCCCGTCACCGCCACACTGTAGTTGCCGCCTTCGGTCACGGTCAGCTGCTCGCCCGCCGCATTGGGGAGTGGAGCGCCTTCGAGCAGCCACTGATAGGTGTAACCCGTCGGGACGCCGAGCGCAGCCAGCACGGCCGTGTCACCCTGACACAAGACTGCCTGCCCCTGCGCCACATACACGCCGATGGGCGGTACCACGATCTGATAAACCGTCACCACGTTGGAGGGGGGTGAAGTGCAGAGGCCGCCCGGGTTGGTGACCTGGGCATAATACGACCCTGCCTGCGATACTGTGAGCGTAGATGTATTGTTGTTGGCGACGGGGGCGCCGTTGTACCACCATTCGTAGAGGAAACCCGTGTCGGGCTGCGCGACCAGATCGATCGTCTGGCCTTCGCAAAGATTGATTACACCGTCGCCCTGGATTACCGGCGGGGCGGGATCGGGGTACTGATTGGTCATCGTGATGGTGTCGGTGCGCACGCAACCGTTGGCATCGGTGGCCGTGACCACGTAGTCGCCGGCTTCGAGGTAAACGATCAGGTTGCCCGTTTGGCCATTCGACCAGGAATAATTGACCGTGCCCGCCCCGCCGGTCGATTGCGCCTCGATGATGCCGCTGAACGTGCCGGTGCAATAGTTTTGGGTTGTCACGGCTCCGCTCATCTGGAAGCCGGAGCAGAGTTCTTTTATTTTGAAAATTTTACCCGAAGAAAGCCCGGCGACGTACAGTTCGCCATGCTTGTCTTCTCCAAAGGAGCTGTATTCGTAGGCCGACAAATTGGCCAGCACCTGGGTGGTAAAGGTGCCGTCGGCATTGCGCGTCGTGTACCACCAGCGCCCCGAGCAGTAGTCGGCAAACACGTAGCGGCCGTACAAATCGGGGTACAAGCTGCCGCGATACACAAAACCGCCAGTGACGGAGCAGCCGTTGGCAGCCGAGTGCGCGTATTCGAAAATCGGCTGGGTGTAGGCCGAAGCGCCCTGGCAGCCGCTGGTGTTGTAGGTATGCGTGCCTTCGTAGCAGCGCCAGCCGTAATTGAAGCCGCCCATGCCTGCCGGTTCGAAATCAATCTCTTCCCAAAGCCCCTGCCCCACGTCGGCCAGCCACTTGTCGCCGGTCAGCCGGTCGAAGGAAAAGCGCCAGACATTGCGCAGGCCCAGGTCCCAGATTTCGGGCCAGTAGGCCGGGTTATTGGCGAAAGGATTGTCGGGCGGGATGCTGTAATTCAGGCCACCCGAAGGCGTGTCCACATCCAGCCGAAGGATTTTGCCGAGGAAAATGGTCTTTTTCTGTCCGTTGTCGTTGGGGTCGCCGCCCGAGCCGCCATCGCCAAGCGAGACGTAGAGGTAGCCGTCGGGACCGAATTTGATACACCCGCCGTTGTGGTTGGAATAGGGGTCGTCCTGGGTAAAATAAATGAGTTCGCTGTCGGGGTCGGCCTGATTGGGGTTGTCGGGTTTGCGCGAAAAGCGGGAAAGGCGGTTGTCGCCGTCGCTGTTGCGGGTGTAATAGACATAAAAATAGCCCGTGGAATCGTAGTCGGGCGGGAAAGCGAGGCCGAGCAGGCCTTGCTCGTTGCCGCTCGACTGCACCCTCGCATCGATGTCGAGGAAGGGTTCAGGCAGCCGGTTGCCGAGGCTGTCGAGTATCCAGATCAGGCCGTCCTGTTCGACGATGAACAGGCGGTTGTCGCCGCAGTGTGCTATGTCAACCGGGCGATCGAAGCCCGAGGCGAACTGCTGGAGCTGGATCTTTGGCTGGGCCAGCAGGCAAAGGGGGAATAACAAAAAGGGTAGAAAAAGCAGGCGTCGTTGCATAGCCGTGGCGGAGTTGAGATGAGTCTTTTATTCGTTTTATCGTGGAAAGAAGGGGAAAAATGCCCCATTTAGGCTAAAATGAAAAACACTTTCGCCAAAGATGTCTGCCATTGGCGAACGTACCGGCTCCCGGATGCGTCAAATCCCTATTCGCTGGCAAACTGGAGGAGTTCTTCCACGTACTGGCGGTGATTGGCCAGCCGCGGCACTTTGCTTTGATTGCCGAATTTGCCCCGCGCTTTCATCCAGCGCATAAAGGTGCCCCTCGGCACCTGCCGGATCTGCAAGCGGTCGAGTGCCATGCTTTTGTAGCGTTTGGCTTCGTAGTCGGAGTTGACGCGCTGCAGGCTTTCGTCGAGCAGGAGGTTGAAGTGTTCGAGATCGGCGGGTTCTTTTTCAAACTCGACGATCCACTCATGGCCGCCCTTGCCGTCGCCGCCGGCAAAATATACCGGGGCGGCGGTGTACTCGGCCACCACGGCATTGGTCTGGCGGCAGGTTTCGGCCAGCGCTTTTTCGGTGTCGCCGATCATCACTTCTTCGCCGAACGCATTGATAAACTGCTTGGTGCGGCCCGTAATCTGGAAGCAATGCGGGTATTTTCGGGTAAACATGAGGGTATCGCCCGGCTGGTATCGCCACAGGCCGTTGTTGGCAGAGATCAGGATGGCGTAGTTTTTACCGGTTTCCACATCGGCCATCGTGACGGTGCGCGGGTATTCCTTGCCCCATTCTTCCGAAGGGATAAATTCGAAAAATACTCCGTTGTCGGCCAGGAGCAGCATGTCCTGTTTACCGAGATCGCATTGCGCTCCGAAAAAGCCTTCGGAGGCGTTGTAAATTTCCTGATAGGCAAAATTGTCGCTCGGGATCAGTTCGCGGAAGGTTTGGCGGTAGGGTCCGAAGCCCACGCCGCCGTGCATGTACGCCTGTAAATGCGGCCAGACTTCCAGCATATTGGATTTGCCCGTTTTTTCCAGGATGAGGCGAAACAGGACGATGATCCAGGTGGGTACGCCGCCAAACATTACGAGGTCGTCGCGCCGGCTGAGTTTTTCGGCCAGTCGCTGTATTTTTTCCTCAAAATTGGCCAGCAGGATGGTTTCCCGGTCGGGGGTGTAAAAAGCCCGGCCGATCGAGGGCATGTTGTAGGTCAGCACGGCGCTCACATCGCCGATGCGGGTGCCCGGGTGCCCGGAAAAGGACTGGTAGCTGCCGGTGAGCAGCAGGTTTTTGCGCCGGAAAATCTCCATATCGGGCTTGTTGTGGTACAACAAAGCCAGTGCGTCCCAACTGCCGGCCACATGGCAGGCAAACATATTGGCAAAGGGGACGGGAATAAACTTGCTTTTATCGCTGGTGGTGCCGCTGCTTTTGGCAAACCAGTTGATCTCGCCGGGCCACAACACGTGGCGCTCGCCGCGCATCATGCGGGCGATATCATCTTTGATGCTGTCGTAATCGTTGACCGGCACGCGGCGGGCATATTCTTCGGCCGAACGAATCTCGGCAAAGCGGTAGCGCTGCCCTACCTCGGTGTTGCGCGCCCGATCGAGCAGCTTGCGCAGCCAACGCTCCTGCCGCTCTTCGGGCCGTTGCATGTAACGCTCGATACGGTGCATCCGCATCGCGAGGTACTGCTTCATGAGCGCGTTGACCATACGATTCATAAGCGGAGAAGTTGATGATGAAGGTTTGACGGGGAAAGGTCGATGAAGTGAATATGGTTGACGAGGTTTATACGTTTGGAGAGGCGGTCAAGGATCGGCCCTTGCCTTTATCAACCCTTATAAACCTCATCAACCCTCATAAACCTTTCCGCAAAGGTATCTTCATTTGGAAAAAATCGGGCAGGCCGGTCGGGGGGCGTAATTTTGGCGGCGCTCAAATTTGCTCATTTTTTTTGACTTAAGTACCAGTACGGTATTATTTGATTTAACAACAACACATTTTTCGCCCTGTCTATGTCGCCCGAAATCATCATTCGCAACGCCACGGAAGCCGATTTGCCCGCTATTCACGCCCTTGTCAGGGAGCTGGCCGAGTACGAACGCGAGCCGGAAGCCGTGGTCACGACGCCCGAAATTTATCTGGAGGATTTCCGCAAAGGCCGCTTCGAAAGCCAGGTGGCCGAGCACGAGGGCCGGGTTGTCGGCATGACCCTCTTTTACTGGGCCTACTCGACCTGGAAAGGCCGGATGCTGTACCTGGAGGATTTTGTGGTGCTGGCCGATTACCGCCGCTACGGCGTCGGGCAGCGCCTGTTCGACGCTTTTGTGGAAGAAGCGCGGCGCCGGGATTGCAGTCTGGTGAAATGGCAGGTACTTGACTGGAACGAGCCGGCGCTGAATTTTTACCGCAAGAACGAAGCGATTATCGAGACGGACTGGTGGAACGGGAAGATTTTTTTGAAGGAATGGAAGTGAGGCCTTTGCACCGGCTATACTTATATTAAATTTTGAGCCTTAACACATTTTTCGTGTTAATATGCTTTTAAATATAAGGAGGGGGGGGGCAGGGCAGACGCATTAAAACCCGAGCGTTATTTCCCGATATTGATCTGAAAGGGCGCATTTATTGCGTTTTCGATTGATACTGATTTTTTCACTTTGTGATTTCAACAGGTTGAGGGCTATTTTTCGGATAGTAGAGAAGTTCTGAGCAGCATTTCGGATTCGTTTTCTGCTTTGATCTTCACCAAAGAGGACATCTAATGACCAGTGCAGTTGATTTTCCACATTCCAATGGGCTCGGATCAGCCGATTAAACATGGCCGGAGTTGCTTCCAGGCTGCTGATATAGTATCGGGTTTCGTTTTCCACAAGGCCTGTTGAAAGGATGGTACGTTGTGACTGGATTTCAATGACTGATTTCAACCCTTTCCAATCGGGTGCTTGCGCCCAATCTGGGAGTAATTCTGCGGGTAATACGCGACAAGTACGCAATTCTTCACGTCCATGGTTTTTGTCTTCCTGCTGGGCTTTGTTGTTTTCGGCTTGTTTGTCATGCGCTTGAAAGGCTGTGAAGGTGGCCAAACTTAATCCTGCCTGGTTGTTTGAGGCCCATGATGTAATCGGCTTGTTTGGTAATGATCTTTTCGGCAATTGTTTTTTGGCAACCCATCGCGTCGAGGGTGATTATGCAACCCGATATTTCCAAAAATCCAATATCGCGGGAATGGCCGTGATTTCATTTGATTTTGAATCCGTTTTGTATTGAGCCAGACAAAAGTTGCAATTCATGACACCAGGCGTGGACCAAATGGATGGCTGATTTGCCTCCCGGCTATGCGGAGTCTGTTGTTCTTTTTTTGTCGCACTGCCACGAAGTTTCTTCCCGTCGATACTGATGAGAGTGCCTTGTGGCAATTCGATGCTCATCGTCGCCCAATTCAAAACATTCCTCAAACATCCGGTAATCAATCAGCGAAACAACCCGGTTAATCGTGTCGTGCGATGGGATTTCGTTCTCGTAGGGTAAATATTTGCGCAACCAAGTCAACTTTTCTTCTCCAAAATCAACAATCTCATCCCAATCTTCAAAACCACTCAGCACCGCGCTGGTCGTTAAAAACAAAACTTCAATGAGCGGATATAATTTTTTTCGGTCGATCCTTGGGTCTTGCACTTTTTCAAGGGCGGCAAGCAAACCTTCAAGCGCGGGCCGGCTTTCTTCCATGACAATTAGTTTTTGCCGGAAAGGTAGAAGTTGGCTTTATCCAACTGCTGATTTTAATGCGTCTGCCCTGGGAGGGGGGGGGTATATTTGGTTATTCATTAACCGATTAAATTTTTATCCGCATGAAAAAGGCTCTTTTCTTTCTCCTTGTATTAGCCTGGATACAGTTTCCGTACAACACCAATCAGGCAGCACTAAATCCGGCCCCAGTCTTACCCGAACAATCTTGCAATTTGGCTGCACCGAGCACATTTACAACCGACCGTACATCCAGTAATACGGCCGACCTAACCTGGAGTTCTGTTTCAGGTGCAATAGCCTATCGCCTCCTTGTTTATGAAATTGGTACGCCCAATACACTTGTTGGCGATACCATCGAGTATGGTACTTCAAAAACCCTAAACTACCTGCAATCCGGTAAAAGTTACCGTTGCTACCTTTCATCTGTTTGCCCGGATAACTCTGTCAGCAGCTTTATCATAATCGTTGATATAATTGAATAATATGCATAAAAAATAGCAAAAATATTTTGACAGGGAGCAAACAGATTGAATTTGTTTGCTCCTTGTTTTATTAATGCCTGTTCTCCATCTCATCCACTTTTTCCAGTAGCCATTTTTTGGAGACAATTGACGGATTCTCCATTATCCTTTTTTTTAGAGCCGATGTTCCAGTTATTTTTTTGTCTTCCAGAACAGCAAGTCGTTTCAGGAAATTAAGAAAGTTGTTACTCTCCCGTTTAAGTCGTTTTGAAATAACTTTATTTCTTCGAAGATAAATTCGAAAACTGTCAATTAAAGAATCCAGAGCAATCATTTCGCCGAGTTCATAATAAGTTCTCAGCAAGAGAACTTTGGCACTCAAAGCGTAAGACACATCGCTGTATTCCACATCTCTAAGCAATTCAATTACACGGGAATATTCTTTTTGGTTGAAATAAAGATATGACAAGTTATACGACATTGCGTTTTCCCTGATTGCGGGTGGGAGATAACCCGAATAATCCCGAATGAAATTTTCCGCCCATTTGAATTCGCCTACACCCAAGCTGGCAGTAATGATGTTTTTGTAAACCCCTTCTGATACCTGATTCTCCTCCAGCAATAAGCCCATCTGGATAATCCGCCGAAATATCTCGAAGACCTCGCGGTAATATTCAATTTTGCCCTGATTGACCTTAAACGCGCAGTAGTTTTGGGCAAAATAGTAGCATTCTCTTAAATCATCTTTTGAAATACTGTCACCATATTTTTCCAGATTGCGCATCAATTCGCGGTAGTACTGCTCTTCTTCCAGGTTTTTCAGCGCATCGACAATATCTAAATAAATCCGAATTAGTGGCTCATCTTTAAACTGGGCATGGGTTAAATAGTCCCAAAAGCCCGTAATGATCACCATTTCATCATCAGTAGAGCGAAAACCGCTGAAAATAAGCCAGGAAATATATATCTTTAACTTATGTACAATGTACAAGCGGTCAAGTTCCAGATCAGTCGCAAGTAATTTCTGCATAAAATCGGCCATTGACACCACTTTTGAAGCCCTGTTAAAGATATTCCAGTGAAATTGAAAAGTGTCCAGGTAATAGAGGCCTGATGGAACATTTTGTTGTGCCGCAGTTTTATAAAAACTTTGTTCTACAGCGGACAAATGCCTTTTAAGCTCCGGTTTTTGCAATGCTTGCTGAATTTCGATCAGTTCTTTGAGTGGGTCTTTTTTACGGGTTTCCATCGCCAAAAAACGCATTGACAGTTGCGTAAGATCAGAGGCCATTCGCCGAAGATGAGCATCGTCCAGGTTTTTCCTTTCAGGGTAAAGCGCGGTCCAAATTTTTGATTTTTCAAGCCGTTCCGGTGAGCCTCCACCTTTTCGCAAAGCGTTATTGCATAAATCGAAAAGCCTAATCAAGTCTTCCTGTTCGTTGAAATACGGCGATAAAAGGAACTTACGAAACCGGTTCAGGTCGTATTTTGAAAAAGTAGAGAGTAAAACGAGCAGTTTTTCGCTAAACATGCCTGGCGCCGTATTTTTTTGACAACCAAATAATTGTCTCGTTTTTTAAACAAAATTAGTTCCGGCAAGTTTAGAAAAATGTTCTTGTTCGCTGTCGATATTGTCCGAATCTTTGTATACTTATATTTCTAAAACCTGCTCCTAATGCACTCCACGCTACGCTGTTTACTGGGTTTCAGCTTCCTGTTGCTGCCGGCAGCAGGACTTTTCGCGCAATGCGATCGCGTAGGCTGGGTGGCCAGTACGCAGCCGGGTTGCGGCGCCAAAATCATCGATCTGGACAACGGCGAGATCTTGCGTGCCATCGGCGGCGGCGGCAACCTGATCGGCGGACAAACCATCAGTTTCAGCAGCGAGCCCACCGGTTTGCCGGGCAGCTGCCCGAATGAAGGCATCGAGGTGGTCAACCTGACCTGTATCTCTGCCAATCTTCCCTGCAAAGCCGATTTCGGTTATGCGACCGATCCGGACAACAGCTTTCGGCTCAGTTTTCAGGCAGACGTATACGACGCGCAGGCCCAGATATGCAGCTGGGATTTTGGCGACGGCTCCACTGCCACCGGAGCCACTGTGGAGCATACTTTTCCGCACGAAGGCTATTTTACCGTTTGTCTCACAGTAATGGATGGCAACGGTTGCGCCGACGACCTGTGTCAAAATGTGTTTGTCAGCGCCATCAATCCCAACTGGTGCAATTATGATGTAAAAGTGACCGCGATCGGCAATACCCTCTACGGAAAGCTCTACCCGATCAGCGGGACCGGCGGCACGGTGAGTTCGGTGCTATGGTTCAACAGCAAAATCAATCAGGTACTGGCCCAAACCCCGGAATTTACCTATCCTTTGACCAATTACGGCGTGTACAATATTTGCGCGCAATACGAAATAACGGACGAAGACGGACTGACCTGCACCACTACCCGCTGCCAGCAGCTCAACCTGCCCGAGCCGGGTTGTTCCAACCCCTTGCTCGCCGATGGTTCGAGTTTGTGTCCCAACCTGTTCGCTCCCGTATGCGGATGCGACGGCGTGACCTACGGCAACGAATGCGAGGCTATGGCAGCAGGCGTTGCCGGCTGGTGGGCTGGCCAATGCGGCAGCGGCACCAGCTGTGTGGCCGATATGTATGTCGAGGTCGTGTCCGGCACACCCGACGGCGGTTTTCTCGTGGTATTTCACAATCAGTCGGCCGACTACTACTTTACCCAGCTTGACTTTGGCGACGGCACGCCCGTGTATCAGGGAACCGACTGGGATACGGTTTCTCACTTTTACGCAGAAAGCGGCATTTATCGCAGCAACCTGACGGCCTGGAAAAACGGCAGCAATGTGTCATCGGTGATCAAACTTGTCGTGACCGATGCCCTGAGCCTTGTGACAGCGCCGTTGCCCAACGGTACCGACTACGTGATGCCCGGCGATGCCAATGGTGACAAAAAAGCCAACGTATATGACCTGTTGAATATAGGCGTCGGTTACAACGACGAGGGGCTGCCCCGGCCATTCGCCAATACCTCCTGGACCCCGCAATTTGCCCCAAATTGGAATGAACACACTGGCGTAGGCGTCAACTACAAACACCTTGATTGCGATGGCAACGGAAAGGTAGACGTATTCGATACCGACCCGATCGAACAGCACTACGCGGCAATTGACACTTTTGTGGCGCCACCCTCTGCCAGCCAACCCAAAGTTTGGGTGCAGTTCGATCAGGACACGATCTATGTCGACCCAAACAACCCGTCTCCGCTCAGTATCAGCGCCGACGTCATGGTTGGGCATGCAACCAGTCCGGCGCTCAACCTGTACGGACTCGCCTTTGCCTTGCGCTATCCGGAATTCGTCAATCACGACCCGGAATCATTGTACGACGGCAACCCCTTCTTCGGGTCGCCGTTGAACACCATGTTCATGGCCAAGGATATTTATCCGCGCCGCCAATACGACATGGGGTTTGTGCACCGCAACGGAACCGGCGCTTCGGGGTATGGCCGTATTGCCAATGTAGTATTTGAGGCCGATTTTGTCATTATTGTAGATATAGTTGCGCGTACCTCCAATAACACAGTTCCTTTCACTGTAAATGTAGCGGGTTTGCAAGCCGTCGATGCTGATGGCGACCCGATTGCCATGGATGGCGTGGTGCAGGACACCCTTTGGATTAAAACGGTTCAGAGTGTAAAAACGCTCGACCCGGCGCTCGACCGGGCGATTCGTCTGTATCCCAATCCCGCCAGCGATGAAACGGTGTTGTATACCGGCAACCTGGCCGTAGAAAAAATCGAGGCAGTAAACGGCTTGGGACAGGTCGTCCGCACGATTGCCGCCGATTCCGACAGCGCTACGCGCATCGTCGTTTCGGACTGGGTAAGCGGGTTGTATACCGTTCGGGTACACACAGCAGCTGGTATTGCAGAAAAAAGATTGCTGGTGCGTTGAGTGTTGGCGTAGTTCCGACATCTTTGCAACATGGCCGTCAAAACCTTTTTTTGCATCGATGCGCACACTTGCGGCAACCCCGTCAGGCTGGTTGCCGGCGGCGGGCCGGTTCTGGAAGGCGCCAACATGAGTGAAAAGCGGCAACATTTTCTCCGGGAATACGACTGGATACGCCGCGGGCTCATGTTCGAACCCCGCGGCCACGATATGATGAGCGGCAGCATCCTTTACCCGCCCCATGATCCTGCCAACGATGTCGCCGTTCTGTTTATTGAAACCAGCGGTTGCCTGCCCATGTGCGGGCACGGCACGATCGGTACGGTGACGATCGCAATCGAACAAGGGCTGGTCAGCCCAAAAGTGCCGGGCAAATTGCGCCTGGAAACCCCGGCCGGGCTGGTCCTCGTGGAATACCGCCAGGAGGGCAAAAAGCTCAGGTCGGTCAGACTGACCAATGTGCCCGCGTTTCTTGCCGCCGAGGGCCTGAACATCGAATGCCCCGAACTGGGCGTCCTGCAGGTCGATGTGGCTTATGGCGGCAATTTTTATGCAATTGTTGACCCGCAGGAAAACTTTCCGGGTCTGGAGTATTTCCGGGCCGAGCAACTGGTCGGCTGGGCGCGCGAGATCAGGAAACGCCTCAACGAGGCACATCGCTTCGTTCACCCGGAAAACGCCACTATTGCCGGCCTCAGCCATGTGCTCTGGACCGGCCGCCCGATTGACCCGACTTCTACGGCGCGCAACGCGGTATTTTATGGCGACAAGGCTATCGACCGCTCGCCCTGCGGCACCGGCACCAGCGCACGTATGGCACAATGGCACGCCAAGGGACAGCTCCGGCAAGGGGATGTTTTTGTGCACGAAAGCATTATCGGATCCAAATTCATCGGACGTATCGAAGCGGAAACCAGCGTTGCCGGCAACAGGGCTATTCGCCCTTCGATCGAAGGCTGGGCTATCGTCACGGGTTACAATACCATTATTCTCGACGACGACGATCCGTATGTGCACGGTTTTCAGGTTATTTAATCAGATTCACCCGTCATGACCCAGGTACAAGTTTTCGAATTCAACCCGTTTGCAGAAAATACCTGCCTCGTGTACGACGACACGGGCGAATGCGTCATTTTCGATCCCGGGTGTTACACCCCCATAGAAAAAGAAATCCTTCGCGATTTTATTGTTAAGAACGGGCTGAAACCCGTCCGGCTGATCAATACCCATTGCCATCTCGATCATGTGCTGGGCAACCATTTTGTGCATAACACCTGGCAGTTGGGCCTGGAAATACACAAGGGGGAAATGCCCGTGCTGGAGCGTTACGTCACCACGTGCCAGATGTACGGCATTGTCCATGCAGACCCTTCGCCCGCGCCGGCGTCTTTTCTGGAAGGCGGTGATGTGGTTCGTTTCGGGCAAAGCACGCTGGAGGTACTGTTCACCCCCGGGCATTCTCCGGCGAGTCTCTCCTTTTATTGCCGGGAAAGCGGTTTTGTCATTGCCGGCGACGTGCTGTTTTTGGAAAGCATCGGTCGAACGGATCTGCCCGGGGGCAATTTCGACACCCTGATCGACAGCATCCGGACGCAATTGTTTACGTTGCCCGATGCCACACTGGTGTACCCCGGGCACGGGCCGGCAACGACTATCCGGCACGAAAAAGAATATAATCCTTTCCTCTAAGCCCGTATTTGCGCACATTTGTCCATGCTTCGGTATTTATTGCGTCGAACAGCACTGGCCCTGCCCACCCTGCTGGTGATCTCACTGGTCACTTTCGGCCTGAGCAAATGTGCGCCCGTGGACCCCGTCAGGGAAGTGTACGGGGTAAGCCTGCTTCCGACGCTCGATCCCGAAGCCCAGGGCCAGGCCTACAGGCAGAATGCCGCCAAACTCGGGCTGGACAAGCCCGCTTTTTATTTCAGTATCACTACGGCCGTTGTGCCCGACACGGCATACCTGATTTTCCCGCCCGAACGCCGCAAATTGCTTTGCGATCTGGCGGCGCAATGCGGCGACTGGGAGCTGACCGACCGGTATTCGAAGCAATTGTCAAAAACCATCCGGGCGATGGAGCAGGCGCCCGATTCTTTATTGCCCAAAGCGCAGCTGAGGTATGTGCTCAGCGCTTTGGTGTCGATTGACAACCAGTCGAGGCTGCAGGGTGAAATAAAATCAATCGACACCCTGGTCGGCCTGTGCATTGGGGGGCCTGCGGCGTTTCATACCGATTTGCAGCAGCTTCGGGAGGCCATGCACGCTGTTTGCAGCCATCAAAATACCGCTGTGCTTCCTGTGCCTGCCATTCGGTGGGTTGGATTTGACAATCAGTATCAACACTGGCTGGGCGGTATGTTGCAGGGCGATTTCGGGGTTTCTTTTAAAAATGACAAAACGCCGGTTTGGGACGAATTGCGCTGTTATGTTCCGCCCACCCTGCTGCTCAACGGGCTGGCCCTTTTGCTGGCCTATCTTGTAGCCATCCCGCTGGGCGTGTACATGGCCAGGGAAAACGGGCGGGCATCGGAAGCCTGGGCGCGGCGTTTGTTGTTGTTTTTGTATGCCTTGCCTACGTTTTGGCTGGGCGGCATGCTGATTCTCTGGTTCGCGACGCCGGGCTACGGTTTTGACCTGATCCGCGGTATTGCGCCAAGCCCTTGGTGCAAAAGCGGGCTGCCCTTCTGGAGCTGGTGTTCGTACAATGCAAGCAAGTTCATTTTGCCCGTACTGACCCTGACCTTGCATGCGCTGGCGGTATTTGCCATGCAAATGCGCGGCAGTATGCTGGATGCGCTCACGCAGGATTTTGTGCGGACGGCGCGGGCCAAAGGGGTACCGGAAGAGCGGGTGTACTGGCATCATGCTTTTCGGAATGCGCTATTTCCGATCATTACGGTGTTTGCCAGTGTATTTCCGGCTGTATTCGCCGGTTCGCTGGTTGTCGAGTTCATGTTCGGGTTTCCGGGTATGGGCACTCAGACCCAGGCATCGTTCATCGGCCGGGACTATCCTGTTCTTTTTGCGATCATGATGATAGCGGCAGCGCTGACCATTCTCGGCAATATGGTGGCCGACGTATTATACACGTTATCGGATCCACGGGTTCGTTTGGGTATGCGTCCCTGAGGGGTTGTTTTTTTGGGGGGGG